>CAWJBU010000020.1:0-43017 GCA_963841235.1 uncultured Acidobacteriota bacterium | reverse complement strand
TCATTGAGTCACTACCCACTGCTCGTTCTATTGACTTGCGCATTTCTTCAGCGAACAATATTCCTAGCGTTCGCCGAAGTCCCGGCGCGTGGGCTGGCTTTTCTGAGCCGGTCGCAAGCCGCGCCAAAACGTAGGCAAACTGGGAGGTTTGAAATGCTTGGCCCAAAAGCCAAGACGAAGAGCTATTGTCAGAACGGAGGTTGGAGGTTTGACGTTAGAAGTTCGAAGCGGTGTCAAACTCTAATCGATACAATTCCAAAATTAGAATCCGCCGCAACTCACAGAAAACAAACCTCGGAGGCCATTTCTAATCGATACAAACTCGCCCCTCAGGAAATATGTAAAAAACTCTGCACCCTCCCCAGTGCGCTGCGACTTGGTCGCGCGCGGCGGAAAGAAGTACGGGCCGGGGTTCACTATCGGCACGGTTTGGCCGTGGGTTTTGGTTTTCTCGCGCACATCCAAGCCCAACGCCAGACTGGAGGCGTGGTGAATCCGCTCCCCTACTTCAATTCTTCGGCATCGCGGCGGCGCTATGCACCCTCGGAGGATGCGGTAAGATGGATGGCGGTGTCGTTGGAAAGAGGCGTAATGAAAATACTCTCGAGTGCGATGGCGATCGGGATTCTGGCGTGCTGCTTAAGCTTGGCGCCGATTGCACGCGGCCAGCTTGCGCCGGCGACGAAAGATCAGCCCGCGCCGGATGCCGTTGCGAAGGGTCGCGCGGTGCTGGATGAACTGGTGGCGGGCGAGTTCGAGAAGGTCGAAGCGCAATACAGCGACGGGCTGAAAGCGGCGCTGGGTGCGGGAAAGCTTGCCGACAGTTGGAAGCAACTGCTCGGGCAGACCGGCGGCTTCAAAAGCGTGACCTCCGCCAATTCGCAGCCGATTCAAACCTCGCAGCTCGTGACTTTGGTCTGCGCTTTTGAACGTGCGACGCTCGACGCGACGATGAGCTTCGACGCCGAGGGAAAGCTGGCCGGCATCCACTTCCGGCCGCACAAAGACACAGCTCCCTGGAGCGCGCCGGCTTACGCGAAGCCGGATACATTCCACGAAGATCCCGTGACCGTAAAATTCCAGCACTGGGAACTGCCGGGAACGCTGACGACACCGGTGGGAGATGGACCGTTTCCGCTGGTCGTGCTGGTGCAGGGATCGGGACCGCACGACGAAGATGAAACGATCGGACCGAACAAGCCGTTTAAAGATTTGGCGTTGGGATTGGCGAGCCGCGGGGTGGCGGTGCTGCGCTACATGAAGCGCACGGCGCGGTATGGCGCGAAATCCGCGGACGATTTTGCGGCGTTCACGGTGGACGATGAGATCGTGAACGACGCGCGGGCGGCGGTCGAGCTGGCGGCAAGGCAACCGAAGATTGATGCCAAGCAGATTTTCTTGCTGGGGCACAGCGAGGGAGGCTACGTCGCGCCGCGCATCGCGGACGGCGATGCGCAGATTGCGGGAATCGTTCTGCTGGCAGGCTCGGCACGGCCGATCGAAAAGCTGGTCATCGATCAGATTCGCTACCTCACGAGTTTTCCGGGAGTACCGGCGGATCAGGCGCAAAAGCAAATGGCCGCCGCGGAGAAATCGGCGGCATCGATCGAGAGCCCCGACCTGAAAAAGACTGACACGGTTGATTTGATGGGCGCCAAAATTCCGGCTACCTACTTTCTCGACCTCCGCGGGTACGATCCGACTGGGACTGCGGCGAAACTGAAGATTCGAATCCTCGTTTTGCAGGGCGGGCGCGACTACCAGGTAACGACCGAGGACTTTGACGACTGGAAAAAGGCGCTCGGCGGGCATGCCAACGCGACTTTCAAGTTATATCCCGACTTGAATCATCTGTTTCAGACGGGCGAAGGGAAATCGGTGCCGACGGAATATGATAAGGCTGGGCATGTGTCGGCGGATACCGTGGGGGACATCGCGGATTGGGTGCGGAAGAGCGGGAGTGGGAAGTGAATCGGTTGAATTTTGGTTTTTCGACACCGCACTTCGTCGGTTCCAAACACCGGGGCCGAAAGGCGGGAGGGCTGAAGACCCTCCCCTACGAGGATTTCTTGAAAGTGACACGAATTGTCACTATGTAGGTGTGGGTTAAGTGGGTTGCACGTAAGATTTTTTCGATTTTAATGTTGCTGGAAATAATTTTGGCTCAGCGAGTTACGCGGTTGTCGCGGGAGTTTTCCACAGCGCGTTTGGCTGGGCCTCTGGACATGTGATATTCTTTTCGCGGGTCTCGACGCTATTTCCCGGCTGAGTCTCCGCCGGTTCCAACAACTGACGTAGCGGCAATCGCGTCGAGAATCTCCCTGCGCCTGACGCGGCGGCGTGTTGTTCCCAGACAGCAGGAGCGAATCAGCCATGTCTACTCAGCCAGCGGCGATTCAGACGGCGGAACTACAGCTCGCGCACTCCCCGGACAGCGATGATGCCTTCATGTTTTACGCGCTTGCGACGGGAAAGGTGCGTCTGCCGGGCGTAAAATTCAATCACACGCTTTGCGACATCGAATCGCTGAATCGGGCGGCCGAAAAAGAGATCTACGACATCACGGCTGTGAGTTTCTACGGCTACTCCTTCATTGCGGACAAGTATGTGCTGCTGGATTGCGGGGCCAGCTTCGGCGAGGGCTATGGTCCGCTGGTGGTTGCGGCGCATCCGTTCAAGAAAGATGACCTAAAGGGGCGTCGAGTCGCTGTTCCGGGCGAGCGGACGACGAGTTATTTGGCGCTGAAGCTTTTTGAGCCGGGCGTTGAGACCGTCACGATGCCGTTTGACAAGATTTTGGACGCGGTGGCGGCGCGCGAAGTCGAGGCGGGGCTGATCATTCACGAGGGGCAACTCCTTTATTCGGAGCTGGGGCTGAGCCGCGTGGTTGATTTGGGACAATGGTGGCATGAAGAGACAGGGTTGCCGCTGCCGCTAGGCGCGAATGCGATCCGGCGGAGCTTGAATGCATCGCTTGGTCGGCAAGTGGAACGCGTGATTCGCGAGAGCGTGGCGTATGCGCTCGAGCATCGCGAGGCGGCGCTCGATTACGCGCTGCAATTTGCGCGCGACATGGATCCGGTAATGGCGGACCGATTCGTGGGCATGTACGTGAATCGCTGGACGCTCGATTACGGCGAGGAAGGCCGGCGCGCAGTGCATGAATTGTTGGGGCGCGGCGCTGAAGTCGGTTTGGTTCCTCCCGCATTCCGAGTGGAGTTTCTTTCCGAAGCCGCTTAAATCGGGATGCCGAACGGCACAACGTTTTCTTCACAGCTTCTGCTCGCGAGCGCCGGGAGTTACGCGCGCTCGGGAGATTCCCCTCCCCTGAAATTCCTGGAAGAGACAATTGCGGCGGCGGAGCGCGGCGAGAGGTCAATCGCCGACGTGGTGGATGCGCAGGATGAAGTGACGCGGCTTGCGGTGAGCGACCAGATCCGCGCGGGGTTGGATGTGTTTACCGACGGGCAGATTCGCTGGCTCGATCCGGTGTCGCATCTCGTGGGGAAGATGGAAGGCGTGCAGGCCGGCGAGATGGTGGATTATCTGCGTTCGGGGACGCAGATTTGGCAGCCGGTGCTGCAGAAGCTGCCGGAGCGAAGGGTTCCGTTGGTGGTGGATGAATATCTTTTTATGCGCAATGCGCTGGGAACTTTGGCGACGCCCGCTGGAAAAGCGGGACGGCTTTTCGTCAAGGCGGTATTGACCGGGCCTTACACGCTGGCGCGATTTACGGCGGTTGAGGAGACGATGGACGCGGCGGAGCAGACGATTGATGCGCGGGCGAATGCTTATGCGACGGCGATTGGCCAGGAGATCGAGGCGTTGGCCGCGGCTGGCGCGGAATTGATTCAGATTGATGAGCCGGCGATTCTGGACTCGCCGCGGGATTGGAGTTTGCTGCAGGATTTGATTGATGTGCTGGTGGAGCATCGCGATGCTGCGCGGACGGCTGGGCGGCACGTGGAGCTGGTGCTGAGCGTTTATTTCCGGGATTGCACGCCGTTCTATGATGAATTGCTGGAGATGCCGGTGGACGCGATTGGGCTGGATTTTGCTTCGAGCCCGGGATTGGCAGGACGTGTTGCGGAGGCGGGATCGCCTAAGCCTTTGGTGTTGGGATTGGTGAATGGGTCGAAGGCTGATCTGGAGAATCCGGCGGAGTTGGCTAGGGTGGTCGAGCGGATCTTGCCGAAGATTGAGGGTGGGCGGGCGCATTTGAGTACTTCGTGCGGGTTGGCGATTCTTTCGCAGAAGCAGGCTTTTGCGAAATTGGAATTGTTGGGGAAAACGCGGGCGGAATTGTTGGGCTGACGGGTGGGCACAGGGACGGAGCAAACGAAGAGGGATTTCTCGTCCGTCTAGGCGGACGAGGAATGACGCCATTTCCTCTCGCCCTCTTATCTCTTGCGGTTTGCCGCTATTGACGTTGCCTCGGTTTCCATTGACCATGGACTGATTGGAATCGGGTTTGAGCGGCTGCTTTAGCGGACTGCTACCGCTGCGTACCTGCGACTTAGCGGGGCCAAACTGCGGGAGGGCTGAAGTCCCTCCCCTACGACGAGACTATGGAACGCGTTTTTTCTACCTATCGGTATGTTGCGCAGCCGCTCTCTTCTGTGGTGCTTGGGGCTATTCGTGAGGCTGGGATTTCCAAGGTTGAGGTGTTTTGCAGCGGGGCGCATTTTGATTATGCCTCTTCTGAGGCGGTGCGGGATTTGGCTGGATGGCTTGAGGAGCGCGGGATGGAATTGCACTCGATGCACTCGCCTACGCAGCGGGATACCGGCGGGCGGCATGAGGGCGGTTTGCCGATTTCGATTTCAGATGGCGAGCGGGTGCGGCGTCTCGATGCTGTGGATGAAGTGAAGCGGGCGATCGACGTGGCGGAGCGGATTCCTTTCAAGTATCTGGTGCAGCATTTGGGGAGCAGCCGGCAATCGGCGGATCCGCGATTTATAGATGCTGCTTTTAATTCGCTCGAGCATCTGGCGATTTTTGCGAAGCAGCGCGGGGTGACCATTGCGCTCGAGAATACGACGCACGAAATTGGGGCGCCATTGACGCTGGTGAACTTCATCAAGGAAACGCATTTGAATGATTTGCGGTTTTGCCTGGACGTGGGGCACGCGCATATTGAGGGGGGAATTGCGGCGGCATTTGAGACGATGCGCGAGCGATTGGTTACCACGCACGTTCACGATAATCACGGCGATGAGGATGAGCATTTGATGCCGTTTGAGGGGACAATTGATTGGGATGCGGCGCTGCAGATGATCGCGGAGGCGCCGGTGGCTTTGCCGATTGTGATGGAATTGAAGAAGCATGCGACGCAGGCGGATGTGTTGGGGCGGGCGCGGGCGGCGTTTGACCGGATGGAGAATGAGTTGGAGTCGAAGAGGGCGAGGGCGGCGCAGAGGTAGAGTCACCGAGGCATCGTACGGGGAACGCGACGGCGATTTGCGCGGCGTTCGTGGCGAACGGTTCGGTGGGATTTGTATTCGGCGGGCGGAGCAAGCCCCGCCCCTACGGCCGAAGAGGCGGCTCGGAGACAGTTTGCAACACAACTTGAATAGGACTAGGCGATGACACAAGAGGCGCAGGCTGCCTTGCCGGTTACCACGATCGACAAGGCGGGACAATTTGCGGGGCGCGCGGTGAAGCTGCAGGGGTGGCTTTACAACATGCGCGAGGCTGGGAAATTGCTGTTTCCGATTTTCCGCGATGGGACGGGCGTGATTCAGGGAGTGGTGTCACTGAAGGAGCAGCCGGCGGCGTTTGAGGCGCTTAAGGGATTGACGCAGGAATCTAGCGTCGAAGTTACGGGGACGATTCAGGCTGAGCCGCGCGCGCCGGGCGGATTCGAGCTGCACATTACCGGGATTCACGTGGTGCAGCGCGTGCCGGAGAGCGATCCTTATCCGATTCAGTTGAAAGAGCACGGCGTCGATTTTCTCTTGGATAAGCGGCATTTGTGGATTCGCACACCTCGGCAAGCGGCGATTCTGCGGATTCGGGCGGAGGCGATTCGAGCGGCGCGGAATTACATGGACGCGCAGGGTTATACGTTGACGGACGCGCCGATTTTTACACCGGCGGCTTGCGAAGGGACAACGACGCTATTCGAAGTCGATTACATCGACGATCAGAAGGCTTATCTAACGCAATCGGGGCAGCTTTACGTGGAGGCTACGGCGGCGGCGCTCGGGAAAGTTTATTGCTTCGGGCCGACATTTCGCGCGGAGAAATCGAAAACGCGGCGGCATTTGACGGAATTCTGGATGCTCGAGCCGGAGGCGGCTTACGCGCATCTGGACGACATGATGGCGTTGGGCGAGGGATTGGTCGCCACAATCGTGCAAGGCGCGGTGAAGAATCGCGGGGCGGATTTGGAAGCTTTGAAGCGGGACGTGAAGGCGCTCGAGAAAGTGGCGCCGCCATTTCCGCGGATTACCTACGAGGAAGCGATTCAAACTTTGCAGAAGGCCGGGAATCCGGCGAAGTTCGGCGATGATTTTGGCGGCGACGAGGAAACGATCATTTCGAAATCGTTTGAGAGGCCGGTGATGATTCATCGTTATCCTTCGGCGATGAAAGCGTTCTACATGGCTGCCGATCCGACGCGGCCGGATTTGGCGCTGAATTTCGACATGATTGCGCCGGAAGGATACGGCGAAATTATCGGCGGAGGCGAACGCTTGTCGAGCTACGAGACGCTGGTCGAGAGACTGAAGCAAAACAATCTGCCCGCGGAATCTTTTCAATGGTATCTCGACCTGCGGCGCTATGGCAGCGTGCCGCACGCGGGATTCGGCCTCGGGTTGGAGCGCACGGTGGCGTGGATTTGCGGCACGGAGCACATCCGCGAGGTAATTCCCTTTCCGCGCATGCTGTATCGCGTTTATCCTTGACAGCGCTCCTTGGCACAACCTTTGTGAGATCGTTCTGACTTGATGGCCTGAGATGGCCGAACTGCGGGCGGGACTGAAGGCCCGCCCCTACAAAGGCGTTCTGAAGTCTTGCATGGCTGAAAAGATACGCATAATCGGTGTGCCGATGGACCTTGGGGCCTCGCGCCGAGGCGTGGATATGGGTCCGTCTGCTTTGCGCGTGGCCGGATTACAGACGCGGCTGAAGCATCTTGGGAGGCACGTCGAGGATGTCGGCAATATTCCAGTGAAGCAGCCCGAAGCGCAGCCGTTTGGCGAGAGGAACGCGAAATATCTCGATGAAATCGCTGAAACGTGCAGAGGCCTTGCCGATATTGTGAAGAAGGCGCTCGATGAGGATGAGGTGCCGCTGGTGCTCGGCGGAGATCATTCCATTGCCGTGGGCACCGTGGCGGGCGTAGCGATGCATTACAAAAAGAAATCGAAGGGCGTGGGCTTGATTTGGCTCGATGCGCACGGCGACATGAACACGCCGGAGAGTTCGCCTTCGGGAAACGTGCACGGGATGCCGCTGGCGTCGGTGATGGGGCATGGGCCGAAGGAATTGACGGAATTGGCGGGCCCGAAGCCGATGGTCGAGCCGCGCAACGTGTCGCTGGTGGGCATTCGCGATTTAGATGCGAAGGAACGGCGACTGATCAAGGAAACGGGCGTGCATGTTTTTACCATGCGCGACATTGACGAGCGCGGGATGCGGGACGTAATGGCCGAAGCGATGCGATTTGCCGCGGATGATACGGGCGGCGTGGCGGTGAGTCTCGATATGGATTTCGTGGATCCGATCGATGCGCCGGGAGTGGGGACGCCGGTGCGCGGTGGAGTGACGTACCGCGAGGCGCATCTGGCGATGGAGATGATCGCGGATAGCAAGGCGGCAGTTTCGTTTGAGATTGTGGAGATCAATCCGGTGATCGACGAGCACAATATTACGGCGCTGCTGGGAGTGGAACTTTTGCTTTCAGGATTGGGGAAGAAGATTCTTTAGAGCGGCGGCTGAGCAATATGGCGAACGGTTTGCAAGGATTGACGCCAGCGGGCGGAGCAAGCCCCGCCCCTACGAGCCCTTCTTGATAGTTTCTGGAGTTGAGTGGAAATGAATTCCCAAAAAAAATTGCGCGTTGGAATTCTGTTCGGCGGGCGATCCGGCGAGCATGAGGTTTCGTTGGTTTCGGCGGCTTCGGTGATTCGGGCGCTTGATCCGGAGAAATACGAAGCAGTGCCCATTGGCATTTCGAAAGAAGGCCAGTGGCTGGTCGGGACGGGCGCGCAGAAAATGCTGCCGGATGTGCTGAAGCGCGGTGAACGCGTGATGCTGCCGGCTGATCCGACATCGGGCTCGCTGGTGCCGGTGGGGCCGACGGATTCGCGGCCGAATTTGCATGTGGATGTCGTCTTCCCGGTGCTTCACGGAACATTTGGAGAAGATGGAACCGTCCAGGGGCTGCTGGAGTTGGCGGGACTGCCTTACGTTGGGGCGGGCGTGCTGGCTTCCGCGGTGGGAATGGATAAGGACGTTCAGAAGCGGCTGTTCGAGCACGCGAAGATTCCGATTGTGCCTTACGTGGCGTTTCCGCGAACGGACTGGGAACAACATCGGAAGAAGACTCTCGCGGCGATCCAGAAGAAACTGCGGTATCCGATGTTTGTGAAGCCCGCGACGCTCGGTTCATCGGTGGGGATGACGCGCGTGGCGAAAGCGGCGGAATTGCCGGCAGCGATTGATGTGGCCGCGGAATTTGCGCTGAAGATTTTGGTCGAGAAGGCGGTGACAGCGCGCGAGATCGAAGTTTCAGTGCTCGGAAATGAAAATCCTGAAGCTTCGGTGCCGGGCGAGATTGTGCCGCATCGCGAATTCTATGATTACACCGCAAAATATCTCGAGGGCGGGACGCGTCTCGAGATCCCCGCGAAGTTGACGAAAGCGCAAGTGGCGAAGATCCGGGAGTACGCCGTGCGCGCTTATCAGGCGATTGATTGCACTGGAATGGCGCGGGCGGATTTCTTTCTCGAGCGTAAGTCGGGACGGATTTTTGTAAACGAGCTGAATACGATTCCTGGATTTACCTCCATCAGCATGTATCCGAAAATGTGGGAGGCTTCCGGGCTGCCTTATACGAAATTGATTGACCGTTTGATACAACTGGCGCTGGATTTGCACGCGCAGAAGGCGCGGACGAAGTACTCGATTGAATTGCCGGCTGGGGCTGGCGGAGCCTTGGAGGGATAGGATACGCGTTGAGCTGCCGAAAGATGCCGGCCTAAAAGGCCGGCGCTACAAAAACCTTCAGCCCTTGGCTAGAGTACGGATTTGGTGGGCTAGCTTTTCGATTTCTTCTGTTTTTTGCACCAAGGCTAGCGAGAGGACCGTTGTTGAGTCGGTGTTTTTTACCTGTTCGCGTAGCTCGCTCGCCAGCGTATAAAGTTTCTGCACGTCGTCTTCAATCTTTTGCTGGTTGGCTTTCAGGATTTTCTTGGTGTCGATGGGCGGGGCTTCCGGATCCATATCATTGGGATTGCGCGGGGCGTTAGACCGCGAAGGCGCCTGCTGCATGGGAATCGCGCTTTGTGGCCAGGCCGGGCGGACAGTGAGCGCCAGACCTGCGGGAATCAGGAATTCTAGGAACCTGCGGCGATTTGTGGACATTTTGCTGCCCTCCTAGCCGGACACTTCGAAAGGAACACGGCGATAGCCGGGTGGTATAATTCCCGTCCCATTATTCCATGTTTGAGCCCCTTTATCGTTGGATGCAGTTTGCGGGCGCGCGTGGCCCGCGAATCGTGGCGACCGTGCTCATCGCGCTGCTCGCCATCCGGGGACTGCGGGCGCTGAGTTCTCGGCTCGTGGAACTGGCGAAGACGCAAACGCGTGTGGCGCAGATGCGAGAGGCGCAGACGCGGACGATGGCCGGGTTGGCGTACGGCATTGGCGTCACTCTCGTTTTGGCATTCGCGGTCCTTGAAATTCTCAACGAGCTGGGATTCGCCATTACACCGATTGCAGCAGTCGCGACGTTGGGAGGCCTCTCGGTAGGCTTCGGCGCGCAGCATCTGGTGAAGGATCTCATCAATGGATTCTTCATCGTTCTGGAAGACCAATTCGTGGTCGGAGACTTGATACGCGTGAACAACGAGACAGGGCGCGTGGAGCACATCACGCTGCGGCGCACCGTCATCCGCAATGGCGATGGAGCGCGGGTGACCATTCCGAACGGGCTTATAGGCCAAGTGGCTAATTTGAGCCGGGATTGGTCGCAGACGCTGGTGGACGTGACGATTCCTTCGGCCGAGGCTGTGGGACGCGCGTTAGCGATACTCGAAAAAGTTTGCGGCGATTTTCGCATCGATCCGGATTGGTCGCCGGCGCTGATCGATGGGCCACGCGTGCTGGGGATCGAAGCGCTGTCGCTCGACGGGACAGTTTTGCGGATGATCTTGAAGAGCGCCGTGCTGCGACAAGATGACGTGGCGAGGGAATTGCGCCGGCGAGTGAAGCTGGCGCTGGAGCAGGCGCACATCCTGGTGGCGAACACGCAGCGCGTGGAACTGATCAGCGGGGCGGCGGCCGCGGGCGGATAAAGCAAATTTCGTTGGAGTAATCGATTCAGCCGAAAGGCACAATCAAGGAGGCAATTCCGATGGGACAAGCAACGCACGAGCAAGCTGATCTGATGTTGAAGTTGTATGAGGCGAGGCGGGAGCCGAAACTGCGCGAGGCCCGCAAGTGGTTTTTCTCGAGTTTCAATCCCACGAACTTCGACGAAGTAGTGAAGTATTTCATGGGGCCGGGCGAAGAGGGCGCCTACATCCGCATGGTGGCCAGTTATTGGGATATGGTGGCCAACTATGCCAACCGCGGGCTGGTGGACGAGGAATTTCTGTTCGAGACCAGCGGCGAGCAGTGGATTATCTGGGAGCGTCTGAAGCCGGTCATCGCGCAGTGGCGTGAGGCCTTCAAGAATCCTCACAATTTCGGCCATCTTGAAGAACACGCCCGGCGCTATGAAGCATGGCGCGAAAAGCGCGCGCCCGGTTCAAACGAGCATATGCGCCAGGTGCTAGCGCGGATGCGCGCCGGCGCAGCCGAAGCGGCGAAGAAAAGCAGCGCTGCGAACTGAAAAATCTGTGCCTCCGCATGGCGGGCTTGCGGTATAGTGCCAGTCCGCCTGCGGTGGGCCGGATGGGTGTGGCCAGCGCGATTATTGTCCCGGAGTGCAGGCGCAGCGCCGCAGGACTCATGTAGGAGAGCGCCGCCCTAAGAGAGCGTCGCTACATCCCCGTGCCTCGGGATGGTCAATTTAGCCACGGGGTTCGTTCCGGCAACCGGAGGTCGTGTCCCATGCGCAAGTCCGCGATCGTACAGCCGTCACTAGCCATCGTTTTGACCCTGCTTCTTGTGTTCCCGGTACAAGTCTGGCCGCAGGTGCCGGGGCAACATGCCGGCAAGGTCTCGGCGCTGATTCCGGCGGTGAATCTGGTGCGCGCGGGGCAATCGCTCACCGCGACGCCGGAGATTCCGGTACTGTGGGAGGACACGGTTGCGACCGGGCATCTGGCGAGGGCGCGCGTGGCGCTGGATGATGGCTCGGTGCTGAACGTCGGGGCGGATTCGAGCCTGCGCGTGACCAAGCACGACGCCGCATCGCAGCAGACCGATCTCGAATTAGGCTACGGGCGCGTTCGGGCCAATGCCGTGAAACAGACCAAGCCCGGCGCGAGCTTCCAGATTCGGACGCCGACGGGTGTCGCTGGAGTCGTGGGCACGGATTTCTTCCTTGAATTCGATAATTACGTCACGCGCATCATCGTTTTCGAAGGGAAAGTGCGGTTCTGCAATCTTGCGGGCGTTTGCGTGGAAGTCAATCAGGGACAGAGCTCGACGATTCGTGGCGATCAGGCTCCCGATGCTCCTGGAATTGCGCCGAACACCGATTTGATGGACGCCGGTCGCTCGACAGCATTGAAGGGCGCAAATGCAGGCGTCGGCGGAGCAGGGACCTCGGCTGGAAGCCTCGCCGGACATGGCTTGCTTCTCGGTACCATGCTGGCGATTGGCGTAGCAGTGCCGGTGGTCGTCGTGCGCACGCTCAGCAAGACTCCCACGTGCGGCTCTGGGACGGTCACGGCCGTTGCCGCCAAGGTACAGCCCGCCGCAAGTTGTGGCACGATTAATAACCCGACCGCCGGGTCTTCGCACCACTAGGCACTCGGTTACCTACGCGACTGCAGGGCGCTTCCTGCCGTCGATGTAGAGCTCTATCCTGCTTCCGCCACTATTGTTTGTGAAGCCAAGCAAGCGCACTGCCCCCTTGACCCTCGATTAGGCGAGGTACAAACTGAGCCTGTAGGCTAGTTCTAGTACTACGTCGCCTTATGGACCGATACGGTACAACCGAACAGTTCGCCGAGCTGACCCTCCTCTATCACACCGCACCTATCGGTCTGGCCCTCGTGGACCGCGGAATGAGGTACATCCGCGTCAACGACAAGCTGGCACAGTTCAATGGGCGGCCCGCGCCTGATCACATCGGCAGAACATTTTCCGAGATAGTCCCTGAAATGGCGGCATCACTCGAAGCCGTCGTGAAGCAGGTGTTTGAGACGGGCGTGCCGGTTTCGGACCTGGAAATCAATGGAGCGACTCCGGCCGTTCCTGGCGAGAAGCGCGATTGGCTCGCGAGTTTCCTGCCGCTGCGCCTGAAGCGCGGCGAAATCCGCGGCGTGACCATCGTGATGCTCGATATCACCAGCCTCAAACAAACGGAACGTAATCTCGCCATTCAGAAGGCGTACCTCGAACAGCTCGTCGAATCGGCGCCGGAAGCGATTGCGTTTGTGGATACGAAGAACATCGTGCTGCGAATCAATCGCGAATTTACGAGGATTTTCGGATATGACGCCGCGGAATCCGTCGGGCGGAATCTCGATGACCTCGTGGTGCCGGAAGAGAAGAAAGAAGAAGGCAAATGGCTCGATGATGAAGCCGAACGCGGCGCGATCACGAGCATCGAGACGGTCCGCCGACGGAAGGATGGCAGCTACATTGAGGTGTCTCTGCTCGTTTCGCCGGTAAATGTGGCTGAGAACCAGATCGCGGTGTATTGCATTTATCGCGACATCACGCGGCGGAAGCGCGCCGAAGAAGAGGTGCGGGAAAGCGAGGAGAGGTATCGGCGGCTCGTGGAGCTTTCGCCCGACGCCGTTTGGGTGCGCCGGGGCGAGAACATCATCTTCATCAATTCTGCGGGCGTAAGGCTCCTCGGTGCTACATCTCCGGAACAGGTGATCGGCAAGGCGGCGCTCGACTTCCTCCATCCCAATCATCGCGAAATTGCGGCGCGTCGTATGGCCGAACTGCAATCGCCGGGACACACCGTTCCTTTTCTCGAGGAGAAATTCGTCCGGCTCGACGGCAGCGTTGTGGATGTGGAAGTCGCCGCGGCGTCATTCAGAGTAGGACGAGACACTGCGTCGCAGGTGATTGTGCACGACCTGACCGAGCGCAAGCGCGCCGAGCGCGAGCTGCTCGCTGCGGAGACGCGGTTCCGGCTGCTCGTCGAGCAGCTTCCTGCGATTACTTACATGGCGGGATTCGGCGCCGAGGGCGTGTGGTCATACGTCAGCCCGCAGATTGAGGCGACCCTGGGTTTCACGCCCGCGGAATGGACGGCCGATCCGCAACTCTGGTTCCAGAGGCTTCACCCGGACGACGTTGCAAAGGTGATAGGACTGGAAGAAAAATGCCGCGCATCGGGCCAGCCGTATTCTGCGGAATACCGGCTGCAAGCGCGGAATGGCACGTATCGTTGGTTCACCGACATCGCGACGGTAGTGCGCGACGCGAACGGCGTCGAGTCTCTACAAGGCGTGATGACCGACGTGACCGAAACGAAATTGCTGGAGGCGCAGTTCCGGCAATCGCAAAAAATGGAGGCCGTGGGGCAATTGGCGGGCGGCATCGCGCACGACTTCAACAATTTGCTGATGGTGATTCGCGGTCATACGGACTTGCTCCTGAACTCGGACGTCGGGCAGCCGCGCGAGGCCATCAAACAAATCCAGAAAGCCGCGGATCGGGCCGCGTCGTTGACGCGCCAATTGCTCGCGTTCAGCCGCATGCAAGTGCTGCAGCCGGAAATGCTCGATTTGAATCAGGTCGTTGGCGATATGGCCAGCATGATCGAGCGGCTGTTTGGATCAAATATTGAACTTGTGTTCGAGACCGAGCCGGAGCTGGGACGCGTGCGCGCAGATGCGGGGCAAGTCGAGCAGGTTCTTCTGAATCTTGCAGTGAACGCGCGCGACGCAATGCCGGGCGGTGGGCGCCTCACGATTCGCACCGAGAACGCCAGGTTTGCGCCCGGAGATGCGCGGCCGTTGCCGATCATCGCCGATGGAGACTACGCCGCGCTCATCGTGAAGGACAGCGGCGATGGAATGGATGCGGAGACGCAAGCGCGCATCTTCGAGCCGTTCTTTACAACGAAAGAAAAAGGACGCGGAACCGGCTTAGGACTTGCCACCGTGTATGGAATCGTGAAGCAGAGCGGCGGATTCATCATCGTGGATAGCGCGCCCGGGCAGGGCGCGACGTTCACGATATATTTGCCGCGCGTGGCTGCAGCGGAGACTACTTCGACTACCGCACAGCCATCGGCGACCACACGCCACGGCGCGGAGACGATTCTGGTGGTGGACGACGAGACCGGCATCCGCGATCTGGCCGCAGAATATCTCGCGGGTTGCGGATACACAGTGCTAACCGCCGCCGGCGGCATCGAGGCGCGCGACTTGCTCGCCAGATTTGACGGTCCTGTTCACGTGCTACTGACAGACACGGTGATGCCGCGCATGAACGGTCATGAGCTGGTTCAGACGATTGTGGCGCTTCGTCCGGAGATAAAGGTCATCTACATGTCCGGCTATCTTGAATTCAATGCCTCGGCTCACCTGCAGAGCGGTGATGGCGCGCTCTACATCCAGAAGCCGTTCGGACTCGATGCGCTGGCGAAAATCGTGCGAGCTGCCATCGAGTCCGTACCTGTGACAGCCAATCGAAACAGCTCATAACTGAGACGAGCCAACTGGAGCCTGCGTTCTTGCTCGAAAATGGGCAATCACAGATCCTTCATCCGCCTCGGCGGATTCAGGATGACGCCAAGGAGACTATTCTCGCGGATGGAACTGACGGAGGAAATGAACGTGGCTATTTCGAACGGAAGCGCATTTCGGGGACTCGCGACGGGATGATAAGTTTCGGCTCCGTCACGCTCTGAACTTCGTCCGGCGTCACGCCGGGCGCGACTTCGCGGAGTTGCAGGCCGTTCGGGACAACATCGATCACTGCCAAGTCCGTGATGATCGTCGACACGCATCGCAGCGCCGTGAGCGGATAAGTGCAGGTCTTCACAATCTTGGGCTCGCCGGTCTTGGCGACGTGTTCCATGGTAATGATCAAGCGCCGCGCACCAACGGCGATATCCATCGCGCCGCCGATCCCGCCGGAGAATTTTGCCGAAGGAATTTTCCAATTTGCCAGATCGCCGCGTTCGGAAACCTGAAGCCCGCCAAGGATTGCAACGTCGAGATGGCCGCCGCGAGTCATCATGTGCGCATCCACTTGCGAGAAATATGCCGCGCCGGGAAGAATCGTCACCGGCGCTTTCATCGCGTCCACCAGATCGAAATCTTCTTCGCCGGGACGCGCGCGCGGACCCATGCCCAAGATTCCATTTTCGCTGTGAAAAATGACGCCGGCGCGATCGGGCACGTAGGCCGCGATGAGATTGGGAATGCCCCAGCCGAGATTTACGTAAGCGCCTTCGGGCAATTCTTGCGCCGCGCGTTCGGCAATCTGCTCGCGCGAAAGTCTGCGCTCAGGCATCGCGATCGTCTCCCACGGCGACGATGCGATCCACGAAAACAGACGGCGTGACGATCGTTTCGGGATCGAGCGCGCCAACGGGCACGATCTCGTTCACTTCGACGATGGTCACCTGCGCCGCGGTGGCCATGACCGGATTGAAATTTCTGGCCGCCTTTCGATAGACGACGTTGCCGAGCGGATCGGCCTTGTGCGCGCGGATCAGAGCAAAATCGGCGCCGAGCGCAGATTCGAGGATGTAGCGGCGGCCTTTGATTGCGCGCTCTTCCTTTCCTTCTGCGATTTCCGTGCCAACTCCGACGGGAGAATAGAACGCGGGAATTCCGGCGCCGTAAGCGCGCATGCGTTCGCAGAGAATTCCCTGCGGCACGAGTTCATATTTCACTTCGCCGGATTCCACTTGCTGCTGAAAATAATTTGACTGCGGGCCCGGAAATGCAGCGATCACGCGGGTGATCTGCTTGTTCTTGAAAAGCACGCCGAGTTCGGATTCGCCCGTGCCGCAATTGTTGCTGATGGCGAAAAGATTTCGCGCGCCTTTGCGGCCGACAGCACGAATTAAGGCATGCGGAAAGCCCGCGCCGCCAAATCCGCCGAACATGAGCGTCGCGCCGTCAGGAATATCGGCCACAGCGGCATCGGCGGTGGGATAAATTTTATTCTTCAAGCGCGTCACCCAGGCACGCGCGCAGCGAATAGGCCGTGGCGCTGGCTGGCAGGGCCTCCGGCAGAAGGCCCGCGCGGGCGAGCCAGCCTCGAGTGGCAGGAGGCAAATCGGGGCGCGACGCGAGAATCTTAAGATCATCCCAGTCGTCTACGTCAAGTTCGAGTCGTTCGTTCCGCAACACGGTCAATTCCGCGCCGCATCGCTCGGCTTCGCGCGTGTGCTTCGGAAAACTATTCGGGCCGAAGAAAGAGGAAAATAGCGTAGGAGGCGTGCGCAGCAGCGTGTTCGTTCCCGTTCCGCTGCGCGACGGAACGATGACTGCTGATGGCGCAGGCCGTGCCGCGGCGAAGATTTCCTCGATATCAGCCGGGGTGACGAGCGGCAAATCGATAGGCAGCCGCGCGAGCGACGTGATTCCGAGGCCGGCGCAAATGCGCGACGCAGAATCCACTGACGCGCTCTCGGATTCCTGCGACGTCTCGCGAATCACTTCCCAACAGAGAGCAACAGCTCGCTCGATCGCGGGCTCGTAGTTCGTTGCGACGAAAACTCGATCCACGCAACCGATTTGCGCGACGCTGGCGCAAAAATCATCGAACATAGCTTCGGCTAGTGCGGTTCGCTGCAGCTGGGACAGCGCCGACGCGAGCCTCTGCTTCGCGTTGCGCAAATCCTTGACGGGAATTAGAAGCGCCTTCACGAAGTTGCATACCTTTCACACACTGAAACATTCGACTCGGCGGATTTGTTCCTCTTTTCAATGAGCCACATGTGTCGTCTTCGCATGAAGCAAATTCACCAGAAAATGGCCGAGCCACCATTTATCTTCCTCGGCTTCCATTACTGTTCTGGTGATTTCAACGCCCATGCCAGCCGCTTCGATTTCCGGCCGCAAATTCGCATCGCTTTCATCAATCACCAGCCGCGATGCAATGTCGCGGTACATCCCGGCGATGCTTCGCGCCGAGACTTCAATCCTCATCTCGGCCATCATTTTCGCGGTCGGGCCTTTCAGCGACATTCCGTGCACGATTGGACAGACGGCGACTACATCGGCTCGCCGCGCAGCCAGCGCTTCGCGAATCCCGGGCACCGCGAGAATCGGGCCGATACTGATCAGCGGATTGCTCGGGCAGATGACGATCCCTCGCGCGTCAGCAATCGCTTTCAGGACTCCGGGCGCAGGCTCTGATCGATCGGCGCCATCGAAGCGAATTGCTTTCACCACAGGTTCGGCGCGATGCTTCACCAGATAATTCTGGAATGGAAGCAAGCCGGCGGGCGTTTCGATCTGCGTGCGGACCGGTTGATCGCTCATCGGCAGAATATGCGCGCGGACGCCGAGCGCGCTGCGAATCGAATCGGCGCATTCGGAGAGCGTGGCGCCGCTACGAAGCATGTCGCTGCGATGAATGTGCGTGGCGAGATCGCGATCGCCGAGATTGAACCAGGTCTCACGCTCGTAGCGCCCGAGGAACTGTAGCGTCGCGAAGGCATCGCCATCGATGCCCCATCCCGTCGCCGGGTTGACGATTCCGGCGAGCGTGTAAATTACGATGTCAAGGTCCGGGCAAATCGTGAGGCCGTGCATCTCGAGATCGTCGCCCGTATTTACGACGATCGTCAGATTCTCGGGCGCCATCGCATGCGCGAGGCCCACGAGTAGTTTCGAAGCTCCCACTCCGCCGGCGAGTGCGACAATCTCCATCAGTAGCCCGTCCCGGCATAGTGATGCTGTTCGAGAAGATTTAGGTGCGGCCGAGTTTTCGGTGTGTGATCTGTAATATCCCCATCGTCGCTCGCACTGTAAACATGCCGCAGTTCGTAGGTGGTCGTGCGCTCGGCTGGAATTCGGCCAATTCGCCGGATCAGCGCGCGGAATTGCTCCGGCGATACGTATTCGCCGAAATTGGCTCCGGCCGACTTCGAGATGTGCTCTTCCATCAGCGTGCCGCTGAAATCGTTGGCACCGGCTTCGAGACACGCGAGTGATTGCTCGAACCCCATCTTCACCCACGAGACTTGAATATTGCGGATCGAACCGTTGAAAAGCACACGCGCGAGGGCATGGACGGCCAGATTCTCACGCCGCGTGCTGCCGGGCCGCGATCCGTCTTTGCGGAAGAGCCGCGTCTTTTCGTGGACAAAGCCAAGCGGCACGAATTCCGTGAATCCTCCGGTTTCCTTTTGAATGTCGCGCAGCAGCAGAATGTGCCGGACCCAATGTTCAGGAGTCTCGACGTGGCCGTACATCATCGTCGAGGTGCTGCGAAGTCCGAGTGAGTGCGCGGTGCGAACGATTTCAATCCACTGCGCGACTTTCAATTTGTTGGGGCTCAGCGCGCTGCGCACTTCATCGTCGAGAATTTCCGCGGCTGTGCCCGGAATCGTGCCGAGGCCGTTTTCCTTGAGCAACGAGAGATATTCGCGAAGATCCAAGCCCGTGCGTTCGACGCCGTAGCAGATTTCCATCGGCGAAAAAGCGTGGATGTGCATCCCCGGCAACGCGGCCTTGATGCCCCGAAGAATGTCGCGATAGAAAAATCCGTCGAAATCCTTGGGCAAACCGCCCTGGATGCAGACTTCAGTCGCGCCCGCGTTCCACGCTTCTGTCGCCTTCGCGACGATTTGTTCGATCGAGAGCGAATAAGCGTCGGTAGCATTCGGCCCGCGCGCGAATCCGCAAAAAGCGCAGCCCACCATGCAGACATTCGTGAAATTTATGTTGCGGTTGACGACATAGGTGATGGCATCGCCGACTTGCCGGCAGCGAAGTTCATCGGCCACAGCGACGAGCGCTGTCAGATCATTGCCGTCTGCCCGCGCGAGACGCAGCCCTTCATCGAAGCCGAGTTCGCGGGCTTGAAGAGCGCGCTCGAGTGCCGCTCGTATCTCTGGGTGAGCGGCGCGCAGTGCATCACTCAGATTCGCTCTCGGCTCGACCATCATTGGTCCCGATGCCATCCTCTATGCCCCCGCCCGCGCGTAGCCATCTGCATCCTTCAGTTTCTGCAAATGCGGACGCACATTTTCGTGAACAAAGCCGTCACGCCTGGTGAATTCGGGATATATCGACAGGCGCTCGCGAAGAACGAATCCAGCGTCGGCAGTTCGTTCGCCGAGTGTTTCAATGTGTGGCCACGCGGCCTCGGGGTTGATGAAGTCGGGAGTGATGGGCGAAATTCCGCCCCAATCGTTGATACCTGCATCGAGAAGCCGCGTATAGTCGGGGGCGCTGAGATTCGGCGGCGCCTGTAGATTCATTTCGCCGCCCAGAACCAGCCGAGCGACGGCCACCGTGCGCAGCATGTCGTCCATGTCAGGCTCAGCATGCAACGCCATCGGTGTGGCGGGCTTGGCGCGAAAATTTTGAACGATGACTTCCTGGATGTGGCCGTGACGCGCGTGCAAGTCGCGAATTGCGAAGAGCGAATCGATGCGCTCCTCGCGCGTTTCGCCGATGCCGATGAGGATTCCGGTGGTGAAGGCGATTCGCTGGCGGCCCGCGTCTTCGATGGTTCGCAAGCGGAGGCTCGGCACTTTGTCCGGTGCGTCTTCATGCGCTTCGCCACGGCGCATGAGCCGCGGACTAACATTTTCGAGCATCAAGCCCATGCTGGCGTTCGAGGTCTTGAGCGCCGAGAGATCAGCAGCACTCATCACCCCGGGATTGGCGTGCGGCAGCAAGCCTGAAGTCTCGAGCGTGAGCTGAGAGACCGAGGCGAGATATTCGAGCGTGCGATCGAAACCGCGCGCGCGCAAAAAATCGCGCGCCTCGGGAAACACTCGCTCGGGTTGATCGCCGAGACTGAATAGCGCTTCCTTGCATCCAGCGCGGCAAGCGCGTTCGGCGACCGAGAGGACTTCGTCGGGCGTCATGTAACGCCCGCCGGGCTCGCCGGGATCGCGGCGAAAAGTGCAGTAGCCGCAGCGATCGCGGCAGAACGTCGTGAGGGGAATGAACACCTTGCGCGAATAGCTGATGGTGCGACCTTTGACTCGATTGCGCAGCGAAGACGCCGCTTCTAGCAGCGCGCCAGTCTCGGCGCAGTCCATTAGCAGCAGCGCATCCTCGCGCGCGATTCGCACGCCCGCTTCTGCCTGCACCAAGGCCCGCTCGATGGCGCGAGCGTCGGCGTCCGTGCGGATGTTGGGGGTCTTCGCCGGGATTGCAATCGTTCCCATTAGAGTGGGCCTGTTGAGTCAGTGATGCGGTGCATCGGTGGCGCTCGTCATCTATCGAAACATATCCTCGCTCGCCGGACGAATCAACTGGCGAGCGCTTCCTCGCGCGCGCGCATAACGAACTCCGCGGATCACCACCGCGGGAATCTGCGCGGATTTCTTCATCACCAAGCCCGCAGCAGCAGCCAGCTCATCCGCGAGAGCGAGAATCGTCCCTTGCAGCTTGCGCCCGCTTGCATCGCGAGTGCCGCGCAAATCCTCCAGCACCGCGAGGCCCGCAGCGCCAATCGCTACATTCGTAAGACCCAGCCGCCACGGCCGTCCGAAAGTATCCGAGACGATGACAGCCAGACGCGCTCTGGTCAGTTTCCGCAGGCGCTCGGCGAGCTGATGTGCCGAGCGATCGGGATCGAGCGGCAGGCACGTCACGCTGCCGGAGCTGCGCACATTCGAGCGATCCACGCCTGCATTCGCGCAGATGAATCCATGATGCGTCTCGACGATCAGCGCCCGCTCGGTCATGCGAATCACGCGGCGCGACTCGCGCAGCACGATCTCGACAAATCGCGGGTCCGCGCGAATTGTGCGCGCCCAGCTCCGCGCCAGCTCGGAAGGCTTGACGTCACTCAGTCGAACGACGCGTCCTTCGGCCTTCGACACAACTTTCTGCGCCAGGACGAGAACATCGCCGCTGCGCAGCTCCAGTCCTTCGCGGCTCAGCGCGACAGAAATCAAGTCAGCAAGATCGCCGCCCGGCTTCACCTCCGGCAGCGTACGAAGCCCGAAGAGCTCAATCCGGCTCGAAGCCTCGCGCCGGCGCAAGCGCGCCCCGCTCATCTTGATGGACCGATGCCCGTGATGCGAATGCCGGAAGCCTTAACCTTGTGGCGCCGATTCACCCCAATCAGAAACGCGGTAAGCGATTCGACGATGCGCGCATTCTCGAGCTTCCCGCCATCCACGAAGCGGCAGCCGGGAATTGCTTCCACCCACGGCCGCAGCCTCACGCGCACCTCGGCATCATCGCCACAAACGATCACATCGCAATCCACAGTTTCGGAAAGTTCCTGCATGGCGTGCGCGGAAACATTCTGGAACGCAGCCACCACGTGCACAGTATCAGGCAAAGTCCGAGCTGCCAGCTCCGACGCCGAGCCGGCCCAAAGGCCAAGCGTCCGCGTCGGCGCCCCGCCAATCGCCGCTTCAAGCGGCACGGTGCAAATCACGACGGTCTGTCCCGTGCGGAGTTTTTCCTTCACGGAAGCGAGGGTCTCGGCTTGCGCGACAAATGGAACGGCGATCACGACGATCCACGCATGAAGAACCGCCTCGGCATTCGCCATGCCTTGCACTTGCGATTCCTCACCGGCACTCTCTCGCACATCGCCTGCGGCCTTGGCGGCGCGCTCCGCCGAGCGCGAACCGATGAAAACTTTCCGGCCAGCTTTGGCCCAGCGCAACGCCAGTCCGTAACCAAGATCGCCCGTCCCGCCGATGATCGTGATGGAATCGTCCGACATGATGGGGTGAAGCGTTTCTCCTGAGCGCGCCCTCTGATGCTCGCGCCGACGACGAGTATTCTAAGCAACTCGCAGCGTTTCCCGGAAACAAATTCGGATGAACCCGGAGCGGCGAGAGCTAGTGCGATGCCTGGCTAGAATTGGCGGGCGCTTGCGAATCGCTGTAGATTTTCGATTCCTGCCAGCCGCCGCCGAGGGCTTTAATGAATTGGACCGTGGTGAGCAGGCGCAATTCGCGCAGTTGCGCGGATTCCTGGGAGTTCGCGAGCACCGTGCGTTCGGCATCAATTACTTCGAGGAAGTTTGCGAGCCCTTCTTTGTAGCGCGCCGTGGAAATATCGAACGTCCTCTTCGATGATTCCACGGCCTTGTTCTGCGCGGCCTCTTGCTCCTGGAGAACGCGAAGGCCGGAGAGTCCGTCTTCAACTTCCTGAAAAGCCACGAGCACGTGCTGGCGGTAGTTAGCCACGGATTCGTCGTAAGCCGCCCGCGCGCGAACGAGATTCGCGGAAATGCGCCCGCCGGCATACAGAGGCTGCGAAGCACCCGCCGCCACCGACCAGACCGTGCTCGACAAATTGAATAGCTTAAGGAGATCGTCGCTCAGATAGCCGGCGCTGCCGGTCAAGTTGAGCGACGGGAAAAATGCCGCGCGCGCCACGCCGATTTGCGCGTTCGCCGAAGCCATCAGCCGCTCGGCCTCCGCGATGTCCGGCCGCCGCTCGAGGAGATCGGAAGGCAAGCCCGCGGGAATTACGGGCGGCTCGAGAATCAGGGCCTTTTCCGGCACCGAAAATTCCGAAGCGGGCTTGCCGACAAGGACTGCCAGCGCGTGTTCGAACTGTGCGCGCTGAACGCCGAGCCCAGCGTAGGTAGCCTGAGTTGTCGCCAACAGAGTCTCCGCTTCGGAAACATCAAGGCCGCTGGCGACGCCGCCCGAATGGCGCACCTGAGTAAGATCGAGCGCCTTCTTCAGCAGTTCGATATTGTCGCGAAGTATTCCGCGGTCGACATCCACATAGCGCAGCGAAAAGTAATTCTGCGCGACGTCGGATTTCAGCGTAAGCAGAATGTTCTCGTAGTCCGCCTGACTCGCTTGAGCCTGCGCCCGCGCCGATTCCACCGACCGGCGAACGCGGCCCCACAGATCGACTTCATAGCTCACGTCGAGAGGAAGCGTGATCGTATTGGCAGTGAACGCCCCTCCGCTGAAACCCGGAGGATTCGGCCGGGTGGCGGATTCACGAGCGCGCCCCGCCGACGGATCGAGGTTGACCGTGGGAAAAAGATCGGCGCGAGTGATGCGCACGGATGCACGCGCCTGCGTAACGCGCGCCACCGCCGCAAGCAGCGTTGGATTCGACGCCAGCGCTTGCGTCTCGAGATCATTCAGTTGGCCATCCCCGAAAGCCTCCCACCAATTCCCTTTCGCGATTTCATCATGCGGCGCCGCTTCTTTCCATCCCTGCGGCGGCGGCTCTTTATACGAAGCCGGCACCTCCACCGAT
Organism: uncultured Acidobacteriota bacterium; assembly: GCA_963841235.1. Classification (GTDB taxonomy): domain Bacteria; phylum Acidobacteriota; class Terriglobia; order Acidiferrales; family UBA7541; genus Palsa-147. Next base: position 19,306 of record CAWJBU010000020.1, on the reverse strand, counting down.
GGACGCTTGTAGTTTGGCCCGACAGTGCAGCCGGCGAGCCACAGCGCGGCAACCGCTCCGGCCAATCCGGCAGCGCGGCGCAGCGAATAATTGCGCGCAGGCGTTGCGGCTTCTCGCAGAATCTTCGGCATTCGCATCACTGGAGCTTCTACTTTGGATTACTCGGTGGCGCAGGGGCGGCAGTTTGCGTCACGGTCACTTCGGCGCCTTCGGCGATAGAATCCAACGGATTGAGCACCACGTTGTCCGTCGCCGTGACGCCATCGAGCACTTCCAGGCTGGTCCCGAGATCTCGGCCCAGGGTCACGCTCTGAAGATGAATCTTGCCCTGCGGCGTGACCACCGCCACCTGCGGCCCTTGCGAGCGAAAAAGCAAAGTGTTCGGCGGAATCGAAAGCGGCGGCTCGACCAAAGTCACCTTGAAATGCACTGTTGCGTACGCGCCCGGCAAAATCTGGCCCGTGGGATTGGGGATTTGCACTTCGGTGAGCAGCGTGCGCGAAGTGGGATCAATCGCTCCGGCACTGCGCACCACTTTCCCCGGGAATACTCCATGCGGAAATTCGGGAATCGTCAGCGTCGCCTGCACGCCCGGGACGATCGAGCGGCTATAAGATTGCGGGACGCTCACATAAATTCGCAAGACGTTGGTCTGCGCCATGCGGAAAAGCTGCACCGAGTTTCCATTGGCGATAAGCGCGCCGACGTCCACGCTCCTCGTGGTGACGATCCCGTCGAAGGGCGCCGTCACGCGTTGGAATGATTGCAAGTCCTTCAAGCGTTGCACGTTGGCTTTCGCCGCCAGCAGATCCGCTTCGCGCGCATGGAACGCGGAAACATTCTGGTCCACTTCCTGCTGCGAGACGCCGTCGGATTTCAGCAGATTCTGCCAGCGGTCCGCCGTGCTTTTCGCCAAGTCAAGATTCGCCTGCGCTTGCAATTGCGCCGCCTCGGCCTGACGAAGTTCCTGATCAATCTCGGGCGTGTCGATTTCCGCGAGAAGCTGCCCGGCCTTCACGCGCCCTCCGATATCCACATACCACCGCCGCAGATAACCGTTCGTCCGCGCGTAAATCGGAGTCTCGAGATAAGCCTGCACGTTTCCGGGCAGCACAATGTCGCCAGCCGAATCGGCAGGCCGCGGGTGAATCACGGCAACGGGAACGCGCGTTGACTCTATCGCCGCGGAATTCAGCGCCGCCCTGACGCCGAGCCGCGACTGGATTCCCCAAAATGCCACGCCGGCAAACACCAGCAGCGCGATCGCCGGCAAAATGTATCGCCACGGCCCGCGCGACTTCCCGCTCCCGGGTTCGCGCTCGCTCGCCGATGAGTTCAAATCGTATGCCATTCCGAAATCAGTCCTCCGCCAGAGCCGCCTTGTAACCCTTCTTGCGAATGAAGCTGTAAACCACGGGCACGAAGAATAGCGTGCCGATGGTCGCAAACATCAGCCCGCCAATTACCGCGCGGCCCAGCGGAGCATTCTGCTCGCCGCCCTCGCCGAATCCCAACGACATAGGCAACATGCCGATGATCATTGCCAGCGCCGTCATGATAATCGGCCGCAGCCGCACATGGCCGGCGTTCTTCGCCGCTTCGAGCGCATCCTTCCCTTCATCGCGCATCTGCGCGCCCGCGAACGTAACCAGCAGAATGCTGTTCGAGGTCGCCACGCCGATGCTCATGATCGCGCCCATCAACGAAGGCACGTTCATCGTCGTGCGCGTCACGAACAACATCCACACAATCCCGGCAAAGGTTCCGGTCAGCGCCGTGATGATAATAAACGGGTCCGACCAGGATTGGAAATTCACCACCATCAGCAAATACACCAGCACAATCGAGAAGAACAATCCGATCGCCAGTCCTGCGAAGGACGAGCGCATCGTAGCCACTTGCCCGCGCATGACGATCGTCGTCCCGCGCGGGAGTTTGCTCTTGAAATCGTCGATCACCTTCGAGACGCCGGCCGCAACGCCGCCCAGATCGCGGTCCTGCGCGCTCGCATAAATATCAATCACCGGCATGATGTCGTAGTGATTCACCACCGCCGGCCCAGCTTCCCGGGTGATGCTCGCCACGTTGTCGAGAATTTGCGGTTGTCCGTTTCTGCCGATGACCGGAATCCCTTGCACCGAGCGCATCGTATCCACGCGGTATTGCGGCGTCAGCGTCGCAACCACGTACGGCACGCCTTGCGGGCTGACCCAAAAATTTGGCGCGGTTTGAAAGCTCGTCGTCAGCGCCACCAGCGCGTTATTCGCCACGTCCTGCTGCGTAAATCCAATCGACTCCGCCCGCGTTCGATCCACTTCCACGTGCAGCTTCGGCAAATCCAGCGCTTGCTGGATGTGCACGTCCACCGCCCCTCCCACTTCCTGGATGCGCGGCAGCATCTTGCGCGCCACCTCGAAATTGTCCGCGAAATTCGGGCCCACAAGTTGCACGTCAATCGGCGACGGCAACCCGAAATTCAAAATCTGGCTGACGATATCCGCCGGCTGAAAGTAAAACGCCGACCCTGGAAATTCACCGGGGAGTGTTTTTCGCAGCTCGCGGATGTAATTCTCGGTGGGATGATGATTTTCCTTCAGGGAGATCAGGATTTCGGCATCCGAAGTGCCGATTGTTCCCGCGGTGCTGTAACTCAGGTTGATTCCGCTGTAAGGCAGCCCGATATTGTCTAGGATTCCCTCCACCTCTTGCGCGGGGATCTGCTTGCGAATCGAATCCTCGATGCGATCGGCCAGCGCCGCCGTTTCTTCCACCCGCAACCCGACCGGAGCGCGCACGTGCAATCGAATCTGTCCGGAATCCACGGTGGGAAAAAGGTCCGAGCCAAGGAACGGGATCAGCAGCATGCTCGCGGCGCAGAACGCCAGGAAAAGGGCGCTAAATACCAGGCGATTGTGCAGGCACCATTCCAACCAGCCTACATACCGGTCGCGAAGTTTCTCGAAGCCGTCCTCAAAACTCAGATGGACTCTCCGGAACAAACCCGGGTGCGGATCTCCTTCGGGATGTTCTCTTTGTTTGCGGCGCTCGGCGCGGAAAAAGAAAAGCACCAGCGTGGGCACAATCGTTCGCGACAAAAGATAAGAAGCCAGCATCGCGAACACTACGGCCTCCGCCAACGGCCGGAAAAGATACCCGGCAATGCCGCGCAGGAAAAAAATAGGAACGAAGACCACGCAAATGCTCAGCGTGGCCACGAAGGCAGGCACCGCAATTTGCTGCGCGCCGAGCAAGATCGTATCGTGCAGCGGCTTGCCCATGGGCAAAAGCCGGTTGATGTTTTCAATTTCGACGGTGGCGTCGTCCACCAATATGCCCACGGCCAGCGCCAGGCCTCCCAGCGTCATGATGTTGATCGTCTCGCCGAGCGCAGAGAGCACCAGCAACGAAGTCAGAATGGATAGCGGAATCGAAACGGCCACCACGACCGTGCTGCGCCAGCTTCCCAGGAAGAGCAGAATCATCATCGCCGTCAAGCAGGCGGCGGTCACCGCTTCCTTCAGCACTCCATTCACCGCCGCGCGCACGAACAGCGACTGATCGATCGTCTTCTTCAGCGTCAACTCCGGCGGCATCTGCGCTTCCAAGCCCGGCAGCTTTTGCGTAATCCCGTCCACCACCGCCAGCGTTGACGCGTTTCCACTCTTCAAAACGGTGAGCAGGACGCCACGCTTGCCGTCCTGGCGCACGATGTTCGTCTGAAACGAATTGCCATCGTGCACGAACGCTACATCGCGCACGTAGATCGTCGCTCCATTCACCACGCGGATGGGCAGATCGTTCAATTCGGAAATTTTCTTGGGGCTGCTGTTCAGCTCGACGTCGTATTCACGGTCGCCGATCTTCGAAGTCCCTTGCGGCAGCACGATATTCTGGACGCTGATCGCGTTCACCACATCCGCGCCCGAAATCCCTTTTTCGAAGAGCGCCTGCGGATCGAGGTCCACGTCCACTTGCCGCTGCTTGCCGCCATACGGCCAGGGAACCGCCGCACCCGGAACGGTGATCAACTGCGTGCGCAGAAAATTCACGCCGATATCAAAGAGTTGTTGCTCGGAGAGCGTGGCACTGCCAAGTCCCAACTGCAGAATCGGGACGCTTGACGCGCTGTATGCAATCACCAGCGGTGGGGTGGTTCCCGGCGGCGCCTGCCGCAAAATCACCTGCGCCGCAGAAGTGACTTGCGCTACGGCCGCTTCGATCTTAGTGTTCGGCTGAAAAAATAATTTAACGATGGCTATCCCATTGAGTGTTGTGGACTCAATGTGCTGAATGTCGTTGACCGTGGTGGTGGCGATGCGCTCGGAGTTTCCCGTCAGGCGGTCGGCCATATCTTGCGGCGCGAGACCGGTGTAATTCCAGATCACGCTGACCACGGGAATATTTATGTTCGGGAAAATGTCTACGGGCGTCTGCTGAATCGCCACGACGCTGAGGATGATGATCAGCATCGAGGCCACAACAAACGTGTAAGGCCGGCTAAGTGCTAGTCGTACGATCCACATAATATTGTTGGAGCCGGGAAACCTGGCGCCGAGCGAATGCGCGCGCCGACACTCCTGGCCTTTTCATTTAGACGCAATGCGTTCCGCTGAGTTTCATTGATCCGAGAGGCTCGTCGCGCAACATCCAGCCACGCCCCCGCGCAGGGTGAACCCGCACTCTGTAGTAAAAGTCGGAGATATCCTGCGAAAATTCACAGTCGTTAAGATGATCGGCGACGCGGCTCCGATGCGGACTCCGTCTCTCCGTAGGGCCCGGTCTTTAGCCGGAGCTCTTCGTGCTCAAGCGCAGCAAAGGCCCATTATTGCAACCGGACGTATTCGTATTCAAACGGAAGCCCGTTAATACCCCGCTCAGGTGGCGCGATCCACGATGCGATCTTGCCGGGCTCGAAGACGCCGTGCATGCGGCTGTAAACGAATGCGCGGTCATCGTCGGTCGGCAGCCATTCGCTCTGCCGCGCGTTGAATTCTTCGCGGCTGATAGGCTTGCCGGTGGTGTCGGTCGGGACGCCTGCCCAACTGCCCACATTCCGGCGGAATCGCGCGCTGGGCAGCGTCATGCGGAAATTGTAGCCGAACTTTTCGATGACGCGGTTCCAGCGCGTCATTCCCAGCTCACAATCCTTGAAGTAAGCGTCGCGCGCGACTTCGTTCATCGCGTTGCGCATGGGAATTTCTTCGGTGCGCACGCTGCCCTTCCCGTCCGGCAATTCGAGCGTGAACGCCTGCCCCGCCGCGACGTGATCCTCGAACTTCGCCTCATCGGGGCGCCCCTTCAAGCCGCTGGCGAAATACGACGCCGCGTTCGAAGAGCTGTCTCCACCGAAGAGATCGATCGAGGTGCTGAACCAGAAATTCAGATATTTCTGTATCGTCGGCAAATCGATGGCTCCAGCCTTGCGGATGGCTTCCGGATCATCCGTGCCGGTTTCTTTCATCACTTCGAGGCAGCGCTTGATTACGCGCGAGATTCCCGTGTCGCCGACGAACATGTGATGCGCTTCTTCGGTAAGCATGAAACGGCAAGTGCGCGAGAGCGGATCAAAGCCCGATTCGGCCAGGCATTTCAATTGGAATTTGCCGTCGCGGTCGGTGAAATACGTGAACATGTAGAAGCTGAGCCAGTCGCGAATCGGTTCGTTGAATGTGCCGAGGATTCGAGGCTTATCGGCATCGCCCGAATGGCGCTCCAGCAATTCTTCTGCCTCTTCGCGCCCGTCGCGCCCGAAATACGCGTGCAGAAGATAAACCATGGCCCAGAGATGCCGTCCTTCTTCGACGTTCACTTGAAATAGATTTCGCAAATCGTAGAGCGAGGGTGCGGTGTGGCCGAGGAGACGCTGCTGCTCAACCGAAGCTGGCTCGGTGTCGCCCTGCGTAACGATCAGGCGGCGCAGATTCGCGCGGTGCTCGCCCGGCACCTGCTGCCAGGCGGGATCACCTAGATTGTCTCCGAATCCGATACGGCGGTCGTTCTCCGGCTCGGCGAGAAAAATTCCCCAGCGATATTCCGGCATGCGTACGTAGCCGAACGTCGCCCAGCCTTTCGTATCCACCGAAATCGCCGTGCGCAGATACACATCGGCGGCCTGAAAATCTGTGGGTCCGAGGTCCTGCCACCAGCGCATGAACTCCGGCTGCCAGTGCTCGAGCGCTCGCTGCAGGATGCGATTCGAGCCGAGATCAATGTTATTCGGGATGCGATCCTGATAGTTCAGCGACATTAGACTCTCTCCCAATTAAATTTCGGCTTCGTCCCGCTCCCGAATAATTTCAAGGCGCCGTGCTCGCCCGTGGAGTTGGGACGAATGAAAACCCAGTTCTGCCACGCGGACAAGCGGCCGAAGACCTTCGTCTCGAGCGATTCCGCGCCGGGAAATCGTAGGCTTGCTTCCATGCCCGTGAGCGCGTCGGGTGAAAGGCAGGTGCGCTCCTCGATGGCCATGCGGATTTCGTCGTCCCAGTCGAGTTCGTCGGGCGAGACCGTGATGAGACCTTCTGCGAGAGCCGCGGCAGGGCCGAGCATTTTTCCTGAGAGCTTTTCGAGCGAGGCGAGCTTCTCTTTGTTGCCGGCAAAACGCGTTTCGAGCCGGCCGTGGCCCGCGACCGTCGGGAGAATTCCGAAGTTCATTTCATCGAGCGCGATCTTCGGGCTATCGGCGTCATCATCCGGAAGGCTAAGCATGTAGCTTCGATCCGCAGCGAGCGAGAGTTCGAGGAGCAGGCCCGCAAAACACGAGCCGGGATCGACAATGGCATAGAGGCTGCGCGAGGTGACTTCGAGACGCGAAAAGGTGCGGCGTAGCATCCCGATCGCTTCACGCACCAGCCAGTCGTTACTATGCTTCAGCATCACGGCGTCCGAGGCGAGAACGGCTTCCGCGGAACCAGTAGTCTTGATCAGCACGAGTCCGAGATCGAGTTCATTCGTGCGCAGCAGCAAAATCGCGTCATCCAGTTCGCGCGCCATCGCCAGCGGCCACCAGCGATCGCCGAGCGCGTGAATTGCTTCGACGGTTTGCGGCTGATCGCCTTCGGGCGCGCGCACAGTCAGCATCGCCACGCGCGCGGCGCGATCGAACACCACATCCACCCACTTGTAATGAATTCCCTTCTCATCGATTGTTCGCTCGAGCGGGTTCAGCTTGATTCCTTTTGCATCGGCGGCCCGCGACGATTTCGCCACCATCGCCTGCGCGCGCGTCTTCACCAGCTCCGCAAATTTCGCAGGCAACGCAATTTCATCCACCAAGCCCCATTCCTTGGCGCGGTCGGCTTTTGCGCCATCCGGATTGGTACAGAACATATCGGCCAGATCGCGGCGCACTTTGCGCTTGTCCACCACGCGCGTCAGGCCGCCGGTGCCGGGCAAAACCCCAAGCAGCGGAACTTCCGGCAAGCTAACGGCGCTTGAGCGATCGTCGGTCAACAAGATCTCATCGCAAGCCAGCGCCAATTCGTACCCGCCACCCGCGGTTGTGCCATTCAGCGCGGCGATGAATTTCAATCCATCGTGGCGGCTTGAATCTTCCATGCCATCGCGCGTCTCGTTCGTGAATTTACAGAAATTCACTTTCCAAGCGTGCGAGGAGGTTCCGAGCATGTAAATATTCGCGCCAGCGCAGAAAATCCGCTCCTTCGCGCTGGTAATCACGACGCAGGCAACTTCGGGATGCTCGAAACGGATGCGCTGCAGCGCATCGTGAAGCTCGATGTCCACGCCCAGATCGTAGGAATTTAGCTTGAGCTTGTAGCCCGGCTTGAGCGACTTCTCTTCGTTCACGTCCATCGCCAGCGTCGCGACGCGCCCGTCGATGGATAGGCGCCAGTGCTTGCGGTCTTCGGGGCGCACGTCAAAAGTGATCAATTCTTTTTCTTTTACGTTAAGCATCGCTCAGTGTCCTCAGTCCGCCGCGCGCTTGTCGCGGCCGTTCTTACTGCTTTTTTCGGCGCCACTAATTGCCTTTAGCAGTCTCGCGAAATTTTCGGCAAGCGAGAAGCCGCTGGTCTCCACTGCAACATCGGCCTGACTGTAGAGCTTTTCGCGTCCGGCAAGGATGCGTTCGAGGTCGGTCATCGCCTCGCGATTGTCGGCCATCGGCCGCTTGTCGCCCTGCGCGATCACGCGCTGCATGTGATCTTCAGGCGTAGCGCGCAGCCAAACCGTGAAGCACGCGGTGAGCAGGCGGTCGAACGTTCCCGGCTCGGAGACCAGGCTTCCGCCGGTGGCGAGAACGAATTTCGGATGGCGCTCGATGACTTCATCGAGGCAGCGCCGCTCGAGGCGCCGGAAGCCGCTCTGGCCGTAGAGATCGAAGATTACGCCGAGCGGGACGCCGGCTTCTTGCTCGATCAAGCGATCGAGCTCGATGAAAGGAACTTCGCGTTTTTCAGCGAGCATCGCGCCAAGCGTCGATTTCCCCGCTCCGCGAAGGCCAATCAGCGCGATGCGCGAGCCTCGCGCGTCAGAATTCACGCCGCCGAATTCCTGCAGGAGCAGCTCGCGCGCCCGGCTCAATTCCTCCGCGCGCAAACCGCGAAGAAATTCGGTGGTGCGTACCAGCTCGACCGGCGGCTCAGCGCCAGCGAAAACGAGCGACTCGAGCGGCGTATCGAGCGCCTGCGCGACTTGCCGCAGCAGAAGAATGGAAATGTTGCCTTCGCCGGATTCAAGCTGCGCAAGATATCTCTCAGAAACATGCGAATCGCGCGCCAAAATTTTGCGAGTCATGCCGCGTCGCGCGCGAAGTTCCCGCACGCGATTGCCGACCATAGCCAGGTACTCTTCGCTGTCCGCGGCTTTGGTGAGAAGGGGCGAGACGCGCGGATGGGTCGCCTTGTCTTTCACGGACGGGCGGCGAACATGCATTATCCCTCTACCTCTTAGCATCGTCTGCATTATACTGCTGTTGGCCGGATTTTGCGAGCGTAGTCGTGCAGAAAGAGCAACTTACGGGTTTTTGGCGGCTCACCGGAGACGAAATCGGCGCAAATTGAAAAAGGACGTTTTTTCCCGATTAGAAGGGGTGTCGATCGTTTGTTTTCAATGAGATAGGTGGGTATCTAATCGTGGCCTTCCCGATTAGAAACAGTTTTTGTGATGAGCGAATTTAGGACTCAGGCGCGACGAGCGGTGCGAGCGCGAATACCGGTCGAGATCGCGAGGAATTGATGGTTGACGACGATTCGCGGATACAAGGACGGTAGCTAAATCCCCGGGAAACCATCGAAAAAGGTCGTGACTTGCCGTTGGACGCAGCCTAATATGCCCGCCGTATGATTGACCCGCAGCCACTAATCGGACGCACGATCTCGCACTACCGCATCGTCGAGAAGTTGGGCGGTGGCGGGATGGGTGTGGTTTACAAAGCGGAAGACACCCGGCTGCATCGTGCCGTCGGCCTGAAATTCCTTCCCGAAGAATTGGCACGCGACTCTCAGGCGTTGGAGCGCTTCCGGCGAGAGGCGGAGGCGGCGTCGGCACTCAACCATCCAAACATTTGTACGATTTACGATATCGGCGAGGAGAACGGCCGCGCGTATATCGTCATGGAATTCCTGGACGGCCAGACGCTGAAGCACCGTATCGGCGGCCGCCCGATGGAAATTGAGACTCTCCTGAACCTCGCCATCGAAATTGCGGACGCGCTCGACGCGGCGCACAGCGAAGGCATCGTCCACCGCGACATCAAACCGGCCAACATCTTCGTCACAAAACGAGGGCACGCCAAAATTCTGGATTTCGGTTTGGCCAAGCAGACCTTGAAGCGGGAAACCGTGGCCTCGGATGCCACTGCTGCCACGAATGCGATGGGGGAAGTTGACGCGGAACACCTCACCAGTCCGGGAACTGCCGTTGGAACGGTGGCGTACATGTCGCCCGAGCAATTGGGCGCCAAGGAACTGGATGCACGCACGGATTTATTTTCTTTCGGCGTCGTCCTTTACGAAATGGCCACAGGGACGTTGCCGTTCCGCGGAGATAGTTCGGCGCTCATTACCAACGCCATTCTGACACGCGCTCCCGCGCCGCCGATGCGCTTGAATCCTGACATTCCGGCAAAACTGGAAGATGTGATCAACCGCGCGTTGGAGAAGGACCGCAATCTGCGTTACCTGCACGCGAACGAGATGCGGGCAGAGCTGCAGCGTCTGAAGCGCGACACGGATACAAGCCGAATGATCGCGGCGGGTTCGGGGACGGTCGCGGCGGCACAGGAATCAGGCTCTCAACCCGCCGTCCAGCAGCCTGTGGCGTCATCGGGTTCTGTTCCGGTGGCTGGATCATCGATTGCGCTGAGAGTCGCTGAGGTTCCAGTCAGTGGAGGCAGCAAACTCTGGAAGATTTTGGTTCCCGCTGCTGTCGTTTTGATTGCCGCTGTCGTCGCGGGAGTTCTGCTGTTGCGCTCGCGCTCAGCCGCGCCTTTGACCGAGAAAGACACCGTCGTGGTTGCGGATTTCACAAACACGACGGGAGATGCGGTGTTCGACGGCACGCTGCGGCAGGGGCTGTCGGCGCAACTGGAGCAGTCGCCGTTTCTGAGCTTGCTCTCCGATGAACGCGTGGCGCAAACGCTGGCGCTGATGGCGCAGCCCAAGGACGCGCGGCTCACGCGCGAATTGGCCCGCGAAGTCTGCCAGCGCGCTGCGGGTGCTGCCAGCATCGAGGGCTCGATTTCCAGTCTAGGGAGCCAGTATGTCGTGGGGCTCAAGGCGGTGAACTGCCGCGGCGGCGATGTGCTGGCGAACGAACAGGCCACGGCCAGCGGCAAAGAGCAGGTGCTGAAAGCGCTGGGCGAGGCGGCGGCGAAAGTGCGCGTGAAGCTGGGCGAATCGCTGGCGTCGGTGCAAAAGTATGACGCGCCAGCGGAGAACGTGACCACGCCGTCGCTGGAGGCGCTGAAAGCCTACAGCCTGGGCTACCAGACACAGAACGTGAAGCGCGATAACGCTGCCGCCATCCCGTTCTTCCAGCGGGCTGTCAACCTGGACCCCAACTTTGCTATGGCTTATGCGCGCCTGGGCACGAACTACAGCAGTCTGGGCGAGACCGCGCGCGCCGCCGAAAACACTCGCAAGGCTTACGACTTGCGCGAACGAGTAAGCGAGCGCGAGAAGTTTTACATCGTTTCACACTATGAGCAGTACGTCATCGGGAACCTGGAAGCGACGCGCAAGACCTATGAGTTGTGGGCGCAAACCTACCCGCGCGACGACATTCCGCCCAACAACCTGGCCGCCATCTACGGTGTTCTGGGTGACTACGATAAGGCCCTCGCTGCGAATCAGGAGGTGCTAAAACTCAGTCCCGAAAACGGACTCTATTATGCGAACCTCGTCACCGGCTATCTGACTGTCAACCGTCTGGATGAATCCAGGGCGACCGCGCAGGAGGCGCAAGCCCACAATCTGGATAATCCTCAAAATCACCTTCAGCTCTACAGCATTGATTTTCTGCAACACGATGCGGCAGGAATGGAGCGCGAGGCGGCCGTGCTGATGGGAAAGCCTGGATTCGAAGACGTTATGCTCGACACCGAATCCGATACCTCCGCGTACGCCGGGCAATTTTCGAAAGCACGGGAACTGACGCGGCGCGCGTCCGAATCGGCCCAACGCGCAGATGAAAAAGAAACCGCGGCTGGATACGTGGCCGAAGCGGCGTGGCGCGAGGCGCTGGTGGGCAACATGAGCCTGGCGAAGCAGCAAGCGCAGGCCGCGCTGGCTCTTTCGACCGGCAGAGACGCTGAAGCTGTATCAGCCTTCGCATTCGCCGTGGCGGGCGACGCCGCTCAAGCTACGCGGCTGGCCGCCGACCTCGCCAAGCGCTTTCCGGAAGACACGATCGTGCAGTCCAATTATCTACCCACAATCCGTGCAGCCACAGCTCTACAAGGAGGCAGCGCCGGCAAGGCCATCGAAGCGCTTGCCCCGGTTGCTCCGTACGAACTCGGTTCTGTTGGCCAGGCTCTCTACCCCGTCTACCTGCGTGGCGAACTTGATCTGGCAGCGCACCAAGGCAGCGCCGCGGCGGCCGAGTTTCAGAAAATTCTCGACCACCCTGGCGTCGTCGCGAACAGCCCAATCGGCGCGCTGGCGCACTTGGGCCTCGGCCGCGCCTACGCGCTATCGGGCGACACCGCCAAAGCCCAGGCCGCATATCAGGACTTCCTCGCGCTCTGGAAAGACGCCGATCCCGATGTTCCCATCCTCGTTGCTGCGAAATCCGAGTATGCAAAGCTGAAGTGAACGACGCCCGTCTGTGATGTGCGGCCGCGGTGAGCGAGCTGTTACCACTTGTCAGCGGTAGCGCTCATTTCCACTCCGACCACGCTGTTTCGAATCTACGATAATCAAGTAGCTATCTCTTAGCCGCATCGTTACAGAGCAAACAGCTTGCGCCCACTTACCCTTTGTGTCGCCCTCCTGCTCAGCGGAATCGGCACACTTGCCCAGACTTCGTCGAATGGCGTCGCTGCGCCACCGAACCACGAAGCGCAGCCCGAACTCGTGATGGAATCGGGACATCACAAGCCGGTTATGTCCATCGCGTTCGGACCTGACAGCCATTGGTTGGTTTCTGGAAGCCAGGACACCACGCTGAAACTTTGGGATCTCAAGACCGGCCGCGAGCTGAGAGCGTTTGCGGGTCACCGTGGCATGGTGTGGAAGATGGCGTTGACGCCCGACGGAAAGGTTTTGGTTTCGGCTGGGACCGAAGGCGCGGTGAAATTGTGGAACATCGAGACGGGTCGCGAACTGCGCAATTTGAGCGGCCCAAGCCCAGTGTGGTCGGTGGCCGTGAGTCCGGACGGTGGATCCTTCGCTGCGGGCAGCAAAGACGGACTAATCCGGGTCTGGCCGATTTCAACGGCAAAGAAAGCGAAGATGCTGCGCGGGACAGAAGAAGTGAACAGCGTGGCGTTCGGCGGTGATGGAGATTGGCTCGCGGCGGCGGCGGGAAAGAGTGTGGATATTTGGAGGGTGAGCAAAGGGGAAAAGATCCAAGCACTGGCGGGCCACAAAAATATTGTCATGGGCGTGGCCGTTTCGCGAGACGGCCGCCGGCTGGCATCGAGTGATTTGGACGGATCCGTGAAGCTGTGGGATACGAGCACCTGGCATGAGATCCGCACATGGGCGCCACGGCCGGGCGACGCTTCGTTTTCTCTTTCGTTTAATCCAGATGGGAGTCTTCTCGCGGCCTTGGTGGGGAGAGCCATTGAAATTTGGGAGACAAGTACGGGGCGGCTGGTCAAGTCAGTGCCTCTTCCTGGCAACTACTCTTCCAACTTCGCGGTGAGCTTTAGTCCTGACGGGAAGTGGCTGGCTGCGGGCGTGGACGACAGAATTGCCGTGTGGGAAACGAAAGGCTGGCGCGAGAAAAATTTTCTGGGCGGTGAGGTGATTGGCCAAATCCGTCCGCTAGCTGCGGCGCCGAGCGGCAAAGCGCTGACACTCGGCTGCGACGACAGCACCGTGAGGTTGTGGGATTTGACGACCGGGCAGCAATTGCATGTGCTCGCCGGGCATACCGGCATGATCTCGTCTGTGGCCATGAGCCCCGATGAGCAGTGGATCGCTTCGGCGGCCGGGCAGCCTTACTACGGCGAGGGCAATGTCGATAAATCGGTGCGGATATGGAATGCGCGTGACGGAAAGCTCAAGCGGGAGCTGGCCGGACATGGAGATCGCGTCAATGCAGTCGCGTTCAGTGCAGACGGAAAACTTCTCGCATCGGGGAGCAGCGACAAAACGATCAAGCTGTGGGATGCAGAGTCGGGGCGCGAACTGCGCACGCTCACTGGGCACACGGGCGAGGTCACTTCCGTGGCTTTCAGCCCCGAGGGGCGCGTTCTTGCATCGGGTGGCGGGATCCTGGATTGGAGAAAGGTGCAAGGAAGCGATCATCCTGCGGACAAGACCATTAAGTTGTGGGACGTGAGCACGGGTCGCGAGATTCGGACGCTGGTCGGCAGCGAAGGGGAGATTAGTGCGGTGGCGTTCAGTCCCGATGGGCGCACGCTTGCCTCGGCGTCGGGAGCTGTGCAGCGATTCGAACGCGGCGAGTGGATCTTGGATCGCGTGGTTCGGCTGTGGGACGTCGAGACCGGACAAATCATACGAGAATTCCCTGGCTTGAGCGGCACTGCGGTGACGTTCAGCCGCGATGGACGCTGGTTGGCAGCGGCCGGCTACGACGTCAAAGTTTGGGAAGTGGCCACTGGCCGCGAGGTACGGACTTTACACCCGCCGAGTTCTGCGTGGGATGTCTCATTCAGCCCGGATGCGCGATGGATTTTTACGACGAGCGAGGACAGCGGCACGCGGGTGTGGGATTCGCAAACGGGCGAGTTGATGGCCACGCTGATTTCCCTAACAACTGCTGGGGATTGGTTGGTGATAAGTCCCAATGGGCTGTTCGACGGCTCGCCGCGCGGGTGGCAGCGCATATTGTGGCGCTTCCAGGGGAACACGTTCAACGTCGCTCCTGTCGAAGTTTTCTTTCGGGAGTATTACCATCCCGGGTTGCTCACTGAAATCCTTGCAGGAAAGTTTCCGCAGACCAAACGCGAAATCTCCCAAGTGGATCGGCGCCAACCGCAGCTCGAGTTATCGCTCGAAGGGATGCCCGACGGAGAAGGTGCGAGCGATTCTGCGCGCTCTGTGAACGTAACGATAAAAGTGCAGGAGGCGCCGGCGGATTCCACGCACCGGGGTGGAAGCGGAGTTCGTGATGTGCGGTTATTCCGCAATGGATCGCTGGTCAGGATCTGGCACGGCGATGTACTAACGAACGGCAGTTCGGAGACGACTTTGGAGGCCACAATCTCTGCGGTCGCCGGCGAACAACGCTTGGTCGCTTACGCGTTCAACCGTGAGGATGTCAAGAGCGCGGACACGGAAATCAGTTTCGACGGCGCTGAGAGTTTGAAACGGGCTGGGATCGCCTACATTCTCGCCGTGGGAATCAACGAATACGCCGACACGCAATTCAATTTGCATTACGCGGTCGATGACGCTCGCGCGTTCAGTGACGAGCTGCGCGTGCAGCAGGCGAAAATTGGCTCCTTTGGTGAGATCCGCGTGATCTTCTTGTCGGATCGCGAGGCCACTAAGGCAAACATTCTGCAAGCCCTCGCTCGCCTGGCTGGCTCGCAAAGCGGCCCGCTGGCCGATGGTGCCCCTGCAGAATTAAGCGAGATCGAGCCCGCGCAGCCCGAGGACGCGATTTTCATCTATTTCGCGGGGCACGGCGCCGCTCCGGGAAAAGAGAACAAGCGCTTTTACCTAATCGCGCACGATTTCGAGCCTCAGGCGGCCCAGGTGGCCCGTACAGATGGACTCGCCGCGCGAACCGCTGCCGACGACACCATACCGGGCGCAATTAATGACCTCGAACTAGGATCTCTAGTCGAGAAAATTGACGCCGCGTACATCGTGCTGGTGATTGATGCATGTCAATCCGGAAAGACGCTCGAAGCCGACGATCCGCGGCAGGGACCGATGAATTCGCAGGGTCTGGCGCAGTTGGCTTATGAGAAGGGAATGTACATCCTCGCCGCAGCGCAGGGAAATGAAGCGGCGCTGGAACTTTCGCAGTATGGCCACGGTTTGCTCACCTATGCTCTTGTGGAAGAAGGATTGAAGCAAGGGAAAGCGGATGACGCGCCTAAGGACGGCCAGATTCTGCTGCGCGAATGGCTGGACTACACTACGATCCGTCTGCCGGAACTTCAAATGGATGGCATGAAGCGAATGGCCGCACTGGGCCGCGACATTTCGATCGTGGAAGGCGAGCCGTCGCGAGGCATTATGCTAAAGGATCGCGAGACGCAGCGTCCGCGCGTGTTTTATCGCCGCGAATCCGATCCGCAACCTATCCTGATCGCCAAGCCGTAAGAAATATTCAAGAAAGTCCACGGGAGACAACCGCCTGCCCGTCTGATGCGCAAGCGGCTAGCGACCTGCTTTCATTTATGGCAGTCAGAGAGCGAATTTCGCCTGACTAATATTGTAACGGGCTGCGTCTGAGCCACCGTCGCAAAGACTGCGGACAAAATGAGAGACCGTCCTTCGTTTCGAGCTTGTGCCCGGAGTTTATGCGGGGTATTCCCACCAGATTGACTTGTTGTCGGGTGCGGCCTAACATGCATCGTCAAGGGCGACTGATAATTTCCTTCCTTTTCCAAGTCGCGACCTCATCCCGCCGTAAGAAGTCTCTTCTGTTTCCACTGACCAGGAAGCTTTCCGCGGCTTTGCTGATATTTACCGCGGCAGCTCCGTTGCTCGCGGACACCGAGTATTATCGCCATGTTTTTTTCGACAACAGCCTCACCCGAGACGCTTATTTCTATAGTTCCGGCAACGCCTCCTTGCCCAGCCGTCTTGCAACTCTCGACGGCAAGCTGCCTGTAGAAACCCATTTGTTTTTCACGCCACCCAATGCTCTCCGGTTGGAATGGAATTCACAACTTGACGGCGGATGGGTAGCAAAATTAGATGTCGTCAAATTCAGGAACCGTGAGATTTACTTTCAAGGCCGGGTACTTTCATTCTGGTGCTACGCGCCGCAGCGCATTCTCCCCGCAAATTTGCCGCTCGTGCGCATCGAAGATATCAACGACAACTTTTCGGGCCCGCTAAAGCTCGAGGAGTTTTTACCTGCGTTGCCTGCGGGCCAATGGGTACGTGTAAAGATCCCCTTGAGCAGCTTTGCATCCGCATCGATTCATCACCTGGAAGCGAACCGGCTCGGCAGCCTGCTTTTTTCTCAAGGGGCTGCCGACGAAACGGACCATACGCTGCTCATCGATCAAATTACCGTCGATTCACCGGACGCCGCGGCTTCGCCGGAATCGTTGCCAGTGCCCCAAGACGTGCAGGCGAAGGGGTATGAACGCCACATCGATATCTCCTGGAGAGTCGCCGAAACTCCCACGGTACAGCGCTATGTGATCTATCGCTCGTCCGACGGACGTAACTACGAGCCCATCGCGATTCAAGAGCCCGGTCTCCAACGGTTTGCAGACTTCCTTGGCAAGACCAATCAGACGGCACACTACAAGGTCGCTACAGCTTCTTCAGACGGGCAGCTTTCCGCGATGTCCGCATCGGTCAGCGCCTCGACCCGCGCGCTTTCCGACGACGAGCTCCTCACGATGTTGCAAGAAGAATGTTTCCGCTACTACTGGGAGTCGGCGGGGCCTCACTCGGGAATGACGCGCGAGAACATCCCTGGTGACGACCGCATCATCGCCACGGGGGCCAGCGGTTTCGGCATCATGGCCTTGATTGCCGGAATCGACCGGGGATTCGTAACTCGCGCACAGGGGATTGAGCGTCTGGACAAGATCGTCGGCTTCCTGGAAAAGGCTCCGCGTTATCACGGCGCCTGGTCCCATTTCATGGATGATGCTACAGGCGAGAGCCTGCCGGTATTTGACATGTTTGATGACGCGGGAGACTTGGTGGAGACGGCATTTCTGATGGAAGGACTGCTGACGGCGCGGGCGTATTTGAACCAATCGAATGTCGAAGAACGCTCGCTGTATCTGAGAGTTTCCCGGCTGTGGGAGACGGTGGAGTGGGATTGGTATCGCCGGTCTCCGCAAGGCGATGCACTGTACTGGCATTGGTCGCCGCAGTGGTCGTGGTACATCAATCACCGCCTCAACGGTTTCAATGAAGTGATGATCGTTTATCTTCTGGCTATCGCGTCGCCCACTCATCCGATACCTGCGGACCTTTACTACAGTGGGTGGGCGGACGGAGCTGAAGTTCCCGGCCATGATCTCGGTGCCAAAGGCAGCGTCCCCAAACACAACGAGTTCATCAGCGACACGACGTCGTACGGGATTCATCTGGATGTCGGCGCAAGGACGAACCCGCTTTTCTTCACCGACTATTCTTATATGGGTTTCGATCCACGAGGCATCCGCGACCCGTTCACCAGCTACTTCGAGAACAACCGAAATTTGGCTCTGATCAATCGCGCGTATTGCATCGCAAATCCCGGTCATCACAAAGGTTACGGGCCTGATTCCTGGGGTCTGACCGCCAGCGACGGCCCCAAAGGTTACGAAGCGAATGCACCGGACGCGGAGGATGATTCCGGAACGATGACTCCTACCGGCGCGCTCGCTTCATTCCCCTATACGCCCGATGCCTCGATGGCTGCGCTCAAACATTTTTATCGTGACTTGGGAGATCGTCTCTGGGGGATCTACGGCCCGCGCGACGCATTCAATCTCGATCAGAACTGGTTCGCACCGATCTACATGGGCTTGAACCACGCTCCCATTGTCGTAATGGTCGAAAATTATCGCACCGGTCTGATTTGGAAACTCTTCATGTCGAATCCTGAGATCCGTCCCATGCTCGATCGCATCGGATTCGTTCGAGATCATCCGGATCAGGATTCGAGCTATCGAATGTCGTTCTCGCAGCCAGTCAGGAGAATGCAATAGAGATGAGTTCGCTACGAAACCTCGCGGCGCGTGCCCTGCGCAAGGCGGCGCGCATAATCGATCCGGTCCAGCCGATCGTTTACCTTGAAGATGAGTACGTCACCCAGTTGTGCTACATAAATGCGGGAATACTGGAAAGGGGCAATCTCTATTCCTTCGACTATGCCATTCGACACCTTCCGAGCGCGGCTCCGATGCTGGAAATCGGCTCCTACTGCGGCCTATCCGCGAATCTTTTGACTTATTTCAAGAGGAAGCACGGCGTCACGAACCCGCTCATCACCTGCGACAAATGGGAGTTTCAGAAGCCGGACAATTCCACCGACAATGTCGGGCAGTCACTGATCCATTACAAGGATCTGGAGCAGTTTGCGCGGGACTCTTACCTCCGCAACACCAAAATGTTCAGCAGTGATGACCTGCCTTTCACGTTTGAGATGAATTCCGATGAGTTATTCAAGTGCTGGCAAGCGGCCGAACCCAAGACCGACGTTTTTGGGCGGTCGCTCACTCTTGGGGGGCCGCTCAGTTTTTGCTTCGTGGATGGAAATCACACGTACGAGTACGCCAAACGTGACTTCTTGAATTGCGACGCTTTTCTGCAGGTCGGCGGATTCATTCTGTTCGACGACTCAACGCTGGAAAAGGATGAGGTGCGCCTGGTGATGCCGGAAGTGTTTGCAACGGGCCGATACAAACTTGTCGCGCAAAATCCTTATCATCTTTTCCAGAAGACCGGGGCGCGATGAATTATTGTTTTGCGTGCGCGTGGCAGCGTTACGAGCCATCGTTTTATCGTGGAATAACGATGGA
>CAWJBU010000019.1:0-42673 GCA_963841235.1 uncultured Acidobacteriota bacterium | reverse complement strand
GCGGCACCAACATGCCGTAGCGCAGGCCGTTCATGCTTGTCGAGACGCGGCCTATGAGCCACGGGAATAGCGCGCCGCCTACGTTGGCGATGGTGAAGACCAGGCTGGCGCTTCTGGTTGCGGTGCTGCTGAGTTCGTCGGAATAGATCGAGACGGTTACCGGAAAGATCGGCGCCAGGCCGATGCCGGCGATGCAGATTCCGGCGAGCACCAGCGGCGGGCGCGCGGTAATGGTGAACAGCAGCGCGCCGGCGGCGCCGACCAGCAAACCGGCCAGAAGCAGGCGCACGGCGCTGATGCGATGCAAGAAGAATGGAACGATGGCGCGGCCGAGCAGGAGCGCACCGTAGAAGATGGATTGCGCGAAACCGATTCTTGCGGCGGAGAGGAGGTTCAGGCGTTGAGCGTAAGTGGCGGCCCAGCCGCCGATGCCGGATTCAGTGCCGACGTAGAAGAACATGAATGTGCAGATGAGGAAGATGAAGGTGCGCTGCGCGGATGGTTGCAAGCGCGGCAGCGGCCCGACGGGAGCCGGGGCGATGGGCTGCGTGGATTGAGCGAGTGCAGCGGGATCGGTTGCGACGGATGCCGGCGCTGCGTGCGCGGCCGGCGCGACATTCGGAGCGCGGCGCATGGAGGCGACGAGACCGGCGATCGCTGTTAGCGCGAGCAGCACGCCGAGGCTGCCGAGAGTTTTCGCCAGGCCGATATGTTCGGCTACGAAAATTATCAGCGGCGCGCAGGACGCGGCGCCCAGGCACCACCAGGCGTTGAGCAAAGTCAACGCGGCGGCGCTGCGGGCTGGATCGGCCAGAGCGATCCAGAGATTGATGGCGGGAACGGCGACGCCGAGGCCCAGGCCGAAGCAGACTACGGCCAGAGCGCCGAAGCGAGCGTCGCTGAAGCCGGTGGCCGTGACGCCGAGCGACATCAGCAGCAGCCCGAGCATGGCGCAGCGGCGAATGCCGAGCGCGGCCATCAGGCGGCTCGAGGCCATCGTGCCGAGAATCGCGCCGAGAAATTGCGCGGCGAAAAGGCGCCCGGCTTGCGCGTCATTGAGCGACCAGGCGCGCGAGACGATCGGCAGGATCGGCCCGAGCAACGTGTTGACGAAGCCGGTGAAAATGAAGCCGATGTGCGCGGCGAATTGAGCGTCCTGCAGCGCCTCATGCGGGCGCAAGGAGCCGGAGAGGCGCGGAGATTCGGATGCGCGCGAGGGCATCAGGCGTGATGTTTGCGCCGCGCGGAGGCACGCGCTGGAGCGGTGGATTCGCGCACGACGAGTTCGGCTTCGACTTGCACCGTCGCCTGCGCGCGGCGATTTTTGCCGACGGCGATGCGTTCGAGCAGCGTTTCGGCGGCCAGCACGCCCATGCGCCAGAGCGGCTGGCGAATCGTGGTGAGCGCGGGATTGTGATACGCGGCGGCGCTGACGTCGTCGAAGCCGACCACGGAAACATCCTGCGGCACGCGCCAGCCGGCTTCGCGGAACGCGCGCACCGCGCCGATGGCGGAAATGTCGTTGAAGGCGAAGAGCGCGGTGAACGGCTCGCGGCTGTCGACCAATTTTTTGGCGGCGATGTAGCCGACTTCGGGCGAGGGCGAATCGCCTTCGAGTTGCGCGACATTTTCGGGATGGATGGGAAGCGAGAGTTTGCGCGCGGCGGCGCGAATGGCGTCCCAGCGGGCTTCGGTGTCGGAGCTGAAAGCCTGGCCGCGCAAAAAAGCAATGTGGCGATGGCCGAGGCTGACGAGATGGCGCAGTGCGGCTTCGGCGGCGGTGCGGTGATTGAGAACGATGTTGGTGACGCCGGGAACGTGTTTGTGGCCGGAGACGCTGACCACCGGCAGCGGAAGATTTTGATCGTAAGGAGTGTCCACGGCGATCAGGCCTTCGACGCGGCGCTCGTAGAGAAGTTTGGGATTGCGATCGATGAGCGCGGGTTTGTGGCGATGGGTGGTGACCAGATAGATGTAGCCCTCGCGAAGGAGGATTTCTTCGATGCCGCTAAGGACTGTCGCAGAATATCCGTCACTAAATTCGGGTACAAGGACTCCAATAGAAAAGGTGCGCTGCGAACGCAGCGAGCGCGCCATCAGATTGGGGCGGTAATTGAAGCCTTCGGCCGCGGCGAAGATGCGTTTCTTGGTGGCGTCGGGAATCGCGTTGGCACCCGCAGCACGATTGAGAACGAGTGAGAGGGTGGTCGGCGAAAGATCCAGCCGCTTGGCGAGTTCCTTGAGGCTGATGGGAGGGCAGCCGGCGCCGTTGCCGGCGCCGCGCGAATGTTTGGCGGCGCGTGCGGATTTTTTTGGCGCTGCGATTTTGGGCACGGGTTTCACCGGCGCGGAATTCTCTCGCAAGGAGCTCAGAACGCGAAAAACGCTGCGCGCGAGTTTCCCAAATCGGGAACAGCAAAGCAAGCCAGTGCCCCGCCGCCATAGGCGATTGAAATTTGAATCCTCTTGACAGGACAGATATATAGGACTATGTTTTTTGGCAATTAAATCGTTTTAGTAAGGGTATTGGGGCTCGTCCGGGGTTCTCGCGTGGGGTGTTACAAATCATTTATCGCAGTTGCCTGCTGATGGAGGCTTCTATGAAGCACATTGTGCGTAGTTTTGCGTTGTGTCTATTGGTGATTCTGGGATTCGCGCTGCCCGCGCGCGCGCAGTACAACGCCGGGGTGGAAGGATCGGTGCTCGATCCAGGAGGCGCTGCGATTGCGCACGCCAAAGTCACGCTTACGAATGTCGACACTGCGGTGTCGAAGACGGCTGGAGACGTCCGATTCCGGCTTCTATCGCATCGGCGAGCTTGCTCCCGGGAATTACAAGCTGGTTGTTGAGGCCAAGGGATTCAAGGCAAGCACCATCGAAAACGTTGCGGTAACGGCGGAGCAGATGCGCGGACTCGATGTCACGCTTCAGGTGGGCGACGTCACGCAGTCGGTGACGGTCAATGGAAGCTGTCGTGCCGAATCTTCAGAGTGAAGACGCCAACATTTCGGGAACGTTGAGCAGCACGGAAATCGATTCGTTGCCCTCGGTTGGCCGGGACCCCTACGAACTGCTGAGGCTGACGCCGGGCGTTTTTGGAGATGGCGGGCGCGCGGCAAATGGCAACGCGCAAAATCTTCCCGGGACAGCAAGGGCCGGGCGGATCGAACAGCCTGATCTTCCAAGTTGAGAACCAAGTGCAGATCGTGGCGGATGGCCAGCGCGTATCGGCGAACAACTATCAAGTGGACGGAGTGAGCGCGAACAGTCTGGGTTGGGGCGGCGCGGCGGTGGTGACTCCGAACGAAGAATCGGTGAAGGAAATTCAAGTGTTGTCGAGCACCTACTCGGCGGTGGATGGCCGCAACTCTGGAACGCAGGTGAAAGTGGTGTCGAAGAACGGGACGAACCAGTTTCATGGCAGCGCGCTGGCGAAATTCGACGATCCGGGATTGAATGCTTTTAACCGCTACAACGGGCCTTTCGGAAAGCCGCAGCGCGTGAATCGAGAAATACCGGCAGTTTGGCGGGAGCATCGGCGGGCCGGTGATCAAGAATTCGCTATTCTTTTTCTTCTCTTACGAAGGAGAACGCGCAAATGGCACGACCATCGCACAACAACGCCTGGTCGAAACACCGGACTTTCGGCAGTACGTGCAAGAGCGTTTCGCCGAACAGCCTGGCCGCACAGGTATTTGCGGCGAAAGGATTCGCGCCGCGATTGGCGCAGGTGATACCTGGCCCGGTAGATTGCTGCTGCCTACTTGGACACTGTTCCGCTCGGCGGATATTACGACACCATCGCCGACGGCGGAGGCCCGGATGGCGATCCCGGACTTACGAGCGCGCCAACCTGATCAATCCCAACAACACGAGCAGCAATCAGTACAACGGCCGAGTGGACTACACGCTGGGCAACAATCAATTCTTCGGCGGGCTTCTACTACACGCACACGCAACCAATCTGCAGGGCGGAGACCGGCCCGTTGATGACCTGACATTTGTGCCCTCGAACTGGCTGGGAACGATCGGCTGGACGCGCACATTCGGCGCGACGCTGCTCAACGACTTGCGGGCGAATGTGACGCGATGGGATTACAACCAAGTGGCCTCCTCTTCGAACACCAACTTTGGAATTCCTTTCTTACAACGTGTTCGACTTCGGCGCGGTTGGAGTTCGGGTGCTGCATTAACGCGGGAGCGGCGCAGGGAGGGGACACGCCGGGAATTTTCGCGCAGAACACTTACGACCTTCGCGACACGGTGACGAAGATTTGGGGAAATCACACGCTGCGGTTTGGCGGAGATCTGCAGAAAGACCAAAACAATAACAACGAAGAGGGCGGGGCGCGGCCCCTTTTTCAGTTCAGCTCGTTTCTGGACTGGGCCAACGATGCGCCGCAATTCGAGGCGATTACGGTTGATCCAAGGACCGGCGGCCTGCCGAACGGCTCGCGCGCGTTCCGCACCAGCATCTACGCGCTGTTCGTTCAGGACGACTGGAAGATCCGGCACAATCTGACGTTGAATCTCGGGTTGCGCTGGGAATATTTCACGCCGCTGACGGACGCGCACAATCAAATCAGCAACTATGTATTCGGACCCAGTGGAATCACGGACGGGAAAGTGGTAGCGGGAAAGAGTCTGTATGACGGGGACTTCAATAATTTCGGCCCGCGGATCGGGTTCGCGTGGAGCCCGGACCGCTTCGATCACAAACTGGTTGTGCGGGGCGGATTCGGCGTCAATTACAACCGCATCTACGACAATATTCTCAATCCAGTGCGTTTCAACACGCCGTTTGCCGCGAATCTTGAGCGCATGCTGCGCAGGCCCCGGGACGTCTCCGGCGTCAGTAGGAATCGACTACGTGCTGGGCACGAGCAACTCTCCTTTCAGCTATCCCGCGAATCCGTTGCTGGCGTTTGGAGTCGATCCGGTTACGGGCGGCCTCTGCGCCAACGTAGCGTGCACGAGCGACAATCGGATCACTGTTTGGGGATCAAAACCGAGTCTGCCAAATGCGTATGTGTATACGTATTCGTTTGGCGGACAGTGGGAAGTCGCTGCGCAACACGACGCTGGAGCTCGGATATGCGGGAGCAGCAGCCACAAGCTGATTCGAGCCATTGACCTGAACCGGCTGAATCCTGGGGACACGTTCGACGATAACTTCGACTTCACGCAAAATAGCGGCAGCAATGGACAGCCGTGCGGTTCGACGAACCCGACTTGTTCTGCGCCGCACCTGACCGGGAATCCGAATTTCAACAACATATTCTTCCCGCTCGCCGACGTGAATGCCAATTACAATGCGATGATTCTGCGAGTGAATCATAAGTTCTCGCAGGGATTCCTTCTGACGCTAGGATATACATTCGCGAAGTCGATCGACGATGCGTCGTATGAAATAGGAGCGCAGCAAACTGATCCGGTAAGCCAGTCCCTTGATCGCGGACCGTCTGATTACAACGTGCGTCATTCGCTGGTGATTGCCGGCGTGTGGGATCTCCCCATATTCCGGAATCGTCATGACTTTCTCGGAAACGTGGTGGGCGGCTGGAGCGTAAGCGGAATTTATACTTACCACACCGGATTCCCGTGGACGCCCGTTGTGTTCGGCCCGCAGAATAACGATCCGAACGGGGACAGCTACCGGCCGGACCGGCCGACCGCGTACGCAGGGACCTGCATTGACCATCCGACGAATCAGCAATTCATCAACGGAGTGTGCCCCTCAACAACCAGCCGTTCGCCGAATGCACCGAATGATCCGAACTTTCCTTCCATTCTCACGAACTGCTCGCTGGGGACAGACAATTGCTTTACGACCGCGTTTCCACGCGGTGGACCTCCCATCGGCAGAAATACGTTCCCCGGGCCGAGATTTGAAACGCTCGATGTGAGCTTTGCCAAGAGATTCCGATTGCCGACGCTGCCGGTTCTTGGCGAGAATGCGGGGCTTGAGTTCCGAGCGAATATGTTCAACGCGTTCAATACTCTCAATCTGGCGCCGATTGGGTTCGCGACGTCGAACGACGACTTATCAAATACGTTTTCGTTCGGGCGCTCATCGGGAGGCTTGGCAGGGCGCGTGATTGAATTCCAGGCGCGATTCTCGTTCTGATGAACTCGCAGCCTAGTGATCGAGTTAGGATTCCGGATTGTTTTCTAATTTGACCTGAGACAGCCCGCGGCGCGGGAGGAGTGAGAAGCCCAGGCTTATCCCGCGCCCATTCCTGCAACCTGTGAGGCTCACGTGACGGGGCGAACTAGATTGTGGAGTTGTCTCGCTGGTTCGCTTCTGCTCATCGGCGTTTCAGTTTCCTCGCCGGGATACTCCCACCGCGTTGCCGCAGATTCCAAAATTGAAATCGACGCCGGCGGACCTTCGCATGCGCTGCCGCATTTCTGGGAAAAAATGTTTGGGTCGGAGAGGGCGATTGTTACTTTGCGGGAGAGTTGGCGGAATGATTTGCGGGCGGTGAAGAAGATCACCGGGTTTGAGTATGTTCGGTTTCATGCTGTTTTTCATGACGAGATGGGGGTTTATTCGGAGGATGCTTCGGGGAAACCGGTCTTCAATTTTTCTTATGTGGATCAGGTTTATGACGGGTTGCTGGAGAACGGGACGCGGCCTTACGTGGAATTGAGTTTTATGCCGAAGGCGCTTTCTTCGAATGCTTTGGCGGTGCATGCGTTTTTTTACAAGCAGAATGTGGCGCCGCCTAAGGATTATGCGAAGTGGGATGAATTGATGGCGGCGTTTTCGCGGCATTTGATCGAGCGGTATGGAATTGACGAGGTCTCGAAGTGGTACTTCGAGGTTTGGAACGAGCCGAATATTGATTTCTGGGCGGGAGAGCCGAAGGAAGCTACCTACTACGAGCTTTATGATCATACGGCGCGGGCGCTCAAGGGCGTGAACTCGCGGTTGCGCGTGGGCGGGCCATCTACGGCGCAGGCGGCCTGGGTGGACCGGTTCATCGCGCATTGCGTGGATAAGAATGTGCCCGTGGATTTTGTTTCCACGCACGTTTACGGGAATGACCGGGCGCAGGATGTGTTTGGCACCGAGGAGAAAATTCCGCGGACGGAGATGCTGGGGCGTGCGGTGCGGAAAGTTTTCGATCAGGTGAAGGCTTCGGCGCGTCCGGATTTGCCGATTTTTTGGAGCGAGTACAACGCATCGTATTTCAACGAGCCGGATGTTACGGATTCGGCGTTTATGGGGCCGTGGCTGGCGAATACGATCCGGCAGTGCGATGGTTTGGCGGACATTATGAGTTATTGGGATTTGTCGGACGTGTTTGAAGAGCAGGGGCCGATTAAAAAACCTTTCTATGGCGGATTTGGATTGATTGCCGAGGGGAGAGTGCCAAAGGCTTCGTTTAACGACTTCAAGATTTTGCATTTGTTGGGGGAGCGGCGGATTGGAGTGGATTCGGATTCGGTTTTGGCTACGCGGCGGGGGGATGGGACTTTGGTGATCGCGGTGTGGAATTTATTTTTGCCGGAGGAAAAAGGCCATTCGCGGGATTTTTCTTTTGCGTTCAAGAGATTGGGCGGGATGAAGAAGGGGTTGATTTATCAGGTGGACCCCGAGCATGGGTCGCCTTTGCCGGCTTATCGAGCTATGGGATCGCCGGATTATCCGACTTTGGAGCAGTACCGGGAATTGCGGAAGGCGGCGGAATTGGGCGGGCCGCGGGAAGTGGCTTTGACGGATTCGACGTTGGAGATTTCTTTGCCGGCGCAGGGGTTGGCGGTGGTGGAGATCAAGTAGGGAGGCGGAAACAGAGAAAAGACAATTTCAAATTTCAGATTTGAAATTTCAGATGAAACAAAGAAATGCAGATCCCTCACTTCGTTCGGGATGACAGCTCGGAAGAAATGCTGCGGGCACCGCTTTCAATCGTAAATGGTTTAGCCGGTGGATTTGTTTGAGATTTGTTGCGGTAGCGGTTGATTGCTGGGGAATGGGATTGAGGGGACGAAGCCTGCGCGGTCCATGCCTTTTTGTACTTCTTCGTTTTTCATGAAGGAATTCCAGACGAAACCTGTGCGGAGATTTTCTGCCATGAGCAGGGAGATGCCGGTGTTGATGGCGATTACGTCGTCGTCGTACCAGTTGGTGCCGGGATTGAAGGCATCGACGAAGCCGTAGCGGCGCCAGCCTTTTACGTCGTAGACCTGGCGCATGGTCCAGAGGACGCGCATGGTGTGTTCGGGAAGAAATGGGAGGGAGCCGGCGACGGCGCAGGGGACGATGGTGCCATCGATGGGGCCCATGCGCGGCGGGCCGCCCCATACTTTGTAGCCCTGGGCGGAATCGGAGGCGGAGATGCCCCAGAGGCTTTCGGTGATGTAAGTGTATTGGTCCTTGAGGCTGAGGCAGAAGAGGCGATGGGCTTCGGTGGCGATGACGGAATTGGCGAAATAATCCGTGTAGCTGTCTTCCTTGCCGTGAAAATCGAACCAGGCGTGGGAATACTGGTGAACGAAAATGGGGGCGAAAGCGCCGATGTAATGAAGCTGCTCGAATTCGAATTTGGGGCGGTACCACGCGTCCCAGGTTTCGGCGGGGAGAGCGTGAGTCTTGGAGCCGAGGCCGAGAAGATACATCATCATCAGCTCGCAATAGGTGTCCCAGCGCGACCGGAGGAAGCCGCCTTCGGGATGCCAGCCGTGAGAGAGAGTGAAATCGCCATTGAGCATCCAGCGCCAATCGACGCGATCCAGGATGATCTTGGAGAGGGTTTGAATTTCTTTGTCGTCGAAATGGCCGCGGCAGGTGAGGACGCCGCAGAGGAGCAGCGCGGTGTCGATGGACGAAACTTCGCATTTCAGGGCGCGCTGGCCGTTGTTCATGTTGATGAAGTGATAGTAGAAACCGTGGACGTTGGGAAGCCCGGTGGCGAGGAAGCGAAGAGTGGTGCGGACGCGCTCGACGACTTTGTCGCCGTCGACGTAATTGCGCTGATCGGCGATGGCTAGCGCGGAGAGGCCGAAACCCGTGGCGGCTACGCTGGCTAGATCGCGGGTGTCGGAACCGTCGGCGCGGGCGCGATCTTTGACCAGGCCGGTGACCGGGCTGGCTTGCTCCCAGAAGAAACGGACGGCGCAGCGGGCGAGTTCGTCGAGGAGGCCGTCATCTTCGGAGCTGACGCGATAGCGCGGGCGGGAGAGCGCGATGGGATCCTGCGCGGCGGGACTTTGCAGCGCGGAGGTCAGGAGCGAGGGGGCGGAGAGGGTGCCGGCACCGGTGAGGAGTCCGGCGCGGGCCAGCGCGATTAGAAGTTCGCGGCGAGAGAGGGTCGACATGCGCAAAATAAAGTATGCACCTTCATCGAATTGGATGCGCTGGAGTTGAAGACGATGGTTCTCGAACTTGCCAATGATGCAGAGAGAAGAGGAGAGCATGGCCTAGGTGGGTGGGACTGGCCTAGTAAATCGATTTAGTAGATGAGCGGACGATTGGAGCGGCGGGTTGGGAGCGGAGGAGGAAATTTCAAATTTCAGATTTGAGATTTCAAAGGGGAAAAGTGCAAGAAGAGGCGGGCTGATTGGGCGGGGCCGCGGCTGGCCGCAGCCTTGGTGAACGATTGTGCTCGTAAGATGCGGGCCCCTCACGGCTCGGGGTAAACAGGGACGCCGCGCAGAGGCGTCCGCGGCAGGCCCGCGCTACTTGTTTCTTAATCTTATGGATTAGGCTAGACTGCCGGACGAAAACCAGGAGGAGCAGATGCACCTTGTCGTTCCTGCTGTGACGCACCTCGTTGTTCCCGCTGTGACGCACCGCGCGCTGGATTCCCTCGATATTGGCGTGATTGCGGTTTACTTCGTGATTGTGTTTTCGATTGGGTTTTATTTTGCGCGGAAGGAACGGACTTCGGAAGATTACTTTTTGGCCAGCCGGAATGTCGGTTGGTTCGCGATTGGGGCTTCGCTGTTTGTTTCGAATATTTCTACCGAGCATTTTATTGGGTTAGCTGGTTCGGGGGCCAGTTCGGGATTGGCGGTGGGGCATTTTGAGTGGCTGGCTTGTTTGATACTGCTGATTCTTGGCTGGGTGTTTGTGCCGTTTTATTTGCGGACAAATGTTTTTACGATGCCGGAGTTTTTGGAGCGGCGATTCAGCAGGTCTTGCGCGGTTTATCTGGCGGCGATATCGATTCTGGCTTACATCTTTACGAAGATTTCGGTGCACTTGTATGCAGCGGCGGTCGTGTTGGAGCGCGTGGTCGGGTGGAATCCGATGACCGCGGCGATCATTTTGGTGGTGGCTACGGGAATTTACACGATTGCCGGCGGATTGGCGGCGGTGATTTATACCGACCTGGTGCAGACGCTGATTTTGATTACTGGGGCCGTGATTCTGACTTTGATTGGTTTGCACGAGATTGGCGGATTTTCCGGGCTGCGAGCGGCGGTGCCGCCGAGCTACTTTCACATGATCAAACCGATGCACGATCCGGAGTTTCCGTGGACGGGGATATTTTTCGGGGCGCCGATTTTGGGGCTTTGGTATTGGTGCACCGACCAAGTGATTGTGCAGCGCGTGCTTTCGGCGAGGGATGAGGGGCACGCCAAGGCTGCTACGATTTTTGCGGGATTTTTGAAGATCTTGCCGGTGTTTATTCTGGTGCTGCCGGGATTGATCGCGTTCGGGCTTTATCCCGGGTTGTTCAATCACAACGCTGCCGGGGCGGTTACGAACGGAGACATTGCTTATCCCACTTTGATTATCAATTTGCTGCCGCATGGATTGGTGGGCGTAATGATTGCGGCGCTTTTGGCGGCTTTGATGGGGGCGATGAGTTCGGTGTTCAATTCAGCTTCGACTCTGGTGACGCTGGATTTTTACAAGAAGATACGGCCGGAGGCGAATGAATTTCAGTTGGTGGCGTTTGGACGGATGGCCACCGGGATTCTGGTGGTGTTGGGGTTGTTGTGGGTGCCGTTCATCAGCCGCATCAGCAGCCAGCTTTTTATTTATTTGCAGAGCGTGCAGGCTTATATCAGCCCGCCGATTGCGGTGTGCTTTATTTTTGGGATTCTTTGGCCGCGGATGAATGGGACCGGGGCGATCTGGTCGTTGATGACCGGATTTGTGATGGGGACGGTGCGATTTACTTTTGAGGTTTTAGATAAGACGCATCATTTTCAGGAGGGGGCGATTCGCTGGCTTCTGGATATTAATTTTCTGCACTACGCGATTTTGATGTTTGTGGTGTGCGCGGTTGTTTTGGTGATTGTGAGTTATCAGGGGACGGCGCCTACGCGGGAACATCTGGCTGGTTTGACCTTTGCTACGGCGGAAATGAAGATCGAGACTACGCGGGTGTCGGGGCCGCATCTGGAGAAGGAGACGCAGCTGGAGCGGCGGATGAATGTGTTTTTTAGTTTGTTGTTGGTAGCGACGGTGGTGGGGTTGTGGATTTATTTTCGGTGATGCGGGGGACGGAGAGGAGCGCGGTCTGATTAACGTGTCGGCCTTGGCGGACCTCGCGATTGGAGTTACTTGGGCGGGCGCAGCAAGCGGCGCCCCTACGGTCCGGAAATTCAAGGCCTAGGACATTGGCAACTTTGCGGGAGATTTGATTTGGCGGAGATTGCTGCATTGCGGGGACGGGTTACGCGGTTGGAGGCGCTCGCGGCGTTTCAGCCTGGGGGATTTGTCGGCGGCGTGCAATTACTTGTGTCGGGTCCGCTGCGGTCGATCGCGGAGGCTTATGTGCCGTTCCGGTTGTTTCGGGCGACGGTGCAGAGTGGGCGTGGGGCGCAGGAGAAATTTTTAGCGATTGATGCCGTGGATGGATCGCTTGATCTTTATGGATTTGATGCGGCGCCGGTTGCCGGGGAATTGATGTGCGTCGAGACGCGGAATGCTTTGCCTTGTGGTTTGCCGGTGGAGCGGTGCGCGGAATTGATTGAGGACCGCTTGCGGCGGATG
This sequence comes from uncultured Acidobacteriota bacterium, assembly GCA_963841235.1. Classification (GTDB taxonomy): domain Bacteria; phylum Acidobacteriota; class Terriglobia; order Acidiferrales; family UBA7541; genus Palsa-147. Next base: position 30,717 of record CAWJBU010000019.1, on the reverse strand, counting down.
ATTTACCGGCGGGGATTTTTCCGTGCGCGGGGCTTGCAGAACCGGATTCATTACAGTGGGACGGATTTTTACGTTCCTTATTGGCTGGGATTTCGCGGGCGTGGGGAGCGGGCGCATTTGGCGGTGATGGATGCGGTGCGGCGGAGGTTTGAGGGCGGGAAGGCGCGGGAACTTTTTCGGCAGTGGTTAGTGGGCGGGATGGATGGGGCTGGTTCGACGAGGTTGGCGGCGACGGAGTAGGGCTTGAGCTTGTGCGCGGAGATTCTTGCGTGGCGACGTTTTCTTTTGGCGCGATTGGCGGGCGCGTCGAGTGCTTTGCAATCGCGCAGCGATTGACCGGCGCCCCTACGAAAGCGTGTTTTTAGCATTTTGGATCTAATCCCGACCCGGGCCTTGGAAATCCTGCGAAGCGACGCTTCCTGAGTCAGCTTACGACGGCGCCGCCTGATGGCTGCGTTTTCTACGTTGAGCACAAAGACGCCGGCAGGCTGCCGGCGCTACGCGGACCGAGAGGCCTTGCGCGGAAACTCTCGGGAAACGGCTTTTGCTGGGCGTTCGTCTAATAATCCGAAGCCAGGTTCGCTACATCAAACGCTTGGGGAATAGCGAGAGAGTAGTGCGCGCGCTTTTGAATCCAGATGGGATGAGAGGCTCATGCCCGAGAATTTGAGCGATCAATCGACACGCGGAGAATTTTCGCCGCGCCAGACGCCTGCGCCTGATCGGGAGCGGCGGTCTCCAGCGCGGTTTGTTGTTTATGCGCTGATTGTGGTGGGAATTATTGCGGGAATTTTTTTGTGGCGAAGCAGCCGGCAAAAAGCGCAGGCGCAGGCTACGGCGCAGGCGAATGATGCGTCGAAGCGCTCGGTGCCGGTGGTGGTGGCGACGGCGGAGCAGAAAGATTTGCCGATTTACCTCGAGGGGCTGGGCTCGGTGCAAGCGTTCAATACCGTGACGGTGAAGAGCCGGGTGGACGGGCAGCTCATTTCAGTAAACGTGAGGGAAGGGCAAGAGGTCAAGCAGGGCGAGTTGCTCGCGGTGATCGATCCGCGGCCTTATGACGTGGCGCTCGAGCAGGCGCAGGCGGCGCTGGCGCGGGACACGGCGACGCTCAACGACGCCAAATTGAATCTCGATCGCGATGCCGGACTGGTGAAAGACGGAGTGATCCCGCAGCAGCAATACGACACGCAGAAGTCGCTGGTGAACCAACTCACGGGAACGATTCAGTCGGACCAGGCGGCGATCGATGCGGCGAAATTGAACGTGACGTACGCGCATATCACCTCGCCCATCAATGGCCGAATCGGATTGCGGCTTGTGGATCCGGGAAACATCGTTCACGCCACGGACGCGAACGGGTTGATCGTAATTACGCAGCTTCAGCCGATCGCGGTGATTTTTACGCTCCCGGAAGACAGTTTGCAGCCCGTGCTGCAGCGAATTAAGGGCGGCTTTCCAGTGCAGGCGTATACGCGCGATGACCTGACGAAGCTGGCGGACGGCACGCTGCTGACGATTGACAATCAGATTGACCAGACGACCGGGACATTCAAATTGAAAGCTGTTTTCAATAATGAAGGGCGGACGCTTTGGCCCGACCAGTTTGTGAACGCGCGTATGGAGTTGGATGTGAAGAAGAATGCGATTTTGATTCCGTCGGCGGCGATTCAGACCGGCTCGCAGGGAAGTTTCGTGTACGTGGTGGGGCAGGACAAGACGGCGCAGGTGCGGCCGGTGAAGGTGGGGATTACGCAGGGGACGGTTTGCTCGATTGATAGTGGAGTGTCGGTTGGAGAGTTGGTTGTTACGGATGGGCAGGACAAGTTGCAGCAGGGGACGTTGGTGGATGCGCGGCCAGGGGCTTCCGGGAGCGCGACGCCGGCGCCGCCAAGTGGGTCGCGGTCGCAGGCGCCGGTTTCGCAGGCGCCGGTCGCAGGTGGGCACCAGTCGAAGGGCGCGACGCATTAGCCGATGAGTAGGCAACACCGGGGATTCGATTTACGCAGAGGTTTTGGCGGGCGTATGCGTGAGTGTTACGCCGGGCGGGCGCAGCAAGCCGCGCCCCTACGGTCTCAAGATTATTCGCCGCGGAGGAATTCAACAGAATCAATATGAGCCCTTCGCGGATATTTATTCTTCGGCCTGTTGCTACTACGCTTTTGATGACTGGGTTGTTGCTGGTTGGGATTGTGGCTTACCGGCAGCTTCCTGTTTCCGCGCTTCCGCAAGTTGATTACCCCACCATCCAAGTTTTGACGTTTTATCCTGGCGCTAGTCCTAGCGTAATGGAGTCTTCCGTCACGGCGCCGCTGGAGCGGCAGTTCGGGCAGGTGCCCGGATTGAATCAGATGACTTCGATCAGCGCGTTCGGCGGCTCGCTGATCACGCTGCAATTCGATTTGAGCCAGAACATCGACGTGGTGGAGCAGCAGGTGCAAGCGTCGATCAATGCGGCTGGGACTTACCTGCCGGCGGCGCTGCCGAATCCTCCGATTTACAGCAAGGTGAATCCCGCGGACGCGCCGGTGCTGACGCTGGCGCTGACGTCCGACACTTTGCCGCTTTCGAAAGTCGAAGATCTTGCGGATACGACGCTGGCGCAGAAAATTTCGCAATTGCCGGGCGTTGGGTTGGTGACGATCAGCGGCGGACAGAAGCCTGCGGTGCGGGTGCAGGCGAATCCGACTTCGCTGGCTTCGTATGGATTGAGTCTCGAAGATTTGCGCTCGGCGCTAGCGGCGGCGAACGTGGACCAGGCCAAGGGAAATATCGACGGCCCGCGACAAGCGTTCACCATCGGGGCGAACGATCAGATTTATTCGAGCGCGGATTACAAGCCGGTGATCCTGGGGTACAAGAACGGCGCGCCGGTGCGCGTGCAGGACGTGGCGAATGTGATCGACAGCGTGGAGAACGCGACGCAGGCGGCGTGGATGAACGACAGCCCGGCCGTGATCATGAACATTCAGCGGCAGCCGGGCGCGAACATCATCAACGTGGTGAACCGCATCGAGGCGCTGTTGCCGGCGTTGAAGGCTTCCCTTCCCCCGGGCGTGAAGATCGACACGTTGACGGATCGGACGGTGACGATTCGCGCGTCGGTGGCGGATGTGCAGTTCGAATTGATGCTTACGGTCGTGCTTGTGGTGATGGTGATTTTTGTCTTCCTGCGGAGCTTGCGGGCGACGGTCATTCCCAGCGTGGCCGTGCCGCTGTCATTGGTTGGAACGTTTGGCGTCATGTATCTGCTGGGATATTCGCTCGACAATTTATCTTTGATGGCGCTGACGATTTCGACGGGATTCGTGGTGGATGACGCGATCGTGATGATCGAGAACATCGACCGGTATCTCGAAGCGGGAGAGACGCCACTGCAGGCGGCGTTGAAGGGGTCGGGGCAGATCGGATTTACGATCGTGTCGCTAACGGTTTCGTTGATTGCTGTGCTGATCCCACTGCTTTTTATGGGCGATATCGTTGGGCGATTGTTCCGGGAATTCGCGGTGACTTTGAGCGTGACGATTTTGATGTCGGCGGCGGTGTCGCTCTCCCTGACGCCGATGATGTGCGCGAAGCTGCTGCGCCGGAAGGATGAAAAGAAGGAAGGCCGAATCTTCAAGGCCAGCGAGCGGTGGTTCAACTGGGTGATCGACCGGTACGCGACGACGCTGCGTTGGGTGCTGAAGCATCAGCCCGCCACGTTGGTGGTGACTGCGGCGACTCTGCTGCTGACGATCGTGATGTACATCTACATTCCCAAGGGATTTTTCCCGGTGCAGGATACCGGCGTGATTTTGGGAATTTCCGAAGGGCCGCAATCGATTTCGTTCCAGGGGATGGAGGACCGGCAGAGGGCGCTGGCGCAGGTTATTTTGAAAGATCAGGATGTGGTGAGCCTGTCGTCGTTCATCGGCGTGGATGGGACGAACATGACGCCGAACAGCGGGCGAATTCAGATTAATTTGAAATCGCGGGATGAGAGGACCTCGAGCATTACGGACATTATTATTCGTCTGCAGAAGCAGCTCGCGAGCGTCGAGGGCATCACGCTTTATATGCAGCCGGTGCAGGATTTGACGGTGGAGGATCGCGTTAGCCGGACGCAATATCAATACAGCCTGGAGTCCGCGGACGCAAAGGATTTGGCGACCTGGGTGCCGCGATTCGTGGAGAAGCTGAAGGCGATTCCGGACCTGAGAGATGTGGCGACGGACCAGCAGAATCGCGGACTGGAAGCGGATCTGGTCGTGGACCGCGACACAGCTTCGCGGTTGGGGCTAACGCCGCAAGCGATCGACGACACGCTGTACGACGCGTTTGGGCAGAGGCAGGTGTCGACGATTTTTACGCAATTGAATCAGTATCACGTGGTGCTGGAAGTGGCGCCGGATTTCCGGACGGACCCCGACGATTTGAAGAGTTTGTACGTGAAGTCGTTGACGGGGACGCAAGTGCCGCTGAGCAGCTTCACGCATTACGAGCCGCAAACCGCTTCGTTGGCGCTGAACCACCAGGGGCAATTTCCGGCGGTGACGATTTCGTTCAATTTGACGCCGGGAGCTTCGTTGGGAACCGCGGTGACGCAGATTGAAAACGCGGGACGCGATATTGGATTGCCGGCGAGCATTCAGGCCAGTTTTCAGGGGGCGGCCGCGGCGTTCCGGAATTCGCTGGCGAATGAAGTTTGGTTGATTCTCGCGGCGGTGGTGACGGTTTATATCGTGCTGGGCGTGCTGTATGAGAGTTACATCCATCCAGTAACTATTCTTTCGACGCTGCCCTCGGCGGGAGTGGGGGCGCTGCTGGCGTTGCAGCTTTTTCACCTCGATCTGGATGTGATCGGCTTAATCGGAATCATTCTATTGATCGGCATCGTGAAGAAAAACGCCATCATGATGATCGACTTTGCGCTCGAGGCGGAGCGGAAAGATAACAAGCCGCCGGAGGAAGCGATTTACCAAGCGTGCTTACTGCGATTCCGGCCGATCATGATGACCACCTTTGCGGCGCTCTTTGGCGGCTTGCCGCTGGCGATGGGGCGCGGGACGGGCTCGGAATTGCGGCACCCGCTGGGAATTTCGATTGTGGGCGGATTGCTGTTGAGCCAGTTGCTGACGCTTTATACGACGCCGGTGGTTTACATCGCGTTCGACAAGATGGCCAAGCGCTTCGCGCGGTTCCGCATCGGCAACCCGATTGAAATGCCTGCGCCGGAAGGCGCCCAAGAAGGCCAGGGATGAATATTTCGGCGCCATTCATCCAGCGGCCGGTAGCGACGTCGCTGCTGACGATCGCGCTGCTGCTGGCCGGGGCGCTGGCTTATACGATGCTGCCTGTCGCGCCGCTGCCGCAGGTGGAATTTCCTACGATCAATGTGAACGCAGGATTGCCGGGAGCGAGCCCGGAGACGATGGCGTCGGCTGTGGCTACGCCGCTCGAGCGGCAGTTCGGGCGCATCGCCAACATCACGCAGATGACTTCCTCGAGCCAGCTTGGCTCGACGAGCATCGTGCTGCAATTCGATCTGAACAGGAATATAGATGCGGCGGCGCGCGACGTGCAGGCGGCGATCAATGCCGCGCGCGGGCAATTGCCGACGAACCTGCCCAGCAATCCCAACTGGCGGAAAGTGAATCCCGCGGATGCGCCGATCCTGATTCTCTCGCTGACTTCCGATACGGCGACGAAGCCGCAGATGTACGACGTGGGCAATTCGATTCTGGCGCAGAAACTTTCGCAGATTGACGGCGTGGGGCAGGTTTTCGTGGGCGGGAGTTCCCTGCCCGCGGTGCGCGCGGAAGTGAATCCGATGCAGTTGAGCAACCTGGGAGTGGGGATCGAACAGGTGCGCACGGCGCTGAATACGGCGAATGCGAACTCGCCGAAGGGCGGGCTGGCCGACGCACAGCAAGGCGAAATGCTGCAGGACAACGATCAGCTATTTCATGCTGCGGAATATGCGCCGCGGATCATCGCTTACAAAAATGGCGCGCCGGTGCGGCTTGCGGATGTGGCGACGGTGGTGGACTCGGTGGAAGACGTGCATACGGCCGGAGTGGCCAACGGCAAGCCCAGCGTGTTGATCATCATCAACCGGCAGCCGGGCGCGAACATCATCGGGACGGTGGACCGCGTACGGGAGTTGCTGCCGCAATTGCAGGCGTCCATTCCGCCCTCGATCCGCATCGACGTAGTTGTGGATCGCACCACCACGATTCGAACATCGGTGCGGGACGTGCAGATTACGCTAGTGATTTCGGTAATTTTGGTAATTTTCGTAGTGTTTGTATTCCTGCGGAATGTGTGGGCCACGGTGATCCCGAGCGTGGCAGTGCCGCTCTCGCTGATCGGTACTTTTGGCGTGATGTATCTGCTGGGATATTCGCTCGACAATTTGTCGCTAATGGCGCTGACGATCTCGACGGGATTCGTGGTGGACGATGCGATCGTTGTGATTGAAAACATCACGCGATATATCGAGCAGGGGATGGCGCCGGTGCAGGCGGCCTATCGAGGGGCGCGCGAAATCGGCTTCACTGTGGTGTCGATGAGCACGTCGCTGATGGCCGTGTTTATTCCGATTTTGCTGATGGCCGGAATCGTGGGACGGTTATTCCGCGAGTTTGCGGTGACGTTGAGCGTTGCAGTCGGAATCTCGATGATTGTTTCGCTCACCACTACGCCGATGATGTGCGCGCTGTTTCTGAAGCCGGAGACGGGACGCAAACACAACTGGATGTACCGGCTGAGCGAGCGCGGGTTTAATTGGCTGCACGATGCCTACGACGCGCGGCTGCGCTGGGTGCTGCGGCATCAGCCGGTAATGCTGCTGGTGACGTTTGCCACGATCGGTCTGGCGGTCTATCTCTACATCGTGATTCCCAAGGGATTCTTCCCGCAGCAGGATACCGGCCGGCTGAGCGGCGGGATTCAGGCGGCGCAGGATATTTCATTCAACGCGATGCAGAAGAAGCTGACGCAGTTTATTCAGATCGTGAAGGACGATCCCGCGGTAGATAGCGTGGTGGGATTTACGGGCGGGCAAGGGGCGCAAAATACGGGGCGGGCTTTCGCTTCACTCAAGCCGATTGGAGAACGAAAGCTTTCCGTTGACCTGGTGATTGCGCGGCTGCGCGGCAAGCTGGCGCACGTGCCCGGTGCGACGCTTTATTTTCAGGCCGTCCAGGACGTGCAAATCGGCGGGCGCATGGGGAATGCGCAGTATCAATACACGCTGCAGGGCGACAATCTTCCGGACTTGCTGGAATGGTCGCCGAAGCTCGAGCAGAAATTGAGGTCGATGAAGGAACTGAAGGATATTTCCAGCGATCAGCAGAATCATGGTTTGCAGGCGGCGCTGGTGATCGATCGCGATACGGCGAGCCGCCTGGGCTTGACGCCGCAAGTGATTGACAACGTGCTTTACGACGCGTTCGGGCAGCGGCAGGTGTCCACGATGTATGCGGGGATCAACCAATATCACGTGGTGATGGAAGTCGATCCGAAATTTGGGCAGAGCCCGGACGCGCTGAAGAATATTTACGTGCCTTCGTCGAACGGAACGGAGGTGCCGCTGAGCGCGTTCACGCACTACGAGCAAACGCAGACGTCGCTGGCGGTCGCGCACCAGGGGCAATTTCCGGCGGTGACATTTTCGTTCAATCTTTCGCCGGGGACTGCGCTGGGAGACGCAGTGAAGGCAATCAACGACGTCGAGCATACGATCGCGATGCCTTCGACGATTCATCCGAGCTTTCAGGGGACGGCGCAGGCCTTTCAGGATTCGCTGAAGAGCGAGCCCATTTTGATTCTTGCGGCGCTGGCGGCGGTTTATATCGTGCTGGGAATTTTGTATGAGAGCTACGTCCATCCGATCACGATCCTTTCGACGCTGCCATCGGCGGGAGTAGGGGCGCTGCTGGCGCTGCTGCTTTGCCGGACGGAGCTGACTATTATTGCGCTGATCGGGATCATTCTCTTGATTGGAATCGTGAAAAAGAACGCCATCCTGATGATCGACTTCGCGTTGGACGCAGAGCGCACGCATAACATGTCGCCGGAGGAATCGATTTACCAGGCTTGCTTGCTGCGATTCCGGCCGATCATGATGACCACGATGGCGGCGATGTTCGGCGGAATTCCGATTGCGATTGGTACCGGCGTGGGATCGGAATTGCGGCGGCCGTTGGGAATTGCGATTGTGGGCGGGTTGATTGTCAGCCAGATGCTGACGCTTTTTACTACCCCGGTGCTTTACCTTTATTTGGATCGCTTCCGGCTGCGGGTGCTGGGGCGGCGAAGGCATCAGCCGCCCGAGCCTGGCGTGGCAGCGCCGCCGCGTTTTCCTTCGACAGCGGATTGACGGTTTTGGCAGCGCCGGCGGGACGCCCTTCGAAACTCAGGCCAAACCAGCGGTACGCTCAGAAACTGAATGTGGCGATCAGGTCAATGCGGCGATTCGCGGCTGAGGACGAGAAAATTCCGCCGGCGAGCGCGTTAGATTCGCCAAACAGCGGCGAACTGAGATTTCCTACGGGCGCCGCCAGATTCACGCGATTGAAGATGTTTCGCCCGGAGGCGCTAAGAGTCAGACTGTAGCGGTGGCCGCTGCTGTCTCCGCCGAAGCCGCCCATTCCTCCGCCGCCTGCAGGGCCTCCTCGTCCACCGCCACCACCTCCTGGGCCGCCGGGCCCCCCCACAGGTCCGCCAAACGTGCCTTGACGGCCGCCTCGGCCATTGCCATTCGTGGCGTCCTGCTTTTTCCCGAAGCCGAATGTCTTGCTGACGCGCAAATTCACGGTGAATTGCGATGGGCCTGTGCCGATGTTCGGAGCGATGATGGCGGCGGTCGCCGCGGGCGCGATATCGAAGCTGCCGTATTTGGTGACCACGAGATTTTGCGGCAGAGTTGCGGAAGTGGCGAGCGACGGGCGATCGTTGAAAATGGAATCGCCGTTCAGATCCTGGCCGATGGTGATGTTAAAAGGCGTCCCGGAACTGGCCATGAGGAATGGGCTGAGGCGAAATCCGTAGGGCAAGCTTATCGTGCCGGCAAAAAAGAAGCGCTGGCGGACGTCGAATGCGGCGCGGCCGTAATCGGCGGCCAAATCGTACTGATTTGCGGGAAAGCTGGAAGTGCCGGCGGTATCGCTATCGGCGTAGTTGAGGACGTACCAACCGAACAACGAGAGGCGCGTGCCCACGCGCACGTTGAAATTGGCGATGAGTTGATTCTGCTTGAAGATGCCATCGGATTCGAACTGGTCCACGTTGCCGATATTGCCGAGCGGGCGAATGCCGCTGGTGGGATCCGAAGGGTCGAACGTGCCGGGCAGCGGTGCGTTGATATTGCGCGTCAGAAGCGCATGGACACCCTGAGAGTGAATGTAAGTAACAGCCATGTTCATCGATTTCGAAAGCTGTCGCTCGAGGCTGACGGCACCTTGCATGGTGTAGGGTGCGCGCAGATCGGGACTCAGGCGATAGATGGTAGGAATGCGAGCGGGCAGCGCATTGATCGCCGGTATATCGGGAAAAAACGTTGGAGAATTCACCACGAATTGCTGCTGGTTGATGCCGTTGAGCTGCTCGGTTTGCAGCACGTAGGTGTCGATGAAGCGATCGTAGAACATTCCCCAGCCGGCGCGAACGACAGTCTTCGGCGCAGCGCCCTTGCCAAGACCCCAGGCGATAGCTACGCGCGGAGCGACGTCGGCGTGATCGCTGATATTGTCCTGGCTCTCGAAGCGGAGACCGCCGCTCAGAGTGAGATTCGGGCGAATGCGCCAGTCGTCCTGTGCGAAAAGACCGACATCGAATTGATTGAGCGAGGCCAGCGGAAATCCGCTGGTGATGTTGAACTGGCTCGGGCCGCCGCCGAGCTGCTGCTCGATGAACGCGAGTGTATCGCCTGCGGCTAGGCCCGCCTGGGTGATCTGATAGGCCTCGATGCCGTTAATGGTTTGTCCCTGAAATTGCCGCGCGCCGAAAGTAAACGTGCCGTTGAAATTGGAATTAGCATCGTTGTAGAGCCGGTTGACGCGAAGCCGTCCGCCGAATTTCAGATAGTTTTTGCCGAGCGACATCGAGGTGTAGTTCTGAAGCTCATAGCTGTCGCCGATGTTTAAAACATTGCCGAGAGTGTTCCCTCCATCGACGAACGCGCCGGGAACAGAAATGGTGGTGCCGAAATTGGCGGAAGCCTCGCTCAAACGATCGCGCGTGAATTGAAAGCGCGTTTCGTTGACGGTGGTGGCGCTGATGACGTAGGTATCGGAAGCTTGCACGACCTGCTCGGTATTGCTGGAGTTGTACCCTTGCGTCGGAAGAGAGAAGAGACTGATGCCGTCATTGGTGTCGTTGGAGACGACGTAGCGGTAACGCAGCGTGACGGTGTTGTTCTTGGTGGCCTGCCAATCGAGACGCGGGCTGATGCTGGTGCGGGTTCGCGGATTGGCGACCGCGACGCTGAAGGGAGTGGGATTGAAATTGGTGTCGAGGACGACGGCGTTCACGATGGAGGTGTCGCCGATGTTGCGGCGCTCGGCGTCGAAGAAGAATGAGGCCTTCTTGGTGATTGGGCCGCTGACGTTGCCGCTGAAAAGAAATGTGTGATAAGGCGGCTCGGTTTCCACAAACGGATTTCTGGAATTGAATGCGGAATCGTTTGCGGCGAAGAGGAACTGGCCGTGAAATTGGTTTGTGCCGGGCTTGGTAAGGATCTCGATGCGGCCGTAGCCGAGCTTGTCGTACTCGGCTGAAAACGGATTTTGATTGATGCGGATTTCGCGAATCGAGGATTTCGGAGGCAGTTGGCCGCCGGTGAAGCCGTCGATATAGATTTGGCCGCCATTCGGGCCTGCGGACGGGCCGGCGAGAGCTTGCAGTTCGGCGGATAGCTCGTCGGGATCGTCGGAAAGAGCGTCGAGATCTTTGCCTTTCAGGACTAACGCGCTGGCGTTGTTTTCAGGATTTACATCCACGTTCGTGTTCGTATCCGTGACAACTACTTTTTCCTTTTGCACTTCGATCTGCAATTGGACGTTCAGAACTTGAATCTGATCGACCGTAATGGTGACGCTGTCTTTTTGGTAGAGCGCGAAGCCCGTTGCACCGACGGTGATGCCGTAGTTGTCCGGCGCGAGATTCTTGAATTCATAGCTGCCCGTTTTGTTAGTTTGGCCGGTGGTTGTCTGTCCCCCCGACGAAGTGACCAGAACAGTTGCGCCAACGACTACGCCTCCCGATGGATCGGTGACTTGGCCGCGCAAAGTGCCAGTCGGAGCCTGGGCTGCGGCCGACGGCGCTTGCAGACAGAAGATAACGGCGAAAATAAGCGAAAGCGCCATGGGCCGCGCTGATGCAATCTTGGTGCACTTTGTCTTGAACCCGGCTTTCATTCCTGCTCCTGAGAAAATTGGGCGCTGCGGCGCGCCGGAAATTATTGAGATGCGGCTTCGCCGCCGGACGCCTCGAGATTCCACGGCGTGAGAATCATCGGCTGGCTGCCTTTCGGCGAGGCCGCGAGGATTGCCTCCACGCCGCTCAGCATGGTGATGGCTGTGACGGGCCCATCGCCGCTGCCTTGCGTTGCCACGATCATCAGAGCGTCGCCTTTCTGCAAATCCGCCAGTGTTGCGGCGGGAACGCGATTCAACATCTGCTGAAAATCCTGCGCGCCGCCCGGACGCCCGCCGCCTGCGCCTCCGCCGGGCCTTGTGCCGGGTGCGCCGTTGCCCGCTGGCGGAGTGGCGGCGTTTCCCGAAGCGTTACCCACGGGAGGTGCTCCTGGACTTCCGGCGGCGCCGCTCATGCGCGCCGCGATGATTTGCGCCATCATCGCGGGAAGTTTTCGGAACTGGGAATCGGAAGTGAGTTTTACGGTGACCGGCTTTTTCGTTTTTAGATCGGTCACTGTAAGCGAGTTCGCCGCAGCATCCGTGGAGACCACTGTGCCCGCGATATTCCGGAATGCGCCGGAGACAATCTCTTCAGCAGCGAGTTCGTTGCCGTCAGCGCTGCGGTCGCCGCGCACGCGAAGTTGATCGCCGGCTTGAATCTGATCGAGCGTGCCGAGCCTGGCATCATCGAATTTCACGGAATCCGGCGCATATCGCCGGATGATGGTGGCCTTCGAGGTATGAACTGTGACGCTTTTGCTGCCGCCCAGCGCGGCTGCTGAAATGGTGATCGTTTCGACGGTGGGATCTACGGCGGTCACTAAGCCGCCCACGCCGCGCTTCTGCCAATCGGCGCGCTCCTGGGCTTGCTTTTGTTCGATATCGGATTTCTTCATCACGATGATCGAAGTGGCAGCTATGGATTTGGAATCGTCTGAAAGCGTGCCGCGAACCAGGATCCTATCGCCTACTTGCAGGTCCGGGAGCTTAATGGGAGTGGCACCGGTTAGATCTTTCTGGCCTGGAGCGGTTTTGATCAAGCGCGTGGAATCCTGAACTGTGACTGTGATTTCTGCGCCGGCGTCTGTGGCTAGGGTTAGCGAATTGCCGGAAATGGATTTCACTGTCCCGACTGGACGAGATGCCGCGGTTTGAGTAGCGGGCGCAGGAGATTGTTGCGTAGCCTCGACGGGCATCGCTACTGCACTGAGCGCGAGAAGCAGCGCGAGCATGGGCGTGAACAATGTCCTCGATATCATCAATCGCTCCTACTTCAGAGGAAAGCGGTGGCGGGTCTGAGTACGTTGGTGCTAGGCCACACAATCCCTCAATGTTTCTTCTCTATTGTGACGCAACAAGTTCCCGAATGTTTCAGGATGTTCGGGGTGTGTCGACGTCGTGGTTATTTAGCAGGCCCGCGGGGCTATTGGATGTGAGATTAGATTGAAGCGGAGCATGTGGCGGGCTTTATCGATTAGGTTACTCGGATCGGGCGCAGTCCGCCTAGACGGACGCCCCTACGACTGCCAGAAGATCTCAGAGTTGAGCTAGGAGAAGATCGCGGAGTTTGCGTTGATGGTTGGCGCCGAGTTTGGCGCCGTCGAGCGTTAGATAGAAGACGTCGATGGCGCGCTGGCCCTCGGTGTCGATCAGAGCGACCTCGAGATTGCAACCGTATTGGGCCAGAACTGAGGTGATTTGATAGAGGAGGCCGGGGTGATCCTGCGTGGCGATCTCCATTAGCGTGGAATGTGCGGAACAGAAGTCGTCGAAGCGGATTTGAGTGGAGACTGGAACTTTGGGCAGCGCGGGGCCTCGGAGATTCTTTCTTCCGCGCATCAGGCTTTCCAGGCTGACCGTGCCGCAGAGCACGTCGGTGATGCTGGCTTTGAAGCGATCCATCTCGGTGGGATTCAGTTCGAGAGTGCGATAGGGATCGGTGAAATGGAAAGTGTCGACGATTACGCCGCCGGAATTCGCAAACGCTTCCGCCTTCCAAATATTCATGCCCCAGGCAGCAATTGTGCCGCTGATTCCGGCGAAGAGCTGCGGGCGATCGGCGGTGAGAACGGTTAGCTCGTAAATGTGACCGTGCGATTCGAGATGCAGCTCGACCGCGGAAGTTTCCAGGCGGCGCGACATTTCGAAATGGCGAGCGACTTCCTGCGGCGAATGCGCGAGGAGATAGCGGCGCGGTAAGCCTTCGAGAAATTCGCGGAGATCATGGCGATTGGCGTCGGTGGAAACAAGAGGAATGATGCGCTCGACCCATTCGCGGCCGTCGCGATTGGCGTGGACGCGCTCTTCATCGAGGCTGCGATTCAGATAATTCTCCGTGGAAACGTAGAGTTGCCACAGCGATTCGGCTTTCCACGGCGTGAGCGCTTCGGGATTTACGGCGCGAATGTCTGCGTAGGTGAAGAGACAGAGCAACTTGAGGCGCTCGGGAGTACCGACTTTTTCGGCGAAGTTGCGGATTGTCTGCGTATCGAAAATATCGCGGCGGAGGAGATTCGCGGACATTTCGAGATGGTTGGCGATGAGATAGCGAACTGTGCCGCTCTCGGTGGCGTCGAGGCCCAGTCGCGGGAAGATTTCATCCACGGCTTGGAGGCTTCCTTCGATGTGATCATCCTGGGGCATGCCTTTGCCGACATCGTGAAACAGAAGGGCGAGAAATAGGAGTTCCGGCTGTTCTAACTCACTGAGCAGATCGGCAAATTTCTTTTCCCATTCGGAGGTTTTCCCGCGGAGGTTTTGTAGATTTTCGATAGTGATGAAGGAATGGGCGTCCACGGTGTAGTGATGATAGAAATCGCGAATGACGAGCGAATCGATGGCCGCGAATTCCGGAAAGAGACGTACGAGAACTCCCTGGGCGTGCATCGCTCGGAGGGCGTCTGTAGCGTGAGGCGCGACGAGAATTTGCTGGAAGTGCGCCCAGAGGCCAGGGATTGCGGTGCCATCGCTCGCAAGCGCGGGAAGAGCGGCTTCGACCTCGCGCTCGGTTTCGCGGCTGAGTCTCAGGCCATCGCGAGCCACCACCTCGTAGAGCGAGAGAAGTTGCTCTGCATTATTGAGGCCGGCCGGCTCGCGGACGGCCAGACGCCCGGCTGAGACTGTGAAGGGCGAGTTCGAGAATCTTGCTTTCCATTCGCCCAGGCGATCCGAGAGAGAGCTTTTCTCGGGCACAGCGTCGTCGAGGAGCTGCGTGGCGAGCGTGAAGATCACGCGGGCGTGGCGGAAATAGCAGCGCATCCAGTCAGCGGGCGGCATCGGCGTGTCCGGCTGGACAGCCAGACCAAGATTTGCAGCGACGGATTGCAGTTCATATGTCAGCGCGTTGTCGTCGCGGCCTTGGCGGAAATGGACGAGGCATCTGGCCGCGGCGAGGAAATCGAAGGCGCGCTCGGCTTCCGCGTTGAGCTTCGGCGAGGTACGGCCCGGATGAGGCGGAAACTGCTTTTCGCCGGCAAGTTCCGAGATGCGCTCGAGCCAGCAGGCCGTGTGGAAGTCGCGCAGGCCGCCGGGAGAATTTTTTAGGTTGGGCTCGAGGTGGAAGACCGTCTCGCCATATTTGGCGTGGCGCTGGCGCGTCAGTTCCGCGAGATTTTCGCGCAACGCGGCGCGATTGCGGGAGACGACGGTGGGCAGCACGTGATCGTGCAGTTCGGCGAAGAGACGCTCGTCGCCACTGAGGAAGCGGCAATCGAGCAGCGAGATGTCGAACTCGGGATTCTCGCTGTGGAATTTCGTGCATTCGGAAAGCGAGCGCGTGGAGGGGCTAACGCGCATGCGCATGTCCCAGAGCGCCTGGCAGAATTCTCTTGCGGCGCTTTTGACGCGCTCTTCGGTGGAACTATCGGCGCAGAGGAAGAGAAGATCGACGTCGGAGTACGGAAAGAGCTCGCGGCGGCCGTATCCGCCGAGAGCCACAAGAGAGAGTTTCGACGCGGGCTTGGATTCATGTGGAAAAAAATGGCAGAAGAGATCGACGGCGATGCGGTCAACGAGACCGGCGCGCTGCTCGGTTACGCCGCGGCCGTCGCCCGTGGCGTCGAAGTGCTGCTGGATTTTGGCGGACTCGGCTGAGTAGGTCTCGCGCAGTACTTGGCCCGGAGTTGACAACGCCATGCTGTTGATTGCCTTAATGGCCGGCGCCGCGGCCCTGTTGCAGCGCGCGGGGACTCATGCCTCTAGAGTGCATGCTCGCCTCGCTCGTCATTGCGGATGCGGATCGCTTCATCCACCTTGGATAAGAATATCTTGCCATCGCCGATTTTGCCCGTCTTCGCTGTCTTGAGGATTGTCTGGACAGTCATGTCCACCAGCTTGTCGGGCAAGACCATTTCGATTTTGATTTTCGGCAGGAGATCGACTTCATACTCGCGGCCGCGATAGGTCTCGGTGTGGCCTTTTTGGCGGCCGTGGCCGCGGACTTCGAGCACGGTCATGCCCGCGATGCCGATTTCGAGCAGAGCTTCCTTCACGGATTCGAAACGCGACGGTTGAATGATTGCTTCGATTTTTGTCATCGCTTCTAGTCTCCCGTTCGAATGAGCCTGCTAGGATTCGAGATTGTACCCTTCCTCGCCGTGGAGCGAGATATCGAGGCCGCGGACTTCTTGATCTTCCGGAACGCGCAAGCCGACGAGGAGATCGGTCACTTTCAGAATGATGAGCGTGCCGACGACTGCGAGGACCCACGCGATTACGATTCCGATGAGTTGATTCAGGATTTGATGCGCGTTGCCATCGAAGAGGCCCACATTCAGTGCATTGCCCTGGGCATCTTTGAAGACAGCGTTTACGAGTTTTGTCGCGAAGAGACCCGTGAGAAGCGCGCCGATTGTGCCGCCAGCGCCGTGGACGCCGAAGGCGTCTAGCGAATCGTCATAGCCGAAGAGCGATTTTACCTTCGTAACCATCAAGTAGCAGCCAACGCCCGCGCAAAGGCCGATCACGAGCGCGGACATCGGGCCTACGAAACCGGAGGCGGGAGTGATGGCTACCAGGCCTGCTACTGCGCCGGAAATTGCCCCGAGTACGCTGGGCTTGCCGTTGCGAATCCATTCCGCGGCGGCCCAACCTATCGCTGCGGCGGCGGCGCCGAAATGTGTGGCGACGAAGGCGCTGGTGGCGAGGCCGCTGGCGTTGAGCGCGCTGCCTGCGTTGAAGCCGAACCAGCCGACCCACAGCAAGCACGCTCCGATGAAGCTGAGGACTACGCTGTGCGGCGGCATCGGTTCCTTCGGATAGCCGACGCGTTTTTTGAGATAGAGCGCGCAGATCAGGGCTGAAACTCCTGAGGTGATGTGCACTACCGTGCCGCCTGCGAAATCCAGCGTGGGAAATGCGCCGCCGCTCGAGTTTAGAAGGCCTCCTGCGCCCCAGACCATGTGCGCCATGGGGGCGTAGACGATGAAGAACCAGAGCGTGGTGAAGACTACCATGGCGCTGAATTTCATGCGTTCGGCGAACGCTCCGGCGATCAACCCCGGCGTGATGATGGCGAACATGAGTTGGAAGACCATGAAAGTTTGCTGCGGAATTGTAGCCGCGTAGTCGGCGTTGGGCGTAGCGCCCACGCCGCGGAGGAATGCGTAGCCGAATCCCCCGATGAGGCTGTTCCCGTGCGCGAAGCAGAGACTATACCCGACGAGAGCCCAGACTACGGTGATGATGGCCATCAGCGCGAAGCTTTGCATCATCGTGGCCAGGACATTTTTCTTGCGTACGAGGCCGCCGTAGAAGAGCGCCAGGCCCGGCCCGGTCATCATCAGGACGAACGCTGAGGAGACGAGCATCCAGGCGTTGTCACCGGCGCTGCGGGCGTCATTGGCCGATTGCTCGAGGGCGCGGAGACGGTCTTCGGTTGGTTGCTGCCAGAGGAGAGTTGCCGTCGGGGCGACGGCGAGCGAAACGGATGGAGATGGCGCATTGGCGCGCGCGCCCAGCGACGCTGCTAGCGGGCCGCAGAGCACGATACATAACGCCAAGCTACACGCCAGTCTGCGTCTCATATCGAGTTTCTCCCTTCGTCGTGAATTCCGTCGCGTTTATGCGGCATCGGTGATTGCGCCTATGCTGCTGCTGGAGACTTGGCGAACATACTTTGCTAGGACTCCGGAGCGATAGCGCGGCTCGGGCGGCTTCCATTGCGCGCGGCGCTTTTCGAATTCGTTGGCTGGGATGTTGAGTTGCAAGAGGCGGGCTTCGGCGTCGATGGTGATGGAGTCGTCTTCTTTTACCAGCGCGATGCCGCCGCCGACTGCGGCTTCGGGTGCTACGTGGCCGACGACCATGCCGTAAGTGCCGCCGGAAAAGCGGCCGTCGGTGATCAGGCCTACGGAATCGCCGAGTCCCGCACCGATCAGGGCTGATGTCGGAGAAAGCATTTCGCGCATGCCTGGGCCCCCTTTTGGTCCCTCGTAGCGGATCACTAGAATGTCGCCGGGCTTGATTTTGTGCGCGAGGATCGCGGCGAGCGTTTCTTCTTCGGAATTGAAAACGCGGGCGGGACCGGTGATCTTTTTCATTTTTACGCCGGAGATTTTTGCGACAGCGCCTTCGGTGGCGAGATTGCCCTTCAGAATTGTGAGATGGCCGTGAGGATAAACGGGCGAACTCCACGGGTGAATCACGTCTTGGTCTTTTCGCGGCTCGGCGGCAACTTGGGAAAGCGTTTCGGCTACGGTTTTGCCCGAAATCGTCAGAGCGTCGCCGTGGAGAACGCCATGATCGAGGAGAATTTTCATGACCTGCGGAATTCCTCCCGCGGCGTGCAGTTCGGTGATGACGTATTTGCCCGACGGCTTTAGATCGCAGAGAACGGGGACGCGCGGGCGGATTTTTTCGAAATCGTCGATGATCAGCGGCACGCGCGCGGCTTGGGCGATCGCCAGGAGATGCAGGACCGCGTTTGTCGAGCCGCCGGTGGCCATCACTACCGCGATCGCGTTTTCGAATGCTTTCCGCGTGAGGATTTGGCTGGGAAGAATTTGGCTGCGAATGGCTTCGGTCAGCGCGCGGGCAGATTCGGCGGTGCTTTCGAGCTTTTCGGATTCACCTGCGGTCATCGTCGAGGAATACGGGAGGCTCAAGCCCATGGCTTCGATGGCGGAGGACATTGTGTTCGCCGTGTACATGCCGCCGCATGAACCTACGCCGGGACAGGAATGCCGTTCGATTTCGAGAAGCTCGGCGTCGCCGATTCGCCCAGCGCTGTATTCGCCGACGGCTTCGAAGGCGCTTACGACCGTCAGATTCCTGCCGTGAAGATGGCCCGGCTTGGTGGTGCCGCCGTAAACGAATATCGCGGGAATGTTCAAGCGCGCGATGGCAAGCATGCCGCCGGGCATATTTTTATCGCAGCCGCCAATCACGATCACGCCGTCCATGCGCGCGGCGCTGCAAACTGTTTCGATGGAATCGGCAATCACTTCGCGCGAGACGAGAGAGAATTTCATGCCTTCGGTGCCCATGGAAATTCCATCGCTCACGGTGATGGTGCCGAAGATTTGCGGCATGGCTTGGGCATCGTGAAGCACGCTTACGGCGCGCTGCGCGAGATCGTTCAGGCCCGCGTTGCAGGGCGTGACGGTGCTGTAGCCGTTGGCTACGCCGATGATGGGCTTGTCGAAATCCTTGTCGCCAAAGCCCACGGCGCGGAGCATGGCGCGATTCGGGGTGCGCTCGACTCCCTGGGTGATGAGCTTGCTTCTTTCATTTACACTCATTTGAAATTTGCCTTTTAGATGAGGATGAGTTTATCGGTTGGTGCGGCGGCGGATGCATTAGAAATTTTGACGTTGGCTATCGAAAAATTCGCGACATTCGCGCGCCCATCCGGATTCGGATTGCGGCGTACGACGGTACTGGGATTGCTTACATGAATTTGGGGCGCGATACAAGTGGGCCGCAATGCGAATTCAAGAAAATACAGATCCTTCGGCCGCCTCGGCGAACTCAGGATGACAGCTCTTCACTTTCCGCGATAACGGAGTTATTTCTTGCCCGCGGCTGCGGTTTCTTCTACCGCGATCGTGACCGGCTTCAGGAAAGTCATGCGCTGGCGCAAACGCGCGCCTACTTCTTCGATCAGTTGGTGCTGTTCTTTGCGGCGCGTTTCGTCGAATTTCGGGCGGCCTGCTTTGTTTTCGGCGATCCATTCGCGGGCGAATTCGCCGTTCTGGATGCGCTCGAGCATTTTCTTCATGGTTTGACGAGTTTGCTCGGTGACGACTTGCGGGCCGCCGGTGTAATCGCCGTATTCGGCGGTGTCGCTGACGGAATAGCGCATGTAGTTGAGGCCGCCCTGGTAGATGAGGTCCACGATTAATTTCAGTTCGTGGAGACATTCGAAGTAGGCGATTTCGGGTTGGTAGCCTGCGTCCACGAGCGTTTGAAATCCGGCTTTGATCAGCTCGCTTACACCCCCGCAGAGGACGGCCTGCTCGCCGAAAAGATCGGTTTCAGTTTCTTCTTTGAAAGTGGTTTCGATCACTCCAGCGCGAGTTGCACCGAGGGCTTTGGCGTAGGAGAGAGCTAGTTGCTTCGCCGAGCCGGTAGCGTCTTGATGCACAGCGAGGAGCGCGGGAGTGCCGCCGCCTTCGATGAAAACTTCGCGGACGCGATGGCCCGGAGCTTTGGGCGCGACCATGGTGACGTCGATATCGCGCGGGAGTTGAATCGTGCCGTAGCGCACGTTGAAGCCGTGGGCGAACATCAGCATTTTGCCCTTAGTCAGATGACGCGCGATTTCTTTTTCGTAGATTGCGGGCTGGGCCGTGTCCGGCGCGAGAACCATGATCACGTCGGCCCATGCTGCGGCGTCGGAGACAGAGTGAACCGTAAGCCCCGCGGCGATAGCCTTCTCGCGCGATTTGCTTTCGGGATGCAGTCCGACGCAAACGGTGCAGCCGCTATCGCGCAGACTGAGCGCGTGGGCGTGGCCCTGCGAGCCGTAGCCGATGATGGCGATCTTTTTCTTTTGGATTAGAGCAATATCCGCGTCTTGATCCTGATAAATCTTGGCCATTCCCTGCTCCTTTGCGTTTCAGCTTTCAATGCCGCCAACGAGATTGTCGTGATCAGACCGAGTGTGAGGCTTCCGAGTCGCCCGAATCTACGCTCAAACTCGCTCCTTGCCGGGCGCGCGGGCGTTTCACGCCGCGCGTCATTACAACTTGGCCGGTGCGCACCATCTCGAGAATGCCGAACGGGCGCAGGACATCTTCGAGCGCGCGAATTTTCTCTTCGGTGCCGGTGATCTCGATAATCAGCGAATTGGGAGCGAGATCAACCACGCGGGCGCGAAAGACGCGCACGATTTCCATCAGTCGATGGCGCGATTCTTCGTGGGCCTCGACTTTAATCAGCGCAAGGCTGCGCGCGATGGTCGAGATGTGCGTTACGTCCTCGACGGAGAGAACGTTGACGAGCTTGTAGAGATTCGCTTCCACGCGCTGCGCCGCGCCTCCGCTGATTCCGGCGACGATGGTCATGCGCGAAATGCCGGGGCGTTCCGTGTGCCCGACGGCGAGCGACTCGATGTTGTAAGCGCGGCGGCGGAAGAGCGAAGCGACGCGGTTCAGCACGCCGGGCTGGTTCTCGACGTAGAGCACAAATTGGTGGAGCGTTTCGCTTTCAGGCATCGGAGGCTTCCTCGACGAGCGGGCTCGGGCGGCGGATCATGGCATGCAAATCCGCGCCGGCTGGAACCATGGGATAAACGGAATCTTCCTGCTCGACATGAAAATCGATCAGCGCAGGCCCGGGATTATTTCGCGCGGCATCGAGAGCGGGCCCAACCTCGGCGCGCGTGCGCACTGACATCCCCTGAATGCCGAACGCTTCGGCTAGCTTGGCGAAATCGGGGCTGATGATCGGCGTCGAGGCATAGCGGCCGTCGTAAAAAAATTGCTGCCACTGACGGACCATGCCGAGATAGCCGTTGTTGATGATGGCGATTTTGATGGCGATCTTTTCCTGAACGATGGTGGCGAGTTCGGGCATGGTCATCTGAAAGCCGCCATCGCCGGCGACGACCCAAACTTCGGCGTCGGGACGGGCGAATTTGGCGCCGATGGCGGCAGGAAGAGCGAAGCCCATCGTGCCGAGCCCGCCTGAAGTGATCAGCGTGCGCGGTTTTTCGTGGTGGTAATACTGCGCTTCCCACATTTGATGCTGACCGACATCGGTGACCACGACGGCGTCGCCATTCGTGGCGCGCCAAAGATCGTGAATCACGTGCGCGGCGTAGAGATGGCCGCTGTCCGGGAGATTTTGAATGTCGCGGACGGCGGAATCGTGTTTCAGGCTGTTGATATAGGCAAGCCAGTCGCCTCGATCCGTTTGCGTCACGCCGGGAAGCAGGTGCTGCAGGATTTCGCGAAGATCACCGATGAGAGGAATGTCTACTCGGACATTCTTATTAATTTCCGCGGGGTCGATCTCGATGTGGATTTTCTTGGCGCTGGGCGCGTAGGTCTTCAGATTGCCGGTGACGCGATCGTCGAAACGCATGCCGAAAGCGAGGAGCAAGTCGGATTCCTGAATCGCAGTGTTGACCCACGCTTCGCCGTGCATGCCCATCATGCCGAGCGAAAGCGGATGCGAGGCCGGAAAGCCACCGAGTCCGAGCAGAGTTTCGGCTACGGGAATATGCGCCTTCTCGGCGAAGGTCATCACTTCCCGCATGGCGCTCGAGAGAATGATTCCGTGTCCTCCCAGAATTACGGGCCTGCGCGCTTCGTTGATCAGGGCCAGCGCTCGCTCGAGCTCGTCCGGCTTGGGGAAATGCACCGGCTCATGCCGGCGAACTTTCGGCGCGGCCGCTTCCCAATTGAACTCGCAAGATGTGTTTTGCGCGTCCTTGGTGATGTCCACGAGCACCGGGCCGGGGCGGCCGGACGCGGCGATGTGAAATGCTTCGCGCAAGCTGGGAGCAATGTCCTCGGCACGCGTGACGAGATAATTGTGTTTGGTGATCGGCAGGGTGATGCCGGTGATGTCGGTCTCTTGAAACGCATCGGAGCCGATGAGTTTGCTGCCGACCTGGCCGGTAATGCAGACAATCGGCGAAGAATCGAGCATGGCCGTGGCGATGCCGGTGACCATGTTCGTTGCGCCGGGGCCGGAAGTGGCGATGGCGACTCCCACGCCGCCGCCGGCGCGCGCGAAGCCGTCGGCCATGTGCGTGCCGCCTTGTTCGTGGCGCACCAGCACGTGGTGCACGTGATAACGCGTCATCGCATCGTAGGTGGGGAGAATCGCGCCGCCCGGATAGCCAAAGACGCACTTCACGCCAAGGCGTTCGAGACATTCCCAGACGATCTCGGCGCCGGTCTTGATCACTTTGCGCGGCTCCTCTTCAGGCTTGGACGCTTCGGGCGGCCGACGCCGCACCGCGCGGTCGCCCGTCGAGCTGTTATCTGATTTCATCTAGTAGGCCTCATTTTAGCCTTGAGAGTCCAATTTATATTGCTGTCGGATTCGATAAATATCGCTTATGGCGCGGCCGTTATGGATCAAGCCTCGCTCCGCGCTTGTTTGGGCGCTTGTATTCGCATCCCTGCTCGCAAGATGCCGGCCCCTCACGGTTCGGGGTAAACAGAGACGCCGGTGCTACCTAAAACAAAAAACCCGCCTGCCAGCTTTTTCTCTGGCGGCGGGCTCGAAGAGCTGATTTGCTTCGCTGCTAGCTCAGCTGCCCCCGGCGCCAGAGGACACGCCCGGTACTACGACGGTAAGGCGTACGGGTCGAATCGCGTTCTGGCTCAGGCGCGGCATCGGATAAATCTAGTCGCTCGTATGTTAGTTGTCAACAATGGAGTGGCGCTGGGGTTCAATCGGAGCTGCGAGCGGCGCTATTTCGAACGGCGGGAACCGGAGTGTTGCCGGTAGAAGCTTCAGAAACACGCTTCGCCGCGGGATAGCAGCCTAGAATCCGAAGTTTTTCGGCATTGACGCGCAATTCATCGAGCGCGGCAGCCACATGCGCATCGGCTACCGAACCCTCGATGTCGAGATAGAAACTGTAGTGCCAGGGGCTGCCCTTCAGCGGGCGGCTCTCGATTTTCAGAAGATTAATTTCGCGGTTCGCAAAAGTGCCAAGAGCCGAATGCAGCGCGCCTGGCTGGTGCTTCAGCTTCACGACGAGAGAGAGCTTGTTGGCGACCGGGCTGACGCGCGGCTCGTCGGAAAGCAGCACGAAGCGCGTGTAATTTTCGCGATGATCTTCCAGATGTTCTTTCAAAACCGTGCCGCCATAAATTTCGGCGGCGCGCCGGCCGGCAATCGCGGCGACCTTTGGATCGCCACGTTCGATGACTTCGCGCACGCTTCCGGCCGTGTCGCCGGCCACCACACGCTGGATCCCGGGATTCTGCACGAAGAATCCAAGGCACTGCGCGAGAGCAACAGGATGCGACTGCACTTCGCGAATTTGCGTGAGACACGCGCCCGGGCATCCGATCAGATTGTGAGCGATCGGGATGGCGACTTCATTGACGATCAAAAGCGAACCTTCGAGCAGAAGATCGTAGGACTGATGGACGGACCCGGCCAGCGTATTTTCGAGCGGAGCGAGCGCGAGGTCGGCAATGCCAGCGGGAATAGCCGCGAAGAGCCCCTCAAAAGTATCGCAGGGCACCAGGCGCACATTTTCGCCGAGCAGCGAGACGATGGCCTCTTCGCTGAAGGCGCCACGCTCGCCTTGAAATGCGACGCGCGGAGTATCTGTGCGGTTCGGCATTGAGTGGCGTTCCTCGGGCGCGTTCAGCGATTATCCGGATTTAGCCACGACGCGCTCGAGAATCTGCGTGAGTTCATCGGCTCGAACTGAGTTGCCGGTGCGCCGCTCGGCCTCGGCCGTCAACTGTAACAGCAAAGAGCTGTTTGGCGCTTCACGAAGCGCCGATTCGTATTCCTGGGCCGCTTCGACAAAGAGGCCGAATGCCGCGTAAGTCGAAGCTCGCCCGAGTTCGCGCACCAGCGTGTCGCGGGAATTCCATTCGGCGAGCATTTGCTGCAATTCTTCTTCGGCGGGCGGAGTCAGAAGCGAGAACGATACCTCGTGCGTGTTCCCGGTCGCGTCCGTCATGCGGAGAAGAAGAGGAGCGGCTGCGCCGCGGTCGCGATAGGCAGCTAGCGCGCGACGCAAGTCTTCGGAGTCGAGCGATCCTTTCGCTCCCGGATACGCTGCTTGCCGCCAAAGTTCCCGGTCGCTGCCTTGAGCCGAGAGCGAGAGCGTGACGTCTCCATTAATATTCGCAGGGTTCCACCGCACCACGAGATTTTGAATCTCGGCGGCGCCGTCCTCGGGAGGCGACATGAAGATAGTCTCGCGCAGAGACGCTCCGCGCGTGGACGCGGGCTCGAAAGATTCCGCCATCTTCTGCAGAATTTTGCCCTGATGAACTTCTACCCAGCCTTTGTCCTTCGTAATCGTCTGACGTCCCTCAGCGAACATCACCGTTATGCTTCCCGCGCCTTTGCAGCGCAGTTGTTCGCCATCAATCAGTGGCCGCCTGCCGCTACGGCCAAGAGTCAGGTCTTTCGCAGCATGCGCGCCCGGTTCCATCAGTTCCGCCGAGCAATTCATTTCGGTGACCATGCCGGCAAACGCAGTCTGCTGAGCGCTCGCGATCCGCGGAATGCACAGCAACACTGCAGCCGCGCCGATCAGCGCCAAAAGCGCGGGCCAATGCTGTCGGGTCCGATGCTGGATCGTTTCAGCGTCCACGGGTTTCCTCATCAAGCGGGCGGTACGCATCCTCATCTTGTTTGAACAATAACAAACCCCACCCCAGCGTGAACATCCGCCGCGCGAACAAAGTAATGGCCACCAGATGGCGTTCCACGTTGCGATGAATCAGCAATCCGAACGCGACGAACAGCGAGTCGTCCCACATCAGATGGTGCACATTCACCGCATACACACCCGCACCGATGGCCACAACCACGATTAGAAACGTCAGTAAACCACTCAATCTATGATGCGCAATCCCGCCGTGGGGTTCCGCGGCGCGATAGCGCCAGCGCAGCAAAGCCACAGGCACCAGGACGAGGATCGCCAGGAGGAAGTCGAGCACCGAGCGGCCCTTGAACGTCAACTTCTCGAGCGGATGATGCAACAGCGTATAGGCTGCACACGCGTGAAGGTAAACGCCGGCCACCAGCTTTCCGCGATGGCCCGGGATGATGTGCTTGTCGCTGCCGGCCGCAGCCAATTGTCCCCGGCCAACGAATACGATTTTTCCGTCGAAAAGGTTGGGATCGCCGGCGATTCGCGGATCATCCCAAGGTACCGTTTGCGCGATCAATTCATCGATAGGGCCGTAGTCCACGTAGAATTCGGTCGCTGTGAATCCCTCCTTCGGAACGGAGGTCACCCGATCCAGCGCCCACGCGGCCCATCGCGGGGGAGACTCGATCGTAACGTTTGTCGTCGCCGCAGAGAGAGACTTCACCCGCCAATCTTGCGCTTGCTTGTTTTCGTCGAAATAGCGGACTGCGACGGTGTCCACCATTCGCTTCGGCGATTCGTTGTCGCCCGCCAAGGGAAAGCCGGAATACGCGGCAAGCGGCGCGTACTTCTGCTCATACAGGGCAAGCGAGGGCCCGAATAGCAGAGATTGAAAGGCAGCCACGTAAATCGGCACGCCCGGCTTTCCTTGCGCAGGATCGGGGCACAATTTCAAGCAAGCGCTCAGAAAATCATCATCGGCGTCCATCTGATCCGGGAACGGCGTGAAATCAACGTCAATTCCCATGGCCCGCGGCTTCTGTGCCGCGATTTTCTGCACGAGTCCTGCTAGCTGGGTCCGGTCGGTGTAATCGTAATCGTGCGACGACGACTGCGTCGTGTGCATCGAGGAGATATCAACCACGGCGACGCTGAGCTTGCTGGGATCGAACTTCGACATCAGCCGGAGCTCGAGAATGTCGTACATGGACTCGCGCATTTGCTCGCCGAGCGAAGTCTTCTCGATGCCCCAGTTGGCCACCGATAAGAGGCCTGTGATCACCAGGCCGATAAAGACATCCGCGATGATATGCGAGCGATGATGGGCGGGGGGCGCATCGGGAGCTTGCGAAATTGCGCGGCTGGTTTTCGCTCGATTGGGGCGAGGTGCTTTCTTTCCGCCGCGACGTTCCTTCATGGCGATTGTGCTCGTCTTCCCTGGGGACGCTGAGTCTTGGTGCCGTCCATACTAAGTAAAGAACCTGAAAGCGTCAATCTGGCGGACGCGCTCCGAGGCGCGGCCCGCGATGCTGAAGCGCAATTCCGGCCTTGACTGGCTGCGAATGCGGTTCTACCATTCCGAAAGCACGCTCGAAAGGGCGTGCACCGAATTTCATGCAGAGTGGCTGAGGGGTACGGGCCCTACGACGCCACGACAACCGGACCAGTTAATTTCGCTGGTCGCTCGGTGCCAATTCCCGCCCGGTTCGCGGGGGACATGGAGATTCGGAGGATGGTCGACCGCTTTGCGGTCGCACTTGAATTGAGCCTCATTCCCCTAAACCCGGATGAGGCTTTTTGTATTTATGGGCGCGCAGGGCCCAGCGCAGCCTCGGAGATAAGGCCATGAGCGTGCATTATTCGTTGCGATGTCGCGAATGCCATCGCGACCACGGCAATAAACCCTCGTCGATCTGTGAAGACTGCATGGCTCCTCTTGAGGTGCAATACGATCTTGATGCTGTGCGCGGGAAATTCACTCGCGAGGCGATTGCCGCGCGCCCGGCGAATCTTTGGCGGTATGCGGAGTTGCTGCCGAAACCTGAGGGCTATGATTCGGGACTGCCTGTGGGCATGACGCCGCTTGTGACTGCGCCACGGCTTGGCCAACGTATTGGAAGCCGGCGGCTTTTGGTGAAGAACGATGCGGTGTGTTTTCCGACACTTTCATTCAAGGATCGCGTCGTCGCGATGGCTCTGGCGCAGGCGAAGAATTTTGGATTTGAGACGGTGAGCTGCTCTTCGACGGGGAATCTCGCGAATGCAGTCGCAGCGCAAGCAGCGCGGCATGGATTCGACGCTTGGATTTTCATCCCGGCTGATCTTGAAGCAGCAAAGGTCGTCGGTACGCAAGTTTATGGAGCGCGCGTAACGCGGATTGCGGGCAACTATGATCAGGTGAATCGGCTATGCTCGCAGATTGCCGATCGCTATCGCTGGGGATTCGTGAATATCAATCTGCGGCCGTATTACGCGGAAGGCTCGAAGACGGTGGGCTACGAGATCGCCGAGCAGCTTGGCTGGCGCTTGCCGGATAATGTGGTCGTGCCGATGGCCGGGGGCTCGTTGATCACAAAGATTAGCAAAGCGTTCGGCGAACTTGTGGCGCTGGGGCTGGTTGAGGCGAAGAACGTGAAATTCTTCGGAGCGCAAGCTACGGGCTGCTCGCCAATTGCCGATGCGGTGAAAAATGCGAAGGATGAGATTGATCCGCAAAAGCCGAAGACCATCGCGCGCTCCTTGGCGATCGGCAATCCTGCGGACGGAATTTATGCCACGCGCGTGATTCGATCGAGCGGCGGCTGGGCGGAAGATTGCTCGGATGCGGACATCGTGACCGGGATTGAATTGCTTGCGGCGACCGAGGGGATTTTCACCGAGACCGCGGGCGGAGTAACGGTCGCGTGCGCACAATCGCTAATCGCGCAGGGCCGCATCGGCGCCGATGAGGAAACGGTGCTGTGCATCACGGGCACGGCCTGAAAACGACCGACGCGCTGGCCGGGCGTTTTCAGCTTGAAGACGCGATCGAGCCGAAGATCGCCGCATTTGAGAAATTCATGGGGACTGCGGTGGCCGCCACAGCCACTGCCTAGAACGGAATGGCCGTTCGCGTCCAAGTTCCAGCGAGCACGGCCAATCTCGGGCCTGCTTTCGATTGCGCCGCAATCGCGCTGAATCTCTATCTGCGAGTTTCAGCCGAGCCGCGATCCGCGCCGGGATTCGAGATTCGCTATCGCGGCGTAAATGCGGATCGCGTGCCTGCGAGTGAAGAGAATCTAGTCGTGCAGGCGATCCGGAACTACGCCGCTTCGGCGAAGACGCCCATCGCGGGCGCCCGAATCGAAATCGAAAACGACATTCCCATCGGCGTAGGCCTCGGCTCGAGCGCCGCAGCGATTATCGCGGGATTGCTGATTGCCGCGGAACTCGCAGGAGGCAAGTCCGAGCGCGCGCTCTTGCTCCGCGAAGCCGCGGCTCTCGAACATCATCCCGATAACGTTACGGCAGCGCTATGCGGCGGTTTCGTCGTGGCCGCAACGAACGGCGGTGAGGGCGGCGGCCCGGGCGAAGTTCTTTTTCACCGCTGCGATGTTTCGGAATCGCTCGATTTCATCGCCGTCACGCCGGATCGCCCGCTTCCGACGGAAAAGGCGCGCGCCGTTCTGCCCGCGCAATATTCACGGCACGATGTGGTGCAGAATTTGCAACGCGTCGCGCTTCTGACCGCCGCCTTCTGTTCGGGCAGCGGCCTGGCTCCCGAATTTTTCGCGATCGTATTCATCAGCCTATCGTAGCGCGCTGATTCCAGGCATCTCGGATTGCCTCGAGTTTTGCCATGAAGGTCTGGCCCGCGTGTTCATCAGCGGCGCGGGATCTTCGGTGATGGCGCTTGCAACGGCGAATGCCGCTGAGATTGGCGAGGCGCTGGTCGAGATTTCGCCGCAACGGAGTCGAGGCTCGCGCGACGCATCTCAAAGCCGACAATCGCGGCGCACAAATTCTGAGGTAGCGCCGGCTTGCCTTGGGTTTCGTAGGGCGTCCCTGCCGGAGCTGGGACCCTGCCAGGACAACTTCCGCGTTCCTGCGTTTACCTGCCTTGCCGCAACGCTTATACTTTTTCTGAGCCGCCTGGAACTCTCGCGCACTTGGCGGCGCGATCCGACTTATGGCTACCGCTTTTCTACAATGTATTGAGGCAACTTGCCGGCGGCGCTACTCGCTCGACGCGAGAGTACCGCTGCGAAGCCTGCGGCAACCTGCTCGATGTCGAGTATGAGATGCCGCCGCCGGATCGCGCGGCGCTGCTCGCCCTGTGGCAGGAGCGCAAATCGAGCGCGCTGATCGAAGACCAGAGCGGGAGCTGCGATTTCGCGAGTTACTGCCTTTCATCGCCGCGGGCCGGAGCGTCGTCACGCTGGCCGAAGGAAATACGCCTCTCGTCGAAGCTGCGCGCGCAGGCGATTGGGCCGGCGGAGTGCGATTGACGGTGAAACATCAGAGCGCAAATCCCACGGCTCGTTCGAAGATCTGGGCATGACCGCCTGCGTCTCGCAAGCCGCGATCCTGGGCTGCGGCGTGGTGGCCTGCGCTTCGACTGGAATACCTCGGCGTCGATGAGCGCCTATGCGATTCGCGCGGGAATGAGGTCTTTGGTCTTCGTGCCCGCCGGGAAATCACCGCGGCGAATTGGCGCAGGCTCTGGAATTCGGCGCGACGGTGATCGAGCTCGCCGGAAATTTCGATCAGGCGTTTCATCTTCTGCAGTCATTGACCCGCGAAATGAATCTTTATCTGGTGAACTCGCTCAATCCGTTTCGTCTCCAGGGCCAGAAGACCATCATCTTCGGGATTCTGGAGCGACGCGGCTGGCGCGTGCCGGATTACTCGTGGTTCCGGGCGGGAATTTGGGGAACGTTTCGGCGATGGGAAAAGGATTGTGCGAATTGAGGCGTTTGGGATTCATCGAGAAGCTGCCGCGGCTCGTGGTGACGCAAGCCGAGGGCGCGAATCCTTTCTGTCGCATGTTAGCGGCGGCGCCACAGATTGACGCCGGTCGCCGAGCCGCACACGGAGGCCACCGCGATCCGCATCGGCAATCCCGTCAATTGGAAAAAAGCGCTGAGGGGATTCGCGCGACCAATGGGCTTTGCGAGTCGTTGAGCGGATGAAATCTTGAGGCCAAGGCCGCGCTGGCGCACGATGGCATCGGCTGCGAGCCTGCTTCGGCGACGACTTTTGCAGGCATTCGCAAATTGCGGAGCACCGGAAAAATCGAAGCTGGCGCAGATGTCGTCGCGATTCTTACCGGCAATCAGTTGAAGGATCCGGAGAGTACTTTGCTTCGGCGCAACGCGGAAGATTTGGCGAGGCAGCGGATGAGCGTTGATGCCGACGCAGGCAAATTGCGCTCCGCGCTTGAGCGGTCTCTTAAGTAGCGCCGGCGTCCCTGCCGGCACGCAACTCCAAGTAATTTGAGTTCAAGCCGTTTCGGCGCAAAAAATTCCCGTCCGGCCGCGGTGCACTCGTCCAAGGATGCGGAGCCGCTCGCTCTCTTTCGTTTTT
>CAWJBU010000018.1:0-133771 GCA_963841235.1 uncultured Acidobacteriota bacterium | reverse complement strand
TGGCATCGAAAAAATTCAGAATCGCGTGCGCTATGCCGAGTCCTGCCGCATTCGTTCGGAATCTAGGCGATGGAAAATTCGACCAGACTACGGCATCGGCGGGCGCGGCATTTGCGACGCGGCGAGTGGCGCGCGGGGCGGCTTACGGCGATATTGATAATGATGGGGCGTCGATTCGCGGTCACGGCGAACGGCGGGCCGGCGGTCTGTTCCGCAATTGGGGGAACGCAAATCACCGGCTGCGGGTAAAACTCGTGGGTACGAAATCGAATCGCGAGCATAGGCGCCGTCCTGCGCGTGACGGCCGGCGGCGGGACGCAGGATCAAATGCTGCGCAGCGGCGGGAGCTATGAATCGGCGAGCGAGCTTGTGCTAACCTTTGGCCTCGGCGGAGCGGCGCAGGCGGATGCGATCGAGGTGCGCTGGCCGAGCGGGCAGACGGATAATTTGAAAAATGTTCGCGCCGATCAGATCATCACGCTTAAGGAAGGCTCAGGGTTGGCCGGCGCGCAGGCGTTGACGCGAAAATAGCTTTACAGAGGCTGAATGAATCGAACGCGCTTCACGACCGTCGTATTTGGCGCTGTTGTTGCTTGCTTATTTGTTGCGCCCCTTCTGTTTCGCGGGAGTCCCAGCAATCAAAAGAGAACGCGAAGGCTGCAGCGAAGGCGGATGCGGTTCTGCGGGCCAATAATCTCGGCGTGGCTTACATGGATCAGCAGCGTCCTGAGGACGCGCTGAAGGAATTTCAACAAGCTGTCATCGCCGATTCCGCGAATTATGTCCCGCAATTGAATGCTGCGATTGCTCTGCTGAATATGCAACGGGCCGATGAGGCGCGAAAGATTTTGACGGAGATTACGCAATCGCATCCGGAGGATGCGCACGGCTGGTACAACCTCGGCCTGCTCGAAAAATCCGCGGGAAATTCGGAAGCGGCGGCGGCTGCGTTTTCGCGGGCGATGGCGATTGATCCGGGCGACGCTGACACACATTATTTTCTGGCGACAATTCATTCGGAATTGCATGAGCATGCGAAGGCCATCGAGGAATTCAACGCGGCGCTGAAGATCAATCCCTATCACGTCTCGGCGGAATTTGGATTGGCGCAGGCGTATCAGCGCAGCGGCGACTCTGCGAATGCGAAGGTGCACCTCGAGCGCTTTCAGCATCTGAACGCGTCGAAATTGGGCGCGCCGATGAGCCTTGTTTATGGCGAGCAGGGGAAATATTCGCTCGCCGAGCAGATTTCGGCGGCGCTCGCGCCGGTGCAGCCGGCGATTCTGGTGCACTTTGTGGATGTGACGGCGAACTCGGGCCTGCCGCTTACTGTGCCGCCGTGAAGGGCATTATGGCTGGCGGCCCGTTAATTCCCCTTGAGCGCGGAGCGTGCGTTTTCGATTTTGATGGCGATGGACGGCCGGATATTTTTCTCGTCAATGCGATGGGCGACGGCCGCGCAATGCTGTATCGAAATGCCGGCGGCGGGAAATTTGTGGACGTCACGCGGGCGTCTGGAATTAATTTTCACGAGTCTGGCATCGGCTGCGCAGTGGGAGATTTCGATAATGATGGATGGCCCGATCTTGCGGTCGGTTTCATCGGGCGCGTCGCTCTTTTCCGCAATCAGGGCGACGGCACATTTCGCGACGTGACAGCGGCGGCGGGAATTAAGGCTCCTGGCATGGCGATGGGGATGACTTTCGTGGACTACGATCATGATGGCGATCTCGATCTTTACGTGACGCAACAAAAGTGGGCGGCAGATTTCCGGAGTTCCGGCGAAGTTTCGAACCTGCTCTGGCGGAACAATGGGAACGGCACGTTTACGGACGTCACGGCAGAGACGGGGCTTGGAGCCGGGCCTCAAGCCGTGGGAGCGATCGCTTCGGACATCAACAACGATCGCGCGATCGATTTCATTGTGACGGGGAATCCGGGCGGGCCGCCGGCGGCGTTTTTCAATCGGCGCGAAGGGCCCTTTGAAAAACGCGAGTTGTGGCCGAGCGATGTACCGGAAGGATCGCGGGGCATCGCGGTATTTGATTTCGATAAAGACGGCTGGATGGATGTGGCGCTGACGCACGAAGGCATACCGGGAATTTCACTCTGGCGCAATGACGGCGGAAAAGGTTTCGTGCGCGTGAAGCTGCCGGAGCTGGGTTGGAAGCGCGGCTGGGGCGTCGCGGCAATCGATTACGACAATGACGGCTGGGTTGATCTTGTGGCCGTTGGTGCGGATGCATCCGGCGGAAAGATCGCGCTGCTGCGCAATGAGGGTCCGGCGGGATTTCGCGACGTGAGCAAGGATGTTGGCCTCGATCAGATTGCGCTAAAAAATCCGCGCGCGGTTATTCCATTTGATTTTGACGGCGATGGCGCGATGGGGCTGCTCATTACGCAACTCGGCGCACCGCCTGTGCTGCTGCGCAACGTGGGCGGGAACAAGAATCATTGGCTGGAATTGGCCTTGAAGGGAACGAACGACAATAAGTCTGCGATAGGGACGAAAGTTGAAGTTTTCGCTGGGGCGATGCGGCAGAAATTTGAAATTAGTGGGGCTTCGGGATATTTGAGCCAGGGGCCGCTTGATCTTCACGTTGGGCTGGGCGCGGAAACGGAAGCGGATGTGGTGCGGATGCTTTGGCCTACCGGCGTGCTGCAGGATGAAGTGAAAATTGCGGCGAATGCGCGCAAAGAGATTGCCGAGATCGATCGGCGCGGGAGTTCTTGTCCGATTGTTTTTGTGTGGAATGGCACGCGCTATGAATTTCTTGCCGACATGATTGGGCCGGGCATCGTCGGGCACTGGATCGCGCCGGGCCAGCGCGATGTTCCTGATCCTGATGAATATCTTAAAGTGAATGGCTCGCAGGTGGCGTTGCGCGATGGGCGCATCAGCTTCCGCATGATCGAGCCGATGGAGGAGCTTGATTATCTCGATCGCGTGCGGTTGCTGGCCGTGGACCATCCGGCCGATGTCGAGGTTTATCCCAACGAATATTTCGCCAGCAATCCGCCTTTTCCGGAATTCAAAGTGATTGCCAGCCGCGGCGCGCATCTGCCGGCGGGCGCTTGGGGAGATCGCGGCGAAGATGTGTTGCCGCTTCTTAGCGAGCGCGATCGTAAATACGTGATGGATTTTCCCGAAGCGCCGTATCAAGGATTCGCGCAGATGCACACGCTCACGCTTGATCTCGGCGATTGGGATGCTGCGAGGCCGCTGCGTCTGCTCATGGACGGATTCACTGATTACTTCACGGCGAATTCGATGTACGCGGCTTGGCAAGCGGGGATGCAGCCGATCGCGCCGTATGTGGAAGTGCAGGATGCTTCCGGAAAATGGGTGCGCGTGATCGATGATATGGGCTTTCCTGCCGGACTCGCGCGCACGATGACCGCCGATCTCACCGGCAAGCTGCCGGCGGGCACGCGGCGAATTCGCATCAGCACGAATCTCAAAATTTATTGGGATCGGATCCGCGTGGATAATTCGCCGGCGGATATCGCCTACCGGCTCAGCGAAGTTCCGCTGGCCGAGGCGCAGCTCGATTTCCGCGGTTATCCGGAAGTGATCGAAGGCACGCCGAAAAACGATATTCGCTACGTCTACGAAAATGTGAGCCGCACGGGGCCGTACACGCGGCAAGTCGGAAATTACACGCGCTATGGAGACGTCACGCCGCTCGTGGAGAAAACCGACAACAAGTATGTCGTCTTCGGCTCGGGCGATGAAGTCTCGGTGGATTTCGATGCCTCGCATCTCGCGCCGCCGCAAACCGGCTGGACGCGCGATTATTTCTTCTACGCCGACGGCTTCGCCAAGGATATGGATTTCTACGCGGCGCACGGCGACACGGTAGCCCCGCTGCCCTTCCACACGCTGGTGCCCTATCCATATCCCGCTGGAATCGGCTACCCGATGGATGCGGAGCATCTGCGCTACTTGCTCGAGTACAATACGCGTCCGGTCAGCGGCCCGGCCGGCTCGCTCTTCAAGTTCTACTATCCGCATTGAAAGGCACTTTATTTCGTTCACTCGGCTTACGGCGTAGCCGCGCTTGCTTCGCTCCTGCTACAATGCTAATTTCAGCGAATCCATAGG
Organism: uncultured Acidobacteriota bacterium; assembly: GCA_963841235.1. Taxonomy (GTDB): domain Bacteria; phylum Acidobacteriota; class Terriglobia; order Acidiferrales; family UBA7541; genus Palsa-147. The sequence continues at coordinate 129,666 of CAWJBU010000018.1, read as the reverse complement.
CATACGGGACCGTCGGCAGGAGGCCCCGTTTATAAATGGAACCACCACGAGCTGTGACCCCTAATCACAATCGCGCGAACGGCGCCGGAGCCACGGGTGTGCCCGGGCGGCCTGTCACTTTTTGGCGCGTCGAGGGCAGCCTGCTAAACCTCACCGCCGTGCGTCCCGTGGGCTTCTTTGCCTGGAATGCCCAGAGCTTCCTGGAGCGCTGGGCGCGCCGCGGCGGTATGGGGGTCCTGGCGGCGGCCCGGCCATTCCTCTACGTGACCCACCGGGTGGTGGCTACGCGGCTGCTGCATACGGTCCTGCGCGGGGTAAGCAAGGACCGGCTCGACCTGTTGGGCGAGGAGTACTTTGAATACGTCTTCAAGCCGCACCTGAAGCCGGCGGGCGTCGCCAAGCTGCGGGAAGCCATCGCCGCGGGCGAGCGCATCGTGCTGGTCAGCCAGGGCCTCGACCACATCATGGGGCCGCTAGCAAAGCATCTGGGGATCGAGAGCCTCATCGCCAATAGGCTCGAATTCCGGGATGGCATAGCCACAGGCCGGCTGCTCGAGCCGGTGATCCGCCCGCGCGGCGCGTTGGCGAAGTTGGCCGGGCATCGACCCGACGGCCGCATCTCCCGCGAAGAGCTAGCGCGCGATCTGGGCTTCACCAGGAATCCATCCATTCTGAATGACGCGATCCGCCCGGCCGCGCGGACCACGCCGCGCATGACGATCCCGATAGTCGAATTCCCGCAGTGCAGCGCAGGCGAGCAACTGTCCGTGCGCGCTTCGCTCGCGGGGAAGAAAATTCTGCTCATCGGTGGCACGGGCTTTATTGGCAAAGTCTGGCTAGCGAATCTGCTCACCGATCTGCCGGATATCGGCAAGATTTCAGTCCTGGTGCGGCGAAACCGCTCGACGACCTCGCTCGAGCGTTTCCAGAAGATGGTCGAGACGTCGCCGGTCTACGGTCCTCTCGCCAAGCGTCACGGAGCTCGCTTTGCTACCTTTCTCCGCGAGCGCGTGGAGATCGTTGATGGCGATGTCACCAAGCCGGACCTTGGAATGGCACCCGAGGCGCGCGCGGAACTCGCCGCGTCGCTCGATCTCATCGTCAATAGCTCCGGGCTGACCGATTTCAATCCCGACCTGCGCGACGCGCTCTCTTCGAACGTGAACGCCGTCGCTCACGTGCTCGAATTCCTCCGCGAGTGCCGCCATGCCGCGCTCCTTCATCTTTCGACGTGCTACGTCGCGGGCCAGCGCGACGGGCGCATCCACGAAACCGCAACCCCGAACTACAACCCTGCCGGAATTGCCGGGTTCGACGCCGAGAAGGAATGGCGCGCGCTCGAGAATTTCATCCGCGTAACAGAAGTGCGCTCGGAAAGCCCCGAAGTAGCCGCCGAGCTGCGCCAACAGGCGCTGGCCAAAGAACATGCGGCGAAGGATTTGCGCGGTGTCGCACTCGAGAATCAAATCCGCAAGAACCGCCTGCGCTGGATTCGGCAAACGCTCACGGAAGCAGGAACGCGTCGCGCGAACGAGCTGGGCTGGCCGAATACTTACACGCTCACAAAGAGCCTCGCCGAATCGCTGATCGTAAATTTCACCAAGCAATCGCCGCAAACTCCCGTGGCCATCGTGCGCCCGGCGATCGTCGAATCCTCAATCGGGCAGCCGTTCCTCGGCTGGAACGAGGGCATCAATACCTCGGCCTCGCTTTCGTACCTGCTCGGCACGTATTTCCGCCAATTGCCGACCAACGAACGCAAATGCCTCGACATCGTGCCGGTGGATTTAATTTGCCGGGGGATGACTTTGATTTCCGCGGCGCTGATGGCGGGTTGCAACGCGCCGGTCTATCAAATTGCATCGTCGGTGACCAATCCATGCAACATGCGCCGCTCGATCGAGCTGACGGGTCTCGGCCATCGCCGCCACTATCGCGCGCAGAATGGATTCGGCCAACGCATGAAGCTGAAATTCGACGCCATCCCCGTCTCGAAAGCGCGCTACGAAACGCTTTCGGCTCCCGCGCAGAAGGCCATCGTGCAAGCCATCCAGCGCAGCGTCGAGCCCTTCGGCTTCCAGATGCCGACACTCGCGCGGCGCGAGCGCGAACTCGACAAAGTCATGAAGCTCATCGCGCTTTTCGAGCCCTTCATCCTGCACAACGACCATATCTTCGAAGCCGCCAACATCGAGCGGCTTTCGGCTTCCCTTCCACCCGAAGAGCGCCCCGATTTCAGCTACGATGTCCGCACGCTCGACTGGTGGGATTACTGGATCAACGTGCACATTCCGGCGCTGCGCAAGTGGTGCTATCCTCTCATCGAAGGACACGCTCCGGAGGCGCCGCCACGGCGTTCCGTGCCTCTCGCGCCCGATTCGAACGCGGACGACGCGCGGCGGGCCGCCCCGGCCGCGTCCTGAACACCCAACCACTGTGGCCATTTTCCTGACTGGCTCGACGGGATACATCGGCGCTCACGTTCTGGCGAATTTGCTGGAACGCTCGAGCGACAAATTCAATCTCCTCGTGCGCGCGCGCGATGAGAATGAAGCGCGGCAGCGGCTTTGGCGCGCCGTGCAAATTCATCTCGATTTTCCGCGATTCAGCGATTATCTCGATTCGCGCGTCAACTTCTTCCGTGGCGATTTGACGGGTTCGCGATTTGGACTGAGCGATGACAAATATCGCGAATTGGTTCGCTCGACGGATTCCGTCATTCACTGCGCCGCTTCGCTCAATCGCAAATCCGAGAAGGCCTGCCTGAATGTCAATCTGCGCGGCACGCTGCAGGTGATTCAGGTGGCGTCGCGCGCCGAGGCGGATCACGGCTTGCGGCGATTCAGCCATGTGAGCACCGTCGCCGTTGCAGGCATGCGCAGCAATGAAGTAGTGCAGGAAGACACCGCGATCGATTGGGATCGCTCGGATTACGATCCCTACGCGCGCACAAAGAAATTCTGCGAGCACATGGGCTGCGAACTTCTTCCGAACGTCTCGAAATTATTCTTGCGCCCGAGCATTGTGCTGGGCGATAGCCGGCGCCCCGAAACCACGCAATTCGACATGGTGCGCGCGTTCGTCTTCTTGGCGGGGCTGCCGATGCTTCCTTTTCGGCCGACGGACCAGATAGACATCGTGCCCGTAGATTACGTCGCGGATGGAATCGCAACGCTGCACATGAAGGATCGCCCCGAGCATGAGATTTATCATCTCGCGTCGGGCACCGGCTCCGAGACGTTTCAGCAACTCACCGACGCGCTCGCACAGGCGCAAGGCAAGCGCGGCCCGGTCTTTGTGCCGGGCCTGGAAGGTCCCTCGACGCGCATGGTGAATTCGCTCGCTCGCCGATCCGGAAAAGTCGGCGATATCGCCACGCTGCTCAAAGTTTTCTTGCCCTACCTCGTCTGGAATACGGTGTTCGATAATTCGCGCATCGTCGCCGAGTTGGGCCGCAAGCCGGAGGCATTTTCGAAATATTGCTTTGGCCTACTGCGCTTCAGCCGCGACAATAATTTCCAATATCGCTATCAGGATTGGCCCGGAGCCGCCGCATCTTCGGCGGCCGCCGCGCCTGCAGCTATCGGATCAGCCAGGAATTCGCGCGCATGAGTGACGTAGCTCTAGCCGCGTGGGTTAGCAGCATCATCGAGGCCAAGAAGTTTGCCTGGATGCTAGGTTCCGGCGAAGCATGGCGTCCCGGCGAAAAACTCAAGCTGCTCTTCGCGGGCTACAACGGCACGCGCAACACAGGTTCTGACGTTCGTGTTGAGGAAATTCTCAGGCAGGTCCGGCAAATTCTCGGCCCGGAGAATCTTTCGCTCTCCGTGATGACGCAGAACTTCGATCTAACGCGCGGCTATTTCGGCGACGCGCGCCAGGTGCATCTCCCCGACGTCTATCCGCCGTTTCTCGCGCGCGAGGTGCCGCGCAACGACGGCGTGATCGCCTGCGAAGGCTCGATGTTCAAAAGCAAGTTCGCCAACGCGCTCACCATCATGATTATCGGCTCGCTGGGCATCGCCGCGGCGCAGAACAAGCTGAGCGTCGGCTACGGCGCCGAAGCGGGCGAGATGGATCCCTTCGTCCAGAACATGTGCCGGCGCTATTGCCGCGACTCTTTCATCATCACGCGTAATCCCGAATCGCAAGAGGTGCTCGGGAAACTCGGAGTTTCGACAGAACTTGGCACGGACACCGCGTGGACTTTCGAACCCCATCCTCCCGAATACGGCCGCAAGATGCTGCGGGAAGCCGGCTGGGACGGTGCGTCGCCGATTCTGGCCGTCTGCCCGATTCATCCATTCTGGTGGCCGGTGACGGCGTCGATGGCCAAACGGGTCGCGCATCTAACGGCGGGCGCTTACAAGGAGAGCTACTACCGAACGATTTACTTCCATCGCTCGGGCGCGGAAGTAGACGCGGCGTTTGAGAAATATCTAACTGCGCTGGGGCAAGCCGTGGTGCGCTATCGAAAAGACCGTCCAATGTTCACAATTCTGGTTGGCATGGAGGCGCTCGATCGCCGTGCGTGTGAACGGCTCGCGCCGAAAATCGGCGGTGCGCCAATTTTCGGTTCCGGGAAGTTCGACATGTACGAGCTTGTGAGCATCCTGCGCTGCTGCGATCGCCTGGTTTCGTCGCGCTATCACGCGATTGTCACTTCGATGCCCGCTGGGATCGTTTCCGCGGGCGTCTCCATGGATGAGCGCATTAGCAATCTGATGCACGAGCGCGGCCACGATCACCTCACTGTCCGCGTGGACGATGCCGACCTCGAAGACAAGCTCGTTGAAGTAATGCACGCGCTCGATCGAGAGGCCGATTTGATCCGCGACGCAATCTCGCAAACCGTAATTAAGAATCTGCAATTGATGGCGCGCATGGGCACCTATCTCGAAGCGCATCTGGCGCGCCAGTATCCCGAATTCCCGATTCGCGGCGGCCGGCGCAGTTGGGAAGAATATCTGCCGCCGCTCAGCCCCAATCTCGAGCATCTAGCCGAAGCTCACTGCTAAATGCATTTCCTCGAAAACATTTTCGAGCGATTACAAACGGCCGGCGATGAGCTCGTGCTTCAGGAAATACATCCAGAGCGTGTCGAGAGACTTTCGGGGAACGAACTCCTTGCGCTCGTAGAGCGAGCCCGATGCTTCATCGCCGGCGTCGGGTTGAAGAAAGGCGATCGCTGCGCACTGCTTGGCCCGAACAGCATTCGCTGGGTGGCCGCGGATCTCGCGCTGATGGCCGAAGGCGTGATCGTCGTGTCGCTCTATGCGCGTCAGGCGGCGAACGAACTCGTCACGATGATGAAAGATTGCTCGCCCGCGCGATTGCTCTGCGCGACGCCGGAGCTGCGCGACTCGATCGCTGCGGCTTGGACCGTCGCTCCGCCGACTTCACTCTTCGACGATATATTCGCGTCCGCGGAAAATCTCGCCGCAAGCTCTGCCAGCGCGTGCAACGCGGATAAAAGCCGCGCTAAGTTAATCAATCAACTTGACCCAGTCACGATCATCTACACGTCAGGCACATCCGGGGAGCCGAAAGGCGTGATGCTGAACGCCGGCAATCTGGATCACATGATGAACTGCACGACGGCGCGGCTCGACCAGTTGATGGAAATGCATCCGAAATTAGCCCGTCGCGAGCAAATCTTTCACTATTTGCCGCTCAATTTCGCTGCGTCCTGGCTGACGTTGTTGAGCGCGCTTTCGCGGAATTCCGTCTTCTCGTTATCTACTGATTTGAACCGGCTCGCCGACGAAATAAAAGTCGCTCAGCCGGATTATTTCTTAAACGTGCCGACGCTTCTCGAGAGGATCCGCGCGCGAATCGAGGGGCAAATGGCCGAGCGCGACGCCCTGATCTCCGGCCTTTTCAATCGCGCGAAGGCAGCGTTCGCGCGCAAGCAGAGCGGCGCACCGAAACTCGGGGATGGATCGTGGCTTGCGCTCGGCAACGCGATTTTGTTCCGCACGATTCGGCGTGCGATTGGGCCGAATCTCAAGGCGTTGATATGCGGCTCAGCACCGCTCGCTATCGAAACGCAGCGCTTCTTTATGATGCTCGGCCTTCCCGTCTTGCAGGCTTACGGCTTGACGGAAACAACCGGCATCTGCACGCTCGACGATCCGCAGAATTTTACGCCCGGATTCGTTGGCCCGGCGATTCCAGGGATTGAGATGCGCGTTGGCGAGAACAGCGAAATCCTAGTGCGCGGGCCGAATATTTTCCCCGGCTATTGGAAGCGGCCCGAAGCGACTGCGAAGGCGCTCGAAGGCGGATGGTTTCACACCGGCGATCAGGGTGAAGTGAACGCCGAGGGCAACTGGCGGATCATTGGCCGCGTAAAGAACCTAATCATCCTGAATTCCGGCCACAACATCGCGCCCGAACCGATCGAGGAAGAACTGAAGAAGCTTGTGCCCGCCGCCGAGCACGTCGTGCTGGTCGGCAATAATCGCAGCTATCTCGCGGCGATTTTCGCATCGGGCGCCGGCCCCGCAAACGGTTTGTATGCCGCGCAGGCGCAAGAGGCGGTCGATCGCGTGAATCAATCGCTGCCGCATTACCGGCAGATCTGCGCGTTTTGCGTTTCGACCGTGCCATTTTCGATCGAGAACGGATTGCTCACGGCCAATGGTAAACTGAAGCGGGACGTCATTACCGAGCGGCTTCGCGAAGCGATCGAGGAACTTTACCGGAAGAAGACGGCATGAAGGATTTTCGCGCCAATACGATGTCGTGGGGCCTGCGCGATGGCTGCGTCGAGCTGAGACTGCACCGGCCGCCTTGCAATGAAATTGGCTCCGAATCGCTGGTGGAATTCGAGCGGTTCATTGCTGAACTCGAGACGGTTTTCGGCTCGGCGCATGCGCTGATCATTCACAGCGAGCTGAAATCTGGATTTTGCGCGGGGGCCGACTTGCGCGAACTGTTTCGCCGCTCGCAAGAAGTAGCCCGGGACGCGCGGCTCGCAGAGCTTCGCGATTTTCTTCACCGAATTCACCGCGTGTTCAATCGCATTGATGCCGCACCGCTGACGACGATTGCGGCCGTTCACGGCGTGGCTTTTGGCGGGGGTTTCGAGCTGGCGCTCACATGTGACCTCATTATCGCCGACAAGATGGCGCGATTTTGTTTTCCGGAATTGCGGCTCGGCTTGATTCCGGGGTTTGGCGGGATTCCGCGCTTGAAGCGGGATGTGGGCAATGCTGTGGTTCGCGATTTGCTGCTGACTGGGCGGAGTTTCAATGCCACGAAGGCGCACAGCGTGGGTTTGGTGAGCCAGGTTGTCGCCGAGGGCGCGGCGCTGCGCGTGGCGCGGGCTACGGCCGCGCAGCTTGCGAAGTTCGACCGAGCGACGGCTATCGCCGCGAAGCGCTTCATCAAGCCGATTCCGGAAGAAGAATTGCGGCAGGAGATTGAGATTTTCTGCGATATGTTCATGCATCCGGCGGTGGAAGCGGGGCTGCGCAAGTTCGTCGAATCAGAAGATGCGCTGCCTTACTTGCCCTAGGCAGATAGCTGAAATTCAAATAGCGATGGCAAATCTACAAGACACAACGGAACAAATTCTGGTTCTCGCGGCGCAGCATTTTTCTGTGCCGCGGGCGCAGCTTAAGCCCGATGATGATTTCTTCAAGACGCTGGGCATCAACAGCCTTCAGGCGCTCGATCTATTGACGCGCGTCGAGAATCATTTTCACATCGAGCTGCCGGATTACGAATTGCAGGGCGTCACGGATTTCCGCACGCTGGCCGAGCGAATTCAAGCCCGCCTCTGATGCTGGACCTCAGCCGTTATTCCTGTCTCGGTGAAGCGCTTCGAGATGCGCTGGAGCGCTGGCCGGATGAAATCTGCCTGATTGAAGCCGATCGCGAGCGCGAGAATTGTCGGCTGACTTACCGGCAATTCAAAGACGCGGCGCTTCCTCTGGCTCGATGGCTGCAGGATGCGGGTTTTGCGCCAAACGGTCGCGCCGCCATCATCATGACGAATCAGTTGAAGTGGCTGATCTCGGCATACGCGATCTTCTATTGCGGCGGCGTGCTCGTGCCGCTCGATTACAAGCTGACGCCCGGCGAGCAGCTGCAGCTTCTGGCCCATTCTCACGCCGAAGTGCTCATCGTCGAATATCATCTCTGGCGCGCTATCGCACAATCCCCGGACTTTTCGAAGCTGTGCGCGAAGATAATTCTCGTTACAGAAGCCCCGCCGAACGCTGAGCTGTTCGGCGCGCGCCGATGGGAGGAGGCGAAGGACATCGGCGAGCCGCGATTCGAACTGCGGCAGCGCAGCGATCCGGCATGCATCGTATATTCCTCGGGCACAGGTGGCCGCCCGAAGGGTTGCGTCTTGTCGCACGAGAATTATCTCGAGCAATGCATGTCGCTCACGGCGCTCTATCCTTTCTGGCCAGGCGTGCGCTATCTCAGCATCTTGCCGACGAATCACGCGATTGATTTCATGGTCGGATTCATCGGGCCATTCACTTGCGGCGCGGCGGTGGTGCATCTGCGCACGCTGCGGCCCGAATACATCCGCGAAGCATTCACGCGCTATAAAATCACTTACATGACGCTAGTTCCGATGGTGCTGAAGAATCTCGAGCGCGGGATGCGCCAGCGCTTCGATTCCCTGCCCCGCGGCAAGCGGCGTGTTTTGAACGCCTTGATCGGCGTAAATCGCGTGTTGACGCGCCGCCGGCCGAATACGCGATTGAGCCGGGCGCTTCTGGGCGACGTTCACAAAGCTTTCGGCGGCGAATTGCGGGCGCTATTCGTCGGTGGCGCATTCACGGAACCTGCGACGCTGCAATTCTTCTATGATCTCGGCATTCTCGTCGGAAACGGTTACGGCTGCACTGAAGCGGGCACGGTCAATACGCTAAATGATTTCAAGCCCTTCCGCGCCGACACAGTGGGCAAGCCGCTGCCCGGCGTGGAACTGAAAATCTTGCAGCCCGACGCGGACGGCATCGGCGAAGTCGCGGTGCGCGGAAAAAATGTGATGTCGCACTACCTCGACGATCCGGAAATGACGGCGGAAGTCCTGGTGGATGGATGGCTGCTGACCGGCGATCTCGGACGGCTCGACGCGATGGGTCACCTGCAGCTCTTCGGGCGCAAGAAAAACATGATCGTCACCGAAGAGGGCAAGAATATCTATCCCGAGGACATTGAAAACGTGTTCGAAGGCTTGCCGGTGAAGGAATATAGCGTCTTCGCCGCGAATTATCTTTGGCCGCAGCGGACGATGGTGGGCGAGCAGCTCGTCATCGCGATTCATCCAGAAGAGGGCCGCGCGATTGATGAGCCGTTGCGCGCGGAGATCGCGGAGCGCAATCGCCGGCTGCTGAATTACAAGCGCATCAGCGGCATTGTGCCGTGGACCCAAGATTTCCCGCGCACCGCATCGATGAAGATCAAGCGCGGCGAACTGGCCGACCAAATTCGCGCAGCGCTCGATCGCAGCGCCATTCTGCCGCTATGAACGACCGCTTCCTCGCCATCGTCAATCCGGCCGCGGGCGGCGGACGCTCCGGAAAGCTTGCGGCGAAGGCGCTTGCGGAATTGCGCGCGAAAGGCGTCGCTTTGGAGATTCGCGAGACGCACGGCGCGGGCGAGGCTACGCGCATCGCGCGCGACGCTTATCGTGAAGGCTGGCGGAAATTCATCACCGTAGGCGGCGATGGCACATCCTACGAAGTGGTCAACGGACTTTTTCCCGAATCCCTGGGCGGCGAGCGTCCCGCGCTTGGATTCTTGCCGCTGGGCACCGGCAATTCCTTTCTGAAAGATTTTATGCAGAATGGCGCGGCAGGCGCGGCAGAGGCCATCGTTGCTGGACGCAAGCGCCGTTGCGACGTCATGCGGCTGGCATATAACGGCGGCGAACTTTTTTACATCAATCTTCTTACGCTGGGATTTGCAGCCGATGTCGCGGCGATAACGAATCGCCGGTTCAAAACCTTCGGCGAGGCGGGCTACATTCTGGGCGTGCTCATCTGTCTCGCACGGCTCGACCGGCGGCCGTTTCCGCATCGCGTCGGCGCGAATGAAGAGCACGACCGCCGCCGCTGCCTTTTTCTCGCGTTCAACAACAGCCGCTTCACGGGCGGCAAGATGATGATCGCGCCGAACGCGGCGACTGATGATGGCCTGCTCGAATATGTGCGCTGGGGACCTATAGGGCGCCTCGGCCTGCTGCGAAATTTGCCGACGCTTTTTGATGGCACGCATATCGAGCATCCGCTTGCGTCGCGCGCGGCGGTGCGACGCGTCGATTTCGATCTCGACCGGCCGGTCACCGTGATGGTGGATGGAGAAAGCCTGGATCTGCAGCTCCGCAGCATCGAAGTGCTCGCCGGCGCGCTGGACGTTTACGCATGAGAAAGGCGTGGCTCACAGCGCGTTCGATCGTTCTCTGGGCGTTAAGCGGCCTGCATTTCTTCATTGTTTGCAGTTTGCTCGTCCTGCTTGCGGTGTTCATCGATCCGCGCAAGAACGATTGGCCGCAGCGCGTTTTCTTTCGCAACATTTTGCGGATTGCCGGGGTGAGATTCGAAGTCAAGCGCTCGCCGGGATTCGATCCGCGCCAGACCAGCATTTTGATTTGCAATCACGTCAACATCTTCGATCCCTTCGTAATTTATTCGGCCATCCCGCAATTCGTGCGCGGATTCGAGCTGGAATCCCATTTCAAGATCCCGGTGTACGGCTGGATGATGGGGAAATTCGGAAATATTCCTGTTCCGGACGCGCCGAGCCGCGCGGGGCTCGAGGAAATGACGCGGCGGGCGAAAGTCGCGCTGGATTCCGGCGTCAGTCTGATTGCATTTGCCGAAGGATCGCGCACGCGCGATGGTCACATTGGCCCGTTCAAGAAGGGGATATTCAACATCGCGCAGAAATTTGGGACGCCGCTCGTGCCGATGAGCATCATCGGATCTTTTGAATTCTTCCAGACGGGCAATTGGATGCTTTATCCCGGCAAGATCACCGTGATCCTGCACGATACGATTGATACGACGCAGATCGGCCGGGATGAAGTGGATGCTTTGCGTGACCGCGTGCAGGAAATTGTTTCTGCGCCGGTGGAGGAATTTATGCGCGCCCGATCTGAAATGGAAGGCGCGAGGGAGAATTAGGACAGCGAGGAAGTCCCGGCTTCGGGAAGCGTGCGGCCCGCGCGCAATTCCTGCCACGTGTAAACCACACGATGAATCACCGTCAGGGTGGAGATCGACGCGATGACCCAAAGGACTGGCGCCATCCGTTGGAAGACGCCACCTAAAATCAGCAAAACCAGTCGCTCGGGGCGCTCCATGAAGCCGACCTTGCACGTGGGGATTAGCGATTCGGCGCGGGCCCGCGAATAGCTGACCATGAATGAACTGGCCATCGCCACGGCGGCGAGCGCCATGTAGAAAGGCCGGCCGATGAGCGTGTAATAAACGACGAGGCCCATGTACAGCGCGAGATCGGAATAACGGTCGAGCGTGGAATCGAGAAACGCCCCAAAGGCGGTAACACGGCCGACGCGCCGCGCCACCTGCCCATCCGCCATATCGAGAAAACCCGCAAGGAATAGAACTGCAGCGGCCTGGCGGAAGCGGCCCATGGCGAAAAGCACCGCCGCCCAGCTATTCACCGCCAACGCAAGAAAAGTGAACATGTTGGGGGTGATGCCGGTGGCGGCGAGACCGTCGACGACGTGTTTCAGGAGCCAGCCGCCGCCTTCGCCGATCCAGTAAGTAGCCGGGCGGCTGGTTTCTTTTAGTGCGCGTTTCGTTCCTCGCTCATTTTCGATTTGAAATGATATGACACGCTGGGCCGTCGCTCAAGCGCGCCAGCGGTACGATTCATCTAGTCTTTCTTCGGCGGCGCGATCATGACCACCGGAATATTTGCCTTCTGTACTTGATCGTTGAACGACCAGAGATCCTTTTCCTTGAGGTCTTTCCATTTGGCGAGTTGCTCGTCGAGGCGGTGATTCAGCTCGTCGAACACATCATAGGAAGCTTGCGTCGGTGCGGCATCGGCGCTGTTGACTGTGCTCGCGAGAGCCATCAGTTGATCGGCTACCTGAATCGGATAATTCAGCGGATCTTCTGAGGCTTTTGATTTTGGCTGGATGATCGATTCCTCAACCGGAGTCAGCTTCTTCGCGAGATCTTCGGCGGCTTTGGCGATTTCCTCGTGCGATGCGTCGCCTGCCAGGCGCTTTCGCAGGGACTCGAGTTGCGCGCGGACATCGCGAATTTCGTTCACCGCGTCGTGGGCCGAGGATACTCGATCGCAAATTTTGAGCGCGAGATCCAGCTGTTTCTTCAAATCTTCCGCCGACGTGGTGACTCGCGGATCGAGCTTGACCTCAACCGAAGAGGTGTAACTCTTGCCCGCAATGGTGAGCTTCACCTGATAAGTTCCGGGCAGCACGCGCGGCCCGTCGGTTCCGCCGCCCCAGGCCACTGTTCCGGGCACTTTGCTGGCTTCTTCGTAGTGCAGATCCCAGGCGAAGCGGTTGAGGCCGGCCTCAATCGGCAACAAATCTTTGGACTCCTCGGGCTCGACTTCTTCACCGGGCAATTTCTCTTCTTCCTTTTTCTTGCTGGAATATTTTCGAATTAGATTGCCGTCGCTATCGAGAATTTCCAGCTCGATTGCATCCTTCGGCTTGGATTTCAGCGCGTAGTCGATGATCGCGCCGTCGGGAGGATTCGCGCCAAGCGGCCAGTTCGGCGGAATGTGGTCCGAACCGCCAAGGAAACGCACCGCCGCGGCGGGGGCATAGAGATGAACTACCTCGGCCTGAATCGCGTCGGTGACTTCGCGGAGTGGCGCGATGTCGTCAAGGATCCAGAACGCGCGGCCGTGTGTCGCAACGATCAAATCATCGCCGTGAATCGCGAGATCGTGTACTGGAGCAACCGGCAGATTGAGTTGCAGCGGCTGCCAGTGCGCGCCCGCGTTGAAGGAGACAAAGATGCCGGTCTCCGTTCCGGCGAAGAGGAGACCCGGATGCTTCGGATCTTCGCGCACGGCGTGAACGTAGCTCGTCGTCGGCAGGCCACTCGCGATGCGCGTCCACGATTTGCCGTAATTCGTCGTCGCGTAAATGTACGGCTGAAAATCGTCGAGGCGATGGCGATCGACAGCCACGTAAGCGGTCCCGGCCTCCGCGCTTGATGGATCGATGATGCTTATCGTGCCCCATTCGGGCAGGTCTTTCGGCGTGACATTGCTCCAGTTCTGGCCGGCATCGCGCGTCAAGTGGATGAGACCATCATCGGAGCCAATCCAAATCACGCCTTTCTCAACGGGCGATTCAGCAATGGCGAAAATCGTGTCGAAGTATTCGACGCTGGTGTTGTCTTTCGTGATTGGCCCGCCCGTGGCTTGCTGCTTCGACTTGTCGTTGCGCGTGAGATCGGGGCTGATGATGTTCCAGGTTGCGCCGCCGTCGCTAGTTTGAAATAGAACTTCGCCGCCGAAATAGAGCGTGTTCGGATCGTGATGCGAGACTGCAATCGGAGCGGTCCACTGGAAGCGATGCTTCAGTTCGCTGGCTCCGGAACCCATGGGATTGAGCGGCCACGGCGAAACAACCTGCGTCTGACCGGTGGATTTATCGAAGCGCGTGATCAAGCCGTCGTAGGAGCCCGCGTAAACAATGTTGGCATTGCGCGGATCGGGAACGATGTAGCCGCTTTCACCGCCGCCGACGTCGTACCAATCTCGTTGGCCGATCGCGCCATTATCGCTGCGGCTGGCGATGGCTACGGTGGAGTTGTCCTGCTGCGCGCCATAGATGTAGTACGGAAACCGCGAGTCCGTAGCGACGTGATAGAACTGCGCGGTCGGTTGATTGTTCTGCGCGCTCCAGGTTTTGCCGCCATCGGTCGAGATCGTCGCACCGCCATCATCGCCTTCAATCATGCGATTCGCGTTCGTGGGATCGATCCAGAGATCGTGGCGGTCTCCGTGCGGCGCGGACAGAATCTGGAATGATTTGCCGGCATCGGTGGAGCGAAACATGCCGGTGTTGAGGACATAGACCGTATCGGCGTTTTTTGGGTCCGCGTAGATATGCGTGAAATACCAGGCGCGCTGCCTGAAGCGGTGATCTTCGTTGATGCGCTCCCAATTCGCTCCGGCATCATCCGAACGATAGAGCCCGCCTTTTTCGGCTTCGATGAGCGCATAGATGCGGCTTGAATCAGCGGGAGAGACGGCGATGCCGATGCGGCCAAGAATGCCTTCGGGCAAGCCGTGCCCTTCGAGGCGTTGCCACGTCAGGCCAGCATCGCTCGATTTGTACAGGCCGCTGCCGGGCCCGCCGCTCTCGAAACTCCAGGGCGTTCGCAGGGCTTGCCACAGGGACGCATAGAGCACGTGCGAATTGTTGGGGTCGAAGGTGATGTCGATCGCGCCGGTCTTTTCATCTTTAAGAAGGACGTTCTGCCAGATCTTTCCGCCATCTGCGGAGCGAAACACGCCGCGATCTTTGTTCGGCCCGAACGCATGTCCCAGTGCGGCGACGAAAACGATGTCGGGATTGTGCGGATCGACGATCAGCGCGCCGATGTGGCGCGTGTCATCGAGTCCGATGTGCGTCCAGGTCTTGCCCGCATCGAGCGATTTATAGACACCATTGCCGAAGGAAATGTCGCCACGAACGCAAGCCTCGCCCGTGCCAACATAAATGATATTCGGATCGGAAGGAGCGACAGCAATTGCTCCGATCGAGGCAATCGGCTGCTTATCGAAAATCGGCGACCAAGTGAGCCCGCCATCAGCCGTCTTCCAAACGCCCCCGGCCACTGCGCCGAAATAATAGATGTTCGGCTGGTTCGCGACGCCGGTAACAGCCAGCACGCGTCCGCCGCGGAAAGGGCCGATGAGCCGCCATTTCATCCCCTTCAGCGTCTCGTCCTTGAGCGTTTGCGCCGCGATACTTGCCGCACACAAAACGCACAAGAGAACGCCCGCGACCACACCCGAAACGCACCACCGCCCAAACTTCATCACGACCCTCCCAAGCCAGCGCGGGCGATTCTATCGCGACCTGCGAAATCGAGCGAACCGGATTGTCGTCGGGACGCCGCCTCAGTCTCCGGTTCCCGCGTTAGTCTGGCATGTGGACTACTTCAAGTGGTTCATCACTCGACCGCTGCGCTGGCCTGCTCCTTCCATCGTTGCACGTTCACGCCCTTCACGATGAGCCACAGCATCAGCGATGCTTCCGCAAGGAAGCCGAGGACCTGAAGGAAGGTGGACAGATGATTTCCGAGCGGTGACAGAAAAATCAGCCAACCCACACCGGCAGACGCCATCAACACGCCCAGAATTCGAGGCAGAAAAGTCGACCTGAATATGAGGTAGCCGAGTAAGAGGCAATAAGGCCCGAAAAATACCAGGGAGTTGATCTTATAGGGAGCGCGATTAAAGAGGCCAAGGACATCATTGGCGCATCCCACGAGGCTTAAGAACGCCGCCAGCAAAGAGAAGCTCCTGCTCACCGGCTTAAACATGAAATAGAACAGCAGCGTCACAGCGATGTAGAACACGTACGCGATGAGGTTGACGGCGTCAAATGCAACAACCCGGCCCCGGCCAACGATGGTCTCGGCGGATACTGCCGTCAGAAAGTAAAGCAAATAAACGACACCGGTAATCCTGGCCCTGGGCCCCGGCGAAGCTTCTGCAATCCGCTCCATCATTTCATTGCCTCCAGGACCGGCCGCTTCAGGTCATGTTGTATCACCGATACGTCGGAAGCGCCGATAGGTCCTGTTAATCAGATTAGCGGAGATCTGGCAGGCTATTGTCGAGTCGGGAGCGACCCCAGCGGTGTATCAGTCGATGTTCTTGCAAAAGGCGCAGTCGCGCTGAAAGGCCTCTAGACCAAGCAGCTCGATTCCCGGCGCCAGATAGCTTTCTTTGTAAGGTTCCTCGCGTAGAAGGTCCGTACTCAAATACTTCTTATTGTCATCCGGAAAAACAGTAACCACCACCGCGTCAGGCCCGAGTTGCTCCTGCACATTCACAGCGGATAAGAAGTTACATCCCGAGGAAACACCAACAGCAAGGCCCAGTTTCGCAGCCAACTTCTGCGCCATCAAAATCGAGTCACCATCCGAAACAGCGATGACTTCATCCAGCGCCGAAAGATCCACGATTGCCGGTATGAATTCGTCGGAGATGCCTTGGATGCGGTGCGTGCCGACTTTGTGTCCCGTGGAGAGCGTTGGGGATTCCGCCGGCTCCACGGGGTGAATCTTGATTCGCGGATTTTTGCCGCGAAGGAATCGCCCAACCCCCATCACCGTTCCCCCAGTGCCAACTCCAGCCACGAATGCATCGGGCCGGCGGCCCGCACTCTCCAGTTGCGCGTAAATCTCGGGACCGGTGGTCGTCTCGTGCGCTTCCACGTTGGCGTCATTCGAGAATTGGCGCGGCAGGAAAACGTCAGAATGGCTCGCGGCAAATTCCTCCGCCATGCGGATGCTGCCAAGAAATCCGCCTCGTTCCTTGCTGACGGAAACGATGTTGGCGCCATAGCTTCGAATCAGGTCCCTCCGCTCCTGGCTCATCCAATCGGGCATGAAGATAGTTACCGGGTGACCCAGTACAGCGCCGATAGCCGCAAAGGACATCCCGGTATTGCCGCTCGTGGCTTCCGCGATGATATCTCCGGGATGGATCTTCCCCTCTTCGTACGCCTTTCTCAGGATGTGCAGGGCCATGCGATCCTTGATGCTGCCCGTCATGTTCAATTGTTCGGACTTGGCGTATATCGAGCGCATCGTTCCGCGGTAGCGATACTGGATTCCCAACAAAGGAGTGTTGCCCGTCAGCCGTCGCAACGCGCGGAATTTCTGTGCCAGGTATTCAGATGTTTGAGTTTTCTGCATTCCGTCGCTCGGGCGCCGAGCCCGTCTAATCCGCACGTGCCATCTCAGCCGAGTCCCGCGAATCGCATTACCGGAGATCCGGCATGCAATTGTCCAGTCGCGGGCGATTCCACTTCTCCGCCTTGCGCCGAGGCCGAACCGACTAAACGTCTATTCATTCAAAGGGCAAGCCCGGCATCTTTCGGGGCGGAGTATTTGTTCTTCGTTCAAATCGAGCTGGCGCACTACGGGCTTGCCTTTCTGTAGCATGTCCGGCTCACCTGCGTCGGCGAAGTAGTCTCCGACCAGCTCTAAGGCACGGTATTTAGTTGATGCGAGCAGGTAAATGCTCTCCGTGCCGTGCAGTGTAACTTCAAATAGGCTCATAAGCTCCCTCACCAGCGGCGCGACATCTGGCCGCGCGGAACCACAACTCAAAGACCACAATAGAATCTCTTCAGGCGCCAAAATGTGCGCGCCGTCACCGTCGCGAGTGACCCATGTCGCTTGCGGTGGCCGACCAACGCCCGCGGCGTCAGAAGCCTCCGCGACCAAAATTATTTCGCGCCGGTTTGCAGTGCTTGTCGCGTTGCTTCAAGAGTGCTAACTAACGATTCTCTAGGGAGGTTCTGGATGATCGGTGCAACGACCCATCCCAACCCCAAGGGCACGTCTCGAGTCAGCGAGATAGCACGGCACTCCACGTATACACCCCCATCACGTTCCTGGAATCTCCAGTAGGAGTACAGGCGCCACAGAAACCCGTACCCTGAATCGGGCGGCAGCAGTTTCTCTTTTGGACTTCCCGCGTTCTCTACTTCCGCAATCCGAGTCGTGTACGAGCGGCAAATCCAGCGTTTTGCGTCCAGCGCACGATAATGAACCTCATGATCCGTATCGAGGACCACCGTCATGATTTTCTTCTTGAAAAGTCGTAAGTAAATTTGAAAGTCGTTGCCCTGACGGTTTATTAACTTCGACGCGATCACTTCAGGCTTGTAGATGCTCTCGTGCTTATCGTAGTCCTGGATCAGCGCCAGCGTCTTCTTGATGTTCGTGGCAGGAATGAATTCGGCGGCGATCCAGTCATGGATCAAACCACTGGGCACTTTCGCTGGCCCCTTACCGGACCAGAATTGCGCCACAACTTTTCCTCCGCGGACCGATTGAGCCCTCTCTGAGGTGGCGTCCGACCACAGGAACGAGCCGTTCCCATCCAGCGTCTGCTCCATCCCCGCTTCAGCCTCGCGAATATACGTGTCAAACGCCTCGACAGTTTGAGGCTTCAACTGCACCGCTTTTGCTGTTTGCGCCATGGCAGACGAACCCTCTCGAATCGTGGGCCGCCCCTCTTCAGTTGTCAACAGAGCCGAACCGCGAACCGAATAACCCCGTCGATCGGAAGCTGAGCCACAACCCTCGCAGGATCGCGGAACGTGGCTAGGTTCGCGTACGTCCAGTACTGCAGAACGGCAAGAGCGGAGTTGACGCGCGAACTCCGACGGGAGTAGTTTAAATATCCCCGCTCCAGGAGAAGCACCGGCCTGGATGCCAAGAAATTTGAGCCGGCTCGGCCGTTAGGCGCGCAATTCGGATGCCGCCGACTGCGCCGGCAGATATTGTTGCGCCCATACACGAATGTCGCCGTCCGCGTGATCGCAACGAGCGTGCGTCGTGACACGTCAAACCGAGCAAGCAAGAGCTGAGTTACTAGGGGCCCCGACCCGCGTGGTCGGAGTGGGCCGGCATTATTCCGTTGAGCTTCGCGGCGTCACCGAGCAGAACGCGGATGGGGCCGACCGCCAGAGAATCCTCCGGACCTGCATCGTCGGCGAAGAGCTCAAGCTGGAAGCCAGCGACGACAATCGCGATGGCGCTGAGCCCCTGAAGATTATCCGAAAGTCGGGCGAACAGCTCGGATTTGTGACTCCTCACACCGAAGTCGCGGGCAAGCTCGCCGAAGGCCGCAAGTTTCGGGTGAAGCTTGCCAAATTGTATCCCTACCGCGGGCACGAAGGCGCGCATGGGGCCGTTCTCGACTTCGAAGAGGTGAATGAGGTTCCCATCGGCCCAGCGAAGAGCGGACTCGAGACAATATGGATCGTCTTGATCGGAATCGCGATTTTGTTGGTGGCCGCGGGCGCCGCGAAGCTTCTCGGCTTTTTCTGAACTGCAAGATTAGGATTACTTTCCAACGTTGAGCATCGCGGATCACTAGCGGATCTCGCCTTGATCAAGCCAAAGCGCGCACCCGTAGGCAGATTCGACATCCCCGTAATCATCGGAATCAAAAGGGCTTGACAAAATTTTCTGCCGTATTATAAACGCCACAAGGTGGGGGCGACTCATTTCGGTCCGGGGCTGCTGGGATTCGTAGAGTTCAAGGGGGTAACTATGGCCATGTCTATGAAATACGTTGGTGTGTGCTGCGTCGCGTTAATCCTTGCCCTGTGTTGCCTGGGCCTGAGCGCTGGCCTGCGGGCACAGACCGTGACCGCCGAATTGTCCGGCCAAGTGACCGATACCTCCGGTGGAGTGGTCGCGAAGGCGACCGTCACGGCCGTAAATACCGCCACGGGTCTCTCCCGCACCGTGCAGACCTCCGACGGAGGCCACTACTACTTCGCCTCCCTCCCCGTCGGCGAATACCGCGTCGCGGTGGATCACTCGGGCTTCGGCAAATCGGAAAAGGCGCTGACGCTGCAAATCGGCCAGGCGGCCGTGCTCGATTTTACACTGTCCGTGGGCTCGACCGAATCGAAGGTAGTCGTCTCTGCACAGGCGGAAGTAATTGAGCCGACGCGCACGCAGGTAAGCACCGTCGTCACCGAGAGCCAGATTGAAGATTTGCCGGTGAATGGCCGCGAGTTTATTGACTTCGCGCTTCTCGCCCCCGGCGTTCAGATTGGCGATACCACTTCAGGCAGCACCGACGTAATCGTCGAGCCGGTGACCAAGCTTTCTTTCGCCGGCCAGAATATTCACTTCAATTTCATCGCCGTGGACGGCGCCGATGATATTTCCACCGTCTCCGGCATCCAGCGCGGCACGCCGCCGCAGGATTCCGTGCGCGAATTCCGCGTGATCAACAACGATTACACATCGGATTACGGCCGCGCCGTCGGCGGCATCGTCAATATCATCACCAAAGGCGGCACCAACGATTTCCACGGCTCGATTTACGAGTATTACCAGAACGATGGCGCGGACGCTAAGAGCATTCTCTCCGCTCCCGGCCTCAACGACTTGCATCAGAACCAGTTCGGAGCCGCGATCGGCGGCCCCATCTCGAAGGACAAGACTTTCTTCTTCGCCAATTATGAGGGCCAGCGGCGCGATGAATCCCCGCACTACAACCAGGCCGTGCTCTTAAATATCGGTGCTATTAATGCCGCCAAGATCGCCCTAGGCCTGCCCCCCGAGCCGGCGGGCTTGAATGTCCTTCGCACCAGCAATCTCGATAACGGCTTTCTGCGCCTGGACGAAAATCTCAGCGAGCACAATTATCTTTTCGCGCGTTATTTCATCACCGACGCGCGCTTGACGAACCAATCGCCACTCAATGACGGCTTCGATCTTCCGTCAGCGTTCAAAGACAATTTCTTCCGCGACCAGTCCATCGCCGGCCACCTGACATCGATGATCGGCACGAATAAAACGAACGAGCTTCTGATGCAATTCTCGCGGCGCTCGTTCAACTTCCCCACGGACACGACCCAGCCGCACCTGGAAGTCTCCAACACATTCGCCTCAGGCGTGAACCGCGGCAATCCCGATTTCTATCGCGAGCAGCGCTTCGAAGTCACCGACAATTTCACGATCAACCTCAACAAGCACGCCATAAGCTTCGGCGGCGATTTCAATTTTGTGCGCAGCCAGGAAACGTTTCCGCTCTTTTATCCTTTTGAGGCCGACTTCGCTAATCTCGGCGCTTATCTCGGAAACGACGGAGTCGTGACCGGCTGCGCGACCGCGCCTGTATGCCCGCATCCGTTCGTAATTTTCTTCGAACGATTTGACGCGGCCTCAGGCTTCACCGAGCCCTCCCTCGATCCAGCGATCTATCAAGGCCGGCGCATTCCGGCGGCCGTCGACAAGCAGGCAACCGGCCTCATCGACCACACCTACGAAGGCTTCTTCCTGCAAGACAAGTGGCGCGCGACGGACAAGCTCGCCATCACCGCTGGAGTTCGTTACGAGTTTGAGACCTGGCCGAAGGCCTTGCTGAATACGTACTGGGGCGGCGTGGATCCGAGACTTGGCGTCGCTTACAACCTCGGCGGCCCGATGCACATAGTTCTTCGCGCCGGCGCCGGCCTCTTCCACGGAATCATCCCGTCGCCTCTGCTCGGCTGCCAGATCCCTTCCTGCGGCGGCCAGGCGACATTCCCGGGCCAGCCCCACGAAGACGCGCAGAACTCCAACACCGAGCTCTTCGCCTTCGCCAGCGCGCCCGCCATCACCAACATCGGCATGGAGAGCCTGCTATCCACAGGCACCTATCCCGACGCAGTACCTTTCCCGAACGTCTGCTTCCCCGGCGAGACGGTGCTCTCGCAGTGCGCCTTCTTCGAACCGTCGACGATCGTTCGCTTCGATGCGGGCCACAAGAATCCTTACGGCGCCCAGGCTACGGCCAGCGTCGAGTTCCAGCCGATGAAAGATCTCGACGTCAACATCAGCGGCATGCACACTCGCGGAATCCATCTGGGCAGTTTCTACAATGTGAATCAGCCTGACCCCAGCGGCCAGTTCATCGAGCACACTTCCACGGGCGGCACCACCGGCTGTAAGAACGTTTACTTCGTCGGCCTGCCCGCCGGAAACGCGGGCACGTGCGCGGCGGCTCCGGCAGGTATTCTATCGGGTGCGTTCAATCCTGGCGTACGCAATCCGGGTTACGCGGTCTTCTTCGAAGCCACCTCGCGTTGGGATTCGCAATTCGATGGCATGTTCATCACCGTCAACAAGCGCATCAGCCACCATTTCGCTTTCGGTCTCAGCTACACGTTGTCGAAGACCATTGACGACGGCCCGAATCCCAGCTTCGTGCTCATCCCGCAGGACAGCCTGAACCTGAAGCAGGAGCGCGCTCTCTCCGCCGATGATGTCCGCAACCGCTTCGTCGGCAATCTCACCCTTCAATCGCCCAAGCAGGGCTTCCTCCTGTGGCGCGATTGGGAATTCGGCACCATCGTGACTTTGCAATCCCCGCAGCACTTCACCATCTTCTCCGGTTTCGATTCGAACGGCGACGTCTTCGGCAATAACGACCGCGTCGGACTCGAGGGGCGCAACACGTTCAAGGGCGACACCCTCCGGACCGTGGACGCGCGCATCTCCCGCAAGATTCCTTTTAGCGAAAAGATGAATCTCGAGTTGATGGTCGAGGCCTTCAACTTGTTCAATACGGTAAACGTGCGGTTCTTCAACACCGCCTACAACGCAGCTGACTTCTGTCCCGAAGGCGGGGTCAACGCCGGCTGCGGCGGGCCATCGTTTATTGATGGTTCGCCGAGCAACCTCTTCGGCACGCCGCGCGCGGTCTTCAATCCGCGGCAATTGCAGTTCGCGGGCCGGTTCACGTTCTAGTCTTCAGCATTTTGCTCGGTCGTAGGGGAGGGTCTTTGGACCCTCCCGCATTTCGGCTCTCTTGCCGTAGGTATTCGTGACACCCAAGTATGCGCTTCGGAATCTACTGCGAGATTCAAACGCCCCCCGGCAAGCCGTTTTACGACATAACCTGGGAGATCATTCGGCAGATCGAGCACGCCGATGAAGTGGGCTTCGACGTGTACTCGACGATCGACCACCACTTCTTCCAGAAATTCTCCGTTTCCGCGAATCCGCTGGCGATGTTCGCCGCCGCCGCGCAACGCACCAAGCGGATCCGCTTCCGCACTGCGCTGCATACGATTCCGCTCGAAGATCCGCTGCGCCTCGCCGGAGAAATCGCCGAAGCCGACATCCTGACGAATGGGCGCCTCGAGTGCGGGCTCGGCCGAGGCCACGCTTGGCTCTATTCCATGTCCAATGTGGCGCTCGAAGAGAGCCGTCCGCGTTATGACGAAGGAATCGAAATTCTGATCCGCGCATGGACGGAGGACAAGTTCTCCTTCGACGGGAAATGCTTCAAGTTCAAGGATGTCTCCGTCGTCCCGAAGCCGGTGCAGAGGCCGTATCCGCCGCTCTTCACCGGCGGCACCAGCGACATCACCTACAAAATGGCCGGCGAGCGCGGCTGGGGCATCTTCGTTCCGCCGCTGCTGCCGTGGAAAATTCTCGAACCGCCGCTGAAAATCTACAAGGACGCCTGCGCGTCGAGCGGCCACCAGCCGAACATCGTGTACATTCGTCCCGTTTACATCGACGAAGACGAAAAGCAAATTCGCAAGGAAGTCGAACAAGCTCTCTACAATTTCCTCGCCTTCAACGCCTCACCCGTCGATTCACTGAAGGATCCCGCGAAGCAGGCCGAGCTGCGCGCAAAAGGTTATGGCTTCTACGCCAGCGGCGCACTAGAATCCCTCACGAAGCTGACCTACGACGAAATCGTGGATCAAGAAATCGGCTTCATCGGCACGCCGGAAAAAGTAATCTCGCAAGTGCGCGCTCTCGAAGCCAAAGGCGGAATCGGCGAGCTAGCCATCGTCTCGAATTTCGGCGGCCTGGAGCACTGGAAAAGCATCAAGACGCAAGAGCTGTTCGCGAAACACATAATGCCAAAGTTCCGCTAGTCGAAAGTTTTGCGGCAGTCCCGCATTGGGCTAGGCCGCAAAAAAATCTATGTCATCGCATTCCGAAGCCTTAAACGCCGCTCCCGCCCGAGAGATCGCCGCATCCTTCCCGGCGCTGAGCGCGCGGCGCCTGCTCGTCATCGGCGGCGTCGCGCTAATCCTCATCGGCATGCTCTGGGGCGACATCTTCGCCGTCTTCGTCCTCCATCAGAACGCCACGCGCATAAATGCAGACCTGCTCGCCGCAACCAACGCCGTCGCCGTTCATGATCCCGGGAGCGTCCCGCCGCATTTCATGGCCATCGGCGGCTTTCTCGAAAATCGCGGCACAAAAGTGGACGCTCACGTCCACATGATCGATTTCGGCTATCTCGCTCTCCTCCTCGCGCTGGTGCAACCGTTCGTCGCGTTCGGCGAATCCGCCAAACGCAAGCTCGCCGCGCTTCTGCTCTTCGGCGCCGCGCTTCTGCCCGTCGGCGTCTTCCTGATTCACTACGTCGGCCTGATTTACAGCCCGCTTGAATCCATCGGCTGGGCCAGCATCTTCGCCGACCTCGGCGGCTTCTTCGTTCTACTCGTTGCCGCCATCGAACTTCTTGGGCTCTGGAAATACTGGCAGCGCCCGGCGGACACCAAATCCTCCGACGCGCTCCTGGCCGATCGAAGCTGGGCTTCGCACATGCTGCTCACCTGGGGCACACTGCTCGTCCTCGTAGGTTTCTTTCATGGCTCCTACTACGCCGGCACGCAGCTGTTCGCCAACGAGGCCAGCGACGTCGCCCTGCTGACGCAAATGACCAGCGGCTCGCGCGATGTCGGCCCGCGAGCCGTGGAGGACTACGCCTTGCTGCAAGGCCAGAAGGCCGTGAATGTCGCCGCGCATTCCCACATCATCGAGTTCGGCATGCTGGCAATTCTCATGGCCTTCTTTCAGCCCTATGTATTTCTCAGCGAGCGCTGGAAAAAAATCTGGGTCGCAACACTGCTCGCCGGCTCCGTGATCCTGCCGGTCTTCGTCCTACTTGAGCTGCGCTTCGGCTTGCTGGCGGGCGGCATCGCCGATATCGGCGGAATGCTCGTGATCATCGCGCTCACCGGCATGCTGGCCGGAGTCGTGCGCTATACCGGCACGCTCGACGCTCCGGCAGCGGGTGCACAATGACTCGGTCCGGCCGCTTTCTCGTAATCAGCGGGCTACTGCTGGCCGTCTGGGGCATGACCTACGGCCTCTACTACGCCGTCTTCGTTGAGCACCAAACGCTCGACAGCATCGGCGGCTCGCTCACCAACGCATTTGTGCACGCCGCCGAACAAGCACCGCAGGCGTCGCAAGCCGCGATGCAAGCCTATGCCGGCGCGAATTACAACTATGTGCGGCAAGTAGATGCGCACGGCCACTGGATCGGCCTCGGCCTGCTGCTGATCGTCCTTGGCATAGCTTTCACCCGCGTGGGCTTCTCCGAAGCGATGCGAATGCGCCTGGCTGCCGCGTTATTCGCCGGCGCAATCCTGTTTCCCCTCGGTGTGCTGCTCGAGACGGTAAATGGAGGCTCCATCCCCAAGGGCGTGGCGATACTCGGCTCGGCCCTCGTAATCGCCGCGCTAGCCGGAATTTCTCTCGGATTCAGCAAAAATCAACCTTCGACCTGACGGCCCGCAAAATAAGCCTCCGCAAGCCACTTGCGAGAGGCCGAACAGGCGTTTGCGAGGGTGCCATTTTGTATCGACCGGAAATGACCTCCGAGGTTTATTTTCAATAGGTTACGGCGATTTGTGCTCGTGTTCGTGTCTCGACCTGAAATACGGGGTTCTGGGTGGTTAGCCTTGGCATTTTCCTTTGCGTGACGGGAGGCTTCATTGGCAATTTCCCGGCTCAGGCTAGCAGCTTAATACGGTGAACACCAGATTACGAACCGGGGAACTACGCAGAACGCCGGCGCATCTGCCGCCGGAACATCCGCAAGCACTTCCGGTACGTCGCTGGCGAATCGAAGTCCGTCCAAATGGCCACGTCGCTAACCGGCACGTAACGAATGCGCCGATCATCGCGATAAACGACTTCCCGCGCGGTTTTCGCCATCCGCAATTCGCCGCGCAATTCGCCTGCGCAAAGAATCGGATGCCCGACGCGTTTCTCTTTTCGTGGCATCACGATTTGCTGCCCGCGCGAGCGCTTCAGGAACGCGCGAGCCAGCCGCGAAACCAGCGACGCAGTAAGCAACGGCTGATCGACGGGATAGAGCAAAAATGCGGCATCACGAGGCACAAGCCGCAAACCGGTCAAAAGCGAACTGAGCTGCCCCCTGCGCCAAGCGCGATTGACTACCACCCGCGCACCCCGCGGCACTTGCGGCCGAATGGCCGCCGCCCGGTGCCCAAGCACCACAATCGGCCGCTCAAGCCCCGCGCAGCTTTCCACCGCAAGTTCCAGCGCAGTCCGGCCATCAAACTGCGCCAGTGGTTTCGGATAACCAAGATGACTCGAATCGCCACCGGCAAGAATGATAGGAAAGATCCGAATTCGCTTCATGAGCAGGCCAACGGACTATAAGTCACCGCCTCGCGCGCAGCAAAGAGAATTCAAGATTCGCGCCGATTGCAGAAAAGCGTCCGGCATCTGAAATTTCAATTTTCAAATCTGAAATCTTTTAATGCCAGTTGCTCCGCCGCCTCAGACGATTTAGAATCGGCACCGCCAAACACAAGGTCAAGCTTCCGCAGCGGCTCGCCAAAGACGGAAGCGGGGAAATCAGAAAAACCGTGTACCCAAGCGCGTTTCGTTACTACCGGCCCGCAACACTCGAAGAAGCCTCATCAATCCTCGCGGAACTCGGCGAAGACGCCAAAGCGCTGGCCGGAGGCCAGAGCCTGATTCCGCTGATGAAGCTGCGCCTTTCCGCTCCATCATCGCTCGTGGATTTGAATTTCATCCCCGGCCTCGCGGATATCGAGCGCCGCAACGGCTCGTTGCATCTCGGCGCCATGGCGCGCCACGCCGATATCGAGAGTTCCGAAGCCGCCAGCAAAATCCCCATCCTCCACGATTGCGCTGCGGGAATCGCCGACGTGCAGGTGCGCAATCGCGGCACGATCGGCGGCTCCGTCGCAGAAGCCGACCCAAGCGGCGACTGGGGCGCTGTGCTTCTTACGCTCGATACCGATGTCCATGCCATCGGCCCGGATGGCGCGCGCACGATTTCTCTCGCCGACTTTTTCACCGATGCATACACGACCGTCCTCGCCCCCGGCGAACTGGTGAAGGAAATTACGGTGAAAGCCCCGCCGAAAAACAGCGGCGGCGCGTTCGTCGCCTTCAAGCGCTGCGCGCCGGTCTATGCTTCGGCCAGCGCCGCCGTCAGCGTCACTCTCGGCGATCGCGACACGTGCAAAGACGCGCGCGTCGTTCTCGGATGCGTCGGCCTCACTTCCATCCGCGCCGCCGAAGCCGAAGCCGCGCTGCGCGGCCAGAAGCTCACGCCCAAATCCATCGAATCCGCCGCCGAAGCAGCCATGGCCGCCGCCGATCCGCAAGCGGACATGCGCGGTTCGGCCGGATACAAACGAATTCTCGTGCGCGCGCTCGTCAAACGCGCCATCGATATCGCCGCGCGGCGCGCCCGCGGAGAACATGTGGAGGCCAGTCACGAATATGCGGGAAGGATTTAATCGCGTTCCCATCGAAGTGCGCGTGAACGGCAAGCTCTACGAGCGCACCGTCGAGCCGCGCATGCTGCTCGTCGAGCTGATCCGCGAAGAGCTGGATCTCTGCGGCACGCACGTCGGCTGCGACACCACCTACTGCGGCGCTTGCACCGTTCTGCTGAACGGCGCGGCGGTGAAATCCTGCACCATGTTCGCGTTTCAAGCGCACAACGCGGAGATCTCAACTGTCGAAGGCCTCGCCCACGGCGATGAGCTTCATCCGATCCAAAAAGCCTTCGCCGAAAATCACGGCCTGCAATGCGGCTATTGCACTCCAGGATTTCTGATGTCCACGGTGCAATTGCTATCGCGCAAACCGCACCCGACCGACAAAGAAATCCGCAAAGCCATCGCCGGAAACACGTGCCGCTGCACCGGTTATCAGAACATTCTGAAAGCAATTCGCGCCGCGGCAAACGCGGCTCCGGACTCCGTTGTCCCCAGGTGAGATGAAATGAAGATTGAATTCGGAGGAGATTTCATCGTCCCGCGCACACCGGACGAAGTGTACAACTTCCTCGTCGATCCGGAACGCTTCTGCCTGCTCCTGCCTGACTTTCAAAGCATGACCAAGCACGACGCCAAGAATTTCAGCGTGAATCTGCGCGTGGGCATCTCGCACATTCGCGGAAACGCCGTGGTGAAAATGACGCTCGCGGAAGAAAATCCGGTAACGCACGCTCGGTATGAAGGCAAGGGCGATGTTCCCAGCGGAACGGCCACACTGACGGCCGGATTTCACCTCGAACCAAACGGCTCCGGCACCAAAGTAATTTGGAAAGGCGAATCGCAGATTGCCGGGCGGCTTCCTTCGCTCGCCGGAGGATTGCTCCAGCCGCTCGCCAAGAAAAATATTCAGAAGATGATTGACGCGCTGCAGAAGGCGCTGTCGTGACGCGCGGTCTCGCTGAGAAAAGGACAAGGTAGATTCGAGTGAAGAAAAAGGCCACAGAAACGCGACCTCCGCGCAGCCCCGCCGCGAGAGCCGGCAAGAACGGCCACACGCCTCCCGGCAAATATGTGGGTCAGCCGATTAAGCGCCGTGAGGAAACTCGCCTCGTTCAAGGCAAGGGCAGCTTCGTAGACGACAAGAAATTCCTCGGCATGGCGTACATGAAAGTCGTGCGCTCGCCCTATGCGCACGCGCGCATCACGCGCCTCGATGTCTCGCGCGCCGAAGCCGCCGAAGACGTCCTCTGCACGCTCACGGGCAAAGAAGTCGCATCGCTCACCAAGCCGTTCATCGAAATTGGTCCGGGCGTCGGCCAGACCATCGAAGATTACGCCATGCCCAGCGACAAGGTTCGCTTCCAGGGCGAGCCAGTCGCCGCTGTAATCGCCGAAACCCGCTTCGCCGCCGAAGATGCCGCCGATCTGGTCCAAGTCGATTACGACATTCTCCCACCGGTCCTCACCGCGGAAGATGGCCTCGCCAACGAATCCATCATCCACGAAAAAGCCGGCACGAATGTCATCTACCACGACGTCTTCGAATTCGGCGACATCGAAAAAGCTTTCAAGCAGGCCGCCCACGTAGTGAAAATCGGCCGCATGCATTTCCATCGCTTCTCCAGCACGCCGCTTGAAAACAACGCCGTCATCGGCGCGTGGGATCTCAAAGAAAACCGCATCAATTATTGGTCAAACAATTCCTTCCCCGCCTTCGCCGCGCAATTTCTTTCTCCCGCTCTCGGCGTCGGCATCGATCAGATTCACATGCAAAGCATCGACATCGGCGGCGGCTTCGGCATCAAGATCACCAACTATCCGTACATGGCCCTCTGCGCTCTCGCCTCGCGCAAACTCGGCGGCCGCCCCGTGAAATGGACCGAGACGCGCTCCGAGCACATGCTAGCCAGCGCCCACGGCAACGAACGCACATTTTTCGACACGCGCGTAGCACTCGACAAAAATGGCGTAATCACCGCCATCGATTCCCACCACGTGGACGATTGCGGCGCTTTCCCGCGCTACGAGCCGCTCGGCTGCGTCATTTGGGCGCAAGTTCTCCCCGGCGCGTATCGCTTCAAAAATGCCCGCTTCGATTTTTCGCAGATTGTCTCGAACAAATGCCCCGTCGGCCCCAATCGCGGCTATTCGCGCATGCAGCATCTCTGGTTCCTCGAGCGCGTCATGGATATTTGCATCCACAAGCTCGGCTTGCCCGCCGATGAGACGCGCAAGCGCAATTACATTCGAAAAGAAGAATTCCCCTACACCACGCCGAACGGCTGCATCTACGATTCCGGCGATTACGCCCGCATGCTCGATGTCGCAAAGAAACTCATTGGCTGGGACAAGTGGGTGAAAGAGCGCGAAAAAGCCCGCAAGGAAGGCCGCTATCTGGGCATCGGCATCGGCACCACTCTCGATTCTGGCACGAATAATTTCGGCCAGGCACAAATCATCAATCCCTACGCGCCGTTCTCCGGCCAATCGAAAGCCGCGCTCGCCAAGCTCGATATTTACGGCGAAGTAGTCGTCAGCCTCGGTTCGGTGCCGCAGGGCCAGGGCCACGAGACCGTCGCCTCGCAAATCGTCGCCGAATCTCTGAATATTCCGCCCGAGATGGTGAAAGTTCGCCCCGGCTTCGATAGCGAACAGAATGTTTACACCGGTCACACCGGCACTTACGCCAGTCAATTTGCCGTCACCGGCGCTTCCGCGATTCACGGCGCCGTCGAGCAACTGAAATCCGAAATGGCCCGCGTCGCCGCCTTCTCCCTCAAGACCAAAGAAAAAAATCTCGAATTCGGCGTCGGCGATCAAGGTCCCGAAGTCCGCGTTCGCGGCACGAAGAAATCGATCAACTATTGGGGCATCGCGAATCTTGTTTTCGTCAACAACGCCGCGCTGCCCATGGAAATGGCCGATGTCACGCTGAATTGCCGCTACGTCTATCGCGCCCCGTTCAAAGTTCCCGACGTGAAGCGCAAATACGGCAATCTGACGCTCACCTACGCCGCGCAGCTCCACATCGCCGTAATTGAAATCGATCGCGAAACGTTCCAGCCGAAGATTCTCGCCTACGCCGCGGTGGATGATTGCGGCCGCGCCATCAATCCGCTGATCGTCGAAGGCCAAGTGCACGGCGCGACGGCCCACGGCATCGGCGCCGCGCTCATGGAAAATTGTGTTTACGACGCGGAAGGCACGATGCTCACCAGCACTTACAGCGACTACACGCCGATCACCGTGATGAACATGCCCGATCTGCTCTACGGCCATATCGAATCGCCTTCGCCCTTCAGCTACAACGGCGCAAAAGGCATGGGCGAAGGCGGCGCCGCGCCGGTGCACACCGTCAGCGCCGCGTTGCAGGACGCGCTCGCGCAAACCGGCATCATCATTTCGGATTCGCACAACAACGCGGAAACTATTTTCCAGGCGCTGCACGAGCACCAGGCCAGCACTCCCGTCGAAGTCGAGAGCCGGGCGGCCGCAAAATGATCGCGCGCGTTATACGCCGTCATCCGAGCGAATCCGGTCGTAGGGGCGCGAAGGTCGCATGCTGTCCGCCCTCTTCGTGCAATTATCGTCGCCACGAAGAGAATCGTCGGCCGTGCTCCTCGGAATAATTCACACGCACATGCCTCCTCGAATCGGAATCATCGGATGCGGCTCAATCGGAAGTCTCTACGCCGCGCATTTGGCGCGCGTCGCCGAGGTGCACGCGTTCGTCCGCCGCCCCGAACATGCGCGCGCGCTCAATGAGCACAGCCTGCGCGTCACCGGCACGCACAATTTCGAAGCCAGGATTCACGCCACCACGAATCCGGCGGAATTTCCGGATTGCGATCTGGGCATCGTGAGCTGCAAAGCCACACAAACGGAGGAAGCGCTAGCGCCGGTAGCCAACAAATTTCGCAGCGGCGCAGTTCTCTCCGCGCAAAATGGCCTGGGCTGCGAAGAAATCATCGCCGATCTCACCAAGAGCAAAGTCATTCGCGGCACCACGTTCATGAGCGGCACGCGCCACAGCGACACTCACGTGCAATACGAACTCGACACCGAAACCTGGATGGGCCCTTTCGAGCCGACCAACACGCCATTCTCGCTGGTAAAAACCGCCGCCGACTGGATCATCGCGTCAGGCCTGAAAGCCGTAGCCCTCGAAGACGCCAAGCCCGCGCAATGGTCGAAGCTAATTTTCAACGCCTCGGTCAATTCCGTCTCCGCGCTGACCGAGCTGCCTCACTCCGCCCATTTCGCGCAGGAAGAAAAATTCGCCGACCTGGGCCACTTGCTCCACGCGCTGATCAACGAAGGCAAAGACGTAGCGAAAGCTCTCGGCATCACGCTGCACGAAGATCCCTGGGAGATGAACAAAATCGGCGCGCGCACCGATCATCCACCGTCGATGCTCTACGACATCCGCCATCATCTGCGCACCGAAATTGATTTTCTGGGCGGCGCCATAGCCGGCGAAGCCGCGCGCATCAATCATCCGGCTCCGCTGCACACCGCCCTCTACCGCCTGATCCGCGGCAAAGAAGATTCCTGGACATTCAAGTCGAAAGGGCACGTGGCGACGTAACGCACCAAACTATGTCCTACCCACTCGATCACGAAAAATGGACGCGCCTCCGCCGCGCCATGTCCGATAAAGATCTCGACGCCGTAATCGTCCGCGCCCCAGACAATATCCTCTACCTCACCAACTACTGGACGATGAAAGGCTACGAAATCGTGGTCTTCCCGCGCGAAGGCGAGCCCACGCTCGTCGTCCTCGAGCCGCAATTCCGCGAAGCCCAGCGCACCGCCTGGAACAAAGACGTCCGCTCTTTCAATTTCTATCATCCATCCGATCCTCGTCCGCCCACCGCGCGTTCTCTCGACGCCGCGCTCGAAGTCCTGCGCGAGAAAAAACTCACCGGCCGCATCGCCGTCGAACTGAATCAAGGCTCGCAAATCTGCGACCGCATGGTGGGCGAGCCAACGGTCTACACGCAGGGCTATTTCGACGCTTTCCGCAATGCCGCAAAAGAAGTCACCGACGCCGCCCCGCTCCTCGCCGAGCTGCGCATGATCAAAACGCCGCAAGAAATCGAGCGCATGAGGATCGCCAATGATCTGGCCGCCATCGGCATGGCCTACGCCCGCAAAAATATCCGCCCGGGCATGAAAGAAAGCGAAGTGGCCGCGATGATCGAAGGCCACATTCACTCCGTCGGCGTCGGCTATCAAGGCAAAGTCGCCATGGCGCGTGCCTTCACTCTCGTCTGGTCCGGCAAAGGCATCGCCACGTTCACGGCCACAAGCGATCGCCCCGTTCAGGAGCACGAACCCACGCTCGTCGAAATCTGGGTCTGCGCCGACGGCTACTGGACCGACCTGACGAAGAATATTTGCCCCGGAACGCTCACTCCCGAATACAATCGTCTGCTCGATTTGCTGCTCAAGATTTTCGGCGAAGCTGTAGGCATCGTACGCGATGGCGCCCCGCTCGGTGAAATTGATCGCATCATTCGCGCGCGCATCGACGAAGCCGGCTATAAAGGCCAGCCGTCGCATCCGGTCGCGCATGGCGTAGGCGCCCGCGCGCACGAGCCGCCGTACTCGCACAAAGCAGCGCCAGGCATGATGAAACAAAATATGGTGCTAGCCATCGAGCCAGGAATCTACTGGGAAGGCGGAGGCGGCCTGCGCCTCGAAGACAATTTTCTAGTAACGGCGGACGGCAGCGAAAAACTCTGCACCGATCCAGATGATTTTCAGAATTTATGCGCCTTCGTCAATCAACGCGCGAAGGAGATCCACGGCCGCACCGATCTATTCACAGCCGGAGGCCCTTTTGCCGATTGACGCAACCCTAGCCAACAAAATCACCGCCCAAGTCCGCGAAGACGAAATCGTCTCTATGGCCACGGACGTGGTGAACATCCCCAGCCCCACGGGCGAGGAACTCGCCATGGGCCAATACATGCGCCGCGCCCTTGAAGAAGCCGGGCCTGCAAGTCACGTGGCAGGAAGTCGAAGAAGGCCGCGCCAACGTCATCGGCCGCCTGGAAGGCGCGGGCACCGGCAAAAATCTGATGTTTAACGGCCACATGGACACCTCCAACACCGGCCGCGAAACCTATCTAACCGGCGCAGGCTACAAGCCGCACGCCATCCTGAAAAACGGCATGATCTACGGCCTCGGCATTTACAACATGAAAGGTGCGCTTGTCTGTTACACGCAAGCCGTGAAAGCCGTGCAGCGCGCCGGAGTGAAGCTCGATGGCGACGTGCTCATCGCCGCGGTCGTCGGCGAAATCGAAAAAACGCAATGGAGCGACGAATTCGTCGGCAAAGAATATCGCGGCTATGGCGCCGGAACGCACTACATGGTGAATCACGGCGTCCTGCCCGACATGTGCATCCTCGGCGAGCCTACCGACATGCAAATTATTCTCGCGCATTACGGCTCCGTCTGGGTGCGCATCGGAGTGCGCGGAAATTACGTTCACACCGCGTTCGCCGTCGGCAAGCAGAAGGAAAGCTCCATTCACCGCATGCACGAAGTTCTCGACTCGATCTATGCGTGGATTCCGAGTTTCGAATCGCAAGCCACATACGAGGGCAAAGCCGGCATCGTCAATATCGGCTGCATCCGCGGCGGCTACCCCTGGCGCGCGAGCCGCACTCCCGATCGTACCGATGTCTTTCTCGATCTACGCGTTCCGCCGAATATGCCGCTCGCGACCGCGCGCCGCGCCGCGAAGCAGCTCTACCTCGATCTGCAAAAGAAATTCCCGGGCTATGGCCTCGACTTTGAATCCTACATTTCCGTTCCCGGCGCGCAAATCGACGCGAATCACGAACTGGTGAGAACGATCGACGCAGCCCACACGAAAATCATGGGATCAGCACCGAAGCGCGACACAGTTCTGTGGTGCAGCGACGCTTCGGTAATGACGCGCTTCGGCATCGAAACGGTAAATTACGGACCATCAAGCGGCCCGCGCGACGCCGAAGGCGAAAAAGTAGCGGTAGAAACATTCGTGAACATCACAAAAATTTACGCTCTAGCAATAGCAGAAATCTGCGGCGTCCGTTCGTGACTAGCGAAAGCTTGCTGACGAAAGGTACTGTCATCCTGAGGCCCGCTTTTGGCCTAAGGATCTAAGCGTCACAGAAGCAACATCGACCCATGCACCACTAGGAGCACCATTGGTCACCCACTCCGAAATCGCCCGCCGCTACAAAAACACGCGCGAGGCCATGTCCAAAGAAAACCTCGACGCGCTAATCGTCTGCGGCAATGAATACACCGGCTTCGAAGGCGCCATCCGCTACGTCTCCGGCTTCGAAATCGTGCACCGCTATGTCTACGCCGTGATTCCGCTCGAAGGCGATCTCACGCTGGTTTTCCCCGCCGAAGCCCGCTGGATCGGTGATAAGAGCAAGCCCTGGGTCCGCGAACACATTTGGGCGGACATCCCCGGCAAATGGATCAACGAGCACGCCACATCAAAAAAATGGAAGCGCGTAGGCGTCTATGGTCTGGACGCGGTGATGGCCGTCCGCGATTATCGCGAACTCACGAAAGGCGCGTACGAAATCATCAATTTCGATCGCGCCTTCGACATGGCCCGCGCCATCAAGAGCGAAGAAGAGCTCGCCGGCATTCGCCATAGCATGAAAATCATCGAAGATGGTTTCTGGGCCATGCTCGCGAAATACGCGCCGGGAAAAACGGAAGCGGAAGTCATGGCGCCCGCGGTCGACAAATTTTTCGCCGGCGGCGCAGGCCTGCAGATGATGAATATCGTTCTCTCCGGCACGAATGGCTCGGCCGAAGCCATGTTCAAAGTTCCGCGCGATCGCAAAGTCAATGCCGACGATCTGCTTCTCTATTCCCTTGAAATCGCCGGGCCCGAAGGCTACTGGGTGGAATTTTCGCGCCCGCTGATTCAGGGAAAAATCAGCGCCACAACGAAAAAGATGGCCGACGTTTATCCCGAAGCGCTGGAAGCGTCGCGAGTGCTGATGCGTGAAGGCGAGCCCATCAAAAATGTTCACAAAGCCTCGGCCGATATTTTCGCCAAGCAAGGCTTTGCGCTCGGCCATCTCTCCGGCCATTCCATCGGCATGACCATGATCGAGCATCCCGCCATCGGCGCGAATTCCGAAACGCTGCTGCGCGAGAACATGATTTTCTCGTTCCATCCGCAGGTGGTGGATCAAGACGGCAAAGTCTGCCTCTACACGCAGGACACTTATCGCGTGGGCAAGAAGGAAGGCGAGAATCTGGCCAACGTGGACTGGAAATTCTATTCCGGCGCGGAGAAGCCGAGGTGAGGACGCGATGAAGATCTGCATCGTCGGCTGCGGCGCAATCGGCAGCATTTTCGGCGGCATCTCGCCCGCGTCGAAGGCGTCGAAGTCCATGCTTACGACGTTTCGCAAGCCCACGTGGACGCCATCAATCGCAATGGCCTGCGCATTTCCGGCGCCGCGGATTTCACTGCGCGGCTGCACGCCACCACCGACGCGAAGCAGATTCCGCCGTGCGATTACGGCATTGTGGCCACGAAAAGCACGCACACGCGGCCCGCGATCGCGCAAACGGCCCACGTCTTCGCGCAAAATGGCTCGGTTTGCTCGGTGCAAAATGGCGTCGGCAATGAAGAGATCATCGCCGAGCAAGTGAAGCTCGTCATTCGCGGCACCACGTTTCCCGCTGGCCACATCATCGAGCCGGGCGTCGTCGGATTCGACATCAAAGGCGATACGTGGATTGGCCCCTTCGAGCCGACGAAGACGCCGATGGCGCGCGTGAACGAACTCGCCGCCGCGCTGAACAAATCCGGCCTTAACGTGATTCCGCTCGAAGACGCGCGCGGCGCGCAGTGGACCAAACTGATTTTCAACGCATCGACGAATCCCGTCGGCGCGCTGACGCTGCTGCATCATGGCGCGGCAACTCGTCTTCCGGCCACCGGCCAGCTTTTCAACGATTTGATCGCCGAAGGCGAGGCCGTCGCGAAGGCCATGGGCATCACGCTCCACGGCGATCCGCGCGCGCTGGTGCAAAAAGGCGCCAACGCGCCCGGCAAGCACAATGCCAGCATGTTGCAGGACGTTCTCGCCAAGCGCGTCACCGAAGTGGATTTCATGAATGGCGCGATCGTGAAGTGGGGCGAGCAAATGAAAGTTCCGACGCCGCTCAACAAAGCAATGTGGGCGTTGATCAAAGGCCTCGAACATTCCTGGACGAATCCGTAGATGAACGCGATTGCACGCCGGGAGCAAAGCATCGGGTGCCCCATGCGCCGGTTCTGCGCGTGGGGCGCGACCGGTTTCCCGGAGCCGGCAAAGAATTTTCTTCCTGAGGTCTCGTTCTCTGACTTTTCACTTTGATATCCAACTCGATCACAAAAGGACAAAATAAATGCCCGTTCCCTTTCGCATTGGCGTTTTGCAATTGAGTATGGAACCTGTAGCCGAAACTGTGGCGATGGCGCAGGCCTGCGAGCGCGCCGGCTTTGACGCGTTCTGGCTCGCCGAAGCGTATCCCTGGTGGCGCAAGCATTCTTACGAAGCGCGATCCTCGACGGCGATCACCGCCATC
Organism: uncultured Acidobacteriota bacterium; assembly: GCA_963841235.1. Classification (GTDB taxonomy): domain Bacteria; phylum Acidobacteriota; class Terriglobia; order Acidiferrales; family UBA7541; genus Palsa-147. Next base: position 92,764 of record CAWJBU010000018.1, on the reverse strand, counting down.
GTCGCGCACGAGACGAAGAAAATTCCCATCGGCTGGGGCATCATTTCGCCTTACACGAGAAATCCCGTGCAGATCGCCATGGAGGCGCGCGTGTTGCAGGATGTCGCGGGGCCCGGGCGATTTTTTCTCGGACTTGGCGCTTCGAAAATTTTCATGAAAGAAGTCGGCGAAGGCGAGAAGGGCGAGAAGAGCGCCGGCCCGGCGACGGTGATGAAGGAATGCATCGAAATCGTTCGCGGCGTTCTTGGCGGCGGGCAATTCGATTACGAAGGACAAGTTTTCGATGCGCACGTTCCGCCGATGAAATCCGACGCACATTCGCCGCGCGGAATTCCGCCGATTTACATTGGCGCGACCGGGCCGGTGCTGCAACGCATGGGCGGCAGCATCGCGGAGGGATTGCTCACCGCGAGCATCACCACGCCCGATTTCATTCGCTATTCGCGCGCGATGATGGAGGAAGGCTGCCGCAAGGTTGGCAAAGATCCGGCGAACAACGATCTCGGCGGCGTGATCGTTGGCAGCATCGGCAAAGACCCCAAGCGCGCCAAAGAAGGCGCGCGCGAAATGGCCGCGATGTATTTGGCGAACAAAGTGCAGAACATTCGCGGCTCGGCCGATGTTCTGCTGCAAAAAGCGGGCCTCACATTCGACGAAATTCGGCCCATCGCTGACGCCATGGAATCCGGCGGCCGCAAGGCCGCGGCGAAAGCGGTGACGGATTCGGTGCTCGAAAAAGTTTGTCCGATCGCTGGGACGCCGGATGAATGCATCGAGCGCATCCAGCAATATCGCGATGCTGGTTGCACGCACATTCTGCTCGAAGTTTGGGGCGACGATCGTCTCGAGCAGGCCAAACTTTTCGGCGACGCGGTCATTCCGCATTTGGAGGGTGGGTGCCATCGCGAAAATTTTCGGCAAGTGCCAGCGCCGGCGCTACCTGAGATTCCTTCACGATGCGCGGAATTCTTCGTCTGTGAGGAGGCCTCGCTTTTCGATTCCTTTCTTTTTACTGCGGCTAAGACTTCGGGGCGTTTTGACTCGGATACGTCCAGGCCTAGTTCGCGGCTTTTGATGGCGATGCTATCTAGGCCGCTTTTTTTTCCTAGGACTATTTCGCGGCGGGCTCGGACTATTTCTGCGCTGAAGGGTTCGATGGCTTCGGGGATGTGGAATTGGCTGGCTACGGCGCCGCTTTCGCGCATGAAGAGATTTTCGCCGACTACCGGCTTCCACGGTTCGAGTTCGTAGCCGCTGGCGCGGCGGACGTGGCGCGAGACTTCGCGGATTTTGTCGAGCTTCAGCTCGGTGGGCACGCCGTAGACGCCTTCGAGCGCCATGGCAACTTCGCCGATGTCGGCGTTGCCGGCGCGCTCGCCCATTCCGTTGATCGTGCCTTGAATCCAGCTTGCTCCCGCTCGGACCGCGGCGACGGCGCAGGCTGTGGCTAGGCCGAAATCGTTGTGGCCGTGAAAGTGAACTGGGATCGAATCGCCCAGCCATTCGCGGACTTTGGCGACTAGAATTCGACGGCTTCTGGGCCGCATGCGCCGATGGTATCGACCACTACCGCTTCGTCGGCGCCTGCTTCGATTGTGGCGCGATAGAGTTTTTCTAGATGCGGGAGTTCGGCTCGCGTGCCGTCCACCGGGAAAAAAGCTACCTTTAGGCCATGTCTTTTTCGCGTGCTTCACCGCTTCTACGGCGCGGCGGATGGATTCTTCGGCGGTGATGCCGTAGGCGCGGAGCTTGATTTCGCTGGAGGGAATTTCGATTACCGAGGCGTGAGCGCCTAGGCGGATCACCGCGTCCAGATCTTCTTGCACGGCGCGGGCGAAGCCCCAGATTTCGGCGCGCAGGCCGGCTTTGCAGACCAGGGCGAAGGCTTCGGCGTCGTCGGCGGAGACGCGCGGGAAGCCGGCTTCGATGCGGCTGATGCCTAGGGAATCGAGTTGGCGGGCGATTTCGAGTTTTTGTTGCGGATCGAGCGCGACGCCGACGGTTTGCTCGCCGTCGCGCAGCGTCGTGTCGTAGAACCGTACGGGGCCTTTGCGGGCGGCGTTTCGGGCCGATCTTTGATGGCGCGTTTAGTTTGCTTACCCAGTATTGATTGCCGTTGTCGGTGCTCATTTCTCGTCTCAGTTGGTCTCTCCGATCGCTTCGAGACATTAAGAATATCGACGCGAGTGCAACAAAAGCGCAGCAGCTAAACCGTTTCAAATTTGAGATGATTGCGGCACAGCTAATGCCGATCCCTCACAAAACGATGACACCGGTTAGTCATCAGCTTTTCGCGACGCTCAAGTCGGCCCAATCGTTGTGCCCGGACGCATCGTGATGTACAAATAAATTCTCGCTGGCTCATTTTCCTCAGCCCGCTTTCGCGGCTTTTTTGCCGTAGAACTGCTCCCAGGACACTACCGGATTTCTGAGGATGCCGATTTTTTCGATTTCACATTCGATTGTGTCGCCGGGCTTTAGGTAGAGCGATTTGGGATCGTCGCTGAAGGCGGCTACGCCTGAGACTGTGCCGGTGGAGAGGACGTCGCCGGCGCTGTAGCCCATGGCGGAATAGTGGGCGATGATTTCGGGAATTTTGACCGACATTTTTTTGGAGTGCGATTGCTGGCGGATTTTGCCGTTTACGCGCAGCTCCATGGCGAGATTGTGCGGATCGGGAATTTCGTCGGCGGTGACGATCCACGGGCCGAGCGGGCAGAAGGAGTCGATGGCTTTGCAGAAGCTGAAGACGCCGGATTTCATTTCGTTGCGCTGAATGTCGCGGGCGGTGACGTCGTTGAAGATTACGTAGCCGCCGATGTAGTTGGAGGCGTCTTCGGTGGAGAAATGGCGGCCGGATTTTTTGATGACGACGGCTAGCTCGAGTTCGTAGTCGAGTTCCTGGGTGAGATGCTCGGGATAAATGATTGGTTCTTCGTGGCCGATGATGGCGTCCACATTTTGGAAGAAGACGATCCAGGGCATTACCGGATGCGAGAAGCCGGATTTTACGGCTTCTTCGTGATGCTCGCGGAAATTGCCGGCGGTGTGGAAGAATTTTTTCGGGGCGATGGGGGCTTTGACTTTTATGTCGGAGGGCTCGTAGATTATTTTTTCGCCGGAGGGGCCTTTGGTTTCGGGGCCGCGATCGGTGACGTATTTGAGGGCGGCGCGGGCGGCGTCGAGGCTTTTGTCGCCGCCTTCGAAGAGGGCGCGCATGTCGGCGGGGACGCGGGCGTCGGCGAGGCGATAGTAGTCGGGTTCGTTTTCAACATCGCGCAAGTAGAGCGCGTAGGCTAGATTCAGATCCATGATGCGCAGGCCGGAGCCGTAGGCGCCGATGCGTTTGCGATTCGGGGTGGGTTCAAAGGTTACGAGTCGCATGGATTGAGCGAGTCCTCCGTGGTCGGGATGCTGAGCCGCCGGTGGCGGCTGGCGTTTAATAATGTCGGATTTGAGTCGCAAATTCTCAATTTCTAACCGAAACATGGGTTTAATTGAACACTCCTCTAAGTTGTTGAAAATACAGGGTAGCGATGCCTTCTAACCGAAACACTTTTCGAAGGGTGCTGTTGGGACGATTAGCCGCCGGGGGGCCGATTCCTTGTCGCGATCGGGCCTTTGGCGCGAATGGCGGGCGTTGAGTTTCGTTCGAGTTGTTGGTTGCGCGTTCATTGTGCTCTTTTAACGCTAGCACGATCGCCGGGGAATTCAAGGGGTGGGTGCTGTGGAATCGGGGACAGGCGGAGGATTAGAGCAGAGACGCTCAGGGCGCGGAGGACGGAAAAGAATAAGATGGCGGGAGCATGGATTGCGGTGGAGAGTGAGAACCGCGGAGAAGGAAATTTCAAATTTCAGATTTGAAATTTCAGATTGAAGAGAAGACGGACGTCCGGCAGGGTCTTCTTCCGCAGGCGTTCGGAGATTTGATTTCGCAGCGTACTCGTCGGAGGGCGCAGCAAGCGGCGCCCCTACGAAACCTACGACCTGAGAAAACTCAGTGCTACTTTCAGGAGTTCAAAGAGTGGCTCGTGTGGAATCGTGGGTTAGTAGGCAACGGGCGGAGGATTACCGCAGAGACGCTGAGGGCGCGGAGGACGGAGGAGATAGGAAAGACGGCGGGTGAGGGTTCGGGTAGACTTGGCGGCGGTTTGGTGGAGGGTTGGGTGGAGCGCGAGAGGAATCATGCTGGGGTGGCGTTGGCGATTTTGTTTGCGATTAATCTTTTGAATTTTTTTGACCGGAATTTGTTTGGGGCGCTGGCTGAGCCGATTAAGAAGGAATGGTCGCTTAGGGACGCGCGAGTGGGGTGGTTGGCTTTCGCGTTTATTGTGCTTTATGCGGTGGCGGGATTGCCGCTGGGCAGGCTTTCGGACCGGGGGAAGCGGCCGCGGATTTTTGCTATTGGCGTGGCGGTTTGGAGTTTGTTGACGGCGGCTTCGGGATTGGCTTGGAGTTATGCGGCGCTGTTTGTGACGCGGTTGGGAGTGGGGATTGGAGAGGCGAGTTGCGCGCCGGCCTCGAATTCGTTGATTGGAGATTATTATCCGGCGATCAAGCGGGCGCGGGTGCTGGCGATTTTTATGCTGGGATTGCCGCTGGGGAATTTTCTTTCGTCGTATTTTGGCGGGCATGGGGCGGCGGCTTACGGTTGGCGGATGGCTTGTTTTATTGCGTGTTTGCCGGGATTGCTGTTGGCGGCCTTGGCGTTGCTGATAGCGGAGCCGGCGCGAGGAGGGGCGGAAATTTCGCGGCATGCCAGCCGTGCGCATGAAGGATCGGCGTATTGGTGCGTGCTGAAGATTCCTACGATGAGCTGGCTGATTGTTTCGGGGGCGCTGCACAATTTTATGATGTACACGATTGCGGTATTTGTGCCTGGGTTGCTGGCGCGATATCACGGCTTGAATCTTAAGGATGCGAACAGCGTGAATTCGATTGTGTTTGGATTGGTGGGAATACCGGGATTGTTGATTGGGGGTTGGGCGGCGGACCGGGCTGGGAAGCGGCGGGCGAATGGGCGGCTGCTGTTTCGGGGTTGGCGCTTTTGTGTGCGGCGCCTTGCATGTGGCTGGCGCTGGACGTGGCGGCGGGAAAGATTTTGAGTTTTGCGTTGTTGATGGGGACGGGATTTTTTCTGGCTTACTTTTACTATGGAGCGGTGTATGCGGCGATTCAGGATGTGGTGCAGCCGAGTTTGCGGGCTACGGCGATGGCGATTTTTTTTTGCGCGATGTATTTGCTGGGCGGGACTTTTGGGCCGGTGTTGACTGGGGAGTTGAGCGATCACTTTGCGTGAGGGCGATGGCGGCGGTGGGGGCGGTGCCGCATTGCTGCGGCGCGGGCTACGGGGTTGCATAGGCTATGTATATCGTTCCGTTGTGCGTGTTGGGGGTGGCGGTGGTGTTGTTTGCGGCGGCGGGGTCGGTGACGCGGGATATGGGGGAGTTGCAGGTTTGGATGGCGGGGCCGCTGACAAAAAATTAGAGCCAGTGGCGGGCTTCGAAGTGATTCCGACCCGGTCGGGCCGGTGCGTCGAAACATTGTGGCGCTTGGTTTCAGGCTTCTAGCGCCGCCGCTGGCTCATGCCGAAGGACCCTTAGTCGATCGTGTCCAGACCCTGAATCCTTCCGAAACATCATTCAGGTCCCAAGGTGGGTGACTCATCTAATCCTGCGATCCCGATGAGCTTCGGAACTACTTCGATTACCGCCTGGATCCTTCAACCGCGCTAGTTGTAACGCAGAGTGGGGGCCGAAAGCTGTGGCGGGGGTCACAGGTCGATGTAGTGAGCGTCACGGACGTCGCCAGAAGGGTGAGGGTGGGTCCGCGGGCCATTGCCGGCTTGGGCTCGCTCTGTGGTCGCAAGATGCCGGCGAGGACGCCGGCGCTACTTTGGGCGGAGTTGTTTTCTGTTAACTCTGCGGAGCGGGCTTGATTGACGGGTTGGCGATGCGAAGTTACGCTCGATGGAGAGGGCGTGGGAATGTCTACGGGAACATCGGTGGGACTTGAACGCGCGGCGCTGCGGCAGTGTGTGCATTGCGGGAGGCAAGTGCCGCTCGATCGCACGCAGTGCCCGAATTGCCGGGAGGCGTTGCCGGAGGTGCGCGCGGCGCAACAGCAACTCAGGGGAAAAGCGCAGCGAGATTCGGCGGGGATTGCTTTACATGCTGCTGGCGGGAGTGATCCATTACTTCGCGGGGGGATATAGCGCGATGATCTTCCGTTTCCGATTAATCCTGTGGTGACGGTTTATCTCTCACCAATGCTTTTTTTGAGCGGATTGGGATTGATTGTGTATGGGTTGTTTACGTGGAAGAAGGTTTGAGGAGTTTGCGGGAGAACGGGACAGGACGCACTTGAGAGGCTAAAGAATGATTACGTGTCCTTGTTAGCGCCAGTTGCAAACGCACGGCTTAATCCTTGCTCCGATGACAACCTACCACTGTTTACAGCAAACTTTGAAGTCGTGCCGTGATACAGCGTCTCTCGTCTCACACGAACTCTAAAGCTCTGCTCGTTCCGCAAATCCCTGACGGATCAGACTAACTCTCACTTTGACCTGCATTTTTATTCGAGAAGCGACGGGCCAGGAGTTGCGCTGCTTTTCGCTTCTGCTAGGAGCAGAGGTTTGCGGCAATTGACAATCGCAGGGTCCTTTGCGATAGTCTCAAAGCGGTTAGAGAAATTTGGGATAATGCAGCGCTGTTGCATTCTCTCCGGCGGAATTTAATTGAGCGACAGTAACGTTCTCATTCACTCCGAGAAACGGCAGAGCAAAAAGGAGGCATGCTGCTCTCTTTGCCTCGCCAGCGGGCGGGATGGGAATGGATGAGTTTTTTTGTTCACCGTTTGCAGCCGGGCGACGTCTTTCAGCGCGGACCGATCACGAAGAAGCGGCTTTTGTGCTTCTGGGTGGAACTTGCCAGGCCGATTGGGGCAGCGGCGCTAAGAGGATTGGAAAACGGAAGAATGTGTTTGACGGATTTCCCTATGCGTTGTATTTGCCCGCCGGAAATGGGGCGGTCTTTACGGCGGAGACATCTGCGAAATTGCGGAATGTCGGGCGCCTCCGATGCCCGCTTGCCCCGAAATTAATCACGCCCAGCGACGCAATCAGTGGCTTGCGGGGCGGCGGAAATGCCTCGCGGCAGATCGTGGATGTCATCACGCCGGCGTTCCCAGCGGATAAGCTTATGGTCATTGAAGTTTATACGCCCGGCGGAAATTGGTCGAGTTATCCTCCGCACAAGCACGACGTACACAATCCTCCCGGGGAAGTTGATCTCGATGAGATTTATTACTACCGAATCCGCCAGCCCGAAGGATTTGCGCTGCAGCATTTGTATGCCGGACAATATGCGGGGGACAGACGGTGAAAGCCCAGGACGGAGATTGCGTGCTGGTGCGGAGTGGATATCATCCGGTGGTGGCGGGGCCGGGATACGATGTGTACTACCTGAATTTTCTTGCGGGTTCCGCGCGGGCGCTGGCGGTGACGGAAGATCGCGAGCATGTGTGGATTCGATCGACCTGGAAGGACACGGACCCTCGGCTGCCGCTGGTGAGGGAATAGTCGCGCCGGAAAAGGATGGCCCATGAGGATGCTTGCGGCCGGTGCGACCCGGAGAAAATCAATCCACGAAATTCCCGAAGCAGAGCGCCTCGATCACCGAAGCCTCCGGATTGGCGCGATTATAAACGCTTAGATATTTAGCCTCAATTTCGCGATTCTCGCCGGCAGCGATTCAATTTCACGTTAATCGCTCGAATACGGTAGCGTCGGTTTACGGCTGCGATGATGGCGAGGTCCTGCGAAGCCCTCTACGTCTTCGCGCAACTTTTTCTAGTGCATGTAGGAGAATCGTGTCATAAACAAGTCTGAGGCGTAATATCATTCAGAAAAGGCATCGCCTCCATGACCGTACGGCTGACTGCGGCTCAAGCCACCATTGCCTTCCTGAAGAATCAATTCTCCGAGCGCGACGGAAAACAGCAGCGGTTCTTCGAAGGATGCCTGGGAATTTTCGGCCACGGCAACGTTGCGGGCATCGGACAGGCGCTCGAACAAGACCCTGGATTGCGGTACTACCTTTTCCGCAACGAACAAGCCATGGTGCATGCCGCCACGGCGTTTGCCAAAGCGAGTTTCCGGATGCGGGCGCTGGTGTGCACTTCTTCCATCGGGCCGGGAGCGACGAACATGGTTACCGGGGCGGCGATGGCGACCATTAACCGCTTGCCGGTGCTGCTTCTGCCGGGCGATATCTTTGCGCGGCGCAATGTTGCTCCGGTGCTGCAACAGTTTGAATCGGCGGCCACCCAAGATATTTCCGTTAACGATTGTTTCAAACCCGTCTCGCGGTATTGGGATCGGATTCAGCGCCCGGAGCAATTGCTGACCTCGCTTCCCGAAGCCGATGCGCGTCCTGACCTCGCCGGCGGAGACCGGAGCGGTCACGATCGCCTTTCCGCAAGACGTGCAGGCGGAAGCTTTTGATTTCCCTGAAGAATTTTTCGAGAAAAAAGTTTGGGTGATTCCGCGTAACCGGTGCGATCAAGATCTCCTGCGCCGCGCCGCCGAATGGATTCGCGCCGCAAAGAAGCCGTTGATTGTCGCCGGCGGAGGCGTGTTGTATTCGGAAGCGTCGGACTGCGCTCGCGAAGTTTGCGGAAGCCACAGGGATTCCTGTCGGCGAGACGCAGGCAGGCAAAGGCTCGCTGCCTTTCGATCATGCGCAGGAACTCGGCGCCGTGGGAGTGACCGGCACGCCCGGCGCTAATATCGCGGCGCGGGAAGCGGACTTAATCCTGGGAATCGGCACGCGCTACAGCGATTTCACCAGCGCTTCGAAAACCGCGTTCCAGAATCCGGCCGTGCGATTCATCAATATCAATGTGGCGGAATTTGACGCCTACAAGCACGCGGCCCTGCCGCTGACGGGCGATGCGCGTGTCACGCTCGCAGAATTGCAGAAGCGCGATCGGCAAGGCTTCCGAGTTGAAGAAAGCTACCGCGGCGAGAATCAACGGATTTCCGCGCCCATTGGGAAAAAGAAGTGGACCGCATTTACGCGCGTCGCGTCAGGCCGCGCCGATCACACAGGGAGAAGTCATCGGGGTCGTCAACAATTTTGCAAAGCCGTCGGAGATTATGGTCTGCGCGGCAGGCAGTTTGCCGGGCGACCTGCACAAACTCTGGCGCACCAAGCAGCCGGGCGGCTACCACATGGAATACGGGTATTCCTGCATGGGCTACGAAATTGCGGGGGGCCTGGGCGTGAAAATGGCGCGGCCCGAGCGCGAAGTGTACGTGCTTGTCGGCGACGGTCTTACCTGATGATGGCGCAGGAAATCGTGACCGTCTTTTCAGGAAGGCATCAAACTCAACATCGTGCTGCTCGATAATCATGGCTTTTCCAGCATTGGTGGGCTCAGCCGCGCCTGCGGGAACGAAGGGATGGGTACGAACTACCGGTATCGCCGCGGAGAAAAATACGACGGCGAAATCCTGCCGGTGGATTTCGCTGCGAATGCCGCGAGCCTGGGGGCGTGGACTGTTCGCGGGCGAACACCACAGAGGAGCTGGCAGCCGCGCTTGGATGCCGCGCAAGAAACAGACCGCGAACGTCCGTTGTTGTCGTCGAAACTTCCTACGACCAAAGAGTTCCCGGGTACGAATCCTGGTGGGACGTGCCGATCGCGGAAGTTTCCGAACGCGATGCCGTGAAGGCCGCGCGCAAAGAGTACGAGGAAGCGCGCAAGAAGGAACGGCTGTTTTTCTAGCTTAGACACCGCGCGCCTTTAATGCGCGGCGAATTTCTCATCTTGTGCACGAGGGCGTCAAGAAAGAGGTACGGTGGAAACGACCGCAGCGGGTGGGCCATCGGGGGCGCCTTCACAAGGTCATCTTAAGCGGGTCCTGAGTCTCTGGGATCTGATCTACTACGGAATCATCCTGACATCGCCGATTGCTGCGGTGCCGCTATTCGGCGAAGCGCAAGTGCTGTCGCACGGGCACGCGGTGACCACGCTGCTTTTGGCGATGGTGGCGATGTCGGTCACGGCCGTGAGTTTCGGGCGCATGGCGTCCGTTTATCCCTCCGCTGGTTCGGTCTACACGTACATCAGCCGCGGGTTGAATCCGAATCTGGGATTTATTGTGGGATGGGCGATGTTTCTCGAGTACCTGTTTCAGCCGATCCAGAATGCGCTTTATGCGGTTTTGACGGTGCAGCGGCTGATGCCGCGGGTTCCCTTCCCTGCGCTGGCGGCGATCGCGATTGGGCTGATTACGATCGTCACGGTGCAAGGCATCAAATTCACGGCGCGGACGGATGAAGCACTGCTGGGGTTTATGGTGCTGGTGACTGTGGTGTTTCTGGTGGAGGCGTTCCGCTATATCGTGCTGCACGATCATTTTTCGGGGCTTTTTTCAATGCGGCCGGTGTACAACCCGGAGACGTGGAGCATTCGCGCGGTGGCGGCGGGGACGGGGCTGGCGGCGCTGGTGTTCATCGGGTTTGACGGCGTGTCGATACTGGCGGAAGAAGTGGAGAACCCGAAACGGAATGTGCTGCTGGCGACGGTGCTGGTGGTGATTTTTACCGGGCTGTTCAGCGGGCTGCAAGTTTATTTGGCGCAGCGGGTGTTGCCGGATTATTTGACGCTGCAGAATCCGGAGACGGCGTTCATGGACGTGGCGAAAGTGGCCAGTGGACAGCTGCTATTCACCGCGTACGGAGTGATGCTGCTGATTTCGAGCATTGCTTGCGGACTTGCTGGGCACGTGGGGGCGGCGCGATTGCTTTACAGCATGGGACGCGACGACGTGCTGCCCAAGAAAATTTTTGGGCATCTGAGCGTTAAGAAAGGCAATCCGAATTACAACATTTGGATCGTGGGCGGCTTGGCGTACGTGGGAGTGCTGACGATACCTTGGGAACATGCTGCGGAAATTGTGACGTTTGGGGCTTTGCTCGCGTTCATGGGCGTGAATATTTCGGCGCTGCGGCATTTTTGGTTTTCGCGGGAGGCTGTGGGGCATCGAAACTTCTTCGTGGATGCTTTTGTGCCTGGGTTTGGGTTTGTGTTTTGTGCGCTCTTGCTGATTAGCCTGCAAACTTGGACTAAATATGCGGGGTTGGCTTGGCTGAGTGCGGGATTTTTGTACAACGCTTACAAGACGCGGGGTTTCACGCGGCGGCCGCAGTTGATTGACTTTAACGGGCCTTGAAGAATTTGCGTGGGATCTCGCGCGAATCGAGTTCAGCGGCTAGAGGGTTTGCGGAAAAGCTGAAAATGTTGTCATTCCGAGGAGTCCGCGGTCGGATTGCGATTTAATTTCGCAGGTACGTCGTCGGAGGGCGCGGCAAGCGGCGCCCCTACGGAAGAGAAGGCAACGGCGTCGCGAACTCGGTATTTCTTCTGAATAAGCCAGAGAGGTTATTGCAGATCCTGAATTTGGTTTCCGGCGCTTGCGGGGCCGGTGACTTGGTTCTTTGCGCGTGAGGTGCGACGGGCGAAGCCGCAGGATTCGCGAATGCGAAGTTCGGGTTGCAGCTTCAGCACTGCGGCCTTGGTGGTGTCGCCGGAGATGCGGCGGATGAGAAGTTCGGCGGAGTCGATGCCGAGCTGGCGTTTGGGCAATTCCACTGTCGTCAGCCTCGGGCGGAAAACTCCCAGCCAGGGATAATCGTCAAAACTGATCAACCCGAAATCATCGGGGCACTTCAATCCCATCTCTTCAGCGGCCTTGAGCAAGCCGACGGTCATCAAATGATTGGCGACGTAGATGCCATCGGGCTGGTGCGAGAGAAGGGCATGTCCCGCGCGATAACCGGAATCGATGCGGTAGTCACCTTCCACGACTAATTCGGGATCGAGTGGGAGACTCGAGGCCTTCAGCGCGTCGTGGAATCCGCGCCAGCGCGCTAGGGCGTTGCTCACTTTTCGCGGACCACCAATCAAACCGATGCGTTGCCTGCCAGAACGAGCGAGATGACAGACGGCTTCGTATGCGCCGCGGTAATCGTCGGTGATGACGGCATCTTTGGTCAGCTTCGGATAGGTGCGCATCACCAGCACAAACGGGACGGCCACTTGTTTGATCATCTGCCGGAGGCCGGGCCGGAAATCTCCGCCGGCTTTGGTGAGCAAGATTCCATCCACCCGTTTGGCGAGAAGCAACTCGACCGCGGTCTCTTCTTTGTCGAGACTGTCGTCACTGTTGCAGAGCAATAGATTGTAGCCGTGACGCTGAGCGGCATCTTCGGCGCCGCGAACCACCATGGGGAAAAACGGGTTGGCGATATCCGGCACGATCATGCCGATGGTGTGGGTGCGCTGGTTGGCGAGGCTGCGGGCGATGAGGTTGGGCCGATAGCTGAGCGCGCGAATGGCGGACTCGACGCGCTTGCGCAGCTTTTCTCTGACGTGACTTTTGTGATTGACCACGGCGGAGACGGTGAAGACGGAGACGCGTGCTTCGCGAGCGACGTCGTAGATGCTTGCGGATTTGATCGACTTTTTGGAGCCCGGCTTCTTCACAGAGGATATCCGCCGTTTACGCGCGCGAAAGCGGCCCGCGATTGTTCCGGACCGATGTCAATTTCGCGCTCGTGTTGCCGCACTGTAGTCTATGACAAGGTTTCGCCCTTTTCTCGCTGCGTTGTAGATTGCTTCGAGAACAATCATGTCGCGGAGACCTTGCGCGCCGTCACATTCGACCGGGACATTCTTCTGGATTGCCGCCGCAAACGCGTCCAGTTCCGGGGCAAATTCGTCGTGAACGGGGAACTTTCGGGCAACCCAACGTTTTCCGATTTTTACTGTGAGCCGCCGCTCTTCACTGAAGTCAAAGGCAGGCGCGAGCGAAGCCCACCCTTTCGTGCCTTGAACAAATACGAATGACGAAAGAGCTGCGCCGTAGGATGAGCTGCCCTGTGCGATCAGACCGCTCGGGAATCGCAAGCGGAAGGAGATGCTTTCCTCGACATCGCGAAACGTCGCCGTGCGGTTCGTCCAAGTTTCGGCGCTGACCTCGATGGGATCTTCATTTACGAGCCAGCGAGTCGTGTTCACGCAGTAGATGCCCAAATCCATGAGCGGTCCGCCGCCTGCCAGCGCTGGATCGACGAGCCAGGCCAATGAGCGGCCCGGAGTGTAGAGTTCGCTGAATGCGGTGTGGATCACGTCAATGCGGCCGAGATCTCCATTCTGAATTAATTGCCTCAAGTAAAGACAGCTGGGCTCGAAGAACTTCCGATAGGCGGTCATCAACAGGACGCCGTTGCGATCGCAAGCGTCGACGATCTGCGCTGCCTGCTCGACATTAGCCGCTAGCGGCTTTTCGGATAAAACGTGCTTGCCGGCCGACGCCGCCTGGACTGCATACGGAGCGTGTGCGCCGGGTGGAGTGGCGATATAGACGGCGGAAATATCTGGATTCGCGAGACATTTTGAATAGTCTTCGGTGGTGTAGTGAGAGGGAGCGCGGAACTTTCGCGCTACAGTGGCGGCCTCATTCTTATCGCGGCTGACGACTGCGACGAGTTTCGTTTTTTTTGATCGTGCGAAGGCCGGCAGGACGGCTCCGCGCGCGATTGCGCCGAGGCCTACGACCGCAAACCCGATCTTATTCTGCGCGCGCATTTTTTGTTTTAGCTTTCGCGGTCGGCGCGGCCGAGCCTCTGATTGCGGATGGCCTTATGATCCAGGCCGCGAACTTCTTCGCCGGAGGCGAGGACTTTGAGTATGGCGTCGGCGATGCTGTCGGCATCCGCAGAGCTGCCCAGGAAAAGATAGTGAGGGAACCAGACTGCTTCGTGATAGGCAGCGCGTTCGGACTCGGGACACGAATACATATTGCGAAGATCAAGGGGCTTATCGCGGCCCCAGCTCAAAGCCGGGAAATCATGCGGATCGAGCGGAAATAAGGAGCTCTTGTACACCGGCTCGTAAAACAGGCCGTCGCAGGGGATACCTTCGAGTTGCAGCGCGGCAACAAAGGCGGCGCGCGGGATGTCTTTGGATTCCTTCTCGAGATATTTGAAGACGTAACCGTAGGGCGCAAGGCGCGTGATTCGCGGATCAGGTTTTAGCAACCGGATCGCGGGCGTGCTTTGCATTCGCGATTCGAAATGCTTTACGTTTTTCTCGCGCAGTGCGGCTTGCTGCGGAAGCCGGTCGAGTTGCGGTTCCAGGACGGCGGCTTGAAGTTCGCTGAGGCGATGATTGTAGCCGATGATGCGATGGTGATATTGGTCCGTGAGGCTGGCGCGGCCCGCGTTGATGTAGCTTTGGACCAGCTCCATACATTCCAGGGTATTGGTGATGACCGCTCCGCCTTCGCCGGAAGTGATTAGCTTGCTCGACTGAAAGCTGAAGGCGCCGAGATCGCCCATCGAACCGGCGCCGTGGCCCTTCCACATCGCGCCATGCGCGTGGGCGCAATCTTCGATGACTTTCAAGTTGTACTTCTTGGCGATGCGTAAAATTTCGTCCATGTCCGAGAAGCGCATGCCGAGATGAACCGGGAGGATCGCTTTAGTCTTCGGAGTGATTGCCTGCTCGATCAGTTTGGCATCGAGACAGTAGGTTTCCGGGTCGACGTCTACGAAAACCGGAACGGCATTGAGAAGAAGCACCGGTCCAACAGTTCCTTCCCACGTGTAGGCAGGAACGATCACTTCATCGCCGGGCGTGATCTGAATGGCTTTCAGGCATGCCTCGATGGCTACTGTGCCGGTGCTGACGCACTGGCCGTATTTCGCGGTTTGGAATGCAGCGAATTTTTTGCCGAAGGAATCGGCGTACTTGCCCGGGAATGGCTGGCCGCCCCACTTCAGGCTGGTGAGGACGTCCTCGATGTTTCGAGATTCCTCCTTGGTGAGGATGGGCCACGGTGTGAAGGGAGTTTTTCGGACGGGCTCGCCACCCGTAATCGCCAGTTTTCCCAAGTGCAAGCCTCCTAAGTCGAAGTTGTATGGAGTTTCAGGCCACGTCCGGATTGGGAATCAAAATGTCGCGGACGACTGCATCCAGATCGTGGCACGCGGTGATGAATTGGCGCAGCGTGCGCCGGGTTGGCGCGAAGGAATCGAATTCCTCGATGGAGAGGCCGTTTTCCGCATACGCGCGGCGAAAGTCGGCAAATTTTCTGGAGAGTTCATCGACAATTTCCGCGCGCACCGGCTCGTCAATGCGCGAACGGACCTCGATGTCGCTCGAATTGAAGCGCACCTGCCATGAGTGCGGTGGCGAAATGACCAAGTCGCCGCCGATGAATTCGCTCCAATGCATGTGGTTGCGGAAGGCCGCGGAAAGCAGGCGGATGCGATAGCCTTTTTCCTGGAAAATTCGATACGCTTTTTTCAATACCGCCACGCCGGCCCATTCCAGATATCCCGGATCGATGGCGATATTTTCTTTTTCCATCACCACCTTGAGCCAATCGTCGAGCCGCCCGACCATGAGCGTGCAGACCGGCCCCATGGTGGCGATTTCTTTGCCATCCTTTTCGCGGCGACGAAGGCCGCGCTCGACTGCTTCGGCGACGGCGAGGCACTGTGGCAAGGAGAAGGAGACCGTGGCGTTAATGCTGACGCCGCGATAGGTGGCCTCTTCGATCGCCGAAATCCCGGCGTGAGTAACGGGGATTTTCACGATCATGTTTGGCGCCAGGCGGCTGAATTCCACGGCCTGCTCGAGAATCGCGTTAGTATCGCGGAAGAATCGCGGGTCGGTCTGAATCGAAAGCCTGCCGTTTTTATCGTGCCGCGCGTGGAAAACCGGCTCGAGCAGTTTGGCGGCGCGAATGGACACTTCGCGAACGAGTTGCCAGGCGATCTGGTCTTCCGTGGCCGTGGGAAGCTCTTCGATCAATTTCTGAATGCGGGCTTTCCAGAAAATCATTTCTTTTTTCAGGACGGCGTGCACGATCACGGGGTTGCAGGTTGCGCCGACGGCGCCGTGCTCGATGGAATAGGACAATTCGTCGAGGGACGCCGAGTCATTCCACAAGCACGTCGGCGTTGTCTGGGTCATTTTGTGCAGCGGGCTTTTGAAGGTGGTGCTGATTGCTTGAGCCATGGATGCTCGACCTCAGCGGCTAAAGCCGCGTTAATTTTGCGCCGCACGCGGTGCGGCTAAACCGTATCGGGAAAAATGGCCAATTCGGTGATCAGCCGACGTGCATCGACGTTTTTTGTTGGCGTATGTAGCGAACATTAGACGCTTAGATCCTTAGCTGCGCTCAGGATGACGCCCTTTTGACTTTTTTCGCGCACTGTAAAGCCGTGCCCTGACAAAACTCTAACGCCATTTCACGTGGCCGCCTTTGCGCCGGCCAGGGCTACCTCGATTGATTTCGATTGCAGGTAGGATTCTTCGGCCGCTACGGTGATGGCCAGGGCTTTTAGGCCGTCTTCGCCGGTCACTTTTAGCGGGCGATCGTGCAAAATGTTGTGAACGAAGTCGCGCACTTCCGCGAGATAGGCATCGGC
This sequence comes from uncultured Acidobacteriota bacterium, assembly GCA_963841235.1. Taxonomy (GTDB): domain Bacteria; phylum Acidobacteriota; class Terriglobia; order Acidiferrales; family UBA7541; genus Palsa-147. The sequence goes on along the minus strand of CAWJBU010000018.1, from coordinate 76,256 downwards.
GAAGCGGGTCAGGAAATGGTCGCTGAGGGCGCGTTCCCCGCCCTTCCCGGTGAGAAACACCGCGGAATGTTGCTGCAGGCTTCCGATCAGGATGCTGCCGAGCGATCCGACGACTTCCGTGCGCACGTCGTAGCCGTAAACGGCCTGCGCGTAGGATTCAAGGTTGCCAATGGCGCCGCGCTGATACTGCAAATTGACTACTCCCGCGACGATGTCGCCATATTGAGCGACTTCCGGCCGTATCGCAGTAGTGGCGAAAGTGCTGACACGCGCGACTTCATCCTGCATCATCCATCGCGCCAGGTCGAAATCATGGACGGTGCTGGCATAGAACAACATGCCGTTTAAGTTGGCTTGATAGGCGGCGAGAGGCGGCCCGAATTGATCGCGTCCCACCGATTTGAAAATTACCGGAACTCCAATTTCACCGGCCTCGATGCGTTTCATGGCGGCGGCGTAAGCCGGATCGTAGCGGCGCATGAAGCCGACCTGCATGCGGCGGCCGGATCTGGCAACGGCGGCGAGGGCGGCGCGTGCATCGGCAAGGTTCAGCGCCAGAGGTTTCTCGCAGAGAATGTCTTTGCCGGCGTTCGCAGCAGTCATTACATTCTGGGCGTGAAACTTGTCGGGAGTGGCGATCAAAACTGCGTCGAGATCCTTGCGCTCGAGCATCGCGTCCAGATTGGCGTAGCAATTCTCGATTTCGAGTTCGTCCGCGACTTGGCGGGCGCGTTCGAGTGAGAAATCAGCAATGCTCACCAGGCAGGCTTCGGGGGCCAGCCGGCGGAGATTCTCCGCGTGGCGCTTGCCCATCTCTCCGACGCCGAGCACGCCGATTCCTAGCTTACGCATGCGATCCCCTTGAGAAATAGAAACGCTCTTGCAGCACTGGTACACTGCGAAGTCAAATTGCCGGCCACGCGGTTAATCCGCCCCTGCGGCTCGATCGAGATCTTTCACCACTCCGCGCAAGTATTTGAGGCTTGCGGCAATGCTTTGCGCTGGCGGGATCGGCGTGGCGCCAAATTTCACGTCCTGTTCGACCACCGACCAGCCTGAGTAGCCATTCTTCACCAGGATGCGGAAGAAAGCTGGGAAATCGATGTTGCCCTGCCCGATTACGGTGAAGACTTTGTGTTCGATGGCCTCTTCAAAAGTCCACTTGTTGCGCCAGGCCTGATCCAGAACTTTGGAGTCGCAATCCTTGATGTGCACGTAGCGCAGCTTGCTCTTATATTTCTCCGCCTCTTTCACGGAGTCGCCGTGGCCATAGACGCAGTGTCCTGTATCGAGACACAAGCCGACGTTGGTGTGCGAAGTCGCGTCATAGAAGCGCTCACATTCTTCGGGCGTTTCCACGTAGGTGGCTACGTGCGGATGAAAAACCAGGTCCAGACCGAACTCGTTGGCCACTTTTTCGGCTTGGGCGACGATTTTCCCGACGTGCTTCCACTGCTCGGCATTGAGCGTGGGGCAATCTTTGTCATAGGTGCGACCCGAAAACGCGTTGCGCTCGGGGGATTGATCATCCGCCATGACGAGGAACGGGGCTTTCAAAGTGGCGAGAAGATTTCCGACCTTGCGGATTCTCTCGATGACCGCCTGCTCCGCCGCGGGATCGGTCATCCTCACCGGAACAAACGAAGCGAGCAATTTCAGATTTCGTTTTTCGAGCTGCGGCTGAAGAATTTTGGGATCGGTGGGAAAAAACCCATAGGGCCCCAGTTCCGATCCCTGGTATCCGGCTTCGACCATTTCATCCAACATCGTTTCGTAGGATTGCTCCCAGGAGGGTCCTGGATAATCGAGAACGCCCCAGCTATCGGGAGCGGAAGCAAATAGAAATCTCTGGCCGATTGCAGTCATTTTCGAGTATCTCCCCAAGAATCGAAGTTCCCTGCAATTCTCGTCGCGGCTATTGCCAGGGTTCCAGCACAACTTTCATGGATTCTGATTCCATGGATTTCCGCATGGCGGCTTCCACGTCGCGCAATGCGAAGCGGTGCGTGACGAATTCGCGCAGCGGGTAGTTCTTCATGTACCGCGCCATCTGGCGCATGCCCGGGCCGTACGCCGCTGGTTCTTCGCCGCCTACGCCCAGGATGCGAGCGTTCTTGGCGCAAATGTGGCGATGAGGGCTGAACGAGACCTTGCCCAAGTCCGAAAAATTTCCCGCTTCCACGAGCAAGCCGCCGACGCGCAGCATCTCCAGAGCTTCGGGGACCGCTTGGGGCACACCGGCGCACTCGATGGCCACGTCTGCGCCGCGGCCGTGGGTCATGTCCTTTATTAATTGCAGGCGCTCGGCCTGCGAAGTAGTCCCCGCATTAATGGCGCAGTCGGCGCCGAGCCGCTTGGCAAAGTTCAAGCGATACTCCGACTTATCGATCGCGATAATTGTGCCGGCACCCAGCATGCGCGCCTTTATGAGGAAGCACATGCCCAGTGGACCCACGCCGAGAACCACGACGGTGTCGTCGAAGCGGAATGACTCGCTCGGAAAAACGGACATCTGTTTCGCGCGGTCAAGTCCCACCGTGACCGCGAAAATTTCCGTCAGCACGGCCACTTCCGACGGCAGATCATCCGGCACCTTCACCAGAAAACTTCCTGGAACGACGTAAATGTATTGAGACCATCCGCCAAAAAGATGCGGCGGATTTTTGGCGCTCAAGTTGTTGCCATAATCCGTGGTGTTCTCGCAGCAATAGTAGGGAAAATCGTGCGTGCAGTAATAGCAACGGCCGCAAGACACATTGGCGCCCACGACGACGCGATCGCCCACTTTGAGCGCTTCTCCCTCGAAATCCGTGAACTTGCCATTTCCTCCGATGGCGGCGATGGTGCCGACGTTTTCGTGCCCCTGGATGATCGGAAATTCGAGTTTTCGTCCGCCATATTGCGTGGTGTAGCCCTGATAGGTGTGCTTGTCCGTGCCGCAAATGCCGGAAAGCTCCATGCGGACGAGGACGCAGCCGGGAGCGGGATCCGGCAGAGGATATTCGCGAATCTCGTACTCTCCGGGTCTGACCAAAGTTGCGGCAAGAACTCCTGGGGCCGGCATGGATGTGTACCCATCGTAGAACTGCGCTGCTGCTGCGCCCGCTGATCTATTCGCGAAAAAACCCTGCGCGGGGCCGGCGAGCGATTGCCATCCCCGCGCGATTATTTCTTACTGCGCTTTGAACTTCTCCCGCGTTCCCCTCTAGAAATTCAATTTCAGAGAAACTTGGCCGATGCGCGGCTGCAGGGTGCCCGGTACCTGGCCGAAGGACCCCGAAGTCGCCTGACCGGTACTTAGATTGAAACTGGTGATTCCGCCGGGCGTCAGGAACTGCGCGTGATTAAAGAGATTGAAAAACTCGGCGCGAAATTCCAGACCGACGCGTTCGGTGATGGAGGTGTCCTTGAGTAGAGCCATGTCCCAGTTGTTGATCCCCGGCCCATGAAAAAACCGCCGGTCCGCCGTGCCGGGCTGCCCCAGAGCCCCGGGCCCGAACGCCGCAGGACTGAAGAACTGGGTGCCCGTAGCCGACTTTCGCGGGTCGCTGATTTGCAGCGGCCCAACGACGTTGGGGGTATCCACGCTGAGGGGAATGGGGCCGCCAAAGGAAGTGCCCAGCAGCGACTGATCATCTCCTTCGACGAGCGTGACCGGAAGGCCGGTGGAGAAGCGAGTGATTCCGCTGATGGCCCATCCATTGGTCAAACGTTTCGGCCCGCCGAGTTTGTCAAACGGCAACTGGTAGGAGTAGCTGGCGACAAAATTGTGAGTGGAGTCAAACGCCGAGAGTCCCCGGCTCAGCCGCGGGTTGATGGGGTTAAACTGCTCGCCGTAGCCGGACGAGTCGTCGAGCGATTTGCTATAGGTGTAGCCGATAAGAGTCTGCAAACGCCCGCTGGTGTGGCGATAGTTGATCTGCGCGGAGTTGTAAGACGAAGCCGCAGCAGTGATGAAATAAGAGTCGTTACCAATCGTCACGGCCGGCCCGACACCCGGGATCATCACTCCAGGGAAAGTTGGCCGTGTGCCGATCACCAGCGTTCCGTCGGCGCGGGTGTAGACATTGTTTTCTCCGCCGGGCCCGCAAGTCGCGGTGCCGGGCATCACCTCGCCTGGCTGGCTGACGCTCAGACATAGCGCCGGGCTTCCAGGGTTCGCGGATTCGGAGGACAGCAGGCGGTGCCCCTGCGTGCCGACGTAACTCAAGGTCACCAGATCGTTGCGTGTAATCTGATGCTCGATGGAAAGCTCATACTCCTCGGCGTAGGGTAACCGATTCTTGTAATAGAAAGCCGGCGAACTGCCGACGGTGCCGAACGCGCCAAAAAACTCTGCCAGAGTGTCGTACGGCGGTCCGGAGGCCGGATGCGAGGCCGTGGGGTGCGCCGGCGGTTGCGGTGCCGGGAATAGGTTGGTGATCGACGTGCCGGTCGCTCGCGTGGTAAACGGAGCGGCGAAAGTTGAGGCAAACTGGCCAGTATAGTTTCCGAAGGGGGCATCGCCAATTTCATTGAAGTCTGTGGCGCCTTCGAAGCCGGTGTAGAAAATCCCAAAGCCAGCTCGGATGCTGGTGCTTCCGGCCTTGCCCAATATCTTGCCGAGCGTCCCTTCATGGTCTCCGAACGAGTAGGCCAGCCCCAGGCGCGGAGAGAAGTTGTTCCACCGCGTGGGAGCCAGCGTCAGGGGGACGTGCGGGTCCGTGGGGAATAGCCATCCGAGCGGCGAGCCCGGGAAAACGAGGGACTGCTCGCCGGGAATCAAAGTTTGAAATTGGTTGTACTTTTGTTTCCAGGGCGCGTTGACGTCGTAGCGTAGCCCGTAATTGAAGGTCAAATTCGGTTTCACGCGCCAGCTATCCTGCGCAAACAGGCCCAGATAGTAGTTGATGCCGTAGGAAGGATAGGACTGCCCTTGCACGTACGAGCTCGGCGCCCCGAGCAGGAAGTCCACGAAATCGTCACCAGTTTCGCTGACTCCGCCGTTGATATTCGTGCCGAAGAAAAAATTGCCATTTGATACGTTGTCGATGAGATCTTCTTCGAGCTGGTTGTAATGATACTGGCCGCCGAACTTGATGCTGTGCGTGCCGATGATTTTGCTGAAGTTGTCTACGACCTGGTAGATATTTTCGGTGAGCCCGTTCGGACGGCTGGGCACTCCGATAATAAAGTTATTGAAATCGATTTCCGGAACGCCCTCAAGGCTTGGTGCGACTGGAAAAATCCCCGGTGCGCCGCTAGCGCCAGAGGCGAAGCCCAGATCGGCGAGCTTCACGTTGGTTCCGCCGGATGGCTGGTTGAAGCGCGTGTACAGGCGGAAATAACCGATGCGAAATTCGTTCACGGCGGCGGAACTGAACGTCTTGGTATCGCCGAGATTAATGTTATCGGAATGTCCGAAGCCTTTTACCGCGAATCCGGGATATAGCGGTTCGTTCCCCGACCAGTAGGGATCGGTGCGATCGTACTTGTCGAAATAGTAGTAAGCCGTAAGCAATCCGAATCTCGAGTTGCCGTCCACACGGCCGCTGAATTTGTTGTCGGTGAGATTGATGCCCTCTGAGCTGTTCGTATAGATGCCCGTTCCGAGATTCGGATCGATGGTCCCGGCGGCTGCCGGGAGAATGAACGGGAGAAGGTTCGAAGAAATTGGATTGAACTTACTCGGATCCAATTGCGCGTTTGGAAACACACATTGAGCCGAACTAGTGCAAGTGCTTGTGTAATAGGGTTCGCCGACTGTCACGGGCTGTCCCAGCTGCGTACTCAGTTGCGAAGCCCAGGCTGCGCCGTTGACAGTCCCGGTGATCTGGCTCGCGATGCCCGATAAATCGCCCGACTCTGTCGCGGCGCTCGGCGCTCCTTTGATGAACTCCGTCACGCCCTGGGCCAGACGGTTTCCCTGGTAGTCGGCAAAGAAAAAGATCTTGTCGCGGACGATGGGGCCGCCGAAAGTTCCGCCGAACTGGTTCTGATGATAGGCGGAGCGGTCGCTGGTCGAATAGAAATTGCGCGCGTCCAAGACCGTATTTCTAAGGAATTCAAACACATTGCCGTGATATTGATTTGTACCCGTCTTGGTGACCACATTGATTTGCCCGCCGGCGTAATTTCCGTACTCAGCGTCGAAGTTATTCGTCAGAATTCGAAACTCCGCGAGCGAATCGAGATTGGGGATCAAGCCGGAACCGGAAAACCCCGTCTCCTGAACCAATATTCCATTCAAGAGGAAACCATTGGCGCCTTCGCGCATTCCGTTCACGGACTGCGCGCCGGAATTCAACGCGCCCGATACCAGCGGCGCGGGGAAGCCCGCGGATATGAACGAGCCCGCGTACGCGCCGGACATCCCCGAAGCTGTCGGGATAACTCCGGGCTGCAAGGCCAGCAAATCAGTATAGCTGCGGCTCACTAGCGGGACATCGGCCATCTCCTTGCCGGTAATCACTTCTCCCATTTGAGTGACTTCTGTGTCGACGTGGAGCGCGGCGGCGGAGACCTCGATCTTCTCCGACGAAGAGCCGACTTGCAATTTCACATCCACGACCAAAGCTGAGTTCACGTCGAGCACGAGTCCTGTCTGCTTGTAAGTCTTGAATCCGGTCTGCTGGACGCCAATGGTGTACTTGCCTAGAGGAAGGGATTGGAAGGAGTAAAACCCCTGCGCATTAGTGGCCTGCGTGGTGACCACAGCCGTATCCACGTTGGTCGCAGTTACGGTAGCACCCGTGACGACCGCACCGCTGGCATCGGTGACCGTGCCGGAAATACTGGCGGTCACGCCGGCCAGTAACTGCCGGCCCGTGAACAGCGCGAGTACAAGAACCAAAAGGCCCCAATACTTGCCGAGTTTTGTGAATTGCATTCCGACCCTCCCCCAATTTTTAGCGGCTGGTACGAGAGTTCTGCTGCGACGCAACGAGACTTCAGTTCGCGGCATTACCGTCCACTTTGATCTGTCGCGGGATAATTTCAAAATCGTCTAACCGGTTATTCTATTTCGACAGGCTTATAATGTAGCCCCTGTACGTTGTCAAGATGTTTCACGGAAGGGTCAGCCCGGCAGCTTAGGTTTGCGAAACGATTGACAGCCTATAGAGGTAATGCAACCGGTTCGAAACGATTAATGATGATCGGAAGAGCGGATTCAAGCGCGCGGATATAACCGATTAGACGAGAAGAGCAGCATTGGAGCGCGCGGCGGCGAGGCGGGAGTCAACAACGAAAAAACAGGGGAACGGATTTGGTGCCCGGGGTGGGGGTCGAACCCACACGTCCTGTGAAGGACAGGGGATTTTAAGTCCCCCGCGTATGCCATTCCGCCACCCGGGCTTTTTGGTGAGATTAACGTTAGAGCGGGATGGGTGCAATAGGCGAAAGGGACAGGAGGGGATTGGCGGCGACACTTGCGAGGGTGCGGGATGGAGGGGCTGATCGAGAACTCGCAGAGAAAGTCGTCCGCGCGGTATTCGTCGCCTTTGGTGATCTGTGAGGTCGCAAGATGCCGCCGTAAAGTCCGGCGCTACAGAAACCCTTTTGCGGTCGCTCGCACGTGGTCCGCGCGTTTTCTTCGCCCTTGATGATTGGTGAGGTCGTAAGATGCCGGCAGGGACGCCGGCGCTACTCAGGATTCGGAGGCGGCGGCGATTTCGGCGATCCAGCGATTTAGGATGGCTTGCTGCGTGGGCTTGGTGTCCACGAAGCGGATGCCCAGGCCCATGCCGGGATGATTGTAGACGACCTTGGCAGGGGTCTCGAAGACGCCGTTGTCGCGGGAAATCTTGACGGTGATGTCGGTGCCGTCGGGGATAGGATTCAGGAAATCGAGATAGCAGCCGCTGATGCTGAGTTCGGAGATGCGCACGTTGAACTCAGAGCCAGAGCCGATATCGGTGACGCGAGCTTCGGCGATCAGCGTATAGCGCGGATCGCGGCGGCGTTCGCGGCCACTGGCGGCAGGGGCCTGCGTCCCAGTGGGCTGGTTGAATGGGTCGGAAGGCATAAGTGTCCTGTTATCTGCCTAAATCATCCTAGCGATTCTTGGTATCCCAAGCAAGATCGCTGGGCCTTCTTTTATTCAAAAAGTGACTGGTCGCAGGCAATCGCGCGAGCTAGTCGGAGCGCGAACCTTACGACGAGGTCACGATGGTCCGTCCGCGCTTGCGGCTACGCTTTTCGGGCGAAGCTGCAGTCAAAATCTTGCCAATCTGAACGAGCAGGCGGCGGAGCTTGGCGCGATCTTCGAGGTCCATGTCCACGACTTCGAAGGCGCGGGCCTGGGTATTGGCGTCGCGCACGATGGCCTGCGCCTTTACCGGCTTTTGATTGGCGGGATTTAAGCGCAGAGCGACGATGGTGCCGGGATGGAGGCTCTGCTCGCTGAGAGTGACACCGCCGCCGAGATTCATCTCCGGTATCTGGATTTCGCAATTCTCCTTGAGGTTCATCGTTTCGCCGGCCAGCGAATGATCGAGCTTCATGCGCGGGTAGCGGCGCTGGCGAATGCAATTCGAACTGGCGTCGATGTCGAGGGGCTGAATCGCGAGTTCAGCGACGCTCAGGCCGCTCTTGGGCAAGTAGTCCTTGGCCCAATCGGGATCGATTTTCTCGAGGGCTTGCGCGGCGACGGTGCGCAGTTCGGCGGGAAACTGCCAGCGCCAGACTTGCTTGCCTTCGACGATGCGGCGAAGAGTTTTCTGCGCGGAGGAGGTGCGCAGACGGCCGAGGGCTTCGATGGCTTTGAGCTGCAAATAGGCGGTGGTGCCCGGCGGCAGATCGCCTTCGGCAATGCGCAGGAGACGCGACTCGGCTTCGTGCTCGCCGGAGAGACCGATTTCGTCAAGTGCCAGCGGCTGAACGAGCGGATCGAGCGAATCGAGAGTGCTGAGCATGATGCGGCCGCGTTCCGGTGCGCCGCTGGCGGCGAGCTGGCGGATCACGCGATCGTGAGTGGAGCGCTTCCATTCCTTCATGCGGCTCGGGAGCATGATCTCGAGAGCGGCGAGATCGAGGCGCGCGAGCGCGGCGACAGTGTCCACGGCTTGCGCGGCGGGGGCGTTGTGCAGCGTCTCGCGAAGATGATTTACGGCTTCGGGGCCGAGAGTTTTCAGGGCGCCTAGAAGAAGTTCGGAATCTTCGCGGAAACCGCTGCGGCTGAAACGTCCGGCGAGAACTTCGGCGGCTTCACCGGGAATGCGGCGCATGAAGGCGGTGAGTCCATTCGGGACATTGCCGGTCTTGACGGCTTCATCCACGAATTCGGCCAGGCGATTCTCGACTTCGATGCGCGGGCGGATATTTTTGCCGACGGATTTGCGCTCGCCTTCGATGTAATCCACCATCTCGACGGCGCGCTGCATGGCGGTGTAGGAGCGGCGCTGACCGGCTTCCTGCGCCAAGCGCACGAAAGCGGCGCCGACGAGGCTTTGCAATTCCGGGATCTTCTCGTCGCTGAGCTGGAGACCCACTTCGCGAATCACGCCGAGGAAGACGCGCTCTTCGCAATCGCCGTAGTGGCCGGCGAGTTCGACGATGCCCATGGCGATGGCGCGGCGAGCTTCGGGTTTCTCGTTGCGAATGCACTTGGCGTAGTTCTCGAGAATGTCCTGCGCTTGAGCCTTCTCGCCTTTGCTGATCAGCTCTTCCACCGACTGGCTTACATTGGCGACGGGAATGCACCAGGCTTCGGGGGAAAGCAGGACCTTCATGCGCCGCTCAGGAGGGACCTCGGACCAGAACTGGCGGGTGAGAACTTCAGTGTGCGTTTCGAAATTGACGCCGGCGCGCAGGAGTTTGTCTTCGTGCTTGGATAGAACTTTGCGCAGACCGTCGATTTCGCGGCCCATGCTATCGAGCATTTGGCGGACGGAGTCGACGTGCGTGTCGCCGCGCTCGTAGCTTTCCATGGCGAAGCGAATGGCGATGTGCTCGGCCAAGCGGAGCAGCGTGGATTGATCGGCGCCTTCGGCCGGGACTTGCTGGGCGATGGCGGCGAGAGCCTGCGTAAGGCTGAAACGCGCGCGTCGCGGCAGAGTCGAAATTCGCGATTGGAATGCCGTGGACGCAGTGTCTGCGTCCGTTTCTCCGCCGATTGAGGCGATTTGCGAGAGCATTTTCAAGATGCCGCGTAGCTCGTCTTCCTGAAGACCGACGAGTCCAGACTCGACGAGAACTGTGCCCGAGCCGCCGCGAGCGCCGCGTCCGCCGCCTCTGCCTGAACCGGGGCCTAAGCCGGGACCGAGCCCGGGACCGAGACCCGATCCTGAGCCGCCGCCCGATCCGCTTCCAGAGCCGGTTCCCGTGCCGCTTGCAGAGCCGCCTCCCGAACCGATTGGGCCGATCCAGCCCGAATCTTCACCCGATGATCCCGCGCCGCCTGCCTGGCCTGGGAAACCACCTGGGAAGCCTCCGCCGCCGGGGCCACCTGGGCCTGAGGAATTCGCTCCACCAGATTCTAGCCATGAAAGGCCGAAGCTGGGCGCGCCGGGAACTACGAGGCCATTGCCTCCGACTCCGGAACCACTGCCATCGCCAAAGCCACCGCCGCCGGATCCGAAGCCGGAGCCGCCACCGGTGTCTTCTCCGCCGTAGCCGGAGCCACCGGAGCCAGAACCGCCGGAGCCCGAGCTGCCGGAACCGGAACCACTTGGTCCGCGTGAACCTTCTGCCGCGGTGATCAGTTGCAGGAGCTTTTGCGGGTCATTGAAAAGCTCGTTGTACTTCCCGGCTTCCATGCCGAGAGTGTGCGCGGCGAGCGTGGCGGCGACAGTGCCCTTGGCGACTGCCGAGTCGGCTGGGACGTAGCAGATTTCGTTGATGGTGATGGAAGTGTCGCCTTCGAGCGCGGCTTTCAATTGCTCGGCGAGGGCTGTGGGCTTCGCGCCGACGCCGGTGGGGAAGGCTTTCACCATGCGGGCGAGAGAGGCCTGCGTGACCCTGGGAGAAAAATGAATACTCGCGATGCCTGCGGCAGAGAGCAGACGCGCGAAGCTTTTTTCGGCCGCCGCTGATTCCAGTGCGACGCCGTCGAGGAGCAATTGATCGCCGGAAACGGAGAGCAGAAGACCTGCTTCATCATCATGGCCGAGAGCGGTTTTCAGCTCGGTCCAGGCAGTCGCGTACTGCGCCTTCGTTCGCGGATGGCTGAAATCGTACATGCGCGAGAATTTGAGCAGAATATTGAGACTGCGCACAAAGGCGCGAGCGGCCGTTGATCGTGTGCTCGTAGGCATAGAACTATCCCAAAAAAACTATTTTGAGCCTGAGTCTTCTCGCTGCGAAGTGAAGTTTGGCCGGAACGAACTAAAGTGACAATGGTACGGTCGTACTTACGTGCTCAAAGTAGGCAACTTACGGGATTGGGGGAGGAAGTTGGGCTAATAGGCCTGGGCTGTGCAAGACCGCGAAAGATGCTGGCCGAAAAGGACAACGATTCACAAGGCCGGAGTAGTTTGCGAGCGCGGGGCTCGCGAAGAATATGAGATTAGCGATGGTGACTGTTTCTCGCTAGCCAGGACTCGAGTTGGCGTACGTTGCCGAGGATTGTGCGCGCGCCGAGTTCCTGGAGGCTTGCGGCGCGATGGCGGCGGGCTTCGCTGCGATATGGTAGGACGCCGATGAAGGGAACATCGGCGGCTTGCGACGCACGGGCGTCATCGATATTGTCGCCGAGATAGATGGCGGTGGCGGGATCGCGGCCGTCGAGGATGATGTGAAGCCCGTCGGGATCGGGTTTTCCGTGCTTGACGCTCTCGACCGTGACAATGGTTTTGAAAAATGAGCGCAGCGCGTTGCGATCGAGCGTGTAATCGAGTTCCTGCCGCACTCTTCCGGTGAAGATGGCGAGTTCCGAGTTCTTGGCTAGACGTTTGAGCGCGGGCTTGGGCAGCAGCCAACGCTCATGCTTGACGTTGCCGGAGCGGCCGTCGCCCCAGTAGATCTCCTGAAATTTCTGCTTTACTTCGTCGTAGGAATTTTGGAAGCCGAGAGATTGAATCCAGGCATGGGAGAGTTTCCAATCATCGTTGAAGCCGCCGCGATTCTTCCAGGCGTGGACTTCGGCGGAAGTTACGCGCTGGCCGGTGAAAAATTTGAGAGTTTCGATGAGCGTGCGATGGAAGGAACCGCGGACGTCCACGAGCACGCCGTCCACGTCGAAGATAATGATACGCGGAAATTTGGATTTCATCGCGAGAAGGGAGTCACGCAGACGCGGCTAAGAATGCGATTCCTCGGAGCCGTTGGACGCGCCTTCGGACGGAGCGACGTCTTCGAGCGATTCGTTTTCGTCGTTGGACTCGGCTTCGCGGGCTTCCTCAGCGGTCTGCGCTTCGGGAGTTTCGGTTTCGGATTCCAGCGAATCGGAGGTCCAGGCTTCGCCCGGGGCGAAGGAGGCAGCTACACCGCGGACATCGGGAGCGGGAGCGGCGGGCTCTTGTTCGGGCTCATGCTCGCGCGGCGAGGCGGCGCCGACGGCTGCTGCTGCGGCTACGGGTTCGCTGGCGGGCTTGGCCAGAGCGGTGCGGCGAAGCGCGAGCACTGACGTCAGAAGCTCAATGATTTGCTTGGCGCCGCTCGAGTCGGGATCTTTTTCGGGATTGTAGGCGGCGACGGTGATGGCTACAAGACGCGGCTCGACGATGAAGACTTCGAGGGCTGCGCGCACATCGTCTAGAGTGAGGCCGCCCGAGCCGGGATAATTCGTAGCCTGAAAATTCTCGATCACGTCCACATCGAAGTGCAGGATGAATTCATTGCGCTTGGCGTGGACGCGATCGAGCGCGGTGCGAGCCGCGGCGGCTGCGCCTTGGCGGTGAATGTCCGCGGCGGAAAAGACGCGAATCGGCGCGCGGCGCAGGAATTCTTCTTCGGGAGGATCGAGGCGGTCTACGCCGAACAGCGCGATATCGGGATCGCGAACGAGAGGCGGCTCGGTCCAGAATCGAATGAGTTCCGCGGCGCCGCGGCCGGTGAGATGCGCGACGACCATGCCGTCCACGCAGCCGGAAGGCGTGGTGGCCGGAACATTCAGATCCGCGTCGCGATCCATGTAAATCATGCTGACGTTGTGAAAGTAGCGCCGGACGCCGGCGACGGTGGCGAGCGCGATGGTGCAATCGCCGGTGAGGATGATCGGTAATGCGCCCGATTTCACAGCGATTTCCACGCGCGGGCGTAAGGCTTCGAGCGATTTCACTACGCGCGCAAGATTTCTGGCGCGCGGGCTTTCTTCATCGGGTTGGGACAGTTGAACGGGATCGTCGCCGTGATCGATGACTTCGAATCCGGCGGCGCGGAGTTGGTCGCTGAGGCCTGCGGCGCGAAGAGCTGCGGGTGCGCGCTCGTTTCCGGGCCACAACCCAGCGGCGCTGGTCGGCGCCCCGAGTAGGGCAATCTTATCCGGCTGGCGAGTGACCTTGACGGCCACGTGGAGGCTCCTATGGGACCGTGTATCCGGCCGCGCGTTACTTCGTTGGCGCCTTCCCGCGCGACTTAGCGGGCCGTTCCCTGCCGCACTGTCAGCTCCGGAGGCAGGGTAAAGCGAACATCTTCGCGAATCAGATCGAGATCGCGCTGGTTGGTGTAGCCGAGACTTGCTAGCCGCTGGCTTACCTGCTCGACCAGAACTTCGGGAGCGGAAGCGCCGGCGGTGAGTCCCAGGTCGGTGACACCATCGAGCCATTCGGGCTGGATATCATTCGCGTCTTCGATCAGGCGCGCAGCGACTCCGGCGCGCTTGGCAACTTCTACGAGGCGATTGGAATTCGAGCTGTTGGCCGAGCCGACTACCAGAATCAGGCCGACCTCGCGCGTGAGGGCTTCGACCGCTTCCTGGCGATTCTGCGTGGCATAGCAGATGTCGTCGGAAGCGGGCCCGGCGATGGACGGGAAGCGCTCGCGTAGGCGGGCGACGATTTCTTGCGTGTCATAGAGCGAAAGCGTGGTTTGCGTGAGAAATGCGAGCCGGTCTGGGTCGGGGACTTGGAGAATATCTACTTCTTCGACGCTGCCTACTACTAGAGTTTGCTCGGGCGCTTCACCAGAGGTGCCCACGATTTCCTGATGGTCTTTGTGGCCGATGAGGATCAGCGTGCGGCCTTCGCGGGCGAATTTCAGGGCTTCCAAGTGAACTTTGGTGACTAGCGGGCAGGTGGCGTCGATGACGCGCAGTTGGCGCTCTTTGGCTTCGTCGCGCACGCGCGGAGGGACGCCGTGGGCGCTGAAGACCAAGACCGCGCCGACCGGCACTTCTTCGATGGACTCGACGAAAATAGCGCCGCGGCGGCGGAGTTGGTCCACTACGTAGCGATTGTGGACGATCTCATGGTGGACGTAGACGGGAGCGCCGTAGGCTTCGAGAGCGAGTTCGACGATGTCCACGGCGCGGACTACGCCGGCGCAGAAGCCGCGCGGGCGTACCCGTACCAGCGTCTTGGCGCCATTGGTGGTGCCATGAATTTGCGTCAGGCCCAAGCCTAACCCCCTGAATCCAATATCTTAACTGATGATGGCGATTATCGCCACCGGGTTTTCGGACGCTAAGTAACAACAGCGTCAGTCGGTGCTATTCTGCCAGGCTGCGAAAATTGAAATGGAGCGCTCTATGCGATTGGCTGGGCGAGTGGCGATTGTTACTGGTTCCGGGCGCGGGATTGGGCGGGCTATTGCGTGGCGATTTGCTGAAGAGGGCGCGTCGGTGCTTGTTACGGCGCGGACGGAATCTGAGATCTGCGCGGTAGCTGAGGAGATCGCGCGAGCTGGCGGTCAGGCTGCGCACGTGGCGGCGGATGTTTCTACCGAGCGCGGGTGCGAGGCGATTGCGCGCGAGGCGCGGGAGAAATTGGGCAGCGTGCAGATTCTTGTCAATAACGCGGGGATTTATGGGCCGGTGAAAGCGCTCGAGGAGATTTCGCCTGCGGAATGGGATGAAGCTGTGGCGGCGAATTTGCGCTCGGCGTTTTTGATGTCGCGGCTGGTCTTGCCGGAGATGTATGCGCGGGGATCGGGCGCGATTTTGAACATTTCCAGCGTGGCGGGCAAGGCGGCGTTTGGGCTGAATGCGCCTTACGCTGCGTCGAAGGCGGGATTGAATGGATTGACGCGCACTCTTGCGGCGGAGGCGGCGCGGAAAGGCGTGCGCGTGAACGGCATCAGCCCGGGGCCCGTGTCAGAGACGAAATTGTCGCAGGAATTGGGACAGGCGCTGGCGGAGCGATTCCACGCGGACCGCGATGCGATGTTCAAGCAGATGCTCGAGGGGATATTACAAGGACGGCCGCAGACGGCGGGAGAGATCGCCGCTGCGGCCGTGTTCCTCGTATCCGAAGAGTCGAGTGCAATTACTGGGCAGATTCTGAACGTAGATGGCGGAATGTCCTTCTACTGATCTCTTGCACCGCGCCCAACCCCCGCCGGGTTGAATGTGCCAGCGCTCGAGTGCCAGATTCCGCCCAATTGAATCCACGCTCACCGGCTCGCCCGATCATATAAACAACGAAGCCGATGGTGAACAGTACTGCGAACAACATTCCGAACAGGAGTTCTGCCGCCAGCAGTTCCCGCACGAAATACAACTGTAGAACGAAGATAATTCCCAGCGCCCACCACATGGCGCGCTTTAGATTTTGCTTCCTGGCCGGTTCAATCTGAAACATCCCCGAAATCAGGCTCATAGTTCCTTTTCTATCCTCACTTCAATAGATGCACGCACAGGCCCAAAAGAAGCATGTGCAAGTTATTGCAAATACAGGCCCGGTTTGCGGCGGTCTATTGGAAATTGGAAGAGTTCAATGAAAAGGATTTCCGAGGCGGGATACGCGCGTGCCGCGAATCGGTTTTAGTACGAAAGTTGTAGGACTACGCTTTTGAAACAGAACGGAGCGTTTGGGAACGCTCCGCGTGCGATTGTTTCGGAGTGGAACCGCGTAACGCGAATTTCAGCGGCCTTCAAATGGATAGCGATCTTGGGCCAGGACGGCGTCGGCGACGCGGCGGCGCAGCGCGATTATGTCCACAGGCTCGCGCTTGGAGAAGCGCTTGAGGACAGCGAGTTGCGTGCGCAGCATGTCGCCTTCGAGCGTGGCGACGAGCGCGGTGCGCGCTTCCCTCTCGACGCGATCGCCGGCGCTGTAAATGAAAGCGCGGGCGGCATCGGCCATAACAGATGTGGCTGCTTCGCCGCGAGCGGCTGTGGCCTTCTGCGTGCGGCGCAGAACGGATTCCATGCCGTAGATCTCCATGACGACGTTTGAGAGAGACGCGACGATTTCCTGCTCTTCGGCGAGCTTCTCGCGGAATTTCTGCACCGCCGTGCCTGCGGCGAGCAGAAACGTCTTCTTCGCCTGCGCGAGAGCGCGCTCTTCATCGGCGAAGGCGCCGGTCGGCCCTTCTTCCAGCGATGGCCCGGCGAGAACTTCATCAGCAAGCTTCATGGCCGCAGGAATGAGCGGCAGCGCGCCGCCCATGGCGCGTTTCATGAGCATCTGGATGATGAGCATGCGATTGATTTCGTTAGTGCCTTCGAAGATGCGATTGACGCGGCTATCGCGATAGGCGCGGGCCACCGGATAATCTTCGTGGAAGCCGTAGCCGCCAAAAATCTGCACACCTTCGTCCACGCAGAAATCGACCATCTCGCTGCCGTAAACCTTGCTGATGGAGCTTTCGATGGCGTATTCCTCGAGGACCTGCATGGCTTGCTGCGATTTGTCGGCGCCGGCGGCTTGCGCGGCGACGGCTTGCTCGATCATTCCAGCCGAGCGGTAAATCATGGATTCGACGGCGAAAATGCGGATGGCCATCTCTGCAAGCTTGCTGCGAATGAGGCCGAACTCGCGCAGTTGCTTACCGAACGCGGTGCGTTCCTTGGAATATTTCGAGCTGGCCTCGAGAACTTTCTTCGCGCCGCCGACGCAGTGAGCGCCGAGCGAAAAGCGGCCGGCGTTGAGCGTATTGAAAGCGACGATGTGGCCGCGGCCGGCTTCGAGCAAAAGATTTTCTTTCGGGACGGGGCAATTTTCGAAAAAGATTGGCACGGTCGAGCTGCCCTTGATGCCCATCTTCTTCTCTTCGGCGCCGACGGAGAAGCCCGGATAGCCTTTCTCAACGATGAAGCAGGAGAATTTCTCGCCGTCGATTTTAGCGAAGACGATGAAGACATCGGCGAAGCCGCCGTTGGTGATCCACATCTTCTGGCCGTTCAGAATGTAATTCTTGCCGTCCGGGGAGAGGACCGCGCGGGTGCGTGCGGCGAGAGCGTCGGAGCCGGCTTGCGGCTCGGAGAGGCAATAGCAGGAGAGCAGCTCGCCGGTGGCGATTTTCGGGAGGTACTTTTTCTTCTGCTCTTCGGTGCCGAAATAGACGATAGGGATAGTGCCGATGCCCGCGTGGCCGCCGTGAGATACGGCGAAAGATGCGTAGCCGGAAACTTTTTCGGCGAGGACTGTCGCTGAGATTTTGTCGAGGCCCGCGCCGCCGTAGGACTCCGGAATTGCGCCGCCGAGCAGGCCGAGTTCTCCGGCCTTCTTCAAGATCTCGGCCATCAAGTTGTCTTTGTGCAGCTCGAGTTCAGGAACGACCGGCATCACTTCCTTGGTGACGAATTCTTCGGCGGTTTGGCCGATGAGTTTCTGGTCGTCGGTGAGGTCTGCCGGAGTGAAAACGTCTTCGGGCTGGCAGGAAGTGATGAGAAAGCTGCCGCCGCGCAGAAGATTTTGAGACACAGTAGAAGTGGCCATCGTAATTGCTCCTCTAGATGATCCGGGATCCGCACTGGGGATTCACCAGTTGCGGCTAAGCAATTCTACTGCGAAGCGTGGTTGTGAGCAATTGGCCGAGAGGCCAGCCCTGCGACTGGCGAAGGACTGACCGAAGGCGTCACAAAAAGCAGGTGTTTTTTCCCGATTAGAGGTGACCTCCTTCGTTTGTTTTGTTGGGGTTGCGATGGGTTCTAATCGTGAGCTTCCCGATTAGAATTCCGAGGATTGGAGATCGGGACTGGGGCTGGGAGTTGAGGGCGTTGCCTTTGCGCTCCTTGGGCTTGATTTCGGAAATGCTGCCGCTCCTGGCATTTTTGCCAGACATTGTTGCGAAACTCCTTGGATTCGGTTATCGGCGCAGAATTGTAGCCGGCTTTAGAAGAGCCAGCCCCGCGCTTAGGGACTGCGCACTGCTGATCTGTTTATGGCATGGGAGTAATTGAATGTCAACAGTACTTTAGTACTAAAATGGATTGAGATTTGAGGGTGGTGGCGACCGAGGTGGTGGGGGTGACATCGGCGGGCGGAGCCCTTCGCGACTCAGGGTAAACAAGCCCCTCCCCTACGGGTACGAGATATGCCGGCGGAGGTGTTGGCGCGAATAGCGGTTCGCCCTACGCCGGCGGGCGCAGCAAGCGGCGCCCCTACGGATCGTGAGTCTGTAGTCGGGTCAGGGAGTTGACGGCATTTTGTTGAAAAATTATTTTGTCTTGACAACTATTTCTTTCTTTTGTAGAGTGCAGGGCATGTACGCTGAGAGCGTGGAGATGATTCGGGAGGATGGGCGGGCGGCGGCGCTGCTGCATCCCTTGCGGCGGCGGATTCTGGAGGCCTTGCGCGAGCCGGATTCGGCGGCTGGGTTGGCGCGGCGTTTGCGGCTTCCCCGCCAGAAGGTGAACTATCACGTGCGGGAATTGGCGCGCGAGCATTTCCTTGAGCGGGCGGGGCGACGGCGGCGCCGGAATATGACCGAGCAGCGGTACGTGGCGCGGTCGCGGGGGTACGTGCTGTCACCGGAGCTTCTGGGCGTTTTGCAGGCGGATCGCAGCCGCGTGGAGGATGTATTCAGCGCGAGCTATCTTTTGGCTTTGAGCGCGCAGGTACAGGCGGAGTTGGGCCGGGCGCGGAGTGAGGCGGAGGCACAGGGGAAGCGGCTCGCGACTCTCTCGCTCGTGTCTGAGTTGCGTTTTGAAAGCGCGGAGCAGCGGGCGGCGTTTGCCGAGGAACTTCAGCGGGCTGTGGGTGATGTTGTGGCGCGATATTCGTCGCCGTACCGGGCGGCGGATGGGTCGGCCGGACGGGGGCGGCCGTTCCGGTTGGTTGCGGGGTGTTATCCGATTCCGCCGGCGGCGGAGAAGAGTGAAATGGATTTGGGAGAGGCGAAGAACGAAGGAAGTGGTTGAGATCATGTTGGTGCTCTAGATGGATTTGAGAGAGGAAGCCAGGGATTCAAGTGGGCGGTGAATGGCTGGAGCGGGGGCTGGATTTAGTTGGGGCGGGCGGAGCAAGCCGCGCCCCTACGGATGCGCCTGATGTTTGGGAGACGTGGCAGAGGATTGCGGTAGGCCTTACATCGGCGGGCGGAGCAAGCCCCGCCCCTACGAACGCACTGCTGCGCGGTGGGCGGTTTATGGCGAGGGTGCCGTTGATTTTACCGGCGCGGGCGGAGCAAGCACCGCCCCTACGAAGACGCGGTCACGGCAGCACATGGGATGGAGAGCGAGGGATGAACATGCGCAAAGATGAGCATCAGAAGCACGAACGACGCGTTATTCGCGACGAAATCAAGACTAGCGCTTCGCCGCAGCAGGCTTGGGAAGCTTGGGCCGATCCGGGGAAGATCTCGCAGTGGTTTGTGGACCGCGCGGAGGGCAAGGCCGAGGCCGGCGCGGACATCACGTGGTTCTTCGACAAGTTCAATATGGAGTTGCATTACAAAGTGCTCGAGGCGGTTCCTGGAGAGCGGTTTGCGATCCTGTGGCCGGGGCCGATGCCGCCGCCGGGAATTCTGGAAGTGATCATCGAACGCGAGGGCAGCGAGACGCTGATCCGGCTGGTCAATTCCGGATTCCGGGAAGGGGCACAGTTCGATGAGGAGTACGAAGGAGTGGTCTCGGGCTGGCATACTTCGCTCGCGCTTTTGCGCAAGTATGTTGAGAATTATTTCGGCGAGCCGCGCACGAATATTCTGGTGATGCAGCCGGCGCAGTTTGAATATGCGCAAGTGGCGCGCTATTTTCGCGAGCCGAAATTGCTGGCGAAATGGCTGACGACGTCGGGGGCGATCGGGGATACGGGCGAGGCCTGCAAGCTGGTGTTGCGCGGTGGTGAATCCGTGACGGGTCGCGTGATTGCGCGGACGCAACATGAAGTGGCCGTGAGCTGGCCCGAAGCGCGAGCGACGCTGGAGTTGAAATCGTTTTCGATGGGCCCGCAGCGCATGCTTGGGATTCGTGGCTCGGGTTGGAGCATGGATGCGAAGCGAGCGCAGGAAATCGAGAAGCAGATGACGGAGGCTGTTGCGCGGCTCGCTGCGGAATTGCAGAGCGAATCGGCGGCGCGGGCCGGAGCGGCGGCGGATGCACCGGTGCCATTTTGGAATAACAAGAGGTCGTGAGAGATCTCAAACAGTTGCGGAGTTGTCTCGGGGATGAATAGTTTGGGAGAAGACGGGAAACAATACCTCAGCGGCTAAAGCCGATCTGGTTTGGCGGCGGTTACGGCATGACTGAAGTCATGCCCTGACAAGGCATCAGAGTCATTCATGGCAAGTAAGGAGAGAAGGTCATGACGCAGTCGAATCCCGAAGGGGCCAAAGCGGCACCGCGGCGGGCGCGGGCTATTGAGAAAGAGATCCAGTTGAACGCGCCGGTCGAAGCGGTGTGGAAGGCGTTGACGGACGGCAAGGAGTTAGCGCGCTGGTTTCCACTCGAAGCGCGCGTGACGCCCGGCGTGGGCGGCGAGGTTTTTCTTTCGTGGGGCGATTGGTGCCAGGGGACGGGCAAGATCGATGCGTGGGAGCCTAACAAACGCTTGCGCTGGCTCGAGCCGCTGCCGGGGGCTGGCGAGCACGAGGCTCCGCGGCACTTGGTGGTGGAATGCACGCTGGAGGCGCGCGGGGGGAAAACGATCCTTCGGCTGGTAAATTCCGGCTTCGGCGAGACGGATTGGGAGAATGAATATTACGACGGCACCGATTACGGGTGGACGTTTATGTTGCTGAGCTTGAAGTACGCGCTTGAGAAGCATCCGGGCGTCGCGCGGCAGTTTATTGGCCCGCGGCATAAATTTGCCGGGACGCGCGAGGAGGCCTACGCGCGACTTGTTGGGCCGGGCGGAATTTTCCGGCAGGCGTTTCCTGCGGGGATCGAAGAGGGGAGCCGTTATTCGCTGCAGGCGGCGGCTACGGGTGATGCGCTCGAAGGGAAAATTGAATTCATTCGACCACCACGCGGTTTGTGCATGAGCGTTGAGAATTTGAATCATGCGCTGTTGTTTATTGAGATTTTCGGCGAGCCCGGCAAGGTGGATACGACACTGTGGCTCTTCACTTATGACCTGCCGGAAGCGCAGCACGCGGGGCTTGCTGCGGCGTGGAATCGCCATTACGCTGCAATTTTCGCGGACAGCAAAGCCGCTGAGTAACGCAGAACGAGAACTCAGGAGATGATGCCAATGCGAGGCGTATTTCGAATTGTACTGGCCGCGTCACTTTTTGCCGCGCTTCCCTGTACCGCGGCGCCGCAGAACAAGGAGACCTCAAGCGCTACGAAAACTGCGCAATTGGCTCCCGAGCTGGAGAAGCTTAGTTTTCTGATCGGCGAGTGGCATTACACGGAGAAGTATGAAAAGAACCGCATGATGCCCGACGGCGGTACGACTGAAGGAATTTACCGCGCGACGATAGGTCCGGGAGGCCATTCGATTCTGACGGACTTCGAAGAGAAGACGGGACCTATGGCGGGCGCGGCCGGGCACGAAGTGCTCACTTGGGACGCGGAGAAAAGCAGCTATGCCGCCTACGCGTTCGTTTCGGACGGGCCGGGGTGCTTCACCCGAGCGGGAACCTGGGAGAAGGATCAACTGGTGTTCACGCGGGAGATGAACGCGCGGGGCAAGACTGTGCGGATGCGCTTCGTCTATACGGAGGCGCGGCCGGACTCGAGCGTAATCGAAGTTTATGTCGCGTCGGGCGACGCGCCGTTAGCGCTAATGTTCACTACGCGAGCGAAGAAGCAGTAATCCGGGCGGCGATTCCACGCTAGAATTCGTCGCGTGAAGTGGATCATCCACATCGGCATCATCACTGTTGGAATTCCCTCGCTGGCCATCGGTCTGCTCATCCTTGCGCGATTTCGTCCTGGGCGCGGGCATATTCACGCGGAGATCGAGATTAACCGCCCGGCGGCGCAAGTGTTCCGCTGGATCTCGCGCGAAGATTTGATCAGGCAATGGGTCGGAGGCTTGAGCGAGATTACGACGATTTCAACTGGGAGTGAGAGCGGCGAAATCGGCAAGCAGTTTCACATGACCGAATTCGATAGGGAGGAAAATGCGCATACCGAGATGGAGATGACGGTGACGGAATATGTGCCGAGCGAAAAGCTTGGATTTCAAATTCGCTCTCTCGGAGGGCAGGCCGAGGGATTCGTCGAAAATGCGGAGTATCGTCTATCACCGGCGCTGGGCGGAACCGAACTCATATTCGAGATTCAAACGGACTACTACGGCAGGCTGCCGCGAGCGTTTGAGCCGATGATCACGAGGGCGGCACGAAAAAAAGTGCGGAGCGACTTGGAGCGATTGAAGAGTCTTGTGGAAGCTGAGCCCGCCGAGCCTGCCGCAGGCACGAACTAGCCGCGCGCAGAGCTACGCGACGCGCTCGAGAATTCCCGCGGCTCCCATGCCGCCGCCCACGCACATGGTGACCAGGCCGTAGCGCTCGTTGCGGCGTTCGAGTTCGCGGAGAATTGAAGCTGTGAGTTTCGCGCCGGTGCAGCCGAGCGGATGGCCGAGCGCGATCGCGCCACCGTTCGGATTTACGCGATTGGGATCCAGACCCGCCAGCTTGATCACTGAAAGAGCTTGGGCTG
Source organism: uncultured Acidobacteriota bacterium (assembly GCA_963841235.1). Classification (GTDB taxonomy): domain Bacteria; phylum Acidobacteriota; class Terriglobia; order Acidiferrales; family UBA7541; genus Palsa-147. The sequence goes on along the minus strand of CAWJBU010000018.1, from coordinate 53,404 downwards.
CGAACGCTTCGTTTAGTTCGATAACGTCAATGTCTTCGATGCGCAGCCCGGCGAGCTTCAGCGCTTTAGGGATTGCGTAGGCGGGACCTACGCCCATTTCTTCGGGCGGACAGCCGGCCGTGGCGAAAGCCAGAAACCGCGCGAGGGGCTCGATTTTCAGATCGCGGGCGCGTTCGGCGCTCATTATTACGGCCGCGGCTGCGCCGTCGCTCGTTTGCGAGCTGTTCCCTGCCGTCACGGTGCCGCGCGCATGAAACGCGGGCTTCAGCTTCGCGAGCGCTTCCATCGATGTGTCTGCGCGCGGACCTTCGTCCGTGTCGAACACCAACTTCGTGGTTTTCGCTTTATTGCCATTGTTCGGCGGAATCTCGGTGTAAGTCACTTCGACTGGAATGATTTCGTCTTTGAATTTTCCCGCGGCGATGGCGGCGATCGCGTTCTTGTGGCTGCGCAGCGAAAATTCGTCGGCCTGCTCGCGAGTGATGCCGTATTTCTTGGCCACATTTTCGGCTGTGAGTCCCATACCTAGATAAGCGTCCGGATAGTGATCCATCAGCCAGGGATTGGGCGCGATTTTGTTGCCGCCCATGGGCACCATGCTCATGGATTCCGCGCCGCCCGCGACGATGACGTTCGCGTGCCCGGCCATAATGCGTTCGGCGGCGAGGGCGATCGCTTGCAGTCCCGAGGAACAAAAGCGATTGATAGTCATGGCGGAGGTTTCGACGGGCAGACCGGCGCGCAGTGAGGCGATTCGCGCTACGTTCATTCCCTGCTCGGCTTCGGGGATGGCGCAGCCAAGGATTACGTCTTCGATTTCTTTGATGTCGAGGCCTTTGGCGCGGGCGATGGCTTCTTTGATTGCCGCGGCGGCTAGATCATCAGGCCGCGTGGCGCGGAGAGTGCCCTTGGGCGCTTTGCCGACCGCTGTGCGGACAGAACTTACGATGACTGCTTCACGCATGGTTCACCTTCCGGGTGGATGCTGCTGGTTGTATTGGATGCTCTACGGCGGCAAAAAGCAACAGCGGCTTATTGGCGGACGTTCGCGCACAAGCCGAAAGCGGGCGCAGTCCGCCTAGGCGGACGCCTCTACGAAGACTGTCTCATCGGCGAGCCGGGCGAGGCTCAGAACGTCAATCGCACCGCGAATTGGATCACGCGGGGGCCACCGCCGCCTAGGCCTGGATTGCCTTGGGCTACGTCCGGTGTTGCCGAAATTACGCCATCGGGACCGAAGCCCGGCGTGACGAAATTATCCGGCAGCGCGAAATTCGGGTGGTTGAAGATGTTGAAGAATTCGGCGCGGAATTGCACGCCGAATGTTTCGGTGATCTTCGTGTCTTTGGTTACTGAAAAATCGGCGTCCCAGAAGCCCGGCCCGTAAATCTGATTCCGTCCGAGAGTGCCAAATGCGCCCGCCGGTTCGGCGAACGCCGCGGGATTGAGATATCCCGTGGCGGGATTCCAATGCGGAAGAATCGGATTCACACCGGGGACGACGTCGGGGCGCAGATGGCCGTTGATTCCGAAATTGTCGTCGATGATCGGAATCGGCCGGCCGGACTGAATCGTGACAATCGTATTGAGCGCCCAGCCTTCGGCGAGACGCTTGGGGAGACTGCCCCAAACGGGCACGGAATAATTCAGCGCGCCCGTAAAGCGGTGCTTTGTGTCGAACGTCGAAGGCCCTTTTTCGGCGGCCAGATTATCGGAGTTCTGCGGGAACGCCGCGGTGGCAAAATTGAAATCGATTCCGTCGGATGCGCCGTCGAGGGATTTGGAGAAAACGTAGCCGTAAAAACCCGAGAAGCCGTGGAAATTGCGCAGCCGTCCGTTGAGTTGCAGTGCGTGATACGTCGAGTTCGCGCTGGTGCTGAAATCATCGATCTCGCCGAAATTCTGATTTTGGCCGTCTTGATTGATGTCGTAAAGGCGCGTCAAGCGCGTTCCTTTGGTTCCGACGTAGCCGATCTGAAATGACGCGTGCTCGCCCGCCTGTTCCTCGATGTTCAGATTCCAACTATTCACATAGGGCGTGCGCAGATTGTGATCGGTGACGAAGATCGCGAACGGCGACCCGACTGTGAAGACGGGCCCCGGCGTCACGCCGGTAAACGCATCCTGATTGAAGTCCATCGGCATGACGGGCACGGGACCGACTGGATTCGTGGCGATGCCAGCGGTGGTGGTGAAGTTTGCGATCATCAGATGCTGCGGGATGTAATCGTAGTAAAGACCGTAGCCGGCGCGAACCGTGGTGTGCTGCCACGGGCTCCATGCGACGCCGATGCGCGGGCCGAAGTTGTTCAGGTCGCGATTGTAGGCGCTCGAGAGACCGCCGGAGCCGACATGCTCAAGCTGCGCATTTGGCCCGCGATCGGCGCCGAAATTGTAGAGCAGGCCGTGGCCCTCGCTGATCGGGCCGAAATATTCCCAGCGAAGCCCGAGGTTCAAGGTGAGATTGGGGCGCAGACGATAATCATCTTGAGCGAAGAAGGCCAAGCCGTTGTTGTAAGTCGTTCGTTGCGTATTGCCGGTGTTGGCGGCGGTGAAGCAGAAATCACACTCGGCGTTTCCGAGATAATAGTTGGTCAGGACATCGATGATGGTCTGATCGAGCGTGGTGTCATTGTTGCTCGTTGAGAACCCGATCAGGCCGCGCTCGAGATTGTCGTTAAACGCATCAACAGCGACGCGCCGGTATTCACCGCCAAATTTGAAGGCGTGCACGCCGTGAATCCAGGTGAAGTTGTCGAGGATCTGGTAACTCTGGCTGGTCCTGGCGCGCGGAACGCTGAAGGCCGTTGCGCCAATATTTTCAATGGCGCCGCCGAAATCGATCTCCGGGAGGCCCGCGTGATTGGTGCCGAAATCGAGGCCGGGGATGGTTATGTTCGCTTTGGCGTCCGCCGAGGTGAAGGAATTCGAGAAGCGGCTGTAGCCGAAACGTAGCTCGTTTAGGTGCGACGCGCCAAGCGTCGAAAGCAAGCTCGCCGAAAACACATTTACTCGCGTCGGAGAAATCTGCGCGAATGGCGCGAGGCGCGAACCGCTGCCTTGCCCGCCCAATGAGCCGAGCGGGAAGATTTGGTTGTCGTTTCCGAAGGCGTAGCGCGCCGCGAAGGCTTCGTTGTTCGTGAATTTGTGGTCCAACTTTACGATCATGTTGTCGTTGTTATTGAGGTCGTTCACTACGCCCGGCAGTTCGTTCGTGGTGCTCTGCGGGAATAGATTGATGATGGCGTCGAGAGGCGCGGTGTTGATCGCAGGGTTGATCAAAAGTGCGGCGCTGCGCGCGGAGGCGATTTCCGTCTGCGTGGGCACCTGGAAAACAAAATCCGAGCCTACGCGCTCACGCTGGCCTTCGTATGCGCCGAAGAAAAATGTGCGGTCCTTGATAATCGGGCCGCCGATCGAGCCGCCGAATTGATTGTTGATGAAAAGCGTCTGCGGATCGGGAGTCACGTTGAAGAAGTTGCGCGCGTCGAAATAGGAATCGCGATTGTATTCGTAGGCTGTACCGTGGAACTGATTCGTCCCGGACTTGGTGAGGATGTTGACCACCGAACCGCTGTTGCGGCCGTATTCGGCCGGGAATTGCGATTGGACGTTGAATTCCTGAATGGCATCAATCGGCAGCAGCGTCGCGGGTGCGCCGCTGATGCCAACCTGGTTTAGCGCTGAGTTGTTGAACCACGGATCGTTGTTGTCCGTGCCGTCGAGCGTGTAGTTGTTCGAGCGGTCGCGATTGCCATTGATATTAAATTGGCCGAAGCCTTTCTCGGTGCCGGCGACGCCAGAGCCTTCTACCGTCACGCCGGGCACGAGCGCAACAAGCTTCCCGAAATCGCGGCCATTCAACGGCAGCTCTTCAACCATGCGGTTGTCGACGACTTCGCCAAGAACATCGCGCTCGGTATCCACAAGCGGCGCCGCGGCGGTCACAGTCACGCGCTCGCTGCGCGCGCCCACTTTCAAGAGCGAGAAATCGAGCGAGGTGTCCAAACCGACCTCTACGACGGCGCGCTCGATTAACGGCTCAAGATCCTTGGCGTTAGCCGTCACGTCATATTCGCCTGCCGCGAGTTCCGGAATCACATAGCCGCCATCATCGGCCGTCGTCGTACTGCGCGATTCGCCATTCGCGACATTGCGAGCGGTGACGGTGGCGCCGATGAGCACGCCGCCTGCGGAATCCTTCACCACGCCATGAATCGAACCGCGATAGGTCTGCGCGCCCGCGCCTGCCGCGCAGACTGCAAGAACGAACAGCGCCGACAACAGCTTGAGAAGGAATCGTGTAGCCATCGTGAATTCGGACTTGCGCGTTCGCATACCTGGCACCCTTATTTTCCCTTTCGCGGAATAATCACCGCCACCGGCGGATCGATGTCATACACCTTCGAAAAATTTCGTTCGTTAATCGCGAATCCAACGCGCCCTCTCGAATCCACATAAAGCAGCGGCTGGCCGACTGGCACGTCCATGAAAGTCTTCACATAGGGCATCGTGAATGGCTTGCCGGCGATTTTTACGGTGACTTTGTCGCCCATCTCGTAGCCCAGTTGCTTGAAGTCCTCGCCGCGAACATCGGTAATCAGGCTGCCGAAGGGATCGTCAAGCCCGATGACATCGCCGGAGATGCCGTTGTCGGTGACGGTCGCCTGGACGAGCTTCAGACGCACGAGCTCCGCAACGTCGGGCCCGGCCAGCTTCCAGTCTTCGCCCGCGGCGAGATGCGCCGCGGCCGGTGAAAAAATGTCGCGGCCATGAAACGTGGAAGAAATTCCTTCGCCGATCATCCAGGAGCGATTGGTGATTTCGCGCGCGCCGATGATGCCGTCGCGCTCAATTACGGGCGTGATCAGGCCGTTGTCCGGCAGCACAAAATATTGCTTCTTCTTTGACTTTACGATTACCGCTTTTCGAGAAGTGCCCACGCCTGGATCGACGACGACGAGGAAAACCGTATTCGGCGGATAATATGGTGTTACGCCGGCGAGAAATCGCGCGCCCTCTTCGATCGAAAAAGGCGTCACCTGGTGGGTGATATCCATGATGCGCGCATCCGGAACGATTTGGATGATTACGGCCTTGCAGATCGCCACCGCGTCATTCGCCGTGCCGAAATCTGTCATGAAAACAATTGTCGGATGCTCCGCAGCAGGCTGCGCCGGCACCTCTTTGGCCGGCCGCGTACCGCAGCTCGCCACCAACAGCGCGCACGCGCACATAGCCGCGACCGCGGCGGCTCGAAATCGAGAACGCGCCGCGGGCGACCTCTGTTGTGCTCGTCCCGCCCAATCGGTGCAAAGATGCACTTCAGCCTTTTCAGGAATCACGATTAAGATGCCCTCGCGCGGATTTGGATTCGAGTTCCTGCCCCAAGAACTTGGCAAAAGTATAGCGAATCGGACTCGCGCGCGGAAGAAATCTCTAGCTTGGAGTGGGGCCCTAATTTCAGGATGCGATGGCAGCGCACAAGCCTTCAGGTGAGTGGCATCAGGGGCGACCAATTTGCAGAAAGAATTGAAACGGTGTCATTCCAAGGAGTCCGCACGGAGGAGTCTGCTATTAACTTCGAAATTAGAAGAGCAGATCCGTCAGTCGAAAAAACATGGCCGAACACCGGACGGGACTACAAGACAGGCCCGCCCCTACATGGCGTCACGGCCGCTTGCGATATTGCTCGTAGAGCTCAAAGTGACGGTTGTCGAGGCTCGTTAGGCGGCCATTGATGAAGAGGTATCGAACTTGCGTGCGAATCTCCAGCGGATCGCCATCGGTGACGAAGATATTTGCGAGCTTGCCGGGCTCGATCGTGCCAAATTGATCGTCGAGGCCGAGCATTTTGGCGGCGTTCAGCGTGACCGCGCGCAAAGCCTCGTCGTGAGGCAAGCCGTAGGCGACGGCGTTTCCCGCTTGCTGCGAGAGGCGGCGCGAGAACGACGTATCGAAGCTGGCGAAGGCCATCGGGATTCCGGCGGCGGCGAGTTCCGACGGCTGCGTCATGGGCTTGTCGTACGGATAGTCTTCTTCATTCGGAAGCCGCATCGTCGGGCCGAGAATCACCGGAATATTTTTCTGCTTGAGAAGATCCTTTTCCCGCCAGGCTTCGGTGCCGCCCGCGAGGATCATTTTCAAATTTTGCTTGGTGCAGAATTCGACGGAATTGCGAATATCGCGCGCCGATTCCGCGACCACCAGCACCGGCAGCTTGCCTTTCACGACGGGTATCAGCGCTTCAAGCTTGAGATCCCGCTGGAAATTCCGGGTTGAGCCCTTCTCGACGGCTTGCGCATAGTGCCGGGCGCTATCGAGTAAATCGCTGAGGGCATAAATCCTTTTTTCATATTCTGCTTTTACTTCGGAATAGGGCCGCTCTACGACTGTGAAAGTTTCAAAGTCGAAAGCGCTGCTTTCGACTGACGGCCAATTGATCACCATTGCCGCCGACGCTCGCAAGGTCATCTGCTCATTCGTCCAGCCCGCTAGATTCAGCACGGAGGCCTGCCCGGCGATCACCGAATTGTCTCCGAACGAGTCGAAGCCGCGCACGCCGGGCGTGACCAGGACTTCGGTGATGCCGCTGGCGCGCGTGACGCCGATGTGCGCGCTCGCCGGATTCACGGCGGTCATGGCCACGAGTTCGGGATCGAATTCACCCAGCTCCGATACATCGTTGGTTGCGCGCACGGCGCTGATTTCGCTCAAGCCAAGCTGCGTGACGGGATCGAAGAAGCCGGGATAGACCTCGAGGCCTTTCGCATCAATTACTCTCGCATCCGCTGGCACGCTGACGTTTGCCCCAACCGCCGCAATTTTTCCATCGCGGATCAGGACTGTGCCGTTTTCAATCGGCGCGCCTGCGAGCGTGAAAATCTTTGCGCCCTCGACTGCGTAAACGCTTGGCTCGGTGTCCGCCTTGGCGGCGGGGTTCTCGTTCGGCGAGGATTTCTGCGCGAAGGCCACCGCTGCGATGCTCCATAACATCGCCGCGAGAATGCCTGTAGTCACGCGTGCGAGCTGCAATTTGGCGATGGCGCGGTGCTTCGGCACAGAAACAGGGCCGAAAGGCGGGAGGGTCTGAAGACCCTCCCCTACTTGATGCGGATCGCGCCGGCTCATTGCGCACCTCTCGCATCGTTGCTTGCAGCTTTTGGCGGCTTCTTCTCTTTTTCCTTTTCTTTCTTCGCTTCCTCTGCTTTTTTCTTTTCTTCTTCGCTCGCCTTCTTCTCTTTTTCAAGCAGCGCTTTCTTCTCGCTTTCGAGCGCAGGGCGTCCCGCTATGTCACGATCGCGATCGAAGTACACCGTACCGTCGATCAGAGTCTTTTGCGCCACTGCATAGACACTTAGCGGATTGTGATTGAAGATGACCAGGTCGGCGTCCTTTCCGACGTCAATCGAGCCCACGCGATTGTCAATTCCAAGCTGGATTGCGGGATTGAGCGTGACGAGCTTCAGCGCCTCATTATCGGAAAGGCCGCCATACTTGATCGCCTTCGCCGCTTCTTGATTGAGGTGCCGCGCTTCTTCGCCGTCGTCCGAATTGACGGAGACCACGACGCCGCGCTCGGTCATGAGCGCCGAGTTATAAGGTATCGCGTCGTAGGCCTCCATCTTGTAGGCCCACCAATCGGAGAATGTCGAAGCGCCAACGCCGTAGGCCGCGAGTTCGTCGGCGACTTTGTAGCCCTCCAGTACATGTTGAAATGTGCGCACCTTGAAGCCGAATTCTTTGGAGACCCGCATCAGCATCAGAATTTCGTCGGCGCGGTAAGAATGACAGTGTACGTAGCGTTTGCCCTCGAGCACTTCGACGAGCGGATCGAGTTTGAGATCGCGCCGTGGAGGAATCAGATTCGCCTCGCCCGCAGCTTTGCGGCGGTCGTATTCATCCCACTGCTTTTTGTATTCCTTCGCCTCGGTGAAGGCCTGACGAATTGTCTCTTCCACGCCCATGCGCGTGGCGGGATAACGCTGCGGCAGTCCGGGCGGCGGGCGGTAATTCGACCACTTGGGATTTTCGCCGAGAGCAAATTTGATTCCAGGGAGCGCGCCCTCGAACGGCAGTTCGCTCGAAGGCTTGCCCCAGCGCAGCTTGATCACAATCGTCTGGCCGCCAATCGGATTGGCGCTGCCGTGAAGAACATTCGCTACCGTGACGCCGCCGGCGAGGTCGTAGTAAATCGTGGGATCCTCGGAGTTCAGAACGTCGGCAATGTTCACCATCGAACTTACCGCAACGCTGCCTTCGTTCACGCTTTCGCTGACGGCGATGTGCGAGTGGCAATCGATGATGCCCGGCAGGACATATTCGCCGCTCGCATCAATTACGGTTGCGCCATCCGGCGTCTTGATGTCGGTGCCGACTTCGGTGACTTTGCCGTCACGAATCAGAATAGAGCCGTGCTCGATATTGCCGTGCGTGATGGTGAGGATTGTCGCGTTCTTGATCAGCGTGACGTTCGAATCCGCTCCGGCGCCACGCGCGACGCCGGAACCGAGGAAAATTAGAAGCGCTGCGAGTGCGATGATATTCCGCATCATCGGCCCACCTCACCATCGGCATCCGAAGCTTGCGGCGTTGCGTCGTCGGGTTTTTCGCCGCCGGGGTCGCCCGGTTTGTGGGGTTTCGCGATCTCGTGAATCTCGAAGTGGCGGCCATCTACGAAGACATGCTTCACTCTGGTCTTCTCGCCGAATAGATCTCCATCTGCGACGACCAGATTAGCAATCTTGCCGGGCTCGATGCTTCCAAGCCGATCCGAGACGCCGAGAATTTCGGCGGCGTCCAACGTGAAGGCGCGCAGAGCGGCATCCGAGGATAGGCCGCTAGCTGTCGCCTTGCGCACATTCTTGAAAATGTCTTTAGCTTCGGCAATGCCGCCCGACGAAAACGCAAATTTCACTCCGGCTTTCGCCAACGCGGCGGGAGAACCGGGAGCGCGATCGCGGAAACGCAACTCGCGCAGCGACGGGATGTTCTCCGGGTCGGGATCTTTCGCCGCTTCCGGCCATTTCAAATTCACGATCACTTGGTACTTCTTCGCGGCAATCTGATCGGCGAGCGCATAGCCCTGTTGCCCGCCGTATAGTGCCGCACGCAGATTCCACTCCTGCGCCAGCCGCATTGCGCGCGGAATTTCGACGATGTCGTTCGCCGGGAAGAGGACTATTTCCCGACGATGAAGGATCAGGCTCATGATTTCTTCGGTACGGTCAACGTTCGGACGCTCAATTCCGTTTGGATGCGCGGCGTAAGTTGGCGCGGCTGCGTCGTACCATGCCGTGTCGTCCGTCACTTGGCGCAAATAGGAAATCACGCCCATGAGCGAGTCCGGGAAACCAAACGTTGTGGGGTGCAGGCCAATTCGCAGCGCGGCGTGCGAGCGGACTACCATTTGGCTTGGTCGCTCGCTGCTGAGATCAATAAGCGATCCTTGGCCGGCGATGATTCCGTCGTCGGGCAGAACGAGAGCTGTTGTGAATCCGGCATCGCGCCAGGACTCGATGCGTTTGTCTTCGGGATTGAAATCGTCGGCTGCGACGCGCCATGGGGATGTGCCCGGGCGATCTTCGGGTCCCATCGAAATGTGTTCGGGGACAGGTGCTGCGCCACGGCGTCCGCGGCCGTGCGCTGCGGTCGGCGCTGGCTCCGGCTTGGGCATGCCGAGATCGTCGCCTGCATCGATCAGGCCGGGATAAACCGTCAGGCCTTTGCCGTCGATCGCCCAGGCTTCCGGTGGAATGGCGACATTTGCGCCGACAGCTTGAATGAGGCCGTTGGCAATCACGACCGTGGCATTTTCCAGCGCTGGGCCGGAGACCGGAACGATGCGCGCGTTCATGATCGCGAAATAACGCGGCTCGCCGCCCTCAGCTCGAAGCCGTGGCGCTTGGCAAAGCACGAGCGCGGCGAGCGTAACAACTGCGACGAAGATGCACGACGTCGCACCGAACAGTTTCAACTTCATTCCACACCCCGCTAACGATTCGTCAGATCGAGCATTCGCAATCGAACCGGGATCAATCGCGAGAAGCGCGATGCTAGAGGGAGGTTCGGTGACTGTCAAGAAGACCTCGCGCGTGACTCGCGGAAATAGACTGCTGCCGCGCAGGATCGTGAGCAACGTTTCGCGGCGCCGAAGGCCGGCTGCGCTAGTTGCGCAAGGGCTTGCCAGTCTTGAGTGTGTGAGCGATGCGTTCTTGGGTCTTGCGCTCGCCGCAGAGGCTTACGAAGGCTTCGCGTTCCAGATCTAGGATGTATTGCTCGGAGACGGCTTGCGGCGAAGAGAGCGGGCCGCCGGCGAGCACGTTGGCGAGCTTGCGGGCGACGTGCGCGTCGTATTCGCTGATGTATTCGCCGCGCAGCATCATGTGCAGCGCGAGCTTTGCTCCGGCAAGGAACTGCTCGCCGAGCACGCGAATCTGCGCCGGGGCCGGCGGATGGTATTCCGAGCGAACAAGCGCGAGGGCGGTTTCTTTGGCGTCGGCGACGAGGCGATCGCGATTCATGGCAATCAAATCGGAGCGGCGCAAGAAGCCATAGTTGCGTGCTTCTTCGGCGCTGGTCGAAACTTTCGCCATGGCGATGGTTTCGAAGACGGGCTTGAGCGCGTGCATCAAATCGAGCGATTCGCCACCGGCGGCATTTTCATTGGCGCGAATCAGCATCTCTTTCGTTCCACCGCCGCCGGGGATCAAGCCGACGCCGGTTTCAACGAGCCCGATGTACGACTCGGCCGCGGCATGAATCCTCGCGCCGTGCATCGGAATTTCGCAGCCGCCACCAAGAGACATTCCTTGCGGCGCCACAACTACCGGCCGCGGCGAATATTTGATGGCCATGTTGCAGCGCTGGAATTGGCGCACGGCGAGATGCAAATCGTCCCATTCCTCTTCCTGCGCGCTCACCAGCAGCAACATGACATTCGCGCCGACCGAAAAATTCGTGGCTTGGTTAGCGATTACCATGGCTTCGAAATCGTTCTCGAGGCGCTTCAGCCCGGCGTAGAGCATCGAGACGATGTCGCCGCCGATGGCGTTCATCTTGGCGTGAAATTCGCAGCATAGGACGCCGTCACCGAGGTCAATCAAGCTCGCGCCGGAATTCGTCTGCACCGTCTTCGAGCGATCCTTCAGCGACTTCAGGATGATTATTCCCGGCGGCTCGGGCGCGGGCTGCATCGCGGCCGTCGAGAGATCGAAGTAACGCAGCTCGCCCTGCGACGATTCGTAGAACGATTTCTTGCCCGATGAAAGCAGGCGATCCACGAGCAGCGGTACGGGCCGCTTCTCACGCTCGAGCGCCTTAGCCATGCGCTCCACGCCGACGGCATCCCAAATCTCGAACGGGCCAAGCTCCCAGGCGAATCCCCAACGCATGGCGCGATCCACGTCCACAACGCGATCCGCAATTTCCGGCACGCGTCGCGCCGCATATGAACACATCTCGCTCAAGCTGCCCCAGAGAAATTGCGCGCCTTTATCCCCGCTTTTGCCTTCGAGAATCGGGCCGATAAGCGCCTGCAAACGCTGGCTCGTTCCCTCAATCTGCTTGCCACCTTCGATCGAAGCGAAGCGCGCCTTCTGGCGCGGCCGGTATTCCATCTTCTGCCAGTCGAGCGTCTCGATTTCTTTGCCGCCGCCTTTGCGCACCTGGCGGTAAAAACCCGAGCCGGTCTTCTCGCCGATCCAACCGCGCATCATCAAGTCTTCGACGAGCGCCGGAACTTTGTAAGCCTCACGCGATTCGTCATTCGTCGCGTTCTCGTAAATGTTGCGCACCACGTTGACGAGAATGTCGAGGCCGACGATGTCCGCCGTGCGAAACGTCGCCGATTTCGGCCAACCGACCGCGGGGCCGGTGCAAGCGTCGACTTCTTCGATGGTCATGCCGAGCTCGGTCATCAGCCGCAGCACGTTCAGCATCGAATACGTGCCGATGCGATTGGCGATGAAATTCGGCGTGTCTTTCGCCACCACCACGCCTTTGCCAAGCCGCCGGTCGCAAATTTCATCGAGCGCCGCGATGACGTCCGGACGCGTCTTCGGCCCCGGAATCAGCTCAACGAGCTTCATGTAGCGCGGCGGATTGAAAAAATGCGTCCCGGCCCAATGCTGCTCGAAATCCGCCGAACGCCCTGCAGAAACGAGATGAATCGGCAGTCCAGAAGTGTTCGTGGTGACGATGGTCCCGGGCCTACGATGCTGCTCGACGCGCGCCAAAAGCCCGCGCTTGATCTCGAGATTCTCGGCGACGGCCTCGATAATCCAATCCACGTCGCCGCACCAGCCAAGATTGTCTTCAAAATTGCCGATGGTGATGAGCTGCGGCGTCTCACCGGTGAAAAACGCAGCAGGCCGCGCTTTCTTCGCGCCTTCCAGTCCGCCGCGAACGATCCGATTCCTCACCGCGGGATGCTCGAGCGTCAAGCCCTTGGCCTTTTCTTCGGCGTTCAACTCGCGCGGCGCGATATCCAGCAAGAAACAAGGAATGCCCGCATTGGCAAAATGCGCCGCGATGCGCGAGCCCATGGTACCCGCGCCGAGAACTGCTGCTTTTTCGATTCGTCGTGTCACTTTGTGTGCTCCGAAAACGGCAGGACGTTACAAGTCCTGTACTGGCAGGTGAACGCCGCGCACCAAGCATCGCCGCTTTAGGGTACTCTGTCAAATAGAGACGCTTGGGAAGATGGGAAACACCATGAAATGGATCGGCAGCGCCGTCCGCGGCCTGCGATCTTTCGCGTATGGACCGGGCGACGGACGCCCGCGCGTCGGCCTGGCCCTCGGCGGCGGATTTGCGCGCGGAATCTCCCATATCGGTGTGCTGCGCGTGCTCGAAGAGGAAGGCATCCCCATCGATTACATCGCAGGGACAAGTGTCGGCGCGCTGATCGCCGCGGGTTACGCCAGCGGCGCCACGCTTGACCAAATGGAGGCCCAGGGATCCGGCACGCATTTTCGCGATTTCGGACGCTGGACGCTTTCGCGCATGGGCATGGCGTCGAACGAGCGGCTCGAGAATTTTCTGCACAAATTCACCACCGCCCGCTTCTTCGAAGAGCTGAAGATTCCACTGAGCATCGTGGCGACCGACCTGATCAAGGGCGAGTCAGTCTATTTCACCGAGGGCGAAATCGGCCCGGCGCTTCGCGCTTCCTGCGCCTATCCGGGGCTATTCCTGCCGGTCGAATATCGTGGGCGAATTCTGGTAGACGGATTCCTCACCGAGGCGGTTCCGACCGAGGCCGCAAGGAGATTGGGCTCTTCGGTGATTATCGCGGTATATCTCGAGCCGGGCGAGCTGAAGGAAAAGCCTCGGAATACAATTGAAGTGATCGGGCGTTCATTTTCGATCATCCAGGGCACCTACGAGCAGCCCTGGCGCAATATCGCCGACGTGGTGATCGAACCCAACGTTCACGATGTGCTCTGGGATGGATTCGCGCTGACGCCGCGGCTGGTGGCCGCAGGCGCCTCAGCCGCGCGGGCGGCTCTGCCAAGCATCAAGGCCGTCATTGAACGGCGCACAGCGCCACGCCATGTTCACTCACCGGACGAAGAGTCCCGCTGATCTAACTTCCTAGGCAGGAAGAAACATTTTCAGAAGAATCGCACGCCTGTAGATGATCTTGCTTGCTAACCGCTGTGCCTAGCCGCGCGTCAAAAGGAAGGGGGAATCGAACTCCCAGGGCGATGACCGCTGCTACGCCCCAGTCATCAGCCTTATCGGTTCGGATCCCCCCTTCTCTACTGTTTCTCATACTCCTTCCGGGCTCAAGATGCAATGAGCTTAAGAGAATAAATCTGTGTCTCAGGAGTCTGGGCGCCCAATCCAGACTTAGACTTCGCGTATCTTGACCTGCAGGGTTTTCCCGTTTCCCTTCCCCCGTTTATTTAGGAACTCCTCAAGCGCCTGCGCCAGCCGCGGCGGCTCGACGCTTAGCCCGGCTTGGATCTCACCGTCCGCCGTCGGAAGCGTATCGTCGAATTCGGCCGAGCCGGTGAAATTGCGCATGGCAAAGCTATCGAGCCATTCGAGAGGGCACAGACGAGCCTTGCCATCCTCGACGATCTCGACGTGGAGTTTCCGCGCGTACATGCGCGGAGAGTATAGCATCGCGAGAATTGGCGCCCGCGTCGCCGCCGGCTAATGATTCACTTTGCGTTTTTCCAGCGGACGAAGGCGATGGCCGCCCAAACTAGCTCCACGGCTCCGAACGGCCATGCCCCCTGCAAGAATCCATACACCGAGCCCAAGATGCACGCGCCGGAAAAAGCGAGGACAAAAGCCCTATGCCGGCGTTCTAACGCGTAGCACGCCACCATCCCGGTCACTGCAAACAACCCGAAGAGGTTTAGTTTGCTCAGACTGCTGCTCGGCTTTGACGTTCGTCGAGGCCTAAACGTCTAGGCCAGCTAGAATTTGACAAGTATCGACAGATCGATGAACGATTCATCCCTGCGAAGATCCGGGAACCAAACGCTGCTGACTCCCCCACCGCAGGCTGTTTCCGCCGCCGCAAGGCTCGTTTGCCCGGACGTGGCGCCGTTGCTGCACGCGAAGAATCCTGGGGAGCCGTTGTTACCGCCGGGCGGCGTAATTCCGCCTCGGCCAGTCCAGTACGGAACGCTGGCGTGGCGATAATCGTATTCCCAACGGAACGTAATGTATTGCTTGGGCATATAGTCGAAGGTGAAGGACGTATCCCACGCCTTGAACGGATCGCTCGGATTCCCCGTAAAGTATGGCGCACTCGTCGCCGCGGTGATCGCGCTTGCTCCATTTATCGGGGGAACGAGGACGAGATAGCGTCCCGGATTGTTGATCTGCCCGCCGCCAAGCGTCAATCCAAACAGGTCGTGGTGGAACCAGAAACGGTTGTAGAACATATAGCCGACGAAGCTCTGCTTCGGGTGGCCGTTCTTAGTGCCAAAGCAGCTTACGCCGCCACCGTATTCACAACCCAGATCGCCGGTGAAACTGAATGCCATCTTATCGAGCGTGTTCTCCGGCCGGTCGAAGTACTTGATTTCGATGCTGTCATCGGTGTGAATCCGCTTCCGGCCGGGTATGAACAGGTCATCCTGCCCGAGTCCGTAGTTGTTGGAAATGATGTTCATCCAAGGCTTCGGAGTCCACTTAATCTGGCCTCCGATTCCGGGTCTGTGGTTCGCCGATGCGTAAGATTGCCAGCCATTGATGAACCAAGGTTCAATCTTCAAATGTGCCGTGGGGAAAATCTGCACGCGCAGACCTTCGAAGAACCACGGCGTGTTCGAAGAAACGTAAGAAGGCTGATAGGCCCAATTGTCGAAATTGTAGTAGCTGAACAGGCCGATGTAGGACAGGAAGATTCCGCCATCCACGTTCACGCCGTGCATAACATTGAAGTGATATCCGCCGTATGCCTCTGTGAGGTAGCGGTAGGCGGTCACAAGATCCCACTGGCCGTGTCCGGGGCTGGGATCGTTTCGCGGCGTCGTCGCCGAATACATGCCGAGCTGTGTCATGAGCCTTGCGCGAACGTTGTCAAAGTGGAAGTCGCCGCCCACGCCAAGTTGTTCGAGCTGGATTTCCTCGGTTCGAAAGAGCTCGCTCGAGCCGCCCATTGAGTGATCCGTCGGATGGTTGAAGTCGTGTACGAAGTTGACATCGGCCCGGATCTCAGGCGTAAAGAATTTCGAATCCCAAAAGATATCCTTCGTTCGGGGGTTGCCGTTCAGCCAGGTCCAGTCGTAATCCGAAAACGGCTCTACCTTGGCGGGCTTCGCCGGCTCGGTCTGCGGAAATTCGGAGACTGGCACTTTCTTGAAGTCGGGAGTCGCGGCTGGAGTTGCTGGGCCTCCTGTTGCATACGTCGAGTTCGACGCGCCGGACGGCGCCGGCGAACCTTGTACAACGGCGGCCGACGGATTGGCCTGCGTCTTCAAACTCTTGAGCTCGGCCTCCAATTGCTCGATCCGCGCCTTCATGGCCTCGAGTTCCTTCGTAATCTCGGCCGGCGTCGGCTGCGACTCGCCTCCACCATCTCCGCTGGCCACCTGGCTTGTGCTCTGCCCGAAGGACGGCTTCGGCGACACGAGTAGCACCAACGCAAGCAATGCAAGCGAATATTTGCGCAGACGCAGGCCCTGGGAGTCGGCCCGTGTTGCCTTCAAGGCCGCAATTCTAGTTATCAAGGTCGAGTTCATCTCATCACCTCGTGAAGACCGGCTTACGCTATCTTTTTCGGGAGAATGCCGACGTAACCCCGCTCGCGGTTCTCCGTGACTGGTGCGACTCCAGACGACAATGGAAGGGCCAACTCTACGTATGTAATCCCATGTGACTTGGGTACGGATGGATCGCGCTTCGACAGCCTGGAAGTGGTACGACCCGCTTCCGGGGTGGTGCGCTGACCGGTCAGCCGGGACCACTCTGCAAACGACCGCCCCGGCTTTCTGACCGCAGTGAAAGAACCGAGAAGCTGCGGACTATCCGCGGATCCCTGGTTCGGCGCCGCCGGCGACTTATGGCGCTTTTCATCCCGCCGGAGCTGAATCAGAACGTAGATATAAAAGCCGCATGCGAGAAACGCCGGGATTGCAATTACATATCGCACGGGAATTTGCTCCTTGGCGCCTGCCAGGCGCGCAGCGTCCGCCCGCACTCGTAAGGGCGCAGCGCTCTTCACTAGCACGATATTCCGACGACATTAGAAAGGGATAAGCGAGTTGTAAGGATTTCGTAAGCCGAGGTTTAAGTACCGCTGGCGTCTCGCCGGCATCTTACGAGCACTGGCTGGCCATGGGCAGCAATCACGCGCGGACCACTCACCCTAACCATCGCAATCTATTTGACGCTGCGAGCCGCGCGAAATCGGGGCACTCACCGGCGCTGGCGGTCGTAAGATGCCGGCAGGGACGCCGGCGCTACTAAAGCATTGCCTCGCTATGCCGCGTTGAAGCCTACGGCGCGGGCTGAATCGGAATCCCAAATGGCGCGAGCGCATCGCGTATCACCTTTTCCTCGCCCACCGCCACGACGCTCATCCGCGACGCCGGATAATACTTCTGCGCGGCGGCATCAACATCCGCTGCCGAAGTCTTCTCGATCTTCTTCCCATAGTTTCCGATTTCATCCGGTGGCAGCCCGTTGGTCCACAAATTGGCCAGTTCCCTGGCGACGGCTTCTCGCGATTGCAATTGGATTGCCTCGATTCCCAAAAGGAATCGCTTCGCCTTGCTCAGCTCTTCATCGGTCGGATCGGTTGTCGCCATTCGGTTCAACTCGTAATTAATTTCATTGAAGCTGGCGCCCGTAACGGCGTTACGCACATCCGCTTGCGTGCGCACCAGGCCTGCCGACTGCAAGGTTTGAAGGAACGCAAACGGGCTGTAGGTGTAGCCCTTGTCTTCACGTATGTTGACGACGAGGCGCGAACTGAATATCCCGCCGTAAATCGCGTTGGCGACTTCCGCGGCCTCATAATCCGCATCGCCGCGCAGCGGGCCAAAGGCCGCGAACACCAGCGTGGTTTGCACCGAGTTCGGCCGCGCAATGAAATAAATAGCGTGAGGCGGAGCCGCGGACGGCTTCGCCGTGGCCGCAACCGCCGGAGTACTTGGCGACTTCCATCCGCCGAGCTTCGTTTTAATTAGTGCCGTCATCTTCGCCGTTTCAAAATCTCCCACCGCAACCAGAATCGCGTGATCGGGGCGGAACCGCCGCGCATAGTCGGTCCGAAGTTCCGCCGCCGTCATCTGCGCCAGCGAATCCTGAGTGGGCGAGACCACGCTGTATGGATTGCCCGGAAACATCACCTTGGCAAGCGCGCGACCCGCCTGGAAGCTAGGCTGGGCTTCATTCTGGCGCAGCGCATCGCTCTCATTCTTCTTGGCCACCGCCACTTCGCTATCCGGGAACGATGCGTTTTCAAGAACGTCAGCCAGGATCCCGAGCGCCGCTTCGGTCTTCGACGAAAGCACGCTCGTCGCTACAGAGGTTGTGTCACGCGTCGAAACTGCGTTGAGGTCGCCCCCCGCAGCTTCGATATCCTCGGCAATTTGCTTAGCGCTGCGCGTCGCCGTGCCCTGGGTAAGCGCCTTCGCGAGCAGCTCGGACAAGCCCGGCCGATCACTCGGGTCCGCCGCGAGGCCGCCTTCCACCGAAATGGAAAATGCCACCTTCGGAAATCCCGGTTTCGAAACCAGCCAGACCGTCAGCCCGTTATCCAGTTTCACGGTCTTCACGTCCGGCGCCTCCAACGGATTCTGCGGCCCGTAAGGAGGCACTTCTTTCGGTAAAGGTTGTTCCTTCTGTGCATGAACGCTCGCGGCGAAAAACAACACGCAAATTGCAGCCAGCAGCGATTTCATTGCGCACCTCCGGAAGGAGCGGCGCCCTTCTCAGGCGGCGCGGGAACGCGATTGATCAGCGTGCGATTTGTAGCCACGAGATATTTCGCCGCAAAGTTGCGGATTTGCTCGGGCGTCACTTTCGCCACGCGATCCGGCGTCTCGTACACGCTATCGAAGCTGCCCTCGATCAGCACCGCATGAGAAAGAGCCGAAGCACGAGAGATTGGAATTTCGAGCTGGGCGTACCAATCCGAGCGCATCTTCGCGGCCACGCGCTCCACGTCCTTCTGCGAAGGCCCCTTCTTTGCCAGATCGGCGATCGCCGCATCGTAAGCCGTGACCAACTGCTCCTCGGTCACGTTCGGCGGATACAAAATGAACGAAGTCATGAGCGTCGGGCCGTTGTATTCGAATGCGTTTCCCAGCGGCCAATTGTCGCCGCCGTAAACCGAGACCGCGACCTGCTTATCCTTAACCAGCGTCTGGTAGAGAATCGAAGCCTCGCCGTTGTGCAAAAGCTCGGCTGCAACTGCGGCCACGACGGCGTCCGGCGAAGTTCGCGGCGGCATGCGATAGCCCACCGCAATCGCCGGAATTCTGGCTAGCTTGTCCGTCTCCTCGCCGCGCCTCTCGGCCGTTTGCGGCGCTTCGGTGACATCAGGACGCGGCGGCGTGGGCCGCGAGTGAACATCCGCGAAATATTTTTCGACCTTGGCGTATACCTCATCGGGCTTCACGTCGCCGACGATCACCAACACGGCATTATTCGGCGAATAGTATTGCTCGTAGAATTTCTGCACGTCTTCGATGCGCGCCGCATCCAGATCCTTGAAATCGCCGTAGAAATTGTGCGAGTTCGGATATTTGTCGAAAGCCTTCTCGGGCAAATCGAGCCACTCGAAGGATCCGTACGGCTGGTTCAGTACATTGACGCGAACTTCTTCTTCGACCACGTTGCGCTGGTTATCAAGATTCTTGACCGAGAAATCGAGCGTCTTCATGCGGTCGGCTTCGAGCCACAGAACAGGCTCGAGCGTAGACAGCGGCCCCGACTCAATATATTCCGTAAAATCATAGCGGGTATCCCCATTATTGAATCCGCCGCCGCCTTCAATCACGCGGTCGAAAACTCCTTTCGGCGCCACCGGCGTGCCTTCGAACATCATGTGCTCGAAAAGATGCGCGAAGCCTGTGCGGCCTTCGGGCTCCAGCCGAAATCCGATTCCGTAGCTGATGCACAATCCAAAAGTCGGCGCCGAATGATCTTCCGACACAACTACCGTCAATCCATTCGGCAGCTTCTTCATCGAAGTCGGCGGCTTCCAAACCTGCGCCCCTGCGCTCCCAGCGAAAGTCAGTAGAGTCAACACGCACGAGGCTCGAATAAATCCTTTCATCAACCTATCCTCCTGAAGTTCTTAGACGAAGCATCGGGATTTAGGAGAGTAAAGCGCGCAGCATCAACTCGGGCGATCAGGTGTTTCCTCGTAGGGGCGTCCGCCTAGGCGGACTGCGCCTGCTTCTCGATCGCGCCACGCCAAACTTCGCTCAGAGTATTTCTCGAATTTCAGCGTCGATGGTTACGTGCGTCTGAGGAAATTCATTGATGCTGAAACTCTCGCCGGACTCGCGCGAAAAATGAAAGAACCGGCTGATATGATAATCCTCATCCAAGTCGCCAAAAAGCTTCTCCGCCTCCGCCCGCGCCAATCCAAATGCGGCCAGCGCCACGGGACGCCCATACCCCCCGCCAAGCTGCAAATATTTCTCCACCATCTCGCGGAGTCGCATCGAAAATCACCGGCTCCCCAACCCGTGGTAGTGTAGCAGAACAGCATCAAGCACCCGTGCCCGGCTCCGCCTTCGCGTCTGGCCGCTTGCGCATCAGCACCTGACGCCCTTCCTCGCTAAACTCCACGGTGTCCATCAGCTGGTTGATCAGGAACACGCCGCGCCCGCTCACCTTCAGCAGGTTACTTTCGTCCAGCGGATTGGGCACCGCCTTCACGTCGAATCCCGGCCCGGGGTCGCGCACGACGATCACGAGCTCCCCATTAGCATCAAACGTGATGCAGCATTGCACTTGCTTGCTCGCATCGTTGTTGCACCCGTGGCGGATCGCGTTCGCCAGCGCTTCCTGCACCGCGACTTGCACTTCCATAATTTTGTCGCCGGTCCATCCCTTGCTCGTGAGCAGCTCCTTCACGCCCGCGCTCACTTTCCCGATGGCTGCCACATCAGCGGGAATGACGATGTTGAGCGCGCACGTAGAACAATAAGGAATGAGTGCGCTGAGTGTCTCGATGCCCTCGAGCGCCACGCGCAGTTCGTCCAGGTTTCGCCGCAGTTCGAGTTGCGCCTCCACCTGGCGTTGCAGCGCCTCAAGCCCGTCTTTCTGCGCCTGCGTGAGCGTGCGGGGAAGATAATCGATCACGCAGAGCGTGCCGAGCGCATCGCCCTCGGGAGTCATCAGCGGCTTTCCTGCATAAAAGCGGAAATGCGGATCGCCGCGCACGAACGGATTATCGCGGAAGCGCGCATCGTCCAACGCATCCGGCACGAGAAAAATACCCTGCTGCTGAATGGCATGGGAACAGAAGGACACGCTCCGCGAAGTTTCCTTCACTTGCAGACCCACGCGCGACTTGAACCACTGGCGATCCTCGTCCACCAGGCTGATCAGCGCGATCGGAGTGCCACAAATCTGCGAGGCGAGCAGCGTCAGGTCATCGAACGCCTGCTCGGGCTTCGTGTCCAGGATGCGGTACTTGTGTAACGCCTTTAGTCGGCCCGCTTCGTCGGCGATCACGATTCCCCCTCCACTCCCGCTCAGTTCGTAACTCAAACAGCGCCAGGATTCTATTCCCGCCTGGTCTGTCGCCTCAAGAGGGCGGCATCTGGATGTTAGAGGCAACTTTAGCCGATTAGGATGGTGACTATATCCCGTATTCGGGCGTGCCGGGAAGTACCCCGCTGGTCTAATAAAGGCGCGCTTTTCAGAAACTGGGTGAGGACCAAGCTGCGCGCGTTTGTCACCTCCAGCCGCATCGGCTAGAATTAGCAGCGCATCAAACAAACATTTATCACTCGCTGCGTGCGAGAACTGAGGAGGCATCATGGCCATTCAAGTGGGAGCGCCCGCGCCGGATTTCGCGCTGAAGGACCAGAATCAAAAAGAAGTCAAGCTCGCCGATTATCGCGGCAAGAAAGTCGTAATTGTCTTTTACCCTCTCGACTGGAGCCCCGTCTGCACCAACGAGCACGCTTGTGTAGTGAACGACATGAAACGCTTCGCGCAGCTTGAAGCACAAATCCTGGGAATTTCCGTCGACAGCCCGTGGTCGCACAAAGCCTTCGCCGAGAAAATGGGCATCACCTACCCGCTGCTCGCCGATTTTCAACCGCGCGGCGCCGCTGCCGATAAATTCGGCGTCTACCTCGCCGACAAGGGCATCACCGGCCGCGCGATCGCCATCATCAGCAAGGACGGCAAAGTCGCCTGGTTCAAGCAATACGACATCCCCACCGTCCCGGACATGAACGAAGTCGCGCAAGCTCTTTCGACCATCAACTAATCGCTCTGCGGAACAACGCATCGTAGTCATCCCGATCCCGCGTGCGGGAGAGGGCCCTGCATTTGCCGTTGCCTTTTCTTCCGTAGGGGCGTCCGTCTAGGCGGACTGCGCCCGGTTTTGCCAGCTCCGAGCGCGCACGAATGACAACATCCTCGGTTCTTCTGAATTTCCTGCGGCAAAACTGAGGTTGGGTCTATCGCGTTACCGTGTCGCCGCCGGAGGCGCCGAAGGCGGCACGGGAGACCAAAGCTGCGGCTCCGAAAACGTGCGGATGTAATCGATCACCTGCCACCGCTGCTCTTCCGTCAGCCGATGCTTGAAACTCGGCATCGGACGATGCCCAACGGTAATCTTCCAAAACATCTCGCCATCACTCATCGGCTGCATAATCTTCGCGTCCGTAAAATCCGCCGGTTTTGTCGCGTACCGAGCAGCTTCGCTTCCCTTCCCGTCCCCTCGATCTCCGTGGCAACTCGCGCAGCGGTCGGTATAAATCGTTTTTCCAGCAGCAATGGAAGCTTCAGTCCGAGGGAAAGGATTCTTCTGCGCAATAGCTTCCGGAGGCGGCGTCCAACTTGATGAAGTAACCGCAAACATGATCGCCGCGATGGCGATCACGGAGAGAACCACAAACAACCCTATCGTCGAGCCAGTTCGATTTGCCAACTCAGGCTTTCCCGCCGACGAGCGAGAACAGCAGCCATCCATTCAGCCCGAGCACGACCGCGGTCGTCACCACCGCAAGCGCCGTCGTCAACGGACGATTCGCGTGGCTGCCCATCAAGTCCCGCCGCCGCGTCATCAGCAGCAAAGGAATCATCGCGAAAGGTAGGCAGAAACTCAACACCGCCTGGCTCAGGACGAGCGTCCGCAGAGGATCAAGCCCCCACGCAATCACGAGTATCGCCGGAATCATGGTCAGGATGCGCCGCGTAAAGATGCTGATTCGCACCTGAAGAAATCCCTGCAAAATCACCTGCCCGGCCATCGTTCCCACGCTCGACGACGAAATCCCCGACGCCAGCAACGCCACCGCAAATGCGCCCCCGGCGAATCTCCCCAGCAGCGGTCCCAAAGTTTCATGCGCCGCTTGGATCGAATATACCGCCAGGCCATGCCCGAAAAACACCGCTGCAGCCATGATCAGCATCGCGGAATTGATCAGCCAGGCCCCATTCATCGCCAGCAGCACATCAAACAATTCCATCTTGCGGTGATGATGCTCGTGACGGTCGTTCTCCTCCCGCCGCGGCAGCACCAGCGCCGAATGCAGATAAATCACGTGCGGCATCACCGTAGCGCCAAGCATGGAAACCGCGATGTAGATCGACGAAGACGTCGCATGCGGCACGATCACATTCCGCGCGATCGGCCCCCACTGCGGCTTGCTAATGAACACTTCCCACGCGTACGCAATTCCGATGACCGCCACAAACGCCATGATCACGCGCTCGAGCCACTGAAACCCGGCCTGCTCGATCATCAGGATCAGCATCACTACCACGCCGGTCACCAGCGCCGCCGGCAGCATCGGCATCCCAAACAGCAAATAAAAACCCAGCGCAGCTCCAAGAAATTCCGCAAGGTCGGTAGCCATCGCAGCAATTTCGGCCGCGATCCAAAGCATCAGCGTCACGGGTCGGGAGTAAATCTCACGGCAATTCTCCGGCAAAGTCTTGCCGGTAGCGATTCCCAGCTTCGCCGCAAGATACTGCACCAGAATCGCCATGGCGTTCGACCACAGCAACACCCATAGCAGTTGGTACCCGAAGCGCGCCCCGCCCTCAATGTTCGTCGCGAAGTTCCCCGGATCCATGTACGCCACCGACGCAACAAACGCCGGGCCGAGAAACCACCACGCCTCGCGCGGACGCGTGCTCTTTGCCGCATCGGCAGCGTGCACCGCGGCGACGCCCGGGAGCGCGCCTGGCATTGCTTCAGTTGGACGAGACGCAGTCATCGTGTTAACTACGCTAAACTTCCCATATAAACTACACTTAACATATTTGCCTGTCAACGCGCTTCCCGCTCGCTGCCGCGAATCGATGACTCTTTTCTGCAGCCCACGCGTCGCTCTGCTATATTTAGCGCTCTGAATTCCCGGAGGACGGAATGGCGGAAGATCCAAAACAGCAGCAGGTGCAGATCAAAGCCGACGAAAAAGAACTTCTAGGCCAGTATTCCAACCTCGTCATGGTCCATCACAACGCCGAGGAATTCACGTTGAACTTCGTCTACGTCTTCCCCAGCGTGCCTCAGGGCAAACTCGTCGCCAGCCTAATTCTCAGCCCCGGACACCTCAAGCGCCTGGTCAACGCCCTGAATGAAAACATCAAGGGCTACGAAGCGCAGTTCGGGCCCATTCGCGAAAATCCCGGCCCGACTCCGCCGACCTCAGTGGGATTCGTTCAGTAGCAGTGTCGTAGTCCGAAATCGATCTCGATTTTAGCGAGTCGGAGCTTCTACTTCAGAAGTTCTCTTGGGATCCCTCGCAATTTTAATGCGAGCTACTCAATTTTGGTGGGACCTCCGGAATTTTGGTGGGAGCCCCCGCATTCATGCGGGGGAGGAGCGCTTCAGCGCTCCGAAACAGAGTTGACCTTAACGATGCGCTTTAGCGCTGGGAATTCCCAGCGCCATCCTCTGAAGCAGCTTCCACGGACTCTTGCATTTTCGCGTCAGATCCGAAACTGCCCGTCAAGCTCGCGAACACATCGAACGCTTTTTAGAATTCTCTCGGGCACCCCTTAAAAAGCTTCGCCAACCACCCAGCGCCCTTCAGGCTGCACAAATTCCAGCCCCACCACGTAGCCCGCGCTCGGAATCGATTGGCAATAAGCAACGCGCGCCAGCGCCCGAAACGCCCCCGTGAGCGTCGCGATCGTGAGCTGATCGTTCAATTGCCACCGGCGGGTAGTGAGAACACGCGCGCCCTTTGAGCTCACATTTTCCGTAAACGTAGTCTCCACTCCCGGAAGATCCGAGTGTCCGGAAATCTGCACGCCAACTTCCATCGGAATCCGCCGTTCCGCGCGCGGATAGCTGAAGCTCTTTTTTCCCCCGATCCCCAGTGGCATCACCGTCTCTCCTCGCGGGCTGGGTTAGGTGCTGTAGTGTCCCGCGACGATTCGCATCTGGCGCACGCTTCGGTGCTCGCGCGCCTTCATCTCATACAAATTCTTGTCCGCGGTCGAGAGTAATTTTTCGATCGTCGTGCCATCCTGCGGATACACCGCCACTCCCACGCTGACGGAAAGAACAGGCCGCTCCCCGTCATCCGAAACTCGATCGCAAATGCGCGCCGCCGCCTGCAGCGCCTCGTCCTCGCCCGCCTCCGGCAACACCAGCGCAAATTCATCGCCGCCATAGCGCGCCGCCGTGTCCGACGACCGGCAGTTGTTCTTCAGCACTTGCCCAACGCGCTGAATGGCGCGGCTGCCCACCAGATGCCCGAGTCGGTCGTTGATTTTTTTCAATCCGTCCAGATCAAGCAGCAGCACCGAGAAGCGCCGCCCCGTGCGGCCCGAGCGCTGCAGCTCCGATTCCAGCGCTTCGATCAAGCGGCGATGGTTCGCCAGGCCCGTCAGCGAATCACTCTTCGCCAGCCGGCTCACTTCATCGAAAAGATGCGCGTTGTCGAGCAGCGTCCCGCCCAGCACGATCGTATAGCTCGCCACCATCAGGAAATGCGAAAGGATGTACGGCGCATCCAGCGCGCGCGCCGATTCCGCCGCGGCCAAATGGCAGCCCACGTTGAAGATGGCCGCGATGTACAGCGAGCGATCGAACGCCGATTCCATCCGTCGCAGCCGCCATCCGAACCCGATCGCTGAAAATAGAAACAGCGCCGCGAGCATCAGATCCCACGGACGCGGAATAATAGACGCCGAGTGAATCCGCATCGGCGGAACGCTGAAATAAATCACGCTGGTCAGATAAGCCACCCCGCCGACAAGCAGCGTCGCCGTGGCGATATCTCGTCCCGGATCGCGCGCGATCGGCCGCCGCCGCTCCACTCCCAACGCCGCGAGCAGAAGCACTCCCAGAATCGTCCGGCCAGCCATCCACGCGAGCGATACGTGCTGCGGCCCGGCATCGGACCGCGCTACGGCGTGGTATGCCGTCATCGCCGTGCCCGCCTCCACCAGCGCTGCCAGCACAAAGCCGAACGCCAGAATCAGGCAGACGCGATCGTGCGTCCCTCGGAACCGAACCAGGGCATTCGCGGCAAAAGTGAAGGCCACCAACCCGCCAGCCATCTGCAGATAGGTGTCAAACAGCGGATCGGTTGTATAAGTGGAGAACCGCAGAGTCCAGACGAGGGACAAGAATGCTGCAGCACAAATCGTCCAGATGATCACCACCCGGAACT
Organism: uncultured Acidobacteriota bacterium; assembly: GCA_963841235.1. GTDB lineage: Bacteria > Acidobacteriota > Terriglobia > Acidiferrales > UBA7541 > Palsa-147. The sequence goes on along the minus strand of CAWJBU010000018.1, from coordinate 27,101 downwards.
TGTGCAACCCACCCCAAAATGTGCCCGCCCGTGCCACGTTTCACCCTCAGAAGGCTGCCCCCATTGACAATGTAGAGCACGCAGCCTGCCAAGGCTATAGTACGTATAGTACTACCTAAAGTCAACTCCCTACTGGCTTTATGTTTTCAGGTGGCTATTGACGACTTGGAGCGGGCTCTCGGGCTACCCATATCGTATAGAAAAGTTACACGCTTGCCCCGGTTTTCCACATGCCTGTGGAAGCCCATTATGGGCCTCTCCGGCGCGATTTTGGCGCCCCGGAGAGTGCTGACGCACCGCCTAAGAGGTGGGATTCTTCGTATCTGCCTGACGAACGGCGGCCTCCGCAGCCTGAAAGCCGATCTTGCTGTGAGTCCCGTCGCAGAAAGGCTTCGAGACGCTGCCCCCACAGCGACAAAGGGAAAAGGCAGTCTTCCCCGTCAGGTCATACTTGTTCCCGTCCGCGTCCACCACTTCCACCGCGCCCTCAGGCGCCTCAACGCGAAAGGGACCGTTTCGCCGCACAGTGATCTTCACATCCGCCATCGAAATTCCTCCGTTTACCGCACAACACACTTGGGGCCGCCCAAGCCCCGGGCTGTCATCGTGAAGCCATCCGACAACGATGGCTCAAGGATCTCAACGCCAACCACTGGCAACCAGTTCTGCCACCCTCGCTCTTACGATTGTCCCTCAATACTTCGGTACGGTCGGATCCACTTCATCCGACCATCCCAAAATTCCACCCCTCAAATTCCACAACTTCTTGAATCCCGCTTTGCGCAAAAACTCCGCGGCTTCGGCGGAGCGTTTGCCGCTGCGGCAGTGTGCAACGATTTCCCGCGAGCTGTCCAGTTCATTCACGCGCTGCGGAAGATCGCCGAGTGGAATCAGATGACCGCCGATGTTGCAAATCTGGTATTCGTGCGGCTCGCGTACATCGAGCACGAACAAATCATCGCCGCCATCGAGCCGCGCCTTCAACTCCCGCGGCGTCATTTCCGGCACCGTCGAATGGGCTGCCGGAGCCTCCTCGCCGCGAATGCCGCAGAATTCAGCGTAATCCAGCAGCTTCGTAATCGTGGGATGCTCGCCGCAAATTGGGCAATGCGCATTCTTCCGCAACTTCAACTCGCGGAATTTCATCCCCAGCGCATCGAAAAGCAACAGCCGCCCGATCAACGGCTCGCCTTTACCGAGAATTAGTTTGAGCGTTTCCATCGCCTGAATGGAACCGATGATTCCCGGCAGCACTCCCAACACGCCGCCCTCCGCGCACGAAGGCACCAGCCCCGGTGGAGGCGGCTCAGGATAAAGGCAGCGATAGCACGGCCCGCCCGGCGCCCCGAAAATGCTGGCTTGCCCCTCGAAGCGGAAAATCGAGCCGTAAATATTCGGCTTGCCAAGCAGCACGCAAGCATCGTTCACCAGATAGCGCGTTGGAAAATTGTCGCTGCCGTCCGCGACGATGTCGTAATCGCGAATAATCTCCAGCGCATTTTCACTCGTCAGCGCTGTTTCATACCGGTCGAGGCGAATCTCCGGATTCAAATTGCCGAGACGCTCGCCCGCGGCTTCAATCTTCGGCCGCCCCACGTCGCTCGTCCCAAACATGATCTGCCGCTGCAGATTCGTGAAATCCACCTTGTCGAAATCAACCACGCCGATGCGCCCCACTCCCGCAGCCGCCAAATAAAGTCCCAGCGGCGCGCCCAAGCCTCCCGTCCCAACAAGCAACACTTTCGCGCGCTTCAGCTTGAGCTGCCCCTCCATTCCAATTTCCGGCATGATCAGATGGCGGCTATAGCGCAGAATTTCTTCGTTCGATAGCGTCGGCAGCGCTTGCACGCCACCCACTCGCCCCGCAAAACCTGTCTTCGTTGCCATTTCCATTTCTCCCAGACTCAGCCCAATCCCCTAAACCACGCGCTGCTACGTCCATTCAATTTCGTACCCGCCGTTGCCTTTTCCGATCGTAGGGGCGGGGCTTGCTCCGCCCGCCGCATTCGGCGTCACTACGACTCACGCCATTTGCAATCCGTCCCACCATCAATCGCAGGCACATTGCTGGAGGCGTCGCATTATCCGATTGTAGGGGCGCCGCTTGCTGCGCCCGCCCACGTCGGCGTTGCTACCGTTCACACCACGTGCACTGCGCCCCGCCGGCAATCGAAGGCACAATGCTAATCGTATCTCCGTCGCTCAACGCCGTCTTGTCCTTCTGCAAATACCGAATATCTTCATCATTCAAATAAACATTCACGAAGCTCCGCAACCGCCCATCCTCGGCATAAAGATGCTTGCGCAATTCCGAAAATTGCAAAGTCAGCGCCGCGAGCGCCTCGCCCACGGTCCCGGCCTGCAATTCGACGCTGTCCTTTTTTCCCGTATAAGCCCGCAACGGCGTCGGAATCATCACTTTGATTGGCATCGTACTGTCCCCCTTGAAATCCCCTCACGCGCTCGATTTCGCGCTGCTCGCGCGTGTATCAATCACGATTTCTTCCGCGTCGTAATGGCTGCGATCGTCCGCCAGCCGCCACGAATTCATTTCCTGCGGCATGCGCTCCAGCACGCTCACAATAATGTAGCTGTACCACGGCCAGGCATGCTCGCGATCGTATTCACTCGGCCGCGCCGGCGCATCCGGATGCGAATGATACCAGCCGATCAGATCGAGCCCCGCCCGGCGCGCAGCCGACTCTGCCTCGCGCGCATCATCCGGCGTGATCGAAAAACGATTCCGCGGCGAATCGCTCCTCTGATTCTCCAGCGACACGACCTCAACAACTTCCCGCTCGCCATCTCCATCCGTCCCCAACAGCGCCCCGCAACATTCATGCGGATAAGTCTTCGCCCCATGCTGCCGAATGCGCTCCGAAAGTTCCTCGCGAATCCTCAGCATCAGCGTCCCTAAGCCTCTTCCCAAAATCGCTCCGACAAATACTTGTCCCCAGAATCCGGAAACACAGTAACAATCACAGCGCGCTCACTCGTCCTCAATCGTCGCGCTACCGCAACGCATCCGCAAACAGCCGCCCCAGAACTAATCCCCACCAGCAATCCTTCCTCACGCGCAAGCCTCTTCACCATCGCATAAGCATCCTCAGTCCGCACCGCCAAATCCTCATCCGCAATCAAAGGATCGTAAATCCCCGGCACAATCGCCGAAGCCATATGCTTCATCCCCTCAAGCCCATGAAACGCCGAATCCGGCTGCACCGAAATCGCCCGAATCTCCGGATTCAAATGCTTCAATCTCCGCGCCGTCCCGACGAAAGTCCCGCTAGTCCCCAACCCCGCCACAAAATGCGTCACCCGCCCGCGCGTCTGCTCCCAAATTTCCGGCGCCGTAGTAGCCATGTGCGCCTCAACGTTCGCGGGATTGCTGTACTGGTCGGGATAAAAATATTTCGTCGGCTCGCCGGCAAAAATCTCCCGCACCCGCCGAATCGCCCCGTCCGATCCTTCATCCCCCGGGGTAATCACCAATTCCGCACCATAAGCCCGCAAAATCTTCTTCCGCTCCTCCGAAGCGCTACCCGGCAAACACAATTTCACCCGATACCCGCGCGCCGCCCCGATCATCGCGTAGGCAATCCCGGTATTCCCGCTGGTCGCATCGAGAATCGTCTTCCCCGCCTTCAACTCGCCGCGGCGCTCGCCCTCCAAAATCATCCGCAGCGCCGCGCGATCCTTCACCGATCCGCCCGGATTGAACCACTCCGCCTTGGAATAAAATTCCACCATCGGAAATTCGCGCCCAATGCGCTCCAGCCGCAGCAGCGGCGTATTCCCAATGCAATCGAGCAAATTCTCGCGCGTGTCGCGCTGCAACACGCCCGCCAAGTCGCTCGCCACCGCGTTTTTGATCGCGCCCAAAATTCCCTCGGAATTGCCCCGGCGCAGCTAGGCTACCGCCCATAGCCAGTACCTAACTGATGCGCACCTGTCAGATTGGATGCGTCGAAAAGACCCGCGCTTCAAACTCTGCCAAGAGTGTAACAGACGAACCAGCCGAAGCAGTGCGGGTCCTCGCAGTTCGATCGGACCTCTCGCCTTTCGGTGGGAGTTCGTGCTTTTCAGCGGGAGCTCTCGCCTTTCGGTGCGAGCCCCCGCATTCATGCGGGGGAGGAGCGCTTCAGCGCTCCGAAACGGCGCTGTCGTTTAGCGGGCGCTTTAGCGCTGGGCACTTCTGCCATCGCATCCCGAAAGGAAATCACAACCCGACCGTGCGACTCACCGATCCGCCATCCGCCCGCACTTTTCGCTCTTTACATCCACCTCCCCGCCTACCTATCCTGTAGTCATGTGGTACGTCGAAAAAATCTTCACCGAAGAAGATCTCGCAAAACTCCCACCCGCCGGCTTCGCCGTCAGCAACACCCGCGGCGTGGCCCGCGTTGAAAAATACGGCTGCGGCGCCGAACTCCGCCGCACCGGCGAAGGCATCTATCAAATGACCGAGCTCCCCACCATAATGCTCAACGGCCAATTCACGCTCCTCTGGGACGCCGGCTACCAAAAATTCCTAGTCACGCACGACGAGCACAAATTCCCAGCCCATCGCGAGCAACTAGTCAATCTCCGCAAATTCAACGAAGAACTCCGCACAGTCCTAGGCGTTCCCACCTACTACAACGAAGCTCTAGGCTCCACCTGCCACTACAGTGTCTACGACCGAGTAAAAGGCCGCCCAGGCGCCGACCCCGACGAAACCCTAGGCGTTGAGCCGCAAGAAGATCACTAGCTGTCAAGTAGCGCCGGCGTCCCCGCCGGCATCTTACGATCCAAATAGCCCGCAACAACTCAAACTCGTCGGCGGATCTCTATCTCGCCATCGCGACGTCTTCGAATTCAAAAATGTCCGCGACGTTCACCCACTCAGTGAAATTGTCGCGTAATCCCCACTCCACTCCGAATCTGCTATACTCCGCGCACTCTCGAGGTCACCCAGCTTGGACGACTCCTTCTGGATTCCATTCGCGTTCCTGATCGTCCTCGCGCTCATCTTCTGCATTTTCATCCTTCCCATCCTCACCTGGAAACGCACCACGCGCCTAGCCCGTGATTCCGCAAAAACCACCGACGTTCAATCACTAATCGGCCGCATCTACGCTCTGGAGCAAGCCGTAAAAGAACTCCGCGCCCGGCCTGCAATCGCCGCCGTTCCGAGCACTGAAGCCGCAAGCCCCGAAAAGCGCGACGAAGTCGCGCCGGCCCGCGCGCCCGCCGCTCAGCCTCCCCCACCAGCGTCCGCAATCCCGGCGAAGCCGCCATCGCCAGTTCCACCTACGGCCCAGCCGCCGTCGGCCCCGCCCGCATCCGCGGCTCCTCCTCCAGTAGCCAGCCCGCCGATGTTCGCCGCGATGCGCGCTTCAGCTCCGAAACCCGCAAAAGCCGCCGACGGGGAGCGCCTAGCCAGCCTCGAAGAAAAACTCGGCACCAACTGGCTCAACAAAATCGGCACCGCCGCCTTCGTAATCGGCGTAGCCCTCCTCATCAACTATTCCCTCCACTATTTCGGCCCCGCCGGAAAAATCGCCCTCGGCTACGGCATCGCCATCCTCTTCCTAGCCCTAGGCGTCTTCGGCGAACGCAACGAGCGCTATCGTATCGGCGCCCGCGCCGTCCTCGGAGGCGGCTGGGCCCTCGCCTATTTCACCACCTACGCCCTTCACAATATCGCCAGCGTCCGCCTGATCGACGATCCCGTCCTCGGCTTCGCCCTACTCTTCGCCGTAGCCGCAGCCATGGTCGCCCACTCCCTGCGCTATCACTCCGAAGTCACCACCGGCTTCGCCTTTCTCCTCGCCTATCTCAGCGTAGCCGTCAGCGTAATCCCCTTCGGCGCGCTAATCGCCAGCGCCCTACTCGGCGCCTCGCTAGTCTTCATCCTCCGCCAACGCCGCTGGTACGCCATCGAGCCTTTCGCCGTAATCGCCACCTACGTAGTCCACTGGATCTGGCTGACGCAAATCTACCAACGCCTCGGCGGCCACAAACCCTTCCCCGAATTCACCGCCAGCGCCGCCATCCTCACCATCTATTGGCTGATCTTCATCGCCTCGTATTTCCTCCGCGCCGATGCAGGCACCGCCGAAAAGCGCTGGCTAACCGCCTCGTTCCTACTCAACGCTCTCGGCTATCTAGTAGTCCTCCATCAACAATCCTTCCATCCCGAATGGCGTTTCCGCTTTCTGCTCTTCGCCGGCGCAGTCTATCTAGTAGTCGCGTATCTTGCGCGCCGCCAGCAACGCCAACTCGGCTATCTGCTCGCGACCACACTCGGCGCAGGCCTGCTAGTAGCCGCGATTCCCTACAAATATTCCGGCGCGCGTCTCGAAATTCTCTGGCTAGTAGAAATCGAAGCCCTCTTCGCAGTCGGCTGGAAACTGGCCGATCGCCACTTGCGCCGCCTCGGCTGGGCCGCGTCCATCGTTCTCTGCGGCTACGTCTTCCTCAACGACGTCACTGCCCGCTTCGACAAATGGCATCCGCCTGATCACGGCCTCGGCTGGCTGCTGCTTCTAATCGCAGTAGCGTTCTATCTGAACGCGGAGTGGCGCCGCCTGATTCGCGACACCGTTGACGCGTTCGAAGACGCCGCGCTCACCATTACTCCGATCGTCGCGACGTTCTTCCTGTTGGCAGCATCGTGGGTCGGCCTGCACTGGATGCTGGCGGGATTTTGCTGGACTCTCTCAGCAGGAGTGCTTCTCGAAATCGCCCGCTTCCGCCGTGATTCTGTTCTGCGTTATTGCTCGTATGCCGCCGCAGCCAGCGCCGTCATTCGCCTAGTCTTCGTCAACATCCCCGGGACCACGACGTATTACGGCTACAGCGTCCGCCTAATGACCGTAGCCGCCAGCGTCGCAATCTTTTACTTGATGGCGCCGCGATCGGCCACTGAGCCGGCACCCGAAGCAAAGCTCGCGCAATCGAAGCTCACAGATTTTCGCCAATCGCCCATCTGGCAAGGTTTCCTGCGTCTCGGCGGATTCCCGATGCTCTACGCAGGTTCCGCCACTCTTCTTCTTTCGCTGCTTCTCTGGGAAGAAGTAGCCAACGCAGGCGTCGCATTGGCGTGGGGCGTACTCGCCGTCGCGCTGCTCGAAACCGGCGAAGAATTCAAAGGCCTCGGCCTGATCGGTCAAGGCCGCTTGCTATTAATCGCTGCATTCGCCCGAATTTTCTTCGCCGATCTAAACGCCGCCACGAAAATCGGCCCGCTAACATCCCGCACGCTAACAGTCACAGTCCTAGCCGCCATCTTCTACTGGGCCGCCTCAAAATCCGGCCCCACGCTCTGGCGCTCCACGTTCCTCTGGTTCGCCGCAATCGGCATCGCCGCGCTCGCCCGCTTCGAGCTGCCTCTTTCCTGGGTCGCGGTAGCCTGGGCGCTGCTCGCCGCCGCTCTCTACGCCTTAGGCCAGCGATGGAAACTACGCACCATGCGCCTGCAGTGCTACACCTTCACGATCCTAACCGCCGTCCGCTGCGCCTTCGACAATTTCTATCAGCGCGTCCCCTGGCATTTCACCAACGTCCGCATCGCCACCGTCACCGCCGTCGCAATAATTTTCCTAGCTCTGGCTTTCATCAGTCGCCGGATCAAAGAATCCACTCCTGCGTTAGCAGATCCTGCGAAGCCCGTACCCGCGAATTTGAAATTCGCCCGCACACGCACGTGGATCGCCTGGATCGATCGCCACCCGTACCATCTCTTCTTCTTCACCGCCGCGATCCTCATCACGCGCCTGCTCAGCATCGAGATCCACCACGGCTATCTCACCGCCGCCTGGGGCGCAGAAGCGATCGTCGTCTTCCTCGTAGCCCTAAGAGTGAACGAGCGCTCCTATCGCTGGTGCGCTCTCGTCCTTCTTCTCCTCTGCGTCGGCCGCATCGTGCTCATCGACGTCTGGACGCTCGACCAGCTCGGCCGCATCGTCTCCTTCATGGGCCTCGGCGCCGCTCTCCTCATCGTCAGCTTCCTCTACGCCCGCCATCGCGAATTGCTCAGGAAGGTCCTCTGATGCCCCGCCGCATCGCACTCATCGCCATCCTCCTAGCCGGCGGCGCCGTTCTATTTCTCCTCCAACGCCACAAAGTCACCGCGCCCATCACTCCCGCCCCCGCTCTCTATCTAGTCGCGGATGCAGAACGCGAAGCCGAGCGCCTGCCACTCGAAGCTACGCAGGTCAGCGATCAAGAAGAAATGCGCGTCGGCGCGCAAATGAGCAACAACGTCTGCATGACGCGAGGCACGCACGACTCTCCCGAACTCATCAAGATTCGCGATTACGTTTCCAAGGTGGGCCAATCGCTCACTCCCAACGTCCTGCGCACCGGCATCCATTACACCTTCTGCGTCGAAAACAATCCTTACTTCGTCAACGCCTACGCCCTTCCCGGCGGCTACGTAGTCATCGGCCGCGGACTTCTCTCCATCCTCGAATCCGAGGACGAACTCGCTTTCATCCTCGGCCACGAAATCGCCCACGTCGATGAACGCCACGCCATCGGCCGGCTTCAATACCAACTCGCCAGCCGCAAGCTCGGCCTCGAAAGCCTCTATAGGCTAGGCCAGCCCGTTCAATTCCTCTACGAAGCCGGCTACACCAAAGAACAAGAAGCGGAAGCCGATCGCGACGGCATCGGTCTGGCCCACGACGCGGGCTATTCCGCCAAAGGCGCGCTCGACGCCATGCGCCGCTTCGAAAAAATGGATCGCGAGATGCACGCCGCCGCAGGCTCGCCCGTAGAAGAATTCGCCAGCGTCCCCTTCCAATCTCTCGAAGAATATTTCCGCTCGCATCCCCCAGCCTCCGAACGCCTCCAAGCCCTCGAGCAAATCATCGCCTCGCGCAACTGGAACGCAAACGCGCCGGTCCGCCTCTACGAGCTGCGCCCCATCTTCCTCGCCGAACAAGCCGCCGCACTCGACAAGCAAGGCAAATTCGCGAAAAGTATCGCCACCTACGAAGAAGCCATCCAACTCGATTCCATGAATCAGCCCGCCCTCGACGGCCTGGCTCTAGCCGAGTGGCGCTCCGGCGATGCCGCCGCCGCCGAAAAAGCCGCCATCGCCGCCGCAGAGCGACACGCCGACCACGACAATCTCAGAATCCTCGCGCGCTCTGGCTCTGTCGCGAATCGTGAAGACGCGGTCAATACGCTGATTGCAGCAGTACTGCGGCCAGACTTGGACTCAACAATTATGTCCTTCGATCATGTCCAGCTCGATGGTCTAACGCCCGGCCGCGGTCCCTACGGAATGGAAGATTATCGCAAGATACTCAATACAGCCGTTTACTCTCCGCAGTGGCAAGCAACGCTCCGCACCGAAATGGCCTGGTGGATGTATCGCGCAGGAAATCAGAAGGACGCACTCGCCGAACTAGAAGCCGCTCATCAATCCTACCCAAACTTCGGGCCCGCCATCCTGTGGAAAGCCTGGGTCGACTCTGACTATGGCCATCAAGCCGACGCCGAAAACGACGTAGCCCTCTCCATCAACAACGGCATGGACAACAATTCCGAATTCGTCTCCACTCAATCAGCCTTACGCGCCGTAATCTCCTGGCGCACCGACAAGAAAGACGTAGCCAAATCTCAATTCCAACAAGTCACCAACCTAGACCCAGTCTGGATGGTCCACAACTGGGCCGCCAACAATTTCAGCCCCGCCACAGCCGCCATCCTCCACCAATTACAAGCCGCCGAGACCGCCCGCCGCGAAGAAGAAGCAAGAAAGAAGCGCGAAGCCGCGTCCAAGTAGCGCTGGCGTCCCCGCCGGCTCCGTTCCGACGCAGCCATCACCGCAAACCTAGCCACGTATTCCCGCACGCCCAAGGAACCATCTCCCAATCCCAAACTTCGCCACCTCTTCCGCCGTCCTCCAAGCAAACGCTGTCATCCCGAACGCAGCGAGGGATCTGCATTTGCCGTTTCCGTTGCACTTGCCTTTTCTTCGTAGGGGCGCCGCTTGCTGCGCCCGGCCTTTCGCCCAATCGCCGACGGTGACGTCCACTGGGATCCTTTTCCACCACCGGTCATCCGATCCAGTCTAAGAACTCCGCTGTTTTGTCAGGGCATGACTTCAGTCATGCCGCAAACGCACCAAATCAACCCGGCTTTAGCCGCTGAGGTTCGTCTTCTCGCGTTCTTATCCATCCTCTTCCCCCGCATCCCCAACCCGCCCAAGAAATCCTAAAATCTCCCATCGAATACTACTTGACAACCCAGTACTCTTATGATATACATCTACCCGCAGTCAGCAGTCCAAAAGCGTGGCGGCTGGCTCCCTAAAGCCCGCCGACGTGTGCCACGCAAAAAATTCGACGAATATAGGAGTCCAACACCAGTGCTCTGCCAACGGAGCGATGTCGATTTGAGATTTCCGATCGTAGCGGCGCCGCTTGTTTACCCTGAGCTTCGAAGGGCTGCGCCCTCCGACGACCTCACACTCACGATAGTTCGCACCGGATGGGCGTCCGTACAAAATCCTGAACCGTATGTCGCCGCTCCCGGAGTCAATTTCTAATCGGGAAGCAAATTATTAGAACCCGGCCTAACTAGCAGAAAACAAAGCACGGAGGTCACCTCTAATCGGGAAAATAACACCAATTTATCGAGAAGGCGACCAACGCAACGACAGGAGGAGAAACGATAACGCCGCCCATTTCTAATCGCGTGCGAATTTATTAGAAATCGCCGCAAGTCACTGAAAACAAAGGGCCGGCGTCATTTCTAATCGTGTCAAAAACAGCATCTTTATAGGCGCTGACGGGGTTCTTCGGGCATGCTCCTGATGGCAGATGAGCGCACCCCAGCGCTCTAAAATTCCGCGGAACAAGCACTCAGAAAGGAGACAACTTAGGGCTCACTGGACATCCAAACGCGAGGATCGCGTTACTTGGCAGACTGCAGCGCCTGCCGGAACGCCGCCGCATCAAGCCGATGCCGCGCCGCCTCATGCGCCCCGACGAAAATCACCGGCACATCATCGTTGTACCGCTGCCGCAGCACCGGATCGGCGTCGATATCCACCTCGCGCAGCCGCGCGTCGTATTCCTTCACAATCGGCGCCATCGCAGCCTTCGCCGAATCGCACAGATGGCACCCATCGCGCGTGTACAGCGTCACGTCCCGCGGCCCGGCAACCCGGATGCGCCCGTCCTCGGTGCGCGAATAAAAATCGCCGCCTTCGCCCGCGCGCAGAAATCCGACGCCGACCAATTCCGCCACCGCGCTGAGCACTTCCTCCTGCTTCTCCGGCGAATGTGCTTCGGTGAACTCGAACATCGCATGCAAATCGAGCGATTCGCGCTCCAGTTCGTCGTAAATTCTCAGTACTCTCGCGGCGAGATCGTGAATCATCGTCGGCTCCCGGAGAACACGCGAATCTCGATCTATTGGATTCAAACTGGCCGCGTCCGGTCTGCTCGAAAAGAACTACGGCCGAATCGAGTAGTACTGCTGAAACGGCCCGATGTAAGGAAAGAAAGCCCGCGAGCGCAGCAGTTCCGAAATCTGCCGGATGTGCCCGAGATCGTGAAACGCCCACTCATTCATGAGCTGGCCGACGGTGATGGTCCCAAGCTTCGCGTGTTTCCCGGAGCGCGACGCGGCCGTCGAAGGGAGGTAACGCAGAAAAGAAAGCGAACGATCGCGCTCGTGGCAAAAGGTGTGCAGATTCTCGACAGCCTTCTTGCTCGAATAGCGCCCCGCGGCGTAAGCCGCGTTCTGGTCGTACGATTCGAGCGCCGGCGATTCGCTCTCCACCATTTTCTCCACGCGCTCGCGAAATCCCATCACCTCGACTTCCGCCAGATGCCCCAGCACTTCGCCGATCGACCAGCGATCCGCCGCCGGCTTCCAATGCATCTGCTCGTCGCTGGCCAGGTGAACGATCTTCTCAATAATGATCGGCGTCTGCTCCAGCACCGCCAGACCCGGCAAAGCATATTCCGCACGCGATGGCGACATAGACATAAGCACCTCTCGACCGCAAGAATCTTTATAACGCACAAAGGCGCAACAGTGGAAGCGCCATAGCGGTGCAGAGAAGTTCGCAGCGCTGCCGGTGAGGTAGAATGAACGGCGAATGTAGGAGGGGTGCTTGGCCGACGTAGTCGCACTTGTAGATGATCTTTTCTTCCAATCGAAAATTGTCGAGACCGCGCGGCACGCCGGCGTCGAACTGAAGCTCTGCACCACCAGCGAAGCATTTCTCGCGGAAATCGCGCGCAGCGCCCCATCGCTCGCCATCGTTGATCTCAACGCCCACAGCAATCCGCTCGACGCCATCGAACGCCTGCGCGCCTCGGGCAACCATGTGCCGCTCATCGGCTATCTCTCTCATGTGCAAACCGAACTCGCCGAACGCGCCAAATCAGCAGGCTGCCGCGAAGTGATACCGCGCTCCAAATTCACGATGAATCTAGCCACGATTCTAGCCGGCGCAAAATCCTCCGCCACAAATCCACAATGATGAAAACTCTCGCCATCGCGCTCCTGGCGGCAATCGCCATCCCGCCGGCGCTGCCCGCACAGGATGGAAAAGAAACCGACCCGGCCGTCGCGCTGGCTTCCATGCTCACCGCCGCCTGCAAGCAGAACGAAACGCAATTCGCCACCTATCTCACCGCCGACAACGCCGCAGCATTCAAAAACTTGCCCGCCGATCAGCGCACCTCAGTCCTGCATCGTCTCTCTCTCGTCGACACCGCCGGCCGGCCGCTACTTTCTAGCGACGCCGACGGTCACACCGTCGTCCGCTGCGAAGCATCCTCAGCCACTGCCGAGCTCCGCTTCGGCGCCACCCGCGCGCACGAAAATCTAGCCTTCATCCCCGTGCGCTCGGCCGCAGGCGATCCCACGGATTTCGGCCTAGTGCGCGAATCCGGCGGCTGGCGCCTACTCTCAGTCGGCATCCTGTTGTTCGACGTTCCGCAGCTCGCCAGCCGCTGGGCCGATCAAGACGCTCAAAACCACGAAATCAGCGCCGCCAATGCCCTGCTCGATCTGGCCGACGCGATCGATCGATACCATGAAGCGTTCGGTCAATTCCCCGAGTCACTCGCGCAACTCGGCCCGGCCCCAAAGAACGAAGTCTCGCCCGATCAAGCGAATCTAATCAGCGCAGACATGGCAGCCGGCGCGCACGACGGCTATCGCTATAGCTATCGCGTCCTCTCCGATAGCGACGGAAATCCGGCGGGCTATGAAGTCGCCGCCACCCCCGAGCAGTACGGCAAGAACGGCAAGCGTTCGTTTATCGTTGATTCCGACAGAAAGCTGCACGGAGCCGATAAACACGGCGACATGGCCACCACCGACGATCCGGTAATTTCGCCGAAGGCGGAGCAATAAGATCGGTCGTTGGTACCGCTGGCGTCCCGCCGGCATCTTACGAGCGCAATCGCCGCAAGAACCGCGATCGTGCGCGGCGCGCAGAGTTAAACAACGGGCATTCGCTGGTTTCTGTTGTCCGCGCGTGATTGGTGCATGTGGCGAAGTTGTGGTCGCCGGAAGCCGGCGGGACGCCAGCGCTTCCGAACCCCGCCACGAATTCGGTTCGCGGCTGGCCGCGTCCGGTATAGAATCGAGCGCAACCTTATGCCTGCCGAGACCGGTTTAGCATTCGTTACTTCCGAGCAAGCGCTGCGCGACGCGAACCGGCGTTTCTACGCCGCCTTCGAAGCCATGGATCTCGCCGCGCTCGAAGAAGTCTGGGCGCATGAAGACTGGGTGCAGTGCGTGCATCCGGGCTGGGACCTGCTGCTCGGCTGGGACGAAGTGCGCGAAAGCTACATGCGCATATTTTCGAACACGCGGCGCATGAAGATCGCGTTAGGCGCCGTCTGGATTCGCGCCGAGGGCGACGTAGGCTGGGTCGCCTGCACCGAGCAAGTTACCAGCGCCTTTGCCGACGGCTTCGACGATGCGCTGGTGCAAGCCACAAATATCTTTGTGAAGCGCGACGGCGAGTGGAAGCTCGTCGCGCATCATGGCTCGCCCCTCCCGCCCGCGCGCGAGACCACGGTACAATAGCCGAGGTGAGGAACCGCTTCGCGCCCCACCGCGTCAATTCTCTTACGGTGCCTCTCTGCGAAACCCCAATTCGGCAAGTCACAGCGCGCCGCGTCAGTATGGCCGCCGCGATCGTCGCGCTGTTCTGTGCTTTCGCGGCGCGACCGGCGTTTGCACAAACTCCTGTGCCGCAGCAAGGCTCGTCGACGCGGCCGCTCGAAGCGCAGGAGGCGACCTCCGGCCCGCGCCCCATCTTCGAGTTTCACAGCGGCTTCTGGCTGAATCTCCATCACTTCCTCTACGAACAAGCGCGCCTGGCGGAAAAAGTACAGACTTCCCAGGGCGGCGGAGCAACGAAACCTGCGCCCATAGATGCAAATGCGCGCGGCGATACGCCTGCCGCGTGGCAATCAGCAGTGGATTATTACCGCAAGAATATGGCGCATCGCGATCTGCTATTCGATCAGGGCATGGTGCTGATTGGCAATCGGCTAGCCGAACTGGAAACCTGCCCAGATCTTTCCGGCCGCACGACGAGTTCCTGCACCTCGGGCTTGCAGACGAATTTGATCGCGGCGCTCGAAGGCGCCGCGCCGATTTACCGGTCGAAGTGGTGGAGCGAACACGACCGCGAGAATCGCGACTGGATTGACGGCGACGCGCCGCTCGTCCGGCACATTGGCTTGCCGCTCGCTGAGGAACTCTCTGCCGTTTACGAGAAGCCTTGGCAGCGCGAGCCCATTCGCGTGGACGTGGTAATTTACGCCGGCCCGTTCGGCGCTTATACGACGCTAGATCCGACGCACATCACGGTGGCCAGCGGCGATCCGCGCAACGAGGAGCTGGCAGGTTTCGAGATTTTATTTCACGAAGCGTCGCATGCGCTCGCAGTTCCTGTACAGGACGCCATCGCCGAAGCCTGCCGCCAGCGCGACATTCCCATCCCCCGCGATTTGTGGCACGCCCTCCTGTTCTACACCACAGGCGAGATGGTCCGCCGCGCCGCAGCCCAAGGAAAATTGCAATTACCCGGCGCAGGAACCAGATCCGCGTCCTACATGCCATACGCCTACCGCAACAATCTCTACACCCGCGGCTGGGAAGATTATCTGCGCGTGCTAGAAGCCTATTGGCAACCATATCTAGACGGCAACACAGATTTCAATCACGCCATCCGCGCGGTAGTAGGCGGGCTGTGAGGCCAGGTGGGAGCCCCCACATTCTTGTGGGGGAAGGAGCGCTTCAGCGTTCCGGGAAAAAACCTCGCAACTAAAGCAGCGTGTGCTATTTCAGGACATTTATGACACCCGGTAAGATGAGCCGCCAGGAGGCGGCCGATGCAAGGTGTGGCGTACAGCGTAGGGGAGCGAGTTTTGTTGATGAGGTTGCATGAACAGGGACGTTCGTTGAAGACCTTGAGTCGTGAGGCGAAAGTGCCTCGGCAGATTCTGTCGGAATGGTGGAAACGGTATCAGCAGGCGGGCGTCGAGGGATTGCGCCCACACTCGCGGAGACCGCTGCGGTCTCCGCGACGAATCGACGCGGGGATCGAGCGCCGCATCCTTCAGATTCGGCGTCAGGGGTGGGGACCGGCGCGCATCGCGCTGGAAACCGGGGTGAGTCCTGCGACGGTGTATCGCATTTTGGCTCGGCACGGACGCCAGCGGCTGCGGCCGGTGGTGCGTCGTTCGATTCTGCGTTACGAAAAGACGCGACCGGGAGAACTGCTCCATCTGGATTTGAAGTATCTCCCGGATCTCAATAACCCGCGTCCTGAGTATGAATTCGCGGCCATTGACGACTACAGCCGGGAGGCCGTCGCGCAGATCACCGCCGACCGCACCAGCCGCGTGGCCACGGACTTCTTGGAGCAGGTGCTGGCGCAGTTGCCTTATCGAGTCGAAGCCGTGATGACCGACAACGATCTGGTCTTTACCATGCGGTTTGCTTTTCACAGCGATCGGCAAACGCGGTTTCAGCAAGCCTGCCGCAGTTTAGGCGTCCAACATCGGCTCATCCGGCCCCACACGCCGGCGTCGAACGGAAAGGTCGAGCGCTTTATCAAAACGATCGACGATGAATGCTATGCGGTCCACCGGCCGCGCAGCTCCAAGACCCGCCGGCGGGTCTTGGAGCATTTCCTGTGGCATTACAACCATGAGCGGCGTCATCTCAGCTTGGGCGGCCTCACGCCTGTTCAACGGCGCGAAGCCTACTTCGCTCAGGCTCAGGTGTCACAAATGTCTTGAAACATCACACAGCGCTTTAGAGTCTGTGTCGCAAGTAGTGGTTGCAACGGGGGAGGAGATTTGGCATGAAGAGGCATGCCAACCTATCAATCGTATTCGCCGGATCAAGCCGAGTTGCTGCCCGCCCACGTGAAGGATGTGCTGGGCGCCGATCATCTTTGTTTCGTGGTGCATGAAGTGGTGGAGGCGTGCGACCTGAGCGCTTTTGAAAGCCAGGAAGAGGACGCGGGTGGGCAGCGGGCTTACGATCCGCGGATGATGCTGAAGATCTGGCTGTACGGATTCGGCGTGAACGTGCGCACGACGCGGAAGCTCGAGCAGCGCATTCGCGAGGATTTAGGATTTCGTTATCTGGCGGGCGGAGCGACGCCGGATCACAAGACGCTGAGCGAGTTTCATCGGCGACATCGCGATACGATCACGGCGATGTTCACCGAAGTGCTGCTGTTTTTGAGGCGAGCGGGGATGGCGCGGCTGGGAACGGTGGCGATCGATTCAACCCGGGTGAAGGGGTCGGCCTCGCCAGACCGGGTGCTGTGCCGCAGTAAGCTGGAGCGGGAGTTGCGCCGGAAGGTGGAACGCTGGCAGCGGGAGCTGGAGGACGATCCCGATCGCGATCCGGGCACGCGGGTGGGCGAGGAACAAATCGCGCGTCTGCGCGAGCAGTTGAAGGATCTGCGCCGGAGCGGTGAGGAGAAGCTGTCGAGGACGGATCCGGACGCGCGTTTTCTGCGGGAGCGGGGGCGGTTCGTGCTGGGTTACACGGCCGAGATCGCGGTGAGCGAGGACCATTTCATCGTGGCGCAGCGGGTGACGCAGAACAAGAACGACAACGGAGCTTTGGTGCCGATGGTGGAGGAAGTGGAGCGGCAATGCGGAGCGCGGCCCGAGCGGGTGCTGGCCGATTGCGGATTTTTCTCGAATCAGAATTTGCGGGAGATGGAAGCGCGCGGCATCGAAGCGTACGTGCCGGACCCGAATCTGGCGCGGGAGTTGAACACGGGACAGAAGGCGCGAGGAGTGGGACGGATGACGGTGAGTGATCCGCACCTCAAACGTTCGCGCAAGAGGTTGCGAAGCCTCCGAGGCCGCGCCTGGTACCAGAAACGCAAGGCGATGGTCGAGCCGGTGATCGGGATTTTAAAAGAGCAGCGCGGGATGCGGCAGTTCCATCGCCGAGGCAAGGCGGCGACGGCGGCCGAATGGGCGTTGGCGGCCATGGCCTACAACTTGATCCGCTATCGCAACCTGCAACGCAGGGCCTAACCGATCAGGCGAGCGTTCCCCGTTTTACGAAGGCGCTAGGCGAAAAGAAAAAGCGGTCCGCACTGCATCCCGGCCGCAAAAATCCCCGCCTCAGCCGGGTCGCGACACAGACTCTTTAGCGCTGGAGGACCGCACGACCCGCCATCCCGCGAATTTCCGTTCGCATCCTTCGTCCCGCTCTGAGCCCCCCGACCCCGTGTCGCTAGGAACAACCAAGCTTCCAAGTGAATTCTCAGAGCTAGGCTGCACGCCGTAAGACGTAGATCACCCAGGGAGCGACCTTCGTTTCGCTCACCCACGAATAGGGCTCGTCGCCTGTAGCTAGTGGCTCAAACACCTGTACCGCTTCGAGACCTGCTTCCCGGTACACCGCGCGATAAGCTTCGTCGGTCCAGAGGATGTCCTGGACGGGCCTCCGATCCTGGTGGTCGGTTACGACAATTCGCACGACATCTCCACTGCGTGCAACCGCATTCTCTGGAAACTCTTTCGTAGTGAAGGAAGCCCATTCATGCGTGTAAATCTCGGGTGACGAAACTACATTGACGATGGTTCCAGTGGGTGCCAGCAGCCTTCGAAGGTCGCGAAAAAGTCTTGCCTTCATCTCTCCGGGAACGTTGTCAAATGGGAACGCACAGAGCACCAGATCGAAGGTGCCCGCGGCAAATTGATTGAGATTGTCGCCCGGTACAAGGCGGTAATCTCCAGAAGGATCGCTCGTCCGTGCGATCCGCAGCATGTCCTCTGAGATATCAACTCCGCTCACGTCGAACCCGAGTCTCCTCAAAAACCGTGTCGACCTGCCCGCCCCACAACCGAAGTCAAGGGCTCTTCGGCCGGTTACATGCGCGCTCAGAATCTCCGGGAGGTCGCGGAACGCAAGGTAGTAGGTGTTGGCAAACTCAAGCGTGGCATACGCGCTGGCACGGTTGCCATCCTCATAGCAGTTGACGGGGTCCACCGCTCCCTCTCCTTTCTGATTCACACGTGCGTTCGCGAGTCGGTATGCTAAGAATTCGAGCGCGCCATGCCAAGCTCCATATTGGCCACCAACTGGCCATCGCCGTTGCTCTGAACGGATGACAAGCAACGCCGAAGTGATTCCACTCGCACGCATTACCGGACATCTCTAACAACGTCGGCTCTGTCAAGATTTTTTTGAGCGCACTGCGCCGTTCACTCCGAAGAGTGTCTTCCTTCGTCGTGTTCTTTGGCCCAGTGTCGATGACCACGGCTCGTCTGTAATCTTTCGGTCGGTTTCGGTCCGACCTAAACATCTCTCCGATCAAACTTCGACCATGATTACTCGTTCAAACTCCCTCTGGCGAGGGAGCGGGATGCCCATTCAATGGACGACGTTTTACTTCACGCCATCTCCGGTACCGAGCTGTCCCGCGTGCGAACCGAATTCTAACCCACTGCTGAATACTCCCATCCCTTCCGCCACATCCAGTACAACCGCACTCCGATCTTCGGGCCATCGCCACCTTGGCAATGCTTTTGTTGCCGCCGCATCGCCAGATGGCATGTACCGTCGTCTCCAGTCCGCATCACATCGTGCTGCGGCTTGCGCTGCCTCCCCCAGCAAGAAACGCAGCAAAGAACTGCCTTGCTTGCTGATGTGCCCTAGTCGTTGATTGCCCGCACTGGAGTCCTCGCACGGGATCAGTCCGACATAGCTCCCGATCTGCTTGCCGCATTGAAATCGTTCCACAGTCCCGATGATCAGCACGAAGGCCAGTGCCGTCAGCGGACCCACACCAGGATGGGTCATCAGTCGCAGAACCTCGGGCCGCTTCCTGGCTTCCCGCTCGACCGCGGCCGTCAGCTCTTCAATCGTCGGATTCAGACGGTCCAGCAGTTCCAGCAACTCTTGCCGGCGCCGACTGGCCCAGGGAGCCAACGCGAGCTTTTCCAACTGCGCTCGCCCCTGTTCGCTGAACAGTTTCTTCTTCCAGCGATGGCCCTCGTTCATGGCCAACGCCTGCAACTGATTCATGATCCGCGTGCGCATCTGCACCAACCGATGCCGGTGCCACAGCAGTTGCCGCAAATCTCGGTTCTCCGGGCTCGGTACCCAGATCTGCGGGAAGTTATTTTCCAGCATCAGCCTGCGTAGGAGTCGAGCATCATTGCGGTCGGTCTTCTGCTTCTTCACTCGCTTGGCCTGGATCTCCGCTGGATCCCCAATCCACAGCTCGAATCCCAACTCTGCCAGCAGTCGCTCGAACCAGCGTGAATAGCCGGTAGCCTCCATTCCTACCCGCGCACGGACTCCTCGCTGCTTCAGCTCCCGGTAGAACTTCTCTGCTTGTCCATCGCTGTGGCTCAGTTCCTGTTCACCGCATTCCCCAGTCTCCTCTACACAAAATGCAATCGTCTGAAAGCTCGGGTGGTAATCTACGCCTATAATCATCAAGTTCGGCTCCTCTCTCCCGAGCCTGTGGTCTTCGACAAACCAGAGTCTACTCGGGTCGAAGAGCCGACGTTGTTATGCAATCATTGAGTCACTACCCACTGCTCGTTCTAATGACTTGCGCGTTTCTTCAGCGAACAATATTCCTAGCGTTCGCCGAAGTCCCGGCGCGTGGGCTGGCTTTTCTGAGCCGGTCGCAAGCCGCGCCAAAACGTAGGCAAACTGGGAGGTTTGAAATGCTTGGCCCAAAAGCCAAGACGAAGAGCTATTGTCAGAACGGAGGTTGGAGGTTTGAAGTTAGAAGTTCGAAGCGGTGTCAAACTCTAATCGATACAATTCCAAAATTAGAATCCGCCGCAACTCACAGAAAATAAACCTCGGAGGCCATTTCTAATCGATACAAACTCGCCCCTCAGGAAATATGTAAAAAACTCTGCACCCTCCCCAGTGCGCTGCGACTTGGTCGCGCGCGGCGGAAAGAAGTACGGGCCGGGGTTCACTATCGGCACGGTTTGGCCGTGGGTTTTGGTTTTCTCGCGCACATCCAAGCCCAACGCCAGACTGGAGGCGTGGTGAATCCGCTCCCCTACTTCAATTCTTCGGCATCGCGGCGGCGCTATGCACCCTCGGAGGATGCGGTAAGATGGATGGCGGTGTCGTTGGAAAGAGGCGTAATGAAAATACTCTCGAGTGCGATGGCGATCGGGATTCTGGCGTGCTGCTTAAGCTTGGCGCCGATTGCACGCGGCCAGCTTGCGCCGGCGACGAAAGATCAGCCCGCGCCGGATGCCGTTGCGAAGGGTCGCGCGGTGCTGGATGAACTGGTGGCGGGCGAGTTCGAGAAGGTCGAAGCGCAATACAGCGACGGGCTGAAAGCGGCGCTGGGTGCGGGAAAGCTTGCCGACAGTTGGAAGCAACTGCTCGGGCAGACCGGCGGCTTCAAAAGCGTGACCTCCGCCAATTCGCAGCCGATTCAAACCTCGCAGCTCGTGACTTTGGTCTGCGCTTTTGAACGTGCGACGCTCGACGCGACGATGAGCTTCGACGCCGAGGGAAAGCTGGCCGGCATCCACTTCCGGCCGCACAAAGACACAGCTCCCTGGAGCGCGCCGGCTTACGCGAAGCCGGATACATTCCACGAAGATCCCGTGACCGTAAAATTCCAGCACTGGGAACTGCCGGGAACGCTGACGACACCGGTGGGAGATGGACCGTTTCCGCTGGTCGTGCTGGTGCAGGGATCGGGACCGCACGACGAAGATGAAACGATCGGACCGAACAAGCCGTTTAAAGATTTGGCGTTGGGATTGGCGAGCCGCGGGGTGGCGGTGCTGCGCTACATGAAGCGCACGGCGCGGTATGGCGCGAAATCCGCGGACGATTTTGCGGCGTTCACGGTGGACGATGAGATCGTGAACGACGCGCGGGCGGCGGTCGAGCTGGCGGCAAGGCAACCGAAGATTGATGCCAAGCAGATTTTCTTGCTGGGGCACAGCGAGGGAGGCTACGTCGCGCCGCGCATCGCGGACGGCGATGCGCAGATTGCGGGAATCGTTCTGCTGGCAGGCTCGGCACGGCCGATCGAAAAGCTGGTCATCGATCAGATTCGCTACCTCACGAGTTTTCCGGGAGTACCGGCGGATCAGGCGCAAAAGCAGATGGCCGCCGCGGAGAAATCGGCGGCATCGATCGAGAGCCCCGACCTGAAAAAGACTGACACGGTTGATTTGATGGGCGCCAAAATTCCGGCTACCTACTTTCTCGACCTCCGCGGGTACGATCCGACTGGGACTGCGGCGAAGCTGAAGATTCGAATCCTCGTTTTGCAGGGCGGGCGCGACTACCAGGTAACGACCGAGGACTTTGACGACTGGAAAAAGGCGCTCGGCGGGCATGCCAACGCGACTTTCAAGTTATATCCCGACTTGAATCATCTGTTTCAGACGGGCGAAGGGAAATCGGTGCCGACGGAATATGATAAGGCTGGGCATGTGTCGGCGGATACCGTGGGGGACATCGCGGATTGGGTGCGGAAGAGCGGGAGTGGGAAGTGAATCGGTTGAATTTTGGTTTTTCGACACCGCACTTCGTCGGTTCCAAACACCGGGGCCGAAAGGCGGGAGGGCTGAAGACCCTCCCCTACGAGGATTTCTTGAAAGTGACACGAATTGTCACTATGTAGGTGTGGGTTAAGTGGGTTGCACGTAAGATTTTTTCGATTTTAATGTTGCTGGAAATAATTTTGGCTCAGCGAGTTACGCGGTTGTCGCGGGAGTTTTCCACAGCGCGTTTGGCTGGGCCTCTGGACATGTGATATTCTTTTCGCGGGTCTCGACGCTATTTCCCGGCTGAGTCTCCGCCGGTTCCAACAACTGACGTAGCGGCAATCGCGTCGAGAATCTCCCTGCGCCTGACGCGGCGGCGTGTTGTTCCCAGACAGCAGGAGCGAATCAGCCATGTCTACTCAGCCAGCGGCGATTCAGACGGCGGAACTACAGCTCGCGCACTCCCCGGACAGCGATGATGCCTTCATGTTTTACGCGCTTGCGACGGGAAAGGTGCGTCTGCCGGGCGTAAAATTCAATCACACGCTTTGCGACATCGAATCGCTGAATCGGGCGGCCGAAAAAGAGATCTACGACATCACGGCTGTGAGTTTCTACGGCTACTCCTTCATTGCGGACAAGTATGTGCTGCTGGATTGCGGGGCCAGCTTCGGCGAGGGCTATGGTCCGCTGGTGGTTGCGGCGCATCCGTTCAAGAAAGATGACCTAAAGGGGCGTCGAGTCGCTGTTCCGGGCGAGCGGACGACGAGTTATTTGGCGCTGAAGCTTTTTGAGCCGGGCGTTGAGACCGTCACGATGCCGTTTGACAAGATTTTGGACGCGGTGGCGGCGCGCGAAGTCGAGGCGGGGCTGATCATTCACGAGGGGCAACTCCTTTATTCGGAGCTGGGGCTGAGCCGCGTGGTTGATTTGGGACAATGGTGGCATGAAGAGACAGGGTTGCCGCTGCCGCTAGGCGCGAATGCGATCCGGCGGAGCTTGAATGCATCGCTTGGTCGGCAAGTGGAACGCGTGATTCGCGAGAGCGTGGCGTATGCGCTCGAGCATCGCGAGGCGGCGCTCGATTACGCGCTGCAATTTGCGCGCGACATGGATCCGGTAATGGCGGACCGATTCGTGGGCATGTACGTGAATCGCTGGACGCTCGATTACGGCGAGGAAGGCCGGCGCGCAGTGCATGAATTGTTGGGGCGCGGCGCTGAAGTCGGTTTGGTTCCTCCCGCATTCCGAGTGGAGTTTCTTTCCGAAGCCGCTTAAATCGGGATGCCGAACGGCACAACGTTTTCTTCACAGCTTCTGCTCGCGAGCGCCGGGAGTTACGCGCGCTCGGGAGATTCCCCTCCCCTGAAATTCCTGGAAGAGACAATTGCGGCGGCGGAGCGCGGCGAGAGGTCAATCGCCGACGTGGTGGATGCGCAGGATGAAGTGACGCGGCTTGCGGTGAGCGACCAGATCCGCGCGGGGTTGGATGTGTTTACCGACGGGCAGATTCGCTGGCTCGATCCGGTGTCGCATCTCGTGGGGAAGATGGAAGGCGTGCAGGCCGGCGAGATGGTGGATTATCTGCGTTCGGGGACGCAGATTTGGCAGCCGGTGCTGCAGAAGCTGCCGGAGCGAAGGGTTCCGTTGGTGGTGGATGAATATCTTTTTATGCGCAATGCGCTGGGAACTTTGGCGACGCCCGCTGGAAAAGCGGGACGGCTTTTCGTCAAGGCGGTATTGACCGGGCCTTACACGCTGGCGCGATTTACGGCGGTTGAGGAGACGATGGACGCGGCGGAGCAGACGATTGATGCGCGGGCGAATGCTTATGCGACGGCGATTGGCCAGGAGATCGAGGCGTTGGCCGCGGCTGGCGCGGAATTGATTCAGATTGATGAGCCGGCGATTCTGGACTCGCCGCGGGATTGGAGTTTGCTGCAGGATTTGATTGATGTGCTGGTGGAGCATCGCGATGCTGCGCGGACGGCTGGGCGGCACGTGGAGCTGGTGCTGAGCGTTTATTTCCGGGATTGCACGCCGTTCTATGATGAATTGCTGGAGATGCCGGTGGACGCGATTGGGCTGGATTTTGCTTCGAGCCCGGGATTGGCAGGACGTGTTGCGGAGGCGGGATCGCCTAAGCCTTTGGTGTTGGGATTGGTGAATGGGTCGAAGGCTGATCTGGAGAATCCGGCGGAGTTGGCTAGGGTGGTCGAGCGGATCTTGCCGAAGATTGAGGGTGGGCGGGCGCATTTGAGTACTTCGTGCGGGTTGGCGATTCTTTCGCAGAAGCAGGCTTTTGCGAAATTGGAATTGTTGGGGAAAACGCGGGCGGAATTGTTGGGCTGACGGGTGGGCACAGGGACGGAGCAAACGAAGAGGGATTTCTCGTCCGTCTAGGCGGACGAGGAATGACGCCATTTCCTCTCGCCCTCTTATCTCTTGCGGTTTGCCGCTATTGACGTTGCCTCGGTTTCCATTGACCATGGACTGATTGGAATCGGGTTTGAGCGGCTGCTTTAGCGGACTGCTACCGCTGCGTACCTGCGACTTAGCGGGGCCAAACTGCGGGAGGGCTGAAGTCCCTCCCCTACGACGAGACTATGGAACGCGTTTTTTCTACCTATCGGTATGTTGCGCAGCCGCTCTCTTCTGTGGTGCTTGGGGCTATTCGTGAGGCTGGGATTTCCAAGGTTGAGGTGTTTTGCAGCGGGGCGCATTTTGATTATGCCTCTTCTGAGGCGGTGCGGGATTTGGCTGGATGGCTTGAGGAGCGCGGGATGGAATTGCACTCGATGCACTCGCCTACGCAGCGGGATACCGGCGGGCGGCATGAGGGCGGTTTGCCGATTTCGATTTCAGATGGCGAGCGGGTGCGGCGTCTCGATGCTGTGGATGAAGTGAAGCGGGCGATCGACGTGGCGGAGCGGATTCCTTTCAAGTATCTGGTGCAGCATTTGGGGAGCAGCCGGCAATCGGCGGATCCGCGATTTATAGATGCTGCTTTTAATTCGCTCGAGCATCTGGCGATTTTTGCGAAGCAGCGCGGGGTGACCATTGCGCTCGAGAATACGACGCACGAAATTGGGGCGCCATTGACGCTGGTGAACTTCATCAAGGAAACGCATTTGAATGATTTGCGGTTTTGCCTGGACGTGGGGCACGCGCATATGGGAGGGGGGAATTGCGGCGCATTTGAGACGATGCACGAGCGATTGGTTACCACGCACGTTCACGATAATCACGGCGATGAGGATGAGCATTTGATGCCGTTTGAGGGGACAATTGATTGGGATGCGGCGCTGCAGATGATCGCGGAGGCGCCGGTGGCTTTGCCGATTGTGATGGAATTGAAGAAGTATGCGACGCAGGCGGATGTGTTGGGGCGGGCGCGGGCGGCGTTTGACCGGATGGAGAATGAGTTGGAGTCGAAGAGGGCGAGGGCGGCGCAGAGGTAGAGTCACCGAGGCATCGTACGGGGAACGCGACGGCGATTTGCGCGGCGTTCGTGGCGAACGGTTCGGTGGGATTTGTATTCGCGGTCGAGCAAGCCCCGCCCATGGCCGAAGAGGCGGCTCGGAGACAGTTTGCAACACAACTTGAATAGGACTAGGCGATGACACAAGAGGCGCAGGCTGCCTTGCCGGTTACCACGATCGACAAGGCGGGACAATTTGCGGGGCGCGCGGTGAAGCTGCAGGGGTGGCTTTACAACATGCGCGAGGCTGGGAAATTGCTGTTTCCGATTTTCCGCGATGGGACGGGCGTGATTCAGGGAGTGGTGTCACTGAAGGAGCAGCCGGCGGCGTTTGAGGCGCTTAAGGGATTGACGCAGGAATTAGCGTCGAAGTTACGGGGACGATTCAGGCTGAGCCGCGCGCGCCGGGCGATTCTGAGCTCGCATTACCGGGATTCACGTGGTGCAGCGCGTGCCGGAGAGCGATCCTTATCCGATTCAGTTGAAAGAGCACGGCGTCGATTTTCTCTTGGATAAGCGGCATTTGTGGATTCGCACACCTCGGCAAGCGGCGATTCTGCGGATTCGGGCGGAGGCGATTCGAGCGGCGCGGAATTACATGGACGCGCAGGGTTATACGTTGACGGACGCGCCGATTTTTACACCGGCGGCTTGCGAAGGGACAACGACGCTATTCGAAGTCGATTACATCGACGATCAGAAGGCTTATCTACGCATCGGGCAGCTTTACGTGGAGGCTACGGCGGCGGCGCTCGGGAAAGTTTATTGCTTCGGGCCGACATTTCGCGCGGAGAAATCGAAAACGCGGCGGCATTTGACGGAATTCTGGATGCTCGAGCCGGAGGCGGTCTACGCGCATCTGGACGACATGATGGCGTTGGGCGAGGGATTGGTCGCCACAATCGTGCAAGGCGCGGTGAAGAATCGCGGGGCGGATTTGGCTTTGAAGCGGGACGTGAAGGCGCTCGAGAAAGTGGCGCCGCCATTTCCGCGGATTACCTACGAGGAAGCGATTCAAACTTTGCAGAAGGCCGGGAATCCGGCGAAGTTCGGCGATGATTTTGGCGGCGACGAGGAAACGATCATTTCGAAATCGTTTGAGAGGCCGGTGATGATTCATCGTTATCCTTCGGCGATGAAAGCGTTCTACATGGCTGCCGATCCGACGCGGCCGGATTTGGCGCTGAATTTCGACATGATTGCGCCGGAAGGATACGGCGAAATTATCGGCGGAGGCGAACGCTTGTCGAGCTACGAGACGCTGGTCGAGACCTGAAGCAAAACAATCTGCCCGCGGAATCTTTTCAATGGTATCTCGACCTGCGGCGCTATGGCAGCGTGCCGCACGCGGGATTCGGCCTCGGGTTGGAGCGCACGGTGGCGTGGATTTGCGGCACGGAGCACATCCGCGAGGTAATTCCCTTTCCGCGCATGCTGTATCGCGTTTATCCTTGACAGCGCTCCTTGGCACAACCTTTGTGAGATCGTTCTGACTTGATGGCCTGAGATGGCCGAACTGCGGGGGGACTGAAGGCCCGCCCCTACAAAGGTGTTTTGAAGTCTTGCATGGCTGAAAAGATACGCATAATCGGTGTGCCGATGGACCT
>CAWJBU010000017.1:0-61288 GCA_963841235.1 uncultured Acidobacteriota bacterium | reverse complement strand
GAAACCAGCGGCCAAATCTAACTGCGGCTATTATCGCGCAAGCTCCAATGGATTTCAACGCCTGGAATTAACCGCATCGAAATGCCTGGGCCGACGTAGCCTGATCCTGGAAATACAACAACTCCCTCGCGTATGCCTGATACAGTGAGACTGTCTGTACACAAACAATGATTTAGCCAATAAAAATAAGGGGATTTATTACTTCCAGTGAGTCTCACAGCACGTGAGACTGCCGTGAGACTCCTGTGAGACCTACAGACGAATCGGCCTCAGTTCCTCCACCTGAAGTCTCGAATCTCATGGCAGTCTCATTCGGCGCTGAGACCATAAAAGGGCCAGTTTTATTGCCTTTTTGACCGATTTTCAGCCCGAGTCTCAACTCTCACGAATTCGGCGCTAATCTTCCGAGCGGTCCCGGTATTCGCGTTGATACCGAAACGCCGTGGCACGGGATATCCCAAGCTCATCCGTCACGTCTCTGACCCCCAGCCCGGTGTCGAAGAGTCTAAATGCCTTTCGCATGTTGGCGACCCTGAGCGGCTCGAAGCTCCAAATCATCGCGTCCCCGTTTTCAGGGTCGGGAATGAGCCTAGCCACGAAGGGCTCGCAAGCGGGATCGCCCGGTGAATATCCGCGCATCTTCTCCGTATGAATTTCGCAATGGACGCTCTGGCCATGCTTCATGTCCTTGGGCTCCTTTAGGTGTATGACGGTGTCGAGAATGTCCTCCCGGAAGATGTTCCGCGCTGCTCGCGGTTCTTACCGTCGTGATGGATGAGAAGTACGCTCTTGCCAACGGAATTTGATTTCAGGTGCATGAGCCACTCGTTCATTTCGTTCCAACCTCTCTGTTCCCGCTCATCCCCCTTGCGGTGAAGTGAACTCACATTGTCGAGGATGAGGAAATCGGCGCGGCGGACGGTTGAATCGTTTTCTAGCCAATCGCGTCCTTCCCGCGTCGCCAAATCTGGGACGCCGAACTCCAGCTCGCTCGCAATTATCATTGAAAGAGTATGTGTAAATAAATTACGCGGCTCATTTTTGCTGCCCTCCGGGAATTGGACAGCATTTTTCATGGTGCCCCACAGCATTCGTTTCAGCATTGACTTATTTTCGGCTCCTGACATTTCGCCCGCAACATAGACGACGCGATATTGCTTCCGCGCCTGCCAGTAGAGGAATCGAGCTGGCGTCGCGCAGGCCAATCCAATCCCGAGGGCGATATGACTCTTGCCCAGCCCGCGGAACCCGTGAATCATCATCAGCCCACGAACGGGAAGGATGGGCTGCAGCATCTTGGGACGGGGCTGGAAATCCTTGTAAAGGATGTCGCCGAGGTCTATCGCCGCGGTTGTTCGCGTTTCGGGGCGTTCCCACTTCGATTGGCGAGCAAGCTCCTCCATCTTTGCGGGCGTGAGCTGACCTTCGCCGTGCAGGTCGATCATCCGCTCGATTGTTTTGGTTGTCCTTCGATCCTGTTTGGCTTCGTAAAGACGGTCGATGATGGCATTGAGGCTCGCTGACGGTTGCGTTGATCCCAGCGCTTCAACGAAAGCGAGTAGATCGCTGGCCTTGTCGTGGTTCAACCCTTTGCGCTGAATGAGCTGTTTCACTTCCGCCGTGACGAGGCGTCCCAGTGGTTTCCGCTCCCGACGCCAATGCTCAAGCACGACCTGGCAAATGATGCGGTGGTGAGGTGACGCGTTAAAATCATCCGAGGTAACAAGCGGCGCGATTTTCCCGAGGGCCTTCGGATCGGAAATCAAATGCCTGAGGACTTCGTTCTGAAAATCTTTGTCGTTCAGGTAACTCGCGGAGGCTGCTGCCCTTGGGATTTGTGACGAATCAAAACCTTTCGATGTTACACTCATTGCTGTATTCACCTTTGATTTTATGTCGGGGCGGGGAACCGGTTGACTCGGCGTACCCGCCTCGCATCTTCGTCCAGTCCTTCGTGATCCAGAGCGCTCTTGTCAGTTGATCCTTTCGCCGGTCCCTTTGCGGGCGAATCGCACAAGTTCCGCGTGCGCGATCATGTTCCGGCGGCCAACGCGTACCGTCTTCAGAATGTTTTTGGCTATCAAATCATCAATTTTTCGCAATGAGCACGACAACAACTGCGCCGCCTCCAAGCGAGGGTGTAGGAGCTTGATCATAGTGGTCCCCAGATTTTGATTTTTAGTTCGACCCGGCGTGCCGTCCGGATGGAATACCCAATCGGAGTGACAACATTTTAGTAGCATTACGCAGCGCGGTCAAATGCTCCCGCGCAGCATCCAGCGCACTCCCCGCTCGCCTCATTCAACCCCACGATACGCTGGATCGCATTCGTTCGCGTGCAACATCGAGGGGATGTCGAATGCGCCGGGCAATTCTGGCCCGTATTTCTTGGGGATCGCTATCGTGGCTGGCGAATGGTGCCTCGTCCCAATGCGTCACGGCCTCAGTGAGCACCAGCCGGGAATCCAGCTGTATAATATTCTCGACGAAGGGCTATACATCCGACGCCACGCGGATGGAAATGTCGTGGCGGGGGAATCAAGTCACTGCCTGAAGCAGGCCCCTCCCGTAGACGGGGCAGCGACGGAATCATTTCGCGGTTCCGCCAGCCTAGAATTTTTACGCGAAGAAAGTGAGGATGTGAGTGAACGGCCTGTTGCACATGATGCGGTACAGCAAATAACGTCTGTCAGTTTTCCGCAACCCACCGGAACTCCCACTAGTAGGCCCTTTCTGAACGTGCGGGACAGCGCCGCTGCGCTTGGGGTTTCTGAATCCTGGATTCGCCGTCACGTCGTGGAACTACCTGCTGTTCGAGTTGGCCGCCTCATTCGATTTGATTCTGCGTTGCTTCTCCGCCAGTTTCAGAGTAAACAGTCATCGGGAAACCGCTTGAAGCTGGAAGGGGGAAGCACAATGAACCTTCTGCTTCGGCGATATCAGCGTGGACACGTTTATAAATCGGGGAAGAGAACCAAGGTGTGGTACGGGATGTGGCGCGAGGATGTGAAACGGCCGGACGGGAGCCTTCGGCGCCGGCAGCATAATGTCAGGCTCGGAACCGCTTCTGAGCTGCCGACAAAGGCTGCGGCATATGAGGCGCTCGCACGTTACACGTCTGTCTGTGGTCGGACAACAACCGAGCTGAAGTTTTCCGAACTTGTCGAGCGGTGGCGGGCGGCTATCGTCCCGACAATTAAGCGCACAACGGCGACGTACTACGAAAACAACCTTCGAGCGCACATCGTTCCGGCGTTCGGGGAAAAACAAATCTCCGCCATCACGCGTTTTGACGTGGAGTCGTTTCTCGCGGAACGCGCGCGGATATACTGCCGGAACACACTTCGCGGGATGCGGGTTTCACTCGGGCGCGTAATGTCGTGGGCGGTTCAGTGCGAGTGGCTGGAAAAGAATCCGTGCTCGGGCGTCAAGCTCCCGCGCGCTGGCGAGCGCATTGAGCGGACGATTCTCACGCCGACTCAAGTCTCGGACATCGCGAAGAAATTAAATGAGCCATACGCAACGCTCGTTTTGTTGCTTGCGATAACGGGGCTTCGCATTGGGGAGGCTGTCGGGGTCAAGCGGTCTGATTTCGATGGCGATGTTCTTCGCGTGCGGCGTCGGATTTACGAAGGCAAGGCCGACACAACGAAAACCAAGAAGTCAGCACGTGATCTTCCAATTCCCGAGGCGCTCCGCTCGCGATTGTTCTCAATCAGCGGCCGCGAATGGATTTTCGAATCGGCAAACGGAACACCCGTTAATCCGGGCAATGCGCTGAAGCGTTACGTCCGTCCAGCGCTTTCGGGACTTGGAATCAAACTCGGTGGATGGCACGATTTTAGACATACGTTGGGAACAACATTGCGCAAGCATGGATGGTCCGCGAAGGTCAGGGCAGACATTCTCGGGCATTCGAGCTTGCAAGTAACGGACGGCGTGTACGACCACGCGGACCAGGACGATTTCCGCGAAGCTCTCGGCGCAATTGCCTGCGAGTTGTTACGAGATGTTACGAAATCGGAGATCGTGAATTAGGATGCTTTTCAAAACAAAAGACTTGGTGCCGGCGGTGGGACTTGAACCCACGACCTAGGGATTATGAGACCCTCGCTCTACCCCTGAGCTACACCGGCACAATTCAAAAATACCATGCTACGAAGCGCCGAAGAAGCGTGTCAAGAATACTGGCGCGCTCACTGAAATAGATATGGCGAGCGAATATCGTTCCGCGCCGTGATCGAGGATTCAGAGCCGTTCACACTTTCAGAATCTCCGGCGTCAGTCTTGCGCTCGCGAGCTTCGGCACCCTGTCCACCCGGCCAGTTTCCCAGTCGACCACGCTTGTACTTCCGGCAAGTTGCCCGTTTTCAGCATCGCCTCATACTCAGATTAGACGCGGTGTGCGCCGCTCGCGGGAGGAACCATGCGCTGCAAGCTTTCCAACGTCGTCATCGTGTTGCTTGCTGTCGCGTCTGCGTACGCCGAGCGCAACTCTTCGGAAGCCCCGCGCCGTAAAATCGCAAAGGGGCTATATTGATGCACCGCAATCACATCGTCCTAGCCACCGCTCTAGCCTTCCTGGCAATGCCCGCCCTCGCAAGAGCGCAGGACAACCCGAAGCATGAACCAGAAGCGCCTGCGGCGAGTTCACTGCACGCCGATGCAACGCATGATTCCGCGCCCACGGACTCGAAAGCCACTACGACGGAGGTCGCCCCGCCTTCCAATGCCCCGGTGTCACTTGGCGAAATGGCGCGCCTGGCGCGTGCCAAAAAGGCTAGCCAAGCGAAATCGGTCAAGATCTTTGACGACGACAATATGCCGCGGGCGCCGCTGACCGCGGGCGAAAAAGCTCCCGGCTTTGCATCCGATAGCTCGTCCGGCAGCAGCAGCGGCGGCAAAGTGACATTGCTGGATTTTTGGGCCACCTGGTGCGGTCCGTGCCGCCATGCTTTGCCGGGGCTGAAGCAGCTCGCCGCAGTCTACGGCGGCAGCAGCTTCGAAGTGATCAGCGTCAACGAAGATGACGACCAGGGCGCCTGGCAACAATTCGTCGCGGAGAATGGAATGAACTGGACGCAGCGCTTCGACGCAGGTCACCAGATGATGCGCCAATATGGAGCAGGGGCGCTGCCGACTTACATCTTGATCGGCAAAGATGGAAACGTGGTGCAGCAATACGTCGGCGAAGATCCGGGTTCCCCCGTAATCGAGCGCATCGGACCCGACATCAAGAAGGCCCTCGATCAACGTCTGTAGCCGCCGCTAAGAATCCCAAGCAAGTCTCTCGATTTACGACCCCGGTTCTAGTAGTACCAACGTACCGTTGACTCGGTCGTTTTCCGTTTCTAACCTGTGCACTGACAACTGAATAGAGGCACTGGCTCAGCCAGCAAGGGTACGTGTGTACCTTTACGACACACGTGTGTGCGATTTTCCCCTTGACGGCAAACCACTCCTCATAGACTCCACCGCGTAGTTTGTACCTCTCGGAGGAGTCAGATGAGTAAGTGGACAGTGGTTGCGGTGCTTGCCCTGGTGGTTCTCACAGGAGCAATGGGACTTAAGGCTGTTACGGCGCAGTCAGGCCACAACACGCCAGGCCCCATGCCCCCATCACCATGGTTCGCCGTAAACACTCCCGGACCGATGCCACCTTCACCTTGGGTGGTAAATACTCCGGGCCCGATGCCGCCGTCACCCTGGTAACGGGATAGACGCAAGCGGCTAGACGCGGAACAGAGCCAGGCTTCGCATTCATAGTCGTTGAGTGAATGCTTAGCCGGATCGATTACGCGATTTGGATCATAGGCTTCCTGGTGGAAGTCGGCGCGGTGGTGTGTTTTCTCATACACAGAAACTTCTTCCGATATATCTTCCTTGGTGTCTATCTCTTAGCAGCTTCTTTGGTTACGGTCGGACAGTATATAACCATCCAAAAGTTCGGCTGGTCATCCGTACAATATTGGTATTACTACTACTATTCCGAGAGCCTGCTGACCATCTTGCTCTTCTTCGTCATCATCCAGTTCTACGATCTTGTCTTCCAGGAATTGAACGCCAGCCGCTATGTGCGGCGCGGCGCAATCATTCTGGTCGGCGCGACCGCCTTGTTCTCCTATTTGGTGATCCGCGCAAATCAAGACCACATTACGAGCCGCTTCGTGGTCGAGCTGGGCCAGAACCTCTATTTTGTGGGCGTGGTGCTGACCTACCTCCTCTGGGGCGCGATCCTGAAGCTGCGCGAGACCCGCACACGATTGATCCAGTTGGTGCTGGCTCTGGGCGTCTATTTCAGCGCGACTGCCGCAGCCTATGCTTTGCGTAATCTTTTCCCATCTCTCCAGCCGGCGGTGCTTCGCTGGGTGCCACCGATCGTCGGAGTGTGGTTGCCCGCAGCATGGGCTTTCACGATGATGAAGGTCTCGGAAGACGCGCGCCTGGTGACCTCTCATCTGCTGGCGAGGGCCCGATGATAATTCCGGTCCTCATCTGCGTCATCTCTTTCGCCCTGTTGCTGCAGTTCTTCGTCTCCTACTGCCGCTCGGTGATCGCCGCCGGAAAGAAATCAGAACTGTCGCCGCAAGTACGCGAGATTGCCGGAATCCGCAACGACAAGCTGCACGAAGAGGAATTTTCGCGACTGGTGCAGCTCCTGAGGCTCTGCCCGGGCAATGGCGCTGATGACGGCGAGATCCGCGCCGTGGGCGTTTATTACTCGCTGCTCGCTGCGCTCCGCGGCGCGTTCCGTCCTTTGCTGCCGCGCATCGCGCGCTGGGCCCAAGCGGAGCGAGAAAGCTGCTCTTACTTCGCGGCCGTAGTGCTGGATCGCCGCATCACTTACAGCCGCGAGCTGCTAGCGCAACACATGTCCGGCCACGTCTAATCGAAGTCTTGTGCAATGTGAGTTTCAGCGGCCCGGCGTATCACCAGCCGGGCTTTTTTATTTTCCGGGGCTGATAGCACCGCGCAGTGTAAAATTGAAGTGATTCCTGTTGCCCCGTCGCATAACCGTGAAA
This sequence comes from uncultured Acidobacteriota bacterium, assembly GCA_963841235.1. Taxonomy (GTDB): domain Bacteria; phylum Acidobacteriota; class Terriglobia; order Acidiferrales; family UBA7541; genus Palsa-147. Next base: position 54,266 of record CAWJBU010000017.1, on the reverse strand, counting down.
TCGAAGCTCCATCAACGCATTACGCAAACGATTCGCGACCACCGGATGCTCGCGCCCGGCGACCGCGTCGGTGTTTGCGTATCGGGCGGCGCCGATTCTGTCGCGCTGTTGCGGCTTTTTGACGAACTGCGCGCCGATCTCGGTGTTTCGCTTTGCGTCGTGCATTTGAATCATGGATTGAGAGGCGACGCAGCGAATATGGATGAAGCCTTCGTCGGCGATCTGGCACGCGAGTTGAATGTGCCGTTCTTGCTCTCGCGCGAGGACGTGGCCGCGCTCGCGCGCCGCAATCACTGGAACCTTGAAGATGCCGGCCGCCGGGCGCGCTACGGATACTTCGAGCAACTCGTTCGCGAAGGCCAATGCACAAAAGTTTCCGTCGCGCACACGGCGGATGACCAGGCGGAGACGCTGCTGGCTCGGATTATTCGCGGGACGGGATCGCGCGGGCTTGTGGGAATCTATCCGGTACGCGGAGCCGTAATTCGTCCGCTGCTCGACGTGCGCCGCGAAGAGCTGCGCGAATATCTCCGCGCCAAAGGCCAGCAGTGGCGTGAGGACGCCAGCAATCTCGACACGACCCGCCTGCGCGCTCGAATCAGGCACAATTTGCTGCCGGTGCTCGAGCGCGATTTTGCTCCCGCAATCGTCGAGAGGCTCGGAAGTCTGGCGGGGCTGCTCCGCGACGATGAAGATTTCTGGAACGCGCTCGTGGAAGAGCGCCTGCTGGCGGTATGGGGCGAATCGGGCGGCACAACTTCGATCAGCATCGAGCAGCTTTTGGCCCCGCTCCCGCAAATCGCGCAAACGCCCAAAGCGTCGCTGGCCCTCTCCAAGCGCCTGATTCTCGCCCTGCTTCGGAAAGCCGCTGCCGGTGAATCCAGCTTCGACGCGGAGCACGTACATCAAGTGCTGCATCTGGCCAGCGAATCGCAGAGCGGCCGGCGGATCGAGCTGCCCCACGGCGTAAATGTAATTCGCAGCTTCAATCGGCTAGAGTTTGTGCCCCGGAAGGCGAAGGAGGCAGCCCGCGACGAGACAATAATCCCAGCCGGGGAACGTTTCTACGAGTATGCCGTCGCCTTACCCGACGATGGTGCCGCAACCATCGAGGTTCCAGAATTAGGGGCACGTTTCTGCCTGAAAGCCATTGACTGGCCTAGTACGGAGAGCGACACTAAACAAGGGACGGAAGCGCTCGACGCCGACCGTCTCACCCCTCCGCTCGTGCTTCGGAATTGGCGCCCGGGGGACGCGTGCCGGCTACCCGGAAAGCGTGCGGCGCAGAAGCTCAAGCGAATGTTTGCCGAGGGGCGCATCGGTCTGAACGAGAGAAAGAGTTGGCCGGTGCTGACCAGCACCGGGCGAGTCGCTTGGGTGCGCGGTTGGCCTCCGGCGGCTGATTTTTTGGCGCGGAAAGAGACGCGCCGGGGCATCGTCGTGCGGCTCGAAGAGCTCTGATCTGGAAGCGCCTGATTCGCGACGGCTTCCGGCACGGCTCTTTCTGCGCCGTTCGGCATCTAATAGTGATAGGCGAAGTTGTCGCCAGGGACTCCGTAATAGTGGGAAAGGACGAGGTAGGCCTGTGAACTCAACGGTTCGGACCATCTTATTTTGGCTGGTGATGATCGTCTTGGCTGTCGTCCTTTGGCACATGGCTTCCTCCGGCGGGCAGACGGCGAAGGAAGACGAGCCCAGCTACACCAATTTCCTCTCGCAAATTCAGTCCGGCAACATCAAGGAAGTAACCATCGCCCTTTCGCAGAACAGCGCGGAAATTTCCGGCGTCTATCGCGAAAGCGGCATGAAATTCCGCAATGTGACTGTGGCCAATTCCTCGATTCCCGATATCACCAAGTCGCTGCAAGACAAGGGCGTGCTGATCAACATCAAGGAAGTGAAGAACAACGACTGGATCGCCTTCGTCGTGAATTTCGCTCCGCTCATACTTATCGTCGGCTTCTGGATTTTTATGATGAAGCAGATGCAGGCGGGCGGGAATAAAGCGCTGAGCTTCGGAAAATCGCGCGCGCGATTGCTGACCGCGCAGCAGAAGAAAGCTACGTTCAAAGATGTCGCGGGAATTGATGAAGCGAAGGAAGAACTCTACGAGATTATTGATTTCCTGAAGGACCCGCAAAAATTCCAGAAATTGGGCGGCAGAATTCCGAAGGGCGTGCTGCTGGTCGGGCCGCCGGGAACGGGCAAGACTTTGCTGGCACGAGCGATTGCCGGCGAAGCAAATGTTCCGTTCTTCTCGATCTCGGGGTCGGATTTCGTCGAAATGTTCGTCGGCGTGGGCGCGAGCCGCGTCCGCGATCTATTCGAGCAGGGCAAGAAGAACGCGCCCTGCATCATCTTCATCGATGAAATCGACGCGGTCGGACGCCATCGCGGCGCCGGTCTCGGCGGCGGGCACGATGAACGCGAACAAACTCTGAATGCGTTGCTCGTCGAAATGGACGGCTTCGAATCGAACGAAGGCGTGATCCTGATCGCCGCCACCAACCGGCCAGATGTTCTGGATCCGGCGTTGCTGCGCCCAGGCCGCTTCGATCGCCGCGTCGTAGTGCCTCGGCCGGACGTGAAGGGCCGCGAGGAAATCCTTCGCGTGCATACGCGAAAAGTGCCAATTTCCGACGACGTAGATTTGTCCGTCATCGCGCGCGGCACTCCGGGATTCTCCGGCGCCGATCTCGCCAATCTCGTCAATGAATCAGCGCTGTGGGCGGCGCGCCAGAATCGCAAGACCGTCACCATGGCGGACTTCGAGATGTCCAAGGACAAAGTCCTCATGGGCGTCGAGCGCAAGTCCATGATTCTTTCCGAAGAGGAGAAGAGAAATACGGCGTATCACGAGGCCGGCCACGCGCTGGTCGCCGCGATGACGCCGGGCGCCGATCCGCTGCACAAAGTGACGATTATTCCGCGCGGCATGGCTTTGGGTGTCACCATGCAATTGCCCATCGACGACAAGCACACTTACACAAAGGAATTCCTCGAATCGCAACTCGCCGTGCTGATGGGCGGACGCGCTGCCGAGGAAATGTTTCTGCAACATCTCACCACCGGCGCCGGAAACGATATCGAGCGCGCTACGGACATCGCGCGGCAGATGGTTTGCGAATGGGGCATGAGCACTCTCGGCCCGCTCACGTTCGGCAAGAAGGAAGAAGCTATCTTCCTCGGCCGCGAGATCGCGCAGCATCGCGATTATTCCGAAGACACGGCCATCCGCATCGATAAAGAAGTGCACTCGATCGTCACTAGCGGCTACGAACGCGCCCGCCACATTCTCGATACGAATCGCGGCGCACTCGAGCGCGTCGCGCAGGCGCTGCTCGATCGCGAAGTTCTCGACGCCATCGAACTGAAACTCTTGATCGAAGACAAGCCGCTGCCGGAAAAGCCGCAAGCCCAGCCGCCCGCGCCGCCAGTGCCGAGCCGCGAGCCGCAACTTTCGCTGCGGCCCGAGCCGCGGCCAATGCCCGGCCTGGCCAAAGGCGAAAAGCCAGCACCGGCCTGAGTCACTTAATTTCATCTCCGCAGGGTCGAAGGGGCAGGCACAAGTGCCTGCCCTTTTGCATTCCGGCACCGAGCCCATTCCACAGCATGTGGACTTGCGCCTGCAATTGCCTTTAGGCGTAAAATGTGTACATGACGAACAAGGCTGACGGCACAATCCGCGTTGAATGTCCCTGCTGCCGCGCGAAGCTGAACGTCGACCCGCAACTCGCCGTCGTTCTCTCGCACGAGCCGCCCGTACGACCACCCTCCATCGATTTCGATGATACGGCTCGTCTCCTGCGCGAACAGGCCGAGCGCGTCGAGGAGAAATTCCGTCTCTCTGTGGAAGCCGAAAAGACGAAAGAAGACGTCCTCGCCCGCAAATTCGCCGAAGGCTTGAAGAAGGCGAAAGACAAGCCCATCGAAAGACCGCTGCGCGACTTTGATCTCGATTGAAATCTGTGCGTTGAACGTGCCGCGCTCGCCCGCAGTAGGGTGCCTCCGCCCAGGCGGACGCCGTTTTTGTGTGTGGGGCTTTTGCGCCCACCGCCCGCTCCTGCAATCTTTAATCCCGATCGCCAGCCTAGCTATTTTTCTCTGCGTCTCGCCACTTCCGGCGCAGACTAGTCAAAAACCGAAACCTCCGAAGCCCGCGCAACTTGACGCCGGCATTTCCTTCGAGCGCGATAAAACTTCGGGCGAGCTTCATCTCGTCCAACCGGTCGCACCCGCAGCGGCGCCGCCGGATGGCGCTTCGGACGCACCTCGCCCGTTGCGCGTGCACGTCAATCTCGTCCCGCTAAATTGCAATGTGTTTTCGCCCGACGGCTCTTCCGTCGCCGGCCTCGCGCGCGAAGATTTCCGGATCTTTCAAGACGGAATCGAGCAGCACATCGCCTATTTCGATGCCGGCAATGATCCCGCAAGTGTCGCGCTGGTGATCGACGCGAGCCCCAGCGTTCTGCCGGACGCTCACGCCGTGCAGGATGCAGCGCGGGGCCTGGCCGACGCGCTTGCGCCGCGCGACGAAGTGGCCGTGGTCGAATTCTCAGCACATTCCTACGTGCTCGCGCCCTTCTCCCGCGACCGCGCGCAGCTTGAAAGCGCCATCGCGCACGTCAATGTTCGGGCTCTCTTCGGCGATACGGGCGGCTCGAACATCTACGAGACCGTCTACCTCACCGCGCAGAGACTCTTCCGCGGGCGCACCGGCCGAAAAGCCATCCTGCTTCTCACCGACGGCGAAGACAACGGCCTCGGCCTGACGATCGCGTCCGCAAACGCCGGAAAGGATGCGGGCGCCTTCGCTCCCGCGCTCAACTTTGACGACGTCGTGCGCGGCCTCGCCGCCGAAGGCGTGGAAGTCTACGCCGTCTCGACGCAAAATCGCCCGAAGGTGCTGACCGACGATTGGCTGGCCGCGCATTCCAGCCGCACGCTGCTGACGGAAGAAGCGCGCGAGCGGGGCATTCCGGCTTACACTCTCTTTCTCGCGGAACTGGTGCGCCGCGCCGGAGGCGGCCTCTATTTTTTGCGTGAGGCCGAAAGCAGCCGCGGCGCTTTCGAGAAGATTGCCGGAAACATCCGCACGCAATACACGCTCGGCTTCTATCCGGCGGGCGAAAATGCCGCAGCCCCGGGCTGGCACGCGTTGCGCGTTGAAGCAGCGTCCGAAAGCAAGCTGCGAGTAGTGAATCGCGCCGCCTATTACGTTCCCGGCAAAGCGGCGCAGTAGAGGCAGGCAAATATCCGTGGCACGCAGAAAACAATTCAAGCTGCGGCTTCCCTCGCGAACGCTCGAGCTCGGCGCGCGAACGCTCGTGATGGGCGTGCTGAACCTCACACCGGACAGCTTTTCAGACGGCGGCAAATTCTTCAGTCTAAATCGCGCCATCGAAGCGGCCCTGACGATGGAAGCCGCCGGCGCGGATATTCTCGATATCGGCGGCGAGTCCACGCGTCCCGGCTCGAACGCAGTCTTACCACGCGAAGAATTGGCGCGCGTGCTCCCGGTGCTCAATCGCCTGTCAGGCCGCTTGAAAATTCCGATCTCGATTGATACGCGCAGATCGGCAATCGCCGACGCCGCCATCGCCGCCGGCGCCCAAATCATAAACGACGTCACCGGCCTGCGCTTCGATCCAGAAATCGCGGGCGTCGCCTGCCGTAATCACGTTCCGCTCATCCTGATGCACATGCGCGGCGAGCCGCGCACCATGCAAAAGCAGCCATTCGCACGCAACGCCGTCCGCGACGTGCTCAGCGGCCTGAAGCGATCGGTCGCCATTGCGCTCAAGGCCGGTGTGCCGAAATCACAAATCATTGTCGATCCCGGAATCGGCTTCGGCAAAAGCTTCAGGCAAAATTACGAGCTGATCGCGCGTCTCGGTGAAATTGCAATACTTGGATTTCCGATCCTAATTGGCACATCGCGAAAAACATTCCTCGGCACAACGTTGGACGGCAAGCCACCCGAAGAACGCATCTGGGGCACGGCGGCAACAGTCGCGGCGAGTATCCTGGCAGGCGCGCACATCGTGCGCGTTCACGACGTAGAGGAAATGGTGCAGGTGGCCCGCGTCACAGACAAAGTCCTCGAGGCAATCTAACCAGCGAGACCACGTCTTTCGGTCGTAGGGGCGGGGCTTGCTCCGCCCGCCCGCGTAGCGGCTAGCGCGAACGTCGCCCACGATCACGTATTCCCTACATCGGCGCCGGCGGCGCAACGAAACCGGGAGATGCAGCCGCGGCTTTCAGCTTCTTTTCTGAGGAATACCTGCGAACTTCAATCAAAATAATCGTGATCACCGCACCGCCTCCGAATACGAAAATACAGGCGATTCCTCCAAGGATAAGTCCGACGAATCGGCCGATGTGCGGATTTCCCACCGCAAACACGGCCTCGTCATGCGCCTGCCCGTCATCGTAGCGCCCTACAACTGTATAGCTCCCTGGCTTGACGACGCGGAACCAGAAAACCAAACGCCCGGCCCTGCCGTTGATATTGTACGTTTCGGACATGCTCGGCTGGAGGAGCGCGAGCGTTTCCTGAGTCTCGTTGTCTACCACCGTGAAAGACAGGCCGGGCACGCGCTGCCCGGTATCGAAAACTCGCCCATTGAATTCAGACTGGTTCTCATAATAAATCTTGTAGTCTCCGGGCGTTTGGAATGAAACGATCGTTTCTCCCGGAAATACCGCCCTAGTGAGTCCGCCCTGCATGGTGTTGATGGCCGCAAGGACGATTTTGTGCGCGCAAATGGTTCCCACGGCGAGCAAGCCGAGTGCGATCAGATAGAACCAGCGGCTCGGCCGAATTTTTTCCGACGATGCCTGGGATTCGTTCATTTGGGAAATGAATACCCCACCACTGCTTGCGCCGATTGTACTCTTGTAGGGGCCGGGGTTCACCACCGGCCAGGTTTGGATTCGGGTTTTTCCGGTCAGTTTTTCGACGAATACCGAAACCCCAAAGGCATCCCGGAGGCGTGGTGAACCCGCCCCCCTACTCCGCTATCTGCTGTCAGCCACAGCACCCCTCGCTTATAATTCGCAGCGAGGAACATAACCGATGGGAATCCCGTTGATGCGCGCGCTTCCATGTTTGCTCTGCACGCTCGCTCTGTGCTCCATTTCGACGCACGCGCAACTCCCGCCGGTGAAGCCGGCGCCGCTGCAGCCGGCGCCGGGCGATCACACCTGCTCGGTCGCGAATACTTGCGCCGACATCGCTCCGGGAATGATTCGCAGCGCCGAGGGTCCTTCGCCGCTCGAAGAAAATCTGCGCCATCTGACGGACGAAATCGGCGGCCGCGTCTCCGGCTCGCCGGCGGCGGAAAAAGCCGCGGGTTGGGGCGTTGAAGCCTTCCGTCACGCGGGCGTGGATGAAGTCCACACCGAAAAATTCACTATGCCAATCGGGTGGAGCGAAGGCAAAACGCACATCGAAATTCTTGCGCCTGGCTCATTTCCGGTACACGCCGTTTCCGTGGGCTGGTCGCCCGCAACGCCGGAAGGCGGAATCTCCGCCAATGTGGTTGACGCAGGCGCCGGCGATGAAGCCGGCTTCGCAAAAGCCGGCAGCGCCGCAAAAGGCGCGATCATTCTGGTTCATCAGAACTTTCTCATCACCTGGGACGATCTCTTCGAAGAATACGAGCGCGCCCCGGTGGTCATCGATCGCGCCGTGAACGCGGGCGCTGTCGCCATCTTCTGGATGTCCACGCGCCCCAATCTTCTGCTTTACCGCCACACGAATTCGGCGAACGGCGAAATCGAAAAGCTCCCTCAGGCAACTCTCGCCCGCGAAGACGCCGAACGCATGGCCCGCTTCCTCGCCAACAACGTGCCGGTGCAAGTTCATTTCGACATGCCCAACAAAATTACCGGCCCGGTAGAATCGGAAAACGTCGTCGCCGAAATTCGCGGGCGCGAAAAGCCGGACGAATTCGTCCTGCTCGGCGCGCATCTCGATTCCTGGGAGCTGGGCACGGGCGCGCTTGACAACGGGTGCAACGCTGCGATGGTGATTGACGCGGCGCGCGTGATTCACGCTTCCGGCACCATCCCGCGCCGCTCCATTCGCTTCGTGCTCTTTACCGGCGAAGAACAGGGCATGCTCGGCTCGGCCGCTTACGCTCGCGCGCATCGCAACGAACTCGACCAGATGGACGCCGCGATCATTTTTGATTCCGGCGTTGGACGCGTCACCGGCTATTCGCTGAGCGGGCGCAAGGATGTCGCCGATGCCGTGAAGGAAGCGCTCGCGCCCACGCAATCACTCAACGCCAATAACATCACCTTCGACGCCGAAATCGGCACCGACAATTTCGATTTTCTCCTCGAAGGCGTCCCGACGCTCGTGGCCAATCAGGAGCCGGCCAATTACATGCTTAACTACCACGCCGCTTCCGACACCTTCGACAAAGTGGATATCGCTGAAGTGAAAAAGCACGTCGCGCTGGCAGCCATCGCAGCATTCGGCATCGCCGATCTTCCTCAACGCCTCGGCAAGCGCCAATCCCGCGCGGAAATCGAAACGCTGATGAAAGAAACCGGCATGGACGAACAAATGAAACAAATGGGTCTACAAAAGCTCTGGGAAGACGGCATTCGCGGCCGCGAACGGTAGTGCCGGCGTCCCTACCGGCATCTTACGACTACAACGGCCAATAAGAGTTTCGTCGATGCGCGGACTGCAGCGTCAAATAAGTGTGTCCGTTTGTCATGTGTAATCCGCGGATGGTTCCGGGAAGTGGCGCGGATTTTGCTCGTCGGATGCCGGCAGGGACGCCGGCGCTACCAAAACCGGCGGTGGACCATTGGAAATCGTCGCGTTCGCAATTGCTTGAGTCGGCACGAACAGAACGTGTGGAATTTTGCCGTCATGCGTCCTCGCGTATAATTAAAGCGATGGGAACTGCGCTCGACGCCAGGGCTACCAAGAAAGTGCGGGCTGCGAAATCTGCCGGCACGCGGGTCACCGCTGAGCTCCCGGGCCGGGTGCTTGGACTCGATTACGGCCGGCGGCGCATCGGCCTTGCGATCACCGATGAGCTGCGCATCACGGCGCGGCCCGCGGGAATCCTGGAGCGCAAGAACCGCCGCGGCGTGATTCACCGCCTGCGCGAAATCGCGCGGCAGCATGGCGCGCGGCGCATCGTCGTCGGCTATCCACTCAATCTCGACGGCACCGCCGGCGAAATGGCCGAAGAAGCCGCCCGCTTCGCCGCGCGTGTAAGAAAAGAACTCGGCATCGAAGTCGATTTGGTGGACGAACGCCTGACGAGTTGGGCCGCACATCAGGAACTGGCCGAAACCGCACGCGCATCCAAGCGCGATGACCGCACCGCCGCGCCCGAATCCGACGACCTGGCCGCTGCAATCCTTCTTCGCGACTATCTCGCGAGCGAACCTGTCAAACGCTCCGCATCGCGCCGAGGGGAGAAATAATCGCGCATGCGTCGCCTCGGGCTCCTTCTGCTTCTCTTCATCGCCGCAATCGGCGGCTTCTCAGCATGGCTCGATCATCAAATCAGCCGTCTTTACAAACGCTATTCGGGAAGCTCGATTTTCGTGGACATCCCGCGCGGCACTTCGCGCTGGCGCGTGGCCGAAATCCTCCACGAAAACGGCGTCATTCCCAACGCCGTAGCTTTCGATCTGCTGAGCCGCTGGCATCACAATCGCTCGCTGCAGGCCGGCGAATATCTTTTCGATCACTCGATGAACGAGCGCGAAGTCTTCTGGAAAATCGCCGGCGGCCACATTTACGTCCATTCGGTGCAAATCACCGAAGGCTGGACGATGTTCGAAATTGCCGACGCCCTCGAGCGCGAAGGGCTGGCCAACCGCGAAGACTTCCTGAAAGTGGCGCGCGATCCGACGCCGATTCAGGATCTGGACCCGGGCGCGAAGAGCCTCGAAGGATTTCTGTTCCCTTCGACTTATGAATTCACGCGCCGTGCGACGTCGCAGCAAATTGCCGACGCCATGGTGCGCCACTTCCGTACCGTTTGGACGTCGTTGAATCCCGATCCTGCCAACCCCGCGGCGACGACGAAGCAAATCGTCACTATTGCCTCGCTCGTCGAGCGCGAAACGCCGCAAGCTTCCGAGCGCCCGCTGGTTGCCGGCGTTTTCTACAATCGCCTCAGCAAGAACTACCCGCTGCAATGCGACCCCACCGTGCAATACGCGCTGGCTCTCGCCGGCCGGCCCACCCTGGTAGTGCATCACGCAGACCTGGAGGTCAATTCGCCGTACAATACCTACCTGCACGCGGGGCTGCCGCCGGGACCCATTGCGAATCCCGGCGAGGCGTCCCTGCGCGCGGCAGTTTCGCCGGCAAAGACGGATTTCATGTATTTTGTAGCCAACGATCAAGGCGGCCATTTTTTCAGCAAGACGCTTGCGGAGCATAATCGCAACGTGACGCGCTACCGCAAGCGTCTCGAGAACGATTCATCCGGCGCCAACGCCGCGCCGGGAAACTCAGGCGGCCCAAACCGGCATCGGAGTCCATCGTGAGCCACAAAGATAAAAATTCGCATCCGCTCAAGGAGACGACCAAGAAGGAGCTGATCCTGGAAGCGGCGCGCGGCCTGGCGAAAGAACGCTACACGCCCGCCGAAATCGAGCAGATTCGCCGGCAGATGATCGTACTTGCCGGCCCCGAAGCCAGCACTTCGCCCGAGTACATCGTCACCGTCCTCGAAGATGCCGGCCTGCGCGTGATTTGGTCTACGCACGTGGATGAAGAAGGCCTCTATGAAGAGGAATTCCACGATCTTCTGCATTTCTCGACACTCGAAGAAGCTGAGATGTGTATCATTCGCCTCGACGAACTGCTGCGAAAATTTCAGAGCGATGGCGAGCGTGCCGCGGTAGAGCGGGCCCGCGAAGTCGGCCGGTTGGGCCGCCGCCGCGCCGAAATGATCGCGCGGAATCACAAAGTGGAAGAAACCAAGCGCGCCGAAAAAGAAGAAATTGCGCAGTGGTTCGCCATTTGGCTGGAAACCCCCGACGCGTTTTTCGATTGGCTCGAAGTCCGCAAGCAATCGCCGGATTTCGAGAAGCGATTCGGGGGTGCCACAGGTAGCCAAGCCGCCGGCGCCTGATAAATGGTTGCTCCGCGTCCTCTGCGTCTCTGCGGTAAGTCTCGGTGCGACTGAATGAACCTACTCGATGTGGAACCTCTCGATCTTGGCCCTGATGTTAAGGCCATTAGCATTGAGCTAGTTGATCCCGGGATCGATCGAGAGCCTATCCGCGGCGAGGAAGGCGTTAAAACTTGGAGCCGCATCCTCCCTGCGCTGGCCGGTAAAGAACCGTGGGCCTTCGATTTTTATAGCCACCTGGATCGCGTCCGCGATTTCTGCACTACGCACAGCATCAACTTCCGCGAAGCTGAGACCCGCTGCATCGTGATTCCTGCGCCGGAGCCAGCCCAGTTCGAAGAATTGCTGGCCCGCTTTGAAGCCGAAATATTCGGCGCGCGCGCCGGCGCTCTAGCCGCAGCGGGCGACCCTGCGCTCGAAAAAGAACTTTCGCGCCAGGGTGCCGACGCATACCATAATGCGTTTCCGAATTACCTCTTCTGCGCCATTTGCGACTTCGAAAATGGCTCCCTGGTGGTCCTCAGCAATCAGCTTTGGGCCAATCAGATCATCCGCCAAGTTCGCGGCGTCCTGGATACGACCAAGGTGGAAGTGCGGCTACCTGCCTGATCCGGCGGACCCGGGCGCGAAATCTTGAATTAAAAACGAGTGTTTTTTCCCGATTAGGACGCGTCGCGACCGATTGTTTTCTATGACTTACGTGCGCTTCTAATCGTGAGCTTCCCGATTAGATTTTGGGGGCTCGAGGCTCGGGAAAGGCCAACGTTCGCGACATTCTTGCCGGGCATTTTGAATCCATCCTCCAAGTTGTTTGGCGCAGATCACGGCTGCTTTCGAGAACCGGTCTGCGCTTTGAGATTGCGTGCTGCAGAAGGTTGTATAACGTTTCGGTAATCGTAGGTCAATGGTACTAATTCTGAAGAGCGGGAAATTTGGGTAGAGCACGGGTTAATTTGGGAGAAATTGAAACGGATTGGGTAGAGTCGCGGCGCGGGATAGGCAAAGGCGAGGTCTTAAGAGCGTGAGTGAGAACGGGAGGAGACGAACCTCAGCGGCTAAAGCCGGGTTGATATCATGGCAGTTTCGGCACGGCTGAAGCCGTTCCCTGACAAGGCAGCGTAGTTCTTACAGACGCTTGGAAAGCCTCGACCGTAGCTTCAAGGAGCCAGCGCTAAAGCGCATCGTTTTGGGAGTGGCGTTTTTCGGAGCGCTGAAGCGCTCCTCCCCCGCATGAATGCGGGGGCTGCCACCGAACGGCGGGCCCCCTTAGATCTTCGAGCGGCTTCGGATTGGGAGAGCGCCGCTTGGCGGTGGCTTCGTTGACTGGAACCGAGGGGCGCACTAAGATGCGCTTTCTATGGCTGGGCCTCAGACGATCATCGGGCAGACTATTGGGCGCTACCGCGTGGTGGAAAAGCTGGGCGGCGGCGGGATGGGAATTGTCTACAAGGCTGAGGACACCAAGCTGCACCGGCTTGTGGCGCTGAAATTTCTTCCGGAATCTGCTGCCAATGATTTGCAGGCGCTGGAGCGCTTCCGACGGGAAGCGCAGGCGGCCTCTGCTTTGAATCATCCCAATATCTGCACGATACACGACATCAGCGAAGAGAACGGCCGGACCTACATCGTGATGGAGTTTCTCGATGGGCAGACGCTGAAGCACAAGCTCGCCGGCAGAGCGCTGGAACTCGAGACGCTGTTGGATTTGGGAGTGGAGATCGCCGATGCGTTGGATGCGGCGCACTCCGAGGGCATCATTCACCGCGACATCAAGCCCGCGAATATTTTCGTGACCAAGCGCGGGCACGCCAAAATTCTCGATTTCGGATTGGCGAAACTGGAAGTGACTGAGAAGCGCCAGTCTTCGATGGAATCCGGTGAGACGCAGGAGGAAGCCGGCTTCGCTGTATCCGCCGAGCATTTGACGAGCCCGGGAACGACGCTGGGGACGGTTGCTTATATGTCGCCCGAGCAGGCGCGCGGAAAAGACCTCGATTCGCGCAGCGATCTTTTTTCTTTCGGCGTGGTGCTCTATGAAATGGCCACGGGGCAGCTTCCCTTCCGGGGCGACACTTCGGCCATCGTTTACGAAGCCATTCTGAATCGCACGCCGGTTTCTCCCGTGCGCCTCAACCCCGATCTTCCCGTCAAGCTGGAAGACACGATTAACAAGGCGTTGGAGAAAGATCCGAAGATGCGCTGCCAGAGCGCCGCGGAGCTGCGCGCGGATTTGCAGCGATTGCGGCGCGACGCGGGCTCCGGTCATTCGGCAGCGCATTTGTCGGGTGAGGTTGCAGCGCGCGCGGAAGAATCGAGCGGGCGGGTAGCGTCTTCAGCATCTCAAATCCAAGAACCCAAGAGGGATTCCTCGTCGCTGAAAATCGCGCCTCGGAATGACGCCGTTGATTCGGCGGCGGCCGGAGTATCGGGCGGCAGTGCGAGTCCGGCCGTAGAAGCGCAAGCGAGCAAGAAAACAGGCTTGGATAAGCGAGTGCTTGCCGGTGGGGCGGCGCTCGTCGTGGTGCTGGCGGCCAGCGCCTACTTTTATCTTCATCGCGCGCCAAAGCTGACGGAAAAAGACACCATCGTTCTCGCGGATTTCACGAACTCGACCGGCGACGCCGTCTTTGACGACAGCCTACGCCAGGCGCTCGCCGCGCAACTGGCGGAATCGCCGTTTCTGAACATACTTTCCGACACAAAAATGCACGCCACGCTGCAGATGATGGGCCAAACGGCGGACGCGCGGGTGACGGAACAAATTTCGCGGGAAATCTGCCAGCGCACTGCGAGCAAAGCGGTCCTGGCAGGCTCTATCGCGCAAGTGGGAAGCCGTTACAACGTCGTTCTCAACGCGCTGAATTGCTCGACCGGCGACACGCTGGCAACCGCGGGCGGCGACGCCGACAGTAAGGACCACGTCCTCGACACACTTGGCAAAGTCGGCTCCGAGATGCGCGGCAAACTCGGCGAATCGCTCAGCTCCATCGAGAAATTCAATGCTCCGATCGAAAACGTCACAACGCCATCTCTCGACGCGCTGAAGGCCTACAGCCTCGGCGTCAAAATCAGGCAGTCGAAGGGCGACGCGGAAGCAATTTCCCTTTTCAAGCAGGCGGTCTCGCTCGATCCGAATTTCGCCGCGGCTTACGCGAATCTCGGATCCATTTATCGCAATGCTTCCGAAGCTGACTTGTCGAGCGAGTACTCGAAGAAAGCATTCGATCTCCGCGATCGTACCAGCGAAACAGAGAAGCTCTACATCACGGGACATTACTACCTCGACGTTACCGGTGAGCTCGACAAAGCGCTCGAGAGCCAGCAACTCTGGCATCAAGAGTATCCTCGAGAGGAAATCGCCATCATCAATTCGGCGTTCATCGATACGCTATTGGGCCGCTACGAAGAAGCGATCAAGGGATTCCACGAGGCGATCGAACTCGATCCTGATGATGTCCTCACTTATGGGGACATGGGCGAATCGTACGCAAGTCTCAACCGCCTCGATGAAGCCAACGCTGCGTTTCGTCAAGCCCTGAGTCGCAAGCTCGAAGATCCAAACCTGCACCTGGGGATGTACGCGCTCGCGTTTCTGCAGGGAGATGCGGCCGGCATGGAGAAGAATGTGGCCTGGGCCACGGGAAAAGCGGGAGTGGAAGACGGATTCTTTTCCGGTCAGGGCGATACGGAAGCGTATTTCGGAAGGCTGGCCAAGGCGCGGGAATTCTCCCGGAGAGCGGTTGAGTCGGCGGTGCGTAACGATGCCAAGGAATCCGCAGCTACATGGGCGGCCAATGCGGCGCTGCGCGAAGCGGAGTTTGGAAATTTCGGGCCGGCGCGTGACGGGGCCGCACAGGCTTTAAGTCTTGCACCGGGCCGCGACGTTCAAATTCTGGTGGCGATGACGCTGGCACGCAGCGGGGACCTCCCGCGCGCTGCGGCGATCGCGGACAAGCTCAGCAAGGATTCGCCCGTTAACACGATTCTGCAAGACTTCTGGCTGCCGGCGATTCGCGGCGCGATTGAGTTAAACCGCAACAACGCTTCGAAGGGAATCGAAGCCCTGCAGCCTGCAGCGGCCTATGAACTGGGTTCGGTGTCGCCGATATCAGGGTTGTATCCCGCCTACGTTCGCGGCCTGCTCTATCTGCAGGCTCATCAAGGCAAGGAAGCCGCAGCCGAATTTCAGAAGCTGATTGATCACCGCGGCATCGTCGCGAATCTGCCGCTCGGCGCTCTGGCGCATCTCGGACTGGCGCGGGCTTATGCGCTGCAGGGAGATACGTCGAAGGCGCGGACGGCGTATCAGGATTTCTTTGCGATTTGGAAAGATGCTGATCCTTCGATTCCGGTGCTGGCGGCGGCAAAGAGCGAGTACGGCAAGTTAAAGTAGCGCCGTTGTAGGCGAGGGTGCTTTAGACCCTCCCCTACATTTTCCGCGCGCGGTTTCCTCCATGGTGGGAGAATTCGTGGCACATGCCTGAATCGCCATCGCTGATCGGCCGGACTGTCTCACACTATCGCATCGTCGAGAAGCTTGGTGGCGGCGGTATGGGGGTGGTCTATAAGGCCGAGGACACCAAGCTGCACCGTTTTGCGGCGCTGAAATTCCTGCCGGAAAATCTCTCCAAAGATCATCCGGCGCTGGAGCGTTTTCAGCGGGAGGCGCAGGCCGCTTCGGCGCTCAATCATCCGAACATTTGCACGATTTACGACATCAGCGAAGAAGACGGCAAGGCGTTCATCGTCATGGAGTATCTGGATGGCGTGACGCTGAAGCACCTTATCGGCGCGCGGCCGATGGAGCTCGAGACGCTGCTGGGGCTGGCCATACAGATTGCCGATGGCCTCGACGCGGCGCACGGCGAGGGCATCGTTCATCGCGATATCAAGCCCGCCAATATCTTCGTGACGCGGCGCGGGCACGCGAAAATTCTGGATTTTGGACTGGCGAAGGTCACTCCTACGAAAAACCCTGCCGTGGCGGACACACTTGCCACTCAGGGCGTGGAGGTAGACCAGCTCACGAGTCCGGGGAGCACGCTGGGAACGGTTGCGTATATGTCGCCGGAGCAGGTGCGCGCGAAGGAGTTGGATGCGCGCACGGATTTGTTTTCGTTTGGGGCGGTGCTTTACGAGATGGCCACCGGGCAATTGCCTTTTCGCGGGGAGAGCACGGGCGTCACATTCAATGCGATTCTGGAACGGGCGCCGATGCCGACGGTGCGGCTCAATCCGGATCTGCCGGCGAAGCTGGATGAAATCATCACCAAGGCTTTGGAGAAAGACCGGAATCTGCGCTACCAGCACGCCTCGGAGATGCGCGCGGACCTGCAGCGGCTGAAGCGCGATACGGATACGGGGCGTTCGGGCGTCTCACCGGTGGATTCGTCGGCCGCAGCTCAGGCGGTTCAGTCTTCGTCCGCGGCATCGGCGGCGGGCGCGCAGACGGCTGGCACGGATTCGACATCTGATACGCGGATTGCCGTCGGCTTGCTGGCGCGGCACAAGACGGCATTTCTGACGGGCGTTGCGGCCGTCGTCGTGATACTGGCGTCGCTTGGCTATGCGGCCTATCGCTGGCTTGCGCCGGGGTCCGGCGCGCGCATTGATACGCTCGCGGTGCTCCCTTTCGCGAATGTGACCGCGGACCCGAATACGGATTATCTGAGCGATGGGCTGACGGAAAGTTTGATAGGAAGCCTTTCGCGGCTGCCGAATCTGACGGTGCGGCCGCGCAGTTCGGTGATGCGCTACCGATCGAAGGATCTCGATTTGCAGAAGGCCGCCACCGAGCTGCAAGTGACCGCGGTGGTCACCGGCCGGGTGACGCAGCATGGCGATTCCTTGCTCATCAGCGCGGAGCTGACGGACACGCGCAACAATCGCAGCCTGTGGAGCGAGCAATACGACAGAAAAGTTTCCGACGCGCTCGCGGTGCAGCGCGAAATCTCCGATGAGATTGCCGCGCGCCTGCGGGAGAAATTAACCGGGGAGCAGAAATCGCAGCTGGCCAAAGGCGGCACCAACGACTCCGAAGCGTATGGCCTCTATCTCAAAGGCCGGTACTACTGGGACAAGCGCACGCAGGAGGGCATCGCGAAATCGAAGGACTACTTCCAGCAAGCCATTGATAAGGATCCGAATTACGCGCAGGCGCACATCGGACTTGCGGAATACTACGACGTCCTGTCCGTGTATACCGCCGTGCCGGCTGCCGAGACCAAGCCCAAAGCCATGGCTGAGGCAAGAAAGGCGCTGGCGATCGACGAGGAGCTCCCCGAAGCGCACGCATTGCTGGGGATCGCGTACGACGACGATTGGAAGTGGGATGACGCCGAGCGCGAATTTCAGCGTGCGCTGCAGCTCGATCCGAACAACTCGCGGGCGCACATCCTTTACGCAATTCACTTCGAATACCTGGGGCGGATGAACGAGGCGATCGAAAATATCAATCGCGCCATCGCTCTCGATCCGCTGAACATGAACGCGCTCGACAATTTGTGCGAGGCCTATCTCTATACCGGGGAGCCCGCGAAGTCCGTCGAAGAGTGCAAAAAGATCGTGGAGATCGATCCCACGTACGCAAACGCGCATAACCACCTCTCCACGGCATACCGCATGTTGGGACAATACGACCTGTGGCTGGACGAGTGGATGAAGCAGGTCGCGGGCAACAATGATGCGGCAGGGATCGCGCAGGTGAAGGCGAATCAAGAGGCGTATGCGAAAGGCGGATATCAGGGAGCGTTGCGGCGGGATGTGGAGCAGATGGTGGAACTGAGCAATCACGCGTATGTCGATCCGGTGTTCCCGGCGTTGGATTACGCGCTGCTTGAGGAGAAAGATCAGGCATTCGCCTGGCTGGAAAAGGGCTACGCTCAGAAGAGCGGGTTCCTGGCTTACATCAAGGTTCTGCCCGAGTTGAATTCGCTGCGATCGGATAAGAGGTACGCGGATTTGATCAAGCGCATGGGTCTTCCTCAGTAGTCACGTTTTGCGCGGCGCGAAACACGCGCGGCGACCGTTCGCTGTGTTCTCGCAGCGCAGCGCTTGCTGCGGGTGCCAAATTCTCCTTTGTAGCGCCGGCGGCTTGCCGGCGGTTTTCTCCCAGTTTTGACGTTTCCAGTTTTCATTGACTTTGCTGATATCGCGCTTGTCCGCTAGGCCGATGAGACGCCGGAATTGCGAGACCGATTTGCGAGGAGGTCGTGGCAGACATCCCGGTAGGCACTACGAAGAGCGGGCGGAGCAAGCCCCGCCCCTACGGGGAAAATATGGCAGGCAGAAAATCTGCGACGCGTAATTCTAGTTTTACCGAATCCGCGGCCTGGCGGAGATGATCTTTCCCAACTGGTTCTGAATTTCCGCGTTTCGGCCATTACCCTTTCGGCAAAGTCCCATTGCTCTGATCCAGAGCGCCCGACAAACTTAGGAAAGAGGCGCCATGACAATCGCTTTCACGCGCGAAATCGCCGACCCTACGCTCGATCCGGCGCTGAGTTCGAATTCGGGGTCCATTCTCGAAAATCATCCCACGCAGAGCGCCACGACCGTCAATGGCTGGGGCGCGGTGTTGTTCGGCGTCCCGTTCCTTGCAGTCGGGGTGTGGATCAGCCTGGCCGCTCTCCGCGTCGTCAATGTCGGCAAACACCTTCCCGATTCGATGATCGGCATTATCGGTGCGCTATTTTTTCTTAGCGGCGCATTTTTTCTGATTCACGGCCTGGCCGGAGTCGAGCGGAAATGGCGTTACCTGAGCGCCGCGGCCCAGCGCCCCGGCGAACCCTGGCTGTACGATTTTCACTGGCATCAAGAAGGCGTGGCGTTCTCGGCGTTCAATGCCATGATTGGGCGCCTGGTTGCCGCGCTGGTGTGGTCCGCATTTCTCGTTCCATTCTTCTGGATCGGATTGCATGTCCGCGGCGCGATGATTTTTGCGATTTTTGCGTCGTTGTTCGGCCTGGCCGGCCTCGTTTTCTGGTACCGCTGGCTGCAGATGCTGGCGGACCTGATTCGTTACGGCAATAGTTTTCTGAATTACGATTCATTCCCCTACTTTCTGGGCGGGACTCTGCGCGCGCGGCTGCGTGCGCCGCATCACGTGGAGGGCATCGACGAGCTGACGCTCACGCTGCGGTGCGTCCAGGAAAAATATGTGACCACCGGCAGCGGCAACAATCGTTCCACGCGCGTGGTGTGCTACGAGCTTTACAAGGAAGCGACCACATTCGAGCGCGAGCGTCTCGCAGGGTATGCCGGCGCGGAAATTCCGGTGGAATTTCGCGTTCCCGCCGATCAGCCGACCACGAATCTGGCTTCCGCGCCGCCTATTTACTGGGAAATCGAAGCGCGCGGCAAGTCCAGCAGAATCAATTACGAGGCGTACTTCCTGGTCCCTGTATACAAGGCTCCCTGACCCCTGGCCGTGCGGATGGGGTGGGCGACTCGCAAATGTATGTTACGCACCGATAGTACGGTCGTACCATTTTCCTCGCCGATAGTCCTAGTACACTATTTCCCATAGGCAGGTGAATTGCACGTAGCCGAAGTGTCCTAGATGCCCAGCGAAACGACCATACCGAACGCACGCGCTTTTGTCCGTAGCCTCAATGTTTTGTTGAAGTTCGCCCGGTTGTATGGATTGGAGCACGTGCGCTCGGCGGCCCAATTTGACTCTGCTTTGGAGGAACTGACCGAGGCCATTTCTGCGGCTGGACCCACCGGCCTGCTCCTGGGGGCTACCGGATCGCAGCTTTTGCTCGATGGTGTGCCCCTGGAAACTACCCCTGCGGAGCGCAGTTTTGCCAATTTATTGAGTGCTGCCGGGATTGCCAGCATTTGCTTCGGGCGCGGGCTGGAGCGCCACGAATTCGCTCTGTTCATTCGCGCGTTTATGGAGACCGGGTCGAAGGCTTCGGGACTGGCGGAGAAGCTTAGCCGAGTTTTCGGGGAAGAATTCGAGCGGGTCGATTCGCGTGAATGAGATTCGCTTTGTGGCGGAGGATTCCGCCTATTCCGAAGCGCGCGTTGCGGCGCAATTGACCGTGCGCACGCTGGGCGGCGATTCTGAACAGATTCAGGAATGGTTCCGCAGCCCGGAGAAAATGATTCAGTTGATCGCCGCAGCCGAAGGCGCCGCGCATCCCGGCGGCTCGGGCGCGGGGACGGAATCGTTCGCCGGACCAAGCGGCGGCACCGGCAAAGGAACCGGCACAGGCGCGGGCAACGGCGCTCCATCCGGCGGCGGCTCATTTGGATTCTTCGGCGGGCTAGCCACAACCGGCACGGGCAGCGGCGGCGGATCGGGTGCGGTCTCGCAGGAACCGCTGCCTCTTAACGAAACGGAGATGCATAGTCTGCTGCGATTGCTGGCGCAGTTCGGCGAAGCGACGCAGGGCCACGGGAATACGCAGAATCTCGACGCTACCGCATGGCAGGCGAAGCTTGCGCATTTGCCGCAGAACGCGCAGGTGACTTTGCGCGAGGCGCTCGCGGACGTGATGGCCACCGCGCCGAAAGCCAAGCTAGACGGAACTACGCTTGTGCGCCTGGCTGAGGATCTTGCCATTCGATTTGCGCTGGAGCGCTACCAGCGCGGCGAAGTGCGCGTTAACGCCGTGCGCCAGTTGCTCGACAAGATGGGCCAGGAAGTCGACACGCTGCGCAAGATGCTGCGCGCGCGCGAAGACAAAATGGCGAAGGCGGGGATCGCTGTCGAGTCGCACGCCGATTTGCTCGACCGGCAATTCTGGGCCAAGGTTCCGGAGTCGGGGAAGAAGCAAGTGTTGCTTTCGACCGAGGCTTGGTGCATTCCGCCGCGCAACGTGCAGCAATTCGTCGAAGAGCTTCTCGGGCGCGGGGAATCCGATGCTGCGGGCGATATTTTGCTGCACTATGCAGCTTGCGTGCGGAATAAGGATTCGGAGGCGCGGCGCAAAGCGGCGATTGGGCTCGGGCAACTTGCGGAATTGTATAGCCGCGCCGCCAGCCAACGCTTGCAGACTGCGCTTGCCGAAATTGGCAAGCAGATGCAGGAAGAGCGCGAGCAAGAATTGCAATCTTTGCTGAGCGCGGCGTTTCGTGCGGCTGAGCCAGGAAGCGGCTTCGCGGCGGTATTACCGCGCGATGATTCAGGCGCTTGATTCGCTGAATTTGCTCGAGGCTGTGCGGCCGAGCTGGGTGCAAGGCTTGCGCCCGCGGCTGGGGATTGAAAATCGCGTTTCAGAATTCATTGATGACGCGGTGAATTCGGACAGGGTGGACGCGAGCCTTACGGATGTTTTGCGGCGCGTGCCGCAGGCTTCCTCGGAACAATTGGCGATACGTCTTTCGCGCACCACGCGGCGCAATGAACGCGAGCGCGTTGTGGAACTCGCGAAGGCTATCGGCGAGCCCTGTGCGCAACCTCTGCGCGCGGCGCTGCGCTCGGATCCGCTGTCGAAGGCTGCCAGCGTGGTCGGACTTCTCAGCCGGCTTGATCCCATGGCGCTTGGTGAATATCTTCCTTCGCGATTGAGCGAAGGCCAGCGCTCGTTCCAAGATGCGGTAGTGCGGCAGCTCGCGATCGCTGGCGCGCCGGAGCGCGGGCCGAATTCTGGCGAGCGTGCTTGATTTATTCGATTCGCTGGTGATGCCTTTCGCCGTGGACGAAATCGGCATGTGCGGCGATCCGGAGACTTCCGACAAGCTTTTGAAGATTGTCGAAGGCGAAGCGCTGCCGGGCAGCTCCGAATTCTTGCGCGTGAAAGCGATCGAAGCGCTGGGCCGCATCCGCGCGCCGGGCACCGCCGAGCGCCTGCGCCATTTTCTGGAAGATCGAAAAACTTTCGGCTGGACCTATCCTGACGAAATCCGCACCGCTGTTGCGCAGGCTCTTGCGAAGATTGATGCGGAATGGCTGCGCGCGTTCATTCCAAAGTCGGGGCTCGATGCGGCGGTTCTCGCGCTTGCACCGCTTGATCCGCGGCCGGAACGCGATTTTGTGCGCCACCGCCGATATCGGCGCGTGCGCCTGACGCACTCGGTCCCGGCGGTAGTCAGCTCAGCGCAGGGGAAGCAATCGCTTTCGATCAATGTGCTGAGTCTTGATGGCGGCATGGTCAGCGGCGATATGCAGCTCGCCGTAGGCACTTCGGCGACGTTCCGCATTCCTGCTGGAATGCGCTCGATCAATGCGCAGGCAGTGGTGCGCTTCGTGCGCTCGCATCAGGCGGGATTTGAATGGGTGGGCATGGGCCTCGAAGATCGCGCCAAGCTACGGCGGTTGCTCGTCTCGCTCGGCCAGGGCGAGTCCTCCGCCGCAACATTCTCCCGCAGCGAATAGCCGCTACACGACCTCCCTCCTCTCGAACCGCGCTCGCTTTAGGCGTACGAGCAATTTTTCGGCACCCTGTCGAGCCAAGTCTGGAACGAGATTCAAACACCGTGGGCCGGCAAGTCCAGCCTGATGGAAATCGTCCTCGCGGAGAGGGAGAAGGCGGATCAGCGCTGAGCTGCGGCGCGCCGCCTGGCTCTTCAACTCATCTCGCAAAATTGGCTCGCTCGTGGGCTAGGTCCGTGACCACGACTCGCCGCGCCGCGACACGCCTGTCAGATGCCGGCGTACCAGGCATAGCCGGCTTCCGGTTCTACGGAGCCTAGACCCTTGCCGAATTTTTTCAGATTGTCGGTTACCGTCAGGTGGGTGATGAATTTCACGCTCTTGTAGCCGATCTGGCGGGGGAGGCGCAGGCGAAGAGGCCCGCCGTTGCCGACCGGAAGCTCATCGCCGTTCATTCCATAGGCGAGAAAAGTCTGCGGGTGCAAGGCGTCGGCCATATCGATGCTGTCCCACCAGTCGGGATCAATCGAGAAGTACACGACGTACCTGGCTTGCGGATGGACCTCGACGAGGTTCAGGACATGGGAGAGCGGAACGCCGATCCACTCGGCGATGTAGGACCAGCCCTCTTCGCACGCGAGTATGGTGACCTGGCTGCGCGACGGGTAGCTCTTGAGCTGTGCCAGTGAAAACGAAGCGGGCTTGGCGACCATGCCGTCGATCGTGAGCCGCCAGTCCGCGAAACCTCCGGCTTGGAGGCGCTTGAACGCATCGTTCAGGGGCGGCATTTCATTCGCGAGAGGCGGATTGGAGATTTTGCTCTTGGGGAACTCGCGGGCCAGTGAGTGCCTGGTCAGCAGCCGCTGGGAAGC
Organism: uncultured Acidobacteriota bacterium; assembly: GCA_963841235.1. Lineage (GTDB taxonomy): Bacteria > Acidobacteriota > Terriglobia > Acidiferrales > UBA7541 > Palsa-147. Next base: position 30,945 of record CAWJBU010000017.1, on the reverse strand, counting down.
GTAGGTCAGCGTTTCGCCGAGGCCCCAGACGCCGCCGCTATCGGGCGGCACCAGTCCGTACTTTTGTGCCAGGTGCGCGGCCACGCCCAGGCCCGAGACGCCGGCAGTCGCTGCGATTCCGGACATGATCAATTTGCGGCGCGAGAGTTTGCTCATGCGCGCTCCTTATTGGCATCGGCGCGGCCCGTGATCATGGCCCTCATGCGATTCCGGAATCCGGCTACGCAAACCATCACGACGTGTACGAGCAGGAAGAGCACGAGTGCTACGGAGACGAAGAAATGCAGCGTGCGCGCGGATTGCTGGCCGCCGAGCAAAGTGACGGTCGCGGGAAACGCGGAAACAAAGGCGAGAGACATTGCCAAGCCGGTCCAGATGACCAACGGGAAGAGGACGAAGATTACGATCAAGTAGGTGAGGCGCTGAAGCACGTTGTATGACCAGGCTTCCGACTCACTCGGCCGCTTGAAGCGCAAATGATTGGCGATGTCGCGCGACAACGCGCGCCACGAAAGATCGGCTGCCTGCCGGGAATAAGTTTTTCCGAAAATGCCCTGAAAAGACGCCGTAGATTAAATAGAGCAAGCCCGTGAGTACCGCGATCCACGCCGCTTGAAAGTGAAGATAGCGGCTCCAGCCGTTCTGATCCGGCAGTACGTAGCCGTAACCGGTGGGCACTAAATTCCGTGAGGAGGGGATCGGAATTATGAACAGCGGCTTGGTCAATACGTTGCCGGTTTCGCCCCAATAGAAGCGCGGGTGAGAAATCAGAATTTCAATTCCGCTGACGAGCAGGGCGAGAAAGCACAGCGTGATGATCCAGTGAGTGACGCGAACGAGGGCGGAGTGCCGCGCAGCGACTTTCGCGCCTGCGGCGGCCGAGGGGGAACTCGGGACGTAAGCTTCCAGCGGCACGGATCCCGATCTCGCCAATTTTGATCTCCTGCTAAAGCCCCGACGCGATTCCTTAGAATGGATGTAATCCTACCACGCTACACGGACTGAAACGGAATCGGGGACGGTTATGCCCAGGCCGAACCGGCTGTGATAGTGTGCGACGGAGAAAATTTTCCGCGAGAGGGAGACTGATGGAGAGACGCACATTCATGAGCGTTGCGGCCGGGGCTGCGACGGCGCTTGCATTCGATCCTTTGGCGCTTGCCGGGAAGCAAGAACGGAAAAGTCCGGTGGTCTATCCCGATCCCGCGATTGAAGTGCTTGATCCGCGATTCGAGAAATACGATGTAGGCAACGCCGCGGTCGAGCGCTTATACACGGGCGCGCGGTGGGCCGAAGGGCCCGTGTGGTTTGCGGATGGGCGCTATCTGCTCTTCAGCGACATCCCCAACAACCGCATGCTGCGCTGGCTGGAGGAGACCGGAGAGGTCAGTGTTTTTCGGAGCCCCTCGAATTACAGCAATGGAAACTACCGAGACCGGCAGGGGAGGCTGCTCACGTGCGAGCACGACACGCGCCGGGTGACGCGAACCGAATACGACGGCACGATCACCGTACTGATGGACGCCTTTCAGGACAAGAAGCTCAACGCGCCGAATGATCTGGCGGTGCATTCCGATGGGGCCATCTGGTTTACCGATCCGGGCTACGGCATCATGTCGAATTACGAAGGTCATAGAGCTGCGTTTGAGTTGCCCGCCAATGTTTACCGGCTCGATCCGAAAACGCGAGAGGCGACCGTGGTTGCCAGCGACATGGATAAGCCCAACGGTATTTGCTTCTCTCCCGATGAGAAAAGGCTCTACATCGTGGATACGGGAGTTCCGAAGCACCCGGGCGACCCGCACGCGATTCGTGTGTATGACGTGGAGGATGGCGTGCGGTTGAAGAAGGGACGAATGTTTGTGGACATGTCGCCGGGATCATCGGATGGCATTCGCTGCGATGTGGACGGCAATGTCTGGTCCGCGGCAGGATGGGCGGGAGAAGGTTACAACGGAGTGCATGTGTTCGCGCCCGACGGCAAACTGATCGGCAAAATTCATCTTCCGGAAACGTGCGCCAATATTTGTTTCGGTGGCGCGAAGAGAAACCGACTGTTCATGGCGGCGAGCCAGTCTCTCTACGCGGTGTACGTCGAGACCCAGGGCGCCCAGACGCCTTGAGGGCGCGGATGCTTGCTGGAGCATTCCTCGGCTTCGCAGCTTAATGTTCAGTTGTCAGGCTCGGGTTTCACGGCCTCGGGAAGATTCATCATTTTCGCGAGCGCGGGCCAGCGCGGGCTCTGCCGCAATGCTCTCGCGTGCGGGAGCATCAGCAAAAAGATGACCCAGGGCTCGCGTTGCTCCATGGCCTTCTCGGCCCAGTCGGCGGCCTTTTCGATTTCCGAGCAAATTAGATGGTAGTAGACGAAGCCGAACGGAGCTCCAAATGCCGTGCCGTTTCCCAGTTTTTCTAGCAGTGCCTCCGCACGGCCCGAATCGCTCGTGCGCTTGAGCAGCCCGGCAACGTATCCAGCGGTTGCCAGCGCCCAGGGCGCCATGGAATATGCCTTTTCGGCGTCAGCCAGCGCTTCTTCGATCTTGCCTAGCTGTGCGTACGCAAGACTCAGACAGAAATGACCCAGACGATAGTTCTGGTCGAGCTCGAGGACGCGCCGGCACTCGCTGGCCGCGTCGGCATCCCTGCCGGCGGCCATGAGTGCGAAAGCGAGAAGAGAACGCAGTTGCAAGTTAAGTGGGTCCCCCTGCATCGCATTCTCGCTCTCCTTTATGGCGGCCTCGGGCCGGCCAATGCAGAAGAGATACTGACCGTACCTCATGCGCGCGCCGCCGGGGAGCGGGCCACGCGACATTGCCTTTTCGAAGAGACGCCCGGCCTCCTTCCAGTTGTAGTCGTAGAACATGCAAATCGCGGCCATCCCGACGAGTGCTTCCGGCAGCATCGGATCGATCTCCAACGCCTTCTGGTATTCAGCGCGTGCGAGCGGCATGGCTTCGTGCGCGGGAATCATGCCGTAGACCGACGGGGAGACGAAAGTGCCGCCCAGTACGCTGTGGGGCAGCGCATATTGCGGATCAAGGGCTGTAGCCTGTTTCAGGCAATCGCGGGCACGCGCCACGGAATCCGGCGTGACGTTGTTGAGATGGTATCGGGCGCGCAGAACAGCCTCGTACGCGGCAAGATTCGGCGTATGTTGGCGGGACACATCAGATTGCACTGCGAGCTTTGTTGCCAGGGCCGTCGCGATCGCTCCGGCGATCTCATCTTGCAGAGCGAAGACGTCCGCCATTTCCCGATCGTAGCGTTCGGACCAGAGATGCGATCCGTCTTCGGCGGTGATTAATTGCGCGGTGACGCGGATGCGGCTCCCGGCGCGGCGCACGCTACCTTCGAGAATCGTGCGGACACCGAGCAATTCGGCGATCTTGCGGATGTCCAGTTCTTTTCCGCGGAAGGCGTACGCGGAGGTGCGCGCGATGACTTTCAGGCCGGGAATGCGGGCCAGAACGTTGATGATCTCTTCGCCGAGGCCGTCGCTGAAGTAATTGTTGTCCGCGTCGCGGCTGATGTTGGCGAACGGCAGCACGGCGATAGAGGGCGTGCTTTCCACCGGCGGGCTTGGCGCAGCAGGCGAAGTTAGTGCGCCGGAAACAGCCGCTCCGGGCGAACTCACGCCGCCGCCAGCGGCCAGCAGTGCGTCCTTCACTTGTGACATGGTCTGGAACCGGTCGGCGGGCGATTTGCGCAGGCAGCGGGTGATGATGCTTTGCAACCCCGGTGCGGTTTCGAAACTCTCTGGCTCCCCGTGCAGGACGGCGGCCATGATGGCGATGGCGGAATCGCCGGTGAAGGCGCGCCGGCCGCTCAACATTTCGTACAGCACCGCGCCAAACGAGAAAATATCCGAGCGCGCATCGGCGAGCTTGGCTTCGGCCTGCTCGGGGGACATGTACGGGGCCGTGCCCAGTATGGTGCCGGCCTGCGTCGTGCTGAGGGCTGCTGTCTCGTCCGCGGGCTGCTCGCTGCTCCGGGCGTCGCGGCTCAATAGCGCGAGCCCGAAATCGAGCAGCTTTATGCCGGACGCCGTCACCAGGATGTTGGCGGGCTTCAGATCGCGATGAATGATGCCCTTGGCGTGCGCGGCGTCGAGCGCATCACAAATCTGCACGGCGTAGCGGAGCGCCTGATCGAGAGGGAGCGGACCGTGGAGAGGGGTGCCCTCGATAAACTCCATGACCAGGTAGGTCGGGCCGACATCGTAGATTTGGCAGATGTGCGGGTGATTCAGCGCGGCGATGGCTTTGGCTTCGCGCTCAAAGCGCTGCGAGAATTGCGCAGCGGAGACTTTAACGGCTACGTCGCGATTCAATCGCGGATCATGCGCGCGATACACCTCGCCCATGCCGCCCGCGCCGAGCGGAGCGACGATTTCGTAGGGCCCCAGTTTCGTGCCGGATGCGAGTGGCATGCGCGGCTGAGATTATAACTTCACGCAACCTCTGTGTGAAAATCGAGCGGCCAGTAGAGGCTTTCACGCGGAAAATCGGACGATTCCGGGCAGATGACGGCGTACTCGGAAGTAATCCAAATGCCTGATCAACGCGCGTGTTGAAAACCGACTGACTACAGAGCGGTGGTAGTACTTTAATCGTTGAAATATCCGCCGTAAGTTGGTCACGGGAATTGATCCAAAACAGGATGCTCAAAAGGCAAAGTTGTCAGGATTTCTACCCGTCTGGAACCGCTGTTCGCGTAAGATAACAGCCGTGGGAAAGACGGATACGCGCCGCCGGGTCACCTGCCGTGACTTTCCTATCTTGAAAATCTAAACTTAGCCGATACTAGGTTTACGTAGCTTGAATTGACGGGAGGAAGCTTCGTGATTGTCGGTGTGCCTCGCGAGATCTTTCCGGGGGAGCGGCGCGTCTCGATGGTGCCCTCCGTGGTTCCGCTGCTTGCCAAAGTGGGCCTCGAAATGGTCGTCGAGGCGGGCGCGGGCATTGGGGCCGGCTATCCCGACGCCGATTACATCGCCAAGGGCGCGAGAATAATTGCCGAGCGCGCGGAAGTGTTTCGCGTTGCGGACATTATTGTTCAGATCCTTTGCCACGGCTCGAATGACGTGACGGGCGCGGGCGACCTTCCTCTCTTTCATCGCGACCAGGTTTTGATCGGGTTTCTGCGGCCGCTCGGTAATTTGAAGACGGTTCAGGAGATTGCCGCGACGGGCGTAACATCGTTCTCGATTGAGTTCATGCCGCGGACCACGCGGGCGCAGAGCATGGATGCGCTCTCGTCGATGGGAACGATCTGCGGGTACAAGGCGGTGCTGATCGCCGCGGATACTTTGCCGCGCATATTCCCTATGTTGACGACCGCTGCCGGCACGATTACGCCGGGCCGCGTGCTGGTGATTGGCGCGGGCGTCGCTGGGCTGCAAGCCATTGCTACCGCGCGCCGGCTCGGAGCAGTCACGTCTGCGTATGACATGCGGCCCGCTGCGAAAGAGCAGGTGCAGAGCCTTGGCGGGCGATTTGTCGAGCTTCCGATTGAAACGAAGGATGCGGAGGACGCGCAAGGTTACGCGAAGGCGCAAGGAGAGGATTTTTACCGGCGCCAGCGCGAGTTGCTTGGGCGAGTGGTGGCTGAGAGCGACGTCGTAATCACTGCCGCCGTCATTCCGGGGCAGAAGTCGCCGGTACTGGTGACGCGGGATATGGTCGAGCGCATGGCTCCCGGCTCAGTGATCGTGGATCTTGCGGCGGAGCGCGGCGGCAATTGCGAGCTGACGAAGAGCGGGGAAACGACTGTCGAGCACGGAGTGACCATCATCGGGCGGTTCAATCTGGCGAGCACCGTGCCGTACCACGCTAGTCAGATGTATTCGCGTAATGTCACGGCGTTTATCCAGTATCTGATAAAGGATGGGAAGCTGAATCTCGACCTCGAGGACGAAATTGTACGCAGCACTTTGGTGACGCGCGGTGGAGAAATTGTGAACGCGCGCGTGCGGGAATTTTTCAAATTGCCGGCGCTGGCGGCGAAGTAGGACAGGGAGAAGGGCCACCGCAGAGACGCTGAGGGCGCAGAGGGAATATCTATGAAGATGGATCTGATCACTAGTCTTTATGTGTTCATGCTCGCGGGATTCATCGGATTTGAGGTGATCCGCCGAGTATCGCCGCTGCTGCATACGCCGCTGATGTCGCTGACGAACGCGCTCGATGCCATCGCCGTGGTGGGCGCGATCCTGCTGGTGGGCGAGCACAAGAGCAGGCTTTCGACCATCCTTGGCACTATCGCGATCGTTGCGGCCACGAGCAACGTTGTCGGCGGCTTCATGATCACCGACCGCATGCTCAAGATGTTCAAATCCAGCCGCCCGCAGAAACCGTGAGCTGATGCTCCCCAGCGAACATCTTCTCGAAATCACCTACCTGATCGCTACCGCTCTGTTCATTCTTTCGCTGAAATGGTTGAGTTCGCCGGCCACGGCGCGCCACGGGGTGTGGGCCGGCGAGTTGGGAATGCTGCTGGCCGTGGCCGGAACGCTGCTCGACCGCGGCATTGTGGATTACAAGTGGATCGCCATCGCGCTGGTGCTGGGCACGATCATCGGCGTGCCGCTCGGCCGCGTGCACATGACCGCGGTGCCGCAGCGGACTGCGCTCAGCCACGCGTTCGGCGCGCTGTGCGTCACGCTGGTCGGCACGTCCGAATTTTATTTGCGCTCGCCCGACATTCCACCGTTCATGATGGCGGTGCTGGGCATGGAAGTGATTCTTGGGTCGCTGACGTTTACCGGCAGCTTGATGGCTTCAGGCAAGCTGCAGGAAATTCTGCCGCAGCGGCCGATCACTTATAAGGGACAGAACTTCGTCAATCTGGGAGTGCTGGCGATTGCGGTGGCGCTGGCCGTGCTCCTGGTGATTCATCCGGAGCGCACGCATCTCTTCCCGTTCATCATAGGAATTCCGCTGCTGTTTGGCGTGCTGATGATTATTCCCATCGGCGGGGCGGACATGCCCACGGTGATTTCGCTGCTGAATTCCTACGCGGGGCTTTCTGCCGCGGCCATGGGATTTGTGCTCAATAGCAAGCTGCTGATCGTTGCGGGGGCGCTCGATGGGGCTTCCGGCTTCATCCTTTCGGTGAATATGTCGAAGGCCATGAATCGGTCGTTCTCGAATGTGCTGTTCGGCGCGTTCGGACAGGAGCAGGCGGGACATGCCGGCGCGGCGGAGACGCGCAGCGTCCGCAGCGCCACGGCCGAAGAAGCCGCCTCGATTCTCGCCGCCGCGAATAAAGTGGTAATTGTTCCCGGCTATGGTATGGCCGTGGCGCAAGCGCAGCACAAAGTGCGCGAGCTCTACGACGCTCTCACCAAGCGCGGCGTGGACGTGAAATTCGGCATTCATCCGGTGGCAGGCCGCATGCCCGGGCATATGAATGTGCTGCTAGCCGAAGCCGACATCCCTTACGATAAGCTGCTCGACATGGACGAAGTGAACGGCGATTTCCCGCAGACGGACGTAGCCCTGATAATCGGCGCGAACGACGTGACAAATCCCGCGGCCCGCAGCGACCACTCGAGCCCAATCTTCGGCATGCCGATCCTCGACGTGGACAAAGCGCGCACCGTAATGGTGATCAAACGCAGCATGAACCCAGGCTTCGCAGGAATCGACAATCCCCTCTATTACCTCGACCGCACGCTAATGCTCTTCGGCGACGCCAAGATCGTTCGTAGGCGCAATCGTCCGCGAACTGGCCGGCGGCAACCACAGCTAACATTTCGACCGCGACCGGCTCGATGAAGCTGGCGGCGAGCTAGATTTAAATCTCGCATCGATGTACGCTGAGCGGTGGGATCTCCTCGCGAGAGGCCCAGATCCGACCTGAAGCTGGATTTTTGATTTGACGGAGCTGGCCGAAGACTTCCAAGAGACAACGATATAAAGGAGCATAACTATGGCGACTGCAGTTTCCGTACCTTCGATGGATCCAAATGTTTCTGCGTTTGTGACTGCAAAGAGGAAATTATTCATCAACGGGAAGTGGGTCGAAGCCGCTTCCGGCAAGACCTTTCCCAGCTATAACCCTGCGACGGGCGAGGTGCTCGCTAATGTCGCGGAAGGAGATCGCGAGGATATCGATCGTGCCGTGAAGGCGGCGCGCGCTGCTTTCGAGACCGGCCCGTGGTCAAAAATGCCGCCCGCTGGCCGCGGCAGACTGATTTGGAAACTGGCGGACCTGATTGAAAAGCATCAGGAGGAATTCGCGCAACTTGAATCGCTCGATAACGGCAAGCCGCTGAAGATTTCGCGCATTGCCGACCTTCCGTTGACGATCGAGCACATGCGTTACTACGCGGGCTGGGCGACGAAAATCGAAGGCAACACGATTCCACTTACGCTTGCAGAGCCGTCGAAATTTCTTGCTTACACGGTGCGCGAGCCTGTAGGCGTGGTTGGCCAGATCATTCCGTGGAATTTCCCGTTGTTGATGGCGGCGTGGAAGCTGGGCCCTGCTTTGGCGGCGGGATGCACCATCATTCTCAAACCGGCCGAGCAGACTCCGCTGTCGGCGCTTCGCCTCGGGGAACTGATTCAGGAGGCTGGATTCCCGGATGGAGTAGTGAACATCGTCCCCGGCTATGGCGAAACGGCGGGAGCGGCGCTGGCGGCGCATCCGGATGTGGATAAGATTGCGTTCACTGGTTCTACCGAGGTCGGCAAACTGATTCTGCAGGCTGCGGCGGGCAATTTGAAGAAGGTGTCTCTCGAGCTTGGCGGGAAGTCGCCCAACATCGTGATGGCGGATGCGGACCTCGATACGACGATTCCTGGAGCGGCCAGCGCGATTTTCTTCAACCACGGCCAGTGCTGCTGCGCGGGTTCGCGGCTTTTTGTGGAAGAGAAAGTCTTCGACAAAGTTGTTGATGGCGTCGCAAAACTCGCGGAACAGATTCAGGTGAAGCCGGGCTTCGATCCGGACAGCGACATGGGCCCGCTTGTTTCCGAAGAGCAGATGAATCGAGTGTGCGGCTATCTCGAATCCGGCGTGCGCGAAGGCGCAAAAGCGGTGACGGGAGGGGCGCGTCACGGAGACCGGGGCTATTTCGTGAAGCCTACGGTGCTGGTGAATACGAACGACAATATGAAAGTCGTGCGCGAGGAGATTTTCGGGCCTGTGGTTACGGCGATCCCCTTCCGCAATGCAGACGATATCGTGGCGCGCGCGAACGATACGGTTTACGGACTGGCCGCCGGCGTGTGGTCGCGGGACATCAAGAAAGCGCACTCCGTGGCCGCGAAGCTTCGTGCCGGAACCGTGTGGATTAATTGCTATAACATTTTCGATCCAGCGCTTCCCTTTGGCGGTTACAAGCAGTCCGGCTGGGGCCGCGAAATGGGGCACGAGGTGCTTGAGCATTACACGGAAGTAAAATCTATCTGCGCCGCACTGGATTAGGCGGCTGCAGGATTGTCAGTCAGGGCCGTGGCGCGCGCGCGCTTCGGCCCTGATTTATTTTATGAGCCGGAATATTAGCCGGGCGGCACGCTGACCACCTTAATCGCCTGCAGCATGCGAATCCAGCAAGCAGGCCTTTTGGCGGTCCGCTCGGCGGCCGCCGAAGGCGTGAATGGTGCGAGTACCGGCTGCGGGTTCGCCTCCATGCAACACACCCTTGGGGATGAAATATTCCTCTCCGGCTTTTACTGGAATGTGTTGGCCCTCGATGATCAGGTTGTAGCAGCCCTGAACGACCAGCATGTATTCGTCGAAGTCGTGGACATGCGGCTTGGATGCGGCGGCCTCGCGGCAGGTCTAGAAGGCCATCTGGCTGCCGTCTGCGCCGTCGAATACGTATCCTTCGACTCCCGGGGTGGCCTGACTGCTCGCCGCGATCTTGTTTGCCGGGCGCTTCATGAAGTCTGGGAATTCATTCATCGCCGCTCCTTCCGGTCGTTGCCTCACAGCACAGAAAATGCAGATCCCTCGTCCGCCCGGGCGGACTCGGGATGACAGATAAGTTGCCTGCCGTTACTTTGATTTTTGCTCGGCGATCCATTTATTCGTGCGGGCGTCGAGAAGATCGAGCGGCAGTGTTCCGCCGTCCAGCATCTCGTCGTGAAATTTACGGAGATCGAACTTGGGTCCCAGTTCCTTCTGGGCGCGATCGCGTAGCTCGCGGATCTTGAGCTGGCCGAGTTTGTAGGCAAGAGCTTGCGCGGGCCACGAGATGTAACGATCGGTCTCGGACTGGATGGTGGGCTCATCGACGGCGCCGGACTTGCGAAAAAAATCTACTACTTGATCGCGCGTCCACCCTTTCGAGTGGATGCCTGTATCCACGACGAGCCGCACGGCGCGAAAGAGTTCGGACGAGAGACGCCCGTAGTCAGAGACGGGATCCTGGTAAAAGCCCACTTCTTTGCCGAGTTGCTCCGCGTAGAGCGCCCACCCTTCGGTGTACGCGGTGAAGCCGAGACCATGCAGGCGGAATTTCGGCAGCCCGGTGAGCTGCTGCTGGACGGATAGTTGCATGTGATGTCCGGGGACGCCTTCGTGATAAGCGATTGCCTCGTCGTCAATCAACGAACGCTGGCTGAAATTCGAAGTCGCCATCACCACGCGGCCAGGGCGCTTGCCGTCGGGCGTCCCAGTGACATAGTGAGTTGCCGCCGACGCCTGAAACGCCGGTATGGCTTCGACCGTCACCGGCGAGTTCGGGAGCAGCGTAAACAATTCCGGGAGTTTCGGCTCCATCTGCGCGATGTAATGGCGGAAATCATCGAGGATCTGCTCCGCGGACTTGGGGATGTATTTTGGATTGGTTTTTAAAGACGCGCGGAAGGACGCAAGATCGTCGAATCCTTCCTTCTTCGCGATGACAAGCATCTCCGCCTGGATGCGGTCGATCTCGCGGAGGCCTAATTGGTGGATCTCATCCGGCGTCATGTGCGTAGTCGTGCGGCCATAGATATCGTTTTCGTAGCGCTTCTCGCCGTCGGGCAGAGAGATTATCGCGAGCGTCGTACGGCCTTTGGGCGCGTATTCCGTGCGAACGAAGGCCGAGAAGATCCGGTACGCTCGGATTACATCGGTGTTGACCGCCTCGGTGATCTGCTGCGTCAATCGCTTCTGATCTTCGGGCGAAATCTCCGCGGGATATTTTTTTGTGGGCACGAGAAACGGATCGGCGTCGATGATCCCCTGGCACTGAACCGGGATCTTCTCCAGCAGAAATCGCACAGGCATTAGCTTGTCGACGATGCCCGCACGCAGAACTTCGGTGCTCTGGCTCAGAGCGCGCGGAATCTGGTGAAGGCGCGCGATATAGTCTTCATAGTGCTTCACGGAATCAAGCGGCACAGCCAGCGGCAAATCCGCGAGATTGGTATGGACGCCGTTCTGCTGATTGATCGGCATCTCGAACTCTTTGAGATTGAAATCGGCGATGCGCTGCTGCAGGACGCGAATGAGCAGGTCGTGTGAGAGTTGATCCTGGTCGGAGAAGCCGTCGCTCGAGATCGCTTGCAGCCGGCTGAGGAAAGACTCGTCTGTCCTGTGTCGTTCGTTAATAGCCGCGAGCGAGTAATCGTTGAGCTTATCGTTGTAGCGATAGTCGCCGTAGGAGGTGGCGCGCTCGGGAAAGTTGCGCATGTCCGATTCGTACTGCTCGTTGAAAAGCGCGTTCTGGGCGGCGAGGCGGTCGGCAATTGGCTTGGCGTCCTGGGCGACGGCGGAACCGGCCAAGACTACAGCGATTAACGCGGCTAGAAAAATCAGGCTCTGGTGAAGGCGCATAATGCGTGCAGCATACTAAATGGATGGCTCGTTGAGCGAAAAAATGGCGTAACATTTCTGCAGCTCGCCGATGATTGCGAGATGGTTATGAGCTGATGCTCGCACGAAAGAATCGGACGTACGATAACGACGCTGCGAGGGAGAATTAATGGCTCCAACATATGCGAACGGCAAGATCTGCTACATCGAAATTCCCACCACGGACATTGCGCGCTCGGCCGATTTCTACAATCGGGTATTCGGTTGGGGCATCCGGAAACGCGGCGACGGTAGCACCGCGTTCGACGATACGACCGGCGAAGTGAGCGGGAGCTGGGTGCTCGGGCGCGCCCCTGCTGGAGCCCCGGGGCTGCTCGTATACATCATGGTCGACAGCGTGGCCGCGACAATTGAAATGGTCGTCGCCAATGGCGGCGTGATCGTGCAACCAATCGGCGTGGACGCGCCGGAAATCACGGCGAGATTCCGCGACCCATCAGGGAATGTGATCGGCCTTTATCAGGAACCGCTCTAAACGGAGCGCGGAATAGGCCGCAGAACCCTTCCAATTCCACTATCCCGCGTTTCTTGACCGCACCGCGCGCTCTCGCCTAAACTAGTCGTTTCGTTCACGTCCGCTCGAGCGGACCTAGGAGCCCGCGTTGCCGAAACGCACCTTTCAACCCCACGTGCGCGCCCGTCACAAAAAGCACGGGTTCCGCGCGCGCATGAAAAGCAAGGGTGGCAAAAGAGTTCTTGCACGACGCCGCAAAAAAGGACGTCACAGCCTCACGCGCGTCTGATCGCGCGCGCCTCGATTACCCGCGGGCCTGCCGGCTGGTACGGCGCGCCGAATTCGACGCGGTGTACCGCGAGGGGCGGCGCCGCGCGAGCCCGTCATTCGTCGTCTTCCTCCGCCCCAATGGGAGCGAGATCAGCCGCTTCGGCCTGAGCGTGAAACGCGCTCTGGGCGGCGCGGTGAAACGCAATCGGATCCGCCGGCGCGTCCGCGAAATTCTGCGCCTGCATCGCCAGGAGATCGCATCAGGATGGGATATCGTGATTCATCCGCGCCCGCAGGTAGCCACGGCGGAGTTTGCCGCCATAACGGCGGAGCTTCTGAAAACCATCCTGCAAGCCACATCGAAATGAAAAGAGATTTTGCCAAGCCTTTTGTAGCGCCGGTCCCGCACGCGGGACCGGCGTCTTCGACCGCTCCCGGGCAGAAATCGTGCATTCATGTCGTGGTTCCTAATTTTCACCATCCATCTCTATCGCGCCCTGCTCTCCCCATTCCTCGGCGGCAATTGCAAATTCTACCCATCCTGCTCGCACTACGCCGAACAAGCCATCGCCATTCACGGCCCGCGCCGCGGCGCCTGGCTCGCGCTGAAGCGTCTGCTTCGCTGCCGCCCATTCGTGCGCGGCGGATTCGATCCCGTCCCCGATCGCGATGCACTCGATTTCCATGCTCCGCTGCAAGGACAGGAGTCCTCTCGATGAAAGAGCTGTCCGATCAGCAGCGCGTCCTCATCGCCTTCGCGCTGATGCTCCTGATTCTTTTTGTCTGGGGCAAATTTTTCAAGCCGCCCGCGCCTCCTCCTTCAACCGCGCAAAAGCCGGGACAAACTTCCACTGCGACGCCGACACCGGGAACGAATGAAGCAGCGCCGGCAGCCACCACGCCTGCTGTCGAGACTATGGTCCCGCTGCCCGCCGGCGCGATTCAAGCCAGCGAAGAGCAGCCCATCGTCATCGAAAGTTCTCTCTATCGCGTCGAGATGACCAACCGCGGCGGCGTGGTGCGAAGCTGGAAGCTGAAAAAATATCTGAACGACGAGAAGCCGCCGAAGGCGCTCGAGCTGGTGAATGTGCCCGCCGCCCAACAAATCGGCGCCTGGCCGCTCTCCTTTTCGCTGGATGATTCCGCCGTGGAGTTGAAGGCCAACACGAGCCTCTACGAAGTTTCAACATCGTCGCGCGCGGGTGACACTCTAAAAGCCCCCGCGGAAATCACGCTCCACTGGAGCGACGGCCATCTCGATTTCGTCAAGCATCTAAGATTCGACGAAAGCTATATCGTCGATCTCAGCGCGACCGCCAGCGTGGACGGCCATCTCCTCCCCGCGGCAATCGGCTGGCGCGGCGGGTTCGGCGACATCGGCGTTGAGAAACAATCGCAAGGCGTCGGCGTCTTCTACAACGAGAATGGAAAGCTGAACGTCCTCCAACTGAAAAAACTAGGGCACGCCCGACCATCAGGAAATCCGCGCTCAGCAGCCGGGCAGTTTCGCCTATGCCGGAATCGAAGATCAATTCTTCACCGCCGCATTTCTTCCCAACAACGGCACGCTAAATCTCTGGCACTCCGTCCAACAGCACGATTTCGACGATAACGGCAAGCCTGGCCAGGAGCCCGAAGCGCAAATGGCTGCCGGCTCCGCGATTCCGCAGCCGCTCAACATGCGCATGTTCGTCGGCCCGAAAGACATTCACATTCTCGCCACGGTCAGGCCGCCGCTCGACGATCTCGTTCAACTCGGCTGGTTCGGAATTATTGCCAAGCCGCTCCTCGAAGTCCTGCAATGGACGCACAAATACATCTCCGACTGGGGCTGGGCCATCGTCGTGCTCACTCTGGTGATCAATATGCTGCTCTTCCCGCTGAAGGTGAAAAACTGGCGCTCCATGAAAAACATGCAGCGCGTCGCGCCAGAAGTGAAGACCATCCAGGATCGCTACAAGAAATATTCCTTCAACGATCCGCGCAAGCGAAAAATGAACGAAGAAATCATGGCCATCTACAATCGCGAGGGCATCAATCCGCTGGGCAGTTGCCTCCCGATGCTGGTGCAGATGCCGTTCCTTTTCGCTTTCTATCGCATGCTCTCGGGCACCATCGAGCTGCGCCACGCGCCTTGGGGCGGGACCTGGATTCACGATCTTTCCGCCCACGATCCCTATTACCTTCTGCCGATCGTCATGACCATCACCATGTTCGTGATGCAGAAAATGACGCCCATGCCCGCCACCGACCAAGCGCAGCAAAAAATGATGACCTACATGCCGCTATTTTTCGGGTTCATCTTTTTCCGCTTGTCCGCCGGGCTGAATCTCTACTATTTCGCAACGAACCTGGTGGGCATCGTGCAGCAATATTATCTGGTGAAGACCGATCCGCTAAATGCCAAGGCGCCGGCCAATAACAAGCGAAAATGAGCTGCCGCGCTCGAAGCGCGGCGCAAACAAATACCAATGAAATCGGAACTAATTCGCGAAGGAAAACTGGACCGCGAAGGCGCGATGCAAGAGATTCGCCGCTACCTGGATCTATTGCTGCGCGAGACGCAGCTGGATGTGCGCTACGAGATCACTCTGGCGAAAAATGCCGGCAGCGAATCCGGCGAGCCGCAAATCCAAATCGATTTCCGCGGCCCCGACGAACCGCTACTAATCGAGCGCCAGGCCGATCTGTTGCTGGCAATCGAGCACATCGCGCTGCGCTGGCTGCATCTCGAGCCCGAATACTTCGATCAATTCCGCTTCGATTGCTCCGGCTTCCGGGCACTGCGTCTCGAGGAATTGAAACTCTCCGCCCGAGTGGCCGCGCAAAGAGTCCGCGAAACCGGTGAAGCGTTCCATTTCAATCCCATGCCAGCGCGCGACCGCCGCCTCATCCACCTGGAATTAACAAACGCGCAAGGCGTACGCACGAGCAGCGAGGGCATAGGCGAGCGCCGCCACCTGGTAATCTACTCGACAGCCAAACCTCCCAAGCGCTAAGCAACTCGCGCGCCCCCGCTCAAACCTCCACCACAACTCCCGCCTTCCCCACATTGAAGCTCCGCGTCCGCCCAATCATCTCTTCCCGCCCCGCACACTCATGAATATGCCCGCAAAATAAATAGTCCGGCTTCTCTCGCTCAATCCACGCCCGCAGTGACGAACTCCCGGCATGTTTTCCCACGGCAAATTCATCCAATTTCGAATCCCGCGGCGGCACATGCGCCACCAGATAAAGCGTCTTCAATCCATCAAACGCCGCCAGCGCCTCAGCAATCTGCTCCTCGGTATATTCCCCCGGCGTCTTAAAAGGCGTGATGTTGCTGTAACCCAACCCGGCCCAAGTGGTCTCGCCAAGCTGCCTCACGTGCCGGTGAAAATCCACGAATCCAAATCGCCGGCAAAATTCCCGCGACTCCTCATGCGACTCATGATTCCCCGGCAAAACCCAAAGCCTGTCTCCCAGCGGCGCGAGAATTTCTCCGCAGCGATCGAGCCCTCGTCCGAAAGTAGAAAGGTCGCCATTCGCCACATAAATATCCGCCGGCTGCGCCACGATCTTCTCCAGCGCCCGCGTATCCCCATGAATATCGCTGAACACCAGAACTTTCATTCCGGCAACGTCTCAGATCCTCGGCATATGCGATTTCTTCATCCGCAATCCCGCCGTCCCTTCCGCCCAATCTTCTTCAATTAATTTCCCATTCGGATCGAATAACAGCCGGAATCGAAACGGCGCCGGCATCCTCTGCCCCGGCTCCATGAATCGCGAATCCGCGAATTCCACAACGTGCTGATCCCCCACCGCCCGCGAATGGATCACCGGAAATCGCGCGAACCACAAATACACCCGCACATCCGAAAGATTCATGGCCTCGGCGGTAAAAGCATCCGGCGGCGAATTCGCTAGAAATTGAAACGAAGCAGGCGGCGCATTCCGCAAATCAAATCGCGCCTGATAAATCCCGCCGGCGGTGCGAATCTTCCCGCTCCAATCGAGCAACGACGGCGGTGAAGGAATAGCCGCCAAGCGAATCACCTCGAGATGGTTCCTCTCCGCATAATTTCGAACGCGCTCGAGCGCAAAATGGTGTGCCACTCCACAAGCCGCGATGTAAACCACGAGCAGATACGTACCCGCTTGGCACCAGCGCGCCCGCGTTATCGCAAACCCGCGTCCGCCGGCCAGCGGCAAAAAGAAAATCGCCGCCAGCACCGCCGCAATAATCAACAAAATCCAAACGTGAAATGGAAATCCGAACCACCGCGAGAGCCACCAAACTCCGACAGCCGAAACATTGAACAGCAGCCACATCGATCCAGCCCGTACCGTGAGCCTTTTCCCAATCGCGAAACACATACGCCGCAACTTGCGGCACGAGCACGATGCCCGTGAACACAAAATCGACGATAAAGACAAAGTCCCACGCCACGCGATCCGCCGAAAACGGATTCCACAGCCGCGTACCGTAAGATGTCGCCGCGTCAAATAGAATGTGACTGGCGATGCCTACGCCATAAATCAGAGTAAGCATCCAGAAGGAAGGCGCCCGCCAGTTCCGCCGCCGGCAATACCACCGCGTCAACCAGGCCAGCGCCAGCGCAAACACAGGCAATCCCACGAACGAGTGCGTAAATCCGCGATGCAGTTTGATGGTGGCAAGCCGGTCGTCCGAAAAAATCTCAGCCCAAATGACGGCAACCACATCAACATCAGGAAATACAGACCCAAGAAAAGCCGCGAAGGTAGCCACCTTCCCCTCGCGCTCCGCAAAAAATCCCTTGCCGATCAGCGTCCCGGCAATTCCATGAGTGATCGGATCCATGCGCTACTGGTTTGCGCCTCGTGTTTTGACATTGTCATCACGAATCCGCCTGGGCGGATGAGGGATCTGCATTTTCTTCATCTGAGGATTCATCTACACAACTTCAATCAGCGGCGAACTCTTCTCAACAACGCCCCCAATCACCGAACCGCGCACGCCATGGCGCCCAAAACTCTTCACCGCCGCATCCACGATATTCCGGCCCCACAGCCACCAACAATCCACCAGAAGTCTGTGGGTCAAAAAACAAATTCCGATACTCCTCCGTCACGCCATCGGCAAACGCCACGCACCCTTCCAAAAACGCCTGATTATTCCGCAATCCTCCGGACAAAAATCCCGCCCGCGCCGCCTCAATCGCCCCAGTCAAATATTCCACGCGCCCATGCTCGAGCCGGAACGAAACCCCGCTGCCAATCGCCATCTCCCGCGCATGTCCCAACAATCCAAATCCAGTCACATCAGTGACGGCATGCACCGGCGCAGCGTTAACTCCCGCCGCCGCAATCAATTCATGCAGAGCCTCAGCCGCCGCTCGGTTCAATCGCGTCATCGATTCAGTAGCTGCCCGCACAGGCTCATCGCCAATCTTCCCCTGCTTCAATCCAGTAGCAATCACGCCAGTCCCAATCGCCTTCGTCAAAATCAAAACATCGCCCGGCCGCGCCCCAATGTTCTTCCAAATCTTCCGCGGATCAATCAATCCCGTCACCGCATAACCAAATTTCAATTCCTCATCGCGAATCGAATGTCCACCCAACACAGAAGCCCCAGCCTCAGTAATCTTGCTCAACCCCCCGCGCATAATCTCTTCCAACAAATCCGGCGACTCCCCCGGCGGAAATCCCACAATCGAAAGCGCCGAAACCGGCCGCCCTCCCATCGCATACACATCGCTCAACGCATTCGCCGCCGCCACCTGCCCGAACGCATACGGCTCATCCACAATCGCGGTAAAAAAATCCACCGTTTGCACCATAGCCAATTCCGGCGTGAGCTGATAAACCCCCGCGTCATCCGCAGTCTCGAATCCCACCAACACGTTGGGATCGTCTCCGCGCGGCAATCTCTTCAACACCTGCTCCAAAATGCTAGGACTCAATTTCGCCGCGCACCCAGCCGCTTTAGCCGTAGATGTAAGCTTCACCGCCGCTCCCACTAGTTTTCCCTCCACCATAGCCGCCCCAGAATTATACAGTTCCGGGATAATCGCGCCTCACTTCAACTTCGAATACTCGGCCTTGGCTTGCTGCAAGATCGGAATCTCCGAGTCCGCATCCTTCCACAACGCCCAAAAATCCTGATACGCCGCACGCGCCTTCACCGTATCGCCCTGCAACACATACGCCCGCGCAAGTCCTAGATGCGCCAACGCGCTGATCGGTTCATTGGTTACAATTCCGCGATGCTCGACGATCTTCTCAAACTCACCCGCCGCATCACTCCCCTGACGCGCCGCCAAATACGCTTCTCCTCGCACATAAACGGGATACATTGCCGTCCAATAGTAGGCACTCGAAGTCGCTACACCCAACTCATACGGTGCCGCAACTCTTAAGGCGTCAATCGCCTCAGCAGCATTTCCCCGATTGACCGAAAGCTTCGCCCGCAGGGCCGGCAAATAACTGAACTGCACGAGCGTGTCCTCCGGAAGCCTTTTCGCCAAATCGTCGGTCAACGCACGCGCTTTCGAGTCGTCCCCCGCATACGCCAGCGCAAGCGCAGCTCCATACTGCACATCGCGCGCTGTCGAGCGTTCCAGCGCCAACGCGGCGCGCCGTTGCGCTTCCTCCGCATTGCCAAACAATCCTTCCCGTACACCCGACAGCGCAGCGTACAACCCGGCAATTTCCTTCTCGTGCGCCCGTGCGGCAGAATCCATCGCCCGCCGCGAAAATTCCCGCGCGTCCTTCAACCGCCCGAAATACCCCGCAGTCTCCGCTTCCAAACCCAACAGTGAGTCCTCTGTTCCCGGCTTGCCCGCCGACGCGGCTACCTGCCGCGCCATTCCACCTACATCGTTATGCAAGAAAGCGATCAGATATTGCCCTATCGACATAAAAGGATTATCCAGTTTGCGTTTCAGCGCTTGCTCGTAGATGCCCTTCGCCTCATCCAGGCGATTCAAAGAGATGTATGCGAACACTAGGTTGCTGTAGGCGATGGAAAAATCCGGGCTCAACCGGACACCTTCGCTGCCTTCCTCCACCGCTTTCTCATATTGTCCGAAGATTGGATAAATTCCCCCCGACAGCAGGTTATGCGGTGTGTCCGCGCGCGGATACGCCTGCATCCAGAGCTCGCAGCTCTGTTTCGCTTTTTCCAGGTCTCCCGTGATCACGATATGGAAATTGGTTGTGATGAAATATCTCTCCGGCTCACTCGCTCGATCACGCAGTTCGTAGGCCTTTCGAATGAATTCAGCAGCCGTGTCCGTTTCCCCGATATCCCCGTACGAGCGGCCCAACATCGCATACGCCAGCGCAAAATTTGGGTCCAGCTCGGTAGCATGCTTATAAAACGGAATCGCAGCGAGCGAACCGGCGGCGTACAAGACTTTCTGGCCGGAACTGAAGGCTTTCAGCGCCTCCAGCGACGGCGTAGTGGCCTGCTCGAGCGGCGTCGCAAATTTCTGCACAGTGGTCAGCGACTCGCCCAGCTTGTTCCGGATTTCCGAAGCCGTTTTCCCCAGTGCATCGAGCACGTGGTCCTTGTCGCTCGCCGTAGCCTCCGCGCTCGCCAGCGATCCGCCGCTCTCGCAGTTCACCGCTTTCACGGTCACTAGATACTGCGCTCCGATCTGCGCGATCGATCCATCGAGTACGGCTGCGCTCCCCGTTCGCTGGCAAATCTCCCGCGCAATCTGAGCAGTCAATTTCACATCCGGCGTCTGGTCCATCATCTGCAGTGTCTGCTGGATCTGCTCATCAGAAATAATGCTCAAAAACGGCGATTGCTCCAGTTGCACAGAAAGCCCCTGCCGCAAAGTCCCGTCAAACACCGCATCGCCGGTGGCGTTAGCAAAATCCGCCAAAACGATAGTGTCCTTCTCAGTCAAAGCTGCGTGCCCCTTGCGCCCCAAAAGCAGCCACGCGCCCACTGCCGACGCAACGATCACCAAGCAAGCTGCGACGGTTCTGAACTTGTAGGGGCGGGCCTTTAGTCCCGCCCGCCTTTCGGCCCCTTCGGCCCGCGGCGCCACCTCGCCCACGGCCACCGAACGCCTGCTATCGGTATCCCTCCTAAGCCGCTGCAAATCCGCGCGAATCTCCCCCGCGCTCTGATACCGCAGCTTCCGATCCTTCTCCAGCGCTTTACTAACAATCTCCTCTAACTTCGGAGAAACATCCGGATTCAATCGCACAGGCGCTGCAGGCTCGCGATTCAGAATCGCCTCCGCGATCACCCCAGAAGTCTCTCCTCGAAACGCCTGAACTCCGGTAGCCATCTCGTACAGTACCAACCCAAACGAAAACAAATCCGTCCGCGCATCCAACTCCTCGCCGCGCACCTGCTCCGGCGACATGTACGTAATCGTCCCAACGGTAGCCCCCAGCCGCGTGAGTTGATCGCGTCCACTCGCCGTAGGCATCGCCGAAACATTCGATGCACCGCCCGCCGGCGCCAGCTTCGCCAACCCAAAATCCAAAATCTTGGCGTGCCCGCGCCGGGTATCAGGGTTTGTACTTGCAAACCCTGACCCAAAATAAGTCACAAAAATATTCGCGGGCTTGATATCCCGGTGGATGATTCCCCCCGCATGAGCCGCGTCCAGCGCATCCGCAATTTCGATGGCCAGCTCCAAAAGCCTTTCCGTTTGCATCGGCCGCCCGCCGATGCACTCCTTCAGCGTCGCGCCGGCCAGAAATTCCATGGCGATGAACGCGCGGCCGCCCTCCTCGCCGATGTCATAAATCGTGCAAATATTCGGATGGTTGAGCGCCGAAGCCGCCTTGGCCTCGCGCTTGAATCGTTCCAGCGCCTGAGGATCGCGCGCCAATTCGTCAGGAAGGAATTTCAAAGCCACAGCGCGGTCCAATCGGGTGTCTTCAGCCTTAAAAACGACACCCATCCCGCCGCCGCCCAGCTTTTCAAGCACACGATAATGGGAAATAGTCCGTCCGGAAAGTGAAGAGGAATCTGCCACAGCGCGGCAATCTTAGGTTGCGCCCAGCAAGCAAGTCAACGCGCGGCAGTCGGTATGTAGCTGCAAAGTGAGAATGTCCGGTTTGTGCAAAGTAGAAATGTCCGCTTTTCTAGGGGCCGGGAGGCCCCATGGAAGAGGAGCGGATCGAGTTGAGCGCGAGAGAGCGAGAGCGATTGAAGATTCTGCACGAAGTCGAGCAAGGGCATCTGCGGCAGATCGATGCGGCAGACCGTCTGCGGCTGAGCGATCGCCAGGTGCGGCGCTTGCTGGGGCGTCTGCGCGACGCGGGGGATCGCGGGTTAGTGCATCGGCTGCGCGGACGTCCCTCGAATCGCAAGATTCCTGAGGACCTCCAGCAGCGCAGTCTGCGACGATTGCGGCTGCCGGCTTATCGGGGGTTCGGTCCTACGCTGGCCGCCGAGCATCTGGCGCGACACGGTCTAGCGGTGAGCCGGGAGACGCTGCGGAAGTGGATGAACGCCGCCGGACTGCGGGCGTCACGCCGCCGGCACGGGAAGCCGGTGCATGTGTGGCGCCCGCGCCGTGCTGCGTTCGGCGAATTGGTGATGATGGACAGCTCGCCGTTCCGCTGGCTGGAAGAGCGCGGCCCGGCCTGCCAGCTGATTGCGCTGATCGACGACGCCAGCAGCCGCGTCTGGGGCCGCTTCGCGCGGCACGATTCGAGCGAAGAAAATCTGCGCACCCTGGGCGGCTGGCTGGAGCGTTACGGGCGGCCACTCGCGTTATATACCGATAAAAACGGCCTGTTCGTGACCTCCCGGCCGGTGCAGTGGCAAGAGCAGTTGCACGACACTCCGCCACGCACGCAGTTCGGCCGCGCGCTGGCGGAACTGGACATCGAGTGGATCGCCGCGCACTCTCCGCAAGCCAAAGGGCGCATCGAGCGGCTGTTCAAGACGCTGCAAGACCGGCTGGTGAAAGAAATGCGCGTGGCGGAAATCGCGACGCTCGAGCAGGCCAATCGCTTTTTGGAAATCACTTTTTGGCCGGACTGGAGCCAGCGCTTTGCAGTCGAACCCGCGCAGCGCAGCGACGCGCACCGAAGTTTGCAGCGCGAGCAGCGACTGGAACAAATTCTCAGCGTGCGGGCGGCGCGCATCGTGGCCTCCGACCACACCGTGAAATGGGAGGGCCAACGGTGGGGCGTGCCGCGCGAACAAGTCTGTGCCGGATTGCGCGGCGCGCACGCCGAGATCGAGCGGCGGCTCGACGGCACGCACTGGCTGCGCTTTCGCGGCCGTTACGTGCCGCTGAACCCCTGCCCGCACACGCCGCGATCGGCAAGTCCTTCCGGCCTACGGCCTCCAGGCCTTGCCGATCGAAAACCAAAACCCCCAACCAAGAGCAAACCCAAATACAGTCCACCTCCCGAACACCCTTGGAGAAGACCCTGGAAGCGGACATTTCTATCTGGCGAAAAACCGGACATTTCTACTTTGCGTTGACACGCGCAGCAGTCGGTACCGCCGGCGTGCCCTGCCGGCATCTTACGACCCCACGTGACAGCAAATGCCGCAATCGACCGCGGACTCGCAGCTCCGTCAGCTCCCTCTTCCAGCCTCAAGTCCCCAGCCCCCAGCCTCCAGAACCTACTTCGCCACCGGAAAATCTTTCGCCGCGTCCGCCGCCGTCGGGAAAATCGGAATCACCTTGTTCACCTGCGTCATTTTCAAAACGCGCTCGACCATGCCATGCGCCCCCGCCAGCCGCAATGTCCCGCCGGCCTTCTTCAGCTTCGAATAGCACTTCACGATTTGCCCTACTGCCGCGCTGTCCACGTGATCGAGCGTCGTGAGATCGAAAATAAAATTCTTTTCGTTGCTCTGGATGTGCGAATCGATTTCGCCGCTCACCGCCTGGCAATCCGAGCCCATCAAGAATCGCCCCGTCATTTCCAGCACCACGATTCCCGGTTCGATCTGCTTCTTCGCATATTTCATGGTGGCGCTCTCCGCGCGCTTGTTATTCCTCGTAGGGAAATTGGCGGATCATCTGCATGCAATCGCCCAGCGCTTCCAGCAGCGAATTGCCCCAGCCGCACGGAAGAACCGCCGCCGTATTCTGGTTGACGTGTTTATCCGCTTCCGCAAAAAAACGCGAGTGCTGCCCCGGAGGCCTCTCCACATACTCCCGCACCGTGATGCGGAATTCGATTTCACGGTCGCCATCTTTCTTCTTCATACAATAAAACGAGAGTTGAGCCAGCTCCTCGGCGGCATTCTTCTGTGCGTAATGCCAGTCCGGCACGTTGCGCCTCCTTGCTCAAACTGAATTTGCCGGATTATACCGCACGCCCGGCCGCGCGCTTCCGTCGAATAAACGTCGCCGCAATTTCTCGCCCGCCGGTCTCTTCCCGGGTACCGCCGGCGTCCCTGCCGGCATCTTACGACCGAAGAAATCGCCAAAGGCAACCATCACGCGCGGACTTGCAGCGCCGACAATGCTGATCGGAGGGCCTGGCTCTTTTCTTCCAATCTCAAACCTCCAACCTCTAATGCAGGTTCTCGTACTCAGCCTTGGCCGCCCGCAAGATCGGAATATCCGAGTCGGCATCCTTCCACAACGTAAAGAAATCATTGTAGGCCGCGCGAGCCTTCGCGCCATCGCCCTGCAAGGCGTAAGCGCGGGCGAGTCCGAGATGCGCGAGCGCGCCAAGGGGGAAATTCAACGTGACTCCGCGGTGGTCGAGAAATTTCTGATACTCGGTGGCTGCCGCAGCCCCATTGTGCTCCTTGAACAGCGCGTCGCCGCGAACGTACACCGGATACATCGTTCCCATTTGGAATTGTGTCGGGTTGCCCAGTTCGTACGGTGCGGCAGCTTCGAGCAAAATAACCGCTTGACTGGCATTGCCGCTATTCACGTCCATCGCGGCCTTCAGCGTCGGCAGCCAGTAAACCTTCAACATGGTGTTCGAC
Source organism: uncultured Acidobacteriota bacterium (assembly GCA_963841235.1). Lineage (GTDB taxonomy): Bacteria > Acidobacteriota > Terriglobia > Acidiferrales > UBA7541 > Palsa-147. The sequence continues at coordinate 6,496 of CAWJBU010000017.1, read as the reverse complement.
GGATAGGATTTTTCCAACTCGTCTACGATGGACTTGGCGCTCGAGGTTTCTCCAATTCGTGCCAGCGCCAGGCTGCCCAACACTTTCACGTTCTGGCCCGGCGACAACGCCAATGCCGCGTGCACACCTTGTTTGGCGAGCGCTGCGTTACCAAACTCCGCCTCCCGCAACGCAGCGTTTACCTGCCAGAGCGCTGCCGTTTCCTTGGAGTCGTCACGCACCGCAGAATCTACCGCACGCCGCGAGAAATCCCGCGCCTTGGCGAGCCGGCCGTAGTACGCCTCCGTGTCAGACTGGAACGACAGCAAAAGGTCTTCACTTCCGGGCTTCCCGGAGGCCCAGGCAACTTGCCTCTGCATCTGGGCCGCGTCGCCTTCGAGAAAAGCGATCTGATAAATAACCCAATGCAAGAAATCGCCGTCGAGCTTGCGCTGCTGAGCCTCCTCCATGGCTTTTTTCGCTTCAGCCACCCGATTGAGCGCTAAATTATTCTGTGCCAGGTTGGCATAACCAACGACCGCGTCTGGCTCTAATCGCAATGCCTGTTGGGTTTCCGCTTGGGCCTTCTCATATTGCCCAAGTTCTGCGTAGATGTTGCCCAGATTGGCGGGCGGCACCAGATCCTGCGGATAGCTCTTGGCCCAGAGTTCGTAAACTTGGCTCGCCTGCTCCAATTCCCCGGTGACTTGCTCGTAGTACAGCGCCGAGATGCGATATTTTTCGTGTTCGCTGACCCGGTCGCGCAGCGCGTAAGCCTTCTTGATATTCTCCGTAGCCAGACTGGCTTGTCCCAGGTTGCTGTACTCCACCGCCAGACCCGCGTACGCCGCGGCGAAATTCGGGTCCAGCTCCAGAGCGCGTCTCATGAACGGAATGGCCGCCGCGTCTCCCTTAGTGCGCGCGGTTGTGATTCCCATGCTGAAGGCTTTCAGCGCCTCGAGCGACGTTGTGGTGGCCTCCACGGGAACATCGAATTTTTGAATGGAGGCCAGCGATTCGCCCAGCTTGCTGCGCAAGGTTGCGGTGGCTTGGCCGAGCGCCTTCAGCACGTCCTGCTTCGAGGCCGCCTGCACTTGCTCTTTCGCCAACGTGTCCCCGTTGCTGCAACCGACCGCATCTATGCCCACCACGTACTGATCGCCCAACTTCGATATCGAACCGAGAAGAATAGCCTTGCTGCCGGTGCGCACGCAGAGCTCTGCGGCGACGTCGCGCGTGATTCTTTCATTCGACGGACGGCCCATCAGCCGCAGCGTCTCCGCCACCTTGCGATCGGAGAGAATGTTCAAAAAGGGAGATTGTCCGAGCTGCACCGCCAGCGCCTGCTTCAACGCGTCATCGAAGACCGGATCTCCCGTGGAGTTCTCGAAATCCGCCAGCACGATCGTGTCCTTCACGGTCAACGGCGCCACCGGACGCGGCCGCAAGAAGTAAATTGCGGCGATTGCGGCGGCGATTACGACTGCGGCAACGGGAACCAGAATCTTCCAGAGCTTTTTCCCTCCGGTGACCGGAACTTCCGCGACGCTCACCGCAGCCGATGATCCAGCGCGCGCAATCGGAACCCGACGACTGCGCAGCAGCCTGCGCGACGCTCTGAGAAATCGTATCCTGCGCCGCCGTCACCGGCCCGGAGCTTGCTGCCGCCAACCGCCCCGTGTCCGTATCCCGCTTCACGCGCTGCAGTTCCGCGCGCATATCCGCCGCGTGCTGGTAACGCAGGTTGCGATCCTTCTCCAGCGCTCTGTTGACGATGTGCTCGAGTTCCGCCGGCAGATCCGGATTCAGCCGCACCGGCGCAACGGGCGCGCGATTCAGTATCGCTTCGGTGACCACGCCGGAAGTCTCGCCACGAAATGGCAGCGTCCCCGTCGCCATCTCGTAAATCACCACGCCAAAGCTGAAAAGATCCGTACGCGCATCCAACTCTTTCCCGCGCACCTGCTCCGGCGACATGTAAGCAATGGTCCCGACCGCAGTCCCAGGGCTAGTCAGTTGCTCCGGGCCTACTCCTACCGCCGCATCTGCCGCTTGCGTCGCATCCGACTCGGCAACTTCTTGCGGCTTCACCTTCGCCAATCCAAAATCCAGAATCTTCGCGTGCCCGCGTTTGGTCACAAAAATATTGGCAGGCTTGATGTCGCGGTGCACGATCCCTTCGGCATGCGCGGCATCGAGCGCATCCGCAATTTCGATCGCCAGCGAAAGCAGCGTATCCGTCTCCACCGGCTTGCCCGCAATCCGGTGCTTCAGCGTCACCCCGTCCAGGCACTCCATGACGATGAACGCCTGGCCGTTCTGCTCGTCAATCTCATGAATGGTGCAAATGTTCGGATGATTCAACGCCGAAGCAGCCTTCGCCTCGCGCTGAAACCGGCTCAGCGCCTGCGGGTCTTTGGCAATTTCATCAGGAAGGAACTTCAGCGCCACGAACCGGCCGAGCTTCACATCCTCGGCCTTGTACACCACACCCATCCCGCCACCCCCGAGTTTCTCGAGGATGCGGTAGTGAGATACCGTCCGCCCGGAAAGTGAAGAGGAATCAGGCATTGAGGCGCATCTTATTCAACGCCCCAACCCAAGTCAACGCACCGCGAAAATTTGTAGCTGCAAAGTGAGAATGTCCGGTTTGTGCAAAGTAGAAATGTCCGCTTTTCTAGGGGCCGGGAGGCCCCATGGAAGAGGAGCGGATCGAGTTGAGCGCGAGAGAGCGAGAGCGATTGAAGATTCTGCACGAAGTCGAGCAAGGGCATCTGCGGCAGATCGATGCGGCAGACCGTCTGCGGCTGAGCGATCGCCAGGTGCGGCGCTTGCTGGGGCGTCTGCGCGACGCGGGGGATCGCGGGTTGGTGCATCGGCTGCGCGGACGTCCCTCGAATCGCAAGATTCCTGAGGACCTCCAGCAGCGCAGTCTGCGACGATTGCGGCTGCCGGCTTATCGGGGGTTCGGTCCTACGCTGGCCGCCGAGCATCTGGCGCGACACGGTCTAGCGGTGAGCCGGGAGACGCTGCGGAAGTGGATGAACGCCGCCGGACTGCGGGCGTCACGCCGCCGGCACGGGAAGCCGGTGCATGTGTGGCGCCCGCGCCGTGCTGCGTTCGGCGAATTGGTGATGATGGACAGCTCGCCGTTCCGCTGGCTGGAAGAGCGCGGCCCGGCCTGCCAGCTGATTGCGCTGATCGACGACGCCAGCAGCCGCGTCTGGGGCCGCTTCGCGCGGCACGATTCGAGCGAAGAAAATCTGCGCACCCTGGGCGGCTGGCTGGAGCGTTACGGGCGGCCACTCGCGTTATATACCGATAAAAACGGCCTGTTCGTGACCTCCCGGCCGGTGCAGTGGCAAGAGCAGTTGCACGACACTCCGCCACGCACGCAGTTCGGCCGCGCGCTGGCGGAACTGGACATCGAGTGGATCGCCGCGCACTCTCCGCAAGCCAAAGGGCGCATCGAGCGGCTGTTCAAGACGCTGCAAGACCGGCTGGTGAAAGAAATGCGCGTGGCGGAAATCGCGACGCTCGAGCAGGCCAATCGCTTTTTGGAAATCACTTCCAGCAATTCACTCACGCCAGAGGCCCAAGCTAACCGGAATAGGAATGAGGATCTCCACAGTGCGGATCACTGCGGCGCGTTGCTAGACTCGCGCAGGAGCACCACGTCGGCGTCGATGCGCCGGGTGATCACGCCGATATTCTTGCCATCGGGCGACCACTGCAGCCCAAAAATCAGATCGGACTTGAAATTCGTGATTTGACGCCCCGGAGTACCGTCCAGCGGCTGGAGCCACAGGTTTCCCACACCATTCTGTGTGATCGGATACACGACAGCTTTTCCGTCGGGCGTAAACTTTGGGCCATCCGAACTGTCGGGATGAGGATCGAGCAAGCGAATTGGCGGCTGCGGCCCGGCGTCGAGCGAGAGCAGCGCGATCTTATGGACCGGAGTTGTTTCGCCTATCTCGATGCTCAACGCCACCGTTCGACCATCTGGCGAAAGATCAAAGTACCGACCTGAGATGAAAGCGTGGGGAATGGGAGTTCCTGGCAGAATCTCGGGAGTCCCGCCAACTACGGGCACTCGTTCGACACGACTCGCGTCATCGTTTTGGTAGTAGACCCATTTCGAATCGCGAGAACACTCTGGGTCCCTATCGAGATGGTCCGTCGTGAGCTGCCTCAGGTTGCTGCCATCGGCGTTGATCCGCCAGACGTTTGTGCCGCTTCCGCCACCCTGGCCAACCAATGAGAGAAGCAAGGTCCGCCCGTCCGGACACGCTGAGATAGAAAAGTTCGAACCAATGGTCGCGAGTGTCGTCTTATTGCTTCCGTCGGAAGCAACATGTACGAGGTGATTGTCTTCCCCGATATAGAAACCATCATTGCCGGCCCAACTGAAGGTCAGGGACGCTTTCTGTTGCTGCGGAATGGCTGGATTGGGGGAGGTTGCTCCCGTCCCGGCGGCCGGAATCGCGTACAACGTGTACAACGATTTCGACTGCACCGTGGCCAAGGTTTTCCCATCTGCCGAGAGCGTCACCGACTCATAGCTGTTTGTGTCCTTGGTGATCGCATGGAACTGGCCGCCCGGATAAGAAACAAACCCGATTTGATTGTGGTTCAGGCCGGTGCTGAGATCCTGATACTGAACCAGAAGGCCACGGCCATCCGGCAGCCACGCCGATTTGAAAAATACGAAACCCTTGAAGCCCACAAAATCCTGAATCTTGCCGGAAGCTACATCCATCATTTGAATCGGGCCAGGGGCACGGCCAAAATTCGTCAAGGCGATGCGCTTGCCATCGGGCGACCACGCAACGAAAAAATGTGAGGCGGAAAGAGGTCCCGTGGCCATCATTTTCTCATCCGTGCCATCCGCATTGGCCTCGAGAACCTGGAACTTGCCGACTTCCGGATCGTTAGCTCGCTCGTACGCAATGCGTTTGCCGTCCGGCGAAAACGCGGCGTTGGTGTCAATGTCGCGCACGATCAGTTGCGGATTGCCGCCCAGAGCCGGTGCGCGGTAAAGATCATACGCATCTCTTACGGACGATCGCGCCTTGCGGAAATGGAAATAGTTTCCATCCGGCGAGAACTCAAAATCCCGATAGAACGCATCCGCGGGCGAAATGATTTGCGTATCGCTGTTGGTCGGAACATGGCGGAGCCACAGGCTTACCTTTCCGGCGTCGTCGACTTCGCTCAAAATATATTTTCCGTCGGGCGAAATGGCCGCGGCCTGCGATTTGCCGTTGTCCGTGATTTGCGAAATCGCATAATTCTGGAACGGCAGCGCCGCTTTGCCGCTGAACATCGAGTAGACGCCGTAGCCCGCCGCCGCGAGGAGAACCAGCAGCACGACAACGCCCGCCGTCAGGCCGAGCTTGTGTTGCTTCGCCGTTTCGACTACAGAACTTCCGGAGGCATGCGTCACAGCCGAGCTCGAGCCCGTGCCGGAGCCCGAGCCCGTCGATGCCACGCTCGTTGCAGGTTCCGCCGGAGCCGCGGGCGTCGCTCCCGAGGAAAATGCGGCGGTGGCGATCGCCGCCGTCGTGGTCACTGTGCGAGCACTCGAATCAATTTCGCGCCGGATGCGCTTCAAATCCGCGCGCATTTCCGCCGCAAACTGATAGCGCGTCTCGCGGTCTTTCTCGAGTGCCTTGGCGATCACGCGCTCGAGTTCCGCCGGCACATCGGCATTCAGCCGCACGGGCGGAACCGGCGCCGCGTCCAGAATGGCCTTGAAGATCAAACCCGTGCTTTCGCCGCGGAAAGGCGGCATGCCGGTGGCCATTTCGTAGAGCACATCGCCAAACGAAAATAGGTCCGTGCGCGCATCCACTTCCTTCGCGCGTACTTGCTCGGGCGACATATACGCGACCGTCCCGAGCGTGCTGCCCGGGCTCGTCAAGTGCTCGGGCGCCACGACGCCGACGGTTTCCTGCGTCGCGTCCATCGCCGGCGTATTTGACGGCGCCAGCGTCTTCGCCAGGCCGAAATCGAGCACTTTGACGTGCCCTCGCGCAGTGACGAAAATGTTGGCCGGCTTGATGTCGCGATGCACTATGCCCTTCGCGTGCGCCGCGTCGAGCGCATCGGCAATCTCAATCGCCAGCTCCAAAGTGTCTTCGAGAGGAAGCGGCCGGCCCGAAATCCGGTGCTTCAGCGTCTGCCCTTCGAGATATTCCATCGCGATGTACGGCCGACCGTTGTCTTCGCTGACATCGTATATGGTGCAGATGCCGGGATGATTCAGTGCCGACGCGGCCTGCGCCTCGCGTTGGAAGCGTTCAAGCGCCTGGCGATCTCGCGCCACTTCATCGGGAAGGAATTTCAAGGCGACCAAGCGATGGAGTTTGGTGTCTTCGGCCTTGTAGACCACGCCCATGCCGCCGCCCCCGAGTTTTTCGAGGACGCGATACTGGGCGATGGTCCGTCCAGAAAGTGGAGCAGAATCAGGCATGAGCGCGAATCTTATGCCGCGCACCCACGCAAGTCAACG
>CAWJBU010000016.1:0-270067 GCA_963841235.1 uncultured Acidobacteriota bacterium | reverse complement strand
CATTATTCACGCTACTCGATACCGCATACCACTTTCCGCCAGTTTTCTTGGCCATGGCTCTGTAATAAGGTTCTGCTGACGAAACAACGAATGCTAGGTACTCGCCCTCGATGAGCCGACGGACGATGCTATCGGCCGACAAATCCTGCTGGAGTGCAGGTTCGTCCGTGACCAGGACAACTGCCTTTACCACGTCGGCTCGAAACGGCAAGTTCAGAGCGTGACCAGATAGCCTACGATCTTGAATGAGGCGAGCATCAGACGCCCAAACAATCTAAACGGATCGCCCACGATCTTCCTGTCCGGCCCTCGATCCTGATTTTCTTCTACCGGACCAATATCACGCCCTTTCCCTCACACCGCCGGCATATCTTCCCGTCCGATGTCTTTCCGCTGCCACGGCAATCCGGGCACTCACGTTCCCGCTCAGGAGCCTTCTCGAATGGGTTCTTCACAAAGCTTCTCCGATTGAGAGATTTATCTCGAGAGGCAAACTGGACTATGCCAGGACTTCATTTGTCGATCCTGTGTACCTTTTTCCCGCAGTTTGGACACGTAAGCTCATTTGTGAACGTCGCCTTTCGTATACAATCCCAGCAGAGATACCACTCCTCGGTTGAACAGAAATAGACGTTGCTGGAAATCTGTTTGGCGCATTTAGCGCATTTATACGTCTTCGCCACTGCCCCGCCTTTCTTAAATCGGTCCTTCTCCGATCCTCCTTCGATCACTTTAACAATACTGACACCGCACTGCGCATCACGTACGCCCAGCCAAAGGCCTCAGTTCGGCAGCGACTTCAGGGCCTCGTGCACTTCCCTCAAGGTCTGTTCGCTGTTTTCCGACGATTCCACAGAGGTTAGTTCATCAGCGCGATCGATGCACGTCTGGTACGTTTGCCTTGCATCTGCCGTGAGACCGCAAGCAGATTGCAGGCCGCCCATCACTGCAAAAAACGAGAGGGTCGGCCACAGCTCGTTTGCTTCCTTCAGCGAAGCGGCCGCCAGCGCCAATCGGTCATTCGACATCTGCCAGATTGCGCTTTTCTGAAGTGCGACAGCCTTTACCCATTCGTAGCGACACCACCGTTCGGAATCGCCGATTGGCGCTTTGGTCCATGCAAACATATCGAGTGATTCGGCCCGCCGGATTTCGGATAGAGCGCCTTGCAACAACTCGGAGTATCGGCTTCCTGCGCGCCGGACTCGATCCGTCAGGTCCTCTCCTTTGGTTTCGAACTGTTCCGCCGCGAGCAAATACGACATGGCCGAGCGGAGGTGTTCGGCTGCTCGGCTTGTCGCCTCTGACGGTGGAAGGGTCTCGCCACCAGCTATCAGCCGGGACTCTGCCTTTTCGATCCAGGGCAACACACATTGAGTAAAATCGTCGTGCTCGGCAGCGAAGCAAACGCGGACGGAAGCCACTCGGTGCCACATTCGCTTGGCCTTGTCGATCGCACCAATCTCGCGATAACAATCGCCAAGAAGCACTCGGGGCCACAAGAGCTCTTGCCTGCAGGGTTCAAGATGCTCATACCGTCTTGCGATCAGCAGCAGTTTCTCAAGGTGCCGGGCAGCCGAGGAATACTGGGCTGTGGCAAGCGAAAGAAAACCTAAGATGCCAATGAACCCGTCACGACGGTTCGCGACAAACTCCGCCCACGCTTCCAGGGCTTGTTTTTGCCGGGCCGCCTCTGTTTCGCCATTGTAGGAGTCGGGAAGGAGTGGCGACTCTGCGTGTCCTAATATTGGCCAAAGCCACGGGTTATTTTCCAAGTCGCGGTCGCCTGCCGGTCGAAGATCATCGATGAGATAAGGCTCCGCGACGTATCTCTCCTGCTGTTCCGGTGTAAGTTTGAGATGAGCGGCATAGAACTGCCGCGCCTTGATTACGTGTTGTCTAGCCCCAGAAAAGCACCCGAGCTTCGCATTCGCGTGCACGGCCAGCACCGCCGCAAGTGCCGCCTGATCCGGAGATGGGCTCTTCCGAAAACAAAACTGGCAAGCGTCGAGAATCATCTGCGGAGCCGCTTGCTGTAAAGAGAGGCCGGTTGCTGCAAGCAGGAGTTCCGTTGCTGAATTGTCCTCGGAAGGGCGAAAGCACTTGGCTCCGCAACGGCTGCAAAACCGAGCATCCGGTTCTAGGGCGGTTCCGCAGTGCACACACATCAAGTCAGCAGCCGCACGAGTTCCACAACGCTCGCAAAAGCGCGATCCTGGTGGGACCGCCGCGCCACAACTTCTGCACGACAGGGCTGTGCCGGTTGCTCTCATGGAATTACGCCGTAGTAGGTATTCCTTCCTTGTTCACATCCAGGTAGTTCTCCTTGAAACCGAGCAACACGAAGATCGGGCTAAGCATCACAAAGATCGCTAGCCCGAAGATCCAGCCCCACTCAGGGGAGATTTTGTCACAGAAGTCATAGACCTTTCCCATCGCGCCGCCTATTCGGGCGCCTGCGCCTATATGCTTCCCGGTTCTTACATGATCGAGGTAGTCCCTGTTGATGAGATAGCGAGGCCGTCGAAATGCTGCCCAGACCACCACACCGGGGATAATGTAGAAAAGCCCCCAAATGACCACGAGGAACCAACTCCCGACGAATTTGCGCTGCTCCATATTGTTAACGTCTTTAAGTGCTGCCTCTAGGTTGGATCGCAACTGGGTGTCGTTGAACTTCAGAGCCAGTGCCCTTGTTAGTTGTTCCTTAGCCTTGCTGATTTGCTGAATAGACGAAAACAAGAGGCTGCCGTCCTTTGGATCACGTTCGCAATTGGCCAGCGATTCGTCATGAAGTGCAACAGCTAGCAGCTTCTGATAACTTTCGTCGTTTGGATGCTCCTGAGCCGAACGTTCTAAGCTCTCAATATCGGAAGTTCCAGCGGCACTGCTTTGAGAATCGCTATCCTTCTGGGGCTGCGACACACCAAGGGCACCGCCACAGGCAGTACAGAAACGTGCTCCAGACGGCACCGGTTTTCCGCAGTGTGTACAGTATCCCGTACGCTCTGCACTGGGCGCTCTCGGAGGATTCTTGGGCTGTACCTGAACATCGCTTAGCATCTTTCGCGCCTTTCCGCGCAATTCCTCGTTGCGTTCTTGATCAGCTGGGTACAAAGGCTCTGTGGTGACGACTTTGCGCAGGCACCTGGCAGCCTCATCAATCGCACCAGTTTCCCGGTATAACTCCGCTAGCTTCAAAAGGCTGTGCAATAGTGGTGGTCTGGCGAGGTATTCAACAGCTCTGAGTTTCCCAGCAAGATAGCCAATGGCCGCGTCAGTTCCATCCTGCTCCTTCTTGGCATCAGCCGCCAGCGTATACATGAGGTCAAGATGTTCAAGACGTCCAATATTGAGCGGTTGCGAAAAAAAAACAAGCGAACCGACACGGTCCAGTTCGAATGCCTTTTCTATCTCTGCCATGCACTGATGGAATTCATTCGTCTCGACGATCTTCCGCCAAGGCAGACCAGAATTGCTGAATATCTCGCGATAGCCCTCGCCGAGGGCGTGGCGCGCGAAGACTTCATCACCCGGTGCTAGGCCTGAGGCTAAAGCTTTTTGCAGAAGTGGTATCGCGGGTATTCCACTGCCTTTTTTTAGGCTTAGCTTTATCGCTTCGACAAAAATGTCCTTGCCAGCAGCGCTCGCAGGCACTGCGCTAGTCGCTCCGGAAGACATACTTCACCTCGCTCAAATCGGGTTTCGCTAAGACTGCTAATCGGATCCGACGCCATAGTGAACTTAATACGATTCGTTAGTTTACGTTTAGTAAGAGGCCTTTGCAGATTCCGGGGACAGCGACAACATACCTTCTTTTTACGGAAATTTCAAGGCACCGGGTTGTTACCGCTAGATCCCTGCGTTTGGCATCCGGAGAGCACCCAGAGGGCGGCCCTTGGCCAGCAAGTAAAGACTAGTTACGGGCTCTATTTCTTGTCCTGCTTTTTGTCGTCATCGAGCTGCCTGCCGCTTCTGTCTCGGTAATACATAGAGGTATCAGGATAGTTCACAATTATGTCGTTGAACGCCGGCACGAAGAGGGCCTTCCCGCGGTCCTTACGGCTTTCCTCGTAGTCATTTCGATCCTTTTTGGAGATTGCCATTGAGCTTCGATCCCCTCTCCGCCCTCAGCGCGGAACTTCAGAGTATCACTTGGTGTGACCACAGGAGATCGTTGGTTCAAATCCAAGCTCTGCGACCACCTCAAGATGCCAGTCCGACGACGGGCGGCCTGAGGCAATCGCGACCGATTCACTGTATCCACTGTTGCCAAATCGGCCTGGATTTTGCTGTCCGAGATGATCTAGGATTGACTCAGCGTTACAGCAAGGCTCTGAGGGAAGTGGCAACAAACAGTAGGATTTAGCGGCTTTTCTTGGGCTTTCTGCGAGTCGTGGAGTCCAATCCAGGCCTCCCAGCCAAACTAGCAAAAATCCCTATAAATCGCAGAAATGCCGACGCGACGCCGGTTCGGATCGGTCCTTCCGCGTCCGGAAGAGTTCGATCTTCAGGCTGAAGCTACGTGGGCGTTGCCGACGCCCGAGCACAAACAAAGGGCCGTTCGAGAACTACAGCGGTTCAATGTGGAGTAGGTGTTTGCGACGCACGAGAAGAAGTCGGCGTCCCCACAGTGAAAAAAGGCGATGATCTCCAGCATCCCTAAGTTATTGAAACGCTGGTGGGCCTGCGGAGAGTCGAACTCCCGACACGCGGTTTAGGAAACCGCTGCTCTATTCAAACTGCCGTGAGTTCCCTGCGACATTCCTCATGCATTCGAGATCGAATGTCGATTTTCGCCCGTTCCGTCGCGCTCCGATTCGCTCTGTTGTGTTTAGCGATAACGATGTCTGGCTTTGTGACACCCTCAGTGGTCAGTTGAAAAGCGGCCAACGGTGGTCAGGTCAAAACCGGCCAACGAAAGGAGCCGGGACTTGCTGCATTTAGCCCAGTTTCTCCTTCTCAGGCAAGTCCATTTTTGTGCGCCAGCTCCGTGGCCCGCATTTCAGGATGTGACCGTGATGGAGCAGGCGGTCAAGCATGGCGGTGACGCCGGCGCTGTCGCCGAGTAGCTTGCCCCAGTCCTCCACAGGGCGGTTGGAAGTGAGCAGCGTGCTGGCTCGTTCATGACGGCGCATCACGATCTCTAGGAGTTCTTCTCCCGCTGTGGGTCCTAGTTTTCGCATCCCCAGATCATCGATGATGAGTAGCGGCACAGTGGCGAGTAGTTCCATGTGCTCCTTGCGAGTCCCATCGACGGAAGCTTCGGCGATTTCCTCAAGCAGGGTATGGGTCTCGCGGTAGATCACTTGATAGCCCTGCCCGATGACCGCATGTCCGATGGCTTGGGCGAGATGACTCTTGCCGGTACCGGGTGGACCTAGAAACAGAGCGTCTTCGTGCCGCGCGATGAAAGCGGCTGTAGCCAGATCGAAGACCAGGCTTCGATTCATCTTGGGATTAAAGTGGAAGTCGAAGTTATCGAGTGTTTTCTGCGGATCGCGAAACTGCGCTTGTTTTCTTCGTCGTTCTAGCAGTCGTTCGCTACGACGAGTAAGTTCGTCCGATACCAGACAGGACAGGAAGTCGATGGGGGCCATCGGCTCCGCCTGGGCTTGGTGCAGACGCGTTTCCAGCACGGCAGCGATGCCGCCAAGGCGCAGTTGTCGTAAGGCACGGTTTAGTTCGATCAGATTCATTCTGGTTGCTCCTGGGTCTTGAGATTGATGAAGTCGCGATACTCGGTGAGCTCACGGATCAGCGGATCGACCTGCCGAAGAGTTAGCTGTGGGCGGCGCTCGAGGTAACGGCGCACGAAGCGATACTCCGGCACACCGATCTCCAGGGCTGCGCCGCAGGCATCTTCGACAGCCGCCGTACCGTATTTCTTGGCTAAGGAGAGGACTCCCAGGATGCGGCGAATGCCGGGCTCCCCCTGGTGGTGATAGAGGGAGTCACAGAGCACGCCGATCTGCGTTCCGGCGCGGCCTGCTCGCCGCAACAGCTGAGCGGTGCTCCACGGCATTCTCTTGGGGTAGTCCTCGGTTTTGATGCGATACCAGCCGCGTTTTTGGCGGATATGCTCGCGGAGAAGTTGCTTCGTGCCGGGATGCAAGATGCGCACGTGCAGCGCATCCCATTGCACTTTGACCAGCCGCCCTATCCATCCGGGCGGTAATCCGTAGTAGGCCGCTTCGACTTCTACGCAGCCGTCCAGATGAACGACGCGTTCTCCATACTGGTAGTAGCGGAAGGGTTCCAGCGGCAGAGGAAGCAACGACGGTTTTTCCTCTGCGAACATGACCGCGACCTGCCGTTTCGTCGTGCCGTGGATACGCGTATCTGCCCAACGTTGTTCCCAGCGATCGAGATAAGCCTGTGCTTCTTCCAGACTCTCGAAGCGCAGTCCTTTGAGCGGAGTCTTCTGTGCGTGCCCAACGCCCGATTCCACTTTCCCTTTACGATCGGGATCTTTGATTCGGCAAGGCATGGCCACAACACCGTAATGCGCGAGCACATCCCGAAACAGTGGGTTGAGAGTGGGATCGTAGAGGTCAGGAGCGATGACGCCTTCGCGCAGATTATCGAGAACCACCCAACGAGGACATCCACCCAACCTGCGAAACGCTTTTTCATGCAGTTCGGCCCAGACATGGGAACTCGAACGCCAGACCAACAGACGTATGGATTTGCGACTGTAGCCCAGCGTCATCACGAACAGTCGTGTCCGTCGGTACTTGCCGCTTTGCGAGTCCCGCACCATCGGACCCGATCCGTAATCGACCTGGGCTTCTTCTCCTGAAGCGGTGAGGATGATCCCCACCGCGTCAGGCCGCTCGGATCCGCGCAGCTTGTGAACAAAACGCTTCACCGTTTCATAGCCGCCTGGAAAGCCGTGATCGGAAACTAGGTCTTGCCAGATAGCCATGGCATTGCGGCCACGACCGAGGCCCTGCTCGATCCGTTCGCGATACGGCTCGCAGGCACTGGCGGATCGATCCTGGTTGCCAACTGGAGGCGAGATCTGCTGGCCAAAGTCGGTGGTCACCTCATTGGCCGGTTTTGCGGTGAACAACACGTCCAGGGTGGGAATCACGGCTCCAGGGTCGGTGGTCACCTCGTTGGCCGGTTTTGCCGGCGCTCGCCGTCCCCAGCTACCCGGTGGTCGCACCGCGATCCCGGCAGCCTTTAGGTAAGCACCTGCTGTTTCACGACGTACACCAGTGGCTTGCTCGATCCGCCGCAAGGGCCATCCGAGCTTCCCCAGTGCGATGACTTGTTGTTTCTTTTCTTCGCTCAAGACATTGCTCATGCCGACGGAGCCTATAAGGCCTCTCGTCGGAGTCAATGTCCCGCGCTCTATCGTTGGCCGGTTTTCAGGTGACCATCATTGGCCGGTTTTGGGTGACCGCTGAGGGTGACACCCCGCGCACAGCGTAATGAGATTCTCTTCGACATCATCCCCCAACCGGCCGCGTGGGCGGAGATGGTGGACCTGAAGATTTTGTCCTGTGCCGCAGTCTTGGCAGTGCCAGCCATCGCGTGCGAGCACCGCGCGGGAGAGTTGGCGATACTCTTCGGGTTCAAGCCGTAGCCGCGGATGTTTCCGTTTGAGCCGGTTCAAGACTGTTCCTAACAATGTCCAGCATTTGTAGTCTCTGTGCCACGGGAAGAGCCCCGATGAGCCGAGCGAGAGCCAAAAACAGTGCATTCTCCTGGTCCGCTTCCAAACTCGCTCCGGCCAGGAAGTCCGCGCAAATCATCTCCAAGCAATAGCCGCGCGATTTGTCCGTCCCGAGCATCAACGCGGCAGTCTCGAGTGCCTGCTCGATCACCGGCAGCTGGCTCCTGTACACCTTGAAGTACAGGATCTCCCAGGGCTCGGTCTCTTTCCCCGTGAGGTGCTTTTCGACCTCGTGCTTGAACTCTTCTTTGGGCAATTGCTGCGCCCGGTGCAACCAGGTTGCACAGTCAAAGTCCTGTCCATCCCGCCGCGCCACCTTCACCAACTCCGTGGCCTTCGACCAGCCCACCTGTTTCAGGTGTAGTTTCGGGATCCGCGGCAGCTGCTCGTGGATGGTCATCAGGTAGTAGGCCTTACGCCGTGATCCCGGAAAGCGCTTCTCGAGGAATTCATCGAAGGATTTGAGATTGTCGAGCCTCCAGTACTGGCCGGAGCGGACTTCACACAAGTAGCGGCCAAGCTCCACAAACCGTGTATCGCGCTCCCGATCAATGGCCTTCTCCCAGCCTAAGATTTCATCGATCTTGGCCAGTACAAACAGAGCCCTTCGGCGGTTGAGCTTCGGCGCCACTAAGGGTCTCCCATTAGTCGTCAAGGTCGTTAAGCCAATCAAGGTCGCTGGCTCCTGGCCGGCGGATCAGATTCGTGTCGATCAACGACTGGTTGTTGAGACACAGCCCCAGATGAGGACAACTCACGCAGCCGTTTTGAGGGAACCGGATGCCGGAGTGGGAAACAAACTGGCCGGCTTCGATCTGAGCAACTGTGGTTTCAACCAGCCGACCGTACTCCCGTCGTTGCTCTTCGGAAATCGTGGCCCGGAGGTATTGAATCTCAGGCTGGTTCTTGCGCACGAACACGACCACTGCGACTTCAGGAATTCCGCTGATCCAGGAATAGCAAATCAACTGAGGATCGAGGGCGAGCAATCCCTCGGGCTCTTCGGGATAACGGCTGGTGGTGGTCTTCCAGTCGATCACGCAAGGGATGCCATCGAGTTCTCCGAGGGCGTCAATGTAGGCAACGAATTCGTTGTTTGCGAGGAGCGAACGGATCAGCTTCACTTGTAGATCGTTCTTTGGCCGGGGAATCCGAACCCGATCGTACTGAGCGAACTTCTGGAGCAAATGGACTCCTTGGTGGACTAGGCGGTCCCAGGAATCCCCTTTCTTGTATTCAAACGGGGCATCTCGATACGCACCCCATTCTTTGTAGAGCACTGCGGTGGGATCCTCTCCGGTGAAGCAAGCCCCCAGAGCTTTCTCAAATGAACGGCCGAAGACCATGGCGGCGCGTGTTTCTTTTTCCTGCCAGCCATCGAGATAGCGGTAGCGATAGCTGCGCGGACAGCGAACGAACTGGCTAATCTGTGTGTGGCTGTAGATCATCGTCATTCCTCCCCTGGATTGCGGCGCACGAGAGTTCTTCCCATTCACCGGCAGGGGCAAAAGCTTCGAGGCTCTGGTAGGAGCGTCCGTTGAAGGTGGCCAGCGAGGTTCGTACGACTCCTCGAAGGTTGAGGAGCGCTTTCTCATCCACTTGATCTCGTCCGAGCAGTTCGGGGTCATAGCCAAAGTCGCGCAGAAACCAATTGAGCTTCCAGAGCGCTCGTCGGCTGCAGTACAACCGCCCAGAGAAGGAATGTGTGGCGAAGGATTCGGGTGCAAGGACCACAAAGCGGAGAATGAGGAATGGCTTCTGCGGATGCCAGCGGTAGGAAGCGGCGTCCACACGCACCAGGAAGAAGCCCTCAAGACGACGATCAATGGTTTGGCGCACTGAGTGAAGGCCCGGGATATGGCGTTTCATGGCTGCACCTCCGCAGATTGGGCATAGGAGTTGAGTTTGCAGATCAAAGCATCCTTGTCGTTTCTTGCAGAAGCCGCGAGGTGAGAGATAAAGGACTCGACCAGATCTCGACTGGCTTCCTTGAGAGTTGCGGTGCCGCAGAAGTCGGCGGCGTAGGCCTTCACGAGTGTGGGGTCGAGACTGAATTGCCGGATCAGAAGGCAGAGTTGGTCCCGCATTCGGGGCTGGCTGTGAGTCGAACCATTTCCATTACTAGAAACGGGCGCGGCTTGCCTGGGATATGAAGTTGGCGTGGGCCGAGAGAAGGTTCCGAGCTCTTCGACCGAGCACAGGCCGATTCCATAGGCTTTGCGGAGAGCGCGATTGACGGCGCGCGTTTCCGCAACGCGCATCTCGGCGCCGCGGACTAGTGGGGAGACGTTGGAGGGATCGGCGTCGCCAAACCCGACAAATCCCTTCGATCGCGGAGACGTGTAGACCGTAGCCCTGAAAACCCAACGGCCCATGACCGGATCACAAAACTGACGCACCTGCTGGACTCGAATGCCTACACACCGCTTGCGTTGGGCTAGGCGCAAGAGCCCCGCATGGGTGATGTACCATCCCCCGTCCAAGTAATAGAAGTCGCCCCGACCAAGAGAGAATCCAAATGTCTTCGTCAGATCACGCAGTCGATCTTTAGCGGCTGTTCCCAAGCGCCCCGCGGCCCAACGCCTCGCCAGACGAATGTTCTTGCGCACTAAACTTCGTAGTTCACTGGTGTCCACAATCCTATTCTTCATAAAGACCCTCCGTGAATATCATTGATAAACAATGATAATCATTGAACACGCGCTTGTCAAGCGTAGGATTTGTGAAGGTCGAAGGATTGCCGTAAAATGCGCAAGCGATCATGACAAAAGACGAAAGTATTGGAATCAGAGTCTCCGCGGAACTGAAGAGAGCACTGATTCAAATTGCCAAAAAGGAGGGCAGAAGTCTTGCGCAGCTGTGCGAGATTCTGCTTAGGGGCGCCGCAGTTTCGTACAAGGAAGAAGGGCCCGCATACCTCCAGCGTTTACTCTCCCACCAGAAGAAAGAGTCCTCCGAGTAGTTCCGGCTCGGGCGGTTCCCAGGCTGCGATAGCGAAGACGAAGCGCAGTGATAAACGGATGGTTCTGTCACACCATGCTGATTCGGACGCCTTCTTTCCGAAGAGCTGCCCTTAAGCCAACTTGAGGGTCAGGCAGCGCGCCGCGCCGAAATGCAGCGCAGCAAAGAGGCCCAGCGACAGTTGTCGCGATAGCGTGCCCAATCCAAAAATCTCTCTCGCAAAGATTCTGCTCATCTGGATCAGCCCCGGACCGTGACACACAGACCCTTGCGCGTCCGGTATAAGCTATGTAACAGTATTGATTGTGCAGACGAAAAACCGAAAGCCGGGAAGACCGAGGAAGAAACAGGACAGGATTGAGCTCTGGCAGTTCGCTCGTGCGGCGATGGTTATTTCTGCCTACGATGAGGCCCGCGTAAGCGGCGAGAAACACAGCGTTGCCGTCACACAAGCTGTTGATTTCGTCAGGAGCTACGATTCGGAGATTTCCATTTCCGACTCTGAAGCGCGGCGTATCCTGGCGACCTATCGACCCCAAAGCAGTGAAACTACACTTCGCTTCGAACGTTCGGTTCGGAGCGAAGAGGACATGCAGGAAAACCGCTGGATCCGGGAGCAACTCGCGGAGTTACACGGCAAAAAGGGCATCACGTTGCCAGAGGTCCCTAATTATGAATTGTCCAAAAGCAATCTCGTATTGACAATCCGCGTAGGTCCAAGACCGCACTACCCCCGCCATAATGGCAAGATTCCTAAGGATTAAGCCTCGCTGTTAGTTGCAGGGTTTTTTTGGACCCAAATGTCGCGTGTACGCTTAGGAAAATATGCGCACAATGATCCGTGGTTCATCTCCGGTCGGATGAAACATTGCGACGAAATTCACAGGAGAAAAAAGTGGCAAACGAAAAACAATTAGCACACGACATATCTATGAATGAATCCAACAGCAAGCGCAGCGGCGACTTGCCAACGGTCGACCAGGTTGATTCCAAAAAATCAATTCCTTGGCGACCTCCGGTCAATTTGAGGAGGCAACAGATGGCGCAACAGGCGGGCCGCGAAAGAAGTGAAGCAAATCACGCAGGCGAACCACTCGATT
This sequence comes from uncultured Acidobacteriota bacterium, assembly GCA_963841235.1. Lineage (GTDB taxonomy): Bacteria > Acidobacteriota > Terriglobia > Acidiferrales > UBA7541 > Palsa-147. The sequence goes on along the minus strand of CAWJBU010000016.1, from coordinate 258,322 downwards.
CCGAGGCTCGGGAAGCACTCGCGCAGTTCCTCTCAACTCCGGCACCGATGCGGAACTTCAAATCCATCACGGCTCTCGCGGAGTATTATAAGGTTTCAAGAATGACCCTCCACCGGTGGCAACACGATCCCGCCGTGTTGCAACGAGCGGAAAATCTTTCGACGCGCAATCGGCTTCCAGGTGTTCTCATCGCGAGATCGAATTGGCCTGGCGTGGTGCAGGCGCAGGTCAGAAAAGCACTCGCTGGCAATGTCCAAGCCGCGAAGAACGTGTTCGAAATCGCGTGGACCGAATCTCCAACGGCGATGCCTGCAAGGAAGGAAGTGACGATCAAGGTGGTATACGCCGAGGACCCAATGACGATGAATAAGCCGGAGCGCATTCAGCAAGAAGCGGGTTCATCATCCGATCCCGCTCGCCAGTAATCTCGTCACCCGGTCAAACTGGGCACACATCGTCCGGGCACAGGCCGACGGAGCAATGGGCGGCATCCAAACCGCCTCGTTCTGCGACGGCAGTGCCCGGCTCGAGTATCAGCGAATACTCTAGGACGAACTACAGGTCGATGTTGTCAGAGGAAATAATCAGGCTAAACTGGTTCAAGCTCGAGCAATCAGCGAGTGTCCCACGATGGCGGATTTGTGGCGAACAAAAAGCGAAACAAAAACTAGTTACTGTAACAGGTACTCTCGGGCGAAGAATTCCAAGCTATTCCTTTGGATTGAGAAGGTTATGCCCCCGAGACCCTTCAACCGAAGAAGTCAAAAGTGTAACATCCAAAAACGCACATCTCGACACGACATGATCATGTGACACTCGTGAGCGTCCGGCAGGGTGACCTCACCGTTACCGGACCGAGTCTTTGTACCCGAACGAGTGCGAGAGTCTACAGCCAAACTAGCAGTAGCCGCGATAAGTCTCAAAGACCTGCCCACGATTACCAGATTGGTTGTCACTTCTACGGTGAATTCTGTCCTACGTTCCCGCCGCAAAAGTCCCCGGTCAAGTCAATGCGACCAAACGTCCATTCCTGCATCGAATCGGGATAAAAGAAGAGTGGCCATGATTACGCCTAGACACAGGGGCAACGGTTCGATACCCATTCGATGGTTCGTGGCGGAAGGCGCGAAGGCGGCTATAGCGAGTCCGAATCAAGCCAGACCAGAGGCTACGGCGATTCCCGTGGCGAGTACTTTGCTCGCGGCGTTCATGCAGGAAAGTGCACGAATGTGATACAAGCACAAGGCACAGGGCAACTGGTCGTTCTCAGCCCCAGTTGCTTCCTCACTTCTGACGCCTGGGAGGATCGTATGATTCGCGGGCGGAAACCAAACCTAGCCATTCCAGCGCAAAGGCACCCTGCCGGGGGGAGACAATGAACACGCTTTGGAAATATAAATTTTGGATCGGCGGAGCGTTTTGCGTAGTAGTCATCGGCTTGATTATCGGCGCGATACGCCCGAAGCGCGTATCTGGAGCACAGCCGGGCGCCTCGCCGGACGTCGAGGTCGTGCAGGTTGAGCAGAAGGATGTTCCGATTTATGGCGAGTGGATCGGCACTCTCGACGGATTTACAAATGCCGACGTTCGAGCGCAGGTCAGCGGCTATCTCGTGCGGCAGGGCTACCAGGAAGGCGCATTCGTCAACAAAGGGCAGCTACTCTTTGAGATCGATCCGCGCCCCTTTCGAGCCGCGCTCGATCAAGCGCAGGGACAACTCGCTCAAGCCACTGCCCAGCTGGCTAACGCCGAAGCGGTGCAACACCGAACCGAGCTTGATGTCAACCGTTACACTCCGCTTGCGCGAGAACAGGCCGCCAGCCAGCAGGATCTCGACAACGCCATTCAGAATAATCTAGCGGCGAAAGCAACCGTAGCTACGGCCGAGGCTCAAATCAAGACGGCCGAGGCTGCCGTTGAAACGACCAAAATTAATCTTGATTTTACGCGGCTCGTCGCGCCCATCGATGGCATCGCCGGCCAAGCCCAACTTCAAGTCGGCGCCCTCGTGAATCCAGCCAGCGGGCCGGTCACTTCCGTGTCCACCGTTGATCCCATCAAAGTTTATTTCACGGTCAGCGAGCCCCAATATCTCGGCTGGAGAAAGCGCTTCCCCACGGAGACCACCCGCGAAGCCGCCGACAAGAATCTGCGCCTCCAACTGATTCTGGCCGACGGCTCCACCTTTGCGAATGAAGGCACATTCTATTTTGCCGACCGCCAAGTAAATGAGAGCACAGGAGCGATTCGCATCGCCGGCCTGTTTCCCAATCCTGGAAATATTCTGCGCCCCGGAGGCTACGGCAAGGTGCGCGCAGTCGTCCGTACGCAGGAAGGCGCGCTACTTGTCCCGCAGCGCGCCGTCTCCGAGCTGCAGGGCGGCTATCAAGTCGCGGTGGTGGATGGCGAGAACAAAGTGAACGTCCGCACGGTCACCGTCGGCGATCGTGTCGGCAACGAGTGGATTATCGCGGACGGACTGAAGCCCGGCGAGCGCGTGGTCGCCGAGGGTGTTCAAAAGGTCCGCACGGGCATACAGGTAAACCCCAAGCCATTTGCCATGGAACCGCAAGGAAGGTAAACCCATGTCAAAGTTTTTTATCAATCGCCCCATCGTCGCGATGGTGATCTCCATTGTGTTGGTGATTGTTGGCTCCATCACCATCTTGAGTTTGCCCATCGCGCAGTTTCCCAGCATCGCTCCACCCGAGATTCAAATTCTGGCCACTTACATCGGCGCGGACGCCCAGACTCTGGAGCAAGCAGTGGCCACGCCCATCGAGCAGCAAATGAATGGCGTGGACAACATGAACTACATGTATTCGCTGAACGCCACCGCCAACTCCAACACCAGTCTGATCGTGAACTTTGACCCCAAAACCGATCCCAACACGGATTACATCCTGGCGCAAAGCCGTGAAACTCTGGCTGCCTCCCAGCTTCCCATTGACGTCACCAACTATGGAGTGACCGTCCGCAAGTCGGTAACCGCGCCACTCATGCTGATCGCGGTGTACTCGCCGCATGGAACCTACGACGCTAAATTCTTGGCGAACTACGCGTACATCAATCTCGCCGATCCCATCCTGCGTTCGCAAGGCATCGGCAATGTGCAAGTATTCGGCGCCGGCCAGTACGCCATGCGCCTGTGGGTGCAACCGGATCGCTTGGCGAAGCTGGGAATCACCGTTCCGGAAATCGTCAGCGCGGTTCAAGCCCAGAACACCGTGAACCCGGCCGGCAAGGCGGGAGGCGAACCCGCTCCCAAGGGCCAGGAATTTACCTATTCGGTTCTCGCCCAGGGCCGCCTCACTTCCCCGGAAGAATTCGGGCAGATCGTGGTGCGCGAAACTCCCGATGGCGGGATCGTGCGCGTGCGCGACGTCGCGCGCATCGAGTTGGGCGCGCAGGACTATAGCGTCGCGGGACGCTACAACGGCAAGCCCAGCGCCGTCATTGCCACTTATCAACTTCCGGGCTCGAACGCGGTGGAAGCCGCCGCGGGCGTCACCAAGCTCATGACGCAACTCAAGCAGCGCTTCCCGGAAGACCTGGAGTTCGACATCGCGCTGGATACCACGCGCGCGGTCACGCAGGGCATCAAGGAAATCGTCGTAACGTTGGTGATCGCCCTGGTGCTCGTAATCCTCGTCGTTTATCTCTTCTTGCAGAGCTGGCGCGCCACACTGATCCCGCTCCTTGCCGTGCCCGTCTCGCTCGTGGGCACGTTCATACTCTTCCCCGTCTTCGGCTTTTCCATTAATACGCTTTCTCTCTTCGGTCTGGTGCTGGCCATCGGCCTTGTGGTGGACGACGCCATCGTAGTGGTCGAGGGAGTGGAGCGCCATATCGAAGAGGGCATGACGCCGAAAGCCGCGGCGTTCAAAGCCATGGAAGAACTTTCCGGCCCGGTGGTGGGAATCGCTCTGGTTCTCTCCGCCGTTTTTGTGCCCACAGCCTTCATTCCCGGAATCACCGGAAAGCTCTACCAGCAATTCGCCGTGACCATCGCGATTTCCGTTCTGCTTTCCGCGTTCAATGCGCTCACTCTCAGCCCGGCGCTCGCCGCGCTTCTGCTGCGCCCCAAGGAACCGAGCCGCGGACTCTTGCAGAGATTTTTTGATTGGTTTAACCGCGTCTTCGAGCGAGGCACGGACAGCTATGTGCGCTGGAGCGCCGTGCTGGTCCGAAAGACCGTCGTGGTGATTGTATTTTTGGGGGTCTTTTGCGCGGCCGGCGCATTTTTTGCCAGCCGCATCCCCTCGAGCTTCTTGCCCGACGAGGATCAAGGCTACGCCTACGTCAACGTGCAACTTCCGAGCGGCGCCTCACTGGAACGCACCACGGCTGTCACCGGCGACGTCGAGAAAATCCTCATGAATACACCGGGGGTGCAGCATGTTACCGACTTCGTCGGCTTTAGTTTGCTCAGTTTTGTCCGCACCAGCTATAACGCCACCTTTTTCGTGACCCTCAAGCCATGGGATGAGCGCAAGACCAGAGCCGAGCAATTCCAAACTTTCAAGGCGCAACTGAACCAAAAGCTCAGCAAGTTGCCCGCAGCGATCGCCTTCGGTTTTTCCCCGCCCGCCATTCCCGGTGTCGGCACTGCAGGTGGATTCACGATGATCCTCGAAGACCGTTCCGGTGGCGATATTCAATTCCTGGCCAAAAACCTGGGCATTTTTCTGGATGCGGCCCGCAAGCGGCCGGAAATCGCCAGCATCAGCACCACTTTTTTGTCTAGCGTACCGCAAGAGTTCGTCCACGTGGATCGCGACAAAGTGCTGAAGCAAGGCGTCGCCCTCAGCGATGTGTACCGCACGATTCAGGCCTTCATGGGCGGATATTTCATCAATTACTTCAATCGCTTCGGCCGCCAATGGCAGGTCTATATCGAAGCGGAGGGCGAAGACCGCACCAAGGCCGAGAACGTCGGGCAGTTCTACGTGCGCAACAATAAGGGTGAGAACGTGCCTCTCTCCACCCTCGCCACGGTCGAGCCGCGCCTCGGCCCGGAATTCACCTTGCGCTTCAACGAATACCGCTCGGCGCAAATCAACGGCAGCGCCGCCCCCGGCTACAGCGCGGACCAGGCCACCGCGGCCCTTGAAGACGTCTTCAAGCGGACCATGCCGCGCGAGATGGGCTTCGACTACTCGGGCATCTCGTATCAGGAACAGAAAGCGCGGCAGGGAGTGCCTCCATCGGTGATCTTCGGGCTCTCGCTGCTATTCGTCTTTCTAATTCTGGCGGCGCTCTACGAAAGCTGGACGCTGCCGTTCAGCGTGCTGCTGAGCACGCCCGTGGCGATCTTCGGCGCCTTCGGGATTCTTTTGTTGCGGCGCTTTGTAATCGGTATTTTTTATCCGCCCTACCTGGACCAGATCGAGACTGATATCTACTCGCAAATCGGGCTGGTGATGCTCATCGGGCTAGCGGCCAAGAACGCCATCTTAATCGTCGAGTTCGCCAAGGACCGCTTTGAAGGGGGGCAGCCTCTCGCGGATGCCGCGCTCGAAGGAGCCCGGCTTCGTCTGCGTCCGATTTTGATGACCTCTTTTGCTTTCATTCTGGGTTGCGTGCCGTTGTGGACGGCGAGCGGCGCCGGGTCGGTTGCTCGCCAAATCATGGGCACGACGGTTATCGGCGGGATGTTGGCCGCCAGCCTGATTGGAATCTTCTTCGTGCCTGCCATCTTCTATCTCGTCGAGAAATGGTCCGGCGCGGGGAAGGAGCCCGCTCCGGGAGCGTTGCCCGCAACGCCTGCTCCGGCACCCGGAGACTGAGATGCTTTGCATCGGGAACGGGCCGCAGAGAGCACAGCGGAGAAATCTATGAAGAAACTTGCGCCACTCATAGCCGCCATCATGATTTCAAGTTTGGTCGCTGGGTGCGCGGCCGGTCCGAACTACCATCCGCCCGACGTTCAGACCCCGACGGCCTATCGTGATCTGAGCGAAAGCCCGCAGGCCCAGGCTCAAGCAGCGTCTTATGCGGATCTTCCCTGGTGGCAGGTCTTCCAGGATCCGCAATTGCAAGAACTCATCCGCACGGCTCTGAAGCAGAACTACGATTTGCAAATTGCGACCGAGCGCATCAATGCAGCGCGCGCGCAGCTTGCCGTAACGCGTTCCAGTCTGTTCCCGCAGGTCCAAGGGAACGGCAACTTCTCCGGTGGAAAAGAATCTAACTTCCAAACCAGATTCAACTTCTTAACTCTCAATGCCGATGCGGCGTTCCAGTTGGACTTTTTCGGCAAGCTACGTCGCGCAAACGAAGCAGCACGCGCCGAACTGCTGGCCACCGAGGATGCGCGGCAGACGGTGATCTTAACGCTCGTAAGCGACGTCGCGAGTGACTATTTCGCGCTCCTGCAACTCGACCTTCAACTCCAAATCACCCGTGATACCGTCAACACGCAGCAGGACTCGGTGAAGCTCACTAATTTTCGCGTCGAGCACGGCGTGGCTACGAAGCTTGAGGTCTTGCAGGCTCAGGAAGTCCTCGATACTGCGAACGCTCAAATCCCCGATTTAGAGAGGCAGATCGCGCAGGAAGAAAATGCCATCAGCATTCTCCTTGGCAACTATCCGCAGGCCGTGCCGCGCGGACGGCCGCTCGTCGAGCAGCAGCTCCCTCCCGAAGTGCCGCCGGGCCTGCCTTCCACTCTACTCGAGCGCCGGCCCGACATTCGCGAGGCCGAGCAAACTCTGGTCGCCGCGAACGCCGAAATCGGAGTCGCCAAGGCGCAATTCTTTCCGCAAATCTCGCTCACCGGTTCCGGCGGCGGCGCCTTCGGACGCAGCAGCGCGTTCTCCAGCCTGATGAGCTCGCAAATCGGTATCTGGTCCTACGGCGCGCAAGTGAGCCAACCCATTTTCACGGGCGGAGCCCTCCGCGGAAATCTGCGGCTGGCGGAGTCGCAGCATCAACAGGCGCTGCTCGCTTATCAGCAATCGATTCAGCGCGCCTTCGGGGACGTATCCGATGCTCTGATCGGCTATCAGAAATTCCATCAGGTCCGCCTTCGCCAGGAGAATTCTGTCGCGGATTTGCAGGAGTCGGTGCGCCTCTCCGACATGCGCTACAAGGGAGGCACCACCACGTATCTTGAAGTCCTGGACGGCCAACGCTCGCTTTTTTCCGCTGAACTCACACTCGCAGAGGCGCGCGGCACCGAGTACCAGAGTCTTGTGCAGCTCTACAGGGCGCTCGGCGGAGGCTGGCAGCAGTAGTTAGCGAGCACCGCGCTTGTGTTACTCCCAGCGAAAGATTTTTGCCGAGAGCGCCGTGCAAACGATAAACACGAAGACAAGTGCCGCTACATCGCCCAGGTGCGCGAACCACGCGTCGCCGTTCCAGATGCCCTCGAGCAGTGACACTGCGTAAGTTAGCGGCACCACCCGCGCCACCGCATGGAGCACTGGCGGCAGCGTTTGAATGGGCACGAAGAGTCCCGAGAACCCGATCATCGGGTACAGGATGACCGCGCCGATCGGCTGCGCAAAGCGAGCCGTGGGAACAATGCTGGCGATGACGAAGCCGATCGACAAGATGCTCCAAGTGCTGATCAGCAGCGCGATCGTAAAGCTGAACAAGGGAGCATGGACGCCGACCGGGTAATAGCGCTTGCCCGCCAGCACCATCAACGCCAGAGTCGCCGCGGTGAGAAGCAGCTTGACGATCACGTGGGCCGTAAGAATCGTCTGCGGCCGGAGCGGGGTAGCGCGGAGCCGTTTGAGGATGCCGCCCTCGCGGTAAATTGAGATGATGGTGACCAGCGAGAGCACAGCGCTGATGACGATCAGGAGCGAGGCGAAAATCGGCAGGCCCGCGTGGATAAAACCGCTGGCATTGAGTGACGACGGGCTAAGGCTGCGGCCGGCTATTCGCCCCAGTACGACGAATATCAAAACGGGGAAGACGATTGTCCCGATGGCCCCGAGCGGCTCGCGCATGAAGATCTTGAGCTCGATCCAAGTAAGTTTTGCGAGTCCACGTAGCATCATTAGAAATCCTAGTCGCGAATCGAGTGTCCCGTCAGTTTGAGGAAGACATCCTCGAGACTCGGGAGGATGGTGCGAAAGTCCGTGACCCGGATGCGGTTCACGGAGAGACAATGAATCACATCGGTCACAAGCTCATCCCCCCGGCCGCGAATTGTGAATTGCGAATCTTTGCAAGTCACCGTGTCAACCCGCGGGATGGTGCGAAGGCGCTCTTCAGCGGTTGGCTCGGTTGTGGCGAGGACGACAGTTCGCTCGGGACAGTGCCGGTTGACGAGGCCCGCCGGCGTGTCGATATCGATGATGCGCCCGTGCTCGATGATGGCCACGCGGTCGCACAGCCGCTCCGCTTCCTCCATGAGATGAGTGGTCAAGAAAACGGTCTTGCCGCGCTCGCGGATTCCGCGCACCAGCTCCCAGATGGCGCGGCGCGCCTGCGGGTCGAGGCCCGTAGTCAGCTCGTCGAGGAACACCACCTCGGGATCGTTGATGAGCGCGAGGGCGATGAAGAGCCGCTGCTTTTGGCCGCCCGAAAGCGTCATGAACCATGCGTTGCGCTTGTCGGCAAGGCTGAGCTGCTCGAGCAGGCGCTCGCCGTCAATCGTCTTCTTCTTGTAAAGCGAGGCCCAAAGGTCGACCGCCTCCCACACTTTGATGCGCTTCTGCAATTGCGCCTGCTGAAGCTGCACGCCGATGCGGTCCTGCAATTTATAAACATCTCGGAAGGGATCGAGACCTAGAACCGATATTTTTCCCCGGTCGGGCGTGCGCAGGCCCTCGATACATTCCATCGAAGTGGTTTTTCCGGCGCCGTTGGGCCCGATCAAACCGAAAATCTCGCCGTCGTTGACTTCGAAGGATACGTCGTCGACCGCTATCGTTGAGCCATAGGTCTTGCGGACTCCGGCGACTTGAATGACCGCACGTGTCATAGTTTGTGAAATCGCGGATTCATTGAATCGGACCGAAGAGTTTATATCACGGACTTAGTCTAAGTCCCGATTCGCCGCGTTGTGCCGTGTCGCTTATTCCGCGGAATCAACTCGGCATTACAGTTTGCGGAAAGAGGCCCTGCGATTTCAGGGGGCTCACCAATTGAGAATGGGCGATCTGATGGAGACTTTTGGGTTTTCGGCGCTGCGCCTCTGATATTGATGTCTAACGAATTTCGTGGGCTTTGCGACGCTCTCGAAGCCGTCAAACACGCTCCGGAGGCTTCCGAGGGGGTGCCATTTTGTATCGACCAGAAATGAACTCCGTGCTTTATTTTCAGTGAGTTACGGCGATTTGTGCTCGTTGCCGTGTATCAACCAGAAAGCTGGTGAACCGCCTGCTTGCCGAGGGTGGTTTTCTTTGAGCGGTGGGCGCGATCATTAGCATTTTCCCACGGCAAGCTAGCACAAGATTTCGGCGGAAAACAAGTTACGAGGTGCGGAACTGCGTAGACAGATGGAGAGGGCTTTGTTCTCGCACACATTCTGTCTAGCCCTGAGAGGCATCGGAATTTGGTGGGATGAAAGTCAAAATTTCTCGTTCGCTGCTCGGGGGCGGGGGCTACCAGAGCCGTTCGGGCGTCAGCTTCGCGGTCATTTCCATTACTCGGCGGTAGTAATCGGTTTGAGCCAGCTCCGTAGCTGCATCCTCATCTACGAGGAAGGTTACATCGGGATGAAGCTGCAGCGCCGAGGCGCTTACCGACGCGGTGATTGGTCCTTCGATGGCCAGCGCTACGGCTTTGGCTTTGGCGCTGCCGGACGCGAGCAGGATGATGCGGCGCGCCTCGAGAATCGTGCCGATGCCCATGGTGATCGCGCAAGTGGGCATTTCTTCGCCGGGCGCGAAGTTGCGGCAATTGTCTTCGAGCGTGGTGCGGCTCAGCGTCTTTGGGCGCGTGCGCGATCCCAGGCTGGAGGCCGGCTCGTTGAAGCCGATGTGGCCGTCGCGGCCGATTCCCAGAATCTGCAGATCGATTCCGCCGGCCTGGCGAATGGCGTCTTCGTAGCTTTGGCAATATTCTTCGTAGCCCGCGCGCACGGTGCCGTCCGGAATGTGAATTTTGGAGCGCGGAATATTTACGTGCGAAAAAAAATTGTCCTCCATGAAGTAGTGAAAGCTACGCGGGTGCTCGGGGGCGAGGCCGATGTACTCATCGAGATTGAATGTCGCTGTTTTCGAGAAATCGAGCGCTTCTTCGCGGTGCATGCGCGCCAATTCGCGATACATGCCGGAAGTGGTGCCGCCGGAAGCCAGCCCGAGAACGAGCGAAGGTTTGCGGCGCACTGCGGTAGCAATAATGCGCGCGGCGGCCACGCTCAAATCATCATAGTCGCGATGCAAAAGAACCAGCATGGAGCTATCGTCCTCGCGGGCGCTATTCTACCGGAATCGCCAGTGAATTCGGGCGGCAGTTGTAGGGGAGGGTCGTCAGGAAGTGCGCGAGCGACGTAGAGACTGATCCTCAGCGGCTAGAGAGGCTGCGGAAAAGTCGAAAATGTTGTCACGGAGCGGAGTCCGCCGTAGCGCGACGCTTTGATTCTGCGGTGAGGTCGCCGGAGGGCGCGGCAAGCGGCGCCTCTACGAAGGCAAGAGAGAAAACAAAAACAGATCCCTCACCCCTAAATGGGATTCGGGATGACAGCGGTTGGGCTATTTCCCGTGATCTGTAACACCGCATTGGTTTTGCGGCATTTGCGGCACGAGTGGAAACGTGCGCTGACAAATCCCCGTATGTGCGCACAGAGGCCGAAAACCGGGAGGGCTGAAGACCCTCCCCTACAAAACCATCGGCTTTCCGACTATCATCTCCGACTGCGAAATGATGACTACCGACCTTGATTTCCAGGCTGCAATTCTCGCTGGAGGTCTTGGCACGCGCATGCGGCCATTGACTGAATCCATTCCCAAACCGATGCTGCCGGTGCGCGGCAAGCCATTCCTCTATCATCAGCTCGAACTCCTGCGCTCGTTCGGAATCCGGCGCGTGGTGCTGCTGGTCGCGTATCTTGGCGAGCAAATCGAAAAGCATTTTGGCGATGGCGCTGCGCTTGGGTTGCATCTAACGTACTCGCACGAGTCTGCGCCGCTCGGAACTGGCGGCGCGCTCAAGAACGCCGAAGCGCTACTCGATGAAGAATTTTTGCTTCTCAATGGCGACACTTATCTGGCTATCGACTACGCGGCGCTGGGCGAGGCGTTCCGAGCCAGCGAGGCGATGGCGATGATTGTGGCCTACGAGAATTCGGACGCGCGCGTGCCGAGCAATCTCGCATTGTCGGCGGATCGCAGCGTTGCTGCTTATCGCAAGCGCGACTCGCGCGGATTGACGCATGTGGATGCGGGCGTGATTGCGCTGCGCCGCGAGGTGCTCGACGAAATCCCTGCCGCTCGTTCCTGCTCGCTCGAAGAGGAAATCTTTCCGCGGCTGATTGAGAGAGGGCAAATGAAGGCGTGGGTGACGAAAGAGCCGTTTTACGATATGGGCAGCCCGGCGGGACTCGAAGCGCTGGCAGCGAGGCTCGGATGATTCTCTCGAAAACTCCATTTCGCATCAGCTTCGCGGGCGGCGGCAGCGATCTGCCGGAATTCTATCGACGCCGCGCGGGGGCGGTGGTCAGCACTACGATCGACAAGGCCATGTACATCGCCATTCATCCTTATTTCCACGACAAAATTCGCATCAAGTATTCGCGGACGGAAGACGTGTCGAAAGTTTCCGATATCGAGCATCCGCTGGTGCGCGAATGTTTGCGCGTGGTGGGCCTCGGAAGCGGAATGGAAATCGCCAGCTTTGCGGACGTGCCTGCCGGGACGGGCATGGGCTCGAGCAGCGCTTTTACGGTGGGGCTGTTGCACGCGCTCGAAGCGCTCGCTGGTAAAAAGCCGACGCCCACCGAGTTGGCTGCCTCTGCTTGCGAAATCGAAATTGACCGCGTGAAAGAGCCGATCGGCAAGCAGGATCAATATGCGTCCGCGTTTGGGGGATTGAATCTTATTCGCTTTCATCCCGACGAGAGCGTCGAGGTGCGGCCGATCGCTTGCTCGGAGACGGCGCGCGCTGCGCTCGAGAAGCGCTTGATGCTTTTTTATGTTGGCCAGGAACGAGCGGCGAGCACCATTCTTGCCGAGCAATCGCGCAATATGTCCGACGCGGATAAGTTTGCGCGCGTGACGAAGATGGCCGAACTCGCCGAAGAACTCTGCCGCGTTCTGGAGAGCGGTAACGTCGATTCGTTCGGCGAGATTTTGCATCAAGGCTGGCTGCTGAAGTCGAGCCTCGCGCAGGGCATCACCAATAAGGCGATCGAATCGAATTATCAACTCGCGCGCGAGGCTGGGGCCGAAGGCGGAAAAATTCTCGGAGCCGGCGGCGGAGGATTTCTCCTGATCTGCGCCCGTTCGGATAGACAACCCGACGTGCGCAAGGCGCTGCGCGATCTTCGCGAGCTTCCGTTCGAAATGACCCGCGAAGGCTCGCAGATCATCTACAGCGACGGCCAGCACGGCCCGATCCTTTCTCGTACTGAGGGCAGTGGCGATTTCACTTGAGGAACTCGCGTGCCATGCGGGGAGTTCAGGATTGCTCTGGCCGCATAGCTGGTATATCTTGGAAAAATCGGGGGCTTGACCGAAAGGCAGACTCGGTGAAAGACGGGAAGGCGATTTCGACTGCTCCGGCGCGGCTTTTGGCGTCGCGCGATTATATTGATGAATTGCGCGCGATTTTGGAGCGTCTCGATCACGCGATGATCGATCGCTTCACTGAGGCAATCTGGCGCGGCTACGAGCAGGGCAGGACGCTTTTTATTTTTGGCAATGGCGGCAGCGCGGCGCTGGCTTCGCATTTGGCCACCGATATGGGGAAGGGAACGGTTGCGGGAGAACGGGCTCGGCTGCGGGTGATTTCGCTGACGGACAATGTGCCGCTGATGACTGCGTGGGCCAACGATTTCGGTTACGACAATATTTTCGCCGAGCAGCTTCGAGGGCTGGTGCAGCGCGGCGATCTGGCGTTTGCAATTTCCGGCAGCGGAAATTCGAAGAATGTGGTGCTGGGCATCGAGGCGGCGCGCGAGGCCGGAGCGACGGCGATGGTGCTGACGGGCTTCGACGGCGGACGCGTGAAGGAACTGTGCGAGCTGTGCCTGGTGGTGCCGTCGAATAATATGCAGCACGTGGAAGACGCGCATCTTTGCGCGGCGCACGCGATTTTCACCGCGGTCCGCGAGCGCATGATGCGGACGAGCGGAGAGTGATGCGTTGACCCGTGCGGCGCTACTTCTTTCCCGGCGAGTATGCTGAAGGCCGTCATTTTTGATCTCGACGGCGTGATCGCCGACAGCCATCCCATTCACGAAGCCGCCTGGAAGACGCTTTTTGCCGAGCAAGGATTCGATCCCGAGAAAATGAATCTGGATTTTCTTTATGCGGGGCATCCGCGTCGCGAGATTTTCCGGCATTTTCTGGGCGCGTTGCCCGAGGCGAAGATCGAGGAGCTTGGCCGGCGCAAGGACGACCTTTATACGTCGCTGGTGCATACGCTTGCGCCGAAGCCTGGATTGGTGCGAGTGCTTGATGAGCTTGCAGCGGCCGGGGTCGCCATGGCCGTGGGAACTTCCGCGCAGCGGCGGCGGACGCTTGAGACGCTCGAGCACTTCGGCATTACGGCGCGATTTGGCGCGGTAGTGACCGGCGACGATGTCGGGGCGACGAAGCCTGCGCCGGAGATTTTTCTTCGAGCTGCGGAACTGATTCATGCGGCGCCGGGGAGCACTGTTGTCGTCGAGGATTCGCCTGTGGGCGTCGAAGCGGCGCACGCAGCGGGGATGAAGTGCGTCGGCTACGCGCCGGCTGGGAGGATTGAGGCGCTGCGCAGGGCGGGAGCGGACGACGGAATTTTGGATTTTCCGCCGCACGCCGCGGAATATTTCGCGCGCATCGTCGCAATGGATGCGGCGCCGAATAGTCAGATGAAGCGAGAAGCGCAAGGCGCGACGCCGCGAGTCAAGGGAGTCTGAGAGGGCGTGTTGCCGGCTTACATCGCGTATGTGATTCTCGGCGTCGCTGTAGTCGGTACGATTTCCTCGACGGTCTTTCTCGTGCTCGCGTTGATCGGCGCGGGCAAGTTTCGTCGCGATGCAGAACGCCAGGCTGCTGAAGCCGCCTCGCTCACGTCGCTTCCACCCGTCTCTCTTCTGAAGCCGGTGCACGGGCTCGAAGCGCGACTCAAGGAAAATATCGAGAGCTTTTTCCGCCAGGAGTATCCCGACTACGAAATCTTGTTTGCCGCCGATGACGAAGACGACGCGGCGCTCGGAGTGATTCGCGAGATCTGCGCGCGCTACCCGAAGATTCGCAGCCGCGTGCTGGTGACCGGGCGGCCGCCGTGGCCGAATCCGCCGTCGTATTCATTCGCTCGGATGGCGGAAGTCGCGGAGCACGAGATTCTGGTGACCAGCGACAGCGACGTCGAAGTGGCGCCGAATTATTTGCGCGAAGTGGTGCCGCCGCTGCTCGATCCGAAGACCGGAATGTTGACGTGCCTCTATCGCGGGAAAAATGCAGGCGGATTTTGGTCGGCGCTGGATGCCATTGGAATGTCCGTGGAGATGACGGCGGGAGTGATGACGGCGAATCTGCTGGAAGGAATGAAATTTGGATTGGGGCCGACGATCGTAGCGCGGAAAGATTCGGTGGAGAAGATCGGCGGATATCGCGTGCTGGGCGATTATTTCTCGAATGATTTTGTCATCGGCAATTTGATCGAGAAGGCCGGCTATCGCGTGGTGCTCTCGCGGCACGTGATCGATCACGTAGTGCCGCCGATGACGCTTCGGCGCATGTGGGAGCGGCAGGTGCGCTGGGCCAAAGGGACGCGGTATTCGAGACCGAAAGGACACTTCGGCACTGGGCTCGTGTTTGCGATGCCGTATGGAATTTTGGGGCTTGCCGCGGCCGGAGCTCTGGGTTGGTGGGAGATTGGCGCGTGGTTTCTGAGCGTGGCGATTCTGAATCGATTGATTGAGGCGCTGGCGATTGGTTGGGGAGTGGTACGCGATCCTGTGGCGCGGCGGGCGCCGTGGCTTTATCCCATTCGCGATTTGCTCGGTTTCTGCGTTTGGACGGCAAGTTACCTCAGCAAGAAAGCTGTTTGGCGCGATAGCCGGTATGAGTTGGTGGATGGCGGGCGGATTGTTTTGCGGCAGAGTTCGCCTGGTGAGCGGCGGGGATAAGGTGGGATAGTCTTCATAGATTTTCCTCGGGTCGTCGATCTGCTTTCGTTCAATCCCCGGATCACAATGTTGACGCAGCGGCTCCGCGAACGGGCCGAAATGCGGGAGGGCTGAAGACCCTCCCCTACTGGAGGCGGCGCTTCGCTATGAAGAAGATTAGTAGGATTAGGGCGGCGGCTAGGGAGATGGCGTTAGCTAGCGTGCGGTCCGGTGTGCGCGTGAAGCGTAGGACTATGTCGCTGTGGCCTGCTGGGAGCGGCAGATGTAGCGGGGCGACGCAGGGATCCGTGGCGATTTCGAGAGGCGCCCCATTGCGCGTCGCTTTCCACGCGGGATACGGGAATAGCTTCACGGCTAGATCAATTGGCTGCGGAGAATCTACGCTGATGATTCTGTGCTCGGGTTGCCAACCCTCGATGTGCAGGCGAAGATTCGGCGATTTCAGAAGTTCGTTCGTGTCGGAGTTTAGGGCGGCGGCGCGCGGCGGATTTTCGGGGAGATCGTAGCGATCGCAGCCTGCGGCTACGTATTCGTCCGCGCCTTCGTAGCCTGCGCCGCTGGAGATGGCGCTGGTGACGGCTTGCGGGCCCTGCGTGTCCCACCAATTGTTGGTGGACATCCACGCGGAGAGCGCGGCGAGCGAGAGAGCGGCGGCAAGCCATGCAGGCCATTTGCGGTGCAACGGGGAGATAGCTGCCGCGAAGAAAAATGCTGCGGCGAGCGCGAGGGGTGACAACGTTCGCCACGGAAACTGCACGAACTTCATCTCAGGTATGTGCGCCCACACGAAGGTGGCAATTGGAAACATTAGAACCACGGGAAGCGCGCCGAGTGTGAACAATATCCAGAACATGGTACGGCCGCGCAGACGTTGGCGGGCGGCGAAGACGGCGCTGATGGAGAAGACGGCGATGACGAGTAGAGCTACAGCTGAAATTTTGAAATTGAAGAGGATGAATTCAGGATCGCCGGCTTTGGTGAAGAGATAGTTGTGCCAGGGCTGTAGGCTGAAATCGAGGGCGTCGGAGATATTTACCCAGCGCTGCTCGTAGGCGGCGGGAAGAATGTAGAACGCGGCGAGACCGAAGCCCATCGCGCCGGCGACTGCGGCGGGCAGGAGGGCGTGGACGGAGCGCTCGAGAACGCAGTAAGCGAGGATCATGGCGGCGACAAAGTACGTGGCGATCACGGCGGCCGGAGCATTCGAAAGCCAGATGAGCGCGAAGACGCAGGCGAATCCAGGCACGCGGCGCCATCCTTCGCGGGCAAGAAGGATGGTGCGCCAGATGAGCAGAGGCAAAAGAGCGCTGGCGAGGAGTTCGGCAAAGTCGCTGCGATAAAAAATGATCACGAGATGATAGGGATTGACGGCGAAGAGGACCGCGGCGGCAACGGCGTCGCGCGGCGCGAGCCACTCGCGGGCGAGGCGGTGCATGGTAATGCCGGCGAGGAAAATCGCGAGGCAGATGAAGGCGTCGGGCACCATGCGCCAGGGAAGAATCAAACCGAGGGCGGCGCCAAGAATCCAAGAGGCAGGCGGATAGAAAATGAAGCGCGGCTCGCCGAAACCGAAATTCGGCCATTGCGCCCAGCGCGGATACAGAATTCCCTGATGCCATTGCTGCGCGACTTCCATCCAGGATTCGAGGTGGAATTGAAAATCGTGGCCTGAGGCGTTGCCGAGGAAGAAGGACGGCGAAATTACGAGTAACGCGGCGATGGCGAGGCAGAGGAGCAGGGCGCGGTTGACGTTTATCGCTGATCGAGAGACTTTCATGCGCGACCGGCGAGAATACAGAATCCGCGGCGGCTTGCCAATTGCGCGGATGAATCGCTAGAGTGTGAAGGCTTCGCGCGGGGAACCGGTGATGTGCCAGCCGAGACGCGTCGTGGCGTGCATTTTGCGGAAAGGCCGATGACTGCGGAAGAACAGCGGCTCAAGGAAAACTACGAGAGAAAAGCGTACTGGATGCGCTGGGGGCCTTTTCTTTCGGAGCGGCAATGGGGCACGGTCCGCGAAGACTACAGCGCGAACGGCGACGCCTGGAATTATCTGCCGTTCGATCACGCGATGTCGCGGGCGTATCGCTGGGGCGAAGATGGGATCGCGGGCTACAGCGACCGGCATCAGAGAATCTGCTTCGCGCTGGCGCTCTGGAATGAGCGCGATCCGATTTTGAAGGAGCGGCTCTTCGGGCTGACCAATAAGGAAGGGAATCACGGCGAGGACGTCAAAGAATATTATTTTTATCTCGATGCCACGCCGACCAGTTCTTACCTGAAATACCTCTACAAGTATCCCCTTGCGGCATTTCCGTACGATCAACTTCGAGCTGAAAACGCGAAACGCACGCGGAACGATCCGGAATTCGAGCTGCTCGACACTGGGATTTTCAACGAGAACCGCTATTTCGACATTTTCATTGAATACGCAAAAGTGTCGGCCGAAGTGATTCCGATTCGTATTACCGCGTTCAATCGCGGGCCGGAGGCGGCTCGGCTGCGTTTGCTGCCGACGATTTGGTTCCGGAATAAGTGGTCCTGGGGAAGCATTGGGACGGGGGACGTGCGGCCGCAGTTGAAGCGGCTCGCCGGATTCAACGGACTTGCGGTTATCGAGTTACAGCAACCGGATTATGGGAGACGCTGGCTGGCGATCGAAGGGCAGCCGGAGCTTTTATTTACCGAGAACGAGTCGAACAACGAGCGGCTCTTCAAATCGAAGAACCGCACGAAATTCGTCAAAGATGCGATCGATAGCTACGTCGTTCATGGAGCGCTCGACGCGGTGAATCCCGGCCAGACGGGCACGAAAGTCGCAGCGCATTTCAAATGCGAGATCCCCGCCGGCGGCAGCGCGTCGCTGCGACTGCTCTTAACGAACCAGGAATTGCCGGCCGGCGCCTACGCCGAGCGAATCTTCAATGCGAGTTTCGATCAGACATTTGAGCAGCGCAAGAAGGAAGCCGACGAATTCTACGCGCGGCTGGTGCGGCCGGGCATGAGTGCGGACGCGATCAACGTGCAGCGCCAAGCGTTCGCCGGATTGCTCTGGAACCGGCAGAGTTATCACTACGACGTGAGCCGGTGGCTCGCGGGAGATCCGACGCAGCCGCCGCCGTCGCCGCAGCGTCGATTCGGCAGAAATCACGAATGGACGTACCTCTATAACGCAGATGTGATTTCGATGCCGGATAAGTGGGAATACCCGTGGTACGCGTCGTGGGATTTGGCGTTTCACTGCGTGGCGCTGGCAATGATCGATCCGGAGTTCGCCAAGGAGCAGCTCATATTATTTCTTCGCGAGTGGTACATGCATCCGAACGGGCAGATTCCCGCGTACGAGTGGGAATTCAGCGACGCAAATCCGCCGGTGCACGCCGGAGCGGCGCTGCGCGTTTACCACATCGAGCGGCGCATGCGCGGAAAGGCCGACCGTAATTTTCTCGAGCGCGTTTTTCAAAAGCTGCTCTTAAATTTCACCTGGTGGGTGAATCGCAAAGATCCGCAAGGACTGAACGTATTCGAAGGCGGATTCCTGGGGCTCGACAATATCGGCGTATTTGATCGTTCGCAGACTTTGCCGGGCGGCGTGCGCATCGAGCAGTCGGACGGAACGAGCTGGATGATGAACTATTCGCTCAACATGATGAGCATCGCGCTCGAACTGGCGCGAGAGGATTCCGCCTACGAAGACGTGGCCAGCAAATTCTTCGAGCACTGCGTGCACATCAACGAAGCGATGAACAACATCGGCGGCGAGGAAATCGGCCTCTGGGATGAGGAAGACGGATTTTATTACGACGTGCTGCACATGCCGGACGGCAATCATCTGAAGATGAAAGTGCGCTCGATGGTGGGATTGATCCCGCTGTGCGCCGTGGAAACGCTTGAGCCCGAGGACATCGAGGCGTGCCCGGGATTTCTGAAGCGCATGCAGTGGTTTCTCGATCATCATCCGGACGTCGCGAGCCACGTGGACGCGAGCGTTCATTCGGACAAGGGCGTGCGGCGGCTGCTGGCGCTGGTGAACAAGCAGCGGCTGCTGCGAATTCTGCGCTATATGCTGGACGAAAACGAGTTTCTGTCGCCCTATGGGATTCGTTCGCTTTCGAAGGTGCACGCGCAACAGCCGTACTCACTGCAGATGGACGATACCGTTCACAGCGTGGTTTATGAGCCCGCTGAATCGGCCTCGGACTTGTTCGGCGGAAATTCGAATTGGCGCGGGCCGGTATGGGTGCCGCTGAATATTCTGATCATCGAAGCGCTGCAGCGTTACGACTATTACTACGGGAAGGAATTGAAAGTGGAATGTCCGACCGGCTCGGGAAATTACATGACGCTTTGGGAAGTTGCCAGCGAGATTTCGCGCCGGGTGTCGCGAATGTTCCTGCGTCGCGACGGCCGGCGCGCTATTTACGGCGGGATGGAGAAATTTCAGAATGATCCTTACTGGCGAGATTTGATTCTGTTCAACGAATACTTCCACGGCGATAACGGGGCGGGGTTGGGAGCGAGCCATCAGACGGGATGGACGGCGCTGGTGGCGAAGTTGCTCGAGCAGAGCGGGGAATAAAGCGAAACCCCAGTTCAGCGAGGCTCGACAAGCTCGATGAGGACTTTGTGGCCGTCGGGGCGGCTGGCCAGGAAGAAATTCACGTGGGTTCCGTCGGCGCCGGGACGCGTGGCGGGATAGAGAGGTTCGACGCCGAAAGCCGAGCGCACCCGGTTCGTGGCGCTATCGCAGCTTTTCACTTCGAGTTCGACCTGCTGGATGCCCTCGCCGAATTTTTCGAGGAAGCGCGCGATGGCTCCGCCCCCGCCAGAAACTTTCGTGGTGAGAATGTCGAGGCGGACATTCGCGCCGGAGTGCAGCTCGAACTCCATCGCATCCTGGTCCGGAGGAACGTCAGCGAGGGGCGGATTGCCGCTCGCCGCGCGAATTTTCTCAAAGCTCTCGGGATTCACCGCTACGCCGACCGTTATACGAGGGCGCGGCAAGTGAAGCAGCGCGCTCAGTTCCGCCTCTCGGCGCCACTCTGCAAGGATGGGCTCGACAAGCTGGCGGCCGCGAGTGAAAAGCTCTTCCGCGGCTTGGGCGCGAACATGTGCGTCAGGTGCAGCGAGATGGGAGATCGACAAGTCTTCCATTGGATGTCCGGCGGTTGCTGCTTACGGAATGCGCTTCTGCGGAACTATGCCATTCGAATTCGATAGCTCGACGCGCGTGGTAAGTCCGGAATCGAGCGAGACCGGAACGTCCCAGCGGATGCTCGCATCGCCAACCGTGGCGAAGATATCCAGAGTTCCAAGCCAATAATTGCCGGGCGGAATTTTGTCAATCCTGCCGTGACCATCGAGATCCGATTGCACTTTGGCGACGAGATACTGCGTCTGCGCCAGCTCGAGCGCGCGATGTTGAATCGCAGGGCCGCGCCTGGCGGTCAAAAGTAGCCATGCCGGGCCCGGATTGATCGGATCGAGAGTCAAATCGAGCCCTGCGGTGCTTTCCGTGTTGGCCAAGAGAAACTTGCGGACGGCGTCCACGTATTCCTGGCGTTGCTTTTCGTAGCGCGCGGGGTCTTTCTGCTTATCGCGCTCCCTGTATTTCGGCTTCGGGAAGTCCACGGAATTGTCGCCCGCATTGCGCTCGAGATAGGCGGAGAAAAATTCGGGGACGTTCATGATGTCGTCGGCGGTGAGGCTGCGGACGAATTCCTCGCCGGAAAGCGAGGCAGTGCGATTCTTTTTCATCCACGCTTTCAGCTCGGCCGAGACTTTGAGCTTATCCACAAAAGCGTCGAGATCGGGTTTAGGCTCGGCGGCATCGGCGTCCGCCAGAATTTCGGTGAAGCTCTTATGCAGCAGATAGAACGGAACGCCGCGCACGGGCTCGGGGACGCCCGCAGCGGGAGTAACTCGCGCGGTGAAATCGATCGAGCCGGTTTGGGCAAGCGCAGCCGGAGCCGGGAGCGCGGCGAGTACCGCCAAGATTACAACTACTCCGATTAGATTTAGGCGTTTAGACATTCGATCGCTAGGTGGCGTGGACATCGTAGCAAAACATGAGCAGGCGATACAGGCAACACATTGGGGACTTTCCAGGCCGGAGAACTATGTTGAAGCGGCGATCTTAGTAGAGACGGAAGGTTACTTCGATCGTTTGGCGAACGGTGGCCGGTTTTCCGTCTGGGCCTACTGCGGGACGGAATCTCCAGGTGCGTACGCCTTCGATGGCCTTCTCATCGAGGCCCATGCCGGCGCCTTGCACCACGTGAATGTCGGTAGCGCGGCCGTCGGCGGTGATGATCGCTTGCAGCGTGACCGTACCCATGTACTTTGATTTCACGGCCTCATCGGAGAATTGAGGCTGGGGGCAGAAGAGGCATTCAGGAATTCCGTATCCGCCCGTTCCGGCGCTCGGATAGCCGCCGCCCGTATTCCAACCATGGCCGGGGCCGACGCCGGCGCCATCGCCGCTGCCAACGCCTGTGCCTTGCCCGGTGCCGATGCCGCCGCCACCGCCTGGTCCGTTTGAATCGGTGATGAGCTTGGCCATCGGATCGCCGTAATTCGGCAGATTCGGGCTTTGTAGCTTGATGTCGGGAACAGCGAGAATCGTGGCCGGGACCTGCAATCTCGGGTTCGCCGGCGGATGCACGGAAGGCGGTGCTAACTGCGTATATGACGCCTTTGGGAGCCTGCCGCGGCTTGCCGGGATTGGATTGTGCTCGCCGCCGCCACCACCGCCACCTGCCTTTTTGCCCCCTGCGGGCAGCTTGGGCATGTAGGGAGAAAGTCCATCGAGCGGCGTCACGGTGTAATTGCGCGCCTGCGTGGTATGCGGCGACATAATTTCCGGAAGGAGCGGGACTAGGATCAGTACCAGCACTACTACGTGTATCGCCAACGACAGCGCTTGGACGCGGCTGAACTGCGTGTCCTTGGTCCAAATATCGGGTACGTCCACGCCCTTTTGCAGCTTCGGGCCGCCGAACGCCATGCTCAAGTTCGTCCAGAACGCACTGAAGCCCGGCGCCCAGGGAACCAACATTCCGGTGCTATCGGGCCGCTTTGCGCCTGCCGGAAGAGGCTTTAGCCATGCACGGAAATTGGCGCCAGGGCCGTCGCCGAAGTGTTCTGGCAGGAACGGGCTCGGTTGGCCCGCGCGCACCTTTTTCGGGTGTTCGACGAGGAAATCTCTCAAATTTGAGAAAAAGGACTTCGCCAGCGAGGTTCTGTCAACAGCCAGGCGGGTCAAGCGCATGCCGCCGCCGTAGGATGAAGAGTGCGTATCGGGAGTTTTTAAGCTTGTGTCAGCCATCCCTACCACCTAGCCCCAATAAACAGTTCTTTCTCCTGTGTTTAGATTCATGACAGCCGAAAAGGATGTCTGGGCTTCCCGGCGGCTGACTTGCTTTCCTATTCATTGTAACATAGCGATTCTTCCTGCTGCTCCTTGTTTCCTGATCCAAGGCAGAGAAAGGCGTCAGACCCGACTCGATGGCCGAACCGTTTGACCTGAAGAAAACGCTGAACTTGCCGCGCACGGATTTCCCGATGAAAGCGCGATTGCCGGAGCGCGAGCCCGAGCAGCTTGCGGAATGGGAACGCGCCGGGATCTACGAGAAGATTCTGGAATCGCGGGCCGGTGCGCCGCTGTTTGTGCTGCACGATGGGCCGCCTTATCCGACTGGGGACATTCACCTTGGGACCGGGCTGAATAAGATCGTCAAAGATTTGATGGTCAAGTCGAAGACCATGGCGGGTTTTCGGTCTCCGTATATTCCGGGATGGGACTGCCATGGATTGCCGATCGAAAATAAAGTCGAGAAGGAAGAATTGGGCGGGCGGAAAGATAAAGTTACGCCCGCGGAATTCCGGCAGATGTGCCGAGAATGGGCTACGCGATATGTGGATTTGAACCGCCGGGATTTCAAAAGGCTGGGAGTCTTCGGGCAGTGGGAGAAGCCGTATCTCACCATGGATGCGCATTACGAGGCGACCGTCGCCGATGCGTTTCTTACCTTTCTTGAAAAGGGTTACGTCTATCGCGGATTGAAGCCGGTGTATTGGTGCATGGTGGATCGCACGGCGCTGGCCGAGGCTGAAGTCGAGTATGAGGATCACACCAGCAATTCGATCTGGGTGAAGTTTCCGGTCGTTGGCGGAGATCGCGCGAAAGAACTGGGCGCTGATGTCAGTGCGCTGATCTGGACCACGACTCCTTGGACGCTGCCGGCCAACCGTGCTCTGGCGTTTCATCCGGATTTTGAATATGTCGTGGCGGAGACGCCGGTCGGCGCGCTGCTGTTTGCGGCGGAGCGACTGAATGCCGTGGCGGCGGAATTGAAATTCGAGGCGGCGAAGGTTCGCTGGCGCGGGAAGGGAAAAGGTCTCGAAGGGATGCAGTTCCGGCATCCGTTTCTTGAACTCACCGTGCCGGGAGTGTTGGCCGAATACGTGACGCTCGATCAGGGTAGCGGCGTGGTGCATACCGCGCCGGGACATGGCGCGGACGATTTTTATACCGGCCAGCGCTACGGGCTTGACACCTATGCGCCGCTCGACGATGACGGGCGATTTGTCGAAGGGCTGCCGGAATATAAAGGCTTGCGCGTATTTGAAGCGAACGAACCGATCATCGAGCTTTTGCGGAAGCGCGGGGCGCTCTTGGATAGCTCGAAATATCGCCACAGCTATCCGCATTGTTGGCGCTGCAAAAATCCGGTGATCTTTCGAGCTACAGAGCAGTGGTTCATCGGCATGGAGCGCAACGATCTGCGCGAGCGCGCGCTGCAGGAAATCGACAAAGTGAAATGGGCGCCGGCCTGGGGACACGACCGCCTTTACGGCATGATCGCCGAGCGGCCGGACTGGTGCATTTCGCGGCAGAGATTTTGGGGCGTGCCGCTGATCGTTTTCACTTGCGAGAAATGCAAGGCGCGGCTCGAGGATTTTGCGGCGCTGCGAAGTGTGGTGCAGTGGTTCGAGAAGGAGGGCGCGGACGCGTGGTACACGCACCCCGCCGAGGAATTGCTGCCGCCTGGGACGAAGTGCGGGAAGTGCGGCGGAGCGAAGTGGAAGAAAGAGAACGATATTTTGGATGTGTGGTTCGAGTCGGGTTCGTCGCACCTTGCGGTGCTCGATCCGAAAGATGGCACCTGGCCCGCCGATGTTTATTTCGAAGGGCCCGATCAGTATCGCGGCTGGTTCCACAGCTCGCTACTGGTGGCCGTGGGGACGCGCGATGCGGCGCCTTACCGGCAGGTGGTTTCGCACGGCTGGACGCTTGATCCCGAAGGCCGGCCGATGTCGAAGTCGCTGGGGA
This sequence comes from uncultured Acidobacteriota bacterium, assembly GCA_963841235.1. Classification (GTDB taxonomy): domain Bacteria; phylum Acidobacteriota; class Terriglobia; order Acidiferrales; family UBA7541; genus Palsa-147. Next base: position 233,750 of record CAWJBU010000016.1, on the reverse strand, counting down.
ATACGCTGTTGCCGGGCGAGATTTCGCAAAAATGGGGCGCGGATATTTTGCGGCTTTGGGTGGTGTCACAGGATTACCAGTCGGATGTGCGCTGGTCCGAGCCGATGATGACGCAGCTTTCGGAATCGTATCGCAAGCTGCGGAACACATTTCGCTATGCGCTTTCGAATTTGGCGGATTTCGATCCGGAGCGCGATTTGCTGCCTGATGAAACGCTGTGGGAGATGGATGCGTGGATGCTGCGGCGCACGGGAGAGCTGGTCCGCGAATGCCGGGCGTGGTACGAATCGTTCGATTTTCACCGCGTGTTTCATGCGATTCACGATTTTGCGGTTGTGGATTTGAGCGCGTTCTATTTTGATGTGCTGAAAGACCGGTTGTACACGTTCGCGCCGCGCAGCGTGGGCCGGCGCTCGGCGCAGACGGCGGTGTATCGCATCGCGAGCGCGCTGCTGCGGCTGATCGCGCCGATTCTGACGTTCACATCCGAGGAAGTCTGGAAGCATTTTCCGAGCGGCGGTGGCGAAGGCGAGAGCATCCACTGCGCGCGGTTTCCGATGGCCCAGGGGCTCGAGCGCGCAGCTTCCGAACCGGTGGCGGCAAATTGGGCGCGTCTTGCGGCGATTCGCCCGGCTGTGTTGAAAGCTCTTGAAGAGGCCCGAAACAACAAAACGATTAATTCTGGCCTCGAAGCGAAAGTAATTTTGAGTTCGAGCGGCGAAACAGCCTCGTTGCTGGAGAAGTATGCGAGTTCGCTCCCCGCGCTGTTCATCGTCTCTCAAGTGAAACTCGAGACTGGGCATGGAGCAGTTGAATCGTCTTTGCCTGGCGTTACTCAAATCCGCGTCGAACGCGCCGACGGGAAGAAATGCGAGCGCTGCTGGAATTATTCAATCCATGTGGGCGAGAGCGCCGAATATCCGACCATCTGCGAGCGTTGCGTAGCGGCCCTCGAAGAAATCGAGCGGAGCGCCGCGGGCACGGGGGTTGCAGGAGCGTGACGACCGCCCGGAACTGGCGCGATTGGTGGTGGCAAGTGCTGCTCGCGCTCGGCGCGCTGGCGGCCGACCAGATCAGCAAGCACGCGGTGGAGAAATTCACGGAGATGGGCGCGATGCGCGTCCTCGTGCCGGGAATGTTGAATCTTGTGCATACGAGCAATCCCGGCGTGGCGTTCGGAATTTTCGCGGAAACGAATTCTCCGTGGCTAGCGCCTGTGCTGATTCTGTTTTCCGCATCGGTGATCGTTTTCCTGTTCTGGCTACTGGCCACGGGCCGGGCGGGCGGGCGCCTGGGGCAATCGGGAATCGCGCTGATTCTTGGAGGCGCGGCGGGAAATGTGCTTGATCGCGTGGCGCGGCGCAGCGTCACCGACTTCATCGATTTTCATATCGGCGCGCATCACTGGTATACCTTCAACCTCGCTGATTCCGCGATTGTCTTCGGCGCGGGATTGGTCCTGCTCGAGCTCCTTCGCGATTGGCGGCATCACAGCGTGGAAAGAGCCTGACGATGCATCCGGTCTTGTTGCAGATCGGGCCGCTCACGATTTATAGCTACGGCGTGCTGGTCGCCGCCGGCGTGCTGCTCGGCCTGTGGTACGCACGGAGGCAGGCGCCGCACGCCGGGCTGAATCGCGATGAAGTATGGAACCTGGGCATCTACATGGTGCTCACGGCGTTGGTAGTGGCGAAGCTGTGGCTCGTAGTGATCGATTGGTCCTACTTCGCGGCGCACCCCCGCGAAATTTTTTCGTTCGGTGTGGTGCAATCCGGCGGGACTTTTTTCGGCGGCGTGATTGGTGCGATCTTGCTCGCGGCGGGCTACACGTGGTACGCGAAGATTCCGATTTTGCCGCTGATTGATACGTATGCTGCTGCGCTCCCTCTTGGCCATGCTGTCGGGCGGCTTGGCTGCTTCATGGCGGGCTGTTGCTACGGCAAGCCGACCTGGCTGCCCTGGGGAATTAAATTCACGAATCCGATTGCCGAGCAGCTTGTGGGCACGCCGATTGGCGTGGCTTTGCATCCTACGCAGCTCTATGAGGCGGCCGCGGAGATTGCCAATTTCATTTTTCTCATTTGGCTAGGGAAGCGGCAGCGGTTCGCGGGGCAGATTGCCGGCGCCTATCTGGTTCTCTATGGCATCGAGCGCGGGCTTATCGAGATCGTTCGCGGCGATCCCGACCGCACGCTTTTGCTGCACGGCGCTGTGTCGTTGATGCAGATTGTGAGCGTGGGATTTGTGCTCGTAGGCAGCTTTTTGTGGTGGCGGGGAATGCGAGGCCAATTGCCGCTGCTAGCGAGCGCAGAGCAGGGAAATTCCTAGCATTGCGTGGATTTTCAGGAGACGAGCTGCCAGTCGACCAATCTGCCCTCAGCGGCTGAAGCCGCGCTGAGTTTGCGGCACTTTCGGCACGGCTGAAGCCGTGCCCTGACAAATCTTTGGTGTGGCGCGGAGGAAAATTTCACGGCTGAGAATTTGACGTTCGCTGTTGGTGAAGACGACGCTGGTGTTCGGCTCGATCGTTTTCTTGCGATGCGCGCTGGAGAATTGAGCCGCACGCGGATTCAGGAATTGATCGCGGAAGGGCGCGTGAGCGTCAACGGCGTGCTCACCAAGCCATCGCATCGCGTTGAGGCGGGCGAGCAGGTGGAAGTCGAAGTTCCGCAGGCGGAGGGGCCTGGCGTTGCCCCCGAAGCAATTCCTCTCGATGTTCTCTACGAAGATGACGATCTGGCCGTGATCAACAAGCCTGCGGGCATCGCGGTGCATCCGGGCGCTGGCGAATCGTCGGGCACGCTCGTCGGCGCGCTGCTTTACCGCTTCACAAATCTCTCGGCGGTCGGCGGGCCGCAGCGGCCGGGGATCGTGCATCGTCTCGATAAAGGCACGTCGGGCGCGTTGGTGATCGCGAGGACCGATGAGGCGCATCGCGGGCTCGTCGAGCAATTCCAGGAACGCCTGGTGGAAAAAACGTACGTCGCGCTGCTGCACGGCAAGATGCGCGAGCGAGCCGGGCGCATCGAACTGCCGGTAGCTCGCGATCTGCGCCGGCGCACGCGCATGACCACGCGGCGGCGTGACGGCCGCACGGCGCGCACTGACTGGAGCGCGAAGCTTTTTCTCGGCGGGTTCACTCTGATCGAAGCCGGTCTGCACACGGGCCGCACCCACCAGCTTCGCGTGCATTTCTCATCGCTCGGATTTCCGGTCGTGGGCGACGCGCTGTACGGCGCGCCGCGCGTAGAGACGGTACACGGCACGCGGCTGCCCGAACTCGGCCGCAATTTTCTTCATGCCGCGCGGATTCGATTTACGCATCCGCGCACCGGTGACCCGCTCGATGTTCGCGCACCACTCGCGCCGGCGCTCAAGAGCTATATCTACGAACTGGGGCGCGCGCTCGCCGCTGAGCCCGCGCCGATTGACGCTGCGCTCGCCGCGTACCTATAATTTCGACATGGCAATATTGAAGCGATCGGTTCTGCTGTTGGCGTTGCTTCTGGTGATTTCAGCCGCGGCATTGGCGCAAAACCCGCCGGCGCCCGCGCCTCCCGCCTCTCCTTCGCCGAAGGGCCAGCAGCCCGGACAGGACCAAACGCAGCAGCCGCCGCTGAAAGTTACTTCCGGCTTGGTGCACCTGGTGGCCGCGGTCTCCGACCGCCGCCACAATTTCGTGACCGATCTCGAAAAGCAGGATTTCAAGATCCTCGAAGACGGTAAGCCGCAAACCATTCAATTCTTCGGCCGCGAAACCGATCTGCCACTGCGCATCGCCATGCTACTCGACACCTCGAACAGCATCCGCGAGCGTCTGCATTTCGAGAAGGACGCGGCCACGGATTTTCTAGTCAACGTCATTCGCCGCAACAAAGACATGGCGTTTTTGATGACGTTCGATAATCAGCCCGAAATCATCCAGGATTACACGGGCGATACCGGCTTAATCACCGAAGCCATTCAAAAGCAGCGCGCCGGCGGCGGCACTTCTTTCAATGACGCAATCTACATGGCCGCGCAAAAGCTTGGGAAAGCGCCGCTTCCGGAGGGAACCGATCAGGAAGTCCGGCGCGTGCTGGTGGTCTTCAGCGATGGAGAGGACAACTTGAGCGACCGCGCGCTCAGCGATGCGATTGAAATGGCCGAGCGCTCCGAAGTCGCCGTCTATTCCATTAGCACCAGCACCGAATGGCTCGCGACGGACACAACCGACCGGCCGCGCAAGCTATTCAAAACTCCCGGCGACAAAATTCTCGAAGATCTGGCCACTGAGACCGGCGGGCGCGTCTTCTTTCCCTACAAAGTGGACGATCTGGCCGTTTCGTTCCAGGATATCGGGACCGAATTGCGCAGCCAGTATTTCATCGCCTATGCGCCGACAAATCCGATGACGAATGGCCAGTACCGGAAGATCCAGGTGGATGTGAACCGCAAAGGCCTGGTGGTCCGCACGCGCAAGGGCTACTACGCTGTGGCTCCCGCCGCCGGCCCGTATACAAAAAGCCAGTAGCGCTTCACGCTGGTCTGCGCGACATCTCTCTGCGAAAAATTCAGATTAATCCGTTGGGGCGTAGTATCCGCGCCGCGCGAGGATTTTCAGGTCGGGGCGGTTTATCTCAATCTTGATCTTGCGAAACGCACCGTCGCGCTTGGCATTCGTCGGATAGTAGCCAAGCACGTACTGTTGACGCAGCTCGTCGGAAAGTTCGTCGAAAGCCTGTTCGAGCGATTTGTTGTTATGCACTTCGATGACGCGGCCGCCGGTTTCATCGGCCATTTTTTTCGCCACGCCAGATCCGCCGTAACCCATCATTTGCCGATAGTAGAAACCCACATCGGAAATGAGCAGAACATGCACGACGGAATCCGAACGCTGCGCCGCCTCGATGGCATCCTGCACCTTGAGCTTGCTTCCGGTGTCCTCAGCGTCCGTGAGAGCGATGATGGCCTTGCGTCCGGCCTCGCCGGTGAGCTTGTCATGCGCCGCGAGATACACCGCGTCGTAGAAATCCGTGCCGCCGTTCGAGCCGGACGGAATTGTTCCCGTGGTGCCGCCCGCGCCGGAGCCATCCACGTTAATCACTGTCTTGCGGATGGCGTTTTCGAGCAGAGACGTATCCTCGGTAAAATCCGCCAGCAAGTCGATGTCCAGGTCAAAGCTCATCACCAGCGCTTCGTCGGTTTTGCGCAGGACGCGGTGAATGAACCGTGAGGCAGCGTCCTGTTCGGCGCCCAGGACGTCCACCTGGCTTCCGCTGGTATCCACAAGAATGGCGAGCGAAATCGGCAGGTTTACTTCCTTCGAGAAATACGCAACTTTCTGCTCCTGGCCATCCTCAAATATCTTGAAGTCTTCCTGCTTGAGATTGTTGATGATGAAGTGGCTCTTGTCGCGCACGGTGACGAAAACATTGACGAGGGCGGTTTGCACTTTGAGCGTCTGGCCGGATTGAGGCGGTTGTTGATTCTGCTGATCGTTCTGCGGAGCGCTCTGTTGGCTCTGAGTTGCGAGGCTCGCCGGCGTCGTGCCGCTCGCGGGAGCGTGGCCGGGTAGGAGCAATCCTGCCGCCAGCGTGGCAAGGGCGAGGGCCGAGCGAAAAATAGGGCGGTGCATGTATAATTTCTCCGGAATGCGGTTCCTTGTCCTACGATGCAACTTGTAGCGATTCGGATGCGTCACACGCCGCAGGCGTGAACCGGCGAGCACCCCGCCGATCGAAGCCGAGCTTCGGTCCGCAAGGATGGCACTGATTATGAAGCAATTCCTGGCGTTGGCGCTAGTCGCGGGTCTCGCATATTCCCCGAGCGCTGCGCCCCGCGTGCGTGCGCTTTGGCAGCAGCAGCAGCCGGAACCATCGGGCGGCAAGCCGGCGCCTGCGCAGCAAACGACGCCTCCGCAGCAGCAATCGCAAGCCCCGCCGCCGCAGGAATCAAATGTTCCCTCGGCGCGCGTGCTGCGTTCACGGACAGAACTTGTCGCCGTTCCTGTCACGGTGAAAAACGGCCGCGGCGAACTCGTCGGCGAGCTGACCAAGGACGACTTTCGCGTTTTCGAGGACGGCAAGGAACAGAACATCGCGCTGTTCTCGACGGAGGCCTTTCCGCTTTCCGTGGCCGTCGTTCTCGATAACGATCTCACCATGAAGGAGCGCGAGCAGGTTCAGAAGAGCCTGGATAGCATTGCCGGCGGACTCGGCTCCGCGGATGAAGCGGCCGTGATTCTCTACGATCAGTTTCCGCAGCCGGCCATCGATTTCACTGCCGACAACGACGCGATCATCACGAAGCTCCACCGGCTGAAGCTGGGCGAAAGTTTTCCCGGCGGTTACGGCGGACCGATGGATGCCGGCCCGATGGTTAATAATCAGTCGCAGGCGCCAGGGCCGCCTGTTTACGGCACGAAAGGTTCGGAAAAAGTGACCAAGGATCTCGACGATGCCATGCATGCCGCGGCCGAGATGCTCCGCGCGCGCGGGCGCGATCGCCGCAAAATCATCTGCCTGATTTCCGATGGTCAGAATTCCCATCACAACAAGTGGAGCTACGCGCAGACGATTCAGCTCCTGCTTTCTTCGGATATTTCCGTGTACACCATCACCGTCGGCACGGTGCTGCTCAAACGCGAGCCGGGCCGCATGACGCATTATGCAAATGATACGGGCGGCGACGCATTCTTCGCGTCGAAGCAGGCGGATATCGAGCGGCTGTACTCGGCGATTGACGAGCAAGCCCGCAATCAGTACACGCTGGCCTATGCGCCGCAGAATCCCGGTACCGGCGATTACCACACGATTGAAGTGCGCATCGAGCGGCCGGGCCTGCGCGTGAGCGCCCGCGAGGGCTACTACGCCTCCGCCGCGAAACACTAGTACTTCATGGATGCAACTGCGGCGCTGATGTAGGGGAGGATCTTCAGACCCTCCCGCCGTTCGGCCCTCTTCAGCGTACGATTTCACGATTTCGCAAAATCAAATCCAAATTTTATTTTTCCCCGCGAACAAATCGCGAACCGCGTGCGGATGTAGCAACGAGCGCTGCAGATTTTCACTTGACAGGATTCGCGCTCGCTCGTATTAAGGAAGTGAACGGTTGTGGCGCGAAGAAAATCTCGCTGCCGCGCCGCGAGGGGAGACAGCATCAAGCAGTAGATGCGCGCAGTTGAATTGGGGGGCAGAACGGCGGCGAGGCTGTTCCAGTCAACTGGTTCTCCGAACGAGGCGATCGCGAAAGCGGTCGCCTCGTTTTGTTTTTGGAACGTAGTAATGTGGCGCCGGGCTTTTAGCCCGGCATCTCCGATTTTGAATCTACCTGCGCCGCACTATTTTCCTGCCGGCCGAATTGTAATCAACTGCTCATGCGCAGGGCACAACGGACGGAAATCGCAGTATCCGCAGATGAATCCCGGCTTCGCAGGATATTCTCCAGCACGAATCAAATCCGCGGTCGTCGCCACCGCCTCACGCGCCTTCGCCAGCGCCTTCTCATCGCGCTCCGAAGTAACCGCCTCATTCGTGGTGAGATTGTAAAAAGTGAGCCGCTCGGGCTTCAGCTCGAGAACTTCGCGCGTCGCCAGCGCATAGAGGCTCAACTGCAAGCTAGTGTCCGCGTCCTTTTGTGATTTCGCCCGCCCCGTCTTGTAGTCCACCACTTCCACTTCATCGCCGCGAATCCGATTCACCTGATCGATGCGGCCGAGCACCGTCACCTCTTTCTCCATGGGCAGCTCGAATCGTTTTTCCTGCATCAGCACGCCGGCGGGCGCCGCGGCATACGACTTGTGAAATTTGGCGAGCTCGTCGAGACCTTCCTTCTTGTACTCTTCCTCCTGATAATCGTCGAGATAGCCGGCCGGCGACCAGAAACGATCGTAGATGCTGGACACTTCTTCAAAATCAATCTTCTTCCGCTTCTTCAATTCCGCGACGAATTCCTTGATGGTATTGTGCATCACGTTTCCGAAGGTCATTTGCCCCGCCGGGCCGCCGCGCAATTCCCACGCCGTGCTGAATAGAAATTTCATCGGGCATTTCTGATAGGTCTCGATCGCCGAAGCGCTCAATTGCAGCGGCTCAGGTCGCGGCGGATGAAAGGCCTTGGCCCACAGCGCCACGCGCGAATACGCTTTCGTCTCGCCGGACGCCGCGCCGAACAGCTGCGGGCGCGATGCATCGGCAGCCGCCGATCCCACGGTCTCTTCGCGCTCGGGCACAAGGACGCGCGGCACGAGTTGTTGGATATCCAGCTTCTGGATCTTCGCGTCGCCCAGAACTTCATCGAAAAATTCGGAACGCTTCTTGCGCTTGTTAATGATCGTCGAAAGCGTCAGCATCCGCCGTCCGCGCGTCAGCGCCACGTAAAACAGCCGCCGCTCCTCGAGCTTCTGGTAATCGCCTTCCGGCTGCTCCTCTTTCAGCAGCCGCGGCGGAAACTCGAATACCGGCCGGCGCACGCCCGACGGGAAATCTCCCTTGCAGAGATGCAAGATGAAAACGTGCGGGAATTCGAGGCCCTTCGCCGAGTGAACGGTCATCAATTGCACCGCGTCGTGCACCGGCTCTTTCTGCAGGAAAATGTCGCCGTCGGCTTCTTCGAAGAAATTCAAGTAATTGAGAAAATCGTGCAGCGAGCGGCCGTCGCCTTTCTTCTGCCACTCCTCCACGAATTCCTTCAGCCGCGCGAGGTTGTAAGAATCCATGTCGGCGGGCAGGGGAGCGACGCCCAGCTTGCCGATCAGTTCGAGGAGCAGTTCGTAGGCGCTCAATTTTTTTGCGCGCTCGCGCATTTCACCCACAAATGCTGCTAGCTCGCGGGCTCGAGATTTTTTCGGCGGCCCGGCAGGATCCTTGCACCAGGCTTCGAATTCATTCCAGAGCGACTGGCCTTTGCTCTTTGCCGCTCGCTCGGCCACGCGCACCAGATCGCGCGGCTCGATTCGCCAGTAAGGCACGGCGATGATACGCGCGCACGACACGTCGTCCGAGAGCGTGCCGATCAATCGCAAGTAAGCCAGCACGTCGCGGATCAGCGTGCTGCCGAGAATCGAGAGCCGCTTGATGACGAATGGAATTTGCCGGCGATTGAGCGCCTCGACGAGATACTTGCGGTGCGTGTGCTTGCGGTAAAGCGCCGAGAACTCGCGCCACTCTACCCCGGCTGCGTGCAAGCGATCGATCTCGCTCGCAATCCATTCCGCTTCTTCCTCGGGCCGGCCGAATTCGGCGATGCGAATTTTGTCGCCCTCGGGATTCGCAGTCATCAACGGCGTGAATGGAATGAAGCGCGAATTGTCGCTTTCGGCCGCCACGGTTCCAGCGACGCGCAGGATGCGTTTCGTCGAGCGGTAATTCTGCGTCAGATGCACGCGCGGCCAGCGTTTTTCCGGCGTATCGAGCGACACGCCGCAGAATCGCGTGAGAAATTGTTTCAAGCTCGCGAACGATGCGCCGCGAAAGCGATAGATCGCCTGATTGTGATCGCCGACGACGAACAGGTTACGCTTGTCGTTCATCAAGAGCTGCAGGAGCTCGAGCTGCGCAATATTCGTGTCCTGGAATTCGTCCACTAGAATGTAGCGGTAGCGTGCGCGCAAGCGCTCGAGCAGCGGCGCATTCGATCGCAGCATTTGCACCGCCTGCATCAACATCGCGCCGAACGTGACCATCTTGCGTTCGCGCAGCAGCACATCACTCACTCGGTACGCCCGCGCCAGTTCGTCCTCGCGCGCCAGCAACTCTTCCTGAATCTTCCGCGCATCCAGCTCCATCTCCGCCCGCCGCGCTTCGTAATCGGCGTGCAAGCCCGCGACGTAGCGATCGTAATCCTCAGGCGAGACCAGCTCGTCCTGGCAACGCGAGAAAAACGCCACGAAATCGTTCAGGAATTCGCCCGGATCCGCCAGCCGCCGGAAGACATTCAATTCCAGTTGCCGGATATTCCGCCGCAAAAGAATCCAATGATCGAAATTGTCCAGCGCGCGAAGTTCAGGATTCGCTTCCAGCAGAATCGCGTTGCAGAATGAATGAAACGTGCCGAGCCACACGTGATCGGCGCGCTCGCCGACGTGCTTCTTGATCCGCCACTTCATTTCCTCCGCAGCTTTGTCGGTGAAGGTGAGCCCAAGAATGCTCTCGCCGGGCAGCTCGGGATCGTTCTCGAGCAGCAAGCGAATGCGCTCAGTAATGACACGAGTCTTGCCGGTTCCAGCTCCCGCAACGACGAGCAGCGGCCCTTCGCCGTGCTCGACAGCGCGAAGTTGCTCTGGATTCAGTTCGATCTCGGCAGTTTGCGATGAGCGTTTGACCATACGAGAGATCTCAATCGTAGCCGAATTTGTCCGCCCGTAGTAGAGTCGGTCGAAGAACTCCTCGAACGAAGGTGTGAATATGCATTCAACTTATACCGTCCCTACCGCATTGCTCTTCGGAATTTTTATCGCCGGATACGCGCTCGGATGGATCACCGCGCTTACGCGTCAGCGCGGCTCGGTGAGTTTTAGATCTGGTGCGGATCTGGCCGATGCTTCGCAGATACTGCTGGATCGGGCGAAAGCAGCATCGTCAAGCCACTTTTATTAGATCAAATGTAAATGCGGCACGACGGTAAAATTTCGCGGCACTCACGATGCTGGTCCAAGCGATCTTCCCGCGTTTCCTGACGGTGATACCTACACCTGTCCTAACTGCGGCACTGCGATGGACTTGAAGCCGGTTCGCGAGATCTTGCGCAGTAAATCTCTGTCGCCCTGACGCACATGTTCGGACCGTGGCTCGCTCTGAAATGTGGACGATTCCAATTTCTATCTCCGCCTTCCGGTTCTCTGGTTCCGCACGACTTCCTGCGTAGCTCTGCAGGTAGTTCCATGTTTATCGCCGTCCATCAGTGCTACCGTAACCTGGGAAATTGCAAATGAACTTGTCTACCGCACAGAGAACAATGCCGACGCAGCCAACCGGCTCTGGACTTTTCTATTCAAGACACGAGAAGGAGCAGAAAACGCTGTAACCTGCTGAAAATAAAGAACCGAGGTCATTTCTATTCAAGACAAAAATGACCGCGCAAAAGCACCTCGCAGAGCCATCGGCGCCTCCACGAGGACGGCCGTTGACCGAAATTGACCGCATCTCTTTGCGCGCCTATACTTCAACTTCGAGCGTTGTTCATCCCGCGCGGGCCTCGAAGGAGCACTTGTCATGGAACAGTCAGTAATTCTCAGCGCAGTGCGCACTCCTATCGGCAAATTCATGGGCGGACTCTCTCCGCTCACCGCAACTGAGCTCGGCGCGAAAGTCGTCGCTGAATCCGTCCGCCGCGCGGGCATCGAGCCGAAGCAAGTAGACGAAGCGATCATGGGCAACGTAGTCCAGGCCGGCCTCGGCCAGAATCCCGCACGGCAAGCTGCGCTTCGCGGCGGGCTCGATGCGCGCGTCGCAGCCATGACTATCAACAAAGTTTGCGGCTCTGGTCTGAAATCCGTAGCGCTCGCGGCGCAAGGCGTCATGCTCGGCGAATCCGAAATCGTTGTCGCTGGCGGTATGGAGTCCATGTCCAATTGCCCGTATCTGCTGAAGAACGCGCGCACCGGCTATCGCATCGGTAATGCCGAGATGTTTGATTCGATGATCACCGACGGCCTCTGGGACGCTTACGAAAATTTCCACATGGGCATGACCGGCGAGCTGGTCGCCGAAAAATACGGCATCACGCGCCAGGAGCAGGATCAATTTTCCTACGACAGCCATCGCAAAGCCATCCACGCCATCAAATCCTGCTTTGTCAGCGAGCAGATCCTGCCCATCGAAATTCCGCAGAAGAAGGGCGATCCCATCATCATCAAGACCGATGAATCACCGCGCGAAGATACTTCGCTCGAAGCCCTGGCCAAGCTCCGTCCCGCATTCAAAAAAGACGGCACGGTAACGGCAGGCAACGCGCCCGGAACAAACGACGGTGCCGCCGCTTTAGTCGTCACCAGCGAGAGCAATGCCTCGCGGCTCGGCAAGACGCCCATGGCGCGCATCGTCGCGCAGGCCGTCAGCGGCGTCGAGCCGAAATGGGTAATGATGGCCCCGGTCGATGCTGTCGAAAAGTTGCTGCATAAAACCGGCTGGGATCGCGACAAGGACGTCGATCTCTACGAGCTGAATGAAGCCTTTGCCGTTGCCGCAATTGCCGTCACGCGCCAACTGCGCCTCGATCCCGCCAAAGTAAACGTGAACGGTGGCGCCGTAGCCATCGGCCACCCCATCGGCGCATCCGGCGCGCGCATTCTGGTTACTTTGCTGTACGAGCTGCAGCGCCGCAACAAAAGGCGCGGCATCGCCGCTCTCTGCCTCGGCGGCGGCAACGCCGTAGCCCTAGCCATCGAGCGTTACTAGCGCTTCGTCGCGCCGCCAATCATCTGCTATTCTGACCGGCGCATTTTCTTTCTCGGCGCGCCGGAAGCCAAGCGTTGTCATTCCGAGTCCGCCTAGGCGGACGAGGAATCTGCATTTTCTTCCGGTTATCTGCCGCGCGGGAGGAGTCGTTGTTCTGCCCCAGTTGCAAACTCGAATATCGCGCAGGATTTACGCACTGCTCCGATTGCGACGTCGACTTGGTTGCTGCACTCCCCACAGAGACCGCGCCGCAAGAAGTCGGTGTGCACGATCTCCGCTCGCCGAGCATACTGCGCCGAGGAGTCAGCGTCCCCGACGCCGCCCTCATGCGAGATGCGCTAAACGTGGCCGGCATCCGCTTCAATACGCGGCGAGCTAGTACGGAAATCGTGGCGGATGGAACTCCGACATATGAATTCTGGGTTGATAGCGAAGACCGTGCGAATGCCGTATCTGTCCTCGAGTCCGCGTTCGAGGCCATCGGCGCAGAAGAGCCTCTCGATTCAATCGATTCAGCTCCAGCCGCCCCGGCGAGCGAGGTCACGGACAAGCCCGCAGAAGACAATTCCACAGATCCCGCCCCGGATGACTTGGCCGGCACTGAAGACGCATTCGAGGACGATGAACTCACAGCGGAAGCGTGGACCGGCAGCGCGGCCGATCAGGCAAATGTGCTGACACTCTGCCTTCGCGAAGTGGGAATCGCCAGCCGAATTGCCAAGATTCCCTCGGGTGTCCGCGTGCTCGTGGATGAAAGAGACGTCGCGCGGTCGAAGGAGATTATTCGCGAGGTGATCGAAGGCGCGCCCTCGGAATAAAGTCGGCGGCGAGACTGGCGCATTCTTTGCGGCGCGGTTAGCGAGGAACGGGAGCGGCCCTTCGTAGCAGAGTGTGAGCAAGCTGCGAGCCTGAGGACAGAAGCTGTCGTAGGAGGTTTGATGAGCGTCGCTGAACTCAAGACCGTCGCCGTCCTTGGTGCTGGCACGATGGGGAATGGCATCGCGCATGTTTTTGCGCGTTCGGGTTATCGCGTGATCCTTCGCGATATCGAGCAGCGCTTTCTCGATCGTGCACTCGCGACCATCAATGCAAATCTCGATCGCGAAGTGAAGAAAGCAATAATCACGGAAGCCGATAAAGCCGCTGCGCTCGGCCGCATCCAGGCGCAAACTTCCATCTCTTCGCTCGTCGAAGCGGATTTCGCCGTCGAAGCCGTTCCCGAAAATCTGGAACTGAAAGTCCGCGTGCTCAAAGAAGCTGACTCCGTTCTGCGCCCCGGCGTGCCTCTCGCCAGCAACACATCCTCGATTTCCGTTACGTCGCTCGCCGCGCAAACCAGCCGCCCCGAGCGCTTCATCGGCATGCATTTCATGAATCCTGTGCCGGTAATGCAGCTCGTCGAAGTGATTCGCGCGCTGCAGACCAGCGACGAGACCTTCGCACTAACGATGCAGCTCTGCGAAAAACTCGGCAAGAAGCCGGTAGCGGTGAATGACGCTCCCGGATTCGTCTCCAATCGCGTCCTGATGCCTCTAATCAATGAAGCCGCCTTTTGCGTCATGGAAGGCGTAGCCACGCCCGAAGCCGTGGACGCCGTAATGAAAATGGGCATGAATCATCCGATGGGTCCGCTCGAGCTTGCGGATTTCATCGGCCTGGATGTCTGCGTGGATATCTTGGAAGTTCTCTATAAAGGATTCGGCGATTCAAAATATCGCGCCTGCCCCCTGCTGCGAAAATATGTCGCCGCAGGATGGCTCGGCCGCAAATCCGGCCGCGGCTTCTACAAGTATTCGTAACCGCTCACGGCGCCGCGATCGCAGCGTCTCAGCGCGCGAGGTGACCGCGATGCTTCCGCGATTTCTGGGACATAACTGGTGTTTTCGAATGACCGCTGTTCTTCTTGGATGCTTCCTCGGCACGTCTTTCGCAGCTTCTCTGCGTCCGCAACGCTCACGCACTGCCGTCGAGGAAATTCTTGCCATTCACCAGGCCGACCGCCGCGCGCATTTTGCGGGCGACGCTACGATGCTCATCGAGCACACCGCGCCGGAGATCCTTTCCGTGAAGGACGGAAAAATCACGCGACAGTCGCGGGATGACGTACGCAAGCAATTCGACGAATATTTTCGCGGATCGAAATATTCGGCTTGGGATGACCTCGAACCTCCACAAGTGCGTGTTTCTGATGATGAACGCATGGCCTGGATGATCGTCCGCGTGCATTCCAAATTCTTTCGCACGCTTGACGGTGGAAAAGAAGAAAGGAATGAATTTGTTTCGGCTTGGACCTCGACGTACGAGAAGCCGGAAGGCAAGTGGTTGATGACTTCGGTCACTTCAACCTTCGAGCCGAAGTGAATTGGCGCTACGCGATGGGATCTCGGATCTGGCGAGGATGAGGTCGTAAGAGGGCGCAGCAAGCGGCGCCCCTACAAAGGCAAAGGCAAATGCAGAAGCAGATGCAAAGGCAAAAGCGACGGCAAGGGCGGCCGCAGCAACCGGGAGGTTACAGCCTAAATCTTGCCCCAAAAGGCGAACGTGACTGCGCCCATGATGCACAGGAACGACAGCGCGTAGTTCCACTTCAGGCTCTCGCCCAGGTAGAAGAACGCGAAGACCACAAACACGCACAAAGTGATCACTTCCTGAATGATCTTCAATTGAAAGCCCGTGAACTCGCCGTAGCCGATGCGATTCGCCGGCACCTGGAAGCAATACTCAAAAAAGGCGATCAGCCAGCTCACCACGATCGCAGCAATGAGCGGCGCCTTGCGGTACTTGAGATGGCCATACCACGCCGCAGTCATGAAAATATTTGAGCAGATCAGTAGAAGTACGGTTTTCATAGGGCGAAAATCGTAGCATAGTGCAGGGCGGCGTCGGGACAGGCACAACGCGGGAGCGATCGCGACGCTAAAGAGCCGCGGGAGCAGCCAGGGCAGGGCCCAGCTAGGGCAAGAAAGTCTTTGCTTTTTCTTCGCCTTGTGCTAATCTCCCCGCAACGGGACAATGCGGCCGGCCCGGCAGCTCTCTGCTAGACTCGGGGCCTTCGCTCCCGCCAAAATCTAGCCCCTTCGAGGTGGCGTATGTCAGATGAAAAAACAAAAATGCTCGAGAACGCGATCTCACAAATTGAGAAGACTTACGGCAAGGGATCCATTATGCGCCTCGGCAACCGAGACGTGCTCGTGCCGGTAAGCGTGATCCCCACGGGCTCGATTTCTCTCGATGCGGCGCTGGGGGTGGGCGGATTCCCGCGCGGCCGCGTTATCGAAGTGTACGGACCGGAGTCGGGCGGCAAGACGACCATGACGCTGCACGTCATTGCCGAGGCCCAGAAGCTCGGCGGCCAAGCGGCCTTCATCGATGCCGAGCACGCGCTCGATCCCGTTTACGCGCGGAAGCTGGGCGTGGACGTTGACAACTTGCTGGTCTCGCAGCCGGATAACGGGGAGCAGGCGCTGGAAATAGCCGAGACGCTGATCAAATCGAACGCCGTGGACGTGATCGTCATCGACTCCGTTGCCGCGTTGGTGCCCAAGGCCGAGCTCGAAGGTGACATGGGCGACCCGCAGATGGGCTTGCAGGCACGGCTGATGTCGCAGGCGCTGCGAAAGCTCACCGCCATCGTCTCGAAGTCCAAGACTTGCCTGATTTTTATCAATCAAATCCGCGAGAAAATTGGCGTTCTTTTCGGCAACCCGGAAACCACCACCGGCGGGCGCGCGCTGAAATTCTATTCCTCGATTCGCCTCGATATTCGGCGCATTCAGTCCATCAAGGAAGGGGATCGCGTGATCGGCTCGCGCACTCGCGCCAAGGTCGTGAAGAATAAGGTCGCCGCGCCGTTCCGCGAAGCCGAATTCGACATTATCTATGGCGAAGGCATCTCCGCCGATGGCGATCTGATCGACCTCGGCGTCACCCGCGGGCTCCTCGAGAAGAGCGGCACGTGGATCTCCTACAAGGGCGAGCGCCTTGGCCAGGGCCGCGATAATGCCCGCCAGTTCCTCAAGGAAAACCGCGAAATCCGCGCCAAAATCGACACCGAGCTGCGAAAGCAGCTTGGGCTTCTGAACACTGCGATTGCCGATAACGGCGATTCCGAGAAGGCTGCAGAAACAGCCAAGCCGATGGCTCATGCCGCTGCCGCCGGCGCCGCTAAGGCCAAGCCTTCGCGCTAGGGTCATCGCTAGCGGCCCACGACATTCTTGAGGGCTTCGGAGCCACAGGCAGGAGTGCCTGTGCTACTGGGCTGATTCCGCCGGTGGGACAGGTCAAACTGCCTGGCCTACGAGTTTCCCTGCACGTCCCGAAACTGGTCTCTTGTTCAGTTCCATTATTACCCCGCCCAGCCGATAATCCTTCTTGTAGAGGGTTGCGCTCCAGGCTACGCTTCCCTACAATCTGAAATTCGGCCTTTGGCGGGGGGAGCCACCGGGGTCCGGGGAAGCTTATAAATGTCGAAGGTTCAACCAGCCCAGTCTCGCAAACGCTTGACGATCCTTGCAATATTGGCCATCGCCGCGATGGTCGCTCCATCTCCCGATTTGGTACAGTCCGCTTTCGCCGGGGCAGCGCCGCGCCATTCGCGACGCAGCTACGGCGTTCCGACTCGCGCGAATCCGACCAAAGACGACATTCCCGATAACGACGATTCCATCGTGCGCACAATCGCCGTAAATGCTCTCGGCAATGCCAACGGCTCAGTCCTGGCGATCGATCCCTCGAACGGCCGGATTCTGGCCGCGGTGAATCAGAAGATGGTCTTCTCCTCCGGCTTTGAACCCTGCTCCACGATCAAGCCGGTCATCGCGCTCGCGGGCCTCAAAGAGGGCATCATCACGCGCGACACTATGATCAATGTCGGCCATCGCCGTTACATGGACCTGACCGAGGCCATGGCGCACTCGAACAACGACTACTTTCAAGCCGTCGGCGAACGCCTCGGCTTCGAGAAGGTTTCGCAGTACGCGCAACTGCTCGGACTCGGCGAACTAGCCGGCCTGAATATCGAAGGCGAACAGCCGGGCGCCCTGCCAAGCGCGCCGCCGGCGTATGGCGGCATCGCGAGAATGTCGAGCTTCGGTTCGGGCATTCGCATGACGCCGCTGCAGCTTGCTTCGCTGGTCTCAACGCTGGCCAATGGCGGCACGATGTATTACTTGCAATATCCGCGCACCGCGGAAGCCCGCGCGAATTTCACGCCGCAGGTCAAGCGCAAGCTTGATATCGGCCCGCTCGTTCCGGATTTGCAGGAAGGTATGCTCGCCGCTGTGCTTTATGGCACGGGGAAGTCCAGCTACGATCCCTACGGCGAACAAGCGCTCGGCAAGACCGGCACCTGCAACGATGAAGGTCTCGGCGGGCGCCTTGGCTGGTTTGTTTCCTACGCCGACCAGGCTCATCCGAAGATCGTGCTCGTGGTTCTGCTTCGCGGCGGAAGCCGAGTCGTAAGCGGCCCGCGCGCCGCCGATGTAGCCGGCAGAATTTACCGCGAGCTGCGCGACCGGAATTATTTTGCCGGCACGCACCGCTTCGAGAGCACCTACGCCACGGCGGCCGCGACTGTCGGCCCGGATTCGGTCCAGGCGCGGCAATAGTTCCTCAAGGCGCGCTCAATCCCTCTCGAGCGCGCTTCAAGTTTTCCCTTACTCGTTCCCAGATTCTGTGCCTCGCTTCAAATTTCCGCGATAACAGTCTCGCCTCGCTGCGCGTCTTGCTCGTCGTAGGGAATGCACTTCGAATAATTAGCGCGACGACGGGGCGAGGTCCAGAATGCGAATCCCCAATGCAAGGGGATGGAATGTTCTCCGAGTTTCCGCGACTTGGCTCGTACTTCTGATACTCGCGGTCTCTCCCGCGGCGCGTGCTGCCCGCGAAGAATGGTTCCGCGGACTCGATCTCGAGCAGCCCTTGCGAAACGCCACGCTCGTCATGGCGGCGCGCGTCGAGGATGTCGACGAGATCAAAATTTCCTCCGGCGGAAAAGGTGAAA
Source organism: uncultured Acidobacteriota bacterium (assembly GCA_963841235.1). Classification (GTDB taxonomy): domain Bacteria; phylum Acidobacteriota; class Terriglobia; order Acidiferrales; family UBA7541; genus Palsa-147. The sequence continues at coordinate 215,372 of CAWJBU010000016.1, read as the reverse complement.
CCATGCTCCTGCAATTCAAGTTCACGCCGGTGCATGTCCTCAAAGGCGTTTTCTCCCGCGACTCGCTCACTTTGAACAGCGCCGATCTCGGGATTTGGAATTTTCCGGAAGGGCAGCGCATCGCGCGCGGACAATTGCGGCTGTTGATTCTCGGGCGCACGAGCGAAGGCTACGCCGTCACGCAACCATCTTCGAGCCTCGAGCAGACGATTCCGCCGCTCGTGGATCCGGATGACCCGCTGCTCGCGACGGTCAAGACTCTGCTCGATATCAACGCCGGCACAGATCGCGCCAAATCCGTCTCGCTGATTCTGGATGCTCTTCGCGGACGCAACGGCGCTGCAGTGATTCCGCTCCTCACGGCGCTGCAGCGCCGCTCGCTACTTGCTGCGCAAACGCCCGGCGCGATCGAAGCCATCACTCCGCTGCTGGCTGATGCATCTCCCACTGTGCGCGCGCAGGCCGCGCATTCGATCCGCGCATTGCTTGATGCCGACTATCTCGATCAACCTGCGCTGCATGAAAAAGCCGTAGCCGCACTCGCAGACGCGCTCGACCGGCATGACGCAAACTATGCTGCGCGGCTCGCGGAATTCGAGGCACTCGGCGGCGCGGGTCAGCAGGCCGTTCAGAATGAGCGAGCGAAAGCGCAACTCGAGAGAGCCGCCCCGGCGACCTTCGCGGAACAAGCCGCGCGAATTCACGCCGTCGGCGAACTGCGCATCGCAAGCCAGCAGCGCGGAACCCTCGAATTGCTGCGTCAGATGCCGCTCGATGGCGCGCCTGCCGTTCAGCGCGCCGCCGAATGGAGTTTGTTTCGATTTGATCCGGCCACCGGATCATTCGAGCTCTTGGCCAGAATCCACACCAAATTTGATGCAGGTCTCGGCATCGCAAATGAAATCGCCGTGCTCGGCGAGACGCCGTCCGTCGAAGCAGCGCCTGCGCTGCTTGAAATCTCGAAGCTGACGCTCGATGAAAACGAACGCAACGTTTTTGCCGAAGCATGCTTCCGCGTTGCCGATTCGTGCGCGGCAACGGATTCCGACTGTCATCGCGCGGCCGGCCAACTCGTTCCTCCGCTCTCAGCGATGCTCGATCGCGGCGGCTCTGAAACTTGGCACGAAGCCGGCGAAGCTCTGATGAAAATCGATACCGACGAGGCCGCGAAGGCGCTCCAGCCGCATCTCCGCGAGGAGCGCGATCTGCAGGAGAAATTGAAGATGGCCGAATTCCTGGGCCGCCACGGAATTCGCGACGGTTATCCCTACGCCATCGAGCACATGGCCGAGCCCGAGCTGGTCGAGCAAGCCATCGCCGCGCTTGCCGCCATGCGCGATCCCCGCGCCGTCCCCGAGCTGCGCAAAATTTTTGAGGCCAGCAACGATCTCGAATGGAATACCGCCGCCGTCCGAGCCCTCGGCCGCCTGGATGCAAAAGAATTCGCCGCGCAATTTTTTCAAATGGCGCGCGACCCCAAGAATCCGCTTGCTCCATCGGCGCTGATCGCCCTGGGCGACATGCGCGATCCCCGCGCTCTCAATCTCGTCCGCGCGGCTCTCCCGTCACGAAATGAAGAGATGCTCACCGCTGCTGCGCGGGCGGCAGGCAGTCTCGCCGCTTTACCAAACGCGAAAGCGGATGACATACGCGATCAACTCGCATCGCTACTCGCCGAGCCGGGCGCGCCGCAAGAAGCCCGCGCCGCGGCTCTCGATTCACTCTTGGCGTTGAATGATCCGCGTCTCGACGGCGCCCTGGCACAAGCGGCGCGCGACGCACGCCTGGAAGGAAGCGATCTGCTCTACAAAATCGAGAAGTCGCTCCGCGATCGAAAAATTAGACTTACGCACTTCTGAGGAACTCGCCGCAGCCGCATTCCGGCGGCGGTTGGTTCGCACCGTAACTTTCGCGCACACAAATTCAAACTTTCTTGTTCCGCGAGTTCCATTCCCTGCGTTATGCTCCACGCTTCGTCCGGTTATCGCGGGCGTGGCTGGGGGGAATGTTCCGTATCATTAGAATTTTCTTGTGGGTTGCGCTAGTCGCTGCCGGCGCCGGTGTGGCTTGGTATTCGTTTGATCAACTTACCGCCTCGGATCAAAACTTCGCCGACGAAGTGCAGCGCGCGCGCACCGAAGCCCATCGCATACAGACCGAAGTCGTTTTCTATACCGCGAGCGTAGTACCGTCGCGTCAGTCTTTCGCCGCGCTGCTCGAGGGAATCGGCATCAGCCCATCGAGCGCCGGCCGCGCCATCGCTTCGGCCCAGCGCGTTTTCGATCTTCGCCACGTGCGCGCCGGAAACCGCTTCTCGGTCGGCCGCTCAGTGCTCGGCGAGCTTCGCGAAATCCGTTACTCGATCGATCCGGACCGCGTGCTGCGAATTTCTCCGGACGGCAGCAATTTCCATTCCGAAATCGCCACGATCCCTTCAACGACCGACGAAACTGGAGTGGCCGGCGAAATTCGCGGTTCTCTTTTTGAGGGCGTGACTTCAGCCGGCGAGAAGCCTGAACTGGCCATGCGGCTCGCGGAAATTTTCGGCTGGGATCTTGATTTCTATACCGACCCGCGCCCGGGCGATACTTTTCGAGTGGTGGTGGAGAAAAAGAAACTCACCAGCGGCGAGCTGGCTTCTTACGGAAAAATTCTTGCGGCCGAATACGTCAATCGTGGCCGCGCCTATCGCGCGGTGCTCTTTCACGATCCCGCTGGCAACGCCGCCTATTACACGCCCGACGGCAAGTCCATGAAGAAAGCTTTCTTGCACTCGCCGTTGAAATTCGCCGCGCCGATCACTTCGCATTTCAGCAACAGCCGCTTTCATCCGATTTTGAAAGAATACCGGCCGCATCTCGGGATCGATTACGGCGCGCCCGCCGGCACGCCGGTGCAAACCATCGGCGACGGCAAAGTTGTCTTCGCAGGACCGAAAGGCGGGGCTGGGAACTTGATTGAAATCCAGCATACCAACGGCTATGAAACTTACTACATGCATCTCTCGCGCATTCTCGTGCGCTCGGGCCAGCGTGTCGAGCAAGGCCAGCGCATCGGACTCGTCGGCATGACCGGCCTCGCTACCGGCCCGCATCTTGATTTCCGCATCCAGCGCCGCGGCGAATTTCTGAATTTCGAGAGGCTGCCGTTGCCGCCGAGCGATCCCATCACGAAGCGCGACTGGGATGAATTCGCCGCCGCGCGCGATCACGCCATCGGCCTTTTCCCGGCGCCCGGCACGATCCTCGCGCAAAATCCGCCGGCCGCAGCGTCACCTTCCGCCCAGATTCCGCCCGGCCCAGCAAGGCCCTGATCAGTCGTTCGATCGTTCTCCGGCAATCTGCGAGATTGACATCGCTGCGATTTTGTCGAAAATAACCGCAATCGCGCCCGGTCCCGACCAGGAGAACGATATTGCGTCGATTCCTCAAATTCATCGGCTACACGATCGTCATCGTCGTCATTCTTCTCGCCATCGCCATCACTTTCACGATCGGCTGGCGTCCCATCATCGGGCCGCGGATGCGCGCCACGACGAATCGCACGTTCAAGCGTACTCCGGAGCGCCTCGCGCGCGGACAATACATATTTCGCACTGTCGCCGTGTGCGTTGACTGCCACTCGCAGCACGACATGACTAAGGAAGGCGCGCCGATCATCGACGGCACCGAAGGCTCCGGCCAGCTCTTCATCATCTACGGACCGCCGGCCAAGTTGGTCGCGCCGAATCTGACGCCCGACCCCGAAACCGGCCTGGGCCGCTGGAGCGATGACGAAATCGCGCGCGCGATTCGCGAAGGCGTCACTCGCGAGGGCCGCGCCATGTTCCCGATCATGCCGTACAACAACTACCACGCGATGTCCGACGAAGATCTTGCCTCGGTGGTCGTTTACATTCGCTCGCTTCCGCCGGTCAGCCACCCTCTTCCCGAGACGGTGGTCTTTGCGCCGGTTAAGTATTTCATCCGCGATGTCCCGCAACCCATCACCGCCCCGGTTCCGGCTCCTGATTTGTCTACACCCGTCGCGCGCGGCGCGTATCTCGCGCGCATGGCTTCCTGCAATGAATGTCACACGCCAACGAAGCGCGGCATGCCCATCCCCGGCATGGATTTCGCCGGCGGCTTCGCAATGTCCGGCCCGTGGGGAACTGTAGCGACCGCAAACATCACTCCCGATCCCAGCGGAATTTCCTACTACGACGAGAATTTATTCCGCGATGTGATGCGAACGGGAATGGTCCGCGCGAGGAAGCTCAACGATTTGATGCCGTACAATTATTACAACGGAATGACCGATGAGGATATTTCAGCGATCTTCGCGTTTCTGAAGACGGTGAAGCCTGTTTCTCACCGAGTGGACAACACCGAAACTCCTACGGATTGCAAGAAGTGCGGCTACAAACACGGACTAGGCGATAAGAATTAGTAGCGCCGGCAATACAAAAACTACTTCACTACCCAAGTGTCACCAGCCCGCAAAAGCTTCTCCAAATCGCCCTTGCCGCGCTTGGCAATCACGTCGGCAATCTGCGAGTTGGCCACATCCTCATACCGCGGCAGAGTATCGTAGGAACGCAGCACGCCGATCGGCGTCGGGAAGCCTTCGCGATGCTCCATGTGCGACAGCATAAACGCATAAGCCGCGCGCGGATGATGCGCGTCGTGAATGAGCAAATCGTTTTCCGTGATGCCGTTCCCGAGCTGCACGACCTCGAGATCGAATCCTTTCATCCGAATTCCCTTGTCGCGATTCTTTCCGAAGATCAGCGGCTTGCCATGCTCGAGCTGAACTACGTGCTCGCTGCGTGCATCTTTCTCCGTCAAATTGAACCAAGCGCCGTCATTGAAAATATTGCAATTTTGAAGAATCTCGACGAACGCCGAACCCTTGTGCGCCGCCGCTTCCTTCAGCGTGGTTCGCAGATGCTGCTGGAAAACGTCCACCGACCGCGCCACGAAAGTAGCTTCCGAGCCGATCGCCAAAGAAATGGGATTGAAAGGGCGATCCGCAGAGCCGAACGGCGTGGACTTCGTCTTCTTTCCGAATTCAGAAGTCGGCGAATATTGCCCCTTCGTCAATCCATAAATGCGGTTGTTGAAGAGCAGCACTTTCAGTCCCACATTGCGCCGCAGCATGTGAATCGTATGATTGCCGCCGATCGAAAGCGCATCGCCGTCGCCGGTGGCCACCCAGACCTCGAGATCGGGCCGCATCAATTTCACGCCGGTAGCTACGGCAGGCGCGCGCCCGTGAATCGTGTGAAACCCATACGTATTCATGTAATAAGGAAAGCGGCTGGAGCACCCGATCCCCGAAATCACCACGAACTTCTCGCGCGGAATCCCCAGCTCAGGAAACACCGACTGCACAGCCGAAAGGATCGCGTAATCGCCGCAACCAGGACACCAGCGCACCTCCTGGTCGGTCTGAAAATCCTTCTTAGTCAGTGGCGGAAGCGTAGCCGTTGCCATTCTAGTTTCTCCCGGGTCCAAATCTTCTATTCAGGCTGTCATTCTGAGCGCAGCGAAGAATCTGCATTTTCTTCGCGCGCTCGAATCCAATTTATCGCACTGTTCTACTGCGAGAGCACTTCCTCAATCTTTGCTTCAATCTCCGCTTGCTTGAATGGACGCCCCTGAATCTTGTCGTAGCCGATCGCATCCACCAAATACTTCGCGCGCATGACCCACAAGAGCTGTCCCATATTCATCTCAGGCACCAGCACGCGGTGATACCGTCCAATCACTTCGCCCAAATTCCGCGGCAGCGGATTTAGGTGACGCAAATGCACATGCCCGATTTTTCGACCCAAAGCCCGCTGCGTCTTCAGGGCCGCAGTAATCGGCCCGTAAGTCGAGCCCCAAGCCACGATCAGAAGATCGCCCTCAGGATCGCCCACGGGAACAACGTCAGGAATTTCCTGCGCCACAGCCTCCACTTTCGCGGCGCGCAGACGGGTCATCGTCTCGTGATTCAATGGTTCGTAATTGATGTTGCCGCTCACGTCCTGCTTCTCGAGCCCGCCCAAGCGGTGCTCGAGCCCCGGTGTCCCCGGAAGCGCCCACGGCCGCGCCAAAGTTTCCGGATTGCGCGAGTAAGGTTGATACCCAACAGGATTGGTCACGAAGGTCACGGGAAAATCCGGAATCTCGTTCAATTCCGGAATGCGCCACGGCTCCGCGCCATTTGCCAGGTAGCCGTCCGAAAGGATAATCACCGGCACCATGTACTTGAGCGCAATGCGGCTCGCTTCGACCGCCACCCAGAAGCAATCTCCGGGCGACGACGCGGCAAGCACCGGAATCGGCGCCTCCGAATTTCGTCCGAAAAGTGCCTGCAGCAAATCCGCCTGCTCTGTTTTCGTCGGCAATCCGGTGGAAGGCCCACCGCGCTGAATGTCGCAAATCACCAGCGGCAATTCGACCGCAACGGCCAGCCCCATCGCCTCGGTCTTCAGCGCCATTCCCGGCCCAGAAGTAGTGGTAATCGCCAGTGCTCCGGCGTACGAAGCGCCGATCGCCGAAGTGATCGCCGCGATTTCGTCTTCGGCTTGAAACGTGATCACGCCAAAATTCTTGTACTCCGAAAGCTCGTGCAAAATATCCGAAGCCGGCGTGATCGGATACGATCCTTGAAACAGAGTCAACCCAGCCTTCTGCGCCGCGGTAACAAACCCGATCGCCAGCGCTTGGTTCCCGCTCAAATTCCGGTAAGTGCCCGGCGACAATTTCGCCGGCGGAATCTCGTAGCTGATCTGAAACGCTTCAGTGGCCTCGCAATACGAATACCCAGCCTTCATCGCCAGCTTGTTCGCTTCAGAAAGCAGCGGCTTCTTCTTGAATTTGTCGTCCAGCCAGCGGAAAGTCGAATCCATCGGCCGGTTGTAGAGCCAGTTGCACATGCCCAGCGCGAAGAAATTCTTGCAGCGGTCCATGGACTTCGCGTCGAGGCCTAGCTCTTGCAACGCCAGCCGCGTCAGCTTCTCGAGCTCCACCGGAAACAAGCGGAACGCATCCAGCGAATGGTCCTCGAGCGGATTCGAAGTCATCTGCGCCTTGCGCAGGTCGGTCTCTCCAAAGCTGTCGCTATTGACGATCAGAATTCCGTTCGGCCGCAGGTCCGCGACATTCATCTTCAGCGCCGCGGGATTCATCGCCACCAACGCGTCCACCGCATCGCCGGGCGTATAGACTTCGCCCGAGGCAAATTGCAGCTGGAATCCGCTCACGCCCGGCAGCGTCCCCGCAGGCGCGCGAATCTCAGCCGGATAATCCGGAAAAGTGGCCAGGTCGTTGCCGTAGAGCGCCACTGTATTCGTGAACTGGTTCCCGGTGATCTGCATTCCGTCGCCAGAATCGCCGCAGAAGCGGATAACCGCCTTCTGCAAAATCTCCCGCTTCCGTTTTTTAGAACTTGGCCCGCCAACTCCCGTTACTGTCGACATGACTCGCTAACTCCTGAAATTACTATGTCCTAGTTCTCCGGCACCGCCCGCGGAACGGACTCGGACGGCCCATGTCACGAAGCTGCCGCCGCACCACGCCACAAGGCAGGAACGCTCGGAGAGAAACCTGGGGCAGGGAAGTTACCGGCCCAACTGCTCTTCCGTGCGAATCAACTTGCCTTCCCCAATATCTAAAGATAGCACAAGCACGACGACCCGGCGCGAAAGAAACTCCTCTGCGTCGCATTACTTATAGCCCTCATCACCAGGATTTATGCACCGATACGAAACATCGCGCACGTTGTAGCATCACGGTTTTCCGATCCGGTTGCATCGAACGGCATTCCGGCGCGTCTCAACGTCCTTCTTGGTCGTCTAGGCTCGACTTTCTTCCACGCGCACAAATCACGCTGCCGCGCAAAATCTGCCTTTGACCGAGTGAAAAATCGTGCTTGACACTTTTTCCGACTGTAGGTAGCCTTGCGCAATTTTAGTAGGGTTTGATTCGCACGGTTCTTACGGCCCTGAAAAATACGACTCTCTGAGCGGAGGAGAACTGATGATCCGCACCGCGCACTTGGCAGGCCGTTTCCAATTCACTTCGCGAACGAGACACTTAAAGCTCTGGTCTTTGACTCTGGCGGTGCTCGCGCAACTTATTGCCGCGAACGTCGTCTGGGGTCAGGCCACCACTTCGCTTCGAGGCACCGTGACCGATCCTTCCGGCGCGTATATCGCCGGGGCTTCGGTGACGCTGACGAATCCCGATTCGAAGATCGTGCGCACCGCCACGACGGGAGCTTCCGACGGCGGCTATCAATTTCAATTTCTGCCTCCGGGAACGTACACGTTGGAGGTGGTCGCAAAGGGCTTCCAGAAATACGAACAGAAAGAATTGCAACTGCTGGTGAATACGCCGGTGACGGTAAACGTGCAACTCAAAGTCGGCGGCGGGCAGGAGACGGTGACGGTCACCGCGGAAGAGCCGGCGCTGAACCTGGTGGACGCCTCAATCGGAAATTCCTTCGACGAGACACAGGTGCGCGATATTCCCCTCGAGGGCCGCAATGTGCCCGATATGCTGAGCTTGCAAGCCGGAGTGGTCTACACCGGCAATCGCATCGGAGACAAAGATCAGGACACCCGCAACGGCGCCGTGAATGGTGCGCGCAGCGATCAGAGCAACACCACGCTCGATGGCGTGGACGTGAACGACCAGTCCAACGGGTATGCGTTTACCTCCGTACTACCGGTGACCCAGGACTCTGTTCAGGAGTTTCGGGTCACCACCACCAACTATGGCGCGGATCAAGGCCAAGGCTCCGGGGCGCAAGTAGCGCTGGTCACTAAGAGCGGCACGAACTTCTTCCATGGTTCGCTCTATGAGGATTTGCGCAACACCATCACCAGCGCCAACGACTACTTGGTGAAACAATCGGAAGCGAACATCGGCGCTCCCAATAAGCCGCTGAAGCTGAATCGCAATATCTTCGGCGCGTCGGTGGGTGGACCGATTAAGAAAGACCGATTCTTTTTCTTCACCAATTACGAGGGCACGCGCGAGAGGGAAGAGCAGCGTGCCGAGCGCGTGATTCCCACGCCCTCTCTTTGCCAAGGTATTTTCCGGTATCAGGACGTGACCGGCGGCGTGACAACCTTCACGCCAACCGACCTAAAAAACCTCGATCCTCTGCATATTGGAATTGATCCCGCGATGCTCGATCTGGTCAATCACACGGGTTACATGGATCAGACCTTCTGCACCGGCAAGACGGTGACGAATGATCCCTCGGCCGGTGATGGTCTGAATTATGCCGGTTTCGTTTTCCGTGCTCCCACCGCTCTCGACAACGACGTGTTCATCGCCCGGGCCGATTACCGCCTGACCGCCAACGGCGCACACACGCTGTTCTGGCGCGGGGCTCTGCAAGATTTGCGGAACCCAGGAGCTCCCTTCCTTCCGGGAGATGCCCCTGAGGAAACGACCGCCGACCACAGCAAGGGGTTCGCCGTCGGCTACACCGCGATTCTCAGCTCGAGCCTCGCCAATTCCTTCCATTGGGGATACACGCGGCAGAGCTTCGGCATTGTGGGTGATACCAACCTGCCGTGGAACACTTTTCTGGGGCTGGATCAAGGCATCGTCTACAGCCACAGTTTCATCGTCGACATGCATAACTTGCTGGATGATCTCTCCTGGACCAAGAAGACGCACACCCTGCAGTTTGGAGCCGCGGTGGGGCTTGCGCGCGATCCCCGCACCAGTTATCTGCATTCCAATTCTCTGGGCCTTGGCACCACGAACTGGACGTCCCCAATTGGTTTTGCCGGTACTACGAGCACGCTTGATCCAACGAACGTGGGCGCGCCGGAACCGGTGACCGCAACGCAGTACGACCGCCCGCTGCTCTCCCTGTTCGGCATGATCTCGGATGTCGTCGCGAACTATAACCTGGACCGCAACGGCGTGACGCAGCCGCAGGGCGCTCCAGTCAAGCGTCGTTATGGGTTGGATTGGTATGAGTTCTACGCGCAGGACACCTGGCGAGTTAAACCGAACCTGACGCTGACTTACGGCCTGCGCTGGTCGTTCTTTCCGGCCCCGTGGGAGACCAACGGCTTACAAACCGCATCGACGTTCGGGCTCGGCAAGCAGTTCTATCAAAACGTAGTGAATATGAAACAGGGGCAGGGCTATACCTCCGAGCTGCCGATCGAGTTCGAGCTTTCCGGTCCCGCAAACCACGGGCCTGGTTTTTATAATCTTGAGAAAACGGATGCTTCCCCGCGAGTTTCCATCGCGTATTCGCCACGTTTTGGGAACGGTTTGCTCAAAACGATTTTCGGCGAAAACGATAAGACCGTCATCCGCGCGGGCTACAGCCGCGTATACGACCGCGCGGGATTCGCCCTGCTGAATTCTTTCGATCAAATTGGAGCGGCGGGCCTGACCACAACCTTGCAGAATACCTGCTGCACTTTCGGCGTCACGAGCGCGGAGGACTTGCCCCGCATCGCCGCGGGCAACGGGCTCGCCGCGATCAACAACATTCCCAAGTTCAACCAGAATGGCGTGCAGTTCTACCTGGATCCGCCTCCACCCTCGTTTCCGCAGATCCCCGACCTTGCCGCCGAGGCCAACTTGTGGGGCAATGACGAATCGCTAAAAACTCCGCATGCCGATGCCGTTGACTTTTCGATCGGCCGCGAGCTTCCGCAACGATTCTCACTGCAGTTTTCCTACGTGGGCCGCTTCGGCCATCGTCTGCTTACGCAGCGCGACCTGAATCAGCCCCTGGATATCGTGGACCCCAAGACTGGAATTGACTACTACGCCGCGGCATCGGCCCTGTCCACGCTGGCGCGGAAGTTCGCCTCGGCCAACCAGCCGGGCCCCAACAACTTTTACCAGGGCAGCGTCACGCCCGCGCAGATTGCCACTGTAACTGCCGCGATGGTCGGACCCACGGCTCAATACTGGGTGGACACGCTGCCGGCCCTCCGTCCGGGAGCCACGCAGTATGAGGACCTGTTTACGGGCTTGATTCCGGCGACGGCAAATACTACGGATGGGCTCATCCAGAGCGTCTTCGACCTGTATTACAACCCGGCGCTTTCCGTGATCGGTGACGAGATTGTCGGGCTGGCAGATGTGGACCTTTACGGGGGATTGGGGGACAACATCGGCTCCGGCTCCTATTTCTTCAATGGCCCGCCGGGATTACTGGGCAACGGTTCTGGGAAATTTCTGAGCAACCAGGCCATCTCCATGTATGGATGGAGCTCCATCGGCTCGTCGAGCTATCACGCGTTCCAGGCTAGTTTGAGAAAGCAATTCAGCCACGGAGTTCAGTTCGACTTCAATTACACTTTCTCCAAATCGTTGGATATCACCTCGGCCGCCTCGCGCGTAGGCTTCTCGGTTTATGGCTACCAGAATATCGGTCTCGTCGGAACCCGCCTGGCGAACGACTTTTCACCCAACCTGGCCCGCGCGCCCTCCGACTTTGACCTGACTCACCAGATGAACCTCAACTTCATCGCCGATCTACCATTCGGCCGAGGCCGGGCCGTCGCCGGAAACGCAAGCGGAGTTCTGAATGCTTTCATCGGCGACTGGCAAGTCACTGGACTGGCCCGCTGGACCAGCGGATTTCCGTTCAGCGTGGATGGCGGCCAGCGCTGGCCCACCAACTGGTTCCTCACGGCGATCACGCAGGAGACCGCCAAGCCGAAGACGGGAGTGTTCAAGGGAAACGGGAGTGTCAGCGTTTTTGCCGATCCCGCGTCGGCAGAGTCGGATTTTACAATCCCGCTTCCGGGCCAAGTTGGCTCACGCAATGTCCTGCGCGGCGATGGCTTCGCCGGCCTGGACATGAGTCTGGGGAAACGATGGAGTTTGCCCTGGGAAAACCATAGCGTGCTGTTCCGTTGGGAGGTATTCAACGTGCCGAACCTGACGCGCTTCAACGCGCAAGGTGTGGGCGCTTCGCTGCTCACCTCGCTGACGCAGACGCCCAGCAGCTTCGGCACCTACACCAGCCTGTTGACTCAGCCGCGCGTCATGCAGTTCGACTTGCGCTACGAATTCTGATTCGAATCTGAGTCGGCCTTCAAGGCTGCCACGCGAACTCGGTGAGAGTTCGATTTCGCCGCTGGGCTATGCGTGCCGCAACGCCACCATCGGATCGACGCGCGCCGCGCATTCCGCATCTTCTCTTGCTTCTGGCTTGCATCCTTCGGAAAGTCCCTTGCATCGGTAAGGAGTGGCGCCCCCCGAGCGCTCCGAACGCATGCGGAGCCCGGTGCCAAGCGAGGTCACGATGCATCGAAAAGCGCGGCGGGTCCTAGTCATCTGTGCATTCCTTGGTGCGGCAGCACTCGAATTCCCCGCGCGCTCTCGCGCGCAGGCCGAGCCGGGTCCGATCCAGTCTGCGCCGGCGTCTCAGGACGCTCAACCTGCCGCGCCGCCGTCCGCGCCAAAGTCGCCGCCGCAGCGAAAAGACATCACCGGCTCGTGGAAACTAAACATCGGCGAAAGCGACAACCCGGCGAGAAAGATTCAGGACGCGCGAGCCACCCGCAGCACCTCGAACGGCGGCGGAAATGGCGGCGGGAGCGGCGGCGGGAACGGCCGTGGCAACGGCGGTGGAGTTTGGGGCGGCGGTGGCGGCATAGGCTATCCCGGCGGTGGCGTCGGATACCCTGGCGGACGAGGAGGCGGCGGCGGTGGCGGCAGGCCCCGAAGTACGAGCAGCGACGATAACGAAGCCGACCATGAAAAACTCGAAGTCGCACTCAATTCGCCTGAGACGTTGAACTTCTCTCAAAAAGACGCCGAGGTCGACCTCGCCTCCGATGCCGAAGACTTCCAGCGCATCTATTACACCGACGGCCGAAAAATCCAGAAATCAAAGGACGATTCGAGCTACGAGCGCTCTGCGCAATGGGATGACTACCGCCTAGTTTCAGAGGAAAAAGGTCCGCGCGGCGGCAAAATCACGCGCACTTTCGGAGCCGCACCCGGCGCGCAACAACTCTATGAAACCGTCCGCTACGAAGGCGGCCGCCTGGGTCCCATCAGCGTCCGCTACGTTTACGACAACGCGAAACACGAGAAGCCGCCAGAGCCGACGTCAGGATCAAGCTCCAGCTCATCAAATTAAAGTCGGAACTGGATTCCAATTTCTTCCACCCGCCGATTTCACGGCCCGCACGAATAAATTGGTGAGCTATTCGTACCGCAACGCCACCGTCGGATCGACGCGGGTCGCGCGCCGCGCTGAAATTTATAACGCGGCGAGCGCAACCAGCGTCAGCACGAGCTCGACAACCGCAAAGGTGACCGGATCGATCGGCTTCACTCCGAACAGGAGCGTCGCAAAGGGCTCAGCGTATTTCAACATATATGCCGTCCGAGTGAGCCTAGGTGCAGAAACAAGCTCTCGCTAAACCTGAAAGCCAGCTTCAGCTACAACGATCAATCGCCGAGGTTTGAGGAAATCGCGCGCTCTTCTTAGCGCGCTGTTGACCTGAATCCCGCATAAGTCAAATAAACGCCGAGAAGAAGGTCGATGGCGACGTAGACGTAGAAAAGCTGATCGTAGTGCAGCCCCGCGAAGAAAAATCTAGACTCCGCCTCTGGCGACAAAAACAGGAGGAGTGCGCCCTTGACCAGCGTCACCCAGCCGACGAGCGTGACGATGACCGGCAGCGCTCCACCTGACCAGACGTTGTGGCCGAGGATGATCGCGAGCCCAGCGGCAACTGCTATGATCCCGGTGACAAACACCAATGGGGAGTTGTGAACAAGCGCAGTGATCGTCTCCACCGTCGCTTGCTTCTGCGCGGCCATCGATAGCGACACGAGAATCAAGTAGAGGCCGATCAGCCTGCTGAGAAACACTGTACGCGGCGACATGGTGTCCTCCGAAGCAAATCGAACTCGCTGGAATTCGCGAGTTGGTCTTCTACCTCTCGCATCGTACGCCTGCGCTGCGCTCGACACTACGAATTTGCCAACAGAGGATGTGTTACCGCGGCTGCGAGGCAGAGAAAGCGGACGCGAGGCGAAGTTTGCGAAGCATGGAGCGCTTCTTTTCCTGGTGGGATTGCATGCGATGGAGAATGTCGTCGAGGATGCGCACCGCTTCGACGATGTACGGCCCCTTGTTGAGCATCACGCACTCGGCGCGCTCGCCCATCGCCGCGTCGGTGATTTCCGAGCGCGACGGGATGCCCGCCTTTGCGAGCGACTCGAGAACCTGCGTGGCCCAAATGACTGGCAGGTGCGCCGCTTCGCAGATCCAGAGAATCTCTTCCTGCACCTCGGCGAGACGCTGGTAGCCGCATTCGATCGCCAGGTCGCCGCGCGCAATCATGACGCCAACTCGCCGATTCCTCATCGCGGCGAGAAGAATCCGGGGAAGATTCGCGAATCCCTGCCGCGTCTCAATTTTCAGGATGATTCCCATCTCACCGGCGCCAAGCTTTTCGAGCTGGGCTTGCAGGTCGCGGATGTCCGATTCGTTGCGGACGAACGAGTAGCCGACGATGTCAGCGTGCTCCACGATAAATTCGAGGGCTTTCAGGTCGTTCGCAGTCAGCGAGGTGAGGCGCAAATGTGAATCTGGAACGTTGATGCCTTTTTCAGCGCCGAGTTTTGCGCCCCCGGCCGCCGCGATCGTGATCTCAACTTCCACTCGATCGTGAGCGACCGCCGCGATGATTCCGCCGATCTTTCCGTCATCAAACCAGATCGGCTCACCCGGCCGGACAGAATCAAAAAACTCGCTCAAGCTGACGCCGATATGCGCCGGGCTGATGAGCTGCTTTTTCTCGTCGAATTGTGCCGGCTGGCCCGGTTCCAGCGAGCGCGTGAGGACGAGAATGTCACCTTTCTTCAGCCGGATCGTTTGCACCGCTGGCGGGATCGCACCAACGCGCGAAAACCTGGCGCTGTCCGTCTCGTCCGCGTGGCCCTCGGCGGCGACGGCCTCGAGCACCACCTCCGGCGCAATATACGCCGTGCGCGAAGCCTCGGCCCAGCAGCCCTCGCTAGACACGGCCGTGACGGTCATGAACCGCCGCGCCCCGCGCGTGTCCGTGAAGCGGATGCGCGTGCCGGGCTCAAGGCGCGATAGCCAATCACCGGGCACGGGGATCGCGGCAGATGCAACGGACGGCGGGGCCGCGGGGTTGCCTTCGGACGTGAGCCAAATTCGCGCCGGCGATTCGACGCGGCCGTAGGAATCCCGCTTCGGGCGGTATTTGAGGACCGCCGGACCGCCCTCAATTGGGCCGGTCCGAAGCTTGGGCCCGGCCACGTCCATGGAAACCATGCATCGATTACCCGTTTCTTGTTCGGCCCGGCGAAGATTGTGAATCATCCCGGACCAAGCTTCCGGCCCATCATGCGCGCAATTGATGCGCATGCAATTCATCCCATTGAGAACAAGATCGCGCACGAGCTCGTAGTTGGCGCCCGCTTCAGAGGGCATCGTCACCATGATGCGCACCTTACGTCCCGTGGGAGCACGTCCCAGAAGCGCATCTGTGTTTCTCTCGAGTAACTTCTGGCCCTGAATTGGCGCGACCGTGGGCTCGGCCAGCTCGCGCACAGGTCCCTCGGTTCCAGCGAGCTGCGCGAGAACGTCCATCACGCTGTGCAGGGCGCTAATGACGTGGGATTCGGTGCGACCGAGAGAGGAAAGTCCCAGGGCAGCGAGCTGCTCCTGCAACTCGCGAATGTCGTGGCGGCGCAGAGCCAGATAGTGCAGCAGGTTTCTGGCGCTGGCGCGGTGCTCCAGATGAACCTCCGATTCATCCGTCAGGCCCTCGGCCTCCAGGTTCAGCATTTCCGCCCGAAGTAGATCCAGCTGGTGGATAAGGTCGTGCAGTCGAGTTAGATCACCGTTGCGCATCGAAGGAGGGATTCAATCCTTAGTTGCAACATAATGCAGCCGGGACGGTGCCACACGATGTAAATATCCTAGCACCAAAGTGTGAACGGCGGGTTAACGAGCCATCAAGTCGACTCGGGCGATGTTCACGCCACCCGTGAGACCGCTCGCAGTCCGATCGCGGGCAGCGCCACTCTGTAAGCGGAACTTACGTGGTGCCCGAGCGACGCCCCGCTGAGAGATTTAGCCTCTGTGCGAGAAATCCTTAACTTGACTTTTCGCCTTCTCTTCGCCTAGAGTGAGGGTGCAATTCAAGGAGTAAATCGTCCATGACCCTGACCAAGCGCCAAAAACAGGTTCTCGATTACCTCGTAACCTTCATGAACAAGAACGGTTACTCGCCGAGCTTCGAAGAAATCGCCCGCGCGCTCAAGCTCACTTCGCTCGCCACGGTGCACAAGCATCTCTCCACGCTAGAGAAGAAGGGATTCGTCCGCCGCGGCTATAATCAAAGCCGCTCGATCGAAATTACCCAACTCGTAAAATCCGTTTCCGAGACAGTCATCGCCCGCCGGGCCACCGATCTGCCCCTTCTCGGCCGCATCGCTGCCGGCCGGCCCGTGGAAGCCATCGAAGATCGCGAATCTCTCTCGCTCGCCGATTTCACCCGCGGCCAAAATAATTTCGTCCTGCAGGTCAAGGGCGAATCCATGCGCGACGATCATATCCTCGACGGCGACTTCATCGTCGTCGAACAAACCCACGTAGTGAACTCCGGTGACATCGTAGTCGCCCTGGTAGGCGGCGATGAAGCCACCTTAAAGCGCTTCTACCGCGAAGGCCCCGGCAAAGTCCGCCTGCAACCAGCCAATTCGCAAATGTCCCCAATCGTAGTCCCAGCCGCTGACGTGCGCATCCAAGGCCGGGTAATCGGCGTCCTCCGCAAGTATTAGCGGGGTTTTCTCGGCGCCCTCTGCGTCTCTGCGGTAATACGCCGTTCTCATTCCCCTACGTATTTCCACAGGCAGTTGCGCCGGTGGAAACTCCTGTACCATTTTGCATTTGCCTCCGGCCCCGCACAGGTCTAGATTGAAACTCCCCAGTCACACATGTGGTTCAGTCTGTCTGTCTTCTGGTTTCAAGGTCTGAGGAGGGGGCATGTGGGGTGACAAAAAGCCGGCCAATCCGGCGAAGCCGGCCAGCAACATACCGGAGCCGCCGAAGCCGTCCGCACCTGAGTATTTCAATCCAAGCACGGCGAGCGCAGCGCCGCCTGTGGAGGCACGAACTATGAGTCCTATCGAGACGAGCTATCCTTCCGCAACAGGTACCAGCGGCGCCACCGCGCGCCTTGGATCCAGCCTGCACTTCAAGGGGGAGATCTCCGGCAACGAAGATCTTCATATTGACGGCAGCGTGGAAGGCCTGATCCACCTGGATGACCGTAAGCTGGTCGTCGGAGCTACCGCCAAAGTAACCGCCGACGTGATCGCACGCGAAGTGGTCGTCTTCGGCAACGTGAAGGGCAATCTGCAGGCCCGCGACCGAATCGAGATCAAGAAGGACGGCTCGGTCGTCGGCGATCTCACCACCGCCCGCATCATGATCGAGGACGGCGCCTACTTTAAGGGCTCCATCGAGATCGAGAAGTCCGGCGAAGGCGACGATTCGAAGTCCTACTCGAAAGCAGCCAAGAGCACCACGGTCGCTTCGAGTTCATCCAGCTCCTAAGAGTTTCGCAATCCGCATTTCGGCGGACCGCCAGGCGGCGCAGCAGCCTCCTGCGGTCCGCCGCGCCATTTTTATCCGCATATTTTTTGGGGGTCACGCAAGCCTCGTCCGACGCTTATGTAGCGCCGCGCTTTTAGCCCGGCATCTTTTTCTGTTTGATCCCCTCTCGCGAATCATCTCCACTCGTTGACTTGATTCGGGGTGCGCAATAGAATCCGTGCGCAATGCCGGAACAGCAATCGCTCATCGGCCGCACCATCTCCCACTACCGCATCGTCGAAAGACTCGGCGGCGGCGGCATGGGTGTGGTCTACAAAGCCGAGGACACCAAACTCTCCCGCTTCGTCGCCCTGAAATTTCTTCCCGATGAACTTGGCCGGGACCGCCAGGCGCTCGAGCGCTTCCAGCGTGAAGCCAAGGCTGCATCCGCGCTCGATCATCCCAATATCTGCACGATCTACGAAATTGGCGACGAAAATAATCGCCCGTTCATCGCCATGCAGTTTCTCGAGGGCCAAACTCTCAAGCACCGCATCAACGGCAAGCCCATGCCCATTGATGAAACGCTGGAGCTGGCCATCGAGATTGCCGATGCGCTCGACGCCGCTCACGCCAAAGGCATCGTGCACCGCGACATCAAGCCCGCGAATCTTTTCGTCACCACTCGCGGCCACGCCAAGATTCTCGATTTCGGCTTGGCCAAGACCATGTCGGCGGCATCCTCGGACTCCATTGCCGCGACGCAGGACAGCGCCGGCATTTCGCCCGAGCATCTCACCAGTCCCGGCAGCGCGATCGGCACTGTGGCGTACATGTCGCCCGAGCAAGTGCGCGCGAAAGAGCTCGACTCGCGCAGCGACCTCTTCAGTTTTGGCGTCGTGCTCTACGAGATGGCCACCGGCGTCACGCCGTTCCGCGGGGAATCGACCGGCGTAATTTTCAAATCCATCCTCGACCAGACTCCCGTCCCGCCGATTCGTTTCAATCCCGACGTGCCGCCAAAGCTCGAAGACATCATCACCAAAGCGCTGGAGAAAGATCGCGAAACGCGCTATCAGCACGCCGCCGACATGCGCGCGGATCTGAAACGCCTGCGGCGCGAGGGCCAGTCCGGGAATATATCCGCAGTGGGAAGTTCGTCGACAAATGTGGTCCCTGCGGCGAGCGGAGTTGCGGCGGCTCAGGTGTCTGGGACGGTCGAAGTGCGTGCCGGCGGTTCGGGTTCTAGCGCAGCGGCGGTGCGGCCGGACTCGGCGAGCGTGGCGGGAGTAGCAGCACCGGCGGCAGCGGCGGAACAGCGCGAGGGTCTGCAGACCCTCCCCTACAAGAGCATCGCGATCGCTGTGGCTGCGATCATTTTGATTGCTGGGGGAATCTGGTGGTTCAAAGGGCGCAGCAAGCCGGCGCTTACTGAACGCGACACGGTCGTGCTCGCGGATTTCGCCAATTCCACCGGCGATCCAGTGTTCGATGAAACGCTGAAGACGGCGCTGAGCGTGGCGCTGAATCAATCGCCATTCCTCAATGTGATGCCGGACCGCAAAGTCGCGGAGACGTTGCAATTGATGTCGCGACCGCGCAACACGCCGCTGACTCCGGAAGTAGCCAGCGAGCTTTGCCAGCGCGCCAGCGGCAAAGCCTACATTGCCGGATCGATCGCGGGCCTGGGCAATGAGTATGTGCTGGCATTGAAGGCCATCAACTGTCAAAGCGGCGAGCCGCTGGCAGAGCAGCAGGTCACGGCAACATCGAAGGAGAAAGTTCTCGACGCCTTGAGCGATGCCGCGTCGAAGCTGCGCCAGCAGCTCGGTGAATCGCTGGCCACGGTGCAAAAGTATGACGTTCCGCTAGCCGAGGCGACGACTTCTTCCCTCGAAGCTCTCAAGGCCTACACCACCGGCAGAAACGTGCGCAATGACAAAGGCGAAGCGGCTTCGCTACCTTACCTGCAGCACGCCATCGAACTCGATCCCAACTTCGCCATGGGTTATATGGCGGTAGGAACCAGCTACGGCAATATGGGCGAGACCAGCCGGGCTAATGAATATCTCACCAAAGCTTTTGAACTTCGCGAACACGCCAGCGAGCGAGAGAAGTTGTCCATCGCGGCGGGCTATTATCAGAACGTCACCGGAGAACTGGACAAATCCGCTCAAATCTTTCAAGAATTGATTTCCAGCTACCCGCGATTTTTCCCTTCGTACAACAGCCTGGGAATTACATACAGTTCCCAGGGCCAATTTGAGAAATCTATTGAGGAGTACCGCGAAAGCCTGCGCCTCGAACCGAATACTGTCCCACCTCGCGTAAATCTTGCCAACTCCTTGCTGGCCTTGCAGCGCTTTGATGAAGCGCGACAGGCCATTCAGCAGGCCCACGAGCGGAAGTTGGACAGTTTCGCGTTGCATAACGCTCAGTACGCGCTGGCTTTTCTCGGCGCCAATTCGGCGGCGATGTCGGAAGAGTTGCGCTGGTTCGCGGGAAAACCAATCGAGAATGCTGGGCTTTCGCTGGAAGCCGACACGCAGGCTTATTCCGGCCACCTCACCAAGGCGCGCGAGCTTACCAAACAAGCCGCGGACTCTGCTGCTCGCAATGACTCCAATGAATCAGGCGCTATCTGGCTGGAGAATTCCGCCATTCGCGAAGCCGCATTCGGCAACGCAGCCGCGGCGAAGCAGACAGCTGCCGACGGACTCAAGCTCTATCCGAATAGCCAGGGCGTTCAGCTCGAGGCGGCGCTGGCGCTCGCTATGGCCGGCGATGCGGGTCGGGCGACATCCATGTCCCAGGATTTGAACAAGCACTATCCTCTCGATACGCAATTGCAATCTCTCTGGCTGCCCGCGATTCGCGCGCAGGTGGCGCTGGACGGCAAGAACGCTTCGCAAGCGCTGAAGGAGTTTCCCGCTCCCAGTCCAATGGATTTCGGAACGATTGGATTCGTCGCCAATTTGTCTTGCCTGTATCCAATCTACATCCGCGGTGAAGCGAATTTGGCCGCAGGCCAGGGCGCCGCTGCCGTTGCCGATTTTCAAAAGCTAATTGACCACAGCGGAATCGTCTGGAATTGCTGGACCGGCGCGCTCGCGCATCTAGGCGTGGCGCGCGCCAATGCCCTGCAAGCCAAATCTTCGCAAGGCGCAGACGCTGATGCCGCCCGCGTGCGCGCCTTGGCCGCCTACAAAGATTTCCTCGATCTCTGGAAAGACGCCGATCCCGACATCCCCATCCTAAAAGAAGCCAAATCCGAGTCCGAAAAGCTGAAGTAGCCTTTGGTAGCGCCGGCGTCCCCGCCGGCATCCGGCGAATGAGAATCTCACAAAGGCAAGAGTCACCCGCGGACCGCACCGCATCAAACAAAGCCGCTCTGTTTGTAGCAGCGCCCCGCACAACCCCACTCCCAAATCACTCTCACATCGTCCCGTGATGTAAAATGATCCAAGAGGCACGCGCGGAACGACACCGCAATGAGAACTTCAATACGGTATTCACTCACAGCCGCGGCAGCCATTCTCTGCTTCGCATTTCCCGCGCCGCTCCGCGCGCAAGCCCCGCCCGGCCCGATCCATCCAGAGCGCACCGGCTCCGATACGCACGCTCCCGCGCCCGTAGAAAAGAAGCCGCTTCCGCGCCACGAACTCTGGGGCAACTGGACTCTCAACGCAGCCAAGAGTGACGACCCACAGAAAAAGCTGCGCCAGGCAAGCGGCAGCAATCGCGGCGGCAACGGTCCGGTGTGGGGCGGCTACCCAGGCGGACGCGGCGGTTATCCCGGCGGCCGAGGAGGTTTCGGCGGTCGCGAGAGCAATGCGGATCGCAACCGCACCGAAGAGCTAATCTATCCGCCCAATTCTATCGCGCTCGTTCACAACGACGCCGAAATCGACATCACCGACGACGAGAACCACAAGCGCGCTCTCTTCACCGACGGCCGCAAGCTCCAAAAATCCAAGGACGACAAATATAAGCAGCTCGCCGCCCATTGGGACGGCGGCCGCCTGGTCACCGACGAAAAAGGCCCCAACGCCCTGAAGCTCACGCGCTCGTTCGAAATCTCGCCCAATGGCCAGCAGCTCTACGAAACGCTGGCCGTCGATCAAAGCGTCACCGAAGGCGGTTTCGTCATGCTGCGCTACGTCTTCGATCCCGCGAAGCAAGACGCGCAGCCCGCCACGGCCGCAAAACCAAGCTCCGCCGGCGTGAAGCCCTAGAGCGAGTCTCCGCTCCAGGGTCTCACGCGCCGGAATTCATTCAAGCCAGCAACGCTATTTGTGTTGGAACGCGAGTATTCTGCCCAGCAGGTCGCGATGCTCTTTGCTCTCCAGCATCGAGCCAAAGCCCTCTCCGACCGCAGGATCTTCTTTGGCATGTTTTGCGAGCATCGCCGCACTCCGGTCCAGTCCTTCCCCATTCGCGTATGAAACCGCCAGGAAGTAGCCGCCCGGGGCGTCCGTGTGCACCTGCTCCGTGTCGAAGTTGTAGGACAACACCGAGCCGTCGGCCACGGCCGCGTCCAAGTCCGGCTGGATATATTTCTTGAAAAAATTCTCGACGTCATCGCTGCGTCCCGGCTTGGCCTGCCAGATGCTCACGCGTATATAGCCCGAGGTCGTGTTCACGGTCTTCCCGCCATGTCCGATGGTGTGCTGCATGTAGTCGCGATGTTTCGTCGTGGCCGCCAATTGCGGCGTCCTCGAAGAACTTTTCAGTGCATCCAGCGTCTTCAAAATGCCCGCCTGGCTCTGCGACGTGAACCAGCTGATATGCGTGTACCCATCTTCGGCATGAACCAGAATCGCGGATGATCCGAAGGCCTCCAGCGTTCCATCCGCCACCAACTTCCCCAGAATCGCGTTTGTATCCGCATCAGCCTTCTCGAAATCGCTCCACTGCGCTCGCGGTACGGCCCAGAACGAAACGAAAGTGTAATGCGATGTCTCCTGCGCACTCGCGGGCGCGGGCATCGCCAGCGCCGAAAGCGCCAGCGCGCACACCACACCCAGAATGGTCAACCTTCTCATCCTCATTTCTACGCCTCCAATTTTGAATTTCCCCGCGCCCCGCGGGGGACAGGTTCCGGTGAATCTTCAGCTCAGCGTTTTTGCAGTCGAATTGGACGCAGAACCGGTGGGACGAGCGCAAAACTACGCCCCCGCACAATTCCTGTCAAGCAAAGCAAAGGGTGGGTGTTGGTGTCATTTGGTCAGGACGGCTTTCTTTTGGCAACTAGCATGTCGCCATGGGCTTCTAACGGAGCACCTAGATACTCCAATTGGTGCGAGAGGGTAGTAATGGCGCCGCTGATTTGGTTCAACTGAAAGAAGATACAAGCCAAGAGTATTAGCCCTAAACCGCAAAGAATTTGCAGAATTAGCATTGAAACCCCCTTGACAAAACAGCGAGCGCTCGGTAGTGTATCAACCATGCCAAAACTCCGCAAGAACCCAGCGGCTGTTACATTAGGACGGCTGGGTGGTAAAATGACTGCGAAGCGTGGTACGGAGTATTTTCGGAAGCTATCGCTACGTCGCAAGACGTTTGGTGGTGGGAGGCCGCGTAAGACGAAGTAAGCGGTAAGGCGACCTAAAGACCTGCTACAGCAGGGATTTTTAGAGCCCACACATTAGACACCCGATGGAGGAATCGTCGTGTGTTTACTGTGTGGGCTTTTTTATTTTGCGCCCATGAAAGGACGGGAAAACAAAAACGGTCAGCGAGCGCTAACTCACTGACCGTCGGATTCGAGGCGACCCATGAACAGAACGCCCGAAGTGTGTTTATACCATTGTCGCTCGCCACCATCAAGAGGCAAAATAGCAGTTGACAAACAGCGAGCGCTCGCTGTATATTTAACGCATCAAAACAAAGCCCCGTCGGGAGTTGACGCTCTCGGCGGGGCCAAATCAGCAAAGCGGAGTAAGCCGCGATGCCGACCTCAAATCAATTGTCGGCTTGCTTCCGCAGAAAGGCAAGCCGAAATGAACGTACTACCGATTGAGAAGCAGACTCAGATAGTGAGCGCACTAGTGGAAGGCAACTCGATTCGCGCTACCGCTCGCATGGTGGGAGTAGAGCACAAGACTGTACTCCGCGTGCTGCTACGTGTTGGTGACCGTTGCGGCCAGATTCTAAACGAGCGTATGCGTCGCCTGCCGTGCAGAATCGTCCAGCTAGACGAAATCTGGACGTATTGCGGGAAGCATGAGCGGTTTGTGACTCACACTGACAATCCTATCGAAGTTGGTGACCAATACGTCTATGTAGCGATGGATTCTGAATCGAAGATTGTTGTAAATTATCTTGTCGGCAAGCGAAACGGCGCGAATACGTGGCATTTTGTTCAGGACTTGGGAAGCCGCCTAGCAAACCGTGTCCAGCTAACAACCGATGGCTTTAAGCCTTATGTTAACGCGGTAGAGGATACTTTTGGCGCGGACGTGGATTACGCGATGCTGATAAAGCTCTACACGGAACTAGGTGGGCAAGACAGGCGATACAGTCCCGGAGAAATCGTCAATGCGCTGCCTATACCAGTCACAGGCAACCCGAAACCGCACCTAATCTCAACGTCGTGTAGTGCTCCCCACTAATTTAGACAGTCAGGGCCTCGGTTTTTAGTACACCTGCGAAAGCCAAGAAGGCCTCGTGCGGAGTGCGATTTTGCACTCCGCGATGAGGCCGGTCGTGATTGTACTCCTCGATCCAACGAGCGATCGAGGCGCGCGCTTCTTCCAAGCTGCGATACTCCGCCGTCCAGACTTCCTCTTCCTTCAAGCTGCGATGGAACCGCTCGATGTAGCTGTTGCCTTCCGGGTGATGATACGCCGTCCGCCGATGGGTGATGCCGAGCCGCCCCAACGTCTCCAAGAAGCGCGAAGAAGTGAATTGTGTCCCATTGTCGGTGGTCAGCGTCAAGCGAGCCTCGCGGCTTCCCGCGGGAACCCGATTCAGCACGGCTTGTTCGACCGCTCGGAGCGCGTCTTCGGTCCGGCAGCGATGCGAGAGATTCCATCCCACGATCTCCCGCGTACAGCAGTCGATCACGCACACCAGATAAGCCCAGCCCACGGCAGGCCCCGCCCAGATCTTGGTCATGTCCGACTGCCAGATTTGATTCGGCTCGGCGGCTTCCACGCGGCCCCACTCTTTCTTCCGTCGTGCGCGCAGACGACGCGAGCGCACCAGCAACCCCCGCTCGCGCATCACCCGTAACACCCGCTTGCGATTCACGGGTAGCCCTTTCTTCCGCTGCAGCCACCATGCCACCCGCCGATAGCCGTACGCCAGCTTTTCTCCGCACGCCATCACGATCTGCTCATCGTAGGTGCGATCAGCCCGACTGCCTCGCGGCCGCTTCCGGTAGTACAGACTCGACCGGCTGATCGCCAACGTCGCCGCCACCAGCGTGGCCGTGAAGCCCTGCGCCACCATCTCTCGTGCCTGGGAGTGAACCGCACCACAGCTCACTCCCCCACGACGTTTTTTAGGATTTCGATCTCCAGCGACTTCCGCCCTAGCGTCCGCTCCAGTTGCCGGATGCGGCGATCCTTCTCGGTTTCGGCCGCGGCAGCGCTTCTCCCCCCAAGCGCTGCCTTCGCTCCCTGTTCCGCTTCATCTTTCCAGCGATAGAACAGATTCGGAGCAATTCCATACCTCCGACACGTCTCCGAGACGTTCCCGCTCTTAATGCCTTCCTGCACGATCTGCCACTTCTCTTCCGGGGATCGATCTACGCGTGGTTTCCTGCCCATGTTGCCTCCTGTTTTGGAGGCCCTGATTCTACCTAGAAGAGGTGTCCAGTTTTAGTGGGGAGCAATACAGTCGCATATCGAACGGCAAAACCTGACAATCAGGATGCAGTTGCGCCGATTCACGCGCCTGACAAACGGATATAGCAAGAAGCTAGAGAATCTAAAAGCCGCGTGTGCGCTGCATTTTTGCTGGTATAACTTTTGCCGGATTCATTCGAGCTTGCGCGTCACTCCGGCGATGGCCGCTGGCATTTCAGACCATGTATGGGACATTGAAGAAGTGGTAGGCTTACCCCATGAAGAAGCTAATCAGGATGCGGCCTGAACGGTCCTTCGTGGAGACTCGGCATTATGAGCGAAACTGAACTTCGCAAGCATCTGGTTACGCTTTACGTTCATCTGAAAGAACATCAAGACTCACTGACAAGCATCATGAATCACTTAGCCTCTCTACGCGATGTTCTCAAAGAGGCTAGCCCTAAATTCGCGCAGACGTTTGATGACCGCTTGAAACATTGGGAAAACCTAACAGCTTCCTCACGCGTCGATTCAAACAAAGTATTCGACGAGATAATTGCAGCACTGAAGATTGTCTAGCCACACGTTGAGCCATTCCTTGATTCTCCTCAGCTCATTAAAACACACGTGTCAATATGCAGTTTTTACGCTCACGCAATCCTTGAACCGTTCTAACTATTTAATCGCTACCGATTTTGGTCAAATGACACCAACACCAAAGGGTGCATCCGCCTGGGCGGACGCCGAACCTGCGCGTGGCGCTTTTGACTTTTCCGTCTGCGCTTTTCCGGTGTTCAGTCACCGCTCCCCAACCTAACAAGCTGTCATCCTGAGTCCGCCCAGGCGGACGAAGGATCTGCATTTTCTTTCTCTTGCCGTAGCCGTTGTTTGTCATCCTGAGCGAAGCGAAGGATCTAAACGTTCTTGATCGCGAAGTAGCCCTTTGCCGTAACCCCGGACGAAGTGAAGGATCTGCATTTCCCGCCGGCCCGTCTGACTTTTCGATTTTTCGGCGGCCCAGCTAACGAGCAGCTTCGACGGTAAGCTTCAATCCCATAGCCTTCGTGGCGGCAACCAATGTCGACGTCCGCGGATTCCCCGGACCGATAGCGCCCGATACAGACTCTCTCGCGTATTTCCCGCGGCCTTCGCCACTCGCGCAATCACCCGAGCCTGCGCGCGCCAAAATAACTCTTCCCTCATTCCCGCCCTCCGCGCTCCGCAATCAGCCCCATCACCGCCCTGCTCACCCAATCCTGATCGTGGAATCGCTCGCCCCACGAGAGCGGCGTAACATCGCGATACTCGTGCATCGCCCCGTCCGCTGTAAATCGCAGCCGCTTGCGCAGCGATGCGCGCGCGTTCGGATCGGCGCCGCGATCGAGCAGCAGCCGGGCAAACGCATCGTCCTTGCGCAGATTGACGCGATACGGCTGCGACACCACGCAGCCAAACAGCGGCGTGTGCCCGCCGAACCCATCCGCATCCACCGCGGCCTTCGCATTCCCCTCCGCGCCGTGGTCCAGCAGCCATTGCCCAATTTCGATTTCGTCGTTGTCCACGCAAATGTGCAGCAACGTCGTCCCGGCCAGCGGCGTGCCGTGCAGCGCCAGCGAATGATCCGCGTGGCATCCAAGTTCCGGCGGATAAATCTCCTCGTGCGCAAACGTACGCGCCAACATTCCGCGATCGCGCCGCAAATGCTCTTCCAGCAGATCGATTCGCCCGCGATGCACCGCCATCACCGGCGTATCCGGCAACGCGATGCCTTGCCCGGCGGCCAGCTCGAGGCACCGGTGTTTGCCTTGTGGGTAGCGATTCGAAGTCTGCAGTATGGCCGCGACCGGCGCGACGCGGTCGCCCTGCTCGTCGCAAAATTCCGCGCCCATCTCCAGCAGCAGCGCCAGCCCCGCATCGCAATGCGTCTCGCATGGACCCATCACCGTGCCTGCAACGGCTCGCGCGCCCATCCCATACAGTAGCCGCGCCGTCTCGATGCGCCCCTGTAAGCAACCGCGCACAAACGCATACTGAAAATCCGCCGCGCCCAACTCCCGCAGCATCCGGACAATCTCATCCCGGCCAAGATTCGCGGCGTACGACATCGGCGGGCCCCAATTTCCCTGCGGCCGTCCCGCATCCTCCACCAGCAGCCGCGGATCTTTCAGCACCAACTCGCGCACCGCTCCGGCATCGCCGCGCCAAATCGCGTCGGTCATGCGGCAAGCGGTCACGAGCCGTGGCCAGCTCGCAAACGCATAGCTTCTTGCGAGCGCCAACTGCGCATCGGCAAGCTTCGCCGCGCCCGATTCAATCGCGTCCGGATGATTTCGCTGCAACTCCGCGACCGCAGCCGCATCGCCACGCTTCACCGCCCGCAGCAAATCCTTGGCCTGGTGCTTGAGTTGTTCGAGATTAGGACGAACAGGGAAGTGACGTTCAGCCATGACGGACCTCCTCTAAGGTCAGCCCGGGGTCCGCTATTTCGGGCCAAAAGGAGGTTCGTAAGAACCCAACCTCTGGTTGCTACTCAGGTGGACTCAGTCCTCTCCGCGGACGGGTTGCGCCCTGCGCGCCGAACGAAAGTATAGCGCAGTATTGCGGAGTCTGCGTGCGATGGATGAGACGGCGGGGCAGAAATGCATGGCCGGGCGCCTTGTCGCGCCCAGCCACCGAAGTCGCGCTTGTGGATTGTTTGAAATTTAACGCCGGAACTTACTTCACCATCGCGTTTTGCGAGCGCACGGCTTGCCATTTGCCGTCGCGCTTCTCGAACACATCCATCCAGACGTATTTGCCGCTGGAGTCTTTGCCTTCCGTCTTGCTCTTTTCGGTGTCGCTGCCCTGGACGACCGCGATGCTGCCCATCACCTTGACGGTCATGGGGCCAATTTCGAAGCTCTCGACCTTGGACTTGCCGGACTTGTAGTCGGCGATGAAAGCCGCCTTCGTCACGGTGCTGCCGTCGGGGCCGAGGGCGACCCAATCGTCGGCGAGGATTTGACTGAGTTTGTCGGCATCGCCGGCCTTTTCTGCGGCGATCCAATCGCGTTCGAGTTGCTTGACGGATTCGGCGGTGCTTGGGGCTTTGGCCGGAGCCATCTTGTCTTGCGCAAAGATCAGCCCGGCACATGCTGCCACCAGCAAAACCATTCCTGCAATTTTCTTCATGTCATCTCCTGTAGAGATTCTCGAAGTTCGAACGAGAAGTCGAAGCACGTGCGCGCGAGTATATACGCCGATGTTGTGTTGTCAACCGCACCGCCACGGCCAACGGAAGCGAATGACCTATTTCGTAACGAAATCTCCCCGAATATCCCTTGCTCTACACAACGCGTATGGTCGTCATATTTATGTTGACTATTCGATTAACATGTGCTACTCTAAAGCGCTGTAATCGAAAGGAGGAGAACAGATCGGGGCGACAAATTAACCGGAAGGGAAGGCCCTACGGAATTCTAATCGATACAATTCCAAAATTAGAATCCCCGCTAATCCCCTCAAAACAAACGGCCGAGCTCATTTCTAATCGATACAAACTGCGCCTTTCGCACTTTGCGGCCGAAAGAAAATCGAAGCCAGGAATTGCTGGTTTTGCCGGCCAAAACAGTCAAAGGCAAAACGCCTCGTCAGGCCTCGCCGCGAGCGGCCGCAAAAGTACCTTCGCCGCGGACGGCGCGCCTCCGGCGTTTGCGTTGACAAGTCTGGAGGCTTCCCTTAAGCTTAGGGTTTGTCTCTGACAGGAAAGGTGTGACTGGGCGCATGCGGACGTATGTGGCGAAGGGTAGAGAGGTTGACGAGCTGACGCTCGGGAAGAATTGGTTCGTGGTGGACGCCAATGGGCAGGTGCTCGGGCGATTGGCCACGCGGATTGCGCGGCTTTTGATCGGCAAGGATAAGCCGCAATTTACGCCGCATCTCGATTGCGGCGATCACGTGGTGGTGATCAACGCCGAGCGCGTGCGATTGACCGGCAACAAGATCGACCAGAAAATTTACCGCCATCATAGCGGTCATCCGGGCGGATTGAAGGAAATTCCCATTCGCCGGATGTTGGAGAGGCAGCCCGCGGAAGTGATTCGCGAGGCGGTGCTGGGAATGTTGCCGAAGAACAAGCTGCGTGCCAAGCGCGCGAAGAAGTTGCGCGTGTATGCTGGTGAGAAGGGTCTGTTGCGCCACGCCGGACAGAAACCTCAGCCGATCACGCTGTAGCCGCACGAGGGACGTACCGCGCGAGTCGTTCCTGGCGAACATTCGGTGCATGGATTGGCGTTGAGATCCTTCGGGCTTTCGGGCCCTCAGGATGACACCGTCTTCGAATTGGTGAGGAGAAGAAATTTGAGCGCGACTTTAACTTACGGCGGGACGAAGAAATTTTATGGGACTGGGCGGCGGCGCGAAGCTGTGGCGCGCGTTTATGTGAAGCCTGGTGCGGCGCGATTTACTGTGAATGGCCGGCCTGTGGACGAATATTTCAAGAACGTGGCCTGGCATACGGCGGCTGTGGAGCCTTTGAAATTTACACAGACGCAGGATCAGGTGGAAGTTGCCGCGACGGTGAAGGGCGGCGGCGTTGGCGGGCAGGCTGGAGCGGTGCGCATGGGATTGTCGCGTGCGCTTTCGGTTTTCAATCCGGAGCTGCGGCCGGCTTTGCGCAAGAATGGATTTTTGACGCGCGATTCGAGAATGAAAGAGCGCAAGAAGTACGGACAGAAGGGCGCGCGACGCCGCTTCCAGTACAGCAAGCGGTAGAGATTGGATGTTGCCTAGGTTTACGCTGAGATCCTTAGGCCAAACAGCGGCCTCAGGATGACGGCTGGCGGGTTTTTCGGCTGAATAGAAGTAGAAGTAAAAATTCACGGCCGGATTCGGACCGGCACAAAAGGACGCTGCCGCTCGAGTGATCTGGCGGGCGGTCAAACAAGCGTCCCTTTCATAGAGGAGGAAAATTGGCAGTCGAAATTACGATGAAGGAGCTTCTGGAGGCTGGGGTGCATTTCGGCCATCAGACGCGACGTTGGAACCCGAAGATGAAGGAATATATTTTCGGAGAACGCAATGGGATTCACATCATTGATCTACAGAAGACGCTGAAGATGTTCCGCGAAGCCGCCCGCTACGTTTCGGAGCTCACCGCGCAGGGCCGCACGGTACTTTTTCTGGGAACGAAAAGACAGGCGCAGGAAGCCATCGTCGAAGAAGCGACGCGCGCGGGAATGTATTACGTGCAGCACCGCTGGCTGGGCGGGACGCTGACGAATTGGGTGACGCTGCAGAAATCGATCAAGAGGCTGAAGCTGCTGAAGGCCATGGTCGAGGACGGGCGCATGGCCGATTTGCCGAAGAAAGAAGCGGCGCGGCTGGAGCGCGAGTTGAAGCATTTGCAGCAGAATTTTGCGGGCGTGGAAAACATGGCAACGCTGCCGGATGCGATGTTCGTGATCGATCCGAACAACGAGCAGATTGCGGTGCGCGAGGCGCGGCGAATGGGAGTGCCGGTGGTGGCGATCGTGGATACGAATTGCGATCCGGATATCGTGGACGTGGTGATTCCGGGTAATGATGATGCGTTGCGCGCGATTCGGCTATTCACTTCGAAGATTGCGGATGCGGTGATCTCCGGGCGGCAACTGTATGAACGCACGCAGATCGCCGATCAGAAGACGACCGAAGGCGCGGACCTGACGGAAAAAGTGGATTACGTGGACACCAGCGCGTACGAAAAATACGAGAAGCCGGAGGGCGACTTCGCGGAAGTCGAGCCTTCTGAGGTTCTCGCCGCGGCGGCGGCCGAAGATGTGACCGCGCCCGGCGAAGAAGAAGAATCGAAAACCAAGGCCTGAGGTTTCAGCGGCCGGATCATCTTCACGTTCCCTCGAAGAAACCTGAGTTCAACTGGGAAGGACAAAACGACGTTATGACCACGCAATCCGGAGGGCCGAATATTCCTGCGCAACTGGTGAAAGAGCTGCGCGAGCGCACGGGTGCGGGATTCGCGGCGTGCCGCGAGGCTTTGCTCGAGACGAAAGGCGACATCGAGCAGGCGATCAACGTACTGCGCAAGAAGGGACAGGCGGCGGCGCAGAAGAAGGCGCAGCGCGCGACCAGCGAAGGAATGGTCGGATATTACATTCACGCCGGGGGGAAAATCGGCGTGCTGGTGGAAGTGAACTGCGAGAGCGATTTCGTGGCGCGCACTGAGGATTTCCAGAAGCTTTGCCACGACGTGGCCATGCACATTGCGGCGCTTGATCCTCGATTTTTGAAGCGCGAGGAAGTGACGCAGGAAATTTTGGATCGCGAGCGGGACATTTATAAGGATCAGGCGAAGCAGACCGGAAAGCCCGACAACGTGATCGAGAAAATCGTGAACGGGAAGATGGAGAAATTTTACGAGGAGAATTGCCTGTACGAGCAGCACTTCATCCGCGATGAGAGCGTGACGGTGAAGGAGTTGATCGATCAGGCCATCGCCAAAGTCGGCGAGAACATCGCGGTGCGGCGCTTTGCGCGATTCAAAGTTGGCGAAGGAGATGCGACTGCGCCTACAGCTCCGGTGGCTGCTGGGGATGCGCCGGCGCCGGCTTGAGGTTGCCGCGATGGCGAGGTGCGATGATGCCGGGCTCAAAGCCCGGCGCTACAAAAAGCTTAGTGCGACGGCCCGCTGCGGCGGGCCGTTTCATTTTGGGGCGCGACGCGGAACGAGACTTGCAGAGGAAACTAGCGGCGCGACGGGTTGGCGTTAGCGAATCTCTGTTACAATGCGCGCCAGCAGGGGGAAAGACGGCAGAGTATGGCGAAAGTACAGACGGTGAAACGCGCGGTGGAAGAAGAGAAGAAGGCGCTGGTCTATGAGCGCGTGGTGCTGAAGATTTCGGGTGAATCGCTGCAAGGGCCGACGGGATCTGGGATTCACGCCGAGACGGTCATTGCGCTGGCGCGCGAGATCAAGGCGGTGCACGATCTTGGCGTCAAGATTGCGATCGTTGTCGGCGGGGGGAATATTTTCCGCGGCGGGCGGCAGAAATCGTTTGCGATTGATCGCGCGACGGGCGACTACATGGGGATGCTGGCTACCGTGATCAATGGATTGGCGCTGCAGGACGCGCTTGAGAAAATGGGTTGCTATACGCGGTTGATGAGCGCGATTGAGATGCATCAGGTGGCCGAACCGTTTATCCGGCGGCGCGCGACGCGGCACTTGGAGAAGGATCGCGTGGTGATTTTTGCGGCGGGGACGGGGAATCCTTATTTTTCGACGGATACGGCCGCGGCGTTGCGAGCGATGGAAATCAAGGCGCAGGTGATTTTGAAGGCGACGCGCGTGGACGGAGTTTATGATGCGGACCCGGAGAAAGTGAAGACGGCGAAGCGATTTGAGAAGATTTCGTATATTGATGTGCTGCAGAAAGGGCTTTCGGTGATGGATTCGACGGCGATTTCACTTTGCATGGACAACAAGATGCCGATCATTGTGTTTGATATGAATGTTTCGGGGAATTTGCGGCGGGTGGTGATGGGGGAGAAGGTGGGATCGTTGGTGCAGGCGGAGTGAGCGGCTAATTGTTCTGATATTCTTCCCGACCTTGGGAGATGAAAGTTCATGACTACGATTGCGACGACTAAGGATGCGCTGGCACAGGCGCGCGTGCGGATGGAGAAGGCGGTCGAGGATTTCCGGAAGGATTTGGCGAGCGTGCGGACGGGGCGGGCGAATGTGACCCTGCTCGACGCGATCCGCGTGGATTATCACGGGACGCCGATGCCGCTCAATCAGCTGGGGACGATGTCGGTGCCGGACCCGACGGTGATCATGATCGCGCCGTGGGATCCGGGGGCGCTGGCGTTGATCGATAAAGCGATTCGGACTTCGGATTTGGGATTGAATCCGTCGAGCGACGGAAAAGTGGTGCGCGTGCCGATTCCTGCTTTGACGGAGGAGAGGCGCAAGGATTTGGTGAAGCATATTCACAAGGTGCTGGAGAATCACCGGACGGCGGTGCGGAATATCCGGCGGGATATCAAGGAAGCGGTGGAGAAATTGGAGAAGGAGAAAAAGATCAGCGAGGATGAGAAGAAGAGGTCATTGGATGAATTGGAGAAGGTGACGCATCAGGAGACGAAGAAGATTGAGGATTTGTCGGCGGCGAAGGAGAAGGAGGTGTTGGAGTTTAAGTAGAGGTGGTGGTTTCTTCAGTTGAAGTGCTGCAGGGAAATTGCGAATTCTCTTCGGATTTTTTGACCTAACGCACAGCAAGAAAATGCAGATCCCTCACCGATAAATCGGATTTGGGATGACAGCGTACAGGCGCGAATGAATTTGCTAATTCGATGAGCCGGCCGGGGCGGGCGCAGCAAGCGGCGCCCCTACGAAGAGGACAGAAAAACCGCGAATGAAAATACAGGGTTCGATGAGCGCGGCTGGGGCGGGCGCAGCAAGCGGCGCCCCTACGAAGAGGACGGAAAACGGCGAGGCCCAGCGCTATAGCGCGGGACTTGCGGGCGAGCTTTTTCCCGGAGCGCTGAAGCGCTCCTTCCCCCGCATAAATGCGGGGGCTGCCACCGAACTGCTTAGCGCGGACGGAGTCGTACGCGGTAGCGGGCGCGGTCCTTCGAAGCTCAGGATAAACAAGCGGCGCTCCTACGACCGAGAACCATCTCTCGTGGCGTAGATCGGGACTGGAGTGAGCGGTCAAGAGGCTGACAGGGCGATCCTGATTTTGGATTTCGGTGGGGGTCAGAAAGACGCCGGCTGGCAGCCGGCGCTACGGGGTGCGGACTTGTTCGGGGCGAGCTAGCTGCAGCGTGCAGGTTTTCGCGGCGGGGCAGGTTAGTTTGGCGCGGCGCAGGAGTTTTGTTGGCGGGCTTGTTGCTTCTACATTACCGAAATCGATTGTGCGGATTTGGGTTGTGGCTTGGCGCAGGGAATTGTCGCCGCTTAGGAATTTTACCGACTCTACCTTGGCGGATTTTTCGGTTGGCACTACGAGAATGTAGAACTCGGCTTCGCCTGTTTCATCTCCCGATTTGTTCATCGTAAAAGTTCTCAGGGCGATTAAGTCGTTTGCTGCGGATTTTACGGCATCATCTGTTTTTGCAGGGTCGCCTAGCAACTTTGTGAGGCGGGCGCGGGAATCGGCCTCGGAGTGTGGGGCGGCTGCGGCTAGGGCATAGGTGCGGATGGCGTCGTCCTTCTTGCTTTGCGTTTCGTAGAGTTGAGCTAGGTGATCGCCTACGTCGCCGTTTTGCGTGAGTTGCCAGGCGGCGCGGAGGAATGGCTCGGCGTGTTCGATATCGCCACGGGTGAAGTGAATCCAGCCTAGGGTGTCCCAATAGGCGCCGATGTTTTGGACTTCGGCGAGATCGTTGTTTGTTAGATGGTTGATGTCTATGTTGCGGAGAGCAGCGGACGTCGCGTCCACGGCGGATTGCGCGTAGGTCTGGGCTTTTTCGAGATTGAAATTCTTCTGGACCAGATCGTACGCGATGCTGTTCCAGATTTCGGGCGTGGGCGAGAGTTCGACGGCTTTGTCGAATGCCGCCGTCGCTTCCGTTGTTTTTCCTAGAGATAAATAGGCGTTACCGAGGCTGACTTGGAGTTGGGGATTGTCGGGAGTGAGCACGGCGGCTTTGTCGAGTTCGGGCAGAGCTTCGGCAAACTTTTTCTGTTGTTCGAGGAGAAGGCCGAGCGAGGCGTGGGCGAAGTTGTCGAGCGGATTTATATCGATCTGCTTTTTGAAAGCGGTGGCGGCTTCGGCGAATTTTTCCTGTTGCACGAGAGCGACGCCGAGATAGTTGTTGGCGTTGGAATCGCCGGGATCGAGCTCGAGTTGTTTTTTGAATGCGGCGATGGCGTCATCGAGTTGATGCAAGCGGAGATAGGCGAGGCCGATGCTGTCCCAAATGTCTTTGCGCTTGGGATCGAGAGTTCCGGCGCGACGTAAGAGCGCGATGGCTTGCGCGGCGTTGCCCGCTTCGAGTGCTGCGGCGCCGGCTTCGACGAGATCGTCGGCGGTTGCAGATGCGGGAACTTCCGGAGCGCCGGTGGCGGAATTTTCGATAGCGACAAATTGATTCTCGTCAGCTTCTACTGCGCGAGTGAAGGCTTGATAGTCGGCGGCGCGCGTTGCGGGAAGATCGTGGAGCTTGAAGCGAATGGCGCGTTCGACGTTGAGCTGATTGCCGCGGACTTCGTAGGTGGCGCGATACTCGGCGTAATCGCGCGTGACCGTGACGCTGACGGGTGCGCGCGCGGATTCGTTGGCCGGAAGGGTGAGTTTCAGGCGCAGTGAGACGTCGAGCGCGGCGCCGATTACGATAGGGGATTTGCTGTCGGCGGGCGGATCGGGCATGCCGAGCGTCGGAAGAGGCAGAGCGAGCTTCGAATTCTTGCTCGACCAATCCAGAAAACTTTTTTGCGTGTAGCCGAGCGTCATTTCAAAGGGCTTTTCGGTTGCGGTTGGATCGCTGGTTTCGACTTTGGTGATTTCGCCGTGAAAGCCGTCGAGAAGCGCCATGGTCTGGCCGATTTGTTTCCACTGGGGTTCGGGCGTGCGGCGGAAAGCGGCGCGCAGGGCAAATTCATTGTCGCCGCGGAGACGATAGAGGATTGAGGCGGTGAGTTTGCCGAGATCGCTGACGCGGCCTTCGATTTCGACGACTTGAGAGGAATGGAACGGAGGATCGGCGGGAGTAGAGACAATGCGGGCGGTGCCGTCGGCTGCGACGATTAGCGCTTTTTTGCCACGGAGAGAGGGAACTAAGTAGCGATAGGGCGCTACTTCGGCAGTGGTGTCGAGCCATGTGATCTTGGTGGGATCGGCGGGCGAGGGGATGGCAGTGATCAGATGATCGAATTGAGTGGGGGAGGGAATTTGCACGTCGAGCTTGTGCGCGGAGGGAATTAGCGCAGCGTCGGCGTGGACGCCGATTACTGCGAGCATGGCGGCGAGAAGGGTGTGCTTGTCTTTGGAGTCGCCATATTGATTGGCGAGAACTTCGGCGACGGTGTGGGGTTGGTAGCGTCCGAGGCCGAAGGGGAGGCTGACGTAGCGGATATTTTTGGAGACGTAAGCATAGAGAGCCTGAATTTTCGCGGAGGTAGTTGTGGCGTGCGAGGTGAGTTCGAGGACTTTGGCGCGGATTTCCGGAGTTGCCGTGGAGCGGTTCTTCTCGAGCGCGGCGTACCAACGAGCTACGTCATTCCACGATGCAAAGGAAGATAGCTCGACAGTGGCCGGAGGATTTTCGGCTTCTGCGCCTTTCTTTTCTGCTGAAACTTCGATTGGCGCGCTCGATAGATTGGCGCGCTTCCAGAGGTAGATTTTGCGGGCGTCGCGTACTTCCTGCGTGAAATGAGAATCGGTGGAATGCATATTGATTTTGCGTGCGGCGGGAACATTGATTTCGAGCTGTTCATCGAGAACGATGATCTGCTGGGCGAAATGGTGCTTGTACCAGAATTCGTTGGGAGCGAGCGGCTTGGTGATGTGCGTGACAACGTCGTAGTCGACGACAACGCCGGGAGCGAGTGCGGGAACGGTGATGTGTTTTTCTTTTAGATCGGTGTAAGCCGGGGCGTCGTTAGCGATCTGCGCGGTGACATCTTTGACGTCATTGTCTGTGGCCGTGGCGGTGGTGCCGTCAGTTTTCTCGACGCGAAGGTGGCGCATCTCGACTTGTTCGTTGGCCTCGTTGTAGCTGAAGACTAGTTCGCTGAGTTGTTGCACGCCAATTTGATTTTGGACACGGGCCCGGAGTTGCTGGTCGCGTTCGCCGGTGCCGTCGTTTTCGAAGCGAATGGTGGTGAGGAATTTTTCGATGACGATGGGCTCTTTGCTGAAATCGGGAGCGGCGGATTTCTGAGCCGGGGCTGACGGCGGCGAGCCGGGTGCCGGGGGCGGCGCCGGTTGCTGAGCGAATGATGTCAAAGCCAGCGAGAGGATTGCGGCGCCGGCGCAAAATAAAAATTTCAAGATATTTTCCCTAAGCTTGAGCTAGAGCGATTTTCAGTTTAAGGCAGGCTTGTGAAGGGGTAAAGCTCGCGGAGTGAATCAGTTTCGAGGAGGTGACAGTTTGCGGCGGGTGGGCGAGCGGCTGGCTGGGATCGGACGAAAATGGCGGATTCCTCATAATGTAATGATACTAAATGACTTAGCAAGACCTCAGGGAAGAAGTACGACGGCCCCTGTCCCTGACAGGAGGACGAGAGGGTATCCGCGGCGGTACGTAGTTTTAGAGGGGGACATACGAGTTTTAGAGGTGGCATCCCGGGAATGTCCGCAACCTGTGGAATCCTCAGACTTTCCACAGGAATTCGAGTTGACACGATGTTTAGATTTACCTATACTCTTGCGGTTGCATTGTGGGCTTTGGCCCTTGTCGTGTGTGGTGGCGATTGAGTAGGTCTTCCGCCCCGGAACAGAGTACGAAGGAACGGGGTAAGAAGAACGGCCGAAATGGGGCGCCAGCCCCGCAAAGCCGTGAGAGCCTCTCCGCTTTACCCAGGCGTGGGGAAAAATAGATGGATGCGCCTGCGCGGAGTTTCATGTAGTTCCTTCGGGGTCGCAGTTCGGCTTTTCTGTTCTGTCACCTCAAACCAGCTGCGTGCCGGTGTATGTGCGCGCGGTAAATCAGAAATCTGAGCGGGTTAGGGAGGAAGTAGCGTGCCGACTTTTGCGCAATTGGTACGTCACGGCCGCGAACAGATGCGGACGAAGACGAAGTCTCCGGCGCTGGAAGGTTGTCCGGAGAAGCGCGGCGTGTGCGTGCGCGTGTATACGCAGACGCCGAAGAAGCCGAACTCGGCCCTCCGCAAAGTTGCGCGTGCCCGCCTGACGAACTCGCATGAAGTCACCACGTACATTCCCGGCATTGGACACAACTTGCAGGAGCACTCGATCGTGCTGGTGCGCGGCGGACGCGTGAAGGATTTGCCGGGCGTGAGGTATCACATCATTCGCGGAACGCTCGATGCTGCGGGCGTCGAGAATCGCAAGCAGGGGCGCTCGAAATACGGCGCCAAGCGGCCCAAAGCCGCGCAGAAATAGGAGAAGGGAAAGATGCCGCGTAAAGGCTGGGTGCTACGGCGAAAGATTCCCGGCGATGCCGTTTACGGCAGCGACCTGGTGCAGAAATTTATCAGCTCGATGATGTATGACGGGAAGCGCTCGACGGCGCAGACGATTTTTTACCGCGCGATGGAGCAAGTGGCGTCGAAGACCAATGACGACGCGCTGAAGATTTTCAAGAAGGCCGTGGACAATTGCCGGCCGGTATTGGAAGTGAAGACGCGGCGCGTTGGCGGCGCGAACTATCAGGTGCCGGTGGAAGTGAATCCTTACCGCAAGCAATCGCTGGCGATTCATTGGATCGTGTTGTATGCGCGGCAGCGGGCCGGGAAATCGATGGAGAACAAGCTGGCCGAGGAATTGATGGATGCGGCGAATGGACGCGGCGGAGCGGTGAAGAAGAAGGAAGACGTACACCGCATGGCGGAGGCCAACAAGGCTTTCGCGCACTATCGTTGGTAGGCGAAGAGACGAAAATGGCACGGCAATATCAACTCGCGGACACCCGGAACATCGGGATCATGGCGCATATCGATGCGGGTAAGACGACCGTCACCGAGCGCATCCTGTTTTATACGGGTGTGACTTACAAGATCGGCGAAGTGCACGACGGCACGGCGACCATGGATTGGATGGAGCAGGAGCGCGAGCGCGGGATTACGATCACGTCCGCGGCGACTACGGCTTCGTGGAAGCGGTTCGACAAGAATTACCGCGTCAATATTATTGATACGCCGGGGCACGTGGATTTTACCGTGGAAGTGGAGCGCTCGCTGCGCGTGTTGGACGGCGCGGTGGCGGTGTTTGATGCGGTGGCCGGCGTGCAGCCACAGTCGGAAGCGGTGTGGCGTCAGGCGGACAAGTATCGCGTGCCGCGCATTGCGTTCATTAATAAGATGGACCGCGTCGGCGCGGATTTCGACCATTCCATCCGCTCGATGCGCCAGCGGCTTTCGGCCCACCCCGTTCCTCTGCAATATCCCATCGGGAAAGAAGATTCCTTCATCGGCGTGATTGATTTCATCGAAGAGCGGGCGATTATCTGGAAAGACGAGACGCTTGGCTCCGAATACGAAACGATTTCGCTCGATAAGCTCTGGGATCCGGCGTTTCAAAAGGCGCGGCCGGAGGTTGCTGCGGCGATTAAGGCATCGGCGCTCAGCCCGGAATTTTACAAAGAGCATCGCGAGAAAGTTGTGGAGTATATCGCCGAGCATGATGACGCTGTGCTGGCGAAATATCTCGAGCAGCACAAGCTCGAGCCGGCGGAATTGCGCGAGTCGCTGCGGCGTTCGACCCTGGCGCTGAAATTGGTGCCGGTAGTGGCGGGCGCGGCATTTAAGAATAAGGGAATTCAGCCGCTGCTGGACGCGGTGATTGATTTCCTGCCGTCGCCGGTGGATGTGAAGCCGGTGGAGGGCGTGGATCTCGGCGGCACCGAGCCGGTGCTGCGCCGCGCGAGCGACGATCAGCCGTTCTGCGCGCTGGCGTTCAAGATCATGACCGACCCGTTCGTCGGACATTTGACATACATCCGCGTGTATTCGGGCGTGCTGAAACAGGGCATGAACGTCTACAACTCATCGAAGAAGACGCGCGAGCGCATCGGGCGCTTGCTGCGCATGCATGCGAACAAG
The DNA here is from genome assembly GCA_963841235.1 of uncultured Acidobacteriota bacterium. GTDB lineage: Bacteria > Acidobacteriota > Terriglobia > Acidiferrales > UBA7541 > Palsa-147. Next base: position 175,313 of record CAWJBU010000016.1, on the reverse strand, counting down.
CGCGAAGAGATTGAATCGATCGAGGCTGGCGACATCGCTGCGTGCGTCGGGCTGAAGAACGTGACCACCGGCGACACTTTGTGCGATGAAGACAAGCCGATCGTTCTCGAATCCATTGAATTTCCGGCGCCGGTGATTTCCGTGGCGATCGAGCCGAAGACCAAGGCCGATCAGGAAAAAATGGGAGCGGCGTTGGGCAAGCTGGCGCAGGAAGATCCTACGTTCCGCGTGCACACCGACGAAGACACCGGACAAACGCTGATTTCCGGGATGGGCGAGCTGCACCTGGAAATTATCGTGGACCGCATGATGCGCGAGTTCAACGTGCAGGCAAATGTCGGCCGGCCGCAAGTGGCTTACCGCGAGACGATCACCAAAGTTGCCGAAGCCGAAGGGAAATACATCAAGCAGACCGGCGGGCGCGGGCAATATGGGCACGTGAAACTGACCGTGCATCCGATGCCGAACGCGGCGCACGAGGACATGCACGACATGTCCACGGATGAACTGGATCAACTGGCGAAGAGCATTGCGGGGAAGGGCGGCAAGTGGCGCTTCGACAAGGAGCACCGGTTGCTGTTCATCGATAAAATCATTGGCGGCTCCATTCCCAAAGAATTTATTCCTCCGATTGAAAATGGCGTGCGCGAAGCGATGGAGACCGGAGTTCTGGCCGGCTACGAGATGGTGGATATGGCCGCGATGGTGATTGACGGGTCGTATCACGAAGTGGACAGCTCGGAGATGGCGTTCAAGATTGCCGGGTCGATGGCGTTCAAGGAAGCCTGCCGGAGGGCACAGCCGCGGCTGCTCGAGCCGATCATGCGCATTGAAGTTGTGGTGCCGGAAGAATATTTGAGCCAGGTGTTCGGCGATTTGAATTCGCGGCGCGCGGCGGTGCAGGGGACGGAGAACCGTCTCGGCAGCCACGTGATTCGCGCGGAAGTGCCGCTGGCGGAAATGTTCGGCTATGCGACGGATTTGCGCAGCCGGACGCAGGGCCGCGGCAGCTTCTCGCTGCATTTTTCGCATTACGCGCAAGCGCCCAACGCGGTTTCGGAAGAAGTGATCGCCAAGGCTACGGGCAAGGTCGCGACGTAGGCGTCATTTGATTTCAGCGGAATCGAACAGATAGCAGAACGATAGAGGAGCGAAACGAGACATGTCGAAGGAGAAATTCGAGCGCAGTAAGCCGCACGTGAACGTGGGGACGATCGGGCACATCGACCACGGCAAGACGACCTTGACGGCGGCTATCACCAAAGTGCTTTCGAAGACCAATGCGAAGGTGCAATTCCGGGCGTTCGATTCGATCGATAACGCGCCGGAAGAGCGCGAGCGCGGCATCACAATTGCGGTGGCGCACGTCGAGTATGAGACGGCCAACCGCCATTACGCGCACATCGATTGCCCGGGCCACGCCGACTACATCAAGAACATGATCACCGGCGCGGCGCAGATGGACGGGGCGATTCTGGTGGTGGCGGCGACGGACGGTCCGATGCCGCAGACGAGAGAGCACATTCTACTGGCGCGGCAGGTGGGCGTGCCCGCCATCGTCGTTTTCCTGAACAAGTGCGACGTGGTGGAAGATCCTGAGTTGCTGGAACTGGTGGAACTCGAAGTACGCGACTTGCTGAAGAAGTATCAGTTTCCGGGCGACACGGTGCCGGTGATCAAAGGCTCGGCGCTCAAGGCGCTTGAGGGCGACCCGAAGTGGGAGAAGTCGATTCTGGAATTGATGGAAGCGGTGGACAAGTACATACCGCTGCCGCAGCGGGATGTGGACAAGCCGTTCGCCATGCCGATTGAAGATATTTTTTCGATTTCGGGCCGCGGCACGGTGGTTACCGGCCGAGTGGAGCGCGGCAAGGTGAAAGTGGGCGAGGAAATGGAGATTGTGGGCTTCCGTCCGACGGTGAAGAGAGTCGTCACCGGTGTTGAGATGTTCCGCAAGCTCTTGGATGAAGGAATAGCAGGCGACAACGTGGGGTTGCTGCTGCGCGGCACGGAAAAAGAAGATGTGGAGCGCGGGCAGGTGGTGGCCAAGCCGGGATCGATCACGCCGCACACGAAGTTCAAGGCTGAGGCGTACGTGTTGACGAAGGAAGAAGGCGGGCGGCACACGCCGTTTTTCACGGGGTACCGGCCGCAGTTTTATTTCCGCACCACGGACGTGACGGGCGATGTGAAGTTGCCGACGGGTGTGGAGATGGTGATGCCGGGCGACAACGTGTCGGTGGAAGTAGCGCTGATCACGCCGGTCGCGTTGGAGAAGGGCTTGCGCTTCGCGATTCGCGAAGGTGGGCACACGGTAGGCGCCGGCGCCGTGACTGAGATCATCGAGTAACCCATGCCCAACGGAGAAAAAATTCGGATTCGCCTGAAAGCTTACGACCACCGCTTGCTCGACCAGTCCACGAAGGACATTGTCGAGACGGCCAAACGAACGGGTGCAGATGTGGCCGGGCCGATTCCATTGCCGACGGTGATCAACCGCTGGACGGTGCTGCGCTCGCCGCACGTGGACAAGAAATCGCGCGAGCAATTCGAGATGCGCACGCACAAGAGGCTGATTGACATTCTCGGGCCGACGCCGGACACGGTGGACGCGCTGATGAAACTCGATCTGCCACCGGGCGTGGATGTGGAGATCAAAGCGTTCGGGCGCGAGCACGCAACGAAATAGCCGGAGAGAGCAACGACGATGGGCGTGACAGGAATTTTGGGAATCAAGCTGGGAATGACGCAGTACTTCACCGACGACGGCCTAGCCGTGCCGTGCACGGTATTGCAGGCGGGGCCGTGCGTGGTGGTGCAGCGGCGCAATAAAGAGAAGGACGGCTACGACGCGGTGCAACTCGGGTTGGTGGAATTCATCAAGCCGCAGCGTTTGACGAAAGCAATGACCGGGCATTTCAAGAAGTCCGGCGTCGCGCCGATGCGCTTCGTGCGCGAAATCCGGCTCGAGGAATCGAAGGACGAGACCAAGGCCGGCGATCGCGTGCTGGTAGATGGATTCGCGGCGGGCGAGTTAGTGGATGTAACCGGAGTGAGCAAGGGCAAAGGCTTCGCAGGCGGCGTGAAGAGATGGCACTACCGCGGCGGCGACGCCTCGCATGGGTCCATGTTCCATCGCGCGCCGGGCGGAATCGGCGCCAGTTCGTTTCCTTCGCGCGTGTGGAAGGGGCAGCATTTCCCGGGGCACATGGGCAACGAGCGCGGCACCTCGAAGAATTTGAAAGTGGTGAAAATCGACGCGGAAGAAAATTTGATGCTGGTGCGCGGCGCGGTTCCGGGCCCGGCCGGCGCGTACATCCTGATTCGCAAAGCGAAACACGGAAAATAGCGAGACGAACATGCCAGTCGTGGACGTGAAAAATCTCGAAGGCAAGAAAGTCGGACAAGTCGAACTCTCCGACGAAGTGTTTGCAGCGCGGATCAATCCGCACCTGCTGCACGAAACCGTGCGGCACTATCTGAACAAAGCGCGCGCGGGCACGCACAAGACGAAAGACAAGGGCGAAGTGAGCGGCGCGGGCCGCAAGCTCTGGCGGCAGAAGGGCACGGGCCGCGCGCGCATCGGGTCGATCCGTTCGCCGCTGTGGCGCCACGGCGGCACGGTGCACGGGCCGCGCCCGCGGAGTTACGACTACGTTGTGCCGCGGCAAATGCTGGCCGGCGCGTTGCGCTCGGCGCTTTCATCGAAGCTGAAAGAAGAAAAATTGACGGTCATCGAAGCCTGGTCGCTCGAGACGCACAAGACCAAGGCATTCCGCGAGCAGCTCACCAAGCTGGATGATGAGAGCCGGACAATTTTGCTGGTGGATACCGGCGAGAACGAGAATCTCGGCAAGGCCAGCCGCAATCTCGAAGGCGTGAAGCTGGTGCAGACCATCGCGCTTGAGCCTTACGACCTGTTGCGGCACGACCGGTTGATGATCTCGCGGCCTGCGGCGGAAAAATTGAGCCGCTCGCTGGCAGTAACGAAGACGAAACGGGCCGACGCGCCAGTGCAAATCGCAGGCGCGGCGCCGAAACCGGCGGCGGCGGAGACGAAATCCGCGGCGAAGCCAAAGGCCGAGAAGTCCGCGCGCCCTGCAAAGGCTGCCGCGAAGCCGAAAGCCAAGGCCAAAGCGCCGGCAAAGCCAAAAGGCAAGAAGGAATAAGCGATGACCACGCGGCCGTACACAGTGATCAAGCGCCCCATCATCACCGAGAAGGGGCTGGGCGTGAAAGAGACGCAGCACACCGTGGTTTTTGAAGTGGCTACGGACGCGACCAAGACCGAGATCAAAGAAGCGGTGCAGACGATTTTCAAAGTGAAAGTGGCGGCGGTGCGCACCGCGGCGTTCCATGGAAAATTCCGGCGGCGCGGGCGGGCCGAGGGTTACCGGCGGGATTGGAAGAAGGCGTACGTGAAGCTGGCGCCGGGCGAGAAGATGATCGAGTACGCGGAGAATTTGTAGACGGTTGCTAGCATCGCACGCTGAGATCCTTCGGGCCCCTGAAAAACTGGGCCCTCAGGATGACAGCGCGGCACACAGCCGGAACGGAAGTAGGCACGAGGGAACGATGGCACTAAAAACTTTCAAACCTTATACACCGTCGCGGCGTTTTCTTACGCTGGTCGACAAGAGCGAAATCACCAAGCACGAGCCGGAGAAGTCGCTGTGCGAGCCGCAGAAGCGCACCGGCGGGCGCAACAATCACGGCGAAGTGACCATCTGGCACCGCGGCGGCGGGCACCAGCGCATGTACCGCAAGATTGATTTCCGCCGCGAGAAGATCGGAATTCCGGCCAAGGTCGCGTCGATCGAGTACGACCCGAACCGCTCGGCGCGCATCGCGCTGCTGCATTACGCCGACGGCGAAAAGCGTTACATCCTGCATCCCGTGGGCCTGGAAGTGGGGATGACGGTGCAGAACGGCGCGAACGCCGACATTCTTCCCGGCAACGCGCTGCAGATCCGGCACATTCCGCCCGGCACGATGGTGCACAACCTCGAACTCGCGCCCGGCAAAGGCGCGCAAGTGGTGCGTTCGGCTGGCGGCGCGGCGCAGTTGCTGAGCAAAGAAGGCGATATGGCGCTGGTGAAGCTGCCCTCGGGCGAAACGCGAAAATTTCACGTGGATTGCATGGCCACGGTTGGGCAGATCGGCAACCTCGACCATGAAAACATCACCTACGGCAAGGCCGGAAAGTCGCGCTGGCTGGGGATTCGCCCGACCGTGCGCGGCGTGGCCATGAACCCGGTGGATCACCCTCACGGCGGCGGCGAAGGCCGCGTGAAGGGCAACCATCCGCAGACACCGTGGGGTTTCCCGACGCTGGGCGCGAAGACCCGCCGGAAACGGGGCGGGAGCAAGATGATCGTCCAGCGGCGTGAGAAGGGCTAGCAAGAGCAGGAGCAGTCGAAATGTTTCCGGCGCGGCGGGGAATCGAGACGAAGATGACAGCCACACGCACATCGCGCAGGGCCTCGCGACGCAGTCGCACGGCGCGGAAAACAACCGCGGCGCGCCGCACCGCGAAGCCGCAAGCCAAGCCGGCCGCCAAGCCGCTATCGAAGCTGGCAGCGCGGCTGGTGCCGCCGCCGCAGGTTCATTTCCGGCTTTGCCGGGCCGGCTGGGCGGTGATCGTAGATAAGATTCCGAACGCGCAGGGCACGCGGTTTGTTTGCCCGTTCTGCCCGCTTTCGCACCGCGTTCCGGGACCGGTCCGTGGATTCCGAAAATTCCGCCGCGCGCAGTGGGTGAAATTGCGCCGGGTGGAAGAGTAAACGAAAAGACGTAGGGAGAGAGCATGCCACGCTCGCTGAAGAAGGGCCCGTTTGTCGACGACCACCTGAAAATTAAGGTGGAAGGGCTGAACTCGCGCAACGAGAAGAAGGTCGTGAAGACGTGGTCGCGGCGCTCGACCATCGTGCCGGACTTTATCGGCCACACCATCGCGGTGCACAACGGAAAGAAATTCATTCCCGTGTACATCACCGAGCAAATGGTGGGGCACAAGCTCGGGGAATTTGCGCCGACGCGCACGTTCAAAGGCCACGCGGTGAAAGCGGCGCTCGAGAGGGCTGCGGCGGCTGCAGGAGTTCCGGCGGCGGGAGCGGCACCGGCCGCGGGCAGCGCGCCGGCAGCTCCGGCGCCAAAGGCATAAACGATGGCGGACCTGGCACAGACGCAGGCAACGATCGAAGGGCTGGCGCAAGCGAAATACATTCACGTCTCGCCGCAGAAGGCGCGGCTGGTGGTGGATTTGATCCGCGGGCACCGCGCCGAAGATGCGCTGCAGACGTTGCGGTTCACCAAGAAGCGCGTGGCGCGCGAAGTGGAAAAAGTGCTGCGCAGCGCGATCGCCAACGCCGAACGCAAGGCGGAGGATTCCGGCGAATCACTCGACGTGGATTCACTGTTCGTGGCGCGCTGCTTCGTCAATGAAGGGCCGCGCATGAAGCGGATTCGTCCGGCGCCGATGGGCCGCGCGTTCCGTTATCAGAAACGCTTCAGCCACATAGTCGTTTCCGTGGCCGAGCATCACCGCGCGGCACAATCGCGCGCGGCCGCGGCGGCTGCGGAAGCGGAAGCGTCGAAGGGCGTAAAGGGCGCAGTGCGCAAAGCGCGCAAGGCGCTGACTCAGGCGCAGAAACAGACTCCGAAAAAGAAGGGCAAGAAGTAGGAGGCAAGAGTGGGGCAGAAAACACATCCGTACGGGTTCCGGCTCGGCTACAACAAGGATTGGAAGTCGCGCTGGTTCGCGAAGCGCGAATATGCCGACCTTCTTCACGAAGACGTGGCCCTGCGGAAGCAATTGAAGGAGAAGTTGAAGTCGGCAGGTGTGAGCACGATCGATATCGAGCGCGCCGCGAACAAATTGGTGATCCGCATTCATACGGCGCGGCCGGGAATCATTATCGGACGCAAAGGCTCGGAAATCGACAAGCTGAAGCAGGAAGTGCAGAAGCGCACCAAGCGCGAAGTGCACATCGACATTCAGGAAGTGCACCGCCCGGAACTCGATGCGCAGCTGGTGGCCGAATCGATCGCGCTGCAACTCGAAAAGCGCGTGGCTTTCCGCCGGGCGATGCGCAAGTCGGTGGACTCGGCGCTGCGCTTTGGCTGCAAGGGAATCAAGGTGCGCGTGGCGGGACGTTTGAACGGAGCGGAAATCGCGCGCAAGGAATGGTATCTGCAGGGGCGGCTGCCGCTGCAAACGCTCCGCGCGGACATCGATTACGGTACGGCCGAAGCGCAGACGACTTACGGATTGATCGGCGTGAAGTGCTGGATTTATCAGGGCGAGAACATTCCGCGCCGCAAGGCTCAGACGGAAGCCGCGGCGGCGGTTGAATCTTAGAAGCCGGACGACAGGAACACGATTATGTTGATGCCGAAAAAAGTGAAGTACCGGAAGCAGCAGCGCGGCCGGCGCAATGGAAAAGCGTGGCGCGGGTCGTCGCTGGCCTTCGGTGAGTATGGATTGAAGGCGCTCGAGCCGGCATGGATCACCGACCGGCAAATCGAGGCGGCGCGCGTGGCTATCACTCGATTCATAAAGCGCGGCGGAAAATTGTGGATCCGTGTTTTTCCGGACAAACCATTCACCAAGAAGCCGGCTGAAACACGTATGGGCAAGGGCAAAGGGCCACCGGAGCATTGGGTAGCGGTAGTGAAGCCGGGCCGGGTGATGTTCGAGATGTCCGGGGTGGATTTGACCTCGGCCACCGAAGCCATGAGCCTGGCGGCCAACAAGCTGCCGATTCGCACCAAATTCGTCAGCCGCGCGGGAGAACTCTGATGCCGCGACGCGTGGAGAAATTCCGGCAGATGAATGCACCCGAGCTCGAGCACCAGCAGCGCGAGCTGGCTGAGCAGATTTTCCGGCTGCGGTTTCAATTGACTACCGGGCAGACCGAAGGCGTGAAGCGGTTGCGCGAGGCGCGCAAGGAACTGGCGCGCGTTAAGACTTTGCTGCGAGAGCAGGAACTGAGGAAGACGAAATGACGGACGAGAAGGCAGCCGCCGCCGCGAACGAACAGAGCGGACGGCGGCAGGAACTGATCGGCGTGGTCACCAGCGCCAAGATGCAAAAGACCATCGTGGTCAAGGTGGTGCGCACGGTGAAGCACCCGCTGTACGTTCGCGTGGTGCGGTCGGCAAAGAAGTATTACGCGCACGATGAAAACAACGAAGCGCGCCCGGGCGACACGGTGCGCATCGTGGCGTCGCGGCCGCTTTCGAAATTGAAGCGCTGGCGGCTGCTGGAAGTGGTCGCGCGCACGACGCGCGTCGCCTGAGAAATCCGGCGGCGAATCGGATAAGGGAGCACGCAAATGGTTCAGATGCGGACATGGCTGACGGTCGCCGACAATTCCGGCGCGCGCCAGCTCACGTGCATCCTGCCGCTCGGCGGCGATGCCGGATTGGTGGCGGGCCTGGGAGATGTAATCACCGCGGCGGTGAAGGAAGCTTCTCCCGATAGCCAGGTGAAAAAAGGCAAAGTGGTTCGCGCGGTGGTGGTGCGCACGCGGAAGGAACACCGCCGGCGCGATGGAACTTACATTCGATTTGATGACAATGCGGCGGTGTTAATTAACGATGCCAACGAGCCCGTAGGAACGCGCGTATTCGGGCCGGTGGCAAGAGAGCTGCGAGAGAAGAACTTCACCAAGATCGTCTCGCTGGCTCCGGAAGTGTGGTAGCGATGACCAGAGAAAAGAATCCAACCCGGCATCCGATCAGTATCCGGCACGGCGACAACGTCAAGGTGATGTCCGGGCGGGACAAGGGCAAGACCGGCCGGGTGCTTTCCGTGAATCCGTGGAAGAACACGGTGACCGTCGAGCACGCCAACATCATCAAGCGGCATACGCGTCCGAACCCGCAGAAGAACGTCAAGGGCGGAATCGTGGACAAGGAAGCGCCGCTGCAGGTTTCGAACGTGATGTTGATTTGCCCCGGCTGCGGGAAGCACACGCGCACGGGGCACGCCACGCTGCCAGACGGCACGCGGACGCGGATTTGCCGGCGCTGCAAGGCGACCTTCGAGAATTAGGGATTAGAGGACTAGGGAATGAACAGCCGTTTGCATGAAAAGTACAACAAGGACGTGATTCCGGCGCTGCAGAAGCGCTTCAGCTACGCGAGCGTGATGGCTGTGCCGCGGGTGAAGAAAGTCACGGTGAATATCGGCCTGGGCGAAGCGAGCCAGAACGTAAAACTGCTGGACACCGCGGCGCAGGAACTCGGCCAGATTGCCGGGCAGAAGCCGGTAATCACACGGGCGAAGAAATCGATCGCCAATTTCAAGATTCGCAAGGGCATGCCCATCGGCTGCATGGTCACGTTGCGCGGCGAGCGCATGTACGAATTTCTCGACCGGCTTTCGAGCGTGGTGCTGCCCCGGTTGCGCGACTTCAAGGGGCTGCCGCCGAATTCCTTCGACGGCCGCGGGAATTACACGCTGGGCTTGAAGGACCAGTTGGTTTTTCCGGAGATCGATTACACGCGGGTGGACAAAATCAAGGGCATGAATGTGACCATCACGACAACGGCCCGCACCGACGAGGAAGGGCGCGAGCTGCTCAAGCTGCTCGGCGTACCGATCCGGTCGTAAAGAAAGTCAGGAGAAAAGATGGCGCGCGACAGTCAATTCGCGAAGCAGCGCAGAAAGCCGAAGTTTAAGACGCGCATCCGCAACCGCTGCCGCATTTGCGGCCGGGCGCGCGGCGTGCTCAGCAAGTTCCAGATGTGCCGCATCTGTTTCCGCGGCCTAGCGCTGAAGGGTGAGATTCCCGGCGTCGTGAAAGCTAGCTGGTAAAGGACGGAATGAATGACCACTGATCCCATCGCGGATATGTTGACGCGCATCCGCAACGCCTCGCGTGCCAAGCACGCGCGCGTCGATTTGCCGTCGTCGAAGCTCAAGGTTGAGGTCGCGCGGATCTTGAAGGACGAAGGCTATCTCGCGAGCTACAAAGTTGTGGACGACACGAAAGTGAAGAAGACTCTGCGCGTTTATCTGCGCTATACCAGCGACCGCCGCAGCGTGATTTCGAATCTGAAGCGCATTTCGCGGCCGGGCTGCCGGCGCTACGTCGGCAAGACCGACATCCGCCCGGTGGTCGGCGGCATGGGCATCTCGATTCTTTCCACGCCGCGGGGATTGATGACCGGGCAGGCGGCGCGCAAAGAAGGCGTTGGCGGCGAACTGTTGTGCGAGGTTTGGTAGCTCATTTCGAGGAAGAGTGATTCATGTCGCGAATTGGACAAAAGCCGATTGCCGTTCCCGCGGGCGTGAAGATTCAGATTCACGATCAAGCGGTGGACGTGCAGGGACCAAAGGGGAAAATGTCGGTGCCGATGCCGCGCGGCATCAAGTTTCAGACTAAGGACGGCATCCTGACGGCCCTGCGCGATTCCGAGGAACACCGCGCGCTGCACGGCTTGGCGCGCGCGCTGGTGGCCAATGCGGTGCATGGTGTCACCGAAGGTTTCAAGAAGGATCTGGATATCGTCGGGGTCGGGTATCGCGCGGAAGTGAAGGGCAAGAATTTGGTGATCGCGCTGGGCTTTTCGCATCCGGTGGAATTCCCGATTCCCGAGGGAATTCAGATCAGCGTCGAGAAGCAGACGCACATGGTGGTGAGCGGCGCGGATAAAGGCCAGGTCGGCCAGGTGGCCGCGAATTTGCGCCGCCTGCGTCCGCCCGACCCGTATAAGCAGAAGGGCATTCGCATCACCGGCGAACGGCTAAAGAAGAAGGCCGGCAAGGCCGGGGCAGCCAAGACCGCGGGCTAGTCCGCGCGGCATACGTAAGGGGAGAGCAATGGCAACCGTCCCAGTTCGAAAGCTATCGCGCGGCGCTCACCGGCGCCGGCTTCATGCGCGTTTGCGGCGCACGGTCATGGGCAGCCCGGACCGCCCGAGACTGTGCGTGTTCCGTTCCGCGCGGCACATTCAGGCGCAGGTGGTGGACGACCAGCAGCGCAGAACGCTGGCCGCCGCAAGCTCGCTCGACAAGGAAGTGAAGAAGACGATCAAGGGCGGCGGCAACATCGCTGCGGCGAAAGTCGTGGGCAAGGCCATCGCCGAACGCGCGCGCGCCGCAGGAGTCGAGAACGTGGTCTTCGATCGGGGCGGATATCAATATCACGGCCGCATTCAGGCGCTTGCCGACGCGGCTCGAGAGGCAGGACTGAAGTTTTAACTTTATGGCGAAACAAGAACTCAAAGATACGCTGTCGATTCGCCGGATCGTGGACGCGAATCTCGCAAATTTGAAAGATCAGGTCGTGGCCATCAACCGCGTCACCAAGGTCGTCAAGGGCGGAAAGAATTTGAGCTTCTCGGCGCTCGTGGTGGTCGGCGACCAGCACGGCCACGCCGGCTTCGGCATGGGCAAGGCGCGCGAAGTTCCCATGGCCATTCGCAAGGCCATCGAGCAGGCCAAGAAGAACATGGTGACGCTCAATCTGAAAGGCTCGACGATTCCGCACCAGGTGCTCGGGCGCTACGGCTCGGGACAGGTGCTGTTAAAGCCCGCGCCGGAAGGCACGGGATTGATTGCCGGCGGCCCGGTGCGCGCGGTGATGGAGGTGGTGGGAATTCAGAACGTGCTGACCAAGTCGATCGGCACTTCGAACCCTCACAACGTAGTGAAAGCAACATTTGACGCCTTGCTGCATCTAAAGGACGCCGCGAAAGTGGCGGAAATGCGCGGCAAGTCAGGCGATGAGAAGCCGGCGGTCGCCGCTCCGCAAGCCTAAAGGCGAAATTCGAGACCAGCGATGACCAAGAAAACAGCGGGAGTATTGAAAATCAAATGGATTCGCAGCTTCATCGGCTGCCCGCGCTCGATGCGCCAGACCATTCGCGGCCTCGGCTTTCGCCGCATGAACCAGATCGTCGAGCGGCCGGACACGCCGACGATTCGCGGCATGATCGCGCGCGTGCATCACTTGGTCGAATTGCAGAGTTAGAGCCAGAACTAGAGGATGACGATGAAACCCACGCTATCTAATTTGAAGCCCGCGCGCGGCTCGCGGCACCGCAAGGTGCGCGTCGGGCGCGGCATGGGCTCGAAGCTCGGCAAAACGGCGGGCGCAGGCAACAAGGGCCAGCAATCCCGTCGCGGCTATTCGCGCCGGCCGGGATTTGAAGGCGGCCAGATGCCGCTGCACCGCCGCATTCCCAAGCGCGGATTTGCGAATCCGTTCACGCGCGAATTCGCAGTGGTGAATGTGGAAAGCCTGAACGCTTTCCCCGCGGGCGAAACGATTGGGCCGCCGGAGCTGATCAAGAGCGGCCTGATTCACGCGCGCCGCGACGGCGTAAAAATTCTGGGCGATGGCGAGCTGAAAGTAGCGCTCACCGTTCGCGCCCATGCATTCAGCAAGTCGGCGCAGGAGAAAATTGCCGGCGCCGGAGGGAAGGCCGAAGTCCTCTGATGGACAAGGCCCTGTCATGAACAAGCTGATCGAGGCGTTTCGAAACATCTTCCGCACGCCGGACCTGCGTAATCGCGTTCTATTTACGCTGGCGATTCTGGGTGTGTACCGCCTCGGAGCCTTCATCCCCACGCCGGGAATCAATACCGACGTGCTGGGCGCGCTCTTCGATCAGGGGCGCGGCTCGGTGCTGGGTTTCATCGATCTTTTCAGCGGCGGCAATCTGCGCCGGCTGACGATTTTCGCGCTGGGCATCATGCCGTACATCACCGCCTCGATCATCTTGCAGTTGATGGTGGTGGTCTGGCCGTATCTCGAGCGGCTGCAAAAGGAAGGCGAACTCGGCCGGCGCAAAATCACGCAATACACGCGCTACCTGACGATTATTTTGAGCGCGTTTCAGTCCTTTACGATCGCCGAAGTGCTGCAGCGTCAGAATCTGGCGGGCCAGGCGCTGGTCTATCATCCAGGCTTGCGATTCACGTTGATGACCATGCTGACGCTGACCACCGGCTCGGCCTTCATCATGTGGCTCGGCGAGCAAATCAGCGATCGCGGCATCGGCAACGGAATGTCGCTGATTATTTTCGCCGGAATCGTGGTCGGGTTGCCGCGCGGCGTGCAAGATCTCTGGCAAAAGACCCGCGACGCGCAATGGGGCGGCTTCACAGTTCCCGCCATGCTGATTCTCATCGCGCTGATGCTGGCCGCGGTGGCGTTTATCGTTTTGGTCGAAGGCGGACAGCGGCGCATCCCGGTGCAATATGCCAAGCGCGTGGTCGGCCGGCGGGTGATGGGCGGGCAGATGACCTATCTGCCGTTGCGCGTCAATTCCGGCGGCGTGATTCCGCCGATTTTCGCGAGCTCGCTGCTCACTTTTCCCAGCACCATCGCGCTGGCCATGGGGGGACGCACGCACGTCTTCGATCGCTTTGCCAACGCGATCAAGTGGGGCGAGCCGCTTTACACGCTGCTCTACGTGCTGCTGATCGTTTTCTTCGCGTTCTTTTACGTGGGCATCATCTTTAACCCCACCGAGCTTGCCGACAATATGCGCAAGTACGGCGGATTTATTCCCGGCATTCGACCCGGCCGCAACACGTCGGAGCACATCAACCGGATCTTGAGCCGGCTGACTCTCGTCGGCGGAATTTATCTGGCCATCGTCTGCCTGATTCCGGAATGGATGATCGCCGGCATTCACCTGCAGCACTTGCCGGGAGCGATCGGCGTGTGGTTCGACGAGCACGCGTGGCGTTTCCTGCTCGAGGGCCTCGGCGTCACGTTTTATTTCGGCGGCACTTCGCTGCTGATCGTGGTCGGCGTGGCGATGGACACAGTGCAGCAGCTCGAGGCGCAGCTGGTAATGCGAAATTATGACGGCTTCGTGCGCCGCGGCAAAATGCGCAGCCGCCGTGGCTAGCACGGAATCCGGGGTGTCGCGGATGTGTCTGAAACGCCCAGTTATTTTCCTGGGCCCTCCGGGCGCGGGAAAAGGAACGCAGGCCAAGCGCCTGGCCGCGCGCTGCAACGTGCCGCATCTTTCGACCGGTGACATGCTTCGCGAGCATGTGCACAAAGGAACGGAGCTGGGCCGCAGAGCAAAGCCGGTGATGGACCGCGGCGATCTGGTTCCGGACGAAGTGGTTCTGGGCATGGTGGAAGAGCGCATCAGCCGCCCGGACAGCGCCGAAGGGTTCGTGTTCGATGGTTTTCCGCGCACGATTCCGCAGGCGGAAAAGCTGGACCAGATTTTGCACAAGCGGAATTTCGCGGCGCCGCTGGTGGTGAATTTCCAGGTGAATAACGACACCCTGGTGCATCGAGTCGCGGGCCGGTGGGTTTGCAGCGTGGGCGGCGAGATTTACAACATTTACGAACACCCGCCGAAGAAACCCGGCTTCTGCGATAACGACGGCGGCGCGTTGGTGCAGCGCTCGGACGACCAGGTTGAAGTCGTGCGCGAGCGCCTGGCGGCCTTCGAGAAACAGACGCAGCCGCTGATCGATTACTACCGGGCGAAAGGCAATCTCGACGAGGTCGATGGCTCGGCCGGCGTCGAGGAAGTGAACCGGAGGCTGGTGGAGATTCTGACCAGGCACGGTGCCGATGGCGATTGTGCGTAAAGACAAACGCGAGCTCGAGAAAATGCATCGCGCCGGGCTTCTGGTCTGGGGCGCGCTGCAGGAATTGCGCAAGCTGGTGCGGCCGGGCGTAACCACCAAAGATCTCGACGCGTTCGCCGAGCGATACACCGCGGAACATGGCGCGCGTCCGGCGTTCAAGGGTTACATGGGCTATCCGTGCTCGCTGTGCACCTCGATCAATCAGGAAGTGGTGCACGGGATTCCCTCGGAGCGGCGAGCGTTGAAGGAAGGCGACATTCTCTCGATGGATTTCGGCGTCGAGCTCGACGGTTACTACGCCGATGCGGCGCTTACAGTTCCGGTGGGCAAGATCGCGCCCGCGCGGGAGAAGTTGCTGCGTGTCACGCGCGAGTCTCTCGATCATGCCATCGAGAAAGTGCGGCCCGGCAATCGACTGAGCGACATCTCGGCGGCCGTGCAGGAATGGGTCGAGGGCAACGGATTTTCGGTGGTGCGCGAATTCGTGGGCCACGGCATCGGCACCAAGATGCATGAAGAGCCGCAGCTCCCGAATTACGGCGAGCCGGGCCACGGTCCGCGCTTGCTCGAAGGAATGGTGCTGGCGATCGAGCCGATGGTGAATTCCGGCGGCCCGGGCGTGCGCATCCTGGACGACAAGTGGACGGCGGTAACCACCGACGGCAGCGACTCGGCGCATTTCGAGCACACCGTGGCGGTAACGTCGAGTGGCCCGTGGGTTTTGACCCGGCCGCGAGAAGAAGCGGGGCCGTGCTGGTAAAGCCGCGGCGTTAGCGGCGAAGGGAAATCGGGAAAAATAGAATTCATGGCGAAGCGACCCGAGAGCGATAAGAAGAAGTCCGACGACGGCAACTCGAAAGAGGACGCCATTGAAGTCATGGCCACGGTGATCGAGCCGTTGCCCAACGCCATGTTTCGCGTCGAGCTGGAGAACAAGCACCAGGTACTCGCGCACATTTCCGGAAAGATGCGCAAGAATTTCATCCGCATCCTGCCGGGGGACAAAGTCGCCGTCGAGTTATCGCCTTACGATTTGACGCGCGGAAGGATCGTTTACCGCTACAAGTAGCGGCGGAATTCGAGAACGGAGCAGCGGATGAAAGTACGAGCATCAGTGAAGAAAATTTGCATGAAGTGCAAGATCGTTCACCGGCGCGGCGTGGTTCGAGTGATTTGCCAGAACCCGAAACACCGCCAGCGCCAGGGTTAGGGAGAAAAATAGATGGCACGTATAGCCGGCGTTGATTTGCCGCCAAACAAGAGACTGTGGGTCGGCCTGACCGCCATCTACGGCATCGGGCAGGCGCGCGCGAAGAAGCTCGCCGCCAAGGCCCGCGTGGAAGAAACGAAAAAAGTAAAAGACCTGACGGAAGAAGAAGTGAACCGCCTCCGCCAGGCTATCGAGCAGGAAGGCCGCGTGGAAGGCGATCTCCGCAAGGAGATGCAGATGAATATCCGCCGGCTGATTGAAATTCAGTGCTATCGCGGCCTGCGCCATCGCCGGAATCTTCCGGTGCGCGGACAGCGGACGCATACGAACGCCCGCACGCGGAAGGGCCCGCGCAAGGGCGCAGTCGCAGCCAAGAAGAAAGTCGCGCTCCGCAAGTAGCCGCTCAGTAGCGGCTGGGTTTAAAGGAGAACAACGCTCGTGGCCAAGGAACCAAAAGACGCCGCCGCAGCACCAGCAGCAGGTGCGAAGCCGGTCAGCAAGCGCAAGAAAGAATTTCGCAAGAAGAAGGAAAAGCGCGTCGTGCCGCACGGCGTCGTCAATATTCAGGCGACGTTCAACAACACCATCGTCACGATGACCGATCCCGATGGCCGCACGGTGAGCTGGGCCACGGCCGGGTCGGTCGGCTTCAAAGGTTCGCGCAAGGGCACTCCGTACGCGGCGCAGCAAGCCGCGATGACCGCCGCGGGCGTCGCGCGCGATCAGTACGGCATGAAATCCGTCGAGGTGCGCGTGAAAGGGCCGGGTGCGGGACGCGAGTCCGCAATTCGCGCACTGGCTTCGGCCGGGTTGCACATCAACGCGATCAAGGATGTAACGCCTGTGCCGCACAACGGATGCCGGCCGCCCAAGCGCCGCCGCGTCTGATCCATTCGAGTTCGTAGAAAAAAGGAGAAACAGAATTGGCAAGACATCGTGAAGCGGTTTGCCGGCTGTGCCGCAGGGAGGGCATGAAGCTCTACCTGAAGGGACTCCGGTGTTTTACTGAAAAATGCGCCATTGAGAAGCGCAATTTCGTGCCCGGGCAGCACGGCCAGGCGCGGCGGGCGAAGCTCGTCGGCTACGGCGTGCAGTTGCGCGAAAAGCAGAAGATGAAGCGCACCTATGGCTTGCTCGAGCGGCAGTTTCGCGGCTACTTCGAAAAAGCGGAGAAGGCGCAGGGACCGACGGGCTCGAACCTGATGGTGATGCTCGAGCGGCGCCTCGACAACGTCATCTACCGCATGGGCGTGGCCTCCTCGCGCAACCAGGCGCGGCAATTCGTGCTGCACGGTCACGTGCGCGTGAAGGGCCGCAAGGTGAACATCCCCAACTTCCTGGTGAGCGTCGGCGACGACATCACCATCAAGGACAAGATGCACCAGAACGCCATGGTGCTCGAAGCGCGCAATCTGGCGCAGAGTCAGGACCACATGCCGTGGCTCGACATCGACCGGGAAAATTTCAAGGCGCGCGTGATTGCCATGCCGCGCCGTGAAGATTTGCAGACGCCGCCGCTCAACGAACAGTTGATCGTCGAACTTTATTCGAAGTAGTTCGAACTTATTGCAGAACAGTTTCGCAGAAGATTGCCGAGTGGGCCTGCGCGAGCCGGCCGGGAGGAATGTTGAATATGTGGAAGGGATTCCAGAAACCAAAGCGGTTGGCGGCGGAACTCGAGTCGTTGACGGACAAATATGGGAAGTTTTCAGCGCAGCCTTTCGAGCGCGGCTGGGGAACGACGGTGGGCAACGCCATACGTCGCGCTCTGCTCAGCTCGATCGAAGGCGCGGCGATCACCGCGGTGAAAATCGAAGGCGTGCTGCACGAGTTCTCGCCGATTCCGGGAGTGGTGGAGGACGCCACCGACATTATTCTCAATCTCAAGGCCGTGCCGCTGAAGTTGAACTCGGACCAGCCGAAGACGATCACTCTGAACGTCGACGCGCCGGGTCCGGTCACCTCCGCGAAAATCGAAGAGGACGCCGACATCGCCGTGCTCGACAAAAACGTCTACATCGCGACCGTGAGCGAAGGCGGCAAGCTCGAGCTCGAGATGCGCGTGAAGAACGGCCGCGGCTACGTTTCCGCCGACCGCAACTTCGACGAGGATTTGCCCATCGGCTACATTCCGATTGACTCGGTTCACTCGCCGGTGCGCAAGGTGAATTACGCCGTCGAAGCGGCGCGTCTCGGACAGATGACCGACTACGAGAAGCTGTCGCTCGAAGTCTGGACCAACGGGGCCATCACGCCACAGGACGCCATCGGACTTGCATCGAAGCTGGTGAAGGATCACATGAGCATCTTCATCAACTTCGAGGAATCGCCCGACCTGCCCGAGGAAGTGGTGGAGAATTACAACGATCCGCGCCTCGATCATCTCGATCGCTCGGTCGAGGAGCTTGAGCTTTCGGTGCGCTCCTACAATTGCTTGAAGAATGCCAACATCCAGAGCCTCCGCGAACTCGTTCAGAAGACCGAGTCCGAGATGCTCAAAACGAAGAACTTCGGCCGGAAATCGCTGAATGAGATCAAGGAAATCCTGCAGAAGATGGGCCTGAGTCTGGGCATGAAGTTCGACGATCGCGGCCGCATCATTTGGCCGCCGCTGCCGAGCCAGACCGCGCCGCCGCTGCCGGAGGAGACCGCCGGCCTCTAGTCCGCGGGACACACGACCATGAGACACCTGAAGTCAGGCTTTAAACTTGGGAAGAATCCGGCGCATCGCAGGGCCGTGCTTCGAAATCTGGTGACGAACCTGATTGTGAACGAACGCATCACCACCACGATTTTGCGCGCGAAGGCGACGCGCCGGCTGGCCGAGAAGATGATTACGCTCGG
The DNA here is from genome assembly GCA_963841235.1 of uncultured Acidobacteriota bacterium. Classification (GTDB taxonomy): domain Bacteria; phylum Acidobacteriota; class Terriglobia; order Acidiferrales; family UBA7541; genus Palsa-147. Next base: position 156,681 of record CAWJBU010000016.1, on the reverse strand, counting down.
CAAGCGCGACACGTTGCACACGCGCCGGCAAGCCGCGGCGTTTCTGCAAACTCCGGGAGCCACGAAGAAGCTCTTCGCGGATCTCGCGCCGCGCTTCGCTGATCGCCCGGGCGGCTACACGCGCATCATTCGCCGCGGCTGGCGCATCGGCGACGGCGCCGAGCTGGCCATTCTCGAATTCATCGGCTCCGAGCTGAAGAAGAAAGAGAAAAAGTCCAAGCGCGAGGAGCCGGCAACCGAAGAGCCGAAAGAGAAGGAAGCCGCGAAATAGCTTTTCAAAAACGGCAAATCAAAAGGCCCGCAGCGCGATTCGCGTTGCGGGCTTTTTTTGTAGCGCCGGCGTCCCCGCCGGCATCTGACGATTTCCACTCTCGCCACAAGCAAAACTCACGCGCGGATTGAAAACCAAAATCGCGACGCGCATCTTCCGCTGTAGGGGGGCGGGTTTACCACGCCCCCGGGGTGGCTTTGGGTTTTGGGTTTGAGGCGTTCGGAAAAACCAACGCCAAAATCAAAACCCAAGGCCAAACCGGGCCGGTGGTGAACCCCGGCCCCTACCTTCCTAGCCAGCTTTTGTAGATTTGCTCCTGCAACTCTGTTGGATGCTCCATAGGCTTCAGCGTGTATGTTGCGTAGGGATTGCCGCGCAGCGTTACGGTGAATTCGTGGAGCTCGTCGAGGCGCAGCACGGCGAATTTCACGGTGTCGCCGGCCTTGTGTGCGGTGACCATGGATGCGACGTCATCGGACGTTGAGGCGGAGCGGCCGTCTACGGCGACAACTATGTCATCTTTCTCCAAGCCTGACGCTTCCGCCGGGCTGCCTGGGATGATGTTCGCAATCTTGGGGCGCTGGTCGTCATCGCCTTTCTTGACCTCCATTCCGGCCCACGGCTTGGTCTCATCAATCTTTTTCTCGACGCCGATTCCGACGTAGCCGAAGTATTTTTCGTAGGGAAGCGGCTCTTTGCCGCTGATGAAACGCGCGGAAAAATCGGTCAAATCCATTCCCGCAACTTCCGAGATCGCGCGAATCGCATCCTGCGGCTCGAATCCCGGCTTCGGCAGCGCGTAGCGCTGGTACATCAGGCGCATCCAGTCATCGAGCGATTTCTTGTTCTGCGTGTTCTGCCGGATGGCGAAATCGAGAAGGTGGCCGAGAATTTGCCCGCCGTCGTAATACGAATACTGGATGTTCGGCGTGTTGTTATCGAGCTTCGTGTCGCGCCTGAACCACGTGTCCCAGCTGGTATCTTCGATGCTGCGTTCTTTGCGGCCTGGCTCCTGCTCGAATTTCGTGATCAGCCTGGCAATGCCGTCAAGATATTGCTCCGGCGTGATCAGGCCTGCGCGCTCGACTCCCAGCGCGCCGTAGTAACTCGTCAGGCCTTCCGAAATCCAGAGAGACGGAGTGTGCACCTGCCGCGAGTAATCGAACGGGCCGAGCGGCCGCGGGCGGATGCGCTTCACGTTCCAGGCATGAAAGAATTCGTGCGACGTCACGAAAAGCTTCAGCTCATATTGCGTCCGGAACGTGCCCGCCATCGTTGTGCTGTCCCAATCCGTCGAGAAATTGATCTGCGTCGAATTGAGGTGCTCGAGCCCGCCGCCGGATTTCGGCCAGATGTGAAATAGAAACCAGTATTCCTTGAAGGGCGCTTGCTGCTCCGACGTTCCGGCAACGTCCGCGAAGATGGGCACGAGTTGCCGTACTATTTTTTCCGCGTCGGCGGTGAATTTGGTGAAATCCTGCTGGCCGATGATGTCGTGGTCGATGACGTGGTATTTCGTGCCCGCGAATTCGAAGGTCTGCTCCTTGAAATCAGAGATTTCGAGCGGCGAATCTGCGAGCCAATCGTAAGTCGCGGCGCGGAAGCTGCCTGCGGAGTCGCGCGACATTCCGGTTGCGACTTTCCAGCCACCCGGCACGGCGATGGAAAGCTCGATCGGCCGCTCCTTGCCGCCGACCAGGTACATCCAGACTGCCGGGCCGCCGATGAAAGCGTGCTTCTCGTTGTATTGCGCTTCATTGTTCGCCAGCGTGTTCGCATAGATTTCGTATTCAACAGTGACCGAAGTTGCACGATTCAATTCGATGCGCCACGTTTCTTCGTCGGTCTTGCGCCAGGCGAGAGGTTGGCCATCGGGGCCGAGCGCGCGGAATCCCTGGACGTACATCCAGTAATTTTCAATTTGATAGGAGCCGGGCGCCCAGGCGGGGATCGCGAAGTCCGCGCTTTTGCCGTCGAGGCCGGAGGCGTGAATCGTGATGTCCATCAAGTGCGTGTTGGGCGCCTCGAATTTCAGCTCGTAGCGCAGAGCGTCGCCGGCTGCGCGGGCGCCTGCGCCCGTCGCGAGGATTCCGAGCGCTAGTAGCGTCGCAACTATCGCAACTCTTGCCTTTCGCAGCATTCTGACAGCCTCCAATCTTTTGTGCTTAGACGAATCAAAAGCGATTTCGGCGCGGAGCCGCGGAGCTTGCCGAGGCGCGTTCATCGGCGAGCGGTGGCGAGCGATACCTTATTCGACGCGGTAGTTGGGCGCTTCGCGCGTGATGATTACGTCGTGGACGTGGCTTTCGCGCAGGCCTGCGGACGAAATGCGTACGAATTTTCCGCGCTCTTGCAGCTCATTCAAATTGGCGACGCCGCAGTAGCCCATGCCGCTGCGCAGGCCGCCGACGAGTTGATCGACGAGTCCGGAGAGCGGCCCTTTGTAGGGCACCTGGCCTTCGATGCCTTCGGGAACGGACTTGCCGCGCTCGGCACATTCCTGGCTGTAGCGGTCGGCGGAGCCGGATTCCATGGCGGCGAGCGAGCCCATACCGCGATAGGATTTGAAGGTGCGGCCCTGATAGAGAATGGTTTCGCCCGGAGATTCTTCAGTTCCGGCGAAGAGCCCGCCGATCATCACCGAGGAGGCGCCGGCGGCGATGGCTTTGGTGATATCGCCGGAATATTTCACGCCACCATCGGCAATTAGCGGCACGCCCGAGCCTTTTGAGGCGCGTGCGGCTTCGGCGATGGCGGTGATTTGCGGAACGCCGGCGCCGGTGACGACGCGCGTGGTGCATATTGAGCCGGGGCCGATGCCGACTTTCAGGCCGTCAATTCCGAGAGAGATGAGGTCGCGGGCGCCTTCGTGCGTGGCGACATTTCCGGCAACAAGTTGCATTTCCGGGAGGCGATGCTTGATTTGTTTGATGGCTTCCATTACGCGGGCGGAATGGCCGTGGGCGCTGTCAATCGCGAGAATATCGGCTTTGGCGTTGGAAAGCTCGATGGCGCGCTCGAGAAAATCGCCGGTGGCTCCGACGGCGGCGCCTACGCGCAGGCGGCCGTGCTCGTCTTTCGTGGCGATGGGATATTCTAGCTTTTTCTGAATGTCTTTTACGGTGATGAGGCCCTTGAGGTTGAAATCGGCGTCGACGACTAATAGTTTTTCGATGCGATGTTGTTGCAGGATGCGTTCGGCTTCTTCGAGGGTGGTGCCGACGGAGACGGTGACGAGATTGTCTTTGGTCATCACGTTGCTGACCGGTTGATCGAGATTGCGCTCGAAGCGCAGATCGCGATTGGTGAGAATGCCGACGAGTTTTTGGCCGCGCGTGACGGGGAGGCCGGAGACGCGGTACTTGGTCATGATGTCGAGCGCCTGACGGACAGTAAGTTCGGGCGAAATGGTGACGGGATCGACGATCATGCCGCTTTCCGAGCGCTTCACTTTGTCCACTTCTTCGACCTGGCGCTCGATGGACATATTGCGGTGGACGAAGCCGAGGCCGCCCTGACGGGAAATGGCGATGGCGAGGCGCGCGTCGGTGACCGTATCCATCGCGGCGGCTACGACGGGAATGTTGATGGCGATTCTGCGCGTGAGACAGGTGCGCGTGTCCACCTGCGCCGGCATCACCGAGGATTTGCCGGGGAGCAGGAGGATGTCGTCAAATGTGAGGCCTTCGGGTATGGCGCCGTCGAGCATCTTCACCTCTTTTTTGTGGCCGATGAGGCCATAAACACATCAGCCCAGCCGGGAAGGGCTGGGCTGAGAGAAGTCTGAATTGTGGCAAAACTGCTGCATGAGTTGAAGGGGTATTGTAGGCGCGGGCGGCGATGAAAGCAAGCCGAGCCGCCAAAAATTGGCAGCTAAGCTCGGCTGTGATCGCGGTTATTCAAAAAGCGTGTTTTTTCCCGATTAGAACGGGTGCCGACCGAGTGTTTTCTAGCATTTACGACCGTCTCTAATAGTTTGCTTTCCGATTAGATATTGGCTCGCCGCAGGCTCAAGATGCAGAAACGGCCGTACGCGAATTGTGCCATTTTGTTCGATTAGAAATGTCCTCCGTGGTTTGTTTTGAGAGAGTTGCGGCGATTTCTAATCGTAAGTGTATCGATTAGAAATTCGGGGCTTGGGTGGGGAAATGAGATGTATCGGGATTCGAGGTTTGGCGGGAAGATCGGCTTTGATCGCGGCCGAACGGCGAGAGGGTTTATAGACCCTCCCTCCAGGAGTTGGCGATCGATGTGCGCATTGGCGGATGCCCCTCAGTTGATAATCTTTTGGCGCAGACTTCGACTGGCTCAGGAGAGCCAGCGTCGCGCTTTGGGACTGCTGACTGCCGGGATTAGAGTATGAGGGTGATTATTGAATGTCAATAGTTCTGAAGTACTAATTCTTCGAGATTGCCGCGGGTTTGAAAGCGGCAGGTGGCGCTAACTGGAGGGATGGGCCGATGCTGCAGGGTTTTAAGAAGAGGAACATGCGGTTGTATATGAATGTTTGGCCGCCGTTTGTTGGGGCTGGGATTCGGGTTACACGGCTGGATGCGGATTGGAAGGCGCTGGATGTGGAGATGAAATTGCGGTTTTGGAATGCGAATTATGTGGGGACACATTATGGCGGGTCGCTTTATTCGATGACGGATCCGTTTTATATGCTGATGTTGATTGAGAATTTGGGGCGGGAGTATGTGGTTTGGGACAAGGCGGCTACGATTCGGTTTAAGAAGCCTGGGGTGGGGAAGATGAGGGCGGAGTTTCGCGTGAGCGAGGAGCAGATTAACGGGATTCGGGAGAGTTTGAAGACGGAGAGGAAAGTCGAGCCGGTTTTTGTGGTGGAGGTTCGGGATGAGGGCGGGAATGTTATTGCGGAGGTGGAGAAGATTTTGCATGTGCGTCGGAAGGATGGGAAGTGAGATGAAAGCGGAAGGGCGGAAGGGCGGAGGGGATGGATGTGGTTGGGGCGGGTCGTCCGCGGATGTGCGAGGGACTTAGTTGCGGATAAGGTCGCCGGAGACGCAGCGACCCTTCATACGACTCGGCGAGGCCTCGCTCCTACCGACCGAGGATGGGACGAACGGGTTCTAGAAGGCAGAAGAAGGGGTTATCTTCGTTTTCTGCGTTGGAGGGCTCGCGGGGAGGCTGGGCGGGCAATGTGCGGGAAGTCGCGCATGTCTAAGACGCGAGTTACACCTTGGAGTTGCGTTCGTGCGGTTTGGATAAAGTTCAGGATGGTGCGGGAGGATTCGCCTCGGCGCCAGGCGGCGTGGACTTCGATGGTGGCTTGCGGCTCGCGGAGGTTAAGCGCGACCAGGCGATCGGCGAAGGAAGGATGAGTTGGATTCTTGCCTACAGCCAGAAAGACGCCTTTACCGGTTGCGGCCATCATGGCGCCGGCTTCGTCGTAACACGTTGATTCCGTCATAACAATGCGGGGGCTTAGGCCGGCGTTGCGGCACAGGGATAACGCGAGGTCGTGCACGTGCGGGGAAATCCATCGCTCGATCAGAAGAAGAGTCTCGTGGCGGAGTTCGTTGAGGCGCAGATAGCGGCGCCTTGCCAGCGGATTGGTGCGCGCGAGGACGACTGACAGACTTTCGCGGAAAAGTTTCCCGGAGGCAACTTCCAGCGAGGTTGCTGGGCCGTGGGAAAAACCTACGTCCATTTTGCGGCTGAGCAGGGATTCGCTTTGATGGCCGGAGAGGATGTCGCGGAAATCGAATTCAATTTCGGGGAACAGGCGAACGTGCTGGTTGATCACGAGGCTGACAACGTCGCCGAGACCTTTGCCGAAGCCTACACGGACGGTGCCGAGTTCGCCGTTGTGCGATTGGCGGGCTACGTCCACGGCGAGTTGGGCTTGCTCGAGGACCAGGCGGGCCGCGGTCATGAATTGGGCGCCCGAGCCGGTAAGGAAAACTTTTCTGGAGCGACGCTCGAATAATTGCACGCCTAATTCGTTTTCGAGGGATTGGATTTGGCGGCTTAGAGGAGGCTGGGCCATTTTCAGGCGCCTGGCGGCGGCAGTGAAACTCAGGTCTTCGGCTACTGCCAGGAAATAGCGGAGGTGGTGGAGTTCCATGGCGTGCGGAGTGTATAGCTGTTCGCTGCGACTGAGCCATACCTTTTTCGTATGCATACCTTAATGGTATGCGAAATACATTGTTTTCGGTCTTGACAGAGATGGAGGGCGGGGTTCAGAGTGCCGCCGGTTTGCGACCGCGCTGATTATTCTGTGTAGGCTTCGAATGCGAGACGGAAGGATTTAGAACTGCTAGTACGCGGTTGTGCGCGGTCGTGCTGGAGAATTGCGGTCATCAGATACCGGCAGAGACGCCCTTTAAAGATCAGGGCGAGCCGGCGCGACTGGAGGATTGCATGAATTTTCGGAAAGTGACTGCTTCGACGGTTGGGCTTGTTGCTTTTTTGATTTGGCCTTTTGCCGGGGCTTTTGCGCAGAGTACGGCGCGGCCTTTGGTTGCTCCTGCTATTACCTGTGCAAATGTTGCGAACCTAACTTTGCCGAACACGATCATCATAAGCGCTACGGAAGTTACCGCTGCCAGCGGAAATTATTGCAACGTGATCGGCGTGATCAATAAGCGCGTGAGCGAACAGGATCCCGACCATTTTACTTACGGCATTGGATTCGAGTTGAATTTGCCGAATAGCTGGGTGGGGCGGTTCGAAATGATGGGCGGAGGCGGAACGGATGGATCGGTGTCGAGCCCGATGGGGAGCGCGGGGACGGAATTGAGCATGGGTTGGGCTGTGGCGGCGGATGATGGCGGGCATGAGGACGCGCCCGGGAATCCGGCGTTTGGGTGGATTGATGATGACGCGAATGCCGGAGGCAGCGCGCATTTCGGGGTGGACGAAGAGGCGCGGACGGATTACGGATACAACGGCATCGCGAAGACGACGACGATATCCAAGATGATCATCGCGCAATATTACGGGCAGGGCCCGCAATTCTCTTATTTGTGGGGATGCTCGAATGGCGGGCGCGACGCTACGGTGGCGGCGCAGCGCGATCCGGACATGTTTGACGGGCTGGTGTCTGGGAATCCGGGATTTGATTTGCCGCGGGCGGCGGTTGCGGAAGCCTGGAACGAACAAAAGCTGGCGCCGCTGGCGACCAGCTTGGATTCGAACGGGCAGCCGTTCGTGGGGGATACATTCCAGCCGCAGGATTTGGAGGTTGCATCGGCAGCGATTCTGAGTGCTTGCGACGGGCTGGATGGGTTGGTGGACGGCATCATTGACAATTACACGGCATGCACGAATCAGCGTGTTTATCCGGCGCTGGCGGCCTACACGTGCCGCCCGACGGGCGCGAATGGCAATACGCCGCATGGCGGAACTTGCTTGACGGCGGCGCAGGTGACTGCGCTGAAGCAGATTTTTGCCGGGCCGCGGAATTCGCACGGCGTGCCGCTGTACTCGAGCTGGTTCTGGGATGCGGGAATTTGGGATCCGCCGTCGGCGTTCGGATTGGGTTGGGCGGGATGGAACGTTGCGTTCTTTGGGCCGCCGAACACGAATACGGCGCTGAACTTGACGCTTGGCGGAGGAGCGATACCGATGATTTTTACGAATCCGCCAGCGGTTACCCCCGTGGCTGGGACTAACGGGCAGGAGGCATTTGTTTTCGCGTACAACTTCGACACGGACGCGCCTACGATTTACAAGTCTGCGCCGGGGTATCCACGGAGCCCGATGGATTTTATGACGGGGACGCCGTTTGGGCCCTCGCCGTTTCTTTTCTCGTTCAAGAATCACGGCGGGAAGATCATTTTCTACGATTCGGTCAACGATGGGATTTTTTCCGGCGTGGATCTGGTGGAGTATTACGGCCTCGTCGACCTGGTGAGCGGAGGACATGCGCGCGACTTTTCGCGATTGTATATGGTGCCGAACATGGCGCACTGCGGAGGAGGCCCTGCCACCAATAGCTTCAGCGGGAATCTATTGACCGCGATTACTTCGTGGGTGGAAAACGGAGTTGCGCCGGGGGCGATTGTTGCTGCAAATACGAACACGGCGTCGCCATTTCCTGCCGGGGCGCCGTTTGATCCGCGCGTGGCGCAGAATTTTCCAACGGGAGGGACGCGACCGTTGTGTCCATTTCCGCAGCAGAGCCGGTACACGGGGAGCGGTGCTACGAACGACGCGGCGAATTTTGTTTGCGTAAATCCCGGGCACTGAAACGACGAAGCTAGTTCAGGAGCTCAGGCTCGAAATTGTTCTGATCTTAGGGCGGGCCAAAAGCCCCACGCGCAAGAGCGCCGCGCGGGGCATCCTGGGCTTCGCCTGTTGCGCGGTTTCTCGTCCTATCGTAATTTTATTTTGTGCGCGAGTTTAATCCTCCTGCGTTTTTGCGGAATCCTCATCTGATGACGCTTGCGGCAGCTTTTTGGCCGCGGAAGTTTCCTGCGTTGGGGGCTTGTGTGCCGCGGGAGTTCGAGGTGGAGGCGGGGTCGCGGATCCTTGCTAAGTGCCACTGGCAGGTTGAGTCTCGGCTTGGACCTACTTTGATTTTGCTGCATGGGCTTGAGGGATCTAGCGAATCGGGGTACATGCTGGGGGCGGCGGAGAAGGCATTTCGGGCTGGGTTCAATGTATTGCGGGTGAACCAGAGGAATTGCGGGGGGACGGCGCATTTGACTCCTACGCTTTACAACTCGGGGTTGAGCGGGGATATGCGGGCTGTGGTGAATGAGTTGATTTCGAAGGATTCGTTGACGGAGATTTTTGCGGCTGGGTCGTCTATGGGCGGGAACATTGTTTTGAAAATGGCTGGGGAGTTTGGGGCGGAGGCGCCTGCGGAATTGAAGGGCGTGATCGGGATTTGTCCGGCGATTGATTTGGCTGCTTGCGCGGATGATCTGGCGGAGGCGCGGAATTTTATTTATGAGCGGCATTTTGTTAACAGCTTGAAGCGGAGCATGAGGCTGAAGGCGACTATGTACCCGGGACGATATCCGCTCGATGGGCTCAAGCGCGTGCGGACTGTACGGGAATTTGATGATGCGATTACGGCGCGATTTTGCGGGTTCCGGGATGCTGACGATTATTATTACCGGGCTAGTGCGCTGCGGGTGATTGCTGAGATTCGCGTGCCTGCTTTGATTCTTACGGCGCAGGATGATCCGTTTGTGCCGTTTGAGACTTTCTCGAATGGAGGATTTCCTGCGAATCCGAATGTGACCGTGATTGCGCCTAGGTATGGCGGGCATTGTGCGTTTATTTCGCGGGAGAGTGGGGAAGAGAGATTTTGGGCGGAGGCGCGGGTGGTGGAGTTTTGCCGGGAGAGGTCGGAGTTGTTGGGGCGGAATTGAGGAGGGCGGAGAGAAAAGGAAATTTCAAATTTGAAATTTGGGATTTCAAAGAAAGGCAGAGAGGACTTGCGGCGAGAATCTTCCGCGGGTGTTTTTGGGCTTGAGTTGCGGGAGAGATCGTCGGAGGGCGGAGCTAGCCCCGCCCCTATGAACGGCAAAGACAAAGAAAAAGAACAAAGCCAAAGACGCCGGCAGGCTGCCGGCGCTACGACGGAGAAGGCTACGCGGGGCCGAAGAACCCCACGCGCAACACCGACGCATGGGGCACCCTGGGCGCGGGGAGCTCGCTTGAACCGATAAAGCGCAACTAGGCGATCGGGGTGGTTAGGCTTGGGGCGAAGCCTGGGGTCAGGAGCTTGGCTGGGCCGCTTTCGCTGATGGCCATGTCGTCTTCGCATCTTAGGCCGTATTCGCCTGGGACGTAGATTCCTGGCTCGTCTGAGAACGTCATTGAGGGTTCGAGGATTACGCGATTTCCTCTCACTAGATATGGTTGTTCGTGGCCATCCAGGCCTATGCCGTGGCCTAGGCGGTGGGCGAAATATTTGTAGTTGGGGCCGTAGCCTGCTTTTGTGATTACTTCTCTTGCGGCGTCGTCTACCGAGCCGCATTTCTTTCCTGCTACTGCTGCTGCTAATGCTGCATCTTGGGCTTTGCGGACTGTGTCGAAGGCGCGCTGCAGTTTGTCTGTGGGCTTTCCGAGGACGCTCGTGCGCGTTACGTCGGATTCATAGCCTTCTACTTTAGTGCCGCCATCGATGAGGATGCCTTCGCCTTCGCGGAGTTGGCGATCCTCGCGCGTGCCATGGGGAAAACCGGCGGCGGGACCGAAAAGAACGACGGAGTAGCCGCCGAGGCCCATTTTTGCGTAGCCGGCGGAGATCATTGCGGATACTTCGGATTGCTTGATGCCTTCGTGAAGCGAGGCGAAGGCGGCTTTGTAAACATCGAACGTGGCCTGGCAGGCCAGGCGCATCAGGGCGAGTTCATTTTCGCTCTTGCGGGCGCGGCAGCCGAGCATGATCGCGTCGCCGCTTAGATATTCGGGATACGGATAGGACTTCCGCAGGCCGTCGAAGAACATGTAGGGAGTGCCGGATTCTACGGCGATGCGACCTACCGGGCGGTCCTTTGGTTTGAGCCAGGACGCGGCTATACGGTAGGGGCTTTCGTCCTCTTGCCAAACTTTGATTGCGATAGCCCACTTCAGATTTTCGCGAAGGCGGCCTTCCTCAAAGGCAGGGCAGATCAGGAGCGGATCGCCAGCCCGCGGAATAAGCAACGCCAGGATACGTTCACTTGGCCACCAGTGGATGCCTGTGAAATAGACCATCGAGGTGCCTGGGGTTACGTAGAGGGCGGCGAAGTCGGGCTTGGCGTCGGTCATTAGTTGCTGGGCGCGGGAGATGCGGGATTGGAATTCGTTGGCGGTGATGGGGTGGACGCGGTCGCCTAGTGGGCGGAGGGAATCGAAGGCGGGAGGGAGTTTGGTTTCTTGGGCTAGGGCGGCAGAGGAGAGTGTGGTGGAGGCGCACGCGGCGGCGGTGGATTTTACGAAGGTGCGGCGGCTGATTTGCATTGGGGGATTTTAGCAGAAGGGCGCGGACAAAGCCGAGGGTGCGATACGGCGCGGCGGATGGCAGACGGGGTGGCCGGGGTTAGATTGGCGGGCGCAGTCCGCCTAGGCGGACGCCCCTACGACGGAACTAGCTTCGTTGATGCGAATTCCGAGATGCGCGTGCGTGTGCGGGGCTAGTGGAAGTGGGAGACTTGGACTACGTCGGTGGCGTAGCGGCCGCGGGCTAGGGCTAGCTGCTTGGCGTCTGGGGACCAGGCGAAGCCGAAGATCAGATCGGAAGTGAAATGGGTAAGTTGTCGGGGAGAGGCGTGCGGATCTGGGTTGGCAACGTTGACCGGTTGGACCCAGATGCTTGATACGGCGTCTTTGGTGACGACGTAGGCTATGCCGCGATCGTCGGACGTCCAATTTAATTGCGGGCCGCCTTCGCCTGCGGGGCCGGCGCCGGGAGGCACATCGTAGAGTGCGCGGACCTCGCCGGTGTCACTCGCGAATACCGCCAGCTTGAGGCTCAGATCGCGGGCGCGCTGGCCTGCGGCGATCCATTTTCCGTCGTGGGAGAACGCGGGGAAGCGGGCGCCCTTGATGTTAAGGCGAGTTGGTTCGCCGCCGTCCATGGAGGCGCGCCAAAGTTCGCCATCGCCATTGTCCTGGCGGCGGAAGACAAGCCACTTGCCGTCGGGGGAGCAGACAGGTTCGCTATCGATGCCATTTTTGGTGGCGGGAACGGCGGCGCTGCCGTCGGGCATGGCGCGAAAAATTTGGGAGCCGTCGGCGCCTTGTTCGCCATAGACGAACATGCCGGTTGGGCCGCAAGCGGAAGGATGTTCGCTGATGCCGCTGACGAGAGGAAGATCGCGCGAGGAGTTGTCCTTGAGATCAGTAATGGAGAGGCCAATTTTACCGCTGGCGTAATAGGATTGGAGAATGCGTCCGTCGGGAAGCCAGGAGATGCCGAGATAGCCGTCGGCGCGGCCGATGCCGGTGGTGACGGCTTTGCCTTCGGATTCTGGGAGAGCGGCGGCGCCGGATTGAGCGAGCCAGAGGCGCGAAATTAATGTGGCTTGCGAGGTGACCAGAGCGGAGCCGTCGGCGGTGATTTTGGCGCCGGTGTAGAGATTCAAATCGTTTGTGATGCGGCGCGGCTCGCCTGCGGGATAAGAGAGAAACCAGAGTTGCGAATTTAGCGCGCCGGAATCTTTTCGCGCGCTGGGGAACACCAGGCCGCTGCCGTCAGGAAGCCAGGCGAGTTGGCGGGGATTCACCCATATGTCGTCGCCGAGATGAGTGATGGTGCCGGACTTTGTATCGACGAGATGGATGTGCCAGTGATACGAACTGCCCTGGCCTTCGATTGCACCTACGGCGATTCTTGCGCCATCGGGAGACCATGCAGGACCGTTCAAGCTGAAGCTACTGAGGCCGCTGAGAGTTGAGAGCGCGTGTTGTCCGGAGCCGTCGGCCGCGGCGACCATGAGTTTCGAATTTTGTTCGGTGGAGGAATTTCGGACGAAGGCGATTTGGCTGCCGTCGGGAGAGAAGGAGATGGGACTGTCGATGTCGTCGAGAATCAGTTGGGGAGGGCCGCCGAGCGAGGCCATTTTCTGCAAATGGCTCATTGTCTCGCTGGTGTGTCTGGTGTTGAAGTAGAGATAATTTCCATCGCGGGTGAAGGTGAGCCCATCGGGATTTAGTTGGGAGGGAGGAAGCACTTGGGCGATGCTGCCGGTGGCTACCTGGCGGACCCAGATGCTTTGCTGGCCGTTGCGATCCTGAACGTAGGCGAGCCATTTGCCATCGGGGGAAATTGTGGCTGCGCCAATGTCGCCGCTGCTGGTGAGTTGAGTGATGGACATGCCTTCTTGGAAACTTTGTGGAGCTGTCTGTTCGGAATGGCGGTGGAACATCGTCCAGGCGACGAATGCGCCGGCGAGAATAACGATTGCGAGGACGTTCCAGACAATGAGGCTGCGGCGCGATTTTGCTGGGGGCGGTTCGGCTGGAGCTGTGGCTGGAGCTTGAGGAGTGGAATCGTAGCTTACTGACGTGGAGGAGAGCGGAACGCCTATGCTTGCAGCCGCGGAGCTGCCGCTTGCCGGGGCGGGGCCTGCGGCGCGAACTGTGGAGCTTGACCAGGCGCCTGCTGCGGGGGTGGTGCGGGCGGATTCGGTGTCGCGGCGGAGACGTTTGAGATCGGCGCGCAGCTCGGATGCGGTTTGGTAGCGGAGCTCGCGATCTTTTTCTAGCGTCTTGCCGAGGATTTCTTCGAGGCGCAGCGGCGTTTCGGGATTCAGGTGGGACGGTGGAGCGGGGGCGCGATTGAGAATGGCATCGAAGATTACCGCGGTGGTGTTGCCACCGAAGGGTGGGCGGCCGGTGGTCATTTCGTAGAGAACGGTGCCGAGGCTGAAAATATCGGTGCGGGCGTCGAGATCTTCGCCGCGAGCTTGCTCGGGCGACATGTAGACGACTGTTCCGATGGCCGAGCCCGGGCTGGTGATCATCGATTCGTGCTGCGGAAAGGCGTCCACGCTGGCGGTGGCGCCCATGGACTCGTAGGCGCGGGGCTTTGCGGCGTGTTTGGCGAGGCCGAAATCGAGAATTTTTGCCTGGCCGCGCGGAGTGATGAAGATATTCGCGGGCTTGATATCGCGATGAATTATGCCGCGGGAATGAGCGGCGTCGAGCGCGTCGGAAATTTGAATGGCGAAATCGAGGAGCGCGGTAAGAGCAATTGGGCGGCCGCCGATTCGCTCGCGGAGAGTCTGGCCTTCGAGAAGCTCCATGACGAGAAATGGGCGGCCATTCGATTCGCCTACGTCGAAGAGCGTGCAGATGCCGGGATGATTGAGCGCGGAGACGGCGCGGGCTTCGCGTTGGAAGCGCTCGAGCGCGGCGGGATCGTGAGCGAGTTCGCCGGAGAGAAATTTTAGAGCGACGAAGCGGCCGAGACGAATGTCTTCGGCGCGGAAGACCTGGCCCATGCCGCCGCTGCCGAGCGGTTCGATGACGCGATAATGCGAGAATGTCTCGCCGATCAAGAGCGAGCCTCCGGGCAGCAGGCCATCCTAATCGAGAGGGCTCGGCGAAGCAAGCTGACTTGTAAACTAAAGATGGCAGGACACTTACGAAGAATTCCAAGAGCTCCTGCGAGTGTGGGTGGGTATTCTCAGGACGGACGATCTATTGTCATGCGGATCCGTCAGACTGAGAATCCACAGGGAGCGGATGGCTGGTATAATAGGAACCGAGCGAGCCGCGGCGGTGTCTAATGGAGAAAGGGCTCGGCGGCTTGAGCTGCAGCGCGCGACGATGCGACGTAGTGCCGGAGAGGCGATGTCGGATTTGGCGCAAAGTTTAACGTGGGGCCGCGACGAAGCGGAGCTGGTGAACGAGCTGCAAGCCGGCTCGGACGCGGCTTTCGAGTGGCTGGTCACTTACTACCACGCCTCGGTGTACAACCTCGTTTATGGAATTCTTTCCGATTCGGCTGATGCTGCGGACGTGACTCAGGAAGTTTTTCTGCGCGCGTTTCGCGGGATTCGCGGATTCCGGCGCGGAAGCTCATTGAAGACCTGGCTCTATCGAATTTCTGTGCGTGAAGCGCTGAATCACCGGCGTTGGTGCTGGCGGCATCACCGGCAGCAGATTTCAATCGATGATGATTCGAACGGGACTGCTGCCGCGATGGAGCTCGAGGATTTGGAGGCGACGCCGTACGATCGGCTGGCGACGCGCGAGACGCAGTCGGCTGTGCGCAAGGCGCTGGCGCAAGTGCCGGACGTGTTCCGCGGGGCGGTAATTTTGCGGGATCTTGAAGGACTGTCTTACGAAGAGGTCGCGGAAATTCTTGAGATATCGGTGGGAACGGTGAAATCGCGGATTTTGAGAGGGCGAAGGGCGCTGCGCGAGATTCTCGATCCGCTGCTCCATGCTGAGCGCATTGGCAACAACGAGACGCCGGAGTCATCCAGCGTCGAGAGATCGGCTGCAGCTAGCATGCCGAATTTAGGGCACTCGAGTTTGACTCCAGCGATCGCGCTGGCGTTTGACGCGCTGCCGAATCTCGCGGCGCAGCGGAATCGGGGAGGCGCGCGATGAATTGCCGTCAGGCTAGCCGGCGCCTACCGGGATATGTGGATGGAGCGCTGTATACACGCGACCGCGCGCAACTGCGCGAGCATTTGAATTCTTGCGCGGTGTGCCGCGAGCAACTGGAGCGCTACCGGCGTCTGGCGCGGTGCCTGGCGAATGTGGAAGCTGCCGCGCCGCCCGAAGATCTGGCCATGAGAATACGGCTTGCCGCGGTGCACGCGCGGACGCGCGAGCATTGGCTGCGGCGCTTGGTGCAGCGAGCCGCGATTATTTCGGAAAATATTCTTGAGCCGCTGGCGCTGCCTGCGACCGGGGGCGTGCTGACCGCGATATTTGCGTTTTTGTTTGTGGTGCAGGGCATCCTGGTGGGAGTTCCGGTAGCCGGCGCCAACGATTGGCCGGGGAATTTGATTCAGCCGGCGCGGCTTGAAAGCCTGGCGCCGTTTCCAGTGGCCGGAATCGCGGACAGCGGAGAAACGCCGGATGCCGGTTTGCTAATTGTGGACGCGACATTGAACGAGCTGGGCCAGGTGGTGAGCTACAACATTTTGGCCGGGCCGAATGATGCAGCCGTGCGCCACCAGTTGGATCAGGTGCTGCTGTTCTCGCGCTTTCGCCCGCAGATTAGTTTCGGACGGCCGATGCCCGGCGGGCGCGTGATTTTGAATTTCAGCGAAGTGCGCGTGCGCGGCTGAGGACTCCGCGGCGACGAAGAGTTAGCAACTAGCGCCCAATCTCAAGAAGAGCAGATCCCTCACTTCGTTCGGGATGACGACGAAATCGTTTTTTCCGCATATTGTTGAACCGCACGTCAGCGCGACCATCAATTCTCCGACCTGGATTCTTGACTCAGTGAGAGTGAGTGGATAGAGTTTGTGTGGCTGAGTTCGGCGAGGGTCGTCCGCACATGGGGTCCCAGCCCAGCTTCAGGAATCCCCCGCCAAGACGCATCTGGATTGGCAGCCCAGAAGGAGCAGGAAAATCCGCAGGCTACGTCCTAGAACCCTGCTGAGTTGGGCGGCAGTGGCTTCCATCGCGATGGTGTTCGTGTTTCCTGTGGCGAGCGCGCCGCAAACGGCGGCAGCGGGCGGCGTTTCGGTGGAGAGCAGCGCGCAACTTTTCTCGGTGATGTGCGCGCTGGACGCTGGGGGGCTCGATGTCAATCCCAGCATGTCGTCGAACGCCGCGGATTGGGCGGCGCTGCATGACCGCTTGCGGCACATGCAAGGCCCGGCGACGGAGGCGCTGCGGCAATTCTATCGCGAGCACGCTCTGGCCGACCCGGGCGAGACGATGTCGCGCTTCATTTCCTTCGCATTGGTGGTAGGCCCGCCTCCTAATTTCACTTATCAGATTGACCACGACGTGCTGCCGCCCGACGTACTGAGCATCGAGAACTTCGATCAGATCCTTCGCAATTTCTACAAGGAAGCGCAATTGTCGGCGGAGTGGGCGCGAATGTCGAAGGACTACGATCGCGAAGTGGCGCGCTACGACAGTCCGGTGCGCCGGACGATATTCCTCACGTCCGCGTATCTCCGCGAAGTCCAACGGCCATCCAATGGCCGCGAATTCACGGTAGTGGTCGAGCCGCTCGCCGGCAACCGCCTGAATTTTCGAACCTATCAGGATCACTACTCGATTGTAGTGGGTTCGGGCGCGGAGCTTCCTATCGACGATATCCGCCATGCCTACATTCATTTCTTGGTCGATCCAATGGTTCTTCGCTCGCGGCAGGAATTGGACAAGAAGAGCGCTCTTCTGAATATTGCAGCGAAGGCGCCGCTCTTGCCGCGGGCTTACCGGGAGGACTTCTTCGGCTTATTTGACGAGTGCTTCGTAAAGGCCGTGGAATTGAGATTGAATCGGCTTTCCGCGGCGGACCTTGAAAGCGCACTGGCCGAAGACGACGGGGAAGGGCTAATTCTGGTGCGGCCGCTGGTGGCGCAACTGAAGTTATTCGAGAAAGACGGTCCGGCCATGCAGTATTATTTCCCGGACATCGTCAAGAATCTGGACGTTGACGCGGAAAAGCAACGGCTGCAAAACGTGAAGTTTGCGACGGCGGAGGCCGTGAAGCCGAAAGCAGATGAGAAGTCAGCGGCGCCGGCCGAGTCGTCGCTCGATCATGATCTTGCGGAAGGCGATCGCCAAATTGCATTGAAGAATGGCACCGCGGCGGAGGCAATCTTCACGGCGGTTCTTGCCAGTCATCCGGAATTGCCGCGGGCGCAGTATGGGCTGGCGATCGCGTCGATCCTGCAGGGAAAGGGAGATCGGGCGCAAGAGCTGTTCGAGAAAGTGGTGGCGAACGCGAAGCGCGGCACGGCCGTTGAGCCGTCGATCCTGGCATGGTCATACGTCTATCTTGGGCGGATACTCGATATGCAAGGCGACCGGGATCTGGCGCTGTCGGAGTATAGTGCTGCGCTCGCCATTGCGGATGCGCCCGACACGGCTCGCGCGGCGGCGCAGCGCGGCCAGACTTCGCCTTATAATCCGTCCGGGGGCGGAGGAGGTTCGGGCGAAGCCAAGCCGCCGTCGCAGCCATAAGAGATTCGTGATTTGTACGATGGGAACTTCGAAGTAGACTTTCGATCGAAGGGGGAAACCATGAAGAGTTCGAGGAAGCTGGGGATTGCGGCCGCGATTTGCGGACTCGTGGTTGGACTGAATTTCGCGAGTCCGGTCTTCGCCCAGGGACATGGCGGAGGAAGTGGAGGTGGGAGTGCAGGGTCTCCGGGAGGGGCGAACGCGCCAAGCGGGGGCAAGAACCAAACCACGCCGGATACGGGACCGATTCAACCAGGCGTCCCGGGCCTCGGCGATGTTGCCAAGACCGATCCGGCGGAGGAGACAGACTACAAGGCGCTTGCCGCTGTGAAGCCGACCGATTACGATCAGCAAATAACGCTCGGCGAATCATTCGTGCACAAATGGGTGGACAGCAAATATAGAGAGTCCGTCTACGCTGAATTGATGCACGCCTATTTCCAGAAACAGGACTTTGCGAAGATGTATGAGAACGGGGACAAAGCGCTGGCGTTGAACCCGGATGACGTGTCAGTGCTGGTGCAGCTGGGATGGGTGACGCCACACAATTACGATCCGAACGACATAGACGCAGCGAAGAAACTGCAGAAGGCCGAGGAGGAGCTGAAGCACGGGCTCGAAGTGCTGGACAAAATGGCGAAGCCGGCGGCCATGACCGACGATGTCTTTGCGAAATCGAAGGCCAGCGCAACCGAGCAAGCGCACAGCGGCCTGGGCCTCGTCTATTTCCGCGAACAGAAGCCGACGGAGTCAGCAGCGGAATTGGAGTTGAGCACAAAGGGAACGACGCCGGATCCGGCCGATTTGTACGTTCTCGGGCGCGATTACGAGGCGCTGAAGAAATTTGGCGATGCTTCCAGCGCGTACGCGAAGTGCGCCGAAATCAGCGGACCGCTACAAACGCGGTGCAAGCAGCGCGCCGATCAGACCAAACAGCAGGCCGCCGCGCAGCCGGCCGCCAAGCCGTAAGCAGATATCGGAGTGAGCAAGGAACTCGGGACGGCCTCGAAAACGGGGGAGAAGCTCGCCCGCTTGGAAGAAACACTGGGGTATCAGTTCGGGCGGCCCGAGTTGCTGGAGCTGGCGTTGACGCACCGGTCGGCGAGGCAGCGTGATTTGGATGCGCCGGCGGAGGATAACGAGCGGCTGGAGTTCTTCGGCGATAGAGTGCTGGGCCTGATCGCCAGCGAATACCTGGTGCAAACTTACCCGGATTGGGACGCGGGCAAGCTATCGAAGGCTCATTCGCGCCTTGTCAGCGGGGCCGCCGTGCGCGCGGCGGCGCAAGCGCTGGACCTGGGCCGCTATCTGCGATTGGGCCGCGGCGAGGAAATGACGGGCGGGCGCGAGAAACAGAGCCTGCTTGCCGATGCTTATGAGGCGGTGATCGCGGCGATTTATTTAGATGGAGGAATCGAAGCGGCGAGGTCGTTCATTCGCCGCTCGCTGCTTGATCCTGCCATTCTTCATTCCGACCAGCCGCTGCACCTCTCCGATTACAAATCAGCGCTGCAAGAATGGGTGCAGCAGCACGCGCGAGGGCGAGTGGAGTATCGCATCGAGCGCGAGAGCGGGCCCGACCACCGCAAATTGTTTGAAGTCGAGGCGTGGTTGAACGGCGAGCGACTAGCTGCTTCCGAAGGCCGCAGCAAGAAGGAAGCCGAACAGTCTGCTGCAAGGCAGGCGCTCGCCAGCTTATTGGCTACGAGCAATCGGAAGTGAGCGGCGCGATGCCCTCAGATGTTCAGGCGGGGAGTCCGTCCGAAGCGGCGCTACCCTCCAGAAGTGTTCCGCAACAAACGACCTTTCGCGAGTATCTCGAATCCCTTCTAGTGACTATTCTGATCGTTTTGTATGGCACCACGTTTGTGGTGCAGACGTTCAAGATCCCTTCACCTTCGATGGAGCGGACGCTGCTCGTGGGCGACTATCTATTGGTGAATAAATTCATTTTCGAAGGCCGGGGCGCGTGGTATGAGCACTTGCTGCCGTATAGGGCAATCCGACGTGGCGACATTATCGTGTTCAAATTTCCTTACGACGATCATCCGCATTACGTGAAGCGCGTGATCGGGCTTCCCGGCGACCGCGTGCGCATCGTGGATGCGAAAGTCTACGTGAACGGAGCGCTGCTCAACGAGCCCTACGTCGTTCATGATCCGGCTGCGGCTGATCTTTTCGGCGATGATTTTCCGCCGACGAACCACGCGTTTCTCGAAGGTCGACTGCGACCGGAATGGGCTGCGGACATCCTGAATCACGTGGTGGAGGGAGAGCTTGTGGTGCCCCCGGACGAGTACTTCGCGATGGGAGACAATCGCGACTATAGCTGGGATTGCCGCTATTGGGGGTTTGTGCGGCGCGACGCTATCATGGGGCGTCCCGTGATTATCTATTGGTCGGTGGAAGCGAATAGCGGCGATTACGCGAATGACGATTTCATCAGCGGCGTGCGGGGGATGGTGCGGACTTTGCTGCATCTGCCCAGCCGGGCGCGATGGAGCCGCATGCTGCACGAAGTGCATTGATCGATCGAGAGAGTCGTGACACCCGTTTCGATCTCGCCTGAAACCACGCTGGAAGAATTGGCGCCCACGGCTGAACGCGCGCGGCGGCCGGTCATGTTGCGGCGATTGCGCTGGGTTTTGATCTTGCTTGTCGCGTGGGTGATGGCCCAGGTCGGCGGCTCGGTCTTGGTGCAGCACACGCGAATACGGAATATTCTCAATGCGCGTTTGGAGGCGGCGTTTGGGCGCCGCATTGAAGTAGCGCGCTATTCGCTGAATCTTTTCGGAAGGCCTGAACTTGAGGCCTCGCCGGTCGTAGTTTTTGATGAATCCCGGTTCGGCAATGAGTACTTTCTGCGCGCCGATTCGTTGACGATCCGCATTCGCTGGCTATCGCTTTTGGCCGGACGCGTCGAGCTGGGCATGCTGTCACTTTCCCGGCCCAGCCTCAATCTGGTGCGGGCTGCCGATGGACGCTGGAACATCGAAGAATGGCTGCCGGCGCCGTCGGGATTGACGGGCGTCGTCGGTTCAGAAGCATCTCGAAACTCAATGCGTCTGCGAATTCGCCGCATCGAGGTGGACTCGGGCCGGGTGAATTTCAAGCGCGGCGATGAAAAGCTCCCGTTCGCGTTCGTCGGCGTGACGGGCTCGGTCGAGCAGCAGGCGCCTGGCCGGTGGCAGGTGAACCTCGATGCAAGTCCGTCGCGCGCGGCCGTGGTGCTGCAACAAGCGGGCACGTTGCACGTGGAAGGGCAGCTCGGAGGCACTTCTTCCCGGCTGCGGCCTGCCGATCTCACGATGCAGTGGCAGAACGCGGCTGTGGCGGACGCGTTGCGGCTCATCGGGGGTTACGATCACGGAATTCGTGGAACTCTTTCGATGACGCTTGATGCGCACACGCTGGGGCCGACCTGGAGCCTGGGAGGGCGCGCGGAAATCCGGCGTCTGCATCGGTGGGATTTGCCGCTGCGCGCGGATAATCCCGCGTTGAACCTGCAAGTTCGCGCGGATTGGCTGCCTGAGAGTTCAGAGATTGATTTCGCAGATGCGTCGCTGGATACGCCGCGCTCGAGCGTGCGGGGAACGGGGATCGTCACGTGGGATCCCGGGCGGACGGGGATAGATGCCGGCGAGCGGCCCGCGTTTGTGATCACTTCGCCGGGAATTGAAATGGAGGATCTCCTCGCGTGGATTCGCGCGTTCCATCCCAATGTCTCCGAAGCGCTGGAGTTGCGGGGTCGAGTCGGCGCGAGAGTTACTTTGGCCGGATGGCCGTTGCGTCCTGTCGGCGGCTCACTCCATACCGCGGGCCTTTCGCTGGAAGGCGGCAGCCTTCGGTCGGCGATGCGAACAGGGCCTGGCTCGATTGAGTTCGATCGAGAATTCGCGCGCCTTTCGCCGGTCAAAATTGACCTGGGAGGCGAAGATGGCGTCCTGCAATTCAGCGGTTTCGCGGAGGAGCGCGATCCGATCGCACTCTCCGGAAGGCTCACCGGGCGGACGACTAAACTCGAAGACGTAACGGACGCGATTTCAGCGCTGGGATCGAAGTTGCCCGGGGAGTGGAGTGTCCAGGGGCCTGCGAGCTTCGATCTCATGTGGAATAGTCCAGCCGGGACTCAGCCGGCGCAGCTATTCGGGGAGATTGGGCTGGAAAGCGACGAGGTCCGGGCGCCGTTCCTGAATCATCCGATCTCTCAAGTGCATGGAACCTTGAATCTCATTGGGAGCGCGGAAGAGCTCACTATCAGTTCTGCGGAGGCTTTCGGCGGCCAATGGAGCGGCACACTCACAATGTCGCCACTCGCAGGAGATACGCGATTCTCTCTGAGGGCCGATCGCCTCAACGCGGAAGATTTGGATCGCTGGCTCAATCCGCGTTGGCGTCAGGGCTTTCTGGGGAGTGTGCTGCCGTTCCTCAGCTCGAACGGCCCGGAGAAAATTCCTTCCACTTTGCGTGCTTCCGGACGCCTGAGCGTGGACGATTTTGCGTTTTCGCGATTTGTGATGGAGCATCTGAGCGGCAATTTGGCCCTGGACCAGCGGCAAATTACTTTTCAGGACGTGGAGGCTGATTTCAGCGGAGGGAAAGTCACCGGCAGCCTGAAGGCTGATCTTCGCGAGTTGCCCGCTTACAACGTTAGCGTGCGCCTGGCGGGACTCAATCTCGCGTCATTGACTGCAGGATCGCCGGCGCTGGCGAGGCAATTCTCAGGAATCGCATCGGGCGAGATTGAAGCCGAAATGCATGGCCTCGGCCGGGATGCGCTGGTCGCGTCATTGGGGTGCCGCGGGCGCGCGACCATCCAGCCGGCATTGCTTCAGGGATTCGATTTGATCGAGTCCTTGCGGGCGGGCGCTCGCCGCGGTGGAACGAGTTCGTTTTCAGAAGTGAGCGGCACGTTCGCTTGCCGCGACGACCAGGTGGAGGTGTCCGGCGTGCGGCTTCGCAGCGGAGATGTGTTCATCGGCGCGTCGGGCACCGTTGATTTTGCCCGGAATGCCGACATTCACCTTCAGTGGCTGCCACGTGCGAGAAACCAGGTCCGCGTCGGAGCTGATTCTCCTGCCGATACGGCCGCGTATATTATTCGCGGCCCTCTATTCGCGCCGCGCATCGAGCGTGCGGACACAACCCCGCGCGACTGAAACGGAATCTCACAACATTCGACTGCTTTATTGCAGAATCACTTTGGAGCAAGATTCAGCGAGAAATGGCTGCGAATCCGTCGAGAAAACTGAATGGGAAGCATGCGAGCCGGCGCTACCTTACTGCTGCGCTTGCGATCATTTGTTCAGCGGGCATATTCGGGTTCACAGGTGCCGCCGATCATGACCGCGTGCGGCTTTCACCGCGATTTGCGGTCGGGCAGATTCTGGATTATCAGATCGAAATGCGGAACGTTACGAAGGGACGCGCGACGGGACTCGTTGAGGATCCGGAGGCGGCCTCGCAGCTTTCGCAGTCCACCACTCTCGTCGTGCGTCTTGAGGTGCTGCACTTGGAATCCGCCGCCGGGAGCGACATTCCCAAAGTGCGAATTCGCGCCACTTGCCAGCGAGCGGTAGTTACGAATGAGTCCGACGCCTACGATGCTCAGGCTGAGGCGATGGCCGATCAATATCGCAAGCTCGAGGGACATTCGCTCGAATTTGGCCTCGATCCCGAAGGACATGTCTCGGAGGTTACGGGGCTCGAAGGCGTGGTGCAGGATCCATCGGCGCTGGCGAGTGTTCGCGGATGGCTCGCGAATATTTCCGCCGGTGCGCGATTTCCGAAGAAAGGAATCGTCATCGGCGAGAAGTGGCATTCGGAAGAACCGGTTCCCGGTGCGCCGCTTCGAGAGACGGTGTGGCGCGCGGACTCGACCTATCTTCGAAACGAAGCGTGCCGGGCCGCGGGCGGCCAGGCTGGGAGCTCCGCTGGCGGTTCGGCGTCGCCACGCACTGACCCAGCGGGGGCCCCGGAAGAGGGCGAGAACTGCGCCGTCATTCTGACGCAATTCAAAATTCTCCAGGCGAATCCGCACGGCGATCTGACTCCGGCGGACTACCTTCACAATGGCCTGCGGACTTCGGGGGTCTGGACTGGCTCGGGCGAGAGCATGAATTTTGTTTCTTTGCAAACAGGCTTCATGGTCAGCGCCACGCAAACCGTCGATCAGGATTTGAATTTCACGATCGCGAGCGCGAGTTCAAGTTCGCGGCTGAACTACACTGGAAACGTAAAGAGCCAATCACAGATAACCCTGCTGCCGTCCGCGATCAAGAATTAGATTTCCGGCTTTGGTGGACCTCCGAGTTGGGACCCGTTTTCATCTCGCCACGAGTTTTAACCTCTGCGGTATAATGGAAGGCTTGGCATAATGGGTTTCTAAAGGTCGGGAGTGACTGTGGGCACGGACTTCAAGCTTTCAAGCGACTACGAACCGCGCGGCGATCAGCCTCAGGCCATTTCACAGCTTACGGAGGGGATCTCCTCCGGCGATAAGCACCAGGTGCTTTTGGGCGTCACGGGGTCGGGCAAGACCTTCACGATGGCGAAAGTCATCGCGCAGATGAATCGCCCGGCCCTCGTGCTGGCGCACAATAAGACGCTGGCCGCGCAGCTCTACCACGAATTCAAGTCGTTCTTTCCGCAGAATGCCGTCGAGTATTTCGTGAGCTACTACGATTACTACCAGCCCGAGGCTTATGTTCCGTCGAGTGACGTTTACATCGAAAAAGAAGCTACGACGAATGAGGAGCTCGACAAGCTGCGCATGAGCGCGACGCGCTCGCTATTTGAGCGCCGCGATGTGGTGATTGTCGCTTCTGTCTCCTGTATTTACGGTCTGGGTTCGCCTGAAGCCTACTACGGCATGCTCGTGATGCTGGAGAAGGGCCAGTCGATCGCGCGCGAAGCGATGCTGCGCAAGTTCGTGGACATTCAGTATGACCGTTCCGAAGACTTGCGCCGCGGCACGTTCCGCGTTCGCGGCGATATTATCGAGATTCACCCACCCTACGAGGATTCAGCCGTGCGTATCGAGCTGTGGGGCAGCCAGATCGAAGCCATCCGCCGGATCGATCCGCTGACCGGCGAAATCGTGTCGCGCGACTCGGATATCACGCGCATGCCAATTTATCCGAAGACGCACTATGTTCTGCCTGCCGAGCAAAAGGAACGCGCCATTCAGACGATTCTCGAAGAACTCGAATGGTGGCAGGGCGAACTCGAGCGCAAGGGAAGGATCGTTGAGTCGCAGCGGGTGCAGCAGCGTACGCACTTCGATATCGAAATGATGCGCACGATTGGCTATTGTCACGGCATCGAGAACTACTCGCGCCATCTTTCGGGCCGGTTGCCCGGGGAAGCGCCGCCGACGCTCCTCGATTACGTGCCCTCCGATTACCTGCTTTTTGTCGACGAATCGCATCAGACGATTCCTCAGGTGCGCGGCATGTTCCACGGCGACCGCGCGCGCAAGCAAACGCTGGTGGACTATGGCTTCCGGCTTCCTTCGGCGCTCGATAACCGGCCTCTGACATTTGAGGAATTCGAGCATCGCATCAACCAAGCCATCTATGTATCGGCTACGCCGGGGCCCTACGAGCTAACCAAGGCGGGGGGAGTGATCGCGGAGCAGGTGATTCGGCCGACGGGGCTTGTAGATCCTGAAGTCGAAGTGCGGCCGGTCAAAGGCCAAGTGGACGATTTACTCGAACAGATTCGCGTGCGCGCGGAGAAAAACCAGCGGGTGCTGGTGACTACGCTGACGAAACGCATGTCGGAAGACCTGGCCGAATATTTCACGGAAGTGGGCGTGCGCTGCCGGTATCTGCACTCGGAAATCGAGACGCTCGAGCGGGTCAAAATCTTGCGGGATTTGCGGCGCGGCGAATTCGATGTACTGATTGGAATCAACCTGCTACGTGAAGGCCTTGATCTGCCTGAAGTCTCGCTCGTGGCAATTCTGGACGCCGACAAGGAAGGCTACCTGCGCAGTGCGACTTCGCTGGTGCAGACGATCGGGCGCTGCGCACGGCATCTCGAAGCGCGAGCCATTCTCTATGCCGACAGAATGACGGATTCCATGCGCATCGCCATTGGCGAGACGAACCGCCGCCGCGCCAAGCAGCAGGCTTACAACGTGGAGCACAACATCACGCCCGAATCCATCATCAAGAGCGTGGATATGCAATTGGCGAGGATTGTGGAAGCGGATTATCTGACCGTGCCGGCGGACGATGTGGCGGTTGACGTTCTCGCCAGCGAAGAAGATCTGCGCCGCGCCATCGAGCAGCTCGAAGGGCAAATGCGCGAGGCCGCGAAGAAATTCGAGTTCGAGAGGGCCGCATCTCTGCGCGATCGAGTTCGGGCGCTGCGCCAGCGGGACTTTACGGCCATCTTCAGCGCTTCGCCAATGGAAATTGAAGCCGTCGGGCCCGAGGGCGACGCAGAGCCGCCAAGCGCTGCATCTACCGCGGCGGTTGGCGACGAAACAGTGGCACCGGCCACGCCTGCTCCGAAGGCCGTCAAGCGCGCGAGGAAGTAGCGCGCGTCAAGCCTCAGACCATGCCCTTGCGCAGCTCGCGAAGCGGATAGAAAGTGCCGCGCCAGACAATTCCGCCGCGCCAAAGCGTCCCAATCATCGCGCGCAAGCTCATGTAGATGAATACCGCGGCGCCGATCGGGTGAGTCAATCCGTAGAGCGCGGGCTCATTCGTTTCCTGAACGAACCGCTCCTCGACCAACACTGCGACGCTGCATGCCAGTGCGCAGGCAACGCGCGCGAGTCCCGAGGTAAACCACAGCGCGATGAACGGCAAGATGCTCAGCACGAACACGCCGGAAATTGCCAGCAGCACATTCCAGACGCTGAAGCCGTATCCGGCGAATATGTTTTTCATCAGCCCTCGAACCACGTTGAGAAATCCATCGTGCCAGCGAATCTGTACCCATTGCTGGCTGGTTGCGAGGCCGGAGCGAAATCCTCCTAGCTTGATCAATTTCGCGAGCTTGATGTCGTCGACGACTTCCAAGGCGAGCTTTCGATGCATCCCGATGGCTTCATATACGGAACGTCGCACGAGTTGAAAGGCGCCGACTCCGAAATAGGTCTTGCTCTTGGGGTCACTGACTCTCCATGGCTGGAAGCCGAGCGCAAATCCCAAACCGAGATATGCGACGGTGGTAACTTCCCAGAACCCGCGCAGATCGAGCGCCGCGAGCAGCGTCAGATGATCCCAATTCTCGCGATACGCGAGAGCCAGCGTGCGGCGGAGAAGATCGGGAGAATAACGGACGTCGGCGTCCGTGAACACCAGCCATTCGCCGGAGGAGCGCTCATAAGCCGTTTGCAGCGCGTGAGGCTTTCCAAGCCAGCCCGAGGGCAAGTCCGTGACGTGAACGACTTTCAGCCGGGCATCGCGCCGCGCGAGATCATCCAGGATCTTTCCCGTCGCGTCTTGCGAGCGATCGTCCACCGCGATGATTTCGAAATCCGGATAATCGAGAGCCAGCCATGATTCGACCGCCGCGGGCATCTTCTCCGCTTCGTCGCGGGCGCCGACCAAAATCGAAATGCGCGGAAGGTTTTCTCCGCTGGCCGGCTTGACATCGGAAAGGCGCGGAACGCTGGCCATGCCGCGCCATGCGCGGACGCCTTGAATGAGCCAGCCGAGAGCGATGACACTGAAGAATACGGTTGCGAAAGTGTGCAAGCTGAATAATTTCCTGAGCGGCGGACAGCCGAACCAGCTATCCTATCATGCGCGATGGCGTTGACTGTTGCGATTGTGGGCGGGGGGCGCGTGGGATGTGGCCTCGGTCGCCGCATGAGGGAGTTGGGCTGGCGGATTGGCGCGGTCGTGACGCGCTCGCGTGCTACGGCGCGCCGGGCTGTGCTGGCAATCGGCGGTGGCGTCGCTCATGGCGGGCTTACGCGCCAGGCGGTAGGCGCCGATCTCATTCTCATCGCCACGCCCGACGATGCAATCGAGAATGTGGCGCGCGATTTGGCGGGAATTGGCGGCAGTGAATGGCGCGGGAAAATCGTGCTGCACACGAGCGGGGCGCTTGATCGAACTGCACTCGGGCCGCTGGCCGAATTGGGCGCCTCGACGGGTTCGATTCATCCGCTGCAAACGTTTAGTGGTCGAGGGGTCCCCGAGCTGGATGGCGTCGTTTTCGCAATTGAAGGCGACCGACGCGCGCTGCGGACGGCACGAAATATCGCGCGATCGCTTGGAGGGGTTCCAGTTGTGGTCGAGGGGGCGCACAAAGCTGCGTATCACGCCGCGGGCGCGATGGTCGCGGGGCAGGGACTGGCTCTCGTCGAGGCAGCCACGCGCATTTTGATGAAATCGGGATTCACGCGGCGGCAGGCAGTTCAGGCGCTGCTGCCGTTGATGCGGCAGATGCTTTCGAATTTCGAGCGGCATGGGCCGCGCGTGGCGTGGACAGGACCTCATTCGCGCGGCGATTACGCTACGATCAGGCGCCACCGTGATGCGCTCACGAAATTCCCGCGCGAATACGGCGGAGCCTATCGCGCGCTGACGCTGCTCGCCGGCCGCGTGCTGGCTGCAAATCCGGCCGCTTCAGAAAAAGCACTCGGGCGCGCATCGAAGAATTCTTAAAGACGGGATTCACAAGGACGAGATTTTCAAGGAGGAAGAGTTTGAGCCCGCTTCGGATACCTGTGGAGACCTCGACGCTGTCGAACGGCCTACGAGTAGTGGTTTCACCTGATCATTCGGCGCCGGTGGCCACTGTCGGTGTTTACTATCAGATCGGATTTCGCCTCGAACCTCGCGGACGCAGCGGCTTTGCGCATCTCTTCGAGCACATGATGTTTCAAGGCTCGGAGAATGCCGGAAAGATGGAGCACATCAAGCTGATCAATTCCTCAGGCGGATTGCTGAACGGCTCGACCTATCACGACATTACGAATTATTTCGAAGCCGTGCCGTCGAATGCGCTCGAGCGCGTGCTTTGGCTTGAGGCTGATCGGATGCGCGCGCTCAAAGTGGACGATGAGAATTTGCGAAATCAGCGGGACGTCGTGAAAGAGGAAGTGCGCGTAAACGTTTTGAATCAGCCTTACGGCGGCTTCCCGTGGCTCGATCTGCCGCCCGTCGCGTTTCGGAATTGGCCGAACGCTCATAATTTCTACGGCGATTTCGCCGATCTCGATGCCGCAAATTTGGACGATGTGCGATCCTTTTTCCATACTTACTATGCGCCGAATAATGCGGTGCTGTTGATTCTCGGCGATGTCGAGACGGGAGAATCCTTCGCGCTGGCGAAGCGCTACTTCGAGAGCATTCCCGCGGGGCCGATTCCGCCGCACGTTGATGCCGTCGAGCCGCCGCAAACGGAAGAGCGGCGCGGCGAAGTCCCCGAGAAATTCGGGCCGCTGCCCGCCATGGCCATCGGCTTTCGCGCTCCGGCGCGCGGCACGCCGGATTGGTATGCCGCAGGAATTCTCGATCGTCTGCTCCACGGGGGGCGCGCTGGCCGCATCTACCGGCGCCTCGTTCTCGAGCGCCAAATCGCCATCGAAGCTTCCGGGGGAATCAATTATTCCTCCGGCGATCTTTTCGATTACAACGGGCCGACGCTGATGATTACGACGATTTATCACAAACCCGAGTATTCCTCGGAACAGACCATCGCCGCATTCGAAGAAATTATGGGAGAGATTCGAGATCGCGGAATCGACGAGGACGAACTGCGTCAAATTCAAGTGAAATTCCGCTCCGATTTTTACTCCCACCTTGAAGGCGGAATGGGCGCTCACATGCCGCGCTTCGGATTGATGCACTATCTGGCGTGCTTCACGCTTTTCGACAATGATCCGCAGCTCATCAACTCGGTCCTTGATCGTTTTCTGGCAGTCACGCCGCAGCAGGTGCGCGATATTGCCGGCAAGATGCTCGTGCCGCAGCGACGCTCCATTCTCATCCGCCGCCCGATCGGGAAGGGAGGCGCACAATGAGTTCCACGATTATCGAGACGCCGAAATCCGGCCCGACGAAGGCGCCGCCGCTCGGTCCGGAGCGTCCGGTCGCTTGGCCGAAGCGCGCGACGCGCACGCTCGCGAATGGCATGCAGGTAGTGCTGGTCGAGACGCACTGGGTGCCGAAGATTACTGCCGAGCTTTTCTTCCGCAGCGGAAATGCAGTCACTGCGGCTCGCGCTCCTGGGTTGGCCGAAATCACCGCGTCCGTTGTGCGCACGGGAACGGCGAATCGCGACAGCCAAACTATCGAGGAAAATCTTCGCCACATGGGCGCCGATCTCGGCACCAGCGCCGGCGCCGATACGAGTGCCATTTCTATCTCCGGCCTGGCCGAATCTGCCGATGGGCTGCTCGCGATGCTCGACGATCTCGCGCGCCATGCCTCGTTTCCTGCGGATGAATTCGAACGCGTGCGCCGGCAGAAGCTCGAAGAGCTGCGAGTCGAGCGCACCACTCCCGCGTTTATCGCCGCCGAACGGCTGCGGCACGTGCTTTTCGGCGCGCACCCCTACGCCATCGTTGCGCCGAGCGAAGCACAGGCCGAGTCGTACCGGCGGGAGCAATTGCAGGAGTATTACGCCGGGCATTACGTCCCGTCCGACGCGCTGCTTGTGATCGTCGGAGATTTCAACACGCCCGCGATGTCCGAATTGATCGAGAAAACCTTCGGGCAATGGAGCGCGCCTTCGCCGGTGAGACCTTCGAATCCAGCGCCGCCCGCTCTTCACGGCCGGCAAGTGCATCTCGTGCACCTGCCCGGAAGCGTGCAGACCGATGTGCTCGTCGGCAACCGCGCGATCACGCGGCTCGATCCCGATTGGTACCGTTTGGGCCTGGCGAACTCGATTTATGGCGGCGCTTTCAATTCGCGGCTGGTCATGAACATTCGCGAGCAAAAAGGCTACACGTACAGTCCCCGCAGCGGAATTTCGGCGTTGCGCGAGCATGGATACTTCACTGTGCATGCGGCCGTGCGCAACGATGTGGTTGCGGCAACGCTCACCGAAATGTTCTATGAGATGGATCGCATGCGTTCTCTGCCGGTGGGCGACGATGAACTTGCCGATGCACGGAATTATATGACGGGCGTGTTTTCGCTCGGCGTGGCCACGCAGGACGGGATGATCGGCCAGCTCTCGACCGTCTATCTGAATCGCTTGCCGGATGATTATCTCGAGACTTATCGCGAGCGCATCCGCTCACTGACGAGCGCGGATGTGCTCGCCGCGGCGCGCCGCCATTTTGATTCGGCCAATGCACAGATCGTGATCGTAGGAGACCGCGGGCAGATCGGCGAACAGGCAGCGCTCTTCGGCGAAGTGACGCAATATGACGCGCAGGGCAACGAGATTTAGCGCAGGAACCACGCGCGAACCCAGGATCGGTTTCTGGGAGGTGGTTTGCCTCCTGCTCGTCTTGACTAGCGGATTGCTGGCGCATGCCGAACCCAAGAAGCATCCTCCGGCAGAACCGCTTGACCTGAATTCTGCAACCGCGGAAGAGCTCCAGCAATTACCGGGTGTTGGCCCAGGAATGGCGAAAGCGATTGTCGAGTTTCGCCAGAAGAGCGGGCCATTTCGCCGCGTCGAAGAGTTGCTGGCGATCCGCGGAATTACGAAGCAGCGGCTGGAGAAGATTCGGCCTTACGTGAAGATCGTGCCACCGGATTCGAAAAAGCCAAGCTGACCGTGTTAAAGCTTCGACGTATAGTTAGCGCATCCCCAACTGCGCACGCTGCGACTACCGGTCATGCGCAGACCGTTACGTCGCCTGATGCGACTTGCGTGCCGGGCCGGCGCCCAGTGCCACTTGGTCCGCGATCTCCAGTCCATAGCCCTCGAGCGCGACGACTTTCTTCGGATGGTTGGTCAGCACGCGAATCCGCTGTAGCCCGAGATCGATCAGGATTTGCGCGCCAATGCCGCTCTCACGCTGGATCAGCCTTTGCCGGTTCAAATCACGATCGATATCACGTCGCGAGTGAACGAGAATGGCCGGCAGCGCGCCCTCCTCGGTAGCGGAATCGATCCGGAACCCGCGCCCCGTGTGATGCAAGTAGACAAAGACTCCGCGGTCCTCACGTGCGATCTTCTCAAGCGATCGATCGATAATCTCATTGCAATCGCAGTCTGTGGATCCGAATACGTCCCCGGTCAAGCAGTGGGAGTGCACGCGAACGAGCGGCGCCTGATCGCCGGCAAGTTCGCCGCGCACTAGGGCGACGTGCACTTCGCTATCCACGTCGCTCGAATATGCGATCATGCGGAAATTTCCATGGCGCGTGGGCAGCACGGATTCCGCGATGCGCCGCACGTAGCGCTCGTGCTGCATGCGGTAACGGATCAAATCTGCGATCGTAAGGAGCTTCAGCCCATGCTCGCGGCAGAATTCGATAAGCTGCGGAGTGCGCGCCATCGTTCCATCGTCGTTCATGATTTCGCAGATGACGCCCGCAGGGTCGAGCTCCGCGATGCGCGCCAGATCGACAGACGCCTCGGTCTGTCCCGCGCGAACAAGCACGCCGCCGCGCCGCGCGCGCAGCGGGAAGATATGCCCCGGCCGCGCCAAATCTTCGGGCCGCGTGTTGATGTCGGTGGCGGCGAGAATCGTCGTTGCTCGATCGGCGGCGCTGATTCCGGTCGTAGTTCCGCGCCGCGCGTCAATCGATTCGCAGAATGGCGTACCGAAAGCCGAAGTGTTCTTCGGCGACATCATAGTCAGATGAAGCGCGTCGCAGCGCTCCTCGGTGAGCGCCAGACAAATCAGCCCGCGACCGAACTTCGCCATGAAGTTAATCGTCTCGGGCGTAACTTTCTCCGCCGCCATCGTCAAGTCGCCCTCGTTCTCGCGGTCTTCATCGTCCACGAGGACGATCATGCGCCCCTGGCGGATTTCTTCTACCGCTTCTTCGACTGTCGCGAAGCGAGCATCCTGTTCTGTCATCTTAGTGGCCCCAATGTCGAAATAAATGAAAGAATATGGCGCCCATAAACCCGGCGCCAGGAATCGTGAGAACCCAGGCCCAAACGATTCGCCGCGTCACGCCCCAACGAACCGCCGAAAGGCGGCGCGATGATCCAACCCCTGCGATCGCTCCAGTAATCACGTGCGTCGTGCTAACCGGTATCCCCGCGTGCGCCGTAGCAATAATCGTCAGCGCCGCCGAAGTCTCCGCCGCAAAACCGCCGAAGGGATTCAACTTCGTAATTCTCTGGCCCATCGTCTTCACGACGCGCCACCCGCCCGCCATCGTTCCACCGGCAATCGCAAGGTGACAACAAATGATAACCCAATACGGGACATGATAGTCCGGGAGCACGCGCCCGGCCACGAGCGCTGCGGTGATAATTCCCATGCCTTTTTGCGCGTCGCTCGTTCCATGGCCGAAGCTGAAGGCCGCCGCGGAAACCAACTGCAATCTCCGGAACCACTGGTCCACGTACCGGGGCGTCATCCGGCGCACGACCCAACTGGTCAACACGGTCACAATCGCGCCGGCGGCGAGCCCAATGAATGGCGCAACGAAAATGAAGATTACCGGCAGCACCCAGCCGGGCAACTCCAGCGCGCGGATTCCGGCGGCTGCGACTGCCGCGCCGCCATATCCGCCCATCAACGCGTGCGACGAGCTGCAGGGGATTCCCAGCCGGATCGTAGCGTAATTCCAGATGATCGCTCCGAAGAGGCCAGCGAGTATGACGTGTTCATCCACGAACTTTAGATTCACCAGGCCGGTTCCCATGGTCTTTGCCACAGCCGTTCCGAATACAAACGCCGCGACGAAATTCCAGAACGCAGCCCAGGCAACAGCCCACGTAGGCCTCAAGACACGTGTCGATACCACCGTCGCGATGGAACTGGCCGCATCGTGCCATCCGTTTGTAAATTCAAAGACCAGCGTGATGAATACGATCAGGGCAAGGATGCGGAAGTTTTCCACGCAGCGGCTCCCTCAGGATACTTTCCTGCGAGACACCACAGCGTCATTCGCGCGGCTGCCGGCGGAGGCGCTCATGCGTTTTTCAGCGTGACCGTTTCGATCACGTTCGCCACGTCCTCCGACTTGTCGGCGGCGAATTCCAGAAGCTCGATAATTTCTTTCCACTTGATGATCTGGAGGGGATCTTTTTCCTGGTCGAAGAGATCGGCGATGAGTTTCCGGCTGACTCGGTCGGCTTCATTTTCCAGGCGGTTGATCTCGATGCAGTGGTCGAGGATGTGATCCTGATGTTCCAAGACGCGGATTGCCTCTACGATCTCTTTGCTGGATTTCATCACCACCCGCGCCAGGTCGGCAACGCCGGGACGAATCGTCGTTACATGGTAAGTGACCAGGCGCGTGGCGGCCGCGTCGAGCAAGTCCACCACGTCATCAATCTTGGTTGAAAGTTCGTGGATATCTTCTCGATCGAAAGGCGTGATGAAGGTTTGATTCAGCCGCGTGATGATGTCGTGCGCGATGGTGTCACCGGCATGCTCGAACCGTTCCACGCGATCTGCGCCCGCCGCCGGATTTTCGTAGTGCTCGAGCAAATCCACCATCGCCTGCGCGGCCTCATGAACATTCTCCGCCTGTCTGAGAAACATCTGGAAGAAGGTCGGGTCGCGCGGCAGCAACTTGCTCAACAGTCCGGGCATGCCGGTAAATCCTCCGTGAAACTTTTAGGGAAGGCCCGACTATATCGGAACGACCCGGCGGACGCAAGCCGCAGAAAATGGAAAGGGCGCCTCGGCCGGAATGGCCGAAGCGCCCTTTAAGTGTCTGAAGCGATTAAGGTTATCGGTCGAGCGGCCTAGTACATCCCGCCCATGCCGCCCGCGCCCGGTGCGCCCGCAGCAGCCTTCTTGTCGTCCTCCTTGATCTCCGCGACGAGCGCTTCCGTCGTGAGCATCAAGGCGGCGATGGAAGCCGCGTTCTGCAGCGCTAGGCGTGTGACCTTGGCCGGATCAATTACGCCGGCCTTGACGAGATCGGTGAAGTCACCCGATTCCGCATTGAAGCCGAAAGTATCTTCCTTCGACTCGCGGACGCGGCCAACCACCACGGCGCCTTCGTGTCCTGCATTGAACGCAATCTGCCGCATCGGTTCCTCGAGAGCACGCTTCACGATGTTGACGCCAATGGCCTCATCATCATGCAGCTTCAGCTTCTCGAGCGCCGCGATGCAACGCACCAGCGCCACGCCGCCGCCGGGAACAATGCCTTCCTCGACAGCCGCGCGCGTTGCGTGCATGGCATCTTCGACGCGAGCCTTCTTTTCTTTCAGCTCGGTCTCGGTAGCCGCGCCGACCTTGATTACTGCGACGCCGCCCACGAGCTTGGCCAAACGCTCCTGGAGCTTTTCGCGATCGTAATCGGAGGTGGTGTCCTCGACTTGAGCGCGGATCTGCTTGACGCGGCCCTCGATCTCCGAAGGCTTGCCGCCGCCCTCGACGATCGTGGTGTTGTCCTTGTCGATGGTGATCTTCTTCGCCCGGCCGAGGTCTTCCATCTTGACGTTTTCGAGCTTGATGCCGAGGTCTTCGGTGACGGCCTTGCCGCCCGTCAACGTAGCGATGTCCTCGAGCATGGCCTTGCGTCGATCGCCGAAGCCCGGAGCCTTTACGGCCGCGCACTGCAGCGTGCCGCGCAGCTTGTTCACCACGAGAGTTGCGAGCGCTTCGCCCTCGACGTCCTCGGCGATGATCAGCAGCGGCTTGCCGGTCTTGGCAATTTGCTCGAGCAAAGGAAGCAAATCCTTCATCGAGCTGATTTTCTTTTCGTGAATGAGAATGCGGACATCCTCGAGCGCGCACTCCATGCGCTCCGGATCCGTGACAAAGTAGGGCGAGAGATAGCCGCGGTCGAACTGCATGCCTTCCACGACTTCGAGGGTCGTCTCCATCGTCTTCGATTCCTCGACAGTGATGACGCCATCCTTGCCCACCTTCTTCATGGCCTCGGCGATGATCGTGCCGATCTGGCGGTCGTTATTGGCGCTGATCGTGCCGACTTGCGCAATCATTTCGCCCTTCACGTCCTTGTGCAGCTTCTTAATTTCCTCGACAGCCACTTCCACAGCCTTTTCGATGCCGCGCTTCAGTGCCATCGGGCTCGCGCCGGCCGCCACGGTCTTCACGCCTTCGCGGAAGATCGCCTGTGCCAGCACGGTCGCCGTCGTCGTGCCGTCACCGGCCACGTCCGACGTCTTCGACGCCACTTCGCGCACCATCTGCGCTCCCATGTTTTCGAGCGGATCGGGCAGCTCGATTTCCTTGGCAACCGTTACACCGTCCTTCGTGATGATCGGCGCGCCAAATTTCTTCTCGATCACGGCATTGCGGCCCTTCGGCCCTAGCGTGATCTTCACGGCATCCGCGAGCGCGTTGACGCCGCGCAGGATGGACTGGCGTGAATTTTCACCAGTCACAATTTGTTTTGCCATAGATCCTTACCCTCCTAAGAGTTCTCCGAGAAATTTTCCGCTCCGCCTGGCGGCGGGGCGGTTGCGGGCTAATGATTTAGCCCGCGTAAAACATTGTTGTTACTTCTTGCCGCCCGCAGCCTTCGCAGCGCCGCTGAGCTTTGCCAAAATTTCGTCTTCCTTGAGGATGAGGTACTCTTCATCGTCAATTTTGATTTCGTTGCCGCTGTATTTGCCGAACAGAATCCGGTCGCCGGCTTTCACGTCGAGCGGAACCCGCTGGCCTTTTTCAATGCGTCCAGCCCCGACGGCGATTACTTCGCCCTCCTGGGGCTTTTCTTTGGCCGTGTCGGGAATGATGATGCCGCCCTTCACGGTCTCCTTTTCTTCCAAGCGCCGCACCAAAACGCGGTCGTGTAACGGCGTGACATTGACTGCCATCTTCGCTTGCCCTCCGGTAAGTTACTCAGGATTGCTAGATGAGGAGTCTTGAGGATTAGCACTCCTCGACAGCGAGTGCTAATATAGCACGTACGCCTTACATGTCAAGCGTTTACACACCTTTTCGATGAGGATTCACAAGCGGCTTTATTCTATCTAAGTGCTTATCCTTCAGTTGTTTGCGTAGTGTCTGAAAATTCCGACACTTGGCTATTGCCTTGCATGCTAGCGGCGAGTAGCATCTCACTCAAAGGCAGGCTCTGCGTGCCGCTACTCCTCTACATCGAGCTAATCGGCTTCACTGCAGGCGCGCTGCTGCATCTCTTCCTGATTGCACTAATCCTGGGTAACCGCCGGCCGCGAGCCTTCGAGCGCGTCTTGTTCTTCCTGATCCTCGCGCTCTTTTCCTACTACTGCGGCGTTCTCCTGGTCCTCGAAGGCTATATACATTATTCCGCGCCGACGCCCAGCGTCCTGGCGTTCGCTTCACTACTGGTTTCTCTGGGTCTCGCGTTTCTGCCGGCGCTATTGTTTCAATCTCACGCTGAGTACTTACGGCTAAGCCAGCCGGAGGATGGACGTCGTCTTCGGGTCTTCGGCTGGTTGAGCTACGCGCCCGTCCTTTTTCTGGCTTGGCAAGCGATTCGGCACCACTCGATCTTTCTCGCATCGCGCCCCGCCGAGCTAGCAGGCAGTTTGGAATTGCCTTTTGGATTGTGGATGACCGCGTCGCTACTGGCGAGCGCAGTGATCGACGTTCGGTTGGCACGACGCGCGGTAAAGCCCTACGGCCAACTGCATTGGTTTCTCGCGGCAGCACTTTTTGCTATCGGCGCGGCGGTCCTTTGCTGCCTGGCGTTCAGCGCAACTGTCGAACCGGGTTGGCTCACAGCGCTTCGCGCCGCTGTCGCGCTTTCAGGAGTCGTTCCGGCCGCGGTTCTCGGCTACTTCATCGTGCGGCACAATTTTCTGGGAATCGGCGTGCAGAAGAATTTGATTTACGCCGTTTCCGGAGCATTCCTCGCGCTGATGTATCTCGGACTCGTGCGGCGGGTCGGCGGCTGGCTCGAGCCTATTCTGCCGCCCGAAGCGACGGCCAGCATCCTGCTATTCACGCTTGTCATTTTCTTTGAGCCGCTCGAGAGGACCATCGGCAGCGCGCTGCAACGGACGTTTAAGCAGCGCTTCGATCGCCTGCAGCGCATGCTTGGCGAAATTCAGGAGCAAGCCCGGCAGGGTGAGCTGCAGCAACTCATCGCGTTTGTCGAAAACCGAGCAAAGGACGAATTTGGGCTGTCAGTCGTCCGCCTGACGCTCTCGGCTGATGATCGCGGCGCTCCTGTCAAATCGCCCGGCGGTCTCGGCCACGTCGTGAGGATTCCGCTCAAGCAGGAGGGAACTGAGGTCGGAGCTCTACAGGCTGCATCTACAGGCGCTGTTCTGACCGGCGAGGTAAGCGCCGCCCTCGAATTCCTTGCGGAGCAATTGCCTGCGATGATCGATCTCTGCCGCCTGATCGAAGAAAAACTGAAACTCGAGCGTGCTCTCGCCGAACGCGAGCGGCTTGCACTTCTCGGCCAAATGGCCGCCAGCATCTCTCACAATCTCCGCAATCCGCTCGGATCAATGAAGACGATTCTTCAGCTTCAATTCGAAAGTGGCGAAGTTCCGGAGCCAGTACGCAAGGATTTGACGGTGGTGATCGGCGAAATCGATCGCCTGAGCGCCAAACTCACGCAACTCCTTCAATATTCAAAGCCGGCAGCCGGCGTTACTTTCCTGGAGAACCAGACAGACGGCTTCGGCGCTGTGGAAGAGGTCGTCGCGTTACTTCGCCACGATGCTGAACAAAAGAGTGTCTCGCTCGCTCTGCGCGCTGCGTCAGAAAAATGCGTCGTGCGAAGCTCGGAGGAAGCCCTGCGTGAAATTCTCTCAAATCTAATCATCAACGCAGTCGAGTCCCAGCCGCACGGCGGACGCGTGGAAATCGATGCGGCCCGAAAGAACGGCTGCTTTGTG
The DNA here is from genome assembly GCA_963841235.1 of uncultured Acidobacteriota bacterium. Taxonomy (GTDB): domain Bacteria; phylum Acidobacteriota; class Terriglobia; order Acidiferrales; family UBA7541; genus Palsa-147. Next base: position 117,953 of record CAWJBU010000016.1, on the reverse strand, counting down.
GTCCAGGTTTCCGATGACGGCCCGGGCATCGCGCCGGAGACTCGCGCTCGCATCTATCAGCCCTTCTTCACGACGAAGGCCAGCGGAACGGGCTTGGGGCTTGCGATCGTCGCACAACGCCTAAATGACGCCGGCGGTAAACTGGAATGTGAGAGTCCCATCGCAAAAGGCCGCGGCACAAGATTCATCGTGAGCCTGCCCCTCGTCGAAACTCAAAAGGAACGCACCTGATGAAGACGATTCTGATCGTGGATGATGAGCCGGCCGCGCGTTACGGCCTTCGCCGCGCGCTCGAGCATAAGTATCGAATTGCCGAATCCGATTCCGCCGCTGCGGCTCGCGAAGTGATTCGAGTCGAGCGGCCCGACGTGATTCTCCTCGACATAGTTATGCCGGACGAAGACGGGCTAGCATTCCTGAAATGGATAGCGGAAAACGGCCACGCACAACCGGTGCTCGTTGTCTCGGCACTCGACACCGCAAGAACTGCCGTCGAAGCCTTACGTCTCGGTGCTGCGGACTACATCGTGAAAGGCTTCGACATCGAGGAACTGCGCAAGCGAGTGGGCAATCTGGTTAAACTGGCCGAACTTGGCGAAGAAAATGAAAAACTGCGACGCGAACTCGTCGCGCAAGGCGAATTCGGGCGCATGATTGGCCGCAGCGCCGTGATGCGACAAGTTTTCGAGCTCGCCGAACGCGTTGCCCCGACCGACGCTACGGTGCTCATCCTTGGCGAAAGCGGAACAGGCAAGGATTTGCTCGCGCAGGAGATTCACGCGCGCTCGCCGCGCGCCGATGGTCCGTTCGTCGCGGTAAACTGCGCCGCACTGCCGGAGAATCTGATCGAGTCCGAGTTATTCGGCTTCGAAAAAGGCGCCTTCACCGGCGCAGCTCAGCAGCGCAAAGGGAGATTCGAGTTGGCGTCCGGCGGCACGCTGTTTCTCGACGAAGTCGGCGACATGAATCCAGTGACACAGGCTAAAGTGCTTCGCGCCCTCGAAAATCGCACGATCGAACGCCTCGGCGGCTCGCAGCCAATCGCGGTCGACGTCCGCGTCATTAGCGCGACCCATCGGGATCTCCCGGCCGAAATTGCAGCCAGCAAATTCCGCGAGGACTTGTACTATCGCCTGCGCGTCGTAACCCTGGAGCTTCCACCCCTCCGCGAACACAAGGATGATTTGCCTCTTCTAGCGGCGGCGTTTCTCGATCAGCTCGGCGCACGACACAGCCGCAAAGCGCGACTGAGTTCCGACGCCGCAGAACTTCTCACGCAATATAGCTGGCCCGGCAACGCCCGCGAATTGCGCAATGCGCTCGAGCGCAGCCTGGTCCTATCGCGCGGCGACGAAATTCAACCCAGCGACCTGTCCGCCGAAATCCGCGAAGGCACGCCCGGGCCCGTGCGACGCGCCAGTTCCGACGACGGCGACTACCTCGGCGAGTCTGATTTCCGCGACGCGAAGCGCAAATTCGAAATCGCCTATTTCCGGCGTAAACTACAAGAACATCACTGGAATGTTTCGAAGACGGCCGCCGAAGTGGGGCTTCATCGCCAGAGTTTGCAGGAAAAACTCCGCGAACTCGGCATCCAGCGGCCGGGGAAGTAGACAATGCCACCGCGCGACGGCATCGCGGCATACATTCTCGCAGGCGGCCAAAGCTCGCGCATGGGCCGCGATAAAGCGATGCTCGCGCCCGGCGGCATTCCTTTGCTCCTGCGCACCGCCGCGCTCGTCGCGCCGCTCGCCGGACCGCCGATCATCGTTGGTCCTCCGACGCGTTACATCGCGTTGGGTTACAACGTCATCGCCGACGACGCTCCCGGCATCGGTCCGCTCGGCGGAATCGCCACCGCTCTGCGCCACTCGAATCAAGGCTGGAATTTGATTCTCGGCTGCGACTTGCCCTTCATGACTTCCCGTTGGCTCGATTACTTGATCGGACGGGCCGTCGAATCCAGCGCCGACGCCGTCATCCCACAAAGTGCCGTCGGAGCCGAGCCCTTGTGCGCCATGTATCGCAAGACTTGCGTGACTCCCGTTCTCACAGCCATCGCGAAGGGCGTCCGAAAAGTGACGGATGCCTTCGCCGGCCTGATGATCGAATCCGTGCCTCCCCACGAATGGAAACCATTCGACGAATCCGGCCAATTGTTCAAGAATATGAATACGCCTGAAGATTTCGAGGCGGCCGACGCAATGTTCGAAGACGACCTCGGCGGAGAATCCTGAGGATGGCCGGTCACTATTTCGAATTCCAGGAAGTCTCGAAATCCTTCGACGACCTCGATGTACTCAAGCGCGTCAGCTTCTTCGTCGAGCAAGGTGAAACGGCCGTAATCCTGGGCCGCAGCGGCGTGGGCAAGTCCGTTTCGCTCAAACTCCTTCTCGGCTTCCTCGAGCCCGATGAAGGCCGCATCATTGTCGCTGGTGAAGACGTCACCGGCTGGACCGAAGCTCAATTTGCAGAAATCCGCTGCCGTGTCACGATGGTTTTCCAGTCCGGTGCGCTGTTCGATTCGCTCACCATCGAACAGAACGTCGCCTTTCCTCTCGACGGGCGAGGCCTCAGCGACGATCAAATCGACTCTCGCGTCAACGAGTTGCTCGAAATGCTCGAAGTGCGCGAATTCGCCGATCAACTGCCAGGCGACCTCAGCACCGGCACAAAGCGCGCCGTCGCCATCGCTCGCGCTCTCGCCGAGGATCCCGAGGCGATTCTTTTCGACGAGCCGACCACGATGGTTGACCCGCTCATGGCCGCGTACATCGGCGATTTGATTCTCCGCCTGAAGCAGAAGCTCCAGAAGACATCGATCGTCGTCACGCACGACACTCACCTCGCAAAAAAACTCGCCGATCGCGTAATCTTTCTGCAAGAGGGCCGCGTAGCTTTCTTCGGCACATGGGCGCAATTCGAAGCCTCGTCTGATCCCTTCCTTCGCAACTTTCGCCTGCAAGACGCGATCATTCCGGCACTCGATGCAACGGCGTAGTTTCTTCGATGGCCGCGCACGCCCGATTTTGTTATCGTTGCGCCCCGGCGATCTCATTCTCACGTGAGGAGGTCCCGCAACCAGGGACAATCCATTGAGCGCTCCAGCCCCGTCTGACCCCAAGCAACAACTGCGCCGCGTAATGGGCTTTTGGGATGTGCTGCTTTTCAACATCGCAGCCGTCCTCGGCCCGCGCTGGATTGCCGCCGCAGCTCATAACGGTACGTCCTCAATCTCGCTTTGGATTCTTGCTGCGGTGTTTTTCTTCGTCCCTACAGCGCTGGTAATCAATGAACTCTCCACTCGATTTCCCAGCGAGGGCGGGCTTTATGTCTGGTCGAAAGAAGCCTTCGGCGAATTCCACGGCTTCGTAGCCGGTTGGACCTACTGGGTCTATTCGTTCTTCTATTTTCCCGGACTGCTGCTGGCCAGCGCGTCGATGAGCGCTTACATCGGCGGCGCGGGCATGGGTACCCTGGCGCAGAATCAAAGATTTTTGGTCGGCGTTTCGCTGTTACTTCTCTTCGTCGCCGTATTCCTGAATATCATCGGACTGAATATCGGAAAGTGGCTGCAGAACGCCGGCGGTGTCGGCACTTACGTTCCGCTACTCATGTTGATCGGCGCCGCAGCGGTTTTATGGCACCGGCAAGGCTCGGTCACGCATTTCACTTTGGCGAATATATTGCCGCACTGGAATTGGGACACCGTGAACTTCTGGCCGCAGATCGCTTTCGCCTTCGTCGGCCTCGAGTTGGTCTCCGCGATGAGCGAGGAGATTCGCGACCCAAAAAGAACTCTGCCGCGCGCGATTTACGGTTCAGGCGCGCTCATTGCCATCATCTATATCGTGGCAACGGTAGCGGTGCTCGCCGTTCTCCCGAGCGCTGATGTCGATCCCAAGAGCGGCGCTTTCCAGGCGCTGACCGCAGCGTCGACGATCTTGAAGATCGGCGCGTTCGGCATGATCGCTGCGTTTCTGGTTTCAATTGGAAATGCGGGAGGGGTAGGAACAACAGTCGCCGGGATCGCGCGAATTCCGTTCGTCGTCGGAATCGATCGCTACATGCCCGCCGCATTCGGCAAGATTCATCCCAAATGGCGCACGCCGTATATCTCCATTCTGGTGCAGGCGTTGATCTCCTGCGTCGTGCTGCTCGCCAGCCAGATCAACGAGACCACCATCGGCGCCTATCAAGTCCTAGTGGATGCCGCGACGATTCTCTATTTCATCCCATTTCTCTACATGTATGCCGCTATCATCAAGCTCGCCAGCCGCCCTGATCGTTTGAGCGATCCGCACGCCGTCTTGATTCCCGGCGGAAAACTCGGTGTCTGGATCGCGGGTGGCTTGGGCTTCGTGGTCGTCGCCGGCGGAATCGCTCTCTCGCTCATTCCCCCGGGTGAGTCCGAGAATAAATTTCTCTTCGAATTGAAGTTGGTGGCAGGAACTGCTGTTGCGGTCCTCATCGGCCTCGCGCTCTATTACCGCGGCGCAAAGCAAAAGCGGCGCGAAGCCGCGCGCTAACCTAGCAACGCAAGCTCACCACGTCTCGACGGCCCGGAATTATTTCGCCGATTTCCCTCGTGCCTTCTCCGGCGCCGCAACCTCATTCAGCTTCCCGGTCTTCACATCGTAGATAAATCCGCGCACCGGAATGTTCGCCGGAATCCACGGATGTGACTTCACGCGCTGAATCTGCTGGCGTACATTTTTCTCGAGGTCCGGGAATGCATAAAAGCGAGCCGGCGTCACCGCCGCGGCATTCGTCCCGGCTTCCAGCTTCGCCGCCAACTCTTCATCCAGGAAGGTGAGCATCCCGCAATCCGTGTGGTTGATGATGATGAATTCCTGCGTGCCCAGCAGATGATGCGAAATAATTAGCGAACGGATGGCATCCTCGGTGACGATCCCGCCGGCATTGCGGATGATATGCGCGTCGCCCGTCTTGAGCCCGAGAATCCGCTCCACCGTCAACCGCGCGTCCATACAGGCGACGATCGCCAGCTTGCGGCCCGGCGGCATGGGCAATTGCCCGAGCTTGAATTCCTTTGCATACGACTCATTCGCTTTCAATGCATCGTCCGTGATGGACATGGGACTCCTCCAAGATGGGATACCGGCAAGAGATGCCGGCGAGGAATTGACGATTCAGGTTTCTTAGGCTATTGCAAGAATTTCATATGAATTTATCTGGTTGGCGCTATTAGAAGCCTAATAGATGGCGCGGCTCTGAACCGTCTTTTTCGTTGCCAGCGAAAATCGTTGCTCGACGCTCCCGGACTTCGTAATTCTCTCTGCCACATACTCTCCCATCGCCGGGCCATGCTTGAATCCATGTCCCGAGCCGCCTCCCGCAAGCCACACATTCTCGAAATCGGGATGACGGTCAATCAGGAAGTCGCCGCTCGATGTATTTTCATATTGGCAGACTCGCGATTCTACCAGCGGCGCACTCTTCAGGGCAGGGAATCGCTCGCCAAGATAGGCGCGCGCCTCGCTCAGCTTTTCGGGAGTCGCGAGCCGCTCCTGTGTATCCGGATCGACGCGCGGGCCATGATCGTCACAGGCCACCTTGATCCCGCGCCCCTCGAGGTCCGGCATGCCATAGAATTCCGAGATGTGATCGATGAAAGTCGGCAGCGCCGGAGGCGAAAATCGCAAATCACCCGGCGGCAAGCCAAAAAAGAACACCTCCTGCCGCGTAGGGAAAATCAATTCGCCAAGCAGCGCCGGAAAAACCTTCGGGAGCCACGGCCCGCAGGCAAAAACAAAGGCATCCGCCGAGAAATTCTCGCCATTCCGCGTGCGGATGGACGCAAGCCGCCCTCGTCCCGCCGGGGTCTCCACGAATTCCGCGCGATATTCCGCCCCGCGTTTCACGGCATCGGCGACGACGTGTTCCACGGCCCGCCGCGCCATCAGCGTACCGCTCTTCGGTTCGAGAATTCCAAACACATCCGAATCGATGGCAATCTGCGGATATTTGCGTGCGATGTCGGCCGCGGTCAGCCGTTCGAACGTGACGCCGGTCTTCTCAAATGTGGCCAGCGTCTGCACGAGGTACTGATTGCCGCCCGGCGCAAGCCACAGAACGCCAGTCCGATGAAAAATCGTCCCTCCGATGCGTTCCTGCAACTCCTCCCAAAGCGGCAGCGAGCGCATGGACCATCGCGTGTAGATCTCATCCGCTCCATAACCCATACGAATGATCCGCGATTCGCCGCCCGAACTCGCCCGGCTGTTCCCCGGCGCGTAGGCGTCAAGCAACAATACTTTTCGCCCGGCCCGCTGCAAAAAGTTCGCCGTCCACGAGCCAAACACGCCCGCGCCCACCACGACGACGTCGAATTTTGTGCCAGGGCTCACGATCTATTTTCGTTCTTCAACGGCACGGCGGAGTGCCCCATGCTCCGAAGTTGCGCGTGGGGTTCTTCGCGCCCTAAAACCCCTGCGCCATCAACTCGTCAATCCGAAATCGCGATACGCCCGGCGCGGTACGCGCCACTAGCAACGCCTCAACATACTTCGCCAGCACGTCGCACTCGATATTCACCGCGTCGCCCGGCACGAGCCCTTTGACGTTGGTCTGGTCATAAGTGAACGGGATGATCGCAAAATCCGCCACGCCATCGTTCCACCGAGCCACCGTCAAGCTAATCCCATCAATCGCAATCGATCCCTTCTCCGCCACATAGCGCCGAAAATCCTCCGGCACGCGCACCGAAAGCCACCAGCTTTCGCCATCGCGCACAAGCCGCGTCACGCGTCCCACCGCATCCACGTGCCCCTGCACGAAATGCCCACCCAAGCGCTCGCCAGCCGCGAGCGGCCGCTCGAGATTCACCGCCGCGCCCGGCTTCATTTCGCCCAGCGCTGTGCGGCGAAGGGTCTCGCTAGACAAGTCCGCACAAAAAAAATCTGCACCCAACTCAGTAACAGTCAGGCAGCAGCCGTTGACTGCAATGCTATCGCTGATCTTCAGCGGCGAGCTTCGCCAAGCGTCCCCAAAATTCACGCGCAGCCGTCCGCCGTCGCTCGTCGCGTCCAGCGCTTCAATTTTTCCGACGCGCTCAATGATTCCCGTAAACATCGTGAAAGTATCCCTCGATCGTAATATCTTCGCCCGATCGTTCCACCCTCTCCACCCGCAGTTCGCCCGCCCGCCGGAGCCAACTCGCAGGCAGAAGCGCTAGCGGGACTCCGCGTTCGCCAATGAACTTGGGAGCATAAAAGAGAACTATTTTGTCCACAATCTCAGCCTCGAGCGCGGCTCCATTCAAATTCGGTCCAGCCTCGAGAAGTACGCTAAGAATTTTCCTCCGTCCCAACTCGCGCATCACCTGTTTCAGGTCGGCCCGGCCGCGCCGCGCTTTCACTCGCTTCACCTCGACGCCCGCCTTGGCAAGCGCGCGAGCTTTTGAAGAATTCAGGCGCTGCGATGTGAACACGAGCAAGTCCTCTCGCGCCGATTTGACCAGTCGCGATTTCAGGGGAATTCGCAGGCGCGAATCCACAATCACGCGCAGAAGCGGTCGCCAGCGCGGCAGGTTGGATCGATCTGTGAGCAGCGGATCGTCAGCCAGCACCGTGCCAATTCCGCTCAAAATCGCATCCGATGCGTGCCGCAGTTTTTGCACAGCCGCGTGCGAAACCCGGCCGGTGATCAACGATCGCGCCCTCTGATGCTCAGAAATCCGTCCGTCGAGCGTCATTGCTGATTTCAGCGTCACGAATGGCCGGCGCGTCCGAATCCAAAGCGCAAAATCCTCGTTCAACTTTCGCGCCTCGGTTTCGCGCAAGCCGATATCGACGCGCAGCCCGGCTCGTCGCAATTGCCGGAATCCGTGTCCACCGACCAGGGGATTCGGATCCTTCATCGCCGCCACTACGCGCCGAATCCCGGCCGCGACAATCGCATCGGTGCATGGCCCCGTGCGCCCGAAATGGCAGCAAGGCTCGAGATTCAAATAAAGCGTCGCGCCGCGCGCTTTCTCGCCCGCGTACTCCAGCGCGACTCTCTCCGCATGTTTCAGGCCCTCGTAGAAATGAAATCCTTCGCCGACGACTTTTCCGTCTTTGACGATTACGGCGCCGACGCGCGGGTTCGGATGCGCCAGCCCGGTAGCTCGATTCGCAAGCTCCAGCGCGCGGTCCATCCAATGCTCATCGGAGAATTTGGCTTTGCGAGAGGTTCGTCGGCGAGCCACGGCGTCCGTCAGTCGAAGAGAGAATTGACGTAAGTTTGCGCGTCGAACGGTACCAAGTCGTCCATTTTTTCACCGGTGCCCACGAAGCGGATCGGCAAGCCCAACTCGCGCGAGATCGCCACGACGATTCCGCCCTTCGCTGTCCCATCGAGCTTTGTCAACACAATGCCGGTAACGCCCGCTTGGTTGGTGAACACACGCGCCTGCGCGAGGCCGTTTTGGCCCGTAGTTGCATCAAGCACCAGCAGCACATCATGCGGCGCGCCAGGCACCAGTTTCGCCGCGGTTCGCTTCATCTTCTCAAGCTCCGCCATCAAATTCGATTTCGTATGCAAGCGCCCGGCCGTATCCACAATCACGGCATCCGCCGAACGCGCCCGCGCCGCCGAAATCGCATCGAATACCACCGATGCCGGATCGGCGCCGCCCTTCTGTTTCACGATCTCCACGCCCGAGCGTTTCGCCCAAACTTCCAGCTGCTCAATCGCCGCCGCGCGGAAAGTATCCGCCGCACAAAGCACCACCGAGCGTCCTTCTGACGTCAGCCGGTGCGCCAACTTTCCAATCGTTGTCGTCTTGCCTACGCCGTTCACGCCGACGACAAAAATCACTCGTGGCGAAATATTTCCCGCGCCGTTCGGACTCACCTCCGGCGCCGCGAACATGCGCACAATCTGGCGCTTCAGTTCGCTCTTCAGCGCCGCCGAACCTTCTAGCTTGTGCTCGTTCACTTGCGCCCGCAGCGCAGCCAGCACGTCCTTGGTCGTCTGCACGCCAATGTCGGCCGAAAGTAGCGCCGATTCCAATTGCGTCAATAAAGCGGGATCGACCGGCCGGTCGCCGGTAAGTATCTGCTCGACTTTCGCCGCCAGTTCGGTCCGTGTCTTCGAGACCGAATCTTTCAGCCTCTCGAGCAGTGTTGGTTCTGGTGGGCCAAATAGAGAGATCATCGTGAATTCCGCGCATCCGCGCAGATTCACATTCTAGCAGAGGTTTGCGTTTAGACTTCGACGAGGGTAGCGCTGAGGCGCAGCTTTCCAGCGTGGATAGCGGATTCGAGGGCGCCGACCACTGAAGCATCGAATTTTGATTCCGCGAGGGAACGAATCCTCTCTAGCGCATAATCTAGATCCATCGCCGACTGGTAGGGCCGGTTCGTCGTGATCGCGTCAAAGGTATCGGCCACGGCGATGATTCGCGCCATCAGCGGAATCTGATCGCCTTTCAATCCGTAAGGATAACCCTTCCCGTCGATTCGCTCATGGTGCAGTTCAATTCCCGGCAGCATCTCGTTAAGCTGCGAAACAGGCCGCATAATGTTCGCGCCCTTGATCGTATGCTGCTTCATCAAATCGAATTCTTCATCGGTGAGCTGCCCCGGCTTTTTCAGCACGCGATCGTCCACGCCGATTTTGCCCACGTCGTGCAGCAGCGCCGAAACGCGCAGCCGCTCCATCTCTTCCGAAGTCAGCCCCAGAGCCTCGCCGATGATCAGCGAATATTTCGCCACGCGTCCCGAGTGACCTCGCGTATAGGGATCCTTTTCGTCGATGGCCGCCGCAAGCATGCGGATTGATCCTAGGAAGAGCTCGCGATTCTCAGCAGCCGCTTGCTTAAGCCGCTCGACAAACTGCTCGATATCGCTCGCCATGTTGTTAAACGTCTCGGCCAGCTCGCTGATCTCCGCCGCGCCGCTCACTTCCACGCGCTCGTGGAATTCCGCGCGGCTGATCGCGCGCGTGGAGGTTACCAGGCCGCGTATCGGCCGCGTAATTCCCAACGCGAACAAATATCCGAACAAAAGCGCCACAAACGTCGCGCCCATCACAAATCGCAACGCATCGCCTGTCAATTCGCCGACGCCCGCGTCAATCCGCGCCTGTTCCATACTCCGCTGCGCCACAACCGCCCAGCGCAGCGCCGGAATCGTGCTGTAAGTCCCGATCATTTCCGTCGAATGTCGCGATCCCTTATTTGACTGGAAGAATCGAACCGTCGCCGTCGTGCGCAGATCCTTGGGAAGCTCTTTGAACTTCTGCACCACGGGCGAGCTATCTGAAAGGTCCATCCCCGGAACCATCTGCGTTGAATTCGTATGCGCGACGATATGGCCGTAAGTGTCCACCACGAAGAACTCGCGATCGTGGGTGCTCGCATCGTGGAGTCTAGCCACTACCTGGTCGAGTGAAACCACCGCGGCCATCATCCCGGTGAATTGCCCCGCCGAAAACAATGGCACGGACATCACCAGCGCGGGCCGGCTATCAGGCGCCAGCGCAAACGGCTCGCTCACAAAAGTCGCCTGCTGAATGCTCGCCGTGAATGCGCGCTTTAGCGCCACATCCACGAACGGATCCTGGTCCGCGCGCACACTTCCCGCTGATTCGCCACGCGCCTGCCAGTTCACCGCCGTCACGTAAAGAATGTTCGGATTGCTTTCGATGAAATTCTGCAAAAGCCGGCTCACCTGCGGCGAGTGCGTCGGATCGTTTACATTGTCGAGCATTCCGGTCAAAGCCATGAATTGCCGCTGCGTCAGCAGCTCTTCATGCAAGTTCGACTGGAACTGCAGAATTTCGCCCGCGATCGAGCGCGCGATTTCCTGCTGCTGCACGCGCTCTGTATCCTCGAGTTTGCTTTCGCTGAGCTGCAACACTTCGCGGTGGTAGAGCCACAGCGGCGCCACGCTGACCAGCAGCAAAGCGCCCAGCACGATCCATAGAATGCGCAAGCGCTTCGTTCTCAACGAGTTAAAATCCAGCATCCGCACAGACAGATATCCCTCAGAAACAGGCTACTGGAGCGTTCGCTGGGTGACAACAGAACCAAAGGACAGGCATAGCGGATGCGTTACTTCGAGGGAAGGAGGGAAATCAAAGCGGCGAGTCCACGAAATCGCGTTATTCGCCCTTCAGACGCCGCTCCATTAATTCGCGAATCGCGTCCCGCGGCGATCGGCCTTCATACAAGACTGCATGCATCTGCTCGGTAATCGGCATCTCGATGCCCAGCCGCCGCGCCAGCGTCCGAGTGGCCGCGGTCGTCGATACGCCTTCCGCCACCATGCGCATCGACCCGACAATTTCATCGAGCTTCCGCCCCTTGCCTAATTCCACGCCGACGCCGCGATTGCGGCTGAGTGCGCCCGTGCAAGTCAGCACCAAGTCGCCCATTCCGGCCAACCCTGCCATCGTCTCGGGCCTACCTCCCAGCGCGATCGCCAGGCGGCTCATCTCAGCCAGCCCGCGGGTGATCAGCGCCGCCAGCGTATTGTGGCCCAACCCAAGTCCTTCGGTGACGCCAGCAGCGATGGCGATCACGTTCTTTACCGAGCCGCCCAGTTCGACGCCGGCAACATCAGAATTGGAATACAGCCGCAGCGTAGGCCCCGAGAATTCCTCCTGAATTTCCGCCGCGAGCTTCCCGTCTTCCGAAGCAATAACGATAGCCGTCGGATCACCCCGTGCCACTTCGCGCGCAAACGACGGGCCCGAAAGCACCGCAATCCGCGGCCCGCGCTCCGCCGGAATCACCTGCCGGATCACTTCGCTCATCCGCTGCAAGGTCTCGGGCTCGAGGCCTTTCGTGGCGCTCACGAAAGTAGCGCGGGGCGATGCGTCCTTTGCAATCCGTGTATATAGCTGCCGCGCGTGCGTGGACGGCATGACGCCGAGAATGATCTCAGCGCCCACGAGCGCTTCCGCAAGATCGCCCGTCGGCGCGATGACCGCAGGGAGCTCGAAGTCGGGCAGAAAAACATCGTTCAGGCGGCGCGTGCGCATGCTCTCGACGACTTCGGCTTCGTGCGCCCAGAGCGAAATCGCGTGCGGCTTTTTGCTGCGCGACAACGCGATCGCGAGCGCCGTCCCCCAGCTTCCAGCTCCGATGATGGCGATTTTCGTCATTGCGAGTCCGCGCGCCCGCCCGGCGGCGTCACCGCTTGAACGTAAGTTGATTTTCCGTACCGGCGATAAGCCGCTGCAGATTGTCGCGGTGCTTCCACACAATCAGCACCGACACCAGCACGGTAGAAAGCGACAGCACGGTAGGCGGCGCAAAGTGCGGCGCGTAAAGCTCATAAACCAAAAAAGGCAAGGCCGCCGCCGCCGCAATCGATGCGAGCGAGACGTATCTCCAAAACAAAGCGACTACGATCCACACGACTGCCGCGGCAGCCACCGCCATCCCGCTGATCAAGAGGTACGCGCCCAAGCCCGTCGCCACGCCTTTACCGCCGCGAAATCGCAACCACACGGAAAACATGTGGCCGAGAACCACAGCCACCGCCGCAACGGTAATCCATCGAATGTTGCCGCCGCTCAATCGCCGCGCCAGCCACACCGCGAGGTAACCTTTGCCGGCATCCAGCAGCAGCGTCAAGATTCCCGAGACCGGCCCGGCAACGCGCGTGACATTGGCCGCACCGATATTTCCGCTGCCCGCTTGCCGGACGTCGCCTCCGCCACTCACCTTCACGATCAGCAGGCCGAAGGGAATTGAGCCCAACAAATACGCGATCGCGGGAATGGTCCACACCGGAATCACACGTCATCGCCAAATGGAAAGTTCGCCAATTTTGTATATTTTGCCCCACCCGGGCCGAGTTCACTCCTAAAGAGATAGAATTCACTCGCCCGCATCGAGCCGAAATCGAACGGATCCAGCTTCTTGATTTCTTCGCGCAGACGCGGCAGCCCGTCCTCGCTCTTGAAGCGCGCCAGCGTCAAATGCGGGCGGAACTCGCGCGCCTCCGCCGCAATTCCGAGCTTCGATAATCGCGCATCCACCGAGCCCGCCAGTTCCGCCAGATTCGGTGACGCCTCAACGCCGGCCCAGAAAACGCGCGGATGCCGGTCGTTCGGGAAGAATCCCGCGCCCCGAAATTTCGCCTCGACCGGCGCGGCAACACTCGCGCCTCGCAACTCCGCTTCAACCGTCGCAACTCGCTCCGCTGGCATCTCTCCGATAAATTTCAACGTAACGTGAACTCCCTCCGCCCGCACCCAGCGCGCCCCGCGCGCCACGTCCCGCAACCGCGCGATCATCTCACCAATCGCCCGCCGCACCTCGGCCGGAATATCGAGCGCTACGAAAAGCCTCACGCCTCAGCCCTTGCCCCGCGCCGCATACAGAAAATACCGCCGCACCATATCCAGCGCCGCATTCGTTGCTTGCGTCCTGATCCTCTCGCGATCTCCGGGAAATCGAAACGCGCGTTCCTTCGGCCCCTTCTCATCCGCCAAGCCAATGTGCACGAGGCCCACCGGTTTTTCCGGCGTTCCTCCTCCTGGCCCGGCGATTCCTGTAACACTCAATCCCAGCGCCGCTCCGGTGCTCTTGCGGATTCCGTCCGCCAGCGCCAGAGCCACTTCGGAGCTCACCGCGCCTTTCGACTCAATGATTTCCGGCGGCACGCGCGTCCAGGCCGTTTTCAAGTCGTTGCTGTAGCAAACCACTCCTCCCAAAAAATAGGTCGAGCTTCCAGGAATATTCGTCAGCCGCGCCGCAATCATCCCGCCCGTGCAGCTCTCGGCCGTCGCAATCGTCGCGCGACGCTCCTTCAATTCATCCGCGACAACTTCCTCGATCGTTTGCCCCGAGGTCGAAAACAAATTCTCGCCCAGCGCAAGCCCGAAGCTCTTCACCAGATCATCGAGGATCCTCTCAGCCGCGGCGGGATCATCAGACCACACGCGCGGATGAATCTGAATCTCGCCCGGCCCCGCGAGAATGGTATGCTCCGCCTCCGCATATTTTTTGTAGATACTCGCCACGCGATGGTCGGCGTCCGATTCGGACATTCCGGTCACTCGCAGATCGCGCGTATATAGCCGGCGCTTCGGTGCGTGGCGCGCGAGCCGCTGCCGGACTTCGTTCTCAAACATCGCCTTCAATTCATTCGGCGGACCCGGAAGCAGCACGACGTAGCGCCCATTCGTCTCCAGCCAAAGCCCCGGCGCCGTGCCCCGCGGATTATCAAGCACGTCGGCGCCCTCAGGAATCATCGCCTGCCGCACGTTCGTCTCCGGCATCGCCCGCCCGAATTTCCGGAAGCGCTCCTGAATTCCGCGCAGGATTTCCTCATCGCGCTGTAGCTTTCGCCCCAGCAGTTCAGCCACGGTCTCGCGCGTCAGATCGTCCTCGGTCGGGCCAAGTCCGCCGGAACACACCACCACGTCGGCATGCGAAAGAGCGTGCTCAAGCGCCTCGCGCAATTCCTGGCGATTGTCTCCCACCACAGTCTTGCGCATCACGCGAATGCCGAGCCGATTCAGTTCCGCAGTCAAAGTAAGGGAATTGGTATCGAGGCGATACGGTGTGAGGAGTTCCGATCCAACAGCGATGATTTCCGCGTTCATGCGGCTGGGTTATCCGTAGAGCGCCTGGCCTTCGACGTCCCAGTCCACTGTATAGAGCGTGTTATTCGTGGCCACGATCGCCCGGCAAGTCGGCATCAGCGCGAGCCCGACGATTCCGTTGCCTCCCAACACCACGTCCGCTTTGGCCTGCGGATTCAACCGCACCACGCCGCGATGACCCGCGAGCGAAGCGGCAACATAAAGATTGCCCTTGCGATCGAACGCCAATCCCTGCGGCCGTCCAAGCCCGCGGAAAAACACATTCACTTCGCCCGCCGGCGTGATGCGATAGACACGGTCAAAACTCGAAGTCGTCGGCCCGGTGACGTAGAGATCTCCGTTGGGTCCAAACGCGAGATGATACGCCGCGACCGAGGGTTCGAGCGTCGCAAACACAAAAATTTCGCGCTCGGGACTTATCTTGAAAATTGTCCCGCTGCGATCGCCGACGTAAAGGCTGCCCTGCTTGTCAAACGCCAGCCCCGTCGCGATCCCCATTCCTTCCATCCACTGCATCGAGCGCCCGTCGGGCGAGATGCGATGAATCGTCCCGTCGTTACGGCAGGAAACGTAAAGCATTCCCTCGCCATCGAGTGCTAGTCCCGTGGGATTCATGAGCTCGGTCACAAACGGCTTCACCGCATTGCCAGCAGTGACCTTGTAGAGCGAGACCGGCACCTTCTGACCACGCTGCCCGCTGAACGTCACATAAACATTTCCCGCCGAATCCACTGCCGGACTCGAAACTGCGTGCAGGTTGTCGGCGATTTGCACTCCCAACGCAATCGGGTAAGGTTGGCTCTCAGCAGTCCCCAGCTTAATTCGCACGGCTCCGCCCGCGGCTCCTTCCGGAACGCGCGCGATCAGGTAATTCTCCGCGGCCATGATCAGGTTTGCTTCGGCCGTCCCAAAGCGCACCCGCGGCCGGTGGTGATTCCTGCCGCCGAACCCGCTACCCGAAATGGTGACCTCGCCGCCCGGGATGGCGGCTGCCGGCTTCACCTGTTCGATTCGAGGATTACCTGGCACCTTTGGCTCGATCCTTTAACTCTGATGCTGGCGCGGCGTGGGAAGAATCCGGAAACACGCCGCGGCCGCAAGCCCGAAGGCGAAGAAGGGAATCGCAGTTGGTCAGAGGCCCAGCCAGCGCGCGATCCAAAGCCCTGCAGCGGCGTAGACGGCAGCGAGCCAGTCGTCCGCCATAATCCCCCAACCGCCCGGCAGCGACTCCGCTTGACGAACCGGAAACGGCTTCCAAATATCGAAGCCGCGAAAAAGTATAAAGCCCAGCAACAAATATTTCCAGTTGAGGGGGACCTCGCCAATCAAATGAACGACGAAGTAAGACGTGCTCGCATTTGATGCATGGCCCCCAAAAATATAGGCGCTTCCAAGCAACAAAGTCAGCCACTGGCCAGAGACCTCGTCGATCACGACAAACTGCGGATCAGTTTTTCCGCAATGCTTCGCGACACGGCCCGCTGCCCACACGCCAGCGAAAGAGACCAGCACAAAAAGGAGCCAGCCGGCCATTTCGGAGCTAACTCGCCAGCGCCCGAACACGATCCAGTCGTTTCGGATCGCGAAGAATGCAGCGAGAGCCACTCCCGCGAGCGATCCCCACGTGCCGGGTCCTGGCCGCAGGTAGCCTAATCCGAGCGAAGTTGCGATTAGATACGAAAACCGTGGCTTACGCGGCTCGCGTGTCGAACTGGGTGGATCAGTTTCGGGATTCATCGGGATCGGCCGGCGTGGATCCCTCCGGACCGTCTTCGTCAAACACACGCTCGCTCACGACATACTTCTCGCTGGCCCAATTGCCGAGGTCCAGCGTGCGGCAGCGCTCGCTGCAGAACGGAAAATCCGCGTCGGTCTCCGAGTCGGTGGGCATCCGGCAAATTGGACAATTTCGTTTCATCGCTGCCTATCCGATGCTCGTGATGGTCTACCGGGCGAGAGCCGGCATGATCGAGATTAGGCCGCTCTGCACTCCGTCCGATGCAGGCTGGCGCGCAGCCGCTTGCCGATCGAAATCGATCACGCGTCCCAGCAAATCGTAGTCCTGCGCGCCCGTAATTTCGATAGTCGCCATCGTTCCCGGCGGCGGCAACTCCTCGGCCTCATTCACGCCGGCGATCTCGGTAACGTAAATCTTCCCGTCGATCTCCGGCGCCATTCCTTCGAGCCGCGCCTCCCAAATCAGCTCCGTATCCTTCGAAGGCCCTTCCAGCATCGCTTGCACGCGCTTACCGGCAAGTGCGCGCAACTTGCGCCGCGAAATCTTCTGTTGAATCGCCATGAGCGCGTCGCGCCGCTCGGCAATCGTCTCGGCATCCACTTTCCCCTCGAGATGATAGCTCCCCGAAGTATCTTCGTCCGAATAAGCGAACACGCCCATCCAATCAAATTCCGCATCGCGCACGAAATCGCACAGAATCCGGAAATCCTGCTTCGTCTCTCCCGGAAACCCAACGATAAACGAAGTTCGGAGTGAAACTCCCGGCACCATCCGTCGGATGCGTTCAATCATCTTGATAAACGCCCCGCCGTGCGAACCCCGCTTCATACGTGCCAGCACGTTCTTGCTCGCGTGCTGCAGCGGAATATCCATATATTTCGCCAGCCGCGGGTGCGCCGCGATCGTCTCCAACAGCCGCGGCGTAATGCGATTCGGATAGCAATACAGGAAGCGAATCCAGTGCAGCCCCTCGATTTCGGCAAGCCGCTCGAGCAAGAGCGGCAAACCGTCGCGCAGGCCAAGATCCTCACCGTAGAAAGTTGTATCCTGGCCGATCAACGAAATCTCGCGAACGCCCATTTCCGCCAGATTCTCGGCCTCGCGCACCACAGATTCGAATCGCCGGCTGCGGAATTTCCCGCGAAGCTGCGGAATCACGCAAAATGTGCAGGGATGATCGCAACCTTCATTAATCTTGATGTAAGCGGTGTATCTCGGTGTAGCAAGAATGCGCGGCGTCAAATCGTGATAAAGAAAAGTCGGCGGCTCCGCGGGCAAACTCTTCAGCTCGCCCTCGCAAGCTTCCAGGATTCGCTCAACCTCGCCCGTCCCGACCACCGCATCCACTTCAGGAATCTGCTCAAGAATCTGATCGCGAAATCGCTCCACCATGCACCCCGCGACCACAAGCTTCCTGGCCCGGCCGAATTTCTTGTGCTCGGCCATCTCCAAAATCGATTGCACCGATTCCTGTTGCGCCGGCGCGATAAACGAGCAGGTATTCACGACAAGCACGTCAGCCTCATCGGCGCGCGCGGTGATTTCATACCCGCCGCGCGCAAGAATGCCCATCATCACCTCGCTATCAACGAGGTTTTTCGGGCACCCGAGGCTCACAAATCCAACTTTAGGCATATGTGGTAGCTTCAACGAAGGAAGCGAAGACGTCAGTTTAGCACAGCGCCGCGCGCAAGCCGTCCGAGCAGCGCTCCTTGGCAGCATCCTAATCTGAAGTCACTCGTAGTTTTCAGTCACCCGAAATGTTGGCGCAAGCCCCGCATTTAGGTGGGAGCCCCCGCATTCATGCGGGGGAAGGAGCGCTTTAGCGCTCCGGACAACGGTTCGCCATTGAACCTGCGCTTTAGCGCTGGCTCCCGGAAGCAGCCCCCGCGGAGGCGTGCGCCGTCGCGTCCCGTCCTCGAAACCAAATCACTACCCGCTCATATTTCGAGATTCGGCTCAGCGTCGCGCGCGCCGGAGCATTTCTTTCATCGAGGCCAGAAGCGAAGACATCTCGCTGGCCTTAGCCGGATGCGCCCCAAATCGCGCCGATTGATACAGCTCGGTAAGTTGCGCCACAGGCGGCGTAAGCTGCGCATCCGGAATCGCAGCCGCAAATTCCAGCGGCGTCTGCGCTGGCAATTTGCGCCAGCCGCGGCGCTCAAGCAGCTTCAACATTTCGCCGTACTGCAGCGCGGCAAGCTCAGGCGGCAAGCTCCCATTTCGATGCGCCCGCAAACTCCAGCGCGCCTGCAAATATCCGCCGATCACGCGCCCGCGCAGTACCACAAGCACCGCAAGCAGCAGCGCCAGAATCACAGGCAGCGAATATCGCGATTGCTCCGCGCGCCGGTCCAGCACCAGCAAATACGCCAGCACCTGCCGCCGCTTCTCCTGATAATAAGTCTTCAGTCGCGCCGCCCACGCCTGTGAATTCCGCTGCACGTTCTGCGCCAGCGTTAACTGGTGCCCGAAATCGTAGCTCACCACCCATTCGTTCCAATTGTATTGAAACCAATCCCAATAGAGCGCCAGCCGCGCGAGCAGTCCGCCCTGCGGCGCGTTCCCAGGCGGTGTTGGATCGAAAGTTATCCAGCCGTAGCGCGGGAAAAAAGCTTCCACCCACGCATGAGCATCGCTGGCGCGGATGATGTAATCGCCGCCGACGTCATTATATTCGCCGGGAAGAAAACCGGTAACGAAGCGCGACGGCACGCCCTCCGCACGCAGCATCACGGCCATCGCAGAAGCGAAATATTCGCAGTGCCCGGCCCGCCTCTGCAGCAAAAAATAAGGCAGCGGGTCCACTCCCGGCGGCATATTCACATCGAGCGTGTAAGCGTAACCCGTGCGCAAGAATCGTTCGATCGATGCGGCTTTATCGTAGGGATTGTCGGCCCGAGCAGTCACTTCATCCGCGAGGCGTTGCACTCGCGGGTCGAGTTTCGGCAATTGCAGGTAGAAGCTGCGAATTTCTTCGGGGTAATCGGTCGAGGCAGCGCGCAGTTTTGCCGGCGGAACGATGGGCACGTGCGAAATGCCCTCATAGCGCAAACGGATTTCATTGCGTGCAGGATTACTCAGCGTGCCGGTTGCGTCCATCATCAGAAATTGCGATCGCTGCGGGCTGCCGGCGCGCTCGACGCCGGGGCTGAAGAATCCGCGCAATTCCACCACGCGCGGCGCAACGAAGATCGCATCCGTCGCGATCGGCTCCATCAGCACCGAGTACGACAACGTCGCATACTCTCCGGGTGTCAGCGCCGCGTTGCCGAGAAAATATTCGCCCGCCGACGTGGGGATCAAAGCGATGTGCTCGGAAGGCGGCTTGAACCAACGCCGGCCATCGAAGCTCGTCAGCGCAATTCCGCGCCAGTGCATGTCGGCCGCGCGCGCGGGCTCGCCATCAACGTGCACGCGCATCACCACTGCTGAGTTTTTCTTGATCTCGCCGATTTGATCGAGCGTGACGTTGTCCGTAAAGCCCGTCATCAAGGAAGGCCGCAGGCTCAGCGCGCTCAAATAACCGGTCGTGAATCGCGGAATCATGAAAAAGATCGCCGTGCCGATAACCAGAGCGCTTACCGCCACCAGAACCGATGTCAACGCAATCGCGCGATGCAAACGATTCGCTGCGGGGCTTTCCGGATCCAGAGGCGGGGTAATCGCGCCGGTGGCGCTCCGGCGGATTTCGAGACCGATGAACGTCGAAACCGAAATCAGAAGGAACACTCCGAGGGACACGAGAAACGCCGTGTCCACGGTGAGGATTGCCGACGCCAGCATGCAAGTGACCGCCAGCATCGCGAGAAAAAGCTGGTCGCGATGCGAGCGCGACGACAGAAGCCGCACCAGCGTCGCGAAAATCAGCAAGTGGATTGCGGCCAGCAGCCCGGCATAAAGCGTCGGATTCGGCGCGTCGGCGGCGAGGCTCCTCGACAGGAACCACAAATCAAGCGGGAAGAAGAGGAGATAAGCAAGAACAAGCCCCGTCGCCGTGCGCTGCGAAAGCTCAGGGCCTTGCCGCCGGAAGACGTGCACGCCCTTCCACAGTAGCGCGATCAGCGGCAGCGCGGTCGAGATCGGATCAAGTTTTCCAGTCGAGATGACGGCGACAAGTCCCGTCACCACCAGCAAAAAAAGCGACACATCGAAATACCGCTCAATCGCAGGAAACGACAACGCCTCGGCATGCGCCTCTGAGTTCATTGCAAACCCTTATCGTAACATCTGCACGCTCCCTGCCTCGCTCCGTCTGCTGATGGCGTATCAACTAGATTAACGACTGCCCATGGGCTGCTTTCGAACCTGAAATAAATGAATTGGAGTGCTTAGTAGGGGCGCTGCTTGCTGCCTCCGGTTTTTGAGATCGCCGGAGACCTACATCGTACGCATCGGAGAAGATGTTGTTGGCAGGTTAAACTCTTGCAGTAGCGCGATCAATCAGCTCGACAATGTGAAGAATTTCCTGCCCGGTCTTGTGCATGGCGGCTCCGGCGCGAAGCTGCAACATGCAGCCGGGATTCGCGGTCACAATCGCCGTCGCGCCCGTGGCTTTCGCGTAGCCCATCTTCTCCGCGAGCAAATCCATCGAGGCCTTCGTCTGCGTCACATTATAAACGCCGGCCGATCCGCAGCATTGATCCGCACGCGCCATTTCCACAATCTCAACGCCCGGAATTGCGCGCAGCAATCGCCGAGGAGCCTCGCGAATTTTCTGCCCGTGGACGAGATGGCAGGAATCTTGAATTGTCACGCGCAACGGAACTTCACGCATCGGTGCAACAACCCCAAATTGATCGAGAAATTCCGTAACGTCGCGCACGCGCCCTGAAAACTTTGCGGCCTCGGGACCGGCGGCCAAGGCTGAGTCAAACAAATGCGAATATTCTTTCAGTGTCGAGCCGCAACCAGCGGCGTTCGTCACGATAGCGTCCACGGATTCATCGGCGAATGCGCGAAAATTCTTCTGCGCCAAATCGCGCGCCACGTCGCGCATCCCCGCGTGGACCGCGAGCGCTCCGCAGCAAACTTGCCCCGCTGGCACAACAATGTCGCAACCGTTCGCCTGCAACACGCGAATCGTCGCATCGTTCAGCGCCGTAAAAGTCACCCGCGCGATGCACCCAGCAAAAAACGCCACCCGCGCCCGCCGTTTCCCGATCGCCGGAAACGTTTGTCCCACACGCGAATCGAAGAACTCCCGATCGATTCGCGGCAGAAGCTCCAACCTCTCTTGCATTCCAAAAAGCCGGGAGATTTGCGACATCCGCACCAGCGCCTCAAGTCCCGAGACCTGCGCGAAGCGCACGGCACGCGCCACCAATCGGATCCGCTCCGGATGCGGCAGCAGCCAGCGATACACAAAACTGCGCGCCATCCGCGAAGTCCGCGACCGCGGATATTTCTGTTCGATCTGCGCCCGCGCCAACTCGATCAATTTTCCGTATTCCACTCCGGAAGGGCACGCCGTCTCGCACGCCCGGCAATCGAGACAGCGATCCATGTGCGTCACGAAAGCGTCGCCAAGTTCCAAGCGCCCCTGATCCACGAGCAGCATTTGCCGCACTCGTCCTCGCGGCGAATCCGCTTCCTTACCCCACAGCCGGTAGGTCGGACATTGATCGAGGCACAGCCCACAGTGGATGCACCGCGAATAATCTTCGTAAAGCGGACGGTCGGCGGCCGTGAATCCGCTGAGTGTTTCTTGAAATTCTTGTTGCGCGTCAGGAACTGCGGTGGCCGGTGGCGTTGTCACGATTTCACAATCCTCCCACGAACCGCCCCGGCGCAAGAACTCTGTTGGGATCGAAAAGCGTCTTCAGTTTGGCCATCTGCGGAAAATCCTCGCGCGGCCGGCCCCAGACGGGAAGGGAACTCTTCCATTCGCGCGGACACCACGGAATCGTGGCGTGTCCGTCGAGCCCGGCAACCGCGGCCATCACTTCTTCAGCAATCGTCGCCGCGCGGCCCCTCGCATCTTCATCCAGCGCGACGGGAAGCAGCGCAAAATAAATGACGCCCACGCCCCGCGCCATGGCCGCCCAGCGCACGCCAGCTTCATCCGCGAAGCGCCCCGCACGCGCCAATATCTCATTCATCTTCCGCGGAACCACACTCAACTTCAAAATTGCCGTAGCAGGCGAGGATTCCAGCGCGATCGGAATGAACTCGCGTTTCCTTCCAAATGCACCCGTGATCTGTTCCTTCGCGAGCACGGTCACACCCGCCGCGCCGCATTTCTCCGCCATCCCACTCACATCGCGCTCGTAGCGCGCCAGCACAGCCTCATTCCCGGCGAATCCCGAAGTGAAAGCCCAGTGCTTCGGCGAAAGAAGCCCAGGGTCGAGCGGCTTAGGTTCCATGCGCGCCGCGGCATCGCTGCTAAACAATCTGCTGACCTGCGGGCTGACAATCTCCATAGTCAAAGGCGCCAACGCCGATTCCGCCACGCGATCGCGCAACTCGAATGCTCCATTCGACTCGTCAAATCGCGCCACAAACGCGCGGCTCTCCGGCGGCAGCGGAAACGTCCGAAAATTAATTTTCGTCATGATCCCCAGCGTGCCGAACGCCCCAATCATTAATTTGTGCAAATCATATCCCGTGACATTTTTCACCACGCGCCCGCCGCTCTTCGCCGCCACGCCCTCGCCGCTCACAAACTCCATTCCGAGTATGTAATCCCGCGCTGTTCCAAATAGCTGCCGCAGCGGCGTATCTACGCCCGTAGCAATCGTCCCGCCGACGGTCGTCCGCCGAAACCAAGGAGCCGCAAGCGGCAAAAATTGCCGATGCTCAGCCAAGGCAGATTGCAATTTCGCCAGCCCGCAACCAGCTTCGACCCCCAGCGTGAGATCCCCGGGATCGTAAGCCGCCACGCGATCGAGCCGCGTCATGTCGATCGCCAGGTCGTATCGCTCAGGCGCCAACCCCATTTCCAATTTTGTCCGCGCCCCGCAGGGAATCACGGCAAGGCGATCGGCGGCAGCCATGCGCACGAGCTTCTCCACTTCCTCGGCTGATCCCGGCCGCGCCACGCCGCCAGGCGTCAAGCCACCAATCTCATACGCCGCCAATTCGCCCGGATCGAAAGAAGAATTCTGCTCGCCGACGATATCGGCCACTCGCTCCCCAGCGATTTTCGTCGTCGCGCTCATCCCGCCACTGAGCCTGCAACGGGCAGCGGCCGTATCCTCGTCTCGCCGCATCCTTTGCCAGAAGGAAAGATCTTTCCCGGATTCAAAAGCCCCGCCGGATTGAATGCATCGCGCACTCGTCGCATGAATCCGAGTTCCGCCTCTGAAAAAAGCAGCGGCATCAACCGGTCTTTCTCCATTCCTACGCCGTGCTCGCCGGTGATGGACCCGCCCACAGAAATGCAATGCTGAATAATTTCAT
The DNA here is from genome assembly GCA_963841235.1 of uncultured Acidobacteriota bacterium. Taxonomy (GTDB): domain Bacteria; phylum Acidobacteriota; class Terriglobia; order Acidiferrales; family UBA7541; genus Palsa-147. The sequence goes on along the minus strand of CAWJBU010000016.1, from coordinate 94,243 downwards.
CCGCCGTGCTCACCGCCCTCTTGAACTGCGCCGGATCCCGCGCATCGAACAAAATAATCGGATGCAAATTCCCATCGCCCGCATGAAAGATGTTTCCGATCTCGAATCCGTTTCTCTTCCCAATCTCATCAATCCGCCGCAAAGTCGCGGGCAACTTGGTCCGCGGAATTACGCCGTCCTGCACGTAGTAAGTCGGCGAAAGCCTCCCCACCGCGCCGAACGCATTCTTGCGCCCCTTCCACAGCAGATCGCGCTCGGCCGCATCGCGCGCCACGCGCACTTCCCGCGCGTGATGCAACCCGCAGACTTCCGCCACGTCCTTCGCCTGCGTCTCCACTGACTCGCGCAATCCATCCACTTCGAGCAGCAGCACCGCCGCGCTATCGAGCGGGAATCCCGCATGTACATAAGCCTCGACGGCTCGAAGCGTCCATCCATCCAGCATCTCGCAAGCCGCCGGCGTGATCCCTCGCCCGGTGATATCCACCACCGTCTCCGTCGCGTCGTCCACCGAATCAAAAACCGCCAGCAACGTCTTCACCGCCTCTGGCAGCGGCGTCAATTTCACGGTAATTTCGGTAACGAGCGCGAGCGTTCCCTCGGACCCAACAAACAATCCCGTCAAATCGTAGCCGGGCGCGTCCACCGCCGCTCCGCCCATGCTCACAACTTCTCCCGTCGGCAGCACCACCTTCATTCCCAGCACGTGATTCGTAGTCACGCCATAAGCCAGCGTATGCGGCCCCCCGGCATTCTCCGAAACATTCCCTCCGATCGTGCAAGCCTTCTGGCTCGATGGATCGGGCGCGAAATGCAGCCGCGCATCCGCCACCGCCCGGCTTAATTCAAAATTCACCACTCCCGGCTGCACTACCGCGCGCCGGTTCTCAATATCAATCGAAAGAATCCGATTCATCCGCGAAAAAACAATCAGCACGCCGCCTTCCCGCGCCAACGCCCCGCCCGACAACCCCGTCCCCGCACCGCGTCCGACCATCGGCGTCTTGTATTGATTCGCCAACCGCACAATCCCGATCACATCCTCAGTCGAGCGCGGAAAAACGACGCACTGCGGCCGCGCCACTTCCACCGATCCGTCATATTCATAAAGCAGGAGATCCTCGCGCGAGAAGAGCACACCGTCGCGGCCCAGAAGCCGCTCCAGCGCGCGCACGAGTTCACGATTTATCTGCACGAATGTCAGCTTCAAACTCTCCGGCCACTATAGTCGCGGCCTCCAAGCCCCGTCAACGCGACATCCCGCGCCGCCAAGTTTCTTCCGCGGCTCAATCCCGCCCAATTCGTGTATGCTAATCCCGCGCCGCGGGACACCCGCGGGTCTACGGAGCGTCGCATGCCTCGCCCCAAAGTCCTGGTCACCCACGCCCTCTTCGAGGCAGCCCGCAAACTCCTCGACGATCACTGCGACTCGGACTATTGGACCGCGAAAGAGCACATCCCGCGCCAGGAACTCTTAAAGCGCGTAGCCGACAAGGATGCCCTAGTCTGCCTGCTCACCGAAAAAGTGGATGACGAATTGCTCTCCCGCGCCCCGCGTCTGCGAATCGCCGCCACCGTCTCCGTCGGCTTCGACAATCTCGACGTCCCCGCTTGCACGCATCACAAAGTCGCCGCGACGAATACTCCAGGAGTTCTCGACGACACCACCGCAGACACCACCTGGATGATCATGATGGCCGTCGCTCGCCGCCTCATCGAAGCCGAAGCTTGGCTCCGCTCCGGCACCTGGCCCGGCTGGGATCTCGATCAACTCTGCGGCGCGGACATCTGGGGCAAAACTCTCGGCATCGTCGGCTTCGGCCGCATCGGACGCGAAATGGCCCGCCGCGCCAAAGGCTTCCGCATGCGCACTCTCTATCACGATCGCGCGCGCGTGGCCTCTGAAATCGAGTCGAAGCTGGCCGCCGAATTTGTCAGCTTCGAGCGTCTCCTCATGGAATCCGATTTCGTTACGCTTCACGTCCCGCTCCTTCCCGAGACGCGCCACCTCATCAACGCCAAGACCCTCGCGCAAATGAAGCCGAGCGCGTATCTCGTCAATACTTCTCGCGGCCCTGTGGTGGATGAAACCGCGCTCGCCGAAGCTCTGCAATCCGGCAAAATCGCCGGCGCCGCTCTCGACGTCTTCGAATTCGAGCCTAAAGTTACGCCCGCTCTCGTGGGTCTGAAAAACGTCGTCCTCACGCCCCATATCGGCAGCGGCTCGCTCGAAACGCGCACGAAAATGGCCGTTACCGCCGCAGAAAACGTGATCGCGCTCTTCGAAGGCCGCCGCCCGCCTACAATCCTCAATCCCGAAGTTCTGCCAGTGCTAAACGTGTCGCAGCCCTGAGCCCACCCGTGCCGGGCGCATCGTGAAAGACGTAGCGCAACACATCTTCCGTGCAACTCTCGCGGCGATCGACATTTCCGAAACAATGCAAAGCAAGCTCGATCCCAGCGGCTCGACGCTATGCGTCAACGGCGATCGATTCGACCTGCGCGATTATCACGAAATCCTGCCCATCGTCTACGGCAAAGCCGCGCTCGCCATGGCCGAAGGGCTCGATCACATCATCCCGCCGGATTCCCGCGCACGCGGAATTCTAGTAGTTCCGTCCCCGCCAGCTCACGCTCCTCGCAATTGGGAAACTTTCATCGGTGGCCACCCCATCCCGAACGAGCAGAGTTTCGCCGCGGGCCGCGCCATACTCGACCGCTTGAAGCGCACGAACGATCGCTCGCTGATTTTCTTTCTCTTGTCCGGCGGCGGCTCATCGCTAGTCGAACAACCTCTCGACGCCGGCATCTCGCTCGCGGACTTCCAGCAGCTGAACCAAGCGCTCGTCACCTGCGGCGCCCCCATCGAAGAAATCAACGTAATCCGCCGCCATCTCTCTACCACCAAAGGCGGCCGGCTCGCCCTCGCCGCGCCGACTGCCACGAAGATCACACTCGCCGTAACCGATGTTCCCGCAGGCCATGAATCCGCGCTAGCCTCCGGCCCAACGCTCCCCGATCCCTCGACAATCGCCGACGCTATCCGCATCGCGCAAAAATACAATCTTGAGGCGCAACTCCCGCCCGATTTACGCGCTGTATTCGAAAAAAAAGTGCTATCCGAAACACCCAAGTCCGGCGACGCCGCCTTCGCTCGCGCTCATTTCGTCTTACTCCTCGGCATGCACGATCTTTTTCACCACGCGCATCAAGCCGCAGAAGCCGCCGGCTTCCTCTGCATTTGCGATAATTCCACCGACAACTGGCCCATCGATCGCGCCGCGGATTTTCTTCTCAATCAACTAGAAGTTTTTCAGAAGGAACAAAATGGCAAGCCGGTAGCAGTAATCGCCGATGGCGAAGTCTCAAGCCCGGTAACAGGCAGCGGCACAGGAGGCCGCAACGCCGCTTTCGTCCTGGCCTGCGCCAAAAAAATCGCCGGCAAAAATATCACAGTGCTAAGCGCAGGCACCGACGGCATTGACGGCAACAGCCCGGCAGCAGGCGCAGTAGCCGATGGCCAAACGCTAACCCGTGCCCAATCCCAAAATCTAGATCCCGACGATTTCTACCAACGCAGCGACTCTCACACCTTCTTCGCAAAACTAAACGACGCAATAATCACCGGCCCCACAAACAACAATCTCCGCGACCTAAGAATTCTCTTCGCCCGGGGTATGTAGCGCCGGCCTTTCAGGCCGGCATCGCGGCGCGAATACCAATCCCACGACTGCTATCTGTAGGAGCCGATGATCCCCTCAAGCCCTATTTCTTCGTCGTCGAAACCTGCTCCTCAATCTTCCCCAACCTCTCATTTATCTCATCCAGCCGCCGCTCCAATTTCTCAAGCGCCTTCATCACCTCTGCATTATCCGCCCCAGCCCCTGCAGCCGCGTCCGCCGGCCCACCACCTCCGCCATAAGCCGACTCCCCCGGCTTGTTCCCCGCCGCCTGCGCGCGGATCGCCTCAATCTGCCCCTTCGTGATCGAAGCCAATCCGAAAAACAGTTTTCCGCTCTTCAATAACTTCTCCAGCACCGGAATCGCATCCGGATCGCCGTGCCGCCCGATGGCAAACACAGTCGCGTACTTCGAAATCCGCGACTCATCAAGATAAGCCACCAACGCCCGCGTCACGTCCTTATTCCCTTTGCCAACTGCACCGAGGCTTCCAATCGCCGCCGTGCGCACATCGATCGGCTTTCCCGGCTCAGACCATGTAAGCAACACAGACACCGCACGATCATCGGCAAGCGTACCGAATGCTCTCAGCGCCGCCCGCCTCAACGTATTGTCCGGCGAATCCATTTGCACCGCCGCGCTCAACACGTCAAACGCATCCGCCGCCTTCAACTGTGCCAGCGATAGCAGTGCCGCATTTCTCACGCGAAACGCCGAATCGCCCGTCGCGATCTTCTCGAGCTTCGCCCCCAGCGACGCATCCGTCTTGAAATTCCCAAGCTGCGCCACGGCCTCCGTTCGCACCCACGGCTTCTCATTCGTCAACGCATCTTCAATCTGCTTCTCCGCCGCGGCATCGCCAATTTTCCCCAGCGCCCGCAGCGCCTCCACTCTCACGCCCCAGAACGTATCCGTGCGCGCCGCTTCTCCCAAGGCCGCAATCGCTTCTTCATTTCCTTTCACGTCGCCGAGCGCCTTCGCCGCGTCGGCCCGGTCCGGCACCGTTTCCGCATGCTTCAATTGATAAATCAGCGCCGCCGCTTCGCGCTTGAACTCAATACTCTTCAAAATCTTGTTGCCCTTGTCGAAAATCACCATCAAAGGCGGCCCATCCACCGCAAACGTGAAAATCTCCTCATCCTTGCTCACGTCAATCGGAAAAGTTCTCACGCCGCTCTTCGTTGCAATCTCCACTTCGATTGGCACGTGAAACAACGGCACCAACCCTTCCACCTTCTGCGTCTGCTTCACCTGCAAATGCACCGAATCAACAAGGTCGTCCCACTTCACCGCCACTTCAAATTTCGGCGCCCCAGCCCGGAAGATCCACTGCTGAAAAAATTCATCCACGTTCACCGAGGTAGCCTGCTCGATCGCCTTGATCAAATCCGCCGTAACCACGTTCTGCCCGCGATTCACTTCCAGGTAGTGATGCAGCCCGCGGAAGAAATCCTCATCCCCCAATTTCTCCCGCAGCATCTTCAATACCAGCCCGCCCTTGGTATAAACGTTTCCTTCAGTCTCCAACGACTCATCCACGTTTCGCGTAACGATCGGCACCCCGAACAATCGCTTCTGCGTCATCCACCGGTTTCCATCCGTCCAGAATTCGTAGTCTACATCGTCCTTGCCGAAATGTTTCTCCGTCCAGTAATGCTCGAAATAAGTCGCGAATCCCTCGTTCAACCAAATATTCGCCCAGTCCTTACACGTGACCAGATCTCCGAACCACTGGTGCGCCAATTCGTGCGCATCCAAATCGTCGCTCGCGTAAAGCGTTTCGCCGGCCAGCTTCGGATGCACCAGCCCGCGCGAGGTTAGCGTCGTCGCGCTCGTGTTCTCCATTCCGCCGACGACGAAATCATCCACAGAAGTCTGCGCATACTTCGCCCACGGATAACGCACGTCCAGCGCATCCGAAAACGCGTCCAGCATTTCCTTCGTTCGCGAAAACGTAGTATCGATCTTGAATTCCTGCCCCTTCGGCACCGCGTACTCCACCGGCATCCCGCGCCACGAATCCTTTCTCTCGACGAACTCTCCCGCCACCACCGAAATCAAATACGTCGAAAGCGGCTCCGTCTGTTTCCAATCCCAGGTCTTCGATCCATCCGCCTCCGCCTTGATTCCCACAAGCTTCCCGTTCGACACCGTCCACCAATCCGCCGGCACGGTCAGCAGCATCTCCGAAGTCGTCCGGTCATTCGGATAGTCGTAAATCGGAATGTAGTAGCGCGTATCTTCGGATTCTCCCTGCGACCAAATCTCCTTCGGCTGATCGGGATAATTCTTGTCCGGCAAAATAAAGTAGAGCCCCTTCGTCGGCTGCCCCGAATAGCGAATTGTCACTTCGAATTTCTCGCCCTTCCGCGCCTTCTGCGGCAGCGTCACCAGCAGCGCGTCCGGCTTTGTCTCGAATTTCGCCGACTGCCGGTTCAACGCGACGCTTTCAATCGTCAAGCCCACCGAATCAAATCGCAGCTCTCCCACCCCGTCGCGCAATATCGCCAAACTCTCCGTAACTTCGCCCATCACCTTCTTCTGCTCGACATCAAATCGCAGATGAGTCCGCACATTCTGCAAGTCATAATCGCGCGACCGCGCATAAGGATCGTCGTCCCTAGCCCATCCAACGCTGGCGCACAACACCGTCGCCAAAATCGCCGCAAAAACCCCCGCCGCAATCCCCCCGCTCTTGCTCATCGCATTCATCCCTCGCATCGCTCCTGTCATCTCGCTCCTTCTTCTCGGCTGATCTAATTGGTTACGTCAATTAAAAGCGCAGTTGTCATCCTGAGGCCGGTTTGTGGCCTAAGGATCTAAGCATCGAATCGATTCAATCCCGCGGCCAGAACCCGTGTCACCGCCCGGCCGCCCCTACAACAAACTCCTCACCCAACCGCCATCCACCGCAATCGTAGTCCCATTCAAATAACTCGCCCTCTCTGAAGCCAAAAACGCCACCGCCGCAGCAAATTCCTCCGGCCGCCCCACTCGCCGCGCCGGCACCGACGCGCTCATCTGCTCCAGCACTTTCTCCTTCGGCACTCCCGCATCCGCCGCCCTCTTCGCCGCCAATTCCTCCAACCGGTCCGTCAACGTATACCCCGGCGCCACGCAGTTCACCGTAATCCCATCAGCCCCAAACTCATTCGCCAAAGTCCGCGCCAATCCCGTCACTGCCGCCCGAATCGAATTCGACAAAATCAATCCGTCTACCGGCTGTTTCACCGACATCGAAGTAATGGCAATGAATCGTCCCCACTTCCGCCTCTGCATCCCGGGCAAAACTTCCCGCGCAAAATAAATCGCACTCATCAAAGTCAAATCCACCGCCGCCTTCCATTCCTCGACCGAAACCTCCAAAAATTTCTTCGAAGGCGGCCCGCCCGCATTGGTCACGCAAATATCCACGCGCCCAAATCGTTTCTCCACAGTCGCCACAAATTCGCGCACGTCCTCATATCGAGTCACATCCATCGCGCGCCGCAAGACCTCCCGCCCAGTCGCCGCCTCAATCACCTTCGCCGTCTTCTCCAATTCCCCAGCCCCACGCGCGCAAATCGCAATCTCCGCCCCCTCGCGCCCCAATTCCTCAGCCACAGCCCGCCCAAGCCCCTTGCTAGCCGCCGCCACAATCGCCACTCTACCCTTCAACCCCAAATCCATCCCGGCCCCCCGTAGGCCCCGGCTTCAGCCGGGCCGCCGCTCACGCAATCTTCTCCGCGAACCCATCGTACGCGATGCATCCTCCACCGAATCAACCACGTCGTCAATCCTCGCGATTCCGAAACTCAGCGCCCTCTGCGTCTCTGCGGTAATTCTCCGTCTTCTCTCACCTCGCTTCCCCCCATTCTCAATTGCCACCAACTCCCGACTTGGACTAAACTCCGCCCATCAAACGCAAAAAGGGGGCACGATGAACCGCCTCGCCATCCGCTTTCTCTTCACAGCCGTCGCGATCGCAGCAACACTCCCCTCCGCCAGCGCCCAGATGGGCAAAACCGTCTCCGTCAACGCCGGCACTCCCGAAGACAAAGCTCTCTCAGAAATCTACGCCGCTCCCGACGGCCCAGAAAAAATCGCGCTCCTCGATAAATTCATGGCCGACTTCGGCAAAGGCGATCTCGAACTCCTAGCCGATCAACTCTACGCCGGCACCTACGTCGCGCAAAAAAATTATGCCAAAGCCTACGAATACGGCGAAAAAGCCCTGAAGCTCGATCCCGACAATCTCTCCACCGCCATCACGCTGGTCCACGCCGCCGAAGAGCAAGGCGACACGGCCAATCTATTCGAATCCGCCGAACATGCCAACGCCATCGTTACGCGCTACAAAGCCTCCCCGCCCCCCGCCGGCATGTCAAAAGAAAACTGGGAGCAGCAGAAGCAGGGCGTTCTACGCGGCGCGCAAGACGACATCAGCTACCTACAGAACGCCACCTTCAATGCCGCCTACAAACTCACCGACCCGAAACCCCGCGCCGCATACATGGAACGCTTCGCCAAAGATTTCCCCGATTCGCCCTACGCCCTTAACGCTCGCGAGCAAGTAGCCTTTTCCCAAGAGCAAGCCCGCAATTATCCGAAGATGATGGAAGCCGCCCAGGCTGTCCTAGCGGCTGATCCTAACAACGTGGACATGCTCGTCCTGCTCGCCGATTTCTGGAGCGAGCAAGGCCAGCAATTAGAGAAGGCCGGCGATTACGCCCAGAAAGCGATAGACATCCTCAGCAAGCAGCAAAAGCCCGAAGGCGCCGATGAAGCCCAATGGCAAGAGCAGGTCTCGATGCAGAAGGGGCTAGCCTACACCGCGCTGGGCCAGGTCTATGTAAATCAAACTTTCAACGTGCAAGCGGTCAACGCCTTCCGCCAGGCCGCCCCGCTGCTGAAATCGAATCCCGTAAGCTACGCCCGCAATCAATACCGCCTAGGCTTCACGCTAGCCAAAATGCAAAAAATCCCAGAAGCCCGCGCCGCGCTAACCGAAGCCGCCTCAATCGACAGCCCCTATCGCGCCCTAGCCCAGCAAACCCTAGCCAAAATCGGCACCGTGACAACTCACACCGCAAAAAAGCCGTCGTAGGGGAGGGTCTTCAGACCCTCCCGCCGTTCGGTCATCTTTAGCTTTTTATATTTAACGATCCAAAACCAGGACTTCCCAGCAGCAACCCAGCAGCAGTTACTCCTCTTCCTCAAACTCCCCCATCTGCATAGTCAAATATCTCTCATACCCCAATTCCTTGATCTGATGAACCTGCGCCTCGAGCCAATCCACATGGCTCTCCTCATCCTTCAAAAGCGCCAAAAACAGATCCCGCGACCCGTTATCCTTCTCCTCCACAGCGATCTGAATCGCCGCGTTGTAATCCTTCACCGCCCCGACTTCCAATTTCAAATCGCTCTCCAGCATCTCCCGCACATCTTTCCCCACAGTCAATTCCAGCGGCTTCATCGTAGGCGATCCATCAAGAAACAGAATCCTCTCCATCAAAGCCTCGGCATGTTTCATCTCGCCAATCGATTGCTTCTTGATGTATTCCGAGAGCCGCTCGTATCCCCAGTTCTCGCACATCTCCGCATGCAAGAAATACTGGTTGATGGCGGTAAGTTCTTCCCGCAGCGCCTTATTCAATTCCGCGATGACTTTCGGTGAGCCTTTCATAGCGCGCAGTATACTCGAAGGAGCCTTCCGCCGCATCCTCCATCGCTATTTGTAAATCACATCGTGCGCGTGCTTCTTCTGGATCGCATCATCTTCCGCCTGCGTCACCGGAACATTCTTCTCTCCTTCGCGAACGGATTCATCGCGCATGAATGCTTCGAAGCCGGGTGCGGAAAAAACGGCGACGAACTGAATAACATCACTTCCCGTGTTGGAGAGTGAAATCCACGTACCGGAAGGAATGAACACAGTCGCGCCCGCGTGCACCACTCTCGCGGCCTCGCCCAAATGCACCTCAGCAGTTCCGCTCTCCAGATAAAGGATTTCGTCCGCTCCGGGGTGCCGGTGCGTGACGATCTCCGCTCCGGGCTTGAGGTCTCCGGTCATAAAGACCAGATGCGAAGAGCCGCCATTCTTCGGATCCACCTTCAAAATGAAAGTCTCTCCCGGATCTGGGTGTCCGGGCCAACCCCTCAAAACGCGCCGCTCGCCTTCGTTCTTCTCAAGCATAAGCGCCTTCGTCTTAGTTTCGTTGGTCGGCTGCGCGGTAGTGATCGGCGGCGCGGTAGCACAATTGCAAACTAGCATCGTAAGGATCCCGGTGATGACGCGGGCAATTCGCATAACACCTCCTGGCAGTCTGTAAGAACCGGATCCTGCTCGCAAACGCGAGAAGTTACTTCACCCTTTGTTTGAGTACAACAACGGGACTAGTGTAATACTGCGTCGTAAGCAAGGACGACGCCGATGATGCCTGAGCTTGCACAGCTGCAAGATTTCGCCACGCGCTACACAGCGGCGTGGAACAGTCGGAACCCCGCCAGTGTCGCCGCCTTCTTCGCTCCGAACGGTTCGCTCAGCGTCAACGGCGTTCCCTCGGTTGGGCGCGCTGCCATCACCGAAGTCGCGCAGGGATTCATGGTTGCGTTCCCCGACATGCAACTGCTCATGGACGGTATCGTCATTCACGGCGATCGCGCCATTTACCACTGGACGTTCATCGGAACCAACACAGCACCAGGCGGCACGGGCCACCGCGTTCGCTTCAGCGGCTTCGAGGTTTGGACGTTTGGCGCAGACGGACTGATCGCCGAGTCGCAGGGCCAGTTCGACAGCGCCGATTACCAGCGCCAGCTCCAGCGCGGCGTGCAGAATTTCAACTAGCGGCGCGCACATATTCAAGGCTTTCTGTCCGCCGCGAGAAATGAGAGACTCTCGACCCATGATCCGTAATCCACTCCGCCGAGCCTCGCTAATTTCCCTTATGGCTCTCGTGCTTTCAGCGCCGCCGCTCCGCCCGCAATCGCCGCCTTCGATTAAAGGCGATCGCCTGATGCAGCACCTGAACGCCATGGCCGCCATCGGAAAAGATCCCGCTGGCGGCATCAGCCGCGTGGCCTACACCGAAGCCGACCGCCAGGGCAGGGAATACGCCATGGGCTTGATGCGCGCCGCCGGCCTCACCACGACCATCGACGCAGCCGGAAACATCTCCGGACGCAGCGCCGGCAGCGATGCGAAATTGCCGGTGCTGGTCATCGGTTCGCACATTGACTCCGTCCCGCAAGGCGGCAACTTTGATGGAATCGTGGGCTCACTGGGCGCGATTGAAGTCGCGCAAATTTTGGCGGAATCCCACGTCGCGCTGCGCCATCCCTTCGAAGTCCTCATTTTCCAGAACGAAGAAGGCGGCCTGCAGGGGAGCCGCGCGATCTCCGGCGAGTTGCGCGAAGAATCGCTGAGCCAGGCCACGCGCAGCGGCAAGACGCTTCGTGAAGGAATCGAGTTCATCGGCGGCAATCCCGATCATTTGGCTTCCGTGCGCCGCAAGCCCGGCGATGTCTTCGCCTATCTTGAGCTGCACATCGAGCAGGGCGGCACGCTAGCCGCCGAAAAAATTGATATCGGCGTCGTGGAAGGAATCGTGGGGAATTATCGCTGGGACGTAACCATCGACGGCGTCGCGAACCACGCAGGCACCACGCCCATGAACCAGCGTCACGACGCTCTGCTCGCGGCGGCAAGATTCATCGAGGCCGTCAATCGCGTCGCCACCAGCATGCCAGGACGCCAGGTCGCCACGGTCGGCAAAATTCAGGCCATACCTGGCGCTTACAACGTCATCCCGGGAAGAGTAATTCTGGGCCTCGATGTCCGCGACCTGGACGAATCCCGCATACAGATGATGTTCGAGAAAATTAGCGACGAGGCTCAGCAGATTGCGCAAGCCAGCGGAACAAAAATCAGCTTTCATCAGATCGTCGATGATCGCCCCGCCCTCACCGACACACGGCTCCGCCGGCTTATCGCCGATTCCGCCAAGCAATTGAATCTTTCGACGAAACTTCTGCCCAGCGGCGCCACTCACGATGCGCAAAGCATGGCCCGCATCGGCCCCATCGGCATGATTTTCGTCCCCAGCATCGGCGGCATCAGTCACGCCCCGGAAGAGTTCTCGCGCCCCGAGGACGTCGTCAACGGCGCAAACGTTCTCCTCCGCTCCGTCCTGCTACTCGACGCCCAGAACTGGTGACCAAAGCAGTCCGTTCACTTTTCTGGGACCGCGCTAGCTCCCGGCCTTCTCCGGCTGCACGTACGGCTTCGTCGGATCGACGAGGTAGCCTTCGTTGTACCGGTCATGATGGCGAACCCACGCCATGGTGTGCTTCAGCCCTTCTTCGTCGCGGCCTTTGGGCACCATGTCCAGGAAATTGTAAGTTCCGAGCAAGATGTCCAGCCCGCGCGCGTAGGTCGAGTAAGTGTGGAAGATGTTTCCGCTCGCATCCTTGTAAAATACGCTGGCTCCGGGCCGCTCCTCGCTGGGGAAATCCGTCAACTCGTAGTTGTAATACACCTTGGACTTTCCATCTTCATTCTTCGCAAATGACACTTGATAGTCCGGATTGAAATCGCTGCCGAACGAGGACACCCACTTGAATTTCCACCCCATGCGCTTCTTGAACGCTTCAATCTCCGCCAGCGGCGCGCGCGAAACTACCGCGAGCGTCACGTCGCGTTGCGCCAGATGCACCGCCGGACCTTCGAAGTGATCGGCCAAGTAGGAACAACTCGGGCAACCCTCTTTCCAACCCGGCCCAAGCATGAAGTGGTACACCACCAACTGGCCGCGTCCACCGAAGAGATCCGCAAGCGTCTCTTTGCCGCGCGATCCCTCAAAAACATACTGCTTCTCCACCTTTTCCCACGGCAGCTCGCGGCGTTTCCGGCTCAATTCGTCGCGCAGCCGCGAGAATTCCTTTTCCTTCGCCAAAAACTCCTTGCGCGCCGCAATCCATTCATCGTGCGATACCACTTTATGCTGCTGCAGTGCGATCTTGTTGCTGGCCATCGCGACTCTCCTTGAATTTAAATTGCATCCGAATTTTGCGGCCGAGATTTTTCGCGCAGAACTTTTTGATCGCCAGCGCCGCCAACCCACCGCTCGAAGTCGCCCCTCCGGCAATCGCCACCGCGGTACCCAAGCACGCTGGACACATACGCTCCTCCCGCTCATCGCGAACAACAATCTTCGCGACGCCTACCCCGCTGCTTTTCGCGACCCCGAAACCTCCGCGAATTTCCGCACGCGCTCGTTCATCGACGCCCAACCTTGCCGCACGCCTTCTCGATGATCAGCCTCAATAAATCCCAGCGCCGTGTGCCGGAACGAAATCAAAGTTCCGCCCTCTTCCTCGCTCAACCGGTACTGCACGTTCGAGACGAATGGATAAGACGCAAACAACGGCCCCGTGAATTCCAGCAGCGTCGGCTTCTTGATGGCTTGGACGTGACCCCAGAGATGACCGTTGTTGTCGCCCAGGTCGCGATACCATCGGCCGCCGGGCCACGCTTCTATTTTCATCGGCATGGGACTGCCGTCACCTCGTTCGTTCTTGGGGCCGATCTGTTCGAGCAGGGCAGCGAACGTTACCTCGATCGGCGCGCGGACGCGAATTTCCTGCGTGATCGTCAGCGTCAAATCCTCGATGCTCTTTGGTGTCGGAATCATGCTTCCTCCTTGGATTTCAAGTCCGGACGGCCTCGATTCATCCTCGCCTCAGCCCGTTCCTTGATGCGATTCAACTGCTGCCCCCAGAGGCGCTCAAATGTCCCCGTCCACTCGTGCACAGGCCGGATCGCCTCCGAGTTGGTGCGATACAGTTTCTGCCGCCCAACGCGCCGCACGTACACCAATCCCACGTTTCGCAAAACGCGCAGGTGCTTGGATACAGAGGGCTGCTCCAGCCGAAGAGTTGCCACAATCTCCCCAACCGCCCGCTCGCGCAGCGCCAGATAACTCAATATCTCGCGCCGCCTCGGTTCAGCTATCGCGTTGAACGCATCCGAGGTCGTAGCGGCTCGTGCCATGCCCGCACATTACATTCCCATACAGGAATATGTCAAGCAAATTTTCTGCTCTCCCCGATCGCCCCCGCGCACGTGGCATTTCCAGTGGCACACGCACTCCTGCCTGTGGCTGTGTCTAACCGTGCCGCCGGTTCGCCGTAGTCCGCACACCACCGCGGGAAGAAGCTAGCGAGAATCCCAAAGGTGAGCCGCAGCCTCCCGTCAGGCCGGAAAAGTTCCACCAGGGATATCGAGGTTTTTGACGCACAGCAAGCTAATGCGCCCGATGTTCGCCGGGAATTACGATGATGTATGCATCCGGCTGCCCGGCCCGGATCAAATGCGGCATCTCTGCGGTAGGTGGAGGCGAGCCGATGTCTTTTTCGGTAGCATAAGGCGCATAAAACATGAGGTGCGGCGGCAGCGGCACAAGCTGATTTTTCTCCGCGACGTAAAGAAACCCGGCCGACGACATCATGTACACAATCCCCGGCTTCCGCGGCGCAAGAAATTTCCCGCTCTTGTAACCCTCGTCGATCTCCGTATGAATCTGCTCTTCGCTCTTGCCCTTAGCTCGTTCCTCCTCGACAAAGATCCGCGCAGGCAATGTCGTCGCGCTACCCTCCGCGTCAAAGCAGGTCGGCTCCAGATTCAAAAGCGACTGGCGGTCCACAAAGCAAGAAAACCCGTTCGACCCGTCGCGCACCTTCACATACCCGCTCTTCTCCAAAACATAAACGGTAGCCTTCCCCGAAATCTCCACCGGCGCCGCACTCTCCGCTAATCGAATCCGCTCCTCGCGCGGCAAAGAAAAATCGTAAGCCGCCTTAGGCTTCTCCGCCTGCGCAAAAGCGACGCCGCTCGTTCCAATCAGCACCGCAACAATCAGAAATCCTTTCATGTATCGCCTCCCCCCATCATCGGCCCGCAATCACAACCTTCGCTGAAAATCGCTCTCGACGTTCTGGAATTCTCTTATTCTTCCTCCCAAATTTGAAATGCCTCTGTTGGTTTCCTTCGCGGTATTTGATTTTTCTTTCGTAGGGGCGGGGCTTGCTCCGCCCGCAGGCGTAATCCACGCGACGACGTTGGCCATTTGCCTGGGCGCAATCCAATCGGACTGTGTCCGCCTTCCGTCGGCCTCGTTCTTGGAGATGATGTCAACAGAGCTATCTGAAATTTTCAATTTGCAATTCTCTCAACGAACTTCCACCAACCTCATCGTAATGACTCTTCGTAGGGGCGCCGGTCAATCGCCTTGCGGTTGCCAAGCAATCGACGCGCCCTCCGGCTACCACCCCGCACAATCAGCGCTCCAAAGCGTTCGCGGAAGAACTGTTACGATCAGAAAGGATTCTTCCGGTCTTCCTTTCAAATCTGAAATTTCAAATCTGAAATTCTCTCAACGCCCTTCCACCAACCTCTTCGTAATGACTCCTCGTAGGGGCGCGGCTTGCTGCGCCCGTTCCGGGTAGTCTCGCCTCGCTCCGCTTCCTCTTTTGACGAACGAAACCCCGCAGGGTATCGCCACACCCGCGCTTTTTCGCTTTGCACGCAGTCGCCAGGCTAATTTTCTAGACTTTCGGAAGGATTCAACCGGAAAGACACGCTGCGCGGATTCCAAATCAAGGCGCTACGCCGGACTCCTGACTGGCCTGGAACATCCTCACCACCGAAGCTCTTCCTAGGACCATGAACGTCAGGACACCGAGAATGGTGCCATAGGGCACCCCGAGGCAGCAGATCGCGGCGATCACCATGCAAAAGGTCCGCGACTTTCGCTTCTTGATGCAGAAGGCCACCCGAAGCTTTGCCGCCGCGAACGCCGCCACAAAAAGAAAAATCCCCAGCCCAACTCCGGCGATAATCCAGCCGATCGCCGCAGGAAGCGCTTGGCCCGGATTGTCCGCCACCACAGATTTGCGAGCGATGATCGAGACCACACTGACGCCGAACGCCACGTATATCAAAGCGAAGAGCGCAAAAAACGCCGTCATCGCCGCGGTGATCAGGTACCCCAACGACAGCAGCTTAAGGTGCTCTTCATCAATAAGCGCCTGGCGATCGATTTCTTCAGGCATGAGCGGGCCCCTCGCTATCGCAGAAGATCCTTAGGACGTACTGCAGACTATCACACCCACGAGCCCTAAATCGCAGCAGCACCGCAGTCCGAATTCGCCCGAAATTCCTAGGGCCCAGCCTTTCCAGGTGCCAGCCCCCGCATTCATGCGGGGGAAGGAGCGCTTTAGCGCTCCGAGAAAGAGCCTCCTAAATAACGATGCGCTTTAGTGCCGGCTCCCCAAAGCAGCTTCCGCACATCCAAGAATCGTCGCGTGAACCCAATCTATTTTTCTTGACACGATTGGAAATTACGATAGAATTACTATGTGTGGTTCGGCATACCCGCCGTCCCGGATCTCGTGTCCCGGGCGACCTGGTTTGAGTCCACTCGCCGCCGCACCCGAAGCAATCTTGCTTCGGAGCTATCACAGTCATTCGAAAGTAGGGGCATGCAAAAGTCGAAAAAGGGCCGTTCCAGTCGCTTGGCCAAGGGGGATTTCTAATCGAGACACGAATTTATTAGAAACCGACGTAAATGATTGAAAACAAACAACCGAGACCAGTTCTAATCGAGACAAAACACGCCATTTTCTTTCCTCGTTTTACGGCGAAAATCGTTCCTCCCCTACTCGCGCCGATTCTTTACCCTCTGGACTGGAGAGGCGCCGCCCGGTCTTCAATCACGCCGCCAGCGAGATCGTGCGTCGGCCACTCAACTCATTTCTCCCGCACCCACAATCCCATTTGACACCCGCGCGCGGCGATACGACAATCCCGGCACCCACCCATGATTCAACTCGACAATCTGACTAAGGAGTACGAATCCACCTCCGGCTCCGACGCCCCCATAGTCGCCGCCGATCGCCTCACTCTCAAAATCGCCCAGGGCGAAGTCTTCGGCCTGATAGGCGCCAACGGTGCCGGCAAAACCACCACTCTCAAAATGATCTGCGGCCTCTCGGTACCCACCGCAGGCCGCGTCACCGTCAACGGCATCGACGTCGAAAAGCAGCCCGAAGAAGCCCAGCGCTACATCGGCTATCTCGGCGATTTTTTCTCCCTCTACGACGACCTGAAAGTCTGGGAATATCTCGACTATTTCGCCCGCGCCTACAAAATGGACGCCGCCGCGATCCCGCGACGCATCACCGAAGTGATCCATCGCATGGGCCTCGACATCAAGCGTGATTCGTTAATCGCCGGCCTCTCCCGCGGCATGAAGCAGCGTCTCGGCATCGGCCGCGCCATCATTCACGATCCGCCGCTCCTCGTCCTCGATGAGCCTGCCTCAGGCCTAGATCCCAAAGCTCGCGTCGAGTTGAAAGACCTGCTCCGCGAAATGCATCAAGCCGGAAAAACAATTTTCATCACCTCGCACATTCTCTCCGACCTCGAAGAAATCTGCACCTCGGTAGCCGTAATGGAGAAGGGCCACATCCTCCGCGTAGGCCCGCTGGCCGAGGTGATGCGCGAAGGCAAAACGCACCGCCGCTTCCGTCTGCGCCTGGCCACACCGGGTTTCGCCCTCGAACAATGGCTAGCCCAGCGCCCTGGTGTCATCGAAATTAAAATCGAAGCCACCGCCGCCCAATTCGCCTTCGATGCCACCGACGCCGAACTAGCCGAGTTACTCCGCGCTGCAGTCAACGCCGGCGCCCCTATCTGCGGCCTCGAAGAGCTAACCGAATCTCTAGAGCAGCTCTATTCCCGCCTCTCCTCAGGAGAAGTGATGTGAGCGCCCCACCGTTCACCGCCGAAATCCTACGCAACGCCCGCATCCAATTGCGCCCCAAGCGAATAATCGCAGCCCTAGTAATCTGCGCCGCCATCTCCTTCACAGCAGTCGCTTACTTCTTCTATGCCCCGTGGGCTAAGTCGTCCCGCGTGGGCGGCCAAGAACTGCTCGCATGGATTTTCTGGGTTCAAGTCGTTGTTCTTCTGATTGCCGGCGGGATCTATTGCCTCCAGTCCGTTCATCGCGAGAAGGAGCTGAACACATTCGACTACCAGCGGGTCACGCGGCTGACTCCGCTTGAACTTGCTCTAGGGAAATTATTCGGTCCCCCGTCGATGATGTACTTCTTGGTGCTTTGCACCATGCCCATCGCTCTGGTCGGAGCATTCCTCGGCGGCACGGATCCGGCTTGGCTTCTCGCGGCCTATGGTCTGCTGCTGCTCGGAGTGGTTGCGTACTACGCCTTCGCACTTTTCGTCTCTCTTTTTCTGCCGCGCGGCAGCTCGGCTGGCGCGGTGATCTTGTTTCTTGTTGTCATCTACATGACTTCCGGTACGTGGTTGCGCACGGGACCGGGGTGGTTGCTGGGCCGCACCAGTCCATTTTGGGCAAGCGAGTTGCTCTCACCATCTGGTGGAAGCCACAACCCGGACACCTTCTTTGGATTGACCATCCCCCATGGCGTTGTCCTCATTGCCCTCTACATCACGATCACAGCGTGGTTCCTCTTGGCGGTCACTCGCAACATGAAGCGCGATCCCTCGGACTATGAGATCTATTCGCCGCTTCAGACGCTAGGCGTCATTCTCTATGTGCATGTCCTCATGTTGGGCTTCTTCGAGTGGACAGAGACGTTTTACTCGATTACAACAAATTCGGTCACCGTTCCTCGAAACCCGGGAGAAGCCGAAGCTACATTCTTAGCAATCAGTTTCTGGCTCTTTCTAATCCTTGGACTGACGCTGCTTCGCAATCGAGACCGGTGTCGGCGGCGGCTTCGCGAATTTGGCGCGCGCGCCGCGAGTTGGTGGGCCGCCCTCTGGCCCGCGCCTTACGTAGTCGTGGGCACATTTCTGATTGGCGCAGCGCTGATCTATATGATTCGACTTCGGCTCAATCCCACGAAGGGCTGGAGCGCCGGTATGGCGACTTTCCAAATCGCTTTCTTTGCCCTATGGCTCGTGCGTGATCTTGTGTTTCTCCAATGGGCTAGTTTGCGCCGCTCCCGCCGCCCGTTGCTTTCTGGCGCGCTCTACCTCATTGCATACTACGGCTGCTCCATGGCTCTCTTTTACGCGACCGGCGCGTATTCGCAGCCGGTGCGACTCGCTTACACGTCCGTCCTGTTTCCCTCGGCCGTCCTCCGCATGGATTTCAACCTGTGGACCGGCGATCCATATCCGTGGTTCGTCGCCATGGTTGTGCTGGCCGCCGAAGCCTTTGTCTTCGTCTACCTCCAGCGCCGCACTCTCCGGCAAATCCTCGACAGCGCCCCTGGCGCCGACGCTGCCAGCGCGCCGATAACTTCCATGTGAGCTGGCGGAATGGTATGATTCCCGCACCGGCATCCAGCCCAATTCAGCCCGAAGGTGAACTATGCATCGCCCAGCTCTCGCTTTTGTTCTCGCCGCGATCCTCGCTGCTCCGCTCTTTGCGCAGACGCCGTCCGATCCCTTCTCTCAAGCCATGGCTCAGGGAAATCTCTATTTCACACATCGAAAATACGAACTCGCGCTCGATGCCTATCACAAAGCCGACAAGCTGGCGCACCACAATTCCGCGGCCTGCTATTTAAGGATCGTTGCCGTCGAGCGCAAGCTGGGCGATTTCTCCGCGGCCCTCGACGCGGCCAAGCATGCCGCGAGAGTGGCGGGCGACGACAAGATGACGGCGATTCAAGCGCACCTCACCCACGCCACCCTGCTCGCGCAAATGTCCGGCAAGCCCACCGACAAGAAACTAAGAGAAGCCGAGCAGGACATTCGCGACGCGCTGGCCCTCGATCCCACGCAGCCGCTGTCTCAATTCGATCTTGGAAAAGTGCTGCTGAAGCAGGAGCGTGACCCCGAAGGAATCGCCGAGCTGCAAAAATTCCTGGCCATGCCGGGCGCGGATGATCGCTCGATCGCCGATGCCCGCGACATGATTGCCGCTCCCATCCGCGCGCGCGAGCCATTCGCCCCTGATTTCTCCTTCACTACGCGCGAGAATCAAAAGCTTTCGAACGCCGCTCTTCGCGGCAAAGTCGTCCTCTTCGATTTCTGGGGCACCTGGTGCCCGCCCTGCCGCCAGTCCATCCCCACCATCCGCGATATCAACAAACACTACGCCGACCGCGGACTTCAAATCGTCGGCGTCAGCTCCGACAACGACGAAGAGGTCTGGCGCACCTTCATCGAAGCCCAGCACATGGACTGGTCCGAATACATCGATCTCTCTGGAAGCGTCCTGAAGGCCTTCGAGGTCGATTCTTTCCCGACCTACGTCCTGCTCGACAAGGACGGCGTAATCCGTTTCCGCCAATCCGGCTTCGGAGACATGACCCGCGGTGAACTAGAAGAAGCAATCAACAAAACGCTAAAGCGCGCCCCCGATCCAAAGCTAGCCGCCCCAACGGCGACTCCGCCGGCAAGCACGAACGCGTCGCCAGCCTCCGGCACTGCTGCCGCAGCATCCCAGACGAAGAACTGACGTATTCGCGAAAATCCCGCGCTACTTCTTCGCGAGACTTCGAATGAAGGCAACCACATTCGCAAGGTCCTTGTCCGAAAGCCCTTTGACCGGCTTCATCTTGTCCTTGCCGTCGGTGACAACTTTCTTCAGATCCGCATCGCTCAGCGCCTGCACTTCCTTCGAGCCCAGGTCGGGAATCGTCAGCTTGGCCGTCTTGGCCATCGGCCCATTGCCTGAGCCGTCCGCGCCATGGCAGATCGCGCAACGCTGCCGGAATGTTTCTTTTCCGTCCTGCGCGCTTCCTTCACCCGCGGCGAAAGCGGGAAGGGAAACGACGACTAACAGCAAAGCTACAGCAATCAAATGCTTCATGAATTGCCTCCTCGACTATCTTCCATCATTCGATTCGGTCTTGCGAATCATCAAATAAAGACCGATGAGAACAAAAATGGTGATGACCACGGAGACGAGCAGCCCCTTCCGCCGGTACTGCACTTCGCCCATGGCGTTTTGCCCCGCTTGCAACCCCGCTGCCGATACCTTGAGCCCCGCGTCGATATCGCTCTGCACCGCCTCGCGACGCACCGCATGAATCCCGACGCGCGCCTTCAATAGATTGTTCCGCGCTTCGGCCTGCGCGAGTTGCGCCTCGCCGACTTCCACTCCAGCGCGCTCCGCCCGTCCCAGCAGTTCATCCGAGCGCGCAATCGCGGCATCGAGCTGCACCAAATCGTCGTGCAGCGCTCCCGCCGTCACGAAGCCCGCATCGCCTTCCGTGTGGCAGTTCAAACAAACGGCGCCCTGGCTCGTCCCGATCATCGCGTCGGTCGGATGCACGATGCGATGATTCGAATGGCACGTGATGCAGCCCGGAAGCCCCATCGATCCGAAGGCCTCTTTGTGCGGCCCGGTATCGAACAATTGCGCCTGGAAGACATGGCACGTCGAGCAAACTCGCGCCACCGATTCAACGCCGGGCGGCGAGGCCCCGTGGCTTCCGTGGCAAGTGGAGCACGTCGGCGCGCTCAGATCGCCGCGAACCGCCAGCGCCTCGTGATGCGCGCTCGCAGAATAATCGCCGAACTGGTCGGTGTTGATGCCATACGGTTTCATGTAGCCGGCGTCCGCGTGGCACCGGCCGCAAGTTTGCGCCACGTTAAGTGGATGAACTCTCGAGCGCTGATCTTCGGGCGGCTGAATATCGTGGACGCCGTGACAATCGACGCACACCGCCGTTTTCGTATCTCCTTTCGCGAACAGCTTGCCGTGCACGCTGGTCTGATATTGGCTGAATTGGTCCGTGCGCACCGACGGGTTGTAGTTGCGCATGTAAGCGGCGTCGGAGTGACATTTGGCGCAGAGCGCGGGAATTTCCTTGCGCTCGATGTGGCCGCGAAATCCAGCGGCTGGACTCATCGCGCTGGACATTTCGTCCGTCGAGGAATCGCCGCCATGGCAACTCACGCAGCTCAGCCCCTTTTGAGCGTGAATGCTGGCGACAAATTCTTCGCTGTCCATGTGGAACTCGCCCGTCTGCTTCGAATGGCAGTCGAGGCAACTGTTCTTCGTCTGCGCGTGCAACGGCACGGATGACGCCAGCGTAGCGGCAACGCCGAGAACAAGCAGGGAAGCGGCGCGAATCAACGGACCGCAAAGCAACGCGCGCGCTTCACCCAGCTTAATCACTCGCTCTTGAGTCCTCGAGATGATGGCACTTCCTCCATCAGCGGCGCCCAACCCTGCTCCGTTACTTGGCCATGTATCCATACGCCGTCAGCGCGACGATATACGCCAGCGCAAATACTCCCGCGCCGGCAACCCACCGCGAAGTCCGCCCGTTTCCGCCGCGATCGAAAAACGGCAGCAGCGTCCACAGCGCCGCAGCCAATCCGAATCCCACTACGCCGAGCAAGTCACCAGGGATCGGCCCGATCTTTGCCGGGAGCAACTTCAGCGTCTCGAACATGAACATGAAATACCACTCGGGCCGAATTCCAGCCGGAGCCGAAGCGAAAGGATCTGCCTTGACGCCGAGCTCCCAGGGCTTGAAAGCGGCGAGCGCTCCCAGAATCGCCAGCGCGAGATACCAGGCCATCAGCTCGCGCAACAGAAAGTTCGGCAGGAAATGCATCTCGCGTTTGTTTGGAGGCTTGGCGTTCCACTCGGTCTCGAGCGATGGCGGTACGCTCATGCCGAATCGTTGCACCAGCAGCAGGTGCAAGCCGACGAAGATCGTCGCCAGTCCAGGCAGCAGCGCCACGTGAAAGCCGAAGAAGCGCGTCAACGTCGCCGCCGTCACGTCCTCGCCGCCGCGCAGCAGCGTGAGCATCCACTTGCCCACGATCGGAATTTGTCCGGGAATGTCGGTGCCCACTTTCGTGGCAAAGAACGAAAGCGTATTCCACGGCAGGAGGTAACCGCTGAATCCGAACCCGAGAACGATCACCAGCAGCGCCATGCCGCTCAGCCAGGTCAGCTCCCGCGGTTTGCGATACGACTTCAGGAAAAACACGCTGAACATATGCGCGAACGCCGTCAGGATCATCAGGTTCGCGCTCCAGGAATGAATCGAGCGGATCAGCCAGCCGAAGCGCACCTGCGTCATGATGTATTGCACGCTTTCGAAAGCGTCGGCCGGCGTCGGCCGGTAGTACAGCAGCAGCAGGATGCCGGTAATCACCTGGATGATGAAGAGAAACAGCGTCATGCCACCCAGGAAATAGAAATACGAAAAGCGGTGAATCGGGACCGTCTTATGACGCAGGAAGGCGACGATTTCGTTGACGCCGAAGTGATCGTCAAGCCAAGCGTACGTTTTCGCCAGCGCGCTCATCTACGAATTCCGCCGGCGCTGCACGTAAATCTCATCGCCCTTGACGAAAACATCGTAATCCTCGAGGGGCCGCGGCGGCGGGCCGCTCAGATTGCGCCCGTTGAGGTCGTACATGCCGTTGTGACAGGCGCACCAGACGTTGTGAAGATCGCCGCGGTATTGCACCGTGCAGCCCAGGTGCGTGCACACGCCCGCCATCGCGTGATATTTTCCATCGGAGGTCATGATGAGCAGCGCCGGACGGCTGCCGAAGCGGAAAATTTTTCCCGTGTTCGGTTTTAGCTCGCCGGTTTTACCAGCCAGCACGGTGTCGCTTGAGAGCTCAGCGGAAGGAGGAGGAATCAGATAGCGCAGCACGGGATACAGGAATGACGCAAGAGAAGCCACGATCCCCGTCCCGAGAAACATTTCGACGAAGTGACGCCGCTTCGGATGATCCGTCTCGTCTTCGCTTACATTCGCCAATTTGAACTCGTACCTAAATCATCGGACAGCCGGAGGGAGTACATTAAGCTCCGAGCGGGAATCTGGCACGCCGCCGGCAACCAACGCTCGGCGAGAGTCTAACACGAACATTGCCGCTCTGGCGTTAAGTGCACACACGCGCAGATCAAGCCTTCCTCTTCTGTCGTTTGGCTGTGCGGCGCGAGCCGAGAGGGAAAAGTATTTTGTCGCACGGCCGGCATTGACTCGCGCAAAGGCGATCCAGCGATTGTCAAAAATGGCGGAGAGGGTGGGATTTGAACCCACGGTCCCGGTTTTGCCAGGACACTCGCTTTCGAGGCGAGCTCTTTCAACCGCTCAGACACCTCTCCGCGGCGAGAAACCTAGATTAACAGAGGCAGAGATGGGCCTCAACTGTTGAGAGCGAGGGACGATTGCCGAGGTCCGGAAGGATGGGGTCGCGCGCTCTCTACTTTGTGGCAATCTGTGAGATACACTCGTCCCACAAAGATGGAGGAACGGCGATGAGTTCTGCGACGAGTGCGGCGTTGGCGGTAGGCGACCGAGCACCGGATTTGATTTATTGCACGCGTGAAGGCCAGGAGCGCCATTTGGCGGAGGCCTGGGCCGATGGGCCCGCGCTCGTCGTCTGGCTACGTCATTTTGGCTGACCATTCTATATGGAAGCACTCGCGCAGTTGCGTGAGCAAATGCCAGAGTTGGGGAAGTTGGGAGTCAACCTGGCCTGTGTAGTGCAGGGCGATGCAGATGAGGCGGCCGAATTTTGCGGCCAGTATGGAATGGCGGCGCAGTGCATCCCTGATCCGAATAAGGAAAGTTACCGGAAGTTCGGCCTGGACCGCACCAGTTGGGGCTCTCTGCTTTTTCCGTCGCCGGAATTGAAGAAGCGAAGGAAGGAGAATCGCGAAGCAGGATTCGCCGTCAGCGTAAAGGGAACGCTAAAAAATCATTGCGATATCCTGCTACTGCCGGGCGCCGCAGTAGTAGCCCGCGGCGGAAAGATCCTCTGGCTGCATCGAGGCAAAAACCCGGCCGATTTGCCCGCCGCGGAAGTCATGGTTGAAGAAGCGAGAAAGAGTTTAGGCTAAACGACTCGAGCGCATCTCAATTGCGAAGCCAATTCGCACGCGGCCTCGCCCAGACGCACGAAGCGTTATTGCTCGCATCGTCGGGCCCCGACTTTCGTCCCACGCCGTTGCATTTTCCATCGTAGGGGCGTCCGCCTAGGCGGACTGCGCCCGCCGCGCGACCCGTACCTTTCACTGTCGCTATTTGACGGCGGACGAGCGATTGAGATTTCCTGAGGACGCCACCAAGCTAGTAATTTTTGTCACGGCGGCACCGCACAAAAACGCCGGCTGGCAGCCGGCGCTACGGACGCCTTGCCGCAAAGAAACTCTGTAGCAGGGCCACAGATTCCTCTGCCAGCACTCCTGAAATGAAATCCACTTTGTGGTTTAGCAGCGGATTATCCAGGAGCTGGAAGCACGTCCGCACGGCCCCGCCTTTGGGATCGTCGGCCCCATAAACCACACGCGGAATCCGCGCTTGGATGATGGCCCCAGCGCACATAGCGCAAGGCTCGATGGTCACGTACAGAGTGGCGCCAGTCAGCCGATAGTTCCCAATGAATTTAGCCGCCGCACGCAAAGCCACGATTTCAGCATGCGCCGTAGGATCGCAATCGCGAATGGTCCGGTTTCCCGCGCGCGCAATCAGCCGGCCGTCAGCAATAATCACCGCCCCAACGGGAACTTCTCCGCTGGCCGCAGCTTCGCGCGCCTCTTCGAGCGCGATTCGCATCCACGCCAAGTCTTCCGCACAAGCCTCATTCATGGCAGCCCAGATTATCACCGAGTTCCGGCGCCACGAACCCTGTCGCCTTGACAACATGGTTTCGGGACGGCACACTACGTTCACGATGAAGGATTTGCTGCGGCGCATTTTTTTGGTCGACCTGCTCAAAGGCATGTGGGTCACCTTCCGCTATCAGGCCCCAAAGAACATCTATACCGAGCAGTATCCGCTCGAACGGCCGATGGTAGCCGAGCGTTACCGTGGCGCCCCGCGCCTGAATATCAATCCCGAAACCGGCGAATCGCTCTGCATTTCGTGCAATCTGTGCGCCCTGGCCTGCCCGGAAAATTTGATCGTTGTCGGATGGCAGCGCGACGACGCCACGCGCCGCAAAGTCCTGACCCATTTCACTTACGATACTTCGCGTTGCATGTTCTGCGGCCTCTGCGAAGACGCCTGCCCGACCGATTGCCTCGAGCTGACCCAGGATTTCGAAATGGCGTCCTACAGCCGCGAAGGCGCCATCTGGGATCGCCATCGCCTGGAAGTCGGGCCGACGCCGGCGCATTACACGCGGTAAATGATCTCCTGCGCGCGAATCCAAAAAAATTGCCGGGCTCTTCGGGAATATCACCCGCCAACGTGTGACTGGATGGCGTCG
This sequence comes from uncultured Acidobacteriota bacterium, assembly GCA_963841235.1. GTDB lineage: Bacteria > Acidobacteriota > Terriglobia > Acidiferrales > UBA7541 > Palsa-147. The sequence continues at coordinate 68,325 of CAWJBU010000016.1, read as the reverse complement.
TGAGCATTTCAAATTTCAAAATAAATTCCTCGGTGGGGCGGCGCTGATTTCATGGAACTGCGTAAAGATCCCATCACGAAGAGCTGGGTGGTGGTCGGGCCGTCGGATCAAGCCCGCGTGCCGGACGATCCCTGCCCGCTCTGTCCGGCGAATCTCTCGCGCACCAAGGCGCTGCTCTATTTTCCGGATGCGCAGAAGTGGCAAGTGTGCGTGATTCCGCACCCGCGGCCGCTGTACCACATTGAAGGGGACGCGGGCCGCTTGGCGGAAGGAATTTACGACCGCATGGCAGCGGTGGGCGCGCACGAAATCATCATCGAATCGCCGGAACACAATCGCACGCTCAGCGAGATGAGCGACGATGAAATTCACGCCGTTCTCGATGCCTACGCGGTGCGCATCGCCGACCTGAAGCGCGACCCGCGCTTCAAATACGTAACCGTATTCAAAAACAAAGGAGCCCTGGCCGGAGCGGAATGGGCTCATTCGAATTCGCAGTTGACGGCCACCACTTTTGTGCCGCGGCGCATTCTTTATGAGCTGCGCGCAGCGCGGGAATGGTTCCGGCAGAAGGAGCGCTGCGTTTTCTGCGACATCCTGAGGCAGGAAGAAAAGCAGAAAGTGCGCCTGGTGGACAGCGTCGGAGATTACGCCGCTTATTGTCCGTACGCGTCTCGCGTTCCGTTCGAGGTGTGGATTCAGCCGCGGACGCACAGTCACCAGTTCGAATCGCTGGTGGCTTCTGAGAACCGCCGCAACCTTGCGACACTGCTGGGGCGGACGCTGCGTCGCCTGGTGCAAGTCTGCGAGGGCTATCACATGGTCGTCCATACCTCTCCGAACACTCTGCAGACCAAAGGCGAATTGAGCGAATACTGGAAGACCATTGCCGGCGATTATCATTGGCATTTTGAAATCCTGCCCATCGTCGAATCGCGCAGCAAGTCCTACAGCATCAAGGAAGTCTATTTCAACGGCCGCACGCCGGAGGATGCCGCGGAGCGGTTGCGAAAGATCGATCCAGGTCCATGAAGCTTCAGTTGCCGCGTCGGAAGCAGACAATCAGCTCGCAGCGCGGCGGAATTATCAGCAAGGGCATCTTTCTCATCTTTCTGGTCATCGTCATTGGGCTAATTTACGTGGCGCGGCATCCGCTCCTTCGTATCTGCGGGCGAATCTGGATCGTGGACGAAGATCCGGTGCGCTCGGACGCGATCGTCGTGCTCGGCGACGACAACTACAACGGCGATCGCGCCGCGCGCGCCGCGGATTTGCTCAAGGCCGGCTGGGCGCCGCGAATCGTGGCCAGCGGGCGATTCCTGCGCCCCTATGCCAGCATCGCAGATTTGACCGAGCACGATCTAAAGGATCGCGGCGTGCCGGTAGATGCCATCGTGAAGGTGACGCATCGTGCCGAAAACACGCGCGACGAAATCGACGTAATCCGCCGTCTCGCCTCAGAGAAGCAGTGGCACAAGCTGCTGATCGTCACCTCCAACTATCACACCCGGCGGACTTCCTTCATCTGCGGCCGCATGTTCCCAGCGGATATCGGCGTGCGCGTAATTGCGGCGCCCGATGCAGACTACAATCCGGACACCTGGTGGCAGAGCCGCCTGGGCCTGAAGCTGTTTTTGCATGAATTGGTCGGATACGTAGTGGCCATGTGGGAGGTTCGGCGCACAGAGCCGGCTTCGTCCTCGTTCATCGCCCCGGGAATAGGTTTCGTCTCATCTTCGCCCATATTTCGCAAAGAGTACCTGTTTGGCTCCGAAAGCCCACCTTTGCGTTTACACTGTCCCCAGCCTGTACTATATTCCAGGTGCGAGCTTGGGTACGCCCCTTCATAGGACCTGGCCCCCAGCCCAGTCCCGGTTCGCGGCTGAACTTTTTACCGGTTTTTCCGATAGTTGAGTCTTGGGAAGCGTGAGCGTCGTCGAGCCGATGCCGCGCCTGACGTTGAGTATTCCTTGGACTCGGGGGACGGAGAAACCGATGGTGCTGACCTGGGGTATGAACTGGCAACTTAAGACGCGCTCCGCCATGCCCGCTGCTGCGGCAGCCCCCGGCCCCAAAACTGCGGCTGCGCCTGCTCCAATTCCCACCCGCGTTTCCAATGGATTGAAGGAATTTTTGTGGCTGCTGAGCGATGCAGGGAAGGGAAAGCTGCTGGATCTCGGCCAGGTCTCGCAGAATACGCTCAATTTCTTCATTGAGAAGGGCTTCCGCGTCACCACCGAGGATTTCCTGCGTTCCTGGCGCGAGTTCATGAACGTCGAGGAAGATCACCGGCGCAAGGTCCTGCTGAGCAAAGACGGAGAATTTCCCTCGCCCGACGCGCTGGCGGCCCGATTTCTAGAGGACATTTTGCAATATCCGCCGGAGACGTTCCACGGCGTGCTGGCCTGGGACCTGTTCGATTACATGGAGCCGGAGCTCCTAGCCCGCGTAGTCTCGCGGCTGCACGACATTTTGCGGCCGGGCGGCCTGGTGCTCTCGCTATTCCACAGCCGCACGCCGGAACGCTATTGCCGCTACAGAATCCTTGAGAATCAAACGCTAGAGGTGCTCCCGACGCCGCCGCTAGCCCCGCACGTCCGCGTCTTCCAAAATCGCGAAATCCTAGATCTGTTCGGCAAGTTCCGCTCCTCAAAATCCTTCGTAGGCCGCGACCAAATCCGCGAAGCCCTCTTCCTGAAGTAACGAATCACCCGCGTCCGCACATCACCCAGCTCATCATGCGGTCCTCGACAACACAGCAATTAGGCGGACCTGCCCTTCGAAGCCTTTGGGTAGGTGGGAGCCCCCTGCTTCAGCAGGGGAAAGCTGGACTTCAGTCCAGCTGAAACAGCCCATGCCCCAAAAAATCGGCTTCAGCCGCGGGCCGTGCCCAGCCCATTTCGCGAAACACCGATATCCCGTAGGCCCCTATATCGCGCCGTTAACGTCAGCGGTGCTATCATGCCGCGAAGCGCGCTAAATAGTTCAAACGAGGACTACGTAGAAAGAGAAACGCTGGACCACGCGCCCGAGGCCTTATGAACAGCACCGCTCGATACGCAACGTTCGTTGTTCTAGCTCATGCCGGGGTCGTCTTCTGGCACCTGGTCCTGGTGGCGAAGATCACTCCGGGACTTACCGAATTTCAGGTGCTGGCCGCCACGACTGCGATAAACTTGGTCCCCGCGATTGCATTGGTGCTCCTGTGGACTCACTCTCCCCGCCTCGGCGGCCTTCTTCTTTTGCTGCCCCTTGCCGTAGGGCTAGTGATCGGCGGAGAGGAGCATTTTGTGACTCCGGGGCCGCTTAACGTTTTCCATATGGCCGCAACGCCCTGGGTGCTGCCGTTTCAAGTGACTGCAGTTCTTCTTCTCGTTCTCGAAGTATTCGGATGTTGGATCGCCGTTCAGGCAGTCAGACGTCTTCCGTTTTTAAGCGCAGAAGCCAGGCAGTAGATCAAATACCCAACAGTGCCGCAAAATCCAACGGCAACGAGCCGAGCCTCGTCCGGAGGGTTGCCGTGGGTGCCGAGTGGCGCAGCGTTCTCCGAAGGTTTTTGGTTTTGGGTACCCCTCGTTCTGATCGACGTGCACTAAACCCTAAACACCGGGAAAACCCCGACCCGAGAAAAACCGGTACCGCGCAGTTAACGTACGCAGTGGTATCATGCCTCGCAGCGCGGACGAGCGCTAGCGGGGAACATACGGAGGTAGGGAAGGGTGGTCCACCCGCCCGACGACGATGAATTTCGGCGACAACGCGTTTGGGTACGAACTGGCCGTGGCGGCGTGGATTGTCGTGCTGGTGTACTATCTATTGCTCGCCGTGGTGGTGCTGCGCCGCGGGCCGTCGCGTGTGGCGGTGACGCGATATCAGGCGCCTGTGGAATGCTCGCCGGCGGTCGCGGCGTGGCTGCTGGAGCGCGGCAAATTGCCGCGCGCCGTAGCGGCAGCGCTGGTGAGCATGGCGGCGAAGGGATGTCTTACAATCGAGCAATCGACGGATTTGGTTTCGGTGACGGAAGTGCCCGGCGCGCCCTACGAGAAGCTGCATCCGGAAGAAGACGCGCTCGGGCGTGTTTTATTCTCCGGCTACGATTGCTTCGACTTTGACGAAGGGTCGTTGAAACTGAAAGACGCGCTCTACGCGTTTCGCCAGGCCATGGCGGACACCGGTTATGCCTCGGATAGCATCGTGCCGTTTGTGCCCGCGTGGGTGATATCTGGCACTGCGGTGTTCATGGCGCTGATGCTCGGGATGCACCCCGGACAGGGGCGCGGAACCGCGAAACTGATCTCATACATTCTGTTGCTGATTGCGGGATCGCTCGCGGTTGCGATGCGGACGCTTCCCGGCGCACTCGAGAAGATCGGCACTCGAATGCCATGGAGCACCGCGCCGCGCCGGCCGTGGGACGGAGCCGATACGCGGCCATTTGGCCTGTTGCTTCTCGCGTCCGGAGGGATTTGCGCGCTCGCGATCTTCGACTCAACGCCAGCGGCGCTGATCACTGCGGCGTTCGTGGTGTTGAATGTGTTCTTTATGGGCACGATCCAGCTACGTTCCGCGGCCGGGCGCGAGATGTTGCGACGGTTAGCGGAGTACAAGGACTTTCTTGGGAAGGTGGAGGCGGACGCGATCGGCCGCACAAACGCGGCGGCCAAAGTGCCGGAGAAATTTACCGAGCAGGAAGGTTACGCGATCGCGCTGCACGTGGATTTGGGTTGGGGAGAGCAGATGGTCGAGGCCATTGCGGATGCAGTCGAAAGCGCGGCGCTCCAGAGCGAACCGAAAGGCAGAGCGTGGTGGGATTGAGGATTGGCTCGATTAGTGGCGGAGTAAGGGCGGGTGGCGCCGCCTGTTCCAAAGGTTCGCGGCGGGTGCCTCTCGATAAGTACGAAGGCGTTGTCAAGCAACAGTTATCCTGCGCGGTGTTCTTCTCACCGCGTGGTTGGCGCCAAGGTGGGCCATTCGGCCTAGACTAACGGCTGCGATGTGGCCGGCGATAGGGCGTACGGATGTCCGCAATAAAGCGCACAACGGTGTTGTTGGTCGAACTCACGTCCGAGGTCCTACTCCTCGGCTGCTTACTGGGGGCCTTGGTCTCTAGCAAGATTGGGTTTCTATATGGGGCCGGCGGATCGGTGCTTGCGGTTCCAGTCGTGCTATTTCTACACGGCTATTACCTGACCAGAGCTTTCTTCGGTGCAGTATGGAGGAGCCAAACGCCGTTGGCATATCCGGCCACCGCGGCAGCGCTTTTCGTCGCGCATATGTATTTCGCGTTCGTTCGCCTAAACCCGGACATGAGCTCATTTGCTCGGGCGACCGAGCTTCCATTCCTCGCGGGCGGCGCCTCGATCGTGTTTGCATGCTTTTTTTGGCAGTCGGCTGCTCCGGCGGTGGACGCAAGCAGGGCGGGTGGCGCAGCCCTTTCCGAAGGTTTGAGGTTTTGGGTGCCCCTCGATAAGAACGAAGGCGTTGTCAAGCAACACTTCGCCTTCGCGGTGTTTTTCGCACCGCGTGGTTGCCAGAGAGTTGGAGGACAATGAACTCTGGAAATCTTACGGTGAATCACTTCTCGGCGAAACCGTTCCACCAACCTTCCCGCGTCGCGGGACCACGATTCTTCTATCGAAAGCTCGCCCCCGGCGTAGCCGTGGGTTTGCGTCTCCTCAAAAATGTAGTTCTGGAACTAAAGTACCATTGACTTAAGATGACTATAATGTTATCAACTAGCGGGTGGTTCGCAGTCCCTAAGCGCGGGGCTGGCTCTCCCGAACTCGCTAGAAGCTTGGCCTGAGCGAAGCCGAAGGATCCGCGCCGAAAAATTTGAACGCGAGGAGCAAGAACAAGTGCTTGGCGCCGAAGCCAACACGAATCGTATTTTCGAGGGGGGATCCTACTTCTTCCAGCCCCCAACATCGAGCCTCCAACCTCTGTTTTCTAATCGAGACACGAAACGATTAGAAACGCGCGTAACCCCTAGAAAACAAACGACGCGGCACTTCTCTAATCGAGACAAATCACGCCTTTTTTCCGGCGCGTTTTTCACGGTAGTCGTGCTTTCGAGTTCCGACGTCGAGCCTTCCGCGTCCGCGTGGTCAACAGCAGAGAAAAGTCGAGATCGACCCCTCTCGCGGGTGTTTCGGTTAGAAATTAATTCGCCGATTGTTTTCAATGACTTACGGAAATTTTAATTGAACCCTTGTTTCGGTTAGAACTGGCGTTCGAGCTGAATTAAGTCCGCAGATTTTGGGTCTTGCAATTCGCCTCGGCTCGGCGTACAAGTCGAATTAGCAACGATTCGCTTGGAGGGAGAATGACTCCACCGGGCTCCGATTGCTAACTGAAAAATGCACACCGCTTTTGCGGTGCGAAACCGACGGCATCGATTGATGCCTCGGCCTTCAGAGATAGCGAAACGGGGAACTGCCAGGTTCCCCGTTTTGCATTTCAGGGCTCTACGCGCTGCGCTTGCGGCCGCGGCGAGCCAGGTAGAATTGGCGAGCCACCGGAATCAGCGAGAGCAGCACAATCACCGCGATGACCCAGTGAATCTGCCGGTCAATGTGCGGAACGGCGCGGCCGAGGAAGTAGCCGAGCAGGATCATGCTGCAGACCCAGAAGAAGCCGCCGAAGACGTCGTAGCTCAGATAGCGACCGTAGGGCATTTCCGCGGCGCCGGCCACCGGCGGGCAGAACGTGCGGATGATAGGAACGAAGCGGGCGAGGATTACGGTCTTGCCGCCATGATGTTGGTAGAAGGCGTGGGCGCGCTCGAGGTGCTGACGCTTGAAGAAGCGCGAATTGGGCCGATTGTAGAGGCCCTGGCCCATGCGCCGGCCGATCCAGTAACCGAGTTGATCGCCGGCGATGGCGCAGAGCGAAACTAAGAACAGCAGCAGGAACAGATTCAAGTCGCCCGCGGCGGCGATGATCCCAGCGGTTACGAGCAGGGAATCGCCGGGCAGAAAGAAACCAACGAATAGGCCGGTCTCAACGAAGACAATCACGCAGACCATCAGCGTTCCGCCCCATTGGACGAGTTGCTTTACATTGTAGATTTGATTTAGCAGGTCCTTCAGCGGGCCCATCGTAGCCTTTCTGAGGTCATTTCCCGATGCATCGTGAATTAGGGCCCCGAACGCGGGCGGGAACCACCGCGCGTTCGATTGGCTGGATTCAGAATAGCAGATACTTCGCTGGCTGTGGCTGCTGGCTACGCGAAGCGGCGAGTAAGCGTTATCGCGCGAATGAGACCGGCGTTGGCGTTGCACGAACCACGTTGAATTGACGCGGTAGAGCCGCGGTTAATCGGCGCCTTGGCTGGCGGGTGCGGTCGTAAGAGGCCGGCGGGGACGCCAGCGGTACGAAATACTGCAAAGAGCCAATAAATACTGGGTTTTCTGCATTTTGGGCGGCTAGTACTTTACTCCTAAAAGTTTTAGTCCTCTGTACCATAGCCCGCGGCGACGCCTGCCCGCAGACTGTCCTCGTTGAAAGAAAAAGCAACTCCAGAGAGGGGACACGACATGGAAGGCGGATACGCGAACTGGATGGGGCAGCCGGTGATCCTAAGAGTGGTGGCGGGGAACTTGAGAGTGCCACTGCGCGGCCGGTTGGTCTCGGAGACGAATGATGTGGTGAGACTACGAATCGCGGATAGCTGGGACGTGGATATATTCAAGTCGATGGTAGTGGCGATCGAGCAGGATACGCCGGTTTACGTCGTCCACTAAAAGATTGAGGTAAATAGCACCGATGGCGCAATACGAGACACCGAGGCCCAACATGAACTATGTGTCGCAAGATCAAGTTTCCGGCAGCGATGCAACAGCGATGGCCATCGCGCTGCCGGCGCCTGCCGCGCTGAAGACGGCGATGCTGAACGCGCGCGACGGCCTCATGATCATCACGTATCAGCTGATTATTCGAGTTGTGTTCCTGGCGCGCCGTTGGAACTACTGACCGAGCGCTGACGATTTTACCGGCCCACGCCCCTCTCAGGCCCCCGAGAGCCCCGGGTTTGCACCCTCCAAACCCGGGGCTTTTTCTTTGCGCGTGAATCTTGCAGAGACTTGTGACTCATCGAGAACGCCCGCGCTGTTCCCCGAGATGAATGGAAGGCCTCGCGGCTTAAGTGCAGAAAGTCAAAAACGGCGGCAGGCTGCCGGCGCTACGCGGCTCAGAGCATGCGCGAGCCGTAGCGGCCGCAAGCTTCGAACAGCGAGACGATGTTGGTCATGCTGAGGAGTTCGCGGATGCGCGGGCTCAGGTTCACCAACTGCAGTTCGCAGCCTGCGCGTTTCGCCGAGATGTACAGGCCGACCAGGGCGCCGAGCCCGGTGCTGTCCATTTGCGCCAGATCGGTGAGATCGAGGATCACGCGGCATCTATTCCCCAGCAGCGGACGCACTTCCGTCTTCAAAATCTCTGAGGTTTCGATGGTCAGGCGGCCGGTGCAACGCACCACAGTCGCGGCTTCTTCTGCGGAAGTATGCAGCTTAAGCGTGTGCACGGGAATCGCATGATCGGTGGACATACGAGCCGCTTTTTACTCTCGACGCGCGGTGAAGGCAAGGACTTTCTCGCAACTCTTCCGCGGTAGATTGCGGCGGTGATTGCACGGCGAGGTCGTCAGAGGGCGCAGCAAGCGGCGCCCCTACGAGGATTAAGTACCTAGAGAAGTGGCGCGCCCGAGAGGAGTCGAACCTCCGACCTTTTGGTTCGTAGCCAAACGCTCTATCCAGCTGAGCTACGGGCGCGCCGTGATTTCAGTTTAGCACAAGCTGCGTGGGGCGATAAGTTCGGGGTACACGTGCTGGGAGGCGAAAATGTTCGTAGCGGGTTGCGTTCCGCCAGGCTTCGTGGAAGAGCCTAACGGCGGATGGTGATTGCGGCAGTGTCCATCTCGTAGCCTTCGTCTTTGACGATTTTCTCGGCTGCGGAGCGTAGCGAGGCATCGTCCACGCTCTTGGGCAGGTCGCTGTGGCGGCGAATGGCCTCTTCGCCGGCTACAATGCGAACCTGCCAGCTCGATTTTGCTTCATTCCAGGAAATCTCGACTTGGTCTGCGCGCATAGGCTCCTCCGGCGTTGTATTGCAGCGCATCCTACCGCACGGCGCGAAAATCGGAAAGGGCGCACAGCGAACTTAGCGTTTTGTGCCCGGATCGCTCATTTGACAATCGTAGGTCGTTGCGCTAATAAACCGCTCGCTCAAGTTTTTTGTCTACCGGCCGTTCGATAATCGCAATTCAGCGGCACATCGGACGGCATGGAGATGGCAATCTGGGCGGAATTTACTTCAGCGATCGGGCGGGAGCGAACATTCTCACTTCGCTTGTGGTGCCGAAAACCGGCGGAATGAATACGACGAAGGTGACGGTTGTTCGTTGGCTGAAGAAGGAAGGCGACGCTTTGAAACAGGGCGATGCGATCGTCGAGTTGGAGACGGAGAAGGTGAATTACGAATTGGATTCGCCGGTGAATGGAGTGCTGCTGAAGATCATCAGTCGCGAGCCGGCGGACGTTCCTGTGGGCGGAGTGCTTGGTTACATCGGCGAGCCGGGCGATAGCGCGCCGGCTTCGTAGCGTTGGTGGAATCGAGGAGGTGGCGGCGATGCAAACGAAAGAGAGCCTGAGCAAAGAGCGGCTGATCTGGATGTATACGCAGATGTTCCGCATCCGCGAATTTGAGGAGCGCGTGAAGCGGACTTTCGTTGAGCATCCCGGAGTCATGCGCGGGCACGCGCATCTGGCGGATGGAGCGGAAGCGAGCATTGTCGGCGCGTTGGCTACGCGGCAGGAAGATGATCTGGCGATGCCGAGTTATCGCTGCCATGGATATCCGATCGCGCTTGGCACGCCGACGCGAAAGCTGATGGCCGAGATTTACGGGCGGAAGGATGGATTGTGCAAAGGATTCGGAGGCTCGATGCACCTCTGCGATCCGGAGCATCATTTTCCGGGGACTTCGGGAATTGTGGGGCAGAGCATTGCGCATGCGGCCGGTGCGGCGCTGACGGCGCAGGTGAAAAGTACCGGGCAAGTGGTTTATTGCTTTTTCGGCGATGGGGCGTCGAAGCAGGGGGCTTTTTACGAGACGCTGAATCTCGCCGCGGTGTGGAAGTTGCCGGTCGTTTTTATTCTCGAGAACAACGAGTATCAGGCTTATACGCATGTGAGTATTGAAGACGCGAACTGGATTGCTGGCGATCCGCTTTCGCAGAAGGCAAAGGCGTTCAGCATCCCGGGCGTGACCGTGGATGGTAGTGATCCACTTGAGGTTTACAAAGAAGTTGGGACAGCGGTGGATCGCGCGCGGGCGGGGCTGGGGCCGAGTTTGATTGAATCCAGGTTTTACCGGCTCAGCCCGCATGGCAATGCGATTACGGTGCCGCCGGTGCCGACGCAATTCAACGAGCACGAGGCCATCGAAGTCTATGGCAACAAGAAGGAATTCGAGGCCGGGAAGGCGCGGGACCCGCTGCCGAAGTTTCGTTCGGCGCTGATTGCGAATCGCACGATGACGGAAGCGGACGCTGGCCGGATTGAGGAGGCGGCGCGGGCGGAGATGGAAGACGCAGTGAAATTCGCGCTGGCTAGTCCGCTGCCTGCGCCGGAAGAGGCTGTGAATTACGTTTACGCGTGAAGGAATTCATTGCACTGAATTGACGAACCTGGTCTGCGTTGGATTTTGGCACTTGGTTACGCTTTTGCTCGTAAGATGCCGGCGGGACGCCAGCGGTACCCGGGAGGTTCATCATGGCGCGTGAAATGATGTTTGCGGAAGCCATTGCCACGGCGATCGGCGAAGAGATGGCGCGCGATTCGAACGTTATCTACTACGGGCAGAATATGGCGATGACGGATCGCGACCCATTCGTGAAGAAATTCGGCAAGAGCCGCGTGCGGATTACGCCGATTTCGGAAACGGCGGAACTGGGCATCGCGGTGGGCGCGGCGATGACGGGCTTGCGGCCGATCGTTGAGCTGTATATGAGCGAATTCATGCTGGTGGCTTTCGATCAGGTGATCAATGAAGCTCCGCGGTTGCGGTATATGTCGGGCGGGCAAGTGAAGGTGCCGGTCGTCTTCAAGGCGGGATTTGGATTTGCGGCAGGTTGGGCGGGGCAACATTCGAATTGCATTTATCACACGATGATGGGAATTCCGGGCTTGAAGGTGGCGATTCCTTCCTGTTCCGCGGATGCCAAGGGGCTGATGGCTTCGGCGATTCGCGATGATAACCCTGTCGTTTATTTGCACCATTACATGCTGACTTTGGAGAAGGGCGAAGTGCCGGACGGCGAATATTTGATTCCGTTTGGAGTGGCAGACATCAAGCGCGCCGGGACGGATGTGACAATTGTTGCGACCGGTTGGATGGTGAAGAAGACGCTGGCTGCGGCGGAAATGCTGGCGAAAGAGGGAGTCAGTGCGGAAGTGATTGATCCTCGAACGCTCGCGCCGCTGGATGTTAAGACGATCGTGGAATCGGTGAAGAAGACGGGTCGGCTGGTGTTGGTGGACCAAGCGCCGCGCCAATCGTCTGCGGCCGTGGTGATTGCGGGAGAAGTGGCGGAGCAGGGATTCAAATATTTGAAAGCGCCCGTGAAGATGGTTGCGGCGCTGGATACTTCGATTCCCTATAGCGAGCCGATGGAGAGCTTTGTGCTGCCGAGCGAAGAAAAGATTATTCAGGGCGTGAAGTCGGTGTTGGGCGTGCAAGCAGCAGCGGTTTGAGAATTTGTAGGGGCCGGTCCGCCTAGGCGGAGGCCCGGTTTGGATTTCGGTTTTCGGTCGCGTCGCAAAGGCGGTGCGTTTGTCGCGCGGAACGAAAACCAAAACCCACGGCCACCCCGGGGGCGTGTAAACCCGCCCCCCTACGGGAATTGGGCCATCGCGGTTTTGAAAGAGCGCGTCGTTAGTTCTTCCAACGGTTTTTTGCGGAATTCGCTGGATAAGACCTCGACTCCCCACGGGCCTGTGTAGCCGGCCTGTTGCAGTGCGGCCACAAATCCTTTCACGTCGAATTCGCCCTCGCCGCACAGGCGGCGGTGATTGATGGTGTCCTCTAGAAGAGTCCACGGCGCTTCGAAGGTGCCATCGTTGAGCTCCACCGCCAGCACAAATTGCGGCGGGATCTTCGCCAGTTCGCGAAATGGGATTCTAAGTTTGGAGATATGCCAAACATCAATAAGCAGGCCGCCGTTTTTCGCGCCTGCACCGCGAACCATCGTAAGAGCATCCGCAAGCGTGGATATCATGGCAAAGGGCATCAATTCAAATGCGACGCGAGTGCCGTGATTCGCGGCGTCCGCGCAGAGGGACGCGAATGCATCGATCAATTGCGGCATCGGAGTGATCTGTTTCTTCAGATCGCCGACCTTGAGGTGCCTCGCGCCGAGAACCTCTGCTGCGGACAGTAGTTTTCGTTTCAGAAGATCCGATTGTGCTTTGGGTTCGCCGTCGAGGAACCAGTCGGTGAGGAATTCGATCTCGACGTGCTCCAAGCCATTGTCGTCGAGAATCTGCTTCATCTCTTTCAGCGAGGATGTTTCGAGGATGTGAAACAAATCGGCGTGCCAGATTCCGAATCCCTTGAATCCTGCACGCGCTGCCGATTCAGCCCTGGCTTTGAAATCGAACGGGCTGTACTCCCTGTTGGTAAGCGGCAAAGCGCCGCCGGCAATGGTCCAGTAAGAAGCGAGCAGCTCTACATTATTGGGCATGGGCTTCCTTCAGTTCGACGGAGACGAGATGAATGTCGGCGTCGCCGATGTTTTCCACTGAATGCGGCGGCAATGGAGGCAGCCATTGTGCGACAGGGGCAATTTGCGGCACGCCAGCCGCGCGTGAATCGAAGATCACTTTTCCTTCGCCATCGCGACGGATGAAATCGCTGGCGCTCTGCACGTAAATCACGCCCGGCCATTTGTGCGTGTGCACCGGCACAAAATCGCCCGGGCGGATGAGCACATCGAGAACGCGGACACGCTCATTTTCGAATAAAAGCCGGTGATGGTTCGGCGCCGCGATCAGAGCGTCCAAAGAATCCTGCCAGGGCCATTTCGGCGACGTTGCATGTCCTGCATTCATTGCGACGCTCCCCGTAGCAGTTCGTCGCGACGATGTAGCGCGCCGCGAGACTTTATTCTCTATCGGCGACGCCCAAGCATTTGCGGCCTCACGATGCCGACTTGCACGCCAACTTAGTACCACTTTCTCCGTTTGTACAGCGCGCCGTCCGATAACCGCCCGGGAATCTGTAGGTTCCCCAATGACCAGGGATACGGAATTCCGGGTATTGGCTTGCGGTGGGGTTTCGTGCTGCACTCTACAGGTGAAGCGCAGCGAATTGCTCATCAGCCCAGAAGTCGCGCGTCATCACGAGCCCAGCGGAAAATGAAACTTAGGAGGAGACGAAATGAAATCACTTCGAATCCTGGCGCTCGTGGGATTTGCGGCGCTGATTGGCGCGGCATCCTTGAGCGGAATTCGCGCGGACGAATGGGACAAGACCACCAAAGTTACGGTGAATGAGCCGGTCCAAATTCCCGGCACCGTCCTGCAGCCCGGAACGTACACTTTCCGGTTGATGGAGAGCCCTTCGGACCGCCACATCGTCCAGGTATTCAATGCGGACGGCACGCGATTGATCACCACCGTGCTGGCCATCAATAACTATCAGCTCGAACCTTCGGGCGAGACCATTCTTGCTTACGAAGAGCGCCCCGTCGGCGAACCCGTAGCGTTGAAAGCATGGTTCTATCCTGGAGACAACTTCGGCCAGGAATTTGTGTATCCGAAGCAGACGGCCACCGCGCTATCGCAGGTGAATGAGACGGAAGTGCCGGCTGCTCCGCCCGAGCAGCCCGCTCCGGCAGCAACTACGCAGCCTGCTGAGACAACTCCTCCTGAACCTGTAACCGAGCCGGAACCTGCTCCGCAACAGGAACCCGTGCAAGCTGCACCGCAATCGACCGAACCGCAACCTGCGCCAGAGCTGCCCAAGACCGCCAGCGATGAACCGCTGATTGGCCTTGCCGGCTTGCTCGCGCTGGGCGGCGCGCTCGCGCTGCGGCATTTCGACCGCCAGCCTTCTTAACCGACTGCGAGTCCGGCGCTCGCGATGATTGCGAAATGTGAGCACCGGACTCGCGCGATTCTCTTTCGCGTCGGGCAATTTAACGGCGCCGGCTCGCAAAACCTTTGATGGCACACGCAACTTATAACCTGGATTTACGGGACGGCTTTGAGGGGAATTCTCCGCCGCGGAGGCCGCTGCGCGGCGCGATTCTGCACACGCTCAGGAAAATGTTTGAAGCCGTGCTTTGGACGATTGCGGTTGTGGCTCTCGGCTGGTTCGCCTACGTGCAGGCCGACGCATATTTCTTCCAACAGGACCAGAACCGGAGGATGAATGCGCTGTTGCGCAGGAGCGCTGAAAGCGCCGCTGCCGGAGAAACAATTTCCACGCCTTCAACAACGCGGGCGACGCCGGACGGCGAATTGCCCGCTCCTATAAGCAGCGTGCACATTTTGCGCGGCGATCTCGTCGCGCGCATCGATATTCCCCGGCTGAAGGTATCAGAGGCCGTCATCGAAGGCGATGACACGGATACGCTGCGCCATGCGGTCGGCCATATTCCCGGAACCGCGCTTCCGGGGGAGCGCGGAAACGTTGGCCTCGCGGGGCATCGCGATTCGTTCTTCCGGAAGATTGGCGAACTCAAGGAGGGCGACACGCTGATCCTGGAGACGGCGCGCGGAACATTCAGCTATCACGTTGCGAAGCGAGCGATCGTCGCGCCGAGCGACACCAGCGTGTTGAATTCCACCAACGAGCCAGCGCTGACGCTGGTCACCTGCTATCCCTTCCGCTATATCGGCCCCGCGCCGAAGCGATACGTCATCACCGCGCGTTAGCGTGCCTCCGTTTTCGTTGCTCGCAGCGCCGCCTTTCTGCTTCCACTTTGCTGTCCCGCGTTAACTTGACAGTTAAGGTGCGGCAGGCGCACGATGGCCGCAGAGAAGGAAAGGAGTCCCTCCCATGTTGCTCGGTTTCCCGGTGTCCGCGTGGATAGCCGCGGGGATATTCGTGATTGTCTTCTACATTTTGATGTCCATCCGGCGCGTTGGCCCGGCGGAAGTTGGATTGGTGCTCAAGCGCGTGTCGCTCCGCAAATTGAGCGAAGACAACGCCATCGCGTTTAACGGCGAGCCTGGTTATCAGGCCGATCTTTTAATGCCCGGCTTGAGGTGGAAAGCCTGGCTGTTTTACGAAGTGCAAAAGTTTCCGTGGGTTCAGGTTCCGGCCGGCGAAATCGGCGTCGTAATCTCACAGGTAGGCGCGCCGCTGCCGATTGGTGCGAAGTCGGCGGTTTTCAAGAAGTCGTTCGGCAATTTCTCCGATCTCCGCTCGTTCGTGATCAGCGGAGGACAGAAAGGCGTCCAGCGGCCGGTGCTGCCTCCTGGAACGCTGGCACCGATTCATCCCGTTGGCTTCATCGTCTTGACGAAGAGCCAGGTCTTTGGCCTGCCGATCTCTCCCGATCTTCGCTCGCGGGCCAGCAAGCTAGGCAAACTTTCACCGGATGCATTTGGCCTGACGTCGCAGCAACTCGAACTCGTGCGCATTGAGCCGCGGCCGGTCGGCAAAGACGGCGCGTCGTTGGACATGGTCGGAATCGTGACCACCTTCGAGGGCGATCCGTTGCCTTCCGGCGATTTTGCCGGCCGGCTCGGTGGATTCGCCGATATCGAGAAGATGGAGAAGGCCAGCGCCACAGATGGCGAAATCATCGACGTCCTTCTCGGAAATAAGAACAGCTTGCACAACAATTATCAGGATTATCAGGCTTTCCTCGATAACGGCGGCCGCATCGGCTTGCAGCACGATCCGCTGCTCTATGGCGCTTACGCCCTCAATCCGTTCCTGGTGTCCGTCGAGTTGGTGTGGATGCTCGTCGTGCAACAAGGCCAGGTCGCGGTCATCAAGGCCTATGTCGGGCTGTCTACGCAGGATACTTCCGGCTCCGATTTTAAGTTCGGATCGCTGGTACGCCCGGGCCACCGCGGAATATGGGAAGAGGCGCTGCGGACAGGGAAATATCCGCTCAATCCCCGCTGCTATCAGGCGGAAATCGTGCCGACTTCCATACTGACGTTGAACTGGGCCGAGGCGGTTTCGCAGGCTCATAATCTTGACGCGCAGCTCACCCAGATTGAAGCGAAGAGCCGAGAAGGCTTCGTATTCCAGATAGATTTGCAGGTGCAGATCCACGTTCCCGACACAAACGCTCCCCGGGTGATCTCGATGGTCGGAACGATGATGAATCTGGTGAACGAAGTCCTGCAGGCCGCGGTGGGGAATCATTTTCGCGACAAATTGCAGAGCATGCCGGCGGTTCGCTTCATCGAAACGCGGCAGCAAGTGCAGGAAGAGGCATTCAAGCACATTAAGGAACAGCTCGATCAATATCGCGTTGAGACTCGAGGCGTCTACATCCAGGATGTCATTTTCCCTCCGGACCTTGTGAAGGTACTGACCCAGCGCGAAATCGCGAATCAAGAGATCGACACGTACAAGAAGCAGCGGGCTGCTCAGGACGAGCGCATCGCCATGGAGAACGCCAAGGGAACTGCAGAGATGCAGGGCGATCTGGCGAAGTCGAAAGTTGGTGTGGACATCAAGACGAACAACGCGAACGCACGCACGGAAGAAGCGCGCGGCGAAGCCGAATATATCAGCAAGACCGGCACGGCTCAGGGGGCGCAGGTCGAAGCCGTTGGCTTGGCGCGCGCTCGTGGCTACGAGGCGCAGGTTCGCGCGCTCGGATCGAATGCGACCGCGCTAGTAAACGTGATTACCGCGCTCTCCGAAGGTACGTCAAAGTTCGTTCCGGACGTGCTGGTCACCAGCGGCAACGGCGGTGGCGGCGCGCTCGACGGCCTAGCAGCCGCCGCGATGCGCTATCTAGGCAATGGTGGCAACGGCGGCGCCGCTGCCAGCTCGCCGAAGCCCGCGGAAACAGCAGCATCGAAGGTCAACTCGTTGCTTCCAGGCGCGTCGAGTAAGCCGGGTAAAGATCAGTAGGCGGCAGCGCGCCACAAGCCGAAGGCAAAAATGTGTGGCCCCCGAGGCGCGCTGAGAGTAATATGCCGTCGGATGCGAGACATGCAGAAAGCTTTTGAATCAACCATCAGGATATTGAAGCGAGGCCTTGCACTCGTGGCGCTGGTTGCTGCTCCTTCGGCTCTCTACGCGCAGAGCTGTGCAATGTGCTATCAAAACGCCGCCGCAGCTGGCCCGCGTACCGCCGAAGCGTTGCGGCACGGTATTCTGATCATGCTGTTTCCCCCGCTCTTTATCTTCGCCGGGATCTTTGTGCTGGCGCATCGCCGCCGCAACGACACGACGGACATTGCCGCTTCACTTGAATCCGCCGATGAATCGCCTTCGTTTGACGATCTTTCCAGCCGCTCATAGTCTCCTCTCGTCCGTCGTGATAAGCCTTCGCTAACCACTGCCCCTGCGGCACGTCGAATCCGCTGATGATGTTGCAGCGCCAGGACTGCGCGGATTTTTACGGAGACTCGCGGCGCATTCCCAAGCCTGTAGTAGAATTTGCGTTTCGGTCTCGCGCGTCGCTCTCCCCAATCCCAGATCGTGGAGGCATTTGATGGATGCAGCATCCGGTACTCTGAGGCGGCTGGTCTTCGTGCTCGTGAATATTTTCGCTCTCGCGGTCTTTCTGGCTTGGCCGATTGCGCTCTCGAGCGCCGAGCAGCACGAGTTGTACCTCTTTCGCGATCCCTCGCTGAGCCGGACGCAGATTGCCTTCAGTTATGCCGGCAACATCTGGGTTGTGAGCCGGGACGGAGGAGAGGCGCAGCGGCTCACGTCGGGCGGCCACGAAGGCGGTGCGCATTTTTCGCCGGACGGAACGCAGATCGCTTTCACCGGGCAGTATGACGGAAATGTCGATGTGTACGTCGTGCCCGTCACGGGAGGCGTACCGAAGCGATTGACCTGGCATCCCGCCGCGGACGTGGCCATCGGATGGACGCCGGACGGCCAAAACGTGCTATTCAGCTCGACGCGCGATAGCGCCACGGACCCGGCAAAGTTCTTCACCGTTCCGGCAGCCGGGGGATTTCCCACCGAACTGCCTCTGCCGGCAGCGGACCACGGCGTTTACTCGCCCGACGCGGCGCGGCTGGCATACGTTCCCGATTTTCAGTGGGAGCATGCGTGGAAGCATTACCGCGGCGGGCAGACGGAGCGAATCTGGATCGTCAATCTGGCGGATTCGAGCATCGAGCAGAGAATTCCGCAGGAAAACAATTCGAACGATTTCAATCCGATGTGGATCGGCAACAAGATTTATTTTCTCTCCGATCGCAACGGCCTGTACGGCTTGTTCGAATACGATCTGGGATCCCATAACGTCACCGAGGCGGTGAAAAACACCGGCCTGGAATTCGAGTCTGCTTCAGCGGGGCCGGATGGGATTGTGATCGAAGAATTCGGCCACATCCTGCTCTACGATCTCGCGTCGAGCCAGACGCACGCAGTAAACATTCACGCTGCAGGCGATTTACCCGAAGTGCGGTCGCATTTCGAGAAGCTGGATGCGAAGAAAATCCTGCACGCCGGCATATCTCCGAGCGGCGCGCGCGCGGTTTTCGAAACGCATGGAGAGATTCTAACTGTTCCGGCCGAGAAGGGCGACATCCGGAACTTGACGAATTCACCGGCGATCGCTGACCGCGATCCCGCTTGGTCTCCCGACGGCAAGTTCATCGCATATTTTTCCGACGAGACAGGCGAATACGCCCTGCATATCGCGCCGCAGAATGGACTCGGCCCGGTAAAGAAGATCAGCCTGGGAAATCCGCCGGCGTATTTCTACTCGCCGACATGGTCTCCTGACAGCAAAAAGATTGCCTACGAAGATCAGCGCCTGAATCTGTGGTATGTCGAGGTAGAGAAGGGAACCCCCGTCCGAGTTGACACCATGCGCTTTGACCAAGGCCCGTCTTTCGGTCAGGCGTGGTCGCCGGACAGCCGCTGGATCACATACACGAAACCCTTGCCGAACAATCTCCACGCCGTCTTCGTTTATTCGCTCGAGACCGCCAAGGCCGAGCAGATTTCCGACGGCATGAGCGATACGAGTTCGCCCGATTTCGACAAAAACGGCAAATATCTCTATTTCACCGCGAGCACCGATGTTGCTCTCGCCAACGAAGCGGGCATGAGTTCGGTAGGACGCCCTGTAACGCGAAGCATCTACGCGGCGGTATTGAAGAAGGACGTGGCATCGCCCGTGGCGCCGGAGAGTGACGAGGAGAAATCGAAGGAAGAGAAGGCCAAAGAGGAGAAAGCCAAGGACGATAAGTCCAAGGATTCAACGGGTGCGGATGCCGATAAGGACAAAGACAAAGACAAAGACAAAGACAAAGATAAGGACAAAGGCAAAGATAAAGACAAAGACAAAGACAAAGACAAAGAAGAAGCCGAAAGAGCCGCCCAAAGTTGACATCGACTTCGAGCACATCGGCCAACGCATCGTGGCCCTGCCGATCCCTGCGCGCAATTATTTCGGCCTGACCGCTGGAAAAGAAGGCGAAGTCTATCTCGCCGAAGGAGCGCAAGTTCCAAATTTCGGGGGCGGGCCGCCCGCATTCGCGCTGCAGAAATTCACGCTGAAGACGCGCAAGACGGAAAAATACCTCGAAGGAGTGTCCGCGTTCTCGATTTCCGCCGACGGCGAAAAGATGCTCTACAAAATGGGAGACCAATGGTTTATCACCGGGACGGGATCCGTGCCGAAGCCCGGTGACGGCGCGCTCAAGCTCGGCGAAATGGAAGTTCACGTCGACCCGCGCGCCGAGTGGCGGCAGATCTACCATGAGATCTGGCGCATCGAGCGTGATTTCTTCTACGACCCTCATGCGCATGGTCTCGATCTCGCCGCCGGCGAGAAATTCTTCGCGCCGTATCTCGACAACATCGCCTGCCGCTCGGACCTCAACTACCTCTTCCGCGAAATGCTGAGCAACATGAGCGTCGGGCACATGTTCGTCGGCGGCGGAGATGCTCCCGAACCGCGCAAGGTCCGCACCGGTCTTCTCGGAGCAGACTACAAGATCGAGAACGGCCGCTACCGCTTCTCGCGCATCTTCGACGGCGAGAATTGGAATCCAGAGCTCATGGCGCCGCTCACCCAGCCAGGCGTCAACGTCGCCGTCGGCGATTATCTGCTGGCCGTCAACGGCCGCGATCTCCATGCCTCCGACAATCTCTACAGCTACTTCGAGGAGGCTGCAGGAAAGCAGGTGGTAATCAAGGTCGGGCCCAACGCAGACGGCAGCGGCTCACACGATGCTACGGTCGTGCCGCTCGATAACGAATTCTCGCTTCGTCATCTCAAGTGGGTGGAAGACAATCGCCGCAAGGTCGAGGAGATGACCGGAGGCCGGGTCGCGTACGTGCACCTGCCGGATACCGCGTTTGGCGGTTACATAAATTTCAATCGCTACTACTTCTCGCAAGTGGACAAGCAGGCCGCGGTGATTGATGAGCGTTTCAATCACGGCGGCTTCCTGGCCGACTATATCGTGGACTATTTGCACCGGCCAATCCTGAACCGCGTCATGACGCGCCTGGGTGAGGACATCTCGG
Source organism: uncultured Acidobacteriota bacterium (assembly GCA_963841235.1). Taxonomy (GTDB): domain Bacteria; phylum Acidobacteriota; class Terriglobia; order Acidiferrales; family UBA7541; genus Palsa-147. The sequence goes on along the minus strand of CAWJBU010000016.1, from coordinate 47,625 downwards.
TTCCCACGGAAGCGATCTATGGCCCAAAGGTGATGCTCGTTAACCGTTATGCGGGTTCGGGCGGCGATGCCTTGCCCTGGTATTTCCGCAAACTACAGATTGGTCCGCTCGTCGGCACGCGCACGTGGGGTGGGCTCGTCGGCATCGGCGGTTACCCGCAATTAATTGACGGCGGATTCATCACCGCTCCGCGCTGGGCGATCTACGGACTGAATGGCGAATGGGAAGTCGAGAATCACGGCATCATCCCAGACTACGACGTCGAAATGGATCCTAAAGCCGTGCGCGAAGGGCACGATCCGCAACTCGAAAAAGCCGTCGAAGTTGTGCTCGAGGAATTGAAGAAGAATCCTGCGCCAACGTACAAGCGTCCGCCGTATCCGGACTATCACCCGCAATTTCCGGCAACGCAATAATCGGGCGCCGAATCAGGCGGCGCCGGTCTTAAGCAATTGACGCGAGACGCGCCGCGCTGTGTCCTTAAGCGCGTCTTCGACGCGTGTCATTTTCGCGGAGTCCATCTGCGTGAGCGTTCCGCTCACGCCCAACGCGGCGACCACGTTCCCTAGAGCGTCAAATACCGGCGAGGCGATGCAGCGCGCGCCGAGACTGTTTTCCTCATCATCCACCGCGTAGCCCTGCTGGTGAACGCGCTCGAGTTCAGCTACCAGACGCGAGTAGCTGGTGATCGTCTTCGGCGTCCTGCGCTTGAAGTCGCAATTGTGCAGCAATGCGTCGCGCTCGGCCCGCGGCATCCAGGCGAGGAGCGCCTTTCCCACGCTCGTCGAATGTAAAAACATGCGCCGCCCTACCCACGTGTTGACCTTGAAGAATCCCGGGGCCTCAACTTTCTCGATGTACACCGCTTCGTTCTGATCCACGACGGCAAGGTGACACGTCATTCCCAGCCGCTCGACCAGTCCGCGCATGAAGGGAAGGGCAACCTCGGCGATATCGAGTCCCGCTTGCGTTTCGCCGCCAAGACTGAGCAACTTCAACCCAAGCCGGTAGCGTCCCGTCTCGGTGTCGCGGCGCAAATAACCGCGGCGCTCAAGCGTGCGCAGGATGTAGCTCGCGGAGCTTTTCGGAATTCCGAGACGGCGGCTAATCTCCGAATTGGTCAGGCCTTCGCGGCGCTGTGATGCGGCTTCGAGAATATTCAGCGCGCGCTCGACGGCTGTGGCGGGACTTGCATCCATCTCCGGCATGAGAGCTGCTCCTTCGGTTACAGTGTTCCGTACCGCACCGATACACTGATCCAAGTATAGAATAATTGTTCGACATATTGAACAGGGACTTGCGTGCCTCTCCGGGTCCGCGTACAAGGGGAACGGATCTGAACACATGTTCAATATGCTGAACACAAAAATATCGCAGAAAAGCAGCCGGAAATTCGTCAACGATATTTTTCCGCTTCCTTTGGCGCAGCGGATTTCCGCGAGACCGCGGTGCGCCTCGAAACCTGCGCAACTTGTTGAGCCACAAGCTCTTACTGCAGCTGGCCCGCGACTCTTCGCACTTCAAACCACCCAGTCAATCGTGAGATCGATGATCGCTCCTGCTTGAAAAACGGATTCCGGGTCCGGACTGCACCAACTCAAACTCGCTCGACACAGGGAGACGACGACGGCGACGGAGCACAAGAACGGTGGCAACGGAAATAACGGCCACAATGGCCACCATGGCGCGAATGGACACGACGCGTCGCTCAATGGACGCTGGGACGGAATCATCCGCCCTTACGCCAGCGAGGAAGTACAGCGCCTCCGCGGCTCCGTGAAGATCGAGTACACGCTCGCAGATCTCGGCGCGCGGCGTCTCTGGGAGTTGATGCATACCGAGCCCTACGTAAACGCGCTCGGCGCCATCACCGGGAACCAAGCAATCGAAATGGTGCAGGGCGGCCTGAAGGCCATCTATGCGAGCGGCTGGCAAGTCGCGGCGGACAACAACTCCGCCGGTGACGTGTACCCCGACCAGAGCCTCTATCCCTGCAACAGCGCGCCGCAGCTCGTCGAGCGCATCAATCGCGCATTCCGCCGCGCGGATCAAATCGACAGCGTCGAAGGCCGCAACGGCACGCACTGGTACGCGCCGATCATCGCCGACGCCGAGGCCGGATTCGGCGGCTCGCTCAACGCCTACGAAATTATGAAGGCCATGATCGAAGCGGGCGCCGCGGGCGTTCACTTCGAAGATCAGCTTTCATCGGCGAAAAAGTGCGGCCACCTCGGCGGCAAAGTCGTGGTGCCCACGCGCGAATTTATCGAGAAGCTCGTCGCCGCGCGTCTCGCCGCCGATGTCTGCGGCGTGCCGACAGTGCTCATTGCGCGCACCGATGCCGATAGCGCGGGCTTGCTGCTGAGCGATGCCGATCCGCACGATCGCGGATTCATCACCGGCAAGCGGACTCCCGAGGGTTTCTTCGAATTCCGCGGCGGCATTGATGCGGCCATCGCGCGCGGACTTTCTTACGCGCCCTACGCCGACATGCTCTGGTGCGAAACCTCCACTCCCGATCTCAAGGAAGCCGAGAAGTTTGCAAAATCCATCCACGCGAAATTCCCCGGGAAGCGTTTGGCTTACAACTGCTCGCCGTCATTCAACTGGAAGAAGAACCTCGACGACGCCACCATCGCGAACTTCCAGCAGGAACTGGGCCGCCTGGGCTACAAATTCCAGTTCGTCACCCTCGCAGGTTTCCACGTGCTGAATCTTGGCATGTTCGAACTGGCGCGCAACTATCGCGATGCAGGCATGGCCGCATACTCAATTGTTCAGGAAGCGGAGTTTGCCGCGCAGACGAACGGCTATCGCGCCGTGAAACACCAAAGCTTCGTCGGCACCGGCTATTTCGACCGTATCGCTCAGGTAGTTTCCGCCGGCCACTCTTCGACAACGGCGATGGCAGGATCGACCGAGACGGCGCAGTTCCATGCGCACGAGCACGAGCACGTCATGGGAATGGAAAAGTTGAAGCTGAGGGAGCTGGGGCTTAGATCGAGGGAGACTCAAACGCGCAACGCGCTACAGCGGCGCACGGGGCACCCGGTTGATTGAAGTTGGCTCGAGCTGAGGATGGAATTTACCGGGGCGGACGCCCCTACGAAGAAAAACCTTTTGCATGCTCGAGGGAGTCTTACTTCGCGCCTTCGACCAGATACAGATTCGACAGATTCGGATAGTAGGAATAGACGTACGATTTCTGATCCGCGCTGAGGATGATTCCGCCGATGTGATCCACGCCCGCGGCGTCGGGCGGCAGGAGTTGTTTCCACAGAGAGCGCTTTCCCGTCGCCAAATCCAATTGGAACACCCGCGCGGGCATTTCTGCATAGCGATAGATGAAAAGCGATCTATCGTCCGCCGTCCAGCCAACCGGCCGCTCGCCGAGTTCCACGCCTGAAACAGCGCGCGCTTCGCCGCCGCCGGTTGGATACAGGTACATCTTCTGGTCCGAGCCGAGCCCTGCGACGAATTCTCCACTGTGCGACAACGCAAACTGAATCGGGTTCACGCCCTCTGCGGTTATCGCTTTCGGTTTGTCGCTATTTAGGTCTTGGACGTAGAATCTCACGCCATGTCCCGTTTCAGTTCCCGCGAAAAGATAGCGCTTGCCGTCCGGGAACCATTGCCCGCCTAAGTGGGTCAGGGAATCATGAGTCAGAATCCGCGACTGCCCGGCGCCGGTGGGCACGAGCATGAATTGGCCCGCAGGGTCCGGCGGAGCGGTGATCGCCCATTTCTTGTCGGGAGAGAGCGCCACGGCGATACCGTCGCCGAGGCGGATAGGCGGCGAACCGTCGGTTTTACGGATATAAATGGTGCCCGTCGTGCCGCCGCCCTCACCGGTCTCGTCGAAAAGCACGAGCTCGGCATCCGCTGACATATCGCGCGCCACCGAAAAATCGAGCCACGACAAGTTTATTTCGCGCGACGCGTGCGGCGGCATCGCCCCGATTACGGAAACAGCGTCTTCCTGCGCCAACAGCATGCGGCCGTCACGCGCAATATCGTGCAGGGTCAGATATCCCGCGCTGCGCGTAACGAGCCGCTCGCTGCCGTTCCGCGTCACCGCAAAGACAGAGCGGGCGACGCCGACCTTTGTGCCTGCGAATATAACTTCATCACCACTCGGGCTCCAGGCAAGTCCCTGCAGGCTGATCCAGCCCGTTGAAATCTGTTTGACGTGGCCCTGCGGGTCCAGCAGCGAAACGGATCCGGAGTCATCGCCGCGAGCCGGGTGCTCGAGAAATGCGATCATATCGCCCTTGGGCGAAATCCTCGGGCTGCCGATCCAGCCGACTTTGTCATAGAGCTTATTTCCGATCGGATACTCGATGCGCATGATGGCGTTTTCACGCCGGACCACCAGCAGGTTTGAGCCGTCCGGCGAATAATCGGCCCACAGCACATCGTCAACGACTTCACGCGGCGCTCCGCCGCCCGCCAACGCCATTCGGCCCAGCGTGCCGGTATACATCCATGGCCCGAGCAAATGACTCCTGAGCAGCACGGCCATTTCGCCCGTTGCTGAAATGGCGAGAATCTCCGTGTCTGGAATATTCAATGCTCGTGATTCCGGACTTTCCGGCCGCGCCGTAAAAATTTCGGGCAGAGCGCCGTCCCATGCGGCGCTGTAAACGATCGTTTGCCCATCCGGGCCGAAACGCGCATTGCGAAGGTAGCCGCGGCGAAACGTGAGCCGATGAAACAGCGGCGGCGTGTAATGCGCCATGCGTTTGCCCACCACCACACCTGCCACAATGCCGGCGGCCAGTAGCACAACTCCGGCGAGCGCGAAAAGTACGGTTCTCGTCGCGCTCTGTCTGGCTGGCCGCGCGATCGGCGCTGCCATCGCTCTCGCCGCCGATGCAGTGGCCGTACTCGGACGGCTCGAGTCGAGATCGCGCTTCAGACGCTTCAACTCCGCGCGAATTTCTCCCGCGCTTTGCGTGCGCAGCTCGCGATCTTTCTCCAGCGCGCGATTGATCACTTCCTCGAGCTTCGGCGGCAGCGACGGATTCAATTCCACCGGCGATGGGGGCACTTTGTTCAGAATTGAATCGAACACGATCGCGGAAGTATTCCCCGGAAACGCCTGCCGGCCCGTAGCCATCTCGTAGAGCACCACGCCGAACGAGAAAATATCGGTGCGCAAGTCGAGCTCTTCGCCCCGCGCCTGCTCGGGCGACATATAAGCAATCGTGCCCATCGCTGCGCCCGGCGTCGTCAGCGCCTGCCGCGCCGCTTCACCACCCGCGTCGCGCGTGGCATCGCCGTCGGCGAGGTCGTGCGCCGCATCGCGATAAATCTTGGCAAGGCCGAAATCGAGCAGCTTGGCCTGTCCGCGTTTGGTGATGAAAATATTCGCGGGCTTGATGTCGCGATGAACGATTCCCTTGGAGTGCGCCGCTTCGAGCGCATCGGCGATCTGAATCCCGAGATCGAGAAGCTGCTCGGTCTTGAACGCGCGCCCTTCAATGCGGTGCTTGAGGGTTTCGCCTTCGAGCAGCTCCATGGCGATGAATGGTTCGCCGTTGTGCTCGCCGATCTCGTAAATCGTGCAAATGTTCGGGTGGTTTAAACCGGAAGCTGCACGCGCTTCGCGCTCGAAGCGCTCCAGCGTCTGCTTATCTTCGGCCAGCGATTCCGGCAGAAATTTCAACGCCACCGCCCGCCGCAGTTTCGTATCCTCGGCCTTGAAGACCACACCCATCCCGCCGCCGCCGAGCTTTTCTATGATTCGATAATGTGAGACTTCAGAACCGGAGAGCGAGCCGTGATCTGGCATGGCCGTGCATCTTAACGCAGCGATGTAACGCAAGCAACGCAGCGTTCCTTAGCGTACTGTCCGAATGTGCCGTCACGTGAAATTCTCATACCTCACCATTTCGGCGGGAGCCCCCGCAGCCATGCGGGGGAAGGAGCGCTTCAGCGCTCCGAAAACAGTCTTGTCTTTGAAGTTGCGTTTTAGCGCTGGCTACTCAACGCAGCGCATAAGAAATCTTGCACCTTCGCGTCCCGTTCCGAAATTAAGACACTACCCTCAATGGTCACAGCCAAGCTCATTCCATCTGGACACACTAACCAACCGGTAGCAGAATGATTTTCATTCGAGCTCTTGGGCCTCGCGAAGTCGAATCCGAAGTGGAAAGAGGGATGTCATGACGAGAACAGCAGCTCTGTGTGTCGTATTGATGGCCTTGAGCGCCACGGCCGCCCTCGCGCACGATCAATCGCAGCAAGCTCCGGTGATCCAAATCAACGTCACGCGCACGATCCAAGCCGTGAATTACATGGCCAAAGGCTCAACGCGCATAGATTTCCGCGGCACCGCACTCCTCCCACAAGCCACCGGCCAGGCCAAAGTCGAAGCCAAGAACGGCGCCGTCTCCATCAACGCGAATTTCGACAATCTCTCGGGCGCCGGTCAATTCGGCGCCGCCTATCTCACCTACGTCCTCTGGGCCATCACGCCCGAGGGACGCTCGAACAATCTCGGCCAGCTCGTTCTCGATGGACAAAAGAGCAAAGTGCAAGTAACCACGCGCCTGCAAACCTTCGGCCTGATCGTGACGGCCGAGCCGTACTACGCGGTCTCGTTCCCCAGCGACGAAGTGGTTCTCGAGAACATTGTGCGCGCCGACACAAAAGGGCAAATAGATGCCGTGGACGCGAAATACGAGCTGCTCCAGCGCAGCCGTTACAAAGACTTGAATCTCGCGCCAATCGATGACGACCCGACTGTGCCCCTCGATCTGTTGCAAGCCCGCAACGCCAAGCGCATCGCGCAATTGCGCGGCGCTGACAAATACGCCGCCGATTCCTGGACCAAAGCCTCGGATGCGCTCACTCGCGCCGAGGATTACGAGACCCGCAAGCAGAAGAAATCCGTTCCCTCCGCAGCCCGCGACGCTGTCCAAAGCTATGAAGATGCCATCACCATCAGCTTAAAGCGCCAGGACGACGAGCGTCTCGCCAAGGAGCGCGAAGCCGGCGCCCAGCGCGAAGCACAAGCCAAAGCCGACCAGGAAGCCGAAGCGCAGCGCCGCGCCCTGGCAGAAAAACAGCAAGCCGAAGCGCAAAAGCAGCAGGCCGAAGCCGAGAAACAAAAGATGCAGGCCGAATTGGCCGCCGCGAAAGAAGCCCAGGCTCGCGCCGAAGCCCAGAAAGCCCAGGCCGAAGCCGAAAAAGCTCAAGCAGAAGCCCTAGCCAAGCAGCAAGCGGCCCAAGAGCAGGCGGAGCGGGAAAAAGAGGCCGCCGAAAAAGCCGAGCGCGAGAAGCAGGAGCTGCGTGCCACCCTCCTCGCGCAATTCAATAAAATTCTGGAAACGCGCGATTCTCCACGCGGACTGGTCGTAAATCTTGGGGACGTGTTATTCGCAACGGCGAAATTCGATCTGCGCCCGGAAGCCCGCGAGCGTCTCGCGAAACTCTCCGGCATCGTTCTCGCGCATCCCGGACTAAATCTCACCGTCGAAGGCCACACCGACAACGTCGGCAGCGACGCCTTCAATCAAACTCTCTCCGAGCAGCGCGCCCAATCCGTCCGTCAATATCTCATCGACCAGGGCCTCGACGCCGGCACCATCACCGCGCAGGGCTTCGGCAAGACCATGCCGGTCGCCGACAACAACACCGCCGAAGGCCGCCAGAAGAACCGCCGCGTAGAAATAATCGTTTCCGGCGAAGTGATCGGCACAAAAATCGGCGCCACACAGACCCCGCAATAGACAGTAGCGCTGGCGTCCCCGCCGGGATCTTACGATCGTTGTGTCGGCAAGATTGCCGATCGTGCGCGGACTCCGTATGTCCGAACTGCACAACTTGAATCCCTCCGCCCGCTCGTGTGCTATCATCCGCCCGTCGCCCACCTGCAAAAGCAATCCGGTCGAAGGAGACTAATATGAAGGGCAAACTTCGCTACATCCTCATCGCCATTGCCGTGATCGTCGTCATCGTGATCGCGCTGCCGTTCCTGATCAGCGTCAATCAATTTCGCCCAACGATCGAAGAAAAACTCTCCACAGCTCTCGGCCGCCAGGTCCAGGTTGGAAATCTCAGCCTCTCGATTCTGTCCGGATCTCTCGGCGCGGACGATCTTTCCATCGCCGATGATCCTGCGTTCGGCAAGTCTGCGTTCTTGACCGCGAAATCTCTGAATGTCGGCGTGGAATTAATGCCGCTCATCTTCTCGCGCGCCCTGCACGTCACGGGCGTCACAATTGACAAGCCCGAAGTCACGCTGATCAAGAACCCCGCAGGCCGCTGGAACTTCTCGTCACTAGCCTCTGGTTCGAGCTCGAAATCAGCCGCACCGGCGTCCTCAAACTCTTCCGCACCATCCGATCTGGTCATCGGCAAAATCGAAATGAAGAATGGAAGCCTGATCCTCGGCTCCACAAATTCGCCCAAGCGCGCCACCTACGACGATCTCAATTTCGAAGCCACCAATGTGTCGCTCGCCAACTCTTTCCCGTTGAAACTCTCGGCCAAATTGCCCGGCGGCGGCGAACTTAAGCTCGACGGCACTGTCGGACCTCTCGATGCCAACGACGCCGCGTTGAGCCCGGTGGAAGCCAAGCTAAATATCGCCGATTTCGATCTCGCAAAAAGCGGATTCGTAGATACAGCTTCCGGCTTGGGCGGGGTGGTCGAATTGAATTCCACTCTCTCCTCGAAGAACGGCCAAGCGAATGTGCAGGGTACGGTGAAAATCACCAAGCTCCAGGTCGTAAAGGGCGGAGCCCCGGCCGCTACTCCGGTTGAAGTCGATTTTGCGACCGCGTACGACATGCCGAAGAGCACGGGGGTCCTGAGTTCCGGAACGGTGAAAATCGGCAAGGCCACCTCGCACATCTCCGGCACCTACGATCTTAAGGGCGAAGCCGCGATTCTGAATTTGAAAATATACGGTCAAGAGATGCCGGTGTCTGATCTAGAGGCGGTGCTTCCGGCACTTGGCGTCGTGCTGCCGAAAGGCGCCTCGCTGCAGAGCGGCACATTGAGCACGAATCTCGCCGTCAACGGGCCCGGGAACAAGCTGGTCACCACAGGAAACATCAATCTTCAGAATGCGAAATTGGCTGGCTTCGATCTTGGCTCGAAGCTGGCCGCGCTCTCTGCGTTCTCGAGTGTCGGAAAGAGCGCGGACACCAGCATCCAGAAGCTCACATCGGACGTGCGCGTCGCACCAGAAGGAATTCAGACAACAAACATGGATTTGGTGATGCCAGCGATCGGCGAAATGACCGGCGGCGGCACGGTAGGCGCCGACAGCTCGCTCAATTTCAAAATGCGCGCCTCAATGAACGGTGTAGGTGGTCTTCTCGGCGGAACCAGCGGCGGCAAAACAACAATTCCGTTCGCGATCCAAGGCACCACGTCGGATCCGAAATTCATTCCGGACGTTGCCGGCATGGCAGGCGCTCTCGGCTCCCAGCTCGGCTCATCGCTACAAGGCGGCCAAGGCACTCAAGGAGTGGCCAGCACGCTCGGCGGCCTTCTAGGCAAGAAAAAGAAGCCCAATCAATAATCCTCGGGCCCGCGCGAACCGAGCCGGATTGAATGCGCGCATTTCGTAGGGGCGCCGGGCGTAACGCTGAGCGTTGGAGCACCACGCCTCAGCCAAAATCGCGCAACTTCTCCCAGGCCCATCTGTAATCTTCGTAGGGGCGCCGCTTGCTGCGCCCTCCGACGACCTCACCGCCAAACCAAAGCTCCGCGCAACCGCGGACGCACTCTCGCGCAGCATGCCTTCGTCTTTTCTCTGAAATCTCAAATCTGAAATTTCAAATCTCTTCTCTGCAATCCGTCCAGCCATGTCTTGAGGCCAATCGTTTCCGTCGACGCACTCCCGAGGCAAATCACACCACCTAGTGCTTGAAAGTGACGTTGAGCCCTGTGGTCAAAATAATATCGTTCGACTTCGTCCCCGCAATAGGATTGCTCAGATAGCGGTCGCTCACAGCCGTCTGCCATCCCAGCCACTTGCTGATCTTCGTCGAAGTCCCCATATCGAAGGCGATGCGATACTGCCCCGTGTTGGTCAAATCGGGATAGAAGAACATCTGTTGGTTCACAATCGTCGATTTGCCGAGCTTGTGGAAGAAAACCTCTCCCAGAGTTATGCCGCCGGTATTTCGCAGCTCGCCGGTGCTGTAGGTCTCCCGCGTGTAATTGCCGCCGCCGAGGAGATCGAGCGTCGTCGAGTCACTCTTAATGGCGTGGTACCCCAGTCCGCCGCTCAAGATCGATCGCAAATCAAGGTCCTGCGTCTCGTTATATTCGAAATCACCGCTCCCAAATCCGAAGATCTTCGGAACGATATTGCGGTCGTAGCGCGCGCCCCCGCGAATGTCGTTCGCGGTAACTCCAGAGACCCCGGCCGAATTGCTCGAGGCGTAGATGGACGCGGCATAGGCAGAGAGTTGGTCGTGGGGCGTAGAGCGCACGGCATTGAACGCCACAGAAAGATTCGTCGTCTGCGTATTCCCGCGCGCCAAGGCGAAGCCGACACTGGCTCCGCCGGCCCAATTCTCGAGCAGTCCGGGATGCTGGCTGTGTTCGAACGCAGCCTGCTCGGCCTCATCGCGCAACACCGTCACGCTGGCCAGCGGCAGACGCACGGCCGCACCGCTGCTCGGTGCAATTACGAGTTCATCGCCTTCGGTCGTCGCTTTTCCGCTGATCGTCTTCTTATCCGGTGTCACCGCGAACACCGGTTTATCCGTCGTCAACTCTTTCACTGCCGCCCATTGAAGATTGATATCGCCCGCGTAATCGGTCTTAAGCGTCAACTGTTTCCCGTCGGATTTAATCACCGTGCCCGTAAGCCGATCTCCATTCTTCATCACCACGGTATCGGCGCTCGCCGCCAACGCAGCCAACGCAAAAAGAGCTATCCCCGCCAGAAATTTCATCGAAACCCCCAAGTAAGTTAAAAAAATGAAGAATACACTTTAGCAGTCTCCGCGAGCGCTGCGAAACGAATTCCTCGAAACGGAGAAGGCCAAATTCACCGAACGTAAATTTCCAGTCTGAAATAGAAAAGAATCAACCCTTGATTAACGCCTCGGCCTTGTTATTCGCGGAAACAAAAATCCAGTGCTTCGCTGATGCTCGCGAAACTCGATGCCAAATTTCCCCTCGAGCACAGTCTCTTCTTTCCTCGCCTTGATAGCGTAGGAAATCAGCAAGAGACAAAACGCCACTCCTCCGCGCACCATTCCGATCGCCAGCGCCGTCCCTGCAACTCCGAGAAGAACCCCCGAATAAATCGGATGCCGCAAATAAGCGTAAGGACCGCTACGAATAAGCTGGTGATCCACTTTCAATTCGACCTTATCGCTCCAATTCTTCCCCAAGTGCCGCCGCGCAGAGATCGTCAGCGCAATTCCGGCAATCGTCAACACCACGCCAATCCATCGGGCCGCAAAATTATCGGGATAAGCGCGCGCATTCAGAAACGAGAACCCCATCCACGGCGCAAGAAGAAGAACAAAAGTCGTAACGAGGATTCCAAGCCGCAGCGCCCGGAAACGATTCGGCTCGGTAATCTCGGCCGCCCCGCTCTGCCGGGCACTCACCGCCCAATAAATCCCAAACCCGAGCCACACAATTCCCAGCAGCTTTTGAATTGGAGGAATAGGAATCGCGGAGATCTCACTCACAAAGCGAGCCGGCGGCAACGCGCACGCCAAGCTCCAAGCTATCGACGCTACCGCCCTATGCTAGAAGTTGAACACCACTCCGGCGTGCACCTTCGGTCCGATCTGACTCTTACTGGCAATAATCGATCCCAGCGCGTCGGCGCCAGCCCGGAATGAAAGCAAATGCGTGAATCGATAATCAACGCCGCCGCCCGCTTCCCAGCCAAATCCGCCTTGTCCGCCCTCTAGTCCAACGGGAAAAAAGTGCGCCCGCCCGACCAGCACATGTCCCCAGGGCTGCAACCGGCTCGTTTCCCCGAATCGCACGTGCGGCCCGATTCCCAGAAACGAAAGCTTCGCCGTTTCGCCGGCGAAACTCCCGAGTTCGCCGCCCAGTTCACCTTCGATGCCGATGCCGTGAACGAACCCGGTAAATGTCGCTGAAAAACCGTTCAGATTGAGAGCATTGTTGGGTATGCCGGTGAATCGCGTCCACGCGTAACCGATATAAGCCTGGAACTGCGGCTGATCCTCGGTCGCCGGGTCATACGCCGTAAGAAATCCCATCGACGGCGCGAGACTCGGTGAAGCGTTCGCCAGCGCGGATGTGGCAGGATGAATTTGAGCGGCCGCCCCAGCCGAAACGCACAAACTAAGTGCGAAAACCATGAAAAGTCGGCGCATCGGTCTCCCCCCTCCAAAAAACGTTGCACTTTCCCGACCCGCATCCATTTGAACCGATTTGGGATGGCAATGTCCACCCTAAATGACACGCCATGCCGAAAAAATAATACTGAAGCATTTACATGTGCAAGTGGAAATGGATTCAATCGTTTGCGGCATGCCCATTTTGCCACGAAATTACCCGCGCGCCGTATTCGGGAATTCAAAGTGCAAGAGCATGCGGCGAGAAGCAGCACCGTCGGCCGCAAGTGTGCCGGGATGAGCCATTCTGCCCACCCTGCGGCGCCTTTAATCTATAATCAGAACGTTGATTTTTCGGGCACTGCCCCCTTGCGCGGGAATACTTAGGGCGTTACTTTAGAACTGGGATGGCCACGCCTATGAATAAGACGAAACTCCGCGGATACGTCCGCCGAAGCCGCCGATTTCCTTTGCATGTTCCCGTCGTCGTCTATGGACGCTCGAACAGCAATCTCCCCTTCCGGGACAAGACTCATACGCTCAATGTGGACGCCCATGGCGCTCGCCTGGCCGTTTCCGCCGAGCTCGAGCAGGGGCAAACGATTCTCGTAGTAAACAGCTTCACCCAGGAAGAGCGCGAATGTCGCGTTGTTCACGTCGGCCCCAAGCAAAGCGGCCGCATCAAAGTCGGAATTGAATTTGTGGATTCCAGCGGCAATTTCTGGCACATCTACGACGCCAAGGTAGAAGCCAAGATGCAACCGAACGGCGCCGTTTGATCCGCTAACGATTCTTACAACGAAGTTTTTTGGCCTGTTCCTGCCGAAGTTTTCTGACTTTTTGCTGCGTTACCCATCCTCGCGTCGACGAATGCTCCGATCGCTTCGATAGCCTCCTGAGCTTCCGGCAGGTACTGCGCAAAGACGTGCCAGACATGCGGCATACCCTCGAAAATCTCGAGCGTGACCGGGACACCTGCCTCCTTTGCGCGTGCGGCGAGGCGGTTGGAATCATCGAGAAGTGTCTCTTCGCTACCGACCTGGATGAGCAGAGGCGGCAGGCCTTTCAAGTCAGCATAGATGGGCGAGGCGAGCGAACCGCGGGCGTTGTGGCCGCCGAGATAGAGGCCTGCTTCGAGCAGCAGGGATTCCCTAGTGCAGAGCGGATCGACATCGGCGTTTGTGGTCATCGTCTCACCCATGCATTCGAGATCTACCCACGGCGAGATGCAAACGCCGCCCGCCGGTAGCGGCGCGCCGGAATCGCGAATGGACAGAAGTGTAGCGATTGTGAGGTTACCGCCTGCGGAATCGCCCGCAATTACGATCGAGGAAGGCGCCACGCCCTGCTTCAAGAGTCCAGCGTATGCCGCCGTGCCATCTTCGATCGCAGCGGGGAAGGGACTTTCGGGCGCCAGCCGGTATTCGATGACGAGAGTTCTCGCGCGCGTAGCTTTTGCAATGCGCGCCGTCATCGCGCGATACCCGCGCACAGAGCCCATCACGAACGCCCCACCGTGGATATACAGGACCACGCGCGCCGGATCGGCTCCCGGCATCGTCAGCCAATCTCCCTGAACGCCGCCGATCTCGGTCGATTCCACTTTTGCTTCCGGGGACACGTCAAACTTGGAGAAGAATTTTTCGGCGTGCGCTCGCGATTCGGCCAGCGTGCCGCGAGGTCCGGCAACGAGTTCGCGCCATTCTTGGACTGCGCGTGCGGCTTCTTCGCGTGGCATTGGTTAGTGTCCGCCGGCATTCACGGCAAGCGTTTTCGCGCGCGCGAGTTCCGGCCGGGTCGAATTCGCTCCGCCATCGCAAACTTTCAGAAGCTGTGCGTAATACGACGAAGCCTGTTCCGTTTTCCCCGCCGCCTCCGCCGCACGCGCCGCCCCATAGAGCCCGTCAAACCGGTTCGGCGATTCCTTCAGCAGCACCTCGTATTCCACCAACGCATCGGCCGCACGATTCATCTCCAATAGCATGTCCCCGAGCATTTCCCGCGCAGGCATATCTCCCGTTTCCGGCGCGCGCCGGTCCTCGCGGTCAGCCGCAGCCCGCAAATCCTTCAGCGCATCCTCTTTCTTCCCCTCCGCAAATTCCACCCATGCCGTGGCCTCCTGCCTCTCGATCGGGGACAGCGCGTCATCGTCCATTTCATACCCGCCCGCAGATGTGGGCGCATTCAGTTTATCGAGGTCCTTTCTGGCCTCTGCCGCATCCCCGCTGCGCGCCGCTCCAATCGCCCTGGTGCGGTACGCCGAAGCCTTCGCGTCCTTCGACCCGGATGCAGGCACGGTAAACTTGGCCGCCTCGCTCCATTCATGCAACTCGAAGTAATACCGGCCCGTGAAGTAGGTTCTTTTATTGGTCTTTTGTTCGCCGGACGCCCCCGGCACGGAATCCAGCTCCTCGATCACGTGCCAGGCATCCTTCTCGCGCCCGCTTTGCAAGTAAGCATATTGCAGGAAATCCATGGCATGCAGCTCGTAACTCGCGTCGCCGGTTCCCGCTTGTGTAGCCGTCGCGGCGGCAGCCGCAGCCGCCAAATTTGAATTGATCGAGTCCTGCCACAATCCCAGCCGCGAAAAGATATGCGATGGCATGTGCAGCGCATGGGATGACGATGGCGCAATCTGCGCATAACGCCGCGCCGCATCCAGCCCAAGCGACGCCAATTGCGGCCGGTCCGCCGCGTGAATCAAATAGTGCGCCGCTCCGGGATGATCCGGATGTTCCGCAAACAATTTATCGAGAATAGGGATCGCTTTCCGGCGATTGGCGAAGTCCTTGTTGTCGAGCGGCGTCCACGACAACAACGAGAGCGCGTAAAAAGCAGCCGCCTCCGTATCGTCCGGATATTGCGCATGGAGCCGCCCCATCGCATCGGAATAATTCTGCGCCCGCGTCCTGTAATCAAGCTTCTTGTTCTTGGCATAGAAAAGCGCCACCGCGGCAATGAATTGTTGTTCGCGATCCGTCTTCGCTCCAATCTTCTGCGCCTCGTGAATGTATTTTTGGCCGCGCTTGATTTTTGCCGCATCCGGCTCGTCCCAAAGCTGGTGCCAGATCACGATCGCCTCGCCCCAGCGCGCCATCGCGCAATGTTTGTCCTTCTGCGCAACGTCGTCAAATCCCTCGCCGGCCTGCTTGTACTGGAACGAATGCATCAAAGCGACCGCGCGCTCGAATGATTTTTGTACTTCGGGCGAGCACGAGGTCGGAAAATTCACCGAGCCGAGCTTTTCGCTTTCATCGTGGTGATGGTGCTCCTCGTCCTGCGCCAGAACTGCCGGCGCCACCAAAAGACAAACCATCGCCGCATACCCAATCGCGCGTTTTTTCATCGCCGTCACCTCGCTTGTCCGCGAGTGTAGCTAGTCGCGTTCCCCCGTGCAACCACAGCCCTCTTGCCACTCATCCTATCCGCCTCGTAGGCCTCCGCGATTGCAGCGACCTGGACTGCGCAGCCGTGTATAATCGCGGGTCGCATGCGGCGCGGTCGCGCCCGCGCACTTCAGACGCGGAAGGGGTCCCGCGTCATCGAATCTCCGACGGAGGAACATGCAATTTGATTTGAGCGGGAAAATCGCGGACCACCGCCTCCGCGTATCCAACAAAACGAATTCGCCTCTTCGCAAATCGCTCGTTCCACTGCTCTCCGCGCTCATCCTCCTTGCCGCCGTCGCTCCTGTCGTCGCTCAAAAATCCGCCTCGAAGAAGCGCATTCCACGCCAACCTTCGATCGATCTGGCCCGTCGCCGCGCCGAATGGTTCTTCCATCCGCGCGCCTATCCCGCCGGCAAGATTCCCGCTGGCGCCCGCGAAGCGGCCATCAAAGAATTGCGTAAGATGCGCGAAGAATCCGCGGCCGCTGCGCCCAATGTTTCCTCGCTCACCTGGCAATCCATCGGCCCCGCTCCCACCAGCCAGACTCCCTTCGGCAACACCTCCGGCCGGGTCACCGCTCTCGTATCCGATCCCACCGACGCAACCGGCAAAACCCTCTACCTCGGCGCAGCCGATGGCGGCGTCTGGAAGACCACCGATCTGCAAAATTGGTCGCCGCTCACCGACGATCAATCCTCGCTCTCGATCGGCTCTCTCACTCTCGACGCCACCACATCTCCCGTGACGCTCTACGCCGGAACCGGCGAAGAAAATTTCGCCCGCGATTCCTACTATGGCGCCGGAATCCTCAAATCCACCGATGGCGGCCTAACTTGGACAGGAACGGGAGTAGGAATATTCGGCGGCGTCACAGCTCCTCTGAACGCCTCAGCCGGCGGGCCGTTCATCGGCGCGATCAGCGTAGATCCTAATTCTTCGTTGCACCAGGTGGTGCTGGCAGCAGTAAAAGGCGGGGATCCTTCGATTCCCTCGGGAATCTGGCGCTCCACAAACAGCGGCACGAACTGGACGCAAGTGCTTTCCGCCTCGCCGAAAGTCGAAGCCACCGACGTCGTATTCGATCCCAACGATTCCACTGGCATGACCGCCTACGCCGCTCTCGGCCACCCAGCCGGCGACGCCGACGTGGGTCCGCCCTGCCGCGCCGCCGCCCCATGCAACGGCGTTTTCATCTCCACAAACGCAGGCGCAACCTGGAGCCGCCTCACAGGTCTAGATCAAGCAACAGATCAAACTCAATTCGGCCGCATCGTCCTAGCCCTCGGCCCGCAAGTCTCCAGTAAAACCGTCGTGTATGCCGCCATAGCCGAGGCCAATGATTCTTCCTCGAGTTTCTTCGCCCTGTTCAAGAGCCTCGACGCAGGCACCACCTGGGCCCAACTCACCGAGCCGCCCAACAATTTGTGCACCCCGTCCTGCTTCTACGATATGGCGCTCCGCGTCAGCCCCGCCAATGCTTCGCTAGTATTCGCCGGCGGTTCAAATGGCGGCGGCAGCGGCTCCACTCTCTATCGCTCGATCGATGGCGGCAGCACCTGGCAGGATGTCTCGATCGACAAATCGAACGCCGCGATTCACTCCGCGCAGCACGCTCTCGGATTCACGCACGATGGCACTTCTCTTTTCGTCGGCAATGATGGCGGCGTCTGGTCCTCCAGTGACGTCACCAACACCGGTGTCGCCGCCGGCTCTCACACGTGGAACAATCTAAACACCGGCTCGACCACCTCGGGCCTAAGCATCACGCAATTTTATCCAGGTCTCTCCGTTCACCCATCCTCGGACAATATCGCCTTCGGCGGCACGCAGGGCAATTCCGCGCAGCTCTTCAACAACAATGCGTGGGTCTCCACCGGCCCGCCGCAATGCGACGGCGGCTTCACCGCCATTGACGCCACATTCCCGAATACCGTGTTCACCACCTGCGGCGATTTGCAGCAACCGGCTTCCGTTGCTCCCTTTGTGTTCCGCTCGCTCAGCGGCGGCTTCGTCAACGACTTCATCACCGAAGAAAATGGAATCAACACTTCCGATCCCGCGTCCTATCTCCCGCCCCTCGTCGGCGATGCCTCGCGCTCGCAAACTTTCTATCTGGCTACCAACCGCGTCTATCAGACGCTCGACAGCGGCACCACTTGGACCGCAATCTCGACCGATCTCACCGGCAGCCTCGGCAATTTCCTCACCGCACTCGCCGTCGCGCCCAGCGATTCGAATACAATCTACGTCGGCTCGATCGATGGCATCGTGCAGGTTTCCCACAACGTGCTCAGCGGCTCAGCCGGTTTCGCAAAAGTGATTTCCGGCTTGCCCAATCGCTCCGTCACTTCGCTAGCCATCGACGCGGCCGATCCCACTCTCGCCTACGTCGCTTTCTCCGGCTTCTCAGGTTTCAATGGCGACACGCTAGGCCACGTCTTCATGACCACCAATGGCGGCGGCCAGTGGAACGACATCAGCGGCAATCTCCCCAATATTCCCGTGAATGCGATCCTCGCCGATCCGAACATCTCCGGCACTCTCTACATCGGCACCGATATCGGCGCGTTCATCTCCACCGATAGCGGCACAAGCTGGCAGCCGCTCGGCACGGGCCTGCCCAACGTCGTAGTCCTCTCGCTAAATCTCCGCTCCGCCTCGCGAGTCCTCACCGCCGTCACTCATGGCCGCGGCGCTTGGGACGTCTCTCTCGGCGGCCTCCCGGCTCTGCAACTCACCGAGATTTCTCCCGTCGCCTCCAATGCCGCTCCTCCCATCGACATCACCGCCACCGGCGTAGGCTTCACCAGCCAATCCGTAATCCAAGTTTCCGGCACTCCAGTCACGCCGACCACACTGAATTCCGACGGCACGCTCAGCGCCTCGATCCCCGCGACGGCGTTGCAGGGGTCCGGCGTATTCGGCATCACAGTTGCCAACGGCTCGACAGTTTCGAACAGCCTGCCGTTCAGCGTCACCACTCCTCCGCCGACCATCGCTTCGCTCTCTCCCACCAGCGCCATCGTCGGCGGCGGGACCGTCATCCTCACCGTCACCGGCACAAATTTCGTCACCAACTCCTCCATCAATTTCGGCAACACCACCCTGACTCCGACAACCGGATCAACGTCCACGACGCTGACCGCCACGATTCCGACCAGCGCCCTGGCCACCGCAGCCGCCGTAAACGTCACGGTCACGAATCCCTCCCCGGGCGGCGGCACCAGCAACGCAGTAGAATTTGACGTTCAGGACTACGCCTTCGGTACCGTCTCGCCGACGGTCGCCACAATCAAAGCCGGCTCGACCGCAACCTTCACCATTCCGGTTGTAGCGTTAGATGGTTTTTCCGCCGTGCTAACGCTGACTTGCAGCACAGGTCTTCCAGCCGACGGCACCTGCACATTCAATCCATCAACGATCACGCCGAGCGCAGACGGTGCCAATGAATCGCTATCAATCTCGACTGTCTCCAACGGCAGCATCCCGCCGGCCAATTCACCGCGCCCAAATCTGCCGCTCTCCCGCGGCCTCTGGCTGACCCTCGCCGCGCTCGCGGCGATGTGGCTAGCCGCGCGCATCCGCAATTCATCGCAATCCAGCGGACCCGTCCAACTACCAGCACGCCGGCTAGCAATGGCAATTTCTCTGGCAGCCCTGATCTTCGGCGCAACCCTAGCAGGCTGCGGCGGCGGAGGCGGCGGCTCCGGCACCCCAGTAGGCACCTATCAAATCACAATCACAGCCAACGGCAGCGCCAGCGGCGTAACCACCGCCACCCACACCACAACGGTAACTTTAATAGTCCAGTAGCACCGTTCAGTGCCGGGGAACGTCTCGTAGGGGCGCCGCTTGCTGCGCCCTCCGACGACCTCCGACCCGAATCAAAGCTCCGGCCCAACCGCGGAAGCACACCCGCGCAACACGCTTCTCTCTTCGCTCTGAAATTTGAAATTGCTTCTCTGGAAGGCAACGGCGAATCCACCCCGCAAAAGGACTCGCCGGAACTCCGAAATCCCCTACAGCATCTGCCTCAAAACAAACTGCAAAATCCCCCCATGCTGGTAATAGGTCGCCTCCACCGGCGTATCCACCCGCGCCACAGCATCAAACGAAATCTCCTTCCCATCTTCCCCGCGCGCCCGCACGCGAATCATCTTCCGCGGCGCGAAATCCTTCTCCATCCCCTCAATCTCAAACATCTCCCGCCCCGTCAAACAAAGCGACCCCACCGTCTGCCCGGCCTTAAACTCCAAAGGCATCACTCCCATACCAATCAAGTTGCTGCGATGAATCCTCTCGTAACTCTCCGCAACCACCGCCCGCACGCCCAGCAAATTCGTCCCCTTCGCCGCCCAGTCCCGCGATGATCCCGATCCATATTCCTTCCCGGCCATCACCACCAAAGGCACGCCCTCGTTCTTGTATCGCAGCGCCGCATCATAAATCGTCATCACTTCGCCGCTAGGCTGATGAATCGTCCAACCGCCCTCAGTCCCCGGCGCCAATTGATTCCGCAATCGAATATTCGCAAACGTCCCCCGCGTCATCACTTCATCATTTCCGCGCCGCGCACCATAAGAATTGAAATCCTTAGGCTGCACCCCGCGCGAAATTAAATATTTCCCCGCCGGAGAATCCGCCGGAATCGACCCCGCCGGCGAAATATGATCGGTAGTCACGCTATCGCCCAAAATCGCCAAGGCCCGCGCCCCGTGAATATCCCCAATCGCCGCGGGCTTCAAAGGCATGCCGTCAAAATAAGGCGGCAATTTGATGTAGGTAGACTTCGCATCCCACATATACAAATCGCCTTCAGGAATCTGCAACCCCCGCCATCGCGAATCCCCGGTAAACACATCCCCATATTCTTTCCGGAACATCTCGGTAGAAACCGCCGCCCGCATCGCATTCTCCACTTCCACCGGCGATGGCCACAAATCCCGCAAATAAACCGGCTTCCCGGCCTTGTCGTTCCCCAACGATTCCTGCGCCATATCAAAATCCATCCGTCCCGCCAACGCATAAGCCACCACCAACGGCGGCGAAGCCAGATAATTTGCGCGCACCAACGCATTTATCCGCCCCTCAAAATTCCGGTTCCCGCTCAAGACCGACACCGCCACCAAATTATTTTCCTTGATTGCCTTCGCAATCGAATCCGGCAAAGGCCCGCTATTCCCAATGCAGGTAGTGCAGCCATAACCCACAATGTGAAACTTCAGCGCCTCAAGAAAAGGCATCAACCCCGCAGTCGCCATATAATCGCTGACAACTTTCGACCCCGGCGCAAAACTGGTCTTCACCCACGGCTTCGAAGAAAGCCCCCGCTCCACAGCCTTCTTCGCCAGCAGCCCAGCCCCCAGCATCAAAGAAGGATTCGAGGTATTCGTGCAGCTAGTAATCGCCGCAATCACCACCGACCCATCGCGCAATTCAAATCGATCCCCATTATTCTGCACCGCTACATGCTTCGCCGGCTCGGTAAGCGATTTTTCAAATGATTGCTTCGCCTCCCGCAAAGGCACGCTATCCTGCGGCCGCTTAGGCCCAGCCATCGTCGGCACCACGCTGGCCAAATCCAATTCCAGCCGGTCCGAAAAAATCGGATCCACAGTAGCGTCCGTGCGGAACAACCCCTGCTCCTTCGTATAAGCCTCCACCAATTTCACCAATTTCTCATCGCGCCCGGTAAATCGCAGATAAGCCAAAGTCTCAGCATCAACAGGAAAAAATCCCATCGTAGCGCCATATTCCGGCGCCATATTCGCCAGCGTAGCCCGGTCCGGCAAAGTCAAACTCGAAAGCCCAGTCCCATAAAACTCCACAAATTTCCCAACCACGCCCTTTTTCCGCAAAATCGCCGTAATCGTCAAAACCAAATCGGTAGCCGTAGCGCCCTCAGGCAATCGCCCGTGCAATTTGAATCCCACCACCGCTGGAATCAGCATCGAAAACGGCTGCCCCAGCATCGCCGCCTCCGCCTCAATCCCGCCAACGCCCCAGCCAAACACTCCCAACCCATTCACCATAGTCGTATGCGAATCCGTCCCCACCAAAGAATCCGGAAACGCAAACCATTTCCCGCCTTCTTCGCGGCTAAAAACCACTTTCGCCAAATATTCCAGATTCACCTGATGGCAAATCCCAGTATCCGGCGGCACCACGCTGAAATTCTCAAACGCCTTCGCTCCCCAGCGTAAAAACGCATACCGCTCGATGTTGCGCATGAATTCAATTTCCGCATTGAAAGCCAAAGCATCGCCCACGCCGAACTTGTCCACTTGCACCGAATGATCAATCACCAAATCCGCGGGCAGCAGGGGGTTGATCTTCTTCGGATCCCCGCCCAACTTCCGCATAGCCTCGCGCATAGCCGCAAGATCCACCACCGCAGGCACCCCGGTGAAATCCTGCAAAAGCACGCGCGCCGGCATAAACGCCACTTCCTTCTGCAGCTCCGCCCCAGGATTCCAGCAAGCCAAAGCCTTCACATCGTCCGCAGCAACAAACCGCCCATCCTCATGCCGCAAAAGATTCTCGAGAAGTATCTTCAGCGAAAAAGGCAGCTTCGAAGCCGCGCCAATACCTCCGCGCTCCAAAGCATCCAACCGGTAAATCTCATAACCATCATCGCCAACGCGCAGCGAAGCCCGCGCCCCAAACGAATTCTTAGCAGCAACCCTCATCGACTCAAATTCTCCTCTCCGCAACCCTCCATAATAACGCATCCACGCGCCCAAGGCGTCGCAACTCCGCCCCGTACCGCTGGCGTCCCCGCCGGCTCTTACGACCTCACTCATGCCACATCTCGTGGACCCGCGTGGCGCAAACAACGCCCCCAAGATTTTCCTCAATCACCCACGCATGCCATAATCAATATCGCGATACGTTCCCATCAAAACCCAAAAATGAACGTCCTCCTAATCGCCACCTACGAACAAGGCCACCAACCCTTCGGCCTAGCCTCCCCAGCCGCGTGGCTACGCGCCGCAAACGCCAAAGTAGCCTGCCTAGACATCTCCCGCGATCCACTAGACGAATCCGCCGTCCGCAACGCCAATCTAATCGCCATCCACGTCCCCATGCACACCGCCACTCGTCTAGCGATCGAACTAATCGCCCCCATCCGCGCAATCAATCCCCAAGCCCATCTCTGCTTCTACGGCCTCTACGCCCCGGTAAACGAAACCTATCTCCGCAAACAGGGCGTTCAAACCATCCTCGGCGGCGAATTCGAAGCCGGCCTCGCATCGCTGGCAAATCGCCTGGCCACCGACACAAATAATCCCGCCGCTCCTCAAAGCGAGCCTCTAATCTCCCTAGCCCGCCAAACTTTCCAAATCCCCGATCGCCAAGATCTCCCCTCTCTCGATCGCTACGCCACTCTCCGCCTACCGGACGGCACCACTCGCACAGCCGGCTACACCGAATCCTCCCGCGGCTGCAAACATCTCTGCCGCCACTGCCCCATAGTCCCCGTCTACAACGGCGCCTTCCGCATAGTCGCCAAACAAATCGTCCTAGAAGATATCCGCCGCCAAGTAAAATCCGGCGCCCAACACATCACCTTAGGCGACCCAGACTTCTTCAACGGCGTCGGTCACGTCATCCCGCTAATCGAATCTCTCCACGAAGAATTCCCGCACCTAACCTACGACGCCACCATCAAAATCGAGCATCTCCGCAAACACGAAAACCATATCGCCACTCTCCGCGACACCAACTGCCTCTTCATAACCAGCGCCGTAGAATCCATCGACGACGCCGTCCTAGAAAAATTAGCCAAAAATCACACGCGCAAAGATTTCGAACACGTACTCCGCGCCTTCCGCGCCCACAATCTCCCCATCCAACCAACTTTCGTCCCGTTCTCCCCGTGGACCACTCTAGATTCCTACAACGATTTCCTAGATTTCCTAGCAGCAAACGATCTAATCGAAAATGTAGCCCCCATCCAACTAGCTATCCGTCTCCTAATCCCAGCCGGCTCGCGCCTCTTCGATCTACCGGATATCCAAAACCTAGCCGGCCCCTTCGACGAAAAAGCCCTTGTCTACCCGTGGCAACATCCCGACCCACGCGTAGACAGACTCTGCGAACAAATCCAGCAAATCGTCCACACCGGCGAAAAACTAAATCGCACCCGCCATCAAATTTTCGCCCGCATCCAAGAAGCCGCCAGAAGCGCCGCCGGCCTCGCTCAGCTCACCAAATCCGACGCCCTCCCTCTCCTAGCCGCCCGCGCCACAATTCCATACCTAACCGAGCCCTGGTACTGTTGAGCCGAACCAACCGGGGACCAGTTGGCCCCCATAACAAAACTAAGGAAGGCCATCCCACAAGCCTCATCGTTCGTCTGAAGTGGTTGGTAGCGCCGGCGTCCCCGCCGGCATCTTACGAGCGCAAGTGCCAGCTAATGTCGCGATGCCGCGCGGACCTATGCGCCAAATTCATTGCGCCGCTATCCTATGAGGACACACCGAGAATCCCGTGAGACTATCAATGCCTCATTTCCAATGACGCCGCCGCACCCCAAACAAATGCCCCGCCCAACCCAAAACTCCCCCTTCCACGCCCGCCTCTACAAACTAGGCGTAAATCGCGCCATAGACATCCCCGCCCAAATCTCAAAATCCTTCGGCGGCGGTGGCTACATCCCAGTACAAGGCTGGATCGAAGGCATCCCCATCACCTCAACCCTGATCCCAAAAGGCCAAGGCCGCCATCGCCTATTCGTCCATAGCCGCATCTGGAATCGCCTGAAAATCGACAAAGGCGATTTCGTAGAAGTCCTTCTAACCCACGGCGAACCCCCCAAAGAGCCGCCAATTCCGGAAGACCTGGCCCTCGCCCTCCAAATGACTAAAGGCACCGCCGAAGCCTTCCGCCAAGTGACTTCCGCCCTCCGCCGAGAATTCATCAACTGGATTCAGAACGCCAAGCAACCAGAAACCCGCGCTCATCGAATCCGCAAAGGTATTCCAGTTCTGATCGCCCGCGCCCGCAAACGAATGCAGCGCGAATCCCAATCCGCACAACGTCGCGACGCATCGAATCGAAAGGCCCGTTAAATCGCAACTCAAATGACCGCGCCCAACTTATCCTCCAGGCCACGGGAAAGATCTTCCGTAGGGGCGCGGCTTGCTGCGCCCGGCCGTGATCGCGCCACGACCGCCTCGTCAATCCATCGACACGGAAAATTCGCGAGACCGCCTAAATAACCCGCCATGCCACCGTCAACCCCCACCCGCCCCCACCGCGTCCTAATCCTCGCCTCGAAACTCGGCTACCAAACCCGCGCCTTCACCGACGCCGCCAAAAAACTAAATCTCGAAATCCACTTCGGCACCGATCGCTGCCACAAACTCGACGACCCCTGGTCCGACAACGCCCTAGCCCTCCACTTCGAAAATCCGCAATCCGCCGCCGCAACAATCGCCACGCAATTGGCAGAAAGCCGCCCCGACGCAATCATCGCCCTAGGCGATCGCCCGACCACCACGGCCGCCTACGCAGCGCGCGATCTCGGCCTCCGCGGCAATCCACCCGAATCCGTAGAACTTTGCCGCAACAAACTCCACCAGCGCGAAGCGCTTCATCGCGCGAATCTCCCCGTCCCAGAGTTCTTCGGTTTCTGTCAAGCCGAGAATCTCGATTCCGTAATCGCCCGCGTCAAATTCCCCTGCGTCCTCAAGCCCCTCTCCCTCTCCGCCAGCCAGGGCGTAATTCGCGCCAATAACGAAAAAGAATTTCGCGAAGCCGTCCGCCGCATCCACGCTCTCCTCGAATCCCCGGAAATCCAAGTCCTCCGCGAACCCAATCACGATCGTCTTCTAGTCGAGCGCTACATCCCGGGAAGGGAAGTAGCCATCGAGTGCCTGCTCACCAACGGAAATCTCCGCGTCCTGGCCATCTTCGACAAACCCGATCCGCTCGAAGGGCCCTTCTTCGAAGAAACGATTTACGTAACCCCGTCGCGCCTGCCGGATTCCGATCAGCGCGCCCTAATCGCCTGCGCCGAGCAATCGGTAGCAGCCCTCGGCCTAATCACCGGCCCCATCCACGCCGAATTCCGCATCAACGAATATGGCCCCTGGATAATCGAAATCGCTCCGCGCCCCATAGGCGGCCTCTGCGCCCGCGCCCTGCATTTCGGAAACGAAAGGATTTCGCTGGAAGAATTGATCCTGCGTCACGCACTAGGAATAGAAGGAAGCGATCAACCTCGCGAACAATCCGCAGCAGCCGTAATGATGATCCCGGTTCCAAGAAGCGGAATCTTCGAAAAAGTGCAAGGCCAGGAAGCAGCCGAAAAAACTGCTGGCATAGAATCCATAATCATCACCTCCCGCCAACACGATTACGTGACCGCCTGGCCGGAAGGCAACAGCTACTTAGGTTTCATTTTCTCCAAAGCCGAAACGCCAGAAGCCGCCGAAGCAGCATTACGCACCGCCCACTCCAAACTAAATTTCACCCTAACCCCCCGCCTACCGGTAAAACACCCAATCACCGGCCGCGTAGCAACCTAGAGCTTAAGCTCTTGCAGCGCCGTTTGGTGGCAGCCCCCGCATTCATGCGGAGGAGGAGCGCTTCAGCGCTCCGAAAAAAGCGCTGTTATCCATTTCTCTTTATGTGCGATCCCGAACGAAGTGAGGGATCTGCATTTGTCTCTGCCGTTGCCTTTTTCTTCGTAGGGGCGCCGCTTGCCGCGCCCGCCCAACGCCCCAAGCCCCCGTGTAATTCTCGATCTCAACGATGAGGCAATGCGATGTCTGAGTTTTGCTTCTTCTTGCCGTCGCTCTCGCCGTTGCAGTTAGGTGGGAGCCCCCGCATTCATGCGGGGGAGGAGCGCTTCAGCGCTCCGAAAAATCGTCGCAATTAACAATGCGCTCTTGCGCCGGGCTAACACCCTACCCCTTCGCCTTCTGCGGCACATACCCTTCCGGCAACTTCGCCCCTTCCCCAAAGAAAAACTGCTCCATCTGCTCTTCCATCACCTTCTGCGAATTCGGATCGAGCGGATTCAATCGAAACTCATTCATGATCATTTTCGAATGTTCAATCCACAACTTCCACGCTTCTTTCGAAACATTCTCGTAAACGCGTTTCCCCAATTCGCCCTTCCACGGAACGCGGTCAAGCCCCGGCATCTCCTTCCCAAACTTCACGCATTTCACCATGCGCGTCCCAGCAGCCACCGGCTGCACCGGCGCCGCGGGCTTCCCATCCCCGCAACTCTCGTTAGCCATGCCCACCTCCAAAATCTCTCGTCACCAATCTCCACGATACTTCATCCCCACGACGAATTCCACCGCGCCGCAACCAGCATCCAATTCCACAGACGCGCCCACATGAAATTCCAACGAAACCATGCTACGGTCATAAGAGGAGGCACTCGGAGGAAAAAGGCATGACCGCAATAGCTCATTCCAGCTCTAGTAAGGGCGCGGCTAGAAGATCCACACAAGCTCTGACCTCGAGCAACATCGCTCAAGATAACTCTCGTAGGGGCGCGGCTTGCTGCGCCCGCGGGCGTAACACCTTCCACGCACTCGCCACGACTGAAATCCTCGCGGTGTGGCACACCGGACGTGGCGCGCGGCCCAAGGCCTCGGCTCCATTCATAATCAACGAATCCCCCGCCACCCGACTCCTAACTTCGCCACAAAGCTCATTTTGGGCGGTTCGAAAAATGTTTCGGTTAGAAATGACCCCCATCCTTTGTTTTGTTGAGGTTACGGGAGGTTTTAATTGAACCCTTGTTTCGGTTAGAAATTGCTTTCGAGGAGGTGAGATTTGCGGATCGCCGCGAGCTTGCAGGAAACACAAAAGTTTAATAAAACTATAGCCGCGTTCCATCGCCCGCGAACGAGCCTCGAGGAGACGGCCCATGTCGTCGCAATCGCGCAGCGTTGACCTAGCCGAAGGACTTCCAGCCGACGCGTATTATTGCGAGCGGCCCACGCAGCCTTGCGCCATCGTTCTCTTCGGCGCCTCGGGCGATCTCGCGCGCCGCAAAATTTTCCCCGCGCTGTTCGATCTTGCGTCGCACAACTGCCTCGCCCCAAGTTTCCGCCTCCTCGGTTTCGCGCGCTCGGCGATGACCGACGAGGCTTTCCGCGATTCCAGCAGCGAATTTCTTCCCAAGTCCGGCGCGGATTCCGCCACAAACGATTCTTTCCGCAACGAATTCGTTCAGCGCCTTCACTACGTCACCGGCCAATACGACGATCCCGCGTCCTACCAAAATCTCGCCGCTCGCCTCGAGGAACTCGACCGCGCAGGCCAGCTCGGCGGAAATCGCCTCTTCTATCTTTCCGTGCCCCCCGAAATTTACGCGCCGGTGATCGAACAGCTCGGCAAGGCGAATCTCGCCAAGCCGCGCGATGAAAAATCCTGGACGCGCATCATCATCGAAAAACCCTTCGGCCGCGACGCGAAATCCGCCCGCGAGTTGAACCAGCGTGTTCGCAACGTCTTCGAAGAATCACAGATTTACCGCATCGATCATTATCTCGGCAAAGAAACCGTCCAGAACGTCCTCGCCTTCCGCTTCAGCAACGGAATTTTCGAGCCCATCTGGAATCGCAACTACGTCGATCACATCCAAATCACCGCCGCGGAAACCCTCGGCGTCGAGCGCCGCGCAGCCTTCTACGAAACGGCCGGCGCGCTGCGCGACATGGTGCAAAGCCACGTCCTGCAACTCACCTCGCTCGTATCTCTCGAGCCTCCGTCAGCCTTCGAAGCCACCGCCGTTCGCAACGAAAAAATCAAAGTCCTGCAATCCATCCGTCCCTTCACCCGCGACACCATCTGGCGCGACGTCGTCCGCGGTCAATACGGCCCCGGCACCATCGACGGCAAAGCTGTTCCCGGCTACCGCCAGGAACCCGGCGTCAAGCCCGACTCGCGCACCGAAACTTACGTCGCCATGAAACTCAGCGTGGACAATTGGCGCTGGCACGGCGTGCCTTTTTATCTGCGCACCGGAAAGCGCCTCTCGCGTTCGCTCACGGAGATTGCCATTCAATTCCGTCAGGCCCCGCATCTCGTCTTTCAGGGCGAACAATTGCACGCCAATCTTTTGGTGATAAATATTCAGCCGGACGAAGGCATCTCGCTTTCCTTCGGCGCGAAATCGCCCGGCGCGCAGATGCACATTCGCCCCGTCACCATGGATTTCAGCTATCGCACAACATTCGGCGGCAAGCCGGGCAGCGCCTACGCAACTCTAATCAACGATTGCATCCGCGGCGATGCCACGCTCTTTGATCGCGCCGACAGCGTCGAGGCC
This sequence comes from uncultured Acidobacteriota bacterium, assembly GCA_963841235.1. Lineage (GTDB taxonomy): Bacteria > Acidobacteriota > Terriglobia > Acidiferrales > UBA7541 > Palsa-147. The sequence continues at coordinate 18,634 of CAWJBU010000016.1, read as the reverse complement.
GCCTGGGATCTCGTCGATCCCATCCTGCAAGCCTGGTCAACGTCGGCTCCTCCGCCATTCCCGAATTACGCCTCGGGCAGCTCAGGGCCGCGCGCCGCCGGCGAGCTCACGACTCCCGAGGATCACCGCTGGCGCAACTTGTGAACGCAACGGAGCCAATGATCAAATTCGACATCTCGCGAGAATCGCTCAATTTGACGCCACGGAAACTGCGCTGCGGAATTCGACAGGAGCGTTCATGATCCTAGCCGGCGATCTCGGCGGCACGAAGTCGAACCTCGGTACATTCGAGCCGCGCAACGGCAAGCTCGTGCCTGTCGCCGAGGATCATCTCGATAGCCAGAAATACTCGAGCGTCGAAGAGCTCGTCCAGGATTTTGTCCGGCAAACCAATTCGAGCTTCACCGCCGCATGCTTCGGCGTCGCGGGTCCGGTGGTGGACAACGCCGTTCGCGCCTCGAATCTGCCGTGGACGATTCAAGGCGATTCACTCGCCAGGCTGCTCAAAGTTCCGAGCGTGCGTCTTTTGAACGATCTCGAAGCCACCTGCTACGGCCTGGAAGTTCTTGCCCCGAATGAGCTAGTCTGCATCCACGAAGGCGTGAAAGATGGGCGCGCCAATAAAGTGATCATCGCAGCCGGCACCGGCCTCGGCGAAGGCGTGATTTTCTGGGACGGCCAGCGCCATTTTCCGAGCCCCACCGAAGGCGGCCACGCCGATTGGGCGCCGCACACGGAGCAGCAGGCCGACCTGTGGCGATTTCTCAAGGCGCGCAACGAAATCGTCAGCAGTGAGATCATTCTCTCCGGCCGCGGCTTCATAAGCCTCCACGACTTCATCAATCCGAACGACCGCCATCCTGAATTCAACGATCCCAATGTTGATCCGGCGCCGATCATCACGCACGCCGCGCTCGAAAAGACCTGCGCCACCTGCGTTGCAACTCTCGATCTGTGGGTCGATATCTACGGCTCCGAGGCGGGCAATCTCGCGGTCCGCAATGTCGCACGCGGCGGAATCTTTATCGCCGGCGGCATCGCCGTAAAAATTCTCTCGAAGTTGAAAGATGGCCGCTTCGCCACGGCCGTAGCAGCAAAAGAAAAGCTGGGCTACCTGCTCTCGCAAATCCCCATCTACGTGGTGATGAACGAAAAAGCCCCGTTACTAGGCGCCGCCCACGTGGCCTCGCAGAACGGAAAGTAGCGCCGGCGCTACTTCGGCGCTTTTCGCGCTGCGAGAAAATCCGCGAGCGTCTCCATTCCGTCTCGCACTGGCTGATTCACGAAGATGTATTTGCCGCCGCTCTCGGCCAGCAAATAGCTGGCGTCGGGAGGCATGCGTTGGAGCGCATCCTCGCGCGCCTCCTCCGGCACGTAGAGAAACACGCGATTCGGCTGGCGCCAAAATGAAGGGAACGATGCATCATCGAGAAAGATTTGCGCCGCATCGGGATATCTCGATCCGTAATCGAGATTCGTTCCCCAGCGCCCGTTGTAAATCCACACGCGGCGATGCGTGTAGTACGGAATGCTCGAGCCCCAATTGAAATCGCCGTACTGCACGATCTGATCCTGCGGCCGCAAGTAGGGAAGTACGGCGTCGGCAAGCGGCCGCGATGAAAGCTTCGGTGTGAACACGCCGTAAGCCGAATTCGCGGCGAAATAAAATCCGCACATCGCGACCGCAAGCGTCAGCGTCGCGGCGAGATGCTTCCGCCGCAGCCGCAAAATCCACGCGCCGCAAAAACCCAGCGCGAAAACGATCATCGCGCCTGCAGCCTGCCAGCGCAGATCGGCGAACGCCGCGGGTGTCAAATCCAGAAAATGCGCCATCGAGAGCCGGTAAGCATCGAGCGATTGCGTTTCCAGATGCTGCGAGATATCGCCAGTGCTGCGAGTTCCAAGCGACGCCCAGATGAAAGAACCAAGCACGCACGCAGCGCCAAGCCCGATGAGCGCGAGCGCACCTTGCAGCCACTTCAACCATTGCGACCCAGCTTCTTCCGCCCGCGCCAGCCCGAGTCCGAGCAGCACCGCCACTGCAGGCCACGCGCCGAACGCGTAATACTCCATCCGCGAGCCATGCTCGAGCGAGAAGAACACGAACACCACGCCGGCCCAGACGAAAAGCATCAGCCGCGCCTGCGCTTCCGGCGTCATGTTTCGTCCCCATGTTCGCGGATGCGGAAACTCCCGAACGATGAACGGAAGAAAAACGCTCCAGGGCGCAAACCACACGAGATGCGCGAGCCACCAAATTCCGAGCGGCACCGAATCGTAATCCGGCGGATAGCGCGTGCCGAGCGCGCGCTTGAAATGCTCGTTGATGATGTAAGACCAAAGAAATCCGGGCGAGCGATGTTCGGCCAGCAAATGCCACGGCAGCGCAATCGCCAGAAAAATCAGGATGCTCGAGAAAATTCGCAGTTCACGCCAACGATTCCAACCGCGCGTGAGGATCAAAAACGCAACCAGAATCCCGACAGGGAAGACCACGCCGACCAGGCCGAGCGTGAGAACAGCTAGGCCGATCATCGCTGCGCAGCCCCAACAACCGAGCCGCGCGTCAATCTGCTTCGTCCAGGCGAGCAGGAACAAATAAAAGCCGATGGCCAGCTCGAGTGCAAAGATGGCTTCCGGAATCATGATGCGCGTGAAGAGGAAAAATCCGATGCCGGTAGCAGCGACGATGCCGGAATAAAATCCCGCTCGCGCGCCAAAAAATCGACGGCCGAAGGAATTGAGCACGAGCACGAGCGCGATCATGGCCAGTGCCAGCGAAATTCGGGTGGTGAACGCGTTTTGCCCGGCCATCAGATAAGTCGCGGCGACCAGCCAGTAATGCACCGGCGCCTTCTCGAGATAGCGAATGCCGTTCATGTAAAGGACGGCCCAATCGCCCCGCTCGAGCATTTCCCGCGCGACCAGCGCATGTGACGCGTCGGCATCATCGAGCAGCGGCGGTTGCGCCGCATTGCCGATATAAATCAACGCCGCCAGCGCGAGCAGCACGAGGATGCAGGCAGTCCGCGTCAACGGAAACCGCGCGTCGCTCGACAAATTTTCCAGTTGGGAGTTCACGAATGAGCTGCTGGCCGCACGACTGCGGCTGCAAACACGCATGATAGCATGGGGATACTCTCTCCTAGTTCGCCTGCGTGCCGCAATCTGACGCGACGTAGCGCCGCACAAGAACGCCGGCTGGCAGCCGGCGCTACGGAAGCTTTGCTGCGCGTTGACTTGTGTCTGACCGCATCCTAATATGCCTGCGCAAACTCCATGATTGGCCAGACGATTTCTCACTACCGCATCCTAGAAAAGCTCGGCGGCGGCGGCATGGGCGTGGTGTACAAAGCCGAAGACACGCGCCTGCACCGGGCCGTCGCGCTGAAATTCTTGCCCGAAGAGATGACCAAGGATCGCCAGGCGCTCGAGCGTTTCCGCCGAGAAGCGCAAGCGGCTTCCGCCCTCGACCATCCCAATATTTGCGCCATCTACGACATCGGCGAAGAAGGCGGCCGCGCTTTCATCGTCATGCAGTATCTCGATGGCGAGACGCTGAAGCGCCGCATCGGCGGCAAGCCCATGCTGCTCGAAGAAGTTCTCGAGCTGGGCATCCAGATTTCGGACGCGCTCGAAGCCGCGCACGCGAAGGGCATCGTTCATCGCGACATCAAGCCCGCAAATATTTTCGTCACCGCCCGCGGCGACGCCAAGATTCTCGATTTCGGCCTGGCGAAACAGATCCACACTGGGCTGGCGTCCGGCTCCGCAGCCGAATCGCAATTGACCGATGCAACCGCCGGAGTCGGCGCCGAATTCATGACCAGCCCCGGTACCGCCGTCGGCACGGTCGCCTATATGTCGCCTGAGCAAGTGCGCGGCAAGGATCTCGATGCGCGCACCGATCTCTTCAGCTTCGGCGTCGTTCTCTATGAGATGTCCACGGGGACGCTGCCTTTTCGAGGCGACACCTCCGGCGTGATCACCGACGGAATTTTGAATCGCATGCCGGTCGCGCCGGTGCGGCTGAATCCCGATTTGCCCGCCGAGCTCGAACGCGTCATCAATAAGGCGCTCGAAAAAGACCGCAAGCTGCGCTGCCAATCCGCTTCCGAGATGCGTGCCGATCTACAGCGCTTGAAGCGCGATACGGATTCGAGCAGGACGTCGCGGCCCAGCGCTGTTGTGGAAGCGGAATCGCGCGAAGAGGCGGATTTCATCAGCTCGCGGAATCCGAGTGCGAGTGGGCGGACTGTCTCCGCTCCTTCAGCTACGGCTTCGGGCTTGAGCGCCGGCGTGGGTCCGGGATCGTCTTCGCGAAGAGTCGTGGCTGTTGATAGCGATCGCCCTTCCGGGGCCGAACAGCGGGAGGGCATGTCCTTCGGCCCCGGTAAGGGGCCTCAGGATAAAAAGACTGTCCCCTACAAAACCATCGCTGTTGTCGCGGGCGTGATTGTCGTCGTTGGGCTCGCTATCGGCGGCTACTTCCTGTTTCATCCTAAGCCGGCGCTTACGGAGAAGGACACCATCGTCCTCGCGGATTTTGCGAACACCACCGGCGACAACGTGTTTGACGACAGCCTGCGCCAGGCGCTCGCCGCTCAGCTCGGGCAATCGCCTTTCCTGAATATTCTTTCTGATGGGAAAGTCCGCGGCACGCTGCAGCTCATGGGCAAGCCTCCCGATGAGCACCTGACGCAAAGCGTCGCACAGGAAATCTGCGAGCGCGCCGGAGGCAAAGCGGTGCTGGCCGGCTCGATCGCGCAAGTGGGCAGCCGCTACAATTTGATCTTGAATGCCATCAATTGCGTCACGGGCGACACTTTTGCGACGGCCGATGCCGCCGCCGACACCAAAGATCACGTTCTCGACTCGCTCGGCAAAGTTGGCTCGGAGATTCGCGGCAAGCTCGGCGAATCGCTCGGCTCGATTCAGAAATTCAATACGCCCATCGAAGCAGCCACCACTCCTTCGCTCGAAGCCCTGAAGGCCTACAGTCTCGGCGTTGAAACCGACTACGGCCAAGGCGACGCCCAATCCATATCGTTCTTCAAACGAGCCATCGCTCTCGATCCCAATTTCGCCGTGGCCTACGCAAAACTGGGTGCCATCTACAGCAATTTGGGCCAGCCGAACCTCGCCCTCGAGAACATCGAAAAAGCCTATGACCTGCGCGACCGCACCAGTGAGCGCGAGAAGCTCTACATCACGGCGCACCATTTCGACACGGTGACCGGCGAACTTGACAAGGCCCAGGTGAATTACGAACTGTGGGAACGCGAATACCCGAATGACTTTATTCCGTATCTCAATGGTGCGCTGATCTATTCCGAGCTCGGTCAGCACGAAAAGGCTGCAGAACAGAACCGTCGGGCGCTGGAACTCGAGCCGGACGATGTTCTCTGCTATACGAATCTGGCCGCCGAGTACTTCGCTCTAAATCGTCTGGACGAAGCCAAAAAAGTTATGGATCAATCTTTGGCCCGGAAGCTTGATGATCCCTCGCTTCGCTCGAACATATATACCCTGCTGTTTCTGCAGGGAGACGCGGCCGGCATGGAAAAGCAAATGAACTGGGCGATGGGCAAGCCCGGCGTCGAAGACCAATTTTTTTCGAACCAGGCCGACACAGAAGCCTATTTCGGGCGTCTCAACAAAGCCAGAGAGCTTTCACGGCGCGCCGTAGAATCGGCCCGGCACAATGACGCCAAGGAAACGGCGGCGCTTTGGCAGAGTAACGCAGCACTGCGCGAAGCCGAGTTCGGCAATGCCGCGGCGGCGCGGCAACAGGCCGACGCAGCGCTTGCGCTAGCCTCGAGCAGAGATATCGAAACACTCTCAGCACTGGCGTATGCGCGTAGCGGCGACGCTTCACGAGCGCAGTCCCTTGCGGACAAACTCGATAAGGATTATCCGGCCAATACGCTGACCCAGAGCTACTATCTGCCTGCGATTCACGCGCATCTGGAAATCAGCCGTAATAGCCCCGACAAGGCGATCGACGACCTACGCAGTGCAGCGCCCTACGACATGGGCGGAGGCGTGCCGATCGGAGGGCTGTACACGGCTTACGTCCGCGGACAGGCGTATTTAGAGGCGCGTAAAGGCACAGAAGCCGCGGCGGAATTTCAGAAGTTGATCGAGCATCGCACCTTTGTGGGCAATTTCCCAGTCGGCGCGCTGGCGCATCTCGGTCTCGGCCGCGCCTATGCGCTGCAAGGCGACACCGCCCGCGCGCGCGCCGCCTATCAAGATTTCTTTGGAATTTGGAAAGACGCCGACGCGGACATCCCGATTTTGATGGCCGCCAAGGCCGAGTACGCCAAGCTAAAGTAGCCCCGCTGTGCATTGACTTGGATGCACTGTCGGTCTTAACATGCCTTCGCCATGGGCGCGATGCCTACCATGAACGGCCAAACCATTTCCCACTACAGGATTCTGGAGAAGCTCGGCGGCGGAGGCATGGGCGTCGTCTATAAGGCTGAGGACACGCGCCTCGGCCGCCAAGTGGCGTTGAAATTCCTGCCGGATGAACTCTCACGAGACCAAAAGGCGCTTGAACGCTTTCAGCGCGAGGCGCGCGCTGCTTCGGCGCTGAACCATCCGAACATTTGCACCATTCATGACATCGACGAGCAGAACGGGCGATGCTTCATCGTAATGGAGCTGCTCGAAGGGCAGACGCTCCGACATGTGATCGAGGGCCGTCCAATGGCCACGGAAGATCTGCTCGATTACGCCGTGCAGATTGCCGACGCGCTCGATGCGGCGCACTCGAAAGGCATCGTTCACCGCGACATCAAGCCTGCGAATATTTTCATCACCCAGGGCCGGCCCAAGATTTTGGATTTCGGCTTGGCGAAGCCGGCAGCTTGGGAACCGGGAATGGGCGAAACCATGAATGCGTCGTCCGCGCCCACCGCTTCGATTTCGAACGAAGCCTTGACCAGTCCCGGGACGACCATGGGAACGGTCAGCTACATGGCGCCGGAGCAAGCGCGCGGTGAAGAGTTGGATGCACGCAGCGATCTCTTCTCGTTTGGCGTGGTGCTCTACGAAATGGCCACGGGGCGTCCGGCGTTCACCGGAAATACTCCCGCGGTAATTTTCGAGGCCATTCTGAATCGGACGCCGATCGCGCCGATACGATTAAATCCCTCGATTTCGCCGGAGCTCGACCGCATCATCACCCGCGCGCTCGATAAAGACCGCCGCATGCGCTATCAAAAAGCCTCGGAGATGCGCACCGAGCTGCAACGGCTAAAGCGCGAGACGGAATCGGGCCGCGCGATCACTAGTTCAGGCGCCGTCCCGATCGCCCGTGCCGAGAAATCGCTTGCCGTGCTCTACTTCGAAAACTTGAGCGGGCAGAAGGACGACGAGTATTTCCGCGACGGGATGTCCGAAGACATCATCACCGAATTGCTGAAGATCAAAGGGCTGCACGTGTTTCCACGCGCAACCGTTCTGCCGTTCCGGGATTCGCCGCTGACCGCTCCGGAAATCGGCGCGCGCATGGGTGCGAGCTTTATTCTCCGCGGCAGCCTGCGGCGTGCCGGGAATCGCCTGCGCATCAACGCGCAGCTTGTGGATGCCAGCCGCGATTATCCCGTTTGGGCCGAGCGCTACGATCGCGAGTTAAAAGATGTCTTCGAGGTGCAGGAAGAGATTGCGCGCAACATTACTCAGGCCTTGCGCATCACTCTGACGCCGCAGGAAGAAACCATTATCACGCGCAAGCCTACCGAGAACGCGGAAGCCTACGATTATTTCCTGCGCGGCCGCAATTACAAGCGCATGGGCAATCTCGATTTCGCCATGCAGATGTATCAGAACGCGATTCGCCTCGATCCGGATTTCGCACAGGCCTACGCGGGTATCGCGAATGTCTGCGGCCTGCTGATCGAGTCGCGCGGCAACGATGAAACCTGGAGCGAAGCCGGGCTGCGCGCCGCCGAGCGCGCCTTCAAACTGCAGCCCGATTTGCCGGACGCGATTTCAGCGCGTTCGCGCATGTTCTACGCGCAGAAGCAGTACGACGAAGCGATCAAGTGGGGACGGAAGGCGATCGAGCTCAAGCCGGACTGCGAAGGCGCTTACGGCGCGCTGGGCCGCGCGCTTTACGAATCCGATCGCTTCAAAGAAGCCGCCGAGCTCGTGGACCGCGCGATCGCCGGTAACGGGGACGATTACAACGTCTATATTCCCTACCAACTCGCGCTGCAGCGCTTGGGTGACAAAGACAGGGCCGCGAAACTGCAGGAAAAATTCGTTGCCGTTCTCGAGCATCAGCTCGAGTCAGTTCCGGAGGACGCGCGAGCACACGCCTTGCTGGGTACTTCGTACGCCGCTATGGGGCGCGCCCGCGAGGCCGTTGCGGAAACCGAAAAAGCCGTAGCCATGCGCGCCAATGACGCGCTCACGCTGTATAACGCCGCTTGCACCTACGGCAATCTGAACATGAAGGCCGAAGCGCTGGCGACGCTCAAGAAGGCGGTGGACGCAGGCTACAACAATCCCGAATGGGCCGCCCGCGATAACGATCTAACCTGCATTCACGACGACCCCGAATTCCTACGCATCATCAACACGCCCCCGCCAAAATCCTGATTTTCCGCCCACCGGTCGTTCTCTCTTAAATGTCGCGCAGATGTGGTTCGTACCGCTGGCGTCCCGCCGGCATCTTACGAGCGCAAATGCAGGCCAAGGCCGCGATTTCGGCCGGAGCGAAGAGTTAAATCAGCTCTGTCGGTTGGCTTTTTAGTCCGAGCGTGAATCCTGCCAATAGCGAGATTGTCGTCGTCAGATGCCGGCGAGGACGCCAGCGCTGCCGGAGCGCGGTCGATGCGCTCTAGCGGTGGAAGCGGATGGTTACGACCATGTCGACGGCGACCGGCTTCTCGTCGAGAATCGACGGCGCGTAGCGCCACTGCCGCAGCGCTTCCATTGCCGCGCGCTGAAGCAGCGCTGGTCCCGAGACCACTTTCATCTTAGTGACGCGGCCCGTTTCATCAATCGTGGCCTGAATCTTCACGTCGCCCTGAACATTCGCCTGCATGGCAGCCTGCGGATAGACCGGCGTCACCGACGAAATCAATCGCGGCTCTTTCACGCGGCCACCAACAGAAGCTGGCGCGCTCGGGACGGCCGGCGCAGGAACATTCGCGGGAGAACTGCCGACGATCCCTGGGAAATTGCCGGCGCGGCCTTTCGCGGCTTCCGCGGGCGAAAGATCCGGCGGCGGTTCGGCGCTAACTCCAGCGTTGGCGTTGCCCGAAGACGTCGGCGCGGCCAGCGTCACCGCGGGCAGCGATGCGCGGCCGTTCGCGGCTTGCGGCTTCGCGGTCGTCGCGGATGGTTTCGCCGAAATCCGTGGAACGGGAATGACCTCTCGAATCCCGCTGTCGAGCTCGGGCTTCGATTCCACCGGAGCCGGAGCCGACGAAGTGGCCGGCTGTGATTCGGTCGCGACGGGACGGCCAGCCGGAGAATCGAGCGTTGCCGCGTCAGCAGGGGATTGCGAAGGCCACTGCGACGGAGAATTCGTCGGCGAGGGCGCCGATGCGGCTGGGACCGTATTGTTCAACGGCGTAGAACCGCGCAGCGGATAAAACCACCAGGCAACGATAAGTGCCAGGATTACCACCAATGACGCGAGGACGAGTCCTGATTTCGACTTTCTGGCCTTGAGCGGCGCGAGCGATTGATGCGCCTCGGAAAATCTGGGTACAACGCTATCCGCCGGGCCGGTGAAGACCGTCTGCGAAGCGGTGCGCGGTTCGGGATCGCGCAGGAAATTTTCGAAATCGGATTCTGCGCCCGAATCGGGGCTGTGATCGGCGAGCGACTGCGTCTTATGAGGATTAATTCCGTCCACAACTCCCGCGAGAGGATCGGCGCTGGGAGGCGGCGGAGTGAAGGAATGAAGAGGGCTTTGCGACGTCCCGCCAACGGGCGGCGCGCCGGTGAAGGAGTGCAGCGGGCTCGGCTCCGGCTCGTGGCTTGAGATTCCGGCGGTAAAAGAGCGAAGAGGGCTCGGTCTCGGCGAGCGCCGCGCGTCTTTCGATTTTCCGCTCTGCGACGGCGGAGCAGTGGTCTTCGCCGCGTTCGATTGCGTGCGCGTTTTGCCCGAAGTCGAAGCGTCAGTTGCGACGTGGCTTTCTGATTCGCCGGCCACCGGAGGCCCGGGCCGCTTCTCGGCCACATGCTCGAGCGCCAGCTTTTCCAACTCCTTCAGCACCGAGGGAGAAATAGGCTCAGTCTTGTTCGGGTCGAATGTGGAAGATTCTTGCGAGTCGTTGCCCGCTTGCTGGGATTCTTCGTGTCCGTCCTCTTCTTGTGCAGGAGCGAGACTCTCCTCGACATCGCTGCGCGTGGACGCCAGTTCCTTTGCGCTGAGCTGCTGCTGCGGCTCCATCACCAGCAGCTCGGCCCACGCTTGCGACGATGGAACTTCGTCCGGGACTTTATTCTCCGGCGCTGCAATCGGGAATTCCGGCGCTTTCGCCGCTGGCATTGCCGGCGGGGGCGCACTGATAGTTTCCGCCCTCGATGCCTGCGGAGCGGCGCTGGGCGGTTTAATTTGTGGAACGGGCGTATAAGTCTCGACCGGACGTACGCGCTCCTGAACCTCCGGGCGAGACGCGGGCGAACCGGATTGCGTGCTCGCGCTCGAGCCCCAAAAATCTTCGGACTTGGTCGAGCCCGGCTGCGCGTTGCCCGCCGCCGGCATGTATCCCTGCGCAGCGCTCTCCTCTTCGAAATCGATGGACCAGAATCCCGGATCGACTTTCGTGAACTCAACCTCAACGTAACTCTTGAGATTAGGATACGAGCGCACGTGCGTCACTCGCGAGAGCATTCCGGCCTGCGTATTTTGATTCGTCAGCGCCAGCATCTGCCCGACGTGAACCTCCGTTGACAGGCGCAGCACGCAGCCGTGCGGGAACACAATCACCGTTCGCGTTTCTTCGTGAAAAGGTGTGACAGCGTGATACTGCGTGCCCGCTTTCTGCGATCCGTGGACCTCGACAGGAATTTCGCAGCTTGCGGCGACGCCGTGTGATGCTTGAGATGGGCCGGAGGAATCGGCGGCATTGGACTGAACGACTTGATCGCCCGCTCCGGCAACTCGATTTTCCGTGTCTTTCGCGCTCGACGGCATACTTTCCCCAGGCGGGAGGTGCAGATCCCCGGAATCTGCGGACGCGTCGCCAAATGGCTCCCCGCCGTGCCTCAATTTTCAGGCCGTCGGGCTATAGGAATCTATGGTACGGAGGTACTACGGTGGAAACAGCGCCGCGAGCGAAGCAACCGGTACCTCACGGGCCGAATTCCCGCCCTTCGGTACCGAGGAGATCATCGCGCGAAGCGAGGTTTATTTCTTCGGCGGAGTTGAAATATATGATTTGGACTGCTGCCCTACAATGTCGAGCAAATTCCCCATCGCCAGATTCACGTCAATCAGATGCAGCCCCCACTCGCCTAAAACCTGCCCGTTGACCACCACATCGCCCACGATGTCACTGGCGCGAGGGCCCGCAGGATCGCCGTGCACGCTGACGGCTAAATACGAACCGCTGTCGTTCGAGACGCACTCGGCAGTCAGCAAACCCGGCACGCTCACGAATGGCGTGTTGATCGCCTGCGCCGGTTTCACCCAAGGTCCCGGCTCGGCCTCCGCATCGGCAACAATGCCGCTGCCATGCGTTCCCAGGTAAGCGTGCAGCTCGCCGCTGCCTCCTCCCAGCGCCGCCGGATTCGTGCACGCGGCTATCATGTTTTCGAGCGTCGCTTTGCCGAAGCGCGTGCCGGCACCAGGCGGAGCGCTCGCGCGAAACGACGCATAACTGATCACACATCCCGTTTGCGAGTCTGCGTGGCACAGCGGCACGTGCTGAAAAATCCCGCCTACATCTTTGCCCTTGGGCACAGACACGCTCGCTCCCAGCAGCAGCGCGGAAATGATGCGCGCTTGCACCGGCTTGCCGTCGATTTCGTTCCTGATGAGTTGCGTGAGCACCAAGGCGCCTTGCGAATGCCCGATGAGCACAACGCCTCGGCCGTGATTCTCGTGCTCGAGGTAGTAATTCCATGCATCGAGGACGTCGTTGTACGCCAGCGCGCGATCCACAGGGATTGGCGCGCCGCTCAAAACGGCGGCCAGCGCCGTGAGAGTGACCTGACGATAGACGGGCGCAAACGGCCGGCACTTGGAAGCGAACCGCGCAAACTGCGCGCGCACCACCGCTTTTTCTTCCGGCCCGGCGATCATGTCGCTATTGCCGCCGGGATCGGTCGAGACCGTGGGATAAACGTAGAAGCAATCGATCGCTGCGTTGGGATCGGCGGTCCAGGATTCCGGCGTCAATTTGCCGCTGGCAGAGATGACCGTTGTGGAGAGATCCACGGCGCAGGCATCTTGCCGCCCCGGGCGGCAAAGCCAGTTTTCGCCCTTGCCGTAATCATTCTTCGCGGGAGGCGCAGGCTTGGCCGCTTCCTGCGCCGCGGGCGCGGCGGAGGATTGCGCGAAGCTCGCGCCGCCGCACATGCACAGCACAGCCACGAGAGTGAGAAGGCGTCGCATCACAGGTCTCCGATTTGCAGAATTCCGCGTTCTGGTTTCAAAAACGGCGACCAGTGTACATCCATCCCGTGGGTTCGTCAGATTGGAAATCCAGCGGTTCTGTTGGCAACCACTCGCATAGACTAAGAACTGTCATCCGGAGGGCGCGCCGATTCACAGCGCCTCCACGCGAACCCAACTTACGCGGCACTGAAAGCTGCGCGATCGCGCCCGAAGCGCAACCGACGCTTCTGCGCGAGCATCATACTTACGGAATGACGGGGACATAACCCAGCCAGCCTTCGCCGTCCTCGTCAGCACCGCACAATTTGCTTGCTACGTTTGTTCGGAAGCTCTTATATAGGAGACATAAAAGACCCGGAAAGCATAGCCTTTCGGGTGCTCCAGGAGGCACAAGCTCATGATCACACGCTCAAAGCTGACGCATATTCTCACCGCAATTCTTGCCATTGCATTTCTTTTCGCCTGCCTGCCAGGCCGCGCCGCGGCCGATGACGATCCTCCAGCTCGCGTCGGGCGATTGGCTTACCTGCGCGGCTCCGTTTCTTTTCAACCAGCAGGATCAGACGACTGGGGCGCGGCCGAAATCAACCGGCCGATCACCATCGGCGACAAAATCTGGGCCGATCAGGATTCGCTCGCGGAGATAGGTCTCGGCTCCGCTGTGATCCGCCTGAGCAGCAACACCGCTTTCACCATCCTGAATCTCGACGACAACGTCACCCAGATCAGCGTGAACGAAGGCACGATCAGCGTTCATCTTCGGCGCCTCGATCAAGATGATTCTTTCGAAGTGGACACTCCCAACATCGCCTTCTCGCTGCTGCGCACCGGCGATTACCGCGTCGAGGTGAACGAGAACGGCGACGCAACCTACGTCACCGTTCGCGCCGGCGAAGGCGAAGTCACCGGCGGCGGCCAGGCTTTTGCCGTTCGCGCCGGACAAACTGCCACGATTACCGGCACGGATCAGCTGGACTCCGAAGTAGACGACGCCTATCCGAACGATGATTTCGACAATTGGTGCAACGACCGCAACCGCCGCGAGGACAACGTCCCGCGCTACGTCTCGCCCGACATGGTCGGCTACGACGATCTCAATGACAACGGCGATTGGACCGACGTGCCGGACTACGGTCCGATGTGGATGCCGACGGGCGTCGCCGTGGGCTGGGCGCCGTATCGCTATGGCCATTGGGTTTGGATCACGCCGTGGGGCTGGACGTGGGTGGACGACGCTCCGTGGGGATTTGCGCCATTTCATTACGGACGCTGGGTGGAATATCGCGGGCGATGGGGCTGGCTGCCCGGACCGGTTGTAGCCGTGCGTCCAGTCTACGCGCCCGCGCTCGTAGCGTGGGTCGGCGGACCGGGCGGCGGCGTCGGAGTGGCGTGGTTCCCGCTGGGGCCGCGCGAAGTCTTCGTGCCGCCTTATGCGGTCAGCCCGCGATACGTGACCAACGTGAACGTGACGAATACCAACGTCACCAACGTCTACGTCACGAACGTCTATAACAACTACCAGACGAATCGCAACGTGACGAATGTGACTTACGTGAATCGCACTTCTGTGACCGTGACGTCGCGTGACGCCTTCGTCTCCGCGCGACCCGTCGGTCAAAATATCCAAAAAGTTGATGCGCGGCAATTTGAGAAAGCGCCTGTAGGCACAGCAGTCGGTGCCGGGGTTGCTCCGCAACGAAGCAGCTTGGTAGTCGGCGCAGGGGTTGCCAAAGCGCCTACGCCGCCTGCGAGATTTGTAGGGCGGCCCGTAGTAGCGAAGCGCGCGCCGCCGCCAGCGCCCGTCTCTTTTGCGGCGCAGCAATCCGCGCTCGCGAAAAATAATGGCAAACCCCTGGCTGCTTCGGAGCTGAGCTCAATCCGGCCAAAGGCCCAGCCGAATGCAGCGCCGGCGGCTCCAGTGAAGATCGCGCCGACGGTTCGCACCATGGGCGCGCCCACTCGAGTAGGCAAACCCGGTCAGCCGCCGCCGGCCGCAGCAGGAAGGCCAGCGCCGGCAAACGCACCGAAGCCCGCGCCAGCTCCGCCGGCCGCGAATCCTAACGCCAGGCCCGGCGGCGCGGACAATCGCCAGCCCAATGAACAACCAAAGCCGGCAAATCCGCCCGCAGCCAATCCCAACGCACGGCCGGATCGGGTGCCGCCGCAACCCGCACCGCAACCGAAGCCAACACCGCCGCCAAAGCCGGCCGAAGCGCAACCGCCGAGTCGCCCTCCGCCGCCAGCGGAAAAGCCACAGCCAACGAGGCCAGCTCCTCAGCCGGAAGAGAAGCCAGCCCCGGTTCGTCCGCAACCACCACCGCCCGCCGAGAAGCCGCAGCCCGCTCGGCCGACTCCTAAGCCGGAAGAGAAACCAGCCCCGGCTCGTCCGCAACCTCCTCCGCCCGCGGAAAAGCCGCAGCCGCCTCGGCCCGCTCCCCAACCAGAAAACCGTCCCACGGCGAAGCCGTCCGAGCAACCCAAGCCAGACAAGCCAGCTCCGCAACAAAAGTCCAAGGACGACAAGCAAAAGAAAGAGAAGCCCAAGGACGACAAGGACAAACCATAGCGCTGCGCGACTCTCAGCTCGGCGAAAAATTTATCACTCACTGTTTCCGTCGTGCGACGCGACAGCATCCTCCGGCGTAGGGGCGGGGCTTGGTCCGCCCGCGGGCGTGACCCCGGCGAAAACGTCGGGCACTTGCCTCCGCGCACCCCGATCGGGCCATCTCCGCGCTCCATCAGCCTCCTGAATTGGCAGGATCTAAAGAACGCCATCCGAAATCTCCCCACCCTCGCTCTGAACGCACTTCCGTTTGTAGAGGTGCCGCGTGCCGCGCTCTTCTCTTCGATCTGAAATCTCAAATCTGAAATTTGCAATCTCCCTCTGCCCGTTCTAGACGCTCTTTCGATCGTAGGGGCGCCGCTTGCTGCGCCCTCCGACGACCGGTAAGGTCACCAACAACCGCCACCACCCGCGGACTCCTCCCCCGCAATCGATCCCTCTTCGCCGTCCTGTGAAATCTCAAATCTGAAATTTGCAATCTCCCTTCCCCCTCCCATCCGTAATTCCACTGACCGTACCTTTGTGCACGTCCCCGCGCCGTGCTATCCATGTAAATGCCATGATCGCCGCAGACACAGACAACTCCCACCTCCAGCAACTCGCAAGTGTCGCGACGGCGGCCGCACAAGGACCCCGCAGATCGCGCCAAAAAGTCATCGCGACATCAGCCAAAACGCTCTCCCGGAGGTTCATCAAAATGTCCCGATTAGAGACGACCCCGTCTCTTTGTTTTGTTGAACTTAAGGCCGTTTCTATTCGAACAGTTGTCCCGATTAGAGCGAAGACTTAGCGAAGCCAGCAAACGGCCGCCAAGAGGAGCCCAAAAGGCAATCGGTGGAGTCAATCGCGGCGCGCTTTCTTTTCGTCCGCAAAAAACTCCGGCTGACCGCGGCGTACTCCTCGCGATAGTATGCTGTCGGAATTGCCGCGTTGAACGCGGCGGCGCTCTACAGCGGACAACGGAATCAATTTGCGGAGAATTGCGTGACTTCGAAAATCCTCGTCGTTGGCAGCTTGAACATGGATCTTGTGGCCTTTGCCCCGCGCATACCGGTCGCAGGCGAGACGCTCACCGGCCACACATTTCTCTCGGTTCCGGGCGGCAAAGGTGCGAACCAGGCCTACGCAGCGGCGCAACTCGGCGCGAGCGTCGCGATGCTCGGGCGCGTCGGCGGCGACGATCTCGGCCGGCAATTGCGCGAGAATCTCGCCAGCTCCGGCTGCGACGTCAGCGGCGTTCTAGTGACGAAAGATTCCACCACGGGAATCGCGCTGATCTTCGTGGCGGACTCGGGACAAAATTCGATCGTAATCGTGGCGGGCGCCAATGGAAAACTTTCGCCGGAAGATGTTGCGGGAGCTGCGAGCCGATTTGATGGCGCGGCCTATGTGCTGTTGCAACTCGAAAGCCCACTTGCGACGGTCGTGGCCGCCGCGCGTGCCGCTCGACGCGCCGGAGCGCGCGTGATTCTTGATCCCGCGCCCGCGCCATCATCCGCGCTGCCCGCGGAGCTGCTTGCGAACGTGGACATACTCACTCCTAATGAAACCGAGGCAGCCATTCTCGCCGGAGTTTCGCCGCGGCGATTGAATGCACAAGAGGCGTTCGATGTGGCCTGGCGATTGCGCGCATCCGGGCCATCGACCGTGATCGTGAAACTCGGCGAGCAAGGCGTAGCGCTCGTTACCGCGGACGGATCGCAAGTGCTGCCAGCTCCCAAGGTGAACGCCGTGGATACGACCGCGGCGGGCGATGTCTTCAATGCCGCGTTGGCGGTCGCGCTGTCCGAAGGTGCCGAGATCGCCGCCGCGTGCCAATTCGCAAACCGCGCCGCCGCTCTTTCGGTCACACGCCGCGGCGCGCAGTCCGCAGCACCGAGCCGCGCCGACCTCGAGGCCTTCGCTCGCTAGCCGCGTCTCCGCTCGGGACTGGAGCATCGCAGGCGATCACGACGCAATTTGGCCTGCGATCCTTCGCGCTTGTGCAGACATACAAAGCAATAGCCCGAAGGCTTTCGGTCTATGATACGTTCGCAAACTCGTTCGGATCAGAGCCCGATCTCCGTAGGATGAAAGCGCCGAGAGAGGAAAGTAGATTTCATGTCGATCGCCTGGACGTCCCGCTACGCACTGCGCACCAAGGGCATGAAGAGCTCCGCCATTCGCGAGCTCTTGAAGCTGACGCAGAATCCGGAAGTAATCTCGTTCGCGGGCGGCCTTCCTGCCAGTGACTTTTTTCCGATCGAGCGATTCGAAGAGGCTTGCCGGAAGGTGCTGGAAAAAAATGCGGCCGCAGCGCTGCAATACGGCGAGACGGAAGGTTACGGACCTCTGCGCGACATGATCGCGCGCCACACGTCGCGTTACGGCATCAAAGCGCAAACTGAGAATGTTCTGATCACCACAGGCTCCCAGCAGGCGCTGGACCTCATCGGCAAGCTGTTGATCAATTTAGGCGATCGCATCCTCGTCGAAGCGCCGACATATCTGGGAGCATTGCAGGCCTTCAGTGCCTATGGAGCGGAATATCTGAGCGTTCCGTGCGATGAAGATGGGTTGCGCATCGATCTGCTGGAAGCGCCTCTTCGCGCAGGTCCTAAATTCATGTACGTGCTCCCAAATTTTCAAAATCCCGGCGGGACTACGCTCGCAGAGGACCGCCGCCGCACGCTCGTTCTGCTCGCCGACCGCTACGGCATCCCGATCGTGGAAGACGATCCCTACGGCCAACTGCGCTACGAAGGCGAGCATCTTCCTTCGCTCGTCGTGCTGGATCGTGAAAACGTGCCGCGCGATAGCGGCTATACGCTAGGCAACGTGATTTATCTGAGCACCTTTTCCAAAACGTTGGCTCCGGGCCTGCGGCTCGGCTGGATCGTGGCTCCGCCCGAAGTCATCGCCAAACTCGCGCAGCTAAAGCAAGGCACAGATTTGCACACGTCGACGTTTGCTCAGGTCGTTGCGTACGAAGTGGCCCGCGATAATTTTTTGGATGAGCATGTGAAGCGCCTCCGCGTAGTCTATCGGGAACGCCGGGACGTCATGCTGGAAGCGCTGGCGCAAACTTTCCCTGCCGAAGTTACTTGGACGCGCCCCAAAGGTGGCCTGTTCCTGTGGGTGACTCTGGCGAAGGGAATGGACGCGAACGAACTTTTCAAAGAAGCGTTGAAGCAGAACGTCGCCTTTGTTCCGGGCGATTGCTTCTTCGCTCCGGATGGCCTAGGCGAAGAGAGCAACCGCCATCTTCGGCTGAACTTTTCGCACGCGAGGCCGGAGGAAATTCGCGAGGGAATACGCCGCCTCAGCGTGGCAGTGAAGACCCAGCTAGAGCAAACGTCGGCCGTCCGGCGCGCCTGAGAGCGCCAAATGCCGTCGCGAGAAGATCATCATGCCAAAACATTCCCGGAGCGAGCCCGGAATGTCTTAGAATTGAAAAAGCCAGTGCGCCCGTAGCTCAGTTGGATAGAGCGTCTGCCTTC
>CAWJBU010000015.1:0-183178 GCA_963841235.1 uncultured Acidobacteriota bacterium | reverse complement strand
AAACTGAAAGATCGCAAGGAAGTTGCGGAAGGCACCATGGCCTTCCACTTCGAAAAGCCATCAGGTTGGACATTCAAGGCCGGCCAGTATCTCGATATGACTTTGCTTGATCCTTTGGAGACGGATGCCGAAGGAAATGTGCGCAGTTTTTCGATCGCCAGCGCCCCTCACGAAGAAACCTTGATGGTGGCCACGCGGATGCGCGATACGGCGTTCAAACGCGTGTTGAGGACGATGCCACTTGGGACCGCTGGAAGATCGAAGGGCCATCCGGGGATTTGATTCTCCAGAAAGATTTGACGCGTGCGGCGGTATTTCTCGCAGGCGGGATTGGCATCACGCCGTTTCGAAGCATTGTCCATTGGGCAGCGAAGGAGAAGTTGCCCCAGCGTGTTTTTCTCTTCTATACCAACAGGCGGCCGGAAGATGCAGCATTCCTCGCGGACCTTCACAGCCTGGAAAAAGACAATCCAAAGTACAAGTTGATCGCCAGCATGACGGAAATGCCGAAATCGCATCAACCTTGGAATGGTGAAACCGGCTTGATCGATCAAGAAATGCTGGGAAGGCATTTGAAGGGCGCAGCATCACCCATCTATTACATTGCCGGTCCGCCCGCCATGGTGAAAGGTTTGCGCGAAATGTTAGGCAAAGCAGGAATGTATGACAGCGACATTTGCGCAGAAGAATTCGCAGGCTACTGAGCAGAGAGTAGCGGTACAGGCATGAGAACGGACGGTGCAATATGGAGAATCCTGAATCAGATGCATTTGTTTTCTTTGGTGCCACTGGGGATCTAGCATATGAGCAGATTTTCCCCGCGCTTCAGGCGATGATCCAGCGCGGTCATTTCGATATGCCCATTATCGGGGTGGCCAGGTCTGCGAAGGACCTTGACGGCCTTCGAGCCCGCGCTCGCGAGAGCATTGCGAAGCATGGCTGCTTGGATTCTCGGGCGTTTGCAGTGCTCTCGGCAAAACTCCAGTATGTCAATGGAGACTACGGCTCACCGGAGACATTCAGCCAGCTGCGAAAGGCGCTTGGCGCTGCATCTCGTCCTCTTTATTACCTTGCTATACCTCCAGACCTGTTTGCGACCGTGGCTGAAGGTCTGGCGCATGCAGAATGCGACAAAGGAGCGCGGCTGGTCGTCGAAAAGCCATTCGGCCGCGACCTTTCCTCGGCACAGGCGCTCAATAGAACGCTTCATAAGTCTTTTCCCGAATCGGCGATTTTCCGGATTGACCATTACCTTGGCAAGGAGCCGGTCCAAAATCTTTTATACTTCCGCTTCGCCAATTCCTTCCTGGAGCCCATTTGGAACAGCAACTATATCCAGAGTGTCCAGGTCACGATGGCTGAAAACTTTGGCATGCGAGGGCGGGGAGTCCTTTATGAAGAGCTGGGTGCGATCCGGGATGTCGTTCAAAACCACATGTTAGAGGTCATCGCGCTTCTCACGATGGAGGCACCGATCAGCCGGGAACCGGATGCAGTGCGAGACGAGAAGCAGCGAGCCGTGCGAGCGATGAGGCCGCTATCTCCCGTAGACATCGTCCGCGGTCAGTTCCGAGGCTATCGTAGTGAGAAAGGCGTGGCTCGGGATTCACAGGTAGAGACCTTCGCTGTGGTCAAGTTGTACGTTGATACGTGGCGATGGGCAGGAGTCCCGTTTTATATTCGAGCTGGCAAACAAATGCCAGTCACGGCGACCGAGGTTTTGGTTGAACTCAAGCGCCCTCCCCAAGCTGTTTTTGATGCCATTACACAGAGTCAGGCAAATTATTTTCGGTTTCGTCTTAGCCCCGATGTTTCCATCTCGCTAGGCGCGCGGGAGAAGCTGCCCGGAGAAGCAATGGCCGGCGAGCGAGTCGAGTTTGTCGTCCGGCAATCGTTCGTCGATGAGATGACCCCGTATGAACGCCTTCTCGGTGACGCGCTTCGGGGTGACCCTACATTATTCGTCCGTGAAGCTGGCGTGGAAGCCGCCTGGAGCGTGGTCGATCCAGTTTTGGGGAACGCGACTCCAGTCCATGAGTACGAACCGAATACCTGGGGCCCGATTGAGGCTGACCATATCGTTGATGGTGATGGCGGCTGGCACAATCCCACGCCAATCGCAGACAAACCTAAGGAAGCGACAAAATGAGGTTCCGGGCGAAGCATACTGCTGGTCGCCGAGTGGGAACGCAAGATGAAATCAAAACATAGCAATACAGCTTTCGGATGGCCTGGCATCGAGCCGAGATGGACTCACGGAGATAAAGACGGGGTGGGAACTGCCTATGCGGCTTCTAGCCGAATCTGGTTCACTCTGTGGAACGGTGTCATCACCGAAGTTTATTATCCTACCGTAGATCACCCACAGATCCGCGATCTTCAGTATCTAGTCACGGATGGGAAGTCTTTCTTCCATGAGGAAAAACGTCACCTCAAATCACAATGTGAGCGTCTTTCAGATCACGCCTTGGGTTACCGCATTACGAACGTCGATCCCGACGGCCGATATACCATCGTCAAAGAAATAATCACAGATCCGCACTCTGGCTGCATTCTTCAGCACACCAAGCTAACTGGCGATGAAACACTTATCTCACAATTGCGCCTCTATACGCTGTGCGCGCCTCATCTTCAGGTAGGCGGATCGAGTAACAACGGTTACGTGGTCGAGGTTGCGGACCGGAAAATCCTGATGGCGCAAAAGAAAGGGATATGGCTGGCGCTCGGCGGCACGGTCAACTTTTCTCGTACATCGTGTGGCTATGTTGGCCAAAGTGACGGCTGGACCGATCTTGCGGGTAACTTTCAAATGGACTGGGAATTCGATTATGCCCCAGACGGTAACATTGCGCTGATGGGAGAACTGAGCCTGGACGTGCAACGCGAGTTCACCATGGGTCTGGCATTCGGCAACACACAGCATCGTGCGGTCACGACGCTGTTTCAAGCGCTCGGAGTTCCTTTCAAAGAGCACCACAAGCGCTATACGGAGCAATGGGAGCGCGCTAGCGCCCGAGTCCTTCCGCTGGGAAAAGTTTCCACGGACCGAGGGAACCTATATCACAGCAGCCTTAGTTTGCTTCGCGCTCATGAAGACAAGTCGTATCCGGGCGCAATTATCGCATCGCTATCGATTCCCTGGGGAGAAGCGAAGGGCGACTCGGATCACGGCGGGTATCACCTGGTCTGGACGCGCGACATGGTCAATAGCGCTTCGGCCATGCTTGCTGCGGGGGATATGGTGACGCCTTTGCGGGCGCTCATTTACCTGGCAGTCGCGCAACTGGAGGACGGAGGTTTTCCCCAGAACTTTTGGGTTGATGGAGGGGCCTATTGGCGGGGAATCCAACTCGACGAAGTCGCATTTCCAATTCTTCTCGCCTGGCAGATCAAGCGGCAAAAGGCTCTCCAGGATTTTGACCCTTACCCGATGATTGCGCACGCGGCTGCTTACTTGGTCCGCCATGGACCAGTCACGCAGCAGGAACGCTGGGAGGAAGTGAGTGGCTATTCTCCCTCCACGCTCGCCTCAAACATCGCTGCTCTGATCTGTGCTGCCTGCCTGTTTCGCGAAAGGCGCGACGAGGCCACTGCGACATTCCTGGAAGAGTATGCTGATTTCCTGAACTCCCACGTCGAATCCTGGACGGTCACAACTCAAGGTTCGCTTGTGCCGGGGACTAGCCGGCACTACATACGGATTCTTCCGGAGAGCGTTGACAATCCCCGGCCGGAGGAAGATCCCAACAACGGATTCCTCAACATTGCGAACCGTCCGCCGGATGTGCAGGGCAAGTTTCCGGCCAAGGACATTGTCGATGCAGGGTTTCTCGAATTGGTGCGGTACGGAATTCGAAAACCCGATGATTCGCTGATTGTGGATTCGCTGCGCGTCGTGGACACCGTCCTCAAAATCGATACTCCTTTCGGACCCTGTTGGCACCGCTACAACAACGATGGGTATGGGCAGAAAGAAGACGGCGGACCTTTTGCTGGATGGGGGAAAGGACGCGGCTGGCCACTCTTGGCGGGTGAACGCGGGCACTTCGAACTAGCTGCGGGACGCAATCCGACGTCATTCATACGGGCAATGGAGGGCTTTTCGTCAGCCACAGGGCTCTTGCCCGAACAGGTGTGGGACGAACTGGACCGGCCCGACGTTTATATGCTCTCGGGGCGGGCCACGGGTTCAGCGATGCCGCTTATGTGGGCACATGCTGAGTACATCAAGCTGTTGAGGTCCGCAGCTGACGGCCGAGTTTTCGATCTTATTCCAGAGGTCTCGGAGCGCTATCTCTCGGGACGAAACACTAGTCATCTATTCGAAGTGTGGAAACACAATCGGCAAGTACGTCGCATCAGAAAGGACCATACACTTCGCGTCCAGGGTGACGCGTCGTTCCGCCTCCACTGGACGAACGACGAATGGCGCACAGTCAATGATGGTCCATCTTCGGGAACAGCACTCGGAATTGAATTCGTGGATATTCCGATTCCCCCACAACAGGGTGCGCCGATTCGATTCACTTTCTTTTGGACGAGCAAGGGCTCTTGGGAAGGCCGTGATTACATGGTGGAGGTCGAATCGTAGAAGCGACAGGAATGATTATCTAGTGCTTGGTGACACCCAAGAAGACCTGTTCTCATGGTTCACCAGCGAACGCGGGCGGCGAACGCAAACAACAGCCAAAGAGATCCGCAATAGATTCGAAATGGGAGACAACGATGAAGCCGACACAACAACTCCATGATTTTGGCCAGAGTCTCTGGCTCGACAATATTACACGTGGGCTCCTAACGAGTGGAACGCTCCGCCGCTACATCAACGAACTCTCGATTACCGGGCTCACCTCAAACCCATCGATTTTCGACCATGCGATTAAGAACTCGAACTTCTACGATGATGCCATCCACGAAAAGATGAAACAGGGCAAGTCAGGTGAGGCACTCTTCTTCGAGCTTGCAATCGAGGACCTCAGGCAGGCCGCTGACCTGTTCCGACCGATCTACGACCGGACGAATAGCATCGACGGTTGGGTATCCATTGAAGTTTCGCCGATGCTCGCTCATGACACACTAGGCACAATCGCCGAAGTCGGGCAGCTTCACGCTCGGGCCGAGCGGCCGAACCTCTTCGTCAAAATTCCCGGTACTCCCGAAGGCGTTCCCGCGATCGAGGAGTCTATCTTTTCCGGTGTGCCCGTAAATGTGACCCTGCTGTTTTCAGCCGAGCAATATCTGGCAGCGGCGGAAGCCTACTTGCGCGGAATCGAGCGACGCGTTGAGGCGGGGCTAAATCCTGATGTTTGCTCCTTGGCTTCTGTTTTCATTAGCCGGTGGGACAAGGCAACGATGGAGAAAGTCCCTGGAGAGTTGCGAGACAAGCTTGGGATCGCCGTTGCCAAGCGAACCTACAAGACCTATCGCCAACTGCTCGATTCGGATCGATGGCTCCGACTGGCGAATGCTGGAGCCCGACCGCAGCGACTGCTCTGGGCTAGCACGGGCACAAAGGACCCGAGTGCTTCAGACGTTCTCTACCTCAAGGCACTCGCCGCACCGTTCACCGTCAATACGATTCCTGACAAGACGCTGCTTGCTTTCGCGGACCACGGCTCAGTGGGTGAGCCCATGGCCGCTGACGGAGGTAATGCCGAAGAGATGATTGCGAAGTTCGCTAAAGCGGGTATCGGCTACGACAAGCTCGCCACCGATCTCCAGCGAGAAGCCGCCGAGTCATTTCTGAAGGACTGGGACGAGATGCTCGCCTCGATTGCATCGAAGAGCGCCGCATTCAAAGCTGCCGGGTAGGTCCGGCTTCTGTGTAGAAGTCGGCTGACGGAACATTGTGGAAATGGAGGGGCTGATGTCCGATGGCTCTCCGGTTGCCAGCCAAAGACCTGTTTGGTTGGACGACAAGACAAAATCTGTCATGGACCGTGCCATCGCGCGTGAACAATCGCTTTCGCGCATGCTAATGACTTATATCGTCACGGGGCTGGTCTTCATGCTGCTCCCGGGAACATTTCTCGGTGTGTGGAATCTCATCAAAATCAGTAATCGGGAGGCGGCCGAATCCATCGCTCCTGCTTGGATTCAGGCGCATGGCCATGCGCAATTGTTCGGCTGGGTGGGTACTTTTATTCTTGGGATTGGCTTCTATTCAATCCCGAAATTGCGCAAGCTGAAGGCGTTTGCGCTCTGGGAAGGGTGGCTATGTTGGGCACTTTGGGTCGTCGGAGTGACCACCCGGTGGCTTTCCGATATTTATCCCTGGCACTGGCGCATTCTGATGCCCATGTCAGCGGTACTTGAAGTACTCGCGTTCTTGATTTTCTTTCAGGCCGTTGCGAGTCACCGGCCGTCAAACGGCGTGCCGAAGCCGTGGGAATCTTGGATTTTCGTCGTGATTGCCGCAACTCTAGGTTTGCTAGTTTCGCTCGCACTCAATCTCGGAGCCTCCATTCAACTGGCGCTGTATGGGAGTTCACCGGCATTCCCGCATGAATTCGATCAGCGCTATTTGATTGTTTCCGCCTGGGGCTTTCTCGTTCCCATGGTGTGGGGGTTCAGCTCGCGTTGGCTCCCGGTCTTCATGGGGCTGCGACCCCTACGAGGTTCTTTGCTCCTGGTAGCCGCTGGTTTGAATACGGCGGGTGTAGTGGTCGGATTCTTCGAACGCTTTACGGCTGCTAGCGTTCTCTTGCTGGGAGGAGCAGCAATGGCAATCGTTGCAATCCGCTTCTTCGAGCCTGCTGCGAAGGCGGCGAAGACGATCAATGTTCACGGAAGCTTTCCCATATTCATCCGGATTGCCTATGGATGGCTACTGATAGCCGCGACAATCGGCATATGGGCGTCGCGGGCTGGGGAGGCACCAGGAATCTGGGGAACATCGCGACACGCGCTCACTGTTGGATTTATCGCGGCGATGATTTTTTCCGTCGGGCAGAGAATTCTGCCCTCGTTTTGTGGGATGCGTGTGTTGTGGAGTCCGAGGCTGATGCTAGTGATGCTGGTGCTGTTGATGACTGGCTGCACGCTCCGCGTCACGTCTGAAATCCTCGCCTATCAGAATTATGCAGCCTGGGCATGGAACGTTCTGCCTGTTTCTGCGCTGATCGAACTGGCGGCGGTTACGTTGTTCGCCGTCAATCTGTTTGTCACCTTTCTCCGACCACCCGTTGTCGTCACCACTCCGCTTAGCATGACCACCGAGTAGCGACGGACAAAAATTGCACTTTTGGACGGAATGCATCCGCTATCACGTGAAGTCCCGTCTCTTACCGATTTTGGTCGACCAGTTTCACGTCCGAGTCTTCACTAGCCTTAGTGCCTTGCCCTTATGAATAGCTACGTGGTCAGTTTTGTCACTCTTGATGAGGTATTGAGGTTCTTCTTTCGATGCATGGTGCACATAGCCCTTGATTCGTATGTCTGAAACAACCTTTTTAAAAATCACGCCTCTGACTTTACCGGCTTCTGAGTTCCATTCAACGTGGTCGCCACGCTTAAAGGTCTTGGACATCGGACTCGCCTCGATTCAGGATCATTCGCACGTGAAGATTTAGGGTCGAATCGATCATTTTGCTATACCTCCCACGCCAATTTTCCTGCGATGCGATAAGCGCGAGTCGCCGGCCAATCATTGGAACCTGCGTATCTGCGGGCATCTTAGGTTGCGAGAAATAACAAGTCAACGAGTGCGGAGGCGACAGTCTACGTCTCTGCGAGTTGTGTCTTCTTCAATAAAGCGCCAGACGGGAGCCTGAGGTTCTTTGCCAATAGCACACTTTGGGTGCAGGATTGGGTGCAACTAAAGAAGGGAAAATGGCTCCCAGCTTCTCGTAAGCGACACCAGATAGCGCACTTAGAATCCTGCGCGACAACATGCTGTCCCTCGCCAAAATCCCATCCCCAATGAAAATGGCGCGGTTCTTCTCGCCACAGCGCTAGCAAGTAGCCGGCGCTCGACCAGGAATCGTGTTGAGGAGTGCCAAGGTTCTCTTGGGCGGGAACATGTGCGTAGGTGGCGTACATATATGTATGGATCGACGAAAAGTTGTCCCGACTAGGCAGCTCGATCGTAACGATGATGCGGCCCGCCGAGTCACGGGAAGGAAACGACACGGCTCGAGGCTGTTAAACGAGTCCTGCAGTTCGGTGTTCCCTTCCCGAGTCCGAGATGCGTGCGGTCTTCATGATCGTAGCGGACATAATCTGCGAGCAGTCGTTTCAGATGGCGTTCATTCACCGCAATGACGTGATCCAGCAGGTCTCGTCGGCAGCATTCGACCCAACGCTCCACCACGCCGTTTTGCCAAGGACTTTCGAAGGAGGTCCGCACAGGACTCATCCTCAGAGATCGAACGACGGCAGGAACCTCCAACCCGTATTTCGCCTCCCAGTCGAAGATCAGAAACCTAGGAGCCGACTCGAAAGGAAACGCCTCGCGCAACTGCTGGACGACCCACATGCTCGTCGGATGCCTGGTGACATTGAAGTGCAGGATACGCCGACGACCGTGGCTGATCACGAAGAAGCGGTAGAGAAATTCGAAAGCGATCTTTGGTATGGTGAAGAAGTCCATCGCCGCAATGGCTTCCCGATGGTTTCGAAGGTAGGCGAGCCAACGTCTTGCCGCTTTTGGGTCTCTTGGCGCTCGTTTCATCCAACGAGAGATCGTTCGCTCGGACAGATCAATGCCGAGCATGAGGAGTTCCCCATGTATCCTCGGCGCTCCCCAGCTTGGGTTCTCGGTGACCATTCGGAAGATCAGATCCCGAACCTCCTTCGAAACACTTTTCCTCCCTGCTGGCTTTCGGACCCGAGAGATCAAGCGCCAGTAGAAACGAAAGCCTGCCCGATGCCACCGAACTACTGTCTCTGGCGTGACCACGATCAATGCCTCTCTCCAGCTGGACAAGATTTGACGGGCAATGACCCAGAACAGTTTGTCGATCAAATCGAGCCGTGGCCTAGGATGTCGACGTTTCAAAACGGCGAGCTGTTGCCGCACCGCGAGATTCTCCAATACCAGCTTCCCACGGCTTCGAAACACGCGAACGAGCACTCCAAACCAGAGCAAGAACAGGTTGTGCATGAGGCAGGGTTACAGCAGACTCCGCGCCGAACCAAGGCTGTACGCCACTGATTCTTCAGCCCGCCAGCATTTTGGCGAATGACAGGAGCGTAATGCGTGGAAGCAACGGGATTCGGAGGGAAGATTGTTAACGTGGCGTCCATTGCGGATGGCCGGTGAAAAGGCCGCTGACGAAGCCGATTTGATAGGCGAGGAAAAGGCCGAAGCCGAGGCTGATGAGGCCGGACGCGACGCGAATGCCCCAGTTCATGCGGTGCGAAACTTTACCGGCGTAGGCGAACGGCACACCGATCGCTGCTGTGATCAGCATCATCCCTGCGATTGTCCCCACGCCGAATACCGCGAGGTACGCCGTGGCCCACCAGGGATCGCGGATCGTCGTCAAAACGAGCAGGGCCACGGCGGCTGATCCCGCGAGGCCATGCACGAGGCCGACCACGAGCGGGCGTACTAATTGATAGAGACCTATGCCGCCGAAGTGGCGATCGAGCCAGCTCAGAGGCGTGCGCTCGGGATCGTGAGTGTGAGCTTCGGGATTGTGCGCGTGTGGATGCGTGTGGATGTAGTCGCCGTGGCTGTGCGAATGGGAATGAATCTCGGCTGTGGGCGCGAGCATGGCTGGCGCGGCGAGGTTGGAATTGATCCACTGCATGATGCCGGTGAGATTCATGATGCCGAGAAGAATCAGCATCAGGCCGACGGAGAATTCCATGGAGAGGCCAACGCGCGCGGGGATCACCCAGCCGAGGAGAATGATGGCGCCGCCGACGGCGAGAATCGTCAGCGTATGGCCGACGCCCCAGAGTCCGCCGATCAGGGCCGCGTGTTTCACGCTGCGATGACGCGCGACAATCGTGGTCACGGCGATGACGTGATCGGGATCGGTGGCGTGCCGCATGCCGAGGAAAAAGCCCAAGGCAATGACGGATAACAAGCTGACGATATGCATCACTCCTCCGGTATCGCCGGCGGTAACTTAGTCCGCAGATAGCATTGTTGCGCGCAGCTCCGCTTGGCGCGAGCGCAAGAAACCTAGATACTCGGCCATTCCTTCGCCCGTTTTTGCCGACACCGGGAAAATCTCCATGCCGGGGCGGACGGCTTGAATGTTGCGCTTGAGCGCCGGCATGTCGAATTCTACCGCAGCGGCCAAATCCATTTTCGTGACCACGGCCACGTCGGCGCTATTGAAAATCGTCGGATACTTCAGCGGCTTATCCTCGCCTTCAGTGACGGAGAGAAGCACGAAGCGCAAATTTTCGCCAAGATCGTACGACGACGGACAGACGAGATTGCCGACATTTTCGATGAAAAGGAAATCGAGGGGCCCAGTCTCCCAGCCATCGAGGGCGCGCTCGATCATTGCGGCTTCGAGATGACAAAGCGTACCTGTGGTGATCTGCTTGACGGGCGCGTGGCTGCGCGCCAGTCGCTCGGCGTCGTTCTCCGTAGCGAGATCGCCGACGAGCGCGGCCACCCGGTAACGCTGCCGGAGCTGGGTGAGCGTTCGCTCAAGCAGCATGGTTTTGCCCGAGCCAGGGCTGGAAACGAGGCTGACTACGAAGATCTCGCCCTCTCGAAACCGCCGACGGAGGGCGCGCGCCACGACGTCATTCTGCTTCAGGACGTTTTTTCTCACTTCGATCAGGCGAGGTTGGGAACTCATGGGTGCAACTCCAGGGCTGAGACTTCTATTTCTTTCCCCTCAATGATTTCAAAGGCCGGTGTGCCGCATTCGGCGCAGCAGAGATATTGCGTCGAGTGCACGGGCCGGCGCGCGCCGCAGGTAGCGCAGTGAATCGCGATAGGCACTTCTTCAATTACGAGTCGCGTCCCGTGAAGCGATGTTTGCTCACGCGCGAGTTCGTAAGAATTGAGCAGCGCCTCCTTGACGACTCCGGAGAATTGCCCGAGTTTCAAGTGGATCGCGCACACCCGCCGGCCGCCGAGACGTTCGGCTTCCTCCTGGACGACATCGATGATGTTCATCGCGATCGAAAGTTCGTGCATCGTTGCTTCGTTAGCTACATTTTCGCTGCAACGCCATGGTCCAGCGGAACACGCGAATTTTTCCGGTGGCTGAAGGCGGCCATCGCGACTTGGCCGAGGCTGATGCCGCCATCATTTGGCGGGGCTGCACGATTGGTGAAGATTTGCAGCGCGTCGCCTTTCAGCAATGACTTCATGTCCACGACCAACAACTCATTCTGAAAAACTCCGCCGGAAAGGACGACGGTGTCCGTACCGTTTGCCTTCGAGAGAATTTTAATGGCGTCCGCGAGGCCATTTGCTATTCCTCGCTGGAACGCACGGGCAATTTCGCTTGGATTGCGGCCGCGAATGCGATCGCGTGCTACGCACTCGAGCAGCGGGCGAAAATCCAGCTCGGCATCCTCGAACGGAAAAGGATACGGCTCAACGAGTGCCGCGCGCCGAGCCAAATGCTCGATCCACATTGCTGCCTGGCCTTCGAACGTAATTTCGCGCGTGAAGCCCAGCAGCGCCGCAGCCGCGTCGAAGAGGCGGCCTACGGACGTCGTGGCGAATGTCCGGAGATCCTTGCGAATTAGCTCCAGCGCACTCTCGTAGCGCTCAGGGAAGCAGAACGGCTCCGCTTTCAGGTCGGGCAAGCCGGGGACCTGCGCGAGGAATCCTGCGGCCGCTTGCACGGGATGCTGGGCCGCGGCGTCGCCGCCTGCGAGTGCCGCGGGGCGGAGATGCGCCACGCGGGCGAATCCTTCGGCCACGCTGCCGGTGAAAATTTCGCCGCCCCAGATTGTGCCGTCGTCACCATAGCCTGTCCCGTCGAAGCTGATGCCGATCACACGCTTGTCCCATTCCCCGCGCTCGGCTAGCACTGACGCGATGTGGGCGCGGTGATGCTGGACGGCGATTTTTTCGGAGGCGGGGAGGTCCTGGGCAATAGCTGTCGAGACGTAGCCAGGATGCGCGTCGTGAACTACGAGGAGTTCATCCCAATTGATCTCGTACATGTCAACAAAGTCGCGAATCGTTTGCTCGAAGGCCATGCGCGATTCGTAGTAGTCGAGATCGCCGATATGTTGGCTCATGAAGGCTTGGCCAGCCACTACAAGCGTGATTGCATTTTTGAGATCGGCGCCGAGAGCGAGGATCGGGCGATCGGAAGGAATTTCGGATACGGCGCTCGGCGCCAAGCCGCGAGCACGGCGGAGGACCGTGGGCCCGGAAGCGCCGATGCGCGCGACCGAGTCATCGACGCGGCGGGCGATTGGGCGCTCGCCGATTAGAAATGCGTCGGCGATTTCCGAGAGGCGGGCTAGAGCTTCGTCATCTTCGTAGGCGATCGGCTCGCTGGAGCGATTGGCGCTGGTCATTACCAGCAGCTCGGGTGCGCCGGCGGCGAAGAGAAGGTGATGCAGCGGCGTGTATGGAAGCATTACGCCGAGTTCGTCGTTGTCGGGCGCGACTTCGGCGAGATTTACGCGCGCTGGAGCTAGGACAATCGGCCGTTCTGTGGAGTTCAGGAACACCTCGGAATCGGCGTTGAGTTCGATGACCTCACGCGCAATGTTTGCGTTTCTCACCATCAGCGCGAACGGTTTTTCTTTACGGAATTTTCGTTCGCGAAGTGCGGCGACGGCTGCTGCGTTCTTGGCGTCGCAGGCGAGGTGATAGCCGCCTAGCCCTTTCACCGCCAAAATCTTGCCATCACGAAGAAGTGCTGCGGCGCGATCGATGCTGGCTTCGTTTCCTGTGACTATCTCGCCGACCAATTCCAGCGAATATCCAGGACCGCACACGGGGCATGCGACCGGTTGCGCGTGAAAGCGGCGATTGGCGGGATCGTGGTATTCGGCGGCGCAATCGGGGCACAGCGGCCAGGAGCGCATCGTCGTGTTGGGCCGGTCGTACGGCAGGCTTTGGATTACGGTGAATCGCGGGCCGCACTCGGTGCAATTAATATAAGGGTAGTGAAAGCGGCGATCTTTTGGATCGAAGAGTTCGTGCAGGCAGGCGTCGCAGACGGGTAGATCGGGAAGTATGCGGACCGTGGGCCTGTCGCGGCGGGAGCTTCCGCGAATTGTGAAATCGCTTAGGCCGGCGGGGGCGCACATTTGCACTTCGATCGCGGCGATTTGAGCGGCTGGCGGCGGCTCACGCTTCATGCTGTCGATGAATTGATCGAAACCGCGCTCGGAGCCTTCGAGAAAAATCTCCACGCCTTCTTCGCCGTTCAGCACCCAGCCGGAAAGAGTATTAGCGCGCGCGAGACGGAAGACGAACGGACGAAAGCCGACGCCCTGCACCGCACCGCGCACTTTGATGGACCAGGCGCTCGACATCGCCGATTAATCTCCGGGCAGGACGCAGCTGCGTCCTTGCCAGCCGATCTGTAGAACTTTTCCATCCTCGACGAGAATTGGAACGGTGCGCTGTCCATTGCCTAGCCCGCGAATTCGCTCGCGGGCTGCGCGATCGGCGTCCACGTCGTACTCGACGAATTCGGTGCCGCGGAATTCAAGCCACTCGCGCATTTCCTGCGTGTAGGGGCAGCTTCGCGCGCCGTAAAGCTCAAGCTTGGCCACGGGAGAGCACCTCCAGCGACTCGCGCATGACGTGGTAGATCGAAGCTTGGACTTCCTGGATACGCGGAATGTAATCGCAACGCACGATTAGCGGAAAATCGGCCAAGCCGCGCCGGTTGATTTCGCCGCCGTCGTAGCCGAGAAGCGCAACAGTGAGGATATTGCGCTTGCGCGCTTCTTCGAGAGGCATGATGAGATTTCTTGAGCCGCCGCTGGTGGATATGGCGATGGCGACGTCGTCGGGGCGCGCTTGAGCGATGAATTGACGGAGGAAAATCAATTCGGTGCCGACATCGTTGGCGATGGCGGTGATGTTGGCGGGCTCGAGAGATAGCGAAACGGCCGGGATCGGCCGGTAGCCATTCGGCGGCGCGATGCAATCGATGGCGAAATCGTTGGCGTCAGTGGCCGAGCCGCCATTGCCGAAAATAATGAGCTTGCCTCCGCGTTGCAGACGCTCGTGGATTGCTCGCGTGGCGGCGCCGATTTGCTCGGCTTCCGTTTGGGCTACTTGCCGGCGGAGCTTGGCGTCATCGCGCACCTTCAGCAGGATTGAATTGGCGACGTCGGCGAGTATATCGAGCGTCTCCTGTTTTTCCTGGCCGAGGAAGGGATAGAGGAATTCGGCGGCGCCGACGTCGTGGCCGAGCTGGCGGTGCTCGAAGAAGACGTGCACCGTTTCCCAGAGCGTGTGATAGAGGATTTCAATTAGTTCCTGGTGCATGAATGGATCGCTCGTGGCGGGGGCTGCGGCGTAGGAGCCTTCGAGGCCCGGAAGAGCGAACGTCATCGCTTGTTTGGCGCGGGCGGCATCGAGTGCGCCCCACACTTCGGAGTCGCCTTCGGGGGGGCCGAAGCCCATGACTATGTCATCGGGTGTGAGAAGCGCGTCGAGCCACGGGCGGAATAGCAGGGAAAGATCGAGCGCGGGAAGGGCGCGCTTGCCTACGATTACCGGATGGACGAATTCGACGGACACGTGTTGCGCGTCAGTCGCGTAAGGGCCCTGACCGAATGCTAGGAGCCGCCCGCCACGGAGAAAGCGTTCCGACATTTCGCGGCAGGCTTCGGCCAGACGCAAAGATTCGCGCGAGAAGAAAAACTCGTTGAGCTCGTTTCGCGCGAGTAAGCGCTGTTCGATTTGGCTCGAGATTTCGACGGCGGTGGCCATTTGTTTCTCGGCGCTACCAGACCTAGCAAATTCGCGGCAGCGGATCGCCTACCAGCATGTCCACGATGCGGCTGGCACCGTAGCGCGTGAGCGCCAGGACGGAGCCCGCTGGCTGCTCGCGGATTTCGCCGATCAGGCAAGCTACTTCGCCGCCATCGGTTGCGCGCAAAGCTGCTAAGCCAGCCTCGGCATGCTCGGGCGCTACTACCGCGAGGAACTGGCCTTCGTTTGCGATATGAAATGGATCGAGGCCGAGCAGTTCGCAGGCGCCGCGCACCGTATCACGGACCGGAACGTCATCTTCATAGAGCGCGACGCCGAGACGGCAATCGCGCGCGAGTTCGTTCAGCGATGTAGCCATTCCGCCGCGCGTGGGGTCGCGCATCCAGCGCACGCCTGCGCCGGCAGCTTTCACGAGTGCTTCGACCATCGGAAGCACCGATCGCGTGTCGGAGCTGAGATCGGCTTCGAGATCGAGTTCGCCGCGTGCCAGCAAAATCGTGATGCCGTGATCGCCGACGGGCCCAGAGAGAAGAACCTTGTCGCCGGGGCGGACAGATGCGGGATCGATCGTTGCGCCGGGAATCAGGCGGCCGATTCCTGTAGTGGTGATGTACATGCCGTCGGCTTTGCCGTGTTCGACCACTTTTGTGTCGCCGCCGGCGATGATGACTCCGGCTTCTCGCGCGGCTTTCGCCATGGCGCGGACTTCGGATTCGAGTATTTCGGTGGGCAAGCCGGCTTCGAGCACAAAGGTGACGACGATCGCTTCAGCTTTCGCGCCGGACACGGCTAGATCATTCACCGTGCCATTTACGGCGAGTTCGCCAATCGAACCACCGGGAAAGCTCAGCGGCTTGACGACGAAACTGTCGGTCGTGATTGCGACGCGGACGCCATCGAGCTGAACGTGCGCAGCGTCGCCGAGAATTCCTGAGGACGATTCGCAGAGCAGCGGAACGAACAAGCCTTCAATCAGCCTGCGGCTGGCCTTGCCGCCGGCGCCGTGCGCCATTTCAATCTGCGGCTCCTGGAATCGAATCTTGGAGGTGACGGCGGTGGCCATCTCGAGTTAGTCCTTTAGGCCGAGGCACTGATGTTTGTCAACACGGCCGTCTTGCGATGCTCGTAATTGTAGAAGGCTGCGCACGAGCCTTCGGATGAAACCATCAGCGCGCCGATGGGATGCTCGGGCGTACATTCGGCGCCGAAGAGCTTGCACTGCGCGGGCTTCAGCACGCCTTTCAGCACCTCGCCGCACTGCGCGGCCTTCGGATCGGTGACGCGCAAGCCGGGAATGTTGAAGCGCTGCTCGGCGTCCCATTCGGCGTAGGTGTCGCGGATTCGCAGCGCCGATTGCGAGATGAAGCCGAGGCCGCGCCATTCGAAATACGGCCGCAACTGAAAAACTTCGGCCATCGCTGCGAGCGCGGCGCGATTGCCTTCCCACGGCACCACGCGCTTGTATTGATTCTCTACGCGCGCTTCGCCGTCTCTGAGCTGCCGGAGCAGCATGACGATGGATTGCAGGATGTCGAGCGGCTCGAAGCCGGAGACGACGATGGGCTTCTTCTCGTTGGCGGCGATCCATTCGTAGGGACGGCAGCCGATTACTGTCGAGACGTGGCCCGGGCCTACGAATCCATCGAGGCGCATGTCCGGCGAATCGAGAATCGCGCGGATCGCGGGGATAATCGTAACGTGATTGCAGAAAATCGAAAAATTGGCGAGGCCAAGTGATTTCGCGCGCATCAACGTGAGGGCGGTTGACGGCGCGGTGGTTTCGAAACCGATAGCGAAGAACATCACATGCCGGTCGGGATTCGCTCGCGCGATCTTGATCGCATCCGACGGCGAATAGACGATGCGCACGTCCATGCCGCGCGCCTTATGCTCGAGAGGGCTGCCCTGCGTGCCGGGAACGCGCATCATGTCGCCGAACGCGGCGAAGATGACGTTGAGATCCTGCGCCATAGAAAGCCCGTCATCGATGCGGCCCATCGGCAGAACGCAGACCGGGCAGCCGGGGCCGTGAATGAGCTCGATATTTTCAGGAAGAATATCTTTCAGGCCGAAGCGATAAATCGCGTGTGTATGGCCGCCGCAAACTTCCATTAAGCGGTAATGCCGCGAGGGATTGGCGAGGCGGCGGATTTCGTCCGCAGCTTTGTTGATCAGTTCCGGTTCCCGGAATTCGTCAACGAATCTCATTTCGGTTTGCCCCGACCGCAGAAATCAATGATGCTCCGACAGTTAGGAGCCGGGCCGATCGTTATCTTCTTCGCCGAGACCGTACCCTCGCATTTCTTGTATGGCCGCTTCGGCTTCGCCGAGCATGGCGAGAGTATTCATCTGATCCAACGCATCTTGCTCGCTAATTTTGCTCATTGCAAATCCAACGTGAATGAGAACCCAATCGCCTTTGACGGGCTTGTCTTCTTCAAGCAGGCCGAGATCCACGCGGCGGCGCACCCCGGCAACTTCCACGAGAGCGAGGTTCCGCTCCTCGGGAAAGAGTTCCACGATCTTTCCTGGAATCGCTAAACACATGTGGCACCCTCCGGAGATTGCTTCGTCTGAGTCATGAGAACTCATGTTGATCACCCTTGCTTGCGGGCGAGAATATCGAACGACACTTTAAGCTCATCTTTCACTTTCAGAGCGCCGCCGGCGACGGCGACGAGTTCGATTTCGTAGTCCGTCTGGCGGATCGTGAATTCACCGAACCCGTGCAACGTAGCTCCGCTCACGACAACCTGCGCGCTGAAAGAAGGGCTTCGCCGCACGCCATGCAGCAATAGGTCGCCTGTGATTGTAACGCTGAAGCGTCCGTCACCGAGTTTGTTCGCTGAGATTTTCGTACTGTCGAAGGTGATCTCCGGAAAGCGCGACGGCTGCAATACGTCTCTCTTCATGCGGCCTTCGATGTCCTCGCGATCTTTCTGACTCACTTCGTCGGCAACGGTTAACGACTCCGGATGGATGGAAACCTGAAGCGAAGCATCATCGAGATTATCCGGCGCAAATTTCGCAGTGCCGGTGTAGCTGCGAATGGCCAGCGTCGGATTGTGTCCGAAGCCGGAGAGCAAACCTGCCGCGAAAGCCTTGACCGTAAACCGGCTCATCGCCGGATCAATGGCATAACTCACAGTGGCGTTTTCAGAAGACATCCGGACTCCCGTTGAGACACCCATAGATTTCTCTTTCTTACCGGCAAGCGGCGATGAGCGACGCGCGTCTCAAGCCATTGTCCTGCATCGACGTGGCTGCATCGATTCGGCGAATCGACCTTGTGCGTCGCCAAAACTCCATCCCCGCTTAGAATGGTGCGACTCTCTGCAGCCGAGCGTCTGAATGCGGATTCCTGAATGCTCGCTAGCTCCGTGATCCTGTCGCGCAATAATCTTCAAACAAGTTCCTGCGCACATCTATGTAACGATAGATCTCAAGAGGGCGGCTGCCTCGGAACAGCCGGTTCGAATCAGGCGGCTCGATCGTATCGATGGTGCAGCCCGCCGAGTTTGTCGTGGGCCATGACACATCCGGTAGCGAGCGAAGGCTGTCGGTAGTTCGGCGTTCCCTTCCCCAATCCGAGATGTGTTCGATCCTCGTGGTAATAGCGGACGTACTCAGAGAGCAGCCTCTTCAGATGTCGCTCGTTCACAGCAATCACGTGATCCAGTAAATCCTTCCGACAGCTCTCGACCCAGCGTTCCGCTACACCGTTTTGCCACGGGCTCTCAAACGAAGTCCGAACCGGAGTGATCCTCAGCGATCGAATCGCCGAGGGAACCTCGAACCCGTACTTCCCATCCCGATCAAACAGGAGGAATCGAGGAGCCGAACCGAAAGGAAACGCCTCGCGGAGTTGCTGGACTACCCAAAGGCTCGTCGGATGCGTAGTCGTGTTGAGGTGCAGGATTCGCCGTCGATCATGGGCGATTACAAAGAAACAGTAGACGACGCCGAAGGTGATGGTTGGGACGGTGAAGAAGTCCATTGCGGCAATCGCTTCCCGGTGATTGCGCAAGAAAGCGAGCCAGCGCTTCGCTGGCGCAGGGTCTCTGGGAGCACGTTTCATCCAGCGAGAGATCGTTCTTTCCGAGATGTCGAAACCGAGCATGAGCAGCTCGCCGTGAATGCGGGGCGCACCCCACGTCGAATTCTCACGAACCATTCGAAAGATCAACTCTCGAACCTCCTTGGGAGTCGGTTTTCTCCCAATCGACCTTCGAACCCTCGAAATCAGCCTCCAGTACATTCGGAACCCGGCCCGGTGCCAACGTACGACGGTTTCGGGCGTCACGACGATGAGTGAGCGCTTCCATTCCGGCCAGAATCGACGAACGAAAACCCAGAAGAGCTTGTCAACCGCGTGAAGGGGAGGACGAGGGCGTCGTCGTTTCAGCACGGTGAGTTGCTGGCGGAGGACCAAGTTCTCCAAGATGAGGCTGCCGCGCTTACGAAAAAGCAACGCAAAGCAGAGCAAAATGAGCGGGAACATGGTGTGGAGTTGTAACAAACTACCTCAGAAATGAGGGTCCTGCGTTGTTGATTCTTCGGGTCGCAAGCATTTTGGCGAGGCAGAGGTGTCAATTCGACCCATTTGCGGCCCAAAACGCGCAGATACTGCGCGCATCAGCGTCGTTTATTTCTCTGAATCAGCAGGTCTCGCCGGCAGCTTTCTAACCCAACGCTCCGTTTCTCAAAATCCGCGTAACGCGCTGCAAGATGAGTGGAAGTCATCTACTCTTCGCTTTCGGCATCTTGAGCGAGAACGAGGAAGGCCCACGGCCCTAAAGAGACCTGAACTTCACCGCGTAACTGCAAAAAGGCAGGCGTCTGACTGCCGTTGCCACCCCAGCGCGCCTCAGCCGAATCGAGCGCCCTCTGCCAGCGTCCTGCCGGAATCGGCAGAATGACTTTAGTTGGTGTTCGATCGAAGTGACACGCAATAAGGACTTGACAGGAAGCGTCCCACCTTCTGATTGACAGCACTCTCTCACCGGCGAACGAAGTGACTTCACAAGCACTCTTGTTGAGCTGCGCCAGTGGCGACACCTCACGTCGTATGCGAAGCAGTTCCTGATAGAATTCCCAGAGAATTCGGTGGCCCTCCACGGTTTGTAACTCCCAGTTCAGCTTGCAATCGAGGAACGTGGATTCAGCTTGGGGGTCGGGAATATCTCCTTCCCAGCCAAATCTTGCAAATTCCTCGCGCCGTCCCCGGCGTACTGCGTCAATCAGCGCTCCATCTCCGTGATTGACAAAGTACTGAAACGGCGCCGATTCGCCGTACTCTTCTCCCATGAACAGTAGTGGCAGGTATGGAGACAACAGAACAGTTCCTGCTGCGAGCTTTAGTTGGTCCAAGGAGAGTGATTTTGACAGGCGGTCACCGAGGCGCCGATTTCCAACTTGATCGTGATTCTGTGCAAAGACGACGAAGCGTTTGGCTGGGATCTCCTTCGACGAACTGCCATAGCGCTTTTGGCGAAACCTAGAATATCGCCCCGCGTACAAGAACCCGTCTTGATAGCAGCGCGCTAAATCCTCGATTCCGCGATAGTCTTCGTAGTAACCATTCTGTTCGCCAGTCAAAAGAACGTGCAATGAATGGTGGAAATCGTCATTCCACACTGCATCGAATCCCCAGCCACCTTGCTCGCGTGCCGTGACCACGCGTGCATCGTTTCTATTGCTCTCCGGGATTAGATAGACATCCCGACCGAGGTCCTTCGCCCTTGTGTGAACGGCCGCGCCGAGTTCTTCCAGGAACGTTTGCGCGGAAGGATCCACGATCGCGTGAATAGCATCGAGTCGAAGCGCGTCAATGCGGAAGTCCGTGATCCATTGCAACGCATTCTCGATGAAGTACCGGCGGACCTCGTCGCTCCCGGCACCATCGAAATTGATGGCTTGCCCCCAGGGCGTCTTGTAAGAATCGGTGAAATAAGGACCGAAATCCGCCAGATAATTTCCCTCGGGACCAAGATGGTTGTAAACCACATCGAGCACCACCGCGATTCCGTCGAGATGGCAGGCGTTGACGAACGCTTTCAACGCTAAGGGGCCACCGTAGGACGCCTGGACCGCGTAGGGATAAACTCCGTCGTAACCCCAGTTGCGCTCCCCGGGAAATTGAGCCACCGGCATCAGTTCGATCGCCGTAACACCGAGTTTTTTCAACGTTTTCAGCCGCGGAATGATGGCGTCCAAACTACCTTGTGGGGTAAACGTTCCGACATGCAATTCGTAGAAAACGTACTTTTCGAGCGAAAGGCCGCGCCACGAGTAGTCGCTCCATTCAAAGTTTTCCTCCACGATTTGGGAAGGCCCGTGGACGCCCGTTGGCTGATATCGGGACGCCGGATCAGGCCGTTCGTTTCTATTGTTGAGGCGATACCTATATAGAGCGCCCGCCGAAAGGTCTTCGACAACTGCGTGAAAATATCCGCATCCCTCAGCCTGCATGGGGATGTTACGGTGACGCGGCTCGGAGATGGATACGTCAACCCGGTCGGCATGCGGAGCCCAGACGCGAAAACTGCATACATTGTCGCGCAGCACGACAGCGCCCAGGAGATCGTTACGACTCAGGATCACGGTTTTTGAGGGTCCCGCATCGTCGGAGGGCTCGCAAGATTTCAGTATATACAGAGAACCGGGTCATTCCTCAAGCGACGAACGCTGCAGACTCAGCGTCATGATCTGGTAAGCTGCCTGCGGCAAGAACTGGCGGGCTCACCGTCGAGAGAGACGAAACTCGGAATGTAGCTCGTTTGGAGACTCCATGGCCCATCCTCGGATTCCTCTCGCTTGCTACCGGCTTCAATTCAACCGGGATTTCACATTCTCCCGCGCAACCGACACGCTGAGCTACCTCTCCCGGCTTGGAATCACAGATATCTATGCGTCTCCGCTGTTACAGAGCCGCTCGGCGAGCCAGCACGGATACGACGTGACCGACCCCTCACGCATTGACGACGAGCTGGGAAATGAAGAGGAATTCGAGGCGTTTCAATCGAAGCTACAAAACGAGCGCATGGGCTTGCTACTTGACATCGTTCCGAATCACATGGCTGCCAGCCCGGAAAATCCCTGGTGGATGGACGTCCTCGAGAATGGCCCCGGTTCCTCCTACGCTTCCTATTTCGATATCGATTGGCACCCGCCGTCTCTCACGCTCGCCAACAAGATCTTATTGCCGGTGCTCGGTAAATTCTACGGGGAGACCCTCGATAACCGGGAGTTCCGGCTCGTTTTTAGACGAGGGAGTTTCCTGATCCAGTATTACGACATGTCTTTTCCTCTTACTCCGAAGTCGTACCGCCGGATTCTGAAGCATCGAGAGCACATTTTGGAAAAGAGGCTGGGTTCGGAATCGACCGCGTTTCAGGAGTATTTGGGAATCGTCGCCGCCTTGGCAGCCCTGCCGGAGCGAGAATCTTTGACCATCGATGCGGCCGGCGAGCGGCGCCTTCAGGTCGAGGGAATCAAAGAGCGGCTGCGACAGCTTCACGAAACAAATCGCGAGGTGCAGCAATTCGTAAAAGATAATCTGAGAATTTTCGATGGAAGGCGAAACGACGCCGGCAGTCTTCGCAATTTGGACCGCTTGCTCTCGGATCAGGCTTTTGTTCTGGCGTACTGGCAAAATGTCAACGAAGCGATCAACTACCGGCGGTTCTTTACCATCACGGATCTCGTAGGCCTACGCGTCGAGGATTCCGTGGTGTTTGAAGCTACGCACCATGTGGTCATGAACCTGATCGAAAGAAAAGTCGTGACCGGTCTGCGGATCGATCATATCGATGGCCTGCGCGACCCGTTGAGCTACCTTCGGCGCCTACAACAACGGGCTGGCGGCTCGCATGAGAAGGAAATCTCGAAAAGCTTCTACGTAATTGTAGAAAAAATACTCTCGGCGGAGGAACGGCTTCCCAGGGAATGGCCGGTTCAAGGAACGACCGGTTATGAATATTTGAATGTGCTCAATCGGCTGTTTGTTCATCCAGAGGGAGCACGGGCAATCGAGCAGATTTATTTTCGATTTCTGAGACGACAACTGAGCTACGAAGACATGCTATATCAGAAGAAAAAGCTAGTAATGTCGACTCTGCTCTCGGCCGAGATGCGGTATCTGGGCCGCCAACTCGGAGTTTTGGCTCAAAATGATCGCTATGCTCGGGAGTTGTCGCGAATGGAGCTGGCGCAAGCGCTGATCGAAACCACCGCTTGCTTCCCGATCTATCGGACATACATTCGCACCATGGAAGTGGCCAACGAAGCGAAACATCATATTAACGCCGCCGTGGATGCTGCGCGTGGCCGGTGCCCGCGCCTCGATTCGACTTGTTTCGACTTTGTGCGCGATGTACTGCTGCTCAAGGATGCAGCTCACTTGTTTGCGGAGCAGCGGGAAGCGCGCCTCGCATTCGTGATGAGATGGCAGCAGTTTACGGGCCCGATTGTTGCCAAGGGTCTGGAAGACACCGTCCTGTATGTTTACTGCCCACTTCTTTCGCTCAACGAAGTAGGAGGCAATCCAAGTCCGACGACGGTTGCCGGACCCGAGTTCCTCCAATTCGCGAAGGAACGCCAACGCCGGGGGCGATATGGTTTGAATTGCACTTCGACACATGACACGAAACGTGGCGAGGATGTCCGCGCTCGAATCAACGTTCTATCCGAAATCCCCGGCCAATGGCAAAGACAGATCAACAAATGGGCGAAATGGAATGTGAAATGGAAGAAAACAATTAAGGGTGAGGAAGTTCCTGATCGGAATGAAGAAAACTTTTTGTACCAAACGCTGATTGGCGCGTGGCCCTTAGAGAAAGAAGAGCTTCCACAATTCCGAGAACGTTTGGAAGCGTACATTCTCAAAGCCATTCGCGAGGCCATGGTCCACACACGCTGGACTTTGCCCAACGCCGCTCATGAGCAAGCGGTGGTGAGTTTCCTGAAAGCGATCCTCGAACCTACGAAGACACAATCACTTCCTCAGCGATTTTTTGATATTTCAGCGAAAGATCGCGACGTATGGAATGATGAACGCACTGGCGCAGGCCTTAATAAAGATGACCAGCCCGGGCATTCCTGATTTTTACCAGGGGTGCGACCTCTGGGACTTTCGATTTGTTGATC
The DNA here is from genome assembly GCA_963841235.1 of uncultured Acidobacteriota bacterium. GTDB lineage: Bacteria > Acidobacteriota > Terriglobia > Acidiferrales > UBA7541 > Palsa-147. The sequence goes on along the minus strand of CAWJBU010000015.1, from coordinate 159,186 downwards.
CCGATAACCGTGGACCTGTCGATTTTACCCTTCGCGCCACTTTACTGGACGAAATCGAAAAGCGAAGCAACAAAGATGCGTTGCGTTTTAGTCGCGAGCTCGTTCAAAGCTGGCACGACGGTCGCATCAAGCTCTATCTCATATGGAAGACTCTGAATCTTCGGCGTAGGTATCCTCGCGTCCTTCTCGACGGTCAATTCCTGCCGATGAGAATCATCGGAGCGAAGGAGGATAACCTGATTGCTTATGTGCGGAGTAGTGGCGAAAATTGGATCCTGACCGTTGTGCCCAGGTGGCTGGCGCGCGCGAACGCGCCGCTGACTGGAAGTAAGTCGCGGGCGTTTTGGCTCCATTCGAAAATTGCCGTGCCGGGGAATGCGCCGCAGTCCTGGCTGAATGTATTTACCGGAGAAACGGTGAAAACACGGCAAATGAAACGAGGACCATGCTTGTGGCTGCCGGATATCTTCAAGAATTTCCCAGTTGCCGTTCTAAGCGGTGTCGGCCGGAAGCTGCGAACGACTAAGGCACGCGCCTGACTCCTGGAGATCGAGATTTGCATCGAATAGTTGCACTTTACGGCAGGGGTTGCGCTGCACCGAATAATCGCCGACACGTCGGGGCGTCCTAATTCTGCGCTGCAAGATATAACTTGCGATCAATGGTGGAGCATCGAATGGACGGGCGACATCGAGTCGTGATCGAGCGAGTTCTGCCGGAGATTGATTGCGGAAGATTTCCCGTGAAGCGGATTGTCGGGGAAACCGTGATTGTGGAAGCTGATGTGTTCGCGGACGGTCATGAGCAACTCGCCTGTCAAATCCGTTATTGGCAGGATAAGGATAAACCACGATCGTCGTCGATGAAGCCGCTCGGCAATGATCGTTGGCGCGGTGAGTTCTCCGTCGAAAAGTTAGGCCGCTATCAGTACACCGTGGAAGGTTGGATCGATCGTTTCCAAACTTGGCATGGCGAGCTGGTGAAACGCGTCGCTGCCGGACAAGACGTTCATATTGAACTGCTGATGGGAGCTGAGCTGATCGAGGAGGCGGCTGCGCAAGCAACGGGCGATGACGCGGAGCTCCTCCGCGATTGGTCGAAGAGGCTGCGTGACGCCAAAGATAAAAAGGGAGGCGTTGGCATTGCGCTGGAAGAAAAGTCACTCGATATCATTCAACGCTATCCCGTGCATCACCTGGCCAGCCGCTACGAGAAGGACTTGACCGTCACAGTCGACCGCGAAAAAGCGCGTTTCTCCACTTGGTACGAGGTCTTTCCTCGATCGTGCTCGGCGGTGACGGGACGTCACGGAACGTTTCGCGATTGCGAGCTATGGCTTCCGTACATCGCATCCATGGGCTTCGATATAGTTTATCTTCCCCCAATTCATCCAGTCGGCCGAGCCTTTCGAAAAGGGAAGAACAATTCGGCGGAGCCAGGGCCGACGGATGTCGGCAGTCCTTGGGCGGTTGGATCGGCGGAGGGCGGCCATAAGTCCATCCACCCCGAACTCGGGACGATGGAAGATTTCGAGCGGTTCGTATCCGCGGCAGGAAAACATGGGCTCGAGGTCGCTCTCGATATCGCGTTTCAATGCGCACCGGATCATCCTTACGTGCGCCAACATCCGGAATGGTTCCGTAAGCGTCCGGACCTCACCATCCAATACGCTGAGAACCCGCCGAAGAAGTATCAGGATATTTATCCGCTGGACTTTGAGAGTGCGGAGTGGCGGACATTGTGGGAGGAATTGAAGAGCATTTTCGATTTCTGGATCGGTCGAGGTGTGCGGATCTTTCGCGTCGACAATCCGCATACGAAGCCTTTCTCCTTCTGGGAATGGCTGATTGGCGAGATTAAAGAACAGCACCCCGAGGTAATCTTCCTGGCTGAGGCGTTTACGAGGCCTCGCGTAATGTACCGGCTGGCCAAGGTGGGTTTTTCCCAGTCTTATACTTACTTTACTTGGCGCAACACGAAGCAGGAGCTTACCGACTACTTTACCGAACTCACGCAAACGGAGGTGCGAGAGTACTTTCGTCCGAATCTCTGGCCAAACACTCCGGACATCCTTTCGGAATTTCTTCAGGTAGGCGGACGCCCCGCGTTCATGGTGCGGCTCATTCTGGCGGCCACGCTGGGTGCCAATTATGGAATCTATGGTCCCGCATTCGAGCTATGCGAAAACACTCCACTTCAGCCCGGCAGCGAAGAGTACTTGAATTCCGAGAAATATGAGCTCAAACGGCGTGACCTGCAATCGGCGACGAGCTTAAAAGATTTCATTGCCCGCGTTAACCGGATCCGCAAAGGAACCCGGTCACTCCAAAACGATCTCAACCTCCAGTTCCATGGAACGGACAACCCGGCGCTGATTTGCTATAGCAAGACGACAGATGATCTTTCCGAGGTAATCATCGTCATCGTCAATCTCGACTGTTTCCACGTACAAACAGGATGGGTTCATCTCGACCTTGGTTCGATCGGTGTGGACTCCGTGCACGCATTCCGGGTCCATGACTTGCTCGGCGAAGGTCAGTATTTATGGCAAGGTCCTCGGAACTATGTCGAGCTGAGGCCGGAAAGCCTTCCGGCGCATATTCTGCAGGTGCGTCGCTAGGTTCGGACAGAACTGGATTTCGATTATTACCTCTAGGCTCAAGGCATCCGGGCACCGAAAAGAGATCCTCGAATAGAGACAAGGGAGCGGGCACTTTGCAATCGGCCCTGAGCGAATTCGATCTTTACTTGCTTGCAGAAGGCACGCACTATCGCGCCTACGAAAAGCTCGGCGCTCACCTCACAGAAAGGGAAGGACATCGCGGAGTGCAGTTCGCCGTGTGGGCGCCGAATGCAAAACTCGTATCAGTGATCGCGGACTTCAACGATTGGAATCCGGCAGCGCACATCCTGGGCCCGAGCTCCGCGGGCGTCTGGGAAGGCTTCGTACCTGACGTCGATCAAGGATCCATCTACAAATATCACATCGAATCGCGCTATGGCGGTTATAGCGTCGACAAAGCTGATCCGTACGGATTCGCTTCAGAAATTCGCCCGCAGACAGCTTCCAAAGTGTGGAATCTCGAAAGCTATTCCTGGAGTGACGATGCGTGGATGGCGAGTCGCGCAAAAAGCAATTCTCTCGAATCTCCCATATCCATCTATGAAGTGCACCTTGGCTCTTGGAGGCGTGTGCCGGAGGAAGGTAACCGGTGGCTGACCTATCGGGAGGTAGCTCCTCTTCTGGCTGACTACGTCCATGACGCCGGATTCACGCACATCGAGTTTCTTCCGATCATGGAGCATCCATTCGATGGATCGTGGGGATACCAGACGACGGGCTACTTCGCTCCCACCAGCAGGTTTGGGACGCCCGCGGATTTTATGTACCTCGTGGACTATCTTCATCAACATGAAATCGGGGTAATACTGGATTGGGTTCCGGCGCATTTCCCGAGAGATGAGGCCGGGCTCGGTTACTTCGATGGATCCCACCTTTACGAGCACGCCGATCCGCGCCTGGGAGAGCAACCGGACTGGAATACATTTGTTTTCAATTACGGCCGCAACGAGGTGCAGAATTTTTTGATCAGCAACGCTCTATTCTGGCTGGACAAATATCACGTTGACGGCCTTCGCGTGGATGCCGTCGCTTCAATGTTGTATCTCGACTACGGCCGGCGCGAAGGCCAGTGGGTCCCGAACCGCTATGGCGGGAGGGAAAACATTGATGCCATTCATTTTCTGAGAACACTGAACGAACACGTGTACGCCGCCTTTCCCGATACAATGACTATCGCCGAAGAATCGACTGCGTGGCCACAGGTATCCCGGCCCAACTACGTCGGGGGCCTCGGTTTTGGTCTCAAGTGGAATATGGGCTGGATGCACGATATGTTGGACTACGTGTCACAGGATCCAGTGTTTCGCAACTACCATCACAACAAGATCACTTTTAGCCTGGTTTACGCCTTCGCGGAAAACTACGTCCTGCCTTTCTCGCACGACGAAGTGGTCTACGGCAAGGGCTCTATGTTGCGCAAAGTGCCGGGCGACGATTGGCACAAATTTGCGACCCTACGCCTCCTTTACGGATTTATGTTTGGCCACCCGGGAAAGAAACTTCTATTCATGGGCGATGAATTTGGCCAATGGTCGGAGTGGAATCACGACGCAAGCCTGGAATGGCATCTGCTGAAGGAACCGCTTCACGATGGACTAAAGCGCTGGATCCGCGATCTCAACACTTTGTATCGCGGTGAGCCGTCGTGGCACGGAATGGACTTCCATTCGGATGGTTTCGAGTGGGTAGACTGCCAAGATTTTCAAAGGAGCATCATCAGTTTCCTCCGGCGCGGCCGAAATTCAAGCAACCAAATTCTTTTTGTATGCAATTTTACTCCGGTTCTCCGGCAGAATTATCGAGTGGGCGTTCCCGTGAATGGCTACTGGAAGGAAATCCTAAATAGCGACGCTTCTTTGTACGGCGGCTCGGGCCAGGGAAACTTCGGCGGCTTATCGACGGATCCGCTTCCGATTCACGGCCGGCCTTTTTCCTTGAACATGACACTTCCTCCTCTTGGAATTGTCGTTTTCCGTCCGGAATCTCGCAGCGCCGCCTGAGATGCGGGGAAAAGCGACGTGCCAAAACAGCTTGGCAGTGCAGCGGATCCGCTCTGGTTCAAAGACGCAATCATCTATGAGCTGCACGTCCGCGCATTCAAAGACAGCAACGGCGATGGCATCGGTGATTTCCCCGGCCTGATCCAGAAGATGGATTATCTTCAAGATCTTGGCGTCACATGTCTTTGGCTGTTGCCGTTCTTTTCTTCGCCGCTCAAGGACGACGGCTATGATATCTCCGACTATCTAGACGTCCATCCGATGTACGGCACGATTGATGATTTCCGCGTCTTCATGACGGCGGCTCACGACCGTGGCCTTCAAGTGATGATCGAGCTAGTCGTAAATCACACCTCTGATCAGCATCCATGGTTTCAAGCGGCCCGCCAGGCTCCGCGTGGGTCGCCCGAACGCGACTTTTACGTATGGAGTGACACGGAAGAGAAATACAAGGGGGTGCGAATAATCTTCTCGGACACCGAGAGATCCAATTGGACTTGGGATCCGGTGGCCAAGCAATTCTACTGGCACCGCTTTTTTTCGCATCAACCGGATTTGAATTACGACAACCCTAAGGTCGTCGAGGAAGTTCTTAAGGTGATGCGTTACTGGCTGGATATGGGAGTCGACGCCCTGCGTGTGGACGCCATTCCGTATTTGGTGGAGCGCGAGGGAACCAGTTGCGAAAATCTGCCTGAGACTCACGCCGCTATCAAGACGCTCCGCCGCGAGATTGACGCCAACTACTCAAATCGCGTCCTCCTCGCCGAAGCCAACCAGTGGCCTACGGACGTCCGGCCTTACTTTGGCGACGGAGATGAGTGCCACATGGCGTTTCATTTTCCGCTGATGCCGCGAATCTATATGGCTTTGCGTCAGGAAGATCGCCTGCCGATCACCGACATCATCGCGCAAACTCCCAGCATTCCGGACACGTGCCAGTGGGGCCTGTTCCTACGGAATCACGATGAGTTGACGCTCGAGATGGTCACCAACGACGAGCGCGACTACATGTACATCGCCTATAGCGCAGACCCGAGAATGCGCGTCAATCTCGGCATACGGCGGCGTCTCGCTCCGCTGGTCGATAACAATCGCAGGCGAATCGAACTTCTCAATAGCCTCCTGCTTTCGTTTCCGGGCACTCCCATCCTCTACTATGGCGACGAGATTGGAATGGGCGACAATATTTACCTCGGCGACCGCAACGGCGTTCGCACCCCCATGCAATGGAATGCTGACCGCAATGCCGGCTTCTCCACCGCCACCCCCGCTCGCTTATACAGCCCGGTGATCATGGATCCAGTCTGGGGATACGAAGCGATCAACGTGGAAGCTCAGCAAGGTGATCCCTCTTCACTCTTGAATTGGATGCGAAACATGATCGCTCTCCGAAAACTCTTCGGAGTTTTCGGGCGCGGCTCTATCGAGTTCCTAGATCCATCGAATCGCAAGGTACTCGCCTATCTGCGAATCTATCGGGGCGAACAAGTTTTGTGCGTTGCCAATCTTTCCCGTTTCGCGCAGCCTGTCGATCTCGACTTGTCAAAGTTAGAAGGCATGGTTCCGATTGAGATGCTTGGGTATGTCGAATTTCCACGCATCGACCGCCAGCCTTACCGTCTTACCTTGGCTCCCTACAGTTTCCTTTGGCTGGAACTTCAACAAGGGGATGACTCCGCATTGGCTGCCGCGGATCTCGCGGAACAAGCGCCGCTGAATGTCACCGCCGGTTGGGAGGCTATTTGCGAAGGAGTCGGTCGCCAGCGTCTGGAGACAGTGAACCTACCCGAATTTCTTGCGAAGCAGCGATGGTTTGCGGGAAAGTCTCGCCGCATTCAGTCCACACACATTGTCAATTGGATTGCCCTCGATACCCCGCGATCAGCTCTCGTCGTGGTTGAAGTCCAGTTCGATACGGAAGCACCCGCGCTATACCTCGTACCTCTCGCAATGGCCTTCGGAGACGCAGCGAACGAGTTGAGCCGTGCCGTTCCCAATGCAATCGTGACCTCGATCATCTCGGCAAAGGTACCCGGCATTTTGTTCGACGGAGTTTTCAGCGACGATGTCTGCCTCGACCTCCTTTCACTAATCGAGAAATCACGCGACCTCCGCGCGCGTCACGGAAGCATCCGCGGAGAGCGCGGCACGGCTTTCCAGGGAATCCTCGGATCGGCCGGGATGCCTTTACCGGTGCGCCGTGTCTCAACCGAGCAAAGCAACACCTCGTTCTTTTTCGGCGACCGCTTCATCCTGAAATTGTTCCGTCTCGTCGAGCCAGGTGTGAATCCCGACGCCGAAATGGGACGTTATCTAACCGAGAAAACAACATTCGATCGGACCCCTCCCTTCGCCGGTCTTATCGAACTAAAGCCATCGGCTGAGGCCGAACCTGTTACTCTGGCGATGCTGCAAGGCTTGGTGCCCAACGAAGGCGACGGTTGGAAATGGACGGTCGAAGAACTGGACCGCTACTTTGAAACCTCTGCTCCGCTGCGGTTTCCGGAAAACGTACTCGCTGACCTGGGGAATCCACTCGAGCTCTTTGGACAGCCAGTCTCTCAGATGGCGAAAGACAATTTGGGCATCTATCTCGAAGCTGCCACCACGCTCGGCCGGCGCACCGCCGAGATGCACTTAGCGCTGGCTTCACGTTCGGACGATCCATCCTTCGCCCCGGAGCCGTTAACACCCGAAAATTTCCAAGACGTTCTTCTCGAAATCCACCAGCACGCCTCGCGGGTCCTCGACGTGCTGAAGGAACGGGTTTCGTACTTGCCGGATGAGGTAGTCGAAATCGCGGGCGCAGTTCTTAGCCGCCGCCGCCGCATTCTTGACCATTTCGGCGCCCTGAAATCGAATCACTTTCATACGCAGAAAATTCGTATTCACGGCGACTACCATCTGGGCCAGGTCCTGCGAGTGAAAAGCGATTTCGTAATCCTCGATTTCGAAGGCGAGCCGGCACGATCGCTCGCCTATCGCCGAGCCAAGCAGAGCCCACTTAAAGATGTAGCCGGCATGTTGCGCTCCTTCAGTTATGCCGCGTATGCCAGCCTGATTAGTTATACCGCACGCCATCCCGAAGATGTCGCGCGCCTCGAGCCTTGGGCTCAACTCTGGGAGCGCTCCGCGGGAGCTGTATTTCTGCGTGCCTATCAAGAAACCGTCCAAGGCGCTGAGTTTCTCCCTACCGATACTTCAGATTCTCAGAAACTACTCGACGTATTTCTGTTAGACAAGGCACTCTATGAAATCTTATATGAACTGAACGCCCGGCCGGCGTGGGTACGCATCCCGCTGATGGGAATCATGTCGCTCCCGCTATGAATTAAAATCGCGGCTAGAGGGCTGAACGGTGGAAGTGGAACCCATTCCGCAGCAAGTACGGGATAAGATCGAACAAATAGAAACCGCCGACCTCGTCGTTGGCGTTCTGCCGGAACTCGGTCCAAAGAGCTTCGCCATGGTGTGCGATACACTGCGGGCACTTTCCGGAGCCGCGCGCATCGCCGTTCTGCGAGATGATCATGCTGCCACTCCAGCCGCTGCAAATTCAGACGCCGTCGAAACGAGTGCGTTTCCTCATGTCGTCCCCTGGCCTCTATTGACGCCGGATGCGTCGGGCACGCCGATCCTCAGCATTTCCTCTGCATATCAATCCGTCTTCGCAGCCTGCGAAAAACTTGACGCCCGCGCCTGCTGCGTTATCGCGTCTAAACTCGACACTCCATCGCCGGAATGGATTCGCCAGTTCGCGCGACCGCTGCTCGAAGAGGATGTTGATCTCGTCTTACCGTACTATGCGCGCCACAAATTCGAAGGCTTGCTGAATAGCAGCATCATCGCTCCGCTCACGCGAAGTCTTTACGGAAAGCGCATCCACAACCCAATGGGGCCGGACTTGGGTATTTCCCGGCGTCTGTTCCAGAAGATGCTCGGAGCCGAGCGGAGTGCCAATCGCGTTCATCCGCTGGCCTATCTCACGCCCGCCGCTCTCTGCGACAATTTGGTGGTTTGCGAAGTTTTCCTCGGCGCGCGCATCTACCCCCCGACGGACTGGACCAATATCAGTTCCATCGTCGCGCAGGTGTTAAGTCCTATCTTTCTCGACATGGAGCGAAACGCGGCGTGCTGGCAACGAATGCGCGCTTCAACTTCAGTCGCAGCGGTGGGCGATCCTGTCCTTGTATCGCAAGACGCTGGAACTGTGGATATCAGCCGCCTGGTCGAGTCGTTCCACCTTGGCAATCGCGACCTCCAGGAAATCTGGGGTTTGGTTCTGCCACCCTCCACGTTGGTGGAACTCCGAAAGCTTTCGCGTCTGCCGCTCGAGCAGTTCCACATGCCCGACGACTTATGGGTTCGCATTGTCTACGATTTTGCGCTGGGACATCGCCTTCGCACTATCAATCGCGATCATCTGCTCAGATCGATGACCCCTCTCTATCTTGCCTGGGTCGCATCCTATGCCCGCGATTTGGAAACCAGCAGCACGGCGGGATTGGAGCAGAGGCTCGAACGCTTGTCCGCCGTGTACGAATCCGGGAAGCCTTATCTGGTGTCCCGATGGCGCTGGCCGGACCGGTTCAACCCGTAGTTCTGTGTGAGGTATATCGGAGGTATTTATGTGGCAAGAAATCAAGCAAGCATTGGCTCAGTCCACCGCCCGGTTCTTGACCAGGTTTGCAGACCTGCTGCCCGGAATCGCGGCGCTGATCGTAGCGGTGCTCCTCTCGATCATCGTGGGCCTTATTCTCGCCGCTATCGTGCGCCGGTTGCTTGCAAGCGTGAAGTTCGATCAACGCTTGAGCCGTTGGGGATTTCCAGGCTTGGCAGAGTGGTCGCCGTCAAGCAGTCCATCACTCTTAGTGTCGCGAGCACTGGCTACTTTGGTGATCGTTGCTGGTTTTCTCATTGGCCTCGCGGCTTTCGATGCTGAATGGACGTCGCTGCTCGCGCGCAGCGTCTTCGCCTATATTCCCAACGTACTGGGCGCGGCGCTGGTCCTGCTTTTCGGCAGTGTCATCGCTCGCTTCATTGCGCGCACCGTGCTGATTGGCGCCGTCAACTTGAACTTGCACTACGCGCGATTTCTAAGTGTGGGCGTGAAGTGGCTTGTGATCGTGCTGGCCGTAGCGATGGCCCTCGAGCACCTGAAGATTGCCCCGGGCATAGTTGAGCTTGCTTTCGGCATTCTTTTTGGCGGGATTGTGCTCACCCTGGCGCTCGCCGTTGGCCTTGGATCTAAGGATTTGGTGAGCAAATCGCTGGAGAGAGATGCCCAAAAGGCTCCGGGCGAGAATATGGAAGAACCATTTCGCCACATTTAGGTTAGGAAATAGACCGCGAAGACGGCTACCATACACGGAGCAAAAGTTCTTTTCTTAGATCTGGAGAACTGTGCAGCCAGTCAGATAGCGAAGGGATATCTTCGATATTTGGGAGGCGACCTCTTCAAGCCCTTCAGCGCAGGACTTCAACCGCGCGAAATGAGTCCAATTGCAGCTCTGGTTATGGTGAGGTCGAGATCGGTATTTTTCGCCATTACTGCAAGAATGCCGAAGAGTATTTGGCCTTTCATTTCAAGTTCGTGATAACGTTTTGCGACTTTGCCTGCGTGCGACGTCCAAGCTTCACATCTGCCGAGCAATTCCAGGACTGGCATTTTCCTGAAACACTGCCAGGTCAAAGGCAGTGCAAATTTGAATTTAGTTCAATACTCTTCGAGACTGCCTCGACTGCCACCGGTCGGACATGCCACGCTACACTCTCTGAAAAAACATACGCCCGGCTATCGCGACGGCGTTACCGTCATGCGCGAGTGCCTCTTATGGTCACTTCGATGCTGCCGAAATTGGGTCCGTCAATCTCGAACTCAATCTTGTTCAGCTTGAGCAGTTCTACCTGCACGCTGGCAATTGGCTTCTCGGACCAGGCAATCTCGGCAACGCTTGTGCAACGTGCCCACAGCGGGATCCTGAGGGATTCTCGGCGGTTGTCCAGAGAGAATATGCGGCCAAGCCCGCCGAAAAACTTCCAACTCCAACTTTTTGAGTTTTCTGTACAGGGTATTGGCGGTATCGTCGTCCGAAACATGCAACTCCTTCTGAAGGATGATGTCCCCCGTTTCGAGACCCTTGTCCATGAAGTGCAACGTCGCGCCGGCAACAGTGCCATCCAGGATGGCCCAGCTCGCCATATGCCATCCCCGGTGGAATGGGAGATAAGCGGGATGCAAATTTAGAAAACCGCGACCGCTGATATCCAAGACGGCTTCTGGGACGAGGTAAGGGAAATGAACGCCCACGATGTAATCAAGCTGGAGGTCCTGCAATATTTTGATGCCCTGGGGTTCGCGAAAACTCGCTCCTACGAGGATTCTTCGTTCGGGCAAATCGGCGCAGCGATTACGCAATTCCTGCCAATGAGTGGCCTTCGATTGATCCGGGAGGAGTAGAGCTAAAGGATGGACGTCTTGCGAGAGCAGGAAATCGAGGACCCACACCGCAATGTCACGATCGCCAGCAAACGCCAATCGCAACTTGCTCATGCGGACGCCCCTCTTGATTGAGATGCGTCGAGACCCTCGTCGGTTTAAGCATGCCGCAATTGGGGGTACGCTCTAGGTCAGCTTTCGCATTCAACCCGATTTTATCAGCGCAATTAGGTAAATCGAGCGGCGGCACGGACGTTGAACGCATCGCGGTTTCATCTATAGTTTCCCGACGATTTCGTGCTTGGTAACTTCAATTCTCGATTAACACACGCGTGATCGAGTCCAGACGGATTTGAGAGAATACACTCGATCGCCTCCGCCTCCACCGTGTCGTAGCTCTGATCCCGCGCCTAGGCAGGACCCGCGTAAGATCTTCACACTGACTCGTACGGGGTTCGCTGTATACAACCGCTGATCCGTTCAAAGCCACTGAAGCTGATCGATTCGTTGAGGCTTGCAAATAATGCATAGCGCACGGAGGACTTGTCGTTCTATTACTCCATCAATGCATTCGAACGGTGTCCGCGTTTCCTTTGAGTTTTCAATGAGTTCTGCGGCTTCAGATTTGTGGCACCGCAATTGCATCTGCCACCCCGTGTGTTCCGCGTAGTAGTCGTTCCGCTCTCGGTTGCAGTTAGGCCCGGCCTGCAATCACTGGCCGAATTTATTCACGAAAATGAAAGGAGTACCAAAGACATGAGTGGACGTGTGTCTCCCGAGTGGTTCCTGCGCGCTCTGACCCTCGGCGCGCTGCTTCTGGTTGTCTCCGGAACTGTGGCGGCCCAGAATTGGGTTTCGACTTCCACACAGGCGATCGGCCCAGCCCTCGCCAGCGCGACCGCGCAAGGTCTCTTGCCCGATTCAACTCCCATCCACGTGAATGTCGCGCTGCAGATTCAGAATCGCGACGCTCTCGTTCAATACGTGCAGCACATCACCACGCCCGGCGATCCGCTCTACGGTCAGGAATTGGATCCCGCTGGTTTCGCCGCCGCTTATGCACCGTCCACTTCGGAAGTGCAATCGGTAGTGAGCTATCTCTCCGGCGCAGGTTTTCAGAATGTGCAGGTGGAATCTAACAATCTAATGATCACAGCGGATGGAACCGCGGCCGCCGTCCGCCAGGCGTTCAACACTCAGTTGGGCCTCTATCAAGTGAATGGCGCATCCGTGTACGCGAATCTCGGCCCGGCGCAGGTTCCTTCCACTCTCGGCGGCATCGTCGGAGCTGTTCTCGGTCTTAATAGTGCCGCCAAGATGAGTTTTCCTCTGGCGTCGAACGCCGTCAGCCTCCCGAATTTCCCGGGCTCCTATCGTGCCAAGAATCTCTGGCCCGCGTATGACGTTGCCGGCACGCCCACCGGATCGAAGACCGCCATCGCGATTTTTGCTGAGGGCGATGTCTCCGGCGTCGTGAGCGACCTGCGTCTCGCCGAAAAGGCCAATGGTCTTGCGCAAGTGCCGATCAAGATCGTGCAGGTCGGTCTCGCCAGCCCCGATACTTCGGGCGCCGATGAATTCGATCTCGACACTCAGTATTCGACGGGCATGGCCGGAACAGTTTCGACTCTGTATATCTATACGGCCACTTCGCTCACCGATTCCGACACCGCGCTAATGTTCAATCATTTCGCTGCGCAGAAACTCGCGCGAGCCGGCAGCGCCTCATTCGGCATCTGCGAAGTCTTTCCTTATCTCGATGGCTCGATGTTGGCGGATGACAATTCGTTTCTCGAAGCGGCCGCGCAAGGACAGACTGTCTTCGCCTCGACCGGCGACACCGGCTCATCGTGCGGCGTTGCCGTCGGCGCGAATGGCGTGCCCGGTGCCGGCATTCCGATGGTGGAATATCCGTCGTCTTCGACGTATGTGATCGGCGCGGGCGGCACAACTCTGCTCACCAACGCCGATGGCACTTGGGACAACGAAATCGGTTGGTATGCAGGCGGCGGTGGCTTGAGCCAGTTCGAGCTCTCCGGATTTTGGCAAACCCCCGTCAATTCGCTTTCAACGGTCGGCAAGGGAACGCCGGACATCGCCATGGACGCGGATCCTAACAGCGGCGTTTATCTCTGGCTGAACGGCGCTGAGACTTGTTGCTATGGCGGCACGAGCCTGTCTTCGCCGTTGGCCCTCGGCGTCTGGGCCCGCCTCCAGAGCGCACACAACAATAAGCTTGGCTTTGCCGCTCCGGTTCTCTACACCGGAGCGACTGGAGTCCCGAGTCCTGCGTCCCCGGCAGGCTTCCACGACATCATCGTGGGCGCCAATGGTCTCTACACCGCACTGCCCGGCTACGACTACGTGACCGGCCTGGGCACGTTCGACATCGCCAAGTACAACGCAGATCTGCCAAAGCGTTGACGCAAGGGTTCGTCTACGAGGCAGCCCAACAAAAGAGCCGGTTCCGCGATTGCGAAACCGGCTCTTCTTCAAGTTTTTTACGAATGTATTGCCCGGGTCGTTCGCCAAAACTCTGTTTGAGCTGAAAATCGGCGGATGCATGGAGCTCCCAAGTTTGGATTCTCGCGAACCAGCCAGTAGATCAACTCTCGAGCCTCCGTGCATGTATGCCTTCGGCCAACCCGATTGCTGATTCGAGAGTTTAGACTCCAATCCGAGCGAACATTAGCTCGGTGCCACGGGACCCGTTTTCAGGCGTGGCGACGATGAGAGCCTGTTTAGATTCTGACCACACCCACGGACGGTAACCCAAAAGAGCTTCTCGAAAATGTTGAGGCCTAGCCACGGGCGTCGCCGCTTCAGCACGGCGAGTTGTTGGCGGAGCACGAGGTTCTCAACGACATGATTGCCGCGGCTGCGAAACAGGCGGACAAGCGCGCCGAGGCACAAGACAGACAGGTTGAACATGGCCCGGAGTTATGCCAAATGAGCGGAGGGGGAGATTGCTGCAAGCTGTTGATTCTGCGGGCGGACGGAGGTTTGGCGAATGACAACCGTTTCAGGCAACAAATAAGTATCGCGTCTAGAAGAAATCGTGCCCTGCGAGATCCATTGCTTTGTCCACTGCTCTACTTCGCCGAATGATCGATGATGCGGCTCCGATAACAGGAGTTCGTCAAGTCATAGTCATACGATCATCGGCAGCATCTCGGAGGGATTGGGAAAACCGCGCCACGCGATGTGTACTACGAGCAGTTGGAAAAGGCCTTAAGACAGAGAGGAGAACAAAAACGCGTCACGCTCGAAGAGCGGTTTCAGTCCGATCGTAGAAGCTCGAAGGAAACAACTAGCGGTGTAATCTGCCCAGAACTGTACCTAACCAACGTGCCTAAAAGCTCTCATGGGTGGTGAAGCCGAACATCGCTATCGACTTAAAGACGCGGTCGCTGCCCGTGACAATTTTCCTTCGAAGTAATACAAATGCTTTCGATACCATTCAGTTGTCAACTGCAAGCCTCTGTGCAGATCGTAGCTCGGCTTATAACCGAGGATCTGGCGGGCCTTGTCCAAGGAGGGAACGCGGATCTCAATGTCGGGGCATGGTGACTCCACGAGATCGATGGGAACTGATTTCCCGGTCACTCGGATCACTTCCTGCGCGAGCTGCAAAATGGTGAGCGTGTTCTGCGGGTTTCCAATATTGAAGTCTTCGCCAACCGCCCCGGGCCGCGCGATCATTTCGATTATGCCGTCACAAAAATCGTCGATGTAACACCACGAACGAATCTGCGAGCCGTCCCCATGAACTTCGATTGGATTTCCCATTAAAGAATTGAGAACGAATCCAAGAATCGCGTGGGATCCCAGACGTCGAGGCCCGAAAACGTTGAACGGCCTTACCGTCGCGACAGGCATCCCGGCTTGGCGATGATAGGCTTTCACCAGGTGTTCGCCCGCCAGTTTGGCGATGGCGTAGCTCCATCTTGCTTCCGCGGCTGGGCCGACTGCCGTTGGAGTATCTTCATGAACGCGAAATGAATTCACTCCGAAGACTTCGCTAGTAGAAAAATAGATTAACCGCTCAAGCCTTGAACTCTTTTCCAGTGACTTCAGGATGCGCGAGGTACCGATGAAATTGGTCTCAAGAGTCTCGCGCGGATAACTGCACACCCGGCCGACGCCCACGATTGCAGCGGCATGAATCACGATATTCGCCTGCCTGGCTAAATCGTCCACCGCGGCTCCGTCTAGAATGTCGGATTCGACGATATTTACGTTGGGGTTCTTATGGAGAGAAGTGAACGAAAATGGCTGGTCACGAAACAGGCGGTCCAACAGCACGACCTGATTCTCCTTGGCCAACCGCTCGGCCAAAGTGGAACCGATGAAGCCAGCACCGCCGGTGATGAGGATGCATTTGTTTCTGATCTCGCTCTTTGCTTCTACGGTCGCCGTTGGGGCGGAGGCTGCCTTCGCTTGGCTACCGTTCCCATGGACTTCAGAATGGCCGAGCGCCAGATGAAGCCCATCTTTGGCATCGAGAATCTCGGTGATTGTCGGAACGAACTTGCTCGTTACGGGCAGGCCGTCGAGGACGGCGATCAACCGGTTGAAGGATCCACGTCCGTTGGGGGAAATGCAGACGAGGATCGAATCGATTTTTTCTTTCCGAACGATCCCCGTCAACTGGGACGTTGTTCCTATCACGCTTACCCCGGCGATGGCGCAGCCGAACTTGCGAGGATCATCGTCGAGGAATCCAACAATTTGGAGAGAGGGGTCCGATATTAATTCCCTCGCGGCGTTAGCCCCCATCATCCCGGCCCCGATCAAAAGCAGCCGACGTGGCCTCTCGGAATTGGACTGATTTTCGTTCTTAGATTGAACCTCATAGACATAACGGCGAAGGAGTCTGATGCTAAATGCTGCGAGTAACGACAGTAAAAACTCGATTGCGATGACGCTCCCGGGCAAGCGAATGAGTCCCGCATTCACCGGCACACCAAAACGGATGAGCGCGAGGAGACACGAAAATGCAGCGTAGGATCGGGCGACTCGGATTCCATCTCGGACGCCAATGTATCTCCACTGAATGCGGTGTAAGCCAAACGCTGCATTGACCAGCAATCGGCCTGCGACAAAAGGTAGTACGAGGGCCCAAAACTGATATTGATCGTACGCGGGAATGGCTCCATCGTAGCGAATCAAGAACGCGAGGAAGAATGACATCGCGATGATCGTGCCATCGAGAATTTGCTGATTCAGTCGCGAATATAGGTCGTAGCGCATCTAGTCTCCTCGCTGTTTTTCGGAACTACACAAATCTCGAATGGCTGGACAGCCACAGCTCCCGGAAAAAAGAGTGCATTCGAGGCCACTTTCCGCTCTAAAGTGGAGATCTCATCCATAAGTATCTGAGCAATGTGGTGGATTGCTGTAACGTGGAGTGCCGTTTGACAAAGCAACCAATACGAATGGCTTCAGGATCGCCGTCCATGTAATGCATATTCATTTTTCAGTGAAAGTCTGCGAACAAATCCGAAGAAGCTTGGAAATGCGTTTCTTAAATCGGGACTTTCTGGGCCTGCGACTCAACGAGTTCGATGGAACCACCTAAGCCGGGCTGATCGATGGGTGTCTTTGCTTTTGGGCGCGCCACGGCATATATGACTTTGTACGTGGGTGTTTTTTCTTCCCCAGAGGGAATTGGCTCAGGCGGACGGAACTCGGCTATATCTTCCGGGATTTCCGATCCCAGAGTGACGAGCCGGCCATAGAAAATCTGTTTTAGGAACTCCTTGCTTCGCATTGTTTTTGGGATCAGGCCCAGTCTGACGGCAATCGTTCGGGTGAAATTGACGAGTTTCTCCGAGCGGGTTTTCGCGAAATCCCGAAATGCACCGAAGATTTCAGTGTCAAAGTGATTCTCTGCAAGCAACTGGCGCAATTCATAAGCGGAGAAATAGTTATGGCTGAGCGCGCTCGGGCTGAATCCGGCCCATTCCTTGTTCGCCGAGCAAAGCAACACGGTTCCTCCGTCGCGAAGTACTCGGCGGCATTCGCTGAGAAATTCTTTCGGCCTGGGCAAGTAGTAGAGGGCTTCGAATAACAGCACGACATCAAAACTTGATTCTCGAAAAGGAAGCCTTTGCGCATCGAGGCGCACCAAAGAGGCCGGCACACGGTCCGAGCGCCGTGCTAAGCACAATAGGGATTCACTGAAATCTCCGCCTACCAAAAGACGCGCTCGTCGCGCCAGATATCTCAGTCCGATGCCTGCGCCGCAGCCCAATTCGAGAACATCCTTGTTTTCGCAGAAGCCAGAAACAAATTTGTAACGCGTGTGGAGCATGGACGCCGCTTCTCGAGTGACTCGAATTCCTGGAATCTCAGAGACCAGGGCGTAGTCAGGGTGGCTAGTAACCTCTAGCGGCGGCTTCATGACTGACTTGTCGTGCTTGCGTGGCTCGCCATTCTCGCTAGGTCGCCGCTTTAGCTTGCAGAATGGCCGCTGGCCGCGACTCGAAGAATTCACGAATGGATTGAATAACGAAGGCGACCTGCGCAAAGGTAGTCTCGCCACTCATCGGCAGCGAAATAACTTCTTTGCAGATTCTCTCAGTTTCCGTTAGACCCGGATTCTTGAGTCCCAATCCCTGGTGTTCCCACATCGGCTTGGGCCAGCTAACCAAGGTCTCCACTCCGTCCGCGGTGAGATGTTCGCGAAGCTCATCCCGCGACGGCGTGCGAATCACGTAATTCTGGAAGCTGTCAAAATGATTAAGCTCGCTAAAATGAGGCAAATTCAGGCCATCAATTCCTTTGAGGCCTTGTCGATATGCAGCAGCGATACTCCGCCGATGCTCGATCCATTCCGGAAGCCGGCGAAGCTTCACATCGAGCACCGCCGCTTGAACGTTATCGAGCAAAGCTGTTTGTCCGTGACAATGGAACTCTCTGGTCTGCCGGTCTTCGCCGTTGAAGCGCAGAAGCGTGACAATTCGTGCGACCTCGCGATCATTTGTAGTAATAGCTCCTCCGTCGCCCAAACCACCAAGTGCTTTTAACGGGTAAAAACTGAAACACCCAGCCAGTCCGAAGGAGCCTGCCCTGCGCGCTTTGAATGATGCACCGATAGCTTGGGCTGCATCCTCGATGACGATGAGCTTGTGTCTATCCGCCAGCTCCAAAATACGCGTCATCTCACAGACTCTTCCGTTTAGATGAACAGGCAAGAGAGCCTTGGTTCGCTCGGTGATCGCAGCCTCGATCAGATCGGCGCTCATGTTGTAGTCGGCGGTGACATCGATCAGCACCGGCTTCGCGCCGGCGTGGACGATGGCCGAAACTGTCGCGGGAAACGTGTGTGCGACGGTGATTACTTCGTCTCCGGGGCCGATTCCAGCTGCAACGAGAGAAAAATAAAGTGCGTGGTAGCAGCTATTGACGCCGACGGCGTAACGCACTCCAACGAACTCAGCCAAGTGTTCCTCGAATTCGCGGAGCTGGCGGCGAAGCACCAGGTCACCATTGGCAAGCGTTTCTGTAATGGCCAAGTCGATTTCGGATTTGTGGCGGCGATAGTGTTCTTTCGGGTCGACGAACGGCACTCGATAGCTCACGATAACTCTCCCCAATGAATACAGATTAAATAGCCAGGTTTGAAGTTCAAATGGATTGAATTGCGTTCAGGCCGGTGCGATTTCGAGTAGGTTCAACACAGTTTGAACGACCGATTCCGCCCTGAGTCCATGAGAAGCCCGCAAGTATTCCTGACTTCCTGCAAGCGGAGCGAACCCCGGGGGCAAACCAATGCGCCGGAAGGGGACGTGAATTCCCTCGATCTCTGCCAATACTTCCGCCACCGCGCCGCCAAGACCCCCGATTCGGCTGTGTTCTTCCAAAGTTAGGATCGCACCTGTTTCGCGAGCCGCGGCGGCAATGGTGTCCTCGTCGAGCGGTTTCAGAGTATGCATGCTCAGAACCCGCGAGCTGATACCTCGGGCGTCAAGCTGCGTCGCGGCATCAAGCGCGGTCGCGAGCATCCCGCCCGTAGAAATAATCGTTAAATCGGTGCCATCTCTAAGTTGAATTGCTTTCCCGAGCTCAAAATCAACGCCGGAATCGTGCAGCACCGGCTCTCCGGCACGGCCGAGGCGTAAGTAACAGGGGCCGGGGTGAGCGATGATTGCCCGCGTCGCGAGTTCCGCCTCAATGGGGTCGCCGGGAGCTACGACGGTCATCTCAGGAAGAGAACGCATCACTGCGAGATCCTCGGTCGCATGGTGAGTAACGCCGAGCGCTCCGTAAGCGAATCCTCCGCCGAGAGCAACGATTTTCACGTTTGTGCGGTGGTAACACACGTCGTTGCGAATTTGTTCGAGACATCGCAGCGTCGGAAAATTCGCAATCGAGTAGGTAAAGACGACGCGCCCCATCAGCGCCATCCCCGCGGCCACCCCGGTCAAGTTCTGTTCCGCCACTCCGGCGTTCAAAAACTGGGCTGGAAATCGTTTCGCGAAAGGTTCGACGACACCGAAGCCCAGATCACCTACGATCAAAGTAATCCGAGGATCGATGGAGGCAGCATCCATCACTGCGCGGAAGAAGGCCGTTCTCATCGACGGCGCTCCAATTCCTGTAAAGCAGCCTGCAGTTCGTTTGCGTCAGGCGAGCGATAGTGCCAAAGAAGCTGTCCTTCCATAAAACTGACGCCTTTGCCCTTTATGGTGTGCGCGATGACGCAGGTTGGCCGGTTCGGCTGAGCGGGCATATTTCCCAGTGCGGCCACAATTTGCTCAAAATTATGTCCGTCGATTTCAGATACCGCCCAGCCAAACGCCCGCCATTTTTCGGCAAGTGGATGCAGATTCAGGACCTCGTCTACGGAACCAAAACTTTGAATCTTGTTGTAGTCGATGATCGCTACCAAGTTGTCGAGCCGATGATGAGGTGCGAAAAGAGCGGCCTCCCAAATAGAGCCTTCATCGCACTCACCGTCACTCATGACCACAAAGACCCGTACCGGCCGTCCATCGCGTTTGGCAGCGAGCGCCATACCGCAGCCCAAAGGGAGTCCATGACCCAGCGAGCCTGTGGAAACTTCTACGCCGGGCACGCCATGATGCGTGACATGGCCTGCCAGTAGTGTGCCGTCCGCATAGAATTCGTTGAGCCACTCGGCCGGGAAAAAACCACGATCGGCCAGGGTGGCATATAAAGCGGCCGCGCCATGCCCTTTACTCAGCAAGAACCGATCCCGGCCGGGCCACTCAGGTTCATCGGGCCGAACCTGCAAGATTTTTGTGTAGAGGACCGCGAGAAGATCCGCAATCGAAAAGCTGGAGCCGACATGCCCGCTCTTTGCGCGGTGCGTCATTTGCAGCACCTGCACGCGGATCTGCTGCGCCAGCTTGTTCACTTCATCGATGCTGGGATTGAAGTCGTCCATCTAAGTTCCGGTCTCCCGCGATATCTTCTGGCAAGTTGCACTTGGCTCCCGGCACCAGAAGAATCCTAAACGTTTCCAACAAAATCCTCATATCCACGGCAAATGAATGGCGATCCACGTAGGCCAAACCCAACCGGATCTTTTCAGGCTTAATCTTTTCCTGATACGTACGGTGAGGATGCGGGCTGCCACGAAGAATCTTACCTTCATCGCGGAATTGAATTGAGGCCCAATCAGTGATGCCTGGCCGAACTTCGAAAAGCCGGCGTTCCTCCGGGGTGTAGGCTTGCGTCTCCGAGAAAACTTCCGGGCGCGGCCCGACCAGACTCATCTCGCCCCTCAGAACATTGATTAATTGCGGCAACTCGTCCCACTTACGGCGGCGCAGCCAGGCTCCAACTCGCGTGATTCTTTGATCATCGTCGGGTGACGAAGGTCCCCCGATCCGGTCGGCATCCTTCACCATCGTCCGGAATTTGAAGATCCCGAAAGGCTTACCAAATCGGCCGGCCCGCAAACCTCGATAGAACACAGGACCCGGGGAATCACGTTTTACCAACATGGATGCAAGCAAGAGCAGCGGCGCGAGAAAAACCAAGCCAACAAGCGAAGCAAGTATGTCAAAGCCTCTTTTCACCATGCGACTAGCTACTTGATCCGTCCTCTGCGGCCCTTCCAGTGTTCGCCCGGAAAGGCCAAAAGTATTGCCCCGTAGAGCGCGCCGATCCCATGCGCGAAGTGGCGAATTGCGAATGTCAGCGGAAGAAAAAGCAAATACTCGATCTTCTTGTTCCGCGCGGAAATCTGGAAGGACGCCGCCAGACTGGCAACCGCATAACAGCCTAGGATGGCAAGGAACAGCAGTCCAAACGCCGGCAAAATTGGCGCAAGAACCGCGGACACCAACAGGCTCAAGAGGAACCCCATAGGAACCCAGTGCCTCCACGCCCAGGCTCTAGTTTGGAACTTCAGTATATACGTGGCCCAAACTCCATCCGCGAAGTTGTGCCTCCAGAAGGCGCCGAGGGTCGGGTCGGCGAAATAGAGCATAACAATATCCGGCACCAGCAAGATTCTGCCGCCGGCGGCAAGAATGCGGCGATTGAAATCGATATCGGAACTGCCCAGCAACCGTTCGTCGAACAGACCAATCTCTTCGAAAAGCTTGCGCCGGTAACATCCAAAAGCCGCCGTGTCGGCCCAGGTCGGCTGGTCAACTCCGGTCTTGACGTGAGCATTGCCCGAGCCAAAAGGACTGCTGAGTGTCAGCGCGATTGCCTGCGCCACTGTTGTATCCACTCCGGGTTCGATGTGCAGGGCGCCGCCGACATTCTCGGCTCCACTTTCCTGCTGGTATCGCACACAGGTGCTCACATATTTTGGATCACACAAGGAATGAGCGCTGGTGATCACGATTACGTCCCCGCGCGCATTGCGTATTCCTACATTCATCGCCGCCGGAAAGTATCTTTGCGGATTATCCACTAAGCGTATGAGCGGATGGCGATCGGCGTAATCTTTGACAATCTCTCGCGTCGCGTCCCCGCTCATTCCGTCAATGACTAGAATTTCCATTCGGTCTTTGGGATAGTCACTGGCGACGATCGAATCCAAGCACCTCGAAATGTACTTCTCTTCGTTCCAGCAAGCCACGAGAACGGAAACAAACGGCGCGTTTTTGAAGGAGATCACGGATATGGGTTGTTCCAGATCCGCGAGACAATTCGTGCTAGAGCTATTCATGGGCGCCTTGAAGAGAGGCCGTGCCCAAACCGTAGCAAGAAGAAAATTCCATGAATGCGCCGACAATTCGGATCATCGCTCTCAGTCGCCACGTACCGACGCAACTCCCGCCGCCACTCGTTTTATAGTCAGTGCGCTGTCTGCACTAGCTGCCACTTCTGCGCACGAGTCTTCCGTCACGCGATAGCTCCTCCGGCATGTGCCACAGGTCACCAATTCAGCCTCGTTCGACAGGCGCACCCCACACGAACAGACCCAACCTACCGGCTTCGCAGGAACTCCCATCACCAAGACGTGATCAGGAACGTCGCGAGTGACCACGGCGCCCGCGGCGACGAACGCATATTGGCCAATTGTCACGCCGCAGATCACTGTACAATTTGCTCCAAGAGTCGCACCTCTTTTAACTAAAGTCCTCTGATAATCGTTACGACGGTTGATATGGCTGCGCGGATTGATCACATTGGTAAAAACCATTGAAGGTCCACAAAAGACGTCGTCTTCCAGCTCCACTCCGGTGTAGATGGATACGTTGTTTTGGACCTTGACATTTTTTCCTAATTTGACTCCAGGACTGACTACGACGTTTTGCCCAATGTTGCATCCGGACCCGAGCACCGAGTTCTCCATGACGTGAGAGAAATGCCAGATCTTTGTTCCCTCTCCGATCTGACAGGGCTCATCAATCACCGCGGTTGAATGAGCGAAGTAGCGCAGCAAATTCTGCACTACCGGAACACGAGCACCGTTCTGGGTCAGCGATCGTCCGCAGGCGTCGAGAACTTCCAAGACATGCAATGCGTTTTCTCCGGTCGTACGTGGCCGGGAGGAATGGCGCACGCATTCGAGAAAGTGCTCGCACTCCTGGCGGAGCGGCTCTTCGTTTGGCAGAGAGATGACCTGCCCACCGTCACGTTCCGCCACCGGCTTGCGATCCAGCCAATTAATGCGGTGCGCGTACAGAACAAGCTTTTTCTCCGGCTCCAGATCGTCGAAAACAGCCATTTTTGCTGTGCCGATGACGCAAAGCCTCTGCTCTTTGAAGGGATGCAGCCAGCTCACAAAAATGTGCGCTTTCACGCCGCTTGCAAATTCCAGAGTGCTGAGCGTTGTGTCTACGATTGGAGGATTGAGGTAGGTTCCACCTTGCGCAGTTACGTGCGCGGGAACCTCGCCCAGTAGCCGCAGGATCACGGAGATATCATGTGGGGCAAAGCTCCATAAGATGTTCTCTTCTGTTCGAAGTTTCCCGAGATTGAGCCTGGACGAGTATATGTACTGAATCTTGCCGAGGTGTCCTTCTCGCACCAGCCGATTCAGCTCCACGATAGCCGGGTGGTATTCGAGAATATGACCCACCATCAACACAAGACCTTCCTCTTTCGCCAGTTCGACAAGCTCCTTGCCGTCTCGCGCAGTCAGGGCAAGCGGCTTCTCTACAAAAACGTGCTTGCCGGCGCGCAGTGCTTTGGCCGCGAGTTCGAAATGTTGTGCCGCAGGAACGGCGATTACCACGGCATCGACGAGTGGGTCCGTGAGTACAGCGTCGTAGTCCCTCGTTGTCGCGACCCGATACTCCTGTCGCACGCGGGTAAGCGTATCCTCACTCAGGTCACAGACGGTTCCCAGAACCCCGAGGGCGTGAAAATTCCGTACCAGATTCTTGCCCCAGTAGCCGGCGCCGACAACGCTGACTCGGGCTTTCTGTCTTACTTCTAGCGGTTTGGACATGGAATCCTCGTTCAGATTACTCCGCATCAAAATCAGCCATTGCGGCCACGACGGACCGCTGTTGGGCTTCGGAGAGTTCCGGGTAAATCGGAAGGGAAAGCACTTCGACGCTGGCCGCTTCGGAGGCTGGAAAATCTCCGGGCTTGTGTCCCAGATATGCGAAAGCCTTCTGAAGATGCAACGGTTTGGGGTAATAGATCTCCGTGGGTATGCCCCGGCCGCGCAGGTGTTCACGCAGAGCATCTCGATCTTTCACCCGAATCGTGAACTGGTTGTAGACGTGAGATAGACGCGGCGGTGCGATGGGCGCCGTTACCATTGATCCTAGACGAAACTCGCGGAACAGTTCGCGATAGCGATCGGCATTCTCTCGCCGCGCTCTGGCCCAGCGATCGAGATGGCGGAGCTTTACACGCAAGATCGCGGCCTGTAGGGCATCGAGACGACTATTCATTCCGATCAGCTCGTATTCATATTTCTTGCGCGCGCCATGCACTCGCAGTATGCGGAGCCGATCGGCTAACTGCGGATCACTTGTCGTTACCAGGCCTCCATCGCCGGCAGCACCCAGATTCTTCGAGGGAAAGAAACTGAAACAGCCCATAACGCCCCGGCTGCCTAGTGCGCGACCCTCATACCGCGCGCCGAGCGCCTGCGCGGCGTCTTCGATGATGGGTAGTTTGCGCGCCGCGGCAATTTCCTCGATCTTGCTCATGTCCGCCGCGAAGCCAAACAGATGGACCGGCATGATCGCTTTCGTTCGCGGCGTAATCGCTTTCTTGATAGCGTCGGGAGAGATGTTGAAGTTCTGTGGATCTATATCTGCGAAAACGGGCTTTGCGCCCACCCTGGCAATCGAACCGGCGGAGGCAATAAACGTAAAGGGCGTAGTGATCACTTCATCCCCGCGGCCGATTTCAAGCGCCGTGAGCGCGAGAATCAGCGCATCGGAGCCCGACGCACATCCGATCGCATACTGGCATCCTGTCAACTGACAGATCTCTTTTTCTAGCGCCTCAACTTCCGGGCCAAGAATGAAATGCTGGCTTTCAAGGACTCGCGCGGCCGCGTCTATCACCTCGCCACGAATCGAGGCGAATTGCGCCCTAAGATCGAGAAACGGAAAAGCTTGCACTGTCGGAGGCATTCTTGTTGGAACTGCCCCTGTCTTCTGTGAGGCACTCAGGTGGGACATAATTCGCAAATAACCTCCTAGTGAAGATCGCGTGCATTGCCGTTCAGCACCCGTTCGTAGACGCTGAAGAGAACTTTGCTCTCGCTCTCCCAGTTGAATCGCCCCACGGCTGCTTTCCTGCCATTTTTTCCCATTTCCGCGCGTACGTCTGGGTTTGCATGCAGGTATCGGATCGCCGCCGCAATCTTCGCTGGATCCCGAGGATCCACACAGATACCGCAGCTACTGCCCTCCACGATCTCCTTCCACAGAGGGAAATCCGATGCGACGGTCGGGATTCCGGCAGCCATGTACTCGAATAGCTTCGTGGGGAGAGAAGTCAGATACTGGTCCAGAGGCTGGATGCAAACCAGCCCCACATCTGCTTCGCTGAGCACATCAGGTACAAATTGTGGAGCGACCCATCCGCGATAGTCAGTCCTTTGAAAACCCGGCAATCTGCGGATCTCTTCTTCGTAGGAATCTGGAGAACAGGCCCCGCAGAGTATAAGTTTGATATTCAGATCATCGCCGAGCAGCGCCATCGCTTGAATTGTTTTTGATACTCCCCTGCCTTCGCTCAAGGCGCCGACATACGCGCAATGGAAGTCCGACCTATGCCCCGAGGTTCTGACCGGCCCTGGGCTTGAGAACCGAGGGTAGTTCTTGACGGTGGCAACAGTACGGCAGCCTGAAAAGTTCTTCGCAATATCATCCGTAGCCGGCACAATTGCATCGAACGCGCGGGCAATTCTCTTCTCCAAAAGGTTCGCGGCAGAGGCGACCCATCCGCGGACGGAACCAGGAATATAAGATTTATTCTCAATTGTCTTTGGCACGTCTTCGTGCACGTCGTAGATCACTTTGTGCCCGAAAAGTTTAATGGCGAGCCCGGCGAACATTAGCTCAGGGTCGTGGAAGTGATAAACTTCTGCATTCTCGGAAAGCCCTGCGATCCAAACTCTCCAGGAAGTGACCAGCCAGCGTTCAAAGCGAGACCGAGGTCGAGGAATCGCCCTGACTCGCACGCCATCTCGCTCCTCGTCGTGCGAGTGAGGTGCTACCACGGTCACGTCATATCCACCATCAACTAGTGATCTCGCCTCTTTATGAAATATGCGCGGGTCGAACGGCGGATGCACGGAGGTGAGGTGCACGGCTTTTGCCCTTTTCATAACTCCATACCCCAAAACCAACGCACAGACCTACGAACGCAAATAGCGCTTTGCTGTCGTTTAGTTCGCCGCTAACCTGCTCATTGGCAATGAAGAACAGGAGAAGAGCGAACAGAAATTGGAACTCCGGATGGTGGATCTTCTTCAACGCCCGAAAGTAAGCGCCCCGCAGCGCTCGCCAAAACAGAACAGCCAAGTAGAGACCCGCAAGCCAGCCGCCTTCCAAAAGAGTCTCGAGGAAGATGTTGTGGGGAAAAACTCGGTCCGCGGAGTTCTCGGCTCCATAAAGATTGGCAAATCCACCTAGTCCCACCCCCCACGGATGTTGCGGGATGCTCCCGAGAGAGAACCGAAAGTAATCGACCCTCTCGAATTCGGATTCCCCAAGTTCTCCTCCGAAGAAAGTCCCGATTCTCAAGAGCGATGTTCCGGGGATCCAGGACATGCTGTATCGAAAGATCACCACCACAAGTAGGATCAGGAGGACGGCTCGTCCCCAGCCCAGCCAGGATTCCCGTTGAAAAAGCAGATAGGTCGCGATCAGAGCGAAGGCCGTGGCGAGTATGGGGCCACGTTCCCCCGCAGCCACAAGCAGGATTGCCAATGTAATCACCGCAACTGCGACAAGAAGGAAGCTCGCTCTTGATTTGACGTACCATACGGTCACAAAGAGGAATACTACTCCGACCGATCTCGCAAGGGCGATTGTACTCGCCGAGAAAACTAACAGCCGCTCCACATCTTTCCCGACGGTGAGCAAGTTTGCGAGGGCGCCAACTACTACCACAGTGGAAAGCAGAGTAAGCGCACACAGGAAGCGGCGTAGCTCTTCTCGTGTTCGCAACAAATAAAGCGGGGCCACGGCGGCGAGCAAAGTCAACGTATAGAAGCGGCTTGCCTTTTCGACGGCATAGTCATGCCAACTGGTCCACAGGAAGGTCGGTGCGAAGATCAAAAAAAAGCCGAGCAATAAGAAGAGCGCTCCGACGCGTCGTTCGTCGCTTTGCCATACGCTGTGAATGACAAATCCAAGAGTCGCTAACGCGCTGAGAACCGTTAAGTCAAAAGGAAAATCTTCCAAACTCGGAATAGCCTTGAACAATCCTGCCAATAGAAAGAAGGCGAAAATTGTTTCTTTAAGTCCGAGGAAGTCCCGGAACTGGATGGGCCAAATATCAGAAGCCTGATCTGTTTCGAGAACTTGTTTATTCATAAACGATTGCCATCCGTTGGGACCATTGAGTCAAATTGACCCAGCGCCATACGCGGGAATCAAGTCGCTCGCTACCGTGCAACACTTTTTTCCATTCACGCCTGATCGCACTCAAATTGAGCGCGGGAATCTGTTCCGCGGCATCGCTATTCAGAACGCGTTCCACCCAGGAACGCGCGACTGTGACCCACTCGCGTTCCGGTGTGGCAAAGCCAATCTTGTCGCGACGATCCAAAATGGCGTCCGGTACAATGCCGCGCATGGCCTTGCGAAATACCGCTTTCGGTGTCCCATCCGCGGCCACAAGGTGCTCTTCGGGGAGGGAAAGCATGAACTGTACAAGCTTGGGGCTGAGGAACGGCACCCTGCTCTCTATCGAAAAGGCCATCGAGTTGCGGTCTTCATAGCGAAGCAGATGAGGAAGACTTGTTTCAGTCAAAGTCTCATGGAGGAGTTCCTTGAAGACTTGTTTGCCGGTCAAAGAATGAGGTGGCGATGGCGTGACATTTCGCTCGCGGAACCAAGCCGCGTTCATGGAGGAAGGAACGAGGTCCCTGCCCACAACGCGCCGCGCGAGGTTCTGCCAAGCTGAGGGCAACAGGAAGTCACTCGTTCGGAGCAACATCCAAGTGCTGTCTATTCCGGGCGACTTGGAGCTCTTCTTCAGGAAGTGCAGAGCTTCGTCCCATCTCCTTTGGCGAACCAGCGAGGCCAGGCGGGCCGCCAGATAATACCGGTAGCCTCCCAGAATTTCGTCGGCTCCTTGCCCGTCTAGCATCACCTTGATTCCGTTGTCCCGTGCAAGCCGAAAAACGCAATATTGCGCGCAGATGCTCGTGCTGCCGAATGGCTCATCTTGCGCGACGATAAGTGCCTCAAGGTCCGATAGGATTTGCTCCGCCGCAGGCCGCACTTTGTGTGCCACGGCTCCTGTCGATTGCGTAACTAAATCAATCCAGCTCTCCTCGTTGATTCTTGGATCAGACGCGACGTAGCTAAAGGTGTGCAGCTCGAGCCCTCGAGGACAGAGCGCCCGAATGACGGACACTATGGAAGAGGAATCAATGCCGCCCGATAGGGCCGTGCCAATGGGAACATCGCTTCGAAGGTGGAGGAGGACATTCTCGAAAAACAGATCCCGCACTTTCTCCGCGGCTTCCTCGAAGGAAACCTCTGGCGAAGCGGATAAGTCCAGCTTCCAGTAGCACTCTTGGCGCACCCGGTTAGGGGCATCGATAGAGATCTCAATCAAATGAGCCGGAGCCAGCTGAAAAACCTCCGTGAAAAGTGATTCCGAACCGTGGTCCGTATGCCCATATCGAAGGTAGTCGTAGAGTCGGCTCGGGTTCACGCGCCGTTTAATCCACGGAAGTTCGAGAAGCGCCTTTATTTCAGACGCGAAAGCGAAGACACCCGACGTCAATGTGTAATAGAGAGGCTTAATTCCGAAGAAATCCCGGGCGAGCAGGAGCTTGCGCTCCGTTGTATCCAAAATCGCAAAGGCAAACATTCCTACAAATCGAAGCAGGGCCTTATTTCCCCATTGCACATACGAAGCCAGGAGAACTTCCGTGTCGGAAGAGGAACGGAAGACGTGCCCCAATTCTTCTAGTTCTCGACGCAATTCAAGGTAGTTGTAAATCTCGCCGTTAAACACAATGTGGTAGCGATTGTCCGGTGAGCTCATCGGTTGCCATCCGTCAGGGCCGAGATCCAGGATTGCTAGACGCCGATGAAGCATGGCAACTCCCGTAATCGCGTCGCAGCACGGCAGATTTCGGCCCAGTCTTGTCTTACCCTTTGAGAAAAACAAATACCCGGAATCATCCGGGCCCCGATGTGTAAGCCGTTTGAACACCCGGCACACCACAGAGGGTTCTATAGGATTTGAGTTGGTTACGAATCCTGCGATTCCGCACATAGTAGCCCTAGCGGCACCTGCGGACGATCCGCGCTAGAAGAACGAAATATAGCGCGTTGGCCAGGACGTTCGCCAAACTCAACCAGAGGACAGTATGAAAGACGCTGAATCCGCGCGCATGGCCAATGAGGACTGCACCAACTGTTAAAGCTAGGCTGACAATGTCGTACACAAGCTTGAGCTCGAGACCCCGCAAAATATAGACAACGCGGCTGAGCGGGCTCACGACAAGCTGTGCCAGGGTCCAGGGAGCCATAGCCGTCGCCAGTTTTCCGGCCAGCGCCCAGTTTTGGCCGAATACCAGCCGGAAAATGTTTTCACCGAACAACACGAGCAAGATTGCCGGCCCAATACCAAGAAGAAACAGTCCTCTGGCTGTACGGTAAAAGAATTTCGCGCCCTCGTTCGGCTCTTCACGCACATGCGAAGCCATCCGACCGTGAAACGCATCGCCCACGCTTGTTCCCACGAGCGCTAGAGGTAGAGAAAGAACTCGCAGCACGAGAGAAAAGTGCCCAGCGGGCTCAGGCCCGTACAGGCCGGCAATCAAAGGCAATGGAATGCTTATGGCGAGTGAATCGAGAAGGGCTGAGGGCAGCGAGTAAACGGGAAATTTGTAGTAAGAGCGAAGGACTCCAGCGATCTTTGTTGACTTTAGAGGAAACGTTTCACTGGAAATTGCTGGCCATGCACATCGGAGCATTCGTCCTATGCCGGCGCCTCGGCCTAGAATATCGCCCGCAATTAAACCCAGCCACCCCGATCGTAACGCGCCGAAACCAATCTGCCAGAGAGACCTTGCGCTATTTTGGATTACGAGCGCTTTTGAGACAGTTCTGAACGATTCTTCCCGAACAAACCAGTAACGCAAGGCAGCAAAGATGCCGGTCAGTAGCACAGACGGAATCACGAGTAATGCGGTGAATACAGGCAGATGGCCGAAGCCCAGGACAGACCACCTAATCAAAACGTAGAGTGCGGCCGCGCAGACCAAGCTGCATGGCACCACCAGGATCATCGCTGCCACCGTCAAATATGAAGCCTGGCGTCTATCCGGTGCCGAAACAATCGCCGTTTCATAGCGCAACGATGCGGCGACCGTGACAAACCCGAAGTATGAAATATATAAACCCATCAGGCCCATGTCATCCGGTGAGTACAATCGGCTTAGTAGAGGCGCAGCCAAAACAAGGACGCCTTGTGCAAGGGCTGTCCCTCCCCCCAACACGGCCGCATTCTGAGTGAAACGACTCCGGCTCAGAGCGCCTGTGAATCGTCCGACGATAGAGCTCATGCCAGCTCTGAAGTGAACAGCGTGGCCCTAATTCGGCTGTCGTGCGGCATCGCCAACTCTCCTATTCAAGAGCGACGATGTCCATCAAATCCACATCTGCGATGACTGACCTC
The DNA here is from genome assembly GCA_963841235.1 of uncultured Acidobacteriota bacterium. Classification (GTDB taxonomy): domain Bacteria; phylum Acidobacteriota; class Terriglobia; order Acidiferrales; family UBA7541; genus Palsa-147. The sequence continues at coordinate 128,342 of CAWJBU010000015.1, read as the reverse complement.
GAAATAGAATCGATCGACAAAACTACTCGAAATCCGCCCTTCGTCTTCAGGAGATGGCCCTGGAGACCTTCAAACACCCCTCGACGTATGCGTACACGTTTTCCAACGGACAGATACGGGTGTGGTTTGACTCCTGCGGGATGCGAGGAGGTTGTGCGCAGTGTCTTGATTTCCGACTCGGACAGTGCAACGGGCAGGCCGTTGAATCCGACCAGACGAACCACGCTCGGGATACGCAGCACACGAAATCTTTCGCGCAGTGCTAAGTGCACAAAGATGTAGCCAGGAAACAGCGGCAAATCCAGCTGCACCCGCCGGTCTTTCCAGCGGCGGACCGACTGGTAAAGTGGCAGAAAGTGCTCGAGCCCTCGCTCCACGAGTTGCTGTGCCACGCGCTGCTCGTGATTCGCGCAGGTGTACGCGGCATACCACCGCTCTTCGATAAGCGCTTCGGACATCTCCGCGTCCTCATTCGGAGCGCGGTAACTCAAGCTCTGGCTTGCGATAGTTGAATAGACGCTCATTTCTTGCTCGATACAGCTTCGCCCCGTCACTTACAGGGCCATATGTGACCTAACCCTTTATCATTCAGTAGCTTATGGCCGATTCGATTGATCGGCCGAGCTGCTGATCTCCGGAGCGTGCCCGTTTCGCGACAACCCGGGCGTGTACGCCTTCAGCGTCGCGAAGACTTCCTGCGCCAGAACTTTGCGCGGATCCTGTGAATCGACTTCTTCCCAGCGCGCCGATCCCACTACCCAAACCACGGACATTGCGACAGCCAGAAGCGTGCCAATAAAAATGAGTAGCATGCGCGGGGGAAATGACTTCTGTTCCGGAACCGTCGCGGGATCCAAAATTTTGACGCTCGGCGTCTCTTTCGCCTCCTGCACCTTCGCAAGCTCATATTGTTGGGTCAGCAGTTCGAAGACGGTTTCCTGAATTTTCGCGCGGCGGTAATAATCCACGTATTTCACTCCCAGCAGCGGCAAATTTCGAATAGTGGGATAGGGCAGGTCGCCGGCCTTTGGCGCCCGTGGGTCAGCGGACTGGCTAGTGGCGGGTTTTGCGTCCTGTGTATCCTTTGATTGCGTACCGCCAAGCTGTTCGAGTTGCTTGCGAAGTTCCCCGACGCGGGCATTCAGAGCGCGGACACGAGAATTGTTATCGGTATAGATTTGGCGCAACCCCTCGAGCTGCGATTGCGCCGCAATCATCTCGCCGGCGATGGTGCCAGCAGCGTCCAACATAGCCTTGCCTTCCTGCTGAATGTCGAGCGTGGCGTTCTTGCTGGAGAACTCCGCGAGTTGATTGGAGGCGTCGTCGAGATCCCGCTTGGCAACTTTGAGACGCTCCTCGAGGAACACGCGCTCGCGGTGCGCCGACGAAGTCGAGAGCTCGGAAACGAGCCCATTCAACTGGTCGACGTACGCACCCGCTATGGCTGCGGCTCGCTGTGGATTGCGATCCGTCACGCTAACGGTGATGATGCCGCTCTTCCGGTCTTCCGAAATCGATGTGTTTTCATCAAGTTTCAGCCGCGCATCCATGACCAGCCGCTTGCCGTAAACTTTTCTCAAATCAAATTGCTGGACCAGGCGATCCTGGGAGGTCTGGCTTCGCAAGACGCCGATGAAAAGCGCGCCCGTGCTTTTCATTCCGAGCAAATCGCCCGCAACGCCTGCCAACCCACTTCCGGCTTTCGCCGTCATGGCGGCCATCATCGCCATAGCCATATTCGAACTCGATTGCTGATCTGGCGGCATCAACTGCGTCGTCGAAGTGTAGGATTTTGGAATTATGAAGGCGATCAGCGTTGAGACCGCCAGACCAATCGCTGCGGCTTTAAGAAAGAACCGGCGACATCCCCAAAGCAGACGCAGCCTTTCGGCTTGGTACTCGCGCACATCCTCGGACGACGCCTCCGGGAGCGACACCTCTCCAGCTACCAGATCGGGCGCCGTTTCCAGCTGCGTTTTTGTGCCTGATTGCGTCATGTTCCTATATCGTCCCCGATGTTCCGTGCTTGAGTCCCCCGATGATCCGAGAACGTGCAAAAAGGCCGAGCCGAGTGAACGCGTCTACACGCCAAGTTTCAACCACAACGTCCGGTTCCAATCCGGTCGCGTTCATCGTCATCTAGGAATACCCCGCGACAAGATTTCGATGACGGCGCGCGGTGCATCCTGTCACATCTAGTGAGCTTGCAAACCCCAACGACGAGGCCAGAAGCTCACCTCAACTGACGTCATCACGTTGGATCTGACCAAGGGATCCAAAATTGGCACATTCCACTTCTCGTATTGCACGGCGCCAGTTAGTCTGATCGTCGGACCCAGCCAAAAATCGGCTCTCACCCCTCCGTCGTTCACGGTTCCGCCGTGTGGAAGAAACTGCCCGTCGATCTTGCGATGTCGGTAATTAAATTGAATGGTATTTTTTGACGTTAGCCAGTAGGTTGTCCACGCTTGTTCGCCCTGTGAGGCGCGTCCTATCCAAGAGCCCATCAAGTTTCCGCCGTTCGTATACGCCTGTGGGTACAGGCTGTTCTGATAAAAACAGCCGATGCAATGGTAAAAATCTACTGGCGAGGTCGAGCCGCCTTCCACGCGCAAGTCCAGCTTTGAAATGCCCGGAATCCGTGGCATATAAATTCCCCCCTGAAACACAGACTTGCGAGGGTATTTCAGCGGCGTAATCTCGTCGGTCGTGAACGCATCGCCGTAAAACGTCAGCCATTTGCGCACCCACGGGACCCTATACGTAAAGTCGATCCCGGACCGGGGGGACGTTATATCTCCTATGACACTGCTTTGGGAAAAGAAGCCAGCGGTGTAGGCCCGATAAAGATTGTGCACGGTCAGGGGAATTGGCCCACCGGCAAATATTGTCGTTTCACAAAGACTAAACTCAAAATTCGACGTGGGTTTGAAGCTGATTTTCTCTCCATGGATGAACGGTTGGCGCTCCAGCGAACTTCCCCACTGGCCCACAAGATTTGTGTCGTTTATGAATATGAAATGTTGTCCAGTAAGTTGCCCCATGAAGAACTCGAGGCGGATCGGCCCCACCCAACCCAAAAAGCTCGGGAGCTTAAATGGCGAGACACGATTGACTCGAAACATTGTGATAGGAGCGGCGTTATCGCTAAGCAGGAGCGGGCCGCCTTCACTCGGTCCCCACCATAGACTCTGCTTGCCGAACGAGACCTGCCAATTGTCGAGGTTCACGGCGAGGTACGCATCGAGCAACTCAAGATGATCGGCCGCTGGATTTCCAGTATTGGGCGGTACAGGTAGTTGCGCTCCGTCAGCACCCGCTATGAACTGCCGCGCCTGAGCAGAAAGCGCAGGGCTGGAAGGCGTGTGCTGATATTCCCCGCGGATGTAGGCAGTCAATCGGCCTTCCGAAACCCATCCCGAAAAACCTTCTACTGTGTTGAACCCTTCCGCATAAGGGCGGCCGAAGTCGTTGGTGATGGTTTGACCGAAGTGATATCCGTCAACCAGTGGTGTCCCCGAAATCTCAGTCGCCCGTGTGTAGACGGATTCTATTTGCAGGTTTTGATTGTTTCCCTCAGCCAGCATGGCGATATCATTCGAGAATTCTTTGGCGAGAGATTCGTGTAAAAGGAATGCTTCTGTGTCTTCGGACTCAATCCTGTCCAGATTTTCACCAGCTTCATTCAAAAGTCGGACGCATTCCAGGCGCGTCCACGGTCGCATCCCGAAAATTCCGCTCTTCACATATCCGAGCGCTGCGAGACGCTCAAACGCCGCATATACCCAGCTATCCAACGGGACGTAAGGAGAACCCTGATTGCGCGGAGAGCGAGTATCTTTCGCCGCGAAAGAATTCGCCGATCGATCGCCACTCCCCGCCTCCAAGCTCGGGATCGTGATGCCGGCTGTAAATATTCTGCGCGACGAGGTTGCCAATGATGCTTCCGACGAAGACGTCGGAAGGAAAATGCTGACGCGCATGAATTCGCGAGTAGTCCACAAGCGAGGCAAGGCCGTAGGCCATGATTTTAGAAAGGGGTCCGGGATATTCATGGGCGATGACGCCGGCCACGGACCATGCTGCAGCGGCGTGTTCCGATGGAAAGGAGGTGCCACCGCTCTGGAAAAAAGAGCCGCTGCCATCCCCCTGGAATGGCCGTTCTCGCCGCAATGAGTATTTCAAGCCTTCAACCAATACCAGACTGTTTAACGCTGCTTCACCGGCAAGGAATCCGGTCTCACTCCAGTGTTCGTTGTGACGGACATGACCAAGCAGCCACATTCCGCCGGCGCCTCCGACCAGACCCGCGATTCCCGCGTCGGACAGCGTCGAGTAATGCGACATGGTCGTTGGATTGTGTGAGAGACGACTGCTGAATTCAGAGTCCGTAACAAAAAGCCCCGCGGCGATCCCGCTAAACGGCACGAGCCACTGAGTGTCAGAGAACCGCAGCTTCGATGGACTGGACCAGATTTGCCGTTGGTCTTCCAAAAAATCTGCTCCGAGACTTCTCACGCTGTGCTGCGAACTCGCCGAAAATTCATCGTCTTTTACCGCACTGCTCTCCACTTCAGGCTTCTTCTCTCGTTTCACTTGGTCGTCACTCTTTGCAGTAGCCGCGTTGCTCGTAGTTTCAGGCTCTTGCGGCAGCGGGGCCGCAAGACCCCTGGCGCTCGTCAGCCCCATGACTGCCACCACGGCAAGCACCGCCACCGTGACTCTCACACTCATCAACGACATCCCCCGTCACGGATGGATGTATGCCACTGCAATGGCAACAGAGGAGGCAACCTGTGCCGCCTGCAAAACCGTCGCCCAGTTGCGTCCTCCAATCCTTGGCGCTTTCTCCGGCACAACGATGGTGTCCCCCGCTCTCAAGGTCGCACTCATCGGATCGCCCCCCCACCATCCATTACTGTCGTTTTTCGCGGCGAGTACAGATCCGTCTGCTCGAATCACGAAGACTGCCTTTTTATCTGCTAGCGGCGTCAGCCCGCCCGCTTGGCTGAGGTACCACTTGGCACTTCTTCCCGGTTGATAGGAGGTCGCGGTGGGATTGAATACTTGGCCGTTCACCATCACATAACCCGCCTTCTTGGGAACGACCAGCACGTCGCCATCACGCAGTGCGATGTCCGCGGGAGTGTTCTTCCAAAGTTTTTGGTTGGGCTGTATGTGAATCACAACGCGGCCGATCGGTTCATTCATCTCAAGCTGCTGAAGCGTCGTTTCGGTCTCGGCAATGGCCGTCAACTTCGCATTCTTTTGGTCGGCATCACCTTCGGGCAGAGCCTTGAGAGACACTTCCTCTGTCCTGACACGTTCGACGAGTTCAGCTCGGTTCTTCTTTTCCACCTCTCGAACGTCGTTACGCATCAATACCGCACCGTATGGATATGCTTCAGGACTGAATCCTCCAGATCTTTCGAGCAAGCTGCTGAGCCGTTCGCCAGGGCGAATTCCGTAAGAACCGGGATGCTGAATCTCTCCCTTCACTGTCACCGCGGCCCCGATGTCGGTCCATCCGGCGCGCTCACGGACTGTGAGCACATCGCCGTCGTGGAGCAGCAGGTTCTCGTTGGGATCTCCATTCAGGGCGGCTGAAAGCGAAATCGGCGTGCTCTCTCCGAACCGGTGGTCTGGATCGTTCTCCCCGATGTGGGTCAAGTCCGCGACCTCGGGATCGGCACTGCGTTTGAGCCCGCCGGCGACGTCGATCAGATTTCCGACGTGCATATTTTCCGTCAGGGGATAACGGCCCGGCTTAGCCACTTCGCCTTTGATCCAAACGGTTGTCGGATCCATGCTGGCGGAATTGCGATGAATCAAGATCTTGTCGCGCGGCTCGAGCACGAGGTTATCTTCGGGCACGCCTGCCAGGGCCTTACCAAGATTCACGCTGAGGATTTTCAGGGTTCCGTCAGACTGAACGCGGAAAAGCTGCGCCGAATCCATCGCCGCATCGGGCGAGGCTCCGCCCGCCAAGTAAATGGCGTCACGAACATGCGCTTGTCCTGATGTTCGGTAGTTACCCGGCGAGCGCACCTCTCCGCCCACCCAAACCACTGGCGGCGGCTCGAAGTCGAAGCGACTGTAAATTCGAACCGTGTCCAGACGCTGAAGTGTTGGAGCGGCCGAAGGATTCTCCAGCGCAGCGCCCAGGTCGAAACTCTCAACACTCGGATGAAAATCAGGCGCATTTAGCCGCACAATCTCCGCGTAGTGCGCGGCTGGCTCCGGTAGCACGTCAGAGTACGAAGCAATGATATCGGTGAGCTTCATCCCTTCGCGGTAGGAATAGCGCCCGGGCCGAAGCACGTGACCTTGCAGATAGACCGCGCTCTCGTTGTATGGCGCGATCGGGAAGATGTGGATAACGTCGCCGTCCTGAATCTTGAACGCCGAGAGCTGAGCTGCCACTCCGGCCGCATTACTGTTCGGCGATACGTCGACGTTGAGCATCGTGTGCTTCTGGTGCGCTTCGAGTCTTTGCACTTCGATATGCTGCAACGCCGCCGCCGGCAGAATGCCGCCTGCCAGTTCGAGAGCGTCTGCTAGCGAGGTTTCTCCGTGCAGTTCGTAGATCGCCGGCCGCCTGACCATGCCGTCGATCGTCACCTGCGGACCGATAGGAGGCACTCGCAGCGTGTCCCCGTTTTCGAGCCGCTTCATGTCGGAACGCACGCCGTGTAGGAGGAGATCGTAACTGTCTACCTCTTCGACAAGTTGTTGCCCGTGATAGTGCTGCAGGGAACGCAATGAACCGTTCGGAGTGACGCCGCCGGCTGCGAACAATGCGTTGAGCGGCGTTGAAAGCGAGCTGATGTCGTAGGCCCCCGGCGAATCGACGTCTCCCACGACGTAAACTCTTACAGTCCTCAGCTTCGAAAGCGACACATCCGCGGATACGTCTCGAAATTGAGTGCGCAGCAACTGCTGCACATTCTCCTGCACCTCCCCGAGCGTCCGGCCACTCACCAACACCGGCCCCGCTTCGGGCAGAGAGACGCGTCCCGCACGATCTACCGTGCGAAACATCCGCTGCGAGATTCCGCCCCAGACGTTAATCGCCAACGTGTCGCCAGGGCCAACGACGTATTCGGGCCCGACCGGCAAATCCATGGGAATCGCGTCCGAGTCGTCGGCTTGATTGCGAAACACATCTAGTCCAAAGCGTTCGAGCGTTCGCGGTTTTGCGGATGCCTGCACGTACATGTCATAGAGCGAAGGAATATCTGCATATGGGTTCGCCTTATGAACGATCGAGACCGGAGACAATTCTGCCTTTCCTGCGACTCTCCGCTCCACTCTTGGTACACCCTCGCGTCCCTCAAGACTTCTCATCGTGGCAAACCTGCTGGCGTGGTTTTCATCGCCAGAACCACCGAACTCGCCCATGCTGCTCATGTCCAGCGGCAGTGCAAGCGCGCTCGAGCTCAGGCCTCCGGCCCCCTGGGCCGCCGCCATGCTTTGCGCCATCTTTGCCATGCGGCTGCTGGAATCCGAATCGTCATCGGACCCAAATCCCGACGCATTTCGACCACCCTGCAGTCCTGCAAACTGCTGTAGGGCGGCGCTCTGGTCCGCCGTGCTGCGCAGATCGATATCGGAAGTGGACGAGCCCCCCGTCCGCAGCAATTGCGGGGACGGAAACTGTGGAACCTGGTCCGGAAGAGGCGAGCCATACCGGTCAGGCGATTGTTCGTTGTCTCGTGGCGTAGTCGAGCGTCGAGTCTTGGTCGGAGGCGTAGCTTCGCAGCCATGGTCTTGCTGAGGGTCGCATGCCTCTTCGGTTTCTTCGCGCTCTGCGGCCTTTTTCGCTTCCGCGTCGGCTTGCGCGTCTTCTTGCGCCTCCACTTGAACCAGGCGCCGGGCCCGCTCTTTCAACACGAGGTCCTGCTGTTTTCCCGCGTCAGAATCTGGGTTAACGCTCGGAAGAAGATATCCATAGCGCTGCACCAACCGGGTTGCGAGGGAGCGAAACGGCACATCTCGATCGAGCCGCTCGAAAATCGCTGAGTCGGTCAGCGCTGTATCGTCCACCACCTGGCCGTTATTTGTGGCCTCCTTGGCGACGTATCTTTTGAGCTCCACAAGAAGACCCGGGTCTCTCAGCAGCACCGCCTTGATCTGTACGGCGGATGCCGCGACCCTGTCCAAATTGTCTTTTGCGAGTTGAAGAGGTTCGTTACCTTGATTGCTCGTCGGATTACTCGAGGAACGGTTCTGCCGGCCATTTTCTTGAGCATTCGCAGGTAAAAGTGCCAGGACCGCCCACAACAACGGTAAGACTAGCAAGAGCCTGGAGGCACGACGCATCGTTGCTTCCTCTCTTCTCAAGACGGTGCGTACCAAGGCTGTGTGCCGGCGCGCTCAGCCAATGTGCGCACTGCCGTAATGAATCCTTTCTCGGAGACTTCCTCGATCTCTCGAGACTCGATACGTGTTACGGCCCAGTAACACACACAACGGTTGGTGTGCTCAGCGACGGCAATCACACCCACCCTGGGATACTGGCGCAAAACCTTCCCCCACATTTCCTGCTGCTTATTAGGATCCTCGAGCGCGATCACCACCAGATCCGGCATGACGTCTCGGATTCGCTTGGGGATCTCGTCTTCCTCTTCCGCCCCGGAGAGCTCCCCGACGAGTTCCATATCGGACTGCTCCGTGACGATGCTCATGATGAGATCCCTCATCAGCCTCGGTCGATTGGCCACCAAGATGCGAATCGTTTTCCTCATGGCCGGCTCCTCAGATCGGAGGATCAGTATTCGCAGTTGGGGATTGGAATGTAAGGTCCAATTAAGTGCTCAGGTTAGAGAACCAAGGGCGTGCTAGTCCGGGGGGCACTTTCGCACTGCACCGGTACCCAAATGGTAGTGCTGAGACAGGCGCGATTCCCAAATGGGAAACTCGCACGCAAAGCAAAATTTCGAGGTGCACCAGCATGAGCGTGGCAACCCGACGGAACGCACAATCGTCTAACTGGCTGAATACGCATTCTGTACCGAATTCTGTCGCAACATGAAATCTCGAATTATTTAACTTTCGAACATCTTATATTGACAGCATCTAGCAGAAAAGATAACGTTTGGCCTCAATTCTCCCGGCCCTGATGTGGGTTGTAAGACGTTTAAAATCGATGGGGAAATGGCCATGGAGAACAATGTCCTCGCACCTGCAGTCGATCAAGTGACTATCTACTTGGTGGCGGAGAACCGCCTTCTGCGAGAAGCGCTCCTGCGCCTGCTGCAGAAGAGATCTGATTTGACCGTAGCCGGCGATAGCGATTCACCCGAGGCCGCCGCGCGCGACATAACCTCGAATCCCTGCCATGTGCTCTTGAGTGATTCACTGCCTTTGCTTTGCGCCATACGCTTGATCTGCCAGCCTCCAAAGCAGCCACAGGGATCGGCCTCCAGGATTGTTTTGTTCGGCATGAACGAAGATCGCGAACTATTCCTAAAGGCGGTTCACGCAGGCGTCACCGCCTATCTATTGAAGGACGCTTCTGCCGCAGACGTCATCGCGGCAATCCGCTGCGTGGCTCGTGGGGAAGCTGTTTGTCCTCCGCGACTTTGTTTGACTCTCTTCCAGCACGTCTTTAAACACTCTTTCCAGCCGAGAAACACGACGGCTCTTGAGCCCAGGTTCAATCTCACGCGCCGCCAGCAGGAACTGGTCGAACTTCTCTTCCAGAATTTGACCAACAAAGAGATCGCCGCGAAGCTAAACCTGTCCGAGTTTACTGTGAAGAATCACGTTCGGCGGATCATGCGCCAATTGGAAGCCTCGAATCGCTACGAAGCAGTCGAAATGATCCGCGCAAACAACTTTCTAAATTGTGCCTAGCGCCCAGAGCGATATTGCATTCCGCAACGACAATTCCCGCGCTGATTGCAATTAGGATGGGAACTCACGGGAAGCATTCATCGAAAGCTGGGACTTCTTTTTTTCCACACTCACCGCGTATGTAGGTTTAGATCAGCGTCATCGCATCTGAACCCCTCAGAAATACAGATGAGCATAGGCACCCAAAGCTGCGTTGGTAGAAGTCGGATTCGAAATCTGGGTCGATAGGCGTCGAGACCGCCTCGGTCGCCACTGGTTCGTTATGGCATGTCGCGCTCTCAGAGAACAGATCGATCTGGCACGACCGCACATTGGAAAGCTGAATGCGAATTGTGACCTCTCTGCGACGTCTCCGCAAAATTGGGTGGCTTTCGGGTAGTCGTCAGCATCCACCGACACGTCGCGGGACCTCTCGAATCTCTGTTTAAGTCCCTGTCATTCCCTGATCGGACTAGGGCGTTGATTCTGTATTTTCCATACAACTCCATTGTGGTGAATTGGTTTCGGCCAAAAGTGGCCTAGGAAGTCGCCCAGCGTACCGAGTTTTCCCTGTATTTTCCCCTGTTCGAGGCCGGAGAGTAGTTCGCTCGTGACTGGCTCCTTCGCCAGTCTGTCGGGGCTTTTCTCTCTCCCCGTGGTCTTCGACACGAAACATCCATTTTGCGGCCCAAATGGCCCCAACGTCATCCAGATCAGCGCGTGTCTCGCCAAAAACTCAACTGCGTCGAAGATGGCTCGATCCACCTTGTGTCTCGAATTGAAAAGAGAGCCAGGACTCGGTCAAGAGTTGCGTTGAGGACCGCAAAGGTTTTCTTTAAGCAAGGACCGGGCACGTACGCCGTACATTTATAAGGATGGCGAATCCTTTTCTTGGCCTAGCCTGTGCCGCGTCGAATATTGGGGAGATTTGCGAACTGGGCGAAGGGAACATCTGAGACCTTCGCGAACGGGGCAGGCTCCGCCTGCTCAAACAATCTGCGCCAGAGGTACTTCGGGTTGGCCCCGAAAATTAGGTTCGTTTCAGTCCGTACCGTATCCCACGCTCCTACCACCATCTCGTTTTGGAGCTGCGCCGGCGCCCATTGGGAGCGCCCTACAAACAGGCGCAAGTCGGGTGTCTTCTCCGGGTCCTTCAAAAGTTCCTTGATGAAATCCGCATCGAAGCTCACGTAAACATCGCCAAACAATAGCGCCGCCTGCTTGGCGGCTTTGCTCGAGCGAAAGACGACTCCTGGAGACCGCGGGAACACAGGCCCGCCGAAGTATGCGGTGTCGGAGCGGTCCTTCAGCTTCTCGTCATCGGGAAAGATCTCGCTCAGCGCAACGCGTGCGGGTCTGTTGACGATAAGGCCGACGATCAGGCCTTCTCCTGCACTCGCGGATGCCGGGAACATCAACACCACCGACTCTTTGAACATCGGGTCCCCCAGCCCAGGGCGGGCGACCAGAAAGAGTGTTTTGTTCTCAATGTCCCCTTTGTTCGGTTTATCTTGTGTTGCGCGCAAGGGAGCTTTGCCGAGAACAAGCAAAATGCAGAAGGCAAAAGCCGCCTTTGATTTGAGCCGATGTTTTCCATTTGGACTTCTGGCTTGTGCGTTGCACATTGGACTCTCCAAACCATGCCGCGCATCCAACTCGCGAACCAGAATCAGGTCAGCATCGGAAGTTGCTCGTGATCGCTGGAAATCGACCTTCACGGAAGCAGGGAACGCGAATTGGAGGGGGCGGTTTTGTTTTTCATCCATCGCGCATGGACCTCCGGCGCAGTCTCATCGTATCCTAGCTCAAACACTAACAACCTGAATCTGAAGCGTGACCTCTCTTCGCCCGCGTGGAACTCGCATCGTTCCCACAGCGTACCGCTCACCTAATGAATCGCGCCCATCAACCCGCTTAAATATTGATGCTACGCATCCAACCTTTCGATTGTACTTCCCGCACAGTCCTAGGGTAGTTACTTAACATGAGAGAAGTCGTCCCCAATCCGGGACTGGACCATGATGCCTGTGGTGTCGGGTTCATCGCTCGCCTTAGCGGCGAGAAATCGCGCGAAGTGGTCGAGCTTGCGCTTACTGCGCTCGACCGGCTTTCTCATCGCGGCGGAGTGGACTCGGATGGTTTGAGTGGAGATGGCGCGGGACTTCTACTGCCTATACCCACAGAGTTTTTTCGAAGCCATACTGGGCTTGCTAATATCTCCTTGCCCGAGGCTTTCGGTCTGGGCATGGTTTTTCTGCCAAGGAAAAAGGAAGCCGACGCGCGCAAAGCAGTTGAATCGTTAGCGCAGCAGAGCGGCCTGCGCTGTTTGGGATGGCGGGATGTCCCACTCGAGCGCACGAGTCTCGGTTCACGTGCCCTTTCGACTCAGCCTGCCATTCGCCAATGCTTTTTCAGCGCGACCGAATCCGGCGCAGACCTCGAACGCTCGCTGTTCTCTTTCCGCAAGCTCGTGGAATTCGAAGGCGAGCCGGGCACTTACTTCTGCTCGCTATCATCCCGCACCGTAGTTTATAAAGGGCTGCTGACGCCCCGGCAATTCCGCCAGTTTTATCCCGATCTCTCGAACCCCGAATTCACCGCGAGCTTCGCAATTTTCCATCAGCGCTATTCCACAAACACCCAGCCGAGCTGGACGATGGCTCAGCCCTTCCGGCATGTCGCGCACAACGGCGAGATCAATACCATCAGCTCGAATCGCCGCTGGGCTCTGGCGAGAGAAGAATCCATTCGCCAGGAACTTCGGTTTGGACGATTTTTTCACACGCTCGAAGAACGCGTCAGCGATTCGGCCAGCTTCGACAACGCGCTCGAAGTTTCCGTGCAGCGCGGCTACAACATCGCCGCGGCCATGTTGCGGATGGTCCCGCCGGCATGGGAGTCCAATCGCGATCTCGCTCCGAAGTTGCGCCGGTTTCTGCGCAGCGAATCTTTCGAGCAGGAGCCTTGGGACGGCCCCGCCGCGCTCGTTTTCAGCGATGGCCGAATCGTGGGCGCAAAACTCGATCGCAACGGCCTGCGCCCTCTGCGCTATTCCGTGACCTCGGACGGACTCGTCATCATGGGTTCCGAAGCAGGCCTCGTCGATCTCGATTCCAAGAAAGTGGTCGAGCGGCAGCGTCTCGGGCCGGGCGAAATGCTGCTCGTCGATACTGCCAAGAAAACAATTCTTCGTGAGAGCGATCTTTCGGAGGAATTGGGCGCACCGAATGGCCGTTCCAAATCACGCCAATGCACGCGCCTGAAGCGTCTGGCCGTCCCCGTGCCGCTGACCACCGAGCCGCGCAAAGTCGCCGCGGCACTCGGCTGGAGCGAGGATCAATTTCGCCTGCTTTTCCAGTCTCTCGCGCTGGATGCCAAAGAATCGATCTGGAGCATGGGCGACGATGCTCCTCCTGCGTTTCTCTCCGCGATGCGGCGTCCGCTGTGGGACTACTGCAAGCAGCGCTTCGCTCAAGTAACGAACCCGCCGATCGATTCGCTGCGCGAAAACCACGTGATGTCGCTCGACGTGCATCTTGGCAAAGCAACCGTGATCGGATCGCCGCTGCTCGATCAAGGCCAACTCGCCGCGCTCGAGTCCCACCTGCAACCTCGCGTGAAGCGCATCGACTTGACTTACGAAGCCGCAGGCGGCGTAGAAAGCGCATTGGCAGCGGTGCAGCGCGTTCGCGAAGAAGCAGGCGAGAGCCGCACAAATGTCCCGGATTTAGTCCTGCTGACCGACCGCAATGCCGGCCCGGCCCGCGCCGCGCTCCCTGCATTGCTGGCCGTGGCCGCAGTCTGGAAAGAACTCGTCTGCGCGGGCGCCTACGAAGTTCCACTCGTCGTCGAGACCGGACAAGTCATCGAGACGCATCATCTCGCAATGCTCATCGCCACGGGTGCGAGCGCCGTTTTTCCGTATCTTGCGCTTGAGCTCTCGGAAATTCTCAAACCCGGCGGCAGCGCGCAATATCGCCAAGCCGTCGAAGTCGGACTGCGCAAAGTCCTTGCTCGCATGGGAATCTGCACGATAGCGAGTTATCGCAACAGCCAGCTTTTCGAAGTCGTTGGCCTGAATGCGGGCGTGCACGAAGCTTTTTTTGAGGATGCCGGCGCCGCGCTCGGCGGCAAATCGCTACAGGAAATATTGCAGGATTCTTTGGATCGCCATATCGCTGCTTACGCTTCGAACGCCTCTGTTCGCGGCGATGATGGTCTCTATCGTTTTCGCCAGGCCGGCGAACGCCATTCCAGCTCTCCCGAGCTGGTCCGCCGCATGCATCGCTACGTGAAAACTCCCACTCCCGAAAATTATCGCGCTTACGCCGACCTGGCCGAGAATCGCGAGCCGGTAGCTGTTCGCGACTTGCTTGAATTCGCGCCGGGCACTCCCATTCCGCTCGATGAAGTGGAAGACGAGAGCGCGATACTCCGTCGCTTCAGCACGCAAGCCATGTCCCTCGGCGCGCTGGGTCCCGAAGCTCATCGCACTCTGGCGATTGCCATGAATCGCCTCGGCGCGCAAAGCAACACCGGCGAAGGCGGCGAAGATCCGGATGTGTACCGCTGCGAGCCTGAAGCCGCCAACCGCGTGAAGCAAGTGGCTTCCGGCCGGTTTGGCGTGACCACGGAATACCTTGTCCGTGCCGATGAACTTGAAATCAAAATGGCGCAAGGCTCAAAGCCCGGCGAAGGCGGACAGCTTCCCGCCACGAAGGTCACCCCCCTGATCGCGCGGCTGCGTCACGCCATTCCCGGAATGTCGCTGATCTCGCCGCCTCCGCATCACGATATCTACAGCATCGAAGATCTCGAGCAACTGATCCACGATCTCCGCGCCGTAAATCCTCGCGCAAAAATCGGAGTCAAACTTGTTTCCAGCTCCGGGATCGGAATCATTGCCGCAGGAGTCGCAAAGGCCGGCGCACAAGTGATCACCATTTCGGGATTCGATGGCGGCACCGGCGCTTCGCCGCTTACTTCGATCAAAAATACCGGACTGCCGTGGGAAATTGGCCTGCGCAAGGTCCACACGACATCTGCTGCAAATGGGATTTCGCGATCGCGTGCGCCTTCGCGTTGACGGCGGATTCAAATTCGCACGCGATGTGATCATCGCCGCGCTCCTCGGCGCCGACGAGTTTGGCTTCGGCACTTCGGCGCTGCTTGCCATCGGCTGCGTGATGGCCCGTCAATGTCATCTGAACACCTGCCCTGCTGGCATCGCCACGCAGAATGAAGAACTTCGCGCGCGATTCGACGGCAATCCCGAAATGGTGATGTCGTACTTCCGCGGCCTTGCCGGCGAAGTCCGCGAGCGGCTCGCTCTGCTCGGGGCACGCTCGCTGGCCGAACTTGTGGGCGAGGTGAATCAGCTTCGTCCGCGTGGCCCAAGTGCAGCGCGCGTTGTCGCGCACCTCTTGGAATCTCCCGCTGAGATTCCCGAAGATGCGCCGCGGGAAGTTGCAGAAATTCGGGATGCGGAAGACTTCCTCGAAATCGAACTAGACCGAAGTCTCGAATTGCGCTCCTCTCCGCCGCTTTCGTTCCCCATCAAGAATTCCGATCGCAGCGTTGGAGCGCACTTGAGCGGCCACATCCTGCGCCGCTCCGGCTTCTCAGATTTGAGGCATGAACCGAGGCACTTTGAATTTCACGGCGCTGCGGGCCAGAGTTTTGGCGCGTTTCTCATCCATGGCTTGCACTTTCGGCTGCATGGCGAAGCGAACGACTACGTCGCGAAAGGCCTGAGCGGAGGCACGATCGCCATCGAAGCGGGCGCCGCAGCCTCGCTGCGCGGCGATCTCCTCGCGGGCAATACCGCGCTGTACGGCGCGACCGCGGGCGAACTTTATATCGCGGGCCGCGCCGGCGAACGCTTTGCCGTTCGCAATAGCGGCGCGCTTGCCGTCGTCGAGGGCGTGGGCCAACACGGCTGCGAGTACATGACCGCCGGCGTCGTGATAGTTCTCGGCCCCACGGGAATCAATTTCGCTTCCGGCATGACCGGAGGCCTCGCCTATATTTCAAAACAGTTCTTGCGAGAAAGCGCCTACAGCCATGAATTCGTGCGCTGCGTATATCAAACCGGCTTGGAACCCGCCGAAGAAACCCGAATTCGCCTCGCTCTCGAAGAGCATGTCCGCCGCACCAGCAGCCCGACGGCAGCGCAAATCCTGAAACTCAAAGGACCACTGCCGCTCGTACGCCTCGAACCCGTCAACTTGCCGTGCTCGCTCGATGAAACGTGGTCGCCGATTCTGGCACGCTGGAAAAAGTCGCCACTCGCCAAGCGACTGGACCGCCATCTACGACGGGAATGGGTGGAAGCCGCGGAGGAGCCGGTAGCATGAATCGGAATGAGCGATTTCGAAACCTGCCAAAGCCAAGCAAATGCTTCGCGACTAAGACTCTCTCCCGCTCTTTGTTATAATCCGCGAAATTAAACCTATGGATACCCTGGCGCGACACAACGCCGTATCTCCGATTCAGCAAAAAAATCCCGCCGGGCAGTTCGCGAGAAACCACGAGGTCAAAATATGAGCAAGCCAGATTCTCATCGAGCGTTTCGCATCGGCATAGCCGGGCCCGTTGGCTCGGGGAAAACCGCGCTTGTCGATCGCCTGAGCCAAAGACTCTGGCCTAAATACTGCCTCGCGGTCGTCACCAATGACATCTACACCAAGGAAGACGCGGAATTTTTGCTGCGGCAGGGCACTTTGCCGGCTGAGCACATTCGCGGAGTGGAGACCGGCGCCTGCCCCCATTCGGCGATCCGCGAGGACGCCTCCATGAATCTGCAGGCGATCGCCGAGCTTGAACGAAAGCTTCCCGGTCTGAAATTGATTTTCGTCGAAAGCGGCGGCGATAACCTTTCTGCTGCTTTCAGTCCAGAGCTGGTGGATGTGTGGATCTATGTAATAGACGTGGCGGAGGGCGACAAAATCCCGCGAAAAGGCGGACCGGGGATCACTCGCTCGGATCTTTTGGTGATCAACAAAATCGATCTTGCGCCGTACGTCGGCGCTTCGCTCGAAGTGATGGAGCGCGACTCGCGCCGCATGCGGGGAGACCTTCCATTCTTTTTTACGAATTTGCGAGATGCCGTCGGACTCGATTCGCTCGTCGCGTGGGTCGAACAGCATATTAATTCGCCGTTGGACATGCGCCGCGATCTCATTGATGCGCACGCTCCGTACAAAGGCGTTCCTCATTCACACGAGCACGGTCATGCCCACACCCACGGGCATGATCGTCATCATTAGAGATGAGTCCCGTGGAAAATGACCTGCCTTCATCGGGTTGTTCGTTATCTCCAGAGCTCGCCTATCTTCAGCTTCTCCATTTGGCCGACAGCGCGTTTCCGATCGGTGCGCTCTCCCATTCTTTTGGAATTGAATCGATGGTCTCCGCGGGCCTGCTCGCCACGCGCGATTTGGAAATCTTTCTACGCGGTTACCTGGAAGAGACAGGAGTAGTCGAGGCGGTTTTCTGCCGGGAGGCGGTGCGGCTTGCTAGTGAAGCCCCATCGGATTTCCCGAGTGCGCGTTGGTGGGACCTGAATGATCGGCTAGCCGCGCTCAAGCCTGCGCGCGAAGCCCGCGCGGGCAGCGCGGCCCTCGGACGCAATTTCCTGCGGGCGGTCCTCGCCCTCGGTGAATTCAATATTTTGCGTCAAGCTCTGGAAGCGACGGACGAGCCATCCCGGCCAGATTCATTTGACTGCCGCTCGGGAATAATCGAGCACCCTACAGCTTTCGGTCTTGTGAGTGGCGCTCTTCATTTCGATGAGGATCCGGTTGTTCTCTCCTACCTGCATCAATTCGTCGCCAGTTCTGTTTCGGCCTTTCAGCGCCTGCTGCCGCTGGGCCAAACTCAAGCCACTCGAATTTTGTGGAATCTTAAACCAGCAATTATTGAAGCCGCGAACCGTAGCGCGGAAGTGTCGCTGGACAATTTGTCGAGCTTCACACCATTGCTGGATTGGGGAGCGATGGAACACCCGGTTCTTTCAACTCGTCTATTCATTAGTTGACCAAAACTCTGAGTAGCGACGATTTGTTGATCTTATGGCTCTATTGAACGACACCAGTTCGGTGACGCGGCCCGCAAGGCCCCGCGGCGTTGATTCCTCACTCGAGCTTCGTTTTGCCTATGACTCCGCGACGCGAAGCACCTTGCTCTCCGAAAGCTTGTACGAGCCTCCTCTGAAAGTGGTTCGGGCTTTCACTTTGGCAGATGGCGCAGCGCTGAGTCATTTGCACAATGTCTCGGGAGGGCTGCTCGGCGACGATCGTCTCGCACTTTCCGTCCGTCTCGACGAAAATGCAAAAGTGCAGCTCACCACGACCGGAGCCACACGCATCTACCGGGCGCGGGAAGACGCAGGGCCAGCGATCCAAAGGACCGAAATTTCGTTAGCGGCAAACGCGCTTCTCGAATACCTGCCCGATCCAATCATTCCTTTTGCGCATGCGCGCTTCTCTCAACAGACCGACATCCAGCTTGCCTCAGGCGCCGGGCTGTTCTGGTGGGAAATCCTCGCGCCCGGCAGAGAAGCTAGCGGAGAATTGTTTGCGTACGATTCGGTCGAGATGAAAGCAGATTTGCGCGCGCAAGGCCGGCTCATCGCCGCTGAGCGCGTCAGGCTTGAGCCGCACAAATATCCACTCTCGTCACCGGCGCGGCTAGGCGCGTATCGATATTGGGCTACTTTCTATATTTGCCGAGTGGGCCTGGACCCCGCTGCATGGCTCGCGCTCGAAGAGCGCTTGCGGGAAGCCGCCAGTGAATTCAATTATCCCGGCAAAGCGCTTTGGGGCATCAGCACTCTGGTAGCACATGGCTTGGTCTGTCGCTGTGTAGCATTGCATGGCCGTGACGTAATGTTTGGACTCAACCAGCTATGGCGAGAGGCGAAGCTCGCTCTCTACGGCGCGGAAGCAGTACCTCCGCGAAAAGTGAACTAAGGAGGACTGGTATGCACCTCACCCCGCGCGAACAAGAAAAGCTCATGGTCGCGTTCGCCGCCGACCTCGCTCGAAAACGCCAGGCACGCGGACTGAAGCTCAACTACGTCGAAGCCGTCGCCATTCTATCCGCCGAAGTCATGGAAGCAGCCCGCGACGGAAAAACCGTCGCCGAAATCATGAGTTCCGGAGCAAAGATCCTGAATCGCGCACAGGTAATGGAAGGCGTGCCCGAAATGATTCACGAAGTTCAGGTGGAGGCCACATTTCCCGATGGCACGAAGCTCGTCACCATCCACGATCCCATTCGTTGAAACGGAGGCGCGATGAAGCCGGGTGAATATCTGCTCGATGAGTCGCAAGGTCCGGTGATCGCGAACGCCGGCCGAAAAACGCACCGCCTCCTCGTTCGCAACACGGGTGACCGTCCCATCCAAGTCGGAAGCCACTATCATTTCTTCGAAACAAATCGCGCTCTCGCGTTCGGTCGCGCCTCTGCTTATGGCTTGCGACTCAACATCCCGGCCGGAACCGCAGTCCGCTTCGAGCCCGGCGAAGAAAAGGAAGTAGAGCTGACAGAATTTGGAGGCCGCCGCGCCATCCATGGCTTCAATGGATTGCTCGATCACTCGGCAAGCGGTGATCTAAGCGACGCAGACGCGCGCCAGCGTGCCCTCGAGCGAGCCCGCGCAGAAGGCTTTCAATTCAGCGAGGGGAAAAACCGGTAATGGCCCTGAACATTCCTCGCCGCACCTACGCCGACCTCTACGGCCCCACCAAAGGCGATCGCATTCGCCTTGCAGACACCGATCTCCTCATCGAAATTGAGAAGGACTACACGCACTACGGCGATGAAATCACCTTCGGCGGCGGCAAAGTAATTCGCGACGGAATGGGCCAAAGCAGCACCGCAATCCGCGAATCAAAATCAGGCGGCCTCGATCTGGTTATCACCAATGCCGTCATCCTCGATCATTGGGGAATCGTCAAAGCCGATATCGGAGTGAAGAACGGCCGCATCGTAAAAGCCGGCAAAGCGGGAAATCCCGACACCATGGACGGCGTCGATCCGGAACTGGTCGTCGGCGCCGCAACCGAAGTGATCGCCGGTGAAAACTTAATCGTCACGGCGGGCGGCGTCGATAGCCACATCCATTTCATTTCGCCGCAGCAAATCTATGAAGCCATCTCCAGCGGCATCACCACCATGATCGGCGGAGGCACAGGCCCCGCCACTGGAACCGCCGCCACAACTTGCACGCCGGGCGCGTGGAATCTCGCGCGCATGTTGCAGGCCGCCGAAGCCTGGCCGATGAATTTCGGTTTTCTCGGCAAAGGAAATGCCGCAACCGGACGTCCTCTCGCCGAGCAGATCGAAGGCGGCGCCTGCGGCCTGAAGCTCCACGAAGATTGGGGCACAACGCCCGCCGCGATCGATGCCTGCCTGAAAGTCGCCGACGAATTCGACGTTCAAGTTGCGATCCACACCGACACAATCAATGAAGCCGGTTTCCTCGAAGCCACGGTCGCCGCCATCGCCGGCCGCACCATCCATACCTATCACACCGAAGGCGCCGGCGGCGGCCACGCTCCGGACATCATTCGCATCGCCTCGTTTCCCAATATTCTTCCATCTTCGACGAATCCCACTCGCCCCTACACCATCAACACGATCGCCGAGCATCTCGATATGCTCATGGTCTGCCATCATCTGAATCCGCAGGTACCCGAAGATGTCGCGTTCGCCGAGAGCCGCATCCGCCCCGAAACCATCGCCGCTGAAGATATCCTGCACGATCTGGGCGTCCTCAGCATGATTTCGAGCGACTCGCAGGCCATGGGGCGCGTCGGCGAAGTCATCATCCGCACCTGGCAAACGGCCCATAAAATGAAAACACAGCGCGGCGCATTGCCCGAAGACTCGACGCGTAACGACAATTACCGTGCCAAGCGCTACGTCGCTAAATACACCATCAATCCCGCCATCACGCATGGGATGTCTGAAGAGATCGGGTCGATCGAGCCCGGCAAACTTGCGGACCTCGCGCTCTGGAAGCCCGCATTCTTCGGCGTGAAGCCGGAGTTGATTGTCAAAGGCGGCTTCATCGCCTGGGCCGCCATGGGCGATCCGAACGCCTCCATTCCCACTCCGCAGCCCGTGCTGTACCGCCCCATGTTCGCCAGTTTCGGCGCAGCCACCGCCGCCACAAGCATTACTTTTCTTTCTCAAGCGGCGATGTCATCAGGATTGCCGCAGAAGCTAGGCTTGAAGAAGATCGCGCGCACCGTGCGAAATTGCCGCACGATCGGCAAAAAGGATCTGCTCCACAACAGCGCAACTCCGAAAATCGATGTCGATCCTGAAACCTACGAAGTCCGCGTTGACGGCAATTTGATCACCTGCGATCCGGCAACGGTTCTCCCGCTCGCCCAGCGTTACTTTCTGTTCTGATTTGTCCTCGCAGCAAGGCGGAATTTCCTGCGCGCTTGGCAAAGCGATTCGTTTTTGGCCTGTGCTGCATATGAAAGACCTCGCACGCTTGCGACTGAGCCCTAGAATCGCCGCAACCGCACGGATCGTGCGGCGACCGGAAATCACGCGGGGCGATGTTGAGCGCGGTATTCATCGAAGGCGGCTAGGAAGCGATCGACGTCCTTGTGCAGCAGGAAATATGGCGTCGAGAGGCGCAGCTTGGACGGCTCGCCGCCGCGGATGCGGATTTTCTTGGTCTTCCAGAGCCAGGTTTCCAAATCCATGCGCGCGTAGGGCGGGACGTTGACTGTGGCGATGGCGCAGCGGAGAGCCGCATCGGGAGACGTCCACGAGACGCCGCCGCGGCGGACCATTTCCGCCAGGATGTAATCGGCCATTTGGCGATGGCGCCGCTCGATGCGTTCCATGCCGATTTGATTGGCGAGTTCAATCGCCGCGCGCAGGCCCCAGAGCGTGGGCACGTTGGAGCTGCCGATGCGCTGAAATCGCTCGGCGCGAAGTTTGGGATCGTCCCAGCCGGCGGTGGTGATAGTGCTCCAGAGGCGGTCGATCATTTCATCGCGCACATAGAGGAAGCCGGTGCCTTTCGGCGCTTGCAGCCATTTGTGCGGGCTCGAGGCGTAAAAATCGCAGCCGAGCTCGTGGACGTTCAGGCGCATCATGCCGGTTACGTGCGCGCCATCAACGGCCGAGATGATGCCTTTCGCGCGAGCAAGAGCGCAGATTGCACGGACCGGGAGGACGACGCCGGTGGCGGTGGTGATGTGGCTGAAGAAGAGGACGCGAGTGCGCGGGGAGATAGCGTCATTGAAAAGATTGAGAGCCGCGGCGGCATTCGAAACCGGCACGGGCAGCGCGACGCGCTTGACGACGGTGCCGTAACGCTTGGCGCGCAGCAGCCAGGGTTGCTCGCCGCCGGGATGCTCTTGATCGGTCATGAGGACTTCATCGCCGGACTTTAGGTCGAGGCCGTTCGCGATGTAATTGTTGGCCTCGGTAGCATTGCGGACGAGCGCGATTTCATCGCGCGTGCAGCCGACAAAGGCGGCCAGCGGATCGCGGAATTCATTCCACGCCGCGTAGCCCCAGATGGGATAGTCCTCGGGATCGGATTGCGCGAGTTTTTCGGTTTCGTTGTACCCATCGAAGACGGCGCGGAGAACGGGCGCGGGCGAAGAGCCTACGGTGCCGTTGTTGAGATAGACCTCGTCTTCGGGAATCAGGAATTGTTTGCGCAGCTCGGTCCAGTAGGCTTCTTCGTTCGAATCGTAGAGCGAGGAATCGGGCAGGCGCGCGGGGGCCTGCTCGAAAAGACTCAGCCAGCGATGCGAAGCGTGGAGCGCGCCCGCGGCGCCCGCGATGGAGGTCAAGAAATCACGGCGATCGAGCATGATGTCCTCCGGAACAGAAGGCTGCGCGCATTCTACTCGCGTCGGGAGGAATTTAGTGCGCGGGCGTGCCGGCAATCGCGAACGGTGGGCTAGAAGCGCAGAGAGAGGCAGCTCAGGCCGCCGTCCATCTTCTCGAATTCCGACATGTCGAGCGTGACGGTCTTGTAGCCGCGCTCTTTCAGCGCAGCTTCCACGATGCGGGCGCCCGGCGGGCAGCAAGACGAAATCGTTTACTCGCACACAATTTGCGGCATAGCTTTCCTCGGGTTGGACGCGGATGCGATCGTAGCTGCGAAAATGTGGCAGATCCGCCATCGCTTCCATCGCGACGAGATGGTTTTCGCCGATGTAGGCGATTCCGCTCTTCAAGTGCAGCACGCCGCGAATCCCGCGGATGTCAACGATGGAAGAAGTGAATCCATCGCGGGCGAGAAATTCCGCCAATTGCCGCGCGCCCTCCTCATTGGTGCGTTGCGAGAGGCCGATGAAGAAATGATTTTCGGCTTCGCAAATATCGCCGCCGTCGAGAGTGCCGGGCGGCTCGATCTGGTGAAATTCGCGGAAGAAGCGCGCGAGGCCTTCGCGGATGCCGGGCACTTCGCCCTGCCGGCTCGTGGCGCCGGGGCGCGTGAGGATCGCGGAACGTGAAGTCACGATCGCGGCGTCTTCGACGAAGGTCGAATCCGGATGCTGCGAATCGGGCGGAAGAGCGAGCAACTCCAGGCCGCAGCGCTGCAGCGCGACGCTGTATGCGGCGTGCTGCTCGAGCGCTTTTCGATAAGTTGGCTTACCGAGCTTTCCGCTGGTCAAGCCGTCTGCGAAATTTTCGCCGGGAAGCCGGACGATTGCGTTTCGGAACAATCTCTCCTCCGAAGATTGGAATGGACTAACTCACTTCGAAAAAAGCTGCGTTTCGCCCTCCCAGCGGGCGATTACTACTGTCGCGAGACAATTTCCGAGAACGTTTACGCCGGTGCGCGCCATATCCATGAGCTGGTCAATGCCGAACAAAAGGAAAACAGGCTCGAGCGGCAAATGGAACGATGTGGCCGCGGCCAGCACGATGACCAGCGATGCGCGCGCAACGCCCGCGACTCCTTTGCTGGTGACCAGCAGCGTTAGCAGCATCACGGCCTGTTGGCCGGCGCTCAAGTGAATTCCGGCCGCCTGCGCCACGAAAATGAGCGCGAGAGATTGATAGAGACTTGAGCCATCCAAATTGAAGCTGTAGCCGGTGGGAAGAACGAAGGCCACGATGTCGCGCGGCACGCCGAGCGTTTCCATTTTTTCCATGGCGCGCGGCAAAGCGGCTTCCGAGCTTGCCGTCGCAAAGGCGATCGTGACGGGTTCTGCGGCCGCGCGCAGGAATCGCCGGATGGGAACGCCGACAATCAGCGCGATGGGAAGCAGCACGGCCAGGATGAAGACAGTAAGCGCGACGTACATAGTCGCCAGCAATCGCAGCAGCGGCATCAGGACGCCGAGACCCAGATGCCCGACCGTGTAAGCCACCGCGCCGAAGACGCCGATCGGTGCGAACAGCATCACCAGGTTCGTAAATTTGAACATGGTCTCGGCGAGGCTCTCGGCGAACTTGAGAAACGGCCGGCGCTTTTCCTCCGGCACCATTGCCAGCGCGAGACCGAAGAGCACGCTGAAGATGACGACTTGCAGCACCTCGCCCTCGTAAACGGACTTGGCGATGTTCTCCGGGAAAATGTTCACGATGAAATCGCTGGCGGTGCGCGGAGCGGTATTCAGCGCGAGCGTCGCGGTGGTGGGCGGAAGTTTGACGCCTTCGCCCGCGCGGCTCAGGTTGATGGCGGCGAATCCGATCACCAACGCCAGTGTGGAGACGATTTCGAAATAGATCAGCGCCTTCACGCCCATGCGGCCAACTTTTTTCAAATCGGCGTGGCCCGCGATTCCCACCACGAGCGTGCTGAAAATTAGCGGCGCGATAATTACTTTGATCAGGCGGAGAAATATCGTCCCGAGGAGCTGAAGATTCTGAGCCGCGGCCGGCCAATCGTGCCCGAATTCGACGCCGGCGGCCATGCCGATCAGGATCCACGCCGTGAGCGTGCGCTTTTGCACCGCGTAGCACGCGAAAAGCGCGATCACAGTCCATCGCAGCGCCTCTCCAAGCACGGGCGAAAGATGCACCCAACCGAGACGCTGGCCCAGGCTCACAAGGGCCACCACGAGCAGGCCGATCAGAGCAGCGAGGAGAGTTTTAGATTTCAAGGGACTCCATATTTTGTGGGCCAAACTCTACTGGAAGTTGCGTCTCCATGCTACCGTGAATCCCGGTACGGAATGATTTCGAGAGGGTCTGCGATGAATCCCATGCGGGCCGCAAGAATCGCGTGCGTGGTGACGTGGAACTCCAATTCAAAAGGAACTTTTTAGTGGCTGCAATTTCATATCTTGAATGTACGAAATGCGGGAGTCATTTCTCGGCCGATGAGCCTCGCACCGTGTGCCCCGCCGACGGCGGCTCACTCTATGCACGCTACGACTTGAAACCGTACATCGGCAAACTGAAGCCGCAAGCGCTCGCGGGACGTGTGCGGAGTATGTGGCGCTACGCTGAAGTTTTGCCCGATGTCGAACCGGTCTCGCTCGGCGAAGGATTTACGCCGATGATTCAGAGCCGCCACAACTCCAACCTCTTCATCAAAGACGAAGGCCTCAATCCCACCGGCTCATTCAAAGCCCGCGGCCTCTCCGCAGCCGTTACCATGTGCAAATTCTACGGCGTGAAAAAAATCGCCATTCCTTCGGCCGGCAACGCCGCGAGCGCTCTGGCCGCCTATGCCGCGGCAGCTGGGATCGAAGCTCATATCTTCATGCCCAAAGACGTGCCGCAATCCAATTTCATCGAATGCAAGCTCTACGGTGCGACGGTAACCCTGGTCGACGGACTGATCAGCGACTGCGCGAAAATGGTGAACGAGCGCAAGAGCGCCGAGAACTGGTTCGATATTTCATCCTTGAAGGAACCGTTCCGCGTCGAAGGCAAGAAGACGATGGGATACGAAGTCGCGGAGCAGCTCGATTGGAAGCTTCCCGCTGCGATTTTTTATCCTACCGGCGGCGGAGTCGGCCTGATCGGAATGTGGAAGGCGTTTGAGGAAATGGAATTGCTCGGCTGGATCGGACGCGAGCGGCCCAAGATGATCTGCGTGCAGGCGGAGGGCTGCGCGCCGATCATAAAAGCGTGGGAGGAACACAAGCCGGTCTCGGAGTTCTATCCAAACGCGCACACCGTGGCCGCGGGCTTGCGCGTGCCGAAGGCTTACGCGGATTACATCATTCTCGACATCTTGAAGAAAAGCGGCGGCACTGCCGTTTCCGTCGACGGACGATGAAATCGTGAAAGCGGTTCGTGAGTGGGCGTCCACCGAGGACTCTTCGCGGCGCCCGAGGGAGCGGCAACGCTCGTGGCGTACCGGAAATTGATCGCGTCGGGCTTTCTGAGTCCTGCCGACAAGGTGGTCCTATTCAATACCGGATCGGGCCTGAAATACGTCGACGTCTTCAAAGATTATTTTCCGCGCGCCACTTAGGCGCACTCAATCTTTCCCGAATCTAACTCCACCCGTAATCTTTTCGCGCGCCAAGGCGAGCTTGGCGGGAATCGCCGGGCCGCGCGTGCGCTAAGCTCGATAGAAATGAGTTCCGACGGAAATCCCTCTCGCCCGCTGTCCGTGTCGCTGGTCGCGCCGTGGCTGGTGATGGGCATTGGCTTCGCGGTCGTCTCGCTGCTGCTGCCGCGCGGCCACGCGCAGATGACCTTCGGCGACGTTTTTCTTTGCCTGCTGCCGCTGATCGCCAATGCAGCGCTTCTTGCGAACGCCGGGACTCCTTACCGTCGCACGAATTCGTTCTGGATTCTGATGGCCGCGGGCTGCGGACTCTGGCTGGTGGGCTCGCTGATCTGGACGTATTGCGAACTCGTCCTGCATCGCCCGTCGGGCTACACATATGCGGGCAATGTCGCGTACTTCCTGCATCCCGTGCCGTTCATGGCGGCACTGGCTCTGCAGCCGCACGCGCGCGGCCTGCGCGAAACGCTGCGCTACGGCATCATTGATATCTCGCTGCTGGCCACGACGTGGCTTTATATCTACGCCTTCTCGACGCTGCCGTGGATCTACGTTGCGCCCAATCCCCAGCTTTATCTGATCCGCGGCTGGCAGGCGTACATCGGGGAAAATATCGTCTACATCTGCGGCCTGGGCTTCCTTCTTTTCCAGACGCGCAGTGCCTGGCGAAAAATCTACGCGCACCTGCTCGCCATCGCCGTGGTGCACACAGCCGGATTCCTGCTGATCGCGTGGGCTTCGCTTGCAGGCTCGTACTCGTCGGGCAGCATCTACGATCTCGCCTACGTCATCACCTTTCTGTGGCTCGGCATGCTCGGCGTGATGGCGCGCCGCATGACGCTCGCCCCGGACCAAAATCCCGTTTGGGAAGAATTCGGGCGCCACTGGCCGCAATGGCTCGCGATGGCCGGCGTGCTGTTCATTCCATTTCTCGCGGCGTGGAGCGTATTTCTGAGCCGCGCGCCCTCCGCCGTGCGCGAATTCCGTCTGATGTTGACGCTCGTCGCGCTCATGGTCGGAATGGGCCTGGTGTTTTTCCGTCAGCAGCTCATCAATCAGGAACGCCAGCGCCTGGTAAAAACGCTCCAAAACTCTCTCGACAATTTGAAGCGCCTGCAGAGCCAATTCGTACAATCGGAAAAGCTAGCATCGCTCGGACAGCTCGCCGCCGGTGCGGCCCATGAAATCAATAATCCTCTCACCGCCATTCTCGGTTATTCCGATCTATTGCTGGATGAAGAATCGGCCGGACCGCGCGCCAAGAGTCTCGCGGAAAAAATTCGCGAGCAGGCGCGGCGCACCAGCGAGCTGATCACCAATCTGCTCAGCTTCGCGCGCCAAGTTCCCGCGGAAAAGCAACTCCTTGATCTCACCGCGACTCTCAACGGCGCGATCCAGCTCCGCACCCTCGATCTGCGCAACAAGAACATCCGCATCGAAGTGCAGAATCGCGGAATTCTTCCCGCCGTTCGCGGCGACCCGAATCAATTGCTGCAGGTGTTTTTCCAAATCATCAGCAACGCGGTGGACGCGATGGAAGCAACGGGCGGCGGTGTCCTCACCCTACACACCGAACGCGAGCGCGCCAACGTCGTCATCGAATTTTCGGATACCGGCCCGGGCCTCGCGGAACCCGAGCGCGTTTTCGATCCTTTCTATACCACCAAGCCTGTGGGCAAAGGCTCCGGGCTTGGCCTGAGCATTTGCTACGGGATAATTCAAGAGCATGGCGGCACGATCACCGGCTTCAATCGCGTGGATGGCGGCGCAACTTTCCGCATCGAGCTGCCCGCCGTTCTCGCTCTGCTTCCGCAACTCGCCGCGGCGAGCGTCTTCCACCGCACAATCGCACTGAGAGTATCTCCTTGTGCTACATTTAGGCGCTCATGCCCGCGCCGGCAATCGCTACAGAAAATCTTACGCGCCGATTCGGCCAGCTCCTCGCCGTTGACCACGTCAATCTGAGCGTCGCGCCCGGACAATTCTTCGGCTTCCTCGGCCCTAACGGCGCAGGAAAATCCACCACGATCAAAATGCTCACAGGGCTTTTAGCGCCGAGCGAAGGCCGCATGACCATCCTCGGCACCGATTTGGTGGCAGATCCGGTAACCGTGAAGCGGCAGATTGGCGTAGTTCCCGAAGGGCTCGCGCTTTTCGGACGCCTCACTGGCGCGGAATATCTCAACTTCGTCGGCCGCATGTACGGCCTGGATCGCAAAGACCGCCGCGCAGCGCGCCGCCGAGCTGCTCGATTTCATGCAGCTCAGCGACCGGCCGAAAGCTCTGGTCACGGATTATTCGCACGGCATGCAAAAAAAGCTGGCCATGGCCGCGGCGGTGATTCATGGGCCGAAAATATTGTTCCTCGATGAGCCGTTCGAAGGCGTCGACGCCATTGCCTCCGGCACGCTGAAAGCCATGCTGCAGCGCATGATTGCGCGCGGCGCCACAATCTTCTTGACCTCGCACGTTCTCGAAATCGTGGAGCGCCTCTGCAGCCACGTCGCCATCATTCATCAAGGCCGCCTCGTCGCGCAGGGCTCCATCGACGAACTGCGCAGCGGCGTGGAAGCCCGCGTGGCAGGCGATGGCGCCGGCGATACGTCGGCTGCCGCCCGGCCGCACGAAAAACTTACGCTCGAGCAGATCTTCCTCGAGATCGTCGGCGGCGCGCGCCTCACCGGCCAGGAACTCACATGGCTGGCGTGAGTTCTCTTCCCACCGAAGTTTCCGATCGTCCGCGCGGCCCATCGAACTACGCGCTCTTCTCCGCCGTCACCGAGCTTCGCTGGCGCCTGCTCGTCAATTCCCTGCGCACCATCCGCGGCCGCCTCGAACTGGCCTCGCGCATCCTGGCCGGATTTTCCGTGACCATGCTGGCTCTCGGCGGCACCGCCTTTCTTGGTCTAGTCTCGTACTTTTCCATTGTCGAGCATCATCCTGTCTATCTGGCGATTGCGCTGTGGGTGATGTTCGCGTTCTGGCAGCTTTATCCCGTGATCGGTTCGATGACATCCGTGCCGTTCGAATTCGCCACGCTGCTGCGTTTTCCAATGAGCTTCTCGACCTATTGGTGGCTGGCCTTTGTGTACGGGCTCGTAGATCCCGTCTGCATCGTGTGCCTGCTTTGGCTCTGCGGGATACTTGCGGGCATCGGCGCGGCATCGCCGTCACTGCTGCCCGGCGCGGTGATTTCTCTGCTTTGTTTTGCGCTCGTAAATATTTTCCTTTCTCGCGCGGTCTATCTATGGCTCGAGCGCTGGCTGGCGAAGCGCAGGTCACGCGAAATCATGGGCCTGATTTTTCTGTTCGCGATCGTCAGCTTCCAGTTTCTCGGGCCGCTCGGAGCGCGCTTGGAGCTGCACCCGCACCGTTCCGCTCGTTCGCTCACTTCACTGTCCACAGTCTTGGAATTTTTCCCGCCGGGCCTGGCGGGCTTCTCGCTTCAGCAGCTCGAAGGAGGAGACACGCTCGAGGCTTTGGCCGCCTGCGCCGGTCTCGCTGGCTACTCCGCGCTTCTCGCGCTGTTGCTCAATAGCCGGCTGCGCGCGCAATTCCTCGGCGAAAATCTAAGTGAAGCGGCGGCTCCCATCGCGATCCAGAGCCCTGGTAAGTTGCGCGAGGGCTGGGATCTGCGCGGTCTTTCGGGGCCCGTCGCCGCCATCTTCGAAAAAGAAACGCGCTATCTCCTCCGCAGCGCGCCCGTTTTATTCATGTTCATCATGCCCATCGTGATCCTCGTTCTCTTCCGCGTCAGCCCGGGCAGATCGGGCGCAGGAAACGCGCTGCTGATGCACGCGTCCGACTGGGCGTTTCCCGTCGGCGCCGCCTACGCTCTCTTGATGCTCACTAATATCGTCTACAACTCGTTCGGCGCCGACGGCAGCGGCCTGCAATTTTTCCTTATCTCTCCGGTCCCCATGCGGGAAGTGCTGCTGGCAAAAAATCTCGCGCATACCGCCGTCCATGCGATTAATACGACGCTCGTTCTCATCGCCAGTTCGTTCCTGTACCGTCCGCCGCGGCTCGATATCGCCTTCACCACTGGCGCCGCGCTGCTCTTCGCCTTCCCACTCAATCTGGCTGCCGGAAATCTCATGTCCGTGTATTCGCCCAAGCGCTACGACCTCGCCGCGTTTGGCCGGCAACGCGCCAGCGCCGCAACGGGCCTCATCGGAATGTTCGTGCAGATGTTTGTCATCGGAGTATCGGTTCTGGTGATTTTTCTCGCTTACCGCACGGGGCGCGTCTGGCTCGCGGGAGTCGCTTTTCTTCCGCTTGCCGCCGCCGCATTCCTCGTCTATTGGGTCACTCTCAAGAAGAGCGCGCAAGCCGCTATGGATCGCCGCGAACAGCTCGTCGCCGAAATTTGCCGCGTGGCCAGCGACGCGACCACCAGCAACCGAGTTTCCTGAAGGAGCAGCCGAATGAATCGAAAGCCGCTCGCAATCGCTGTGGCCGCTGTCGCGTTTCTCGTGCTCACTTGCGCTCTTCGTGCACCTGCGCAATCCGAATCCGCGTCTCGCGTCAAGGGCAACATGCTTGCCGACTTGCGTGAATTTGCCACGACGCCCGCAATCTCCGGCTACGAGCAGGAACTTTCCGCAAGAATCAGCAAGGAACTCAGCGCATTCTCGCCGCAGACCGACAACATCGGCGACATCACCATCACTATCGGCAGCGGCTCACCGCATCGCCTCATCGTCGCGCCGCTCGATGAGCCCGGCTTCGTCGTCAGCGGCATCACCGAGGATGGCTATCTTCGCCTCCAGCGTCTTCCGCAAAACGGCACGATCCCGCTATTCGAGGAACTTTACGCCGCGCAACCTGTCCGCGTGCGCACCACACGAGGCAAATGGATCGACGGCGTCGTCGCCGGGCTCTCCGTGCATCTCCAACCCGGCCGCACCGAAACGCCAAAGATGAGCGACATCGAAAACATGTATGTAGATATCGGCGCCACCTCCGCCGAAGAAGTTCGCCGCGCCGGCGTGGATAATCTCTGCGCCGTCGGAATCAACCGCCAAGCGGCAGAAGTGAACGGCCATTGGAACGCCGCAGGCGTCGGTGATCGGTACGGCGCCGTCGCAGTGATCGAGTCCCTGCGCCAACTCGATCCTTCGAAACTCAAAGGCACGCTCACTATCGCCTTCGTCGTCCAACAATGGACCGGCGCGCGCGGCCTCCAGCGCATTCTCGAGCGCGTGAAACCAGACGAAATGCTTTACGTCGGCCGGCTGATGGCCGGTGGCGTCGTTCCCGGCATGCAAACGGTCCGCCGCGCCCCGCGCCAGGAAATGGGCAGCGGCGTCCTGATCGGCCTCACACAAGTCGGCGAGTCCGTCGTAGATTTCCCCGCCGAGATCAAGCAAATCGCCGAGCTGAACCACATCCCGATCGTCGCTGACTATTCCGCTCCGCTTCTTCCGCAAAGCTATTTGCCGCCGGCCACGTTGCCAGGCCGCTGGGCGCACGTCGGCATCGCCACGGCGTGGCCATCAACCCCAGCAGAAATGATTGATAAGCGCGATTTAATCTCATTGGAGAAATTGATTGAGGCCTATATCGGGGCGCAAGCGTCGAATTCCGAACAAGCATCTGCCGGTGACGCCGTGTCTAGGCCCCCGACCGGCTCGCAAAAAATCGAAGTCTTGCTGAGCGAGTTGGTAGAAAAATATGGCGTGAGCGGCCACGAAGGCGCCGTGCGCCAGGAAATCCAGCGCGAACTTCCGCCTTGGGCGAAAACCGAAACCGACGAAGACGGCAACCTGATCCTCCATCTCGGCCCGCAATCCGCGAAAGGCCCGCGCATCTGGTCGTCGCCCATATGGACGAAATCGGCTTCGAAGTCACCGGCATCGGTAAAGACGGCCACCTCGACGCCGCATGGAAAGGCGGAGGTGATCGTCAGCTTCTTCGCCGGCCATCCCGCCATCGTTCATTCCGATAGCGGCGCGAGTCATGCGCCGATCGTCGAACTGCCGAATGCCTGGGATCAAACGGGCTTTCAATGGCCGAAAGACCGCGACGCGGCCGTGCGCGTAGACGTAGGCGCCCGCAGCGCCGATGAAGCCGCGAAGCTCGGCGTGAAAATCGGCGATTGGGTCACCATCCCGAAAAAATATCGCCCGCTGCTCGGCACGCGCGCCAACGGCCGCGCCTTCGACGATCGCGTCGGCGACGCCGCGCTGGTCTCCGCCGTCTGGCAGCTCGGCCACGCTCTTGAAAATCGCGACGTAACTTTCGTCTGGTCCACGCGCGAAGAAGTCGGCCTGAATGGCGCAGGGGGACTAGCCAAGCACCTGGCCGCCGAAGGCCGCGCTCCCGATTACGTTTTCGCCGTGGACACTTTCGTCAGCTCCGATTCGCCGCTAGAATCCAAACGCTTCGCCGACGCGCAAATCGGCAAAGGCTTCGTAATCCGCGCCGTAGATAATTCCAATATCGTCCCCAGCGCGTTAGTAGAAAAAGTAATCCAGCTAGCCAACGCCAACAAAATCCCAGTCCAATTCGGCGCCACAGGCGGCGGCAACGATGGCTCAGCCTTCACGCGCTACGGCTCAGTAGACATCCCGCTAGGCTGGCCCCTACGCTATTCGCATTCCCCAGCCGAAGTAATCGACACAAGAGACGCCGACGCCCTCTCCAAAATAATCGCCGCCATCGCAAAATCCTGGTAAAGCGCATCGACGTCCAGGGGTCTGTCGCGTATTACGGACGGGTTTGTCAGGGCCCGCATTTCACGCCTTTGACTCGCAGTCGCCCACAAAATCATTGCGGCTTCCAGGACCCGCTGAGGTTGTGTTTTTCCGCTTTCTGCAACTACGCCTCTTTAGCCCAGCATCCGTCGCCATCGTCCTCATTCCCCGACCCACGCTCCACCCTTTGCTATAATCGCCCCTCGTGACCACCCCGGCCTTCAAACCTCCTCGCCACATCGTCATCGAAGGCCCCATCCGCGTCGGCAAATCCACCCTCGCCAAAGTCCTGGCCGATCGCCTGCATGCCCGCCGCGTCTTCGATTGCGAAGACAATCCCTTCCTCGCCGATTTCTACAAAGAAAAACCCGGCTCAGCCTTCAGTTCGCAAATGTATTTCCTGATCGAGCGCTTCCGCCGCCTCAATGAACTCAGCGAGCAAGATGACCCCGCCCCGGTAGTAGCCGATTTCATGTTCGAAAAAGACAAAATCTTCGCCTACATCAATCTCGACAACGAAGAGCTGAAACTCTACGAGCAATATTTCGCCATGTTCGCCCCGTCAGTCCCAAGCCCCGATCTGGTGATCTATCTGCAAGCCAAGCCCGAAGTCCTGCGCAAGCGAGTCAACAAACGCGGCGTCCCTTCCGAAAGCGACATCTCCCCCGAATATCTCGAAGCCGTCTCCCAAGCCTACGAACATTTCTTCTTCCGCTACAGCGCCTCAAATCTATTGGTAGTAGATACCTCCGAAATAGATTTCGTAGAACGCAACCAAGATCTCCAAGAACTCCTACGCCGCCTCCAGCACCCAGTAAAAGGCACGCAATATTTCCTCCCTCTAGGCCCAGGAGGGTAGCGCCGGCGTCCCTGCCGGCATCTTACGACCCTCCAAACACGCCACTCAGAACTCCCGCGCGGCGCAACGCCCTCGCAAAAATCTCCCTCTAATTTCCAAATTCCCTCCCCGAAACAAAAAAAACGGGTGAACCTTTCGGTCCACCCGTCTTTCACTGCCCTGCTCTAAGGAGAGAGAGAAACTCTTCGCGCTCTATTCCGCTCGCGCCGCTCCGCTAAACCGGTGCCGCAATCTTCCCAACGTCCGGTTCACCGGATGGCTGCGATGCAAGAACGTCAAAACCGGCGACCGCCGCATCCCAATCCGCTCCAGCGCCCGGCGAATCCGGAAGTCCCGCCCGGCCGAAACCAACCCTTTCTCCAGCGTCTCAATCGCCTCCGAAGTCCGCCCCGCCTGGTGATAAACCTCCGCCAGATTCAAATAGAGCTGCGCATGATTGCACTTCACCCCGATCGCTTCGCGGCAAAGCGTCTCCGCATCTCCAAAGCGCTTCTCCGCCACCGCCGCCAGCAATCCGGTATAAGAAAGGTAAAACGGGTTTTTCGGCGCCACTCCCAGCGCGCGCCGCGCATGCATCAACGCATCCGTAGCCGCGCCGTCGCGCAATCTCCTCAAACATTCCTTGAATTCCACCATCCCGGCATCGGCCGGCGTCGTTGTTCCTATCCAGTGCGACATGGCCCTCCTCCCAGCCGCGCGACATGCGGGCTGTTGCAGGAAGACTACTCCTGGGTCGAGTCCGGAAACTACCGGGCATCCGGCCAGTTTTCGAACACCCCTCAACCCTGTCCCACCTGTCAGGTATTCCGCGCCCGAAGAGTACCCTGAGGCCAGCCCGTGGCAACAACCTGCAAGTCCGCGCAAAGTCCATACCAGCAAGCACTTACAAGCTGAACCCGGCGTCCCGCTCAATTCTTATAATCGGCAACCCCAGTCAAACCCTTAACTCCGCGCAGCCACCAACAGCCGTCGTAGGGGAGGGTCTTTTTACCCTGAGGCACCGAAGGGCAGACCCTCCCGCCGTTCGGCCCCTCTGTTCTCATCGTCCAAAGCGCTCTCGACCATCACCCATATTCTGTCCAAAGCAACCTACTTCTTGAGACGCCGGGCTATCTCGCTCACCGCGCAAAGCGGGCATTAACGCCCTCGTCTTTTTGAAATAAACTGCGATTTACATTTTGTATTAACCTGAGTTAACATAGCCAGCCGCGACTGCTCCTCCGACTGCACTGGCGCGACGCCCTGCGCCACGGCTCGCAGATCGAATGCTTGCGCGACACGAACTCGCGAAAGTCCCGATTTATGGCACGCACGATCATCTCTGGACTGCTACTGGCAAGTCTCGCTCTTCTTCTTCCCGCCAGAACTCTCGCTCAGGGAGAAACCACCAGCGCCATCGTCGGTCAAGTGACCGACGCAACCAACGCCGCGATACCGGGGGCCACAATCACCATCACCAATCGCGAGACCGGCCTGCAGCGCTCTCTTAAAACCGACGATCAGGGCCGCTTCAATTTTCCGCAGCTAAAACCCGGCACTTATATGGTCAAAGTTGAAGCGGCCAATTTTGCTCCGCAGCAAAACGACAGCGTCCTCGCAGGTCTGGGACAGAAGCAGACCGTAAATTTCACCCTGAAAATCGCGCAATCCAGCCAGACCGTCGAGGTAACCGGCGCGCCTCCGCTCCTCAATCACAGAAAACGCAAACACCTCCACCAACCTCAGCGCTCCGGCACTGGAAAATCTCCCTAATCCAGGCGGCGACCTGACTCACCCGTTGCAATTCGCGCCAGGCGCCCTGATCAATACGGCGGGAAGCGGAAACGACTTTGTCGGCGGCACAAATGGCTACGGCAACGTGGAGTTCAACGGACTCCCGCGCTCTCCAATGGCTACATTGTAGACGGCCTCGAAACCAACGATCCGCTCACGAATCTAAACAGCGGTCTCTCGACGAATCTGGTCCTCGGCCTGAACTCGATTTCCGAAGTGACCGTCAACACTCTTTCCTATTCCGTGGATCAAGGCAGATACGGCGCCTCCCAGGTCAACTACGTCACCAAATCCGGCACGAACCTATTCCACGGGAACCTCTACGAGGTCTGGAACGGCTCGCTATTGAACGCCGCGGACTATTTCACCAACGCGACGCCCGGAAATCACAAGCCGCGATCCACGGTGAATCATTTTGGCGGCAGTTTGGGCGGCCCGATTCGTCACAATAAATTATTCTTTTTCTTCGATAGCGAATGGGTTCGCATCGCGCTTCCGATCGTCACACCCACTACCGTGCCAGCCGCCGCGTTTCAGAGACTATGTCCTCCAGCAACTCCCGTTGGGTCGGCAAAGACGGCTGCGTCACCGGCGCCACGTATCCTGCCGCGCCGCGGCTCTGGTGCCCTTCTATCAAAAAATGTTTTCGCTCTACGGAAATACCGGCGGCACGCCGCTCGCCGTGCTCGGATGTCCGTTCGAATCCGGAGGCGGCCAGGCAACCGGCAATCCTCCCAGTGGAAATGGCTGCGCGAACCGCCAGAGCATTTCGCATTCGAGCGACGATCACGAGCAGATCCAGACGTTTCGCCTCGATTACAACGCCAACGCAACGAACACCGCCTGGCTTCGTCTTCAGGCCGACACCGGACTGCAAGCCGCCTACACCGATCCGATCAATCCCCTCTTCGATTCAATTTCTCCGCAACCGCTCTACTCCTTCGCAGCGGGCTACACGCATGTTTTTTCGCAGAACCTGGTCAATTACTTCAATCCGGGATTTTCCTGGTATGAAAGCCTCTTCGCGCCAAGCGATTTCCAGAAGACTCTCGCCGCTTTTCCCATCGTGTTGCAGGGAAGCGGCGCCAACGCTCCCTTCACTACCATCGGTGGACTCGACAACACCTGGACGCAAGGCAGGCGCGTCTCGCGCGTCTTCATCAATGACAATCTCGCCTGGAGCCACGGCGCTCACGAATTCAGATTCGGAACAAACACCAGAATTTTTCGTCTCAACGATTACGATTTCGGTGAAGGCACCGTTCCCACAGTCACCTATACCACCCTCCCGCAGTTCATCTACGGCGTCGCGTCCACCGCATCGGAAACTTTCCCGCTCTCCGCCAACGAGCCGTTCCGCTTCCTCAATCTCGATCTCTATGCGCAGGACACCTGGAAGCTCACGCCCAAGCTCACGTGGACCATCGGCATGCGCGACACTCTCAATTCCAATCCGCTGAACCCGCACGACGAAATCGCGCGCCTCAACGGCTCATTCGATTCGATCTCTCACGATGTCAATCAGCCGCTGAACGCCGCAATTCGATCCAACCTCGGCAAAGTATTCGATTCCACTCCGCTGGCGATCCTGCAACCCAGAACCGCGCTCGCCTGGCAGTTCGCGCCCAATACCGTCCTGCGAACCGGCTTCGGCCTCTTCAGCGACATCCTGCCCGGCAGCATCGCCGACGTAGTCGGCGTCAACCCTCCCTACGTGCGCACTTTCCAAGGCGGCCTCTTAGGCACCGTAGGCGGCACAGCCATCGCCCCGGGCGTCCCCAACAGCGCCGTCGATGCAACTGTCGCCGCGAACCAGACCTTCGGTGCAGGATTCGCGCCGGGCGAGCTCTCCTGCAAATCTCCCCAAGCGAATCCCGCGACATGTCTGCCGCCAGTAGCAATCACCGCCGTACCCAGCGGCAAGCTACACGCTCCCTATTTCATGCAATGGAGTTTCGGTCTCGAACAT
Organism: uncultured Acidobacteriota bacterium; assembly: GCA_963841235.1. Lineage (GTDB taxonomy): Bacteria > Acidobacteriota > Terriglobia > Acidiferrales > UBA7541 > Palsa-147. The sequence goes on along the minus strand of CAWJBU010000015.1, from coordinate 90,738 downwards.
CAATTCGGCAGCACCGCCAGCATCCAGGCGCAATACGTCGGCACTCGAGCAGTGAACCAGCCCTACGCCACGCAAGTGAACGGCTATCAAACCGTCTGCCAAGGCTGCTTTGCTCCGTTCCCATATCTCCAACCCACAGATCCAAGATTCGGCGCCGTGACGCAATTTTCCACCGGCTCGAACAGCCACTATCACGGCCTTCAACTCACCGCCATGAAGCGCCTCGGCCACGGCCTGCAAGGGCAAATCAATTACACCTTCAGCCGCTGCATGGACGAAGTCTCAAACGGCGGATTCCTGCAATTTTCCGCCGGTGCGCTTCTCTCTCCTCTGCCCGGAAATTTGACGCGCAACTATGGCCCGTGCGATTACGACATCCGCCACAATCTCAACGCCGAATACCTCTACGAATTGCCCATCAAAGTGCGGAATCACGGCTGGGGCTACGCTCTGAACGGCTGGCAAGTCTCCGGCACAGTCTTCTGGCACAGTGGCATTCCATTCTCCGTTCTCAGCACGCCCTATTCAGCCAATGGAAACGGCATCGTGCAAGGCGCAGGTCCGCAGTTCGCGAGCGTAGTGCCGGGCGTGCCGCTCTATGAGCACAATCCCATTCCGGGCGTCACGCAACCCGGCACGATTCAATGGCTCAACCCCGATGCCTTCATCTCAACTGTAGATCCCAGCACAGGAGCCTGCTCCGGTGGCGACACACCACAAGCCTGTCAGTTTGGCAGCCTCGGCCGCAACGCGTTGCGCGGACCAAACTTCTTCTGGAGCGATTTCTATCTAACAAAATGGTTTCCGCTCACCGAACGCGTCAAGCTCAGGCTCGAAGGTCAATTCTTCAACGTATTCAACCATCCAAATTTTGGCCTCCCAAGTTTGATCCTGGCAGGCATTCCCGGAAAACCAACGACCCAAACCGGCTTCGGCGCTCTAACCTATCCAACGGCTCCGCCCACTGGCTTGCTAGGCGTAGGCCTCGGCGGTGACAGCTCGCCGCGCATGATCGCCTTTCAAGCCCGCCTCGAATTCTGAATCATCGGCACGGAACGGAAGCCAATCTCAGCCTAATTTCGCGGCGAACCACACTGAGCAGGGCGCCTCGAAACGAATTCCCATAGATGGACGCGCCAAATCATCATTGACTGCTTCAGCAAAGCGAAACGTCCGTACTATGGCAGAAGGCAGTACCGCCACTCAGAATTGAAGAAGGAGAAGTTTGGGCTGATGCGCCGGTCTGTTCACGTTGGCATTCTCGTCCTGTTGCTGCTCGTCGTCGCCCCCGGCGCGCACGCTCAGAACCAGCCGCCCTCTCCGCAACCGCCGACTCCGTCTGCTCCTGCGGCGTCGCCCGCCGCGCCGGCAATAAAGAACCAAGCGCCTGTTCCCAAGCCGCTGCGGCACGCCCGCAAAGTCATCACCGACGACGACATCCAGGACATCGGCTCGATTTACAAGGGCGGCGGAGGCCCCGATCTCAGCGGCATCAACGATTGCGATCGCAACTGCTTCGAATCCGTCCGCTCCGCCGCGCGAATTTACCCCGGCGGCACCGAATGGAAGCGCGATCTTCTCGACGCCATCGAAAAAGTCCGCAGCGACGGGCCCTGGCAGGGCCTCCTCGGCGAGTTCGGAACCGTCCGCGGCAAATTCTGCAGCCTCGAACAGGAACGCAACGAAGAACTCGCTCGCGTCTCCGATCCGCACAACGTCACCGCCGGCGAAATTTCCGTCGAGGAAAAATACAACCGGCTGTTCAAGTCGGCCCAAGCGGATCTGCTGACGCTCTACGATCGCGCGCACTTCCTCAAGCAGGCTCACGCATCGAGCGCGCTCGAGATGGCGTTCATGGATCTGCAGACGAATCGCATCGTCACCGCGAGCTGCTATTCTCTCTCGCAGCCATATCGTCCGAACTGGGAAAGCTCCGATGATCCCTGATCCCGCGAGCGATCGTCGAATGAATCGCGGGCGCCTGCTCCTCCCCCTTGCCGGAATTTTTCTCGCAGCGGCGCTACGCAGTGGCATCGCGGCGCAATCTGTTACTCCGCCTCCCACTCCGGCGATGCCGGCGAGCCCCGCAGAGCCGGCCGCGATTCCGCCGGCACCTGCCGCGAAGCAGCCGGCCGCGCAGCAAACTGCGAATCCCACGAAACCGCCGAAGAAGCACAAAGTTTTCACCGATGATGACGTCCCCGCACTGCGCGCCAAAGGCGGCCTCGCCAACGATGACGACGCCGGCTCCGCCATGATTTACGGCTCGACGGGAAACTGCGACGCAGACTGCGAGCAGAAGATCAAAGAAATAGTAGGAATCGCTCCCGAACAAGAAGGCGAATGGAAGCTCCAGCTCACCGCCGCGCGCCGCGAAGTCGGTGAAGACCACCAATGGCGCGAGCTCTACTGGAAAGGCCAGCAGACGATGCACAACTTCTGCGCCTTGCAAACGCAAATGGAAAACGTCCCGGAGCCCAGCGGCGATGACTATCAATCTCGGCTCGAACGCGCCAAGCAGCGGAAGATGTTCGAGGACGCGGAGCGTTCCGTCGGCCAGCAAGTGCAGAATGTCCTCGCCGGGATGAATCAATACATCCAACAATTCTCCAACCGCGAACCGGTCCGCGCCGCCTTCATGGGCGTGACTGCCGAGCACCTTTTCAGAACCTGCCCGGACACGAACTCGCAATGACGACGCAAAGAAAATTCCTAATCGCCGGCCTCGCGGCGCTGCTCATCGGAGCGCTCTTAGTCGTCTTCCGTCCGCGCGCGGAAGAACCGCCCACCGCAGCCGGAGGCCCGGCCGAGCTCTGGGAGTACTTCAGCGATCACAATTCCATCGGCGGACTCGCGATTGGACCAGACGGAACGATTTACGCCGGCTCGGCCGCCGCCGTCATCGCGCTCAATCCCGATGGAACGCAGCGCTGGAAATCGCCCGCGAATTCGCCGCGCCTTCCGGTGATTGGGCACGACGGGAGCATTTACGCCGCAAGCTCGTGGGGAATTATTTTCGGATTCTCCAGCGATGGCGCGATGAACTGGAAACCCGGTTACGGCCTGATCGGATTTTCCGTCCCGCCCGCGGTGGGCGATGGAGGCACGCTCTATTACGTCAACACGGTCGGAGATATTTACGCCTGGCAGCCGTACGCGACCGCGCCTAGCTGGTCGCTCAGCACCATCCGTCCGGGAATGATCAATCCATCGTACATTCTGCCCGGAACGGACAGGGCGGACGGCTCGATGCGCAGCGCAGCGGTGGTTCAGAACAACGGAATGATCGTCGTGCCGCGCTCGCACTGGCTGCATGAATTCAGCAGCGAAGGCCATCAGGCGTGGATCCTCGAGCTGACGTCCGGCCATCTGGGCCCCGCCGCGCTCGGAAAAGACGGAACGATTTATGTCGGCGATGACCAGAGCGCAGTTTTCGCCGTGGACCGCTCGGGCGAGAAGATCTGGGAATTTCGGGCCGACCTGAACATCTACGGCTCGCCGGTAGTGGACGCCGACGGAACAATCTATTTCAATACGCCGCGCGTGATCTACGCGCTCAAGCCCGATGGCTCGCTGAAGTGGCAATCGCAAACCATACACGATTGCCGAACCGGCCCAACTCTCGCCGCCGACGGCACGCTCTACATCGGCGCCACCGACGGCATGAACGCTTTCAACAGCGACGGCACCGAGAAGTGGTGGTTCCACATGAAGAGCGTCGAAGGCGAGCCGGCCATCGGCCCCGACGGCACCATCTACGCGGCCTGCGGCTATTTCTGGGTCTGCGCCGTGAAAGACAGCGGCTCCCCGCTAATGCAAAGCCCCTGGCCAAAGTGGCAGCACGATCCCGCAAACACCGGCCGCGCCACGACGATCTTCTGAAGCGCGTAGCACAATCCCGACGCCACAACGCATGTTGCAAAGCGAACCGTTTCCCAGAGCGCTGGAGCGCACGTTTCAAAGTGGATCGTTTCCCAGAGCGCTTAAGCTCTCCTTCCCTGCATTTAGGTGGGAGCCCCCTGCTTCAGCAGGGGGAAGCTGGACTTCAGTCCAGCGGAAAAAGCCTGCGCCCCTAAAATCGGCTTCAGCCGCGGGCCTCAATCTGAAATTAAACCAGCGCGGCATCAACCTTCGCCTTCGATCGCGCTGACTGCGATGAAGCTAGCCGGCGCGCCTGCCGCTCGCTCGCCGGGGCTTCGGCTTGCTCTTGAACAAGAGATTAAGCTCCACTGCCGCGCGGATGAGATCCTTCAAAGCCGCCTCATTGATCTTCTCGCCTTCATGTATATCGATGGCGCGCCTGACATTCCCGTCGAGGCTCGAGTTGAATAGGCCCGCAGGGTCCTTCAACACCGCTCCCTTGGCAAATGTCATCTTGACGACGTTCTTGTACGTCTCTCCCGTGCAAACGATGCCTCCGTGGGAAAAGACGGGAGTGCCCATCCACTTCCACTCCTCGACGATCTCAGGGTCGGCCGCGTGAATGATGGCGCGCACTTTCGCGAGCGTCTTCCCGCGCCAGTCGCCAAGTTCCTTGATCTTCGCGTCGATTAATGCCGAAGCAGATTCCACCGCGACGGGTTTTTTCATGTTCAGCTCCAGCTCTCGCGCCTAATCTAGCTGCGCTCAAGGTAACCTGCAACCTCTCACCGGCAACGCAGCGGCGGACAGCCGCAGTGCGCGGTCAGGCGCTCGCCGGCGTGGCATTATCTGCAGCATCTTGTTGGGCCGATCGTTTCGAAATAAGCCGTCGGACGACATGGCCTTTCCACATCCACAATCCCGAAAGGAGAATTACAGGAACGAAGACAAACCGAGTAACGGGCGCGTAGTTTGGAATTTGGTCAAACGGACTGTAAATGTAACCGACTATTGGAATGCCCAAGACGATGTGAATCCAGCGAAAAATCGCCCGTTGCGTGGCATTACTCATATGCAAGTTCTCCTTTGCTATTGATTTTTCACTCCGAACTGCTTGGCATACTCCGCCTTCAGCCGCTGCCAGCCCTCGAACCGCATCGCGTCGCCACCAGCCATGCGGCCGATGGGAGTTCCACTGAGAAGGCGATCCAGAACATCGAAAGAAATGTGCCAGCCCGCGGCACCCCACGAAACGAAGCGGCGATCGATTTTGTGCCACAGCGTCAGGTGCGTGCCGCCACTGAAGGCTTCGAGTTCCCAGCGGATATCGCCGAACTCAAGCACCTCGGGAGCGTCGGCTCGCGTCACCGTTGTTACCTGCGACCTGCCCGTTCCCACCCAGGTGAGATTGACCGCGGCTCCGACCGTAGCCAGGCTCCCATCAGCCTCAAACGGTGCCCATTCGCGTATCTGCGCCGGATCGGTAAGCGCCCGCCAGACTTTTTCCGGCGCGTGGCGCAGCTCCCTGACGAGAATGAGCGTCCATTTCTCGCCGTCCTTTCGTACCTGCGCCCCGCTGGCGGGACCCGGTGTGTACTGCTCGCCACTGGTCATGATCTTCTCCTCGTCTCCCTTTTCGGTGGTGTGGCTGTTTCCACTGTCGCCCTTTCCTCTGGCGCCCTTCCCATAGTCGATGGATCCATGCGCTCGAGGTGGCGCTTGAGAGCATCCACGTAGGCGGACCAGAACCGGCGGAGCTGCGCCCATGGGCGAAACGGCCGCATTTAGTAGCGTGCCAGCTGCGTGAGCTGAATGAAGTTGCCGCAGGTGTCGTTCAGCATCGTAATAATCGAGGCAGTTACGTCGGTGGGCGGCATCGTGAACTCGGCGCCGCGCGCCTTGATTCGCTCGTAGTCGCCCTTGACGTCGTCGGTGAAAAACATGGCCGCGGGCTGGCGCTGTTGAAACATCGCCTGCTGATACGCTTTGGCCGCGGGGTTGTTGTTCAGCGCCAACTGTAGCTCAGTGCCGTCCGGCTCCTCGGGCGAGGCCACCGTCAGCCAGCGATATGGGCCCTGGCTGAAATCGGTTTTTTTGGCAAAACCCAGTACCTCCGTATAGAAGCGCAGGGCCTTGTCCTGGTCGTCCACGAATACGCTGGTCAATTTGATCTTCATTTCGTTTCTCCTTTGTTAGGCTCGCGGTTTGGGCCGCGTAGTTTTCTCCCTGTCTTCCTTTTCGTGGTGCCGCCCTTTCCGTTGTCGATTGTTCGATGCGGTCGAGGTGGCGCTCCAGAGCGTCTACGTGAGCGGACCAGAAGCGGCGGAACTGCGCGAGCCAGTCATCCACCTGCTGAAATGGTTCAGGTTTCAGCCGGTAGAGACGCCGCTGCGCGTCCACGGTAGCTTCCACGAAACCGGCCTCGCGCAGCACCCGCAGGTGCTTTGACACCATCGGCTGCGGCATATGAAGTTGACGCTCGATCTCTCCCACCGACTGTTGCGAAGAGACCAGCAGGCTAAGAATCGCCCGGCGGTTCGGCTCGGCAATGATCTCGAAGGCGGTTTCCATGCTTCTTATATACTCCACAACGCATATACGTGTCAAGGCATATTATGAAGGCAGGGGACCCAGAAAAAGGGGGCGAAAAGATTGGCAAAAAAAGCTTGACATATTCCCATGTGGGCATATATTGAGGCCATGGCAAGAGCGGCGACAACCTCAGACGCCTTCAACGCTGTAGCAGAACCGCGCCGCCGGGACATCCTGAACTATCTGGCGATGCAGGAGCGGTCCGTCACCGAGATTGTGAACGCAATGGAGATGGAGCAGCCGTCGGTTTCGAAGCACTTGAAAGTTTTGAAAGGTGTTGGCCTGGTAGAGGCCCGCAGGGAGGGTCGCCAAATGCTTTACAAGGTGAACGCAATAGCCATCCGGCCGTTGCACGAATGGACGAGCACGTTCGAGCGCCTTTGGAAACGCCAACTGCTGCGCATCAAGGAACGCGCCGAAGCCAACGATGTAACGCATCAATAGCCTTGAAGAATCTCATACCAGGAGGAAATCATGAGTTCACCCGCACTAACGCTGGAAGCCACAACGATCCATGTAGCCGAAGAGATTGAAGTGCGCGCCTCGATCGAGACTGACCTTCGCCGCGCTGCTGGATCAGCTCGGACCGTACAACGAGACGCAAGCCGACAAGCCCATGCCCATGAAGCTGGAAGCATGGCCTGGCGGCAGATGGTATCGCGACTTGGGCGGCAACAACGGCCATTACTGGGGAGCGGTGCAGGCCATCAAGAAGCCAACGCTGCTGGAAATTTGCGGCCCACTTTTCATGTCCAATCCAGTGATGACCAATCTTCAATACCGGCTGAAGGAATCGGGCGGCGTAACGATCATCACATTCCGTCACCAGTCGTTCGGTCTGGTGCTCGAGGAATACAGAAACGTAAAAAGTGGGTGGGCGCACTTGCACGAACTTATGCGGAAGCGAGCCGAAGCCCCGCGGCCCCACTGACGCGCGAACGGCTTAGGAATCCGGAGGAGGGAAATATGTGTCCAACATGCATAGAAGGCGCAGCAGTGATGGCCGCCGGAGCGGGATCCATGGGCGGAATCCTGGCGGTCTGCATCAGCAAGTTCAGAAATTTTTTCAGGACGACTGGTGGCTCTGTCGAAATGCTCGGCGCGCTTTGGGTTTTCGGCCGTAGGGGCGGGGCTTGCTCCGCCCGCCAGCGCAAAAACAGCCACAACTTTGCCCACTTGCCCCTACGTAAATCGATTTTGGCCGCGCCACGATACGGCGGCGCTCACGATGTCAACAGTCACGAAAGGCCTCAGTCTGCTTCATAAAATCAAGGAGAAATAAAATGGCAACAAGCAAAGCAAAGAAAGTCATCGAGCCAAGGAAGGAGCATCTCGCAATGAAAACACCACCGATCGTCTCGCCGCAGGAATGGGAAGCAGCGCGCCAGCAGCTCCTGGTGAAAGAGAAAGCCTTCACCCGCTCGCGTGACGCGCTGGCCGCCGAGCGCCGGCGCATGCCGTGGCAAGCCATCGAGAAAAAGTACGAGTTCGACGGACCCCAGGGCAAAGTGAGCCTGCTCGATTTGTTCGAGGGCCGCCGTCAACTGATCCTCTACCGCGCCTTCTTCGAGCCCGGCGTCTTCGGCTGGCCCGACCATGCCTGCCGCGGCTGCTCCCTGGGCGCCGATCAGGTCGCCCATCTGTCCCATCTGAACGCGCGCGACACGACCCTTGCCTTCGCCTCACGCGCGCCGCAGGCGGACATCGCGCGCCTGAAAGCACGCATGGACTGGAAGATGCCCTGGTACACCATCACCGACAGCTTCGACAAAGACTTCGGCGTCGATGATTGGCACGGCCACAACGTCTTCTTCCGCGATGGCGACAAAATCTTCCGCACCTACTTCATCAACAGTCGCGGCGACGAGGCGATGGGCAGCACCTGGAGCTACCTTGACATGACAGCGCTCGGTCGCCAGGAGGAGTGGGAGGACTCGCCGGAGGGCTACCCCCAGACTCCACCATATAAGTGGTGGAACTGGCACGACGAATACGCCGCTGGCGCCGCCCAAGATCCCAGGTGGGTGAAGGTAGTCGAGAACGCAAGCGTGACGTTGAACCTCAACGACTAGGATGTTGGTGGCGGTCGGCCCCGTCCTTCCCGGTTGCCCTCCGCCTAGGCGGACCGTAGTCGCGCGTGGGGCTTTTCTGCCCCGCATTTGATTTTGTCTTTGCCGCAAACCGCGCTTTTGCCGGGGTTTTCCGCATTTATGTGTTTTCTGCCTTCGAACTTGCCGTCTCCCCAATCTCAAATCTGAAATGGCTCCGTTGACTTCCTCCGCCGACGATGGCTTTCTCCGGTCTCCGTAGGGGCGGGGCTTGCTCCGCCCGCGGGCGTAACTCCTTGCGAAAACGTCGGCCAGTTCGCCCCCGCGCAACCCGATCGGGCCATTTCCGTATTCCATCGGCCTCTCTAATCGCGCAGGATGTCAACAAAGCCATCTGAAATTTGAAATTTCCGTCGCACTTGCAGTTGCCGTTGCGTTGTGGCTTCGCCATCAGATTCAAGCGCATCGCTTATTCGCACAGTTGAAACACTCCGGTCACTTGCACTTCATCCCGATGCAATCACCGTGTAATCCGCCCCATGCACTCTCTCTCCGCTCGTTGAGGAATTCGAGCCAATCGCACGAGAGGAGAATGTATGTCTTTGAAGAAAACGGCAGCAAGAGTTCTGCACCATCTTCGCATTGGATTGACGGCTCTGGCCGTGTTCCAATTCAGTCTGGGCGGCCCGCTCGCCGGCTCTCTGCAAGCTCATGAGAATGAGAACGAGAACGGGCACACACGGACTCCCATCAAACACGTCATTGTGCTGATCGGCGAGAACCGCACCTTCGATCACCTCTTCGCCACTTACGTTCCGAAGAGCCGTGATTCCGTCTCGAACCTGCTCTCCAAAGGAATCATCAATGCCGACGGCACGCCTGGCCCGCATTTCAAGAAGGCCGAGCAATTCCAAGCCGTTGCCCCATTTCGATCCTCATTCTTCATCAGCTTGGGCAGCAATGAGAAAGCTCCCTACTCCATCCTTCCGGAGCCGACGCTGAATTTTTCGCCCAACGGAAGCACGCCGCCGCCTTTTCCCGGCTGCGACACCAACAGCGCTGCTGGCAGCCGTCGAGCCATCGCTGGAAACCGCCGATCTGCATCTCCTGACCACCGGCGCGTCCGGGGCCAGCAACACGTTTTTCCTGCCCGACCCGGATACGCGCGTACAGAATTTCAGCGCGCTCCCGAACGGACCGTTTCCACTCGCAGGGCCAAATCTTCCTTACGATTCCTATACCGGAGATACGACTCACCGGCTGTTCGAAATGTGGCAGCAATCGGATTGCAACATTGCAAACGCCACGAAGCACAATCCTTCCGGATGCTTGAGCGACCTCTATCCCTTCGTCATCACCAACTATACGAATCAGATCGATAACTTCGATAACCCACCGGCGTTTGACGACAATGGCGGTGGAAATTCCATGGCGTTCTATAACGTGCAAAAGGGAGACGTTCCCGTCCTCAAGGCCCTCGCCGACGAATACTCCATGAGCGACAACTATCATCAGGCGGTAATGGGCGGAACCGGCGCGAACCACGTGATGATGGGCACCGGCGACGCGATCTTCTGGTCCGACGGCAATGGCAACCCGACAACTCCGCCTTCGCACATCGCCAACCCCGATCCCCTTCCCGGCACGGACGACGTTTATACCGTGGACCTCGGGTTCGACGGCAACTTCACCGAATGCGCAGATCCCACACAGCCCGGTATCAAGGCCATTCGGGATTATCTGAAATCGCTTCCGTACCGTCCCGATCCGAATTGCAAACACGGACACTTCTACATGATCAACAACGATAGCCCGGGCTTTTTGCCGGACGGCACCGTCGACACGGCGGGGATCGCCAAGGGCGGTTCAGTTCCGCCGACGAATGTGCGCACTATCGGCGACGCGCTCAATGACAAAGGAATTTCGTGGGCTTATTACGGAGGAGCGTACAACGCAGCCGTCGCGCTGCAACACAATCCGACGACCACGGATCCCTCCGTGCTGGTCGGCGCGGCCTACTGCAACATCTGCAACTTCGAATCGTATGCGAATTCCATCATGGGCGATGCCACGCAACGCGCCGAGCACATCAAAGACGCCACCGATTTCTTCGCCGCCATCGACGACAGCACTCTGCCCTCGGTCTCCTTCGTCAAGCCGGACGGACTTCTCGACGGCCATCCGGCATCGTCAAAGTTCGATCTGTTCGAGGGCATGGTCAAGAAAATCGTAGATCACCTCAAAGCCAATCCGGAGCTGTTTGCCGAAACCGCTCTGTTCATCACGCTGGACGAAGGCGGCGGTTACTATGACTCCGGCTACATCCAGCCGCTGGACTTCTTCGGCGATGGGCCGCGAATCCCGATGATCGTGGTGTCGCCGTTCAGCAAGGGAGGCCACATCAGCCACACGTACTCGGATCACGTCTCGATTCTCAAGTTCATCGAGCGCAATTGGGATTTGAAGCCGCTAACGCACCGCAGCCGCGATAATTTCCCGAACCCCATCACCCGCGAGGACGATCCCTACGTCCCGCGCAATAGTCCAGCCATCGGCGATCTCTTCGACCTCTTCAACTTTGGGCACGGAGATGATCACGACGGAGACGGCAACGGCCGCTAAGCATTGATCCACACCCAACAAAAAGGGCGGCCCTGTTGCCGCCCTTTTTTTATTGGTGGGAGCCCCCTGCTTCAGCAGGGGGAGCTGGACTTCAGTCCAGCGAAAAAGCGCTCGCGCGCAGCAGCGGCTTCAGCCGCGGGCCGTAGCCTGTACTTATGATCGCCCGCCCGCTTCTGCAGACTTGCCAGTCGGAACGTTGCTGCATCAGCAAAGAATTCGGTGGGAGCCCCCTGCTTCAGCAGGGGGAGCTGGACTTCAGTCCAGCGAAAAAGTCTCGCTCTTACGACAGGCTTTAGCCGCGGGACGTGCCATCCTTTTTCAAGGAGCCCCCACCCCCAAACCCCGGAAGACCCGATACTGCACCGTTAACATCAACGGTTTTATCGTGCCGTGGAATGCGATGGATGCTTCAAACGGAAACACGCAGTCGGGCAAACCGTGGGCCGCCCGCCCACCCACCATCGCCGCCCATCGAGGTCATGACCCGGGTACCAATCCCTAGTCCTTCGGTACTGCCCCGGCGTTACTAGGGGACTATTGGCAGCTTCCCGGTCACGGCCTACTCTCGGTATGTACCAAAAGGACGTCGATCGATTTATGGCTCCCGTGGACAGCTCGGCGACACGACAATCCCAGCCCCGTCAATGGTTTAGCGGGACATCTGTCGACGCCCGGACACAGCCGGATGTCCCGGAAAACTATTGGCCAGACGTCCTTTCGAGCATCCCCTCCCGTTACGAGGTCCTGTCCCAGATCGGCACAGGCGGGATGGGCATCGTCTTCAAAGTTCGCGACCGCGACACCCACGAGATCGTTGCGCTGAAGATCCTGAAGCCGGGGATGTCCTCTGCTCCAGCGATGCAGGAAAACCTGCGCAAAGAGGTGTGCCTGGCGCGGAAGGTCACGCACAAAAACGTCTGCCGGATTCACGAATTCAACCGCTCGAATGAGGCCGCCTGCATCTCCATGGAATTTGTCGAGGGCGAGAGCCTGTTATCAAAATTGCGCCGCGTTGGAGCGCTTCCGCTGAGTGAATCGCTCGAAATTGCGCGACAGATTTGCGCTGGACTCCGCGAAGCCCATGCGCAGGGGATCGTGCATCGGGACCTGAAGCCCGCAAACATCATGGTGGATGTTAGCGGTACCGTCAAAATCATGGATTTCGGCATCGCTCGCCTGACTGAAGAAGACGGCCAAATGACCGGCACGATCGCCGGCACGCCCGCGTACATGGCGCCGGAACAGTTGGAACTCAAAACCATGGGTCCGCAGACCGATATCTACTCCTTGGGCCTGCTGCTGTATGAAATGGTTACAGGCTCACAGGCGTTCGCCGGCGACACTCCCATCGCCATAGCGTTAAAGCAGATTCGCGAATTGCCAAGACGCCCAAGCGACATTAGCTCGGCTTTGCCGGCGCGTACCGAAGCGATCATCTTGAAGTGCCTGCGAAAGGACCCCGCTAAACGTTTCCAGTCCGTGGATGAACTCGATGCCGCGTTGGAGAATGAGACAAAAGCCGGCGCGGCAGTCCCGGGGCCGGTATCCGTCGAGCTTCGTCAGGCGCGTCTCGCCGTGCAACGCGATGTAGAGTTTGGTCTTGAGAAAATCCGGGCGGCAATTCCGCGGTTGATTACTGCCGCACGGGAGGCGCGCCGGGTAAGCCTTCAGGCGAATCAGATTGCAATTCATGGCCTCGAAAAGGCCGTCGCGTTCCTGCGGGCGCAGGATTGGCGCGCCACCACAAGAACGCGCTCGGTACAGGCGGCCGCGGTGCTCCTCGGCGGCGTAGTTGTGTTTGGGTTAGCCGCTGGGAGGAGAAGTCAGGCTAACGAGTCTGCAGCATCGTTCGCCGCACCGGCTCTTCAGACACTTCCAGTCGCCCAATCCGAAAGAACGGATTCTCGAGCGTCGGCGCAGCTCCTGCAGCTGCCCCCGCCGGTGTTTCGACGAATCACGTCGATCTCAGTCAACATCCCGGCGTTTCCACCGCACCGCTTTCCGATGAGACTTCGAACGAAGTTCCGGCGTCCTCTGGAATATCCGCGACCTCGAAAAATAAAGTGAAAGGGCAATCGGCCGCGCACAGCCCAACCTCTTCGCCTCACGCTGCGAAATCGGCTCAGCGCCAGACACGGCCCTCGCCTGACGGAGAGTCTGAAGCCGCCATCGCAAGTTCCAGTTGGACCGGCCGCGCCGTCCGGCCGAGCGGACAGCGGCATAGCTGCGAGCGGGCAACCGGAGCCGGTGGCGCCCGCGATTACAGCCGTGGTGCCGAATGCTACTCCGAAGCTCGTTGATCCAACGCAGGGGCAAAAGCCGGCGCAAGCGGATATGTACCTCGAAGTAGGCTCATTCAAAGACGCGAATTGGGCTCAGAACGCGGTCGAGAAACTCTCGGCGCTGGGCTACCACGCCATTTCCGTCCACCAGACTCGCTTGTGGATGCAATCTTTCCATGTTCAAGTAGGTCCGTTCACGGATCTCAAAGACGTCGGAGAGGCACAGAAGAGTCTTACTTCGCGAGGGTACAAAACACATCTCGTTAAGTAACTGTTGGGATCGCATCCGGCCTCAAACTCCGATGCGATGGAGCTCAACGCAGCGAAGTGCATCCGATCAAGCCTGAAGTCGTTGTCCTGCCGGAAGCACGCTCACCTGAAGAAGTGTAGCCCCGATACGAAACTTAGACTTGTGCTCCAAGCGGCTGGCAAGGACGCGGGAATCGCCGATGTATGTGCCGTTGGTCGAACTCAGGTCATGCAGAAAAACTGCCCCATCTCTCACTTCCACGGCGCAATGCAGACGTGACACTTCCGCGTCGTCAATTTCCATGTCCGCACCCCCTCCCACGCGCCCGATGGTCACCAGCGGCCGCGAGAGTTCGCATTCGATACCGCACGATGGCCCACTGACGACGGAAATCTTGATCGTTTCGTTCTGTGGAAGCGTGAGACTCGTTGTTTGCGGAGCCACGCTGTCGTCAAGTCTCGAGGCGCGGGATCTTTCCAGCGGCACCGACGAATTCATGGAAATCGTTGGCGGACCCGCCGTCGTATCGGACGAATCCCGCAACGGCACCATGCGACTGCACTTCCGGCATCGGACTTGTGCGGGGCGATCGTCCGCGAGTTGCCCTTCGTCCAAGTCCAGCCTTGTACCGCAGTTCGGACAAACAATCTGCATCTTGGCTCGATTCTAGTATTGCCAGTTAACTGCTAGATATGCCGTCTTCGACAGACGTTCCAGAACGCTAATCCTCTCTGTGGGGTTTCCAACAAAGCGTCGCGGAAGCTCGATTTGTAGCGATCAGTCAGCGGCGTAGCTTTTCCGAGGATTTACGATTTTGGGTGGGCGGGTGGCATCGCCTTTTCCGAAGGCTTGCGGTTTCGACTGTCCGATCCTTCCCAGCTTTTGAGAAGGGTCGGGTTTCCGAGAACGCGGTTGTTGGTGGGAGCCCCCTGCTTCAGCAGGGGGAGCTGGACTTCAGTCCAGCGAAAAAGCCGCTCTTACGACAGGCTTTAGCCGCGGGACGTACCATCCGTTCTCAAGCAACACCCAAACCATCGAAGACCCTATCCTGCGACGTTATACTCAACGAAGTTATCACGCCGGAGACCGAGATAAATGATTCGAACGGAATACGCGCAGAAGGACAAAGACTGTACGACCCGCCGGGTCGAAACGTCGGATGGAAGAGCGCAGATGGTCAAGGAACGGTTGGAGGAAATACAAACGCGTCCATCCTCCGTTACAATCTTGGGGACAGGGCCGCCGGCAGCGACCTGCATTCGGCCTTCTGGACCGAAGGGTATCCGCGATGACTTCTGATGATCTCGATAGGCTTCGGAATTCTGAAGGCAAGATCGTGCGGCTTACGACGACTGAGGACGAGGTCATGACCGTTAAGATGGTATCCTTCTCGGACGAGCACCAGGATGTGGTTGTGGACGTCCTCTCTACGAATCAGCCCGAACGTTACTTGCTGCTAGGGAAGCCCCACACAGAGGGCGCGTGGGCCATCCCCTTCGCATTCTTGGCCCGACTCGACTGCGCCTGAAACCTGTCCTGTTACGAGGTCGGCTCTTAAGCATCGGCGGGTGGCGCAGCCTTTTCCGAAGGTTTATGGTTTTGGATGCCCCATCCTTCCCGGTTTTGGTTTTTGGGAAGGGTGGAAGTTTTCGGCCCCGCCATTGATTCTTCATTTTGCTTTTGTTTTTCTCTCCCCTTTTCACACCGGGTCAAAACTCTCTCGATACCTTCACAAAACTGTTGACAAGTTGGTACTCTTATGATACAAAGGCCCGGGAAGTGTGCAGTCTCTAAGCGCGGGGCTGGCTCTCCTGACTTCGGAGTACCCTCGCGCCGAATCGAGTTTCATCAGGGCACTGCTTCTTGTCATGAGCGAGGTGGAAGGGCAGTCATGCTGCAAGTGCTGCGAAATCAACACGGCTTTAACCGCTGAGGGAGTCCCGCTCGGAACGCCAAGATCGATTTCTAATCGCGTGCGAAATTATTAGAAATCGCCGTAAGTTCCTGAAAACAAAGGACAGATGCCATTTCTAATCGCGTGAAAACGGCCCTTTTTAGCGCGCCACGATGGGCTACTTAACGAAAAGGCATCCCGGCATGGCCGGGATGCCTTTTCCCGCAGTCAATTTGCGCTGACTTATTCTACCCCGGCTACCGACGGGATGTACCAGTCTTCGGGAGCGGAGATTTCCACGCCGCTAATTTCGGTGCGGACGCGGATGCGCTTCAAGCTGGCTTTCTTGGCCGGCTTGTCGAGCGCGGTGACGAGGTACTGATTGTTGAGCACGAAGGTGAGTTGCTTCAGGAACGGCGCATAGGCGATCGGCGTTTGCGTGCCCTGGAAGAAGGATTCGCCGCCGGTCTGGTCCGCGATCTTCGAAAGATTGCCCTGGCCCAGGCTGACGCGGAAGAAGTTGCGTCCGGCGCGGCCGACGCCGCGGGCGTAGATCGTGTGGATGATGAAGCCCGACTTTTGTGCGTGCTCGATGGCGGTATCGAGATCTGGGCTTTCCGGAATATCGCCGCGGAAGCGGTCAATGCCGTCGGCAACGAGCAGCATTTCGCGGCGCGCGCCGCTGGCAGGCCAGCGCTTCATCAGGTCGATGACGGAAAGATAGTCGCTGGCGTAGGCGCCCACCGCGCCCATCGGCATGCGCACGGACTTGGCGGCGGCTTCATGGTCGGTGGTGAAGTCTTGCGCGATCTTCACCGTCCCGTTGGCGGCGTAAAAAACGGCCACGCGAGCGGAGGAGGGCATCTCCTTGATGAAATCGCGGATGTCGTTGAGCTGCAAATCGAGATCGCTGCTGCTCTCTTCGTCAATGACCACGGCGAAATCGAGAGCGCCGCGCTCGCCTTGCGCGGGCGTCCATTCGGAGACGGTGAGGCGCTCTTTGCCGTCGTACACCTGCACGTCGTCGCGCGTGACTTTCGGCGGATCGGTGAAATTCTTTCCGATCACCGTGACGACGGCGCGAACCGGAACCGTCGCCGAAGGATTTTGCTGCTGCGCCGGGAGCGAGAACGCTCCCAGAAGAATAAATAAAGGTCCAAGAATAAATTTTGTTAACCGTATGAAGTTTCGCATATGAGCCTCCAATTAGAATTCCTCCTGTATGTAAGACGCGCAACCATTCACGGGAGTTGCAAAACGAGAGAGGTACGCAATTGGAGTGGCGGCGAGCAACAGCGGCGTCGAGCGGAAACGGTCGTTAGAGAAGCGGCGCCATACGCCCGATAGGCGGGAGGGTCTTCCGCCGGAATGCCGGCCGACTGAAAGACCCTCCGCTACTTCGGGGTGCGCGCTTAGAGCGAACGCAGGAACAGCAGCAGGTTTTGCTTGTCGGTGTGGGACAAGCCCTGGAAGTTGTTGATGACCTGGTTGGCCTCGCTGTTGTGACCTTGATGGGCCTTGATCGCTTCGACGAGGTTGGAGGTGCGGCCGTCGTGCAGGAAGAACAGGCGCTGTCCCAGACCCCACAACGGAGCTGTCCGGAATTCATTTCCGGTGGCCGCGCCTTGAGAGACATGGTCAGCCAGTCCGGAGCCCATATTGTGAAGGAGGAAATCTGAGAAAGCATTGACCTGCGCGTTGGATTGTTGGGTGATGTATGAAGTTGTGCCGGTGTTGATCGACGGCGTATGGCAGAGCGCGCAGCCGATGTTGTTGAAGATCTGGGCGCCCGCCTGAGTTTGCGCGGTTTGCGGCGCGGGAGTGGGCGGAGCCGTAAGCCGCGCGAACATGGCGAAGTTCACGACGTCGGAAGAGTAGGCGGACGGCGCGAACGTGCTCGAGTCGGTGGCCAAATTGGTGTCGTCTTCCGCCTTGGGCCCGAACTGGCAGCTCGGCGTGAGGTCGCGCTCGTTCGGAAAGGCTTCGTTGGTGACGCCCTGCTCGACGTTGTAGGCTTCGCCCGAGAAGATCAGCAGGGATTTATTCTGCGCCTTCCAGCCGAAGCGGGTGATGGAACCGTCGTTGCCCGAACGATTGGGACGGCCCGAGATGCCCAGTTGAGATTTTGCGTGGGCATTGGCCCCGGCGTTGTTAAGGATGGAAGTATCGGAAATTTCCTCGACCAGACCGGCACCAAAGACGGGCGTGGGGATTCGGAAGATGACGTTGTTCTGCGCGAGGGCGGTAGCGAAATCCGGCTGAGGATCGACGCAACCGGGGGCATCTGTTCGACCGGCGATGGTGAAGAGGTCGTGGACACCGCCGTCGGGAGTGCCATCTGGGTTTTGAACGAAGCGCGCTTCGCGGACCGGGCCGTTGACCAGGATGAATTCAGGAAGCTGGTTCGAGGCCATGTCGAGGCTGGCGAGCGAGAACTGGGGATTCACAGCCGGGCTCGAGCCGCCGACATCGGGCTGGGCGTGGCACGAGGCGCAGCTATTCGAGTTGAAGCCTGGACCGAGGCCCTTGCCCGGCTCACCGGCGATGCCGCCGGATACCGAGTCAACTTCCTGGAACACCGCTCTGGAAGCTGTGTACATCTGCATGTAATCGTTGGAAAGCCCGTCGCGAGGTCCGCCCGCCGCGGGAGGTCCGCTGCGAGGGCCAGGGTCGAGGCTGTCGGCGGCCGAAGAGTTCTGAGGGTTCTCCCCGGCGGTTGCGATGGAAATGGCCAGAACGAAGAACAACAATGAAAGCCGCTTGGTGACGAACAACTCGAAACGCTGCTTCATGAATGTCTCCCCGAGTCTCCCCGGGCTGGGACCTGGAGAAAATCAAATTGTACTGTTACCGGAATGCTGGCTGCGCGCGGGAGCCTGGGATGGGCAGGCAAGCGCGTCGAAGAGCCGCAAACACGCGGCAGGGAGAGGCGGGCCCAAGTGAGCGCGTCGTTCCCGAAATCTGCGTGACGCGACCTTCTATTCGCTGCGTAAAGTATGCCTATGGGAATTTGGATACTACTGTACCGGAGTGCCGATTAAGTTCAGGAACTTGAGCTACCCTCTTGGGGGAGCGCTCCGCTGGGATGAATAAATATGGAAATCAAAATCGTGCGCAAGATTCTGGATACTGTGGGCGCAGGGTGCGGCAGA
The DNA here is from genome assembly GCA_963841235.1 of uncultured Acidobacteriota bacterium. GTDB lineage: Bacteria > Acidobacteriota > Terriglobia > Acidiferrales > UBA7541 > Palsa-147. The sequence goes on along the minus strand of CAWJBU010000015.1, from coordinate 72,037 downwards.
AATCGCAGCGATCAGATTAACAGGAGCCGTTGCTGCGCGTGCAGACCGGCAGAAACGCCAAGGCTCCAGTCGAGGAGTGCGGCGTGAGACGCCGAACACTTTCGAACTGGAGCCTTGAGGCCCTGAGGAGAGAAGATGTCTCCCGCGCGCAATCAGAGCGAGCGGAGGAAGAGGATCAAGTCTTGCTTGTGTTGATGCGACAAGTTTTCGAAGTTCTCGATGACCTGATTGGCCTCGCTGCCTTGGCTTTTATGTTGCCGGATAGCTTGCACAAGGTCCGAAGTGCGTCCATCGTGCAGGAAGAAAACTCGCTGTCCCACGCCCCATAACGGAGCGGTGCGGAACTGATCCGGGCCGGCATTTCCCTGGGATATGCCGTCCGCGAGTTTTTTGCCCATGTGATGAAGCGCTAAATCGGAGAAGAGATTGGCCTGCACTTGCGAGAGGCCCGTGGCCATCTCCGATGTCGCCGTGGTCATTGAAGGCGTGTGGCAGTTCGCGCAGCCGATGGCGCTGAAGATCGCGGTGCCCTTCTGAATTTGAGGCGAGCATCCTGATCCGGTGCATGCGGGAATCGGCTGGTCCAAGAAGCGCATGAAGTTGGCGAACGCATTCACGTCCGAGGGCGTTGCTGTCGGGTCCGTGGACTCGAATACCGTGCGGTCTTCCGGCGTGGGATTGATGAGGCAACCGGCCGGAGTGGGATGCGGCGGATAGCCGCGCTCGTTGGTGAAGAGCTCGTTGGTTACGCCCATCTCGACGTTGTAGGCCTCGCCAGCGAAGAGGAGCAGAGACTTATTTTGAGCCTTCCAGCCGAATCGGGTGATGGAGCCGTCGTTGCCGCTGCGATTGGGAACGCCTTCGATTCCCAACTGTTGGCTTGCGGAAGCGGCGAGGTTGGCGAGGATGGTGTTCTCGTCGATGTTCTCGATCATTCCCGCGCCAAAGACCGGAGTGGGGATGCGGAAACTGAGGTTGTTGTTGGCAGCTTCCGCCGAAAAATCGGGCTGCGTCATAGCGCCGGTAGGGCAAGTCGGCGCGTCGGTCCGACCGGCAATCGTGTAGAGGCCATGAACGCCGCCGTCGGATTTGAAGCGCGCCTCGCGCACCGGACCATCCGGAGTGACAAAGAAGGGAATCGAGTTCTGGCCGCCCATGTACTGGCCTACGGTGAACTGGGGATTCGGCCCGACGTAGGGATAGGCGTTGACGCTCGGGGAAGTGCCACCGATTGCAGGTTGAGAATGGCACGAGCCGCAGGAATTGCTGTTGAACGTGGGTCCGAGGCCGCCGTCTCCCGGTCCATCGAGCACAACGTCTTCAAGTTCGGTGAACTGCCCCTGGCCGTAAGTAAAAAAAGTGCTCTGCTGGCTAGTCAGGTTTTGAATAGGATTCCCCGCTCCGAGGGAGCCGGCGCGAGGGCCCGGGTCGAGCGGGTCAGAATCCGATTGTTGATTCAAAGCTCCCGCAGTGGCAACGCTAATCGCGAGCACGAAAAATAGAACGGGCAACTTCTTTAGTACGACGATCTCGATTCTCTGCTTCATCGCTGTCTCCCCTAGTCTTCCCGGACCCGATGCTGGAGAAAAATCAAATTGTCATGTTGCCGGAAAGCCTGCATGCCGTGGCCTGCGGTGGGCAGGCCCGTCATTTTTCATGCGCGACCGCGAAGCGATCGACCGAAGAGCCGTGAACACGCGGCCGGAGAGGCGGCCCCAAGTGAGCGCGTCGCTCCCGGTTGTTGCGTGACGCGGCTTTCCGTTCGCTCGCTACGCTATGCCTATGACATTTTGTAAACTACTGTACTGAAGTGTAAATTGAGACCAGTGCGTTGGCGTTGTCCCCGCGGGGGAGTACGGCGTAGTACGAGCGATCAATTCCCAAATAAAACCAAACGCGAACATACGGAAAAACAAAAAGCAAAACTGCGCGAGAAGGAAGGTGGGGCGCGATGACGAAGTGAAAAGAAATGGCGGACTTACAGTGATTTCGGTTTTGTCACCGTTGGTGGAGGATTCGCGGCCGGCGCCATGATGCTGGGAGTGTCGGGTTTCGCTGGCGTTACGTACTGCACAATTACGGAGATGCGGCGATTGGCAGGGTCCAGGGGAGCTTGCGGGCGGCGGAGCATTTGATCGGCGAATCCGCGGACTTGGGAAATATGATCGGCGCGCAGACCGTTGGCCTGCATCACGCGGCGGGCGGAATTCGCGCGATCAGCGGAGAGCTCCCAGTTTGTGTACGCGCTGCCGCCGCCGTAGGGCTTGGCGTCGGTGTGGCCTTCGATGCAAATTGCGTTGGGAAGATTGCCGAGTTCCTGCGCGAGCTTGATCAGCATGTCTTGTCCGTCGGCGTTCAGCCTCGGACTGCCGCTATCGAAGAACGTGCCGTTTGAGGATTCGAGGAGGTCGATGCGCAGGCCTTCGGACGTTACGGTCATCTCAATGTGATCTTTCAGCTTGTCGAAATTGGGCATGCTTTTAAGCGATTTCTCGAGGCCTTGCTTCAACCTCTCCATGGCCTCAGGAGCCAGGACGAAGCGATCGGAAACGCCGGGCTTGTCGCTGGCGGGCTTGCTGGCGGTGCCGTTGGGATCACGGAAATAGCCGCCGACGGCTGCTTGAATTTTGGGGCTCTGGTTCAGGAGCCAGAGAACAATGAAGAGAGCCATCATGGCGGTGACAAAATCGGCGTAGGCGACGCAATATAAAAGGGCGCCCCTTTTGGAGTAGGGTTTGGGTGCTTGCCTCAATCCCTACAGAAAGGAACGCCCTCAATGGATAGCAAAAAGTATATCGGGATGGATGTGCACAAGGAAAGCATTTCGATTGCGGTGAGGAATGGTGCCGGAAAGATCGTGATGGAATGCGTGATCGAGACGAAAGCCAGCATGATTCTGCAGTTTATCGATGGGCTGCGCGGAGACTTGCAGGTCACGTTTGAAGAAGGAACCTCGGCCGCCTGGTTGTACGACCTGTTGAAACCGCACGTCACGAAATTGGTGGTGTGCGATCCGCGAAAGAATGCCTCCATGAGGGAAGGCAACCAGAGTGACAAGATCGACGCGCGCCGGTTGGCCGAGCTGCTGCGCCTGAATCATCTCAGCCCGGTCTATCACGGTGAACACGGCCTACGAAGCCTGAAGGAACTGGTGCGCAGTTATCTGACCATCACCAAAGATCTCGGACGGGTCATGACGCGGGTGAAGGCCATCTATCGCAGTTGGGCCATTCCTTGTACCGGCAAGCAGGTCTATGCACCGCGCCATCGTGCCGAGTGGCTCGGGAAGATCAGCGAACCGGGAGTGCGCCGGCGGGCCGAGTTTTACTACCAACAACTCGATGCGCTGCGGACGGTGCGTCAGGAAGTGCGGCGGGAGTTGCTGGCGGAGGGCAAGAAACACCAGGCCTGGAAACGGCTCTGCCAGATTCCTTCGATCGGCCCGATCCGGGCGGCCGTGCTGCTTGGCATTCTGCAGACCCCGCATCGTTTCCGCACCAAGCGGCAGCTGTGGACCTACAGCGGATTTGGCATCGAGACACAAAGCAGCGCCGATCACCGGAGTGTCGACGGGCAGCTCGAACGAGCGAAGAAACAGATCTCCATTCGCGGACTGAACCGCAACTGCAATCACGATCTGAAGAATCTGTTTAAGGGCGCGGCGATCGTGGCCTCGAGCAAACCCGGTCCGTTTCAAGAGTTCTACACCGCTTTGCTGACCAAGGGCATCCGGCCGGAGATGGCGCGTCTAACCTTGGCCAGGAAGATTGCCACCATCGTGTTGATCGTGTGGAAGAGAGGAGCGTGCTTCGACGCCCAACATCTGAAACCACAAACAGCTTGAGTGTCTCTGACCGAGTCCGCTCCATCTCTGGGGATTTCTCTGGCGGTGGCCGTGGGGTTCTCGAGACACTCTGGTTCGAGAGCGAGTCTCAGCTGGTTAGTTAGGCGCTGCGTGCCTCGGGCACCCAGTCTCTCAGGCGACCCTAGGCCCTCTCGGATAACCAGAAAAAGCTATGGGCCACGAGTCCCAAATAGAACTATGGTCGCCAAATTTGACCACCCTTCTGCTTTGTTGGTTTCGGAACTGACAGGCTTCGTCGCGAAGAAGCGATGAAAACCGCTGGTAGAGAAAACCCAAACCACGGGGTCGCATGGCCCCGCAACCGAGCACATGGCGCGGTAGGTCAGAACAGATCTCGCTCGATCAAGTGGGCTGCGAAGCAAGAAAAATTCCAGCCGTCGGAGAAGTGTTTTTTCTTGACTTCTCCCTTTATAGAACTTTCCATGCGCCGCCGTGCTGGCCGCCGTGGCTGACTTTTTTCTTGATGATGATGATGGGTCGCGGTGGCGGCATGCGTGGCGCCTCGGGGCGCTACGAAGTTGAAACTTCCTCGGGAGCGGCCTCTTCCGCGGCGATGGCCTGGGGCGCTGCGGTCCTGCCTTTGCAGTAGCGCTCAGCTTCCTCGAACGAAGGGCGAACGTGGCCCGGGATGGACCTCCTCCCGACCTCGAAGGCGATGGAAGGAGCGGCGCCTTTCATGAAGGAGATGATGGCGACGCGCAGGAGGTGATAGTAGGCATGCTCGTCTTCGGAGGCCTTCAACATGTTGGAGGCGAGCGGACCCACGAACCCGTAGCAGAGGAGAATGCCGAGAAAAGTACCGACGAGAGCGGCGGCGACTTTTTTACCGATCTCCTCGGGCGGGCCGCCGAGGGCGCCCATAGTGATGACGACGCCGAGAACGGCGGCGACGATGCCCAGACCGGGAAGCGCATCGGCAGTGGTGGCGAGGGCGGAGATGGGCTGGCTCAAATCGTGATGATGAGCGTCCATATCGGCTTCCATCATTTGATCGGCGTCAAAGGGCTCAACGCTGCCGCTGGCTAACATGCGCAGCGTATCGCAGTCGAATTCGAGGGCGTGATGATCCTTGAGAAACGCGGGATACTTGAAAAAAATGACGCTCTTCGCCGGATCGTCGCTATCGGATTCCAGGGCCATCAATCCATCGCGGCGGGCGCGGCCGAAAAGCTCGTACATCATCTTGAGCGTGTCGAGATATTTCTGCTTATCGAAGCGCGATGCGCCGAAAACGCCGGTGATGCCTGCGGTAATTTTTTTCAGGATGTGCAGAGGATTGGCAATCAGCAGAGTTCCCGCGGCGGCGCCGCCGATAATGAGGAGTTCGGCGGGCTGGAGCAAGACGGTAATGTTGCCGTGCTCCATCAGATAACCGGCGACGATGGCGCCGAAGACGACGACTATGCCGATGATCACGAACATGAGAAGCGACGCTCCCTCGACTTCGGGTGTTTCCTAGACTTCGAGTATGGTCAGACGATCACCACCGGCATTGATGCTGGTGCTCATGGCCTGGTGGGCGCGTTGCAAGAGTAATTCGAGCGTGTCGCCGGGGCACACCGTTGTTCCACCGAGGGACACGCTGATGCGGATAGCATCGCCCCACCATTTGATCTCCGAGTAGGAGACCATCCGCTTCAACCGCTCGGCGACCTTTTCGATCTCCGGGCGGCTACATTCCGCCACCAGGGCGAGAAATTCGTCTTCCTCCCAATACCCGACAAAATCATTCGGCCGCAGACTGTGCTCGAGGGTCTGGCCGACTACGCGCAGGATATCGTGGGCGGCGCGGGGACCATATTTGCCGCGAACCTGCTCCAAATTATCGGCCTGGATGCAGAAGACGGCGAAGGGAACGGGGTGAGTGTAGAAAGTGGTGAGGCTTTCGCGCACGTGGGATTCGGTGAATTCGCGGGACAAGACGCCGGTCGCGACATGCAGGCAACCGTAAGACTCGAGTTTGCTCTGGCGGCGGTCCCATTCCGATGAGGCGATGCTTTCTTCGAAGGATTCTGCGGCGCCGATGACGTGGCCGCTGGCATCGCGGACGGCGAAGGTGCGCAGCGAAACCGGAACACGATAGCCATCTTTGTGATGGAGAAAAACTTCAGATTCGCTGCAGTGGCCGTCGCGCAGAGCGGAGAGGACGGGGGAATCTTCGGGCAGTTCGGTGGCTGTGCCGTTTCCGCCGCGGGAGACTAACTGGTCGCGGGTGCAGCGTCCGACGACGTCCTGGCGGAGGAGGCCGGTGATGCGCTCGGCGCCGGCGTTCCAGAAGACGATTTTTTGGTCGCTGTCGAGGAGATAGACACCCGTGGGGAGTTGTTCGAGAACGGTGCGCCAGATATCCGGGCGAGCGAGTTCGAGCGCAGTTCCACTCATGCTCGGAAATATCGGCTGGAAAGGCGCGGGCGTTAGTGCGGAAGGAGCGATTCGCGGCGGAGTTCCGGCGCCCCTACGAATGCAAAAAAAGCAAAATCCAAAGCAGATCCCTCACCTCTAAAGGGGGTTCGGGATGACAGCAATTAGGCTTTCTTCCACAACCAGTGACGTCGTGACGTGACAAAACGTCTGCGTTCGCACGGAATCTCTAAGCTCCGACTTGCTTGCGGGCCCGGTGTTGCTGGAATTTTACGGCGTGGCTTGGGAAATTTGGATGGCGCAGCCGCCGGTGCCGCCGGAGGTGGGGCAAGTTTGGTTCGAGAGCGGGGAATAGTAAATGTTGGAGGCGCCGGCGGGAACGGAAGCGACGTTATCGATGACGATGCCGCTGGTGCCGCCGGCTTCGGCGGTGGCGCCGGTGGTGGCGGTGCTGCCATTGATTGTGCCGCTGGTGACGTTGAAGCCCATGACGCAGCCGTTGGCCAGGCTGGCTGTGCCGCACCCGGCAGGTCCGCCGAAGGTCAGGACGCTGACGAAGATGAAATCGTTTGTGCCGGTGAAGCTTTCGGTCACTTGAAGACCGGCAGCGAAAAAGCCATTAGTGAAATTGGAGCTGATGGCGGGGCCAGTGGTCGCGGAGGCGCTCATGACGTTGTTGGTGATGGAAACCTGATAGAGGCGTGTTGTTGCCCGCGCCGGTGTTGCCCACGACATAGAGATGTCCGGAGGGACTCGCGGCGTTGGCGGAATTGAAGTAGGTATTGTCGACCATGCCGGACATCAGAAATTCGAAGCCGGGGCCGACCGTGGTTTCGGTGCCGCTGCTGCCTGCGGTGAAGCTGGTGGGTAGCTGGAAGACTCCGGCGCAGGAAGAGAAATGCGGCGCGCCGCAGGGATTTGAGCTGGAGGAGGAGTGGCTATCGGCGCCAGCGAAGGTGTAGATCATCTGCGCGTTGGAATCCACGAGCGGAGCGTCGTTGATTCCGAAAGTGAAATCGAGATGCGCCGATTTCACGATGGCGGCGGAGGAGGCGTTTACGGAATAGAAGAAGCCGCAGGGATGTACGTCGCGGAGGCGCAATTCGAGCGGCCGTTGGCCAGGAAATCACCGACGAAAATTTTACCGGAGGTCGAGTCGAAGACGGGCTCAGCGAGCGGCGATGTGCTGACTGTGACGGGCCAGCCGCTGCCGATGGCTTCGGCGGGCGTCCCGGTGAAGACGCCGGTGAATTTGTGGAGCTTTCCGGAGTCGTCGCCGACATAGATCGAGTCTGAGCTGTAGTCGACGAAGACTGACGAGCCGGAGTCGTTTGCGCCGCCATTGAAGGCGATGGTGAGAGAGCAAGGCGCGGAGCAGGCGCGATAGTTTGCGGCGGTTTGAGCCGTGGGAGTTACAGGCGCGCCGGCGGTGCCGTTGTTCGCTTTCCATTTCAGCAGGACGAGGCTGGCGGCGCCTGCGCCGCTGGATTGCGCGAAGGCTACTTGCGAGCCGTCGAACGATAGGACTACTGACGTGGATGATTGTGCCGCCGGTGTTGTAGCCCCAATAGGTGGAGGGCACGGTTCCGGTGCAGCCGGAGTAGAGATTGTCGTAGGCGACGATGCTGGCTTGCGATGCTGAGCCGGCGACGCTGGTGTTGTAAACGACGAAATCGGGCGACGGAGCGCTGCTGCAATTCGCCGAGTTGACATCGAAGGAAAATTTGGCGGGAAACACGCCGAGGCCGGAGGTGGCGTTGTTGCCCATGTTCATGCTCCAGTCGGTGTGCATCGCACGGCCTCCCTTGCGCGGCTGCGGGCTGGGGCGGGGCGATCCGCCTCCGAAACCGATGAGTCCGGGACGCGGCGAGGTCGCGGGAGCCTTGGAAAGACCGCGTGGAAGATTTTCCTCGGAGAGCGGTGCGACATTCTCGAGTGCTTCTGGCTCCGGCGTGGCGATATTGGCCGGCGGCGCGGGGAACAGCTTCGCGAGATTCATGCCGGATCGAGCGGCGGCGCTGCGCTTGGCTTGCTGGAGGATGAATCGCGGATCGTTGACCACTTTAAGCCAATGGAAATAGTCGCCGCGCTGCATGGCGGCTTCGGCGGTGCCGGGATTCGAAAAGATCAGGCGATGATGCGTCCAGTCATCGGGCGCGCCCATTCTGACGGCGGAGGATTGCTGGCCGGAGGTGAGCTGCGTGCAGCAGAGCGCGAGCAAGATAATCGTGAGTCGTGGAAGAAGCCGCATGAGTGAATTCCCTAGTTTCTTCATCGCCTAGCCCCCAAGCAAAATTCGATCAAGTACTGAGTTACGCGCCGCCGCACTTCGCGTGACGTCCCGCCCATTCCGGCCAGAGTCGAAACTCCGGCCAACTTATCCGCATCGCGCGCGGACGCGTGGGGAGCGGCTGGAAGGCGCCGCTCGCGGGAGTCCCGCAACGCAGGACGGCCCTCCCCTACAAAGAAAAGGCTCATTGGCTTCGCCTTACCAATTCGAAGCGAAGACAAGGTTGTAAGCGTTGACGGTGCCGATGCCTGTGGCAAAGTCCCAGCCCGATGTGGCTGGAAATGCGGCCTGGTATGTTGCGTTGCCCACGGCGGATGCGACGCACTTGGCGCCGGCTCCGCCGCCACCGCTGAGAGTGCAAACGGAATTTGTGGCGTAGCCGTTGCCGGCGTTGTTGAGAGTTACCGAGTTCACGACGTGGGTGGCGCCGTTGATGGTTGCAGTGCACGTCGCTTGAGTTGCGGCTGTGCCGCCGTTGTAGGCGGTGGTCGAGTTATTCGGGGCGGCGATGGTGCAAGCGGGCACGCTGGTATAGCCTGCGCCGCCGGCGGTGAGCGAAAGAGTAGTTATCGTGCCGGTGGAGAGAGCTCCGTCGGCTCCGCTCGGACGATTGCAATTGTGCAGAGTGCCTGCCAGCGCCACGCAATTCACGTCGATGTCGCCCTGCGTGACGTCGTAGAAAATGCAGGTGGAGGCCGTGCCGCGCCGGGAGAGTTGCTGCGCGCTCGAATTGCATTGCGCGTTGCCGCCGGCGCCGAATTCGGTCTTGGCAATCGCGTAGTAGGTGGGATTGGGATTGCCGGTGGTGCTGCCGACGCGTTGATTTACGAGCGATTGAATCGCCGCCATGATCGGCGAGGCGAAAGAAGTGCCGCCGGCGGCGCTCCAGCCACTGGGCGAACCGGTGCACGCGACGCCGCCTTGCCCGGTGTCGGAGTAACAGAAAACGAAGAAATGGCCCCAGATGCCGTTGGCTGAAAATAGAGAGACATCGGGAAGATCGCGAACGCCGTCATTGGGATTGCCGAAGAGGCCTGATTGCCATACGGGCTTCGACGTATCCGGCGCAGGTGCCGCCGATGACGCCGGAGGTGACGATCGGCGCCAGTGGCGCAACCGCTGGGGCCGCCGCTGCCCGAGGCGGTGGTGCGCAGACCGGTGCCTCCTGCGCCAGCGTTGTTGCAGAATCCGCCGGTGCCTGTGGTCGTGCCCGAGCCAGTCACGAAAGTGGCGATGAGGGCGCTGGCGCAGGAATCGTTCCAGGGAATTTCCGGGATGTAGCCGACGGCGGATTCGAAGGCGGAGCTGTTTGTGGCGCTCCAGTAGGTGGAGGTTTGATTATTGAACGTGTCGATGAAATCTGTGCCGCCGACCGAGACATTGAAGGGCGTGGAGGCGAAGCCGCTGACGCCGATGCCGTGCGTTGCCGATGCGGCGTTTGCATCGCAACTGGCGGCGCTTTCGTCGCCCGAGGAGACGAAGACCGAAACGCCTGCCGTGGCGGCCTGTTGATAGGCCGAGTTATAGGCGGCGTTCGCGGCTGCGCCGTTCTCTGCTTCGCAGAAGCCGTAACTGATGCTGACGATCGAGGGAGGGCTACCGGCGTTCAGGAGATTTTGCAAAGCGATCAAGCCGCCGAATGTCGTCGTGTCCTTGCAAGACGCCAACTCGATCGCAGCATTGGGCGCGGCGGCGCTGGCATATTCCGCGTCGAGAATGGCTTCACCGTCGTCGCCATTGACGCCCGGATTGGTGCAGTTGCCTGCCGGAATTCGGCTGGACTCTGCGAGAAGCTTCCCGAACGCGTAGCCGGAGAGGCCGAAAGTGGAGCGGAACGTGGTCCAGTCGGCGGCCGAAAATACGTTTGTGTCTTCGATGACGACGATCGTCTGGCCCTGGCCCGAGAGGCCCTGGCTGAATAGCGGATTCAAATTGTAAATAACCGCCAAGTCCTGCGGGCGTGACGGCGAAGCAAGTGCCGCCGCAGTTCGCGTTCGCGAAGGTAAATTCTGTGCGCGGCTTCAACATCGTGTGCGGCTTGAAATCGTGGATGGATACGATTCCGGTGATGGCCGGAGCTAACGCTGCGGGAATCTGCGGATCATTCACGTTGGCAAAGTGCGTTTCGCCATTTACATCCAGGAAATGAATTTCGACGCGCAGCGCTTCGCGAAGTTGAGCTGCGGTGCCCGAAATGTCGATGACCATGTGGTTCGGGTAGACGTAATTCACCGTGATGCCGTGCGATTCGAGCCAATGGGTGATGGACTCGATGTCGGCATCGGAGACGCCGTATTGATCTCCGAGCTGCGTCGCGGTCAGCCACTTGTGGTAATTCGGCGAGGTCTTGTCGGTCAGGCCTTCGATGTATTCATCGAGCGATTGCTCGGCCTCGAGCGGGCGCTTGAGCTGCAAGAGCATGTGCTCGAGCTTGAAGCCCGGCCAAACGCGGCCGCGGTCGTTGCGCGCGATGGCTTCGGGGCGCGTGTTGCCGCGAAGCGTGACGCGCTTGGATTCATCGATGCGCGTCGGTGATCAGGCTGCGCGATTGCCATTGCGCAGCGCCAGGCCTTCGCCGTGGTTCTGATCCCAAGCACCGAGAACACCGCTATGCTTGCTATCCCAAGCAAGGCGACCGAGAATTTCCTGACCATCGAAAACCTCCACTCCCGGATTTACTGCACGCGCTGCAAGGCCGAACGACGAAGAGTGTTCCCCGTAGCCGCAAAGCGGCCGCTCGAAGCAACATATCTACAGGGACCGAAGCTATCGTGAGTGCTGGAATGAACCGCGTCAACGCGAAATTCGTGGCTGTTATCCAGAGAATGAACAGTTTTGGAACAGGAGTGATGGCGGGATAGGTTCAAACCGGCATGTAGTAACTTTTTGACAAAACCTCGGGAATTCACCGGCTCGCGTTGAAAACGGCTGGCGGTAAGCTGTGGGGACCACCAATATCCGAGGGAACCCGTGGGCCAAAGCTCAGCAGCAAGCACTCCAGCGCGTCCAGCACGACGCAGCACCCGGCTTGAAGAAATCATTCCCGTCACGGTGAGGGGCGTGGACGTTGAACGCGGCCCTTATTGCGAGGGCGTGTCGACCTCGAGCGTCAGTTGCCATGGGTGCAAGTACGAATCGAAATATGAGGTGGTGGACAATTCCGTCGTCATCCTGGAGTTGAACAGCGGCAAATCTGGCGCGTCCACAACGACTACGCGCGGGCGGGTGAAATGGTCGAAGCGGCCGCCCTATCCCGGAGCGCTCTTCCAGACGGCGATTGAATTCGACGTGCCGGGAAATGTTTGGGGCATTAAGAAGGCGCCGAGCGATTGGTTTCCGTTCGACGCAAAAAAGGCCGCGGAGTTGGAGTCGAGCAAGTCGAAGCCATTCGCGGTGCCCCGGCCGGAGGTTGCAGCGTTAACTGCGGCAGAGGAACTGCGAATCCATGCGTCGACGCAGCGCGAGTCGCAACGCGAAGTTCAAGCGGCGATGTCGTTTCCGACGTCCTCGCGCCCGATCAGCCAGTTGATGGCGGATTTCCAGCAACAGATGGAGAGAACACTCTCGGATGCAGCTGCCGCTGCCATTCAGGAAAAAGCGGCGCCGACATCTGGCGGAAGCGCGCACGATGCTGCAGGACGAAGCGCGGCGTGCTATCGCCGCTGCTGCTGCCATCGAAAGTGAAGTGTGGATCAAGCAGTCCGTCGAGCAGATGAAGCATGCGAGCGTGGAGAGCGCGCGGGCGCTGCATGCGCAATGGATGAAGCGGATTGAGGCCGACGTTCAGAAAGCGACCGAACGGATTGAAGCACGACGCCGCGACCTGGACCAAGTGGTCGAAAGCACATCTTCGAGCGCTATCGAGCGCTTGCACAGTGCGACCGAATCCACCTTGCGCGAAGGAATGGACCGGATCGTCGCGCGATTGAAGGAACAGTTGGTGCCCTTCCTCGACCAGGCGCAGCGAGCCGCGAGCGAATTGAACAAGGGCAAGGAAGAAGCGAAGAAGATCGTGGAGCAATCGCTGCAGATTTCCACCGCGCACATGGAGGAATCGCGCAAGCGATTCGAAGTTGAATTCGAGACCATCGTGCAGCAGCGCATTGATGCGGCGCGGCAGGAGCTCGAGCGCGCGGGAATCGCGGCCGTAAATTCGGCGCTCGAAAATCTCGGAGAGGCGTCGCAGAAACATGAGACCGAGGCGCGCGCGAAGCTTCAGGATGCGCTGGCTCCAGTCTCGGAGTGGGCCCTCGAGGAATTGAGAATTCGCGCGGCGGAGACTTCGCAGCAGTTCGCGGAAAAGCTGGTGCAGGACAGCCGCAAGCGGCTCGAGAGCGTCGGCAACGCGATTTCGGAATTGGCGCGAGGAATGGGAAAAGCTTCGTAAGGATTTGGGATTCACCGGGCGATCGGAGGCGCGATCCCTGAGGCCATGGAAGAACAAACTATAGCCCGTGAAGTGGAAGCACCGGCGCAAACCACGCGCTGCAGCGTTGACGCGTGCGAAGGCGCGGGGGCCGCGAGATTTGACGCTCGTGACGTGTGCATCGAGCATTTTCTGACGGCCACGGTGCGCGAACTCGACGCCCGTGCAGCGCGGCTGAAGCAACATCCCATCGCCGGAGAAGAACTGCAATCCTGGAAAGAATTCATCGCCGATTGCACCTCGCAGGCCCAGAGGCTCGCGCAGGATGACCGGAGCGTTGACAAACGCACGCGGACGCGGCTTCTCGATCTTGTGCTGCGAGCGTCGCATCTGAGCCAGAGTTTGCGTCGAAGCCCGCGCGTGCCGGCTGCGCTGCCGATCTGGTTGCGGCGGGAAGATCCCGGCAAGAGTTGGGAAGAAGAGACCTGGACTTCGACGGTGAGCGAGCACGGAGCCGGGAATGGTTTGCCGGCATCTGGTTGAGCCCGGCAGCACGCTGGTCCTTTGCCGCAAAGGCCCCGGAGATCGCGCGCGGGCGCGCGTGGTCTATTGCCGCTATGATGGCGATGGCCGGCGGCAAATTGGCGTAGAGTTCATCGATCAAAATGATTTCTGGGAACTGAGCCAAAAAGCCCGTTCCGCCAAGCCCGCATCCAACGCGTAAGGTTCAAGCTCGTCCCCCTTTCTAGAATTAAACCGATTATCATTGGCCATACGCGAAATGGCATGATGAATTCTAAGATGAAACCAAAAATCACCATCGACAAGGCCGGCCGAATCGTCATCCCCAAACAGATCCGTGACGCATTGCGAATCGCTTTGGGGGATGTTCTCGAAATGACGATTCTCGGCGGAGAAATCAAGCTCCGCCCGCTGGGTCGCCAAGCTCGAGTGCGGAAGAAGCGTGGAGTGTGGGTGTTCCGCAGCGGCGAACCTGTGACGTCGGAACTGATCGAAAAAATCCGTAGCGACATTCTCAACGAGCGGCACGATAGCATCGAGAACCCAGAAAGCTGACGGACCGACTTAGCGCTGGAAGCAAATGATCGCTTCGAGCAGAGTGGGATCGAGCTTGAAGACGTTTACGGAAACTCAGAAGACTAGATACAGGCCATCCTCTTCGATACCGGATTTCCACCAGGCGGCGCTACGAACTCACCCTCGCCCGGCTCGGGCTCAAAAACGAAGCGGCGGCGAGAAAACCGAGCACGACGAAAATGAGGAAATGCGGCGCGAAGCCCTCGAGGACAAACGCGAGCACCCCGAATACCAGAAAGCAGACCGCGATGGCGCGTACTGCGAGCGTCCCTGAATTACTGCCTCGGCGCATTTGAACGCCCGAAATGGTCACAATCGCTCCGAACGTTAGCATGCACGCGCTGCCCCACAACCAGCCCGCGGCCAAGCCGTTGATCAATTCCGGGTTCGCGTGCTCATTCACGAGTTCGGCTCGCACAGCCGGCCAGCCAAGGAGTCCATGAGCGAGGCTCGCAAGCACCATGAGAATTCCCGCCACGATGACCACAATATTTCGCATAGGCACTCTCGAGAGGGCTCGTCTTCCAGCATCGAGCCTCAAGCTTCCAGCTTCTGGGGTTAATGGGCCTGGGTTGACTTGAACAACCGACCTCGCCCTTATCAGGGGCGCGCTCTAGCCACCTGAGCTACAGGCCCGCCGGAGAAAAACAACCGCGGAGTGATGCAAACATGATAGCTGCCGCGGCGAGCGAGGGTCAAGGCGCAAAGGCAAAGGCCACCGCAGAGATGCATGAGTGCGGCTGAGATTGCTGCGCGCTTCACCGCGCGTTGGGATCAGGATTGCATCACGCCGAACGTGTTGCCTTCCGTGTCGGTGCAATAGGCGAACCAGCCGATGGTGGGAATGGCGGTCTTCGGCATCACCACTTTGCCGCCGTTCTTCGTGACGGTGGCGATCGCGTCGTCCACGCTAGTGACGCCGATCGTGTTCACCGTGCTCGCGCCGGGATGCGGGCGCTTCATCAAGCCGCCGTTGATCCCTGGTTGCGAATCCTCGCCTGTGGTAACGAGCCAATATTCGGTGGGGCCACCCCACTTTTGAAATTTCCAGCCGAAGGTGTCGGAATAAAACTTCGTGGCGCGCTCGGGATTGTCTACGTTGATCTCGAAATGAATCACTCGGGGCATGGTACTTCTCCTTTGTTCTGTCTTCGACGATTTAAATCCGAAACGGTTTTGGCGACGCGGAACTTGCTCAGGCATGCGCTGGTGCGGACGCCGACTGATATCTCTGAGTGGCGTAGCCGACGATTAGGCCCACGATTCCGCCTGGGAGCATGATCTGAAAATAGAAATGGTTCGGGCCGGGTTGCATTGAGGCGACTCCGAAGGCTAGTAGCAGCCCCACGCCGAGACCGAAAGCAATTCCGAGCGCGAGCGAATTCACTTTGCGCGCGAACCAGCCGATCAGCACGCCGGCGATGATGCCTTTTACCGTCGAGCCGATCACGATTCCGACGAGCGCCGCGCGGACTTCGGGAGTGAAGTATGCGGTGAGGCCATCGAAGATTCCTAACACGCCGCCGAGAATTAGACCGAACACGATCTTGTTCATGAGTTTCCTCCGATGGCCGGCTCGCTGGAAGCTGCGCGAGGCCGATTTGCCTTCACTCTACTATTCAACGCGGCGCAGATTTCCTTTAGCGCGGACGCCACAAAATCAGGACGATGCGCATCACGAGGTAGGCCAGCACCAGTACTACTGCTGCGCGATTGCGCGCGATCAAGCGGCCCGCGCGACCGAAGAATCCCTCGGGATACGCGATGATTGGAAGTCCATCGAGATAGCCGGCTACGTCGGAGGCCAGCTCTTGCGCGGAAGCATAGCGGGATTGCGGGTCCTGCGCCATGGCCTTGGCGATGATGGCCGCGAGCCGGCGAGGTGTTTTCTCACCCGCCGCTGGCGCTGCGAGGAACTTCAATATCGCGCCGAGAGAAAAGACGTCGGCGCGCGAATCGAGCTGCGCCACTTCGCCGCGCGCTTGCTCGGGGGCCATGAATCCTGGAGTGCCGAGAACTGAGCCGTGAGCTGTCTCTCCGGCGCCGGGTTTCAAATCGGATGCTGATGGCGGCACCGCTGCGTCCGGGTGTTGAGTAGACGCTGCTTGAGCTCCGGTTGTGCCGCCGATAATCTTCGCGACGCCCCAATCCATCACGAGCACCTCACCGAAGGGACCGACCATTACGTTCGGCGGCTTCAAGTCGCGATGCAGAACTCCTCGTGAATGCGCGAACGCGACAGGCTCACAGATTTTTTCGAAGAGGCGAAGACGCTCCGCCAGCGAAGCCGCGGAACCGGCCCATTCATCAAGGCGGCGCCCTTCAACATATTTCATCGTGTAGAACACGCGGCCATCGGCGAGCGAGCCCACATCGTGAACCGGAACGATTCCTGGATGTTCGATCTGCGCGAGGACACGCGCTTCGCGCAGAAGCCGCGCCGCGAGATCGCCCGAGCGATCGGGAAGATCGAGCACCTTCATTGCCACGCGCCGGCCGAGCCTAGAGTCTTCTACGAGGAAGACCGCGCCCATCCCGCCGCGGCCGAGTGCGCCTGCAAAACGGTACGGCGTGCCCGACAAATCAGGCTCGATTCGCCGCATCGCGAAGGCGCGCGACGGCTTCATCGGAGAGCCAGCTCATGCCGGGATCTACCCCGAGTATCGCGCGAGCCTCGCGCCGGAATTCATCCTCGCTCGCGCACATCTCGCGCAATTTCTCGAGCGCAATACGGCGGAACTCGCGGCGCGCGAATGCGAGATGATTGGTGACATCCGTTACCGCGATGCCGAATTCGCGCGCCAGATCGTCGTAGCTCGCGCGGCTCGCGCCGCTGTCGTCGAGATCGTAGATCTCGAAAAGCCGGAAATGGAGCTGCTTGCCGCGGCGGTCACATTCCGCTCGCAGAGCGTCGACCGCCATCGAGAAGAGGCTGCGCACCCATTCTTTTTCGAAGAAATCTTCCATCGAATCCGGCGATGCGATTTCGCGCAGCGCCGGCCGGGCGCGGCCCAACTCCGTCTCGGCCGAATCAAAATCGAGCGAAAGATGCACGGCATCGCCGCCGCGCTTCAGCCGGCTCGCGGCTTTGGCTTCATTCGCGACCATGCCATCTACGCAAACGCGCATGAAGGTGCGCAGGCGCGATTTCGCCGGATCGTAGCGATCGAGAAATCCTTTCTCGATCACGCGCGTGAAGAACTCCTGCGTCAGATCTTTCGCTTCCTCGCTGGCCTTGTTCCAGCGAATGCGAATGTATTTGTAGACAGGTTTCCAGTAAGCGCCGACGAGAAGATCGAGAGCGCGCGTGCGCTCGGCAGGATCATCGCTGCGCGCCGCGAGAACTGCGGACCAGCGCGTGGGTGGAAACCGGCCGCCAGCTCCGCCGAAGTTGGTATCATCCTCCACGCGCAGCCGTCCAGCGACTAAAGAAGCGCGACGATTTCAATCTCAACGCGTACATCTTTCGGAAGTCGCGAAACTTCTACGGTCGATCGCGCAGGCGGCGCCGCCGGGAAATAGCGCGCGTACACTTCGTTCATCGCTGCAAAATCATTCATATCCTTCAAGAAGACGGTCGTCTTCACCACCTTGTGCAGCGAAGACCCGGCCGCTTCCACAATTCCTTTCAGATTTTCCATCACGCGTTCGGTCTGCGCCTTGATCTCCGTTCCGACCACCGATCCCGTGGCCGGATCGAGGGCCACCTGGCCCGCGGTGAAAACGAAGCCGTTGGCTTTCACCGCCTGCGAATAGGGGCCAATCGCCTTTGGACCATGCTCAGTAGAAATGATTTCGCGCATAATGCCTCCCTGAAAGCAATTTACGCCCCTATCAAAAGCGAGTCGATTCTAGCGAGCGTCCCGCCGCAGGTCAAAATGGCACGGTCGTCCGACCAGCTTACAGAAAACGCTTGAAACAATCGTTGCATCCATCTGGCACGCCAACGAATCAATAAGTAGCATCTGTCGGTCAAATTCAATTTGATCCCGCGCGGAGGAATCGTGAATCGCACCGTGATCCGAGAAGTCGTCGGCGCCATCTTTACCGTGTTGCTGTGTCTTGCGGTATCGCCTTCGCTTGGATTCGTCGCCCAAGCTCAAGATCAAAACGTGCAAGTGATCGATATGACCGCGAAAAAATACGACTTTCCGCCATCGCCCGTCCACGTCAAGAAGGGCCAGAAAGTTCAGCTCAAGATCACTTCAACGGATCGCGATCACGGCGTCAAGATTCCGCTCGTCCCGGATGGCGCCGACCCAAAGGGCGCGCCCGGGCTCATTTTCACCTCTCCGCAGGAATGCTGGAAAATCAAGAAGCAGGAAACCGTGACGATTGAATTTGTGGCGCAAACGCCCGGCACTTACACTTTCAAGTGCTGCGTAGATTGCGGCATGGGCCACCGCCACATGAAAGGCCAAATCATCGTAGACGAGTGACGCACACCGGCCTTGGAGGACGCGCCAGCGAGGAAATTCCCGCGAAATTACTTTTAGCTTTAGTGACTCGGAGTGGTGCTGGTGGAAACCGTTGGCGGAGTGACATCCACCGCCGGATACCGCTTCATAATTTCAGCTTCGCTGGCTCTCTGGCGTCGCAGCGCCACAATGCCGGCAACTTGATTGTCCGGAATTCCGCGACGTACGAGCTCGAACAGCGCGGCCTGGCTCAATCCCGTATCCTTCAATCTCGCGAGCGAAACACCGGAGAGCGCCTGCTTGCCCGCGGCATGGCGCCGCGCAACTTCCATCACCACGATGTCGGATAACCCCGTAAGGCGCATGGCCTGAAGCTCGCCGTAGCCGAGACCGAGCTGCTTCATTTTGGCCAGTTCGAGAATCTCGGCTTCAGTCATTCCCGCTTGCACGAGTCCGTCGGCCGGATCGGCAAAATCGGCGGGCTGTCCCTGGCTCCGCGAAATTCGCAGCAGTTCGATGCACGTCGTGTCGCTCAAGCCGCCCATCTTCGCTTTGGCGACTTCGGCGATCTCCGCATCGCTCGGATACATCGCCTTCACCGCCTGAATCGAAGAAAAATCCATCCCGGCCTGATCGAGTGGCTTGGTATCCACATAGCGGACTTTCCGGCAGCCGGAAGCGGAGAGCGCGGCGAATAGCGCCACTGCGGCGAATGCCCGCAACGCGATTCGACCGAGCAGCACAGCTTTACGCGAGTTTCCCAAGCTCAAATTGCACGCTCGCATCTGCATCAATTGTAACTGATGGGCCGGATCAAATGTTGTAGAGGCGTTCAATACCGAAAATGCCGGGAATCTTCTTGATGTTCGTGAGGATGCGCTCGAGCTGCTTGCGATCGTGAATATCAAGCGCGACTTCCACGCGCGCGTGCAGATCTTCGCCGCCGCTTTCAAACGTGCGGATATTCGCGCCCGCGTCGCTGATCACTGTGGTGATATCGGCGAGCATCCCGGGCCGATCCTCAGTGCGAACGCGCAGCCGCACTGAAAATGTTGCGTCGGTCGCGCTGCCCCACTCGACGGGAATCCGCCGCTCGGCCTCATACAGCAGCTTCTGAACATTCGGGCAAGCCGTGCTGTGCACGGCGATGCCGCGCCCGCGCGTCACGTAACCGACAATTTCATCGCCCGGAATCGGATTGCAGCACTTCGAGCGGTACACCATCAAATCGTCGTGCCCGCGCACGACGATCGCGCCGTCGTTGATCCCCAGCATGCGCTTGAATGTCGAAACGAGTTTCGGCTGCTTCTCTTCCGGCTTCTCCGCAGGCGATTGCCCGGTCGCCTTCGTCAACACCTGCCGGGCCGACCATTTCCCGTAGCCCAGTTCGGCGTAGAGATCCTCGACGCGGCCGCAACCGTATTCCGACGCTACTTTCTGCAGCGACTCATCGGTGATTTGCTTCAGGCTGATGCCTGCCTGGCGCGCCTCGCGCTCGAAGAGCCGCCGGCCTACCTCGGTAGCTTCCTCGCGCTCGTGGAGATTGATCCAGTGCTTGATCTTGCTGCGCGCGCGCGATGTCTCGACGAACGCGAGCCAGTCGCGGCTCGGGGAGTGGCCCTTTTGCGTGAGGATTTCCACCACGTCGCCGTTGGCGATGTGATGCCGCAGGGGAACAATCTGGCCATTCGCTTTCGCGCCGATGCACTGGTGCCCCACTTCGGTGTGTACCGCGTAAGCGAAATCCACGGGCGTCGCGCCGCGCGGCAACACGATCACGCGGCCTTTCGGCGTAAACGTGTAAACCTCTTCGGGATAGAGGTCCACCTTGAGCGTCGAAAGAAAATCACTCGGCTCCTCCATCTCCTGCACCCACTCGATGAGCTGCCGCATCCAGACGGTTCGCTGATCGTCGGCCGCCGAGGCCTCGCGCCCATCCTTGTATTTCCAATGCGCCGCCACGCCCTGATCGGCGATGCGGTGCATCTCCTGCGTGCGAATCTGCACTTCGAAGGCTTGCCCCGCGTGAATGACCGTGGTGTGCAACGATTGATAGAGGTTCGGCCGCGGCATGGCGATGTAATCCTTGAACCGCCCGGGCACCGGCCTCCAAATCTGATGAATCACGCCCAGCGCGGCGTAACAATTTCTGACCGTGTCGGTGATCACACGCACCGCGAGCAAGTCGTACACCTGATCGAGCGGGCGCTGCTGCTTTTCGATCTTGATGTGCAGTGAATAAAGCCGTTTGATGCGGCCCTCGACTTCGGCGGGAATTCCATTGGCCACCAACTGCTCGCGGATCGCGCCCTGCACTTCGTTCAGAAATTTATCGTGGACTTTCTGCTTCGAGGCAACTTTCTTTTGCAGCTCGAGATACGACGTCGCCTCCAGATAGCTGAATGCCAAATCTTCCAATTCGCCGCGAATCAAGCCCATGCCGAGCCGGTTCGCCACCGGCGCGTAAATCTCCAGTGTTTCCTGCGCAATGCGCTGCTGCCGCTCTGAGGAGAGAAATTGCAGTGTGCGCATATTGTGCAGCCGGTCGGCGAGCTTGATCATGATCACGCGCACATCATTGACCATGGCCAGCAGCATCTTGCGTACGTTTTCGGCCTGGCGCGCTTCCGGAGCGAGAAGATCGAGCCGGCTGATTTTCGTCGTGCCCTCGACCAGGCGCGCCACTTCGGTGCCGAATTGCTCGCCGATGCGCTCGAGCGGCACTTTTGTATCTTCGACCACGTCGTGCAATAAG
Source organism: uncultured Acidobacteriota bacterium (assembly GCA_963841235.1). GTDB lineage: Bacteria > Acidobacteriota > Terriglobia > Acidiferrales > UBA7541 > Palsa-147. The sequence goes on along the minus strand of CAWJBU010000015.1, from coordinate 50,884 downwards.
GCCGCGCACAGCGTGGTCACGTCGAATTTCATGTCCGCGAGGATGTGCGCGACTTCCAGAGGATGCGAAAGGTAGGGATCGCCCGAGGCGCGCATCTGATCCGCGTGACGCTCGGCCGCGAAATCGTAGGCGCGGCGCAGCAGTTCGGTGTCATCGCCGGCGCGGTTCCGGCGCATCTTGTCCATCAGCTCGACGAAGCGCAAGTCCAGCGCGCGTCGCGCCGCCGCCGATACGAGTGGTTTTCCCGAGGCACTCATCGCAATCAAAACCTGATGTTATTGTAGCGCGGCATCGAACAGAGAACATATCAAGGCCACCGATTCGACAATGGGTAGCGGCGGCAGGAACGCCGGCGCTACTAAAAAAACCAGAATCGCTTGCGCTTCTTCCTGGCGCCGGGAGCGTGACCACGGTGCTCGGGCAACTCGGGCACGAACGGCAACGATTTGCCGTCAAACACTGCGCGCGGATTCTCCTCAAAAAGCCCCTCAGCAACCTGCTCTCCGCTCTTCGCGGCAACCTTTGCGTACGCTTCCTTTAGCTGCAGCGGACGCGACGTGATATTGTGCGCATCGCTCGCAAAGAAATGCACGGCGCCGTCCTTCAGCCAAGTCTCTGCCATGGCCTGCGCCTGCGCCCCGAATTTTCCGAGCAACGATTGCGCGGTAATCTGCACGTAGCAGCCCGTGCGAATCCAACGGTAGAGACGTTCGGTGTTGTTCCGGATTAGTGGATTCCGCTCCGGGTGCGTGATAATCGGAGTCGTTCCGAAAATCTGCAGGTGGTGCAGCGTCTGGTCCATCGCCGGCGGAATCGAATAATCGTTGAACTCAACGAGTAGATAATTCTTTTGATTCAATGTGTATTTCGCCGGGAATTTCCGCAAATCCTCGATATTCTCGAAGCTCAAATGAAAGTCGCAGCCCGTCGCCAGTTGAAGTTTGCCTTCAAATCGCTCTTGCAATTCATCGCGACGCCGCTGGATCAGATCAGGCTGGAATGCATAGGATGAATCCGCATGCGGCGTGGCGATAATGTGCGTGATTCCATCGGCGATGGCCATCTCGCACATCGCCTGGGACATCTCGAGCGATTCCGGGCCGTCATCGAGGCCCGGAAGAACGTGGCAATGGATATCAACCATGGGGAGTCGAGAATATCCCACGGGAATGGTGATGACAACGAAGCTGCAGCGAAACGCCGATATCAAACTGCGTCATGATGGCGAAATCAGTGAGGAGAGTGCTGGACCCAGCGGACGACAGGCGTGAGAAATTCCCACGCCCCGAGGACGAACAGAACCACCGCAAAAATCCGCCGCATCCGCGCCGCCGGAATCCGCACGGCGATCCGGCTGCCAAGAATGGCGCCGAGAAAAACGCCCGGGATAATTAGCAGGCCGGTGGGGACGTCGACGGCGCCAGCACGGTAATAAGCCAGAAATGCAAGCAAGCCAGTGGGTGGCACCAGCGCGATGAGGCTCGTCCCCTGAGCGCGATGCTGCTCGAAATGATGTAACAGCACAAGCAACGGCACGAGCAGCACGCCGCCGCCCACCCCAAAGAGACCGCTGAATACGCCGACGACGCTGGCCGTCAGGAGAATCCCCAGCATCCTCGCGCGCGATTCAGCCATTCGCTTTTCCGGGCACGACGGGCGGCTTGCTCCGCCTCCAGAGCAACAGCGCGGAGAACATGAGAAAAAGACCGAAGAGCGCGCGCAGAACGTTTGAAGGCAGATCTATGGCGACCAGTCCGCCGAAATATCCGCCCGCAAGGAATCCCAGCGCGCACAGCAATCCGGCCGGAAGATGGATCAGGCCTTTCTTCCAGTACACCATCGCCGCGCCGAGCCCGAGAGGAGGCAGAAGAATGAAGAGCGACGTCCCTTGCGCCAGATGCTGATCCATGCCGAAAAGATGAACGAGCGCGGGGACAACAATAATTCCCCCGCCGATGCCCAGCAATCCGACCAAGACTCCGACGACAAGCCCCAGAATGAGGATCAGCAGAGTGTGCACAAGCCTGCCTTTTCGCTGTGAATCGCTTTATCCCCCGAGCTTTCGATAACAATCCTCGGCGATAAATAAGTCCTCGACGCCCAATCCGGTAAAATCCGCAACGACGATTCCGCTCGCATCGAATTGCCGGATGGAACGCGCAAAACTTCCCGATCTCCATGGCCCGGTCATGCGCTGACGGCGCGTGTCGCAACTCACCCAGCTTTTCGCACTGGCCAATCGAGTCCACCAACAAGAGGGAAGCTTGCGTCAGGATCTGCGGATGCAATTCCTGCTTGCCGGGTGAATCCGAGCCGACGGCGGAAATCAAAGTGCCGGGAGTAACATCTTCAAAAGCAAGGATTGGCTCACGCGCAGCTGTCACCGTAATGATGAGCTTGGAATGGCGCGCGACATCTGCTGGTGAAATCGCTGCGCGAACTTCAACACCGGGAAAAAGGGCCGAAAGCTCTACGCAACAGTGCTCGACGTGCGCTGGCGTGCGCCCCCATATCCAGATTTCGTGCAGCGGAAGTACCTGCGCATGAGCGCGCGCTTGCCATCGCGCCTGCTCGCCGCTTCCGAGTATTCCGAGCACCGAATCTTTTCGCCCTAGCTCTTGCGCCACCATTGCGGAAACAGCCGCGGTGCGCGCGTGCGTGAGCTCCGCGCCGTCGCAGAGCAGCGCGACCGGATCCCCCGTTCGCGCGGAGCATAGCAACATCAATCCGTTATATTCCGGCAGCCCGGTGCCCGTATTTTGCGGGTAGCCACCCGCGATTTTCACGACGAAGAGTTCGCCGCCATCGCGATAGCTCGATTTGATGTGCACCTCGGCATCGCGATCGTGCGCGTAAAGGTGCATCGGCAGCGGCGTCTCGCATTCGCCGCGCGATTGCGCAATCAGCGCCTCGCGCATCAGCGGGATCACGTCGCCGAGCGATAGCACCCGCAGGATTTCGTCGCGTTGCGCAATTTTCATGAGCAGAGAATTTTCCGCGCGGTCGCGCTGCTTACGTTGCGGCCCGAGATCACTACGACAGCCGGCGCGCTGAGCGGCGCGACTTTCCCCGAGAGGCAAGCCGCAAGAACAGCCGCGGCCGTCGGCTCGATCAAATATTGATGTTCGTCGACCATCCAGCGCACCGCTTCGCAGATCTCCGCATCGTTCACCAGCGGCGTATCGTCCACGCGCGTCCGCAAAATTTCAAATGTTTCCGAGCCTATGCCGCCTTCGATTCCCGCAGCGAGCGATTCGCCCGAAGACATTCGCGTCACCGCGCTGCCCCGCTCGAGCGAAAGCCGCAGCGCCGGCGTCACTTCAAGTTGGCAGCCAATCAATCGTGCGCCGTGCACTCTTTCTTTCACGTAGAGCGCCAGGCCCGCGCTCAATCCTCCGCCGCCGACAGGCACGATAAAATTCCTCGCCTCCGGCAAGTCCTCGACAATTTCTGCCGCCAGCGTGCCGCCGTTCCCTGCCATCACCGCGGCATCGTCAAACGCAGAAACAAACGGCCGGCCGCTCTTGCGCGCATCCTCAAGCGCCAGCTCTTCGGTTTCATCGTAGGTCGGCGATGGCGAAACTTTCACATCCGCCCCGAACGACACCATGCCGCGATATTTCGCCTGGTCCACTCCCTTGGGCACGTAAATCGTCGCGCGGATCGCGAGTTCCCGCGCGGCATATGCCACGGCCTTGCCATGATTGCCCGCCGAGCAGGTGATGATTCCGTTCCGGCGTTCAGCCTCACTCGCTCGCGAAAGACGGAAGAACGCCCCGCGAATCTTGAACGAGCCGGTAATCTGAAGCGATTCGAGCTTCAGCCACGTCGGAACTCCGAGTTTCGCCGCAAGCCCCGGCGACGCCTCTACCGGCGTGCGGCGAATCCGCTGACGCAGATACTCTCGCGCTTCGTCGACCAGCTCGAGGGTCAGTTGTGGCATCAAGGAAGGCACCGGCGTGAAGGCCGCATTCGGCCGCGCACATCTTACCCAGAATCCCACTTCCGGCAACCGCCAAATTGTTTGCGGCGGATTCTTGTTTCATACCGCCGCCCCCGCACAGGCATTCCGGAGTTCTTCCGGAAACTCCTCGGTCCACGGCCAGAACTTGTGAAATGGGGTCAACGTACTTGACCAACTTATCCCAACAATTTTTGCCGCTCAGTGACAATCCGTGAACGCGGTTTTCGTCCTACGTAGTACCCGGCGTTGACACGCACCGCGCCAAATCCGTAGTCTCGACGGGCTTTCCCTCTCAGCTAATGGAGACCTGTAATTACGTAGGCTGGATCGCCCTCGCGTTGACGCCGGGCCTCGGTCCGCGCCTCGCCGGAAAGCTCCTGCGCGAATTCGGTAGCCCCGAAGCTATCTTCGAAGCCTCGCTTACTAGCCTGGAAGCGCAGCATTTGCCGGCTGCCGTTGCACAGGCCATCCATTCCCGCCAGCCATTAAGCGCCGCTGCCAAGGAAATCGCCCAAGCCGAACAGCTTGGCTGCAAGATGCTCACCTGGGATGAACCTGAATACCCGCGGCTCCTGCGCGAAATCTACGATCCGCCACCCCTCCTGTATGTCCGCGGAAACATTGAACTTCTGACCCGTCATTGCATTTCAATCGTCGGGGCGCGTCGTCCCACACCCTACGGGAATCAAATGTCTGAGCGGCTAGGCCGTGACCTGGCCGCCCGAGGTCTGGTAATCGTCAGCGGCTTAGCCCGAGGGATCGATGCCTGCGCACATCACAGCGCGCCTTCGACGCCCGCTGGAACCACCATCGCGGTTCTCGGCTGCGGAATAGACGTTGTCTATCCTAAAGAAAATAAGAAGCTTTTCGAGGAGATCGAGAAGCGCGGGGCCATCATCAGCGAATTCGCCATGGGAAGCTTTCCCGGAGCGCAGAATTTCCCGATTCGGAACCGGCTCATTGCCGGAATGTCGCTCGGGGTTGTGTGCGTCGAAGGAGCGCAGTACTCTGGATCATTGATTACGTCGCGGCTCGGCATGGAATTCGGCCGGGAAGTGTTCGGGGTGCCAGGCAACGTTACCCAGCCGATGAGCTTCGGACCTAATCAGCTCATCAAACAGGGCGCCAAGCTGGTGACCGGCTGGGAGGATGTGGTCGAAGAGCTGCCGACGCCGGTCCGCGCCGAGCTGCTGCCGGTCGAAACGCCGAGCTCCCAGGAGCGCGCGGCGCTGGTGCAAGAATCGCTGGGACCGGCCGAGCGGGTGCTCTACGACTTACTGAGCGTCGATGCAGCGCGGCCGGTGGATGATTTGGTGGAGGTTTCGGGCCTCACATCCAGCGAAGTTTTGGCCACTCTCTTCGACCTGGAACTCAAGGGAGTGGTACGCCAGTTGCCAGGGAAGCAATTCCTGAAAGTCCTGTTGTAATAAAACCCCCACTTTCAGGGTTAGGATGGTTGCGGACCTTTCCGCCCGGTTCGGGCGTCTAAGGGATTTCTAGAGTTGGGAGAATATGGGACGTTCATTAGTCATAGTCGAATCGCCTGCTAAGGCGAAGACGATCAACAAGTATCTGGGACGCGACTACGTGGTCAAAGCGTCCGTCGGGCATGTGATGGACCTGCCCAAGAAGACGATAGGTATCCGTCTGCCCGGCGACGATGTGAATGGGCACAAGAAGCGCAAGACCGCCAAGGGGAAGAAGAAGGCAGCCGCCGATAAGACACCCAAGGTTTTGATTAGCCTCGATGACGCCAAGATTTTCGAGCCGACCCTGCAAATCATCGCCGGCAAGGGCAAGGTGATCAACGATCTCAGGAAAGCCGCCAGCACCGCCGACGCGGTTTACCTGGCGGGCGACCCCGATCGCGAAGGCGAGGCCATTTCGGCGCATCTTGCGATGGTGCTCTCTAAGCCGTCGCGCTACAGCGAAGCTGAATCTTCCGACAAGCCGACGGCGAAGGAAGCGGCGGCTGAGAAAGCGGCAGCCGAAGAAGAAGCGTTGAAGTCCAAGAACGGCAAGAAATCTAAGGTCAAGGCGAAGGAACCAGAAGAAGAGATCACCATCCCGCCGACGGACCCGAAGAAGATTTTCCGCGTCACTTTCAATGAAATTACGCCGAAGGCGATTCGCGCCGCGTTCGAACATCCCCGCCAGGTAGATACGAACCTCGTGGACGCGCAGCAAGCGCGGCGCGTACTGGATCGCATCGTGGGTTACAAGATTTCTCCGCTGCTGTGGAACAAGGTGCGTCGCGGTCTATCCGCCGGGCGCGTGCAGACCGTTGCGCTGCGCCTGATCGTCGAGCGCGAGCAGGAGATTCGCGCGTTTGTGCCGGTCGAGTACTGGTCGATTCACGCCATGCTCGATGCGGGCGAGCCGCCGATTTTTGAAGCCAAGCTCAGCCGCTACAAGGGCGAAGAAATCGCGGTTGGAAATCAAGAAGCCGCGGACAAGATCGTCGCCGCCGTCACGAAAGCCAAATGGCAAGTCGCGAGCGTCACGCAGAAGGAAAAGAAGCGCAATCCGCCGCCACCGTTCACGACGTCGAAGCTCCAACAGGCCGCTTACAACCGGCTGCGATACACGGCGAAGCGCACTATGGCGCTCGCGCAGCGGCTTTATGAAGGCGTCGAGCTGGGCAGCGAAGGCTCCGTCGCACTGATTACCTACATGCGCACGGATTCGGTGCACGTCTCGAATGATGCGCTCGCGCAAGTGCGCGAACTGATTCCTGCGCGATTCGGCTCCGACTATCTTGCCCGAGAAGCCGAATTTCTACAAGTCGAAGAAAGATGCGCAGGAAGCTCACGAAGCCGTGCGGCCGACAGACGTTTCGCGCGCGCCCGAAGACGTCCGCAAATATCTCGACGACGACGTTTTCAAGCTCTACCAGCTCATCTGGCAGCGCTTCGTAGCCTCGCAGATGCTCCCGGCCGTCTTCGATCAGACCACGATCGATATCACCGCCGGCGATTACACTTTCCGCGCCACCGGCTCGGTGCAGAAATTCGACGGCTACCTGCGCGTCTATCAAATTCCCGCCGCGAACGCGGATCGCGACGACGACGAGAAGGAAGATGAAGGCGAGGGCAAGGCGCTCCCGCGCGTGAGCGAAGGGCAGATGCTGCGCCTCGATCAAATTCGCCCGGACCAGCATTTCACTGAGCCGCCGCCGCGCTACACGGAAGCGACGCTCGTGAAAGATCTGGAAGAAAAGGGCATCGGGCGGCCGTCCACGTACGCCTCGATTATTTCCACGATCGTCGAGCGCGAATACGTGAACAAGCAGCAGGGCCGCTTTACGCCGACGATGCTCGGCGAGCGCGTCAGCGTTCTCCTGGTGAAGAGTTTCGAAGACGTCTTCGACGTCACTTTCACCGCCCGGCTCGAAGAAGAGCTCGACGAAATCGAGGAAGGCAAGTTGCCGTGGCGCGAAGCCGTCAAGGAATTCTGGAATAAATTCATCATCGATCTCGATCGCGCCGACGAGGAGATGCTTTCCTACAAAGCCGGAATTCCAACGGGCAAGAAGTGCGAAAAATGCGGCCAGGGCAATTTGCTCGAGCGCATCAGCCGCCATGGTTTTTTCCTCGGCTGCTACCGCGTTATCCGGAATGCGATTTCATTCAGGATTTGTCGCCGGAAATTACGAATGGCGACGGCAACGGCGAGGACAAGATCGAGTACTGCGACAACTGCGGCAAGGAAATGGCGCTGAAGCGCGGCCGTTTCGGAATGTTCCTCGCGTGCACCGGCTATCCGGATTGCAAGACGACGCGCCGCCTCGTCGAAGGCACGCGCATCGCGCACGCGCCGGACGAACAGCTCGATGAAAAGTGCGCCTTGTGCGGCAACGGCCTGGTGAAAAAGCACGGCCGCTTCGGCCAATTCATCGGCTGTTCGGGCTATCCGAAGTGCAAGTACACGCGCCCGATCACGCTGGGCATCAAATGCCCGAAGTGCAACGAAGGCGAATTCGTGCGCCGGGGCACTGCGCGCGGCCGTGGGCGCGGCCGCATTTTCTACGGCTGCAGCCGCTATCCTGATTGCGATTTCACTTCGCCGCACGAGCCCATCAACGAGCCTTGCCCGAAATGCGGCGCGCCTTTCATCGTCGAAAAACGCACCAAGCAGGGCAATTTCCGCGCCTGCATCAAGGATGGCTGCGATTGGGAAGTTGAAATTCACGAAACGCCCGCTGCACACGCGACGCCCGAGCCGGTAGGCGCAGGCGCGCCGTCGTTGGCAAAATGATCGAGGCCATCAAGAAATATCTCTACCACATGCGCTACGTGCGCAATGCCTCGCCTGAAACTCTGCGCAAATACGCCGGCGATCTTCAGCAGTTCGTGGATTTCCTCACGCCTCCGGGCGAACCCACTCTCTCGCTTGCGGAAATCGATCATCGCGTGATCCGTGAATTTGTCGCGCATCTGCATGACCGGCGCCTCGAACGCTCTTCGATTGCACGCAAGCTCGCTGCGCTGCGCTCGTTCTTCCGCTTTTGCGTGGGGCAGAAGCTCGTGACGCGGAACATGGCGCGGCTCGTTTCGTCGCCCAAGCTACCGAAACGCATTCCCGATATTCCGTCGGCTGAAGAGATGGCGCGCTTGCTGGATAATGTCGAGCCCGCAGGAAAGAGACAGATCGTCAAAAACCGCCGCGATCCTGACTCGAAGAGGAGCCGCGGCGAGTTGCTCATCCTAAAGCGCGATCGCGCCATCCTCGAATTGCTTTACGCCGCGGGAATTCGCGTCAGCGAATTGACCGGCCTAAGCCTCGGCGACATCGACGAGCGCTCGCAGATCATTCGCGTCTTGGGGAAAGGCCGCAAGGAGCGCATCGTTCCGTTCGGCGGCAAGGCGCTGCAGGCGCTCGAAAACTACTGGCCGGTTCGCGATCAGATTCGCTCCCAATGGCCTGACGCGGGAGATCCCGAAGCTGTGTTCCTCGGCACGCGCGGCACGCGGCTTGATGCGCGCACCATCAACACCATCGTCAAGAAATACGCGCGCATGGCGCAGATGAAATGGAATCTGCATCCGCATTCGTTCCGGCACGCCTTTGCCACGCATCTCCTGGCCGACGGCGCCGACCTGCGCGCGATTCAGGAGCTGCTCGGCCACGCCTCGCTTTCCACTACGCAGCGTTACACGCAAGCCACTATCGATCAATTGATGACCATTTACGATAAGGCGCATCCGCATTCGTGATTCGGTAGCGCCGGCGTCCCTGCCGGCATCCGACGAGCCATCGCAAAAATTCAGGAGGCAATCGATCGCGGAGCGCTGGAATACAAAAAATCGGATTTGGTTTGGGTCGTGTGACCGCGGCTGATCGTCTCTCAAGTCAAAGACTGCGGTCGAAAGATGCCGGCAGGGACGCCGGCGCTACCAACCCCGGCATTTGGCGCGATCTCGAGATTGAATTACTCTGTTGAGTCGAGCCACAGAATGCGAGTTGCGCGATTGCTCAAAGCCATCTCATTCATCCTTGCGTTAATTCTCATTGCACTTCTCGCGCCCCTCGCACGTGCACAAGACAACTACGAAATTCAGGTTTACGATGCCGAAACCGTCGAGCCGGGCCATACCATGGTCGAGCTGCACAGCAATTTCACCATTGATGGCTCGAAGCAAGTTATTGACGGCGTTCTGCCTACGAATCATGCCTGGCACGAAACCATTGAGATCACCCATGGCTTTAATTCCTGGTTCGAAATTGGCTTTTACATTTTTACTTCCGCGAAAGACGGGCAGGGCTGGAATTGGGTGGGCGATCACATTCGACCGCGCGTGCGCGTCCCGGAAAGCTGGCACTGGCCCGTGGGCGTAAGCATCTCGAACGAAATCGGCTACCAGCGCCACAAATTTTCCGCGGACACCTGGACGTGGGAAATTCGTCCGATCGTGGATCAGAAAATAGGCCGCTGGTATTGGTCGCTCAATCCCACGATGGACCGCTCGTTCCACGGCCCCGGCGTGAGCCAGGGGGTGGTCTTCTCGCCGAATTTCAAATTCAGCTACGATTTCACACCGAAGATTGCCGGTGGCCTCGAATATTACGGCTCCGTAGGCCCGGTGACGGGCTTCGATCCCATCAGCCAGCAGCAGCACCAAATCTTTCCCGCCATCGATCTCAATGTAGCCCCGCAATGGGAGATCAATTTCGGCTTAGGCGTAGGCCTGACCGGCTCGACCGATCACTTAATCGCCAAAATGATCCTCGGCTACCGATTCAATTTCTAGAAGCAAAGATGCGTGAGGCGATAAGTCTTTTCAGACAGTAACGGTCAAGCTATCTCGTCAGATATCTCGTGGCAGCCCGCGAAGCCACGGAACATAAACTCGCTCCAGGTAATCCATGCCATCGCAACGAGCCAAACGTGCCGGTTTGATTTTAGTGGCGGCCGGAATTGCGTTGTACGGAACTTGGGTTCTGTGGCTTAGGACCAGAACTGAACGTCCCGTAGATATTCCCATATCAATGGCTGCTGGCCACGTGCGCACCTCCGAGTTTAAGCTCAATCTGAGCGCTCCCTTTACGATCATGATCGACGTGCAAAAAACGATTCCATTCGAAACTCTCAATTGTCTTCTAGGCACAGCGTCGGCGCGCGCGTCTACTGACATTGGGGATTGTCCGGACACACCCTCTGTGGTGAAGGCATCCTGGGTGCTCAGCAGCGAGGGGCAGACGGTCGCCCGAGGGTCTAGCGAGGACTACAGAAGCGGCGCCTGGATGAATGACTCGATTTCTCGAGAACTCGGAAGTTTCCAAGGCCACCGAGGGCGGCGATACGTGCTGGATGTCGACGTGCTTGCGGACGGCTCCTCGTTGGCACGGGGGAATCCACGGCTGAAGGTGGAAGTGCATCCGATGGTCTACGAAGGGCATGCCGTCTTTAGCGTATTCTTTTTTCTTGCCACGGGAGTCCTGGAATTGACCGGTATCGCCTTGCTATTCGTTGCGTCCAGAAAGAATCGGCGGGAAAAAACCTCGGAGCAGGTGTAACGTGACTTCGTGGCTGTCCCGTGCGTTTATGGCCGAACGCCGACATTGGCGCAATTCACAACTCCCGGCGGCAATCTTGTCTCAGGTAGGGCCGAACAAAAGCGCCGGCTGGCAGCCGGCGCTACGGACGCTTCGCCGAACGCTCGTTGACGCACATCCTCCTTGCCCCTTATAATGAAGGGCTCGCAATTGCTTCGGGAGGCTGTATGTACGCGGTGATTCGCAGTGGGGGCAAACAATATAAGGTCGCGCCGGGCGAGACCATCCAGGTCGAGAAGCTCGACGGCAAGGTCGGCGGCAAGGTCACCTTTGACGATGTCGTGGCCGTCCGCAGCGACGAGAAGAATTTTCTCACCGGCGACAAGGCTTCGAAGGCCAAGATTACGGGCAAGATCGTCGGCCACGGACGCGCCGCGAAGCGCCTCGTCTGCAAATACAAGACCGGCGGGCAATATAAAATCACGCGCGGCCACCGGCAGAGTTACACCGCCGTTCAGGTCAGCGACATTTCGCTTTCTTAGGGGTCCAGCATGGCGCACAAAAAAGGCGGCGGCTCATCTACAAACGGCCGCGATTCCCACGGACAAAGGCTCGGCATCAAGCGCTTCGGCGGCCAGCTCGTCACCGGCGGCAGCATTTTGATTCGCCAGCGCGGCACTCGCTACAAGGCCGGGCGCAACGTCGGGCGCGCCAAGGACGACAGCCTCTTCGCCATGATCACCGGCGTGGTGCGCTTCGAAGACAAGGGCCAGACCGGCCGCTTCATCAGCGTTCTGCCGCTCGAAGAAGCCAACGTAGGCGGACTGGCAAAGGCCGCCGCCGAACCCGCCGCGGCGAATTAATCCCGCAGGCAATCTTATTCTCAATCCAGGCACGTTCGCGCCGTCCGGATTCGTATCCGGCGGAGATGCGCATTCCCGGCGACGCGCGCTTTGGATTTTCGCGCAACGCTATCGTATGCTTTCCGCGTTGATCTCTCTCTCCCGCAGACGAGCGCACCGTGTTTGTTGATGAAGCCAAAATCTGGGTCAAAGGCGGCGACGGCGGAAACGGATGTATGGCGTTCCGGCGGGAGAAGTACGTGCCGCGCGGCGGTCCATCGGGCGGCGATGGCGGAAACGGCGGCGACGTCTATCTCGAAGCGAATCCGCACGACAATACCCTGCTGCGCTACCGCTTCAATCGCGAATTCCGCGCCGATCGCGGGCGCCATGGCGAAGGCTCGAATTGCCATGGGAAATCGGGCGTCGATACGGTGCTGAGCGTTCCGGTGGGCACGGTCGTTTTCGATGAAGATTCGGGCGAACAGATTTTCGATTTCACCGAACCGGGGCAGCGCTTTCGCGCGGCCCGCGGCGGACATGGCGGGCGCGGCAATCAGCATTTCGCCAAGCCGTGGCATCAGGCGCCGCGGGAACATGAAGACGGCCAGCCGGGCGAAGAGCGCCGTCTGCGGCTTGAACTAAAATTGCTTGCGGATGTCGGCTTGGTCGGCTTCCCGAATGCTGGAAAATCGACGCTCATCTCCGTGATTTCAGCGGCGCGTCCGAAAATCGCCGCATATCCGTTCACCACGCTCGAGCCGCATTTGGGCGTCGTTTCTGCCGATCCTGATGTGCCGCAGGGCTCCGGCCGCACTTTCGTCGTCGCCGATGTGCCCGGCCTGATCGAAGGGGCGCACGAAGGCGTTGGTCTCGGCGTGCGCTTCCTGAAGCACATCGAGCGCACGCGGCTCGTGGCGCACCTAGTGGATACGAGCGATGCCAGCGAAAACGATCCCATCAACGAATTCGAGATCATCGAGCGCGAGTTGCGCGCTTTCAGCGAGGAAGTCGCCGAAAAACCCGTGATCGTCGTCGCTACGAAGCTTGACGCCACCACAGACCGCGCGAAGCTCGAGAAACTCGAGGCCTACGCCAAAAGGCGCGGCCTTCCGTTCTTCGCCATCTCGTCGGCGACTGGCGAAGGCGTGCAGAAACTTGTGCGCGGCATGGCCGATGCGCTCGACCGCCTGCCGCGTCCTCTGCCGCCGGCTGTCCCGGACATCGACGCGGTAACTCCCGACGTCCCTCCCGAATCTAATCCGCATTCGTCGCCGGAGGGAAATTGACGTCGGGGCATTCGCATTCGGCTTCGCACGGGCATGCTCATGCACACTCGCACGCCCCGGCACACCCGCACCGCGCGCATGGGCATCGCCGCTCGATCGCGCTCTTCGGCGGCACATTCGATCCGATTCATTCCGGCCACATCGCCATCGCCAATGCCGCGCAGCGGCGATTTCATCTCGATGAGATTCATTTCATCCCGTCGGCGCGCCCGCCGCACAAATCGCAGCGCTCGCTAGCGCCGTTCACGCATCGCTATGCGATGGTCGCGCTGGCGTGCACCGATCACGCCGGATACTTGCCTTCGCTCGCCGAAGCGCCGGCCGACGGCGCCGCATCTCACGTTTTTTACAGCATCGATACAGTGAAAAAATTCCGCCGCGAGCATCCCGACGATCATCTTTTTTTCATTTTAGGCGCCGATCAATTTCTCGAAATCCCCACGTGGCGCTCCTACGAGCAATTGCTCGATTCCTGCGATTTCATCATTGCGCATCGCCCCGGCTTCCGCCTCGATGCACTGCGCCTGGTGATCCCGCCCGAAAAGCTCAATCGCACGCCCTCGTCCGATCACGAAACCATCGCCCTGCGGAAATCAAAAGTGCATTTGCTTTCGACCGTGACCAGCCACGTCTCCTCCACCGAAGTCCGCCAGCGCCTTGAGAAACACCACAGCATCCACGGTCTTGTGCCCGCGCGCGTGGAGGCATACATTCAGGGACAGGCCTTGTACCGGTGACACTGGAAACCCTTCGTCCCGAAATTCGCTGGGCGCTCGAGGCGGCCCAGGATAAAAAGGCGCAAAGCGTGACCGTGCTCGATCTTCGCGAGCTCAGCGCGTTCTCCCAGTGGTTTCTACTTTGCTCGGGGACCAGCACGCCGCAACTCGAGGCTATTAGCGACGCCATCGAAGAGCGTCTGCGCGAGCATGGCGTGCGGCCGGCGCATCGCGAAGGTCGGCCGGGCGCCGAATGGGTGCTGCTCGATTACGGCGCATTTATCGTGCACATTTTCAGCGAACGCGCGCGGCTCTATTACGATCTCGAGCGGCTTTGGCGCGCCGCTCCTCGAATGGATGTACCGGCACCGGGAGAAAGCGCGGGCCGAACGGGGCGCCCGGCTGGTAATTTCGAGTCGCCGGATTCGCCAAGCTCCGAAACCACGCAGCCATGAGTGAAGTTACGCACGACACGCCGCCAACCGCCGCAACGAGCGCCAGCTCGCACCGCCGCGCCTGAGTCCTCGCGTCCCGCCGAGCGATTGCCGTGGATCGGCGCGAGCGCCGCATCGCAACGCGTGCTCGATCTCGCCGGCAAAGTGACTGGCGCGGCTACGACTGTTCTCATCACCGGCGAAAGCGGCACGGGCAAAGATCAACTCGCGCGCTGGATTCACGAGCAGGGGCCGCGCCATGACGCGCCATTTCTGAAAATCGATTGCGCCAGCCTTCCACCCGAGCTCGTCGAGTCGGAACTCTTCGGACACGAGAAAGGCGCGTTCACCGGCGCCGTCGCGACGAAGCCCGGCCGCCTCGAACTCGCGCAGGGCGGCACGATCGTTCTCGATGAAGTCGCCGCGCTCGCTCCCGGCATTCAGGCCAAGCTGCTGCGCGTGCTCGAAGAGCGCAGCTTCGAGCGCCTTGGCGGCACCGATACGCTGCGCATGAACGCGCGTCTGATCGCGCTCACGAACGCCGATCTCCAACGCGCCGTGGCCGCAGGCAGCTTCCGCGAAGACCTTTTCTTCCGCCTCAATGTGCTGGTGATCGAAATGCCGCCGTTGCGCGCGCGGCGCGAAGACATTCGCGCACTCGCCGCGCATTTTCTCGAGACGCCTGAGCGGCGTACACGGCCGCGCGAATCTATCGTTCAGCGAACCTGCCGTGCAGCTTCTCCAGACCTACGACTGGCCCGGCAACGTCCGCGAGCTGCGCAACGCCATCGAGCATGCGATCATCTTCGCGGCAAGCGATGAACTGCGCCCGGAAGATTTCCCCGCCATCTTGCAAGCCGCGCACGATGGCCGCAGCCCGCTTTCGGGTTTGCGCTCGCTCGAGGAGCTCGAGCGCGACGCCATTCACGCCACGCTCGAAGCCACGCGCTACAAAATCAGCCGCACCGCTGAAATTCTGGGCATCAGCCGCAAGACGCTCCTAGAGAAGCGCAAGAAGTATGGCCTGCGCGAGAAGTAGCTCCCGCCCGCGATGCGCCGCGCATGAAAATCCATCTGGTGATGCTCGGCAAGACGCGCATTCCCGAAATCCGCGCGCTGCTGCAAATTACATTCGCCGCATCGAGCATTACGCCGAAGTCCAGATCACCGAACTCCGCGATGCATCGGCCTGGCGAAAGCAGAAGCTCGATTCCCACGCCGCAATCGTCGCGTTAGACGCCGCCGGCAAGCAATTCACGTCGCAGCAATTCGCCAAATGGCTGGGCACCCAACGCGATTCCGGCCTGCGCGAGTTGGTGATCCTCTGCGGCGACGCTGACGGCTTCCCCGCAGAACTACGCACCGCAGCAAAAACGAAAATCTCCCTCTCAACGCTAACGATGCCCCATGAACTGGCAAGAGTGCTGATAGCCGAGCAAATCTATCAGCGCCTTCGCCATCCTCGCAGGGCACCCGTATCCGAAATAATCGCCGCGTCGTGGTAGCGCCGGCGTCCCTGCCGGCATCTTCCGACTCGCATGGCAACAACATCTCACACAAACACGCGCGGCGCAAAAAAAGAAGATTAGTTTGGCTTCAGATTGGCTACGAAACTTTTTCTTTCGCGTAGGCGAGATATTCCTCGTACGGGCCCTTGAAGTCTTCGATGTGGCCGTCCTTGAAATGCCAGATGCGCGTGGCGACTTCCTCGATCACGTCCTGGTCATGCGTCACCAGCAGGACGGTCCCGTCGTATTTCTGCAGCGCGATATTGAGCGCGTTGATGGATTCGAGGTCCAGGTGATTGGTCGGCTCGTCGAGCACCAAAAAATTCGGCTTGAGCAACATCAAGCGGCAGAAAATCAGCCGCGCGGACTCGCCGCCGGAAAGCATGCGCGTGGGCTTCAGCGCATCGTCGCCGCTGAACAGCATCTGGCCCATCAGCCCGCGAAGTTTTTCCTGCGTGGCCGCGGGATCGAATTCGTGCAGCCATTCGATCGCGGTCACGCCCTTGCGAATCGTCTCGGAATGGTCTTGCGCGAAGTAGCCGACGGCAACGTTGTGTCCCCACAAAACCGTGCCGGCATCAATCGGAAATTCCGTGTCGGGGCGTTCGATGTGGCCGGGCGCGTTGCGAATCAGTGATTTCAGAAGAGTCGTCTTGCCCGATCCGTTGCGGCCAATAAGAGCGATTTTCTCTCCGCGTGACACGCTCGCCGAAAACCGGTGAATCACTTTTACGCCGTCGTAGGACTTGATGACGCTCTTCACCTCGAGCGGGTGCCGGCCGGAGTGCTGATCCATCTGAAAGCGAATGAAGGGCCGCGCGATATTTGATTTCGCCAGCTCCGCGGTCTGCAGCCGCTCGACTTCCTTCTGCCGCGAAGTCGCCTGCGCCGAGCGCGTGCCCGCCGAGAAGCGCGCAATGAATTCATTCAGTTGCGCGATTTTCTTTTCGCGCTGCGCATTTTCGGATTCAATTCGCGAGCGGATCGACGTCTTCGCCACGACCATATCGTCGTAGCCGCCGTTGTACATGATCACCGTTTCATAATCGATGTCGGCCGTGTGCGTGCAAACGCTGTTCACAAAGTGCCGGTCGTGCGAAATCACAATCGGCACGCCGTCGTAATCGCAGAGATATTCCTGCAGCCAGTGCACCGAGTCGAGATCCAGATGGTTCGTCGGCTCATCCAGAAGCAAAGCCGGCGGATTGCCGAAAAGCGCTTGCGCCAGCAGCACGCGGACTTTCTGGCCGCCCTGCAAATCTCCCATCCGGCGCTCGTGCAAAGAATCATCCACGTCCAGGCCGTCAAGAAGAATGCCGGCATCGGCCTCCGCCGTGTAACCATTCTCGTCGCCAACGATGGCTTCGAGTTCTGCCATGCGCATGCCATCGCGGTCCGTCAGCTTGTCATGCGGTTTCGCATGCAGCGCATCACGCTCCTGCAAAGCTTTCCACAAGATCGCGTTGCCCATGATGACGGTATCGATCACGCGAAACTTGTCGAACGCAAACTGGTCCTGACGCAGCACGCCGAGTTTCTTCGGCCGGGATACCGAGCCTTGCGAGGGCTCGAGTTCGCCGGTCATGATTTTCATCAGCGTGGATTTGCCCGCGCCATTCGGACCTGTAATGGCGTAGCGCCGCCCGTCAAAAAAAGTACAGGTGACGTCTTCGAACAGAATCCGCTCGCCAAAGCGCATAGAGATGTTATTGAGGGTAATCAAGACCCTTAATTGTATCGCATGATTTCGCAGCGCGCCGGATTGTCAGGAGCGGAGCCGCTCCCTGCACGCTTGACCTTTCGCCTGGCGGAAGTCACACTTTTGTTTGTCGGAGACTTGCCGTCCGCACAGTAGGAGCGCGCGTCTCAATGCCCGAAGGGAAAGGTCTGCTGATCGTTTACACCGGTCCCGGCAAGGGTAAAACGACCTGCGCGCTCGGCACCTCATTCCGCGCCGTCGGCCAGGGCCTGCGCGTAATGATGGTGCAATTCATAAAGGGCTCGTGGCACTACGGGGAGCTCGATGCCGCAAAAATGCTAGGCGACGATAAATTCGAAATCCGCCCCATGGGCCGCGGCTTCGTTAAAGTAGGCGGCGCGGAAACAGATCCCGAAGATGTCCGCCTTTGCGAACAGGCCTGGGAATTCGGCCGCGAGCAGATCTACAGCGAAAAATACGATCTAGTCGTTCTAGACGAGCTCAATTACGTAATCAGCTATAAAATGCTGGATGCGGAAAAAGTGGTAGCAGCGTTGGCTGGCCGCCCCGAGCGCGTCCACGTGATCTGCACGGGACGCAACGCGCACCCTAAGCTCGTCGAGCTGGCCGATCTCGTCACCGAAATGCGCGAGATCAAGCATCCCTACACGAAGGGAATCCTCGCGCAGCGGGGAATTGACTACTAACATGGCCTGGTTCAAGCGCGACAAAAAGCGGATCGAGAACTCGACGCCCGTCGACGAGCGCCGCGTCCGCACCGAAGGCCTGTGGATCAAATGCGATGCCTGCCGCGCCATCATCTGGAAAAAAGATCTTCAGGCGAACTGGCAGGTCTGCCCGAAATGCGATCACCATTTCCGCCTGAGTTCGAAGCGCCGCCTCGATCTCCTTCTCGATGACGGCCTGTGGACCGAGCACGACGCCGAACTCATTTCGAGCGACCCGCTCGTCTTTTCGGATACCAAGCCCTACGCCAAGCGCCTGAAAGACGCGCGCGACAAGCTGGGCATGAACGACGCCATCGTCACCGCCGAAGGCACGCTCAGCGGCCGGCCGGTGATTTGCTGCTCGATGGAATTCGGATTCATCGGCGGCTCGATGGGCGCGGTGGTCGGCGAAAAAGTGGCGCGCGCCATCGAGCGCTCCATCGAATCGAAAGTTCCGCTCATTATCGTCTCCTGCTCCGGCGGCGCGCGCATGATGGAAGGCACGGTCAGCCTGATGCAACTCGCGAAAGTTTCTGCCGCGCTCGCGCATCTCGATGACGCGCGCATCCCCTTCATCTCCATCCTCACCGATCCCACGACGGGCGGCGTCACGGCAAGCTACGCCATGCTGGGCGATCTCAATATCGCCGAGCCCGGCGCGCTAATCGGCTTCGCCGGCCCGCGCGTAATCGAGCAGACCATCCGCCAAAAGCTACCCGAAGGCTTCCAGCGCGCCGAATTCCTGCTCGAGCACGGCTTCCTAGACGCCGTAGTCCCGCGCAAAGAACTGAAGCCCTACATCGCCCGCGCTCTCGACTTCTTCTTGAATTGATTTTGGAAAAGCGGTGTCAACGGCTTCCCGACGGTTTTACGTAGGGGCGCTGCTTGCTGCGCCCGCCGGCGCTCACACTGGCAACTTGTATTTTTCAGGCTTGAGGTCGCAATTGTCATCATCCTATAGCGACGCCGTTCATTACCTGCTTTCGCTCGGCCGCGAACTCGCCTCGCCGCGCCAGGCCCACGTCCAGAAATTTGATCTCCAAAATATTTCCGCGCTCGCGAAGCTCATGGACCATCCCGAACGCCGCTCTCCGTGCGTCCAAATCGCGGGCACCAACGGCAAAGGCTCAACTGCCGCCATGCTCGAATCGATTCTTCGTGCCGCGGGCCTGCGAACAGGCCTCTACACTTCGCCGCATCTTGAACGCATTAACGAGCGCATCCGCATCGATGGCGAGCCGATCAGCGACGCCGATTTCGCCTCATCCTTCGATCGCATCCGCCAAATCATCGAATCGGCCATGGCTTCGGGCGCGCTCTCCGCGCATCCGACATTCTTCGAATGTCTCACCGCCATCGCCTTCGATGCCTTCGCCCAAGCCGGCGTCGAATTCGCCGTCTACGAAGTCGGCATGGGCGGCCGCCTCGACGCCACCAGCGTGGTCATCCCCGAAGTCGCGGTCATCACGCAAATCGATTTCGATCACGAAGCCTATCTCGGCCACTCGCTCGAAGAAATCGCCCGCGAAAAAGCCGGCATCATCAAACCCAACGCCACGGTCATCGCCGCCGTCGAACGCTATGAAGCCCGCGCTGTGATCGCGCAACGCTGCGAAGAGCAGCGTGCCCGCCTGTTCGAACTCGATGGCCTCTGGAAAATTTCCGAATTGCGCGCGGACGATGGTTTCTATATGCATCCGCGCCGAATGGTTCCGCGATAATTCCATCGTGAATCTGAATCTAGCGCTCCCCGGCAAATTTCAGGTCCGCAACGCTCTCACCGCCGCTGCAACCGCAGGCATCCTGGCCGAGCACGGGTTCGCGATCAACTGGAAAGCCGTCGAGCAAGGCATCGCAAATGTTCGCTGGCCCGGCCGCCTCGAAAAAGTCTCCGAGCATCCTGCCATCTACCTCGATGGCGCCCACAATCCCGCCGCGGCCCGCGAGCTCCGCAATTTCTGGGACGAAAATTTCGCCCATCGCCGCATCATCCTCATCTACGGCGCCATGCGCGATAAAGCCGTAGACGAAATCGCCGGCCTGCTCTTTCCCCGCGCCTCCCACGTAATCCTCACGCAACCAAATCAATCCCGCGCTATCTCAGTCGAAGTCCTCTCGCAAATTGCCTGCCACCACGCCGCAAATTGCGAATCCGCAGCCGACGCAACCGCAGCCATCAATCGCGCGTTAGCGATAGCGAATCCAGAAGACGCCGTCTTTATAACTGGCTCGCTCTACCTAGTAGGCGAAGCCCGCAGCATCTTCCGTAGCGCCGGCAGCTTGCCGGCGTTTTTGCGACCGGGCGGCACCGCGTAGGAATCTCGGCGAACCGTGCGCCCATAAAGTGTTTTCTTGTCGAATTGACTCAATCAACCGGATCAAACCATCACCCGACACTTTCGCAAGGCCGGCCACCCGCCCGCATTCTTACCCCCAGCATCGCCGCACAAAAACGCCGGCAAGCTGCCGGCGCTACGAGCTCTTCCACGACAATCGCCAAGTTGCCGCGCCCCTCGCCGCAATGATAGGATGGAATTTCGATGGCCCCCGCCCAACCAGATCGACAACGCCGGAACATCGCCCATGACCGGACTCCGTCCCACGCATAGGCGTCCCCTATCGCACTCTAAATGAACAACTTACGCAACAAACGCGACAGCTACGACAAATACCTCGAAGCCATCCGCCGCGCTGGCGCCGAAGCCGTAGAAATCCCGCTCAATCTCGCCAAAAATGAGCTCGCGCAACTAATCGAATCCCTCGACGCCTACGTCCTCTCCGGCGGCCCCGCCGACGTCGATCCACAGCTCTATCACGCCGCGCGCCACGAAAAATCCGCCCCCGCCGACGCCGCCCGCGAGCAAACTGATTTCGCGATCCTCGGCCACGCCTTCGCCGAACACAAGCCCGTCCTCGGCATCTGCTATGGCGTGCAGAGCCTGAATGTTTTTCTAGGCGGCTCGCTGCTTCAAGACATCGCCACCGAATACAAGACGACGATCGAGCACACTTGGCGCAATCGCGCGAGCGGCACACCCGAGCCGCATCACGGCGCGCGCATCGAACCCAATTCGCGCCTTGCCGAACTCAGCGGCGTCGCCACCGAAACCGAAATCAACAGCTCGCATCACCAAGCTCTCCTCGAACCCGCCAAAGGCCTGCGCGTCACCGCTCACGCCCCCGACGGAATCATCGAGGCCGTCGAATGGACCGGCTCATCTGACTGGATCACCGGCGTGCAATGGCATCCCGAGCGCATGCCCGATCACGCGCTCTCGACCGCGCTATTCCGCGAGCTAGCCGCCGTAGCCAGAGCAGCTCAAGTCCGCGGCTGAACGATTCTGTTTTGTGATTGTCATCCTGAGGGTTCCGGCCCGGCCGGGACCCGAAGGATCTCAGCGTTCAATTCAGGCACTGCATCACGCCAAGTTCGATGGTTTTGACTTTCTAGAGCATTCGAATCTTCTTCCGAGGCCCAAATGATCTCTCTAGCCGGCAAAGCGGCTCTAATCACAGGCGGTTCCCGAGGCATCGGCGCCGCCGCGGTAAAAATGTTCGCCCAAGCAGGCGCCGACGTAGTCTTCAATTATCACAAGAGCCGCGACGCCGCCGCGCAAGTCGAAGCCGAAGCCCGCAAACACGGCACACGCGTCGAATCGCTCAAAGCCGATCTCAGCCGTCGCCTCGACAATAAAAAGCTCGTCGAATTCACCAAAGACCGCCTCGGCCGCATCGACATCCTCGTCGCCAACGCCGGCATCTGGAACGAAAAAGACACGCCCATAGAAAAAATCTCCGAGCGCGAGTGGCACGAAATGGTGAAGGTCAATCTCGACAGCATCTATTACGCCATCCACTTCACCGTCCCGCACATGAAAGCCCAAAAATCCGGCCGCATCATCGCCATCAGCTCCACGGCCGGCCAGCGCGGGGAAGCTTTCCACACCCACTACGGCGCCACCAAAGGCGCCATAATCAGCCTAATTAAAGGCCTCTCAACCGAGCTTGCCCCGCATCATATATTGGTGAATTGCGTCGCCCCCGGATGGGTGGATACGGACATGTCCGCATCCGTCCTGCGCACCAAGGAAGGCTTCAAATCCGCGACGCGCGCCATTCCTCTCGGCCGTCCTGGGACCGCCGAAGAAATCGCCGGCCCGATCCTCTTTATGGCTTCGGAGCTGTCGAATTTCATCAATGGCGAAGTTTTGAACGTCAACGGAGGTTCAGTTCTGTGCGGCTAAAATTTCACGCAGCGATGGTCGCCCTCACCCTCGCAGGCCTGAGCCTGCTTTCCATTCCGCCCGCTCGCGCGCAAGAGCAAACGGAAGTATTGATGCCGGAGCAAAGCGCCGCGAAAGCGAAGGATCTCATCCAGAAAGCCGTCCAGGCTCTCGGCGGCAGCGATTATCTGGCCGTGCGCGATGCCACTTGCTCGGGCCGCATCGGCTCCTTCGGCCACAGCGGCGATCTGATGGGCTACGAGAAATTCATTGATTACTCAAAGCTCCCCGACAAGGATCGCAGCGAAAATCTTCCCAAGCGCAACATCATCGAAATCAAAAACGGCGACAAGGGATGGGTGCTCGATCGCGGCGGCGTCAGCGAAGCCGATGAAGTCTCCATCGCGGAATTTCAAGAAGATATTAAGACGGACATCGATAATGTCCTGCGCGATCGCTGGAAGGAACCGGGAACGATTCTTCGTTATCTCGGTCCTGACGTCGTCGATCTAAAAGAAGCCGACTGGATCGAATTCGTGGACAATGAGAACCGCTCGATTCGCATCGCTTTCGCGAAAGTCGACTCACCTGCCGCTGCGCAAAGTCCTCGTCACTCGCGACCCCGGCACCCGCATGCGCAGCGAAACCATCGAATACTATTCCAACTATCATCCCATCGGCGGCGTAACACAGCCGTTCCAGGTCACTCGCGAGCGCAACGGGCAGAAGATCTACCAGGCCTTCATCGAAGAATGTAAATTCAACACCAATCCTTCGGATTCTCTCTTCACCAAGGAATCGCTCGAAGAGCGCTGGGCCCAGGTAGGCAAAAAGGAAATCAAGAAGCAGGAAAAGCAAAAACAGAAGCAAGAGCAATCCGATCGCGACGAACAAAAGAACGACGACAAGCGCAGCGGCAGCAGCACCTCCAGCAGCAGCTCAAATTAATCTCGTCTCCGAGATTCCTCGTAGGGGCGTCCGCCTAGGCGGACTGCGCCCTCTGACGATCGAATCGTTAAATCAAGGCTTTCTCAACCGCGGAAGTGCGTCATCGCGCCAAGAAAGTCCTCTTTCATTCGTATCTCAACGCCACCATCGGATCCACCCTCATCGCACGCCGCGCCGGCACGTAACAAGCCAGCCCCGCCACGCAAATCAAAAATACGGGCACCAACACAAACGCAATCGGATCAAGCGGGCTAACCCCAAACAACAAACTGGAAAAAATCCGCGACACCCCCGCACAACAAACAACGCCAATCAGCGCACCTATCACCACCGGCCGCAACGCCTGCCCGAAAATCAACCTCATCACATCCCGCCCATCCGCTCCCAACGCCATCCGAATCCCAATTTCCCGAATCCGACGGCTCACCGCGTAAGACACCAACCCATAAACCCCGATCGCCGCCAGCAGCAGCGCCAATCCAGCCAAAGTGCCCGACGCCGCCACAACAATCCGCGAAAACGCCCGGAAATTGCTGACGTTGTCTTCCAGGCGCGCGGCCCCAAACGAAAGCTGCGGATCGAGTTCGTGCATCGCGCTTTGAATCTCGTCAAGCGTTGCGGCATCTCCCAGCGTGCTGTGCACGATGAAATCGTCCTGCGATTCCTCCCTCAAATCCGTCGGGAAATATAAAAAGTTCGGATGCGCCTCGCCGAGATGATCCACCTGCGCATTCTTCGCCACGCCCACGACTTCCAGCAGAAGATTCCCCTCTCCGAATGCCATCAGGCTCTTGCCAAGCGGATCTTCGCCCGGCCAGAATTCGCGCGCCGCAGCCTCGGTGACAATCACCACGCGCGCGTTCGACTGCACATCCCCGTCCGTGAAATCCCGCCCTCTCACGATCGGAATTCCCACTATCGCGAAAAAATTCGGCGACACGCGGTTGTAACTCACCTGGCGATTCGCTCCACCGGGCACCTGAGCCCCGGTCTGCCAGTGCTCATCCCCAAGCGGAATATTCCGCGCCTCGGCAACACCATCCACTCCCGGCAGCGCCGCCAGCCGTCCCTTCATCTGCGCGTGCAGCGCCGCAGCCTGAGCCTCCGTGTAACCTTGCTGCACCAGCCGAAACGTCACGCTCTCGATTCCCTTCATCTCAAATCCAGGATCAATCGTCTGCGCCTTGTAAAGCCCGCGCAGCAGCAATCCCGCCGCCAGCAGCAAAATCATGCACACCGCCACCTGCCCGCTCACCAACACGTTTCGCAGCTTTCCCGTTCGCGCCGAACGCCACGGCGAATCCCCGCCTTCGTCCTTCAGCGCCGTATTCACATCCTCGCGCGAAGATTGCAGCGCCGGAGCCAATCCAAACGCAATCCCCGTCAGCACGGTCAGCAACAACGAATACCCCAGCACGCGCGCATCCGGCGAAAGATGCAGTGCGAATGGCGGCGCTCCCGGCGGCAAATGCGCGATCACCATTCGCACCAGCCCATCGAAAGACACGAACGAAATAAAAGTCCCCAGAGTTCCACCGATCAGCGCCAGCAAAATGCTCTCCGTCAGCAACTGCCGGATCAATCTTCCCCGGCTCGCCCCCATCGCCAGCCGCACGGCAATCTCCCGCCGCCTCGCCGCCGCGCGCGCCAAAAGCAAATTCGCAATATTCGCGCAAGCAATCAGCAGCACGAATCCCACTGCGCAAAGCACTACCGCTCCCACCGTCAAAATAATTCCGCGCTCTTCCGGCCGGTTGAACAGCATCGCCTTCTGCACCGCAATCTTCATTGTTCCCGGATACTTCACCTGCGACCGCTCCGTGATCACCGCAAGTTCCGCGCGCACCTGATCGAGCGACACTCCCGGCCTCACGCTCCCCAGCACCGACATCCAGCTCAAATCCGCGTCGTTTATCGTAATCAAGTCGGGAATCAATTCCCGCTGCATGGTGATGGGCGCCCAAAACGCCGATGGCGCAATCTCCGTTCCCTCAAATCCCGCGGGCGCCACGCCAATAATCGTTAGCGCCGTGTGATTCAGCGAAATCGTTTTCCCCACGATCTCCGGATCGGCTCCCAATTCGTTCTGCCAATACTCGTTGCTCACCACCACCGCGCTCGCTCCCGCCGCCGCACAATCCGCTTCCACAAATCCGCGCCCCAGCACCGGCCGCTCGTTCAACACATCGAAATAATTGCAGCTCGCCAGCGTTCCGTTACTTTGCGCCGGCCGTTCGCCATCCACCGTCGCCTCTACAAAAGGAACGTAACCCGCCAATCCCGAGAACACATGGTTCTGGTCGCGATACGCCTCGTACTCCGGATACGAGAACATGCTCGCCGACCCGTGCACATTCCGGTGCCACTTTCCCTGAAAAATCGGATAGAAACTCACCACCGTCTGCCGTACACCCACAACAATCGGCCGCAGCGCCAGCGCATCCAAAACCGAAAAAATCCCTGCATTCACTCCGATTCCCAGCGCGATCGTCAACACCGCCACAACCGTGAATCCCGGACTGCCGCGCAATTGCCGGAATCCGTATCGCAAGTCCTGCCAAGACGTGTCGAGCATCGGCAACCCGCGCTGCTCCCGATGCGCTTCTCTAATCTGCTGCGCCCCGCCCAGCCGCACATGCGCCCTCCGCCGCGCCTCCGCCGCGCCAATTCCCCGCGCCCGATAGTCCTCAACGAGCATCTCGAAGTGCGCCCGCAATTCCGCATCAAACTCCGCGTCGCGCTCCCGCCGCCGGAATAATCCGCGCACGCGTGCCACAATTTCCTTCATCCATGCACTCAACATGGCCCTCTCCAAACTCTGCGATTTCTCAGCGCTCTCTGCGTCTCTGCGGCAATCTTCTCCGCTCTTACCGAGCCCGTTCCGTCCCCGGCGCCAAAAACCTCCCAATCATCGCCGCAATCTGCTCCCAATTCTTCGCCTCAGCCGCCAACTGCTTCTTCCCCGCCCGCGTCAACGAGTAGAATTTCGCCTTGCGGTGATTCTCCGAAGTCCCCCAGGCCGAAGAAATCCACCCGCGCTGCTCCAGCCGCAACAGGGCCGGATAGAGCGTCCCTTGATTCAAGCTCAGCAATTCCTGCGACACCTGCTCGATGCGCCGCGCAATCCCATACCCGTGCATCGGCCCCATGGTCTCGAGCGTCTTCAGCACAATCAAATCCAGCGTCCCCTGCAAAACCTCCGCTTTCTGCGCCGTCACGAAGCCCCTCCTGTTGATCGTCAACAGGACTCTAGGCCCGCTTCTGTAGATTGTCAACAGGGGATTTCACGTTTTTTCTTGTGTCCTGAATTACACGATTGACGCGTAAGTAAGACCGGCGTATTCTCTCGCGCCATGACGTATTCGAAGCCGGTGTAGCCGCCTAATTTCCCGGGCCAAGGAGCACACCATGCGCACGCGCATTCATTCCCTGCTAGCCATCGCAGCCGTTTTTCTTTTCGCCAGCCCTCTTTTCGCCCAGAACCACAAGATTGATTTCGAAGATTTCGCCGGGCCGGCGCGCTTCGACACCGCGCAGCCTCCGGCGCGCGCGCTTTCCGCCACCATCTCCGGTGGCGAAGTCTTGCGCAATGCCACGCTCGGCGGCGCGATGCGCACGTCCGTCTACGCCACGTCGCACCAGTGCGCCGGATGCAGCCCGGAAATTTCCATTCAATTCAATCAACGCGTCGCCAACGTCCATGTCTCCTATCTGAGCCAGCAGCCTATCGAAGTCCGCTACACGACCGAAGACGAGCAGGGTAATCTGAACGAAATCATTTCGCCCGAGCGCTTCAGCGCCGGATCGGGCACCGTGAATCTCCCGGGCCGCAACATCCGCCAAGTCACGCTCGCCAACAACGCCTCCGATTTTGAGCTGGTGATCGATGCGATCTCGTTTGCTTCATCTTCCAGCCCCGTGCTGATCGATCCCGTAGTCGCAAATCTGCTCAGCGGCTCGGCAGTGACCACTAACGTCAACACCATCGCCGCCGCAACCACCGGCCTCGTTGCCGGCTCGGCCGCCGACGGAACCACCCAGATCGTCCTGCGCATTCCCGCCTCCACCGTCGGCCAAACTTTCACCGTCGCGGTCATCAACGATCAAGGCGCCGCCAGCGGCTCGGTCGCAAACGATGGCGGCGTCACCGCGCTCGGCGGAAGCACTTTCACCAGTACGCTCGGCGTAACCGCGGTTTCCACCACTCCCGGCCCCGAAGCCTTCGCCATTTATCGCGGCCCTGTAAATTTCTCCCGCAGCACGGCGGACAATTCTCTGACCACTCGCAGCGTCACTCTGCAAGTCACGCCCACCGGCGGCACGGCCACAAACACGACCGTGACCATAGCGAGGCCGCCAGTCGTGCTGGTGCACGGCCTCTGGGGCAACGCTTCGAGCTTCAACAATTTCACCCCGCTCACCACCTCCACGACTTTCAATGTGAGCCGCGCCGTCTACGCCAACACTATCACCGGCGTCACCAGCACCACGCCGTCCTTCTCCAGCAGCGTGGACAAATCGATCGAAGCCAACTCCCTCGGCTTCGCTTATAACGCTCCCGGTGTTCTCACGCAGATCAACAATTTCATCGCCGCCTACCGCACCAGCGCCAATGTCGCGGCCGTAAAAGCCGACATCGTCGCGCACAGCATGGGCGGCGACATCTCGCGCACCGCATTTCTGCTGAACACCTTCCTCAGCCCCACGACTTTCGGCGCCGGGCCTATCAATAAGCTCATCACCATCGCGACTCCGCATCTAGGCACGCCCGTTGCCGCCGACTTGCTGGCCAGCAACAACACCTGCGCTAGAAACGTCCTCGCTTCCGACGGCGACATCGCCTTGCAATCGATTACTTTTTCGGGTACCACCACCGACGGCGCAGTTTTCGACCTAGAAGGAAACGGCTTCGGCAGCAGCCTGAGCACCGCGCTTAGCAATTTGAAGGCGGTTCAGCCATTTCCGACCGCCTATATCGCAGGCGTCGCTACGTCCGCCAATTTAAAAGGCCTGAGCTGCCTCTTCTGCAACGCCGAAGCGCTGCGGCTCATCTGCTCCGGCAATCCTTTGGCGTCCGACCTCACCGCTTCGAAATGGAACTCTGTCTACGGCCAGAATAACGACACCATCGTTCCGCTCGATAGCGCGCTGAACAATCTCACCGGGCTGCAATTCTCCGGCGTAATTCACACCGCGGCGCTCGAAACCCTGAACTTCAACGGGCCGTCAGTGCTCGATCCTGCGTCGAATATTTCGAACGAAGTCATCACATTGTTGAACGAAGCCCCCACGGGCGCCGATTTCCATTAGAGAATCCCGGAATTTCGCAAGCGCCGAGAAGTAAAAGAGACGTAATCGAGCGAGCGCAGGGAGGACAAACGCAATGCGAGCAAATCAAAGAGCGCGGTGGCTCAAGAGCACGCTGGTCCTAATCGCAGCAATCGCCTCCATCGCCGCCCGGAGCAGCGCCCAGCAAGATCTGCTGCGCATCACCTCGCCCGGCTCGGGCAGCGTCGTGCACCCGGGCGACACCGTGACAATCTCGGTCTCAGCCGACTATTCCGTAGAGAAGCTGGCCCTGATCGGTCAGCATCCGCTCGGCGTCGGCCAGGTTCTCTCCGGCGGCGCGGGAATCATCGCCCGCGGCCAGGGCGAGATGCGCCCGCTCCAGTTCGTCTTACGAGTCCCCAAAGAAATTCAGCCGGGAATTTACCATGTGACCGCCATCGGCAGAACTTCCGGCGGCGACGTCGAATCCGAAGCCCTCACTCTCGACGTCGAGAAGACGCAGGAGCCATCAAGAATCTGGGCCGAGCCGGCTTTGCTGCAATTCACTCGCACCGGTGACAGCATTCCTGTGCGCGTACTCGGCGCCTTCGCCGAAGGCCCCAACGAAGAGCTGACAAGATCCACCAAGACCACGTTCACTTCCGCCGATCCGCGCGTAGCGACGGTAAGCTCAAGCGGCATGGTAACCGCCGTAGGCCACGGCAAAACCACCATTCAAGTCCACACGCCGAGTTCAGATTTTTCGGTTCCAGTCCGCGTAGAGTAACCGGGCCACTGCCCCCGTAGGGGAGGGTCTTCAGACCCTCCCGCCGTTCGGCCCAGCCGTTGCCTTTTCCGCCGGCTGCCCCACGCGCCGCACTCGCGCGTCGGGTTTTTTTGACTCCAATCCGCCAAGTCAGCATCCCGCAAGTATCCGCAAACCATAATGTCTGCTCACGTCGTGTCAACAGCGCTGTCTAACGCCCTAGGACTCAATACAACCTCGCCCCGAGGTGCCTGATGTCCTCTCTCCTTCAAGACCTCAAATTTGCCCTCCGCATGTTGCAAAAAAATGCCGGCTTCACTCTCATAGCCGTCCTCACGCTGGCCCTCGGCATCGGCGCCAATTCCGCCATTTTCAGCATCGTCCGCGCCGTCCTCCTCCAACCGCTCCCCTACCAAAATCCCAAGCAGCTCCTTTTCATCTCCGGTCTGAACCGCCAAAACGGCGCCACCGGCGTAAGCATGTCTTTCACGAAATTCACGCAAATCCAGGAGCAAACTCGCACTCTCGAAACTCCCGCCGCGTTTTACTCCACAACGCTCAGCCTGCTCACCGGACGCGAGCCCGAAGCGATCAGCGGTAATCGCGTCTCCCGGAATTTGTTCCACCTCCTCGGCGTTTCACCGCAGCACGGCCGCGATTTTCGTCCTGAAGAAGAAGCCCCCGGCGCCGCAGGCGTGGCCATCATCTCCGATGGTTTCTGGCATAGCCATTTCGGATCCGATCCCGGAGCGCTCGGTCGCACCATGACCATCGATGGCGAAGCCGTCACCATCATCGGCATTCTCCCGCCCAGCTTTCATTTCCCTCTGCAGTTTCCCGAGCCTGACATCTGGATGCCCGGAATCTCCGATCCGCCTTTCCTGCGTCCGGAACAAGTTCGCACCGGCGCCGGGTATTTGAGTCTGTTAGGGCGCTTGCAGCCCGGCGAATCGCTCGCCTCCGTGAAGGCCGAGCTCGACACCATCGACGCCCGCTATCAAAGCGAGTTTCACGGCTTCGTAGATTCCGGAAAGATCGGCATCTCCGCGCAGCCGCTCGCGGAAAGTCTGGTGGGCCCGCTGCGCGCCGGCTTCGCCGTGCTGCTGGCTGCCGTGGGCTTCATCCTGCTCATCGCCTGCGCCAACGTCGCCAATTTGCTGCTTGCGCGCGCGACATCGCGCCAACGAGAGATGGCCCTCCGCAAGGCAATCGGTGCATCGAGTGGCCGCCTCGTCCGTCAACTCCTGAGCGAAAGCCTGTTGCTTTCTCTCCTTGGTGGCGCGATCGGTGTCGCGCTGGCAGCGTTCTTGCTCCCTACATTGCGCGCGTTCAGTCCCGGTTCCATTCCACGCCTCGCCGAAACGCGCCTCGATGTTCCCGTGCTGATTTTTTCCGTCCTCCTCAGCATGGTCACAGGAATTCTTTTCGGCATCGTGCCGGCCCTGCAAGCTTCAGCGGCGAATCTCCACGAAACGCTAAAGGAAGGCGGCCGCGGCGCAGCCGAGGGCGGTCATCGCGGAAAGTTGCGCGGCCTGCTCGTCGTAGCGGAAATGGCCATCGCGCTCATCCTCATGACCGGCGCGGGCCTGCTCCTGCAAAGTTTTTCGAGGTTGATGAATGTCAATCCCGGCTTCTCTCCCAATAATTTGACATCGTTCGTCCTAAATCTGCCGGCCAACCGTTACGCGCAACCGGAAGCTCAACGGCAGTTTTATCGTCAGCTTTACGAGCGCGTAAAAACAATCCCCGGCGTTGAGTCCGCGGGCTTCACCAGCTATCTGCCTCTCGCCGGCGCCATTCGCTTCGTCTATTTTTGCCCCGAGGGCACCGTCTGCCAGGGCGTCGGAAAAGATCCGTTGACCGCCATGCGCCAGGTCACCTCCGGCTATTTCGACACCATGCGCACGCCGCTCCTGCGTGGCCGCGCATTCACCGATCGCGATCTCGAATCTTCGCCTCCCGTTGCGATCGTCAATCAGACCATAGCCGAGCGCTACTGGCCCGGCCAGGATCCTCTCGGCAAGCACATCGCCAATTCCCGCGACATGATTCAACGCGAAGTCGTAGGCGTAGTCGCCGATGTAAAATTCAGCGCGCTAGACGCCGCCAGCACCGAAGAAATGTATCTTCCGCTGGAGCAGGTTCCCGCCGCTTTCGCTACTCTCATTATTCGCTCGCAATCAAATCCCGAAGCGCTGGTGTCCGCGGTTCGCGCCAAGCTCTCCGAGCAAGATTCCACTCTTCCCATCTCCAACGTCGCCAGCATGGATTCGATCGTCGCCCAGTCCGTAGCCCAACCGCGCGTCCTCTCGAAGTTCGTAGCCGTCTTCGCCGCCTTCGCGCTGCTGCTGGCAGCCATCGGCATCTACGGCGTGATGGCCTATTCCGTAGCCGCACGCAAGCAAGAAATCGGCATCCGCATGTCGCTAGGCGCCAATCCCAGCGACATCCTCAAGCTGGTAGTGCGACAAGGAATGCGATTAGCCCTAATCGGCGTAGCCATAGGCCTGGCCGCATCGCTAGTTCTCACGCGCCTGATCGGCACGCTACTCTTCGAAGTGAGCGCGTCGAATCCCGTAGCATTCGCAGCCGCCGCCGCGGCCCTAACCGCCACAGCCGCAGCCGCGTGCTACATCCCTGCCCGCCGCGCCACGCAGGTAGATCCGATGGTAGTTCTCCGCTACGAATGATCATCTTCGTAGGGGAGGGTCTGAAGACCCTCCCGCCGTTCGGCCCCTTCCACATTCCAGGCCCTCTCGAGCTATCTCGGTTGTGGCGGCACCGTGCACTGGCCGCCCACCGCCAATTAGACTGGTCATGCGATAATTACCATGACCATCGAGAGGTGACCATGAAGCAAACGCGCGCAAGCACGTTCAAGGCCCGCTGTCTTGCGGTGATGGACGACGTCCAATCCAGCGACGAGCCGGTGATCGTCACCAAGCGCGGCGCTCCAGTCGTAAAGGTGGTTCCCGTCCAGGCGATGGACGGAGAACTTTTCGGGTTCATGGCGGGAAAATTCAAGGTGATCGGAGACATCGAGTCGCCGCTCGTATAAAACTATGTTTTTTCCCGATTAGCGTGGGTTCCCGTCGTTTGTTTTCTGCGAGTTACCTCCAGTTCTAATAATTTGGTTCCCGATTAGAAATCGATGGCGACTGGGGTTCGGAATCCGCCGGTGCGATACGTTCGGGATCGAATTCGCGTTGCGAAAAATGCGTGTTTTGTCCCGATTAGAATTGGTTCGCGTCGTTTGTTTTCTTTGGGTTACGGGCGTTTCTAATCGTAGGGTGTCCCGATTAGAAATTGATCGATGGTGGGCTGCGGCGATGTAGCTCGGGTACTTTAGACCTGAGGATTCTTGGGCTTTTGGCTTCGCGAGAGGATGGAGGACCGAAAACCTAAAGGCCTCACCTCTGAAGAGGTGAGCTACATGCGGCATTTCTGAATGCTCCTGTTCCGTCTTTTTTTTGGCGCGGACTTCCGGCGTGCTCGGAAGAGCGCGCCCCGCGTTTAGGGACTGCGGACTACCAGATCCTGTATAGCGCTTTAGTAATCAATTGTCAAGAGTACTTAAGTACTATATTTGACGTGGAGACGTGCGGGAGGATCGCTCAGATGGCGAGCCGTCGGCCAAGGTCGGGTTACATCTGCGGTTCTGTTTCAGATTAAGGCCCGCGGCTGAAGCCGCTGTTGCGGGCGAGCGCTTTTCCGCTGGACTGAAGTCCAGCTCCCCCTGCTGAAGCAGGGGGCTCCCACCGAACGGCTTCGCTGAGGCAGCGGTGCCCCAAAGGGAAAGAGCGCAGATATGGGCAGGGGGTCTTAGATGCAGGATAAGGCCCGCGGCTAAAGCCGAAGTTAGGAGCGACTGTTTTTTCGCTGGACTGAAGTCCAGCTCCCCCTGCTGAAGCAGGGGGCTGCCACCGAACGGCTTCGCTGAAGCAGCGGCGCGCCTATTGCTGAGAGTGCGGAAGAGAGTGGGCAATCTTAAATGCAGGATAAGGCCCGCGGCTGAAGCCGGCGGCGGGAGCGTGCGCTTTTCCGCTGGACTGAAGTCCAGCTTCCCCCTGCTGAAGCAGGGGGCTCCCACCGAACGGCTTTGCTGAGGCACGGGCTGGCGGCGAACTGCTAGATTTATCTGCAGGCCTCGCCTGACGGCCTTGTGGCGTTTTTGCTGGGCTGACGGTGCGCGGTATAATCTCCGGATGCAAATGAGGCAACGAAGATCACTGAGAGGGACCGTCGCGGCCGAGCCGCGGCGGAGCAGTCGACCTGGCGCACCGCCGGGGACGGCGGGGGATTCTGCCCGCCTGCGGATTCATGGAACCACCATTCTTTGCGTGCGGCGCGATGGCAAAGTTGTGCTTGCTGGGGACGGGCAGGTCACTTTGGGCGAAGGCGTGGTTAAACACAACGCTAAGAAGACGCGGCGGCTTTTCAACGACAAGATTATTGCTGGATTTGCTGGTAGTACCGGGGATGCGCTGTCGCTCTTTACGCGATTTGAGAACAAATTGCAGGAATTTCATGGGAATTTGGCGCGGGCGGCTGTCGAGTTGGCCAAGGAGTGGCGGACGGATCGCTCGCTGCGCCATCTTGAGGCACTGCTGATCGTTGCTGACGCGAAAACTACGTTTCTACTCTCGGGGAACGGCGACGTGATTGAGCCTGATGATGGGCTTTGCGCTATTGGATCTGGCGGGCCTTATGCGCTGGCTGCGGCGCGGGCGCTTTTGAAACATTCGAAGCTGAGCGCTAAGGAAGTGGCGCAGGAGGCTATGCGGATTGCCAGCGAGATTTGTATTTTTACGAATGCGAATTTTTCGATTGAAGAGTTGTGAGGCGGTGCGCCGAGGCAGGTGGCGGGCGTCTCGGTGAAGGTTACGTGGGCGGGCGGAGCAAGCCCCGCCCCTACGGGGAAAAGACAACGGCAAATGCAGATCCCTCACCGCGAAAGCGGTTCGGGATGACAACGGGGCGGGGCGGCGAAGGCGGGAGATTGCGACGGGGCCGGAGAGCGAGGAGCCCGGTTGCGCACGGGTAAATGGTTAGCGTTTTCGCCGGGATTGCGTGCGCCGGGCGCGTCGATTGCTTCGCAATCGCGCAGCGATTGACCGGCGCCCCTACGGGAAAAGACAACGGCAAATGCAGATCCCTCACCGCTAAAGCGGTTCGGGATGACAACGGGGTGGGGCGGCGAGGAATTGTCACGTTGGCCGAATTGTGAAGGGTCGAGGGTGATGACGGGGAAACCGGAGAAGGATATGGTGATTTATTTATCGGGGGAAGCACAGGCGCCGGCGCCTGAGCCTCTGCCGTCGTTCGACGAGTTGACGCCGCGCGAGATTGTGGCGGAGCTCGATAAATATATTGTCGGGCAGAATGCTGCGAAACGCGCGGTGGCCGTGGCGCTGCGCAATCGCGTGCGGCGACAGAAATTGCAGCCGGAGATGGCTGAAGATGTTCTGCCGAAAAATATTTTGATGATCGGGCCTACCGGCGTCGGAAAAACGGAAATTGCGCGGCGCTTGGCGCGGCTTGCCGGCTGCCCGTTCGTCAAAGTTGAGGCGTCGAAGTATACCGAAGTCGGATACGTGGGCCGCGACGTGGAATCGATGGTGCGCGATCTGGTCGAGACGGGCATCGACATGGTGCGCGAGGAGAAGCTCGATGAAGTGGCCGAGCGAGCGGAACAATCCGCGGAAGAGCGGCTGCTCGATCTTCTGCTTCCGCCAGCGCTGCCTTCGAACGATCCGCCGGGATCGCCGGCCGAGACTTCGCGGCGCGAGCAGACGCAGCGGACGCGGGACAAACTGCGCGCGCAGCTTCGGGAAGGCAAGCTCGACCAGCGCATGGTGGAAGTGGAAGTGCGCGAGCGGGCCATGCCGGCGTTTGAAATCGTCACGAATCAAGGCATCGAAGAGATGGATATCAACGTCAAGGACATGCTTTCCGGCTTCTTCGGGCAGCAGAAGAAGAAGCGGAAGATGACCGTGGCCGAGGCGTTCGATTACCTAATTCAGGAGGAAGAAAACCGGCTGGTGGATATGGACCACGTGACGCGCATTGCGGTGGAACGCGTGGAGCAGATGGGAATTCTTTTTATTGATGAGGTGGACAAGATTGCCGGACGCGAATCGGGCCACGGCCCAGACGTTTCGCGCGAGGGAGTGCAGCGGGATATTTTGCCGATCGTCGAAGGAACGACGGTGAACACGCGCTACGGCATGGTGCGCACCGATCATATTTTATTCATCGCTGCGGGGGCGTTTCATACCACGAAGCCATCCGATTTGATCCCCGAGTTGCAGGGCCGTTTCCCGA
Organism: uncultured Acidobacteriota bacterium; assembly: GCA_963841235.1. Taxonomy (GTDB): domain Bacteria; phylum Acidobacteriota; class Terriglobia; order Acidiferrales; family UBA7541; genus Palsa-147. Next base: position 15,179 of record CAWJBU010000015.1, on the reverse strand, counting down.
TTCGCGTGGAGCTTAGCTCGCTGAGTGAAGCGGATTTCGTGCGCATCCTCACCGAGCCGAAGAATGCGCTGATCAAGCAGGCCATCGCGCTGCTCGAGACGGAGGGAATGAAGCTTACTTTTTCTGACGACGGCGTGGCGGCGATCGCGCGGTTTGCGGCGCTGGTGAACGAGCAGACGGAAAATATCGGGGCGCGGCGCTTGCACACCATTCTCGAAAAAGTGCTCGAAGAGATTTCCTTTGATGCGCCGGAATTGAAGAAGAAGAACATCAAGATCGATTCGGCGTTTGTGCAGAAGCAGTTGGTGGACATTGTGAAGAATCAGGATTTGAGCCGCTACATTCTTTAGAGCGGAAAATGCAAAACGCCGGAGTTTGCTTAGTCGGCCGGAAGGATTTTACGTTGAGATCCTTCAAGCATCCTTTTCGATGCGCAAAAGCGTCCGGACCGTACAAAGCGCGGATGCTCTCAGGATGACAGCCGGCTTTTGGTTGCGCGGAGGCGAATGGCCGAGGTTATCGCCGGGGTTACGCCGGCGGGCGGAGCAAGCCCCGCCACTACGGGGGAGAAATTCAACTGCTGAGGATCAGTTAAGCAGACCTACTGTTCGTCCCGTTTTCCATTTTCTAATTTCCATTTTCGTGGCTGCGCTTGCGGGGATATACGCTGGGGGTTGCGCGGCGCCTAGCGAGCCTACTGCGCGTCATGCGCCTATTCCTACCGCGGTCACTGATCTTGCTGCGGTGCAGCAAGGGCATCGCGTTATCTTGACGCTCACGCTGCCGAAGAAAACTACTGATGCGAAGCCGCTTCCCGCCGATCCATCTATTGAGATTTACCGGCTAGTCGTTCCGGCGGGCGCGAAGGTTGCAGCGGCGCCGGCGTTTTCGCAGAGCGATCTGGCGGTAACAATTCCTTCAGCGATGGTCAGCCACTACGCAGACGCGAGGCAATTTCAGTTTCCGTTCGAGATGAAGAGCGCGAGCGTCGCCGAGGCGCCCGGCGAGCGGACCGTGTTCATGGTGCGCACGCGAGTGAGCGAGAAAAAAGCTTCGGCGGATTCGAATCCGGCTTCACTGCATCTCTACGAGCCATTTCCACCTGCAACGATCACGGCCAAGATCACGCACGATGCAATCATTCTGTCCGGCTGGGGCGTGACTCTCCCCGCAGCGCCGGCCGGCAACGCGGCGTCCGAGGAAATCGCCGCGGACGCTCACTACCGCGTTTATCGCGGAGACATAACGGCGGGTGGCGAAACCACGCCAAGCGGCGAAGGAACTCAGGCGGCAGCGGCCGGCGAAGCGACGGCGCAGCCGCATTTCGAGCAGATCGCCGAGTTGCCGGTCACCACGATGACGTACGAAGACGCGAATTTCACGTTCGGGCATACGTATGTGTATTCCGTGCGCACGGTCGCGGCGTACGGATCCTCGTGGGTCGAGTCCGACGACTCGAATCTTTTGACGCTGACACCGAAAGACGTCTTTCCGCCTGCGTCGCCGCAGGGGCTGGTGATCGTCTTCGTTCCGGCGACCGCTGATATGCCGGCGCATCTCGAGATTTCCTGGTCCATTAGCGCGGAGACTGACCTTGCGGGCTACGATATCTATCGAAAAGGACAGGATGAGGAGACTGGCCATAAATTGAACGACCGACCGTTGCTCACACCCTCATATCGTGATATGAGTATTCAGCCCGGCCGCTCGTATTCCTACACGGTAAGAGCAGTCGATCGTGCTGGCAATGAAAGTCCAGCCAGCGAACCGGCATCTATAGACGTTCCCGGGGCCGAGCAGAACGGGAATCCACAGCCATGAGCACCTCCTACAAGGGGCCCGGCGGCCTTGCCAGCGCGGTTCACAATCCCGCGTTCTTCACCGGCATAATCACAGGCATACTGCTTTCGTTCGTGATGTTCGGATGGCTGTTTGCGGCCAACCGTGCGCCGGGACTAGATCATGTGGCGTTCTTCCGCAATTGGATTTTCCTGGGGGCTTTCGGCTTTGTGATGGCGATTCCCATGTTGCGGTTCGTGCGCGCGCCCGGGCGGATATTTACTTCGGGATTGACTGGCTGGTTGCTGCTTTGCGTGGCTTACGCTTCGGCGAACATGTATTTTCAGAATTTGGAGAATCGCCTTTCGAAGAGCCCGTTCAAAGTGCTGGTGATGGGAGCGGTGATCTACGGCGTCGCCGGAGTGATTGCGTGGATTATGACGACAATCGTGACGATGATACGGCATAACGTCCCGGTGCCCGTGACGCGCGTGGTTGAGGTGCCTACCCGCCCGCAATGAAGCTGTGCCGCTTTCAGCCGCTGGAATTTTCCTCTGCCAATCTGAGCCGTAGCGAACAAAACATTCATCCGCAGGCTTGCGCCGGCGTCATCGAGGGCGAGCGGGTGCGGGAAATTAGGAGTCTCTTCGGCGCGCTCGAATTTACCGGGCGCTCGTGGCTGCTTGCGGAGGTGCGGCTGCTGGCGCCGGCGGTGCCGTCGAAAATTGTGTGCATCGGGCGGAACTATGCCGAGCACGCTGCTGAGCTTGGGAACGAGGTGCCGAAGGAGCCGCTGATTTTCTTGAAGCCGCCGAGTTCGGTGATCGGGCCGGACGAGCCAATTCTGATGCCGGCGATATCGCAGCGAGTGGATTACGAAGGCGAGATGGCGATCGTGATTGGCGAGACTTGCTTCATGCCCGGCGAGGGCGAGGATTTGCGGAGCTACATTCTGGGCTACACTTGCCTGAATGATGTGACCGCGCGGGACATTCAGAAGCGCGACGTGCAATTCACGCGCGGCAAGAGCTTCGATACTTTTTGCCCGATTGGACCGCTGATCGAGACCGAGTTCGATGTCGGCGCGGCGTCCGTAGAAACACGTGTTAACGGACAACGCAAACAGTTCGGACAGACCAGCCAGATGCTCTTTTCCAGCGATGTTATAATTCGCTGGATTGCGCAGGTGATGACGCTGGTTCCCGGCGACGTGATCGCCACGGGGACGCCGCCGGGCGTCGGGTCGCTGGCGGCCGGGGATACGGTGGAAGTGAGCGTCAGCGGAATTGGGACGCTGAGGAATTTGGTGGCGGCGCGGGAAGCGTGAGTGGGAGCTTAGCGAAACCCCTTCCAGAGATGGATGTGAAAGTGAAAGTCAATCGACGCAGAGTCGAAGGCAGCGAGTTTGAGGATCGACCAGTCCGGCCCGGGAGTCTTCTGTGAACCACCTGATCGCCAACTGGCACCAATATATTCCGCTTGCGGGAGCTGCTTTTGCGGCGCTGGTGGCCGCGTACTTTTTATTTCGGAAGCGCGATACGGACCCGAGCGAAGTTGAGAAACAGCGGCGGCTTTATCTGAACAAGATTGGGAGAATCGTCGAGGGGCAGATTCTGGAAATTGTGGATAAGCCTGCGGAGGCGAAGCCGGAGCCGCCGCGGCGAATGCTGCGCCGCAAACCTGCGGCGAATGGTTCGGCGCCGCTTGATACGCGGCTGCTTTATTACACGTATTCGATTTCTGGCGTTACCTACGAGACAGCGCAGGATATTTCCGATATGGAAGAGCGGGCTTGCCTGGGGCATGCGGTTGCGGGGCAGGCCGCCAGCGTGAAGTACGATCCTTCGAATCCGAGCAACTCAATTCTTCTCGCCGACGATTGGTCGGGGCTGCATTAGGCCTGGCGCGCGGGCGCTCACAGGAAGTTCAGCAGGGCCTCCGTCGTTTGCTGCGGCTGCTCTTCGAGAACCCAGTGCCCGCAATTCGGTATTACGACGACGGTCGCGCCGGTGGCGACCAGTTTCATCTGTTGACCCAGAACATCGCCGTTCGCTTTTGCTCCCCCAATCGCCAGGACCGGCATAGACAGCTTGGTTTGAGAAAGCTGCGTAAAATCTTTGGCGGCTTGCTGGAACGCGACGAAATAGGCCCAGCCTGCGCGCATCCTGCCGGGTCGAGAATAGGCTGCGGTGTAAGCCGCGCGATCGGCTTCTGGAATCGAATGCGATTTGTCGGCGGCGAAATCATTCCAGAAATAATCGAAGTAGGTGCGCTCGCGTCCCTTCACCAGGGCCTCCGGAGTCGGGCCATTGAAGCGGAAGTGCCAGATGCCTGGATTGTTATAGACGTCCTCCCATCCGGCCACGCCGGGAAGGAATGCGTCCAACACCGCGAGCTTTTCGGTTTCCGCGGGAAATTGGGCGGCATAGGCGTAAGCGACCATCAGCCCGATATCGTGACCGACGACTCTGGCTTTTTCGATGCCCAGCGATTTGACGAGAGCATGTACGCGGATGGCCGCGGTCTTCATGTCCAATCCATCCGCGGGGATATCCGAATCACCGATTCCGGGAAGATCGGGCGCGATGACTGTGAACTTTTCGGCGAGGCGCGGAATGATGGGCCGCCACATGCGCGAGGTTTGCGTGTAGCCATGCAGCAGAAGTACGGCGGGCCCGTGGCCTGCGGTGAGGTAATGCAGCTTGAGGCCATCAACGGTCGCGGTTCGCGAGGCGATTGGGTCGGTCGCGGCATTTAATTTTGCGTGGCCTGAGCTCAAGAAAAGAATAAATAGCGCCAAGGACGCCAGGAGATTAAAGCTTCGGTTCACAGATCCTCCTTTTGAAATTGACTGCGACTATTTGTGACAAGCGTATTCTCCCGATTTAGGGGTTATCTCTCAAGTTTTTCCGAATGCGTGTGGATACGACGGAGAGCGAAGATGCCCGGCCGCATTTCTGTGCGCGATCGCAAGATGCCGGCAGGGACGCCGGCGGTACGAGTCGCCGCGGCTTGCTGACGGCTTCAGTGTGTGGCACGCTACCGCATCTCGTTTTTTCGTGATTGATTGACGCTATGACTGAACCTGTGAAGCAGCACGACCATCTTGAGGAATTGCGGCGGCGGAATGCGGACGCCGAGGAGGGAGGAGGCGCGGAGAGGCGCGAGCGGCAGCACAAGGAAGGAAAGCTTAGCGCGCGCGAACGGATTGAGATCTTGCTGGATGAGGGCACGTTTGAGGAGTTGGACAAATTCGTCACGCATCATTGCGACGATTTTGGGATGGAGAAGCAGAAGCCGGCAGGCGATGGCTTCATCACTGGATTTGGGCGGATTGACGGGCGGTTGGTGTACGTCTTCGCGCAGGATTTTACCGTGTTTGGCGGATCGCTTTCGGAGGCCAACGCGCAGAAGATTACCAAGATCATGGATCACGCGATGCACGTGGGCTCGCCGGTGATCGGATTGAACGATTCGGGAGGGGCGCGGATTCAGGAAGGCGTGATGTCGCTGGCGGGTTATGCGGAGATTTTTTTGCGGAATACCCTGGCCAGCGGAGTGATTCCGCAGATCAGCGCGGTGATGGGGCCGTGCGCGGGCGGGGCGGTGTATTCGCCGGCGATTACCGATTTCATTTTCATGACGCGCGAGACTTCCTACATGTTTGTGACCGGGCCGGACGTGATCAAGACGGTGACGCATGAGGAGGTGAGCAAGCAGGAGTTGGGCGGTGCGATGACGCACAACGAGAAGAGCGGCGTCGCGCATTTTGTGGCGCGGGATGATGCGGAGTGCCTGGCGATGATGCGCGAGCTGATTGGATTTCTGCCATCGAACAATTTGGATGATCCGCCGCGGCGCGTGGCGAGCGATCCCGCCGACCGCCGAGAGCCGGCTCTCAATTCGCTTGTGCCGGAAGATCCGATGAAGCCTTACGACATTAAGGATGTGGTGCACGCGGTTGTGGATGACGGCGATTTCTTTGAAGTGCATGAGCATTTTGCGAAAAATGTCGTGGTGGGATTTGCGCGGCTCGATGGACGGCCGGTCGGGATTGTGGCGAATCAGCCGGCTTTTTTGGCGGGAGTGCTGGACATCAATGCTTCGGTGAAGGGGGCGCGATTTGTGCGCTTCTGCGATGCTTTCAATATTCCGCTGATTACTTTCGAAGATGTGCCGGGATTTCTTCCCGGGACGCAGCAGGAATTTGGAGGGATCATCAAGCACGGGGCGAAATTGCTGTTCGCGTTTGCCGAGGCTACCGTGCCAAAAATTACCGTGATTACGCGCAAGGCCTACGGCGGGGCTTATTGCGTGATGGCCTCGAAGCATATTCGCACGGACATTAATTATGCATGGCCGACGGCGGAGATTGCGGTGATGGGGCCTGAGGGGGCGGTGAACATCGTTTATAAGCGGGAGTTTGAGAAGACCCCGGAGTCGGAGCGCGAGGCACTGCGCGCGGAGAAGATTGAGGAATTTCGCGAGCGATTGGCGAATCCTTATGTTGCGGCGCAGCGTGGGTATATCGATGGAGTGATTGAACCGGCGGAGACTCGCTTGAAATTGATTACGGCGCTACGTTCGCTGGAGAATAAGCGCGATGTGAACCCGCGGAAGAAACATGGGAACATCCCTTTGTAGCGCGTGCTGAGGACCGTCCGTTTGCGTCGTGTAGTGGGGCCGAACTGCGGGAGGGCTAAAAACCCCCTACAACGGCGCGGCATGCTTCTGGCTTTTCATCCTTGGTTGGGTTAGCATCCTTCGGGTTTTTTGTGTTTATTAATGCTTGGGGGAATTCTTCATGAAGGCTCGACGCGAGGCGGATTTTGTTCTGGCTGGTTTGGACCGGCTGGTGGAGAAATATCATTTGCTGAAGCATCCGTTCTACCGGGCTTGGGCCGACGGGACGCTTTCGCGCGAGACCCTGGCGCTTTATGCCGAGCAGTATTACCAGCATGTTCGGGCATTTCCTGAAAATTTGGAGAAACTGGCGGGGCGCGCGGATGGCGAGTTGCGAGGGATTGTAAACGACAATCTTGCGGAGGAGCTCGACCCGGCGGGGCCGCACCCGAAATTGTGGCGGGAATTTGCCGGGGCGGTGGGCGCGCGGGAAGCAGAGCTGAATGCGGGCCGGCCGCTGCCTGGAGTGGCGGCGCTGCTCGATGCGTTTGACGAGCTTTGCGAGAATGGATCGAAGGCGCAGGCCGTTGCTGCGTTTTATGTATATGAATCCCAGGTGCCGGAGATTGCCACGCAGAAGATTGCGGGGCTGAAAAAGCACTACAACATTACGGCTGAGCCGGCGCTACGATATTTCGCTGTGCACGAAGAAGCTGATGTGCGGCATCGCGCTGCCTGGAGGGCTTGGCTTGCGGCGCAGCCCGAATCGGAATGCGCGCCGATCTTTGCCGCGGGGGAACGCGCTTTGAAATCGCTGTGGGGCGCGCTGGATGCGGTGTATCCGAAGGCGCCTGGCTGTTCTCCATCGAAGAACTGACGCACCCCTGCCAGAACAATTGAGAAAGTAGCCTCGCCTGACAAAGACGCCGGCTGGCAGCCGGCGCTACGCTCGCCATGAGCCCTTCCCTCGCGTTCAGGGTAAACCGGCGCAACGGCCGGAATAAGCCAGCGCTACGGGTGCGCGTGCTAAGATTCCTTCGCTTTCTATGCTCAAGAAAATTCTAATTGCGAATCGCGGCGAGATTGCTGTGCGCATCTTGCGGGCTTGCCGCGAGATGGGAATTGCGAGCGCGGCGATTTATAGCGACGTGGATCGCGCGTCGCTGCACGTGCGCAGGGCCGATGAGGCTTACCGCGTGGGGGCCGGACCGTCGCGCGAGAGTTATCTTGCGATCGAAAACGTCCTGGCGGCCGCGAAGCAATCCGGCTGCGATGCGATTCATCCCGGATACGGCTTCCTTGCGGAAAATTCGGCATTCGCGCGGGCTTGCGCGGAAGCCGGAATTATTTTCATCGGCCCTTCGGCCGAGGCGATGGGGAAATTAGGCTCGAAGACGGCGGCGCGGCACCTCGCGCGCGAAGCGGGCGTTCCGACGGTGCCGGGCACGCTTGAGGCCATCGAGAATTCCCAGAAGGCAGAGCGCATTGCGATCGAAACGGGCTTCCCAATTGCCCTGAAAGCTGTGGCTGGCGGCGGCGGGAAAGGGATGCGGCGCGTCGAGCGCGAGGCGGATTTGGCGGCGGCCTGGCGCGATGCTGCTTCGGAGGCGCTGAATGCGTTTGGCGATGCGCGGCTCTACATCGAGAAATTTCTGCCGCGGCCGCGGCACGTCGAAATCCAAGTGCTCGGCGATTCGCGCGGAGCGATGGTTTATCTGGGTGAACGCGAATGTTCGGTGCAGCGGCGCTATCAGAAAGTAATTGAGGAAGCGCCATCGCCGATCATGACGCACGAATTGCGGGCCATGATGGGCCAGGCGGCAGTGAAGCTGGCGCAGGCAGGCGGTTACACGAATGCGGGGACTTGCGAATTTCTCGTGGATGAAGCGCGCAATTTTTATTTTCTGGAGATGAATACGCGTTTGCAGGTGGAGCATCCCGTCACGGAGTTGGTGACGTCGCTCGATTTGGTGAAGCTACAGATTCGCATCGCTGCGGGAGAGGCGCTGCCGTTTGTGCAGCATGAGATTGAAATGCGCGGGAATGCGATCGAATGCCGCATTTACGCGGAGGATCCGGACAATCAATTTTTCCCATCACCGGGGAAGATTGCGGATTGCGTTGCGCCTTCGGGGCCGGGAATTCGCTGGGATGGCGGAGTGTATCCGGGCTGGAGCGTGCCGAGCGAATACGACCCGCTGCTGGCGAAGTTGATCGTGTGGGGAGCAGACCGGCGGGAGGCGATTGCGCGGCTTGGACGGGCGCTCGGGGAAATTAGTTTTGGCGGGATTCGTACGAATATCGAATTCCTGCGGCGCGTTGTTGCCGAAAGAGATTTCGTTCAGGGCGATGTTCACACCAGGTGGCTCGATGAGTATCTGGAGCGCGCGAAAGTGCCGCGCTCCGGCTCCGGCGATTCGATCGAAGAGGATGCTGCGGCAATCGCGGCGACGCTGTGGCATTGTTCGCGCAATGGCGCTGCGAATCACGCGGCGACAGGCGCTAATGGAACGGCGCCGGAGTCGCGATGGAAATCGGAAGGGCGTCGCGAACAGCTCGATCAGATTCCGAAGCGTTCGTGAATGCGATGCGCGGCAATGCCGGTGAGATGAGGAACGCAAAGTGAAGCTGGATGTCGAACTCGCGGGCCGACTGCGGCAGGTTGAATTGACGCGAGCCGGTGAGCGAATTGAATGCCGGATTGATGGGCGGCTTGTCGAAGCGGATGTCTCCGACATTGGCGGGGGAATTTATTCGTTTCTGGTCGGCGGGCGCTCACTGGAAGTTCGGGTGGAGGCGCGCGGGCCGAGTTTACGGATTACGAGCGGGGGGCGGGAGTTCGTCGCGAGCGTTCGAGATCCGCGGCGCTATCGAAAAGGCGGCGGGGCGATTTTGGCTGAGGGGCGGCAGCAGGTTACTGCGCCGATGCCGGGGAAAGTGATTCGCTTGTTGGTGAAGGCGGGCGACGTGGTCGCGGCGGGCCAGGGGATTGTGGTGGTTGAGGCTATGAAGATGCAGAACGAGGTGAAGTCGCCTAAGGCTGGATGCGTCGAGAAATTGTTGGTTGCCGAGGGACAGGCTGTGAATGCTGGGGATGCTTTGGCGGTGGTGAGCTGAAGGCGGATTACCGCAGAGACGCAGAGAACGCTGAGAAAGACAGAGAGCGGATTCGATTACTTCGGGGATTCCGTGGCGGGAAGTTTGCCGGCGGATTCCAGGACCTGCCTGGCTAGATAATTTACAACGTGCGATTCATCGCGGGCGGCGGAGAGATAGGCGACGCGCAACAATTGCTCCTTGCGATTGCGCAGCGTCTCGCGGATGGAATTTTGGACTTGCGGATCGGATAGCTCGCGCTGCCCAGCCGCTTCCTTCGCAATCAACTTCAGAATCACGTAGCCGCCGGCGCGAACTGGAATCGGCCGCGTCACTTCGCCCGGATGCAGCGACAGGACCATCTTCTTCAGCGCGGGATCGGAACGGTTGAAGGAAGATTCGCTCTGAAAGCCGAGATCGCCGCCGGTTGAACTGGTGGAATCTTCCGAGTAATCCATGGCGAGCTGGAAGAAGTCAGCGCCGGAATTCAGCTTCTGCTCGAGAACCTGGACTTTGCGCGTTGCGTCGGCGTCGTTGGTGGCTTTGTCATTCTTGCGGTTGCGCACGGTGGGATCGGGGCGCGGCGTCACAACGATTTGAGCGATATGATATTGCGGCTCGACGACGTTGAACTGCGCGCGGTTCTTGTCGTAGAAATCCTTCACGTCCTGATCGGTGATGGAAATTTTCGCGACGATTTCGCGATTCACTAGCTTCTGAATTGTGAGTTGCCGGCGGAGATCGGATTTGAGATCGTCAACGGTAAGGTTGGCGTCCTTCAGCTTCTTCTGAAATTCATCCTCGGTGTAAGGGCTCTTCTCTTCCGTGAATTTGTCTTCGACTTCGGCGTCGCTGGCGACCAGGCCCTGCTTATTCGCGCGCTCAAGCAGAATTTCGTTGTTGATAAGCTCGTCTAGGATGCTGAGTTTCAGGGAAAGCGATTCTTCCTGCGAAGGCGAGGGCGCTTCGGGATTGACGCGGTTGCGGTAATACTTCTCGACTTCCTGGCGCGTGATGTCTTTGCCGTTCACCACAGCCCAGACATCCGGGCCAGGCGCCACGTCAGCATGCTTGCAGGAGACTGCCAGCGTGCCCGCGAGGAGCATCGAAACCAGCGCCGCAATTCGCTTCAAAAGGATTCCCTCCGCGTGGTTCGGGGATCAGGCGGCCTTCTTGACGCGGCCGGCGCGGATGCAGGCGGTGCAGGCGCGGACGTGTTTGCGCACGCCGCCGACGACAGCTTTCACGCGTCGAAGATTCGGATTCCAGCGGCGACGCCGGACATTATTGGCGTGGCTGACGACGTTACCGAAACTCGGCTTCTTGCCGCAGATATCACATTCCATTGCCATGGCTGCTCCAGATTGAGAAGTGCAGAATAGTTGAATTTTTATGCTACCAGAGAACGCGCCGGGCCCAAAGCGGATTGCGGCGCCGGCGTAGTTCCGGCTGCCTTTTCTTGGCGTGGCGGGACTTGCTCCGCGAGCGGATGACTCGCGCTACATCTCCATCTTGTGAACCGGGGCGAGATCCCAGACGCGCCAGAATTCGGTCATTTCGGCGGCCTTGCCGAGCGTTACGCGGATGTAATTGTCTAGCGGCGGGAATGGCCGGCCGATTTCGACGCCATTTTTCTTGAAATGCTCGATGACCTCCGGGGCGGGGCGCTGCGCGTTCATCATCACGAAGTTTCCGTGGGAATCGATGCAGCGGACCATGCGTCCGTTGGCTTGATTGAAGAATTCCTGGCGATTGTCGGCGTTGCGCTTCACGCAGGCGCGAACGTAGGCGGCATCGTCGAGCGCGGTGACTGCGGCGAGCGCGGCGACGACGTTCACGCCGGCCGGCAGGCAACGCGCCGAGAGCGTGCGTGCGATTTCCGGAGCAGCCACGGCATAACCAACGCGGATACCGGCGAGGCCGTAAACTTTCGAAAACGTGCGCGAGACGATCACGCGATCATCGTTTACCGGTTGATCGATGAACGACGCATAGCTCGCGTTCGGCGCGACGAAGTGATGATAGGCCTCGTCGATGAGAACCATTGTTGTGCGCGGCAGCTTCTGCAGAAAATCTTCGATGTCGCGGCGCGGCGTGAGGCTGGCCGTCGGATTATTAGGATTGCAGATATAAATCAGGCCCGTCGCTGCATCCGTCTTCGCGAGCATGGCGTTGAGATCATGGGCAAAACTCTTGTTTAGAGGAACGGTGAGAGCTTCTGCGCCGCCGGTGCGCGCGGCCTGGCCGAGCAGTTCGAACGTAGGAGACGCGGTGATGACTTTCTTTCCGGGGCCCGCGAACGCCGCGGCGGATGCGGTTAGAATCTCGCCTGAGCCGCACCCGAAGACTATTCGGTCCGTCTTAATGCCGTGAAGCGCGGCGATGCGATCGCGGAGAGCATCGATTTGCGCCATCGGGTAGCGATTCGCCGAGTGAGCGGCGCCTCGCATCGTGGCCAGCACTTTTTCAGATGGGCCAAAGGCGTTCTCATTGCGGCTTAAGATGACCGGGCCGCCCGAATGAGCAGCGGCGAGCGGAGGTGGAATCGCGCCGGCTGCGATTTCTGCTAACGATGGTAGAGCGGCGGCCATGGCGGCACTTGCGCCAAGCTGGCTGAGCAAAGTCCTGCGAGAAATCGGCATGGGTTCCTCCCGGCTAACAACGCTCCCGTTGATAGCAAGGAATCGTTGGCGAGGTCAAGGATGAGGCGTGGATGCAGCGTCGCAGTTTTTGCGATCAACAGTCTACGCGCTCAGGCGCATGAGTGTCATCGGGTAGCGCTGGCGCTACCAACCGTCGCCAGATGGTGTAAATTGGCGGCTGCTCGTGGTTGAGTGCGCCGAATAGATGCGGCCGCACGAAGTCGAAAATCGAAGAGATCGAGTCGCGAGGTTTGTGCACTAATGAAGGCCGCTGTCCTGTACGAATTCAAGACGCCGCTTAAAATCGAGGACGTTCCGCGCCCGCAAATAGCAGCCGATGAAGTGCTGGTCGCCGTGGAAGCATGCGGCGTCTGCCATTCGGATTTGCACGTTGCGGAGGGCGATTGGAAACAGTTCGCGGGGATCGTCAAACGGCCGCTGATTCTGGGGCACGAAGTGGCGGGCCGCGTCGCCGAGTTGGGCGCGAGCGTGCGGGATTTGAAGATTGGGGATCGCGTCGGCGTGCCGTGGCTCTATTGGTCCTGCGGTGAGTGCGAATTTTGCCGCGAGGGAAATGAAAATCTTTGCGTGAAGCAAGGGATCACCGGCGTCACGGTGGACGGCGGCTTCGCGGAATTTCTGAAAGTACGCGCGAGCCACGCGACGCGAATTCCTGATGGTCTTTCGGCGCTCGAGGCCGCGCCTCTTTTTTGTGCAGGGGTCACGGTGCATCGCGCGCTGAAGCACTCGAAGATCTCGCCCGGCCAGCGGCTGGCGATATTCGGCGTGGGCGGCCTTGGGCACCTTGCGATTCAACTAGGCCGCGCACTCAGAGCCGAGATCACCGCGATTGATATTTCAGAGAGCAAGCTGGAGATGGCGCGCTCGCTCGGCGCAGCGAGAACTCTGAACGCAAAGACGAGCGACGTCGCTAGAGAATTCCGGCGCAGCGGCAGCGCTCACGTAGCGCTGGTCACTTCAGGCGCGAAAGCCGCGTACGACACAGCGTTCGCATGCCTGCGTCCGACGGGAATGCTCCTCGTCGTCGGGCTGCCCGCCGAAGATATCTGCTTTCCGCCGATCATGATGGCCGCGCGCGAAGTTCGGATCCAAGCCTCCGCAGTAGGCACGCGCGAAGATCTTCGCGAAGTTCTCGCGCTCGCCGCGCAAGGCAAAGTGCGCTGCGAGGTAGCATCGCGCCCGCTTACGCAAGTGAACGAAGTGCTCAACGAAATGCGCCGCGGCGAAATCTCCGGCCGTATCGCCGTTACTCCAGATTAAAATGGAGTGTTCTACGCGGCTTTGAATGCGCCAAAGCTGGTGGGCAGGCCGAGCATCTTCAGACGAAGCACGTCGAGCAAAGCATCGGGCAGAATTTCCGCCAATGCTGATAGCACCTGCGCATGTTTTCCCACGCGGTATCGTACGCGAGGCCGCCGGGCGGTTAGCGCGTGGTGCACGGCTTTCGCTACAATTTCCGGCGAGCTGCCGTTCATCTCGCGCGCGTAAGCGCGTCGTGTAAAGTTCCTGAGCATCTCGCCATATTCCGCGGCGCCTTGAGGCGGCAGCTTGGCGATCGCGGCCTCGACATTGCCGAGAGTCTTGTCGACGGCGGGCGTCTTGATCGCACCAGGTTCCACGGTGCAGACGTGAATTCCGAAGGGACGCAACTCCAGGCGCAGTGTATCGCTCAGTAATCCGAATGCGGCCTTGCTGGCGTTGAGCAGGCCACCGAAAGGGATCGCGATGTGCGCGCCGACGGAAGTAATGTTCACGATCCGCCCGCGGCTGCGGCGGATCGCTGGAAGAAACGCTTGGGTGACTGTGATTTGGCCGAATACGTTGATGTCGAAAATTTGTTGCAGGTCGCCGGGCGAGACATATTCGAGAGGCCCGGCGATGCCTACGCCGGCAATGTTGGCGAGGCCGTCCAAGCCGCGCCCATCGAGTTGCGATGAGACTTGTTCAGCCGCGGCAAAGACGCTAGAGCGATCCGTCACGTCCATGATTACCGGCGTTACGCTCGCGGGATTTTCGGCCTGCAGCTTTTCTCCATCTTCGATTTTTCGGACGGCCGCGAAGACATGCCATCCGGCTCGAGCCATTTGCAAAACGCTGGCGCGCCCGATGCCGCTCGATGCCCCGGTGATCAGCGCGGTCTTTCGTGTGTTTGCGTTCATGCATTCCTCCGAACGGCGAGCCAGGCCTTCCGTAAATTAGATGCGACGCATGCGCCACCGGTCAGGCGAATGAAAATCGCCCGGAAAATCGGCGTGCACTTTTTGAGCGCGGGAAGAATCTAATTATTAGGAGGTATCGCATGAAAGTGTTCTTGGCTGGAAGCTGAGGTAGCCAAGTTGGCGGCTGGGCTTTCGTGGCGGACCTGAGGATGAGATCCAGATGCCGCGCCTCAGGCCAGATTCCGAAAAGCTGGATAGCCGGCCTGCGTTCCGCAGTCAAGACGGCCACCACCCGCCGTGGTTCAGCTTTCGCATGGAGGATGAAATGAAGTTCGCTCGAATTGTTTTCGGTGTTGCGGCAGCGTATGGATTTATTTCGCTGCTGCCGCTGTACTTTCTGCTCGAAAGAATTGGCCGCGAAGCTCCGCCCGCAGTCACGCACCCGGAGTTCTACTACGGTTTCGTGGGCGTAGGGCTGTTGTGGCAGTTGGTTTTTGTTCTGATCGCCAAGGATCCCATTCGCTACCGGACCATCATGCCGATCGCGATTCTTGAGAAAGTCATTTATACAGTCCCGGTCCTCATTCTCTTCTCGCTCGGCGAAGTAAACGCAAAGCTAGTCGGACCGGCCTTGGTTGATCCAATCTTCTGCGTGTTGTTCATCGTGGCATACGCGCGCACCCGCGACGCTCTCCGGGTGAAAGCTCGTGAATATGCCAGCGCATAAGCAAATACGAAGCTTGCGAACAGTCGCGAATGCTCTAAAATAAATTAAAGGAAGCGCTGTGGGCGTGTAGCTCAGCTGGGAGAGCACCTGCTTTGCAAGCAGGGGGTCGCCGGTTCGATCCCGGCCACGTCC
>CAWJBU010000014.1:0-228000 GCA_963841235.1 uncultured Acidobacteriota bacterium | reverse complement strand
ACCAATTTTCCCAAAGACTTACGGGATATTCGTATCAGTTCGCCATGCCCACCGTTGTGCGGTTTGTAGGTACCTTCTGCTTTCCTCGAGAGCCGCCGCAGTTGTGCGGGCGCGCTGCGTGCGGGGCATTTCTAGCTTCTCGATCGACGATCGCTCTTTGTTCCACCGCCGGAGGAACGCGGGCCGCCGTCAGCGTGCTGATGCATTGATAGAACGGCAAAAGCCTTCGACGGCCTGCGGCGTTGTTCGTGGCAATCCCGTACCGCCGACGAACACGTAGAGCTACGGAGAAAAATGCTGACTCACAAGACTGCTGTTTCGGGTGCCAGAGGGATCGCCGATCGCGGACTGGCTACGACTGCCGCGCAGCATGAACTACCACATCCGCGGCCGCGAGCGGGATCGGTAGCGCATGTCGTGAAACGAACAATTTGTATCACGCCCACGCAAAAATATTCTTGCGCGCACTTGCTTGTCTCCCTGGCGGTCGCACCTCTATAATCGGCCAGCGAAATGCTACACCACGAGCATCTCGACGCGCTCGCGGATGAAGATCTGCTACGCAACATAGGGCAAGGCTGCTCCGACTGTTTTGCGCTGATCTTTCATCGTTACTGCCGCCAGGTTTTTTCTGTCTCCTACCGAATTCTCCGCGACAAGGCAGAAACCGAGGACATTCTTCAGGAGGTTTTCCTGTCAATCTTTTTACAGCAAGAACGATTCGACCCTGCCCGCGGCAGCGTCAGGACCTGGATTCTTCAATTCGCTTACTTCAAGGCGCTGTTGCGGCGCAGGTACCTCAATATCCGCAATTTCTATAAACAAGAGGAGCACGCCGAAGGAAGGGAAATCCAAGGCCGCCAATCTCCGGATTTACTGGGAATGAGTTCGACCGAGTGGGCACGCTATGTGGAAACTGGCATCTCCGGACTGCGCAGCAGGCAGCGCCGCGTCATTGAGCTGGTCCACTTCGAGGGTTACACCTTGCAGGAAGCAGCTGAAATTTTGAGAGAATCTTTGGCCAACACGAGAAACTTGTATTACAGAGGCTTAAAGGAGCTCAGAGAATTTCTGCAGGGTAAAGCTGCGCCAGAGAACGCCCGAGAAACTGCGGGTGTAGAAAGGAAAAATGCGTACCGCTTCGGATCCTAACCATCCTGGCAAAGACTGGTACCAGGAGCTCTGTGCTCTCGCCGCAATCGGAGAGCTCTCGTCATCGGAATTCGACGAACTCCGCCAGCACCTCGCGGTGTGTGGGGACTGCCGGCAGACCTATGACGATTTTCGTCGCGTATCGGGTTGCGATCTGGGTCTCGTGGCAGCTCTCAAGCAATCCGAGCGGGACGTGGACGAAGGGGAAGCAATCGTAGATGAAGCCGCTGTGTTGGTCCGCTTGCTCGATCGGGCCACACGGGAGCGGGCGAATTGCGACAACGCCAGTGCGGCGGAGCCTGCAAAACCTCGAAGCGGTCGCGTGCATGATCGATTTGTAAGCTGGGTTCACTGGCTTCGCAGGCCCTCTTTGTCGTATGGCACTGTCGGCTTGATCCTGTGCGCTATGGCGGCGCTCGGAGTCTATCGATTTCGAGAAACGCAACCACGACCGCGGCGCCAGCCTGACAATCACGAAGTTTCAGAATTGAATAAGCGCGCCGACACCATCGCAGTGCAGGAACGGGCCGCTACACGATCGCTCGAGGAGGCTCAATCCGATCGCGAGCGTTTGCGCAAGGCGCTCGCTGAAGCCGAGGCAGCGTACACGACATTGGAGGCCGAGCGACGCTCTCTACAGACCGAACTTGCCAGTGAGCGCATGCAACTCGACCAGAATGGCCGTGCACTGGAAGCGGCACGCGTGAATTCCGACGAGAAGAACAAGGAAGTCGCGCAACTCGAGACGCGACTCCAGAATGCCGTTCAGAGGACTGAAGAGGAACGTAGGGTCGCAGATGATCTAGAAGGCAAGCTGCAATTGGCTGAGCAGCAAGCCGCGAGTACCACGGAAACCCAGGGTTTCGGCGATGCTGAGGCCAAAGCCCTCTTCGGCGCACGCGATCTGCATATCGTGGATGTCTACGATGTGGACACCGAAGGACACACGCGCCGCACGTACGGTCGTGTCTACTACGTCGAGAAGCAGTTGCTGATTTTCTATGCCTTTGACCTGCAGGACAAGAAACACAACCGCGCCGCTGCCGGATTTCAGGCATGGGGTTATCGCCAGCCGTCGGACAGGAAGCCCGATAGCCTTGGCTTGTTTGACCTGGATGACCCCACTGCGAATCGTTGGGTTCTAAAAGTGAATAATCCGCGAGTGCTCGAACGCATCGACGCTGTCTTCGTAACGCTGGAACCGCCCAGCGGCAGCCCCTCTCCACGTGGTCGCAGGCTCCTCTATGCAAACCTCGCAGGACCCGCAAACCATCCTTAGGCTGGTCTCGCCCCGTCGCTCAGAGTGCATTTGCAAACCGAATTGAGAACATCCTCCGGTTCCCAGGAAATACTAAATAGAGGGATCTGTCGGAGGGAAAATGAGAACTTCGCACATGGTGCGAATGCTTTTCGCGATTCTGACGCTTTTCGGGCTTCTTGCAAAGGCTTCCCCCGCACAATCGACGAATGCCGCCCTCGGCGGTCAGATTACAGACCAGCAAGGACGGGCGGTTCCCGGCGTGTCGATTATTTTGACGAACCTCAACACCGGAATCACGTACGACGCAAAGACGAACGAAGATGGAATTTACAACGCGCCGAACTTGCCACCGGGGATCTATCGCGCGAATGTGACGAAAGATGGATTCAAAAGCGTCGTGAAAAGCGATGTCGAATTGCACGTCCAAGACGTAGCGTCGATTAACTTCCAACTACAGGTCGGGTCCGTCAGCGAGACAGTGACAGTTGAAGCAGGCGCGCTGGTTATCGACACAACGGACGCGACCGTCAGCACAGTCGTGGACCGGCAGTTCGCCGAGAATCTGCCGCTGAATGGAAGGAGTTTTCAAACGCTTATTGAGCTGACTCCGGGAGTGGTCCTTACATCCAGCAACTCATTAGATTCGGGGCAATTCAGTGTCAATGGCCAGCGAGCGGTCTCGAACTACTGGATGGTGGACGGCGTGAGCGCCAACATCGGAGTCGGCGTGAACGCCGGCCAGTTACCCGGAAACGGCTTGGGAGGAACGCTGGGAGCCTTCAGCGCTCAGGGCGGCACAAACAGTCTAGTCTCCGTGGATGCGATGCAAGAATTTCGTGTCCAGACATCCACCTATGCGCCGGAATTCGGTCGCACACCCGGGGCGCAAATCTCGATCGTTACCCGCTCTGGGACCAACGAGTTCCACGGCACGGTATTCGATTACTTTCGCAACTCGGTCTTGGATGCCAACGATTGGTTCGCAAATCAGCAAGGCTTGCCCAAGCCGCAAGAGCGTCAGAATGATTTCGGTGGGACACTCAGCGGCCCACTTTTGAAGGATCGGACGTTCTTCTTTTTTTCGTACGAGGGACAACGGCTTCGCCTGCCACAAGTCGCGCTTACCACGGTTCCTGATGCGAGTTTCACGCCCGGAGGTACGACCGACTCGCGCGACAACGCTATACTGGCCTTGCAGCCATTCCTGAAAGCCTTCCCGTTGCCAAACGCATCCAGTTCCGAGATTTTCATGCCATGTGATCCGTCGACTGATCCCAGCTGTCCGCCCTCGGGCCAGGAAGCAACCGGGTCGGCGGCATTCAATGCGAGCTATTCCAACAGCTCTACGCTCAACGCCTATAGCCTTCGCATTGATCACAAACTGAGCGGTAAGGTGTCTTTGTTCGCTCGCTACAACTATTCACCGTCTGAACTTGTTCAACGCGGAGAGAATTTGTCGTCGTTGAGCGGAGTATTCCCAATTCGTATCACGACACAAACAGCTACGGTTGGCGCCAGTTGGTTCTTAAATTCTTCAACGAGCGACGATCTCCGATTCAACTATAGTCGAACGAACGCATCCGGATCCGGAATCCTGGATACCTTTGGAGGCGCTGTTCCATTGGCTTCTTTGCCGTTTCCCGAATCATTCACGGCCAAAAATGCCAGCCTCAACGTATTCATCGATTCTTTGCAACAAGGGAGTTTGGTAGTCGGGCAAGGATCCGGAACACTTGAGCGACAGATAAATGTCGTCGACAGCCTTTCCATGCAAGAGCGTTCACATAGCTTGAAGATCGGAATAGATTTTCGACGGCTATCCCCCCAATTTAAGCCGTCCGCATATTTACAAGACGCGATTTTCGCCGACGTCCCGTCGACCGAGAGTGGCATTCTTTCGGAGAGTCTCGTCACCGCAAGCGCGCGGCCGACATTTCTCTTCCGGAATCTCGGCATCTACGGACAAGACGTCTGGCACGTTTTTCCGCGGCTTACGGTGACCTACGGACTGCGATGGGATATTGATTTCGTGCCTCAGTCGCTCAATGGACCAAACTTCCCCGCGGTGACTGGTTTTGATTTGACAAATCTGTCCAATCTGGCATTGGCACCCGTGGGAACGCCGCCTTACAAAACAAAGTACGGCAACTTCGCTCCTCGCCTCGGCATTGCCTATCAGTTGCGCCAAGCCCAGGATTGGGAAACTGTGTTACGCGGAGGAATCGGAATTTTCTATGACCTTGCGAGTTCCGAAGCGGGGAATTCGATTAGTACAGAGTCCTATCCATTTGGAAGCGTAGCATTTGGTTTCGGCGGTACCTTTCCCTTAAGTTCAGCGCTGCCCCCTCCAATTGTGCCGCCTAATGCAAGTAATCCCGGGGGACTGTTTGCGTTCGACCCGAAGCTTAAATTGCCATACACGCTTGAGTGGAACGTTGCGCTCGAACAGGCTTTGGGTCAAAAACAGACCGTCTCTGCGTCTTATATCGGCGCCGCTGGAAGGCGCCTGATTCAGACCGCCTTTGTACTTTCACCGAATGCTGCTCTGACTCAAGCGCAGTTGGTGACCAACGCCGCCGCGTCGGACTATAGCGCGGCGCAGTTTCAATTCCAGCGCCGGTTGGCGCATGGTCTGCAGGTGCTTGCCTCTTATACATGGTCACATTCAATCGATTCAGCATCCGCAGGATCAGCATTTGGAAATTTGTCCAACATTCTCTCGACTGGCATCGAAAATGAGAATCGTGGCCCATCCGATTTCGACATCCGCCACTCATTCTCCGCCGGGGTGACTTACGATATCCCAAGCCTCAAAGCAAATTCTTTCGCGCGAGCGATCCTGGGTGGCTGGTCCAGCGAAAACTTCATCGTGGCTCGTTCTGCGCCACCGCTGACGGTGTTCGATGAGCAGTTCCAAGTATTCAACGGCGCCTTCGCCGCAATTCGACCCGATTTAGTGCCCGGGCAGCCGCTCTACCTATACGGAACACAATGTGCTAGTGCTCTCGAACCGCTTGATCCAAGCGGCCAACATTTCGGATGCCCTGGGGATAGAGGACTCAACCCCGCTGCGTTCACCGACCCCCCGGTTGACGCAAGCGGGAATCCTACGCGACAGGGGACCTTAGGCCGCAACGCCTTGCGAGCATTCGGAGCTGCGCAGTGGGATTTTGCCATCCACCGCGATTTCCCCATTCACGAATCGTTGAAATTGCAGTTCCGAGCCGAAATGTTCAACGTCTTAAACCATCCCAACTTTGAGGCGCCGAACGGTTTCTTCTTTCCCGGACTTCCAGGCTTTGGAGTAGCAAGCCAGATGTTGGGACAGAGCCTTAATAATTCCAACTTAGGCGGAGGAGGAATGAGCGCGCTTTATCAGATAGGCGGGCCTCGTTCCATTCAACTCGCGCTGAAGCTGTCGTTTTGATTTTGGCGTTCCGCTCCCCGGTCCTCACGTGCATGCAATGATTCCGTCTCGAAAGGTTCAAATGGATTATCTAAGGAAGATTGGCGTCGCTTCTCTGCTTTCAGTCGCGTTCCAGTTTTCAGCGATGGCGCAAATTGAGAAAGGCCCGGGCTTCGATCCGACTCCCATCGAAATTCCCAAAATTCCAAAAACCACCCCGCGTCCGGTCACAAACATGGATCTGTTGAAGCTGCGAGACTTCTACGGGACCCAGATTTCGCCTGACGGAAAGCGGGTGGCATTTGTTGTGGGCGAGGCAGTCTACGCAACTAATAGCTACCGCAGCGGCCTGTTCGTAGTGAGCACTGAAAAGGACAGCGTACCCGTAAGTCTGGGTACTGCGGGGCCGCCTCATTGGGACGTTATCAACCAGTGGTGGCCGGAAGACCCGCAGTGGTCGGCCGATAGCAAGTACATCTTCTACCGCATGAAAAGTTCCGGGATCTGGCAAGTATGGAGATGGAATCGCGAGGGTGAAGCGCCCGTCCTAGTAACTCATCTAGAGCACAACGTGCAAAGCTACCAGATCAGCTCCGATGGCACCAGACTGCTGCTAGCTGTAGAAAAGCCTGCCGCGATTAACAAAAATGAAATTTCTGAACACGGCGTACTTTACGACGGCAGCATTGAGGCGGGTGCGCCAAAGCCCTTTGTAGATCAAGTCATCGAGGCGCGTCGGGTCGAAACCGAGACTTGGATACACGACCTCCGCGATGGCCGCGAACGCACAGCTACCGAAGAAGAGTCATCCGACTACACTCCGCCATGGGAGCGTGTTCATAGCGGAAAATTATTCTCGGCGAAGGAGCTAGAAGAACAATTCATCACGGGCCCCGAAATTTCACCAGATGGCAAGAGTGTGGTCTACCAGCGCGGTCTATCTGATCCCTCCGAGTCGGCGGAGTACTCTTCCGCCCTGTTCGTGAAGCCCACCGCGGGAGGCGCCCCGGTTCTGCTCACGCCAGGAAGTTACTACGTGGCTCAATACTGGTGGAGTCCGGACAGCAAAGAGGTCTACTACACGGACTACGCTGTTAGCGACGCCAGTGATCTGCGCCCCTCGAAATTGATGGCGGTTTCAGCGACGGGCGGAAAACCTCGATTGGTCAGGGATTTGTCCGGCTTCGTTTACTCATATTCCGCGGACCGTTCAGGCCGCCTCCTCGCCTGCGTTCATAAGAATAATTCCACTGCCCCGGAACTTGCTATCGTTGACATATCCGCCGCGGAGATGCGTCCCCTGGTTAACGTGAATCCGGAAATTCAGAATCTTCAACTCAGCCCAGCCCAGCGGATTGACGTTTCCAATAAATATGGAGATCACTTTTGGGGACATTTGCTTCTTCCGTTGGACTATCAACCAGGAAAGCGCTATCCGCTGATCATTACCGGGTATCGCGATGGCGACGAGTTCTATCGCGGCGCGGGGGGCGATGAATATCCCATCCCGGTATTTACCGCAAACGGGTTCGCAGTTTTGAATTTCGATGTCGGTCGTGCGCGTACGAGCAAGCCAGGTGATTTCGAGACCGCGAGTCTGATGTGGGCGTCTCCTCTGAATGGCATGGAGGTTGCCATTACGAAGCTTGCTGAAATGGGCGTCATCGATCGCTCAAGAGTCGCGATTACCGGCTACAGTCACGGTTCCGAGATGGTCGCCTATGGAATCAGTCATTCGGAGGCGTTTCGGGCCGCCATCGAGAGCGGCCCTGGGTCGTGGGATCCGATCGAGTTTTACCTTATTAGCGATGATTGGCGCACGACCCTGTCGCGTCAATACGACCTGGGTTTTCCCGATGAATACGCCGCAAACTGGCAAAAGATATCAGCCGCGCTGAATGCTCGCCGCATTCTCGCCCCTCTCCTGATCAACGCCGCTGATTCGGAATACCTGTTCGGCATGCAATCGCTCACCACGCTGAGGGAGTTGAAAAAGCCGGTCGAAATGTTCATCTATCCCGATGAACTCCACGAAAAGAATCAGCCGAAACACCGCTATGAAATCTACGAGCGCAATGTCGACTGGTTCAATTTTTGGCTTAGAGATAAGGAAGATCCCGATCCGGCGAAGGTCGAACAATACAAGCGCTGGCGCGAATTGCGAAAACTACAACAGCAGAATCCCACGAATCCGCAGCCCGATTCCACACCGACCGCTTCAGTTTTGAATCTACAGGAATAGTCCCTATTCGAGCGCGTGGCTGATGCCGATAACGCTGCTAGTCCTGTTCGGCGAGAGTTTGAGCGTACGTCTTGCCGTACGGATAGAAGAGATCCTTGCGGCCTGCCTTCCATGCCGCTCGCAATTCGGGCGTGGTGATGTCCCAGTCCGGCCGGCACTTTTTGGTGACGGCACGCAAATCCTGGCGGAGATCTTCCATCGTGGGGCGGCCCCAGAACCAGTAACCGTTGTAAACCTTGTAAACGACCAGCCCGGGCTCGAGGACAATTACGTGCGGGATCATGGGATTGTGGGCGGGGTCCGTGTATTCGGCGATGTCGAGATCTTTTTGGACGACGCGCGCCGGATCGGAAAGAAAAGGCCAGTGGGCGCCGACGCCGGTGCGATATTCATTGGTCTCGGTAATGTTGTCGGTGCTGATGGTGACCAGGCGGCAATACGCAACTTCGAGCTCGCGGTGGAGTTGAACGAGCAACTCCGCCTGGCGGCGATCCTTGGGGCAGAAGCCTCCGCGGCTAAGGGCGAGAACCATGGGATGCGGTCCTTGCAGATCGGAGAGCTTGCGGTGTTTTGCGGTGTGGTCGGAAAGTTCGTAATCGGGGAATATCGCGCCGGGAACAATGTCAGATCGCATTTGAAATCCTTCCTTGTTGAATTCCCGAACGGCTAGTGAGCGGCGCTCCGTCGCGAGGCGCCGATGAAGTTTCGGACTAATGCGGCGATTTCGTCGGCGGCCGTGTCGAGGGCGAAATGCCCTCCATCGACGATGTGTACTTCGGCGCTCGGCACGTCGCGGCGATAGGCTTCCGGCTCCGAGGGATCGAACGAAAGCTCGTATTTGCCCCAGATCACCAGCAGGCGCGGCTGCTTTTCGCGCAGCCAGGCTTGCCATTTCGGATAAGCCTCGACATTCGTGCGGTAATCGTAAAAAAGATCGCTTTGAATATCGGCCTGGCCGGATTGATTGAGAAAGTTGAATTCATCGGTCCAGAGATCGGGGTCATAACGCTCTACGTTGGGATCGTTGCCGACGTGGCGCGTGCGCGTCGTCGCGAACGAGAGAAGATTTGTGCGCAGAGCGCTTTCGTTGGCAGCGCGATCGGCCCAGAAGGCGCGGCGCGTCTTCCAATTCGCGCCGAGGCCCTCGTTGTGCGCTACCGCATCCTGGACGATGAGAGCCTCAATGCGTTCCGGATGAGCCAAGGCCATGCGGAAACCCACGGGACCGCCGTAATCCTGCATATAGAGCGTGTAGCCGGGAAGCCCGAGCGCTTCGGTGAAATGATTCATGATCTCCGCATAGTGATCGAACGTATACGCGAATTTCTTCGGGTCCGGCCATTCGCTGTGCCCGAATCCTGGATAATCGGGCGCGATCAGATGGTAGTTGCCGGCAAGGCGCGTCAGCAGGGGCTCGAACATTCGTGACGATGAGGGCAGCCCGTGGAGCAACAGAATCGCGGGGGCATCCTTAGGTCCCGCTTCGCGATAGAAAATTGAGAGCCCGTCAACTTTCGCCGTGCGATAAGAAACTTGCTGCGACATGAGTATCTAGACCCTTTCTTGGGGCGCTACCATTTGCCCACGTGAGCGCCGCCATCGACGTGCAGCACCTCACCGGTCACCTGATCTGCTTCCGTCAGATAGACGATGGCGTCCACGATATCTTTCACTTGGGAAAACTTCCCCATAGGTTGCAGCGTCTTGAGAGCATCCATGGATTGGCCGTTGTGCATAGAGGTATCGACGATGCCGGGCGCGACGGCGTTGACGCGTATGCCCTGCTTGGCATATTCCATCGCCAGGCTGCGAGTTGCGGCCTCGAGTCCTCCCTTGGTAATCATTGCCACCGATGCGTGTACGTCTGCGAACGGATGATCGACCATCGTTGTGGTGAGATTGACGATGCTTCCGCCGGTGTTCTGAGCCAACATCTGCTTGACGGCCAACTGGGTGATAAATAGAAAGCCTTCGATGTTGACGGCAGCGAGAGAGCGCAGATCGTCGACGGTGTAATCCGTGAAGCGCTTTGCGAGGTAAATGCCGGCGTTGTTGACGAGCGCGTCGATCGATCCGAATTTGCTTTTGGCGACTTCAGCGATGATCGCCGCGGTGGCGGCTTCGGCGATGTTTCCGTCGACCAAGGCAAGCTTATCTGACGGCTCGAACGCGCCCGACCTGGTGATGTTTCGCGCAGTCGCCACTACGTTGTAACCGCGATCCAAAAAGGCTCTCACGACGCCCGCGCCGATGCCTTGCGAGCCGCCCGTCACGATCACTGTTTTCCGCGTGGTTGCCAATTTCTAAGCTCCGCATGCCGCGAACTGGGCTGCCGGTTTACTTCACATGGTCAGAACGACGCGGAACTGCGCGTTGCCGCTCATCATGCGCGCGTAGGCCTCGGCCGCTTTTTCGAGCGGATAAGTTTCGATCATGGCTCGCACTCCGCTCAACTCCGCGAAGCGCAGCGTGTCGTCGGAGTCGGCCGGAGTTCCGGCGGCCCAGCCTTGAATGGCGTGCACACCAAAGATGAGCTGAGCCGGCGTCACCTCGATGGGATCGGGCGCGGCGCCCACCACCATCAACGTGCCGTTCGGCCCGAGCCCATTGATAAGCTCGGACATTGCTTTCGAGCTTGGCGCCGTGGCCATGATCACCCGCGCGCCTCCAAGCTTTTGCAATTCCTCGGCAGCGTTTGTCGCTTTGCTGTCGATGTAGACATGCGCGCCGAGTTTCCTGGCCAGCGGCGCGTTTTCGCTGCCGCGACCGATCGCCGCGACTTTGTAGCCGAATTTATTCGCGAATTGAATTCCGAGATGCCCCAGACCGCCGACGCCCTGCACCGCAACAAGATCGCCCGGCATCGCGCCGCTGTGCCGCAGCGCGTTGTACGTGGTGATTCCGGCGCAGAGCAGCGGCGCGGCTTCCACGTCGCTGAGCGTTTCCGGTATCGCCACCACCGCTTCCTCGGGCGCGACCATGTATTGCTGGTATCCGCCGTCATAGCTGATCCCGGGAATTTTCACATTGCGACAATTGCGAAAATCGCCGCGTCGGCATTCCCGGCACGTGCCGTCATGTCCGCCGTGCCAGCCCACGCCGACCCGCTGCCCCTTTTTCCATGCGGTAACGCCAACCCCCACTTCATCCACCACGCCGGCGACTTCGTGTCCCGGAACTCGCGGGTACTGAATTCCCGGAAACAAGCCTTCCTTGGTCAGCACATCGCTGTGGCAGATGCCGCAGGCTTGCACTTTGATGCGCACCTGTCCCGCGCCCGGATTAGGAATCTCGCGCTCGACGATCTGGAAATCTGCTCCCGCCTTCGGAACCTGCGCCACCTTCATTGGTGCTACTGCGACTTTCGAAGTTGCCATAGATCCTCCTGTGACTCATCGAGTTAATGTCGAAGCGCACTAGCTTGCTCCGGTTCGAGTTTTAGGTATTAAGGTGCGTAGCGAGTGAAGACATAGTCGTGATCTTGCGCCGGCATGTGGCAGGGGAAGCAGGTCTCGTGCAGCGCCTTGTCGCCTGGCTTTCCCTCCTTAAAGTCAGCGAAGCCCCAGCCGGCGCTCGCGGCGTACTTTTTAGAGTCCTTAACCATGAACTGAACGTTCACGCGTGTCCCGATAATGAACGATTGAGTGCCGGGGAAGGGGCCGCTCAGGACTTTGTCGTTGTCTTCTGCCGGGACACGCGTCCAATGAATCACGGCAATGATGGCGCCGTCCGGGAACGGGAGCTTTCCTTCCCGGAAGGCCTTGATCGCGATATCGTTGCCGAGTTGAGCGCGCAACTGGTCGGACTTGCCGGCTAATAGGAGCTGATCCGCAGCGATCATTTTCCAATCGCGGTATCCGGCAGGGATTTTAACTCCGTAGATCGGAGACGAGTCTCCCTCGGACTGCCCAGTTGCGTGGGCCCTGTAGGCGACAATTCCGGCCAGGGTCGCAGCCGCAAGCAGCAAGAAAGCGATCCGTTTCATAGGGTGCCTCCCTCCTGGGCATTCACCTAAATCGAAAGTCAAGTTTGTCCAAGGTTCGCGCTTGTACTCATTTCTTCGCCATTGGATGTATATCGATGCTGCTGCGTTTCGCGAAAGAAGACGGCGCACAGGTTGTGCGCGCCGTCCTCCTGCCTGCAATTAGCGCAGTGATTTGAACGATGCGCGGAGCTCGGTCGTGAAGAACTCCGGCTGCTCCCAGGCCGCGAAGTGGCCGCCTTTGGGGAGCCGGTTGTAATAAATCAGTTTGGAATAGGCTTTCTCTGACCAGCTCCGCGGGGCTTGGTAGATCTCGTCTGGAAAGGCGCTCACGGCAACCGGGATGGAAACGTTTCTGACGTCGAAAAAGCCGCCCTTATATTCCCAATAGAGACGAGCCGACGAGACCGCCGTGTTCGTCAACCAGTAGAGCGATATGTTTTCGAGGATGTCCTCGCGCGTCAGGCCCTCGGACTGGCCGTCGAATACGCGCGCGATCAGCGCGTAGCTGGCTGCGTCGTGATCCAGGATCCACGCCGCGAGACCCACCGGCGAATCCGCAATCCCATACAGCGTCTCCGGGCGATTCGCCATTTCCCCGGCGTAGCCCAAGCCGTGCTTATAGAAAAAGGCTAGCTGGTCGTACGCGCGCCGTTCATCGGCGGAGAGATTGGACGGCGCCGGAGCACCGGAAAACGCAGCCTTGTCAATGTCGGCTGGAACAGTGGCCGCCATGTTGGTGTGGATGCCGAGCAATTCCGGAGGCGCCTGCAGAGCCATCAGCTCCGTGACACAATTTCCCCAATCGCCGCCTTGGGCCACGTATCGCGTATATCCGAGCCGCTTCATTAGCACGATCCACGCGCGTGCGATGCGTTGGGGGTCCCAGCCGGTCGCAGTCGGCTTGCCTGAAAACCCATAGCCCGGCAGCGAAGGGATCACTACATCGAAAGCGTCTTCCGCCTTGCCGCCATAATAGGCAGTAGGATCGGAGAGCGGGGCGATGATCTTCAGTTGCTCAATGATCGAGCCGGGCCACCCATGCGTCACGATCACCGGCAAAGCATTCGCATGTTTCGAACGGACATGGATGAAGTGAATGTCGAGCCCATCGATCGTGGTGATGAATTGCGGCAGGGCGTTCAACCTCGTCTCCACCTTTCGCCAGTCGTAATCGGTGGCCCAATATTGCGCGAGCTTCTGCGTGGTGGCGAGCTGGACGCCTTGCGTCGCATCACTGACCAATTCCCGCTCAGGCCACTTGGTCGCTGCCACGCGCCGGCGCAGATCGGCGACCTCCGCGTCCGGAATATTAATGTGGAACGGGCGGATAGACGTGTCGTCGGCCGCCGCGCCCGTCTTTGCTGGGGCCGAGGTCACACCTGCTGCTGAACTTCCGCTGCTGGGCTGTGCTTTCGCGGAAGCCATGATGCCGAACGGGGCTGCAGCGAAGCTCATTGCTGCAGCGCCCAAGAAGCGGCGGCGATCATTGTTAATTTCGTCGGACATTTATCTCTCTCCTCTCATATTTGAAGTAGTTAATTTTGATCGGATTCTTTGGCGAATCACCTTGGTTAGATCGTTGGCTAGGAGATGTGCAGCTGGAGCGGGTGCAGTGTGATCAGCCCGCCGTCATCAGCTCCATGACAACGTCCTGAAACGCTCTGGGAGCTTCCTGCGGCAGGTTGTGACCCGTCTTCGGAACCCGATGGTCAGTCCGGGGGCCGCAAAACTTAAGGGCTTGGCCGCGGGCATCATGAACGCATGCTCGCCTGATTGTCAAGGCTAAGGGAACCCCAAGGCGCGCAGCAAGAAGCGCGGTCTTAGGAAACTGGAAATCACGCGGTCAGCCGTCATCCCGATAAGGCACTTGTGACGGAGTGGGGGCTAGTTGAGTGTGAGGGAGAACGCGATAAGAAGAAGCTCAGCATCTATAGCCGCAGGTCCAGAGCGTGGCGGCCGGCGCCCCTACGTTAAGAAGCCGGGGAGGAAACTGCGGGGCCGAACGGCGGGAGGGTCTGAAGACCCTCCCCTACGAATGCTTGAGCGGTCGTGATCCGTGGAGAAGATCAACACAAGGCGCTGTAAAATTCTACGGACAGCAAGTCATTGAGTAGCCGGAGCTTCGTCTTTTCTGCTGTGAAGTTCGACATTTGACTGTTGAATTCTTCGGCAGTCGAAAAAATCCAACCGACGGCGACGTTCGCGGCTCTCTCGAAGTCCAATTGTTTCAATCATTCACAGACGCTAGAAAGCACATGTTTCATACGGCTTTGGGCAGAGGCGTGCATTTAGTCAGAGTGGCTGCGGAGAAACAAGAAGGTCGAGAAGCACAGCCGAAGAGGAGAACGACCATGACAGTCATCCTGGTTCTCTTGATGTTCGGAACTCTCATCGCGATCGATTACATCCGGAATCGCAACAAGGCTCCGCAGACGGCGGCAGCAACTGTGCCGCGAGTGGCCACGGGAATTTCACTGGGCGACTTCGTTGAAGGCTTCCATGTGCCGGAAAATTTGCGTTATCACCCCGGACACGGTTGGGCCATGCGCGAGAGGAGCCGGTTGGCGCGCGTTGGAGTGGACGAATTTGGCGCTGCGCTGCTGGGCACCGTGGATCGAGTTGAGCTGCCCAAGCCGGGCCACTGGGTCCGCCAGGGACAAACGGCGTGGAGCTTCTATCGCAATGGCGAGAAGGCTGAGATCGTCTCGCCGGTCGAAGGAGAAGTGGTCGAGGTGAACGAGGAAGTTATCAAGGATCCATCGCTTCTGCGCAAGGATCCATTCGGCAAGGGCTGGCTGATGGCAGTCCACGTACCCGATGAAGAAAGTGTGCAGCACAACTTCCTGCCGGTGTACCTCGTGAAGGATTGGATCCGGCAAAGCGCCGAGCGGTTGTTCGCACGCCAGCCGCAACTGGCGGGGCCGGTGATGGCAGACGGCGGACGGCCGATCGAGAGCTTGACGGCAGGTCTGCCGGGATCTTCATGGACAGAACTCACCAAGGAATTCTTCCTGTCCAGGTAAGTAAGCGCGGGGCCACGGATAATTCAAGAGCCGCTGGCCCCGCGTTTCATTTTGGAACTCATACTCCCCCAAATCTTCTTTTTCTAGCCTCCGTGTTTCAGATCGGACTTTCTGCCGTCTCACCGCCCGAGCTTCGAGGTAACCGGGAATACATTCACGGCAATGGACTTACAGAATGTTGTGACGGCTGACACATCCGGAAGTGAGTGGCATCACGGCGGCATTTCGGCCTATCCGCGAAAGTAGGGCATGGCCAAAGGGATCCTCTACGACAGCACGATTTGCATCGGCTGCAGGGCCTGCGAGAAGGCTTGCTCCGAGCACCACAATCTAGCCTACGATGATGGTATCGCCCTGGAAGAGAAGCTCTCCGCGCACAAGTTGACGGCGATCACCACGCATGGGGACAAGTTCATGCGGCGATTGTGCATGAACTGCCTCCAACCAACCTGTGTTTCGGTCTGTCCGGTCGCGGCGCTGAAGAAGACCGCCGACGGACCGGTCACCTACGATGCGAGCCGTTGTATGGGCTGCCGCTACTGCATGTTTGCCTGCCCGTTCCAGGTGCCCAGCTATCAATGGAGCAGCCGGCTGCCGCTGGTCAAGAAGTGCGATATGTGCGCGGATCGAGTGGCTGCGGGCCAGCAGACGGCATGCGCCGAGGCTTGTCCGACCGGAGCGACCAAATTCGGCGAGCGCGACGATCTGATTGCCGAAGCGCGCCAACGAATCGCTGCTACTCCCGGCCAGTACAACCAGCACATCTTTGGAGTTGAAGAAGTCGGCGGCACTTCCGTGCTGCTTCTTGCTGCTGTGCCCGTCGAGCAGCTCGGCGTTCGCGCCGGCCTGCCGAGCACGCCGCTCTCGTTACTCACTTGGAATGCGCTTTCGGAAATTCCGAACATCGTCACAGTTTGCTGTGTGGCGCTCGGCGGGGTCTGGTGGATCACCCACCGGCGCGACGAAGTGCAGGCCGCCGAAGGGAAAGAACGGGAGAAAAAGTCATGATCGGAGTCCGGCGATTTCCGCGACTGACTTTTTGGCAAATGGTTTTCTTTGTAGTCATGGCCGGCGGGATTTATGCCAGCTACGTGCGCGTGATGCATGGCCTGGGCGGAGCCACTCATCTTACTGATCAATTCCCTTGGGGACTTTGGATCGGGTTCGACGTGCTGTGCGGCGTCGGCTTGGCAGCCGGCGGATTTACTCTGGCCGCCACCGTCCATATTTTCAACATCGAGCGCTACAAACCCATCCTTCGCCCGGCAATTCTCACCGCGTTTCTGGGCTACTTGCTGGTCATCCTCGCGCTGATGTTTGACCTCGGGCGTCCCTATCGCATCTGGCATCCGCTGGTGATGTGGAATCCTCACTCGGTGATGTTCGAAGTGGGCTGGTGCGTCACGCTATACACCACAGTGCTTGCACTGGAATTTGCTCCCGTCGTTCTGGAGCGGTTTCATTTGGTTCGAGCGTTGAAGGCCATGCGAATCGTATTGATCCCGCTGGTCATTCTTGGCGTGATTCTCTCCACGCTGCATCAATCGTCGCTCGGTAGCCTCTATCTGATCGTTCCTGAAAAACTTTATCCGCTCTGGTACACCTCGTTGCTCCCGGTTTTCTTTTTCATCTCTGCACTTTGCGCCGGCCTGGCGATGACCATCTTTGAGTCCTGGCAAAGCAGCCGGGCCTTCGGCAAGCATTTGGAGCTTCCGCTGATCAGCAGCATGGGGCGGCTGCTGGCAGTGCTGCTTTCTGTTTACATGACGGCGCGCTTTCTTGATCTCCTGCATCGCGGCGTCCTTCCCTTGTTGGCGAGGCGGCGGCCGGAAACGTATCTGTTTCTTTTAGAGATTGCGTTGTTCCTCGTCCCGATGTTTTTGCTCTTCCGGCGCAAAGTGTACTCGAATGCATCAGCGCTCTACGGCTGCGCGGTGATGGTGCTGCTGGGATTCGTCGCCAATCGGTTGAATGTCAGCGTGACGGGCGTCGAAGCGGGCTCCGGGATTGCTTACTTCCCCAAGTGGACGGAGATTGCGGTGACGCTATTCATCGTGGCCCTCGGCTTCGCAATCTTTCGATTCGCCGTCAAGTATCTGCCGATCTTCGAAGGTGGGGTTCCGGCATTCTCGAAAGAACGAACCTTAGTTCCAAACGTGCCGGTAGTTTCGACAGTCCCCGGTGATTGAGTAAGAGGAGGAGTCATGCCCACGGGCAGGCGATTTCGGTTTGGCCTGGCCCCAAAGCTGGCCTTTTGCCTGGGAACAACCGCCGCCGCCGTCATTCTGACTTACGCGTCGGTGAGCCTTCACTATCAGCGCTTGGAGTTCGAGCGCACCGCGGTGCAGGACGCAGACCGCGTCGGCGAACTCATCCAGCGTTCCACGCGTTACTCGATGTTGCACAACGATCGCGCCGCGCTCACAGAAGCCTTCAATACAATTGGCGGCCAGCCGGGCATTCGCGTTGTTCGCGTTTTCTCGGACAAAGGCACCATCCGCTTTTCCACCGATCCGCGCGAGATTGGTACGGCGGTGAATAAGGATGCGGAAGCCTGTAATGGATGTCATGGAGATCCGCGCGGCCCCGCTCAATGGGAACACCCGGCGCATGCCCGGATCGTCACCGACGCCAGTGGAGAACGAAAGGTCGGCGTGATCCGCGTGGTCGAGAACGAGCCAGCCTGCGCGAACGCCGATTGCCATGCCCACCCAGCCAGCCAGCGCGTTCTGGGCGTGATCGATACAAATCTTTCCTTGGC
Organism: uncultured Acidobacteriota bacterium; assembly: GCA_963841235.1. Taxonomy (GTDB): domain Bacteria; phylum Acidobacteriota; class Terriglobia; order Acidiferrales; family UBA7541; genus Palsa-147. The sequence continues at coordinate 210,170 of CAWJBU010000014.1, read as the reverse complement.
GGGTGTCGATGCCCTTTTGGCCGCTCAACAGCGAAGAGTCGAGCGGGTAGCGCTGATCACGCTGATTGTTTTGACGCTGGCGTGCATCGCTTTTGCCTGGTGGGTGGTCGGCAAACCGGTGCGCGACCTGATGGAGGGCACCAAGAGCCTGGCACAGGGAGATCTGGATCATCGCTTGGAAATACATTCACAGGATGAACTCGGTGAACTGGCTGCTTCGTTCAACGAAATGGCCGGAGCACTGGCGCGCGCGAGGCAGGAGATCACCGATTGGGGCCACACGCTCGAGGATCGCGTAGAGCAAAAATCGCGGGAGCTTGAAGGCGCGCAGAGATCACTCGTGCTGCGAGAAAAGATGGCGTCGCTCGGTAAGCTCGCGGCCACAGTCGCTCACGAAGTGAATAATCCGCTCGCCGGAATCCTCACTTACGCGGGGCTCTCGGTAAAACAGTTGAACAAGATGTCTTGCGACCCGGTTGTGCGTGCCGAGATCATCCAAAACTTGCGCACGATAGAGCGCGAAAGCCGCCGTTGCGGCGAATTGATGCGCAATTTGCTGACCTTCGCGCGCCAGGTCCCCAGTCAACGCGAACTGAATGATTTGAATCTGCTGGTGAAGCAGGGACTGGCATTGGTCCACCATAAATTGGAACTGAGCGAAATTGAATTGGTGGAGAACCTGCAAGCGGATCTTCCTCCAGTCCGTTGCGACGCCGGGCAGATGAGCCAACTTGCCCTGGTTTTGATGGTGAATGCCATTGAAGCCATGCCGGGCGGCGGTGTTTTGGAAGTCTCGACCGGTGTCGATCCCACTGGGGAGAATGTGACTCTGCGAGTGCGCGATACGGGCATGGGAATCCCTGCTGAAGTCTTGCCGCACATTTTCGATCCGTTTTTTACTACCAAGGATACGCAGCAAAGCACGGGACTCGGTTTGGCGGTCGCTCATAGCATCGTCGAGCAACACGGCGGCGAGATTATCGTAAATTCTATTCCCGGCAAGGGCAGCGAATTCAGGGTGTCATTGCCTCTCGATGTAAAAGTGGGTGAAGGCGCGGTTCTTGCAAGCCAGGAAGTGAGGTAAGCAACGTGGAAAATTTGAATCCGGAACAAGGTGGAAAAATTTTAATCGTGGACGACGAGCTGGTCGTCCGGGATTCTCTCGGCAAATGGTTTACGTCTGAGGGTTACACCGTCAAGACCACCGGCAGCGCTCACGAGGCGCTGACCTCATTCCAGCCGGGCGCATGGGATGTCGCTCTGCTCGACATCAAAATGCCCGGCACCGATGGCATCGAGCTGCAGCAGCGCCTCCATGAAGCTGACCCCGACTTAATCGTCATCATCATGACCGGCTACGCTTCGGTCGATTCGGCGGTTCAAGCGCTGAAGCAAGGCGCCTACGATTACATTACGAAGCCTTTCGATCCTGATGAACTCGTGCACCTCGTCGGCAACGCCATCAAGCACCGGCACGCGCAACAACAGGTGGTCCAGCTCCGCGAGCACCTCCAGGAAGTGTCGCCTCATCCGGAAATTATCGGCAACAGCGTCGCGATGAAGCGCGTTTGCGAAGCCATCGAGATGGTGGCGCCCACGGATGCGACCGTTCTCATCACCGGTGAGAGCGGCAGTGGCAAAGAAGTGGTCGCCCGCGCCATCCACGCCGCAAGTCCTAGAAGGCTAATGCCATTCATGGCCATCCACTGCGGCGCTCTCACTGAGACCTTGCTCGAGAGCGAGCTTTTCGGCCACGAGCGCGGCGCATTCACCGGAGCCCAGGCGCGCCGCAAAGGCAAGTTCGAAGCCGCCGATGGCGGAACGGTATTCCTCGACGAGATCGGAGACATCAGCCTCAAGACGCAGACGGATTTGCTGCGCGTCCTGCAGGAGAAGGAAATTGTGCGAGTCGGGGGAACGCAGCCTACGAAAGTGGATTTTCGTTGCGTGGCCGCAACCAACCGCGATCTCGATGCGATGGTGAAGGATGGAACTTTCCGCTTCGATCTCTTCTACCGGCTCAATGTTTTCTGCATCCACGTTCCGGCGCTTCGTGAACGCCGTGAAGATATTCCCCTGCTCGCGGAAGTCTTGCTGAAAAAACATGCCACCTCGATGAATCGGCCTCTTCCGCGGATATCTCCGGAAGCCGTCGAATTGCTGCTGCAGTACGACTGGCCGGGCAATGTGCGCGAGCTGGAGAATGCAATCGAACGGGCTCTAGTGATCGGGCGCAGTGGCGAAATTCAGCCTCAGGATTTTCCGTTCTTCCAGCCGGCCGGTCTTCCAGTTTCCGGGCACCGCCTGGAAGATGTAGTCCGGCAGCATATCGAGCGCGTGCTCGAAGAAACTCAATGGAACTTCACTCACGCCGCTGAGATTCTGGACATCGATCGGACCACGCTCTACAACAAGATGAAAAGCTACGGTCTGAAGCGGCATGAGCCGGTCCACGGATGAAAGCGATTCACTTGCTCGGGGTTGGCACTGGGCAAGGCGATATGCCGGCCCGGCGCGGAGCAGTGAGCCTCGATCTGCTCGACGATCTCTCCGCCGAGTTGGCTCGAATCTTTCAAGTTTCCTGTCACGTCCGCAAAGACTATTTGGCGACTGACTTCGCGCTCGAATCCACGCGCGGGCAATATTATTCCACGGCCATTCTGCAACGCATGCAATCGCTGGTCCCCGAGCCTGGCGTGCACCTCGTGGGCGTAACCGAAGTCGACTTGTATGTTCCGGTGCTGACGTTCGTATTCGGCGAAGCGCAGCTTGAAGGCGGATGTTCTCTGGTATCGCTGCACCGCTTGAGAGATGATTTTTACGGCCTTCCGCCCAACGGGCGATCATTACTGGATCGGCTGGCGAAGGAAGCCATCCACGAATTGGGTCACACGCTGGGCCTGCGCCATTGCTTCGATTGGCGCTGCGTAATGGCTTCCTCGCACAACGTCGAACGCATCGATAGCAAGGATCGCGAGTTCTGCTCCGATTGCCTTCGAAAAGCCTCACTGCCGGAGCCTGCGCCACAAAGCGGATTCTCTGGGGTATACACAAGCGGACGCGAGGGCGCGAGTTGAACCCGCGCCAAGATCAGCGCTGCGACTCGTGAGCGCGGAATAACCTAATTGCTCTTCCTCATCCGGAAGCCCTCATACGCAAGATACGCCGCTATAACAGCGGCGACTGCACTCAGCCACATTGGAACCATCCAGCCGCCGACAGTCACGTCCCATTTGAAGACTAGCCGCAAGACGTGGGCGATCGCGACGATCAGAAAGATTACGGCGGCCAATGACGAAAATGTGCTCTTGCTCATTTGTATTCACCTCCAACAGGGATATACGCAGGCCGTTTCGAGGGATTGTACGTCATTCGCGTGCGAAAAGAGCGTAGGTGAGCAGAAGGGGTGCGGCAGCTCCCGCCACAATGCAATGTGTGCAAAAGTGAACAGTCGCCCAGCGACGCCGCTTCTATAATGAACACCTGTGGGTGACGAAGGGGATCAATGCGAAAACAAGTACAAGAGCTCCCGCCCGAGCACAAGGGAGGCACGCTCTCGCCGGAAGCTACTCGGATCGAGACGGAGTCGTTTGTTCGCGGCAGGGCGCTACTTAAGGACCTCGAGCGGAACGCAGAGCCGTTAGCCGATTCTTCGCGAATCCGGCATCCGATTCCTCAATCAGAAAGCTCAGCTGTTGTCGACGCCCCCTCCGAGTACCTTGAGATAGAACTCCCGCGCGTTCCTGAACTGGTCAACTTTGATCTACATGTTACGGAAGAAAAATCTGCGCCTCTGGCGTCGATGCATCCACGACCGCTGCTGCCAAGCAGGATCGCCATCATCGGGAATTATCTTCCCAGGCGCTGCGGAATTGCCACGTTTACAACGGATTTGTGCGACGCGATTCACGGCGAGTACGGCGCCACAGAGCTACTGGCGTTGCCGGTCAACGATACGCCCGAAGGTTACAGCTATCCCGCGCGGATACGCTTCGAGCTTTCCCAGGATGAGCTGATGTCGTACCGGCAAGCCGCCGATTTCCTGAATTTCAGCAACATCGATTTGGTCTGCCTGCAGCACGAATATGGAATTTTCGGCGGATCGGCCGGCGGCCATATTCTGGAGCTCTTGCGCCGCCTCCACATGCCGGTCGTCACTACCCTGCATACGGTCCTGCGTGAACCGGATCCCCATCAGCGCGCGGTGATGGAGGAAATTGCAGCTTTGTCGGATCGTCTGATTGTCATGAGCCGGCAATCCGCGGAAATTCTCCAGGAAGTATTCCACGTTCCGATCTCGAAGATCGATCTGATTCCGCACGGCATTCCTGATTTGCCGTTCACAGATCCTCACTTCTACAAGGATGCGTTTGGAACGGAAGGCAAGGATGTGTTGCTCACGTTCGGGCTGCTTTCGCCGAATAAGGGTCTAGAAAATGTTATCCGGGCTCTGCCGGCTATCTTGTCGCGCCACAGCAACGTGGTTTACATGATTTCCGGAGTCACCCATCCGCACGTCCTGCGGCACGAGGGCGAAAAATACAGAGAGTCCTTGCAGGCGCTGGCGAAAGAACTCGGAGTTGAGGACAACGTAATCTTTCGAAACCGTTTTGTAAGTCCTCAAGAGCTGGTTGAACTGATCGGCGCCGCGGACATTTACATCACGCCCTACAAACACAAGGGACAAGTGGTTTCCGGGACGCTTGCGTATGCCTTGAGCGCCGGAAAAGCGATCATCTCCACGCCATATTTACATGCAATCGAATTGCTGGACGAGGGCCGCGGCGTGCTCGTTCCCTTCGATGATCCAGAGGCGATTGCCGCGAAAACGATAGAACTTCTGGACAACGGCACCGTGCGCCACGCCATGCGCAAACGCGCCTACCTCTACACGCGAGACATGGTCTGGCATCGCGTGGCGCAGCTCTATATGGGCAGCTTCGAACGCGTCTATAACGAGCGCCTGCGAAAGCCGCGCGCCACTTTTTCGGCGCAGAACACCGAAAAGGCTCTCGACCGCCTTCCACCAGTCAAGCTGGATCACTTGTATCGCATGACCGACCAGACGGGAATCGTGGAGCACGCGATCTTTGTCGTTCCGAACTATCCGGAAGGCTACACGACCGATGACAACGCGCGCGCACTGATCGTCTCAGTTCTCCTGGAAGAATTCGGGAGCAGCACCCCGAAAGATTCCCTCGATCTCGCCTCGCGTTATCTCGCCTTTTTGTGGCTCGCTTTCGATCCCGTCTCCAAAAGATTCAGAAATTCCCTGAGCTATGAACACCAATGGCACGATCCGGAGGGTACGGAAGACAGCCACGGGCGCGCAGTTTGGGGCCTGGGCACCGTTCTCGGCAGATCCAAGGACGCCGGTCTGCGAGGAGCCGCAGCACGCTTGTTCGAGTTGGCCATTCCCGCGGCGGTGGAATTCAGGAGTCCCAGGGCCTGCGCGTTTGCTTTGCTGGGATTGCTGGAATATCTCGAAGCGATCCCCGGAGATCGCGCGGCGCTGAGCGCGGCCGACTCGCTGGCCAATCGCTTGCTGGACGCCTACCGAGCCAATCGCACGGCGGACTGGAAATGGTTTGAGAACGAGCTGGCGTACTCCAACGCGCGATTACCACAGGCGCTCATCCGCGCAGGAATGCGCGGCGGAAATGACGCGATGGTTTCGGCCGGGCTGGAGGCTTTGGATTGGCTGGCAACGGTTCAGTGTTGCGACGTAAAGGGCCACTTCGTGCCGATCGGATCGCACGGTTTCCACTCCAAGACGACCGAAAAGGCCCGCTTCGATCAGCAACCGGTAGAGGCCTGCGCGGCCGTTTCAGCTTATCTGCAAGCCTATCGCGCCACCAGAGAGGAACGCTGGCGGAAAGAAGCGTGGACTGCTTTCAATTGGTTCCTGGGAGATAACGACTTGCAGATTGCGCTCTACGATCCCACTACCGGCGGGTGCCGCGATGGCCTGCATCCCGATCGAGCCAATGAGAACCAGGGTGCAGAATCGACGCTTTCATTCCTCATGGCACTGCTGGAAATGCGCAAATTGGAAGTATCAGGCGTGACAGACAACAAGTTTTGACTACCCCTTCATTGTCTTCTTGCCCTGCTGCACGGCGTGAAAGCTCGCGGATTCTTGCAGTCAGATAGCTTATGAGAGAGATCATGATTCAACACGACATTTTATTTCACCGGCACGCATCGAATCCGCTGCTGACCGCAAAAGATTGGCCCTACTCGATGAACAGCGTTTTTAATCCGGGTGCCACCTTGCTGTCCGATGGATCCACTCTTCTGCTTTGCCGCGTCGAGGATCGCCGCGGCCTCTCGCACCTTTGCGCGGCGCGCTCGGTGAACGGCGTCGATGGGTGGCAGATCGATCGCGAGCCTACACTAATGCCCGACCCTGAGCGATTCCCCGAGGAAGTGTGGGGCATCGAGGATCCGCGCATTAGCTGGGTGCCGGAACTCAAACAATTTGCGGTGACTTACACTTCCTATTCGCGCGGAGGCCCCGGTGTGTCTCTCGCCCTTACGGAAGACTTTCGCGTCTTCGAGAGACTCGGAGTCATCATGTCGCCGGACGATAAGGATGCAGCTCTTCTCCCCAGACGAATCAACGGATGCTGGGCTTTGATCCATCGGCCCATGACCCCTCTCGGAGCGCACATTTGGATTTCTTACTCCGATGATCTCCGCCATTGGGGTGATCATAAGCTGATGCTCGAGGCCCGCCGTGGCGCGTGGTGGGACGCAAACAGGATTGGCATGTCGCCGCCGCCCATCGAAACACCGAGAGGTTGGCTGATGATCTATCACGGCGTCCGAAGGACGCCATCTAGCTCCATCTATCGGCTCGGTCTGGCCCTCTTTGATCTCGAGCAGCCGGAAAAGTGCCGGATTCGCGGAGATTCGTGGATGTTTGCTCCGGAGACGGACTACGAACATCATGGAGACGTTCAAGACGTTGTCTTCCCTTGCGGTTATACCCTAGCGGCTGACGGGGACACCATCAATCTCTACTACGGTGCCGCTGATTCGAGCATCGCTTTAGCGCGCGGCAGCATTCGTTGTCTTTTGGCGTGGCTGGACGCCAATGGCCATTCCGAGCAAGCTCATGATCGGAGGCAGCGTCAAAGCTAGGTGCACGGGGACGGGCCCTACCGTAAGACTGCCGTCAGTCGTGAAGAACAACGCTTAGAAGCGAGGTGTTGATCTGAAGTCCGCCGTTGTACTTGATGAAGCCCAGTTTTCTGAATTTGTTCATAAAGAAATTCACGCGTGATCGCGTTGTGCCCACCATTTCCGCCAGCATCTCCTGCGGTATCTTGGGGAGCACCCTTTGCGGCTTGTCTTCCTTGCCATAGCGCGCGAGCAGCAACAGCGTGCGAGCCAGCCGCTTTTCACTCGAGTTAAAGAGCTGATCGATCAAATCCTCCTCGACCCGGATGTTCCTCGAAAGCATGTAGGAAATGAAACGGTCGGAGAATGCGTGCTCGTCGTGGAGCACTCGAATCATTTCCTTCTTATCAATGATAAGCACGGTGGTCGCGGTGATGGCCGCCGCCGTCCCGATGCGAATCGGCTGGCCGGCGAGGCATCCCTCGCCAAAGAAATCGCCGGGTCCCAAAACCGCGACGACTGCCTCCTTACCGGATTCATTGACTACCGAGAGTCTCACCCCGCCTTTTTGAATGTATAGGACATTCTTAGCGGGATCGCCCTGCGAGAAGATCGTTTCCGTTTTCTTGAACTCCGCCACTCTCCGGGCCACACCCGCCGAATCGAGAAAATCTTGGGCGCTGAACAGCTTGCTGCCATTGGCTTTCAGGCGATTTGAAGCCGAAGTTGCCACCGGTATCGAGCCCTCTCTGAGGAGCATTTTACCACGCGGCTGCGAATCCGCAATGCTGCTGCGAATGTGTGCACAACTGAACAGACACTTATCGTCCCTCCTTCTAAGATGCTCGCGTATGGGTGGAGCAAGAGAACCAGGGCGATGCGAAGTCCAAGAGGTTCCGCCTGACACTGGAGATCGCAGGACCCTTCCCACTCCAGCCGGCTCTAGAAACACCTGAGTCAATCGAGAAAAGGGTGCAACGCCTTGGGACCGGCCGGAGTGTCTGCCTGCGAAGAGATGGAGGTCAATAGTTCATGCCGTTACTTCAAGTATTGATAGTTCTGCTGGTGGTGGGTGTCCTGCTTTGGCTGGTCAACAGCTTCATACCGATGCAGAGCACAATCAAATCGATTTTGAATGGCGTCGTGGTAATCGCCACAGTTTTGTGGCTTCTAAACGTTTTTGGAGTCTTACATTCGCTTTCCCGCATACACGTTGGGACATAAATGAACCGGGATGAACGATAGCCGGACGGCCGACGTCGATATCATCGAATAGAAAAACAGGAAGTACGAGGCGCGCCCAATGCTAAGGATCGAGGGGCGCATGAGATCACTGTAATGGAGGCAACACTTATGAAACCAGTTGGACTTATCGGCACGGGCCTTTTGCTCCTTCTTCTCGGAGCGGCTGTTCCCACATACGCACTGCAGGATCAACACGATCAAGACGCCAAGCCTCCGAAACAGGAGGAGAAGGCCAAGCCCGCGCAACAGGAAAAGCAGGCCAAGCCTGAAAAGCAGCAAGAAGCCAAGGCCGCAAAACAGGAGAAGCCCGCGAAGCCTGAGAAGCAACAAGAAGCCAAGGCGCCGTGAAACAGGAAAAGCAGGCCAAGCCTGAAAAGCAGCAAGAAGCCAAGGCCGTAAAACAGGAAAAGCCAGCGAAGCCTGAGAAGCAACAAGAAGCCAAGCCCGTGAAACAGGAAAAGCAGGCCAAGCCTGAAAAGCAGCAAGAAGCCAAGGCCGTAAAACAGGAAAAGCCAGCGAAGCCTGAGAAGCAACAAGAAGCCAAGCCCGTAAAACAGGAAAAGCAGGCCAAGCCTGAAAAGCAGCAGGAAGCCAATGGTCAGCAGGACCGCCAGCAGCAACAACATGTTCAGCGCAGCCCGGCCGATGAACAGAGGCAACGCGCAGAGCCGGCGCTGCGACTCAGCGCTCGAGGCGAAGGCCGCATACCGGACGACCGCTTCCGCTCCAATTTTGGGAGCGATCATCATTTCCGCATCGGCAATCCCCAGATCGTTGACGGCTACTCGCGCTTCCAGTACAGCGGCTTTTGGTTCGGATTTGTCGAACCCTGGCCAGACGGTTGGTATTACACCGATGACGTTTACGTTGATTTCGTTGACGGTGAATATTACCTGTACAACCCGTACTATCCCGGCGTGCGTATAGCCATCAACGTAGTGCTGTAGCCGCCTTTTCAATCCCGCTTTCGGGGGCGACAGCGACGCAGACCGGTCGAGCCGCCCCAGCAGTGCTGGCAGATAGGCGCGGATCCATTCATAAGTCAGCGAATTAGAGAAACACGGAGGGAACAATGCTCGGAACGATATTGATCGTGGTTCTGATAATGGCGCTCCTGGGCGTGCTGCCGCGGTGGTCGCACAGCCGGGATTGGGGCTACGCGCCGACCGGCGGAGTGGGACTGATTTTGGTGGTCGTAGTGGTACTCCTGCTTCTCGGCCGCATCTAGTTGGCGCCGAATCGTGAAGTTCCTGATGGAGCCCCTTCCGCCAGGTGATCGCGCTGGACTGAGCGCCCGGATTCAGCCGAGGCTCGAGGGGTACGGGCCTCACTTACCATCAAGCTGTAATGTTCGTCGCAATCTCGAGGTGAAAAATGGATGAATCGAAGCGGCACGCAGTCGAGTTCTTGGAAAAAGAAATCAAGACGTATATAGCGCTGGCATTATTTTTGTCGAAAGAAGGGATCAAAGAACGCGTGCAATTAGGTGACAAAGAAGTCCTCCTGGGCCCAACGTATTACAAGGAAAGAATGAAAGAGGCCAGGAAGATCGTAAACGCTCTTAGACACCTGAATTAGCGCGTTCATCTTTTGGCGACGTCGAGTACGAGTGCAGCATCATTCCCCGCCGCCGCGAAATCGCCGTCCGATGTCCGGATGTGTCCTTAAGTGAACAGACGCTTCGTTCGCCGCAGGCTAGCATTCGGGCCTCAGCTATCAACCGATACATAGAGTCTGGGGAGGAACGGAAATGGAGACAGTAAAGACAATCTTGGTTGTGCTTGCACTCTCATTGCTCGGCGCCATGTTGGCTCCCGGCACTCGAGCCGATGAATGGAACAAGAAGACAGTTATGACGTTCGATCAAGCTTTCGAAATCCCCGGGCAAATCCTGCCCGCCGGGACGTACACCTTTAAATTGCTCGATTCGCCGTCCGATCGCCACATCGTGCAGATCTTCAATGCCGATGGTTCGCAGATAATCGCCACGATCCTGGCAATCAACAACTACCGGCTTCGTCCGACCGGCGAAACCGTGGTCAAGTTCGCAGAGCGGCCGGGCGATAACCCGGAAGCAATCAAGGCTTGGTTTTACCCGGGCGATAACTTCGGGCAGGAATTCGTTTATCCGAAGCAACGCGCAGTCCAACTGGCCGCGGCAGCGAATGAACCCGTTCCCGCGCTCGCCGTCGAAACCACGGATTTGAAGACGGCTCCGATCGTCGCCGTGACCCCGACGCAGGAGGAATTGCCGGTATCCCAGGTGATCCAGACCACTCCGCCGGTCACTGAAGCGGCGACGCCCACGCCTACGTCTGCGCCTGTGGCAGAGACCGAACAGTTGCCGAAGACGGGAAGCAACCTTCCTCTACTCGCGCTGGCCGGTTTGGCATCGCTCGGCGTGGCGTTTATGCTGCGGCGCATCTTAAGCTAACGATCGTAACCTTAACTACACTCCGGTGCGCCGCGGGTCTGATGAATGAAAGACGCCTGCGACGCGAGGAGACTTGCTCGTGAATCGAACCATCCGATCTCCGCGGCACAGGCTTTTCGAAGGCTCCTTTTTCCTTGCTGGTCTTTTCCTGTTTTGTAATCTGGGCGGCTATCCGCGAGCTCTGCAATCGCCACCGCCTGCATCCGGCCCGGCCAGCGACTCCAAGATTTCCGTGAAAGCGGAACTGGTGGTGCTGCCTGTCAGTGTTACGGACACGAACGGAAAGGTAGTTTTGGGGCTGAGCCCGCAGAACTTCCGCGTCTACGATGATGGGCGTCCGCAAGAAATCACCGTCTTTCGACAGGGAGACACGCCCGTAACTGTGGGCTTGATCGTTGACCACAGCCGCAGCATGGGTCCGAAGCTTTCGGAAGTAGCCGTCGCGGTTGCCGCGTTTGCCCATTCGAGCAATCCTCAAGACGAAATGTTTGTCGTGGATTTCAATGACAATGTTTCGGTGGAATTGATGGACGCGAAGCCCTTCACGCACGACGCCAGGGAACTCGAAAAAGCTGTCACGGCCGTCTCTGCGAGGGGGCGCACTGCGCTTTATGACGCTGTGGCCGAGGGGCTCGTCCATTTGCAGCTCGGCCATCGCGACAGAAAAGCGCTGATCATCGTGAGCGACGGCGGAGACAATGCCAGTCGTCAGAAATTCTCGCAGATACTGGCTCTGGCACAACAATCTCAAGTGCTCATTTATTCCATCGGACTGATTAGTGACGATGGGGAGGTAGACCCGGCCGTGCTTCGCCGCCTTTCCAAGGCTACCGGTGGCATTGCCTATTTCCCGAATCCCAGCAATACGGTTACCAGCATCTCCACGCAGATCGCCCGCGATCTCCGCGAGCAGTACACCCTGGGATTCGCGCCAGAAAAGGCGGCCAAGGTTCACTCCTTTCGAAAGATAGAAGTGAAAGTCACGGCTCCCGGCCACAGCAGGATTCGCGTGCGAACCCGGCCGGGCTATTTCGCCGCTGAAGTAAAGTCTCTGCCCGCGCAGGAAGCGAACGGCGTGAAATGAACGCCCGCGTCTCCATCGAACGAAAGCCTCGAAAAGCAGGGACGCTACTCGCTCGCTTGGCGTCCTATTTTTTTCTGGCTGCCGGAATTTGGGGGCTTGGGTACGCCACCTATGTCGTCGTGGATGCGCAGACGTATCAGGCGACCGAGGAGATGCGGCTGCCTACTATGCCTCCGGCCGAAGGGCCGCGCGTCGTGGCGGATGGCGACGTGATCGGCGAGATGAGCATTCCGCGGCTCGAGCTTAAGACCATCGTCGTCCAAGGGGAGTCATCCAAAGTACTGCGGCACGCGGTAGGCCACCTACTCGCAACCCCTTTGCCCGGCGAACCGGGCAATGTCGCGCTGGCCGGACATCGCGACAGCTATTTTCGTCCCCTGCGAAATATTCAGCCAGGCGACGTGATTACCATCAAAACGCCCGACGCGGAATTCGAGTATCAGGTCGAATCGACTGAGGTGGTGTTGCCCAGCGACGTTCAGGTCCTGCAACCGACCGCCGAGAATTCTCTCACGCTCGTCACTTGCTTCCCGTTCTACTACATAGGCCCGGCGCCGAAGCGATTCATTGTCCATGCACGCCAGATTGGACAACTACACGAGCAGCCGCCCATCGGCGAGGCGCCTCTCCACGATTAGACGGCCCAATCGGGAAAATCGGATGTGTTCACTAGTGAACAGAAAATCGAGTCGCTTGCGGCTAGTATTTAGCCGTGTAGGTGAGCAGCAGAGACGCATCGCAAATCAGACCTTTCGCTTCAGACTGACAGCCTCGGCTTCAAACCTGCACTAAGGAAGAGAAATGCGGGGGCAATATGCTCTGGACAATCTTTATCGTCTTGCTGGTTTTGTGGCTCTTGGGAATGGCCACTTCGTACACGCTGGGTGGATTCATCCACCTGCTGTTAGTTCTGGCGGTCATAACCGTCGTTATCAAGCTCTTCCAGGGCCGGAGGATCTCCTCTTGATCGTGGAGCGAACAATATGAAATCAATCTCGATCGCTGGAATTCTGTTGGTAGTTTTGGGCGCGCTGGCCCTCGCCTATCAAGGCATCACTTACACTCGTCGAGAAAGAGTCATCGACGTGGGGCCGATCCACGCCACGAAAGACACGGAGAAGACGATTCCTCTTCCTCCAATCCTCGGAGGTGTCGCGATTCTTGGCGGAATTGCCCTGCTTGTCGCTGGCGCGAGGCGAACGGCTTAACGGAAGTTTTCGGTTGGGGATGGCTCCAGAATGAAGTTCATTCGACGGCTTCCACCCGGCTCATGGCGTGATCTTAGGCGCCCCACAATGGTTTCGGAGAGACCTAATTTCCGCAGCCGCAATTCTGATCATGGAGGTCAGCGATGATACGCAAATCAATTCTCGTTCTGTGTGTGGGACTGGTGGCAACAGTAGCGCTTTATGCAGCAAACAAAGAACAAAAGCGCCTCGAAAATTCAGGCGTCGTCATGCAGGAAATCATGAACACTCCCGAGAACATCCCTCAAGAGGTAATGGAGAAGGCGGAGTGCGTAATCGTATTTCCGTCCGTTCTCAAGGCGGCGTTCGTGGTCGGCGCGAACTACGGCCGCGGCGCGATGGTTTGCCGCACCGGCAAGGACTTTAGAGGACCGTGGGGCGCCCCAGCAATGTACGCGCTCGAAGGCGGCAGCGTTGGATTTCAAATCGGCGGAGAAGCTACCGATCTCGTGCTCTTGGTCATGAACGACAGAGGCTTGAGTGCCATTCTCACTTCGAAAGTTAAGTTGGGCGGCGATGCCTCGGTCGCGGCAGGCCCAGTCGGCCGCGACGCTTCGGCAACCACCGATGCGACTATGCGCGCCGAAATCCTTAGCTACTCACGCTCGCGTGGTCTTTTCGCCGGCATCTCGCTCGAGGGAACCACGCTTCGCCCCGACGATGACGCTTCGGCGGACGTCTATGGCCGCAAAATCACGGCAAGAGAAATCGTGATGGGCGGAAACATCAGCGTACCCAAGTCCGGCCGCCATCTGGTTGCCGTACTGCAAAAGAACTCACCGCGGAATGATTCGAAACAATCCGCGACAACGAACTAGTCGCTGGAATACTTGTAGCCCTACGTTCTGTGCCGGTTTGGGAGCTTGATAAAAAGAAACTCGTCGGGCTCCCACTCCGGTCCAAACACGAAACATTGACACACGGTTGAGGCAAGATCATCATGCGCCATCCCGTAAGAACTCTGCTGTACGAGATCTTCGTTGAACCGGTTACCCGGCTCTTACAGCGAGTGCTCGGACGACACATCGAAGCACCTTCGCCAAAAACTAGCGTACCGCCGGCGGCATAACAGGAGTAGACTAGGGGTTGGCCTCGCTCCACTGCACATGGATTCTGCGCCGTGGCCCAAGCCTCTTAATCGCTAGCACGCCGATACAATTAAGAAATGAAGACACGGGTGGATTCTATGGACACATTGCGGCTCGACGCTCTGACGAAAAAACAAAGTTCTGAAGACGGAATAAACTGGGTCACCGCCACATTTATGGTTCTATTTCATGTGGGCGCGCTGGCGGCAGTCTTCTTCTTCACCTGGAAAGCTCTATTCGTCGCGATCTTTCTGTGGTGGATTTCGACCAGCCTCGGAATCGGCATGGGCTATCACCGGCTGCTGACGCATCGCGGCTACAAAACACCCAAGTGGGTCGAATACGTTCTCACCGTTTTCGCCACTCTCTCGCTCGAAGGCGGCCCGATCTTCTGGGTAGCCACGCACCGCATTCACCACCGCTATTCAGATCAAGATGGCGATCCACACTCGCCGGTCGATGGCAAGTGGTGGGCCCACATGGGCTGGATCCTGTTCGGCAAGTCAATGCATCACGACACTACCACGCTCACTCAATACGTCCCTGATCTCGCCAAGGACAGATTTCACGTCTGGATCACCAAATACAATTACGTCCCGATCATTCTGCTCGCGATTGTGCTGTTCGCCATCGGCGGATTGCCGTTCGTTTTCTGGGGCATCTTCGTGCGCACGGTTGTCGGGCTGCATGCCACCTGGCTGGTAAATTCAGCGACCCATTCGTGGGGATCGCGCCGGTTTCAGACCCGCGATCACTCAACCAATAGTTGGTGGGTTGCCTTGGTGACATGGGGCGAAGGCTGGCACAACAATCATCACGCGCACCCAGTCTCCGCTCGGCACGGCCTGAAGTGGTACGAGATCGACTTCAATTGGTACGGAATTTGGATCATGAAGAAGCTCCATCTCGCCCGGCAGGTCCACTGCGCCAAAGTTCTTACGCCGCAAAACGAAGACGCTGTTCTTCCCCCCGAAACACACAGCAAATTGATTTCAGTTTAGTCTGCGTAGCGCCGGCTGCTAGCCGGCGTTTTTGTCACAATCAACCTGCGCCACGGCCACGTGCACTAACGGTGCGTCAGTCGCGCCGGCGTCCCTGTTCACCCCGAGCCGCGAGGGGCCGGCATCTTACGACCGAAGAAGTTTGCGAAGAGTCCATTGTTCCGCGGAGCGCCGTGTCAAAAACAATTTGCTGGTTGAGGTGCGTGGTCAGCGCATGATTGTTGTCCTTGGCGCGTGGTCTGTTCGTCGGATGCCGGCAGGGACTCCGGCGCTACCAACCAAGCGAACTTCTCAATCACGCCAGGTTCTCACACCCACTCTTAAGCCAGGAAAGCGCGCTGGGAAGCGCAAGACTGTCTATGAATTGGTGCCAATTCAAGCGTACCGGGAGGTACGCGCCATCAGCTCAATCTAGGCGTCGAATATCAGGTCGCCGGCGAATAGATCCAATCGAACGGCACGATCTGCCGCAGTTTCAGCCTCGAAGCTCTTCCGTGCCAGCCACAGTGAGGGGCCTGGCAGGTGATCTCCTCGTCGACGAACAGCGCCTTCGCCTCAACCTCGGAAAGTGTTGATTTTGAAGACTTTCGCTGCAGATTGATGCTATGAGGACCGCGCGGGCACTCAAAAACCACTCTATAAGCTTTGCTCATACCTTAGTATAGCCGGTATTCCGCCATTTCGGCGGGATTATTGATGGTTCGTGCAACCTATTAGTTCACACCGCTAAACCGCCGTTCGCGCCGCGAAACGCTAGCCGCCCTTGGATTTCCGCCTGGTGGCTAACCGGTCTGCCTTGCTGGCCGCCCACCGCTGTATCGCGCCTTCTCGGGCATGGCGTTGCATTTGCTTCTCGGCGGCATTGGCGTCGCCGTATTTCTGCTGTGGAGCTGCTGAGGCTTCCCGAAAACTGAGCGGATCCCGGAGGTTTTGCAATTCGCGATAGAAGTAGAGGGCGGTTGGCCGCTTGCCTGTGAACCTCATTCTTTTAAGGAACGTGGTCTCTTCCTCGCTGGCATCGCCGCTCATCGCCCGATTGCGAATGAACTCCTTGAAGCCGGGCTCTTCCTCAAAGTTTCCATTCGATTCCATTTCCACGAATTCGAGCTTCTTCAAAAAACCGGGCGCCAGCCGGCGGTTCAAAACGATCTCCATGCCGAAATTGTTCAGGTCGATGTCCCAGGAATCAATCAGCGGCGCGAGGAACGCCGTGCAGTGCTCCGTGGAAACATGAAAGGCGTCAACGTCGAGGAATCCCAGGACGATCGCGCGCATCTCCTCGTAGCTTCGGCCGTTCACCTGCGCGACGCGCTTGAGCCAGCCTTCGCTTTCCAATTCCGTTCTGGCCACTCGCTTCACCACGTCGAGCAGCTTTTGCGTCACCAGCCGCTCCAGTTCGCCGAACGGCTGCCGCTCAAAAATCGAGCGGATTTCCCTCGCCTTGCCGGGAGCGCACTTGCGCAACAGCAGTTCGCGCACGTCCTTGAATAGCGGCGCGGGAGCATTCGTCAGCTTCTTCTTCAGTTCCTCGGTGCGCTCGTGGCCGGCCAGCTCGGAAAGCTTTCGCGGCGGAAGCTTCAGGAATTTCCCCATCTTGGCGTAGATTGCCGTGCGGCCCGGCGCGGGAGGCAGCTTCTTTCCCGAGAGGAGTTGGGACACATAAGAGTCCGTGACGCCGGCGGCGCTGGCCAGATCTTTTTGTTCCAGATGCAATTCTTCCAGCCGCTGCCTGATCGCCGTGCGCACGTTCACCGCGGGCCTCCGGGAGCTTCCGGCCTGCCGCTGCGCCGGAATTAACCTACGAACGATAATCACAGAAATGCGTTGACATTTCAAGTTAATTAACTCAAGATAGTTAACGGACTGAGGGATTCTTCAGGTGACCTTACAACTGAAAGTTGTCTGAACCGTTTCTTGGCCATCAGAAACCTAAGGAGACCCAACATGTTTGCTCGCAGAGTCTATATGCACTTGAAACCCAATACGGCTGCGGATTTCACGCAGAAGCTCGAAAAGGAAGTCATCCCAGTCCTTCGTAAGCAGAAGGGCTTCCTGGACGAAATTTCATTTGTAGCCCCATCCGGAATCGAAGCGTTTGCCATCAGTCTGTGGGACAGGCCGGAAAGCGCGGAGGCTTATAACCGCGCGTCCTATCCGGAAGTCACCAAGACGCTCGCGTCCGTGATTGACGGGCCGGCCCAGGTGGAGACCTTCAATGTCGTGAACTCCACCTTTCACAAGATTGCTGCTGCTGTAACGGTCTAGTCCGTTCCAGAAATTCGCTCGAGGGGCGGAATAATTCCGTCCCTTTGAGCGAGCGGCAGGAAACAAAGTCGGGGCAATGCTTCTGGCACAAGGAGAAGCAGATGCAACTCGTACTGTGGGTCGTCGAAGGTTTGGCGGCAGGTTGGATCGAGGGAAAGATGCTGTCAGGAATCGGTCGCGACTTGATGTTGGATAGCGTAATGGGCATGGCTGGCGCCATCGCGGGGGGATTCTTCATGAATGCTTTCGGTTTCTTCGGCCCAGGACAAATGATTTACTCAAATGTGACCGCGATCCTGGGCGCCATAGTTTTCACCGTGACTGCGCGCCTGATCAGCGGAAAGCGCGAATCCAGAGCAACGGCCTAGCTCGACGCGCCGCTGCACCGGCTGGATCTTTAGTTTGACGGCCGTTCGACGCTGCTCTGGCAGTTGTCGAACGGTGAAGAAACTCGATCGGACAGAACGAGGGCCATGTGCCTGCAAAAATCATGAATGGATTTCCACTGCGGCGCTGCTCCTGGTTTTTCAACCCCATCGTATCCGGCACGCTCTCTCACAGAATGATCCGATGGCTGGATTCAGTCTGCCTCAAGCGCGTCGCCGCAAAGGCGTGAGTTAAATGCCGCCAAGCGCCACGAACGAGTCTGGAAAATTGCCGATGGCACATGAGATCACAACGGGAACGATCCTGATCAAGAACGGCGCACCGCTGCCCATCGGTCTCCAATTCGAAACCGAGGCAGGCGTGCCCGGTTGGCGATTCGTCAAGGGCTTCAACGCACACGCGATGAACCGCGCGATCCAAAAAACAGGCTGGACTTATTTTTGCCTGGCTGGAGAAATTAAGACCACCGTATTCGGCATTGATACGCAACGAATGGTGCGTACGGCAATCGAGCGCATTCTGATCGACCCGCGCTCCGAAAATTGCAATTCCCTTGAAATCACGCGATTGGTTTCCGTAGGCTCGGCACGATTCCCGCTCGTTCACTACGTAACCGTATCCGCCCAGTCGCGGCACATCCAGGAAAGCATCTTTCTCGGCGGCGGGAGGGCACGTCCCGAGTTGAAGACAAAGAAAATCGAGCCGCCGGTTGGCGCGCAGGCAATCGCGAGCGAGAAGAAAGCGCTCGCGCAAGAACCGGCGAAGCACGTCCGCGCGGCTTCGGTCTAGGGTCAGCAATTAATTGAACAGTTTGAAGGAGATGCTCACATGAAGTCGCTGCGCAATATCGCCATCGCACTTGCCGCGATTCTGCTTTTCGCTCCATTGCTTCACGCGCAAGATCTCTCCAAATACCGCAACTTCTCACTGGGAACAAGCCTGATCGAAATCTCCAAGCAAGTGAACGCGAGGCCCGCCGACGCTATCGTCATGCATCCGAGCCCCGCGTTGATTCACGAGCTGACGTACTGGCCCTACCGTTCCTACGAGGCCTCGGCGCCATCCGAGCCCGTCCAGGAAATCGCATTCTCTTTCTACAATGGGGAACTCTACAAAATGGTGGTCACCTACGAGGGTCGCTCGACCCAAGGCATGACTCCTGTAGACATGGTCCGAGCCATCTCCGCGATTTACGGTGACGCAACCGTGGCGGCAGGCGCGGCAAATCCTTCCGACATTGGGATCTCCGACCGCACAGGCGCGCCCATCGCCATGTGGGGAGATACGCAACACTCGCTGACATTGTCCCGCTCTCTTCTCTCGAACGCGTTTCAGCTCGTCTTCGTTTCCAGACAATTGAACGCCCAAGCGGACACCGCCCTCGCCGATGCGACGAGGCAAGCCCGCGAAGACGCTCCCCAAAAAGAAATCGCACGTGCAAAAAAAGAAACCGATGACCTAGAAGCGCAACGCCAAACAAACCTGAAAGTCTTCCGCCCGTAGATCATTCCACAATCGCCGGGCCGCGCAGTCGTACCGCCGGCTTGAGGTGGTAGCGCCGGCGTCCCCGCCGGCATCTTACGACCACGCACGTCGGCGAACGCCTCCAGTCGCGGCCGGACCACACCGTCCAAATCAACGCAATTCCACGTCAAGCCATAGCAACAAGAAACTCAAGCGCCCGTTCCGCCCGACCCTCCCAAGCATTTAGCTGCACTAAAGATGCAGTATGATGCTCCTTCTGAAGCCGCGGCATCGCCGGAAGGCGTGCACGACAGCGCGTCATCGAGAAGTACAATCGTTCTCTCAACGGAGATCACTCAATGAAGCTTGCAAACTATGTATCCGGCCAGTGGAAAGAAGGCGCGGGCGCCGGAGACGCGCTCGTCGATCCGGTCACCGGAGATGAACTGGGCCGCATTTCCTCCCAGGAAATTGATGTCCGCGGCGCCCTCGATTTCGCGCGCATACGCGGCGTGCCGGCGCTTCAGGCATTGACGTACGGCCAGCGCGCCGAGCTGCTCGCCAAGCTCGGCGAAGTTCTAACCGCGAATCGCGACGAATACTTCCGCATTTCACTTCTCAATTCGGGCGCGAATGCCGCCGACGCGTCTTTCGACGTCGATGGCGCCCTCTACACCATGAAATTCTTCGCCAAAATCGGCCGCCCGCTCGGCGAGGGCAAGATACTGAAGGAAGGAGCGGTGCTGCCGCTCTCGAAGACCAATGTCTTTTCCGCTCAGCACTTTCTCGAGCCCGCAAAAGGCGCGGCCGTCTTCATCAACGCATTCAATTTTCCCGCGTGGGGCCTCTGCGAAAAAGCCGCACCCGCGCTGCTTTCCGGCGTTCCCATCGTAGTCAAGCCCGCCTCGCCGACTGCCTGGCTGACGCACAAAATGGTCGAAGACATCGTGAAATCCGGAATTCTGCCCGAAGGCGCAATCTCCGTTCTCTGCGGCTCCGCGCGCGATTTGCTCGACCACGTGCGCGAAGGCGACACCGTTTCATTCACCGGCTCAGCTGATACGGCCGCGCGCATCCGCTCGCACGCGAATGTCCTGCGCCGATCCGTGCGCGTCAATGTCGAAGCCGACAGCATCAACTCCGCCATTCTCGGCCCCGACGCCGCGCCGGGAACCGATCTCTTCGATCTCATTGTCAAAGAAGTCGTGCGCGAAATGACGCTGAAAGCCGGCCAGAAATGCACTGCGATTCGCCGCATTCTGGTTCCTCGCGCGCAGTTGAAAGCATTGGGCGAAGCCATTTCTGCTCGCCTGGCGTCCACCAAAGTCGGCAATCCGCGCAATGCGGAAGTGAAAATGGGCCCGGTTGTGAACAAAGCGCAGCAATCTTCGTGCCTCGAAGGCCTGCGCAAATTGAAAGAAGAATGTTCGGTGGTCTTCGGCGGAGATGAGAAATTTCAACCGCTCGATGCCGATCGCGAAAAATCAGCCTTCGTCCAGCCGACGCTGCTGGCCTGCAACGATGGCCTCGACGCGAAATACGTGCACGACGTCGAAGTCTTCGGCCCCGCCGCAACATTAGTCGCCTACGACAGCGTCGAAAATCTTATCGCCATCGCGCGCCGCGGCCTCGGCTCGCTCGTAGCCTCGATTTTTTCGAATGATGCGAGCTTCGTCCGAATGTAGTCCTAGGAATCGGCGACATGCACGGACGCCTCGTCGTTGTGGACTCGAGCGTCGGCACGCAGCACACCGGCCACGGAAACGTCGTGCCCAGTTGCCTGCACGGCGGCCCGGGCAGAGCCGGCGGCGGCGAAGAACTCGCCGGCCTGCGCGCTCTTTTGCTCTATCATCGTCGTTTCGTCGTCCAAGGGCCTCCCAGCTTGCTCAGCGAACTCGCGGCGCTCTCGGCCGACGCGAGTCTCCTCTATTCATGAGCCAACTCGAAATTCATCGAACGCTTCTCCTCCCGCATTGAGGAGCAAGCCATGAGCGCGATGCCGCCGCGCACTCCGCCTCACGGAACGGCTGCGCCCGATTGGGACCGCATCGCCGCCAGCCAAGAATTCCAGCATCTCCTCTCCATCAAGCGCCTCTTCATCGTCCCGGCGTTCGTATTCTTCTTCATCTACTACTTCCTGTTTCCCCTGCTCATCGGTTTCGCACCGAAGTTTATGTCCACGCCGGTAATCGGCGCGTTCACGCTCGCCTACGCGTTTGCATTCTCGCAATTCTTCGTCGGCTGGATCATCGCCTGGCTCTATCTGCGGGCTTCCGCAAAATTCGATCTGCTCGCCGGAGACATCCTCGCGCGCGTCGCCGATCAAAAAGGAGAGAAATAAGTGTCCGTATCCGTCGCTGTCTTTCTCGCCTTTGTCCTCGCGACGCTCGGCATCACCTACTGGGCCGCGAAGCGCTCGCGCGGCACCAGCGCCTATTTTGCCGCGGGCCGGAAAATCACCGCCTGGCAAAACGGCTTCGCCGTCGCCGGCGATTTCATGAGCGCCGCGTCATTCCTCGGCGTGATCGGCCTGATCGCGCTGCAGGGCTTTGACGGCTTCTTTTATTCCGTCGGCGGCTTCGTCGCCTTCGTCACCATCCTCCTTCTGGTTGCCGAGCCGCTGCGCAACGCGGGCCGCTTCACCATGGGCGATCTCCTGGCGTATCGCCTGCAGCCGCGCCCGGTGCGCGCCATGGCCACGCTGAGCACTCTCGCGACGATCATTTTCTATTTGCTCGCGCAAATGGTCGGCGCCGGCGCGCTGGTCACGCTGCTTTTCGCCGGCTCAGGCATCAGCTTCAAGATGGGCGTAATCGGCGTCGGCACTTTGATGATGATGTACGTCGTATTCGGCGGGATGCTGGCCACCACCTGGGTTCAGATCATCAAAGCCGTGATGCTGATGGCCTGCACGATCGCCACGACACTGCTGGTCCTTGCTCACTTTCACTTCCACGCGGGCGAGCTCTTCTTCGCCGCCACGAACGTCTCCTATCACCAGGGAAGCCAGTCGCTCGTCAGCAACTTTCTCCGGCCCGGCATGCATTTCCGTCCGCCGTATGGCGCGCTCGATCTAGTCTCGCTGAGTTGCGCGCTGATTTTCGGCACCGCCGGGCTGCCGCACATTTTGGTGAAGTTCTATACGGTGCCCGACGCGGTCACCGCGCGAAAAAGCGTCGTTTGGACGATGGGATTGATCGGCAGCTTTTACCTGATGACCTCCATCATCGGAGTAGGCGCGACGGTTCTCGTCGGCCCCGACTTCATCGTGACGCATGGCGGAACGAACATGACCGCGCTGCTGCTGGCGCGCGCACTGGCCGGCGATACGTTCCTGGCCATCGTGTCGGGTGTGGCGTTCGCCACAATTTTGGCCGTCGTCGCGGGGCTCACCATCGGTGCGTCCACTTCTTTCGCGCACGATTTCTGGTCCAACGTGATACATCGCGGCGCCGAGCGGCACCCCGGAGAAATCGTGCTCGTAGCGCGCGTCGCCGCCATCGCCGTCGGCATCATTGCGATCGTCCTCGCGATTGCGCTGGGACCGAACTCGAACGCGGTGATCCTCGCGACCATGGGCATGGCCGTGGCCGCCTCGGCCAATTTTCCCGTCATCGCGCTCTCGATTTTTTGGCGCCGCTTCAATACCGTGGGCGCCGTGGCAGGGATGTCCGTGGGATTGCTGGCGTCGGTTGGCTTGATTCTCGCCGGCCCGTCATTCACAGGAATCGATCCGCCTGGGGTGGCGGGCGCGGCGCATCATTTATTTCAAGCGAGACCCTGGTTTCCGCTCGAAAATCCGGGAATTGTGAGCGTACCGCTGGGCTTCCTCGCCGCCATAATCGGCACGATGCTGAGCCGCGAGCCGGCCGCAGAAGAAATGTTCAGCGGGTTGGTCGTGCGCGCCAACACCGGCCTGGGCGCCGAAAAAGCGACAACGCATTGATCCCCGTAGCGCCCGCTGCCAGCCGGCGTTTTTGTCCTAATCAACTTCCGAGACGCCCACGTGCTCGAATCCGGCTGTGGTAGAGCCGGCGCTACCGGTACCTCGGCGGATTCACGGATTGATCCATGCCCATGCATTTCTCGCCGCCCTTGGCGACATTGACGCAGATGAGCCGCGGGGTTGGCGTCGCGAATGCCGCCTTTAGGGCGGGCTCGAGATCTTCCGGGCGGTCAACTTCCTGCGCGGCCATGCCGTAGCCTTCCGCAATTTTCACGATATCGATCCCGGGAATATCCATGCCATGAACGTTGCGGCCTACTTGCGTGAAATCGCAAAACGATTTCAGAGCGGTGTAATCGGAGTTGCGCAGAACGATTACGATTACCGGCGCGTTCTGCTGCACCGCGGTCCATAGCGCCTGAACCGAATATTGGATCGAGCCATCGCCGACCGGGCAAACCACCCGCCGCTTCGGATTCGCCATTTGCAAACCGACCGCCGTTGGCAGACCGAATCCGAGGATGCCGTTCGGCACGGAATAAAACGAGCCCGGCTCGTCCAATTCAATATATTGGTCCACATCCCCTTTCGATGATGGACATTCTTCGGCGATGATCACGTCGCGCGGCATCACTTTATTAAGGACGCTGAGCAGATAAGCCGGCGTCATCGGATGTCCGGCTTTCGGCACCGGCGGCTTTATCCGTCCCTCTTGAGCCTTTCCTTGCCGCGCTCGCACATGCTCGCGAATGTATTTCGCCGCCGCAGCGATATTCCCGACAATGCTCGTCCCCGCCAAGGCAGCAGCCGCGTGTTCCGGCGAATTGGTGATTTGAAAAAGCTTCGTGCCGCGCTTGATCGGCTCGCCGGGCACATAGGCGTAATAGAGAAAAATCGGCGCACCCAGCACGACCACGGTGTCATATGCGGCCAACTGGTCGGCCAGTGGCTGCTGCGCCGGCAACAATCCGCCGCGAAATAGCCGATGCCGCCGCGGAAATGTCCACCGCGGAGGAATCGGCTGCTGATAAACATCGGCGTTCAAATGTTCCGCCAGCGCGATCACGTCTTGCCATCCGCCATCTTCTTCAATCTGCGCTCCGGCCACGAGCGCCGGGTTGCGGCTGGAATCAAGCGCGCGAACCACTTCATCCAGCGCCGCCGGATCGGGCATAACGCTGTGCGTCACGCGGCGAACTTCCACCGGCGCACATTCATGAGTCCAATCGTCCATCGGAATCGAAATGAAGACCGGCCCCATCGGCGGCTGCATCGCCAGGTAATAGCCGCGCGCAATCGCCGCGGGCACATCTTCAGCGCGCAGCGGCTCGTGCGCCCACTTCACGTACGGCTTTACCGTTTCCACCGCGCGGCTCACCAAGAAAGGCTCCGCCAGAACATGCCGCCGATCCTGCTGCCCGGTAGTCACCACCAGCGGCACGTGCGCGCCAAACGCATCCACCAGCGCCGAAAGCCCATTCCCCGCGCTGGCAATCGAATGTAAATTTACAAACGCAGCCTTGCGCGTCCCCAGCGCATAACCCAAACCGATTCCCGCGGCCGAACGTTCGTGCAGCGCCAGCACGTACTTGAAATCCGCGGGCATATCGCGCAGAAAAGGCAATTCGGTCGAGCCGGGATTACCGAAAATCACGTTCATCCCGGCGTCGCGCAAGACCTGGTAGGTAACTTCTCGAACGGTGCTCAACGCGTTGCTCCGTCAGTTCTGGATTCGAAAGCCGTCCACTTTCACGCGAAACAGCGCATAGGGCTTTTTGCGCAGATCCTGGCCATTATGAAAAATGCCTTGCCGCTCGATCTGATTCACGATGAAATAAAGATAGCCGTTGGCCGCAAGCGAAAGAGTATCGGGCCAAAGCACGCGCGGATCGTGCACCAGCGTCTCCGTCTCGCCGTCGGCGTTCCGCCGCGCGATCGAGTCATGTTCGTAGTCGCTGATGTATACGCGCCCTTGCGTGTCGGATTCGAGTCCGTCGCCGCCTCCGCCCTTCTCGCCGAGATCTTGCACCGTCGCCGCAACGTCGGAATCGGAAACGTTGCGGTCGGCGAGCGCATCCGCGCTGACGCTGTAAAGATGCCGGCTGGTCAAAGGGCAATAATAAAGAATCCTTCCATCCGGACTGATCGCGATGCCATCCGAACCCACTGCAAACTTAGCCGGCGGCTGTCCCGGCAGCCGCATTTGCAAAACTTCGCCTTCCACAATCGGCACAAACGCGGGATCCGCCTTGGTCGAAGGATGATCGTTCAAGCGCCGCCAACTCTCGCCGGACGCAAGATCCACCACAATAATTCCGTTCGCGCCGGATAAAGACGAATCCGTAATAAACGCCGTACCGGCAGCGCCCCGGTGCATATCGAAGCGCACGTCATTCAGATAACTCGTGGCCAGAGCAATGCTCCCGGGAAACACAATTTTCTTCACGATCTGGTTCGAGCGCAGATCGATGCCGAACAGTTTCGGCCCGCCGGGCTTCACCGGCCCAAACTGAATGCTGCCGGTATCGAGGACCCACAATTTTTCTCCGCTGGGATCAACCACCACGCTTTGCACGGAGACAAATTTCTCATCGAGCGCGTCTCCCGCTGCGTAGCGATTGATTTCAGCGTTAGGATAGGCGAACGTCTTGCCATCCTTAACTTCCGCCACGGTGTATTCGACGTTATCGCCCCAGCGCGGAAAGTTCACGAAAATCCGGCTATCGTTGCCGACAGTTACGCCGGTGGGCATCGGCCCGTCGAACTTCGCGACCAATTCGAGTTGCCCGATGACGTGCTCTTTGGCGATCTCCTGGCCAGCGCACAGCGCCGGAATCAGCAGCCACGTGCATAGAAGGAAGCCTGTCCTCACGATTCGTCGTTGCATCCAGCCTCCGCTAATTCTTCGATGATGCCGGAATTACAGCCTGCGCGATCCGCGCTAAGCAATTCTTTTTTTCTGCGCGGGAAGCTTAAAAACGCGCCGCACCGATTCCAGGAAGGAGAGCGTGACCGCCGAGTCCTCGCCCTTGCGCCACGCCGCGCAAACGTCAATCTTCGCTTCCGGCTCATTCAATCGTATCGTGGCCAGCTCAAGACCGGCCACCGAGCGGTTCACCGTCGCGCCCGCGCCCACGAATATCCCTTTTCCCGAGGCAATCATGATCGCTCCAGCCTCTTCGTGCGCCTCCACATGCGTCAAGGTCAGGTGCGGCGTCAATCCCTGGCGGTTGTATAGGCCCAAGATTTTGTCGTAAAGCCCGCTGGAGAAATTCCGGTCGAAGATAATCAGCGGCTCGTCCGCCACATCTTTCAGTTTCAAATTCCTGCGCTTCGCCAAACGGTGAGTCTTCGGAAGGACAACCACGAACTCTTCCTCGAACAGCCGGTAGCAATCGAGATGCAATTGATCGACGGGCGGGCGTAGGAATCCGACATCTATTTCGCCATTCTTGAGGGCTTCGTTCTGCTGCGTGGAAAAAATATCTTTGCACTCGACTTCCACGGCAGGCCAGTGTTCGCGATGCTGGAATACCACTTTGCTGACCGCCGCGCCCAATCCCGACGCGACGCCGATGCGGACAACACCGGACTCGCCTTTCTGCGCGTGGCGCGCCGCCTGCGCAGCATGACCGGCCTGCACGATCAGCTTTCGCGCTTCCTCGAGAAACGCCTGACCGGCTTTGGTCAGCTCCACGCGGCGCTTATTTCGCGTGAATAGCGTGACGCCCAAATCCTCTTCCAATTGGCGGATCTGGCGGCTGAGCGGCGGCTGCGCGATGTGCAGTTGCTCTGCGGCTCTGCGGAAGTTGCGGTACTCCGCAACGGCGAGAAAGTAGCGAACGTGACGTAATTCCACGGGTGGCTATTCTATACCCGCGAACGAATTCTCTTGCATCGGCACTCGTAGGGCCCGGTCTTCAGCCGGGCCTCTTCGTGCACGATCGAGCCATAGGCTCTCATTGAGCACGTCCGCTATTCCCGCTCCCGGCGATTCTGAAGCTCGCGCAATTTGAACCGCTGCAATTTTCCCGTCGATGTCTTCGGCAGCTCGGGAACGAATTCAACCCATCTTGGCCGCTTGTATCCGCCCACGCGTTGCGCCACCCACTCCTGCAAATCATGCGCGAGATCGTCTTTTGCGGAAAACTCCGGCTTCACAACTACGTAAGCCGCGGGCTTGGTCAACCCGCTCTCATCATCCCGCGCGACCACCGCCGCTTCCAGCACCGCCGGATGCGCAATCAGCGCGCTCTCCACCTCCGCCGGGCTCAGCCATCGTCCATTCACTTTGAACGTATCGTCGGCGCGCCCGGCATACCAGTAGTAGCCATCTTGATCTTGATGATATTTGTCGCCGGTGCGGAACCACGGGCCATCGAATGCCGCCTTGGTCTTTTCATCCTGGTTCCAATAGCCCGCGCAAATCGAATCGCCTTTCACCACCAGATTGCCGATCTCTCCCGGCGCCACAATATTTCCGTGCTCATCTACGATTTTCGATTCATATCCGGGAATGATTTTGCCGCTTGAGCCGGGCCTGCGCTTCACCGGGCCGATTGGCAATCACCATCTGCAGAGTCTCCGTTGAGCCGAGGGAATCGAGAATCTCGACTCCGAATTTTTCCTTGAATCGCTCGAAGAGCGGCGCGGGAAGCGATTCACCGGCGGAGATAGCGTGGCGCACGCTCGAAAGATCAAATGGCCTGCCATTTTCGCCGTGGTGCGCCAGCAGCGCGGCATAGTTCGAAGGAACGGAAAAGAACAGCGTCGGCCGGTAACGTTCGATATCCGCGAAAATTCCCGCCGGCGAAGGCCGTGCCGGAGAGAGAATGGTCGTGGCTCCCGCGGACAACGGAAAATAACCGGCATTTCCCAAGCCGTACGCAAAAAACAAGCGCGCCACGCTATAGCAGCGGTCACTCTCGTTCATGCGCAGGATTCCTTTAGCGTACCGCTCGGCGCACACCACCATGTCGCGGTGAAGATGGATGCACGCCTTCGACACTCCAGTGCTGCCGGAAGAATAGAGCCAGAAAGCAGGATCGTCCTTCCCGGTCGCCTCAGCTTCGAGCACCGACGAGGATGAGTTCAGCGCGTCGCTCAGAGACTTGCAGTCGGCGTGAGCTTCTCCCGCGACGATGACTTCTTTCAGATTCGGAAGGCGTTCCCGGGGAATCAATCGCAATTGCGGCAGCACCGTCTCGTCCACCACCGCCACGCGCGCCGCCGAATCGTTCAACACGTATTGGTAATCTTTCGGCTTCTGAAACGGATTCACCGGAACGGCGACAGCTCCGATCTTGATCGCGCCGAAATAGCAGTAAAGGAATTCGGGACAGTCGAGCAGCAGCAGGAGCACGCGCTCGCCCGGGCGGACACCCAGCGCGCGAAACAAATTGCCCGCCTGATTGGTCTTCTCCAGCAGCGTCCGGTAGCTGATGCGCTCGTCGCCGCATTCGATGGCGACCTTGTCCCCGCGCCCCTCGAGGACGTTGCGGTCCACCAGGTGACTGGCGACGTTGAATCTTTCGGGCAGGGTGATCACGGAATTTCTTTTCTTCTCGCGCCCAGCGGGCATAGAATCGCGCTGTTTCCCTCGAATGACGCGGGAGTATAGCATGGGCGATTATCGCTCGACGGGTCTTGGGGCACGGCGCGACGTTCTCGCCGCTCGCGCTCGCCCGTCCGCGCGCCGTTTTCTCCCGCGCGCCCCGCTCGCGCCCGGACGCAGCGTCGAAATCAATCTCGCGCCAAGTGTTCGAGTTAGCGCCGCGCACCTCTGCGGCTGCCTTGCCGGCGCGCTCCGCTCGCAAATATGCTCTGATACCTTTCAGGTATGAAACTCAAACTCAACATGTATTGGACACTTTTCCGCTTCCCAACCATTCTCCGCTCACGTGGGGGCCATCTACAGTCTGGCGGAGCTTGGGGATTCGCTATTTCGCACTCAAGATAAATTTACTTCCCGTCGGGGCGCAGTCATTACTCCTTGAAAGGGGTGTCCTATGAGGGCACGCACGACTCTGCTGGCTATCCTGTTGTTCGCGATTTCGTTCGGTTGCGTTTATCCCGCCGTCGCGCAAGTCAGCGTGGCTCAATTGAACGGAACCGTGCGCGACGAAAGCGGCGGCACCGTCGCCAAGGCCGCTGTCTCTTTGCGTGACCTCGATACCAACCGCACGTATACCACGTCCACAAACGATCGCGGCTACTACGTGCTGCCCAATCTCACGCCGGGCCGGCTCGAATTGAAGGTCTCGTTTGCCGGTTTCTCGAACTACGTTCAGACGGGACTGATCCTCACCGTCGGACAAACAGCGACCGTCGATGTCACTCTGAAAGTAGCCACCAAGGGCGAGGAAGTAGTGGTCACCGGCGAAACGCCGGTGATCGAACCGACGAAAACGGAAATCAGCCAGGTGATCGACACCAAGCAGATCGACTCGCTGCCCATCAGCGGGCGCCTGTTCACCGACTTCGCGTCTGTTGACGCCGGGAGTTGCCACGGGCCGCACCAGCTTGCAATCCACAATTACCGAATTTGAAGTCACGCGCGTTTCCTTTGCGGGCATGCGCGACCTCAGCAATGAAGTCACCGTGGACGGCGCGGACAACATCAACACCGCGACCGGCTCGCAGCGCTCGACACCGCCGCAGGAAGCCGTCAGCGAATTCCGCGTGGTGAACAACAGTTTCGGCGCTGAATACGGCCGCGCGCTCGGCGGCATCGTCAATATCGTCACCAAATCCGGCACGAACGATTTGCACGGTTCGATTTACGATTACTTGCAGAACAGCGCCACCGACGCTCGTTCGCTCCTGCAAGTCGCGCCGCAATCCAAGGCCCTGCGCCAAAATCAATACGGCGCCACCATCGGCGGTCCCATCCAGAAGGACAAGACCTTCTTCTTCGCGAATTACGAAGGCCAGCGTCGCGGCGAAGCTCCTACGTATCCGACCACGCTGCTCGAACCGGTCACGTTGCTGGACGGCACGGCGACCACGAACCTGGCATTGATCAACCAGGCCAAGGCCGCGCTGGGAATCGCGCCCGAGAATCTGAACATCCTCAAGACGAAAGACAATGACTACGGAATCGTCAAAATCGATCACCAATTCAATCCCAGCAATCGCTTGTCCGTGCGCTACTCGATTGAAGACGCCCGCGATTTGAATCAGTTGGTCGGCAGCACGCTGGACGGCGGCGGCATCGGCGCTCCCAGCAGCGGTCACGATGTTTTCCTGCGCGACCAGTCGCTAGTCGGCGCCTGGACTTCGACGCTCAGGCCGGATCTGGTCAACAGCGTTCTCGTGCAGTGGGCCCGGCGTCATTACAATTTCCCTGGCACCACCGGAGAGCCCAACCTCGACATTCCGAACACGCTCCTCTTCGGACACAACTTCGGCGTTCTCGATGCCATCTACGAAAGCCGCGTGCAATTTTCGGATTCCCTCGCGTGGGTAAAAGGGAATCACGTCGCGAAGTTCGGTGTGGACGTCAACTACAACAAGAATTTCGTGATCTGGCCCGGCTTTACGCCCATGCGCATCGTCCTGCCAGGCATCAACTGCCTGGTGGACTTCGCCAACTTCGTCAATCCGGCTGCCGGAATCTTCTCGGCTCCGGCCGATGGTCCGTGTCCCACCGCGGCTCCTCCCTTCTTCCCAGCGAGCCCATTCGGACCCAATCCCAATGATTTTCTG
The DNA here is from genome assembly GCA_963841235.1 of uncultured Acidobacteriota bacterium. GTDB lineage: Bacteria > Acidobacteriota > Terriglobia > Acidiferrales > UBA7541 > Palsa-147. Next base: position 179,177 of record CAWJBU010000014.1, on the reverse strand, counting down.
AACGGTGTTCCCATCGTCTTCTGGGGCGACCCAGTGGGCAGCGGCGCGGTAGCGCCGGGATTCGAGCCTCCGCCGATTCCGACGAACTGGCAGAATGCTTATCTACCGGGGCAGACTGTAAATTTCTCGGAAACGCTGAACCACAGCTACTACGGCTTCTTTGCTCAAGATCAGTGGCGTCTTACCTCGAAATTCACTGTGAACTACGGAATTCGCTACGACTTTGAGACCGGTCTCTCGAAGCAAATCAGCCCGCACTACGGAGGCGTCCAGCCGCGCATCGGATTTGCGTACTCGCCGAACAGCAAGACGGTGATTCGCGCCGGCTTTGGCCTTTTCGACGACCGTTACAACCTCTCCTTCCTCTTTATCACGCAGCCGCAGCGGCCTAACACCATTCCGGGTGAAACGCTGCCGGGAATCCGGGCGGGCTCGGATTCGGCCACGTGGGTCCTGAACCAGTTGGGTCCTGGGCCACCGAATCCGGGCGGTATGCAGATCTTCCCGGCACCAGCCGCCGCAACCCTGATCACCACCGGTGTTGTACCGCCGGAATATCTCACCGGCGCGCCGGACCAAACCGTCACGGCAGGCTCGGGAATGGTGGACCACGCCAGCAAGATTCCATACTCCGAGCAGGCCAATCTCGAAGTGGACCGCGAAATCGGCCACGGTTTCGCGATCAGCGCGGGATACCTGTTCGTCGCGGCGCATCACTTGGTTCGCGCCGAAAATTTGAATGTCTGCCCGCCGGATGGCGCTGCCGCATCGACGACCGTTCCCGCCATCACGCCCGGCACTCCCGGCTGCGCGATTGGACCGGCGTCGGCAATTCCGCCAGGCTGGCCCGCCGGCAAAGCCTATTTTTACAATGGCAATCCCGGCGGAAACTCGGCGTACGCCAATTCCGGCCTGTTGTATTTCACGGATAATTCCGGCAATTCCGTCTATCACGGCCTCACGTTGCAGGTCAGCGAGAAGATCAAATATTTCAGCTTGAACGCCAACTACACCTTCTCGCACACGCTCGACGACGGCACCTTCACCACCTTCGTCAGCACGCCGCAAGATTTGTACGACCGGCCGCTCGAGCGCGCCAACTCCAACCAGGACATCCGCCATCGCTTCATCGCCAATTTCACCGCCGATGGGCCGAAGGACAGCTTCCTGCGCAATTTCTCGTTCAGCAGCATCATCACGCTGCAGTCTCCGCGCCCGTTCACAGAATTCGTCGGCTTCGATGCCAACGGCGATACCAATCCGGTCACCGATCGCGTGGGAACCATTCCGAGAAATTCCTACTTTGGCGACCATCTCTACTCCTGGGATCTGCGGCTCTCGCGCTACTTCCAGATCAAAGAGCGCCTAAGACTCGATCTGATGGTTGACGCTTTCAATCTGCTCAATCGGCCCAACGTGGACGAGGTTACTTCCGTGTACGGCGCGTCCGTCTTCTGCGGGAACGGCGCAATCCCCACGCGTTACAAGGACAAGGCTACGATCACCACGCAGCAAACCGCCGCATTTTTCGACTCGGCGCCTCCGGGAACCGTGCCACCAAGCTGTCCGGTAAGTGGGCTGGGGCTGACACCGGCTCCCCCGGTGCCCAACGCGCTCTTCGGCACGCCGAGAACGATGCTGAACCCAAGGCAGTTCCAGTTCGCAGCAAAGTTCTCGTTCTAACGAAGTCAAGGGGCGGGCAGGCGATCAAATCGCTTGCCCGCATTCCAATCTGGCGCCGGCCTTCACGTCGGCATCTGTGATTCACTCGCCGAAACAACCAACTTCCGCTAAGTTGCCGCGCCCCCTCCGCCGCGCCGAACTTCCGCAAGACACCGAGACCCTAGCCCGCTACTTGATCGGAAAAACGATCGTGCGCAAAACCCCGCGCGGAAGAATCATCGGCCGCATCGTAGAAACAGAAGCCTACGTCCTCGGCGATTCCGCCGGCCACGGCTTCCGCGGCGAAACGCCCCGCAATCGCTCGCTCTTCCTCCAACGCGGCCACGCCTACGTCTATTTCATCTACGGTATGCACTACGCCCTAAATGTTTCCGCCGGCGCGCAAGGCCAAGGCACCGGCGTCCTAATCCGCGCCCTCGAACCCCTCGAAGGCATCGAACAAATGCAAAAAAATCGCGGCATAAAAAACATCCACCAACTAGCCAAAGGCCCAGGCCGCCTGGCCGAAGCCCTGCAAATCGACAAGCGTCTCGATGGAATAGATCTATGCACCGCAAAATCTCTCTGGCTGGGCGACGCACTCGCGCCGCCCGCACCAATCTCCGCCAGCAAGCGCATCGGCATCACCAAAGAAATCCATCGCCCTCTACGTTTCTTCGAGCGCAACAATCCGTACGTCAGCGGCCCCAAGCGCCTCAATCAATAAATCAGCGCAAGCTTCGCCAACCCCATCTTCGCCTCTATCTGAAATTTCAAATCAGTGCTGTCCCAACGTTGAAATCGGAATGTGCCATAAGTTGCTGCGAATGCGGGATTTGAGCGTGAAAAGGAGCGAAATCGATTTGAATTTCCGGCTACGCTACTGCCATTCCGGAGCGTCGGAGGGAATGGTGTATGAACAGTGGCCGAACGATCTTTGCGCAGGTGATGGATTTTCTTCCGCTGCCGGATTTTCGCCGTTGCGTTCAACGTTACCGGGGCGAGTACAAGGTGCAGAGTTTCTCGTGCTGGGATCAGTTTCTCTGCTTGGCCTTCGCGCAACTCGCCGGGCGCGAAAGTTTGCGAGACATCGAAGCGTGTCTGCGCTCGCAACACGCGAAGCTTTATCACCTGGGTTTCCGCGGCCGCATTTCCCGCAACACGCTGGCACACGCCAACGAAACTCGCGACTGGCGGATCTTTGCCGATTTCGCGCGCGTGCTCATCGCCAAGGCTCGCGCGTTGTATCGCGACGAACCGTTCGGCGTGGAGTTGGATCAGACCATCTATGCTCTGGATTCCACCACCATCGATTTGTGTTTGGCCATGTTTCCCTGGGCGCAGTTCCGCCGCCGCAAGAGTGCCGTCAAAGTGCATACGCTGCTCGATCTGCGCGGCAGCATTCCGACCAATGTTTATGTGACCAGCGGCGCGGTGCACGACATCAACATCCTCGACGAACTGCTGCCCGAGGCCGGCGCTTTTTATCTGCTCGACCGCGGCTATTTGGACTTCGCCCGTCTGTACGTGCTCAAACAAGGCTGCGCTTTCTTCATCACCCGTGCCCGGCAAACGACAAAGTGCTGGCGACGCGACTGGCGGCCGGTGTGCCATGCCACGGGACTGCGGGCGGATCAGACCATTCAACTCACCGGCCCGAAGACGGCGCGTCTGTATCCCGATCCGCTGCGCCGCATCCACTACTTCGATGCCGAGAAAGAGATGCGTCTGGTTTTTCTGACCAACAACTTCCTGCTTCCCGCACTCACCATTGCCGAACTGTATCGCGCTCGCTGGCGTGTGGAGTTGTTTTTTCGCTGGATCAAACAACATCTTCATATCAAGGCCTTCTTCGGCACTTCGGAGAATGCGGTGAAGACGCAAATCTGGGTGGCCATCACCATCTACGTGCTCGTGGCCATCATCAAAAAAGAGACGCAACTGGACCTGAGTCTCTACAAAATCCTGCAAGTTCTCAGCATCACTCTTTTCGAGAAAACCCCGCTTTTATCAGGGTTTTCTCACATCGCCGACAACCTCGACGATGGCGATCCGCGTACGCAACTGAATCTGTTCAACTTATGATGGGACAGTACTGATTTCAAATCTGAAATTTGAAATCTCCAAATCCCCCCTCCAACTTCAAGCCCACGCCAACAAATCCATGAGACTATTCCCAACAGAAACCAAGGAGACCCCCAATGCCGCAATCCGCACCGCAACCCATCAAGCCACCCTTCACCGAAGAATCCGCCCGCGCCAAAGTCCAATTCGCCGAAGACGCCTGGAATTCCCGCGATCCCGAGCGCGTAGCCCTCGCCTACACCGAAGATTCCGACTGGCGCAATCGCGATGAATTCATCCACGGCCGCGAAGAAATCAAATCGTTCCTCCGCCGCAAATGGACAAAAGAGCTCGACTACCGCCTGAAGAAAACCATGTGGTGCTTCACCACAAATCGCATCGCCGTAACTTTCGAATACGAATCCCACGACGCCACAGGCCAATGGTGGCGCTCCTACGGCAACGAGCTCTGGGAATTCGACGCCACCGGCCTGATGCAACGCCGCATAGCCAGCATCAACGACGCCAAAATCCAAGAATCCGATCGCCGCATCCGCTGATGCTCAACGACGGTTCTAGAATGAATTTGGAAGCACGAATGAATGGCGGCCGTAGGGGCGGGGCTTGCTCCGCCCGCTGTGCGTACACTCCACCGCAACGCTCGCCACGGCCTATGCGTAAATCGATCGTATGTCCTTGTTTTCTTGCTTTCTATTGCAATCAGGCAGGCAATTCGAAAATCTTCAACTCACCGCCGGCGGCGCAATCCCCGGCGTCTTCAAATACGTAGTCCGCACGTCGGTCTTCCCGGCCCGCCCCTGCGCCGCGCCATCCGCCGGTGCGCCCACTAACTCCGCTTCCTCTTCCGCCGGCAGCGCTCCCACCGCTTGATTTCGCCCCGAATGTTTCGCTTCATAAAGCGCCCGGTCGGCCATCCCCAGCACTTCTTCGTAATTCACCGCGTCCGGAAAATCTGGATTCCACGGAAACGCCGCCCAGCCAATCGAGCAAGTCCGGTGCAGCGAAACTCCCGCGCCTTTAATCTCAAATGGCTCGCGCGACACATTCCCCAGCACGCGCGCCGCCAGCGCTACCGCATCTTTTCTCTCCGTGAAGCGCGACACCACCAAAAATTCCTCGCCGCCCCAGCGCACCAGCACGTCCGAATGACGTATTGCCGAGCTGATTCGCCGCGTCATCTCAATCAGCACTTGATCGCCCGTGTAGTGCCCGAAGCGATCGTTGATTTCCTTGAAGTGGTCCGCATCGATCAAATAAAAAATCAAATCGCGATTCCGCCGCGATTTATCTCCGGAAGCGTACCCGCGCACCGCCTGCCCCACGTCCGCGGGAATCGTCACCTGAAAATACCGCCGGTTCCGCACGCTCGTCAGCGGATCGGTAAGCGTCATCTCCTCCAGCACGCGATTCGCTTCCGCCAGTTCCGCGCTGCGTTCCTCCACCGCCTTTTCCAGCCGCAGCCGCTCGCGTTCCAATTGTTTCGTCCGGTTGCGAATCACGCCCACCAGCGCTAACAATCCGAGAAGCAGCGCCCCGCCCCGCGTGTACCACTCCTGCCACCACGCCGGCTCAACCACAAACGCGAATCGCGCCGGTGTGCTCGCGGTTCCGCGCGACGACCGGCAAGTCACATCAAAGCGGTAACGTCCCGGCGGTAGCGCCGGATAACGCACGTCCCGCGATGTCGTCTCGTTGACTTCCGTCTCCAATCCGTCCAGGCGATACCCGCAGCGCACATTCTCCGGATCGCGGTAAGTCAGCGCCGCAAACTCCACGCTGAATGTGTTGTCGTCATGCGTCGCCTTCGGATTCACTTCGCTCAGGCGGTTCTTCGTCCCCAGATGCGCCGCCGTAATCACCACCGTCGGCGGCACATCGTGATTGTCGTCGGCGACAAACGGATTGAAGCGCGCCAACCCGCCGCTCGTGCCGAACAGCAGCGTCCCATCCTCTTCCTCGTAAAATCCGCCCGCGCTCAAATCGTTCCAGATCAGTCCATCCGAGCGCGTGAATCGCAGCGCGCCGCCGTTGTGCACAAACTCTGTCAGCCCGTGCTCGCCACCGGCCCACACATTTCCCTGGTGATCCGCGCCGAGCATATAGACCTCGAGCCCCGGCAATCCCTGGGCAATCCCGAAATGCGTCACTTGCGTTTTTCCATCCACGATGCGCAGCCGGCTCACTCCCAGCGCATCGCGATAATGAAACCACGCTTCATTCGCATTCAGCGGCGCAATTTCCGTGACCTCATCCTCCATCAATCCATCGTCCCGCGTGAAATGCGTCCACGAGTGCCCATCGAACCGCGAAATTCCCTTATGCCCGCTGCCCCACAGCACACCTTCCGGACCCATCACGAGGCGGCTGGCGCTGCCAATCACTCCCAGCCCCGGTGGCGTCGGCACATCCACAAATCGATACGGCCGCTTCGCCGATTCCAGCGCCTTCAAGTAGCTATAATTTCCGATCCACAATCGCCCATCGGGCCCGCGGCTGATTCCCGTGGGATTGGGTTCCGGCGCCGCCACTTTTTCCGGCTGCAGTGTCACGGGATCAAAGCGCGTCAATCCTCCAGGAAAGCAGAGCGCCCAGACCGCTCCATCGGCAGCTACAGCCATGTCGCGCACCGTCGAGCCGTTCAATCCATCCTTCGCTTTCCACACTCGCCACGCATGCCGCTCCGCATCCCACATCGCCAAACCATTATTCGTGCCCACCCACAGCCGCTTCTGCAAATCCCGCAACTCGCTCCACACCACGTTGTCCGGCAATCCTTCGGCCTGTGTCCAACTCGACCACGTCTTTCGCCCGATCCAACGCTGAATCCCCGCGCCGCCAAGCCCGATCCAATAAGCCCCCTCGCGATCCTCGGTAATCGTGAACGTTGCATTCGTAAACATCCCGCGGCTCTGATCGATCAGCTCCCAGTCTCCGTTCACCCGCCGGAACATTCCCATCACGCTGGGGATCATTAAATTCCCCGCGTGATCCAGCGCCGCCCTCCCGAAATCATTCGCCGGAGGCAGGTCCGGCGCGTCCGCTACGAAATGCGTCTCCCCGGGATCGAGCCGGAACAAGTGCAACGACGTCCGCACCCACAAGACTTTCTGATTGTCGCGAAGAATGGTCACAATCTTTTCCCGCGGCAGCCCGCTCTCCAGTGGGAAAAATTGCAGATGCTCTTCTCCGTCCAGCCATCCAACGCGATGATCGGACGCGAGCCACACTCGTCCAGTCGGGCCCACGGTCACGGCTTCCACTTCGGCCGCAGGCATTCCATCCGCCTTGCCCCATACTCGCGAAATCTTTCCCTTTGCCGGATCGAGCCGCAGCAAGCCGTTCAGCGTCGCGACGTAGGGAATTCCGTCGCGATCGAGCGCCAATGATTGCGCCCCGTTGAACTCCGAATTCGATTCGGGAAGTTTGAACGAATGCACGGCATTCCCCTCGAAGAACGCCAACCCTTCCCGCGTCACAATCCAGATTCGCCCGCTCGGCGCCTGTTCGATCTGCTCCACGTCCGTGCTCGGCAATCCCTGGTCCAGTCCAAAGCGGATCACCCGCGCACCGTCGTAGCGCAGCAATCCATCGCGCGTCCCAATCCAGATAAATCCGAGTTGGTCTTGAAGAATGCAGGAAGGAGTGACGGACCCGAGTCCTAGTTCCTCGCCCACTCGTTGAAATACATAGTGAGGCCGATCAGGAACCGAAAGATCGGCGGCGTCCTTGGTTTGCGCGCCACCGCCGAGCGGAGCCGCGAGCAGCAACATGAGAGCAAGAGCGGGAGAGGGTATCCGCATGAGCGCTCCGAATTGGTGGTGCAAAAATATAGTTTAACGTGCCCCAAGCGCCGATGTGCGGCGGTGTACCAAAACGATAACGCACTGTCCCTCCTGAACCATACTGTGACTCCCTTCCCCGAACCGTGACCGCCATCACCTCCCTCCGTGACACCTCTCACTGCTTGCATCCGTCCGCTTCTTGCATCCTTTTACCTGAGAGGTGGCATATGACAACTCTTCCTGTGGGCTCGCGCATTTCTCTCAGCAACATCCTGTATCTCACGGATTTTTCAGCACCTTCCCAAGCGGCGCTCGCGTTTGGCGTTTCCGTCGCTCGGGAATACGGCGCGGCCTTGCATGCCTTCCACGTTCTGACGCCTACCACTCTGGCCTACACCACGCCGGAACTCGCTGCGGCCACCCTGGAAGCCGAGGAAGAAGCCGCCGAAATTGAAATGCAGCGCATCGAATCGCAGCTCGATGGCGTAACTCACGACACCACCGTCAAGCGCGGCTTCGACGTCTGGCCCACCATCGAAGATGCCATTCTCGAATTCAAGGCCGATCTCATCGTTCTCGGCACCCACGGCCGCACTGGTCCGCAAAGGCTCGTCATGGGTTCCGTCGCCGAAGAAATTTTCCGACGCTCGCCCATTCCTGTTCTGACCATCGGCCCCGCGGTCGATCGCGGCCTTCACAGTGGCGGACGCTTTCACCGCATCCTGTTTGCCACCGACTTCACTCCGGAATCGCTCGCGGCCGCTCCGTGGGCCATTTCCATGGCGCAGGAAAATCAGGCGCGCCTCGTGCTCCTCAATGTGCTGCGGCAGCGCCAGGTTCTTACCAACGAAAGAGTCGCGGAAGAAACCGTGGCGAACTCCATGTATCACCTTCACGAGCTAATTCCGCCAAGCGCGGAACTCTGGTGCCGTCCCGAAGCCTTCGTGCAATACGGCGATCCCGCGCGCAAGATTCTCGAAGTCTCGCAGGAACGCGGCGCCGACTTAATCATTCTCGGCGTGCGTGAAGCGACAGGCTACGTCGGCGCAACCACTCATCTGGCGCGCACCACCGCGCAAAATGTTGTCGCTCATGCGCACTGCCCGGTCCTAACCGTTCGCGGCCAGCATGTCGAACTCGCCACCGCGAAGGCGCGGCCCGCAGAGACGATCTGCGGAGTATCTACTGCACTCGTAATTTGAAAATCAGAGTGGCGCGCAATCCGGCCCGCTGGTAGTCTGAATTCCCCTTCCCTCGGGAATTTGTCTCGCCAAATTTCCTTGAATTTTGCGCCGTAGCTGCGCGCATCTATGCCGATCACGCTACCGAGGACTTGAAACCATGACCACTTCCGCCGATAGTGTTTCCATGACCGATGTGAACTCGATTCCGAAAACCGAAACTCTCGCCCCCACCGGCGCCACCATCCAATCCCGCGCCCTCGACTCCATCTTCAAGCCCTCGCGCGTCGCCGTCATCGGCGCCACCGATCGCGAAGGCAGCGTCGGCGGCACCGTTCTCGCCAATCTCGCCAATGGCGACTTCAAAGGCCAGGTCATTCCCATCAATCCCAAGCGCTCCGAAATTCTCGGCCTTCAAGCATTCCCCTCCATCGGCAAAGTTCCCGGCAAAGTCGATCTCGCCGTAATCGTCACGCCCGCTCCCACAGTTCCCGGCGTAATTCACGAATGTCGCCAAGCCGGTGTCGGCTCCGTCGTAGTGATCTCCGCCGGCTTCAAAGAGCGCGGCGAAGAAGGCATAGCCCTCGAACGCCAAATCCAAAAAGATCTCCAAGGCAGCCGCATGCGCCTCATCGGCCCCAACTGCCTAGGCGTAATGAATCCGATCGTCGGCCTCAACGCCACTTTCGCTCACACCATAGCCCGCAAAGGCAACGTAGCTTTCCTCAGCCAAAGCGGCGCTCTACTCACCGCCATTCTCGATTGGAGTCTGCGCGAGCAGGTCGGCTTCAGCGCCTTCGTCTCCACCGGCTCCATGCTCGACGTAAGCTGGGGCGATCTAATCGATTATTTCGGCTACGACTCCGACACGAAAAGTATCCTCATCTATATGGAATCCATCGGCGATGCGCGTTCCTTCCTCTCCGCCGCCCGCGAAGTCGCCATCACCAAGCCCATCATCGTCATCAAAGCCGGCCGCACCGAAGCCGCTTCCAAAGCCGCCACATCTCACACCGGCGCCATGACCGGCAGCGACGAAGTTTTCGATGCCGCTCTTCGCCGCTGCGGCGTCCTCCGCGTTCCCAGCATCTCCGACGTCTTCTACATGGCCGAAGTTCTCAGCCGCCAACCGCGCCCGCAAGGCCCGCGCCTCACCATTCTCACCAATGCAGGCGGCCCAGCCGTCCTCGCCACCGACGCGCTGATCAGCCACGGCGGTGAGCTCGCCACTCTTTCCGAAAATTCCCGCCATGCTCTCGATGCCTTTCTCCCTCCCCACTGGAGCCACGGCAATCCCATCGACATTCTCGGCGACGCCGATCCCGATCGCTACGAACGCGCCCTCGAAATCGCCATTCACGATCCCGCCAGTGACGGCCTTCTCGTCATCCTGGCTCCGCAAGGCATGACCGATCCCGCCGGCGTAGCCAGACGCCTGCGCCCGTATGCTCGCGGCAGCGGCAAGCCCATTCTGGCAAGCTGGATGGGCGGCGAACTCGTCGCTCCCGGCGAATCCGCGCTCAATACCGCCGGAATTCCCACCTTCGCTTATCCCGACACCGCCGCGCGCGCCTTCGATTTCATGTGGCAATTCACCTATCATCTCCGCGGCCTCTACGAAACTCCCGCCATCGCCGATTCTCCCGACGCCGCGCAAGCCCGCCGCCGCGCCGCAGAAAATTTGCTCGCGCCGATCCAGGCGCAGGGCCGCACCATCCTCACCGAATTCGAATCCAAGCAAATTCTCGATCTCTACGGCATTCCCACAGTCCCCACAAGAATCGCACGCTCGCCCGACGAAGCCGCGAGCATCGCCGGCGAAATCGGTCTCCCGGTTGTTTTGAAATTGCACTCCGAAACCGTCACTCACAAAACTGACGTAGGCGGCGTAAAACTAAATCTAACCACGCAAGATGCAGTCCGCGAGGCCTTCAACGAAATCCGCGCGTCAGTCACAGCCCGCGCCAATGCCGCCGCCTTCCAAGGCGTCACCGTCCAAGCCATGATCAAGCTCGACGGCTACGAGCTAATCCTCGGCAGCAGCGTCGATCCGCAATTCGGCCCGGTCCTGCTCTTCGGCTCCGGCGGCCAATTAGTCGAGGTTTACAAAGATCGCGCCTTGGCGCTGCCGCCGCTCAACACCACGCTCGCTCATCGCCTGATCGAGCAAACAAAAATCTACAAAGCCTTGCAAGGCGTCCGCGGCCGCAAACCCGTCGATCTACCCGCGTTGGAAAGTCTGCTCGTCCGCTTCAGCTCTCTAACGGTAGAAGTCCCGCGCATCAAGGAAATCGACATCAATCCGCTTCTCGCTTCACCAGATCGCCTTCTCGCCCTCGACGCTCGCATCGTCCTCTTCGACAATTCCGTCGCCGATGCTCAACTTCCGCGCCCGGCCATTCGCCCCTATCCCGCGCAATACATCTGGCCGTGGAAAATGAAGAACGGCAACGAAGTCACCATTCGTCCCATCCGTCCTGAAGACGAGCCGCTGCTCGTCCGCTTCCACGCCACGCTCTCCGCCGAAACCGTCTATCTGCGTTACTTCCACATGGAAAAGCTCGACACGCGCGTAGCCCACGAGCGCCTGCTCCGCAAATGCTTCATCGACTACGATCGCGAAATGGCTCTCGTCGCGGAAACAAAGCCCGCCGCCGACGGCCAGCGCGAAATCCTCGGCGTAGCCCGCCTGACTCGCGAGCGCGACACGCGCGACGCCGAAGTAGCCGTCCTGATCACCGACAGCGTCCAGCGCCAGGGCCTCGGCACCGAATTCCTACGCCGCCTAATCGAAATCGCCCGCGCCGAGAAACTAACCAGCATTACCGCGAACATCTTGCCGGAAAATCGAGGCATGCAAGGCCTAGCCAAGCGCTTCCGTTTCAAGTCAATCCCCAGCGAAGATCCGACAGAACTAACCGCCATCCTGAAGCTCGAATAAACGATCTGGCTGCCTTAAACGCATTGCACGAAGAATGTAAGTGTTTGATTTTGCTCCCGTTAGCAGAGTTCGTTTTTTCATTTTGGCTTCTTGCAAATCGGAAAAACGTCAGACCCTTCAGCCTTAGGGTGCAAGCTATCTAATGCGAGGCGAGGCAACTGTGCCTTCCATTCTCTCGACACCGCATCGGGCACCGGCTTGATCAAATTGACGAGTTGGGCGTCCTCTCTCAATCGGGCGCGCGAGTCTGGAAGTGAAGCAGCAGCGCCAGCAGACAGCTCTCCGATGAGCCCTTGCCTGGATCTTGCCCCTATGTAAAAAATATAAGTTATTGAAGGCACACCGATTAGCTGAGTTCGTTTTTACATTTTGCATGTCGCTCGCCAAGCGGGCGAGAACGAGCAAACTTCAGCCGATGGCATCCGTTTGCGCGGACGCTTCGTTCTCCGTCGAGATTAGAGTCATCTAACTTAATTCGGTTTTTCACAACGAATTATTTTCTGAAACGCGATTCCGGAAGCCGAATCCAGAGTGGAGAGCAGCCAACCGACTACAGATCTTATGTTTCGCGTTTCCTCGGACCTTTTCTTGGTAGTACAAACGCGATCTTGAGGACGCGATCAAGTAGCTCCGTTCGGACAGGGTCATTTGCCGCCCACTTCCCCATGGCTTGAGCTGCGACGACCTCCATCCCACCGAGGCACAGAAGCAAGCCCTCAATCTCCTCGCACAGCATGTCCGTCAACGTCTTGTATATCCGCAGTGCGGAGTTGGCACGACGCAAATTTTCTTGCAGCGGGTGGTCTTCCAGAAAAAGCCGATAGTCCAAAGCTTCATCGAGTTGGTCGGTGAAAGTGACTATGCGCCCAATGAATTCAACATGGAGAGCGGCGGCGAAATATCCAATAGAAATCGCATCTTTCTCTTTTTCAATGCTCTCGCGCAACTCCCTCACACGATCACCCAGCTCCCGTAGTTCGCCCGAGAACTCGCGCCGTTCAGGACATGGAACCAGATTTGCGGATACCTCAGTCTTCGAGGGCGCCGTTCGTCGGCGCTTTATCGAGCGTATATTTTCACAGGTTGTTCTATTGTGCTCCATCGAGAATTAACCTCGACCTTTAGCTACTGCTGCAATTACCATATCGAAATGACACCCTCCATCCGAGTTAAGCACTTCTGAAGATCTTTCACTTAATGGACTTGAATCCTGATTGACATCATCCGAACTGCGAATGCCCCGGCTTAACATGGGAAGAGCCCAAGGCTACCGGCATGTCCGAGGTGACGCGAAGGCAGCGCCGGACACGACGACTCTACTCTGTCAGGCAGCTTCCAGTTCATGTTCAACCAAATTCGCGAACGAGAACCCAGCGTTACAAAACCGGACGGCCCGAGGCCAGTCCACCCACTCGTGATGTGTTCATCCCTTCGCCCCGGCAGCCCCAGAAGAACACCCTCGCCTATTCCTTGGACAGTTCTGGCTCAACTAGACGCACCCGCCTCAACGCATCGAGCTGATCGAAAGTGCGGCCGATCTGGCGCTCCAAGTTATTTTCGTAACGCATAAAAGAATCTGGTGCGGGGTCCTTTGTAACTACAACAACTTCGTCCTCTTTGTTCACCCATTTCGTTTCCACAGTCGAGTGATCTTCGTCGAGTGCTTGGCTTACTTTCTTGAAGAGTTTTGGCGCAACCTCCACATCAGCCTTGTACAACCGCGTCAGCCGCAAATACAAAAATGCCAACTTCTCGACTTGAATTTCGTCGAGCGAATCAACTGGTCGAATCGATCCACGCAAAGCCGACAGCAACCGGAGATAGTGACCTTCAGACTCTCCCCACGGTTCGCCAGTCAACAGAATGTCCGCAAAGATTCCATGTTTCGCTGCGTTGAATCTTGATCCGTTCTGTGCTTTCCTCAATGACTCCTCCCCGCCGTTGAATGCAGCCGAAGTCCGGCGTATGCTCGCAGGATAGCCAGCCGAGCAGTTTTGTAAAGGTAGTGAATAAACGACGGAATAGAACTACGGCGCCGCAAATCCCCCGCAATTTCGCCGCACGCGTAGGCTGTGCGTTTCTCAGTCCGCGATCTTCTCTTCCTCAAGCAGAATTCCGATCGACGCGAGAGATTGCTTCAATTGAGGGAATTTCTTGCAGAAGGAAATGCGCCGAGATTCTTCCCGGCGGAAGGCAGCCTGAACCGCGTGCCTTAACATATGCAATTTGATGGCAATCTTTCCATATGACGATCCACTTAGGTACATCCGGTATATTAATCGGTCGCGATCGACAAATTCGCGTCTGCGTCCGCGGCCAGGAAGTCCCGACATGACAATCAGTTCCTGATAAACAAATCTCGATAACTCATCACAGATGTCTTTAGCCAGTGTTCTTCTCTCGCCAACGCGTGCGGCACCGTGAATTGTCGCCACTGCGTCCGCTGTAATCAGAGAGGCTGCTTTTCGACCGATCCGTTCGAGCATAGTCCTTCGGAGTTTCTCCGAGGCTATTTCTACCGGTCGACTCTCGCGCCGCGACCATTCCCTTAGAGCTCCGGCGAAGGACTTCTCAAATTCATCTATGGACGCGGCGTCATCGGGTTTAAGCCTGCGGTGTCGCACGACTATGTCCCGCTGTCTCATATAATTTGCGTACTGTAAATTCACGCGCTCAACTCGCGATCATTCACGATGGCCAAAACGTTGCCAATCCGATAGTCCGTGCTTGCGACGATCACTTCACGACCTTCTGACGTCGCTGCGTGAGAAAAACGCTGAAGAAATCTCGCACGGTTCTCTTTATAACGCTCAGACCCCGCCATAAGGAATGCTTTCTCGGCCTTGAAATGCCCTCATAGAACGATAGAGGCAAACCGGAAAGCCCCTTGGCCCCACATCGTTGCAGACTGAGTGGAGTCAAGAAAAATCTGATGTTCGGGGCGAGAGAAGCAAAGCAGACCAGGATGAGGGCCCGGCGTGCACCGGGTTCTCAACGCTCTACGTCATTGGATGCAGATGTCGGCCTGATAGGAGCACTTGCATAACCTGTTGTCGAATCAACGATTTGGAGAAATTATGCAATAGGTTATAATTAAATTTTCTGAAAGACGGCGTCGAAATCTGCAACGGTGTGTCGGAACCTGCCTTTTATCACTGCGCTTCGTTTACGCAATCGCAGCATGGGAATTGGCCGAGATCCGGCCGGACCGGAACTACTCGGAGGGTTCTTTCTTCTGGCGGGAGAGTAAACGCTGGAGGTACTTAGAGCCTTCCCTTTCGTAGCCTTCTATTCCAAGCCTCAAGAGGATTTCACAAGTCTGAGAAATACTTCTGGCCTCGCGCCTTGCCACGTCCTGCAGTTTCCCCTTCAAGTCAGCCGGGATGCGAAACGCGAGCGGGGCATCTTTCCTCATAGCGGAGCGATTGTAAGAGAAACAATGCGTTTTTCCAACAAGTGTCTTGACAGCGGGCAGATGAGAATGTATGCTGTTGTAATAGTTACGAAGAGAGATGAGGCCATGAAAAGAACTTGTCGGGCAGGGACCAAGCAGTTCTCGAATAACCTCCGGCTAGCCAGACGGCTTTGGCCAAATCAGATCCACGGTACTGAATCCAAGGGCCTGGAGGCACTCTCGAGACGCTATCTTCTCTCTGTTGGAGCCGGTGAGCTTCTGTTTATAGATGGCCGCTGGTACGTTACCCACGCCGGCCTGCTTAGAATTGCCCTTCGCCGGCGATGCCCTGGAATCCGTACGCGCTTGCAGAGCGACTTGTGATCCGCTCGGCAGGCCGCTGGGTCTTCAAGGCAACTGTCTATAAGACTCCTCGGTCTCGTGGTTTTGTTGGGTATGGCGATGCCGATCCGTCCAATGTCTCGTTCCTTCGTCCGCGGTGCCGAAATGCGCGTCGCCGAAACCCGCGCCGTCAATCGCGCTCTCCGCAAAGCGTATGGAATCGGCCTGTGCTCGGTCGAAGAGCTCGGATCGTTCTCTCCGCCCATGCCAGCTTCACATCCGAAGCAATCCGCGGCTGTCTCTGGCAATGGAAATGGATCCTGTCACGGTCAACCCCGACTGCGGGACCAACTCTGTGTTCTGATCCGTCAGTACAACCTCGACCCCGCGCTCGTGAAGGCGTACGCAGCTGACTTTTGCGGCAGCCAAACGCTCAAAAATGCCAGTCGAGACCTGGTCGAGTCCTTCATCTCCCACATCGCCACAGCAGCCAAGAAAGATCGAGATGCGCTGGTCTGCAAACTCAACTCCTATGCCCAACCCACGGAGGCAAAACCATGAGACGCCATATTCCCGGCCTGCACTCAAGAGACCAGAATCACGAGAGTCAGCTGCAAGGGTTGTTTATGGTTCGTGTGGACGGAGCTTCCTACCGCTGGCATCCGCAGAAACCCTTCTTCTTGCTCCGCTTCTTGGTCGAGGAGCCCGAATCTTTCGCGACACGGTCTTTCTCCGGGCGGCTCTACTGCAGCGAACGTGCGCTCTGGAAGCTCAATTGGTTCCTGCGGGACTTCGGCTACGACCCGGAACTTCTCGGCCGCGATCAAGTCGATGAGAAAGCTCTTCTGAATCTTCGCGGGGTTGTGCGCACCTCGCCCATCGCCTTCAATGGCCACTCCTATCAGAGCCTCGAATCCTTCGCTCCGGCGGGAGAGTGGGAGGAACTTTCCTGCACGACGGTCAGCGAGATTCCGAAGCAGGAGAACGCCGATGATCTTTAGTCACACACAAATCAGCCAATACCTACGCTGTCCGCGCAGCTATCGCTACCGCTATCTCGAGGGTTGGCAGGAAAAAGAAACGCGTGCGGCCCTGGTCTTTGGCCGCTCGTTTGAGAAGGCCCTCGGCGCCTACTTCTGCGACGAGGATCCGAGTGCGGTGCTCTACAAAGAATGGGGTGCGTATCGAGATGTTCCGTTTGAATACAAGAAAGGGGATTCCTGGGACCGTATGGTCCATCAGGGAGTTCATCTGCTCCAAAAGTTCGCCCAGGATGATCGGGTCTGCATTCCCCGGCCGAAGAAGAATCTGCAGGTCAAGATGCTTCGATCGCTTCCCGGAGACAACCAATTCGTTGCGTACATTGACGCCCTCGGAGAACTCGATGGCGCACCTTGCGTCATCGATTGGAAGACTACAACGAGCCGCTATCCCGAAGAACCCGAGGGATTGCTCTCACTCGATCCTCAGTTGATTTGCTACTCCTGGATCAGCGGAATTCCTGAGGTGGCCGTAGTGGTGTTCGTGCGCAAGAACCAGTCTGAGATTCAATATCTCCGGGCGACAATTTCCGAAGAGCAACGGCGGGAGTACGGCCGGCTGGTTGAAACCACAGTTGCTCAGATCGAAGCGGGTCAGTTCGTTTCGCACAGCGGCATCCGCTTCCCGCAGAACGGCTGCGTGAGCTGTCCGCATCTGGGGCTGTGTCTCAACAGCCAGTCTTTGATTGACGCGAATCTGATCCGCCGGCCAGGAGCCAGCGACCTTGATTGGCTTAACGACCTTGACGACTAATGGAAGACCGCTGGTGGCTCCGAAACTCAATCGTAAGCGGGCCGTGTTCGTGCTTTCGAAGATCGATGAGATCTTGGCCTGGGAGAAGGCGGCGGATCAGGAACGGGACTCGCTGTTTGTGGATCTGGGCCGCTATCTGTGCGAAGTCCGTTCCGGGCAATACTGGCGGCTCGACAATCTGAGGTGCTTCGATGAGTTCCTCGAGAGGAAGTTCCCGGAGTCCCGGCGAAAGGCCTACTACCTGATGGCCATCCATGAACATCTGCCGCGGATTCCGAAAGCCGACCTGCGGTCGATGGGTTGGACCAAGGCCAGGGAATTGGCCAAGGTGGCGCGGAGGGAGCAACAGGGGTTCGATTGTGCACCCTGGGTGCACAAGGCGCGAGAGCTACCCCGGGAGGAGTTCAAGCGCGAAGTGGAGAGACACCTGACGGGGAAGGAAACCGAGCCGTGGGAGATTCTTTATTTCAAGGCTTACAAGAGCCAACTTCCGGTGATCGAGCGGGCGCTCGAGACCGCGGCCCTGATGCTCGGGACGGACAAATCTCGAGGGTATTGCTTGGAGATGATCTGCGCGGACTTCCTGGCCGGAGCGAGTTTGGAAGCGGATCAGGAGAATGCGCTGTTCTTGGCGCTGGCTCGGCTCATCGGCGCCATTCCCGCCGCGCAGCGACTGCGCCTGTTCGAGATCATCAGGAACAACCATGAGCAGTCTCAAGCGGAAGCAGCCGCGGTTACGGCTTGAACCCGAGGCCTACCGCCAGCTCGCCCGCGCGGTGCTCGCGCGCGATGGGTGGCGCTGCCAAGATTGCGGAGTAGCGCAAAATCTTCAGGTCCACCACCTCCGCTCGCGTGGCCGATTGGGAGACGATGTCGAAGAGAATCTTATTACGCTCTGCGCGGGCTGCCACAGAGCCAGACATCTTCATCCTCACCTACGGTAGGGCAAAGAAGAAACGTGATGATAGGCCGAAATCGAACCCAGACCCCGAGGGCATGTCAGGCGTCGTGAGGAACTGACCGGCCAGGATTTCCAAACGGCCGGGACGTCAATTCTCCCGGCCGCCGGTTCAGATAGAACAGCGGTTTCCTAAACCGCGTGTCGGGAGTTCGACTCTCCCCAGGCCCACACCCCGAGTTTCACCTATCCAATTTGTACGCAATTTTCAACCACTTCTTCACTTCCTCATCAATCTCCGAAGCAGACTTAATCTCCATCCGGTGCGTAATCCGGTCCTTCTTCGCCGCTCCGTCCGTATCAATCAGCCGCTTCGGCAATTTCCCTTTGTACTGCGTCAAGCACAACCCCAGATCCACGCGCGAATTCGTTGTCGGCTTGATCTGCGCGAATACATGCTGCCGGTAAAACGGCACAATCGTCTTGCAAGGACAAGCCTTGACATCGTCGCCAAGCGACCTGCCCAGCGTCAGCAATTCATCATAAATCGGCCGCAGCAAAGCCTTCGGCCCCGAATATTGTTCCTCCACATAACCCATCGCCACCTTCAAATAACTTTCCGGATCGCTATCCTCGCCGCCCTTTCCGTCGGCGCGCTCGGCGAGCCACCAAGCCGAGTTCGTACCCAATTTATACTTCGATTTCAGCCACTCGCGCCGCGATTTCTCATCCTTTGGCCCGTCCTTTTTGATCAACGTAACCCAATCCTCCACCGACATTCCTGTCTTCCCCTTCAGCTCCGCCACCCATTTTTGCACCATAGCCACGCCAGGATGGACGCCATAAAGTCCCTTCGCCCGAGCCGCTCCGCTTCGACCCATGTCAGAGCACCTCCTGGCGGATTTTCTCTCACGAACCAACGCCCAGCGTCAATTCCGGCGTCGAATTTTTTATCGGTCTTTGTCCCATTTAGGATTCCGTCGATTGTTTTGTTGGCGTTGCGAGCGTTTCTAATAATTGGTGTCCCGATTAGAAATCTACAGCGGGATGAGCTGTGGGGTAGTGTCCTAAATTCGGTACGTGGCGGGACGCGATGGCGCAAGCATCCACGGGAGCTGCTTTATGGAGCCAGCGCTTAAGCGCATCCTCAAAGACGAAGCTCTTTCGGAGCGCTGATGCGCTCCTTCCCCCACCATATAAATTGCGGGGGCTCCCGCCTATGCCAAGGCTGCGGTGGGCAGCCCCACCACAATGCGGGCCCGAACAGAAAATGCAGATTCCTCGGCGGACGCCTCGGAATGACAACGTATTCTTTGTTGCGAGGGATAAGGCGCCGGCGGGCCGAAAGTCGAAAACGCCGGCTAGCAGCGGGCGCTACGAAAGAAGGGGAGGGAATCATGGTTCGGTCGTGACGGTGGCGATGTGCCAATTCGGGTCGCGGGATCGAAATCGTATTGTGTGGACTGCTAGCGGCGATGAGCGGATAATGAGCAGCGACCGCGTCCCCCTCACTCTAACGTTTTTCACTTCTGGCGACGATTGTGGGAGTGTTGCGCGTCACGGGCAAGTGTGACGGACGTCACAGCGCCGTGAACCTGGATGCCTTCAAATAGGCGTCATGCACGGTCACCGCCGAGCTGTGGGTTACCCGAACTGTACGGCGAAACCGTGTGTTCGGATGTCATTGAAAGCAGGGGTGTTAGTTGTGCGCCGGGCGGATTCCGGAAGCGGAATCAACGGAGCTACCACGTTTCGCTCGGCTCGATCGCGTAACACTTTTTCGCGCAGTCACTTAGTGGGTGGGTCGACGAGCCAATTGAGCTTCTCGGGAGCACGGATACGGGTCTTGCGGAGACCTGGCGTGGCGCATTGCGCGCCAAGTGCTCTGCCGCTGCTTGCCGTCTTCGTGCTGTTCGCGGTCACACAGGCGCGCGCGGATGTTCATCCTGTTCCGCTCGACAAAAATACTCCCTCAGCGAAGTGCCTCGAATGTCATACGGAAGAATCAAAAGGCAAGTCGGTGCACTCGGCGATGGCGCTTGGATGCACGTCGTGCCACGAGGTGCGCGTCAACCGCGATGTGACGCGCGTAAAGCTCATCACCACGACGCCTTACGGGCTTTGCCTCACGTGTCACGCGAATAAGAGCGCGGCGCAAATCAAGGGCACGGTTCATCCGCCGGCAGTTCGCGACTGCCTGAAGTGCCACGATCCACATTCTTCGCCCAACAAATTCCAATTGCTGAAGCCGACGTCAGGAGACGCGAAAGAGAATCTGTGCCTCGAGTGCCACACCAAGGGTCTGAACGTTCCCGAAAAGGGAAGCCGGCACGCGGCGCTGGACGCGGGCTGTGACACTTGTCACGTCACGCACAAGACCGGCGACAGCCAGGATCGCGAATTCAGATATCACCTGACCAAGGCAGTTCCGGCGCTGTGCCTCGATTGCCATGACGTGAAGGATGCGGATCTCGCCAAGGCGCATCAGAACCAGCCATTTGAAAACGCGGATTGCCTGCAATGCCATAATCCGCACCAATCCGACCGGCCGAAGCTGATGCAAGCGTTCGTTCACCCGCCCTTCGCCGAAAAGCAATGTGATGTTTGCCACCAGCCAGCGAAAGACGGCAAGGTGGTTTTGACGCAGGCGACGGCGAAGGAAATTTGCGTTACTTGCCACGCCGACAAGGCCAAGCAGATTGACACCGCGAAAGTGCAGCACCCCGGCGCTCAAGCGGATTGCACCGATTGCCACAGCCCACATGCGGGGAGTTCGCCGGGACTGGCGAAGCCGAACCCGGTGAGCGTTTGTCTCACGTGCCACGTCGAGCAAGCTGACGAGGGAAAGAAGCACGTGTTGCACCAGCCTGCGTTCCAACAGGGTTGCGCGACCTGCCACGACCCGCACGGGAACGACACCGAACATTTGCTGCGGGCGCAGGGCAACGCGCTTTGCCTGGAATGCCACGGGCCGGACTCGGTGCCGCAGAAGCTGGACGCCGAGCATGTGCTGACAATTTTCAACGGCGCGGTGAAACTGCCGGACGACTACTACAAGAAGAACCGCGTGCCGGTGCTGCCGCTGAAATTCGGGTTTGGGCATCCAGTGGAAGGCCATCCGGTCGCGGATGTGCCGGATCCGAAAGATGTGACCAAGGTGCGCTTCGCGCTGAGCTGCTTGAGCTGCCACCAGCCGCACGCTTCGTTGCAGCCTGGGCTGCTGGTGAAGGACCAGGAGAATAACATGGCGTTCTGCGACACGTGCCACAAGAACAGAATTGATATGGGCCGGTAATGCGGAGAGAGGCGATGTTCGGTGACTGGACAAATTCGATGAGCAAAAAGCGAGCGGCGATGGCGCTGCTGATGGCGCTGCTGCTCGCTTCGCCGCTCAGCACCTTTGGCGATAAGAATAAAAAGAAGAAGGCCGATGCCAACGCGGAACAACCGGCACCGAAGCCGGAGATCGATACTGCGAAGCTGGTGTGGCCAAGCCCGCCGTCGATCGCGCGGGTGCGCTACCTGAATTATTTTGCGGGGGAAAAGATCGATACGTCAGCCGTGCCGAAAAAGAAGAAGCAGAGCTGGATGGATCGTCTGGCAGGCGAGCAAGGGCAGACCGAGAAATACGATGTGAAGACGTTTCCGTTCCAATTGCTCGGACCATTCGGGATGGCGTTTGATTCGAAGGGCCTCGTGTATGTCGCCGACCAGAAAGTGGGAGCGGTATTCATTTTCAATGCAGAGACGCGGGACGTCCAGCTCATCCGTAACGGCTACGAAGCGCATTTTGGGCTGATCAACGGCCTGGCGATCGATGATGACGATCGCTTGTTCGTGTCCGACGGCAAGCTGCATCGCGTGCTGGTATTCAATTCCAAGCACGAAGTCGTCAACCAGATTGATCAAGGGCTGGTGGATCCGGTGGGGCTGGCGATCGATACGGAGAACCGGTTCTTGTATGTGGTGGATACGCAGCAGGACCAGGTGATCGTCTTCGATGCGGACACGCTGAAGCTGATCCGCAAGATTGGAACCGGCGGCAAGAATCACTGGCTAACTACGCCGGGAGATTTCGGAGCGCCGTCGAGCGTGGCGTTGGACAAGGACCGCAATGTTTACGTGACCGACACGATGAACAACCGCGTGGAAATTTTCGATGCGGACGGACAGTTCATCGGAATGTTCGGCCAGCATGGCGACGGTCCGGGCTATCTCGCGCGGCCGAAGGGCCTCGCGATCGACTCCGACGGGCACATCTGGGTGGCGGACGCGTTCCAAGATCGCCTTCAGGTATTCAATCGCGAAGGACAATTGCTGACCTGGATCGGCGGGCACGGCCATTATCCCGGGCAATTCGAAGCGCTGGTCGGCGTGGCGATCGACAAACAGGGTCGCGTTTTTACCACCGAGCAATATCCGGGACGGATGCAGATGTTCCAGTACGTGACGGATGCGGAGGCGGCCGCGGAGAAGGCGCGCCGCGAGGCGGCGCCGGAGAAAACCGCGCCGCAGCAGCAGCCCACGGGCGCGTCGTCACAGAAAGACGGCCCGTCAGCCGAAGTGCAGAGTTCCGCGGCGCAGCAAGCCGCCAAGAGTTTTTGGCTGTCTCCGGACAGCCGAGAAGAGAACAAAGCAGGAGAAGGCCTACTTGCCCAGTTCTCGTACCTGGAAGTGAATAGAAGTAAGAGAAGTAGCGTGCTGCAGCATGAGTTGGAGGTTTGTCCATGAAGAAAGTATTAATCGCCCTAATAGTCGTTCTGGGTTCCGCGACAATCGCTGCGGCTCAGTCCGGCTATTCGCCGTCGACTGACGTCCTCGGCGCTCACCTAAACTACGGCCGCGGATGCGCGGCATGCCATGCGCCGCACAGCGGCGCATCTGGCAACGGCGCCAACAAGTCCGGTGACACAACTACCGGAAATATTGCGCTGTGGGGCCAGGACGTAGGCAACCTGTACAACAAGGTGATCAACACTGGCCAAGGGCAACCCGGCTCGTTCTACGTCGAGACTCTGCCGGCCAGTTTCAATGCCACAACGCCCGATGTCGCGGGCGTGCTGACGTGCCTCAGTTGCCATGACGGCAACTACGCACAAGGCGCGATGATGAAGAACCAGGTCTATGAGACGCTTCCTGCCTCCTACGGGACCTTTAACACGATTCCGACTTTGCTCGGAAACGATGGAACCGGCGCAGGCAACTATCTCAACGATCACCCGGTGGGACTGAACGCCGTAATTGGCTGTGGCGGGCAGTACGACTGGGATTGCACCATCACGGCTGGCAAGATCAACGTACCGTCCGGAACCAACTTCGCCAAGTTCATTACGAACTATGGCTTCTTTGTGTCGCCGGGCAACTTCAACAACACATCACCCGTGGTCATGTGCACGACCTGCCACAACCAGCACCTGATGAACGTGGTGAAGGTCACAAACGGCCCAAAGACAGGTCTGCCTTCGGGCTACTACCAGACGATGTTTTTCATCCGGGCGCCTTACAACCCGGGCTCAACCACCGCTGGTTCGAATCAAGACGCGCAGTTCTGCCGACAGTGTCATGGCGGCGAGGCGAATGAGTCGAACAACGGAACGGCTGGGACAACTTTTTAACCTCAACCTATGAGGGGAGAGCGAAGTCTCTCCCCTTATTTCCCTAGCGCGACGGGCCGGAAGACGTTATGAAGATTCAAATTTTTGCCGGAATGCTGGTCCTGGTGGCGCTTTCGACGGCGCGCGCCCAAGCGGCTCCTCCGCAGGCGGCAGCGCAAGCGTCAACGACGCCGAACGCAGCGGTTCAACCGGTGGGCCGTCCTGTTGCGCGAGTGAACGGCACGGTGCTAACCGATCGCGACCTGCTGCGCGAGATGTACGCGATTTTTCCTTACGCGCGGCAACACAAAAACGGCTTTCCGAAGGAAATGGAAGCAAATATCCGGGACGGCGCCATGAAGATGATGATCTTCGAGGAGCTCGTCTATCAGGAAGCTTTGCGCCGGGGAATGACGGTGCCTGCGGCGAAGTTGGAGAAGGGGGAAGCGGATTTTCGCGGCCAGTTCTCTTCTCCCGACGCGTATCAAGAATTCGTGACCACGGAATTCAACGGCTCGCAGCAATTGGTGCGCGAGAAGATACGCCGCTCGTTGTTGATCGATTCACTGCTGAAGATTGAAGTGGAGCAGAAGTCGAAGGTGTCGGAGCTGGAGCTGAAAAGCTACTACGACAAGAACCCTACGCGCTTTCTTTATCCGGAATCATTTGCCTTTCAGACCATCTCCATTCTCCCTCCCCAGAACGCAACTCCGGACCAATTGAAAGAAGGGCGCAGGCGCGCAGAAGAAGCGTTGCGCCAGGCGAAAGAGACCAAGAGCTACGAAGAATTCGGAATGCTGGCGGAAAAAATCTCGGACGATGATTATCGCGTGGTGATGGGCGACCACAAAACGGTGGACCGCGCGAAGCTGGATCCTGCGGTGGTGCACGCACTGCTGGCGATGGAGCCCGGGCAGATCACCGGAATCATTCAAATCGTGAAGGCCTACACGATCGTCCGGCTGAACAAACATATTATGGCGGGCAAGACGAAATTTGCCGATACAGAGGCACAGCTACGCAAGGAGCTGGAAAGCAAGAAGACAAACCAGCAACGGGCCGCGCTGGACGAGGCGCTGCGGCGCAAGGGGAAAGTCGAAGTTCTTTAAACGGGGACTTGGGAGTCTGGGGGAGCTTTGCCGCGTGTTGCTCGATTTGTAGGATTCGCCACGGCCGGACTTTTGATGTTTTGGGCGCGCCCAGCGGCCGCGCAGATTCAAGCCGGCGATGTGAGCATGAACCTCACCGGGGTGATCTCGGGAGGCTACTCGGCGGCGTACGGCGAAGAGGTCCCTTCTTCCCACAGCATGAATTTCGGGGGCACCGCGTCGCTCGCCGGATATTTCTACGATCCGAACTTTCTGACGTTCAATCTTTCGCCGTACTTGAATCAATCGCGGGCCGATTCGAATTATCAATCCATTTCCGACGCCAGCGGGGTGAACTTCAGCTCGGGAATTTTCAACGGCAGCCATTTTCCGGGATCGGTGAATTACTCGAAGGCTTACAACAGCGAGGGAAGCTTCGCGATTCCGGGATTGCCGAACTTCACTACGCACGGGAACAGCGACACGTTTGGGATCAACTGGGCGGAAAACCTCCCCGACGTCCCCAGCGTTTCTGTCGGCTTTCAAAAAGGCACCACGGATTATTCGGTCTACGGCGCGAATGACTCGGGACACACCAATTTCGATTCTCTGTCGCTTCATTCGGGATACTTGACGCACGGTTTCGGCCTGGGCGCGTTTTATCAATACGGAACCTCGCACTCACTGATACCGCAATTGTTCACCAGCACGAATCAATCAGTGACCACGGACACGACCACAGACGGATTCGGATTCAACGTGTCACATGCCTTGCCGATGCGCGGAGGATTTTCGGCGAGCTTCACGCGGTCGTCTTTCAACAACGAAGATCAGGGCTTCCAGTTCAATGGGACGGTGGATTCGATCACCGCGAGCGCGGGAATCCAGCCCACCAACAAGCTGCACTTCTCGTTGGGAGTCAACTACTCCGACAATCTCGGCGGAACGCTGTTCGAGGAGGCGACATCGGCCGGAGGAATCGTCTTGCCGGAGAACACCAACGAGAAATCGGACGCGGTGGACGTGCAGGCGGTGGCGAGTTATGCGATCTTGCCGGACCTGCAGGCACTGGGCGAAGTGGAGCGGCGGGATCAGTCGTTCCTGGGATTGAGCATCGGGTCGAGCACGTTTGGCGGCAGCCTTTTGTATACGCGTCCATTGTTGGGCGGCTCGTTCAATGTCTCTACGACGGTGAACGATACAAAAATCGACAACATGAACGTGAACACTCTCGGATTGATGGCTACGGTCAACTACTCGCGGCGAATCGAGAGGTGGTTCATCGGGGGGTCGTTCAGTTACGCGCAAAACGCGCAGACGCTGCTGGTGACCTACACGACCGGGTACTACAATTATTCCGGAAACATACGGCGCAAGTTCCGGACAGTGTATTGGAGCGCGAGCGCGGCCGGGTCGCGGACGGCGCTGACGCAGCTCTCCGGCAATGAGAGCCGCAGCCAGAGCTATTCAACCGGGCTGACTTTTGGAAATTGGGCGAGCGTGACGGGAAGCTATTCCATTTCGAATGGCAACGCGATTCAAACGGGAGCAGGGCTGGTTCCCACGCCGGTGCCCACGCCGATTCTGCCGTCGAGCCTGGTGATTCTCTACGGCGGCAAGAGTTATTCCTTTGGACTTGGAGCTTCGCCGGTGCGTAGACTTACGTTCGGAGCAAGTTACTCGAAATCGAGCAGCGATACAGGCGGTGACACACCGGCGTCGTTCAACAAGAACGAGCAATATAACGCCTACTTTCAGTATCAATTCCGCAAGGTTTACCTGACGGGAGGTTACGCGAAGCTGTCGCAGAGCTTCAGCGCCTCGACGGTTCCTCCCGCCAACGTGTCGTCGTTTTTTATCGGGGTTTCCAGGTGGTTCAACTTCTTCTAACCTCAGCGCCTCGAAGCAGAATGCGAGCGGTGGCAACGATGACAGCGCTCGCGCTTCTGTGCATAGGTACGTCCCGGGGATCCGATAACAAGAAAAAGCCGGCCGATCAGCCGCTTGCGGAGTTGCAGCTTGAAGGCGGGCGGAAGCTCACTTACGAACGGAATTTCAGTTGGGAGCGCGACGTCAAGCCGAAGCGCGGCTTCTGGAACAAATTGCTGGATGTGGTGGCGGGCGAGCCGCAGTTTCACTCTTTAATCCGGCCGTATAGCGTGGTGACGGATTCGCACGGGCGCGTGATCGTCACCGACCCCGGGGCCTACGGCATTCACATCTTCGATTTTGCCCAGCAGAAGTACAAGTTCATTTCACGCCATGACAAAGGGAAGGACCGGCTGCTCGCGCCGCAATGCGTGGCCGTGGATACGCAAGACAATATTTACGTGACCGATTCCGAGAGCGGCAAAATCTTCGTATTTGATTCGAACGGGAAATTCAGCCGAGTGATTGGAAGCTTGAAGTATGGAGAGGGATTCTTCAAGCGGCCCACCGGAATTGCCGTGGATTCTGCGGCGAACCGCATTTACGTGACCGACACGCTGCGCGACAAGATTTTCGTGATGGATCTCGAGGGTAGCGTGCTGCAGACGATCGGGAGTGAAGGTACGGGCGATCTCGAGTTCAACTATCCCACCGAGCTGCGCCTCGATGGCGCGGATTTGCTGGTTGTGGACGCCATGAATTTCCGGGTGCAGGTGCTGGACCGCTCGGGAGGATTCCGGTACTCGATCGGGCATATCGGTGACGCAACCGGGGCGATGTTCCGGCCGAAGGGAATTGGAGTCGATTCCGAGGGCGATTTGTACGTTGTGGACGCAATGTGGGGCGTGGTGCAGGTGTTCAACCGCAAGGGCGAGCTGCTCTACTACTTCGGGCAGCGAGGGACGGCTGCGGGGCAATTCCAATTGCCTTCGGGGCTTTTTGTCGATCATAACGATCGCGTTTATGTAGTGGATTCGATCAACCGCCGCGTGCAGGTGTTCCATTATTACGGCTTGCCGAAACAACCAGTCGGGGGAAAGTAGTGAAGCGAAGGCTCCTTCTTGCGTGCGCGTTCATCCTGTTGGCTCCGGCCAAGCTGCCGGCGCAGGTGACCGGGGACGTGATCGGCACGCACGATTTGACCACCGGCAGCAAATCGCCTATCACCGGGGCGCGGTCGGGCTCCTGCGTCTATTGCCATGCGCCACATTCCGGCTTTGCGCCGGCTCCGCTATGGAATCAAACGCTTTCAAAGCAGAACTACAGTGTGTACACAAGCACGACCTATCACCAGACCGGCAATCAAATGCTGCAGCTCGGAACAGACAGCAACCTTTGCCTGAGCTGCCATGATGGGACGGTGGCGCCGGGACAAACGATTGTGTATGGCGCGGTGAGCATGACCGGAACGATGACGCCCACCGATGTGTTCGGCACGAATTTGCAGAACTCGCATCCGTTCAGCCTGGTCTTGCCGATAAAAGATACCGTGGAGATTGCGGGGACGATCGTTTCTCAAGGGAAGACCACCGACCCGCTGGGAGCGGTACAACTGATTCAGGGAAATGTGGAATGCACGTCGTGCCACAACCCGCATGTGCAGGCGAAAGATACGATCTCGCAAAACTTTTTGGTGCGGGATAGCTCGAACGGGCAATTGTGTCTAGCATGCCATGATCCGACCCGCGTTTTGACGGGACAGATCAATCATCTGGCCGGGTGGCCGACGGGAATTCATACCACGGCGACGAACAAGACGGTAGCTGCGTCGGGAGTGGGAAGCTACGCCAACGTTGGGCAGAACGCATGCCTTTCCTGCCATATGCCGCACAACGGCCAGGGACCTGCGCGGTTGCTGCGCGCGGCGAACGAGCAGGATTGCCTGGCTTGCCACAGCGGCGGATCGAATCTTTCGCCGGGGATTCCAAACGTGTTTGCGGAGTTTGCGAAGGTCGGGCATCCGTATCCCGCGGGAATCAATACGCACGATGCCGCGGAGAGTGTGGTGCTGAACAACAATCGCCACGCGACTTGCGCGGATTGCCATAACGGCCACGCTGCGAATCAAGTGACCAGCTTCACGCCGCCGCCTGCGGTGCGCGTGTCGCAGAACGGCATCGCCGGGGTCAGCGCGGCAGATGGCGTGACGGTTGTGTTCCCGGCGGTCAATGAATACGACAACTGCTTGCGCTGCCATGGAACGAGCGCGGGGAAAGCTGCGAATCCTGTGTTTGGGTATTTGCCGGTGCGGCTGGTTTCGGCGGGCGACTTTTTGAACGTTATTCCGCAGTTTACGATCAGCAGCACGTCGAGCCATCCGGTGATGCACGTGAGCAATAGTCCGTATCCGCAGCCGAGCCTGCTGGCGAATATGTTGGATATCGACGGCGTAACGCAGGGACGGAGCATGGGGACGCAGATTTTGTGCTCCGACTGCCATAACAGCGACGACAATCGCGAATTCGGGGGCGCGGGGCCTAACGGTCCACATGGTTCGAAGTGGACGCACATTCTGGAGCGGCAGTATGTGGCCAGCCAGACGACTGCGGCGGGACAGCTGATCACGAATCTGAATCCGAATCCCGATCTGAGCGTGAATGGGCCTTATGCGCTGTGCGGCAAGTGCCACAGTCTATCGAATGTGGTGACGAACGCCAGCTTCTCGGAGCATGCGCGGCATATCAACGACGGATTTTCTTGCTCCGTTTGCCATACTGCGCATGGAATGGGGAGCACGAACGGAACGGTTTCCGGCGAGAGATTGGTGAACTTCGATGTGAACGTCGTGGCGCCGAACGGAGGGGCGATTTCGTATAGCCGGGCTACGAATTCTTGCACCCTGACCTGCCACGGGCATGCACATTCCTCGGTCGGGCCGACCGTGATCAAGAAGGGTTTGATGCCGACGGCGCCGCGGCATTAATTTCGGCCAACTGCTTCTAAGCCTCGCAGTACTGCTGAATAGATTACTTTCGCCGATAGCCGAAGATGTAGTCGGTCATCACGGGCGGGCCGGTCATGGGAACTTCCGTGGTGATGTCTGCTTGCAGTCCATTTTCTATGCGGTCCGCTAGCTTTTCTGATGACAGCAGGAATCCTCCCGGCTTCAGCATACTTGCAACATTCGCGCGGACTAGCGATTGCTCGAAGGCGCCGTAGTAGACGAATACGTTTGTGCCGACGATGAGATCGAAGCGCTCTGCTGGAGCCAACTCGAGGCGTTGATAGACGATGTTCAGGTCGAGCGGAGTGATGCGGCTAACAATGGCGGGCGGCACGGCGATCGCGCGCGAGGCGATTCCTTCGGCGCCTTGCGGCACGGGAGTGGCCGGCACGGGCTTGCCAATCATCGAACCTAGATTCGTCCAGTAGGAGACAAACGCGGTGCGAAAGTCGCCGGTCCAGCGGCCCGCCTGATACCACGGCAATTGCAGAATGTAGGGCTTTCCCGCAGCGGCGTTCTTGAGGGCGCGCGCGATATGCACGTTTACGCTCGAGCTGATGTCCATCGTGTAGAGCTCGACGGTGGCCGGATCAGTTAGTTTCAGGCGGACCAGTGAGTCGAGGACGGCGAAGGGTTGAATGGTTTGTGGCGGATAAAAATCGTAGCCCTGCTGCTTGTTGACGAAGTCCAGGCCGGGGCCGACGATCGCAATCCTGCGCACGCTGCCGGGCTTGAGCGCGCCCTTTTCGACCATGGCGTGCAGGTGGGCGTCGAGGTCGTAGTCGGGCCAGAGATTGGTGTCCAGGGAGATTCCGCGCTCTTCGAAGGATTGCCAGCGATTTTCTTTCGCAGCTTCGGAATGGGCTTTGATGAAATCCTCGCGCAGGCGGGCCAGATTCGCGAGCAGGTACTTTTTTACTTTCAGACGGCCTGCGGGAGTCTGGAACGAATAGCCCTTCTTCTCGATAAACGCGCGCATCTCGCGGAATCCTTCCGCGGATTTGGGCGATGCAAGAGCGCGGACGAGATCATCCGCGCGGTGATCGGCGAATGAATCCACGAGCGAACTGTTTCCATACTTTGGGAGGTACTCATCGTCGATGCGATATTCCTTGGTGTAGGTGACGCCGAAGCGGAGCAGGTTGCTGAGAGTGTCCTCCTCGCCTTGATCCAGGCGAACGCGCACATCCTGATCGCTCTTGCTGATCCACTTGGCCCATTTGGCGTCATCGAGAGGCGCGGCGCTGCGCAAATCTTCGGGCAGCGCGTCCTGGTATGCGGCGAGGCTTGGCTGTGCTTCTTGCAACGATATGAAAGCCGATTTAGCCGGCGCCTGGCTCCCGACGGGGATTGTGGCGAGCAAAAGAATGGAGCCGATACAGAGTGTGAGTTTCAAGGAGTGTTTCACACTAAACAATGATTCGATTGCCGGAGCAACGAGGCGCCAGACGCCTTGGGTTGGGGCGGACGGAATAGCCCCACGCGCAACCTCGCGCGTGGGGCCGCTAAATCACAATCAATCGCCAGCCTGTCCGAGACAGCGCGCTTACGGCTTCGGTTCGAGGATGATCTCGCGCGCCAGCCGCGTGCCCAGCACTTCGCGAATCTGCGAACCGTCCTTGTAGCCTTGCATCACTTGTTCATCGCCGCCAAATGATTTCTGCAGCAGCGCATCCGCCTTGTCGGAGTTGGCTTCCATGGACGCGAGGTCTTTGTACTCGACCATCAGCATCAGATTCCAGTCGCCGGGCGTGTGGCCTTCGGTGCCGATGACCTTGTAGGAAAGAATGATGCCCTCGGCTTTCAGCGCTTCCTGTTCTTTCTTCCAATCGCTGGCGAGATATTTGTCGTATGCGGAATTCATCCCGGGAACCACGCGGATGAAGGAAAGTTGGTAGACGCTGCCGCGGTGAGTCGGGCGGACCATTTGAGCGTAAGAGACGGCGCCGAGCAGCAGCAGGCAGAGGGCTAGCGCGATACCGAGAATGCGTTGCATTTTCATGGTTTGCCATTCTGAAGTGAGTGACTTGAGTCGCGCGGACTTTATGAGATTGGCGAAGTGAAGTCAAGGAAGAGTGAAGTGCGAGCGGGTTGTGACCCGCCTCACAAGGGCCTGTGACTCGCGTCATATTGCGGAACGGGTGAGTCGCGATAGCGTAGTCGCAGCAACAAAGAGCTTGGTGCTCGCAGAGTCATTTTCGAGCCTCGGCGCGGACCGAGAAAAGCTCTTGGTTCGGCTCGAGTCTCTTGCGGCGAGACACGGCGAGCGCGAGATTGTTGCGACGCTTTCCCTTGGCGGGATAATGCGGCGCGGCATTTGCTGCGACTCATGCGGAACTTGCAGATCAAGTTGACGCCGCTGCTGATGCACGTGTTCAAGTTCGAGCAGATCACCGGGATCTGAAGGGTCTTCGGCGATCGCCGGAATGGCGTGATTGAAGTTGCGATCCGGACGTAGTCACGCCATCGAGTGAACCAGAAAACGCGGGCGGAAGTGGGACGCCGCCCGCGTTTCTTTTTTTTTGGGCCTACAAATTTGCGTTGGGGCGAGCACAGATTGCGCGGTGCAGAAAGCCGCGCTTGATTTGATTTTCGCGGATAGGTTGTGACGAACGGGGTTTAGGAGGAAAGCTGGAAGTTTCCGGCTAATTCCAATTCGGGTTCGGCGATAGGTTGCGGGCGCTTCACACCGAAAACCATGTGAGCGTCGTGATCGTAGCTCAACGTATAGATTTCAGCGCAGTGAGCGCAAAGCCAGTAATCTACGACACGGAGCCGCGGTCTTTTTTGCGCTGAGGGAATTGCTTCACGAGGGATTGAGCCGCCGGTTTCTCGCGCGGAGAGAATTTCCAGGCGAAAGAATTGGCCGGTGCCGGCACAATAACTCGGGCTTTCGCAAGCCGGGTTGGCACACTTCAGAACTGAGTCCGCCGCCATGTACGATCTCTCCATCGGATCTAGTGCGTTTCCGCCGATGGACGAGGATTTGCGGCGCGTTGACCGGACAGGCGCTCACGCTCTTCTTCGATGCGATGGATCGTGGTGCGCAGCCACTTTCCGTACACGTCCTCGATTTCGTTCTGCGAACCCCAGCGATAGAGCGTTTCCAGCGTGTCGCCAGCCATGGTCAGCGGGATGTGGCGGCACGGGATGGCTTGCTTGCGCTCGCTCATGGGCACGAGGTCCATCAGAACGCAGGCCTGGCAGGGCTCCGGTTGTTCCTTGGAGTCGTAGTTCATACAAGTGGGAGAATCTTCGAAGACGAGCGGTGCGCGCCAAGCCTCGCGGGGCGAGCGGCCGTAGCCACCCTTTTCGAGGAAATTGAGCTCGAATTTCAGAACGTCCAAAAGGTCACGATCATCAATGGCCATTGGAGCCTCCTCAGTAACAGGCATGAGTATGAGGGGAGGTGGTTTGGCGAGCGGTGATGAGGCTCACGGCCCGATGTGACTTGCATCACAGCCGTTGGAGACGGGACGCGCTATGAGTGATAGAAGCAATTACAGAGGTCCATTACAAGACGAGTAGTCGGAGGTGGCTCATGGCGTACCGTGTGCGGGTTGTGCCGAATAGGAAGCCTCGGGTGGCAAGGGTTGAAAAGGCTGTGAAGTCGCCTTACGGGCTGCAGGTGGTGGATAGCTGCGTGGAATGCCCGTTGATTACAGAGAAGTTATTCTGCGATTTGTCCATTCGTGCGCTTGAGGGCCTCGACAACATCACTTCGCCTGCGACCTACCCGAAGGGAGCGATACTGTTTGTTGAGGGGCAGGAGCCGCGCGGCGTGTTTGTGGTGTGCAGCGGGCGCGTGAAGCTGTCTGCGGGGTCGAACAGGGGGAAGGCGTTGATCCTGCGGATCGTCGAACCGGGAGAAGTAGTCGGGCTGCCGGGAACCATTTCGGGCAAGCCATATGAGGCGACGGCCGAGGCGCTCGATCCGATCCAGGCGAGTTTCATCCCGCGGGACTTGTTCCTGCAATTTTTGCGGGAAAATGCCGAGGCGGCGGTGCGCGTGGCGGAGATTCTGAGCAATATTTGCCAGGCGACGTATCAGGAAGTGAGATATCTGGGGCTCTCCGGATCAGCCGCGGGGAAATTGTCGCGATTCTTGCTGGAGCTTGCCGATACGCACGGAAAGGCCGAAAATGGCGCGATTCGTGCAACGGTGACATTCACGCACGAAGAAATCGCGGAAATGATCGGGGCATCACGCGAAACGGTGACGAGATTGTTCGCGAGCTTCAAGCGGCGGAATTTGATCGAAGTGCATGGATCGACGTTGGTCATCAAGGATAAGCCTGGACTTCAGAAAGTATTCGACGAATAAGCCTTTCATCGCAGCTTGAGAACGTTGAGAGGCCGCATCTGTATTAGAATTGCGCCTGCTGAGGGAAGCCTGATTTTCATTCCAAATACTGTGACACCCTAGACAAGAACGGCAACCGGGCCCGTAAAATGCGCGCCCTTTCATCCGCTTGGGCGGATGAGATTGGGCAGAGGACGAGGACGAAGGCATGGAGCAGGCACTCGACGTTCACCGGCTGCATTTCGCTTTTACCGTAACTTTCCATTACATCTTTCCACAACTGACGATGGGGCTGGCGCTGCTGCTCGTCTATTTGAAGACAAAGGCGCTGCGGACCGGGGATGAGCATTACAACCGGGCGGCGCGATTCTGGGCCAAGATTTTCGGGATTAATTTTGCGCTGGGAGTCGTGACGGGAATTCCGATGGAATTTCAGTTTGGGACGAACTGGGCGGCGTTTTCAAGGTCGGCGGGAGGAGTGATCGGGCAGACGCTGGCGATGGAGGGAATCTTTTCGTTTTTCCTGGAATCGAGTTTTCTGGGATTGTTCTTGTTCGGCGAGAAAAGACTGGGGCGCGTGGGGCATTGGTGGGCGGCGTTCCTGGTTTGGCTGGGATCGTGGATTTCGGGCTATCTGATCGTGGCGACGGACGCATGGATGCAGCATCCAACGGGCTACGCGATCGGAGCAAACGGCGAATTCGTGCTAACTAGTTTTTGGAAATTATTGCTGAACGAGTGGGCACTGTGGGCGTATGCGCACAACATGTTAGGAGCGGTGCAGACAGGCTGCTTCGTGATGGCCGCGGTGGGGGCATTTTATTTGCTGGCGAAGCGGGATGAGGCGTATGGGCGGACGTTCTTGAAGGCAGGCGTGATCGTGGGTGTGGTTGCCGCGTGCTTACAGCTTTTTCCGACGGGCGACATGCAAGGAAGATTGATCGCTGAAAATCAGCAGCCGACGCTGGCGGCGATGGAAGGATTGTTCGAGACGCAGCCGGGCGCGCCGTTGATGATTTTGGGGCAGCCGGACGTGCCGGCGCGGAAGCTGGATAATCCGCTGGAGATTCCGGCCATGCTGAGTTTCCTGACCTACCGCCAATGGTCGGCGGATGTGAAAGGGCTGGCGGATTTTCCTGAGAATTTGTGGCCGGACCGGATTCCCTTGCTGTACTACAGCTATCATGTGATGGTGGGACTCGGGACGATTTTTATTGCGGTGATGGTGATCGCGGGGTTGCTGCTGTGGCGCGGGAAGCTGTACACCTCGAAATGGATTCTGTGGATCTTGATGCTGTGCGTGCCGCTGCCGTACATCGCCAATACGGCGGGATGGATGACCGCGGAACTGGGGCGCCAGCCGTGGTTGATTTACGGATTAATGCGGACCGCGAGCGGAGTATCGCCGCGCGTGGGAGCGGGGAACGCGTGGTTCACGCTGATCGGATTCATGGGGATGTATTCGATGCTGGCGATTCTGTGGTTGTTCCTGGTGTGGCGCGAGATCGATCACGGGCCGGAGCCTCGGCCGGAGCTGGATACGCATGCGGCGCCGGTGGCGGCGGACTGAGAGGGCGTGATGGGAACGGTGTGGTTTTGCCTTGTGGCGATCATGGTGGCGATGTACGTCCTGCTGGATGGATTCGATCTTGGAGCGGGGGCGCTGCACCTTTTCATTGCGAAGACAGATGACGAGCGGCGGCAGGTGATCGCGAGCATCGGGCCGGTGTGGGACGGGAATGAAGT
The DNA here is from genome assembly GCA_963841235.1 of uncultured Acidobacteriota bacterium. GTDB lineage: Bacteria > Acidobacteriota > Terriglobia > Acidiferrales > UBA7541 > Palsa-147. Next base: position 143,494 of record CAWJBU010000014.1, on the reverse strand, counting down.
TTGGCTGCTGGCGGCGGGAGGGGCGCTTTACTTTGCGTTTCCGGCGCTTTATGCCAGCGGGTTCAGCGGCTTTTATTTGCCGTTGATGATGGTGCTGTGGCTGCTGATACTGCGCGGCACTTCGATAGAATTTCGAAATCACATTCGCAGCAATGTGTGGATGCCTTTCTGGGATTTTCTCTTCTGCGGATCGAGCCTGCTGCTGGCGGTGTTTTTTGGAGCGGCGCTGGGGAATGTGGTGCGCGGAGTGCCGCTCGATGCCAGCGGCTATTTCTTTGAGCCATTGTGGACAGATTTCCGATTGGGGCCGAATACCGGGATTCTGGATTGGTACACGATCCTGGTGGGAGTGCTGGCGCTTGCGGCGCTGGTGATGCATGGCGGATTGTGGGTGCGGCTGAAGACGACAGGCGCGCTCGGCGAACGCGCGAGCAAGGCGGCGAGCCGGGCATGGTGGGCGGTGGTCGCGCTGACGGGGATCGTGACGGCAGTGACGTTCCAGGTGCAGCCGCAAGTGGCGAGAAATCTGAAGGCATGGCCGCTCGGCTACGTATTTCCACTACTGGCGGTGGCGGGAGCGGCGGGAGTACGGTGGTACATCGCGAAGAGAAACGAGCGAGGAGCGTTCCTGGCATCCGCGGCGTTTCTCACGGGGATGCTGACGAGCGTCGTATTCGGGGTGTATCCGATGGTGATGCCGGCGCGCGATGCGGCGTATTCGCTGACGGTGGCGAATGCCAAAGCCGGAGCATACGGGCTGAAGATCGGGCTCGTCTGGTGGGTCATCGGAATGATTTTGGCGACAGGTTATTTCGTATTTCTCTACCGATCGTTCGGCGGGAAGGTGAGCAGCAACAGCGATACGCACGGCTACGGCAACTGAAGACGGCCGTTGAATTGCAAACGGATCATTGGGCACGCGAAAAGCGGAGGGGGAAAGCCGCAATCTGGTTCGGTGTGAAACAGTAGTTCTACGATGAGAACGCCCGCACGACGGCAGTAGCGTCTGCGCGGCCGCAGATTCAATTCAACCGCCCCTTTCCAAAATATACGACCACGGGTATTGCCGTGTATGACAAGCGAAATGAAAAAAACAGCTCGTGGCTATTAGAATTGCCTAATATCTCGGGGGGTTGCGTTTAAAGAGCCTGACCGTATTCCGGGGGGAAACGCGATGGATAAGTCGAGGAGCTTGAACGCCCGGCGATTGTTGCCCTTGGCGCTCCTGGCGGTGCTTTGCGCAGGGCTCTGTGGGCCGGTATGGGCTCAGGACTCCAACAAAAAAGCGGGCAAGAGTGGGGCGACCGCCTCGATGCCTGCGGCGTCCGAGGGTTCGGGGCAAAGTTCAGACTACGTCGGAGCGGATACCTGCAAGACCTGCCACGAGGACATCTATAAGCATTGGGAGAACACCGCGCACTGGAAGACAACGTTGGACACCAAAGGTGGTCCGTCGCACCAGGGCTGCGAGGGGTGCCACGGTCCGGGGGCAGCGCACGTAGCCGGCGGCGGAGACATTACCAAGATCTTCATCTTCAAGGACCATTCGACAAAAGAAATCAACAACCGCTGCCTGGGGTGCCATGCCGGCGGCACGCAGCACATGAACGCCATCAATTCCCTGCACACCCAGAATGAAGTCAGTTGTATCGACTGCCATTCGCCGCATCACGCGGAGACAAGAGACTTCCTGCTCAAGAAAGACCAGCCGGAACTTTGCTACGGATGCCACTTGCAGCAGAAGGCGCAGTTCGAGATGCCCTTCCATCATCGCGTGAACGAAGGCCTGATCAAGTGCAGCGACTGTCATAACGTGCACGGCGCGACGAAGGCCAAGCAGGTGCGGACTTCGTCCACGCAGAACGCCGTTTGCTTCCAGTGCCACACCGAAAAGCAGGGGCCGTTCGTGTTCGAGCACCCGGCGGTGAAAATCGAAGGATGCCAGGCGTGCCACGTACCGCACGGCGGGGCGAACGCGCACATGATGAAGGTGAGCAATGTGAATTTGCTGTGCATTCAGTGCCATACGAACTCGAGCTTCAGTGGCGCTACCAACACACCGTCATTCCACAACCAGCAGACCTACTTCCAGGCCTGCACGCTGTGCCATTCCCAGATTCACGGGTCCAATTTCGATCACTTCTTCTTTAAATAGGGCCCGACATGAACAAGGACGCTCTTTTGAGAAGGAAAGACGGACCAAAACCGACATCCAGCAGAACGTCCGATCGAGGTTGTGAGCGAGGGAAATCATGAGCGACTTCCTGCGATTGCGCTATGCGAGTTTTCTAGTCTTGATCGCCGCACTATTTCTCTCGCCCGTTTGCCATGCGCAGTCCGATCCGCAATCCCAGAGCGGCTCAGATGACACGACGGGTGTCAACGCCGCGGGATACAAGATTCAGCAGTCGGTGGAAGCGGGCTATCGCGCGAACTGGATCAGCGGGGATAACAACACCTACGATTCGTTCATCAATCTGGGGCAGGGATTCCGCCTGTTCGATTACACGCTGGACATGCGCTCGATCGACCACAATGGCCTGCTGTTCGACAACCTGAGCTTCTCGAACTTCGGGTATGGCGGCGACCCCGACACGGTGAGCCGGCTGCGCATGCAGAAGAACAAGATCTATGACTTCCGGGTGCTGTTCCGCCGGTCCAAGGTTTTTTGGGATTGGAACCTGCTGGCGAATCCGCTGAATCCAGCGAATTCGACTCCCGCCGTGGCCATCACGACCTCGCCGCATTCCCTGGACACCGTGCGGCGCATGCAAGACTACGATCTGACACTCTTCCCGGAGTCGCGGCTGAGAGTGCGGCTGGGCTATTCGCGGAACCGCTATACGGGTCCCGGGGGCTACACGACGAATACTCCCGACGATGGCGCGGGCAACGTGGCGCAGCTCAATGAGCTCTTCAGCACCACGACGAACTCGTTTCACGCGGGGGTCGATTTCCGGGTCGCGCGGCGGACCACGATTTCCTACGATCAATTCCTGAACTACTTCAAGCAAGACAGTTCCGCGGCGGATCTCGCGCTGTTGAACGGAACGGCGCCATTCGTTCTCTCGAACGGCCAACCTGTGGACTTGGGTTTGGCGTGGGATACGGTGAACGGCAGCCCGTGCGGCGTGCCGATTCTAACGCCGCCCAACGTGGCGGATCCCACCTGCGACGCCACGCTGTCCTTCGCGCAAGTGGGAAGACCACGAACTTCGATGCCCACGGAACGGCTGCGCTTCCAATCGAATTACTTCGACCGATTCGAGACGTCGGGGTCGATCGGCTACAGCCGCTCGGAAAACAGCGTGCTGGACTTCAATGAGCTGGCGACCGGGTTTACCGGCCGCACGATTCAACGGGGCCTGGACACGTCGGGACCGGCGAAGGCGAAGCGGATATCGGTGAGTGCCGATTGGTCGGGAGTCTACGCGGTGACCGACAAGTTCCGGATTCTGGACGAGTTCAGATTCGACGACTGGCGCACGCCCGGAATGTGGGCCTTTAACGAAGTGGGCCTTTTCACGAATGGAAATGATTTGTTGGGGCCGATCACGCCGGTTCCCGGGACGTGCGTGGTGAACCCCGCCACCTGCCCGAACCACAATGACAGTTCTGCGGCCGACAGCTCGCAAGGGCTGTTTTCGGAATACCTGGCGCAGCGAATCAAATCGAATACGTTCCAACTGCAGTACGACTTGAGCAAGCGGGTGAGCGGGCGCATCGGGTATTTGTACACGCAGCGGACGATTTCGTTCGCCTCGCAGGAGTTTATTACGCAGGAAGTATTCTTCCCGACGGATGCGGCGCGCGGCGATTGCGCGCCTCCCGCGCCCTGCACCCCCGGCCCAGGAGGATCGCTCATATTCTCGGGGCCGAACCCAAACAACGACACAACGCGGAATATCGAGAGTATCAACGAGCACTCGTTGCTGGTGGGCCTGACGCTGCGGCCGATCGATGCGCTGCGCATCAGCGCGGATTTTGCGTTCGGCTACAACGATTTCGCCTTTACGCGCACGACGCCGCGGCACGTGCAAGTCTACAAGATTCATGCCACGTATAAGCCGCACACGTGGATCAATTTCGACGCGGCATTTGACATCCACGAAAACAGCGACAACGTAGCGACGGTAAACGACGTGGAGCACAGCCGGAGTTACAGCTTTCTGACGATTTTGCTGCCGAACTCAAAGCTCTCATTTGATATCGGCTACACCTACACGGACCTCTACTCGGCGGCGGACATTTGCTACTTCTACGGGTTCGCGCCGCCGATTCCGCCGCTGGCGGGGTGCGCCACCGATCCCGCGGAATTCAATTCGCTGGGCGCTTTTGCGACGTATACCAACAAGCAGCACTTCGGCTACTTTGACGTGATGTGGAAACCGATCAAACGCGTCACCGCGAGTATCGGGTATGCCGGCACGTTCCTGGGCGGAAGCGAAGTGCTGACCAATGGAAGCACAGTAGAACCACCGCTGAATGCGCTCCAGCCCGTCGGGACGCTGGCGTTCAACTACCAGAAGCCCTACGCCACGCTGATTTTTGATGTGTACAAGGGATTGAGCTACCGAGTGAGCTGGAACTACTACGGGTTCAACGGCAAGGGGCCATCGCCGAATAATGTTCCGGGGCTCGCGGTTACGCCGAACGCGATCCCGCCCGCCGGCGCTTTCAATGCCGAAGATTTCAACGGCAGCACGGCCACTTTCGCACTTCGATATGCGTTCTGAAGGGAAGACAGCCGGGACGCACATGGGCTGCGTCCGCGTGAGGCGCGGAAAAACTGTTGTAGATGGCGCTGTTTCACTGATAATGTCGCGTACTCACGAAGTCAGAGAGGAGAACTATGAACGGAATCAATAAAGCGGTGTGCAGTGCAGCTTGTGCGTTATTTCTGGCGTTCGCTTTCGCGCCGGCGGCGCGCGGCGACGATGCGGGCGCGACGCTGTTCAAGCAGAAGTGCGCCATGTGCCACGGCGCAGACGGCAAAGGCGACAGCTCGATGGGGAAAACTTTGAAGGTTCGCGATCTCGGTTCAGCAGACGTACAGAAGCAAACCGATGCGCAGTTGACGGACATCATCGTGAACGGCAAGGGCAAGATGCCGGCTTCCAAGGGCAAGCTCACAGACGATCAGATCAAGCAGGTTGTCGCGTTCATCCGTTCGCTGGCGAAGAAGTGACGGCGATTGCCGTCGAGTAGAATCGGCGCTGGCTCGCATTGGCGTCCAGGAGACGTCGCCAAGACGCGAGTCTGAAAGGGCGGCGCTACAAAAGGCGGGAACTCAGGCGAAGCAGCGACATTGAAGAGTTGCGGTGCGAGAGGAGACAAGACATGAAGAAGGTGATCGCAATTGGAGGGTTGTTGCTGCTGGGGAGCTGGGCTGGGGCGCCGGGAGCGCGGGGCGATGCGGCCGCGGGGAAAGATACTTACCAGAAGAAATGCGCGATGTGCCATGGCGCGGACGGCAAAGGGGACACGCCTTCGGGAAAATCGATGAAGCTGCGCGATCTGGGCTCGGACGACGTGCAGAAGCAAACCGACGCGCAATTGATTGATATTACGGCGAACGGCAAGGGCAAGATGCCGGCCTACAAGGGCAAGGTCACGGACGAGCAGATCAAGGACGTGGTCGCTTTCATCCGCACGATGAAGAAGTAGCAGGAAACGACACCGCCGGCCAGGACAGGCGGCGCCGCGGATACGAACCTGAGCCGGGCGGCGCTTCTTTCGATTATCCTTCACGAGCAGGAGGATTTTCCCCTCTTCGACCATGAGTTTATTTGAACGCGCCGCCTCCGGATTCCGTCTTGCCGCGTACCTTGGCCGGAATCCGCTGTCCATGGCGGGAGCCGTTCTGACCTCGAGTTCGGCGGCCACGCTGATCGGTTTTTGGCTGTTCGATATTGTTGGCGGCGGAGCGGTTCACCCGTATGTCGGGCTCGTCTTCTTCCTCATTCTTCCCGGAATATTCGTTATCGGATTGATCTTGATCCCTGCCGGCGCGATTTGGCGGCGGATAAGACTCGCCAAGTCCGGGCAACTGCCGACGATTTATCCGCGAGTCGATCTGTCGATACCCGCCATGCGCCAATTGTTTGGGTGGATTGGCGGGCTTACGCTGGCGAACGGCATGATACTCAGCGTGGCATCGTACCGGAGCGTCGAGTATATGGACTCGGCGAAGTTCTGCGGGCAGACCTGCCACACGGTGATGCAGCCCGAGTACACCGCGTACCAGACTTCACCGCACCAGCGCGTTGCGTGCGTGCAATGCCATATCGGTCCCGGAGCTTCCTGGTTCGTGCATTCGAAGCTTTCGGGACTGCGCCAGGTTTACGCGGTTACGTTTCACAGGTACGACCAGCCGATTCCGTCGCCGGTGCGGCAACTGCGGCCGTCGCGGGATACATGCGAGCAGTGCCATTGGCCGCAGGTGTTCACCGGAAACAAGCTGGTTGTGAAGCGCAAGTTTTCCGATGATGAAAAGAACACCGAGTTGACTACCGTGCTGATGTTGAAAATCGGCGGCCACACGTTTGACGGCGGAGTGGGAATCCACGGCCGCCACTTGGATGTGAATTCGCCGATCGAATACATCGCCACGGACCGGCAGCGGCAAACCATCGCTCAGGTCACCTACACGGACAAAACAGGAAAGAAGTCCGTGTTCACTTCGGCGGATACGAAACCCACGGCCGAGCAACTGGCAGCGGGCGAACACAGGACCATGGATTGTATCGACTGCCACAACCGGCCCACGCACACATTCCAGTTGCCGGAGCGCGCTTTGGACGACGCGATGGCGCAGGGGCGCATCAGTCCGGAATTGCCGTTTATCAAGAAACAGGCGGCCGCGCTGCTCAATGCGAAATATGCGGACCGCGACACTGCCGCACGGCAAATCGCGGCGAGCCTGGACAGCTTCTATCAAACGACTTATCCCGACGTGTACCGCCTGAAGCACGGGTTGGTGGAGACAGCGATCAATCAGGTGCAGGCGGTGTACTTGCGGAATGTGTTCCCCGCGATGAATGTCACCTGGGGCTCTTATCCCAACAATCTCGGGCACATGGACTTTCCCGGATGTTTCCGCTGCCATGACGGCAGCCATACGAGCGCCGACGGCAGTTCCATTCCCAACGATTGCGACACCTGCCATTCGATGCTGGCGATGGAAGAACCAAATCCAAAAATTCTGACCGATCTGGGTCTGAAGTAGCATCTCGACGAAGATGAAATTCAGGCCTGTGAGCGATCGAGTCCAGGGCGGACGGCGCTGGGTCATGCTGATTCTGGCCGCGCTGGTAGTGCTGCTGCCATTCGCGGCGCGTGCCCAGACGAAAGACGCGCCCAAGCCTGATGCGGATTGCCTTGCTTGCCACAGCCAGAAAGATTTGAAGTCGGAATCAGGCCACAGCCTCTACGTCGACGAAACGAAACACCAGGCGGGCGCGCACGCGATCCTGAATTGCACCGATTGCCATACGAATATAAAGGAATACCCTCACCCCGCACGGGTTGCGAGAGTAAGTTGCGCTACGTGCCATGCGGAGGAAGCCGCCAATGTGCCGAAGAGCGTGCACTCTCTGCTGGGGGCGGAGGCATGCAATAGTTGCCACGGTTCGGCGCATGAAGCGCTGCCTGCTGCGGGACTTGCTCCGAAGCTTTGCGCTGGATGCCATAACGACGAGGTGAAAGCTTTCGCTGCCAGCGTCCACGCGAAGGCTGCAAAAGATGGCGACGCGCAAGCGCCGTCCTGCCAGGCTTGCCACGGTCCGGTGCACAAGATCCTGGCGGTGCAGGATCCTGGCTCACCGGTAGCGAAGAAAAATCTGCCGGAGACTTGCGGCTCGTGTCACGCGAACGCCAGCTTTCTTGCCAAGCACCAGATCCCGTTTGCGCGTCCCGTGGAGGCGTACAAGCTGAGCGTCCACGGGCGCGCGGTGGCGGCGGGCAATCAGAACGCTGCGACCTGCTCGGATTGCCACGGGAGCCATGAGATTTATGCGGCGCGCGATGCGCGCTCAAAGATCAATCATTGGAACGTGCCGGCGACTTGCGGGACGTGTCACACCGAAATTCAGAAGACCTACCTTGCCAGCGTGCATGGAAAGGCGGTTACTGCCGGAGCGCGCGACGCTCCGGTTTGCACGGATTGCCACGGCGAACACATTATTTTGGCGCCGAGTGAGGCGCAATCGCTGGTGAATCCGGCGCGCGTATCGAGCGTGACGTGCGGGCGGTGCCATGCGGACGAGCGGCTGGATGCGCGCTATAACCTGCCCACAGACCGCGTTTCAACTTTTGCGGACAGCTACCACGGGCTAGCCTTGCGTGGAGGCGCGCAAACTGTGGCGAATTGCGCGTCGTGCCACGGCGTGCACAATATTTTTGCGCCGAACGATCCGCGTTCCACGGTGTATCCGGCAAACCTGGCGCGCACGTGCGGCAAGTGCCATCCGGGGGCTGGCGATACGTTTGCCATCGGGCCTGTGCATGTGCGTGCGGAAGCTATCGCGGAACATCCGGTGGTGAGAGCGATCCGTGTAGCGTATTGGATTCTGATTCCGCTGACGCTCGGATTCATGTTCTTCCACAACCTGTTCGATTTTCTACGGAAGCTTTTACGCAAAGCGCCGCGGATCGATTCCGGCGAAGAAGTGCAGCGGATGAATCTCAATTTTCGAATTGCGCACTGGCTCACGGTGATCAGTTTTCCCGTGCTGGTGATTACCGGATTCGCGTTGAAATATCCGGACGCCTGGTGGTCGCGGCCGATGCGGCAATGGGAGCACCATTTTGCATTTCGAGGGACACTGCATCGAGTGGCGGCGGTCGTGCTGCTTGCGTCGCTTGCGTACCACGTGGTTCACCTGATCCTGGTGCGGCGCGATCGGGTGATTTTGCGGAATTTGATGCCGGGTTTCGGCGATCTGCGCAACATGAGCGACTTGCTGCTTTACAATCTTGGGCTTTCGCGGACGGCGCCGGCTTTTGGGGCGTTCAGCTATGCGGAGAAGATGGAATATTGGGCGTTTTTGTGGGGCACGGTGGTGATGGCCGCCAGTGGGTTTATTTTGTGGTTCAACAATTTTGCGCTGCGGCATTTTCCGAAATGGGTTAGCGACGCCGCGACGGCGCTGCATTTTTACGAGGCGATACTTGCTACGTTTTCGATTCTGATTTGGCATATGTATATGGTGGTTTTCGACCCGGACGTTTATCCGATGGATCGGGCCTGGATTACTGGAAAGGCTTCGGCGGACCACCTTCGGCATACACGCCCGGCTTATTATGCGGAATTGGTGAATCGGGTGGACGCGGGGGGTGGAGACGCGGAATCGGATGAGAAGCATGAACGCCTTTCCGAGCCCCAGGATCCTGATGAATCGAATAGACCTCAGGGGCCGAAAGGCGGGAAGGTCTGAAGACCCTCCCCTACGGGGCCGGAATCAGGAATAGTAGCGGATGATACATTCGGCTGCGCAGCTTGGTTTTTGTGCCGCTTCTGTCTCGATTGTCACTGCATAAATTGCTTCTACGCAGTCCGGTAGTTCCTTCACTGACTGGAGCGTCACTTTTCCGCGGATTTTTGCGCCTGCTGGGACTGGCGCGGGGAAGCGTACGCGATTCAGGCCGTAGTTGATTACGTGACGAATGCCGGAGCGAATTTCGAAGGCTTGCTTCATGAGATTGCTGGCGAGAGAGAGAGTTAGGAAGCCGTGAGCTATGGTGGTGCCGAAAGGAGATTCGCGGGCGGCGCGATCGCGGTCGAGATGGATCCATTGGCGATCTTCGGTGGCTTCGGCGAATTGCGCGATGCGCTCCTGCGACACCGCGAACCAATCGGTCGTACCGAGCTCCTGGCCGACCAGATTTTTGAGCGCTTGAGGCGATTCAATGATTCGTGGCGGCATGACATTCTCCGACGGGAAGGATATCGTATCGGCTGAGATTTTGGACTACGGCGGAGATGAAAAGCGATGAAGCTGGCTGGAAAAGTTGCGGTAGTTACGGGCGGGGCGAGCGGGATTGGGAGGGCGATGTGCCGGCGATTTGCGGCGGAGGGAGCGCGGGCTGTGGTTGTGGCAGATTTGAATGGGGCTGCGGCGGAGGCTGTGGTTGGTGAAATTGGCGGCGTGGCTTTTGAAGTGAATGTGGCGCGGGAGAGCGATGTGGCGCGTTTGGTGCGGGAAGCTGGGGCAAAATTCGGGGCCATCGATTTATTTTGTTCGAACGCGGGGATCATGGTCGAGGGCGGGCCGGAGGCGTCGGACGCGGATTGGCAGAGAATTTGGGAAATCAACGTGATGGCGCATGTGTTTGCGGCGCGGGCTGTGCTGCCGGGGATGCTGGTGCGCGGCGAGGGCTATTTGCTGCAGACGGTTTCGGCGGCGGGATTGCTTACGCTGATTGGATCGGCGCCCTATTCGGTGACCAAACATGCGGCGCTAGGATTCGCGGAGTGGTTGGCGATTACTTATGGCGATCGCGGGATAAAAGTATCGGTGATATGCCCGCAGGGAGTGCGGACGGCGATGCTGGTGGATTCGGATACAGGGCCGGCTAATTTTTTGAAGGTGACGGCTGTAAAGCCGGAGGATGTGGCGGAAGTGGTGGTTCGCGGCCTGGCGGAGGAGAGATTTTTGATTTTGCCGCATCCGGAAGTGGCGGAATATTTCCGGCACAAGGCTGGGGATTATGAGCGGTGGTTGCGGGGGATGAGGAAATTGCAGGAGGGGATGGGGGCTGGAAGTTAGAAATCGGAAGTTGGAAGAAACGTCAAAAGCCCCACGCGCAAGTGCGGCGCATGGGGCACTCGGCCGTCCCGCTTGCGCGAGACGCAGTCGGACGCGTTAGGCCCACCTTTTTAATTCACGTTTTGCTATGGCTTCGATGTGGACTTCGTCTGGGCCGTCGGCCAGGCGCAGGGTGCGGACTGCGGCCCACGCGGATGCCAGGAATGTGTCTTGCGAGACGCCGGCGCCGCCGTGGGCCTGGATGGCCCGATCGAGGACGCGCAGAGTTACGTTGGGCGCGACTACCTTGATCATGGCGATTTCGCTGCGGGCGGCTTTGTTGCCGACCGTGTCCATCATGTGCGCGGCTTTGAGAGTGAGAAGGCGGGCTTGCTCGATTTCCATGCGCGAGGCGGCGATATCGGCGCGGATGGTGCCCTGCTCAGCGATGGGCTTGCCGAAAGCGACGCGGGATTTGGCGCGCTTGCACATGGTTTCGAGGGCGCGCTCGGAAACGCCGATGCAGCGCATGCAGTGATGAATGCGGCCGGGGCCGAGGCGGCCTTGCGCGATCTCAAAGCCGCGGCCTTCGCCGAGAAGTATGTTGCTGGCGGGAACGCGGACATTTTCGAAAGTGACTTCGCCGTGGCCGTGTGGCGCGTGATCATAGCCGAACACGCTCAGCATGCGGACGATTTTCACGCCCGGAGCGTCCATGGGGACGAGGATCATGGATTGCTGCTTGTGCTGCTCGGCTTTCGGATCGGTTTTGCCCATGAAGATGGCAATCTTGCAGCGGGTATCGCCGGCTCCGGAGGCCCACCATTTGCGACCGTTGATGATGTAGTCGCTCCCGTCGCGGGCGATGCTCGATTGGATGTTGGTGGCGTCGGAGGAAGCGACGGCGGGTTCGGTCATGGCGAAGCAGGAACGGATTTCTCCGGCGAGGAGAGGCTTGAGCCAGCGATCTTGTTGCGCGGGGCTGCCGTAACGGGCGAGGACTTCCACGTTGCCGGTGTCGGGCGCGGAGCAATTGAAGACTTCGGAAGCCATTTCGCTGCGGCCCATGATTTCGCAGAGCGGGGCGTATTCGAGATTGGTGAGGCCGGCGCCGTGCTCGTCGCCAGGGAGAAAGAGATTCCAGAGGCCGGCGGCGCGGGCTTTGGGCTTGAGTTCTTCGATGATGCGGGTGGGTCTCCAGCGGTCGCGGGCGATTTCGTCGTGATATCGCGGCTCGTTCGGGTAGATGTGCTCGTGCATGAAGGCGGTTAGGCGTTCGGCTAGGATTTTTGTTTTTTCGGAGAGTTCGAAGCTCATGGGCGCCTCTTTCTTACTTTGAAGATGCCGGCCTGAAAGGCCGGCGCTACAAAATGCATTGGGCCGATTGGACTATTTTGGTCCGCGCTAGATTGCGGCTCTTGGTGGCAGTTGCGCTCGAAAGATGCCGGCGGGGACGCCGGCGCTACCTGGGGCATTAGCGATGGCTCCTTAGATCGGGCGCCGTTAGATGCGGGGCTTCGTTGAATGAGAAGAGCCGCAGGTCTGCGCCTTGCAGGCGCAGGATCGAGAACGACGCGTTTTGCAGGACACCGGCGAGGCCCATGATGTGCTCCTCGTTGAGATCGAGCGCCATTCCTGCCCAGATGGCTGTGGGCGTTGCGGATGTGAAGATCCCGATATTGGCCTGCGGCTGGCCGTCTTGGATTGCGGCGCGGCGGCCGGCGATGCGTTTGCGAAACGCGCTCCAGGATTCGCCCGAGTAAGGATAGCTGCCTCGAATCCAAGCTTCCACGACTTTCAAATCGCAGGGCGTCCAGCGGCGGTGGACTTCGGCTTGGTGCACGCCGCGGCTGGCGCGGACTTGCTCGCGCATGGTGTCGAAGTCGCGCTGGAATTGCGAGTCGTCGCTGCAGAGACGCGGCGCAAGCTCGCGATAGATGTGATCGAGGTCGAATTCTTTCCAGTCTTCGTCGATGGTGAGATCGGGAAATTTGAGTCCGGCGTCTGAATAGGCGGCGCGGACTTCTTCTGCGGTTTGCTGCTGGCGCCGGTTGCCGCCTAAGATTGCGGAACTGAAGGCGATGCCTTGCGAGACGAAATATTCGCCGAGGAGGCGCGATTGCCGGCGGCCGAGCTCCGAGAGCGCGTCGTAATTATCGCGCGTGCCGGCCTGGCCGTGGCGGACGAGATAGAGGCGCGTCACTTCTGCTTCTCCATCAGCGATTCGGCGAGTTGGGTGAGGCCGCGGACTCGCGCGTCGAAACTGCGGAAGCGCTCGTCCTGTGTCTGGCCGACGTGGAAACGAAAATAGATTTGCTGGAGGATGACCGCGAGTTTGAAGACGCCGAGAACTTCGTGGTAGCCGAGATGGCGGAGATCGCGACCGGTGCGTTCGGCGTAGCGCGCGACGAATTCGTCGCGCGAGTACCAGCCGGGCATAGTGGTAGGAGCCTGCAGGCCCATGGCGCGAAGCTCCGGGGCGCTGGCCCAGGCCCAGTAGCAAAGCGTGAGGCCGAGATCGGAGAGTGGATCGCCGACGGTGGCCATCTCCCAATCGAGGACGGATTCGATGCGATCGAATGAGCCGGCGCGGATCATAACGTTGTCGAGCTTGTAGTCGTTATGAACGAGAGTCGGCGGGAGCGATGGCGGGAGATTCTGCGCGAGCCAGGCGACGACGCGATCCATCTGCGGCAAATCTTCGGTCTTGGCGCGATTCCAGCGATCGGTCCAGCCGTGCAATTGGCGCTCGACGAAGCCTTCGGGCTTGCCCAGAGCGATGAGGCCGGTGGCGGAGACATCTATGGCATGCAGCCGCACCAAGCAATCGACGAAGGCTTCGCTGATGCGGTGCGGATAATCGGAAATGGCTTCGAGTTTGGGGGGGATTTTATTGCGCAGGATTACGCCGCGGCGGCGCTCCATCACGAAGAATACGGCGCCGATGACTGCCGGATCGTCACAGAGATGGTAGACGTTGGGAGCTTCGGGAAAATACGGGTGGACGGCTTGGAGGACGTGGAATTCGCGGGCCATGTCGTGAGCTTTGGGGGCTACCGGGCCTAGAGGGCCTCGGCGTAGGACGTATTCGGAGGGACACGCAGGAGTGCCTGTGCTACTGATCTTCAGCAGATAAGTGAGATTGGAGTGGCCGCCGGGAAATTGCTCGACGGAAATGCCGCGCTCGACGCCTTCGATTTTGCCCCGCAGATAGTCCGCTAGGGCTGAGACGTCGAGCTCTTCGCCGCGGCGAACGGCTGATGTATCCGGTGGCACCGGGCAATTGTACGCCCGGTGCGGCGATTATTTGCCCGAACCGTCGAGATCGATGTTGGACGGGCTGTTCTCTGCGTTGGCGAAAATAAATACATCGCCGTCTCTCTCGCCAGATCGCGACGGCGTGAAGGTCACGAAGATATTGCATTTTGCGCCCGGCGCGAGCGTCTGATTATTGGCGCAGGTTGTGCCTGGAGCGAAGGCGTAGTCGCCGCTGATCTTCAAATTGGAAATGGTGAGCGACGTGGTGCCCGCGCTGGTGAGCGTCACCATCTGCGGTGCACTGGTTGTGCCCACCTTCTGCCTGCCAAAATTCAGATTGTTCGTGCTCAACCGGGCGACCGGATTGATCACCGTGGCCGAGAGTGGCACGGTCTGCGGGCTGAGCGGCGCGTTGTCAGTGACCACGAGCGTTGCGGCGTGCGTCTTGGTGACGTTGGAATCAGCGGTGAAGCCCATGATGATCGTGCAGCTCTTGCCTGGATTGAGCGTGTGAGGACAGAAGCTGACGCCGAAGAAGCCGTTGGAATCATCGCCTGGGATTGAAGCGATATTGAAGTTTGTGAACGTGATCATGTGACCGCCGGTGTTCGTCAGCGTGAGGAATTCGAACTGAGTCTGGCCGACGTAGAGCGTGCCGAAGTTGAGCGTGGCGGGTATGAACTTCAGCGTCGATGTGGCAGGGTTTACCACTTGCGAAACACCGGCGGCTGTGCTGCTGCCACTGAAGTTGTTGTCGCCGGCGTAGGTCGCGGTAAGCGTCCAGGTGCCCGCAGTGTTCAGTGTCAACGAGCAAGAACCGGTACCGGAGCTGAGATTGCCCGAGCACGTTACGGTGGTCGCGTTGAGCGTGGCCGTCACCGTCACCGAGCCTGTCGGCGTGCCGCTGCCGGTCACCTTGAAGCTGACGGAGACTGACTGGCCTACGGCGGAAGGATTCGGCGCGTTGGCTGTGATTGTGGTGGTCGAAGCGGCCTTGTTCACGGTCAGCGCGGTGCTGACGTCGGTGGCGCTGGTGAAGTTGGTATCGCCCGCGTAGCTGTAGTTAATCGGATAGGGCGTGGCTGACGCAGGAATCGTCGCCGTCGAGAACATGGCCGTGAATCCGCCGCTCGCGCCGATCGGCGTGGTCACGGTCGAGCCGTTGATGGTGATGGAGACGCTTTCCGTGCTCGGCGGGAAATTCGCGCCCGCGGAAATCGTGCCGGAGAGCGAAATAGACGACACGCCGAAGGTGATGGCTTGCGACGGAGTCAGATTGGAGAACTGCGGCGCTACCTGATTGACAACTTGTATAGCGATGGTCAGCAACTGTTGCGCGTTGAGCGTGACCGCGGCGGTGTTGGTGTACGTTCCCGCGCCGGCAGTCGGCGTGGTTACGTGCAACACCATCGGCGTGCCTGGAGCAACTGTAACGTTGGTGCAGCTAAGCACCTGAGCCGGTGCGGTGCCGTTCACAGAGCAGCCGCTCACCGGAGATGCCAGCGACCAATTCACACCCGTGCCCGTGGGCAGCGGATCGTTGACGTTGACACCCTGAGCGCTGGACGTGCCCGAGTTGGTCACTGTAACCGTGAACCCGATCGGACTATCAAGCGGCAGCGGCGTGCTGCTGTCCGGCGCGCTGGTGGCTGTGAGTTGCGGCACGTTGGCCGGCGGGAAAGCGACGACTACGTCGTTGAATTGCCGCGTGGTGCCGCCAATGCCGGAGTCAACCGTCTGGCCCGGCACGAACAGCGTGGTGATGTCGTACTCGAACTGGCAGCTGTAGCTCTGCGCCACGCCGTTGATGGTCATGGGCTGAGTGCAATCGGTGCCCACGGCGGATTGCGGCGTCACCGCGTAGTCGGGATCGTCGTACAAGCGCGGCGGAGTGCCGTAGCCGGCCGGCGGAACGAAGGTGTCGTCGTTCCAAGTGATGAACCATTGCACATCGCCGGAGTAAGCCGAAGTCGGCGGCTCAACGCCCGGCGAGCCGAAGTAAACCAGATAGTGGACACAATTGCCGTTGGCGTAAGGATCGCAGAGCGGCGTGGATTTGCCGCCGTCTTGCGCCGAGCCGAACCCGAAGAAAGTGGAGAGGCGGCAATCGAAGTCAAAGGTCGCATCCGGAGATACGGAATGTCCCGGCGAGCAATCGCCGTTGGCCGAATTGGGCGGAACTTCTGTAGCCTGCACGGTCATGGTGAACTGAGAATTGACCTGCGGAATCATCAACTGCAGCGAGTGCGCGCTCTGCGTCGGTGCAGGGATTGTCGTTGGTCGGGCAATCGAAGGTGACTGTCTGCATTACGTTGTTACCCGGGTTGAAAGTGACGGGCGTCGTCGCTGCGGGCGGCAGGAAGTTGGCCGTCACTTGGGCGCTGCCGCCGCTCGTGAGCTGGCAGGAAGTGGAAGTGCCGGAGCTGGCGCAGGCGCCACCCCAACCCGCGAACGTGGAAGGCGCGGTGGCCGTGGCGACCAGCGTGACCGGAACCGGAACATTGCCGGCGCAACTGCCGGACGTCACTCCATTTGCTTCCTGGCAACCGATGCCGTCGTTATCGGAAACGCTGCCCGTGCCGGTGCCCATGAGCGTTACGGAGAGCTGCAGGAATTGCTGCGCCGGGTTCACTGTCAGCGTGGTGCTGGAGTCGCTGGCGGTGGTGAAGTTGGTGTCGCCCGCGTAGCTGTAGGTGATGGTGTACGGCGTCGCGGAGGCTGCAATCGACGACGTTTGGAACGTGGTCGAGAAAGCGCCACTCGCGCCGATCGTGGCGTTGACGGTGGAATTGTTGATGGTGATGGAGACGAGTTCGCTGGTCGGCGGGAATTTTGTGCCCGCGCTGATGGTGCCCGAGAGAGAGATCGAGGGCGTTCCGTGTGTGATGGTTTGGGATGGCGCGAGACCGGAGAAAACGGCCGTGACGCGCCGCACTGACCGCGATGGTTGCCGGGGATAGCGTCAGCGTTGTTGTCGGCGGTGAGGTCGACCCGTGTTTTGCAGCGTCCCGGCGCTGGAAGTGGAGCTGCTCACGTGCACGCTCGCGCCGATGGCCGGAGCCAGATACCGAACGAGCAACTGAGGGTCTGATTCGCGCCGTGCACCTGAATTGTGCAAGTCCCGGTCCGGCGGGGATTATCGTCCAATTCGCGCCGGCGCCTGCGGGCAGGGAATCGCTGAGCGTGACATTGTTGGCCGTGCCCGTGCCGCCTATCGTGATGTTACAGTGAAGCCGACGGTACCGCCGGAGGTCGCGGTTGCAGAGTCCGCCGTCTTCGTCGCGCTGAGATTGGGCGCACGATGGCGAGCGGGAAAGCGACGACTACGTCGTTGAACTGGCGCGTGGTGCCGCCGATTCCGGAATCCACCGGTTCGACCGCGTCGAAGAATGTGGTGATGTCGAATTCGAATTGACACGAGAACGTTTGCGCCGCCATTCGTGATTCCCACCAGCATCGGTGTCGACCGTCCGTACGGCGTCGTATCCGAAACCGGCGATCCGGATCATCGAAGCGCCGCGGAGTGGCCTGATTCCGCGGGCGGGGTGAACGATTCGTTGTTCCACGTAATCTTCCAGCTCACAGGGCCGGTGTAGGAGTTCGGGTCGGCTCCGTGCCTGCTTGTCCGGAGAAGACCAGGTAGTGGACGCAATTGCCGTTGGCATATGGATCGCACAGCGGCTCGAGTTGGCCGCTCGTACGGCGCTGCCGGGGAAGAAGGAGACGAAGCGGCAATCGAAATCATTGGTGACGTTGTTGCCCGTCTCACAATTGCCATTGGCCTGCGCCGCCGGAACTTGCATCTCCTGCACCGTGACGGTGAATGGCCGCTGCACCGCCGGAATAGTGAGCGCTACGGCGTGCGCGTTCGGATCGGTGCACGGATTGGCAGGAGTTGGATTGGGATTCGACGGGCAAGCAAAGGTGGCCATCTGCGTTTGCGGAGTCGCGGAAGGCGCGAAGGTGAGATCAAGCTGGGTGGGTGTGAACGCAGCAGTAGCGGTTTGCGCCGTATTCATCGTCACCTGGCATGTCGTCCCGGTCGCGAAGTTGGCACACGCGTTGCCCCATCCTGCGAACTCAGACTGAGCGCCGGGCGTCTCCGTGAGGTTCACTGGCGTGCCCGAAGCGTAGGTTGCGGAGCACGTGCCAGTGACGACGCCGTTGGTCTCGATGCAGTCGATCCCTCCAGTGTCGCTCGTGACCGTGCCGGAGCCGGTGCCCAGGTCCGTGACGTCAGCATGAATGTCGCCGTGGCGGCTTGACGGTCAGCGTGGTGCTCGAGTCGCTGGCGCTGGTGAAGCTGGAGTCGCCGGCGTAGCTGTACGTGATCGTGTAGGGCGTCGCTGACGCTGGAATCGACGAGGTTTGGAATGTCGTCGAAAAGTTTCCGTTCGCTCCGATCGAAGCGCTCACCATCGTGCTGTTGATGGTGATGGAAACGAGTTCCCCGGTCTGCGGGAAATTCGCCCCTGAGCTGATCGTCCCCGAAAGTGAAATATTAGGCGTGCCCGCCGTGATGGATTGAGAAGGCGTGAGGTTCGAGAACACCGGCGTGAGAAGACCCGAGCCAACCGTGATCGTGGCCGAGGGATTCAGCGTTGCGTTATTGTCGGCAGTAAACGTCGCCGTGTTGGGCAGAGTTCCATTCGTCGTGGTCGAGCTGCTGACGTGCACGCTCGTGCCGATTGCCGGAGCTAGATTTCCGAACGTGCAATTGAGCACCTGCGCTCCGACAGCGCCAGAGATCGCGCACGTTCCGGGACCGGTATACGCAGGGCTGATCGACCAGTTTGTGCCGGCGCTGCCGGGCAAGGGATCGCTGAGCGCGACATTGTTTGCCGTAGCCGTGCCGCCCGCCGTGCTATTGGACACCGCCATCGTGAAGCCGACAGCGTTGCCGACGTTTACAGAGCCGGCGTCAGCGGTCTTGGAGGCGCTCAGGTTCGGCGTAGCAGTCGTAAGCGGGAACGCAACGACCACATCGTTGAACTGGCGCGTCGTTCCACCGATTCCCGAATCCACCTTCTGCGCAGCGTTAAAGAACGTCGTAATGTCGAATTCAAATTGGCAGAAGATCGGCGGATTCGTCGGCTGAGGATTGGTGATCCCGACGAGCATGGCTGTGCTGCAACTGGTGCCGTACGGACTTGTCTCCGAGACGCCGAAATCCGGATCGTCGAAAAGACGCGGCGTTGTTTGATACGGCGCGGGCGGCACGAAAGTATCGTTGTTGAAAGTAATCTGCCAATTCACCGGACCGGTATAGGCGCTCACCGGCGGCTCGGTGCCGGGCGTGCCGGAGAAAATGTTGTAGTGGACGCAATTGCCGTTTGAATACGGATCGCACAGCGGCTCACGCTGCCCGCCGTCCACGGCCGGACCCGGGAAGAAAGAGACGAAGCGACAATCGAAATCGTTGCCGGCGTTATTGCCGGTTTCGCAGATTCCGTTCGCTTGCGCCGCGGGAACTTCCGTCGACGTCACCGTGATTGTGAACGGACCAATCACCGACTGAACGGTGATCGCAAGCGCGTGTGCATTCTGATCCGTGCAGGGATTCGTGTTCGACGGGCAGTTGAATATCGCTTCCTGTGTTTGCGGTGCAGCGGAGGCCGTGAAATTGAGATTGATCGAAGTCGGGTTCGGAGTGAACGAAGCGGTGACCGATTGGGCCGAGCTCATTGTCACAGAGCACGCGCCGGTACCGGAGCACGCGCCGCCCCAGCCGGAGAATGTGGACGATCCGGAGGACGTGGCGGTGAGATTCACGATCGAGTTCATACTGTAATTCGCAGTGCAAGTTCCGGTGACGATTCCCGCCGTATCCACGCAGCTGATCTGTTCGAGATCATCCGTGACGGTGCCAGAACCTGTGCCGACATCGGTGACCGTCAGAGTTTGTGGCAGCGAGGAAGATGCGATGAGCGACAAAACAGCGTGGCCGCCGTTATAGCTGATGGACCAAGCAGAGCCGGACGGCACGGCCGGAGAGTTGATCGAGGAGAATCCTCCGGAAATTGAGCTGGCGGTAAGGATTGTGAATGAATTGCCGACTGAAGGCACGAATCCGTTGGCGAAAATTAGGTTCAGCGGGCCATTGAGCGTAGCGGAGTTGTTCACCGTGAGCACGGAATATTGCGTGCTGACAGTTGTTCCCCCGAGTACGGCATCGTAGGCGCCCGTCGATTCCTGCGTGTAAGTGCCGGTCACGTTGACGGTACCCGGATTCGGCGAGCCGCCCACAAAGATTGTGCCGGAGTTGTCCACCGTGGTGGTCAACTGCAATGCACCAGTTCCGGTCGATTCCACCAGCCCTGCGTTATGAATGTGCCGCCAGGGTTATCGTGAGCGTGTTTCCGGCCTGATTCGCATTGATCACTCCTGCTGCCTCGTTCGTTAGACCTAGCCCGTTGTTGCCTATCTGTCCGGCGCCCTGAATCAGGTTGTTCACGTTGACCAACGCCCCAGCGTTCGTACTGTTGAAGATCGGCGTACCAGTGCGAGCCCTTCGACATCGTCACCGTTCCGCCGCCCGTCAGCATCACCGCTCCATCAATCAGCACCACTCTTTTGTTGCCTTGCGCGTTCAGGATCGTTCCCGTGTTGTTTATCGTTCCGACAACGTCCGTGGTGCTGTTTCCTCAATGTTCGTGTACGTCCCTACCATGGTCAACTCCCCGTTCGTCTTGCCGTCCAGAACCGTGTCGCTTCCTGCGGCCGATCTCCATTGTCCCTCCGTTGTTCGTTATTGTCCCGCCCTGGATTCCGTCCACCGCTAGTACCACCACGGACGCGCTTCCCGCCGCGATGTTTGCACCGGTGTTGACGACGATCACATTGAACTCAACGTCCTCCGCCTGTCGCCTCTATCAGGCCCTGGTTCGTTGCTGGGTTGCCCACATTAATAATCGAATGTCCGCTCAAATTTGCGTTGATCACTCCCGCCGCCTGGTTGGTCAAAATCAGGCCGTTGTTGCCAATCTGCCCGCGCCCTGAATCAGGTTGTTGACATTGACCAGCGCCCCTCCGTCCGTTGTTAAAGATTGACGTGCCGTTCCTGGCCTTCGACATCGTCACCGTTCCGCCGCCCGTCAGCGTCACCGCTTCATCATCAGCACCACTCCTTGTTGCCGTCCGTCACGTTCATGAACGTTCCCGTGTTGTTGATCGTCCCCACCAGGTCCGTGGTGCTGTTCTCAAGTCGTGTACGTTCCCACTATCGTCAACGCCCCTTGAGAGGCCCCGTCCAGCGTGGCGCCGTTCGATGCGGGGGTCTCGATTGTGCCTCCGGCGTTCGTTATTGTCCCGCCCTGGATGTTCGCGCCACTCCCGATACCACCGTGACCGATTGCCGCCATATTGGCGCCTTTGTTGACCACGATCCAATTCATCTCCAAGTACCGCCCCCTGTTGCTTCCATCAGACCCTGGTTGCGACATTACGGGTTGCCACTCATCAGCAGCGAGTTCCCGCTGAAATTCGCGTTGATCACACCACCCACCTGGTTCGTCAGAATCAGCCCGTTGTTGCCAATTTGCCCGGCGCCCTCGATCAGGTTGTTGACGTTGACCAACGCCCCTGCGTTCGCATTGTTGAGGATTGGCGCACCGCTGCTGCCCTTCTGCATCAAAACCGTCCCGCCGCCCGTCAGTCACCACTGTTCATCGTCAGCACGACTCGTTGTTACCGTCCTCACGTTCATAAAGAACGTCCCGGTGTTGTTAATCGTCCCCGCAACGTCCGTGGTGCTGTTCCCTCAATTGTTGTGTGTACGTTCCCACCAGCGTTAACTGCCCTTGAGAGGCCCCGTCCAGCGTGGCGCTGTTCGATGCGGGAGTCTCGATCGTCCCGCCGTTGTTCGTCATCGTCCCGCCCCGATGGCCGTCCCGTTAAGTAGTTGCACGGAGCATTGTTGGCGATCGCACATTGCGCATGTTCGCGTCTTGATTGCTGACGGTTACTTTGATCTGCAACGTCCCGCCGCCTGTCGCTTCCATCAGACCCTGGTTCGTGACGGATTGCCCGCGTCATGATCAGCGTGTTGCCGGTCGCGTTGATTACTCCCGCCGCCTGGTTCGTCAGAATCAGCCCGTTGTTCCCGATCTGCCCGGCGCCCTGGATCAGGTTGTTGACGTTCATCAACGCCCCTGCGTTCGCCTGGTTTATGATTGGCGCACCGTTGCCGCCCTTCTGCATCATAACCGTCCCGCCGCCCGTTAAAGTCACAACACTGTCCATTCGTCAGCACGACGTTGTTGTTCACCTTCACAAAAGGAACGTCCCGGTGTTGTTAATCGTCCCGGCAACGTCCGTGGTGCTGTTGTCCTCAATGTGTGTACGTTCCCACCAGCGTTAACGGCCCTTGCGACGCCCCGTCCAGCATCGCGCTGTTTCATGCCGCCGATTCCATCAGCCCGCCGCGTTCGTCGTTATCGTCCCGCCTCGATATCGGCTCCACTCGCGAACTCCACCGTTGAGGTGTTCGCCGCGGTGATGTTGGCCCCGCTGTTCAGCTGACGGTCACTTTCGATCTGTAAAGTCCCGCCACCGTCGCTTCCAACAGACCCTGGTTCGTGAATGGGCACTCACGTTGATCAGCACGCCTGCCTGGCATCGTTCGCGTCGATCACTCCGCCGCCTGGTTCGTCAGAATCAGCCCGTTGTTGCCAATCTGACCAGCGCCCTGGATTGTGTTGTTTACGTTCGTCAGCGCACCGGCGTTCGTGTTGTTGAGGATCGGCGTGCCGCTGCTGCCCTTCGACAGCGTCACCGTACCGCCGCCCGTCAGCGTCACGCATTGTTGATCTGCAGCACGACGTTGTTGCCACTGGTGACGTTGAGGATGATCGTGCCGGAATTGGAGACAGTCCCGGCAACTTCGAAAGTCTGGTTGGCGCTGATACTCACGGTATTGCCGGCGTCGATGTAGAGGCCTCCGACCGACGGCATTGATATCGACGGTCACCGTGTGCGGCGCCGTGCCATTGGCGATGCAAACGATCGCGCCGCTCACCGGAGATCGCCCTGTGCTCCAATTCGTGGCCACGTTCCAATTGCCGAGTGTGCCGCCGATCCAATTGCTGGTCCCGGTGGCGGGGCACGCCGTCGCACCCGTCGAAGTGAATGTGGCGATCACGGTTTGCGCGGAACTCATGGTGACGATGCAGGTGCCGGTGCCCGAACATCCGCCGCCGCTCCAGCCGGTGAATACCGAGCCGGGTTTGGCGAGCCGCCGTCAGCGTGACTTGCTGGCCGGTCGAAAATAGCTGCGCTGCAAGTTGGCTGGCAGGCGATTCCGGCGGGATTGATCGAGACGTTCCTGTGCCGGTTCCCGGCTTCGCCAATCGAGAGAGTGTTCCCGCCGCCGTTAAATGTGGCGGTCACCGTATGGCTCTGATTCATCGTCAAGCTGCAGGTGCTGGTGCCGGCGCAGTCGCCGCTCCAGCCGGCGAACGATGAGCCGGCGTGCGGCGTGGCCGTGAGGGTGACATTGGCGTTGGCGGCGTAGGTGGTGGTGCAGGTGCCCGTGCCGCAGGTGAAGCTGGCGCCATCACTGACCGAGCCCGTGCCATTGCCGCTGATAGTTACCGAGAGCTGCGGTACGCCGCTGCCGGTCAAATTGAATACTGGAAGATCGACGGGAGTGCCGGTGGTGGTGTCGGTCGCTGTCAGCGTGGCCGATTCCGCTCCCAACGTGGAAGGTTGGAAAGTGAACCAGAAATTGCATTGAGAATTGGCCGGCAATACTCCACCGAGCTGGTTGCAGAGTGTTCCTGATCCCGTGCTCATCGTGAAGTCGGATGCGTTGGCTCCGCCGAGAGCGAAAGTGAAATTCATCGGGAAGCCGCCCTCGTTTTCCAGGGTGACGGCCTTAGCTGCGCTTGGAACGCCCTGGGGCTGCGAGCCGAAATCCTGCGAGGGGCCGAAGAGGGCGAAGAACTGGCCAATCGAGAGCGTCGGTCCGTTGCCGTTAAATGTAGCGGTGACATTGTGGCTCTGGCTCATCGTCAGCACGCAGGTACCCGTGCCGGAACAATCGCCGCTCCAGCCAGAGAATGAAGAGCCTGTGTGCGGCGTGGCGGTGAGAGTGACGGAAGCATTCGCGGCATACGTCGTCGTGCATGTACCGGTGCCGCAGCTAAAGCTGGCGCCGTCACTGACGGAGCCGCTGCCGGTGATGGTTACGCTGAGCTGCGGAACGCCGTTGCCGGTCAAATTGAAGACAGGGAGATCGACGGGAGTGCCGGTGGTGGTGTCGGTCGCTGTAAGCGTGGCCGATTCCGCTCCCAACGTGGAAGGCTGGAAGGTGAACCAGAAATTGCACTGAGAATTGGCCGGCAACACTCCACTGAGCTGGTTGCAGAGTGTTCCTGATCCCGTGGTCAGCGTGAAATCGGATGCGTTGGCTCCGCCGAGAGCGAAAGTGAAATTCATCGGGAAGCCGCCCTCGTTTTCCAGGGTGACGGCCTTAGCTGAGCTTGCCACGCCCTGGGCCTGCGAGCCGAAATTCTGCGAGGGGCCGAAAAGCGTGAAGAACTGACCAATTTCCGGGGCCACGAGGAATTGGTAGGAGGCGATTTGGCCGACGGTGGGGCCGCTTTGCATTCCGCTGATGGTGGAAGTGCTGTCTTCGCCGTCGGTGGCGAAGGCATAGATGGTATGAACGCCGGGAGAGAGCGGCGCGAGAATGGCGGAGAAGCCGGATTGGGTTTTCGTTGGCGTCCAGGTACCCAGCCAGGTGTCCACTTGGTAGTAGATATTGGCGATGGGGGCGAAGGTTGGGTTGGGGGGCGGAGTTTTTTCGGAGAGGCCGTTGGTTGCACTGAAAGTGAAAGTGGGAGTGGTGGTGCTGGTGGCGTTGCCGGTGAACGTCGAGATAGTCGTCTGGAGATTGTTGGTCTGCGGTTGATACTCGGTGATGGCGCTGACTGAAGAGTCAGTCTGATTGACGATGTAGCCTTGGTTGGAGATGGAATTGGCTGCTGCTGCGACGGGATTGTGGCCAACCGGGATGGAAAGTTCGCGGTTCGACACACCGTCGATCACCGTGATGGTGTTGCTGCCGCTATTCACCACATAGATCTTGTTGGTTGTCGGATTCACCGCGATGGCCTGGGGACTATGCGCGAGGGAGTCGGTCACCGTGGCGAGGTAACTTGCCGGTGAGGTCGCAGTGGCGCCTTGAAATACGCTGACGTTGTTGCTGGTGCTGTTGGCGACGTAAACCAGGTTCGTGACGGGATTGACGGCGATGGCTATCGGACCCAGGGCGTTGGTATCCGAAAGGGCGTTGGAGCTCAAGTCGCTGCCATTGACAACCAAAACACCATCTGGGCCGGCGATGTAGGCGAAGTTGGTTACGGGATCGATGGCGATCGCGGTGAAGCCGCCGAGGGTTCCACCGTTGGTGACGCTATTGCTGGTAACGGAATCGAGCACAGTATAGGAATTATCGAAGTTGTCGAGAATGAAGAGCTGGCCGTTAGAAGGATTAACGGCAATGGGGCCCGGATGCGGCGCGAAGCCGGTAAGCGACTGATCGCCGGTCGATGTGCTGACTCCAAATATGGTGGTGAAGGAAGTTAATGTTTGCGAGGTGGCGCCGGTGAAGAATCCCGTGTTCGTGACGGGATTGAAGGTGATGGAGGTGAGACCGGAGGCGTTGCCATCGGTGAGTTGTGCGGTGTTGCCGGATGCGCCGTCAATATCGGTGACGAAATTGTCGCCGCTATTCAAGACATAAATTTGGTTGCGGATGGGATCGACGGCGATGGCCTTCGGGCTGTTGCCGACGCCGATGGCGGAGCCTTGGATGGTGTTGGTGGCGCCGTTGATGACGGAGACGTCGTTGTCGCCAGAGTTGGCGACGTAGATGAGATTGGTGACCGGATTCACGCCGATCGCCACGGGAGCGGAATCGGTGGGAGTGATGGTGGTAGGGATGAGAGCGGCGCCGTCGATGACGGTGAATGCGCCGTTGCTCAGGTTGCACGCGGCATAAGCGCGATGAGTGGCCGGATCCACGGCGATGGCCTGGGTATTGCCACCGGTGGCGAAGTTAAAAACCGTCGAAGGATTGCTTCCGTTGAACTCCGTGACAGTCCCGTTGGTGTTGGCGACGTAAACGGTATTGGTGATGGAATCGACGGTAACGGCGATTCCCCCGGTCGCGTTCGGGTCGTTGACGATGGCGGTGGAATTGCCGGGGCCGTTAATGACCAGCGTATTGCCGCCGTTGGCTGCGACGAAGATCTGGTTGGTGACGGGATTTACGGCGATGCCCTGGAGGCCGACCGCGTTCCCATTGGAAATCGGAGAGCCGGTAATCCCTTGCGTGCCGCCGTCAATCTGGATGACGGTGTTCGTGCCGTTGTTGGAGACGTAGATCTGGTCGGTGGCTTCGTTCACCGCGATGGCAAAAGGATTGGCGCCGCTGCCCATGCTGGCCGAGCCAGCGATGACGTTGGTGTTGCCGTTAAAAATCGCGACAGTGTTGTCGCCAGCGTTGGCGACGTAGAAGAATCCGGTAGCGGAGTTGACGGCGACGGCTGAGGGGGAAGTACCCGAGGCCCGCGTCGCCGTGATGGCATTTGTGGCGCCGTTGATGATCGTGACGTTGCCGCTGGTGCTGTTGGTGACGTACACCTGATTGAGGTGAGCATCGACGGCGATGGCTGAGGGGCCAAGCCCGTTGCCATTGGTGATGGTGGTCATATAGGCGGCCGGAGTGCTGCCAATGGCGCCGCTGAAGACGCTGACGTTGTTGCTGCCGCTGTTGGCTACATACACGATGTTGGTGAGGGAATTGACGGCGATTGCGACCGGAGTGGTGGCGTGAATGTCGTTGATGGTGGTGAAGGAGTTTGTTGCGCCGTCAACAACAGTGACGTTGTTGCTGCCGGAATTCGAGATGTAAATCTTGTTGGTTACCGGGTTGACCGCGACGGCATTCGGAAACTGGCCAGCGAAAACTGTCTGCGGTGGAATTTGGGCCTGGGCGGTGGCCGCCAAGGAAAGCGCGAGTGACGCGAGAATAGCGATGACGGCCAATCGAGAGACACTGCGCCTGGCGGCTGCGCGGGCGGCGTTGCTTGCGAGCAACGATGGCCGCTGCATTACGCGCGCAAATTTATTCAGATTATTCCCTGCACAGGCTGAGCTCATCCTTGCCTCCGCTGCTTTTGCTGCCAGAGTGCGTCGCGTGATCTTAGGACACCTGCATATCGACGGCGCAGTGGATCGCGTTAACAAGCTTCTTGGCGGGCGGCTTTTTATAAGTCAATTCGACAAACCTGGGGCGCTGGAATGATGAAAAACCCTTTAGGAACAGCCCCATTCCGCACATCGCCAAAAAAAACGGTGCCGAAACTCTACTCCGAGTGCGTTCGGAAATCTACGAATATGCACGTTGCATCCAACTAATATTTGCGTCCCAAAACGGCGGCGGCCGAGAGCGGCGTTAAGTGACACGGACCGACTCTCCACACCCCTAGCTGCCATTCGTCGACTGGTAACGGCACATCGGATGCCATTGTTAATACATTGTATTAAAAAGACTTATGGGAATTAGGAGGCGTCGAATCCGAGGTTTTGCACAATCTTGGAAGTCACGTTCTCAGATTATTGAAAACAAAAGGCGAATGCGGTCTTGGCGGCTGGAATCTCGTTCAGATGCCACTTTTTGTCAGGCAACAGCGGGCCGATTGGGGAACGTATCACCGACAGTGGGGATTCTGTGAAGAACACCTGCAAGTTTTCGGCGGCGCGGCGTTCTAATCGTGTGCCGATTCGTGCGGCTTGGAAACGGCGTATGCTCCAGCGGGTTGCCTCATCGCGGCCGACGGAGCTAGACTCCCAAACCGGGAGGACGATCATGATCCCAGCTGCTAAATTTTATAAGGTCGTGTTCGGCCGGATTTTCATTGCAGCAGTTCTAATCTTTACATTCCTGATGCTGGCTCCGACGTCGGGATTTGCACAAACGCGCCGCGCAGTACTCGCCGGAATTAATACGTACATTCCCGAAGGCACGACCGCGAAGAAAATCGTCCTGGTCGAGAAAGCCGGAGTGGGCGGGCGCGGAAGCTGGACAAATCTCGAGGGTTCCGTAAATGACGTCGAGAGCATTCGCCAATTGCTGATTACGCGCTACGGCTTCGAGGAGAAGAACATTCACGTTCTTACCGAAGCCGAAGCCACGCATCAGAACATTCTCGATGCGATCCAGAAATACCTCGCCGATCCCGCCGCGCCCGGCGACATCAGCTTCTTCTACTACGCCGGCCACGGCTCGCAAATGCACAATTCGAAGAGCCCGGAAGAAGACAAGCAGGATGAAACGACCGTGCCATCGGATTCCTACAAGGGCACTCCGGACATCCGCGACAAGGAGTACGCCCGCTCTTTCATGAAAGTGATCGAGAAGGGTGCGCTGCTCACCGCCGTATTTGACAGTTGCCACAGCGGATCGATTGCGCGCGGCTATTCGCGCTTCGACCGCGTGCGCGCTCTGCCGCCCGACCCGCGCGATGCCGCCGACGATTACGCCGGACCATTCCCAGAGAAGCGCGGTGCGCTGATCATTGCCGCGGCTCAGGACATCGAGAGCGCGGCCGAGGGACGCGATGAAAACGGCAACGAACACGGCGCATTCACCGCCGCATTGATGAAGGTGCTCAGCAGCGCTCCGCTCGACGAATCGGCGAACGATATTTTCCTGCAGACCTTCGCCACCATGCGCTCGGCCGGAGCCAGTCAGGTGCCGGTAATCTCCGGGCCGGCCGATCGGATTCGCGCGCCGTTATTTGGCACCAGCAGCGGGAATCTGTCGGGCAAAATCACGCTGCCGGTGATCACCGCCGACGGGGATGGCACAGTTCAACTGCTCGGCGGATTCAGCCTCGGCTTTGGAATCGGCACGGAACTTGTGCCCGCAAAAAAGTCCGACGCAAGTGGCGCGGTGCGCTTGAAAGTCACCGCGCAAACGCCGGGGAAATCGACGGCGAAGACACTCGCCGGTGATGTCTCAAAGCTCAGCCCTGGGATGCTCTTTACCGTCGATCGCTGGGCGCCATCCGGGAAGGGTCTTCTTTCACTCTGGGTGCCTCCGGCAGATCTTACGACGGAGGAATTGAAGCATACGGCGGACGGCGTAAACGCACTGCGTGCCTTGCCGGGAATCACGGTGGTTGACGATCCGTACGAGGTGACACCGACGCACATTGTCTCCTGGAACGGCACGGCTTGGGTCCTCACTGATCAAAATACTCAGGCGACGAAGATTCTAGGCCGCACGCCGGATCTGGTGGCCGTGGCTAAGGGACTTCCGAGCGGCAAGACGAGAATCTTCGTAAATCTCCCCCTGCCGAAGGAAGCCAGCGCGGGAGTGGCGGGCCTTACGGGTGGGCCGTCGCCAGTGCGCGCGGTGAGTTCGATTCACGAGGCAAATTATTTGCTCGTGGGCCGTGCGACGCCAAAGGGAATCGAGTACGCGTGGTTGCTGCCGGGCGCTTCCAAGGACGCTCGCGAGGCGACGAAGAAGGCCGGTGGCGCCGAGTCCGCTGCAGCACCGACTCCTCCCGCCAGCTCGCTTCCCCCGGAAACTCGCTGGGTCGCCGCACAATCCGGCTCGAACACATTCGAAACCGCCGTCACCGAGCTGACTGAGCTCGCCGGCAACCTCTCTCGCATCAATGGCTGGCTGATGCTTCCATCTCCCGCCGACGATGGAGGATTCCCGTATCATCTTGAGCTCTACGAAACGAAACATCCCGACTCCAAAGAACCGGTGACTACAACTTACGGCGACGGCCGCTCCTACGGCCTCGTCCTTCGCGCGGATCCGAAAGACCTGAAACGCTTCGTCGGCCCGCGCCGGATTTATGTCTTCGTGATCGATAGCGACGGCAACGGTGTTCCTGTCTTCCCCAGCCTTGATACCGGCGACGTCGAGAATGTCCACCCAACTCCTGCGGAAACCTCCGATGGCATTCCCACGGAAATCAAGCTCGGCGCGGAAGACTTGTTCACAGTGGGCAAGCCGTTCGGTACCGACACCTATTTTGTGCTTACGACCGCGCCGCAGGACTCCATCAATCTGGCAAGTCTCGCCTGGGAAGGAGTCCGCGGCGGACAGCGAGGCGCGGAAAGCCCGCTCGATCAATTACTATCGAGCGTGGGCACGCGCTCGCCGAGACCCGCAACGCCTGCATCGTGGTCCATCACGAAAATTCCAATTCACAGCCAACCCGAGCCCTAGGAGATCGCAGCGCTCGAGATCGAAAGTTCTTTTGACTGTGACGGCCATTATTTGATATCGTCCGTGAAAATTCGCAATCTTATTCCGGAGGGAAAGATGAAGAACAGCCTCAAATTGATATGCGCGTTAGTACTCGTTTTGTTGTTCGGCGCCAGCCAGGCAATTGCGCAAGACAAAATGGCGAAGGACGACAAGATGGCAGGCCAGAAATCCACTAAGAACGCTGTGAAGACTCAAGCCCAGTCGAGCCGTGGCGGCGGGGCAGACACAAACATCAAGACCGACCGCGCACCGAACGATCCGAGCGGTCAGGCCGCGAAGCCCGCGGGCAAGGGCCGGGGCTGCTCAGTGGAAGTAAGCAACGACACGGGTTGGTACGTGGATATTTACGTGAACGGCGTGTACACGGGCACCCTCGGTCCCTGGAGCAACGGCTGGGCTTATCCCCCGGTGGCGGGCTCCAACCTCTACGGCCGCGCGAATTTCACCGACGGCTCGTGGAAGTATTGGGGACCCCGGGAGTTCGGTTGCGGCCAGGGCAGCGTGAATACCTGGACGATCACTCCGTAATCCGGGCAGTTGGAAATAATTTCGCTTTAAGAATTGAATCGCCGCTGCGGACCAACACGTGGTCTTCAGCGGCGGTTTTTTTGATGGGCTCTCGGCCGCTGCTTAGCGGCGCGCGGCTACGGCTTCCGTGCGCCAGACGGGCTTGCCGCCGAGAAAATCATGAATGTGGCGATTGATCAGATCGGGCTGCTCGTGAATCACCCAGTGTGAACCTTCCGGAATTCGTTCGATGCGCAGGTTCGGGACGTATTCCTCGAGGCCGTCGAGATTGCCGGGCAGCAGCGCAATATCCTTCATGCCCCAGAGGACCAGCGTCGGCACCTGCACGACCCACGATTTCGCTCCGGGCAGCAGACTAGGCAAATCGTCGTTGCCTTCGCTACCCGAGACAGGCGGAAGAGCGCGATAGTAATTGAGCCCGCCGGTCAGCGCCCCGGGCTGCGACCAGGCTTCGAGATACGCGCGGCGATCCGCTTCGGTGAAATATCCGCGTTCGAGGCCGGGCGCGAGCACGATCGAGGAAAGCGCCGCGATAATTGCCGGCAGAGATCGCCGTCTCAGCCACCGGCGTGCGGAAAATTTGGATATATTCGCTCGCTTTTCGCTGCGCGGGATTTTGCGCCAGTTCGCGGCGGAATACCGCCAGATGTGGCGCATTGATGACGACCAAACGCTCGAGCCAATCGGGATAGACCAGCGCAAACGCCCAGGCGACAACGCCGCCCCAATCGTGGCCTACGAGCGTAAATTTCTTGTCTCCGCCGCAGCCAAAATGCGCGGCGAGCCCTCGAATGTCCTCCACCAAGTGGCGCAGTTCGTAATCCTCCACTGACCCCGGCTTCGACGACAAATTGTAGCCGCGAAGATCGGGAGCGACGGCCAGGCGCGAGCGCCCGAATTCGGCGAGCTGCTTCTTCCACGCGTACCAAAATTCGGGAAAGCCGTGCGCGAAGAGGATCAAATCTCCGTCCTCGGGACCCTCAGCGGCGTAGTGCAAGCGGACGGATTCAAGCTCAGCGTAGGAATGACGAAGCATCGTTGGGCACTCCCTTACCGGGATGCTATAGGCATCTCAGCGCCGCGTCAACCGCTCGCGCCCATTGCGCCGGCCGGCTGAGAATCCCCAGGTCTTCACAAATTCCGGAACAAAGTCTCGTTGCTGTCATCCTGAGCCCGCATGCGGAAGAGCTTGTCCCGAGTCCCTCGAGGGAATCTCAGCGTTCCGCCTCTTTCGAGATATGATGAAACTCTGCTGCGCTGCATGCCATCCAAGTAAACTGCGGCCCATCAGCGGAGGAATCGAATGAAAGAGCACAGTGCCAGGCGCGCGCATTGGTCCGGATTCGCTGCGTTGTGGATGGCTGCCGCGCTGTTTCTTATCGCCACGCCGCTCGCCGCGCAAATTCAGCCGAAGACTCCCGCGCCATCGCTGACGCCTCAAAATCCGGCCGCGCCTGCCCAGCCTGCAACTGCACCGCAGCCCGCTGCCCCGGCCAAACCGGCGCCCCCGCCAACGCCGGAAACGCTCGCGAAAGGAAAGTCCATCGTCCTTGCAGCGGCGAAGGCTTCCGGAGGCGACGCTCTCAAAACGGTGAAGAGCCTCGAAGTTCGCGTTTCGGGCCAAGCCACCACGCAAAATGGCCCGATGGATCTCACAATGAAGCTAACGATCGTGTTTCCCGATCATCTCCGCAACGATGCGGAGCTTCCGGTCGGAACGATTTCGCAGGGATTCGATGGCAAGGCTGGCTGGATTCTCGCGCCGCAGGGATTGATCGACCTGCCGCCGGATTTCATTCCGGAATTCTCGCGCGGCATCGCACTGACGGGCGGCTGGGGCTTATATCAGCAAGCGCTCGACGGAAAAATCGAGGCGCAATATCTCGACGATGAAGACTTCGACGGAAAAAAGACCAGCGCCGTGCAGTGGGCCGGGCCGAGCGGTCCCGTGAGACTGTATTTCGATGCCGCGACGCATTTGCTGATCGGCGCGCATTTCCGCGCCATCACGCCGCAGGGCGACACGCAGACCGATCAGCATTGGAGCGATTTCCGGGCGGTCGAGGGCTTGCAATATCCGTACCGCAATCAAGTGGATCATGATGGCCAGAAATTCACGGATACCACCGTGTCGGATGTCAAGATCAATACCAATCCGGATCCCGCGATTTTTGCCCGGCCGGCCGAAGAGAAGCCGTCGAACTAGGTCTTCCAATTTCATCTTATGCGTCAACCCGCGGCGCCGATGAGTTTGGGAAAAGCGCGGCGCGTGCCTTACACTTATAGTTTCGACTCAACATGATGAAAACAACTGAGACAGTTGCAACGCAAAATCTCTCAAAACGACTGGCCGCAATAACAGCTATGACGGCCGGATTTTTTGCCTCGGCGGCACTTCGCGAAGCTCGCCCGCGCCGGTCCCTCCGGTGCTCGCGGCTATGAAGGCGGAGCTGGATCGCTCGATCACCACGCTGGGCAAGGCCGAGCCTGCCGATTATTTTTTCAGCTATACGGTTTCCGATCGCGAAGTTGTTACCGTCTCCGGCTCAAATGGCGCGCTGCTCTCGAGCGACGACGCCCGCGGCCGCTGGCTCGAAGTGCAATCGCGCGTGGGATCCTATGAGCTCGACAGCACTCACAAGATCGGCGATCGCGCGCCCAATTGGACCAGCCCCGGAACAACCGCGACGCTCGATGACGATCTCGCCGTCTTGCGGCGCGAAATCTGGAGCGAAACCGACCGCCAGTATCGCGCCTCCGCGCAGGCGCTCATCAAGATTCAGACCAGCCAGCAAGTGCAGGTGCAAACCGCCGAGGGCAACGCGCCCGATTTCTCGCACGAGACGCCGCACACGTATATCGGCCCGCGCGCGGAAATTCAAGTGGACCGCAAACCGTGGGAAGAGAAGCTGCGAAAATATACCGCGGCGTTCAGCACGTCGCCCGACGTGCTGAATTCCATCGCCACCTTTACGGCGCAGGCCGCCAATCAATATCAATTCAATAGCGAAGGGACCGAACTGGCTTTCGGGCAGTTCCACTACCGCCTCGAGCTTTTCGTGCAGAGCAAGGCGCCGGACGGCATGGACATCAATCGCTTCGCGAATTTCGATTGGATCGATCCGAAGGAAGCGCCGGACGATAAGGCCGTGTTCGAGAAGATCAAGTGCTGATCGCGGAACTCGAAGCTCTCGATCGCGCGCCGCTCGTCGATCCTTATGCCGGGCCGGCTATGCTTACCGGCCGGGCCACGGCGGTTTTCTTTCACGAAGTTCTGGGCCATCGCCTCGAGGGATTCCGGCAAAAAGATATCTCCGAAGGGCAAACTTTCACGAAGAAAATCGGCGAGCAGATTTTGCCTGATTTTATTTCCGTCAAGGATGATCCCACGGAGCAGCGGCTGAACGGCCAGATGCTGCTCGGCTACTATCCGTATGACGATGAGGGAGTCCCGTCGCAGAACGTCCATCTGGTCGACAATGGCGTGCTGAAAACTTTTCATGATGGGCCGCTCGCCGCTCGTGGACGTGCCGCATTCGAACGGGCACGGCCGCCGCCAGCTTGGCTATCAGCCGATCGCGCGCATGGGCAATACGATTGTCACCAGCACGAAAACGGTCACCAACGCGGAGTTGCGGAAGCAAGCTCATCGAATTCATCAAGTAGCAGAATAAGCCCTACGGCCTGCTGATCGACGACATCGCCGGCGGATTCACATTCACCGGCCGCGGGCAGCCGCAGGCTTTTCAGGTTTTGCCGCTGGTGGTTTACAAAGTTTTCCCGGACGGGAAGCCGGATCAATTGGTGCGCGGCGTGGATATCGTAGGAACGCCGCTCGCCTCGCTGACGAAAATCGTGGCCACCGGCGACACGCAGGAAATTTTCAATGGCTACTGCGGCGCGGAATCAGGCTCCGTTCCGGTGGCGGCCGCGGCTCCCGCGATTCTGATTTCCGAACTGGAAGTACAGAAGAAGGAAACTTCCACGGACAAGCCTCCGATCCTGCCGCCGCCGGCGCACGACCCCGAAGCGAAAGGAAATGACTGAGAATGATGCGCCGCCGAATCCGAGCTTCGAGTGCGTTGTTGCTCGCCTGCGCCGGTCTCGCGGTTCCTGCATCCGCCGCAGCGGCGGTGCGAATGCCGGGCGCTGCCAAGTCACCGGCGCACCACGCAAAACCTGCGCCCGCCGGCGCCAGAGCGATAACGATCAGACTTTGCGCGCGCTGCACGATGAAATGGCGCGCTCACAGTCGCGCCTGAGCATTCCGGCGCGGAGAAGCCTTTCCACATTCAATATCAGCTCCTGGATATCGACGCGCGAACGATCACGACTTCCTTCGGCGCGCTGCTTTCCTCCACCAAGACGCGCAGCCGTTTCATGCTCGCCACCATTCGCGTCGGCGACTATCACCTCGACAGCTCGAATTTCGTGAGCGATGAAGCCTTTCGCGGATTCCTCGGCTCGGCCGGACAAGTGGGCATCGATCGCGACTACAACTCGCTGCGCCAGGATCTTTGGCTCTCGACCGATCAGGCTTACAAGGAAGCTCTCACGCAGATGTCGTTGAAGCGCGCCTTTCTGCGCAGCTTGACCAAGCCGCCCGAGATCGACGATTTTTCGAAGACTGCGCCGGTCGTGCAGGTCGAGCCGCGCATCGAGCCGGATTGGACCTCGCGAAATTGGGAAGATGAAGCGCGCACCGCGTCGAAAGCGGTGCGCGGCAATCCGGAATTGAAAGATTCGCGCGTCACCTACTACCTGATTTACACCACCTATTACTTGCTCACCAGCGAAGGCACGCAGATTCGCGTCTCGCGGAGTCTCGCGGCCATTGAAGGCGGAATGGACGCGCTCGCTGACGACGGCATGGAAGTGCAGAATTATTACGCGAAGTATGTGGCGAATCCCGCGGATTTGCCTTCCGCGGATGAGGCCAGCAAATCGCTCGCGGCTGCGGCGGGAGAGCTGGTGGCGCTGCGATCGAGCCCGCTCGTGCCCGATTACACCGGGCCGATGCTCTTCGATGCGCCTGCAGCTGGCTCTCTGCTCGCGCAGATTTTGCCGCCGTCGTTATCCGGCGCGCGCGGGCCGCTCTCGATGTTGCCTCGCTTCGACGAAATGATGCAGGGGCTGGGCGGGCGCAGCGAATGGACCGGCCGCGTGGGCACGCGAGTGCTGCCCAATGGCGTTTCGCTGGTGGATGATCCGTCGCTCGGCGCATATCAAGGCAAGCCGGTGATCGGCGGCTACGACGTGGATGATGAAGGCGTGCGCGCGCAGCGCGTTTCGATCGTCGATAACGGGATCCTGAAAGATTTGCTGATGTCGCGGCGTCCCGGGCCGGAATCGTATGGTTCGAATGGCCACGCGCGCTCGGCGCTGCTTTCGGATACGCATCCGTTGCCCAGCAATCTAATTTTCGAATCGAATGCGGCGCAGAGTCCTGCGGATTTGAAGAAGAAATTCCTATCGCTCTGCAAAGATGACGGACACGAATGGTGCATCGAAGTGCGGCGCATGGATAATCCGGCGATTTCTTCGGTGCGTCAGGAAGATTTCAACGAGACGATGGGAGGGCTGGCGGCCGGAATTTCGAGCGGCGAAAGATTGCCGCTCTTGCTGTATCGCGTGTACGTCTCAGACGGGCACGAGGAATTGGTGCGCGGCGGATTGTTGAATGGATTGAATCTGCGCTCGATCCGGAATCTCGCGGGAGTCGGCAACGACGGAGCGGTTTTCGATTATCTGGAAAATCCGGCGGAAGGATTTGCCGGGACGGCGCTCGGCGCTTTTGGATCGGCGCAGGCCGGGATTCCGAGTTCGATTGTGGCGCCTTCGCATGCTTCTGGAGGAAGGCGAAGTGCGCGGATTCCACGGCGAGCCGCGGCGCTTGCCTCTGGTCACCGAACCGCCTTTCAATTAGCGGGCGGTTTCGTCTCCGGCTCGACTGTGAGTATTGTCACTTCCGGCCGGCTGTTGAATCGGATCGGAAGCATCGATGTGCCCATCCCGCGATTCACGTACATCTTCGATTTTGTTCCCGCCGCGTCATACCATCCAGCCACGTAGGGCCAGCAACCTTTCGGCAAAAATAGCGGCGGGAAAAATGGCGGGCGCACCTGACCGCCGTGCGTGTGGCCGGCGAGGCAGAGATCCACTTTCCCCGCGACGCGATCGAAATAAGCGGGCGAGTGAAACAGCAGAATCGTGTAAATTCCCGGCGGAGCGCCGGTGAGCGCGCCCTCGAGGCTCGCTTTTCCGGTGTAAGGATCGTCGACGCCGCCCAGCCAGACATCATTGCGCAGCAGAGTGCCGGAATTCAGCAGCAAATGCGCTCCGGCATTGGCGTAAAAAGAATGTTCGTGCTGCATCTGCTTCCAATTCTCGTAATTTCCGCGCACCACCCAGACGCCGAGCGGAGCGTGCATTTGCTGCAAAACTTGCCAACTTCGCGAAAGTTCCGCCGTATCCGCCAAGCGAATCCCCAGTGATCACGATCACGTCAGGCTTTTCATCATCGAGAATATCGAGCATGCGCCGCTCGCGCACCCCGATGCCGTGCGTGTGCAGATCGCTGAGTTGCGCGATTCGTAGCGGCGTCGCGACATTTCCTTGAATCGAAGTGTGCACCACCTCGATGCGGAAAGGCTCGATCCACAGCGAGTAGGCAAGAAGCAAAATCGCGCCGCCAGCACAAACGCCCAAATGATGCGTTTGCGATTGTCTGCGTGTCGGCGCATCGCGAACGGACGCTGGATTGTGCGTTGCACGCTCATGATTCGATCACTTCAGTGTAAAGCAGTGAGTGTGCCCCGCAAAACTCACGCCAGCGTATAATCCCGTGAGCCCTGTGCATGACCACCGAAGAACAAGGCGATTCGAGAAAAGAAGCTGGCCGCGATCAGTTCGGTCGGCTCGGCCGTGATATTGGTGTCCCTCAAAGCTTTTCTCGCCATTGCCACCGGCAGCTTGGGCATCCTCTCTGAATTGATGCACTCGGTGCTCGATTTGGTCGCGGCGGTGATCACTTATCTTTCGGTGCGTGTCGCGGATAAGCCAGCAGACGCCGATCATCTTTACGGCCACGGCAAAGTCGAGAGCTTCTCGGCCTTCGTCGAGACCGGCTTGCTGCTGATCACCGCGCTTTACATTATTTGTGAGGCGCTGCGGCGGCTGTTCCGGCACGAAACTCATCTTCATCCCAGCATCACGGCAATCGTGGTTCTTCTGCCCGCGATGGGAATCGATGTGGCGCGTTCGCGCGCGCTCACGCGAGTGGCACGCAAATATCCCAGTGAGGCGCTGGAAGCGGATGCCCTGCATTTTTCAACCGATGTGTGGAGCACCTTCGTAGTCCTTATCGGCATTTCCGCCGCCTGGCTTGGGCAAAAATATGGCATTCCCTGGCTCGCTTATACGGACGCAATCGCCGCGCTTGCGGTTGCCGGAGTAATCATTTGGATTGGTGGCAGATTGGGAAAGCAGACGCTGGACGCGCTGATGGACGTCGCGCCTCCGGATTGCGCGAGCGGATTCAGGAGGCGGTGGCGGGAGTGGATGGCGTGTTGAGCACGGATCGCGTGCGCGTGCGGCGCGCCGGGCAGCGGCATTTTGTGGACGTGACCATCAGCGTGCCGCGAACGGCCAGCCTCGAGCAGGCTCACACGATCAGCGACGCAGTAGAAAAGCGCATCAGCGAAGTGGTGCCTTCGGATGTGGTCGTGCATCTCGAGCCGCGCGCGCCTACAGGCGAAAATTTATTCGACACCATTCGCGCGGTCGCGCAGAAACATGGATTGCCGGTGCACGAGCTTTCAGCGCACATGTTCGATGGGCATCTTTTCATCGAGCTGCATCTGGAAGTCGATGAGAAGGCCAGCCTAAAGGACGCGCACAGGAACGCCACCGAACTCGAAGATGATATTCGCCGCGCCACCGATCCCCATGCAATGATCAATATTCATATCGAGCCTCTTGGCGCGCTGATCGCCGGCGCCGAAGAAATGCGCGACCTGGGCCGGTCCGTGCAGCAATTTTTGGGAACGCTGCAATCGGAATATAACGAGATGGCGGACTGCCACGAAGTACATGTCCGCAGCGTGGATCACAAAATTCTAGTTTCCTGCCATTGCGCCATGCCCGGCAATTTGCCAGTCACTGAGGTTCACGACGTAACTGCCGCGCTCGAAGATCGCGTGAAGGAAAAATTCCCGCAAATTTTCCGCGTGACAATCCACCCCGAGCCGGTAGAAGAGCGCTAGTCCTCGGCATCTTGCGAAGAATCGAGTCTTCGTAGCGCCGGCAGCTTGCCGGCGTTTTTGTGCGGATCTACCGCGGCCAAGCCATTTCAGATCCTCATTGCAGTCCGCTTCCCCGGCCGACAAAAATCTGCGCCGCGAGCGCCAGAACTGCCGGGAAACATTCGATTACGTAGCGCGGCTCCGGCGTCTCTATGTGCACGAGATATAGCGTTCGCACGACGCAGAAAGCCACCAGCAGCGGCATTACCGGCGAGCCGCGCGCGAGCCACGCACCGTAAATCGCCGCGCCGCCAAAAGAATTCCCAGAGCCGCGAATTCAACGGTCACGGTGAAATCCACCGGATCTTCCTCCCAAGCCGCGCGAATCGGCCAAAGTTGCCCGGAAAATGGCAACAGCTCGATGCGCGGCGTAAACCAAAGCGTGAACGCGCGTTTCAGCGGCACCGTAAAATACGTGCGCAGCGGATGCCGCGCCGTCCGCTCGCGCGCGATTTCGCCGAACTCGCGATCTCATCAGCCGAAATCGTTAGCGAATCGTTGTATTCGTCGAGCACATCCGAGATCCGCTGGCGTTCCTCCTCCGAATCGAACGCGTAAGCGGGAATATCCTCGATGTGAATCTCCTCGTCCTCCAGCTTCCACGGCACCAAATAAACATCGCGGAATCGCCACATCCAAGTATTCGTCCACGAGTAAAATCCGTTGGGCACCAATTCGCCGGGCAATTGCGAATAGCGCGGCGCGAGAAATTGCACGTCCCCCAGAACGCGCCAATTCCGCGCCGCCCAGGGCGCCAGCGGCAAAATCATCCCGACAAACATCAGCGCCCCAGCGCGAATCAATTTCAACCAATCCGCACGCCGCCGCCAACGCACCAACAGCACCAACCCCGCCGCGACAAGCAAAAGCGGCGCCTCGGGCCGCACGAGCGTCCCAAATCCCACCACTAACCCGCCAAGAAACCACGGACTATGCAGCAAGGAACCGAATCGCCCCCCGCCCCGACACCGGATCCTCATTCAATCCACCCGCAAACACCGCCAGCGCCAGCGCCGTAAAAAAAGTGGCCAGCACCTCGCCAAAATACCCGTGCTGTAATTCGCCATGAAAGGACAAAGCGCCGCCAGCCACAACCCAGCCACCGCCGCTCGCCGCTGCATCCCCGCAGGCGCCACGCGCGCCGCCAGCATCGCCACCACTCCGCACGTGGCCAGATCCACCAAAGCCTGCGCCAGCAACACGACGTAGCGCGAACGCCCGAGCGTAGCGTAAACTGCTGCCAGGAACGCCGGATAGCCAGGAGAGCGCAAATCCACGGGCGTGAGTTGGCCATTCACCGACATGCCATACACGCCGTGGTCCAGCCAGTTGCGCGCCAGTTCCAGGTAAATCTCCGAATCTCCCGCTGCGTTCATCGGAAAGCGATGGATGAGGTACAGCCGCAGAGCGAGCCCAGCGCCCACGGCCAGCGCAACACTTGCGCGCATCTTACTGGATGTCGTCATTGACACGTAATTTCGGGACGGCTAGCTTGGATTGTCTCCATGGGTAATGGCAAGCCAATTTTCTATGATGAAGAACGCCGCCGTTGGCGACGTACGCGCCGAGTCATGGAAATTGCCGGCGCGCTGTTCGCTTTCGTCCTGATCGTCTTCATCATTGATATTTTCCGCAATCCCGATCTCGGCGCTTCGCTTCTTCCTGATCGGCATCCGATTCGCCACGCGATCCGCCAGGCCAAGCCCGCCAAAGTCACGCCCGTGCGGCAAGGCCGCAACAAGCGTGTCGCGGCCTCGGCAAGCAGCCCGACCATTATGACCCGCTGCGCGCTGCATTTTACGAGAACGGCGATCCCACCGGATTCGCTTCGCTGCAGGCTCACTACAAAGAAATCGACTTGCTCATTCCCGAAGGCCTGATGTCCATCTCGCCGGATGGGCGCCTCGATGTCGATCTCGATCCCAAAATCGGCAACTGGATGCGCGCCACCGGCGTCGAGCTGCCGATCATGCCGCTGCTGCAAAATTCGGACGGCACGATCTGGCACATCAATGAAATGGCCGCGCTTCTCGCCAATCCGGCCGCGCGCCGCAAGCTCATCGACGCGCTGGTGCAATACGATCTCACCCAGCATTTCACCGGCGTCGCGCTGGACTTCGAGCAAGTGCCCGACAAGAGCCAGGACGATTTCCGCAAATTCGTCCAGGAACTCGCCGCCGCGTATCACGCGCAAAATCTGAAATTGATGGTCGCGCTGCCCGCCGCGGATTGGGCCTACGACTATAAAGGCATCGGACAAGCTGCCGACGCGATCATCCTGATGAACTACGATCAGCACTGGCTCACTTCGCCGGCCGGTCCCATCGCCGCGCAGGATTGGTATCTGACCAACCTGAATAAAATTCTCGCGCTGGTCCCCGCCGAAAAATTGGTCATGGGCATCGCCAATTACGCCTACGACTGGCCGGAAAAAACCAAAGCCGCGCCGCACCCATCGGGCACGGCCATGACCTTTCAAGCCGCCGTGGTGCAGGCCGTCGAGTCCGAAGCAGACGTGGTCTTCGATCCCGCTTCGCTCAATCCGCACTATTCCTACGAAGATGAAAACAACGTCGTGCACAACGTCTGGATGCTCGACGCCGTCACCGCCTACAACGAGTTGCGCAGCGCAGAAGCCCTGGGTGTCCGCGGCACGGTCGTCTGGCGCCTCGGCTCGGAAGATCCTTCGCTCTGGTTCATTTGGGACGCCACGCATCCCACGGCGGCCGATCGCAACAAAATCGACCGAAATCCCGCCCGGCTACGATTTGATTCTCGAAGGCCGCGGCGACATCTGGAAAATTTCCGCTACGCCGGTCAGCGGCAAGCGCAGCTTCGATTACGACGCTGAATCCGACGCGTTCGATGATGAGAGCTTCGAAAGCTATCCGATGTCCTGGCGCATCCAGCAGATGGGCGCGGCGCCATACAAAGTCGCTCTCACTTTTGATGACGGCCCCGATCAGGAGTGGACGCCCCGCATTCTCGACGTCTTGAAGCAAAAGCACGTTCCCGCGACTTTTTTTGCCATCGGCACGAATGCCGACAATGCGCCCGATCTGATTCGCCGCGAATTCGACGAGGGCCACGAGATCGGCAATCACAGCTACACGCATCCCGATATCGAAGAGATTTCCAAGACCCAGATTCAAATCGAGCTCAATCTCACCGAGCGGCTTTTCGAATCGATTCTCGGCGTGAAGACGATCCTGTTCCGCCCTCCTTACGGAATCGATCATCAGCCCGAAACCGCCAGCGAAATTTCCTATCTGCCGATTCCGCAATCCATGGGCTACATGATCATCGGCGCGCAGATCGATCCGCACGATTGGGGCGAAGGCAATGGCCAGGCGCCTCCGCCCGCGGCCACCATCGTCCAGCGCGTCCTCGATCAATCGCAGCAACAATTGAAGACAACGGCGGAAACATCATCCTCATGCACGATGGCGGCGGCGACCGCAGCCAGACCGTCGCGGCGTTGCCGGAGGTGATCGATCGCATGAGGGCCAAGGGATTTCAATTCGTCGCCGTGTCCGATCTGCTGGGTGAGACGCGCGGCGAAGTCATGCTGCCGCTCAGCCACAAAGAGTGGCTATGGGCGCGCAGCGACTGGTTCATTTTCGAGTTGGCGCACTGGTTCCGGCTCGGCATCACTTTCATTTTCGTCGCGGGAATTTTGCTGGTCAGCGGCCGGGCGCTAATTATCGGGCTGCTCGCGCTCGTCGAGAAGGCGCGGCCCGCGCCGGGCGATCATCCGGAATATCAGCCGCCCGTGA
The DNA here is from genome assembly GCA_963841235.1 of uncultured Acidobacteriota bacterium. Taxonomy (GTDB): domain Bacteria; phylum Acidobacteriota; class Terriglobia; order Acidiferrales; family UBA7541; genus Palsa-147. The sequence goes on along the minus strand of CAWJBU010000014.1, from coordinate 100,578 downwards.
GCGTTTTAATTCCCGCCTATAACGAAGAGGCGGTCATCGGCGCCACAGTTCGCGCGGCGCTCGCTTCCACTTATCCGAAGCTCGAGATTCTCGTGATTGACGACGGTTCGATCGACCGCACCGGCGAACTCGTCCGCGAGGAATTCGACGGCGACCCGCGCGTCAAACTGATCTCCCAGCCGAATCGCGGCAAGCCCGCGGCGCTCAATCACGGTCTTGCCACCGCGTCCGGCGAAATCATCGTCACCATTGATGCCGACACCATCGTCGATCCCGACGCCATCACCAAGCTCGTCCGCAATTTCGCCGACGCTCGCGTCGGCGCCGTCGCCGGAAACGTGAAAGTGATGAATCGCAATCGCTGGCTGACGCGCTGGCAGGCCCTCGAATACATCACCAGCCAAAATCTCGAAAAGCGCGCCTTCGATCTCCTGAATTGCATTCCCGTAGTTCCGGGCGCAGTGGGAGCCTGGCGCGCCGATCTCATGCGCAGTTGCGAAGGATTTTCGCGCGATACGGTAGCCGAAGACACCGATCTCACGATCACCATCCGCCGCAGCGGCTGGAAAATCGTCTACGACGAAGACGCTATCGGCCACACCGAAGTCCCTGAAACCGTCGAAGCGCTGATCCGCCAGCGGTTCCGCTGGACCTTCGGCACGATTCAAGCGGTCTGGAAGCATCGCGACACGCTCGGACGAAAAAAATACGGCTCGCTCGGCCTGATCGCGCTGCCGAATATATTCCTATTCCAGATTCTTCTCCCGCTGGTCTCGCCGGTGCTCGACTTGCTCTTCCTAGTTTCGCTGGTGCTCTGGGGCCTCGCGCAATTTCATTTCACCCGCCTGCCGCAGCTCTGGACCGCGCAGGACGTCGAGCGCTCGCTAATCTTCTTCGCCATTTTCATGTTCATCGACCTGTTGACCTGCGTGATCGCCTTCGCCTCGGAAAAACACGAAGACTGGACGCTGCTAGCCCCGCTCCTGATCCAGCGCTTCTACTACCGCCAAATGATGTACGTAGTCCTATTCCGCGCCCTGCGAGAAGCCGTACGCGGCCGCCCAGTAGGCTGGAAGGGCGTAGAACCCCAAGTCCCCACTCCAGTCGCAACGACTTAATCTGTCTCTCGTTGGGGAGGGTCTTCAGACCCTCCCGCCGTTCGGCCCCTAATTCAGCCGCCCCCGATGCAAACGTCGCCACCAACCACACTCTCTTGGCTCCCACCGCCCCATTCTGCTAAACTGTGTCCACAGGGCTGCATCCTGACCACACGGAGCGGCACCGGAGGTTTGCATGAGCGCAGCACCCCGTGCGGGCAACGGCAAAATCACCGTGCCCGACATCGCATCCCGCAAGTCCCGCAGTACTTCTGATTCCACCGCATCCACGAGCAAAATCACGTGCCTCACCGCCTACGATTTCCCCACCGCCCGCCTTCTCGATGACGCCGGTGTGGACATCCTGCTGGTTGGCGATTCCTAGGCATGGTCGTCCTCGGCTACGACAGCACTCTGCCCGTCACCGTGGACGAAATGCTGCATCACGTGAAAGCCGTCCGCCGCGGCACAAAGCACGCGCTGGTCGTAGCCGACATGCCCTACGGCAGCTATCACGCTTCTATCGAAGACTCCGTCCGCACCGCATTGCGCTTCGTCAAAGAAGGCGGCGCAGAAGCAGTGAAAGTCGAAGGCGGCGAGCGCCGTATCGAGCTGATCGCGCGCCTCGTCGAAGCGGAAATCCCGGTGATGGGCCATGTCGGCTTGACCCCGCAATCCGTCAACGCCCTCGGCGGCTTCAAAGTGCAAGGCCGCAGCGAAGAAGCCGCGCAGCAAGTCCTGCGCGACGCTCGCGCCGTAGAATCCGCCGGCGCTTTCTCGATCGTTCTAGAATCGCTCCCGCGCGAAGTCGCCGCCCGAATCACCGCCGAGTTGAGCATCCCGACCATCGGCATCGGCGCCGGACCCGACTGCGACGGCCAAGTCCTCGTGATCAACGACATGCTCGGGCTAACCAATGGCCACACGCCCAAGTTCGCGCGCCGTTACGCGAACCTCGGCGAAATCATCGCCCGCGCCGCAACGGAATTCTGCGACGACGTTCACAGCGGCCGTTTCCCGTCCGACGAAGAGTCCTACCATCTTTCGGCCGAAGCCCGCAGCCGCTTTCTAGCGCGCCAGCGCGTCGGATAGCATAGAATCCGTACGCGCGCCGCGCATAGATACCATTGTCATCCTGAGGGCCCCGCGCATTTCGGGGCCCTAAGGATCTAAGCGTCCACAATAGCTGCGCCGCGCCCTGCACGAAGCGCATGCCGGCCGCGCCCGCGAATTAAACGGAGGTTTCCATGAACGCCGACGACATCCGCACCCTCTTCGAATACAATTCCTGGGCCAACCATCGCGCACTCGACTCCTGCGCCGCGCTCAACAACGAGCAATTCACGCGCGATCTCGGCTCCAGCTTCAAATCCGTCCGCGACACGCTCGTGCACACCCTCGGCGCCGAATGGCTCTGGCTCGAGCGCTTCCATGGCCGCTCGCACTCAGCCCTGCCCTCTGCTGCGGATTACCCCGATCTCGCCGCTGTCCGCGCCCGCTGGGAGGACGTCGAACGCGACATGAACGATTTCATCGCCTCCCTAACCGAAGCTGATCTCGCCCGCGTCTACGAGTTCAAGACCACTCAAGGCGCTCCGCAAACTCAACCCGGCTGGCAAATGCTGCAGCATCTGGCGAATCACGGCACCTATCACCGCGGCCAAATCGCCACCATGCTCCGCCAACTCGGCGCCAAAGCCCAAGGCACCGACATGATCTATTTCTTCCGCGAGCGCACCGCAAAGGCCTCCGCATGAGCAATTGGGATCCACGGTTTGTCAGGGCACGACTTCAGTCGTGCCGCCGTTCGCGCGACTTTCGCACGGCGTTACAGTTTGCGGAAAAAAGTCCTCTCGGTGTCATCCCGAGCGACGCGAGGGATCTGCATTTTCTTAATAACTGACCTCAACGACGCGACCCACTCATCGCCCTCACATGGAAATAATCCGCACCATCGAATGGATGAAGCAAATCGCGCACGACGCCCGCGCCAAAGAACACGTCTTAGGCCTGGTCCCCACCATGGGCGCGCTTCACGAAGGCCATGTCTCTCTGGTCCGCGCCGCGAAGCAAGATTGTTCCCCGGTCGTAGCCTCGATTTTCGTGAATCCGATGCAATTCGGCCCCGGCGAAGACTTGCAGAAGTATCCACGCACTTTCGAGCAAGACTCCGTCACTCTTGAAAATCTTGGCGTGAACTATCTCTTCGCTCCCGAAGCGAGCGAGATGTATCCAGGCGGCTTCCGCACGTCAGTCAGCGTCGAAGGCCTGAGCGATCGCCTCGAAGGCCGCTCGCGCCCCGGCCATTTTCGCGGCGTCGCCACGGTAGTCTTGAAGCTTTTCGAAATCGTCCAACCGCAGCGCGTCTATTTCGGCCGCAAAGATGCCCAACAAGTCCGTATCATCCGTCAAATGGCGAGCGACCTGAATCTAGACGCGCAGATCATCACCTGCCCGATAATCCGCGAACCCGACGGCTTGGCCATGTCCTCGCGCAACGCCTATTTCAGATGGAGACGCCCGCCGCGCCGCCACAGTCCTCTATCGCGCATTAAGCACCGCAAAAAAAGAAATCGAAGCAGGACAAATTGAAGCAGTACGCCTACAAGAAACCATGCGCCAAGTCTTCAACAACGAGCCCAACGCCGCGCTGGACTACGCCGAAATCGTAGACGCCGACACCTTCGAACCCGTCCTCCGCCTCCGCAAAACCTGCCTGGCCCTGCTAGCAGCCTTCATAGGCAAAACCCGCCTAATCGACAACGCCCAAATCGAAGCAACCGAGGAGGGATTTTCGGCGGTTTTGTAGGGGAGGGTCTTCAGACCCTCCCGCAGTTCGGCCCTCTTGCCTCTGCCTTTTCTCTCACCCGCCGAACCCACACCGAAAACAAATCTCCTGCACGTCCTCCACAGCCCGTATCACCGCCAAATTCGTCACCGTCAACTCCCACCGGAAATTCCTCTCCCCAAATCTCCGCACAATCTCCGGCAAAACCAAAATATCCACATCTCCCTCAGCAATAGTGATGTGCGGAATCCAAATCTCCGCCCCATAAAATTCATTCACGCCGGAAGCCAAAGGCAACGCCAGCTCCGAAACGTCACCGTGAATTTTCTGCATTTCAGGAGATCGCACCACAGGCAGGTAAATCACCGGCTCCTTGCGCGTAAAAATCCCAATCCCGCTAGTCTGCGCAGAAAAGCCCCGAATCGCGCCCGAGAGCTGTTCCAGTCCCGGCCGCAACCGCCCCAGGTCGTACTCGTCCGCCACATGGTAGGAAAAATGAGGAAATCTCTTAGCGTGAATCCCGCGAACCCCAAAATCCCGCCGCAACTCCTCCCACAACTGCTCAATTCTTTCCCGCGCCTCGCCATCCAGTAGCGATACGATTCCCTGCATGAACCCCGCTCAGGCTTCTTCGATCGCCTTCAAAACATCCGCCGCGTGCCCCTTGATCGAAACATTGTCCCAAATCCGCCGGATGTGCCCGTCCGCTCCAATCCAAAAAGTCATCCGCACGATCCCCAGAAACGATTTCCCCAAAAACTGTTTCATCCGCCGCGCCCCATAAGCCTCAATCGCCTTGAAATCCGGATCCGCCAGCAAAGTAAAATTCAATTTGTGCCGCGCCTTGAATTTCGCCTGCGTCTCCACGCAATCCGCGCTGCACCCGACGATCGCCGCGTCGATCTTCTCGAATTTCTTCATCGCGTCCCGAAACTCGGTCGCTTCATTCGTTCAACCGGGCGTCAATGCCTTCGGGAAAAAATAAAACACCACATTCCGCCCGTGGAATTCCTTCAGCGACACCTCTCTCCCGTCATCGGCATGCAAATGAAATGCCGGCGCCTTATCGCCCGATGCCAGTGTCGCCACGCGTCCTCTAACTCTCGCCCAAAATGCGCTTGAGAATTTCATTCACCGCCTGCGGATTCGCCTGCCCGCGCGTCTCCCGCATCACCTGCCCAACAAAAAACTTGAACACGCCTTCATTTCCGCCGCGATACTTCGCCACGTTCTCCGGATTCTTCTCCACAATCCCGCGCGCAATCCGCTCGATCTCTCCCGTATCGCTGATCTGCGAATATCCCTCCGCGGCAATCACGTCAGCTGCGGACTTTCCAGTCTCAAACATCCGCGCAAATACTTTCTTCCCCGTCGAGCCGGTAATCTCTCCCGCTTCCACTTTGCCGATCAGTCCAGCAAGCCCCCCGGGCGTCACGGGCGAATCCGCAATCTCTTTCCCGCTCTCGTTCAATCGCCCCAAAAGCTCCGTCGAAATCCAATTCGCTGCAGCTTTTCCCGGCGCGCCAGCCCGCACGACGCCTTCAAAATAATCCGCCAGCCCCCGGGTAGCCGCGAGCACTCCGGCGTCATACGCCGTGATCCCGAAATCACGAACGAATCGCCCCCGCTTCGCCTCCGGCAATTCCGGCATCGACCCGAGCACCTGCTTCTGCATCGCTGCATCCACAATCACCGGCAGCAAATCCGGATCCGGAAAATAGCGGTAATCGTGCGCAAATTCCTTCGACCGCATCGACTCCGTCCGCCCTGCCGCCACATTGTAAAGCCGCGTCTCCTGCGCAATCACCCCGCCTGCCTCGATCGCCCAAATCTGCCGCTCAATCTCATGCTCCAGCGCCCGCTGCAAAAACCGGAACGAATTCAAATTCTTCACTTCCACCTTCGTCCCGAATTTTTCCGCCCCGCGCGCCCGCACGCTCACGTTCGCGTCGCACCGCAGCGAGCCTTCCTCCATATTGCAATCGCTCACTTCGGTATAAAGCAAAATCTGTTTCAGCGCCGTCAAATAAGCATGCGCTTCCGCTGGCGCCCGTAAATCCGGCTCCGAAACAATCTCAATCAAAGGCACGCCGCCGCGATTGAAATCAATGTAGCTATAACGATCCGACTCCGGAAACCCCTCGTGAATATTCTTCGCCGCGTCTTCTTCCATATGCACGCGCGTAATTCCGATGCGCTTCGTCGCTCCACCATGCTCGATCTCCAGCCAGCCCTCAGTCGCCAGCGGCAATTCATACTGCGAAATTTGATAGCCCTTCGGCAAATCCGGATAAAAATAATTCTTCCGCGCAAATCGCGAGCGTTCCTGCACCGCACAATGCAACGCCAACGAAGCCCGCATCGCCAATTCCAGCGCCTTGCGATTCAAAACCGGCAGCGCCCCGGGCAATCCCAAACACACCGGACAAGTATTCGAATTCGGCGCATCGCCAAATCGCCGCGAACAAGCGCAAAATGCCTTCGTCTCCGTCAAAAGCTGCGCGTGTACCTCCAACCCAATCACAGCCTCGTACCGCGCCAAAACCTCCGGTGCAATCCGTCCCGCCTCTTCAGTAGTCTTCGCCATATCAGACGCAGAATTATAGCATCCACCCGATTCGACTCCTGCCTCTGCGTTCTCTGCGTCTCTGCGGTGATTCCCTATTCCCCTCCCCAAACAAATCTCATCCCCAACCGGTAATTCAACCCCAACGCCGGATAACCAATCGCCTCCTGATACCTCCTGTCAAACAGATTCTCCACCCGCGCCAAAGCCGACAACTTCCGCGTGAACTCATAACTCGTCCCCAAATCCCAGCGCACGTAACTCGGATTGCTAGTAATCCCAAACCCCAAGAAATCCGAATCCGTCCGCCGCCCCACGTAATACCCCGCCCAATTCCAATTCATCCGCCGAAAATGTGCGTTAGCAACCAGCGAAGCCGAATGCATCGGCCGCTTCGCCAATCGATTTCCGGGCGCAAGCGTCGCATCAAAAAAATTCGGCGAAGCAATCACCAGCGAATCGTCATAAGTGTAATTCCCAGTCAACCGCAGCCAGCGCACCGGCTTCGCTTCAAACGAAGTCCTTGCCCCGTAAGCCCGCGCCTTGTCCGTATTGAAAAATGTCCCCGTCCCAAACGGGCAGGCCGCCGTAGGCGGAAACGAAGCAAAGCTAACGATGTCGTAGTAATCGTTGTGAAAGAAATCCACCGAAACGCGCAAGCGATCGGAGCCGAGCACCTGATCCGCCCCCGCATCAAACGTCTTGCTCCGTTCCGGCGCAAGATTCGGATTCCCCGGATCGCAAGGGTCCTGTGAAAACGAATCAAAGAAATCCGGCTCCTTGATCCCTTCGCCGTAAGAAGCCCGCAACCGCGTAGCGCCCCAGAAATCGTGCCCGAACCGCAACGCATAAGCGACGCCCGCCCGCGGCACCACGCGCGTTCCAAAACTCGCATTCGCCTCGGCCCGCGCGCCAGCCGTCACCGTCACGCGCTGCCCGAATTGATAGCGCGCTTCGATGTAGCCGGCCTGATTGTTTCGCCGCGAGTGTGGCCCGCCCTCCGAGCCATTCTCCACCTCGTAGGTGTAACCAAGCGTGACGCCGCCGCGCGGAAACAAATAACTCGATTGCTCGTCGAAACCCGCGCGATTGAAAAGGTTGAACGCGTTTCCGAACGAATTAAAAAATCCCTGATCAATCCGCGTGTCCCAGCCGATCAAATGATTGTGCCAGTGTTCGCTCGGCTGAAAATCCCACGTCAATCCGGTGGTAAAAGTATGCAAATTGTCGTGATCCACCAGGCTAGGCGGCAATAAAAGCTCCTGCCCCGGCACGCCCGCATCAAACGTCGAATCACGCACCGTAAGCCGCAGCAAATTAGTGTTCGAGAATTTGTATCCCGCATTCCCGGCCAGCCCGAGATCGCGCATGTAGTCATTCGGCCCTTGCCCCGACGTTGCGAGATATCCCGCCGTCGCCGAATAATCGAATTTGCCGGCCAGCCCGCTCAATTGCGCGCTCCCACGTCCGGTCTCAAACGTCCCGCCATCTCCTTCGAGCACCAGCTCCGGCGTAGTAGTCGTCCCGCGGTGCGACAACACCTGCACCACGCCGCTGACAGCATCCGAGCCGAAAAGCGCGCTCGACGCACCATGCACGATTTCGACTTTGTCCACTCCCTCGAGATCGAAATTCTCCAGCTCGATGGCCCCGCCGGGCTGGTTCATCGGCACGCCATCCACCAGAAATTTCGTAAAATTCGAATCGCCGCCATCGAGAAAAAATGACGCCACGCCGCCGCCCGGCCCCAGCTTAGATAGGGCCGCACCCGGCTCGCTCGCAATCAGCGCCGCGAGCCACAGGGCCTGTCGCTCGGCGATGTCCTCGCGCGTGATCGTGTCCACAGGAAATGTCGCCGATGTCGCGGGCGTAGGTTCCGCGGTAGCACTCACCACCACATTCGCCGATAGCCGCTCGAGCGCCAGCCGCACGTTCCATTCCCGCGTCTCTCGCGCAGCAAGTGAAAATTCTTGCTCGACGCGCGTAAATGAAGCCGCGGCGATCACGACTCGATACCGGCCTGCATTCAGCGAAAGTGTGAAACGCCCGTCCGCACCGCTCGTCGCAGAAATCCCGGCGCCGCCAATAGGAATCGCGCGGACCGTCGCGCCGCTTACAACCGCCCCGCTCGGATCGGTCACCACACCGGTCAATTTCGCGTTGGAAGTTTCGGTTGATTGTGCGTGAATCGATTTCCCGGGAACAAGCAGACACACAACTGCAAACGCCGCCATCCACAGCAAACGAATTTTCACGGTTTCCTCCTCTCCCTCTCGCGCGGGAGTTGAAGGTTGTCCCGTTGCGGCGCGCGTCGAAAAAAATCGCCGCGGCCGCTTTCAGGATTGAGGCTCCGTCGGTCTCCTGGCTCGGCGGTATCTCAGGCGCGGCCTTCCCATCCCGCAGCCAACTCTCGCGGATCGAGAGTTAACCAACGGAACAGTGGTCCGCACCCAACAATTCCCGCCTTACAGTCGCGCGGCGGCGACGGCTTTTCACCGTCTTCCCATGCACGGAGTCTCGTGTTAAGTCGCGCAGCGCTCCAAGCCGAAAATGTCAGCCGGCAAGCGACGCCGCAGAATGAGAGCCCTAGTTTCTGTCTCTCGAAATTCTAAATTTCAAATTCAACTCGCCCCACATTCCCTCTTCGTAGGGGCGCCGCTTGCGGCGCCCGCCGAAGTAACTCCTGCCATGATTGCCAATACGCAAGAGCCTTCCGCTTTCTCTTCCATTTCAAATCTGAAATTTCAAATTTGAAATTTCTTTCTCCGCGAAAAAACGACCTGCAATTCCGCCCTCTCACTGCCTCGGCCCCCACCGCCCCTCATTCACTTCCCGCAACATCACCCGCGGCCTCCCGCTCGGCGCAATCTCCACGTCGAGAGGCGCATCAAACACCGGCTCCAAAATCTCCCTCTGATAAACCTCCGCCGGCGGCCCGCAAGCCAAGGCCTTCCCGCGATGCAGCAACAAAACCCGGTCCGAGAATTCCGCCGCCAAATTCAATTCGTGCGTCACCACCACCACCGTATATCGATTCTCATCCGCCAATCGCCGCAATCGCCGCAGCAATTCCAATTTCCCGCCGATGTCCAAATGCTGCGTCGGCTCATCGAGCAGCAGCAACGCCGGCTGTTGCGCCAGCGCCCGCGCCAAAATCACGCGCTGTTTCTCGCCGCCCGAGAGCTGCTCCATCCAACGATCGCGCAATTCCGTCGCGCCCACCTGCGCCAGCGCATTCCCTGCCATCAAGCAATCTTCTTCGGATTCAAATCGCAGCCGCCGCCCGTAGGGATAGCGTCCCTGCAGAACGAATTCCCAAACGCGCAAAGGAAACAGCAGCGCGCTTTCCTGCTGCACCAGCGCCACTTTTTGCGCCCGCGCCTTCGGCTCGAGCTCGCTCGCATCGAAGCTGTCCACGCGCACGAATCCGGAAATCGGCTTGAAAACTCCCGCGAGCAATTTCAGCAGCGTCGATTTACCGCTGGCATTCGGCCCGAGGATCGAGATAATTTCGTGCCGGCTAGCCTTGAAGCTCACCGGCCCGAGCGCAAATTTCGGCGCGCCCCGATCCGTCACCGCATAGGCATAACTCGCCTGCTCGACATGCAAGCGAACGTCGCTCGATTCCGGCGGCGCGTTCCCGCCGCGCCCCGCGCCTTCGAGAGATGCACCGCGCGTGCTCATCCCACTCTCCGCCGCAGCAAATAAATAAACACCGGCGCGCCGACAATCGCGGTCATCGCGCCCACCGGCAATTCCGTCGGTGACGCCACGGTGCGCGCCAAAGTATCCGCCGCCACAATCGCAATCGCCCCGCCCAGCGCCGACGCGGGAATCAAAATCCGGTAATCCGATCCAAACAACATCCGCATCACGTGCGGCACCAGCAATCCCACGTAGCCGATCGCGCCGCTCACCGAAACGGCAAGCCCCGTCAGCAGCGACGCTGACAGATACACCACGAGTTTCACTCGCGCCACGTTTACGCCCAGGTGCCGCGCCTCCTGCTCGCCGGTCAGAATCAGATTCAGGTCCGACGCCGTCGTGTAGATCGCTCCGATCGCCGCAAGCGAAACGAAAAACAGAAATCCAAGCGGCAACTGCGGAGGAGTCTGCAAATCGCCCATCAGCCAGAAGGCCATGCCGCGCAAATCGCGTCCGCTCAGCGTGGTCATCAGGAACATGATGATTGCTGAAAGAAACGACGCCGAAATAATTCCCGCGAGCAACAGCGTCGAGCTGTCGATTTGTCCGCCGCGCCGCCCGAGAAAATAAACCGCCAGAATCGTGATGCCGGCCCCCGCAAACGCGGCGCCCTGCATCGCCAGTGGCACGTGCGGCGCAAAAATCAAACTCACGATCGCCCCCAGCGCCGCTCCGCTCGACACGCCCAGCACGTACGGATCAGCCAGCGGATTCCGCAGCAGCGCCTGAAATCCCGCGCCCGAAACCGCCAGCGCTCCGCCGACGATGATTCCAAATGCGATTCGCGGAAGCCGCAAGCCGAATATCACCATCTGGTAGTCGGTCGGAATCTGATCTCCACGTCCCATCACGCTTTCGTACAGTGACGTCAGAATCGCGCGAAATGACATCGGATAAGCGCCCAGCCGCAGCGAGATCACCACGGCGACGAACAACACCACGCCCAAGAGCGCGCAAATTCCCAGGATTCGCCGCGGCGTCAATGGCTGCATCAGCGCGCGCCTCCAGCGTCCGCCGACTTCGCAAACGCCTCCGGGTGCAATTGCCTCGCGAGATCTTCGATGGCGTCAATCAATTTCGGCGCGGGCCGGTTCACTTCGCCGCTGATGAACGCCACGCGGCCCGCCTTCACGGCCTCGAGTTCGCGCCACACCTTCTTCTCGCGCAGCTCGTCGAGTTTCGACGCTTCACCGTCGCCGTGATCGCCCGTGAAAACCAAAAACTCAGGCTGAACCCGAACGATATGCTCCATTCCCACGTGCGGCCAATTTTGCTCGACGTCAATTACAGAAACGCCGCCCGAGAGCCGCAACGCGTCGGCGATGAAAGTATGCTTGCCGATCGAAATCAGAGGATCATCCCAGACGATGAACAGCACGCGCCGCGGCGTGCGCCCCGCCAGCTTTTCCGCAAGCGCAACAAGCCGCGCGCGCAATCCGGCGACGAGAGAATTCGCCGCCGCATCGGCGCCAATCACTTCGCCGATGTGCGCGATCCCCGCGATCATGTCGTCCACGCTGTGCGGATCGGTGGTGTAAACCGGCACGCCCATTTTCAGCAGCGCATCGGCGGTCGCCGGCCAATTGATCGACGCCGATGCCAGCACGACATCCGGCTTCAGCGCCACGATCGCTTCGAGGCTCGGATTGATCGGCGCGCCCACATGCGGCTTCGATTTCGCCTCGTCCGGCACATCACAAAAATCCGTGTCGCCCGCGAGCCGCGCGCCCGCGCCGATGGCGTAGATCGTCTCGGTCAAATTCGGCGCGAGCGAAACGATGCGGTGCACTTCCGCAGGCAATGTCACGCGCCGCCCAGTTTCGTCGACGACCACGCGCGTGGCGTCGCTAGCCGCTGGACTCGCCGACGTAGTGCGCGCGCCAACAAACAGCACCGCGCTCGCCAACACAGCGAGAGCCAGCGCGCGGCCGATCATTTTTCGCGTTTGCATCAATCGTCGCAAAATCTTTGCCTCAATAAAAAAGCCCCACGAGAAAAATGGGGCTTCCCAGCCGCGCCCTTTCTCGCGAAGGGCACTGGCGCAACTGCCGGGGTAGGTTTCCTGACTCTCGGCCTTTCCGCGCCGCGTTTGCTGCACGCAGGCTCCGGAAATTCAGGCGCTGCTCGCCCCGCAATGACTTCCGGGACGATCCTTCCCGGCTCGCTCGCGCATTTCGTGCGACTCGCGCCAGTGGACGGCTTGCATCCGCAGCGCCGGCCGATCACAGTGGCGGGACCGTGGCCGAATTTCACGGCCTTCCCGTTCCCCCGGCCAGCTCAAATTTTCAATCGCAGTCTAAGCGCCGCGGCACGCGCTGTCAAATGCCCGCTCGCCGCTTCGCACCGCCGCACTGCAACTTCTTGCAAGAATCGTCGTTCATCGCGCGAGTGAAAACGCGCTCGGGCGGCGCTTCGTCCACTCGCCAGCGCATCGCGTCGATCCACCAGCGTCCTTCGATCAGAATCGTCGAGTAGCGCGCGACGTAGTGCTCGCCGTCCGCCGAACCGATGCGCACGCGCATCTCGTCGCGCGAATACGATTTTGCGATGTCCTCGATCGCGATCGTCTTCGCGCGGAACATTCCGCCGTGCGCCCGGACGATTTCCTGAAACGCAGCGAACGGAACTTCCGCGCGATACTGCGGCGAGAAGAGTCCGTACGCAATCTGCGGCTCGCTCTGCGCCAGCGCGTCGAGTTGCATGCGCACGACGCCTTCGGGCGTGCTCGCGTCGCGCGCGGCGTCGCCGCCGATATTCGTCTTCGTCAGCAGCCAAGTAGTCAGCGAGAACGCCGCGAAGCTCGAGGCGAAAAGTGCGGAAATGCGTCGCGGGGACACGAGGTCATCGATTCTTCCACTTTGGGGCGCGTTTTTCCACCAGGGCGCGCAGGCCTTCCTGCGAGTCTTCCAGATCGGAGAGTTCGTTGAGGAAAATTTTCATGGAGTTGCGGACGCCTTCGCGGAGCGGCACGCCGACGCTGCCCAGAATCGCTTTCTTCGCCATCGTCAGCACCGGGCCGGATTGCGCCGTCACTTTGGAGATTAGCTCGTCCACCGTTTTTTGCAGCTGCGTCTCCGGCACGAGGCGATTGACCAGGCCGAGATCGTGGGCGCGCTCGGCGGTCATCGCTTCGCCGGTGAGCACCAAGCTCGAGCGCGACTTTCGGGCCGAGGATGTAAGGCAGAATCACGGCCGAGAGCGGCGGAAAAACGCCAAGCTTGATTTCCGGCTGCGCGAAGCGCGCTTTCGGCGTCGCGACCACGAGATCGGCGAGCGCGGCAAGTTCCGAGCCGCCGCCGAACGCCGGGCCGTTGATCACCACCAGCACCGGCTTCGAAGTGTCCATCATCGCAGCGAAGGCGTTGTGGAACGCGTCGAGAAGTTGGAAGACGCGGCGCTGCGTGTATTCGCCGAGTTCGATGCCGCCGCAGAAAGATTTCGCGGCCGAATCGATGACGATGAGCTTGATTTCGCGCCGCTCGCCGATGGAATTGATGCCCGCGGCGATTTCGCTCAACATGCGCTCGTTCAGGAGATTGTGTTCGGGGCGATCGAGAGTGAGCCGCGCGACCGCGCCTTCGATGTGATAGCGGACGAATTGAAATTCATCCACTTTCGGCGCTTTGAGAGTAGCAATCGCGCCGAGGAGGGAATCGTCTTTCTCTTTCGCGTGCGCCACGGGCTGTGACATTCATCGGCTCCGAAATTCGCTTATCAGCTTAAACCCTCCTTTGCGGCCCTGCCACGGGGAATGCTGGGCGTACTTCATTTGTGGTAACCCCTATGCGGCTCCGAGGCTCGAACTTTCAATTGACAACCATACGCTATCAGCGTATCATAATGAATGTACGCCAAAGGCGTACATTCGCCATGGAGTTCATCGAAGCCCCGGCGTTCACCCGCAAGGCATTCGATTACCTCAGCGAGGATGAGTACCGCTCCCTGCAAACTCATCTCGCCGCGAATCCAACTCTGGGCGACTTGATGCCGGGAACGGGCGGCTTCCGCAAACTGCGCTGGAAAGATCCGCAGCGCGGCAAGGGACGCAGGGGCGGTCTGCGGATCATTTACTATTATTTTCAAGTCGCCCAGCAGATATGGCTGATGACCCTCTACGGCAAAGACGAGGCCGCCGATCTCACGCCGGAAGAAAAGAAAGCTCTCCGGCGCGCCATCGAAGCTGAATTGCGCGCCCGTGAGGCCGCACGCACTGTGAGGGCGAAATCAAGGAGCCGACGTTGACCGCCAAAGGGAAACTATTCGACGAATTGATCGAAGGCGTGGCCGCCATGAAGCGTCACCGCCAGGGCCGCCTGACATTGCGCACCTATAAAATCGAGCCGGCGCCTCTGCCCACGGTTGACTCGAAGCTGATTCGCGACACGCGCCGGCGCCTGCGCTGCTCCCGCGCCGTCTTTGCCCGCAAGCTGCGCATCAATGAACGCACCCTGGAAAAATGGGAGCAAGGCCGCGCTAAGCCCAATCGCCAGGCCGCCGCCCTGGTTCTCCTCGTCCGCAAATTCCCCGACACTCTCGATCGTCTCGATCGCGTAGCCCAGCGCTAGTCTCAGCCGACCAGGCGGGCCGCCCGGCACGGGCACCGGCGCAGCCTCCGTAGTCACGCATCTTGACTTCGGTTGAAGCCTGATCAACGATCCGACTTGGTTAATACAATTGATGGGTTCCTCTCGCTTGTCGAAACCTGTGGAAAACAAAATTGCTGATGGCAATGGCGTGGCGGCCTCCTCACTGCCGGAGCCGGTTTTCAACGATCCGAAGCATTACATCCGCATTTATCAAGGCGATTGCCTGGAGATCCTCGCGGCTATGCCTCCGGATTGCGTGGATTTGATTTTCGCAGACCCGCTTTAGATTGATTTATCTTCCGCAATAACCGTGATCTAATCCGCGCGTGCAACTCTCGCTTCCCGTCGAGGGCCTTGAGAAGTATCACAGCCGGTCGCAGATGGCTCGCGTTGCGACCGAAGCTTGGGCTGCCGCTAATCTATTTTGCGTGAACTGCGATTCGCCGCGGCTTGAGTCGTCTCCCACAGGTACCCGGGCTCTCGATTACGTCTGTCCCCGCTGCAACGACCCCTTTCAACTGAAAAGCCAGTCAACGGCCATCGGACAACGCGTGCTTGATTCGGCGTATTCCGCGATGATGGCGGCGATCGCTTCGGACCGCGCGCCTCATTTCGTGCTTCTGCACTACGCTCGGGAAGCATGGCGCGTGATGGATTTGCTCCTCATTCCGCGCTTTGCGATCCCAAAGTCCGCGATTGAGAAACGAAAGCCGCTAAGCAGCAAAGCCCGGCGGGCTGGTTGGGTCGGTTGCAACATCGTGCTCACATACATCCCGGAAGACGCGCGGCTTTCGATTGTGCGAGATGGGATTATTGAACGACCGTCCGCTGTGCGCCGCCGGTTTGAGCGGATACGGCCGTTGGCCGAATTGAAGGCTGAAGAGCGAGGGTGGACGCTAGACGTGCTGACGGCTGTGCGTGGGTTGGGTCGGGAACGATTCTCGCTCGACGATATTTATTCGCGAGAACGTGATTTGGCGGAACTGCATCCTGCCAATCGGCATGTGCGCGACAAGATACGGCAGCAGTTGCAGGTGCTGCGGGATAAGGAGTTGGTGGAGTTTTATGGGAGAGGAAGATACCGGCTGGTTGGTTTTTAATTTCGGACGGGATTCGACAAATCAGGCCTGCGTATCGAACTGCTTGACGAGCTAACTTCGAGTTGCCCAGCGCTAAAGCGCATCGTTAATGACGACGCTTTTTGCGGAGCGCTGAAGCGCCCTCCCCCGCATGAATGCGGGGGCTCCCACCGAAATGCAGGGCCTCGCGCCTAGCAATGAACTCCAATCGGTATCGAATTAGGGTATTCTGTTGCGCCTATGCTGGATTTGGGATTTTTTCGGGGGCATTTGGACGACATCGAATTGATGTTGCGGAACCGCGGGGGTTCGCTCGATTTGGCTTGGTTTCGCGAGATTGACGCGGCGCGGCGGTCCTTGATTACTTCTACCGAGAAGCTTAAGGCTGAGCGGAATTTGGCTTCCGAGGAAATTGCGCGCGCGAAGAAAAGCGGGGGGGATGCTTCTGCGATACTCGCGCGGATGAAGGATGTATCGGAGGAGATCAAGCGGGCGGATTTGCGCGTTACGGAATTGGATGAGTCGCTGCGCGAGTTTATGTTGACGGTGCCGAATATTCCGCATGCTTCGGTGCCGGTGGGGCATGGGGCTGAGGGGAATGTGGAGGTGCGGCGGTGGGGCGCGCCGCCGGAGTTTTCGTTTGCTCCGCGGCCGCATTGGGAAGTCGGCGAGGCTTGCGGGATTTTGGATCTCGAGGCGGCGGCGAAGATGTCTGGGGCGCGCTTTGCGCTCTATCGCGGACTTGGCGCGCGGCTGGAGCGGGCGCTGGCGAATTTCTTTTTGGATGTGCATACGCGCGAGCATGGGTATACGGAAATTTTGCCGCCTTATTTGATCAATTCGGCTTCGCTTATCGCAGACGGGAAATTGCCAAAGTTTGCGGGAGATATGTTCCACGTCGAGGGGCGCGATCTATGGCTGACGACTACGGCGGAGACGCAGCTTACGAACATTCATCGCGACGAAACTTTGGACGCGGAGATCTTGCCGGAAAAACTTTGCGCCTGGACTTCCTGCTTCCGGTCGGAGGCTGGGGCGGCGGGGAAAGATACGCGGGGGATCAAGCGGCAGCACCAGTTTCAGAAAGTGGAGATGTTCAAGTTTACGAGGCCGGAGGAGAGTTACGAGGAGCTCGAGAAGCTGGTGCGGGATGCCGAGGATTTGCTGCAGCGGCTGGGATTGCATTACCGCGTGATGTTGCTGTGCACCGGAGATATGGGATTTGCTTCATCGAAGACTTACGACATCGAGGTGTGGGTGCCTTCTTCGCGGGAGTTTATGGAGATATCGTCGTGTTCGAATTGCGAGGCGTTTCAGGCGCGGCGGGCGGGGATACGGTGCAAGCCGCGGGGCGGGAAGAGCGAATTTGCGCATACGTTGAATGGATCGGGATTGGCGGTGGGGCGGACGTGGATTGCGGTGGTGGAGAATTATCAGCAGCCGGATGGGGCGATTGTAATACCTGAGGTATTGCGGCCGTTCATGGGAGTGGAGCGAATACCGGCGGGGTGAGGAAAAGATACCGCAGAGACGCAGAGGGCGCAGAGAGCGGCGCAGAGATTTCAGATTTGAAATCAGTACTGTCCCATCATAAGTTGAACAGATTCAGTTGCGTACGCGGATCGCCATCGTCGAGGTTGTCGGCGATGTGAGAAAACCCTGATAAAAGCGGGGTTTTCTCGAAAAGAGTGATGCTGAGAACTTGCAGGATTTTGTAGAGACTCAGGTCCAGTTGCGTCTCTTTTTTGATGATGGCCACGAGCACGTAGATGGTGATGGCCACCCAGATTTGCGTCTTCACCGCATTCTCCGAAGTGCCGAGAAGGCCTTGATATGAAGATGTTGTTTGATCCAGCGAAAAAACAACTCCACACGCCAGCGAGCGCGATACAGTTCGGCAATGGTGAGTGCGGGAAGCAGGAAGTTGTTGGTCAGAAAAACCAGACGCATCTCTTTCTCGGCATCGAAGTAGTGGATGCGGCGCAGCGGATCGGGATACAGACGCGCCGTCTTCGGGCCGGTGAGTTGAATGGTCTGATCCGCCCGCAGTCCCGTGGCATGGCACACCGGCCGCCAGTCGCGTCGCCAGCACTTTGTCGTTTGCCGGGCACGGGTGATGAAGAAAGCGCAGCCTTGTTTGAGCACGTACAGACGGGCGAAGTCCAAATAGCCGCGGTCGAGCAGATAAAAAGCGCCGGCCTCGGGCAGCAGTTCGTCGAGGATGTTGATGTCGTGCACCGCGCCGCTGGTCACATAAACATTGGTCGGAATGCTGCCGCGCAGATCGAGCAGCGTATGCACTTTGACGGCACTCTTGCGGCGGCGGAACTGCGCCCAGGGAAACATGGCCAAACACAAATCGATGGTGGTGGAATCCAGAGCATAGATGGTCTGATCCAGCTCCACGCCGAACGGTTCGTCGCGATACAACGCGCGAGCCTTGGCGATGAGCACGCGCGCGAAATCGGCAAAGATCCGCCAGTCGCGAGTTTCGTTGGCGTGTGCCAGCGTGTTGCGGGAAATGCGGCCGCGGAAACCCAGGTGATAAAGCTTCGCGTGTTGCGAGCGCAGACACGCTTCGATGTCTCGCAAACTTTCGCGCCCGGCGAGTTGCGCGAAGGCCAAGCAGAGAAACTGATCCCAGCACGAGAAACTCTGCACCTTGTACTCGCCCCGGTAACGTTGAACGCAACGGCGAAAATCCGGCAGCGGAAGAAAATCCATCACCTGCGCAAAGATCGTTCGGCCACTGTTCATACACCATTCCCTCCGACGCTCCGGAATGGCAGTAGCGTAGCCGGAAATTCAAATCGATTTCGCTCCTTTTCACGCTCAAATCCCGCATTCGCAGCAACTTATGGCACATTCCGATTTCAACGTTGGGACAGCACTGATTTGAAATTTCAGATTTCAGAGAAGGAAAAGCCGCCGAAGATCTCGGCGCATGGATTGAGTGAGTGGAATGGCCGCGGGCGAGGCGGGCGCAGCAAGCGGCGCCCCTACGACCGAACGGCGAAAGCGGCGAGGTTGAGTCCGCGGTTAGCCGCAATAGTTGTTGACGATTGAGGCCGCCGGATGCCGGCGGGGACGCCGGCGGTACCAATAAAAAAACGAGGGCTGGGCGGTGTGGAGGTCCGCCCGGCCCTCGCTTACTGCGGTAGAACTACGTCTTACATCTGCGATTTGGCCGCGGCGATGCTGTCGACGTGAATTTGCCCGTCGTCCATCACGTGGCCGGTTACTTTCACTTCGGCGCCGAGGTTCGCGTCCGTTACGGCGTCCTGGTTATGAATCTTGTGAACGGTCTTGGTCTTGGTGTCTACGAAAACGTAAGCGGCGTTCTTTTCCTTGACGCACTTCTCCGCGCACGCCTTGTGTTCTGCGGACATGCCCTTGGCGCCACAATGGTCATCGCTGATCCAGCCGGTCCAAGTCTGGGTCTTTTCATCGGCTGAGACAGTCGAGACAAACGTGGCCATTGCGCATACCAGGGCGAGTATCGCTAGAACGGGTATCACTTTTCGCATCGAATCCTCCTGGGTGAAATGGACTCCACCCCCACGGCGGGTATTTTCTCACCGACGGGCGGAAAGCTCCAATAGAAAGTACGCGGGGAATTGGAAGTTGGATGTTGGAGGCTAGAAATTGGATGAGAGACCGGAAACCCACGGCTACACCGGGCCGTTGGTGAACCCCGGCCCCTACGACGGTGGTGCGGGAGTCCGCGGTTGATGGTCGGAGTTGGCTTGGGCGTGGACCGTAAGATGCCGGCGGGGACGCCAGCGCTACCAAACCGGAGATTACATGCCGCCGATTAGGATTTTTGGGCCTGTGGGTTGGGGGCTGCCGCCGGTTGGCTCTACAGTTACGGCAAAGGCTTTGGCGCTTGTGCCTGGGGGGACACTTACGAACATCTCTGAGCCGGCGCCTGAGGCCGGGGAGAGGATTCCGGCGCTGATGGGTTTGCCGTCGGCTGGGACTAGCCAGAGTTGGTAGCTCTTGTCCGGCGGAGCTGGAGTTGAGATGGAATCGGAATAGAAGGCTTTGCCGAGGCGGGCGTTGTAACGCACGCTGGCGTTGGCGCCGCGGAATTCCTTGGACGGAGCGAGAGCTACGCGGACGGTGTCCTTGGCGCTGAAGAGCGCGACGTTGGACTGGGCGTCCTGCACCTGGGCTTGAAGTTGTGCTACGCCGGCGCGCATGCCGTCGATTTGTTGAGCTATCTTGCGATTCTCGACTACCAAGAAAATTGTGATGCACGCGAACGCTACGGCGGCGGGAGCCCAGATGGCGGTCCACCATCCGGCGGCGCGGAAGCGAACCCGGCCGGGCTCGGGAGCGCGGCGGCCTTCGTGGCCTTCGACTGTCGCATGGAGCTGCCGCAATAGGCCTTCCTTGATGCCTGGCGATGGTTCGACGGGCTCGACGGCTAGGGCGAGCAGGGCGATGCGGCCGCGGGCTTGCGCGAGCTTCTGGGCGCACTCGTCGCACGAGGCTACGTGCGATTCGATGGCCGCGCACTCTTCGCCGCGCAGCGCGCCTAGCGCGTAGAGATCGTAGTCCGCGTCTTGATATGGATGGCCGTTGGTCATTGCAATTTCTTCTTCAGTGATTCGACCGCTGAGCGCAGGCGCGTTTTTACCGTGCCGAGCGGATCGCCGGTGCGCGCGGCGATTTCGCTGTGCGTCAAGCCTTCGAAATAGGCGAGCTCGACGGCTTCGCGTTGTTCTGTCGACAAATCCTGCAGCGCGCCGCGAACTTTGCCGAGCATTTCGTTTTGCGCGGCTTCGGATTCGAGATTGAACGGCAGCACCACAGTGTTCTCGATCAATTCTTCCGTTTCGCCCGGATTGCGGCGGCGCAGGCGCGAGATGGCGCGATTGCGCGCAGCGACCACGAGCCATCCGGCGATCGAGCCGCGCGCGGGATCAAATTGCGCGGCGTTGCGCCAGACCTGGAAGAAAACATCCTGCAGAATTTCTTCGGCGGCCTGTGCGTCGCGAAGAATGCGATTCAAAATTCCGCAGAGCAGGCCGGAATAGCGATCGTAGAGTGCGGCGAGAGCGGTCTCGTCGCGAGCTACGACGCGTTCGATCAGCGACCAATCGGAGGAGCGCTGATCTGTGGCTGCTGCTGCGTTCACGAAGCCTCGGATGCTTCACTTACTAGGTACGCCGCCGGGAGTGCCGGTGGATTGCTGCTGAGAAAGTCTGGCGTGCCAATGTGATACATAGCGCGGAATTGGCAGGCGACAAGCCGCGGCGGAAGAGTAGCTGAGTCGAGAGTGAGGGTCAATTGGGATGTCACGGGGCGCGCGCGGGGGTCAGCGGCGTTTAATATATCGGCTCCTGAACTGGCCGCCTTTACCACCTCCATCGTGCTGTAAATACAAGGCTTAGCTCGACTCAGCGCGAATAATGGAGTTCCGGCGGAGTAAGAGTTTGGCGCACAAATCCAACGGATTCGGGTGGTTTCCGTTGACATGGCTTTTCCGGCTTGTCTAAACTCCTGTGTCACCGGAGTTTACGATTACCCCACGGACAATCAGTCGGAACGTGGCTCGTGCGGCGCGAGGTAATGCGCGGCACGAAGAGGGATGAGGATGGCTACTGTCTCGAAGCCGGCCCCGCAACCGATACCGCGCATTGCGCCGCGCGAGGATTTGAATCCGTACCGCATCGCACAGATACAGTTCGACATTGCTGCGGAGCACTTGAAGCTCGATCCGGGCTTGCGACAAATTTTGCGCACGCCGAAGCGGATCATGGAAGTGTCGATCCCGACGAAGATGGACAACGGGCAGGTGAAAGTGTTCACCGGGTATCGCGTGCAGCACAATGTGGCGCGCGGGCCGGCGAAGGGCGGGCTGCGCTATCACCCGAATGTTTCGCTCGATGAAGTGAAGGCGCTGGCGATGTGGATGTGTTGGAAGACGGCGACGGTGAATGTGCCGTACGGCGGAGCGAAAGGCGGAGTGATTTGCGATCCGAAGCGCATGAGCAAGGGCGAGCTCGAGCGCATGACGCGGCGGTTTACTTCTGAGATTTTGCCGATCATCGGGCCGGAGCAGGATATTCCGGCGCCGGACGTTTACACCGATTCGCAAACGATGGCTTGGATCATGGATACGTATTCGATCACGGTCGGGAAATCGATGCCGGGAGTGGTGACAGGGAAGCCAGTTTCGCTCGGCGGATCGGAAGGGCGGGCCGAGGCTACGGCGCGCGGATGCCTCTTCGCGGTGGAAGAGGCTTGCAAGGTGAAGAAGATTAATTTACGTGGCGCGACCGTGGCGATTCAGGGATTTGGGAACGCGGGGGCGACGGCGGCGAAATTGTTTGCGGAGAAGAAGGCGCGCGTGGTGGCGATCAGCGATTCGCGCGGCGGCGTTTATAATTCGCGCGGGATCGATCCTTTGAAGGCCATGCGTTACAAGGAACGTTCTGGGACTGTGGTGGGGATGCCGGGGACTTCTCGGCTATCGAATGATGATTTGCTGACGATGAAGTGCGACATCCTGATTCCCGCGGCGCTCGAGAACGTGATTACTTTGAATAACGCGGAATTGATCAAGGCGCGCATTGTAGCTGAGGCGGCGAATGGGCCGACTACGCCTCATGCGGATGAAGTTTTGGCGCGGAAGGGAATTTTGCTGGTGCCGGATATTTTGGCGAATGCCGGCGGCGTTACCGTCAGTTATTTTGAGTGGGCGCAGAATCGCGAGGGGTTCTTCTGGTCCGAGGCTGAGGTGAATGGGCGGCTGGAGACGGTGATCAAGCGGGCTTTTCAGCAGGTGCACGAGACGGCGCGGAAGCATCACGCGCATATGCGGACAGGGGCTTATATTTTGTCTGTTGGGCGCGTGGCGGATGCGACTGTGGTGCGCGGGCTTTATCCGTAGTTCAAAATAAAATCAAAACTTAAACGCCAGCGCGCTGCAAACGCTGACAAGATTCCGGCGGCGCCGCACAAAGACGCCGGCTGGCAGCCGGCGCTACCAAACTTGTCTGCAATATTTCGCTTGCGGTGTGCCGAACAACGCGCGTACATTTCTCTTGCCGGCTCACCACTGCACTCGGGTGACGCCGGCTTTTGTGCCTGAAGGTTACTCGACGGAGACGCTGACGAGTTGAGTGTTCAATCGAATCACGGGACGCACACGCCGCCGATACTTTTGACCATCGCGGGATTCGATCCCTCTTGCGGCGCGGGCGTTTCGGCGGACCTGAAAACTTTTGCGGCGCACAATTGCTACGGCATCGCGGCGATTACGGCGCTGACGGTGCAATCGACGCAGGGCGTGCGTTCCGTGCATCCCACGCCGGCGCCGACGCTGCGCGCGCAGCTTGATGCGCTGGCGGAAGATTGCACCATCGCAGCGGTGAAAATCGGAATGCTGGCCACAAAGGCCAACGCTGTTGCGGTGGCGGAATTTCTCGACAAGAACAAATTCGCGCACATCGTACTCGATCCGGTGACGAAACCGACGGCCGGCTCGCCTGATTTGATCGACGAAGGCGGGCTGACTTTTCTGCGCGATGAATTTATACGCCGCGCCACGGTGATCACGCCGAATATTCCCGAGGCCGAATTTCTTACCGGCATTCCCATTAAAGATGTGAACGACATGAAGGCGGCGGCACTGAAACTTGGCGAACAGGGTGCCAAGGCCGTGATCGTGACCGGCGGGCATTTCGAGAAGCCCGTGGATGTGCTTTGGGAAGGTGGAGAAGTTACGCAGCTCGCGGGCGATGCGGTTAAGAGCGAAAACACGCATGGCTCAGGCTGCACTTTTTCATCGGCGATTGCGGCGCAATTGGCGCTCGGGCAGCAGTTGCACGAGGCCGCGATTCTGGCGAAGGCTTATGTCACCAAGGCGATCGAGAAGAGTTATTCGGTGGGCAAGGGGCCCGGGCCGCTGAATCATTTTTACCGCTTTTATCAGGAGCCGCCGACGCGCGGCGTGCATGAAGTGCCGCAGCATGGGTTGCATCCGGCGGCGGAGCCTGCCGCGCACTAGGTTGGTAGCGCCGGCGTCTCTGCCGGCATCCGACGAGCGACGATTCACTTACCTGCATGATCTCCCGCGGAAGAAAATGCGAACCGAAGCCGCTGTTCTCGTTCTTGCGCCGCGCTTGGCGTGAGAAGGGTTTGACACGATTGCTCGTAAGATGCCGGCGGGGACGCCGGCGCGACTAAAAGCTCGCCTCAAACACGAGGAAGCGACGTTCTAATTCCCATTGCTGCTGGGCTTTTTCGCTGGACTTCAGGAAATCGGCGCAGCGCTGCGTTGGTTTTTCGGCGCCTGGTGCATCGGGCGTGCACTCATTTACCGTTTGCTTGAGATTATCTGGAGCGCGCCAGAGGCTTTCTCCGGGTAAAAAGCTGTGCTCTATGCCGGTGCGGACCATTTGCTTCAGGTCGAGGTACTTCAGATCATAAGTTTCCACGGCGCGGACGTATTCGTGCGTCAGATCGATGCGCGAAACGCCTTCGTCATCCGTCGAGAGTGCAACCGGCACACCGAACTGGCGATAAATCGGTAGCGGATGATTCTTGCCGCTGATGCCGAGGATTACGTCGTTGCTGGTGAGATTCACTTCGACCATCACGTGCTTGGCGGCCATTTCTTTCAGCAGTTCGTGCGGGCGATCTTCGTAAATCACGTCCACGCCGTGGCCGATGCGTTCGGCGTGGGCTTCTTCGACGGCTAGTCGAATATGGCAGCAGAGGCCTTCGAAGGGGACGAGGCCCGGTGCGATTTCTCCGGCGTGCAAGCTGATGTGGACTTTCGGATATGCCGCGTGGAGGATACGCGACCATCTTCATGTGCAGCGCGTAATCGTTCATCGAGACGTAGCCATCTTCGGGCATCACGAAATTAATTCCGACGACGCGCGGATCGGCGGAAGCGACTTCGAAGCCGAGGAGCGTTTGCGCGAAGACTTGCTCTTTCGGAAAGCCGCGCAGCACTTGATAGAGATAGCGGATCTCGACGCTGCACGCGGGCGCCGCATCGGCTGCGCCGCAGTGCTCGCGTTCGCGGCGCACGGACTCGGCTTGATCGAAGTGAGAGCGGGCGACGGCGACATCATCGCGCAGTCCTGCTGAGAGCAGCGCATCGCGCAATTGGCTGAAATCATCGTTCCACGGAATCGTGCGCGATAGCGATGCGGTGTGAGCGAAATCCGGCGTTTCCATGATTTCGAGATATTGCTCGTTCTGAGCGGCGGCGCGCGTGGCGACTTCATCGAGCCACTCGCCCTTATGGCGCGGGGCAGTGCCGCCGAATTTCCCGAACGTATCGAAGAAATGATCGTGGCCGCTTTCGCCGCTCGAGGGAACGAAGCTGCGCATCGAGAAGGAGTCGATCAGCGCGTCGTAGAGATGCTGATCGTGGTAGGCATGTTCGGCGGGAACTTTGCCCTCGCCGCACGGCGGAGGCGCAGTGGAATCGGCCGCAGCTTTTGCGACGACGAATGCCAGCTTCGCGGTGTCCACGCAGAGATTGTCTTCGGCGGCGGCGCGGATGAAGGATTCGGCGTAAACGGCGCCGGTGAGATGGATATGCAGATCGGCGCCTTTGGGCATTTTGAAAAGCCACGCGCGAAGAGCGAGAGGATTTGTGCGCGCGACTTCGAGGCCGCGCGCGGCGCGGGATTCGAGTGAGTCCGCTCGGTTGGCCGCGGGTTTCTTCGTGGATTGAGCGGCGAGAGTCGACGGAAGGAACAGGAAAGCACATGCGATCGCCAGGGCGCGCGGCGCGCGGGACAGCTTAAGGTTGAGCGTTTTCATTTTCGATTGATTACGCGAGGGAATAGTACGGCGAAAGAGCGAAGCGGAGAAGAGAGATTCTCGCCTCGGGGATGGAAGAGACGGCGCCTCGTGCAACGGTTTCGTAGGGGCGGGGGTCAATCGCTGTGCGATTGCAAAGCAATCGACCCGCCCGTCAGCGCAAAAACAGGCGTAATCCTATCCATTCACCGGTTTGATCCGTTGGATGTACACGCGGCCAATTCACCAAGAGCAGGTCAAATTCACGCCCTGGCGAATGGTTCGCTTTGCGGGCCGTCGTTACGTTGGCGGGCGGAGCAAGCCCCGCCCCTACGACCGAAACCCGCAAGCCGTCGCTACGCGACAGCAGCGGCTACGCGACGGCGGCGGATTCGCGGCGCCAGACTATGTTGCCGCCTACTATTGTGGCCATTGGGGCGCCTGTGAATTCGCGGTTGTCGAATGGGGTGTTGCGCGATTTGCTGGCGGAATCGTCGGCGCGGAATGTCCAGTTGTGATTCACGGAAAAAATCGTGAGATCGGCGGGCTCGCCTCCGGCGATTTTGCGCTCGATGCCGAGGATGCGGGCGGGGCCTGTGGTGAAAAGCTCGACCAGACGCATCAGCGAGATGCGTTTCGTGTGCACCAGTTCGGCGAGGGCGAGAGCTAGTGCGGTCTCGAAGCCGGTGATGCCGAAGGGAGCGCGATCGAATTCGACGTCCTTGCTTGCGGGATGATGCGGGGCGTGATCGGTGGCGATGGCGTCGACGGCGCCGTCGGCGATTCCCGCGAGTAGCGCTTCGCGATCTTCGCGCGAGGCTAGCGGGGGATTCATTTTGTAGCGCGTGTCGTAGACCACGTCTTCATCGATCAGCGTGAAATGATGCGGCGTGACTTCGCAGGTCACGGCCAGGCCCTGCTTTTTCGCTGCGCGAACGTGAGCGAGCGAGGCGCGCGCCGAAAGATGCGCGATATGCAATCGCGCGCCGGTCAGAGCCGCAATCTCGACGTCGCGACCGACGCAAATCGATTCCGATTCGGCGGGAATTCCCTTGAGGCCGAGGCGCACCGAGCGCGGCCCTTCGCGCATCACGCCGCCCGCGGCGAGCGATGGATCCTCGCAATGATCGATCACCGGCAGGCCGAGCGAGCGGCAATAATCCATCGCCTGGCGCATGAGCTTGGCAGTCGCGACTGGGCGGCCATCATCGCTGACAGCGACGATTCCCGCGTCTTGCATCGCGGCGATTTCCGCGAGCGCTTCGCCTTTGCTGCCCACCGAGACCGCGCCGATCGGCCAAACGCGCACGCTTGCGCCGGCCGCGGCGCGTTCGACGATGGAGCGCGTGACCGACGCGTTGTCATTCACCGGATGCGTATTCGGCATGCAGCAAACGGCGGTGAATCCGCCGCGGGCCGCCGCGCGCGTGCCCGTTTCGATTGTTTCTGAAATATCCTGGCCGGGCTCGCGCAAGTGGCAATGAAGATCGATGAATCCCGGCGCGACGATCAGGTCGCGGGCGTCGAGAATTTCGGCGTCCGGAGCGGAAATGGATGGGCCGGTGCGCTCGATGCCCGCGCCATCGAGAAGGACGTCCTGCACCTTGTCGGTGCCGGTGGCGGGATCGATGACGCGGCCGTCGCGAATCAGAATCATGCGAAATTTTCCTTTGCAGGATGCGGCGCATCGGGCGCGGCGCCGCTGACGAGTTGGAAGAGCAACGCCATGCGCACGGCGAGGCCGTTGGTGACCTGCTCGAGGATGCAGGACTGCGTTCCATCGGCGACCGCGGGATCAATTTCGAGGCCGCGAATGATCGGGCCGGGATGCAGGACGATGGCGTCGGGCTTGGCGCAGCGCAGGCGCTCCGGCGTGAGCTGATAGCGCAAGATGTAATCGTCGAGAGAAATCGGCGGCTCGTTTATGCGCTCCGACTGCACGCGCAGGACGATGAGCACGTCGGCGCCGGTGAGCGCCGTTTCGATTCGCGGTTCGCGGTGAATGTTCGGCGCGAGACATTCGAGCTCGCGCGGCACCCACATCGCCGGGCCGCACAAAGTGATGCGCGCGCCGAATTTGCTAAGTAGATGAATATCTGACCGCGCCACGCGGCTGTGCAGGATGTCGCCGAGGATCGTCACGTTCAGCGTGTCGAGGCGGCCTTTGCGGTCGCGAATTGTGAGCGCGTCGAGAAGCGCTTGCGTGGGATGCTCGTGCGTGCCGTCGCCGGCATTCATCACCGGAATATCTACTCGGCGCGCGATGAAATCAGCCGCGCCCGACGCTGCGTGCCGGATTACGATTCCGTCGGGCTTCATGGCTTCGAGCGTCCAGACGGTATCAATCAGCGACTCGCCTTTTTTCAGGCTCGAAGATTCCGCTTGCAGGTTCATCGTGTCGGCGCCGAGGCGCGCGGCGGAGGTGGCGAAGCTGATGCGCGTGCGCGTGGAAGGCTCGAAGAATGCGAGCGCGACGGTCTTGCCGCGCAGCGTGGCCAGCTTTTTTAGGGGATGGCGCTGGAATTCTTGAAATGGCTTCGCCTGATCGAGGATGAAAGTAATTTGCTCGGCGCTGAGGGGTTCGATGCCGAGCAGATGGCGCAGGCGTTGAGGCACGGGATTGAGTGGAGACGGGACGGCGTCAGTCGACGCGATCCACGAGCATCACGCGCTCCTCCTTGTCAATTTCTTGCAAGCGAACTTCTACGATTTCGGTGTCGGCGGTGGTGATCTTGCGGCCGATGAAAGTCGCTTCGATGGGTAGCTCGCGATGGCCGCGATCGATCAGCACGCACATGCGCACGCGCTTGGGACGGCCGAGATCGAAAAGTCCGTTCATGGCGGCGCGGGCGGTGCGGCCGGTGTAGAGCACGTCGTCGACGAGGACGAGATCTTGATTGTCCACGACGAAGGGAATTTCTGTGGATTGCACGACGGGATGCGCGGCTACTGTGGAGAGATCGTCGCGATAGAGAGTGATGTCGAGCGTGCCAACGGGAATTTCCACGTTCGCGAAACCATTGATGCATTTCGCCAGACGTTGCGCGAGCGGCACGCCGCGGCGGCGCACGCCAATCAGCGCGACATCTTTCGTGCCGCCGCTCTTTTCCACGATTTCATGGGCCAAACGCTGCAGGGTGCGATCGATTTCTTCGGCGGAGAGGAGCTGCCTTTTCTCGACGACGCGCATTGGTGGCTCATCCTAACATGGATTGCGCCCCTCCGCGGAACCCGGCGCGCAATGGCACGCTCTGTCGTAGCGCCGGCCGCCAGCCGGCGATTTTGACTTTTTGTGGCCGAGCCGAGCGCCGCGTGAAAGACTATCGCGATCGAATTGGATTGCAAGTAGAGGCGGACTCTTTGCATCTGCACGCAAAAACGCCCGCTGGCAGCGGGCGCTACGGAGGCTTCGGTAATCGGCGTGAGTGTAGCAGCATGCTAGACTTCCGGCTGTCCGGGGGATTCATTCTTGACATCACGACGTCTAAAACCAGCGATTGCGTTTCTGCTCCTCGTGTTGTCGAGCCAGATTCTTCGCGTCGCCCCGCCTTCCGCGGATGCTGCCGCGCGACGCGCTTCGTCCGAAGCTCGTCGTGCTCATTGTCGTGGACCAGATGCGGGCCGACTATCTCGAAAAGTATGACGCCAAATTTCGCGATGGATTCGTCGCGATTGATGAAGCAAGGCGCGTGGTTCACGCATGCTGCTTATCCCTACGCGAAGACAGTGACTTGCGCCGGGCACGCGACAGTTTCGACCGGCGATTTCCCCTCCACGCACGGCATGATCAACAACACTTGGTGGGACCGCGACGCAGGCAAGATGGTCACCTGCACCGGCGATCCGCAGACACCCTGCTGACCTATGGAGGACCGGCGGACAAGTCGCGACCGCAGCCAGGCCCGGAGACAGCGCCTGGAGAATGAAAGCTCCTGTCGTTTGCGGAGCAGTTACGAGCGCAATCAGCAGGCTCGCGGGTGGTGACGCTATCGCTGAAAGCGCGCGCGGCGATCTCACTGGCTGGCCATTCGGCGCGGACTCGGTTACGTGGTTCGATGACAAGCACTGGGTCACTTCGACCGCGTTCGGTGATTCGCTTGCGGCCGGAACTTCAGGACCGCTTAAAAGATGCCCCCATTGAGCATACGTTTGGAGACGTGCCGCGGATTTCTTCCAATATAACGGCGTTGCCGAGTAACTTCGCGCCGGCGCCCCCTCCTTACACGGACGCACCGGCTCTGATCGCCGCCGACCTCATGAAAGTCAAACCCATCCGGTCATTTGACGACTGGGAAGCCAGTGGATTTTCGGACCAATCTCTCGAGAGCCTTGCCAAGACCCAGATCAAAAAGCTGAAACTCGGCCGCGGCAACGGAACGGACTTCTTGGCCATCAGCTTTTCTGCGCTCGACCTTGTCGGGCACGCAAAAGGCCCGGACAGTCTTGAAGTGCGAACCACTCTTTACTATCTGGACGCGACGATCGGAGCGCTCTTTGACGATCTGGATAGCAACGTTGGCCAGCGAAACTACGTTGTCGCGTTGACGGGCGATCATGGTGTGGCACCAATCCCGGAGTTAGCTGCGAAGGCGGGCATCGACGCGGGGCGCGCGGATGTCGAGGAGATCTGAAGGCTCGTGTGACGAAGGCGCTTGCGCCTTTTGGCGGCGGGGAGCGTCCGATTGCAGCTTTCACTGATGGCGATCTCTATTTTGCGCCGGGCGTCTGGGAGAAAGTAAGCGGAGATCCGAAGGCGCTCGATGCGGTGATGGCGGCGATTCGCAGCGTGCCTGGCGTTGCCGAAGTTTTCCGCGCGGATCAGCTTAACGAGCTTGCGGCGAAGAATCCGCTTGCTAAGGCTGCTTCACTCAGCGAATTTCCGGGGCGTGGCGGCGATCTTGTTGTGCTGACGAAGCCGCACTGGTTTTTTGATCGTCGCGATAAATCCGGGAACTGGGGCGAAGGGACGACGCATGGCTCGCCGTATCCTTACGATCAAGACGTGCCGATCATCCTCATGGGGCCGGGGATTCGCGCCGGAAAATATTCGGATGCCGTCACCCCTGCCGATATCGCACCGACTCTTGCAAAGTTGACTGGCATCACAATCGCTCACACTGACGGCCGGCCGCTTACCGCTGCGCTGTCGGCGGAATCTTCGCGCTAATCGGGTTCAGCAGCGGTCGAGCGTTTTCCACAGACATCCACAGCGTCTCATCTTGACTCGCGTGATAGACTTCTCCCCCAGTGAGCGCACCGCAGCCGGTCACAGCGCGAACCGGGCCCGCGGAAGTTGACCTCAGCGTCAGCGTCGGTACACTTGCCTTTCAAAATCCCGTTATAGCCGCCAGCGGCACTTTCGGCTATGGCCTCGAGTTTGCCGAGCTCGTCGATCTAAACCGCCTCGGCGGCATAGTCGTCAAGGGCCTCTCCGCCCAGCCAGATGGCCGGAGCGCCTGCGCCCCGCATCTGGGATACCCCTTCAGGGATGGTCAATGCCATCGGGCTTCAGAACATCGGCGTACGGGCCTTCGTCGCCGAAAAGCTCCCCCTGTTGCGCCGTTACCACACTCACGTCATCGCTAACGTCTTCGGCCGGACGGTCGAAGACTACCTGGAGGTGATCCGGGTGCTCAATGAGGCCGACGGGGTCTCCGCCTACGAACTGAACGTCTCCTGTCCGAATGTGGACAGGGGCGGCTCCGAGTTCGGGTGCGACCCGATCACGCTCGCAGGGGTGGTCTCCGAGGCGAAACGAACCTCCCGGCGGCCGCTCTGGGTGAAGCTGGCACCGACCGTTGGATTCATTGGACTTATGGCGAAAGCCGCCGAAGATGCCGGTGCCGACGCCCTCACCATCGCGAATACCTACCCTGCATTGTGTCTGGACGCACACACCAAGAAGTCCCATTTGGGCAGTACTACAGGCGGATTGTCCGGGGCGGCTATAAAACCTATAACCGTTCGGCTAGTACATGAGGCCTCGAAAGCGGTGAAGCTACCAATCGTCGGCCTCGGAGGTATCGAAACCCCGGGTGACGCAGTCGAATATATGGTCGCCGGGGCGTCGGCAGTGCAAGTCGGAACGGCCCATTTCGTGGACCCGAGGGCAACTGAGAGGTTGGTCGCGGGACTGGAGAAGTGGTGCCAGGACGATAACACACTTAGATTGAGCGAATTACGAGGCAGTCTACAGAAGGTTTAGGATTGAAAATGAAGCCTCAAAAGTGGTATAATTCGCTCATTCAAAAAAGGTTAGGTGAAAATATGCGACACAAAAACATTGCGATCGCTGGGGCCGTATTTTTAGGCTTCTTACTCTTTTTCATGGCGCCAGTCCTTAATGCGCCATCTACCGTCGCGGCAGCCGACTCCCGGCTCGTGGCGCAAGCTATCCAGCCCCCATCGGACTCAAATCTGGCATCCCCGAACCCAGCCCTAGCCCCGAAGCCCGGGAAAACCTGGGAGTGTGTCTCAAGTTGGTACGGCGAGGACTTCGACGGCCGGCCAACCGCCAATGGCGAAACGTATGACATGTACGGGGTCACCGCCGCCCACCCAACCCTACCCCTAGGATCCATCGTCCGGGTTATCAACCCGAAGAATAACCGCAGCCAGATCGTCCGCATCAACGACCGAGGCCCATACGTGGAAGGACGCGGGCTTGACGTTTCTTATGAAGTCGCCCGCCGTCTAGGATTCGACCAGCGCGGAGTTGCGAAAGTGCGCCTGGAGCTCCTGGAGGTTCCCTCACGCCCCGCCTCAACTCCCAGCGAATAATCGTCGCCCTTGATCTCGACAGCGCCAGGGACGCGTGCGCCCTGGCGCGAAGGCTTCGCGGCCATGTCGGCATGGTCAAGGTTGGGAATCAGCTTTTTACCGCCGAAGGCCCGTCGGTGGTGCGCTCGCTCGCGAGGATGGGCTTCGGCATTTTTCTCGATCTGAAGTTTCATGATATTCCGAATACGGTGAGCCACGGTGTCGCTGCGGCGTGCCGATTGCCGGGAGTGCGGCTGCTGACGTTACACACGCTCGGCTCAGCGGAGATGATGCTCGCGGCTCGCCGTGCCGCTGATGCTGCAAAGCACCCGCCGAAGCTGCTTGGCGTCACTCTGCTCACGAGCCACGACGAAGCCTCGATCCGCCAGGTCGGAATTAAGGGACCGGTATCCGCGCGCGCCGTCAGTTTGGCGAAATTGGCGAAAGAATCGCAATTGGATGGAGTGGTCTCGTCCGCACGCGAAGTGCGCGCCATTCGCCGCGCTGTGGGACCGAAGATGTTAATCGTAGTCCCCGGCATTCGCCCGGCCGATACCACCAGCGACGACCAAGCCCGCATAGCCACGCCACACGAAGCCATCCGCGCCGGTGCCGATTACCTGGTAATCGGCCGCCCGATAACCGCCGCGAAAGATCCACGCGAAGCCGTAGCCCGAATCGCCGCAGAGATCGCCGCTTCATAACGCCTGGTACGATTGCCACGAAGTCCGGGTCGAAGAGCCTTCGCGAAGTGGCGCATAGCCACCCGTCGCGTAGCGGTCTCGATCTGCTCAAGAATCGGCCACCGCAAATCGGGGGATTATTCCTGGCACATCAGTACGATTTTCCCCGTGATTGAGGCGCTTTCGAGCAGCTCGTGGGCGCGGGGGACATCGCGCAACGGCAGGCGCGCGGCGACTACGGGGCTGATGGATTTCTCCTGCAGCATGGCCAGCAATCGCGAGAGATCGTCACGAAACCACTCGGGGTGTTTATCTTTTTCCGTCATGATGTTGTACCAGCGCGCGGATTTTCCTGGGATGAGACTCACCAGCCAAAGCCATGCGAAACTCGCAGCGGCCAGCATCATGTTTCGACGCCCGCCTTCAATCGCCGCAGACATTCCATAGCCGATGAAACGTCCGCCGCGGCCGAGCGCGCTATACGAGCGGGGCCAATTGCGTCCGCCAATCGGATCGAACACGGCATCGACGCCTGCGGCGCGTTTGGTGAAATCCTCGGCGCGATAATCGATGGGTATGCCCCCGAGTGCAGCCACCAGATCGTGCTTGGGCTTGGACGCGGTGCCGTACATCTTCAACCGCACGAGGGAGCCGAGTTGCAATGCGGCCGTTCCTACCCCACCGGCTGCTCCGTGGATCAACACGCTCTCGCCCTCGCGCAGCTTCGCGATGCGATGAATTAATTGATACGCGGTGGTGTAATTCAGCACCAGACTCACCGCTTCGGCGGGATCAAGTCCTGCGGGAACCCGGATGAGTTCGGACTCCGGCGCCACGATATAGCGGGAATAGCCGCCGGTCTTCGTAATCGCGGTGACCAGATCGCCGGACTTCCATTGCGCAACACCGGCGCCGCAGGACTCAACGACGCCGACGATATCGTAGCCGGGCGAATAAGGTAGCGGAGGAACACCGGAATACAGCCCGCGGCGCATCAGCACGTCCGCGAACGCAACTCCGCAAGCGAGAATGCGGATGCGCGCCTCGTTCGCTCCGGGATCGCGAACTTCGTCGTCTATAATTTTGAAGACTTCAGGTCCGCCGAGAGCGGTGAGGACGACGCGGGTGTTTCGCATCACCGCATCTTAGCGTGAAAGCGGTCTGGAATTGCATCGAGTCGCAGTCACGCGCTTGATTGCAGCCCTCGCCAGACTAGGTGGTCGTCAGATGCCGGCAGAGACGCCGGCGCTACTTTCGTGCATAATACCGGCCGCAATCTCCTATGAAAGTTTCCATCGCGCTACCTTCGATTCTGATTTGCGCCTGCTTGCTTCTGGCAGGATGCGGGCCGGAGTACGTCAAGGCGAAACCCGACGACGCCGATATCACCGGCACATACGAACTCTCAAAAGTGATACTTGATAATGATCTGGCGCGGTCGGTGCGCATGCAAGCTTCCACGATAACACTCAAGCCCGATCACACGGTTGCGGTCGAGAATTTTCCAAAATTCGACCTTTCCGGCGGGCGCCTGGTTTGCAGGTTATCGGGCGCGGCGGAGTGGCAGCTATCGGATCGAGAAAATGGCGGCGTGGGCTGGTCGTTGGTCTTTAACAACTTTGTGTCCTCGACCGCCCCGACGGACAGTGCCTGCAACACGACTTATCCAATGCCGAGCCTCTTGATTCTTGGCCGAAAGACGCCACACCGGCTTTATATAACCGTCGGCGATGCAAGCGATGGTCAGGGCGTCGAGTTCGGAAAGACTGGGTTCGTAGTTTACCCGATCTAGCGCTGGCCTTGAGGCTGAGGCCGTCTCGCGTCAATCCTGGGGAGCCTCGTTTATGTCAGATATGCGCGGCAAAGTTGCTTTAATTACCGGAGCGAGCAGTGGGATTGGCCGGGCGACGGGCGAGGCCTTCGCAGCGCGAGGCGCCAAGGTAGTTCTCGCCGCGCGGCGCAAAGACGAATTGGCGGCGCTCGACGAAAGAGATAGAGGCGACGGGAGGAAAAGCGAGCTTCGTGGTCACGGATGTGGCGATCGCCAAGGATGTGGAGCGCATGGTGGCACACACCATTGAGAAATTTGGGCGGCTCGATTACGCAGTGAACAACGCGGCCATCGAAGGGAAGCTCGCCGCCGATCACGGAACTACCAGAGCAGGAATGGGATCGAGTTCTCGACGCAAATCTGAAGGGCACCTTTCTGTGTTTGCAGCATGAGGCGCGCGCCATGCTTGCGGGCGGACATGGCGGCGCAATCGTCAACGTCGGCTCCATAAACTCTTTTCTTGGTTTCCCTACCGGTTCAGCGTACGTCACCTCCAAGCACGGACTGATCGGGCTGACGTCGAGTGTTTCCGCGGAGCTGGCGCCGCGGGGAATCCGCGTCAATCTGGTATGCCCAGGAATCATCGATACGCCGATGCATCATCGGGGACGTGCGCAACTTGGCGACGCGCTGTACGACAACGTTTTGAGGCAGCGCGTTCATCTGCGGCGCGCAGGCCGCCCCGAAGAGATCGCCGAGACGATAGTCTTCCTCTGCTCAGACGCTGCAAGTTACATCACCGGCACCACGCTGACACCCGATGGAGGCTTCACGCTGACGGTCTGAGCCCCAGCCTACGCACCATTTTGCAGTTTAATCTGCCTTCGGGCATCGAAAACGACAGAAGACCTTGATGAATCACGTTGTACGCGGACGAAAATTCCGTGCACCAAAGTGTGGCTAGCCGGATTGCCGGAGACTGAGCCGCTAATCGGCGCCCGCGGCTATTGACAAAGCCGCGAATCCAGTTCATTTTCGCTGGGCATTTTCCGGAGGCTCCATCTCCATTGACGCGGTTCTCTAGACGCCTGCTGCTCGTTCTCTGTTCGTTCGCTTTGCTTGGCTCTCCCATCTACCGAGCGCAAAATGCGGCGGAGGACTATCTCGCCTACGTGGTCTGCGAATCGGCGGACAAGATCGAGCGCGTGCGCTTCCATCCCGGCGATGCGCCCAGCCTGAAGCTCGACCACGAAATTCATATCGGGCTGATGCCTGCGGACATCAACGGACCGCACGGCATCGCCATTTCGCCCGATCGGCAATTTCTTTACGTATCAGTGGCGCACGGCCGGCCGTATGGCTCGGTCTGGAAACTGAACACCGGCACGGATGAAGTGATCCGCTTCGCGCCGCTCGGACTTTTCCCCGCGACCACGGATGTCTCGAAGAGCGGCCGGTTTATTTACGTCGCCAACGCGAATTTTCACGGCGACATGGTGCCTTCGTCGATTTCCGTCGTGACCACCGATGAGATGGTCGAGGTGAAGCGCATCACCACCTGCACCATGCCGCACGGCTCGCGCCTCAATCCGCAGGGCACCAAGCACTATTCCGTCTGCATGATGGACGACATGCTCGCGGAAATTGATACGAACACGCTGCAACTCTCGCGCTACTTCATGCTCTCGGCCGGCAAAGAGATGGGAATGACCGGCGTGCCGCAAGCGCACGATGCCAAGCACCCGATGAACGCCACTTGCGTCCCCACTTGGGCGCAACCGTCGAATGACGGCAACGTGATCTACGTAGCCTGCAACAAATCGAGTGAGATCGTCGCTGTGGATGCCGACAAATGGACGATGATCAAGCGCTTTCCGGCAGGCACGGGCGCTTACAACCTGGCGATGACCAAAGACGGCCGCCTCGTCGCCACGAACAAGCGCGGCCAATCGGTTTCGTTCTTCGATCCGCAAACGGGCAAAGAACTCGCGCGCACGCCGACGAAGCGCAAAGTCGTTCACGGCGCGGTAGTCACGCCCGACAATCGCTACGTCTTCATCACCGAAGAAGGCGTCGGCGCCGAGCCCGGCACAGTCGAAGTGATGGATCTCGGCACATACAAAAGCCTCGCCTCGCTCGATATCGGCGAGCAGGCCGCAGGAGTCGATTTCTGGAAGATGGCGCCCAGCCAGCCATAAAGATTCGCGCGGCTGAGGACGCACGATTCAACAGGAGAACAGAATGAATCTTTCGCCCAGGATGGATTCGGAAATTCGGCATCGCCATGCTCGCCTTAATCTTCGCAGCGCTGCTATCTGCAGCGGTCTCCCGCGCGCAAGATCAAGAAAAAAAGCCTGAGGAGCAAAAAGGCCCCAAGGCCGCCAGCGTCGAAGTCACGCCGAAGACAGGGAACGCGCAACTCGGCGATCAACTGCAATTCAAAGCGGTGGCGAAAGACGCTGCGGGCAACGTGCTGGATATGAAGCCCACCGTCTGGTTCGCCGCTCCGTTTGACGCAGCGACTGCGGACGTGAATGGCGTCGTCCATTTCACCAGCCCCGGCGAAATCACGGTCGGCGCAGTATTCGGCGAGCAAGTGGGATTTGCGAAGGTGATGGTTGCGAGCGATCCGGTGGCGCGTCTTGAAATTATGGCGCCGAAGGGTGCGCTCGCAGTGGGCGGCGCGATCGCGCTTCCGATCACCGCCTACACCGCCGACGGAATTCCGCAGCCCAATGCGCACTATTCGTGGAAATCGCTCACGCCAAATATCGCCAAAGTGGATGACGCGGGATTGGTGACGGCCGTAGCTCCCGGCACCGCGAAGATTCAAGCCTCCTGCGACAGTGCCACCGCAGACGCCGAGAGTTCGCGTAGTGGCCGATTCAGTTCGGCGGCTTTCCGTCGAGCCGGGAACCGCGAGCGCGAAGACAGGCGACGTCGTGCATTTCGAAGCCGCGGCGCGCGATGCCGGCGGCAAACCGGTGAAAGATCTTGCCGCGCGCTGGTCGGTGAGCGGCCCGGCCGGAACCGCGTATTGGGATGGCGCGTTTGTGGCCGCGCGGCCGGGACTTTACGTGATTACCGCGCAAGTGGGCTCGCACGCGGCTTCGGCGTCCATCAATGTGGCTCCGCGCAATGCCGAGCGCGCCATCGAATACGTCGCGCACGTGCAGCCGAAAGACGACGAAGGCAAGCCCCTGCAAGCCGCCGAAGAATGGGTGATCAACAATCACGTTTACCTCTCCACGATTGCCGACCGCGTATTCCTCTACGACGTTTCCGATCCCTCGAATCCCAAGCAGCTTGACATGCTCAAGGTCGACGCGCGGCTGGTGAATGACGTCAGCACCACGCCCGATGAAAAGGCCGGCGTGATTTCGCGGGAAGGCGCTTCGAATCGCAAAAATGGAATTGCGATTCTCGATCTTTCCACGCCGGGAAAAATTCAAATCGCGTCGGAATATACCGAGACGGTGACTGGAGGCGTGCACAGCGCGTTCATTGATAAGCACTACGCGTACATCACCGACGATGCGACCGGCTCGTTGCGCGTGATTGATTTCGCGGATCTGAAACATCCGAAAGAAGTCGCCCGCTTCGAGGTGCCGAATGCGCGCGCCACTATGGTGATGGGGCCCGAAGGTCCGCAATCGAGCGGGCGCTACCTCCACGATCTATGGATCAAGGACGGCATCGCGTATCTCGCCTATTGGCGCGATGGCCTGGTGATTCTCGATGTCGGCAATGGAATGAAAGGCGGCAGCCCCGAGCATCCGCAAGTCATCAGCCAGTACAAATTCAATCATTACGCGCTCTACGGCGACAATTGGCTTTCGGGCACGCACAGCGTCTTCCGCTGGAAGAATTATCTTTTTGTCGGCGATGAAGTGCTGCCCGGATTTTTCAATATCATCAGCAAGGATCGCGTGCCCACGCGCGCGATTACTCACGTGATGGATGTTTCGGATATCGAGCATCCCAAGGAAGTCGCGTTCTACGAAGTGCCCGAGGGCGGCACGCACAATTTCTGGTGCGATGACGACAAGCTCTTCCTCGGCGATTACAACGGCGGCGGCCGCGTGATCGATATTTCCGGCGAGCTGCGCGGCGATCTTTATCGCCAGGGCCGCGAAATCGCGCGCTTCTGGACCGGCGATCCCAACGGCTATCGCGTGAACATGCCGCTCACGTGGGGCGCGCAACCCTCGAACGGCTACATCTACATCAACGACATCAATTCGGGCCTATGGATCGCCAAGCTGGGCAAGTCAATCTACAAGGGCTCAACAACAGCAACGCCGCTGCAAGAAAAAGCGCAATAGGTGTCGTAGGGGAGGGTCTTCAGCCTGCCCCGACTTTACGTCGGGACCCTCCCGCCTTTCGGCCCTGTTTTGCCTTGTGTAGCGCCGGCCTTTTAGGCCGGCATCTTCGCGCGCGGCCGATGATCGAATTCTTCGCATGTGGCATCAGCGTGCGCACGACTAAAATGCCGCCCTGAAAGGGCGGCGCTACATAACCTCCCCGCGCTATCATTCCTCCCGCAATGAAACACGTCATAGTCGGCACTGCCGGTCACATCGACCACGGCAAATCCGCACTCGTCGCCGCGCTCACCGGCACTCATCCTGATCGCCTCGAAGAAGAAAAGCGCCGCGGCATCACCATTGATATCGGCTTCGCATTTCTCACTCTCGGCGAAATCCGCATCGGCTTCGTAGATGTTCCCGGCCACGAGCGCTTCGTCCGCAACATGCTCGCCGGAGCAGGCGGCATCGATCTCGTTCTGCTCGTAGTAGCCGCCGATGAAAGCGTCAAGCCGCAAACGCGCGAGCACTTCGACATTTGCCGCCTGCTCGGCATCCGCAGCGGCGTAATCGCGCTCACCAAATCCGATCTCGCCGAGCCGGATGTTCGCGGCCTCGCCAAACTCGAAGTCGAAGATCTGGTCCGCGGCTCGTTCCTCGAAGGCG
The DNA here is from genome assembly GCA_963841235.1 of uncultured Acidobacteriota bacterium. GTDB lineage: Bacteria > Acidobacteriota > Terriglobia > Acidiferrales > UBA7541 > Palsa-147. The sequence continues at coordinate 60,797 of CAWJBU010000014.1, read as the reverse complement.
CGCCGATCATCGAAGTTAGCGCCAAGACCGGCGACGGCCTCGAAGCGCTGAAGCAGGCTCTGGCCAGCCGCCGCCCAATCGGTTCCCGGCAAGGATGCCACGCGTCACTTCCGTCTGCCGATCGATCGCGCCTTCGTGATGAAAGGCTTCGGCACCGTCGTCACCGGCACGCTCGTCTCCGGCTCGGTGCGCACCGAAGATGAAGTCGAGCTTTTCCCGCAGCAGCGCCGAGTTCGCGTGCGCGGCTTGCACTCCGGCGGCGCAGCCGTCGCGCAGGCCGTCGCCGGCCAACGCACCGCCGTCAATCTCGCCGGCGTCGAACTCGAAGAGTTACATCGAGGCATGGCGCTCGCCGCGCCCGGCAAATTCCTGCCGACCAAGCGTCTCGACGTCCGCCTCGATTTACTGCCTTCCGCCCCGCCGCTTAAGAATCGCTCGCGCGTCCATTTTCATCACGCCACCACGGAAACCATCGCCGAAGTCGCGTTGATCGAAGGCGAAAAACTCGCCCCCGGCCAAGCCGCCTTCGCGCAATTGCGCCTCAGCGAACCCATTCTCGCTCTGCCCGGCGACCGCTTCATCATTCGCCGCTTCTCGCCCGTCACCACAATCGGTGGCGGCGCCGTCCTCGATCCACTCGCCCCGCTGCATCGTCGCAAAGACGCGAACGTGCTTCCATTTCTCTCCACGCTCGAGCGCGGCGATAAAGACGCCACACTCGCGCTCCTCGCCTCCGCAGAGCCGCGCGGCCTCTCACTCGCGCGCCTAATCGCCCGCACTGGCTGGCTCGAAACCGAAGCCCGCGAGGCCATCACGCGCCTCACAGCAAATGGCACGCTCGCCATTCTCGAAGAAGAGCCGCTCACAGTCATCCCGGCGTCAGCCGTCGCCGCACTCGTGCCTCGAATTCGCAAAGAGCTCGAGAACTTTCCATCGCGCCAATCCGCTCGTTGTCGGCATCCCGAAAGAAGATCTCCGCGGCCGCACGGGCGCCAAGCCCGAAATCTTCCGCGCCGCCCTCGCACAACTCACCGCCGCGCGCGCCATCACCCTCTCCGGCGATCTCGTCCAAAGCGCCGGCCGCGAAATCGCGCTCCTCCCCGAAGAAGCCCGCGCCAAAGAGCTGATCGCCGCCGAATTCGACCGCGCCGGCCTGGCCGTTCCGCGCTTCGAAGAAGTCCTCGGCAAGTTGCCGGTCGAAAAGCTGCGCGCCCAGAAAATCCTGCAACTCCTGCTGCGCGAAAAGACACTGGTCAAAATTGCAGACGACCTAGTCTTTCACCAAAGCGCCGTCAGCCGGCTGCGCGAAATGATCGCCAACTACAAGAAAACAAAGGGCGTACAACTCCCAATCGGCGCTTTCAAAGATCTTACCGGCGTCACCCGCAAATACGCCATCCCGTTACTTGAGTACCTCGACCGGGAGCGTGTCACCCGGCGCGTCGGCGACGAGCGTGTTATACTCTAGCCAGCGAACGTCTCCCCGAAAGCGCGCAGGCGGGAGCCGGGCTATCTTCCGGGGCGTCGAAAGGAGTTCGCATGGAATTCAGTCTGCCTCACATATTAATTCTGCTGCTGATCATCGTGATTCTATTTGGCGGGAAGAAAGATCCCTGAAGTGATGCGCGGACTCGGGTCGGGTATCCGCGAATTTAGAGAAGGCATGAAGGGCAACGATCAACCGCCGACGAATCCGCCGGCGTCCACTCCCACGCCGACAGCCACAAACGCTCCGCCGCCGACGCCCGAACAGAAGTCCTGAAGCCCATCGCGCGGCCCGGCGTTGCTTTTCTACCGGACGCGTTCATTCCAAAGAGTGTAAGTATCCTTCACAGCGGCGGGTGACAGCGCATCCGCTTCGATTCCCATCGCCAACAACTCTTCGTACAAGCGCGCCACCGGCAAACCCATCACATTGAAATATGAACCACCGATGCGCCTCACGAATCGGCCGCCCAGTCCCTGGACCGCATACGCCCCGGCTTTGTCGCATGGCTCACCGCTCGCGACGTAGTCCTCAATCTCTCTCGCCGTCATCGGCGCAAATTCAACCAGCGTCACTTCCTCGAGAATCCGCATCGCGCCGTCCGGCAATCGCAAGAGCGCCATGCCGGTATGCACCTCGTGCGATCGTCCGCTCAATCGATTGAGCATCGCGCGCGCTTCCGCCACTCCCGCAGGCTTTCCGAGAATCTCGCCTTCAAGCACCACGACCGTATCCGCGCCAATGATTACGGTTGTCTCCTGCGATCCCGCCTCAGGAAACTTCGCTGCCGCCGCCCGTGCTTTTTCCTGCGCCAGTCGCCGAACGTAATCCGCCGGCGCTTCTCCACCGTGACGCGCCTCGTCCACCTTGGTCGCGCACGCCTCAAACACAAATCCAGCCCCGCGCATGATTTCCGCCCGTCGCGGAGACTCCGATGCAAGAATGAGCTTCATTTACGTTTCTGAACTCCGCGCCTACTCTGCGCCCGCAGCGTCTCTGCGGTGCTCTGTCTCTGCTCTTCGCCTAGATCACAACCGTTTCGTGGTATTCCCCAAACGCCCGCCGCAAGGCATCCGAAATTTCCCCAACAGTCGCATACGCCTCAACAGCCGTCAGTATCGCCGGCATCAAATTCTCGCTCCCACGCGCCCGCCGCTCAACTTCCGCCAGCGCAGCATTCGTCTTAGCCGCATCGCGCCGCCCCCGCAGCGCCTTCAGCCGCGCCACTTGCTCCTTCTCAATCACCGGATCAATCCGCAGCGTCGGCACCGAATGTTTCTCGTTCGCCATGAACCGGTTCACGCCCACCACTACCTGCTCTCCACTCTCAATGGTCTTCTGATACTCGTAAGCCGCCTTCTGAATCTCCTGCTGCACGAATCCCGTCTCGATCGCCCGAAACAATCCGCCGAGCGCATCAATCTTCCCGATGTAAGTCCGCGCGCCGTCTTCAATCTCGTCGGTCAGAGCCTCAATCGCATACGATCCCGCAAACGGGTCCACCGTATTCGTCACGCCGCTTTCCTGCGCGATGATTTGCTGCGTCCGCAAAGCCAGCACCGCCGCCTGCTCGGTCGGCAGCGCCAGCGCTTCATCCAGTCCATTCGCATGCAATGATTGGCAACCGCCCAGCACCGCGCTCAGCGCCTGAATCGCCACGCGCACGATATTATTCTCCGGCTGCTGCGCCGTAAGCGACGATCCCGCCGTCTGCGCATGAAACCGCAGCATCATCGAGCGCGGATCTTTCGCACCAAATCTCTCCTTCATCAAGCGCGCCCAAAGCCGCCGCGCCGCCCGGAATTTCGCCACCTGCGCCAAAAATTCATTGTGCGCATTGAAGAAAAACGATAGCTGCGGCGCAAAATCATCCACCGCCAAACCAGCCGCCAAAGCCGCTTCGACATAAGCGATCCCATCCGCCAAGCGTGAACGCCACTTCCTGCACGTCGGTCGAGCCCGCCTCGCGAATGTGGTACCCCGAAATCGAAATCGCATTCCAATTGGGAATCTCGCTCCGGCACCACGCGAAAATATCCGTCACGATGCGCATCGCCGGCCGCACCGGATAAATGTAAGTCCCGCGCGCGATGTACTCCTTCAAAATATCGTTTTGCACCGTCCCCGAAAGCCGCCGCAGATTCGCGCCCTGCTGCTTTGCCACCGCAACGTAAAGCGCCAGCAAAATCGCCGCCGTCGAATTGATGGTCATCGAGGTAGAAACGCGATCGAGTGGAATCCCGTCGAACAGCGTGCGCATGTCCTCGAGCGAATCAATCGCCACGCCGACTTTGCCCACTTCGCCCAACGCCAGCGGATGATCGGAATCCATTCCCATCTGCGTCGGCAAATCGAACGCCACCGAAAGCCCGTTCTGCCCGCGCTCGAGAAGATAGCGATAGCGCCCATTCGATTCCGCCGCAGTTCCAAATCCCGCGTATTGCCGCATGGTCCACAATCGCCCGCGGTACATCGTGGGATAAACGCCGCGCGTAAATGGAAACTCGCCGGGAAATCCCAGCTCGCGCTCGAATTCCCAATCGCCCAGATCCTCGCGCGTCGAAAGCACCGGCATAGGCAGGCCGGTAGTGGTCGCAGCTTTCTTCTCTCTGAATTTTTCCACGTCGGTGAGCGCAGACTTCTTGGAATCGTTGGCCATCAGCGCACGCGCCGCGCGCTGCGGAAAGAAGTGAAAGAAAAAATCGCCATGATCAACGAATAGCAAACGGTCAACCCAAGCAACCAGGGAATCCGCGCATGATTCCACTGCCGCCAGGCCGCCAGCACGCCGGAAGCAGCGAACACAGCGAACAGCGCCCCAGTCATCTCATGGAAAAGCTGCCGCGCCACTTTCCACCAAGCCCGCAGCACAACTCCAGCCGCTTTCCAAGCCGCCGCAATCCACTCAAATCCCATGGCCATCATCTTATCGCGAATTGGGGGGTTCGTACCGCTGGCGTCCCCGCCGGCTCTTGCGAGCACCGTCGTCAGCGAAGGCTGCGAACTCCGACGGATTACGGCGTTTAACGAATGGCCTTGGTCGGATTGTGTGGCCGCCCCGTTATTACTGCCCGTGCTGAGCATCGAGGTCGTAAGAGCCGGCGGGGACGCCAGCGGTACCAAACCAACGCTCGGCGCTTCTGCATTTTTTGTCATGTGATTTGCCGAATTCTAGTTCGGGTACTACCACCACTGCTGGTTCGCCCCTGCACCCCCGGTCAGGTACTTTCTCCATTCATCCACATCACTCCCCACTTGTGCCCAGCCTTTCTCCGCCATAGAATCAGCCTAGAAGTCACTCGCAGTCGGAGGTGACCACCTTGCAGCTCGACGACCGGCTAAAGAACTTGCTTCGCGAACTGGGCCACGCCATCAACGACACGGTCTCGGAATCCGACAGGATCACCGAAGCCATCTCCGGCGTGCGCTCGGCGGGTTACGACATCGTCCTGAAGCTCGACGCCACCATCGGCCTCGCCCGCCGCGATGGCGATGGGCAGCGCATGACCGTTCAGGACCGCCAGTTCCTCGAATCCCTGCGCATCCGCGTGGACGATGAAGTCCTCCGCGAGGACGATGAGGACGACGAGCACAAGTTCGAAATCACGGCGCAGGACATCAAGTTCCTCCGCTCGCTGAAGATTTCACTCGATGAATAAGCGTCGCATCGCCGCCGGCCTCGCACTCCTCGCCGGTCTCGCCGCTGCACCTCCCGCGCGCGCGCAGATGGATCCGACCGGCACGGTCGCCTCGAAGCCGATGAAGACGAAGCCCGTCTGGCTGAAAGCTGAAGTCATCCACGTGGATCGCCATTCCATCATGGTCCGCGAAATCGATCATCCGATGATGGTGCATACCTTCTCCTTCGGAACCAAGATGGCCGAAGAGATGGAGAAGATCCAAAACGCGGGCGGATACCAGCGCGGCGATAAAGTGAGAATTCAGCACGAGCCCGGCAAGGAAGTAGCGCTGGCGATCAAAGGCCATCCCGCGGGCGTAGAAGTGGAGTGAGCCGCACTCCCGCGGCTCGCAACCTCTAGCAATCTCTCACGGGCTGCCGCCGCTGGCGCCCGGAAAAATTCACGCCCATGACGAAGCCGCGACCTGCCGCCGTTGCCGGCCGGTTCTATCCCTCCGATCCAGATGAGCTTCGCCGCGACATAGACAAATACACGGAAGGCCGCGCCGAAAAACAAAAAGCCCGCGCCTGCCTCGTTCCACATGCCGGATACATGTATTCGGGAGGCGTAGCAGGCAAAGTCTATCGCGCCCTAGAAATTCCGCCGCGCATCCTCATGCTCGGCCCGCGCCATTTCCCCCGCGGCGAATCGCTCGCGATCCTCTCCGATCGCCCCTGGCGCACGCCTCTCGGCGACGCGCAAATCGACGCCGCGCTAGCCGCCGAATTGAAGCAAGCATTCCCCGCACTGCGCGAAGATGCCGTCGCGCACGAGACCGAACACGCCCTCGAAGTTCAGCTTCCGTTTCTGCAACGCCTGGCCGGCGATTTCCGCTTCGTGCCCATAGTTCTCGGCACCGAGCGCCTCGACATCTTCGAGCAACTTGGCCGCGCCATCGCAAAAGTCCACGCCGCGCAAAAAGCCCCGTTCCTGATCTTGACCAGCTCCGACCTGAATCATTACGAAAACGACGCCATCACCCGCGTAAAAGACCAAATAGCATTGGATAAGATCGCGGCTCTAGATCCAGCAGGTCTCTACGAAGCAGTCCATTCCAAGGGAATCTCAATGTGCGGCTACGGCCCGGCAGTAGTAATGCTAACCGCGATGCGCGCCCTAGGCGCCAAGCAAGCAGAAATCCTGGCCCACGCCACCTCAGCCGAAGTAAGCGGCGATTTCGATTGGGTCGTGGGCTACGCCGGCGCGATCGTTTTGTAATCGCGGCGTTTCCACCGCGCCTCTACCTCGGATTCCGTATCCGCCCCGCCAATGTCCGCGCTTTCTGCCGCGCAATATCCAAATACTTCTCATCCGCCGCCAATTGATCGAGCGACGCCAGCAACCGATCCGGCTCCGGAATCAATTTATTGTTGTAATCCGTCTCCAAACGCATCACCGCATCATTCACGCCCAGCCGGTCATAACGCATCGCCCGCTCGAGATTATTCAAATCAATCTGCTCGCGCCCCAATCCCTCAAATAGATCGAGCAACTGCGAAGCCGTCGAATCGAGCGTGTAATTGAAAGTCGTCTCGTGCATCTCGGCGCCCTTCTCATACCGGAAAGTTTTCTCGCCAAGATTCGCGATCTTCCGGTGAATATCCAGGCTCGGCCCGTCAAAGTGATGAAGCTGCGCCGCAAGCTGAAAAATTCTCTCCACAATCGGCCGGCTCACCGCAAACGGCTGCGGATTCGCCTCTTCATCAAGCTGGCGAATGTCGTACGACGCCTGCCCGTTCTCGCCCACCTTGATTTCCACGAATTCAGGAAAGCTCTGCTTGAAAACTTTGCGGAAGGTCACCGTCGGAGTGTCGCCCGCCCCTGAAGCCGTCCCCGCCGCCAGCACCGCAAACACCAGCGCCGCCGCAAGCACACCAAGAATCGAGCATCGGAAAAATCGAATGTGTGAATCCGCAGGACTCATCGAACCGATACGATGCGCGCCACTCGCGAATGGCTGCGCGATCCCGCACGCAAAGCAGCAGCGCTCAACGCAACTCCGCCGCGCCGTCCAGTCGCCACAGCAACGCGTTCCTCAGCCACCGCCGCATGCGCATGGCAAAGCGCCACCGCCAAAGCATCCGCCGCGTCCTCAGGCTCCGGCGTCTCGCGCATCCCAAGCTGCATGCCCACCATTTGCTGCATCTGCTGCTTCGAAGCCGCCCCGTACCCCGCAATCCGCGATTTCACTTCGCGCGGCGAATAACTCCGCGAAGGCACGCCCGCCAACGCCGCCGCCAGCAGCACCACTCCGCGCACCTCAGCCAATTTCAGCGCCGTATTCATATTCAACGCCGTAAAAACCGACTCCACCGCCACAGCATCCGGCGAAAATTCCTCCACCAATCCCACGATCAACCGGTGAATCTCGCACAACCGCGCCGAATAAGTAGCCCGCGCCGGCATCTTCAATGCCCCATAACGCAGCATCCGCGCCACGCCGCGCTCCAATTCAATCACGCCGTAGCCGGTAGCCCCCGCCACAGCAGGGTCCACGCCCAGCACGCATATTTTTCGGATTGTCCCGCCGCCGTCAGAAGGATTCACGACGGCCCCAAGTGTAAGTGCAGAATTTAAAGAAGCGCCAGCAATTTTTCAGAAAGCGTTGTCATCCCGCATTTCCCTTCGTAGGGGCGGGGCTTGCTCCGCCCGCTCACGCCAACCACTCAACTCGCGACCGCAGCATGTATCTCCGACTCATCCACATCAAAATTCGCATAAACATGCTGCACGTCGTCGCTCTCTTCCAACGCCTCGATCAACCGTATCATCTGCTGCGCCTGCTGCCCGGCCAATTTCACGTAATTCTGCGGCACAAAAGAAACTTCCGCCGTAGTAGGCTTAATCCCCGCCGAGGTCAAAGCATCGCGCACTTTATCGAGCGACTCAGGCGGCGTAGTAACTTCCCATGCCGATCCATCATCCCTCAAATCCTCCGCCCCGGCATCCAGCACGATCCCCATCATCTTCTCTTCGTCCGCCGCTTCTTTCGGCACGATGATGTCGCCCTTGCGATGAAACATCCAACCCACGGCTCCCGACTCCGCCATGTTCCCGCCGTTCTTGGCCATCAAATGCCGCAATTCACCCACAGTCCGATTGCGATTGCTGGTCACCACCGCCACCAACATTCCCACGCCGCCCGGCCCATACCCCTCGAACATGGCCTCCTCGAGCATCTCGCCCTCGAGCTGCCCGGTCCCGCGCAACACCGCCCGCTCGATATTATCGTTCGGCATGTTCTCGTTCTTCGCCGCGGCAATCGCCGTCCGCAATCGCGGATTCGACACAGGATCGGCGCCTCCCACCCGCGCCGCAATCGTCAATTCTCGAATAATTTTAGTGAAGGCTTTGCCGCGCTTAGCGTCGGTAGCCGCCTTCTTGTGCTTGATGGTTGCCCACTTAGAATGTCCAGACATAAGGTTATCCCGTCGAGGAAAGATGGCAGGAGCATAATATCGCCCTTGCCTAGGTAGTCTAGCACACCCGGCGCAGCACGTGTAGCGCCGGCCTCCCTGCCGGCATCTTTCGACCACGACCCTCACTTGGGGCAACCATCAATCGCGGACCTGCAAAAATTCGCTAGGGCGAGGCTTTCACTTCCCACTGAAAGCACAGCTGATACCCATCCGGATCCAGCACATAACACTGCCGCATTCCATAGTTCTGATCGAACGGCTCCTCCGCCTCCACTCCTTTTTCCCGCAAGTATCGATATGTCGCATCCACATCCGGCGTGCTGAAGTACACAGCCGTGTCGCGATGATTCTTCACCCGCTGCGCATCCACCGCAGCAGGCCGCTTCCCCTTGTCATATAGCGTGTTCAACATCAACTCGGCGCCGCCCAAGCGCAGCCAACACCAGCCGCAATCATCTTCAGGCCCCGAACGCCCCACCACCTCAAATCCCAGTAAATCCCGATAAAAATGAATCGAAGCAGGCATGTCAAACACACCCAACATGGGCGCCATCCCCTTCACCTCAAGCGCCATCGATTTCTCCTCATCACTCCGCGCCCTCAGCGTCTCTGCGGTGCGCCGTTCTTCTCCCCCGCGCTACTCATACCTCAAAACCACAATCGGATCCGCCCGCAAAGCCCGCCGCGCCGGAATGTAACAAGCCAGCAATCCAACCACGCCCAAAAACGCCGCCACACCAAAAAAAGTAATTCCGTCGGTAGCCCGCACTCCAAAAAGCAAACTAGAAAGCCCCGGAATCAAAATCGCCGAAAGCCCCACTCCCACCGCCATCCCGCCCAATAATCCAAGCCATCCCCTCGCCCATCACCATCCGCAAAATATCCCCGCGCTGCGCACCCAAGGCCATGCGAATCCCAATCTCGCTACGCCTCTGCCCCACCGAGTAAGCCGTAACCCCATAAATCCCGATCGCCGCCAACACCAAAGCCAACCCAGCCAGCATCCCCGCCAACAAAGTCGTAAATCGCGTCCCCGCCCGCGCATCGCGTAAATAATCGTCCATCACGCGCACCTTCGACATCGGCACATCCTTATCCATCTTGTCCATCTCCGCCCGAATCGCTCCCACGAGAGACGTCGGCTCCTCCTCGGTCCGCACCGCAAATGCCACCTGCTCTCGCGCGTTCTGCGCGTACGCCACGTAAACCGCCGGCCGCCCCTCATCCGCCAGCCGCGCCGCCCGCACGTGCTTCACCACCCCGATCACCTCCGCCGCGCCCGGCGCAAAATCGCCGTCCTTGATCGTCTCCACGTAAAGCCGTTTCCCCAACGCGCTCTCGCCCGGCCACGTCCGCTCCGCCAGCAAATCATCCACGATCACAACGCGCAGCCGCGAAGCATCATCCGCATCGGTAAAATCGCGCCCTGCAATCATCGCAATCCCCATCGCCGCAAAATATCCCGGCGTAGTCGCGCGATGATCCGCCATCACGCTCTGTTGCTTCTCGAGCGGCGCTCCCTCCGGCCAGTAGTAGCTATACCAGTTCGGATAATCGTCGAAAGGCAAGTGGCTCGACCCTCCCACCGCCTCCACTCCCGGCAGCGCCGCCACGTTCTTCCGCAACTGTTCGAAATACTGCGCGTGCGTAGCATCGCTCGGATAACGCGTCCAACCTGGCGCGACCTGAAATGTCAGCACGTGCCCGCTATTGAATCCCGGACTCACGCCCACGATTCGCAAGAAAGTCCGTATCAGCAATCCCGAGCCAAACAGCAGCACAAATCCCAGCGCCACTTCGCTCGCCACCAGCAACGATCGCAGCCGCCCCTTGCCTGAACCCGCGCCGTGTCCCGCCGACTTCAGCGTCTCGATCAAATTGATTCGCGATGCTTCCGCTGCCGGCGCCAATCCAAACAGCACTCCCGCCGCCAGCGAAATCGCCAGCGCATAACCCAGCACCGTGAAATTCAGCCCCGCCGATTCCACCAGCACCAGCGACTTCGGCCGCAGCGCCAGCAACCCGGCCGTCCACCACCACCCAAGCAAAATCCCCAGCAGCCCCGCCAAAAAATGAAAGCAGCAAGCTCTCCGTCAGTAATTGCCGGAACAATCTCCCGCGCGTAGCTCCCAGCGCCGAACGCAACGCCACCTCCCGCCTGACGCATTCCCGCGCGCGACAACAGCAGATTCGCCACGTTCGCGCAGGCAATCAACAGCACCAATCCCGACTCCGCTAAACAACGCGAGCAGCGCTGGCCGAATCTCCCGCGTAGTCACTTTCTGCAGCGGCTCAGCCTCAAAATCCTCCCCCTGCTTCGAATCCACCACGTATTCCTTGCGCAATTGCCCCGCGATCGCGTGCATCTCTTCACGCACCGCCGCAATCGTAGCGTCCGGCCGCAGCCGCCCCAGCACGCGCAGAAAATTCAAATCCCGCGGATCGTGCGCCACATCGCGCCGGAACGGCGTCCAAACCTGCACATCCGGCGGCACGTGGAAGCCCGCCGGAAACATCAACCTGAAATTTTCCGGCATCACGCCGATCACCGTCGCAGGGTTTCCATCGAGCCTCACCGTTTGCCCGACAATCTCCGCATTCGCCCCGAATCTCCGCCTCCACAACCCGTCGCTCAAAATCACCACCGGCGCCGCGCCCTGCACGTTGTCCTGCGCCACGAACAGCCGCCCCATCGCCGGATGCACGCCCACGATCGTCAGAAAATTATCGGTAACAAATCCCAGCCTGACCTGCTCCGGCTCGCCCGTCCCCGTCATCGCGGCTCGCCCCACCCAGATTCCGCCCACATCCGCTAGCAAATGCGAGCGCGCCCGCACATCCGCCATGTCCGGCCCCGAAAACGGCGCGTCCGAAGTCCCCGCGCTCGTCAAATCCGTCCAAATCAGACCAATCGATCCGCCGCCGGATAAGGCAACGGCCGCAGAATCACGGCATCCAGCACGCTGAAAATCGCCGTATTCGCCCCAATCCCCAGCGCCAACGTAAGAATCGCGACGGCAGTAAATCCAGGATTCTTTCGCAACATCCGCAATCCATAACCAATGTCCTGGCCCAAATCCTGAATCCAATTCACCCGCCGCTCGTCGCGACATTCCTCCGTCAATCGCGCCACGCCTCCAAATTCCACCAGCGCCGCACGCCGCGCCTCAACGGGAGTCATCCCCGCAGCAACATTCGCCTCAATCTCCCTCTGCAAATGAAACTGCAATTCGTCGCTCAACTCCGCATCCGCATCAGCACGCCGAAACAGCGATCGCACCCGCAACTTGACCTTATCGATCCATCGCATCACAACCTCCACGCAACCAACTGGCATCCGTGAACAAGAAGAGCTTTCGTAGGGGCGTCCGCCTAGGCGGACTGCGCCCTCCGGCGACCTACCGTCGAGTTCAACACCGCCCACACGGACGGACCAACCATTCGTCCCAACATCCTCACCCCGTCTTCAAAACCAACCCAATCGCCGCTGACAACCTCTCCCAATTCGCCTCTTCCCGCTGCAAATATCTCCGCCCCGCCCGCGTCAATGAATAAAATTTCGCCCGCCGGTTATTCTCCGATTCCCCCCACTCCGCCCGAATCCACCCCTGCTGCTCCAATCGGTGCAAAGCCGGATAAAGCGCCCCCTGATTCACGCGCAACACATCCTTTGACACCATCCGTATCCGCTGCGCAATCGCCCAACCATGGCAAGGCTCCAAGGCCACAGTCTTCAAAATCAAAAGGTCCACAGTCCCCTGCAAAAGATCAGTAGGTTTCCCCAAATTTCTCCTCCCCTAAACGATTGACAACTATCCCCCCATCTCCTGTCAATAGTCAAGGGGAACGTCTCCCTCCTCCGATCTCCGCGCCCTCAGCGTCTCTGCGGTACAATCCCGCATGCCCAAAAAGCCCGCCGCAAAGAAATCCTCCTCCCGCGCCGTCGAAGGCCCCGAAGCCGCAAAGATCATCGACACCTACGTCCAGCGCAAAAACGCCGCGCTCAAGCAACTCGCCACCGAGCTGCGCCGCCTGGTGAAAAAAACTCTCCCAGCCTCGCGCGAGACGATCAATCCGTGGGGCATTCCCACGTTCGATCAAAACGGCCCGCTAGCTTTTCTGATGATCGGAAAAAATCACGTAACGTTCGGTTTCACTCGCGGAACTTCTCTGAAGGATTCAACAGGTCTGCTCGAAGGAACCGGAAAAAATCTTCGCCACGTAAAGCTGCACGACGCGCAACAACTCCGCGATCCAAATCTGCGCCACCTGATCGCCGAAGCCGCAGCCCTAAATCACAAAACTCCGCTAACGCCCACAATGCGCGTCAAAAAGTAGCGTCGCTCTTTTCTGCCTCTGTCGCCTTTGATTTACGCTGTCATCCTGAGTCCGCCTAGGCGGACGAAGGATCTGCATTTTCTTTTCTTCTCTTCTTCCCTCTGCGCCCTCAGCGTCTCTGCGGTAATTCTGCTTTTTCTTCCAGCCTCAAGTCTCCGGCGTCCAGCGTCCAGAACTACGCCGCAACCTTCACCGCATTCGCGCGCATCTGCGCTTCTACCGCCACCTCCAAATCATCCACCGACTTGCTCACGGTAGCCATCACCATAATCCGCGCGTCGCCACTCATATGCTTCGCGATGCGGAACATCCACTTCAGCGCCTCCACCTTCACGCGCAAATCCCCCGCCGCATCGCAGAGGTGCACCTGATCCGCCAGCCAAACGTAGTAAGGCGTCGACCGCAAGCCCTCGACTAGCGACGACAGCCGTTCAATGCGCGGCGCCAACTGATCCGCCAAAAGCCGCCAAGCCTCCGTCGGCCGCCCGTCGTCGAAGTCATACTCTTCCGGCTCGCCGGCATCGTCGAAGTTGTACGCTTCCGGTTCGCCCGCGTCCTCGTTCCGAAAAACGCCGCGCTGCTCATCAACGCCGTCTTGCCGTTGCACGTCGTGATTCGCCGTTCGCTTGTTCATGGCCAACCTCCGTCGCCCACCTCTCACGCAGTGAGTAGTGCACGGCGCGTGCCAGCCATTCCCGATACGAGCAAAGGACGTACAATCAATCATTTGCGGGCGTTTTCGATGGCCCGCATGGGCCTAGTACAGCCCTCCGCGACCGAGCAAATTCTTCCGCCCACCAGCGAGTTTGTCCGCAAAGATCCAGTAGGGGCCGGGTTCACCACCGGCCCGGTGTGGCGTTGGGTTTGCCGATTTTGGTTGGGTTCGTCGCCGACGACGTCAAACCAAAACCCACGGCCAACCCGGGGGCGTCGATTGGTTATTAATCGCGCACCGCTTGGCCCGCCCCCCTACTTCAGGTTTACGCTGTCATCCTGAAGGCCCCAACCCGGCCGAGGCCCGAACTGAAGGATCCGCATTCTCTTCGGTTCCCTCTCTCTTTCGCCTCTAGCTCTCCTATTTCCCCCCGAAAAAAAGGCGTGTTTTGTCCCGATTAGAAATCCCCGCGACCGTTTGTTTTCTTCAACTTCCAAGCATTTCTAATCGTAGGGTGTCCCGATTAGAATTCCGCTCCCGGCGAAGGCTGAACCGGGCGTGTTCCCGTTCCAAGGCTTAGCGATCGGGACGACAGAAATCGCCACAAGCCCAAAGCTCCCCGCCACAGCGTCGAATTCGATCCGCATCCTCCATCAGCAAATCCAAACGACGCTAGCATAAAAGTGTCGAGTCCGTCATCCGTATTAATACGTAGTACGACTCATAGATTCGGCGATCGCTGAAGGTAGCGAAGGGGTTTCTCCGGGATGTCGACAACGTGCAGCTTAAGATCGGCCCAAGTTTCCGCGCATTCAAGATTGCCGTTGTCCACTGATATGAAGTGTGTGCATAATTAACAAAGACGGATGCCTTCCTGGAAGACACACGATCGAAGCCAATTTAAACTAGAACGAGAGATGGCTGCTCCCGTCGTCAAATGGCTTACTAGGCGTGGACTGACCGTTAAGCGCGAATTTTCGGTCCCTTGGGGAATATGTGATCTCGTCGGTCTCAAATTCAACCGACGCCAGGTTCGCCTTAGGCTTCAGCACGGCCAAAAATCGGCCATAAGATCACCTCTCCGGTTGCATTTGTTATCGTTGCTTCCAGACTCCGAATCGGGAAAATACATCACGCTCAAGCACCTTGAACGCGCTTGTATAGGTGCATTTCCTCTCGAATTCCTGGAACATGAACTCGACTATCTCAAGCGTCTGAAATTCGTGCGAAGCATTGGAACTCGTCGGTTTCAAAAGCTAAATGGATGGGCGCCGCTACATAACCGAATTGTCGCAGTCGAGCTCAAGCTGCGGCGCGTTACCGAAGCAATAGCACAAGCTTCGATGAATTGCGCTATTGCGACGGAGTCGTACGTCGCACTTCCATTCGACCTGGCGTACCGCGCGGCAAAGGGACTGCGAGGAGGCCAATTCAAGCAGGCAGGGGTCGGGCTAGTTGCGGTATCGCGGGGTGAGTGCGTTTGCCTGATTCCGAGCACCAATTCCGCCGCAGATCAAAACGAAGTTCTGCAATCCTACTGCGTAGAGCGCTTCTGGGCGACTAGAGACAGACCATCATGAATTGTCGGGCGATCCTGGACGCGCTCCTTGGTGCCTCCGGCGGGGGTAGGTCCGGCAGCGATTTCCCAAGCACGTAGGCTCTGGAAAAATCTTGGTACAAGGCCAGTGCCCGGCCGTCGGAAGGAACTTCCGCGAGTTCCTTAAACCATTGTGAGTAGAATCCTGCCACCTGCTTCCGTGCCTGCCGTTTGTCGCTGAGGATTTGGAAGTGCTTCAGTACATTCGAAAACGACAGGAATGCATCACTCCCCTTTGGCACTTCCATAACGGCGTCCTCGAGCCATTTACGAACCGGAGCGGACCAAGTTCTCTGGCGGCGCAGCGGAGCCAGTGCGATTCGTGGATTACCCTGTAACAATGGACCGCCAGGAAGATAATACTGATAGCCCTTTCCGACCCCAATCGCGGGGAACTGTACTAGACCGCGAGCCCAAAGAACCAGATTAAGGCTCCAATACGGACCGGCGACCGTGATTGCTTGGGTCGGAAGCTGTGCACCTAGCTCCTCGTGGAAATTCACGATTCCGTGGAATCGCTTTTCGAGATTGGCTGAACCAGCCTGATCGTTTAGAGACGAGTCTACGACCCAGACTCCATCGGTCTGGCATAGGTTCATACACGATGCCGCCAACCCGACCTTTCCATTTCGTTCGGTCTTACCATTGAGCTGGCGCTGGTTGGTCAAGATAATGGGCAATATCAGTTTTCCCTTGAATTTTCGCTTGGCCTTCCAGTCATCCGTCGCTTGAGCGAGCGCACGATTGATCTTATTTCGCTCGGAACCATCGACGTACGGTAGCTGCGGAACAGATAACCACTCAACTTTCGGAACGGAGTCGATAGCGGAGTCGAGTACGGCGTCGACATAGCTAGTGACCGCAAGCTTTTCGGGTTTCGCTTGGAAGGTGACATCTGATACACGTCTGGCATTCGGGATTCCCTTAAAAAACTGAGCGAACGCTGGATTACGATCGAATGGCCAGTTTTCAAGAGAGTCGGTCCCTGTGTCTATCCACAACCTTGCGTTAAAGTGCGGCAACGAATCGGCTGACTGGAGCGGAAGGCGATAGATTGCCGCGTCGGGATACACGGAGCTTACGACTGACCAATCGCGTGGAGAGTATACAAACGGAATGTAGTCTGCCATGTCTAATTTAGGGGTATCAGCCCGCACCTCCTCTTGAGCTGCATCGATGCGTGCTCGAGCTCCGGAAACATCGTCATCTCGTCAACCCCGATTCTCTGAAGCTCCCAAACCAGCACAGGCTTGAATCCCTTCAATATAAGTACCGCGGCCAACGACGGGATAGGTCCGTTGTCTAAACTGAATCGCTTGCCGTGGAGCGTGAACACACCCCTCTGGACGATCAACCGCTGGGAGTTCCAGACTGGGTTTATGGCAATCGGATAGTTCTTGCCACTTCCTTCACGAGGCCCGCTTCTCAAGTACTTTGCAATGATATTTCGATCTAGCTCCGTGTCGAGAATTCTGGGCCTAAGAGGGTACGTCAGTCCGTTGAGCGCCACAGGGTTCAATACGAATACGATCCCGTCAGACGTCGCGTTTCGGCAGGCAAAATACAATGCAGTCGTAGCGCTCTCGGTCCAGTCCAAAAGTCGTGTCGGCAGACCGTAGTGCTGGCCTATTTGCGCCCATTTCAGTTCATCCTGGGATTCAGGTGGTCGATCCAACTTTATCTCGGCGATTCTTCGAAACTCCGCCATGAGATCAAGCGCGGCCTGACGATCTTTGAGCCTGGCGTATCGGAGAGCAGAGGGGGTCAAACTGTATGAGTGATCCTCATGGCCTCTGAACCAGAACTGGCCGCTGCCACTAACGGAACTACTTATCACGGAGAAATAATCCGCAAGCGAGGTGATTTTTTGGCGTAAACGCGGGCAATCGACCGGACACGATTTGAATCTCCGCAATTCGATTGCTGTGAGTGGACTGATTCCAGTGACCATAGCTCCAAGTCACTGAATCCTACCATTCTTGGCCAGCGGCGGAAGGCATTATTCTGAAAAATTCAGAGGTGCAGTCGCGCTCCTTCAATCGAATATCGAGGACAGCAACGCTTCCCACGTCAGCGCAAGCGGCACCTCCACGAACACAAAGAACAAATGCGACGCCAGCGGGTCTCGTGATATGGCGCTCAGCGGTACTTATCTTCGGGCCGGGGCATACGCGAGCCTGCAACGCCTGGACTACTCGTAGTGCAACCCAGAGAATTCGGTGCGGATTGCGGCCTTGCGGGTTGGTTTGTTTCATTAACCGTTTCCGTGGGCCGGGCGCAGCGAGCGGCGCCCCTACGACCGAAGATCGGGGTCGAACGACAGTGCCACACCTACGGCCGGGCGTGTCGGTTGTTTCGCAATCGCACAGCGATTGGCCCGGCACCCCTACGGTTACCACATTATTCACCACAGAGGATGTCGACAGAGGCGTTTCTGCTCCGTGTTTCTACGGATGATTCAGAGGACGACTTCGAGCTGGCGTGGTGCGGATGTGGTTGTGGGCGATGCGGCGGGGAATTGATGGTGTGGCGGGGGCTGGGCTGGCTTGGCGACCGCTCCTTGAATGTGTCCCGAGGATTTGAAATGGGGATGGGGGCGGAGTGGTTTGGGGGGGCCGTTCGGGGGTTTTGATGGGATTTCTAATCGCACGCGAAATTATTAGAAATGGTTGTAAGTTATTGAAAACACAGGGGAGGAGGCGTTTCTAATCGTGTCAAAACGCGGTCCTTTTCGGCGGGGATTTGCGAATGTGGGATGAAAGAGAAGAGCGTTTAGATTCCCTCGAAGGACTCGGGACAGGCTCTTCTCCCGCATGCGGGATCAGGATGACGGCGTAAGCGGGGAACGGACGGTGAAACAAAGAGGACAGCTTAAGCCGGGAGCAAATTCAACGGCAAACGGCCTCAGGTGTGAACACCTGAGCTACATTCGTTTGCGTAGTTGGCGGGATTCTTTGATTTCGCCGGCTAATTGGCGGACTTGGAGTTTGTGGTAGAAGCGGCGCTTGGGATCGGTGCTGACGAGCCATTGAATGGTGCTCGCGGCTAGTTTGCGGTAGAGGTAACGCGGGGCGTCGGCGAAAGTTGGCATGTTGGGTTGCACGCCTGCGGCGCGGGTGACGGCTTGGCCGAAGGCGTGATACCAAGCTTGGAAGTATTTCTTGGTGAGGCGGGCTTCGTCTACCGGGTGATAGACGATGGCTTGGGGGGCGTAGACGAGTTTATCGCCGCCGGAGAAGACGCGGCGGCAGAATTCGGTGTCTTCGCCGCCTACCTTTTTCTCGAGGATGGGGCCGATGTCGGTGCGATAGAGGCCGTAACGGGCGAAGACTTCGCGCTTGAAGGCTAGATTGGCGCCGAAGGGCGGGACGGTGGTTTCGTGCGCGGTGTCGCCGAATTCGTAGCTGACGATTACGGCCATGAGGCTGTAGGGGCCGGAGTCGGAGAACCAGCGCGGCTTGGGATGGGCCCAGGTGGCGATGATCCTTCCAGCGACGCCGGCGCAATTCCAGGCGTCGATGGTGCGGAGGATTTCGGCCAGCCATTGCGGGGAGACTTCGACGTCGTCGTCGGTGAAGGCCAGGATTTCGCCCTGGGAACTTTCGATGCCAGTGTTGAGGGCGAAGGATTTGCCCGGGCGGGGTTCCTGGATGTAGCGGAAGCGGCCGGGATGGCTGCGGAGGAATTCTTCGCAGGTGGCGGGAGTGCCGTCGGTGGAATTGTTGTCGATGATGAGGACTTCCCAGTCGACGCCGGGCGGGAGTTGGGACGCGGCGATGCTGGCGAGAGCGGCTTTGAGCTGCTCGCGGCGATTCCAGGTGCAGACTATGACGCTCAATCGCATCGGAATTAGATGCAGCTCTCCCTGTGTGCGCGCGGCCAGGGCGGTGAGTCCGTGATCGCTGGCGGATGCCCTGAGGGAAGCAAAAGCGGAATCCGCCCTTGTTCAGTATAACGAGAGGGCGCGCGGAGGCTGGGGGAGAGACGCGAGAGAGTTACGTGGGAGCGTGACGTTTCCGCCACGGGGCCGAAGACCCATGCGCGACTGCGGCGTCCGCCTAGGCGGAGGCGGCCTGTGCTGCGCTATGAAAATGACGATCCTGTGCTTCGTTGGGACGTAACGCATTGATAGCGAGTGGGTTCAGGGTTGTGGATTTCTTGCCGATAGGATGTTACAGGTTGGAACAGACAAATTATGCTCGGCCAACAAGTGAATTGCAGCTCGAAGGGATGCAAGGCGCCGATGCCGGCGGGGCTGGTGGAAGTGCGCATGTGTTTGCTGCATTACACGCTGCACATTGATGAGGAATGCGCGGCGATCCGGCGGGAGACGGCGTTGGGGCGGACGGTGCACGAGCGGCAGATTGAGCTCTACAAGCAGATCGCGGACCGCGGGGAGCGCGTGGTGAAAGTGGCCACGAGCGGATTCCCGATGACCGATGAGATGAAGGCGCGGATTTTGAGTACTTTGCTGACTTTGATGAATACGCGGGAGAATATGGATCGGTCGGCGATGCGGCAGGCGGCGATGAAGAGATTTGCGTAAGGCGATGTTGCGCGGGGACGCCGGCGTTCTGCCGGCGGTGATTTCACAGGAAAGATGAAGACGGATTTGGCTGCGATTATTTTCCGCGCTTGATTGTGCGTCGTATTTTCGGTTTCGCTCGTCGGATGCCGGCGGGGACGCCCCGCAGCAGCATCCGGGGCAAGCCGGCGCTACCCTATGTAGCGGGCGTAGAGGGTGCGGGCTACGGCTGGGTCGCGGGTGCCTTTGATTATGGCGCGGCCGTCGGGGAAGACTGTTAGATCGTAGGAATTTATGCGGAAGCGGAGGAGATAATTGTTGCTGCGGACTTCGGTGGCGGTTTTGGCTACGGCTTGATGTAACGCGGCGAGATCGAGATTGCGGGCGCGCTCGTGGATTTGGACGCTGTCGCGGCCGCATAGGGTGATGTGCGGTTGGGCGGCGCCTTCCAGATAGCGGAAATTGTGTTGGGCGCAGGCGCGGCAGTTTGCGTTGCGGGCTACTCGGATGGAGCGATATTGATTGGTCCAGACGTCTAGGGAGATTAGGCGTTGGTGCAACGCGTGGCGCTGACCGATTAGGAGTTTGATGGCTTCGGTGGATTCGATGGCGGCGATGGCGTGGATGGCGGCGTTGAGGATGCCGGCGGTGTCGCAGGTTTCTTCCATGCGCGGCGCGGCTTCGGTGGCTGGCTCGTTTGATTCGACGAGGCAGGCTAGGCAGGGTGTTTCGCCTGGGAGGATTGTCATTGTGACGCCGGTGCTGGCTACGGCTGCGGCGTAAATCCAGGGGATGTTTAGGGCGATTGCGGCGTCGTTGATTAGCAGGCGCGTTTCGAAATTGTCGGTGCCGTCTAGGATTACGGGGAAATTTTCGAGGAGGGCGCGGGCGTTTTGCGGGGTTAGATCGGCTACTACGGCTTCGATTTTTGCGGCGGAATTTATGGCGCGTAGGCGGCGCTCGGCGGCTATGGATTTGGGCAGATTTTCCTGGGCGTCGGATTCTTCGAAGAGAGTTTGACGTTGGAGATTGGAGGGCTCGACGAAATCGCGATCGATGATGCGCAGCGTGCCTAGGCCGGCGCGGATTAGGAGATTGGCTACGGCGGTGCCCATGGCGCCGCAGCCAACGAGGACGGCGGAGGAGTCGAGCAGCTTCTGTTGTCCCGCTTCTCCGATGCCGGCGAAGAGGATTTGGCGGGAGTAGCGATCTTTTTGTTGTGCGTCCATGGGTTAATTTGAATTTTGCGCGCGCGAGGTCTCGATCGGCGAGTTCGTTGATCGAGGCCCAGCGCTAAAGCGCTCCTCCCCCGCATAAATGCGGGGGTTCCCACCAAAATGCGGGGATTCTCAACATCAGGACTCATCCATCATAGCGCCAATTCAAATCGGCGGGGCAACACGGCTATACTAGCCGCTCGTCTCATCATATTCGGACTTGGCAGCGGGCGCGGCGCGGAGCTCAACAATCATTCATAGGCAATATAAACGGAGCGTGGTGCGTGCGGCGGCGGGAATCGCGGCGCGCGCGGCGCTCGGCGCGGTGTTGTGCCTGTGCGCGGCGGTGTGCGCGCGGGGGCAGGCCGGCGAGGCGGCCGTGGAGGGCAAGCGCGTGGCGGAAATCCGGATTGTGGACGCATCCGGATACGTGCTTTCGGATCAATTGCCGGCCATGGCGCTCGAAGTTGGGAAGCCGTTCGAGATGGAAGCGGAGCGGACGAGTTTGAAGGCGCTTTATGCGACGGGGCGTTATGCGCAGATCCGCACGGATGCGACGCCGGTAGCGGACGGGATGCGGATTGATTTCGTGGTGGAGAAAAATCTCTTCAATAACGTGCTTCGGATTGAAGGCTTGAAAGAGCCGCCGACGGAGGCGAGCGCGCTGGCGGCGCTGCGCATGCCGCTGGGCGAGCCGTTCCGCGAAAGCGTGCTGGCGGAGGGAATCAAGCGACTGGACGATTCGCTGCAGGACGAAGGGCTTTATCAATCGCACGTCGGATATGCGCTCGAGCCGCATAAGGAAACGCAGCAGATGGACGTGAACGTGCGGATCACGCCGGGGCCGCGAGCGAGAATCGGGACGATTACGGTGGTGAATCACAGCTCGCTCTCGGAGAAAGGATATTTTGAGCCGATCGAAGCTGAAGACGAAGCAGGAGGTGACGTCGTCGCGAATTACGAAAGCCACCGACCGACTGCGAAAGAAATTTGTGGCCGAAGGGTATCTCGGGGCCACGGCCAATGTGAAGCGCGGTGAGTATGACGCGAAGGAGAACCGGCTACCGTTGACGCTCGAAGTGACGGCCGGGCCGCGGGTGCGGGTTCAGGTGGTGGGCGCGCACTTCAGCAAAGGAAAGCTGCGCAAGTTGCTGCCGATTTATCAAGAAGGAGCGGTGGATGAAGATTTGCTGCAAGAAGGGCTGCGAAATATCCGCGACGATTTGCAGCGCGAAGGTTATTTCGACTCCCAAGCGGATTACTCTTCGACGGAAGATACGTCGAAGAACGAGCGCGTGATCACTTACTCGGTGATTCGCGGCGCAAAGCACCGGCTGCTGGAGGTGACTTTTTCGGGAAACAAGTATTTCAGCAGTCCGTTGCTGGCCAGCCGGCTGCAATTGCAGACGCGCTCGTACGCCGTGCGCGGAAAATTCAGCCAGCGAATGGTGAAGGACGACGGAGATTCGATTCTGGGGCTTTATCAGGCGAACGGGTTCCTGCAAGCGAGCGTGAAGCCGCAGGTGACAGACGACGTAAATGGCAAGACCGGCGATCTTTCGATCCACTACGACATTGTTGAGGGCGCGCAAACGAAAGTGGCGGACTTGAAACTCGAGGGCAATAAGACGATCGACACGAAGGAACTGATGGACGTGATCGGGTCGTCGCCCGGCGAACCTTATTCCGAGAGCAACCTGGCGGGCGACCGGAACAATATTTTGGCGCTTTACTACAACGACGGATTTCCGGACGCGCAGGTGGAGGGACGAGCGACTCCGGCGGGCGATGCGACCAAGGTGAACATCGCATTTCGAATCACGGAGGGGCCGCGCGTGAACGTGTTGCGCGTGTTGCTGACAGGCTACGAGCACACGCGCTATGGATTGATGGCGCGGGAGGTGCAGGTGAAGCCGGGCGGGCCGCTGCGCGAAGGCGACGTGATCGAATCACAGCGCAACCTTTACAACCTGGCGATTTTCAACCGCGTGCAGATCGCGCCGCAGAATCCGGATGGAACGGATACGGACAAAACGGTCGTAGTAGCCGTGGAAGAGGGCAAACGCTACACGATCGGCTACGGACTCGGGATAGAAGTGCAGAAATTGCCCGGCAGCGGATCGAATCCGACGGGAACATCTTTGAACGCGGCGCCGCGAGTGATTTTCGAGTTCGGGAAGAACAACGTTGAAGGGCGCGGGCAATCGATTTCGTTCAAAGTGCGGGCGAGCACGCTGCAATATCGCGCGGTGCTGAGCTACACGGCCCCGCACTTTCTGGCGAACCCGCATTTCAACGTGCAGCTCACGGGCTATGCGGACAAGACGCAGGACGTGAACACGTTCAATTCGGAACGGTATGAGGGCGCGGTGCAGCTCGTGGATTCGGTCTCGCCGCAGACGTCGCTGCTGTTCCGATATTTCTTCCGGCACGTGATCGTGATCGCGAGTTCGCTAAAGATTGCGCCGGATGAGATTCCGCTGTTTAGCCAGCCGACGCTGATTTCCGGATTCGGAACGAGCTGGGCGCGGGACAAGAGGAACAACGCGGCTGATGCGACGAAGGGAACTTATAACTCGGTGGATTTCAGCGTAGCCGGGAAGGAAATCGGATCGAGCGCGAGCTTTCTGCGATTGTTCGTGCAGAATTCGACATTTCACCCGTTCGGGCGCTCGTTCGTATTCGCGCGCGCGTTGCGCTTCGGCGTCGAGCATCAGTTTCCGGACACGACGCCGGATGAAATTCCTTTGCCGGAAAGATTTTTTGCCGGCGGCGGGCAATCGATTCGCGGATTCGGTTTGAATCAGGCGGGGCCGCGCGATCCGACGACCGGGTTTCCGGTCGGAGGGCTTGCGCTGCTGGAGTTCAATCAGGAATTGCGGTTTCCGTTGAAGCTGCCGTATGTGGGGAACCGCATCGGCGGAACGCTTTTCTATGATGCCGGAAACGTATACACCGATTTGACGCACATTACCTGGCGCTATACGCCGGCTTCTTTGACGGATTTGAATTATTTGTCGCACACCGTTGGGGCGGGGTTGCGTTATGCCACTCCGATTGGGCCGGTGCGGGTGGATTTTGGGTATCAGATCAATCCGGCGGAGTTTTCGTTTACGAATCCGACGACGATGCAGCTGGAGACGCAGCGATTGCCGCATTTTCAGTTCTTTTTCAATATTGGGCCGGTGTTTTGATGCGTAGAGGAATTGCCATTTTACTGCTTGGAGTTTGTGGCGCATTCGTTGCACGCGCGGACAATTCATTGCACGAGCAGACTGCGGTGGATGGTTCTTACGCTGAGATCCTTCAGGCATCCTCTTCGGATGCCTTCAGGATGACAGCTTTTGTAGAGGGGCGACGCTCGGCGACGGGTGCGGCGGAAGCGGGGGCGCAGGCGCAGAGCACGACCGTTACTGTGGATGGAATTGCGGCGCGGATTGAGGGGGACATTGTTACGGAAAGCCAGCTGAACGAATTGGCGGGATTTCAGAAGCTGGTGGAGGGCAAGGCGGGGAGCCGGGCGGATTTGCTGCGCGAGTTGACGGATCAGTGGATCGTGAACGCGGAGGCGCAGACGGCGCGATTCGGGCGGCCGAAGACTGAAGACGTGACGCAGGCGTTCAACGATCTAGAGAAGCGGTTTGCTTCGCCGGAGGCGTTTCAGAAGGCGATCGTGGACGCGGGACTTACGGAATCGGCGGTGCGGCGCCAGCTCGAATTGCAGATTTTCCTCTCGCGATTCCTGGATTACAAATTCCGCCCCGCGGCGCAAGTGAGCGAAAGCGAGATCCAGGAATACTACAACGGCGAATTCACCAAGCTGGCGCAAGCGCGGGGCGAAACGGTGCCGCCGCTCGATGATGTGCACGCAGACATCCGGCGGCTCTTGACCGAAAAGATTATCAACCAGCGCGCCGAGAAGTGGCTGGATGAAACCCGGCCGCGGCTGCGCGTGGAAGTCTTCGCGGCGCCGGAAAAATCATGAAGCTGCGGTGGAAACATTTCTTTCATGTGGCGTGGGTGACGGCGCTGATCACCGCCGTGGTGCTGCTTTTCATTTGGGATACGGGGCTTGCGAATCTTTGGTTGCGGCGTTATGCGGTGGGGCAGATCGAGAAAGCGACGGGAGCGCGCGTGGAGTTGGGAACGTTCCGGTTGCAGCTCTGGGGATTGCACCTGGAGCTGGACAACCTGACCCTGCACGGGCTGGAAGACCGGGGAATGCCGCCGCTCTTTCATGCCGACAAGATTCGCGCGACGGTGAGGATTGTTTCTTTTTTCAGCCGGAAATATGCGCTGGATGAATTGATCTTGGACAAGCCGGAAGCGGGGATTCGCTTCGGAACGGATGGAAAGAGCAACGTGCCTTCGCCGGCGCATGCGAAAGCGGCGCCCAAGCCGTGGCGGGAGCAGCTCTTCGATCTGCAGATCGGCAAGCTGCAGATTAATGATGGAACGATTTTCTATAACGATGCGCAGGCGCCGCTGGCGATGGAAGGCGACAAATTCGAATTTGTGTTGAATTACGAGGCCTTAGTGCCAGGGAAAGATACCTACGCGGGGAAATTGAGCTGGGAGAAAGTGGAGTTCGCGGCGAAGAGATATATTCCGTTCCGGTCGAATGTAGCGGCGAAATTCACGCTCGCGCGCGAGGGATTTTCGCTCGATGAATTGAAATGGAAGCTGCCCCATTCGGAAGTGGATTTGCGGGCGGAAACGGCCAGCTTCGCGAGCAATGATTGGAATTTGCGTTACCGCGGGAGATTGGCGCTCGAGGACTTGCGCACGATTTTCCGGAAGCCGACTACGCCGGATGCCGATGTGGAATTCGCCGGAACGGCGAACGTGGCGAACGGCGAATGGATCGGGTCGGGGCATTTTGCCGGGAAGAAAGTGGATTTGCCGTACGTATGGTTTCACGCGAATGACATGGAGGCTTGGGGCGATTACGAAATTACTCCGCAGGAACTGATTGTGCCGCAACTGCACGCGAAGGCGCTGGGCGGAACGCTCGAAGGCCGGCTGACGATGCAGTTCAAGAACGTGGCGTTCCGCGTGGAGTCGAAATTGCGCGGAATGAGTCTGGCGCAGGTTTTTGCGGCACTTGAGAATCCGGATTTTCCGGTGCAGGAATTGGAGTGGGATGCCGCGTTGGATGCGGATGCGGTGAATACATGGAACGGCGGCTTCGAGCATTTCGAAACCAAGGGCCTGATGCACTGGACGGACCCGCCGCAGCTGGCGCCGGGAAAAATCCCCGCGAACGCGAAGATTGATTTTGATTACGCGCAGGATTTGCTGAGCGTGGCGGTGAAGCAGAGTGAAATTTCGACGCCGTCGAGCCGGCTGACGATGGACGGGCCGCTCGGCGGCAAGGATTCAGGGCTGGAAGTGACGTTTCACACCGACGATTTGCGGCCGTGGGATGAATTCATCGGCGCGATTCGCGGCAAGGATTCGGGCGCACATTCGATTTCGGGCGCGGCGGATTGGACGGGGCGCTTGCTAGGGCCGATTGTGGGGCCGACATTTGCGGGACGCCTGCGCGTCGCGCGACCGGGATACGACAATATTTCGTGGGATGAGATGACCGCCGATATGGATTATTCGCCCGATGATTTGCAGCTTACGAATTTGACGCTGAAGCGCGGGCATTCTTCGGCTACCGGCGAGCTGCGGCTGACGCTGGATGGCGATTTTGGATTTTTGCGCAGCAGCCCGTGGGGCGCGCGAGTGGAATTCACGCGCAATCCGCTGGAGGATCTGCAGGCGTTCGCTGGGACACATCTGCCGGTGAACGGCGTGCTCTCGGGGCAATTTACGGGTGCCGGGACGCGAGCCGAGCCGACATTTGATGGCGACGTGACTCTCGAGCAGATCGAGGCATGGGGCGTGAAATTCGACCGGTTGACGGGGCAATTGCACGTGCGCAGCGATCAGATTCAATTTGCGAAGGCGCAGCTTTCGCAGGGAGAGAAGGGACGAATCACGGGCGAGGTTTCCTACAAGCCGGACGAGAAGGAGATTGCGTTCGCGCTGAACGGAGAAGGGCTCGCGCTGGAAAATATTCCGGCGCTGCAGACGCGGCTGGTTCCCGTAGGCGGAACGCTCGGATTCGACGCGCACGGGCAGGGGCCGGTGACGGCGCCGCAGGGCGAGGCGGCGCTGCGATTTGAGGGCGTGAAATTTGGCGCGGAGGCGCAGGGAAATCTGGAAGCGCACGTTGTTGCGGATGGGCGGCAACTGCATCTGGAGCTTGCGTCGCAGATGGGGACCGGAAACTTGCATGGAAGCTTCGATCTCGGGCTTGCTGGAAATTATCCATTGAGCGGAAGCGCGACGGCTGCGAATTTCGATCTCGATCCGTTGCTGGGGCAAGGGGCGCGAGCGAAGGGACTGACGGGACATACGAGCGTGAGCGGGAAGTTTGTGGTGGCGGGAGGATTGGCGGATCTCGGATCGCTCTCGGTGGATGCGGATATTTCCACGATTGCGCTTGATTACGAATTTGTGAGTTTGCGGAATGAGGGGCCGGTAAAGATTGTGTTTCGGCGAAAGCAGGTTTCCATCGCGCAGGCGAATTTGCGCGGGACGGATTCGGATTTTCACATTTCCGGCTCGGCGCGATTTGATGGGACGCGGCCTGTCAACATGGACATCACCGGGAAAGTGAACCTACAACTGCTGGCGGGAATTTTGCCGGATTTGAATGCGCGCGGCGGAGCGGATGTGCGCGTGGTGGTTGAGGGAACGATGACGACGCCGCTAATTACGGGGCGCGTGGGACTCACCGATGTTTCGGCAAATTACGATGACTTTCCGACGGGATTGAGCCACATGAACGGGGACATTGTTTTCGATCGCAGCCGGGCGATTTTTGACAATATGCACGCGCAATCGGGCGGCGGAGATTTGACGTTGAGCGGATCGCTGAGCTATGGCGATGGGCCGCTGCGCTATCAACTTGATGCGGTGGCGCCGCAGGTGCGGATTCGGTATCCGGTGGGGATGAGCTGGCTTGTGGGCGGGACTTTGCATTTGGCGGGCGGGACGGATGGGGCGATTTTGTCGGGGAGCGTGCAGGTGAGCCGGCTGCTTTTTGCCGAGGGCGTGGATATGGCTACGCTTTTGACCGCGTCGCAGGGGAGCGTGCAGGGGCCGGCGACGACTTCGGCTTACTTGCGGAATTTGCAATTCGATCTCGAGGGGACTACCGCGCCGAATGCGCGCATGCAATGGAGCGGGGCGCAGGTGGAAGTCGAGGGGACGGTGCGTTTGCGCGGGACTTGGGATCGGCCGATTTTGCTGGGGAATGTGCACTTGTTGAATGGCGAGATGACTTTTCGCGGGAATAAATATGAGCTTTCGCGCGGGGATATTATTTTTTCGAATCCGTTCCGGTTGGATCCGATTTTGAATGTCGAGGCTACGACTACCATCAGCCAGTATGAGATCACTTTGGATTTTACGGGTGCGGCGAGCAATCTTTCGCTTTCATATCGCTCCGATCCGCCGCTGCCGGATAGCGACATTGTCGCGCTGCTGGCGCTGGGGAGCACGGGGACGGAGAGCGCGCTGCGATCTTCTTCGGCGAACACTACGCAGGGGTATGGGGCTACGGCGCTGCTTTCCGAAGCCATTTCGAGCGAGTTGGGCGGAAAAATTCAGAGATTGTTCGGGATCTCGCGATTCCGCGTCGATCCATTTTTGGCCGGGACGGCTTCGGAACAAAACGCTGCGGCGCGCGTGACGATTGAGGAGCAGCTTGGCAAGGCTTTGACGATTACTTACAGTACCAATGCGGCTTCGCAGCAGGAACAGGTGATTCAGGTGGAGTATGCCGTGCGGCGAGATATTTCCATCATTGCGCTGCGGGATATCAACGGCACTTTCAGCTTGAGCGTGGAATTCACGAAGCATTTCAAGTAGACCATCAGAATTTAATTAGTCCGTTATTCAAGAATTCGCGAATGTTTGTCTGCCGAACAGATGTTTTTACGCACGGCGCCGAGATCCTCGATAGAATCTAGTGTTCCACTGCGGAAGTGCCAATAGGGGCGCTCCAAACACCAACGAACTGAGGGCGCGAAGAGGAAGGTATGGAACACTTCACGTGAGTTGCGCGATCGGCAACCTAAATAATCGGCCCTCAGACCCCTGTCCTCCTAAAAAACAGAAGGCGCCACGCCTCAACTGCTCAACGCGTTCATCGACTTAATCACGTAGGAAAGATAATTAGCGATTCCGGAGCTAGGCGGACGTGCCAAGGGAGAGGTGCGTCTTTGAAGCGTTGATATTTTTCTTTGAAGACTTCGGCTTGCAGGTCGGGGTGATCGTTGTTGGTTGGCGCGTTGTGGAGTTTTAGATAGAGCGTGATTCGGAAGGGGGTTTCGCTGGTGCTGATGGGCCAGCAGGGGAAGACGTTGTCGGAGGCGTCGCTGGAGCTGTGGCTTTCTAGGAAATCGATTTGATGGGCGCGAATGCCTACTTGCGTGGCGGGGCGGGCGATCGTTTGTGTGACGCGCAGGCGGCAGCGCCAATCGGTGGCGTCGATTTCGTTTGTGGAGATGTTGCGGGCCGCGCTGAAATTTTTGCAGCCGGTAAGGCGGGCTACTTCGACCGTTGGCGGATGGCGGAAGATTTCTTCTTTGGGGCCGAAGGCAGCGGCTTGGCCGCGCGAGAGGACCAGGAGATCGGAGCCGAGGCGATAGGCTTCTTCGATATTGTGCGTGACGAGCAGAGCGGCGCCGCGATAGGCGCTTAGCGTGTCGAGGAGTTGGTGCTCGATTTGCGAGCGGAGGTGCGTATCGAGAGCGGACAGCGGCTCATCGAGGAGGAGAGCTTCGGGAGCGATGGCTAGCGCGCGGGCCAGGGCGGCGCGCTGTTGCTCGCCGCCGGAAAGTTCGCGCGGGCGGCGATTTTCGAGTCCATCGAGATGCAGCGCGCTGATTTGTTCGCGCGTGCGCGTCAGGCGTTCGTAGGGTGCGAGGCGATCGAGGCCGAAGGCGATATTTTCGGCGACGGTGAGATGCGGGAAGAGCGCGTAGCTCTGGAAGAGCAGGCCGACGCGGCGATCGCGGCTGGGGACATTGATATTTTTCGCGGAATCGAAGAGCACGCGATCGTTCAGCGCGATGCGGCCGCTGTCCGGTCGCTCGAGGCCGGCGATGCAGCGCAGCGTCATCGTCTTGCCCGCGCCCGACGGGCCGAGGACGGCAAGCGTCTTCGGGCCGGTGGCGAAGGCGACCGAGAGCGTATAAGCCGCGAGGCGCTTTTCGATTTGGACTTCGAGGGCCATTTCAGCCGCGCCCGAATTGCGCGCGGGAGGCGGATTGCGCGCGCGTCCAGTAATAGAGGCCGAAGAGAAGCGAGAGTGAGATGGCGACGTCGATGACGGACCAGATGATCGCGCGCCTCATGTCGCCCGCTTCGACGGCGAAATAAATGGCGAGAGGAATCGTTTCGGTGCGGCCGGGAATGTCTCCGGCAAGCATGAGAGTGGCGCCGAATTCGCCGAGCGCCCGCGCGAAAGAAAGAATCGTGCCGGCAAGAAGCCCCGGCGCGGCGAGAGGCACGACGATGCGGCGAAAGACGCGCCACTCGGTGGCGCCGAGCGTGCGCGCCGCTTGCAGCAAAGGCGCGTCCACCTGCGCAATGGCCGCCCGCGCAGTGAGATACATCAGCGGAAACGAAACGACAGCCGCAGCGATCACCGTAGCGGGCCAGGAGAACACGACGGTCATACCAATGCGCAGGAAAAGCCGGCCAAGCGGCCCGTGCCGGCCGAAGAGCAGAAGCAGCAAAAAGCCGACGACGGTTGGCGGCAAGACGAGCGGAAGCAGCGCGATGCCGTCGAACAGCGCAAAGGCAGAGCCGCTGCGACGTTCGCGCCAGAACGCCGTGGCGACGCCGAGGACCATCGTGATGGCCGTCGCGACGATGCTCGTCGCAAGAGAAATCCAGACCGGCGAGAGATCAGAGAGCATAGTTCGGGATCGGCTGTCGCATCATCTCGAGAGAAGGATCGAAGCGCGGCACATCGTAGCGCAGCCGAAGGAAACGCGTCACTGATGAAATTTGGCTGGAGGTTCTTGTCGGGGCATGACTTCAGTCATGCCGCAAGCGCGGCAAAACAAGTCCGGCTTCAGCCGATGAGGCGTGTGTGTTGCCTTCATGCAGACTTTGAGGACCAGCGCCCATCCGGCTCAACAGACTCTTCGAAGTGAGAAAAGCTCAATTTTCTGCGCAAGTCTAAAAACCTCTGGCGTTCTCAGATTAGTTGGCTGCGCGCTGCCGGTTCGCATTGACACTTTGCGAGAGAAGGTTACAGTGTGGCGAGATCTGTACCAGCCGCGCAACGCGATCATGAATCACACGCTGAAACTCCCGACGATTCGATCAAGCACGAGCCGATTGGAAAACCAGAGCAGCACGGGTAACTTTTTGCTCAGCTCGCTCGCCATAAGTATCGTAATGTTTTTGTTGTCGCCGCTTGCATCGCCCGTCTCTGCGCAGGAAACGCATTGGAGCGAGCTCATCAAGCAAGCACGCACGCTTCGCAGCCAAGGGAAATATGCGGAGGCTATCCCGGTAGCCGAACAGGCGGTGCAAGAAGCCGAACGTACATTCGGCGCCGAAGACCGAAAATTAGCCCTGTCGTTAAGTTTTCTCGGAATCATGCTCGACGATCAGGGGAAATATTCCCAGGCCGAGCCGCTGTACATCCGCGCGCTCGCCATTCTCGAAAAAAATCTCGGGCCAGATCATCCCGATGTGGCTGCGAATCTAAACCTTCTGGCAACTCTGTACAGCAGGCAGGGAAGGTACGCCGAGGCGGAGCCACTGTACCAGCGCACCCTGGCAATCCGCGAAAAAGCCCTCGGGCCCGACGATCATTTGGTCGCCAACAGCCTGACCAGCCTCGCGGATCTGTACGCACGTCAGGGAAAGTATGCCGAGGCGGAGCCGCTGTACCAACGCAGCCTCGCGATCGACGAGAAGGTTCTGGGCTCCGACGATCCCAAAGTAGCCACTACCCTAAACAATCTCGCGGGGCTTTACAACGATCAGGGCAAGTACGCTGAGGCTGAGCCACTTCTTAGGCGCAGCCAAGCAATCCGTGAAAAGGCGCTCGGTCCGGAAGATCCCGATGTGGCCTTGGGCCTGAACAACCTCGCTGAGGTCTACTACGTTGAAGGCAAATATACCGAGGCGGAGGCCCTGTACAAGCGCAGCCTCACGATCCTCGAGAAAGTTCTGGGACCGGACCATCCCAACGTCGCCAATACCCTGAGCAACCTTGCGCTGCTCTACAACGATCTTGGCCGATATGCCGAGGCCGAGCCTCTCTTCAAGCGCAGCCTCGCGATTCGTGAAAAGGCGCTCGGGCCGGAACATCCTGACGTGGCAACGACGCTGAACAATCTTGCGTTGCTGTACAGCAATCAGGGCAGATACTCCGAGGCGGAGCCGCTTTTCAAGCGCAGCCTCGCGATCCAGGAAAAGGCTTTCGGACCGGAACATCCCGATGTGGCTCTGGCGCTTAACAACCTCGCGGGGATCTACAAAGCTCAGGGAAAGTATGCCGATGTTGAGCCCCTCTACGAACGCAGCTTGGCTATCCGGGAACTCACTCTCGGGCCAAACCACCCCGACGTGGCCACCAGCTTGAACAGCCTCGCCATATTCTTCGACAATCAAGGAAAACTTGCCGAGGCGCAGCCACTCTACGAGCGCAGTCTGGCCATTCGTGAAAAAGCTCTGGGACCAAATCACCCCAGCGTGGCCGAGAGCCTGAACAATCTGGCATGGCTCTATCAGGAGCAGGGCAAATATGCGCAGGCAGAGCCGCTGTACCAGCGCAGCCTCGCGATTCGTAAAAATGCTCTGGGGCCAGACCATCTCAGCTTGAGCGCAAATCTGACCAACCTCGCGGCGTTATACGACGCTCAGGGACAGTATGCTCAGGCGGAGACTTACTTCGAGCTTGGCCTTCAAAATCTATCAAAACAATTTGAGAGCAGCTTCGCCTACATGAGCGAAAATGACCGGCTTCAATTCCTGGAGACGGTGCACTTCACTTTTGACATGTATTTAAGTTTCTGCGCGACTCAGGCTCGGGAAAATCCGTCTTTCGCCGGCAGAATGTTCAACTTGCTGCTATGGGAGAAAGGGATTGTCGGTTCGAGCGTGGCGGCCCTGCGGGCGCAAGTCGCGGCGGGTGGCGACGCGGAGGCGCTCAAGATATTCGATGATCTAGCGGCGAAGAAAAGTAAGTCAGCCCGTCTCGCTGGCACGCGCCCGAAGGGCTGGGAGCAGTTGCGGAAAAGTGTCGATGAGCAGGCCAACGATCTCGAACAGCAACTGGCCCGGCGCGTCAGTGCGCTCAGCGAACAGAAAAGTGCCGCTCGAGTTTCCTGGCGCGACATCCAGAAGGAACTGCATTCCGGCGAAGCCGCAGTAGAGTTCGCGCGCTTCAAGTTCTTCGATGGGAAAAAATGGACGGACAAATTCAAATACTTAGCAATGGTTGTCACGGCGCAGAGCGAGTCTGGGCCGGCGCTGATCGAGATCGGTGATGCGAATGAACTCGAGGCTGATCCTCTGCGCGACTATCGGCTACGCGCTGGACTTCAGGCCAACGGCTCTGCCCGAGGCGTGAGCGTCAAGGCCCATGAGGACCAGAGCGGCCCAGCGCCAAAGATTAGCTTCTACGATGCTTTTTGGAAACCGCTGGAGCCTGCGTTGAAAGGCATCGATCGAATTTATCTTTCACCGGACGGCGTGCTCAACGAGGTGGCCCTCGGGGATGTCGCTGCCGATGATGGACGCTTATTGATGGAGAAGTACGACCTGCGCGTCGTTTCGAGCAC
This sequence comes from uncultured Acidobacteriota bacterium, assembly GCA_963841235.1. GTDB lineage: Bacteria > Acidobacteriota > Terriglobia > Acidiferrales > UBA7541 > Palsa-147. The sequence continues at coordinate 27,008 of CAWJBU010000014.1, read as the reverse complement.
TAAAGACATTTTGCGCGGCCCGCGGAAAGTCACGAGCAATACCGCGGTGCTGGTTGGGAATCCCGCGTTCGACCTGGACGAAACGCAGCAGCGCGCGGCGCTTCGCTCCTTGCATACTTCGCCGGCGGAAGAGCCTGCGCTCGCGGTTGCAGAATTCGCGGGGCTGCGTTCGCGCGATTTGGAGAGCGGAAAGTTGAATCCACTGCCCGGAACGGAGGCGGAAGTGGAGGCTGTGTCGTCGCTTCTAGAGAAAAAACATTGGCAGGTGCAGACTTACACGCAGCAACGCGCGCTGAAGGAGTCGGTGATGGAGGTGAAGGGGCCGCGGGTGCTGCACGTGGCGACGCACGGATTCTTCGAGCCGGATCAGCAGTCGAAAGAGCGGAGGGCCGCTGGCGATCAACCGGGCGGATTGGAAGATCCCATGCTGCGGTCGGGGCTGTTTTTTGCGGGAGCGAATCGCCATTTGTCCGGCCAAGCTACGCCCGCCGATCTGGACGATGGCGTGCTGACGGCTTACGAGGCTTCCCAGCTCAATCTGCAAGGGACCGAGTTGGTAGTGTTGAGCGCGTGCGAGACCGGGCTCGGCGAAGTCTCCGCGGGTGAAGGCGTCTTCGGTCTGCGTCGTGCGCTGCAAGTGGCCGGGGCGGATTCGGTGCTGATGAGCATGTGGGCCGTGCCGGACAAAGAGACCCAGGAATTGATGACGCTGTTCTACACGAAGTGGCTCGCGGGCAAAGACAAGCACGAGGCTTTGCGCGAAGCACAGCTGGAGATGCGCGCGCGCGTGAAGACTCGCTACGGGAAAGACATGCCGCAGTATTGGGGCGCGTTTGTGCTCGTCGGCCGCTAAGTGCCGCCGAGAATCACGGCCGAAAAGCGAAAGGGTCTTTAGACCCTCCCCTACTTGGAAAAGACCGGATCGCGTTTCTCGCGGTAGGCGTTCAGTGCTTCTTGGTGATCTGGGGATTCCAGGGCGATTTTTTGGCGGCGAAGATATTCTTCGAAGAATTGGCCGTGGGGCATGTCGAAGGGCATGTTTAGCATCATTTTGGATTGGAGGGTGCCTTCGGAGCACACGCCGGCGTATTTTTTTAGCAGTGCTTCGGTCTCATCGCCGAAAGTCTCTGGTTGCACTACATGATCTACCAGGCCGATTTCCTGGGCGCGGCGGCCGTTTACATTTTCGCCGGAAAGGACCATCCATTTGGCGCGGCCTAAGCCGATGTAACGCGGAAGGCGGAAAGTACCGAGGCCGGGGATGATTCCTTCTTTGATCGCGGGGAGGCCGAGGATGCAATTTTCGGTGGCTATGCGGATATCGCAGGCCAGGGCTAGCTGAAGGCCGCCGCCCAGCGAATAGCCGTGCATGGCGCAGATCAGGATTTTTTCGGATTGCTCCAGGATGCGCAGGGCGCGGTCCCAGAGTTCGTAATAGGCGGCGGGAATTTGGCCGGCGGTGAGTTGCTTGAGGTCGATGCCGGTGCAGAAGGCGCGGCCCGTGCCGCGGATCAGCACGAGGCGGACGCCGGGAAGATCGCGGATCATTTCGGCCATGCGATTTAGATCGAGCGCGCCTTGGTGGTGCATGGCGTTGAGGATGTCGGGGCGATTGAGAGTGAGATAGCCGATGCGGCCTTGGGATTCGAAGTGCATCGTCTCTAGTTTCATGTCGGCCTCCTGTCGTGCCGGTGAAGAATTCTGTGACGCCGATGTTGCTTGCACGTTGCAATCGTTCAGCGCGGCGCTACGGCTGCATCACGATACATTCGAGATTGCTTGCCGTGGCGGCGGCTTCCATGGCTTCTGGCAGCGCTGCGAGCGGATAAACGTGCGGGCGGATCGGGCTGATATCGAGCAAGCCATTGCGCAGCAATTCGAGCAGCCGCCGATAGGCGCTTGCTGGATACATGAATTGGCCGATGATCTCGAGGTTGTTCAACATTACTGCGGTGTATGGTACCGGCAAATCGGTGGTCATGCTGCCCATCAGAATCAAGCGACCGCCGCGATCCAGGCTGTGAAGGGCGGCGAGCGTCGCGTGGGGATCTTTCGCCTGGCCTACCATGTCGAAGGCCATGTGCGCGCCGCCGTCCGAGGCAGCACGCATGGCACGTGCGTCTGCCTGCACGTCGCCAGTCAATCCCACAGTCGAAACTCGCGGTCCGGCGGCGCGCGCGACTGCTGCTAACGAAGCCGGATTTCGGCCGGCGGCGATCACGCGGCCTGCGCCCATGGCGACGCCGAGCAGTACTGCGGCTGTGCCGTAAGCGCCTGTTGCTCCGGTAACGATGAGCGTTTCGCCCGCCGCGAGCCGGCCACGAAGCAAGCCTCCGAACGGTACGATGAAGCGGCTTAGCACGGCAAGCTGGGCGGCGTCGAATTTCTGCAGCGCCTCGGCGGGCGTGCTGGCCTCAACGGGCATTAACGCGTATTCGGCGAGTGTGCCGTCCGGCCAATCGGCGAGAATTGCTTCCGCACCCGCGCCGATCGAGGTGAGTCCAATAAGAATCTGCGCCGGATCTTCGACGTTTTCCTTAGCGATGAAATGCGGCGAAATCACTACTTGCTGGCCCGGCTTCAGGTGCCAGACGCCGCGGCCAATCGCTTCCACTACGCCTACGCCATTTGTGCCGATGGTGAATTCCGTTGCGGGTGGATTGTAAACTGGCAGTTTGCCCTGGACGTAGGATTTCAGATAGGACATCAGCGCTGTAGCTTTGATGCGCACGAGCGCGCTGCCCGGGCGCGGCTCGGGCTTGGGTACATCTTTTAGATTAAGCGCTCCGCCTAGCTTTTCTAGGCGCCAGGCTTTCATTTGGGTTTCTTTCCTCCTCGCTACGGTCGCGCGATAGCTATCGTGGCGTGGTGCGCTTACGTTGCTTCGGCTTTATTCCGCGCATGACTGCGGCCCTTGCCTACGTTTGTGTTCGCGAGAGGCCGTCCCCTCGCGGCTCGGGATAAACGCCAACGCCGGGGCTACTTGCACCGGCGTCATAGATTTGGGTGCTTGCGGTGCCACTCTGTGGATTCCTGGTAGGCGCGGGCTAGGGCTAGCATTTCGGCGTCGCCGTAGAGTTTGCCGATGAACGTGAGGCTCGTGGGATGGCCCTTTTCGTCGAAGCCGTGCGGAACGGCTACGCATGGGTGCCCGGTGAGATTGGTGACTGAAGAATTGAGCGATGCGACGGGATTTGGCGTGTAGTCGCCGTAGTCGAACGGGACGATATAGACATCGATGTCCGTCATTAGGCGCGCCATTTCTTGCATCAGGAGCGTGCGCACGCGGTTGGCGTTCACGTATTCGGTGGCAGGGAGCAGACGATAGGAATTTTGCGCGACGACTTCGTCCTGGCGGACTAACTCGGCGGGGCGCGTTTCGAAAGGATCGTGCAGCGCGGCGTTGGCTTCACCGAACATGATCGTTGAGAAATAAAGATTGGAGTGTTCCGGCAGCGTGACTTCGATGAGATTGACGCCCAGGTCGCGAATTTTTTGCAGCGCGGCGTCGTCGTTGGCGTTTACGTGCGGAGTTTGGCGAGTGTCTTCGAATGCGGCCTTCAAATAGCCGACGCGCAGTTTGCTGATGTCGAGATGCGCGTCCCAATTGAACGGGATATCTTGCACGGCTAGATCGAGATCGTCGGGGCCGTTGATGGCGTCGAGAACGAGCGCGCAATCTTCCACGCTGCGGCACATCGGTCCCGATTTATCGCAACTCCAGCTCAGCGCCATGATGCCGTGGCGGCTCACTCGGCCGAAAGTGGGACGCAAGCCGGTAACGCCGCAGATGGCCGAGGGCGCGATGATCGAGCCGTGCGTTTCCGTGCCCATGGAAAAGCCGACGCCGCCGGCTGCGGTCGCTGAGCCGGGACCGGCCGATGAGCCTTGCGAGCCCATGGAGAGATCCCAGGGATTTTTCGTTTGCCCGCCGAACCAGATGTCGTCGAGCGCAAGTTCGCCGGTGGAGAGCTTGGCGATGAGAACGGCGCCTGCATCGGCCAGGCGCGTGACGACCGTTGCATCCATGTCGATGACGCGATTCTTGAAAGGTGCCGCGCCCCACGTTGTCGGGTAGCCTTTCGCGGCGTAGAGATCTTTCACTCCCCACGGAATTCCGTGCAGCGGGCCGCGATAGTGGCCTGCAGCGATTTCTTGATCGGCTTGGCGGGCCTGGCGCATAGCCAGATCTTCGGTGATGGTCACGGCGCAAAGAAGTTTCGGATTCAGGCGCTTCAGGCGCGCGAGATACATCTCCGTCAGCTCGACGGACGTGGCTTGTTTTGTGCGGATCAATTCCGCGAGTTGCGTCACTGGCCAGTAGGCCGCGTCTTCGAGATTGTTCGGGCGATTGACCGGTTCCGGCGCGCTCGTGCGCATGGGACGCTTGGTGCGATCAATTTTGATTCCCGGCAGAATCGGATTGAAATAGAGCGCGGGCGTGATGCTGTTATCGAGCTGAACTTTGCGGAGATCGTCGTAAACGGGAAGGAGTTTATTTACGCCATCGAGCATGTGATCGAGTTGCGAATCGGTGAAACTAAGGCCGGCGACGGCTGCCGCTTCGCGGAGCATTGATTTTGTGATGGCGGCGCCGGCAGGTTGCTGCGGTTTCGGATTTTGCGACGGGAAAGTTTGCGCCGCGAGCTTCGCCCACAGGACACCGGGAAAAAGAGTGGAGGAAAGGCCGAGGCCTGAGAAATAAACGAGGAAAGAGCGGCGATCGGGGACATTCGTTGGGGTTTGATTATTGCGGTTCATGAAGACTCCACAAATTCGCGGCGAGTATAGCAGAGCGAGAAGATGGCCGCGTTGCGTCCGGTGCTGATACTATGGCGCGCCCGTTGTGGAGATATGCTCGATGAACGTGCCGGAAAACGCGGCCAGAGAACAGGCGATTGACGCGCGCGAGGCCGGGCTGCATCGCGAGTTGAGCGCGCGCCAAATTTCCATGATTGCGCTGGGCGGGGCGATCGGCACGGGATTGTTTCTCGGCAGCGCGGTTTCGGTGAGCCTGGCTGGGCCCGGCGTAATTCTAAGTTACGCGGCGGCATCGTTGATCGCGCTGGCGCTGATGTGGGCGCTGGCGGAAATGACGTTGGTGCATCCGGTGGCGGGCTCGTTCGGAGTGTTCGCGGAAATTTATTTGCATCCGTGGGCGGGATTTGCGATCCGCTACGCGTACTGGCTGGCGACGTCGGTGGCGATTGGAAGCGAAGTCGTCGCCATTTCGATTTATTGCCGCTATTGGTTTCCCGGAGTGCCCGCGTGGGTGTGGATGCTGATTTTTTCCGGGGCGATCATCGGCGTGAACGCGGCGAGCGTCGGAAATTTCGGAACGTTGGAGTATTGGTTCGCATTTATTAAGGTGGTGACGATCATCGCGTTCCTGCTGCTGGGCGCGGCGCTGCTTTTCGGGATCGGATTCCGGCCGCTCGGTACGACGAATTACACCGGTTACGGCGGATTTCTGCCGCACGGATGGACCGGCGTGATGCTCGGCGTGGCCATCGCGATCTTCAGTTATATCGGAGTCGAAGTAGCCGCGGTGGCGGCGGGCGAGGCGAGCGAGCCTCACGTAGCCATCCCGCGCGCGACGCGCTGGACCATAGCGCGGCTGGCGATTTTTTATATCGGCGGAATCGCCGTGCTCGTCGGCGTGATGCCGTGGACGCAGGCGGGCCTGACCGAAAGCCCGTTCGTGCGCGTGTTCGAGACCGTGAAAATTCCGCACGCGGCGGCGCTGATGAATTTCGTGGTGTTGACGGCGGCGCTTTCAAGCATGAATTCGAATTTGTATCTGACCTCGCGGATGATTTTTTCACTTTCGCGCGGCGGCTATGCGCCACGATTTCTCGGGCGGCTGAATTCGCGGGGAGTGCCGCTGGCAGCGCTGCTGGTGTCGAGCATCGGACTGGTGATCGCGCTACTGGTGGAGCTGCGATTCAAGGAAACGGCTTTCGTCTATACGCTCGGCGCGTCTTTCTTCGGCGGCCTCTTCGGCTGGTTCATTATTTTCCTCACGCACCTAGCATTCCGGCGGAAGCAGGCGCGCGAGGGACGCGAATTGCCAATGCGATTCGCGCCGCGCAGCGCTTGGACTTCCGTGGCGGGATTGTGCGCGGTGGCCGGCGCGTTCATTTCGACTTGGTGGATTCCGGGGATGAAGATCACGATCTATGCTGGATTGCCTTGGCTCGTGCTGATAACTCTGTGCTATTTTTTGTGGGCGCGCGGCGCGAGCTCCGCGCGCGCTAGAGGAAAAGACGGCAAAGGACAGAACAATGGATGAACTACTGAAATGGCGCGAGGAATTTCCGATCCTCGAGCGCACCACTTACATGATCAGCAATTCGCTGGGCGCGATGCCGCGAGCCGTCTATGCGCGCATGAATGATTACGCCGACGCATGGGCGAAGCGCGGCGTGCGCGCCTGGGAAGAGGGCTGGTGGGAAATGGCGGTCACCGCCGGCGACAAAGTCGGAAAATTGATCGGCGCCGGGCCGGGAGAAATTTCGCTGCATCAGAATGTGACCATCACCGAAGCCATCGTTTCCTCATGCTTCGATTTTTCCGGGCCGCGAAACAAAGTCGTGATGGTGGATTTGGAGTTTCCTTCAATCATTTATTTTTATCTGGCGCAGCAGCGGCACGGCGCGCGCGTCGAAATCTTGAAGAGTGAGGATGGAATTCACGCGCCGCTCGAGAAATTTCTGGCGGCCATTGATGAGACCACGCTGCTCGTGCCGATTTCGCTGGTGCTTTTCCGCAGCGCGACCATTGTCGATGCGCGCGCGATTGTCGAGAAGGCGCATCGCGTCGGCGCGACGGTGATCCTCGATTGTTTTCAAGCCGCGGGGACGATTCCCATCGACGTGCGCGCGCTGAATGTGGATTTCGCCGTCGGCGGCTGCCTGAAGTGGCTCTGCGGCGGGCCGGGCATCGGATATCTGTATGTGCGGCCGGATTTACGCAAGAAACTTTCGCCCACGCTTACTGGATGGAGCGCGCACCGGCGTCCGTTTGAATTTGAAGTCGGGCCAGTGGATCTGCGCGACGATTCTTTCCGCTTCCTGAACGGCACGCCGCACGTTCCGGCGCTCTACGCCTGTCAGCCCGGCCTCGAGATCCTGGCGAAAATCGGCGTCGAGAAAATCCGAGAGAAATCGAAGCGCCAGACGCAGCGCTTGATGGATGGCGCGCTCGCGCGTGGCTGGAAAGTGAATTCACCGCGCGATCCTGAGGAGCGCGGTGGAACGATCTCGGTGGAATGTCCGCACGCGAAGCAAGTGAAGAGCGAATTGATCGCGCGCGACGTGCTGGTGGATTACCGTCCGGCCGCAGGCGTGCGCCTCTCGCCGCATTTCTACAATCGCGATGAAGAATTGGATTTTGCGCTGGCGCAGATGGAAGAAATTCTCTCGACGCGCGCGTGGGAGCGGCATTTGCAGCCCGCCTGACCGCGCGCGAATTTTGCATGAAGCGCCCCCCTCCAAAGTTGTCGATCGTAATTCCTGCATTCAATGAGGCCGCGCGGTTGCCGCGCGCGCTCGAGAAAATCAGCGCCTACTTGCTGTCGCGCGATCTCGACGCCGAGGTCGTCGTTGTGGACGACGGCTCAACCGACGCGACCGCGAGAATTGTTCAGGATGCGGATCTGAGTTGGCCCGACAGATTGCGGGACGTGCGCCTCGTGTCCAATGGCGAAAATCACGGAAAGGGCTACAGCGTGCGACACGGCATGCTCGAAGCGCAGGGAGAGATCGCTCTCTTCACCGATGCCGATCTTTCGGCGCCCATCGAGGAATTCGACAAACTACTGGCGGCGCTCGCGAATGCGGATGTAGCCATCGGCTCGCGAGCGCTCGATCGCCGATTGATCACCGTGCATCAATCGCGGCTGCGCGAGATTGCCGGAATTATTTTTAATCGCTTCGTGCGAGTGATCACCGGCTTGCCCTTTGAGGATACCCAGTGCGGCTTCAAGGCTTTCGTGATGCCTCGCGCGCGGATTATCTTCGAGCAGCAAAGGATTGAACGGTTTGGATTCGATCCTGAGATTTTGTTTCTCGCGAAACGGCATGGATTGCGGGCAGTGGAAGTGCCCGTGCTTTGGGCGCACGATCCGGCAACGAAGGTGAATGTTTATAGCGATAGTGTGCAGATGTTTTTGGATTTGCTGATCATTCGCTGGAACGCGATTTTGGGCCGGTATCCGAAGACTGGTCGGTAGCGCCGGCGTCCCCGCCGGCATCTTTCGAGCACGATCCGACCACAGACAGCGGTGACGTGCGGACTACGAAGCACAGTGCAATCAATTTAATGGATCGCGCCGCGCACGATTGCGGCTTCATCGACGTTTGTCTTCGTAAGATGCCGGCGGGGACGCCCGCGCTACTTTTTTGCCGTGGGCGGCAGCAGGCCGTTCAGGCGCAGATACATCGACGCCATGGCGTAATGGTCGGCGAATTCGGCTGAAAGATTCATCATCATGCCGCCGCGAGAAATCGTGCGGCCGCCGAAGAACGGCAGCGAATCGCCGAGCTTCGAATCGTCCACGTTGGCGAGCGCGCTGGTGCAGTAATCGAATGACACCTTCAGAGCGGCGACGAGTTTGTCCTTGCCATCCGTATCCGCGATTTTCACATCCGGCTTCGCTTGGCCGGAAATTCCGGAGCAAGCACCGTAGTTGAGACGAGCGGCGTGAAAAATTAAATGCGCGAAGCTCATCTGCTGGGGCGTGGGACTGAATGAGTATTTGTCGGCCGGCATTTCGTCCGCAGCGGCGACCATGTTCTTCGCGTTGTCAGCGACATCCTCACGAAGATAGTTGGAGATGGGATTCGATTCCGATTTAGCGGGCGCGGCAGCGGGCTGCTGCGCAAAGGCGGGCGCGCAGACGAACAAGGCTGCGAGGCAGGCACGAAGTAGCGTTGATTTCATGAATGTATCCTCCTCAGAAGAACGGCGGGAGGAGGATAACAGAGGGGCGGGAGGGGCGTTATACTTTGCGTTACAAAGTACTTGACACTCGGTCGGTTTTGAGTTAGCCTAGCTCCATGGAACCATTGACTTCCGATCGCCCGCTGCGTCCCGCGCCCGTGCAGCTCGATGACCGCGCCCGCGACAACCTGCGCTTCATTCGCGAGACCATGGAGCGCGCATCTTCTTTCACCGCCGTCCCGGGATGGGGCGGCGTGGCCATGGGCATCACCGCGATGGGCGCCGCAGCTGTGGCTTCGCGGCAGCCAAATTCGACGAGTTGGATGATCACTTGGATCGCGGAGGCTCTGATCGCGGTGGCGATCGCCTCTTTCACCACTTTGAGCAAGGCGCGGCGAGCAAACGTGCCGATCTTGGCTGGACCCGGAAGAAAATTCGCGCTGAGTTTTGCGCCGCCGTTGTTCGTGGGCGCGCTTCTGACCGTCATTCTATTTCGCGCGGCGCTGATCTGGGCGATTCCCGGCGTTTGGCTGCTGCTTTACGGCACCGGCGTAATCACGGGCGGCGCATTTTCGATTCGTGTGGTGCCCTTGATGGGGCTTTGCTTCATGGTACTCGGCACGGTAGCTCTTTTCTCCCCGCCGAACTGGAGCAATATTTTTCTGGCGGCCGGATTTGGCGGGCTGCATATTATTTTCGGCGCGGTGATTGCGAGAAATTATGGCGGATAGAACCAACGCGGCGCGAGCGGAACGATTGGAGAAGCTCGCGAACCGGAAGGCAACTGCGGGCACTGGCAAATTGCGTGCTGCCTCGTCTTCGGCCGAAGTATCAGCTACTCAGCTCGATCGCCTAATTCATGAGCGGACGCGCCTGGCGATCGTGAGCGCGCTGGCGGCGAATCCATCGCTCACATTTTCGGAGCTGAAGGATTTGTTGCAGGCGAGCGATGGCAATTTGAGCGTGCACGCGCGGAAGCTCGAGGACGCGGGCTACGTCGCATGCACGAAATCATTTGCGGGGCGCACGCCGCGCACGGAATATCGCCTGACCGCAAGCGGGCGGCGCGCACTTGAAAAGTACCTCGATCATATGGAAGCACTCATTCGGGCCACGCGGGAAGCCTAGGAAGGAAAAAAATTTATCCATGCACTTTGTAGATGAAAGAACTTTGCTAATTGAGGACTTTCCCAGGCTGCACGTTGCCATCCTCATGGACGGCAACGGCCGCTGGGCCGCCGCGCGCGGCTTGCCGCGACCGGAAGGCCACCGCGCCGGAGTCGAAGCCGTCCGCCGCGTGGTGAAGGCCGCGCCGGCGCTGTGCGTCGGGACGCTCACGCTGTTTGCTTTCTCAGGAGACAACTGGCAACGGCCGGCGAGCGAAGTGGTGGCGTTGCTCGACCTGGTGGAAAGCTACCTGGTCGGAGAAGCCGGCAATTGCGCGGCGTCAGGCGTGCGCATTCGCGTGATTGGCCGCCGCGACCGCATTCCGCCCTCGCTGAAAGCCGCGATCGAAGCCGCCGAAGCGGCGACGTCACATGGCCGCACGCTTGAGCTGCGCATCGCCGTCGATTATTCCAGCCGCGATGCCATCTTGCGCGCCGCGTGCTGGATGCTTTCGAGTCTCGAAGTTTCGCAGGCGGAATTCGCGCGCAGACTCGGCGAGGTAACGCACGCCGGCCGCGCCACCGCCGATGTCGATTTGCTGATTCGCACGGGAGGCGAGCACCGCCTGAGCGATTTTCTGCTCTGGGAATGCGCGTATGCCGAGCTGGTCTTCACGTCGAAAATGTGGCCGGAATTTCAGGCCGAAGATCTCGAAGCAGCGATCGGGGAATTCGCCTCACGCGAGCGGCGCTTCGGCAAATTGCCGCAAGCGGTGGCGGGAGACTAAATTGCAGGCACTGAGGAACACGGTCGGCGAATGAGCAGCGCCGCGAGCGGCGTGAGGGAGAGTGAGAACGTGAATGCACAGCGGATCAATCGGATTAGCGGCAAAATCGTAATCGCACTGTCTCTTATCGCTTTGCTGGCGGTACTCAGCGGCTACACGCAGCCACCGCAGCCGGACGAGGGCACGGCGGCGCATATTTTTCAGCTCTCAATCGTGCTGCTGGCGCCGCTGATTTTGCTTTTTCTTGCTACCGCGGACTGGCGGCAGCCTTTGCGGAGCGCGCGGCCATTGGCAATCCCAGGATTCGCGTTGGTGCTCGCGTTCGGAGCTCTGTATTACCTCGAGCACTTCCGATAGATCGCGACGCGTCGCGGATCAGGCTGACCCGCTGCCGGCGTCCGCGGCGGGCGATTTAATTTCGGCGGGGAATGTAGCGCCGGCGCTACAAAACCATCACGAAGGCTTTGCGGATTACTCGCGTGGCGGCTTCGGTTAGTTTGTAATTGGAGAGATCTTCTTCACGCACCCATGCGGTGTCTGTTACGTCGCTGGCGGCGCTGGCTTCGCCGCTCACCAACTCGCAGAGATAATCTACGATTACGAAGTGATATTGAATCTCGCCGGAAGCGTCGCGAAAAATCCGGTCGAAAACTTCGATCAGCTCGCGCACGCGAACCTCAACTCCCGTTTCTTCGAGCAATTCGCGGCGCACGCCATCCTGCAACGATTCGCCAAGCTCGAGAGTTCCTCCCGGAATCGACCATTGTCCTTCGAGCGGCGCGCTGCCGCGCTTGATCAAAAGCGCGCGCCCCTCGCGAATCACCACTCCGCCCACTCCCACAACCGGCGCACCGGGATATTCACGTTTCGGCGACACTTCCACACGCTCCAGTCGTAAAAGCTTGACACGCGCGGTATATAATACGCCCGCAGTTCTCGGAGCGACGCCAGAAGGAGGCCGTGACCGTGGTCAAGTGTCCCGAATGCGACGCCGAGATGGACCTGGATGAAGACGAAGTAGAAGAAGGCGAGATTCTCAGTTGCCCGGAGTGCGACGTCGAGCTCGAGGTGACGCAGGTGCATCCTGTGCACGTCATTCCTCTCACCGAAGACGACGAGGATGAAGAGGAAGAAGCCGAGAAAGACGACGAAGAAGTTGCCGAACCGGGCGATCTGATCGAAGACGAAGCCGAGTAACTCCGCGCGGGCGGAGTTCGGCATCTTTCCCTCTTCTCCGCTCATCTCATAGGCGAGGTCCATCGGAGGACCCGTGAAATCACATGCTCGCAGTTCAGTCGCAGCCGTGTGCCTCGTGCTCCTGCTCACTCTGGCAACTTTCGCTTCTCCGCAGGACAAAAAGAAAGATGCGCAACTGAAGACCGTTCATGGCAGCGTCCTGGACGGGAAGGAAAATCCGCAGCCGACCAGCGTCGTGTACTTGAAGAACCTTAAGACGCAGGCGATCAAGACGTATATTGCCGACGACTCCGGGAAGTATCGCTTCAGCGGGCTCGATCCGAATGTGGATTATGAGATTCACGCGGAGCATGGCGATTTGATTTCGGGCAATCGAACGATCTCGAGCTTCGATTCGCGCAAGGATCTCGAGATGACCCTCAAAGTAGATAAGAAGAAGCCGGGAACTTAGACGCTACCTCGGAACCAGCACGCGGATCGCTTTCGGAAGAATTTCGAATTCTGCCGGTAGAGCGCCGAGAAGTTCGCCATCGCCGTGAACGAGCGCCGGAGAACTGGCGCGCAGTGAAAAGCGGCGGCAGCGGAAGCGCTCGATTTCGCGCCAGCGAATATCGCCGGAACGCAAGACAATCGGAATAGCTTCGAGCAGGCGGCTCAGCGGCATTTCGCGAACGATGGTGATGTCGAGCCATCCATCATCCATCTGCGCCATCGGAGCGATGCGCACTCCCGAGCCGTAACACGGCCCATTGGCCACCGCTGCGAACATCGCGCGGCCTCGCCACGGAAGTTCATCAATCATCGCGTCGAACTCAACGGCACGGAAATCCCGCCAGGCCCATAGCGCGCCGGCGATGTAACGCGTGACGCCCGGCCAGCGCTTGAAGCGCGTATTCGCGAGCTGCGCTGCCTCTGCATCGAGTCCTGCACCGCCTGCACCGACGAATACGGCTTCGCGGAATGCATTCGGACGCGTGCTTCCCACCTGCGCCGCATTCACTTCCAAGCTGCCTACGCGAACAATATCAATCGCATGCGGCGTTCCGCGAATGAGCACGTGCGCGGCTTCGATGGGATCGCGCGGCAAACCGAGCCCCGCGGCGATATCGTTTCCATTGCCAGCCGGGAGGAAGCCCAGAAGCGTTTCCGAGCCGATGGCAGCTTCAACGACATGATGGAAAGCGCCGTCGCCGCCGAGCGCCACGACACAACGATAACCGGCCGCGATGCCCTCAGCGGCTTTGCGCCGCAAATCCTCCGTGCTCGTCGAAAACACGAAATCGCAAGGCCACTTCTGCTCACGCAGATAATCCGCAATCGCCGGCTGAATGCGCCGCGCCCGGCCGCCGCCGGCGATCGGATTCACAATAATGAGGGTGCGTGAGGAATTCACCAGGGCTTCTCCGCGCTACCGGCAGATCGCGCCGGAACCATGCGCGGCGTGCATCGTGAAGGAGACAGCGTAAGCTGTCAACGACGTGGGAATCAAAGCGAGTGCGGCGAATTCAGTCGGTCAAGCAAGAGGCTTACCGCGAAGTTGGTGCCGGCGGTGGGACTTGAACCCACGACCTAGGGATTGAATTTCAGGAGTTAAATCTATTTGGTTTCAAGCGGTTTCCCATGGCCTTCTTGAGCAGTAATCAGCAGATTTAGGCGCAGTTGTTACGTCAGATGTTACGCGTTTCCGCGGATTCGGAAATTGTCCGCCGAAACGGGCGATCGAAGTCACGTGATCGGTCACCTCTGGATGTAGAAAGCAATTCGGGGAAGGAAATCCGCCTTGCGATCCCGCCGTGTTCGGTAGAAAATCGCCAAGATCATGCCGAGCATTTTTCTCACATTCGCATGCCGCAAATGCAAGCAAGCCAGGTGCGTCTCGGGGATATGGTGGGATATTCGTGAGATTAACCAACTCAAGGATAAAGAATTCTCGGCGCGATGTCCCGACTGCGGGCATAAGGACGTATTCTTCGGCATCGAAGCCATCGAGTTGTATCACGGCGAACTATCACCGCTTGAGAAAATGGATTTGGATGAGGACGAGAGGCGGGAGTTTGGCGTAGACCACGAAATCGAAAGGCAGAGATAAAGATTACCCAGGAACGCCTGAGAGCCTCCGATCTCGACCGCCCGCTACCACAACCCTAGTCCGCTGGTTCGCAAGCTACAGGAGCCTTTTTGACCAGGCCTGGATGGCATCTGGTGAGCGACCGGGCCTGCCAAAAGGTATTTCAGCAAAGCTTTTCAGACACGGTTGGCGCGGAATTTCGCCGAAATCGTAGCCCTACAACCTACGTCCACCGCGATTTCCTCCGCGGCGGAGAGTCCGCTTTGGAGAGGAAGAAGACTCGAACAAGTTGCCGAACTCACCGTTTTTCTCGCCGCTGAATAAGCCGCCTGCTGCACGGACAGCACTGTCTCTTGTTGACTGTGGAATGATTCGGCAGTCCGGAAAGTGCTAAGCAAAGCCATCGGGCTGATATCGCGTGCAGGTTCGATGATTTCCCGGGATAATCCCGCGGGTGGATGTGAAGGCTCGCTACCTTTGTGACCGCAGGTTGATTTATCGGCAGGAGTGACTCGATGGCGTCTCGCATTGAAGACTACGCAATGATCGGCGATTTCCGAACAGCGGCGCTGGTAGGGAGAGACGGCTCGATTGATTGGTTGTGTCTGCCACGGTTCGATTCCGGCGCATGTTTTGCCGCGCTATTGGGCGCTCCCGAACACGGCCGCTGGATGATGGCGCCTACGAGGCCGGCCAAGCAGACGAAACGGCGCTACCGAAAAAATACGCTAATACTTGAAACTGAATTCGAGACGGAGCAAGGCAGCGTCATTGTGACGGACTTCATGCCGCCGCGTGAAGGAACGCTCGCACGTCATCCGCCTCGTTCGAGGCTTGCGAGGCCGCGTGGAACATGCTCATGGAGCTGATTCTCCGATTCGACTACGGAAAACTGGCCCCGTGGGTTACGCGATTGGACGACGGAGCTTTGCGTGCGGTGGCGGGGCCCAACATGGTGATTCTCCGATCGTCCGTTGATGTTCGCGGTGAGGATTTGACGACCGTTTCGGAATTCGCTGTAAACGAAGGCGAGACTGCGTGGTTCGTGTTGAGCCATTGCCTTCGCATCTTCCTGTACCCGAGGCGATCGATCCGGAAAAAGCGCTCTCGGAAACGGATGCATTCTGGAAGCAATGGACGGACAGGTGCACGTATCGGGGACCGTATGAGGAGGCTGTAAAGAGGTCACTGATCACGCTGAAGGGCTTAACGTATTGGCCAACCGGAGGGATCGCTGCAGCGCGCCACCACCTCCCTTGCCCGAGAAGCTCGGCGGGAAAAGAAACTGGGATTATCGATACTGCTGGCTGCGAGATGCCTCGCTCACGTTGCAGGTGCTCCAAGACGCTGGTTATCAGGAAGAGGCGGAGGATTGGCGCGACTGGATGGTGCGGGCTGCGGCGGGAAGTCCGGACCAGGTGCAGATTATGTACGGACTAGCGGGAGAACGTTTTTTGAAGGAGTGGGAGCTTGATTGGCTGCCGGGCTATGAAGGCTCAAAGCCTGTGCGCATCGGGAACGCGGCCGTCGAGCAACTTCAACTCGATGTGTACGGCGAGTTGACGGGCGTGATGTATCACGCGACGAAACGGGGAAATTTCGGAGCACGAGCACGGTATCGAGCTTGAGTGGGCGCTTCTCGATCATCTTGAAAAGATCTGGCGCGAGCCCGATGAGGGAATCTGGGAAGTGCGGGGATCCCGCAGCCAATTTACGCATTCGAAGGTGATGGCGTGGTATGCATTCGATAGCTCCATCAAGAGTTGCGAGCAGTTTGGGCTCAAAGGGCCGGTGGACCGTTGGCGAGCGGTTCGAGATGAAATCCACGAGGATGTGTGCCGCGACGGATTTAATCCCGCGTTGGGCAGTTTCGTGCAATTCTATGGATCGAACAATCTGGACGCCAGCTTGCTCGCGATTCCAAGGGTTGGGTTTCTTCCGACGTCCGATGCGCGCGTCCAAGGGACGATTCAAGCAATCGAGCGCGGTCTAATTCGAGATGGTTTCGTACTGCGTTACGACACTCATGAGACGGACGACGGCTTGCCTCCGGGCGAGGGCGTTTTCTTGCCTTGCAGCTTCTGGCTCGCGGACGCTTATGCGTTGTCGGGAAGAATGGACGACGCGAAGAAGCTTTTCGAACGGCTTCTGGGATTGCGAAACGATCTCGGATTGCTCTCAGAGGAGTACGATCCCGAATCGAATCGTTTGGTGGGCAATTTCCCACAAGCTTTATCGCACGTATCCCTTTTGAATACCGCCCTCATCTTGAGTCGCGTGAAGGGAATCCCAAGGATTTGAACCACCGACCTCCCGGCTCCAAACCGAAGTGTCGAAAATCGTAAGCCTTGTCGTGTGTGGTACTCCATCTCCCGCATCAAAACCGGCCCTCAATTTTTACGCATGTTCCAGCCTGTTTCAGCAGGGCGACCAAATGAACGTGGCGCATCCCAGATGCCGCAGTTTGTCACCCGGCTGCCGTGCCAAGTCACCAGACTTCAAGTGACCACCAGCGAGCCCGCGTCGCGCCCAACTTTTCGTCGAAATTTGGCGTCGCATCAAATTAGGTGTGCCGAGTTCATGAGCCCCCGATCTCGACCGCCCGCTGCCTTGGCCCTACTCCGCTGGTTCGCAAGCTGCAACGGCCTTCTGGACCAGCTCCGCGGTGCGATTGGAGGGCAACCGGAGCCGAGATGAGGGCGCGATTTCCAGACAGATTGGACGATGGGTCAGCCCTGAATCAAATCCTTCGAGGAACGTGCCGAGGTGTCCTTCACGCGCAGTGATACAGAAACTCGGTCTGGGCAGGTACGGTTATCCGAATATTAGATCTTACGATCCTCAGCGGTCTGTGATCGTGAAATCGGCGGTGGAGCGGCCGTTGGGCGCGACCATTACCTTTTTCTCCCAGGTTTGCGGGTCGGTGAAGAAGAGACGCTTTGTCTTGGTTTGAGTTCCGACGTCCAGCACCGGTTCTTCACGCGCTACGCGCCAGCCTTCGTGCCAGGCCACGATTTCGTATTCCCCAGGAGGAACGTCCGTGAGACGAAAACTGCCGTGCTCATCGGTGATCGCGTAGTAAGGATGATTCACGATGAAGATCACTCCATTCATCCAGATATGCCCCGCGTTGCATTTCAGATCGACCGTGCCACTTTTGCGCATGGGACGCGTCAGCAAGACGTTTTGCATGGGAAACGGAAGGTTGTAGTCCACGGCACCCATCATGTGTATGGTGTGAAGGATCGGATCGCTGCTCTTCATTCCGAAATCGCCGCCTGCCTGAACAAGCGAGATATGTGGGACATAGCGGCAATGCGCCTGGTCGAGCGAGCGCCGTGAATCGGGCAGATCCCACGCCTTCCCTTTAGTGACACCGCGGAGAAAGACGACGGTGTTCGCCACGCCGCCTTCGGGACTGATTTCGATCCGCTCGAGATCTCGCGTTCCAGTTTTCTCGGGATCGCAGACGTTCATGTCCTTCGTGATCGGAAGCGTCAGCGGCTTCGGCCTTTCGCCGCTCCATTTGACAACGCCGGTGATCGTACCTCCGTCAGAGACTGCAACCACCTGATACCCTGACTGCGCCCATGCTTCGGGCCATGCCGAAAGTGCAATCCCGAGAATTGCGGCCGCGGCATAGGACTTACACGGCGTCAAATGTTTCCCTATGCTCATGCGCCTTGTGAAGGTTATGGTTTCAATCATTTTGATTGCGGCCGCCGCTCTAAATTTCTTCGTCGAAACATGCTACTTGTCCAAAGTGGCCTGAGCAGTTGCCTCCCCCACCCGGGATGAACCTTTTCCCGGAGCGTGTTGTTGCAGCGCCCGCAGATAGTGCACGAGATCCCAGGCTTGATCCGGAGTGACGTAGTCGGCGTACGATGGCATGGGAGTGCCGTCGAGCCCGGTCATGAAGATGCGGTAGAGGTCTGCGTTCGAGTCACCGCACTTGAAGCGTTTCAGTGCGGTGAAATTGTACGGCGTGATCGGATCGTCTTTGTCATCGCGAAGAGTCGAGGCAGACGGGCCATTGCCTTTGCCGGTCTCGCCGTGACACTGCACGCACTTGAGCGTAGTCTGGTAAAGAATCTCGCCGCGCTGGCGACTTTCACGTGTGTCGGGAGTTTCGGGCGTCATTTTTACCGGCGGGTCAGGCTTTTCCTCCAGGAAACGGGCTGAAAAGGTCTTGATGTAGGCAACGAGATCGGCGCGCTGCTGGTTGGTCAACGGCTGCCAGGACGGCATGGCTGTCGTGTCCAGCCCCCTCCCGACGGTGCGGAACAGGTCATCATCGAGCGGAATGCTGCCCGTTGGCGTCGAGCGGCATTTGAAAATTCCGAGAGTGAAATCGCGAGGTTTGGGATTGACGTACGGTGCGTTCTCACCGTTGCCATCGCCATCGGTACCATGGCATCCGACGCAGAATCGACGGAAGAGTTCTTTACCGGCTTTCGCGTTGCCCGTCCATTTTCCGATGTGGCTTTCCTGGGCCGAGGTGGAAGGAGCGAGGGTAACGAGCACCGCCAGGCAAACCGCTGCGGTTGCGGTGCGCACGTGCCTCCCCCACACTGCGACACGAACGGGCCCACAGCACGGCATGAATTGCCCCCCTGCTTGACTATCAGATGGCCTCACGTTCCAATCTACCGCGCCGTCGAAACGCGGCAAGGCCGCGACTCAATCGTTGTCGTCAAACAGGTACGTGTGATTCCAGAAATATCCGTGAGCGCGCCGCCTCACGGCAACGTGGACCCTGCCGTAGCCCTTCTCCGCTGGTTCGCAAGCTGCAGCGGCCTTTTGGACCAGCGCCGCGTCGCGGCTGGAAGGCGGCGGGCGACGGGCGGGACCGTCATGCCGATACACCATTATTCCTCTGTTCCTACTGTGCGCTTCAGTCCTTCGCCTCAAACAGTGGATGGTCCTCGCTGAACTTTCGAACCCACTTTCGTCGAACAGCTGAATCGGTGCAGAGCTTTCTCAAGGTCCGTTGGCATTTACGCCAAGCCTTCTCAGGTGGCTCACCGCGTTCATCCGCCTTGGCCGCATCGAGATAACACTGCAAAAAGATTGCCCCGAGGATGTGAGCCGCACGATGTCCGTTCACCCCGGTCGATAACAGCTTCTCATAGGCCGCTTTCATATCCGCATTGCCCCCGCCGACCATTGCCTCGACCGCCGCGTGCGTCGCCACGTGCGCCAACGGGCTGGCTCCATTCACGAGGTAAGGCTCGCCTTCGCGCACATCCGCAAACTCCAGTGCGTTGTGAAAGTGCGGCACTCCCAGATGCTCCTGTATAACTTTTGCGAGAATCTGTCCCTCACCGGAAAGATCTTGAACTCGCCCCTCCTTAACGGCCCGGTACACCGCTACATCATATTCGCCCATTACTTTGCGAAGTTCTTGCAGACCCTCTTCGGATTCGTCTTTGGAGCCCATAGCGCCTCCTTCGGAATTCGGAGCTCATCGGCAGCCCATTATGCACGGCTGACGGATTGCGCGCGAGCCAGGGCGTTCGTGGATCGGCCTAGCTGCTGCATCGCCGCGAACGGTGGCGATTTTGCAAGCCGGCTCTTCTCTCGCTCAAGTGTTCCGAAGACATCCCGAAGGCCACGAGATCGCGGCACTGCGCCGGCAACGGACGGCAAGATGATTCTGCCGCCGGCTGCCACGACCCTACTCCGCGGGCTCGCAAGCTGCGGCGGCCTTTTGTACCAGCCCCGCGGTGCCATTGGTGAGCGAGCGGAGCAATTCAGGGCGCAATTCCAAAGAGATTGTACGACGTGCCTCTTGCTGCTACATCGTTATCGGTATTTGCGCGTTGGCCACCACCCGCCATTCGCCATTCTGCTTTTGGAACACGTGCAGGCTGCGGTGCGATTCCGTCACTTCTTTCCCGTTTTGCACGCTTTTAGTAGTCCCGCGATGCGTCATCACAACCACGTCTGGGCTTAGCAAGTTGAATTTGTACTCGTCCGCAGAATACGAAGCGTTCGTACCTTGCGAAGAGGTAGCTACGTTGTCCGCGATCAGCAACTTCTTGTTTTGCGCTTCGCCCTTAGCGCCGACGGCCAGCACGTCATCGCCGATGATCTTATCCAGCGCCACCGAGTCGGTCCCGGAGTTACCCCACTGTTTGTCCAGCGCAATCAAAGCTTGTTGAACGTCGCTCGGCACCTCCTTGGCGTGGATGCCGACGGCCAGCCCTATAGCGGTACACAACACAAGAATCGCGAGAATCGCGAGATTCCGCTTCATGAGTAGAACTCCTTTTGGGATTTCGATTTGATCGGAATTCCCTTTTTTGGCTTCGAAAACAGCGCCATAGTACACCTGTCTCGCTGGTTCGCAAGCTGCAGCAGCTTACTCGTCGGACCACCCATGTTATACTCGCCGCCAAGAGATACCCCATGTTTCCTCAACGATTGGAGCCGGGGAAAAAGCGGATTGAATCAGAACTTCGTGCAGCATTTAGAGGAAGAAGCGCAAGCCTCGTGGAACGTATTTCTTGGCGACTTGACTTCACCACTCAATGTTGCACGCCGGACGCAAGGATCAACGGCGAACCGAAGCGATGGGAGTTTCGCTTCGAAGACGTTTGAAACTGCCCTGTAGGCCGCGAAGCTCAGAGAGGGAGCCGGTGGCAGGTGCGGTTTCGATAGGTCGGGAAATTGCATCCACTCGACGATACGACGGACAATCGCCCGTTACTGCCTTGGTTGGAAGCCGCGTGAGTGATTCAGGGATAACCGGGAGCCGAGCTTGACAACACGGCGAGAAGTTTTGAAGTATGCGGGGCTGGGAATGGGTGTGGCGGCGGGTTCAGTGTTAGGAGTGACGGTCAACGCTAAAGTCGAAGCGCATGATGCGCAGACGCCGACGAAGCCCGCACAGACAGAAGTCACCGACAAGAGCGGTAAGCGGCTGGCAGCGGGGGCGGAGATTGCGTGGACGAAGGTACCGAAAAAGGCCGCACCAGCGGACGTGACGGTGGACCCGACGATACCGGCGCAGACGATCTTGGGATTTGGCGCGGCGTTTACCGATGCTTCGTGCTTCACGGTTTCGCGCCTGGGCGATAACGATCGCGCGAACCTCCTGCATACGATGTTCGGGCAGGATCAGCATGCCCTGAGTATAGGGCGCATTCCGATTGGCGCGAGCGATTACAGCACCGCCGCATACAGCTACGACGACGGTGCGGCCGATCCGGAGTTGAAGCGCTTCAGCATCGACCACGACCGCGATTACATTTTGCCTACGTTGCGCGCGGCGCTCAGCGCGAATCCGGATCTGTTTTTGTTCGCCTCTCCGTGGAGTCCTCCAGGATGGATGAAGTACAGCAACTCGATGTTGGGCGGAAACATTCGGCCAGAAAATATCTCAACGTATGCGCGCTACTTACAGAAATTCGTGGAGGCTTACGCCGCAGAGGGCGTCACTGTACGCGCCGTCACCACGCAAAACGAAGTCGATGCGGATCAGGGCGGGCGAATGCCGGCGTGTCCGTGGCCAGAAGAGGACGAGGAGCGGCTGGTGCTGGCGCTCGGCCCGTTGCTCGAAGCAAGCGGCACGAAAATCTGGACGCTCGACCACAATTATAACTTGTGGGGCCGCGCCCTGGATCAACTTTCGAGGCCCCGCTTCAAGAAATACGTGAACACCGTGGCCTGGCACGGGTACCTGGGCAGTCCGGAGATGATGGGTAGCGTGAAGCAGAGATTCCCGGACGTGGAAATGCATTGGACCGAAGGCGGGGACGACTACAAGTTCCCCGACTACTGGACGAGTTGGTGCAAGTGGGGTGCGACGTTCAGCGGCATTCTGGCCAGCGGGCCGCAGAGCATCACTACATGGAATCTGGCTCTGGATGAACGCGGGCGGCCCAACATCGGTCCTTTCGATTGCGGCGGGCTGGTACAGATTCATTCAGGGACGAAAGAAATCACGCAGGCGGGCTTGTATTGGGCGTTGGTGCAGTATGCCCGGGCAATTCGCCGCGGAGCTGTGATTCTCGCTTCGCACGCCGCGAACGGCGACGCACCGGCGGTGAGCGGGGCGCTGGCCGTTCAGCCAGGATCATTAGCAATTGGGTCGGGGATCCCGTATAGCCCTGCGACTTCGCGCGTGTTTCACACTGCGGCGAAAAATCCCAACGGCTCGATGGTGCTGGTGCTGACGAATCCGGGTGACGCCAGGGAGGTGACGGTAGCGTGCGCTGGCCAGACTGCGAAAGTAGGGCTGACCGCGGATTCGATCACTACGCTACGGTGGAGCTGAATTTACCTTTGCCGTGCCTGGTTAACACCGCGGGCTCAGCGGGCCGATCGGAGTTCCACCAAGAGTTCTGCCGACGGCCACATTCATGAGCAGAAAAAAATTTGAGATTAATGGGCCATGTATCTCCAGACTTGAGTTCGCTGAGACTAGCAATGTAGTACGGCTGGAGTGGGTCGCCGATGTAATACTGCTGCATGTTGGCTGACCAAATCAGGCCTGACGTATGGAATGCGGAAGAATTGGCTTGGCCGCTCGGGAAAGTGAAACTTCCATTGGGTTGAACTCCGACACCATCGGTCAAAGTAGTGTGAAGCGTGGACCAGTTTCCTGCGGGGCCGGGTCCGCCACAGACCGAAGGAGACCATACCTCCAAAATGTCCGCTTCGCCGCAGGCGGCCAAGGAACCGTGGTGATGTCGCTGCCAAGGGTCCAAAAGGCAGGGCCAAGGACCTTGGTTCGTGGTATCGGGGAGCTTGATACTTGCCTCGTGTCTGCGCCGAGAGCAAGGCCGACGCGTGGGCACAGGTCGCGGAAAGGACACAAGGCTCAGCGAAACATTAGATGAGCCGCGTGCCAACGCTGCGCCTGGGCATCATGGCGTCCATTTCTGGACCGGCCGAACCTCAAGAACGACAGTCTTCGGATTCCGAGGTCGCAATCTCTCCCGCGGTTTGTTTGGATCTAACTACGTTGCGGGGCCGCGTGGATCGGGACACTCCTCAGAGAACCCTCGTTAACTCTCACAGCTAAAGGTTGAGCCGGTGCCCTGGCGGTCGAATTGCGCACGACAAGTTCGGGCTCTATCTCGATCTCCAGAACAAAGTCTTCGAGATCCTCAATTCGGTTGAGTAAAGTGCGCGCCGCTGTCTCTCCCATCTCCTGGAGCGGTTGGCGCACGGTTGTGAGACTTGGGTTGTTCTGCTCGGCAATTCTTATATCATCGAATCCCACCACAGAAATGTCTTCGGGCACCCGCAAGCCGGCCTCCTGCAACGCGCGGATGGAACCGATCGCGGAGATGTCGTTATACGCAAATAGCGCCGTGAATGGCCGGTTACGGGCCAGCAACTTCTTCGCGAAGGGATAGCCAAGCTGAGGTGTGGGATCGTCCCCCTCGAGTTGAACGATGAGTTGCGTCCGCATGCGCAGGCCGAGTTCCTCCGCAACTTCACGGATCGCATTCCAGCGAGCCTCCGAATCGGAACTGAAGTGAGAGCCCTTCATGAAGGCAATTTCCTTGTGACCCAGCTCGATCAGATGGCTCAGTGCCAGCCATGCCGCCCTCCGATGATCCAAAATAATGTTCGTCACCCCCTCCACTCGACGGTGACCGGCGATCGCAACTGTCGGCAGAGGCAACGGCTTATGAACGGATGTATCGACCGTAATGAATCCTTCTACACCGCGATCCAGAAGGATGTTCTCATACGTCTCGAGGAGTTTTGGGTCGTGACGGTGCGCAACAGTCAGGAAGAAATAGTTCTTCTGCCGGAGGTATCGTTCGATGCCGCTAATGATCAAAGAACCGTAAGGGTCGCCGATCTCCTCGGCGACTACGCCGATCATATTAGTGCGTTTTACACCCAGATTGCGGGCATAGAAACTGGGGCGGTAGTTCAACTCAAGAGCAGCGGCGAGGATTCGTTCCTGTGTGTGCAGCGGAATAGATCGGGACGCGTCCGATTTGTTCAGGACTGCGGAACATGTCCCCTTCGTGAGCCCAACACGCTCGGCTACCATCTGTAAGGTTACGGGAGGGGACTTCCTGCGAGCCCCTTTCTTCTGCTCTTTCATACAGTTATCGCTCCTGACGGTCCCTGACAAGTGGCGCTTGGAAACGGCAGTAGGGTGGTTCAGCGTGAGCGGGAGCATTCTACCCCATCTATTGCCTTGCGGCCATCCCGAGCCAATCGCCGGAAGATGAGCAGAAGACCGGTCTTCTACTTGCCATGCAGTTAGAATACCGGTATTTTTCGCTTGACAACGCCTATAGCTTGCCGTTAAATGCGTTTCATCTGGGGTAGTATAAAAACACTAGACGTGAAAAGCCAGATTTCTGAAGCGCCCATGCTGGAGGTCCTGTGAAAAAAGTGCGGCTAGGGGTGTTGGTTGCTTCGTTGATCCTGACGCTGAGCTTTGTGCCGACAGCGCGCGCACAAAATTTTACGGGTTCGATACGTGGCACCGCGTCGGACGCGCTGGGTGGAAGTGTCGCGGGTGCCGACGCCACGGTGACCAATCCGGCCACCGGTTATTCGAGAACCGTCAAGACTGACGCGGACGGCACCTACGTTTTCCAGAGTCTTCCGCTGGGCCGCTATGATCTGACCGTGGCCAAAGATGGTTTTAGGAAATTCGTAGAAAGGGACATCGAAGTTCACGTCAACGATAGCCTGACGTTTAACGCCCGATTGGAAGTCGGGTCCGTGACCGCGACAGTCGAAGTAGTTGCTACCGCGACCCAAGTGGAGCTGACGAATGGTGAGTTGAGCGGCACACTCTCGGGCGCGCAGATCACCGATTTGCCGCTCAACGGCCGGAGCTTCGCCCAGTTAGTCACGTTGGTCCCCGGCGTTTCGGTGGACTCTGGTTTTACTTACGACAAAAAAGGCGTCAACGGCGGCGCGGACATCTCCATCAACGGCGGTGCTTCCAATGGAAATCTATGGCTGGTGGACGGCGCCAACAATGTAGACGTAGGATCGAATCGCACGATTCTTGTTTATCCTTCCCTGGACTCGATCGAGGAATTCAAGATCTTGACCAATAGCTACAGCGCCCAATTCGGCGGAGCTGGTGGCGGCATAGTCAGCATCGTGACCAAGGGAGGAACCAACGACTTCCACGGCAGCGCCTATTACTTCGGTCGCAACGACGTTCTGGACAGCCAGGACACAATCCTTAAGGCTTTCAATCCCGACTCCAAGAAGAATTCGGTTCGCCGGAACGACTTCGGAGGCGCGGTTGGGGGGCCCGTCAAGAAAGACAAGATCTTCTTCTTTGTCTCGGAGGAATGGAACCGGGAGATCCGGGGAAACGTACGTAGCGCTCATGTACCCACACCCTTGCAGCGCACGGGGGATTTCTCCGACGCTGCTCTTGATTCAGCCTTTAACTCCCCCACCACGACCGGATGCCTTCTGAATGGCGGACTCCACGACCCGGATCCGACAGATCCTGGCGGCGCGTTTACTGCGTCTCCCTCTACTCCCGGTACGATAGACGTAATTCCTACGGCGCGCCTGAGCCCGGCGGGGGCTACGATTCTAAACACGTACTTCTTGCCGACGCTTCCGGCGGGGCAGCCCAACTATGGCTGCGGCACGAATTGGGCACGGTCGTTCGGGCAGCCGACCTTCTTCCGTGAAGATAGCTTCCGCGGTGACGTCCGCCTCTCGAAGACGTTAACGCTGATGCTGAAATACACGAATGACTCCTGGACTTTCGGACCCTCCGCCGTCGGCAATAGCGGGTGGGGAGCTGATGCCGGGGCTTCCAACATCCAGGAGCGGTGGAGCCAGCCCTCGCGCATCGCCGTGGGCCGGTTGAGCAAGATCATCGGTACCAGCGCCGTGAACGATTTCCAGTTCTCCTATTCGGCGAATCGCATCGTTATCAGTCAAGCCACTCCGGCAGCGCAAGAAGCGCTCAATGGTGTGATTCAACCATTCCTTAGCCCGGCGAATCCAAACAATCCGCCTGTGTGGATCAATGGCGGTGGCCTTCCGACGATTTGGAGCTTTGCGCCTTGGTCGAATCGGGAGATCTCTACACGTTGCAGGATGACTTTTCGAAGGTCATACAGCGCCACACGCTAAAGATGGGCGTGGTTTACAGCCGGAATGCCAAGGATCAGGACAATTTCTCTCAAGTACAGGGGAATACGTTTG
The DNA here is from genome assembly GCA_963841235.1 of uncultured Acidobacteriota bacterium. GTDB lineage: Bacteria > Acidobacteriota > Terriglobia > Acidiferrales > UBA7541 > Palsa-147. The sequence goes on along the minus strand of CAWJBU010000014.1, from coordinate 735 downwards.
GCCCGGTTGGTTACAACGGTTGCACGACGGTCACCCAACCGGGATGCACGAACTTGGCAGACTTCACAACGCACTACGGCCCTGCAGACTACATTCTGTCAAACATGGCGGTCAGTTGGGGCGGACAAAACGTCATTTTCAAAAAGCAAGGCCGCTGCAGAACCTTGAACTTTATTTCAACGACGACCTGAAAATAAACAATCGCCTGACTCTCAACCTCGGTGTTCGCTACTCCTATCTGCCAAATCCCTACCAGGCGAATGATCAACTCACGATTTTTAACCAAGCAGCGTTTGAGCCAGGGCTCGGCAATGCGTCGTGCAACGGCTTGTTCTACTCGGCGGGCCTCCTGGCGAATCCCTGCCCGCCAGGGGCGGGGGGATTGCCGGGTCCCAACCGGGCCATACAGAACAACTACGTTCGCGGCATTGCGCCCCGGCTGGGTGTGGCGTGGGATCCTACTGGATCGGGGAAGTGGGCTATCTGTGGCTATTCGTCAGTTTTATAACCGTGACGACATTTTCGTTACCGACGGGACTGCCGGCGTAAACCCGCCTTTCATCGCCAGCTTCCGCTCAATCAGCGGCAATGGACGGTTCCTCGACAGCACGGATGAGCTGCCTGCTTGCACGCCGAATTGCTTTGGCACTGGTTTGGGGAATGCGTCAATCGGCCAGGACCTCAATAGCTGGGCGCCTTATGTCTTGCAATATAACGTGACCATTCAGCGTGAAC
>CAWJBU010000013.1:0-314988 GCA_963841235.1 uncultured Acidobacteriota bacterium | reverse complement strand
CCAAGGGAATCAGCCTATATTCCGATATCGGCAAAAGCTCGCGTAGCGGCGACTCCAAGAATTCCTGGAATCAACTGTACGGCGTGACTTTCAATGAGATCTGGAAGACTGGAATTCGCGCGGACCTAAGATATTCGAAATTCAATAGCTCATTCGGGAGCGGAGACTACAAAGCAATTTCGCTGTCTCGTTCGTTCAGGGAAACTTTGCAATGGCAGTTACAAGCGGGCTTTCAGAATTTCAATTCGACTCTGACCACCACCTCGCAGACCCACTTTGTTACGTCTTATCTGGATTGGTCGCCTGGGAAGAAAATGTTCTTCGAAGCCGGCTACACGTGGCAGCGTGGCGGCACCATGAACTACGATCAGTTTCAATTCATGATCGGAAAGAGATTCTAAGATGGCGCGCGAGACGAATGCTGACAGCCGACGAGAGTTCTTGAATGGTCTTGCGGCTACCATAAGTCAATTTGCCGTCCTGGCCGTATTGTGCCTCTTAATCCCGAGCGCTTCACAAGCACAGGGCGGCGGCGCCATTCCAGAAGTGGTGCCGAAGACACGCGCGGTCGTCGCTCAATTCGTCGCAGAGTTGCCCAGATACGCTATGAAGAGGATCTATCGCAACAAAGCTGAAAGATGACGGACAGGCTGCCTACAAACAGGAAATGGTCTTCGATTCGATCATCCGCATGCGCTATGACGACGAGGGCAAGCTACGCGTCGATGAGCAGCGAATCATGGAAAAAACACCGGTGCATGTTGAAAAGCGGCCGCTGCTCAACACCTACGGCTTCTCTTCGCTCGCGATGATCTTTCATCCCTACTACGAATCGAGCTTCCGCTTTACGCGTCTGGAGAACGATAGTCTGCAGGGCCAGAGCTTAGCGCGTGTCGGCTTCGAGCATCTTCCAGGCACTCCCACTCCGCTGCTTTACCAGATGATTGGCGCAGACAAGCCAATGGAACTCAAAGGCACCGCTTGGATCGACCCCGGAACCGGCGAGATTCACCGCATCGAAGCGGAATTCGCATTCGACCCAAAAGACAGAGATATGCCGGTGAAAGCGGTCCGCGCGGAGGTGGTGTACGGCCCGGTCGTACTGCGCGATGAAAAGACGCCGCGCTTGCTCCCGGTCTCGGCAACCATCGATCTCGAGACGCCGCGCCAGCACTGGCGCAACGTTCACCGTTTTGTGGATTACCGGAAATATCGCGTGTACACGAGTTTGCCAGGAGTCGCTGTTCAATGACGACGAACACCATAATTCGAACGCTCGCAGCGCCGCAGGAAAATCCCGAGCGGGGTCACCATTTGAGGCTCGCCGCCGCTTGGGCCGTTGCCGTTGCGTTTTCGCTGGCCGTGGCGGTCTACGGTTTTGACTATTACACGCTCAGCGCCGCCGAACGGCCGCTCTCCGCAAAGCACGCGCTTCTGCGTCCCAGCGGCGCTATCGGCATCAAGCTTGGAATTCTCGGCGTCTGCCTCTTCTTCCTGATTTATCTGTACTATTTCCGTAAGCGATTTGGATGGCTCGGCAGCTTCGGCGCCACGAAGCACTGGCTCGATTTTCATATCGTCCTCGGCGTAACGGCTCCGATCATCATTGCATTTCACGCCGCCTTCAAATTCCGCGGCATCGCCGGAATGGCTTTCTGGATCATGGTGGCCGTAGCGTTGAGCGGAATTGTGGGCCGCTATCTCTATGCGCAGATTCCGCGGCACCTGAACGCCGCAGAACTCACTTGGAACGAATTGCAGGACGAGCAATTGGCACTCACTCACCAAATGGCAACGCAAAAGCTCTTCACTCCCGGCAAGCTCGTCGCGGCATTTCACATTCCCGATGTTGAGATGGTAAAACACAAATCCGCCATCGGCGCGCTGTTGTGGATGTTCCTTCTTGACTTGGCGCGCCCGTTTCGCGTCGCTGCGCTCCGCCGTCAGGTGCTCGGCTTCGGCGGAATCCTGCTGAGCCTCGGCGGCATTCTGTCCAGCCGCAACATCGAACTCGAGCGCGTCGTTCGGACCGTACGCCATCAGGCCTCGCTTTCGAAGCGCATGGTGTTTCTCTCTCGCGCACAACAGGTGTTCCAGCTCTGGCACGTCGTGCACCGCCCGTTCAGTTACGCTTTCGTAGTTCTAGCGCTCTTGCACATTGCCACCGCAATGTTGCTCGGCTATCTCTAGAGTGATGATGAACGCGACAAAAACAAGTTGCGCATCGCTCGCCGCTGTCGTGGGCCTTCTACTCTTCTTCGCCATGGGATGCGGAAGTTCGCCGAGCCCCGCAGCTTCGACCGGAAGTCCCGCTGCCAACGCGGGCTCATTCGATACTTCGCCTGCGAACCAGGCCACTGCAGCCCCAACGAATGATAACGACGCCATCGCCGCCGCCATTCGCACTCACCTCACGAACAACAACTCCATCAACATGGCCGCGATGGAAATGACCGTCACGCAGGTCAACATCAACGGAGATCAGGCCCAAGCCGACGCAGAGTTCCGCTTGAAGCAGGGCGGGACGTCGATGGAAATGACTTATTTTCTCCAGCGCCATCCGGGAGGCTGGATCGTCTCGCGAAGCCAACCCTCCGGGGGCCAGTTCGCTCATCCTCCGATGGACAAAACCCATTCCGGGCTAGGCGGCGCTCCAGCGCACCCCAAGATCGACGATTTCTTTCAAACCGCTCCTCCGGCCGCAGGCGATTCGAGCGCCCCCGCTCAACCCGCACGTGATACTGATTCCAAGAAGCCACACTAAATATGGATTCATTCTTTGCTTTCGTGATCGCCGCGATCGTTCTATCGTTCTTCGTCTTTCGTTATTCGAAGGACCAAAAGAAGCAGCATGATCGCGCCCGCGAGGCCGCCGAAAAAGGCAAGCTGCGCTCCGAAGGTCCGCAAGCCCAGCATCCGCATATCGACGCGACGTATTGCATCGGCTGCGGCGCTTGCACTTCCGTTTGCCCGGAGGGCGATGTCCTCGCCATGTTGGGCGGCAAGGCCGTCATCGTGAATGGCTACAAATGCATCGGGCACAGTCTCTGCGCCGAAGTTTGCCCCGTCGGCGCCATCACTATGGTCATGGCCACTCCGAGCATCGGCGCCGATATGGCCACGCTCAACTCCGAGCACGAAACTACGATTCCAAACCTGTTCATCGCCGGAGAATTAGGCGGCCTCGCGCTCATCAAAAATGCTATTTCGCAAGGCCGCAATTGCGTGGACACGATCGCTCACAGATTAGCCGGGAACCATGCTGTGCCTGCTCCCGATGCTTTCGATCTCTTGATCGTAGGCGCAGGCCCGGCCGGAATCAGTGCCTCGTTGCGCGCAATCGAAAAGAAGCTGAAGTACCTCACGGTTGATGAGGGCGAGATTGGCGGCACCGTTGCGAAGTATCCCCGCCAGAAGTTGGTGATGACCAGCCCCGTCGAATTTCCAATGTACGGAAAATTCAAAAAGACGGAGCTTTCCAAGGAAGAACTGATTGAGTTCTGGCACAAGGTGCTGGTACGCGTAGATTTCAACTTCCGCAAAGGTGAGAAAGTCGAAGATATCAAGCGCGCCGGAGACGGAATATTCACCGTCACCACCTCCAAGGCGCAGTATCAGTCGCGCTCTGTAGTGCTGGCTCTGGGCCGAACCGGCAGCCCGCGAAAGCTCGGCGTAAAAGGAGAAGAGCTGCCGAAAGTGATGTACCGCCTGATCGAAGCCGATCATTACATCAACAAAAAGGTCCTAATCGTAGGCGGCGGCGACAGCGCCGTCGAGGCCGCCATGGGCTTGGCGCATCAGATCGGAAACACAGTGACGCTCTCCTACCGCAAAGACGCCTTCAGCCGCATCAAGGAGCGCAATTCGCAACGCATCGCAGATTGCATGCGCTCCGGTAAAGTGAACGTGATCTTCAACTCGATCCCCGTCGAGTTCAAGCCCGCCTCCGTCATCCTGGACATCAGCGGCAAGCAACAGGAAATTCTCAATGACTACGTCTGGATCTTCGCCGGCGGCGAGCCTCCCAACGCTTTCCTGAAAAAAATCGGCGTAGGTTTCGGCGCCCGCGACATGACCGCCTTAGGAAGCGAGGAAGCAAAACTCGCCGCCACCCTAAGAAATTAATTTGGATTGTTCTCGGCGGGCACAACCAGCCGGCTAATCTCACTCGATCCAAGGAAAATGACGAAGAAATGCTTCATCCGTATGCGCCGCAACCGCTTGATTTGTACCACCTGGTCCTGAACATTTGAGCGCTCGAAAATCATGTGACGCGGCTGAAAAACTCGCTTCTGTTTTGGGCTTCTTGGACCCAGATGGACCCACGGCAGAAGTTAAAGGGACGATGATTCAATGAGACTGCTGGTAGGCGCGGTGGGGATCGAATTGTCAATTGACTTGAATAAGTCCCACGCTTTCACGGTGCTACCCGCCGCCAACCAAATGAATTGGAGCTAAATGGAGCTAAGTGCGAAGCGCGCGCGTCTCCGCGGGACCGACCTCTGGTTCCTGAGTTCAGCGAAAATTGGCTAGCTTGTTAGTTCGCTTTGCTTGCTGTTCCGGCGTGTTACCTGATTTCCCTGCTGCTCGGCTCGTATTGTTCCGAAATCCTCGGCGCCACTGTAAACGGAGGCTAGATTCTCCTCCGCGACGGGATCAGCAAGAAATGGATTACAGCTCTTCTACCCAGAGTTGAGTTGAATAGTCCAGGAAGCGTGCCGAAAACCCTTAGAGGGGGTTTTTGCATGCCTCAATTGCCCATTCTAGAAGAGGTTTCTGACTTGCGACGCCGAGCTTCAGAACGAAATCATTTCGGCTCATTTGTCTGAAGTGAAGTACTAGGAAACCAGATATCCGGTAAGGCGACTATACGTCCAAGTGCTCGCGAGCTTGGCTGCGCGGCCTACACGCGATACTTTCCGACCAGGCGACTAATCGTCTAAAATCCCGACTTTCGCTCCCACTCCCGGCAAACTTACCTGCTGCGGATCATTCTCTTCTCTCGCGTGCTGTGGCCCGCGCCGTTCACACCTGAATGAGGCCCCGACCTTCGCTCTGCGATGAGTCTCGTCCGCAGTTGCAGGAACAACGATTCCTACTCGGCTGTGGGAGAACAAACTGGTTCGGCAGTAATCGGTTGCGGGTTGGGGAAATAATGCCGTTGAAAGTAGAAGGCCACATTAACCAGCGCGACCATCGCGGGCACCTCTACCAGCGGTCCGATGACAGCCGCAAATGCAGCTCCGGAGTTAATGCCAAATACCGAGACTGCAACGGCGATCGCCAGTTCAAAATTGTTAGAGGCGGCCGTAAATGCCAGCGTTGTCGTTTTGGAGTAGTCCGCACCGAGCTTTTTACCCATGTAAAAGGAGACCAAAAACATCAGCACGAAGTAAATCAATAGCGGCACGGCGATGCGCAGGACATCCAGCGGCAGGCGAACAATGTACCCACCCTTCAGAGAGAACATCACGACAATCGTGAACAGCAGCGCGATCAGGGTCAGCGGGCTTACGCGGGGGACGAAATTCCGATTGTACCAATCGTGCCCTTTGGAACGAACCAGTGCGGTACGAGTCAGAAATCCGGCCAGAAACGGAATTCCCAGGTAAATAAAGACACTCTTTGCAATCTCTGCGATGGACACATTGACGACCGTGCTCCGAAGGCCGAGCTTGGCGGGCAGGACCGTAATGAAGACCCACGCGTAGAGGGAGTAGAAGAAGACCTGGAAAAGAGAATTGAAGGCCACGAGGCCAGCCGCATATTCCGTATCACCTCGGGCCAATTCGTTCCAAACAATTACCATAGCGATGCAACGTGCGAGACCGATCATGATCAGCCCCGCCATGTATTCCGGGTAACCGCGCAGGAATACGATCGCCAGAACAAACATCAAAATCGGTCCCACTACCCAGTTCTGTACGAGTGAAAGGCCGAGCACTCGCTTGTCGCGAAAGACCTCATGCAGGTTTTCGTATCGCACCTTCGTGAAAGGTGGATACATCATCAAAATCAATCCCGCCGCAATCGGAATGGAAGTAGTACCGATGTTGAAGCGATTCAGAAAGGGTACAACTCCGGGAACAAGCCATCCCAGTACTACGCCCGCGACCATAGCTGCAAAGATCCACGCGGTCAGATAGCGGTCCAGAAAGCTGAGACGGCCAGTCGCCTTCATCTTTAAACCCCTACATACCCACGCGAAACGTCTCGAACAGAATCTCTTTATGGGCTACTTCGTCGCGAAGCACGCATTCATTCGCGTGCAGCGATATCATTGATGGCCGATGCGGTCGATTTCCTTCTTAATTGCCAACTTGTCGAGGCTCGCCAGGGGCAAACACAACAACAAGCTGATCCTGCGATCGAGGATCATGAAAGCCTCTCGGAATGCCTTCTCTATCTGTTCGGGGGTGCCCGCCACTGCGGCCGGATCAGGCACGCCCCAATGGGCGGTCATCGGCTGACCGGGCCAAATGGGGCAAACTTCCTTTGCCGCGTTATCGCAGACTGTGAATACAAAATCGAGTTCCGGTGCACCGGGCGCAGCGAATTCATCCCAATTTTTGCTGCGTGCACCGTCCGTAGGCAAATGGGCGAGTTCAAGTTGTTTTATTGCTTGGGGGTGAACACGGCCCGTGGCATGACTTCCCGCGCTATATGCAGTGAAGTGTGGTCGCCCCTTACGGTTCATGATTGCCTCGGCCATGATGGAGCGCGCCGAATTGCCCGTGCAGAGGAATAAAACGTTGTAATGTCCTTTCATACTCTATCGCCTAGCTGCAGCAGGTCGGTCCGCAACATGACTTCGTTCCGGCGCCTGCGGGCTTGGCCGCCCGGACAAACGCACTCATGAACTTGCCGTCCACGTCTGGTGCAATCGCGTCCACATCGATGCCTGCGGCCGAAAGAAACTCACGTGCATCTTCAGCGCGATAGACCCGTGTCGGCTCGATGTCAATTTGCTCAAAACCTGCAGCGGAGAGTTTCTTGCGATATTCGTCATCTCCGAGCGCTCCCGCCACGCAGCCGACCCACAGAAGCACGCTCTGGCGAATTTCTGGAGTGACTTCGCCTTGGGTCACAACATCGGAAACCGCGAAGCGCCCGCCCGGCTTCAGCACACGAAACGCTTCTCGCAGCACGCGATCCTTGTCCGCGGAAAGGTTGATCACGCAATTCGAGATAATCACGTCTACCGAGTTGTCCGGTAGAGGAATATGTTCGATCTCGCCCTTCAGGAACTCGACATTCTCAGCGCCCGCTTTGCGCTTGTTCTCGTTGGCGAGCGCGAGCATTTCGTCGGTCATGTCGAGACCGTAGGCTTTGCCGGTTGGCCCAACTCGCTTCGCCGAGAGCAGCACATCGATGCCGCCACCCGAGCCCAGATCGAGAACCACTTCCCCGGCTTTCAATTTCGCCAATGCCGTTGGATTTCCGCATCCTAGCGAGGCGAGCATGGCCTCCTCAGGGACTTGTCCCGTTTGGGATGAGTCGTACAGATTAGAAGTGATCGGGTCGCAACCCGAGACGCTTGCCGCAGTCGCCCCGCAGCAACTGCTTCCACCACTCTTCACTCGCAAAGCTGCCTGACCATACTTTTCTTTGACCACGTTCTTTATGTCGGCGCTGCTCATGGCGGTCCCTCTCCTATTTACAAAGCTGGACGATATCTTGTGGTTTCACTGCCTTGTTTCGAGTGCAGCACTCGGCGTATAGGAATTGCAGCAACTCCTGGAGTGCTTCCGCGTTGGCCGTGTACCGCAAAAAGGTGCTTTCACGGCGCACGTTTACAAGCTCTTCATTTTTCAGTTTCTCTAAGTGGAACGAAAGCGTGGAGTCTGGAATGTTCAGCTCTGATTGGATATCGCCCACGACCAAGCCGTCAGGATGCGCGGATAACAGCAATCGCATGATTCGAAGTCGTGGCTCGGTTCCCAGGGCAGAAAGCATGTCGGCGTACTTCGCCACATGCTCCGTACTTTTCCTGCTTGAGGCAATTACCATGTTTCCATAATTGCAGAACTATGGGTGGAATGTCAAGCAGATTCCCTTTACTCTCCTCGAACACCGGTTAACTATAATCGCTTGGGCGAATATGATGAGGAAAGCAGAAACCCAAGTCAACCTGATGTTCCGGGCCTTCTCAGACCGTACGCGCTTACGGATTCTGCATCTCTTGCTCGGTCGAGAACTCTGCGTCGGGGACATCATAACTGTCATTCAAGTTCCCCAACCCACCGCGTCTCGCCACTTGGCCTATCTTCGAAAGGCTGGCTTGGTTCGTACTCGTAAGAATGGTTTGTGGAACCACTACCGTCTAGCACCTGCTGAGACTACCTTTCAGCGGGACCTGATCAAGTGTCTCCAAAGCTGTTTCCAAGACGTGCCGGAATTAGCGGCTGACGAAAATCGGGCCGAACAACTCCGCAGAAAGGGCGGTTGCTGCCCGCATTAAATTTTTTTTATGTCCAAATATATTCGCATATGCAGATGCAGTCTAACCTGAGCGAAGGAACGACGAGACCGAGGAACACGAAAGCGGTTCAGGAGGAGATCACTGTCATGCAAGGACACTATAACGTTCTATTCCTCTGCACTGGTAACTCTGCCCGGTCCATCATGGCTGAAGCTATTCTCAATCGTAAGGGCTTTCCAAATTTTACGGCTTACAGCGCGGGCAGCCACGCGAAGGGCACTGTCCATCCGGCTGCCCTTCGGCAGATCGAAGTTGCACGCCTACCGACCAAAGGTCTGCGCAGCAAGAATTGGGACGAATTCGCGAAACCTGATGCACCGCACCTGGATTTCGTTTTCACCGTCTGCGACAAAGCCGCCCAGGAAATGTGCCCCGTGTGGCCGGGCCAGCCGATGACGGCGCACTGGGGCATTCCCGATCCCGCCGCTGTTGACGGGTCGGAGGAACGGATCGACCGCGCGTTCCGAGAGGCGTTTATGATTCTCGACCGCAGAATTAGTCTCCTCTTGTGCTTGCCTCTATCTAGTCTCGACAAATTGGCGATTAAAAAAGAAATCGACCACATCGGTCACCAATGAAGATTGAAACTCGCTCCCGAATTGCGCCCCACGCCCTCAGCGGCGAGACCGCGAGAGCACGGGCCATTCGCCGATGGGCCGTTGCGCGGCTGATTCTCGGTGTACTGCAAATGCTTGGGGCGGCGTTTTCTGTGGGAATATTCGTCCACAACGGCATCACGCCGCTAACACTCGCCGCCGTGCTAGTAACAGGAATGTTTACCGGCATCAGTATGCTGCTTTTCCAGGTGTTGAAACGAGGCCAACAGCCCGACACGAATTCTACTAGAGGCAATCCCAGTCGATGAACCCAAGAATGCCGATTCGCTGTGAAAACGAGCCCTGTCAGCGAGTGAAGTCGTGAAGAAAGCGAACTTTGTCCGCAACACAATGTGGCGCCCGTTATTTGCAGGAGCGCTTACGGTCGTAGCTCTATCCTGCGCGTGCGCCGACAAGGCCGATCCCAATTCCTATGTCATGGACAGAATGAATTCCGTCAGAGAACTTACCGTCCCTTCCGATGGCACTGTCCCGAATAATCCCGGGCCGACTCTAGGCGCATACTCGGCAACAGCACGATGGGAGTTCGAGACGAGCGAGGAAAGGAAAGTCTCCCTGTCCTGGGTCAGCCAACAACTTGAACGGGATGACTTCAAATTGGAATCCTTTGACGCGTCGAGCCTCGATTTCATCAAGAGTTTTCGGGGCGAAGCGCAGTATGTCAAAATCCAGGCCACGCCCTCCAACGGGAAGCTACATGTCCAGGTCGCCTACGCCATCGATTCCGACTAGGAAAGCCTTTCTACTGATCTCCGGCCTAATCAACTGCCTGATTAAAGCTAATCGGACAAGTGGTTTCCTGGGCCGAAACCATGTGGTTTCCGCACTGAAAATTCCATTCCCGAAGGCAACGGCATTTCAGCAACTTAGCGCGGGCGTGTTGAGTACAATTTCCGCACTAACCTCAGTGCTGAACCATGCGTCGAGGACACGCAATTCTCTTGCTCTCTCCTGGGATCCGTTTCCAGGACTCGGACGGTGCTAACCTTGGCATATGGACGCCATGTGGTTAACTTGTTTGACTTCAGCTGAAATGGGAGCGAAGTGAGGGCAGGATTAAGCTACGGTTTCGAGGTCGAGTTCACCCCTAACAGGGATTAGACTGCCGGAGCCGCGGGGAGATCTAAACAACCTCTCGAATGTGATGATTCCGTTCGCGCAGCCGGTCATCCTGCCAAACGTTTACGGCATTCTGTCCAATGACGTGCCGAATCGCTTCGTCGCATGGGGAATTATTCCGATACCGTTGAAGCTCACACTCAGTCCAGTGGCCGACGTTCATACCGGCTACCCCTACTCGAATATCGACGTCCTGCAGAATTACGTGGGCACGCCGAACGGTCAGCGGTTTGCCACATACTTCTCGCTGGACGGGAAACTCTATCGCGAATTTCGCATTCCCTTCCTCGGCTCAAAGAGCAACAAAGCGCGCCGCATGCGACTGGGCGTGTACGTGCTGAACTTCACAAATCACGGCAACTTTATCGCGGTGTTCAACAACGTGACGGCGCCCAACTTCGGACAATTCGCGGGATTCAACTTTCGGACCGAAGGAGCCATCATCGATTTCGGGGATTGAAGTCCCACCGGACCTGGAGCAGCCGCAACGCGGCGATTCATCATCGCCACACAATTCTGAAATCCCGATTCCAGCTCAAATCCAAGCTTTCCCCTCGTGAACTGGTTCCTGCAATCAATCTGTCTTGACTAGGGTGGCTTTCAATATATCGTAGACAACCTAGAGAAGACTGGGGAGCCAAAGTCGCTACGCAGAGTGGACGTGATTTGGTTCGTCACGAAGATGGGGCAACAGTTGTTCTCGTGAACCAGAGCGGCAAATCCATAGACTGCTATCATCCGGTCGCAGGTTGTCGAGCTCTCCGAGACAAAAGGAAGAGGTTTGCACTTTCTCTATGAGTCCTTCGGACTGTACGCATGAACGATTTGGCCTGTCCAAGAGCGGAACACCCATGGCGCACAGTTTCAGCAAGAGGGGCAGGGTAGCGGGGTACATTCCCGGCGTGAGAGTCGCAATGCTGCTTGTTGGAAGCCTCTTGGTTTTGTCCCCCTACCTCCCGGCTACGTCTGTAGTCGCTTTAGTCGATCGCGCGAACAACAAGCTCGTGATCGCGGCCGACTGTCGGGTTGACCGATCTTCAGGTTCCAGATTGGAATGCAAAATCATTAGTGAGCCGGGCTGCGTCGTCGCTATCGCCGGACTTTATGTGGAAAAATCTTCAGGTTTCGAGTTGCGAACACTGGTTCACAGAGCGTGCAATGTCCCTGGCAACTTGCAAAGCAAGGCCGAGGCATTTGTGGAAGCCGCTCGCGCCCCTTACGAAGCGGCGATTCGTCGAATACAGGAAGCTTCTGCGCAAGACTTTGCCAGGACGACTGTGAACCAACCAACGGAAGTGATCTTCGCAGGAGTTCAGGACGGCCAGGTAGCACTCGTGGTTCGAGGTTTCATCGCAGATTCCGAGGCAAGGGTGAGCGTAGAGCGATACGATAATGTGGGTCCCGAGAACTCTGGGCTCGGTTATTTCCTGGGTCTAAATGAACGAATCCGGGCATATATTAAGTCGCATCCTAACTGGACAAAGATGGGATGCTCAAAGGCGGCAAGCCGATTTGTCCAGATGGAGATCCAAGCACATCCCGACCTTGCCAGCCCTCCAATTTCCGAGATTGAAATTGACAGCAAAGGGAGGTTCAAATGGTTGAGTCTGGGCGTCTGCGTCAAGCACCAGCGCGATTATAGGTAGCCAATCGAGCTTAATTTACTATACCCGAGTATCTTATAGAGCGGTTTGAACGGAATTCATGGACCATACGACCAAGGATAAGGAAAGGCTGCTCGCTCGTGTCCGCCGCGCCCGCGCTGGTGCAACCAACGGTGGGCGTCGCCATGGGGTCGGGCACGGATGTCGCCCGCGAGAGTTCCGACGTGGTCTTGATCGGCTCCGATCTCTCGAAGCTCGTCGAAACGCTGCGCATCGCGCGCCGCTGCCGTCGTATCATCACGCAGAATTTCACCGGCACGCATGTCGTGGACAGCATTTGTGTCGGGCTCGCCGCGTGCGGATGGCTCAATCCGCTACTCGCGGCTTTCATTCACGTGTCATCTGAAATGATTTTTATTCTGAATTCCGCCAGGCTACTTCCGCCCGAGTCATCTGCAAAGAAGCCCGTTCGAGGGGTTCTGTCCCGTTCCGCTACGGCTGTGAATTAGAAGAAAGGTGTCTTCCTCATTTTGCTGACCGTACAGTCGTCGTGTGAATGGCTAGATTCCACGAATAAATTCCTTCTCACGATGAAGTGACTCGTGCTTGGACATGTCACTGGCTGCCAAGCCGGTTGTTGTAGAAATGCCGCGGATGGCAAACCTGCCGTTTCGGTTGCGAGCTGGAGGGATCACGCTGGTCTCGCTGGGGCGAGTTCTGGTGGCAGCTTCGTTGTGTCCAGTGCAGTAGAAGCGTACGATGCGCGAGTCCGAGGTTCAAATCGGAAATTACGGCTTACTTGAGCTCCCAGGAGTGATGCGATGAAACGAATTTCTGTCTTGTCCTTGCTTGTTCTTTTCTGCGCGACCGCTTACGGACAGGAGAAGCCCCGCGTCTCGGACAAATCGGTCCCTCCCGCTGAGAGAGCGCCGGCCGCCTCCAGCGAAGAAGTACGCATGAAAGCACTCGAGGATCAGGTGCGTACCCTCGCCGAAGAAGTGGCCTTGCTCCGCAAGGAGGTGAAAACCATGCGCGATACGAGGTCGGCGGATCCCGGAATTGGAGGTCGCGTTTTGCTGACTTCCACCCGCGTCGAACCGGGCATGTTGCCTGCCGCGGTGGCGTCGCCCCCCGTTGCTCCCGCGGGGCTGGAGCCAAATCCGAACACACCTGCGGCGCAACTCGCGCAAACCCAGACTTACGGCGGCGCCACGTCCAACGCCAAGCTCCTCAATCCCGATATCAGCTTGATTGGTGACTTCATTGGCGCCGCCGGGCGCAACGACGTTTCGCCTTCTCGCTCATTGGAGATGCACGAATCCGAGGTCGGCATGCAAGCCATCATCGATCCTTACGCGCGCGCCGATGCGTTCATTTCCTTCGGCGAAACGGGCGTCAACGTGGAGGAGGCCTATGTCACATTCACCTCGCTCCCCGCTGGGCTACTTCTCAAAGTGGGCAAGATGCGCGCCGACTTCGGCAAGGTCAACACGATTCACAATCATGCCTTGCCGTTCATCGATCGGCCGCTGGTGACCAACAATCTCGTCGGCGGTGAAGACGGCATCGACGATGCCGGGATTTCTATTTCGCGCTTCCTGCCCGCGCCGAAGAATTGGTTTCTCGAAGGAACTGCCCAAGTCTTCCGCGGCGATTCGGACAATGTGTTTACGGCCTATCGTCGCCAGGACCTGAGTGTTGTCGGCCATCTCCGCGCGTACCGCGACCTCAGTGAATCGACCAACCTCGACCTCGGGGTATCCTATTCCCGCGGAAACAGTGCAGGCCTCCAGACGGCCTCGAATCCTTCCGCCTTCTTCACCAACCTCTATGCTGCCGATGCTACACTCCGCTGGAAGCCGCTGCGCCGCGCGATCTATCACTCCTTCCTTTTGCGCAACGAATTCGTCTGGAGCGCCCGGGATCAGCTTTCCCCGGCCAATACTTTCCAGACACAGCACGCCTTCGGCTTCTTTTCCGATGCCGAATACCGTGCCAACCGACGCTGGACACTGGGCGGCCGCTTTGACCGCAGCGGCCACGCCACCGATGCCAGTCTGACAGACACCGGTTTTTCGGCCATTCTGACCTACTGGCCCAGCGAGTTTAGTCAGATCCGTGGGCAATATCGGTTTGGGCATCTCGCCGTCGCGCCGAATGACTTTTCGAACGCGAACGAGTTCTTGTTTCAGTTTCTGTTCGTGATGGGTGCGCACGGCGCGCATCCGTTTTAGTAGAGTAGCTTGGAGGAACCATGCCACACACAAAAACGACCACGCGCATCAGCGCACTTTTTGCTGCGGTCACTCTCGTCTTCGCGCTCGTGCTCCCCTCCGCCAGCCGCGCGGAGAGCAAGCTGCAAATTATGACGGCGACCACGGACCTTGCCGCCCTCGCACAGGAGATTGGCGGCGACAGAGTCAACGTAGAATCCGTCGCGCGCGGTTATCAAGATCCGCATTTCGTCGAAGCCAAACCCAGTTTTCTTCTAAAACTCCGCCACGCCGATCTCCTCATCGTCGTCGGCCTCGAACTCGAAATCGGCTGGCTTCCTCCGCTCATCAGCCAATCCACCAATCCAAAGATTCAGGTGGGTGCGCCGGGCTATTTTGACGCGTCTCGTTTCGCCAAAATTCTCGAGATTCCCACCGGCGTGGTGACCCGGGCCGAGGGCGACGTCCACCCTCTGGGCAATCCGCACTATTGGCTGGACCCTGAAAATGGCCTGCGCATCGCCAAAGGCATCCAGAACAAACTCTCGGAAATGCGCCCCAATGACGCCAGCTATTTTGCCCAGCGCTATGACTCCTTCGAGCAGCGCCTCAAGCAAGCCGATGAGAGGTGGCTCGCCGAGATGAAGCCTTACGCTGGGCGCAAAGTCGTTACCTATCATCGCTCCTGGCCCAATTTCGCCGAGCACTTCGGTCTAAATGTCGTCGGCTACGTCGAGCCGAGGCCAGGCATACCTCCGAGCCCGCAGCACACTGTCGAATTGATCGGGCAGATGAAGCGCGATGGCACGAAGCTAATTCTTGTGGAACCGTATTTTGATCTGAAGACGCCCAACTCCATCGCCCGCGAGACCGGCGCACAAGTGGTCGTGCTGATGCCTTCCGTGGGCGGCGAAAAGGAAATCACCGATTACTTCAAATTGTTCGATTACGACATCGCGAAATTGAAGCAGGCCTTCGGCGCGGCAAACTAGCGTTCAGGAGACAACGGGATGGAAATTCTTCTCTTCTTGCTCGCACCGTTTGCTGCCAGCCTGATTCTCACAGGCATTCATGCCTATCTTGGCGTGCATGTTGTCGAGCGCGGCGTCATCTTCGTTGATCTCGCTCTCGCACAGATCGCCGCGCTGGGCGCCACGGTAGCAATTCTCGTCGGGATGGACCCGCACGGCCGCGGGTCATACTGGATCAGCCTCGGCTTCACCTTTCTGGGCGCTGCCATTTTCGCGCTTGCGCGCACGCGCCGCGGCCACATTCCTCAGGAAGCTTTCATCGGTATCACTTATGCGGTGGCTTCCGGGGCCGCCATCCTGCTCATGAGCAAAGCCACTGGCGAGACCGAACACCTCAAAGACATGCTCGTCGGCAACATTCTCGCCGTCTCCTGGCCCGAGGTTCGCAAGACGGCCATTCTGTACGGTGCCATCGGCATCTTCCACTTTATCTTTCGCAGAAAATTTCTAGCCATCTCTACGAATCACGAAAAAGCTGAGAAACTGGGAATGAAAGTCCGCTTCTGGGATTTTCTGTTCTACGCGTCTTTCGGATTCGTGGTTACTTCGTCCGTCGCGATCGCCGGGGTTTTGCTGGTCTTCTGCTATCTCATTGTTCCCAGCGTCGGCGCCATGCTCTTTGCGAACCGCATCGGCTCGCGTCTGGCCATCGGCTGGACCATGGGCACTCTCGTCTCGGCGCTCGGCTGCTATCTGAGCGTCGTGATCGACACACCCACTGGTGCTACTATCGTCGTCACCTTTGGCGCCGTCCTCGTGCTCATGTTCTTTGTGCATCTCATCCTGCATCACGGCCAGTCGGACGGTGAGCTGGCAGGCGCTACCTCCGCTGACCGCAAACTTGAAACAGCCCCTCCGCGGGACGCGTAGTTTTTTAGTGTGAGGTCGGATTCTGACGCCTGCAGAACGTATTTTTACGGCTAACATCTAATGCAAATAATGCAAACCGGCGGGCCTTTTTTGCGTCTAATGGGCAATTGGCAGGTATAATGAGCGACGCATGAAGATTTGGGCAAATTCGAGGCCCCGCACGATACAGGCTGTACTCGCCTGTTTGGCGGTTTTCGCGCTGCTGTCCATGGCGACCGAGTCAACCCTCGCACACAATCACGCGGGGAGCTCGGATGCGGCTTGCCCGGTCTGCCACGTCGCGCATAACGCGCCGATTCAAACGGATACTATCGTCAGGCTGCCGGTTTTGGTCCCGGTGGCTCACGGGGTGAAGTGCGAAGTCCGCACGCCCGTGCTTGAGGCGTTTGTTGCCGACCATTCCTCCCGCGCACCTCCTTCCGCGTAAATCCACCGACTGAACACTAGTCTGAATCTCACGCGCTGAGCCCGACACGGCCTTGGCGCTCCGCCTCTTTTGCGGCGGCCCTTCCAACGACAAGCCCACAACAGAATCCCCGAGTGTTCGGGGAATGGAGGAAAAATGCGAAGTGTATCCAGGTATTTGGCGGTTTTGCTGTTGTCGCTCGGCGCGGCGCTAACCAGCGGCAGTGCATTCGCGCAAACGGGGAATTCGGGAACGATTTCGGGAAATGTGAAAGATGCGACGGGCGGCGTGATCAGCGGCGCGTCGGTGGAAGTCACGAATCCCGTGAGCGGCTACACGCGATATGCCTCGACGGGTGCGGATGGCTCGTTCAAATTCCCGAACGTGCCGTTCAATCCTTACCACCTGGTCGTGACGGCGAAGGGATTCGCGGCTTACACAGAGGACGTGGACCTCCGTTCATCGGTTCCGATGGCGCTGCAAATTGGGATGCAGATTGCGGGGACATCAGCGACCGTGACGGTGGAGGCGAACGGCGGCGACTTGGTCGAGACGGAATCGACATTTCACACGGACGTCGACCGCGACCTGTTCGAAAAGCTGCCGCTGGAAAGCGCGTCGTCATCAGTGAGCTCGCTGGTTACGCTATCGACTCCGGGAGTTGCCGCAGATTCGAACGGATTATTTCACGGGCTCGGCGACCACGCCGAAAACTCGTTCTCGGTGGACGGCCAGCCGATCACGGATCAGCAGAGCAAGGTGTTCTCGAACCAGATTCCTGCGGATTCGATTCAATCGATCGAGGTGATTTCCGGGGCGCCGCCAGCGGAATACGGCGGGAAGACGAGCTTGGTGATTGATGTGACCACGCGCTCGGGCCAGGGCGTGAAGCATCCGACGGGCAGCGTTTTTGCTTCGTACGGAAACTTTGGGACGGCCACAGCTGGGTTTGACCTGTCCTACGGCGGAGACAAGTGGGGGAATTTCATCGCCGCCAATGGACTCAATTCCGGCCGGTTTCTCGATCCGCCGGAGTTTGTGGTGATGCACGCGAAGGGCAACGAAGAAAACATCTTCGACCGGGTTGACTACCAGCTATCGCAAGCGGACTCCATCCATCTGAATTTTCAGTACACGCGCTCGTGGTTTCAGAATCCCAATTCATTCGACCAGGAATTTCATGACGGAGTCGTTGACAACGTTACAGGGGGTCCACTCGGCACAACCGACCAACGCGCGAAAATCGGGACGTTTAACATCTCGCCGACCTACACGCGGCTGATCAATTCGTCCACGGCGTTTACGTTTGGCGCGTTCGTGCGCCAAGACCAATACCACTACTACCCGAGCGCCAATCCCCTTGCGGACCTAGCTCCGGACTTACAGGCAGAATCGGTGGGGCAGTCCCGAAAGCTCACCAACGCGGGCGTGCGGTCGAATATTTCTTTCGTGAAGGGCATCCACAACCTCAAGGCAGGAGTCACGTATCAGCACACGTTTCTGACGGAGAACGATACGCTCGGGATCGTCGATCCTACGTTTAATCCCGTTTGCTTAAATGCCGACGGAAGTCCGAACACCGATCCTACGGTGACGAACAGCGCGCAATGCGGAGGCCCTCTCGATCCGCTCGGCAGCATCAATCCGGCGTTTAGTCCGATCCTGGCCTGCAGCGACCTGACCCGGCCGCTGCCGACCGACCCGGCGGATCCGTGTGCGGGTTCTCCGAGTGCCCTGTTCCCGTTTCGCGGACATACGGACGTGAAAGAACTCGCGCTCTACGTCCAGGACTCGATCAGCTTGAAGAATTGGACGTTCAACGTCGGCATCCGCGGCGACTTGTACAACGGACTGATCAGCGCGCGGCAGGCGGAGCCGCGGCTGGGAGTCGCGTACAACATCAAGAAAACCAACACCGTGATGCGCATATCGTACGCGCGGACGCTCGAGTCGCCGTTCAATGAGAACCTCGTCCTCTCGAGCACGGGTTGCAGCGACCCGACGGGATTCATTCCGGCGCTGATCCCCTGCGTGCCGGCAGCACTGGCTCCGGGCTACCGCAACGAGTTTCACGCGGGGTTCGAGCAGGCGTTTGGGAAGTACCTTGTGGTTGACGGCGAGTACATCTGGAAGTACACCCACAACGGGTATGACTTCAGCACGTTCGGAGCGACGCCAATTACGTTTCCGGTGGCATGGCAGAGTTCGAAAATTCCGGGATACGCGATTCGCGCGAGCGTCCCGAACTTCCACGGATTCACGGCGTTCGTTGTGATGTCCAGCGTGGCTGCACGCTTTTTCCCACCGCAACTCAGCGGGCTGGGCGTGACGGTCGGCCAGAGCGGAGAGGTCTTCCGGATCGACCACGATGAGAAGTTCAACTCGACGGCCCACGTGCAGTATCAGCCGTGGAAGAAAGGCCCGTGGCTCGGCCTCAATTGGCGCTACGACAGCGGACTGGTGGCTGGTGCACTGCCGTGTGCGGGAGGAAATTGCAACAATGGGCCGGCCGGGGATAACAGCACGGTAGATGTCTCCGGGCTGACGCCGGATCAACAATTCCAGGCGGGACTATTCTGCAACGGCGTGCACGCGACTCCGACCACGCCCATCAGCCCTACGGGCTTGTGCCCGGCGTCGCTGTTCGGGTCAACGCTGTTGACGGTACCGAAGGCGGGCACCGAAAACGATGATCACAACCCGCCGCGCGTTGCGCCCCGGAGTTTGTTTGACGTGGCGCTTGGCGAGGACAACCTCTTCCGCGGCGATCGCTACAAATGGAGTTTGCGGTTGACGGCGATCAACATCTCGAACAAGTACGCGCTGTACAACTTCCTCTCGACGTTCAGCGGGACGCACTACGTTACGCCGCGCTCCTACTCCGCGGAGCTTGGCTTTCACTTCTGAGATTGCCCCGTGAGATGAAAGCCCTGACCGAATAGAACACGTTCTTTCAGGGCTTTTCTTCTCATTAGACGGTGGCTCGTTTAGACGGACATCCTATGAAGAAGTTGCGCCTTCAGGCGATGGTATCGCTCGCCCGGGGAAGGGGTGGACGGTGTATTTCGGCTCTTTACATAAATTCTACAGTGCCTCTCGTTTGGGAATGCGCGGCAGGTCACCGCTGGAGCAGCGTTCCAGCGGCCATACGGAAGGGGAGTTGGTGTCCTGACTGCGCGGGCGTACGACGACTCACGCTGGAAGGGATGCGACGGATCGCCGAATCCCGCGGCGGTCGCTGCCTCGCCGCGAGCTATCGGAATAACGCTACAAAATTGAACTGGCGCTGTTCGGCCGGTCACAGATGGAGCGCGACACCTCTTCAAGTTAAGAAGGGCCACTGGTGTCCGTTTTGCGCCAGGGTTGCTCGCCTCACCCTGCATGATTTGCAAGGAATCGCCGCCCGAAGAGGCGGCCAATGTTTGTCCATTGAATGCCTGAGTTCGTCGAAACCATTGCGATGGAAATGTGCCGTTGGCCATGAATGGCTGGCGCGGCCGTCATCGGTCAAAGCAGGCAGTTGGTGTCCAGTCTGTGCGCACAACCAAAGACTGAAGCTTGATCAGATGCAAGAGATCGCAAGGGAGCGTGGCGGTAAATGCCTGTCGTCGCATTACGATAACGGTCGTATTCCCCTGTTGTGGGTGTGCAATCAAGGGCATTGCTGGAAGGCATCTCCGGCTAACGTGAAAAGCGGAACGCGGAGGAAGGGGACTTGGTGCAGGGAGTGTTACAACTGGCGGCGAAGGTTTCGTGCAAAAGATACTATCGAAGCGATGAGACAATTGGCCATCGCTCGCGGAGGAGTATGCGTGTCTGCGGAGTACATCGGCAGCAAGGCCAAGCTGAGCTGGCAATGTGCGGCCGGGCATCGCTGGCAGGCGCTACCAACTTCGGTAGTTCAAGGAACGTGGTGCCCGGTCTGCGCCCGCAACCAACGGCTTGGGTTACTCCAATTTCATGATATCGCCGCAAGCAGAGGCGGAGCGTGTTTGTCCCAGGCATATATGAATGAGCGGACGGCTCTGTGGTGGCGTTGCGCCGAAAAACATGAATGGAATGCTACGCCGAGTAAAGTGAAGCGAGGTTCGTGGTGCCCAGTGTGCGCCAACATTCGCAGGAGAAGCGAATGGACACGTAGAGGAACGCACTGGATGCATGAGCTCACCATAACGGCGGCGCGCCGGAAACCTCGACGTATCTTAAGCCGAAAACGACGGCTTCCCGCAGCGGTGAAACTTGTGAAGTAATTTCCCGACACCATGGGATGATGCGACGGTAGGGCCGATAAACTAGATGCGTTGTTTAAGCCGAGTAAGGAGGAGTAAAACGAGTAAGCTTGTTTGTTTCCTCTGCATGTGCACGGTTCTTTTGTGGTTTTCAAGAAACCAAGTCCGTGAGGGAAAATGTTGTGTCGTTGAATGAGCGGACCGATCTCCCACTACCGCTTCGTGGAGAAGCTTGGCGGTGGTGGGATGGGTGTGCTCTATAGGGCCGAGGACACCCGGCTCGATCGCGCCGTCGCTTTGAAATTCCTTCCCAAAAAATTGGCCAAGGACGCCCCAGCTCTCGAGAGATTCCACCTCGAAGCTAAATCTAGATTGGTCGGGCACCGTGTGGCCCGCCAGCATCATTCCTCGTCTTAGTAGTGGAATCTGTAGCGAAATTGAACGTATATCTCTCGCGAATTGTCCCAGTGAAAGCCTCCAAACGTCAGGCTATTGTCGAGCTCGACGCGGCGATTGACGACATTGAGCGCGCTAATGGACAACGAGAACCTCTCGCCGAACTCCTTGCCGAAAGAGAGATCAAACGTCGTATGCGACGGCAAATAGTCGCCTGGAAAAGGCTGGCCGGGAAATCCGTTGTGGAAGCCGGAGCCGTAGTAGACGTTCGTCGAGGCGTAGCTGTGCCAGGGAAGCGTGATGTCACCTCCGACGTTGAGCGTGTTGCGCTGATCGTGGTCGAGCGGATCGAGTTCCGGGAAAACCGTGAAATCGGTGAGCCCGCCCGTGATCGTGCTGCTGACGCCGATCAATCTCTCCATGATCCGTTTCTGCCCAGCGGCCCGGGTCAGAAATCGCAGCATCAGACTTGCCAAGCCCAAGCTACAGAACCACCCGCCAAGGTGGTCACAAAGCCTTCCATCGCCTCTGAAATGCCCCAGCCGCCCCCAACCCCTCCGGGCAGCCAAACCGCCCCCAAAATCGGCTTCGAGCTAGAAGTCGAAAGCGGGCTTCCCCAACAATTCCGACTTGTTCCTTGCCCACCTGACCAGCACGTCTGAGTCGGGGTGTCTGGAGATGGACAGCGCTGCGGCAATCAAGTCCTCCCAGTGTGCGACGGCGAACTGGGAGTCGGAAGACAGCACGCAAGCACGCTCAGCAAATTCTCGCTGGGGATTTTCGCCGTGGTGGGATTCGTGCCGCTTCCTCACGAGGTTCACCAGCACCAAATTTTCGCACCTGAGCGCCTCCCGCAGGGTCGTACCCAGCGCCCAGTTGCGCAAGAGTTCGTACCACCCGTCTCTGACCGCCTCCTCGGCTCCTCCCGGGATGAGATAACGGGATGCGTGCTTGATGTATGGCTCTGCCTTACGCGATTCGCTGTCGCGGTTCTTCGGGTCGGATCGGTGGGGCGACCGGAACTTCGCCTCGACCACGACAAGCAGCTCGCGCTCCTGATGGTGATGGGACCTCGATTTTTTGATCCAAACGGAGGGTTAGTTTCCGGCAAAATCTAGTCCTGAAAAGGGGGGATTTGCCGTGAAGAAGAAACGATTCGCCGTGGAACAGATCGTGACCATTCTGAAGCAGGCAGAACTCGGCATACCGATCGCAGAGTTGATCCGGCAGGTGGGGATTTCCGAACAGACCTTCTATCGGTGGAAGAAGAAGTACACGGGGTTGGAGGTCGATCAGGTACGACAGCTCAAGCAGATGGGGGAGGAAAATGCACGGTTGAAACGCATCGTGGCGGATCTGACGCTGGACAAAGCGATGTTACAGGACGTGCTCCGAAAAAAATTCTAAGGCCCTCGCGGTATCGTCCGGTGGTGGAGTACTTGAGCCTGGGTTACCGGGTGAGCGAGCGGAGGGCTTGCCGGGTTACACGGTTGCATCGAGGGACGTATCGCTACAGCAGTCACAAGAACCCGTGGACCGCGTTACGGATGAGGATTCGAGAAATTGCCCAGGTTCGAGTTCGCTACGGGTACCGCAAGATCCTGGTGCTGCCGAACCGGGAGGGCTGGGGAGTGGGGAAATCTCTGATGCAGCGATTGTATCGGGAAGAAGGATTGGTGCTAAAACAAAGACCGAAACGCCGACGTCGGGCAGCAGAACATCAGCGAGAACGGGTACGGGCCACGGAAGCGAACCATGCCTGGAGTCTGGATTTTGTGTCGGATCAGTTGACGGATGGGCGACGATTTCGCGCGTTGACGATCGTGGATGTGTTTACCAGGAAATGCCCGGCGATAGAGGTGGGGCAGGCGTTGAAAGGAACGAACGTGGTGGAAGTACTGAATCGACTTCGGTTCGAACGCAGCATGCCGAAGATGCTTTTCTGTGATAACAGGTCCGAGTTCACCAGTCAGATCCTGGACCTGTGGGCTTACCAGAACGGAGTAAAGATCCACTTCGGCCGGCCGCGGAAACCGACCGACAACGCGTACGTGGAATCATTCAACGGAACCTTACGAGCCGAATGCCTGGACACGCATTGGTTCGGGACGCTGGAGGAGGCGAAGGAGAGCATCGAGGCTTGGCGGAAGGAATATAATGAGAGCCGTCCTCACCGGGCTCTCGGAGAGAGGACGCCCAACGAATTCGCCAAGGAGATCGCGGCTAGCCGCGATCTCCTTGGGTTACAAACAGCCGAAAACTCGCCCTAGAGTTGGTACAAAAAAACCGGTCCGGTCATGTGATGTAGACTCTCTCACTCACCGTGGTACAAAAACTCGGTCCGGTCAATCTTCAGCAGCCCCTTGTATGTCTCGGTGGATGGGTCGCAGCCGATGTACTTGTGAACCTTGTCGCAGACGATGGCTCCCGCTAACCCGCCGCCCCAGCCGCATGATGGGTCCTACACTACTCCGCCTTCCTTGGGCAGCAGGCGGCGGTAGATCGCAGCGGCAGCAACCGGGCTGAAGCCGCTGACGCCCTGCGTGCCCGAATAGGTGCGCAGCGCCTTCCGCATGCTCGCCGGGTCGAGCGTAGCCGGGGTTAGGTACTGCGAGAAAATGTTCGGCAAGCCCTTTTCCTCGTAGCACTCGTATTGCGTGCGCCCACGCAGCTTCCCGCGCTTCGCCAGCGCACGGGGCAAATCCTTGCCGTCGAAAAGCTCTCGCGGCGTCCGTTTCTTCCCGGCGCGGACAGTCCACATGTGCAGGAAGTAGCAGGACGCGAGCCGATTGAACCGCATGACCTGTCGGACGACGCCCCGGCGTATCGTGCGCGTGTGGTCGCGGGCGAGCAGCTTCGGCAGCATTTTCCGCTTTTCGATGAGGCTGAGGTCGTCGAGCGGGAACCCTCGGTGCCGCATTGCCCGCGCTGCGGTCTCGGGCGAGACCCTTATCACCGTGACGCCGGCCTTGACCTTCGGATCGGCGAGGCAGACGGTGTCGCCCGAACAGCGGAGCACGCGGTAGTTCCTTTTCGTTTTTGCCACGTTTCGATTCTCGCCGAGACTACCGGGTGCGGGTCCCAACGCCGAAGTTCCCCGTGCCCTATCGGTCAGCCCAGATCGTCTCGATCCGCTGGCGCATCCTCGCGTTTCGGTCGAGGTGCAGGGGGTTCAAGTCGTTCGCCGTGGCGGCTAAGCCCGGCGAACGTCTGGGTCGCGGAATCGCAGCCGATGTAACGTGCGACCTCCGGGCAACTCCATGCTCCGAGCAGCCTGCCGGACTAGCCGCACGAACGGGTCGTAAATGCCGCACCGTGCGCGGCACTCCGACTGTGCGGCTTATTTGACGCTCTTCGAGCCTCAGTTCCACGGATAGCTGCGGTCACGCCAGCCATACACTTCAGATTTCCTGACAGATTCGTTGGTGTCCTCGCGACCACAAGGGAAGAACAAACAATCTGACTACTTTACGAAATTCAAGAAAACTTCGGGCGACCTCAGTATTTATTGATTAGGTCTCTGGCAACCACCGCCTTTCATGGTGTCCGTTAGCCGCGACCGAAGAAAAATTCCGTGATCACAAGCAGACTGCAAATCTCAGGCACGGCTCCCGTCGTTCTCGGCTGCATGCTCAGCGTTTCAGGTCTCTTCGTGATAGGCACGCTGGCTGAGTCCGTCGCCTCGCTCGCCCAACCTCAGACCACCAGCCTCCCCCATCGAGAACTCGCAAATATCCATTGTGCAGAACCCGTGGTAGCATCCACCCCGGTAACGCCTTCGACGGCGAGCACTGGAGGTAAATCAGTGCCACGAAGAAGGTTTCAGAAAGGGACGCTAATAGTGCGGGGAAAGAAACCAGTGCGCTGTGGAGTTTTCCGGGAGGATGTTCTGCGACCAAGCGGAACATTCGAGCGGGTGCAGCGTACTTTGGTTCTCGGCCCTGTAAGCAGTCTGTCGGAACGCGCCGCGTGGAAGTTATTTCAGCCGTACCTCGACCGCGTGAATGCAGCCACAAAGCTGCCGCCCAAGTCTGGAATGACCCTTGAGCAGTTCGTCAAAGAGTGGCGCTCCAGCGTGGCGGTGAACTTGAAGGGCAGCACAGCGCGTGCGGCTGAGTCTCATCTGCGTGCGCACATTCTGCCGAAGCTGGGCAGTCTGCCGCTAACGGAGATAAACACGAAAGCAGTTCAGAGCTTTGTGGCTTATCTTGCCAGCGGTGGACGTTCAAGGAAGACGGTGGAAAACATCCTGCTAACTCTCTCTTCAATCCTTCGAACTGCAAGGGCTTGGGATTATGCCTGTGGGAACTTCTCATTGGCTGACATCACCATGCCCCGTGAGGGAGTGAGGAAAGAGCAGCGGTACTTCACTGACGAAGAAGTCGGGAGAATTCTTGCGGCAGCGTCGGAACCATTCGGCACAATTCTTGCAGTGACGGCAGTGCTGGGTCTGCGCATCGGAGAGGTTCTCGCACTTCGTGTCAGCGATGTAGATTTCTCTCGGAAGATCGTCCGTGTGCGGCAGAGCGCTGACGCCGCCACTCGGAATGTCCAAGGAGTGAAGTCTCGCGCCAGCAGTGCAGACGTTCCTATGCCGTCTCACCTTGAGGCCCGCTTGCGTGTTCACTTGGTGAAACACGAAGGAAAGACTGACCTGCTGTTCGTCAATCGCGGCGGCCGTCCATTCTCAGCAAACAAGCTGCGTGAAAAACAACTCCACCCTTTGTTGAAGAGGTTGGGTATTTCACGTGGCGGGTTCCATGCAGCGCGTCATGGTGCAACCAGTTCCCTGCTTGCAGACGGGGCAACCCCGGCTGTCGTGCAGAAACAGCTACGGCACTCCGACCCACGGATAACCCTTGGAATCTACGGTCATGTGATCGGCAATCAACAGCGTGACGCTGTGGAGAACCGTTCAGCACGCATCGAAAAGTTTGCAGTGAATTAGTTCAATTGTTGTTAAACGGCGTATTGTTGTTAAATTACAAAATAAACCGTTGAGAATGAGAAGATTTGGTAGGGGCGGTGGGGATCGAAATTACCTCGACCAGTATTTTCAAGTACTTGCGAAACATTCTACGGAACATAAAGAAACGACTTAGCAGCGTAGGGAACGCTTATTGCTGCCCTAAAGCTGCCTCGTTTTCATCATCCCGCCTTCCGCATCGGCAACAACATTTCAACAACCTTTCCATGTGCTTCCCGCATCGCTTGTGGAATTGCCTGCGTGTAGATGTTCATGGTCGTTCGAATGTCGGCGTGACGTAACAATTCTTGCTGTACCTTCACGTCCACACCGAACGCTCGCAGAAGAGTCGAATACGTGTGACGAAACGTATGCCAACCGACGCGCCCGATCTGAGCCGTTTTTCCTGCAGGAACGAGATGATGTTCCTGTAGGCGTCCAGGCCAGTACGGTTTTCCGGTCTCCGAGTTTGCAAAGACCCAATCGGTGCCCTTTGCTTGCGAAGTCGTCTTGGCCTTGTGTTCCAAGAGCAACGCGGCAAGGACCTCATCAACTGGCATCCACTTCTTCGAATAGAGAGTCTTCACGTCGTCTTCGACTCCAGCGACCCATGAACGCTGGATTCTGACTCGCAGGTCGTCCCAGTCAAAGTCGCCCCACTTCAATCCCAGAGTCTCGCTCACGCGGAGTCCGAGACAAGCGGTCACGAAGCACATTGTCCGAAAAGGCTCGGACACGTGCTCGATGAATTGGCGAAATTCCTCGATAGTAAGTGTCCGAGGTTCGCGCTCTCGCTTGGACGATCCCTTGATGTGAACGAGGTTCATGGGGTTGATTTGAAATGGGATCAGCTCCCAGCGCATCGCCCAGTTAAACAGAACGTGGATCATACTGCGCACGTGCCCTCTGCTTTTCGGGGCGAGGCTGAAGCTCTCGATCCACTTCTCAACCGCTAGAGGCTTCACTTTCGCGAGAGTAACATTTGCCCACTGAGGCTTAATGTGATTCTTGATCCATGAGCGATACCGGCTCTGAGTGACACGCCTCTTGGGAAGTGCCTCTCGAATATAGCGGTCTATCACCGCTCCGAAAGTTATCTCTTCGGCTGGATTTGGATCATTGACTGAAAGGCGTAGGCCTTCCGTAGCCTTCCAGGCTTCGGCTTTCGAGGGATACTTCAGTACAGTTCCCACAATCACCGAGTTTTCCTTTCGCCCACCGCTCGGTGTTCTGGACCTGTAGGTCCATACCCAAACGTCGGGACCTCGCTTGCGGGGTTTCCTACGTAACCATCCGAACTGATACCGTGTCCGCTTGAACATTCACTCTGCCTTCTCTGTTCTGCGGCACGGATGGCACGCCGAATTTATACGAGAACGCAGCCATGCGTCCAGTTCAGATGCACGAAAATACCAGTGGCCTCCGACGCGATAGCCGGGTAACTTTCCCTGTCGCGCGTAGCGCTGCAGCGTCTTGACATGAATGTTGCCCAGCAGCTTGGCAGCTTCTTTAGTGTCCAACAAAGGCTCGAATTCAGCGTTGCGACAGTGATCCAGTTCCTGATTCATTGCCCACCCCGGACGAGGGCTCGACGCACTCGCGATACGGGAATGTTCAAGGTCGTGGCGATAACGCGGAGGGACTTGCCCTGCGAACGAAGACTTCTGACTGCCTCCAGGTCCACCTTGGCGCGCGGCCGTCCGATGTGCTTACCCATTGCCCGGGCATGTGCCATCCCAGCTCGAACTCTCTCCGCAATCAGATCCCTCTCGAATTGAGCAACCGCGCCAACAATGTGAAATAGGAGTTGCCCAGCTGGGGTCGTTGTATCAACGCCCTCGGTCAGACTGATGAAATCAATCCCCAGTGCGTTGAACTCATCCAAACTTTCAATCAGGTGTTTCAAGGAACGAGCGAACCGGTCGAACTTCCAAACCAGGACCACGTCAAACAAACGCTTGCGCGCGTCCCGCATCAGAGCGTCGAGCTGGGCTCTATGCCGTTGGGTTCCGCTGACGCCCACGTCGGTATATTCGCTGTGGCGCGCAAACCGCTTACTGGCGAATCGACGCAGGTCTTCGAGCTGAACTTCGCAGTTTTGGTCCAAGGTGCTCACCCGAGCGTAGAGGGCTGCGACTTTTCTAGGATTCTGGTCCATGCTAGGGCTGCTTCGGATCGGAACCGCCGCCCCGTTTCTCGGCCAGGGCGCGGATCACTAGGAAAGCGGCGATGAAAGCCACGATGATCATGATCGTTGCTACAACGGTTATCCTCATCGTTTCTTCGCCCATTCGACGGTCGTGCCGCACTTCTCTACTGGACAACGGAATCCCTGAAGGCTCCCATCGAACATGCTTGTCTTGACCAAGCCAAGCTCGATCCAGAAGCGGCACCCGCACGCCGGGCAAATCAATCGGTATCGCCGCTCCATCTCGCTGAGCCTGCTCCACAGGTCGTCTTTGTTGGCGCGCTCGATTAACCTGCCGAAGGCCTCGACACCCGAAGGTCCGCGCACAAAGAGCTGAACTCCACAGGGATCGCAAATGATGTACGGCTTGTGTTTCTTCGTCGTCTTAACCTCAAGCGGACTCATACATACGGGGCAGGGAAACTTCCGACTTCCGTTCAAAGGCGACATCTTCGATAATTTCCTCCAAGTGGTATCATGATGTTGATGAGGAGCAATGCAAGCGTCATGTCGCCCAGAAATCGCGAAAAACAGACGAATTTAGGGGGGTGTCGCCCTGAGAAGGTCAAAATCGACACGGTGCCGACGGTCGCTTGGCCAAAGGAAGACAAAATCCGCTGGGTTGAATTCCGAATCCGAGAGCTGACGGTCCAAGGCGGCATGTATGTGGACGAGCGCGGGAAGTGGCTCATAGAGGAAAGGGCCGCTGGTGACAGAAAACTCGCGCTGGGGGACAAAGTAGCGGAATACGCTGTTTGGCTCCTGAAAGAGCGGGACGGTCTATCCTGGCACCAAATCGCATACAGGTTTTTCCCTGCTGCAACCGAGGAAGAGATTGAAACCTACGAGTCGAGGGTGCGTCGCGTCTATGGCCGCGTGGAACGAAGTCATCCGGGGAGTAAACAGTTCAAACCAGCGCCGCTGTCGAAGGAGGAAAAGCTCCTGCTACAGGCCGCCACACACGGCGCTATCCAATTTCCATTCTAAATCACGCCAGACACTCCGACGACCCGCTCGCCACTTGCACTTAATTAATGCCTGTCTGAACTGCAAAGCAAAAATATCTTTTGGGTTTGCGTGAGTATCGGGTCCGCGAGTCTGCTGAGCAGGCTGTCGATCTAATCCACGGTGACGTAACGTATGTAACGTTACGCTGTCTGCTTCCGCAAGGAACTCTTTGAGGTTTGGACTGTAAACGTACTCGAAAACTACATCGAACAGGATTATCTCGCCCGCGCCGTGGGGTCGCACGGTCTTATTTCCGTGGCCAACTTTCCGTGGCTTCGTGCCAGTATCCACGTTGAAGCCATCTGACTCGCTATACAATCGCCAATCTTAGAAGACTGAATTCACCGACTTGGGGCTATACACGCGTCCCGAGTCATTAAGAAATGATTTCGGACTGGCCGTTCCGCGATGGTTTCAAGCGGATTTTTTAACGTCGGCCCGGAATGCGTATATCCGACTATTGCAGCGGTTGCAGCGAAATGGACGAACCGGAGTGACCCGACAAGCAAGCTGCTCTACAATGCCCTTGCGTTTCGAGCGATGAATCTCGGCGCTGCCGCAGATCGGACACCTGTTAGAACGGATTATGTAAACCAATTTCATAAACACACGAGGCCGGGGCATTTACAAGGCCCAAACAGTAGCGATAGAAAGAGGTTGCGGTCTGTAGGGTATCCAACACTGACAAGAATTCCTATCTCAATCCGAGGGCTTGGCTTCTCGTTATCTCGACGCGGACGTGGAACGTCAACGATTGTTTCGACTTGTTCGCGGCGATAATCGCGTTGTCGGTCAAGGAGCCAAGCGAAATTCGGCGGATTCGTTCAGAAGGCCCTAGGCTTCATCCGTCGTCGCCTGTGACATGCACAAATTCTATGGTGCCGCCATCATACCGAGTGCGCGTAGGCGGAGGCAGACCGTCGCTCCCTTTAGGCCAGACCTAGATGATACGGCACTCTTCCCTTTTTCAGCCTCGGTAAGGTTTGCTCTGCGGGCTAGGTCCAGACTAATGCATTTATCTGAAACTAGAGTCAAGCCTCCACCCGCGTAACTGTCGTGTCCGGCGCGAAAATCCTAGTCTCCTGACCCCATCAATACAGACTCCAGATGTGCCATCTTCGTCTTGATCGACTCCAATTCGAGATGTGTCAAAGCGGCGGTGCTCAAAGAGTGGAGAGCTTCCTCGTAGGCCTCACACGCTTTCTGTCTGTGTCTGATGATTTCCCTCTCATCGTCGGACTGCAGGGCGAGCTTGCCGAAGGCGATGGCAGTCTCCAGATTCGCTTGAATCAACTCAACCTTGAACGTGTTCTGTTGCTCTGTAGATTGGAATTCCGAGATCATGGTGGGTTGTGTCCCGAATGCTGTAGAAAAGTGAATAGCGCATTTTCTATGAGAAGTCATGAAAATCTTTCCTTTTAGGCAGTAGCCTCTTCTTTGTCTCCGAGGTCGCGGTAGCCGTTGATGCGGTGCAGCTTCATCTGTCCGCTGACCCACAACCCGAAGAACACCCGCAGCACGGCGCCTTCGTTGGGCAGTGCCGCCTGGGTTTTTACTCGGCGGCGAAACTCTTGCTGCATCCGCTCGATGATGTTCGTCGTGCGCAGCGACAGGTGCTGGCTCACCGGGAACTGGTAGAACGTCAGCAGTTGCTCGCCCGCCTCTTCCAAGCTCGCCGCGACGGTGGGGCACAGCTTCTTCCACTTCAACAGAAACGCCGCGTGCGCCTGTTGGGCCGCGTGCTGAGTTTCGGCGTAGACGATCCGGTGGTAGTCCTCGCGCACGGCTTCGTGCGCGTGTTTCGGAGATTTCGCCATCAGGTTCCGCAGCTTGTGCACCGTGCAGCGCTGGTGCGCCACGCCGGGCCACAGCCGATCCAGCGCCGCTCCCAACCCCGCGTTGCCGTCGCTAATCACCAGTCGCGGACGGCCCATCTTCCGTGCCGCCAGATCCTCCAGCAACATCTGCCACCCGTCGCTGGACTCCGCTCCGGCACTCATCAGGCTCAGCAGCACCTTCTCGCCCGTGTCCTTCACCCCCAGCGCCACCAGCACCGCCAGCGACACCACGCGGCCCGCACTGCGAACCTTCGGGTAAATCGCATCCAGGTACAGATACACAATCTTCTCTTCGGCCAGGTCCCGCCGCTGCCAGAGGCGGTAGCTTTCTTCCAGACGCGTGACCAGCCGTGACACCGCGCTTTTCGACAGCGCCGCACCGCTCAGCAGCGGCTCGAGCGCCCCGCGGATCCGCCGCGTATTGCTTCCCGACAGATACACGCCCAGAACGCTCTGCTCGACTTCCCGGCTGCTCCGTCGGTAGCGCGGCACCAGCTGACTGTGCCATTCCCGCTCGCCACCCTCGGGCGTGATCAGTCGTCCCCGCGGCACTCGCAGCGAGACGGCGCCGGTGCGCAGCATCAACCTCCTCGGCTTGCGTCCGTGCCGATACCCGCACCGCTCCGCCACGCGCTGGCTGCGCCCGGCTCCCAGTGCCCCCTCCACTTCTTCCTCCAACACCATCTCGATGATCTCCCGCACCCGCTCCCGAATCGCCGCCTCTAACCCTTCTCGCAGAGAACTCTCTTGGCCCGCTTCTGTTGCAGTGCTAGTCTCCGCCATGGCGTATTCCTCCTGTGCCCGTAACCTCCGCCTAAGAGATTCCGGGTTCTTTGTTCCTCACTTCTCAGGAGAATACGCCTTCTACTTTTCTACAGGAATCGGGACAGAACCTCATGGTGGGGGTATCTTAGCTCACCGTCCGGATTTGGAGCATTTTATACAAAACCAGCGTTCCAATACAAAATCACCGGTCAGGGTCTGGTAAACGCACTTCTCGTACCAGTGAAGTGCTACATCAAATCTCCGGTAAGGCGACTACACGTCCAATTGCGTGTTACTTCCGAGCAGCCCGCAGTACGCTCAAAATGTGGCTGGTCCGCCCGATGCGCGTGACCGCCCGATTCCGTCAGTTGGCTTGGGTCGTGCT
Organism: uncultured Acidobacteriota bacterium; assembly: GCA_963841235.1. Classification (GTDB taxonomy): domain Bacteria; phylum Acidobacteriota; class Terriglobia; order Acidiferrales; family UBA7541; genus Palsa-147. The sequence continues at coordinate 282,871 of CAWJBU010000013.1, read as the reverse complement.
CGTTTTTGGCTGACGGGGTATACTGTCGCGCCACAGGAGGTTTTCTGGCATGAGCACTCGGCTTCCGGGTTTCAAGGGCGAATACCTGTGGGAACTTGACATTGCTGAAAAGCAGGTGCTTGCATTGGCGGAGGCTTTTCCTGCGGAACGCTATGGGTGGCGCCCGGCGGAAACGGCGCGGTCGGTAAGCGAAGTTCTGGTGCACGTTGGAGCGGGTGGCCGTTCGTTGCTGGCCCTTCTGGGCGTGGATGCATCGCAAGATCTATACGGCAAGTTGGAAGGCGAGGTCTTGGCGAAGGTCTGGGCGATGTTCAAAAGAAACGAGAGCCTGGGAAAAAGCATAACGGACAAGGCTGAGGTTCTTGGTTTGCTGAGGAAATCGCTGGACGGTATTCGCACAGCGTTCACGGAAGCTTCGGATACCGAGCTGGACAGGCCGGAAATGTTCGGTGGCGAGAGCACGTCGGTACGCCGCCTCTACATGCGAGCTTTATGCCACCTGCACGAGCACATGGGACAGCTCATCGCCTACGCTCGCGCAATGGGCTTACCCGCGCCGTGGCAGGGTGAGTGGGAAGCTCAACGTAAGGCCATTGAGGAAAAGCTGGCGGCCTCAAAGAAATAAAGGCACTCTGACGTTGGCGATAAATCACGTTTACACTCATTGAGCAGGTTTTGTTTTTCCCGGTGAGTTGTCGGCAAGCCAGAAGTAATCGCCTAAATCCTTCCATGAGAAGGCCGGTGCGAGTCAAGATGGTTTTGTTTTTAGTTGCGTGGGTTCTTTGCCTTTGAGCCAAGCCGCCTCTGTCGCCATCCTTCCATCCGCACTCGTTTGTGGAGCGATTGTCGCTCGGTGCCAGTTGGGCGTACCCGTTTCAGCAGGTGCTGCTACCTGATAATCGACCTCGGCTCCCATCGGTTCGATGGGGAGTTGGGCCAGGACTTAGTCGCAGTCACCTGAACTCGGCGGTTGAGCTCGGCTGTTAAAATCCCCCACACTCCTACGCGACTGCGGCCACTACTTTGTGGCTGTTCCGCAGTGGTTCATAGACCTCTCCGCTTACCCACAGCTTGTGAAGCAGTACGGCCAACTTCCGTGCTACGGCGACGACCGCTCGCTTTTTGGCATTCTTTCCTCCGCGTTCAGCGAGTCTCAGTCCCCAGCGCCGTAGATCGCTGTCCTGTCCAAACGGTCCGAGAATGTAGTGCGCACCCTGCACCAGCATCGTTCGCAGGTAAACATCTCCCTCTTTGCTGATGTGCAGCTGTGGCTGACTCATACCCGAGTTCCTGCGACCAGGGCGTAACCCCACGAAGCACCCCGCATCCCGGCTGCGGCGAAATCGGTGGGGATCGTCCAGAGTCAGAACGTAGGTCAAGGCAATGAGTGTTCCTACTCCCTTCACCTGTTTGAGCCGTGCCACCTGGGGATAGACTTCCGTGGCGATTTGCTCGATCCGCCGGTCGTATTCCGCGATCCGCTCGTTTAACGATTCGATTTCTCCCAACAGCGGATCCAAGGCCTCCCGCAACTCCTGGCTCAGTCCTTGGGCCATTTCCCGATTCATGTTCTGGGTGCCACAGTTCTGCAGCCGCTCGCCATAGGATTTGGTCAACCCGCGTGCGGTGTTCACCAACGCCGTGCGCGCACTCACCAGTCCCGCTCGAGCGCGGAGCACGGTTAGATGGATTTGCGCCTGGGCGCTGCGATGTTGCACCGGACCCAACAAGCCAGGGTCGATTCTGGCTAGCCGCGCCAAGGTCCGGGCATCGACTCGATCATCTTTTCGGCTACTGTCCCCGATCAGTCGCACATTGCGCGCGTGAGCTACGATCACTTCGTGCCCCAACCGGGCCAACTGCCGGCTGACCCAAGGCGAATGGGTTCCGGTTTCTAGCGCCACCCGACTGCGCGGGATCCTGCGGAAGACTTCGTCGATTCCTTTCGGCGTCGTCGGTAGGTTGTGCTCCCCAATCACGTCGCCCGATTCATTCAAAATGCAGTAATGGCTGAATCGGTCTCCCAGATCCAATCCGATGGTTAGCTTGTGACCTTTGAAATTCTCGATTCGGTCGAGCACGACAGTGCTAATCTTCCTCATAGCCGGTCTCCTTTATCTTGCGCCTCGAGCGCGTCGATCATTGGGAGCGTATCGCATCCCGCTGGAGACCGGCCTTCTCATCCCATCTGATAAACGCGCTGATCGGAAAAGTGGGTACTAGCCCGGGATTTGTCCGGTAAGGCGGGCGGTCTCAATGGGTCAACGCAACACTCACGTCAAACCCGATTTGCATTGAAAACAAAGGCTAAGTCGCTCGCTAGGGTTAGATAAGCCGGAACACTACCCTGTCTGGGTTTTGACCGAAGACAGCCAAACAGATCACTTCTCCCGGGGAAGCACTGTCAGATCAACGGACTAGTTGGTGTTGCATCCACCGGTTGAACCGGCACGACTTATCAGGCATGCGGAATTGGATTTGTAAACACAAGCGCGTTTGTCGGTACTAACCGGACCAGCGAGCTGATAACTTCCGGGTTGCCCGTGACACCACCAGAATCCGGACCGCCTCCTCCTCAGTCGTGGGTGCTATGGCCTGTTCGCGCCAGTTACAATTCTTCACCGAGGGACTGTTCAAAGAATAAGATCGTGTCGTGGGGTGACACAGTCGTTCCCGCACTCCTTGCCCATGGCCGACTTGATCCCACACTGGACAAGGCCAGAGAAACGAAACCGAGCCTTTCGATGAATGGCATGAACACGGCAGATGCAGCTCTGGAAACGCTCCGTGGCGAGGTTGTGAATATTGTCCTCGGAACGATCTTCTTGTCCATTGGAGCGACCGCCTGCGCGATCGCAGCGATCCGCTGGCGCAAGGGTGTGCGCATCCTCGTATGGTTGGGAATCTTCAGCGGGATGTTCGGTCTCCAAAAACTGGTCCAGACTCCCACCGTTTTGGCGGTTCTGCCGCACGCCCTCAAGTCTGCCACGCCCTACCTGAGTACGGCGGTCATGTACCTCCTCCTGGTTACTGCCTTGTTCGCCTGGCGAGAGCTGAGCCTCGGCAAACTCAGGCTCCTCATCCAGCTGGAAATCTTTGCGGGGTTGGTGATCGCTCTGGCCGGTATTGGCACCTTTGTCCTCGGTGGCCCAGTCGACAAATTTATGTTCTACAACAACCTGCTTGCAGTTTTTACCACGCTCGTCCTATTAACCGTCGTGCTGGTTCCAAAGTTTTCGAAGTTCCTCGTGATATCCAATCACCGCATTCTCACCGCCGCTACGCTTATTTTTGCCGTAGAGGTGCTGTACACCAACTTGACGAGCGTGTTGCAGTACCCCGTCCTGCCAATGGTGGATTCGTTGGGCTTTGCTGCCCTCCTCTTTTCGCTGGGATACGTGGCTTTGGAAATACTGTTTACGAACGAGCGCCGTCTGCTTTCTATCGAGACGGAATTGGAAACGGCCCGGCAGATACAGTCTTCAATTCTTCCGGCGAGCGTTCCCGAGCTTGAGAACCTTCGTATCGCTGCTTCTTACCATCCCATGACCGCCGTTGCAGGCGATTTCTACCAATTCGTCCGGTCAGACAACAATCATCTGGGCATCCTTGTGGCAGATGTCTCTGGACATGGCATCCCGGCCGCCCTCATTTCTTCGATGATCAAAGTGGCCATGCAGTCCGTCGCCGTCCATGCCGATGATCCCGCACAGGTGCTTGGCGGCTTGAATCGCATCCTGTCGAGTGAGGCGCAGGGCCAGTTTGCCTCGGCGGCTTATGTTTGGATCGACACAGAGCACCGCAACGCCCTCTACTCGGCTGCTGGACATCCGCCGCTACTGTGCTGGCGGAATACGAGGGGCGAAATGCAGCGTATCCAAAGTAACGGGCTGTTGTTGGGAGTCGAACCTGACTCTGAGTATCCGGTGTGCAGCGTGCCGCTTGAACCATCCGATCGCTTCCTGCTCTACACCGACGGCGTAACCGAAACTGCGAACGCCGCGGGAGAGGAGTTTGGCGACCGGCAATTGGAACGAGTCGTACGCAATAATCGATTGCAGCCCGCCTCCGAGCTGTCGCGTCAAGTGCTCTCCGAAGTCCAGAGGTGGCGACCAGCTGCAGTGAACCAGCAGGATGACATTACGCTTATCGTCGTCGATGTTCTTTAGCTGACCGGGCGCCCATCTAAAAACCGCCAAACAGTGCTGTGACTTTCTGACACCGGCGAACCGAGGGATTTGTCAACTGTTCTTGTATGGCCATATCACTTACGACGGCAGAATCAGCTCGTCACTGGGCGGTTGGTCGGCAAACGTTACCTTAGGATTACTTCCCGCTTCCCCGTGACACGACCTGAATCCGGACTACCCCCTGCTCGTTGTGAGTGCTATCTCCTGTTAACAACACTTTCGTTGCATAATGGGCAGGGTTCGACGCGGCATGAGAGATGTTCCCAAAATCGGCTCCCTTGCGGCAATGGCTGCCTTCGCGGCGATCGTTCTCTACGGCATCGTGCAGGTCCTCCAGGTCGTCAACGCACTGCGCCCACCACTCGATGGGATACTCCTGTACGGCTTCTCGCTTTGCATCGTGATTCCATTCATGATTTCCATGCTCGCGTTACATTACGTGGCATCGGCCGAAACGAGATTTTGGAGCAGCGCAGCCCTGATCTTCACGGTTATGTATGGCACATATGTCACCCTGAACTACGCCGTTCAGCTCGCAACGGTGATCCCAGCGGCGCTGCAACACAGGCTCGACGACGTCCGCATCCTCGACCAAACCCCGCACTCGCTGTTCTGGGATGTCGATGCGTTGGGCTACATCTGCATGGGTTTCGCCACGCTGTTCGGTTCATTCGTTTTCAGAAACGGGGGCGTCGACAAGTGGGCAAAGGGCTTTTTCATCGGCAACGCGGTTATGACCCCGGTCATTGCTTTGGTCTATTTCTACCCGACCTTCTCCATCTCGCTGCTCATTCTCGGTGCCCCCTGGCTCGTGACTGCCGCCGGTTCCATGTTCTGCCTGGCCTTGTATTTCAAGAACGCGCAATTACCGCAAACTGGCGATCAGTGTTTTCCTGGTCCTCTGCGCTGAATAATGAACAAGCTGAGCGTTACAGCCCTATAACACTCACAATCCCAGAATCGATTTTCACTGGGCGGTTGGTCGGCGATCCGGAAACTATCCAGAAACGGGGTTCGAGGAATTTGGCCGGATTGGTACCGAGAAGTCGGCTTGTAGGAAGTGATCTCCGCGCTTGACATCGAGCCTGGATGGACTGCGGGCAACTCGAAAGTCAATCCAGGTGCCTGAATAACGCGTTATTCGGAAAGTGGTTTCCTGGGCCGAAACCATGTGGTTTTTGATCGCGGCTGCGGTTTGGCTGCGCTACTCGAAACACGATGACTTAGCGGACCGGGATCTGACATCCTTTTTGCACACGAGAGATAGGTAGTGGTAATCCCTAGATGGCACTATCGGCCCCGAGCATGCGGCTTGAAGTCGTCAGCCCACTTATCTATCATCCCACTATGACGATTACAGCTTTTCCGAGACAGGGCCAGGGCTTTCGTGCTGAGGTCAAAATCGGCGACAACATCGACCTCGTACTCATGGCGACGCACACTGGGCTGGGGCCAGCGTCAGCCATCTTCGACGCAAAGCGGAAAAAGTGGTTTGCGGAGCGAGAATGGGCCGAAGACATCGAGGATGCGAAGCAAAAGGCTGAGGCGCGTGCTCGTAAGTATTGCAGCGCCGTCAATCCCAAGGTATCGTTTCCTGAATTGCGCTGGACCGAGACGGGTTAGCCGGCTGTCTTAAACACTTCGCTCGAACGGCACGACCCACACCTACCGTAGAATCCCAAAATTATTTTTTCGTGCGCGACGATTCGCGTCAGGAAAGCGCGGTGGCGAGCCGTGCGGATTGTCGGCGTCACAATTCCGGTGTACCATCCCGCACTATGGACACAACAGCGGTTGTTCTCGGCGTAATAACCATCCTCGCCATCATCGCAGGGCCTATCGCTGCCCTTGAAGTACAGCGGCGGCTGGACAAAGGCCGGGAGGCCAAGAACCGCAAACAGTGGGTGTTCAAGACTTTGATGTCATTTCGAGCCACGCCCCTGTCGCCGCAGTTCGTTCAAGCACTGAATCTGATTGACGTTGAGTTCGACAACACGAACGAAGGGGAGAAAGGGGTACGCACCGCTTGGAAAGTTCTGTTAGACCACTTTGGTGAATTGGCGGCACCTAATCTACCTCCCAACATAAACGAGAAGACCGCGACACTGACTACCAATCTTCTGATCGCGATGGGAAAGTGTCTCGGTTATGACTTCGACGAAATCCAAATCAAGAAGGGGGCGTACTATCCGATGGGTTTGGGCAACGTAGAGCAGGAACAGCACGCGGTAAGGCGTGGAATTCTGGATGTTCTGCAGGGGAGGCGTAGAGTGCCAGTCGGGGTCTTTGAAGACAGATTCCCACCAATCAACTTGCCAGAAATTCCTCCAGAAGAACTGCCGCCTGCAGAAGCGCCAAAGAAGTTACTTCGGTAAGTCACCTATCTTGGTCAACTTGACCACGATGCCCATCGCTTCCTGATTCACAAGACTCGCCGAACCTTCAATTTTCTGTCCAGCCACGTTGCCCTTAAGGCTCAATACATAGTCGCCGGGAACACCGAAGACACTAAGAACTTCTGGCAGGAAATTGCGAACTATTACGCGGCCAGCGATGGTCTTCTCGTCTGTCTGGTAAGTGCCCGTGTACACAAACCCACTGTCACCGCCAAAGATTCGCCCTTTGAGAAAGAAGACGACACCACCACCGTTGCCTTGCACTCCTTCAAATTGGACAATCCAGAACCCTTCGACCATGCCTGTGTTCCTCGAAACGGGATTCTAGCATTAAAGGCACGCGGCGAATGAAACTGGGGTTGTCTCTAGAACCATCCGGGGAAGATTTCCGCATGGGGAATTGGGCGCCCGAAACGCGCCCGAAAAATGCCAGTTTCGCGCTGCCCGCTTGAACACACGCTCAAACGGGACAGCGAATTCGGGCATAGGCAGTAGGTAGCGTACCGCGCCCCCGAATTGAACCGCCTGTGTGCCAAAGAGGGACATGAAATCCTCGCTGCAGATCATTGATTATGAGGGTCTAGATTTACCGCATTACGCGGAGTCAAAACCACACGGTTTCAAAACACAAGCGTGATCGCGAAGCGTTCTGTCCGCTCGCAGGTGAATCGGGCGTGACGCGACTGTCAGCACGTGGGTGTACCACAATACTGTCTTCGCATGCCCACCACGACGCCTGCGGGATAAGTTGACATTGATGTAATCTGGATGTAGAAGTCCTGCCAAGGTGTGAACGTTCCGCCCCTGAAGGAGGTCAACCCATGAAACAGTTCCTTTCAGCGATGCTGCTCGTGTCGTTTCTGCTGTTCCTGCAAGGACGGGCGCCGAGCTTCGCTCAAGAAGCGACGCAGCAGAAGGTGCCAGCACCTTCCTGGCAAACGTTGTCAGAGGGCGCATGGAAAACTGACTTGGGCGTCGACCAGCCGGAAGTGGTGATTCTGAGGCTGTCGAACGAAGAGTTTGGGAAGTTTCACGCGAGCAAGAAGGCTGCAAAAGATTATATCGACGATCATCACTTCTTGAAGAGAAAGCTGATCAAGGTTGTGTTTTGTGACGTCCAACCCGCCAAGGATGGTCACGGCTGGATCGTTATTGTTACCCACACCGCCCACAGCACGGCTGCGATCGTCGCATGGCAAATTCCGAATGAGAGACCGAAGTAATTCCTGTGAAGAGCGAAGCGCGTTCTGCCGAACGCTGTTTGTTAATTTGTAAGGCCAACGCGGCGCAACAATCCCGGAAAGCGCGGGTCATTCCGTAGGGGATCGATGGCGCTATCTACCTTCAACCAGGCCAGATAGATGTCACGCTCGCCGAAGGCGTTTTCGAGCCACGTAAACGCTTGATCGTTCTCGCCTAAGGCCCCATAGATCGTGGCGAAGAAGTAGGGTGGCAGGTAGGTGTGACGAGAAAGCTGGCGGAGCTGATCGAGAACCCGGCGTGCATCGGATCTCCTTTCTGCCAGTGCGTAGCCCCGCCCAAGCCCTACGAGACGCGCCGGATCGTTATTCGAAAGATTGGTAGCCTTTTGAAACGCGGCGATGGCTTGCTCGTACATGCCTTCGGCTAGATAGCTCGACCCCGTGCAGTCATAGGCGCCCGCTGAGTTCGGATCCAGTTCCAACGCCGTTCGGCATTGTTCGATTGATTTGTCGTACTCACGCGCAAAATAGAACACAAACCCGGCCGTCAACTGAGTCGAGATTGAAAGCGGATCCAGCTCTTGGGCCTTTCGGCTTTCGGCCAATGCCTCTTCTTTACGTCCTCGAGCCGCCAAAAAAAAGGAGTAGAAGCGATGGCTCTCGGCGTCGCCTGGGTTGAGTTCAAGCGCGTGCCTGAATTCCTTTTCGGCTCCCGTCCAGTCCCAGTCGCCATAGAAGTGGACCGCAGCCAGCTCGTAATGAGCCTGCGCCAAGTCGGGATCGAGTTCCACCGCCTTGAGTGCGTTCTCCTTGGCTTTGGGCATTGCATCGCGCGGACGAAGACCCAGGGTTGACCAATAATAGTCGGCTAGTCCCGCGTAGGCCGGAGCATAGTTCGCGTCGATCCGGATCGCCTCCTCGAAGTATCCTCTGGCCTTGCCCTGCTGGGCACTGGTGCCCTTGTTCAAGTAATTTCCTTTCAGATAAGCCTCGTGAGCGGCCGGGGTCACGGGCAGGGGGCTCGAAAGCCGCATCTGCTCCTGCGGCGTGAGTTGCACCTTCACCTCATCCGCGATGGCCTTAGCGACTTCTTGTTGCAAACCCAGCACGTCTCGCGCATCCCCTTCGTAACTCTTCGCCCAAAGATGCTCGTCCGTGGAAGCCTGAATCAGCTGTGCCGTAATTCGCACTCGGTCGCCTGACCGCGTCACGGAGCCTTCCACCACGGCCTCCACCTGGAGTTCCTTCGCAACCTGGGGCAGCGACTTCTTCGAATCCTTATACCGCATTACGGACGTGCGCGAAATCACGCGCAGCGCGGTGATCTGCGCCAGTTGGGTCGTCAGTTCCTCCGTCATTCCGTCAGCGAAGTATTCCTCCGATGGATCGCGCGATAAGTTCTCGAGTGGCAGCACCGCAAGCGATCGGATTCCGGAAGCGGTGCTTTGGCCCATGAGCCGCTCGCGCAATCCGCCGATGTTCGAGGCGAATAGAATCGCCAACAAGGCGGCCAAGCCCACGGCGACCCAAGCATATACTGCCGGCTGAAAACCAACTGCCGAAGGAGCCGTACGTGGGGCGGGTATTGAAGCTGCCGTGGACCCGAGCGTTTCCAGCGCTGACCGGACTTCGCCGGCGTTCTGATAACGGGCTGCTAGGTCTTTCACCAAGCATTTCCGGATCATAGCCGCAAGGCCGACCGGCACGTGATCGGGCAGCTGTGGGGGAGGATCGCGAAGGATCGCGGAACTCAGTTCAAATCCCGAATGGCCCGAAAACGGCCGATGGCCGGAAGCCATCTCATACAAGAGAACACCGAGCGCCCAAATATCGGCACGCGCGTCGGCAGGCTCGCCGCGGAGCTGTTCCGGCGCCATGTAGGGTAGCGTCCCCGCAAGCGGCTCAGATTCGCTGAGCATCACCTGTGAGCGCGTCACTACCTCTATTTCTTCTGCGCGGAGCCTCGTCGCTAGGCCGAAGTCCAGCACCTTCGCATTGCCGTCCGGTGTCACTATGACATTCGCTGGTTTCAGATCGCGGTGAACGATGCGGCGTTGGTGAGCATGGGCAAGCGCGTCGGCGATCTGTGTGCCGTATCGGAGGACCTGCTCAGTCGGAAGGCCGTCGGGCTGAATTATCGCGCTCAGTGGCCGTCCAGCGATGTACTCCATAGCGATGAACGCGACACCGCTTTCTTCGCCAACTTCGAAAATCGTGCAAATGTGTGCATGGTTGAGTTGCGATGCAGAGCGCGCTTCGTCAAGCAGGCGATTACAAGCGGGTAGATTACCTCTAATGCTGAGCGGCAGAACCTTTATGGCAGCGTCACGGTCGAGGCGTTCATCGCGCGCGCGATAAACCTCTCCCATACCGCCAATGCCGATCCGTTCCAGCAGGCGGTAGTGGCCCAGGCGCTCAATCGCCATTCGGGAGGAACCTCGTTGCGGGGCATCTTAGGACACCGGTACAGGCCAGTCAACGCATCGCCTCGCATCGCCTCTGTGCAGTACAAGGCTCCATTCTTCCCGATGGAATTCCTGTTGCACGATCTTTCCACCGCCGAGGATGATTTCATGGGTCAGGTTAGCGTGATGGCCGTACAGCACGCTACACGCAATAGTGAGGTTTGCGCCCGGCACGTTCTCGGCGTATCGTCGCCAACTCGGAAACTATTCCGGCTACTTGGGGCTCCTCCTCTGAAGTTGGCGGTCACTATCCTATTCGCCTGGCTAGCCGGACAGCGAGCCGAAAGGATTCCCTTTCGGCCGACAGTCGATTGACAAAAGCGGTTGTCGAATCACAAATCAAAGTTCACACGACGCCTCGGCGGAGTTCATCGAGGGGGTAAAACGTGTCACGCCAGACCACGCCGCCGCGTCGAAGGATGACGAGCGCCGACCGGAGTAGGATGTAGAAAAATAAAGCGGCGCCGAGCGGGTTGGTTAAGGCGTAGAGCGGCGAGATACGGTAGTAGCGGTCCGTATACAAACGCACGATAAGGATCACCAACGTCGAAACACCGGCCAAAGCCTGGGGCAGTCCACGGGCAAACACCAGGACCAGATAGGGCAGCAAGTGAAATGTGAAAAGGAGGGACAAGTTTAGCGTGAAGATTCCTAGATTGTAGTTACAGGCGGGGAACGAATTCTTGCTCAGTCCCCGAACAATGCCTCGCAATCCGCGATACCACCTCAGCCGCACCAAGTCGCCGCTCAGCGCGACGCCGGATCTGAAACCGCCCTCCTTCACCAACTTGCCCAGCTTGAGGTCTTCGACAACTTCCATTGCCAACCGCTGGTGGGTGCCGATTTTTTCGTAGGCCGCACGCCGCAAAAGCTGAAATGCCCCGGAACCGGAGTAACGACGAGATTTCGGGTCACTCACGCGCCACGGTTCAATCCAGGAGATGGCGGACAGAAACCACCAGCCAATCGCAGTTTTTTCCCAGAAGCCAACGAGGTCAACGAAAAAGAGAGCACTCAGATGGTCCCACTGTTTGCTCTTTACCAATCCGAGAGAGCGCCGCAATAGGTCTGGCTCGAATCGAACGTCAGCGTCGGTGAAAACCAACCACTCCCCGGTTGCACGCTGGTGAGCCTTGACCATCGCGTAGGACTTGCCAAGCCAGCCTTGCGGGAGTTCCGTGATGTGGATGACTCTTAGATTCTTATTTTGACGAGCGAATTGGTCCAGGATTTGTGCTGTGGCATCACGCGAACGGTCGTTCACCACGATAACCTCATAATAGGGATAGTCCTGAGCGAGTAGAGCGGTGAGACATTGCGGGAGGCCTTCGGCTTCGTCGCGGGCGGAGATAAGAATCGAAACGCTCGGGCAATCGGCGTCAGGCAGCAGGTTTGTGTTTGCCAAGCGCGGCAGCTTGCTGATTCCCGCGAAGACGCGGACGGCCGCAATGATCCAGAGGAAGGCCAGGATGCCGAGGAGCGCCACCCAGATATTGTGCATGCCTTGTTCGATCACTCTGACGGCGGGAGCGTAGGTAACTTTGAAGGTCATTCTAGGGCGTACGCTACAGACAAGTCAACGCCCGGACCCAATGCTCTGCTGAGAAGATTTCTCGCCCTGCATCGCGTGTAGATCCGAGGGTGGCCTTGCGAAACGAATAGAAGGTGTTTGGCAACTCCAGAGAAGTGCGCTTATCGGAAACGATCCAGAAGCGGGCAGGAAACGTTCCCTTCCGACAAAATGCCCTTGCAGATGATCTAACTCATGGAGTGCGCTCATGTAATTCTTGTTCAAAACCTCGGAGGGACCTTTTCAAACGCCTAGTTAGCACTGAAGATCAAGGCTCAAGTATCACCTCTACTGGGACGATTTTCCTCGGTTCTGGCAATGCCGCGCAGAGGAGCACTCTAGAAAATAACGGACTGTCCTGGCGTACCAATGATTCCCTAAGGAAAGAGCGGTCCTCAGCGGCCATAACGTTACGTATGTTACGTTACGGAAGATTTCTGCAAGGGTCAAAAAATGCGACGCTGAAATAAAATACCGGCAAATTTGCTCTAAGCCTTGTCAGGATGGAGGCTGGGACATTTTCCTTTGTAGGCCGGTCCTTGATAACCGCAAGTGCATTCAATGAAGAACTCGCGCCGAAGAACGCGGTGTTTCAGCCTTGCACGCTCCCTTGCCAGCTCTTGAGCGACGATCTCCCTGGATCGCTTGGGCCTCACTTTTCCCAAGGCTGCGAGCGAGTCCGCTAAATAATTGATCTGCGGCTTACGCCTCTTGGGGAACTTCGGATGATGGACTACCTCGAAAATCAGACCGACTGAGGCAGGCACAAACTCCTGGGCGTGTTGGGGAGCCTTGGCCTCAAAAGCTTCAACTACCTTAGCCTCCGAAGTCGTTTTCAACAAACGCTTGCCCAACTTATTCCAGACCTGATCAAAGATGGTTCTGTAGCCTAACGCACGCCCATAGACCTCTGACGGACGCACTTTAGGTCGGCGTCCCGGTCCCGTCTTGTTGGCTGGAATGCTGTCAAGTCCCTTTTGGGGCGGGGAGAGCGATTTTTTGCGTTTTGGCATTTTTAGGGAAGATTCCCGAAAACCAACCTGAATTGTAGGGAAGGTTGCCGCCGAATGATGCGGAATTATAGGGAAAGTTAGAACGAAGCATTGTCAACTGCTAACCCCCACCTTTAGGTCGAGCGGAAATCCACCATTACCATGAATGTGAACGGTGGGCAAAGTGCGCCCATCGTGACCGTGTGGAGAAATTGAAGATGTCACTCTTGAACGGAACGCGGATGTTTCCATGCCCCGTATGTACGAGTCCGCTTGAGGTTAAGACGACGAAGAAACACAAGCCGTACATCATTTGCGATCCCTGTGGAGTTCAGCTCTTTGTGCGCGGACCTTCGGGAATCGACGCCTTCAGCAGGTTAATCGAACGCGCCAACAAGGACGGCCTGTGGAGCAGGCTCGCCGAGATGGAACGGCGATGCAGATTGAGATGCCCGGAGTGCGGATGCCGCTTCTGGATCGAGCCCAGCTTGGTTAAGACAAGCATGTTCGATGGAAGCCTTGAGGGATTCCGCTGTCCCGAGAAGAACTGCAGCGCGACCGTCGAATGGGGGAAGAAACAATGAAGATAACCGTTGTAGGGATGATCCTGATCGCTGTGGCGTTCATCGCCGTTGTCGTCTTGGTCCGCGCCCTGGGCCAGAAACGGGACGGCGGTTCCGATCCGAAGCAGCTCCACCATGGAACAGAATCCTAGAAAAGTCGCAGCCCTCTACGCCCGAGTGAGCACGCTGGACCAAAACTGTGAAGTCCAGCTCGAAGAACTGCGTCGATTCGCCAGTAAGCGGTTTGCGCGCCACAGCGAATATACCGACGTGGGCGTCAGCGGAACCCAACGGCATAGAGCCCAGCTCGACGCTCTGATGCGGGACGCGCGAAAGCGTTTGTTTGACGTGGTACTGGTTTGGAAGTTCGACCGGTTCGCCAGATCCTTGAAACATCTGATTGAAAGTCTGGATGAGTTCAACGCACTGGGGATTGATTTCATCAGTCTGACTGAAGGCGTTGACACGACGACATCTGCTGGGCAGCTCCTCTTTCATATCGTGGGTGCAGTGGCTCAGTTCGAGAGGGACCTCATTGCCGAGAGGGTCCGGGCGGGAATGGCGCATGCCCGGGCCATGGGCAAACACATTGGGCGGCCCCGGGCTGTAGTCGATGTGGAAGCGGTCGCCAAACTGCGCGAAGGAGGCCGGTCTCTCCGGGAGATAGCCGTCAGCCTGAATATTCCCGTTTCTCGTGTGCGGCGTGCGCTCCTCCGCCTTCAACTCAAAGCAGTTTGAGATGATATGGAAGACCCTGAAACTAATGAGCGTGTGCTGACCCCCACAAGGCAGCACGCCGTGACAACGTTTCACACCAATGCTATCGTTTCGCCAGCACCGTGCAACGTGGGCATGGAGCAATCTATGCCACGAAGGCGGTATCAGAGAGGCAGAATCATCAGCAGAGGAAAGAAACGCAAAGTCTGGGTGGGCATCTTCAGAGAAGACAGAATGAAGCCAGACGGAACAATTAACCGAGCAAGACGAAGCGTGGTGCTTGGAACCGTGAAGCACGTGTCAAAACTTCAGGCGATCGAAGCACTCAAGCCGTATCTTGACGCAGTGAACCTTGTTGCTATGCCCAAACCGAAAGCTGGCAGAACACTCAAGAACTTTGTGGAAGAGTGGAAGCGAAACGTTGCTCCCACGCTCAAACCATCAACAGTTAGAGCGGCGGAAAGCCACTTGCGCACTCACATTCTTCCGGCAGTGGGTGAGCTGTCACTGACGGCCATCACCACAAGGAACGTGCAAGCGTTCATCTCTGCGCTAGCTGCCAAAGGGCTGACTAGAAAATCTTGTGACAATGTGTTGCAGACTCTCTCTGGTTTGCTCAAGACGGCTAAGGCGTGGGGCTACGTTCCAGCTGTTTTCGATAGGTCTGCTCTTTCCTTGCCCCGCGAAGGCGAGAAGCAGGAGGAACGCTTCTTCACTGCCGCGCAGGTCAAGAGAATCATCAACGCAAGCGAAGAGCCTTACTCAACTTTGTGGGCTGTTCTCAGTCTAACTGGCTGCCGTGCTGGTGAAGTTTTTGCACTCAAGCGTAGTGACTTGGACTTTGAAAAGCGCGTAATCCGCATTCGCCGCACTCTTGACGCGGCGACGCGGCAGATGCACGCACCGAAGTCCAGGTCTAGCTCCGCTGATCTGCCGATTCCCACGATGTTGGAAAAGCGGCTCCGAACGTTCCTTGCCAATCATTGGCGGCAGAACGAAGCGGACCTGCTCTTTTGCAACAAAGTGGGCAAGCCGATGGTGCGAAACAAAGTTGCGCTCAAGCTCCAAGACACGTTGAAAGAACTGGGGATTGAGCGCGCTGCGCTTCACGCCTTCCGGCACATGGCGGCAAGTGAAATGATTGAGAACGGTGTAGCACCCTCAGTGGTTCAGCGCCAGATGCGCCACAGCGATTCGCGTATCACTTTGCAAAAGTATGCGCACGTCATCGGTGACGCACAGCGGCGAGCAGTGGACTCTCTTGCACGCAGCGTTTTGGAGCTAACCCGCTGAAATGGAGCCAAGTTTTCTGCAACTCGTTGAAGAATAAAGCAGGTTTGGTAGGGGCGGTGGGGATCGAACCCACCGCCAGGCGCGGCGGGTCGGCCAATCGCCGGCTCGGTTCCGGAAGTGCCCGGCGGCGTTTTGCAAGTTCAGGCTGGGGACCGATTGAGCGCAGGGTCCGCGCAACAGGGTTTAAGTGCGGGAACGAACCCACGCCGTAGTCTCGCCGACGAGATTTCGAAGAAAATAGACGACGAAGACGTAGATATAAACTGATTTCGTTCCGGCTCGAGAGGCGCAACCGACCGAAAGTCCGCCGGTCCCAGACCGATCTCTTGGCCGACCTCGCGCACTTTCACTGCCTCCGCTGCACCCCGTCCGGCCAAAACCCAGGCCGCGGCCCCGCGGCTCCGGCAGTCTGATCCTGGTGGGGGTGAACGCGGCCTCGAGACAACAGCTTAATCCTGGCCTCACATCGCTACTATTTCCACTGAAGTCAAACAGAATGCGGTCTCTAAGCAGAAGCCACGAATGGACGAATCTCTTTCAAAGCTGCGCTCTCAATTTGGGCGAGGAGATCTAGTTCATACTGCGCTTGCAAATTCGTCCACACTTGAGGCGAAGTCCCGAAGAATCGTGATAATCGCCAAGCTGTGTCTGCTGTAATCCCGCGCTTCCCATCCACGATCTCAGTGATACGTCCGGATGGAACGTGGATTCTCATAGCGAGCGCATTCATTGAGATGTTCAACGGCTTCAAGAAATCTTCAAGCAAGACCTCGCCGGGATGAAGTGGCTTTCGGTTCTTAGACATATTCCTCTCCTTAATGGAAATCAACGATCTGAACCTCATAGGCGTTTCCGTCGCGCCAAACAAAGCAGATCCGCCACTGACCGCTGATGCGAATGCTGTGTTGCCCTTTTCGGTCACGCTTGAGTGCTTCCAAATGGTTCCCCGGAACATGACCGAGATCGCGCAAAGAAATGGCCGCGTCTAAAAAACGCAACTTTCTAAACGCGACGGACTCAATCATTTTATACCGAACGCTTCGGCCTGTTAGAAACACTGTCTCCGTTTCCTTATCTCGGAACGAGACAATCATACGAAAAGCGTACTACGTCTAGCATACAATGTCAACCATAAAATGAAATGGCAGGTTGACGACACACATGTCTGTGTGTAGAATATCACACAGTAGGGGACACAATGCCGACGAATTTGGCCATTGACGACCGCCTCCTCGAAGAGGCTCAGAAAGTGGGCCGGCACCGGACGAAAAGAGAGACCGTGAACGCGGCGTTGGAGGAATACATCCAGCGACGGAGGCAGCTGGAAATCGTCCCTCTTTTCGGGGAAATCGAATATGAGCGCGGCTACGATTACAAACGCGAGCGCAAGGCGAAGCGTATATGAATATCTTGGTCGACACGTCCGTTTGGTTCCTTGCGCTTCGACGGAGGAAGGAACACCTGGGCACAGCCGAGGGATCCCTTGTTGCTGAGTTGTCTGAACTGATCCGGGAGGGACGAGCGCGCATCATTGGTTTGGTTCGACAAGAGCTTCTTTCAGGGATAAAAACAACCGAGCAATATGAAAGACTGCGACTCCACCTTCGCTCTTTCCCGGACGAGCCCATCGACACACTCGATCACGAAGAGGCGGCCAGAGCTGGTAATCAGTGCAGAGGGAAGGGAATTGTCGTTTCGATCGTGGACATCCTTCTGTGTGCCGTGGTGATGAAACGCGAATGGGCCATCTTTACGACTGATCCGGATTTTACAAACTACGCGAAAGTGCTTCCCCTCACAATGCACGCGCCACGGAAATAGTCGACGGCGCCTCCTCCAGCCGTGAACGGTATCAGGCAGCTTGGCGCATAAAAACGGGATACACGGCGGTCCAACTGTAAGCCGAAATGGCGATTTTTCGCCTGCAACTCTCCGGCACAGTACAGCTACGTGAGGGATTCCTCGCAGAAAGCGCGTAGTCTGCCGGCGTCACCAGCGGAGCGGGAGCAGGGGTTGGCGTTTGTGCGCTGGCAGGGTTCAGGCCGAAAATGTGAATAGCGAGACCAGTATGCCCAATCTCGGTGAGACGTAATTCCGCCGGTTCGTCTTCATTGCGCTGCCCCCGAACGAATTGGCGCGCTCGATGACACGGAATCCGGCTTCCGGTGCGGGGCCGGAAAGGGTGATTAGACCGCCTGCGCTATACCCCGTCCGGCCAAAACCCAGGCCGCGGCCACGCGGCTCCGGCAGTCTGATCCTGGTGGGGGTGAACTTGACCTCGGGACGGTAGCGTGATCCTGGCCTCAGTTTGCTCCCATTTCCGCAAAAGTCAAAAAGTAGATGACTTGAGCCTGATGCCGCACCGTTGTAAGTCCTCCAGTATCTCTGGTTTCAAGGCCCCCCCGCCGCCGGCCATCTCAAGATCGGAACATGGCGACAGTTAGGCCCGCCGGACGATCCGCTGGCGTTCCTCTCAGCGCGCACAAAGTCTTGGGCGGATCAGTCAATCATGTGGGCTTTCGAAGTGGAAAATCGTCCAGAAGTTTCTTCGGGGGACAGTATTATACAAATGTAACTGCCACGCGGGATGACCTTACCTTTCCCAAACGGCAGAATCCATTTGAGAAGAGGAAATATATGAACCAAGAGCATAATCCGTTCCGCGTAATAGAAGGGTACCTAGTCCCGAACTCCGCCGAACCGCCAGCGAGCGCCGAGGAGGTCTTCGCCAACGCTTTAGCCGAGCACCTCAAGGTACACGCCGCTGATGGTATGTCACTGTTTGTGGTTGCCACACGCAGTCCTTGGGGGAGTAAGCGGTATCTTTACCCTATCAGCGCAAAAGACGCCGAGACTGCGTTTTTTATCGCTCAAGCTCTCCACGAGTCGCGCGGTTTGCCACCCAGTAACGAGTGGTGCCTCTGCTTTAGTTATGGGGATGCGGACCAGAGTCACCCTGTCGTCCAGTAATGGGTTTGGCCGGAAACGAGCGACTCGGCGGTTTGCCCCATCGCTGCGATTCGGCGGCCTAGGCCCCAGGGTATTGCTCTGAAACCGCAGCCTGGACCCATCCTGATATATCTACGCGTGGCACAGCCACGGGTTGCTGCCAACGAGTACCTTGCTGTCGGCAGCGCACCCCCCAGTTCAATTCTCGGTTCCCGATCAATCGTGCGCCACGGGAACTCCTGCCATTTTCGGCGCGGATGACTGTCTGGTGAAGCACGGGATCATTTGTTAGTCGTTTTACAACTACCGGACCCTTTATTGTCGAGCCGATTCACACCCGAACAGGGCAGGGATGTCCGTTCAATAGGCGTCCCGGAATCACGGCCGACAAATCACACGCGTCTTGGGTCCTCCATGTAAGTCTGGGGCTCCCCTTATACGCAATGGGAGAACACCATGAGTAAAGTACAGAATGACCGTCACATTGAGGCCTTGCAGGGCTCCATAGGCGGGATACCCCCGAACCAGACGGGTCACCCCCCAATGCACCCGAACCGGATGACGATGACGAAACTGCCCGTAACGCCGCTTCGTCCCCATCCAACGGTCCGATTCCTGGCGCCGGTAAGGCGCCGGTGTCACCCCAAAAGCTTGAGGCAAACCGGCTGAATGCTCAAAAGTCTACAGGGCCCCGAACGGAGGCGGGTAAAGCAAAGGCGGCCGCGAATTGCTACCGGCACGGGTTTTTTGCTGAGCGTCTTTTCATTAACATGGAGCAATGGACGAAGGACAGAACGGACTACCAGACGGTCGCCAACGGTGTGCTCCAACATTATCAGCCCGTAGGTTTCATGGAAAATTTTTGGGTAGAGAAAATCGTCACAGAGGCTCTCCGCCTCGCGCGCCTGATTCAGCACGAACAGAAAATTTGGGACTTGCGAGGAGCTTTTGAGAACCGGTCGCCAAACACCATCCTGCGATGTATGACCACCAGCAACCGCCAGATGTTTCAGGCAATCCAAGAACTCGACCGCCTGCAAGCCAAGCGTATGGCTGCGGCCCTACTCGGGCAACCCGGCCCCGCGGCGGCCAGTACGGCCGAAGATTTCGAAGAGCCCACTTCGGCTCCCGATGGCCAGACCCACGAAGGGCCGTCGGGTTCGGTTGCCACGGCTCCCGAACTCTACAGTGAACAGTCGGAACCATCCCGTTCCGAGGCCGCGCCACATAAGAATTGCGGAACGAACCCACCGCCTGCCGCGGCCGGTGAGCCAATCGCCGGCTCGGCTCCGGAAGTGCCGGGCGGCGTTTCGCAAGTTCACGCTGATAGCCGATTGAGCGCGGGTTCCGCGCAACAGGGTCAAAGTGCGGGAACGAAGCCACCGCGTAGCCTCGCCGACGAGATTTCGAAGAGAATAGACGATGAAGACGTAGGGAAACACTAAGCCCGTCCCGGCGCTATATATACATCAATCTCGATTTTGAGGCCTGGCCGGCGGCGTCGTGCTCAGCGCGGCACGGGCAAGACCCCGGAAACCACGGGTCGTTCGTCTGAGCCTGGCCGATCAATTCATCGAGGTTGGTGCGCAGCGCGAATCTGCCTGAGTATCGCGACGGCGTTGTCGCCGAACGTGGCTTCGTATTTAGCGTATTGCCGAAAATCCCCATACTGCGGTAGCTGAATTTTCTGGCGCACCTCGTCTTCGGTGGCGCCTGCCTGAGCCAATTTCTGAACTTGGGCGTCGAGATCAGCCATGTAATCGCGGAAGCGCTGGATGGTTTGCCTTGTGCCGACTTCGAAATGTCCTGGCACGAAGTGATCCGCGGGTAACGCAAGAATCTGATCCAGGTCCTGAATCCAATGCGCGGCGCTGCCTTCGTCCATCGCCGGCACACTGTTGGTCAGATAAAGATCTCCCGTGGCGACCGTGCGCTCCTTCGGAAAGTAAACATAGACATCGCCCATCGTGTGCGCCGGCCAGGCGGCTACAATCTCGACCGGTTCATCGCCGAGATAGATGGTCATTTTCTGAGTGAACGTTGCAGTCGCCGGCCGGAACACGAATTCATGCCCAGCGGGCCGGGCGGAATCGGGCCTGGATGTGGCTGTGGCCAGAGCGATGGTCTTCTCTCGCGTGAACGGCGACGAGATCACCGTGGCATCGGGGCCCACGACTCCATCTCCGCCCTGGTGGTCGGGGTGGTAATGCGTGTTGACGATGTAGGAGACGGGGAGCGGGGAAACCTTGCGAATTTCGTGCAATATCTTCCCGCCTTCCGTGCGATCCACGCCGCAATCCACCACCAGAATGCTGGATGGGCCGACGAGGAAGGTCGAATTGGCGCTGCCATCATTGTCGGAAATATAGGCGTAAAGATTTGGCCCCAGGGATTCGACGCGAGGACCCGACGCCGCCGAAAACGCCAGCGCGCCGAAAAGAACGACCCACAAGCACAATAGCTGCACCGGCAAATTCCTAGAAAAATTCATCATGTTCACTCCGTGTCCGGCCCAGCCTCTCGTCAACGACATCAGATAGAGATGAAGTCTCCAGTCCCGCAGCCGCGAGACCGGAGAGCACATTTTTCTAGAATAGGAACTTCAAGCCAAATTGAATCAGCCGCGGGCCGCCCGATCCGAGCCCGACGTTGTTCTGGGCTACGTCCGGCGTCTGATACAACGAGCCAAATGACGGCGAGCTGAGCACGTTGTTCGGCAGCGCGAAGTTCGGATGGTTCAAGATGTTGAAGAACTCCGCGCGGAACTGCATCTTCACGCGTTCGGTGATAACCGTATCCTTCATCAGCGCGAAATCAACGTTGGTGAATCCCGGCCCAGCGACGATATTGCGGCCGGAATTTCCGAAGGTAAGTGGGGCGTTGATGGAAAAGGCCGAGGTGTTGAAAAATTCCGCCACGGTGTGCGGGCCGCCGTTTGGATCGCCGCTTACATTCGCGCGATCGTCTCCGAGACCTGTGCTGCTCTGGTTTTCGCCCGTCAACACCGAGAATGGCTGCCCCGACTGCGCGGTGATGATTCCGCTGATTTGCCATCCATTTCCCAGACGGTCCGGAATCGCCGCCCACAAGTTTTTCATGCTCGGAAAGCTGTAAATGTAATTGAAGACGAAGCGGTGGCGGATGTCGAAATCGGAGAGACCTTTCTCCGCAGCCGTGTCGTAATTATTCTGCGGAAAGATGGTGCTGCCGTTTGCGCCGGAGCCGAAAAAGTCAGAGGCGGCGTCGATGGACTTCGAATAGGTGTAAGCGGCTCCAAAGGTCAGGCCGTGGGACAGTTGCTTGTCGACTTTCACCTGCAGCGCGTTGTAGTTCGAGCTCATCGAGTCTTCCGCTTCGAAGATCTGCGCGAAACCGAAATACGGCCCGCGGATGATGCTCGGCATGAACCCGATGTTCGCCAAAAGGAACGCCTGCGCCGGGGGTGGGATTCCTAGAATGTTCATGCGCGTGACAATGTCCGGATTGGTGAGCGCATTGACTTGCGCCTGCGTGATGTACGCCTGATCGATTTGCCGGAAGCGCGGCAAGTGCGTCCCGGTCGTCCCGACATAGGCGACGTCGAGCAAGATGCGTTCCGGCAATTCGCGTTGAACATCCAGGTTCCAGGCTTGCGAATACGGCGTTGGGAGATTGGCCGGCGTGATGGTGATCACCGGGAAACCGGACGGCCCAAACGACTGCGGGTACGCAGGAGAAGGGATGTAGTAGTCGGGCAAGTACGGCGGATTCAACATCACGTTTCCAGGAATGTTCCCGAAAACCGTGTCGTAGAAAATCCCATATCCTGCGCGCAGGACCGTCGCTTGGGACGCGCCGAGCGACCAAGCCAGGCCTATGCGCGGCGCAAAGTTGTTGTGATCGCCGTCGTAGAGGCCTCCGAGCTGCTTCTGCGTGGCGATGCCCGATGCCTGGAGTTGGGCGAGATTGGTTTGATCCGCATTGGGCGGAAGGAATGTGCTGAACAAGTTGGGACGCCAGGTGCTCGAGCGATTCGTGGCATCGTGCAAGACCGTGTTCAGCTCATAGCGCAGTCCATAAGTCAGTGTCAGGTTCCTTCGGAGCTTGAACTTGTCCTGGGCGAAGATGTCGTAGCTCGTAGTGCGGTAGCTGCGCCCCGAGTTGCCGACGAACTGCAGCGAAGAGCTCGGCAGACCTTCGGCAAAGTCCACCAACGGATTCGGAATTCCTTCGGGGTTGGCTGAGCCCGTGAAGCCAAGTTGGCCGTTGAAGAAAAGATCGTAAACGCGGTTGTCGCGGATATTGCGGATCTCGCCTCCGAATTTCCATTCGTGCCGCGGTGTGATGTGGGAGAAGTTGTCCACGAATTGCAGCGTGTTGATCCAGTTGCCGGCGGGGTTGTTTCCGGTGGCGCCGAGGTTGGATGTGGATTCGACGCCCGAAACCAGGCCGCCCGAGAAGGTGATATTGGGGATGTCGCCGAGACCAGTCGGAGAGCCCGCTGGCCAGCCTGTGTTGAAGTTATACGTGGCGGCCTGCGGTCCCGGCTGGTTGGAGGTGAAACCGGTCACGCGCGTGAAGCCGAAACGAAATTCGTTCAGGTTTGAGGGGCTGATGAACCAAGTATGCCCGAGCGAAGCCAGGTGGCTGGTTTCCTTGTCGTTGACGCCATAACCCGGAATTGCCGTGACTCCCTGGCCCGGCTGAAACGGATAGAAAATCGTCGCCCCGGTGAAGCTGTAACGCGCTGTCAGCATCCCGTGCGCGAGATGGCGATCGGCCTTAATCATGTACTGGTTGGTGCTATTGGTCAGAGTTGGCGAAGAAACGAAATTGCCGCCCGACTGCGTCGTATCCGGCTCCGGAAACAACTTGAACAGTTGCGCGCTGGTTGGGTTCACTGCGACTTGCTGCATCTGCCCCGTCGCCGGATTGAGAAATAGACCGGATCTGTCCGTGTCGGTCGGAACGTTGGTCAGGTTGGTGATGCCGGCGACCTGACGGAAACCCTCATAGTTGCCGAAAAAAAACGTCTTGTCTTTCTGGATGGGGCCGCCCAGAGTGGCGCCGAATTGATTCAATCGCAGCGCGGGAGCGGCGAATGCCGGATCGGCAAAGAAATTTCGGGCGTCGAGGACGTTGTTACGGAAAAATTCGTACGCCGATCCGTGAAGCTGGTTGGTTCCTGACTTTGTCACCAGGTTAACGATCGAACCGCTGCTGCGGCCGTACTCAGCGCTGTAATTATTCGTCTGCACTTGAAATTCCTGGATCGAGTCGATGGAGGGAAGTTGCGCCACGCTGCCGGCTTCGTAGTTGTTATTGTCCACGCCATCGACCATGAAATTGTTCGAGGTCGAGCGCTGTCCGTTTGAGGAATAACCGGAGACGCCGCCTTCGCCGCCCTGCTGTCCGCCGCCGCCGCCCGACGCGGAAACGCCCGCATTGAGCAGCGCCAATTGCGCGAAATCGCGGCCATTGAGCGGCAGCGTGGTGACTTGCGATTCCTTGATGACGCTGCCGAGATGCGCCGTCTCTGTATCCGTCATCGTCACGCTGCTCTCGACGGCGACCGTCTGCACGGAACCCGCCAGCGCCAGGGCCACGTCAACGGTGGCGATCTCGGCGACGAGCACTTCGATGCGCGCTACTTTGGCCACGGCAAATCCGGACTTCTCGGCCGAGAGAGCGTAGATTCCCGCGGGAAGCGCGACGAAGCGGAACGCTCCGTTATCTGATGTGGTCGCCGCGCGGAGCAGTCCCGTCTCAGTGCCGGTAATCGTGATCGCAGCACCTGGAACCACTGCTCCCTGTGGATCGTGCACCGCGCCGGCGATTTCACCGGTGTTTGTCTGCGCGAATGCCGCTCCCGAGAACAGCAGCGCAAAAATTACCGAGACTAAGAATCTTCGAACCATGAGAGAACCCTCCTTATATTTGAAACCCTTCGACCGGCGGCGCATCGCGCCGCCGGTGCTACCATGGGCAGTCTCCAATTTTCGGTCGAATCGCTCGTTGCTTTAAAAAACTAGAAATTTCCTTTGTAAACAACTCCGCCCTTCATCACAAAATCGACATGCTGAAGCACCGTGATATCGCTGAGCGGATCGCCATTCACGGCCACGATGTCGGCGTATTTCCCAGGCTCAATCGCGCCGATTTTGTCGCTCCAGCCCATCAGATCCGCCGCGTTCACGGTTCCCGCCTGCAGCGATTGCACCGGCGTCAATCCCAACTGGACCATCGACCAGAACTCGCCGGCATTCAATCCGTGGGGATAGACGCCTGCGTCCGTTCCCAGTGCGACTTTCACTCCTTCGCGATACGCACGGGCCACGTTTACTTTGGCCGCGGGAATGATCATGGCCACCTTTTCGATCACCCATGGCGGAAGATGCAAGCTGTCCTCGTTTTTCTCATACCAAAAGAGTGGAAAGGTCGTAGCCGAGAGATACGTTCCATGTTGCTTCATGAGCTGGATCGCTTCTTCGTCCATAAAAATTCCATGCTCGATGGAATCGACGCCGGCGCGCACCGCGTCCTTAATCGAATTCGCGGAGTGCGCGTGCGTCGCCACTTTGCGGCCCAGCCGGTGCGCCTCGGCTATCAGCGCTTGCATCTCTTCGGGGCTGTACTGTTCGAACAGGGGACTATCGCCCTTCGAAAATGTTCCGCCTGAAGCCGTGAACTTGATGACGTCGGCGCCATATTTGATGTTCTCGCGCACTTTCGCCATGACCGCGGGAACGCCGTCCGCGACACCTTCCGCTGAATGATGAAACTCGAAGGGGAGAAGATTGTTGTCGCCGTGCCCGCCTGTGATGCTGATGATCGGACCCGAGACCTGCATTCTCGGCCCGATGACGTCGCCGTCCTCAATGGCATCGCGCAAAGCCACGTCGGCATATCCTTCAGCGCCGACGTTGCGCACCGTCGTGAAGCCCGCGAGCAGGGTGACGCGTGCATTTCGCGCCCCGCTTAGCGCGTGCCGCGGGATGGAGACTCCCAGCGAATCGTATCCCGCCGCGCCCGCCTTGGACGTCAAATGGGTATGAACGTCGATGAATCCCGGCAGCACGGTCGCCTTGCGAAGATCGACTTCACGCGCGCCGGCGGGGACCGCAAGGTTTGGGCCAACCCGCTCGATGCGGTCGCCGTGGATGAGAATGTCCTGGTTCTCAAGCATGCGGCCGGCATGCGCGTCGAATAACTTCCCCGCATGGATGACCGTAATCTCCGGCGCCATGGTTTCCTGTGCGGCCACCGGAATAGCGTGAATTCCCACGCAGAGCAGGAACACCGGCCAGAAAACTCTCACTCGATAAATGAATTCAAGAACGCGTTTCATCGTGGTTCCTTTCCACGTAACTGAAAACGAACGAAGGGCCGGCACTTCGTCTGCGGAATTTTGCAACCCTGCTCGGCGACGTGCGAAAAGCGTCTGAACATTCGGCGAATTCAAACCTGGATGACGACCCGGAATGTGAGTCGCGACGCCGGCGTGTTGGCTCATTCCTGTGGTCATGAAGGGGAAGTCGAGCTAGAAGAGAGCTTTGACAGCCAGCGAATCCCATAAGACAGTTCGGTTTGTACGGCACCCGCACTCCAATCGGCGGTGCTTGGCGGGCACGCTATCTTGAGACTGCATGCCTGTCAAGTGCATTTCGCATACCATAAGTATGCATCGATGGAAGTCGGTAACGCTCCAATTGGTCTGCTTGAAACTAGACAAGCAAGATTGGCGGGACGGCGGAGATTCGAATGTTCGACTCGACATTACTGATAACAATTTTATCGGCAGGTGAGGGCGCGCCGAACATGGCTCGAATCGTCGCAGAGGTATGAGCTATTCAGCAGCTCCCGTGATTACACCCGTGGGCACGCCAAGTGCTCCTCTTCGCACCTATGCATTCAAACTTATCGGGAGTTATTTCCCGCACAAGGCATGGCTCCATGCCACATACTCCGCAGAAGGTTAGCGCCCGTAGACCAACACGTGGAACGTCCCAAGAATTGCTGCCGGCCGCGGGTGGGGCTGCTCTTTAGTGGGAGCCGCCGCGGGACCGAAATCCGCCGTATCGACGAATAGATTATGAGTCTTCGTATCGACGCCCATCGTCTTGGCCCCGAACTCGGTCTTGAGCGTCTCGACTACGCTGAACTTGTCCGGCGAGTCTTCGTGGAAAATGTGGATCATACCGGCGCGGGTAGAGACGAAGAGAAGGCCAGTCTCTGGCTCGTAGACGTTTGCATCCGCTCCTGCCGTGATAGGGAATGACTGAATCACCTTTCCGTTGTCGGCATCCATCACCACCAGCATCGCCGGCTCGCGGCCAGAACTGAATAGCCGCCGGTGCTGGGTGTCGATCGCCGAGAGCTGTGGGCCCTCCGGCGGGCGCGACTGGCCAGCGCGATTTCACCTTGAGCGTGCTGGAATCAATTGCTGCGACTTCGCCCTTGTCTTCTATGTTGACGTAAACATTTCCCGTGCTGTCAGCGACGGCAAACTCTGGGCCTCCGTCCAGATCCACAGTTCCCACCACGTTCCCACTCTTGGCGTCGATAACCGTTGAATTCTTGCTGTCGCCGTTCATCGAAAAGACGTGCTTTGACGCTGGGTCATAGACGATGGAATCTGCGTCGGGGGCGGCTTTCGCCTCGCCCACCACCTTGAGAGTCTCGAGATCGAAAATGATTACCTTGCCCTGTCCACCGTCGGTGATGAATCCGCGGCCGAACTCGCTGGCCAAAGCGACTCCGTGAGTCTTCTTCAAACCGGAAATATTGCCAATGAGTTTGCCGCCATCGGCGTCGATCACTTTCACTTCCGTGCCGTGCGACAGGTAGACACGGCGCGCCGCGGAATCGACCGTAATATAGTCAAAATATTCCCGGCTGCTACCCTCAGCCGCGCCGAACGGATATTTTTTGAGAAGGTGATAGCCGCCTTCCGGTAAATATGCGAAGGCGAGAATGGCGATCAGCGAAAGCGCCAAGCACCAAACGGTGCGGCTTACAGCGGATAGATTCATGGACGTATCCTTTCACAAACGAGTGGCGGAGGCATCTGTGAGTATCGGCGTTTCGCCGAAAGTTCCCGTGCCGCCAAACATATATAACTTCCGCCTGAATTTCAGATGAAAGGCAATGAACTTGAATGATCGAGGGAGGTGGCTTGCGCCGAAGTACCAGCGACGGGCACTTATCCGATTAGGTGACTTTCCAGGAGTTAGCCTGTCTCTGCTGGGGCCGATTGCTGGTGATAAAGCGATTTATCAACAGTAGCGTAAGCCTGCTCAAGTCAACTACCGTATCGCTGCTGATTTCACATTCGTTCTGGTAAACTTGCGACACCCTTACACATCGGATTCCGGTTTTCCGGACGTCTCCGTCTGCAGGTTTGCATTTTCCTGAGGTTGCGTTGAAGAATTTCGCATCTTTCGATGGCGCTACCATCGCCTATCATGACGAAGGCGAGGGTTTCCCCGTCATCCTTTTGCATGGCTATGGAGTTGATGCCCTGGGGCAATTTGGAAGTTTCGAGCGGATTCTGCCGATCCTTGAAGAAAGGCAAAAGCTTTTTATCGAAACCTTTGGCGCAGCACCTCCTTTACCCGATCCTCCCGCTGAAGGACGCGCGGGGATCATTCCTCCGCTCCTCGCTGCGAATGCCCGAGTGATTCTTCCGGATCTCCGCGGCTTCGGTGCTTCTGCGAAATCACGTGAAGCCACATTCTACTCAAATTGGGCCATGGCCCACGACGTGGTGGCGCTGATCGAACATCTTCACCTCGACGCTGTAGACGTAGTTGGCTTCTCCATGGGGGCCGGGACGGCTGCTCGTGTGGTTATTCTGGGGCCGCCTCAAGTGAAATCGGCCATCCTCGCGGGGATTGGGGATTACGCCATAGAAGGAACCGTTCTGGAATTTCCCAAGAATTGGCCGGTGCCTGAGCATTTACCCAAACCGCTCACACATAAAATTTGGGCTGAAGAAGGGGCCAGGGTGCTTGAGAAGAACGAGCTTGTCGCTGGAAATCTGGGATCAGCGCACGTGATCGCTGCCCGGGTCACGGGCGCAGATCCAATCGTACTTGCGGCCGTGATTCGTGGAGCCGTTGCGGACCAAATGACGGCTGAACAGCTCAACAGAATTCGCGTTCCGGTTTTGGTGCTCAATGGGAAGGGCGACGTTGCCAACCAAAAAACCGCTCGCTTGCTGGAAGAGATTCCAACTGCGACCTTAGGTGAATGCGAGGGTGACCATATTTCGACGCCTTACCAGCCGTCTTTCCATCAAGCCGTCGTCGGATTCCTAAAACGCCTGTGGCGAGATCGGGCCGCCACTTGAAGAGGGCATTCGAAGGGTCAACTGATGTGAACTGGCGTTACCAGCCAAACGGCAAGCGCCTGATTAACGCGGTGGTCTCAATGGGTCGACGCAACACTTGCTCGAAGTCTTCTTTTGGGAGTCTATGAGGCTGATTTCGTTCGCGACCGTTGATTCAAAAAGAACACTGCCTGCTTAGGGTTTGATTGAGTCTTGGCGTACAGACCGATTCTCAAGGGGAAGTATTGCCAGATCACCGGATTAGATGGTGTTGCATCGACCAGTTGAGCCCGCAGCGCAAACCGGACAAATCAATTTCACGCCTCGTGTAGCGGGGTGTATCATTTTTCCCCGCTTTATAGCTTTACCCCCTCGCGTTGACTTGAATCAGGGCACGGCCTAAGATTGGCGCGCGATGGTTGATTCTCAGCCGCTTTCCGGACGCACCATCTCACATTACCGCGTGCTTGAAAAATTGGGCGGTGGTGGAATGGGCGTGGTGTATGAGGCCGAGGACGAAAACCTTGGCCGTCACGTCGCACTAAAATTCCTGCCTGACGACGTGGCCAATGACCGGCCGTCTCTCGAACGCTTCCAGCGCGAGGCCCGTTCTGCTTCTGCCCTGAATCATCCACATATCTGCACGATTTACGAAATTGGCCAGCACGATGGCCGCCCGTTCCTTGCGATGGAGCTGATGAAGGGCCAAACGCTCAAGCATCGCATCGCAAGTAAGCCACTCCCTGTGGACGAAGCGCTGGAAATTGCGGCGCAAATCGCCGACGCTCTCGATGCCGCGCACGGCGAGGGCATTATCCACCGGGACATCAAGCCCGCGAACATTTTCCTGACCAAGCGGGGACAGGTAAAGATTCTCGACTTCGGTCTCGCGAAACTCGTTCAAGCGCGAGGTGCCTCGACGGACTCCGGGGCGACAGCGGATGCCGTGGGCGCAATGCTCACGAGTCCTGGCACAGCCGTCGGCACCGTCGCCTACATGTCGCCCGAGCAAGTGCGGGGCGAACAACTCGACGCGCGGACCGACCTCTTCTCGTTTGGCATCGTTCTGTACGAGATGGTGACTGGCGTTTTGCCGTTCCGGGGCGAGACCTCGGGGCTTATCACGAACGCCATCCTGGAGGGCTCGCCGGTCGCTCCGGTGCGGCTAAATTCCGACGTCCCTGCCGAGCTCGAACGGATCATCAGCAAATCGCTCGAAAAGAATCGCAAGCTGCGCTACCAGAGCGCTGCCGAGATGCACGCCGACTTGCAGCGGTTCAAGCGGGATATCGAATCGATCCGCCGGCCCGCCGCGGAGAAGAGCGTTTCGGGTTCCGGGGCGCACGTGCCTGCAGCCCAGCAAAAATCAGTCGCCGTGCTCTATTTCGAAAATCAGAGTGGCTCCAAGGAAGACGAATATCTGCGCGACGGCATCACCGAAGATGTCATCACCGAGCTCTCCAAGATTCGGGGACTGAACACCTTTTCACGCCCCACCGTCCTCGCCTTCCGCGACAAGCCCGTCACCCCCGCGCAGATCGGCCAGCAGCTCGGCGCGGCTTATGTCTTGACAGGCACCTTGCGTCGCGCGGGAGCCCGGCTGCGTATCAGTACCCAACTCGTGGACACGCACACCGATTTTCCGCTCTGGTCGGAGCGTTTCGACCGCGAGATGAAAGACGTATTCGAAGTGCAGGACGAAATCGCGCGCAAGATCGCCGAGGCCCTGCGCGTGACGCTCTCCCCGCAGGAGCTCGAGGCCCTGGCTGTCAAGCCCACGGAAAATCTGCAAGCCTACGACCTCTTTCTGCGTGGCAAGCGCTACGCGCGGCGACAGACGCGGCAGGACCTTGAGTTCGCGCTGCAGATGTTCGAAAACGCGGTGGCCCTTGACCCCAGTTTCGCCCTGGCCTACGCCGCCTGCGCCAACGCGTGTGCCATGTTCTACTGCAATTACAGCCGCGATCAGGTGTGGGTCGAACGCGCGCGGGAGGCTTCCGGCAAGGCTGTGGCCCTGCGATGGGATTTGCCCGAAGTGCAGGTCAGCCAGGCCTGGGTCCTCTATGCCGCGGAACTGCACAACGAAGCCGTGCGCATGGTCAAGAAGGCCATCGAGCGCAAGTACGACTGCGAGGGAGCCTATTACATGCTCTGCCGCGCGCTGTTCGCCGCGGGGCGCTATCAGGAAGTCGTAGACGTTGCGGAATCCGCTATCGAAGCGAGCGGTGAGGACTATAACCCTTATGTGCCCATCCTCAACTCACTCGGCGCCATGGGCAAAGAAGAAGCCAAGCTCAGAATGTCCCAGAGATTCACGGTCGCACTCGAGGAGCACTTGAAACAGGTGCCCGAGGATGCACGGGCGCGCGTTCTGCTGGGCGCTTATTGCGCCGAACTAGGCCGGGAAGAAGACGCCTTGCGCGAACTCAACTTGGCTCTCACGTTGCGGGCCAACGAAGCCTCGATTCTCTACAACGCGGCTTGCGTGTATTGCATCCTGAAAAGAAAGCCAGAAGCCCTGGCCGCCTTGCGGAAGGCCTGGGAAGCCGGTTTTCAGGATGCCGTGTGGGCGCGCCGCGACCCGGAGCTTGCCCTTCTTCACGGCGACCTGGAGTTTGAGCGCCTCTACCCCGAAAAGCCCACCGCACCGCCCGCCTCCGGTTCCCACTAGCGCAACTCGATCTGCCGTGCTAAGCGAGCTCGGCCCGGGCATGCCCCTCGCACTTCGCGCGCCGCCCTACTCACTACGCTTCGACGCATCTTTATCCGAATTCGCCGGTTCCATCGCTACCACTTGATAGGCTCGCGTTTTCCGGTCGCCGTCCGGCGCCTTGACAAACATCTTGTCGTTCTTGATCTTGAACTCAACTTCCTGTCCGACCGGCAGAACTACCGGGTGTTTGCCGTCCTTCGGCCGGATGTGATAGTCCATTGCGTCGGTGCGCAGCAAGTACTGCGGGCAAAGCTTCTCATCCGAGTTTACATGCGTGACGCCCGCGGATGCCCAAATGGTGCCCAGCCCGGTGATGCCTTTCTCTTTTGCACCACAAGGCACCGCTTCCATTTTCTCGAGCATGCCTCTCTCGGCGTGCTTTTTCTTGTTGCCACCGGCGCTCAACGGAACTGCTATCGAAAGAACGAGCGCGGCTATCAGGGACATTTTCGCGATCATAGTGCCTCCTTCAAATACCTCTCTCAAGGAACTCCCGGCTCACGAAAAAACGATTACACCAGCAGGTGGAAAGGCCGGCTTCCTAGCCTTTCCACCTGTGGGCCGATCGCTCCTTACGGTTTTGGCTTGGCATCGGGCATCGGTGCCGGAGGCTTGCCGCCCGAGCCGTTGTTGTGCGTGAACTTCTGCGCCGATTTGATGAAGTTCGGTGGATTGGCCATCATCTCTTGCTGAACGTCAGGATGCGCTTTCAGGAACTCCTTAAGTTCAGGATGGTTGGCCATGAACTCCTCGTTCTTGACCAGCGAGGGATCCTTCGACAGTTGCTCTGAGATGTTCGAGTGGCTGCCGAGGAACTCTCCGAATTTGGCCATGCGCTCGTGGCTCGGGTCACGATCCATGCCCATGCGATCCTCGCGGCGGTCAAAGCGATCTTCTTGCCGCATGAATGCATTCGGATTTTCCTTTAACTCTTCGCTGACTCCCGGATGTTGCTGCAGGAACGCTTGCAGCGCGGGATGGTTCTTCACGAATTCGTGGTTGTCCACCAGCGAGGGATCCTTGCGCAGTTGCTCAGCAATTTCCCGATGGCTATCGAGAAACTCGTCGAAGCGCGCCAGTTCTTCGCGGTTGACGTCGCGGTCCCGCGCGTCCTCGCGGCGATCGAAACGGTCTTCTTGCCGCATAAACGCGTTAGGATTTTCCTTCATCTCTTCGCGGACCCCCGGATGTTGTTGCAAGTACGTTTGCAGCTCCGGATGGCTCTTCACGAATTCGGGGTTGTCGACGAGTGAAGGATTCTTGCGAACTTGCTCGGCAATTTCGCGGTGGCTGTCGAGGAACTTATCGAAGCTCGCCAGTTCGCCGCGAGTGGTGTCACGATCCCGGTCGCGGTCTCCGTGCGTAGCATCGCGATCGCCGCGGTCGCTATCCTGCTTTGCGCCGGTAGCATCCTGGTCTCGATCGCCGCGGTTGGCATCGCGATCACCGCCGTTTGCATTACGGTCGTGATCCCGATTGCTGTCCTGGTCGCCGCGGTTTACGTCGCGATCCCGATCTCCGTTGCCGGCGTCGCGATCATCGCGATTTGCGTCGCGGTAACGATCGCCGCGGTCTTTGTCGCGGTCGCGCGCATCTTCGTGGCGGTCAAAACGCTCCTCCCGCTTCATGAACGCATCTGGGTTTTCCTTGATCTCCTCGCGCACTCGAGGATGGTACTGCAGAAATGCCTGCAGATCCGGATGGTTTCGCATGTATTCGCGGTTATCGATCAGCGAAGGATCTTTGCGTAGCTCTTCCGCGATGTAACGATGGCCGTCGAGAAACTGATCGAAGCGCGCCAGTTCCTGACGCGTGATGTCGTTGTCTTGAACCGAACTATTGCCCTGGGCAGGCGCGGTTTGCGCGCTTGCCGGCGTGCCCAGCCAGAACAAACTCGTCAGAGCTGATAACGCCAGCAAGTTTCTCAGGTGCATTGGTCTGATTTTCATAGCTTGCAACCGACCTCCTGCGGTGAATATGCCTACGGTGGTGCAGGGTGCAAGCTCCGTGCCAAACCACTTCCGCAATAACGGATCTCGCAGCGATTCAAGAGCTTGCAGAGAAGAACAAGGAAGTTCCGAACTTGGCCCTAGAGGAAATTCGACATGCCGCGGAAAAATCGCTATACAGGCTAGACTTTAGAAAAAAATGCACTGCGATTGCGGCCCGGGAGTTAAGTTCACGCGGGCCACACCATATCTGTCTGCGCGACTATTCGCGAATACCGGATTCTCCACGATGCCCACGATTTCGAAATTGCCGGCGTCGCGGACTATCCACGCTTTGATTCATTTCTACTCCGGTCTCTAAAATGGACCGTACTGCTCGGCGTTCGGCCTCGAGGGAAGGTTCCAAATCGCCACCACCGTTATGATAGTGACAAAAATCGCGAACACGCCTATCGCTCTTCGTTGATTCATGAGATCGCTCATATTCATGCCGCTCTGGCGGCCTCCTTCCCGCGCATTTCTGATGCGACGACGCTCTCCAGGTCGTCAAGGGATCTCTGTAACGTGGAGATCACCAGTTCTCGAGTCGCGCCTTTAAGGTGTTTCGCAATTCGAAACATCCAACGCGCGGCTTCTACCTTTACACGCAAATCCCCCACTCGGCCGGATCCTCGGCTGGTGCTCTCGAACCAGACTTGGGCGCTACCCAAGTGTTTGACATCGTTACTCAATTCAATGAGCCGCAAGTTGAGATCATTCTCGACGAGGTCTCCGGCTCGTGTGAGCCGGCTCTCTCCGATGTCTTCTCCGTCTGCGAAACTATGGAGTTGTTTTTTCATCCCCGGCCTCCTTTGCCTACTGATCGGACCGGTCGCCCCTAGGCCGAGGCTCGGAACAACGTGCCCTCGTCCTGGAACAGTGCACACCGCGTGCCAGGTCAAACGTTTTCGCGGAAAGCACTTCGAATCTGTACTTTCCATCGATATACCGAGGTCGTGCGCCCCAAAATCTGACTACATAACCCCTCGAAAATTCTTCCGGCGGGTGGCCGATCCTTCTCTAGTCACTCTGGGTTTTGAAGAGCGCCTCGGTTGGCGGGCCGGGGTTTTTCTAATGCGATTTAGGCGAACACCAACGCCGGGCAATTCTCGCGATGATCTCTTCCGCAGCCTGCATACGAACACTAGAGATGCTGAGTGGTGTTTTTACAGTATTCGCTCGGTTCTCGTTTGTCGTGATCGCTCGTCCCTCACCGCTGCCCACGAGTTCGAAGCGTCCGTCAATCACCATCCGCCGCGTATACACGCTCCCCAGGCCAAAGCGGCCGGTATACGCGTTCTGACGTTCGCTGTTTTCATGTGACGGGTCGGTGTCCGTCCGATGTTTGAATTAACCGAAACTTTCATAAATCAGGCACATTTCGCAGTTCAAATAAAGTTGGAACGGAAGCTGGCGGGCTGTCATCGAAAATAGTATGGGGAGATGAACGCATATCCCGACGGAAAGGAGAGAGGTTGTATTGATGGAGAGTTTATTCAAGCCGGGTGAATTGGTGCGCGTGAATCTGGCGGGCATGCAGGTCGGGGGAGTGTCGTTCCAGGCGGCGGTTACGGACGCGGTGGGAAATATCGTGAAACAAACGTCGGATGATCCGCCGAAATATCTTGTGCGGCTGCTTTTTTCATTTCGCGGAATCAGCGAAGTGGAAGTGTCGGCGGATCGCGTACGCGGCGGGTAGAAACTGTATGAGCAGCTCTACGCGCCGGATGTCACGTAGCCGCGGACGGGTGAGTGCGTGTTTTTCACGGAGATTGCCAGCCTGGTGTTGAGCTCTGAGCGGCCCGCGTTCGGATACAGGGTGGTGGAACGGCACATGATTGCGTACAACAGCCTGAACAATTTGGTGCTAAGTGCGTGGTTTCTCAACGGCCCCAGTGAATCACACGCTGCTCTTGGGTGGCGCGAATACCTAATCACTGGGATTTCCCAAGTCAGCGAGATGGACCAGCAGTTTGCATCGCCACGTCAAGGTTACCAGCCGGGCGGCGGATCGTTGTTACATGATGATGTGTGCGAACTTTGATGTCCGTACTTCCTCCAGAACGCTGTGGCGAGGTTCCAACCTCCACCTAGCCCTATCCCAGCCGCATCCGTCCATCGCAAGGGAGTCCCGATGTGAACGTGCACACGCCTAACCTGTGATGCGCCGAGGAGCGCCATTCCCATCAGCTGCCATCGAGTCATCACGATGCCGATCTTTCCGGCGCTGACATCCGCACCGGCGATCGTGGCGCTGTGATCCGTGATTTGCGAATCGCGTGAAGAAATTCATGATTTTCTGGCCGTGCGCATCAGATTCTAGTTGACGGATGATATTATATGTCTGCAATATATCTTTACGGAGTTGTTTCTATTACTGGCCGGATGTGTTTTCACACTGCCCATCTACGCGGTACAGGTAAGCTCTCAGGATGTGAAGGCCATCGCCTGTATCTATTGGGGGTCACATTATGAAAGTAGTGAGTGACCGGACCATACAAAAAGAGACAGTCGTTATTGACGACACCGAGTTTAGAGCCTGCACGTTTGTTAGGTGCACCCTTAACTACACTGGCGGAGAGTTTGGACTTATCAATTGTGCCGCCGAGGATTGCTTTTGCGAGTTTTTTGGACCCGCCGCTAGAACGATTGTTTTTCTTCAAGAAGTTGGCCTCCTAGCGAAAGACCCGAAGCGCTGGCCGATAGTTGCAAAACAAACCAAAAAAATGAGTGCGTAGTCTAGCTTCAAAGATGGATCGCCGCTTTTCCACCGGAATGCCGGTTCCGGTATCGCTGTACTGCCGCGTAGTCAATGGAATTGCACTCGCACTTCTTCAAAGGCATCTTGTCGTCGTTCAGGAATGTTGGGCCGCCGTTTTCCACACACAACAAGTACGGACGCGGACTCTGCGCGATTTTACCTAAGGAACATCGCGTTCAGCGCCATGGTGCTCAACTCAGTGCCCGAGTAGCCTCACGCTCCCTGTTGTCAATCTAGGAGCGAACCCATGGTCAAGGACCCAGCCGAGACCAAGCGTCGAAGCAACGAATTCTCAATGTGGTGGTTCTAGGGATTCTGGGCAGGCGGGGTTTCGGGCAGGCAACGAAAGCGCTCTAAGACATTAGGTTTGATACGAAGAATCAGAGAGGGACTGCGCCGTCAGATCGAGAAACGTTGACAGCGGGAACTATCCTGTGGCATCTCAAGTGACATCTCCAATGGCATCTCTGGCCCGGAGACGGCGATGCAGTCAACTCCGCGGAAGCTGACTACAGATCAGAAGGCCGTGCTGATTCACGTGCTCCTGGCGTTTCCGGATCAGCAGGTTGGCGCAGGCGCTTCGATTGGCCAAAGGAATTCCTGCGGAAGCGCGCCCCGTCGATCTATGGGGAACTATTCCCCCACCTAACGGCCCGTAACGTCTCGCCTGTACGCGAGCTCGAACAAATCTCAGCTAGGCATGCCGATCGTCATACCGGCAAGTTTGAAAACGCGAACTGCAATGAAAACTGAAAGATAGACGGTCCTAGGGCTCTGAGTGGCATCTGCTCCGCTGCTGTGTTTTATACGGGAATTACCCGATTTTCCATCTACATACCTTCTATGTAGGATAAACAACAAAGGCGCTGAATTGTGATGCGAATAGTCATCGCCGATGACAGTCCTGGAATACGTCGAGCTTTACGCACGATACTCGAAGAACATCCCGGTTGGGAAATCTGCGGAGAGGTGTCGGATGGGCTTGAGGCGGTGAGCCAAACAGCTGAACTTAATCCCGATCTTGTAATCCTGGACTTGACCATGCCGAATCTAAACGGCTTTCAAGCGGCTCGCGCCATCCGCATCACTGCTCCAAATCTACCGTTGCTCCTGTTTACCCAACACGATATCGACGCGCAAATGGAACGGGACGCTCGGGACTCGGGATTCAGTGGCGCTGTGAATAAGGGCTCGAGTGCTTTGCTCATTGCGGGGATCGAATCGCTGCTCCGAGGCGAGCACTTTTTCACATTTATTCCAACTTCAGGTCTAGAGATTCGCCCCGACAAACCAAAAGGCACTGGTGAACTTACGAACTCAGCAGACGTACCGGCTAATGCTGCGAAAGCCGTTGGGCGCTGACGCGTGGCCTCGGACGAATTGCAAGGATGTTTCGCGGATCTATCACACGAGCTCAGTCAGAGGAGAAACCTCTCGTTCGCGCGTGCATTCTTCTTTGGTCCTGGCATTCGTGCCAAGTCAGCCACACGACCACGTCGAAGATCGTCGGCACTGTCAGCGCAAACGAATGCGTGTGCGTGGATCGATACACTTGGTAAGCTATGAACCTTCGCAAGACCACGATAATCAGGTGATGCGCCCACAATATGTTGAACCATGACACAACAACTCCGCGAAAGCTGACAACAGATCAGAAGGCCGTACTGATTCAGGTGCTCCTAGCGTTTCCCGACCAACAGATTGGCGTCTGGTGTTCGCCGACAGCGCCGGACGCGCTCGCTTACGCCCAGGATTTCGTGACGATCTTCAAAACGATTGGGTGGACGGTGAAAGATCCTGAGTCAGCGGAGATGATCACCCGACAATCCGCTGGCTTGGCGCTCATCGTGAACCGAGGGGGCAGCCTACCTCCTAGTGCGGAGGCGCTTCGAGATACCATGCGGATTTACGGAATTGAAGTCGAAGCATTGTGCGATCCCACTCGCAACATCGCAACCGGCAGCTTCGTCCTCTCCGTTGGTTAGCGAGACTGAGGATCCTAGGTTCCGATACCCAAGCTTCGACGGTCGAGGGGAGGTCAGCACACACATCTGTAGCGTTCGGGCCATTGCGACAGTCCGCGAGCCTCGCATCGCTTGTCAGTGGCCCAACTCATGGAGCGGAGCGCAGCTGGGATCAGGCTGTGTCTCGTTCACGATCGTGCCCCCGTTGCAACACCAGGACTTCTGGTAAGACGCAGGCGTGTGGCTGAACGGGATTTGAGTGTTCAAGCCCGGGTGAATCCAACGACGGCCTACAGCATTCACCCGGCGTGGCAAACTTACTGCTGCTAAGTAGCTTTTTTCCTGTTGATTGCCCGCACCTTCGCAAATTCAAGCACTTAAATCTGGCACCGAAGTTGCACCATCGCTCGCCGTGGTTGAAACCAGCTGCTCGGCAGGTTTCGTCCAACGATTTGTGCTGGGCGGGAATTTGCGGAGATGAAACGCGAACTCGAACTCGATGCAGCGCGCGGGCTGATGCTAGTGTGGATGACGCTCACGCATCTGCCCACGGCGCTCTCGCCCTGGGTCAATCAGCCTTTCGGGTACATCTCCGCGTCCGAGGGGTTCATTTTTCTTTCCGCGCTGTTTATCGGCCGAATTTACTACCGCTTGCTGACGCGCAACGGCCCGTCGCAAATGAGCGCGAAGCTGCTCGGGCGCACGCTGCGGCTCTATGGCTATCACGTGCTGCTGCTGTTCTTCGCCTTCACGATTGTGGCGCGCTATGCGATCGACGCGCAGACGCAAAGCCTTTACAACCTGCTCGATTTTTATTTTGCGGCCGGCCCGGCGCGCGCCGTTGTCGATGCGCTGCTGCTGGTTTATCGCCCGCCGCTGCTCGACATCATTCCGCTGTACATTATTTTTCTGCTGATCTCACCGCTGATCATTCTTGGCGCGCGGCGCATAGGATGGAAGTATGTTCTTTCCGGCAGCTTTGCGGTGTGGCTGCTGGCGCAGTTTGGCTTGCGCGAGGCTTCCTACGCGTTTCTCGCGCGGCATTTTGGCGTGCGCATTCCTTTGAATGAGATGGGCGCGTTCAATTTGTGGGCCTGGCAAGTGGTGTGGGTGCTGGGAATTTGGTGCGGCGTGCGCTGGGCACAGGAGAATTTGCCAGCGGAAAAATGGGCGCGACGCACTTGGATGCCGGCAGCAGTGGTTGTGGCGGGCTTGCTCGCGCTGCGCTACTGGCAGGTTTGTGGACTCGACCTGGGCTGGCTTTCACCGTCCTTTGACAAATGGCATCTCGGATTTGTGCGCCTGATTAATCTTGCCGCGATTGCCGCGCTGCTGATTCGCTTCCGCTCGGTGGTCAAGCCGCTCGCGGTGCGTCCTTTGGTGCTGATGGGCCAATCATCGCTGCAGGTTTTCTGCACGCATTTCCTGTTCTGCTTCCTCGGCATCGGAATGATGGGCAACGCCGACCGCATTTTCGGATGGCGCCAGGCCGCGCTGATCGTGGCGACGTTCTCAGCGTTGCTGCTGGTCGCGCGCATGCGCGAGCGGCGTGAATTGACCGTTCGCGCAGGCGGCGCGCGGCCCAGTACAGCGCCATCCATGGCAACCGCCAAGCAAGAATTGCCGCGCGCCGCGTAGTGGGAACACCTAGATCCTTAGGCCCCAAAGGGCGGGGTCGCAAGATGACAGTGCGGCCTTTTGGACCAGCTCTGCGCCGCCATTGGTGAGCAACCGGAGCAACCCGGGCGCGTTTGCGTGGAAACTCGGTGCTTCAGCTGAAACGTTCGCGACAAGTACCGAGATTTATTGTGGGCAGAACATTCCGGCCGGGTAAGAGATCATGCCAGGTCCCCAATAGGGTGCGACCGGGCCTGGCGTACAGGCGAAACCACCATAGCCGCCGTAGCCTCCTGAGTTGCCAAAGCCGGACTCAAGTAAGTTCACGCCTAAGCCAACCAGGCCGAATCCACGTGTGCCGAAACTCCCGATCGTCAGCGCGAATCCGAGCAAGTCGCGCAAAATCGAAAATGGGTCTCCGCCGAACGAGGAATCTCCATCGAAGAATCTTCCACCACCGCCAAAGCGGTGGCGGCCTCCGAATTCGGGGCTCTCGAACCCCGAGAAGTTCGATCCGAGCCGATCGTTCGAAAATGACGGCCATCTCGCAGCCGAATTTCCGAAGCGCGTGCGTTCCATATTCGCAAGCACGCGACTCGCAGAAATTGCCGAGCCGCTTGCTCGTGAAGCGGGCTCCGCAAATCTTCGATCTGAACCCGCGAATCCGCGATTTGATGCCCACATGGGCGCCGCGTTCCGCGAGAACGATGAGAATCCTGAATTGTTGCGCGGGATCTCGCGGCTCGGGGCATTCCAACTTCTCTCGCCACCACCCTGCCACGAATTCAGCGAGCCGCGCGCATTCGTGAAAGAAGAATTGCCGCGGTTTCCAAACGAGTGCCATTGTGCATCACTCGAGAAAGTTGATGATCCGCGGGCTGCGATGGCGGAAGAATTGGATCGATTTCCAAACGAACGCCACCCGGAAAAATGGGTGCTCGAATCGTGCGCTTCGAAGACCCGTGACGAAGAAAGACGCGACGAATGATTGAAGTTGGGCGCAGTTATGCGCGAGCCAGCACTTTTCTGCGACTCGCCACCTGACATCGTGCTACGAGAATTTCGGATTTTGGAATTTCCGCCGCTTCGGAAACCGCCGCTACTACGCGAGCCATGTCCACTGCGACTGGCGTGGAAATGGCCACCGCCGTGAGAACTCCCTCCGTGGAATCCACCGCCGCCATGGGAGCTGTGCCCGCCTCCGCCGCCACGGAAGTGGCCACCGCCATGGGAACCCCCACCGTGAGAGCTGCCTCCGTGGGAGCCGCCGTGAGAACCACGTCCGCCATGTTGAGCAAATGCCGGATTGGGGGCACACGAGAGGGCAAGCGAGAAGAGTGATGCAAACACGAGACTTGCGGGCGAGAATTTTGACATTTCATTTCCCTCCACCCAAAGAGCGCGGAGCTGCCTGAATTGGAATCGCGGGCATCCGCTTAATTGTCTTTTCGTGTGGGTGCAAACCCATGGCCGAAGAAGCGAAGAGCTCCGTTGTTGAAACGAAGGATGATAGCCGGCTTCGAGCGAACACTTCGCTTGCGATCTGCAAGGTCTGGCTGACAGTGGCGTCCATTGCCGACGGTTTCCAGGGGATCTGCCGTCGCCGTGAGAGCGATGTTCCCTGCAAACTGGCTGCGCGCTGCAACTCCGCGAGATTTGAGAATCGCCAGACTCAATAGTTTGCCGGCGACCGGGTTCGAGCAGCCCTGGAGCCCACTCCCTTCATCTAAGCGGCGGGAGATGAATCGATGCCTTTTCTGCCAATTACGCGGCGCGACCTGCTCAGGCTATCCAGCGCCACTGCTGCATCAGGGCTTGCCAGCGCGCTGCTTTCAAGCTGCGGCTTAGGTGGCGGCGGTTCCGGAGGCGGAACGGGAGGCGGTTCTGGCGGCGGAGGCGGCAACGGGCCGCCGGCATGCGCCAAGCTCAGCGACATCGAGCATGTCGTCATCCTCATACAGGAAAATCGTTCGTTCGATCACTACTTCGGCAGCTATCGCGGGGTC
The DNA here is from genome assembly GCA_963841235.1 of uncultured Acidobacteriota bacterium. GTDB lineage: Bacteria > Acidobacteriota > Terriglobia > Acidiferrales > UBA7541 > Palsa-147. The sequence continues at coordinate 241,176 of CAWJBU010000013.1, read as the reverse complement.
CGCGGATTTTCCGATCAGAGCGCGGCCTTCCAGCAGCCCGATCCAGCGAACACAACAATCTCGCCGGTAGGGACGCTCTTGCCATTCCACCTGGACACCTCCACAACGAACGCAGCTTGCACGCACGACATCACCCACGACTGGGTCCCGCAGCATCAGAGCTGGGACAACGGCGCGATGGATGGTTTTGTAAGCTCGCGCCTTGCGATCAATTCGAGCGACGCTGTACTAAGCATGGGCTACTACACTCGCGCAGACATTCCCTACTACTACGCCCTGGCCGATGCCTTCACGATCTGTGACAAATATTTTTGCTCCGTGATCGGCCCAACCGATCCGAACCGTCTGTACACCATGGCCGCCTCGATTGATCCAGATGGAAAAAATGGCGGACCGATTTTGCAAACCGTGGTCACAGATCGCTCCGCCCTTCTTGGACGCCTGACCTATACAACGATGCCCGAGCAGCTGCAGGCTCGCGGAATTTCCTGGAAGGTTTACTCGTCGCCGGATGAAAGCATCGCCGGCGGGATTCTCTCGGACAATGTCCTGCCGTACTTCAAGAATTTTCAGGACTCTTCATCGGTGCTGTATAAGAATGCGTTCGGGCCGCAATTCCCGGTCGACTTCCTAAACGATGTGCTGAGTGGCAATCTGCCCCAAGTTTCATGGCTGGTGGGATCGGTCATAACGTCGGAACACCCGCCTGCGCCGTCGATTTTCGGCGAGAATATTCTTTCCCTCATCGTCACTGCTCTGATGGCGAACCCAGATCTGTGGGCCAAGACGGTTTTGTTTGTGACGTATGATGAAAATGGCGGATTTTTTGATCACGTTGCGCCGCCAACTGCGCCTCCCGGCACGCCCGGTGAATTTGTGACCGCGCCCGCGGTGCCGGACCCGACCGTAATCGGAAATCCGCCGATCAACGGCCCCATTGGATTGGGTTTTCGCGTCCCGATGCTGATCGTCTCGCCGTTCAGCCGCGGCGGTTTCGTTTCCTCGGACGTGTTCGATCACACTTCCGTGCTGCGATTCCTCGAGACCCTGTTCGGGGCTGAAGTGCCCAACTTGAGCGCATGGCGCCGCGCAGCGGTTGGGGACATGACCAGCGCGCTTAATTTTAAGAAACCTGACCAGTCGATTCCGAATTTACCGCCGACACTGCCTGGCGACGCGCAAGCGATCGCGCAATGTGCAGCAAACTTGGCTGGAACGACTCCCTACACGGTGCCAAACGTGCAGACCGCTCCGGGGCAGGAATCCGGAACTGCACCTCATCCCAGCGGTGTTTGCTAGTCAGCTTGTTGCATATGTCTGCGAATGGTGGATGGTGACATCCAATGGTGCGTCCGAGGGTTGCGAATTAGAAATCCCGGTTGACATTGGCGGGTGCTGCTCTAAGATTTGGGCAGTGCCTGCTAGAACATGAATGCTTCGTCCATTACGGTGATGCCGTCGCTTCGACCGCATGAGTTCCTCTTTACGTACCGCTTCTCCTTCGGGGGAGGCGGCGCGGTAGAAGCGTATCGTCCCGCGATGTTCTGACCGGTTCTCACAGGCGATATGAATTCAGCCAAGCCAGCCGCTCCCGATTGGGGTAGCGCTGGCTTTTTTGTTTATGTGGCAGCGATATTCGAAAAATGAATGAGGAGAAATCGCGATGATCGTGAACATGCAGGCAGGTGCGACAGACGAGCAAATCGAGCACGTGATTGAGCGCGTGAAGGAATGTGGCTTTCAGGCGCACGTGATTCGCGGCGCGGAACGGACTGTCATTGGCTGCGTGGGAAGCGGCGGGCGGCGCACGGAGCTTGAGGCGCTGCTGGCGGCGCCGGGAGTCGAGGCGCTTGTTCCGATAGCGCACCCATTCAAGCTGGTCAGCCGGCAACTGCGGCCCAAGCCGAGTGAGATTGTGGTGCGCGGCGTTTGCATCGGAGGCAGCCGACCGGTGGTGATCGCCGGGCCGTGCTCGGTCGAATCGCGCGCGCAGATTCTAGAGACGGCGCGCGGAGTGCGTGCTGCCGGCGCCGACATGCTCCGCGGCGGAGCGTACAAGCCCCGCACGTCTCCATACGATTTTCAGGGCCTGGGCGAGGAGGCTTTGCGTTTGCTAGTGGAGGCGCGAGAAGAAACGGGGCTTCCTATCGTCACCGAAGTCATGAGCACAGAAGATGTGGACGCGGTATCTGAAGCCGCCGATATTCTGCAAGTCGGCGCGCGCAACATGCAGAATTTCCCTCTGCTGCGGCGCTTGGCGCGCGCGAGTCGGCCCATTCTGCTGAAGCGCGGCCCTTCCGCGACGGTGAAAGAGTGGCTGCTGGCGGCGGAATACCTTCTCGATGGCGGAAATCAAAATGTGATTCTCTGCGAGCGCGGAATCAAGACTTTTGAGACTGAGTTGCGCAACACGTTTGATATCGCCGCCATTGCGCTGGCGAAAGAATTAACGCATCTGCCTGTGATCGCTGATCCCTCGCACGGGACAGGCCGGCGAAGCCTGATTCCGGCGATGAGCCGCGCTGCGCTTGCTGCTGGAGCGGATGGCTTGCTGGTTGAAGTTCACCCGTGCCCCGAGCGTGCACTTTCTGACGGCCCTCAATCCATGGATCTTGCAGGCTTCACGCAGATGATGGCGCAGCTTCGACCGGCAGCCGAGTCCGCGGCGGCGGGAGTTTGAAAAAGCTCGCCGCCCGTGTCCAGACATCGTGTCGCGCTGTGAGCGATAAGACCCGCAGAAACTACTAACTCATTGACGCATGCAGAGCAAATTGGTGGACGTAGCCAGGATTAATCCCGCGACCTCCTGCGTGACGGTACTACGCCCCGAAAGACATACGACGACAAAGAGTGAGCGCGAGCGGCGCGGAACGACAATGTTTATGATGGCCTTGCGCGTTGCTACTCACTTTGCACAGCCTGAGTGACACGGAGTGATCCTCGCCGACATGGGCAGGGATGGCAGGGTTACGACACAAACAACGACACAAAAAACTCGCACTCCATCTCACTCGATAGGGATTGGTGGTGGGAACAAAAATGGGCACAGTTTTGGGGCGGGCCCGGAGCCGCTTAATTTTTCGATTGCGCAGCCGGGGCGATGCGGCAGGCATGGTCCAAAAGTTCCTCACCGTACCCCGAATCGTGACTTTCTCGACTGACTTGGTCTTCAAGAATGACGAATCCGGCAGCTCCATTAGCCCGGAATGACCCGACCACAACCAGGGTCCGATCACCCATATCCTGTGCCGCGCCGGGAATTCCCTCGGCCAAAAGTCGGAACGGATTGTTCGAGCCGAGACGCTCTCCTGGCACCCACATGGCCTCATAGCGGTGTCCGGAGAAATAGACATCCAGGGGCGCCCATCGATTCCCAATCGAGGCTTCGCGCTCCCGCAATGCTTGATGCACATCAGGTTGGATGCAATCCACATGAATGTGCAGCTGGTCCTGGGAGCGGCCGGCGGCGGAGTTAATGGCTAAAGCGAGGTCATCGCGTGGGAGTGTCCTATGCAGCGCTTTGTCGATGTACGTGCGAGCCTCCCAAGCCTCAGCAAAATAATTCGGCGCGTCGGGGGTCAGAATGATCGGACTCTCAATTCCGGAGACGCGGGCGGTGGGAATCAAGAGAAGTTGCGTGGCGCGCTGGAAGTCCTTCAGAATTGCAAATCCCTTCGCGATTCCGTCACGGAGGTCCACCTGGACGCAAGGCTTGGGATCGTGACTATGCAACTGACCGGGGACGCATTCATCGTTCACGATTATCCATAGCGCGTCGCGCGGGCCGATTTCTTGAGGCACCGCGGCCAGAAGACACACGACCACCGCGCAAACCGCCATCGAGGCGGCGGTAACTCGAAACGTAGTGACCGTGCGCAGACTCACGATATCGAAATCATACTCCGCAGCGGGCCTCTGTGTAGTCACCTTACGTCGAATCGGGCTCGATCAAGGCCTAACTGCGCAAGCAAGAAGGATCGCTCCCGAGCCGTGATCCGCTCGAAGCCAATGTCTGGCCCATACCGGCCTAGGTACGGCTATGCGGCCGCCTACATGTCCACACCCGAAGCAATCCTCTGTCTCCCCGGTGTCGGCGGAACACGTTGCAGCGCGCTTAATCGCCCCGCAGAGTGGTCATGAGGGCAGAGCCATTGGGGCTGCCGAGACCTGTGCACGCATCCCAGCCCGGCCCCGCGGAATAATCTCCGTTGTTTCCCGAAGTAATGTCGTGAAACGTGGTTTCGGCCGCCGCCGAATACAACAACGGATTGAGATAGCCTACATTCGCCCCCAATGTCTGATTAATAAGTGCCAGCAGTCCTGCCCACAAGGGAGCAACTGCGCTCGTGCCGCCAATCACCGCCGGCTGCCCATCGACGAAGACGTTGTAACCGGTCTCCGGATCGGCATCCCCTGCGACGTCGGGCACTCCGCGGCCAACGAAGCCATTCGGAGCCTTCGGTACATTCGCGCTCTGCTGGAAGCTGGGAAGCGCAAAAGCTTCGCTAACGCCGCCGCCGGTCGCTCCTTCATTCGCCGAAAGCTCGTTCCATACCTGCTCGCTGCCTATCGCGGCGCCTGAGATCGTCAACTTCGTTCCGCCACAACCGACGACGTAGGGACTCGCAGAGGGAAAATCCACGGTAGGAGTTCCATTTGTGTTTCCGTCCGACGCGCCGTCGTCGCCCGACGCCGCAAGAACGGTGACGCCCATCGTCGAAGCATCCTGACACGCGGAGTTAAGGGCGTCGCGTGACTGTTCGGTCCATGAGCTTTCCGGCCCGCCCCAACTGATCGAAACAATCGAAGGCTTCAGCTTCGCGTCATGCACGGCCGTGGTGACGGCGTCTATGAATCCCTGGTCCGTATTGGGCGCAAAATATGCGGCGATCTGAGCCCCGGGCGCAATTGCTCCCGCCACTTCGATATCCAGCTCGACCTCGCCATCGGGTCCGTTTGGATCTCCGGTGGGAGAATTCGCCGCGCCGTCAACCGAGACCGCCGTGACCTTCGGAGTTGAAATTCCGAGATTGCTGAAAAATGAATCGAGGTCCGCGGCGCTGTAGCCGCCTCCCAACTCGATCACTGCGATGCACTGCCCGGCGCCGGTCGCTCCCGAAGGAAACCCGTAAGCCTGTGCAACTTGAAGTGGCGAGTAAGAAACGGCCGCTGCTTGAGCGTTCGACTTTCTACTGCGCAGGCGAAAATGCGGTTTTGCTTGCAGGCGATTGTCGAGCCCGAAAACTCCTTCGACCTCGGATTCCAACTCAGCCGGAATCGTGAGGCTACCCGTACGGCAGCGGAAGGCACCCGAACTGTGCTGGTAACGGCGCAAGTTCACACCAAACGCGTCGTTAAATGTCTGAACCGTGCCGCCGAGCTTCACAATCCGACGCGCGCGATCCTCGCTAACAACTTTCAACCCGTATTGCGCGGCAAAGGCGCGAATTTTTTCAAGATCGGCCGTCGAAGCGCCGTGCAGGCGCGCAAATTCTTCGCGGCTTAGATATTTTCGCTCGCGCGGCAGGCCAGCGCCCATTTCAGCGGCCGACGGATACTCGTCAGGCTTCGATCCCCGCCGCAATAAAACTGAGACTTCGATCTGCTGATTCGGATCAGCCGGCCCTACATCCTGTCCGCCTGGCAACGTTGCCCGCGCGCTGCCCTTTAGCTCCACCCGATCCTGTCGCTTTGCCATTGCGTGCCTCCACGAAGATTCAAACGCGCACGGACCGGGTGCAAAAAGTATATTCCGAATTAGCATGCGCGACCGCGTGGATTCGCTTCGTTTGTCAGCAACTTGGCACTCGAACGAGGGCTAAGGCGAGGTCAGCACCCCGGAAGCGGATTCTGACTCAGCTACATGAAGCGCGCGCCGAATGGCGCCGACGCAAGTCTGTCAATGCAACCGGGGGTTGCTGCTCGGTGTGAGCAGCAACCCGCCGGCCTTGTCCGCAGGGCGCTGTGACTCTGGTGGAGGACGCCTTCGGGCAATGGGCCAAGATTACGTTGCCGTCCTCTGCCGTCAATCCGTAGAAATACGTCCGTAGTTGTACAGATGGTTTCCGAATTTTCAGCTGCGAGGCATTTTGACTGACATCCAGCTACCTTAATCGTTAGGCGTTGTGCGCTTTGGCTTTCCCGGGCCGTAGCTTCATCGCCATCCTCAGAGATCCCTTCTTCCATCGGCCGACCTCTCTCGCAAAGAGTTGGGCGATTTCATTTGAAACCACCGTGTCGAGGGTGATCACGACGAGATACTCGGCGCTTTTGCGGCGCGCCAACCTATCGCTGAGCAACAGCCGACATGCTTTCACGCGAGTATCGTGAGACATCAGCGTGGCAGTCAGCTCAGCGAAAGCATTTTCGAGAAGGACGGCGAGGTTTGGCGGGATGAGTATTCGCACGACCATTTCGTTATCTCTGTGCGTGAACGGCGCGTCGGGCACCATTGACTTCTCGTGTCCGTAACCTAGCATAGAATACCCACTGACACCATCTGTAGAACTACGTAGACCAAAGGCCGGAACACATCTGTCGTTAACTGAGGCAGAGGGCGCTTCGGTACCCTCCCGTCAGAAGAAAGAACCCCCGGGTAGCTCGGACTCGATCGGATCGCGGCTAGTTCCTAGGCTGCGACAGCGAAGGCAAAGCGCGGTGATAAGGATGACGGCGCGAAGAATGGGCGAGACAAACAGGAACGGTGTCGCCGCCGCTCGGTTCCGAATTCAGGGATCCTGAGGGATCGTATTATCGGACTCCGACGGCGGTAAGCTCGATGCGGTTGCGGCCGTGACGCTTCGCGGAATAGAGCGCCTTGTCGGCTTGGGCCACCAGGCGATCGAAATTCATCTGCACTCCGCGTTGCAGGTCGGCAATCCCGAAACTGGCGGTTACCTTGGCGGGGCGTCCGCCAAACGTAAAATTCAAAGCCTCTATCTGTTCGCGAATCCGGCCGACGACCGCCTCGACGCCTTCCCGCTCCGAGTGGGTGATGACGACAAGGAATTCGTCGCCACCGATGCGGCCGCATATATCGCACTGCCGCGAATTCGTCTGCAGGATTTCCGCAAACGTCTTTAGAACGCCGTCGCCAGCTTCGTGCCCGTACGTATCGTTGACGGATTTGAAATTGTCCAGGTCGGCCATGACGACCCAGAACGAAAAGGAGTGCCGCATCGCGCCGCTCAGTTCGCGCGTGGCCCACTGTTCAATTCCCCGGCGGTTGGGCAAGTCGGTGAGAGAATCGGTGAGTGCGAGCTGCTCGAGCTGCCGATTCTTGGCCTCGATCTCGAGCTGAAGCCCGGCGATCTTCCGGCCGACGGCGACGCGCGCGGCGAGTTCCTCGGCATGAAATGGCTTGGTGAGGTATTCGTCGGCACCGGCTTGTAGCCCTTTCACGACCTCGCATTTCTCGGTGACGCTGGTGAGCAAGATGATATACGTGAAGCTATTCGCAAACCCGCTGCGGAGGCGCTCGCACAGCTCGATGCCACTCAAATCGGGCATCAGCCAGTCGGTGATCACCAATCCCGGGCGACGCTTTTCGAACACCTCCAAGGCTTCCTGGCCCGTCTCCACGAGGAGAATCTCGTATTCATCCGGCGGGAGAGCATTCTTCACCAGCTTTCGCGCGACCGGCGAATCGTCAACCACCAAGACCGTAAATCGTGGCTTCTGGGCGATCATGAATCAGCGCAGGCGCAATCGGGGGTACGCCGTCTTGGGATTGGAAAGGGACACCCCGGTCCGCATCAGGCCTGTAAACAGGATACATGCAAGAGCGCGAGGACAGGCCTGGCAGATTCATCTTGTGTCCAAGAAAAACACAAGCGGCTCCCTGCGGCACAGGTCAACTCTTCGCATCTTGCGCGGGCTTGTATCCAACAAAAGTTTCAACTCTTCAGCGCCTCAATGTCGTGAATTTCGATCACGGGAGAAACGGTATCGCCCGTGATCTCGATACTGCCGGACATCGAGCCTAACCAGTCCCGCTCCTCAGTTTCTGGGGCCGCCGGAATCACGTCCGCGATCGCTTTGCCGCGTCTCGTCACTCGCAGCGGGATCTTTGTTTTTTGCACTTCTTCGAGCAACGCCAGGCACTTAGCCTTGAACTGGGAGATGGCGATGCGGTGGATCGATTTCTTCTTGGTTTGCATTGCGTGATTTTCTAACAGACCAAGTTACATTACCATGGTCAAATAATTTGGTCAGCTAACAGGGCCTGACTTGGCGGAGTCCCTCCCCATTTGACTTGGCCGCATTGGCGGCCTAACATGCGTCGCTTAGCGCGGCTTCCGCACCATGATTGGCCAGACCATCTCGCATTACCGCATTGTCGAGAAGCTCGGCGGCGGCGGGATGGGTGTGGTCTATAAGGCCGAGGATCTGCGCCTCGGCCGCAATGTCGCCCTGAAGTTCCTTCCGGATGAATTGGCCAAGGACCCCCGGGCTCTCGAGAGATTTCAGCGCGAAGCCCGCGCCGCTTCCGCGCTGAATCATCCCAACATCTGCACCATTCATGAGATTGACGAGCAGGACGGGCGTTCGTTCATCGTCATGGAGTTGCTCGAAGGTCAAACGCTGGGGCATCGCATCGATGGTAAGCCGATGCCGGTGGACGAATTGCTGGACGTCGGTGTGCAGGTGGCCGGCGCTCTCGAGGCTGCTCACGCGAAGGGCATCGTGCACCGCGACATCAAGCCCTCAAACATTTTCCTGTCACAGGGGCGAGCCAAGATTCTGGATTTTGGTCTCGCCAAGCCCGCCAATTGGCAGCCCGGCAAAGGCGAAGCGTTGAGCGGGTCCGCCGCGCCCACAGCGGGCATTGGCGGTGAAAATTTCACGGGTCCGGGCACTGCGATGGGCACCGTCGCTTATATGTCGCCCGAGCAGGCGCGCGGCGAAGATCTCGACGTGCGCAGCGATCTGTTTTCTTTCGGCGTGGTCCTGTATGAAATGGCCACCGGCCGCCCGCCATTCAGCGGCAATACACCCGCGGTGATCTTCGAGGCGATTCTCAATCGCAATCCCATCGCGCCGCTGCGCTTGAATCCCATCTTGCCCCCGGAGCTTGACCGCATCATCAACCGTGCGCTCGAGAAAGATGCGCGGCTGCGCTATCAAAAAGCTGCGGAGATGCGCGCCGATTTGCAGCGGCTCAAGCGCGATTCCGAGTCCGGCCGCACGCCCACAGCGACCGCGGCGGTGGCTGCCGCGCGGACCACGAAGTCTCTTGCTGTACTTTATTTCGAAAACCTCAGCGGCGCGAAGGAGGATGAATACTTCCGCGACGGCATATCGGAAGACATCGTCACAGAGTTGCTGAAGATCAAAGGCCTGCACGTCTTCCCGCGCGCGACCGTGCTTCCGTTCCGTGACACCGCATTGACCGCTCCGGAAATCGGCGCGCGGCTGAACGCCGACTTCGTCCTCGGCGGAACTCTGCGCCGCGCCGGCAATCGTCTGCGCATCAACGCGCAGCTTGTGGATGCCAGCCGCGATTTTCCGGTGTGGGCCGAGCGCTTCGACCGCGAACTGAAAGATGTCTTCGAAGTGCAGGAAGAAATTGCGCGGAGCATCGCGCAGGCCCTGCGCATCACGCTGACGCCGCAGGAAGAGCAAATCATCGCCAAGAAGCCCACTGAGAATGCCGAAGCGTACGACTATTTGCTGCGCGGAAGAAACTATGCGCGCATGGCGAATCTCGAGTTTGCGATGCAGATGTACGAGCACGCCATCCGCCTGGATCCGAATTTTGCGCTGGCCTATGCGGGTATCGCGCAAGTCTGCGGAGGGCTCGTGGAATATCACGGCGGCGACAAACAGTGGATTACCAAGGGCCTCGAGGCCGCCGAGCGAGCTTCGAAGTTGCAACCTGATCTTCCCGAGGCGCTCTCCGCGCGTGCTCGCATGCACTGCGCCCAACAGGAATTCGACCAGGCCGTTCAATTGGCTCGCAAGGCGATTCAACTCAAGGCCGATTGCGAGAACGCCTACGTTATTCTCGGGCAAGCACTATTCAAATCCGACCGGTGGCAAGAGGCTGCCGAGGTGATGGATCGTGCCGTGGCCGCAGCCGGCGATGACTACAACGTTTACCCTCCCTATGGCAATGCGCTTAGAGCCATGGGAAAGCATGAGGCTGCCAGGAATCTCGCGGATAAGCTGATTGCGGCCCTCGAGCACCGGCTGGAGATTGCGCCGGAGGACACGCGCGCGCGGGGCCTGTTGGCGGTGAATTATGCGCGGGCGGGCAAAAACCGCGAGGCGGTAGCGGAAACTGAAAAAGCCGTCACTGCGCGCCCATGGGACTCCCTGACGCTTTATAACGCGGCGTGCACCTACGGCGTTCTGAATATGAAGCAGGAAGCGCTCGCCACCTTCCGGTGGGCGATCGAGGCTGGATACAGAAATCTCGAATGGGCTGCTCGAGACAAGGACCTCGCCTCTCTCCACGACGATCCCGAATTCCAGCGTCTCATCAAAGAACACCAGCGAAAGAGCTAGGCGCAATTTTTATTGCCTCGGCGGCGCGTTGACTTGGCCAGAGGCGCAGCATAAGATTCGCGCCCAGAGGCGGTGTCTTCAGAAATGATCGGCCAGACGATTTCACATTTTCGCATCCTGGAAAAACTCGGCGGCGGAGGGATGGGTGTGGTCTTCAAAGCCGAAGATGTGAATCTCGACCGGCCTGTAGCGCTGAAGTTCCTTCCCGGAGAAGTTGCAAAAGATCCTATCGCCCTGGAACGATTCCGGCGCGAAGCGCGCGCGGCCTCGGCGCTGAACCATCCAAATATTTGCACGATTTATGAAATCAGCGAGGACGGCGGCCGGCTGTTCATCGCCATGGAGTATCTTGCTGGCCAAACGCTGAAGCACCGTTTGGCCAGCCGGCCCATGCCGACCGACGAAATGCTCGATCTGGCCATCCAGATTGCCGACGCGCTGGGCGCCGCGCACGAAAAGGGAATCGTTCACCGCGACATCAAGCCGGCGAATCTCTTTGTCACTCAGCGCATGCAAGCGAAGATTCTCGATTTCGGATTGGCGAAGACGCTCGCTCCTGGGTCATCCAAGTCCATGCTGATGTCACAGGACACGGCGCCGCTACTGTCCGATGAGCACCTCACCAGCCCGGGTTCGACCCTCGGCACGATTGCGTACATGTCGCCCGAACAGGCACGCGGAAGAGAGCTCGATGCGCGCACGGATATATTTTCGTTCGGGGCCGTGCTCTACGAAATGGCGACAGGGCAGCCGGCATTCGCCGGAGGAACCGCAGCCGAGATTTTCGACGCCATCCTGAACCGTCCGCCCATCCCGGCGAGATCGGTGAATCCCAAGCTGCCTTTGCCGCTCGCAGAAATTATCGCCCGGTCGCTCGAGAAAGATCCCGCTGCGCGCTACCAGGACGCTGGGAAGCTGCGCGCCGACTTGCAAACTCTGAAACGCGAACTCGATTCGGGGCGAACCGCATCTGCGGCTTCCGCCCCGGCACCGGCGCAAAAATCGGTTGCGGTGCTTTACTTCGAAAACTCCAGCGCAGCGAAGGAAGATGAATATTTCCGCGACGGAATGACCGAGGACATCATCACCGAGCTCGCCAAAATCAACAGCCTTCAGGTTTTCTCGCGCTCCGAAGTCCTGGCGTTTCGCGACAAAGGCGCTGCCGCGCCCCAGGTCGGCCAGCAACTGAATGCCGCGTACGTGCTCGAAGGCAGTATCCGGCGTGCTGGGAACCGGCTGCGCATCACCGCGCAATTGGTGGACACGCGGACGCGTCATTCCGTGTGGGCGGAACGCTACGATCGCCAAATCGAAGATGTCTTCGCCATTCAGGACGAAATCGCGCAGAGCATCGCCGGAGCGCTGAAAGTGAAGTTGACCGAAACCGAGAAGCAGGCGATCGCCAAGGCGCCCACCGCCGACGTGAAGGCCTACGACTACTATTTGCGCGGGCGGCAATTCTTCTATCAGTTTCGCCGGCGGGGCTACGACTTCGCACGGCAGATGTTCACCCGCGCGATCGAAATCGATCCTTCGTACGCGCAGGCATACGCCGGAATCGCAGACTGCTATTCGTATCTATACATGTATTGGGATGCGAACAAGTCAAACATCGAAGCCGCCGAGGATGCCAGCCGCAAAGCCCTGGTGCTCGACCCCGGCCTCGCCGAGGCGCATGTGGCACGCGGACTGGCCATCTCTTTGAGCAAGCGGTACGACGAGGCGGAAACAGAATTCGAGACCGCGATTCGCCTCGATGCAAAGCTTTTTGAAGCCTACTACTTCTATGCACGCGCCTGCTTCCAACAAGGCAAGCTTGAGAAAGCGGGCGAATTGTTCCAGAAGGCCTCGGAAGTGAAGCCCGAGGATTACCAGGCTCCCAGCATGTTGGCGATGACGTTCAATGGATTGGGTCGAGTCGCGGAAGCGCAGGCGGCGCACGTCCGCGCGGTGAGGACGGCCGAAAAGCACCTCGAAGTGCATCCGGATGACGCCCGCGCGCTCTATCTCGGCGCTTCGAATTTGTGTCACATCGGCGAACGGGCGCGTGGCCTCGACTGGGCCAAGCGCGCGCTTGGAATTGATCCCGAGGACTGCGGAATTCTCTATAACGTTGCCTGTGTCTATTCTCTTCTCGGTCAGTTGGACGAGTCCGTAGATTGTCTCGAGAAAGCGATGGCCCACGCCTCGTGGTACAAGAGTTGGGCGCTGCACGACCCGGACCTGAACGCGATAAGGGAGCTTCCTCGTTTCAAAGCACTGATGAATCGGCAGACGTAAACCTGGGACTTCGAGATCCTGACGCGCTGCTGGCGATCCGAGCTTGCCGTCCCACGTTGGCAAGTGATTTTTTCCGCTCTAGTTTACTACAGCGGCTGCCTGCTACTAGCGCAGGGGCATCTGACGCGGGATCTGTATGCAGTAATGGTGCGGCGGACCCTGGCAAACAGTTTGATCGCGTGCTAAACATTGTCTGTTCTTTCAAGAATCCCTCGATAGCAAAAGTTTTGGGGCACTAGAAGCAGATGACTCGAAGACTTGATTACCGCGAGGGCGTGGTCCCGGCTTACCCCGAGGTGTATACCGCAGCGGCGATGCAGGCGATGGAGGCGCTGGCGTCGCTGAACCGCGAGCGGCGCGAGTTGATGGCGAAGCGCATCGCGCGGCGCTTGACCCGGCAGCGCGAGCGGCAACGCATCGCTTTCCTCGATCCGCAGGCGCTGATACCGCGCACGGGTATCCGCGTTCAGGATGCGCGAGACGGAAAATTCGAAGGGAGCGAGATCCCGGCCGATCTGAAGCGCCAGTGGATTCAAGGCACCGGGCCTGCCACCAAGCCGAGGGCGAGCCTCGAGAGCGGCCTGCGCAACGTCGCGTATGCGCTGCTCTCGGGCGCCGACGGCTGGATGTTCGACGGCGAGGATGCGCTCGGGCAGGTCGATACCATGTCGCTTGAAAACCAGCGCAACCTGCGCCTCGCGATCGATAGCGACGCACGTTTCCTGCGCGTCGCCGCAGAAGTCGCCGCGGAGATGAACAAATGGGCGCAGGGCTTTTTCGGGCGAACGATCATCGCCGACTGGCGCCAGCAACTTAAATTCACCACCAAGATTTTCCGCGCACGCGGGCTGCACCTCGATGACCGCCACGTGCGCGAGCTGGACGGCACCGGCTTCTCCGCTTCGATCGTGGACCTCGCGCTCTACGTGGTTAACAATCAGCAGCGGCTGCGCGACTCGGGGGCGTCGATCGTCCTTTACTTGCCGAAGATCCAGACTGCCGAAGAGGCGGCGTTGTGGAACGATTTGCTTGCCGCGCTCGAGCAGCACCTTGGCTTGCCGGTGGGCACGATCAAGGTGTACGTCCTCGTCGAGCAGATCGAGGCGACCTTTCAGTTGATGGAGATCCGCGCCGCGCTCGGCCGCCACTTCGTGGGCTTCAACACTGGGCGATGGGATTACATCAACAGCGTCGCCGACGCGATGGCGTGGGACCCGAGCTTTCTCAATCCGAATATTGATGCCATCGGCATGACCTACGGCTACATGCGCAATTACGAGGATCGCGTGCGACGCGCGGTGAACACTCCCGACCGCAACGGCCGCTGCGCTCTCTGGCAGGGCGGCATGGAACCGAATATCCCGGTCGGCTCCGAGGCTGGCGTGGCCGCAGGAATGCGCAGAGCAACGGCCGGCGGCCAGCGCGAGATGCTCGCGGGGGCCAGCGGCAAGTGGGTAGCGCACTGGAAGATGGTGCACATCGTGCGGCCGGTGTGGGAGGAGGCCGGCGCCGACAACCAGCTCGGGCGCAAGTTCACGCCGCTCACTTACACGCAAGAGGACGCTGATGGGCTGGTGCTGCTCGAGCCGGCGCCGCGCACCGTTCGCGGCGCGCGAGATTTGCTGAGCGTCGCCGTGCAGTACGGCAACGCCTTCGAGCAGGGTTTCCAGGCCGCGGCGCTCAAGCCGGCGGATTTTTTCGGCAACGACAACGAGCTCTACTTGATGGAAGACATGGCGACCGGAGAGATCCGTGTCAGCATTCTCTGGGAGTGGCTGCACAAGGGTGCGCGGCTCACAGATGACGACGCCGCGACCGGCGCGCGGGCCGGCGATGCCTTCAACGCGACGTTCTTCGCGCGGTTGCTCGGCGAAGAGTACGAGAAGCTGCTCCGCGCCCGCGACCGCGACGTGCACGACGACTCGAAGGCTACCACTCTTCCCATCGCGCGGGAAATCGTCGCGAACTATGTCAGCAATGGCATCAAGCTTCCCTGGTACATCGACCTGTTGAACCTCAACCTCGCTAACTACGACCTGACCATCGCCAAGTCCCGCATTAAGACTTACATCGAGGCTTTCGAAAGGGATGGAACGCGCATCACCGAGAACCTCGACTTCAGTCGCCTTAGCCAAGGAGCGCCATCATGAGATCGTTCGAGCAGGAAATCGCCGCGACGCAGAAGTGGTTCGACAGCCCGAGATTCGCGGGCATCGTGCGTCTCTACACTGCTCGGCAAGTGGTCGAGCAGCGCGGCAGCATCGCCACCGACTACGCCGTGGCGCGCGAGGCCGCGGCAGCATTCCATGATCGCTTGCGGCAGCTCTTCACGGAGCACAAGTCCATCACTACCTTCGGTCCGTACTCGCCGGGGCAAGCGGTAACGATGAAGCGGATGGGCATCGAAGGAATCTATCTCGGCGGCTGGGCGACCTCCGCCAAAGGCGGCACGAGCGAGGAGCCCGGACCAGATCTCGCCAGCTATCCGCTCAGCCAGGTGCCCGACGAAGCGGCCACGCTCGTGCGCGCCCTGCTCACCGCGGATCGCAATCAGCAATATCTGCGTTCGCGGATGACCGAGGCGCAGCGCGCCGCGTCGCCCGCTCATGATTTCCGGCCGTTCATCATCGCCGATGCCGACACCGGCCACGGCGGAGACCCGCACGTTCGCAATCTCATCCGTCGCTTCGTAGAGGTCGGCGTGCCGGGCTACCACATCGAGGACCAGCGCCCGGGCACCAAGAAGTGCGGCCATCAAGGCGGCAAAGTGCTTGTGGCACAGGACGAGCAGAACAAGCGGCTGAACGCGGCGCGCTTTCAGCTCGACGTCATGGGCGTTCCGGGCCTGATCGTCGCGCGCACCGATGCCGAAGCCGCCAACCTGATCGACGGTCGCGGCGACGAGCGCGATCAACCCTTCTTGCTCGGCGCGACGAATCCCGACGTCCCCGCGTACAAGCCCTGCTTCTTGGCGCTGATCCAGCATTTCTACGAGTTGGGAGTCACCGAGCTCAACGGACATCTTCTCTATGCCATCGCGCCCGGAGAGCACGCCGTCGCGCGCGAGTGGCTCGAGAAGAAGGGAGTATTGGCGCACGCTGCTGAGGCGGCGGCGTCGTTGCTTGCAGGAAAAGAGTCCTCGATCGACGCCATGTTCGACCGCATCGCCGCGCGTTTCCTCGACGCTTGGGAGGATGAGGCCCGCCTCAGGACCTTCGGAGAGGCCGTCGCCGAAGTGCTCGAGTTCCGCAAGAGCGAGGGCGAGCAGCTCGAGATGAGCGCCGACCAATGGCGGCGCTTCGCCGCGCGCGCTTCGCTCTATGCCGCCCGCGAGAAGATGCGCGAGCTTGGCACCGAAGTCGAGTGGGACTGCGAGGCGTCGAAAACGCCCGAAGGCTACTACCAGGTGCGCGGCGGAATTGCGTATGCCATCGCGAAGTCGTTGGCAGCGGCGCCCTTCGCCGACCTGCTGTGGATGGAGACCAAAACCGCCGACCTTGCCGACGCCCGCGAATTCGCCGAGGCCATCCACGCCGAATTCCCTGACAAGATGCTCGCCTACAATCTCTCGCCGTCGTTTAGTTGGGACACCACCGGCATGAGCGAAGAGGAAATGCGCCGTTTTCCCGAGGAACTCGGCAAGCTGGGCTTCGTCTTCAATTTCATCACCTACGGCGGTCATCAGATCGACGGGCTCGCCGCCGAAGAATTCGCCACCGCGCTCAAGCAGGACGGCATGCTCTCGCTCGCGCGCCTGCAACGAAAACTCCGTATGGTCGAGTCGCCGTACCGCACGCCGCAGACGCTCGTCGGCGGACCGCGCGCCGACGCCGCGCTGGTCGCCACATCGGGCCGCACCGCGACGACCATGGCGATGGGCAAAGGCTCGACGCAGCACCAGCACTTGGTACAGACCGAAGTTCCCAAGAAGCTGCTCGAAGAATGGCTCGCAATATGGACGCGGCATTACGAGCTTCCCGGCGCGCTGCACGTCCAGTTGCGGCCGCACCGCGCCGGTTCGGAGCTGCTCGAGCTCGGAGTTTACGACAAGGGCGAGGAGAAGGTGGCCAACGTCGTCTTCGCCCCCATTCACGACCGGCACGGCCGCAGCATCCTCTCGGTGCGCGACCAGAACACCTTTGCAGAATCGCTGCGCAGGAAGCGCCTGATGACCCTCGTTCACCTCTTCCTGGTGCATCGCTTCAAGGCCGACTCGGTGCACTACGTCACTCCCACTGAGGACAATCAGTACCAGGCCGCAAAGATGAAGTCTCACGGCATTTTTCGCCAGGTCAACACCGAGGTCGGCCAAATTATCGTCGCCGACGTCGATCATCAGCGGATCGCCGAGCTTTTGGCGCCGGATCAGGAGGCGTTGAAAAAGCTGATTTACAAGCAACGATAGGATCGCACACCATTTGCGCTTTGGTTTCGCGAAAAACCCGCAAGATCGAGCGAGGTTTCGCTATCCCGTCACAGCAAGATTGGTTTGATGCCGGTCAATTCGCAAAAATCGCGCAACGCAGAATAGAGGTCCGTCCCGTAGCCGAGGCAGGCATATTCGTTGGTCCAATTTTGAATTAGTGCATCTATGTCGCAATGCGCGGTGACGAATCCGTGCGGCCAGAAGGGAATTCCACACTCTTTCAGACGGCGATCGATCTGGCCGGCGGGCGGCTCAAAAATGCTGCAGCGCGCGATGGCCATTTGAAATATTCCATTCACGCGACCCAGGCGAGCCAGAACGCCTTCGCCCACTTTGCAGATCAGCTTCACGGAAACGCCGCCGGCTTTGCCTTCCGTCGGGATTCCGTGCGTGGCAAATCCTGCTGAACCTAGTTTGCCCGCCAGCGATGGAGGACAGGCGCCGTCGCCGATGATTTTTATTTCTTTGGTCTTTTTGTCGATGTGCTGGAGATCCCCATAATAGACGCGCTCTTTGCTTAGCTTGGTCAGGAGAAACACGGTGAGCGCGGTATTCAGATCGCCGAGCGTCGAGGTGCCGTGGCCGTCTTCGAGCATCATGCTCTGCGCGAAACACGTTGCCGCGTAATCATCGCCGAGCCCGGGAAACGATTGGATAGTGTAGAAATCGAACTTCTCCGCTTCGACTAGTTCTTTGAGCGCAAGATATAGCCGCATCGATTTCTCGTTGACGATGGTTTTTTCCGGTGCGGCGCCGAACAGCTTCTCGAGCCGCAGCTGGAGTCTAGCAATTCTCTGAGGAGAGATGCGCTCTGCCGCGTGAATGAGCTGTGTTGTATCCCGCGAATCGATGTCCACGCCGAACATGCGCATCCATTGCGATGGGTCGGCGGCACCGCAAGTCTGGCCCATGCCGCGCCCGCCAAACGCGCCGACAGTGGACATATTGAGCAGATTCTTCAGATGCGCCGCGCGCACATAGCTGACGATACTTTCGAGAGCCCCGCGATCCTCGGCGCTGCCATAAACAAATTTATGCGCCACGCCGATTTCCAGCAGTCCGCCATGCATCACAAGCCCACCCACGGGCCGCCAGCCCTGCGAGCCGTTGTGAGTCCACAGCAAAACCGCCTTGCCGGTCGCGGCAAAGTCGCGAATCGCCGCAACGAGATGCGCTGCCCAAACCCAGGTCCCGGAAAACAGGATCACCGCGTCCACGGCATCGTTGGACTTCATGGCTTTCAACGCGGCTTTGGCTTCATCTTTGCTCGCGACGATCACATCGTGTTCGACGATCTTTAATCCCGCCGCGGATAGCGCTTTCTTCGAGCGGCGAACGATGGCCGCATCGATAAACGGCGTTCCCATCGGATCTTTCAAGCCGTCTTTGTGAACCCCGTAAACGATGAATCCCACA
The DNA here is from genome assembly GCA_963841235.1 of uncultured Acidobacteriota bacterium. Lineage (GTDB taxonomy): Bacteria > Acidobacteriota > Terriglobia > Acidiferrales > UBA7541 > Palsa-147. The sequence goes on along the minus strand of CAWJBU010000013.1, from coordinate 222,545 downwards.
GTTGGCTGAATCACTGTTTCTCCGCCTCCGATTGGGTGCAGGAATTTGCATTGCGAAGCTCTTTCAGTGCGGCGCATAGCCGCTGATACTGTTTCAATTGACCGGCATACGACGCTGCCAGATGAGCGTCAGGCTCGATGACTTCTTTTTCGCGCACGACGAGTTCCACGGCATCCGCGATTCGATCGTATGTGCCGGCAGCCACGCCGGCCAGGATCGCGGCGCCCTGGCATACAGCTTCATCGCATTGCATCACGTGCAAGCGGCGTCCGGTTATGGCGGCTCGCAGTTTCAGCCCCAGCGGCGAACGCGCCCCGCCGCCGGTGACGTAAAGATCCCTGAATTCGCCGTTTACGTTTGCCAGGATTTCGGTGATCTGCGCGAGTTCGCAGGCGATTCCCTCGAGGATGCCTTGATAGATCTGGGATCGGTTGCTATTCGAGGCCAAACCAAAAATCGTCGCCCGCGCGCGTGGATCAAAATCCGGATTGCAGGTTCCGATCAGGTGCGGAGTGACGCAGAGACCGGTTGGGCCGCCCGAGCACTCCGCTTCTAACTGCGAATATTGGTCCGGCTCGTTCGCTTCGATCTTCGAGTCTCCCGGCTGAGTGCTGTGGCCGTAGATCAGATCTCGGAACCATTGCACCATGATCCCCGATGGAAAATAGGCGAGCGTCAGAAATTTTCCAGGAACAACGTGGCAGTACGAGTTCAAGCGCGCCGCGAAGGATTCGTCGCCGAGATTCAGTTCATCGGATGCTGCCACGAGACATTCGTAGGTCCCCATCGAATCCGAAACGCGCCCGGATTCAATCACGCCCACGCCCAGAGCTCCGCACGCCTGATCGTGGCCGCCCACAACGACGGGCGTCCCACTACCCACACCAAGCGCGCCCGCGGCCTCGGAGTTCAGCTTTCCGGCGATTGTTCCCGCCGGAACTGGCAGCGGAAGTTGGCGTTCCGTTAATTCCATCGCATTCAAAATGTCATCAGACCAGCGATTTCCCGTCACATCAAACGCGAGGAATCGCGAAGCCAGTGAATATCCGACGTAAGGCGGAAGCTCAAGCCTGGCGTGGATGAAATCCGTCACGCTGAGGAAGCGATCGGCTTGCGAATACAGCTCTGGCTGGTGCCGGCGGAGCCAGAGAATTTTGGGTATCGGGTACATCGGGTGAGCAACAAGTCCGGTGATTCCAAAAATTCGGCGCGCTCCAAGTGTGCTCTCGCACCAATTCGCTTCGGCGGTGGCGCGATTATCGATATTCAAAATTGCGGGGCCAACGGACTTTCCGGTTGCGTTCACCGGAATGAAAGTTTCGCCATGAGAACTGAGGCAGAGAGCCTGCACTGGGTCGTGTGCCAGCCCGCGCGTCACCTCGCGAGAAGTCTTACAGACGGCGCGCCAGAATTTGGCGGGATCCATTTCCGCAAAGGCCCGCTGCGGGAAATCAGGAGAATAGGAGCACACGCTACGCGCAATCACTGCTCCCGAAGCGGCAAATGCAATTGCTTTGCACTGGCTTGATCCGATGTCGATGGCGAGGAGGCTCATGCAACGCGATCAGAAGAATTTCCAAACGCGACTGCCAATCTTACGCGGACGTAGCCCGGCCCGCGCGATTTTCTATTTCAGCGCCGGGCAGGGAATGTTTCTCTTTCATTCAGAGCTGCGCGGGCATTTTGTAAGAAGGCATCCATGTCGTCGGCCTGAAATACATTCCGCCCGAAGAACACGCCCGCTGCGCCCGCCGCCGCCACGCCATGAATCAACGCGAGCGCTTCCGCATCCGACGAATAGCGGCTTCCGCCGAGAACCAGAATCGGAATGGGGCAATTCTCGACGACGTCGCGCATAATTGCGGGATCGCCGGCATAATCCGTTTTGACCAGGTCGGCGCCCAACTCCGCGGCCATTCTTGTGTGCAGCTTCAGCCATTTAGGATCGGCAGGATTCTTGACGTTCTTGCCGCGCGCCAGCGTTTCAATGATCAACGGCATGCCGATGCGCTCGCACTCGCGCGCCACTTCCGCGTTGCGCGCCACTTCTTTCGATTCGAAATCGGAATCGCCGGTGCCGACGGCAAGGTACGTCAGCACTGCGTCCGCGCCATTGCGCATGGCATCTTCCGGCCGCGCCACCAGGCAGCTTCGCAGTTCGCCGGTTGCGTCGCCGCCCGGCATGCCCCACAGCGTGGTCCAGTCAATTCGCGCGATAATTCCGGGCATCGATCCACCCAGCAGTGAATCGATGCACCCTCGCATGAGGCCAAGGTTTAGCAAAATTGCATCAACTCCGGCGTCCGTGAAGCGTCTGATTTGATCGGCAGGATATTCAGTACCCGAAATCGGGCCGAGGACCAGCGCGTGATCGAAGGCCACAACCAATGATTTCCGGCCAGGCCGGACGATTCGGTTCAGCCGGATTTTCTTCCCACAATCACTCACAGAATTTGCCTTTCGCTACCCGAATCCAGAATTCCTAGAATCCACATTTCAATTATTCCCATTCTCATAGCGGCGCGGCGGCGCCATCTGCGTCTCGCCGCTAACTGCGAGAGAAACGCTTCTCTCCGCGGCGATTCCGTCCACGCCTTCCGCTCGCAAGTGCACCGTATAGGTGCCTTCGCGCGTGTACGCATGCGCAACGCGGCTTCCGCGAGTGGTGACTCCGTCGCCGAAATCCCAAAGATACTCGGTCGCCGGAGTTCCATCATCCGCTGCGCGCGCAGAAAAAGTGATCGTTTCTCCAATTTTGGCCTGCGCCGGAGAATTCAAGGCGATGGATGGCGCTGCCGCAGGTATCGATGCATCGATGATTTTGATCAGTCGTACGGAGCGGCTTGGCTGGTCAGCAAGGCGAAGAGTTTCACTTTCCAAAGCGATGCGCTGATTTCCATTCAGCACGTCGTACAACTCGTATGGATGCCCGGCGCTGAATTTCAATTCCGAAAGAATGAAGCTGTGAGTGCGCGGTTGGTCGGTCCAATTGAATACCGCCAGAATGGCTTGGCGTTTGTCCTCATTCAAAAGCAGCACGCTCGGCTGCTGATCTTCCGCGCGATAGCTCAGAAGATCGACGGGCACAGCAGCGCGGCCGAGTTTTGCGATTTGCAGGAAATCGCCGTTTTCAGCCAAAGCGACCCGGTCCACATCGGCGCCCAGCGTCGGAAGATCATCCCCGATTTCATACATTCCTCCCGAAAGCGCGGAGAGCGCGATAGAAACTTGCGCTTCGTTGAGAGTGAGCGCCGCGGCGTTCGGATGTTCGTCGAGAACTTGTTTCGAGACCGTAAACGCATCCGGATCATTGATAAAAAAAGTTCGATTCATGTAGTAACGCGCAAAAATTGCAGGCGCAGCAATCTGGCTGTGGCTGAATGAGTGGCCGGTGTCCGTAGAGACGCGCCCTTCATTCACAATCCCCACCACGTTTAACATCGGGCTGCCATCTTTATCGAGCAGCACGTCCTCGCCCACGGCTTTACGAACCACCTCGAGCCCGATTCTTTGCGCCTCGAGCGCCGTCGTATGCGGCCGGTAGTAGTAGCCTTCAATGGCGGTTGTATCCATGAAGTCGAGCTTGATGTAACGGACGCCCCAATCTCGCACCAGCGTTCGATACGTTTGACGCAAATAATCCTGAGCGCCGGGGTTTGTGGCGTCGAGCACGAAGAGATGGTCCGGAATTTCCTCGTCTACTTCTCCCACGCCAATCGGTTCACCGCGCGCGTTGTGCACCAGCCAATCTTTGTGATTCTCGTAGATCCACGTACGATCCGTGACTTCAAAGGGCGCGGTCCAAATTCCGGGCTTCAGTCCAAGACGCGCAATTTCACGCTCCAGATCGAACATCCCGTGCGGGAATCGCGTTCCGTCCGGTGTGGCATACTCGCCCCGCGCGTATTGGTAGCCTTCGTCGATGTGGAAATACTCATAGCCGAGCGTTTTCAGGTGTTGAGCGAGCCACTGGGCGTTCGTCAGTACGTCCCCGCTCGTGATCTTGTAATAGAAGGCTGTCCAGCTCCACCAGCCCAGCAGATTTTCTCCACCCGCGCGGGCGTGATGTAGCTCGCGTATTGACGCGCCATAGGCCTCGAGTTGCGCGTGGTAATCGTTCCCCGTTGCAAACATCAGACGTTCGGACTTCATAGTGGCGCCTGGAGCGAGCGGCAGGCTCAACTCGATGCGATTTTCCGCCGGCGCCTCCCGTAAACCGGATTCTTCATCCGTGGATTGTATTTCGGTCGTTCCGGTCGAATCGACTGTATACGAAGCGATCTGCGCGGCCTTCGTAGAGTCTCCGCCGGTTGTCAAATGAAGGATAGTGAGAAAGCGGTCCGAACTGAGCGCCCCGAAAAACAAGCTCTGCCCGCTATCCCGGTTGTAAATCAGCTGGCTCCCCACGCCGAGATGCAGCCCATGCGGCGCTTTACCAAGATCGTAGATTTGCAGCGGCGGCCAGTCTTCGCTGAAACTGTCGGACAATACGCGGTCGGAGCTTTCTTTTTCGCCCAAGTAAACCGGCCGCTTGCCAATTGCTTGGACGCTTCGAATACTCTGAATCTCGATCGGTTTCGCCGAATCGTTTCGTACTTCAACTTCGATTTCTCCGTAGGGTTTCGCGTCGTAAAGCCGCAGGATGTACGTCAGGCTAAAGCCGTTTTCGATTCCCGTCGCAGCGACGCTGATTTGATGACCCGCGCCGAGATCATCCTCGAACTTGGATTCCGACACCTTGCGTGCCGGGAAATCGGAGGACTTCACCCAGCGGCGATCGATCTCGGCGGCAACGACCGCTTGAATCGCGGGCTGCTGCGACGTCGCGGCTTTTATCGAATACGAACCATCCGCGGATCGAACCGTTACCACCAAAGTCGAATTGCGAATCGTAGCATCCTGAGCGCCCGCCACCGGTGAGAACAGCATGAACAGGCTTGCTGCCTGCAACGCCCGTATGGACATCCGCCGAACCTGGCTCGGTTTGCTCATGGTGTGAGAGCGCCGCAGCGCTTTTTAGAAATAGAACTTCAATGCGAATTGTATAAATCGCGGGTCGCGTGCGCCCTGCGCAAATCCAAATTGTGGAGTGCCGAACTCGAGCGGCTGAGGCTCTTCGCTGATCAGACCTATGGGTTCGAATACTGGATTCACGTGATTCCAGATATTGAAGAATTCCGCGCGGAATTCGACGCGCATTTGTTCACGCACAGGGAAGAGCTTGAAGATGGACAAGTCCCAGTTCTGGAAGCCCGGGCCGCGAACGATGTTCCGGCCCGCGTTTCCGAAGGTGAAGGGAGTCGTGTTGTCCACAAAAGCGCAGGTATTGAAGACTGTACCGGGTAAGCACGGCTTTCCATTCGGGTTGCCGACAACGTTGGGACGAACTTCGAAGAAGCCAACGCCGCCGCCGCCATCGCTTGAGGATACGTTTGTGACCGCATCCGTGACTGTGAGCCAGTTTCCTGTCGAAGCCGAGGTGATGCCCGCGATTTGCCAATTCCCGATGATCTGGTTCATTAGGCCAGTGGCATTGCCTCCAAATTTCTTGCCGTTCCCGAAAGGCAGTTGATAGATGTAGCTGATAACGAATCGGTGCCGCACATCGAAATCGGAATTGCCATACTCCAGTGCTGGGAACCGTTGATCGCGGAAATCGCCGTTATTGAGCGAGCCTAACGCGGCGCTCGAGGCGTCATCCAGCGCGTGAGCGTAAGTGTAGGAAGCTTCGAATTGCAAACCGCGAGAGAACTTCTTCTCGAATCGAACTTGCAGAGAATTGTATCTCGAGAAGCCATCGGTCCGCAGCAGGTCGATTCCGGTATCGAAGACGCCGTTGCAGCTTGGGGGAAATACCGAATTGTCGCACATTTGCACCGGGCGTCGCGCATCGGTGGGGCAATTTCCAGCTGTGTTTGGAGGAGTGGTGCAGAACGTGGCGTCAGCCACAGCTTGATTGCCGTTGTAAAAATTGTACAGGTTGGAGCCGCGCGAGCCGGCATACGAAATTTCCACTACAGTTTGGCCGAGCAACTCATACTGAAATCCGACGTGCCATTGCTGCGTGTACGGCGTGCGCACCTTCGGACTAACCGAAAATAAAATCGGAGTGTTGGGATCGGTCAGGGAAGTGGCGGGAAATCCCTGCTGGAGAAAGCTCATTCCCGGAATCGAACAGTCCACATTGCTCGGATTTGCGGACGAGAGGAAACATGGCTGGTTGAACGATTGCGTTACGAAGAACGGTGGATTGAAGCCGGGACTCGGATTGGAATAGGGCCCGTTTTCCTGCCCCCCGTAGAAAATGCCGTAGCCCGCACGCAGCACGAGTTTATCGGTGATTTGGTACGCGAGACCTAACCGCGGAGCAAAATTATTCAGGTCTGGAGAGATCAGACCTGCGCTGCCGGTTCTCACGATCGGAATATTTGCCTTCAAGAACGGCGTCAGTTCGGCATTTTGGCCCTTTGGCACGAGAAGCGAGTCGTTCGAAAAATCAAACGTGGCCTGCTCATTCCCTGACGCCTTGATGGTCGTGAACAACTCGTATCGCAAGCCGAGATTAAGTGTCAGGCGCTGTGTCATTCGAAAATCATCCTGCGCATACACCGCGTAGATTTGCCGGTGATAGTCAACATTGTGCGTGTTTGTAATCGTCGCGCCGTCTGTAATACCCAGCAAGAATGTGGCGAATGCCTCGCCTCCGGTTGTGGGCGCAGAAGGATTATCGGTAAAGTCGCTGGCAAAATTTAAAGTCCCCCGGGGAGCCGATGGCTCGAAAAGCGTGAATTGCTCTCTCCGGATTTCAGTTCCGACCTTCAAGGCGTGCCGGCCATGAATCCACGTCAAATTGTCCGTCAGCACGTAACTATTCTGCTTTTCGATGGCCGGAAGGAACCCGCTGCTACCGATGCCGACGGTGCCATCATTGATACTGATTTGCGGTAAGCCGCCGAGATCGGGGCCGAAGGGAACTCCCGGAAAGTTGAGCTCCTGCGAGACGTTTTCAGTTGCGTTGAGTTGAAACCGGTGCGAATTGATCCGGTTGTATCCCAGGCGGAATTCATTCACCAGATTGGAAGTAAAAATATGCGTCTCGCTCAGCGCCACGCTGCGGAACGAGTCGTCCTCTATTCCATCCGAAAAAGCGCCCCCATCCAATGCGTTTTGAAACGGCGACGGCGTGAAGCTTGGTTGATCCTCGTAGCTGAACCTGCCGAAGATGCTGTCGTGATCCGAGAATTTATGATCGATGCGCACATCGAAGTTGTTGCGGCTCGCCGTGCGCCGCGGGTCGGAAATGAAATTAGCTCCGTTCACGTTTGTATTGGGCTGAGGGAAGAGCGCCGAGAGTCGCGCCGCGAGTGGATCGATCGAACCAGTCGGAAAGATATTTGTGGGATTCCCAGCTGCATCCACGCCGATGGGCACTCCGCAGAAGAGGCTCGGGTTCAGAACTGAAGTTTGTGTCAGCCGTGAATTGAAGATTTCGCCCACGAATGTGGGATGATTGTTGCAATCCACGGCGGGTTTGTTTGTAAGCATTCCAGTCGTATCCACCGACATCACCGGCGTATTCGTCAGAAAACTCGAGAAGTCGCCTCCGATTTCATCCTGCGTGGGAATAAGCGAAAGCTGCGGCAGAGCCTGTGTGATGCGCAGGCCTTCATAGTCCACGAAGAAAAACGTTCGATCCTTGATGATCGGGCCTCCAAACGTCGCTCCAAACTGATTCTGGTGGTAGGGCTGGCTGCTGGTATCGAACGCATTCCGTCCGTCGATCGCGTTATTTCTAAAGAACTCGTAAACATCGCCGTGGAAGCTGTTCGTCCCGGACTTGATGACGGCGTTGAGAATCGCGCCATTTCCTCTTCCAAATTCCGCACTGTACGCGTTGGTCTGTACTTTGAATTCCTCTATCGCATCTACGGAAGGCTGAATCACGTACGCCTGGCCTGTGAGAACGTCTCCAAGGTTCGAGTTATTGTCCACGCCATCGAGCAAATAATTGTTCTGAAGAGCCCGCGCGCCATTCGAACTGAATCCATAACTGGTTTCCACGCGCGAACCCGGCTCGCTCGGAACAACTCCCGCTCCCAGCAAGGCAAGCTGTGCGTAATTACGGCCATTCAGCGGCAGCGTGACCGCTCTTTCACCGCTAATCACCTGGCCGAGGTCCGAAGTCTCCGTCTCCAGCAGCGGCGTTTGCGCAACCACCGAAACAGTCTCAGCCACGTCTCCCAGTTGCAGCGTGACGTCCACCGTGGGGTGCTCTTGAACTTCCACCACCACCGGCCCGGCGAGAGCCGTCTTGAATCCGGTCTTTTCCACCGAAACCTTGTAATGCCCGACTCGTAGAGGGCTGGCCGTATATTCGCCCTCTCCGTTCGTGACCGTATTGATTTCGCTTCCGCGGTCCACATCCATGATTCGAACTTTCGCGCCGACGACAACCCTGCCCGACGGATCCTTCACCGTTCCGCTGATCGCCCCGGTGTCCTTCTGCGCCCATGCGCTCGCGCAGGAAAAAAGAAAGGGCAGGACTAACGAGAGAATTAGCCAGCGTCGCCTCGCGGCGCGCGACGGCCGCTTCAGCCCCTCTTTCGGATCTGTTCCCAGCGATGAAAGACTGCGCCTTAAATAGTTCACCGGAGACCCCCATCAAAGCGTTGGCTCGGATCGCCAAATCGGCAGACGGCTCTGCACAGCCCATTCCGGCCAGACGAAAACGCAGCCAATCGCTTGGGTAGTTAGTCCACTCCTGCACGTTTGTCAACGATTTTTATCGAAAATGATGTATTTTGTACTTTTGCGATCTGTTTGATCCGTTTTGTGGCACAATCCGCCTTCTCTGCGATGCTGATGATCAAGGGAATCGTTTGATGAGCCTCTTGGCCGAAGAACGCCGGTTTCGCATCAGCGAGATTTTATCCCGCGAGCGAACGGTCACGGCCTCCGAACTCATTCGCACTCTTGGCGTCACGGCGGCCACAATCCGGCGTGATCTCGCCGTTCTCGAAAAAGAAGGAGTGCTGCTTCGTTCGCACGGCGGCGCGGTCTCTCGCACGTCGAGCACGAATTTCCAGCCTTCCTACGAAGCGCTCGGCCGCAGCCATCGCGCCGAAAAGCAAGCGATCGCTCGGGAAGCAGAACGTTTGATCCTGGATGGCGAAACCGTTTTTCTCGAAGGCAGCACCACCGTTTATGAATTGGCGCGGCGCCTGCTGCATCGCAACCGGCTCACCGTGATCACAAATTCTCCCCCTATCGTGGATCAATTTCAGCGCAGCCAACACGTCTCGGTGATTTCAACGGGCGGCGAGCTTCAGAAGGATGTTTTTTATTTATCAGGAGTTTGGGCGCAGCGCGCCCTTTCCGAGATTCGCGTAGATAAGGCCGTGCTGGGCGTAAGCGCCATCGATCCCAGCTACGGAATTTCCACCGCAAGCCAGGCCGAAGCCCAGATCAAGAAGATGATCCTGAAGGCAGCGCGCGTCAGCATAGCTCTCGCGGATCACAGTAAATTTGGCAATCAAGGCTTTGCCTATGTGGGTCCCACAACGGATATCGACATTCTGGTCACGGATTCGGCCACCGATCCTCAATATCTGACGCCGCTTCGCGAAGCCGGCGTGGAGTTGATTCTTGCCGACGTGCGCGAACAAGCAAGCGAAACGAACGGGAATGAGCCGGCAAAGGCTCGCACGCGTCCCGGCAGCAAACACTGACTGCAAATATGCATTTCGACTTCAAGAAGAACGTCGTCATCGTCTTGGTCGCCGCCAGTGTCACGGCTACGGCCTTCCGAGTGCTCCGATCGACGATTCCCTCGATCGTAGCGGCTGCACTTCTCGATCAAGCTCTCAACGCCAGCGATGACTTTCAGGCGTTCGCGGCAATGGAGCCGGTCGACACTCACGTTCACGCGTTCAGAAGCGATCCCGATTTCACGAATCTGCTAGCCCGCCTTCACGTGCACCTCCTCGACATTTGCGTCTCCGATCGCCACCGCATTTACGGCGACCTCACGACGGAACTCGCGCGCGCCAGTGGCTTTGCCCAAAGCAGTCAGGGCCACGCGAAGCTGTGTGTTACATTCGACCCATTCGACTTTCAGAAAAAAGACTTCGCGCCGAAGACCATCAAACTGCTTCGCCAGCAATTTGCGGATGGCGCCATAGCGGTGAAAATCTGGAAAAACATCGGCATGGAATTAACCAAGCCGGACGGCACCTACGTCATGCCCGACGATCCGGTCTTCGAACCGATCTACAAGGCCATCGCCGCAGAAAACAAGACGCTGGTAGCTCACGTCGCAGAGCCCACCTCCTGCTGGCAAGCGCCAAATCCCGACAGCCCCGATTACGACTACTACAAGGAAAATCCTCAGTGGTACATGTATCTCCACCCCGATCATCCTCGCAAGGAAGTGATTTTGGCGGCGCGCGACCATCTCCTCGCTGAAAATCCCAATCTTCGCGTGGTCGGCGCGCACCTCGGAAGCATGGAAACCGACGTGGATGAAATTGCCAAGCGATTCGATCGCTATCCGAATTTCGCCGTCGATACCGCGGCGCGTATGGAATATCTAATGATTGAGCCGCGGGAAAAAGTGCGCAACTTCCTGATCCAGTATCAAGACCGGGTGCTATACGGCACCGACCTGGAATTCCTCAGCGATGAAACCACGGCGGAAGCTCTAAAAGATTGGCAGGAGACCTACGCAAGAGATTGGAAATTTCTGGCAACAGACCAGACCCTTGACTACAAAGGCCGTAAAATCGAAGGCTTGGACCTGCCCGCGCCGGTTCTGCGCCGCATTTTTCACGATAATGCCGTCCGCTGGATTCCGGGGATCGCGCCCTCTGCAAAGTAGGATCGTCGAAGCACGCAGTCGCGAAACACTTTCCAGGACGGTTCTCTAACGCCCGGGTCTCTGCACTTCGATTTGCGGAATCAAAGACTCAACGGTCGCAAGATCGATCCTGCCCGGCGCAGCCGCAAGACAATTCGCAGCACCGCAAGCGGCAGCGAGCCGCAGCGCTTCCTCACCGGCGATTCCTCGAGCCGCAGCGCACGCAAAACCTCCCAATGTCGCGTCGCCGCAACCCACCGTCGAGATCACTTCCAACCGCGGCGGCCGCGCCGTCCACACCGGCCCGCTCTTGCTCTCAACCCAAACGAATCCTTCCGCTCCCAAGGTAATCGCGGCGCTTCCCGCTCCGTTCTCAATGATCGCCATGGCGGCATGGACTGCTTCGTGTCGGGTTTTTACCGGCTGTCCCAACAGCGCTTCTGCCTCAGCGCGATTTGTCTTCACAAAGTCGGGCCTGGCCTTCGAACCTTCGCGCAATGCGTCGTCGCTAGTGTCGACAAAAACTCGAGCGCCGGCCGCTCGCGCAGCTCCGATGAGCGAAACGTAAAACTCAGGCCCAAGGCCCGCGGGCAAGCTGCCGGAAATGACCATCAATGCGCCCTTCGGCTCGTTTCGAATTCGCTCAGCACACACGCGTGAAAACTCGTCTCTTTCGTCCGCGGTCGGTTTGCCGCCCGGCTCGAGAATCTCGGTGACCTTCCCCGATTCTTCGATGATTTCCAAATTCACGCGCGTCTCTGCCGCCGTCGGTATCGCAACGACTTGCATTCCGAGGTCCTTCATCTGCCGTGCGCATTCCTGGCCTATCGGTCCGCCGAGAAATCCGATCCACACCGCCTTGGCCGCCATCGCGTGCGCCGCCATGGCGACGTGCGCAGCCTTGCCTCCCGCAAAGCCCTGTGCGCTAGCCGCGCGGTTGATTTCGCCCACCGACAAACGCGCCACGCGCAGCCGTCGATCCATGGCCGGGTTAGCGCTCACGCAAATGATCGTCGCATCAGGCATAAATCCTTGCTCCTGCCTCCCATTTATGCCAAGCTACCATCCCCGAGTTCAAAATAGTAACAAAAAGTAAGGATTCGGAACTTGGGCCCTAACCGATGCTGGCGGAAGAGCGGCGGCGCAAAATCCTCGAATTGACGCAACGCGATGGCCGGGTCGTGGTCAAAGATCTGGCGCGGCGTTTCTCCACCTCGCTGATCACCATTCGAAAAGATTTGGAGTCGCTCCACCAAATGGGCCGGCTCCAGCGCGCGCACGGAGGCGCGCTCCCGCTCGACGCATCGGCGCTTCGAGATCCCACGCTGCGCGAAAAAGAGCAGTTGCACCGCAGCGAAAAACTCCGAATCGCCGCAGCGGCCGCGCGCTTGGTCCGCCCGGGCCACGTCGTAATTCTCGATTCCGGCACCACCACGACCGCTGTTGCACGCGCCATCCAACACGTCCGAGACCTCACCGTCATCACCAATGCCGTGAATATCGCCGCGGAGCTGGCCGGAACCGGTGTCGAGGTCATCTTAACGGGCGGCGTGCTGCGAAGGAATTCGTTTTCGTTGGTCGGGCCGCTCGCCGAAGATTCGTTGCGGCACGTCACCGCCGATCTTCTATTTCTCGCCGTTGACGGCTTCGACGTTGCCTACGGCCTGACGACGCCCAATCTCCTGGAAGCGCGGGCCAACCGCGTCATGATGGAGAATGCCAAAACCACGATCATCGTGTGCGATTCCAGCAAATTCGGCCGGCGCAGCCTCTCTTTTATCGCGCCCACGTCGGCCGTGCATCACACGATTACGGACAAAAAGATTGCGGCCAAGTATTTGCGAGGGCTTCGCGCAGCGCGCATTAAAGTCATTACCGTTTAAGCGTTTCTAATCACGTCGTAAATGGAGGCACAGTTGGTGGAATCGAAGTCGGGACCGGGCGCAAACACGATCGCCGAAATTCTTTCGGAGCCGGCAACGTGGAAATCGTGCCTTCAGAGCTTGGAGAAAACCGGCGAGCTGAAATCTCTGAATGAAGAACTGCCTCGCAATGTTGAATGGGTGTTCATCGGCTGCGGATCGAGTTTCTATCTCGCTGAGGCCGCGTCCGCGGCGTGGTCCATTCTGACCGGCGAAAAATCTCGTGCCATCCCCGCATCCGAAATCCTGATTTTTCCGCAATTGCTTCCCGTTCCGTGTCAACCGGTGGTGATTACCCGCTCGGGCCACACTTCGGAGGCGTTGCAGGCCGCGGCTTTTCTGGAAGACCGGCTCAAGCTTCGAACTCTGGCGATTACCTGCGGCGCAGACACTCCCATCGATAAAATCGCATCACACGTCATCAAGCTGCTCGCCGCGGATGAAAAAAGCACGGTAATGACGCGCTCCTTCACCTCCATGCTCATCACTTTGCAGTCGTTGGCGGCCATTCGAGGAGATCGCCCCGATTTCCTGGATGGGCTTCGAACGCTTCCGGATCAGGTCACCGAACGATTGAGCGGAATTCACTCCACGATAAAGTCGCTAGCGGACTCGCACACATTTGCGGACTATGTTTTTCTCGGCCAGGGCCCGTTCTTCGGAATCGCGCAGGAATCGATGCTGAAGGTGAAGGAAATGTCTTGTTCGTTCGCGCAAAGCTTCCATACGCTCGAGTTCCGGCACGGCCCGAAAGCAATCGTCAGCCCGGAGACGCTGATCACCTTCATCATCAGCGAATCTGGTTTCGATTCTGAGGCGGCGGTACTCGAGGAAATCAAAAAACTGGGCGGGACGACACTCATTGTCTCCAATGTTTGCAATTCCGCGATACGTCGCGCTGGCGACTACCTGGTCGAGCTGTCGCTCGATGTCCCGGAAGCAGCCCGCGCGTCCGCGAGCGTAATTCCCGGCCAGCTGCTCGGCTTCTACACCGGTATCAACAAGGGTTTGAATCCCGATGAGCCCCGGAATTTGTCCCGCGTCGTGATGCTGGAAGACTCGAAGTAGTCGAGGCCGCAAGAATGCCGCTGGATGTCTGCGTTGTCGGCGAAATCAATCCGGATTTGATTCTTTATGGCTTGCCGAAAATCTTGAAGCCGGAACAGGAATCTTTGATTGATGGTTTCCGCCTGACGCTGGGCAGTTCGTCCGCGATTTTTGCCCACAATCTCTCGGTGCTCGGCACTCGTGTGGGAATGATTTCAAAAATCGGCGCCGATCCTCTGGGAAAGATGGCTTTCGCCTGGCTTGTAGAGGCAGGGGTCGATTTGAGTCATGTTGTGTCTGCTTCGAGCGGGACCTCGACAGGCCTGACCGTGATTCTCGCCCAGCCCGAACATCGATTCATCCTGACGTATCCCGGCACCATGTTCGAACTGAGCTACGCCGATCTTGATCTTGATTATATTTTCGCCGCCCGGCATCTGCACCTCTCTTCGTATTTCTTGCACAAAGCCCTCCGCCCTCGAATTGCCGATTTATTTCGCGAAGCGAAATCAAAGGGCCTCTCGACTTCGCTCGATACTAACGATGACCCGAGCGGCGAATGGGGGAAGGACTTGCTAAGCCTCCTGCCATTCGTGGATATTTTTCTTCCGAACGAGCGCGAAGCGAAAAAGATTGCCGGCACCGATAATTTCGAGCAAGCGATCGACAAGCTCTCACAAATTTGCCGCATCGTAGTCGTGAAGCTCGGCTCAAAAGGAGCAATTGCGCGGCGGGGATCAAACGAATGGCGGCGCAACGGCATGCGCGTGTCGTCAGTGGACCCTGTTGGCGCAGGCGACAGCTTCGACGCGGGCTTCATTCACCGTTTTTTGCAGGGTGCAACTCCGCAGGAATGTCTCGAATACGCCGATATCGCCGGAGCCTTCTCCACAACGCGCGAAGGCGGCACGGAAGCCTTCAAAGACCGCAAAAGCCTCGAGCAATTTTTCCGCACTCATCTGAAGTCAACTTGAAGAATCTGCGTAATTACCAGCAAGTCTTGTCAGGGCACGACTTCACAGACTGCGGAAAAAGTCAGAATGTTGTCATCCTGAGTGAAGCGAACGATCCGTCTTACTCTTTCGTGGCTGCTATCAGCAGATGGTCGGCAAAGGTGGCCGTCAATCTCGCGTCCGGCGCGGTCACGACGCCAAGATCCTTTCCGTCGACGTAATTCACAACGTGATATTTCCCCGGTGCCAAACCCCGCAATTCGATTTCACCAGACCATGCTGTAGCCTCAGCGTGATTACCGCCCGATGCAGATTGCGGCGCAAAAAATGCATAGTACATCGCACCATCTTTCTCGATGGCATATCCCTCGGGCACGTCGTAGCCGTACACGTAAAGATTTCGAAATGTCCCGCGGGAAAGCATTTTTTCGTTATAGAGGCCGATCCACTTCTTCCAATACTCCTCTTTCTGAGGCGTGAGATAAACATCGCTCAATTTCGGCCCATAATCCGGCCATGCGAATTTCGTCCCCACAACTCCGCCCGTTCCGACGGTAGAAGCAAAATCCGATCCAAGATCCCGCTCATCCCCGTTCGGATTCGCAATGCGGGTCAACTCAACATGATCCCCGTACACAGCGGAATTCGGCCCAAGCAGCGCCTTGTACATCTTCACGCGTTGCCGCACCTGCACAGACCCAACTGGATCAGCAGTCACGGCCTGATCGATATAGCGCAGCCACGCAATGCTCGGCGGAGTCCCGCACGGGCAACTTTGCGTCACGCTTTCCGCCTTCAGCGAGCGTGTAGTTTCGAAAATGGTTTTGTAAATCTCCCCCATCGCATAAACCGAATCGTACGGCGATTTATGATGATGTTTTGGGTTGTAGCAAGCCGGCACGCTGTAAATGTTATCGAGCTTGTGCCCATCAAAATCCCAGTCGCGAATAAATTTCTCGGTCAGTTGTTTGTAATACGGCTGAACCCCCGGCACCGCAGGGCACAAGGTGGCAAGATTCCGCGTCATGCGCGCCGGCTTGCCGCTCTTATCAAGAATCAGCCAATCCGGATGCTGCTTCACCACCTCCGAAACGCCGTAGGAATGTGATTCATATCCCGGCCCGCCGTCCTCAACCGCAAGCGGCAGCCACCAAAGCTGTACTTTTATCCCTTGCTCGTGAAATTGCCGAACCATCTTGCGAATTTCATCGCCGGGAAAAGTATCGCTGCGCGGCTGCCAATCGCCGTAATTGTTAAACCACCGGTCATCCAAAGTAGCCCAATGAATTCCCATTTCTTTGAGCTTGGGAATTGTTCCCAGCATCTGCGCCGGCGTCACGTCGGCCAGATAAGCCCAGCCGCACCAACTCACCGCGTAGTCCTCATTATTGTTCGCAGGCTTCTTCAGACCTTCGCCATCGATCACGTCGGAATACATTCGCAGCGGCTCGTAATAATCGCCCGAATAAACCGCAATAAACGTCTGTGGAGTAGAATAAATTTCGCCCGGCTGCAAGGCCGTGCCCGGCGTGAGATGCACGCTCGCGTCCACGCGCCCGTCGGCCTCTGTCTCCACCGGAATCGAAAGCACCAGCGGCAGCGTCTCCACGTGCCCGATCGCTTCGCCCACAGTTCTCGTCCAGAACGCAACCACCGGAATTCCGCCCCCCACGCGCCCCAGATCCCCTTTCACTTCCACGAGCGATCCCATCTGGTTTTGCTGAGCGAATTTCTTCGGGATCTCGAAGACGTTATCTTTTCCCCAAGCGATGCTCGCTCCATGAAACGACCACATTTCATTAGGCGCTGCCGCAGCGTCGGCCAAAGACGCGTTCAAGCGATGCCGGTCCAGGTCAATCGCATCAAGCTTCATTTCACTCTTGCCCGCATTTCGAATCGAAGCCGACACCAACGCCACCCCGGGAAAGTCGTCATAGACTTCAACGGCCAGCGACTCTTCCAGATCTCCTGCCGAATTCTTGCCCGCCACCAGAATGCGCTTTCCTCGCGGCCCGAGCCTTCCCTGCGGCTCCGATATTTGCGGATGCGCCACGTCAAAAGCCGCATCCGCAAATCGTTTTCCAGCAACCGTCACCTGGATGCCGGAATCATTTCCCGCATCATCCAGCGATAGTTTCCGATCGCCAAAGACCAAACTCGCAGCAACGTAACCGTTCGGTGCGATGGTGAACTGAGCCGTCGGAGTAGCCACTAACGTGCCATTAGCCGTTGTGGATATTTGAATTTGTGATCCCGAAGTTTTAGCAGCCGGCAGATTAATCGTTGATTGTTTCCCGCATCCAGCCGCAAACAAAGTAAGCCCGGCAACAATCATCAGCAGCGTTGCGGAGAATGACGCAACGGAATGCCGTTCACGCCCGACTATGGATATTGGAATCACGATTCGCGCCCGCCACAAGTTGAAGCAAGAAGCCGCATTGTAAGCCATAGCGATACGCGTCCAATATCGCACATCGCGAGTGAGCGACCAATGTTTGCTTCTCTCGATTGCTTGAGAGCCCTCTGATTGCGTTCGGAAAGCGTGACAGCGCGATGGTGGAGAGCGGAACAGTTCGTTGCAGGCGTTGCTAGTTATTCTTCAGGCCGACTACTTTCGGATCAGTGGCTGATGGCAAGGACGAATCCTCCAAGCCTAAACGATGCGCGGCCACAACAGCCTGGCCGAGACTGATTCCACCGTCTCCAGCGGGAACTTGAGAATGCGTATAGACTTCGAACCCTTCGCTTTGCAGTTGATGCTCCAAGCCGTCTGTGAGACACCCGTTCTGAAAGGTCCCTCCACTCAAACAGACAGTGTTCAGGGATGTCCGTTTGCGTAGAATCCTCGCAACTGTTGCCAGCGCTTCAACCAGGCCGTCATGGAAACGCTGGCTGATTTCTCCTACGGCTGCACCGCGAAGCAAGTCTTTTACGATGGCCCTAAATAGCGGTTTCGAGTCGATCTGCAAAAGTTCACCAGTTTCGCTCAACCCAAAAGGATACGGCTGGCCCGCGGCAGCTGCATCTCGACACATTTCGAGTTCAATAGCCGCTTGCGCTTCGTAATTGACCTCGTGGCGAAGATTGATGAGTGCTGCCACAGCATCAAATAGGCGTCCGCAACTAGAAGTCAGGGGAGAATTCACCTGACGTTCGATCATTTGAAGAACAGTTACAACTTTTCTCTGCGGAATCTGCCGGAAGAAAGGGATGGGCAATTTAAGCAGATCGGGCCCGAAGGATGCCCACAGGTGGCTCACGGCCATACGCCATGGCTCACGAATCGCTGCGGCGCCGCCAGGCAGGGGAACATAAGCGAGGTGCGCCGCGCGTTCGAAACTGAGGTAGTCAGCCAACAAGACCTCACCGCCCCATATGCACCCGTCCGTCCCATAGCCAGTGCCATCCAGTGCGAATCCGATGACCCGTCCTTCGAGATGATTTTCGGCCATGCAACTGGCGATATGCGCATGATGGTGCTGCACACCGACGGCCCGCACTCCCTCCTGTGTTCGCGCCCAGCGCGTCGCAAAATAATCTGGATGTAAGTCGTAGGCCACAATACTTGGCCGAATCTCGAGGATTCTTTGGAAATGGTCGACAGCTTCCTGAAAGAACTTGTAAGCCTCAACGTTTTCGAGATCGCCGATATGCTGACTTAGGTAGGCTTCTCGCCCGCGTAAGAGGCAGATCGTATTTTTCAGCTCTCCTCCTACGGCGAGCGTCGGCGGGAATTCTCTTTTCAAAAACACGGGTGCGGGCACAAAACCGCGGGAGCGGCGGATCTGGCGCGTGCAGCCAGCGGCACGGCGAACCACTGAATCATCGCACCGAAGAAGAATTTCGCGATTGTGAAGCAGAAACCAATCGGCGATGTCACCGAGTCTTACGACCGCTTCGGTGTTCTCGATCGCGATCGGCTCCTCGCTTAAGTTGCCGCTGGTCATCACTAGCGCTTGGAGCTCGCTGTCTCTAAAAAGAAGATGATGAATGGGCGTGTACGGGAGGAAGATTCCCAAGTATGGGTTGAAAGGAGCCACGCTGTCCGCCAGGGAGCTTTCGCTCGTCCTCGGAAGTAGCACAACGGGCCGCTGCGGCAGGCGGAGTAGAGCTCGTTCTTCAGCACCAAGCATGCAAAGGCGCGAGACCGTTTCGAGATCTGAGACCATCACGGCGAAAGGTTTTTCGACCCGGCGCTTGCGCTCGCGGAGCCGGCCCACCGCCGCAGCGTTCGTGGCATCTACCGCCAAGTGGAAACCACCCAGCCCTTTTACCGCGACGATATCGCCGGCGCGCAGTCTTGCAATCGCCGAGGCGATTGGGTCTTCGACCGAGAGCGGATGCCCTCGCGAGTCACAGAACTCCAACCGCGGCCCGCAGTGCCAGCAAGCGTTGGGTTGGGCATGAAAGCGCCTGTTACGCGGGTCCTCATATTCAGCGAGGCAGTGCGGGCACATCGGGAAGACAGACATCGAGGTCTGCGGACGATCGTATGGCATCCCCTTCACAATTGAGAATCTCGGGCCGCAATTCGTGCAATTAATGAAAGGATAGTAATAGCGGCGGTCGGCAGGATCGAATAGTTCGCGGAGGCAATCCGCGCATGTTGCGACGTCGGGAGAAATAAGCGTTCGAACCGACTCTGAAGGATCACTCGGAAGAATGCAGAATTCGCTATCGCCGGTGCGTTGGATTTCCACCACCCGGATATCAGTCACCAGTGCCAACGGCGGAGCTTGGGCAGGCAGGGATGAAAGGAAGTCCTCCACCGCTTCCGCCGCTCCCTCTACCTCAATGACCACTCCGGATGAAGTGTTGGCGATTTGCCCGGCCAGATGCCGCTCGGTCGCGAGGCGATACACGTAGGGCCGGAATCCAACACCCTGCACAATTCCTGCAACGTGGATGCGCCGCCGGACCTCCATAAGAGCTCTAAGTTGCTGACATAGTTTTTACCGAGGACGCGATCTTGCGATCGATCCAGCCTTGCCATTTGGGCAATCCTTCTCCCGTCGAGCAGGAGACCTCAATGATTTCCATGCCGGGATGAACCTTTTGCGCGTTCTCTCGAGCCTTCACAATGCTGAAAGGCACGTAGGGCAGCAGGTCAATCTTGTTCAAAATAAGAAGTTCGGAACGAACAAACATGGCTGGATACTTCAGCGGCTTGTCTTCTCCTTCGGTCGCGCTGAGCACCACAATCTTGGCCGCTTCTCCCAGGTCATAGCTGGCGGGACAGACAAGGTTGCCGACGTTTTCAATCAGCAACACGTTCAAGTCCGCGAGATTCCAGTCGGCAATCGCTTTTTCGATCATGCGAGCATCGAGATGGCAGGTTCCGCCCGTGGTTATCTGCCGGGCCGGAAAACCAAAACGAGCGAGACGCACCGCGTCGTTGTCCGTTTGAATGTCGCCGGTGAGCACGGCTACTCTCTGGCTGGGAGCAAAGGCTTCCAGGGTGCGCTCCAGTAGGCTCGTTTTCCCCGCCCCTGGCGAACTGACCAGATTCAAGCAGAGAATTCCGTGATGCGTAAAACGCGCTCGCAGTTCGCCCGCGATCCGTTCATTCTCATTCAAGACTTTTCGTTCAAGGGGTATCTGGGTCATACATCCTCCATCTCGAGGTAGGCGAGTTCGAGTTCATCGCCGCCGAGAAAAACGGTCAATACTTCGCCGCATTCTGGGCACGACGTCTCATAATTGACGACCACAAATTCATTGGCGCATCGCGAGCAGCGCTGGCGCCGCGGCTTCCGCTCGATCTCGAGAACCACGGATTCGAGATCCGTTTCTTTGGTCAGTGCCTCGAAACAGAAACTCAAGGCATCGGGGTCCAAGCCCGCCAAGTCACCGATGCGCACGCCGATCTTAGAAACGCGCATGCCGGGACGGAGCTGAGCTTCCGTTCGAACGGCGTCCAGTACAGAACTGGCGATGGCGAATTCGTGCATGGCATCAACAAATCCGAGGAAGCTGGTCACCCGCGAGCATGTCCACGATCCGCGTAGTGCCAAGAGTCGTACGCATGACCACCAGTCCCGGATCCTCGGACGTGACGGTGCCGATGATTTGGGCTTGGCGCCCCAGTGGATGGCGCCGCATCGTATCTAACAGTGGTTCCGCCCCATCGGGTTCCACAATGGCCACGAGTTTCCCCTCATTGGCAACGTAGAGTGGGTCCAAACCCAACATCTCGCATGCACCGCGCACTTCTTCACGAATTGGAATGCGGCGCTCGTCGAGCGTCATCCCAACGCCGGATCGCGCGGCAATCTCGTTCAGCGAGCTGGACAACCCGCCTCGGGTCGGGTCTCTCATGCAGCGAATGCCCTCGGATGTCTTCAACATCTCGGCGACGAGAGAATGCAGCGGAGCGCTGTCACTTCGTACCGGGTTTTCAAACTCCAAGCCCTCGCGTACCGCGAGGATGGCGATCCCGTGTTCACCGATCGGACCGCTGAGCAGGATGCGGTCGCCCGGCCGGGCCAGATCGGCGGACAAGTGCAAATCCGGCTTCACCGAACCGATTCCGGAGGTGTTGATGAACATCCCGTCGCAGCTTCCCTTGTCCACGACTTTCGTATCGCCCGTGACGACTTCGACCTGCGCTGCCGCAGCCGCCCTCCGGAACGACTCCACAACTCGGCGAAGCGTCTCAAACGGAAGGCCCTCCTCCAATATAAACGCCGCACTGAGATAAAGTGGGCGCGCTCCCCCCATCGCCAGATCGTTGACGGTTCCATGTACGGCCAGCGATCCGATGTCGCCGCCCGAAAAAAAGAGAGGCTTCACGACAAACGAATCCGTCGTAAAGGCCAGGCATTCTCCGTTCACGTTCAAAATCGCCTGGTCATCGAGACGCGAAAGCACCGGGTTTGCGAATGCAGGCAAGAAAAAACGCTGGAGTAAATCGGCGCTCAATCTCCCACCGCTCCCGTGGCCCAACAGCACACGGTCGACTGCGGACAAAGGTACGGGACACGAAACAGAGCTCAATGAGGGGGCTTGATTAGCCATTACAGGCCCTTTCTTGCAAAACCTTGTGCCTTCGATAGCGGTAGTACGCTGCGCATGCACCTTCCGCGGAGACCATGGGCGCACCGAGCGGACACTCCGGTGTACACCCGTTTGCAAATGCTGGGCAATCCGGCGGCTTTTTAAGCCCCTTGAGAACCTGCGCGCTGATACATTCGGTGGGCTCTTCGACCTTCATCTCTGACATACCGAAGATTTTCTCTGCGTCGTGCGTAGAGAACTCAGGGCGTATGCGCAGACCACTCTGCGGAATCGTGCCGATCCCGCGCCACTTCTGGTCGCACACTTCAAATACGGTTTCGACGATTTGCTGCGCCGGCAGATTCCCCTCACGCGTCACCGAGCGCACGTATTGGTTTTCCATCACGGCTCGCCCTTCTTCGAGCTGCCGCACCAGCATCAGAATGGCCTCCAAAAGATCCACCGGCTCGAAGCCACCCACCACAATCGGAACGCGAAACTCATTTACCATCTCTTCGTATTGGCGATAGCCCATGACAGTGCACACGTGGCCGGGGGCAATAAATCCTTGCACCCGATTGTCAGGGGATCCCAGAAGCAGCCGCATAGCGGGTGGAACCAAAACGTGGGATGCCAGAACGGAAAAGTTATCGAGTGCCTCCCGCCGCGCTTGCCAGACGGCCATGGCGTTCGCGGGAGCAGTAGTCTCGAATCCGATTGCTAGAAAAACAACCTTCCGGTCGGGATTGGCCCTCGCGATCTTGAGCGCCTCGAGAGGCGAGTATACGACGCGTACATCGCTCCCATTCGCCTTAGCGTGAAAGAGATCGGAACTCGACCCGGGAACGCGCAGCATGTCGCCATAAGAAACGAGCGTCAAGTCCGGAAGCGCGGCAAGCTCAAGAGCCTTGTCAATCGTTTCCAACGGAGTGACACAGACTGGGCACCCGGGCCCATGAACCAGCTCCACTTCCCTGGGCAGAAGCTCGTCAATTCCGTAACGCATGATGGTATGCGTTTGGCCCCCGCAAATCTCCATCAACACCCACGAGTGGGTGACACGCTCGCGGATTTCTTGGGCGAGGGCGTGCGCAATCCTCTCGTCACGATACTCGTCCAAGTATTTCACTGTAGCGTCTCCGGAGATTCTTGCGCCGAACGCGGTAACTCGCCTTCGAGGAGCCCCATCGCTTCCAGAATCTGATAGGTGCGCTCAGCCTCTTCGCGGTCCACCCGGCTGATGGCGAAGCCGACATGCACCATGACGTAATCGCCTACTTCCGCTTCGGGGGCAAAGTCCAGGCAGACCTGATTGACGATTCCACCGAACTCGACGCGGGCAGCGCGCACGCCATCTTTTTTTGAAATGTCGAGAATCTTACCGGGAATTGCGAGGCACATTGAACGCTCCCGAAATCGAGTTGCTACTCCGGACCAAACTCACCTTTCATCGCGGCACCCGCGAAGTCAATTCCTACTGGCTGTCCTGCATCTCCAGGCTGAACTGATTTACAGGGGACCCACAACGATAACTGCGCGATGACAGCTTCAACGAGGAGGGGCAAAGACGATTCCACGTTCTTCGACAGTGAGGTGCCGAGCTCCGTCGTGGCCGGTTGGATGCCCAACAGGACGATTTCCTGTGGCTCTTGCCCGAGCAGGCGCAGGGCATTGAGAATGTCCGCAAGGGCGAGATCATGAACGTTGCCGTTGCCCGGGAGTGAGCGAAGCTCCTCATCCCAAATGCACAGGATCGTGCCGGCGACTGCGCCGACGTCCACGGCGTCAAGCACCAAGAGCCGGGAAATACCGGAGATGTAAGAGACAAGCTCCAATCCTTTTGTCCCACCTTCCACCAGATCTACAGAGCCGGGCACTCTGCGATCTGCCTCGAGACACCTCAGTGCAGCCACTCCTACACCATCGTCAGAGCGAATTGGATTGCCGAGTGCCAGTACCAGCGTTCGAGATTCAGTTTGTTGATTCATGCACTATTCCAACGCCGCGCGCCGTGAGTGTCCGCAAACCCTGCTTGACTGCATCTCATTGATTCACGCGCTTCGTAGCCTTTGATTCCTGAAGCTCCGCCTCCGGGACAAATTTGTATCCGGTGAAAATGCTCTCGATCAGGGCATTGCGCTCTTCCCAGGAAACCAAAACCGCGCTGTAGACGTGGTGGATGACGAAGATGAAGAACGCAAACATGATGCAGAAGTGGGAGAGTCTCAAGTAGGAGATGTCAATCAGGCGCGGAAGCCAGCCGATGAAAAAGGTAAGCACGCGGCTGCTGACCGTATAGCTGTAGAGAGCCAGCCCGGTGAGGATCTCGATGAACATCAACGTGAACATCAGCATGTACGTGATCGCGGCGAGAGCGTTATGGCCCACGTAGTGCGCGATATTCTTGCGGAAAAAAGTGTAGTAAGAGACCATCCGTCCCATGCCACGCCATTGCTCCCGGTGAATTGGCACGAAGGCATTCCAGCGCGACCATTCGTTTCCGACGAAAAACCAGTAGATGCGCAGCAGAAACGCGCAGATGAATACGGAGGCCGCGAGCAAATGAATGAACCGCATCGTCCCCATCACGTACGCTGTACTCGACCGGGCGATGATGAAAGGGTTGTGCATGTAGTAGCCCGTGAAGGAGAGCACCACAACCGAGAGGAAAATGAACCAATGGGAAACCCGCACCGGCAATTCCCACACGTAAGTGCGAACGGAATTGCCTGGCGCATATGGTGCTCTGGATTCCGACCAGGAACGCGCTGGCACACTCATTGGCGCCTCCTCTCTAACGAACTTGCACTTCGGCGAAGCGGCGCCCTTGCGCACTGGTTACGTGCACGGCGCAGGCCAGGCAAGGATCGAACGAATGAATTGTGCGGAGGATTTCGACGGGGCGTTCGGGGTCGGCGATGGGCGTCTTCAGGAGCGCCGCCTCATATGCGCCTCTCTGCCCCTTCGCGTCTCGCGGACCCGCGTTCCACGTCGTCGGAACTACGCACTGATAGTTTTTAATGGCGCGGTCTTCGATTTGAACCCAATGGCCCAGCGAGCCGCGCGGTGCCTCGTGAAAGCCCCAACCCTGCGCGGACTTCGGCCAAGTCGCTGGATCCCACTTCTCGCCATTGTGGACGCGGAGGTCGCCGTGGTTGAGATTCTGATTCAGCTCGTCGATCCACTTCGGAACCTGGCGAGCCATGAGTTGTGTCTCAAGCGCACGCGCGGCGATACGGCCAAGCGTTGAAAATAGTGCTGTGGGCGGAGCATTCAGTTTGCTGAGGACGCCGTTCACCAGCTCTTTGACTTCTGCGTGCCCGGAAGCGTAAGCGACGAGCATGCGAGACAGCGGACCCACCTCCATGGGCGTGTCCATGAATCGCGGCGATTTTAGCCACGAGTATTTCTCTTCCACATTGAGGTGCTCGAACGGCGGCTTCGGACCCGTATATTTCGGATTCGTCTCTCCGTCATACGGATGCTTTCCGGCCGAATCCCCGCCTGAGTATTCATACCAAGAATGGGTGACATACTCGCTGACTTGCGCAGGGTCCACAGGATGTACTTTGGAGAGATCCCGCCCAAGAATCGCTCCGCGCGGCAAAAAGTATCTGGATGTGTCGTGAATTCCTGCCTGCGGATAGTCACCATAGGAGAGGAAGTTTCCGAGTCCCTCGCCGCGGCCAAACCAGTCACGATAGAAACCTGCGACGGCCAGCACATCCGGAATGTAAACCTGCTCCACAAAGGTCTGCGCCGTCTTGGCGATCTCGGAGAGGAAGGTGATGCGCTCCGGATTGATCGGCGCATGTGGCTCGTTTGGATCCATTGCACACGCCATTCCGCCTACCAGGTAGGTCTGCAAGTGCGGGTTCTTGCCGCCTAGCACGGCATGAATGCGAATAAACTCGCGCTGAAACTCCAGAGCCTCGATGTAATGGGCGACCGCAAGCAGATTTGCTTCCGGCGGCAACTGATAGGCAGGATGCCCCCAGTACCCGCTCGAGAACAGGCTGAGCTGCTTGCTTTCAACGAGCCCCTTCACGCGATCCTGGATCGCCTTGAAGTACGCGCGGCTGGACTTCGGCCAATTGGAGATTGACTCGGCGAGCTGCGAAGTCTTGGCTGGGTCGGCCTTCAAGGCCAGGGTGACATCCACCCAATCCAAAGCGTGCAAGTGATAAAAATGGATGACGTGGTCCTGCACGTATTGCGTCGACGCAATAATGTTGCGGATGAGTTCCGCGTTGGGGGGAACTTCGATTCCAAGCGCGTCTTCGACCGCACGCACGGATGTGAGCGCATGAACCGTAGTGCAAACTCCGCAGATGCGTTGCGTCCAAATCCACGCTTCGCGGGGGTCGCGTCCCCGAAGGATTATTTCAATGCCGCGGAACATCGTTCCGGAACTCCAGGCATCGGTGACCGAACCGCCCTCCACTTGGGCCTCGATGCGCAGGTGGCCCTCAATCCGGGTCACGGGATCTACGACGATGCGTGCCATAACAACCTCCTATGCCTTGGCGGAGTCATTTGAGTTTATTTTTTGGTCCTCAACTGGCCTTGTTTCCCCTCGCGCACGATCGCGAACCGCGCTAGCGATTCCGTGCAGGATCGTTGCGCCAGCGACGGCACCTGTCAGGACTAAACCAATCTCTCCTGCAGGGACATCCACTCCGAAGCCAGGTACCTGCGGCAGCCGCTCATAAAATGGTGACTTGGTATCCCAGAACCGGTGCGACGCACATGCCAGACAGCCGTGGCCCGCTTTCACCGGCCAACTCGTCTGATCGTTCCAGCGCACGTTAGGGCAGTTGAAGGTAGCTTGAGGTCCTTTGCAGCCCATTTTGTAGAGGCACCATCCGCGACGGTGTCCCTCGTCTCCCCAGTCCTCGACATACCGGCCGGCGTCGTAATGGGCGCGGCGCTCGCATTGATCATGGATGATTCGGCCATAAGCGAAAAGAGGCCGATGATACTGGTCCATGGCAGGCAATACGCCGAAGGTCAGGTAGTGCACTAGAACGGCAACGGTGTTTGCTGGGTTCTGCGGGCAACCCGGCATATTAATGATTGTGATCCCGGGCACCGCTTCCTCGAGCCCCACGGCACCCGTGGGATTTGGTTTGGCAGCTACCAGTCCGCCGTCCCAAGCGCATGCGCCCACAGCAATGGACGCGGCTGCATTGCTGCAGACTTCGCGCGCCAGGTCGATCGCGGTTCGCCCAGCCACCGTGCAGTAGACTCCACCGTCTGCCAGCGGGATGGCGCCCTCCACGACCACTAAGTACTTTCCTTTCTCTTCTTTGACGACTCGCTGGAGAGCAGCCTCGGCTTGTTTGCCTGCCCCCGCCATGATGATTTCGTGGTATTCCCATGAAAGAAGGTCCAAAACGACTTCCAAGACCGTCGGATGGCTAGCTCGAAGGATAGATTCGGAATTCCCGGCGCAGTCCTGAAACTGCAACCAGACCAAGACAGGTTTTCTTGCTTTTCCCAGAGCCTCAACGACTTGTCCCAGAAAACGATCGGGAAGTGCTAGGGTCGCTACCATGAAACTGCAAAACTCCACAAAGCGCCTGCGGGATACCCCGCGCGCTTTCAACGCACTGGAGAGAGACTGTCCTTCAGGAAGCATGCGTCACCTCAATTTGGGGAGGCCCGGCGGGATTCTTGCTTGGGTTCAAAGGATTCCTCGTCCGCCTTTGATCGGTCGATTGCCTATAGCAAAATCGAAAGCGAGCTTCAGTGATCAGCCTCACGTGTCGAAGTGACCTAGCTCACGAATGCCTGCGTCAAATGGGAGTATCGATTAGGTGAGTTTGTCAGAGGAGTTTGATGAACTCGAGAGCCGCGCCGACAGCCAATTAAGCAACATAGCCGCAGATCGCGCTTTACGTCTCGAACCCGAGTGACTCCAGAACCCGGCTCACCCCAGCCAGGATGGATCCCAACCGATGCGACGTCCTCCCCAAAAACTAGGTCCGATCAGACGCCTACATGCGGCCTCGATTTCGTTCAATCGGTCACGCTCTCAAAGATTAAAGAGAACCGACTATTTATACACGAAATATCGACCTACCTGGCCCGCCGTTAAATCAAACGTTTTCTCGTATGTTTCTTTGGCAGGAGCGACAATAACAACGCGCCACAAACTCTCCGTTTGGCCCTCTGTGCTCGACGCATCCGTTCTCTGGCGGGAAGTGGTGCGCCAGCTTATCCGCGTTTTTCCTATTTCGCGGTTTGCTGCCGCTGTCGAAGACTTTGGCGGCTCTCTTCTTGTACTCTCCTTTGACCGCGTAGGACCCGCCTGTTCGTGCCTCGATATAGTATATTTTGCTGTTCGACATCTGAAGCCCCGACAGAATCCCTACCACAAACCGATCCCCGCATACTGAATGAAGGCTAGTCATGCAAAAGCTACACCAGCAAGCTATGGCAGGATGTCTAAAATCGTACATCTCTTACTATTCTGTTAACTCTTAGTGTACAGCTCTTATGGTCTTGATTTTTTGTTGCCACAGCGCACGGAAAATCTGAAGGCCTGAATCTAAGTTGAGACTCTCGTCGCCATCGTCGGAGCCACGCTCAAGGTCTGTTGAATCAGCAAGAAGTTGTCGAACGCGAAATGTCGGGCGCAAACCCCTGTTAGGTTCTCCAATTTCTTCGAGTAGGCGTGAGGCCTTCTTCGCCCGGCGCGATTCTGTAGCTCATTCTGCGGCACCCCCAGGGAATCGGAGAATCCCTTTCGCTACGATGAATCCGTTAGCCCGGCGAATGTGTTGAAAGAATTATCACTGTACAGAATTGGACAGCCGCCTTCTCTTGCTGAATGCAGCCTGATAAGTCTGGGGAACAACACGATGATCAAAACTCCAAAGATTCTAGTGATTGCTGGAAATCCAATGGGAATGTCATTCCTGGCTGCACGCCTGAAGAAGCGGGGATGCGAGGTCCATCTTACATCGTCTTGCAAGGAGGCAAATGCACTCGTTCGCAACCAGCGATTCGACCTGGTACTTAGCGAATTTAGATTGGCGGATGGTAGCGCTTATCCGTTGGCAGCCGCGCTTATCGGGTCGAATACGACTCTAGTCTATTCTTATCCAGTGGAAACTGGTTGCTTGTGGTTGCCTGCTGTCAAGAATGGCCAATCGTGCTGGGGGTCCTTGGCGATGCAGTCCAGTGAGTTCATCGCTTTCATTGACGAGACTATCAATGAGATAAGGCCGTGTCAGACTGCGAGTTCTGGTGAACTCGGCGAGATCTTGTTCAAGGTGGCGACAAGATAGATACCTGATGGAACTATTGAATGCGGGCGATCTTACACAAAGCAGAGGACTAGACGCAAAGCCGTTTCCGGGTGATCGGGAACCGAACACGACGGAACTGTGATCGTGCCCTTAAGGAAAGTTTATGACGAATTCGTAAAGACCGAAGCTGGTAGGTCATGGCGAGAAGACACGCTTGCCATGCGGGGCTGTCTCGTCAAGACTGATCCCCGACCTTTCGAAGCAATCGATACCGCGATTGAGCAAAGCTTAGTAACCACCAAAAAGCAGCAGTACGTTCGAAGAAGCATAGTTTGAAGAGGAGCTCCGATCATCGAAACGACATCCAAGGAGCAGAGAAAGTATCCCCGGCACAGAGCGCCAAACGGGATGCTTGTCGGTTGGGAAGCCGCCGGCCATCGGACAGTTTCTCGTGCCGAAAATGTGGGAATGGGCGGTTTGTTCCTCGATACTCTTAACCCGCCGGCCAAAGGATCTTATATCCGGCTGGTTTTTGATTTGAAGACCGGAGAAGTCCGCGCCCGCGCGATCGTACGCTACTCCAGTCCCGGGAAAGGGATGGGGGTACAATTTGTGCAAATGGAGACGACCGACCGCCAGCGGCTCAATCAATTCTTGTCGCAGTACGCAGCAATGCAAGCGGCCGCTACATCTAAGGTCCCGGGCCGCGTCGGCGCTGCCGCGGAGGCGTCCGCAACCGCGATCGTACTGTACTCAAGTCCGTGGAAGGGAATGGGGGCGGGCTTCGTACAGATGGAGACTACCAACGCTTGGCCGGGGTCGCCCGCAACGACCTCCGATAAAGCTTTGAGGGAAACGTCCGAAGCGTTTCGATGGGAGCGTGAACTGGGCGAAGAGCTCGAGTTGGCCCGCGCGGGAACCTACTATCAGCTTCTTGGCGTAACCTCTGAAAGTCCGAGCAAGCAGATCAAGCGAAGCTTCCACGCACTCGTGCAAAAATTTCATCCGGACCACCACATGGCAAAAAGCGAGTGGATGGAACCGTTGAAGGAATTGATGGAGGCGGTCACGGTGGCCTATAAAACCCTGTCGGAGCAGGATAAACGAGCGACCTACGACGCGCAGCTTGCGAAGTCGGGCGTTTACAATCTGCGCCGGTTTAAAACAGCTTCGCAGAAAAACATCGAGGATTGCTTCCTCCACGCCACCGAATGCTTACGCGCGGAAAATTTCGTCGGATCGATCACATGGTTGCGCAAATGCGTGGAGATGGCACCGGAGGACGCCCAATACCGCGCTCTCTTGGCCCGCAGCCTCGGGACTGTTCCACAATATCGCAACCAGGCTATCGAGCAGTACAAGCGGGCGATTGAACTTGATTCCTGGAATGTGCGAGTGATGGATCAACTTGCGGAGTTATATGAGGAGTTGCAGCTTCCTTTGAAGGCCCGGCCATTGTATTCGAAGATTCTAGAAATTGATCCCCTCAATGCGAAGGCGCGCGAACGCACAAATCCGAAATAAAAGGGATGAGCATGTTGCAACGAACCAGAATCGAATCGGACCGTTCTGAGCGAGCAGCGATGTCCGGGTATCTGAGCGCGGATGCATTCAACTGGTCATTTTGACGGCTGACCCGTGAGGGTGCCAGAAATGGGGCGACGGTGCCATTGAAAATATCTCGATGTGAACAGCCTTTCGCATTAGTCTTTTCTAATGGCGTGCCTCCGGGGAACATACTTGAGCTCTTCTGCGGAGGAGCATTGCTGTGAGTCATTTCTGTTCATCTCTCCGTATCATGATGACCTCCCGCCGCGGGCAGCACACGTCGGCGGGCGCGGCAATCCCGGTCAAGAGCAGCATCAAGACTTTCGGGCCGCGCGGACGTTTCACTTTGAAGCGGGATTCCATTCCAGAACATCTCAGACAGTGAGAGTTATGTGCGTGTGTGAAGGCCAGGTTGAGGATGCTTACAAACCAACGGCCACGCGTTATCCAGATGGACACATAATTGCGACCTGTTCACTATGGTACAGTCGCCAATACCCTTACGAATCCAAAGTAGAAATAGTCGGGTGCATTCTATCGCGGTCTGCACCGCAAGGGCAAACGAGAGCTAAGGGGCTTGTTCGCTCAAATGGCGCAGGTCGTGCCCACCTGGCTGTGGGGGAAGCTAGGACGAATGAAAAAACGCATCGGTCCGACCAGGGACCGAGAACTGGACTGCACCAAATGGGGGCTCCCGGCCCAAGCGGGAGCCCCCGACTCTTTCGGGCGTTGAAGCTCAAACAGTCCAGCTCCAGCTGGCCTGCCCCTATCTTGGAAAAATCCGGAATGAGACCTCCCCGAAGCAACATCCTCTAAAACGTGCAGCACCTCCGAATTCAGCTTCCCGATCGCCTCCTTGGCTTCCAGCCCACACATTCGCCGAGCCCCTTCCTTGCACGGCAGGATCCTTGCGTCGCTGTGCTTGCCAATTACATCGTACTCCGTCGAAGAATTGCGATTATTGCTGATGAATTCGACAGCTTGCAGAGCTGTCGCTAAGATCGAACTATCTGGGAGGCTGGCTCTCAAGGCTCTCTGCTCGTTTTATTCCAGATCCAGATTTTGACCAATTTGAAGCTCCTCGATACCTTTGCAGAAAGGACGGGTGCCATTTCAGGAGACGGTGCATGGCCGCTACCTTGCAACACGAATCAGCTGGTGGATCGAGTTAAAACAGGCTTCACACACAAGGAAGAGGGGCGAATCATTCAGGCAGTTGCATTCGCAAGAACCGTTCAAACGGCCGCGTGCCAAAGGGCAAGACCCGCTACCGAATCTTCCCGTGCGGGACCTCACACAGAGGAGTTGACTTCGCTAACCTGACGCAGTTGCGCCCATCCGCTTTCGCCTGATAAAGCGCCGAATCCACCTCAACCAAGATCTCTTCCACGAACTGGAGATCCCAATCTCGGGTCGCGAGGACTCCGAAACTCATCGTGATGGAGAGTGGTCCGTGCGTCGTCTGTACTGGCTGGTTGCCAACCCCATTCCGGACCTGTTCTGCGCGAACGATCGCCTGGGTGGAGTCGCAATTGTTGACGACGAGGAGAAACTCTTCTCCGCCATAGCGACCCACATAGTCATACGAGCGGACCGACGCCAAAAGGCGCCCCGCGATTTCCCGTAGTACTTCATCTCCTACGACGTGCCCGTACCTGTCGTTCACACTCTTGAAGTGGTCCAGATCGCCCAGCATCACGACTGTGTTACGTTTCTCGCGGCGCGTGCGCGTTAACTCGCGAGCCAGTAAATCTACGATGATCCCGCGATTAAAAAGCGAAGTTAGAGCGTCGTGAGTCGCCTTGAAGCGCATGCTCTCGCGCGCTTCGACGAGTCGATCTTCCAAGTGCAGGATGCGTTGCCCCACTCGCAACCTCGCTGTCAGCTCCGCAGGGTCCCATGGCTTCGTCAGATAGTCGTCGGCGCCTGCTTCGAGCCCCGCCACGACGTCCTGTTTTGAGCCTTTCGAAGTCACCAGTACCAGATGAACGTAGGGCCGATCGTGCTGCTTGCGAACAGCTAGACAGATGCCCGGCCCGTCCAGCTCCGGCATCATCCAGTCGAGCAGTGCCAAACGTGGTCCCTGCGGCAAGGACAATTGCTCTAAGGCCAACCGGCCATTGTCGACCGCGATCACCTCATAGCCCTCGCGTTCGAGTGTTTTCTCGAGTAACATCCGGGACATCGCGTCATCGTCCGCGATAAGAATCTTCACGGTTTCGCCTTTTCAGTGTAGGCATCCAACTCCGGAATCAAGCTCGCCACTTCGCTTTCGAGAAGTGCTAGTGCATCGGACAGCCCCGACTTCTCTCCCTCGCGCGCCATACGTTCAAGCCGCGAAGCTGTTGCAGCGGCGTGCGTCACAGAAAGTCCAGAAAGCATGCCTTTCAACGCGTGGCTCGTAGTTTCCACTTTCTTTATGTCCCCGCTAGCCACTGACTTTTGCAGCAGCTGGAATAAGCGCGGAAAGTCCTCTTTGAAAATACCGATCAGTTCGCACAACAAATCGTAGTCGTTGTCCACCCGTACCAGGAGATCAGGCAGATTCACGGCTACCTGCGAAGAGCGATCGTGTTGTTGTGTCATCGCCGCTCTTCTGCCTGTCCCGCCAGACTGCAACTTCTCGCGCCTGGGAGGCACCGGCGGACCATTTCGCGAGGTAGCCTTCTCGTGGAGTGGTCCTCGCTCATCGACGTGACCGGAGGTATTGGCTAACTCGGCGCGAAGCGACATATACTTCTCCAAGACTTCGTCGAGGTCTTGTGGCCGGATTGGCTTACTAAGATAATCATCCATACCACCAGCCAAACATCGCTCACGATCACCTTTTATGGCGTGGGCTGTTAAAGCAATCACAGTTTGATGCCGTCCCGTACCCTTCTCTTCTTCCCGAATCCTGGTGGTAGCCTCTAATCCGTCGATTTCCGGCATCTGCACATCCATGAACACTAAGTCGAACGTATCCTTCGCCAGCGTCTCAAGGGCCTCTCGCCCATTGCCAGCCACGACGACTCGGCACCCTCTCTTTTCGAGCATGACGACCGCCAACCGCTGATTCACCGGGTTGTCTTCGGCAAGCAGTACACGTAAAACAGTTTCCGGATCGCGAGCGTCTTGTAGCGAGTGTCTGGTAACCAAGGGGATCGCGCCCGTCTGTTCTCGCGCCCCGAGCACTCTGGCGATGGCCTCGCGCAATTCGGACTGCCGGATGGGTTTCAGCAAGTACGCGGCGACTCCCAGTTCCCGGCAACGCTCTGCGTCCCCTCGCTGGCCGGCTGAAGTAAGCATCATGATCGTAGGCACAGATAATTCCGGTCGGCGCCGAATTTGTTCGACCAATTCGAAGCCATCCATCTTCGGCATGTGCATGTCCGTTAAGATCAGTTCGTATGGTTTACCGCCTCTCTGTGCATTCGACACTTCTGTTAGCGCCTCCTCTCCTCCCTCCACCGATGTGGAAATCAGCCCCCAGCGCTGTAGCATGCCTTCGATGATCCGCCGATTCGTACGGTTGTCGTCGACCACCAAGACCTTTACCTTTCGCAAGACTTCCGGTGGAGCAAGGATTCCTGTTGCCATTACGTCTCCGCTGTTCCTCATCCGCGCCGTGAAGTGGAACTGCGTCCCTCTGCCTACCTCGCTCTCCACCCAAATCTTTCCGCCCAACATTGCCACTAAGCGAGCAGAAATGGTCAACCCCAACCCAGTGCCACCGTATTTGCGAGTGGTCGAGGAGTCCGCCTGAGTAAAAGGATCAAAGATGATTTTCTGTTTCTCGAGAGGCACTCCGATTCCCGTATCCGCGACGACGAAATGCAGAATGCAGTCTGAACCCTCTTCTGCTTCCAATTTCACCTTCAACGCCACCTCTCCCGTATGTGTAAATTTTATGGCGTTGTTTACGAGGTTGAGGACGATTTGGTTGAGCCGGTTGGAATCACCCAGCACGATGCCTGGCACCTCGGAGGCAATCTCGCATAACAGCTCTAGACCTTTTTCGTCAGCCTTTATCGCAAGCGTCTTCAGCAACCGTTCCAGGTTGTCGCGCAGGTCGAAATCGAGCAAATCCAAATCGACCTTGCCCGCCTCGATTTTGGAGAAGTCGAGGATGTCGTTGATCACAACAAGCAAAGAGTCGGCCGAGGTTTTAACGGTGTCCAGATACTCCCTCTGTTCCTGCGTTAGCTCGGTGTCGAGCGCCAGGTCGGTCATGCCCATGACGCCGTTGAGCGGAGTGCGGATCTCGTGGCTCATGTTGGCGAGGAATTCGCTCTTGGCACGACTGGCTTGTTCGGCAGCTTCCTTGGCCTGCTGCATTTCTTTTTCTGCGCGTATCCGGTTCGAGATATCCTGATAGATACCCAAGGAGCCGACCAGTTTGCCGTTGACCAGCAGCCCCACTGTATGGAGTTCAATATCTTGGAAAGTCTGATCTTTCCGTTGCAGGCGGGTTACTCGATTGATGGGTGTTTCTTCCACGGCCAATCGGTGCGCTTCTACCAAGGGCTCCACACCGCCAAACAAACTAGCGAGCGGTTTCCCGATGACCTCCTCCCGCGTATAGCCAAACATGTTCTCAATTGCGGAGTTGCACAACTGGATATTCTGTTGGACGTCCACGACCATAATGCCGAGTGGACTGTTCTGAATCAGGGCGTTGAGATACGACGTCCTCTCGGCGACCCGGTGCTCAAGATCGGCGTGGGCTCGCTGCAAAGCGGCATCCCGCTGTTGGAGTCGGTCGAGCATGCTGTTGAATTGGTCGAAGAGGAGCCCGATCTCGTCATTGCCTCTTTTCGTTGCACGGATGGAATAGTTTTCTTGGGTGGAAACCGACAATGCTGTATCTGCAAGTTCCTGGATTGGGCCTGAAATCACGCGCTGGAGCCGAGTCGATAACAAGAAAGCAACTCCCAAAGAAACCAGCAATACCAGGAAATCAATCATCAGGAACCGCGTCAGCCGCTCATTGAGGTCTGCTAAATCTGCACCTAGAAAAATCGTTCCGATGGTTTCACCATTCAATATGACGGGTTGAAATAAGAACATATTATTTCTGACAATCGAAGTTGCCTGGGCTTGTACGCGAGGAGGAGAGAAATCGCTTAGCGCCGCGTCGCGGCTGTAGGTTGCAAAAACTCTGCCATCTTTGTCGTAAACACAAGCATGGATCACATTCGGTTTGGCCCGCAGGGCGGCGAGAATCTCCTTCGCCGACTCCGCATCACCAAAACTCAGCGCCGCCGTGCTGTTCGATCCAATCATTCTTGCCGAAGTGCTAAGATCCTCCATTTTCGCGCGCAGGAACGTAGACCGGTCGTAGAACGTGAACACAATGGACGCTACCAGAAGGGCCACAGCAGAAGTGACCATGACAATACTTTGAAGCTTCTTCCGAATCGATAAATCGCGGTACAAACGCATCTCAGTCCCCCCCCGATTGCCCTTCGTCATGTACGATCTTGGCCAAAGCGAGCAATTTCGAGCTGAACTTCAGGCCGGATCGATCCGCAGCGTCGGTGTTGATCGTAAATCGAACATGGTTGTCTTCGTGAGTGAACTCAATGGTCCCGCCTGAAGCTGCAAAGCCTTTCGTCTCACCTACGAGCAATACTTTTGATCCAGGCATGCTTCCAATGATTTCGGCCAGGTGTGCGCTTTCTGATGAACTAACGAACACTACCTGGCAGTTCCGAGTCTCTGCTTTGTCTTTCAATCGTCGCGTCACTATGGGTCGATCCCCAATCGCCTTTCCCCGCAAGGTGTCGTCGAGGGTATTTCCGAACGGATCTTGTCCAAGCAAACAAATCGCAAAGGGAGACTGAGAAGTTGCGAAACTGCTCGCCGGCCATTCAATAAACTTCGCAAAGTTAAACAGGAAAGCCGCCTTAACCTGATATTCGCCCGGAAGACTGCGCTGCGCCGGTGCCATCGGCGATGCGCTGAACGTCATGATCAGTACGAACATCACGGCGATGCTTGGCTTGCGGGCGCGTTGATCGCCTTGCGGCAAAAAGCCCGGTCGCAGCCTCCATAAACTTTGACGTGTTCTATTCATGGGATCCACAAACCCACGCCTCTCCTTAGAATCGCCAGCTCAGCTTGACATACGCGCTGCGCTTGACCAGCGTGGTTCTCGCGGTGCCAGTCGCATCGACAAATTCCTCATGGCGATCCCTCAAGAGATTCTGACCAACGAGGCTTACGGAGGCGCGTTCCTTGAAGTCCCAGGACAGTCCGGTGTCGAGCCTCGTATAGGAGGTCTCGCTCGGATCGGTGCGGCGACCGACAAAGTATGCGGATGCATCCCATCTTAGCTCGTGCCAAAGAATCAGACGCGACCGAAGCTGCGCCGAGTGGTCCGGAGTGCTTTTCTCGGCCGCGCTAACGGACGACGAATCCTGACTCGCCGGATCCAAATGCATGTGGATCTCCTCAAATGCATATCCGGGACTCAGGGTCCAGCGGTGGGTCGGTCGCCAGTCCACCACGACCTCGACACCGTGTGTTTCTCCGTGCATGAGATTCCCGTAGGTGCTGGGCAGGACAAGATGCGGCGGCGGTGGCGTGTTCTCCATAAACGGCGTCGAGGGCTCGGTTGTTTCCTGACCGCGATAGTTGTTGTAGTAGACCGCCAGGTCTATCGACAGCTGCTTGAGAACAGTCGTTCGATAGCCCGCTTCGTAGGCAATCATTCCTTCGTTCTTTATTTTCGGATTACCGATAAAAGTCACCAAGACGGGAATCCCTCCTGGGCCCGGAAATCCACTGAGGGTTGCACGGGCGGAGGCGTCGATCCTGCTTGGAGTCCGGTCCGTTTTAGAGACGGCCGCCCATAGGGTGCCGTGTGGGCTAGGTGTCCAGGCCATACGAGCACTCGGCATGAAGTTGAACCCTGTGTAGTAATTGTGCTCGAGCTTTGTGCCTACGGTGAGATAGAGCCGGTTCGGAACGATGGCGATTTCGTCTTGGACAAACGAACCGAATAGTTGAGTGCCAAGGTCCGGCGGGACGAAGGACCCAGTCAGATTTCCAATGGTATTTGAGGTCGAATATCGATAGGACATGCCCCAGATGAAGTTCTGCCGCTCCCACCCGCTGAAGTGATGCAGAAATTCAAGGTCGAGCGTTCTGCGATCCTCGCGGAGAAGATCGTCGCGCACGTACCTA
This sequence comes from uncultured Acidobacteriota bacterium, assembly GCA_963841235.1. Taxonomy (GTDB): domain Bacteria; phylum Acidobacteriota; class Terriglobia; order Acidiferrales; family UBA7541; genus Palsa-147. The sequence goes on along the minus strand of CAWJBU010000013.1, from coordinate 184,798 downwards.
TCAAACGAGACTTGTAAGGTCGTGTCCGAGCGTGGAGAGGATGTGTGGTTCCAGACGCCTTGAATGAAACCTCCTGACAGGTTTCCTAGCTGCTCGATGTTCTGGCGGGCGGTGGCCCTGACGGACGGAAAGTCGACGGTCGGGATGCCCTCACGGGCGCTGTACATATCCCCTTGAAGCATCAGCGTGTCTTTGGACGAGAGGACGCTGTCGATGCGGAAACCACCCTGGAGCATGTGCCAACCATCTCCTCCGTCTAGACCATCGCCATTCGGCAAGTGATACTGGTTGCGATATTTCGTGAAAACGCGATAGTCGAAGGCCTTGCTTGCCTTGCCACCGTATTGGATGGTCCCAAATCCCTGGTCAACATTCCCACCTCCTACTACGACAAGGCCACCGTCGGTGTCGAAGGTTTTCTTCGTAACGATGTTGATGACGCCGTTGACGGCGTTTGCTCCCCACACCGAACCGCCAGGACCGCGGATGACTTCGATTCTCTCGATATCTTCCATGGGGAGACTCAAAACATCCCAGTAAACGCCGCCGAAAGTTTCTGTGTATACGGGGCGCCCATCGATGAGCACCAGCAGATCGTTGCTGAACCGGGCATTGAACCCGCGCGAGCTAATGGCCCAGGTATTGGCGTTGATCTGCGCCACGTCCAGGCCCGGCACCATGCGCAGCAGATCAGGAATGTCCGTCGCACCAGAGCGGCGAATGTCCTCTTGCGTGATCACGAAGATCGCCGCGGCCACTTGTGACATTTTTTGTTCCGTCTTCGAAACCGATATCACTTCCGTGTTCATCAGATCTTCGAGGCTCTCGTTGGAGAGGTCGTTCGGCGCTTGCTGCGCCCGGGTTGGATTCGCCAGCGAGATCAAAATCGCGAGCGCTGCGATGGAGCAGCACTTCCGCAGTCCGCGATGTCGCCCGACGAACCGACTTCTGCCCAAGATGGCTGCTGACGACATGCTCGCGAAATCCATAGTTCTCCTGCCTCTCGTTTAGAATCGCCAGGAAATCTGGACATAGCCGCTGCGCTTGACCTGACCGGACTGCATGCTGGGAAAGAAATCTTCAAACTCGGGGTGATGATCCTTCAGGAGGTTTTGTCCGGCGATGCTGATGGTCACTCCTTCCCAGGGCGTCCATTTCAATCCGGTATCGACGCGCGTGTACGCGGGGATGACCTGATCGAAGGTCATCCCCTGATGACTCAGGCGGTCTACGAAATTGACGGAGGTATCCCATGCCAATCCGCGTCCTAGGTCGAAGTGCGAGCGAAGTTGCGCGCTGTGGCGCGGCGCGCCCTTCTCCACGAATGCCGGAGTGATGGGGTCCAGGCTGGTTGGAGCAGTGTGCATGTGCAGCAGCTCCAGCGCGTATCCGGGACTGAGGGTCCAGCGGTTCGTCGCTTTCCAATTCGCCGCGATTTCTATTCCGTGGGTCTCACCCTTCATCAGGTTTTCGTAAGTCAGCGTCGTAACCTCGTGAGGCGGAGGCGGCGCGGGCTCGAAGAAAGAAGTGGAAGGCTCGCTGGTTTGCAAGTCGTCGTAGTCGTCGTAATACGCGGCGAGATCGATGGAAAGACGCTCCGCGACGCTAGCGCGATAGCCCAGTTCGTAGGCGATCAGTCTCTCGTCTTTGAAATCAGGATTGCCCAGAAACCGAATCATTGTCAGCGTCCCGCTCTGGTCGGTGAACGCCCCGATGTTTACCAGGAGATTTGTGTCGTTGCGGGAGGGCGCGCGCAGCGCGCGGGAAACTGCGGCCCACAGCATCTGGCGCGCGCTGGGAGTCCAGGCGATGCGTGCGCTGGGCATGAATTCAAGGCCGGTGTAATCGTTGTGCTCTAATTTCGTGCCGAGCGTGAGACGCACGCGATCCGGAACCAAAGCGATTTCGTCCTGCACGAATCCATCGAAAAGATTGAGCGCGCGGCTGGGAGGATGAAAAGAAACTGTGAAGCTGCCCCCAATATGGTCGGTTGTGTAGCGGTACCCCAGCCCCCAAACAATCTCCTGCCGGTCGCCCACCGCGAATTGATGTTCGTAATCGAGATCGAATGTATTCCTCCTTTCTGCTTCGAGAGGGTCGTCGCGTCTGTAACGTGTGAAAGCGGCCTGCAAGGTGGAATTCGATCGATCGGAATAAGAGTGGTTCCACGTCCCTTGCAGGAAGCCGCCGCCCAGGTCGATTTGCTCCGGAATGGCCACCAGCGTCGGAGACGTCACGGCAGGAAGAATGAAGCCGAGTTCGCCCTCGCGCCCCGTGTAGAGATTTCCTGCGACAGTGAGCAAATCCTTCGAGGAAAGCGCGCTATCCGCACGGAAACCGCCGCGTAGCACGTGCCAGCCATCTGCGCCGGTCTGTCCCGTGAGATCCAGCAGGTGGTCCTGGTTGAAATATTTCGCAAACACGCGATAGTCCGTCTTCGCGCCCAGCTTGGCGCCCCACTGCGCCATTCCGAATCCCTGGTTCACGCTTCCCGCGCCGGCTACGAGCGTCCCTCCCCGGGTGTCCGCCGCCTTCTTGGTGAAAATGCTGATCACTCCATTCACCGCATTTGCGCCCCAGACGCTTCCGCCCGGCCCGCGAATCACTTCGATCCTGTCAATGTCTTCGAGAGGCAGATCGAGAGTGTCCCAGTAGACGCCGGCGAAGTTGGGCGTGTAGACAATCCGCCCGTCAATCATCACCAGCAATTTATTGCTGTACTGCGCGTTGAATCCGCGCGCGCTGATCGCCCAGGTGCTTCCGTTGATCTCCGCAACGTCCAATCCCGGCACCATGCGCAGCAAATCGGGAATGTCCGTCGAGCCCGAGCGGCGAATGTCCTCCTGTGTGATGACGAAGATCGCGGCGGCAACCTGCGAGAGCTTCTGCTCCTTCTTAGAAACCGAGGTCACCTCAGTATTCATCAAGTCTTCGAGGCTCTTATCGGTGAGGTCCGGAGGCATCTGCTGGGGCCAAGCGCGAATTGTCAAAAACAGCGTGAGCAGTAAGACGAGACAACCGCGCCTTAGCATCCAACGGCTTTCCGTGTGTGTTGGCCTTCGCAAGGAAGGACTTACGCATTCAATAAATCCGTTCCGTCTTCGTATCCATTTACTCCGCAATTCGAAACCCCTAATCGATTTGGCATTCGCGATGACCCACACAAGAGGTTCCGCAATAACGCCTCAGCGCGAGGTTCACTCTTTGCCCAGACCGACGTATTTTCTGGGACCTCGTCCCATTCATCGGGTTTCGCCGGTGGATGCAGAAAATGTTATTTCCTGGAGAGGCAGGCTACTGTGCAATTGTGTACAAGTTCCTATAGGTCAACATTTTGGCCGTCGCATCCAGGCACCACGGGCAGAGTGAAACTAGACCAATGCGAGCGAAGGAAAAACAAGATCAAATGAGTGTATGCGAGCTGGGGATTAGCACGGCAGGTGACGTCTAAAGCGGTAGATGGAGAGGCATCTCGTTTATGCCCTGGCGAATATCCTTGCGACCAAGTAGATGAATCTCGGCGACGTCCTCTCGATGGATTGGGATGAGAACGATTTCTGGTTGGCGTTCGACCGAATTGCAGCAGGAACCGCGGTCCCAGCCGTTCGAGAACAGCGCAGCGCAGTGGCGGCTGAAGCGGAAGGCACCGGACGGCACCGGACGGGACGAAACCATCAGCGGCGTTCGCGGAGTGCCAGATGCGATCTGGAGCAGCGTGCGCAAACCGGCTTCCAAAGCGGGCGCAGCACTCGGGGGCACGCGGGCGAACTCCGCAGCTCCAAATCTTGGAAGAGATAGGGGCGGCGCGCATTTGAACTAAGGGCTGAAGAAGCAGAGGATTGGCCGTACGTGCAAGGAAATAGGGCGCTGCAAGGATCGGCCTCAGAGTGGCAATGCTTGTAGGGGTTGGACTTGTAATCTAGCCACTCTCGCCTGGGTCCCGTTCCACAGCAATCGGCATCACCCGAGAGCGTGTCCGACCAGCTCACTGAGCGTAACCTGATCCAACTCGAAGAATACGGAGTCAGCCCTCAGTGGAGAACCGGTTGTGGTATGCCGGCTTCGAGCAATTTGGCGAACTTCTGCGCAACTACTGGCCGACTGAAATAATATCCCTGCGCCTCGTCACATTGATGCGCCTGAAGAAATGTCAGCTCTTGTTGCATTTCCACACCTTCAGCGACGACCCGCAGATTAAGGCTTCGCCCCATGCTGATCACTGCGGTCACGATGGTCGTATCGCCTGGTGCAGCGGTGATCTGGCGGACAAACGACTGGTCGATCTTGAGGGCATCGATCGGAAACTTTCGAAGATAGCTCAAGCTCGAATAACCCGTGCCGAAGTCATCGACCGCTACCTGCACCCCCCTCGCTCTCAGCGTCTTGAGGATGGATTCCGTGGAATCGGCATGCTTCATAAGCACGCTTTCGGTCAGCTCCAGCTCAAGAGATCTCGGATCCAAGCCCGTCTCCTCGAGGATTGCGAACACGCCTTCCAGGAAGTGCACGTCTCGGAACTCTATCGCGGAGATGTTTACCGCCATAGTAGCTGGGGGCAGGCCGGCATCTACCCAGGCCCGGGCTTGCTTGCACGCTTCACGAAGGACCCACTGGCCGACCGGCAAGATCAACCCGCAGTCTTCAGCAACGGGTATAAACCGTGCAGGAGAGACCGACCCTAGTGTGGGATGCGTCCAGCGTAACAATGCTTCTGCACCGGTGATCTCTCCCGTCCTCAGATTTATTTTCGGCTGGTAGTGCAGCGTGAATTCCTTGCGTTCCAGGGCGCGCCGCAAGCTTTCCTCGATGGATTGGCGCTCGACGGCTCGGACGTTCATGGCCGGCTCGAAAAACTGATAGCTCTGACGCCCATTTTCCTTTGCCTGATACATCGCTGTGTCCGCGTTCTTAATGAGCGTCTCCACGTCGTGGCCATCGTCGGGATAGATGCTCAGGCCAATGCTTGTGGTGACGAAGAGATCGTGCTGGTCGATGGAATGAACTGTCGCCACCACACGCAGCATTCTTCGGGCCGTAATGGCAGCATCTTCCGAGTGTTCCACTTCGGAAAGGAGCACGACGAATTCATCACCTCCCTGCCGGCTCACTGTGTCCGAGCCCCGCACGCAATCCGCCAGGCGTTTCGCGACGGATTGAAGAAGTTTGTCACCGACCGGATGTCCCAGTGAATCGTTAATGTGTTTGAAGCCATCCAAGTCCAAAAACAGCAGAGCGACCTTTTTCGCGTGACGCTGTGCAAAGGCGATCGATTGGCTAACGCGGTCGTTCAGAAGCAATCGATTCGGCAAACCGGTCAGACAGTCGTGCTCGGCCGAATGGGCCATTTCCACAGCCATCGCCCGCGCCACACTTACGTCGCGGAAAACGATTACCGCCCCAGTAGGCTGCCCTTGACGGTCGCGGACGGGGGCAACGGAGTCTTCGATCGGAATTTCAAATCCGTCACGCCGAAGGAGGATACAGTTCGGCGGCAGGTGCACCGTCCGGTTTTGGTCAATTGCCCTATCCATCGGATTTGCGGTGATTTCGTGACTCGTGGCGTCCATGATACGAAAAACTTTGGCCATGGGCAGGCCTGCCGCTTCTTGCCGCGGCCAGCCCGTCATTTTTTCGGCCATGAGATTGAGGAAGGTAATATTCCCCAAGATGTCCGTACAAACAACGGCGTCGCCGATGCAGTTGAGCGTGACTTGGGCGCGTTCCTTTTCCACCCACAACGCCTCTTCCGCTTGCAGCAGCTTGCTGTACCGCTCATCCGTCTGCGCCTGATGCTTCTCAGCATCCTTGCGCACGCTGACGTCGCGGATCGCTGCCGTCACGAAGATTCCTTCGCCAATTTCTAGCGGGCTCAAGCTGATCTCGATGGGAAACTCGGTGGCGTCTTTTCGCAACCCGCGAAGCTCGGGACTTTCATCCATCGAACGCCTGTGAGGATGCGCGGTATACGCCTGTCGATGTTGCAGATGACTCTTTCGATCTGGCACTGGCACCAGGATTTCAACAGGTTGCCCGACGAGCTCGTCGCGGCGGTAGTCGAACATGCGCTCCGTTTCTGCGTTTACGAATACGATGCGGCCTTGCGCATCTGCGATAACCATCGCATCCGGCGCGGATTCGAGAATCTGGCGGAACCTGACTTCGCTGCCTTTCGCGAGCCCGCGCCTAAAGGTGTCGCGCTGGACGCTCCAACCTGCGGCAGAGGCGATCAACGAGCCGAGGACGATGATGAGGATCAGAACAGTTTTGGTCTGGCCTAAGCGGCGCTTCGCGTCCGCGTCGCGAAGCACTAACAACCGCAGCTCTTCGTCCTGCAACTCGCGGACTATCCCTTGAAACTCATCCATGATGTGTTGGCCCTGCCCACTTCGAATGGCATCCGCGGCCGCTTCCAAGCTCGTGGCCCGGCGCAGAGCAATGACTGTCTCGGCGTATTGAATCTTCTGATCGACGAGCTTTTCCAGGATCGGAATGCGGCCCCGCTGTTCGGGGTTATCCACCGTCAAGTTGCGAACGGCTGCCTCGTCCTGCTCTGCGCGTAGAAGGCCGGCATGGTAGGATTCGAGATACGATTCGTTGCCAGTCAATGCAAAGCCGCTGTAGCTCGATTCAACACTCTGCATTGCTGAGAGTAAATCCTGGAGTCTCCCTAGAATCTCATGGGTGTGCCGAACCCGTCGGTCGCTGTCACTGGAGACGGCGATCCCACGAAAGTAGACCGCACCCACGAGGAGTAGGGTCAAAATGGCAGACCCGAAAGCGAGTTGCACCTTCCGATTCACTGGGGCCTCTATTTCAAGAGGGAAGCTTTCTTCCCTATGATCCGATCGTAGAACCGTTCCACTGTTCGACCGAAGAGATCTTCGTTGCGCGCCTTCTTCGGCGAGAAATCACGGCAATCGTAGTGCCGGTCGGCAGGCTACGCAGCATCGTCGCGCGGAGACTGAATTCCGCGGCGCGTCCTCAATGACGCGCGTCTCACCTGGTCCGGATAAACGAACTAATATTCGTTTTCCCGCTATATGCCGATCGCAACCCCGGCGGCGGCGCGAGCAGCCACACCGCGTGTTGCAGCTTGTTCGGCGCGTAGGGCTGCGCCATACAGATCACCGCGCCCACCTGGTGGCACGCGGAATAATCCGACGGTTGCGCCGAACGCGTCATGAGAATCACCGGAATGTGTTGTAGCCGGATGCTGCTCTTCATGATCGCGCACAGTTCCTGCCCGTTGATTTCGCCGCCTTCCGCTCCGGCGAGCAGCACATCGGGTGTCAAAGTCAGTAGAATTTCGAACGCTTCTTTCCCGTTAGCGGCGTGAACCACTTGGTATCCGTCTTCCTGCAGCAAATCGCGCGTGAGGGCCGCGATGCGTAGGTCCGACTCGACCAAAAGCACGCCCACGGTCATCGGGACAATGGCTGAGAACAGTTGTCCCGCCGCGTCGATGCCCTCGACTTTCTGGAATTCCAGCGCCAGTGCGTGCGAGAGGTGATTCGGCATGAGCGTGTTGCGGATCACTCGCGCGCGTTGCGCCGTGTCAACCGGTGTCGGCTCGGCGCCGCACCCCAGCCTGACTTCGAGGATCTGCCCTTTCCAATAGCCCTCGCGTTCGGTCGCAACCAGCAAACCGTCCCGCGACGCGTCAATCGTCTTACAGATATCTTCGAATACATGGATCGAACCGATGCCGCCGCGAATGTGGACCGGCAACGTGACTCTTGCGCGGTGCCGCCGACGCCGGTCTATTCCGTCCGGGCCGAAGCGTCCTTTTGGCGCGGCATTTGTCTCTGTAGCAAGCGTTTCCAGGCTCATTACTTTCCCTCCACAGATACGATTCAGCACCGAACCCTGAATCGGCACTGATTCAGTGACTGATTCCCGCGACAGCTGACACCCTAGGCCATATGAGACGAAATCGTCGTTTATCTTCTGTGGTTCCGGTCTCGGGGATGGTTATCCATTTGTCCTGGGGAATGAAGTTGTTGACACTTGCCTCTACTCAAGGCTATTTGGATAGAGGAAGGGAGTCTGTCCAGTTTGTTACATGTTCTTATGAGTTACCCCGGATAGTCATAATTTCCGATCACAGGCAAATTCTCTCTCATTTCACCGCGCACAAGAATCCGCGGTCAGGCCACCTGTGATGTCTCACGTGGGACGCGTGAGCGTGGTTCGGCCGATGCTTCGGGACTCGCGATCGGGTAGCGATTAGTCCGAGCATTTCGTCATGGTCACTCTCGCTACGGCGGTTGCGAATGAAACCGCCCAATCACTCGCGAAAGAAGGTGCCCGGTGCGGAAAGAATTATTCGAGAATCATCCAGGACGCGACCACGCAGCAGATTCAAGACCCGCGATTCGTGTTCCCAAGTGTTGCGGATAACAGTCAAAACTCTGGAGACCGGTGATTCGGAAACCATCTGTGCAAATACGGACGTAGTTCTACGGTTTGACAGGAGCATCGGGCGGTGTAACGTTGGCTTATTGCGCAAAAGCGTCCCCCATCCGGGATACAGCGCCCTGCGGACGAGGCCCGCGGATTGTTGCTCACGACAAGTGGCAACATCCAGTTGCGTTCATTGCTTCGCATAATCATTCACCAGGGGAAATCCTGAGCTCGGTCTCGACGAAACCGAACGGTTTTTGACATGGACCTCTCCGTCGGAAACCAATCCAGCCAAAAAGCAGATTTTCCGGGCATTCTCCGTGTCCATTTCAACCGGGTGCTGAACACCGTCGTAGTCAACCTGCATCAAAACGGACACAAGTGACACACTTCGTGAATTGAGAAGACACTGTCAAATGGTTATGCAGCAAGCGGCAAGAGGTGTTGCAGCGTTCGCCCCCGCGCTTTGTTCAGGCACGTACGCAATTGCTTGACGTCTATTCCAGCTGATTCACAGACCCACGACAAATCGGCGCTGTTTTCGAACAGATACCGCTCGGCTTCACGCTTAGGGCGCAAGGGCTTCGAGAGCCAATCCTGAATGCTCCTCGCAATCACCACACGCCATAGCCGGTTCTCCGTTGTCAGGTCCTGTTGGGTAGCTTGTGCCATTCCTCTGATCATGATGGGTACCCCCCGTTTGTCTGCAGGGGATGGTGGGGGGGACCGCAGACATCGAACTACAGTATTAAGAGTGCACTCGCAGGACCAAACTCCCGAATAGAGAGGTATTTTCCGATGGCGTGCCAAAGCGTTGAGTGCAGCGGACTTACTCGCTTGGAAAACGATGCGATCAATCGTGGTTTGTCTTCGTGCAGTGCCACAGCAAAGCAATCGGGCTCGAATTGTCCCAATTACACCCCTGGAGTCCCCAAAACTAATCAAATAGAGATATTTTACTGACCAGTATATTACCATGGGCCGGTCCCGATTAATTGAGCCGAGACCCACCGACAACGCAACTTTGCCAAGTCCCGGTGGAATGAAATCACGCCATTACCCTAAAACCGGAGCGGAGATGCCCGCCTCGAGCAATTCCGCGAATTGCTTTGCAGCCACGGGGCGACTGAAATAGTACCCTTGCCCCTCGTCGCAGCCCGCGCCTTGAAGAAACGCTAACTGCTCCTGCGTTTCTACACCTTCAGCGATGACTCTGAGCTTGAGACTCTGGCCCATGTTGATGACCGATCTCACGACGATCGCATCACTCATATTGACGATTATATTGCGCACGAACGACTGGTCGAGTTTCAGGGCATCGATGGGAAGTCGAGTTAAATAACTCAGGCTGGAATAGCCGGTACCAAAGTCATCGACGGCAAGCCGGACGCCGATGGCTTTGAGTTCCGCGAGCGTCGAGGCGGTGGATACTACATTTTGCATAAGCACCGCTTCAGTTATTTCGAGTTCGAGATATCCGGGATCCAAGTCGGTCTGCTTCAGGGCGGCTCGGATGCTATCGAAAAAGTCCGCACTCCGAAATTCCCGCGGCGAGATGTTGACCGCCACGGGGACGGCTGGTAAGCCAGCATCAAGCCACGCCCGCATTTGCTTGCAAGCCTCGCGCAGTACCCATCGGCCGATTCCTAGAATGAGGCCGCTGTCTTCAGCGATCGCCAAGAATTGCCCCGGAGGAAGAAGCCCGCGCTCTGGATGTTGCCATCGTACGAGCGCCTCAACACTCGTGATGGCTCCTGTCTTGAGGTTTATCTTCGGCTGGTAGTGCAACAACAACTCCTCGCGCTCAAGTGCATATCGCAGCTCGCCTTCGAGAGATTGACGCTCGACAGCTTGGAGATTCATTTCTTTCTCAAAGAACTGGTAGTTGTCGCGTCCATATTCCTTGGCGTGATACATCGCCGTGTCGGCATTCTTGATGAGTGTCTCGGCGTCTTCACCGCCTTCGGGGTATGTGCTTATGCCGATGCTCACCGTAACGTGAAGCTGATGTTTGCCAATGCTGTGCACCCCCTTAAGCTCGGCGATGATCTTTGTGGCGCTAATGGCGGCATCTGCCGCTTGCCCGATTTCCGAAAGCAGTATCACAAATTCATCGCCACCCCAGCGGCTCACTGTGTCCGATTTGCGTACACAGGTCGATAGGCGTGCCGCTACGGATTGGAGGAGTTTGTCGCCAATGGCGTGTCCGAGGGAATCGTTAATGTGCTTGAAACCATCCAAATCCAAGACCAGCACAGCGACTTGTTTTTGGTTGCGGCGGGCCATCGAAATCGCTTGCGTGAACCGATCATTGAGCAGCCGTCGGTTCGGCAAATCGGTAAGTACGTCGTGTTCGGCTAAGCGGGACATTTCGAGTACCATCGCCCGAGCCTTGCTCACGTCATGAAACACAATCATCGCTCCTGTGACCTGACCATCCCGGTCGTGGATAGGAGCGGCGGAGGCTTCGATTGCGTATTCATGTCCGTCTCGTCGGATTAGGATACAGTTCGCGGTCAGTCCCACGGCCCTGTTTTCCTCAATAGCCAACTCCAGGGGATTGGGGGCGGGCTCATGCGTAGCGCCGTCGACGATTTGAAACACGTCGGTGAGCGCATGACCCATGGCCTCCTCACGGTTCCATCCAGTCATCGCTTCGGCAACTACATTCAAGTAGGTCACTTCATCCGAGATATCGATACTCAGTACGGCGTCACCGATTGAGTTGAACGTGACCTGGGCGCGTTCCTTTTCTATAAACAGTTCCCGCCGCGCGTGTTCGCGCTCCATGATGTTGCGGATCGATCGAGCAAACGAGTAACTGTCTATATGGCCCTCTAATAGGTAGTCTTGTGCTCCGCGGAGCATGGCTGTCTGGCAGGTGCCTTCATCATCCACACCGCCGAGAACAACGATTGGAGCGGTCGTTGTGAGCAATCGGAGCCTATCGAATGTGTCTAAACCTCGGCTGTCGGGCAAAAATAGATTGAGAAAGATTGCCCATATTCCTTTGTGGTTCCGCCCGTCGAGGCCACTGGAAAGGGTCCTGACCCATTCGAATTTCAATGGGCTGGCACAGGTGGCGATCAAGGCCGCTTTCAGTGCTTTGGCGTGATGAGGATCGTCGTCGATCAGAAGTAAGTTGTGGTTCGTATCGCTCATTGTGGGCGTCACTTCACGCGTATATCTTTAAGCCGGGACGGGATCACGACTGTCCATTGTGGAACACCTTTCAATAGATGCCTTATCGACAACTCGAAAAATGTGACAAGCCGCAGCAGTAAAGATGGAGAGTTTGAGGCGGCCGGAGTCGCCTGGATTCCGCGTCTGTACAATCAACTGTTCGTTCAATTGTGTCTTCAGGGCCCGCTCAGAAGCCTTCTCGACCATCGCTTCCCACAACGCTGGCTAAAACCGCGCATCTCAATTCGCTGCTTTCGTCAACCTCACTTCAATAAGCTTGTGTCTTCTGGCCTTCATCGAATACATATCCACGTCTGCTGCGTGTAAGAGGGGCTCGATTCCTTCACCGTCATAGGGATAAACCGCAACTCCAATGCTGACGGAAAGGCGTGGTGCCATGCCATCATTGGCGACGCCTTCGGTGATACGTTGCGCCACCTGGTAGGCCGCCTTCGCGCCTGTTTCCGGTAGGACAACAGCAAACTCGTCCCCGCCGTAGCGCGCCGCCGTATCAATGTCCCGGCAGAAGCTCAAGACATCGGCCACCCGACAGAGCGCATGGCTTCCTGTCGTATGGCCATAGCGGTCGTTGATCTGCTTTAGTCCATCTAGGTCAAAGAGCAATAGGGCAAACTCCCGCCCCGTGCGCTCGGAACGCTTGATTTCCATATCGAGCACTTCGGCAAGGTGCCGGTAGTTGGCCAGACCTGTTAGTGGGTCGCGGGCCGCCTGTCGCCGCAGATGATCCTCTAGCTGGCGCTGTTGTGTGACATCCTCAGCGATGACCTCGTAGCTGCCCACCTCGTGCTGCTCACCCATGACTTCACGTCCGCTGAGCCGGACCTTCAGGGTTTTGCCGTCTTTGCGTTTCCAGTCTAATTCGAGAGGGTCGACTGAGTCTTGCTCGTCTGGTTGCCCCAACAATTTCGCTCGTTTGCCAGGATCTTGAATAAAATCACTCGCGAGGTTTACAGTCAAGAGTTCCTCTTTTGACGCATAGCCGAGCATTCTGATCATGGCGTCGTTCACTTCTAGAAACTTCCCGTTGAGACTACAGCGGCAAATTCCGTAACTTAGATTTCCGGCTAAGGCGCGGTAACGTGCCTCCGAATGAAGCAAGAACTTTTCGGCTCGATCGCGTTCATCGCGCAATGTTTTCTCTTCCAGAGCCCGATGAATGGCCACGGGAAGATGGCCAATGTGATCCATTTCGATGCACTCGTAGGCGCCTCTTGTTATGCACTCCGCCACCGTCTCACGTTGCAGCGTGCTAGAGACGATGATCAGAGGGATCTGCCTCTTCGATTGGTGCAAGAGTTCCAAGGCGTTGGTTTCCCCGAAGTTGGGGATGGAGTACTCGGCGATAACAAGGTCATAGTCGTGCGAGCTTAGTCGTTGGGTAAACTCATCGGGAGTTACAACGATCTCTGCGCTGACTGTGAATTGCACCCTTTTGAGTTCTTGTAGGCAGCGCTCTACTTCCGCTATTTGACTATGAAGAAATAGAATTTGTATGAACGGACGTCTGTCTCTTGATCCGCCGGGGCTATCTCGCCTGTGATGCGTTTGCGGTACTATGTCCATTGTGATCCGGGAGAAATTCACGGGGGCCAGTTCGTCCCTTCCCAAACTGGCCCCCGGACACTAAGCACACATTACGAAACTAAACCACGAGGCTGTTGCCGGATGTCCAATACTGTACACTTTTCATAGTTGTGTTAACTGTTACTACACAACCGTTGCGCAGCCACACCGCCGCCACGGAGAGTCTTGTCTAGCTGCTAGTAGGCATTCCGAATAAGTGGGAGAGTGTCACACCCCAACCGAGGGAGTTCGGGATGATGAATCCAATTTACGAGCAGATCCAGGAAGGCAATGGTTAAGCAGCAGTTCAAGAATCTCTATACAGTCAGGGGCTCCGGGGATGCCCAATACTTTGTTTTCCACTCGCGAACCAGCTTCTCGAACGGCTCAGAACCCAGGGCGGGGCTGAATAAAAATCCTTGCGCCTCATCACAGCGCTGCTCGCGCAGGATTTCCAGTTGCTCCGTCGTCTCCACGCCCTCGGCGATCACCCTAAGCTTTAGGCTTCGAGCGAGGCCGATGATGGCCGTTACGATGCTCCCAGCGCTCGCAATCTGTATCACGTCCGTCACGAAGGACTGATCGATCTTAATTTTGTCGATGGGAAATCGCCGAAGATAGCTCAGCGAAGAGTATCCGGTGCCGAAGTCATCGATTGACAATTGAAACCCCATATCATGTAGTCGCGCGAGGATCGCGACCGTCGTTTCTGCATCGTGCATGATGACCCTCTCGGTCAGTTCGAGCTCGAGGTGGTTCGCAGTGATTCCGTACTTTCTTACGGTGTCCGCAAGCCGCTCGACAAAATCCTTCTGACGGAATTGAACCGCAGAAATATTCACGGCTATAGGGATGGATGTCCCCGCGTTCTGCCAGACTGCAGCTTGACGCGCCGCTTCCTCGATGACCCAGCTGCCGATGGGTACAATAAGCCCGCGCTCCTCGGCAACGGAGATGAATTTGCCGGGCATGACCAGACCCAACTCCGGATGGTTCCAACGGATCAGTGCCTCCGCTCCCACCACACAACCGGAGCTGATGTCGACCTGGGGCTGATAGTGCAGCACGAACTCTTGGCGTTCAACCGCTCGGCGTAAAGCGTTCTCCATCGAGAGCATTTCTAGAGCGCGCCGGTTCAGGTCGCTCGTGTAGAACTGAAAGGCATTACGTCCGGCGCCTTTCGCTTGATACATCGCGGCATCGGCATTGCGTATCATCTCCTGTCCATTGGTTGCATCGTCCGGATAAAGAGAGATGCCCATACTCGCAGTGACTGTATGCTCATAGCCGTTTAGTGTTACGGGCTCTGCGAGGCAGGAACGCAGCCCGTTTGCAATGATAGCGGCGTCTTGTCCCTGGTGAAGACCTTGGATGACCACCACAAACTCATCGCCCCCTATTCTGGCCAGCGTGTCCTCGCCTCGCATCACGTTAGAAAACCGCTTGGCCAGCGTCTGGAGGAGCAGGTCACCGGCATCGTAACCCAAGGAGTCATTCACTTCCTTGAACCGGTCGAGATCGATGGACACAACCGCGACCTTATATTTTCTTCGCTCGGCGGCCTTAATAAGCTGGTGAAGCCGGTCTATCAACAACACCCGGTTTGGCAGATCTGTCAGCGCATCGTAATGGGCTAGATGGGCCATTCGCTCTTCAGCCTGCTTGCGGACTGTGATGTCGGAAAAGACGCCAACGTAGTGTGTCACAACGCCCTTGGGGTCATAGACAGCGCTGATGGACAGCCACTCAACATAGAGCTCCCCGCTCTTGCGACGATTCCACATCTCACCGCTCCACTTCCCCGTTTCCAAAACCCCCTTCCACATATCAACATAGAAGGTGCGGTCCTGACGTCCAGACTGAAGGATCCGTGGTGTTTTACCGAGCGCTTCCTCCCCCGAGAAGCCCGTCAACTTCTCGAAGGCCGTGTTGACGAGCAGAATTCGCTCCTGCGGGTCGCATATAAAGATGCCCTCGGCGCTTTGATCGAGAACTCGGGACCACAACTGCAACCGCTCTTCGGCCTTGATACGTTCGGTGATGTCGCGAGCAATCGTCGAAACACCCACGACGCTTCCCGACGCATCGTTGATGGGCGATATAGTAAGTTCGATGGGAATTTGCTTGCCATCTTTGCGTACGCGCACAGTTTCGTAATGTTTGAGATTCTTTCCCGCCTTGATTTCTTCGAGTATGGCCGTCATCTCGTCAGGACGGTCGGCCGGAAGGAGTATGCTAATTGGTTTCCCTATCATTTCGTGTGCCAGATATCCATAGATCCTCTCCGAGGCTAGGTTCCAACTGACGACGATCCCTTCCGTTGTTTTTCCGACAATCGCGTCATCCGAAGACTCGACAATTGCGGCGAGCCTGCGGAGATCCTTTTCAGCACGCCTCCGCTCGCTGATGTCGATGAAGGTGATGACAGCGCCGATGGACTTGCCATCGTGAATCATTGGATAAGACCAATATTCGACGGGAAAAGTGGTTTGATCGGCGCGGAGGAACGTCTCGTCGTCCACGTGAACGCTTTCGAGCGTCCGGACTGCTTCTAGGAGGGTCTGCCATCTTTCGGGAGTGTACAGCGGTCTGGCAGGAGAGGCATGATGCACAAGAGAATCAAACTTTTTTCCCAGGAGGGCCGAGGTCGAGCTGTGGCCGAGCAAGTGAACAGCTGCTGGATTGCAAAAGTTAATCCTTCCTGCAAGGTTAATTCCAACGATTCCCTCACCCGTGGAATTCAGTAATAGACTTATGTGCTCCTCTTTCTCACGCAAGACCTCCTCGCTCTCTGTGCGCTCGTGAAGAAGCCGCTCGAGCTTGCTAGCCTGGTCAAGTGTCGCCTGCTCGTAGACCTCGAACAGTTGCTCCAAAGCTGCTAGCTGATGCCGCAGTTGCCGCAATTCCTTCTCAGAATTCTCGGTTCTATCGGTCATCGTGTGTCGGGCCTTTGAACATCCTCGTCCACATCAAGCGAAAACTTTCTTCTCCACAAAAGGAATTATCGCCAGCTTTGTACTGAGCGCCAGCGTCTTGAAAAATTCGGCGGTTTGCCGAGGAATGGAGACTCGAGAGAAGATTATGACGGCGAAGAGATCGTCAGGGGGTAGCAGACCGCCAAACCCCAGCGCTGATTTGACTCCGCAGGGAATGACGAACTCCCACTGATCTGGGACATATGGACTCCCTTCAGCTTCAGGTACGTGGAAGACATTAAAGGTTGTTTGTCCCGCATCTATTATAAAAGTCGGGTCAGGCTTTAAAAATGTGCTCGCGCTGAGCCCCAGCTGATTGAGAAGTCGCGAAATCATCGGGGAACTTTCGACAGCCTTCTCACTGTGCAATGGAATTGCTCTATGGCGCTTCGAAGCCCGTCGAGAGTTCCACTCGGGTCTTTCTCCCGCACTCGCCAGAAGAGTCAGGCACTTCATCTCGGGTAACGCGGCCACACTTCCCAGCTGCGCGACTGCAAATTGGCGAAGCTCGTCGTCAAGTTCGCCGAAGGGATGCGTCTTGAACAGACGGACAAGCACACAGGCTTCTTGGCCGAGTTGGGAAACGAGATGATGTTGGAGGTAGCGGACAATTCGATCGGCTGCCTCTTCCATGCTCCCGGCTCCGTCCCCTAACTTCCGCAAAATTGATCCCAGCCGGATCATTTCCGTCAAAGAGAATCTTTCTAGATCAAACATTGCGACTCGCCATCCGAAAAAGACCAATGAAAAAAAGTAGATTAAAAGTCCGGAACGCGTCAGCGAGCCCCTCGGCTCCGACAAGAAGCCGAAACGATGATGGCGCTTCCCCGGCTGAAGGGATGATTGCCACTGCAAAACTCAAAATCCGCAAATTGTCCACGATCGCGAGCCCCCATTCGAGTGAGAAACTACTTTGCATCATTGTGCCGGAGTCCAGAACTTCACTTTCTTCCAGCCGGCAACGCGATGACTCAGCACGTGGCGAATGGTGCCGGTCAGATGTCTAACGTAATTCAATGCAACACGAACCTAGGCGCCTCTCGTTATCGACCGCGCCACCATCTCGCGCCGCAGGCTGCCACCGACGATGACCAGAGGGGTCTGCCTCTTCAATTGCTCCAAGAGTTTCAATAAATTTGCCTCCCGGGACCTGGAGCTGGGGTACTCGGCTATAACAAGGTCATAGTCGTGCAAGCTAAGTCGGTGGGTAAGCTTCTCGGGAGTCACAACGATCTCCGCGTTGATCGCGAATTGCACCTTTTTGAGTGCTTGCAGGCATCGCTCTGCTTCCGCTATGTAACTAGGAATATAGAGGATGTGCGAGGGCGGATGCCGAGCAGTTGAACGGTTGGGGCTATCTTGTATGGGGCCGGCTTGTTGAGCTGCACGCATTGGAAGCTGAAAAAAGTCACGGAGGCCAGTCCATCCCTTCCCCAAACTGGCCCCCGGGACACTGGGCGGAGGTTCGCCATTAAAAAATCTAAACCAGGGAGATGTTACAGGATGTCGAATATTGTACACTTTTTAGTACTCTGTTACTGGTTACAGCACAACGCCTATGTGCCAACCATATCCTTATTGAAAGTATTGCTTTGTTGCGGACATTGTGGTACGTTTTAAGTAAGGGAATAGATATGAAGGAAATTGCGAGGATAGGTGAATCTCAAAATAAAACTCCGCCGAAAGCACGACTTCAATGTCCAAGCCTTTCTCGATTCTCCAGGCGTGTCGAGACGAGTCGTTGAGTATCGTCGTTCGCAGAAGATCGTCATTCAAGGTGATCCCGCTAGGTGCGTGATGTACATTCAAAAAGGCAGTGTAAAGCTCTCCGTTGTCAATGCGATCGGCAAAGAGGCTGTCGTGGCCATACTGGGTCCCGGCGACTTCTTCGGTGAGGGGTGCCTGGCTGGGCAGCCGATTTGTATGTCTACGGCCACGGCGACTACACCGACGACTCTACTGTCCATCGCAAAGAACGAAATGATTCGCATGCTCCACAAAGAACGTGCGCTCACTGAACGCTTTATGGCGTACGTTCTTTCGCGGAATATCCGAGTCGAGGAGGATTTGATCGATCAGCTTTTTAACTCCTGCGAGAAACGACTAGCTAGGACTCTATTGATGCTTGCTCGCTTTGGCAAAGAATCCGCACCACTAAAAGTACTGCCCAAAGTATCTCAAGAGATGCTGGCGGAGATGATTGGCACAACACGCGGCCGGGTCAATTTTTTCATGAATAAATTCAGGAAAATGGGCTTCGTTCACTATAATGGCGAACTTGAGGTCGACAATTCCCTCCTAAGTGTCATCCTGCACGAGTAGACACTGACTTTCGCGCAGCGCCGAAATAAAGGCACAATCCCCACAAACCTCACGAGTGAAATTCCAGTCTGGCAATTACAAAGGTGCTGTCGTATTTAGTTTCGAACCAGTCGCGGAATTAAGAAATTCTGTAGCGCGCATCGCCGGTGTTGTGCCTCGCTGCTCGGCGCGACTGCGGATTGATACAACCATGAGCACTCGGGCAGGGCGCTGGCGATCTGGCGAATCTGCGACCCGCCTGAAGCAGCAGAAGTCTTCCGCCAGGAAGCACCTTAGGTGCGCACAGTCGCAATCGCTGCGGTCTACAACGCGGGCGGCCGATTCCTTTCGCTAGGCTATGGGTGGGGTTGGTCATCTCGCTTTGGTCTCACTCTTGGCCACGCAAACAGTGGTGGCGTGCCCGGAGAGATTCACTTGTCTTGAGGTCGGCGGAGCGACCTCCCGACCTTCCGGTTTCCGCCAAGGCGGGCTGGCCGTCCGCACGCGGACCGTATCTCGCTGCGCGAGTCCTTGGGCACGACGCCGATCGAGTGTGATCGACTGAAGAGCGAGGGCCAATCTAGCAGATGGAGTTTTCGGGCCGGGATTGTTCATCTCCATGTCTCTAACGACACAAGAATGCAAAGTGTACAGAATCGTACAGTCAGTCTTTTTCTTGCAGCTGTAGAGTTGCGGCGAGGAGTCTCCTTCAATGTCCCCTTTTGCACAGAGCGAAGCGAGTTGGGAGCAACGAGGTTCCGTTGCCGCTCGCATGGCGACTTACCGACGGCAGATCTTACGAATGCTGATCGCCGATGCGAATTTAGAGGAGGTCGAACGCTGCCTGCAGGAGCTCAAGAGAGCGCAGTTCGCGGTCTCCGCGGATGTGGTTCATACTTCGAAGGAGTTTGCGGAACGGTTGCGATCGAAGCCCTACGACGTCATTCTGGCTGATTGTGCCATGCCGAATTGGACGGGGATGCAGGCGCTGGAACTCTCGCAACAACACGCCCAGATGATTCCGTTCATCCTGGTGACGCATGTCCTGGAAGAAAAAATACTGGATGAGTTCATTAGCAGGGGCGCCTCGGATTGGGTTGGCAAGAACCAGTTGGCCCGTCTGCCAGCGGCGGTGGCAATGGCAGTGGAAGAGAAAATTCTGCGCGAGGAACGGAATCGAGCGGAGAAAGCTTTGCAGCGCTCGGAAGCGCGCTATCGCGTCGTGGTCGAGAACGCCACCTCCGGAATCTGCCGATTCGACGTCCACGGAAGATTTCTAGAGGTAAATCAAACGCTTGTGGAGATTCTAGGTTATCAATCTAGAGATGACCTTATCGCCGCGAACCTGGGGAACGACATTATTCGCGACCCGGTGGAGCGGGCGCAATTGTTTGAGCCGTATCGTCAGAAGGGCCGAATTGATGGCATTGAACTCGACTGGAATCGCAAGGACGGAACGCCGGTGAAGGTTCGGATCAATGGCCGTAAAGTGTGCGCTGAACAGGGAGGAATGGATAGCGGTGAGATCATCGCTGAAGTTGTTATGGTTCAGCGCGTGTCGGAAGACCCTCTCCGCCATCTGACAGCGACCGATGCGCTCACCGGACTGGCGAATTACCGGAGGTTTGCGGAAGCGCTCGAATCGGAGAAAAATCGCTCCAATCGCACAGGACGGGCGTTTGCCGTAGTGCTGTTCGATCTGGACGGGATGAGGCAGATCAATGACCGCTGCGGCCATTTGGCAGGCAATCGGGCGCTATGCCGACTAGCCGACATTTTACGTTTTGCCTGCCGGTCCATGGACACTCCCGCGCGTTACGGCGGCGACGAGTTCGCCATCGTCCTGCCGGAGACAGGCGCAGCGGCCGCCACCTTGGTAGCACGGCGGATTTGCGAACGTGTTGAGAGAGAGGCCGAAGAGCCAGTGTTTTCGGTGAGTGTGGGATTTGCCATTTATCCAGAAGAGGCTGATGCCATCGGGACCTTGCTATATGCAGCGCAAGGGGCTCCATTGGCGATGAAAGACAACCAGCCTAGAGGCGCCTGAGCCGGACTAAGCTCAATCCACGATGTATGCGACCTGCACACGGAATCCAATGGATGAGTATCGTTCCCGCCGGCGCGATCGGCTGCAGGGATGCCATCTCCATCCGAATAGCGGCGAGGGGATTCAGTTTTTGCTATAGGCGGAAGAACAAATCGTTCAATCGATATCGGCGTTCGTGTATTCCGGAACTCTTGAATAGAATCTGCGGAGCTCTCGAATATAGCCGCCAGTTTTTCCAAGGTCTCGACGCTGGTCACCGTGTGTTTGGCTTCAGTGAAGATGGGAGTGAGGTGAGTCAGGCCGTCAGCCTGAGCTTCGAAGTTGAGTTCACCGATTCGAACTGACCACTCCGATTTCCGCTAAAGTCAAACATGAGAACCCGACTGGGTTGTGCGAAGCGTCGCAGGTAAATTCGTGCCCGCCTCTCGCGGTGAATACTGATTTCACGACGTAGATCAAGCCACAATAAATGGAAGCGACCCCCTTCGTTGGGTGGGAGCCGTAGTGATGAAGCTGCGCAAGAAGCTAGCGGCTATTGCGTCGGGCTCACGTCCTGAGTGAAGCCGGTATTGTTAACGTCGCGCAGCATGGGGGTTCGCGGCGGCAGCAGCGCTGGAGTCAGGAATTCCGAGTCGAAGCTATAGCCACGAGTCGGCGGATTGTATACGGTGGTGCAGCACTTGAAGACGCCGATGCCCTGCTGGCTGTAGAAAAAGCTGACGAGCGAGCCCTTGTAATAGAGCGTGCCGTTCCAGTCTTCCAGATAGCGAAGGAAATTGTGCACGCCGCCGTCGGTGCCATAGTCCTGCCCGGTTCCCGCCACCTGCAAGAATTCGAGGCCCTTGCCGGCGATGATGGCCGCGCGGTAGGTGGTGGTATTGCCGGGACGGCCGCCAGAAGTATTGTACGGATAGGCGAACGAGTTTACGTCGTTCCAGGTGTTGGAAAGAAGCGTGACGGAATCGGCCGCCACCGAAGCGGCTGCGTTACCGCTGGCTACGAAAGTGCCGGTGCCGCAGCTGGCCGGCTGGCAATTGTAGTCTCCCTGAATATATACAGGGTTTTCGGACGCGACAGTGAGGCCGCAGGGCACGCCGTCGCATGTGCCGATCGAAATCGTACCTCCGTTGACGATCTTCAGAGCCTGGCGGAAGAAGAGCGGCGGATTCTCGCGCGCTTCGACGCCTTGGCTGTAAATTGCGCCGGGCCAATTCGTGCCCAGGCCCGCACACGTTCCGTCCGAGGTGTTCGCCACTATAGCAGCCGCTGGACTTGACGGAAAGAGCTTCGAGTTGGACGAGTTCAAGCTGATGCCTGTCCCCGAGTTGTTATTCAGAGGATCGGGTGCGGTGACGTAGCGAACCAGGGCGCCAGTCTGCGCGTAGTCTTCGCCCGCCTCGAACTTGTTGTCGGGGCAACCGTTGGCCGCATCACTGGAGTTGACGTTATCGTTGTAGCCGTACGCTCCGGTCTTGCGGCCGGCGGCCGGGTCCGCAACTTCTGCGCGGCGATCGGAGAAGTAGACGGCATAGCCGGTGACATTCTCGGCTTTGCTGCCATTCGCGCCAATCGTTCCTTTGAACCACCGCGCCAGGTTATTGACATCCAGCTCGACGTAACTAATCACGCCGGCGGCGGTCAGCGCGCCGTTCGGGTTCAAACCCACGTTCGGATTCGACGGCGGGGTGTCGCGATTGACGGCTTCACGCGTGTCGTAAAGCACGTTGGGCCAGTAGTCGGACGCTTTATAGTTGGCCGAGCCGAGTGGGATTACCGTGCCGCAGCCGCCGACGACGCTGGGTAGGTAAACGCTCGTCGGATTATCGCGCAGGCGAGCGAGGCGGATGACGGCGTTCAAACTGGGATCGGCGCATCCGGATGGGGCCACCGGCGTCGGGCCGCCTGCACTCGATGCCGCGGCCATGCCAGTCAGGGTGCTCACGGAGTATTGAGCGATTTTGCCCGCGCCACTCAAGCTGGCCTTCGGAAGCGGGTTCAAGTTCCGCCCAATGAAGCCCAGATTCAGAATCTCCCAGGTCACGTCCTGGCATGCGCCAGCCGCCGTGTGGATGTTGACGAGAATGTAGCCCGTTAGGATCGGCTTGTGCGCTTGAATCCAGTACCCGTCGTTGGGCGCTGTCGCGGGATTGTAGATCGCTGTTGTGGCGCCGGACGTCGGCAGCGGCAATTTACCCTCAGGGCCGCCTGTGTACAACACCGGAAACGACGTAAACGGTGCAAGGGGCTCCACGGCGAGCGAGGTCAAGTCCACTGGTGCGCCGCAAGTTCCGGGTGTGCCGAGGAGAAGGGCGGACGTGTCATCTAGGAGAATATTGACGCTCGAGAGCGTGAAGTAGCGTTCCTGTGTAAGCTGCACATTTTCGCCGGTCACCGGCCGGCGAATTAACTCGATGGGAGTGCCGCCGATGGCGGGCGTGGCGATGGCAAGAGAGAGCGGAGCGACGCCGGTCGTGCCGCCGCGAATGTTGCCGGCATATTGGCCGGCATTCGTTCCCGTGGAAAGCGTGTACCAGTTTCCGTTCACCGGAGCCGTCGCCACGTTGGTGATGGATACGCTGCCAGTCACGGATCCTTGGACCAACTGGAGGCAATTCGCCTGGGGGACGGTGGCGACCATGATCGCGCCCGGGTAGAGATTGTTCGGGTTCGACGGCAGGGTGCTCGACCAGCTCGACTGGCAATTGTCGGTTTGCGGCGTTTGCGTGCCGCCCAGCCAAAACGTCGGATAGCCGTTCGACAGGTTGTTGACCACGACTTGTTTCACGGCGGTAACTTTGTCCGCAAGAGTCAGTGTGTCACCCGATGCCAGCCAGAGGTTTCCATTGGTGTGTACACGGCCGCCGAAATTGAAGACCGGGCCAGGGAAGTAGCTCAAGTCCACCTGCGAATAAATTCCAAACTGGAAGACGGGAATGCCGACGGTCTGTACGGTGCGAACGAGCTTGACTTCGGAACCGTCGGTAAGATCGGCTTGAACGGTCAGCGTCAAAGGCGTTAGCAATCCCTGCAAGCCCGCGTAGGGTCCGGTGAGTATCGTATGGTTCGTCGCCAGTGGATTTCCGCCGTTCGCGGGGTCGGGTGTGTACGTGATTTTGTAGCTCGTCGGCGTGGTGTTGTACGACACGCCGGGAATCACGGGCGCCCCACCCATCACGGTGGTGATATCGGCCGCGCTGAGAGCGTTGGTGGCGCCGTACTGTGTGCCGAGATCGGCGGTCATTTTCTCCATGCCGGCTTCGGCCGCATAGAAGGCGGCCTGACGATTGGCATTGTTGCCGCTGAGCCGCTGGTTGGTCATCACCATCCACGCGAGGCCTACGATAATCGCCGACACCAGCAACAAAACGAGTAGCACCGTGACCAGCGCCATTCCATTTTCCCGAGTGGTATTCATCAACGTCCTCCTTGCAGGACACCTGTGGAGTTTCTGACGAGACACAAGCTAGTTGTATCGGTTCACGAAGGCGTGGCGCTCATTCGTGCGGCTCTGCCGGCGCCGGCCGGTTTCCCTTCGACTTATCGCCCCTGTCTTCGCCTGGAGCCGCCACCGCGGTGTTCGCACTCTTGCCTCCGAGTGGTGCGCCCGCGTCGGACGCTGGCTTGCGCACCCCACTCCAAATCGCATCTGGAACTCCGCGAATGCCGCTGGTAGATTCGCCTCGGCCGGTACTTTCCCCTGCGCCTGCCACCGCGCTGCCTCGCGTGGCAACCGCGGGAATCGCGGCGCCTCCCGCAATTCGGTCGAAGCCCAGGCAGAGATTTTTCTCATCCCACTCGATCGAGAGCACGTCGCCGAGATTCACTTGCTCGGTAGCCAGCAAGCTCGCCAGCGGATAAACCAGATGCCGTTCGATGGAGCGCTTCAGGTGTCGCGCGCCGTATTTCAAATCCGTCCCTTCCTTCAGCAGAAATCTCCGCGCCTCCGGCGTCACTCGGAACAAGAATCTCCCGCGCGCCGTCTCCAGCACGCGTTGCTGCACCATTCCCAGCTCAATTTCCAAGATCGATTCAAGCTGCTCCGCTCGCAGGGGATGAAACACTACCACCTTGTCAATCCGGTTCATGAATTCCGGCGCGAAATTCCGCTTCGCCGCTTCCGACGCCGTACGCTCCACTTTCTGATCGAGTCCCGCCTGCGTCTCCGGCCGCCGCTCGGGCGCAAAACCCATCCCGCCGCTCATCAACTCCGAGATCTCGCCACTCCCGAGATTCGAGGTCATGAAAATCATCGTCTGGGAAAGATCCACGCGCCGGTTGTCGCCGAGCGTCAGCGTCGCTTTATCCAGAATCCCGAGCAAGAGTTGCCAAAGCGAGTCCGACGCCTTCTCGATCTCATCGAAAAGCAAAAATGAAAGCTTCAGCTTCTCTGTATGAAACTGCCCGAGCGCTTCCTGGGTGATCAACGGGTGCGTCTCGCGATGGCCGAGATAACCCGGCGGCGAGCCAATTAACTTCGCAATCTCATGCGAGTGCTGAAACTCGGCGCAGTCCACCTTGATCACCGCCCGCGGATCGCCGAAAAGAATTTCCGCAGTGGCCTCCACCACGCGCGTCTTTCCCGCCCCGGTCGGCCCAAGGAACAGCAAATTCGCCACAGGCCGTCCCGGTGAATTCAGCCCGGCGCGGAAGACCTGATACAAATCCACCACCGCCTGCACCGCTTCGTCCTGCCCGACAATCTTTCGCCGCAACCCTGCCTCGAAATCCCGCGATTCCGCGCTGCGCAAAAGTGGATTGAGGAGATCGTGAGTTTGCGCAATCATTGAGTCCCCCTTTGTTGCTGCGGGCGCCAAACGTCCGCGCGAACGCGCATACGATCAGGCAGAAGAGTGTCTAAATCCAATTCGGTATTCGCGGCTGCACCTCCCAGATGCGCGACTGCAAATTGGCGAAGCTCGTCGTCAAGTTCGCCCAAAGGATGCGTCTTGAACAGACGGACAAGCACACAGGCTTCTTGGCCGTCCTGGGAAACGAGATGATGTTGGAAGTAGCGGACAATTCGATCGGCTGCCTCTTCCACTTTAGCGGCTCCGTTTTCTAGCTTTGGCAAGATTGATCCCAGCCGGATCATTTCCGTGAACGAGAATAGTTCTAAATCAAACATCGCGACCTGCTATCCGGGTAAGCCCAATGAAAAAAAGTAGATTAAAAGCCCGAAACGCGTCATCGAGCCCCTCGGCTCCGACAAGACGGCGAAACGATGATGGCGTTTCCCACGCTGAACGTATGATTGCCACTGCCAAACTCAGAATCAGCAAATTGTCCACGATCGCGAGCCCCCGTTCGAATGAGAAACTACTTTTCGTCGTCGTGCCGGAGTCCTGAACTTCAATTCGTTTGGGGCGCCGACATTTTGAACTATATTCAGAGAACCGCGCGTCACGTATGACATCCCATCGCTACTTCAATGAATCCACAATCGTCAGATGAACCGGGGTGTTCTCGAATGAACGCGCGCCCAGATAGCAATGGGGGGTGCAGTGCAGCGCCGCTTCTAGGTAGGCGTGTGTGCACAGATGTGTTCTGCTTGTGATGGCGCTCCATTTGCACCCCATTCGCTATTCAATAGCGTGTGGTAAAGCGGGAGAAGGTATCTGTTCAATTAGGTACAGTACTAACGAATAGGACACTACCTCCTCCTTGACCTTAAAATTGTGTGAGAGCAACTACGAAATAAAGCAATCGGACACTCGTGATTCTTGCGAAGTAGATCAGCAACTCTGTTCGACCCAGCAATGGGAGTGAGGTGAGACGGTCGGCAGCTAGAATTTTGAAATTGAGATCTCCTCAAGGACAGGCATCGCAGTTATCTGACCATCGGCCGAGATCTGGCACGGGTCATCACTCGCCTAAAAACCAGCCATCGCAGTTGGGGGATTCCTTTTGTCAGAAAACAAGTTCATCGCTGCGCTATGGCTCGGAGTGGCTCGGCAAGCTCGCGGAAGCGGGCGCGCGCCGTGGGACGGAGTTCTACTCCCAGCAGTTCGATGCCTTGCGATCTTTGCGCCAGAAAGTGCATCGGGATCTCTTAGGGGAGAGCGGGAAGCACAGCGCGTCAAAATTACTTTGACAGATACCGTACATCGGCCCCATCACTGCGGCTGTGCTGATCGCGCTGCTGCCCGCGCCCCACCAATTTCGCACCAAGCGGCAGCTAGGGTCCTACAGCGGGCTGGGGATCGAAACAAACTGTGGTGCCGACCACTGCTGCGTCGATGGGAATTTGCAGCGCTCGAACAAGACCTCGTTCCCAATCTAACAATCGGTCGCGGACCGCGCGCATCGAGCGGAGGCCAAGAACAACTCCGGCTCAACGACACTGTCTGGAAAGCACGAAAACATCCAGCCCAAGGCCGACGTGTTTTTTCTTGACTTCCCCTTGCATAGAACTAACCAGGAGTTGAAGTTCGCCCCGACTAGAGTCGTTTGGTAGCCGACGAAGCTGGGTTAACTTCGTGGCGGACGGGGTTTGCAACATCCCATAGTTTAAAAAGGCACAACTCCCCTTCTTTTCCGTCGCCAGATTTCTTGAGTGCCGTCTGCCGCGTGTTGGCATCCAATCGCTTCAAGAGCTGGGCGATCGTAGATCATGAGAGCGGCGCCTTCCAGCGACATGAGGCGCCGGCCCTTGAATTCGCTGAGCGCGCGGCTCACCGTTTCCCGAGTCGTGCCGATGCGTTCCGCAATCTCTTGGTGCGTGAGGGCCAGGTTGACCGGCTTTCCTTCTGTGATGCCTTTCAAGTCAGCGGAACAGTCCAGAAAGAAACGAGCTAGCTTTTCCGGCACGGAAGCCGACAGACCTATAATCCGTAGTTGTTCGCAGGCTCCGCGATAAAGTTTGCCGAGCTGCGTTACGACCCCTTGATACGCTTCGGGGTGCCGGGCGACAAAATGCAAGAAGTCATCGCGATGCAGGAACGCCACCTGGCACGTTTGAAGGGTTTCCGCGGTCACTTCATAGGGGCCGCCGGAGATGGCCGCCATGAGCCCTAGAATCTCGCCGGCTTCGGCAATCCTTAGAATTAGCGCCTTTCCTGCGCTAGAACTGACGGAGAGCTTCACCTTTCCGGCAATCAGCACGAATACGCCGCGAGGGTCCTGTTCCTCGACGAAGAGCAACGCTCTCCGCGGATAGGTTGCGAAGGACATTACCGCTTCGAAATCTCTCAATGCTGCTGCGCAGAAATGGCGGAACAACCCGCTCTCAGTCAATTCACATGATTGGCGGTTTTCATTCGGGTCGAGCTCACAAGGGCCGCGCGTTTCATGCTCCCGTTTCGGTTTCGCGGAGACTCTCACATTGCATTTCCCGCCTAGCATCGTCTGAGAAGTGGGGCGGCTAGGACAATCGACTGAAGACAACTGTTCTGTTGTGAAGATTGTCCCTTTCATTGCGATACATTGCGATCAAGCCAGAAGTCTAACTGTGCAATTTGGAACACTATTCGTAAGAGTCAACCACCGATCCCACCCAATCGGTGATGAGCTCGTCGCCGCCTAAATGCACGGAGCCTAGACGGAGGATTGAGCCGTCTTTCGTTGCGCTTCTAGAGAGTCATCGGGCCGTGACATTTCCCGTCTAATGTACCAACAGCAGAACATAATAGTTGTATACAATAAGTTAACAAAATATAAAGAACTGTACAATTGTGGACATCCTCTCAAACCTCGCGGACGTAGCTTTCTTGTGGTCGGCCTTCGTTTCGTGTGCGGTGGGCAGTTTGTGGAAGAGATCTTACTACGTGAGGATGGCGAGAGGCGACATTTGGCGCTGCACCAACGCCGATTGCGGCTGCTAGATTCACGTCATCGTCGGCGCTCGAGCCGAAGGTCCGTCCCATCCTATCTTACGGTTGCGGCGCTGCTCTCAAAAAGCCATACCTTAAACCGTCGATCAAGACGGCCGATCTGAAGGAGTCCGAGCGATTGAAGACGATCTACGCGATGGAACTCTCCTGAGAGGTGTCGCGCTCTGTGCCGCCATCACTCAGAGGAGCAGAAAGCAGTTCGAGTCGCGAAAAGGGCACGACAGCGTACCCGTACCGACCGATTGGTATCGCCCTTTCATTCGGTATGCTGGCTGCCGGTGCGTACATGATTTACGACGGTTCGACAAATCCGCTGCCGGACGGAACGCTAGCTCTGCTCGGCGGAGCATTTTTTTTGTCGCTGGGAGCATTTGTAGCCTTCTTTACTTGGAGGCGGACGGACCCTGGGAGGGGAGAATCGGCGGTCCGTCGCGGGGTTGGCGGGCCCCGCAGCTCTTGGCGGCTTCGACATCCGGCAGGCCGAGGACGAATGTCCTAGTTTATAACCAGCGCCTACTGTGTTTCTTTTTCCGGCAGCCGTCCCACCGCTGTCCCGGGTTCATGATCTTCCTTGACTCGAAAAACCTCACGTACCTTGCACATTAGGCTTTCTTTCGTGAAAGGCTTCTGAAGTAGTGCGATCCCTGAATCCAGCACTCCGTAGTGCGCGATGGAGTCGACGGTGTAGCCCGACATGTACAGCACCTTGATTTCCGGGTGGATGCGGACCATGTACTGCGCCAATTCCCGTCCGTCCATGCCTGGCATTACTACGTCGCTCAATAGGAGGTGGATCGGCTCGGGATGCCTCTCAGCCACTCGGATCGCAGACGCACCATTGGCCGCCTCCAGCACAGTATATCCATTGGCTTCCAGAAGCTCGTGCGTCAGCTCGCGCAACGCTTGGGCGTCTTCCACCAACAAGATGGTCTCCCATCCGCACGGAGTTTCCTTCCCGGCATGCCCTAACGCCGATGCTTTCACGGACGCGTCAATCCGAGGAATGTAAATCTCGAACGAAGTACCCCGTCCCAGCTCGCTGTAAACTGAGATGAAACCGCCACTCTGCTTCACGACTCCGTAAACCGTCGCCAGTCCTAGCCCGGTTCCTTTGCCCAGCTCCTTGGTTGTGAAGAATGGCTCGAAAATGTGCGCTTGAGTTTCTTGATCCATTCCGCAGCCTGTGTCGCTCATCGACAACGTCACATAAGGACCAGGAACCGCCTCCGGATGCTGGCGAGCACCGACTTCATCCACTTCTACGTCAGAAGTTCTAATGGTCAGCCGTCCCCCCTGGGCCATTGCGTCCCGAGCATTTAGAGCCAAATTCAGGATGATCTGTTCGATTTGCCCTTGATCTGCTTGGACGCGCCCCAGTTCTGGCGCTAGAACCGTGACCAGCTCGATATCATCGCCAATCAAGCGCTGAAGCATATTCAATGTATCGGCCACGAGCGCGTTCAGGTCCAAGACTTTCGGCTCAAGCACCTGCTGGCGGCTGAAGGCCAAAAGTTGACGAGTTAATCTGGCTGCGCGATGTCCAGCCTTCTTAATCTGTTCCGCTTTCGGCGTGAGTGGATCGTTCTGACCGAGTCGTTCCTCGAGGATTTCACTGTATCCGATGATTACTCCCAATAGGTTGTTAAAGTCATGGGCGATGCCGCCAGCGAGTCGACCGATAGCCTCCATCTTCTGCGACTGGCGCAGCTGCTGCTCCAAACGCTTCCGCTCGCTGATGTCAACAACAAATGAGATTGCTTCGGTCTTAGCTGATTCCGCTAGGAGAGTCACAACACCAATCAGAACGGAAACTCGGCTGCCATCCTTGCGAACGAATTGCTTTTCCCAGGGAGGAGCCACTCCGGTACTCCTCAATCGCTCAATCGCTAACTGATCCGTGTCGCGATATTCAGGAGGGGTTAGAGTGTCCCAGCGCAGCTGGCCCGAGAGAAGGTCTTCTCTCGTATAGCCCAACAGGCCCAAAAAGGCGTCGTTTGCTTCGATGAGCGTGCCATTGAGATCGCCAGTCGAAATCCCGATGATGTTGGATTCCACCAAGCGACGAACGCGTGTCTCGCTTCGCTGAAGGGCCTCTTCGGCTCGCTTGCGCTCGGTGACATCGATGAAGATTACGACAGCACCAATCTTTTCCCCGTTCCGGAGCACCGGGTAGGACCGGTGATCTGCCGGGAAGCTGGAGCCGTCCTTTCGCCAGAATACGTCGTTATCTGCGTGGGCAGCTTTGCCGTCACGGATCGCCTTGTGGATCGCGCATTCATTTGCCGGGTACCGCGTGCCATCAGCTCGCGTGTGGTGGGTGAGCAAGTGCATCTGTTTGCCGAGGAGTTCTTCCGGACTTTCGTAGCCAAGCGTGCGCACG
The DNA here is from genome assembly GCA_963841235.1 of uncultured Acidobacteriota bacterium. Lineage (GTDB taxonomy): Bacteria > Acidobacteriota > Terriglobia > Acidiferrales > UBA7541 > Palsa-147. The sequence goes on along the minus strand of CAWJBU010000013.1, from coordinate 154,096 downwards.
CATGCAGAGTTGGTGAACGTACAGTTGCCCCGCAAGTCGACGCCACAGATTGCCTCGGCCGTGGAATTGAGGAGCAACCGGACCATCTCCTCGCTCTCGCGTAGTGCTTGAATGGCGCTCTCGCGTTCATCACGAGTTATTTTTTCTTCGAGAGCTCGATGGACGACGGACGGCAAGCGGGCCAAGCGGTCCTTTCGGACGTAGTCAGTCGCTCCTTCTTTGACAAGGTCGACTGCAGCTTCCTCTCCGAGCGTGCCAGCCACGAAAATGAAAGGAATGTCTTCCCCACTGCGCTCGAGCAGGCGGAAAGCTTCGATACCACTCCAAGCCGGAATTTGATGGTCGGACAATATGATGTCGTAGACTTGCGATTGGAGCTTTGCGACGAATGCCTTTTCGGTGTCCACGACGTCGGCTTGGAGTTCGAAACCTGCTTTGTCCAGCTCTTGAATGCAGAGTTCAGCGTCCTGTCGATCGTCTTCGAGAATGAGAACACGCAAGGGAATCGAACTGGAATCGCCGGCTGAGACGGATGCAGCACGCTCCTGTGGAGCTCTATTCATGGATTTTGTATGCTCGATTTCTTGAAAACGCAGCGGGAGGTGGCGGGTGGTTCGTCACTAACCAATAGAGCCGCAACTGCTTGATCGTTTCCCGGAACTGGTTGAAGTCCACCGGCTTCTGGATGTAGCTGTTAACCCCCAACTTGTAGCCGTCGACGAGGTCGCGATCCTCGTTCGAGGACGTGAGTATGGTTACTGGGATCGCCCGAGTACGGATGTCAGTCTTGATCGTCCGTAGTACTTCGAGCCCATCGACTTTTGGCAGTTTCAAGTCGAGGACCACGAGTTTCGGCGGCCTATCAAAGGAGCGGTTACTGTAATTTCCTCGGCAGAAAAGGAATTCCAGAGCCTCTTCGCCGTCGCGCACGACTTGGATGATGTTGCTCAAATTCTCCCGGCGGAACACGTGGAGGGTCAACTCGATGTCCTTCTGGTTGTCTTCGACCAGGAGAATTTCGACTTCGATTATCTTCACGCCGTAGTCCCCCTGATCAACCCGGCGGCTCGCCCTGGCGGTCCTAAAGTGAAATAAAACGTGGCGCCCGCGTTTAGCTCCGCTTCAGCCCAAATCCGTCCACCATGCTTCTCGATGATTCGTAGAACTGTAGCAAGTCCCACACCGGTTCCTTCAAAATCTTCCTGGCGGTGCAAGCGCTGGAAAACGCCAAATAGCTTGTCGGCGTATTTCATGCTGAATCCGACGCCGTTATCGCGGACGTATATCACGGACTCGCCGTCCAAATTCGTCTGACCTACCTCGATGATTGCGCGCGGGCGTGTGCGTGTGAATTTTACGGCGTTGGAGAGGAGGTTGATAAAAACCTGCTTCAACAAAGCGGGGTCAGACTCGACAAAAGACAACCGGGCGATCCGCCATTCGATCTGCCGACCCTGCACTTCCGGCTTGAGATCCTGCAAAGCTTCCTCGACCAAGGAGCTCAGACCCGTCACCTGTAAGTTCACTTCCCTTCGGGCCACGCGAGAAAGATTCAGCAAGCCATCTACCATGTCAGCCATGCTGTGTGTACTGCTCTGAATGGTATCCAGATAATGCAGCGCGCTTTCATCCAGAGAGCCACCAAGGTGCTCGACAAGAAGCTTCGAGAAACCATCAATGTGACGGAGGGGAGCACGAAGGTCGTGGGCAACAGAATAGGCGAAAGCCTCCAGCTCTTTATTCGCCGCGGCGAGTTCAGCGGTGCGCTCCATCACCCGTCGTTCTAAGTCTCCGTTGAGCCTTCTAGCTTCTTCCGTTTTCTTCCGCGGAGTAATATCGCGGATGGCACTAGAGACCAGCATTCCCTGTTCAGTTTCAAGCGAGCTCAAGCTGATTTCGACCGGGAATTCGGTGCCGTCGTTGCGTAAACCAAACAGCTCTAGACCTGTTCCCATCGAGCGCACCCGGGGATCGGTGAAGAATCCCGCGCGATGACCGGGGTGTTGGTCGCGGAACCGCTCGGGAATCAGAATCTCTATCGATTGATTCAGCAGTTCGTCTCGTTGATAGCCAAATAGCTTTTCGGTCTGCGCGTTCACCAAGACGATCTTGCCCTGGTTGTCGACGATAATTATGGCATCTGGCGCCGTCTCGAGCAGTCCCCGAAACATTGTCTCCGCGCTCTTAGCTGTCTTCAAATCGTCGGCTAGTGACACGGTGGCGAAGTGAGATTGCTTCTTCAGTTCGTGCTGGAGAAGAGGCGGTTTCATTTGAATCTAAATCCCACAACTGTCATCATTGAGAATTCAGCATGGTGCTGTTCTACCGCGGTCAGGAGCCAGGAGCACGCATACCCCGGGACTCCCGCTCTTCAAGATTACCGGTTTCGCTCAACCTTCGCGTGCTGACACGCCTGTCGTCGCGTCCAATTCCGTACGGAATCAAAGCCTGAGTGCGACACTCGAAGCTGGCCGTTCAACTCGAGCCTGCAACCTGGAAGCGTTGGTTCGCCTTCTTCATATTCAATGCATCATCTGCGACCCGCAGCATGTCATTCAGAGTTTCGCCGCTCGTCAGGTAGACGGACGCCCCAAAGCTCACCGAGATCGCTGGCAGCTCGCGATCGTTTTGAACTGTCTCAGCGATACCTTGCGCAAGGCGTTCTGCAGCTTCCGCCCCGATGTCGGGAAGGAGCATTACGAATCCATCGATGCCGTACCGCGCCGCAATATCTAGAGTGCGACATCGCGCTCGCAAAATATTGGCGACACGGCACAGCGCGCGACTACCGACCAGATTGCCGTAACCATCGTTGATTTTCTTCAGACCATTGAGATAGAGCAGCAGCAAAGCAAATGGTCGCCCGGTGCAGCGGGTACGTTCCGTCTCCAAGTCGAAGGCGTTGAGAAGCCGACTGTGATTGGCCAGGCCGGTTAGAGAATCGCTTGCGGCCAATTGCCGAATCTCGTCTTCTGCAATCTTGCGCGCCGTAATATCGATCGCAGTGAGCAGTTCTCCGCGCAGCCCGGTATCATCGATCGAACAGGCTGTCATATCTAGCCATCTCGTTTCGCCGGATTTCGTCGCAATTTCCACTTCACAACGACGAGCGGACAGGTCCCCTTGTGAGCGGTTGAGGCCCATTTGAATCACAGCCTCACAAAACTCAGGACGGAAGAGTTTCCAGGCAGTCATCGATAGGAGTTCGTCTTTGCTGTAACCCGAGATGGCCTCGGCGGCGCGATTGGCATATTGGCATTGCGCGCCTAGAAATATGAAGATCCCTGAGGTGATCGTTTCTGCCAACGTGCGGAACTTTTGCTCGCTTTCCTGCAATTGTGCGTAGATATGGTTCCTCGCCTCCAGGAGATATTTTTCGTGCAGAGCCCGACAGATGGCGGAAGGCAAGCGAGCCAGGCGGTCCTTCAGAACGTAATCGGATACGCCTTGCTTGATGCAATCGACTGCGACGTCATCACCAAGCGCCCCGGTCACAAGAATAAATGGGACGCGCGCGCCTCGCTCCTTCAACAGTTTAAAAGCCTCGACCCCGGTCCAGCCGCCAAGCCGATAATCGGCGAGTACGATGTCGTATGCATCGGCAGAGAGTTTTTGGACGTACTCGCTCTCACTCTGCACGATATCGGCACGGACGTCCAATTTCGCCTTCCGGAGTTCTCGCAGACAGATTTCAAAATCTGCAGGGCTATCCTCGACAAAGAGAATGCGCAGTGGCCGCTTCCGCAAGGATTGCAATATTTGATCATCGCTCTTCATAGGACGCTCCCTGGAACTCGACGAAAGCCTCGCTTGGGCTCTTCTGATGGATCATTCCCTTGCGTGCCCGTGGCTCCGACGAATGGAATTGAGATACCAAACCGCCCGCGGCTTGGGAACCACAATTGCGGCGATCATGTACCTGCCGATTGCGCGCCGAGTTCCGCAGGAAGTTCATTTTGGCGCTGTTTCATGTCATAGAGATCACGGTCCGCTTTTCCGATCAGGTCATCGAGAGTTCCGCCATCATCAGGGTACACCGCTGTTCCGAAGCTCACTGAGAGCTGCGGTTCTTGGCCATCCCTTGGCAGTCGTTCGGAGATTCGCGCTGCAAGCTGCTTCGCGCCTTCGAAACCCGTCTCTGGCAAGACGACCGCGAATTCGTCACCGCCATGCCGGACGGCAATATCCGTGCTGCGACACTGGCTGCCCAAAACACAAGCCAGTCGGCAAAGGGAGCGGCTGCCCTCCAAGTGTCCGAACGCGTCGTTGATTCTCTTTAATCCGTCAAGGTCCAACAAAAGGAGGGAAAAGGATCGGCCGGTGCGTAGTGACCGTCTATCTTCCCTCGCAAAGGCATCCAGAAGGCAGCGATGGTTGCCTAACCCCGTCAACGGGTCGCGAGCAGCCAAATTTCGAATCTCGTCCTCCCGCACCCTTCGTTCTGTAACATCGAAGGCTGTGAACAATCCGGCCGACTTATCACAAAGCTCGATCCGCGCAATCGTCAGGTCGAGCCATTTTGCCAAGCCTTCCTTTGTGAGTATCTTGATCTCGAAGTGATCGCGGTCACGACCCCCCTGCAAGCGCGCCAGCCCATAATCGATCAAAACGTCCCGGGAATCGGGGTGAAGCAGTTCCCAAGAACTCATCGAGATGAGCTCCTTTCGCGTGTAACCAGTGAGTTCTTCGGCCGCTCGGTTCGCATACTGGCACTCTGTCCCCTGGAAAATAAAAATCGCGGAGGCCTCCGTCTCGGCTAACGCGCGAAACCGTTGTTCACTTTCCCTCAGAGCGGTGGCGGCATTTTCGCGGTCTTCATGGAGGCGCTTGTTCTCGAGCGCCCGACAGATCGCCGCCGGAAGATCGACGAGCTGATCCTTTAGAATATAGTCGTCCACTCCTGCCTTTAGGCACGCGACCGCCTTCCGCTCTCCGAGTGCTCCGGTCACCAGAATGAACGGAAGGTTCTTGTGCTCATTCCGCAGAATCTCCAGAGCATCCATTCCCGTCCAGCCAGTGAATTGGTAGTCCGCCAGGACGACGTCGTAAGCCTGCGTGGACAGCTTCGCGGCGAACGTATCAAGTGTAGAGACGGGATCGCAGTGGAAATCCAGATTCGTTCTTCCCAAAGCTCTCAGACACAATTCGACATCTGCTGCATCGTCCTCGAACAGAAGAACTCGCGGGGGACGCGCAGGAACGGATTTTTCGAGCACTGTTTCTCCTGCCATAAGATCTACCTTCGCTGCCTGGGCCGAAGCTGCCCTCCCAGGCGCCCTCTTCGTTTTGAATGCTCTCTACTTACCTATCAGCTTGGCGGGCGTCGGAGAGGTGTGCTGTCCACTTTTGTACAGTGTTACCTCATACGACATCTCCGAAAGCTGGCAATCCTAGATACACACAGCCGTAAATGGTGGCCATTGTTCTGTCGTATATACTATGGTAAATATAGAACGGCATAACACAGCAGTCCTTAGGGGAAGCTCAATTGCCAGACATTCGAGGTCAGATTTGCAGCTTGTTCGCGCCTCAGCGAGAGTGGGTTGCCGATCCTGGCCCACAAGAATTTCACACGACTTGAGGACGCCGCACCTCGGTTGACAGCCAATCAATACATTTTGCTTTTCTTTCATCGACAGCGAAGCTCTCAATATTCCACCTGTCGATGATCCTTCATCATGAACGGGAATAGGACACAATGAGAGCCCGCCCTTCGATTTTGAACGTTCTTTCGGACCGGCGAGCTCGAAGAAGCTCACGGTCAAAGACGAGACGGGCAGAGTGATTCTCTCGAGCAGAGACGCCGCCCGTCTCGTGTTCTACCCCTGCCGAAGTAGCGCTAAATTCACAGTTCTCTCCGAAAGTGATAAAGAAGCCATAATCGAAATTCTCGGCGTAGACAATTTCGTCAGCGCGAGTTGCACGGTCGGTCAGCCGCTTTGGATGACCAGTGCATCCGCGCTTACACCTTGGATCTTGGTCCGCGTCGGATAACATCAGATCACAGAGCTGCTTCACACGGGTGGAGTCCTTTGGCCGCTTTATGGCTCATCACATTCCGCGCATGAACCAGGACCTGTAGTTCGCATGCTTAGTCAAGAAACCCCGGCAAAGATGATTTGCTCGACGAGGTCGCGAGTGGGTATTTTCATGAACAAATTCGGAAAGGTGGGATTTATCAATTACGTCGGCAGATTGCAGGTAGACAACTCACTGCGGAGGCTGGCTCGACGCGACCTAACCTCGCTAGGAACGACTCCCCGGCGCCTAGGTGTATTCGCCCGCAGGTTGCGTAAACGCGAACGCGATTCCGTATCGAAAGGACACCTTCCCCCGACTTTTGCACGCCGTCATATATCCATGCAACGATGTACGGATACACGGCTACTCTTGTTGCAGGCCCTCAGTGGTCACTTGAAGAGCGGTCAACGGTCGTCAGGCAAAATCCGCTCAGCGGGTTTCCCTGGCATCTGGGTCGCCGCCTGGCGTCGTTGGTTGTCCCTAAACAGGTCTCCTATGACCCTCTGCCGGGGACAAACTTTCTGGCTAACCTATAACTGCTGTTGGGGATGTGGGGGAACTGGGACCAATGAAGCGCGTTCCGAGGCAGGGCCGCGGGCGTCTATTCCGCATCTCTATTTCTGGCCTGAACCTGCCCTTTTGGTTGGCCGCGTTGCAGGTGACTGGCATTGGCTGGATCGGGGAGGCACCTGAGGTTTCAGACCTTTGAGGTGCGTCAGCACATTTGACGTAGTGTGAGTGCCGACACCTGAATAAGAAATCGCCATGACTGCACAGTTCACCGGCCTCGAGCGCCGCGATATGAGTGCGGAATTGATCTCTTTCGAGTGCGCTTTGCCATATGACAGCGCGAAGATGGAGTAACTTTCGTGACGCGAGTGCCCCAGAGAATTCAACGAAAGTAATCGTCTCAGGATCGCGATGCACGCGACCATAGCGTCGTAGGCGATCCGCGTACTTTCATTCACACCCGCGCTTTCCATCGCATCGCGAGGTGAGCAATCGTCAAAGTACAGAGCGCAGCTCCCCCGAATGCCATCTCGTCTTTACGCGGTCACGTAAGCTGCCTTTTGTTCTTCACGGCGCATCGCCCGGATGACGGTCAATTCGACGTCCGTCGCATGCAGTGGGATGGGAATGACATCGAAGGCACCCAGTTGCGTTGCTTCCAGATATTCGTCCCATTCGCCTACGCGGGTAGTCACCACGAAGCATAGCGATCTCTGTCCGGTTTGTCTTAGAGTCAGCAAGTCGCGATAGGTTCCATCTGGCAGATGGTCGTCGCAGAAAACTAGACCAATCGTTTGCTGCGAGAGAACCTCGCCGGCTTGCGCGAGGTTGGAGCACGAGATGACGTTGGTCGAGAGACTCTCGAGCACGTGCAGCAGTGCTTTTCGGTCTTCGACACTGGCAGATACGATTAGAACGTCGAATTGTTTCGGCATATGTTTCCCCCCATTCCCCCCGATTTCGTGAACAGATCTCTGACGCAGTTCCCGTGCATTCCCTCGGCCCAAGCAAAGACGACTTCTACCGAACGGATTTTCGCGATTCCCCGGCAGTGGAACACTGAGGAATCGAGTCGAAAAGGGGTGGTCCTCTTCCCTAGGGTCACCCCATGCGCTCCAGTTCGTAACAGCCGGGACCATGTTTATAAGAAGAAATGCGCGACACAATAGTACTAATTCTCTAGTACCATGTGGGTTGTCGATGTTGATCGTTATACGAAGCGCGTCTAGGCTTTGTGTTTGGCGTTCCGATAGGGCCCGACTTCATCCCGTAACGTCAGCTATCTTGCCGTGCCTGGAGAACAAGAAACCACCGCCTGTTTGAACACTTCGGCGTGGATCAACGGTCTAACCGAACTTCCTGAAAGAAATCAAGTAAGAGCGGGGACCTGGGGCTGACTGATCTGGCGACCCACTAGGCCCAAGACCGGACGGAGAATGCCGACATCCACATCCGAGGTTAACTGGATGTGTCAGTCCACGATGGCATCCCGCGCCTCGAATTGCTTGCTGAAGGCCTTCGTCTGGGTTTCAACGCTACTGCGAATCCTAGGGGAATTCACATCCACGGAGGACTAGGGGTCGAAAGACGAGACGCGATGCGACTCCGACCTAAACCGCTCAAATGGATTGGCTGTGACCGTGCTACGCGGAGCTCCCGGCAACCGCTCGCTCTGCTGCGCGCTTCAGATGCCGGTACAGCGTAGTGCGGCCAATTCCCAGAATCTCCGCCGCGCGAGCGTGGTTGCCGTTGCAAATCTCAAGCACGCGCCGAATGTGAAACTGATTCATCTCATCGAGCGGGACGGGTCGCCATGTTCCGCTCGGAAGCGACAACCGCGCGGAGGGCTCGAAAACGTGTTTGGGTAGGTCAGCGACGTCGATGAAATCGCTCGAAACGGTCATGGCCGCGCTTGAGATGACGTTTTCAAGCTCTCGCACGTTGCCCGGCCAACTGTGCTGGAGCAACGCTACCTGAGCTCGGCGCGTAAGGCCCTTGAGATTTTTCCCATACGTCGCGTTACACTTTTTCAAGATAAGCTGCGTAAGGAGAGGAATATCATCCGATCGCTCAACGAGGCTCGGGACGCGGACTTCAATTGTGCTCAAGCGATAGAACAGATCGTCGCGGAATTTCCCAGCAAGAACTTCAGCCGGCAGGCTTCGGTTGGTGGCCGCGATCAGCCGGATATCCACTGTCTTTACTTCCGGGGAACCAACCATCTGAACCTCGCGATTTTCAACGACCCGCAAGAGTTTCGCCTGCATGGGAAGTGGCATGTCTCCGACTTCATCGAGAAAAACTGTACCGCCATCGGCGTATTCAAACAGCCCAGAGCGAGTATCGACGGCTCCGGTGAAGGCGCCGCGAATGTGGCCAAAGAGCTGACTTTCGAGTAGCGTCTCGACGAACGCCGAGCAATTGCAGACGACAAAGCGTTTGTGTGCTACCGGGCTCATGTGGTGCAAAGCACGAGCCACGAGTTCCTTGCCGGAGCCAGTGGGTCCGCTGAGCAACACGTTTCTGAAATGGTTTGAAATTTTGCGGATCATGTCAAAAAGTTCAAGCATGACAGGACTACGCCCTACTATTCCCTTAAACTCGAAGCTGGCAAGAGTTTTCTCTTCTAGCTCTCGAATGTGGCTGCGTTGCCTGAACAACTCCGCGAGCTCATCCAGCGTTTTCACTAGCCGCTGGTAATCCAGGGGTTTGCAAAGGTAATCGTAGGCTCCACGCTTAATTGCGTCGATCGCTGAATCCATCGAATATAGGCCGGTCACCAAGATGACATAGACGCCAGGATCGAATTGCAATGCCTTCACCAAGAACTCAAAACCGTCCATCGCTGGCATCTTGACGTCGGTGAGCACGACGCGGCACCGACCCGTCCTAATCATATCGAGGGCTTCGGAGGGATTACCCGTCCCTGTGGCCTCGAATCCGGCTACTTGCAATCTCTCAGTTGTGAGTTCAACGAATGCATCATCATCATCGAGGACGCAGACGGAGAGGTGCCCACGCGGAGATTCGCCAATGGCCTTTTTCGAAGCCGCGGCTGTCTGACCCCCACTCATTTATTCGACCCACACAACCACCGTTTTTGAATTGCAAAGAATTTCATCGACAAGTTCTCTCCCTCTCCAATCAAATGAGTGTAGCGCCGAAAACACGCATCGCCAAGAAAGAGTTAAAGCTGTATTTACGTATCAAATACTAGATATTCACTCTTTAATTCACCGAGATACGGGAACCTCCCATTCCGTCACCGGTGGAACTCGAGAACCTGAACGCGTAGGACAAATTATGCGGAGTGGCTTACGTAAACGTGTGAATACATCTTCGTTCCTTTATGGCGCTCCGAAATGAAACTAGCAGGACCCGCGAAGATGTCGGCACCAGCATTTCTTTCTGCGTCGAACTTCTGCCGCGCTCCTCGATGGTTCCGCAGAACACCCAAGATGCAAGGCCGGGTCGCTGACCACGTTCGAACCATGCGCGAGCTCCGAGTCTGTGGGGAGTGAGGGTCATGGACTTTCGCTTTCACGTCCGCGGCCAGCGACGCACGGGTTATTTATTCCTCTATCTCATCTCTGCCTGTTGGACTCTGAAAACTTCCATATCCTACGTGACGCTACGGAATCGGCGGATTCAAGCAATCTGAGATGACGCAAATTCATTTCTTGACAGGGTGCCATTCCCTCCCAGCTTCTAGATTGGTGTTCCCGTCGTCTCTGCGCGTTCCAAAATGGCACAGTTGGTGGGCCCTTCCGTTGCCGTCGTTTGCCTGCGTCTCAACAAGTTCAAAATCGCCGCTGTGGGCGATTCACTCACTCGTTTGCACGGGAATCCAGACCATGCGTGATCTTCACTCCAGCAAATTAGTTGATGACGGAAACGCAGTCGCGCTTCGCAAGTTCCATATCGGAACAGTTTCAGACCACCGGATGTCTTGTGCGCCGAATGTTTTTTCTCGTCAGCGGCCGTTGAAGTAGAAAGGATCTTCTGTGTTGTCAATGCCCCACGGGAAGCGCTCGCAAACGACGTGACCGAACTAGAACTGTGGCTCGTCGCGTGCACCATCGTGAACGGGCGGGTGCCCGGGGAGGGATTGGTCTGGGTCTGAGAAGGCACCCGAAAACTTACCGGGGGGACGAAGATGAACATCAACGAGGACGCCAGTATTGGCGCTGAACAACATTTCCATGAGCAGGTCGGAGTACGACGATTGTGGAGTGCTGTTCTACTACAAGCACTCGCAGATTGGCAGTCGCCCAGCCTGGGACGACAGTCGGAAGCAGAGAGATTTCTCTTTCAAAGTCAGAAAGATTTTGCGACCGTCTGCAGGATGGCAGGCCTTGAACCTAGAAGCGTGGCCAACAGGTTAAACAGAATGAAGCAAGTTGCTGAGCAACGACCGAAGCTCCCATTTTGGCTGGCCGCTTAGAAAACCCGCCCTCTGGGCGGGGACCTGTCTGATTGGCCAGATGCTGCGGCGGATCCAAGCGCAACCGTACCGAGCGGATAGCACTCCGATTGCGGTCGCAAAATCTGGGGACGAGGGAAGAGGATCGGAGCAGTGTCTGAGAAATGGGTTATGCGGAGCGCCAGCTAGAACCGTCAGATGGCTAAAACGCGCCGTCGCAGTCCCGCGATCTCGCTGGGGCCTGTTCGTTGTGTCGAGTATACAGGAGAAGGGTACGACGCGCGCATCAGAGGTCCAAATCGGGAACTCGAGATACACCCGTTTCGACCACGTGAGCCGAGTACGATCAAATCCCCTTGCCACTGCGCGGCAATGTCAGTAATCGAAGATCTGGGATCGCGCTCCTCTGGAGCGGTCTGGCCCTTCTGGCCCGGCTGTTTAAACGCCCCTTGACGTGCCGTAAGTGTTAACACTGTACTGTATTGAACAGATGTCGTGTGTGTGTTTGAGACAACCTGTTTTGTAACGATCTGATGTCAACAGTTAGACAGGATCTGCTGAAATGCCAACAAGCCCTTCTGCGACGGCCATGGGGAGCTTCGACTTGGTCGAAGCCTTTACGCCGGCGAACAGACAGAAGAGTTCCTTCAGAACCAGCCTGTTCGGTAGATCCATTTCGCACTGGAAACGCCTGGATATCCTGTTAGCTATTCGGGAGTACAAAATGAAAGTTTTCGCCAAGCTGTTCATTGCCGCAGATGCGGACTCCACCCCTCCGCGAACTTTGGCGTCCAGAAAACATTTGCACCTGGAAAACCAGCTCGCATCCCGATTCCGGCATTACTGGATCGACTGAATGCTCGCCATCAACGCACGTCGAAGTGACCGTGTTTACCTGGCATTCCCAATTCAGGGGACAGGCACGGACAGCGAAGGCCGTCCTTTTGACGAGACAGGACGCACGATAGCGGTCAGTCGGAATGGCGCCGTAATCGTGTTGCATCGGGAACTGGCTGCGGGGCAGGAGTTGACGATTCGCTGCTTGAGCACTAGCCGGGAAGGGAAGGTTCGCGTCGTGGGACTGATCGGCGGACGAGGAAACGAATTTGTTTACGGGACAATGTTACTCGATCCTGCGATAAATCTGTGGAACGTCGCGTTCCCGCGATTAACAGGAGCGGAGAAACCGCTCGCCCGCATGCTGCTGCAGTGCAGTGCGTGTAGTAGTCATGAAGTCGTTCACCTGGATGAAATTGAGATTCAGGTCTTCGACGCGACTCAACAGATCCAGCGGTTTTGTAAGCCCTGCTCCGCCGAGACCTCCTGGAAGCAAGAATCAAACGAGGCCGTGGGCGGGCTCGTCCCGAAGTGGGACGCGCAGACATCGAGGCGGAAGTCCTCAGTTGCCCATCCAACGAATGCGCATTTGAAACGCCAGCACGCTCGCGTCAAAACGACCATGTCAGCTTGCATACGTCAGTCCGGGTTTTCCGAGGAGATCGTCGCGTGTGAGGACCTTTCCCGCGGGGGTTTGTGCTTCAGAAGTCGCAAGCGTTATCTAGAAGGGTCCGAGATCGATGTCGCCGTTCCGTACTCAAGGGGAAGCGGGAATATCTTTGTCCACGCCCGAGTCGTACATGTCGACGAAGTCGGGAACCAGTTCAAGCACGGCGCAGCATACGTTACAGCGGTTGGGAAATCTCAAGAATACGAGCGGTCGCCATGTGTCGTCTCGCACGATCTCTGAAACGGGGATGACCGACCGTTGTCCATCGTTTGTCGGCAGCTGAATACTGAGGAGCGTTTCGGCGGATTGAGTTCGCGCTAGTCCTGCCGGAGACAGGGCCAGACTCGGCCAATGAAAAGAGGTCGCTTTGTGGTTTGCGTGCGACAAGGGATGGAAAAAACGGCGACCCACGGAGAAGCCGAGGTTCTTTACCGACATACGGCGGGGACTGCAATACGAGAAGAGCGAGTGATCCATGCCGCTACTTAAGCCAAAGTCTATGGCGAAGCCTGGATACGAAGCAACTAAGGTACTCCGCGCAGACTTCCGACGGATCGAGCGGAAGGAATGGTGGCTGTGGGCAGCTGCGTTCGCAATTACGTTGCTGCTGACAGTTGGCCTGACCTCGTTTCTTGTTCTTGGCGTTGACTTTCGTCAAGATCGAGACCAATCCTCGCTGAATGCGATGTCGCAGGTCATGCGAGGTTTGGTGGGCCTGGTTTTTCTTTTTGATCTCTACACGATCTATCAGCATCTTCTGATCCACCGCATCCGCAGACAGCTGCTGGAACGCGAAGAGTTGTTTCACTTGATCAGCGAGAATGCCGCCGACATGATCGCTGTGGTGGACATGGAGGGGAGACGGCTTTTCAATAGCCTTTCCTATGAGAGGGTGCTGGGATATTCGCCCGAGGAATTGCAGGTTTCATCAGCGTTTGAACAAGTTCACCCCGATGATCGTGAGCGTCTCGAGAGGGCGGCCGAGGACGCCCTGCGCTCGGGAATTGGAAAGACGCTCGATTACCGTTTTCGCCACAAGAATGGCACGTGGCTGGTACTGGAATCAACGGCGAGCGTTATTCGGAATGCCGAGGGGCAGCCGGAAAAGCTTCTGATTGTGAACCGCGACATTACGGAGCGTAAAAGAGCGGAGGAAGCTCTGCGGTGTTCGGAGGCACATTTTCGTTCGGTCGTGCAAGACGCACCCTACGGGATCTTCCGCGCCAGCATCGCGGGCCGATTTCTGCAAGTCAATCCCGCGCTCCAGAAGATGCTGTTGTACGAAGAGGAGCACGAGCTTTTGAGACGAGATCTGGCAACGGAGCTCTTCCGACACAAGGAGGAATATCAGCGTATTACCGATCTCCTCACCCGCACGGAAGAAATCAAAGACGTCGAAATGGAGTGGCAGAGGAAAGACGGTACGCCGATCACCGTGCGTTGTTCGGGCCGCCGCATCAACGATGAAAACCGCGTGCCAGCATACTTTGAATTGTTTGTGGAGGACGTGACCGAAAAACGAGTGCTAGAACGCCAACTGGAAATGGCGCAAAAGATGGAAGCAATTGGCCGACTATCGGGGGGGATTGCACACGACTTCAACAATCTTCTCGGGGTGATCATTGGTTACAGCGGAGTGCTGAGGAAGGCTTTGGGGGCGGGCAATACGTTGTGCGAGCATGCCCTTGAAATCGAGAAGGCAGGACAGCGAGCTGCCTCGTTGACGAAGCAATTGCTGGCGTTCAGCAGGCAGCAGGTCTTGACTCCCGCCGTTCTCAACCTCAACACCCTCGCCACTGACATGGAAAGAATGCTCCCGCGGCTGCTAGGTGAGGACATCGAAGTGTCGCTGGCGCTCGATCCTGAGCTTGGCAGCGTGAAGGCGGACCAAAGCCAGATCGTACAGGTCATCATGAACCTGGCTGTGAACGCGCGTGACGCTATGCCCTCGGGCGGCAGACTTCGGATCGGGACCACCAACGTGGAGCTTGACCATACCTATACGCGAAGCCATCCAGGATCCAAGGTCGGGAGCTATGTGCTGATGGCGGTGACCGACACAGGGACGGGAATGGACACTGGAACACTCGCGCACATTTTCGAGCCATTTTTCACCACCAAGGAACCAGGAAAAGGCACAGGACTTGGACTTGCGACTGTGTACGGCATCGTTAAACAAAGTAATGGATACATTTCGGTGGACAGCACGCCGGGAAAGGGATCGTCTTTTGAAATTTATTTGCCACGGCACGATGGTCTGCCGGAGGAAGAAAAGCGCGCCGATCCAGGAGAAAGGCTGCATGGCTCGGAAAGCATTCTGCTTGTGGAAGACGCGGAGCCGTTGAGAAAGTTGGCGCAGACCTTCCTTGAAGCTGGCGGATTCCAAGTGTTGTCGGCGGCGAGCGGGGAAGAAGCTCTCCGTGTCGCGGCGCACCACCCGAGGACTTTTGATCTCTTGTTGACCGACGTCGTGATGCCCGGCATGAACGGCCGGGTTCTGGGCGAACAGTTGTTGCCCCGCCAGCCGGGAATGAAAGTACTCTACATGTCGGGGTATACCGACAGTTTTATCGCCGGACATGGAGTTCTGGAGGCTGGCATTCACCTCCTGCACAAGCCATTCACGGAAGAGGTTCTTGTCCGCAAGGTTCGCGAAGTGCTCGATGGCGGGAAGATGGCAGCGTCGTCTGTGATCAGTGTGGCCGAACTTGCGGGAACCGACATCCGGTCTGGCCGATAGGAGAGCGCAGGATGAGAAAATTGTTGGTTGTCGACGATGATGAGGCGCTACGGCGCCTGATCCGCCTTGAGCTGAGCGACACCTATGAAATCATTGATTCGGGGGAGCCAGACCAGGGCTTGGCACTCGCCCTCGAATACAAGCCCGATGCGATTTTGCTCGATCTGCGTATGCCGAAATATTCGGGATATGAATTGCTTCAGACGTTCACGTCATTCAGCCGCACGCAGATGATTCCCGTAATCGTCGTAAGCGGTGAAGCCGGGGGGCAAACCAAAGAACATTGCAAGCAGCTTGGTGCGGCAGACTATTTCGAGAAGCCGATTGACTTCGAGTCGCTTCGATCATGCCTCCAGCAACTCGTCAAGACCCGCCAGGACATTCCTCGAGGCGAGGTACCGGTGCGGTTACATATCTCCCTGAAGCTGCGAGGCAAGGACAGTCAAGGGACGGTGTTTGAGGAGACGGCAACAACTGAGGACGTGTGTCTGAGTGGCTTTTTGTGCGGCTGCACCGCGGAGCTTGCGATTGATTCCGTCGTGGAGGTCTATCTGACGAGCCACGAGAAAGATTGCGTGGGTAAGGCGAGGATTGTTCATTCCAATTCAGAGGATGCGCCGCTTCGACACTACAAATGCCGCTTTATTGAGCGAACCGGCCCCTGGGTGCTGCAGTAGGGCACTCTGTGTATCGTTTGGGTCCAGAGTATGAAATATAGAAAAGTTTGTCGGGTCAATCAAAAAAGGCCTGATCGTTTTTGCGAACTACCAAACGGAGAAGCTCTTCGGATAGAGGCGAGCAAAGCGAATCAGCCAATCCAACGAAGTATTCGTGTCCGAGCGGTTTGGTGACAAGTCTCGGGTGCAGAGGTGTAGCCTCATCTGGAGTCAACAAACGCGACCCCTGGGGGGCGAGTTTAGAACTTCACGGGTCGCGCCTCTCCATCAATATGATCACAAGTACCGTTCCAAAAGAAGATGGACTGTTAGTGTACAACTCCATCAGCGACAGGGCGGCGCGAAAATGGGCAGGCATAAGGACGTTTGTTGAAAGCGCTAGCCGTTGTATGAGTGGGGCGTCGGCAAAGTGACCCAGGTAGCTCACAAGAAAGTTTTACTAGTGGTGGATGATACGCCCGCCAACATTCGAATGGTGGCCTGCGTCCTCCGGGATATTTATGAGATTCGCGTCGCGACAGATGGTCCAATGGCGCTTGCCCTAGTGAAAACTAGTCCCGTGCCGGATCTAATTCTGCTCGACATAGTGATGCCCGGAATGGATGGCTATGAAGTCTGCGCTCGGCTGAAAGCAGACCCGGAAACCCGCGACACCCCAGTCATATTTCTCACCGGCCAGATCGAGGTTGCTGACGAGGAAAGAGGGTTCCAGGTTGGGGCCGTGGATTATATACAGAAGCCATTTTCAGAGGCGATTATCAAAGCACGAGTCCAGACACATCTAACGCTTCGGGGAGTCCGTAAACAACTGGCTCAGCAACTGAGGACTCTTAGGAGCGAACTGGAAACAGCTCGACGTGTCCAGCTCTCCATCTTGCCGCAGGAAATCCCCAAGATTGAGGGCCTGGAGATTGCTGCGCGTTACTTTCCAATGGCTGCGCTTGGTGGCGACTTCTACGACTTTATCGTCGTGGACGAGAAGCGAATCGGAATACTAGTGGCGGACGTTTCAGGACATGGCACGCCTGCGGCACTCATCGCTTCCATGCTCAAAATCTCCCTGGCCGCTCAAATCGCCCACGCTTCACAGCCTGCGCAGGTCCTCTCGGGACTGAACCAAT
Organism: uncultured Acidobacteriota bacterium; assembly: GCA_963841235.1. Lineage (GTDB taxonomy): Bacteria > Acidobacteriota > Terriglobia > Acidiferrales > UBA7541 > Palsa-147. Next base: position 137,097 of record CAWJBU010000013.1, on the reverse strand, counting down.
CCTTGTTGGGGAAGTTCCGTCACCATTACGTGACGGCGGCATATGTGTTTGTCAATATGGAAGAGAAATTTTTGAGATATGCCGGAGCCGGGCATCCACCTTTACTTTTGGTTGATGGTGCGAACGGGAACTCTCGCGAAGTGTTGGAGAACGGTCTGATTCTTAGTTGGTTTCCCGGGGCGACATACTCGCAGGTTGAGCTGCCACTTGTGACCGGCGACTGGGTCGTTCTATACACCGACGGTATTACGGAAGCCAGAAATCCTGCAGACTGTGAGTTTGGGCTCGATCGCCTCAAGGAATGTTGCAAGAACCACCGTGGCAGCACTGCTGACGAACTCGCGGAGCAGCTGCTCGACGAACTCTGGCACTGGATCGAGCGGGCTGCCGGCGACGAACTCGAGGACGATGTCACGCTGCTAGCGCTTCACGTTGGTGGCCTTGGTACGCCGTGTGGCACATCTCCCAGCTCCCTTGGTTCGTGATCCGCAACGAGAAACAATCGAAATCATTCAAACCATTTTACGAAGTCGTAGCAAAAGTCTCTGGACGGACCGCAATGCCTTTCATCACGAATGTTGGGAGAAGACTTTGACCAATGAATTGCCGTCGGTAACGCATAGGGCCATGGCTTACCGCGCGCGGCCATTTGAGATCGCACCCGCCGCGGGCATCGGACCGTCGCAACCGCTCCTGAGCGACTTCCCGATAACTACTTTCTCGGCGTAAGTGCCCGGTGACGACGGCCCCACCTTGGGCCGCGTTACCGTCCTCTAGCTCGGCGGCACTGAATGCCGCAAGGGCTTTCGCCCGGGCTCCTACGCGATCCCGAAGTTCTGCACCACCGCGCGCTCGCTCTTACCCTTCAACATCAAAACCCGCCGAACGCGTCCACGGGTCTCCGCAGTGCATATCTCTCCGGTGTCGGACAAACCTGGCTTTCTTCACAGCCATTCGTGAAACAAGGATCCGGCGGTCTGCTCTTCCCCGGCCACACCACTTGCTCTCACGGCATGACGCGGTCGGTCTTTCCTCCGGCGTTTTCACCTCTGTGCTCGTGGGTTCAGTCGCCAGCTAATCTGCTCGTCGTTTTCAAGGTGCCGGGCCGTTCCGACGGGCCCACCCCCGCCGGCCGGGAACTGCCGTTCCGCTACTTCCTGGCGGGCGCGGTCCTACATCTTTAAAGGCGGCTAGCTGGGCTTTTGCCAATTCTAGGCCATGAGAGCTAGGTCGGGTCCGCTCCGTCGGGGTGCTGACCTGCTGCCAAAAGGGAGGTCAGGCAACAATTCCGCGGTGGATGGCCAGGATGAGATGAGCTCTCACGGCGCGCCCGGCAACGCGACAACGTTTTGACTTTGGGATTCACTATATGCGGGGCTGAGTCTAAGCCCTCAGTCGGCTTCGGAACGCCGGTTGGCAGGTATCCACGGTTCGGCTCCCGCAAATCTCGGGCTCATTCCGTCTCGCAGCCAACGATTAAGCGGACGGCATGCGCCCATACATAAGGTCTATACTATGAAAGACAAACAGCAGGACAAGCCAGTTTCACCGGAAAAGCTCGCGGCGAACCGGAAGAACGCAATGCGTTCGACGGGTCCCCAGACCACCAAGGGGAAGCAGCGGGCTTCTCAAAATGCCTATAAGCACGGATTCTACGCCAAGCGACTTTTCCCAACCAACGAGCTAATTGCTCGAGATGGGGCAGATTTCAACAGCATATTGGCTGCGTATCGAAGCCACTATGCGCCCGTTGGAGACTTGGAAAACTACCACGTCGAACAAATCGCCGTGCACTCGCTGCGTCTGGCACGGCTTCTTGGGGATGAGCAGAAAGTTCTCGCTGTCGGGGCGCCGTTTGAGTTCCGCTCGATGGACAGAATCGTGCGCTACGAATCCAACGTCAGCCGTCTAAAGGAAAGAGCAATCAACGAACTGGAGCGCCTCCAAGCAGCACGAAAGGCGGAATCGAGTCAATTCGAAGACTCGAATCTGGAAGCAGACGATGCGCTCAGCAATGATGAGGCGACCAACGAACCGTCCGAAGTTCCTCAAGAACCGGTATCCGAGGAACCGCAGGACGTCACCACCCCAAGCAGCGTACCCGATGCGTCCCCGGCAACGGCACAGCAGAATGTCGCACCCGGCGCCAAGCAAGGGTCGGTTCCTGTCAACGGGCAGCAGCCGAATAAAACACCAGAAACCCCCGAAGGCAGCGCGCCGACTAGTGGGTCAATCCTCACCAAGGCAATCGAAAAAGTGGCGGGGCTTCCCCCTGCGGAAGAACATAAGAGCAGTCTCGTATCACATGACAACCACGAAACGGTCTCAATCGGCTCTGATAAATGGATTGAGTCGCGTGAAGATGAGGAAATGATTGAACGATACAAGCGCGGGGACGACATAGACGAACTTTACTAATTCGCGTGATGCCCGTGAATAGTTCGAACGAGTGAAAGCGCGGTCGATGGGGGCTGCAGTCAGCAGCTCAGTCAGTTTGAATCCGAATTGACCGAGTTGAGCCAGAATTCGATTCGACACAACCAACTGGAAGCGCCGAAGCAAACCCGAACCGGACGCTCTCCGACCTCCTCTCGGAGAGGATGCTAGACTTGCGCCTCGAACCCAATCCCGCGGAGCCCCCTTTGACGGGCCGACACCGAATGGTGCCAGGCAACGGCCTCCCGGGCTCCGGCTCGTCCAGGTGGACAATCGAGAACTCCGGTAATTCCGCCGCGCACTAAAAATGCTGAAACGAACCCACGGGCACCCTCGCCGGCAGAGCGGCGGAGATCCGCGGCGTGAAAGACGGCCGGTGTTTCCTGGAAGTTTGGCGGTGGTATACTCGCGCCCCAGCACTCGCCGCTCCTCATCCTTTCAGCGGAGGAAGATTTGACGCGCAGAGTCTCGCGCAACGGCGCCGCTCCGGCGGCCCGGCGTTACGTTATCGACGATCAAATCGGATTCCTGTTTCGCCAGGCGATCCAGCGCAACACCGCCATCTTCACCGGCCGCATGATCGAAGCGCTCACTCCCACCCAATTCTGCGCGCTCGCGCGTCTCTACGAAGTCGGCCCGTGCTCGCAGAATCGCCTGGGGCGCTTGACCGCGATGGACGCGGCGACCATCAAAGGCGTCATCGACCGCCTCACCAAGCGCGAATTCACCGAAGTCCGCCCCGATCCGAAAGACGCGCGCCTGCTCATGGTCCGCTTGACGCGCAAAGGCCGCGAGACCGCCAAGCTGGCTATGGAGCAGGGCTTCCGCATCACCGCCGAAACGCTTGGGCCCCTCACCCGCGCGGAACAGTCTGCTCTTTTGCGCCTTCTGAGGAAGCTGTGTTGAGCCTCTCCGCGGCCTTCACAAATCCGCTTCATCGGTATACAAATGAATCGCCCGGCCTCCCATCGGCAGGGCTGATTTCGCACCGTACTCCGGATCAACCTGCATGAGCCTCTATCTGCGGCCGCGAACATTGCATGAAGCCGTTCAAGCGCTGGCCGCATCGCGCGGCACCATTCTTTCCGGCGGCACAGATTTTTTCCCGGCGCTCGGAGACCGCTGCGCCTCCGGGCCGGTCGTGGATATCTCCGCCGTCGAAGAAATCCGCGGCATTTCCATCGGCCCGGATTCGATTCGCATCGGCGGGCGCACCACCTGGACGGAAATCGCTTCGAGCGCTCTTCCCAGCGGATTTGACGGCCTGAAAGCCGCAGCCCGCGAAGTGGGCTCGGTGCAAATTCAAAATTTCGCCACGGTGGCGGGAAATCTTTGCAATGCCTCGCCCGCCGCCGACGGCGTTCCGCCTCTTCTGACGCTCGATGCGCAGCTCACGCTCGCGAGCGTAGCCGGATCTCGCACTGTGCCGCTCGCAGAATTCATCACCGGCAATCGCCGGACGCTCCGGCGCCCCGAAGAAATTCTCGCGGCCATCACCATTCCGCGCCGTCTCGAAAATGCCCAATCCGTGTTCCTCAAGCTGGGCGCCCGCCGCTATCTGGTAATTTCAATCGCCATGGTCGCAGTTCTACTGCTGCCCGATGAGCGCGGCCGCATTGCGGAAGCGCGCGTCGCCGTCGGCTCATGTTCGGCGAAGGCGCAGCGGCTAATCCCGCTTGAGCGCGAGCTCGTCGGCAAACCGCTTGATCCTGGCCTCTCGCGCCTGGCCACGGCGCGCCATTTGGAAACGCTTTCGCCGATTGATGACGTTCGCGCCACGGCGGTCTACCGGCGCGAAGCCGCACTCTTGCTCGTGCAGCGCGCTCTCGAATCCTGTTCAGGAGGCGCCGCTCATGCCTGAAGTCGCGGCGGCCATCTCGCTGACCGTAAATGGTAGGGACGTCGCAGTGCGCGCCGCCCCCATCGAGCGCCTCTCGCGCGTTCTGCGCGAAGAACTCGGCCTCACCGGTACGAAAGTAGGCTGCGATGCGGGCGATTGCGGCGCTTGCACGGTGCTCGTGGATGGCAAGCCGGCGTGCTCGTGTCTTCTCGCAGTCGGTCAGCTCGATGGCGCGTCCATCACGACGCTCGAAGGCCTATCGCAACATTCCCCGAAATTCGCAGCTCTACGCGATGCGTTCCTCGAACACGGCGCCGCGCAATGCGGAATCTGCACCCCGGGCATGCTCGTTTCCGCGACGGCGCTTCTCGAATGCAATCAGGCTCCGACCGAATCGGAGGTAATGGACGCGCTGGGCGGCGTTCTCTGCCGCTGCACGGGCTATCGCAAAATCATTTCCGCAGTACTCGATGCAAGCGCCTCTCACTCCGGTCTATCCAATAAGAATGGAGAGCACCTCGCTTCAAAGACAAATGGAGAGCGCATCGTCGGCCACCGGATCGTCCGCGTGGATGGCGCCCGCAAAGTGGACGGCACCGAAATCTACGGCGCCGATGAAGCCCCGGCCAATTCGCTCGTCCTGCGCGTGATTCGCTGCCCCTTCCATCGCGCCCGATTCCGCTTCGGCGATCTCGATGCCTTCGTGGCCGCGCATCCCGGAATTCACGCCGCATTTACCGCCAAGGATGTCCCCGGCAAAAATTGCTTCGGCGTGATTCCCAATACCGCCGATCAGCCCGTCTTCGCCGAGAACGAAGCCCGATTCCGCGGCGAAGCCGTCGCCGCAATTGTCGGAGACGCAAACGCAATCGAAGAATTTGCCCCGAAAGATTTCCCGGTCACCTGGGAAGAATTGCCGCCGATCGCCACGCTCGAAGAAGCGCTCGCCCCCGATGCCGCTCAGATTCACGCGCATCGCCCCGGCAACGTCCTGGTTCGCGGCCGCGTCGTTCGCGGCGATGTGGACGCGGCACTAAAGGAAGCCGAAGTCGTCGTCGAATCCGAGATTGAAACCGGCTTCATCGAGCATGCCTACATCGAGCCTGAAGCCGGTTTCGCCCGTCGCGTAGGCGATCGCATCGAAGTGCAAGCCTGCACGCAATCACCGTACATGGATCGTCAGGACATCGCTGCGATTCTCGGCGTGCCGCAGGAGTCGGTGCGCATCATTCCCACAGCAGTCGGCGGCGGCTTCGGCGCAAAACTCGATTTATCCGTGCAGCCATTTCTAGCCATCGCCGCCTGGCATTTGCGCCGCCCCGTACGCATCACGTACTCGCGCATCGAGTCCATCATGTCCACCACCAAGCGCCATCCGGCCCGCATTCGCGCCCGCGCCGGTGCCACGAAACACGGCCATCTTCTCGCTCTCGATTTTCAGGCCGATTTCAATACCGGCGCCTACGCTTCCTGGGGCCCGACGGTAGCCTATCGCGTCCCGGTCCACGCATCGGGACCATACAAAGTGCCGCACTATCGCGCCCTCACTCGCGCCGTGCACACGCATCTGGTTCCCGCCGGCGCTTTTCGCGGCTTTGGCGTTCCGCAAGCCACGATCGCGCAAGAGCAGCTTTACGATGAACTCGCCGAGCGCATCGGAATGGATCGCCTCGAGTTTCGCATTCTGAATGCGCTCGATGATGAAAGCCCCACGGTGACCGGCCAGATTTTCGGCGAGGGCGTAGGAATTCGCGCCTGCTTTGAAGCGCTGCGCCCGCATTGGTCCGCCGCTCGCGCCGCTGCAGCCTCTGCGAATGCATCCGCGACTGGCCCGCTCCGCCGCGGCGTCGGCGTGGCAGGCATGTGGTACGGCTGCGGCAATACTTCGCTGCCGAATCCTTCCACCATGCGCGTCGGCCTAAAGCGCGATGGCCGCATCGCACTGCATCAAGGTGCCGTGGATATCGGCCAAGGCTCAGCCACGGTCGTCACGCAAATTTGTGCAGAAGCCGTCGGCGCGCCCATCGAGCAGTTCGATTTGATTTCCGGCGACACCGATCTCACTCCCGATTGCGGCAAAACTTCAGCCTCGCGCCAGACTTTCGTGAGCGGAAAGGCCGCAGGCATGGCCGGCGCCCAATTACGCGCGGCGATTTTGCGGTTGGCGGGAGCTTGCTCCTGCGCGAAGCTCGAATTCGGCGACGGTTGCGTGATCGTCGAAGACAACGGCGCGCGCCGCACCATCGATCTTCGCGAATCCCCTCTCGACGCGCGCGGTTACGTCGCCTCCGCCGAAGCCACATTCGATCCGCCCACCACTCCTCTCGATAAAGACGGCCAGGGCAATCCCTACGCCGTCTTCGGCTTCGGCGCGCATCTAGCCGAAGTCAGCGTAGATATCGAGCTGGGCACAGTGCGCGTCCTCCGCATCGTCGCCGCACACGACGTCGGCCGCGCCATCAATCCCACTCTCGTCGAAGGCCAGATCGAAGGCGGCGCCGCCCAAGGCTTGGGCATGGCGCTCATGGAAGAATTCTTTCCCGGCAAAGGCGAGAATCTCCACGACTATCTGATCCCCACAATCGGCGATATGCCGCCGGTCGAATCGATTCTCATCGAAGATCCGTCATCGGTAGGTCCGCACGGCGCGAAAGGCATCGGCGAGCAAGCCTTGATTCCCACCGCCCCCGCAATTCTCAACGCAATTTACGATGCCACCGGCGTACGCATTCGCCGAATTCCCGCAACGCCCGATCGCGTCCGCGCCGCCATCCTCGCCGCGGCCAAACCGAAAGCAGGCGCGCATGATGCCTGAAGACACCATCCGCTGCGATGCCTGCCCCGTCCTCTGCTACATCAAGCGCGGCCACACCGGCGCGTGCGATCGTTACGCCAATCACGAGGGTCAACTCGTGCGCGTCGATCCGCATGTAGTCCTCAATCGCGCCGTCTCCGAAGGCGCACCGGTGGTGGCATTTCTCGATTCCCAGCGCGATTGGGACGGCCGCGTAGTCAAAGGGTCCGACACCTTCATCACCGCTATCGGCGCAGGCACCACGTATCCCGATTACAAGCCCGCCCCCTTCATCGTCTCCTCGGAAGTCGAAGGCGTGGACATGGTCACGGTAGTGACCGAAGGCATCTTCAGCTACTGCGGCGTGAAAGTGAAAATCGACACCGACCGCCATCTCGGCTCCGAGCAAAATCTAGTTCGCGCCGAAGGCGAACCAGTCGGCCACGTAACCACCGGCGAATACGGCTCGCAAATGCTCTCACTCGGCGGCGTGCATCATCTGACCGGCGGTGGCAAAAAAGAAGGCCGCGTCACCTGCGAGACGCTTCTCGATCTCTGCAACGGCAATCCTGTCGAGCTCACAGTCGATGACGGCGCGAAAGTTATCGTCCAAGCCGGCAAGCCGCCCATCATCAATGGCGCTCTCGAAGAACGCATGCGCGTCGGCTGCGGCTCCGCCACCATCGGCATGTTTGCCCGCCAATGGTTTGGCAAGGTAGATGAAGTCGTAGTCGTGGACGATCACATCACCGGCGTTCTCTCCGAGCATCAAGCCGGAAAGCTACTCGGCGTCCGCGCCACCGGCATTCGCATCAAAGGCCGCCGCTCCACTCCCGGCCGCTATTTTCAGGTTGCCGAGCCCGGCACCGGCTGGGGCGGCACCGACATTTCCGATCCGCTTTCGATCGTCACCGGATTCAAGCCGGCAATCGCCTGGCCGCATCTTCGCTTGCTGATGATCAGCACCACCGGCGAACAATTCGCCTACTACGAGCTGGACGAAAAGCTGCGCCCCATCGAAACCGAATTGCCCGCAACGCTCACCGAATCCGTAGCCCGCATCCGCGAAAATTGCGAGCCCGCTCTCTGCAACGTTCTCTTCATGGGCGGTGCGGGCGGCTCGCTGCGCGCCGGCGTCACGGAAAATCCCGTGCAGCTCACGCGCTCGATCAAACACAATTTCACCCGCGTCACCTGTGGCGGCGCCCCCGTCTACGTCTGGCCCGGCGGCGGCATTACTTTCATGGTCGACGTCACGCGCGTACCCGCCAACGGCTTCGGCTACGTTCCCACTCCCGCTCTCGTCGCCCCCATCGAATTCTCGCTAAAGCTCAAAGATTACGCCGCCCTCGGCGGCCACCTGGACTACGTCCGCCCGCTCAGCGAGCTAGCGGCAAAAAGCAATCGCGCCGCTGCCAAGCCGGGCGTCGCGAAGCCCCGCCCCGCCGCGACGTACACGCATCGGAAAGACCGGCCATGAGAGAGCCGCCCGTAATGCGCTATCTCCCTGACGGTCGCCGTCTCCATTTTCACGATGGCCCCATCGATCTAGTCCTCGAAGCTTTCGGCGCACCCGCCGAAATCGAATCCGCCTACCGCGCCGCCGCCACGCGCTTCGTCACCGTCCTCGACGAGCTCTGCAGCGAACTCCGGCTCCTGCGTTCCGCCGCGCGCCCAGATAGCCCGCGCCCGCAAGGCCAAGTCGCGCAGCGCATGGCCGACGCCGTCGCGCCCTTCGCCGCGCGCCACTTCATCACCCCCATGGCCGCAGTAGCAGGCGCGGTAGCCGAAGAAATTCTCGAAGCGATGACAAATGCCGCCGCTCTCTCCCGCGCCTACGTAAATGACGGCGGCGATATCGCCCTCTATCTCACCGCCGGCGAATCCTTCTCCATCGGCATGGTCGAACGCCCCGATCGCCCGTCGCTCTTCGGCACAGCCCGCGTCGAAGCCGCGCAAGATGTCCGCGGCATAGCCACCAGCGGCTGGCGCGGCCGCAGCTTCTCCCTGGGAATCGCCGACGCCGTAACAGTCCTAGCCCCCACAGTCGCCCAAGCCGACGCCGCAGCAACAATCGTCGCCAACGCAGTAGATTTGCCAGGTCACCCCGCGATCAAGCGCGCCCCCGCAAACGAAATCGCCCTCGACAACGACCTAGGCGCGCGCCAAGTCACCCGCGCAGTAGGCGCGCTTTCGCTCGATGAGATCGAACAGGCTCTAGGAAACGGCGCAGCACTAGCCAACGATCTAATCGCGGAAGGACTAATCAGCGCAGCCGCCTTAAATCTAGCTGGCCACACGCAACTAACCAGCGCGAGCACGAGAAGAAAAAAGCCTCATCGTCGTCATCCCGAGTCTGCCCGGGCGGTCGAGAGATCCGCATTTAAATTTGTTCTCGTAGGGGCGCCGCTTGCTGCGCCCTCCGACGACCTCGCCGTAGAATCACAGCGCCGCGCGACCACGGACTCCCCGGAATGACAACATTGCGCCTTTTTTCCGCAAGCTCTTCAGCCGCTGAGGTATTGTGTTGATTCGTCGCAAGAAATTGCCGACCATCGCCATGACCACGGACCCAAAAAATGCCTGAAGTCCACCTCCGCAAGCGCCTGACAATCGTCGAAGAAATCTTCCACGAAGGCGGCCCTCCACCATATTTATCTCTTCGGCGCGCCGCCGCATTAGCCGTAATCCAAAATCCCTACGCCGGCCACTACGTCGAAGAAATCGCCCCATTCATGGAAGATCTAAAGCCACTCGGTCTCGAATTGGCGAAATCGCTAGTAGCAGCCCTCGGCGGCGACGCCACCATAATCGAAGGCTACGGCAAAGGCGCCATCGTCGGCGCAAAAGGCGAACTCGAACACGGCGCTCTCTGGCACGTCCCCGGCGGCTACGCCATGCGCGAAATTCTAGGCGGCGCAAAAGCCATCGTAGCCTCGACGAAAAAAGTAGGCAGCCCCGGCGCCCGCCTAGATGTCCCCATCACCCACATCAACGCCTCCTACGTCCGCAGCCATTTCGATTCCATGGAAGTAGGCCTAGCCGACGCCCCTCGCGCCAATGAAATCCTACTAGCATTAGTAATGACCACAGGCCCGCGCATCCACGCGCGGGTTGGTGGATTAAAGGCGTGGGAAATCAAAGGAGAGGATGGCCTGCGATGAACACACCGCGAGATCACGCGCAGCGGAACTGCTCCCGTAGGGGCGGGGGTCAATCGCTATGCGATTGCTAGACAATCGACGCGCCCGCCAACTAACGCGCATCCGAAAAGAGGCCCATCTATGATCTCCAAAATTCGCAAGCTAGCAACGTTCGTCGAAGAGACGCACTCCGAAATGGGCCGCACCATCTCCCCGCCCACGCGCCGCGCCGCCGCCGTAGCCGTAATCGAAAATCCCCACGCAGGAAAATATGTAGAAGACCTCAGCGATCTAATGACCATCGGCGAAGAACTAGGCGCATTACTAACCGAAAAAGCCGTGGCCGCTCTAGGCATCCCCGGCCCCTCAGCCGAAAGCTACGGCAAAGCCGCCGCGGTCGGCGAAGACGGCGAACTAGAACACGCCGCAGCAATCCTCCATCCCAAACTAGGCACCCCAGTCCGCAAAGTTCTAGGCAAAGGCGCCGCGTTGATCCCCTCCTCCAAGAAACGCGGCGGCCTGGGCGTCCCTCTCGACATCCCGCTAGGCCACAAAGACGCCGCCTTCGTCCGCAGCCATTTCGACGGCATGGAAGTCCGCATCAACGACGCCCCTCGCGCCAACGAAATCATGGTAGCCGTAGCGGTCACCGACAGCGGCCGCCCGCTACCAAGAGTAGGCGGCCTAAAGAAAGAAGAAATCAAAGGCGAAGACGGCCTGCGCTGACAAAAGTCACTCGTCCGCGCGATTCGTTCGGCCGTCATTCCGAGCTCGCCACGGGCAAGGAATCGCTCAGCGGTCTCGAAAGCTACTTAAAGGCCGCCCTTATTCCTCGAAGACTTTCTCGATCTGCCCAACTTTTTTCTGAACTTTCCCGCCAATCTTCTCGTCGTGCCCCTCATCTTCCATGCGCGGATTGTTCGTCGCGCGCCCGATCTTCTCTTTCACTTTGCCTTTCACTTCGTGCAATTTCCCTTTTGCCTGATCCTTAGTGCTCTGCTTCATGGCGATCTCCTCTAGTAGAATTCGATCGGCGAGGCAGAGCCTCCACCGACAGTTTCGTTCTGGATGTCAGGCTGGCGCTTACAGTCGCGTCACCTGATCCCTCTGAGCAGGTACAAAACCAATACGATCAGCAACACCGTTCCGAAGATTCCCAACCCGCCGCCGTATCCCCACCGCGAATAGCCGTAATAACCGCCGCCTCCGCCGAGCAACAAGATCACGAGAATTAACAATATCAGTAGCATCGCGAGCCTCCATTCACCGTCGTTTTCTGCGCTGCCGCAAAAGACCGCTACTTTTTTGCCGGACATTCACATCTCGCCGCTCGTCTTCCCAGCCACCGCCAGACCTCAAAGCGTTTCTACGCCAGCCATAAGACAGGTTTTGCAAGCCCAAGAACATACGCAGAATCACTTAGGATGCGCCGTGAAATGACTGAATTGAATGCCCGGAAGTAAAGATTTGCAGTCAAATCGGGGAGTTATCGCGCCACGCGTGTCACTCCCTCGCGGATTTGCTCATCAAAGATTGCAGCATTGATGGTTCGCGAAACATCATGCGTGGACCCGGTTGGCATTAACGCGCAGTTCCAACTAAAGGAGGCACTTGCCATGCAACATCAGTTGAACTTGAAGCTCATCGGAAAATTCCTGCTCGTTTCCGGCGCGCTGCTCGGTTTTCTCGCGGGTCCGGGAGCCCGTGTTTTACGCGCCGACGATGATTGCCAGCGAGAGACTGCGAAATACGATCACAAGCTCCACGAAGCCATCGAGCATCACGGCGCCGACAGCAAGCAGGCCGATCACTGGCGCCACGAACTGCACGAACAGCGGGAACGATGCTGGAAAGCCAATCATCGCTGGTGGGATGAAGACGGGCATCGCTGGCACAGCGATCGCGATTGGGACGATCACGATCACCACTAGCTCGCATTCGCACGCGGCGCGAAGTCTTCGAGTCGCAGAGCTCCTCGGCGAATAATTTCGTCTCGTAGGGGCGGGGCTTGCTCCGCCCGCTCGCGCCCGGCTAGCCTTGCGTCACCATCGGCACCTGCGTCGCCGGCGGCGTATTCCGGCTGCGCTGCGAACGCACCACGCCATCAATCACCGTCATGCCAATCCCCGGCAAATCACCGAGCCGCACGCTCTCGAGCAAATTCTTCCCCGCGGAATGTTGCGCGCGATCCATAAAAACAAAATCCGCCGCCCGCCCCACTTCAATCAACCCGCAATCAAGCTTGCGCACCCGCGCCGTATTCCCGGTCGCAAAGCAAAAAGCAATCTCGGCCGGAATCTCGCCCACCGACGAAAGCATCGCAATCAATCGCACAATCCCCAAAGGCTGCACGCCCGACCCCGCCGGCGCATCCGTCCCCAAGATCACGCGCGCCAACTGCTTCAATTCCGCCGCCGCACGCAAAGTCAAAAGCGCCGCGCGCTCGTTCCCGTTGTGCACGATCTCCAGTCCGCGCGGCGAGCGCTCGCACAAATCGCGAATCTGATTGTCGGGCAGCGCCGTATGCCCGCCGTTGATGTGCCCAATCACATCGGCATCAGCAGCCAGCACCACGTCGCGATCAATCAAACTCGATCCCGGAATCGACGGCCCTCCCGTATGAATCGTGCTCTGCATCCCATATTTCCGCGCCCACGCGACCATCTGCCGCGCCGTCTCCCCATCCTTCACGCTGCCGAGCCCAACTTCGCCGAGCAACGTCACTCCCGCCTCCGCCAGCGACTTGAAATCCTCCTCCACCATTCCATGCTCGATCACCGGCGCCCCAGCCAAAACTTTCACCCCGCTAGGCCGCGCCGAAGCAAACGCGCGTTGAGCGCAAATCGCCATAGCCTTCAATCCCACAACATCTTTCGGCCGCCCCGGCGTATGCACCTCCCCAGCCGAAATCATGCAAGTGACGCCGCCATGCAAACAGCTATCAATCCAGCCGATTTGGTTTTGCCGCGGCGTCCAATCCCCCGACACAGGATGCACATGGCTATCAATCAACCCAGGCGCCACAGCGGTCCCCCGCGCGTCGATGATGGTCACGGCGCCGGCCGTATCGAGATCCTTCTCCTTCCCGACCGCCGCAATCCGCCCATCAATCGCAATGATGCAATCGGCGTCGAGGATCGGTTTCGCCAGGTCGCCGCTAAGCAGCAATCCGATATTGCGCACAACCAGCTTCGCCGCGCCGTCCGTTTTCGCCGCGTCATCGTGGGCCATAATGTTCCCCCGGCTGTTTGTATACAAGCAGCCCGCCCACGGCAATCAAATTATCGAGTAGCACAGGCACTCCTGCCTGTGTCGGCCCGCGCCAGCATGTGATCGGCAGCCCATTCACCCCTTCCCGCGCCCGAGTTGCGCGCCAGCGAATATCCATCGTGGAAACCCCGCACAGCCAGGAGTGACTGTGCTACCTGCGCCACTCGCCGTATCAATCCGGCGATGTCTAACCGAAACAAGGGTTCAATTAGAATTCCCGTAAGCTGAAGAAAACAAACGGCAGATTTTTTCTAACCGAAACAAAAATCAAAGCTGCCGATTCGCTTCGTTGCCGTTTCCGACTGTAGGGGAGGGCCGGGTTAGCCCTCCCGTGCCGCCTGGTTTTGGCGGGCTTTACAATCGGTGTTGGTTTGAGGCCTCGGCTGTGGATGAGGCCACGCGCTGAGCGCGTGGTAGGGAGCGGCAGGAGATCGCTGCTCGCGGGAGGGCTAACCCGGCCCTCCCCTACAAAACCAACCCAATCGCCGCGAGCGGAATCGCCGCCGGCATCGAAGCCACGCATTTTGCACTTGCTCCTAAATTTCTAAATTTTCGGCGCAGACGTACAGTGAACTCAGAAGAGCCAGCCCCGCGCTTAGGGACAGCGCACGACAAGTTCTTCCCCGGGCTGAGTCGCCTGCACTTGCAGGCGCACAGCACCTGACAGCCCGGACCCGCATCGACGATGGCGCAGCAATTACCAAGTGTCAATAGTTCCTTAGATCTAATTTGAGGGGGTACTACGCAGGGGTTCGGAAATTTGAAATCGGAAAAGCGCCACGCCCGCCGCACGTCTGCGCGCTATCTTCCAGCCTCAAGCCTCCAGCGTCTAGCTTCTAGAACGCCGGAACCCCGACTCTTCCCAAACCCCAACGCCGGGAAGGACACGCACCCGCGGCAATCCCTCGGCAAAGGCTGGGCCACCAGCCCGTTTCTAGATTGAGATGATCGCGCAGAGAATTGTGGCCGGAACGGCAATCGAACCTGGCGGCAAGGGCGGCTTCCAACCGGTCAAACTGCAAAGGCCCGCTCGGACCACCGTGTGCAGTCACTCCCGAAGGGACGTGGCCGCCAGCCGTTCGATCAAGATTCCAGGCAGAAGCATAACGATACTCAGTACGAGTGTCTGTCCAATTGTAGAAAGTTATGAATCGGGGGCGAGAACGAACCTCCGGACAAGCGATATCTGAAACGGGAGGCCTGACTCACTCAGAAACTCTGATCGGCCACTCTGATTCTTGCCGAGGCGGATGTCATCTCGCTGATCGCCTGGTTCCGCACCGATGTGTTGGTACGAGGACAAGCCTCGCGGAACAGTCTTGTGTTCGATCTTCAGCGAATCTCGTCACGGCGAGCAGAATCGCGAACCCTGCCCAATCTGTCGCCGGGAGATCTCCCGCAGATAGGCATCAAAATGGCGGCTACACCATCTCGACCTGGATCAATCCTTCCCCGAGTCCGCGGGGCGTCTATGCTGTGGCGCCTCGGCCTCTTAAGAAATGCAAGGCGAGAAGGATGATACCCACGACGAGAGCGATGTGAATGAATCCAGAGGTTACGTGAAATGCGAAAAATCCAAGCAACCAAAGAACAATCAGAATTGCGGCGATTAACCCTAGCATGTTTTCGTCTCCTTGATTCCGAGCGGTAGAACATCAGCAATCCCGTACTTCCACATTTTCTTGTGGCCTTGTGTCTCCGGGAAGCAACGTTCGCGCACCAGACTAAACGCGAACACGGCGCACATCTGTCTCGTAATGAACACTTTCGAATTCTAATTTCACCCTCGGGGCCGATACGGCACCTGTCCAAAACCGTACAGCTTCCGCTTTGTTGCCGACATAGGGTTGATGGGAAGGGGTCGATCTCTTAGCCGCTCATGCACAACTGCGTGGACGGTTTCAGTGTCTCTGGGTGTCAAAGTTCGATGCCAAAACTGGCTCACAATGAAATCCCGTTGGATCTGGGGAGTTCCCGCCCGGAGCGCGGGGCTGCTCACAGACGTCGCTCTCTCCGTGTCCTTTTCATTCACGAGGACGCAGACGCGGTAGATTGCTGCGTACAAGACCTCAAGAAAGCGCAATTCATCGTACGCGCCGATTTCGTTTCTAACCTGGCGCAGTGCACCGAACGGCTTCACTCTCAATCATACGATTTAGTGATTGCCGAATACCCCAGCCCCAATTGGAAGGGATTAAAAGCCTTGCAGCTCCTTCGCCAGACGGCGCAGCAGATCCCTCTTCTTTTCGTGACCAGCGCCGCTGGAAGTGAATCTCTGGTGAAACTAACTCCGTATGGTGCGTTCGACTACGTTGAACGAAAGCACATCGCTCAATTGCCTATGGCCGTTCGCCGAGTCTTGAACGAAAAGAACCTGCGCGCCGATCTGGAAGTGGCCGGGAAAGCTTTACGGCATTCACAATCGCTGTATCGCGCGCTTGCGGACAATCCCAGCTACGGAATATGCCGATGCGATGTGAGTGGGAAATTTCTCGACGTCAACCAGGCTCTCATGACGATGCTGGGCTACGAGAACAAAGAGGAGCTATTGGCGGCAAGCCGGGCGTCTGAAGTCGTCCTCGATCTTTCTCACAGAGCGCCGTTGGCCGGCGGCTTCCCCGAGCCGGTGACGATCGAGCCGGTCGAAATCGAGTGGAAAAGGAAAAACGGCACGACTCTGAAAGTTCTCCTCAGCGGCCGCGGCGTCTTTGACGAAGCTCGAGATTTTGATGGCTATGAAATCATAGCCGTTGACGTTACGGAACGGCGGGCGCTTGAGGAGCAACTGCGCCGCCAGGCCTTCAGCGATTCGCTCACGGGCTTGGCCAATCATGGCCGTCTTTTCGATGTATTGCAGGCGGAGATCTCCCGGACAAAGCGCACGGAGCGGGAATTCTCTCTTGTATTGCTGGACCTGGATGGATTGAAAAAGATCAACGACCGGTTTGGGCATTTGGTGGGAAACAGGGCACTCTGCCGGGTGGCTCAGATCATGGCTGACAGTTGCCGGTCGATGGACACCGCGGCGCGGCAAGGCGGGGACGAGTTTGCATTGGTGTTGCCGGAGACAGGCGAAGCCGCCGCCAAGCTGGTGGCACGGCGAATTTGCGATCTCGTCGCGCAAGATGACGAAGAACCAGCGCTTTCCGTCAGCATAGGCGTTGCAATCTATTCGAACAATGCCGAGACGATTGGAACTTTGATCTACGCCGCGGATAGAGCCCTCTACGCGATGAAAGACAAGCAGCCAGGAGCCGTTCGGACGGGAGCAAGCTCAGTCCGCAACAGATACGACATGAAAAGGACGGAATCCAATGAATGAATATCATTCTCACAGGCGCAATCGGCCGGAGAAACACCGCTCGTTCCCGAATTCTGGCGACCAGGTCAAGTTCTTGCTGAAGGCGGAAGAAGAAATCGTTCAGTCGATTTCAGCTCGCGCGCCCCTTCCGAATCTCCTGGATAAAATCTGCGGAGCTCTCGATTGCGGGATTGGCAACGTAATTTCTCTCATTTCCCTGGCGGGGGACGGAGCAAGCGATCTTGACGTCATTGCGGTGAACGCGTCACTTTTTGGTTTGCATACTTTCTGTTGTGACGACGTGCTCGGCGAGAATGACGAACCGCTTGGATCTCTGCGCATGTACTGTTGCGTTCCACGGTGTCCTTCCGCCGGCGAAATTCAATTGATCGAACGCGCTAAGTGCGTGGCCGCAATCGCGATCGCGTGTGCCAATGAGGCAGACCATCAAGGCAGTTGCGGCTCGCGTGGGAGCCGGCTCGTGCAAGGAAGTGTGCTTGAATGGCCAGTTTCCACGAACTAATGCTCATGCGCGCAGCTCCCTGAGTTACTTGGAAATGGTTGAATACGAGTTTTTGCCATCCGGTTGGCACAGCCTTTTCTGACGGGTTTGCTCGTCGGGATGCCCATCCTTCCCGGCCACGGCCCAGAAAACAGTTTCTTTAATTTCCCGATTAATATACAGTGAGGCAACTGGGGACCACTGTGAGGAAAAACAGTCTAGTTTCTAGGCGGTTTGAATCGTTGAGGGATAGCGAGGCATCGGCGGAGTTGACCTGTTCACGATGCAAGCAGGTGGAAGCTCGACGCGAGGCGCTCGTGCAAGCGGCAATATGTGCTCTCGCTCTGTTCAAGCGGATTCAAGTTCCCGGCGCGATGCCGTGGCCCGAGATCGACCGCCTGGAACAGGCGACCAACTGCGCGTCGTCAGCGCCTGCGAGTGTGACAAGGCGCATTTGATCGCTATGGATTCGGGTTGAGTGCACCAATTGTAGTTTCCTGCGAAGGGCCGCCGGGTCGTACAGCCTTGTCCGACAGTTTTGCTCGTCCGATGCCCCATCCCTTCCGGTTTTGAAACGGTGGGGGTCTTCGGCCTCGCCTTCTAGACGCTGGATGCTAGAAGCTTGGAGCTTGAAGAAGCCGCCCGGCGGGCCTGGCCCTTTTTCCAATTCCTAATTCCCAATCCCCTGTCCCCCAACTCCGTACCCCCTCAAGGTAGATCGAAGGGACTATTGACACTTGGTAATTACTGCGCCATCGTCGATCCGGGTCCGGGCTGTCAGGTGCTGTGCGCCTGCAAGTGCAGGCGACTCAGCCCGGGGAAGAACTTGTCGTGCGCAGCCCCTAAGCGCGGGACTGGCTTTCCTGAGCTGAGTGGGAGTGTGCGCGCACGGAAGACCCGAGCTACATTGGGGGCCGTGAGGCAATTTCTAATCGGGACACCTTACGATTAGAAACGCCCGCAACTTGAACAAAACAAACAAAGGAGACCCTTTCTAATCGGGACAAAAACGCACTTTTTTCATCTCGGCGGTCTCTGCGTCTCTGCGGTGCGCCGTTGGCGTTTCTTCCGGCGTCGAACCTCCGGCATGCGCATTTCTAATCGCGTGCAAATTTATTAGAAATCGCCATAACACCAACAAAATAAAGGACGGAGGCCATTTCTAATCGTGTCAAAAACACTCCTTTTTCGACGCGGTCTCGCGGCGCGTTTGTAGGGGGGCGGGTTTACACGCCCCCGGGTTGGTTTTGGGTTTTGATTCGCCGCGGCGATTGCGCGGCCTCGGCGGCGGGACCGAAAACCCGATGCCAAACCGGGCCTCCGCCTGGGCGGACCGGCTCCCACTGGACTGCCGGAGAAGGGAACGATGCCAGGACATCCTTTACGCTTTGTGGTTCTGCGGCGCGATGGAGAGTAGGGCGCGCTTGGTTAGCACTTTCACCATTTCGCGTCGGTATTCGGGGGTTAGGGCTGATGTTGTTAGGGGCTTGGAGATGTTGGCGGCGGCGTCGCCTGCGGCTGCGGCGGCGGATTCATCTAAGGCTTGGCCGTTTAGGAGATTGTGGGCGTCGGGGACCAGGAACGGGGCTGGGTTTACGGCGGTGATGGCTACTTGGGCGTCGTCGATGTGGCCGTCGCTTTGGCGGAAGGAAACGGCTACGCCTGCTAACGGGTAATCGATCGAGCCGCGCACGCGGAGTTTGCGGTACGCGCCGCGTTGGCCTGCGGCTGAGCGCGGGAGGAAGACGCGCGTGACCAGCTCGTTGCGGGCCAGGTTCATGCGGGCGTCGCCTTCATTTGTGTAGAAATTTTCGAGCAGGACGCGGCGGAGGCCTTTCGGGCCGGCGATTTCGATTGCGGCGCCGAGGCAGAGCAACGCGGGCGGCGTGTCGGCGGAGAAGGCGGCCCAGCATTTTGTGCCGCCGGGGGCGACGTGGCAGAGATCGCCGTCCTTCTTGATGCAGAAGCCACAGGATTGGCGCCAGGTGAGCGACTGGTTGTACCAGAGGCAGCGCGTGTCGAGGCAGATGTTGCCGCCGAGCGTGCCCATGTTGCGGAGGATGGGAGAGGCGACCGTGGCGGCGGCTTCGGTGAGGACCGGATAGTCGCGGCGGAGTTGCGGGTGGCGCTCGATGGCGGTGAGAGTGGTGAGAGCGCCGATCGTGGTGAATTCGCGATCTTCGCGGACGCCGCGCATTTCGGCGATGCCGCGGATGTCCATCACGTAGCCGGGAGTGAAGAGGCGCTGGCGCATCGAGGGAATTAGATCGGTGCCGCCGGCCAGGATTTCTAGCTCGCCTTCGTGGCGGGCGAGAAGGCCGACGGCTTCTTCGATCGTGCGCGGGCGGAGATATTGGAATTCGGCGAGGCTCACGCGCGGTCTCCGCCGGGCTTGCCGCTGGCCGGCGACGCGCCGCCGTTGCCATTGCCGGCTTTTGGCGCTGCGCTGCCGTTGCCGGATTTCGGCGCGGCGCTGCCATTGCCGCGGCGATGCGCTACGGCTAAATCGCTGGCGTGGCGCTTGGGGCCTTTGCCGCGGAAGATTAACGAGCCGCCATGTTCGCGGAAAGTTTGCGGATTGGTGGGATCGACGCCGCCGGTCATTTGAATTTTTTTCGCGCCGGCTTTTTTTGCGCGCAGGGCGGAGAGAACGCGCTCGGGAGTGAACGGCGATTCGCGCAGGCGAATGCCAACGGCATCGTAAATTGCATTGGCGATCGCGGGAATTGCGGCGGCGAGCGAGCCTTCGCTGGCTTCTTTCGCGCCGAACGGGCCTTCGGGATCGATGCTTTCTACGATGATGCATTCGATCTCGGGCGATTCGGTGGAAGAGGGCGAGCGGTATTCGAGCATGCCGGGATTCATCAGCAGGCCGTCTTTCCAGACCATTTCTTCCTGGAGGGCCTGGCCGAGGCCCATCCAGACCGAGCCGATGACCTGGCCCTCGACCGAAACTGGATTTAGCGCGCGGCCGCAATCGTGAGCGGCCCAGATTTTGTGGACCGTGACTTCGCCGGTCTCTTCATCGACGCTGACGTCGGCGACTTGCGCGGAATAGGAATACGCGGGCGAGGGGCCTACGCCGGCGCCTTTGTGCTTTGCGCCGCGGGCTGCGGGAGGAGGGGCGTAGGAGCCGGTGCCGCTTAGCGCGCCGTGGAAATCGATGGCGGAGACGACGGCTTCTTCGAAGGACATTTGATCTTTCGGAGCTTCTTCTTTGCGCTTTTGCTGAACGGAGCCGCGGAGGATTTGGCCTTCGACGTGGCCGCTGACTGTTGGCGCGTTTTGTTCGGTCGCGGCGGCTTCGGTTGCGGCGGTTGCGCCGTTGTCGCGATGCACGCTTTTATTCCAGACGCGGTCGGCGCGCATTTCTACATCTTCGGGGGCGCAATTCATACGTTTCGCGGCGGCTTCGATGATTTGCTTGCGGATGGCTTGCGCGGCGCGGAGCGTGGCGTTGCCGTTCATGAAAGTTACACGGCTGGAGTAGGAGCCGATGTCGATCGGAGTGAGATCGGTGTCGGCGGCTACAACTTTCACGCGCTCGAGCGAGCAGCCTAGGGCTTCGGCAGCGATTTGCGCGACCATCGTGTCGGAGCCCTGGCCGATGTCGGATGCGCCGGTGTAAATCACCACGCCGCCATCACGATCGATTTTTATATTTACTGTGGAGTGCGGCATGTCGGAACGGATGATGGAATTTGCCGCGCCGCTGACGTAATGGCTGCAGGCGATTCCCAGGCCGCGGCCGCGGGGGAGTTTTCCTTTGCGCTCGCGCCATTTGGAACGCGTGAAGACCTGCTCGATACATTCGGGCAGGCCGTAGCTTTGCACGCGCAGGCCATTTACCGTGATCGTCGGCGGCTTGAGTAAATTGCGGCGGCGAATTTCGGCGGGATCCATGCCGATGGCTGCGGCGAGTTCATCGAATTGCGATTCGAAGGCGAAGCGGACGTTCACGGTGCCGTGGCCGCGCATGGCGCCGCAGGCGGGCTTGTTGGTGAGGACGCGATAGCCGTCGTAGCGAATGTGCGGGATGTCGTAGAGCGCGCCGAGTAACGCGCCGGAATAGAGAATGGTGACGACGCCGTAGGAGCAGTAGGCGCCGCCATCTTGAATTACGCGGGCGGCGACGGCCATGATGCGGCCGTCATTTTTGACGCCGGTTTTTAGATCGACGATGGTGCGCGGGCGTCCGCGATGCGCCCAGAAAACTTCTTCGCGCGTGTAGGTGATTTTTACCGGCGCTTGCGCTTTGCGCGCGGCGACGGCGGCGATGATTTCGATGGGAATCACTTCGCTCTTGCCGCCGAAGCCGCCGCCGACTAACGGCTTGATGACGCGAATTTGCGACATCTGCATTTCTAGGACGATGCTGAGCTTGTGCTGGAGGTAGTAGGGAACTTGCGTCGAGGACCAGACGGTTAGGCGGCCTTGATTGCCTGTCTGCGGATCGAACTCGAAAGCGGCGAGAGTGGAATGCGGCTCCATCGCGGCGTGCGTGACTTCGTTGGCGATGTAGCGGCCTTCGATGATTTTGTCGCATTCGGCGAAGCCTTTGTCGGGATCGCCGAAAACGTGGTGATAATCCTTCTCGATATTGTGCGGGCGCTGATCGTGAATCAGCTCGGCTTCGGCTTTCATCGAGTCTTCGGGATCGAACCAGGCGGGGAGCGGTTCGTATTCGACGTCGATTAGCTCGAGGGCTTTTTCGGCGATGGCTTCGGATTCGGCTACGACACAGGCGACGTTGTCGCCGATGTAGCGGACTTTATCTACGGCGAGAGCGGTCTCGTCGTGGCCGACGGGAAGAATGCCGTATTGATTCGGGGCGTCCACGCCGGTGACGACGGTAACGACGCCATCGAGAGCGAGGGCGCGGCTCGCGTCGATTTTTTTGATGCGGGCGTGCGGATACGGCGAATGCAGAATCTTGCCGATCAACATTCCGGGAACGCTGAGATCGTCGGTGTATTTTCCCTGGCCGGTGGTTTTTCCGGCGGAGTCGATCAGGGCGATGGATTTGCCGATGACGGAGAATTCGCTCATTTCGCTGCCGCTGCTCCTTTTTTCTCCGCATCAATCGCCGCTTTGATGGCCTGATACATTTGCGTGTAGCCGGTGCAGCGACAGAGATTGCCGCTGAGCGCGCCGCGAATTTCCTCTTCGGTGGGATTGGGATTTTGATCGAGCAGCCAATGAACGGTGATCATGAATCCGGGCGTGCAATAGCCGCATTGCGCGCCGCCCCAATCGCCATAGGCTTTTTGGATGGCGGCGAGACTGCCGTGATCGGCGAGGCCTTCGACGGTGAGGATTTTTTGTCCTTCGCAACTGGCGGCGAGCATGGTGCAGGAATACATCGGCATGCCGTCTACTTGCACGGTGCAGGCGCCGCAGGACGAATCGTCGCAGCCGCGTTTTGAGCCGGTGAGATTGAGATCCTGGCGCAGAGCGTCGAGGAGAAGCTTGCTCGGCTCGCAGGCGAATTCGTGATCGCGGCCGTTGACGTTGAGGGTGAGGAGGATCTTTTTCATTGATACCTTGATGCCATGGTTGTGAGGTATCAGCCGAGAAAAAACTTCGGCGATGCCGTCTATCCATTCTAGCGCAAGCGGGGTCCCAAGCCTTCGCGGAAGTGCCGCTGCGGTTTGACTGGTGGCGTTTAGATCGCGGCGCTTATGGTGCGAATAGTTGGTTCGCGAAAAAGCCCCACGCGCAACACCGGCGCATGGGGCACCCCGCCGTCCCGCTTCGCGGGAGGAAGGAGCGACGAGGCGGCAACGGTCGTTATTGCCAGTTGCCGAAGAGTATGAAAGGGGCCCAGTAGTACGGGTGCGTGTAGCCGATTGACGCGGTCGCGTTTTTTGTTTGCACGCCGCGGGCGCTGGCGGATTCGATCTGGGGTTGCGGCGTCGCGGTGGCGACGCGCGACGCGGCCGTCGGGTTCTTGAGTTGGCCATGCAGGAGTTCTACTTGTGCTTGGCGGAGAGCTTCGGCTTTTGACGTTGCGGGACTTGTGGTCCAGAGGCGATAGAATTCCTGCATCATCAGGCCAGTGCTGGCGTCATTCACTTCCCAGAGGCTGGCTACGACCGCTTTTGCGCCCTTCTGTTGCGCGAGGATGCCCAGGCCATCCACTTCGCGGCCGTCGCCGGTTGAGCCGCCCATGGCGGTGTCGCAGGCGGAGAGAGTGAGAAGCTGAGTATCCGTGAAGGTCAAGTCGGGATCTTCACGGAGTTCTGCTAGCGTGAGATGCGCGCCTTCGGCAGTTTTTCCACCGAGCAAGAGGAAAGAATTCGTTTCATTTCCCGGTTGAAAATCGAAATGGCTGGCGATGTGCACCAACGGAAATCCCTGCTCGAGAGCCTGCTTCATCGAGTCTTCGGTGAACGCGGCGTCGAGCATCAGCTTGCCGGGCAGAACGCCTAGCTTGTCGCTGGTGCTCGGGTCGCGGACGACGCGATTGAGTTCTTCAGGAACGGAAGGAAGCGCGGGGAAATTTCCATAGGCTTTTGAGACGCCCATGGCCAGGCCGCGCCAATTCTGCACATCGGGGCGGTCGGCTAAATGAGAGATGCTCGCGGGCGTAAAGACTTCGTTGCGATATTTGGCGACGAGATAATCCTTGCCGTCGTGAAGCGCGGCGACCGGTAGATAACGCAGAACATCATCGAGAGACCACATCAAGGTCGTGGCCTTCGCGCCTTCGAGATCTTTGGCCACCGGCCCGATGAGGATCTGATAGAGCTCCTGCGCGAGCGGCAAGGGATTCGAACGCGGATCATCGAGGGCCTGCCGGAAATCGAGGACCTTCTTGCGTAGATCGGCGGCACGAATGGGATATTCGCGCGCCTGCATCACGGCCGGGGTGACGAGAATGACGCGGTACTTGTCCTCTCCGACTAGCGTGTAAAGCGCCACGGCGCCGGTTCCGAGCTTGCGCAGGACGCCCTGCATGCCGCTGGCGTTTTCCTGGAGGCTGGCGACGTCTTGCTGGGCTTGTTTGGTCTTGCCGAGGTCCGCGTAGAGGCCATTCAAGAATTGATTCCATTGCTGGTTGGCCTGCTTCAATTTGGCGGAAAGTTCGGTAAGGCGCGCGTCTTCTTCGGGAGTGCGCGAGGGCTTGGCGCGGAGCGCAGCCCACTCATTGCCGATGGAGGTGACGCCGTTGGCGAGATCTTCGTACTGGCGGTTGACGGCGTCTTCCGGTTTGTTCAGCGTGATGGCGGAATTCAGCGAATCGGCTTGCTTGCCGTCGCGGCGGATGAATTCGAAATATTCTTCGTCCTTGAGCAGACTGAGCACCTGCTGCGCTTCGGGCAAGCGCCCGGCGGAGATGAGCATGGCGGCGACATCGCGATAGGTGGCGCTTTGCGAAGCGACAAAACTTTTTTGCGATTCCTTGTCCAGGTCGTGAATATTGCCGCGGACCTGTTGAAATTTGTTGATGGCTTGTTTGCCGAAAAAGATCGCGGCTTCGCTGTGATTGTTGGCGCGCCAAAACATCATCAAGCGGCTCAGAGTGACGCCTTCATCGAAGGGCTGCTTCATCTGGTGATACAAAGCGAGAGCCTGGCCGAAAGATTCGAGAGCCTTGTCCTTGTCTCCCAACGCTTCGTAGCTGATGCCCATCGAGTGGAGCGTGGTGGCCTGGGCCAGGGGGCTTCCTGCCTGCTGCGCGAGAGTGAGAGCTTGCTGCAGGAGATCGAGGCCTTTCTGCGGGTCATTGCGATCGATATAGATATTGGCCACATTGTTCAGCGTGATGCTCTCGTCTTTGAGATCGCCGACCTTCTTGAGTAGTACGAGCGCTTGGCCGTAGTAATCGATCGCCTGGTCATAATGTCCGAGGAGTTTTGCAGCGAGGCCGATATTTCCGAGCTCGTTGCCTTTCCGCAAATCGTCATTCACCGGTTTCAAGAGTTCGAGAGCTTTCAGGCAGGCATCGAACATTTTTTGATACTGCCCGAGGCCTTGATAGATTTCCGCGGTGTTCGCGGTAGTGGAGGAGGCCATGGCGAGCTGGCCGGTCTCGAGAAAGACGGCAATGGCTTGATTGTCGTAGTCCAGGGCTTCGGGCCACTTGTCGAGCGCGGCGAGAGTGTAGCCAATATTGCTCAGGATGACTCCTTCGGACATGCGGTCGCCGATCTGCCTGGTGTAGGGGAGGGCCTCGAGAAAATGGCGCAGGCTGCCTTCGCGATTGCCGCGCATGACGTCGATCAGCGCCATGTTATTCATGGTGGCGGCGAAAAGTTCCGGCGCGCCGATGGAGCGGGCCAATTCATCCGCCCGGCGCACTAGCTCGTCACCTTTGTCCAGATCGCCGAGATTTTCTAGAATTTTTCCGGCTTCATTCAGCGCGAGGCACTCCTCGTAGGAATCTCCGGCCTGCTGCCAGAGCGGGACTGACTCCTGATACTTCCGACTAGCCTGGAGTTGCGACTCGGCGGTTTGGGGGCCCTCGAGTTGCCCGGCGGCCATGAACATGGCTTCGGCGCGGAGACGGATCTTGTCCGCGTCGGTGGGCGCGCGCAGCGGGTCGAAGCGAACGCGATATTTTCCTGCCGGGGCGGATTTGTCTCCGGAGGCGATCTCGAGAGTGTAGATGCCGTCGGTCTCGCTAGTGGTGGAGAGCTCTTCGAGCCCAAACGGACCGTTTGGGCTGTCCATCATGGAGATGGGCTTGCCGTCGGGAGAGTCGAAAGTGAGCATGACGTCGATGCCATGCTGCTCGACAACGGCGTGCAGGAATTGACCCTTCGCGGCATGGATTGCGTAGATTTGGGTCTCGCCGCCTTGCATCAATTTTTCGAGTGTCACGCCGGGATTGAGTTCTGCCGGTAGCGGCTTTGGCGGGGCGCTTGGGGCTGTGCCTGGCGGCTCATCGGGAGGATTGTTGGAGGATTGTTGTTGGCCGTGCGCCGCGGGTGCGGCGAGAGACAAGCTGGCGGCGATGG
The DNA here is from genome assembly GCA_963841235.1 of uncultured Acidobacteriota bacterium. GTDB lineage: Bacteria > Acidobacteriota > Terriglobia > Acidiferrales > UBA7541 > Palsa-147. The sequence continues at coordinate 110,848 of CAWJBU010000013.1, read as the reverse complement.
CGCACGCCGCGAGCGTGGATCGCCAACGTCGAAGCTGTCTCTGAAACTTTGCGGCCGACAATTTTCCCTGACCCATAGCTGATTCTCCGGTGAGACGCGTTGCGAGTTTCCGCTGCCGGCTGAAATTGCGAATGGCGGCCCGGCTTTGGGGCGAATTATGCGGTTGGCGTCCGGATGACTCGCATTGCTTGCTACATTCATTTTTCGCTTAGGTACACCGAAGTCAATAGAACTGGGGGTGAAAAGTGCTCAATTGACATCGCGGATTCGGGCACATGGAAATCCGGCAGTACGTCGAGTGCGCTCCAATATGGCACTTGTGAACGCGATGGAATGGGCGCAGATTTTTGCAGACGAGGGAAAATGCGGATGGTTGCGACGATGACTACGCAGAGCGCCAATATCGGGATCATTCATGCGGTGACTTCGGAGAAAATTGCGGCGGTGCGCGACTTGATGCGCGAGTATGGCGCGTCGCTTGGCGTGGACCTTTCCTATCAGAATTTTGAGGAGGAACTTCGCGGGCTTCCTGGCGACTATGCGCCGCCGCGCGGGACGCTGCTGCTGGCGATGGCCGGTGAGGAAGCGGCGGGTTGCGTGGCGATTCGGCCGCTCGGGGAAAATTTCTGCGAGATGAAGCGGATTTACGTGCGGCCGGCGTGGCGCGCGACGGGGCTCGGGAAGAGGCTTGTGGAGGCGGCGCTGGAGGATGCGCGCCTGGCGGGACATCGTTTCGTCCGTCTCGATACGCTTCCTACGATGATTGCGGCGCGCAAACTTTATGCCTCGCTGGGTTTTCTTCCGATCGCGCCTTACTACCAAAGTCCCGTCGCCGGCACGGCGTTTCTACAGCTTGAATTGAAGTCCTGAACGCATCTCAAAAATAACTTGGGCGGACGAGCGGAGTTGCGACAGGGGAAAGTTTGCGGAAAAGCTGCCAGTTCGACAATCAGCCCTCGTATCTCGACGGGTTCAGTTGGCGTAAGTGGTTGCAACATTAGACGCTGAGATCCTTCGCTTCGCTCAGGATGACAATGTTTCAACTTTTTCCGCGGCCTGTGAAGCCGTGCCCTGACAAAACTTTTACGTTGTTACGGAGACTATGAGGCCGTGGTATGGGAAACTCGTTGTTGCTGGGGCTTCCCGATAGCCTTGGGTTGCGGTCGTTCGGGAGGATTGCGTGTCCAAATTCTTGAATCGCGAGCGGCAGAGTCTTCGCGCGGGCGGACTTTGGCTGGGCGGCATCGTTGTCGTCGCGTTTTTCGCGATGCTGCTCGCGAACGCATCGACCGCCGGCGATGCGAAGATTTCTGCGCAGGAGAAGGCGCAGTTCGAAGATGCAGTGTCGAAATTTATGGCGGAGTCGCATGCGCCGGGGATTTCGGCGGCGGTAGTCGAGAACGGCGAGCTGGTTTGGTCTGAGGGATTTGGGCTTGCGGATCTCGAGAATTCCGTTCCGGCTACTTCGCAGACACTCTACCGGCTGGGATCGGTTTCGAAGCCAATCACTGCTACCGCGGCGATGCGGCTTTGGGAGAGCGGCAAGATCGATCTTGATGCGCCGGTGCAGAAATATTGTCCGGCGTTCCCGCAGAAAGAGTGGCCGATCACTACGCGCGAGCTGCTTGGGCATCTCGGCGGGATTCGCCATTACAAATCGGAATCGCAGGACGATCCGGAGCTCGGCAACACGAAACATTTTGAGGCGATGGCGGACGGCATCAAGTTTTTTGCCGGCGATCCGTTGATCGCCAAGCCGGGAACGGAGTTTCATTACTCAACGATGGGATACACCCTGGTGGGCTGCGCGATGGAAGGCGCGTCGGGCGAAAAGTTCGTGGATTACATTCGCGAGAATATATTTGTGCCGGCGGGGATGAGCGAAACGCAAGCCGACAATTTGATCGCGATCATTCCGCACCGCACGCGCTACTACTCGAAAGACAAATCCGGAGGGATGGTGAACGCGGATTTGCTCGATTCGAGCTCCAAAATTCCCGGCGGCGGTTTGATTTCTTCCGCGGACGATATGGCGCGATTTGAAATCGCAGTGCTGGGAGACACGCTGATCAAACGCGCGACACGCGATGTCATGTGGACGCCGCAGAAGACCGCTGATGGCAAGCAGAACGGTTATGCGCTGGGCTGGGGAACCGGGACGCATGACGGCATTCTTGAGATCGGCCACAACGGAAGCCAGCAGGGAGCGAGCACGACCATCATCCTCGCTCCGGAAAAACGCGATGCTGTGGTGGTGCTGATCAACATGGACGAGGTAGACGCCCACGCGCTTGCCGATCGATTGCTCAAGCTGGCTCTAGCGACTGCCGCAGCGAAGAATTGAACGGCTGGGCAGGCGCAGCGGGCGGAGACTGCGCAGGTTTGCCGATACCGGGGAGAGCGCTGCCGCGCAGCGGTTTGAGAAGAGATGCGATTTGGTTCAATAGCGCCGCGTTCTTCACCACGTAGGTTTGCGCAACGTCTTCGAGCGCCGCGAGATTCCCGGGAGTCACGTCATCCATCGCCCCTGAGGCGCGGCCAAGATCTTCCGGCTGCAGATTGAAGTACTCGCAGCCGGGGAGCTGCTCGATCTCGTAGTCCACGGCTTCGGAAGTGCTGTCCATAAGGACGGGCACAATTTGCCGCGCCCAGCCGAAGAGTCCCCAACGTTTTGATTGATGGAAAGTGATGTGATCCTGCACGTTGCCGGTGCCCACGCGCACGACGACGAAGCGCGGCGCGCCGGCGTACAGAGACTGCGCCTCCGCATAGGCTGCCATGGCTGGATTGTTCACGAATACGCCGCCATCCACGAGCGTGTAGTTCTCGTTGCCTTTCGTAAGGTGATTCGGAGGGAAAAACGTGGGCGCGGCGGAAGTGGAACGCGCGATGTCGGCGAGGTTCCAGTCGTAGTTGGGTCTTTGCGCGATCATGTGGCTTTTGAAAAAGAAAGGAGCCTGCAATTGCAAATCGTAGCTGGAGATGAGCAGCGGCGTGAGCGCCGAGGAGAATCTCGCATCACGGAAAAATTGCGAGAGGCACGATTCGAGGGCCGCGGGCGAATATTTTGGACCAAACAACTCGCGCAGGAGCAGGAACCAGCGCTTGTGAAAAATTGCCGGGCCGTTTTTTAAGTATAGATTCAGCAACTCGGCGGGAGTGTACGGCCCGTTTCCCTTGGAGGCGGCGCCGATGCCGAGCGCGATGATGCCGCCCGTGGAAGTGCCCGAGATGAGATCGAAGACTTTATGCAACTCGACGCCGATTTGCTTCTGCAGCGCGTCGAGGATGACAGCCGGAATGATTCCGCGGATTCCTCCGCCATCGATCGAAAGAACTTTGATCGTCCCCGAAGGGTCCGGCGCATTCGTCATCGGCGGTCCTTCCGCCGCTTTTCATCCCGCGGCAGTGGCCAGAGATTACCTCATACATTTAGGTTGTCAATTAGTATCTCAAGGAGAATGTGCATGGACGTACCGCCGGCTCGATCCGCGGCGGGCGCGATAGCCCTATGGCGGCCTATTCGAGGGGTCTGTATGATGTGCGCCCGGAGGTGGGATGAGGATGCGAATGCGAGCGCTTTCAATTTTCGTGGTGATATTGGCGTCTGCCACCGTGAGGCCCGTCACAACGCACGCGCAGGCCGGCGCTGGCTCCGAATCGGGGCGCGTGGTGAAGTACCGTGGGACGATCGACAACGTGAAATATGTTTACGGGACGATGCCGCCCGTCGAGCATCTGCGTCCTGGCGATATTTTGGAGACGAATACGCTGGATGCTTTCGGCGACGTGATTCAGAAGCCCGGCGACACTCTCAGTATGACTAAAGGCGATAATCCGCTCACTGGGCCGTTCTATATTGACGGCGCTGAACCGGGCGATACGCTTGCCATCAAGATTCTGTCGCTGGATGTGAACAGCAATCAGGGCGTGGGCGGATTTGCTCCCGGCTTTGGTGCGCTCAACTCGACCGACTACACGCCCATGCTCAATCCCGCGATACCCGAGCGCCTTTATTTTTATCCGATCGATCACGCATCGCATACCGCCAGTTTTCACGGTCAGGACTCGAATTTTTCGGTGAGCATTCCTTTGCATGAATTTCTCGGATGCATCGGGGTGGCGCCGGCGGGCGGTGAGGCGCGCAGTTCGGTGGTGCCCGCGGAGTTTGGCGGGAATATGGATTCATCAGAAGTGAGCGTGGGGAATATTCTTTATCTGCCGGTGAATGTGGCCGGCGCGCTGCTTTTCATGGGCGATGGACACGCTGCGATGGGCGACGGCGAAGTGTCCGGCTCAGCGATTGAAGTTCCACTGCGGGTGCGCTTGCAGGTGGAAGTGATCAAGCACAAAGCCACCAAGTGGCCGCGCTTTGAAAATGGAAACGAGATTATGGCTGCGGGAATTTACCGGCCCTTGGATGATTGTTTGCGGATTGCGTTTACGGAATTGGTGAAGTGGATGCACGAGGATTATGGATTGTCGGAGTTGGATGCTTACGAGCTGCTCTCGAAGGTGGCGACGATTCATTTGCCGGAGATGGTGGACCCGAATTACGTGGTGATTGCGAAGATCAATAAGAAGTTCTTGCCGCCGAAGAAGAAATGAACGCGGCAAGGGTCGTTTTGCAGCGCGGCCTTCGGCCGGGCGTTGCGCGCAAATAAGAGGCCGGCCTAAAAGGCCGGCGCTACATAAGGCTTAGCGCTGGGACTTGCGGCCGGCCGCTACGTCGGCCATGAATTGAGCGGACTGGCCGCGCGGGACGGTTAGCGTCTTCCAGTGCGCTCCGGAGAAATGCTTCGCGAGAAGAATGATTTGACCGATATGCTGCGCGCAGTGCGCGATGTTGCGATTGATCGCCTGCATGACGGAATGAGGCTCGGTGCGAATCAAAATCGTGCGCGTGAGGTCGGCGTCGCTCAATGGTTCGAGCGCCGCGAACAGCAGCCGCCAGGCCTCTTCCCACATGGCGAGCAGGCCGGCACGCGTCGCAGGCGGAGCTTCGAATTCCGAGTCGCGATTGCGATTGGGCTTCTCGCCATCGCTCGAGAGGAAATCGGTCCAGCGCGAGCGCATGTTGCCCGCCAGGTGTTTCATGATGATGGCGATGGAATTCGATTCGGGATCGAGCGCGGCGTAAAGCTGCTCGTCGGTGATCTGCTCGATGGCGCGATCCGCCAGGCGCTTGTACTGACGGAAGAGAGCGATCGAATCTTTTATGTAGGAAGTTGTGAATTCGTGTGCCATGCGCCGATTTTCCGGCGGCCACGAGGAAAAATCAACTACTAGGACTGCGGAGAATTGCCGGCGGCTTCCGGTTCGTCGCTCACCGAGAAATACGCGCAATCCGGATGATGGAAGACGAGAGCGCTTACGCTGGCTTCCGGCTCCATCATCATTCCTTCGGTTAACTGCACGCCGATTTCTTCGGGGCGCAAGAGCTTCCAGAGACCTTGCTGGTCGTCCATGTTGGGGCAGGCGCCGTAGCCGAAGCTGTAGCGCTTGCCGCGATATTTCGAAGTGAAGCGTTCCTGCATGGTCATGGCGGGCGGATCGGGGAAGCCCCATTCTTCGCGCAGGCGGCGGTGCAGCCATTCGGCGCAGGCTTCTGCGGTTTCGGTGGCGAGAGCTTGCGTGGCGTGGGCCTTGAAATATTCGCCGGCTTGCTTCTCTTGCTCGACGCGTTCGCGCACACCTTCGCCGGCTGTGACTACGAATAGAGCGCTGTGATCGCGGGCGTTTTCTTCGGGATCGAGAACGTAATCGCTCAGGCAGAGTCCATCGGGTTTTGCTTGGCGGCCGAAACGGAAGGTGTGCAGCGGCGATTTCGCGCCGGGGGTGAAAAGATCTATCGAATTCCCGTCGCGCTCGGCTTCGAAGAATTGCCAGACTCCGCGCGGCTTCATCCACTTGGCGACATCTTGTTTCACTTCCTCGGTCTTGTGATAGAGCTCGAGCGCGAGCGGATTGCGATCGTGAAGAGCTTGCGCGAAGTTACCTTTGAAGCCGAGATTGCGGCCGTAGAGCATGTAGGGATTGATGTAGGTCCAAATTTCGGCGAGATGCGGCAGAGCGCGGGCTTTGCGATCGAGATATGGCGCGGGCGGAATCGGAATGTCGGTGCGTACGCGCGAACTGCGCGCTTCGCCCGCGGGCGCGTGCGACTTCTCGCTGACGGCGGCCGGCTGCGCGGCGCCGCCGTTGGATGCGACCTCGACGAGCTTCTCGCGGCCTGCTGGGTCCATGATTTCATTCATCAGGCGCAGGCCGATCATGGCGTCCTTAGCGTAGAGAGTCAGCCCGGTATAGCTCGGCGCGATTTTCGAGCGCGTGAATTTATCGGAAAGCGCGGCGCCGCCGACCAGCAGCGGCAGCTCGATTCCAGCGTCGCGTAAATCTCCCGCTGTAGTCACCATTTGCTGCGCGCTTTTCACCAGCAGCCCCGATAGCCCGACGGCATCGGGCGAATGTTCGTGGCACGCGCGGATCAATTCCTCGGGCGGAACTTTGATGCCGAGATTCACCACCTCATAGCCATTGTTCGCGAGGATGATCTCGACGAGATTTTTGCCAATGTCGTGAACATCGCCTTTGACCGTGGCGAGAACGATCCGGCCGCGCGCGGACGATTCCGACTTCTCCATGAAACGCTGCAGATGATTCACAGCTTTCTTCATCGCTTCAGCGGACTGCAGGACTTCGGCGACGATCAGCTCGTTGTTGTTGAAGAGCCGGCCGACCTCGCTCATGCCGGCCATCAGCGGCCCGTTGATGATGTCGAGCGGCGCCGTACCTTCGCCGCGCTTGCGCTCGAGATCGGCGACCAGTCCGTCCTGGCTGCCTTCGATGATGTAATTCGAGAGGCGTTGATCGAGCGGCAGATCGGCGACCTGCTTTTTCCGTTTCGTGGCGCCTCTAAAATGATCGGCGATGGCCGCGATGTGAAATTGGTTGACGGCGATTTTCTGTTCGCGGCTCTGCTCGCGCCAGTCCTCCGGCACGGCCTCGAGCGTCGCGGCCGCCGGATGACCGGCCGGAACTTCGGCGGGCGGCGTATTGAAGAGAAGATGTTCGGCGAGGCGGCGCTCTTCTTCCGGAATCGAAGCAAAGCGCTCGATCTTCTCCGCGTTGACGATGGCGAGATCTAGACCGGCTTTGGTGCAGTAATAGAGAAAAACGGAATTGACCACTTCGCGCGCAGAGGCGGGAAGGCCGAAGGAGATATTTGAAATCCCAAGAATGGTTTTGACGCCGGAGATCTTCTCTTTGATCAGATGGATCGCTTCGATGGTCTCGACAGCGCCGCCGATATAGTTCTCATCGCCGGTCGCGCATGGAAACACGAGAGGATCGATGATCACATCTTCCACCGGGATGCCGAATTTCCCGGCGAGCAGGCCGCAGGAACGTTCTGCGACAGCCAGCTTGCGCTCGCGGGTGAAGGCCTGCGCTTGCAACTTGTCTTCGTCGATGCAGCCGACAACCAGCGCAGCTCCATACGCGCGGGCCAGCGGGCAGACGCGCTCGAATTTCTCCTCGCCGTCCTCGAGATTGATCGAGTTAATGATGCTCTTGCCCTGGCAGTACGTGAGCGAGAGCTCGATGGATGCGGCGTCGGTGGTGTCAATCATCACCGGCGCTTTGATCTTGCGAATTAGATTTTCGTAGAACGGCGGAATATCCTTCGCCTCATCGCGCTCGCTGCTCTGCAGGCAGACGTCGATCACCTGCGCACCGTTGCGCACCTGCCGCCGCGCGATTTCGGTGGCCTCTTCCCATTTTTCTTCAGCGACGAGTTCCTTGAAAGCGCGCGAGCCGATCACATTGGTGCGCTCGCCGACAAGAAGCGGCCGATTCGACTCGTCGGCTTCGACGAGCTCGATGCCGGAATAGTACGAACGGTGCGCCGGCGCAGGAATCGCGCGCGGCTTGCGGCCCTTCACCATCTCCGCAAGAGCGCGAATGTGCGCGGGCGTGGTTCCGCAGCAGCCGCCGACCATGTTCAGCCAGCCATGCTCGACGAAGCGCGCGAGTTGCGCCGTCAGCGTCTCCGGCGTCTCGCCGTAGGTGCCGTCTTCGCGAGGCAGGCCGGCGTTCGGATAGCAGGAAATGCGCGTCGAGGCGATTTCGCTGAGCGTGCGAATGTGATCGGTCATGAATTCGGGGCCAGTGGCGCAATTCAAGCCGATCGAAAGTAGATTCTGCCGCGCGATCGAGGACCACAGCGCATCCGCCGTTTGCCCCGCGAGCATCGTGCCCATCGGTTCGATCGTGCCGGAGACCATCACCGGAATCTCGAAGCCGAATTCCTTATTCACGCGCCCAATGGCCAGCAGCGCCGCTTTCACGTTGCGCGTGTCCTGGCAAGTTTCAACCAGCAGAATATCGACGCCGCCTTCGACGAGCGCCTTGGCCTGCTCGTAAAAATTCTCGCTCAGCGCATCGAACGTGATTCCGCCGGTGACGGAAATCGCTTTGGTGGTCGGTCCGATCGAGCCGGCCACAAATCGCGGGCGAGCCGCAGTGGAAAATTCATCGGCCGCGCGCCGCGCCAGTTCCGCCGCTGTGCGATTCAACTGCGCGGTTTCTTTTTCAAGATGATATTCGGCGAGAACGATGCGTGTGCCGCCGAACGAGTCGGTCTCGATGATGTCCGAGCCGGCTTCAAGATAGGCGCGATGAATATCGAGAATCGCATCGGGCCGCGTGCGCACCAGCACTTCGTTGCAGCCCTCGAGCGCCGGCCCGCCGAAATCCGCCGCCGTGAGGTTCTTTTGCTGCACCATCGTGCCCATGGCGCCATCGAGCACAAGGATGCGCGACTCGAGCGCGTCGAGTAAGGCTTGGCGGCGTTGGGCTCTGTCGGTCATCGGATACGCGCTGAGGCGCGATAAATAAAGTTTAGACGCGGCCACGGCGGGGAGCCAGCGTAAATCGCCCAATGGTTACTTTGAGCGGTTGTACGACGAAGGAATGAAGCTGGAAGACGCGCCTCGAATGCGAGGCGAAGCCTGCGAACGGACGCGAGATTACGGGAGTCGGCCTCGGTCAGTCTCCGACAGCGGCAGCCGCGTCGGGCGGCGGCAGGATGGCGTCCTTGCGATTATGGCGCTGCGAAAGTCCCGCTTCGCGAATCTTGTAGATCAAGGCGCGGTAACTGATCGCCAGCTGCTGTGCGGCCTTGCGGCGATTCCAGTGATTGGCCTGCAGCACTTTCAGAATCAGCTCGCGTTCCATTTCGCGCACGGCCTGCTTGGCGATGCGCTTCAGAGGAATCGTGCCGTTTTCGGGAATCTGATACGGCAGCGACATCGGCCGCGGCGGCGCGGATTCGGTGCGGAAGGCTTCTTCGCTGCCGAGAATCACGTAGCGCGCGACGCGGTTTTCGAGTTCGCGGATGTTTCCGGGCCAGTCGGAATCCTGGAACATCTGCAGCAATTCGCGCGAGGGAAGCGGCGCGCTGCGCTGGAATCGCGCATTGAATTGCGCCAGGAAATATTCGACGAGGCCGGGGATATCTTCGCGGCGATCACGCAGACGCGGAAGATGCACGCTGATCACGTTGATGCGATAGAACAAGTCGGCTCGAAAGCGCCCGGCCTCGATTTCATCTTCGAGGCGGCGATTGGTGGCGCAGATCACGCGGGCTTCGATTTTCTTTTCTTCCTGGTCGCCGATGGCGCAGAACTGCCCGTCCTGCAGCACCTGAAGAAGCTTGGCCTGCAGCGAAGAATCGAGCTCGCCGATTTCATCGAGGAAGAGAGTGCCGCCGTTAGCCATTTCCACGCGGCCGGGCTTCGTGTTGTAGGCTCCGGTGAACGCGCCTTTGCGGAATCCGAAAAGCTCGCTTTCCAGCAAAGTGCCGGGAATCGCGGCGCAGTTCACTTTCACGAACGGGCCGAGGGTGCTCGGCGAGAGATGATGGATCAGCCGCGCCAGCACTTCCTTGCCCGTGCCGCTATCGCCTTGAATCAGCACCGGGACATTTGTCCCGGCGACCTTCTCAATCTTCTGGCGGATTGCGCGCATCACTTCGGACTGGCCGAAGACGACGTGCGTTGATGGTCCGTCCGGGGCCTTGTCGGGCACAAAGCCGTCCACAATGTTGTTTACTGCCATGGTCCCAAGTCTCCTGAATTCACGGCCAACCCTTGACCCGATTCCCCGAGGGCAAGCCTTTGTGTAATCGACACTTCATACCTGCACTCGCCCGGCCAAACGGGGTCAATCCGGGAATGAGCCGCTGCAGATGACGTAGGGCCGTCGTCCGCGCCGTAACTCCAAATCTGCCAGTGGATTATGACCTAGGTATAGAACCAGGCCAGAGTTGCGCAAAGGAGTTCTGATGGTTGCGGCGCTCCCGTTAAAAGTAGGAAAACTGTTTCACAGCAGAGAAATGGAGTTACTCGGAGGGAAGAGCCAAGCCGGGAGGGGGTGACGGAGGGCGTAGAAATTAATTTCTGCGCGCCGTCGCGAAATCGCGAGATCTCAGGGGCGACACTCGCCGCACGAAATCGCGCGCTTTGCGCTAGCGTTTCGGGAACATCAGATCCTCAAGTAGATCTGCGCGCGCCTTTTCGTCGGAGGCGATCACGGTGAGCAGGTCGGCGACGGAAATCATCCCGTGGAATCGCCCTTTCTCATCGACAACCAGCAAATGGAAGATGCCGAATTTCTCCATCAATTGCAGGCAGGCATCGAGCGGCGCATCCGGCGGCACGGTAACAAGCTGCGCAGTCATGATTTCCGTCACGCGCATCCATGCCGGGCACTTGTTTTCCGCGGCGACTTTATCGGAGATGTCGCTTTGCGAAATCACGCCGACCAGCTTTCCGTCTTTGTTGCAAATGCCCGCGGAGCGAACGCCACGATCGCGCAAATAGCGCGCTGCATCGTGAACTGTGGCGTCCTCGCTGATGGAGAAGATTTCCTTGCGAGAGGCGATGAGGTCCGAAACTTTCATGGAACCCTCCTCGAGCCGAGAGTGGCGCCATCCTAAGACCAGCGATGGCATTCTTGCAATCGAAAACTGAGCCGAAAGTCTGATGCGCGGCGGCGAGTGCCGGACGCGAGAGCGAGAGTGCGATAGTGCCGCGCGAAAAAGTGGCGAGAAAGGAATTGCGGAACGAAAGGAAAACTCGAAGGGAAAACGCGGGGCAGCCGCGAGCTATGCGGTCTTGCCCCGGATGATGTCGTAGCGCTCGATCACGGCGGCGACGCCGATGCTGTCGGTATCATCGCCTTCGCGCTTGTCCACGCGCACCACGCGCCCATGCGCGCGCACGAAAACTTCGGTGCCGCGCGTGATTTCCGCGGGAAGCGTGAGCGTGAAATCGAGTTCGGTGCCAGGCGCCATATCCTTGCTCATGATGAAATAGACGCCCCGCGTGGAGATGTCGCGGGTCTGCCCGCTGTGCGAACCCGGTTCGCGGTTGATGGGCAGACGGACAAGTACGGGCAACGATAGGTCGTATCGGCGTGCGGTGCGACGCTCCGTCATTCCGGTTGCTCCCTCAATGCGCAAATGGGCGTAAGATTCCCCGCTACAAGGGGTTAGCAATCCTGCTTCCAAATGCCGGCGCGGCATCCGAATCTTGCCTGCGCCATGGCGCGCCTTCCTCAGCAAATCTTTTGGATGGCCGGATTGCTCTGGGTTGCCCAAACCCGTTGCAAAGACAAGGGAAGCCTGCTTGCGTGACTCGCGGTCAAGAATTCCCCCAAACTGCGCGAGTCTCGGCTGCGCCTCCAGGCGCTTCCCTGGCGACGCATCTTAGCTATGTAGACGTTTAATGAACAGAATTTTTATTCTGTTCTGTGCTCTGAATAGGCAATAGGTTGCAGGCGTAGTCCCGCAACTCGTAGTGGTACTACTCGTTTCGCGAAACCGGCGCTGCCGGCACCGCCGGCGCGGCGGAACGCGAACCGCGCCCAGAATCGAGATTGAATTGGCGCATTTTGTAAAGCAGCGCCTTGTAGCTGATGCCCAGCATTTTCGCGGCGTCCTTGCGGCACCAGCGCGTCTTCTCCAGCGCCTGCGCGATCGCTTCCGCTTCGGCTTCATCTTTCAGGCCGCGCACGAGCGCTTTCAGTCCGCCCTGCTCGCGCGTCGGCGTCGCCTCGGGCTGCGGCGAGAGACGCTGCTGCGCCGTCGTCATTTCCAGCAATTCGCGGAAGCTTCCTTCGTCGTCTTCGAGAATCACGTAGCGCTTGGTGAAGTTTTCCAGTTCGCGCAAGTTGCCCGGCCATTGATAGCGCTGCGCCGCTTCGAGGAGATGCGTCGAAGGCTCGGGCGCGGCCTTTTGAAACTTCTCGCTGTACTTCTGCAAGAAGTGCTGGAAGAGCAGCGGAATTTCTCCGGTGCGCTCGCGCAGAGGTGGAATGTGAATCGAGAGAACGTTGAGGCGGTAATAAAGATCCTCGCGGAAGCGGCCGGACTGCATGGCTTCCTGCACGTTCATGTTCGTGGCGGCGAGGACGCGAACGTCCACGTTGATCACGCTGCGGCCGCCCAGGCGCGAATACTGATTGTCCTGGAGGACGTGAAGGAGCTTGGCCTGCAGGTGCGGGCTCATCTCCGCGATTTCGTCGAGGAAGATGGTTCCCTTGTTGGCCTGCTCGAATTTGCCGGGCTTCGAGCGCACCGCGCCGGTGAAAGCGCCTTGCTCGTAGCCGAAGAGTTCGGATTCCAGCAGCTCGCCGGGCAACGCTGCGCAATTTACCTTGACGAACGGCTGGTGACGCCGCGTCGAGCGCAGGTGAATCATGCGCGCCACTACTTCCTTGCCCACGCCGCTCTCGCCGCTGATGAACACCGGCACGTCAACCGGAGCGATCTGCAGAATCTGCTGGCGAATCTTCAGCATCTGCGGGCTAGAAGCCAGGAACGAAAGGTCCTCGGTGAGCTGATCGCAGTATTCGCGCAGCGCCTTATTCTCGGAAGTAAGCTGAATGCTCTTCCGGCATTTCAGCAGTGCGGCATCGAGCTCCGGCTTCTCGAACGGCTTGGTGAGGTAATCGTGCGCGCCCAGGCGGATGGCTTCCACCACCGTGCCCACTTCATTCGAGCAGGAAAGCATGATCACGTTCAGCGAGCGGTCCTGATGCATCAGCGCGCGCAGCGTGTCCAGGCCGTCCATTTCCGGCATCAGCACGTCGAGTATGATGACGTCGGGTTTGTCGCCCGTCGAAACAAGCTCGACGGCGTCCTTGCCGTTTGAGACGGCGTTGACTTCATATCCATCCACTTCGAGGAGCGTCTGCAAATATTTCCGGATGCTCGGCTCGTCGTCCACGATCAGGATTTTTTCTTTGGTTGCCATATTAATCTGCCCTCGGTGCTGAATTCTTCTCCCGCTATTGCCGCGATGTTATTCGAGGTTCACCGGCAGGATAAACGAGAACTTGCTGCCGGTGCCCGGTATGCTGTCCACCCAAATTTTTCCGCGATGCGCCTGAATGAGCCGCTTCGTAATCGCCAGGCCCAAGCCCATGCCGGAAGACGACGGGTCGACGCGCACGAATTCTTCGAAGATTTCCTGGTGATATTCGGCGGAGATGCCCACGCCGGTGTCCGCCACGGAAACAAGCACGCTATTGATTTCGCTTCCGCGCGCGCGGCGGCGCTCGCTTCTCGGCGCGACTTCCGACGTGCGCCGCTCCCAGAAATGCGGCTCAGCTTTCACGGTGACGCATCCGCCCCGCGGCGTGTGCTTCAGCGCGTTATCCACCAGATTCGCGATGCACTGCTGCAGCTTCGGATAATCGAAGCTCACCGCTGGAAGAGTCTTCGCGATGTGCGTGTCGAGTCGCACTTTGGCTTTTTGAAACGCATCCTGCCAGCGCGTCACCACGTCGTTCACGCACGCGCGAATATCGTTGTCGCGCAACTGCAGCACCAGCTTGCCGCTTTCAAGCGCCGAATAATTCAAGAACATCGACACCACACGTACCAAGCGGTCGCAACTGTCCTTCGATTCTTCCAGGATCTCGCGCTGCTTGTCGCTGAGTCTTCCCAGCGAGCCGGAGAGCAGCAAGTCGTAATAGCCCTTCATCACCGCCAGCGGCGTCTTCAGCTCATGCGCCGCAGATGCCAGGAACACCGTTTTCTGCCGGTTCACTTCCTGCAAACGCAGATAGGCGGCCAGGAGATTGCGGTAAGTAATCTCCCGCTCCTGCATCAAGTCCTGCACCGTCTGCCGCATCTCGACTTCGCCGGCCGGCACTGCCGCGGGCAATGGCTCGATGAACGTGACCAGCCAATCCGGTTCGGGCAGCCAGCGCACACGCACATGCGTCTCGAATCCTGGACGCGAAACTTGCAGGCTTACTTCTTGCTCGCCACTCTCGAGCTGTGCGATCACTCCGCGCGCTTCCGCATGCAGCAAGTCTTGAAAAAGATTGATGCGGTCCGTTGAAGGAAAGCCCTGCGCCGCCAGCCGGTCCTGTGCGTGGACATTGGCGAACAAGATTGTGCCCACGCGGTCCGACACCACCAGCGGACGGTCCATGGAATCGAGCAGACTCGCCATGACGCCAAATACGGTTTGCGCAGCGGATGGCTGCTCGGCTTGCTCGGACCGCGTCATCTAGCAGTCTCCGGTTCCACGTTTTGCGACACGGGCACCCTTGCGTCCAACATATGACTGAGAGTCATTCATCTCCAGATAGCTCTAGGGGATAGCGACGCCAGCGCGAATGGTCGCAAAGGGGGTGGGAGGTGTCAATGGTAAATGAGTTCTACTTTTCACAGTATGGGAAGGGAATTCCCTTCCGTTGCCCCAGACCCCCTCCGGAGCTCAGTTTGGCACGCCTGCCGTGAAATGGAAGCTCTTTGTTTACAATGATTTAACGATTACGTAATCTCCGCTCTGCACTTGCATCCAAATTGCGATATGGAAAAGTACTACTACTGGGGTACTAACGACGGTGGCACAAAAGTCTCTAGCCCGGCGACAGGAGATAGGCGTGGCAAGCGCGGAAAGACGTCAAGCCTACCGCCTCCATTTGCAGGTGCCGATGTTCATGCGCGGCACCGACGCCTATGGCGAGGACTTTGTGGACCTCGCCAAGACGCTCGACATCAGCGCCGGGGGCGCCTATCTAACCTCTCCGCGAGCCCTTGCCAAAGCGGCGTTGATCACTCTCACTGTTCCCGCTCCCTCGGTTTCGAATTCCGGTCTCGTCCCGGCGTCGATGGCGCCGATTCAGGCGCGCGTCCTGCGGCAGAAGGAAGTGGGCGATGTGCACCTCATCGGTGTTCAATTTCTGAAGCCGCTCGATTGAAACCAAACTCCTAGTACGTCTCTTTCTGAAATTTTTCTCCGAGAATCCGCAAGTGGAAGCAATTTGCTCTCGGCGGCCGCAATTCGGACTGAAGAATCTGCTGCCGTGAGGAAATCGTTCTTGAATCGACCGGAATTCAAGCACTTAGCGGCGCGCGCGTCTCTGGATATCCTCCCCGCGATGGACTCACTCTTGCTGATATAGAAGTGCGCCCCCGCGCTATTCGAATCTGCGCCCCCAGGCGCAATTCGAAGTCGTGTCCTAAGAGTTCGGAGCAGATCCGAATTATGCCCCAGCCCGGCGAGCCGGTGCGGCCTCAGCCATCGGCGGAAGATAGCTTTCTCGATATGCTCGTCGAGACTCTCGCGGGTCTCGAGGAGGGCATTCGCGGCCCGTTCCTGCAACGTTTTTTCAAAACCTTCACGCAGATCGATCTCACCGACGCGCAAAGCCTCGATGCCTGGGGCAAGATTCTTGCGCGCCAGCGCGAATTTTCCGAAGCGCTCGGGCGCCGCGTTTCGCTCAAGACGGCGCTGGTTGATGTTCTCGGCGCCACGCATTTTATGCGCGTCCCCGTGGTTCTTGAATACGAGGAATACAAGAAGTTGCAAAGCTACGCCGCTACAGATGGCCTTACGGGCCTCTACAACCGCCGCCTCTTCGATGAAACCTGCGAGCGCGAACTGACTCGTTCAAAACGTTACAACCAGCAATTGGCCTTCGTGATTTTCGATCTTCGCCACCTGAAGGAAGTGAACGACCAATACGGCCATCCGAAAGGCGACGACGTGCTTCGCCTCGCCGCCAACAATCTGCGCAAGACTCTGCGCGCCTCGGACTTTGCCTTTCGCATCGGCGGCGATGAATTCGCGCTACTTCTCCCGCAGACCGATCCCGAGCAGGCTGCCACGCTCTGCCGCCGCGTGCGCAGCAATTTCGAAGCGGAAGTGGCGCCGTTGCAAATGAAGGCGGGAGTGACGCTGGATTTCGGGCTGGCGGTTCATCCGCGCGACGCCGACACGAAAGAAAACCTCATCGACGCTGCCGATAAACAGCTCTATGCGCTGCGGACTGCGACTGGTTCTTCGCGCGTGATCCCCATGGAAGCGCCGGCGAGTTCGCGCCCGGCGCCGCGCGAAACTCCGGCCGCGCCTTCTACGACGATTCCCCCGATTGTAGTTCCGCCGGTCACCACAGCCGCAAGCGCGGCCGCAGCCGCTCACGCCAGTGCGGCGCCAAAGCAAGCCACGCATCCGCGCAAATGGGAGCGCGTCTCTCTTGCCGGCACGAAATCCTACGCGGTGATTGACGGCTCCTTGAGAACCGCGACAGTTGTGGATCTAAGCTACGGCGGCGTCGCCCTTGTCTTCGACAAAGGCGACGACTTGCCGTCGCAATTCTCAGCCGTCCTGCACGTGCCGATACTTCCGCCGCTGCGCGTCAGCCTGCGCAAGGCTTACGCCAACAGCGCCGAGGGCGGCCGCGTGCGCATGGGCTGCGCCTTCGTCGCCTGATCACGGCCGCCGTCGTATCGCTTAAGTTCCCAGATACATCACGTGAACGTACGTACCGAGCCTTACGTTGTATGCCAGATACCATCCATCGTGATCCGGATCTTCGTAAATCACGATGTCGTCCGAATCCCACAGCCAGTCACCGCAGAAGCCGAGATCGTACTGCGCCACGCTGAAGTAGAACCCGCCGAACCAGAATCGGCTTGGTCCGCCTCCCGCGAGATGCCAAACGTGCCCGCGGCCGAATCCACCGGTGAAGTGTCCGTGCTCCCACGGATGATCCATATGGTAGTGAGGGTCATCTCGCCCGGTATCGTGGCCGATCCATTTGTCATTCGAGTGAACGTGCGGCGCTTCCGGGTGTCCTTTCTTGTCCACATAAGAAGGATGCTCCGGAGCTTGATGCGACGGAGCTTTTGCTTTTGCGGGCGCGGGGCCGTGCGCCGGTACGTGACCACCGCCAACGCCGTGCCCGCCGCCGGCAGGCTTCTTGTTTTGCGCAAATGCCGGGACCGAGAAAATCAACAGCGCGAACAGGAATCCAAGTAATTTCTTCATCTACGCCTCCGAGTTGAGATTGCGAACATGGCCGATTTACTGCCGCCAAGCAATTACTCGTGTCGGGCTGGTGCACGTTATAACTTCGAATTACCTACTCCCATGAGACGCAACAGCATCGCACGAAGTTGCGAAATGCGCGGCTTTCAAGCGCCGCGAATCACGGTTGGCGTCATGGCTCGATTTCGCGTATCATTAAAGTTTGTCCGCGGGCCTAGCGACGCGGCTGTAGCCTCCGCCAACGCGGATGTGCCGCGCAGACCGGCCCGGACCGATTGGAGTTTCCCCATGAAAGCCGGAATTCACCCCGATTATCACGAAGTGACCGTGCACTGCGCCTGCGGCAGCACCTTCAAGACGCGTTCGACGATGAAGGGCCAACTACTTCGAGTGGAAATCTGTTCGAACTGCCACCCGTTCTTCACCGGCAAGCAAAAGCTGCTGGACACCGCCGGCCGCGTCGAGCGTTTCAACAAAAAATACGAGAAAGCCGCCGCCGACAAGGCCGCCGCAAAGAAATAACTGCTGGCGCGAGCGTGCGAGCGACGATGCACGTACGCATCCGCCTTTTCTCGCTGCGACATTCAGCAAATCACGGAAGCGTGAACGCGACGAGCGCGTCGCCGAGCGGCTCTTCGCTAATTTTCGGATGGCCGCCGGCCGCGATCACCACATATTGCTTTCCGTTTCGTCCCAACCTGTAGGTCATCGGCGTTGCATGGCCGCTCCACGGCAATTGCCCTTTCCACAATTCCTTGCCGCTCTCTATATCGAACGCGCGAATGAACGGATCGAAGGTCCCAGCGATAAAAACCAGCCCGCCGGCGGTCACGATCGGACCGCCGAGGCTGATCGAGCCGGCAGGAATGTGCGGCTGCTTGCCGCCGAAATCCTGCATCGATCCGAGCGGCACTTGCCATCGGATTTTTCCCTGGACCATGTCCACAGCGATCAGCATCCCCCACGGCGGCGTAGTGCAGGGCATATCGGAGGGCGATTGGAGAAATCGGCGAAACAGACCGTACGGTGTTCCAGCCTGCGGAGCGTAATCGCCATCTTCAGTGCGTGCTTCGTCACGCCAGAAATCGGCGCGGGGGATCAGTTTCACCTTGGCGACCAAATTATTTGAATTCGTCACCAGCAGTCCGCGCGCGGGATCGAAAGCGTAGCCGCTCCAGGTCATGCCTCCAATGTTTCCAGGGACCGCAAGCGTTCCTCGCAAGCTCGGGGGAGTGAAGACGCCTTCGTTGCGGAGATCTCGAATCCATTCGCGGCACTTGTCGCGATCGGCGGGTGTCGGCCCCCAAGCATCGTCTTCGGTAACTTTCTGCGGCGCGAGCGGAGGTGGCGCGACGGGATATGGCTGCGTCGGCGATGCAGCTTCGCCGGGAACATCGCTCTGCGGTACCGGCCGCTCGTCGACTGGGAACACCGGCTTGCCGGTGTCGCGATTGAGCACGTAAAGTAAGCCGCTCTTGTTTCCTTCAATGACCACGGGAATCTTCTGCCCGTCGTGCTGGAGTGTCGCGAGCAATGGAGGCGCGGCCGTGTCGTAGTCCCACAAGTCGTGGTGTACGAGTTGAAAGCCCCAGGCGACTTCGCCGCTTTTCGCGTGCAGCGCGACCACCGAGTTCGCCCACTTGTTGTCGCCAGGCCGAAGCCCTCCGAAGTAGTCGGGGCTCGCGCTGCCGGTCGGTACGAAAATCAAGTCGCGCTCCGGATCGATCGTCATGATCGACCACGCATTTGCCGCGCCGGCTTGCCGTTCATTGGGCTTGCCTCCGCTCGTCTTCTCGGACCCGGTTTCGATCGGCTCCCAGCTCCAGCGAAGCTTGCCCGATCGCGCATCGAAAGCTCGCACGACCCCGTCGGGCATCGCAGCGCGCTGATTGTCGTCAATCGCCGATCCCACGACCACCAAGTCGTCGATGACGGCCGGCGGTGAGGTCATGTGGTACCAACCAGCCCGGTAGCCCGGCACGTCGCGTAAATTCACCTGGCCGTAGTCGCCGAAATCAATGCAGGGCTTTCCGGTCGCCGCGTCTATCGACACCAGCCGCGCGTCCTGAATGGCTTCGAAGATTCGACGACGGCAACCTTCCCCACCCGTTTTCTTGGGATCGAGCCACGTCGCCACGCCGCGATTCACCAGTCCATCGCCGTAATCGAGCGTAAGGTCGATGTGCGGATCGAAGATCCAGCGTTCCTGTCCGGTATCCGGATTGAGTGCGATCACGCGATTGAAGGCCGTTGTGAAATAGAGCGTACCGTCCACGAGAATGGGTGTCGCCTCGAATCCGCTTCGCTTGCGGTCGCGCGATCCGTCCGAGACGTCGCCCGTATGATAAATCCACGCGACTTTGAGCTTCGACACGTTGTCGCGATTAATCTGAGCGAGCGTCGAATATCGCATCCCGCCCGCATCGTTTCCGTAATAGGGCCAATCAGTGTCTTTCGAGTTCTGGCCGCGGGCGGCCAGAGATGCAATCGCGGCGCAGGCAGCAAGTACGGCGAGGAAGGAAATGCTTCGAGGAAGGCCTTTGCGGTTCATTTGCGCCTACATCCTGAAATTATTCTTCGCGAAAATCAAGTGAGCCTGGTGATCCACACTTTTGCCCCGTCCACTGCGGCGGTGTAGAATGCATTTCTCGATGGCAACGCCTGTGCCTATCCCCTTCGACCCATCTGCTTCCTCAGAATCGGCGATCGAAACCGCCGCGCCGCGCATCACGCTGCGCAACGCCTTCGCGCACCCCTTCGATTCAGCCATCGCCGCTGCCCGCACATGCTATTCCGCGCGCCTGATCGGCCCCGAGGAAATCACCGAAAAGCAGCGCGTCAACGTCGGCTCGGCCACGTATTACGGCGGACATCACACCGTATTCCAACATGCGCATTTCGAATTCGGCCTCGAAAATATCAGCCGTCAATTCGTTTGGTCGTTCCTGCACGCGCATCCTTTCTATAATTCCGAGCAGCAAAGCCAGCGTTACGTGCGGCTCGATCGCGCGCAAGCCTACGTTCCACCCGCCAGCCCGAATTTCGGCTCCGAAGAACGCGCCATCTACGAACGCGCCATCGCCCGCGCCTGGGATTTCTATCGCGAGCTTTCGCGCCTCCTCGAACCCGAAGCCCGCGAAATTCTCGGCGATATCTGGCACATCGGCGAGATGTCGCATCCGAAGCGCCTGCAAAAAGTCGCGCGCCAATCCGAGAAGCGCGCTATCGAAGTCGCGCGCTACGTGCTGCCCGTCGCCGCCTTCACCACTATGGTGCACACGCTTTCGGGGATCGTTCTGCATCGCCTCTGGCGGATGCAGGCCGCGTCCGACACGCCGACTGAAGCGCGCGAAGTGATCGGCGCGATGGTCGGCGCCGTCCGCGAAGTCGATCTTGAATTCTTCGATCGCTTCGACAACGAGCCGATGGAAGATCCCATTGAATGGGCGCAACCCGCCGCCGATGGCGAAGCCTTCGCCCGCGAATTCGACGCACAGCTCGCCGGGCGCACCTCCGTCCTCATCGATTATTCGCCGCGTGCGCTGCGCGTGATGGCCGAATCGTATCGCGCCGTCCTCGGCCTCACCGAAGCCGCCTGCCCCGACGCCGAAGCCATTGATCTGCTCCTCAATCCCGCGCGCAATCCCTATCGCCGCGAAACGCTCAACATCGGCGTTCACGCCCCGATTCTCCGCGCGCTGCAGCACGCCAATTTCACCTTCGCCAAAAAAATCAGCCACACCGCCGATAGCCAGGACCAGCGCCATCGCATGGTCCCCGGTTCGCGCCCACTGCTCACTCTCGCCGACACGCGTTCGCCGGATTTCCTCACGCCCGCGCTGATCGCCGGCAACGTTCGCGCCCGCGAAGTCTATGAAGAAGCCATGGCCGTCGCCTGGCAAGCTAAGAACGAACTTCTCGATCGCGGCGTCCCGCGCGAGTTCGCTCTCTATCTCCTCCCAAACGCCAAAGCCATTCGCCTGGTCGAAACCGGCTCGCTTCTGCACTTGCTGCACAAATGGACCATGCGCACCTGCTTCAACGCGCAAGAAGAGATCTACCAAGCCTCGATGGACGAAGTCGCGCAAGTACGCGAAGTGTTTCCGCAACTCGCGCGCTACATCGGGCCGCCGTGCGTTCTGCGCGCCGGAATCTCCACTCCTATCTGCACCGAAGGCTCGCATTTCTGCGGCGTAAAAGTCTGGCTCGATTTTCCCAATGTCGAGCGGAGGATCTAAGCCTAGATGACTCGCCATGGCACGCTCGCCTACTACCTTGCCGCCTGGGTATGCGGCTGCTTCTTCATGAGCAGCGCGATTTTCCTTCGCTTCACGCTCGATCCGCATCGCGACGTTCCGCTCTCGCTGCACGGCGCGGTGAGCAATTTCTGGCTGTTCAGCTTCGTCGGGTGGATTTTCGGAATCGGTATGAGCCTGATCGGCGGCTTTATGTTGCGGCGGCTGATGAACGTGTTTCATCTGCGCTCCACGCGCGCGTGGGTCATCTCTGGCGCGATACTTGGGCCCATCGTCGTCCTCGCGTTCGGCTCGTTTGGCCCCGCACTTCAATCGTCCACTTCAAAACTTGCGATAGTGTACGAATATGTTTTCGGCCAGGCCGGTTCCGTCATTTTTGATTCCGGCTGGTGGCTGGCAATTCCCGTAGGAGCGCTGGCGGCACTCGTCCTCTTCCGCGTCGATCGAGCCTTCGGCCATTCCAACATTAATCTCCGCACAGCGCCCGAACGGTAGCGCCGGCGTCCCTGCCGGCATCTTACGAGCTGAGTTGTCGATTCATTTAAGAGCCGAGCGCAGCGCGACTGAACCGAGCGTCCGACGTCGGTGATGAGGAGATTGAGATGCACGCGAGAACCGTGCGATTCCGCGCGACATTTGCATTAACGCTGCTTTGCGCTGCGATCGCAGTCTCGATTCTCTCCGCGTCAACGCACGCAACTCCTTCGCCTCGTCCCGATCTCTCCTGGATAAAATTCGAAGATCCCTTCGAGCAAGCCTTCACGGTAGAAGTCCCGCAAGGCTGGACCGTGCGCGGCGGCCTATTCCGCCTCGGCTATTCCGACTATCGCCCGATGATCGATCTCATCTCGCCCGACGGCAACATTAATATCCGCTCGGGCGACGTCGCCGTTCCCACTTACTTTCTTCCCACGCAATTTCATCCGCGGGAAGGCGAAGCCGCCGATCTCGGCGCGCAAGCGCAAGGCATCTACGCCAAGTATCGCACCGGCAAAGATTACGCCGGCCTCTACGCGCTCACTCATTTCAAAACGCTCTGCCAAACGCTTACGCCCGAGCAAGCAGATCAGACGCCCCCTGGCAAGAAAGACCCGAATGCACCGCCTGAATCAGCGCAAAATTCAAGCGGCGCGATCGGCTATCGCTGCGATTCCGGCGGAAAATCGCGTGATGCCTACGTCTACGCGCGCACCACGCTTTCGTCGAACCTGTGGCAAGTGAAAGCGCTCATCAGTTACATCGCGCCCGCCGATCAAGCGCCGCGGGTTCGCAGCATCATCATGCATCTCTCGGAAACGTTTCAGGTGAGTCCCAAGTGGGTTCAATATCAAAAGCAGATGGATGATCAAGGCTATCAATACCAGGTGGCGCGCCAGCGCCAGCGCATGGCCGAGCTAGGCCAGCAAGTGCAGCAATTCGAAGCCAAGATGCAGGGGATGCGCAATCAAGTGAACGCCTTCGAACGCCATCAAGCAGCACAAGCCGCGCAAGTAGAATCCTGGGGCAACATACTGACAGGTCTGACGCCAACGGTCGATCCGCTAAGCAACGAAACGCGCCTGGTCTGGACCGGCCCCAACAACGGCTACTGGATCAACGGCCAAGGCACAGTAGTGAATTCAAACGTGTCCCCAGGCGCCGGCTTCCACGAACTCCAACCTCAATAACTCGAATCGTCCCGCCAGAATTTCAAAGGAGTCCCTGGAGTTGTTCGACGCTCAGCTCGGCGTCCCTCAGAATGCTTCGCAGAATCTTCGGATGCAGAATCTTCGCGGCGTGAAAAGGAACTGTGACCGTTTCCCGGCCGCGTTTTTGTAAATCATGTGACTGCCGCTCTGCCGGGCAAGCGAGAACCCAGCCTTTTCAAGCACGCCAATAATCTGGCGCGCCGTCAGGCGGGGAAGTTTCGGCATCAGACGGCGATTTCGACGGTGGAGAGACTTACGATTACGTTTTTGGGCATTTCTTCACCGTCGGCGATCCGATCCTCGATGTGCAGCCGGATTGCGTCTTTGATATTCTCCACAGCCTCTTCATACGTGACTCCCTGGCTGTAGCACCCTTGCAGCGCGGGGCACGAAACAAAGTATCCGTCCGAGTCGGATTCAACGATGATGGGTAGTGTCAGTTGCGCCATAATCCAATTACAAGGCTACAACGAAATCTGCGCGAGCGGCCGCTCACCGCTCGCTTCCAGCAGCGCCAATTGCCCGCACGCCGCCATCACATCCTGCCCTCGCGAATAACGCACGAACGCCAGCAATCCCTTGTCCGTCAAAATTCGCCGGAACTCCTCGATGCGTCCCGCATCCGGCGGCTTGTAAGGCAAATCTCCCGGATTCCACGGAATCAAATTCACCTTCACGCGCAAATTCGCCAGCAATTTTGCCACCCGCCGCGCGTCCTCCGGCGAATCATTGAATCCGCCCAGCAGCACATATTCGAACGTGATGTGCTCCCAAGTCCGCAACGGATATCGCCGGCAAGCCTCAATCAAATCCGCGATCGGATATTTGCGATTGATGGGCATGATGGCATCGCGCTGCTTGTCATTCGACGCGTTCAACGAGACCGCCAATTTCGGCCGCACACGCTCGCGCGCCAGCCGCTCGATTCCGGGAATGATCCCGCTGGTAGAAAGCGTCACATGCTTCGGCGAAATTCCGATTCCCTCAGGATCGAGCAGAATGCGCAGCGCAGTCATCACCGCGTCGTAATTCAAAAGAGGCTCGCCCTGCCCCATCAGCACCACGTTCGTCTGCGGCTTCAACGCCTCGCGATTATCTTCGAGCGCCACCAATACCTGCCCTAAAATCTCCCCGGACGAAAGATTGCGAATCAACCCCAGCGTCGCGGTCAGGCAAAAATGGCAATCCACCGCGCAGCCAGCCTGCGTCGAAATGCAAATCGTCTGCCGGCTCTCTTCCGGCATGAACACAGCTTCAATCGTAGTTCCGCGCGGTGCAGCATCTGCCGGCCGCGCGTCGAAGCCGAGCACGTAGCGGATCGTCCCATCCGCCGAGTCATATCGCCGCACAATCTCCGGGAGCGCGATCGTGGCCTGTTCGCCAATCCGTTCGCGAAACACCGCCGGCAAATTCGTCATCGCGGCAATATTGAACTGCTTCTCCGCGTACAGCGCATGATAAAGTTGCGCTCCGCGATACGCATGCTCGCCCAGCGACACCGCGAGCGCCGACAATTCCTCCTTCGACTTCCCCAGGAGATTCGTTTTTTCGTTTTGTGATGCGGACGCCATAGCCACTTCTCTTTGGAATCATAGCACGCACCGCCGCAGGAACTTTTCCGCGCCGCCCGCGTGTGGCGGAGCTATAATCCCGCCCAGAAGCCGCATCAACAGGGAGATCCGGCAATGGCTCCACTTGTAGCGCAATCCATGTCCATCGATGAATGGGTGAAAAAACTCTCGGCCATTCCCGAGCGCGAATTCACCATTCCCCGCGTCGAGCAATTCGTGCACGAAAATCTGGTGCAGCCCGAGACTCTGAAGCCCTACATCTTCTACGCGCGCAGCCATTACACGCGCAATCTCATCTTCAAAAACGATCTCTTCGAAATCATCGCCATCTGCTGGGAATCCGGCCAGGTGAGCCGCATTCACAATCACCGCGATCAAAATTGCTGGATGGCCGTGCCCATCGGCAAGCTGCGCGTCCAGAATTTCCGCGTCGAGCAACGCGACGGCGCGCAGCACACCTGCAAGCTAGTCCCCACCGACTTCTACGACATGGACGCCGCGCATCCCGGCGTAGTCCGTCCCGAAGAACCGGTCCATCAAGTCCTCAATCTCCCCGAATTCGGCGGCCGCGCCACAACCATCCACATCTATTCCCACCCGTACTCGAGCTGCGAAATTTATTCCCAGGACAAAGGCGTCTATTCCGACGTCCCGCTCCATTACTCCAGCGAGTACGGCAAACTCTCCCCCGACGAAAAGCTGCTGTAGCGCCGGCAAACTGGTTGCCGCACCGAATTGTCGATTCCGCCTCGCGGTATGACTTTCGCTGTGCGGGCGTGTCACAATAGAGCGTGACCAAATCTACGACTCCAGCCGCAATTCACAAATCCACGCTGCCGAACGGCCTCGTCGTCATCAGCGAGCCAATGCCGCACGTCCGCAGCGTCTCAGTGGGCATCTGGCTGCAGCACGGCTCGCGCCGCGAGCCCGTCAAGCTCAACGGCATCTCGCACTTCATCGAGCACATGGTCTTCAAAGGCACCGCGCGCCGTTCCGCCGAAGATATCGCCCGCGAAGCCGACCGCATCGGCGGCATGCTCGACGCCTTCACCTCGAAAGAGCTCGTCTGCTACAACACGCGCGTCCTCGACGAGCATTTGCCCACGGCCTTCGACATCATCGCCGACATGGTCCTCGCTCCGGCCTTCCCGCCCGAAGAAATCACGCGCGAAAAATCCGTGATCCTCGAAGAAATCAAAATGGCCCGCGACAATCCCGAGGACCTCGTTCACGAGCTCTTCTCCGAAAATTTCTGGCGCGGCCACGCCCTCGGCAAGCCCATCCTCGGCACACGCGAAACGATCAATGCCCTCGAGCGCGCCACTTTGAACGACTGGTTCGGCCAGTGGTACGCCCCGAATCACATTGTCATCACCGCCGCCGGCAATCTCACCCACGACCAGTTGATGAATCTCGTCGGCGAGCGCTTCGCAAAGCGCAAGCCCTCAAAAAACGGCGTCCCCGGTCCCGCTCCCAAACCCGCGCCGCGCATCACGCTAAAAACCAAGCGCGAACTCGAGCAAGTCCACGTCTGCATCGGCGTCGCCGCGTTTCCCATCGCCGATCAACGCCGCTTTTCCGCCTCGATCCTCAACACTATCTTCGGCGGCGGAATGTCTTCGCGCCTGTTCCAAAATATCCGCGAGCGCCAGGGGCTCGCCTATTCGATCTTCAGCGAGATGAATCCGTATCGCGATACCGGCATGCTCTCGGTTTACGGCGCCACGATTCTAAAATCCGCCCCGCAGCTCGTCCGCTCCGTGATGGCCGAAGTCCGCAGCCTGAAAAATGATCTGGTCAGCGACGAAGAGCTGCGCCGCGCCAAAGATCATTTGAAAGGCGCGATGCTTCTTTCCCTCGAATCCACCGGCGCGCGCATGTCCCACATCGCCCGCCAGCATCTCTATTTCGGCCGCTTCTTCACCCCCGACGAAATGATCGCCAATCTAGAAGCCGTAACCCGCGAAGAAGTCCGCGAAGTCGCAAAAGAATTCTTCCGCCCCGGCCAAATCGCCGCTACAGTCCTCGGCCCACTCAAGAGTTTCAAACTCACCGCCGACGATCTAGCCTGCTGAGCGATTCGTCTTTGTAGGGGAGGGCCGGGTTAGCCCTCCCGCGGGCGGCGTTCTCCGCCGCCCCTCGCCGTCTGCGGGATCTGCGCCGCTATGCAGAACCGATAAACCACAAGTCGCCAATCCCGAAGAGAGACGTATTGAGCTAATACAGCGTCCAACTAAAAGTGGCCAGTAGCTCCGAGTCGCAGTCGTCTTCCTGCGCGGACGGACTATGCCCTGGAGGAACAACATCCATGAATTGCAAAAGATGGCTTTTGCCGTTGTTTGTGGCGATCGCGGCCATTGGCGCGTGCTGGATATCCTCGCGCGCGGTTCGCGGAGTGAGCGCCGATCAACGCCAGGACATCAATCGACTGGCGGAGTTGATGCAATGGAAGCCGGGAGCGGTAGTCGCAGACGTTGGCGCGGGCGACGGCAGCTATAGTTTTGCCGCCGCGGAACGCGTCGGCGCCTCAGGCCGCGTTTATGCTACGGAGATTGATGCGGAAAAACTGAAGAGTCTTCGCGCGGAAGTCGCGAAACGCAAGCTTGAAAATGTCATCGTAGTGGAGGGCACGGCGGATGATACCAAGCTACCGCCAGCCTGCTGCGACGCGATTTTCCTGCGCCACGTCTATCATCACCTGACGCAGCCGGTCGAGTTCGACAAAAGCCTAGTGCGCTCGTTGAAGCCGGGCGCGCGTCTCGCGATCATCGATTTCCCCCCGGACGGGAATCTAGATCCTGTCCCGGGAGTTCCCAAAAATCGCGGAGGCCACGGCATTCCGCAAAAAATCATGGTGGACGAACTTACGTCGGCAGGACTGCAAGTAGAAAAGACGATGACCGATTGGTCCGGCCGCGACTATTGCGTGATCTTTGTAAAACCAAATTAATAGACGACGTGGTTTAACAGGCCCGCACTAAGTCCAACCCACATTCCCTTTGGCGAACTTCATAACTAAGTCTAGAATCGCAGCCGATCAGAAATTCCCGTCCCACAAACGAGGTCTCAATGCCGGATTTCGCAGCCATACCAACTCGCACCGCCCTAATCAACGTAGACATCCAAAATTGCTTCATCGAAGGCTACCCAATCTCCGCCCCCGATGGCCTCGTCGTCCTTGAACGCATCAATCGTCTGGCCGCCGCCTGCCGCAAAGCCGGCATCCTGGTAATCCACGCCAGCATCGTCGTCCGCCCCGACGGATCCAACCTCGGCGTCCTCGGCGAATTCAGCCAACCTGTCAAAGAAGGCATCCTTAATAAAGGATCCGAATCCGCTGCTCTGCACAAAGGGCTGGTAATCGATCCGCGCGATATCCTCCTAGACAAGCCCCGCTTCGGCGCCTTCCACGGAACTGACCTGGAATTGATCCTGCGCAGCCGCGGCATCGACACTCTCATCGTCAGCGGCGTAGCCACCAACGTCTGCTGCGAAACGACTGCCCGCGAAGCCGCCGTACGCGACTTCCACGTTTTCTTCCTAAGCGACGGCACGGCCACAGCCCCAATGGGCAATCTCTCCGCCGAACAATTACAGAACGCGACTTGTACCACCCTAGGCTTCCTATTCGCCGAAGTACTCACCGTCGATCAAATGATTGCAAAAATCCAAGGCGCATCCCAATCCGCCGCAGCCCCGCGCTGAAACGCCCGCTCGCCGGTAACAATTCAATTCTTCTACTCGCCCCTGATTTTCTCCTGCAAGAACCTCGCGTCACGCCGTTCTATAACTAGATGAACAAAAGCAACACCCACGGATTTCCGTCGCATCCAGATAGCTGTCCTCAATCTCCCATCAAATTTGTCCGGAGGCCCAGCCATGAAATTCTCCCGCATCAGCGTTCTAGTAGTCGGCAGTGTGCTCGTTCTGTCCACCACTCTATTTTCATCCGAATCGCCGGAAGCGCCCCAGGATCTGCCGAAGACCATGGCGGTCGCCGCTTTCAAGAACGGTCTCGCCTTCGTGGTGCGTCAAGGAATGATTCGCCTTCAATCGGGCGTCGGACGAATCACGCCGATTCCGAATGCGACGCTCGGCACGCTCTGGCTTGCGCCCGGCGAGTCCGGCGCGTCGCTCGATGAGGTTCTCGCGTATCACTACAACGTGGCGGCGCAGCGCAACATGGAATCATTGGCGGAAGTGCTGCAAGCAAACGCGGGAAAGACTGTGACGGTCACTTTCAATAATAAGGATTACACCGGCGAAGTCGTCGGGCTTCGCGAGCCTGATCTGAACGCGCCCACTCCACCGCCTGCCCCCGACTCCGAAATCGCGGCGGCCCCGGCGGCCGCTCCGTTGGCCGCGAAGCCGCAGTACCTCCTGCTACGCATCGATAAAAAGCTCGTCGCTTTGCCGCTAAACTCCATCGCAAACGCCCTTCTTCCTGACGACACCGTCTTCAGCGAGAAAATCGAGCAGCAGCGCGCCGCTCTGCGTTTCAAGATCAAAGGCGGCGGCGACAAAACCAATCTCACCGTCGGCTATCTCGAGCACGGTCTCGGCTGGACTCCCTCGTATCTAATTTCCCTCACCGACGACAAAACCGCGCAAATCACCATGCAGGCCGTAGTCATGGACGATGCCGAAGATCTAAAGGATGCCGACGTCTACTTCGTCGTAGGCGTTCCCAACTTTGCGTACTCCAACACTCCTTCGCCCATGAGCCTGCAGCAGAATCTGCTGGCCTTCATGAAAGACGCGGAGCAGCGCGACACCGGCCGAAATAGTCCCTATTCCAATGCCATCGCCGGTCAGATGATCATCGCCGACGAATTGAGCGACCTTCGCAGCAACCCTTCGTTCTCGCAAACTGTGGCGGAACTTTCGGGCGCGCCAGAAGAAGATCTTTTTCTCTACACGCGCTCCGGAGTGACGCTGGCGCGCGACGAACGCGCCGCTTACAACGTTTTCTCCAGCTCGGTTGACTACGAGCACATCTACGAATGGGAAGTGCAGGATCAACCGCGCGTGGACGGCTTTGGAAACGTGATTCAGCCGAATACAAATCCATCCACGTCCGATGCCGCCGCCAACAGTATCTGGCATTCCATCCGCTTGAAAAATTCCAGCAAATTTCCCTGGACCAGCGCGCCCGCGCTCGTCATTTCCGGCACCAAGCCGGTTTCGCAGGACACGCTGCCGTACACGCCGAAAGCCGCTTCGTCCAATTTGAAAGTCACAATCGCCACCGACATTCGTTCCAGCCACGAGGAGCAGGAAATCGCGCGCGAGCAAAATGTCCCGCGCCGCCGCAACTATCAATACGATCTCGTCACCGTCGAAGGGACGCTCAAAGTCAAAAATTACAAGTCCAAGGACGTGCGCCTGAATATCCGCAAGACCATTCGCGGCGCAGTCGATTCGCAATCCGATGGAGGCGAAGCCGTGAGGCTAGGCGAAGCAATCCAGACGGACAATCCAATGTCGCGCCTGACCTGGGAAATCTCGCTGAAAGCCGGTGAAGACCGCGTAATCAGCTACCGCTACAAAGTTTGGGTCCGCATCTGAGTAGCACAGCCACTCCTGGCTGTGTCTGCGGATATTTTCGAAAACCTCGGACCGGCTGCAATCCGCGCAGGATCAACCGCGCTGCCCGAATGCTTGAAGGGCAGCGGCATCCTCCGCGTAGATTTCGAAAAGCTTGTTCATCCGCGAGATTTCGAGCACATCCAGCACTTTCTGGTTCGCGCCGGCCAACTTGATCTCTCCGCCCATCCGCCGCACGACGGAATAGCAGCGCGCCAGCTCGCCGATGCCGTAACTGTCGATAAACTCGACCCGCGCGAGATTGAAAATGAATTTCTTCGCGCCGTCGCCGGTGGAAACGTGAATCAAGTCGCGGAGTTGGGTGTGCCCGTCGGTCAACGTAAGCTTCCCCACCGCATCGACCACGACGATGCCGCTAATCTCCCGCGTCTGGAGCTGAAATCCCATCGTGCTCTAACTCCTGCGTCCAATTCCGCGGAAGCATACGCCTGTCGAGAGGCCCCATTCAATCGCCAGAAAGCTTTCTTGCCGCAGGTACGAACCGAGCCGTGCCACTCGGTCGCGCTAGCTCCTAATTCGCTGGCTCATCGCAAACTGGTTCATTGCCTCTACGCAAATAGGATTGACGCCGGGCAATCAGTTTGCGAACATCCTCGACGGCCGCCTCCATCAGGCTTTGCGGCCCGGCGAGGCTTCGCATCGGCTTCCGCGTTTCCATCTTGGCGTCCGGCAGCTCGGGCAATTGCACGTTGCTCGAGACCGAGCGCACTTGCCTCCTCGTCGACGCCGGAATCAATCGCAAAGAAATGGGCCGCCGCCTCGAATGTCTCGGCGTCAAGCCGGAGCGCCTCGATGGCATTTTAATCAGCCACGAGCACACCGACCACACCAACGGCCTCCCGCAAATCAGCCACGAATGGAACGCCACGGCCTATCTCACCAAATCCACGCATCGCGAGATTGAAAAAATCCTCCCCGAGCCCGCCGCCAAAAAACTTTCGCGCGTAGAACACATCCGCGCCGGCGACGTCTTCACCATCGGCGACATCGAAGTCTCGGCCTTCGCCATTCCGCATGATGCCGCCGATCCCGTCGGCTACACCTTCCGCACCAACGGCACAAAAGTAGCCATCGTCACCGATCTCGGCTATCTCCCCGAGCTCGTAAAGCATCATCTCCGAGAAGCCGATTGCCTGATTCTCGAATCGAATCACGATCTGGAAATGCTGAAGGTCGGCCCCTATCCCTGGTACATCAAGCAGCGCGTAATGAGCCGCACCGGCCATCTCTCCAACACAGTAGTCAGCGATTTCCTGGCCGATGCCGAAGTCTTCGACGGCCGCGCGCGTTACCTGGTCCTCGCGCACCTCTCCGAACAAAACAACACCCCCGACCTGGCCCGTATCTCCGCCGAAGAAGGCCTAAATCGCCGCCCCGCCGAAGCCGCCTTCCGCGGCGAACTGCTTCTAGCCTCGCAACGCGCCCCGCTAGGCCCCCTGGTTCTGTAGCGCCGCTCTTTCAGGGCAGCATCCAACGCGCGCCCCCTGGAAAATTTGCCAGTCTACTGTAATCCCTACATAGAAAATCAGGTAAAAGCTGTATTTTCGCCCCAATAAGTCATTTATTTTCAAATATTTCTCTTTTTGATATCTGTGGTACTAGGATTGCTCTAGTACCCCCTGCCGTTCGGCGCTAAGCAGGGGTGCGACGCTGACGGAGGGCTTTGGGGGCGTGGGCTCAACTAGGCGGCCCGGCAGTTGCTTCCGAAAGCTGCAGCATCTTTTGGGGGGACTTGGGGCCTTCGGCTGCTCCATCTACTTTCCCGATCGAAAATCAATCTGGCAGCAGGGAGGCTACTCTGAAAAAGATACGCAAATCCCTCGAACCCGCCCGCCGGGATCTTCAGTCCGGTCTTTGTTCTTCCCAGATTTATATCTTCTGCGAAAAAGAAACAGGTGCGGCCCGCTTTCAAGTCCGAGCGAGCGCCGACGGAACCCTTCCGCTGGAAGAAGCAGCCAGCCTTCTCGCCATGCACTGTCTGGTGCGCGGCCAATCGCCGAACGATTACCAGGTGATGGTGCGAGCGGGCGGCAGCTTGTTCGAGCGCGTCACCATGAAAGCGCGGCAACTTCTCGAAGCCGGCCGCGCGATTGCATGTCCCGTCGCTCTGAGCCGCCGCGAGAAAGAAGTCCTCGAAGGCGTGCTCGAGAATCTGGCCAACAAGGAAATCGCTTCGCGTCTAAGCATCTCCGAACGCACGGTGAAATTCCACGTCTCCTCTCTCTTCGTGAAATTCAAAGTGCGCAGCCGCATCGAATTGATGCGCAAGACGCCGAGTCTCTTCGGCAGCGATTCGCAACCCGCGGGCAACGCCGTCGCCGCGATGGCCGCCGATCCGATGTTCGGCGCGCCGCGCAGCCGCACCGTCACGCCGCTCGACCGCCGCGATCACGGCGTAGCGCTGCGCCCAAAACTAATGACCGCGTAGCAGCTTCCGTCTCGAGAGTGCAGGCGACAGCCTGCACTCTCATTCCTTCCGCGCCAAACTTCAGCTATGATGGGACAGGGAAGTTTTCCCCACACAATTGATTCGCAAAGTTTACGTCCGGCTCGTGCATTGGTAGCGCTGGCGTCCCCGCCGGCATCTTACGACCGCAACTGTCGGCAAGAACCGTGAGTGTGCGCGGCGCTGAGTGAGCAATCCGTAGTTTGTTTGATGCTTTGTCAGGGCACGACTTCAGCCGTGCCGCAGGCGCTGCAAGATCGCCGCGGCTTTAGCCGCTGAGGGTCAGTCGTTCTTATGTAGCGTCGACTCCGTACGCTGTGTCGGCGCCGGGTGCCCCATGCGCCGCACTCGCGCGTGGAGTTCTTCGCCAAGCCGAAAGAGGAGCCCAATTTGATCCCGCGCTACACCCGCCCAGAAATGTCCAAAGCCTGGAGCGACCAAACCCGCTTCGAAAAATGGCTCGAAGTAGAACTAGCCGCCACCGACACGCTAGCCGAAGCAGGCACTGTCCCGAAAGAAGCAGCCGCAAAGCTGCGCGCCCGCGCTCGCGTGGACGTAGCGCGCATCAATGAACTCGAATCCAAAGTCAAACACGACGTAATCGCCTTCACCATGGCGGTAGGCGAATCCATCGCCGATCCCGAAGCCGCCGGCTGGCTGCACTACGGCCTGACATCGAATGACATCGTAGACACAGCCCAAGCCCTCGTAATTCGCGATGCTTCGCGCTTGATCGATCAAGGCCTAGAAAAGCTAGGCGCAATCCTCGAAAAGCGCGCCTGGGAATTCAAAGACACCCCGGAAATCGGCCGCACCCATGGCGTTCACGCCGAGCCAATCACCTTCGGCCTGAAAGTAGCGAACTGGTGGGCCGAAAATCGCCGCGACCTCGAGCGCTTCCGCGCCGCTGCAAAGCAATTATCCGTCGGCAAAATTTCCGGCGCCGTAGGCACAGCCACGCATCTAGGCACCGAAGCCGAAGAAAAAATCTGCAAGCGCCTCGGCCTGGCAACGGCCCCGATCACCTCGCAAGTAATCGAGCGCGACCGTCACGCCGAATACGTAGCCACGCTCGCCATCGCAGCCGCATCGCTCGAGCGCATCGCCACAGAAATCCGCCATCTCCAACGCACCGAAGTCCGCGAAGCCGAGGAACCCTTCGGCGGCGAGCAACGCGGCAGCAGCGCCATGCCCCACAAGCGCAATCCAGTAGGCTGCGAGCAAATCTGCGGCCTCGCCCGAGTAGTCCGCGGCAACGCCACAGCCGCCCTGGAAAATATCGCTCTCTGGCACGAGCGCGACATCTCCCACAGCTCCGTCGAGCGAATCATCCTCCCCGATTCCACAATCCTCGTGGATTACATGCTAGCCCGCATGGCCGACATAGTTGCCAACATGAAAGTCTTCCCCCAACGCATGTTGCGCAATCTCGATTCCACGCAAGGCCTAGTCTTCAGCGGCCAAGTGTTACAGGATCTAGTAGAAGCAGGCATGCCCAGAGAAGACGCCTACAAAACAATCCAATCCCACGCCATGGCCGCATGGGAAACCGAATCCAGCTTCAAAGAGAAAATAAGCACAGATCCAAACGTAACAAAATTCTTGGACGCGAAAGCCCTAGCCCACACCTTCGATCTAACTCGCCAACTACGCAGCGTTGATGCAATCTTCCGCCGCCTCTTCAGCACCAAATCCACAACCGCCAGTTCGTAGCGCCGGCTGCCAGCCGGCGTTTTTGCGCGCCACAACCATCCCTCCAACCGTTCCTAAACTCCACGACCATCCGCCGGAAATGTTTTTCTACACGCCCGCGTGCTAGGATGTCGCGCGCAAGACTCGCAAAATTGCACAAACAAAAGAGGAGACTTCCCTTGAGCCGGTGCTATCCAATAACTCGCGCGCCTCGCATCACGAAATGGATTTTGTCGACCGCCGCACTCGCCCTCATCTGCCCGTCATATCTCGCCGCGCAAGCCCACCCACCCGGCGAGCCGAAGAAAATCATTATTGATACCGACCCGGGCACCGATGACGCCATCGCCCTGCTGCTAGCTCTTCATTCCCCAGAAGTAAAAGTCGAAGCCGTAACCATCGTCGCTGGCAACGTCACCGCCGACATGGGCCTCGATAACGCCCTGAAAGTCGCAAGCCTCCTCAACCGCTGCGAGGTTCCCATCGCCAAAGGCGCCACGCGCCCGCTCCTCGAGCCTCTCGCCACAGGATTATTCTGGAACGGCCCCGGCGGCATGGGCGGCGCGCAATTGCCGCCGCCGCAATGCCACGCAAATCCCGAATTCGGCCCCGACCTCATCATTGAAACGATTCACAAGTTCCCGCACCAAATCACGCTAGTTCCCATCGGCCCGCTCACCAATATCGCCCTGGCCATCGGCAAAGACCCGTCAATCGTTCCGTTAGTGAAGGAAGTAATTCTGATGGGCGGCGGCATCACCGGCGGAAACGTAAACGCAGTCGCCGAATACAACGTTCACAGCGACCCCGAAGCCGCCGCCATGGTCTTCAACGCCGGCTGGCCGCTAACCATGGTCGGTCTAGACGTCACCGAGATCACGCTAGTAACCGACGAAGACGTAGCCAAGCTCGAGCAGCATCCCGGCCCCGAAACGCAATTTGCAGCAACGGTCCTGCGCTACCAAATCGGCACGTACAAAGGCACAGGAATTTTTCATGGCGGCGCGATTCACGACGCGCTAGCGGTCGGCGCCGCAATCGATCACACGTTCCTGACCACGCAAGATATGCGCGTAGACATCGAAACCGAAGGGAAGTTCACGCGCGGAATGACGGTAGCCAATCGAAAAAATGTAATCGAGAAAGAAGCCATCAGCGGCGACCACGTAGAATCAATAGGCGTAGAGCCAGTAAAGCCAAACGTTCAAGTAGCCACAGGAATCGACGCCCCCCGCTTCGTAAACTTCCTACTCCAGCGCATAGGCAATCACCAGTAGCACAGGCACTCCTGCCTGTGTCCGATCTCAACGTCAATCCGCCGACGCGAACCCCAGCAGCACCCAATTATCACCGCACGAATGCGCAAGGGGCCGTCGCATTGCTGGGAGCCCCCACATTTATGCCTCGAGAGCCTAAGTATTTTGGTGGCAGCCCCCGCATTCATGCGGGGGAGGAGCGCTTCAGCGCTCCGGAAAAGCGTCGTCCACGAAGTCGCGCTTTAGCGCTGGTCGGTCCAGGTTTTCGGTCGGGTTCGGTCCAGCAGGTGCACAATCCTTCCCGTTTTGTGGGAAGGGTCGGGATTTCGGCCCCGTCTTATCCTACTTACTTTCCTTTATCTCTTCGCATCCTTCATCGTTCGCAAAATCTTTAGCAGGCTCAAACTTCAGCGCCTTGTCCGAATCATAGTAAGCAGAGAAGCAAGCCGGACATCCTGGTCCTTTCAGAAACTTATCGTTTTTCCAAATCCGCTTACCTGCCTCATCAAAATAAATCCGCAACTGTTCCCGCGTCCCGTTGGTTGAGCGAGCCATCGCAAAGACGAACCTGAGCCGCCCGGCCCGGTCGTAATAATATTGAAAATCCCAGGACCCATCTTCTCCCTCGAAATAATTTTCATACCAAGCAACCGCTCCCGCCGAATCCCGCGCAATTCGTCGCACCAGCAGAAACGCGTTTTCGCAGTACTTGAATTGCCGCTCGGAATTTTTGTAAGCACCGCTTTTCAATCCCGCATTGATCGGTCCGACGATCGCGCGGATCGCCACGATCTGCGGATTCTGCTGCCAATTCGCCTCGGTGATTTCAGTGGCTTGGACAAAGCCCGCCGCCGGGAAAGCGCCCGCTCCCCAGAAAGCAATCAGCAACAGCGCGCTCCAAAGAGACGCCGTAAATCCTCGCTCCGAGCATTTACGTCGTCCAGCCGCACTCACCTTCATTGATCCAGCACAGCCCCGCGGGATTGATTCAGAAGCTTGATGATCTGATCCAACTTATCGTGTTTCACTCCCACCTCTTCCAAAGCCGCGTGAAAGTGGTTCAGGAACTTTTCGAAGTGAGATGCATCCATTCCCATCTTTCGTGTGTGCTCGTGCGCCTCGCGAATATCTTTACCGGTGTAAACGGTCTTGCCCCCAAGCAGCATCGCGAGAAACATGCTCTGCCGCCCACGCAGGTGTTCCAAACCGACACCCTCAAAGAACGGCCGCAGGCTCTCATCCGCAATCACCCGCTTATAGAACGATTCCACCGCCGCATTGATCTTGAATCGTCCGCCAATCGTCTCAAACAACGTATCAGTCATGATGATTCTTTCGCACGCGCCTGGGTGCGCATGGCTAAATCCGGCCGTCGGGGCCGGTTTCCGGTACGCCAACTATACCCCTCTGCCGCAATCGTTTCTCCGTTCATTTTGATGCAGCGCTTGCCTCCGCGCCGCAGTCGGAGCAGTGAAAAAGTACCCCGCAGACGGCGA
This sequence comes from uncultured Acidobacteriota bacterium, assembly GCA_963841235.1. GTDB lineage: Bacteria > Acidobacteriota > Terriglobia > Acidiferrales > UBA7541 > Palsa-147. The sequence goes on along the minus strand of CAWJBU010000013.1, from coordinate 73,482 downwards.
GTCAATTTTTCACCCAACCTCACCCCCCCCCGCAACCCGGTACTAATCAAAAATTGAAACTTAAGTACCATTGACGTACTATTACTCTAGCGATATACATGGACTGGCAGTCCCAAAGGCGGGGTCGGCTTTCCTTTGCACGCCGCAGTCCGCGCCGAACAATTGAATCTTTATGTAGCTCGCCTCTTCAGTGTTTGTTGCCACGACATCCTTTACAGTGGTTGCCAACACGTTCTTTACACTTCGGTTTTCTCTTCCGGTTCTTCCGGGGGTGCGGAGTGGACTTCGCAGGGAGCCCGTAGGGCGACCGGAGGAGTCCACTCCGCGGCGACGCCGGCGCTCTCGGTTCGCTTCACCACTAACGCGCGGCTCGCGCCCGTCTGTACATCGATCTCACGAACCCACATGTGCCGGTAGCTGACTAGCAGTTTCCCCTCGAACCGCTCCACGCGCACGCGCGCTCCGGCCAGCGCCTTGCACACGTACCATCGCGCGTTCCCCTCCGCCATGCTCCCTTGCGTGTTCAGTCGCCGCACTTCGCTTCCTTCCGGATATTCCCATTCCACCGGCTGCGCTCGATACGCTTGCCGACTCGGCTTGTACCGATCCACCGGCCGCTGCATCGCCAGCGCTTCGTGTGGCCGCCGCTCGTTGTAGTCGTGCTGAAATTGTCCCAACGCCGGCTTCCACTCCGCGAACCACTGTGGCACTCCGCGATGTCTCAGCGCCGCGCCCAACGTGCGATGGAAACGCTCCACCTTCCCCTGCGTCTGCGGATGGCACACCCGCCCGTAGATCAGCCGAATCCCCTGCTCGATCAAGCGCACCGATAATTTCGTCAGACTCCACCCATTGCTCGCCGACCACCACAACGCTCCGCGGTCCATTAACAGGGCCTCCGGAACGCCATAGCGCTCGAACGTCTGCACCAAACAGGGATACGCTTCTGTGGTCCGCAGCTCGCGCAACGGATACAGCCCCACCGCGAAGCGGCTGTGATCATCGATGATCGACAACGGATGACACTCCCCGTCGCGCAACGGATACTTTCCCTTGCTGTCCATCTGCCACAATTCGTTCGGTGCCGAGCGCTCGAAGCGCGTCGGTGCCGGCCCGTGCACTCCGGCGGCGATCAAGCCGCGCCGCTCCAGAATGCGGTGAATCGTGCGCACCGGCAGAGGGAGCTGCTCCTCGTCACGCAGCAGCACCCGCAACTTCTTCGCACCCCAGCCCGTCTGCTGGCGCAGATCTACCACGCGTTCCTCTTTCCACTCCTGCGTCTGCCGCGGGCTACGATGCGGTCGCCGGCTCTGCTCGAGAAGCGCTGTGAGACTGCGCCCCTGCTGGTACCGGCGCCGCCACAAATAACCGGTCGGACGCGAAATGCCGAACTCCCGGCACAGCGCCGCCATCTCTTCCTGTCCACTCGCCGCTCGAATCACGAACTGCATCCGCTGCTCGCTCACATTCGTCCTCTTCCACCCCATGGTTTCCGGCCTCCTGGCCGGAAACTCTAACTCCTAGGCGTAAAGGATGTATTGGCAACGAGTGTAAAGGATGTCCTGGCACCGTACACTTCAGAGGCGAGGCACTTAGGTGTTGAATTGGCACTTAGTCTCAAATTCGAAGACAACGGCCTCAGATCGAACGACCCAAGGAACATTCGCGCCGCCCCTCGACGCCGTCGGCCACAGATTTCTAATCGGGACACCCTACGATTAGAAACAGCCGTAACCCAAAGAAAACAAAGGATGGAACGCATTTCTAATCGGGACAAAAACGCTGTTTTACAAAACACGATTTGGACTGCCAACAAATTGGACCGGCGCCTTCCGGGCGCAAACGATCATCGATTTCTAATCGGGAACCAAATTATTAGACTCGGAGGTAACCCATAGAAAACAAAAGACGCCACCCACCTCTAATCGGGAAAAAACACACGTTTTCAAAACGCATTCTGAATCGCGGATGTATCGCGGTTTTGAATTCGCACGGCGGGTCCGAACGGCGCGTGACGCCTCAGGGCTGAATCTGAACCAGCTTGGGCTTGCTGTCCGAACGCGCCGGAGATCCACTCCATCGCGTCGAGCGTGCCCGGCTCGACCGCAACCGGTTCATCACCCGGCCGATTTTCACCGAACTGCTGATGAAGTGATCCACCTTCACCGGTCCGGCCATTTTGATCTTCCTGACCCAGTGCAGGCCGGTGCTGATCGCGCAGCCGCATTGCGAGCAGTCAGGCGTGCCGCCGAAGACGCAGGGCTCAACACGCGTCTCCAAATCGGCGGAATAATTGGCCGAGAGCTTGGCGAAGACACAGTCTCCCGGATTTTCCGGCGGCTTGAGGAAAGCCTGGGCAAGGCCTTCGTTGAACAAGAGTTTTTTGTAGCGCTTGGCCAATGGCGGCAATTGCTCGGCCAGCGCGCGGCGATCGTCAGGCGTCAACATTTCAGCGCTCTGCTCGCCAATCTGCGGTGTATAGACGCTGACCCAGACGCGATTCACCTCGGGCCGCGCGCTCCAGAAATTTACGTATTCTTCGAGATAGCCGGGGCGCTCCAGCATCGGCCGCGTGATCACCCAGTGGATGTTGACCTCGCGGCCTTCGATGTTGCCGAGGATGCGCTCGTAGGTCGCGGGCTTGCGGCGGATGTCGTGATGCTCGGGCAAGCCGTCCACGGATATTGCCACGCGCGCGCGCCGCAGCTTCATCCACTCGATGGGAATAGGGATGATGCCGCTGGTCACCACCAGCGTGAAGATGCCGGTCGCACTCAGCGCGGGAAGAATTTTGCTCAACTCGCGATGGCGCACCATCGGTTCGCCGCCGACGAGCGAAACGTGCAGCGGCTTGTGCTTGCGCACCAACTGCAAGACGCCGTCAACGAGCTCATCGCCGCGGCGGTCGTTCAGTTCGCTCAGCGTGACGCCGCCGCCGAGATGCGTGTCGCCATAGGCGTAGCAGCCGGGGCAGCTCAAGGGACATTCGCGCGTGATCTCGATCGAAAGCATCGGGATTCGGCCGACCAGAATACTCGCCCAGGAGGCGAGCAACTCGCGCGCGGTCAAACTAGGATTCGGGGCAGTCGCGGGCACCTCCATAGGATGCACGCGGCGGGTGGCAAGGTGCAATGGCTTTGCGTTGGAAGTAAATTAGGGTTACGTGGAAGGAGGGTTGATGCGCCGCGCCGTATAGCTAAGGCAGATAGGGCCAGGTCGCCGGCAAATCCATCAGGCGGTCGCAGGGAACCACGATTTGTGGCGGATTGAAGTCTGCGATGGTTTTTACTCGGCCGGAGTTTAGGGCCTTCAGCGCCGCTGCGGAGCGCGTATCGTCGGGGCGTTCGGTGCAGATTTTTGCGTAGAGCGCGCGGGCTTCTTCGATGTGACCCCATTGCACATACGCGATAGCCTCCGAGAATTCGGCTTCGTACAAATCGGGCCGGACAGCCGCAGCTTTCTGATAGTGCGGGATCGCGATGTCGGGATGGCCCAGGCCGTCTTCGGCCATGCCGAGCATAAATTCTACGGCGCCGGGATCTCCGTGGCCCGCAGCTTTGGCGATTTCCTGTTTCGCGGACTGGAAATCTCCGGTGCCCAGATACGCGACGGCCAGATTGTGGTGCGTGCTCGCGCTGCGCGGATTCAGCGCCAGCGCTTTTTGGAATGGGGCAATTGCGGCCTTGGCATCGTCTGCAAAAAGATGTTCTTCGGCGAGCAGCGCGAACCCGGCAAAATCCTCCGGGTTCTTCTGAACTCTGTTCTCGAGGACCGGAATCAAATCGGCCGTGCCGCTCTCAAACCCGGCGATGAGCTCGAGGCGTTCGGCGCGCATTTTGGGGATGGCGCGATGCGCGATGGCGACGGCCGCGACGACGAGCAAGGCGGTCGTTGCCGCCACGACTATCGTGAACTTCGTTTTCGCGGCGTCATGCGCTCCCAACGGCGGCGCGACGGAAGCCGCAGCGCCCGTGGCCGCGTCAACGGATGAACTGCCGAGCAGATCGAAAACGACGGAGGGAAGCGCGGCGCCGATAGCAAGTCCTGCTACCACGCCGCCGACATGGGCGGCGTTATCAACGCCGGCACGCAGGCCATAGAACAGATTGATGCCGATAAAAGTTGCCAGGCCCTTGAGGCGCTGCTTCGCATATTGCATATCGATCGGAGCTTTTCTCAGATAGATGAACGAGACCAGGCCTCCTGCGGCCCCGAACACCGCGCCCGACGCGCCCGCGCTGATGCGCACGGGATCCCAAAGCTCGCTGGCCAGGCTGCCGGCAAATCCGGAGGCGAAATAAAGGAACACGAAGGCTTTGCGGCTCATGACCCGCTCGGCGAGACCGCCGAGATACCAAAGGCACCACATGTTGAGCGCTAGATGGATGATGCCAATGTGCACGAACATGTTGGTGAACAGGCGCCACCACTGGCCGCCGAAGGTGAGCGGGCCGAAGTCGGCGCCGAAGCGGACGAGGTCGGAGATGCTCGGCTCGATCCAGGATGCGCCGCCGACCAGCATGATCACGTAGACGGCGAAGTTGGCGGCGACCAGCGCGAGCGTGATGATGGGCGTGGGGCCGAACTTGGTGAGACGCGCAGAGTATTCCGAGTCGGCTGCTCTTTGGCAACTCGTGCACAGCGGATCGACGGCGCGGCCGTCCACCGTGCGCACGAAAGTTTTGCCGCATTTGGGGCAAGTGAACTGAGCTTCGATGGCGGATGCTCCTGATGCGGCCACGAAATGGCGCCGGGGCCGAGATGGCAATCCGAAAGTAACTGTTGTGCGCGGGAATTTCAATGGCACGGCATCTCGGTTCAGAACTGGCGGCGAGTTTTCTAGGGGAGGTCTGTAAAAAATTTGCCACAACAGCGGGAGGAACGGCTCAGCGTTCGCGTTGCCAGTAGATTCCGGTGCTGTCGATGGTTTGGATTGGTTCGGAGATTTGGTTCGCGTCGCGAAAGTCGTTTACTGCTTCGCGACAGCTGGCTAGGCCGTAGTCGTCGATGATGACGTAGCCGCCCGCAGAAAGCTGGGGATAGAGATTTTTCAGCGCGTCCATAGTGGATTCGTACATGTCGCCGTCGACGCGGATGAGCGACCATTTTTCGCTCGCCAATCCCGGCAGAGTGTCCTTGAACCAGCCTTTCACGAAGCGAACCTGATCGTCGAGGAGGCCGAAGCGGCTGAAATTTAATTTGACGGTGTCGAGAGGCACGGCCAGAAATGGATTCTCGAAATTGTAGCTGCCGGCATCGGCGGGATTTTTGCTGACGTCGGGGGACGGGAGGCCTTCAAAGGAATCCGCTACCCAGACGGAGCGGTCCGCAATTCCGTAGGCTTTGAGAATGGCGCGCAGAAAAATTGCCGCGCCGCCGCGCCAGGTTCCCGCTTCGATGATGTCGCCGGGGACGCCGCTGCGCAAAATATCCTCGAGGCAGGCCTGAAGATTGTCGAGGCGCTTCATGCCGATCATGGTCAGGGCCTGCGGAGGGAAATCCAGGCCTTGACGGCGAAGCTCGCGATCGACTTTTACGCGGCGCATGGGGATCATGCCGCGTTTGAGCATGGCATCGAAGACGATGCGCTTGATTCTGTTCTTGGGTCTTTCCGCCGGCGAGTAGAGTTCCTGGCCGTAGAGCAAGAAGGTTAGAGCTTTTTTTGTCAGGTCGAGATAGAGAGATGCGGCTTCGTTCATTTGCGGAATGGAAGGCTCCGGGGAGGATTGTATATTACCGCGGAGAACGTAAGGCCGAAAAGCGGGGCCCAACAGCTCGGCCGAACTGCGGGAGGGTCTATCTTTCGCTCCGGATCGGCGCGATTTGGGTGAAAAGACCCTCGCCTACTGAACCCGCTGGATGTAGCGGGCTTCGGTGGTGTCTACCTTGATTTTGTCGCCGTTGCTTACGAACGGTGGGACGTTCACTACCAGGCCGGTTTCCAGCTTGGCTTGTTTCATTACGGCGCTGGCTGTGGCTTTTTGGATGCTTGGCTCGGTGTCTACGACTGTTAGATCGACTGTGTCTGGCAATAGGACGCCGATGGGCTTGTTCTCGTAGAACTCCAGCTTTACGGGGAGATTGGGGATCAAGTAGTCGGTGGTATCGCCCAGAAGCTCTTTTTGCAGCGTCATTTGTTCGTAGGTTTGCGAATTCATGAAGTGGAAGCCTTCGGCGTCGCCGTAGAGGAATTCGTATTCGATTTCGTCGAAGACGGCGCGCTCGACGAATTCTTCGGCGCGGAAGCGGTAATCGATGATCGAGCCGCTGCGGAGATTGCGCATCTTGGTTTGCATTTGGCCGCGCTTGTTGCCGGGGGTGCGGTGATCGACGCTGAAGACGGTGTAGAGCTCGCCCTCGTGGCGGATAACCATTCCAGGGCGCAGTTGTGTGGCCTTTACCATTCGTGGCTCCTGATTCCTATGAAGGGTTGCTGCCGCTTGGAGCGGGCTTTCGCGCGGGGCCGGAGTTGACCGTGCCGTCGGCGAGCGCTCAGCGCCGGATTCGGGCTGGGCGGAATTTTCTATTATAGAGGGCGGTGAGGGAAGCGGTCAAACCGCGGGGTTGTCATTCCCGTGGTCTTCCGCAGTTGAGGGGAGTCTTGAATTGACGATGCGGTCGTCGGAGGGCGCGGCAAGCGGCGCCCCTACGAAGAAAACGGATAGCGGCGAGCGAGAAAATTCATGCTCTAAGGCTGCGCGTTGGGTTTTGCGTTCACGGCACCGTGGTTTGTGAGAATTGTTGGATGGGGGCTTGTGCTTGCGTATAATTTGCTGCGTCCCGGAAGAGCACGGCCATTTTTCGGCCGCCGGAGGCGAAAGTACCGGAGCAAGAAAGATGAAATTCGGAGTTGGGCTGGGTGTGTGTGCGCTCTGCGCGGTGTCCTGCCACCCGGCGAATGCGCAAAGTTCCGGCGAAGGCCCGGCCCGTGGGACTCTGAATCTAAATCCTCCCGGAATGACGCTGCATCTGGCTGACCGTTATCACTTGCTCCCAAACGATATTGATTCCAGTGCGGGCGACGTAGCCGCGCCGGACGCCGACGCGTACGATGCGCACGATGCGAAAGCTGGCGCGGGCAAAGCAGAAGTGCACCCGCCGAGAATAACGGACGTGCCGCCGTGGGAAATTTCGGGAATGTGCGAGGCAGGGAAGCTGGATAGCAAAGCTTGCCGGTTTCACTGGTGGCCGGCGCTGCGCGAGCAGACGCAATACCTGCTGATCGAAACGGGATGGAATCTAGCGACGAATACGCATGTGTATGACGCCACGACTCACGGACACTGGTTTCAGAATTGGATCAACTCGGTGGATGGCTTCAAATTCAGCCGCTGGAACGACGCGAATCCCATTTCGGATGATTACGTGGGGCACCCGATGATGGGCGCGATTGCCATGGATATCTTTATTCAGAATTATCCGCGGGGGATGTCGATCGAAGCGCAGAATACGAAGGCGTATTGGCACAGCCGGCTGTGGGGGCTTTTGTGGTCTACGATTTACAGCACGGAATGGAAGCTCGGGCCGATCAGCGAAGCGTCGTTTGGAAATACGGGCGGCTCGGTGTACTTCGATAAAAACGCGGGACACAAGACGAACGGAACGGGGACGGTCGGGCTGGTGATCACGCCGTTGGGGGGCTGGGTTTGGACGCTGGGCGAGGACTTCGTGGATCTGCACCTGATCCGCGCTGCCGATGCCAAAACGACCAATCCACTTTTTCTGTTTGCAATGGGATTTGCGAACCCGTGCCGGAGCTTCGCGAATCTGATGCGCTTTAAGGCGCCGTGGTACCGCGATAGCCGGCCGGTGCGGCCGCATCGAACCTGGCCGGCGTTTACGGATACCCAAGTGTCGCAGTAGGGGGCGGGGGTTTTCCCCGAAAGCGTTACTATTAGCTGGAGCGGCGGTTTTCCCTCCCGGAGACGCCGTGAGCCTCGATGCGGCTGCGATGGGGGTCGCGGCCGAGCACGAAAAGTTGGCGATTCCGAAGCAAAGATGATGGCGCGCGTTGGCCAGCCGCGCGTGCGTATGCTATAAGTAGCGGGCCAGAGAATTTCTGAGGAAATCGTGCCGTTTATCAATTTTCCTGCACGCGAAATCAATTGCAAGCTCGTTTACTACGGCCCCGGCCTTGGCGGGAAGACCGCCAACTTGCAGTGGATCTACGAGCATACGGGATCGAATCAGAAGGGGAAGATGGTGTCGCTGGCGACGGAGACGGACCGGACGCTGTTTTTCGATTTTCTGCCGCTGGATTTGGGGACGGTGCGGGGATTCAAGACGCGCTTTCATCTTTACACCGTGCCCGGGCAGGTTTTTTATGAGGCCAGCCGGCGCTTGATTTTGAAGAGCGCCGATGGCGTGGTTTTTGTTGCGGATTCGCAGGAGGAGCGGCTGGACGCGAATCTGGAGACGCTCGACAACTTGCGCGAGCATTTGCGCGATCACAATTTGGATTTCGGGACGATTCCTTACGTGCTGCAGCTCAACAAGCGGGATCTGCCGCACGTGATGCCCGTGGCGGATTTGAAGAAACAGTTGCAGCTCAAGGGCGAGCCGACGCTCGAGGCGGTGGCGATCACGGGGCAGGGAGTGTTTGATACGCTGAAGGAAGTTGCGAAGCTGGTTCTCGCCGAATTGAAGAAGAACGCCTGAAGAAATTAATCTTCAATACAAGCGAAACGTCACCTCAATCAATTGTAGGACTGCTGCCGGTTTTCCGTCTGGGCCCGTCGCTGGTTTGAAACGCCAGTTCTTGACGCCAGTTACTGCCTGGTTGTTCAGCGCGTAGAAATATCCTCCCTGCACGAAAACACTAGAGGCACGGCCTGTTTCGTCCACCTCTGCGAGGAGCTCAATCGTCGCGGCAAATTTTTGGTGTCCAAACTTCTTGGAGAATTTGGGCTGAGGGCACTGCACGCACTCCGGGATACCGTAGCCCCGCTGCCCAGAGCTCGGCAGCGACGAGCGTTTCGGCATCCCATTCCGCAAGTCGTCGCCAGTCGGCGTGAAGCTGTGGCGCTCGAGAGGTGACATTTCATTCGTTTTTTGAAATGTGGCCTTCAGATTCTGGATGTTTTGAGGCTTCGGGCATTCGTAAATCTTGATGTGCAGAATAATGTCGCTGTCAGTCTCTTCGAATTCGCCGGTTACGAACGAATTCGCAGAGAGCTGGCTTGCAATCCAATTGGCGGGATCCGGCTCGTTCGCATCCGGAATTAGAAGAGCTTCACGAGACACAAATTCTATGAACTGCTTGCGGTCTACGAGGCTGACGCTTGGATCGGCGGCCAGAGCGGCGTAGAGATCATCGGCGAGTTTTCTGCCTAGCTGGGTATAGAAATGTTGCGGTCCCTGAAAATCCATCACTAGCAGATTTTTCAAATGTGATTTCTTGACGGCTTGAGAGACGTAGCCTGCGAGGTCTTTCATCGCCGCAAATTCCGGATCTTCCGAAGAGCTCGTCTGGGGTGCGGTCTGCGCGCGAGCGGGCGAAGCTATGAGTGCAAACACCAAGAAGAAGCTGATGGCTAATACAGCGGAGAAAGCGTTGACTGTTGGAGGTCTCGTCTGGGCGGATGCGGGCACTATTCTGCCTCAGTGGAAGCTGGCGAGGGCGGCGGCTTCGTCGGGGAAGCTTGGGATGGTTTGGATCAGGCGGGTTAGCTCGAGGACTTCGAGGACGTGGCCGGTGGCGTGGCAAATCTTGAGGGTGCCGCCGTGGCGGCGGACGGTGACGAAGCTGCGGACGATGGTGCTGATGCCGGAACTATCGATCTGCGAGACGCCGTAGAGATTGACGATAATCTTGCGTGCGCCGCCTTCGATGAGCGAGCGCAACTGCGTGCTCAATTCGTCGTTGCTGCGGCCGATGGTGGCGCGTCCCTGGAGATCGAGGACGGTGACATCCCCAGACTGCCGGCTGGAAATCTGCAGTCCCAAGTGAAGCTCCTTCCGCGAGTCGCGTACTGTGGCGCATTATACTCCGTCGAGGCTGGAAGGCGAGATTTGTTGAGGGATAGTGTCGTAATTTCTCGGCGGAATTCGAGAGTCGACGGTTCCTAATAAAATTTGCTCGGTGGGCTAGCTCCGAGATGCCCAGCGCTAAAGCGCACCGATAAACACGGCGCATTCTTCGGAGCGCTAAAGCGCTCCTCCCCCGCATGAATTGCGGGGGCTCCCACCAAAATGCAAAGGCTCTCGCAGCGTCAACGCGGGGGCTTCTTCCTCCGCCGAGGATGGAGCCGCTGAAACGCGAGGCTGCAAAGGGGTTGAAAGAAAAGGCCCAGCGCTAAACCGCGTCGATAGAGAGGAGGCTGCTTTCGGAGCGCTGAAGCGCTCCTCCCCGACATAAATGTGGGGGCTGCCACCAAAATGCCAGGCTCCCGCCAAGATGCTTGGGCTGCCACCGCGACGCCGGGGTGCGTGAAATTTCTCGCTGGTTCAGATTGGTGCACCTTTACCGAATCGTTTCGGGTGCATGCGGATCGACGGATTGTGGTGTGCGTAGAAAAGAAAATGGGAGGTGAGTGCCGTGAGGCAGCCACCTCCCGGGGTGGGGTGTTGCTGGTGGATCCCTTTCGAAACTGGGTCTCTGTCTCCCGGGGATCCGGCCCCGGCGGAGCGGCCGGGGCAGTAATAGAGGGGGAATAGCATGGTCGCGAGGCAGTGTCAACCCGATTGTTGGCTGCTCATTTGCGCGCGGGATTGATCGAGCATGTCGCGGACTTTGCGGGCCAGCTCGCGTGGTGAAAACGGCTTGTGGAGTACGTTGAAAGCGCCGGCTTGAATTTTGCACTCGAAATCAGCTTCGGCGGTATAGCCGGTGACGAAAATGACGGGCGGGCCGCCGTTCCGAGTGCACATGCGCGCGTGTGCATCGGGGCCGGTTAATTTCGGAAGCATGACATCGAGAACTACGAGATCAATGGAATTGACGCGCGCGGCGTAGAGCTCGACGGCCGCTTCGCCGTCCGCGACGGGCAAAACGCTATAGCCGAGTGAGGAGAGCGTTTCGATGGAGAGCTGGCGAAGACCCTCGTGGTCTTCTGCGACGAGAATCGTCTCCGTGCCGCCGCGGACGGGCTCGGCGGCTACCGGCTGCCGGGGGATTTCGAGAGCGCCTTCCGCTGCGGGAAGGTAAACGCGGAAACAGGTGCCCTTCCCCAGTTCACTATCAACGAAGACCACGCCGCCATGCTGCTTGGTGACGCCGTAAACCGTGGCGAGTCCGAGACCTGTGCCTTTCGACGGCCCTTTGGTGGTGAAGAAAGGCTCGAAGATGCGGTCGAGGGTAGTGGAATCCATTCCCTGGCCATTGTCGGAAACCGAGAGAAGGATCTGGGGGCCGGGATGAACGTGCGGATTCTGGCGGCAGAACGCCGCTTCGAATTCGACGTTGCGCGTTTGGACGCGCAATTCACCGCCACTGGGCATGGCGTCGCGCGCGTTGAGACAAAGATTCATGAGCACTTGCTCGATTTGGGCTGGATCGGCGCGGACCATGGCAAGATCGGGAGCGAGATCGCGCTTGACGTCGATGTTGCTGCCGATGACTTTTTCGAGAAGGCTGAGAGTTTCGGTAACGGCGTGATTCAGATTAATGTGACGCGGCTCGATGGCTTGGCGGCGGGCGAAGGCGAGGAGCTGGCGCGTGAGGGATGCGGCGCGTTCGGCCTGCAGGCGGATTTTTTCGAAGCGCGTGTGGAGCGTGGCTTCGGCGGGAGTCTCGTCGAGACCCAGCTCGGCCCAGCCGAGGATGGCGCCGATCATGTTGTTGAAGTCGTGAGCGATGCCGCCGGCGAGCTGGCCGAAAGCTTCGAATTTCTGGGCCTGGCGGAGCTGCTTTTCGAGAGCGAGGTGTTCGGTGACGTCCTCGACGACGATTTGATTGCGCTCGTAGGAGGAGTGCGATTCGTGGACGCGGCGGGCGACGATGCGGACTTTGATGATTCGGCCGTCCTTGCGCACCCAATCGGCAATGGCGTCGACCTTGCCGTCGCGCATGAGCTGGCCGGCCAGGCGATGGCGCTCGACGGGATCACGATAGAAATTCTCGGTTTGACCTTGAGCGAGAACTTCTTCCACTGAGTTGTAGCCGAGCATGGCGACGAGAGCGGGATTGACGTCGAGGATTTCGCCTTCGAGAGTGGTGCGATAGACGCCGTACATGGCGGATTCGAAGAGACTGCGGTAGCGGGCTTCGCTGTCGCGGAGAGCGGCTTCGGCGCGCTTTCGTTCGGTGATGTCCACGATGCTTCCGCGGACGAGACGCCTTGTGCCGAGAGGGATTGAGGAGAGAAAAACTTCGCAGGGAATGTCTTCGCCGTTCGCATTTCTGTGGACCCATTCAAAGTGAAGAGTTTCGCCTCTTAATGCGCGCTGGGTATAGGCACGAGCGGCTTCGAAGGACGAGCGGCCGTCCGGCTGTTGTTCGGGGCTCAGCGCTGCGGGTTCGCAACGCAACAGATCCGCGCGGGAGCGTCCGAATAGAACTTCGGCGCGGTGATTGGCGTCGACGAAAGCGCGCCTTTCGGTGTCCAAGACGACGATGGCTTCGGGAGCATTTTCGATGAGAGAGCGATAGTGAATTTCGCTCTCGTAAAGAGCTTTCTGGGCGCGGGCCTGTCCTTCGCGCAGCGCCTTTTCTTCGAGCGATCTGCGGATTGCGAGGCCTAGGCGGGCGAGTTGATACTTGAGGACGTAATCATTGATGCCGCGCTTGATGCACTCGACGGCCAGCTCTTCGCCGAGCGTGCCGGTGACGAGAATCAAGGGAATGTCGAGGCCGAGTTCACGCGCGAGATTCAAGACGTCGATGCCCGTCCAATTGGGAAGGCGATAGTCGGTAAGGATGATGTCGTAACTGCCGTCGCGAGCGGCGGCCGCGAATTCGGAGCGCGTGCCGGCAAATTTCGGATCGATCGAGAGGCCGTCGCGTTTCAGCTCGCGCAGGCATAGCTCGATGTCGTCCTGATCGTGCTCGACAATGAGAACCCGGATGGGCGGTGTGGCCGGTACCAAGGCGGCCGTCTCCGGGAGAGTCTGAGACATTTTCTTCCTCAGTCGAAACAGAATGCGCGCGCGGGCGGCGCGATATTGACGCTCAACCAGTAAAGCCCCAGGTGCTTGGCTGTCTCGCGGAAATCGGTGAACTCGAGAGGCTTTTGAATGTAGCTATTGGCGCCATGTTGATAAGCGGCGACGAGATCCCGCTCTTCGCGCGACGAAGTAAGTATGACGACGGGGATGGCGCGGGTGCGCGGATCCTCTTTGACTTTTTGAAGAACCTCGAGGCCATTCACTTTCGGGAGTTTGACGTCGAGGAGAACGAGGCGCGGCGGCGATTCAAAGGTGCGGCCGGAGTATGTGCCGCGGCAGAAGAGAAAGTCGAGGGCTTCCTCGCCGTCCCGGACGGTATGGACGGAGCGGGCAGCGTCCTTGTGATTCAGGACATGCAGAGTCAGCTCAGCATCGCGCGGATTGTCTTCGACCAGCAAAATTTCTACAACGTTGGACTCAGGCATTTCTGACCTCGCATTGAGATTCCTCGGCGCGTTCGGACACTCGGGGGGAGCCCAGAGTGAAATAGAATGTGGCGCCCTGGCCGGGCTGCGAATCTGCCCAGATACGGCCTCCGTGATTGCGAATGATGCGCTGCACCGTGGCCAGGCCAATTCCTGTGCCTTCGAATTCGTCGGCGCGGTGGAGGCGCTGAAAAACACCGAACAGCTTATCGGCATATTGGGGGTCGAAGCCCACACCATTATCGCGGACGAAGATTGCGTCCTCTCCAGCGGCGACAGCGGTGGCGACTTCAATTCTTGCGATTTCGGAATGGCGCGTGAATTTCAGCGCGTTGGCAAGAAGATTTGTGAAGACGATGCGCATGAGGCCGCTGTCACAATTGGTGATGGGCAAAAGTTGGATTTGCCAGGAAACCTTGCGGGTGTCGAGTTCCGCGGAGAGCTCGGCTGCGATGCGATGCAGAAGTTCGTTGAGATCCACGTTCTCGCGTTTGGGGCCCATGCGGCCGACGCGGGCGAGATCGAGGAGATCTTCGACGAGGCGGCCCATTTGCGCGGCGCCGTCGACGACTTTCTGGACGTAACGCATGGCGTCGGGCCCGAGGCGTTCGCCGTGCTCTTCGATGAGAATGCGCGCGAAGCCATCGATATGACGCAGAGGAGCGCGCAAATCGTGGGAGACCGAGTAGCTGAATGACTCGAGCTCGCGATTCGAGGCCTCGAGTTCGGCGGTGCGCCAGATGAGATCCTGATTGAGGCGGCGAACATTTTCTTCGGTCTCGTGGGCAAGAGCCTCGGCCTTCTTGCGCGCGGTTATGTCATTGTTGATTTCGAGGATGGCCACGGGCGCGCCTTGCTCATCGCGTTGCAGCGACCAGTGAGAGGCTACAGTGATCCAGTTTCCGTCCTTTTGACGGTGCACAAGCTCACCTTCCCACTTGCCTTCGCGCAATAGGTCGGCCTGCAGGTCGTCAAAACTCTTGGGATACTTAGTGGAGAGGAGCTCCTGCTTAATCCGGCCGTGGGCTTCCTCGCGGGACCAGCCGTAGAGCTGCTCGGCGCCATGATTCCAGTAGGTAACGCGGCCAGCCATATCGCGGACGAGAATGGCATCGTCGGCGAGCTCGAGAAGTGCGGCCTGATCGCGCAGCTTGGCGGCGTGCTCATTGAGAGCTCTTTCGGCGCGGTTGCGCTGGGCCATTTCGAGGGCGAGTTCTTGAATGGCGGACTGCAGCTCGGAGGTCCGCAGACGAACTCTGTTCTCGAGATCCTGATTGAGCCGGCGGACTTCCTCTTCGGCGCGCTCCTGCTGTGCGACCACTTTTTCGAGTTCCTGCTTCGCGGCTTCGAGATTGGCGGTCCGTTCGGCCACGCGCGTTTCCAGTTCAGCGTTGGCGGCGCGGAGAAGTTGCTGCGTGTTTTTCTGCTCGGTGACATCGCGGATGGCGCTGGCGACGAGAATTCCATCCGGGTTTTCGATAGGGCTCAAACTGATTTCGACCGGGAATTCGGTGCCGTCCCGGCGCAAGCCGTAAAGTTCCAGTCCAGCGCCCATGGAGCGCGCGCGTGGATGAACCGAGTAATCGGCGCGGTGAGAAGGGTGAACGTCGCGGAAGCGTTGAGGCACCAGGATTTCGACGGCCTGTCCCATCAACTCTTCGCGGTGGTAGCGGAAGAGGTTTTCGGTTTCCGCGTTGACGATGAGAATGCGGCCATTCGCATCGGCGATGACCATGGCGTCGGGCGCGGACTCTAGGAAGCCGCGGAACTTGGCTTCCTGCGCAGAGATCTCGGCCGCTTGACGCGACATCGCTTCGTTGGCTTGCCGCAGATCAGACAAGCTCGGCATTGCGATAGCGACCGGAGCCAGCCGGACCAAGAGAATGGCGGTTCCAATCGAGGCGGCGGCGGTTACGCCTTTGATAGCGCCGGCCAGCCAGTAGGCAGCGTGCCAGAGGTTCCAGACTTCCATGGCGTGGGTGAAGCCACAGGCCACGATGAAAACGCCGAAACAGACAAACGCCCAACTGAAAGGCAAGTCATTGCGGCGCCGCACCACGCGCAACAGTGTGACGGGAATGGTCATGTAGGCGGCAAAAATGAGGGCGTCGGAGACTAGATGTAGCCAGACGAGTCCGGCGTTCCACTGGTAGCAATAACCGTGGGGCATGAAATCGCCGGAAGAGAAGAGCCATTTCAGGAATTGCACCTGAATTCCCCCGAATCTAGACCGCGCGCGTGAAGCGATGCGAAGCGGTGAGACGCACTCGTTCAAATACACTTGCGCCTTTGCCTGGCGACAGCACAGGCCATGCGGGAGGAATATCGGCAGGAAGACCGGCGACTTGAGAGAAGCGGTGCTGTGGAGAGTGCGGAAGCGTTCGGTTGCGATGCTTCGAGAAAACTAAGAGCAGTTACTGTGCCGGATGGCTCGCGAAATATTGAGTGAGCGAGCTGGTGGCCTGTTGCAAACCGGTACGGACGTTGGACTGCAGCGCCAGCACCACGTCGGACATATTCTTGCCGTTGGCGGGCTCATCGTGCGAGTAGGGAAATGTCCAGACGACTGAGCCGGTTTTCGGTTGGAACAACTCGAACTCAATGGCAAACTGCGCCGCGGCGCCTCCGGTGTCGACTTCGTTAAAGGCCGAAAGGTGGCCGCGAAGCACGTAGTCGCCCTTGGCGCTGCTGCCGAGGCGCTGCACGGCGCGAAACTGGCCCGAGGCGCGCAGGTCCTGAAGCAGCATGGACTCGAGCATTTCGGTGGGAGCTTCGGCCCAGCGATGGAAGTAGTCCGCGCCAAGTTCCACCTGGCCGTTACTGTAAACAATGCGATCGTCGCGATAGAGAAGAGGCGCGGTGATGTGGCCCACAACGATAGTGACGGGATACACGGTGGACGATTGCGGAGCAGCCGCAGGCATGGCCTCCAGCCTGTAGTAGCTCACGGGCCTCGCCGAGCCACAGTTCGCAAGCAGCACACAAAAGGCGAGAGCCAGCGCTGCGCTGCTCACAGAAGATGCGGAGGCGCGGGGTCGCGCGTCCGGTTTAGAGCAAGGAGCAAAAAATCTCATGGCGGGGGTGCCTCGCCTGGCTTACGCGGCTTCGGCTCTGAGCTGCGTATCAGAGTATAGGGCCGCGTCTTGATTGTCTCCGTAAATTCCTTCATGTTCTCGCTGACTTGACGGAAATTTTCGATGATCTCGTCGAGGTTCCCACTGTTGACGTTGAGAGTGCGGTCCAGTTGATCGGTCAGGGAAGCCATCGAGGTCAAAGCTTCGTGCGCTTTCATCAGCGTATCGTGAAGCGGCTGGCTATTATCCTTGATCATTTTGTCCGCGTCGGTGATGGCATCGTCGGCCTTGGCCATGGTTTTCTTGAAATCATCCAGCATCGGAGAGAGCTTCGCGGTCACGTCGTTCATGTGGTTCAGAGTGGAGCGCAGAGGCTCGCGATCCTCTTCCAGCATGTGGTTGGCCTGGCGCATTACACCGGCGATGTTCTTACGGTTCTCATCATTGAGCAAATCATTGACGCGGTCGATGGTGGTCTGTAACGCGGTGACGCGGCCGTTCAAATTCTGTATCAGTTCCGTGGCTTTCGGGCCGAGGTCGCCGATGGTGGCTTCGAGATCGTCCAGACTGGTGTAGGCGCCGGTCTGAAGAGTGGAGCCGTTCGGGGCCATGGAGGCGGACGGAGTGCCCGGCACAATTCCGAGGAAATTCTCGCCGAGCGCGCTCAAGCTGGAAATTTTCACCGTGCTGTCTGTCTTCACCGGCACGTTCGGCTCGACACGGAATTCGACTTTCATCTGCGCCGGATTTGTTGGGTCGGGCACGACGCTGGTGATGCGGCCGATCGGAGGACCGCCGGCGTAACGCACCTGCGCGCCTTCTTGAAGCCCGCCGGCATTCTTGAAATAGGCGCGGTAGAGATTTCCGCTGCTGCGGAAAGATCCGGAGATGTAAAAGAGCGTAAACAGCAGGATCGCGATCGCCACGATCACGAAAGTTCCGACGAATGCCTGTTCGCGCTTGGAGTCCATCCCTGCTTTGACCTCAGCCTTTAAAATTCGCCGCTATTCGCTTTCAAAACGTCGCGGAAAGGCGGGAGTATATCACGTCCGTCCGCTTCGTCCTCTTTTCCGATTCCGCGCTATTTCCTTACCACCGATTCATCGCCGATGAGCATTTGCAGATAGCTCAATTCGTCCTCGAGTTCCGGCTCGGCAATGCGATCGAGAA
Source organism: uncultured Acidobacteriota bacterium (assembly GCA_963841235.1). Classification (GTDB taxonomy): domain Bacteria; phylum Acidobacteriota; class Terriglobia; order Acidiferrales; family UBA7541; genus Palsa-147. The sequence goes on along the minus strand of CAWJBU010000013.1, from coordinate 55,709 downwards.
ACTGGCGAACGCGCGGCTGCGTGCTCGACTGGATCTCTTCTTTCGTTCCATTGGCGACGATCACGCCGCGGTCGAGCAGAATCATGCGGTCGCCGATCAGGAACGCGCTCGGCAGTTCATGCGTGACCACCACGCAGGTCATCCCGAACGCTTTTTTCAGCTTCAAGATCAGCTCGTCAATTCCAGCGGCGATGATGGGATCGAGTCCGGCCGACGGCTCGTCAAAAAAAAGAATTTGCGGATCCATGGACATAGCGCGAGCGACGGCGGCGCGTTTCTTCATCCCGCCGCTCAATTGCGCGGGCATGTAGTTTTCGTAACCGGCGAGACCCACCTGATCGAGCTTCAGGCGCACCATGATTTCGATGGTGGAGGCATCGAGAGGGCTGTGCTCGCGGAGTGGCAGCGAGACATTTTCGCCTACGGTCATCGAGCCAAACAGCGCGGAGCCCTGAAAAGACATGCCGATCGTCTTGCGCAAGTCGTTGAGTTCCTTCGGCGTGATGGTGGCCATGTTCTTGCCGCCGAGCCAGATTTCGCCGCTGGTGGGGCGTTCGAGGCCGACGAGCGTGCGCAGCAGCGTGCTCTTACCGGATCCGGAGCCGCCGAGAATGACCAGAGTTTCCCCGGCGCACACATCGAAGCTGATTCCGTGCAGAATTTCGCGCTCGCCATAGGCTACGCGCAGGTCGCGGACGGATATCGCAGAGCCGCGGGCTTGAGTCGGAGCTTCTGAGCTGGGCGTCATGGCTCGGTCCCAAAAATGATACCGGTAAATTTAAGACGGCGAAGTGAAATAAAACAGCGCCGTAAACGCTAAGTCAACCACGATAACCAGGAAAATGGATTTGACCACGGCCGTAGTCGTCGAACGGCCGACTTGCTCGGAGCCCAGGCCGGTGAGGAAACCCTCCTGGCAGCCCACCGCCGTGATCACCAGGCCGAACATGAAGGCCTTGATCAAGCCCGTGACGATGTCCTCTTTCAAGAGCGCGTCGAGCGTGGCGCGGAAGTAAGACCCGAACGTGAATCCGGCGCCCAGGATGCCGAACGTGGCTCCGCCCACGATGCCCATGAAATCCGCCCACATAGTCAGGCAAGGCATCATGATGAGCATGGCGACGAGCTTGGGAGCGACCAGGAAGCGCACGGGATCGAGCGCCATGGTTTCCAGGGCGTCAATCTCCTCGCTCACTTTCATGGTTCCGATTTCCGCGGCGAAGGCCGAGCCCGAGCGGCCGATGACGATGATGGCGGTCATCAGGGGACCCAGCTCGCGCGTGAGAGAAAGGGCGACAGCGTTGGGCACAAATTCCATGGCGCCGAATCGCTTGAGCTCGTGCGCGGATTGCAGTGCGAGAATTATTCCAACGAAAAAGGTAATCAGCGAAATGATCGGGAGAGCTTCGATGCCCACGGCCATGGCCTGATGCAGCGCGCGGCGATATCGTGCGCCCTGGCCCTGCGTCTTGGTGAAGACGGCGACCGTGGCGCGAGCGATCAGGCGCGCCAGTTGCCCGACGTACGCGAGGGTATCAATTGTTCCGCGCCCAACGGTGTCTGTGATCGCCATCGCTGTGGAGATTCCCGGCCGATTCCGGCCTCTCCCATCTTTCAGGGATTCGCCGGCGGCGTGCTCTCGATTGCCTGCGATTCGCTCTCGTACACTTCGAATACTTTCAGCAAGCGCGTCAGTTCGAGAACTTCACGCGCCACCCGGCTCAGGCCAAAGAGTGAGAAGCGGCTCTTCATGTCCCGCGCCGCTTTCAAACCCTCGATCAAGGATGCGACACCGGCGCTGTCGATATATTTCACCGCCGTGAGATTCACAATCACGTACGGAATATGCTGCGTCTTGATCAAGTCCAGCAGCGTCTTGCGGAGGTCCGGTGAGTGATAGAGCGTAATATCCCCGGTGACATCCACGATCGAGATATCGCCTTGCCGCCGCGTAGCAATCTGCATTTTTAGGGCCTCCGCCCGGGGGTGCAGGCTGTTTTGCCAGAGTTTTCGGCGACTTGCAACCGATTTGAGAGGCGGACTTGCTGGGTGAGTCCTGGGATACCCATAACGCCGCGCAACGAGCTAGATGGAAAGGCACTTACGGGACTGCGGGGCTGGAGATGCGAATCGCGAATCAGGCGCGTTTCTCGATGGGAATGTAGCCGCGTTTGCCGGCGCCGAGATAGACCTGGCGCGGGCGGGAAATCTTTTGCTCAGCATCGAGAAGCATCTCTTCCCATTGCGCAATCCAGCCGGCGGTGCGCGGGATGGCGAAAAGCACCGGGAACATGGTCACCGGGAAGCCCATGGATTGGTAGATGAGGCCGGTATAGAAGTCCACGTTGGGATAGAGACGGCGAGAAATGAAGTAATCATCGTCGAGGGCGATGCGCTCGACTTCGAGCGCGATATCTATCATGGGATTGCGGCCCATGACGTCGAAGACTTCGTAGGCGATGTGCTTGACGATGCGCGCGCGCGGGTCGTAATTCTTGTAAACGCGGTGGCCGAAGCCCATTAGTTTGCGCTCGCCCGCTTTCACACTTTTGACGTAGGCCGGCACTTTATCCACCGAGCCGATATCTACGAGCATGCGCAGCACGGCTTCGTTCGCGCCGCCGTGCAGCGGGCCATAAAGCGCGGCGGTGGCTGCAGCGATCGCGGAATAGGGATCGACATGTGAGCTGCCGACGCCGCGCATCGCCGTGGACGAGCAATTCTGCTCGTGCTCGGCGTGGAGAATGAAAAGAATGTCGAGCGCGCGTTCGAGCGTGGGATTGGCGTGGTATTTCAATTCCGTCGTGCGGAAGAGCATGTTCAGGAAATTGGCGGCGTAACTCAGCTCGTTATCCGGATACGCGTACGGCATGCCCAGGCTATGGCGGTAGGCGAAAGCTGAAAGCGTAGGCATCTTGCCGATCAGGCGATAGGTTTGTTTCCGGCGTGAATCGGGATTGAAGATGTCTTTGGCGTCCGGATAGAAAGTAGAGAGCGCCGCGACTGTCGAGATCAACATGCCCATCGGATGAGCATCGTAATGGAAGCCGTCGAGGAATTTCTTAATGCTCTCGTGAATGAACGTGTGATGCGTGACGTGGTAGGTCCAGTCCTCGAGTTGTGCCCGCGTAGGTAGCTCGCCGTAAAGAATCAGGTAGGATGTCTCGAGATACGTGCTCTTCTCCGCCAGTTCTTCGATGGGATAGCCGCGATATTCGAGGATGCCCTTGTCGCCATCGATGTAAGTAATACGGCTGATGCACGAGGCTGTGTTGGTGAAGGCGGGATCGTAGCTGATCATCCCGAAATCGCTGTCCTTCACCTTGATCTGGCGAAGGTCCATGGCGCGAATGGTGTCGTTTTTGATCGGGAGTTCGTATTTCCGGCCGGTGCGGTTGTCGGTGATGCTGAGGGAATCCCGAACGCCCGTGGGAGTTTCTTCCGGCGCCGTGGCGGCTGCTGGCTTCGTTGGATTCACGGAAAGAGCCCTCGCGACTCTCCCAGGCAGACTCCCCCGGGGGAGAACGGAACTACCAATCTACACCAATTGATGCGTTGAACGGGAGTGCTTTTGCCTGAACAGGCGGTAACCGAACCCGAACAGGCGCCCGGCAGGCGTGAAGTGCTGCAAGAAATGCGTGGCTGCGCGTTCTCCGTAGCGAAGGCGGTCGGCCCAGCTCTCAGCGACCGTCGCGAGGGAGGAAGCACATGATATTCGGGAAGAGATTTGATTGGGCTGTAGCGGCGCTTGGGGCCATGTCACTGCTTTATGCCTCCGTGACGCCGGCGATTTCAAGTGGGGATGCAGGGGGAGAAGGCGGAGGTACGGGCAAGAGCGGAGCGCCGGGCGGCTGGAGCCTTGGCGAGCCGGTGCGTTATGAGAATTTGACGGTGTTTCCAGTGCTGTCGAAAGCGGATGCGGATACCGGGCCATTTGAAACTCTCGATGAAGGATTGGCTTCCGGCGATGTGCTGGTAACCGAGCATGGCAGCAGCGATTATTTGCGCCGCTCGCGCGATGGCGAAGCGCTTCCTGCGCCGCAGCAGGGAGGCAGCGCCGAAGTCAACCGGCTTGTGCTGATCAATCGCGGCAAGAAGCCGGTGATTTTGCTCGCGGGCGAGATTGTTTCTGGCGGCAAGCAGGATCGCATCGTGGGCAAGGACCGCATCGTGCCCGTCGGCGGCGCGCCTTTGCCGTTGGACGTCTTCTGCGTCGAGCAGGGGCGATGGACTGGCGGCTCGGCGAAATTTGCTGCTGCGAATACGATGGTGCATCCGAGCGTGCGCGAGAAGGCGGCAGTGGACGCTGACCAAACCAAAGTCTGGGCCGCGGTGCGCTCTGGCACAACTTCGAATCAAGCTTCGCGCACAGCGGCCCCGCCGGCCAGCGGCGCGGCCGGCGTGGGGAGCTCCGCAACGACAGTTCAAGTCGAAGCGGCGCCGGCACCGCGCATTTCCGCCAACGCTGTCGGCGGCGTAATATCGCGCGAGGCGCCCAGTCAGTCGTATCGCAAGATTTATCAGTCGCAGCAAATCGGACGCGACGTGGACACGTTCGCCGACGAGCTGGAGCGAAAATTCGCGAGCGCTACGTCCGGATTGAAAGGCGAGTCGGTGGTCGGCGTTGTGGTCGCGTATGGCGGGGAAGTCGCCTGGAGCGACATCTTCGCTTCGCAGCAGCTCTTTCAGGCGTATTGGCCGAAATTGTTGCGCAGCTACGTGGTCGAAGCGCTGGCGCGGCCGGCGACTGTTGAGAAAGCATCGCTCGAAGATGCGCGGTCGTTTCTCGATCGCTTGAAGGGGCACGTGCGCGAGGATTCCGAGCCCGGTGTTTACACCTGGCGCGAAGTCGCGCAGGGGCACTACGCGGAAATCGAACTGGAAGCGCTTGCGCCGTCAACTCTGACGCTGCATTGGATGAAAGTGCTTCGCAACGGTTGATCGTGCCTGATGTTGTCTGGTGCGACGTAGTCCCTCGCGCGCACCGCGCCGTGGGTTTCGCCGGGAATCACGCACCCGGCGGAACCCACCGGCGCACTTCGCTTTGATCGGGGCATTCCGCGAGAAGTTCGGCGATCGTCCGGTGCAGCACGGGATGCTGCGCCTGGGCGGCAATTTCCGCGAGCGGGACGAGTACGAAGCGCCGCTCCGTCATTCGCGGATGGGGGATCACCAGTTCGGGCGTCTTCACGATGCTCGATCCGAGCAGGAGAATATCGAGGTCGATCACTCGCGGCCCGTATTTGATTCGCCGGCGGCGGCCAAGCTCGCGTTCGATATCGAGCAGCACGTTCATCAATTGCTGCGGCATTAGCTCGGTTTCCGCTTCGAGGGCGCAATTCAGGAACCAGCCCTGCTCGCGAATTTCCACCGGCTCGGTTTCGTAGATGGCAGAGCGCTGCAGAATTTTCACTTCGCGTTCTTCCAGCTCTTCCACCGCGCGCGTGAGATTATTTTCGCGATCGCCGAGATTTGAGCCGAGCGAGAGGTAGGCTTTCTTCATGAGGTGAGTTTGGTGTGCGCCGGCTGCCGCGCCGTGGCGCAGCGATGATACCGTAGGAGTTGGGAGCTGGCGAAGAGCGTTCAGGGGCGATGCGCTTGAATCTGGCTATTTGGATTGTTGTCGCTTGCAGCGCCGCGATTATGGCCGCGATATGGCTGCGGCATCTCGGCGCGCGGTGGAATGCGCGCACGCTCGCCGGATTGCGTGCCGCGAGCCGTATCGCGAAGACGCGCTGCGGCGAAATCGAATACGCGACGACGTCGGCCGGATCTCCCGTGCTGATCTCGCACGGCACTCTTGGAGGTTTCGATCAAGGAATGGTCGCGGCCGAGTTGATTCTGCCGCCGCAATTCCGGCCCATCGCCGTATCCCGGCCGGGCTATCTGCGGACTCCGCTCGCCGTCGGTGCGAAACCGGAACAGCAGGCCGACGCCTTTGCTGCGCTTCTCGATTCTCTGGCCATCGATCGCGTTCCGATCATCGGCATTTCCGGCGGTGGCCCGCCCGCGCTGCAATTCGCGCTGCGCCATCCGCAGCGCTGCACGGCGATCGTGCTGATTTGCGCAGTGACGCAGCGGCTGACGCTTCCGCGGCGGGCGGTGCTTGCGTCGCAATGGCCGCGCCTCGTCAGTTCGAACACGGTGAACTGGCTCGTCTCGCTGCTCTATAGCCGGTTTTCAGCGCCAGTCTCGCGATTCGCGTTCAGCTGGTTCGAACGGTCTTCGCGCACGCCCGCCCTTGGCCGCCGCGATGCGTTGCGGCTGATGGCCACCTCGGTGCCGGTGAAGCCCCGGTTCGAAGGCGTGATGAATGATGGCGACTATCTGTCGACGCTCGATGCGTATCCTCTCGAGCGCATTCAACAGCCCACGCTAATCTTTCACGGCAACGCCGACGAAGTGGTGCCGTTCGCGCACGCCGAATTCGCCGCGAGCAAAATCTCCGGCGCGCGTTTAATTGCGCTGGAACAGGGCAGTCATTTCGCGGCGTTCATTCGCGCGCGAGAGGTGCGCGAAGCAATTCAAGAATTTCTCGCTCGGTAGCGACGGCGTCCCTGTCGGCATCTTACGACTATAAACGTCGGCGAGGGCTGCGGTCGTGCGCGGACCTACTTCGCGGAACGAATGAGAATTACGGGTTGCTCCGCGCTAGATCTTCAGAGTTGGCGTGCGGTTTGCTCGTAAGATGCCGGCAGGGACGCCGGCGCTGCTGAAGCTAAAACATCGCCGCCTGGCGGCGGGGCTCATCCATGCCGAAATGTTTATACGCTAAAGCTGTGGCGACGCGGCCGCGCTGCGTGCGGTCGAGCAGGCCTAGCTGCATCAAATACGGCTCGTAAATTTCCTCGATGGCATCTTCTTCTTCGCTCAGCGATGCCGCAATCGTGTTCAGTCCCACCGGCCCGCCCGAATATTTCTGAATAATAGTGAGCAACAGATTGCGGTCAACTTCATCGAGCCCGTGCTCGTCCACGCCGAGCATGGCCAGCGCCTCCTGGGCCACTCCGCGGTCGATATGTCCGGCAGCGCGCACTTCGGCAAAATCACGCACGCGGCGCAGCAGGCGATTCGCAACGCGCGGTGTCCCGCGGCTGCGCCGCGCGATTTCTTCGGCGCCGGCATCGTCGGTTTGTATGCCCAGGATCTTTGCCGAGCGCTTCACGATCAGAAACAAATCCTCCGGCGTGTAGAAATCGAGCCGGTGCACGATTCCGAAGCGCGAGCGCAGCGGCGCCATCAGCAAGCCCGCGCGCGTCGTCGCGCCCACCAGCGTGAAGCGATTGAGCTGATAGGGATGAATCCGCGCGCCGGGGCCCTGGCCGATCACCAGGTCGATACGGAAATCCTCCATCGCGGGATAGAGAATTTCTTCGAGCGCCGGTTGCAGCCGGTGAATCTCATCGAGGAAAAAGAAATCGCTCTTCTCGAGCGACGTCAGCACCGCGGTCAAGTCGCCTTTCTTCTCGAGCAGCGGCCCCGAACTGACTTTTATCGCCACGCCCATCTCGTTCGCCAAAATCTGCGCCAGCGTGGTCTTGCCCAGTCCCGGCGGACCATACAACAGCACGTGATCGAGCGCCTCTTTGCGCGTGCGCGCAGCCTCGACCGCGATCGACAAATTCTCCTTCACGCGCGTCTGCCCGATGTAATCATCGAGCCGCTTCGGGCGCACGCTGGCCTCGATGCGCGCGTCTTCCTCGAAGGCGCGTCCCGATACCAGCCGGTGGCGAGTGTCGCTCAGCTCCATGTGCGTTTCACTTTACCTCGAAAGCGCCGAGATTTGTCTCCCGTTCCGTGAATTCTTCGCACCGGCGGTCCAGCTCTTCGTGCTCGCGAGCAAACCGCTCCCGCATGGCGCGATGCGCCTCCAGGCTGTCCCATGAATCCACCGTCAGATAGCGGTGGCGTTCCTTCGTATCGCGGAGCAGCGCCGTGCCTCGAAATCCGGCGCTCTGCCGAAAGAGCTGCGCCCAGCTTCCCTCACTCGAATAATGCCGCTCGAATTCCGCGATCTTGTCCTCGCGCGCCACAAATTCCCAGACCAGCTGTATCACCGGCGTCTCCGCAAAATTTCGCCAGGTCACTCGCCGTGGCCTGCGTGAGCGCTCCTCTGCATCTTCGCGCCGCCGAGTTGCTGCAACGCCGCGCGAAGCAGCGCGTTGAAATCATTCTCAGTTGCGCCATTCTTGCGAATTTGCTCAAGCGTGCGCTCGACGGCGCGCGCCTCATAGCCCAGATTCAGCAGCGCCGACGCCACATCCGATTCCAGAGGTGAACGCGCCGCCGGCTTTCCCGACTCAGCAGGCTCGAGCGCCGCAGCTTTGTCCCGCAACTCGACCACAATTCGCTCCGCCGTCTTGCGCCCAATCCCAGGAATCCGCTCGAGCAGCGCCAGATCGCTGCTGCGAATTGCCGGCAGAAGCTCGCTGATTTGCATTCCGGAAAGAATTTTCAACGCCAGTGAAGGACCGACGCCGCTCACGGAAATCAGCAATTCAAACGTCTGCTTTTCACGTGAGGTCAAAAATCCATAGAGGCACAGCTGATCTTCGCGCACGTGCGTATAAATCATCAGCGTCACGTCGGAATTCGCCGCGCCCAGCACCGAAAACGTGGAGAGCGGAATCTGCACCAAATACCCCACACCGCCGACATCCACCATCACCTGGTTCGGCCGGCGCTCGGTCAGTTTTCCGCGAAGCTGTCCAATCATGTAGCAGCGATTATTGATTAGCGTTGTAGACGTGTCAAATCTGCGCGCGGCGTCTCAAATTGGTGCAGCACTCTCGCACAATTTTAACGAAACATTTTCCGCGCCTTCCGCGTAATCCCATGTGACGCACCACTTCGTGGATCTGGGGCGATTTCACGATTGTCCGCTTGCGGAACGGGTGTGTTCGGATTCGGGAATTACGGTTTTATCAACGCATAAAAAATTTGCGCCAGAAAAAACATCGTTTGCTTTCCTGGCGTCCACTCAACCGTCTAACTGGGGGACTGGGGCTAAAACAAAGGAGAACCAAAGATGTCACATCGTCGTATTGCGCAAATCGCCGCGGTGGCAGTAATTGTGGCGATGCTCCTTCCAGCCCTTGCCGTTACTGCTGGGGCCCGGGAACTGAAATCCACCATGAAAGCCCAGATCTCCATCGTCAATGCGGTGACGCTCGGCGGAAAGCAATTGAAGGCCGGGAGCTATTGGTTTGTCGCCGACGATACGAAAGTTCAGGTCGTGTCCGACGGAAAAGTAGTCGCGGAAGTTTCCGTTCAGTGGCAGGACGCAAAACAGAAAGCGGATGCCAGCGCGCTGGTTATCGAGAGCGGAACCGTAAAGGAAATCCGTTTCGGCGGAAAGACACGCACAGCCCTCGTCCAGGAATAACCCGAAGCACCCACAGGACGACAGCGAGCGGCACATCCCATGCCGCTCGCTGCTTTTTTCTGATTCAACTTTCTGAATGGTAGTTGCTCAGGGTGTGTCTTCGTTCAACTCGATTTCGTCGATGACGCCAACCACAGCGGCATCGATGGGCGAGTTGGGCCGGCCGACAGCAGTCATCGCCGAATAACCTTCTGTAGAGAGCAGCACGCGATCACCTTCGCCGGCGTCCACGGCATCGAGCGCGATCACGGGCTCGCCGCGATCCGAACCATCGAGGTTCAGCGGCTGCACGACGAGGATTTTGCGCCCCACGTGCGACGCCGCCTTTTGCGTCGCCACCACGTCGCCGATCACGCGCCCGATCAGCAAGCTCAGCTACTCCCTCGCGGGGCTCGCCGCGTCGGCGAGATTCACTTCATCCACGATGCCCACAATCGTCGCCTCGGTCGGCACTTCGGCAGGAAGAAACGGAAAGCTAGCCTCTTTCCCGCGGCACCAATACACCATTTCGCCCGCACCCGCGCCCACAGAGTCCAGCGCCACCACCGGCCGCCCCTTCGCGCGCCCATCGCGCCCGATCGGCTGCACGATCAACAGCTTGAGCCCAATTAGCGACGGGTCTTTCGCTGAAGAAACGACATTTCCGATGACGCGACCGAGGATCACGTTACTTATTTCTCGCGGCAGCCAGCTCCGCTTCGTGCGCCTCGTCCAGCTTCACCGTGTCCACGATCCCTATGATCGCCGCGTCCACCGGGCGATCCTTACACTCTGCGGCCATGCGCGCGGAGCTGCCGGAGACGACTAGCACGGTCTCGCGGTAGCCCGCGCCCACCGCATCCACGGCGATCAGATAGCCGGACTCGTCGCGGCCTTCTGGCGAGATCGGTTTCACGATGAGGAGTTTTTTTCCTTCCAGGCGAGGATCTTTGCGAGTGGAAACCACAGTGCCGACGATGCGGGCAAGAATCATCTTGTCTGAGGATTTGCCTTTACTGCAAAACGAAGAAACTCCGCCGCCGGATTTCGCACCTCGCGCGCGGCGTCGCCCGAACGGCTACTTCGCCAGTTACTTCGCCGCCGCCATCGCGCTCTTGCCGATGGGCAGCGCATCTTCGAGCGACTGGTGCGGCCGCGGAATCACGTGCACGGCGATCAACTCGCCCACGCGCCGCGCGGCTGCTGCGCCCGCGTCCGTCGCGGCTTTCACCGCCGCCACGTCGCCCCGCACCATCGCCGTAACGTAGCCCGAGCCGATCTTTTCCCATCCGACGAGCGTGACCTTCGCCGCCTTGACCATGGCGTCCGACGCTTCGATCATCGCCACGAGGCCGCGTGTCTCGATCATTCCGAGTGCTTCACCCATTCTTCATCCTCCGCAGAGACGCCTCGAAAAATTCACCGCCGGATGCGGTCTTTGCGCACCGCGTCTTCCACCAGCGCTTCCAGTTCCCGCCGGCTCAGCGTGATGCGATCGGTCACAGCCGCCTCGTCTGCCTCTGCGGTGACGGGACGGCTGGTGCCGGCCGGCGCGCCTTGAATCCCATAGCGCGCCCGCGCCGCGAGCAATTTTTCCACATCTTCGGCGGAAAGCAAGACTTGTTTGCCGAGCACCACGGTGACGAGCGAAACGCGCGCGAAGTGCTCGGTCGTCTCCATGCGGAAAAACGCCGTCAGCAGATCCTGTCCGTAGGTGACTACGCCGTGATTCGCCAGCAGAATCGCGTCATGACGCTGGATCAGTGGCTCGATCGCGTCGGTCAGCTCCGGAGTTCCCGGAGTGCCGTAGCGCGCGACGGGAATCGATCCCAGTGCAATCACGCACTCGCTCAGCAGCGCGCGATCGAGCGCCACGCCCGCCGCGGCATATCCCGTCGCCACCGGTGGATGCGCGTGGCACACCGCGAATACGTCCGGCCGCCGCCGGTAAATCAGCAAATGCATCGGCAATTCCGACGAGGGATTGCGCCGCCCGCTGATTTTCTTGCCCTCGAGATCGGTGATCACGAGATCGTCGGGCTCCATCATTCCTTTGCTGATGCCCGTCGGCGAAGTAAGAATGCGGCGCGAATCGAGGCGCACGGAGATGTTGCCGTCGGTCGAGGGCACGTAACCGCGCTCGCGAATCCAGCGCCCCGCCGTGCACACGTCGCGGCGGTGCTCGTCTTCCGTCTTCACCGCGCCGGGAGTGAGCGATTCAGAAAGCATGGGCCTCGAATTTCATCAATTTCCGCTCGCCGGGAATCATGAATGGAGCGACATGATACACCACCGCGCCCGAGCCTTACTGCGGAATGTGCAACGCTGCAAGCGCGCAGTTAGCGCGGCTTGCCCGAGGCTCGCTGGGAACGTCGGCTCACCCAATCCCGCAGACGTTGGAACAATCGTGTCACTGAATCTGGGAGTACATCCGAAAGGGAATATGTCGCCGCGCCTCCGCAGCCTTCGCAGGTCTCGCAGCGGCCAGTCCCGTGGCAAACAACACACATCGCGCCCAGCGCCCGTCCCATACCCTGGCACGCGGAGCATCTCCCGCTGCCGGCAGGATCACATTCCGTGCAGACGCGCCGACCCCAGCTAGGCATAAACGTATCCCGCTAAAAATCAAATAGACTCGGCAGGAAAAACGGCACTGTTCGAAGATGCCCTACGCGTACAGCCCGCGCAGCTTCAGCGCGAAGGCCACGCGATCGATGGCCACCATGTACGCGGCGATACGATTGTTGACGCCGTGCGATTCGGCGTAGCGCACGATTTCATCGAAGCTGCGCTCCATCACATCCTTCAGCCGCTCGTTCACTTCGCTCTCGCGCCAGAAGAATCCCTGCCGGTCCTGCACCCATTCGAAATAGCTGACGGTCACGCCGCCGGCATTCGCGAGAATGTCGGGCATGATAAACACATTCTTCTCGCGCAGAATCTCGTCCGCTGGAGGAGTCGTGGGTCCGTTTGCGCCCTCGCAGAGAATGCGCGTCTGCACCCGATGTGCGTTCGCGCTGGTAATCTGATTTTCGATCGCGGCAGGAATCAAAATCTCGCATGGCTGGAAGAGCAAATCCTGTCCCGACATTTTCGCGCCGCCGCCGGGAAATTCGGGCAGCGGCTTGTGCTTCACATGCACCCAATCAATCAGCGCCGGAATGTCGAAGCCGTTCTCGTTGAAGAGCGCTCCATGAATATCCGACACGCCCGTAATTTTATAGCCCGCCTCGGACAACAGCATCGCCGCCATCGAACCCACATTGCCGAATCCCTGAATCACCACGCGGCAATCCTCGCGCTTCATCTTCAATTTCTCGATGGCCTTGTCGCACACGAAATGCACGCCGCGCCCGGTGGCCTCCTTCCGTCCGCGCGACCCGCCCAGATCGAGTGGCTTGCCGGTCACTACGGCCGTCACTGTGTGCCGCATGTGCATCGAGTACGTGTCCATCACCCAGGCCATCACTCTCTCGTTCGTTCCCAAATCCGGCGCCGGCACATCTCTTTCCGGCCCGATCCAGTCCGTAAGTTCGGCCGTGTAGCGCCGCGTCATGCGTTCGATCTCCCGCATCGACATTTTCGTCGGATCGCAAATGATTCCGCCCTTCGCTCCGCCGAACGGAATATTTACCACCGCGCATTTCCAGGTCATCCACGAAGCCAGCGCCCGCACTTCGTCCAGCGACACGTCCGGCGCGTACCGGATTCCGCCTTTGCCCGGCCCGCGCACCAGCGAATGTTGCACGCGATAGCCGGTAAACACTTGCAGCCGCCCGTCGTCCATGCTCACGGGAATGTAAATCGTGATTTCCTTGTTGGGATAGCGCAGGTAGTTGTACAGACCTTCTTCGAGGCCCAGCTTGGCCGCCGCCGCTTCGAAGCGCGCTTCCGCGCATTCGTAGACGTTCAATTCATTCTTGACGAGAGTCGGCATGGAATCCTCCGCGAAGGGGTCTGACGGAATGCGTCTTTAGGCCGCGATTCGACAGCGCGCGCCAGTATACGAGCACCCGAATTTCGGTGCAAGGAAGGCGTGTCCGTTCAGTGACCCTGCGGAAGTAGCCTTTTAGCTGTCATCGTGAATCCGCCTAAGCGGATGAAGGATCTGCATTTTCTTGATTTAGGGACGGGTGTCTCCGCCTAGGCGGACGCCGTAGTCGCGCGTGGGGATTTTGAAAACAGCGAATCGGTCGATTTCAACCGAGGTCTCTATCTGTGCCGCGAGCGCTTCACAAATTCATCGAGGATAAGCCGTGTCAACCGGTTCTGATCGTGCCGCACCACGCTCCCATCCTGCAGCAAATCTCCGTAAACGCAGCCGAGTCCCATCTGATGCAATTCATGCAACGATCCCCGCACCGGCTCCGCTCCCTTGCGCGCATAACGCCGTCGCACGCGCGCAGGCACCGGCGTGCGATTCACCACCGCCCAGTCGAATAGTCCTGGACGCGTGTGCTCGTAGATCGCGCGCACGTGATCGGCCACGGAGAACCGGTCGGTTTCCCCCGGCTGCGTCATCAGATTCGCAATGTAAACGCGCGTAGCCTTCGAATGTGCCAGAACTTCCGTAACTTGCTTCAAAAGCAGATTCGGGATCAAGCTCGTATAAAGCGAGCCCGGACCGACCAGAATCAAATCCGCCTCGCGCAGCGCCTGCAAAACTTCCGCCAGCGGCCGCGCATTCGGCGGCACCAACCGTATCCGGTGAATTGCCCGCGTCGAGCGTGAAATCCTCGTCTCGCCGCGCACTACGGTGCCATCTTCCAACTCGGCTTCGAGCGTCACATTCTGTGCCGTCGATGGATAAATGCGCCCGCGAATCGCCAGCACTTGCCCCGATAAGCGTACCGCCTCGGGGAAATCTCCAGTCACGTGCGTCAGCGCCGTAAGGAAAATATTCCCGAAGCTGTGCCCGCCAAGCCCCTTGCCTCCGCTGAAGCGGTACTGAAACAAATGGCTCAGCAGCGCCTCATCCTTCGAGAGCGCCACCATACAGTTCCGGATATCGCCCGGCGGCAGCACTCGCTGCTCGCGCCGCAGCCGTCCGCTGCTACCGCCGTCGTCGGTGACGGTCACAATCGCCGCCAGATCCGCGATCGGCAAGCGCCGCCGCTCCGCCCGCCGTCGCGCAACGTATTCTTTTAGTCCACGGAGCAACGTGGACAAGCCTGTGCCTCCGCCGAGGGCCACAACTCGCACGGGCCGCCCGCTTTTCTGACGGTGGTTTTTCACTTTGAAGAACTACCCTGCGGAACCCTCACGCTCGGGATAAAGCAGCTCGGTAAATCGGGGATCTTCTTGCAGAAATGCGAAATCTTCATCGTTGCGCGCGTGATAGCGGTTCTCTGGGCGCAACTGGATCGCGAATTTCAAGCGTTCCATGGCCGATTCGGCCTCGCCGGTAAGGCAATCGAGCGCCGCCATGGCATAAACAATGTGATCGGCTTTCGGCGCAACCTTCAGCGCGCGGTCTAGGTGTTCTCGCGCTTCGTCCCAGCGCCCCAGATTCATCATCGCCACGCCCTGGGTGTAATGGTCGTCCGCAGTCTTGGGCGTAGGCGCAGGCACGCGGCTCAGCCGCTGCTCGACCCCGCGCAAATGCACCCGCGCGCGGTCCGCCAGTTCCGTACTGGGACCCGGCAGCACCCGTTCGAGCGAAAGCTTAGCCTTCGCGAACTTCTGTTCCTGCACCAACTTAAGCCCTTCTTCATACATCTTAAGCTGCAGCAGGGTGGCTGGATCAGGAGCATGTACCGCTGCGGCACGCGCACGCGCGGACTTTTGCAAACCCTTATCCTTCAATGGCTTAGAGCCGTTACGCGAGGCGCTTCGGGACCGTGAGGACGACTTCCGAGCGGATTTTCCACGTGCTGCCATCTACGGTCAACATAGCAGACTTATAAATCTCCGTCAATCTACCTCTTACAGACCAAAAATTAGGCACTTGGGGGCCTAAAATGCGCTTCCGGGATCAGTTTTTTGCGCCTTCCGCCATCACTTTTTCGACTTCATCGGGGTTGCGCGGCAAGCGCTTCGTCAATACCTCGATCCCATCCTTCGTCACCAGCACGTCATCCTCGATCCGCACGCCAAGATTTTCTTCCGGAATGTAAATTCCCGGCTCGATCGTGAACACCATCCCCGCCTCGAGAGGCCGCGTCGTGCTTCCCGGATCGTGCACGTCGAGTCCGAGATGATGGCTCAATCCGTGAATGTAATATTTCCCGAGCGGCTCGCCATGGAGATCTTTGCCGTGCGTGTTGATATATTCGCGTGCGATTACGTTCAGATCGATCGCGCCGCCGTGAATCGTCGCGCCCGGCTTCACCGCCGCCATCGCCGCATTCTGCGCGCCTAGTACGATCTCGTAGATCTCCCGCTGCCGCGCCGAATATTTTCCATTGGCGGGAAGCGTGCGCGTGATGTCCGCCGCATAATCGCCATATTCACCGGCGACGTCGAGCACCACGATGTCTCCGTCCTTGATCTGCTGATCGAGCGCGCTGTAATGCAGCACCGTCGAGAAAAATCCCGTGCCGACGATCGGCGCATAGGCTTCGCGCGAGCAGCCCTCGAATTCGTGAATTTCCTTCATCCGCGCCGCCACCTGATATTCGTAAAGTCCCGGCCGCATCCGCTTCATGGCATCAAGCTGCGCATCGATCGACGCATCGATCGCCTTGCGCATTAGCGCCAATTCGCTCACCGATTTCACTTGCCGCATCGCGCTGATTGCCGGCGTGATGTCGAACACGTTCGCCGACGGAACCGTGTGCTTCAGCCACTCGCTCCAATTCTTCAGGTGCGGATAGCCTTCCTCCTGCTGTCCAGGCAGCAGCGTGTAGAAGTTCGAGTAAGTCTTCGCGAGTTCCTCGAGTTTCGCGCGCAGATTGGCAAACGCCTGCACGTCCGCAAATCCTGTTTTCTCGCGGATGCCGGGATCGTCCGGCCCCATCTTCGGCCCTTCCCATTTTTCCTGGGCGTAATCACGCGCCGGAAGATAGAGAATCTCTCGCGCGCCCTCAATCTTTTTGCCCGCCGGCGGATCGGGAATCAGTAGCACCGCCCCACCAGGCTCGTCGTCGCCCGAGAGGTAATAGAAATTCTTCTCCTGAAAGAACAAAGCGAATTCCGAGAGATCCTCGTGGCCCGTATAGCCAAACACGACCACAGGTCCGTCCACCTGCGCAGCCAGCTTCGCCCGCCGCGCCGCATACTCCTCATTCCCCTGCCGAAACCGCGCGGTTGCCACGCCAGCGCTCAGCAGGAGCGCCGCCGCAATCACCCCGCCGATCCACCGCACCCGCCCATCTTTCTTCGCTTTCATTCTTCCTCCCGGCAGAAGCACTGGCACACGGCTCTCCGCGAACCGCTAGAGTCTATTGGAATTTGACGTAGGAAACCGAGTTTTGGCGTGTAGCGCCGGCGTCCCTGCCGGCATCTTACGACCACAAACTTAAGCCACTTCTCCAGCCAATCGCGGATCCCTAAGGTCCGTTTTCTTGGCCATGGCTAGAATCCGGGGGCGCCGGTCGAAGCCGCGCGCGCTTCGCCGGCTTCCACTCCAAACCGCAACTTCTCGAAGTACACCTGAGCGAGGGACATGAATCCGGTGTAGAGGTAGCCCCAAACAAAAAGCAGCAGGAACGGAATCGTGGCGTAATTTTCGTTCTGAATCGCGTAGGCCACTGCCGCCGCGAAATAAATTCCCAAAAACACTTCTGCAAACGGCATCCATCCCGCGCTCTTGCGGTACTTCTTCCGCAGCCAAGTTCCTTGGCGCTGGCCTTCAATCTTATATTTCGGTGTGCGCACAAATTCCGTCTTCACGCCAAAAATCGCTTCGAGCACGGACAGCGCATTGCGAATCGAAATTCCAATTCCCACGGCCATCACGAACGGCAGATACGGAATCGCTCGCTTCCAGGTCTTCGGATAAAGCACGCGCTGCGCCGCCAGATAAAAACTCGATATCGAGCAAGTGGAAGCCACAAACAGAGGCAAATCGATAATCAACACCTGCAACCAGCCCTGATAAAACCGCACGATCATCGCCGGAAGCAAAATGATCGAGAGAAACACCATCAGGGGATAACTGATGTTCGCCGTCAGATGAAACACGGCTTCCGATTTCACGTAAGCCGGCTCTTTCGATCGCAGCACGCGCGGCAAAATCTTGATCGCCGTCTGCATCAAGCCCTTTGCCCAACGCGCTTGCTGCGATTTGAATCCGTTCATCTCCACCGGCAGTTCCGAAGGGCATTCGATCTCCGGCAAGTAGAGGAATTGCCAGCCGCGAAGCTGCGCACGATAGGAAAGATCGGTATCCTCGGTCAGCGTGTCGTGCTCCCAACCGCCCGCATCTTCAATCGCCGCGCGCCGCCAGACTCCCGCCGTGCCGTTGAAATTGAAAAAATTTCCGCGGCGGTAACGCGACGTATGCTCGATCACAAAGTGCCCATCGAGCAGGATCGCCTCGATTTCTGTCAACGCCGAAAAATGCCGGTTGATGTAGCTCCACCGCGTCTGCACCATCCCGAGCTTCGGCTCGGCGAAATACGGCACGGTCCGCCGCAAAAAATCCGCCGGCGGCAGAAAGTCGGCGTCAAAGATGGCAATCAATTCTCCGGTCGCCCATTGCATGCCGGCCTGCAGCGCCCCGGCCTTGAATCCCTCGCGGTTATCGCGATGCAAGTAAGAAATCGGCAAGCCAAGCTGCCGGTGCCGCTCGACGCAATTGCGCGCCACTTCCTGCGTCTCGTCGGTAGAATCGTCGAGCACCTGAATTTCGAAGCGGTCACGCGGATAATCGAATTGCGCCACGCAATCCACCAGCCGCTCGATCACGTAGCGCTCATTGAAGATGGGAAGCTGTATGGTAACCTTTGGCCACTCGGTGACGGGCGGCGGCGGGCCAGGCGCGTGATCGCGATATTTGTAGAAATTGTAGACCAGCGCGTAGCGATGAATTCCGTAGGCCGCCAGCACCACCAGCACGATGAAATACGGCAGCATCACGGCCAGATCGAAAGTGTTCGCTTGATACTGCCCGACGAAGGTGCGATCCGTCAGCCGGTGCCAATAATTGGCAAAAGTCGCGCCCGGACTGATGGCCGCCAGCAAATGAACCTGCCAATTCAAATTTTTGCCGCCTCCTGATGCAGACCCTGCGAAGTTTCTTTACCCGCTCCCCGCACTCTCAGACCGCAATTCTTGTCGCCGGCTTCCTGATTTTTGAAGCCATGTACGCCTGGCTCGGCCATCTCCGCAATCTCGAATTCTTCGTGGTCGAGACCATCGCCGTCGGACTTCTCGGCGGCGTCGTTTATCTCCTCGTTATGTTCGGCCTAGAGCATACACCCGATTCGCGGAATTCCTTCTGGTTGCTTCTCGTCGCCGCTGTGCTTTTCCGGGTCACTCTCTGGCCGCTCGTTCCCACACTCTCGAACGATCTCTACCGCTACCGCTGGGACGGCAAGGCGCAGCTTCGCGGCCTCAATCCCTATCTCGTCCAGCCCGATGATCCCAAGTTCGACGATCTCCTCGATCTCAACGACAACTACGAATTGCGCATGCCTGCCATGGACATGCCCACGATTTATCCGCCTCTCGCCGAGCAGGTCTTCAAATATACGGCGCGCTATCTGCCCGCAACCGCCGCGTTCAAGCTGCCCATGGAATTGTGCGACATACTTGTGATGATCCTGCTCGCCATTTGGCTACGCGCTGAGGGGGGACGCGCGTATCAACTTGTCATCTACGCCTGGAATCCGCTGGTGGTGATCGAGTTCGCCGGAAGCGGCCATAGTGATGCGCTCGCGTTGGCAGCGCTCGTCGGCGCCTTCCTAATTATAAAATCGCGGCGAACGGTGTCAACGCTACTGCTGGCCGTCGCCACGCTGCTCAAGTCGTTTCCGATCTTGCTTTTTCCATTGTGGTTGCGGCGCAATGGCTGGCCGCGTTCCGCGCGCGCGTGGCTCGAAGGCGCAGCCGCGGCCGCGCTCGCCGCCATTTGCGCGTGGCCCTATCGCGCCGCGCTCCACCAGATTCCAATTACGATGGCAACATTCGAAAAAAACTGGCAGGACAACAACGCAAGTTTATACACGATGCTGAAGATCTTCAGCGATTCCCACGAATTCGCCGCAGGCATAGGCGTGGGCGTAGCCGTAGGCCTGGCAATTTGGACCGCGCTGCGCAAGATCGAGCCAACCCGCTCGGCATTTCTGATTCTCGGCGCAGTCCTACTCTTCTCGCCGAACGCCTACCCGTGGTATTTCACCTGGGTAATTCCATTCCTCTGCTTCCGGCCAAATCCCGCCTGGCTGCTCCTAACAATTCTGCAATTCCTCTCCTACAAAGTTCTGATCGAATATCAAGACTACGGCATCTTCAATTTCGACCCGCGCTATCTAGCCCTGACGTACATTCCGTTCTACGCCGTCCTACTATGGCAAGTCCTTCGCAAGAAGGCCGTGCCGAATACGCAAGCTGAGTTACGCTCTCTGTAGCGCCGGCCTTTTAGGCCGGCATCGCAAAGTGTGCTCCCAGCTCCCATCCACCTCTCATCGCCCGTGGCCTCTTCCAACTTCGCCATGGATCATGCGCCAAAAATGGCACGACCTGCTCTTCATGCACTGGCGCATCCCGCCGCAAACGCTTCGCCCGCTGATTCCTTCAGCGCTCGAACTCGATAATTTCGAAGGCAGCGCCTGGCTCGGCATCGTGCCATTCCGCATGACCGGCGTACGCCTGCGCGGCACGCCGAACATTCCCGACCTCTCGGCCTTCCCCGAATTAAATGTGCGAACGTACGTGAGCGCCGGTGGCAAGCCCGGCGTCTGGTTCTTCAGTCTCGACGCTGCCAGCGCAATCGCGGTGGCCGCCGCGCGCGCGTGGTTTCATTTGCCTTATTTCCGCGCGCGAATGTCGCTCGAAGCCCGCGGCGACGAGCTTCACTACCAAAGCCATCGCACCCATCGCAGAGCGCCGCCAGCCGATCTACGCGCCAGCTACGAACCCACGGACAGAATCTTCCAAGCGCAGCCGGGAACGCTCGAATATTTTCTCACCGAGCGTTACTGCCTCTACGCCGCCGCCGGCGAAAAAATCTACCGCGGCGAAATCCACCATCTGCCCTGGCCGCTGCAACCCGCGCGCGCTGAAATCGCCCTGAACACGATGGCAGCCTCGCACGGGCTCGAGCTTCCGCCCGCGCCACCGCTGCTTCACTTCGCGCGTTTCCAGGACGTATGGATTTGGCCGCCCGCGCGCGCCTGAGCGTGCCGATCCAGGATTCCTACTCCTCCTGCTTAGCTTCAGTGCACGCGCCGCCAAACGCCGCGGCATCCCGATTCTGCGCCGCCGCACTCCGATCGGCGGCGAGCGCGGCGCACGTTGTGGTCAGACCTTTCCTCAAGTGCCGCCAGTCTTCCCACATCTTGCCGGCCACACGCAGCGCTTCGTCGCGATCGGCTTTGGTCTCGGTGAGCTTCTGCGCCGCGGCAGCCAACTCGCCTTGAAGCGACTGCACCTTTTCGTTTGCGGCGACGAGCGCAGTATTCACCTGCTGGAGTTGTTGATTTACGTCCGCCAATTGCTGCCGCAGGTTCGCAGTCTCAGTACGACTGGCTTCGAGCTGCACCTCGGGCGATGCGTCTAGCGCGTTCGTCTCGGTCCCGGGCGCAGGCTGAGCCGCCGCCGGAGGTTTGTCCATCATCGGGCCGTCGGTATCTCCGTAGCTTAGTTCCCAGACGACACCAAGAAGAATTACGGCGACCGCGAACAGCGGCACGATCAGAGTGGTCCAATAGCCCCTGCGGGGAATGCCGGAGTGTCTTCGCCAGCCATAGCGCATGGTAGTGCCTTTCTATTTTGATTGCTCCGAGGGGTGCGTCGCGATGCTGGCCTTGAGAGGAGAGCTGGGCGCGGCGAACGATCTTGGAGTTGGGGAGTGAAAACTACGCGCGCGCCGCGTAAGCGTCAATTCGGAGGAATACGGATGCGAACGATGAATACGGATACGGAGGCAAGTAGTCGTACGCTGTGAGGAGTACGTAGCCTGTTTTGGAACGCGTCGTCGAACGCGATGTTACTGCAGGTTTGCGGTGAGGCTTGATTGCGGAATGAAATTATCCGCAGGCTTGCGCGGGGCGCGCATCGGCGGAAGCTGCGAGCGATCCACTTTGCGATAGAGCGTATCGCGTTCGACGGGCACGCGGCCCGCGGCGCGAATCAGCCGCTCGAGATCGGCGAGCGTCAGGCCTTGCGGCGTGCTCGCGCCCGCATCGTGATAGATTTTTTCTTCCACCACGGTGCCGTCAATATCGTTCGCGCCGAAACGCAGAGCCACTTGCGCCACGCGCGGCGTCATCATGATCCAATAGGCTTTGATGTGCTCGAAATTATCGAGCAGCAGGCGCGAGACGGCGATGGCTTTCAGATCGTCGAAAGCCGTCGGCTTGGGAATATGGCTGAGCGCCGTATTTTCCGGATGAAACGCCAGCGGAATGAAAGTCACGAATCCGTGCGTTTCATCCTGCAGCGCGCGCAGATGCAGCAGATGATCAACGCGCTCTTCGGGCGTTTCGATGTGCCCGTAAAGCATGGTCGCGTTCGAGCGCAGGCCCACTTGGTGCGCGGTGCGCGCGATGCTGAGCCACATTTGCCCGCTCACTTTGTGATCGCAAATCACTTTGCGCACGCGCGGCGCAAAAATTTCGGCGCCGCCGCCGGGAAGCGAATCGACGCCCGCTTCTTTCATCGCGATCAGCGTCTCGCGAATCGAAAGCTTCGCGATCCGCGCGTAGTAGCCGACTTCCACCATCGTGAAAGCTTTCAGATGCACGTGCGGAAAGCGCTGCTTGAGCCCGCGAATCAAGTCGAGATACCACTCGAACGGCAAATCCGGATGCAGCCCGCCAACGATGTGAAATTCCGTCGCGCCTTCGGCCACGCCTTCCGCCGCGCGCGCCCAAATCTCATCCTGGCTGAAGGAATAAGCGCCGGGCGCGTGCGCGTCGCGGCCAAAGGCGCACAGGCGGCAATGCGCCACGCAGACATTGGTCGGATTGATGTGCCGGTTGACGTTGTAATAGCAGATGTCGCCGTGGAGCTTCTCGCGCACCCAATTCGCCAGCCAGCCGACCGCCATCAAGTCGTTCGATTCGTAGAGCCGCAAGCCCTCTTCGGCGTTGAGCCGCACGCCGGCTAACACTTTTTCGGCGATGGGCTTGAGCCGCGGGTCAGCGATTTGTAGCTCGGATGCCATCAGATTCGGGCCTTTTTTCAGGGGTGAGCTACTAACGTGGCCGCGCCCCAGAAAAGAAGGAACAACAAACTAATATAGCCGTTCACCGCGAAAAACGCAGCATTCATTTTGGAGAGATCGTTGGGCTTCACGAGCGAATGTTCGTAAGCCAGCAGCGCTGCGACGACGACGATTCCCGCCCATGCAGGCCACGCAAGCCCGAAGCTCCATGCCAGCCACGCCAGCAGCGCTACGACTCCGATATGCATCGCGCGCGCAATCAGCAGCGCATCGGCGATCCCGAATTTTTTGGGGATGGAATAGAGCCCGGCGGATTTGTCGAATTCGACGTCCTGGCAGGCGTAGAGCACATCGAAGCCGCCGACCCACAGCGTAACCGCCGCGCACAGAATCAACATACGCAAATCGAGCGATCCGCGAATCGCAATCCAAGCCGCCGCAGGCGACATCCCGAGGCAAAAGCCCAGAACAAAGTGCGACCACGAAGTGAAGCGCTTCGTATAGGAATACAAAAACAGAACGGCCAGCGCCACGGGTGAAAGTTCCAGCGCCAATCGATTCAGCCGCCACGCCGCAACCACCAGCACCGCCGCAGCGACAATCGTAAATCCCCAAGCGAAGCCGAGCGAAAGCGCCCCCGTAGCCAGCGCGCGATTCTTCGTGCGCGGATTCCGTCGGTCGTACTCAATATCCGCGATGCGGTTCATAGTCATCGCCGCCGAGCGCGCCCCCACCATCGCAACGATGATCCATCCGATCTGCATCCAAGAAGGCCACGCTCCCACAGAGCGCGCCGCCAGCAACGCTCCCACAAGCGCAAACGGCAGAGCAAAGACCGAGTGCTCGATCTTAATCATCTCCAGCACGGTGCGAATTCGGCTAGTCATCTCTTAAGTAGCGCCGGCGTCCCCGCCGGCATCCGGCGATCACAAATCTCGCCACATGCAGCTCTCCCGCGCGGCCTTCACATCTCAATTCCTGGATCTTTTTTTCAAGCTGCAATCCGCGCACGATGGAAACCTTTGCGTGCACTTGCGCTCGCAAGATGCCGGCAGAGACGCCGACGCTACTGTTTCTTGCCACCGCTCCAGCGATACTGCGCTTCCTGCGGCAATCCAATCTGCGCGAGCACGCGGCACACGAACTGCTCCACAGCGTCCTCGAATTTCTTCGGCCCAAAATAAAACGCCGGCATCGCGGGCATGATCACCGCCCCGGCATCATTCGCGCGCAGCATATTCTCGATGTGAATGCGATTGAGCGGCGTCTCGCGCAAACACAGCACCAGCTGCCGCCGCTCCTTCAGGCAAACATCCGCCGCCCGCGCAAGCAAATCGTCCGCCAACCCCGCAGCGATCGAAGCAAGCGCCCCCGCCGAGCAGGGAATCACGACCATAGCGTCCACCGGCGCGCTACCCGAAGCAATCGTCGCCCCCACATCCTTATTAGGCATATACTCGATCTTTGCTGCCGCAGTCCCGGTCAGCAGCGACGGCAATTTCCTAGCATCCGCCGCCACAATCCCAAGCTCCGTAGAAATCAACCGCAAGCCAGTCTCAGTGACCACCAGCGCCACGCGCCCGACGCGCCGGTCCGCATCCAGCATCCGCAGCAAAGTCCGCGCATAAATCGCTCCGCTGGCGCCCGTCACGCCGACCGTAATAATCCGTCCGCCGATTCGATCCTTCGCCATGTGCTCCTGGTATGCTTTTCTTCGTACAGTCCGGCTTCAGAGTCTGCCTGACGACTCAAAAGTTTTGTCAGGGCACGGCTTCAGCCGTGCCGCGAGTGCCGCGAAATAACTTCGGCTTCAGCCGCTGAGGGCGAGCTTGGTGAGTTCCCACGACAGCGATTCAGCCAGAGCCCTTTAGTTCTCGATGTCAGCTGCCGTCGACTGTCCGAAGCCCGCCCCAAAAGCATTCCCCCAATCCTCTCAATGTTACAATCTGCTGCGGATACACGCCAATGAATGAAACCGACGCCAAAAAATTCCTGCGCGATGTGCGCGCTGGCAGAATTTCGCCGGAGGCTGCCCTCGAACACTTGCGCCGGTTGCCCTACGAAGATCTTGGCTTTGCGAAGATCGATCATCACCGCAGCTTGCGTCAGGGCTATCCCGAAGTGATTTTCGCGCGCGGCAAAACCGCAGCGCAGACCACAGCAATCGTCCGCGGCATGCTGCGCGCAAAAGCCTCGCACAATATTCTGATCACCCGCGCAAATAAAGAAACGTTTCGCGCCGTAAAGCGCCTGGCCCGCGGCGCCGAATTTCACGAGCTTTCGGGCGTAATTGCCATCCGTCGCGGAAAAGAAATCCATGGCAAGGGGCTAGTGCTCATTGTGACGGCGGGGACCAGCGACATTCCCGTAGCCGAGGAGGCGTTGGTAACCGCGCAGATGATGGGCAATCGCGCCGAAGCGATTTACGACGTAGGCGTGGCGGGTCTGCACCGCCTGATGGAGCATCGCGAAAAGCTAAGCGACGCGCGTGTGATTATTTGCGTCGCGGGGATGGAAGGCGCGCTGCCGAGCGTGGTAGCCGGGATGGTGGCAGTCCCGGTGGTGGCGGTGCCGACAAGCATCGGCTACGGCGCCAGCTTCGGCGGAGTAGCCGCTCTCCTGGCGATGTTAAACAGCTGCGCCTCAAACGTAAGCGTAGTGAACATAGACAATGGCTTCGGCGCCGCCTGCGTAGCGACGGTGATCAATAGGTTGTGACGACGGAATTTGTAAGAGAAAAAATGCAGAAGCTTGAGCGTCCCGTAGCGCCGGCAGCCTGCCGGCGTTTTTGACTTTCTGCGGCTGCATCAAGAGGCTGCTTCACCTTCCTCGAGTATCTTTCGCTCGACCTTCTTAATTGTTTGTAATCGCAACTAAGCGCCTTCCGATTCAGGGGCACTGGGACATTGCTTCGACAATTTCACCTCACGGACCGCTCCTACGATTCGATTCTCGCTTCATAAAAACGCCGGCTGGCAGCCGGCACTACGACGACTGATGCAGCGTCCCGCTGATGGCAGAGGCGAGCTCCGGTTCTTCGTTGGCCGCTACTGTGCGCAGGTCTATTAAGAGGCGATTGCGTTCGACCCTGGCGATGACCGGCGGACCGGATTTTGGGTCGCGCAGGCGCGCTTCAATCGCGGCGGCGTTGTGGCGCCGGCTGGTTATGGCTACCAGAAATGTTGGCAGCGATTGATCGGGCGTGGAGCCGCCGCCGATTACAGAATTCCCATTGATGATTTCTGCCGTGGCGTCCGAGGGAAACGTCGGCCGCAAGCGCTCCACAAACAATTGCACACGCTGCGAGATTTCTGCGGCCGGGGTGCGAATCATGCGCAAGGTCGGGATTTCGTCGAGCGCGCCGCGCTGATACGCGCGCAATGTAGCTTCGAGCGCCGCAATCGTCAGTTTATCCACGCGCAACGCGCGAAAAAGCGGATTGCGCCTTACGCGCTCAATCAATTCTTTCCTGCCTGCAATGATTCCTGCTTGCGCCCCGCCCAACAATTTGTCTCCGCTGAAAGTGATGATGCCCGCCCCAGCAATAAAACTCTCGCGCGCCACCGGCTCATTCACTCCGCTCGGTGCCAGATCGGCCAGGCAACCGGAGCCGAGATCTTCGCAAATGGGAATTTTACGTTTCTTGCCCAGAGCTACCAATTCTTCCAGCGACGGCCGAGCGGTGAAGCCGGTGATGCGGAAGTTCGAGAGGTGGACGCGAAGCAGCAGCCGCGTGCTTTTGTTGATCGCCCGCTCGTAATCGCTGATGCGCGTGCGATTCGTCGTGCCCACTTCGCGCAGCACCGCTCCACTTTCAGCCAGTATGTCGGGAATGCGAAACCCGTCGCCGATTTCGATCAGCTCACCGCGGGAAACTATCACTTCGGCGTTTTTCGCGAATGTGTTCAGTACCAGAAAAATTGCGGCGGCGTTGTTGTTCACTACAATCGCGGCTTGCGCGCCCACAATTTCCGCCAGGAGATTAGCGGTGTGCACGTCGCGTTTGCCGCGCTTGCCGGTCGCGATGTCGTATTCGAGGTTGGTGTAGTGACAGGCGGTAGCGGCGATGTGCTGGATGGCGGCTTCAGAGAGAGGCGCGCGGCCCAGATTGGTGTGCAGGACGACGCCAGTCGCATTAATTACGCGGCGCAGCGAAGGCGTCAGCGCGCGCGTGACGGCGGCTTGGATTTCATCTTCCAGCGCGGCGGTCCGCCCAGATTCGATTCCTTGCGCGAGAGAGGTGCGGAGTTGTGCGAGCTGCTTGCGGATAATCGAGGTGACTAACGCACGGCCGGCCATGGCGATTAGCGCTTCGATTTTTGGCCGCGTCAGAAGTTCGTCCACCGAGGGAATCTGGCGCAGCGCGGCGCGATCTGGCGTACTGGATCTAAGGGGCATTCCGCGGTTATTGGAACACAGGGATGCGCGAGGGTGCAATTGGACCCACGAGGAAAGGGCGAAGAGAAGGATACTGCAGAGACGCAGAGGTCGCCGACACGGGGCCGGGCTTGCGGCTTGCGGCACGTTGGGTGACACTGGCGTTGATTCTGCGGCTCCACGACTTTACGCTCGAAGTGCGGACGCTTATGGCCCTACCTGCTCACTCCAGCGTTGACGACGATCTGGCGCAGATCGAGAAGGACATCCGCCAGCTCAAGATTGAGTATGAGATGTATTTTGCCGGAGGACGCAAGCGGCCGCCGGCGGATACGCAGTGGCGCGTCGATACGTTGATCAAGCGCTACAACGACCGCAGCGCGGAGATGAATTCGGGGCAGCGCTTCCACTTGACCAATTTGACGTCCACGTACGCCAAGTATCAGGAGATGTGGCGAAAGAAATTGGCGGCCAAAGAAACCGGCGCGACGCAGCGGCATTATGGCTCGGCAGCTCGGGCGATTGAGGCCGAGCGCGCACGCGTGCAAGCCGAAGCGCAAAAGTTGATGAAAGAGAGACATGCCCGGCTGAATCGACGCGAGGTGCCGCCGGAGCCGGAGATCGAGATTGATGCGGTGCCGCCAGCGGCCGCGGCCGTGGCCAGAGCGGCGGGGATGCGCGAGCAGCGTCGCGCGATGAATTTGTCCGATCCGGTGCGCGAAGTGGGCAAGGTCCGCGAGTTGTATGACGTCCTCGTCGAGACGCGCATTCGCAACGGCGAAGGCACAAACAATCCAAGTCTCGCCGATTTCGAGCGCTTCGTGAAAAAGAAGACCGAAGAGCTACAAAAGAAGGGCGGCCGCGAAGTTGAATATTCGGTAGGCATCGAGAACGGCAAAGTAAAGTTGAAGGCCAGAGTAAAGTAGCGCTGGCGTCCCCGCCGGCATCTTACGACCCTAGTGCAAGCCAACGCCGGCAAACATCCGCGGAGCGATGTGCAGGCTTAATCTCCCGTCGCTGTAGATTTCTTTCGGCGATTGATCTTCCTATCTGGCAACTCTTCGTTCGCCGGATGCCGGCAGCGACGCCGGCGCTACTTGCAGATTTCCTGAATGCGCTTAGACTAGCCTGCTCCGTTCCTCGCGGGAAATCTGCGTGTGGAGGCCTTTCGTGCCGATAGAGCGCGTTCTGATCAGCGTCTTCGACAAAAGCGGCTTGGTGGAATTCGCGCGCCGGCTGGCAGCGGCGAATCTCGAAATCGTCTCCACGGGCGGCACCGCACGTCTCCTGCGCGAGAGCGGCGTGCCGGTGCGCGATGTCGCGGAGTTGACCGGCTGGCCCGAAATGCTGAGCGGGCGCGTGAAGACGCTGCATCCCAAAGTTCACGGCGGCATTCTGTTTCAGCGCGGCAGAGAAGCCGATCGCAGAGAAGCCGCCGCACAGGGAATCGTGCCCATCGATCTGGTGGTCGTGAATCTCTATCCCTTTTCCGCGACAGCGCGGAAGCCCGACGTCACGGCCGAAGAATTGATCGAGAACATCGATATCGGCGGCCCGGCGATGGTGCGTTCAGCAGCGAAAAATTTCGAAAGCGTAGCGGTAATCACCGATCCCGCGGATTACGATGCGATTGCCAAAGAGATCGAAGCAACGCACGGCGTGAGTCTAACAACCCGCCTCTCGCTCGCACGCAAGGCCTATGCCCGCACAGCCCGCTATGATGGCGAAATCGCCACGGAGCTAGAGCGCCTCGCAGCAAACGGACACGTGACAATGAAAGACGCGCCCGCCTTGCCTCAGCGCATCCACGTAGCTCTCGAGCGACGCCAAGCCATGCGTTACGGCGAAAATCCGCACCAATCCGCCGCGCTCTACATTCCGGCGGGGCGCGAAGCAACCGGACTAGCGGGCGCCAAGCAGCTTCAAGGCAAAGAACTCTCCTACAACAATCTCGTCGATCTCGACGCCGCTTGGGCGCTAGTGAAGGAATTTGCAGGACCTGCAGTGGCAATCATCAAGCACAACAATCCCTGCGGCGCAGCGGAGCAGGAGAAACTGCTCGATGCCTATTTGAAAGCTCTGGCCTGCGATCCAGTCTCAGCGTTCGGCGGCGTCCTGGCGTTCAATCGCAAACTCGATGCCGCAACGGCCGACGAAGCAGTGAAGCTGTTCGTCGAATGTATCGTAGCGCCGGGATACGAGCCCGCCGCGCTAGAAAAATTCGCCGCAAAAAAAAATGCGCGCCTGCTAGAAATCTCGAGCCAATACGACGCACCCGAACTGGAACTCAAACGCATCTCCGGCGGCGTGCTGGTGCAAGATCCCGACCGCCACGAACTAGACGCAAGCCAATTGAAAAGCGTCGGCGAGCGCGCCCCAACGCCGCAGGAATCCCGCGCGCTTCAATTCGCCTGGAAAGTTTGCAAGCACGTGAAATCGAACGCCATCGTCTTCGCCCGCGAAGGCGAAACCATCGGCATCGGCGCCGGCCAAATGAGCCGCGTCGATTCAGTAAAGATCGCCGTGATGAAAGCGCAATCGCCGCTCCAGGGCACGGTAGTAGCCTCCGACGCATTCTTTCCATTCCCCGATGGCGTAGAAGAAGCCGGCAAAGCCGGCGCCACCGCGGTAATTCAACCGGGCGGCTCGGTTCGCGACGCCGAAGTGATCGCCGCAGCAAATAAACTAGGAATGGCCATGCTCTTCACCGGCATCCGCCATTTCCGGCATTAAGTACCGCCGCCGTCCCGCCGGCATCTTACGAGCAAATTGGAGACTAAGAGCACGCGGATCCGCGGCGCGACAATTTCCGCTAAGGAGTCCGCTCTCGATTCGCAGACGATTTAAATTCGTAGTCGTCCGATGCCGGCAGGAACGCCAGCGCTACCTAAGCCTCTGACCCTCAGCAAGTTCCGCGCCCGATTGCCCAATAGTCGAAATTTCTCCCGCGATTTCCACGCGCCGTGCGTCCAATATATGTCCACATTTTTCTTCGCAGCGTCCGGCGAAAATCCATCAATCCGGGCACCTAAATGAATGGCCCGCGCATCTTTCAAATGACGGCCTGAATCTCGCAGCTAGCAAGTGACTGAATCTCGCGGTAAGCGAGTGACTTAAAAGTACGATGATGGCGGAATCTTTTGACGCCCGCGCGAGGGTAAACGATAATGAAGGTTTCCGGTACACCGATGACGACAATCCGTATAAGCGTGACCCTCGCAGGGCTGGCGCTGCTGGCAGGGAATTCCTTCGCGCAGACAACGCCGCCCGCGCCCGTCGCTGCTCCCACTAGCACCGCCGACCAAACTTCTAAGCAGCCTTCGTCGCAAGCCACCAGCGCCACGCAGCAATCCGACGCGAACCGCACCGCGGATGCCTACTACAACTTCGCCCTGGGCCACGCCGCCGAGGACGAATACGAAATCACCGGCCGCAACGAATCCGCCAATCGCGCGGTCGAATATTACAAAAAGGCCCTCGAGCTCGATCCCGGCTCGTCGGTGATCATCGAGCGCCTGGCAGAAACCTACGCGAAGTCGCAACGCACTCCCGAAGCCATCGCCGAAGCGCAGCAGGCCATCAAAGCCGATCCCGATAATCCTGGCCCGCATCGCCTCCTCGCGCGCATCTACGTCCGCAATCTGAGCGAAGTAAATGCCGGCTCAGCGCAGCGCGACACCATCGACAAAGCCATCGAGCAATTCAAAGAAATCCTGCGCCTAGATCCCAAAGACGGCCAATCAGCTCTCTGGCTCGCGCGCCTCTACCGCTTCGAGAACGAGCACGATAAAGCCGAAGATACGCTGAAAACAATTCTCAGCCGCGATCCGCAAAACGAAGGCGCCCTCGAGCAAATGAGCCAGCTCCTCATGGACGAAGGCCGCGCCCCGGAAGCCATCGAGCTGCTCACCAAGGCCGCGTCGATGTCCACTTCGCCGACGCTTTTCGATCTTCTCGGCGACGCCTACTCGCAGTCGCACGAATACGCCAAGGCGGAAGAAGCCTACAAAAAAGCCGTTGATGGCGATCCGGACGAAGTCACGCATCGCAAAGAGCTCGCGCAAACTCTGCTCACCGAGGAAAAGTTCCCCGAAGCCCTCGAGGAATTCAAGCGGCTCGCGATTATCGAGCCTGAATCGCCTGAAAACTATTTGCGCCTCTCGCAGATTTACCGCCACATGAACCGCTTCGAAGAAGCCGAAGACAGCATCGTCAAAGCCAAGCAACTCGGCCCCGGAAATCTCGAAATCGTTTACAACGAAGCGCTGGTTTACGACGCGCAGGGCCACTTCGACGATGCCGCGCACGTTCTGGCCGACGCGATTGCCGGCGTGCGCGCCTCCACCGATTCGAATGGCAATCCGAGCGCGTTGGCGATTCTCTACGAAGAATTGGGCCGTATTTATCGCGAGAAAAAAGATTTCAGCTCGGCGGAGCGATCTTACGAAGAACTCGCCAAGCTCGGCCCCGAATCGGCCAAGCGCGCCCAGATGCTGCTGATCGATACCTACCGCGAAAGCCACGAAATCGATCGCGCCCTCAACGAAACCCAAAAGGCCATGAAGGACGCCCCGAAAGACCGCGGCCTCACCGTAACCTACGCGATTCTGCTCGGCGAGAAGGGCCAGGGCGAAGAAGCTGATAAAGTCCTGCGCGCGCTTCTCAAAGGTGGCGATGACGATGAAGAGGTCTATCTCGACCTCGCGCAGGTGCAGGAGCGCGGCCGACGTTATGGCGATGCCGAAAAATCCGCACTGAAAGCCCAGGAACTCGCGAGCGAGCCTCCGGAGAAGGAAACTGTGGCCTTCATGCTCGGCGCCATTTACGAGCGCCAGAAAAAATTCGATCTGGCCGAAGCGCAATTCAAAAAGGCGCTGGACATCGATCCGAAAAACGCGGCGGCGCTGAATTATTACGGCTACATGCTGGCCGACCGCGGCGTGCGCCTCGATGAAGCGACTTCGCTGATTCGCAAGGCGCTCGAACTCGAGCCCGCCAACGGCGCGTATCTCGATAGTCTCGGCTGGGCTTATTACAAGCAGAACAAGCTGGCGGAAGCCGAGGAATTCCTCAGCAAGGCCGTGGACCGCGACGCCGAGGACCCCACAATTCTCGGACATCTCGGCGACGTCTATGCGAAGATGGGCCGGATGCAGCGGGCCGAAGCGCTATGGGAAAAGGCGCTCACGGAATGGCAGAAGGCTTTGCCGGCCGATTATGAAGCCGACAAAGTCAGCGAGCTCGACCAGAGATTGAAAGACGCCAAGAAGCGCGTAGCGCAAAAGCCCGCACCGGATAATTCGCAACCGCAATAAACGATTCCGCATGAAAAATTCTGTGCGCCTCCCGGCGTTCGCCAAAGTGAATCTCTGCCTGCATGTCTTGGGGCGGCGCCCGGACGGCTATCACGAACTGCGCACGCTGTTTCAGTCCATCACGCTGCATGACGTGCTCGAATTGACGAAACTGCGCGGCCGCGGCGTTTCGCTTGAAACCGACGATCCTGCTCTTCCCACCGGCCGCGAAAATCTCGTGCATCGCGCGATTGAAGCGATGCGCCGCGAGTTGAATTATCGCGGCGGAATTCACGCCCATCTCACCAAGCAAATTCCGGTAGCCCGCGGTCTCGGCGGCGGCTCGAGCGATGCCGCCGCGGCGATCATCGGGATGCTGCGGATGACCGGTCAAAAGCTTCCACTCGCGCGCGCCATGGAAATAGGTGCGGCGCTGGGCGCCGATGTGCCGTTTTTTCTATTCGGCGGACGCGCCCTTGGAGTCAGTCGCGGCGACGAGCTTTATCCCTCGCCCGATGGCCCGAAATATTCGGTCGTGGTTGTCTCCCCGAACGGCATCGCCGTCAGCACTCGCGACGCCTATCGCTGGGTTTCTTCGGAATTGACAAAGCGCAAAGCGCCTCGTAAAATCTCTAGTTTCTGCGCTCTATGTTGGAGCCGGCAGGAAGCCCCCCTCGAGAATGACTTCGAAGGGCCGGTTTTCCGCCGCTACCCGCGTCTCGGAGCAATCCGTCGCGAGTTGCTTCAACGAGGAGCTGCAGGGGCCGCGCTGGCCGGTAGCGGATCGGCGGTGTTCGGATTATTCCGGAGCCCAGCGCAGGCGCGCCGAGCCGCATTTGGTTTCCCGGAAGACCAGGTCTTCGTAGTCGAGACCATAGCACGGCAAGATTACGCCCGGATCATGCGCCCGCGGTTTCTGTAGCTCCGCGGTTCGTGTACCGCTGGCGTCCCGCTGGCATCTTACGACCGCGAAAGCCGGCAGGGGCAGCAATCGTCCGCGGCGCGACAAGTTTTATAGACCAGTACTTCGTGCCGGTAAGCAACGCCGGCGGCAACAAAGCAAGGTGACTTCTCTTGATTGACGAGAAATTCAAAATCTTCTGCGGCAGCGCCAATCCGCCTCTAGCCCAGGCCATCTGCCGCTATCTCGGTGTAAAACTCGGCAAAACCGAGCACGGCCGCTTCAGCGACGGCGAAACGCGTTTCCAAATCCTCGAAAACGTCCGCGGCGCAGATGTCTTCGTAGTGCAACCGTGCTCCCAACCGGTAGATTTCCACCTGATGCAGCTGCTGCTCATGATCGACGCCTTCAAGCGCGCCTCAGCCTGGCGCATCACCGCGGTAATTCCGTATTACGCCTACGCCCGCCAGGACCGCAAAGACAAGCCCCGCGTAGCGATTTCCGCCAAGCTCGTAGCGGATTTGCTGGAGACCGCCGGCGCCAGCCGCGCGCTCACTCTCGATCTGCACGCGCCGCAAATCCAGGGCTATTTCAACGTGCCGGTAGATCACTTATTCGCCGCCCCGGTTCTGGTCGAATATTTTAAGAAGAAGGAATACGGACCGCTCACCGTAGTTTCGCCGGACGCAGGCGGCGTCGAGCGCGCTCGTTACTTCGCGAAGAAAATGGATGCGCCCCTGGCCATCGTGGATAAGCGCCGCATCGACATCAACGTCAGCGAAGTGATGCACCTCATCGGCGACGTCGCCGGCCGCCCGGCATTGATCATCGACGACATCATCGACACCGCCGGAACGCTCGTGAAAACAGCCGAAGCGCTGATTGAAAACGGCGCGACGAAAGTAATCGCCGGTTGCACCCACCCGATTCTTTCGGGCCCAGCCGTCGAACGCCTGACGCAATCGGTGATCGAGGAAGTGGTGGTCACGGACTCGGTGCCGCTTACAGCCGAGGCCAAGAAGCTTTCGAAGATTACGGTTCTCAGCGTCGCGGAGCTGCTCGCCCGCGGCATTCGCAATATTCACGAAGAGACTTCGATCAGCGAACTCTTTATCTAGGTCACGAAGGAAGGTCGTATGCAGACATTAGTCTTGGAAGGCACCGATCGCGAGACGCGCGGCAAGGGACCCGCGCGCCGCACGCGGCTCACCGGCATGGTTCCCGCCGTCCTCTATGGCGGCAAGGGAAAATCGATTTCGCTCGCCGTGAACGCCAAGCAGGTCGCCAAGATTCTGCGCTCCGAATCCGGTCACAACTCCATTTTCACCATTCAGCTTTCCGGTGGAAAAGAAGAGCAGGCTATGGTGAAGGATTGGCAGGTCGATCCCGTCACCGGCGCGCTGATTCACGTGGATCTCTTCCGCGTCGCCATGGACGTGCGCATGCGCGTCAAAGTGCCCGTGCATCCCGTGGGTGAAGCGCAGGGCGTGAAGATGCAGGGCGGAATTTTCGAAATCGTCACGCGCGAAATTGAAATTGAATGTCTGCCCACGGACATTCCCGAAGAGTTCAAGGTGGATGTTTCCGAACTGCTCATCGGCAAACAGATTCGCGCCTCGGACGTCCCGCTCGATCCGGCAAAGCTCAAGCTGCTAACCGATCCGCAGCGCGTCCTCTTCCACGTAGTGACGCTCAAGGCCGAAGTCGAAGCCACGCCGGAAGCCGCCGCCGCAGCCACCGAAGTAGCCCCGGCCGAGCCCGAGGTCATCAAGAAGGGCAAGAAGGAAGTGGAAGAAGTCGAAGAAGGCGCACCCGAAGCCAAGGCCGAAAAGCCCGAGAAGCCCGAAAAGAAGGGCAAAGAAAAGTAGGGGCCGGGGTTCACCACCGGTCCGGTGTAGCACTGGGTTTTACGGTATTAGTTTTTGCTGGTGTCTTGCCCGCAGGTTTTGTCTTTGCGTTTCGGGTGGCCCATCCTTCGCGCTTTCTGCGAAGGGTGGGGGTTTTCGGCCCCGCTTTTGCTTTTAGTTTTCGGTTTTGCTTTTAGGTTTTGTTTTGGGTTTTGGGTGCCCCATGCGCCGGTTTTGTGCGTGGGGCTTTTCGGCCCTGACTGCGCGAATGAACTGCACCGCTAAGGTGCGCACATGAACTGCACCGGCAAAGTGCGCTGATGAAACTGATCGTCGGCCTCGGCAATCCGGGCGCGGAATATGAATCGACGCCGCACAACCTGGGTTTCCTAGCGGCAGACACGCTGGCAGGCCGCGCCGGAATTCGCATAACGCGCCCCGAAGCGAAATCGTTCCTCGGGCGCGGCGAAATCGCGGGCCAGGAAGTGGTCATCGCGAAGCCGCAGACGATGATGAATCTCTCGGGCGTAGCAGTAAGGACCTTGCTCGAGCGCTTCGAATGCACGTCGGCCGATTTGATTTTGCTGAGCGATGAAGCAGCATTGCCCTGGGGCATGATTCGCATCAACGAGCGCGGCAGCGCCGGCGGACACAACGGCCTGAAGTCGATCGTGCAGGCCGCGGGCATGGAATTTATCCGCGTGCGCATGGGCGTAAAGCCCGAGCACCCGATCGGCGATCTAGCGGATTACGTTCTTTGCCCGATGAATCGCGAGCATCGCGAAATCGCGCAGCAGATGGCCACGGACGCCGCAGAAGCAGTAGAAATAATTCTCGGCGAAGGCCCAAGCAAAGCGATGGCGAAATTCAATCGCCGCGTAGAACCGGAACCCGGCGCCGACATCGACGCGTGAACTTGGGCGGCAGCAGAAATGTAGCTCACCTCTTCAGAGGTGAGGCCTTTTGTCCGCGCGCCGGAGATTTCGGGAACGCACCGAACGAATTTTAGAATCACGAATCAGAAGCAAGAAACCGAGGAACCATGGAAGACAGACTCTACGAAGTAATCTTCATCAGCCGCCCGGACACCCCGGAGGCCGACATCGACAAAATCATCGCCACTCTCCAGCACGCCGCCGAAGAAAAATCGGCCAAGCTCGAGAAGGTCGAAAAATGGGGCCGCAAGCGCATGGCTTACAAAGTGCACAAGCTGCGCGAGGGCTTTTACGTTTACATTTCCCTGCGCACCAATCACGGCGAGCTCATCAAGGAACTCGAGCGCCGCCTGAAAGTCGCCGATCCGGTGATCAAATATCTCACCATCCGCATCGACGAAGACATGAAGCGCCAGCAGAAACTAGCCAAGCACCGCGAGCGCCGCGCCGCAAGACGTCCGCGGAAGACAGCGCCGTCAGCAACACCGTCGCCCGCCCCCGCAGCACCAGCCAGCGGCGGCGGCGAGCAGTCCGCTCCAGCGGGAAGCTAAACGAGACCAAGCAGCAAGCGAGAGGAAAGTTGACATGACCGATCAGAACGAACCGAAACAGAATCCACCGGCGGCGCCTGCAGCAGAAGCGCCGCAAGCAACTCCGTCCGCGCCCGAAAGCGCAGCGCCAGCGGCACCATCAACGCCAAGCGCTCCGCCAAGTTCCGGCTACGGCGGCGGAGGCCAAGGCGGCCACGGCGGAGGCGGCGGACGCGGCCCGGGGGGCGGCGGAGGCCGAGGCCCCGGCGGCGGCGGGCGCGGTCCGGGCGGTCCCGGCGGCGGAGGCGGCGGCCGCTCGTTCGGCGGAGGCGGCGGTGGTGGCGGCCCGCACAAGCGCGGCAAGCGCAACTACGTCCGCAAGAAAAAAGTCTGCCGCTTCTGCGTCGACCGCGTCGATTACATCGACTACAAGAAAGCCGAAATTCTCGCCCCGTTCATTCAAGAGCGCGGCAAGATTCTTCCGCGCCGCATGACCGGCACGTGCGCCCGTCATCAGCGCTGGCTAACGGTAGCCATCAAGCGCGCCCAAAATATCGCGTTACTGCCGTTCGCCGCAGAACTGTAATGTTTTTGTAGCGCCGTGCTTTCAGCGCGGCAAGTAACAGCGGCGCGATGTCACCAGTGCTGCGAATCTGTTTTTAAGTTGTCATCCTGAGGCCGCCGTTCGGCCTAAGGATCTAAGCGCCCAAAGCAAGCAGCATCAAGTTCACTGAACTCGAGGCCAAAAAATGCAAATCATCCTGCAAGAAGACGTAGAAAAACTCGGCAATCGCGGCGAAGTCGTCGAAGTCGCCGAAGGCTACGCGCGCAATTTCCTTCTGCCGCGCAAGCTGGCGATGGCCGCCACGCCCGGCAATCTGAAGCGCCTCGAGCGCATGCGCGCCACTTTCGCCAAACGCGAAGCCGACGACCGCGCCTCCGCGCAAACGCTCTCCGATCTGCTGGCCAATGTCTCGCTCTCGCTAACGCGCAAAGCCGGCGAGAACGACCAACTCTTCGGCTCGGTCACCACCGCCGACATCTCCGCAGCCCTCGAAGCCCAAGGCTACAAAATCGACAAGCGCAAAATTCAGCTAGTCGACCCGATCAAGCTCGTCGGCGAATATCAGGTCCCAGTAAAGCTGCACCGCGACATAGTAGCCAACGTAAAGCTGGCAGTAACCCGCGAAGCGTAGGGGCCGGGGTTCGCCACCGGCCCGGTTTGGCATTGGGTTTTCGCCGTTCCCACCCTCCGCGCCCTCTGCGTCTCTGCCGTATCTTTACGCCGTTTCTTCCAACCTCTCAATCTCGCCGCGCCGCGCTCACTTCGCCACGTTCGAAACGTGGCTCGCGACGCACTGCCACTTCCCGCTGGGCATCTTCACCCACGTATCCGTCCAACGATTGTTGATGTCCGTAGTCTTCCCGGCCGCATCCGTCTGCTTGCCTCTGCTGCCGCCGGTGGCGATGGCCGCGTTGCCATAGACACTCACCTTCAAATCCACATACGAAAAATCGGTATATTTCGTAGCTTTCGCGTCAGCAATCGTCTCCGCCTTGTTTTCGACTTTGCCGGTCTCCGAAGTGCCCACAAAGCCGTCGGCCAGCAGCGTATCGAGCGGCGCAGGATCATTCGTCTGCTGCGACTTCATCCACTGATGCTCCATCCCCTCGACAGCCTTAGCAGTAGCGTCGCTCTTCTGCGCCTGCGACGCCGCCGCCCCAAGAAACAAAACCGCGCCAAGCAAACAACCAGTCAAAATTCTCTTCATCAGGAATCTCCTTCAATCATGTGTGGTAAAAAGCAGGCCAACCCGCGCCGCGTTTGTATACCCAACACCTGACGAAGTCAATTCACCCGCCGTTCGGCTTCTAGAATTACGTTGTCATCCTGAATCCGCCTAGGCGGATGAAGGATCCGCATTTTCCGTCCCGCCGTTCGGCCCCGCCGTTGCTTTTGCCGTTGTAGGGGAGGGCCGGATTAGCCCTCCCGCGACGCCCGCCGTTGGCGTCCCGACGCGCGAACTCTGCGCGGCCTTTGAAATTTGGCCCATTTTGATTGCTAAAAACACCGCTTTTCACGCGATTAGAAATGGTCTCCTTTCTTTGTTTTGTTTGAGTTACGGCGTTTTCTAATAATTTCGCACGCGATTAGCCTTTTGTTCGCCTTTCGCGAAGACGCACCGCAGAGACACAGAGGGCGCAGAGTAGGGGCCGGTCCGCCCAGGCGGAGGCCCGGAGTGGGGTTGGGTTTTTCTGGACAGGTCAAACCAAAACCCACGGCCACCCCGGGGGCGTGGTGAACCCGCCCCCCTACTATTTTCGATCGTGAAAATGGCGTGTTTTGTCTCGATTAGAGCTGGCCTCCTTTCTTTATTTTGTTTGAGTTACGACAGTTTCTAATAATTTCGTGTCTCGATTAGAATTCTGGAGGTTAGAGGTTCGAAGTTGGAGGTTGGAAATCCCGTGGCGCGCGATCCGTGACCGGCGGCCCGTGAATCGCGGGCGTGAGCGGGAAATGCTGCCGCTTCCGGCGTTTCTGCCAGGCATTGCATTAAGTCTCCTTCGCTTTCAGTTGTGGGCGCGGGCCCTTCGCGGGCAAGCACACGGACGGCTTAGGATTGCCGCCCTCGCGCCGGAACTGCGAGTGACTGCTGCGTTATACTTTGCATCATATTTAGAAGCAGTTAATGGTACGGATTGGCTAGTACCACGGGGAAAGCTGTAGCTGTAAGCGGAAAGGCGGTTACTTTAGACGTGCGCACTCTATTCGCCTGCCTCGCTTTCTTCGCTCTAGCTGCGTCTGAGCCGCAGCACTCCTCAAACTTGCGCGCGCGTTACGGCCAGCCGGACGTCGAGCGATTCGCGATCCGGCCTGACATCACTGTCACAGCCCAATACGGACGTGATGGCAAGGCTTGTATTTTGCTCATCGAACCACGCCAAGCGTTCGTTCACTCGTTTTACGAGCAGCGCCAGTCGACGATTTCGAAAGATGTGGCCTTGGAGCTCCTCGATGAGGCAGTGCCGCCGGCAACGCGCGGAAAGCTGCTTCTCGGAGGCGTTACAGCTCAGACGGGATGCACCGCGTTCGAAACGGATTCCTACGAAAGCATGAACATCGACTTCATACACAGCTTTTGCATCAAGCCGGGAGGAGTGGCGAAAGTGCAGGTAAATCTCAAACGGACCGAGTGTGACAGCGGTTCCAAGTAGTCGCGCAGCACGCGGAGGAGATCAAGGTGCGATACCTGGTTGGGTGTTTGTTCGTCCTGCTCTTTCCGGCGGGCGCGCCGCAGACGTCTGTGGAGTTTCATGCGCGCTACGGCAAGCCCGACGCTGAGAGATTTAATGTCCGATGGGGCCTTATGCTGACCGTGGAGTATGGCACGGACGGTCAGGCCTGTAGGATGCGCATCGGGCCGCACTACGACATCAATCGCTTCGGACCCGACGCCGCCGCGCCACCGGACATGGTTGCGGACATTTTGAATGAGGTAGTGCCGCCAGAGATGCGCGGGAAAGAGCTTGGCCCCGGGGAAAAGATATACGGCTCATGCGCTGGCGCGCTTCTCCCGACGGAGTATGAGAATGTGAAGATCAATCCCTACTACGGGCTTTGCGAAAAAACACCCATCTATCGCGGCGTGGACGTCCTGTTCAAACGGAAGGAGTGCCAGAGTCTCCCGAGATATTCCGATAGGTAGTGGGCGGTGCGAAAACCTCAAAGGCGGGGCCGAAATCCCCACCCTCACAAACCGAGGATGGGGCGGCCGACGGCAGACCTCCGGAACAATCTTGCCTCACCCGCCCGAAACCCCAGCCCTTCCCACCAATCGGAAAGGATAAGGCACCCAAAAGCGCAAATCATCAGAAAAGGCTGGGCCACTCGCCCCGCCTGTCCTACTTAATCCGGACGTAGGGTCTCTGGGCTTTGTAGTAGCGCGAGCAACGCTAGAGTGAGGCAGGAACACAGGAAGATCCAAAACCCGTATGCCGGATCAAAGAGCATCATGGAAGCCCCTTCGGAGCCGCTGAAAAACGGGTATGCGGAGAGACGGTCAAGCCACGGTCCGGTGAACAAGGACTCGTATTCAAGAGTTGACATATAAATTAAATAATAAACACCGAGAAAAAAGACCACAAACGCTAAGAGGCTTTGGGCGTGGACCAACACAGCCGCTAAACGTTTCCCGAGGTGTGAACCGAGTAGAGCACATAGAGCGCAGACTAGAAGGAAGACGAGTGCTAGGCTTACCTGAAGCCGCACATCGCGGAAAATTTTCGGGTCGAGAGCATACGTCGTATAGTTAATCAATCGCCCTGTAGAACGCTGTTTCAAGACAAATTGATAGCCCTTAAAAGCTGCCTCAAAAGAATCGCTTACGGCCCAAGGGAGCGCAAGCGACAAGAGCCCGAGGGTCACAAATGATAGCGTCAGAACATTGCTAAATTTTTGCAATCGCTTCATAAGGAGTCTGGTGCTCTCGTGACCGCGCCGGTCACCTCCAAGATATGCTTTCCGAGTAACGATGAGTGACCACGTCAGAACAACCAATGAGGCGTAAAGCGCAAATGGATAGCTGAACAAAATCGAGTCCGTCAAATGCACCAGATTCAGGATGAAAGTCGAAACGACAGAGAGTAGTAAGACAATCACCGAAAAACAAAGGCTGCTGGTGATGATCGCTTCGGGTGAAACCACGAAGTGCTTTTTTAAGCCGAGACCATCGCGCAGAGGCGGTCCAGCGAAGAACTGAGCTTTTGCCGCCGATAGTGCTCGACCATGCCCAGAGTCGTTCTCCAAAAGAGTACGCAGTTGCGTTCTGTAAGAAGCCTGTTGAAATCCCAAAATCGTGAATAAGGCTAGAATCAAAAAAACGCCAAACGGAACAACTTCCGCGACCGATAGAGCGTTGACTACAATGCTGCTGCCAGAATACTCAGACGAGAGCTGAATCTGCAAGCGGTAAGCGTCGCGCCGCCGCAAGTCGTATCCCGCGAACGCCTTGCGTCTGTCGGCATACATTTTCGCAAAAGTGTCGGGCGGGCCGAGGGCGAGAGATTCAAACGGGATGGTCTGGTCTGTCATCCTTACTATCTCAATCCATGTACGACTGTTCGCTGCCCCGCAACGATCTTCCTTTGACATGATGAGGGGTTTTTGCTCAGGTGTTTTCGGGACGGACTTGCGGGAATCGTTCAATTGCGTCGAAAGTGTCTGTTGAAGATCGTTATTCCAGTTCACCAAATCTCCGCAAAACGCTACATCGATTTTGTGCGCCTCTTGATTTCCATTTACTAATGACGACCATACGATAAGTAAGACAACCAAAGCCAAAACCAGCAATGACGCTCTTAGCTTAATAGTTCGCCAGATGAGTTCAGCTAAGCGGATTTCCGAATTCGGCGCAGAGTCCATGATTGGGGGCAGGAAAGTGCTATTACATAACACGTTTGTAAATCAACCCGCAAACCAATAAAGACGGGTGGCGGTCCCGGTCCACTTAGTCTAAGGCCGCACCACGCGATCTAGGCAGTCGAGGGTGTCGGGAATTTGCGGACGAGCAGGACGAGAGCGGCGGGCGAGCGGAGGTTGGCGGGTTGATGTTGGAGGTTGGAAGAAAAATCGGAAAGGCAGAAGCGGGCCGAATGAAACGAATTTTCGGTGCGCGGATGATTTCGATTTTGGTTTGAGGATTGGTCGTCGGAGGCCGGCAAAGCGCGGACGCGCGCGGGGTTTGCGCGTGGGGACGCCGAGGGCGGCCCTTCGATCCTCAGGGCAAGGCGTCGCGGGCGCAGCGAGCGGGCGCCCCTACGAATGCAAAACCAACGGCGGGGCCGACAGTGCAACGGCCGCGCAAGGATTCGCGCGTGGGGACGCCGACAGCGGGCGTCGCGGGAGGGCTAATTCGGCCCTCCCCTACAACGTCCGAGGCAACGGCGGGGGCCCGAACACCGGGCGGGGGTGAACGCCCGCCCCTACAACGGCGAAGGCGACGGCGGACGGCAGGGCGGAAAACCCAATGCCAAACCGGGCCTCCGCCTGGGCGGACCGGCCCCTACGATTCGGCGGAATTAGCGCTGGGCTACGCGATCGAGGCGATCTAGGGTGTCGGGGAATTTGCGGACTAGCAACACCAGGGCGGCGGCTTGGGGATTGGGTTTGGCGCGGCCTTGCTCCCATTTTTCGAGGGTGCGTTCGTTGATGCGCAGCTTGCGGGCGAAGACGGCGCGGGAGCAGCGCAGACGTCGGCGCGTGTCGCGAATCAGCTTGGAGTCAACCTTCGGTAGAGGCGCGGGCTCGATTTTGTAAGTGCGCAAGGTCAGGCGGCCCTGGCGATGGCTCTTCATGGCGGCCACGCCTTCGATCAATTCGTCGAATAGTTTGCGTTTGGTGGTCAACGTAGGCTCCTTGATTTCGTCTTCAGAGATCCTGCGGCTTCGCGGGCGCGCAATTCGGTTTCGATGGCACGCTTGAGCGCTTTCTTTTCTTCCGGCGTGAGATCGGCGGCCTCGTCTTTGCCGTAGAGCGTCATCAGCCAGATCTGCTGCGCGGCTGGGAAATAGTAATAAATGATCCGCAGGCCGCCCCTGCTCCCCTTGCCGCGCTGCGGATCTTTCCAGCGCATCTTGCGGAAGCCGCCTGTTCCCGGCATCACAGCGCCGTGAGCCGGATTCGCGGCGAGATGATTTTGCAGGGAGCGATAGGCATCGTCGCCGAGATAATCGAATACCTTGCGGGTGAACGCCGGGGCTTCGATGAACTCCATGACGATTGTACGCCTTTGGCGTATGGTTTAGAGGATACGCTGATAGCGTATGATTGTCAATCACAGACGCGTTGTGGAGGTAAGTACGGGACGCGGTCCGCGGATGATGTCGATGTTGGCGTGATGCGAGGTCGTCGGATGCCGGCGGGGACGCCGGCGCTACTTTTGCACAGGATCTCTGAAATTCACAGTGGCGTGCGATTGACGTTTGGACCGCTGGCACGCAGACTCTTGCTTCGATTGGAATCCATGCACATCAGAATTTATGCGCGATGGGTTCTTCGCGCGTGAACAATTGGGGCTAGGGAAAACTATTGCGTCGAAATGGGGAGTGCGGGACACTAGGGCGAATACAAAGCGAAACTTATGGCTATTGACGTCAATCTGGAACGGCCTTTGCCGCACAATCTCGACGCGGAGCGCTCTATTCTTGGGGCGATTCTGCTCGATAACCACGCGCTCAATCCAGCTGTTGAGAAGCTTAAGACTGATGATTTTTTTCTGGATCCGCACCGGCGGATTTTCGAGCGGATGATTGCGCTCGCTGAGGCGCAGCAGGCGATTGACCTGGTTACTTTGACGGAGGATTTGCATCGCAGCGGAGGGCTCGAGGCTGCTGGCGGGGCGGCTTATTTGGCGCAGCTTGTGGATGGGGTGCCGCGGATTTCGAACATCGAGCATTACGCGCGGATCGTTAAAGAGAAATCGATGCTGCGGAATTTGGCGCATACGGCGCTGGCGATTCAGGAACGGGCGCTGGCGGCGGAGGAGGACGCGGACGCGATTCTGGATAACGCCGAGTCGAGCATTTTCGAATTGGCCGACGATCGCATTCGAGCTGGATTGATCGGCGTGAAAGATTTGGTGCGCGACAACTGGACGCGCATTGAAAAAGTTTTCATGGGCGGGCGGCAGATTACCGGCCTGGCTACCGGTTATCCGGAATTGGATCGCGAGACGGCCGGGTTGCAGCCATCGGAATTGATTATTTTGGCGGCGCGGCCGTCGATGGGGAAGACGGCGCTGGCTTTGAACATCGCGGAAAACGTGGCGGTGCGGAACCGGCAGACAGTGGCGGTGTTCAGCTTGGAAATGTCGAAGGAATCGCTGCTGCTGCGGCTTTTGGCATCGCACGCGCATGTGGACGCGCACAAATTCCGGACCGGCTTCGTGAAGCACGACGATTGGAAGAAAGTTTCGGAATCGCTGAACGAATTGGCGGACGCGCCGCTGTGGATTGACGATTCGGCATCGGCGAGCGTGTTGGAGATGGCGGCGAAGGCACGGCGATTGGCGCGGGACAAAAATTTGGCGCTGGTGGTG
Source organism: uncultured Acidobacteriota bacterium (assembly GCA_963841235.1). Lineage (GTDB taxonomy): Bacteria > Acidobacteriota > Terriglobia > Acidiferrales > UBA7541 > Palsa-147. The sequence goes on along the minus strand of CAWJBU010000013.1, from coordinate 11,092 downwards.
GTGGATTATTTGCAGCTGGTGACGGCGCGAGGGCGATTTGGGAATCGCAATGAGGAAGTGTCGAGCATTTCGCGGGCTTTGAAGGCTATGGCTAAGGAATTGAAGGTGCCGGTGCTGGTGTTGAGCCAGTTGACGCGCGGACCGGAGAAGGACAAGCGCGATCCGCAGTTGGCGGATTTGCGCGAGTCGGGGGCCATCGAGCAGGATGCCGACGTGGTGCTGTTCATCAACCGGCCGGATTTTTTCAATAAAGAGGCGCCGGAGGAAGATCGCAATAAGACGAAATTGATTATCGGGAAGCAGAGGAATGGGCCGACCGGAGTGTTGCATTTTGTGTTCAATAACCGGTTTACGAGATTTGAAGTGGCGGCGCCGGATGAGTTTGGGAGTTTTGAGGAGTAACGCGGGTCGGGATTCGAGTTGTTTCCAGACGGCACGTCTGTGTGAGTTTCCCCACGTCGGCTTGGCGTGAGTGTCATTTTCGCTACTGCTGACTTCTGCTGCGCGTCCTTGCAAGTTATTCTTAATGTTGGGGCTTCGCTCTAGATTGTTTCCGCGGGCCTTCCTTCGCAAATTGGCAGGGCATTTGCAACTCATCAGTTCGCCGCGATGGATCGAGGTCGTGGCGGACTCCGCGGCAAGAGTTACGCGGAGCGGGCGGAGCAAGCCCCGCCCCTACGAAGATGCGGGGAATTATGGCTACAGTGTTGACTGACACACAGACGATTGACGCGCCGGTGGCGGATTCGGGTGGCGCGGCGGGATACTCTGACAGGCCGGATGCTGCGGCGAAGCATATGACTGGCAAGGTCCAATTCGACGGGCGGCCCGTTTGGGCGGAGATTTCGATTGCGGATATTCTGCACAACTTGCGGGTGATCCGGCGGCAGGTGGGGGCGTCGCGGAAGATTTTGGCGGTGGTGAAGGCGAATGCTTACGGGCTGGGATCGGTGCCGATTTCGAAGGCGCTGGCGAAGGCTGGGACGGAATGGCTGGGAGTGACCGACTCGCGCGAGGGGATGGAATTGCGCGATGCGGGGATTCGCAAACGGATTTTGGTTTTGACGGGATTCTGGCCGGGGGAAGAGGGGTATTTGCTGGCGCATGATTTGACGCCGACGATTACCGGGCTCGAGCAGCTCGAGCCGCTGGAGCGGGCAGCGGCGCGCGCGGCGCGGAGCAAAAAGAATTTTCGCGCGGCGATTCATTTGAAAATCAATTCGGGGATGAACCGGCTGGGGATTGAGCCGCGCGAAGTGGACGCGTTTGCGAAGGAATTGGGGAGCTGCCCGCATTTGAAGCTGGAGGGGACTTACACGCATTTCGCTTCGGCTGAGGATTTCACCAGCGATCAGACGGCGCGGCAGGAGAAGAAATTTTTCGCGGCGCTGGAGCGGTTGCGGGCGCTGGGCGTTTCGCCGGGGATGGTGCATCTGGCGAATAGCGGGGCGATCTGCGCGCGGCCTTCGACTTGGGGCGATGTGGTGCGGCCGGGGGCGATTCTTTATGGCTATCATCAGGGATTCGATCCGCCGGAGAAGAAGGCGGAGGTGAAGGCGAAGATGGATTTGCGGTCTTGTCTTTCGCTGCGGGCGCGGATTATTTCGCTGCGGGATGTGGCGGCGGGAGAAGGCGTGGGATATGGGGCGCGATTCGTGACCGAGCGGCCTTCGCGGATTGCGGTGATTGCGGCGGGGTATGCGGATGGGTTGGTGCGGGCGCGGACGAATCGCGGGGCGGCGCTGTTGCGCGGGAAACGCGTGCCGCTGGTGGGCACGATTTCGATGGACCTGGCGACGGTGGATGCGACGGAAGTTCCTGACGCGGCGGTGGGCGATATCGTGACGATTTATGGAGCGGATGGCGGCGATTCGATCGAGGTTTCCGATGCGGCGCGGGAGATTGGAACGGTTACTTCGGATTTGCTGTGCGCGATTGGGCGGCGCGTGCGGCGGTTTTATCTTTCCTGATTCTGCAATTCGCCCGTATAGATTGGTTTGAGCAAAACCGTGCGTTGTTGGACATCAAGTCTTTTCGCTGCACTGCTTCTTTTGCATTCAGCTGCCTTTGCTCAGCAAGCGCGACTTGAGAAGGTCAGCGAATTTTACGGACTCTATTACTCCGCCGCGAACATCGCAGAAAATCCACAGATTGCGCTCGTACTGAGTCCCGACGGCCGGCCGATCCCACACAAGATGAATGACGAACAAGCGCCGACTCAGCAGGGATTGTATATTGGCACGCAGAGGTTTCCCTTCGCCTGGTCGCGAGTGTCGTCTGCGGGTGGGTCCTTTCGGACGGTTCGCGTCGGAGGCACGGAATACTCGTTTTGCGGCCAGTTCGGCCGCGAACAGGTGGATGTTATATCCGGAGTGCCGTTTCTCGAGGGGACGCTTACGGAAAAGCAGAGTGGGCGCGTGGTCCTAAAAAAGAAAGTGCACTTCGGGCATGCGGTGATTCTGTGACGCGGAGATTATGGCTGGCGGTATCTTGATGATTAGGCGTAGCGGGCGAAGCAAGCCCCGCCCCTACGAAGAGACGGACGTGAGGCGCGGATGAAGCGGATTGTGATTATTGCGCTACTTGTTCTTGCGATGGGCGCGGCGGTGCGCGCGGATGAGACTTGTTCGCAGGAGCGCTTGAAGGCGGCGGCGGAGAAGGTTAAGGCGGGGCAGGGCGAATTGCTGGGGGTTAGCGTCGGTTACGGCGGGATGGATACTGGCGTTCCGGTTGCTACGCAGAATCTGATTCGGGGGTTCAAGGATTCGCTGGCTGCTGCGGCGGATACGTTTATGAATTGCGAGCGCGGCGGGGCTGGTGATGCGAAGGGGATCGAAACGCGGTTGGCGGATTTGCTGGGGGCTAGCGTGGGGGATTCTGTGCGGAAGCTTGCGGGCGCTTTGGTCGTCACCGATCAGGGGCGCGACAAGATTTATGGCGCGAACTTACAGATTGCCGCTCGGGCAGAGGAGCATGAGCCTCCGTTGATCGGCTTCAAGATTGGATTCGATATTCCGTGCGGCGTGGATGAGATGCTTTTGCTCTACCAATCGAGCGGGAACGGCTGGCGGCGACTGATCCGGTGGCAAAGTGATCCCTACAGCCAGATATCCGGAGCGTTTGGAGATTTTTTCGAGTTCGTGGTGTTTGGGGAGCGGCGCGGCGATGATTGGCGGCTGGCGGTGGCGCACGGAAAGCCGTGGTGCAGTTCGAGCTATAGCGGATTTGATTTGGATGTGCTGCGGCCGGCGACGGGCGCAATCGCGTCGCAGCAGATGGTCTTTCACACAGAAACCAATTACCGCAGAGACGCAGAGACAACGTTGCACGGCGAGCCCGATGGCTTTTTACTTCGGCTCACGGTGACGAGCCTCAACGCGAAATCCAATGAGAGGGCCGGCATCTATCACTACCGGTTGCACCAGGGGCAGATTCATCGCTATCAGCCTGTGGCTGAGAATGCGCGGGATTTTTTAGATGAGTGGATTCAGGCCGATTGGAATGAAGCTGCGGATTGGACTGCGCGTCCGAATTTGAAGAGCCTCGCGAGAGAACACGACATCGTGGCGGACTTCGTGGATAAGCTCGAGTCTAAAACGCCGGCATTCGTATATGGCCCGGTGCAGGCGTGTTCGGGCAAGCAGAAAATGGTTCAAGTGGAGTTTGGTGGCGTTCCGTCGGGTTTCAAGTACTTTCAGATCGAGCAGGGGAAGGATTCGTTCACGATGGTGTCCGGCTCGAATGGGCCCGACCCAAAGTGCACGGGCCCGGACGTGATGGGCGACCACTAGCGCTCAGGCAGTTTATTGACCCTCGATTGGCACGCCATTCAAGGCGGTGGTAAATCTTCTCCTACCGTCAGATTTTCTGTCTGTGCTGGGACCACGCATTCTGCTTTCCTACCTTTCTTGATTTTCAGTGCTGGGTCAGCTTCCGATTAGTGCGTTTAGCAGGCGCCGGCAACTAGCCGCGATCCCCTTGAATCGGCTATATTGCCATCGCTTCGGCATTTGCTGCGGTTCGGAGTGACTCGGATGATCTTCCCGCAATTGGCCCGCTTTACCGATGTCGCGCTTCTGCTGCTACGCCTCATGGTTGGCATCGTGTTCCTCACCAGTGGCTACAAACATCTCAAAGACCCGGAAACGCGAAGCAAGGACATTGGGATGAGCAAGAGCTTTACAATTTTTCTGGGCGCAGCTGAGTCGGCGGGCGGACTCGGAGTAATTTCGGGCGTTCTCGCGCAACTCGCGGCCATCGGTTTGATTCTGCTCATGTTCGGCGCGATGCAGAAAAAGATATTCGTTTGGCACACGGGCTTCTGGGGCAAATCAGGGACGAACGGTTGGAGCTACGAGACGATGATTATCGTAATGAATCTGGTGATCGTCACCACGGGCGGTGGAAACCTCGCCCTCACTCGTCTGTTCAAGTAAGACCGGGCGCTCTCCGGTGAGCGCTTTAATCAGCGAGTAACAAACGCGGTATAAAGCAGTGATCGCGACATCGTTTTCATCGGTTATGCGCCGTCAAAAGCAACAGCGCATACGTTGCGTGGAGGCAAGAAAATAAGACAACTCAGGAGGCAGCCATGAGCACGAATGCAGTCCGTGGTATCGACACCAGCGTAGCGCCAGTCGACATGAAGTTCGAGATCGTCGTCATCCCCGTCTCGGATGTCGACCGCGCCAAAGAGTTCTACGCCAAGCTCGGGTGGCGGCTCGACGCCGACTTCGACAACGGGAAAGACTTCCGCATAATCCAGTTCACGCCGCCCGGCTCCGGCTGCTCGGTCATCTTCGGCAAGAACGTCACGCCGGCGGCGCCCGGCACTGCGCAGGGCCTGTACCTGATCGTCTCCGATATCCAGGCCGCGCGCCAAGCGTTGCTCGATCGCGGCGTCCCGATCAGCGAAGTGTTCCACAGCGAAGGTGTGTACACCGGCACGGACGAGGCCTATCTGTTTGGCCACGTCCGCGTCAGCGGTCCGGATCCGCAGCATGGTAGCTATCGCTCGTTCGCTTCCTTCCGCGATCCCGACGGCAACGGCTGGCTTTTTCAGGAGATCACCACGCGGGTTCCCGGCCGCATCGATCCCGCAACCACGACCTTCGCGTCGGCCAGCGATCTGGCGAGCGCCATGCGGCGCGCCTCGGTCGCCCACGGCGAGCATGAGAAGCGCATCGGTGCGGCCGATCCGAACTGGCCCGATTGGTACGCCGCGTACATGGTGGCGGAGCAGGCCGGAACCGAGCTGCCGAAATGAGCGACTCCGGCGTGAGCCGCGAACCGGCACTCGCCGGGCAGACCGTCGTGGTGATCGGCGGCAGTTCGGGCATCGGGCTCGAGACGGCCAGGCGAGCACGATCCGAGGGCGCCAAGGTCGTCCTCACCGGCCGCGATCCCCAACGCCTCGAGGACGCCGCACGCGAGCTTGGCGCGCTTAGCAGTACGGCCTTCGACGCCACGGACGTCGAGCGCCTCGAGCGTTTCTTCGACGAGCTGCCCACGCCGATCGACCACATCCTGGTCACCGGCGGCGGCCCGTACTACGCGCGGCTGGCCGACATGGATTTCGCGCGCGCACGCCGCAATGTCGACGAGAAATTCTGGCTGGCGCTGCACGTCGCTCGCCGCGCCGTTGGCAAGGTTCGCGCCGGCGGAGCGCTCCTGTTCGTTGGCGGAACGGGTGGCCGCCGGCCGGACGGGGGCCCGCTCATCGTGGCGTTCACCGCCGCGATGCCCGCGCTCACCAAGTCGCTGGCCCTCGAGCTCGCGCCCATCCGCGTCAATCTGATCGCCCCCGGCTTCGTCGACACGGCGCTTTCCGCATCGCTGCTCGGCGCTCAACTGGACGCGCGGCGCGAGCATCTTCGCACCACGCTGCCCATCCGGCGCGTGGTCGGCCCGGACGACATAGCCATGCTCGCCGTCCACCTGATGACAAACACAGCGATCACCGGAGCAACGTACGACATAGACGGCGGGCAACAGCTCGTCGAAGGGTGAGGCCCAGATTCATCCACGTGACCTCGGCTCTTGATTCGCCGGATCATCGGAAACTTGAAATCGGCTTGTCCGGTAAGCGCGCGCGTTAGTCAGGCATCTGATTTACTTCTGTTTGCGCGATCTCTCGGGCACGATTCGGAGTCCGGCACCAATTGGCTTATGGGAAAAGTAATTTCTCGCTGGCTGACAGCGGCCACGCCCTGAAAGGTTGCCAATCGCGCGGTTAAAACAGTGCGCGGGCGCAGCAATGAGTTGAGCGGATATACAGTTCCATATTCATGGCGGCAGGTCAGCGGGAGGAGTAACGCGCCTTTCTGCTGCGCTTATTGTCCTCCAAGTCGCTTGAATGCCGGATTGATGGGAAACGGGCACGGTAGAGAATCGCGGGCATGCCAGAATTGAGTGGAGTCCAATTGCGGTCCAAAATCCACCTATTTTCTGGCCGAATCAAAGTTTGTGATGGGTGAGGGAAACACAATCAGCGAGTTTTAATATCTGACTTGAGAAGGCTCTGTTGACATCCTGCCAATTAACGAGACGGGTCGGATACGGAAACAGCCCGATCGGGTTACGCGGATGCTAACAGTCAATGTTTTTTGCAGGGGTTACGCCGGCGGGCGGAGCAAGCCCCGCCCCTACGGCGGAGAAATTCAACCACTGCTGAGGAAGTCAACAGAGCCACTTGAGAATTCAAATCCCGTCGTTCGCCCCAACATCTCTCTCGGCCAGTTCGAGTTGTCACCTGGTTTCCGGCTGCTGCCTTATTCCTGTCCCCAGATTGGGAAAAAACTTCAGGTGTCCGTTCAATTCACGGCGCCGCTGTCGGAATTGAAGCGGTAAGTGAGCTTGAGGCGGAACGTCGTACCGTCCTGTCGCAGTGAGTCCTCAGGATCCTCGGGACGGCCCGGGAACGAATATTTTTTGTCGAGCAGATTGTAGACACCCGCGGAAATAACCGCGTGTTTGCCGAGCGTGTGGCCGATCAACGTGGCGTTCAAGACGGGAAATCCCCCCAAGGTGTTTCCGGCCAATGTGGTGACTGTCCCGGTGTACTGCCCGTCTAGTGCCGCCGAAAACATCTGATGGAAGAGCGGCATCGTCAAATTCAGCTTGACCAGATTCGCGGGAGCATTCGGCGGAGTTCGGCCCGTCATCGAGTTCGCTGTCTGCGTATAGCTGTAGCTGGCGCGGCCGGTCAAGCCGCCGGACAAGCCTCCGCTCAGCTCAACCTCGACGCCTTTGGCTGTTGCTGCCTGAGAATTTTCATATACGGAGAGTCCGGCATTCGGGTCCGTTTCCAGAGTGATAAGGTTGGTGATTCGATTGTAGAAGACCGAGCCTGAGGCGTTCAGATGGCTGCCGATGCCTTGTTCGAGGATTCCTTCCACGCTTCGGATTCTCTCCGGTTGCAACTTCGGACTGCTCACGTAGAACGGCCCATAATCGGGATTCGTCTCGTAGGGCACCGGAGCCCGAAACGCGCTGCCGTAGAGAAGCTTGGCTGTGGTTGAAGTCGATGGGTGATAAATCAGGGCGAGCCGGGGGTTGGTGCTCCCCCCGAAGCCATAGTTGTAGTGGTCGTACCGAACGCCGGCGCTCAGCGAAAACTTTCTGGTGATTCGAGAATCGAACTGGGCGTAACCGGCCCAGATCACTAATCTCGTGGAGACTTTTGTGGGCAAGGGACTGACGTCGGGATCGACGTTATACTCATCCTGCCGAAAGTTGTCGGTAATCTCCGTGCCAAAAATCAATGTACTGTCGTGCGGCAGGGATCTGCTTAGTTTTATCTCGGAGTCCCACCACCGGCCGTCGTATGAGTAAGTGTCCGGCGGCGCCGGTGCAGGATTGTAGACTACCGGTCCATAGAGCGTGTTCTTGCTGACGGAAGTCCGCGCGTCTATTTGCCACCGTTGGCCCAGCGCGTGTCCGTAGCTTAAATCCAGGTAGTCGATGCCTTGAACATTGCGGGTTCGCGAATCGTTAAAGAGGGAGTCGAAGTAGGCCGTCGGCACACCTTTGTTTTGGGAATTGTATAGGCCCTGCAGCGTGAATCCGCGAAAGGTGACGGTGGCCAGCACACGCTGATAGCTTTCATAATTTGTATCGCGGGTGATGCCATTGTTCGTTGCCGGACTATCGAATTCCGGGAAAAACAGTGTAGGCCCGGTGCTCGAATAGAACGAACCGGAAAGCGCGAAGACCGCGCCTTTGAATTCGCTGTCCCAGGTGGCGCGGCCTCCATAAGAACCGAAGCTGCCTGCCGCGAACGAGATCTCTTCCCGCTTGGGCTGATTTTCCATTCGCGTGATCACGTTGATGACCGCGAAAAATGCTTCCGCACCATAAAGCGATGAGCTCGGACCACGGATGATCTCAACGCGTTGAATGAGATCGATATCTACCGGAAATTCCAGTCCGATGAAGGCCTGGCCCAGGATATTGCTGTTGATCCGGTGACCGTCAACGAGCAGAAGAATGCGGCTGTTCCAATCGCCCAGACGGCCGAAACCGCGCACCCCGATGTAACTCTGATACCGATCATTGGTGATGTAGAACCCGCGAACGGCTTCGAGAACGTCCGCTAGAGTCCGGTAGCCGTACCGCTGGATTTCCTCGCCGGTTATGACTGTTACTGAAGACGGGGCATCGCTGAGATTCTGTTGATGCTTGGAAGCAGAATAAACGCTGAGCTGGGTGAGCTGTTCGAGACTCATATCCGACAGATCTTGCGGCTTTGAGTCCTGCGCGGAGCACGGAATTCCCAGAGCGAGAACTGCGAGAGCAATCGGTGCGATGAATTTACAGAATCGCGACATTCTTTCCCGTCCGACTGCAACGTTCTCCTGTATTTCATCGGCGCGAATCGACCCCGAGTTTAGGCAGTCCCAATCGCCTGAACTTGCCGGGTTTGGAACTCAGGACGTTTAGAAAGCCCTTATCGATGACGGCTCGTGTGCCGCCCTGGCACACTTCAGCGTCTCTCAATCAATTCGGTTTTGGTTCCTGTGGGGATCGACTGAGCCTAGCGGTGGTCTTGAGCTATTCGGAACCAATCACCTGGGTCCTGGTAAGCGCAGTTACGTTCTTCGGGCTTTTGTGCTTGATCCGTCTCCTGCCACGCGAAGTTTGTCCAGAACCCTAATCTCTAAGACTTCCCATGACCCGGTTTGCGCGGGTATCGTATCGCGTCGCGCTTCTCTCGAATGGAGGATGGGATGCGTTTTCAAAGACGCAAAATGCTTCAAACCCTGTCATTCGCTTTCGGGTCGAGCTTCATCTTGGGGCGGGGCCAACTCGGCATCGCTGCGCAGACAGCCACACAGCAAAAGGTCTCCCCTCCCCCTGCGGGGGCCGCTGTTCCTGATGGGATCGCTGCAGGAACGGAAATGGAAAAAGTGACCGGAATCGGAGGATTCTTCTTTCGAGCCAAAGATCCGAAAACGTTGGCGCTTTGGTACGAGCAACACCTGGGGATTTCGGCCTCCGAGAAACACGGGTGGCAGCAAGAAGCAGGATCGACGGCTTTCACTCCTTTCCCTGAGACCAGCAAGTATTTCGGAGATGCCAGCAAATCCTGGATGCTGAACTTTCGAGTCCGGGATCTCGACAAAATGGCGGCCCAGCTACAGGCTGCGGGAATCGAGGTCAAGGTTGACCCGCAGTCTTATCCCTACGGCCGGTTCGCTCACCTGCATGACCCGGAGGGGAATCCCATCGAATTGTGGCAACCTAACGTTCCAGAAACTAAAGGCTAGGTTGCAGCGCAGTTTCGGGTCCGGGCTGTCAATCGTCTCTGCGATTGCGGAGCAATCGACTCAGCCCGGCTAGATCACGACTGCTTCTGGATTTCGCCTGGGTTGCGGCAGGTGCGGAAGGGGTTAATCTCTGTTCTCGACAATTACGCTGCAAAACTGCAAATGGCGGTGCTGTTGGCGAATTCTCGCGCCTCGAGGTTATGTGTCCATCCGTTCGACCCATTGAGCGCGCGATGCGGGAGCCACGAACGGATCCGCAAAATACTGTGTCTCCCGCGCAACCTTGTCGCCCCTGAACTCCATGATGCTCACGGTGTAGGACGGCTTGCCGTCGTACATCAGGATGAATTCGGTAACCCAAAGATCACCGCCGCCAATGATTCGCCGGACACTAAAACGCTTCTTGCTCGGCTGACTAGCGCGTTGGTTCTGTATGTTGCTTCGACCGCGGGTTCGCTCGCCTGACTGCGGGTATTCCAGCACCGCGTCCTCGTGGTAGATGCGGTGCTCGGTTTCAAAATCGTTGGCATCGGACGCCGCCCAATGCTGATCCAGTGCCGCACGGATCTCTTGATCTCGGGCTGAAGAATACTGCTGCTTCTTTTGTTGATCGTTCATCTTGAGCCCTCAATTTGCCAAGACGCTGAATGCTTTAGCGGAATCGGAGTGGACGACTCGTCAAGTCGCGGTGTTTCGTCGATCACCCGAGAGTCTACACCGCGTCGAAGCGCCTAACTCCTGATTAGCCGCAATACCTGACAGTTGAAAGCACATGTCCGGTTTATGCGGTGGATTCAATGGGTCGACGCAACACTTGCTCGAAGTCTACTCGCAGGAGTCTGAAAGCCTAAGGTTTTTCTCGGGCGTTGATTTAAGCGCAGTGCCACTTTGTCCAGTTCCGACTGGGTGTAACCGGACAGGTCTGTTCTCTTCTGGAAGTATTGTCGTAATAGCCCATTCGTGTTTTCGTTCGAGCCGCGCTGCCAAGGGCTTTGCGGATCACAGAAGTAGACTTTCACATTGGTAGCCACCGTGAAGGTCTTGTGTTTGGCCATCTCTAGTCCGCGATCCCACGTCAACGAGCGGCGCAGCGCCGCGGGAAGCTTACGAACATGCCGAGTGAGTGCGGCGACGACCACCGACGTATCTTTGCTGGGCACCTTGATGAGTGCGGTAAAACGCGAATGTCGCTCCACCAAGGTCACCACGTGACTATTCTTTGAGCCGGCGATGAGATCGCCCTCCCAATGACCTGGAATGGCGCGGTCTTGGATTTCTGCGGGTCTTTCCCGGATGGAGATGGCGTCGACGATTTGACCGCGTGA
>CAWJBU010000012.1:570000-618244 GCA_963841235.1 uncultured Acidobacteriota bacterium | reverse complement strand
TGTAGCTGCAAAGTGAGAATGTCCGGTTTGTGCAAAGTAGAAATGTCCGCTTTTCTAGGGGCCGGGAGGCCCCATGGAAGAGGAGCGGATCGAGTTGAGCGCGAGAGAGCGAGAGCGATTGAAGATTCTGCACGAAGTCGAGCAAGGGCATCTGCGGCAGATCGATGCGGCAGACCGTCTGCGGCTGAGCGATCGCCAGGTGCGGCGCTTGCTGGGGCGTCTGCGCGACGCGGGGGATCGCGGGTTAGTGCATCGGCTGCGCGGACGTCCCTCGAATCGCAAGATTCCTGAGGACCTCCAGCAGCGCAGTCTGCGACGATTGCGGCTGCCGGCTTATCGGGGGTTCGGTCCTACGCTGGCCGCCGAGCATCTGGCGCGACACGGTCTAGCGGTGAGCCGGGAGACGCTGCGGAAGTGGATGAACGCCGCCGGACTGCGGGCGTCACGCCGCCGGCACGGGAAGCCGGTGCATGTGTGGCGCCCGCGCCGTGCTGCGTTCGGCGAATTGGTGATGATGGACAGCTCGCCGTTCCGCTGGCTGGAAGAGCGCGGCCCGGCCTGCCAGCTGATTGCGCTGATCGACGACGCCAGCAGCCGCGTCTGGGGCCGCTTCGCGCGGCACGATTCGAGCGAAGAAAATCTGCGCACCCTGGGCGGCTGGCTGGAGCGTTACGGGCGGCCACTCGCGTTATATACCGATAAAAACGGCCTGTTCGTGACCTCCCGGCCGGTGCAGTGGCAAGAGCAGTTGCACGACACTCCGCCACGCACGCAGTTCGGCCGCGCGCTGGCGGAACTGGACATCGAGTGGATCGCCGCGCACTCTCCGCAAGCCAAAGGGCGCATCGAGCGGTTGTTCAAGACGCTGCAAGACCGGCTGGTGAAAGAAATGCGCGTGGCGGAAATCGCGACGCTCGAGCAGGCCAATCGCTTTTTGGAAATCACTTTTTGGCCGGACTGGAGCCAGCGCTTTGCGGTCGAACCCGCGCAGCGCAGCGACGCGCACCGAAGTTTGCAGCGCGAGCAGCGACTGGAACAAATTCTCAGCGTGCGGGCGGCGCGCATCGTGGCCTCCGACCACACCGTGAAATGGGAGGGCCAACGGTGGGGCGTGCCGCGCGAACAAGTCTGTGCCGGATTGCGCGGCGCGCACGCCGAGATCGAGCGGCGGCTCGACGGCACGCACTGGCTGCGCTTTCGCGGCCGTTACGTGCCGCTGAACCCCTGCCCGCACACGCCGCGATCGGCAAGTCCTTCCGGCCTACGGCCTCCAGGCCTTGCCGATCGAAAACCAAAACCCCCAACCAAGAGCAAACCCAAATACAGTCCACCTCCCGAACACCCTTGGAGAAGACCCTGGAAGCGGACATTTCTATCTGGCGAAAAACCGGACATTTCTACTTTGCGTTGACACGCGCGCTCGACTACTTGTAGCTGCAAAGTGAGAATGTCCGGTTTGTGCAAAGTAGAAATGTCCGCTTTTCTAGGGGCCGGGAGGCCCCATGGAAGAGGAGCGGATCGAGTTGAGCGCGAGAGAGCGAGAGCGATTGAAGATTCTGCACGAAGTCGAGCAAGGGCATCTGCGGCAGATCGATGCGGCAGACCGTCTGCGGCTGAGCGATCGCCAGGTGCGGCGCTTGCTGGGGCGTCTGCGCGACGCGGGGGATCGCGGGTTAGTGCATCGGCTGCGCGGACGTCCCTCGAATCGCAAGATTCCTGAGGACCTCCAGCAGCGCAGTCTGCGACGATTGCGGCTGCCGGCTTATCGGGGGTTCGGTCCTACGCTGGCCGCCGAGCATCTGGCGCGACACGGTCTAGCGGTGAGCCGGGAGACGCTGCGGAAGTGGATGAACGCCGCCGGACTGCGGGCGTCACGCCGCCGGCACGGGAAGCCGGTGCATGTGTGGCGCCCGCGCCGTGCTGCGTTCGGCGAATTGGTGATGATGGACAGCTCGCCGTTCCGCTGGCTGGAAGAGCGCGGCCCGGCCTGCCAGCTGATTGCGCTGATCGACGACGCCAGCAGCCGCGTCTGGGGCCGCTTCGCGCGGCACGATTCGAGCGAAGAAAATCTGCGCACCCTGGGCGGCTGGCTGGAGCGTTACGGGCGGCCACTCGCGTTATATACCGATAAAAACGGCCTGTTCGTGACCTCCCGGCCGGTGCAGTGGCAAGAGCAGTTGCACGACACTCCGCCACGCACGCAGTTCGGCCGCGCGCTGGCGGAACTGGACATCGAGTGGATCGCCGCGCACTCTCCGCAAGCCAAAGGGCGCATCGAGCGGTTGTTCAAGACGCTGCAAGACCGGCTGGTGAAAGAAATGCGCGTGGCGGAAATCGCGACGCTCGAGCAGGCCAATCGCTTTTTGGAAATCACTTTTTGGCCGGACTGGAGCCAGCGCTTTGCGGTCGAACCCGCGCAGCGCAGCGACGCGCACCGAAGTTTGCAGCGCGAGCAGCGACTGGAACAAATTCTCAGCGTGCGGGCGGCGCGCATCGTGGCCTCCGACCACACCGTGAAATGGGAGGGCCAACGGTGGGGCGTGCCGCGCGAACAAGTCTGTGCCGGATTGCGCGGCGCGCACGCCGAGATCGAGCGGCGGCTCGACGGCACGCACTGGCTGCGCTTTCGCGGCCGTTACGTGCCGCTGAACCCCTGCCCGCACACGCCGCGATCGGCAAGTCCTTCCGGCCTACGGCCTCCAGGCCTTGCCGATCGAAAACCAAAACCCCCAACCAAGAGCAAACCCAAATACAGTCCACCTCCCGAACACCCTTGGAGAAGACCCTGGAAGCGGACATTTCTATCTGGCGAAAAACCGGACATTTCTACTTTGCGTTGACACGCGCGCTCGACTACTTCAATTTGGCGTATTCGGCTTTGGCTTGTTGCAGGATTGGGATTTCGGGGTCGGCGTCTTTCCAGAGGGCTAGAAAATCTTGGTAGGCTGTGCGGGCTTTGGAGGTGTCGCCTTGCAGGGCGTAGGCGCGGCCTGACTCTAGGTGGGCTAGCGCGCCGAAGATGCGGTTGCGCATGATGCCGCGATGGTCGAGGATCTTTTGGAATTCGGCGGCAGCTTCGGGGCCCTTATGCTGCTGCAAGTAGGCCTGGCCGCGCACGTAGGGGATCTCGAAGAAGAAAGCGAGATCGTAAGGCAGAGCCGGCTGAAGAAGTTCCACCGCTGTTGCAGGATCGTTGCGGTCCACGGCGATGGCGGCGCCGGCTTCCGGCAGAACCATCGTATTGATGTCCGTATCCGACGGATTTTCCTTGGCCAGCTTGCTCGCCAAGGACTCGGCACGAGCCGTATCACCCGCCAATGCGAACGCAATGACCGCGAGGCCATTGACGTCCTTCGATTGAGCGATCTCCAGGGCGGCCGCGGCTTCCTTCCGGGCGCCGGCCGTATCGCCAGTCGCAGCCAGGATTTCGGCGAGAATGAGCAGCGAAATCGCCGCCGGTTCTTTCCTGCCCACGCCTTTGTCGCCTTCCATGCCGCGATGGAATAACGCCCGAGCCTTCTCGAGATGTCCCACGTAGGCTTCCGACAGGGCCTGTTGATTCATTGCGTTGCTGGCGGCCCACGGCGAATTTTTGGAAAGAAAATCGAGCTCACGGGCCATCACCGCCGAGTCGTTCTGAATAAATCCCAGTTGATAAGAAACTACGTGAAAAGGGGGAATGTCGATTTTCTTCGCCGCTGCCTGGTTGATGGTGGCCCTGGCTTCGTCGTAGCGGTCGAGGACCACATAGCTATTAGCGACGGCAAGATTCGAAAGGGAATCCTCCGGATCGAGGCGCTGAGCTTCCAGAGCCTTCGGCAGAGCTTTCTCCGGCTGGCCTCGAAGCGCGTAGGACACCGCCAAATTGTTGGGGGGAAAGGAGTCGCGAGGATAGGTCTGCGACCATTGCTCATATACCTGAGCCGACTTTTGCCGGTCGCCGGCGACGTTGTCGAAGTAATGAGACTCGATGTAGAAGCGTTCCAGTTCGCTGGCGCGGTCGCGGAGATCGTAGGCTTTCTGCGTATACTCGGCGGCAATAGCCCGATTTCCGAGATTGAAGTTTACTTGTCCCAATTCGGCGTAGGCGATGGCGAAATTGGGATCGAGATCTATGGCCTGTTTGAAGAAAGGAGTGGCGATTTCGTCGCCCTTGTCCCGGCGGGCCAACATGCCGCCGCTGTAGGCTTTCAGGGCTTCGAGGGAAGACGTGGTGGCTTTTTCGATCGGCGTATTGAATTTTTGAATCGAGCCGAGAGATTCGCCGAGCTTGCCGCGGATATCCGAGGCGACTTTGCCCAGCGCGCCGAGCACTTGATTTTTGTCCGAGGCCTCCGCCTGGGCCGTAGCCAGCATTTCTCCGGTGGCGCAATTCACTGCATTGAGAACGAGATTGTAGGTGCTGCCGATTTGCGCGATGGAGCCGTCGAGAACGGCGGCGCTCTGCGTGCGCTGGCAGACTTGGCGGGCCAGATCGTTGGTGAGGCGCGCGGTGGGCGGCTGGCTCATGTAGCGGAGGGTTTGCTGGATTTGCTCGTCCGAAAGAATATTCAGGAAGGGCGACTGGGCTAGCTGCGAGGCGAGGCCTTGGCGAAGAGTGCCGTCGAAGACTGTGTCGCCGGTGGTGTTCGTGAATTCGGCGAGGACGATGGAATCTTTCTCGGTGAGCTTCGGCGCGCGATGAGTGAAGTAGAAGTACGCGCTGACGGCTAGAACGACGACGAGAATTGCGCCCGCGAGCGCGGGCCAACGGCGCGAAGTCGCGGCGGCAGCGGTGGAACCGCTCGCTGGACTTGCGGCGGCGCTGATGCCGCTCGCGCTGCTCGCCGCCGGTGACGCCGCGGGAACCGCCGGCGTGCTGCGAGGCGTTGGCTGCGAAACGGTCTCGCGGACCGTGCCGGATTGCGCGGCCTGTGGCGGCTCGACCTCCATCGGAATGGCGCGACTCGAAGAATCATGGTCGCGTTTCATGCGCAGCAGATCGGTGCGAATCTCCGCGGTGCTCTGATAGCGCATCCGCGGATCTTTTTCGAGAGCTTTAGTGATGATTTCTTCGAGCTTTAGCGGAATTTCGGGATTCAGCCGCACCGGCGGGACGGCGGCGCGATTCAGAATCGCGTCGAAAATTACCGCGGTAGTGTCGCCGCGGAACGGAACGATGCCGGTGGACATTTCGTAGAGCACCGCGCCGAAGGAAAACAAATCGCTGCGCGCGTCCACGTCCTTGCCGCGGGCTTGCTCGGGCGACATATAGGCGACCGTGCCGAGCGCCGTGCCGGGGCTGGTGAGATGTTCCGCTGATATCCCCGCACCGACCGTAGCCGCCGTGGCCCCCTCGAGAAGTGAGCCGCCGATGGCCGCGGGCCTGAGTTTCGCCAAACCAAAATCGAGAATCTTGGCGTGGCCGCGCTTGGTGATGAAAATGTTGGCGGGCTTGATGTCGCGGTGAATGATGCCTTCGGCGTGCGCCGCGTCGAGCCCGTCGGCGATTTGGATGGCCAGCTCGAGGATCGCTTCGATTTCCATTGGACGGCCGGCGATGCGGTGCTTCAGCGTCACGCCATCGAGAAATTCCATGACGATGTAAGCTTGGCCGTTTTCGTCGCCGATTTCGTAGATGGTGCAGATATTCGGATGATTGAGGGCTGATGCGGCTTTCGCTTCGCGCTGGAAGCGGCTGAGGGCCTGCGGATCTTTGGCTACGTCATCGGGCAGGAATTTCAGGGCTACGAAGCGATCGAGTTTGATGTCCTGGGCTTTGAAGACTACGCCCATGCCGCCGCCACCGAGTTTTTCGAGAACGCGGTAGTGCGAGATGATGCGTCCGGAAGAGGAAGAATCAGGCATTGCCGCGCATCTTATGCCGCGCTCAAACTCAAGTCAACGCGAGCTGCCGTCTTGTAGCTGCAAAGTGAGAATGTCCGGTTTGTGCAAAGTAGAAATGTCCGCTTTTCTAGGGGCCGGGAGGCCCCATGGAAGAGGAGCGGATCGAGTTGAGCGCGAGAGAGCGAGAGCGATTGAAGATTCTGCACGAAGTCGAGCAAGGGCATCTGCGGCAGATCGATGCGGCAGACCGTCTGCGGCTGAGCGATCGCCAGGTGCGGCGCTTGCTGGGGCGTCTGCGCGACGCGGGGGATCGCGGGTTGGTGCATCGGCTGCGCGGACGTCCCTCGAATCGCAAGATTCCTGAGGACCTCCAGCAGCGCAGTCTGCGACGATTGCGGCTGCCGGCTTATCGGGGGTTCGGTCCTACGCTGGCCGCCGAGCATCTGGCGCGACACGGTCTAGCGGTGAGCCGGGAGACGCTGCGGAAGTGGATGAACGCCGCCGGACTGCGGGCGTCACGCCGCCGGCACGGGAAGCCGGTGCATGTGTGGCGCCCGCGCCGTGCTGCGTTCGGCGAATTGGTGATGATGGACAGCTCGCCGTTCCGCTGGCTGGAAGAGCGCGGCCCGGCCTGCCAGCTGATTGCGCTGATCGACGACGCCAGCAGCCGCGTCTGGGGCCGCTTCGCGCGGCACGATTCGAGCGAAGAAAATCTGCGCACCCTGGGCGGCTGGCTGGAGCGTTACGGGCGGCCACTCGCGTTATATACCGATAAAAACGGCCTGTTCGTGACCTCCCGGCCGGTGCAGTGGCAAGAGCAGTTGCACGACACTCCGCCACGCACGCAGTTCGGCCGCGCGCTGGCGGAACTGGACATCGAGTGGATCGCCGCGCACTCTCCGCAAGCCAAAGGGCGCATCGAGCGGCTGTTCAAGACGCTGCAAGACCGGCTGGTGAAAGAAATGCGCGTGGCGGAAATCGCGACGCTCGAGCAGGCCAATCGCTTTTTGGAAATCACTTTTTGGCCGGACTGGAGCCAGCGCTTTGCAGTCGAACCCGCGCAGCGCAGCGACGCGCACCGAAGTTTGCAGCGCGAGCAGCGACTGGAACAAATTCTCAGCGTGCGGGCGGCGCGCATCGTGGCCTCCGACCACACCGTGAAATGGGAGGGCCAACGGTGGGGCGTGCCGCGCGAACAAGTCTGTGCCGGATTGCGCGGCGCGCACGCCGAGATCGAGCGGCGGCTCGACGGCACGCACTGGCTGCGCTTTCGCGGCCGTTACGTGCCGCTGAACCCCTGCCCGCACACGCCGCGATCGGCAAGTCCTTCCGGCCTACGGCCTCCAGGCCTTGCCGATCGAAAACCAAAACACCCAACCAAGAGCAAACCCAAATACAGTCCACCTCCCGAACACCCTTGGAGAAGACCCTGGAAGCGGACATTTCTATCTGGCGAAAAACCGGACATTTCTACTTTGCGTTGACACGCGAGCTGCCGTCTGTTTCTTTCAGCTTTCAGTCTCTGGCTTCCTGCGTCTAAAACAGGCAGTGAAAAAGGCGTGTTTTGTAGCTGCTAATAGAAATCCCGGACAGGTGGGGTGAGTCGTCGGTTGATTGCGGTGGTGCATGACGCTAGTGGTCGCAAGTCGCCGGCAGGGACGCCCCTCCGGCGATGCTCAGGGAAGGTTCCGCTACCTCCTAAGAAAATGCGACAGCTTGCTGCTCGTTTATTCGAGTACGAAGATATTCTTCTTGGCGCACATTTCCTTTAGGATTTTCGGCCAGACGCTTACCGTTACTTCGCCCAGGTGCGCCTTCCTTAGGAGAAGCATTAGGGTTCTGGATTGGCCTATGCCGCCGCCGATGCTCAGGGGGATTTCGTTGTTCAGGATGGCCTGGTGGTACGGGAACTTCAGGAAATCCAATTGATGGGACATTTCCAGTTGCTTGCGAAGGCTTTCGGCGTTGACGCGGATGCCCATGGAGCTTAGTTCGTGGCGGCGGCGCGTGACGTGGTTCCAGACCAGGATGTCGCCGTTCAGGCCGTGCATGGATTTTCCGTGGATGGGCCTGGTTTCTGTGACCCAGTCGTCGTAATCGGCGGCGCGCATTTCGTGCGGATAGCCGTCCTCGAGCGGATAGCCGATGCCCACGATGAATAGCGCAGGGCATTCCTGCAGGATGGCCGTTTCGCGCTGCTTGCGCGGCAGCGTGGGATACATGTGCAGCAACTCTTCAGCGTGAAGGAACGCCAGTTTATCCGGAAGATTCGGATACTTCTTGGCCCGCAATTCCGGGAAGAGTTCCTCGGCGTAGAGCTCGGCTTCCACGATCACTTTCCAGATTTTGTTGACGATTTCCTTAAGGAATTCGAGGTTGCGCTCGGCCGGCATGATCACGCGCTCCCAATCCCATTGATCGACGTAGGCGCTGTGATCGTGATCGAGGAAGTAGTCCTTGCGCACGGCGCGCATATCGGTGCACAGGCCGTGGCCTGCGTGCATGCCGAACTCTTTCAGCGCCATTCTCTTCCACTTCGTGGCCGCCTGAACGATCTGCGCATCCACGGGATGGACGTTGTGGTCATTCGAGATGTGGAACTGAATGGGCGTGCGCGAGCCGTCGCGATCCAGCATGTCGTTCACGCCGGTCTCGGTATCGACCATGAGCGGCACGGTAACCATCATCAGATTCAGCTCTTTGCACAGATTGTCCTCAATAAAGCGCTTGAGGGCGAAGATGGCCTTTTGCGTTTCGCGCCGGGTGAGCGCGCTGCTGTAATCGTTCGGCAGAATGCCTTCTAATTCGGCGTAGTTCCCAATACCTGGTCCCGCCAGATCCGCAGCCTTGCTTGCCATGACAGCACCTCCAATAGCGACCAGTCTCCGCTTAGTACCAACGTGAGGCCAGTGCGCACGTCACACTCACTTGTGACGGATGTCACGGAACGCCGGGTGGAAGAGGACTCTAATCGTAGTTGCGTTCAGGCACTACGCCTTGAAAGCTTAGAACGGCAGAAAAACGATGAGCGAGGGACCGAAATCCGATCTTAAAGCTCGTCCGACGAGGAGACTCACATGGGCATAGCTACTCTTACATCTCCGGCGATCATGACCGCAAAGGAGTATGTAAATGAAGTTCTTCATACAGTACGCAGAAAGAACCCCGCGGAAACGGAATTCCACCAGGCCGTTGAGGAAGTTCTTGTTTCCCTCACCCCGGCGCTGGAGAAACACCCCGAATACCAGAAGGCCAAAATACTAGAGCGCTTCGTGGAGCCCGAGCGCGTATTGATGTTCCGCGTGCCGTGGTTCGACGATGCCGGCAACATGCAGGTGAATCGCGGTTTCCGCATTGAAATGAACAGCGCGATCGGCCCGTACAAGGGCGGGTTGCGTTTCCATCCCTCCGTGAACCTGGGAATTTTGAAGTTCCTGGCGTTCGAACAAGTGCTGAAGAATTCCCTGACCACGCTGCCGATGGGCGGCGGCAAGGGCGGATCGGATTTCGATCCGAAGGGCAAGAGCGACAATGAAGTGATGCGCTTCTGCCAGAGCTTCATGAGCGAACTCTGGCGGCACATCGGACACAACACGGACGTCCCGGCCGGCGACATCGGCGTGGGCGGCCGCGAAATCGGATATCTCTTTGGGCAGTTCAAGCGCCTGTCGAATACATTCACGGGCGTGTTGACCGGCAAGGGCATCAACTGGGGCGGCTCGCTGATTCGGCCGGAAGCGACAGGCTACGGCTGCGTCTACTTCGCGTATGAAATGATGAAGAGCCGGAAGGACACGCTCGAAGGCAAGACCTGCTTGGTTTCCGGAAGCGGCAACGTTTCGCAGTACACCGTTGAGAAGCTGCTGGACTTCGGCGCGAAGGTCGTCGCCATGTCGGATTCGAATGGCGTGATCTACGATCCCGAAGGCATCAACCGCGAGAAGCTGGCGTGGATCATGGAACTGAAGAACGTCCGGCGCGGGCGCATCAAGGAATACGCAGATAAGTTCAAGACGGCGAAGTACATTCCCGTCGATCCCAAGGCCGATGTGAACCCGATCTGGGAGATCAAGGCTGACTGCGCGTTCCCAAGTGCGACACAGAATGAAATCAATCCAAAGGATGCAGCAAATCTGCTGATGAACGGCTGCAAGCTCGTTGCTGAGGGCGCGAATATGCCCAGCACTCTTGACGCGACGAAGATGTTCTTGCAGGCAGGGATTCTCTACGGGCCGGCGAAGGCCGCGAATGCTGGTGGAGTTGCGACTTCGGGCCTGGAGATGGTGCAGAACAGCACGCGGCTGAATTGGACGCGCGAAGAAGTGGATGATCGTCTGCATAAGATCATGATCGCCATCCACAAAAACGCGTTTGATACAGCGGCGGAATATGGACAGCCGGGCAACTTGGTTTACGGCGCGAACATCGCCGGATTCACCAAGGTTGCCGATGCGATGTTGGATCAGGGGCTCGTCTAAGTTTAAGCCGAGTCGCCAAGGCGGACCGCCTCGAAAAAAGCAGGGGCGGGACGCCGAGGGCAATCCCGAGCGGGGCGGAAGGATTCGCCCCGCTCTTTTTTATGTCGCGGTGTCAGTCCGAGCAGCGTCAAGTTTCTTGCGGATTCGGATTTGAAAAACGCCATTTGAAAAGGCGTGTTTTTTCCCGATTAGCATCCCCTCTCGTCGTTTGTTTTCATTACGTTACGCCCGTGTCTAATAATTTGCTTCCCGATTAGAATTCGCTCCTCGCGGCGATGATGTAGCTCAGGTCTTTTTTATCCTGAGGCCCCTTTCCGGGGCCGAAGGACAGACCTGAGGCCTTTGGTTTTAAATCTCAAGACGAAACGCCGAATCCAACACCGAAACCCCAGTCTCTGAAGAGATGAGCTACATATGCGCTCGTGGAGTGTTCATTTGGCGCCGTTTTTGACTCGATTAGACGCGGCGTGCCGTCCTTTGTTTTCTTCAGAGTTACGACCGATTTCTAATAAATTCGCACGCGATTAGAAATTTGAAGTTGCGGGCGGCCGGCGCGGGGCGGGTCTCGGGAGAAGATGGCCGAACCCCGGGCGGGACTTCCGGCAAAAACGGGAAAGGCCCGCCCCTACAGCTGCCGGAGATTGCGCCACGCATCTTGAAGTTGCTCCTCCATATTTAGTTTGTTAACGCGAACTTACGGCGGGGCGAAGTCACTTGCCGGGCTGATTCATCAGCCCGGACCCGGAGCAGCCCCGCGTCTAGGGACTGCTGACGACCAGATCCTGGATAGCATGAGAGTAATCAGTAGTCAATGGTACTAAAGGCATGGTACTGGAGGCTGGAAGGTGGAGGTTAAAGGTTGGCGGTTCGAATTTGGAAAAGGGCGAGACAAGGCAGTTCTTCCAGTCTCAAACCTCCAACCACTAGAACGCGTCCAGCCTATAGTACCGCGAAAGGAGTCGCACGGGATAGGAGGGGAACCGGCGAGGATTAAGACGCGGAAAAGTCTAATGCGGGGCCGACAGCGCTACTTCTTTTCCGGCTCCTTAAACATGCTCCCTTGAGACTCGATCTGAGCTATGACAGGCGCCTCACTAATCAGGAACAGACCAGGGATACCTTCAAAGTGAGCGCGACTATTGGAGACCAATGGGATTGAGTGTCTTACTGCGCACGCCGCGATCCACAGGTCGTTATCGGCAACCGACTTTCCTGCTTCCTGAAGTCTCGCTTTCAACTCTCCGTACGTCTGACAAACTGCCCAATCGTAAGGAACTATCGTCATGGACCTTAGTCTTGCTTTCATTTGCTCCAGCTTGGCACTCCCCCACTTGCGTTTGTATGCTCCAAAAAGAATCTCGCCCACGGTGATGAAAGAGACGGCGAGAAGTTTTCCGTCCACATGAGGGCGGTATAGTTTCGCGCGAGTATCTCCAGATCTAACGAGATAGGAAAAAACGTCAGTATCGAGGAGGACTGCATCTGCAGCGGCGGTCGTAAAATCTCCTATTTCCTAGCCTTATAGATTTCTTCCAAGAATTGGTCGATATTCTCATCGCTTGGAAAACCGCCGCTCAAGTCCGCAGAGCTCTTAATTGGTTTGACCTTCTGACTGGCAGCTAGATCAGCTAAAGACGGCTCGGAATAGTAGTTCCCTTCGCCGAGAGACAGTGACGGCAGCCGTTCGATGGCATGAATGTGGAGCGATTCAAGCCGCTGTGTATAGGGCTGGAAAGTTCCCTCTCCGATCGCTCTTACGGGTTCACGCAGCAGTGACTGCACTCGATGCGCATCCCTTTCTTCGAACGTACAAAACACTGCTACGCCAATAGGGGGATCGATTCGGCACTTAAGTTCATTCGGTTTGAAGTCCGCCATGTCCAAGACCCCATCTACTTGAGCGGTCTGCTTTCGGGGCGAGCTTAACCGACTCGCTACACGCTCACGAACCGCCCTATTTATCTTCGCAGTGACGCGCCGGTGAAGTCCGGCTTTCGGGGCAATCCACTCGATCTCAGCGATCCGTCTGCCGTCCGCATTCCTCCGAACTCGTAGATCCCCTGTAGTACTCCTGGATCGATCTCACGCTCCGTACTTTTCGAATGCCCAAGGGACCTGATTATGTGCGCGACTTCGGTAACTACGTCCGAAATAAATCTCGCCTGATCCGGAAAATCTAAGTTTTCCTGCGACTCTTCTGTAACAAAACTAGAGTCGTGCTGCCCCGTCCGATTCGAATTAAGTCGAGAGTGCACTCCTTACGAATGTCCCCTTTGACCGGTCCGGGATGAATAGTATTCCGACCCTCTTTGGCCTCTGCCTGCTTGTTGATACTGTTTTGTGCCTCTGTACAGATCCTGATCAGATCTGGAATTAGATTCGCCCGCTGCGAACAGCCGGACCTCTGACCCTCAACTCCAGAACCGTTCTCTTAGCCGGTATTCGTTTAGTCTTGGCTACCATCTTTCAGGTCCTATGTGACAGAAAACTTCGCGATCTTGGGGAATAGTAGGACCCCCGAACGGTATTGACATACATGCGCGCTAAGGTCAAGCATATGCTATATGCTAAAAATTACTTCAGTCAGTATTCTATCCCCTGCCGGCGGCGCGGATTGGGATGGCTACTATTTTGCCGTTGGAGGCTTCTGGCATCATGTGGCAGGTGCCTTCGAAGATTGCGCCTGGCTCGATTAGCAGGCATTTGGAGTGGACTTCTCCCGTTACTACGCCCTTCTCGTGAATTTCTACTCGCTCGGACGCGCGGACGATTCCTTTGAATTTGCCGCCTACGATTACTATGCGGGCTTCCAGTTGGCCTTCGACCTCGGATGCGTCGCCGAGGATTAACATGCTGTGGGATTTTAGCGTGCCTTGGACGCGCGAGTTTACGCGGAGAGTGCCGGAGCTCTCGATGTGCCGACGACCTTGATGCCGCGCTCGAGGAAGCCGGTCCATTCGTCGGAGTCGGTGATTTTGCGCTCTCGCCAGTCCCAGGGCACGGTGGTGATTCTCCTGATACATAGTATCCGAGTTGGGGATTGGTGCGGGGTGAAGGTTTGGGAATAAGTGGGCCGCGTGAGTGAAGCATACATCAGCGGCTAGAGAAAATGCGAAAACAACGCGAATTTTTTTTTTTTTTTTTTTTTTTTTTTTTTTTTTTTTTTTTTTTTTTTTTTTTTTTTTTTTTTTTTTTTTTTTTTTTTTTTTTTTTTTTTTTTTTTTTTTTTTTTTTTTTTTTTTTTTTTTTTTTTTTTTTTTTTTTTTTTTTTTTTTTTTTTTTTTTTTTTTTTTTTTTTTTTTTTTTTTTTTTTTTTTTTTTTTTTTTTTTTTTTTTTTTTTTTTTTTTTTTTTTTTTTTTTTTTTTTTTTTTTTTTTTTTTAAAAAAAGCAAAAAAAGCAGTTGTCCTTCCGAGGACGCCAGGCTCTTCTGTGCTCGGGATGACGGCTAGTGCTGATTTTGCCACGAGATCGTTTAGATCCTTAGCTTCGCTCAGGACGACAGCAAAAGACGACGGCAGAAGAAAGAAAATGCAGATTCCTTCGTTCGCCTCGGGACAGATTCTTCGCTGTGCTCGGATGACAGCGGGAGGCTGTTTCGGAATCGAAAACGGCTTAGATCCTTAGCTCCGCCTAGGCGGACAGCAAAAAACGACGGCAGAAGAAAGAAAATGCAGATTCCCTCGTCGGATTCGTTACAGTCTCTCAGATTCGCTCAGGATGACAACCAGAAGACCAATTGCGACTGCCAAGAGAGAGCAAGAAAATACAGATCCTTCAGGGCGGGCCCCGACTGCGTCGGGGCCTTCAGGATGACAGCGTTAGATTACTTCACGACTAAGAGCGGTTAGATCCTTAGCTGCGCTCAGGATGACAACCAAGTACTACGGCACAAGCAAGAAAATGCAGATCCTTCAGGGCGTGCATCCTTTCGTATGCCTTCAGGATGACAGCAAAAGGCGAGTTCAGAAGATGGAACGTTTAGATCCTTAGCTGCGCTCAGGATGACAGCAAAGAAGCAACTTCCACTGCCAGAACCAAACCAAGAAACCGCAGATCCTTCGCTGCGCTCAGTATCACAACTGCGCGCCATGATGCATGTACTACTACATTTCTAGTGTTCTATCATCAATAGGTCGTAGAGGGTGGTTAAGTATTCGTTCTCGTAGTAGTGGAAGATTAGATGGCCGCCTTTGCCGCCTACGAAGGGCTTTAGCGTTACCTTGGTGCCGTATTTTTGTTCCATTAGGCCTAGCATGTGGCGGACGTTTGGATCGTTTACGCTTACTGCGCCTGGCTTTGCGACTTTCGTGGTTTTGGCCGTCATGCGTTCAATTTGGCGGACGGAGATGCGGCCGCGAGCGGCTTTTTTGGCGGCGTCGATTTGTGCGGCTGGGTCGGTGATGGTTATCAGAGCGCGGGCGTGGCTGGCGGAGATCAGGCCTTCGCCGATCATCTTTTTCACTTGCGGATCTAGGCGCAGCAGACGGAGCGAGTTTGAGATTGTGCTGCGATTTTTGCCGGTGCGTTCGGCGATCTGTTCCTGGGTCATGCCGAAATCGTGGGAGAGGCGATCGAAGGCCATGGCTTCTTCTAGCGGATTGAGATCTTCGCGTTGCAGATTTTCGATTAGCGTCATCTCTACTGCGCGCTCATCGGGGACATTGCGGACTATGGCTGGGACGCTTTTCATTGATGCGCGCTGGGCGGCGCGCCAGCGGCGTTCGCCGGCGATCAGTTCGTAGCGGGTGCCTTTGCGGCGGAGCAGGACTGGTTGGAGGATGCCGCTGGCGGTGATGGACGCGGCTAGCTCTTCCATCGCGGCTTCGCTGAATTTCAGGCGCGGTTGATGCGGGCTGGGATCGATGATGTCGATGTCGACCTGGATTACGGCTTCGCTGCCCGGGGCTAGAGCTGGGGCTGTTGCAGCGGCGGTGCCTTGTGCTGGGCCTGGCGGGACTGCTCCGGGGATGCTTGCGCCCGGTACATCTGTTGCTAGACCCGGCTCGCGAATTAATGCGCTAAGCCCCCGCCCCAAAGCGTTTCGTGCCATAGGCGACAACCTCCTTGGCAAGCTGAAGATAGCTTTCAGCGCCTTTACTATGTATGTCGTAGAACATTACTGGCTTGCCGTGGCTGGGAGCTTCGGCAAGGCGGACATTGCGTGGAATGACCGTTTCGAAGACTTGGGCGCCGAAGAAGCTGCGCAGGTCGGCGGCGACTTGTTTTGAGAGCGTGGTGCGATCGTCGTACATCGTTAGGAGGATGCCTTCGATCGCTAGCGAGGGATTGATGGTGCGACGGAGGCGCATTAGCGTGTCGAGTAGCTCGGAGACGCCTTCGAGGGCCAGGTATTCGGTTTGGATTGGGACTAGGACCGAGTCGGCGGCGGCTAGGGCGTTCAGGGTGAGAAGATCTAGGGCCGGCGGGCAGTCTAGCAGGACGTAATCGTAATTTTGCTTTAGCTGATCGACTATGGCTTTCAGCTGGTATTCGCGGTTTTCCATGTTGACTAGCTCTACCGCGGCGCCTACCAGGTTTTTGTCTGAGGGGATTAGGTCGAGGCCTTCTACCTGGGTCTTGAGGAGAACCTTGTCTATCGATTCATTTAGAATCAATAGGTTATAGAGGGTGCGGCGGGAGGGATCTTTCTGGAAGCCCAGGGCGGTGGTCATGTTGCCTTGGGAATCGCAATCGATTACGAGGGCGCGGCGTTCTGTGACGGCTAGGGAGGCTCCGAGGTTGACAGTGGTGGTGGTCTTACCGACGCCGCCCTTCTGATTGGCAATGGCGATGACTCGCCCCAAATTACCCCCTGAGCGATGGGAATTTAGCAGAAGGATTGAGGAGTGTGCAAGGAATTTCGTTATGAGTAGGTAAAAATACAAGGAATCGTTTCACGTGGAACAGCTAAAGTGTTACTTGAAATGTTTCACGTGGAACACTTTCTTGCTGATCAGCGCGAGCCGATGACGATTAGGCGGTGTTTTGAGCCGGGAATCACGTACGGGGCTTGCCATTTCCAGGATCTCTTGCGTTCGAGTTCGGATTTGCCGTCCGGGCCAGTCCAGACCATTACGGTGCCGTGGCGCGAGGACTGATTCGGCCCAATCTGCGAATTCTTGGAATTGGCCCAGGGCGCGAGCGGTGACGATTTCAAATGGCGGATCGGGAGTGCGGACATCTTCGTAGCGGCGCTGGATGATTTCGACGTTTTTGAGATCGAGTGTGCGGGCTACTTCGGCTAGGAATGCGCATTTCTTGGCGTTTGGCTCGATGAGGGTGAGATGCAGGTCTGGAATGTACATGCGCAGCGGGAGGCCTGGAAAACCGGCGCCGGTGCCAACGTCGGCGAGCCGACCATGCAGATTGGGGACGGATTTTGTCGCTAGAAGGCTTTCGGCGAAGTGCGATCGGACGATTTCCTCGGGAGATTCGATGGCGGTTAGGGAAATTCGCCGATTCCAGCGGAGAAGTAACTCGACGTAGGTGCGGATTTGTTCGCACAACGAATCGGCGACCGCGAGATCGAAGGACTCGAGCATGCTTCGAGTCTGTTGTTTGGTCAGCGAATTTGCGGCCTGAGGGTTCATGGCGGTCAGGCAATCATGCGGATGAGAGATGGAGGAGACATCGTGCGTGCGAGGTCATGGATTCGAGTCTGCGCGGACCGGGGCTTCGTTCGCTGGAGGTAACGCGCGGACCGTCATCAGCTTCGGGGCTAGCAGGCCGACTGAGAGATCTGCTACGAAATGGGCGACCATTGTCGGGATTAACGAGCCGGTCCAGACGCGGACTGCTGAGAAAATTGCGCCGGCGAAAAATGTGACGATTAGGCCGCGGCGGCCTTGATAGAGATGGGCTAGCGCGAAGAATACGGCGGCGCCGAGAATGGCTATGGCGATCGAGCCGTTCGAGACATTTAAGAATAATCTTTGGATGAAGCCTCGATAGATGGTTTCCTCGCAGAGGGCTACTGTGGTGACCAGGGCGAAGAAGGCTAGGCGCTCTGGGGCGGTTTGAGGCATGAGCTTGATGGTTAGGGCGCGCATGAAGCCTTGCTTTTGGCTTGGAAGCGAGGCCAAGCGGCGGATGCTGGCGGCTTGATTGAAGGTGATTAGGGCGGAGAGGGCGACGCCTACTATTACTGTGAGCCACGGGGATGGAAGCGCTAGGCCTAGATCGGAGAGATGATAGCCGTGGGCTGTGGCGCGCCAGAGAATGATTGCGGTGGCTAGCCATTGGAATGCGATTGTGGAGGCGTAGAGGGCAATGCGATCTATGCTGGTTAGGGATTCGCGACGCATCAGGGCGCGGATGCGTACGGCGCCGCGCCAGGGGACTACGATGGCAAGGACAATTAGAATTAGAGTGAAGTCCCAAGGGAGCGCGGTTGGCAGCATACGGGACGATAAGAGCACGAACGGTGTTGGGATTCAAGGGCGATGGAAGTTTACGCTTCTGGCTGTTTTCCGAGTTGAAGGCTGGACCGAAAAACCTCTGCCAGCGTCATGTTCAAATGGTGCGGCGCACCGTAGATCATCACGGAAAGGCCAAACCCAATTTCAAATTCGAAATTTCAGATTTCAGAGACGGAGAAAACCCTTCGCGCATTAGCTGGTCAGAGATTCAGTGGATTTAAACTTTTCGCGAGTACGGTTGTTGACAGCGGGGCTTGTGCGCTTATCTTGCGTTTTCGCGCTGGGTGGATTTAGCGGCGAAAGAAGGCTGCGCTGGCAGACGCGTGCGATAGGGTGCGGTGGAGGATGATGAAGATACTTGTGGTTGGCGGAGGGGGGCGCGAACACGCGCTGGTTTGGAAGTTGAAGCAGAGCGCGGGGGTAGAGAAGATCTGGTGTGCGCCTGGGAATGGCGGAATCTCGAATGAGGTGGAGTGCGTGTCCGTTAATACTTCTCTACTTGCAGAGATGGTTAGTCTTGCGGAGAGGCTGCGGCCTGATCTTACGGTGATTGGGCCGGAGCTGCCTTTGGTGCTCGGGCTGGCGGATGAATTGCGTCGGCTGGGGTTTGCGGTTGTCGGGCCTGGGCGCGAGGCGGGGCGGCTTGAGGGTAGCAAGGTTTACGCGAAGGAGTTTCTGGCGCGGCACGCGATACCTACGGCGAAGATGTATGGTGTGTTTAAGTCGGTGGCTGAGGCCAAGGGTGCGCTTGGCGGCGTTGAGTGGCCTGTGGTGATTAAGGCGGATGGGCTTTGCGCGGGGAAAGGCGTTTTGGTGACTTCTTCGCGGGCTGAAGCTGAGGAATTCGTCGATCGGGCTATGTTGCGCGGGGAATTTGGGGAGGCTGGGCGGCAGATTTTGCTCGAGGAGGGATTGCGAGGGCAGGAACTGTCATACATCGTGTTGACGGACGGGGCGCGAGTGATTTCTATGGCGCCGGCGCGGGATTATAAGCGGGCTTATGACGGCGATGAGGGGCCGAATACTGGGGGAATGGGGGCTTATTCTGACGATAGTCTGCTACCTGAGGAGCTCGAGGGACGCATAAAACGCGATGTCGTCCAGCCGACAATTTCTGGATTGCGGGCGGATGGGCTGGATTATCGAGGATTTCTGTACTTTGGGTTGATGATTACCGCTGAGGGACCGAAGGTTCTCGAGTATAACTGCCGTTTGGGGGATCCGGAGACGCAGGCGATCGTGTTGCGGGCGGATTTTGATTTGGCGGAGCTTCTGATGGCTGCGGCGAAGGGAGATATTGGATCGCGCCTGGCTCGGTGGAAGCCTGGTGCTAGTTGCTATGTGGTTCTTGCGGCTAAGGGTTATCCGGAAAGACCGGAGATCGGATCGGAGATTTTTGGGCTTGAGCAAATTGCGCGTGATTCAAAGCGAGTGGTCTTTCATGCGGGGACACGACGGGACGGAGAGCACTACTACGTTAGTGGTGGTCGTGTTTTGGGAGTCGGAGCGAGCGGGGTAAGTGTAGGGAATGCAATGAGATTGTGCTACGACATGATTAGTATATTGTCTGCGCCCGGCTGCCGCTATCGGAACGACATTGGTCTTGTTTCTGGGACAGCTATGAGTGCGGCGGCGGAGGTTCGGCATGTATGAGGTGGCGCATGTGTTTGTTTGTTCCGGGCATCGCTTGCCGATGCGCGAGTTGGAATGTGCGGACGATCGAGAATACTGGGTTGCGCGGGTGCGACATGCGCGGGCGGGGAGCAAGAGGCAGATTTTGATGATTGATTTGGAGACGCTGGGGCGGTTCGGGTTAGAGCCGGGAATCGTGAAGGAGAATGTGACGATTCGTGGGTTGGATTTGCGTGAGGCTGCGGAGGGGCAGAGGTGCGGATCGGGGAGGCTGTGGTTGAGGTCATTGCGCCGTGCC
The DNA here is from genome assembly GCA_963841235.1 of uncultured Acidobacteriota bacterium. GTDB lineage: Bacteria > Acidobacteriota > Terriglobia > Acidiferrales > UBA7541 > Palsa-147. Next base: position 598,591 of record CAWJBU010000012.1, on the reverse strand, counting down.
ACCATTGTTTTCGGATGGATGAGATTCGGGGTGGGTTGCAGGAAGAATTGAAGGGGCAGCGCGGAGTTTTGGGGCGGATTGAAAAGGTGGGATGATTCGGCGCGGAGATCGGGTGGACGTTGTCGTTGGGGTGGAGGTGGGGACGTAGGTTTGTTTGGGGTTTGGGGGCGAAGGACGAGGCCGGAGACCTTGAGTGCGGTGTCGTGAATGGCGAGGATTTCGGGTGGAGGTTACTTGGGCGGGCGCAGTTCGCCTAGGCGAACGACCCTACGACCGAGAAACGATACATCACGGACGACGTGAACTGAGCCATTTCGGATTTGAGATTGCAGATGAGAGCGAAGATAAATCTCGTAGTTGATTGAGTGTGCCCGCGGGCGTTGTTTGCCCTCGGATTTGATTGCGGTCGTAAGATGCCGGCACGGAGGCCGGCGCTACATGACTATTGGAATCATCATGGGGTCCGACACGGATTTGCCGGTGATGGCTGAGGCTGGGAAGACCTTGGAGAAGTTTGGCGTTGCTTATGAGATGGAAGTGATTTCGGCGCACCGGGCGCCTGCGCGGACGCACGAGTATGCTTCTACCGCGGCGTCGCGTGGGCTGAAGGCGATTATTGTTGGGGCTGGAGGGGCGGCACATTTGGCTGGAGTGGTGGCTTCCCTTACCACCTTGCCTGTGATCGGCGTGCCTATGGCTACTACTGCTTTGAATGGGTTGGATTCGCTTTTGGCTATTGTGCAGATGCCGGCTGGGATTCCTGTGGCGACCATGGCGATTGATAAGGCTGGGGCTGTGAACGCGGCTATTTTTGCTTTGGAGATTTTGGGGCTTTCGGATGCGCGGGTGGCGGAGAAATTGTTGGAGCATAAGAAGGAATTGGCGCGGTCGGTGGCGGAGAAGAATGCGCGGTTGCAGGAGGAGTTGGGGAAACGGCGCGGGTAGATCCTTCCTTTAAGGCGTTTCCGCCGGGGTGGATGTCGGCACTGCGGCGGAGATCTCAAATTTCAATTTTGAAATTTCAGATAAGGGCGAAGAGGGACTCACTCATTTTTTTTTTTTTTTTTTTTTTTTTTTTTTTTTTTTTTTTTTTTTTTTTTTTTTTTTTTTTTTTTTTTGCTTTTTTTTTTTTTTTTGTATTTTTCATCTTTTTATTGAAGAGACATTTGTATTCAGAGTTTGTGTCTGCTCTGGTGACTCTCTCTTGACTTCAGGTGCTGGAAATTACTCTCTGAACTTGCTAGGGCGTGTAGAGTTCTGCGTCGGTGGCGCTTACTGCTGTCTTTCCGTTCTGCAGTTTGACTGCCGCGTGGCTGTCGCCTACTTTCAGCTGCCGGTTGTCTTCCAGGTATTTGTCGCCGGATTGTAGAGCGCGGACCTGTCTCTGGCTGATGTCTTGCCGTTGTATACGACTGTTCCTCCGTCGAGCATCTCTTTCCCTTTCTCCTTTTCGTCCTTCCTTTCTTATTTCTCTCCTTTTTATTATTGGCCAGCGTTCGCGACCTAGCGTTCGTCACGGGATTGTAGGATTGGCCGGTGTAGCTCGGTAGATGGTTGCCGTCTAGGAGACTGGAGCCGTTGGCCATCGCGGCGTCGCTATTGCCTGTGGCGTCTGTGTCGTAGAGCCGCGTAGTTGCTGTCCACTTGCCAGTCTTTTTTTTTTTTTTTTTTTTTTTTTTTTTTTTTTTTTTTTTTTTTTTTTTTTTTTTTTTTTTTTTTTTTTTTTTTTTTTTTTTTTTTTTTTTTTTTTTTTTTTTTTTTTTTTTTTTTTTTTTTTTTTTTTTTTTTTTTTTTTTTTTTTTTTTTTTTTTTTTTTTTTTTTTTTTTTTTTTTTTTTTTTTTTTTTTTTTTTTTTTTTTTTTTTTTTTTTTTTTTTTTTTTTTTTTTTTTTTTTTTTTTTTTTTTTTTTTTTTTTTTTTTTTTTTTTTTTTTTTTTTTTTTTTTTTTTTTTTTTTTTTTTTTTTTTTTTTTTTTTTTTTTTTTTTTTTTTTTTTTTTTTTTTTTTTTTTTTTTTTTTTTTTTTTTTTTTTTTTTTTTTTTTTTTTTTTTTTTTTTTTTTTTTTTTTTTTTTTTTTTTTTTTTTTTTTTTTTTTTTTTTTTTTTTTTTTTTTTTTTTTTTTTTTTTTTTTTCTCCGTGTTTGTCCGCTTTTTTTTTTTTTTTTTTTTTTTTTTTTTTTTTTTTTTTTTTTTTTTTTTTTTTTTTTTTTTTTTTTTTTTTTTTTTTTTTTTTTTTTTTTTTTTTTTTTTTTTTTTTTTTTTTTTTTTTTTTTTTTTTTTTTTTTTTTTTTTTTTTTTTTTTTTTTTTTTTTTTTTTTTTTTTTTTTTTTTTTTTTTTTTTTTTTTTTTTTTTTTTTTTTTTTTTTTTTTTTTTTTTTTTTTTTTTTTTTTTTTTTTTTTTTTTTTTTTTTTTTTTTTTTTTTTTTTTTTTTTTTTTTTTTTTTTTTTTTTTTTTTTTTTTTTTTTTTTTTTTTTTTTTTTTTTTTTTTTTTTTTTTTTTTTTTTTTTTTTTTTTTTTTTTTTTTTTTTTTTTTTTTTTTTTTTTTTTTTTTTTTTTTTTTTTTTTTTTTTTTTTTTTTTTTTTTTTTTTTTTTTTTTTTTTTTTTTTTTTTTTTTTTTTTTTTTTTTTTTTTTTTTTTTTTTTTTTTTTTGAAGTTTGCCCGCGTGCATCTTTCGCTGGAGGAAGGCTGTTGTCTTCGTAGATTACTCTTGTGTGGCGGGGGAGTTGGGCTGCGTGGACTACGGCCACGCCTGCTAAGACTGCGCAGCTTGCAAAGAAGCCGAGGAGCGCGCCGGCGAAACCGTCGACGAGCCAACGGCCGTTGTTGCCGTGCTTGGCGTCGCCGATGGCTCCTGCGCCTACTCCGATTGCGCCGCCTGCTACGGCGCCGATCGCCATCCAGTGCTTCGGATTGGGCAGGTCTGAGGAGCGGCGGAAGCGAACGATGCGACGGATTTGATTTCGAGCGAGGTCGCGCTGCCAGTTGGTTTGTGCGGAATTGTTGTCGGCGGCGTAGATGCGCAGGCCGGAGTCGCTTACTTGGTCTAGCTCGCCATAGAGGTGGTCTCCACTCTTGAGCTGGATTTCCAGAGTTGCTCCCGGCTTTATCTTCTTCACGTTGTCCCAGTCGTGATTGGATCGGGCGGGTACATCGGGGACGAGTAACAGGGCGATGAGTAATGCGATGAGTGTGCGGCGCATGGCTTGCTCCTTTCCGGATGGAGCTTAGAGAGGCGAGGGGGTTGACGGTGGGCCTGATGTGACACTTTCTTGGGCGTCACATTGGTGGCAGGAACGGTGCGTTCGAGTACTTACTCGGTGGCTAGGGGGCTGCGAAGGAATTGCTCGTAGCGGCGAAGTTCGGCTAGCGATTCTTCGGAGATTAGCGGGAACGGTAAGACGAACGGCTTCCTCGGTAGATTCGGGGCGGTGACTACGTCGCAGACTATTGCTGCGGTTTCCTGCAGGCCTCGTTGCCAATTTCGTTTGCTTGCATCGCGAAAGATCAGAGCGTCCGGGTGAAAGCCCGCGGCTATTAGCATTGTGCGGGCTAATTTCAGGAAGCCTGGCCAGCGCGAGGCTACGCCTACCAGGACGCCTTTCGGAGCGGGTAGCCAGTTTGCTAGCGAGGCCGGTACGGAACGAGTTTGTAGAATTAGCAATTCGGCGCTTTCGGGTAGAGCTTGGCGCACAATTTTTTCTTTTCCTGCTAGTGCTACTGGAATGGCGCTTTCTAGTTGGTGATTGAGTTGCGAGTGTTGCGGGGCGTAATTTTTTACCGGGAGAGTTACGGCTTGCTGGATCTCTTGCGTCAGGATGCGGCGCAGTTCTTCGTCTGGCTCGATTAGCAGGAAATGATCGGGAGGTTGCAGATCGAACCAGTGGCGGAGGCGTGCGCGCACGGTGGCCATGGGGATGCCGAGTGTGCGGGCGGATTGGATGAGATCGACTACGAGTTGATCGAGAGCGCATTCGGGAGAGAGGCCGTCTTGTGGTTTGGTTTGGCGGACGTAGACGCCGCTGCCTCGGCGGAATTCGACCCAACGATCTTTGGTTAGCTGGCGGTAGCCTGCGCTTACCGTGTTGGGATGGAGACGGAAGCGGCGGGCTAGTTCTCTGGTGCTGGGCAGACGCTGGCCTGGGCGGAGATCGTCGCTGAGGATGGCCAGGATGATTTGGGTGACGAGTTGTTCGCGGAGGGTGACGGAGCTCTTGGGGGAGAACCAGAGTTGCATGGCTGCGGGGCATTTTAACGCTGGAGGGGAGTATCGCGGCAGAAGAGAACGAGGAGATTTCAAATTTGAAATTTCAAATAAAGGCGAAGGAGGATCTAGCGGCGATAGAGGGCCGCGGTTGAGTGAGGTTGTTGTTGGCTCTTGCGGTCGTCGGAGGGCGCAGTCCGCCTAGGCGGACGCCCCTACGGCCGAAGATCATTTACAGCGGCGGAAATGAACAGAGCCATTTCAGATTGGAAATTTCATTGAGAGCGAAGAGCGAACTACAGGCGAGTTGGCGGGATTTGTAGTGCTCAATTTTGTTGTGAGATTTGGCCACGCAAAAATGCCCGCTGGCAGCCGGCGCTACCCTGGCGGCTTTTGTAGCGTGGGGGCTTCGGGTGGGCGCTGAAGCGTTGGGGCGCCTTCTGGGCGGGGTTTTTCTGGGATGCGTTCTTCGGGTGACGGGGGGATTAGCCATTGGAAATTGTTGGCTTGAGGGATGATCGCTAGTTGGGTGCGATTGCCTGCGGCTATGGCTTCGATTGCGGCTCTTAGGAATGGCAGGCCTTGCGCTGCCATTTGCTTGTCGGTTTCGGCGTGGAGGATTGCGTCGGCGCCTGCTGCTTGATCGGGAGAGGACGTGCGGATTTTTTCCAGGCGTTCATCGTGGGCCAGGAGCAGGTCGCGTAGCGGGGTTTGATTGTCGTCGGCGGGATAGTGAATTTCGATTAGCGCGTGCGCGTCCTTTTTTTCCGGGGGCCAGAATTGAGTGTAACGCGGTCGCTGCACTCTTGTTTGCCAGTAGTCGCCGCGCTCGGGTTCTTGGTGGATTGTGTAGGCGAGTTGCCAGACTTCGGGGCCGTAGCCTGGGGCGTAGTCGGCCAGGATTAGTTCGGTAAGCGGCTCGGTTTCGCTGAGGCTCAGGTGGCTGTGAATGTTGCCGGCGGCTTCGTTCAGGAGGACTAGAAAGCCGAGGCCGGTTTGCTCGATGTCGATGGCGGTTTTTTCTGAGTCGCTGGGAGCGGCCAGATGCGGCCTATTGGCGCCGACGGCATTGCCGCGGGCGTGTTGGAGACCTTGGGCCAGATTGGCGATTGTTTGGCGCGAGGAGGGGGAGATCCAGACTGTTGCGCCTAATAGGATGCCGGCTCTTTGGCCGCTGATTGGGACGATTGGGGGCGTGAGCGTGCCTGGCTCGATTTTGTTTTCGATTGTGGCGATTACTATGGCGTCTTTGTAGACGGCTACGATTACGCGGCCGGAGGATAGATTGGCGATTACTTCTTCGGTGAGTTGGTCGGCGTCTTGGGCGCGGGCGGGGCAGGAGACGAGGAAGAAGAGAGTTGCGAGGATTAGGATGGATTTTGTCGCACGGGGCATTTTGTATTGAGTACATCATAAAGGAAGTTGGGAGATTTCAAATTTCAGATTTGAGATTTCAGAGGTAGGCGAAGAGGGATCGAGCGGCGATTTGGAGGCCGCGGTTGAGCGCGGTTGATGTTGACGATTGTGGTCGTAAGATGCCGGCGGGGACGCCAGCGCTACCTGGCTTGAATGGCGGTTATCGCTACTACGTTTACTATGTCTTGTGTGGTGCAGCCTCTGGATAGATCGTTTGATGGACGAGCTAGACCTTGGAGGATTGGGCCTAGGGCCTGGGCGTTGCTGGTGCGCTCGACTAGTTTGTAGGCTATGTTGCCGGAGTTTAGATCGGGGAAAATCAGGACATTTGCGCGGCCTGCTACCGGGGAGCCTGGGGCTTTGCTGGCGGCGATTTCGGGGACCAGGGCGGCGTCGGCCTGGAGTTCGCCGTCGATTGTTAGATCGGGTCGGCGGGCTTTGGCTATGCGCAGGGCTTCGCGGATTTTTTCTAGTTGCGGATGATTGGGCTGAGCCTTTTGTGGAGAAGGAGAGAAGGGCTACTCGCGGGGCGGCTTCGAGGAAATTGCGGGCGTTTTCGGCTGTGGCTATGGCGATTTCGGCTAGTTCTTGAGCGTCGGGATCGGGGACTACGCCGCAATCGGCGAAGAGCATGGCGCCGCTTTCGCCTAGGGCTGTGCCATTGCTTGGCGGAGTGACCATGAGGAAAAAACTCGAGACTAGTTTGGAATCCGGGGCGAGGCCGATCGCGTGGAGTGCGGCGCGAACTGTGTCGGCGGTGGAGTTTGCGGCGCCGCCTACGGAGCCATCGGCATCGCCGGCGGCTACCATTAGATTGGCGAAATAGAGTGGAGTGCGGGCGGCGGCTTGGGATTCTTCTTGCGTGGCGCCTTTGGCGCGGCGGCGTTCGTAGAGGATTTGGGAGTAGGATTCGAGGCGCGGGCTGGTGTTGGGATCCTGGATGGTGATGCCGGCGAGAGAGACGCCTGAGCTTTTTTTGCGCTGGCTTCTATTGTCTGCCGGGCGGCCTAGAAGAGTGATGCGGGCGAAGCTTTCGGAGGTGATGATTGCTGCGCGGCGGCGATCACGCGCGGGTCTTCGCCTTCGGGTAGGACGATGCGCTTGGGGGAGCTGCGAGCGCGATTTTTTAGAGTGTTGAGGAGATTCACGGCGGATTCAAAGTATCATAAATCTGTGGCGCACGAGATTGGCGTTGCGTGCGTGATGTTGGTCTCATCTTGTACGAAGAGGCCCGGCTAAAGCGCGGGCCCTACGAACGGCTTAAAGCACTCGTAGAGAGATGGAATGACGGGACTTTTTGGGAGGGTGGATTGAAATCTTTGAAGAGCTTGCGGCATGGTGGTAAGCGCGTTTCGGAAATTTTGGAATTGCACGACCGATTTACGCGCGGAGCGGACGGAGGAGTGCGTGCGGATTTGAGCTCGGCGGATTTGCGGCGGGCGGATTTCAGCGGGACGAATCTGGCTTATGCCAATTTTTCCGGCGCGAATCTGGAGGGAGCGCGATTCTTTGGCGCCAAGCTCACTTTTGCGGATTTGAGCGGCGCAAAGTTGCATGGAGCGGATTTGCGGAAGACGGATTTGACGGAGACGAATTTGAGCGGGGCGGATTTGTCCGAGGCGCAGGTTACCGGCGTGGAAATGTTGCGCGCGGATTTGTCAGGCGCGAATCTGCGCGGCGCGAATCTGACCAATGCGAATTTGCGCCTGGTGAATGTGCGCGGCGCGGATTTTGCCGGAGCGAAATTGACCACCACAGTGATGACGGAGACGGATTTGAGTGGAGTGGATCTATCGGGAAATGATCTTTCTACTGCGCTTATGCCGCGGGGATGGAAGAAGCCGGAATTGAAGTAGGGCTAGAGAACATGGCCGAATGGCGGGAGGGCTAAAAACCCTCCCCTACGCCTGCGGGAAATCTGCGCGGGAGCCTGCGGCGGTAGCGCTGCGGCGGCGGGTTTCGATGCCCAGGCGCTTGATTTTTTGATTCAGCGTGCTTAGCGGGATTTGGAAGCGCTCGGCGGCTTCGGTTTGATTCCAGTTGGTGCGCTCGAGCATGTCTATGATTACGCGGCGCTCAACCTCTTCCATGATTTGGAAAAGCGAGTGAGAGGGATTGCCGCTGCGCGTTATGCCGTCGCCGGGAAGATTCGGGAGAAATTCGGCTAGCTGAAGGCGAACGCCTTTGACGATTTCGCGCGTGCGGACGCTTTCCGGAAGCAGCTCGACGTCCATGGTTTCGAGATTCGAAAGAACTACGGCGCGCTCGACTACGTTTTCGAGTTCGCGGACGTTGCCGGGCCAATCGTAGTCCATCATCAATTTCATCGCGGAATTCGTGAAGGCGCGCGGCGGCTTGGCGTTTTCCGTGCGATAGCGCTCGAGGAATTTTTCGACGAGCAGCGGAATATCTTCTTTGCGATCGCGCAGCGGGGGCAGCTTCAAAGAAATTACGTTCAAGCGATGAAAGAGATCTTCGCGGAAGCGGCCTTCGCGAACCAGCGTGGGGAGATCTTCGTTGGAGGCGGCCAGGATGCGCACGTCGACTTTGATCGTGTCCGTGCCGCCGAGTCGCATGAATTCGCGTTCCTGGATCACGCGCAGGAGCTTGGCCTGCGTTTCGGGGCTGATGGTGCTGATTTCGTCGAAGAAGATGGTGCCTTGATCGGCGACTTCGAAGAGACCTTTCTTCGACGCCACGGCGCTGGTAAATGCGCCGCGAACGTGGCCGAAGAGTTGGGATTCGAGAAGGTCGACCGGAATGGAGCCGGTATTGACTGGGATGAAGGGCTTGTCGGCGCGCGTGGAGGCTGAATGGATAGCCTTGGCGATTAGTTCTTTGCCGGTGCCGCTTTCGCCGTTGATCAGAACCGTGGAGCGCGATGGGGCGACCTGAGTCACGAGGTCGAGCACGGCGAGCATTCTTTCGCTCTTGCCGATGATGCTGGGGAAATTGTAGCGCTGCTTGAAAGCGCGCTTGAGTTGAACGTTCTCTTCGCGCAGGCGGCGGCCTTCGATAGCCAGCGAGACCTGGGCGATTAGCTCGTCGTTCGACCACGGCTTGGTGATGTAGTCCTGCGCGCCGCTCTTGAAAGCCTGGCGGGCCATGTCGATCGAGCCGAAAGCTGTGATCAAAATGATGGAAAGATAGGGATCGCGGCGGCGGATTTCGCGGAGGAGATCGAGGCCGTTGCGATCGGGCAGGCTGACGTCCAGGAGCAGAAGATCGAAGGGCTGATCTTCCAGGCGCGCGAGGCCCGCGGCGCCGGTGTCTGCTGGGGTTACGTCGAAACCTTCGGAGGATAGGAGAGCTTCGAGACCTTCTCGAATCTCCGCTTCATCGTCAACTACAAGAATCGAACCTTTACGCATGAACAGCCTTCCGCGCGACCGGGAATTCCAAACGGAAAGACGTTCCCTTGCCCGGAGTCGAGCGTACCTCAACCTTGCCCGCGTGCTCCTTGATAATACCGTAACTTACCGAAAGTCCTAAGCCTGTTCCGCGGCCGGAGCCCTTGGTGGTGAAGAAGGGGTCGAAAATGCGGTTCAGGTGCTCGGTGGGGATGCCAGAGCCGGTATCGGTGACTTCGACTTCGACGGAGCCGTTTTGGGAGAAGGTGCGGACTTCGAGCATGCCGCCGGAGGGCATGGCGTCGCGGGCGTTCATGAAAAGATTCAAGAAAACCTGCTGGAGGCGCGTGGTCGAGCCGAGGACCGCGGGAAGCGTGTCCTGGTAGGCGCGGACTACGTTGACCTGGGCTGTGCGGAAGGGGTGCTGGACCAGGGTCAGTGTGTCTTCGAGGACGGTGTTCAAGTCTACTTCGACCAATTGAGCGGCGCCGGTGCGCGAGAAATTGAGCAAGTTGTTGACGATTTCGCTGGCGCGGAAGGTTTGCTTGACGATCTTCTCGATGGTCTTTTGCTTGGGATCGTCGGAGGGCATTTGCTTGGCTAACATCTGGATATAGTTGGAGATGACGGCCAGGGGCGTATTGACTTCGTGAGCCACGCCGGCGGCCAGCAAGCCGAGGGAGGTGAGTTTTTCGGTCTGCAGCATCTGTTCTTCGAGGCTCACGCGTTGCGTGATGTCGTCCAGAAGGATTAGACGCCCGATTCGGGTTCCGGTCTTGCCTACCAGCGGGGCAATCGAAACATTTATTACGGCGCGGCGGCCGGCTGAAGTGTTCAGATGGAATTTGTAGATGCCGGTTACGCGGTCTTCGCTCGAGCGGGATGTGAGCTCGGCAACTAGATCGGCCGGGAGAGCTTCGTTCAGGCGGCGGCCGACGGCTTCACTACGCGAAATTTCGAGCAGGCGCACTAGCTGGGGATTCCAGGACTCGATGCAGTCTTCGAGGTCCACGGTGAGCACGCCGATGTTCAGGGATTCGACGATGTTCTCGCTGAAATCCTTGAGGCGCTCGATCTGTGTGGCTTTTTGCTCGAGGGAATTATAGAGACGCGCGTTCTCGATGGCGATTCCGACGTAGTTGCCGATGGTGAGCAGCAACTCAAGGTCTTCGCTGGTGAGGTAATCGCCGTCCATCGTTTTGCCGAGGCCGAGGATACCGACGGTGCGGTCGTGGCAGCGGCAGGCGAGGAAATAATTGAGATCGAGTTGATCGAGAGTGCGGCGAACGGAATCGGTTTCGGCGATGGCGGCGCGAGCGGATTCGAAGAAGAGGCAGCCGCTCTGTCGGAATTGCGGACGATTGGCATCAAGGAAAGTGAGATCGAGCGCGCCATCGGGATGAACACCCATCGACCGTGACATCACGAAGGCCCCGGGCTGGGAGGGGTCTTCGAGAAAGATGGCCAGGCGATCGACGAGAAGAGTTTGCGAGATGCGATCGAGAATGGAACCGAGCAGCGGCTCGAGACGAACTTCGTTCGTAAGCGTGACGCCGAATTCAATCAGCGTGCGGCGGTAATCGAGACGGTCACGATAGAAAAAGTGATCGAGGAGAATTTGCGTCCAATTGCGGACCGGCTCAAAGAGAAACGCGGCGACCACGATGGCGACGACCACTCCGGCGGGACCTGTGGCCCAGGCGGTGTGGAAAAATTCGCCGATGAGCGCGACGGTGCCGAAATACAGGGCGACGATGGCGCCGGTGGCGAAGGTGTACGCCAGGCCGCGCTTGAAGATGATGTCCACGTCCATCAGGCGGTAGCGGATGATGGCGTAGCCGAAGCAGAGCGGGATGAGCGCCAGGGAGAAGACGGAGAGCTTCATCCACGGCTGCGGTACGGCGCCGAAGAAATAGGGCACGATGTAGCAAAGGAAAAACGGCACGATGCCGGTGATCGTTCCGGCGGTAACCCATTTCAATTGCTGGCGGAGAATGGCCGTGGCCGAGCGGCGATAGCTGAGCTCGAAAATCAGCGCCGCAGCGAGGAAGTAGATTCCCACGTAGGCCAGCTCGACGCGATCGAGCACAATGCGCGAGCCGAGCGGCGAAAAGAGATCAATCACGCCCGCGGCAACCGAAATGTGCAGCAGCAGCAGAGCCGCCGGCAGGCTATAGACGGCAAACAGTTTGGGCCACAGGCGGCCGCGGCGCTCGGGGAAGACGAGTGCAAAGTGAACCAGCAGCGCCGGCGCAAGAAACATCGCGACGACGTTGCCCCAGTACACTTCCCAATCGAACGGGCTCAGCTTCCCGCTGTAATGGAAGCTGTAGAAGATGAACGATACGAGACAGAAAAGATAGAAATGGATGGCGCGAGGCGCGTTCCAACGGCGCGCGAAAATGAAAAGACCGATGAACAGATAAATCAAGCCGGTAATGCGAAGGTAATTTTCGAGCGAAGCAGGATTTTCGGCGTGCGCGGTGATGAGCTTGGTGTCGAAAGTTGAGGAGCCGCGCTTGATGCCATAAGTCAGCTCCGTCCACTCGCCCGCGCGGAAGAGCATCTGGGTGACTTGCGTGGCGCGGCGAATGGCGGCACCGCGGATAGTTTCGACGTAATCGCCGGCCTTGATGCCACTCGTCTCGGCGGGCGAGTGTGGAGCGACGTACCAGGCCTGGACGCCGGCGGGAGTGTCGAGCCAGGTGACGCCGTCATCGGGAACCGGGAAGGTGCGGCGCTGGTTGAAATTGACGGCAGCGAAAATGATGGCCGCGACGGTAACAACGACCGTGACGATGGCGAGAGCCACCGCTCCGACTCGCTTTGGCATCCCGTCATTCACCGGCAAACCTCGGGCACGCGCGAACCTCGGACACAAATACCCACAAAGAATTGGTGCACGTAGGCTTCCAGATACGAGCACTTCGATGGGTTTGTATGTCGCTGTAAATTAGTGAGTTACAGATGCTTGGCCGGGAGTGCCGCGACTGCATATGGCTTTTGGGAGACACGGTTCCAAATCCGGTACCGGCCTTTTTGCGGGCCTAAAAGCTCGTGGTAGCGCCGACGCTACCCTTAAAACTGAAAACTAAGGCCGCCGCGGAACGAGCGATACGCCGAAACCAGAAAAACGCGGCCGTCACGGGTCTCGAGCGGCACATAACCCTCCGCCAGCAAGTTTCCGAAGTCGATGGTAGCCACGGCGTGGCCCGGGATGAACTTGGGAAGCGGCTGGCGAATGATCACGCTGAGGTAGGGATCGACATTGTAGGCGGCTTCGCCGTAGGCGTCCTGGCGCGAGACCACGCTGCCGTCAATCCACTTGTAGCCGGCGCTCAGCTGCGTGCCGAGATGAGGAATGCGCGCGCTGAATTTCGCGGCTACGCTCTGGCGATTGCGGGTTTCGAGCATGTCGCGCAGCGATTCCGTAGTGGACGACTCGATTCCCGGCACCAGAGCGCCGGCCCACGAGTAAATCACGGCGCCGCTCAAGTTATCGGAGAGCTTCTGCTCGTAAACCACGCGGGTGCCCCAGGAATTGGAGCCACCGGCGTCGTAAGCGAAGGCGTTGGAATAAAAATCCTGCAAAAAGTCGGAGCTGGACGCGTTGCCACGGCCTATGACGGCGGTGTTGCTGGAGCGGTCATGAAAGATCGCGCCGGTGAGGCTGGCGTTCGAGCTCAGTTTGCGGAGAACGGCAATCTCCTCATGGAGATTGTCCTCATAGACCGGGCGATCGTTGTGAAGCAGGACGGTGGGCAGCGAATCGAGACTGGAGATCGCGGATTCGAGCGAACTCGTCGACGGGTCAGAATCCTGCCAGGGATGGCTGGCGATGGTGAAGCTGGTCATCCAGTTTTGCGAGAGCTGGACGGCGACCTGAGCGCGCGGACGCAGGCTGGTGGTTGTGCCGCCATAAGAAGCGAGGAGCATATCGGCGCCGTAACGCGCGTGAATGCGATCGCCGAGCTCAAGGCTGCTGTCTTCCGAGAGGCGGGCGCCGCGGAATGCGGGGCCGCCGGGATTCATCTGCGATTCGCGCAGAACGAGCGTGGAGACCGGTCCCGTGTGCGGATTGCCGCTAGGGATCCACTGCGTTACTACACCGCCGCTTCCTGAACCGCTTTCGTAATTGAACTGACCGGCGAAGATAAGATTTCCGCGGACGCCGGCGTCGAGAGTGTAAGCAAAGGCGGTGCCGGGAGCATCAGAGATATTCGCAATCGAGCCGGGATGCATGCTGCCGCTGGCGAGCTCGAAGAGGCTGTGCGCGTGGCGGCTTTGCGGCCTGTCAATTCCTGAAGGGACGGAGGGTTGGCCGCCAGTGAGCAGGACATCGCCTTCATCCCAGCGGAGAATTGGGCGAGTCGCGGCGGAAGTGCGCAGAACCCAGGACCATTCATCGGGCGGCGTATCCTGATTCGGCGGGCGGCGGAATTTTCCGAGAGAGGAAAAGACGGAGCCCAGCTCGATTTGCAGCTTGGTGACGCGCTCATCGAGCACGTGAACGTGTTCGGCGAGGGCCGGGAGGTATCCGGCGAGAGTGGCGCGGATCGAGTAAAAGCCGGAATCCAGGCCATCGGTGGAGAAAATGCCGCGAGCGTTGGTGAGGAGTTGGACCGGCGCGAGGTTCGGCGTTTGCTCGGAGACAACATAGACGGTCGCGCCCATCTGCGGCGTGCCTTGCGGATCAACGACTACGCCCGCGATCCTGCCTGCGCGCGGCGCGGCGTTGAGCGGCGACACCACCAGACCAGCGAGGAGCAGCAGGCCCAATGTGCGAATCAAATTCAGTTTCACGGCGCGTCACCTCCCCCGAATCATGGAGTGGCAGCCTTAACAGTAAAATCAGCCGTCGGAGTGATGGATTCCTTGGTGACGTTGTCCGTCACCTGAACTTCGAGTTTGTATTTACCGGGAGTGAGAGATTTCAGCGTGAGGGCTTTTTCGAGCGTCAGCTCATCGCCGCGCTGGCTGATTTGATCGCCGCCCTCGTTGAATTTGAGAACGGATTGCTTGTCCTTCATCACGCGATATTCAACCGTTGCGTTGGCCTTGTGCGTTTTGTCGTCCACCTTCAGATTGTAGATCTGAAGGAAGATGCCGAGATTGTCGTTGGTGGCGAAGGTGGAATCCATTTTCGGGCGGACTTTTACGTCGCCGAGAACGAATTGGCCGACGCCGATATCTTTCGCGGAGACGCGCTGGATTTGATCCGCGAGAATCAGCGAGCTGGACGAAAGCTTGTCATCTTCGTAGCGCGGAACGCGGAGATTGGTGTTCACCACACCCACGTTGCCGCTATTGACGTCCTTCAGGACGATATCCAGGCGATAGAGGCCAGGGCTTAGCGGCACGGCTTTTTGATAAATGGAAAAACCTTTGAGCGATTGCTGCAGGAGCGAGTTCGGGACGTCGTGGCTGATGGTGTCTTCAAAGGTCTGAACCTTGCGCCCGCTGAGAGTGGTGATGCGGGCGAAGAGGTTCATGGTGGCTGACTGGATACCGTCTTTTTGCGTGAAGCTCAACTGCTTGTTCGGAATTTGAATGGAAATGGGAACGAGGATCGTGTCGCTGGTGATGCGCAGATAATCCCAGCGATAGTCGAAGGCCACCTGGTTGCGCACTAGGCGCGAAGTGACCACGGCTTCGAGATCCTTGAACTTGACGGGCGGAGCTTGCTGAATTTTCGCGTAGAGATCGAGGCGCGAAAATTCGGACATGCTCTCGGGCTGGCCGCCGAGAGGCTGGGCCATGTGCGTGCCGTCGGTGTTGTTGAAGCGCGCGGTCTTGCTGGACATGCCCATCGATTCCAGCATGGTCAGGCCGGCGCCGGGTACGTAAAGGAGGGCGTCCTTTTCGCTGGGGTCCATGGTCAGCCTGTATTCGCCGGTCATCGTAGGATCGACGAACTCGATTTCCACGTTGTTGCCGATCCCTTCGAGATAGCGATAGCGCCAGTCTTCGAACGGATACGTCGAGGTCTCACCGCCTCCTTCATCCGCCGGGCGCTCATAGGAGCCGCCGGAGGGGTGCGAATCCGTCTCGTCAGGCGGGCCCCACATGATGTAAATGCGGCCGCGATCGGTCTTCCAGCCCGGGATGCCCGAGGCGTAGTGCTCGTTGGCATAGGCTATTCGGCGATAGTGCTCTTCCTTGAAGGTATTTTCGGGCGAATCCGGGTCCGGATTGCGGCGCAGCCAGAATTGCTCGATGAATTGCTCGCGCTCCTCGTTGGTCTGCAGGCGGAGGAAAGCGCTGCGCTCTTCGGGCGTGATGATGTAGGTGACGTCCTCGTCGAGCCACTTCTTATAGGGAGTGTCCAACTCCTTGTGGAGTTGGGATTCACGGCGGCGGCGTTCTTTGGCCGTTTCCTGGGTCTTTTTAGCGGGTTGAGCTTCGGGCTGCTGTTGATCGCTTTGGCCGGATTGCTTGTTGTCGTCTTGCTGCTGTTCCTGGGCCTGTGCACGAAGAGGTGCTGGAGGTATAGCTAGGCCTAAGACTACGAAAGGAAAGACAATGAGGCGCAAACCCCTGTACATGCCGACACCTCTTCAGTATGAGGAAATTCTAACCTGTCCCCCGGTACAGGTCAATTTAATCCCGTGCCGGGATTACCTTATTGAGTCAAAGGCCGCGGGATGCAGGAGGGTTGCCTTCTAGAGACTCGAATCTGGAGGCTCGAGGCTTGAAAGACACCAAGCCGACACCCGCATCAAGAACGAATTCAATCGACCGCCTGGGCTGAGGCTTTTTCCAGCCTCCAGCCTCAAGCCTCTAGACCGCTTCTCAGATGGGGCGAAACGGATTACAATGGTGCCGAGCAGTGCCTCCGGACGGAGCGCGATGGGGCGTCGACTGGTATCTGCGATGTGCCCTTCCTTTGAGCTTTGGGTTATCCCGACGAGGTAGCCTGCCGGAAACATTTCCGAGGACCGGGCCGTACTAAGTAAGGCGAAGTAGCGTCTATACACGATGGTATTACTGCGGGGACTCGCGTCATGAGCTTGACGAAGAAACTGGTGATCGGCGGGGTGGCGGTGCTGGCGCTCGTCGGGATTGTTTGGGCGAGCATTTACCAGGCAAATAAAGACGTGGTTACGGTGCAGACGGGAACTGCCAAGCGGCAGGATTTGACCAGCATTGTGACGGCTTCGGGCGAAATTCGGCCGCTGACGTATTCGAACATCCTGGGCGAGGGCATCGGCAAGATTACCCAGATCGTGGTGAAGGAAGGCGATCACGTGCGCAAGGGCGACGTGCTGATGCGCCTCGAGAGCATTCAGCCCGCGGCGGACGTGCAGGCGCAGGAGGCCGGGATCTTGTCGGCCGACTCGTCGGCACAGGCGTCGAACGCCGCACTGAAATCAGCGCAGGCGACGCTGGTGCAGAGGAAGGCGGATCTCGAAAAGGCAAAGTATGACTGGGAGCGGGGCCAGAACCTTTACAAGGATCAATTGATTTCCAAGCAGGACTTCGACACTTCGAAGGCCGCGTATGACAGCGCCGTGGCTGCCGTGGATGCAGCGGAAGCGCAGATGGCGCAGGCGAAGGCCATGAGCGAAGGCGCGAAATCGAATCTGCAGCAGAACCGGGCGATTCTACTGCACCAGAAAGATGTGCTGCGGAAGACGACTTATACCGCGCCGATTGACGGGATCGTGACTTACATCGCGGTGCGCGTGGGTGAAAACGTGGTGCCCGGAATTCAGAATGCCACGGGCAGCTATCTGATGACGATTTCGGATATGTCGGTGGTCACCTCGGAAGTGAAGGTCGATGAGACCGACATTGTGAATTTGAAGAAC
Source organism: uncultured Acidobacteriota bacterium (assembly GCA_963841235.1). GTDB lineage: Bacteria > Acidobacteriota > Terriglobia > Acidiferrales > UBA7541 > Palsa-147. The sequence goes on along the minus strand of CAWJBU010000012.1, from coordinate 581,814 downwards.
GGGCAGGACGTGGACGTAAAGATTGACGCCATGCCGGGGAAAAGTTTTCCGGGCCACGTGACCGAAGTAGGAGATCAGGCAATTTTGCGTTCTTCGGGATTGGCGACCACGCAAACCACCGCGAACACGCAGGAAGCGCGCGATTTCAAAGTTGTGGTGACACTCGACCATCCGCCGGACAACTTGCGGCCGGGACTTTCCGTTACAGCGACGATCAAGACAGCTTCGAAGAAGAATGTGCTGACGATTCCGATTCAGGCTCTGGCGATGCGTTCGAAGAAGGCGCTTGAGGAAGCGGCGAAGGGCTCGAAGGGTGAGAGCAGCGTGACGCTGGCGGCGGCGAAGACGGATCCAGCCTCTGGGGACAAGCCGGCGGATAAGACCGATATCCAGGGCGTGTTTGTACTGCGCGCGAAGAAGGCGGAGTTTGTGGCCGTGCAAACGGGGATCAGCGGAGTAACGGATATCGAGGTTACCAGCGGATTGAATGACGGCGATCAGATTGTTACCGGGAGCTACAAAGCGCTTCGGACTCTGAAACCCGGCGCGGCGGTGAAAGTGGATAACTCTGAGCCGAAGCGCGAAGGCCAGACCACGAGTTAAGCGGCGCGGACTTCGGAGAGCCCAGATACTGGAGAGTGTGATTCATGCCGGTTGAGGCAGGAACGGCGCTGTCGTTCCGCGAAGATCTTGTCGCGGCGGGAATCGTCATTCATACGGACGATTTGTGGAAGACGTATGAAATGGGCACCGAGCAGGTTCACGCGCTGCGCGGGATCAACATCGAAATTCTTAAGGGCGAGTACGTGGCCATCATGGGGCCCTCGGGTTCGGGAAAATCCACGCTGATGAATTTGATTGGATGCCTCGATACGCCCTCGAAGGGGCTCTATTATTTGGCCGGGCGTTTGGTGAGCGAGCTTGATGATGATGAGCTGGCGTACATCCGCAACAAGGAAATCGGATTCGTATTTCAGACTTTTAATTTGTTGCCGCGCGCGACTTCTTTGCACAATGTCGAGTTGCCGCTGATCTACAACGGCACGCCCGCGGAGGAGCGGCTTGAGCGCGCCAACAAGGCGCTCGCGCAAGTGGATTTGGTCAATCGCGCGCATCATCGGCCGAATGAGCTTTCGGGCGGGCAGCGGCAGCGCGTGGCCATTGCGCGCGCGCTGGTGAATCAGCCGTCGATCCTGCTGGCCGATGAGCCCACTGGAAACCTCGATTCCCAGACGGGCGAGGAAATCATGAATCTGTTCGCGCGCTTGCACGAACAGGGCAATACCATCATCCTGGTCACCCACGAGCAGGATATCGCCGCGCATGCCCACCGGGTGATCCGTTTGCGCGACGGAAAAGTCGAAAAAGACGAGAAAACGCGGTAGAGTCTCCCCCACCAGAAATCGCAATTCCAACATTCCCTGCGGAGGCACCCATGGCCAAGAAGATTATTCTCGGCGGTCTGGTCGGCGCGGTGATCGTATTCATCGTGAGCTCGCTGTGGCACACGGTTTTGGGATTGGGCGAAGTTGGGATCAAGACTTTGCCAAATGAGGATACGGTGCAGGCGGCTTTGCGCGCGTCGATCACCCAGCCGGGATTTTATTTCTTTCCCGCGCCGAATATGACGCCGGGGCGGTCGAAGGAGCAGCAGAACGCGGATAACGCGGCGTATGCGTCGAAATACAGGCAGGGGCCGTCGGGCATTTTGGTTTATTCGCCCGGCGGGGAGGATTTCAACTTCGGAAAAGCACTGCTGAATCAATTCCTGTTTAATCTGGTGGCGGCGCTGATCCTCGCGTGGATTTTGTCAGTGGGCGCGGCGGGGACTTCATTCGGAGGCCGGTGGCTGATTGTCTTTCTGGCGAGCATCTTCGCCGGCGTGGTGTTCTTATTGCCGTACTGGAATTGGTACAACTTCCCGCTGAACTATGTGCTGGGCGATATGGCCGGCTGGACAGTCGCCTGGGGCATCGGCGGATTAGGGATGGCGAAGATTGTGAAGCCCTGAGAAGCGGGGTCCGGGCTTAGCTTCGTCAATTCATCGGGTCGCGCAGTAGACGCCGCGCAATCGTGTGAGTGCGCCGCGCGCCGCGGCGCGGATTCGTTCGCTCTGCGTACACACGGAAAGTCTTGCCACGTTGGCGTAAAGACGGCAAGGGGATTCACGCACTAGCCGGTTGATTCCAGAAATTCCGGCAATCACGCCCACATTTTTGATTTCCTACCGAATAGGCTCCTGGTTGCTGTGACGCTTCCAAAAGTGTCACTGCGCACCGTTTTTCGCTTGCTCGTTCCACGTACGCTCCATCCATCAAATCTCGGGAGGTGCAACGTGAAGAAGCTTGCGGCGATTTGCTTACTATTCGTCATGGCGCTACCGGCGGGCGCAGTTGAGGATGGCCAGGTGATGTATGCGGGCGGCACAGTCCCGTCTCTGCAGGCGGGAGTTCTCGGGCGTTTGGACACCACATCGGAAACCACGCTCTCGTTCGAGTACGCAGGAAATAAATTGCTCATCCCCTATGCCAAGATCGATTCATTCGATTACTCGCAGCAGGTTGCGCGGCATCTGGGAGTTTTGCCGGCGATCGCGGTCGGGTTGGTCCGCAAGCGGCAGCGAAGGCATTTCTTCCAGATCAGTTATCGTGACGAGAGCAACGTGGGCCGAGTCGCCGTTTTTGAAGTTTCCAAACGGATGCCCCAAACTCTGCTGGCGGTGCTTCGGAGCCGCGCCCCGCAAGGATGCACGCCGGCGCAGATAGCAAGATGGAATTACATGAATTGATGATTAAGCTCTCGGGTCCTGCTTTCCCAGCGACTCCGGCTACTTGCCTTTTGCAGGTTCTTTATCCTTCTGCGCTAGATCGGCCGGCGGCCCCAAATCCCGCGGCAATCGTCCCGTAAGAGATTCGAGGAACGCCTTGAGGTCGTCGCGCTCGTCGAAAGTAAGAAAATCGAGCGAGTGAATTTGCTTGTCGAGATGTGGATTCGAATTCCCGCCGCCAATGTAGTGATCGACCACATCCTTCAAGGTGCTCAGACTGCCGTCATGCATATACGGAGCCATCTGCGCGATGTCGCGTAGCGTGGGCGTTTTGAACGCGCCCATGTCGTCCTCGTTCTTTGTTTCGCCGCAGCGGCCGATATCCGCGAATTTGCCGGTCATGTCGGCGCCGATGCCGATGTTGTGGAATTTGTTGTCGGTGAAGAGGGCATAGTCCTTGCCGATCGTATGGCACGTCGCGCAGTTGCCCTTCTTTGTAGCCATAAATATTTTCAAGCCGCGCTGCGCCGAGGGCGACAATGCCTTCTTGTCGTGTCCGTAGTAGTAGCGGTCGAACGGCGAATCGCCGCTCAAAACTGTCCGCTCAAACGACGCGATGGACTTCGTAACCAGATCAATGGTGATCTGATCCGTGCCCCATGCCTCGCGAAACAGCGCCACGTATTTCGGATCACGCTGGAGCCGACCCACGACGCCGTCGAGTGAGTGCGCCATTTCCACGGGATTGGCGATCGGGCCTTCCGCCTGCTTCTCCAAGCTGGGCGCACGTCCATCCCAGAATTGGAGCGGGTTATATGCCGAATTGATGACCGTCGGCGCATGGCGGCCACCAAGCTTGCCGCCTACGCCTGCAGAAAACGGCCGGTTGTCGGCGAATCCAAATTGAGGCGCGTGACATGACGCGCAGGAGACCGTGCCGTCCGACGATAGCGCGGGGTCATAGTATAGGTGGCGTCCGAGAGCGATCGTCTCGGCTGTCGGCGGATTATCCGGCGGAATTGGAACCGGCGGCAACCCGAGCGGCGCCTTGATCTCGACGCGGCGACCGATTGGCATCGGGGCGCGCACTTGTTCCTGCGCCGCCGCTGCGATGACAATCCCCGCTAGAAGTAACGCTGCAAATGAAAACGCACTGATGGAAACCTTCATTTTCTTACACCTCCCGCAGCGCGAAGCTAGCAGAAAAACTTTCCCGGCGGCGTGACGCGAGTCACGCATCGATGTGATGCGGCGCGTTCAGAATTTTCGAGTGCATTACTTTCGGAACACGAGTTGTGCCGTGGCACCTACGCGAAGTTGGTGGCATCACACGAGGTTGTGGCGTAGAATCCGGGTCTCGCCCCACCCTAGCGTAGTTGCCCGGCTAGCTTGACACGTCGAAAAAGAGGAGGACAGCCATGCCCGGTACTGTCAAAGCCATCCCGGATGGATTTCATGCGCTTACTCCGCTGATCGTGGTGCGCGAGGCGGCGCGCGCGATAGAATTTTACAAGAGTGCGTTTGGCGCGGAATTGCTCACCGTCGCGGCCGATGGGCCGGGCGGAAAGATTACTCATGCGAGTTTGAAGATCGGCGATTCGATTCTCATGCTCACGGATGAATTTCCGGAGTGGCAGTGTCTTGGCCCGCAGGCGCTGGGAGGCAGCCCGGTAACAATTCACATCTACACCGAGAAAGTGGAAGAGGCGTTCGATCGCGCGGTGAAAGCTGGAGCTGCCGTGACGATGCCGCTGCAGGATCAGTTTTGGGGAGATCGCTACGGGCAGGTAGTGGATCCGTTCGGGCACAAGTGGTCGATCGCCGCCCACATCGAGGATTTGACGCGCGAAGAGATTGCCAAGCGCGCCGAAGCCGTCTTCGGCGAAATGGCCAAGAAAGCGGGCCAAGGAAAGTAGCGCCGGCTTGCCCCGGACGCGATTGCGGGGCGCTGCCAATTACGCGGAAAAGAGATTGCGGAGTAGGAACAGGACGTTGGCGGGGCGCTCGGCCAGACGCCGCATATACCAAGGAAACCAGTAAGCGCCGTAGGCCACTAAGACAATCGACCGAAAGCCTTCGGCAGCCAGACGTTGTTGTTCGGCGCGCTGAATGCCGTAGAGCATTTGGAATTCGAGTTCGTTCTTTGGAAATTGGTTCGCCGTAGCGAAGCCGATGATTCTCTGGATCAACGCGCGATCGTGTGTCGCTATTGCGGAGCGAATTCCTTCGTGGCGCGCGTCCTGGCCTAGCAGCGTTTGCGCCAGCCGGTAATAGTTCTCGTCGACCTCGCTTTTTCTCGGGAAGGCTACATCGGCGGGCTCGTTGTAGGCTCCCTTCACCAGCCGGATTGCTCCTCCCAAGGGCAACAAACTTCGTAAATCATCTTCGGTGCGGCGCAAATATGACTGGATGCAGACGCCGACATTTGCGCCTTTGCGTCGCGCGCGCGTGTAAATCGCCAGCGTGCGATCCACGTATCCGCTTTTCTCCATGTCGATCCAGACGGTTTTGCCTGGCGGCGACTGGGCGATCAATTTTTCGAGATTGGTGAAGCAAAAGGAATTATCGAGATCGAGACCAAGGTGCGTAAGCTTGACGGAAATTTCGGCGTTCAGATTGCGGGCGGCGATTTCGCGCAGGACGCAGCAATAGTGCTCGGTCTCAGCGGCGGCTTCTTTGCGATCGGTGACGTTTTCGCCTAGCGCAGTTAAAACGGCGCCGATGCCTTGCGCAGCGAGTTGCTCCACGGCGCCAAAGGCATCTTCGACAGTTTCGCCGGGCATGAAGCGCGCGACGTTGCGGCGCACGAAGGAGTAGCTCGGCGCGCGTTCGCGCAGCCAGCGGCTCTGCGAAGCGGCCAGCAACGTGCGACGCATTAAGCTCATGATTCGAAGCTCATCGATCGACGCTTAAGTCAAAAGCCCCACGCGCAAAACCGGCGCATGAGGCGCGCCACGGCATTACGCGTCGGGCACGCTCTCGTAGGGGCGTCCGCCTAGGCGGACTGCGCCCGTCTTGTGAACAAGGCAGATCGTCGCCACGCGCTTCACTTTGAGGAAAAGGCCTTCATGAGTCGGTAATAAAAATCCACGCCCTCATAGAACGACGCGACCGGCAGGCGCTCGTCGCGGCCGTGCGAGCGGTCATCATTGATATCGATGAACACGCCGGCCAGGCCGTAGGAGGCGTATCCGGCCCCGCGCGTCGTGGAATTATCGCTCGCGCCGGAATCCATTACCGGCACAACCGGAACGCCGGGCCACATTTCAGCGGTGACTTTCTCCACGGCGCCCATGACGTCCGGGCGTAGCGTTGCCGGCGGATTCGCTGTGCTGCCTGCACCGTTGGCGACCACGGCGGTGATGGCGATCTCCGGATCGTTGACGATCTTCACCAGCGTCGCTCGAATTTCATCCGACGAGTGGCCGGGAAGAATGCGGCAATTGATGTTGGCGGTCGCCGATTGTGGCAGCGCGTTGTTGGCGTGGCCCCCGTTGAGCATCGTGGCTGTGCACGTGGTGCGCATGCGCGCGTTGTAATAGGGCGTTTTGCCGAGGCGATCGATGGCCGCGGAATCCGCAGGAACTTTGAGAATGGCTTTCATGTCCGCGCCGGTATCGCCTCCGAAAAGATCGGCCATGCGCGCAAAGTAAGCGCGAGTGACGTCATTCAACTCGAACGGAAATTGATAGTGCTCGAGTCGCGTGAGCCCTTCGGCAAGCTGGTAGATGGCGTTGTCGGGAGTGGGCAGCGAGCCGTGCCCGCCGCGGTTGGTAACCTTGAACTCGAAATCCTGATATAGCTTTTCGCTGGCGCCAACGCCGACAAGAGACTTCTTGCCGTTCTCCATTTCGAAATTGCCGGCATCGGGATTGATGACGAAATCAGCGTCGATCAGTTCGCGGTGATTCGCGATAAGCCATGCGACGCCGTTGTTCGTACCGGCTTCTTCATCCGCGGTCAGCGCCAGGATTAGATCGCGATCGGGGCGATAGCCTTCTTTTTTCAGGCGAATAAAATCGGTGACCAAAATTGCGTCGCCGTCTTTGATGTCTTCAGTTCCGCGGCCGTAGAAGTAGCCGTCTTTTTCGATGAATTGGAAGGGATCGGTGGACCAATCTTCGCGGCGGGCTTCGACGACATCGAGATGGCAGATGAAGAGGACCGGCGGGCGAACGCCGGTGCCGTGAATGCGCACGACGAGATTGCCGTGGCGTGAATCGGGGCCGACGAGTTGCACATCGCTATCGGCGAAGCCGGCGCCGCGAAACCACGCAGCCATAGCTTCGGCAGCCTTCGTGGTGCTGCCCACGGATTCGGTAGTGTTGATTTCCACGAGCTGCTTGAAGATGCGGCGAGCCAGCTCGCGCGTTTCGTAATCGAGAGCGGCGCGCGCGGCAACAGCGATGCTGGCGGCGAGAGCCAGAGTGATAATTGCGACGGCGAACGTTGTGTTGCGCATGACGCTCAATTTCATCTGCGATCCCGCACCAGTAGCACAGGCACTCCTGCCTGTCTCTGCAAATTGAATTCCTATTGCCGCCAGAGATTATCAGAGCAGCCGCGCAGACGCGAGAGCGGCATCCGTTCCGATAAGGCATTCCTCTCTGTTCGTCAGGCGTATACTGACGCATGGTCGCTGAAATAGTCGCGACGTTCGCTTGCGGCATATTTGCCGGCGCCGCAGTCTACATAAATTTTGTCGAGCAGCCTGCCAGGCTTTCCTGCGGCATTGAACCTGCGGTCAGGCAGTTTAGGCCAAGCTACAAGCGCGGAACGTTAATGCAGGCTCCGCTGGCTTTGATCGGGTCGCTGGCGGCTTTTGTGGCCTGGTGGTTTGACCGGCGCATTGGTTGGCTTGCCGGTAGCGTCCTTCTTTTCCTCGTCATCCCGTTCACCCTCGTCGTAATTCTTCCGACGAACAAACGACTCGAGAGTCCGGAATTGAATTTGCAATCCGAAGAGGCCGTGCGGCTCTTGCATCGCTGGGGCTGGCTTCATGCGGTTCGCAGCATCTTGAGCGTGGCAGCATTTCTTGTCTTTCTGATTACGCTTTTGGAACAATATTAAATTTATACGAAGCTAGACAATTTCGACGGATAAAATCCCTAGCATGGCGCATCCAGTTCGGTCGAATTCGCACCGTCTCAGACTCGGAGAAGGCCGCATCGATGACAGATAAAGCATTGAGGGACGCGCTGTCCGCGAAACTAGGCGTGACCCGGCAGAGGATCAGCCAGCGCGCACAAGCGCTAAAGCTCTACGTGCCGATGAGCACGGAGGATGCTACGTACTGCCTCGCGCACCAGGAGGGATTCGCACTGGACGAGTACCTTCCGGCGAAGACCCTCAAGCGCGTGCGCATCCTGCTGCGCGCCCTCGGAGCGAATCCCGATGTTCCCTCCACGAAGGACCGCACAAAACTCAGAGGAAAGGCGAAAGTACGCGAGCTGGTTCTGGCGGGAGGAACCCGGCTGCCCGATCCAATTCTGCCGAAACGCATTCTTGACGACGCAAGCAAGATGGCCACGACCGCCTACCTGATGCTCTACGTCTTCGAGAATTCAATTCGCTACGTAATCGCGACTATGCTGGCCAACGAATTCGGTGAAGATTGGTGGCTCAAAGCGGTGATTCCGGATTCGCTGAAGAAAAAAGTCGCCAAGTGCGAGGGAGAAGATGCCGCGGCTTGGCGCAGCGGCAGAGTGGCCCATCCAATTCACTACGCGGATGTCAACGATCTGATTGAAATTGTGCAACGCAATTGGCCGGTGTTCCGCAAGCTCTTTCCGCGGCCGAACTGGTTCGCAAATCATGTTCTGTGTATAGAACTGTTGCGTAACACCGTGTCCCATATGATCCCTCTTCAGAGGCGCGACACCGAGTGGCTTCGTGACAACCTGAGCCGCTGGTGGGCGTTCCTTCGCGAGAATAATGCTGCGTTGAAGTCAACCAAGCGATAAGCCCCGATTGGCCGGCTCGCTTTGCGTGCGAGCATCGCGTCCACAGAGTCTCCCAGGGCTCATTCGAACGGGCCTTCTCGCAGTGCTATAGTCGGAATGAAGGAGCACGAGCATGGCAGGAAAAATTGAACTGGCAGTGAATGGAACGCAACATTCCGTGATTTCGGATGGAGAGGCTTCGCTGCTTAGCGTTTTGCGCGATGAGATTGGTCTGACGGGGCCGAAATATGGTTGCGGCGAAGGGCAATGCGGGGCTTGTACCGTCTTGATTGACGGATCTCCGCAGCGATCTTGCATCACCAAGCTATGGAGCGTTGCCGGCAAAGCGATCACTACCATTGAGGGGATTGAGCGCGATGGGAAATTGCATCCTTTGCAGGAGGCGTTCCTGGCCGAGGATGCTTTGCAGTGTGGGTATTGCACTTCGGGGATGATTGTTTCGGCGGTGGGGCTTTTGAAGGCGAGTCCGAATCCTTCGGTCGCGGAGATTGTGGAATTTATGCAGGGCAATATCTGCCGGTGCGGGACTTATCCGCGGATTGTGGCGGCGATCCAGAGGGCCGCGGCGGAGATGGGAGGTGGACGCTAATGGCTCGATGGGAGAACGGGCGCGAAAAAGAGGCCCGGCTGAAGCCGGGCCCTACGGGGATTTCAGGCGTCGCCGCAACTGAGGTGGAATTTGAACGGTATGAGATGCGCGAGGGAGCCGTTCATCACTTTGAATTGCAGCGGCGCGATTTTTTCAAGGCGCTGGGCGGAGGCATTGCCATTCTTGTAGCCGTGCATGAGCCGCTGGCAACGGCCGTCGCGGCGCAGGAATCAGGCGGTCGCGGACGGCGCGGGAGCGAGGAAATTCCGGAAACGGTAGGGGCCTGGCTGCATGTTGGCGAGGATGGAGGCGTGAGCGTCTTCACCGGCAAGGTGGAGATTGGGCAGAACATCCGGACGTCGCTCGCGCAGGCTGTGGCGGAAGAGTTGCGCGTGCCTCTTGCCTCAATTCGCATGACCATGGGCGACACGCAGAAAGTCCCCTTTGATATGGGCACTTTCGGCAGCCGCTCGACGCCTACCATGGGATTGCAGCTTCGGCGCGCGGCCGCTGCGGCGAAGGATGTGTTGATCGATCTCGCGGCGAAGAAATGGAACATCGAGCGCGCCGGGCTGGTAGCAGAGGACAGCCACGTTCGCGATCCGCGATCCGGGCGCACAGCGAGTTATGCGGAATTGGCCACGGGCCAGCAGTTCTCGCAAACCATCCCGGAGGAAGATCCACTCATCGCGCCGGCGAAGTGGACGGTTGCCGGGAAATCGATCGAGAAAGTGGTCGGCCGGGATTTTGTTACCGGCCAGCATCGCTATCCCTCGGACATTGCGTTGCCGGGAATGCTTTTCGGAAAGGTCGTGAGACCGTCGGCGTTCGGGGCCACGCTCGTATCCGTCGATGCGAAAGAAGCGAAGGCCATGGACGGCGTGACGTGCGTGACGGACGGCGATTTCATCGGCGTGGCCGCGCCGAGCGAATATTTGGCGGCGCAGGCGGCGAAGAAAATTCACGCCGAGTGGAAGAGTTCGCCGCAGCCTTCGAGCGATGGAATTTTCGACTATCTCAAGACGCACAGCGGCAAGGGCCAGGACTACGACGAGCCGAAGCCGCATATCGCCGGCTCGATGGACGCGGGACTGGCAGCCGCCGACGTGAAATTGCAGCAGATTTACACGGTGGCTTACATCGCGCATACGCCGCTCGAGCCGCGCGCGGCGGTCGCCGAATGGAAAGATGGCGCGCTCACAGTATGGACGGGAACGCAGCGGCCGTTCGCGGTGCGCGACGATCTGGCGCAGACGTTTCATCTCTCGAGGGAGAACGTGCGCGTCCTGATGCCCGACATGGGCTCAGGCTACGGCGGAAAGCACACAGCAGAGTGCGCAATCGAAGCAGCACGCCTGGCGCGAGCCGCAGGCAAGCCGGTGAAGCTGGTTTGGACGCGCGAGGAGGAATTCACGTGGGCTTATTTCCGCCCGGCCGCGCTGATCGAAATTTCGAGCGGCGCAACGCGCGATGGGCGCGTCACCGCCTGGGAATTTCACAATTACAATTCCGGGAGTTCGGGGATCGCGACGCCGTACGACATCGCGAATCAGAAGATTGAATTTCATCCCTCGGATTCGCCTCTGCGGCAAGGCTCGTATCGCGGGCTCGCAGCCACGGCGAATCATTTTGCACGCGAGACGCACATGGATGAATTCGCGCGCGAATTGAAGATTGATGCCGCTTGAATTCCGGCGGCGCAACTTGAAGGACTCCCGCTTGCTGGCGGTGTTTGAGGCCGCCGCGAAGGCATTCGGATGGAGCAACAGGAAGATAGAAGCCGGGCGCGGCTTCGGGATTGCCGGGGGCGTCGAGAAGGGCGGCTACTTGGCCACATGCGCCGAGGCCCGCGTGGATCGCTCAAGCGGCGAGGTGAAGGTCGAGCGATTAGTCAGCGCGTTCGAGTGTGGCGCGATCGTGAACCCCGAGCATCTGCGCAATCAAGTGGAAGGCGCCATGGTGATGGGAATGGGCGGCGCGCTTTTCGAGGCCATCGAATTTGCGGATGGAAAGATCACGAATCCGCATTTCGCGCAATATCGCGTCCCGAGATTCGGCGATATGCCGAAGGTTGAGTCGGTGTTAGTGGACCGCAAGGATTTGCCGTCGGCGGGCGCGGGAGAGACGCCAATTGTGGGAGTAGCCCCGGCAATCGGCAACGCGATTTTTGATGCATCGGGCGTGAGGTTACGCTCGATGCCACTCGTGCCCAAGGGGTTGAAGATAACTGAAGCTTGAATCGGCGCAGCAGTGGCTACGCCGAGAAGAACGAAATGCGCCTCCGAATTTTGCGCGCGACGAAAAAGCCCGCGTGCGAGCTGCCGTGATTTGTCAGGGCACGACTTCAGTCGTGCCGCAAAGGACGCAGAATTAGTACGGCTTCAGCCGCTCAGGTTTTGTCTCTACGATTCTCGCACGCACTCCAAACACCCCGGCCTACGACACTGCGCGAATTTTGAAGATGGCCTTCTCTTTTGGCGCGTCGTTCTCGGAAA
>CAWJBU010000012.1:0-567500 GCA_963841235.1 uncultured Acidobacteriota bacterium | reverse complement strand
CAGGCGTCACCCCCTATACGTCGTATTCGACTTAGCAGAGAGCTGTGTTTTTGTTAAACAGTCGCCGAACGCATTTCACTGCGACCCCCTCGGGCTATAAACCCTAGCGGGGTACCCCTTCTCCCGAAGTTACGGGGCTAATGTGCCTAGTTCCTGAGCGAGCGTTCTCTCGAGCGCCTGTGGATATTCACCTTGTCTACCTGTGTCGGTTTGAGGTACGGGCACCAGCGGAACTCCTTAGAGGTTTTTCCTGACAGCGTGAAATCGGGGACTTTGCGGCCGTGTGGCCTCGAGCCCGGTCTGACTGTTGAATGACCCCGTGGATTTTCCTGCGGGATCCAGCTTGCACCGGTCTATTGGGGCATCCATCGCCCAACTCCCTTATCCTTCTGTGTCACCCCATCGTGATAACGTTCCTCTGGCGGGGCAGGAATGTTGACCTGCTGTCCATCAGTTACGCCTTTCGGCCTCACCTTAGGACCCGCCTAACCCTGAGCGGATTAACCTTCCTCAGGAAACCTTAGACTTTCGGCGACGCGAGTTCTCATCGCGTTTATCGCTACTTATGCCGGCAGAGTCTCTTCAGTGGCGTTGAGTAGTCCTCGCGGTCTACCGTCGGACACCACAGAATGCTCCCCTACCAAATAACTGTTTCCGTAGAAACAGGTAATTTCACAACTTCGGTCGTAAGCTTGAGCCCCGTTGGATTGTCGGTGCGTGAACACTTGACCAGTGAGCTGTTACGCTTTCTTTAAAGGATGGCTGCTTCTAAGCCAACCTCCTGGCTGTCTGAGTACTCACACGTCCTTTCCCACTTAGCTTACAGTTGGGGACCTTAGTTGGTGATCTGGGTTCTTTCCCTCTCGACCACGGAGCTTATCCCCCGTAGTCTCACTCCCGCGTTACTGTCCACGGCATTCGGAGTTTGATTGGATTCGGTAACCTGGATGGGTCCCTAGTCCATTCAGTGCTCTACCACCGTGGCAGATCACGCAAGGCTGCCCCTAAAGGCATTTCGGGGAGAACGAGCTATCACGGAATTTGATTAGCCTTTCACCCCTACCCTCAGCTCATCCGAGCGATTTTCAACTCACAACGGTTCGGTCCTCCAGCCGCGGTTAAGCGGCCTTCAACCTGGCCAAGGGTAGATCATCCCGCTTCGCGTCTATTCCCACAGACTGAGCGCCCTATTCGGACTCGCTTTCGCTACGGCTCGCTTTCGCTTAACCTTGCCTGTGAGAATAACTAGCCGGCTCATTAAGCAAGAGGCACGCCGTCAGGCATTGTCCCGGCCGAAGCCAGAACCATAGCCCTCCGACTGCTTGTAAGCATACGGTTTCAGGTTCTATTTCACTCCCCTCGCAGGGGTGCTTTTCACCTTTCCCTCACGGTACTAGTTCACTATCGGTCGCCAACGAGTATTTAGCCTTGGAGAGTGGTCTCCCCGGATTCCCACGGGATTTCACGTGTCCCGTAGTACTCAGGATACCGCTTCGAGTCCGGTAAGCTTTCGGCTACATGGCTTTCACATTCTGTGGCCCCGCTTTCCAGCAGGTTCACCTAGCCTCCGGATTGGTAACTCTACTCACGCGGTCCTACAACCCCCCGATGTAAACACCGAGGTTTGGGCTGTTCCGATTTCGCTCGCCGCTACTTTCGGAATCTCGTTTGATTTATTTTCCACCAGGTACTGAGATGGTTCACTTCCCTGGGTTGACTCGCACCCGCCTATGTATTCAGCGGGCCGTTACCGAGGTTCACTCGGTAGGGTTTCCCCATTCGGACATCCCCGGATCAAAGCCTGTTTGCGGCTCCCCGAGGCTTTTCGCAGCTTGCCACGTCCTTCGTCGTCTGTTGGCGCCAAGGCATCCACCGTACGCCCTTAGTAGCTTGACCATAAAACTTACCCAACACGTCTCAATCCCTTGCGGAACCAAGAGCCTCAGTTGCCTACGCCGAACGCTCTTGCAAAGCTTCGTCGTCTGCAGCTCAGTACTGCGCGTCAAGGCAAGCTCGCCTTTCCACAATACGCTACTCGAGCAAATTATGCGGTTTACTCCCTCCACTCCACGCGGCGATACATCCGCCTGCAGAGCAGAAGGTGTAAATTGCCAGCTTCCTTCAGTTGTCAAAGAACCAAGTTACCGGCAACTGCCCGGAACTTCCCCGCGCCTGGCGGAGCGTAAAACCGGTTTGGAGCCGATCTCACGGGAAATAAAAAACCCGGCGTCGAGCGCCGGGTGAGTCCGTCCTTTCCCGAGTGCAGCCTACGGGTGACGGATTCGCGCGAAGCTCGACTGTTTTCTACCCGGTATTCGTAACCAACCTCACCTCATTGACGATAAGGCAGATCGCGGGCCGTCGGCAGGGCAATACACCTACGCGGGCCCCCCTGACAATCGGAAAGTATAACACTTTTTTCATAATCGTCAAGTCGCGGTTCAACAGTTTTTTGGGGTCGTCTGCATGTGAAAATCAGGAGTGCCTGTGGAAAATAAGCGAGCCGTATAGGACCGCGCCGGCTCGCGCTGAGCCCCCGACGTGCAGCTTGCCGGCGTTTTTCTGCCGCAATCGCAAGGTGTGCGCCCAATTCCGGGCCGAACGCCGGGCGCGAGGCTCGCATTTTGCTCGAACGCGCGGTCATAGCTGGCGCCACAAAAAATCTTGAGTCTTTTCCATCAATAGAGTACCTTCCCACCGCCATTTGCTCTCGCTTCATTTAGGGAGTTTGGCATATCCCCCGCGATTGATGTGAACGGTGCCACCATACGCAAATCAAGACCAATGAGGTGAACCAAACATGGCGACGAAGAAGCCGATGAAAAAGGGGACCAAGCTCGGTGCAGTGAAGCCACTCGTGAGGAAAGCCGGCGGGGAACACGTAGAAAAACCTTAATTAATCTCCTCGCTTGCTCGGAAGTAAGAGAATCAAAGCAATCTCGAGAGGGGCTATCGCCATTTGAGCGGCAACCCCTTTCGGCTTTTCTCAGCGGGGTCTGAGCCGTTGGAGCGCCGTCGTCTTTCCTGAGCGCAGCCGAAGGATAAGGGCGGCATCCCCGAAAGCCACTGCCTCGATACGACCGCATTCACTGAACCAGACGATAGAAAAATCGTTGCGCTCGTCGAGCGCTTGTGTAATTTCCGGCCTAGATCACCGGTCCCGACGTCCGGCCCCAATTCAACTTCACGGAGGAACTATGCGCACATTCGCAAAGACCCTGGCACTTTCCTGTTCGCTCCTGGCCATCGCCGTCCTCGCCCAAACCCAAAAAAAGAAATGAGCTCCGAAAAAGCCGATGTCTCCGGCTCCCAGAAGACAGGAAATAACCGACGCCGAATACACCGCCCAGGCGCTCTCGGCCGCACCGAAAGGCGATCGCCGATGGCGCAGCAGTAGTGCGCATGGGCGCTGACGGAAATATGAAAACCCTCCGCAAAGGCAGCAACGGCTTCACCTGCATGCTCATGGGCACAGACAAAATGTGCAACGACGCCAACAGCATGGCATTCATCCACGCGGTAATGAACAAGTCCATGCCCTCGGACAAAATCGGAATTTCCTACATGCTCGCAGGCGACGAAGGCGCCAGCAACACCGATCCCTTACGCCACAGCAAAAACCCCCGACAATCATTGGGTAGTCACAGGCCCGCACATCATGGTCTTCGGTCAAGCATCCAAGACGCTAGGCTACACAGAAGCCAAAGACCCCGACCCAACAAAACCCTACATGATGTGGGCCGGCACCCCCTACGAACACGCCATGATTCCGGTAGGCCCGAAGAAGTAGGCGAAAATCTCTGCGCCGGCGTTAACAGGATATATTCAATCGCCGCAGCAAATCATCGAAGCGCGGATCGCCGCGTAGGCAGTCTAAGAACGGGACGATCTTAGACCACGCCAACCACGGCGCGCGCTCCACTCGCGCCTCTTCCAGCAGGGGGAAGGCGGCGTCGTGTTCCTCTACGATAGGCTCGCGCACCATCGCCTGCCAGAAGGGAGAGACGTAGCGCCGCGTGCCGAGATTCTGCATTTGTGTCACGATCCGGCGCATGTCAGCCACTCGACCCGCGGCCGCATAGCAATGACCGAGTCCCCCAAGAAAATAGGGCGACTCTCCCGTCAGGGAAACGGATTTTTCCGCCTGCGCAATGGCTTCCTCAATTCTCCCCTTTTTCAAATAAGCCAGCGCCAAAACCCACATTACCGGAGCGAAATTCGCATCGAGATCCAGGGCTTTCGAACATTCGCTGATCGCGCGGTCGTATTGCCGCGCTATATAAAGCATGATGGCCACCGACCAACGCCAGGGCAATCCATACGGATCGAGATGGACGGCACGCAGTGCCTCGGCAATCCCCTCGTCGCACCGCCCGGTCCCGACCAGGCAGTAGGAAAGTGTCCGTGCGGCCAGCGCGCTGCGCGGGTCTAATTCCACCGCTTTATGGCAGGCTTTCTCCGCCGCCAGAAAATCATAATCGTGGTGAATCATTGCGAAGCCCAGGGCGCTGTGCGCTTCGGATAGACTGGCGTCCAGTTCCACGGCCTTGAGCGCCGCAACTTTGCCTTTGGCCGCTCCTTCCTGTGGCGGGACGTGTCCCCAGAATCCAAGCGACGTCAGCGAGTCAGCCAGTCCGGCGTACGCGCCCGCGTACTGGTGGTCGATTTCAATGGCATTGCGGAAATGTGTTGCGCCTTTCACCAGGCCTTCGAGCGTACGTTTGTTCCAATTGAAGCGGCCTCTCAAATACTCCTCGTAAGCTTCCGGATTCACGTGACGGCTCTGCTGCAACTGCTCCTGCTCGTGCGGCGTCACCTTGACGCGAATTTCGTTGGCAATGGCGCGCGCCACTTCGAGCTGCAGCGCCAGCACATCGCGCAGATCGCGTTCGTAAATCTCCGCCCATAGATGCGCGTCGGCAGTGGCTTGCAGAAGTTGCGCCGAGATACGCACGCGCTTACCAGCGCGCAATACAGTTCCCTCCACCACGGCGTCAACGCCGAGTTCTCGCGCGATTTCCGGCAGGGGACGGTGGACGCCTTTGTAGTGCATCGCCGTGGTGCGCGAAACCACGCGCAGCGCGCTGATTTTCGCCAGAAGTGTAATCAGCGCTTCGGTGAGCCCATCCGCAAAATATTCCTGCTCCGGATCGCGCGATAAATTCTCCAGCGGCAATACCACCAGCGATTCAATCCGCCCAGGCGCGCGCGCTGGCGCAACCGTCGCTGCTGCCTCTCCGATAAACCGATAGCCCCGCCGCGGCAGCGTCTCGACGAACTTTGGATGCTCTGCGGAATCCCCAAGCGCTTCGCGAATCTTGTTGATGGCAGTATTCAAGCCATTATCGAAATCCACAAAAGTATCCGCCGGCCACAGCTTGCGCCGCAATTCCTCCCGCGACACAACTTGCCCGGGATTCTCCAGCAGCAGCGCGAGCACCTGGAACGGCTGATCCTGCAGCCGAAGCTTCGCTCCGTTCTTGCGCAGCTCTCCAGCCGCAAGGTCGGCTTCAAAGACGCCGAACTTCAGCACGCGTCGCGAAGAATTGAAACTGTCCACGGAAACCTGCTTTTGGGGCCGAAGTCTATCACGACTACCGTCAACATCAATCGCCCGGCGGCCTCGGCAGCAGCCCGCAACCACTTCCCTTTCATTGGATTAGCGAGTTAGAACTATTCAATCCGCAATCAAGGTGCCGTCCATTGTCCTTCTGTTCGTCCTGAATGATTCTCGCGCTCGCATTGCCAGCACAGGAGGAAACAACATGAGAGCACTGGCCCGCATCGCGCTGCTCGGAATCGCGCTCAGCTTCTGCATGTTTTACGCCGGCAGCACCTCCGGCACGCACGCCTCGCCGCCGTCGCCCGTGCCGACCGCCGCGCAGCAACCCGTGGCGGCGGACACCATCATTCAGCTCGCCGAGCTGACTTCTTCCGACGGCGGCGCCAATGACGGCTTCGGAGTATCGGTGGCCATCAGCGGCGACACCATCGTGATTGGCTCAGGCGCCCACGCCGTCGGACAAAATGCAGCCCAGGGCGCTGCCTACGTCTTCGTCAAGCCAGCCGGCGGCTGGGCTGATACTTCGACGTTCACCGCCGAGCTGACCGCTTCCGATGGAATCGCCTCCGACAACTTCGGCACGTCAGTCTCCATCAGCGGCGACACCATCGTCGTCGGTGCCTGCAATCTCAGCGGCGTCTGCAGCAACGGCCCCGGCAAAGCCTACGTCTTCGTGAAACCCGCCGGCGGCTGGGCCACCACCTCGACATTCAACGCCGAACTCACGCCGTCCGACGGCGGAACAGCTCAGGACAGCTTCGGACTTCCCGTGAGTATCGGCGGCGACACAGTGGTGGTCGGCTCGCCGCAGACGAATGGCGTGACCGGCGTTGGTCCCGGCAAAGCCTACGTGTTCGTCAAGCCCGCCGGCGGCTGGAGCAGCATGACCGAGACCGCTGTTCTGACCGCCTCCGATGGCGTAAGCAACGATGGCTTCGGCCAACCGACGATAAGCAGCGACGGCAATACGATTTTTATCGGCGCGTCGCAGGCGACCGTCGGTGCCAATTCTCAACAGGGCGCCGCGTACATTTACCTAAAGCCGGCGAGCGGTTGGGCGACTACGTCCAATTTCACCGCGAAGCTCACTGCGTCGGACGGGCAGGCGTCAGATCTGTTCGCCTTTTGCCAAAATTCGGTTTGCCTCAGCGGCGACGGCAACACAGTGATCGCCGGAGCGCCGCAACTGAATTTTGCCAACGGCACGGCTGCCGGTCCCGGCAAAGCGTACATTTTTGTGAAACCGGCGAGCGGCTGGGCCACAACATCGAACTTCGACGCGGAACTAACAAGGAACACCGGCGGGCCAAGCGCGTTCGGGTGGTCGGTGGCGCTCAACAGCACAGGCGATGAAGCGGCGATCAGCGCAATACCCGACGCGGGCTCGGTCTATGAGTATTCGAAGCCGTCGAGCGGCTGGGCCACGACATCGAGCTTCGACGCTGTGCTGAATGAGTCGCAGGGAGGGAATCTCGGATTCTCCGTGGCCATTGACGCCAATGACGTCGTGGCCGGGGCGCTCACTGCGTCCGCGCCAAATAGCAAACAGGGCGCGGCGTTCGTTTTCGGCGAAGGCCAGCCGTTCAGTATTTCCGCGGACGCCGGCGTGAGCGTCTCGAGCCCCGGACAATCGGGCTCGACCACCATAACCGTTTCTCCGAATGGCGGATTCAATGGCACCGTGACGCTTTCCTGCACTCCGGATCCTGCCGCGAGCGAGACGGATTGCACTTTCACGAGCGGGTCGACAACGGGCGCGACGGTGGACGTGCCGTTGAATGGCTCGAGTGCGACCGTCACATTCAATGTGACGACGACGGCGTCGCATACCGTCCCAGCACTGCACGTCGTGCGGTTTGCAGCGCCGGGAGGACTCGTCGCAACCGCAATTCTCCTGTTGTTGATCCCGGTCGTATATCGGCGCCGCCGTGGAACTCTCGGTCTTGCGGCATTGGCCTGCCTTCTCATTCTGGGCGCTTGCGGAAGTAGCGGCAGTGGTGGAGGAGGCGGGGGCGGTCATACCGATCCCGGAACGCCATCCGGCAATTACACATTCACTGTCACCGGCACCAGCGGCAGCGGCTCGAGCGCCGCAACTGTCTCCACCTCGGTCGCAGTTGCAGTGCAGTAAGCGATTGGCCCGTAAGATTTACTGCGCGGCAAGCTGCACGCGGGATTTCGGCACCGGTACGAGCGACAACCCGCCCGCGATGTTTAACGGAGCGTTCGCCCAGCGCAGTTCAACCGAACCCGGCGTCTGCTTTCCATAAGCTCCACGCTCGGAGAAACGCGCCCGGTTCCAAGAGCTCCCGCGGCATCCGGGTCAAGCTCAAGGAACCGGGCGCGAATTTTTTTGCGCTCACTTGTTGTGCTTGAAGAACTCCACTTGCCGAAGCCGCTTCTGCGCCTCCTCTTTCGTTTTGTACGGACCTCCCAAATTTTTCCCCTTGCTGGATAGCACCCGATATCCACCTTTCACTTTCTTGATCATCATTCACCTCGACGCTGCACAAGTATCAGAATGATGGCCATCGCGCAGGAGTTTCACGCGCCTCACTACCTCCGCGCGCCGTAAGTAGCGCCGGCTCGTCCCAAGCGAAGCCGAAGGGCGTCCCCGCCGGCATCTTTCGACCAACAACTCAGCCAATGGCACCATCGATCCGCGGCCCACTCCAGCCGGCTATCACGTCCGTAGTCTATATAGACGGAGGCACTGCGTCGCAATCGACCCGAACGACAATCCCACAATCATAGATTCCCGATTCGCAAATTAAAATGCCCAAGCCCCGCGCTCGTCGTGGACTATAATCCCACCTAAATGTCTCTTCCTTCTGGAACCAAACTCGGCCCTTACGAAATTCAATCGCTCATCGGCGCCGGCGGCATGGGCGAAGTCTATCGCGCCCGCGATACGCGCCTGCAGCGCGACGTAGCCATAAAAATCCTGCCCAGCTCGCTGGCCCCGGATCAAGATCGCCTGCGACGCTTCGAACTCGAAGCCCGAGCCGTAGCCGCACTGAATCATCCTAATCTTCTCACCGTGTTCGACGTTGGTGCGGCACAGCTCCCGAACGCGAAGGCAAAATCCGGCACGCCCGATGCCGCAGCAGAATCACCGTACATTGTCTCCGAATTGCTCGAAGGTCAGACGCTGCGCCAACTACTCACCACTGGCGCGTTACGCGAGCGCAAAGCCGTCGATTACGCCATTCAAATCGCCCGCGGCCTGGCGGCAGCCCACGAACGCGGCATCGTCCATCGCGATCTCAAACCCGACAACATTTTCGTCACCGGCGACGGCCGCGTCAAAATCCTCGATTTCGGCTTGGCCAAACTCAGCGAAGCCTCGGCCAAAGACGCCGACGCAACCCTCGATCATCCCGCCACGCAAGCCGGCGTAGTTCTCGGCACCGTCGGCTACATGTCCCCCGAACAAGTCCGCGGCCAACCCGCCGACGCCCGCAGCGACATCTTCAGTTTCGGCGCCGTCCTCTACGAAATGCTCGGCGGCAAGCGCGCCTTTCACGGCCAAAGCGCCGCCGACGTGATGAGCGCAATCCTCAAAGAAGAGCCGCCCGAGCTGAGCGCGACCAATCACGAAATTTCGCCCGCTCTCGATCACATCGTCCATCACTGCATGGAGAAAAATCCGCAGCAGCGCTTCGCCTCCGCGGGCGATATCGCCTTTCAACTCGGCGAAATGAGCGGCCTGCGCTCGTCCACCACTCTCGCCGCCGTCGCCGCACCGGCTCCGCGAGCCTCGCGGAGGTGGATATTTGCAGCAGCCGGAACGGCGGGACTCATTTTGGTAGCTGCTGCGAGCTGGTTCGTGGCCCGCGCAACTGCCCACACCGAGCCGCCCAATTTCCTTCAAGTGAGCTTTCAGCAAGGCTCCGTTGATTCCGCGCGATTCTTGCCCGATGGGCAAAGTTTCATCAGCGCGTCGCTCTGGGGCACCGATATCGATATGTCGCTCTACACCGGGCGCTTCGATAGCCAGGGCTTGCGTCCGCTCGGCGTGAAGGCTGACGCGATTGCTTCGGTATCCGAAAGTGGCGAGCTACTCATCCTCCAGAACTCACATCGCATTGGGCCGGGATATGCCGTAGTTGGGACGCTGGCCAGAGCGCCGCTCGGTGGCGGCGCGCCGCGCGCGGTGCTCGATAACGTGCAATATGCGGATTGGGCGCCCGGTGGCAAAGATTTCTTGATCGTTCGATTCATTCCGGAGACTCACGTGTATCGCCTGGAATATCCAGTCGGAAAAGTGCTGATTGAAACGACCGGCTGGATCAGCAATCCGCGATTCTCGCGCGACGGGAAAATGATCGCCTTTGCCGACCATCCGATTTTCGGCGACGATCAGGGCTCGGCGGCGGTCGTAGATCTGGAGGGCCACAAAAAAATACTGAGTGGCAGCTACGCCACGGCGCAAGGGGTGGCGTGGTCGCCCAAGGGCGATGAGATCTGGTTCGCTGCGGCGTCCAACGGCGTGGCGCGTTCGCTCTACGCCACCACTTTACGCGGACGCGTGCGACCTCTTCTCACCGGGCCCGAGGACCTGACCATTCAGGATGTGCTTCCAAATGGCCGCGCGCTCGTTCGCGGCATGAATGAACGCATCATCGTGATGGTAACAACCCCGGAATTTCCGCAGCCACGCGATTTTACCGCCATGGATTGGGCTTACGGTACACGCTTCTCCTCCGACAGCAAACAGATTCTGATTGGCGATCAGCACAGCGGCCCGATGTACGGAACATTTCTTCGCAATCTCGATGGCACTCCCGCGGTGCGTCTCGGCGATGGCGACCCGATGGATCTTTCCGCCGACGGCAAATGGGCCATTGCCCGTCTGCCCGTGTCGCCCGATCAAATTCTGCTTTTGCCAACGGGAGCCGGCGAGCCTCGCCAGCTCACCCATACGAACGTCACTCACCTGGGTGCCCGCTGGCTTCCCGATGGCCGCATCGCCACGGTCGGCAACGAACCTGGCCACCGCGAGCGCACCTTCTTGGTGGATGTGAAAGGCAATGAATCGCCACTTACGCCTGAGGGCGTAAGGGGGATAGCGGCCGCGCCGGATGGAAAGCGGCTACTGACATTCAACGCGGACGCTTCCGAGTACGAGTTGTTTCCGATGGATGGCGGAGCAGTGCAGAAGGTCACGCAGTTCCAGAAGGGCGACGATCCATTCGATTTCACTGCCGACGGCGCGGGAGTCTTCGTGCGGCGCCGCGGCCCAAACCGCGAGGTAGAAATCTGGCGCGTGGAATTGGCCAGCGGCAAACGAACCCTGCTGCGCACGATAACTCCGGGGGAAGTTCCGGCGATAACTGCGGCGCTCGGTGCCATCGTTTCACCTGACGGCAAGAGCTACGCAATGACCTACGTCCGCGAACTCTCCACCGAATTCGTAGTCGAAGGCCTAAAGTAGCGCCGGCGTCCCCGCCGGCATCCAACGACGGACCACGCGGCGACATCCGCAATCGACGACGGACCTCGATCGCAAATACCCGCGTAGCGCCGGCTGCCAGCCGGCGTCTTTGTCAGCCGCAAGCAAGATGGCCCGACAAAAACCTACTTATTGTGCTTAAAATATTCCACCTGTCGCAGCCGCTTCTGCGCCTCCTCCTTCGTTTTGTAAGGCCCGCCAAGATTTTTCTTCCCGTTCTCCGAAACAACTTTGTAACCGCCTTTTACTTTTATGATCATGCCAAGACTCCTCAGCAACGGTCGAATTTGTGATGACTGAAATTGAGCGCAGGTTTCACGGGGTTGCTGTTGTTGCGCTGGCGTCCCGCCGGCTCTTACGAGCGATGAGTTCGCAACATCTTCAGTGATGGACGTACCCGCATCGCCACAAACTCGCGATTCGTCGCTGATTCGCCGAGCGATTCATTCTGATTCGAAAATGTGAGTCCGTCCCGTACGGAAGGCCTTGGTTGATCTCTTCGTCGTCGGAGCCGGCGGGACGCCAGCGGTACGGGGAAAAAGAAAAAGCCGGAGGCTTGAATACTGCCTCCGGCATTTTCGCGTTCGAGTGCGTGTTAGTTGGGGAGTAGAACCGTGTCGATCACCTGAATGACGCCGTTCGATTGATTCACATTGGCAATCGTCAGATTGGCCACGTCGCCCTTTTCGTCCTTGATGGTGATGTTGTCCTCCCCGTTCATCATCAACCACAGCGTCCCACCGCTGACGGTCTTCAGC
This sequence comes from uncultured Acidobacteriota bacterium, assembly GCA_963841235.1. Lineage (GTDB taxonomy): Bacteria > Acidobacteriota > Terriglobia > Acidiferrales > UBA7541 > Palsa-147. The sequence continues at coordinate 555,724 of CAWJBU010000012.1, read as the reverse complement.
GCGGCCGTCCCGTGTCCCGCGCGGATCTGCTTTTTCAATGCCGCAGTCGAGAGCCGGCCCGCAACGACGTGGTAAGTGAGAATTTTCACCAGCATGTCGTGATTCTCAGGCTTCAGCAACGTGTCGACGGTGCCCGAAGGCAGTTTCGCGAACGCTTCATTCGTAGGAGCGAAAACGGTGAACGGCCCGGCGCCTTTCAAAGTGTCCACCAAACCGGCAGCCTTGACGGCAGCAACGAGCGTGGTGTGATCCGCCGAGTTCATCGCATTCTCAATGATGTCCTTCGTCGGATACATAGCCTGCCCGCCCACCATCACGGTATTGCTCTGCCCGAATGCAGCCACCGGCGCCACCAGCGAAAATGCCAAAATCAAATATCCGATTAGTCTTTTCATTTTTCTCTCCATCTCCATTCGATTGATTTGGGATTTCGTTTCCCGGCATAAGTACGGCCGACCCGTGCAGGCGGATTGCGACAAGGAGGAAATTTAATTTGCGAAATATCTCGAATTTAGAAATCCGAAATCAGCCGAACAGCGTATAAAGCACATTTTGCCATTCGCCGGAGTAAAGAACTTGCCGTCGTAGGGGCGCGGCTTGCTGCGCCCTCCGACGAGCGACCTGTCGAATCGATGCTCCGGCGCACCCGCGGACTCCGCGCCTCCCAATGTCGATCCGGGTTTTTCCTATTTCAGCCAAGATGTAAACGAAGCCATTTCGGAACCGTATTTGCTCTGTCCCTATCGAGAGGTCCTGAAAACTTGACTGACAGCTTCCCGTTTCCGGCTCCAACAAGATCCCCGAGAAAGGAGAAACTCCTCGAATTCTAATCGCGTGCGAAATTATTAGAAATCGCCGTAACTTCAACAAAACAAAGCATCGGCGTCATTTCTAATCGCGTGAAAACGGCACTTTTTTAGACCCTCTGCAAGCACGCGCCGCATGCCGATGGCGCACTGCAAGGGATCAAAGTCACGCGCACATGACAAATCTCGTCCGGCCAGCAGACGAATCACTTCGGGTAATTTCGTTACCGCCCGCCGAAGCTTTGCCGTTGGAGGGATTCTCTGGATTTCGGAGAAAGCCCTGCATTCATACAGGGGAAGGAGGGATTCTCTGGATTTTGGTGGGAGCCCCCGCATTCATGCGGGGGAAGGAGCGCTTCAGCGCTCCGGAAAAGGCCTCGTCTATCTGAACATGCGCTTTAGCGCTGGGCTCCCTGACGCAGCCGCTACCAAACTTCGCCCATCTGCGGTAGCGTTGGGAACTCGACTGCCACCACGAGGTGCTGTCATGGAGTGCGTTTTAATTACCGGCGGGACTGAAGGATTGGGAAAAGCGTTGGCATTGCTTCTGGCCAGCGAAGGCTATCGCGTCTTCGCCGGCGGACGCAGCGCCGCGAAGCGCGCCGCTCTCGATGCCGAGGCGCAGCAGCGGAAACTGCCGCTGCGATCCCTCGAAATGGATGTCACCGACGACGCCTCCGTGGACCGCGCCATCGGAATCATCCACGAGGAAGCCGGGCCGGTGGACATTCTCGTCAACAATGCCGGGATCGCTCTCGCCGCGGTGATTGAAGAGATCACCATCGAGGATTTCCGGAAGCAGTTCGACACCAATTTTTTCGGCATGGTGCGTGTCACGCAGCGCGTCCTGCCGGAAATGCGCGCGCGCCGCCGCGGGCGAATAATTAATATGAGTTCGGTGGCCGGGAAAATGTCCTCGCCGGTCCTCGGCCCGTACAGCAGCTCGAAACATGCCGTGGAAGCGATGAGCGACTCATTGCGAATCGAGTTGCTGCCGTTCGGCGTGCACGTGATTCTGATCGAGCCGGGCTACATAAAGAGCGACATGGAGCGCGCAGCCCAGGAGCTTTCTTCGAAATATATGATGGGAGCGCAGAAGAGCGCGTATGCGCCCGTGTACGCCGGATTCCAGCGCGGTTGGGGGAATCTGACCAAGGACTCGAAGTCCAAACCAGAAGATTGCGCCCGCGTGATTCTAGGCGCAATTCGCGCGAATTCGCCCCGAGCCCGTTATCCCGTCACGCGCGAAGCCAAAATCGTGACTTTCCTGAAGCGCATCCTGACTGACCGCGCCCTCGATCGCATGACGGCGAAGACTTACAGCGTGCCGCGCGCGCGGCAGTAGATGAGGCGGCGCTCCATCGCGCGCGCAAATGGCGGCGGTGTCATCCTGAGCGGAGCGAAGGATCTCGCTGTTCAATCCTTGCAACGATGCGGGCCACGAATTGCCGCTTGGTGGTTGACCCGCGCGAACCGAGTTGAGTAGGATGCCCCACCAGAGACGCAGTTTCCGACCCACAGGCATCCGCCGGAATAAGGAGGTCCCATGTTTTGCTCGAAGTGTGGCGCAACGGTTCCCGAAGGAGTTTCATTCTGTCCGGCGTGTGGCCAGCCCGCAGGAGGCGCACCAGCAGTGATGCCGCCTGCGCCGTCACCAGGTGTAGCCGCGGCGTATGCCGCAAGTGCCGATGCGCGACGCCCTGTGTATTATGCGGGGTTCTGGCTGCGCTTCGTGGCCTACCTGATCGACGTCGTCATCATCTGGATCGTTTGTATTCCCGATCTTCTTTGTGTTCAGCGCCATGTTCGGCCTCTCGATGGCCTCCATGGCGCGCAATCCGGACGAGATGGCCGCCGGCGGCTCAATGGTGGGCGTATTTCTACTCGTCGAGGCAGTTGCGGTCGTCGGCGTCTGGCTCTACTACGCGTTTATGGAAAGCTCCGGCCTGGCAGGGCACCGTTGGAAAGAAAATCCTCGGGCTGCGTGTGACCGATCTCAACGGCAACCGTGTTTCGTTCGGTCGAGCGTCCGGAAGATTCTTCGGCAAGATCGTTTCCGGCTTCACGCTGATGATTGGCTACATCATGGCCGGGTTCACGGAAAAGAAGCAGGCGCTGCACGACATGATCGCCGGATGCCTGGTCGTGAAGAGCGTTTAGTCGAGGCTAGCGCAGCGGCGGCGCGAATTTTGTGAGGTGAAAAATGTTTTGCTCCAAATGTGGTGCGACGGTGCCGGAAGCGGTCGCAGCCTGCCCGGCGTGCGGGCAGCCGACCGGCGGCGTGGCAGCGCCCGCCTATGCAGCCGCAGTTCCGCGAGTAGTTTATGCGGGATTCTGGCTGCGCTTCGTAGCGTGGATCCTCGATCGCATCCTGATAGGCGTAGTGACGCGAATCGTCCTGTTTCCCTTCTTCGGCATGTCCGCGATGCGCACGATCTTGCGAGGACATCCTACCCCGGAAGACTTGGCGCCATTGATCGGGATGTTCGGGCGCATGATCCTCGTCGGCCTGGTGCTGGAATGGCTTTACTATTCGCTGATGGAAAGTTCCGCGTGGCAAGGAACGCTCGGGAAGAAAGCGCTCGGGCTGCGTGTCACAGACTTGCAAGGCAACCGCGTGTCGTTCGGACGCGCCACCGGGCGATTCTTCGCGAGGATCATTTCGAGTTTCACGCTGCTGATCGGCTACATCATGGCGGGCTTCACGGAAAAGAAGCAGGCTCTGCACGACATCATTGCGAGCTGCCTGGTGATCCGGCAGGAATAAGGCGAAAGGCGCGCACGGGCGCGTGGTAGGGAGAGGAGAAGCTGATGTTTTGCTCGCGGTGCGGCACGTCGCTCGCTGAAGGGGCTACATTCTGCACCAAGTGCGGTGCGCCAATCGGCAGTTTGGCGCCGCCGGCTGCGGCGATCGCGCCGGTTGGCGCGCCGCCAGCGTCATATCCGCAAACCGGAGCGATGATGCCGCCGCCCGGTGCGGTGCCGATGGTGATGGTTCCGGCGGTTCCTTATGCCGGATTTTGGCTGCGATTCGTGGCGTATCTGCTTGACGTGATAATCGTCGGAATTGTGGCTGTGCCGATCGTCGTGGTTCTCGCCGTAGCCACCGGAGCGAGTGCGGCGCTCTCATCAATGTCGGACGACAATCCGCAGCAAGCTCTTGCGGCCGCCGGCTTCGTAATCTTCCTCTGCTCGCTGTTTATTATTCTCCTCGGCGGATTGTGGCTCTACTATTCTCTGCTGGAGAGTTCGAATTGGCAGGGCACCGTAGGGAAAAAAGCGCTGGGATTGATCGTGACGGATCTGGATGGCAGACGAGTGACTTTTGGGCGAGCGACGGCGCGATTTTTTTCGCGATTGATCACGGGCCTCGTGCCGCTCTTCATTGGCTATATCCTCGCAGGAATCACAGCGAAGAAGCAGGCGTTGCACGACATGATCGCGGGAACTTTGGTGCTGCGGAAGAGTTAGCTTTTCCTCAGAGTTGTTCTACCCGGCAACGAAAAAATAAGACGGAATACTCATTCGCGTTTTTGCAGTCGGCGGGCGCCTTCGGCCTTTGCTGGGAGTTTTGGTCGTAAGATGCCCGCAGGGACGCCGGCGCTACCAACTGCGATCGAGCGGTTAGACGCCCCAGCCGTAGCGTTCGGCGTGTTGGGCGGAATCGGCCATTTCGGCGCGGATGCACTCGGTCATTTTCGTGCAGCCGACGATTTGGCTGCCGGGCTCGGCGATTTCGTTGGTGCGATAGCCTTGCTCGAGAACGTGATCGACCGCGGCTATCGATCCAGTCGGCTTCGGCGGTTAGTCCGAAGGATTCGCGGAGCATCATGGCGGCGCAGAGGATTGCGCCGAGAGGACTGGCGACGTCTTTGCCTGCGAGCGATGGAGCTGAGCCGTGAATGGGCTCGTAGAGCGCGCCTTTTGGAGTGCGGCTGCGGCTCATCGAGGGAATCAGTCCGATCGAGCCGGCGAGGGCAGCGGCTTCATCACTCAGAATATCGCCGAAGAGATTCGCGGTGACGATGACGTCGAATTGCGTTGGGTTGAGGACGATTTGCATCGCGGCGTTGTCCACGTAGAGATGCTCGACCGTGATGTTCGGATAATCCTTGGCGATGCGCGTGACCGTCTCGCGCCAGAGGACTGACGTGGCGAGAATGTTTGCTTTGTCCACGCTGGCCACGCGCCGGCGGCGAGCGGTGGCGCGTTCGAAGCCGTAGCGAACCAGGCGCTCGATTTCGGTTTCAGAGTAAGCGGCGACGTCGCGGGCGCTTTCGATGCCGTTGTCGCGGCGCCGTTCATGAGCGCCGAAATAGATGTCGCCGGCCAATTCGCGCACGATTTCGAAATTGCAGCCGCGGACGCGCTCGGGGCGCAGGGGTGAAATTCCAGCCAGCGATTCACGCACGCGGATGGGGCGCAGATTGATATAGAGCTCGAGTCCGCCGCGCAGCCCGAGCAAACCGCTTTCGGGACGCTTGCTGAGCGGGAGGCTATCCCACTTCGGCCCGCCCACCGCGCCAAGAAGAATCGCGTCGGCCGCGCGGCAACCGGCCAGCGTCGCGGCAGGCAGCGGTTCGCCGTGGCGATCGATGGCATTGCCGCCGAACGGGTATTCGATTAGTTCGAAGCTGTGGCCGAAAGCTGCGGCGCAATCGGAGAGAATTTTTGTGGCGGCGCGGGTTACTTCGGGGCCGATTCCGTCGCCAGGAAGAACCGCGATCGTTTTGTGGAGGCCGTTCATTTGTGGTTTCCCTGTCAGAGTCAATAGCTTCGCCGCAACGAATGGCGGGCGCAGCAAGCGGCGCCCCTACGACGGCGACCGACGAACCGTTCAAACCCGATTGCGCGCGGCGATCTAGTTCGGAGCTGCAGCGCCGACGCCGCGATCTTTGGCGTCTGAATTATTTTTGCGGCGCACCTGATGGACGATGGTCAGAAGGTCGCGATCGGTTACTTGTTTTTCCGCATCGGCCAGGGCCATGGCCGCAAGGTAGCAGAGCCGCAACTCCTCGTCATTGGTCATGAAGCCGAGCTCGAGTAAATGCGCGCGCAGAGCGTTGCGGCCGGAATGTTTGCCCAGCACCAAGCGGCGCGCGGGGACGCCGACGGCCTGCGGCGAAATAATTTCGTAGGTCATTGGATTTTTCAGGATGCCGTCCTGATGAATTCCGGCTTCGTGCGCGAAGGCGTTTGCGCCGACCACAGCTTTGTTCGGTGCGACGGAAACGCCGGTGATTTCGCTGAGCAGGCGGCTGGTGGCGTAAATATCCTTCAGGCTGATGTTCGTGGCGACACAGAAGGCCGCGCGGCGCACTTGCAGGGCCACGGCGATTTCTTCGAGTGAGGCGTTTCCGGCGCGCTCGCCGATGCCGTTGATGGTGCATTCGACTTGCCGTGCGCCGGCGGCGATGGCGGCGAGAGAATTCGCCACGGCGAGGCCGAGATCATTGTGGCAATGCGCGCTGAGAGTGATGCCAGGGAAGCGCGCCACGCGTTTGGCAATCGCGCGGAACATCGCGCCGTATTCTTCGGGAGTGCTGTAGCCGACCGTGTCGGGAATATTCAGGATGGTCGCGCCGGCTTCGGCGGCGGCTTCGAAGACCTGGCCGAGATAATCGAGATCGCTGCGGCTGGCATCTTCGGCAGAGAATTCGACTTCGGCGGAGCGCGATCGGCCGTAGCGAACCATTTCACCGATTTGTGCTAGGGCCGCTTCGCGCGTCATGCGCAGCTTGTACTTCAGGTGCAGGTCCGAAGTGGCCAGGAAGATGTGGAGGCGCGGCATGGCGGCCGGCTCTAGAGCGCGGAGCGCCGCATCGATATCGAGCTGAAAGGCGCGGGCCAGCGCTGCCACGCGGCAGGACTTGAGTTCAGTGGCAACGGCGCGAACGCCTTCGAGATCGCCGTCGGAGGCGATGGGGAAGCCGGCTTCGATGATGTCCACGCCGAGAAGCTCGAGCTGGCGGGCGAGGCGTAGCTTCTCGTCTCGATTCATCGAGAAGCCCGGCGATTGCTCGCCGTCGCGAAGCGTGGTGTCGAAAATATGTACCGTGTCCATACTTCTCCCCCGTTAGTAGTGAACCCTCCCAGGGCAGGGTGGTCAAATTTATAGTTTTTTGCTTGTCTATTAGCGGAGTTTATAGAAGGATTGGGGCGATTTAGACGAAACCTGGGCCGAAAGGCGGGAGGGGCTGAAGACCCTCCCCTACGACGGCGCGGTATTGTTGGAGGCTTACTTGGATCTTGCTGGATTGCAGGTGTTTCTTACTGTTGCTGAAGAGAAGAGTTTTTCGCGGGCGGCGCAGAAGCTTTACCGCACGCAGCCTGCGATCAGCATCGCGGTGCGGAAACTCGAAGACTGGGTGGGGCAGCCGCTTTTTGTGCGCGGCTCGCGGAGCGGGCAGCTTACGGAAGCCGGACATCTGCTTCGCGAATACGCGCAGCGGATGCTGAATCTCCGCGAGGAGATTCACAAGAGCGTCGAAGATCTGAAGACTTTGCGGCGAGGGCAGGTCTCGATTGGCGTCAACGAGAGTTCGATTCATGCGTTGCTTCCGGCGCTGGCCATTTACCGCAAGAAATATCCGGACGTGCATGTGCGCATTCATCGCGTGTTTTCGCGGGACGTGCCGAATGAGATTTTGAATTACCGGCTGGATTTCGGCGTGGTGACGTTCCGGCCGACCGATCCGAATCTTGCTGCAGTGGAATTTCTGAAAGACGAACTGGCATTTGTGGTGCCGCGGCATCACCGGCTGGCGAAAAGAAAAAGCGTGAGCGTGAAGGAGCTGGGAGAGGAATCGTTCGTCGCACATATTGTCGAGTCGCCCTACCGCATCCGCGTGGTGCAGCTTTTCGCGCGGCATCGTGTGCCGTTGCGCATGGACGTGGAGCTGCCGACGATTGAGAGTATCAAGCGATTTGTGGAGATGAATATGGGCGTGGCGATTGTGCCGCGCATGTGCGTGCGCATGGAATTGGAGCGCGGGACTTTAGTGGAGCTTCGTATCCGGCAGCTTCATTTGCCGCGGCATCTGTTCTTTCTGCATCGACGGGATCGGGCGCTGTCTCATGCCGCGCGCGCGTTTATGCGGCTATTGAAAGCTTAGGAGCGCCGGCGTCCCTGCCGGCATCCGGCGAGCCCGCGCGCGCCATGGGCAGGAGTGATGCGCGGACTGCACATCTCAACTAACACGATCTGATTACAGGGCCGCAATGCCACAAACACGGCGGTTTTTTGGTGATTGAGCTCCGCGGACGAGTCTCGGCGTTTATTGCTTTTGTGGTCGTAAGATGCCGGCGGGGGACGCCGGCGCTACTTAAGAGAACTCGTCCAGCGCGGCGCCTATGCGCTGTAGGCCTTCGTCGAGCGTCGCTGTGTCCATGCCGTAGCCCATGCGGAAGTGATCAGGCGATTCGAAAAAGCGGCCGGGTACTACCGAGGTTTCGTATTTGTCGCGAAGGAGCTGGCAAAAAGCGTCTGAGCGGCCGTGAGTGAGCTGCGGGAAAGCGATCGTGCCCACTTCGGGGCGAGCGGCCACGATATCAATGCGTGATTCGAAAAATTTTCGCAGGCGGGCGCGATTCGATTCGAGGCGCGCTTTGGCTTCGGCGGCGATTTCCGGAAGGCGCTCGAGCGCGATCACGCTGAGGCGCTCGGCGGCGTGCGCGGGAATCACGCCGAAGAGATCGTTGAGCCGCCACATGCGCTCGGCGAGTTGCGGCGCGGCCAGAATCCAGCCGGAGCGCAGGCCGGAAAGGCCGTAGGCTTTCGTGAGGCTGCTGGTGATTACAAAATTCGGGCCGAGATGGAAAGCCGAGCGCACGGCCGGGTCGTAGCAGGCTTCTAGATAAACTTCGTCCACGAGAACGACGGCGCGATGGCTGGCGGCAATTTCTCCCACCAGACGCAGAATGGAATCTGGAATTCTCGCGCTGCTTGGATTGTGGAGATTCGTGATGACGATGACGCGCGTGCGTGCGGTGATGGCGCGCTCGACTTCGCGCGGATCGAGTTGAAAGCCGGCGCCGAAGGGACGCTGAACGCGCGTGACGCGCGCGCCGAGATACTCGGCGGTGGTGACGAGCAATTCGTAGGCGGGCTGCTCGATGATTACTTCATCGCCCGGCTCGATGAGTGCGGCGAGGGCAAGATGATTCGCCATGGATGTACCCGTGGCAGCGACGACGCACTCCGGGGCTACACCGCATTTCGCGGCGAGTGCTTGCTGCAGCGGCTGATAGCCGTAACCGCCCGGGCCGGAAATCTCGATGTCATCGAGCGTGACTCCCAGTCGCGAGAGCGGCAAATTCGGCATGCCGCTCACGGCGAGATTGAACTTTGCGCCGGAACGCAGCTTGGCCCATTCCATGTATGGCGATCGGATTTCGCGCCGGTGGGTCATGCGGGGCTCACGCCGATTGGATCTTCTTGTTCCGCCGACTCCAGAAAAAATAGACGGGAACACCTGCTGCAAGGATAGCCATTCCGATGAGCGTGTGGCCAGGATATTTCTCGATGGTGTTGGCGGCGACGAGCCAGGACATGGCGATGAAGATGAGCGTTGTCACCGGGTGGCCCGGCATGCGGAAGCCGGGGGCGGCGCTGCTTGAATTTGCCTGCTCGCTGCTGCGGGCATCGCGGCGGCGAAAGGCGAAAAGGCACGTGGCGGTCAGGCCGAAGAAAATAAAATCCATGGAGACGACGTAATTCAAGATTTGCTCGTATTTTCCGGAGAGCGCGATGACGATGGCGAAGATCGCTTGCAGCAAAATCGCGACGACTGGGGCGTTGTGCCACGGGTCAAGCCACGCGACGCTGCGGAAAAATAGGCCGTCTCGGGCCATGGCGAAATATACGCGCGGCGCGGTGAGCACCGACTGGCTGAGGAAACCGAGCGTGGAGATGGTGATGGCCACGGCGAGGAAGCGCGTGCCGGTCTGGCCGAAGGCGCGGCTCATGACTTCGGTGGCGGGCGTGGCGGTTGCGGCGAGGCCTGCGGGGCCTAGCACGCGGACGCAGACGAAATTCACGCCGAGATAGAGCAGAATCACGCCGATCACGCCGTAAATCAGCGCGCGCGGGAGATTGCGGTGCGGTTCGTGCACTTCGGCGGCGATGAAATTGGATGTCTGCCAGCCGCCGTAGGCGAAAAAGACCGGGATGAGCGCGGCGCCCATCGCTGCGAGGAGATTGAGAGATACCGGCCGATCGAGCACGGGCCGCAAATTCGTTCCTGACGGATCGGCGGGAGCGTACCAGAGTCCCACGAATACCAGCGCGGCGATGGCTGCGATTTTCATCACCATCAAGATGCTCTGCACTGTGCTGCCCGCGCGGACGCCGAGGCAATTGATGATCGCGAGACCTGCGAGTACGAGCGCTGCGATCCAACCGTCCTGCAGACCCAATCGGCGCCATGGTTCGAAGATATTTTGCGAACGTGACTGCGACGGCCGCCATTCCTCCCGTTTGAATCACCAGCAGCAGAACCCAGCCGTAAAGAAACGCGATGGCCGGATGATAGGCCTCGCGCAGGTAGGCGTATTGGCCGCCGGCGCTGGGCATGCGCGCGGCGAGTTCCGCATAGACCAGCGCGCCGAGAAGCGCGACGCATCCGCCAATCGCCCACGCGCCAAGAATGAGCGCAGGAGTGTGGACTTGCTGCGCGACGACGTAGGGATTGATGAAAATTCCGGAGCCGATGATGCCGCCCATGACGATCATCGTGGCGTCGAAAAGCCCGAGGCGCGCGACGAGTTGGCGGGGAGGGGGCATTTTTTCGTTGTGGATCGAGTTTGCGGACGGACTTTATCACTCTCGACCAAGTTTCAAAGGCTAAAGAGCGGGGGTACCGCGCGGCGGGCTTTGCGTTGGGATTACTTATCGGGAGGCAGCGTCGCGCGCGTGCTTGCGAGCGAGGGGCAACGGGGCTTAACTGATTGCAGAGTACCTCGCGATGCGCGACGGGAGGCCAGTATGAAAAGCTTGGTGGGGCTGCTGGTGGTGGCGCTGATCTGCGTTCTGCTTTACGTGCTGATCTTGAAGAAAACTTCGCCGACTGGCGGCGGGACGCCGCAGCAGACGATCGACGTGACCGGCGTGAAGAATGATTTGATCGCCATCGCGCAGGCCGAGCGCGCTTATCAGGCCGAGCATGGCGCGTATGCATCGCTCGCCGATCTGGTATCGAGCGGCTCGCTGGTTGTGGCAAAGACGGGACGCGACGGCTACACCTACGAAGTCGAATCGTCGTCCACAGATTTTCGCGTCGTCGCGCACTGCGCCGCTACGCCGCAGCAGCCCTGCACGAGTTACTTCGTTGATTCATCCATGGAATGGTACCGAGTTTTGCAGCAAAGCCTTAAGCTTATCAGGAAGCGAGGGATCTATATCTGTTCGGCGCGATTGCGTTTGTGGCGCGATCTCGCCGAAGAGGCCCGGCTAAGGCCGGCCCTACGCTCGGCAGCGCTTTATTTCACTCGCTTTTGATCGGCTACCGTTACGCCGCCTTCGGCGTAATCGGTCGGCGGCAAATCCACGAACGTAACCTGAATGTGCTCGCGCTTCGCCGCGCCTTCGGCAATCAGCGTGTCCGTGACGCGCTCGACGATGCGCCGCTTCTGCTCCGGGCTGCGGCCCGCGACCCAGGTAATCTGCACGTAAGGCATTGAGGCTCCTCCTGCCGGAATTTTACGCGAGAATTGCGTGGGCGATTCCAAACAAAAATGAAAAGGCCGGCTTTGTACGGCGAAACGGGTCCGCGGTCGACTCGGAACCTCGCGGATCCTCGTGGTCGTAAGATGCCGGCAGGGACGCCGGCGCTACCTGCGAGCTACGCCGTGCGCGGCATTGGCCCGGGGAGCCTCGTGCCGCAATGGCCGCAGTTCGACCAGATGGGCTCGACCGGCTGGCCGCAATGCGGACACGTCGGCTTCAGCGAACTACCGCAGCTCGGGCAGAAGGCAAACTTCGATAAGACCTTGGTGCTGCAATGCGGGCAGGTTACCGGCATCGGATCGCGCAGGATAAAGTACAGGATAACGCCGATACAGTCGGGTATCAGCACCGCCAGCCAAGTCCACATTTGGTAGCGCATGCCACGTTGCTTCGCGTCACCGTAAACGAAGCCGACTAACAGCGCCCAAACGAATATCAGGGAGCCGACGAGAATAGGCATCAACACCTTCGCTACCGGCGGCAGCGGCGCTTCTCCATGCGATGGCGGAAGCTGCGAGAGAACGATGATGAGGACGACAAATCCGATCGACAGCAAGCCGGCGATCACTTTGGCTGTACGCGGAATTACTGCGATGCGTTCGTTCCAGGTGCTCATGTCGTTTCCCTTTCGCGCCGGTTGTGCCAGGCCAGGACGATGGCTGCCGCTCCGGCGGCGAGCCAGCCGAGGCCTGTGAATCCGGCGAAGGCGTACCAGGATTGCGGCAGGCGCGCGGTGAGCCACGTCTCGATGCCGCCGCTCAGAAGCCGCACGATGGGCCAGCTCACAATCAACAGAGTCCACGCGAAGCCGATGAGTAGGATCAGAACTTTGCGATTCGAGCGCTGCTCGGTTTCTTCCGCCATGCGAAACTCGGCTCTGGCGCGGGCGCGCTCGACCAGCATCGGAGACGGCTGCGGCGTCGGCAGACGGCGCAGGCCGCGCGCGACGAGCTGAAAACTATCGAGCTCCGCCGCGCAGACCGAGCAGATGCGCACGTGCTCGGCGACGCGCTCTTCGGCTTTCCGGTCGAGCGCGCCGGAAGCAGCGAGCGCCAGCAGATCGCGGATTTCGTCACAATTGCTCATAGCCAACGTTCCCCGGGATAGCGGGCTTCGAGATTCAGCCGCAGCGATTCAAGGCCGCGGCGCAAGCGCGTCTTTACGGTCGAGAGCGGCGCATCGAGCACCACGGCGATATCTTCGAGTTTCATTTCCTCTTCGAAGCGCAGGCTCAGAACTTCACGGTATATCACGGGTAGCTCGACAACACATTCTGCCAGGCGCGTGCCCTTCTCGCGTTCGATCAAGCCTTCGAGAGCCGGCCGCTCAGCGGATGGCAAGCGTTCTCCAGGCGTTGCGCCTTGCGGATCGTGCGCGGCCGGTTCGTCGAGACTTTCGGGACGGCGGCGGCGCAGATGATCGATCGCTATATGCCGCGCCAGAGTGAACAGCCAGGCATCGAAATTGCGGCTCGGGTCGTACTTGCGAATCTGCTCGGCGACGCGAATCCAGGTCTGCTGGAACAAATCGTCGGCATCGGCCGCATCCCGCACCATCCGCAGCAAATAGCGATAGAGACGATTCTGATAGCGGGCCAGCAGGACAGAGAGCGCGTCGAGGTCGCCACGACGAAGCTGACTGACTTCGGCTTCGAGCCCCACCCGAGCCTCCCCAGCGAAGATTGCCGCGGCTATCATATAAGCTATACGGGCGGCAGCGCGAAAAAGACGCACGCGTAAGTTGATGAAAAGACGGCCCGATAGAGACGAGGCGCGAGGCGTATGATGCTCGCAGCCATCGGCGCGCTTTAGTCGTCGAATAGAGAGTGCGGGTGCAAACCAGATGCGGCGGGCGCTGATATTCATTCTCGGACTGGCACTTGGCGCGAACGCGGTGTGGATGCTTGTCAGCCCGATGAATTGGTATAGCGCCGTTCCAGGTGTCGCCGGCACAGGGCCGGCGAATATGCATTTCATCCGCGATATCGGCTGCGCTTACCTTGCTACAGCGCTGTGTTTGTTTTGGCTCTTTAGATCGCCGAAGCTGGCGTGGCCTGCGGCGATGGTGGGCGGCAGCTTTCTCGTCATGCATTCTATTGTTCATGTTTGCGATGCGCTCGCAGGCCGCGAGCATGCGCATCAGTTGCTCGGCGAGGTGCCGACCGTTTTTCTTCCGGGCCTTCTGATTATTTGGCTGGCGTGGCCGGCGAGGCACGCAGCGAAGGAGTGAAGCCATGTTGGGTTGGCTGGTAAGAAAGAGAATCGCAGCGTTTGAGAAGAATTTCGATTACGACGCGGAATACATGCGCGACATGTACACCGCGAGCCCGCGGGGGTTTTGGAAGTTCGCCAAAATCACGGCGATGTCAGAGCATCGCGAAGATGTGCCGAAGGAAGCATGGTACGCGGCGAAACTCACGGCCACGCTGGCCGAGGATTGCGGCCCGTGCACGCAGCTCGTGGCGACGATGGCGGAACGCGCCGGGGTAAAGCCCGAGGCGCTGCGCGCGATTGTGACCGGCGACGAAGCGGCGATGCCGGAGGATGCTGCACTCGGCTGGCGCTTCGCGAAGTCGGTGCTCGCGCGCGACATCGCCGAATCGGATCGCCTGCGGGAGAAGGTCGTCGATCGCTGGGGCCGCCGCGCGTTGGTGTCGTTGGCGCTCACGATTGCCACTTCGCGCGTCTATCCGGCGTTGAAATACGGCCTGGGCCATGGACACGCCTGCGTCCGCCTGCAAATCGGCGGTGCGGATCTGCCCGTTCGCGCCGAAGCCCGAGCAGCGAAATCGGGCCGTTGAACGTAGCGCCGGTCCCGCATGCGGGACCGGCGCTACGGGGCGTTGGCCTGCTACGCATGTGTTAGAATTCATCTCCCGTGCAACCCGTCATCAAGCACCTCATCGAGCTGCAAACCGTGGACGTCAGTCTGAGCGAAGTTCGCGCGCGGCTGGCGTCCATTCCCAAGAAACTTGCGGAAGTCGAAGCGCGCGTCGCAGCGGCGCGCGCCGAACTGGAAACTTCGAAAGCCGCTCACTTGACTGCTCTCAAGGAGCGCAAAAAATACGAGTTGGACGTCGAGCAGTGGAAAGAGAAGGGCCGGAAATATCGCGATCAGGCTTACCAGGTCAAGACCAACGACGCCTTCAAGACGCTGCAGCACGAAGCGCAGATGGCCGATCAGGAGGCCGCTAGCGCCGAGGATCGTCTTCTCGAACAGATGGTGGCAGGCGAAGAATACGACCGGCGCATCAAGTCTTCGGAAAAAACGCTTAAGGAAGTGGAAGAGACTTCAAAGGGCGAGCGCGCCAAGATTGAAGCCGATCGAGCGGTGGCCGAGAGGGAACGCGCCGCTCTTGAGGCCGAACGCGCGAAGGCCATCGCCGCGGTTCCCGAAAATCTCCTCGATCATTATCAGCGCATCGCACGCAGGCATGGCGGCACGGCGCTGGCGGAAGTCCGCGACGAGAAATGCGGCGCTTGCGGCATGCGCGTCCGGCCGCACGTGTTTCAAGAGATGCGCCGCGATGGGAACGAAGAGATCTATCATTGTGAGACCTGCACGCGAATTCTTTATTACTTCGAGCCCGCTAAACCTCCGGCTCCTCCCACGGAACCCGCTGCTTCGCCGCCGCCGCAACCGACAGAGGGACAGTGAACTCTGTGGGCATGCGCGCATTGTCTTTATGGCGCGATCTTGCACGAAGAGGGCGCAGCAAGCGGCGCCCCTACGAAGAATTTGCGCGTGGCGCGGTTATTCCCAGAACGCCTGGGCGCAGCAGGACAAGAAGCGTGGATGGCACATGAATCGCTCACGAATATGAAACGCGAACGCGCAACGGCGCCGCCTCGAAGCGCGCGGCTCTTCGGCGAGCCGCAAGCTTCGGCTTCGCCATCGGGCGTTTACACCGCGCTCGTGGACGGCGCTTCGCGCGGAAATCCCGGCCCAGCGTCGTACGCGGTGATTATCGAAGCGCCGAACGGAGAGCGCGTCCTGGAGCTGGGAAAATATCTCGGCCGCGAGACGAATAACGTTGCCGAATATTACGCGCTGATCACCGCGCTCGATTACGCGACGTCGCACAAACTTTCGCGCCTTCGCGTCCTCAGCGATTCCGAGCTTCTCGTCCGGCAGATGCAGGGACGCTACAAAGTGAAGAGTCCCGATCTGCGCCCGCTCTACGAGCGTGCCTCGCAGATGGCGCGTACGTTCGATTACTTCGCCATCGACCACATTCCGCGCGAGCGCAATCGCGAGGCCGACAAGCTGGCAAATCAGGCGCTCGATCGCACCGGAAAAAGTTCCTCCGACGGCGGAGAGCAGCCCGCCAAGTCGAATTCCGCGATCGCCGCCGCGAAGCCCATTCGCGTGCGCGCGCATTACGTGAAAGGCGTGCTTGTGCCGTTTGAGCCCCTGGAGTTAGCGGAAGGCGCAGAAGTGAGCCTGGACATCCGTAAGCCATAGATTCTAAGTGACTTTACGCTAGAGCTCTTCAGATGTCATCGCTTATCGCGCGATCTTGCAGGAAGATGGCGGCCTAAAAGGCCGGCGCAACACAGACCCTCAACATTAACCCTCCCCGAAACTGGTACTTCTGGTCCATTGAGCGGTTCCTCAGCGCGCTGCTAATCTCGCGTCTCCTCAGGACACTCGTTCTTGAGCATGATGCTGGACAAACTGCCGACAATTTTGACGCTTGCGGTCCTCGTGGGGATCTTCCTGGCGCTGCGCAAGCACTCGACTTCGACACGCGTCCGCCTCTGGACCTACGCCTGGGCGCTGATCTTCGCTCACTTCGTAATCCAGATATTTGAAGGGCGCAGCGGGACGATCGAGAACATCTTCGAGTCCATCGATCTCGGCGCGCTGGAATTGTCTGGCATCGTTTTCATCGTATCGATGGCGCGCTCAGTCAAGGATCGCTTCCGCCGGCGCGTGCTCCTCGTTTTCCTGTGCGTGCCGACGGCATTCCATGCCACCGCGGTCACTTTTGGTTGGCACGTGCGCGGGGCGCTGGTGGGCGCGCTCGCAGTGCTCATGCTCGGCAGCGTGCTGTTCATAATCCTTGAAGAGGGTTACCGGTCCTATTTCTCTCTAATTCTCTCGGCAGTCGTTCTGGCCACCGGCGCGTGGGCGATTCACGACCAGTGGCAGGGAAACCCGGATCTCGCCGTCCTCGCTATCCTGACGCTATCGTTCGGCGCTTGCGGCGTGTTGTTCTGGCGGCGAGTGCCGCGCTGGACGCCCGGCGTTGTGGCGGTTGCAGGCGGGTTCCTCGCGTGGGGCGCTGTCTTCCCCACTGCCACGATTTTGGGGCACTACCTTCCCAAGCTTCAGGTAAATCCAGAATTGTGGAACGTGCCGAAGTTCTTTGTAGCCATGGGCATGATTCTGAAGCTGCTCGAAGACAAATCCCAAATGGTGGAAGAGGCTCGCGCCAGAGAGCACTCCGAAAATCTTCTGCTGCAGAAAATGTCGCAGATCAGCTCGCGGCTGCTTTCGAGCCGGGACCCGTTCGCGCTCTGCGGCGAAATCACGCAAGCAGTCACCAGCGCCAGCAGCTTCAAGCGCGCCGCTCTCTTCATCCCCGGCGAAGGCGGGCGTCTTTCGCTGGCAAGCGCCAGCGGCGTCTCCGAGGCGGAGACGAGCCGCCTAGGCGAGGTCGCGCGGGAAGTGACCTGGGCGACCTATCAAGAGCAGCGCGCCTCCGGGATGCGCGTCGGTAACAATTCGCTGATCATGGATTCCTGGGAACTCGCGCGGCGGCGTGGCATGCGCGCGGAAGCGATCACCGATCGTTTTGTCGTGCTCATACCCCTGATTTCGCCGCGCGGCGCTCTCGTAGGCGGACTGTGGCTCGCCAGCGATCGCAGCGTGGCGGAACTCGATCGCGGCGAAATTGCCAAGCTGGAGATGATGGCGGGCGATCTTGCCGTCACGATGGAAAACACACGCCTGCACAAGCAGTTGGTGCGCACCGAGAAGCTGGCGGCGATGGGGCAATTGGTGGCAGGCGTAGCTCATGAATTGAACAATCCGCTCACTGGAATCCTTGGCTACTCCGAATTGTTAAGCGAGGAAGTCGAGAAGGAATCGACGCTCAAGCGCATCGGGAAGCTGGGCCATGAGGCGCGGCGCATGAAAAGGATTGTGGACGGCCTGCTGCACTTTGCGCACCAGAGCAGTACGGCCGCGCGTTCAAGCGATCTGAGCTTCGTGGTCCGCGAAATCGTTCAACTTCGCGAATACCATCTCCGCAAGCTGGGCATCCAGGTGGAAATCGAGATCGAAGAGGATTTGCCGTCCGTCGCCATCGGCGAGGACGAGTTGCGGCAAGTGCTGCTCAATCTCTTGTCCAACGCGATGGACGCGGTCGAGGACAGCAAGGAGCGGCGCATTCGAGTCGCCGCTTCGTCGCACCGTGAACGCGTGCGCATCCGCTTTGAAGACAGTGGGCCGGGGTTTGCGGAACTGAATCGCGCGTTCGACCCGTTCTACACGACGAAGCCAGTCGGCAAAGGCACGGGTCTCGGCCTGAACATTTGCTACGGAATCATGCAGGAGTGCGGCGGCGGCATCACGCTAGCGAACAAGCCGCCGTATGGCGCGAGCATCACCGTCGAGATCCCCACCGCCGCCGTCCCCGCCGCCGCGTTTCCGCTCCGCGCGTAATTCTCTTTCGTGCGATGGTTTGTCAGGGCATGACTTCAGTCATGCCGGAAGCGCCGCGAGGTCAGCGCGGCTTTACAGGCTGCGGAAAAAGCCTAACCGCTGTCATCCCTCATCCGCCTAGGCGGATGAGGGATCTGCTTTCCGATTATGCATTCGTAGGGGCGCCGCTTGCCGCCCCTCCTACGACCTCACCACAAAATCAAAGCATCGCGCGACGGCGGACTCCGCTGCGCGACAACATTTTCGACTTTTTCCGCAACCTCTTTAGCCGCTGAGATTGACTCGGTCGAGCGGCAATGCGTCTGCCAAAAAGGTAAACGCAATCGCTCGATTTTTATTGTTTCAAAAAATAAGTGCGGTAGAGAGTGTCGCGCTGCGCGGGAATGTAGCCCGCATCGCTGATGATGCGGCGCAATTCGGATTCATTGGTGCGATTGCGGACGCCTGCGGCGTAAACCACGTTTTCCTCGATGAGGATGCTGCCGACATCATCGGCGCCGAATTGCAGACCGATTTGGCAGATCTTGATTCCCGGCGTGAGCCAGCTTGACTGGATGTGATCGATGTTGTCGAGATACATCCGGCTGATCGCCAGCGTCTTCAAATAATCCACGGCCGTAGCTTCCGGCACTTTCTTTCCTAACGGCGTATTTTCTGGCGCGAAGATCCACGGAATGAACGCGGTGAAGCCGCCGGTTTCTTCCTGCAGTCGCCGCACGCGCTCGAAATGATTCACGCGGTGCTGGAAATTCTCGCCGCAGCCGAACATCATAGTCGCCGTGGTGCGCAAACCGAGCGAATGCGCGGAGCGGTGCACTTCTTCCCATTCATTCGCGGTGCATTTCAGCCGGGAAATTCGCGCGCGGATTTCATCATCGAGAATCTCCGCGCCGCCGCCGGGAATGGATTCGAGGCCGGCATCGCGCAGGCGCGCGATCGTGTCGCGGATGCTCAGCGCCGAAATCTCCGCGATGCAGATGATTTCGGGCGCTGAGAAGCAATGCAGATGCACGCGCGGATATTTCTGCTTCAGCGAGCGGAGCAGATTTTCGTAGTACTCGAGCTTCAGATCAGGATTCAGGCCGCCCTGCAGCAAAATTCCGGTGCCGCCGAGTTCGAGCATCTCGTCAATCTTCGCGCAGATTTGCTCGAACGAGAGAATGTAGCCCTCTTTCGAGCCCATCGGGCGGTAGAAAGCGCAGAACGAGCAATACTCAGTGCAAAAATTCGTGTAATTGATGTTGCGGTCGATCTGATAGGTCGCCACGCGCGGGTCAGTCTTCTTCCGTCGCACCGCGTTTGCGGCCATGCCGATCCCGACGAGGTCGTCGGAATTAAAGAGGTCGAGCGCTTCTTGTTGGGAGATGCCCATGAATGTTTTTACGCGCTGTTACCGCGCCGCGCCCGCCCGGCTCTCGCGAAGTTCCTTGGCGACGGCCAGCTCAAGACGCCGCGCCTTTGGAATCAATCCGAGCGCCGCCGCTTTTTGATAATACAGCTCGAGTCCTTCGAGATTTTCGGCGTCGAGCGAAAAATCGATGTTGTCAGTGAGATATTTCTCGAGATCCTTCTCAGGAAGATCGAGCTCTTCCTCGGCGCCATCGGCGATATCCGGAATGTGCGCAAGGCCGTATTCCTTCGACGCCTGAAAATCAGCGATCACTTCCGGCGTGATAGCTTCGCGCCGCCCCGCCCAGATAGCTAGCACGCACGGCTTGCCGGTCAATTCCTGCCATTCGTAGGCCACGTCGTAAGCGAAAATCGAATCATAGCCCGGCACCGGCATATCTTTCGGATCGCCCTGGCAGCACGATTTGCCGCTGGGCGCTTTTCCGGCGAGTTGATCCATCTTCACGGAAATGCGGAGAGCGGGATCGCCGATCACGAGAGCTGCATCGGCGGTTTCGAGCATTTTCGAGGCGTCGGGGGTACCGTCAACGAACTCGGGCTGGATTCCCCATTTTTCGGCGGCGAGAATTCGCACCAGCGCCGCGGAGCTGCGCGAGCTGGTATCCAGCGCAATGCGCTTGGTCATCTCGATCGGCTTTTTCGAGAGCACCAAAATGCTGCGCACCGGCTGTTTCGCGGCCACTGCCATCCCGGGCAGCACCACCAGATTCTCGATGCGCTGGTATTCGATGGCCGGGATGATAGCGATGTCGGCCTCTCCTTGCCGCAACGCCTCGGCGCATTGCGATGGCAGGGTAAAAGACAAATCGTAGCGCCCCGCCAGCGGGCCATTCGTAAAGCCCCATACCAGCGGCGCGGTATTCAGATATTCGACAATCGAAATTCGCAGTTTCGCCACGCGTTCCTCAGTTCTGTGGGGACGCCTAAATTCTAGCATAGACGTGCCGCAGTCCTAGACTTGCGCGAGGAGCGTCGAAGATTTCAGCGCGGATGAATCGCCAGAACGATGCAGCGATTGACGCGGCTTCCCGGCTAGCAGCGAATCATCTTTCGTTTTTGACCCGCCTTGCCGGCCGCCTCGACTTTCTCGATGTACGCAGTGGCCAACGGAACATTGCAGGATGTTTCGCCCATATCCACCGAAACGGCGCCGATCTGCCGGGCCGACGCCTTTGCCTCTTTCATCAACGGACGCACGCAACTTCCGACGGCGATGACAAAACCATTCATGGTGTAACGAACGCGGTTTTGCGCACTATGGATTTCCTTGACCACCGTCCCGAGAAGCTGCTTGATTTCCGCGAGGTCCAAAATATCGTCCGCCTGGGTGCCGACGATTCCCGCATACGTGCACCAACCGCAGGATGCCACCTGTTCATTCTTTGACTTGATCCAGCGCATCGCCAGGTCGCGGGCCTGCGGATTCTCCACAGCCACCGACGGGACCGTGTATTCGGCGATCATCTGCAACCCTGCCGCGCTCTCTGCCCACTCATTCAATTGCTTCGCGGTCATCTGCGCGCCGTTCGCCACCAAACCGGCGAGATACATGGCATCCATGTTGCCCGTGGCGTAAAGTTCGCAAGCGAGGGCCTGCTGCCCCTTGATTTTCTTCGCGATGACCTTGAGATCGGCCATGCTCACGCCAAACATGCGCTGTGTGGCGTTTCCATGCCGCGCATATATTTTGCGCGTCTGCGCGCTCCCTTTCTTTTTCAACTCGGCCATGATGGACGCGGCGCTGGGCATGATCGCTCCTGTACTCCTTCGCGTGCCCCGGCATTTTGCATGAGGAATGCACCGGCTGTCAGCACGCGGCTAAAGATTTTTCCGGGCCTTCCAGAGTGATAAACTGCGCCGGGGCGAATCCCAAAAAAGGAAATTCTGGGTGATCTATCAATGCTCTATCGCACATGCATCGCTTTGATTCTGTCGCTGGCCGCCGCGCAAGCTCAGCCCACGATTCCGGACACCCCGGCGGGCCACACATTCAAGGCCTGGCTGGAAGCGTTCAATAGCGGTGACCGGGCAGCGCTGGACGCTTACTACCACAAATATGAGCCGGCCAAATCAGTGGACAATATGATGCAGTTCCGGGGCCAGACCGGTGGCTTTGACCTTCTCGCCATCGAGAAGAGCGAGCCGCTGGAACTCCAGTTCCTCGTCAAGGAGCGGCAAAGCGACACAAAAGCTCTCGGGAAGATGGAGGTGAAAGATGGCGACCCCGCCGAGGTCACTAGCTTCACGCTGCGCGCGATTCCTCCGGGCGCTTCCATCTCGGATTTCAATTTCAAGATTGATGCCGCAACTCGAAACAAAGTGATCGATGGTGCAATCGCGAATCTAAACGAATTCTACGTATCTCCGGATTTGGCGAAAAAGATGGCGGAGGCGGTACGGGCTCGGCAGAAAAAGGGCGACTACGACTCAGTGACCGACGGCGACGCCTTCGCCATGATGCTCACCGACAATTTTCAGGAAGTGAGTCACGACAAGCACCTGCATGTGATGTTCAGTCCCATGCCGATGCCGGAAAAGACGGAAGGCCCTGATCCCGACGCTGACGCCCGGTATCGCAAAGAAATGGAGCGCGTAAACTGCGGCTTCGAGAAGGTCGATCTCCTCGCCGGCAATGTCGGCTACCTGAAATTCAACATGTTTGCCGATCCGGATGTCTGCGGGCCCACGGCGGTGGCGGCCATGAATTTCCTCGGCAATGTGGACGCCATCATTTTCGACCTGCGCGAAAACGGCGGCGGCGATCCAAGAATGATCGCACTCATCTCGACCTATCTATTCTCCAAACCCACGCACCTGAACGATCTCTGGGAGCGGAAGACAGACACGACCGACCAATATTGGACGTTGCCGTATGTGCCGGGCAAAATTTTAGACGGCAAGCCGGCTTACGTGCTGACCTCGAAGCGGACCTTTTCCGGCGCTGAGGAGTTCAGCTATAACCTCAAAAATCTGAAACGCGCCACCATCGTCGGCGAGACTACCGGAGGCGGCGCCCATCCGGTCTCGGGTCACCGAATTGACGATCATTTCAGGATTGGCGTGTCGTACGCGAAGGCCATCAACCCGATTTCCAAGACCAACTGGGAAGGGACGGGCGTCGATCCTGACGTGAAGGTTCCCGCGGCCGACGCGCTAGCAACTGCGGAGAAGCTCGCTGCGGAAAAGCTGGGCTCGAAATAAGCCCTGAGGCTGGTGAAAGCAACCGCACGATTAATCGATTTCTTCGTGGCGCCAGTCGGCTTGTCTTGTTTGATGTGGCAGCGCGCGTCCACCGAGTTATCTTCGTTCTTTGAAGAATTCTGTATGATGGCGTTGCTTGGGGAGGTTTCCATGTTGCGACGTGGAATGGCTATTGCTGCACCGGCTTGCCGCCTTGGTTGCGCTTGCGCTTTCGTGTGCGGCGCAGAACGCGCCGGGGATGCGCGTGGTGGATTTGACTGCCGTCGATGGGACCGCGCTGAAGGCTACTTTCTTTGCCGCGGCTAAGCCGGGGCCGGGCGTGATCATGCTGCATCAGTGCAACCGGCAGCGGAAGGTTTGGGATGACCTCGCCGGGAGCCTCTCTGCGTCGGGGATCAATGTCCTCACTTTGGATTTCCGCGGGTTCGGCGATAGCGGCGGCACGCCTTTGGACAAGCTTACGCCGGAGAAAGCCGGGCGGGATATGCAGGAAGTTTGGCCCGGCGATGTGGATTTGGCGCTGCGATATCTCGAATCACAGCCCGGCGTGAGTCACGACTTCATCGGCGCGGGCGGCGCGAGTTGCGGAGTCGAATCAGGCCGTGCAACTGGCGCGGCGGCATACGGAGGTGAAGTCGATGGTGCTGCTCTCCGAGGGAACGGATCGCGCAGGGCGGGAGTTTCTGCGCAGATCGCCGAAGTTGCCGCTCTTTATGGCTGCTGCGGATGACGATCCGGATCTCGGCGTTGTGGAAATCATGCAATGGCTGGGCGATTTGTCGCCCGATCCATCGAACAAGCTGGTGCACTATACGACCGGCGGACACGGCGTGGAAATGTTCGCGGCGCACAAGGAATTGCCGGGAATGATCGTGGACTGGTTTAACGCGACGCTGAAGGATCCGCCGAGCGTTCCGGCCACTCGCGCGGCGGGATCGATGTCCGCGGAGTCGCGGTTTCTCGAGCTTCTGGATCAACCGGATGGCCTGAGCAAGGCGGCCGCGATGTATGCGGAGGAGCGCCGGCGCGATCCGAAGAGCGTGCTTTTCTCGGAGATCGTCCTGAACCGGATCGGATACGAGCATCTCGTCACCGGTGACATTAAAGGCGCTATCGGGATTTTTAAGCTCAACGTCACTGCGCATCCGAACTCGCCAAATGTTTACGACAGCCTCGGCGATGCATACCTGACGGACGGGCAGAAAGATTTAGCGCGCGAGAACGCGAAGAAAACGCTCGAGCTGCTGGCAACGGACACGGTTGATAGCCAAGCGCGGCGCGACGGAATCAAAGCCAACGCCGAATCGAAACTGAAGTAGTACTCTCCGCGAAACGCAACGCATTCGCAGTGCTGGCTGCCAGTTTGTGTTTGGTCACGCTCGCGTTGCAGCCAGCGTCGAGTCTGCGCCGCAGGATTCCTCGACGCCGACGAAAAACGCCGGCTGGCAGCCGGCGCTACTTCTTCGGATAATTCGGATCGGCTTTTACTTCCAGAATTTGCTTTGTGTGGCGTTCGCTGTGGGCTGCGATGAACAGCAGGAATTCGTAGCCGTCGAGCGGCATGCCCAGTGGATTTTCCGCTACTACGTGCGCGCGTAGGTCGGGCGTGGTCTTCATGTAGGCGATGGTCTTCTCGCGGCTCTTCAGGAAATGGTCGAGTGTTTCGGCCGGCGTCCAGCGGCCCGTGGGAACGAGAGGCGGAGGGGCCTGCGCCTTGTGGCTGCGGTCGGGAATCATGGCGAGGACGCCGGCGTCGATCTTGGCGAAGTCGCGATCCGGAGCGCCCGCCGGGGCCATCATCACTTTTTCCGTAATGTTGCCGAAGATGAAGTCTTCTGCCAGTGCGATGTGCTCGAGAGTTTCGGCCACTGACCAGCGGTCTGGGCCGGCCTTGAATTTCCATTGAGCTTCCGAGAGGCCTTTCGTCGCATCGATGACGCCCTGGCGCGTTTTTTCGAGATAGGCTACGCCCTTGGCGCGGTCTTCATCGGACAGCGTCTGCCCGAAGGCCGCAATCTGAAAGCAGAGAACCGCGCAAATCAGCAACGCCGCTTTTTTCATCGTGGAGTCTCCTGAGAGTGTTATTACGCGTCCAGCCGGATTCCTTTAGAGGATGAACGTTCGCATCGCGAGGCATTCGCGGCGCAGGCACAGATTCTAGTCTCCTTCCAGGCCGCTCGCAACCACACGTGAATGACCCATACGAACGTCTGATCAGCGGCTGGGCTCGTTTCCATGGCGCGCTCACTACAGCAAACTGATTCAGTGGTTGCGCTCTTGCCTCGGTGAGCCGCGCAGCCACCAGCCGCCGCTGTAAGGGTTGCTCCGCCAGTTGCCGGCGATTTCCTTTTCCATCGCGCTCTGCAGCAAATCCTGAAAGGTCTTCCCGCTGAGATTTGCATCGCTCGAGTTCCACGAGCCGGTGAACGAGCGCCCCTGCTGCGTCCGCGCGGTCCAATTCCCTCGCCATTCCGCGCCGGTTTTCTGGGCTGTCCAGGTGCCCTGAATCACGGATTGACCGGTATCAATGATCAGCGACCATGTTCCGTGCGCGGAATTTGGATTTTTCGGGAGGGCGCTTCCCGTCCAGGTGCCGCGGAAGACTTGCGTGGGCCCAACGGTTGCGGTCCACGAGCCGTGAAATGGCGCGGGGCTTTCTTGCGCCAGCGCGCAGCAGCCGAACAACAGTGCGAGGATCAATCCGCAAATCTTCATAATCGCGTCCAGACACGAGGCTACACGATTTAGCCTCGCGCGGCTCGGCTCATTGTGTCGCGCGTGGCGTCGTCTTCTCCGCATTTCGCGCCGGCAGTGATATCCTGCTCGCACGCGTACCGAGAAGGTCAAGTTTTATGTTGCGACAACTCGCTCTTCCCGTCTTCAGCATAGTTCTCGCGCTTGAGTGTGCGGCAACATGCGTTCGCGCGCAGGAGGCGCAGCCGGCAGCTTCCGCCGCTGCTTCCGAGAGCGTCTCGCGCGGCGATGCGCTCGTCTCGCATCAACAGTTCGCCGGAGCGCTCACAGCATATCGGGAAGCCGACAAGATTTCGAATCACAGCTGCGGTCTCTGCTTCCTGCGTATGGCCAGCACGGAGCGTGTCCTCGGCGATTTCGCCGCGGCGCTCGAAGCGGCGCAGCGCGCCATCGAGATTGCCGGCAACGACCACTGGCTCGCCGGGCAAGCTCATTTTCTGCGCGGCTCGATTTTCGCATCCGAATCGAGCGAGCCATCGTCCGCGGCGCTTAAACAAGCCGAAAGTGAATTTCGAGAGGCGCTCGCCGCCGATCCCAATAGGAGCGTGGCGCGCTTTTATCTCGGCGAAGTTCTGCTCCTTCAGGGCCGCGATGCAGAAGGCATCGCCGAGCTGAATGGCTTTATCAACGGCCCATTTGCCGAGCCGGGCCGCGTCGAGCAGGCGCGGCGGCTCATCTCCTCTCCGATACTTGCCCGCGAGCCGGTCGGCCCGGCTTTTTCCGTGGTCACGCTTGAGGGCCATAGGATCACGGCCTCAGCGCTTCGCGGCAAAGTTGTGCTCCTCGATTTCTGGGCCACGTGGTGCCCGCCGTGCCGCGAGTCTGTGCCGGCGCTGGTCAAGCTGCACCATGAGTTCGCCGATCGCCCATTTGAAATTGTGGGCGTCAGCGCGGATCGCGATGAGAGTGACTGGAAGAGCTTCATCAAGTCCAATCACATGGACTGGGCTGAATCCATCGATCGCGATCGCGAAATGCAGTCGCTGTTCGAGGTCGATGCGTTTCCAACTTACATCGTCCTCGATCGCAGCGGGGTCATCGGGTACCGCCAGTCTGGCTTCGGTGCGCCTACGGCGCAGAATCTGGAGCGCGCCATCAACCGCGCGTTGAGCAAGCCGTTCGAACCGCAGCCGGTTGCGTCAACAACGCCGCCGCCCGCCGCGGTTGTTGCGCCGCCAATTTCTTCCGCGCGTCCCGATTACGCCCGCGCAGCTCGCCTCGATTCCCCTTGATGCTCTTGCTTCCGCGGCCATGAATCCCGGCATCCGATTCCAGCGAACTCTCCGATTCAAATTTCATCTTTCCGCCCGACGATGTAGAGAACGGCGATGCCGAGCATGGCATCTATCGCAATGATTTTCTGGGATTGCGACACAAATTCCCGCAATCCCTGGCGGCCGTGACTCCAGAATCTCTCGAGCAGATGAATCAGGTCGCGCTCGAATGGATGAAGAAGCACGCCGCGGCGAACCCATCCGCGCCAATTCCCTTTCCGAAGATTATCTTTCTCGCGTCTGCCGATCCGCGCAATCACGCTCCGTTTGTGCGCATCAGCGTCGAGACGAGCGGGGCTTTCGATCGCGATTCCGCGTTGAAGCGCCAGAAGGATCTCGAAGAGCGCGGCGCTACGGTCTCCGCTCCGTTGCAAGAGATTGCGCTCGGGAAGCTCTCGCTTTTGCGGACCGACCTGGAATTTCCGTTGGCTTCGCCACCCGTCTGGACTGCTTCTCTGCAATTCATGGCTGCCGGCAAGTTTCGGGTCACACTCGAAATCTTCGCGCGGTCAAAGACAGAACTCGATTCGCTCCTGCCATCGGCTGAATCGCTGGTCGCTGCCAAGAAGTAGAAGGCACGTCGCACCTCCGAGGAAGTTTCCGGGCTGAAGAGACTGCGTGGCGGCCTTCGGGTTCTTTCCGAATGCTCCAAAGCCATTGAGAGGGGCTAAAAAGGCTTCTGAAGGGTGCGATTTTGTCTCGGTTAGAAATGACCTCCGTTGTTTATTTTCAGTGAGTTACGGCAGTTTCTATTCGTTTTCGCGTATCGATTAGAAATCTGGGATCCGGACCGTTTGCTGCGATGATTTTTCTTTGTGCGTTGGGCCGATTCATTTGCAATTTCCCACGGCAGGCTAGCAGCGAAAAGTGGCGAATACCAGATTACGCGACGCGAATCTAAGTAGAAGGAAAAGGCGAGCATTGCTCTCACAGGCGCTCAGAGGCTTGGCACTACAGCGGCGTTTTTAGCGCGGGGAGGGGACTTCGTCCCAGTTTTGCTCGGCGGGAAGGCGGGAGGCCACGGCTTGTTCTAGCTCGTGGGCGCTTTTTGCATTGTCGGGATAGTTGCGCACGAACATTTCGAAGGCGAATTTGCTTTCGGGCGCGATGGCACGGATTGTCGGTTCGAGTTTGGCGGTGAGCTTCTTCGCAGTGGCGGTATCGGTATCCGAAAGCACGACGCCGAAGAAGCCGCTGGCCAGTTGATACATCGAATCGGACGGCCTGAGATTGCGGCCGATGGCGCGCGCGATCTCTCCGAGCAGAGCGGTGGCTTCGTTCGAATCCGTGACGTTCGGAGACACGCTTACTTTGACGGCCAGAAGCGAGAGAGAGCGCTCCATCGCGGACGCACGGCGATATTCCATGGCCAAGCGATCCTGGAAGTGATTTAGATCAGGGATGGTGTGCAGCAGATCGGCGTCGGCCTGATGGCGCAGGTCGACATTGCGCTGCAGCTCGGAGACCAGTTGCTGTTTTATGCTGCGGAAGGTGCGTTGGCGGTCGAGCAGATAGGCCGCGATGAGCAGCGAAAGGACGCAAAATCCGAAAAAGGCAAAGCGCATCGGCCATTTGGTGGCTTCGTCCGCATGGACGAACACCAGCGGATACATGAGCAGAGCCACGCCGCCGGCGAGAACGAGCACGATGACAGCGGCCAGGATAGTTAACTGGCGTTCGCGCCGTTCGAGTTGATCGAGTTCCGATTGATTGAGAGTGCCCATCGCCTATTTTCCGCCCGCCACCAAGCGACACGAATGCGGCGCCGGCGCATGTGCCGCGCCATTTCCCTATATCGATTCTCGAACGCGCGCGGCTCCGGCACCAGATATGTATTCGCGGGTGTTGCCTAGGTGTTACCGCTGGGCCGGCGGACTTTGGCTTGCAACGCTGTATCCTATTTGGCGCATCTACTTTTTCATGAAACCCGCGCTACTTTATATAAATCGCAGGGTTAGATTGGACTTATACATATGCCACATACGATTCGAACGTTTATTTGCACCGTTATAGCCATTGCGTTTGCGGCTTCGGCCGCGAGCGCGCAGAAATTGCCACCCAAAAAAGAAGCCAAAGAATGGCTGCGGAAGGCCGCGGCGGATTCAGAACTGCGGGGTTCCGGCGGGGCGCCATTTCATCTGGTTGCGAATTTCAAGTACACGCTGGACGACAACACCACCGAAGGCACCTACGAGCTTTTCTGGGCGGCGCCCAACAAATACCGCGTGAATTTCAAGATGGGCGGGGTGGTCGAGACGGATATCGCGGCTGGAAATAAGCTGGCCGTCGAGCGAAGCACGAAAGCGCTGCCTCTGCCGCTTTGGCGGATTGAGCAGAGATTGCGCTCGCCTGTAGCCGAAATTGTCGGCGGGGATCCGGACGTGAAGAAAGTTTACGCGGATAAGAGCAGCGGCGAGTACCGGACGTGCGTGGAGTTCGAGTCGAATTACGCGCGGCCGCAGGCATGCTTCGACGAAAACACGAACGCGATCGACGCGGCCATCGGAGGAATCTACGGGCGGGCTGCCCGATCGGAATTCCGGATCAACGATTTCGTGTCGATTGGCGGCAAGCGTTTTCCGCGGCACATTTATCTGACCGCGCTCGGCGAAACGATTGATCTGCACATCACCACGCTCGAAGCGCAGAGCAATTTCGACGAGACGCTTTTCGCCGCCGGCGCGAAAGCCGAATTGCACGATTGGTGCTCCGAGCCGTCGCGGAAAGGCGGCATCAAGTGGCCGCATCCGCCGGGGGTTTGGGGATTGCCGGGGCCGGCGATGGCGCCTCCGGGAGATTTCAGCGCTTATTATTTGCTGATTGGGCGGGATGGGCAGGTGGCGAATATCGTCGCTTTGCGGCACGGGCCGGAAGAAGAAAATCGCCGCATGGAAGCGATCTTGCATGATGCGAAGTTTCCGGTGCGGCGGTGCGGGGATGCGCCCGTTGATTACGAGATTATTGTCAGCGGCAGCCGGTTTGGGCCGTACGGATCACTTTAATTCGGGTGGCGATTTCAGATTGTGCAGCGGCAGCGTGGCCGTTTGGCACAAAAACGCCGGCGGGGACGCCGGCGGTACCAACGGCCTGCTTAAATAAATAGACTGGTGCGGGATTTTAGGGCGTCGGCTAGGTATGTGGCTACGCCGCCGCATTCCAGGCCTGCGGCCATTTCATCTTCGCGGATGCCCATCAGGTCGCGGGACATTTCGCAGGCGATCATGCGCACGCCGAGTTCGCGAGCTAGCGCGATCATTTCTTCCAGCGAATTGACGTTCTTGTCCTTCATCATGCCGCGCAGCATTTTTGCTCCGGCGCCGAAATAGTTCATTTTCGAGATCGGTAGCGATTTGCTCGAGCCGGGCGACATCAGCGCCATCATTTTCTGCGGGATCGTCTTCCCGGAAAATTGCGTTCCCTTCCGCAACACGGCCAGACCCCAGAAAGTGAAAAACATGCTGACCTGCTGGCCCATGGAGGCGGCGCCGGTGGCGATGATGAATGCGGCGAGAGCGCGATCGAGATCGCCGGAGAAAATGATGATGGCCACGCGATCTTCCGGGGCGCGCTCTTCGAGATCGGCGAGGCGCTTTTCAAGAGCTTGCACCTGCTGCTCGAGAGCTTGCACGCGCGATGTCTCGATGCTTGCTTGCATTCCGGCGCTGGCTTCCATGGGTGGGTCTCCTCAGGTGGTGCGCTTCACGTAGTGGACGTAGATGCTTGCGCCTTCGATGGTTTCAGTTTCCTGGCTTAGCAGCTCGACATTTTTTGCAATCTTGGCCCAGCCTTGAAAATCGGCGAGCGAGCCGCGATCTGTGGCCATGATTTTCAGAATCTGGCCGGGCTCGAGCTTGCCGATTTCTTTTCGGGCATTCACGAGCGGCATGGGGCAATTCATGCCGCGGGCGTCGAGTTCCTTGTCGAATGGCTGGCTCATTGGACGGCTCCGGATTTTGCTTCGTAGGCCTGGGCGAGTGCGCAGACGTTTTTGCCCAGTTCGAGCGTGGAGGCGGCGTCTTCGTCGGGGGCGAGCAGGCCGGCGTTTACGCGCTTGATGTCCACGTATTCGGGGATGAACTTCGGGAGACTTTCGAGCAGATAACGGACGAAGCCGGATTCGTTCTCTTGCTGCAGGACGCGCAAACCGTCGTTGCGGCGCTTCAGATCGCCTAGCGAGGCGGCGAAGAGGCCTGTTGCGTCCGCTTCATCGAGGCCGCTGAAGTGGCCGGGCAGAACGATCATAGAATCGGGCAGCTTCGCGAGCTTTTGCAACGAATGCGCGTGCAGCGGGGCCCAGGCGTCGGCTTTGCCGCCGAGATCGGGCCGGGCGATGGAGCGGATGAAGATGCTGTCGCCGGTGAAGAGATAATTGTCGGCGAGGCGCAGTGCGACGAGGCCCAGCGTGTGGCCGGGAATGTGCAGGACTTCGAGCTGCTGCTTGCCTACGCGAAAAATCTGGCCGTCGCGAAGCGGTTCGTAGGCGATTGTCGCGGGCAGCATGTCCATGGGATGGATTGCGTCGTAGGGATGGAGCCAGTAGCGGCAGCCGGTCTCGGCGGCCAGCGCGACGCCGCCGCTGATGTGGTCGGCGTGGCCGTGCGTGTCGATGACGGCTTCGAGCGTGAGATTTTTTTCGCGCAGCAGATTGAAATAAGGCTGGAGGTGACGCAGCGGATCGATGACGATGGCTTTGGCGTCGCTCGCGACGACGTAACTCAGACACCCGCGCGCGGGCCGGCTTACTTGATAAATCGCGAGCGCCGGAGTTTCGATTACAGCGCGTGTCGCGTAGTATTCGCCCCAGGCTCGCATTCCACCGGCTAGATCGATGCTGTTGTAGCCGAGGCGGCGCAATCCTTGCGCGACGTATGACGAGGTGTCGCCTTTGGCGCAGACGCTGAGGATTAATTGATCGCGCGGAAGCTGGGTGGCTAATTCTTTTTCGACGCAGGCTACGACCGAGTCAACCATTTCGTCCTGGCCGCCGAGTTCTAGCATTTCGAAGTATGGGAGATTGATGGCCGGGAGCGGTTCGCGGCCTTCGAGGCGGAAGCGCTCGAACTCATCTCGATTGCGCACGTCGAGGACGAAGAATTTGGCGCGCTGGTGCAGCTTTTCGAGGAGATCTCCGGGTGTCCAAGCGGCTTCGCGTGTTTCTGGCATTGAGCTTTTACTCCGCAGGTGCGGGTTAGCATATCACACGGCGGATAGCATGGGTCTTGAAGCAAATCGCTTTCGGGTGCGTGCTTCCATCGCTTCGTGAGGTGTGGGAGGTTGTGCCTCGAGTGTCCTCAGCGCGGGAGCCCGAGGACGGAATTTAGTCACCGAAAGGTGACACATTCGATGTGCTGCGGGAATTGCTGTTCCTCAACTGCTGTGTTTTCAATCGCAAAATCTTGCTCAATTTGGCCTGTTAGCTGCACCTGGAATTCGCGGGAAGGTTTGGCCATTGGCATTTGGGCGTCGGGAAATTGCGGAGAGGAGAATCTAGATGAAGAATTGTTGCAGGGCATTGTTGGTCCTCGCCGCGCTTCTCGTCTTCGCTGCGCCACCGGCCGGGGCCAACAGCGTCAGCCACCATTGGTTCAAAAACGTATTTCATCACCAACAGAAAACGCCCAAGCACCCCGAACGAGGTTCCGATAAATTGCTCGCGCGCCAGGAAAAAGCCAAGGATCGGAGCGCGCGGATGCGCGAGCGCGCCAGCGAGCAGCACCCTAAGCCTAGCAAGTAAGTCAGCAGCCTATTCTTTGCGTCCTGCCTGTGCGTTTCCGACAGACCTTCAACTTTTGTAGCTACTTCTGCGGCCTGCCTACGTTTAGAGCCTCGGGTCTGAAGACCCGAGCTACATTACCGAACATCAGAATCGCTGTTCGCGGCTATTTCGGTGGGCGCGGATCGTGTTAAGTTGGTTGCTCGGGGACATTGACCATGTTTGAGACCTTAACTGAAAAATTGCAGCGGGCTTTCAAGAACCTGCGGGGGCAGGGGAAGCTTACTGAAGAGCATTTGGATTCGGCGCTGGGGGAGATTCGCGAGGCGTTGCTGGAGGGCGACGTCAATGTTGGCGTAGTGGACGAACTAATCGCGCATATCCGGGAGCGGGCGCTGGGGGCCGAGGTGCTGCTGACGCTTTCGCCGGATCAGCAGGTGGTGAAGATTGTGCGCGATGAGCTCTCGATTTTGCTGGGACGCGAGGCGAAGATGCAGTTTGCTTCGCGGCCGCCTTCGGTGTGGCTGATCGTGGGGTTGCAGGGCTCGGGCAAAACGACTACCACCGGGAAATTGGGAAAATGGCTCGGCGAGCATGGGCATCGGCCGATTGTGGTTTCTACCGACGTTTACCGGCCAGCGGCGCGCGAGCAATTGGCGCAAGTGGCGAAGGCTACCGGGACGCCTATTTGGCCGGGAGCTGGGACTGATAAGCCGGTCGAGATTGTGCGCGGAGCGGTGCGCGAGGCGAAGCTTTCGGCTTACGACGTGATTTTGGTGGATACGGCTGGGCGTTTGCACATTGACGATGAATTGATGAGCGAGCTTTCGACATTGAAGAAGGAGCTTGCGCCGTCGGAAATTTTGTTCGTGGCTGATGCGATGATCGGGCAGGACGCGGTCCGCTCGGCCGGGGAATTTCACAAGCGGCTGGCTGTGACCGGCGTGATTTTGACGAAGCTGGATGGCGATGCGCGTGGTGGGGCGGCGCTTTCGATTCGCAAAGTGACCGGGGCGCCGGTGAAATTTGCGGGCGTGGGCGAGAAATACGATGCGCTCGAGGCGTTTTATCCCGACCGGATTGTGTCGCGGATTCTCGGCATGGGCGACGTGCTGACGCTGATCGAGAAGGCCGAGAAGACGATTGACGAGAAGAAGGCGCGGGAGATGCAGCGCAAGCTGCGGGAGAATGAGTTTACCTTGGACGACTTCCGCGATCAGTTGCAGCAGGTGCGCAAAATGGGCTCGCTCGAGCAATTGATGGGCATGTTGCCGAAGATCGGGCCTTTCGCGAATTTGCCGAAGGATGTTTCGGTGGATGAAAAGCAATTGCGGCAGATTGAGGCGATCATCAATTCGATGACCGCGGCTGAGCGGGCCGATGCGGACATTATTGATGGCAAGAGGCGCAAGCGGATTGCGCGAGGGAGCGGGACGGCGGTGCAGGAAGTGAATCAGGTTTTGAAGCAGTATGCGGATATGCGGCGGATGTTGAAGAGATTCGGGGGCATGGCCAAAGGCAAGATGCGCGGGATTGGGAAATTTGCGGGATTGAAGTAACGCTGGCTTGGGGGGGCCGGGCCGCGCGAAACGGTTGGCACTGGCGGGGTTTGTGGTCGTAAGAGGCCGGCGGGACGCCAGCGGTACCAAAGCGCTAGGGGGAATTGGCTGGGTTCGCTATAATTGTGGGACTCAAATGGGAGGAAATCGCTAGTGGTAACTATTCGTTTGGCACGCATGGGGAAGAAGAAGCGGCCGTTTTACCGCGTGGTGATCATGGAGAAGACGCGGCCGCGCAATGGGCGGTTTGTGGAAATTGTGGGGACGTATGACCCGCTGAAGAAGCCTGCCGAGATTAAGCTCGACGCCGAGCGCATCAAGTACTGGCTGGGGGTCGGGGCGCAGCCGAGCGACACCGTCCGCAGTTTTTTACGAAACCAAAAGATAGCCTGACGCGTCAACTCCACAGGGGTAGTCTTTTCATTTTCTAGCTCGAGCGATTTATCCCGCTCGCCCTAGCGACCTGTGGAGGGGCGCTATATGAAAGATCTCGTTGAGGCTATTGCGAAGGCTCTCGTTGACCACTCCGATCAAGTGTCCGTTCGCGCCGTGGATGGTGAACAGGTGACGGTGCTGGAATTGAAGGTTCACCCGGAAGACCTCGGGAAAGTGATCGGCCGGCAGGGGCGCACGGCCAAGTCGATACGAACGATCCTGGGCGCAGCCGGGATGAAGCTCAGGAAACGATACACGCTGGAAATACTTGAGTAGTGAGCGCTGAAAATAAGAACTACGTGACGCTCGCGCGTATCGTGCGGCCGCAGGGGCGTCGCGGGGAAGTTGCGGCCGAGATCCTCACCGATTTTCCCGAACGATTAACCC
Organism: uncultured Acidobacteriota bacterium; assembly: GCA_963841235.1. GTDB lineage: Bacteria > Acidobacteriota > Terriglobia > Acidiferrales > UBA7541 > Palsa-147. Next base: position 520,787 of record CAWJBU010000012.1, on the reverse strand, counting down.
GCCTAAGTTCCGTTTACTTATGGGATGGCAAGAGCGATCCGCGGAAGGTCGCGGTTCGTGCTTGCTGGTTGAGCCAGAGCCACGGCGGACAGGCTGTCTTTCATTTCGAAGGATTCGATTCCATCAGCGATGCCGGGAATTTAGTGGGGCTAGAAGTGCAGTTGCCGATCAGCGAGCGCGTGGAGCTGCCAGCGGGAAGTTATTTCATCACGGATCTGATTGGCTGCGAAGTGCGCGAGCGCATGACTGGAAACCGGTTGGGGGTGGTGCGCGATGTACAGCCTACGGGAGAAGCGACGGCGGGGACGCCGCTGCTGGTGGTGAATTCGCCGCGCGGCGAATTGCTGATTCCGCTGGCGCTGGAAATCTGCGCGAAGATTGACCTCGTTACGCGAAGTATTGAAATCCTGCCACCCGAAGGATTGTTGGACCTAAATTCGGGAGAATAGCTTTTTTGGCGACATCTTCGTTTCGCGATGCGAAAAGTTTCCCTCAGCGGACGAACAGTTTGCGGAAAAATGGCCAATCCGGCAATCAATCGGCAGTTTCCGATGTGTTTTGCTGGCGCAAGTAGCCGCGAATATTTCACGCTTAGATCCTTAGCTTCGCTCAGGATGACAGTGTTCTGAGTTTTTCCGCAGCCGGTGAAGCCGCATTGACTTCGGTGCATTTACGGCATGACTAAATTCATGCCCTGACAAAAGGTCTGCGCTACACTTTCCCTCAATGCGATTCGATATTGTGACGATATTTCCGGAATTTTTCGCGGGGCCGCTGGACTTTGGAATTGTGCGGCGGGCGCGGGAGGCGAAGCTTGTCGAAACGGCGGTGCGGGATTTGCGGGAGTTTGCGCACGACCGGCACCGGACTGTGGACGATCGTCCTTTTGGCGGCGGCGAGGGGATGGTGCTGAAGCCAGAGCCGCTGTTCGAAGCGGTGGAGTCGCTGGTGGGCTCGACGGTGGCGCCGCCGCGGACGGCGATTGTGCTGCTATCGGCTTCGGGCGAACTTTTCCGGCAGGAGACGGCGCGAGAGTTCGCGCAACTCGAAAGGATCGTGCTGCTTTGCGGACGATATGAGGGAGTTGACGAGCGCGTGGCGGAGCACTTGGCTACGCATGAAATTTCGATCGGGGATTTTGTGCTCTCGGGCGGCGAATTGCCGGCGGCGATGATTTTGGATGCGGTGACGCGGTTGATTCCTGGGGCGTTGGGAAATGAAGATTCGACAGTGAATGAATCGTTTTCGGAGATGGCGGATCGATCTGCTCGCGATTATATCTCAAAATCCCCACCCGCCAATTCGGCGGATGGAGCACCCTACGCTTCGCGGGGGATTTTGGATTGCCCGCATTACACGCGGCCGCAATCGTTTCGCGGGTGGGAAGTGCCGGAGGTGCTTATCGGCGGGAATCACGAGGAGATTCGGCGCTGGCGGAGGGGGAAGGCGATCGAGAAGACGCGGCGAAACCGGCCGGATTTGCTGGCGAGCGATTTGGGGAGTTCGTAGCGGCGCGAAAAGGTTGGAAATGAAAGACAAGCATCTTTGGATTCTCGTGCCGCCGTTTTGCGGCTCGGCGTTTCTGTTCATTTTCTATTGGCACGAACCGTGGTTGCGGATGCGATGGATTGGCGCGGGGATGATTGTTGCCGGGTTCGCGTTTTGGACCGTGGCGCATGTGCAGCTTGGGGCGTCGTTTTCGGCTAGCGCGCAGGCGCGGAAGCTTGTTACGCACGGGCTTTATTCGCGGATTCGGAATCCGATTTATGTGTTTGGGTCGATTGGCATCGCCGGGATCGTTTTGTTCTTGCAAAGGCCTTGGTTGTTGCTGATTTTTCTGGCGTTGATCCCGATGCAGATTTTCCGGGCGCGGAATGAGGCGCGGGTTTTGGAAAATGCGTTCGGGGATGATTATCGGGAGTATCGGAAGAAGACCTGGTTTTGACGTGATGATCTTCCGCGGTCGAGTGAGAGCGTTGATTAGATTGCGAGGTCGTCAGAGGGCGCGTCGATTGCTTGCAATCGCACAGCGATTGCCCGGCGCCCCTACGGGAGTCTAGTGGCGATTCGCGCTTGGTGGTTCGCGATGGGTCCTAGTTGAGTTGGATGCGTTTAGTCTGCCGGGAGGCAAATTGGCAGTTTGAGGCCTCACCTTTGATGAGTTGAGCTACATGCATTGCACATTAAAATTATTGCGGGGCAGATTGATTCCTGGAGGATGGGATGAGTGATGTGGCTGATTTTCCTTACGAGACGCGGTTGAATATTTTGTACAAGCCGCTGGAGATCATTGATACGAAGTCGCTCGCGGATGCTTGCGAGTACAAGTGGTACAACCAGACCTTGTGCCAGGTGAACGCGTCGGTGGTTCGGATCGGCGTGTTCCAGGGCGAATACCATTGGCACAAGCACGATGCGGATGATGAATTTTTCTATGTGGTCGAGGGGCAACTGTTGATCGATCTCGAGGGGCGGACGGTGGAATTGGCGCCGCGGCAAGGATTTGTGGTGCCGAAGGGCGTCATGCACCGGACGCGGGCGCCGAAGCGGACCGTGGTTTTGATGTTTGAGAATGCGGGGATTATTCCTACGGGGAATTGAAGGCGAAATGTAGGTCGGGTCTTCAGACCCGAGGCTTTTCAGTTTTGCGCAATCTAGCGTTTGTGATCACGTTGGAAGACTGAGCGATCTCGGCGTTCCGGCTCGAGGGATCAACGGCTGCAACCGAGTGAACGATTCGCAGACAAAGCCTAAAAGCAAAATCAACACCAAATACTAACTGCGAAAGGCCTCACCTCTGAAGAGGTGAGCTACGTGCGCTTCTATTCGTAGCGGAGGGCTACCATGGGATCTACGCGGATGGCACGGCGGGCTGGGATGTAACACGCGAGTAGGGCGATGGCGGCCAGGATTGCGGGGACTGCGGCGAAAGTTACGGCGTCCGTTGCGCTTACGCCGAAGAGCAGGGCTGACATTACGCGCGTCAATGCGAAGGCGCTGATTACGCCTGCGATGATGCCGATGATGGCCAGCGTCATTCCTTGACGGACTACCAATCGCAAAATATTGGATTCTTGCGCGCCCAGGGCGATGCGGATGGCGATGTCGCGCGTGCCTTGCGTGACGAGGTAGGACATCACGCCATAGACGCCGATGGCGGCGAGGATCACGGCGAAGGCTGCGAACGCGCCTAGCATCAGCATCGCGAAGCGCTGGCGGGCGAGCGATTGCGAGAGGCGACCTTGCATGGTGCTGACGTCGTAGACGGGCGCGTCGGGGTCGAGCGCGTGAATTTGCTGCGAGATGGCGCCGGTAAGACTGCTCGGAGCAGAAGTGGTGCGCGCGACGAGATACATCGAAGTGAGCGGCACCTGGCTTTGCGCGAAGTAGACGACCATGCGCGTATCGGTATCGAGGCCGTACTCTTTGACGATGCCAACTACGCCGGCCACGGTGTACCACGGCTCCTTCGGATCGTCGCCCTGGCGCACGCGTTTGCCCACGGGATCGTCATTCGGCCAGAAATGATTGGCCATTTTTTCGTCGATCACCACGACCTTTTGCGTGTCCGGCCGATCGGAGGTGTTGAAGAAGCGGCCGCGGACGAGAGGGATTTGCATGGCGCGGAAATAATCATCGCTGGCGACGCGCAGATCGACCTGGAGCTCCGGCTGATTGGGAGGGGGCGTGTAGCCCTCGACGGTGATGCCGCCCCAGCCGACCGAGCTTGTGAAGGGCAATGCGGTGACACCGCCGACGGCGATGACGCCGGGAAGATTGCGGATGCGTTCGAAGAGATCGGAATCGAGGCGCGCGCGAACTGCTTCCTCTTTGTATTTCGAGCCGGTGGCTGAGAAGCGCATGGAGATGAGGCCCTGGGGATTGAAGCCGGGCGAGACGTTCAGAAGACGAACGAAGCTGCGCAGCAGCAGGCCCGCTGCGACGAGAAGCACAAGGGAGAGCGCGATTTCGGCGGTGACCATCAGGCCGCGGAGTTTGTCGTGGCTGAGATTCAGACCCACGGCGGTGCCGGAGCTGCGGCCGCCGGATTTGAGGGAAGAATTCAGGTCCACGCGGACGACGCGAATTGCGGGGGCGAGCCCGAAAATTATGCCCGTGAGAATGGAAACTGCAGCGGTGAAAGCGAGGACGCGGGAATCCATGCTGATTTCGGCGAGGCGCGGGATATTTCCGGGATTGATGGCGCGCACGGCGAAAAGGCCTGCAGCGGCGATAGCGAGTCCAGCGGCGCCGCCGAGGCAGCCGAGAAGGATGCTTTCGGTCAGCAACTGGCGAACCATGCGCTGCCAGCCAGCGCCGAGCGCGGCGCGAATGGCGACTTCGCGCTGGCGGACGCCAGCGCGAGCGAGAAGGAGATTGGCGACGTTGGCGCACGCGATCAACAGAACGAGTGCGACGGCGCCGAGAAGCACTAGGAGCGAGCGGCGGACGTTGCCGACCACTTGGTCGAGAAGCGGCACGACGCTGATGGTGAAACTGGGATCGCGCTTCTTCTCTTCGCGAATGCGCCCGGCGATCACGCTGATGTCGGCCTGAGCTTCGCGCATTCCGATGCCGGGCTTGACGCGGGCGAGGATATTGTAATCTTCGCTGCCGTAGTTGTTGGTGTCGAAGGCTTCTTGCGGAAGCGGGAGGAAAATTTCGGTTTGTTTTATGGAGCCGACTCCGGGCATGACTTCGTCATTGAATGTGAATCCGGAACGCAGGACGCCAACGACGATGAAGGGCTCGGCATTGATGGTGATGCTCCGGCCGATGACTTGCGGATCGCCGCCGAAATCGCGCTGCCAGAGGCCGTAGGTGAGGACCGCGATTCTGGATTTGCCGGGCGCGTCGTCGCTCGAGACGAAGGTGCGGCCGAGCAGAGGTTTCGCGCCGAGTAGATCGAAGAGAGTGGACATGGTCTGGGTCGCGTCGATGCGCTCGGGCTGGGCGAGGCCGGTGAGATTGACGGTGTGGCCGATCGACAGGGACATTTGCTCGAAGACGTGATTCTGCGAGCGGATTTGGTAGAACTGGCCGGGCGAAGGCCAATCCTGCGGGATGCCGATGCCGGGCGAACGGAGCCAGAGGACCGCGAGGCGGTCTTGATGCGGATAGGGCAGCGGGCGGAGAAGGAGGGCGCTGCTGACGCTGAAGACGGCGGTGGTGGCGCCGATGCCGAGGCCGAGCGAGAGGACGATAACCAGGGTCAGGCCGGGATTGCGTAGGATGAGGCGCCAGCCGAGGCGCAGGTCTTGGAAGAAGGTGCTCATTGGAGGCTATCGGGCAGACGATAGCATTGAATTTGAGGCTTTTGCCGGGGAATTGCAGCAAGTTCAGGTGGCAAAAAGTGTGAAAATCCCGTAAAATTGGCGTTTGACTCGATAGAGCTGGCCCCACCTGAGCGGGTCTGCCGGGAATTGCGGATATGAACCCTATACTTGCGAAAGCACAACATGCGCAATTGCGCAAAGACTTGCCGCACTTCCGGCCGGGCGATACGGTGCGGGTAAACGTGCGATTGAAGGAAGGCGACAAAGAGCGCGTCCAGCCGTTTGAGGGCGTGGTGATGCAGAGGCGCGGGGAGTTGGCCGGTGCGAGTTTTACGGTGCGGCGCGTGAGTTTCGGGATTGGCGTGGAGAGGATTTTTCCGCTGCATTCGCCGATGATCAGCACGATTGAAGTGGTGAGGCAGGGACGCGTGCGGCGCGCGAAGTTGAATTATTTGCGCGGAAGGAAGGGTAAGGCGGCGCGGATTAAGAGAGTGGAGAGGGTGGAGGTTGCCGAGGTGGCTAAGGCGGAAGCTTAGGCGCGAAAAAGATTATTTGGGATTGAGAAGGGCCGAGAGGGTTTCGGCCCTTTTTGTTTTTGGGTGATGGATCGAAGGCGCAGCACTCAAGGACCGAAGATCGGAGGGAGCTTGCCTAGTGGGCGCTAGACGGCAGAGTTTACAACGCCGAATAAAATCCACGCCAACAGCACCAGCACGGCTCCAAGGCCGGCGACCCACTTACGCGAAATGAAAAAATAGGCGGCGAGAATTACTGCCAACAGCAAGTTACCGTCCATGTTGAGTTGGAGGCGGTGGCTGTGGTCCGCGCCCAGAAGGGCCAATTTCGATTCGCGGAAGCAACCCGCGATCCAGAGAGCTGCGCTTGAAATCAACGCTGCCAGAGCTATTATGTGCATTCGAGCAAGATTTCTTTCTACGATTGCACGCATGCTATCACGATGGCAAAACTGTGCACTAACGCCATGGTGCCGACAATCTAGCTCACCGTCTGGTAAGAATGGACAGTAAGAAATAAATCGCACCGCGCATGGTTGGTGCCCTTGGTGGGGATTGTAGTCGTAAGATGCCGGCAGGGACGCCGGCGGTACTAAGGCGGATTCGCGACGGCTAGTGGAAGTGACCGCAGGATACGTTCGTTGTGACAAAAACACCGGCTGGCAGCCGGCGCTACGGTGGCCGTGGTAAAATCTGCGGCCGATGGGACGGCTTTGTTCGTCGCGGTACGAACGGATTGCGCGGCAGCGCGGTTGGCAACGTATCGCTGGGATAGATGAAGCGGGGCGCGGCTCTCTCTTTGGTCCTGTGGTCGCGGCGGCGGTGATTTTGAATCCGCGGCGGCGCATCGTTGGGTTGGACGATTCCAAAAAACTTGCGGCGGACCGGCGCGAAGAATTGGCGCCGCGGATTCGCGAACATGCTTTGGCCTGGGCGGTGGCCGAAGTGGACGCGGCGCGGATCGATGCCTGGAATATTTATCAGGCCAGCCGGCAGGCTATGACTGCGGCGTTTGAAGCGTTGGCGATGGCGCCGGATTATTTGTTGATTGATGCTATGCAGCTGGATGTTTGTTGCGAGCAGCTATCTTTGATACACGGAGACGCGCGGTCGGTTTCAATTGCGGCGGCGTCGATTATCGCCAAGGTGGAACGCGACCGGATCATGACGGAGTGGGATCAGGTTTATCCGCAGTATGGATTGGCGAGCAACAAGGGGTATGGGACGCCGGATCATTTGGAGGCTCTGCGGATTCATGGGCCCACGAAGTTGCATCGATTTTCGTTTGCGCCGGTGAGAGAGGCGCGATGTTGGGCGGCCGGGGCGAGGCAGGAAGCGCTGCCTTTGGCGGTGGAGGCCGGTGGGGCGGAGTGAGAACGAGCGGCGTATCAGTGCTTTTGCAGTTGCCTTTGGTCTCGTAGGGGCGCCGCTTGCTGCGCCCTCTCCGCTTAACTACCACCAAAACTTCCGCCAGGAACCGAGCGTAAATCAATCTCACGATCTGGCGGACACGCCGGTTATGCCGGAAAAAAACCCGGCGCGGCAAGCCGCGCCCCTACGAAGAAAAAGCAACGGCACATCCTGAAAAGTCAAAAGCCCCACGCGCAACTGCGGCGTCCGCCCAGGCGGAGGCACCCTTGGAAAACCTACAGAAAACATGGCCGAAAACCGGGAGGGCTGAAGACCCTCCCCTACGGGCCCCCCGGACTGCTGTTGTCGGCTACCAAACAAGACCTCAGATGGTTCGTTGACCGTGTTTTTCTTCGCGTGCTACGTTTGAGTTTCCGCATTCCCGGCGGACTTTTTGCGGGCTGCTGCTGAGGGCCGCATGAGGCTCGTGTCCCTGCTGAGAGCAGGATCGGGAGATTGCGGTTAGCGGCCAACGAACCATGGCATTTAACAAGAGCAAAGCACTCGAGTCGGCGCTGAAATCCCTGAACCAGGGACGCGTGCCCGACGCTATCCGCGAATACCAGCAAATCCTGCGGCAGGATGCGAAGGACCAGGTCACCCTGATGACGCTCGGGGATTTGTTTGTGCGCCAGGGCGATATGCACTCGGCGACGCAATATTTCGAGCGGCTGGCGCAGGTGTATTTGACGGACGGATTCAATAGCAAGGCCATCGCGATTTACAAAAAAATTGCCAAGCTGGCGCCAAATGAATTGGATCCGCTCGAACGGCTAGCCGATCTTTACGTGCAGCAGGGAGTGCTGAGCGAGGCACGGCCGCTTTATTTGCAGATTGCCGAAGGACACTTGAAGGGGAATCGCGCGCCGCGGGCGGTGGAAGTGCTACGGCGGCTGCTGGAAGTCGAGCCGGAAAATCTGCGCGTGCAGATGCGGCTGGCCGAGCTTTACAACGTCATCGGGCAGAAAACCGAGGCGGCGAAGACGTATTTGAATTACGCGCAGCGATTGATTGAGCGCGGCGATCTCGCCGAAGTGGAGAAGCTGTGCGACCGGGCTCTGGAAGTCGATCCGTCGAATACCACTGCGGTAGCGATGAAGGCGCAGGCGTTCGGAATGTCGGGGAACACCGGCAAAGCAGTGGAGTTGTTGCGCGCGCAGCCCGACGCCGAGGCCGGCGGAGAAACGACTTCGCAGATCATCAATCATCTGCTACGCGATGAAAAATATCCGCAAGCGATGGAGCTGGCGCGACGCGTTTTCGAGCGCGGGAACCAGTTCTATCCGTTCCCGCTGCACGTGGCGACGTCGCTGCTGCAAGCGGCCGAGCCGGCGGATGCGCTGGGGCTGCTCAAAGAAATTCGCGAGGCGATGATCGAAGCGGGCGAGCAGGACAAGCTGCTTGAGGCCCTGACGGCGGTGGTGAATGGACTGCCGGGGGAGATTGAGCCGCTTGAGGCGCTGGTGGGCTTCTGCCGCGAGACGAGCAATTCGTTCCGCCTGACAGATGCGGTGAGCCAGCTCGCGCAAGCCTACTCGGATGCGGGGCAATTCGAGCGTGCTGAAGGACTGTTGCAGGAACTGCTCGAGAAGAAACCTGACGACGACAAATTGATTGCGCGGCTCGAGCAGGCGCGAGCCAAAGTTGCGGGCAGTCCGGCTGGAACTCTGGAAGCAGCTTCGCCGGCGGTGATGTCTCCCGTGCAGGCGTTTCCGGAGGCACCGAAGAGCGATTTCGATGCGCCGGCAGAGGAAGAGAAAGCCGCGCAGCAGGCCAAGGTGCAAGTCGAGCCGGTGCTGGACGAAGAGACGCAGAAGTATGTGGCACAGGCGCTGACGGACGTGGATTTGTTCTCGAGCTACGGGCTGACGCAGAAGGCGACGCATCTACTGGAAAGCGTGCTGCAGAAGGCGCCGCGGCATACTCCGGCGCTGGAGCGGCTGCTGGATATCACGCTGGGCGCGGGAGATGAATTGCGCACGGCGCAGCTTGCGGCGCAGCTCGAGCAGATTCATCTGTCGCGCGGAGATCAAGCTAGCGCGGAGAGATTCGCGGAGTTGCGGCAGAGATATCAGGGTGCGGCGGTGCAGTCCGGCGCGGCCCAAGCTGCAAAGCCTGCGCCTGTCGTGGCGCCACCGGTAGCGGCGCCTGCCGCCCAGCCGTCTGTCGCGGCGAAGGCGCCTGAGCCCGAAATCGCGGAATTTGATTTGAGCGTGGCCGTGCCGGAAGCCGAGGCGACCGTCGAGGTTCATGCTGGAGGGGCGCCGGCGGCGGAAGAAGAAGTCGATCTGTCGGATGAGTGGGAATCACTCTCGCAGGAAGCGGTAGAAGCATCCAGCAAGTCGGCGGCGACGCCTGCAGAAGCAGCCACGGAAGAATTCTTCGAGATCGAAGAGCCGGTCTCCAGCGAGGCGCTGGGCGCCATTACGGCTGAAGTTCCGGCGGAAGTTCATGCGACGCCGGAGCAAACGCCGAGCGCGACCGAGCCGGCTGCGAGCGAGAGCGAAGAAGAGACACTCCTGTTTGAGGACGAGGTTCAGGCCACGCCCGCTGAAGCCGCACCGCCCGCGGCAGTAGAAGCGGAGCACAAGGCAGAGGCTGAGCCGGTCCGCGAACCTGAGATCGTGGAGGCAGCGGCTGAAGCAGCGCCGACTGAGCCAGTCACAGAGGCCGCTGACGAATTTGAGTTTGAACTGGTGCCCGCCGACGGAGATTCGAAGGAGCCTGCTGCAGCCGCGCCGAAGTCACCGATGACCTCAGACCAGTTCCTGACCGATCTGGCCGCGGAACTCGGGACGGATGGCGAGCCCGCACATCCGCGAGCACCTGCTTCCGGCGCACCTCATGCGCCCGCTTCGACGGATACGCACGCAGTAAGCGCGCCGCCGGCCTATCAAGTTCCGCCGCACGTTCCTGCTGCAGCGCCGATCTCGGCTCTGGGCTCTTCCGTTCCGCTCGAAGCCGCGGTGCAGACGCTGCATCAGCCTTCGGCCTCCGCCATCGCCACCGAAACAATCGATGCGGGAGCCAATCTCAACGAGCTCGAAGAAGTGTTCCAGGAATTTCGCACCGAACTCGGGGAGATGAGCGACGAGGACGAAGATCTCGAAACTCACTACAATCTCGGAATTGCCTACCGCGAAATGGGGCTGCTCGACGAGGCCATCGGAGAATTTCAGAAAGTGGCCAAGGCCATCCAGCGCGGCAAGCCTTTCCGCTATGCCATGCAGTGCTCCACGCTTCTCGGATTGACGTTTATCGACAAGGGCGAGCCGCAAATCGCAGCGCTGTGGTATTCTCGTGCGCTTGAAACGCCCGGCATCGATCAGGAAACGGTGCTGGCGCTGCGGTACGATCTCGGCCTTGCTCAGGAACAGGCCGGAGATTCCCCCGCGGCGCTCAACAGTTTCCGCCAGGTCTATGCGGTGAATATAGATTACCGCGACGTCGCCGAGCGCATCGCCACGCTACAAAAGCGCTGACGCTGACTACTACTACTGAATGAATCGCGTACTTCGCGTTATCCTGCTACTCCTGTGGCTGGAACTCGGGTTGCTACTCGTGTTGGTGCCCTGGTCTGACTACTGGGAGATGAATTACTTCCTCAACCGCTTTCCTGGATTGATTCCCTATCTTTTGAATCCGTATCTGCGCGGAGCGATTTCCGGGCTGGGATTGGTGGATGCCATCCTGGCTGCGGAGACGTTTCGGCGGCGGGCGACGGCCATTGTCGAGCGCCACTGAGCCGCGGATTCTCTGCTACATCACCGATCGTAAGGGGCTTGGTGCGGATTCCGGCGGCGCGGAGCCGGAGGTTGCGCGCTTGGCGCGGCTGACTGCGCGGATTCGTGATGCTGTCGAGGCTGGGGTGGATTGGATTCAGATTCGGGAGAAGGATTTGAGCGGGAAGCAGCTTACGGAATTGACGCGCGAGACTGTGGCGGCTGCGGCAGGACGGCGAACGCGAGTGATCGTGAACGATCGCTTGGATGTTGCAGTGGCTGCGGGAGCAGGCGGTGTTCATCTTGGGCGCGAATCGCTGCCAGTGCGTGAAGTGGCGGCTTGGCGAGCGAACGAGAAAACCGCGAGGGCTGATCTGGCGGATTTTTTGATCGGGGCGTCGTGCCACAGTTTGGCGGAGGCGCGCGCTGCGGCTGGGGACGGTGCGGATTACATTATTTTCGGTCCGGTGTTTGAGACGCCGTCCAAAATGCAATTTGGAGCACCGCTTGGAATTGAGAAATTGAGGGAAGCTTGTAGCGAGATTCGGATTCGAGTTCTGGCGATTGGCGGAATCAGCATGGCGAACGCGGCGCAGTGTTTCGAGGCAGGGGCAGCCGGAATCGCGGCGATTCGGTTGTTTCAGGATACGGCGAATGTGGACGAACTGCGCCGGCGCATTGAGGCGTTGCGGCAGTTGTAGCGCCGCCGTCCCTGGCGGCATCTTACGACCACTTGCGCCGGCAACTGTGCGGACCTCTTCGTAGAATCGACGGGAAGATCCGGATTTACGGATTGAAGTCCGCGCTTGGATTTCCCAAGATTGATCTGCCAGGTCGTCGGATGCCGGCGGGACGCCGGCGCTACTAGGCGCCGAACCAGCGGCCTACTGGTTGGAGATTCTCGATGTTGTCGCAGAGAACTTTGATCGTCGCGGTAATCGGGATTGCCAGGATCAGTCCGGCGCCGCCCCAAATCCAGCCCCAGAAAAGCAGCGCTACCGTTACCGCCAGCGCGTTCAGGTGAACGCGGCGGCCCACCATCGCGGGAAATAGAAGATTCGCAGTAATCAAATGCAGGAACATCAGCATCGCGTAGATGCCGAGGAATGGCCCGACGGTGTGGAAATGTTTCAGGCCGATGAGCGTCGGCGGTACGAACGACATCACCACGCCGAGATACGGCACGAGATTGAGAAGGCCGGCGACCAGGCCGGTGAGAAATGCGTAATCGAGGCCGATGGCCCAGAAGAAAAGCCAGCTCGTGATCACCAGCGTGATGGCAACCATGGATGTGCCGATCACGTAGCTGCGCAGGACGGCGCTGACATCGGTAAGCGTCTGCTTCACCTGTGTGCGCTGCCCCGAGGGAAATAATTGCATCGTAGCGTGCCAGACCTGACGTTTCGCCGCGAGCATGAAGAACAGCAGAAAAGGAATAAACGTTGCGCCGAGGACCACTTCATACAGGCCGCTCAGGCGCGACACCACCGCGCTCCGGAACGGATGCGATTCCGTGACTTGCAGAATCTTCGGGCCAGTTTCGGCGGGAGCAATTTCGGAGACGTGCGCTTCGATTCCTTCGAGGCGCTTCTCAACCGCCGCCGTGGCAGCGTGCAGCGGCTCGCGGAACTTCGGCCAATCGGCGGAGAAGCTGTCGATCTTGCTGACCAGGACCCAGCCAATCGCGAACATTCCGCCGATGACCGCCATGACGATCAGAAACGCGCCGAGCGCGCGCGGAATGTGCCAGTCCTCGAGCCAGGTGACGATGGGATCGAGGAAATAGGCCAAGAGGACGGCGACGAGGAGAGTGACGACGACGCTGGACGCGAAGTGCAGGAACGCGATCACGATGCCGGCAGCGATAATGCGGGCGCTCGCCGAGTTAGGCAGGCGAAAGGTCGCGTTGGCGACGGACACGATGGGCGTCTGCGTTTCCATATAATCTGCCTACGATAGCATAGTCCGCGGGCTTGGCCGGATTCCGCGCGGCGCAGCGTTACGAATTCGACTACACAGCGCGGGAGGCGCGATGAGCCCGCACGGCGCTGTGCTAGACTCGAAATTCATCGCGCGCTTCCCGCGAAAGTGCACTCCATGAGCAAACAGCTTTTTGGCACGGATGGAATCCGAGGTGTCCCGGGCGAGTTTCCGCTCGATGACTCAACACTGGTGCGCGTGGGCGCGGCGCTGGGACATTATTTACGGAGGGTGATTGCGGAGAGCGATGTGCGGAATCGCGTGCTGATCGGCCGCGATACGCGCGAGTCGGGACCTCATATCGAAGAATGTATTGCGCGCGGACTTGCGGCTGCGGAGACGCAGGCGTTTTCGAGTGGAGTGCTGACTACTCCGGGCGTGGCCTGGGTGGTGCGGAATGAGGGATTTGCGGCGGGTGTGGTGATTTCGGCTTCGCATAATCCTTATCACGATAATGGCGTGAAGCTGGTTTCTTCGAGCGGAATGAAATTCCCGGATGCGATTGAGTTGGAGATCGAGCAGGAGATTCTCTCGCCGGAGGAGCACGAGCAGGTGAGTGCTTCGGCGCGGATCGAGAGCGATCCGAAGCTGGAAGAGGATTATCTGGCTTCGCTGCGGGCGCTGGTACCGGGCGGCGTGAAGCTTGGCGGGATGAAGATTGTGCTGGATTGCGCGAATGGGGCGGCTAGCGCTTTGGCGCCGCGGTTGTTTCGTTCGCTGGGTGCGGATGTGCTGGCGATGAACGACCGGCCGGACGGGAAAAATATTAATGCCGGCTGTGGTTCGCTGCATCCGGAAGTGATGCAGAGGAAAGTTGTGGAGACGCGGGCGGCGCTGGGCGTGGCTTTTGATGGCGATGCGGACCGGGCGATTTTTTCGAGCGCGAGCGGGAAATTAGTGGATGGCGACGGTGTGATTCTGTCGATGGGGCGCTATATGAAGGCGCGGGGGACGCTGAAGGGCGCAACGATTGTCGGGACGACGATGGCGAATTTGGGGCTGGAGCGGGCGCTGGAGAAATCGGGGCTGAAACTGGCGCGCGCGGCCGTTGGCGATCGCTACGTGCTCGAGGAGATGCAGCGAATCGGGGCGAATCTCGGCGGCGAGCAATCGGGGCATATTTTGTTTCTTGATGATGCGACGACTGGGGACGGAATGCTGACGGCGGTAAAGATTGCTTCGCTGGTTGCGGCGGAAGGGCCGCTTGATTCGCTGGTGGCTGATTTGAAGATTTATCCGCAAACGATTGTGAATGTGAAGGTGCGGTCGAAGCCGCCGCTCGATACGCTGCCCGATGTGGCTTCGACGCTGGCTGAGGCGCAAAAGACGCTGGGCGATTCGGGGCGCGTGGTGCTGCGTTATTCGGGCACGGAGAAGCTGGCGCGTGTGATGGTGGAGGCCGAGCGCGATGAAGATGTGCGGCGGTGGGCTGATGCTCTGGCCGGGGCGCTGAAGACGGCGATTGGCGCGTAGCTGTGGCGCGGTTGTAAATCCCTTCTGGTTTTTCCTTCGGTATAAAATTCGCTCACAAACTCTGGCGCGGGGTTGGTAGCGCCGGCGTCCCTGCCGGCATCTTACGACTCACGCGCACGCCACATCCCGAACTCTATCGCGGCGCAACAGAGCCAATTATCCCGTCTTGAATTTTCGAGTCGGTTGGCGAGTCCGGCCAGTGCCTGCGATTGCGGATATTCGCGCCGCGGGTGTTTGTGCGGTCGTTGTTGCGCGGTTGCTCGTCAGATGCCGGCAGGGACGCCGGCGGTACTGGGCTTGGGAACTTTTTGGGCTGAATCGGCATTACAGGTAGTGAGAGCTCGGTCGTGGGAGCCGCGATGGAGATGCAAGATCGTTGGGTGGATTCGTTCTAATGTGGGGCTGAATCGGGGCCGAAAGGCAGGAGGGTCTGAAGACCCTCCGCTACAAGACCGGCGGCGAGAATATGCAACGCGATGAAGAATTGATGTTGGAGTTTCAACGGGGCTCTACCGAGAGCTTTACAGAATTGTTTCTGCGTTATCGAGAGCCGCTTTATGGATTCTTCCGGCGAAGGCTCTCGAATGTCACACGGGCTGAGGAATTGACACAGGAATGTTTTCTGGCGGTGTTGCAGGGGGCAGAGCGTTGGGAGCCGCGGGCTACTTTTCGGACTTATCTGTACGCGATCGCGTTGAAATTGACGGCGGCGGAATACCGGAGATCGAACAAGGAGCCAAAGTCTGCAGTCGAGGCCGATGAAGTCGGGCGGGGGAACGCGACGGAAGCGGAGTTGGGCGTGCGGCGCGCGATCGCGTCGCTGGATGCGGAGCATCGCGAAGTCGTGCTGCTGCGCGAGTACGAAGGATTGAGCTACGAGGAAATTGCCGCGGCATTGCGGATTCCGGTGAACACGGTCCGCTCGCGGCTATTTCGCGCGCGAATGGCGCTGAAGGAGTTGCTCGATCCCCAGCCGCAGAAATTGCGTTGCGAGACGCAGGGCGGTCCGAGCGCGCAGGAATTGAGGCAGGAGCCATGAATCGCACCATGCATGAAATCGAACCGGAAGAAGTGATGGCGTACCTCGACGGCGAACTAGAAGCGTCGCGAGCGAGTGAAATTGCGGCGCACATCAGCGCCTGCGCCGAATGCGCGACCGTGGTCGCCGATCTTCGCAGCATTTCCGCGAAGCTCATGTGTTGGGAGCCGGAGAAAGTCCCTTCCACAGTTTCGGAAGCGATTCAACGCGCCACGGAAGACGGAACGCGAGGCGGTAATCTAAAGCCAGCAAAGCCGCGATTCTCTTTTCCAATCCTATCCGGCCTGCACCGACCGTGGAAAATTGCGCTTGCATTCGGCGGAGCCGTCGCAGTGATTGCAGTATTGGGCTTTTTCTATATTGCGTTTGGACCGTCGAGTTTTGAAACGGCGAGCCGACAGTATGCGGTTGCTCACTTGGTCTCTCCGAGAACGCCTCCGACGTCTGGAGCCTCGAAGGATCTTTCGAGCGCAACACAGGCGCTGGACACCAACGCACCAGCCAGGCAGGGAATCGCGGGCGGACGCGTCGATACTGACGAGGCCGAGGCACAGCCGGCTGCTGGCCCGATGATTGCGCGGTCGGCTTCGATGAATCTGGTGGTGGCCAAGCTGGATCCGGCGCGGGCGTTGCTGGAGAAACTGCTGGCGCGGCATCGCGGATTTGCGAGCGACATGACGCTCGATAAGAGCAATGACGCGGCGCCATCGCTTGATGCGACGCTGCAAGTACCGGCGGCGGAGCTTGATCCTGTACTGGGCGAACTGCGTGGGCTCGGGCGCGTGACAACGGAATCGCAACGCGGCGAGGACGTTAGTGACCAGCACGTGGATTTGGCGGCGCGGCTGCACAACGAGCGCGAGGCCGAGCAGCGATTGATCGAAATCCTGCGGACGCGGACCGGGAAACTCAGCGACGTGGTCGAAGTCGAAGAGCAGATTTCGCTGACGCGCGGCGCAATCGAGCAGATGGAAGCGCAGCTCGCGAATCTCGATAAGCGCGTGAGCTACGCGTCCATCAAGCTGCAAATCGCGGAAGAATATAAGGCGCCGGCGGCCACGGGAAATGGGTCAGTAGGGCTGCGGCTGCGGAACGCCATCGTCGGCGGCTATCGCGACGCAGTCGAGAGCTTGATTGGGCTCCTCGCGTTCTTGTTGAATGCCGGGCCGACGATTGTGTTGTGGGGTTTCATTCTCTTCTGGCCGGCCCGGGCAATCTGGAAGCGCCGCGGGTTCCTGCGGGCAGCGTTTGGCAAAAGCTAGATAACGCGCCGCCATCAATTGCCGTGGTTGCCAGTGCCGGCCTCAAATGGCCGGCGCTACACGACTGTCACGGCATTTCGCTTTTGGTGTAATTGACTTTAGAGCTATTCTCCGGTAATTCATATCGCACAAAATCGTTTCATTGAGGATTTAGGTCGATGCGAATTCTTGTGCGAATTGTCGCGCTGTACCTCGGTCTCGCAGCGCCGTGCTCCTGGGCGCAGTCGTCCGAACCTCCGCCTCCGAGTCCCACTCCACCTCAAAGCAGCACTAAAGCGGATTCGGCACCCGATCCTAAGGCGCTTCAAGATCTGCGACAGCAGATCGAGGACATCCTTACAACACTCAAGAAGAAGCAGGGCGACCAGTTCTACGCGCAAGTGAATGAACTGCAATTGCCTGATGCGAAGAGGTGGTTCTCTCCAGTGTTCGGAGCCGGGTATGGCGAAACGATGGCCCAAAAATATACGGGGGTCTGGCCTCGATTCGAAGACTCTCTCGAAAACAGCTTCAAGAATGATCATGATAGAAAACGAACCGACATCTCCGTTCGTCAGGCATCGGAAAGAGATTTGATGGACCTTTCGAAGGTTACTGCGGCGATGCAAACGCCGGTTGCGATGTATATCGTTTCGACGTCCAGGCACGGGATGGAAAACAGCCTGAGCCCGGGCTTCTACGTTTTTATACAGGGACGATTTCGCTGCCTGCCGTTGTCGGTGTTTAGGGTTTTGCCGGGCGTTAGAAAATCGCGAGTTCGCATCAGTGGGGACGTGACATTGGCCAAGCTGGTCAAGGTCGTGAAGCCGCTCTGCCCAGCAGATGCACACGTCAAAGGGGCCGTGGTTTTTCGGGCCATCATCGCCGAGGACGGCTCGGTCAGCGAATTAACGTACGTAAGCGGGTCGCCGCTACTGGAGCCGTCGGCCATGGAGGCCGTCAAGCAATGGCGCTACGAGACCACTTATCTAAACGGCGAGCCAATCGAGGTCGATACTACGATTTCTGTGACCTGTTCGCAGGAACGCTGATAGAGGCTGAGCCGTGAAGCACGCTTTCGTCTGGATTGTTTTTGCCGCTCTCTGTGTTTGTGTCCCGGCGGCGCGCGCGCAGGCGCCGCAGATCCCAACATATCCGGATTCGGCGGCCGGCCTTACCGCGCTGGCCCGCGATTTGCTTGATGCGATGCAGAAAGGTGATTCGGCGACCACACAGGCTTATTTGAATGCGCTCGTGCTTCCGGATCCGAATTCCTGGTTCCCTGAGGTTTTCGAAAAAGATTTGGGGCGGGAGTCTGCAGCGGAATACGCGGAGATGCTTCCATCGCTCCCGTCAATCCTGGCGGCGGCATTTCAAAACGTCGCCGATTCAGAGCCGACGGCGATCAACGGGATTCGTTTCGTACAAACTTGTGAACCGAAGATGGATGGCAACATGATCGTGCTGCTCTCGATGCGCAGACACGACAAGCCTCTCTATGAGATTCGTTATGGCGCGGGAGATATGGAGCGCGCGATCTGGGCGTTTGCCTACGTGGATGGGAGTTTTCGATACATTGGCAACACGCGTCTTGGATTTGGCAAGCGATTGAAAGATATCGTGCACCCCGCCCCCGTAGTTCAGGGCCAAGCGAAACCCGAGGATTCGGGGCCTCGAAGAGTGCAAGTGGGTGCTTCGGTGCAACAATCGAAAATGATCCACCAGGTGCCGCCAATCTATCCCGATTTCGCGAAGGCGAATCACGTACAGGGCACGGTGATTCTTCACGCGATCATCGGAAAAGACGGCGTGGTGCAGCAGATCCAAGTGAAGCAGGGTCCTTGTATGCTGGACGAGGCCGCGATCCGGGCCGTGCGGCAGTGGCGGTATTCTCCAACCACAATCAACGGTAGCCCCGTTGAAATAGACACCACGATTTCGGTCATATTTACGCTGAGCCGCTAGCGTGAATCGGCTGACAATATTCCAAAGACTGTAGGTGCGGCGCACCGATTTTGTGAGAAAGCATAGCGGGCGAATATCGGACGTGGCTCGGTGCGCGCCAATTGGGCGTAAATCCCGTGGTTTCAGCGGGCATTTGCAAACGGCTCCGGGGTCGGGCTGTGGCATAGAGCGTGCAATGTAGGAGGCGGCTGTCTCTTCTTCCCGGGGTGGGCCGGTTCCGCCGCGCCGGAATCGGATACTGGGGGATAGAGCATAGGGGTCCCGTTCGCGGGACCCCTTTTTATTTGCGCGCGGTCCCCGCGCAATTTCCTACAGCCCATTGCATTGGCGGCGTAGATGCGCCCGTGCCTGAGGCGCTGACAAACGTTTGCAATTGTGACGTTGCCAACTGGGACGCCGGCGCCGGAGAGTCTCGAATCAATCTTCCGCGGGCCAGATTGGTGTGGCGCAGGCGTCGCAGCTCATTTCGGTTAGCTGCAGGCTTGCGGCGATATCTGCGACGTTGGGGAATTTGTGATCGCTTGTCACATTCCAGATTGCGGCCAGTTCGCCGTAGCGATCGGTCTGGAATATGCCGAGCGTTGCCAGGCCGGTCGGAGCCAGGGCTTCTTTGCCGAGATAGGCTATTGCGGCGCGGCCTGAGGGATCTACGCCTACGATTACCGATTCGTGCAACGAGTCTGTTAGCACGCGCGATGGTTGCGCGAGTACGGCGGCCAGGACTACCGCTTCATTTTCTTTCCAGAGAGATGCGTTGGCGGAGAGCTGGCGGAGAAATTCTTCGCAGCGCGGACATTCGATGTGGAGAAAGGCGATTACTAAATTTTTCTTTTGCTTAAAGTCCCAGACGCGGACGGTGCGGCCGTCCGTGGCGTGAAGCGTAAGCGGCGGAATCAGTTGGCGCAATTGCAGCATGGAGTGAGGGTTTGGTTTTTTGTAAGCCTGCCCTTTAAGGGCAGCCTCTTTGTAATTTACGTTCGAGACTGCCGCGCTAAAAGGACGGCGCTACACAAACCTCGGCATCTTCGCAGTTCGCGCTTGAGAATGCTACGCGGGTAATGACAGCCGGTCGCCTTGATCGGTATGCCAGATCTTGCGAAAGGCGTAGACGTAGTTCGAATCGCCGGTGGTGTTAACCGTGGCGACGTCCGTGCCGACGACTTCGGCGAAATGTTGCTCGATCAGCCGCGCCATCTCCGCGCTATCGGCTTTCGAGAAAACGTAATTGCCATCCTTGAGATCGACCGCGTGGCCCGACCAGCGGCGCAAGAGCGGCTCGCGGGAGATTCCCACGCAAAAATCTGCGGGCACGCCGCCGATCTGGCGCATGAACATTTCAAGCCGGGCGGTGATTTCGTGGGCGCGCTTCGCGCCTTGCTCGCCGAGGAGGATATTCCATTTCACCGATTCGATGATGTCGGGCGCGAAGGGCGATTGTCGGTCCGAAGGCCGCACGGATATTTTTTTAGCTGCACCCCGAAGTACTGCCGCAATTGATGCACTTGTAGCAGCTCCCATTCGGCACCATGAGCATGCCGCATTCGGAGCACGACGGCGCATCATCCGTGGTGAAGCGCGTGCGCGCTGTAGCGGCCAAACCGGTTGGATCGGCAGGCATGGCCATTCCCGGGGCTGCAGTCGCGGCCGGCGCCGCCGCAGTGCCTGCCGCGGACGCTTGCGTGCCGAGCATGTTCGCGTCCTCGTCTACCGGCGGATTGAGTTTCAGATATGCAGGCGAGATGAATTTTCCACCGAGCCAGCGCGCGATGTAATCGAGCACGGAGCTAGAGAATCGGATGTCGGCGTTGTGTGTGTAGCCGGCGGGTTCGAAGCGCGTGTTCATCAGCTTGTCCACCAACGCCTTGAGTGGTACGCCGTATTGCAGGCCGATGGAGATGGAGAGCGCGATGCCGTCCATCAAGCCGGAAAGCGTGGCGCCTTCTTTCGCCATCTTGATGAAGAGTTCGCCGGGCGTGCCGTCATCGTACATGCCCACGGTGATGTAGCCTTCGTGGCCGCCGAGCCAGAATTTGTGGGTGATGGATTTGCGCTCGTCCGGCAGCTTGCGGCGTGAAGTACGCACAAAGAGCTCGCGCTGCTCGGGCGCCGGAGTCTCCGGAGTATCCGCCGCGGAATTCGTGGAATCTTTTTTCCCGGCCGCGGAGAGCGGCTGCGAGCGCTTCGAATTGTCGCGATAAATTGCCACAGCCTTCAGACCATATTTCCACGATTCGATGTAGGCCTGCATGATGTCTTCGACCGTGGATTCCTCGGGCATGTTGATAGTCTTGCTGATTGCGCCGGAGAGGAACGGCTGCGCCGCGGCCATCATGCGCAGATGCCCGCGCCAGGCGATCGAGCGGCCGCCGCCCGCCGGAGTGAGCGAGCAATCGAAGACCGGAAGATGTTCGGGCTTGAGATTCGGCGCGCCTTCGATCGTGCCGTTGTGATCGATGAAATCTACGATCTGGCCGCCTTCTTCGGGCGTGTAGCCCAGGTGCAGCAGAGCGCGCGGCACGGTGTTGTTCACGATCTTGATCACGCCGCCGCCAACGAGGCGCTTCTGCTTGACGAGCGCGAGATCAGGCTCGATGCCCGTGGTATCGCAATCCATCATGAAGCCGATCGTGCCCGTGGGAGCGAGGACGGAAACCTGCGAATTCTTGTAGCCGAACTTTTCGCCGTGAGCCAGGGCGTTGTCCCAGGATTCCTGCGCGGCATGAAGAAGATTGGGCTGGACGTTGTCTTCCTTGATAGGCCGGAGCGAATCGCGGTGCATGCGAATGACGTCGAGCATCGCGTCACGATTGCGTTGGTAGCCGCTGAACGGCCCCATGCGCTCGGCAATCTTCGAGGACTGGTAGTAGGCCTCGCCGGTCATTAGAGCGGTGATGGCGCCGCAGAGGTCGCGACCGGCATCGGAATCGTACGGCACGGCGAGAGACATCAGTAGCGCGCCGAGATTTGCGTAGCCGAGGCCGAGCGGGCGATAGTCGTGCGAATTTTTCTCGATGCGCTCGGTCGGGTAGCTGGCCTTATCCACCAGAATTTCCTGCGCGGTGATGGTCACATCCACAGCGTGGCGGAATCCTTCGACGTCGAATTGATCGTTCGAGCCGAGGAATTTCAAGAGATTGAGCGAGGCGAGATTGCACGCCGTGTCGTCGAGGAACATGTATTCCGAGCACGGATTCGAGGCGTAGATGCGGTCAGTGGACTTGCAGGTGTGCCAGCGATTGACTGTGGTGTCGTACTGCATGCCGGGATCGCCGCATTGCCACGCGGATTCAGCCATGCGGTGTAGCAACTCGCGGGCGGTATATTTCTCGGCGGGCTTGCCGTCGGCGACGTTCTTCGTCCACCAATCGCGATCGTCTTCGGCGGATTGCATGAATTCATCGGTGACGCGGACGGAGTGATTGGCATTCTGGAAATAAATCGAGGAGTAGGCTTCGCCGTCGATCGAGGGATCGTAGCCGTTCTCGATCAGCGTGTGCGCTTTGCGTTCTTCCTTCACTTTGCAATCGATGAATTCGGCGATGTCGGGGTGATCGACATTCAGGATCACCATCTTGGCGGCACGGCGCGTCTTGCCGCCGCTCTTGATTACGCCGGCGAACGCGTCGAAGCCCTTCATGAAGCTGACCGGACCGGAAGCGATTCCACCGCCTGAAAGAGATTCGCGGCTGCCGCGGAGTGTCGAAAAATTCGTGCCGGTGCCCGAGCCCCACTTGAAGAGCATGCCTTCCGTCTTCGCCAGGCCCATGATCGACTCCATGTTGTCCTGGACGGAGTTGATGAAGCAGGCGGAGCACTGTGGCTTGGGCTGAACGCCGACGTTGAACCATACGGGCGAATTGAAAGCCACTTTCTGCTCGACGAGAAGATGCGTGAGTTCATCGCGGAAGGCATCGCGCGAGGCGTTCGAGGAGAAGTAGCCGCCTTCTTCGCCCCAGCGGACTATCGTGTCTGCAACGCGGCCGATCAATTGGCGCACGGAAGTTTCGCGCTCAGGCGTGTTCAGCTTGCCGTGAAAATATTTCGAAGCGACTATGTTTGTAGCAGTCTGCGACCACGATTTGGGTACTTCTACATTCTCCTGACGGAATATCGTCTGGCCTTTATCATTGCCAATTAGTGCGGTGCGCTTTTCCCATTCCACTTTGTCGTACGGGGAGATCGTGCCGTCCGTAAACATCCGGCGGAATTCCAGACCGCGCTTGGAACCGATCTGTTGTTCTGAAGCGAGTTTGCTGTTGAGTGCCATTCGTGCTTCTGCCATGTTGCCTCCGCGCAGGCATTAAAAAGTTGAGCCGTGTTTGGGCTTGGGGAAAGCTCGCGAAGGGCTGTATCTATTTTACCCCAGCACGAGTCCCAGTAGTATGGCTACAAAGCCAAAATAGGGAACGCTCCGCCACGCCGCGAATCACACCGCAATCGCGGTGAGTGGTTGGGGGTGGTTCCCCGCAATTTAGTTGATTAAATCCGAGAGGCCCTCGTGGTGCCGGAGGTCAGGCGCTGGGCATGACCAAGAAATTCACCGGAACCACGCCCTCGAATCTGGGACGCGAGTATAGGGGATGTGGAAAACTTGTCAAGAAAAAACTGGCCAAGAAATACAAAATGTTGTGGTGAAGTTGTCGTAAGCGTCTAGGTGTCGTGGTACGTGTGCGAAAGATACGGAGCTGACAACTCGGCCAGTTGACGCCGAAAGCGCGGGAGCCTACTCTGAATTTTGTGCCGGAAAGTCTTGTGAAACGAAAAACAATCTTCGCGGCCATCGCGCTGCCGGTGATGGCGTTACTGTTTGCTCTTGCTGCCACGCCGAGTTCGGAATCCGGCACGCATGACGCCAGTGATCCTGCGCACGCGCCCGCAAAGAGAATCTCGCTCGACGGCGTTGGGAATGCGGGCGAAGTGACGCCGACGCTTTTTCGCGGAGCGCAGCCGAGTTCCGAAGGATTTCGCGCGCTGGCGAAGTTCGGGATCGTGATTGACGTGGATTTGCGATTCGAAGGCGATCGCGCCTGGGAAAAAGAAAGTGCTACGCAAGCAGGGATGCAGTATGTGGCGCTGCCGTGGAGTTGCCATTATCCGAGCGATGCGACGACGCAGAAATTTCTCTCGTTGATTCACGAGAACTCGGATAAGAAAATTTTTGTGCATTGCCAGCATGGCGTGGACCGCACCGGAATGATGATCGCGGCGTATCGCATGGCGGAGCAGAATTGGACGCCGGAGCAAGCGCGGCGCGAGATGATTGCTTACGGATTTGATCAGGTGCACCGGTCGTGGTGCAGTGCGCTCAACGATTACGAGAATGTTTTTCCGCAGAGGTATGCTACCGATCCGATTTTTGCGCCGCTGCGATCGCCAGCCCCGCCGGTGATTCCGGCCACGCAGGTTCCTTCCCAGTAGCGTCGGCGTCACCTTTCTTTGAGATCCCGTTCAAGATTCTGCGCGATTTTATAGACGGGACCTTCCATCGCTACGGGTGCTGGCAGAGTTTCGTTCCAGATTTCGCCGGGCTGGTAGAGTACGGCCATGTCCCAATAGTAGCCGCCGTCATTGCAGCAGGCTGGCTCGGGTTGTCCGGAGATTGCGGCGCGGCTGCGGCGCAGCTCGGCTGAGACTAGATGTTGCGGGTCCCAGAATTGGATGGCGCGAGGATCGGAGACGCGGGCCAGCGTCCCGGTCGAGGGATGGAACCAATCTGTTGTCAGCATCGGTTCCCAGACGACCAGGACGCGCGCTTTAAGCTGCGGATTTGATTGCAGAATTCGCTCGGCTGCGGAGGCCCCCCGCAGACACGCGGCTCAAGTGGGCGAGAAAAGCAGGACTAGACGCGCTTCCTGCGTATCGGCATTGAACGCGTCGCGAAAATCGTGAAAATTTGCTGCGGCGAGCGATTTGAGCGGAGGCTGTGGCGACGGCGTGCGCGCCGTGCCGAATTGCCGCCACGCAAGAATCGCGACGGCCAGCGCGACGAGGCTAAGGAGCACGGCTTTTAGCCGCGCGTTTGCGCTCATCGCGCAGGTCCCGCCATCAAGCCCGCGATCCACTGCGGAAAAATCAGATTGGTGAGAACGATCGCGGCGGCGGCCCATAGAATCGCGCTCGACCAGCGCGCGCGATTGCGATCACACTGCGGCGCGCGATAGTGCTCAATGAACCCGACGGCGAGCATCACGACGGACGCGCCAAGAAGCCACGGCCGATAGCGCGAGAGCGACATGCCGACGCCGGCGAGGCCCGCGGCCGCGGCGAAGCCCATCGGCATGCAGCAAGCGAGCGTCGCCAGCGCGCTCAGCACGGCGCTCGCGGATGCAGCGGCTGTTTTTGTTCCGGGCATGCTAGGTGTGATGCTTTCCGTTGGGATTGCGGTTCGCCTCAAGACGCGGGAGTGAACTCGCGGCGGTAGCCATCGTCTTCGCGCTTCAATTTCGCGAGCAGGCGCTCGTAGCGTTGCTTGCCGTTCAGCGGTTTCAGAAATTTATCGTCGCGGAACAATTCGTAATTGGGCAAGCCGAAACCTCCAGCCTTCTCGAGCAATTCGATAGCCGGAGTTGGTTTTCCGAGCAGCGCGAGCGCCGCGGCGGCGGTATGCCACATGTGATGCGTGTGAAGAAGCGGCTTAGTCTTGCCGTGCAGCGCGAGATGTACGAGCTTCGCCGCTTTGGCTCTGTTCGCCGCGCAGCGCCCACAGTAGCGCCTCGCACGAGTGCAGCCACGGATCATCCGGCAGCGCATTTTGCGCCGCGCGAATTCGCGACTCGGCTTCGTCCAGCTTCCCGGAGTAAATGTAAACTGTTGGCTGAAAGACATTCGCCCAGATATTCACCGGGTCGTGACGCAGAGCGCGCTGGAGACATTCCTCCGCTTCTTCGTAGTTCCAGGCGCTGAGCGCGGTGTGGCCCAGAAATACATTTGTGAACGCGTCGTCGGGCCGGGCCGCGAGCGCCATGAGCAGCCCTTCCTTCGCCTCCTTCAACATCCCGACGTGATTGAAGATCGTGCTTGCCAGACGCGCGCGGGCTGGCATCCTGGATTGACGCGCAACGCCCGCGAGAGTGCGCGCAGAGCCGGGCCATTCTGAAATTTCTTCGCGGGAGACCAAAGGATGCGGCCTTCGGCGCAGTGAGCTTCGGCATTATCGGGATCGAGTGCGATTGCCTTCTTCAGCGCTTTTTCGGCGTCGCGCACCCAGTGCGGCGAAGCGCTTGTCGTCGTTCCCACGAGCATCAGCGCTTCGGCCAGGCGCGCCCATGCGTCCGCGAATTTCGGATCGAGCTTGCGTGGCGTTCTCGAGCATGTCCACCGCCGCGCGATTGTCCCAACTATTCAGACGAAAGAGGCGGTCGGCCGCGCGGAGATAGAGTTCGTAGGCGATGGGATTTTTTGTGGGAGGCCCGGCTGCTTCGTCGGCGTGTTGCTGCTTCGTGATGCCCAGAGATTTTCCGATGCCTTCGGCGATCGAATCCTGCAAATGAAACAGGTCGGCGGCATCGCTGTCATGCTTGGCCGAGAGAAGCACTGACGCCGTCGGCGGCGTTCCAGACGCTAACGTGCGCGCGCAGCTTGCTGCCCAGCTTTTGAATGCTGCCGTCCACGATGATGTGAACATTCAGATCGCGCGCGGCCGAGAGAGGATCGATTTGGTGCTGCGCATAGCGCGAAACGGACTGCGCCGGGCGGACCAGCAATTCGCCGCTGGCGCTGAGGTGATTGATCACTGCGTCGGCGAGCGCCATGCTGAGATATTCGTCGCTGGGATTCGGAGTCAGTAGTTTGAACGGGAGCACGGCCACAGAACGCTGTCCCGCCAGCGCTGCGGGCAGATATGCGCCGAGTTCGAGCTCGCGCGATATGTTGGTTAGCTCGCGCTGCAGATCTCGCGCGGTTTGAAAGCGCCGCGCGGCTTCTTTCTCCAGAAGCTTATCGACAATCGCGCAGAACGCGGCAGGGGCGCCCGGCGCGGCTTCTTTCAAGCGGGGCGTAGGGCCGGAAATGATCTGCGAGATTAACGCGGCGAGGCTCGGAGCGGCGAACGGGACGCCGGCCGCAGGCGAGTTCGTAGAACACCACGCCGAGCGAATAGAGGTCGGCGCGGCCGTCGGCCGGCTCGCAGCGCAGTTGCTCGGGTGCCAGATAGGCAATGGTGCCTTGAATGCCGGGGGTTATGTCGACCTCAACAGGCGCGCTGATCGTTCGAGTGACCAAATCGTCGACGCCGCGGCGCGCCACCCCGAAATCGAGGAGCTTCGCGCGTCCGTCGGCTTGCACCACGATGTTTTCAGGCTTGATGTCGCCGTGGAACACGTTTCGTGAGTGGGCGGCGTCGAGGGCTTCGGCTAACTGCGCGCCGATTTCGACGATGCGCTTCGGATCGAGCGGGCCGTCGGAGAGCAGCGAGCGCAGCGTGCGGCCTTCCACCAGCTCCATGACCAAAAATATGCTCTCGCCGTCTTCGCCGACTTCGTAGATGGTGGTGATTCCCGGATGGTGGAGGCTCGATGCGGCGCGCGCCTCCGCCAACATTCGCGAACGCGCTTCAGCCGAGCCGGAGGACATGTCGGAGAGAATTTTGATGGCGACGGAGCGAAGCAAACGCTCGTCATGGGCGCGATAGACGACGCCCATCCCTCCGCGCCCAAGCTCCGCGCTGATGCGGTAATGCGAAATGGTCTGCCCAATCATGCGTAAAGGGACCTATCTCGCCCGAGCGTACGTGGCGCAATTCCGAATGTCAACGCGGGGCGGCGAGCGAAAGTTGGCCAGTTTCCGATAATGCGAAACTAAGCATTCAAACTAATCAGGACTTGTAAGGCGCCGTGTCGGACCTCGTCGTGGCTTGAATGGACACCCCTCTCGCGCGAGCGGCTGAGTCCGGGGTTTGGCGCGCCGACCCTAAGTTACTGTCTCGTTGATCAGCGAATGAATGGCAACCGTCTTGTGATCGAGGTCCGTAAGTCCGCGCCCGATCACATCCACGCGGTGAAAGAGAAAACTCATGCCGATCTTGCAGAGCTCCGGCTTATTCACGTTGTAAAAGACCAATATCGCCGCCTAATATGGCTTTACGAGGCCGAAATACAAATCATCGCCACCGCCGTAATTTCCATTGCGATAGTTGAATTGAAACGTGACGCGCCTGTAGCCGACTTTCACGAACCGTGCGCTGCACGCATCTGCATCTCGGAGCACCCGCCGTTCGCTGACCCAGATCCGGAACACCACCCCTATCAGGTAGAGCAGTGCACCCACCCACCACAAGACGCTCCAAGCCTCTGGCGCAGAGAATATGGCCAGAAAGCTGAAATGCCAAAGTGTTCCGTTGGCCGCAGTCACGACTAGGAAGCTGACAGCGAGTGATGTCAGAAGGAACAGAAGCCACAGCCGCATAATCTCAACGCGCACTGCCAATTGATCATGCCCCGTCACCAAATTCCGATCCAAATCGCGGAGTTGAATCGTCGTCCGCACGTAAAACACGTCCCTTAGTGGATGAACCGCAAACCCATATGCCACAGCCGACACAAACGCAATCGCCACAAGTGTTTCAATGACAGGATCGATGGAAGGCAATAGTAGTGCCAATGCCATCACTGAGCGGACTGCAGCCACGAACGATCCAGCTGATCTCACACGCAAATCCTATCAGTTGGAAGCATCTTGCCGGCAGTTGATTTCAGGACTGCGTGGGGGTACGACGGCCTCTCTGCGGCTCTTCGAAAGAAGTCGTAATCAAAGAAAAGAGCCTGTCGTAGGAACCTCGGCCCGCGGCAAGTTTTGTGATGTACTTATTTAACGCATTAATTCGGAAGTTGATGCGCCGCTACCCGGCGACCGGTGCGGACGGTAGCTTACAGTGGAACTTGGGTGCGCGAGCGCGATTGACTTTCGGGGCTGCGTCCAAAAAAATGTTGTTGTGGGCACTCCTGCCATTGAAATCGAAGGGCTGACCAAGGACTACGCGGTCGGATTCTGGCGCAAGCGCACGCGGCGGGCGCTGGATTCGCTGACGTTCCAGGTGCGCGAGGGCGAGGTGTTTGGATTCCTTGGGCCGAACGGCGCGGGGAAGACGACCACGCTCAAGCTCCTGATGGGGCTGATTTTCCCGACGAGCGGTTCGGCGCGGATTCGCGGCCGCTCGATCGACGATGTCGAGATGCACCGCGAAATCGGCTTCCTGCCCGAGCAGCCATACTTTTACGATTACCTGACCGCGCGCGAGTTGCTCGATTATTCCGCGCGCTTTTTCCGCTTCAGCGAGGCCGACCGGCGCGAGCGCGTGACGCGTTTTCTCGAGCGCGTCGGGTTGAGCGCCGCTGCGGACGTCCAATTGCGGCGCTTCTCGAAAGGCATGTTGCAGCGCGTGGGTATCGCGCAGGCAATCCTGCACGACCCTCGGGTGATCTTCCTCGATGAGCCGACGTCGGGTCTCGATCCCGTTGGGCGGAGCGAAGTGCGCGACATTATTCTCGATTTGCAGCGGCAAGGGCGCACGGTTTTCTTCTCGACGCACATTTTGCCGGACGCCGAAGTGCTCTGCGATCGCGTCGCGGTGCTCGTCGGCGGAAAGCTCCAGGGCGTGGGCACGCCGCAGGAAATCGTGTCCATTGAAGTGCAAGGAATGGAAATCCTCTTCGAGCTTCCCGCGGGCCGTTCCGTGCCCGGAGCGCTCGCCGGAAGAGTGACGCCATCCGGTGTGGCCTACCGCCTTGAAGTGCCGGAAGCGGAACTCTACGACGCCATCTCGCAATTGCGCGCCAGCGAGGCGCGCATTCTCTCGGTCACACAATTAAAGCCGACGCTCGAAGATTATTTCTTCCGGCTCGTCGGGCGCGAAACGGCGCCTTCCTATGCCGTCGAGGTGGCGAACAAATGAGCAGCGTGCCCTTGTTCGTCGCGGTGAATACATTCCGGGAATCGGTGCGCGACCGCGTGCTCTACAACCTTATTTTCTTCGCGCTGCTGATGATGGCCGCGGCGGTGCTCGTGGGACAAATTTCGATCGGCATCGAGCGGTTAGTGATCATCAATCTCGGGCTCAGCGCGATTTCGCTGCTGGGATTGGTGATGTCGGTGTTCATCGGCGTCGGGCTAGTCTACAAAGAGATCGAGAAGCGTACGCTCTATAGCATTCTGGCCAAGCCCGTCCGCCGCTGGGAATTTCTCGCCGGCAAGTATTTGGGCCTGCTGCTGACACTGGCGATCAATACCGCGTTTATGACACTGGGCCTCTTCCTCGCGTTGCTCTATGTGGATCGCGCGATCGGACGCGCCGACGCTCACATTTTGCTGGCCGTCTATTTCATCCTGCTCGAATTTGCGCTGGTGACGGCACTGGCGCTCTTTTTCTCGTGTTTCTCGACGCCGATTCTTTCCACGCTATACACGCTGGGGCTTTACGTTGCAGGAATGTTCGCTGCGGACCTACGCGATGCGGGTGCGTTGAGCAGCAGCGGAGCGGTGAAAGCCATTACCTCGGTTCTCTACTACGCGCTGCCGAATTTCAGCAATTTTAATGTTATCGGCGCGACCGCACACGGCGACGCGATTCCGTTGTCGCTCATTTGGCAGAATACGGCATACGCCACCATCTACATTTTGGCTCTATTACTGGCCGCGTCGGCTGTTTTCTCGAACCGGAACCTCAAATGATCTCCGCCCGGCGAGAATTTTGAAATGGTAGCTTCTGCCCGCAGTAAGCAAATCTGGCTCGCGACGATAGGCGTGCCGTTGCTTCTTCTCTCTCTTTATCCTCTCCAGAGGAGCATCGCGGAGAAAAAAGAATCTATCGCGGCCCAACAGCAGGAGTTGCTACTGCGCTCCGGCAAGCTGCTGAAGAAACTGAGCCTCGGCTATGATTCGCTGCTCGCCGATATCTACTGGACGCGGACGGTGCAATACAATGGCGGAATCCTCGAAAGAGGCGAATCGGACTTCAGTCTGCTGGCGCCGCTGCTCGATGTGACCACCGATCTCGATCCGCGCCTGGATGTGGCCTATCAATACGGCGCGATTTTCCTCTCAGAGAAAGTTCCGGCGGGCGCCGGGCGTCCCGACCAAGCAATCGCGCTAGTGCGCAAAGGCATTGCCTTAAATCCGACGAACTGGCGGCTCTACTACAATCTCGGCTTCGTTTATTACTGGTACCTGCGCGATTACAAGCAGGCCTCGCAAACTTTCTGGGAAGGCAGCAAAGTTCCCGGCGCGCTGCCGTGGATGGGAGCGATGGCGGCGCACATCGCAGAAACGGGCGGCTCGCGCGATACTTCGCGGTTCATGTGGTCGCAGATCTACGAATCGACCAAAGACGTCACCGTCCGCGCAAATGCACTGGCGCATCTGCAGGTCTTGCGCGCGCAGGACGACATCGATTTGCTGAAGACTTTCATCGAAACATACAAGAAACGGACGGGCCGTGCTCCCACTTCCATCCAAGATCTCGCTAACGCCGGATTGCTCCTCAGCGTCCCACAAGATCCGGGCGGCTATGCGTATATTCTGGATGCGGATGGGGAACCGGCCGTTGATCCCCAAAGCCCGATGGCCGAGCGCGTGCGCGATTGGTCGGGACGAAAGTAAAGCGGTCTTTCCTCTGACCCGCGGGCGCAGCCCTAAATCTGTACTGCAGTACAGGCCGCGCGCATCGAACAATTGCTAAACTGAGGGCATCGGGGCGGGGCGTTGAGCGGCGGCTCGTTTGCCGAAGGATGGGCGATATGCGGGGACGAATTCGAATTCAGCGAGCACTCTTACTCTTCGCAGCTGCTACGTTGGCTTCCTGCGGCGGCGGTGCAGGCGGCGGCTCGATCGGCTCGAATCCCCCGGTCGCGCCGTCGATTACAGCGCAGCCCACCGATCAGAGCGTTACGGCGCCTGCCACCGCAACTTTCTCCGTGACCGCAACAGGCACGGCGCCGCTAAGTTACCAGTGGCAAATGAACGGCGCGAACATCGCCAGCGCCACGTCCTCGAGTTACACGACTCCGGCTACGACGTCCGCGGACGACGGTGAGACGTTCGACGTCGTCGTCAGCAATGCCGCCGGCAACGCGACCAGCAACACCGTCACGCTCTCCGTGAGCACAACTTCGACAACTTCCAACACGGACGTAGTCACTTTTCACAATGACATTGCGCGGACGGGCCTGAATTCGACGGAGACCGTGCTGACGCAAAGCAACGTCAACGTTCACATGTTCGGCCTCCTGCGCAATCTCTCCGTCGATGGCAAAGTCGACGCCGAGCCGCTCTATCTTTCGGCCTTGATGGTAAATGGCACGGCCCACAATGTGGTTTTCGTTGCAACGGAAAACGACAGCGTCTATGCCTTCGATTCCGATACCGGCGCAACGATCTGGCAGGACACAGCGCAGAATCTACTTCCCTCCGGTGAGACCACCAGCGATACGCGCAGTTGCGGCCAAGTCAGCCCGGCGATCGGCATCACCGCCACTCCGGTAATTGACCGCCACTCCGGCTCGCACGGAACGATTTTCTTAGTGGCCATGTCCAAGGACGGCCAAGGCAACTATCACCAGCGCCTGCACGCTCTCGATGTCACCACCGGCGCAGAACTCTTGAATGGCCCCACGGAAATTCAGGCAACGTACCCGGGTGTCGGCGCGGGCAATTCCGGCGGCACGATGACATTCGCCCCGGGGAATTACAAGGAGCGCGCAGCGCTACTGCTCCTCAATGGGACGATCTACATGAGTTTCGCGTCGCACTGCGACATCCCGCCCTATTCCGCCTGGGTCATGGGCTATAGCGAAAGCTCCCTGCAGCAAACGACCGTCCTGAATCTCACGCCCAACGGGCCAAATTCCGCTGGCGGGAACTTCGGCGCAGGCGCGATCTGGCAGAGCGGCGGCGGCCCTGCCGCCGATCCACAGGGCAGCATCTACGTCGAAATCGCGAATGGTGATTTCGAGACCACGCTCGATGGCAATGGCTTCCCCAATCAACAGGACTACGGCAATGCTTTTGTAAAGCTCTCGGTGAACAATGGGAAGCTGGCCGTCGCCGATTACTTCGCGATGAAAAATACTTCGACCGAATCCCAGAACGATCAGGATCTCGGATCGGGCGGCCCGCTGGTTCTGCCCGACCTGAGCAATGGCAGCAGCACCGTGCATCTGGCCATCGCCGCTGGCAAAGACGGTGCGATCTATGTGGCGGACCGCACCAACATGGGCAAGTTCAACGCCTCCACAAATAATATTTACCAGGAGCTGGATCACGTGCTGCCCGAAGGAGTATGGGGAGTTCCGGCGTACTTCAATCAGACCGTATACTACTGCGACCAGGCAAGCACGCTCAAGGCTTTCGCCATCGCCAACGCCAAGCTTTCAACTTCTCCCACATCAGCGACTGCAAAGTCTTTCGCATATCCCGGAGTGCTCCCGTCAGTCTCGGCCAATGGAACGTCGAACGGCATCGTCTGGGCGATTGAGAACGTGAACCCGGCTGTTCTTCACGCCTACGCCGCAAGCAATCTCACCAACGAGCTTTACAATAGCAATCAGGCTGCGAACAACCAGGATCATCCCGGCACCGGAAATAAATTCATCACTCCGATGATTGCCGATGGAAAAGTATTCGTCGCCACGCAAACAGCGTGGCCGTCTACGGATTGCTCGCAACGCAGCGCTAGTGGAGAATTCTTACTCGTAGCGGAGGGCTTCGACCGGATCCAAACGCGATGCCTTCATCGCCGGCCAAACGCCAAAAATCAGGCCAATACTCACCGACACCGTAAAGCCCATAATCACGGCCCACGGCGTGACCACGGCTTTCAGCGAAGTCACAATCGGAATCAGCATCGTCGCCCCGCCGCCTACGAATAATTCCAATCACTCCGCCGATGCCCGTCAACGTCATCGCCTCGAACAAAAACTGCCAGGTAATATCCGCGCTCCGCGCTCCAATCGCTTTCCGCACGCCAATCTCTCGCGTCCGCTCCGTCACCGATACCAGCATGATATTCATCACGCCCACGCCGCCGATCAGCAAGCCGATCGAGCTGAGCACGATAATCGCCACCACAGTGCTCTTGATGATGTCGTTGAATTGCTGCGCCGTTTCCTGGTTCGTCTGAATGAAGAAGTTGTCGTGCTTGTCGTAGGGCACATTGCGGCGGCGCCGCAAAACGTCGCGCACTTCATCCACGGCCTTGTCCACCCGGCCCGGATAAGCCAGAAAGCGGATGAAGATTTCGAATGCCGCCGGATAGATTTTTCGAAAAGTGTAATAGGGCAGAACGACGCGGCGATCCTCGTCATTCGTGCCGAATCCGCCAACGGGCTTTTGCAACACGCCGATCAACTGGAACGTTGAGCCATCCACGAGGATATCTTTGCCGATGGCGTCGGGAATCGTGCCATAGAGCGCCGTAGCGATGTTTTCGCCAACTACGGCCACGTTATCGCGGTGAATGTTCTCCGAATCGGTGAAAAAGCGCCCCGCGGCCATCGTCGCATTCGAATAGACTTCTAAAAACGCGGGAAACGTCCCGCGGAATTCGATGCCCTGCACTTCGTTGTTCTGATACCGCACGTTGTGCGGCGTTTCCCACTGAAAGATCGATACCGCCACTTGCTTCACTGCCGGGCACGACGGAAGAATCGCCTCTCCATCCTCGAGTGTCAGCGGCTTTCGTTCGCGCTCCTCTTTCGGGCGCCGCGCGTTGTTGTTGAAATTCTGGTTGAAGCGCTGCACCCAGGCGGTGTCAATGCCCTCTTGCGTAATTTCATCCTGGATCACCATCTTGAAGCCGTCCACCAGCCCGACCACCAGAATGATCAGCCCAACGCCGATCATCACGCCAAGCACGGCAAGAAAGCTCCGCAGCTTATGCGTCCGCAAGGTATCAAAAGCCAGCGCCAAATTTTCTTTATAATCCTGCTTCATTCTCTAGCCCTGTGTAGCGCCGCCCCTTAAGCGCGGCGTCCGTCCAAACTGTTACATCTCGCCTTTAATGACTTGTCAGGGCATGACTTCAGTCATGCCGTAAATGCCGCCAAATCAACTCGGCTTCAGCCGCTGAGGTCTCGTCGTATCGCGTTCTCACGCGTACTCAAAACCGCCACCACCACCAATTCTTCACCCTTCAGCCCGCAGCGCCTCAATCGGATCCAACCGCGCCGCCCGCATCGCAGGATAAATCCCAAAGAACAACCCAACTATGGTCGAAAGCGACAGCGCAATCACAATCGTAAAAATAGGCGTCGAGAACGGAATCGAAGTAGCGGACCGCACGATCGCTGACAGCGCGAGCGCCAGAAGCACTCCGATACCTCCGCCGAGCGCCGCCAGCAGCGACGATTCCACCAGAAATTGCAGAAGAATATGCAGCTTTCGCGCCCCCAGCGATTTTCGCAAGCCGATCTCCCGCGTTCGCTCGGTCACGCTCGCCAGCATGATATTCATGATCACGATTCCGCCGACCACCAGAAAGACCGACGTAACCCATACCGCTATGCCGAAAGCATTCCCGGTGATGCGATTCCAGATGCTGGTGAGCGCCGTTGGTGAAACGACGCCAAAGTTGTCCTCCGCGTCGTACGGCACGTGCCGCCGCGCCCGCAGCAGCACGCGCGCCTCATCTTCGGACGCCGGCATCAAGTCGGGTGTCGGCGCCTGAATAAACATCGCCACGGAATCGAGAGGCGCGAGCCATCCTTTGCGATAAGTCGAGAGCGGCATCATGATGAAGTCATCGAGCGATTGGCCGAGAACGGTGCCCTTCGCCGCGGCGACGCCCACAACCTCGTATTGCTCAGCCCCGGCCCGGATAAGCCTGCCGATGGGATCGCCCGAAGGAAAAAAGTAGTTCGCGACGTCCGCGCCGATGATGCAAACATTCGAACGATGATCTTCATCGGTTCCGGTGAGCAAGCGCCCGGTCGAAGTCTCCACGTCTCTGATTTCCGCATAGCTCGGCGAAACGCCCATGATCGTCACGTTCTCGCGCAAGTCATTTCCATAGCGCACATCCGCGAAGGTCTGCATGAACCCCGCAATATTGGTCGCGAGTTTCATGTCCGCCTGCAGCGCTTCGAGATCTTCCATTTGCAGCGGAGGTCTCTTTCTCGCCCTGTTCCACTGCTCGAAATTGGTGACCACTCCAACGCGGTCAATGACGTAAGCGTTGGCGCCCAGATTGGCCACCTTCTCCGCGACGTAAACATTCAGTCCGTTCAGCACCGACATCACCGCAAGCAAAGTGGCAACCGCCAGGATCACTCCTAGCAAAGTCAGGAAGCTCCGCAGTTTATGGGCTCGCAGCGTGTCCACGGCAATGGCCAGTGTTTCGCGCAGAGCCACGCGCGCTTCGCTCGCCTTCATTGCCATGCGGAAAGGAGCCATGTCTCTAGTATAGACGGTTGTAGCTACAGAAATGTTCTCCGGCGCACTCGATATTTTGGGGCCGCAAACCGATAGAATAGTCTACGAAGCGGGCCTGCTATCGCCACCATCCCGGCGGCCAGGCGCTCACAAATCGGAGAGGTGCCAGCCTTCGGGTCGTCGCATCATGAGACGTTTCGCGATACTAGTAGTTTACGTACTGGCCTCAATTCCCGGCTTCGCCGGGCCCTCCAGCGCTCAAGGCGTACCTCGCAAACCCCCGGCCGCCAAGCCTCAGGCTCAACCGCCGAGCTCACCGGCAGCCGGCTCGAGCGATGCCCAGATTCATGCGCTGGCGGAGCGCGTGATTGCCGCGCAACATGGCGACGACGTAGCTCTTGAAGAGTTCGACCGTATCGAGAGTCACACCGTTTATTCCGGCTCGAACCGGCGCGTCACGGACGGCAAGGTCTATCGCGTGGTCCCAACCGGCACCGGCACACTCAAGCTTCTTTTGAAGGACGGATCTTCGCAGGTCGAGCCCGGCGTTTACCGCAGAGAATTGCACGACTGGGAGCAAGTGCTGGAGATCGCCGTCAATCCCAATGACCCGCGCCAGCAAGCGGTCTATGCCAAGTGGCAGAAGAAAATGAAAGAGCGGAAGGATCTGGTGGATGCGGCGCGAAAGGCATTTCGCGTCACCGCGTCGGCGCAGGAAATGCGCAACGGGCGCCTTTGCGACGTTCTCGAACTCGAACCCAATCCAAGTTTCGTTGCGCACTCGACCGTCGAGAATGTCTTCACCGGAGCGCGCGCGAAAATCTGGATTGACGACGCCACCGGCCACATCGTTCACGGCGAGGCCGACATCATTCGCGATATCTCATTCGGCGGCGGGATTCTCGGCAAACTGTATCGCGGCGGCCATTTCTCGCTGGACAATTCGGAAGTCGCGCCCGGAATCTGGCTGCCCACGCGCGTGCAGTTCGACTATTCGGTCCGAAAATTTCTATTCACGTTCGACACTCATGAAGTAACGGAAACGCGCCACTACCGGCGCTTGGGAAAGCCCGCAGAAGGCCTCGCGGCGGTACGCGAAGAATTAGCCCACGGCGCGCCTCTACCCGCCGATCCATAGACGTAGGCCGGCGTCCCTGCCGACATCCGACGAGCAAAATCGCAAACTAGAATCGCACCCCACGCGTGGACCACCGCTCTCCACAATCGTCATTAATTCTTCAACCCGCGCCTCGGAATTCCCCCTCCACCCGTAGGCCCCGCGCTTTTAGCCGGGCCTCTTCAGGCACAATCACGCCACGAAGGCTATCATCGCGTTCGCCGTCGTGTCGCTAGGATGGAACCGCCGATCAAATTCCTAATTCAATGGCTCCGCCGACCGTTCGATAATTGAACCACTATGTTCCCGCGACGCCTCTTGATCGCAGCTTTTCTCGTGCTCCTCTCAACATTCACAACCCAATTGCGCGCGCAGAGCGCCCCGCAGCAGCCAGCTCCTGCTACTGCATCGGCGTCCGCGCCCAGCACTCCGCCTCCAGCGCCGGAGTCGAAAACGCCGGCGAAACCGGCAACGGCGAAGAAGGTGTGGACCGACGAAGATATGAGCTCGCTTACCGGTCCAACCTACGATGCGACGCCGAACTCGAAATCGTCCCGGCCGAACTCAAGCCGCCCGCGAGGCTATTCCGGCTCCGCAAATGGCGACTACTACCGCAATCAAATCAACTCGCTGAAAGCCAAAATCGCCGACATCGATCAAAAGATCGACAATTATGAAGCACTAGTTCACGGAGCGGCCCCGGGAGAAGGAGAGAAGCAATCCGGCGTAAGAATCACAGATTCGCGCGCAGACATTCAAGCGTTAGTGAAGCAAAGGCAAACCCTGCAAAAACAAATCAGCGACCTGGAAGATCAAGCCAGACACGCAGGAGTAGAGCCCGGCCAGCTTCGGTAGCGCCGGCTTGCTCCGGATGCTATTGCGGGGCGTCCCTGTTTACCCCAAGCCGACGAGGGGCCGGCGTCTTACGATTACAAACTCCGCCAATGGCAACAGCCAAGCGCGGACGCAACCCGCCAAACCAGCGCAATTTGTTTATTGATGCACGCGACGCCCACAACGCCGCGTCAAATTTTGTTATATTGCAAGAAGACATCCCACGAGGGTCAAAGCTTGTATCTAGAATTCAGCCTGTTCGGCCGTATACGCAAGCACGGCGCATGGTACATCGCCAAGTGCCCGCCGCTCGACCTCTCGACGCAGGGCCGCACCGCCGCTGAAGCCCGCCGCAATCTCCAAGAAGCCTCGGAGCTGTTTCTGACAAGCTGCATAGAACGAGGCACTCTCGATCGCGCCTTCCGCGAACTCCGCTTCTCCCGCGCCAAAAGAAAAATTGCAGCTCGCCCGCGCGGTTCGTTCCCGGTCGCAGTCGCTATTCTTCGCTGCCTGTAGAGATCGCTAAGCTCGATTCTTCGGGGCGGGCCTGGAGACCCTCCTAAAACGTCACCTCGCCGCTGCCGCCACTTCCTTCTCGATGGGTGCGCGCACCAA
Source organism: uncultured Acidobacteriota bacterium (assembly GCA_963841235.1). Lineage (GTDB taxonomy): Bacteria > Acidobacteriota > Terriglobia > Acidiferrales > UBA7541 > Palsa-147. The sequence goes on along the minus strand of CAWJBU010000012.1, from coordinate 482,242 downwards.
ATTCCCCCATTCGGTCCATGAGCCATCGTAATTCTTCACCCGGTCATACCCCAACAAATATTTCAGCACGAACCAGGTATGCGAGCTGCGCTCTCCGATGCGGCAATAAGCAATCACTTCATCCTTGCCAGTAATTCCCTTGCCCTGATAAAGCTGCTTCAAAGCGTCGGCGCTCTTAAATGTCCCATCCTCCGCCGCCGCCTGCGACCAGGGAATGCTCGCGGCTCCGGGAATATGCCCGCCGCGCTGCGCCGTTTCCGACATTCCCGGCGGCGCAATCACTTTGCCGGTGAATTCATCAGGCGAACGCACATCCACCAATTGTCCCACAGCCTTTTTCGCGACCAACTCCTGCACGTCCTCGCGATAAGCGCGAACTTTCTCGTTCGGCTCCGAGGCGCGGTAGCTTGTCTTCGCATAGTTCGGCACGTCGGTGGTTAGCGGCCGCTTCTCTTCCAGCCACTTTTTCCGTCCGCCGTTCATCAACTTCAAATTCTTGTGCCCGTAATATTCGAGTTGCCAGAAAGCGTAGGCGGCGAACCAGTTGTTGTTGTCGCCATAGAGAATCACGGTCGTATCGTTCGAAATTCCCGAGCGGCTCAGCAAATCCTCAATCGCCTCCTTGGTGATCAAGTCGCGGCGCACGCCGTCCTGCAGTTGCGTCTGCCAATTCCAGCCAACAGCTCCGGCAATGTGCCCTTGCTCGTAGGCCGACGTGTCCACATCCACCTCGACGAGCCGTAACTTCGGATCATTCGCATGGCTCGCCACCCACTCAGTTGATACCAATACTTCAGGATGCGCATATTCGGACATGACTGTTGCTCCTTTTAATTCGTATCAAAACGTCTGCGTCGGGTTGGGGACATCGGGCACTCGCCGGGCGCAAGGCACGGCAGTATATCCCGGAACGCTCTTTGCTTGGATGCCCCGGCAAGTGATGCGATTCCCCAAATTCGCTCGATGTGCGTCCGGTTTTCCGGCCGTCACCGAGGTACGTATGTCTGCGTTCGGTACTCTGGTTCACCGCGCCAGCCCGTGCTACGTTGGCTCGCGGAATTCGCCATGAAAGTTAGACGCAGAATTCAAAAAACGAGAGCGGCGGCATTCCTAGCCAGCAGATTTCTAATCGACACAGTTCCGATTAGAAATCGCCGCAACTCACTGAAAACAAAGAAGGGAGCCCGATTCTAATCGACAAAAAACGCCACATTTCGGCTCTGTTTTTTCGCTCGCGCCACTAGACTGGGATCAACTTTCCTCCGCTGGACTCCTGCTCGATCCGCAGTATCCAATCGAAGTGAAATTTCTCCGATGCGAGCCATTTCTCGAGTTCCTCGCGGCTCGCCGCTTCGAATTCCACCAGCAGCTTCCCGTCCTGCAGGCAAAGCATCACGCGCCGGACGTGGACTTCGGAAGCTCCGTGGAGTCGCGCGGTGAGTTCCTCGGCGCCCTGACGCGTCAGGCACGCAATCGTGTGCTGCGAGAGATAACGCCGCATTCTTCCGGCTCCTTTTGGCGTAAACGGAGTTGCGGCGCGCATCCCAATTTCGCATTCGCGAACCGCGACCTCCTCGGATACACTGACCGCGGAGAAAAAGCAAATGCCCGAAACGCGCTCGGCTCATCCCTATTTTCTCTACGACGCGATCGTCGCCCAGCCAAAGTTGATCGAACAGGTCTTTGCCAAAACGCGCGCGGCGATCGAGCGGGCGGTGCAGGCCGCGGCCGGGCGCAAGCGCATCGTCTTCATCGGCATCGGAACCTCGCTCAACGCGGCAAATGTAGCCGAGCGGTGGATGCGCCATCATTCGGGCGGACGCGCCTTGGCGCGTGCCGAACAATCGTTCGAGTTTGCACACTATCCGCTGGCGCTCGGCGCCGACGACGCCGCTGTGATCATCACTCACACAGGAACGACGTCGCAGTCGGTCGAAGCGTTGCGCGCGGCACGCGCCATGGGCGCGCTCACCATCGCGGTCACGGGTCAAAATCCGGGCGAAGGAGTTCTCAGCGCGGATGTGCGCATCGAAACCTGCGAACAGGAAGTGGCCTTCGCGTACACGAAAAGCTACACGACCGCTCTCGCGGCTCTCGCGTTGCTGGTTCTCGGCGTGCTCGAAAAGCGCGGGCTGCTCAAAGATGGCGCGAGCGCCCGTACCGCGCTCGAGAAAGTCCCTGCGCTTATGCACGAAGCCCTCAAGACCGAGGCTAAAACGCGAGACGCCGCCGCGCTGATCGCCGAGCGCCAGCGTATCGTCTTCTTCGGCGCCGGAACTTGCTGGGCCACTGCGTGCGAGGCCGCGCTCAAAATCAAAGAGACCAGTTACATCGCCGCCGAGGGCTTTGAAACCGAGGAAATCCTGCACGGGCCATTTTCAGAAATTGATGACCGCGACGCGATGATCGGCATGCTCACAGGCGAACCCACCGACGAGCGCGCCCGCACGATTCTTCGCGCCGCTGGAGAGCTGGGTATGCTGCGCATGGCCGTTACAACCCCGGCCGCGAATCGCGATATCGCCGCCGAGCACGTCATCGTCGTGCCTGAAGCGCCGCCGTGGCTCGCCCCATTCGTGCACCTCGTCCCGCTTCAACTTCTGACTTACCACATCGCTGTAGCTCGCAAGCTCAATCCCGATACTGGCCGCCAGGATCAGGAAGCCCACGCCCGCGCTCACCGCGTGTACAAACTCTAGCCCGGCCGAACGAACAGGCTAACCGATACGATGAGCGCGTCTCCCGCGGGCACCCTACGGCGTTAAAATCGGGATTAGCAGATCAGGAGAATCGGAATGAAATCTTTATTCGGTGCCCTGTTAATCGCCGCGTTGCTGTTAACCGCACGTCCACTCGCATCCCACGAGCATCTCGGCACTCTCGAAGGCACCGTCCTGCGCGCCGATGGCAAGCCGCTCGAAGGCGCGCGCGTTACTGCCGAGCAGGCCGAGGGCGCGCACCCCCACGCCACACTCACGAATTCCGATGGCCGCTTCTTCTTTCCGCGACTCGATCCCGGCCTCTATAGCCTGCGCGCCTACTACAAAGGGACGTGGTCGGAATGGGCGCGAAATACGGAAGTGAAGGTCGGAAAGGGTACTGATGTAACCCTCCGCATCACCGTAAGTAAAACAAAATAAAGGCCTAGGTTACGTCCTCAAAATGGCCTAGTACTACAACCCAAGTACAACTCTTTTGAGTCTTCCGAGCCATTGGCGCCGCCCATCCCTTTCCCTACCATCATCGTGCGGGTTGGGAGCTGCGTTGCGGGGACGACGGTTCCGTAAGGAGCCGGGGCACGCTACCCAATCCGCCCAGCCCTCCCTGTCGGCAAACCCCTCCTGACCCCCAGCTGACAGGGGGGCACGTCTGGCCACTCCGTTTCTCCCCTGTGCCTTCCTCCAATCGCCTGGCAAGCTTCGTGCATCCCACGTAATGTGATTGCGATTTAGCGCGCAACCTGTGCTCTGGAATCAGTGGTTTAGGAGCCGGGATTCGCCGAAGAGGCGCGGGCATCGCCGACATATGGCGTCCAAAACATCCAATTGGTTTATTCGCATCCGCGCGGCATTGGCTATCGCGATCGCCGCGGTGATCTTTTCCAGCCCGGCCGCAGCCGCGCAGCTCAAGCCTGAAACGCTGCAAGCTTTCGACCGCTATGTACAGGCTTCTGAATCGAAGATTGCCGCGAAAGATTACGGCGGCGGGCAATTCTTGTACGTCGAAGGCTTGCCTTCGGATCGCCGGGCGGCGGCGCTCGAACGATTGAAGCGCGGCGAGGTGGTCATCGAAAAACTCGAGACATCCGAAGACGGCAAGACCATCACCGCGCCCGGCGGCATGATTCACGACTGGATCGGAACCGTCTTCATCTCCGGCGTCACGCTGCAGGAAACCCTCTCACTCGAAGAAGATTACGATCGCCACCAGGAGATCTTCCAACCGGACGTAATGCGCTCAAAAACACTGCGGCGAAACGGCGGCGACTTCGCCGTCTATTTCCGTTTGCGAAAAAAGAAAATCATCACGACGATCCTCGATACTGATCATGAGGTGCAATACCATACGATCGACGCCAGCCACGCCGAAAGCCGCTCGCGCACGACGCGCATTCAGGAAGTCGAAAACGCCGGGCAAGCGAATGAATCTCTGAAGCCGGTCGGCGATGACAATGGCTTTCTCTGGCGGATGAATACCTACTGGCGGTTTGAAGAGAAGGACGGCGGGACTTACGTTGAATGCCGCTCGATTTCTCTGACGCGCGACATTCCCATCGGCCTGGGTTGGATGATCGGCCCATTCGTCACCAGCATCCCGCGCGAATCGCTCACATTCACGCTCGGTACTACGCGCACAGCGCTTCTGAAATTCGTCGGAGCGGATCGGGGCACGGCAACGTCAGATTGATTGGCTGGTTTTCAGAACGAAGTTCCGGCGAGGAAAATATCGCCAAGGCCGGTGGCGAAATTGGCGACGATATTCGTCGCCGGCGAGATGAACGCGACGGTGTGGCCGTCGCCGCTCACTGCCGGACGCAGCGACACATTGTTTGCCTGCGTTCCGCCTAGCGAGATGCTGCGCTGCGAAGTTCCTGGCGTGCAGGAAGCCGTGGTGGAGCTGACGGAGCCTTCGCACGTATTGCGCACGAAGATGTTCTCAAATCCGTTGGACGTCCCGGGAGCAAGGTTCGTCGCCAGCGAAGCGAAGGCGATGAATTGTCCGTCATTCGCATTCGCAACCGTCGAGCTGATGCTCGGCTGCTCGCTCAAGCCGTTGCCCGGCGTAACATTATCGTTCGCGATCGAGACCAGCGTAGTTGAAGGCGTGCAGCCCGAAACAACAACGCCGCAAGTATCGCGCACGAAAATCTGCTGCGTTCCGCTCGTCGCCGTCTGCACCAGGTTCGTCGCCGTGGATGCGAACGCGACAAACCGCCCGTCCGAAGTGATCGCCGCCTGCGCGCTTGCTCCATTGGCCGGCGTGGTGCCGTCGTTCGACGACGCAACTACGACCACCGGCACGCAATCGACAACGCCTGCGATGCACGTCGCCGCGCGGTAAATCTGCGGCACCGGCGGCGTCACGCCGCTCACCACATTCGTCGCCGCCGACGTGAATGCAACAAACGATCCGCTTCCCGCGGCCGCCGGCTGCGAGCTCGGGGCATCCGCCGGCGTGAAGCCGTCCGCCGAGGAAACCAGGATCGTCTTCGGCGTGCAGGTTATCGTCGTCGAAGTGAGGTTCAAGCAGGTATCGCGCAAATAAATCTGCGCGATCCCACCCGGGTCCACTCCTGCCACGAGGTTCGACGCCGTCGAAACGAACGCCACGTAGCGGCCATCCGGACTGATCGAAGGCTGGATCGCATCTGCATTCGCAGCGCTCACGCCATCCGCCGCCACCGAAACGAGCGCCGTGGCGGTCGTTGTACAGGTGGTGCTGCCCGCGCAGCCGCTGTGCAGGAAGATTTGCCGCGTCGTTCCCGTCAGCGTCGGGAAATTCGGATCGAGATTCGTGGCGTGGGACGAGAACGCGATGAAGCCGCCGCTTGTGTCCATGGTCGGCTCGAGGCTGTCGGAATTCCCCTGCGAACCGGCCTGCGTTCCGCTGCCGGACGTGCCGGAAATGCTGACGAGCGCCGTCGAGGGCAAGCACGTAGCCTGGGCGAAACACGTGTCGCGCAGGAAAACATCGGATTGGCCGTTGGTATCGTCCGTGACCAGATTGCTTGAAATCGAGGCAAACGCCACAAAGCGTCCGTTCGAGCTGATGACCGGACCGGAGCGGCTCAGATCGCCGATGCCGTTGTTTGCCTGCATTCCATCGAAAGAATAATCAACCAGCTCGGGCAAGCCGGTGTAACCGGGATTCGAGGTTGTCGGGACGATGCCATTCACTGCGAATGTCAGTGGCTGCGAAGTTCCGCCTCCCGGCGCCGGATTCAGCACCACGATCTGCGCCACCTGCGCCGCGCCGAGGTCCGACTGTGTGAGTATCGCCGTCACCGAGGAGCTCGATGCAAACGTGGTGGATCGCGGGCTCCCGTTGAACAGCACCTGCGTCTGCGGCACAAAACCGCTTCCTGCTATCGTCAGCGACGCGGTGGTCCCGCCCGCTGCGACGCTCTTCGGCGAGATCGAGGTGAGGACCGGAACGGCGTCGTTTACCGGCAGCGGCAGCGTGCCCGAACTCCCGCCGCCCGGCTCCGGATTCAACACCCCAATATTCAGAATTCCTGCTTCAATCAGGTCTCCGCCGGCGATTGTCGTCTGCAGTTGCGTGCCGCTAACCAGCACTGTTGGCCGGTTGTCGCCATTCACCGTAATATGCGAAAGCGATTCAAAGTTTGTGCCAAAGACGTTCAGCGTAAAACCCGCTCCACCCGCCAGTGCCGAGGATGGCGACATGCTGGAAATCGTGGGAATCGGGCTGGTCACCTGCGTAATCATGAACGTCAATTGGTTCGAAACTCCGCCGCCGGGCTGCGGAGTCTGGACTTCGATCGTCGCGTTGCCAGGTGTGGCTACGAACGACGAAGAAATGTTGGCGGTGAGCTCGCCGCCACTCTGAAATATGGACTGGATGCCGCTGCCATTGAAGAAAATCACCGACTGGGGTGAGAATCCGCTACCGTTTACGGTCAGCACGAAACCCGGCGAGCCCGCGGGGATGCTCGGCGGAGTCAATGACGCGAGCTTGGGCTTTGGATTGTTAGCGATGCCTTGGCCGCACGAAACGAGCAGCAGGGCCGCCGCGAATACCAGCCAATTTTGGAGCGAACTCTTCCCCGTCAAATCCCCGGCTCCTTTTACCCTAAACCCGGTCACCTCGAACCCGCTCGGACGCGTGTGGGGGCCCGTAGAAGTGGCAACTGGAATAGGAGAGACTACTAGAGATGAGGGATTGGGGCAATGCGGATGCCTTGGTATCTCCTCAAATCTGATTGCGGCGCCGTACGCAAGACACTTGCGCAGCTCCCACGTCTAAGAGCACAATCGCGCGCCGCTGGGTGCGTCGATGCACTCGAATCACACAAGGAGATCCGCCATGCTGCGAAAATTCTGTCTGCTCGCCTGCGTTATCGCTCTCTCTGCAACTTTCACTCTGGCCCAAGATCAAGAAAAGAAGCCGGCTGAAGCAGCACCGGCCACCGCGCCACCTGTCGCCAATTCTGCTGATGTTGCCTCGCGCGATGCCATCATGGCGGCCACTTACGACGTCATCTCCGGTGACGCGGGCAAGAAGCGCGATTGGAATCGCTTCCTCTCGCTATTCGCTCCCGGCGCGCGGCTCGTCGCGGTCGATAAAAATCATGATGGCCAGTTGGTTGCGCACACTTTTTCGCCTGAGGATTACGTGAAATTGGCGACGCCGTATTTCGATAAGGAGGGCTTCTTCGAACGCGAGTCCTCGCGCACACTCGAAAGCTGGGCCAATATCGAGCAGATCTTCAGCACCTACGAATCGCGTCACGCCGCCGCTGATCCCAAACCTTTCGCGCGCGGCATCAACAGCTTTCAGCTTTTCAACGATGGTAAGCGTTGGTGGATCGTCACCATTTACTGGCAGGAAGAATCTGCGGATACGCCATTGCCGAAAAAATATCTTGGGAAGAAGCGCTGAGACGGCGTTACCTTTTCGGATTTAAGAGGGCCGAAAGGCGGGAGGGTCTGAAGACCCTCCCCTACGACGGCTCGGGCTGGAGGCTTGCATGTATAAGAACGATTTGCTGAAGGGACGCAACATTCTGATCACGGGCGGCGGGACGGGGCTTGGCCGCTCGATGGCGCTGCGCTTCGCCGAGCTTGGCGCGAATCTGTTTCTTGTGGCGCGGCGGCCGGAACCGCTGGAAGCGACTGCAAAGGAGCTGCAGGCTAAAGGCGCGAAGGCCGGATTTGCGTCTTGCGACATTCGCGACTTCGCCGCGGTCGAAAAGGCCGTCGACGCCGCCGAGAAAGAGATCGGCCGCATCGATACACTCCTCAACAATGCTGCCGGCAACTTCGTCGCGCGCACCGAGAAGCTTTCGCCCAACGCTTTTGCCGCCGTCGTGGGTATCGTCCTCGGGGGCACGTTTCACTGCACGCTCGCTCTCGGCCGCCGCTGGATCGAAACGAAGCAGCCCGGGAATGTTCTGAACATCGTCACGACTTACGCGTCCACGGGCGCGGGCTCCGGATTCGTGGTTCCTTCGGCCTGCGCCAAGGCTGGCGTGCTGGCCATGACCCGCTCGTTGGCCGTCGAATGGGCTCGCTACAACATCCGCCTCAACGCCATCGCACCGGGACCGTTCCCCACCGAAGGCGCGTGGTCCCGCCTGATGCAAAGCAAAGAGTTCGAGGAGATGGCCATCAAGAACCATCCGATGCATCGCTTCGGCCGCCACGATGAACTCGCCGATCTCGCCGTTTACCTGCTCAGCCCGCAGGCCGAGTATATCAACGGCGACTGCGTAACCATCGACGGCGCACAATGGCTCGCCGGGGCGGGCGAATTCAATGAGTACCGCAAGCTTCCTGACGAGATGTGGGCCATGATCGAGCAAGCCCGGAAGAAGTGATCGGCTCAATCGTAAACTTAATATTTTGTGTGGCTTAGGAGAACATTACACATGACAACGAAATGGTATTCCGCTTGAGTAATCGATAAGAATATCGACATACATTGCATGGTTCGATAAGGATATGGTATGGTGAGGCTTGCATGAGCACAGTCACCGTTTCTCCTAAATTCCAAGTCGTCATTCCCAAAGAACTCCGCGAGAAGCTGAACCTACGTCCCGGCCAAAAGCTCTTCATGTACGAACTCGACGGCGCGCTGCACCTCGAGCTTCCCCGCTCGATCCGCGAACTCCGTGGCCTGACCCCGGGCCTCAGTTGGGAGGAATCCGACCGAGATGGCTCGGAACGCCTCTAGACTCGCGCTGGTCGATTCCCCCGGCTGGATCGCTTATCTTGCTAACGGTCCGAAAGCCGACCTCTTCGCTCCCTATCTCGAAATGGAAGAATTGCTGCTCGTGCCGGGGATCGTGATCTACGAGGTGCTCAACAAACTCTACCGCACGGGCGCCCGCGCCGCCGCCGCGCGATTTCAGGCGCACGCTTTCCGCGCGCTCAATCCGGTGTTCGACACCAACCTGGCCATCAAGGCGCTCGAAGCCAGTACGCAGCAAAAACTTTCGCTCGCCGCGGCGATGATCTTCGTGACGGCGCAATCCTTCGACGCCGATCTCGTAACTTCCGACCCGCAATTCGCCGACCTTCCCGGCGTCGTGCTTCTCTGAGCGTCCCCGGAAATCTTTACTCCGGCTCGCCGATGCGCTAGGCTCTTTTCGCAATTGGCATTTTGCCGCGCGGAACGAGGAGGCCACTATGTACGCGCGAGTCACGCACTTCCACATCCTCCCCGGCAAACTCATTGAATTCTCGCAAGCCGTTCAATCGCTGATGCCGGAGCTGGTGAAGCAGAAGGGCTTCCGCGGGCTATTGGTAGTTCATACGCAAACCGCCGATCCCATCGAAGTCGAAGTTCTCTCGTTATGGGACACACAGGAAGATCTCGACGCTACCGAACGTAATCTCTCCTTCTATCATGCACTCGCGCGCGTGCAGGGCTTTGCGCAGGGCTTTCCGTCCATCCACGTTCATCAAGTGCTCGTGAGCAAATTCCCGTGAATTTGTAGCACAGCCACTCATGGCTGTAGCTTTTTGTATGTTTCTGCGCTGCACCCAGCCATTTGCCGCAATCCGACACAGCCAGGAGTGGCTGTGCTACAAAGCCGCGACGCTTCTTGACCGCTTGCGCGCCCACCAGTAATCTAATTCTGTTTCGTCGAGCGATTGAATCTTATGGACACCATTCAAGTTACGCTGCCGGATGGCGCCAAGCGCGAGGTGCCGAAGGGCACTACGCCCGTGGATATCGCGCGCCAGATTTCGCCGCGCCTTGCCGATGCCGCGCTGGTCGCGCGCATCGCCGCGCCCAATAATGGCGAAGGCGAACTGATCGATCTGCGCCGCCCGCTCGAGGGCGATGCCAAGCTGCAGATCCTCACCGAGAGAGATCCGGACGCGCTGTTCGTCTTCCGCCACTCGGCCGCGCATCTTCTTGCCGCCGCCGTGACCGAACTCTTTCCAAATGTGAAGCTGGGGATCGGGCCGCCGATCGAAAATGGCTTCTTCTACGAATTCTTGCGCGAAGAGGCTTTCACTCCCGAGGATCTCGCCAAGATCGAAGCAAAGATGCACGAGCTTGCCGCTCAGGATTTGCCGAATGAGCGCAAGCTGCTGCCCAAGCCCGAAGCCATCGAGCTCTACAAGAAATCGCAGCAGATTTTCAAATGCGAACTGGTGGAAGAAAAAGCCATCGAGCCGATGGTTTCCTTCTACACCACCGGCAAATTCATCGATTTCTGCCGCGGCCCGCACATCCCATCCACCAAGCGCATCCAGGCGTTCAAGCTTATGAGCGTCGCCGGCGCTTACTGGAAAGGCCATGAGGGCAATCCGCAGCTTCAGCGCATCTACGCCGCCTGCTTTTTCACCAAAAAGGAACTCGACGAATACCTGCATCGCCTGGAAGAAGCGAAGCGCCGCGATCATCGCAAGCTCGGCGCCGAACTCGATCTTTTCAGCATTCAGGATGAAGCCGGGCCCGGCCTGATTTTCTGGCACGCCAAGGGCGGCCTGATTCGCAAGATCATCGAAGACTGGCTGCGCGACGAACTTCTTCGCCGCGGATATGATCTCGTCTTCACGCCGCACATCATGCGCCGCGATCTCTGGAACACCAGCGGCCACACCAATTTTTATCGCGATAGCATGTTCGGCCCCGTCGAAGTCGAGAAGGCCGATTACCAGCTCAAGCCCATGAATTGCCCGGGCCACATCCTGATTTACAAATCGAAGCTGCGCAGCTATCGCGAGCTGCCCGTACGACTCGCGGAGCTCGGGACCGTTTATCGCTACGAACGCTCCGGTGTGCTTCACGGGCTTCTGCGCGTTCGCGGATTCACACAGGATGACGCGCACATTTTCTGCATGCCCGAACAAATCGAAAAGGAAGTCGAAGACTGCGTGGATTTTGCTTTCGCGGTGATGAAGAAATTCGGCTTCGATAGCTACGCCGTCGAGCTGTCCGACTGGGATCCAATGCATCCGGAGAATTACGCCGGCAAGCCGGAAGATTGGAAGCGCGCCAAGAATGCGCTGAAGACCACTCTCGACCGCCTGAAAATTCCCTTCAAGCACATCGAGGGCGAAGCGGCATTCTACGGCCCCAAGATCGATATCAAGTTGATCGACGCGATCGGCCGTCCCTGGCAGCTCACCACCGTGCAGTTTGATTTCAACCTGCCTGCCCGATTCGATCTTGAATACGTCGGCGAAGATGGCGCGCGCCATCAACCGCTGATGGTCCACCGCGCGCTCCTCGGCAGCGTCGAGCGCTTCTTCGGCATGCTCATCGAGCATTATGCAGGAGCGTTTCCGGCGTGGCTCGCGCCTGTTCAAGTCTCGGTTCTGCCGTTAAGCGAAAAAGTCGCGGAATACGCCAAACAGGTTACAGAGAAACTCAAAGCTGCCGGCTTCCGCGTCCATCTAGACGAGCGCAACGAAAAGCTGCAAGCCAAAATTCGCGACGCCCAAATGGAGAAGATTCCATACATGTTGGTCCTCGGCGGCAAGGAAGCTGAAGCCGGCACCGCCTCGGTCCGCCACCGCACCAAAGGCGATCAAGGCGCGATCCCACTAGATGAATTCATAAACAATCTCCGCAACGAAATCACCCCGGTTTAGTAGGGGAGGGTCTTTAGCCCTCCCGCTTTTCGGCCACTTTCAGCCGCGACGTGAAATCGGCATCGAGCCCATTGCCCCATTGATGGAGCAAGCTCTCAAAAACGAGAAGTAGGCCGGCGGACTTCGCTTGGTGCTATAATTCTTTTGCCATGCTGCAAAATCTCGGACAAGTAATCTGGATCGGCTTAGTAGTCGTGGCGCTGGTCGCCTTCCGGATGCTCTGGGGCCATCCCGCCTTCAATGCCATGATTCGGTACTTCCCCGAGAGCTGGCAGCGCTGGCTGCTGGATCAGCCGCGTCCTTCCGCCAACAAGTCCCATTGAGACCTTTCCTGGCAGCATTTCCGGACCAAGAATGACGCGTCTTCCTGCGGGTCACTTCATTTGTGCCTCTGTGGCGTCGTGCTATACTTTCTGCCCCGTGCCTCTCGCGGGCTTGCCTGTGGGCGGGGTATCATTGCGGGGCTTCTTCTGGAGGTGGGTTTATCGCTGAACGTGGAGCTAGCAGCAATAGCGGTCTGCGGGTGAATGAGCGCATCCGGGCGCGCGAAGTCCGTGTGGTGGATGAAGCCGGAAATCAGCTCGGAGTGATGTCGCTCTTCGATGCCATGAAGGCGGCGCGCGAGGCGGGGCTCGACGTTGTGGAAATCTCGCCCACGGCCGTTCCCCCGGTCTGCAAGCTCGTGGACTATGGGAAATTCCTCTACGAGCAGAATAAAAAAGCGCACGAGCAGAAGAAGCATCAGAAATCCGCGCACATCAAGGAAGTGAAATTCCGGCCGGCGACGGCGGAGCATGACTACCAGGTGCGCAAGAACCAGATCATCCGCTTTCTTGGCGAAGGCCATAAAGTGAAGGCCATGATTTTTCATCGTGGCCGCGAGATGGCGCACCAGGATGTGGGCCGGGCGAAGATGACGCGCTTGCTGAAAGATATCGGCGATCACGCGCAAGTGGAATTCGGCCCGCGCATGGAAGCGAATATCTTGTTGGCGCTGCTAGCACCCAAAAAGGGCGCGGTTGCCGGCAAGTCAGCGGGCGGGCAAGCATAATGTAGCGCAGGTCTTTAGACCTGCGGTTTTTCGCTGTTCTGTGAAATTGAGATAAGGCAACAGGTGCTGAATTGTCAAAAGCAAAGCCAAAAGTTCGCAAACTAAAAACGCATCGCGGCGCCGCCAAGCGCTTCCGCGTAACGAAGACCGGCAAAATCATGCGCCCGCACGCGTTCAAGCGCCATTTGCTGGGCACGAAAAAGCCGAAGCGCATGCGCCATCTGCGCCGGTCGGTCCAAGTGGATCCGTCGGACGCGAAGAAAATCCGGCGGATGTTGCCGTACTCTTAGAGTTTCGTTTTCGTAGTTCATTCCCGCGCCAGGCAGCGCGTACTCCCGCCACGGCGGGCCTGCCGGCCGGATGTTCTGATCCTGAGAATTAGGATCGGAGCACAGCGCCGCTTCGAGTGAGATGAAATGGAAGCGGCCAACCAAACTCGCCGTGGAGATCGCTCGTGCGTTTTGCAGCTCGCGGGCCTTTGCGTCCGCGACTGCCACCCGCCCCGGCATTCTCCACGTCTGAAATTATTCGGAATCATTCAAACGAGGAGAATCACAAATGTCTCGAGTCAAACGCGGCACCAAACGCCGCGCCAAGCGCAAGAAGCTACTTCGCCACGCCAAAGGTTTTTTCCTAACCAAGGGCAAGCTCTATAGATCAGCCCGCGAGGCGGTGAATCGCTCGCTGCGCTATTCCTACCGCGATCGCCGCAATCGCAAGCGCGATTTCCGCACGCTCTGGATCCAGCGCATTGGCGCCGCCGCACGCAATAACGGCCTCTCTTACAGCCAATTGATTCACGGCCTGAAGGTTGGCGGCATCGACCTGGATCGCAAGATCCTGGCGGATATGGCAGTCAACGACGCAGCGGGCTTCACGTCGCTCGTCGAATCAGCCAAGTCACATCTAGCCACCGCTAAACCGGCGAAATCTTAGCGGCAGTTGTAGGAGAGGGTCTTGAGACCCTCCCGATTTTCGGTTCCGTCCCAGTCGGCATTTCTCGGTGTGCGCCATGACCGCTCTCGAAAAAACTGCTCAACGATTCGATCAGCTTGGGGTGTCTTCGGCGTCGGACATAGGCTCGCTCATCGCCGAGTTGCGCTCCCTCGCGGACGGCCAATCCGCTCAAATCCGCGGCACCGATTCGCTCGAATCCTTCCGCGTGAAATGGCTCGGGCGTCGCGATGGCATCTGCTCGCGCATTACCGAAAATTGGCTCAAGCCTGCGTCGCCCGAATTCAAGAAAGCGATCGGCGCCGGGCTGAACGAACTGCGCAGCGCGCTTGAAGCGGCGATCGAATCCGCAAAATCCTCGGTCGCCGATCTCAGCTCGGGTCCAGCGATCGATCTTTCGCTACCCGGCGTCGAGCGGCCCGTCGGCACGCACCACTTGATCCGCCAAACTTACGATGAAGTCGAGCGCATCTTCCTCTCTCTCGGTTTCAGCGTCGTCGAAGGCCCCGAAATTGAGACGCCTTACTACAATTTCGAAGCGCTTAACATTCCCGAATTTCATCCTGCGCGCGACAACATGGACACCTTCTACATCGAAGGTTCAGGCGGGCATCTCCTGCGCACACACACTTCGCCGATGCAGATTCGCACCATGGAGAAGCAGCCGCCTCCGGTGCGTATCGTCGTGCCGGGCAAGGTCTATCGCCGCGATAATCCCGACGCTACACACGGTTACATGTTCCATCAGATCGAAGGCCTGGCGGTGGACAACGACATCACCTTCTGCGATTTTCGCGGCACCGTCGAGCATTTTGTGCGCGAATTTCTCGGCGCGAAAGTGAAGACGCGTTTGCGGCCGAGCTATTTTCCGTTCACCGAGCCGTCGGCGGAAGTAGATGCGTCGTGCCACGTCTGCGGCGGCGAGGGCTGCCGCACGTGCAAATTTTCCGGCTGGATCGAAATGTTCGGCGCGGGCATGGTGAATCCGGCAGTCTACGGCTTCGTGAATTACGATCCGAAGCGGCTTTCGGGCTTTGCTTTCGGAATGGGCGTAGATCGACTTGCGATGCTGCGCTACGGCATGACGGATTTGCAGGTGCTATTCCAGAACGACGTGCGATTCCTGCGCCAGTTTCCATAATGAAAGTCCTCTTCAATTGGCTCAAAGAGTTCGTCGACCTCAAAGCGACGCCGGCCGATTTGCGCGCGCGCCTCTCCATCTCCGGCACAGCCGTTGACGCGATCGAAGAATCCGCTGCCGGCCCGATCCTCGACGCCGAGTTGACAGCCAATCGCCCCGACTGCCTCGGCCACTACGGAGTAGCCCGCGAAGCTGCCACGCTGTACCGCCTCGCGCTGAAGCCAGTCCAGCCAAAATTCGCAGAATCCGCGGCGCCCGTATCGCAGGCGACGAGCGTCACGATCGAAGCCCCGGAACTCTGCTCGCGCTTCACCGCCCGCGTGGTTCGCGGCGTGAAAGTCCAGCCTTCGCCCGACTGGCTCCGCCAGCGTCTCGAAGCCCTCGGCCACGCCTCCATCAACAATGTCGTGGACATCACCAATTACGTCATGCTCGAACTCGGCCAGCCGCTGCATGCTTTCGATCTCGACAAAGTCGCGGAGCATCGCATGATCGTCCGACGCGCACGCGCCGGCGAGAAGCTCCGCACGCTCGACGGCATCGAGCGCACGCTCACCGCCGGAACGTGCGTCATCGCCGATCCTTCGCGCGCCATCTCCCTCGCCGGCGTGATGGGCGGCGCTGACACGGAAATCGGCTTCGCCACGCGCAACGTATTGATCGAAGCCGCGTGGTGGGATCCGATTTCCATCCGCCGTACGTCGAAAGCACTGAACCTGCGCACCGAGGCCTCGATGCGCTTCGAGCGCGGCGCCGATCTCGAGATGACCGAACTCGCCTCGCGCCGCGCCACCGAGCTGACGCAACAACTCGCGGGCGGCGAAGTTCTCGGCGGCGGCGTGGATCTATATCCGGGCAAGGAGCCCCAGCGCAAACTCGAACTGACGCGAAAAGAAATCCTGCGCGTAATGGGCGCCGATGTCCCCGATCGCGAGATCGAGGACATACTCGGCGCGCTCGGCTTTGCGCCTGTACGCGCGGATGCGAATCGCGGCAGCGCGGGCTCGCTCGCCGCGGCCTGGGAATGCCGCCAGCCGTCGTGGCGCCGAGACGTCACGCGCGAGATCGATTTGATCGAAGAAGTCGCGCGCATCTATGGCTACGACAAATTTCCGCCGCGCATTCCGCCATCGAAGCAGGCCGCATTGCGCCAGCCACGCGCGCAGGCCGAAGATCTGGTGCGCCAGCGCCTCGTCGGCCTGGGCTACCAAGAAATTGTCACCATTCCGCTCGTGGATAAAGATCAGGATGCGCTCTTCCGCGATGCCAATACAGCACCTGCGATCATTAGCAATCCGCTTTCGGAAGAAGCCTCAGCGATGCGCAGCTCCGGTGCAGTCAATATGCTCGCGACGCTTGAGTGGAACCTGAATCGTGGCCAGCGCAATCTGCGCCTCTTCGAAATCGGCCGCTCCTACGCGCTCGAAGCCGGCAAACCCGTCGAGACCCGCATCTTGACGCTGGGCGCCACGGGCCTGGCACGCGAGAAAACGATCCACGATGATGCACGCGAGTTCGAGTTCGCCGACCTGAAAGGGGACCTGGATCGCCTTGCCGGGCTCGCAGGCAGCTTCGAATGGAAGCCGGGCGCACCGGCATGGCTCTCGCCAGCTGCAGCCGCTCAAATCGCCGCGTCAAGTCGAAGCGGTGCAGCGCTTGGCGTGGCCGGAAAGATCGGCCGCAAAGCCGCCGAGGTGTTCAAGCTGCGCCAGGATGTTTTCTACGCCGAGCTGAAGCTGGATTCTTTGCTGGAGGCTGTAGATGCCGCCCGCGCCACTCGCCGCTACGAGCCGCTGCCGCGGTTCCCTGCCGTTGAGCGCGATTTTTCACTACTGCTGAACGACGGCACAACTTTCGCGCAGGTAGTAGAAGCAATCCGCGCCCTGAAGATCCCGGAGTTGCAAAAGGTAGAAGCCGTGGATCTATTCCGCGGCAAAAATGTCCCCGCAGGAAAATTCTCTCTACTGGTCCGCGTTACATTCCAAAGCTCGCAAGCCACGCTAACGGATGCGCAGCTGACTGAATTCTCCGGCCGAATAGTAAATGTGCTCGAGAAATCGCTAAGCGCCACTCTTCGCGCGAACTAGGGTAGCGTCGGCGTCCCCGCCGGCATCCTACGGCCCCAAATCGCGGCCAGGGCTAGTCATACGCGGACCAACTCCGCGTTAGCTATGGAGATGTGGCGTCCATTGAAATCGAAAGATGCCGGCAGGGACGCCGGCGCTACTAGACCTCTCGCTTCGCTCGGAATAACCTGTAAGAGAAGGCCACGCTTTAGGTCTTTACGTCGCCTACAGCAGCTTCTTCCTCGAGAATCGCAGCGGCCGCGGCTACGCGGTCGCCCTCATCCAGCCGCAGAAGGCGCACGCCTTGCGTCGAGCGGCCGGCTTCGCGAATTTCGCCGGAATGGACGCGGATTACTTTGCCCTGCCCGGTGATAATCATCACGTCGGAATCTTCCTTCACTTGCAGCGCCGCCACCACTGCGCCGTTTCGATCCGTGGACTTGAGATTGATCACGCCTTTGCCGCCACGCGACGTCACGCGATACTCCGCTAGCGGCGTGCGCTTGCCGTAGCCTTTCTCGGCGACCGTGAGCATCAGCGAAGTTAGCGATTCGCGGATCTGATCGCTCTCAAGCTCGTCGAGATTGTCCGTAGTCTTCTTGAATTCTTTCTTGATGATTTCGAAGTCGGGCTGCACCGCGTCCATGCTCACTACAAAATCATCCTTCGCTAGATCCATGCCGTTCACGCCGCCTGCCGCTCGACCCATAGCGCGAACTTCGGTTTCGCGGAAGAGGATGGCCTGGCCGTCGCGGCTCGCGAGGAAAACCATCTGCTTGCCGTCGGTGAGTTTTGCGCCGATCAATTCATCCTTCTCGTCGAGGCTGATGGCGATAATTCCTGACGGGCGCGGATTTGAAAATTCGGCGAGTTCTGTTTTTTTCACCGTGCCGTTGCGCGTGGCAAGGAAGACGAAGCGATTCGCTTCCTCGAGATTCCGCGCGGAGACGACAGCCGTTAGCTTTTCATTCTCCTGGAAGCGCACGAGGCTGGTGATGGCCTTGCCGCGCGTCGCGGCTGCCGCTTCTGGAATTTCGTACACCTTCAGCCAGTAGATGCGGCCCTTCGAGGTAAACAGCAAAATATAGCTGTGCGCCGACGCCACGAAGAAATGCTCGACGAAATCCTCCTCGCGCGTTCGCGCCCCAATGCGCCCCTTGCCGCCGCGCGACTGGTGGCGATACACATCCACCGAAGTGCGCTTCACGTAGCCCGCGTGGCTCACGGTGATGGCCATTTCCTCGTCTTTGATCAAGTCTTCGAGCTTGATTTCCTCGACGCGGTCCACGATCTGCGTGCGCCGCTCGTCGCCATAAAGCTTCACCACTTCCTTCAACTCGGCGACGATCACGCTGCGCAGCTTTTTCTCGCTGGCCAGAATTTCGCGCAACTCGGCGATGCGTTCGCGGATCTGCGCGAGTTCCTTGAGAATGTCGTCCACCGAAAGCTGCGTCAGGCGGTGCAATTGCAGTTCGAGGATGGCGTCGATCTGGATGTAAGTCAGACCAACGTGCTCGACGCGGGCTGCGCCGGCGATTCCATATTTCTTGTGATCCAGTTTGACGCCGCGGACGGTTGTTTCTTTTCCGCCGACGAGAACGCGCACGGAACGGTTCTCGAAGAATTCAAATAAATTCTGGCGCGCGTTCGCGCGGCTCGCCGATCCGCGGATGACCTTGATGACCTCATCGATGTAATCGAGCGCGATCTGGTACCCCAGCAAAATGTGCTCGCGCTCTTCAGCCTTGCGCAAATCGAACTGCGTGCGCCGGCGCACAACTTCCACGCGGTGCTCGATGAACAGCCGCAGCAAATCCACAAGCCCCAACTCGCGCGGCTGTCCGGCCACGATGGCGAGCAAAATCATGCCGAACGATTCCTGCATCTGCGTGTGCTTGAAGAGGTGGTTGAGAATGATCTCCGGCTCTTCGTCGCGCTTCACTTCGATAACGATGCGCATGCCGTCGCGGTCGCTTTCGTCGCGAATGTCGGCGATGCCGTCGATCTTTTTCACCTGGACAAGTTCGGCGATGTGCTCGATGAGCCGCGCCTTGTTCACTTGATACGGCAGTTCGGTGATGACGATGTCCTGGCGATCCTTGCCGCGCGCCTCGATCGCGGCCTTGGCGCGCACC
The DNA here is from genome assembly GCA_963841235.1 of uncultured Acidobacteriota bacterium. Classification (GTDB taxonomy): domain Bacteria; phylum Acidobacteriota; class Terriglobia; order Acidiferrales; family UBA7541; genus Palsa-147. The sequence goes on along the minus strand of CAWJBU010000012.1, from coordinate 463,100 downwards.
TGGAATGTGCCGCGGCCGGTTTTGTAAGCCTGCTCGATGCCTTCGCGGCCGTAGATGTAACCGCCCGTCGGAAAATCCGGACCGGGAACGAGCTTCATCACCTGCTTCAGAGTCGTCTCAGGATTTTCAATCAGCAGAATCGCGGCTTCGATAGTCTCCTTCAGATTGTGCGGCGGAATATTTGTGGCCATGCCGACGGCGATGCCGCTCGATCCGTTGACCAGCAAGTTGGGAATCTTGGTGGGCAGGACGGTGGGTTCTTTCGTGCTCTCATCGAAATTCGGAACGAAATCGACGGTTTCCTTCTCGATGTCCGCGAGCATCTCTTCGGCCATCTTCGAGAGGCGCGCTTCGGTGTAACGCATCGCCGCCGGTGGATCGCCGTCCACCGAGCCGAAGTTTCCCTGCCCGTCGATGAGCGGGTAGCGCATGTTAAATCCCTGCGCCAGACGGACCAGTGCGTCATAAACGGGCGAATCGCCGTGCGGATGGAATTTGCCGAGGACTTCGCCGACGATCTTGGCGCACTTGCGGTACGGCTTCGTCGAGGTCAGGCCCAGTTCGTACATGCCGAAAAGAATGCGGCGGTGGACGGGCTTCAAGCCGTCGCGCACGTCCGGCAGCGCGCGGCCGATGATTACGCTCATGGCGTAATCGAGGTACGACTTCTTCATTTCGGCTTCGATATCTACCGGCGTGAGAATTGATTGATTGGGTTCGTCAGCCATTCCAACCTCGTTGTGAAATTTAGTTCAGACCGCGCGGGCCTTGCCCGGATGTCACTTTTGCTCCAGTACGTAACTTTTCACCGCTTCGAAAGCGGAAGCGTTATTCGAAAATCGCATCGGCCCAAAATGAGCTTCCAGCCGCGAGAGCAGGGCGGCACATTCGGCTTCGCCTGCACATTCGAACGCGACGCCGCGTTCCATATCCGGTTTGCTTGTCGGCGACGCCTTGAAATCCGAGCACGAAATCCCTCGCAATCCCGGCAACGTTTCCCAATTGAGCTGATACATCATTCCGATTCAGGCTGCCGGGCAAGCAGCGCCCACCTCAAAATCTCCAGCGCGTGGCAGACACAGGAAAATCGCGCTCGTGCCAGGCGAAGGCAACTCGCGGCTTCATGGCCACGATGTACGGCACGCCGGGCGCGTCAGTGAGCTTCATTTTGTATTTCTTGAGATATGCGGCGTCCACGGCCGCGATCACACCGGCGTCGGTAATCTCCTCCGCCGTGCACTCCAGAATCACGGCTTCGTCGCCGCTTTCCAGATGCACGGTTGCCACAGGATTGTGCTGAATATTGCGCGCCTTGCGCGAATTCCGATCGGTGCCGAAGATCACCGCGTCATCCATCCACACGCCCCACACAGGCATCGAGTGCGGCCTTCCGTCAGGGCGTGAAGTAGCCACCCAGTAGTTCCGCGATTTCGCCAGTTGCGCGCAAGCATCCTTCCAAGCGACGAGGCCTTTGTCGTCGGCCTTGATGCCGTACCCTTTCGAGAATGTGGGCCGGCCTCGTTCCGGCTCGGGCGTCACGTTTTTCGCTTTCGGTACCTGGGCTGAGCTCTTTCGCCCGGTCGCTCGCTTAGCCGCCATGTGATTCTTCCTCTTCGTACATAGAAATCGCTGTCATCCCGAGCGCAGTGAGGGATCTGCAGTTGCTTTTCTTCGCGTGATGAGCGCGCGGAAGCAACTCGATCCGCGATCGCCTAAATATCCAGGTTCACCACGTCGAGCGCGTTTTCTTCGATGAATTTGCGGCGCGCGTCCACGTTTTCCCCCATCAGCGTGGTGAAGATTTCCTCCGCGGCGACGGCATCTTCGAGCTTCACTTGCAGCAGTGTTCGCGTTTCGGCGTTCATGGTGGTGTCCCAGAGCTGCTCGGGATTCATCTCGCCCAGGCCCTTGAACCGCGTGATGGCGAATTCGCGCTTGGCATCTTCGAGCACGTACGCGAGCACGCCGCCCGAATCTTCCTTCACCACCTTGTCGCCATTGTGCGTGATCGTAAACGGCGGGCGATCGAGTGATTCGATGGCTTGTTTGAGCGTGCGCAGGCGCTTGTAATCGGCGGTTGCCGCGAGGCCCCAGGTGATGCGGCGCTCGCCGCCGTTGGTGAGAACGAGTTCGTAGAGGCTGTGCTCTTCGTCGAATTCAATCTTGGTTTCGAGCTTGAGTTTGGCCTTCTCGATGGCTTTGATCAGCTCACTCAATTTTTTCTTGTCGCCGAAGTCGGTTTTCTTCTCGATGTCGCTATCGGCAAGAATCGCGACGAGCTTGGGATCGCGCAAGCGGCGATTGAGTTTGGCGGCGACTTGATCGTATTCCTGAACGTTGAGCAGGAACTGCGTGAGTGCGCCGCCTTCGAGCGTCTTGCCATCCTTGCCCTTCACGGCGTGCTCTTCGGTGGCGCGCTTCATCAGCTCGCGCGAAAATTCTCGTTCATCGCGGATGTAACGGTCCATCTTGCCGCGCTTCACGCGATAGAGCGGCGGCTGCGCGATGTAGATGTAGCCCTTCTCGATCAATTCGCGCATGTGGCGGAAGAAAAATGTGAGCAGCAGCGTGCGAATATGGCTGCCGTCCACGTCCGCGTCGGTCATCAGAATCACTTTGTGATAGCGCAGTTTCGCGGCGTCGAAGTCGTCTTTGCCGATGCCCGTGCCGAGCGCCATGATGATCAGGCGCAATTCTTCATGGCCGAGCATTTTGTCGTAGCGCGCCTTCTCGACGTTCAGGATCTTGCCCTTGAGCGGCAAAATGGCCTGATAGCGGCGATCGCGCCCTTCTTTGGCCGAGCCGCCGGCCGACGGGCCCTCGACGATGAACAGCTCGCAGCGCGACGGATCGCGTTCCTGGCAATCGGCAAGCTTGCCTGGCAAACCGCCGGAATCGAGCGCGGATTTGCGGCGCGTGAGTTCGCGAGCCTTCCGCGCGGCTTCGCGGGCGCGCGCGGCATCAATGCACTTGCCGATTATTTTTCGCGCGATGGAGGAATGTTTGTCGAAGTATTCGCCCAGGCGATCGTTCACCATCGTCTCGACGGTGCCCTTGATGTCGCTATTGAGCTTGCCCTTGGTCTGGCCTTCGAATTGCGGCTGCGGCAGCTTCACCGAGACGACGGCCACGAGGCCTTCTCGCACGTCGTCACCGGTAATCGAAATCTCGTCCTTCTGCTCTTTCAACATGCCGAATGAGCTGGCGTAATAGTTGATCGTGCGCGTCAGCGCCGAGCGGAAGCCGGAGATATGCGTGCCGCCGTCCACAGTGTTGATGGTATTGGCGAAAGCGAACACATTTTCGGCGTAGCTGTCGTTGTATTGCACCGCGATTTCGATTTCGACGTTGTCTTTCTTGCCTTCGAAATAAATCGGCGAGTCGTGCAGCGTGGTTTTGCCGCGATTCAGGTGCTTGACGAATTCGGCGATTCCGCCGGTGAAACGGAATTCAGTTTTCTTGTTGCTGCGTTCATCATCGAGGGTGATTTTCAGGCCTTTATTAAGGAAGGCCAGCTCGCGCAGACGTTGCGAAAGAGTGTCATAGCTATAATTCGCCGTCGTGAAGATCGATTGGTCGGCATGAAATGTAACCTTCGTGCCGGTCTTGCGCGTCTTGCCGGTTACTTTCAGCTTCGAAGTCGGAACGCCCTTCTCGTAGCTCTGCTCCCAGACTTCGCCGTCGCGATAAATTTCAAGATCAAGCCAATCCGAAAGCGCATTGACCACCGACACGCCCACTCCGTGCAATCCGCCCGAAACTTTGTAGGTGTCGCTATCGAATTTCCCGCCGGCATGCAACACGGTCATCACGACTTCAGCAGCAGGCTTCTTCTCCGTGGCGTGCATGTCGACCGGAATGCCGCGGCCGTTATCGACGACAGTCACGGAATTATCGTCGTGCACCGTCACATTAATCTCATCGCAGAAGCCGGCCAGCGCTTCGTCCACGGAATTGTCCACCACTTCCCAGACGAGATGATGCAAGCCGAGCTCGCCCGTCGACCCGATGTACATCGCCGGACGCTTACGCACCGCCTCCAGCCCACCGAGCACTTTGATGGAAGTAGCGTCGTACTTGTGCCCCGGGCCTTTGGCGGCCGCACCATTCTTTTCAGCCATGATTGAAAAGCTCCTCGGTTGCGTGTGCAGGAAGGCGTGCGAAGGAACTCGACACTTGCCTTCCCCTGTGGCCCTCGCTAGCTGCATGGAGCGCGGGCTCGAAGGGTAATCGTTCGCTTCATCCCGCCCCACCCCGGCGAGCCGGAGGGGCGCGGCGAAGACAGTTTCTCCTTGCGGAGAATCGCGGCGGGCTAACGGCTCAGCGCCCTGGCGTTTGCCCCGATTTGCATCGGAGCGGCGCTTAAAATTCGAGCTGCTTGACCCCGCTTAAGTGCCGGTCTGGAGGAATCCCGAGACCAACGACGAACCCACAAATTTTACCCGAAAGCACCGGATATCTCAAGGTGATTCCGGCCGATCCGTGGCAATATCGGGCTTTATTTTCAATAATTTACGGGTATGGTGCCCCTGAAGTTGACTGCTGATTCCGAGGCTACCGAAATCTTATGGGAGTGTCCGCGCGCCGAGTGATTTCAGCAGCGTGAAAATGTCGCCGAGGACCCATCCTTCGCAAATCCGCTCAGCGGAAATTCGGAAAAATGCTGCGCCGGCGTATGCGATTTTGCGATGCGTCGGCGCAATGCCGAATAGCTCGCCTTCGTGCGTCCCGGTATATTTCAAGCGCGCGACAACGCGATCGCCCTCAGCGCTGATCTCCTCGATCGCGTTGTGAAAATCGGGAAACGCGCGACGCACTTCCCGCACGTAATCGCAGAAAGCCGCGAGCCCGCGCGTCTCAGCCCCGAGCGATCCGCGAAAGATGATTTCAGGCGACAGAAGATCGTTTGCGGCGTCGAATTTCCACGCGTTCCACATTTCGTCGTAGTAGCGCCGGATAAGCGTCTTGTTTTTCTCCTCGCTCGAATCCGGAATAACGATCGGATCAGCAACACGAATCGTGCCCGCGGTCACGATCTCCGTGCGCAGGCCGCAGCGGTGCAGCATCGTGGTGATCAGCCCTTTGGCCGTGAGGCTCTCGAGATGCTCGCACGGCTCGCACAAACGAATTCCAGCCAATCGCACGTCGCCAACCGTGAATTCCCGGCCAACGAGATGATTGAGGGCGATGCCGCGCGTCACGATATTCCGGCGCATCTCGCCGGCGCCGAATTGCGTTCCAAGCTTCGCGTTTAACGCGTCAACCGCCTCGCTCTCGATCAGCGTCACGTGCCGGCCGCCGCCTTCAGTGGCCGAGAAAGTGCCGCTGCTCGACGCGTATCGATCGCCCTCGAGCCCACGGTCTGGGACGGCGCGCACAAATTCAACGCCCTTCATCGGCGCCGATGCCGCAGGAGCGATGTGAATGGATGCAACGATGCCTCGCATTTGCCAAGCCCTCGAAATGAATTACCTTCAAGGCTACGCGCAAAAAGTCGAATTGGGCACAGCCATATTGTCTCTAGCAAGGACGCGGAGTGGGTTGGTGTTTGTACGGCCCGCTCAAGCGCTCAAATGCGCATGGGCATTACGACGTAGCGGTAACGCGTGGCTTCGTCGGCGAGCGGGCGGAGCTGTCCCGCGGATTGTTCGTCTTTCAGCTCGAAGGCGATGGGGCCGTCAGCCGCGGCGGCCAGGAAATCGAGGATGTATTGCGCGTTGAAGCCGATCGCTAGCGGCTCGCCTTTATATTCTTTTTCGATGGCTTCCTTAGCCTCGCCATATTCGGGACTCGAGGCGGAAATCTCGATCGCTTCTTTGGCCAGCGTGAACTTCACTGCGCGGGAACGCGCGTCGGCAAGCTGCGAAACGCGGCGCAGCGCATCGTTCAATTCATTGCGCTCGAGCACTACAGTCTTGTTCGCATCGCGCGGCAGCACGGCTTCATAATTCGGGAATTGGCCGGTGAGTTTGCGCGAAGTCAGTAGGCGACGGCCAAACTGGAAGAATAGATGGCTATCGTCCTGCGCAAAATCAGCAACCGCGTCATCGCCCGAGCCGCCAACCAATCGCGAAATCTCAGACATGGCTTTCTTCGGCACCAGAACGCGAACCTCACTGCTCAACCCATCGAATTTCTGCGAAGTCTCGACCATCGCCAACCGGTGTCCGTCGGTGGCCACCATGGTGATCGAATCCGGTTTCAGCACCAACAGCGCCCCGTTCAACGTATAGCGCGATTCCTCGAGCGAAATTGCAAACGTAGTCTTCGAGATCAAATCGTTCAGAGTCGCCGCGGGAATCTTCACCAGCACATGCGGGAACGACGGCAGAATCGGGAAATTATCGCGCGACATCCCCACCATCTTGTAAGTCTTGCGATCGCAACTAATCTGAATCCAATGATTATCAAGCAGCTTGAACTTGATCTCCTCATCCGGCAGCAATCGCACCAGATCAAGCAGCTTTTTCGCTGGGATCGTCCCCGAGCCGTCTTTTTTCACTTTCGCTTCGCACGAAGTCCGGATACTCAACTCAAGATCGGTGGCGGTGATGGACAGGCGATTGCCGTGCGCCTCGAAAAGAATATTCGACAGAATGGGAATGGTCGTCTTGCGCTCGACGACGCCCTGGGTCAACTCGAGCTCCTCGACGAGATCGTATTTCTTCACGCTGAATTCCATATCCGTCTGTCCTCGCGCTGCGTCCTTCGTGGCTTGCGTGCCGGTTGCGCTCATAGTGTGTGCCTACTCTACAGCTTTTCTCCTTCAGGATAAAGATAAGACCCCGCCGTCGTCGCCGCAACTGTGGAAATTGCGGATATCGCGCCAAGCCGCTGAGGGGAAGCGCATTAAGTGGTTTGCAATGCTGTGTATGGAAATCGAACGCCGAGGAAGAGCCGCCGAACTGCCGCCAAGTCCGCCTTCATAGCCCACGAAGCCCCAGGGATTCACAGCGCGTCCACAGCGAATCAACAGGCCAAAGCCCGCCGCGCGGGTCCGCCACGAGCTAATCTCATCCGAATGAGTCGAGTAGCCTGTTGATCGTCTTGTTCAAATCTTTGTCTGCGCGGCGCAATGTCTCGATTTTGTGGATCGAATGCAGCACCGTCGTGTGATGCTTGCCGCCAAATTGCCGGCCGATTTCCGGCAGCGATGCCGAAGTGAGTTGCTTCACGAGGAACATCGCCACTTGGCGCGGGAACGCGATCACTTTCGAGTTCGACCGGATCTTCAAATCCTGCGCGCGCAATCCGAAATGCTCGCCCACGCGCTTCTGAATCTGCTCGATGGTGACTTTCTTTTCCTGAATCTCGATGATGTTCTTCAACACCTGCTGCGCCGTGGCCAGATTCACCTCAGCCCCGGTCAGCGATGCAAATGCGATCAGCCGGATCAGCGCGCCTTCAAGCTCGCGAATATTTGACTTGATCGACCGTGCGATATACTCCGCGACATCATCGGCCAACCGCACGCGCTCGTTCTCCGCCTTCTTCTGCAGAATCGCAATTTTCGTTTCCAGGTCAGGCGGCTGAATATCCGCGATCAAGCCCCACTCGAATCGCGAGCGCAATCGCTCTTCAATCGCCGAAATCTCCTTCGGCGGACAATCCGAAGAAATCACGATCTGCTTCTGCTGGTCGTAAAGCGCGTTGAAAGTATGGAAGAATTCTTCCTGCGTCCGCTCGCGCGTGGCGATGAATTGAATGTCGTCCACCATGAGCACGTCCATGGTGCGGAAGCGATCGCGGAAGCTGCTCATGCGATCGAAGCGCAGCGAGGCAATCACTTCATTCGTGAACTTCTCAGCGCTGACGTAGGTGAGCCGAATCGCCGGATTGCGCTTCTTGATCGAGTGCCCGATCGCCTGCATCAAGTGCGTCTTGCCCAATCCCACTCCGCCATAGAGAAAAAGCGGGTTATAGGACTTCGAAGGCTGTTCGGCGACGGCCTGAGCGGCGGCGTGCGCAAACTGGTTCGACGCGCCGACAATAAAAGTCTCAAAAGTATACCGAGGATTGAGTTGGTGGCTGACGGAGTCGAAATCCAGCCGCGCCTGGCTGGACGGAATCCCCTCCGCCGCGTCCTGTTCCACGCAGATGTACTCAATCCGCGTGTTCTCAAGCCCCACTTCGACCAGGACGCCTTGCAGAATCTGCCCGTAAGTTTCCGTCAACCGCTTGCGGAACAACCGGGTGGGCACGCGCACCACGATGCGCCCCTCATCCGCGCTTTCCAGCCGCGTAGGACGAAACCAGGTGTTAAAACTGTGTGGGTTTACCCGGCGCTCCACATGGTGCAGGATCCGATCCCACTGATTCATACCGACGCCAACCCTTCCGGACATTCCCACAGGTGTGGAAATGTTGTGGATATCCCGCAGCCGTGCGGGAGCGATATCACAATCGCTTTCAATACAGAGGAGCGGTTAGGTCCCCAAGACCGTATTCACCCGAGGAGTGCATGGCTCCGAACGACGTCCCTAATGCGAGGCGGGATTGTGCATAAAAGAACGGTTAAGGGCAAGAGAAAATTGAGCGAAGGCCACCCACAGCTTTCACACAGAATTCACAGGATATCCACAGCGCCAAATCGGGAGAAAATGCCCAATTTTTTCAACGTTTGTTGAGAAAACAAGCGGCGGTGCGCAAAAAACTAGCCTTGGTGAATTGCACAGGCGCTTGACACTACGGTTTCTGTGAGGGCACCGCAGGCTTCTGCGCAGGCTTGCTCTCGGACTTTTCAGCCGCTTTCTCTTCCGCATTGCCGGACATCTTGTCTGGTCGCGCAAAGGCAAAAACGCCGACCGGATCGGCAGCAAGCAGCAGCCGATCGGGCTCAACGAGAATTGATACGGGTTCAACACGCGCGCCTTCGGGAGAAAACGTTCGATACGTGGTTCCTTTACGATTGCCATCCTTATCGTAGTGCACCAATTCGTCGCTGACGGCGATCCAGATGTCTCCTGAAGCCGGGTCCACGCCGATGGCATTCACCACCGGCTTCAAATCCGCCGCAGCGCTCTTCTGATCCTGCTCCCATATCACGCGGCGCTTGGCCGTGGCCACCGGCGCGAATTCCAGCGTGTTGAGCGCAATCTCCAGCGTGGAGTATCCGAAGCGGTCGTAGCGGCGCACCGTCGGCTCCGGGTAATGCGTGAACGCGAGATAGAGATGGCTCTCGCGATCGGTAATCACGCGCCCGCCGTTCAGATATCGATTGAGCGCCAGATGATCGGCCAGATTGGCGAGGTCGCCGAATTCGCGGACGAGTTTGCCGCGAAGATCCAGAATCTGAACCAGGTGCCTCTCATGCACGCTGGTGATCGCAATCTCTCCGCCCGTGAGCGCTGCAACGGAGATCGGCGAATTCACCGGAATCTCCGCCACATCCTGGCCCCCGGTTTCGATATTGCCGAAGACGCGAATCAGATTCGCGCCGCGGTCCGCCACGTAAATCTGCCCGGCCGCGTCCACATCCAGATCCGCACCGTAACTAATCGCAGTCTCTTTCGTCGGCGAGGAAGGTATCTTGCCGACGAACCTTCCGCCCGGCGCAAACACCATCACCGAGGCGCCCGGCGCCGTGAGCGCGTAGTAGCGCCCGGCAGCATCGCGTCGAATCGCTTGCAAGCCAGGGCCGACATCCGGGAGCACGCGCGCCGTAGCCGTCAACTCAAAATCCAACTCTTGCGCCCGCGCTTCAAAAAACGTCGCAGCACCCGCAAGTGCAGCGAGGGCGGCGACAAAAACAGCGATGGCGGACGTGAGCCGGAGTTTCATGGGATTCAAATTGTAGCGGCTGCAAGCACCAAAGATGCGGCGCCAACAAGAGGCGTTGCCCGGTATGACACGGATTCAATCCGCGCGAAAGACAAGCCGCTCAATCGACCGCGCGTGCCCGGTCGATTCATCCACGTCAATCAGCACCGTGTTCATCCGAACATCGCGCTCGCTCACCGTAAATCGCGCGGGCAACCCGTCGAGAAATCGCTGAATGATCCCGGCCTTGTCCATGCCGATCACGGAATCGTGCGGGCCAGTCATGCCGACATCCGTGATGTAAGCCGTGCCGCCGGGCAGCACTCGTTCGTCGGCGGTCGCCACATGCGTATGCGTGCCCACAACGACGGAGACCTTGCCGTCCAGAAACCAGCCCATCGCCTGCTTCTCCGAAGTCGCTTCCGCGTGCATGTCCACGAAGATCACTTTCGTCGTCGCAGGAATCTTCGCCAATTCGCGCTCCGCTCCGCGGAACGGGCAGTCAATCGGCGTCATGAACGTGCGCCCCTGCAGATTAAGCACCGCAAAAGGCACGCCGTTCTTCGCGGTTCCCATGTAAAGCCCGCCACCGGGCGAGCCATTCGGGAAATTCGCCGGCCGCAAGAGGCGCGGCTGGTGCGGGAAGTACTCAAGAATTTCCTTGCGATCCCAGATGTGATTGCCGCCCGTCAAAACCTCAACACCAGATCCCAGCAGCTCGTCTGCGAGCCGCGGCGTGATACCGAACCCGGAAGCGGAGTTCTCGCCGTTAGCGATGCACAAATCCACGCGCTGCTGCGACACGACATCGGCTAAATGGTCGTGAACCACCTGCCGCCCCGGCGATCCCACAATGTCGCCAACAAACAGAATTCGCATATCACCTTACATTCAAAAATTCGCCACTCGGCGCACGCCGCTGTCGGCAAATCTCTACATTTGAATTTTCAATCGGCTCCGTTGACTTCCTCCGCGGTGGTTGAATTTCTCCGCGGTTGGGGCGCCGCTTGCTGCGCCCGCGGGCGTAACTCCTACGGAAACGTCGGCTATTTGCCTCCGCGCAACCGGATCGGGCTGTTTATGTATTCCACCGGCCTCGTCAATGGGCAGGATGTCAACAGAACCGTTTCAATCTTGAAATTTGAAATTGAACGGAGGAAGTCCACTTCGCCGTGCAGTGCTAGACCCTGAACCCCACGAATAAGTGGGTGCCCTGCGCCTGCTTTCAGGCTTTCCGAACCGGCGGAGCCGGCGAGGACATGCGCAACGGCAGGACGACGGGGGCTCCCGGGGATCCAGTGTTGGTTCAAATAGGCCGTCACACCGGCACCTGCGTCGCAGGCCGCCTCCACGTTTTATTGTAGCAGGAATCATTCGCGCCCCGCTGCGCCCCCGCCCGCGTAGTTGTAACCTGCGCTCTACGTGAACGCATTTGGCTCTGTCGACATCCTCCCCGGTGGTTGAATTTTTCCGCCGTAGGGGCGGGGCTCGCTCCGCCCGCGGGCGTAACCCCTGCGAAAACAATGGCCACTTGCCTCCGTCGCGCTCCGCCCGCGACGCTGTTGGTCGCTGGGCTAGTGGTCCGGCAGGAATGTAGCGACAATTAGACAAATCCGAGCCGCTCGCGTGTCTTACTGAGTGAGAAGGCGACTCGATGGGACGCCAGCTTGCCAGAGCGGAAGCTTAGCGCAAACGACGTGAAGCAGCTTTACGATCGGCACGGCGCCCCGCTGCTGCTCTTCGCGCGCGGATTTGTCGCGGATGCAAGCGCAGCCGAAGACCTGGTGCACGGCGTCTTCCTGAACCTCCTGCGGACACGCCCAAAACGTGCGGGAAGCTCCAGCCGCCTATCTCTATCGCGCGGTGAAAAATGCGGCGCTGAATCAGCACCGCGATCTCTCGCGCGAAGCCCCGCTGCCGGACCACGAAGCCTGGTTCGTGCATCGCGGCGGCGATCGTGAATCCGCACTCGCGTTGCAAAACGCCCTGGCAGAATTGCCCGCAGAGCAGCGAGAAGCGGTGGTCATGCGCATCTGGAGCGGCATGACGCTGGGGGAAGTCGCGGAGGCAACCGGCGTGCCACTAAACACAGTAGCCTCGCGCTACCGCTACGCCCTCGAAAAACTACGCGCCAGATTGAAAGGCTAGTGGAGAGATGAACTCATTAAGCCGTGGCTCTGGAGAGTACGTGACAACTCGCCGCGCAAGCCTCATCTCTTGCCTTTTCTTTCGTAGGGGCGCCGCTTGCTGCGCCCTCCGTCGATCGCTCCGTAAAATCAACGCTCGGCCCAACCGCGGACTCCCCACTTCTCACACAGAGCTTTCGGCTTTTTCAGCAAACGGTGGAGCCCCGCAAGCCGATCAATGGATGAGGTCAACGTATGAACGACGATGACCACAGATTCGAAGCGTTCCTAAGCGAGTTCGAGCCGCGCCGCCCACGTCCTCTCCCGCAGGCCAAGAGCACATGGCAGTCATGGCCCGGTCTCTCCGCTGCTGCCGCTCTGATTCTAGCCGTGGGAGGCGCGTCGTTCTGGATCGGCCGGCACCTCATTCAGAACAGTCACACCAACGGCCAGCCGCCTGCACTGAGCGTCACAGATGCCACCCCGAATCAGCAGCCTATGTCCACATTCGCTCTCACTCGAGCAGCTCTGGAAGGCAGCCCTGATTTCGATCGTGAAATGGACGAAATGGCGCGGCGCAGCCTCCCGCGCTTCGACCGCAAAGACAGCATGCTTCGCGTGCTGGCGAAAGAATAAGAGGAGAAAACGATGCGTCGAGAATTACTAAAAATCCTAGTTCTGGCGATTTTGGTCGCCGCGCCCACACCTGCGCGCGCTCAGGCGAAATCCGCGCAGCCACCCGAAACCCGCAACGCCGCGTTGCGCTACTGGATGGCATTCGCAGATATGCAAGACCCGCCCGCTGCAAAAAACATCGCCGATGTCCGCGCGCTCTTCTCGGATGCCGAAGCGGCGACGCATCTTTCTACCGCGCAGGCCAGCGAGCGCATGCTAGCCATCCAGGCGCGCGTCAGCACGCTACACCCCTACTTTCGCGAGACGACTCCGACGCTCACCAAAGTGAACGACGCCCGCACCGAAGTCGAAGCCTCGCGCCAGAAGCTGCTCAAAGCTCTCGGCAAAAGCTGACAAATTCGCGTGATGCGCGGCCCGGATACCAATACCCGAATTCACATCGTTGGCGCACCAACAAGATCGTAGGGGCCGGGGTTCACCACCGGCCCGGTTTGGCTCTGGGTTTTCGGCCTCGCATTGACAAATTGCGGCCTAGTTTCTATTGCGCCCGCAAAGTCTTAATGTAAGCCACAATCTGCCATCGCCGTTCCTCCGGCATCCCCGCCCACGACGGCATCCCCTTCCACAAATTTCCATTGCGCAGAAACTCTACCAATTCCGCCGGCGATTTCGCCTGCACATGCGGTGATTGCAGATTCGCTGCTTTGCCGATTCCGTGTCCATCGGCGCCGTGACATTCTGCGCAGTGCTGCCGAAAGAGCTTTTCGCCCGCGCGAATCTGATCCTCGCGGCCGATGTACATCTGCTCCTTTGCGTTCGGCTCCGACTGTGCCGTCACGTCGGCCGCTTTCCCGTGCGCGCCGCCAGAGCCGGCGGCGAGCGCCACGGAAGCCGTCACCATCAGAATCGCGCCGCAAAATCCAAAGTTTCTCATCGGAACAAGCTCCTCAACTTTCGCCCCAGCTCGGCGAATTCATAGGAAGCGCCAAAGCGCAACATAAACCGATGGCTCGCATCGGTCAGCCCGAATGTAGGTGAAATTCGCAGATTCCAACCGCTGGGCAACTGCCATGCGAGTATCGGCGCGAAATAATGCGACGTCCCGTTCAGCGTGAAATTTGAGACCGTGCCCAGGCCGCCGTACATCTCCGCGCCCGCCACAAAATTCTCGCGGCAGAATGTGCACGCCCGCGGTGTGGCCGCGAGGCGCAGCGGCCGGCTCGCTCCCACCGCGTAGCCAAATTCCCACGGCTCGTGTCCCAGATTCTTCTCACCGATGAAATTCTCGGACACGTCCCAACCCTTGAAATTGCTCCCCAGAATGATTTTTGTCTCCAGCTCGTGATCGGTTCCATTCAGCTCTGCATTGCGCGGAACGAAGTCGTCCTGCCCGTCGAATCCCACCACTTCCTTCATCGTCTTGTCGGCTTCCGTGGTGTTCTCGTACTCGACGTACAGCACCGGGTTGATCCAATGCTGCTTCATCAGCGGATGGAAGCGGTTCTCCCAGCGGAAACCAGTAAAGACCGAGCTGTCGTGAAACGTGGATTGCCCGTCGAGATAGAACTCCGTAGTCCACCAGCCCGTCGCCCCGTATTCGAATTCCGTCCAATAAGCAATGTAGTCGTTTCCGCCGCGCTGCGTCCCGTAGGTCACGTTGAAATTGATCTCCAGATTTCCGGGCTCCTCCATCGCCTGGCCATAAGCCACAAAATACGGAGGCTCTTGCGCGCTGGCCGAGGGTGCCACAGTTGCTCCTGCCACGCTCAGGGCGGAAAGCCACAACACGCAGCGAATCCAGGCAAACCGCACACACCCTCCTAGTTGATAATCATTTTCAAGTAGCCGAGGGTAGGCTACCTGTAAATTAGTGTCAAGTACAAATTCGCCCACACCGATGGAAATGTCACCAGGAGCAGTCTAATCGCTGCGGCTAAACCCTCCACGGGACCGTAGGGGCGCCGCTTGCTGCGCCCCTGCCGGCCACCGCAGAGCTACAACAGAAGAATTAGAAGTGGAAGCCAAGCTCCGCGGAATAGGAGCGCGGCGTAACGTAGTGCGTCCCGCTGAACGTGGAGAGGAAGTTGTACAGCGCATATTTGTTGGTCACGTTGATCGCCGTCAACCGCAAGCTCCACTTGTACCGATCTCCGCGAAAAAGATTGTCGTCGCCCACCGCCGCATCAAACAAACTCCGCGGCGCGATCCGCGGCGGATTGTGATCGTCATCTTCAGTCCCCGCCGCCGGAATCTTGATGAGCGTGGACCCATACAGCGAAGCCGGACACAGCCCCGAGGAACTGATCGGCGTGGTCGGCGTCGCGCGCACGCTGCCGCAGAAAAGCCCCGCCTCGAATTGCTGATCCGGCGTCAATCCGCTCACGTCCACGGTACTGACATCCCCGACCGGCCCGTTATTGCAATTTCCTCCCGCGCAAGGCACCGGCCCAGCCACCAGCCCGCTGTCATAGCGCCAGTTGAATCCGAACCACGGCCCAGTCTTCCACGGCTGGTATTGCAAGTGCGCCGTCATATTGAAATTTTCGTCATGATCGATGCGGAAGACCGAGCTGCCCGAAGGCGTAGCCCCGATCCCGCTCACCTGTGGCGTGAAAAAACGCGCCGCCACATGGGAGAACACCACGAACGCCGTGAAGCCGCGCAGATTCGGCACCGTCGCCCGCACCGCGTACCCCGGAATCTTCGAATGATCCCACTCGATCGGGAAAGTGATCGGCGTATTCCCCAGCACGCTGAAGTCGTAAGCCTTGTTCGTGTACTTCCAAATATATTCGCCGTCCACCACAAGATATTTCCCAAACGCCTGCTGCAGCCCGGCATGAAACTCATTGCGCGTGCCAGGGCTGAGCGGCGCCGTCAGGCAAGGAAATCCCTCCGTGACCGACATCAGCGCATTGATCACCGCGTTGTTGCAACCTTCACTCGCCAGCACCAGATTTTCGTTGAACGGCGTCTCGAGCGTCCGTGCATAGGAAACGCGCAGCACGGTGTTCGTTTTCTTGATGTTGTAAGCAGCTCCCACTCGAGGCTCCGCTTGCCGCGTGCTGGTAATCCCGTTGTAGAGATCCCCGCGAATCCCGATGTTGAACGTCCAGTTCTTCAAACTAATCGCATCCTGGACGTAAAGCGCCAACTCCTTCACATCCGTATGCCCGGGAAACTTGAAAATGGCGCCCGTCGCTGTCGAGCAACCGTCGGAAACCGGCAGCGGCGCCGTACGCGTCAAGTCAAGACACGCCAGCAACGGATTAAACGGCGAAACCGAGCCCTGCCCCGTATTCGGCTGCAAAGTCCCCACGCATTGCGCCTGATCTGTCAGCAAAGGATCAGTGTTCGCGCTGCCGTCAGCATTCAAACAGACCGCGTTAAACGTCGGATCGACGATTCCCAAATTATCGCCCTCGGTGAGAAACGTATGCTCGTAGAGGACTCCCGCCTTTATGTTGTGGATGCCCCGCACGTACGACAGCGCCGAATGCGCCCCCACATTCGTCAACCGCCGGCTCTGTCCCACCGTCTGGAACTGCAGATCGGGCGTAAAATCGGCAAAAGGATTGTCGCTGCCGTAATAGTTGTACTGATCCTGCCGCGCAAACCCGCCGAGCGTAAACACAGTCTCGGCATTGATCAGATGCGTCCAAGTCGGCGCAATATTAAATGTCCGGATCTTCGACCGCTGATCCTGCGCTCCGACCGGCAAACCATCAGGTCCGAGTCCGCCGTTAGCCACGACGAGCCCATTCCACGCCGTCGCATTCTCAGCATCGAATGAATCCGGCGTTTGAAACCACGAGCGCGTAAATCCAAAATTGAAGCTGATGGTGTCCGCCTGCGAAGGCTTGTAATCCACGCGGTCGAAGAAATTCCCCTGGTTGCCTTTGTCGTGCATCACCACAAACTCCGGCCCGTCCAGAAACCGCCCGGTTTTCATCCCGTTCGCAGAAATAAAATTGCCCCAGGACTTCCCGCCGTAAGAAAAGTTGAACCCGGCGTTGGCCGTCCCGAAATTTCCGTAAGACGACGTCACTTCGCCGTGCGGCTGCGTCACTCCCAGCCCCGAACGCGTAGTCACCACAATCACCACGCTCGTCTTGTCTCCATATTCAGCCGGCGGTGCACCCTGAATCACCTCCAACGACTGCACCGAGTCCACCGGAATCTGATTCGAAAAAATCTTGCTCTGCTGGTCGGTGATCGGCTGGTCGTCCACCGAAAAAGAATTCGACGCGTGATCCCCGAATCCATGAAACAGCCCATTCGAATCCGCCGAAATACCCGGCGACGCCAGCGTCACCAGCGAACTCAGCGATGACGATTGAC
Source organism: uncultured Acidobacteriota bacterium (assembly GCA_963841235.1). Classification (GTDB taxonomy): domain Bacteria; phylum Acidobacteriota; class Terriglobia; order Acidiferrales; family UBA7541; genus Palsa-147. The sequence continues at coordinate 446,238 of CAWJBU010000012.1, read as the reverse complement.
TCTCGAGCGGCAGCGTATCGAACAGCCCTCGATCCACGTCCGTATGCGCCGTCGAGTCCGTCTCGATAAGATCCCCGCCGTTCGCCTCCACGGTCACGCTCGAAGAAGTCGTGGCAATCTTCAACGAAATGTCCACAACCGCCGGCACCGTCGAGCGCACATCCACATCCTGCGTGTAGCCGGCAAATCCCGCCGCCGTCACCACCAGGTGATACGGATTGAATGGCACGTTCGTGAACCGGAACGATCCATCAGCCTCGGTCGTGACGCTGCGCGTATAACTGCTCACTGGATTGGTGATTTCCACCGTCGCAATTACGACTGCGCCGCCCGATGGATCTTTCACCGTCCCTTGAATCGATCCGGAATTTCCCGTTTGCGCTCGAGCGGCGATGGAAAAGAGCCCGGCGCCTGACGCCAACAATACAAGCAACAAATAGCTGTAGAACTTTCGCATTTTTCCTCCAAACCCCTGCCTGGGGCGGTATGTGGTGGTAGATCGTGGAGTCGCCGCCGCTCGTGGAAACGATCCATCTCCAAATGAGCGAGGGCGCTGGCGCGTGATGCCGCCAGTGAGCGATCTTCAGTTGAGTTTTTTGAGGTTAGGCAGAGGGAGGAGCGCGGGAGGAATGGTCGGAAGCCAACAGCTCAAGCTCGGGCGTGCGAACTTCGCATCGCACTCCGTGCGCCACCGGAATCAAACTCGGCAGCTTGACCACCGTAGCAGTCTTTGCATGCGCAACCGCAGCCGCGTGATGGTGCGCGAGGGTTGACTCGGTCGCCATGAACAGCAACGCGAAGACGGCCAGGCAGACGATCAGGACCTGTAACTTGCGCTGCCTCGAATTTGGCCGCTGATTCATCTATAGCTCAACATGCGATCCAAAGGCACACCCGGACATATCTCCTAAACCTGCAAAACATCGCCGTCGTGCGCCACCATTTCATAGAGCACCGGATTCACAAAGAATCCCAGAAACAATCGCGAAATCAACCCCGCCACAATCACGATCGCAAACGGCTTCTGCGTGTCCGAACCAATCCCGGTAGAAATCGCCGCAGGCAGCAGCCCGAGACACGCCACCAGCGCCGTCATCATGATCGGCCGCAGTCGCAGCAACGACGCTTCGCGCGTCGCCTCACGAATCCCCAGCCCGCTCTCCAGCCGCAATTTGTTGATGTACGACACGAGAATCACGGCCGTCTCAACGGACACGCCCATCAGCGCCAGCAACCCCAGCACCGACGAAACGCTGAATGGCGTATGCGTCAGTTTCAGCCCAATCAGCGCGCCCACGGGCTCCGTCATCACCACGCCAATCGCAATCGTTACCGGAAACTTGAAGTTGCCGTACAGCGCGAACAAGATCAGAAAAATCAGCAGCAACGCCAGCGGCCCGATGATCGTCAGCTGCCGCTTCGCCTCCACAAGCTCGCTGTACTCCCCGCCCCACTCGACGCGATACCCCGGCGGCAGCGATCGCGCAATCGCCCGCGTCGCCTTCTGTCCGGCCACCACCGCGCGCTCCAGGTCGCGCCCCTCCACGCTATATTGCACGCCGATGTAGCGAGAGCCATTCTCGCGATAGATGAACGAAGCCCCGTTGCCCTCGCGAATGTCCGCCAACTGCCGCAACGGAATCTGCTGCCCCGCCGGCGTCCCCACCAGCAGATTGCCGATCTCCTGCGGGCTTTCGCGGAACTGCTGCTCCATGCGCACCACGAGATCGAAAACCTTCTCGCCCTGAATTACCTGTGTCGCGGCCTGCCCGCCCACGGCCGCCTGAATAATCGCCTCGACGTCGGCAACATTGATTCCGTAGCGCGCCACCTTCTCGCGGTCCACGTCAATCAGCAAGCTCGGCTGCCCAAGCTCGCGCACCACGGTAAGCTCCGTAAACCCCGGAACATTCTGCAGCGTTCGCTTGATCTCCAGCGCCTTCGATTCCAGCACATTCAAATCCGGCCCGAAAATTTTCACCGCCAGCGCGCTCTTCAATCCCGTCAACGCCTCATCCACCGCATCCTCAGCCGGCTGCGTGTAATTGAAAATCACCCCGGGATAAGCCTCGAGCTGCTTCTGCAGCGCCTCGATCAATTCCGCCTTGGTATGCACCGGCCCCTTTTTCCACGCCGGATCATCGTACGGCCGTAAGCCCACATAGAACTCATCATTGAAAAAGCCCGTAGGATCGGTTCCATCGTCAGGCCGCCCCAACTCGCTGCCCACTTCGGTCACCTGCGGGTACGCCATCAGCAAAGTTCGAATCTGCGGCGAGAACTTGCTCGCCTCTTCGAACGAAATCGTGTACGGCAGCGTCGCGCGAATCCACAGCGCTCCCTCATCCAAATGCGGCATGAACTCGCCGCCGATAAACGGCACCAGAATCAGCGACGCGCCAAAAATCAACGTCGCGACAAACATCGTCATCTTCGGATGATCGAGGCACCAGTCCAGGCGCTTGGCATACGTCCGCTTCATCCATTCGAACGGCCGGTTCTCCTTTTCATGCACGCCGCTCCCGAACCAGTACGAGCACAGCACCGGCACAAACGTCAGCGTCAAAATCAGCGCGCCCAGCAGCGCAAACGACATCGTATCCGCCATCGGATGGAAAAGTTTCCCCGCCGGCCCGCTCAACGCATAAATCGGGATGTACCCCGCGATAATTACCGCCACCGAATAAAAAATCGGCCGGTCCACGTCGCGCGCCGCCGCCAGAATCACGTCGTTCAGCTTGTAATCCTGCCCCGCGCGATTTCCCAGCTCGCGATAAACGTTCTCCACCATCACCAGCGTGCCATCAATAATGATTCCGAAATCAATCGCCCCGATCGAAAGCAGATTGGCCGCCACGTCGTGCGCGTGCAGAAAAACGAACGCGAAAAGCAAGCTGATCGGAATCGTCAGCGCCACGATGATCGCCGCGCGCGCGCTGACCAGAAAAAACATCAGCACGATCAGCACCAGCACCATCCCGCGCAGCAAATTCGCTTCCACCGTATCCGTCGTCAGTTGCACCAGGTCGCTGCGGTCGTAATACGGCCGCACCTTCACGTCCTGCGGCAGCGTCAAGGTATTCAGCTCGTTAGTCTTCGCCTCTACGCCCTTCAGCACGGTCTGCGTCTGCTCGCCGCGCCGCATCAGAATGACGCCTTCGACGGCATCGTCGTTCGAGTTGACCTTGCCGCCGTCGCGATTGTCGAATCCGAATTCGCCCAACCGCGGCGCATATCCGATGGCCACGCGGCCCACGTCGCGAATGCGCACCGGAACGCCGTTCGTAGTTCCTGCCAGAATGTTCTCGATGTCGTGCGTGTCCTTCACCAACCCCAGCCCGCGCACGTAATAAAACTGCCCGCCCTGCGAATAAAATCCGCCGCCTGTATTCGCGTTGTTCGCCGTGAGCTGCTGCACCACCATCGGCACGGTGATGTGGTAGGCAAAAATCCGCGCCGGATCGAGCAGCACCTGGTACTGCATCGTAGTTCCGCCGAACCCCGAATCATCGGCGACGCCTGGCACCTGCCGGTATGCCCGCTCCACCACCCAATCCTCGAAAATTTTCAGTTCCTGCGGCGAGCGGTCCGGGCTTTCGAGCACGTAGCGATAGACCAGCCCGCTAGGGCTGAAAAGTGGCGCCATCGAAGGCGTCACGCCCGCAGGCAGTTGCGCATCCGCGATGCGCTGAAAAACCACTTGCCGCGCGAAGTAATCGTCCGTCTCTTCCTCAAACGTGAGCCGCAAATCCGAAAGCCCGTATAGCGATATCGAGCGCTGCACTTCCATCTTCGGCGTAGCGCTCATCGCCAACTCCAGCGGCAAGGTAACCAACCGCTCCACTTCCTCCGAAGCGTGCCCCGGCCACTGCGTAATCAATTCCACCTGCGGTGGCGAAAGATCCGGATAAGCATCCACAGGCATGCGCTGAAACGACACGCTACCCGCCACCACCACAAATAGCGTAAGCATCAGCACCAAAAATCTCTGGTTAAGCGCGAATTGGACAATCCGATGAATCATGGTGTCGTAGGGGCGGGCCTGCCTTTTAGTCCCGCCCGGTTTTCGGTCCCTCTCCGTCTTTGATTTCAAATCTAAAATTTCAAATTTGAAATTTCTTGCCTCTTCCTCTCTGCCGCCCTTCCCTCACCTCTGCAAAGAATTCGCAAACTGCAAAAACAAACTCCCATCCCCCACCACGCGATCCCCCACATTCAACCCACTCCGAATCTGTGTCCGCCCATCGCGGCTATCCCCAATCTCCACGTTGTGCTTTGCAAACTGGTTCGATCCCGTCGCCATGTAAACAAACGGCTCATTCTCCTCATCGCGTAAAATCGCCGCATCCGGCACGGTCAAAGCGTTCTTCACCGCCCCCGCCGTAACCGCGCAAGTCACGTACATATCCTTCTTCAATTTTTCTCCGGGATTTTCCACCACGATGCGCGCCTGCAGCGTCCGCGTATTCGGATCAAGCGCCGCGGTAATGTAAGAAATCTTTCCGCTGAACTTATCCGGGTAAGCGTCCATCTGCACCGTCACCGCATCCCCCACCTTCACGCTAGCCAGATCGCTCTGAAACACGTTCGCCAGCACCCACACCGTGCTCATATCCGAAATCGTGAACGCCTGCGTCGCACCCGCCTGAATCACCTGCCCGGGCGAAACAAGCCTGTCGACCACTTCGCCGCCAATCGGCGCAAGCAGCGGAATTTCCGAAAGCGGCGTGGCCTGCTCCGTACTCTCCGGCTTAGGAATTCCCAGGATGCGCAAAGATTGCTCCGCCGATTCTAGGTCCGCGTGCGCCTGGTTGCGATCCGATTCCGCCTGCAGCAAATCGCGCTCGGCGATGGCGTTGTGCGCATAAAGGTCCTGCGCCCGCGCGTAATTCTTGTCCGCCACGCGATACGTATCCCGCGCTTTCAAATAAGTCGCCCGCAATTGAGAATAATCCGGGCTGCTCACCTCCAGCAGCGGCTGCCCTTGCTTCACGCGCTCGCCCGGCACCACCAAAATCCGGCTCACCGGCCCGCCCACCTGCGTGATCACCGGCGTAGTGCGAAACGCGTTGTAAGCCACCGCCCCCGAAAACCTCAGCGTGCGCACGAACTGCGACGGCTCAACCGTCACCACCTGCACGTGTGAAAGCTGCTCCTCCGGAATCGAAAAAAGCTGCGGCGTCGCCGTCTTTGAGGCCGACGCCGAATACGAAGTCATCTGATCGGCTTTCTCAATGCGATCGCTGCTGCAGCCGCCCAGCGCGAGAACGAGCGCCAACCCGAATCCCGCAGCCGCGCCGCGCCTCCATCCCAAGCCGCAATAATTTAGTTCTTTATTCATGGCAGATTCCTTGTGCCCACCGCCTCGCGCAACTGCTCCAGCGCCGTCTGGTAAGACGCGAGAGACTGCAGGTAGGCGAGCTGCGTCGAGCGATAACTTCTCTCGGCATCCAGAAAATCGAGCAGGCTCGCCGCCCCGCGCTTGTAGGCATATTCGCTGATGTCCCGCGATTCCTTCGCCGCATCCAGATACCCCGAGCGATACAGCTTGATGACCACGTCGTTCGTCTGCACGCTTTCGTAGGCATTCACCACATCGCTCAGCACCTGCTCCTGTGCCGCCTTCTCTGTCTCCTGCGCTTGCCCGATGGCGTACCGCGTCCGCGCGATTTCTCCCTGATTGCGGTTGAATATCGGCAGCGGGATGCTGAAAAACATAGAGACCGAACTGGCGCCCGCGGTATGCGAGTAATCCGCACCGGCGGTCAGGTCTTGTTTGCCGATGGACTTCTGCACTTCGTATTGGCTCTGCGCCGCGGTCACTCCCTGTTGCGCCGCCCGCAAATCCGGCCGCTGCCGCAGCGCCAACGCTTCCAGATCCTCGCGCTTCGTCTGCACCGGCTGGTAATCGAGCTCCCCGGCGACGTCGTAATCCGCGGGCACGGATTCAAACCCGAGCTGCTGCCGCAGCGAAATCAGCGCCTGCACTTTCGCCAATTGCGCCTGCGAATAATCCGTCTGAAATTGAAGAAGCTGCAGCTTGATCTTGAGATAGTCCCCTTCGCTCATGTCGCCCGCCTTCAGACGGGCTTCGCTGATGTCCACCGTATTCTGAAAGCTTTTCACATCCTGCTCGGCCAACGACAAAGTCGCTTCCGCGAGCTGCACGCTCACAAAATCCGATGCCACCAAAAACATCAGCGCCCGCTCGTTATCCGACACTTGCGATTTCGTCTGCGCCGTAACGTCCAACGCCGCTTGCAGCCGGTGCTGCCGCTTTCGTCCGATCTCGAAGAGATAGCTCAGCCCGACATCGAATTGCGCATTCTGGTCAAAGTAATTTGACCCCGCCTGTGTCGGCTGAAACAGCGGCAGGAATTGCGCGTCCCACGCTAGCGTTGGATTGGGCCGCAGATTCGCGGTGGTCTCTTCGGCCTGCGCTTGCAGAATCGTCGAGCGCTCGGCCTGCAGCGTGTGATTGTGCTCGAGCGCCATCTTCACGGCGTCATCGAGGGTGATCCGCACCGGCCCCTGCGTCTGGCCCAGCGCCGGAATCGCTCCCGCGCAGCAAATCAGCGTCGACAAAGCCAGAAAACTACTCAATCGAATCCACATAGAACCGCCACTTTCGAAAGCAGTTGGAAAAGTGAATCAACGCGCCGGGATCGGCGCAGGGCTCAAGCAGGAAGTTTTAAGCAATAGGAGGCGCGCGTGCAGGAATTCGGTGGATATCAGGAGTCGGTTCGAACGCCGGCAAAACCGCATCAATATTGCGACCAACGGGCGCCAACACAGGAAGACGATGCCCCGCCAGCGGCTTCTCAACAGCTTGGTGGCTGTAGTGGCAGACCGGGCAAGCCCGCTCGTCGCCCGAGCTATGGGTATGCCAGACGCTGCCAAGCGTGCCGCTAATAATCAGCAGGCCGGCAAGAGCCAGCGCCATTACGACATGTCGAAATTGCCGTCGTTCGGGAATCAGATTCACAGCAGGCTCAAATCCGAGGCCCCAAGACCTTTAGTCTACATAAGATGCCGGAACCCGCAAAGCGTTGTGTTCGGAGCGACACCCTATTGTGACTGGCATCACGCGGACTGTTCCAGCGCCTTTTCCACCATCGCCACGCACTTTTCCACGCGTTTCTGCAGCGGTCCATCAATGGCATCTTGCCGCCGTCGAATAGTGTGCAACTCGTCGGCGATGTTCAGCGCCGCCAGCACCGCCACGCGAACTGAATCCACGGTACGCGTCGCCTCGGCCACCGTCCGCATCTTTGCATCCACGTACGCCGCTAGTTCCTTCAGGTACGCCTCATTCTCGTCGGCCTGCACGTTGTACGCTTGCCCATAAATTTCGATCTTCACGTGAGCTTTCTCCCCCGCTGAGCCAGCCGTATTCTCCGGCCCTCAAACCAATCTGACAAGTCCTTTGTAACCCCGGTCCTATGGTTCCGTGTAAGGAAAATGTTCGCCTCAGCTTTCTAGGCACTTCCGCAATCCGTACAATAGGTTTCGCCGCCAATTCCTGCTAGCCTTCCGTGGGAAATTGACAATGATCACTTGCGCCACGCAACAAGAAAAACACGCCAGCCAGCAGGCCTGCGAGCGATTTTCTAATCGATACACGGAAATGATTAGAAATCGCCGTAACTCGCTGAAAATAAAGCACGGAGCCCATTTCTAACCGAGACAAAATTGCACCCTCGCAGAAGCCTCGGTAGCCACTTTCAACGGTTTTGGAGGCATCGTAAAGACCCTCGAAAGGTCGCCGCGCAATCTCTTCCGCTCCACATTTATTTTGCGGGCGCGGGAGGCAAGTAATACCCCGGCCGCGTCCGCACACGCACTCCGGGCCGCGTCACCGTCACCTTGATCTCGTGAAAACCCGAAGGCTCATCCCCCGGCGGCTTATATCCCAGCGTGTACTGCGCGTGAAGCTCCGCCCCGATTTCATCCATAGCCTTCTCGATGGTGCGATCTTTCATCGTCGCGTAATGCACTCCGCCGGTAGCCTCGGTCGCCACTTCCAGCGCGTGATTTTTCACCGCGTTCGACGCATGCTTCACCACCCAGATGGCCAGCGACAGCATGTCGATATTCCCGTACACCTGCGATTCCGTCTGCGGCGTCTGCGGCACACCCGGTGGCGTCGGCACAGGAAAAGTTCCCGGCGGCCCGATCTCCGTCGGCGTATAGGGCTTCGGCGGATTCCGAAATTCCGCTCCGAGAGTGCTCAGCCCAATCGTATAAATCGTCACGTTCGCCAGCTCGGCTTCGCGCAAAGCCTCGCCGAGTTTCTTCTGGCTCCCCGCATCCTGCGCTTCGCCGACGATCAGAAGAATTCGCCGCTCGCGTGGCGGTTGCGCCGCCAGCAACGCGACGCTCTGCGAAATCGCGTCGTAAAGCCGCGCCCCCGACGAGCCCAAAGGCAGCTTGTGAATCGCATCCTCCACCGCTTCCGTGTCGCCCGTGAAACTCCGCAGCACATCGATCGAGTCGTCGTAAGTCACCACCGCCGCTTCGCCCGTCTGCGCCATCACCGTCTGCGTGAAGACCGATGCCGACCGCCGCACCGCCGGAAGCAACGCTTCAATCCGCGAGCTGCTCTCCGCAAGAAAGACCACCGTCAGCGGATCGCCGCCCAGATCGAAATGCAGAATGCTCTGCTCCGCCCCGTTATCGAAGATGTGGAAGTCTTTCTGCTCGAGATCGAGAACCAATTCGCCGTCGCGATTCTGCACGGTAACCGGCGCGATCACTTCCGTAGTCCGCACAATGATGGGCTTCTCTTGCAGCGGCGGCGGCTTCAAATCAACAGCAGGCTTCTTGTCCGTAGCCCCGGGCGGCGGATGAATCGGTCCCACAGGTTCCTGCGCCCGCGTAATTGCCGGCACAGCGGCAAAAACTAACGTGAGCACAAGCCACACAACATTTCGAACGCGCACTCTCATCGGATTCAGTCTATCTGATTCCCCTGCAATTCCCGGTGTTGTACGCACGGTACCGCCGGCGCTACTGGTCGCAAGCAGGCTGTGTTCGTGTCAACGCAAAGTAGAAATGTCCGGTTTTTCGCCAGATAGAAATGTCCGCTTCCAGGGTCTTCTCCAAGGGTGTTCGGGAGGTGGACTGTATTTGGGTTTGCTCTTGGTTGGGGGTTTTGGTTTTCGATCGGCAAGGCCTGGAGGCCGTAGGCCGGAAGGACTTGCCGATCGCGGCGTGTGCGGGCAGGGGTTCAGCGGCACGTAACGGCCGCGAAAGCGCAGCCAGTGCGTGCCGTCGAGCCGCCGCTCGATCTCGGCGTGCGCGCCGCGCAATCCGGCACAGACTTGTTCGCGCGGCACGCCCCACCGTTGGCCCTCCCATTTCACGGTGTGGTCGGAGGCCACGATGCGCGCCGCCCGCACGCTGAGAATTTGTTCCAGTCGCTGCTCGCGCTGCAAACTTCGGTGCGCGTCGCTGCGCTGCGCGGGTTCGACCGCAAAGCGCTGGCTCCAGTCCGGCCAAAAAGTGATTTCCAAAAAGCGATTGGCCTGCTCGAGCGTCGCGATTTCCGCCACGCGCATTTCTTTCACCAGCCGGTCTTGCAGCGTCTTGAACAACCGCTCGATGCGCCCTTTGGCTTGCGGAGAGTGCGCGGCGATCCACTCGATGTCCAGTTCCGCCAGCGCGCGGCCGAACTGCGTGCGTGGCGGAGTGTCGTGCAACTGCTCTTGCCACTGCACCGGCCGGGAGGTCACGAACAGGCCGTTTTTATCGGTATATAACGCGAGTGGCCGCCCGTAACGCTCCAGCCAGCCGCCCAGGGTGCGCAGATTTTCTTCGCTCGAATCGTGCCGCGCGAAGCGGCCCCAGACGCGGCTGCTGGCGTCGTCGATCAGCGCAATCAGCTGGCAGGCCGGGCCGCGCTCTTCCAGCCAGCGGAACGGCGAGCTGTCCATCATCACCAATTCGCCGAACGCAGCACGGCGCGGGCGCCACACATGCACCGGCTTCCCGTGCCGGCGGCGTGACGCCCGCAGTCCGGCGGCGTTCATCCACTTCCGCAGCGTCTCCCGGCTCACCGCTAGACCGTGTCGCGCCAGATGCTCGGCGGCCAGCGTAGGACCGAACCCCCGATAAGCCGGCAGCCGCAATCGTCGCAGACTGCGCTGCTGGAGGTCCTCAGGAATCTTGCGATTCGAGGGACGTCCGCGCAGCCGATGCACTAACCCGCGATCCCCCGCGTCGCGCAGACGCCCCAGCAAGCGCCGCACCTGGCGATCGCTCAGCCGCAGACGGTCTGCCGCATCGATCTGCCGCAGATGCCCTTGCTCGACTTCGTGCAGAATCTTCAATCGCTCTCGCTCTCTCGCGCTCAACTCGATCCGCTCCTCTTCCATGGGGCCTCCCGGCCCCTAGAAAAGCGGACATTTCTACTTTGCACAAACCGGACATTCTCACTTTGCAGCTACAAGCAGTCTGTGTTCGTTGACTTGGGTCCAGCCCCAAATTAAGATGAGCGCTCAATGGCGGATTCTTCCTCTTTGATCGGCAGCACCGTCTCCCATTACCGCGTCCTCTCGAAACTCGGCGGAGGCGGCATGGGCGTCGTGTACGAAGCCGAAGATCTCAATCTCGGACGCCGCGTCGCGCTCAAATTCCTGCCGGACGCTCTGGCCGCCGATTCGCAGGCTCTCGAACGCTTCCAGCGCGAGGCCCGCTCCGCTTCCGCGCTGAATCACCCCAACATCTGCACCATTTACGAGATCGGCCAGCACGACGGCCGCCCCTATCTCGCCATGGAAATGCTCAAAGGCGAGACGCTCAAGCATCGCATCGCCGCCGGGCCGATCGAAACTGAGACGCTCCTCGATATCTCCACGCAGATCGCCGACGGTCTCGACGCCGCGCACACCGAAGGCATCGTCCATCGCGACATCAAGCCCGCCAACATCTTCATCACCCAACGCGGCCAAACCAAGATCCTAGATTTCGGCCTGGCCAAACTGGTTCCCACAAAAGGCGCCGCCGATTCCTTCACCGCTGCCACTCTCGGCGACAAGAACATCTCCACTCCCGGCGCGGCCGTCGGCACCGTAGCGTACATGTCTCCGGAGCAAGCCCGCGCCCGCGAAGTGGACGCGCGCACCGACATCTTCTCCTTCGGCGCCGTGATCTACGAAATGGCGACGGGCCGCCAGGCCTTCAGCGGTAATAGCTCGGTTGAAACTTTCGACGCCATCTTGAATCGCGCCCCCGTGCCGCCGGTCCGTCTGAATCCCTCCGTGCCCGCCGAACTCGAGCACATCATCAACAAGTGCCTCGAAAAAGACGTGAAGCTGCGCTATCAACACGCCTCCGATCTGGGCGCCGATTTGCAGCGTATGCGGCGCGACACAGCTTCGGGCATCGTCAGCGGCACGCACTCCGCGCAGTCCGGATCCTCCGCAACTGTTTCCGCCTCCGTCGGCGGAGGCACATCTGCATCGGCAGTCGTAGCCCCGCAGACGCAGCCCGCCCACGCATCGGGAAGTTCCGTCGTAGTCGCCGCAGCGAAGCAGCACAAAGCCGCGCTCATCGCCGGCGCCGTCGTCGCACTCCTGCTCATCGTAGGCGCGGGCTATGGCCTCTACTCGCTCCTGGCGAATCGCACGGTGACCATTCCATTTCAGAGTTTCGACGTCACGCAAGTCACAAATTCGGGCAAGGCTGCTGCTGCGGCAATTTCTCCGGACGGGAAGTACATCGTAAGCGTAGTCAACGACAACGGAAAACAAAGCCTATGGCTTCGCAACGTGCCGAGCGGCAGCAACACCCAGGTTCTCGAACCTGATCCTTTTGTTATTCGCAGCGCCGCGTTCTCTCCGGATGGGAACTATATTTTTTACCTCAAGGCGGTGGATGCGTCACAGACCGTGTTCCGCGTGTACCGAATGCCGGTGCTCGGTGGCACGCCGCAAGTCCTGGTGAGCGATGTCGATTACGGACCAACGTTTTCGCCGGACGGCAAGCGCATGGCGTACATGCGCGCAAACGATCCGGAAGCCGGCAAGTATCGTCTCCTTTCTTCGAATGTGGACGGGAGCGATGAGAAGATTCTCCAAATCGCTCCGCTTCCTATGCCGGACAACCTCTCTTGGTCGCCCGAAGGAAAGCGCATCGCCTTTATTTCGTATTCCCAGAGCAATGCGCAGGCACAGATCAACATCTTCGAGATCGCAAATAGCAAAGACACGCCACTCACGTCGTTCCCGGACAAGATTTTCACGGGCTTGGCCTGGACTCCCGATGGGCGGGGCCTCCTCGTAAACTATCGTTCCTCTGGATCAATTAACCAGCAAATCGGCTTCGTTTCCTATCCCGCCGGCCGGTTTCAATCGCTCACCAACGACACTCACGGCTATCGGACGCTGAGCCTTTCTGCCGACGGCAAGGCGATGGTCTCGATTCAGGGGCAAGAGTCTGATTCCGTTTTCCTGCAGCTTGCAACAAGCAATGGGACGCCCACCGCCGTTCCGGGCCTCCCCAATCAGGTCGAAGTCCGCGGTGTGGCCTGGAACAGCGAAGGAGACTTGCTCGTCACCACGACGACTTCGATCCTGCGCGTGTCACCCGACGGCAGTCGGCAAGCCACTCTAATGAGTGACCCGTCTGAGACTTTGCGCTTGTCGTCGGTTTGCAGTCGAGGCGGCCCCATTCTCTTCAGCACGTATCTTCGGGAAGGGAAGACGTCAACCAACATCTGGCGCGTGGATGCGAATGGGTCTCGTCCAAAGCAACTCACGAGCGGCAAGTACGAAGGACGTCCACTCTGCTCGCCGGATGGAACGTCCTTCTACTACGAGGATAGCGTTTCGTATTGGATTCTGAAGATGCCCATCGACGGAGGATCTCCGGAGCTCATCAAGGCTAGCGTAGTCCCCAATGGATTCATGGAAGGCGCAGCGAACTTTTCGCTCGACGGCAGGTGGATGCCGGAGATCGAGACGACAACCGATCCGGCCACGCAAGCGAGCACGCACAAGGTTGCTCTCGTTGATCTAGCAACGAACACCGAGACGTCCGTGAAGTATATCGTTCCTCGCGCTGACATCACTGCTCCCATCGCCATCACTCCGGACGGAAAGGCTGTGGCTTACACTATCGTCGAAAATGGAGTCGGCAATGTTTGGTCGCAGCCGCTCGATGGCTCGCCGGGTCATCGCTTGACGAACTTCACGTCGGATCGCATTCGCACGTTTCAATTTTCTCCGGACGGCAAGTCGCTCGCCGTCGTTCGCTATCTCGTAGTCTCCGACGTAGTCCTGTTGCGCGACACACACACTGCGGCTCAATAGCTGCACGTTTGCACGCAACAATCTCCGGAGTCTGTTTTTAGAAAGGCGAATTTCGACGGCTATTATTCGTAGCGCAGCGCCACCATCGGGTCCACGCGCATGGCGCGGCGCGCAGGTATGAAGCAGGCGAACAAAGCCACAGCGCAGAGCAGGAAAGCGACGCTCAAAAACGTCAGCGCATCGGTGCTCGTTACGCCCAGAAGCAAACCACTGAGAAAGCGCGTCAGCGCGAACGACAGCACCAATCCCACAGCAACGCCCGTGAGCATCAATCGAACTCCATGCCCAAGCACCAAGCGGAACACGTCTTTCTTGGTCGCCCCGAGCGTCACTCGGATGCCGATTTCATGCGTGCGCTGGCGCGTGGTGTAAGCCGTTACCCCGTAAATCCCCACCGCGGCCAGAACCAAAGCGAGCAGCCCGAATGCTCCGACAAACGTTCCTGCGATGTGCTGGCCGAAGCTCGCAAACTGATTGCGCAATTCCAGCGTGGTGATATCGAACAATCCCACATTGGCATTCAGCTCATGGATCGTTTTGTCGAGCGTTTGGCTGAAAGTCAACGGATCTCCGGCCACCCGCGCGCAGATAGTCATGTCGGCGCGGTAAACCTGGTACAACGGCAAGTACACGAAGGGCCGAGGCCGTTCATTCAAGCTGTTCGTTTTGGTGTCGCGCGCCACTCCGATCACCGTGAACCACTCGTGCGTCAAGTCGGAATTGAGTTGCTTGCCGATCGCTTCCTGGCCCGGCCAGTAGCGATTCACGAACGCTTCGCTGACAATCACCGCGCGCTGCGCACTCTTCGTATCCTGCGGCGTGAAGTCGCGCCCCTTCGCCATCGGAATCTGCAGGGTGTGGAAATAATTCGGCGAGATGATGGCGTCCGCTATCTCCATCGATTCGTCGGCCTGCGCGACGTAGCCTTCGGGCTTCACGCTCGTCGACCCTCCGCCAAATGCCAGCGGCATGCGGTTCGACAGGGTCACCGACTGAACGCCCGGCAGCGCTTCCAGTTTCGCGATCAACTGGCGATCGAATTCCGCGCCCTTCTCCTCCGAATAACCCGCCGTAAACAGATCGTAGGAAGCGATCAGCACGTTATGGGAATTGAAGCCCGGATAGATTTGCTGCGCGCTCCTGACGCTGCGAATGAACAATCCCGCGCAGATCAACAGCAGCAGCGACAGCGAAATCTGCGCCACCACCAACCCGTTCGCAAGGCGCGCCTTCCGCAGTCCGCCCGACGCGCTGCCCGTCTCCTCTTTCAACACGCCGACCGGCGCTTCTCGCGAGGCTCGCAGCGCCGGCAAAATTCCGAAAATCACGCCGGTGAGGAGCGAGATCACCATGGTCGCCAGCAAGACGGCGCGGTCAGCCCGGATGCTGAGCGAAATCGGGATATCTGGCGAGTTCGGCAGGAAGTCCATCAATGTTCCCGCAGTCCACGTGGTGATCAGCAGCGCTACCACGCCTCCCGCCAGCGACAGCATCAGGCTTTCCACCAGCAGTTGCCGCACCAACCGCCAGCGGCTCGCGCCCAGCGACATGCGAATGGCCATTTCACGCCGCCGCCCCACCGACCTCACCAGCATCAGATTCGCCACGTTTGTGCATGCCAGCAGCAGCACCAGGCCCGCGATGCACATCAGTGCCGGCAGCAGAATCGAGAGAAACATATTCAAGCCGAATGGATTGCGCCACAGCGGATACACCGTCACCGTGTCTTTTCCCCGGTGTTCCTCGGGGTAATTCTTCGCCTCCGGCTTCAGTCGCAGCGTCATTTCCGCCTGCGCCTGCGCCAGCGTGACGCCCGGCTTCAACCGTCCGAACGCCAACAACCAGAAATAGTGATGGTCATTGAGCAGGTCGCCCTGCGGCGTAACCTGCTCTTCCATCATGATCGGAATATAAATCTCGGTTCGCACTCCCGTCTGGCTCCCCTGAAACGCCGCCGGCGTTACGCCCACAATGGAGTAAGAGTGCTCATTGATTTCAATCGTCTGGCCGACGATGTTCGGATTCGCGCCGAAATGCGTTTGCCACAGCCGGTAACTGATCACAGCAACGGGCGCGGCTCCCGGCTTCTCGTCCTCCGCGGGCAGAAAGCCGCGCCCAACGACCGGCCGCACGCCCAAAACATCGAAATAATTGGCAGACGTCACCATGCCAAATACGCGCTCCGGCTTGCCTTTGCCGGTGAGGCTCATGGTGGCGAAGTTGCACGCGGCGATCCCCGTGAAACTCTGCTGCCCGTCGCGCAGCGCTTCGATATCCGGATATGTAAATCCGAGCGGAGTGTTCCCGGGTTTGCTCAGCGTCAGCGAGACAACCTCGCTCGAGTTGGTGAGTCCGGGAACTGGATTCAGCAATGCCGAATTGATCCAACTGAAAATCGTGGTGTTCGCGCCGATACCCAGCGCGAGGGTGAGGATGGCAATCGCCGCAAACCCCGGCGCCTTGGCGAGCATTCGCAGGCTGTATCGCAGGTCGAGCCAGAACGACGTCATCCGCGCACCTCCAGGAATCTGTTATGACTACTACAGCATGTCTTCGCCCAACCCAGGCACTCACTAACTCACTACAGGAGAGTTACTTAGAGGACCAAGCCATTTACAACAGAGCTTCACTGTTCATTTGTGGGACGCGGCTTCATCGAGACTGAACAGCCGATTGAATGTGGTTGACGCGACACTCCGAGCAATCATCAGGCAAGAAGAATGCGGCGAGCGAACTCATGGTTGGCCAGTCTATCGGAACGGAGATCCTTCCGCTCGCGCAACTGTCTGGCTTTTCACCGCGGCGTTCTCCTAGAATGACAGTTTCGTTCGCGCGGTCGAGCTCTTGCAGGGGGAGGGTCTTTAGACCCTCCCGTTTATCGGTCTTGTCGTTAGTGCCCAGGCGCGTGTTTTGACACTCAGGAGGAAGAATGACCCCAGTCCGCCATCTGCCGATGTCGAATCTGGCCTATCAGGATCCCACGTTCATGGAGAGTCTTGCGGCGCGGCCGCTGCGGATTCTCGCTGAATATCTCGATCCTCTCACGCGCTTGCGCCACGAAAATGTTGCGGACACGATTGTGATGTTCGGCTCGGCCAGAATCCCTGCACGCGATCGCGCTCTTGCTGCAGTGCGGCGGCTGGAGACCGCTCCTGCGAAACTACGAAAACGCGCGGACTGGCGCGCGAAAATGCGTGAGGCGAAATCCGATCTCGAGATGTCGCGCTATTACGAAGAGGCGCGCGAGCTTTCGCGGCGCATTACGGAATGGTCCATGACTCTCGGCACGAATCCGCGGCGCTTCGTGATTTGCTCCGGCGGAGGGCCCGGCATCATGGAAGCCGCCAATCGTGGCGCGCACGATGCCGGCGGTTCCTCCATCGGCTTGAGCATTCAATTGCCGCACGAGCAGCGCCCGAACTCCTACATCACGCCGGAGCTGAATTTCTGCTTCCACTATTTCTTCATGCGCAAGCTGTGGTTCGCGCAG
This sequence comes from uncultured Acidobacteriota bacterium, assembly GCA_963841235.1. Taxonomy (GTDB): domain Bacteria; phylum Acidobacteriota; class Terriglobia; order Acidiferrales; family UBA7541; genus Palsa-147. The sequence goes on along the minus strand of CAWJBU010000012.1, from coordinate 429,435 downwards.
ATGGCCAAGGCGCTCATTGTTTTTCCCGGCGGCTTTGGCACGATGGACGAGCTGTGGGAAATGCTCACGCTGCTGCAAACGGGAAAGCTTTCTTCGCGGCACTTGATTTTGATTTACGGGCGGAAATATTGGGACCAGGTGCTGAACTGGAAGGCGATGGTGCGCTGGCGCACGATCAGCCAGCGTGAATACAACCTGCTTGAGTTTGCGGATACGGTGGATGAGGCGTTTGAACGGGTTCGACGGGATCTCCAATATCCCGGACGAGGCGGAACGGGAAAGATCTGGTAGATCGCCCGCCGGTTCTGGCCCTCTTAAGAACAGGTAGCTGGGGAGATCTGCAAGTTTGCTCGGAAACAAGAAACCGCAGATCCTTCACTTCGTTCAGGATGACAACGAAGTGCCTAGCCTGCAAACCGTTCAGCAACCGACTGCGTCTTGGCGCCGTCTCATGCCTAAGGCTGCGGAAACCTCCCAGTCGGCTGCGCAGCCGGGAGGCCATCATGCTACGCCATATTAAGCAGGTCGCAGTTGCAGTCGGGCTCTTGTTGATGCTGGGCGGTCCTCTGGCGGTCACGGCTAGCGCCGCAGACCGCGATTGCGGAGAACGCATTGCGCGCGAACAACGTGAACTGGACAGGGCGATAGACCGGCACGGCTACAACAGCCGTCAAGCCGAGCATGAACGCCGCGAAATCGCCAAGCTCCGCGCGAAATGCGACGCTTACCGGGATCGCTACGGTTACCGGTGACGCGCTGGCAGCAGTAAGAAGCTGACAATCAGGAAAAAACGAGAGGGAGGGCTTGATGCCCTCCCTCTTTTGCTAGCGTATGGGTTGTATCCGAAATCGGCCGCGGTTAGTTCGAAGCTACGCCCAACTCGAAATCGTAGGCTGCTTCGAAGCGCCGCTTTTCGTCCCGGTCATGCAGCAACACTACCGGGGCGACGTGAATCGAGTGCTTGCACTTGCGGCAAATCGCCGATTCGCCCTGCAGGTCCTGAACGAAGCCATCGGTGAAGTGGTAGGCAGCACGCGGGCGACGCGCGGCCTTGTCACCCGGAGTGCCGCAGTCCGGGCAGACGAATTCGACGCGATCTTCGAGCGGATTGCGGTCGAGCGCGGCGCGTCCGGTATAGCGAAGTCCCAAAGCTTCCTTGGTTGCTTTTTCCATGGTCGTTTCCCCGAAGTAAATCTCTATTCGTCGATAGATTGGATGTCTGAGAGCCGCAACTTGATGCATGAGCCGGAGGAGACTGTGTAAATCCTTTTCTATCAGGCGCTTACAAAGAGGCTGAGGCACCAGCTCAAAACTTAGACGCTTTAGCTGGGGCACTAGTTTCAGTCGCCGGTGTCTATCCCTTGCAAGATCGCGCGATCGGCAACTCCACGTTCCGGTGTAGCAAGCCGGGACGAACGGCCCAACACCGTCGTGCTCTGAAGCGGCGGTTCGAAGGAGAGAAACGCCGATGCGCAACTCTGATTTGCTGTCCGATTGCTTGGTGGATTCCGACGCAGACGCCAGCCGTCACGCCAAACAGCGCTGCCGCAAAGCGCTGACAATTTCGCTCGCCATAGAATTCATTCTGGTGGCGGCATTGCTAGCCGGGCCTCTGCTCAACCCGAGCACGATGTCTGCGCGCTATGCCATCGTCCCGATTCCGCCTTACGCGGGGGGCGGACAGCAGGCGCTGCGTCCACGCACCTCATCGGGGCCGCATGACCCGCTCGGCGGACACGTATTCCATTTCCCGGTAATCGGTACGCGACCGGAGAGCTTCCCCGATTCCGGATCGAGCGACGAGCCGTCATCAATCAGTGGCCCGTACGGCGACGGGAGCGGTTCAGGCACGGGCACCGGCATATTCGGCGGTTCAGAGGACGGCCCGGCGCCACCGCGGCCGCCGGAGCCGAAGCCAGCTGTAACGCCCAAGCCCGTTTTTGTTAGTAAGGGCGCGCAGGAAGCGATGCTGATTCGTCGCGTGGAGCCGCTTTATCCGACGATTGCGCGGCAAATCCATTTGTCTGGAACTGTGGAATTGCGGGCCATCATTGCGAAGGACGGCGGCGTGATTGATCTCGAGGTGGTCAGCGGGAATCCGATTCTGGTGCGAGCCGCCGTTGATGCCGTGAGACAGTGGCGCTATCGTCCGACGCTTCTGAACAAGCAGCCTGTGGAGGTCCAGACTTTCATAACTGTGAAATTCGTGCTCGAATAGGTTTTCTGCCGTAGAGCTGGCATCTTGCGACTACGAGTTTTGCCGAAGGCGCAATCTCGAGCGGTGCGCGGCGTTGAATACAACTTGTTGGCTGGAATGCGAGTCCGCGCGTGATGCTTGCTGTGGCGGGATTTGCGCTCGTCGGATGCCGACGGGGACGCCGGCGCTGCTACGGAAAAGGCCGGCGCCATTTCGACGCCGGCCTTGTTCTTCTGCTCGGTAGATCTGAAATTTCAAATTTCAGATCTGAATCAAAAACTGCGATCGCTGGTGCGCTTCTAGAAGCGGAAGACGATTCCCGCTGAGGCGCGGGCATTGTTCTGATTTAGGCCAGCGAAACGCGTGTAGACATCATCAATCTCAAACACGCGGAAGGCAAAATTGTGGCTGGCATGAATGTCGATTCCGCCGCCGAAGCCCATGGCGAAGGAATTATCGGTCGCGCCGGAAATATTCAGGTGCGCTCCGCCGAAGAGAACATGCGCGAACGGCGAAACACGCGCCGGGAACGAGAATTGCGGACCGAACATGTAGGTATGAACGCTGCCGCTGACGCCTCCGGGCGAACCGTAATCTCCGGCGAAATCGCCGACGATGCCCACTCCATGAAACAGCTTGTAGTCGACCGATGCGTTCCAGCCGTTCAAATTGACGTCGCCACCCGTGGGGTTGAAGCGCATGTAGGAATAACCGCCGAAGACTTCCGCTTTGGTGTCCTGCGCCTTCGCTGTAAGCGAAGTGCAGAGCACAAGGGCCGCCAAAATCAGAAACTTTCTCATCTAGGATTCCTCCGTGTGAATTAATTAAGGATTCGCGGAGACTCCGGCACACCGCGGCCAGTAGCAAAAACGAGCGTATTCCCAACCGGGCTTCCCTGAAGACCCGCTCTGAACTGGCAGTCAATTGGATGTGTCTGCGAGGCGAGAGGTTGGCAGGTGGGTAGTGCGGGGTTGCCAGAATGGGCGCTTCGAAGGGCGAATGCGCGGATTCGGCGGCGGGACCGAAAACCCAATGCAAAACCGGGCCTCCGCCGAGGCGGACCGGCCCCTACAGTAGAGGCTCGCCGGTATTTTTGCCGATGATCTCGCGGACAGCGTCGCGCATGCGGACGATTTCGCGCCAGTCGGCTTGCGCTGCGCCGTCTCCGTCGCGTTCTACCGCGTCGGCTTGCGGCTCAACGAGCGGCCCGAACTGCACTTCGATCCGCCCAAATTTCGGGAGCATTGTCTTGTCGCGCAAAATTTCGCGAGCGCCGCGCACGGCCACCGGGCAAATCGGGCGCCCTGCAAGCACCGCCGACTTGAACGCGCCAAGCTGGAAGGGACGAATTCCCGGCGCCGACGTAAAAGTTCCTTCCGGAAAAATCAGCACCGATTCGCCGCGCTCGAGCGCCTCGCCCACGCCTTCGGTCTGGCGGACGCGCGCTTGCGAATCGCTGCGGTCGAACGCGAAATGTCCCGAGCGACGCACGAACGTCCCGATGAATGGCATCGAGCGCGCCTCGCCCTTGGCAACGAAGCGCACGTCGGATGGCAGAGCGGCCAACGTTACGAGAACATCGAGATAGCTCGAGTGATTCGGCGCGAAAATCCAAGGGCCTGAACCGTTCAATCCGCCGAGGACTTCGCGGCCGCTCGTCGAGACCTGCACTCCGGCGCAGGCTAGCATCGCGCGAGCCCCGAATCGCGTCACGCGCGCGGCCGTTCGCCGGTTGGGGGACAGCGTCACCGCCAGCCACAGCGGCACAATGAATCCGCCGAAGACAGCCAGCGCGTAAGCCCCGTAAATCGTCTCTGCAGCCGATTTCGTACCGCTCTTCAAGCCTTTGCCGACGCGCCGCGGCGCGCTCATCAATGCCAGCCGCGCCATTTGCAGCCACACCGCCGTCTGCTTCCCGAGTCTTCCCTCGAGATAGAGCCGCCGCGTCTCCATACGCCGCAATTTTCCGCTCGAGGTCTTCGGAATCGAATGGGGCGGCAGCAGTTCCACGTGGTCCGGCGGCATTCCAATCGCTTGCGAAACGAGCGAGGTGATTTCCGCCGCCACTCGCTGGCGCTCACCTGCATCCCGTAATTCCGCCGCAACGATGAATCGCTCCGTGCCGCTGCGCACGTCCGGGGCGCCAAACGCGACGACGCATCCCGTCCTCACGCCCTTCACGCGGCCGACTACTTCTTCGATTTCGTGCGGATATAAATTCCGCCCGCCCTTGATGATGATGTCTTTTGCGCGGCCTGTGATGTATAGATCGCCGCCCGAGCGGTAAGCGAGGTCGCCCGAATCGAGCCATCCGTCGGCCTTCACCAACAATTTTGTCGCGGCGGGATTGCGGTAATAGCCCCGCGTCGCCGAAGGGCCGCGAAACAGCAAGCGGCCTTCGATGCGTTCGCCGGCCTCGCGCCCTTCGCGATCGAGAATCTTCACTTCGAAGCCAGGGATCGGTGCGCCCGCGAAGACAAATTCCAGGGCGTTTTGATCGGCCTGATCGGCGGCCACGGCGCGGCCCTCGCGTTCGAAGGCTTCGCGCGCGATGCGGTCGACTTTGTAACCTGAGCCGACGGCTGGCGCGGAAACGCACAGCGCCGCTTCCGCAAGCCCGTAAACCGGCATCAATGCCTCGCGGCGGAAGCCGCAGCGCTCGAATCGCGCCGCGAATCGCTCCATGGTTTCGGCGCGCACGGGCTCGGCGCCGTTCAACGCGGCGCGCCAGCAGCTCAAATCGAGACCTTCGAGATCCGCGTCGGCAATCTTTCGCGTGCAAAGCTCATAGGCGAAATTCGGAGCGGGGCTTAACGTGCCGCGATGCTTGTGAATTGCGCGCAGCCAGCGCTCCGGGCGCGTCAAAAATGCCAGCGGCGACATCACCACCAGCGGGAGCCCGTAGCAGAGCGGAAAAAACCACGCGCCGATCAATCCCATATCGTGGTACAGCGGCAGCCAACTGACGGCCACGTCCTCGGGGAGGACCTTCACGCTCTCGCCGATCGCGCGAAGATTCGCCAGCAGATTGGCGTGCGTCATCACTACGCCCTTCGGATCGCCTGTCGAGCCCGAGGTGTATTGCAGGAACGCGATTTCCTCGCCGCGCGATTTGCCGCGCAAATGGCCATCGGTCGGGCGCATCTCCGATCGAGGCGGGGCGGACGAGCGCTCGGCGCGAACCAGCTCCGTTGCGTCCAGAATATCAACCAGCGAAGGCACGCGCGGACTGAGAATCCGCGCTAATCCTTCCACCTGGCGGAAAGTGATCAGGAACTTAGCTTCGGCGTTCCGGAGAATCCCTTCTTGGCGCGCGGCATATTCCTCGATGCGGTCGGCGCGGAAGGGTGGATACATCGGCACGGGAATCCCGCCCGCCATCCAGATGCCTGCGAAGCAGAAGAAGAAATCGGCGCCCGTCGGCAGCATGAGCGCCACGGCCTGGCCGGGCGCGAGCCCGCGCCGCGTTAGCTCCGCGCCAATTGCCGATGCGCGCGCGAGCAACTCTCCGGAGGTAATCGTGCGGATGTGGTCGTCGTCTTCGTAGATGTGAATGTGCGCCGCCTCGGGCTCGGCGCGGCCGCGCGCGACCAGAATTTCCGTTAGAGATTTCGCTGTCTCCAGAAGGCCGCGCAGCCATGCCCGATCCCTGCCATCGGCTCCCGCCGCCGGTCCCGTCATCGTGGGCGAAGCCGCGCCGCGCCCATTTGCCTCGTGCGAGGCCGGCCCTTCGGCCAGCACCGCTTCAACCAGATCACTCACCGTGTCTGCTTCGGACAGTGCGCTATCCGGGAGCTGGACCGAGAACGCCTTGTCCAGGCGCACCAGCAACTCGACTCGTTCGAGGCTCCCCAGCCCAAGGTCGCGCTCGAGATGCGCGGCCAGCCCAGCGCGCGCGCAAGTCTCGATGGCCGAACGATTTCCCAGCTCGGAGAGTAGTTCGCGAACGATGGCGAGGGTCTGCTCTTCTACGATGGGCGAGCGGTCGAGTTTCATGCCGGGAGTAGACATAGAAATAGCTGTGAGGTCCCCCCAGGGACGGAACTGCAGCCAGCTAGTCGAAGGCTATCACCACCGCTCCCGCAGTACAACCACCGCTGTCTCCCCGCACGTAACACACATGGATCCATGCGATAAAACGCGGCCGGTGTCGTTGGAGAGCGCCTTCAGACCCTCCCCTACAAATACGGATTCAAAAGCGCTGCGTAGCCGCTGCTAGTTCCTTGGTACTAGGAGAAAATGAACCCATCGGGCTATCGCCAGCCGCAATTGCCGCTGGCAGAATCCATAGTGTTCGAGGCTGGGCGCCCCCATAGACGCCGAGTTTCGAAAGTGTCTGCACCTCCATCACCCCATGCCCACGGCGGCCGGCACCCCCACCGGCCGCCTTTCTTCTTTTGCGGCAGAACCCACGGTCATTTTGGCGCTGGTTTCCGTTCCACCTCGTGCTTGACAACTCGTAGCGACGAATCTATACACGTCTGGCAGATTTCTTCAGGCGGCGCTGATTTCGGGGTGATTCGGCAGCTCCGGCTCGATCTGGGGTGTTCGGCGGGTGCGTTCCAGCCTACGTTACTCTCATCCGGCACTAGCCGCCTACGGAGGTGTGGCATGAGGCAAACGCTGAGTCTTCCCCGTGGTGTCCTTCTACTCGCACTGATCTTCGCATCCTGCCGCGGTGGCCCGGGGCCAGGATACAGCTTCGCTGCGCGGCACGATCAGCGACCAGAGCGGCGGCGTAATCGTCGGCGCAAAAATCACGCTGATGAATACGAATACCAACATCTCCCGCACCACCACGAGCGGCAATGATGGCGGCTATCTGTTCACGTCCGTTATCGTCGGCACTTATTCCCTCACCGTCTCTCATGCCAGCTTCCAAACCTCCGTGCAGACCAACATCGTTCTCGAGCTGAACCAGAACGGACGAGTGGATGTGGCCCTGAAGCTCGGCGAGTCTTCACAGACCGTGGAAGTCACCGCAGTCGTGGCGCAGGTGGATACGGCCAGCGCGGTTCTGGGGAAAGTGGAAGACGAGCGCGCCATTCGCGATCTTCCATTGCTCGATCGCGACACGCTGCAACTGGGCTTGTTGCAGGCTGGGGTTTTCGCTCCCGATCCCGACGATACCTCGGGCAATCCCTTTTCGGTCAGCGGCCAGCGCTCCGAATCGCTCACCTTTCTGCTTGACGGCGCCAACAATACCGACTTCCTCGGCAACAACATCGTGGTCAGCCCCAATCCCGACGCCGTCGAAGAATTCAAGATTCTCACCAACAATTACGACGCGGAGTACGGACGCACTTCCGGCGGAATCGTCAACCAGATCACCAAGTCCGGCACGAACCAATTCCATGGCGACGTGTTCGAATTCATCCGCAACGACGCGTTGAACGCACGCGATTTCTTTGCCGCCGACCGCTCTTCGTTCAAGCGCAACGTTTTCGGCGCCACCACCGGCGGCCCGATCAAGAAGGACAAGACATTTTTCTTTCTCGCGTATCAGGGCGCCCGGCGGCGTGAAGGGCAGACGCCCGCGCAGATCGCCGTCCTCAGCCCCACTGAACGCACCGGCGATTTCGGCGACATCTGCACTTCCTACGACGGCGGCGGGAACTGCACCGACCCGAGCGGCACGCAACTCTTCAATCCCATCACGGGCAATATCATCCCGTTCAACAACATGGCCACGGCGGGCCTGGTCAATCCCACCATCCAGACCTATATCAACAAATATCTGCCGCCTCCCAACATGCCCAACGAACAACTTCGAGGCGTCGCCCGTCGCGTCCATCAATGACGATCAGGGCATCTCTGCACATCGACCACAACCTCACCTCGCACGACACTCTCGCATTTGTCTACGTCATCGACGATATCCGCGACTTCTTTCCGGAAGAAGGCGGGAGCATTTCCACGAACATCGGCGCTCAACCTGATGGACAAGGCGGCGACGTTCCCGTTGGCTCCGGCGGCACCGACAAAAGCCGCACGCAGATCGGCACGTTCACGTGGACGCACACGTTTTCCGGCGGGAAACTGAATCAGTTTCGCTTCGCCGCGAGCCGCTACGCCACGCTTCAGGCCGTGCCCGCAGATTCCACGTCGCCTTCGGCTCTGGGATTTACCAACGTCTTTCCCGACGACCCGGGCGGCGCCGCTCCGCCGATTATTTTTGGGCCCTCCTTCACGCTCGGTCCTTCAGCGCAAGGCCCCACCAAGCTGCGCCGCGCCACGTTCGAATGGGAGGACAATTTCACCTGGACGCTGGGACGCCACGAGATCAAGTTCGGCGGAGACATAACGCGCATCCGCCAGAACTATCACTACGATTTCTATAACAACGGCAGCTTCGACTTTACCTTCGGAAACTTCACCGGCGACGAGTACGCCGATTTCGTTGGCGGATTCTGGGACAACTATTTCCAATTCTCCCAGGCCCTCTACGGCATTCGCACCGGCTCTTTCGCCGGATATCTACAGGACACGTGGAAGATCTTGCCGCGCCTTACGCTGAACTACGGATTGCGCTATGAGTTCAACATGCCGCAGCGCGACATCCACAACAACATTTTGGGCTTCTTTCCCGGGACAACAGTCCACCAAGTTTCCGGGTGCGCCTACGGGTATTCTTTATCCTGGTGATCCCGGCACTCCGAACAGCGCGCTCGTCTATCCGGACTACAACAATTCGCTCCCCGGTTCGGCTTTGCTTGGGATATGTTCGGCAACGCCAAGCTGGTCATGCGCGGCGGCTTCGGAATTTTCTACGATATCGAAGACGGAGCGCTGAACCTACAATTTGGTGGTCAGCCGCCCTTCGGCTTCGCTTCCAACAATTTTCCGAATGATTGGACCACCGCCTCCGGCGACATCGTGGCTGACCCCTATACTCCGTTTGGCCTGACGCAGCCTTTCCCGTTCAAGTTCACGGGACAATTTCTGGTGCCTGCTATCAGTTTTGCGTACACGACGTGGCCGCATTTCCGCACGCCGTATTCTGAGAACTTCAACTACGGCTTCCAGTGGCAGACCACGAAAGACCTCATGGTAGAAGCGGTCTACGTCGGAAGCCTTGGACGGAAGCTCGTCAGCACCGGGGAAACAAACTTCCCGCAGCCCAGCATCATGCTCAATCAATTCAACACCTATGGCTTCGACAATCCCGAATGTGCGCGTCCTCTGGCCGCATGCACCGGCGGCACTTTGAATCCGTCTGATCCGAACGATCCCAGCGGTTCGCCCACCGGCGCGTCCCAGCTTCTCACGAACTTCAGCAACGGAGTTTCTGACAGCCATCAATTCCAGCTCACCGTGGACAAGCGACTGAGCCATGGCCTGCAATTGCGCGCCGCATACACTCTAGCAAAAACAGTGGACCTTTCGTCCGGCTTCCGCGCGCGCTCCGGCGAATTCACCGACCCGCTTGACTACAACCTCGATCGTGCGGTCGCGGATTTCGATACGCCGCAGCGGCTGGTCTTCAGCTGGTTGTGGGAAGTGCCGTTCAACCAACTGGTTCACAGCGATGGCTTCATGAAGAAGGTGGCGGAAGGGTGGCAGTTCAATGGAATCGCCTCATTCCAGAAAGGCAATCCGCTAACCTTCTATTCCAATAGCAACGCCAGCCAGCAAAATCAATTTCCCGACCTCACCCGCACGCAAGTCTCAGGCAAGGTCGCCGTACGCCAACCCGCGCAGCCCAGCAGAATGCTTTCAGTGCGGATTGCAATGGAGGGAACAGTGATCCCGGGCCCTATTGGATTAACCCAACGAACCTGAGTTGTGAAGCCTGTCCAGCGCCGGCCTCCTGCACTATCGGTGGCCAGGCCGGAATCCCGCTTTTTACTTTCGGAAACTTCGGCCGCAATACCTTGCGCGGCCCCGGCATCAACAACTGGGATCTTTCGATCACCAAGAAGACCAAGATCGGAGAAACACGCGAAGTCGAGTTCCGCGCCGAATTCTTCAACGCCTTCAACCACACGCAATTTTTTAAGATCGATGATGCGGGCTTCAGCAGCACGTTTGGCCAGGTGCTCAACGACCGCGGCCCGCGCCTGATCCAATTCGGACTGAAGTTTTATTTCTAACTAGCTCGGCGGCCAAGGCAAAGGTTTCGTAGGGGAGGGCTTCTGCCCTCCCGCCTTTCGGCGCTCTTCGGCCGCACGTTAGCTTAGATCTGGGTTTGAAGCGAACCACCGCAGGGCTACGCTGAAGGATTCAAAAGAAGCTGCTGCGGGGACGACGGCGACGCGCCTCAGGCCATCACGCCTGAGTTCATCGCGCGATTCTGGAGATTCTTCTGCGCTGAGCGCGGTAATTCTCGCTCGCGGCGCGGTTATCTCGGCCGGAGCCTCGGTCGATACGCGCTCAACGGCCGTGGTCTCATGCGGAATCGCGGCGCCAGCGGTGGCGGCACGTTATGCAAAGGCGCGCCGCAGTTGCTGCAACTTTCCTGCTGCGTGCCCTCCACGCGCAACCAATGCCCCCGCGCCGGACACTCCGGACTCAAACACTGCACCGTCCAACCCGGCAGATATTGCATCGCTCTCCCAGATTTGATTCCGGGCCCCGCGGCGCTGCGAACCCCAATTGCCCCCGTCGCCGCGCGCGAAATCCGGAAAAGATGCCGGGATTGTGAGCGAGGGTCCCTAGTGTGTCAAGAGAATTCGCTACAATTAGTAGTGGTGCAGTTCCAAAGTGGTCCAGGGTCGAATTGGGGCAGGTTTTTGGTGGCAGACGTCACAGTGGGGACTAAGCGGAAGGGGCGCGCTGCGCTTAGGCGGACGCCCTTACGGAAGCCGAGGTTATTCACCGCAAGCGAGCTCAACAAAGCTCTGATCTCCGAAATTTCTCGCCGCCGACTTCCTCGCCGCCCCTTGCACTCGGCATTCAAATCTACTGCAGGTCGTCGGGCGGCCGGGGCTCTGCCGGCTTTGTCTCTGCCGGCTTAGATTCGACGGGCTTAGTTTCAGCAGGCGTCAGTTTCGACTGGCTTGGTCTCGGCTGGCTTGGCTTCGGCCGCTTTCGTTTCTGCCGGCTTCGTCTCCGGTGCCTTCACCGGCGCGGTTCCAATCTTTGCCTGCAATTCCGCCAGCATCTGCTGGGTCAACTTCAATTGCTGCTTCTTGTCATCCAGGCTGCCTTTCTCCTGGCTGATGGCCTTCTGCCCGTCCTTGTCGGCCTCGTACTCCGGCTTGCCGTAATACATCGCCGCGTCCAGATTATATTTCCGCTGCGAGAGGTCGATCTGCTGCTTCAACTCTGCGATCTTGTCCTGCGCCTCTTTGAGCGCGGCCTGCGCATGAGCTAGTTCCTCGGGAGAAATCGCCGCCGGCGCCGCTGCGGCGGGTTGGTCGCCCGTCGCGCCGCCCGCATTCGCATCCGTTGCCGGCGCGTTCGAGTCTGGCCCGATCACTTCAACGCCACCCGCCGGCATCACAATGTTGTCGTTATCCCAAACGCGCGCGGTCTTGGTGTCCGCCTTCTTCTGCTCGCGAGACTTCCGCGCGGCCGTTGCCGCCGAATCGCTCTGCGCCGGCTTCTCCGCAGCCTGCGGTTGCGCCGCAGCGATGCCCGCCATCGTCACAAATCCCAGCAAAACGAATCCGCAACGCCCCATCTTCATAAACATATACTTGGCCCTCCCGCAAAAAACACTCAGCCAATGGTATTCCCCTAGGAGCCCGGGAAACAATCCGCGTCCGCAACCGCGCCTAAAGATGCACCCCGTCCGTTTTTCTGCGCAGGCTTGCCGGCGCCGCTTCCGTGTCTCCAGGTTTGCCCAGACCGCCTCAAGCGTTGAACTCCGCGAACCGGTCAATCGCCTTCTGCGTGTACTGTCCGACTTCGATGATGTACCCGTCCGGATCGCGCAAATAGCACCGCCACTCATGGCCGTGATTGTCGAGCGGCTCCGTCAAGAACTCCGCTCCGTTGGCCTTCCATTCCTTGTAACAAGCCCAAACGTCCGCCACGCGCAAATTCAGAAAGCAACTTGCCCGATTCAAGTCGCGCGGCGTCTCCAGAATAACCTCGGGCTTGTCCGGCGTCGGCCCGCCTCCGACGTTGAGGATGATCCAGGAATTCGCCACCTTGAGATAACAAGGATTCTCCGGCAAAACCACCTTGGCCCCGAGAACTCGGACATAAAACTCCCGCGATCTCGCCTGATCCTTCACAGTCAAGAAATGCGTGACGAAAAATCCTTCCTTCGCAAGCGGCGCATCAGCCAGACTCATCGATTCCCTCCTTCGACGAGTACTTGATCGCAACATGGATATGATGCTTCAGGCATCTTTTCTGTTCACGGTAGCGCGAACACCTTCCGTAATCACGCTGGTCGCCTTGCGGTCCGTTCGGCTGAGCGGCATACTCTGCCGCTCGGAATCGCGGTGTTCACACTCGAGGCTTTGAAGGTGCTTGTCTTGCGCAACTTGGTGCTTTCGGCCGTGTTCTGCCTTCTCGTGGCGGCCGGAATCGGTGTCGCCGCAGCATCTTCGCAAGCCGACACACGTAGCGCCCTGATGCAAGCTTCTAGCACCGCGCCGCTGGACAACTCCGTCGCGGCGTCCGCACAAGCGAATTCGCAGCCCCCGATGCATGTCCTCGCCTACACACTCCCGCCCGACAAGTACGCGAAGGCCCGTCATTTGGCTCGCATTGGCTATGTCGCGGGAATTTTGGTTCCGCTCTATACCATGCTGATTTTTTATTTGCTGCTGCGCTGCGGCTGGTCGGCCAAATTCCGCGATTGGGCCGAAGCGGTGAGTTCGTGGCGCATCGTCCAGGCTGCGATTTACACGGCCGCGTTCAACTTGGTTGTCGCACTTCTCAATCTGCCGATAGGCATTTGGTTCCACCGGCTATATCGCGAGAACGATCTGGTCATTCAGGGTTGGGGTTCCTGGTTCGGCGATCGAGGCAAAATGGTTCTCATCGGCACGATCATCGCGACGATCCTCGTCTTCGCCGGAGCCGCCATTATTCGCCGCAGCCCGCGCCGATGGTGGCTCTATTTTTGGCTGGGCTCGATCCCGTTCTTGATCTTCATTATTTTCCTCACGCCGCTGGTGATTGATCCACTGTTCAACAAATTCGAGCCGCTCGCCGAGCACGATCCGCAACTGGTGAGCGATCTCGAGCGAGTCGTCCATCGCGCCGGCCTCGAAATTCCGCCCGAGCGCATGTTCCTGATGAAGGCCAGCGAAAAAGTGAAATTTGTGAACGCCTATGTCACCGGCCTGGGCGCGTCGAAACGCGTGGTCGTGTGGGACACAACCATCGCGAAAATGACGCAGCCGCAAATCCTTTATGTTTTCGGTCACGAAATGGGCCACTACGTGTTGAACCATATCTATAAAGGTCTGATCGTCGCCGCGTTTGGCCTCCTTGTGTGCTTCTTCCTCACGGCGCGAATCTCGCAGCGCTGGCTCGAGCGCCACTCCGCCGCGTGGAAAATTCGGGGGCCCGCGGATTGGGCTGCGCTGCCGGTCTATGCCATCCCGATTCTGCTGCTAACGTTTGTTTCGACGCCGATCAGCAACGCTTTCTCGCGTTACTACGAGCATCAGGCCGATCAATACGGCCTCGAAGTTACTCATGGGCTTACTCCGGATTCCGGCCAGATTGCCGCGCAGTCGTTTCAAATTCTCGGCGAGATAGATTTGGAAGATCCCGCGCCGAATCGCCTCGAGATCTTGTGGTATTGGGATCACCCGTGGATCGGCGATCGCATTCAATTCGCGCTGCATTTCGATCCGTGGTCGAAGGGCAAAACAGGGGAGTTTGTGAAATAAACGGGGCGGAGCGCCGCTTTCGCTAGGCGCGAGATTTGACTGTCATCGGCACGCCGCCTCGAGCGCGGAGCGTGACGAGCGGCTCGGGCACGACCTTGGTTCCCACGCGCTCGACGAATCGGAATCGCTGCGCCAGCGTCGCCGCGACTAGCGCGGCTTCCATCAACGCGAATACCTGCCCGATGCATCGCCGCGGCCCGCCGCCGAATGGAAAATAAGCGTAAGCCGGCAGCCGCCCCTCCAGTCCATCGAGCCAGCGCTCCGGCCGGAATTCTACCGGCGCATCGAAATAGCGCGGATCGCGATGCACGATCCACTGCGACATGAGCACCGTCGTGTTCACAGGGAAATGGTATCCGGCGAGATCGAACGGCTCGACCGAGGTGCGCTGCAGAACGTACGCCGCGGGATATAGCCGCAGCACTTCGTGAATCACCGCATCGAGATAGGGCATACGCGGCAAATCATCCGGCGTGGGCGCGCGGCCGCCGAGCACGCTGCGCAATTCTTCGGCAAGCCGCTCTTCAACGCGCGGATGCTGCGCCAGCAGATGCCACAGCCAGCCAAGAGTAACGGCCGTGGTCTCGTGCCCGGCGATGAAGAGCGTCATCACTTCATCGCGAAGCTGCTTCGGCGTCATGCGGCTACCGTCTTCATCCATCGCGTTCATCAGCAGCGATAGAACGTCGCCGCCTTCCGGTTCGCCGGCATCACGCCGCCTCCGGCGCTCTTCGATAATTCCGTATACAAGCGAGTCGAGATATTTGTAAGCCCGGTCGGCTCGCACATTCGAAGGCGTGGGCCAATGCATCGGAATTTTCACTGGCGAGCGCAGGCGGCGAAGCTGGTAACGCATCAGCAGCGTCACGGCCGGGCCGACGCGTTTCGCTTGCTCGGTAAATTCAATTCCGAAAAGCGTCTTCACGGCGATCACGAGCGTGAGCGCCATCATTTCTTCGGCCATATCGCGCCGATCGCCATCCCGCCAGTCGCGCGTGTGCGCCAGCGCCTGCTCCACCATCACCTGCGCGTACTCCGCGATGCGCTGCCGGTGAAAAGCCGGCTGCGCCAGGCGCCGCTGCCGACGCCAGAGCTCGCCTTCGCTTGTGAGCAAGCCTTCGCCGAGCAGCCGCCGCGAAGCGTCCTTCAATCCCGGGCCTTTGTCGAATTTCTGCGGCTGCCGAACGATCAGATCCTCGATCCATTCGGGGCGGCTCACCAGGATGCGGCTTTGCATCAGCAACGGCATGTGCGCGATGTCGCCATACTCGCGCACGATCCGAGTGATCGTGCCAAGTACGTCGCGGCGCAGCGAAAGCGCCACGCCAAAGAACGGCAGCCCTTTCGGGCCCGGCGGCAGAGCGCCATTTGCGGAAGTTGCCAGAGGTTGTGGAATTCGCGTCGAAGCCATCGAATGAACGGCGCAAGAAAAATCGCCGCCTTTCAGTCTAGCTTCTCGACGCCATCATGGCCACATTCGTATCGCGGCTTTAGCTGACGAATTCGCGGACTCGAGCGCGCGCTCCTTCGAGATTCGCTCGCAATTACTTTTGGTCGTATGCCTGCTGCAATTTGTTGATGTCAATTTTTGTCATTTGCATCATGGCCTGCATCACTCGCGCCGCTTTTTTCGGATCTTTATCCGCCATCAATTCGCCCAACACGGTGGGGACGATCTGCCAAGCCAGGCCGAACTTATCTTTCAACCATCCGCACTGGATTTCTTTCCCGCCTGCCGTCAGCTTCTCCCACAGCTCATCCACCTCTTGCTGCGACTCGCAGTTCACCAGAAACGATATGGCCTCAGTGAATTTGAATGCCGGGCCGCCGTTCAGGGCCATGAATTCTTGCCCATTGAGCTGGAACTTGACGACCATCACGCTACCCTTGGGGCCCGGCCCCGAGTCTCCATATCGAGAAATGGTCAGGATCTTCGAGTTCTTGAAGATCGAAACGTAAAAATTCACCGCCTCTTCGGCGTTGCCATCGAACCACAGGAACGGGCTAATCTTTTGCATCGCATTCTCCTTTTTTACTTCGGAATTGATCAAGCCTGTCGCAGCCAGCTCTTCGTTCAGGACGGACTTGCGCCTTTTTCCATTCCTCGGACGCCAAGGGACGGCAGTTGCTCTGCCAGCCGGTTGTAGCTCAACGCCATACCCTCTTCCATGGCCGTCTTGAGCGCGCCATCGCGCGCGGCGCGCGAGGAGTAGAGTATCGACTGCGTGACCGTCGTTTTCCCGGCGTGCTCGACGAAAGTCATGGTCACCAGCGTCTCGCCGCCGGTCCAGTCGTCGTCAAAGACTTCGGTGAACACCAGCCGTTCGCATGGCACAATTTCGCGATAAACGCCGCTCAGCGCCATTTTTTCTCCGCTGTTGTGACGCCACTCGAATCGCAACGCGCCGCCCACCCTTAAATCAACTTCGCAGACTGCGAACGGCCAATCGTCGGGCCCATAGAGCCAGCGCTTTAGCAATTCGGGCTTGGTCCAGGCGTCGAAGACCAACTCGCGCGGCGCGTCGAGCGTGCGCGTCATGGCGATTTCTCTATCGCTCGGCGTGGTCACTATTAATTTTCCCGGAATTGCCATCGGCCGCTTATCGCTTTTTGCGTCCACGTCTTTTCTCCTTGGCTTTCAATTCGTCGAGCAGAGCATCGAGGCGCTGGAAGTTGCCCTCCCAAAATTTGCGGTAGCGTTCGAGCCATTCGGTGGCTTCGGCGAGCCGTGCGGCCTCGAGCCGTCGCGGGCGCCGCTGCGCATCGCGGCCGCGCGAAATCAACCCCGCGCGCTCCAGCACTTTGAGATGTTTTGAGATCGCCGGCTGGCTCATCGCAAACGGCTCAGCCAGCTCCTTCACCGACGCCTGACCCGACGCCAGCCGCGCCAGAATCGCGCGCCGCGTGCGATCCGCCAGCGCCGCAAAGGTGGCGTCCAGCTGTGCTGACGTCATCTGTCCATAACCTCTAGGTTGCATAACCGAATGGAAATATACAATGATAAAGATTCCTGTGTCAAGCCCTATCGATGCCGCTTGTCAGACCTTCGGGAGGCAGTTGTCTATCGGGAACCCGGCGGCCTTGTATTCGCCATGTAGGCGGTCACCTCGGCGTGAGGTATTGCTTCGGCTGCGAATGTGAATGTGCCTTTTGTCTTTTATTTCGCGGGCGGCGCGGACGAAGGCGCCCAATGCGGCGCGAGCCAGAGCGCCGCCTACGCTGATGCGCTTTGCTCCAGCGAGCGCCGATCTGATCCACGGAATATGTGGCGCCCTTCAGGCCCATCAGAACATTTACTGGCTTCGATACTGATGCACAAACTTTTTGATGGCTTCGAGACCTGGCAGTCCCGGGAGCGTAGACGACGTCGGCGCCGGCTTCGGCGAAGGATTGTAGGCGGCGGATGGTGTCGTCGAGATTTGGGCGGCCGTGGAGGAAATTCTCGGCTCTGGCGGTGAGCACGAAATGAGAATCGTGGGCCGCTTTTGCGGCGGCGGCTACGCGCTTGACGGCCAGATTAAATTCGTAGATGGGATCGTTCTCATCTCCTGTAGCGTCTTCGATCGAGCCGCCCGCCAGGCCAATCTCCGCGGCCCGCCGAATGGTTTCGGCGCACACTTCGGGCGCGCGGCCGAAGCCATCTTGCAGATCGGCGGAGACCGGCAAATGCGTTGCCTCGACGATTTCTTTCGCGTTTGCCAAAACTCCATCGCGCGTTAAGACGGCTGTGGAGTCCACGCTTCCAGCCGAGAAGGCATAACCGGCGCTCGTAGTCGCGAGAGCTTCGAAACCCAGAGCCGTCAGGATCTTCGCAGATCCCGCATTCCACGGATTCGGGATCACAAAGATTCCAGGGCGTTCATGAAGCGCCCGGAATGTCTTGTATTTTTCTTCGCGCGTCGGCATGGTGCACCTCGTATCGAACATTCGAATTGTGCCACACTCGGCTGTTGTACTCGACGCTAGACAGACGGCATTCTCGCGGATCAACTCTGCAACGGATTGCCTGCAGACCGCCGCGTCATTTCGCGCTCTGCTGCATCCATTGAAGTCGAGCGGAATTTGCGCCGGACGCTGCACCGGCCTAAAATGGACCCAAGCAGAAAGCGCAGCGGCCCGCCTGCGGCGAATGATTCCCGAGGGAGTGAAGCAGTGGAGCACGAACGGCCCGAGTGGCTGGAACAAGTCGAAGGCGTTCTCGAGACGCTCAATCAGGGCGTCATCATTACGGACGACTGTCACCGCATCGTCTTCGCCAATGAAATTTTCCTCGAGATGATCGGCCGGAAGAAGGAAGAAATTCTCGGCCATATAGGCAGAGATTTTTTTGCCCCGGAGGATGCGCCGACCTTGGCGCGTCAAATCGAAATCGGGCAGGCCGCAGGCCGCAACCGGTTTGAGTTTTACGTGCCGCAGGCCGCCGGAACGCGGCTGCCGGTGGTGATCAGCGCGCGGAGGCTCGAAGATCCCGACGGGCGCGAATTTGCCGTGGTCACGTTCACGGACATCACCGAACAGAAACGCGCCGAAGACGACCTGCGCAGCGCCAATACGCAACTCGAGCTGCGCGCGCGCGAAATCGAGGAAGAACTCACGCTGGCTTCACGCGTGCAACAGAGCCTTGCGCCGAAGGGTCTGCTTTGGGGCACCGCTTCCGTCGAGACATATTTTCAAGCCGTGCGCTCGATCGGCGGCGATTTCGGGCTGGTCACTCCCGGCGAGGATCAACTCGATCTGCTCGTCTGCGATGTTTCGGGACATGGAATCAGCTCGGCGCTAGTGGCCAACCGGATTTACACCGAGACTATGTCGCAGATCGAACGCGGCGAAGGCCTCGCGCCCATGATGCGCCATCTGAATCGCTTCGTGATTCAGAATCTGGGCAGCTCGGTTTTTTATTTCACCATGGCGGCGGCGCGCCTGAGCCGCGACGGCCGCTCGCTCGAATTTGCCGGGGCGGGGCATCCTCCGGCGATGCTGATTCGGCCGGGCGAAGCGCCGCAACTGCTCGAGTCGCGCAGCGTCGTACTCGGTTTTCTGCCCGATGCCGTGGATGGCGAAGCTACCATCGAAGTTCCCGTGCAAGCCGGCGACCGCGTGATGATGTATACCGACGGCCTGACCGAAAATTTCAACGCACAGAATGACATGCTGGGCATCGAAGGCCTGAGCGACATCGTCCGCGACACCTCCGCGCTGCCGCTGCCGCAGATGAAACAGGAAATTCTCGACCGCATCGCTCTATTCCGTCACGGTCCGCCCGCCGACGATATGTCGCTGGTCCTCGTCGAGATTTCTTGAACTCTAGAAGCACAGCCGAATGGCCCGCTTAGAATTTGAGCAGCGCATCGCCGCGACGCCAGCCTTGGTCGCCGCATTTTTCGTCCCGCAGCGCATGCCCTACTGGTACGCCCACGAAATGAAAGCCGAATTCGAGATCTTAGGTGGCGCATCGGATTTCGCGGCCGGTCAGAAAGTGCGAATCGCGGGCCGCCTCGGCGCCCGCGAAGTAACGCTGACGGCGGTAGTGACGCGCTACGAATTCGGCCGCGCACTCGAGTGGCAATTCCAGGATCAGTACAGCGTGAAGGGCAAGCAATACTGGGAGATCGCCGCGCAAGGAGACGCGACGCTGGTGCGCATGAGCGACGATTACGAAATGCCTGGGCGCTTCTCTCGCATCGTTGACGCTCTTCTCACGCGCCACGCCGTAGCCCGCCGCGACCGCGCCTGGCTCGCCCGCCTGGCCCGCCTCGCCGAACGCCGCTAGTGCGCCAAGGTGACACCGAGACTTTGCTTCGCCAGACAACGAACCGGCAGGGACGCCCTTCGAGATGCATGGCAAACCGGTTTACTGGATTTGAAACGCGCACTGCACCGTGGCGCTGACTGTGATTTTCTCCGGCTGCGGCAGCGGCGGGGGCTGCGGTGCGAGTTTCTCGCGTGAGACGCCGTACGCGGCGCCGGTTGAGACTTCTATCGTTTGAGTAGCGAGTGGGAGCGATCGGATGTCCATACTCGTGACGCCGACAATCTGCTTTACGTCGACACTGGCGAAGCGTAACGTGCCGACTTTCTGCCCTTTCTGATCCAGCCCTGCCGTAGCGCGGCCCACGGCACGGTGCATGGCCTCCGCGACGGCATGCTGCTTCGCCCCTTCTTCATCGGCGAGCGAGTAGGTCAGCGAACGAAGATCGGTGATGTCGCTTGTGACGGAATCCTCGAGGATCGCGCCGAGCTTTGAGAAATCGCGCACCTTGAGAATGATCTGTCCCTGCACGAGAAATGACTTCGCGCGCTTCTTCCGGTCGCTTCCGTAGAAAGGCACGACGGTGAGCACGCCGCTCGAAACATCCTCCTTCTTCACATCATTCTTCGCTGCGAGTGCCACAATTTTCTGCATGGCTTGCGAGGCGTTCTCGTAGGCCGGCTTGAGCTCTTTCTCCTGCGAAGAAATATCAAACGTCAACGTCGCGAGATCGGGATCGGCCTCGTAGGTTCCATCGGCCTGTACTACGAGCGTATCGGCGATGAATTTCACGTCGTTGATTTGGGCAGCGAGCGGGAGACTGCAGACGAGCAGAAATGCGGAACAAATAGCGAGGCGTTTCATAGTGAACCTCCAGGATTTGAGCTTCCTCTGAAGTGAGAACGGCGTGAGCGGAAAAACTTGCAGGGTTTGAGGCGTTCGGATTTGCTAGCCGAGGGCGGCCAGCGAGGGCGGTTTCTGAGGTAGTTGCGCGAGGAAATGCTCGCCGGCACCGCGAAAAACGCCGAGCGACTCGTTTATGAGTTTCGGACGCAGAAGCTGGCCGGCTACGAGCCAGGTGACGAATCCGATCAGCAAGAGCCCAAAAAAAGAGAAAATTGCATAGGCAAGATAGTCTGGCGGAAGGAAAAAAGAGATAATTACGAAAATACTGCTGCCGATCATCATCAGTATGGCAGCCATGCGCAACCACTCAAAGCGCATCCTGTGTTGTGCGCAGAGAGGGATGGCCAGATCCATTCTTTTCCTGACGATGAGCGCCGCGATGATGTACCAGATCACTCCGGGGAGTAGCAGAAGGTATACCCAGGGCTCGTGCCAGTAGAATTTCTTGAGCAGCAGTCCGCCGGTCGCGGCCTCGCCGCAGCGAATGCAAATGGGCGGTACTTCTGCGCCGCGCGTCACGATTAGATTTTTTCCGTCGCGATAAACGCCGGTTGCGGCGGAGGCTGCAGTGGAAGCCATCACCGCGCCTCCTTGTGGTCTCGGTCTAGAATCCAGATTCCTGCGTGGATCCCACGATAGTCATGCGCCCTTGCCCCGTCAACTTCCGATCGCTATTTTACGACGACGCGGACGAATTTCTTTTTTCCGGCGCGGAGCAGGAATTCGGACGGCTTGCTGAGATCGATCTGGCGCTGGACGTCGTCCACGCGGGCGTTATCGATTTCCACGCCGCCTTGCTTGATGAGGCGCTCGGCTTCACTGCGCGAAGGGGCCAGCTTCCACTCGGCGAGCAGCGCGGAGAGGCGCTTAGGTTCGGAGAGGGCTTGCTTGATTACTGGAGCGTCTTCGGGGGCCTGGCGGTCGCGGAAGACGCGTTGAAATTCTTCGGCGGCTTTTTTGGCGGCGGTTTCGCCGTGGAAGCCGGCGATGATGTTGTGGGCTAGCTGCATTTTTGCGTCGATGGGCGGCAGATCGCCGTCGTGGACTTCTTGTTTCAGGCGCGTGATGGTGCGCTCATCAAGATCGGTTAGCAGTTCGTAGTAAATCCACATTTGCGCGTCGGAAATGGACATGAGTTTGCCGAACATTTGCTGCGGGGCTTCGGTGATGCCCACGTAGTTGTTGAGGCTCTTGGACATTTTGCGCTCGCCGTCGAGGCCTACGAGGATGGGCATGGTCATGGCGATTTGCTGCGGCTTGCCGTATTCGCGCTGGATTTCACGGCCGATGAGCAGATTGAATTTTTGTTCGGTGGCGCCGAGTTCGACGTCGGAATTCACTTCCACGGAGTCGTAAGCCACGAGCAGCGGATAGAAAAGTTCGTGCACGGAGATCGGCTGATTGGAGCTGAGGCGCGAGCGGAAATCCTCGCGCTCGAGCATCCGCGCCAGGCGATATTTGGCGCCAAGCTGGATCATTTGGATGCTGGTGAGCTTGCCGAGCCAGTCGGCGTTGTTCACCACTTCTGTCTTCTTGGGATCGAGAATACGAAAAGCCTGATCGAGATAAGTTTTCGCGTTGGCGTCCACTTGCTCGCGGGTGAGCGGTGGGCGCGTTTCGGATTGGCCGGTGGGATCGCCGACCATGGCGGTAAAACCACCGATCAGAAAAATCGCGGTGTGGCCGAGATCCTGGAAATGCTTGAGCTTGCGCATCACCACCGTGTGGCCGAGATGAAGATCGGGTGCGGTGGGATCGACGCCCAGTTTCACGCGCAGCGGCTTGCCGGTTTTCACCGATTGATCGAGCTTCGCGCGGAATTCATTTTCCGGAATAATCTCCGCGACGCCTTTGCGCAGATAGGCGAGCTGCTCTTCGACGGGCTTGAAACTCGGCATCTCTATTTTTTCTCCGGGGTAATCAGAACGCGGCGGCCTTCGATGCGAAAGCGGCCTTCGAGGATGATGCGCACCGCTTCGGTGTAGATGCGATGCTCTTCGCCGAGGATGCGCTCGGAGAGCGATTCGACGGTGTCGTCATCGCGTATCGCAACCGCGGATTGCAGTACGATCGGCCCGGCATCGAGATTTTCGTCCACGAAATGGACCGTGCAGCCGGTGAATTTCGCGCCGTGCTCGAGCGCCTGGCGCTGCGCTTCGAGGCCGGGAAACGCGGGGAGCAGCGAAGGATGGATATTGAGAATGCGCTGAGGGAAGGCAGCGATGAAATATGGCGAAAGCAGACGCATGTAGCCGGCGAGGCAGACGAGATCCACCTTTGCTTCCTGCAGCGGAGCGGCAACCTGGCGGTCGTAGGCTTCGCGCTCGAGTCCTTTCGAGGGAATTACGCGCGTGGCAATTCCACGAGCGCGCGCTTTCTCGATCCCCGGCGCGCCTTCGCGGTTGCTAACGACGAGCGCGATTTCGGCCCCAGGTATGCGCCCCGCGCGAATACTCTCCGCCAGCGCCTCGAAATTCGAGCCGCGGCCGGATAAGAGTACGCCGATGCGCTTGGCCATAAGCGAAGAAAATTAGCACAGATTCCGCAGGCGACGAAGGTCGCGGCTTGACTTCGCGGTGAGCACGGGGCATCTTGCTGGGCGAAGATCGAAATCGCGGAGGAGCGATGAGAAATTCCAAGAGGCTGATCGAACTGGTGATCGTTCTCATCATTTGCGGGGCTGGGATTGCTTGTTCATCGGCGCCGACGCAGCCTTCGGTGCAAGTGCCGCCGCCCGTCGATTCCGCGGCGATCGAGAAGCAGATTCGCAGCATGGATGCGGATTGGAGCCATGCGGCGAACCTCGGAGATGTCGAGACGTGCATCTCGTACTACGCCGACGATGGCTTGTTGCTCGAACCGAATGCCCCGGTCGTCACGGGGAAAGAAGCTTTTCGAAAGTCCTGGACTGCGCTGATCACCGGGCCGAATTACGTGAGCCTCACGTTCGCCTCGACGAAAGTAACCGTCGCGCAGGCCGGAGACATGGCCTGGGACATTGGCACGTACGAACTTACCACAAAGGACAAAGACGGAAAGGCCACCAAGGAAGCCGGAAAATACGTCGAGGTTTGGCAGAAGCAGGTAGATGGCTCGTGGAAAGTCGCGGTCGATACCTATAATGCTGGGCAGTGAAGCCTTGAGGGCGAGTTCTCGGGTCAGATTTTTTGATCCCAGGTTGCGCGGATTTTTTTCATCATGGCCGGATAGATAATCCATCTTCGGAACGGATCGATTAGGCCCATGTACAACGGCGTAATCCACGTTCTCTGGCGCACGTAGACCGCAAAGTAGAAGCGATAGCCATCCGCCCTTTCAGTGAGGGCACTGAGGGCCGCAGCGTGGACGGTACGATTCTGTATTTCAAGTAGCTGTTCGTTTTCGAAACGATAGACGACGCGGAACAGTCCTTCCGGCGTTCCCGAAACCACAGAAGAGCTAGCGCAATCCTCTGCCGTCAGGCGGCTTCCAAACGAGGCTG
This sequence comes from uncultured Acidobacteriota bacterium, assembly GCA_963841235.1. Lineage (GTDB taxonomy): Bacteria > Acidobacteriota > Terriglobia > Acidiferrales > UBA7541 > Palsa-147. The sequence continues at coordinate 405,301 of CAWJBU010000012.1, read as the reverse complement.
CCGAAGCATTCTTCGGTTCGTCCTCCAGCCGGAAAATGCGCCCGAGAAAAAACCGCAGCCGGAAAAGCGCGCGGGCCACTGGCGGAAATTTCTTGACCTTGGCATCCGTTGCGCTGGATTCGTCCTGACTCGTACGCCGAAGAAATTCAGAAAGGGTAACGCCTTCGCGGCGCGCAGGCAGATCAACCGCCCAGACGTCGTGCAGAGGGACGCCGGCGAGAAGTATGTGCACGCGAAGGGGCAGCGCGTAAAACTCACTTGGAGAAATCTGCGGCATCTTTTATTTCCAGATTCATTTTCATTTATCTCAGATATCTTTTTCACCCTATGAGTGGCTGCCAATCTTCGCCCAATCCTGGCCCACGTTTCAGGAGATGGCGGTCTAGACCGGAAGATTGCCGTTGTAGGTGACTTTGGGGGCGCCGGCGGCGGTTTCGATGTGGCCAATGGCGTAGAATTTTTCACGGCGGCGACGAAGTTCGGCTTCTACTTTGCGGACGTATTTTGGCGGGATCACGAGGATCATTCCCGCGCCCATGTTGAATGTCTTCAGCAGCTCTCCCGCTTCGATTTTTCCCAGCGTCGCCAGATAGCGAAAGATCGGCAAAACGGGCCAGGAGCCCAGTTCGATAACGGCGCGAACATTGCGCGGCAGTACGCGCGGTAGATTGCCGGTGATGCCGCCGCCGGTGATGTGCGCCATGCCGGAAAGCCAGCCTTTGCCGACGACATTTTTCAGCAGCGGCCAATAAGCGCGGTGCGGCTTAAGAAGTTCGGCGCCGATTTTATTGCTGACGGCCGCGACGTAGGTATCGGCTTTCAAGCGCGCGACTTGAAAGACCAATTTGCGAGCGAGCGAGTAGCCGTTGGTGTGCAAGCCGCTCGAGGGCAGCGCGAGGAGCGTGTCGCCGGGACGCACGAGGCGCGGCTCGAGACGCTTGGAGCGCTCGACGGCGCCAACGATGAATCCCGCGAGATCATATTCGCCGGGCGCATAGAAATCCGGCATCTCAGCAGTCTCGCCACCGATCAGCGAACATCCGGCCTGCTTCGCCGCGCGGCTCATGCCTTCGATAATTTGCTCCACCACGCGCGGATCGAGCTTTTCCATCGCCAGATAATCGAGAAAGAAGAGAGGCTCGGCGCCCTGCGTGAGAATGTCGTTCACGCAATGATTGAGGATATCCGCGCCGACAGTAGAATGAACGCCCGTAGCAAACGCAATTTTGAGTTTCGTGCCGACGCCGTCAGCGCTGGCTACGAGGATCGGATCGCGAAATCGCTTGCGATCGATTTCGAAGAGCGCCCCAAAGCCGCCGATGGAAGAAAGCACGCCGCGGCGAAAAGTCCGCCCGGCCATGGTGCGGATGCGCCGCTTCGCCTCTTCAGCGACCGAGATATCCACTCCTGCATCGGCGTAGCGCATCTTACAGGCCCTCGAATGTTAGACAGCGGCAGCCGCGCTAGAACGTATGGAACAGGCGCTTCCAGCGCACCTCGTGAGGATGGATCAGAGCGTTGAGGTAAGTCGCGAAGCGCTGCTCGATATGCCCGGGCTCCCAGACTTCTTCGGGCGCATCGATGGACATATAGATGAGCAGCGGCGTCCCGACGATGTTCGAGCGGGGAACGAAGCCCCAGTAACGGCTGTCGTAGGAATTATTGCGATTGTCGCCCATCATGAAATATTCGCCGGCAGGGATTTTCACTGGGCCGAAATTGTCGCCGGGACTGGGCGGATCCATGCGATAGGGCTCGACGAGAGCTTGATTATTTACGTAAACGATGCCGCGCCGGACTTCGAGGAGATCGCCTGGGAGTCCAATGGTGCGCTTGATGAAATCAGGATTGCCCATTTCCGGAAGCGGCGCGCGGAACACAATGATTTGCTGCCGCTTCGGCTCGCGCCACAGCGTGGTGTGCCAGGGAGTAAAAGGGACGCCGGCATCGTAGCCCATGCGGCTGACGATGAGATGGTCGCCGATCAGGACGGTCTTTTCCATCGAGCCGCTGGGAATCACGCGCGCCTGGACGATTCCGCCTTCGATGAAAAGAAACGCGAGGATCACCCAGAACCAGGAGATGGCTTCGCGCATCGCGCGGCTCTTCCAGACTGATTTCTTTTCCCTGGGCTGATCGAACGCGGCCGCGCGGGATTGGGCTTCGACTTCAGCTTTCACGTTGTGCCTCCACTTCGAGTTGCACTAAATCGGTGGGATAAACGCCGGTGTAGCAGGCGGTGCAGAATTGGCCCTCGCGATCTTCGACCGCCTCGCGCAATCCGTTCAGCGAAAGATAGCCGAGCGAATCGGCCTCCAGGAACTGGCGAATTTCTTCGATGGAATTATTGGCGGCGATCAATTCGTTGCGCGTGGGCGTGTCCACTCCGTAATAGCAGGGCGAAATCGTCGGCGGGCAACTGATGCGCACGTGAACTTCCGTGGCCCCGGATTCGCGCACCATGCGCACGATTTTCCGGCTGGTGGTGCCGCGTACGATGGAATCGTCGACCAGAATCACCCGCTGGCCCTCTATCATTCGACGTACCGGATTCAATTTCAGCTTAACGCCGAAATCGCGAATCGCCTGCACCGGCTCGATAAATGTGCGTCCGATGTAATGGTTTCGGATGAGCCCCATGCGAAACGGGATGCCCGACTCAGCCGCATACCCGACAGCCGCGGGTACGCCCGAATCCGGCACTGGAATCACCGCGTCGGCCTCGACTGGATACTCTTTCGCGAGAAGCCGCCCGAGGAGTTCGCGGCTTTGATTTACCGGCCGGCCGAAAATGACGCTGTCGGGCCGGGAGAAATAGACGTGCTCAAAGATGCAGAACTGATGCGGCTTGTCGGGCGCGAAGCGGATGGATTCCACGCCACTGCGAGATATGCGCACCAACTCGCCCGGCTCGATTTCACGCACGTATTCGGCGTCAATGAGATCAAACGCGCAGGTTTCCGAGGCGACGACCCACGCGCCCTCGAGGCGCCCGAGATTCAACGGCCGAAAGCCGCGCGGATCGCGCACAGCGTAAAGTTCGTCGCGCGTGAGAATGACGAGCGAGTACGCTCCTTCCACCTGCTGCGCGGCATCCGCAAGCGCGCCAACCAGATTCCGCGCTTTGCTTCGCGCGATGAGATGGACGAAGACCTCAGTGTCGCTCGTGGTCTGAAAGATCGAGCCGCCATGTTCGAGCTTGCGGCGCAATTCAAGCGCGTTGGTCAGATTCCCGTTGTGCGCGACGGCAAGCTTGCCTTTGTTGCAATCGATCACCACCGGCTGAGCGTTCGTCAGTGCAGTTTCGCCGGCTGTCGAATAGCGCGTGTGCCCAATGGCGGAAGTCCCGGGAAGCCGCGCGAGAACTTCAGGCGTGAAGACTTCCTGCACCAAGCCCATCGATTTGTAGAACTCGAGCGAGTTGCCGTCGCTGGAAGCAATCCCAGCGGATTCCTGGCCGCGATGCTGCAGCGCATAGAGTCCTAGATAGGTGAGCTTCGACGCCTCTTCGCGGCCGAAAATACCGAACACGCCGCACTCATCGTGAAAGTGATCCGAATCGAGATGAGAATGAGGTTTCATTCGTCCTAGTGATCGCTCTGCAGAGCCCGTTCCAGCGCCCCGGCCCAGATGTCGCGAAGAGACGACACTGCGGCGCTAGCGCAAACCACTCCATTTAATTCGATGCGGAGATCGCCTCGCGCGACCTCACCAATGCGTCGCGCCCCGACCTTGTATTTTGCCGCAAGTTCCATCACGCGGGCAAGTGAAGCGGGCTTCGCGGTAACGATCGCGCGGGCCCCGCTTTCGCCGAAGAGCGCGTACTCCGGCGGCGCGAAGGAATCGAACGAAATGCGCGCCGTGAAATCCTCACCGCCGAATGCGGATTCGGCGATGGCCACGGCGAGCCCGCCATCGCTCAAATCGTGGGCCGATTCCACCGCACGGTCCGCGGCCAGCGCGACGAGACACTCCTGCAGCCGCTTTTCCGCAGTGAGATCGATATCCGGCGGCGTGCCCGCGGTGATTCCGTGAATCGTCTTCGCATATTCAGAGGAAGAAAATTCGCGGCACAGCGTATCGAGCGAACGCGCGGAGGCCGCATCGTCGGCGCCGTCGAGAAGCACAATCGCATCGCCCTTGTTGCGGAACGCGAGGCCAAGCGCATTCCCCGCATCATCGAGAATGCCGAGAACGCCCAGCACCGGCGTCGGATAAATCGGTTTGCCGAGAGTTTCATTGTAGAAGCTGACGTTGCCGCCGGTAATCGGCACGCCGAGAACTTTGCAAGCCTCGGCGATGCCATCAATCGCTTCGCTGAATTGCCACATCACCTCGGGCTTCTCTGGATTGCCGAAATTGAGGCAATTCGTCGCCGCCACCGGACGCGCGCCGGAGCAAGCCACATTGCGCGCGGCTTCAGCAACAGCATGCATCGCGCCGAGTCGCGGATTGAGCCAGCACCAGCGCCCATTTCCATCGGTGGAAAGCGCCAGCCCGCGCGCAGATTCTTTGAGGCGCAGCACGGCGGCGTCGCCCGCGCCGGGAATCACTCGCGTGTTCGTGCGCACTTGATAGTCGTACTGGCCGATGATCCATTGTTTCGAGGCAATGGTCGGCGACGCGAGCAACTTCTTGAAATTAGCGGTCAGGTCCGCGCCGGATGCGGCAAATTCGACGAACCGCGCATTGCCGTCCGGTTGCGCGGGCGGCGCGAGCGGCCGCTGATAAACCGGTCCTTCTTCCGCGATGGCGTGCGCCGGAATTTCAGCCGCGATTTTTCCGTGATGCAGCACGCGCAGCTTGCCGTCGTCGGTAACGCGCCCGATTTCCACGGCGTCGAGACCCCACTTCGCGAACACGCGAAAAACTTCGGCCTCGCGTCCACGCTCGGCCACCAGCAGCATCCGTTCCTGCGATTCGCTGAGCATCATTTCATACGGCGTCATGCCAGTTTCGCGTTGCGGCACGCGCGCCAACTCGATTTCAATGCCCATTCCGCCGCGCGAAGCCATTTCGGAGCTAGAGCTGGTGAGCCCGGCCGCGCCCATGTCCTGTATCGCAACGACCGCCCCAGTGCGCATGGCCTCAAGGCAGGCTTCGAGGAGGAGTTTCTCCATAAACGGATCGCCAACCTGCACGTTCGGCCGTTTCTGCTGCGATTCCTCGCTGAATTCCGCCGACGCGAGCAGCGATGCCCCATGAATGCCGTCGCGCCCAGTCTTCGCGCCGGCGTAGATCACGGGATTGCCCGCTCCGCGCGCCCGCGCAAAGAAAAGCTCGTCGCGCTTGGCGATGCCGAGCGCCAGCGCATTCACAAGCGGATTATTCGAGTAGCAAGGCTCGAAGACAACTTCGCCGCCGACAGTGGGAACGCCGAAACAATTTCCATAGAAGCCGATCCCGCGCACCACGCCATCCACAAGCCGCCGGTTCCGCGCGATTTCTTCCGGCGTGGCGTTTCCTGCGTCTTTGCCGCGCATGATCGGCCCAAATCGCAGCGAATCCAAAACCGCAATCGGCCGCGCCCCCATGGTAAAAATATCCCGCAAAATTCCGCCAACGCCGGTAGCCGCCCCCTGAAACGCCTCAACAAAACTAGGATGATTGTGCGACTCGATCTTAAAAACCGCGCAAAGCCCGTCGCCAATATCCACCACGCCCGCATTTTCCCCAGGCCCTTGCAGCACCTGCGCCCCGCGCGTAGGCAACCGCTTCAAATGCACCTTGCTCGACTTGTACGAGCAATGCTCGCTCCACATCACCGAAAAAATCCCCAGCTCGGTGATGCTAGGCTCGCGCCCGAGAATTTTCAGAATGCGCGAGTATTCCTCAGCGCTGAGCCCGTGCTCGGCCGCAAGTGCAGGCGTAACTTTTGGTTCAGTAGCGATCAAGCCGGTTGATCCTTCTAGAGTAGGGGAGGGTCTTCAGCCCTCCCGCAGTTCGGCCATGTTTTGAATTTCTGGAATTGCACTAAGCAGGCACCGCGATCCGCTGTACCAGACTTTCCACCATCGACCGAAAAATCACCAATCCATCAGCGGATCCAAGCGGCGCTTCCACAGCCCGCTCAGGATGCGGCATCAATCCAAGCACATTGCGCTCGCGGTTGCAGATGCCCGCAATATTGGCAAGCGAGCCGTTGGGATTTCCGGCGGCGTCATCGCGGCCATCGGTCGTCGTGTAACGGAAAGATAATTTGATCGTGCCGTTCGAGTTCGGCAAGCGTCTTCGTCGTCGCAGAAGTAACTGCCGCCCATATGCGCGATGGGCATTTTCAGGATCTGTCCGCGCTCGGCCGCGCATGTAAATGGCGTGTCCGTGCTTTCCACGCGCACATGCACCTGCCGGCAAAGAAATCGCAGGCCGGTATTGCGAAGCAGCGCGCCGGGTAGGAGTCCCGCCTCGCATAGGATCTGGAAGCCGTTACACACGCCGAGAACGAGCCCGCCGCCGCGCGCGAATTTCTCCACCGATTTCATCACCGGCGAAAAGCGCGCGAGGGCGCCCGTGCGCAAGATAATCGCCGTAAGCGAAGCCGCCGGGAAGAATAATCGCGTCGCAGCCAGCCGAGATTTTCCGTGCGGTGCCAGAGGAATTCCACGGGCTGCCGAAGCACGCTGCCGATGGCGTAATAAGCATCGTCATCGCAATTCGAGCCCGGGAACACAACCACGCCAAATTTCATTCCGGGGAATCTCCCGCGCGCATTTTAACACAGACACGTGCATCCGATTGAAGCGATGAATCGGTCGGTAGCGTCCTAATCCGAAGTCGCTTGAGGTTATTGGGGCCCCGCATTCTGGTGGGGCCCGGCATTTTGGTGGGAGCCCCCGCATTCATGCGGGGGAAGGAGCGCTTTAGCGCTCCGGAAAAAGCTTCCTGTTTGACGATGCGCTTCAGCGCTGGAGAAAGCCCAGGCTCGCGCTACCGCCGGCGCGATTTCTTCGTGACGGCGGCGCTTGGGCTTCTTCCGTTGCTTTGCTTCGCGCGCCAATGCAGCGCGGCGGGCTTTCGCCCAGCCGAGCTTGTTCGCTTGCCGGCCACGCGCGATAGCCAGCGCGTCAGCAGGAACATTCTCAGTGATCACCGATCCCGCGGCCACATAAGCCCCGTCGCCCACGCGCACCGGCGCGACCAGCGCCGTATCGCTTCCAATAAAAACGCGCTTGCCGATCGTCGTGGGATACTTGTGTACGCCGTCGTAATTGCACGTAATTGTCCCGGCGCCAATGTTTGCGCCGCTGCCAATCGTCGCGTCGCCGAGATAAGTAAGATGATTCGCCTTCGCGACCTCGCCCAGCACAGTCTTCTTCAGCTCCACAAAATTCCCCACATGCGAGCCTTCGCGCATATCAGCCCCAGGCCGCAACCGCGCAAATGGCCCAAGCCGTCGAATTCTTTCCGATGCGGCTATCGATCGCCACGCAATGCGGCTCGATCAGCGCCCCTTCATCCACCCGGCAATTCGTCAGCACGCTGCCAGTGCGAATCATGCAGCGCTCCGCAACGCGCGTGCTCCCGAGCAATTCGACGCCAGGCTCGATGATCGTATCTCGCCCAACTTCCACGTCGGCATCAATCACCACCGTCTCCGGAAGATAAATCGTCACGCCCGCATCCATCAGCGCGGCAGCTTTGCGCTGGCGAAAAACGCGATCGGCGTCCGCAAGATGCGCGCGCGTATTGCAGCCGATGATTTCATCGGCATCGGCGGTCGTCATCGCGACCACGCGTTCCTGATGCGCATTGAGCAGCGCGATCGCATCGGTAAGATAAAGTTCGCGATGCACATTGTTCGGACGCAGCGCGGACAGGCACGGCCACAGCTTCTCGAGCGTGAAGCAATAAATACTCGAATTGATTTCGTTGATCGCGCGCTGCTCGGGCGCAAGCGCGCTCTCTTCCACCACCGCCGCCACGCTGCCGTCGCCCTCCTTGCGGATCACGCGCCCGTAGCCCGTAGGATCAGCAAGATTCGCGGTAAGAAGCGTCGCAGCAGCATTTTCTTTGCGATGCGTCTCCACCAGCGCAGCGAGCGTTGAGGCTTTGAGCAGCGGCGCATCGCCGGGCACCACTAACAAAAACTTCGCGCTGCGGCGTATCGCCTTGCGCGCCACTTGCACCGCATGGCCCGTGCCGCGCTGCGGATTCTGCACCACCGCTTTCGCCCCAAGCGGCTCGACAGCCGCGGCAACCGCTTCCGCCTGATGTCCAACAATCACGACAATCTCAGCCGGCTTCAGCGGTCTGGCAAGCCCGCACAACGTGCTCCACAAGCGATCGCCCGCCCGCCCGATGCAGCACCTTGGCCATGTCGGATTTCAGGCGCGTGCCTTTCCCGGCGGCGAGAACGAGGGCGACAGTGTCTTTCGCGGGCATCGAAGGATTATTCTCGCCTCACCGCCTCCGTTTGGCAAATCCGGCGAATACGCAGTAGTGTCGTTATCGAAAATCCATAAAGGTTTCCAACGAGTCGGCATCTCTAGGCCGACGTCGGTGTTCGACCGCGAGCCTTAAAGCCCAGGGTGGGAGCCCCCGCATTCATGCGGGGGAGGAGCGCTTCAGCGCTCCGTAAAAGCCTCGCCTCTGATGTTGCGCTTTAGCGCTGGGAAGCCCCACGGTGATCGCCTCGCTTCCCCAAAATCAATACACGACCCAATAAGGAACTGCCCCCGGACCACTGGTGCACAATTCGCCGAATCGCCGCGCAGCCTGTGGCCTTTCCGCGCGCAGCACTGTTACGATGCCGGTACTTCCCTTGGGCGAGAAAATCCGGAGGCGACTATGAAACTCTGTCCCACCTGCCAGAAAGCGAACGAAGACGCCGCAGCCTTTTGCAATGGATGCGGAACGAATCTATCGCTGTCCGTGACAAGCACCCCAGCCCCAGTCGGGGCGCAAGAAACCAGCGGCATGGCCGTCGCCAGCCTGATCTTCGGCTTGCTCTTCTTCGTCTTTCCGGCCGCTGTTTTGGCTGTAATTCTCGGTCACATCTCCAACTCGCAGATCAGAAAAAGCGCAGGCCGGCTAAAGGGCGCAGGAATGTCGCTCGCCGGAATGATTCTCGGCTACGTCGGCATCGCCTTCATCCCCATCATTCTGATTATCGCGGCGATCGCGATTCCCAATTTACTGCGAGCCAGAATGGCCGCGAACGAGGCCACTGCCGTCCACAATCTGCGAAACATCGCCACGGCCGCCGTCAATTATCAAAGCGCTTACAACACCTATCCGTCGGGCCTCTCAGCGCTCGGGCCGCCGCTCAGCGGCAAGGCCCCGAACGCGGATGGCGCGGGTCTCATCGACGGGATGCTCATGAGGGGTTCCGAGAGTGGCTACGAATTCATTTATCAACCGGTGAGTTCGCACGGAGACAGCGTCTTCGACGGCTTCGATCTAACCGCGAACCCGATCAATCCAGGCGCCACCGGCAACCGTCACTTTCATGTGGACGAGAGCCAGGTGATTAGCGTCGAAAGGGATAAGCCGGCAGGAAGAGATAGCCCCCCGCTGAACTAAGGAGCCGGATGAAAGAGCATTCGTAGCGCCGGCAGCATGCCGGCGTCTTTTTCACAAACAGACGCCCGGAAAAATCAGCAGCACGTTTCCCGCAAGTCACAACCCCATGATATGGAATCCAGCATCCACGAAGATTGTGTTCCCGGTAACGCCGCGGCCCAGATTGCTAGCCAGGAACACAGCGGTATCGGCCACTTCAGCCGGATCAGTGTTCCGGCGCAGCGGAGCATGCTGGGCGACCACATCCAGAATCGACGAAAAATCTTTGATGGCCCGAGCCGAAGCCGTTTTCACCGGCCCAGCAGAGATCGCATTCACGCGAATATTCTTCGGCCCCAAATCGCTCGCCAGATAACGCACCGTGGCTTCAAGCGCAGCCTTGGCCACCCCCATCACGTTGTAATTCGGCACCACGCGCTGCGAACCGAGATAAGTAAGCGTCAGCAGCGATCCGCCTTGCGGCATCAAGGGCGCGGTAGCCCGCGCCACCGCCAGCAGCGAATAGCTGCTCACTTCCTGCGCCAGCAAATAACCTTCGCGCGAGGTCTCCACGAACGGCCGGCTCAGATCGTCGCGGTTGGCAAACGCAATGGCATGCATCACCGTGTCGAGCCCGCCGCTCAATTCCGCAGCCAGTCGATCGAGTTCCGCCGCCTGCGTGACGTCGCACTGAAACACTTTTGCCGCCCCAAGTTCCTGGCCCAACTCCTCCACCGTTTGTTTCAACCGCTCGCCCTGGTAAGTAAGGACAACTTTCGCCCCTTCGCGGCGATAAGCAGAAGCAATCGCGTACGCCAAACTCCATTTGTTGGCCACGCCCAGGATCAGCGCAGTCTTTCCTTCCAGCAGATTTGCCATAGGCCGGCCATTCTATCGTGGAATGGCGCAGCTAGGAACCGCAGCGCCCGCACTTTATCCGCCGAGGATTTGCGCTGGCGTGAGCCTCCGCATGTATGAGCGCTAAGCCCTCTGACTTTCGGCGTGAGCCCCGCATGTATAGCGCTACGGCCTCTGCTTTTCGGTGTCAGCCACCTTATGAAAAGTGCCAGAGCCTCAAGTTTTCGGTGGGAGCCCCCTCATTCTTGAGGGGGAAGGAGCGCTTCAGCGCTCCGGGAAGCGCCTCGCCTTTGAACATGCGCTTTAGCGCTGGAGAAAGCCGAGCGCTACTCCTTGAAGCAGTCGGTTAGAACCTCAAACGTCGCATCCCGAAATTGGGCCACAACCGATCAATCAGCGGCGGAAGCTGATGCCGGAAGCAAAGGTGACGCCGTGGCGGGCTGCCGTTCGGATTCAACCGTGGTCTCCACCCAAAGCGTCGGATCGGCCAGCAAACGCGTCACAAGCTGCGTGTGCAAGGCATGCCCCGCCTTGTGAGCCACCACGCGCGCCTTCAACGGCCGACCCACCAGCGCGAGATCGCCAATAAGGTCAAGCGCCTTATGCCGCACAAACTCGTCAGGGAAGCGCACCGGCCCATTCAAAATATCGTCGGCAGAGAGCACGATCGCATTTTCCAACGAGCCCCCGCGAATCAACCCCATCGCCCGCAAGCCTTCAAAATCGCTCATGAATCCAAAAGTCCGCGCAGTAGCCAATTCGCGGCTGAAACTATCGCGATTGACGCGAATTTCGATCTCCTGCCGCCCCACTTTCGGGTGCGCGTAATCCACAAAGCAGCTCACCACAAAATCGTCATGCGGATAAATCCCAATGCGCCGATCGCCTTCCGAGACCTCCAGCGGCTTCACGACTTTCAGATAAGTTCTCCGCCGGCGCAACCGGCGCAACCCAGCGCGATTCAGCATGCGGATAAACGGCTGAGCCGAGCCATCGAGGATGGGCACTTCAAGATTGTCAATTTCGACGAAAACGTTGTCCACCCCGCAGGAATAAACCGCAGCAAGGAGATGCTCGGTGGTAGACAGCAGCACGCCCTGTTTCATCAAGCTGGTGGCGTAGCTAACGCGGGCGACGTTGCGCACATGCGCTTCGATCCGGAAGCCGTCAAGATCGGTCCGGCGGAAGACGATCCCGGTTCCAGCCGGTGCCGGAACGAGCCGCAAATGCGACTGGACTGCAGTGTGAAGCCCGATACCTGCCGCCTCGACAGGCCGGACAATCGTGTATTGGAAGGACATTTTGAGGGCCGGGACTACTAAGCACTTATGCTGCCCCGTCCATCCCATTTTAGCTTAATGTTTTCAGTGATTTACAGAGAATTTTCGAGAGGATTGCAGGTGGGTGTTGTAGAGATACAACACTTTCGCCCCAATCCCTGTGGCCACCGTTCTACGGTATGGTACCGCTCCGGAACAGTTGCGATGCTACTGACGGGCCGCTCCAGCCGTCGAGCCGGACGCCGCAGGCTGTGCCTGCGTCGAGGCAGCGGCCCCTCCCTGATTGGGTGCGGCGTTGGCCGTTGGCGTCGGTGCAGGCGAGGCGCTCCCCGGTTGCGCCGCGAGACTCGCAGCCTCGGCTCGCAGCGCCACGATGGCCTGTTGAAACGCGGGCGGATCCAAATCATTGAGAAGCCGCGCGGCATCGATCATTTGACTCTGCGCTTGCGGCGAAAGCCCGAGCTGCTGCAAGAACTCAGTGAATTGCAAGAGCTGATTCTGGCTCTGAGTTGAAGATGCAGGCGCGCTCTGTGCAGCGCTCGTGGCTGGGGTGTTGGCCCCCTGCGGAGCATTAGTAGCGGCCGGCGTTCCCGCGCCCGTCACGTTGGCGTTGACTTTTTCGCAGCCGGTTGAGCCGTGGCATCATTTTGCGCGGCCGGTGCCTTAAGCGGCGCAGCGATCGCAGCAGGAGCGGTCACGGCGGCAGCCGCGATGTCGGCCGCTTTCGGCGCCGCCCCGTTATTCGCGCCGCCAAACGCCGCGGGCAAAAATGTCGAAATTGCAGGCGCGGCAACCTGAAAGAGCCCGGCTTCTTCCGCGTGCGTTGGTTGCGGAACGCCATTTGAAAGCGTCACCGTGTCCTGAACCGGATTCGACTGCGCGAGCTTGCTCGTTGCGCCTTGCGCTTGCAGCGCCGATTGAGGCTCTGTGCCCAACGGTGCCGTCTGATTTGCTGCTGCCACTGGAATCGAAGCCACGGGTCCCTCCTCAGCGCGGGTACTGCCAATCCCGCTGCGCGGCATACTTGAGTTAGTTATCGGCAATCGGAGTGGCCAACTTAAAGAGCCCACAAAAATTAATAGAAATTTCGCCGTAAATAGATGATTCAGTTTGGAACAGTTGGGATTCAGGGCGCGCACGCCGCGGTTGTCGCGCGCACGGACTCTGCGTAGAATGGAGGCAGACGCGTACTCATGGGCTCACCTTTCCCCATTCTCTCGAACATCGCCGCAGTTCCGCCGCCGAGCGCCCATCCGCGTCCTCCCTGGCTGCGCGTGAAATTCTTCGGCGGCCCCAATTATCAGGATCTGAAGCGCATCATGCGCACTCTCGATCTGCACACGGTCTGCGAAAGCGCCCGCTGCCCAAACATGGGCGAATGTTGGGAACATCGCACCGCAACATTCATGATCCTCGGCAACATCTGCACGCGTGCCTGCGGATTCTGCGCCGTGCCCTCCGGCAAACCTCTCGGTCCGCCGGAAGAGGACGAGCCCGAGCGTGTAGCGGAAGCGGTCGAGAGAATGGGCCTGCGCTACGCAGTGGTCACCTCGGTGAATCGCGACGATCAACCCGACGGCGGCGCCGCAATCTTCGCGCGCACCATCGCCGAAATTCGTGAGCGTGTAGCGGACTGTCGCATTGAAGTCCTGATCCCGGATTTTCGCGGCGTCTGGCCCGCTCTCGAAACGGTAGTCGCCGCTCGGCCTGACGTCCTCAATCACAACATGGAAACCGTGCCGCGCCTCTATCGCCGCGTCCGCAAAGGCGCGGATTACGAGCGCTCGCTCGAATTGCTGCGCCGCGTCCGCGAAACGGCCCCGCAAATGGCCACGAAGACGGGCATGATGCTGGGCCTCGGCGAAACACGCGAAGAAGTCCTGCACGCCATGCAAGACATCGTCGCGCAGGGAACGCACATCCTCACCCTCGGCCAATATCTGCAACCCACGCCCGACCATCTACCCGTCGAGCGCTTCGTTCATCCCGATGAATTCGCCGAATTCAAGCGCCTCGGCGAAGAAATGGGTTTCAAGCACGTAGAATCAGGCCCGCTAGTTCGCTCCTCCTATCACGCCTTCGAGCAAGAAGAAGCCGCCCGTTCGTAGCGCCGGCACCCTGTTTACCCTGAGCCACGAAGGGCCGGCGTTTTTGTGCAGCGTCGCTCAGATGAAAAATCCCTGGCAGGCTGTCGGCGCTGCGAATACTCGTTGCGCATCAACCTCGAATCGAAGCTCGTCACTTACTTCACAGGCGCAAGCAGCGAATTGGCCAGCACGCGCACGCGAGTAGCGCACGAAATCTCGCAGCAAGCCTGATCCACGACCGCGCGCAAACTCGCCACCGCTTTTTCCCTTCGATTCAACTCCAAATTGAAATTGCCGAGGAATAAATTGAAGACCGCGTTGTGCGGATACTTCTGCGTGAGCGGCTCGAGAATTGTGGCTGCCCGCTCGTACTGCTGATCGTACGTGCGCAGGTTCTTCGCCAAGTAAAATCGAGCTTCAACTGCGGTCATCCCGCCGCCGTTCATCGCGGATTCCAGCTGGCGAATTCCCTCCTGCTTGCTGCCGCCGGGGATGCCCATGAAGAGACGCAGCAGCTTGACGATGCCCGAGAGCGTGTCGATGTAATAGTTGTACAGACCTAGGCCAGTGTCGGCGTCGGTCATCTGTGGATCGAGCTGCTTGGCGCGCAAGAACTCCCCGCGCGCGCGCACGCCGACGCGCGCCGTGGCGCGATTCTCGCTGCGCATCCCGTAAAGACGCGCCTCCAGCGCCAAAGCCAGCCCCGTATAAAGATGCATCTCAGCGGATTCTTTTTTCGCGGATTGCGCGGCGGCTAGACGTATGGTTTTTTCCGCGAGCGCGAGATATTCATCGTCGCCGGACTGCTGGCCGCGTTTTCCGGTAACACCATTCCCCACTTCACTTCCAGCGTCGCGCAGTAGGTTTTCCACCAAAGCGCCTCGCCCTCAAGAAGATAGCCGAGGGGATGATCGGGAGCAGAAGCCTGGAGCGCGCGAAACATCGCAATCGCTCCGTCCGGATCGCCACTGTTCAATTTTTCAAGGCCCTGTTGCGCTTCCGGAGGCAGGACGGGATTGCCGGCTAAGGCCGCGGGCGCGCCGAAAATTGCGACCATTGCGATGAACAGAATCGGCCTGGCGGCGCTCGCGAAAATCATCTTTGCCACCGGATCTTCATCACCCCCAGCGCCGCTACGTACATCACGAAACATTCCAGCGCAAATGCAGGGAAGCCGAGAAATCCGGGCGCGGGCATCTCAAATATTTTCACGTTCTGAAAAATCGGAAAAATGTAGCGCCACTTCGCCTCGGCCCAAAAATTCCAAAATTCCCACAGCCAGCCGCATACCCATCCAGCAGCCAGAAATGACCAGAACCGCGTCTGCAAGCCTTCCGAAAAATCCCCGATAAACGACGGCAGCCCCATCCGGTAATTCAGCGGATCAAGCAGCAGAAGAAACCCAATCCAAACCAGCGCAAAAAGATAGGCCGCGATGTGCCGCGGCAAAACCAGTGGCACGACGAGACACAGCGCCCCTGCGATCATCAATCCGCTTTGCGCCCCACGTGAAATCTTTATCGGCTCCCTCTCGCGGAATGGCAAAAACGCCTGAATGAGATCGGCCGTTTCAAAAATCGCTGGAGTAATCGTAGCGAACGACCACGCGAAACCAATCATTCCCGCAGGCCAAAAATCAGGAACGCCGTCGTAAGTCCAATTGCGCAACCGCAAATTGTAAGCTTCAAAAATCAACCACAGCGGAATCGAAAGCGCCGCCATGCGCAGCAGCGCCAGCGGCGCAGTCCGCAGCCGCGAGCGCCCCGTAACGGAAAACACCGCCGCATCCACAATCAGGATGTAAGCCGACCACGCCACAGGAGTAAAAAAAGTAGCCACAGGCTCGATGCCGCGAAACATCAACCATTCAGCACCCGCGAAGCACGCGATCCCGAGCCAGCCATATGCGGGGTACCGCGCGCGCTTCCAGTAAGCGAATTCGGCGATCAGAATTGTCACCGTCGCCGCCGTGATCGTCACTCCACCCTCAATCATTTGCGACCTTCAAATCGGCATCGCCAATCCGACCGGCGTATCATAGGTCCGTGTTAGCTGAGCTCTCACCGGACACGTTTCTCGGGCGCGTCGTGCGCGCCCCTCTGCGCCTCATCCCTCGCGGCACCATTGTGCGGATTCCGCGCGGGCCACTCAAGGGCCTCAAGTGGATTGTCGGCGCCAGCACTCATGGCTGCTGGCTCGGAACTTTCGAGGCGGACAAAGTCGCCGCGTTCAAAAGCGAAATTCGCCGCGAAAGCATCATCTTCGACCTCGGAGCCAACGCCGGAGTCTACACATTACTTGCCGCCTCCCGCGCCACCGCCGGGCATGTCTACAGCTTCGAGCCCCTCGAGCGAAATCTTGAATTCTTGCGCCGTCATATCGAGTTGAATCGCTTCACGAATTGCACCGTTATCCCCGCCGCCGTGCACTCCTCGAGCGGCTGGGCGCAATTCGCCGAAGGTCCAACGCCGGAAATGGCCGCGCTGGCAACCGGCGGAAGCTTCCGCGTCAAGACGGTCGCGCTCGATGAACTCCGCCAGTCCGCCACGCTGCCCGCCCCGGATTTGATCAAGATGGATATCGAGGGCAACGAGCTCGAAGCCTTGCACGGCGCAGCACGATTGCTCGAAATCGACCGGCCCGTCATCTATGTCGCGGCTCACTCCTCAAACTTGCAGCGCGATTGTGCGGAATTTCTCCGCAATTTGGGATACAGTGTCGCGCTCGTTCCAGGCTCAAATCGCTTGGAACTGGTCGCCAGACCGGCATGAAGCAATCATTCCAATTCGATCTGCGAAGATCGTGCAATTCATGCCAGATTGCTCCGTTCTCTTCTGATCTGCCCTTGTCCGTCTTTTCATTCTGTCCTCTGAGCTCTGTGCCTTCCTGAGCCGCTCAAATTTGACTCCCCCCGAACAACTCGAACGCGGCCTGACGCTCACCGAAGCGACCGCGCTGAACATGACTTTCATGGTCGGCATCGGCCCGTTCGTAGTAATTCCGTTCGTAGTCCAGGCCATGGGCGGGCCGCAGTGCCTGCTGGCCTGGGTGCTCGGTGCCGCGCTTGCCGCGTTCGATGGCTGCGTCTGGGCCGAGCTCGGCGCCGCGATGCCGCAGGCCGGCGGGAGCTACGTCTTTCTTCGCGAAGCCTACGGCGTGCAGAGCTGGGGCCGGCTGATGTCGTTCCTCTTCATCTGGCAGACGCTCTTTCAAGCTCCGCTCAGTATTGCTTCCGGCGCGCTGGGCTTTGCGGACTACTCGAGTTTCCTGGTCAAAAAATCAAGCTGGCTGGCAGCGACTCTTGCTCCGCTCGGTCCCTATGCTGGCAAATTCATCGCCGGAGCAACGGTGGCTCTCGTCGTTCTCCTTCTCTACCGCCGCATCACGACCATCGGAAAGATCTCCGTAGTCCTCTGGGTCATCGTCATCGGCACGATTCTCTGGATGGTTTATGGCGGAGTGCGCCATCATCAACCCGGCCTGCTCTTCGCCTATCCTCCCGGAGCCTGGAATCTCTCGCGCCTGTTTTTCCTCGGCCTCGGCCACGCCACCGTCCAGACCGTCTATTCCTATCTCGGCTACTACAACGTGAGCAATTTGGGCGGAGAAATGAAGAACCCGGAACGAAATATCCCCCGCGCGATTTTCATTTCCATCCTCGGAATTGCCGCGCTCTATCTGGCCATGCAAGCAAGCGTGTTGAGCGTAATTCCCTGGCAGGAAGCGGCGAAAACGCGCGCAGTAGTAAGCGTATTCGTCGAACGCGCATTCGGCGCGAACTGGGCAACCCTGGCCACCGCACTGATTCTCATCAGCGCCTTCGGCTCTGTATTCTCAGCCATGCTCGGATATTCCCGCGTGCCCTATGCCGCCGCTCTCGACGGAAATTTCTTCTCCGTCTTCGCCCGCCTTCATCCCAAAAAACACTTTCCGCATATTTCCCTGCTCGCGCTCGGCGCAACCGCAATTCTCTTCTGCCTCTCGCTCAGCCTCATTGACTCGATTCGCGCCATCCTGGCCATGCGCTGCATCATCCAATTCATCGGCCAGGCCGTAGGCCTGTTAGTTTTGCGCCGGCGATGGCAAGCGTCCAAATTTCCATTTCGCATGTGGTTTTACCCGCTACCAGTGGCCATCGCCATTCTAGGCTGGGCAGGAATCTTCATTTCGACGGGCCGCAAACCCATGTTAGCGTCGCTAGCCGCGATGGCCGCAGGCGGCGTAATCTATTTCGGCCGCGCCCGTCTAATAAATCAATGGCCGTTCGAGATGTAGCTCACCTCTTCAGAGGTGAGGCCGTTATGTTTAGTTTTTGACTTTAGCTTTTGCCTTTGCTTTTGACGTTGTCTTCGCTTTTGCTCTTGGGTTCGCTTTTGATCTCGATCGATTGGGGCAATCATGCCGAAAAGAATCGCGACGCTCTGCATTGCCGCCGCTGCAATTTGCCTTCTCGCAGCCGCCCCTCTCCGCGCCCAATCCCTCCCCGAAACCGTCGAAGCCATCGACAAAGCCCGCGTCACCACGCGCATCCTCTTCATCACCGCGCATCCCGACGACGAAGCCTCCGGCCTGCTCAGCTATCTCTCCCACGGCCTAGACGCCGACGTCGGCCTTTTCACCATCACCCGCGGGCAAGGCGGCCAAAACGCCATCGGTCCCGAGCAAGGCGAGCGCCTCGGCATGTTGCGCACCTCGGAATTGCTAGCCGCCAGCCAGCACAACGGCGTGACCCAATTCTTCTCCCGCGCTCCCGATTTCGGCTACTCAAAAAGCGCCGCGCAGACCATGAAAATCTGGGGCGATACGCCGCTCGAAGATATGATCCGCGTGATCCGCACCTTCCGCCCAAACATCGTCATCAACGGCTGGGGCGGCATTCAAACCGGCCACGGCCAGCATCAATCAAGCGGCATCCTCACGCCGCAAGCCGTGAAACAAGCAGCCGATCCCAATGTTTTTCCCGATCAACTAAAGGAAGGTCTCAAGCCCTGGAGCGTCGCCCTTCTCTTGGACGACCGCCGCGCGGAATCAAAAACCGGCTTTCGCGTCCCCACGGAACAAGTTTCCGCGCTCTGGGGAAAGAGCTATTCGGATTTCGGCCGCGAAAGCCTCGTCTATCACCGCTCGCAAGGCGTAACCATGTTCCTCAGCTCGCCGTTTCTCCGCGCCTCTCTCTACCTCGTGATCGAAAATCCGGACTCGGAAACGCAAACCCTCAGCCCCGTTGATCTCGCAAAAACTTTGAAGATGTTGGCGATGGCGGCCACTCCCATGGGCGTCGGCTTGGAAAAAGCCGATGATTCGCTCGCCGCCGCTCACGATGCCGCTCTGCAACTCGATTGGGCCGCCGCAATCAAATCCCTGGCCGCAGCCGGCTCGCAAATCGCCGCCCTGCGAAAAACCGTCTCGCAGTCTCAAGATCCCGGCGCCGCCGATCTCGCCTGGGAACTCGACCACGAGCGCGAAAAAATCGATCGCGCCTTGGCCGGTGCTGCCGCGCTGCACATCGACGCGCGCGCCGACAAAAACGAACTCGTCGCCGGCGAATCCTTCAAAGTGGACGCGCGCTGGACGCTGCGCACCAATGCGGGCGTCACGGTCAACGATGCCGCAGTAATCGCCCCGCGCGGCTGGGCCGTAGCCGGCAACTCCGCTCCGGCCTCCGGCGACCACCGGCAAGAAGCAACGGACACGATCTCGGTTCCCACAAACGCTGCCGCGCCGTCCTCACCTGCAGACGCCGTTCTTCCCTGGCCCCCGCCGCTCGTGCGCGAGCGCCTCGAACTTACCGCCGGCAACTATTCCTTCGCCGTTGATGAGCCGGTCGTCTCGATCCATGCCACTTCCACCAGCGTGGACACATTTCCGCTGACGCTAGTTCCCGCCGTCACGCTGACGATCGAGCCCAAGCAAGTCATGGCCGCCGAATCGCGGGAGGGAACTCCGATCGAGCTGCTCGCTCGCGTGCGCTATCACGCCACGCCGCCGCAAAAATCGATCTGGGTGTGAAAGCGCCGGAAGGCTGGAGCGTCGCACCGGTCAACGCCGTCGATTTCTCAGCGCCGGGCGATCAACTCGTCCGCTTTCAAGTCACGCCGCCGCCGAAGCTCGCCGCCGGCACGTATTCCTTGCGGCCATTCGCCTCCATCGGCAACCATGAATTCGATGTCTCCGTCGAGCCGCTTCCCTCGCTCCCCACGCGCAACTGGACCGAGCCGACTCTCGCCACCGTCCACGTCGTTGATCTCACCGTCCCGCAAGATCTACGCGTCGGATACATCACTGTAGAAACAGATCCACTCCCGGAAATGCTCGGCCAGCTCGGCATCCGCGTCGAACGCATCAACGAAATCGAATTAGCCTTCGGCGACCTGAGCCACTACGATTCCATCGTCGTCGGCATCCGCGCCTACGAGCTGCGCCCCGACCTACCTCGCGCAAACTCCCGCCTGCTCGATTACGTCAAGCAGGGCGGCACGCTCCTCGTCCAATACCAACGCGATTTTGCCTGGAACAGAATTCTCCCCGCTCCCTATCCCGCGACCATGCCCGAAAGCACCGCGCGCACCACCGACGCGAATTCCCCCGTGCATTTCCTCGCGCCCGAAAGTCCGCTCCTCAATTTCCCCAACAAAATCACGCTCGAAGATTTCAAAGGCTGGACGCAGGAGCGCGGCCTCTATTACTGGGGCAAATTCGATCCGCACTATCAACCAATCCTCGGCCTCACCGACCCCGGCGAAGAGGAACTCAACGGAGCATTAGTAACCGCCCGCGTCGAAAAGGGTGTATACATCTATACAGGATTGTCGTTCTTCCGGGAGTTGCCGGCGGGTGTTCCTGGGGCATATCGCTTGTTCGTAAATTTGCTGAGTCGGTCGAAGGCGCCGTCGCAGTAAAGCACGCACACAAAGGATTCTAGTTTGGCGAGCGCAGCTCCGACTCCGTCTGAAACTCCGCGCAGCGACTTCGGCCCGCGCATGGTGCGCATTCCCGAAGGCTATTTCCTGATGGGCAGCGAGATCGGCCAGGACAACGAGCGTCCCGTCCATAAAGTCTGGGTAGATGCCTTCGATCTAGCCGCGTGCCAAGTCACAAACGCCGACTACGCCCAATTCCTCGAGGCCGCAGAACATCCGAAGCCTCTTCACTGGGACGATCCAAATTACAATCATCCCGAACAGCCTGTCGTGGCCACCTCCTGGTTCGACGCCTCCGCCTACTGCACCTGGCTCTCGCGCGTCACCGGCCGCCGTTACCGCCTGCCGAGCGAAGCCGAATGGGAACGCGCCGCTCGCGGCGGAGTCGAAGGAAAAGCTTACCCGTGGGGCGACGTGCCGCCGGAATCGCTGCTCGATTACCATCTGCGCTGGATCCACGGACCTGATCCGGTCGGAAAATCTTCGCCGAATCCCTACGGCCTATTCGACATGTGCGAGAACGTCCACGAGTGGTGCATCGATTGGTACGACGCAGAATATTATTCCGAACGCCCCGAAAGAAATCCGCGCGGCCCAGCAGAAGGCTCGCGCCGCTCCTCGCGCGGCGGCTCCTGGCGCCATTACATCAAAGTCTCGCGCTGCGCCGCCCGTTCCAGCATCCCCCCAGGCTTCCAATACGCCGACTACGGTTTCCGCATAGCCAGAGACGCGAACGACTCTTCGAAGTAACGCCGCGTAAGGTACCGCTGGCGTCCCGCCGGCATCTGACGAGCACAATCGCAGCCAAGATCCCCAATCAACCGCGGCGCACACAGTCAAGTAATCCGCGCTGCAAGCCCCGGGTGCCCCACGCGCCGTATCTGCGCGTGGGGATTTTCCGCCGTCCTACTCCACCGTGCGCAATCTGAAACCCTCCCCGCCCCCAATCCACCCAATCCGTTGAATCGTGCTATTCTCCCCGCAGTCTGGGGGAAATGAACGATGATGAAGCGATTGCTCTTGGGAAATTCAGCGAGCCTGGCGCTCTTTCTGACGCTCGCCGTCGCATTTTCAATCACCGCCACATCCGCGGGCCAGGACAAAAAGCAAAAGAAGGTCAAACAGGACACCAAAGAAGATCCCATGCCCATGCCGCCCATTCCCACTCCCGATGAACTCGATCGCAACATCGGCGAAATGCTCGGCGCCTGGCAGGTCGGCGACGTCGACGCCATGCACAAGTTCTACGCCGACGATGCCACGTTCACCAGCGGCGCCTTCGAGCCCCCATCGTCGGCTTTCAGAATTACGTCGCGTCCTACCAAAAAGCCCGCACGCGCTTCGAAGGCATGCAATTAATCCGCAAGAACACGGTCGTTTATTTCCGCACGGATTTCGCCTGGGCTTCCTATCAATGGGAATTACTGGCTACCGTGGAGGGACAACCGTTCAACGCGCGCGGTCAAACGACGCTGGTTTTTGGCAAGACCGGAGACAAATGGCTCATCGTTCACAATCACACGTCGCAAGTCTGCGACGCCGGCGCTCCCGCGGCCTCTCCGGCGCCGGTAAAGCCGTGATACTAGAAGCTGCGGATCGCGTGCCAGATCCACACGCCCGCGAGCGCCACCAGAAGCAATCCCGATAGCCACGACAATACCGCAATCGGCCGGCTCAATCCTTCGATCCGCGACACGATCACTCGTTGCTCCGCCGCCATTCCCTGCTCGGCGTCATCCAGGTAAAGCTGGTCGCCTTCGCGGTTGCTGAGCTGGCTCCGGTAAATCACCAGTATCAGCAAAATCCCGGTCAAGACGCCCCAAATCCCCAGAAGATAATAAATACCACTGTGCAGAGATTCGAGATCCATGCGCTTCCTCCATGCCCGACAGACCGCGGCAGCATGAACTAATGAGGCGAGCGGTCCCGTACGGGCCCGAGTGACGCAATTGTACCACCAGGAGAGGCTCAAAAAGTCAAGCAGGACGTGGCGCTGTTTCGTTGGGGAAATGGATGCCCCAGAAGCCCTCGAGCGGCTGCAGCATCTCCACTCCCAGCTCGAACACGCCGTCGCGCGCCGATTTCGCCACGCGCACCACGCGGAATTCCTTAACTTCGTCGTTCAAAGCATTTAGCACTTCGAGGACGGTCCCAAGCCCCGGCTCAATCGGCGCCCAAAGCAGCGCCCCCACGCGGCTAACGGTAACCGCCTCCGCCGCCGCCCGGATCGGATGCCCCGCACCATCGTTGCTGAACACCTTGATCGGTATGCGAATCAAAACGCGCGGAGCACGCCGCCGCTCAATCCGTGCCGACGAACTAGCCATCTCACCTCCGCGCCCCAACGAAATTCCGCCCACTCTATTGGACCCAACCCCAACGGTCAAGACCCAGTAGGGCCATGACCTCTTGTCCTACGTCTTTATGTCGCGCGCCTCTGTCTCCCTCTGAAATCTCAATTGCCTCGATTGATTTCCTGCCCAACGATTAGCCTTTCTCGTAGGGGCGCCGCTTGCTGCGCCCTCCGACGACCCCCTGCGTCAACGACAACCGCAATCAACCGCGTCCTCCCACAGCCGCACGATCCCTCTTCGCCTCTCTCGGAAATCTCAAATCTCAAATTTGAAATTGCGCTCCGTCCCTCCCCCCGCGTTGACATTCAACCACGTGCGCGTCAAAATCAAATTGCTTCGCATTTCCTCAACCGTGCCCAGGTGGCGGAACTGGCAGACGCGCTACGTTCAGGTCGTAGTGGTGGCAAGGCCGTGGAGGTTCGAGTCCTCTCCTGGGCACCATCCCTCCGACTGTTTCTCTCCGTCTGCCTTTCCAGCCCCACTAGCTGTCATCCCGAATTCGCCTAGGCGGATGAAGGATCTGCAGTCGCCCTTTCTTTCGTGGGTGCCCCATGCGCCGTACTTGCGCGTGGGTCTTTCCTTTCCTCGCCTCGAGCACGCCGTATCCTCCCTACTCGCTCGTGGGTGCGGGCCGCAAAACCCAATGCCACACCGGACCGGTGGTGAACCCCCGTCCCTGCAATCCGCATTTTCACGCGATTAGAAATCGCTTCTGTCTTTTGTTTTCTTCAACTTACGGAAAATTTAAACGAACCCTTGTTTCGGTTAGCACTACTAAGTGAACGAATAAGAATCGAAAGGAGGAACTAAGAAACAGAGGCAGGGTTTCTCTGATCAGCGTAGCCTGGCTCACGCCCACGTGAAGCCGTGCTTGGAGAGTGGCAGCGAGCGGATGCGCTTGCCAGTGACCGCAAATATCGCGTTGCAGACGGCCGGGAGGATCGGCGGCAGCGCGGGTTCGCCCAAGCCGGTCGGCGGATTATCCGACTTTAAGAAGTGCACTTCGATTTCGGGCGGCGCCTCGTTGATGCGCACGGGCGAATACTCATCATAATTACTCTGCATCGTGCGGCCGCGCTCGAAGGTGATCTCGTAGCTCATCAGATGGCTCAAGCCGTCGATCACCGCGCCTTGCGCTTCGTTCACCGCGCTGCTGGGATTGATGATCTGGCTGCCGATGTCGCCGGCGACCCAAACTTTATTGACTTTCACTTTGCTGTCCGAGGTCACGCGCACTTCGGCGACTTCGGCAAAGTATCCGCGATGGCTGAAATGAAACGCCACGCCCATCGCCGTATCCTTCGGCAGCGTACGCGAGCCCCAGGCTGATTTTTCCGCCGCAAGCTTCAGCACGCCTTTCATGCGCTGCGCGTCGAATTGCGTGCCGGGGCCGCCCGCTCCCGCCGGCGGCGCTGCATCGAGCAGCGCCAGCCGAAATTGCACCGGGTCTTTCCCGGCCGCGTGCGCCAACTCGTCGATGAACGACTGGATCACATACGCAATCGCGTTGCTCCCCGGCGCACGCAGCGCACCGGTCGGGACGCCCAGCGGCATTACGGAAGAGTGCAACGCGTAATTCGCGATGAGACGAGCCGGGAACTCGTCGCGCGAAATTCCCGCGGCCGGAGCGAATTCATCGCCCTCGCCGAAGCTGACAAAATGATTTCGCCACGCGACCAGCTTTCCCGACGCGTCCAACCCGCCCTTCAAATAATGAAATCCCGCGGGACGATAGAAGTCGTGCTGCATATCGTCCTCGCGCGTCCACAGCAGCTTCACCGGGACGCCCGCCGTCTTCGCAATCCACGCGCCTTCGATCATGTAGTCGTTGACGAGGCGCCGGCCGAAGCCGCCGCCCGCGCGCGTCAAGTGAACGGTGATGTCGCCCTTGGCGATGCCGAGCGTTTCGGCCACCTGCGTCAAGCCGCGCAGAGGCGTTTGGCTCGGGACCCAGATTTCGAGCTTGCCGTCGTGAAAATGCGCGGTGCAGTTCTGCGGTTCGAGCTGCGCGTGCGAGATGAATGGATAGTCGTAGGCTGCCTCCACAACTTTCGCGGCATTTTGCAGCGCCGCCTCAGCGTCGCCGTCGTTGCGCAACGTCCTTGCCGGCTTCTGCTTCGAGAGTTCCTCCGCCTGGCGCGCGAAACCTTCGCTGCTCTGCGCTGCCGTCTGTCCTTCGTCCCATTTCACTTCGAGCTTTTTGTCGCGCGGCGCAGGCGTGCCACCATGTGTCCGCCACAATCGCAACGCCGCCGAGCAGGAGTTCGAGGTCTTTGCCGCCTTCCGCGACGAACGCATGCCGCACGCCCGGCATGGCCTTAATCGCGTCCAGGTTTGCGCTCACCACTTTGCCGCCGAACACCGGGCATTTCGCGAAAGTCGCGTACAACATCCCCGGCAACGTGACGTCAATTCCGTAAAGCGGCTTGCCGGTGGTGATCGCGACGTTATCGACGCCCGGAATCGGTTTCCCGATGATTTTGTAATCCTTCGGATCCTTCAGGTGGACCGTCTGCAGGTCCGGCGCGGGCAACTGGGCAGCTTTGGCTGCAATCTCGCCGTAGCCTACTGAGCGCTTCGTCGGCCCGTGCATCACTCGCCCCGATCGTGGTGATACATTCTGATTCGGGCACTCTCCAATTTTGCGCGGCGGCCTTCACAAGGATTTGCCGACCGGCTGCGCCCACGCGGCGCATCGGCTCCCAATTATTTGGCGTCGCGGTGCTCCCACCGGCGATCTGCAAACCATACTTCGCAAAATCGACGTCCGCCTGCTCGATGCGCACATCTTTCCAATCGACGTCGAGCTCTTCCGCAAGCAGCATCGGCAGCATGGTCTTCACGCCTTGCCCGATCTCCGGATTTTTGGCCATGAGCGTCACGATGCCGTCAGGAGTGATGCGGATGAACGCGTTCGGCGCGAGTGGCGCCGGCGGCGCTTGTTCCAGCGCTTCCGCGATCGGCTCGGCGTAATACGCCAGCAGCATCCCGCCTCCTGCGAGTGCGGTCACGCGCAGAAACGCTCGTCGTTCCATCACTAAAGTTTCCATGGCCGCTCCTTCAACTGCGCACCACTAGCCACGATGAACACTTTGTCTCGTCGCCGAGTTTTCCGCTTCGGCGCCTACGCGTCCCTGAGGCCAACTGCCTCCGCTAGGCGCTCCGAATGGCTCGCGCTAATCTCCGCAGCCTTATGAATCGCTTGGCGGATTCGCAGATACGTTGCGCAGCGACAAAGATTCCCGGCCATCGCGTCGTCAATTTCTTGCTCTGTTGGCTTCGGGTTTTTCGCCAGCAGCGCTGCCGCAGACATCATTTGCCCTGCCTGACAATACCCGCACTGCGAAACGTCGATTTCCCGCCACGCGAGCTGCACCGGGTGCATTCCGTCTGGCGACAGCCCTTCAAGTGTGGTGATGTGCTTGCCATCCGCCTCGGAGATCTTTGTCATGCAGGCGCGGACCGCCTCGCCATCGAGATGCACCGTGCAGCAGCCGCACAGCGCCATGCCGCAGCCGTATTTTGTGCCCTTCAGGTTCAGCACGTCGCGCAGCACCCATAGGAGCGGCATATCCGCCGGCGCGTCTACCGTAGCAGCGCGCCCGTTCACCGTAAGTGTGAAAGCCATCGGTCAGCCCCCGAAAAACCAAGCCTGAAGCGTCCGCCAAAAACCTAGCACCGCGCATGCACGCCGTCAATTTGCCTCGCTCGCGTCTCCGCTGAACGCAGCCACCGTGTGCCAATATGCGCCGCTTTCAGGATTAGAATCCTGGGGTAGTATGGGCCGGACTTCTCGCGAGTTCGAGGGGATACGTTGATGCGAATGCGAATATTGGCGGCACTGCCCGCTGCAATCCTATGTCTTTGCTGCTCTCCGCGAATCGCGCGCGGCGCGCCGTGCCTCGACGCCGATTTGATCGTGCGCGGCGGGCACATCGTCACGATGGATTCGGGCGGGGCAATTGTTTCGGCGATGGCCATTCGCGACGGCCGGATCCTGGCGCGGGGCACGGACGACGAGATCGCGGGCTGCGCCAGCGCGCGGACGAAGATCGTCGATCTTCACGGCCAGACCGTTCTGCCCGGTTTGATAGATGTACATACACATACGATGGAGTGGGCCGAAGGAATTCTGCGCGATCAGCTCGATGTCACTTATCCGAAAGTCCATTCGATTGCCGACATCGTTGCGATGGTGCGCGAGCGGGCGGCCAAGACGCCCAAAGGACAATGGATCACCGGGGCGGGCTGGGATGATTCGAAGTTTGCCGAGCATCGCTACATCAATCGCCACGATCTCGACGCGGTCGCGCCGGATAATCCCGTTTATCTCGATCACGTCAGCGGGCATCTGATCGCCGTCAACAGCGCTGCGCTGAAACTCGCGGGCATCACGCGCGACAGCGCCGATCCGAACGGCGGCGTGATCGAAAAAGATTCCGCGGGCGAGCCCACCGGCATTTTGAAAGATACGGCGATGGATCTCGCGGGCAAATTGCTGCCGCCCGATCCGCCGGATATTCACATGCGCGCCGCAAAACTTGATTTCCGAGCGCGCGCTGGCGCTGGGCCTGACCACGATTCACGACATTTTTATTACGCCCGATGAAATTCGCGGCTATCAGGACGCCTACGCACGCGGCTGGCTCAAGCTGCGCGTGCAAATGTCGCCGCGAATCGGAAGCATCGAAGACGCCGAGCAGCTCGCGAAAATGGGAATTCACACCGGCTACGGCGACGACACGCTGAAATTCGGCGCGGCGAAAATGTTCGCCGATGGCGGAATGGGCGCGCGGACGATCGCGATTTATCCGCCGCCGGTGGCCGGAGAGCCCCAGAATTTCGGCGTTTTACGCTGGAAACCCGAAGACATGCACAAGGCGCATTTGATCGCCGCGCGCGCCGGCTGGCAGCTCGAGACGCACGCGATCGGCGATCGCGCCATCGATGAAGTGCTCGATTCCTACGCGGCGGTGATGAAGGAATTGAATCTCACCGACGCGCGATTTCGAATCGTGCACGCGGGAATTTCGACGCCCGCGATTCAAAAGCGCCTCGCCGATCTGCACGTGCTCGTGGACGGCAATCCGCCGTTCGTCTATTGGATCGGGAGTTGGTTCAAGAAGTACGGGCCGGAGCGAGTGCGCTGGTCGTATCCGGCGAAATCGTATATCGAAAATGGAGTGATCGAAGCGGCCGGGTCGGATGTGCCGGTGACGCCGCTCAGCCCGTGGTGGGGAATCTGGGCGGCGGTGGCGCGCAAGGATTTGGCGACGGGCGAAGTTCTGGCGCCGGAGGAACGGGTGACGATTTCCGAAGCGCTGCGGCTTTACACTTACAACGGCGCTTACGCGGGCTTCGAGGAAAAAACGAAAGGCACGCTCGAGCCCGGCAAGCTGGCGGATTTCATCGTCGTCGATCGCGATGTCCTTTCGGTGCCGACCGATGAGTTGAAGGATGTGCAGGTGGTGAAGACATTTGTTGGCGGGGAGATGGTTTTTGAGAGGGGCGCGACGTTGCGTTAGTGGCAAGGGTCGGCGCCTGGCGATACGTCCGCGGGCGGAGCAAGCCCCGCCCCTACGACGGCGAAGATGGGCACGGAGTCATGTAGCTGCAACCGTTCCGTTGTTTCACTTGGCGCTTAGAGTATTGATGTAGATACATTCCGCTAATCCTGCCAGAGCAACTTGCCTGTTGACTTGCAATCCTTAAAGCTGTATATACATGCATATGTGTCCAAGCACGCGATCGAAACAACCGCCGGATGCACCCGAGGACGTGAAGGAGTTCCTGTGCGCCTGCGCCAATGTGCGCCGCGCCTCGCGGGTGATCACGCAGTTCTACGATTCCGTCTTTCAGGCCGGGGGACATTCGATCGTGCAATTCGGGCTGCTGCACGCTCTGTCGATTTCGAAGATCGCCACGCAGGCGCAATTGGGAGCAACGCTGACGATCGATCCGACGACGCTGAGCCGCACGCTGCGGCCGCTGCTCCGCAAGAAATGGATCGAGAGAATTCCGGGATCCGACCGGCGCGAGCAATACCTGCAGCTCACGGCCGCGGGCGAAAACAATTGAAGAAAGCGCAACCGAGCTGGTTGCGCGCGCAAGCGCGGCTGCGCAAGAGCCTGGGCGACGCGAATTGGGCACAAATGCAGTCGCTTTTGACCAAGGCAGTGGAAGCCGTTCAGAAGGCTTGATTAGGGCATGTCTCGCGCAATCCATTCCGGATGCGTCGGCGATTCGTTGGTTCCTCGAAGTTTGCTCTGCGGGATTTTCCTATTTTTCTTTGGCGCGGCGCTTTTTTGTCCGAGCGCAGGCGCGCAGGATATTGCGCTGCAGAATTGCGGCGGGCTGCTCACGATTCCAGTCAGCAGCGGCGATCGCGCGCTGACGTTTCTGGTGGATACTGCGGCGAACTCAACTTTTCTCAACGTCAAATCATTTCCCTATGGCGCCGTGAAGCCGGCCACGATCGCCAATTGGCACGGGAGCGATTCGGTGATTGGGCACGAAGTTCTGCTCGACGAGCTGGTCATCGGCAACCAGCATTTGAAGGGTCTGAAACTTTCGGCTATTGACCTGTCTTCGATGCAGCAGGCGTGCGGCAAGCGCATCGATGGCGTTCTGGGCGCGAATCTGCTCGAGAAATTGGGCATGACGATTGATTTGAAGAATCGCGTGGCGCGGTTTGCGGCCGTCGCGAAAGACGAGCAGGCGCAGTTTGATGAATTGGACCGGCAGTTAGGTGTTTGCAGCCAGGCGTTCAGCCATTCGGATGAGCAGGTTTTTGCGGCGTGCCTCGATCCCGAAATCGTGCTGTACACATTTGCCGGCGAATATCATGGACGCGAACAGGTGCAGAAATATTTCGCGAATACCTACTTCCATCGCGATCCGGCGGCGGTGCTGACGCTTACGCCGCGGGCTCACCATCTCACCGGGAATGTAATTTGGCTTGAGTACGAACTGCGCATTGTTTTGCCGCAACAAGTGATTCATGCGCGAGGGACGGCGCTTTTTCGGAATGCTGGGGGCGCGTGGCTCTTGCTGCACATGAATCATTCGATTGCCTACGACGAGTAGCGGCATTCGCGGAATTTTGTATGGCTTTGATGACATCGTGCCCATCAATAGTGGCGATGGCACGCAGAGACCGCCGGATCTGTTGCGCGGAGGTGAATGGCGGGGGCTTTCGCGGGGCGATCACTCGGAGCGGGCGCAGCAAGCCGCGCCCCTACGGGACTTAGATTATTTGGCAGGGAGCAAGTCAACAAAGCTGCTTTCAGTTTAGATGATTCAGCGGCTACGGCTTGGTGGTGTCGAGGAACGCTTCTGGCGGATCTAGCGAGCATTGCTTCCAGAAGGCGGGTTCGGCTAGGGTGCCGCTTTTCAATTGTTCGAGGCTTGCGCGCGTCGCGGCGATCTGGCCGCCATCTACCGCGTCGAAAACTACGACGACGCCGGCGACGTCTGCGTCTGCGGCGCCGAGCCCGGAGTAGGCGTTCAGCAACACAGACTTCGCGTATTCGCGTTTCGCGCGCGGGCTGGTTAGCTGGTTTTCGGTCGAATTCGGCTGCGCCCAAATGAGTTTGACGGTCTTGCCTTTCAGCGGTTCCCACGTGCCGGCGAACGCGCTGGTTTCTTCGCGGGTGATGTGAAACAACTCGTCGGCGTCGGCGGGCTCGTCCGATGTCTTGCCGCCGGTGGGAGCGTAGCCCGCGGGCAGATCGAGCAACGCGCGCCGGATCCAGCCGCGGGATTCCCCGGAAATTTGCACGTGCACCCACGCGCCGCTCAATTCCAGAATCTGAAATTCGTCGTCGCCTTCCGCGCTGAACAGAACTTCGGCGTCGCGCTGAGGTTTGCTCAGCACCGGAGTGCCGGATTTTTTTACAACCACGAGATCATTGGGATGCGACTGGTTTTGTTTGATCTGCTCGAGATTTTGGAGATAGGCGTTCAAATCGCGGACTTGCTTTTCACTTTGCTCGACTCGTTTGCGAATGGCATCGAGGCTTTCGCCGGGAGCAACGGTTGGAGGAGGCGGATCGGCCGAGGCTGCGGCGGGAGAACCTGCGCCGGAGTCCTTCGGAGTTGCACTCTTGGCATTATGCGAAGTTGGCGGCGAAGTCTTGGAGCTTCGCGCGGCCGCGGCTGGCGCTCCGCCGAGGCGGGCTTCGAGGCGATCTAGGTAATCGGCTTCGATGCGGCCGTTTGAAGGGAGCTGGCGATAGCCGGCTTTCGCGGGATTTGGGTCGGCGTACCACGCGGTGATTTTCGCGGAGACGCGAACTAGCGTTGCGCCTCCTGCGGCGGGCGTTGCTTGGATTTCGCATTGAAAGAAGCCGCGCTCGAAGCGATCAAGGGATTCGTCGGGCGGTTCGACGAAGCCGTCAAGGACGGGCAGCCGTCCCGAAGCCGAAGCGCGAAGATCTTTCACCGCGGCTTCCACGGCTTCCTTGGAATTTTTGAATGTGCGCTCGACAGGGGCGCTCTGAGCGGCGACGGGTGATGGCGCGAAAACGGTTGCGATGAATCCGAGAAACGCCGCGAGAGCGATGGCAATGCGGCTGATTGATAGGACGCGATTTCGCCTGATCATGGCAGCGGCTCCACGTCATCCTGAGAGAGCCAGCCGCGTTTTCCGTCGGCCGTTTCGATTCCGTACCAGTGTTCGGTGATGATCAGAACGAGGACATCGGATTTCGCGTTCAGGGTGAGGAGTTTTGCGGCTTTCTGAAAGGGCGCGGACTTGAGATCCGCGCCCGGCTCCTTTACGCGCACTTCGATATCGTGCTGCATCTCGCGGATGCGTTGCTGAAGCGTGCGGATTTCCGCCTGAGCGGACTCGAGTCGCGCGACGGCCGCTTCGCGAGTTTCCGGCTGGCTGGCCTTCACGCGCGCTTGCGCCTCGCGCAGGCGAGCGGCTTCGGCGATTTTTTGCTGTTCGAGCTGGATGGCGGCGAGTTGAATCTGAATTTCCTTGAACTCACTTGTTTCGACGGAGCCGTCGGACGCGTGAGCCTTGCGGCGTCCGTCTTCGACGAAAATGGCATCGATTTGCAGGCGCGTACTCTTCTCGTTGATCCCTTGGACGATATAGCGAACGGTGATCGTCCCTACGTCGTTGCTCTGCTTGAAGTGGCGCGGCGCGACCGTTTTCGCGCGTACCTTGTAAAACGCCTGACCGGGTCCCTTCCAGGGGCCATAGTAATCCGAAGACTTTGCTGGCTCCGCGCCATTGAGGACCGGCTCTTTTTCATATTCGAGGGTGCCGTGAACTGTTTCGTCGCTGGCGGCTTCCCGGACCGCTTTGAGGACGTCGGATTCGGGGGCGGGGAGTTCGATAACGAAGCTTTCGTATCCGGATTTTTTGTCGTTCTGTGAAGGCGCGGCAGGCAGGGTGATCAGGAAGATAGCGAGGGCTGCGGCGAGGGCGTTGGTGTTTCGGCGACTCGTTAGGGGTCGAACTGCGGCTCCTGGCCGCGGTGATTTCTCGACGTGCCGGGCCAGTGCCATCATTTCTCAGTTTTCTTTCGACGCCCGTCAGCCATGGGGAACGCAGCGTCGCACACCGCGCCGGGTTGCGCAATACCCGTCACGTCGGTTTTGTGGACTCTGCAGAGTGAATGCGGGCGTAAGAGCGTGTAAAGGAACGCGATACGACGTTGGACGCTTAGATCCTTAGCTTCGCTCAGGATGACAACGTTTTGAGTTTTTTGGCAACGGTTGTAGCGGTGACCTGACAGAACTTGGGAGTTTTCATGCGGACTCCTGAGGCGTCTACTTTGTGGCGAACGGGAGGTGCATTTCGATTAGTAGGCCGCCGTCCTTGCAGTTCTCCGCTCTTACTGTGCCGCCGTGCAGGCGGACGGCGCGTTCTGTGATGGATAGGCCGAGACCCGATCCGCCGGAGAAGCGATCGCGGGCGTCACCGACGCGGTAGAACGGGAGGAAAATATCCTGAAGCGAGGCTTCCGGCACGCCGCTTCCATGGTCGCGAACGGTAATTTGGGCCGTTCCGTTTCCGTTTGCGGAGAGAATCTTGAGCGCGATCTGTACTTCGGTGCCTTCGGCGGTGTAGGCCACAGCGTTGCGAATCACGTTTTCGATAGCGCTGCGCAAGAGTTGGCGGTTTCCGAGAATGGTGCAGCCATCGGCGTGCGTCACGCGCACGTGACGATTGCGAGCCTTGGCTTCAAAATCGGCGTCTGCGGCTACATCATGGATTACGCGATCGAGCGCCACCGGGTCTCCCTCGAGCGCTTCGCTGCCGCTCTCCAGCCGCGCGAGTCTGAGAAGACTGCCGATCAGTGTATTCAAGCGCCCGGCTTCGAGTTCGATGCGGTCCAGTCCGCTGGCACATTCTGGATTGGCATAAAGGCGAGTGAGGCCGAGCGCGACCGTCAAGCGGGCCAATGGGGATCGCAATTCGTGAGAGATGTCCGCAAGCAGCCGCCGTTGAGATGAAATCAGCGATTCGATTTGCTCCGCCATGTGATCGAAATCGCGGCTGAGCTCCGCCAGTTCGTCGGCGCGATTGCCCGCGGCGGCGCCTACGCGGGCGCTGAGATTTCCGGTTGCGAGGCGGTGAGTAGCCGCGCGGAGATGCAGAATGGGAGAGGTGATGTAGCGCGTGAGCCAGAAACATACAAACCCGGCGATAAAAAAGACCGCGGCGGCGCGGACGATCTGAACCTGGATGGGAGCGCGCAAGACGTCGGCCACCGACTCGACGCGAGTGCCGATCACCAGCACATAGTGAGTTCCGGTGGAGCCGGTAGTGCGGGTGGCGGCGAATTCTGTACCGTGCAAAATCTTAATCGTCGTTTCGTTGGTTTGCAGCGCGAATTGAGCCATGTCGTCAACTTCAGGAGGCGCCGGCTGCGACAGAATCTCCTTGCCCTCGTCGTCGTAGAGATAAGCCTGCCAGCCGAGAGTGGTCTCCAGCGACGTGAGAAAGCCCGCCAGGGCGCCCATTCCGTGGTCGTCCAAAATGTCCGCGGCGCGCGCTGCCACGAGAGGCATGACGGTGCGGTCAAATTCCTCGGCGCGCATGGCTTTGAATTGGGACTGAGTGGTGGCGACGGAGGCGATCAGGGTGGCGCTGACGAGCACCATCGCCAGCCAGAACGAGACGAAGATCTTCAGAAACAGGCTGCGCAATTCGAGTTCACCCGCTACCGCTTATTGAGGCGCATCCGATACCACGTACACGTAACCCACGTTGCGAATGGCACGAATTCGTTCTGTGCCGTCCGGGCCCGTCCCCAACTTCTTGCGAAGGTTGCTGATATGGACGTCGAGGCTGCGGTCCAATGGATCCAGTTCGCGGCCCAAAGCAGTTTTGACCAAGTCGTCGCGAGAGAGCACCCGGCCGGGCGACTTGAAGAACAAAGCAAGAAGCTCGAATTCCGCTGCGGTCAATTCCACGTCGCGGGTATTGTGCCGCGCTGTGCGCGTGCGTGTGTCCAAGCGTATGTCGTCCAGGAGTATCGTGACGGGAGTAAAAGGTTCCCTGGCCAGCCCTGCTGCTGTTCGCCGCAGCACCGCATGGATGCGCGCGGCGAGCTCGCGTGGATTGTACGGCTTCGGAAGATAATCATCAGCACCGAGTTCAAGCCCCACGATACGATCTACGTCCTCGCCGTGGGCCGTCAGCATGATTACGGGCACCGCGGATTTGGCTCGAATTTGCCGCAGTACTTCAAAGCCGCGGATTCCGGGCAACATCACATCCAGAATCACCAGCGAATAGTTACCGGAAAGAGCGCGGTCAACGCCCGTCGAGCCGTCATGAACGGCCTCAATTTGAAATCCCTGAGAATTCAGATATTGCTCGACCAGTTCGCAAAGTTCCACGTCATCGTCGACGATGAGAATGCGCGTCGCAGGCCATTCGCCCGGATTTTCAGTCTTGGCCGGCAGCATCCAGCTAGTTTATACCTCGCTCGCGCGGGAATCGAAACTGTGAAAGAGCGTCCGAACCGATAGCGCGGTCGGGGCGCCGTTTGGGGCGATTCCGTGTTTCCAGATATAATTACGTCCCGAACTCCTGCTAAGATACTGATTATGAATGGTTTAGATTATAATTAGGGACATTTGATAAAAACCCTCTCCCTTCGCGATAGCTTAAGATAGGTAAAGGATTGTTAATTTTTATTGTTGCAATCAGAATTTTAGGGGAGTACTTTCGTCCAGTTTTTCGACGTCGTTCGGCCAAGGTTTCTTTACGGCACAGGCATTCGAGCCCACGAATGATTGCCTATCTCAAAGTCGTCGCTGATGCAGTAACCGTCCTCCGCGGATGGGTTTTTCCCTATCGCCTGAATAGTGAACTGCAAAGAATCGGAACGGAATCCCAACGCCCGCATTAAGGAGGTCGCATGATCACTGGGTCTGCGAGGAAATTGAAGAGCGGTCATCTTTCCGTGCTGAGTTCTGTGCTGATGTTTGTTTGTCTCGTCGTTGGGATTCTTTTCGGAGACAGCCAGGCGGCCTACACGCTGCCGCTTCACAAGGTGTCGGCGATTCCGGCCTTTGCCAGAAAGTATGGCTTGCCCTGTTCGGCGTGCCATACGGCTTGGCCGAAGCTCAACAACTTCGGAATGACGTTCCGCGACAACGGCTACCAACTGGGGAACGATCGCGACTCTCCTATCTTCCAGAACCCATCGTACTTCCCGGTGACTTTTCGAATTACGCCGAACTGGCACCTGGAGCACGCCACCAATCAGGGGGTCGATGCGACACCGGGAGATGCGTCGACGACTGGCGTTTCGACAGTCACAATGCATGGGTTCGATCTCTCCGGCATGGACATTTGGACTGCGGGAACGCTGTTCAACAACATTTCCTTCTCGCTGCTGCCTTCGTCGGACTCCACGGCTTCTTTCCACTTCGAAAACGCGTTCGTGCGTTTCGATAATTTGAAGGGGAGCTCGTGGTTCAACTTCAAGTTTGGGAAATTTGAGCTGAATAACCTGATCTCTGAAAAGCGGTTTCTGTTCCTGTCGGGAAATGGGGGCTTCTACCAGAGCTACCATTTCGTTCCTCCAGGCGACACGAACGACTTTGGGCTTGGCGACAACCAACTCGGTGTGGAGCTGATGGGTCACTCAAGAAATAGCTACACGCGTTATTCCGTGGCAGTGTTGAGCTCCAACGAAGGTACAGTCGGGTTTTCGTCGGGAAGCGGGGCGCCCTCAGGCCGCAGCTACGACACCTACCTCACGTTTGACCAGGCATTCGAGGTCGGCAGCCTGGGCGTGCAGAGAATCGGCGCGTACGCCTACATCGGAGAGCGGCCGACTTATTTCCAGACGTCGGGTGGCGCGCCGCTCTACGGGATCGGAAACGAGCCGTTCTACCGCGTGGGCTTCACTGGCGATCTCTATTTCGGGAAGATCAACATCATGCCGTTCTACATGCACGGCCATGACAACATGTTTTTGGGGCTGGGCCTGCCTTCGAACTCACCTGCTTCCGCGATTCCGACGGGCGCCAAAGGACCTTCGTGGAATGCCGGATTCGTCGAGGTTCACTACTACCATAGTCCGCAGCTCGTATTTTTCGGGCGCTTCGAAACGGTGCGCATGCAAACGCAGGCCAACCCGGCGACTCCGAGCAACTTCGGGAATATCGATGCGTACTCGGTCGGCTACCGCTGGTACCCCATCATGTTTAGCCGCGCGGGTCTCGCTTTCCACAACGAATATTCCATCAGCAAATCCATCGGCTTCGCGCCGTTGAGTGGCACCGGCGGCCCTTCTGCTAGTGCGACGGACCCCGCAGTTTGGAGCAGCAGTTTGATGATCGGCTTCGACTTTGACTTCTAGGACGGGAGGACTCTGATGAGAAGGATAGCAACTTCTTTACGCGCGACCGCGAAGCGGTTGACTGCACGCGCGACCACGAAGTGGTCGACATTGGCGCTGATATTTCCCGTCGTGGTCCTCCTGCTCTTCACGAGTGCGATTCCCTGTTCCGCACAGATCGACCACAATATCAAGTCGGCCAATGCAAGCGCAGAGAGCCATGTAGGGGGACTGACCGGTCGCGCATCTGGGGACTTTCAGGCCGGGCTGATTCTCTATCGGCGATTCTGCGTCGGATGCCACGGGCCGTTGGGTGATGGCAACGGCGAGAACGCGCAGTGGATCGACCCAAAGCCGCGCGATTTCACCTTGGCAGTCTTCAAATGCCGTTCAACGCCCACGGGCACGCTTCCCACGGATGAAGATTTGTTCAACGCGATTTCGCGTGGATTCGATACGACCAATATGCCGTCATGGCGGCCGCTGACGGAGCAGCAACGCGCCAACTTGATCGCCGGGGTCAAGTCGTTCTCGCCGCGCTGGCAAAACGAGAAACCCGGAACGCCCATAACGATTCCGGCCGAGACGCCGATAAATATTGAGAGCGTTCTCCGCGGCCGCGCGCTTTTCCAGAAGATGGAATGCTGGAAGTGCCACGGACCCGCCGGACATGGGGACGGTCCTTCGGCCTCCACGCTGACGGACAGCAAGGACAATCCGATCCGGCCGTATAACTTCTCCACCGGCACGCGCTTCAAGTGCGGTGAGACCAATCAGGATCTTTTCAAGATCTTCATGACCGGCCTGGACGGGACGCCAATGCCCTCTTTCGCCGATGTCCTTAAGCCTGAAGAGGGCTGGGATCTCGTGCACTTCTTGCGCACGCTGCAACCACTCAAGACGCAGGAGGCTTCGCTCTGGAAAGCATACGCGGCCGCCCATTCCTCCGAAATCAAACCGATTGGGCCCGACAACGGAGCGGGTGGCTCAAAGTAACCGTTTTTGTAGTTCGTAAAAAGGGGGTTGTGGTATGAAAACTAAATATTTTCTGCTACTCGCGGTCATTGTGGCAGTTGGGTCAGCAATGGTCGTCGCTGCCGCTCCACCGGCCGGAAATGGAACCATCGCCGGCAAAATAACCTACACCGGCACTCCGCCGAAGATGAAACCGATCGACATGTCTAAGGAGCCGTCCTGCGCCAAGCAGCACGCCACTCCGGTAACCACCGAAAATGTAGTCACGGGACCCGGGAATGCGCTTGAATACGTCGTTGTCTACATATCTGCCGGAGATCAAGGCTCGACACCTGGCACCAAAACCGTCGAATATGATCAGAGAGGCTGCCAGTACGTCCCGCACGTGGCCGTAATGCAGCCGGGTCAACCTCTGGAGATCAAGAACGACGACCAGACCGCGCACAATATCCACCCGCTCGCAAAAATTAATCAGGAGTGGAATAAATCGCAGCCGCCCGGAACCGCGCCGATCGAGACCAAGTACGATAAGCCGGAATTCATCGCCGTGAAGTGCAACATTCACCCCTGGATGCACGGCTATTTCGCGGTGATCAACACGTCCCACTATTCGGTCTCGGCGAACGACGGCAGCTTCAGCTTGGCCGGGTTGCCAGCGGGTAAATACACGGTCACCGCCTGGCACGAGCAATACGCGGCGCAATCTCAGGAAGTTACCGTCGGCGCTGGCGAAACCAAGAACATCAACTTCACATTTAAGGCTCTACCGTACTGATCGGCCCGGGGCTCTCGTGAGTTACCTGACCGTCTGCGCTGTCGCAAACGGTCAGGTGGGGATTGATTAGCTATTCATATCGAAGCAGTCCTTCGAGGCGAGTGATCATGGGTAAATTTTTCGCTGTGGTCTTGGCAATCATCACCCTCGTTTCCGCCTACTTCGTGGTCGCGCACACTTGGTGGATGCCGGTGGATGTCTCGGTGCACGGGCCGGCCGTTGACCACCAGTTGGAGGAGACGATGCTCGGCTCGGGCATCCTCTTCGTCCTTTCGCAACTCGTCCTCGCCGCTTTTGTGTTTATGTTCGGCGATAGCAAGGGCGCGCGAAAAATGAAGAAGTTTCCCGGCGGCGCCACGCCGCTGGTGGTCGCCGCGATCGTCCTGGTCGGAATCGAAATCTTGACTCTGTCTTTCGTCGGATCAAAGGTCTGGGCCTCGATTTACTTCACCCCGCCGGATCCGAATTCCCTGACCGTGGATGTCCAGGCAGAGCAATTTGCGTTTTATTTCCGCTATGCCGGGCCGGATGGCAAATTTGGAGAGCTTCATCCGGACAAGATCGATGACGGCAGCGGGAATTACTTTGGTCTCGATCCCGCGAACGACGTTGCGGCGCGCGATGACATCGTAGTGGGCTCGCTTACCATCCCCGTGAATAAGCCCATCTTGCTCACGCTTCACGCGAAAGACGTTGGTCATTCCTTCTACGTTCGCGAGTTGCGCATCCAGCAGGATTTCGTTCCGGGCCTCGTGATTCCGATTCACTTCACCGCGACGCAAACGGGAAAGTTCGAACTCGTTTGCACGCAACTCTGTGGTCTCGGGCATTACAACATGAAGGCGTATGTCGAAGTCGTTTCGCAGGACCAGTTCGATCAGTGGTTGAAGAGTCAGTCGCAATAGCGTTTTCTCCCGGGCGCCGCTGCGACTTCTCGCAGCGAGGCGCCGGCTTGGGACTGTGAGGAAGGCCTATGGATCAAGCGTCAGCGCAAGCCACGGCTCATCATCACGCGGCGCCTCAAGGCTTCATTCGCAAATACGTCTTCAGCCTCGACCATAAAGTCATCGGGCTGCAGTACTACGGCCTGGCGCTCGTCGCCGTAGTCACCGGAATGGTGCTCTCCTGGCTGATGCGGATCCACTTGGCCTGGGGTGCGGCCGCGATTCCGCTTCTCGATAAGCTTTCGCCCAACGGCGCGCCCGGCGGCGTCATCACGCCCGAGTATTACCTCTCGCTGATGACCATGCACGGCACGATCATGGTGTTCTTTGTTCTCACCAACGCTCCGTTCGCGGGCTTCGGCAATTACTTCCTGCCCATCCAGATCGGCGCGGAAGACATGGCCTTCCCGCGCTTCAACATGATGTCCTTCTGGACCACCTTCGCCGCGTTCATCGTTCTGATCGCGGCGTTCTTCGTCGCCGACGGACCCCCAATCTCGGGCTGGACCGCGTATGCACCTCTAACCGCAGTCGGAAAGGATTCGGGGCCCGGCGAAGCGATGGGCCAAAATCTTTGGGCCGTCTCGATCGCTCTCTTTTGCATAGGGCAGCTGCTTGGTTCGCTGAATTTTATCGCCACAACGCTCGACCTCCGCACGAAAGGCATGACGCTGGCGAGAATGCCGCTATCGACGTGGGCGTGGTTTATCACCGCATGCATCGGCTTGCTGGCGTTCGCTGTATTGTTTCCCGCCTGCATTCTTCTGATCCTCGACCGAATTGCTGGAACGAGCTTTTTCGTTCCCGCGGGGCTCGTTATCAGCGACAAGCTCCAGCCGCATTCCGGAGGCTCACCGCTTCTCTGGCAACACCTGTTCTGGTTCTTCGGCCACCCGGAGGTCTATATCGCGATCCTGCCGGCGATCGGAATCATTTCGCACATCCTGCCGACATTTACTCGCAAGCCGCTTCTCGGCGGGATGCGCGTACTCACGGGATGCATGATCGCCATCGGTTTCCTCAGCTACATGGTCTGGGGCCATCACATGTTTCTGAGCGGGATGAATCCTTTCTCCGCTCTTCTGTTCTCCGTCCCCACGCTGTTCATCACTATACCCGCGACGATTGCCGTTCTGATCTGGCTCGGGTCGATCTATGGAGCCAACATTCGCTTCACCACACCGGCACTCTTCTGTCTCGGCTTTATCTCCGTGTTCATCAGCGGCGGCATCAGCGGATTTTTCCTGGCGCAGCCTTCGATTGACACCTACCTGCACGCCACCTATTTCGTCGTCGCGCACTTTCACTTCGTCATGGGCGTTGCCGCCATCTTCGCGATTTTTGCCGGCACATATTTCTGGGGACCGAAGATGTGGGGCCGCATGATGAATGAAACTCTCGGCAAATGGCATTTCTGGCTGACGTTCATCGGCGTCTACGGAATTTTCATGCCCATGCACTATCTCGGCCTTGCCGGAAACGTCCGCCGCTACTCGGGCTTTGTGGCCGATTTCCTGATTCCGATGATTCCGGTGCATCGGTTCATCACCGTCTCCGCGCTGATCACCGGCGCCGCCCAGCTCATTTTCTTGTACAACTTGATCCACAGCCGCTTCTGGGGCCCCAAAGCCGCTGACAACCCGTGGGAGGCCACTTCGCTCGAATGGGATACTACCTCGCCGCCACCGTTCGACAACTTCGGCGGCCGCCACCTGACCGTCTATCACGGCCCGTACGAGTACAACGTGGAAGGTTCGCAAGGCGATTACGTGATGCAGACCTCCTCGGAGGCTGCTGTCGAGAAAACCTAGCTGTCGCAAACGGGAGCGCACGGAAGCATGAGTTCGACAGCCTACAAACGGCCCGCTCCGGCGGTGAGAAGAATCGAGCCGTCGCAAACCGGCATTTGGGTCGCCATCTGCGCGATTGCGATGACGTTTGCCGCGCTCACCAGTGCGCTGGTCGTTCGCCAGGGCGCCTCGCTCGATTGGCAGGCCTTCGTTCTGCCCCGCATCCTCTATTTGAATACCGCCATACTTCTGGCCAGCAGCTTCACGCTCGAGATCTCCCGCAAGCGCCTCGATGCAGCCGGTGCAGCGGCCGGCGATGCCGCCAAGATTTTCTACGACGCCACGCGCTACTGGCTCTACGTGACGCTCGCCCTCGGCCTGATCTTTCTCATCGGCCAGGTTCTGGCCTGGCGAATTCTCGCCGCGCAGGGCCTCTTTCTGGCCACCAATCCGAGCAGTTCGTTCTTCTACGTTCTAACAGCGCTGCATGGCCTTCACGTTCTAGGCGGCATCACCGGTTTGTTCTACGCCAGCGCTCGAGTTTCGCGCGCCGCTGCAGCGGCGAAATCACGAGCGCTCAACGCCGCAGCGGTCTATTGGCATTTCATGGACATTCTCTGGGTCTATTTGCTGTTCATCATCGCGGTCCGGATGTAGCGCGATCGAATCGCAGGAGGCGCCGTGAGCGAATCCGAACTCACCATGGGAGCAGGGCACGGAGCCCTGATGGAAGGATCTCCCTACGGCATTCAATCGAAAAAGCTGGCCATGTGGCTGTTCATCATTTCCGACACGGCCACCTTCGGCGCCATGCTCGTCGCCTACGGCTACACGCGCATCGGCAGCCACAACTGGGTGGCGCCATTCGAATTTTGGCCCACGATCGTCAACGCCATGGTGATGACACTCGTCCTGCTCACCAGCAGCCTCACCATGCTCGCCGCCGTCCGCGCCGCGCGCGCGGGCCAGAAATCCTCCGCCAACAAATGGCTCGCCTTCACCATGATCCTCGGCAGCATCTTCGCCATCCTGCACATCCGCGAATGGTCGAAAATGTTCAGCGAGGGCTGGGGGCTTTTCACCAATCCCACCGGCGGCGCAGTCCAATTCGGCGCCGCGTTCTTCAGCATCACCGGCCTGCACCTCTTGCACGTCATCAGCGGCGTCGTAGCGCTCCTCGTCATTACCCTCGGGTTTAATCGCGGACGCTTCGACGCCAATCACGTCGAGACCACCGGCCTCTACTGGCATTTCGTGGATGTCGTCTGGATGTTCGTGTTTCCGCTGATGTATTTGCTGAACGCTCGCTGAGCTTCGAGCAGAAGGAAGGAGAAGGATCGCGATGTCTTCGAATCAAGAGCCGGGAATGAAATTCTTCGTGGTGATCTGGTTGGGTCTCGTCATCATCGCCGGAATCGAGGTATTTCTCACTTATCAGCGCTTGCCCGTGCGCACGCTCCTCTTCTCATTCCTCTGCCTGTCGTTCATCGAAGCCGGCTTGGCCGTAATGTATCTCATGCACTTGAAATACGAACGCAAGAGCCTCTTCTGGAGCCTCATCCCCTACATCATTTTCGTCCTCTTCATGATGGACCACGTCTGGCCCGACGCCTTTCGCGTCGCCCGGATGAGCTTGCTGAAATAACGTCGTCGTAGAATGCTCGCCCCGTGATGTGGCGCCAGGGATTTGTTTTGCCCGTCTTTGGGCCGCAGACTACAAATCCGCCAGGCGAATGAGCTTCGCCATTGGTACGCAATTATGACGCTACGACCTTGTCGCGTCGCTTCGAGCACGTGGCCCGGGCAACCGGCGCGTTGAATCATCCGATTGCCTAGTTACGTTGGGGAGACGGCTCGCCGGCCGTGAAACTCGGAAACGGCGGTGCACGTTCATTTCGCCACACAAAAAATGGGTTGTGATGAGCGTACAGGATGAATTCGCAAACCGGCAAAGCCTCACGCTCTTGCCGACCGGCCTGCTGGCTTGGGACGAGTTGAACTCCCGACACGCGGTTGAGGAAAACAGTGGGCGCTTTTGACCCGTTTTGAAAATTTCCGATTATATCTGTCGTGTCAACCTTTTACGGTTTCCGTGTGTTGATCGGTTCTGATTCGTTTGGACCGGTTTTGAGCCGAAGACTATGACACTGTCATGAAAATAGGTTTCAGCGGGCAGCCGGTGTCGGCTAGGCTCCGCTCATGCGGCTTTTTGCTGGAGTGTGACCTGATAGCCTAGACCCTCCAGGCGATGTACCAAGTTTCGAGTGAGGTGGTGTTTGTTGAGCTTGTCCAGATAGATGTCCCCCAATTCGTTGTAGGAGCACGAACGGGCTTGACAAGGCTCAGCCGGTGGAGCAAGTATTCCTCTACTTGCAGGGCGTAGGAAGGGACGGCCGGATGAGCAGTGGTTCGCTGAAGGGTGTTGGATGATCCTTCCATAAATCCAGTCGATCCGTGACCTGCCTGAAATAGACGCGAATTTCAAGGGAGGAATACATGGAGACTGCAATCGGAGTGTTTAGTTCTCGTGAGCGCGCCGAGGCGGCGCTCAAGGAGTTGCTCAATAACAAGGTGCCGCAGGAGTCGCTCGTCTTCCTAACTCTTTCGGAGAAGGAAGCCGTGTCGGTTGCCAAAGAAATTGGATCTTATGCGGGAGGGTTCCTCGGCGGCGCTGCAGGCATGACGGCGGGAGTAGTGGCTACGACCATTCTTTTGATTCCTGGCCTCGGGCAGGCATTTGCCATCGGGCTAGGTGCGACGGCCCTGCTGGGACTCGCGGGAGCGCGTGCGGGCTCGGCGGTGGGGAAGGCGGTCTCGGACGATTCCGCGCCCCTGGCGATTCCGGACGATGAAGATGCGGCGCTATTCCGAAAGGTTTTGAAAGAGGGCCGTTCGGTGATTATTGTTCGAACGGAGTGGAAGGAGATCGCGAACACGGCGTGCGGGATACTCGACCGGCTAGGGATTGGCACGCACGAAACGTCGACCGCCAAAATGCAGGCCGCTGCCCGGCAGGTTGGCGCCGTGAGCGTCGTGGATGTGAAGGGGAGGATTACGCTGGGCGAGGGTAACGTCATTATTCGCGAACTGATCG
Organism: uncultured Acidobacteriota bacterium; assembly: GCA_963841235.1. Lineage (GTDB taxonomy): Bacteria > Acidobacteriota > Terriglobia > Acidiferrales > UBA7541 > Palsa-147. Next base: position 360,903 of record CAWJBU010000012.1, on the reverse strand, counting down.
CCGAGCTGACCGCAAAGGGAAACAAGCACATCGTGCTGAATCTCCTCGAAGTGGATCACATCGACAGCGCGGGGATTGGGGAGTTGGTTAGGACGCACTCGTCTCTTCGCCGGCAGGGCGGGCAATTGAAACTTGCAAACCTCAGCGGAAAGGTGAAAGACGTCATCAAGATGACCAGCTTGAACTCCGTTTTTGATATTCACGCGGACGAGGCCAGCGCGGTAAAATCGTTCGGCGCTTCGGCGGCGAGCGCATAGCCCGCAATCCCGAGCCGCTCCGCACTGTATTGTATTGGATTTGGAAGTGAAGCCCGCCCTCCCGGGGATTTTGGGATGCGGCGGGCTTTCTTTTTGCATGCAGCCGTGCAGAGATATGGGGGAAGGATTACAGCCTCGTTCAAAAAATGATGTCACTGAATCTCCATCATCCCAGCTGGTTTTATTTCATTCCCTTCTATCATCACTATTGGAAGAACGAGTACGAGAAGGCACTCATTGCCGCCAAGCAGATCAACCCCTAAAGGCAGCGTCCCGACACATCGTTAAGCTAGCCGTCCCGCGAGAACCGTCGTAGGAAGTTGGCCTGCAATACCGGATCCGCGTGTCAGTGGACGATAAGTCCTAGTGCTGTATCGGAAGCGCGAAGCGGCAAGAGGGATACACGAGCGTGGCGTGCTGGCGCGCTTTCGATACAGCGACTTGAAGGAAGCCTCCCGCGGTTGCGGCGGACGCGGGCCTATGGGGATTGAATGGAATGGAGGGGTGGTGTGGTGGAGCAGAAAAAACGACACGGGATGCTCCTGGGCCGCGGGAAGTGCAGGACTGCCAGGGAACGAAGGCTAGAGAGGCTGGAAAGACGAGGATTGTAGAACGGCAAGGCACAAAGACAGCGTGCGAGCCGAGACACGCAAAGATTTCGTGATGCCGATCGTCGTCTCATGCGGCTATCGTGACCGCCAGAGGTGGAGAACGGAGCTGGATCTGGGCAGAAGTGAATCGCTCCCGAGTCACCATCGGCCCACCGCACTGAGGACAAAACCAAAGATCGCTCGGACTTGCTGGGGAGACTTCCTGCTGGGCTTGTGGCTCTGGTACTGAATCAAGCAACTGAAAGCAAAGTGGCAAGGTCGTGGCACGCCGGCGATGGGCCAGGAAGCCGAAATGCCGGATGCGCACAAAGCCTTTGGGAAGCACGTGCAACAAGAAGCGGCGCAGGAACTCATCGAGCGATAAGGTCAGCAACTTCTGTTCGTTATGGTGCGCAGAGTCGCGCCAGCGAAAGGTGGCCTTCCCCTCAGCCGAGGAGACCAGTCGATGGTTAGAGATGGCCACGCGATGAGTGTAACGGCCCAGGTAGTGGAGCACATGTTGCGGACCTCCGAAGGGAGGTTTCGAGTAGACCACCCAGTCCTTGCGGAACAGTGGTCTCAGCCACGAGGAGAAAGTATTTGTCTGCGCCAGGGGCGTCAGATCTCCGTGGAATTCCAACTGTCCGTCGCGAAAGGCACGCCTGAGAGCTGCCACAAACTTGCCGCGAAAGACCCGCCGGAGCACCTGGACGGGAAGAAAGAAAGCGTAGCGAGTTTGGATCCAGTGGGTGTGATCGGCAGAGAGTCCGCCAGCAGGAACCACGCAATGTACATGCGGGTGAAGCCCGAGCTTCTGATTCCACGTGTGCAGTACGCTGAAGAAACCGATCTGCGCACCGAGATGTTGGGGATCGCCAGCAACTTCCAGGAGAGTTTCCGCGCTGCTTCGAAACAACAGGTCGTAGAGGACCTTTTTATTCTGCAGAGCGAGTGGCGCCAGCTCACCAGGAAGGGTGAAGACCACATGCACGTAGCGCGTCGGGAGAAGCTCCCGCCGACGTGCGTGGAGCCAACGGTCGCGGGCACTGCTCTGACACTTCGGGCAGTGCCGGTTGCGGCAGGAGTTGTAAGAGATGGCGCGATGCCCGCAGCGGATGCACTCGTCGAGATGCCCGCCCAGTGCGGCGGAGCGACAGCGCCGAATGGCCAGCAGGACTTTGACATGCTTCCCGCAGATCCATTTACGGCTTCGTTCGAGGAACGCGTCTCCCGCAGCGCGGATAAGATCGGCCACCTCGAGCGGTGGCCGGCACATCTAGCCATCCTGTGGTGATGTGTCTTTCAGCTTCAGCAAGTCCAGAGGACTGGCGGTCGCGCTGAGGTGACGTTCGGAAAGATGGAGGTAGAGGGTGGTTTCTTCCAGATCGCGATGGCCTAACAGCATCTGGATGGTGCGTAGATCCGCGCCGGCTTCCAGTAGATGCGTGGCGAAGCAGTGCCTCAGCGTGTGGGGGTGCACGTCTTTGTGGATTCCCGCTCGCCGCGCGGCTTCCTGGCAAGCGTACCAGACCACCTTGGTGTCGATCGGCGCATCACCGGTATGCCAGCGGTTGCCTGGAAACAGCCATACGCTTGGCTTGCGTTTTAATCCGCGCCAGTGCTCACGCAAGGCCTCGAGCAGTTTGGGACTGAGCATCACATCCCGGTCTTTGCGTCCCTTGCCGCCCTGGACGTGAATCACCATGTGCTGGCTATCGATGTCGCTGACTTTCAGGTGTGTCAATTCAGCGCGCCGTACTCCGGTGGCGTGGAGCGTCATCAACAGAATGCGATGGTAGGGAGTCAGAGCTGCGTCGATGAGTCGCGCGACTTCTTCCTGGCTGAGGATCGTTGGTAGGTGGAATACCTTTTTCGGATAGGGGGTCTCGGCGATGCTCCAAGCTTTCTTGAGAGTCTTGATGTAGAAGAACCGCAGAGCCGCCAATCGTTGCGTAACGGTGCTCGGTGACAACTTCCGCTTCTGGAACAGCTCGGCTTGATATTCGCGAATGTGTTCAGAACCCAAACGATCTGGAGAACACTTGAATCGCCTTGAGAAATCTTCAACTGTGCGGATGTAACAGCGTGTGGTAGCCTCAGAATAATTACGACGCTGGAGTTCCTCCAGCATCATTTTTCGTAGATGGGTCACAGGGACCTCCTTGTGACCCAAACTTATCTTAGCTATCAGGCAACCACTGCTCGGTCACCTCACGCGTAGCGTCTGCCGCACGGGCGGCTTCGTTCAAGTCGGATTACCGGTAACTTGTGTACCGGGACTCCACTTCCACAGTAAATGTCTCGAGTCAGGTTTCGCCGCTTCCGATTACCAACGCCGCAGTCAGGCGAACTCGTTGGAAAACAGTGGCGATTCAAAAGGGTCTTTGCCGCCGCAGTCGTAAGTCGTTGGATTAGTAGAGGCAATTGTCGAGGCCAATGCTGGTCCGGAGACTACAGGTGTTTGATCACCATATAGGTACATTCACTGCTCCCTGCAATATCGGTTGACGAACGGGAAAGCTGGCGAGTTTTACGATCACCAGGAGCATCACGAAGGGCTCGGAGACATCGCACCCGCCGCAATCGCGCGCCGCAAGGCCGGTGTAGCGCAGGCGCGTTTTTGCGCCGTCGCTCAGAGTCGCGCTTGTTCCATCAGCATCCGCCAACCCTTTCAGATTGCCGCTCATGTCCAGCGCGATCGTCAGCGGCTGTCCGTTCGCGCGGCCCGGGGCGGTTCGCCGATCGTAAATCCCTACTCCAGCCCCGCCGAACCGTTGACGTACCACTCCACGAGCGAGCCTCGGTGATATTCGACGCGATTGCGGCTTGCTTGCGGCGCCGTCGCTTGCACGCCGCGGAGATGTTCGCCATAGCCGTAGCTCTGCAATTCCATCCCCCGGTGCAGAGCTCCGCTACGCACTTCGACATGGCGCGAGCGGAAATCTGCCGATAAGTTCTGTCCGGGGTTGAAGGCTGTTAATTCTAGCCCCTGTGCGTGAGTGTAATAACGCACGTCCTTCTGCCCCAGCGTTGCAGAGATTCCCGGCCGCGCCGCGCTAGGCTGCGCGGTCGCCATGAGATTTCGATTCGCAACGCTCACCCACGAAGCTCGTGGCGAAACGTTCGATCCCGCGACCCGTTCGGAATGTCCAGCATAAATGATCAAACATCCGAGCAACGCACCGGCCAATGTAATTCCGACAGAAAACCTCTTGATTTTTCCTCGCTTTTTCTGCCGGCGCATTTTTCTGCCCGCCGGTGGACGCGAGGATTGTTGAGATGCTGCTTCAGAACGATGGATTAGGCCTTAATTCGGGCTTGAATATTCCTCGTCTGCTAGCGCATTGAAAACGTGGACGTTCCCCGAGCGCCGGCCCTCTCGGCTACGGTTCCCATGACTTACGCTTGGTGATAGACTCCGCAGCAAAGCGATCCCATGCAGGAACCAGCTTCGTCCAAGCGTGCCGTGAAGTTTGGAGTCTTTGAGGCGGACCTCGCCGCCCGCGAACTTCGCAAAAGCGGTCTGAAGATTCGCCTTCAGGATCAGCCGTTTCAGGTCCTCGCGATGTTTCTGGAAAATCCCGGCCAAGTCGTCTCACGCGACGAACTGCGCCGCAAGCTGTGGTCCTCAGACACCTTCGTGGATTTCGACAACGGCCTCAACACTGCGATTAATAAGATCCGCGAAGTCTTGGGCGACTCGGCCGAAAATCCGCGCTTCATCGAAACTCTGCCGCGTCGCGGCTATCGCTTCATCGGAGCGGCCTCAGCGGCAGCCACTCCGGCGCACGCCGAGGCACGGATTGAATCACTGGTCGTATTGCCGCTCGAAAATCTCTCTCGCGATCCTGAGCAGGACTATTTTGCCGACGGTCTCACGGAAGCGCTGATCACCAATCTAGCCAAGATCAGCGCGCTCCAAGTTGTTTCACGCGCGACGGCGATGCATTACAAGGGCGCTCGCAGGCCTTTGCCTGAGATCGCGCGCGAATTAGGTGTTGACGTGGTTGTCGAAGGCACGGTCCAGCGGTTCGGAGATCGCGTTCAGATTTCGGCTCAGTTGGTCCAGGCGGCGACGGATACTCACCTCTGGGCCGAAAATTACGAGCGCGACCTCCGCGACGTCCTGGCACTTCAGGCGGAAGTCGCTCGCGCCATCGCCGCCGAAATACGCGTGAGGTTGACACCGGAAGAGCAAGCGGAGCTGCGACGAACGCGCCAGGTGGATGCCAAAGCTTATGAAGCCTACCTGAAGGGCCGCTACCACTGGAACAAACGCAATCTCGAAGGACTCATGAAGGGCGCCGAGTATTTTCAAAAGGCCATCGACCGCGATCCCACGTATGCCGCGGCGTACGCCGGGCTGGCAGACTCAGCCTCCCGGCTGGGCTTCTGGACGGACACGAAGCCCGAGGAAGGCTGTGCTCGCGGCATGGCCGCAGCGCGGAAGGCGATTGAAATGGACAATACTCTCGCCGAAGCCTACGCCGCGCTCTGTTATTCCAGCCTTCAATACGATTTCAATATTTGCGCGGCGGAGGAAGCAGCCGAGCGTGCCATCGAACTGGATCCGCACAATGGATTTGCCTTTCAAGGACGAGCCTGTTGCCTCGCGGCAAGGGGGCGGGAAGAAGACGCCATCGCTGAAATCTCTCTCGCCGTGCAGATTGAGCCCCTCAGCATGGTTCTTCAATGGACAGCCAGCGTCTTCCTGTATTTCGCGCGCCAATATGACGAAGCCATCGCGCTATCTCAGCGGGGCCTCGAGCTGGATCCCCAATTCGCGCCCCTTCATTGGACCCTGGGGCTGTCGTTGGGCCAGAAGCGTATGTATCAGCAGGCGGTGGACGAAATGGAAGAGTCGGTCCGCATCAGCCGCCGCTCCCCGTTCTATCTCGGCGCTCTCGGACATGTATATGGCGCCAGCGGGAGAAGGGACGATGCGGTGAAGATCATCCGCGAAATGCAGGAGCTCTCGAAGCAACGGCACGTCTCGCCGTACTGGCCTGGCATGATTTACGCAGCGCTCGGCGAGAAAGACGAGGCTTTCCTGTGGCTCGAACGCGCGCTCGAGGAACACGCGCCTTGGATGGTCTACCTCAAAGCTCCGCCATGGTTCGATAACCTGCGATCGGACCCCCGCTATTACGGTTTGCTCTAGCGCATGAAGATCCCAATCTAGACGCACTGTCCGGCCATGAGCGCATAGTGTGCCGTTCGCTTATCAATGCGCCAGCGCGTCTGGAACACGCCGGCCGGTACCGCATCAACTATCCACGTAATTCCCATTGCACGCTGGCATCTCGCTAGGTCATAGCTGAGGCGCGTTGACCCCGGCTGGCCCCGGTTCCTCACCAATGGCACCGCGGGGCTGGTCCAGAAGGCCGCTGCAGCTCGCGAACCAGCGGAGTAGGGTCATGCAGGGTCCACGTTGCCGTGAGGCGGCCCGCTCACGGATATTCCTGGAATCACACGTACCTGTTTGACGACAACGATTGAGTCGCGGCCTTGCCGCGTTTCGGCGGCGCGGTAGATTGGAACGTGAGGCCATCTGATAGTCGAGCAGGGGGTCAATTCATGGCGTGCTGTGGGCCCGTTCTTGTCGCAGTCTGGGGGAGGCACGTGCGCACCGCAACCGCAGCAGTTTGCCTGGCGCTGCTCGTCGCCTTCGCTCCTTCCACCTCGGCCCAGGAAAGCCACATCGGAAAATGGACGGGCAATGCGAAAGCCGGTAAAGAACTCTTCCGTCGATTCTGCGTCGGATGCCATGGTGCCGATGGCGATGGCAACGGTGAGAACGCACCGTACGTCAATCCCAAACCTCGCGATTTCACTCTCGGAGTTTTCAAATGCCGCTCGACGCCGACCGGCAGCATTCCGCTCGATGATGACCTGTTCCGCACCGTCGGGAGGGGGCTGGACACGACAGCCATGCCGTCCTGGCAGCCGTTGACCAACCAGCAGCGCGCCGATCTCGTTGCCTACATTAAGACCTTTTCAGCCCGTTTCCTCGAGGAGAAGCCCGACCCGCCGGTAAAAATGACGCCCGAAACTCCCGACACGCTCGAAAGTCGCCAGCGCGGCGAGATTCTTTACCAGACTACGCTCAAGTGCGTGCAGTGTCACGGCGAGACCGGCAAAGGCAATGGCCCGTCTGCCTCGACTCTTCGCGATGACAAAGACAATCCGATGACGCCGTACAATTTCACTGCACTGAAACGCTTCAAGTGCGGTGACTCGAACGCAGACCTTTATCGCATCTTCACGACCGGGCTCGACGGCACTCCCATGCCGTCGTACGCCGACTACGTCACTCCGGGTCAAGCCTGGGATCTCGTGCACTATCTGCGGGCGCTGCAACAACACGCTCCGGGAAAAGGTTCATCCCGGGTAGCGGAGGCAACTGCTCAGGCCGCTTTGGACAAGTAGCATGATTCGACGAAGGAATTCAGAGCGCGGACGCAATCAAAATGATTGAAACCACCTCCTTCACAAGGCGCATGAGCATAGGGAAACATTTGACGCCGTATAAGTCCTCTGCCGCGGCCGCAATTCTCGGGATTGCACTTTCCGCATGGCCCGCAGCGAGGGCGCAGTCAGGGTATCAGGTGGTTGCAGTCTCTGACGGAGGTACGATCACCGGCGTTGTCAAATGGAGCGGCGAAAGGCCAAAGCCGCTGACGCTTCCGATCACCAAGGACATGAACGTCTGCGATCCCGAGAAAACTGGAACGCGGGATCTCGAGCGGATCGAAATCAGTCCCGAAGGCGGCGTGGCGAACACCGTCGTCTATCTCCGCGGTGTCACTCAAGGGAAGGCGTGGGATCTCCCCGATTCGCGGCGGTCGCTCGACCAGAAAAGTTGCCGCTATGTTCCTCATATCTCGCTTGTTCAGGCAGGCGGCGACTTTGGCATGAAAAGCAGCGATCCGATCCTTCACACCATCCACATGATGGGTGCCGTGGACTACAACCTGCCGTTTCCCATGCAAAACGTCTTGCTGACGCGTCCAATGCGCAAAAGTGGCACGGTCGATCTGAAATGCAACGCGGGGCATATCTGGATGAATGGCGTGATCTTCATCGTGAATCATCCTTACTACGCGATCACCGATGAGCACGGCGGTTTTCGTCTCACGGTCGTCCCTCCTGGGGAATACGAAATCGTGGCCTGGCACGAAGGCTGGCGCGTGGCGCGTGAAGAACCGGTGCTGGACGTCGGAACTCAAACCAAAACAAAGCGTCTCTTCTTCACCGACCCGCAAACGTGGGAGAAGAAGGTGACGGTCGCGCCCAATGGTCGCTCCACCGTCGACTTCACAATTTCAGAACGCTAAATCCGCAACCGTTCTCGCGCCGGTGGTTGCTAGTTTGCTGTGACATCATAACGGCCCAGCCGCAACCGCTCCGCTTCGAGCAGGCGATCTGCCTTGTTGAAAAAAAGTCGATTTCATCTTACCAGTGAGCTCGAGAGTCCGGTTCAGTGTCTTGCCGTCGTCGGTGAGCTTTCTGGTGACACATAACGCAAAGAGCTATCAGATTTTCGGCCGTGTCATTTCCGAGGCGACTCCGCGACTGGATGTGATGGACTTGAAGGCCTTCGATTTGCCCGCACGATTGGCAGCGCCAGCCGTCTCGCTCCAGGACTTTACGGCAGAGCTGGCGGTAAGCCTCAGGCTCGAGCTTCAAGCGTGGTCGTTTGGATCGAATTCCAGTCAAGGGACTACCTGAACGCTCTTGAGGAGTTGTTCCCGTTGCGGCATCGGAAGGCCGAGGACCAGCCGCGTGAGGGCGGACAGAAGAGCGTCGTGGTTGCCGGTCTCTAAGCTTGCTCCGGCAAGAAAATCCGCACAGATCATTTCCAAACAATACCCGCGAGATTTGTCCGTTCCGAGCATCAGGGCCGCGGTCTCGAGCGCCCGCTCGATCACCGGCAGTTGGCTCTTGTAGGCTTTGAAATAAAGAATTTCCCACGGTTCGGTTTCCTTCCCCGTCAGATGTCTCTCCACTTCCCGCTTGAACTCCTCCCGGGGTAGCTCTCTCGCCTTGTGCACCCAGGGTGCATAATCGAACCCCTGCCGCTCCCTCCGCGCCACCTTGGCCAATTCCCTGGCCTTGGTCCACCCCATCGACCGCAGGTCGGCTTTCGGAATCCGCGGCAGATGTTCATGGATGGCCATCAGGTAATACGCCTTCCGCCTCGATTCCGGGAACTTCCTCTCGAGGAACTCATCGAAGCACTTCAGGTTGTCGACCCGCCAGTACTGCCCGGAACGGACTTCGCACAGATAGCGGCCCAGATCCACAAACCGCGAGTCCCGTTCCTGATCCGCCGCCTTCTCCCAGGCCAAGATCTCATCGATCTTCGACAGCACGAACACGGCCCGCTGACGATTGAGCTTCGGAGCCACCAGCGGTCTCCCGTTAGTCGTCAAGGTCGTTAAGCCAATCAAGGTCGCTGGCTCCTGGCCGGCGGATCAAATTCGCATCGATCAACGGTTGGTTGTTGAGGCACAGCCCCAGATGAGGACAGCTCACACAGCCGTTCTGAGGGAAGCGGATGCCGCTGTGCGAAACGAACTGGCCGGCTTCGATCTGAGTAACTGTGATTTCAACCAGCCGGCCGTATTCCCGTCGTTGCTCTTCGGAAATCGTGGCTCGGAGGTATTGAATCTCTGGCTGGTTCTTGCGCACGAACACGACCACCGCGACTTCGGGAATTCCGCTCATCCAGGAGTAGCAGATCAACTGTGGGTCGAGTGAGAGCAATCCCTCGGGCTCTTCCGGATAACGGCTCGTGGTGGTCTTCCAATCGATGACGCAGGGAGTGCCATCGAGTTCTCCGAGGGCATCAATGTACGACACGAATTCGTTGTTTCCTGGAAGCGATCGAAGCATCTTGACCTGCAGATTCTTCGTCGGCCGGGGAATGCGAACCCGATCGTCCTGAGCGAATTTCTGGAGCAAGTGGACTCCCTGGTGGACCAGGCGGTCCCAGGAATCTCCTTTCTTGTATTCAAACGGAGCATCTCGATGCGCACCCCATTCTTTGTAGAGCACGGCACTCGGATCCTCCCGGCAGAAGTAGGCGCCGAGGGCTTTTTCAAACGACCGGCCTAAGACCATCGCGGCGCGGGTTTCTTTTTCCTGCCACCCATCGAGATAGCGGAAGCGATAGCTGCGCGGGCAGCGCAGGTACTGGCTGATCTGTGTGTGGCTAAAGATCATCGTCATTCCTCCCCTGGATTGCGGCGCACGAGAGCTCTTCCCACTCGCCGGCAGGGGCAAAAGCTTCGAGGCTCTGGTAGGAGCGTCCGTTGAAAGTGGCCAGCGAGGTTCGAATCACTCCCCGAAGGTTCAGGAGAGCTGTCTCATCCACTTGATCTTGCCCGAGCAGTTCGGGGTCATAGCCAAAGTCGCGCAGAAACCAATTGAGCTTCCAGAGCGCTCGTTGGCTGCAGTACAGCCGCCCAGAGAAGGAATGTGTGGCGAAGGACTCAGGCTCAAGGACTACAAAGCGGAGAACGAGAAATGGCTTCTGCGGATGCCAGCGGTAGGAAGCGGCATCCACACGCACCAGGAAGAAGCCCTCGAGACGACGATCAATCGCTTGGCGCACTGAGTGAAGGCCCGGGATATGGCGCTTCATGGCTGCACCTCCACAGATTGGGCGTAGGAGTTGAGTTTGCAGATCAAAGCGTCCCGGTTGTCTTTTGCAGAAGCCGCGAGATGGGAGATGAAGGATTCGACCAGGTCTCGACTGGCTTCCTTGAGAGTTTCGGTGCCACAGAAGTCCGCGGCATAGGCCTTCACGAGTGTGGGATCGAGATTGAATTGCCGGATCAGAAGGCAGAGTTGGTCTCGCAGTCGGGGCTGGCCGTGACTGGAACCATTCCCGTTGCCAGAAACAGGTGCGGCTTGTCTAGGATGTGAGGCTGGCGTGGGCGGAGAGAAGGATCCGAGCTCTTCGACCGAGCACAGGCCGATCCCATAAGCCTTGCGGAGAGCGCGATTGACTGCTCGGGTCTCGGCAACGCGCATTTCGGCGCCGCGGACGACGGTAGATGTATTCTCAGGAGAAGCATCGCCGTAACCCACGAAGCCGCGAGACCGAGAAGTCTTGTAGACCGTGGCCCTGAAGACCCACCGATCGGCGGCGGGATCGGAAAGTCGGGTGCTTAGTTGTACCTGAATGCCTGAACAGCGACGGTGCCGCGCTACCCGTAGTAGCCCAGAGTGGGTGACATACCATTTCCCGTTAAGAAGTCGCAAGTCTCCTATCGCGGTTGACAGCTGAAGTTCCTCGGTGAGTGCCCTTAGCACTTCAACCTGTTCGGTGGAAATTCCCCAATTCTTCCGCGCGTACCGGATGTTCCGCACCGCCAGATCCCGCGATCTAGTGCTATTCCGTGGAGTTCGGCGCCCTCGATTCCGAACCATAACGACCTCCTCAACAAAAACTTGTCTCGTCACGCTCATTGAGGCAAACTGCGCGCGCACAGGTACGTCCTCTCCGATTGCGCATTCGCGTGCCTCGCTACGAACAGCAAACCCGGTGGGGATACCCGATGTCGTGACTCGCAATTTCTGTTATTGCGCCTCGACACCGAACGAATGTAAAAAGATCCGCTTGGGAGATCCTCGATGCGACGCGATCTGAGCTCGGCGTCAATGTTCACAGACATATTATAAGTCTATAGACATGAACCAGTCAAGGAAAAGTTTGCGCTCTACCGCCCCCTCGGTCGATTGGAGGGATGTTGGGCGGAGAATTCGTGAACTGCGAGGCTTCTATGTGACGCAGGAGGAGTTCGCAAGACGCATTGGAGTAAGTCAGGGACACCTTTCGTACATCGAACGTGGCGAAAAGGAAGTCGGGGCGGAAGTTTTGCTTCGCATCGGTCGCGAGTTTGGCAAGTCGATAGAGTGGCTACTTACTGGGATCGAGCGAAAGTGAACCCGTCAGGCGAATTTGACCCAGAAAATTTCTGCCGCTACGCCGGTGGGATGGCAAAGACTACGAAGCACGTACAAAAGCAAGTAAGGACACCGCGGTCTTCTTGACAAGATTGCAAAAGAGGCTGAGTCTGTATCTGCTGCCGGGGGACTGAACCGGCTGCCCTGTCTCGCTATGGGACGGGATCTTTCTTGCGGGCAGCCTTTCCCGGCTGCTCTTTTTTTGAAAGGGCGACAAATCACGATCTCTTGTGGCCGGTGCCCCGGTGACTGCATGCCCACGAAAGTTTCCGGGTGCGCGACGCCTCGGAATTTATCACACGCTGGTTCAAATTGAAGACGCCGGGTGCGGTCACTGCTTCGAGTCCGCGTCAAATGTCGAGCGAGCGCCTGTGGTTTGCCAAAAGTCTGACTCACCGCAGAATCAGTGGCTTAGCGCAATGTCGCTAGGGTGGAGTGCCATTCCTGTTGCGACCTAGACTCAGCTGCTCCAACAGCGTTTACTCTCCCGCCAGAAGAAAGAGCCCACTGAGAGCGGATCTATGTAATAGGCTTTTGTCAGCCGAATCAAGCCATCTGGCCAGGACCTGTTGAAAGCAAAAAGCCCGGCTGATACTATCCGCGCAAATGGTTGAAGGGAAACTCCGCGTCCACTTCGGTAGCTACCTGGAGAAGGCCGAGGTGGCCATCTACTTCGTACTTGCCGTACTGCTTTTTGTCACCGCCCTCGGGACGGCTGCGAACGCTGGCAAAATGCTCTGGGAGGGATTGCTTCATTGGACGATTGCGGCGCAGACACTGCAGGTATTGGACCAGCTCCTCGTCGTGCTGATGCTCGTGGAGATTCTTCATACCGTGCGCATCTCCATCCGCTCGCACGTATTGGTCACCGAACCATTCCTGGTCGTCGGGTTGATTGCTTCCATTCGGCGCATCCTTGTAATTACGTTGGAGGCGGCCACCCTCGCGAAAGGGGGCGTTTGGTCGCCAGACAGCGCGAGCATTTTCCGCGCCAACATGATCGAGCTTGGCTTGTTGGGACTCCTGATTCTCATCCTCGTATTTTCCATTACGTTGTTGCGTCGCTTCGCCCAAAGCCCAGATAACTTCGAGGCCAGCTAAAGGTGAAACGTCTTCAGGACTTCAGGTGCGTCTCGAACAAGGCGCCTGTGCGCCGACGGGCATCTTGAGCTCTATTAGTCGAGTTAAACCCTGCCAGGAGCGCCAGTACTCAGGGACAAGTTTTCCGCCTTCTTGACTTCCACACCTGTGCGGGAGTAGAAGGCGGACTGCGTTGCCTCGCCAAAGATCCAGCCCGATCTCGAAAGCTTGTGCAGTAGCCCTTCGAGACTGAATGGTCCCCCAAGGCAAGGACCCTGACTCTCTAGCTGACTAGTTCCGGCTCCGCCGGGCCTCGGCCATTTCCAGGCTGCGATAGCGAAGACGAAGCGCAGTGATAAACGGTAGGTTCCGAAACACGGCGCTGATTTGAACCGGGATTTCCAATTTAAACTCTCGCTTCGAACCTTCCGGCCCTCTCTGGGGGCAATGAACCCAGCGCGTCTTGACGTGCGCGCAGCGACTTGCTACGCTTTGTTAGTCGACGCGCCGGTTTTCTCGACTGCACGCGACATCGGGAACTGAACCCCTTGTGGTTTCGAATGGACGCTGAACTGAATGATGGGATACGAACAGAGACGAGGACTTAAGGTTCGGATTCTAATCTTCTGTCGATTACGACAGCTCCACAGGGGTGTTCCATGTCCTCATCGAAATCCAGCGTTAAGCCTGCGCGTGCGAAGCGACTAAACGAAAATAAAGCGTCTCGTTCACCTTCCACCAAAAACCCTCCGGTTGTAGCTAGCCACCGCAAGATCGGTCCACCTGACGATCGTCTTCCGGTGCGGGAGATTGATTTCGCCGCACTTCCAGACGGATCGATTGTCGAAATTATTGAAGACCCCGCCGATCCAAGCCGCACGCGATTTGCAATTTTCAAGCAGGGACGCGTCCGATTCGCCGACCGGATTGAAGGTCGCGGCCAGATCCTCGTTCCGGTCCCGCGAACCGTCGTGGGGCTCTCGGATGTGAAACTCCCCAGCGGAGTCATGAACTATGGATCGACCACGAGATTGGTTTACACCATCTTTGAATTCATCCGTTGCGCAGTTGACGTTCCAATTCCATATGCCATCGTGCTCGCAGCGTACGTCCCCTATACGTGGGTGGCCGACCGATTGCCGATGGCGGTGTACTTGTCCATCGTCGGGCTCCCGCAATCAGGGAAGAGCACTCTCCTCGAACTGCTCAGTTTGCTGTGCCGCCGACCATTGCTCGTGAGCGACATCAGCCAGGCGGCCGTCTATCGGGCCTGCAGCGACTTCGGCGTAACCCTGCTTATCGATGAAATCGACTGGCACTCTTCGAACGCGAGCGCGTTGCGACAGCTCTTGCGTGCAGGAACCGGCCGATCGGCGCGCGCACTTCGCATTCGGGAAAGTTCTTTCTCATTCGGCCCAAAAGTTTTTGGCTCGCTCGAAACCTGTTCGGATTCAGCGCTAAACGACCGCTGCATCCGGATACCGATGACGGAGACGGCCAAACGCGGACTCAGAAAGCCGGGCGATCCAGACATGCTGAAGTATGCCGCCATACTCCAACAGCAGCTGTTGAAATTCCGCCTGAACTCTTACAAATCGATACGCGCTGCAGCGATTCCGGGCGCGGAGGAAATGCGGCCGCGTTCTCGAGATCTATTGGGCAGTTTGGCAGCGCCGGTAGCACGCGTACAACGCTTGGGTCGTGGCTTGCTGGCAATTATTAAGGCGCGCCACGATCCGTCGACGCGAGAATCTCTTGCGCCTCGCCAGGAAGCTTTGGTCGCCGTCCTGTTCAATTCCATTCACCGATTTCCAGCCCTTACCTCCATGCGGGTCAAGCACCTCGCTGAATTTGCGAACCTTCTTCTTCATGACGGGGGTGAAAGAATGCGACTGACCGATAAGGCCGCGGGGACGATTCTCCGGGATCTTGGATTCGGGAACATGCAGAGGACAAATCACGGGTGGATCCTTTGGCTGGACGCCGCGGCGCAAAAACGGGTCCATCAACTTGTGAAAACGCACGACAATCGTTACATTGACGCCGCAGACGTTGAGCTCTGTTTGACGAGCTGTCCCGCCTCCGCGAATTCCGCTGACCTCGTTGCAGCGAGTTGACAGTGAATAGCGGTTTGCTGTCCGCACACCGGTGAACGTGGTGAACGTTGTGAACGTTTCGCCGTGGGATAGGCACGACGATTTGCGTTGTGGCTCAGCGGGCAAGTGAGTTGCTGTGCAGGTTCTGCAACCGCTCCGATAGCGTAAGAGCAGGCCGGCCGGGGCCCGTGGCTCTTGCAGTCTAATCCCTGTTGGGGGTGAACTTGAACTCGAGACATTACCTTAATCCTGCTCTTGCTTCGCTCACATTTCCACAGAAGTCTAACACCCAAGTTTGAAGCGTCGGCCGCTTCGTGAGATCAGAGTCTCGGTCTTGCAGAGCGGATCCGTCGCGAGAAACGCGCGAACCGGGGAAATCCACGGAATCGAATGGGATCCAAAAAAATCACGGGCGCGGAGCTGGGCCGCGCCCGTGTCGGGCAATGCGTACTGACCTTTAATCCGTATTACTTGTGACCGAGGTAAAAAACCACTCCCGCCGAAAATTGCAAATTGTCCTGCCGCTGGCCCAAAAATCGCGTCATCAGATAATCCGCCTGCCCGCGAACGCCCACATTATTGGTAATCCGGAACGTCACGCCGCCGCCCGGCGCGATGGCCAGCTTGAAAGCCGAGTTCGATATTCCCAGATAGCCCGCGTTCGCATGGACCGCCCCGAATTGCGTGTGCACGTAGGGCGTCAGCTTGTCGAACCTCCGGAACGAAATCACTGGGCCGTAGGTAAATGTCTGCGCCGAAACGTTCGTGCCGCCGACCGAGCCGCCCCAGGCGTTGAATTCGAATCGTCCGCCCAGCCAGCTATTCAGGTTCTCATCCGCCGAACCGTAGCCGCCGTTGAGGTGAAAGCTCGAGCCTGGACCAGTAAGGTTCGCGTCCAGGAATGAATAGCCGCCTGAAATTTCCCACTGCGCCGTGTCTTGCGCCTTCGCAGTAAAACTAAACAGTAGAATTGCCGGGACGAGCCAAAGGACGCGCTTCATCTAGTTCTCTCCTTGAATTTCTTCCACCTGCGCGTCGCGCAACTCTTTCACGCGCGCACGCCAAGCGGCCGCCTACTTCATCCAGCATACCGAATCCAATTGCCGCTTACTTCACCTGCAGCGTGACTGGTGTCGAATGGGTGATGGTGCCGTTCGCTGAACTCGCCACCACGTTGATCGTGTACGTGCCCGCAGGCGTTCCCGCCTGAGCTCCTGTGGAACCGCCGCCGTTGCAGGCCACTGAGAACAGGATCAGGCCTGCCGCGAACACCAACGTAGCCGCCGCGCGCCGCCCGCGCTGCGTCCCTGCCGTCCACATGCCGAACATCAGCAGGAGCAACAGGCACGTCACCCACAGCACATTGATATTGCGGACCAAGCGTGCCGGCGGAGCGATGCGAATCTGCCCGCTTGGCGGCGCCATGGTCCGCTCGGCCGTGGAAATGTTCACCGTCGCCGCGGTTCCGCCTTGCGTTGGAGTCACGGGATTGACCGGGAAGCTGCAGCTCGTTTCCTTCGGAAGCCCGGTGCAGCTCAAGCTGACCGGCTGGTTGAATCCGGCGATCGAGCTCAGCACCACCGTGTACGTCGCCGTGCCTCCCGCCGTGATCGTCGCGCTCGGCGTTATAGATCCGATCGAAAAGTCCTGCGTCTGCACAAACCCGCTTCCGGTCAGCAGCACGATTTGCGGGCTGCCCGGCGCGTTGTCCGTAATCGTCAGTGCGCCCACGCTGGAAGCTGTGGACGATGGCGTGAACGTGACAACGATTGTGCAATTCGTCGTCGGCTGCAGCGGCACCGCGGTGCAGTTGTCGCTCTCGGCGAAATCGCCGCTCGCGGTGATGCTCGTGAATGTTATCGGCGAGGTCCCGTCGTTCGTAGCAATCACGCCCTGCGGCGCCGAAGTCGAACCGAGCGGCACGCTGCCGAAAGTCGAGGCTCGAAGCCGAGAGCGTCAGCGTAGAAGCCGTGCCCGTTAAACTGATGACCTGCGGGCTATCCGGCGCGGAGTCGGTAAGAGTGATAGTCGCCTTGCTGACTCCCGGCGTGGTTGGGCTGAAAGTCACCACGATGGTGCACTGCGTTCCCGGATTCAGCGAAGAGGGCGCAACGCAAGTGGATGCACTCGTGATAGCAAACGCGCTGGGGTCTGCTCCGCCGAGCGTGATGCTCGAAATCGTTAGTGGATTGTCGCCGTTCGTCAGAGTCACCGTCAGCGGTGCGCTGGTCGTGTTCAAGCTCTGCGCCGTGAACACCAACGCTAACGGATTGAGTTGAATGCCATTCAGGATGCTGACCTTGGAAATGAATGCGTCGCAGTTCCCACCCGGAGTTACTTGCTCCGCATTGGACACGGGGAAATTCGTCGAGCAGGTCTGCCCTGCGACATACGCCGAGCCAGACGTATCCACCGCGATCCCATTTCCGTTGTCCGTCTGCGTCCCACCGAGATAGCTCGAGTACAGCAACATCGATCCGGTCGGATCCAGCTTCGTAACAAACGCGTCGTCGTTCCCGCCGCCGTAACTAGCTCTGGAACGCTGCTGCAGCCGATCGGGAAATCCTGCGACACCGTCGAACCCGTTACATAGATATTTCCGAGCGTATCGAGCGCTATGCCCGAAGCCGAGTCCGCGAGCGAACCACCGAGATACGTGAAGAAAATCTGCGAAGCCGCTCCACTCAAATTCGGATTGATTTCCGTGACAAACGCATCGCCCTCGCACTGTAATTGTGAGTCTAGGGTGCAATTCGACTGAAACGCGCCCACTGTTCCGAGGCTCGTCGATGCTGAACCTCCGGCGATAAACGCGTCTCCGATACTGTCAACGGCGATCGCGTTACCCTGATCAAGTTGGGAGCCGCCGAGGAACGTCGAATACCGGAGTCCACCGCCCAGAGTGTCGATCTCGCTGAAAAACGCGTCGCCGTTTCCTTTATTCGTCGGCTGGAACGGAGTGCCCGCCGTCGGAAAGCCCACCGAGAAAGTGAGCCCGGTTACGTATGCGTCGTTATTTTTATCGGTCGCGATTCCATTCCCAGAGTCTTCGTTTTCCCCACCGAGATAGGTTGCGTACAGAAACGCAGTGCCGGTAGCCGCCACCTTTACAACGTACGCGTCTGTGCTACCGCCTCCGAAATGTTTTTGAAACGCGTTAGAGGTGATTGGGAATGGAGGAGCTGGATTGATGGTCACGGTACCTGCACCACTCGCAGCACCGCCAGCCGAGTCGATGACGAAGGAGCCTGGAGCGGAAGTTATCACCGTGAAAACGCCATCGTAGGGGCTCGGTGGATTCGGATCCGCCACCGTGCCGCCTACGCCGGTGATGGTCACCAAGGAATTGATCGCGACGATGTTTCCGCTGGTAATAAAGATCGTGGATGTACCATCTCCGTTCGAGACGGCTCCGTTTGGCGAAGGTTTAATCGTTAGCGTCAAGCCCCCGCTGGCGGAACTCGAAGCGAACCCGTTCGGCCCGACCTGGCCGGTGACGTAGGCGTTCTCATTGCCGTCAACCGTGACGGCGTTTGCGGTGACGTCTTCGAATTCGCCGATAAATCCGGAATAGATGATCCCAGACCCCGCCGCATTGATCTTCGTTAGGAAGCCGTTCGATACGATCAGTCCGTTCGAATTGAAAGACGCGCCGCACTCCCCGTCGCCGCCGCACAATGTATTGAATGATCCTGGCGTCACCGGGAAATTCTTCGACAATGTCGTCCCGGCCACATACGCTTCGCCCGCGGCATCGACCGCGATCCCATTCGCCACATCCTCGTTCGCGCCGCCGAGATACGTGGAATAAAGAAGTGTCGAACCATCGGCACTGATCTTGCTCACAAATGCATCCTTCGGAAAGTCGAGCGATCCTCCATCATTCGGCTGAAGCGCGTGAGCCACGGGAAAGTCGAGTGAAAACGTCCCGCCGGCAACGAAAGCCGTATTGTCCGGTGCGACCGCAATTGCGTTGGCGACGTCAATGTCGCTTCCGCCCAAGTACGTCGAGTACGCCAGAATCGGATCGATCACCAGCGGCCGCGTGGCATCGTAATTGTCCACCGCGAAATAGACGCGATACTTCCGGTCGCCCAGGTGGAACCGCGCCGCCACCGGCTCTTTCTCATTGCCCTTCATCTGGTACGCGAACGGCTTCTCGAATTTCACTTCGCCGCCCGCCAATCCCAAAATCAAATTCCCCGCCGCGTCCACGCGCAGCTTCCGCGCGCCCTCGAACGAAATCTGAATCGCTTTCGGATCCGCTCCCGGCGCCACGTTGAAATCGTATTCCAGTTGCCGCTGCGTCCCGTAGTAAACGAGATCGATTCCCGGATAAACATTCTTCTCCGCGACTTTCGCGTAGTTCGGAACGTTCGATCGCCAGTTCATCTGATCGCCGATGAAGTAGTTGCTCTTCCCCGGCAATTCATCCTGCGCGGAAAAATTCGGCGCGGGGTTCGATCCCAAAAGTTCCATGCGCAACACGCCAGTTGAGTGCGCAGACTTCGCCGCTGGCTGTGCGCTCTTGGTCGAATGCCCAGCCATCGCCAGCACAGCTTCGTTCGAAGTCAGAAAGAGGGAATACCCATCGCCGCGCGCCAGAAATTTCGCATCGCCCTTCGCCTGCCCAAGATTCGGCTCAAACGAAAGCGGCAATTTCGCGTACTGCTGCACCACCGCAGCGTGATTGGCCGGCTTTGTCCCGGGCTTTGTCGCAACTGTGGCCAGTTTCGCGGTAGTCGGCGCAACCTTCGCGTTCGTGTTCGCGGGCTTCGCGTCGACTTTGCTCTGCCGCTGCGCGGTCGCGCCTGGACTCGATACTCCGGTCTTCAATCCGAAAGCAAAGAAAGCAGTCAGGCATACGATAATCCCGATGCCTATTGTCGACCGCGTTGCGGTCGCGCCTAACAAAGATTTCCGCATGCAAGACTCCCCTAAAACCGGATTCTGTTGACAGACAAATCGCGAGGGGAAGGCAGCAAGGCCATGACCAAAGCGTACTAGTATCTAAGCCGTTCCGTTGCAATGGGTTAGCAGCCACCGCTGCCCCGCCCATCGTCTACAGACAGTGACACCCAACCCCCCTCAAAATCACATTTAGAGGACGTTTTCGGCGAGCCTCCGAACCAGGGTAAAAACAGCGGGAATTCCGGTGCCAACGGTCTGCAATTTTGTAGCGAATCCCAACATCGGAAATTCGCGCGGCGAGGAGCTCCGAATGTAGCGCCGGGCTTCTTGCCCTGAGCGGAGCTGAAGGGTAGCCCGGCATCTTCAGGGCAACCAAAACTCTCCTTCCGCCAATCGCAATTCTCCACAATTCCCGCGTCCCTGGTGCATGTATCTAGCGAACAATTTGTAACCACCGGGGCTCTTTGCTAAGATGCGCCAGTTTCCACGGTCAAGGCCGTAAGCAATGTTCACCGCACGTGCACGAACCTCTCTTAATTTTGTAAACGCTGGGATACCCACAATTCAATTTCACGCGCGGCCGCAGAGCGGTCGACTCCAAAAGCTCTTGCAGCTCCTGCTGCTCACCTCCCTCACCGCGGCGATCTCCGCGCCATCCGCCCGCGCGCAAGGCTTCGGCAATGGCAAAAAGCACGTCACGCTTCATCGCCGCCTGCCGGCCGCCGTCAAGCTTCCGGGCGCGGGCTTCGATGTCCAAGTCGCCGCGCACGACGCCGCCAACTCCGACGTCGCCCAAAGCCTCTCCGATCTGATTCCCATCGAAATCGAAAAGAACGACAAGAATCTGCACGAGGAAAAAAGTACGCCGGACGAGGTAATTACCTGCACCGTAACCGCCTTCGAAACTCCGCCGCCGCAATCCTTTTCGCGCAATGAAGTCGTGATGCAGAAGGGGCACAGCCTCGAGGAGCCCAAGAAATACAACAAGATTACCGGCAACCTCAGCGTCGCCTACCGGGCGATCGCGGGTAAGTCGAGCATCATCGATTCTCGAACCTTGACCGCCACGTACTCGCAGGATTTCGAAGCGGACACCAACACTGCCGCCGATGAATCCGTGGGCTCAAAAATGGTGGACCCGTTCAAGCGCCTGGCGGGAAAGAAGGGCGCCGAGACGGTCACCGCGCCGACCTCGGTTCAACTCAAGCAAATTCTGATCCGGCAAATTGTCGCGCAGATCGCCGCGCGCGTGGTGAACACCGATGAAATGATCGACGTGCCTCTCGCCCGCGGCAAACTCGACGAAGCGGACAAACTCGCCGAGCACGCCCTCTGGAGCCGCTATCTCGAAACTCTCGAACAGATGACGCCGTTCTCCGATCCCGCCGTAGACGCCTATCGCCTCTACGCCATCGGTGTCGGCTACGAAGCCGAGGCCTACGCCGAAGAAAATCACATCGCCGCGAAGAAACTTCTCGAACAAGCCGCCATCAATTACGGCAAAGCCATCGACGGCAAGCCCAGCGAAAAATATTTCCTCGAGCCGCAAAGCCGCATCGAGGTAGCCGTTACGCATTATCGCCAGCTCGAAGTGCAAGCCAGCGTCGCCACCGAAGCGCCGCCAGCCCCCGCGGCAACATTGACCGAGCCAGCCCCGGCAGCGCCGGCGAAGAAACCAGCGACCACCCGCAGCGCAAAACCCGGATCCACCGCCACAAAGTCCGGGACGACGCCGAAGCCGGGCGCAGCATCCAGCGGAAGTTCAACCAAGCCCGCCGGCTCAGGTTCCGCCCCCGCTAAACCCGCGCTCACCAATGCCGACGTGATCAAAATGGCCAAAGCCGGCGTGGACGAAGACAGCATCGTCAATGCCATTCACGACGCCGGCTCCGTGAACTTCGATCTCTCCCCCGACGGCCTCATCCAACTCGCGCAGAACAACGTCAAAGGCAAAATCGTCTCCGCCATGCGCGTCAAGCAGCAAGCCGCGCACAAATGAAATCCGCCGGAATCGCCTGCGCCGCTGCGCTGCTTCTTCTGTCGCTCGCGTCTCGCGCGCAAGCCCGCCCGCAAGGCGAACGCTGCGGCGCCGCAAAAGATTTCGTCAATCAAGCTCTCGAGCAAATCAAATCCGGCAAGAACAACGAAGTCGAAGACGGCCTGCAGCTCCTGAGGCACGCCAACGAACTCTGCACCAGCCTCGGCGACGCCTGGTATTACCGCTCTCTCTTCGCGAAAAAGCTGGGCCGCGACAAAGACGCCGCCTACGCCCTCGAAAAAGCCAAACTCTTCACCTCCGAAGCCATGACCGAGCAGCGCAATCCCTTCATCCTCGCAGCCCCGGCCCCGCCCGGCGGCTCGAACGATCTCCCGGCGCTGCACGAAAAATGGGCGCTGGCCATCGGCATCTCCCGCTTTCACGATCCCGGACTGAATCTGAATTTCACCAGCAAAGACGCCCGCGATTTCTCCACCGTCCTGCAAGATCCAAAATACGGCCGCTTCAAACCCGCAAACGTGCACACCCTAACCGATGAAGTGACCACGCGAAAATTAAAAGAAGAGTTGAACTGGCTGGCAAGAAACGCTCAGGAGAACGATCTGGTAGTAATTTTTCTAGCCAGCCACGGCACAGCCCGCTCCGCCGACACCGCCGACGTAAATTACGTAGTAACGTCCGACACCGATCTCGAATCCCAGGACAGCCTCTTCGCCACCGCGCTAGCCATGGTCGACCTCTCCGACATAGTCCGCAGCCGCATCAAAGCCCGCCGCACGGTAATCCTTCTCGACACCTGCCACAGCGGCGCCGCCACGTTAGCCGCCAAAGAACGCGCCCTGGGAGTAGCCGAATCCTCGCCCTCCAGCAGCGCCCTAGAAAGAATCAGCGCAGGCATCGGCCGCGCCATTCTCACTTCCAGCACGGAATCGCAGGTAAGCTACGAAGGCCCGCCCTATCAAAACGGCTATTTCACTCATTTCCTGCTAGGCGCCCTGAAGCAAAACAACGGAATGAATTCCATGGACCAAATCTTCGCCAACGTAAGAGACGGCGTCTCAAAAGCCGTAGCCGCAAAATCGAACGCACATCGCGGCGTAAGCGTAGCCGGCGCGAAAACGCAATCGCCGCCAGGCCAAACTCCCGTTCTAAGCGCCAGCGAAGTCGGCGAAAAAATAATCCTCGGCGCCCCGCCAGCATCGCCAGCTTCAGCCCCGGCCGATTAACGTTGCGGCCGTAGGGGCGCCGCTTGCTGCGCCCGCTGATGTAAACCCTACTAAATCGCATGCCATTCACCTGCGCGCGACCCGATCCAAGGCTCTCCGCGTTCCGTCGATCCCGTGAAAAGGCGCGATGCCAACAATTCAATGTGAAATTTCAAATCTGAAATTTGAAATTTCCTCTTCCCGTACATTTCTCACTCCGTCTTCGGCGCCACGCCAGCCGCTTGTGCTGCCGCACCCGAAGCCGCTCGCGCCTTTTTCCGCGCCCCGCCAATCGATTTCCACCATCTCTCCACCGCCCCCTCAAAATTCCGCCTCACTCCCAATCGCCCCAACTTAAATCGCGCCTCCCGCAAAGTCCGCGCGCACCGCCCGCCCTCCGCCAATCTCTCGTTCCACTGTCCCTCCTCGCTCTGCCAAATTCCAAAAAATCCCCCCGGATGCGCATATCCATGATTCTGATGCACCGCCAAAACGCGCGGCGAAGCATCCACCACCGGCGCGCCCAGATCCCCCGCCTTCCACACCAGCCAGTTATCCCACCACAGCCGCCCAATCAACATCGGCGGCACTTCGCGATACATTCCGCGCGGAAACACAAAATAATCGATCCAACTGACGGATCGCCGCTTCCCCCGCCGCGCCACATCTGCTCTCAATCGCGATTCCCAATCCGCCGCCGCAAAATCCAGTGGCGCAGTGATATCAATGTCCCATCGTCGCCCAGCCATCAAAAATTCCGGCCGCCAGGACCGCGACGCTTCGATAGCCCGCAGAAATTCATCGAACAAAATAATGTCCGAATTCACATACGCGACAATCGGAAACGAAGCCGCCGCCTGCGCCTGCGCAAACAAATCATCCAGAAACGGCGTCCCCTCGATCATTCCGCCGATCGCCGCAATATGCCGCAATCCAAATTCCCGAGCGAACTCCGCCGTCCCAATCTCATCGCCAAACAAAATAATCTCCGGCCGCGGCGAAAGCCGCGTCCAGCTAGCAATCGCATTCCTCTGAATGATGCCGATATGCCCGTCAAATCCCTTGGGCATGGCAAAAATCGTAATCATGCCGACGCCGCCCCAATCCCCAAACTCAAATACCGAACTCCCGCCACATTCTCGATATGCTTCAACCCCCGCCAACAATCCACCACCACCCGCCCGCCTCCACTCCCCCAAGTCGCCGCCGGAATCTCCAAAAATTCCCTCCAAGGCGTAGCCACAATCACAATCTCCGAACGCGCAATACATTCCTCCGCCGTAGCCGCAAACTGAATCGCCTCGCCCAATTCCCGCCGCGCATTGGCCATCCCCGCCGGATCAAACGCGCACACGCGAAATCCCCGCGAAGCCAATTCCCGCGCCAGCAAAAATCCCACAGCCTCCTCGACCACGTCCGTCTGCGGCTTATAAGTCAATCCAAGAACGCCCGCAGTCGCACCTCGCTGCGCATGACGCCCCACCAACTCCGCCAACCAAATCACCTGCGCCCGATTAAACGAATCGGTAGCCTGCGCCAATTCCGCCGGCGCCCCCAGCCCCCGTGCCAACGCCGTCAGCGCCCGGTTGTCCCGCGGAAAGCAAGGCCCGCCGTAACTCACCGCCCCTTTCAAATATTTCGCCCCAATGCGGCTGTCCAATCCCAGCGCCGCCGTAACCACATCCACATTCGCCCCCGGCGACGCCTCGCAAATTCGCGCCAGCATATTCGCAAAGCTGATTTTCGACGTCACATAAGTGTTCACCGAAATCTTGGTGATCTCCGCATTCACAAAATTCATCCGCGCCACCGCAGGCTTTGAATCGCAAACGCGTTTGTAAAGCCCCTCGAGAATTTCTCCCGACCGCGCATCCGATTCCCCAATCAAAACAAAATCCGGATTCAGAAAATCCCGTATCACGCTACCCAGCGCAATAAATTCCGGCGAATAACACAGCCCAAAATCCACGCCACAAACTTTCTCGCTAGCCGATTCCAATTTCGCCCGCACGGCCCCGCCGGTAGCTCCAGGCATGACGGTGCTCGTAAGCACCACAACATGAAATTCCTTCTTCCCGCGCAAACCCAACCCCACCGCCTCGCAAACCGGCAAAACATGCCGCAGCGAAAATCCCCCATCCCCCTCGCTAGGCGTCCCAACAACAATAAAAGTGATCTGCGATTCCGTGACAGCAAGCGAAGCATCCGCAGTAGCCCGCAATAAATCCCCATTCTCCCGAATCAAAGCATCAAGCCCAGGCTCAAACACGGGCGCCCGCCCATGCTCCAGCGCCTCAACTTTCCCAGCGTCCGAGTCCACCCCAATCACACGAATCCCCTTAGACGCCAAACAAGCAGCCAACGGCGCCCCGAGCTTCCCCAACCCAATCACCGATACGGTCTCGATCTCAACCCCCAATCGCGTTTCGCCACGTATGCGCGTGACACAAATCTCTGCACGCGTTCCGCGCTAAAAACTGTCTTTCGTAGGGGCGCTGCTTGCTGCGCCCGCCAACTTTGAAAGCTCCTCACCTCCCGGCATCTCTCCGCACCCGCGAGCCGAGCCCATTCTTATTCAACCCACCTCAGCGGCCGACTGTATAATGCCGCCGCCCCATCATCAATCGAAAGCGAGGCCCCCAATGAAGCCCGTCCTACTCGCGACACTCATCCTAATCCTTGCCTCAACAACCGCCGCCCAATCCCCCGACCCGCAACTCCTCTCCGAAATCCAAAAAATCCAGGCCATCGACAATCACTCCCACCCCCCGCGCCTCGTCGCCCCCAACGAAACCGACGACGAATTCGACGCTCTACCCTGCGACCCGCTCGAGCCCTCCGATCCTCCCACCGCCAATCGTCCCGACAATCCGCAATTCCTGTCCGCCTGGAAATCCCTCTGGGGCTACAAATACGACGACAAGACCGAACCTCACATCCGCGAACTTCTAGCCACAAAAGCCCGCATCCGCCAGGAGCAAGGCGACAATTATCTCAACTGGGTCCTCGCTCAACTCGGCATCGAATCCGAACTAGCCAATCGCATCGCGCTAGGCCGCGGCCTCACTCCGCCGCACTTCCGCTGGGTTCCGTTCGATGACGCTCTCCTCTTCCCGCTCTCGAATAACGAACTCGCCGAAGCCTCCCCCGATCGCAAATTTTTCTTCAGCCGCGAAGATATGCTGCTGGCCAGATATCGAAAAGATCTAGGCGTCGCCGCACAGCCCAGCTCCCTCGACGATTACCTCAAATCCGTAGTCACTCCCGAACTCGAAAAGCAAAAGCAGCAAGGCGCAGTAGCCATCAAATTCGAAGCTGCCTACTTACGCTCTCTAGACTTCGAGCCCGCGACTCGCGAAGAAGCCTCCGCAATCTACTCGAAATACGCGAGCGCAGGCACGCCCCCCATCGGCGATTACACCCGCCTCCAGGATTTTCTCTTCCGCTACATCGCCGCCGAAGCCGGTCGCCTCAATTTGCCGGTCCACATCCACACCGGCGCCGGCTGCGGCACCTATTTCAATCTCTACGGCTCTGAACCCATGCGCCTGGAATCCGTTTTCAATGATCCGTCCTTGCGCAAAACAAATTTCGTGATGCTTCACGGCGGCAGCGGCCCCTTCACCCGCGAAATCGGCTACCTATTAATGAAGCCAAACGTCTACGCCGATTTCTCCGAACAAACCTGGATGACCTCAGCCCGCGCCCTAAGCCAGGTAATCCGCGACTGGCTAGAGTGGTATCCAGAAAAGGTTCTCTTCGGCACAGACTTGTTCCCCGGCAAAGCCGAATATGATTGGGAAGAAATCGGCTGGCAAACCACGCAAAACGCAAGAACAGCCCTAGCCATAGCCCTGACCGGCATGATGCAAGACGGCGAAATCACCCGCCCCAGAGCGTCCGCGTTAGCCCACATGGCCCTACACGACAACGCCGCCAAGCTCTACGGCTGGTAGTCGCTCTTGTACCGCTGGCGTCCCGCCGGCTCTTACGAGCAAGAGTTTCATGAATAGCGCAAACCACGAGCGGACGACGAAACCCAACCGATACCATCTCTCTTCATCTCAATCTCAGTCCGCCTAAAATCGAGTCCATAGCGAACATTTTCGTTCGTAAGAGCCGGCGGGACGCCAGCGGTACGAAACCACTACCCGATTCACCGTAAGCCGCGTACCGATAACTACCAAGCCCGATCCGTTCCCAATTGAGACAAACCAATTCCCATCCACAAAAATTAATTTCTACATAAAAACCTGTACTCTTTTGCGTTCAACATCCCGAACACCCGATTGACACCCCGAACAACCAGCGTACACTATATTGGTACCTTGTTCAGCATATTGAACAAGGCCTCGTACCCCGCACCGGCCGTCTAGGAGCAAGCCATGGAAGGTTCCGCACAGCGCTTTTTTCACCGCACCGAAGAAGATTGCCCCGTAGCGGTACGCAACGGCGATCGCCTCGACCGCATTTCTCACGGCTTCGGCAATCTAAGCGTAGGCGGCATGTTCGCCTCCGTCTCCGAACTTCCCGTAGGCTCCCACGTAAGCGTAGAGGTTGGCGGCAAGCATCCCTTCCACGCCGAAGGCGTAGTGCGTTACGTAGCCCCGGCCCGCGGCATAGGCATAGAATTCACATCTCTAGAGCCGGTAGACGAAACCCTAATCGCCGACCACATAGCCGACCTAACCCTAAGAGGCCTACCAGCCGCGTAGGTTGGTAGCGCCGGCGTCCCCGCCGGCATCTTACGACCACCGCAGTCCAAAAAGACCGCACTCGTCCGCGGACCGACAATTGCACTTAGTCTTCTCCTCTTAACTCAGCGCCCTCTGCGTCTCTGCGGTAACGCTCCGCTCCCCGCCGTTCTCCGATTCCTCTCCCCGCTCCCCCGCGCATATAATCCCCCCCAAATGGAAACGCTCGCCGACTGGCTAAACTGGCTCCTGGGCCCAGAATCCAGCCCCAAGCCCGCCCCGCAACCCGCCGCCGGAATCCTGACCGCTCCACTCGAAGAAGCCCCACCCAGCTCCACCCATCTCTACCCCCGCTGGCTCTTCCTCCGCGCCATCGGCCTAATCTACTTCTCCGCCTTCTATTCCCTAATCTTCCAAATCAAAGGCCTGATCGGCCCCAACGGCATCCTACCTGCCGGCGAACTCCTCCACGCCGTCCCACAATACTTCCCCGGCCTGGCCCGTTTTTGGTACGCCCCCACGCTCCTCTGGTTCAGCAGCAGCAATCGCGCACTGGAAATCATCTGCTGGGCCGGCCTGATCGCCTCAATCCTCGTCGTCTTCAATATCTGGCCCCGCGCCGCGCTCCTAATCTGCTTCGTAGCTTTCCTTTCCTTCGTCTCCGCCGCCCGCGATTTCTCCGGCTATCAATCCGACGGCATGCTGCTCGAAGCCGGCTTCATCTGCCTATTCTTCGCCCCTCCGGGCCTTCGCCCCGGCCTCGCCCGTAGCCACGCCCCGTCGCGCGCCAGCCTCTTCCTCCTGCGCTGGGAATGGTTCCGCATCTATTTCGAATCCGGCGTAGTGAAACTCGCCAGCGGCGACCGATCCTGGCGCAGCCTCACGGCCATGGACGACTACTACCAAAACGGTCCGCTACCCACATGGCTCGGCTGGTATGCGCACCAATTGCCGCACTGGTTCCATGCCTCCACTGTCGTGCTCACTCTCGGCGTCGAGCTCGTAATCGTCTGGATGCTTTTCCTCCCGCGCCGCTTCCGCATCATCTGCTTCTGCATAGTCACGCCCGTTCGAAGCCGGCATAATCCTCACCGCCAACTACACGTTCCTGAATTACCTGGTTCTCTCGCTGGGAATCCTGCTTGGTGGACGACAAATTCCTGGAAGCCATCCTTCCCGCCCGCTTCCGCGATTTCATCGCAAGGCGCGATGTACCCGCTTGGGCTCATTAAGCTGCCGGCAAAGTTGCGATCCGCATTTTCAGCCGTAAAGATGTCGATCGCCGGCCTGGCCCTCGGCATGGTTTTCTACGTCACATCGACGATTCTGATCGAGATGTTCATCCCCGGCATTCCTTTTCCAGAAGGTCCCATGCGCTGGCTCGATCCCTTCCGCATCGCCAATCGCTACGGCCTATTCGCCAACATGACCCACGAGCGTTACGAAATCGAATTCCAAGGCACCCGCGACGGCAAAACCTGGAGACCCTATCCGTTCCGCTACAAGCCTCAGGACCTCACAGCGGCCCCAGGCATCTATGCCCCGTACCAACCCCGCTTCGAATGGAACCTCTGGTTCGCTTCTTTAGACTCCTGGCGCCGCTCACCATTCGTAGTAGCCACCGAAGAGCAAATCCTCAAAGGCAGCCCGGATGTCCTGGCTCTATTCGCAAGCGATCCCTTCAGGGGCGACCCTCCCAAAGCCGTTCGCGCAGTAATCTATCAATACTGGTTTACGGACATGGCCACCAAGCGCACCCAAGGCACCTGGTGGCGCCGCGACCTCCTAGGCCGCTACTGCCCAGCCCTAATCCGCACCCCAGACGGCGAAATCGCCGAGGACGATTCCGAAGATCTAAGCCCGATAGCCCATCCATCCCAAGAGTAGTTGCCTCGAGTTCATGTAGCGCCGACCTTTCAGGTCGGCATCCGACGACCGCGAACATAATGTCGCACCGACCCGCCACCCAACATTTAACGCCAGTTCGTAGGGGCGTCCGCCTAGGCGGACTGCGCCCTCCGACGACCTCTCACTCGCCAAGGCCGCGCACTATCGCGGCCTCCGATCGTTAAATTCAATCCTATCAATCTCTTACACGATTCTTCGCGGAGGCCCTTGCATTTTCCTGATTATGTGCTATTCTAATAGCTGGTCAGAATTTCGTAGTAAGAAGCGTAAGAAAGGCCCGGGTTTCACACCCGGCCCTCCAAATTCGAGGAACCCTCTGGGATCCTCGCCGCCTCTGTAAACCACGCAAGCTGACCCGCCAATTTCTAATCGCGTGCGAAATTATTAGAAATTGAGCTAACTTACTGAAAATAAAGGAAGACTATCATTTCTAATCGCGTCAAAACGGGCACCCCAACGGGGTCGCTCACAGGCAGTACACCAATTTCAAATGGAGGCGGTACAAAAGAAGATTGGGGAGAAGCCTCCCGACGAGACCCCTCCCCACCTTTGTCCCTGGGGTACGTCGTAAATGACCCAGCCAGGAGAAGCGGGCCAACGACGCACACAGTGTTTCCCGCTACAACCCAAGACTCCAAAATTAGTTGCGGCGCAACGGAACATTTTTCAAAAAATTCCGCCCGCGCCGACAAGCGTTCTCCGGGGCCTTTCCCGCACGCCCCGGCGCCAGTAGAATGGCCGCCTAACGGAATGAGACCCGAAAAGAAGCCGCACGAGCCGGAAATCAACGAGCCGCAACTTCTCGCGCACCTCGCCAAGATTGACCATCCGCAAAGCATCCGCGAAATGGCCCATGAACTGGGCCTGCATCATCGCGGACGCCGCGCGATCCCCAAGATTCTCTCGAAGCTCAAGCGCAACCGCGTAGTCGAAGAAGTTTCCGGCGGCCGGTTTCGCCTGGCCCAAGGACATCTCCCGCGCTCGGTTCAAAGAGCCGTCGCCGGAAGCCAGGAAAAGGCCAAGCCGGCGCAGCAGGAACAACATCGCAAGCCGCAGCGCGATCCGAATCTTATCGCCGGGCGCTTCATCGCGCATCGCGATGGCTACGGCTTCGTAGTTCCCGCCGAGCCGCAGCCGAAAATGGATGGCGACTTATTCATCCGCCGCGACGCCGTTGGCGACGCCATGCACGGCGACAGCGTCTTAGCGCGCATCGAGCGCCGCCGCGCGGATGGCCGCGCCGAAGGCCGCATCGTTCAAATCGTCGAGCGCGAACATCCGACCGTCGTCGGACTCTTCCGCTACGGCCCGCAAAGCAACGTCGTGCTTCCCTACGACACGCGCATCCTGCACGAAATCGTAATTCCGCCGGGCGATGAACTTTTGCCCGCGCTGAAAGATAAGCTCGGCGAGATGCCCGCTGCGGCAGGAGCGAATCCGCGCGTGGCCAGCCGCCGCGTGCGATTCCCGGAACTCGATGGCGCCGTGGTGAACGTCGAGCTCACGCGATTTCCGAAAGGCGGACTCGCTCCGGCAGGCCGCGTGATCGAAATCCTCGGCCGGCCCGGCGACATCGGCGTGGACACGGAAATCGTGATCCGCAAGCACCACTTGCCGCATGAATTCGCAGAAGATGTCCTCGACGAAGCCCGCGCCGTGCCGCAGCAAGTGAGCGAGGCGGATCGTCGCGGGCGCCGCGATTTTCGCGATTTGCCCATCGTCACGATTGACGGCGAAACGGCGCGCGATTTCGACGATGCGGTGCACGTCGCTACGCTGCCGAATGGCAATTTCGAATTGCAGGTGCACATCGCCGACGTCGCGCATTACGTCAAGCGCGGCTCGCCGATCGATCTCGAGGCGCGGCTTCGCGGAACATCCGTTTATTTCCCGCTGCGCGCCGTGCCCATGCTGCCCGAAGAACTCTCGAATGGAATTTGCTCGCTCAATCCGCAGGTCGAGCGTCTGGTGATGAGCGTCATCATGAAAATCGACGGCGAGGGCCAAGTCACCGGCACGGAATTCACCGCCGGAGTGATTCGCTCCGCCGAGCGCATGACTTACACCAACGTGAACAAAGTTCTCGAGAACGATCCGGAAATGAGCGAGCGCTACGCCGCGCAGGCCGGGCATTTCCGCCGCATGCGCGAACTGGCGCTGCTGCTGAACAAGAGGCGCTACGGCCGCGGCTCGATTGATTTCGATTTGCCCGAGCGCGTGATCGAATTCGACGCGCAGGGGCGCATGACCGGAATTCTTCGCAGCGAACGCAACATCGCGCATCGCATCATCGAAGAATTCATGCTGGCGGCGAATGAAAGCGTCGCGCGCTACCTCGACCGCCGCGGAATCGTCAGCCTGCATCGCGTTCACGAAAAGCCGGACCCGAAGAAAGTTCTCGAGTTCGAAGAAATGGCCAAGGCTTTCGGCTATACGCTCGGCGTGACCGATCTGCTCGAACGGCGCGTGATGGTGCGCCACGGCAAATCGCAGCCGCCCGCGCGCCGCGATCGCGCCGGCCACGGTCGAATGCGCCCGATGGAAGTGACCATGCCCGCCACGGAAGAAATCGACATTCGCCCCGAGCATTATCAGCGGCTCACGGAAAAAATTGCGGGCAAGCCCGAGGAGCGCATCGTTTCTTATTTAATGTTGCGCTCGCTGCGCCAGGCGCGCTATGCCGCGGAGCCGCTCGGACATTTCGCACTTGCTGCCGAGGAATATACGCACTTTACTTCGCCGATTCGCCGCTATCCCGACTTGATCGTGCATCGCGCGCTGAAATGGGCGCTCGAAAATCCGGACGCATCCGGCCCGCGCATTGTGCCGGTCACAAAATCGCGCAGTGCGGATAAGCACGACGGCTCGGAAGCGCCGGGCATCGGCCCTTACCGCCGGCAGGAACTCGATAAGATCGCCGTGGAATCGTCGGAAGCCGAACGCCGCTCGGATGCGGCCGAACGAGAATTGATGGATTGGAAGACGGCGCAATTTATGGAGAGCCGTCTCGGTGAAGAATTCGAGGCGCTGATTATTTCCGTGCAGAAGTTCGGATTCTTTGTTGAGCTGATCGATGTTTTCGTCGAAGGGCTTGTGGGAATCGATCAGATGGAGGAATTTACGGCCGGGCGTTGCCTGTATCGCGAGCGCGATCACGCCATCGTCTGCGAGCCGCAGCATCATGGACGGAGCCGTAGCCGCGGCTGCCGCCATCGCATTTCGTTTGGGCGATCGTGTGCGCGTGCGCGCCGAGCGCATCGATCCATTCCGCCAGCGCGTCGAGTTTGCGCTGCTTGCGCGTGAGGTTGGAAAGGCGAATTAGGAATTGTTGCCTCTGGGCTGACGCTGCTGCGCGCCTATGGCCGACACAGCCAGGAGTGGCTGTGCTACTGTTGCGCTATCGTTCGTGATTGGCCGGAGGTGAGGATTGGCGATTCGAATGTGTCCTGTGAGCTTGACGAAGATCGGGGCGATGACTGTGGTTGCGCACTCGTATGACTTGGTTTGTCCTGGTTGTGGGCGGCATTTGGAGGTTTCGCGGATTAGCCGGAATATTTCGATGTTTGCCGGGTTGATCGCGGGGTATGGCGCTTGGTATTGGAGTACGCAATCGGCGGCGAATCATCAGGCGCTGGGGTGGGTGTTTCCGATTTTGTTCGCGATTCTGGCGTTTGGGATTGTTACGCCGGTGGTGTTGATGCTTACCGCGGATTTTCGCTGAAGGCTGAGCTACCGCCGCCGGAAATTTCATCTCATGCGGATGCGGGGCATGGCGCGGCGCATCATTAGAAGTCGGTAGCGCCGGCGTCCTGTGGGCATCTTGCGACCTCCCAACTCAGAACGTCATTTTCGCGGCCTCGCCTCGCCGCACGATGCGCGCTGTGAATTTTCGAGGGTGCGTCCGCGGTCGATGGGCGATCCTGGCTCCAGTATCGGTCGCCGGATGCCGGCGGGGACGCCAGCGCTACTGGCGACGCTTCGCGTCTGGTACCTTCGGACCATTGACCCGTACCTTGGGTCCAGCGAAACTGCCTGCCCTATGAGCCACTACGCCCCGCTCCTCGGAAAAAAAGTGGAAGCGCATTACCGAGCCAGTGACCTCAACCTGCTGGCCGTCGGCACGCTGGTCGCCGATACCGGCAGCTCGATCTTCATTGAAGACCGCTTTACGCAGAACGGCCGCGAGAAAAAAATGCGGTTGGAAATTCCTTATCCGCACGTGCATCGAATTTACGAACGGCCGGATGCGGCGGACGCAGCTCCTGTGGGTGCGGCGCCGGTGCTGCGCGATTGGGAACCGCCTGGATCGAAGAGCGCCTGAGTCGATCATTCGACGGGTTTCTTCCGCGCTGGATTGTTGCCCTTGGGAATCGTTTTCTTCGTCGGATGCCGGCGGGGACGCCAGCGCTACCAACACTCTTCGTTCCGCCCGCGCGGCCGCATTGTCCCTCCTAAATTTCTGACGACTTTCGTGTTTCGGAATCGCCATGCGGTACACTCTTCTTTCTTTCAGGAGATGGCGATGAAACCTGCAGTGGGATTGATTGGACTGGGATTGATGGGCAAGCCGATGGGCCGGAATTGGCTCAAGGCGGGATTTCCACTGACAGTTTGGAATCGGACTGCGAGCCGCGCTGAGGATTTATTGCGCGAAGGGGCGAAGTGGGGCGCGAGCCCGCGCGAAGTTGCGGCGGCTAGCGATGTGCTTTTCACGATCGTCAGCGATCCGCCGGCGCTGGAACAAGTTCTGTGGGGCGCGAACGGAGCGATTGAGGGATTGAAGCGCGGCAGCGTGCTGGTGGATTCGAGCACGGTTTCGCCCGGGCTTGCGCGGCGGGCGGCGGCGGCTTGCGAAGAGCGCGGGATCGAGTTTCTCGATGCGCCGGTGACCGGCGGAACTTGGGGCGCTGAGGCTGGCGAGCTGGTTTTCATGATTGGCGGGAAGCAGGAGACGCTGGCGCGCGCTTGAGCCGGTGCTGCAGGCGGTGGGGAAGCGATTTTTTTTGCTGGGGCCGAATGGGGCCGGGCAGACCGTGAAGCTGGCGATGAATATGATTTTGGCTCTGCAGGTGGAGGCGTTTTCGGAGGCGCTGGCGCTGGTGACCGGATCGGGAGTTGCGGGAGAGAAGCTGGTGGAAGTGCTGCAATCGAGCATGGCGCGCTGCGGAGTGTTGGACGTGAAGATTCCTGTGATTTTGAAGGGCGAATTCAAGCCGAGTTTTCCGCTGCGTTTGATGCATAAGGATATGCGCTTGGCGCTGGAGTTGGCGAAAGAGCGCGGCGTGCCGATGCCTGCGGGTGCGGCGGCTTATGAGACTTATAGCGCGATTCAGGCGGCGGCGAAGGATGATCCGGATTTTGCGGCGGTGGCGAGATTTTGGGGGAAGGCAAGATCGGCGTAATGAGTCCGCGCACGACTGTCGTTCTTGGCGAATATTTTGATCGTCGGATGCCGGCGGGACGCCAGCGGTACCGAGGCTCGGAGCCGGCGCTAGCCGAGAGCGTCTGGGGCGAAGAAGCTTAACGGGAGATCGCGCGAGGTGCGCAGGCCTGCTGGGGCTGCCAGGATTACTGGGATTGCGTTGACTACTACTGCGGCGGTGGCTATGTCGCCGTGCGTGCCGCCGGGGATTGTCAGCGTCAGCTTGGGCTCGCCTTCCAGTTCGATTGTGTCGGCCGCATTTCTTGCGCCTACATACATCTTCAGTTCCATGAAGATTTTTTCTTTTCCTGCGGCGGTGCCTCGGGCGATTTGATGGACGCCTGCTACCTGGCCTGCGGCTACTTCCAGATATTCGGTGCGCACGGAATTTTCCGCGATTACCGGCTCGATGGTTTCGGAGATGTCATCAACGGCGAGGCCGAGGCCGTCGGCCACCATGGCGATTGATTCGGGCAGGCCGTGATGCTTGATCACTCCCGCGGCTACCTGCGCGCGGAATTCTTCGGGGGTCATGCCTGCGCCGATTTTTTTCTGCAGCGGGAGGCGGCGGTGCGAAGCGTCCACGATGCGCGTGGCTTTGGCGTGATCGACGCGCTGGGAGACTGCGGCGAGCGTCAGGACCAGCTTGTCCATCACGAAGCCGGGATTTACGCCGGTGCCTACGAGCGCGACGCCTTCTTCTTGTGCGGTCGTATCCAACTTTTTCGATAGCTCGGGATGCTTGCGGAACGGGTAGGCGAGTTCTTCGCACGTTGAAACGATGCAGCAGCCGGCTTCGAGGCAGGCGGTGAGTTGATCCATCACGCTTTCGAGGTAGGAAGACGTGGAGTGAATGACGACGTCTACATGGCCATCGAGGATTTTGGCGGCGTCGCCGGAGACTTTGACGCCCCATGGGGCGTCGGGCGCGCCGGCGATTTCGCCTAGATCTTTGCCGGCTTTTGCGGGATCGGTGTCAATTGCGCCGACGATTTCGAGGGCGCTCTTTTGACGCATCAGGCGGGCGATGGATGCGCCGATGGGGCCTACGCCGTATTGCACTACGCGGATTTTTTTTCTCACTGCGGCTCCCTGCGAATTGAGGGAATAGCCTAAAGCGAGTGGGAGGTTATAGGCAATCTAATTCGGAATTACGAGTGGGGGATCGCGATCGAAATACGGCAAGAGGCAAGAGGGCCGAAAAGCGGGCGGGGCTGAAAAACCAGACCTCGCCCCTACGAGGAACGGCGGAATTTGAAGGGCTTGTCGTCGGTTGGGCGCGGGCCGCATAATTTGAGCGATTTTTCCGTGAACGCTCACACCTGCGAACAGCTTAAGAAAACGCGCTCTTGGAGGCATTGTCCTTCGCATCGCGGGGACGATTCTTGTCCTGGGGCTGTTGTTTCATTTTCTGCCGGTGCGGCAGGTGGGAGCGGCGCTGCGGCTTGTGCCGCTGCATTTGTGGGCGCTGGTTGTTGTTGGTTATTTGGCGAGCCATGTGGTTGCTTCGATGAAGTGGCGGTTGATGGTGAATCGCGCGGGTTCGGGACTGAGCGTGGCGCAGGCGGCGCATTGTTATTTCGCGGGATTGTTCAGCGTGCTGTTGCTGCCTTCGATTGTGGGCGGCGATATTGTGCGGGCGGGATTGGCGATGCGGATGGGGCGGAGCAAGGCGGCGATTTTGTTCGGAAGTTTTCTGGACCGGATTCTGGATTTTCTGGCGTTGGCGCTGCTGACGGTGGCTGGGGCGGTTCTGGTTCCGGGAAGTTTGAGCGCGGAGAGCCGGCATTTGTTTTTTGTCTTGGGCGCGGCGGCTTTGGGATTGGCGATCATTGGATTGCTTGTGATCGTGTTGTTGCCGGCGCGGCGATTTTCGTTTCGCATGCGGCGAAAATTGGTGCGATTGAGAGAGGCGCAGCGGGCGATGGCTGAGCGGCCGCAATCTGTGCTGGCGGCGTTGGTGCTGGCTTTAGTGGTGCAAGGATCGTTTATTGCACTGACTGCGGTTTTGGCCGATGCGGCGGGATTGCATTTGGCGTTTCAGGCTTGGTTGTTTGCGTGGCCGATGGCGAAGATTTCGGCGCTTGTGCCGTTGACGCAGGGCGGGATTGGAGTGCGGGAGGCGGCGCTGGTGGGATTGTTGTTGCCGTTTGGCGCGCCTGCGGCGCGGACTGTGGCTGTGGGATTTGCTTGGGAGGGCGTGATTATTGCTGGAGGGTTGATTGGAGGGTTGGGAGCTTATTTGATTGGGAAGTTGAAGTTGGATGTTGGGTGAGATTGTCGCGTGGCCGGACACGAAAGAAGATCGGGCCAAGAAAATGCGGGAGTTGTCGCGCGGTAGGTGAAAAGCAACAACGACGTGGGTGGCAAGTTGGCTTCCGCCATTGAGTTGTGCGGTAATCTGGCGGATGATCGGGAGGGCGCAGCAAGCGGCGCCCCTACGGGAGAAAAGACCTCAGACTGCCTCATGATGACGGCGAGGAAAATCAGATTGTCATTTTGAGGCGCCGGCGCGAGTTGTGGCTGTGAAGCGATTGCGTCTTGGCGTCTTCGAGAAGTTGGGCGGCGGCTTTGTCGGCGGCGGATTCGTCGATGCAGCTACAGACGAAGTGGCCCAATTCGTGGGCGTAAATGTAATCGCCGTTGCGGCGCATCGGCGCCTTTGCGCAGGGCTTTGGCGTAGAACCAGGTTTCGCGCAGTTGGAGATCGGAGACGAGCGGCGCGCGAGCTGACGATCACGCCATACGCGAGGGTGAGATGGTGCATGACGGTGCGCCATGCGGCGCGATCGCAGACGAGATAGATGCGATGTCCGCGGACGAAGGCGAATTCGCGGATGAGGCGCTGCAGTTCGGCGAGGCTTTCCTGACATGCTGCATCGTTCGTGCCGACGATGGTGATGCTGGGCGGCAGAGTGAGGCTGCGCGCAGGCTGTGCTCGCAGCGGAGCGGGCGGGAAATTCGCGACTAGAAAGCAATCCGCAAATCAAGAAGACGAGCCGCAGCCGCGCGAATTGATATTGCTCTTCGCTACTTGAGTTCGTGCGGGCACACCTCTAGCGAATGAATTCCCGGGCTTTTTCATTTTTTCCGTCCATCCAGCGACTTCGTTGCTGGTCTGACTGAAGATCTCGCGGCCCCGAGTGAGCTTCAGGCCCATCGAGCGTAGCGATTCACGAAAGGTGAATCCAACGCTTTGATTTCATCATCCGAATGAACAGCTTTCATGAATCTTTTCCCGACGCTGCACGTTATCTTTAGGGCGTGGGAAGTGGCTATCCGGATTTTGCGCGTGAATTCGGCAAGCGCGGGCGTCGCCTCGGGGAGGCGTCATGAGTCTCGAAGTGCGGCACCTGAAACTGGTGGCGGCGGTGGCGGAGGAAGGCACGATCACGCGGGCGGCGAATCGCTTGCATTTGACGCAATCGGCGCTGAGCCATCAATTGCACGACGCGGAGGAGCAACTCGGCACCACGCTTTTTGAGCGCACCAGCAAGAAGATGAAATTGACGGAGGCAGGCGAGCGCGTACTGATTTCGGCGCGAACCGTGCTGGAGGAGTTGACCCGCGTCGAGAAGGACATTGAATCGCACGCGACGCAGGTTCGCGGCAAAGTGCGGTTGACGACGCAGTGCTACACCGTTTATCACTGGCTGCCGTCGTGCTTGTTGCGATTCATGAAGGCATACACGGATGTAGACGTGAAAGTGGTGGTGGAAGCGACGCCGGATCCTTTCCAGGCGCTGATCGAGGAGAAAGTGGATCTGGCGATTGTTTGCGCGCCGGTGCGCGACCGGCGAATCGTGTACACGCCGCTTTTTTCGGACGAGGCAGTGGCAGTTTTTCCGCCGGGACACCCATTGGCGCAGAAGGCGTATCTTTCGGCGGAGGATTTTGCGGGCGAGACTTTGCTGGTTTATCCGCCGAAAGAGGAGAGCATCGTGATCACGAATTTGCTCACGCCGGCGGGACTTGCGCCGCGCGCGGTTCAGGAACTGACATTGACGGAGGCGATGATCGAATTGGTGAAGGCGGGAATGGGAATCACGGTGATGACGCGGTGGAGCATCGCGCCGCAATTGGAGGATGGAAGTTTGGTGGGCGTGCCGATGACGCGCGAAGGACTGTGGCGCGATTGGAGCGTGGCGCGATTGAGGCGCAAGAACACACCGGCGTACATCACGGAATTTTTGCGTTTACTGACCGACGATCCGCTGGGCACTCTCACCAAGCGCCATGAGAAAGTGTCGGTCACCGCTTCGCGACGCCAGCGCACCGGCCATGCGAGCGCGGGCCCACATCGCCGATTGAGCGCGATTACGGTTTAGAGATGTTGGAATAATCCGGGAACGCCGGGCGCTTGGGCGTGGGCGGCGGATTTTTCTCAAGCTCCTTCATCAGGATATCGACTGTTTTTTCGAGCTGCAGGTCGTGGCCTTCGCGCCAAGCTTTTGGATCGAGTTCCACTTCGATGTCCGGCGGCACGCCATGATTTTCGACTTCCCAGGTGCCTTCGGTGGTGTAGAAGGCGACGCGGGGCGCGGTGACGAAGCCGCCGTCCATCAAGACGGGATAATCGTAAATTCCTACCAAGCCGCCCCAGGTGCGCTTGCCGACGAGTTGGCCAATGCCGACGTGGCGGAAGAGCCAGGGCATGTAATCGCCGCCTGAGCCGGCAAATTCATTCACGATCATCGCTTTCGGGCCGAAGATGCCGCCGACGGGGGTGTCGAAATCGGCGCCTTCGCGAGTGAGCCAGTAATTCCAGACTTTGCGCTGGAGATATTCGATGACGTAATCGGCTGCGGCGCCGCCGCCGTTGAAGCGCTCGTCGAGCACGGCGCCCTGCTTGCCCACCTGCGCGAAAAAGTAGCGATTGAAATAGGTGTAGCCGCCGGTGGCGGTGTCGGGGAGATAGACGTAAGCGAGTTTGCCGCCGCTGAGTTCGTCCACTTTTCGGCGATTGCCCTCGACCCAGTCGCGGTTGCGAAGAGCGGTTTCGTTGTCGATGGGAACGACGGTGACCTCGCGCGACCCACTGCCATCGGCGTTGGGGCCGACTTTGAGGAGGACCTGTTTGCCCGCGGTTTCCTGGAAGAAGCTGTAGACATCATCCGAGCCGTGGAGTTCGCGGCCATTGACGGCTAGAAGATATTCGCCGGTTTTGACGTTTACGCCGGGTTGCGTGAGCGGGGCGCGCAATTGTGGATTCCAGTTTTCGCCATTGTAGATGCGCGCGAAGCGGTAGCGGCCGTTTTCGATGGAGTAATCGGCGCCGAGCAGGCCGACTTTGATCTGCTTGAACTCGGGAACGTCGCCGCCGGCGACGAACATGTGGCCGACATTGATTTCGCCCAGCATTTGGATGAAGAGATAGTTCAAGTCTTCGCGGCTGGCGACGCCTTCTAAATAGGGCTCGTATTTTTTCTTCAGGGCGTCGAGATTCATGCCGTGGTAGTGCGGGTCGTAGAGGAAATCGCGCTCGATGCGCCAGACTTCGTCGTACATTTGCTTCCACTCTGCGCGCGGCTCGACCCAGACTTCCATTCCATCTAGCTTGAGCTTGCCTTCGCCGGGTTTGGCCGCCGACTTCGTGGCAGCGATGAACCAGCTTTCGCCCTGCCTGTAGAGGAATTTCTCGCCGTCGAAGGACAAACTGAAGGCTTGAACGCCTGAGACGAGCGGCTCGGTCTTCTTGGTCTTCAGCTCGAGTTTCTCGACGTTGACACCTTTGCCGGGGCCGCCCCCATCGTCATCTCCGCCATCGCTGCCTGGAGGATTTTCGCCGAGAAATACTTCGCATGTCTTTCCGGCGTCAAGCCCGACGTAATCTTTCGCCGGTACTGGGAGAGCAAGAATGCGCTGGCTGATGCCGTCGAAATCAATCGTGACTTTGACGGATTCTTCGGGCTTGGATTTGTCTTTATCTTTGTCCTTATCCTTGTCCTTGTCTTTATCGGAGTCGGATTTGGAATCTTTCTTCGCGTCGCTTTTGGAATCATCTTTCTTTGAATCGCACGTTGAGCCGGCGTCTTTTTTGGAATCGCCGGATTTGGCATCGGAGCCTTTTTCTTCGTCGCTTTCCGGAGCGAGAGGGGAAGGCAAATCTTTGCGGAGGACGATCACGTAAACGCTGCGAGTGACGTTGTGGCCGAAACTGGAGAGATCGAGCCAGCCAGTGGTCGGGCCGATATCAGTGCTGGCGGTGAAGTAGAGGTACTTGCCATTTTTATCGAAGGCGGCGAATTCGGCGTCGCTGAGGCCGTCGGTGATTTGCGTGGACTTTCCGGATTCGAGGGAATAGACGAAGACGGCGCGCAGATGGCTCGGCAGCATTTTGGCGTATCCGATCCATTCACTATCCGGCGCCCAAACGGGATTCAACTGGCGCTGGGGATTGTCGTAGGTGTCGGTGTCCACCTTTACTGCCGGAGTGTTTTTATCGAGATCCACATACCAGAGATTCAGGCGCTTGTCGGTGAGGAGAATTTTTTTGCTGTCGGGCGAGAACGCGGGGGAATAGTAGTAGGAAGGCGTGTCGCCGATTTTGATCGTGCGCGTTTCGCCCATGCCATTTTGTCCGCGGATGCGGAGCGCGTATTCACCACCTTCGTCGGAGAAGTAGGCGATGGATTTTCCATCGGGCGACCACGAGGGATCGCGATCGGCGACGCTGGGGGAGTTGGTGAGATTGCGGATGTCGCCCTTTTCGGCTGGGGCGGTGAGGATTTCGCCGTGGGCTTCGAACACGGCGCGGGCGCCGGTGGGCGAGATCGTGCCAGTGGCGATGTGCTTGGCTACATTTTCGAAATGCGGACGCGCTTCCTCGAGATCGCCGGTGATGCGGATATCCATGCGATGCTCGGCTTTTGCGGCGAAATCGTAGATGTGCAGCGAGCCGAACTGCTCGTAAACGATGCCGCCCGGTCCGGCGGACGCGCTGCGAATGGGCATGTCTTTATTGGGAACGATTTCCGTGACGGCTTTCGAGTTCGTGTCGTAGGCGAAGAGAGCGAGAGGGCCGTTGCGATCGGAGAGGAAATAAATGGTGTCGCCGGACCACATCGGATCGATATCCATCGAGTCTTGTCGCGGGATGCGCTCGATACTCGAGTCGGCGAGATTTGCGATCCATACGGCCGACGACGTGCCGCCGCGATAGTGCGACCACGTGCCGAAAGGCATCGGAACGGGGCGATAGGCGAGATGCGAGCCATCGGGCGAGTAGGATCCTTCGTAGGCCATCGGAAGCGGAAGGGCTGTGGCGTAGCCGCCTGTTGAAGAGACCGTGTAAAGGCGCACGACTCCTCGGCTATAGGCATCGCGATTCGATAGGAAGAGGATGCTTCTTGCCGTCCGGCGTCCAGCCGGAGACGATGTCGGGGCCGGATTGGAAGGTGACGCGGCGCGGAAAACCGCCCGTTGCGGGGACGACGTAGACGTTGGTGCGGCCTTCATATTTTGCGGAGAACGCGATTTGCGAACCGTCGGGAGAGAAGCTGGGATTTGATTTCGAGCCGGGGCCGTTGGTGAGGCGCGTGGCTTCGCCGCCTTCGCGGCTGACCGTCCAGATATCGCCGCCATAGGCGAAAGCGATTTGGGATTTGCTCATCGTGGGCTGGCGCATCAGCAGCGGCTTTTCGGATTGCGCGTGGCAGACGGCGGCGAAGGCGAACAGGGCCGTGGCGAGGGCGAAGACGAATTTCCTCACAGATGCTCTCCTTGGATTCCGGGAATGCGA
Organism: uncultured Acidobacteriota bacterium; assembly: GCA_963841235.1. GTDB lineage: Bacteria > Acidobacteriota > Terriglobia > Acidiferrales > UBA7541 > Palsa-147. The sequence continues at coordinate 318,023 of CAWJBU010000012.1, read as the reverse complement.
TGTGGCGGCTTATTGTAGCGTTAGACTGCGGGGAAACGAAGATGTGAGCGGAAGCGATGGTCGATCTGAAGCTTCGGCGGCGCTTTCCGCTGAGGCAGCGCAACTATTTCGGATTCTCGGGGTTTTACTAGGGTCGGCGGAGACGCCGATCTTTCCTCCGGAAGTCCAGCGAGGAGGCTTCCCCCAGAGCCTCCTCGTTTTATTTCCGGGCGCCCGCGTCGCGCCCCGAAGGGCTTTTGAAAGCGTTGCTGCATCGCGCATGGTGACTGCGTGACGCGAAACATTTTCGCTGCTGCAGCGTTAACTTAGGTAGGAGACATCGGCCATGAATAAGACGAAGTGGACGCTGATTGGAATCACCGCGGCGGCGCTGGCTTTCTTGCCGGGGCTGCGCGCGCAGCAGAGTCAATCGCAGGGGCAGCAGCAGTCGCATCAGCAATCGGATCCGGACATGCAAGGCATGGACATGGGAGAGATTCAGCATGGCACGGAACAATCGCCGCAGACGGCGCGAGCGGCGAATGAGGACATGTCCGGAATGCACATGGAAATGAGCGCGCACATGAAGATGACTTCTGCGCGGCCGGAAGCGCCGGGAGATGAGGAGCGCGCGGAGAAAGTTGTGGAGCAATTGCGGCCGGCGATTGCGAAATACAAGGACTACCACGTCGCGCTGAACGATGGATTCAAGATTTTCCTGCCAAATATTCCGCAGCAGCATTATCACTTCACGAATTACACCTATGCGCTCGCGGCGCAATTCACTTTCGATCCGGCGAAGCCGACTTCACTGCTCTATAAGAAAGTGGATGGGGAATACCGGCTCGAAGGCGCGATGTACACGGCGCCGAAGCAATTGAGCGAGGATCAATTGAACGAACGGATTCCGCTCAGCATCGCGCACTGGCACGAGCATGTGAATTTGTGTTTGCCGCCGAAGGATGTACCGATGAAGCAGGCCGATTGGGGCCAGTTTGGATTGCGCGGGGCGATTGCCACGCGGGAAGTTTGCGATGCGGCCGGAGGGCGATGGATGCCGATCGTGTTCAATTGGATGGTGCATGTTTATCCGTATGAGTCGGAGGCGGCGAAGATTTGGGCGCATTGAGATTGTGAAGTTCAGAGATAGAGACTGCACCGCAGAGACGCGGAGGGCGCAGAGTTGGAGACGCGAGGGAGGTCCGCGGTTGAGTGCGGTGTTTGTTGACGGATGTGGATCGTAAGATGCCGGCAGGGACGCCGGCGGTACAAAAGCAAAACGCCCCGGATAAAATCCGGGGCGTTTTGTTTTGCGTCGATTGTTTGAAGCGATTTCGCGCTTACTTCTTCGCTGCGCCGAAGTTTTTTGTGATTTCGTCCCAGTTGACTACATTCCACCAGGCTTCGATGTATTCGGGACGGCGATTTTGATACTTCAGGTAGTAGGCATGCTCCCAGACGTCGAGGCCCATTACCGGCTTGCCGCCGCTCATTAGTGGATTGTCCTGGTTCGGCAGGGATTCGAGTGTCAGCTTGCCGTCCTTGAAGAATAGCCAGGCCCAGCCGGAGCCGAAGCGAGTGGTGGCGGCCTGGTTGAATTTGGTTTTGAAGTCCGCGAAGCTGCCGAACGTAGACTTGATAGCATCGGCAAGCTCGCCCTTGGGCTCGCCGCCTCCGCCCTTCTTCATGATCTTCCAGAACAGCGAGTGATTGGCGTGGCCGCCGCCGTTATTGCGAACCGCGGTGCGAATATTCTCGGGCACGCGGTCGATTTGCGCGATCAACTGCTCGACCGAGAGCTTCTGCAGATCGGCGTTGCCTTCGAGGGCTTTGTTCAGGTTCGTAACGTAAGCGCCGTGATGTTTGTCGTGGTGAATCTCCATCGTCTTTGCGTCGATGTAGGGCTCGAGCGCGTCGAACGCATAGGGAAGAGGCGGCAGGACATGGGTGGTTTGGGCTGCCGCGCCTTGACTTGTTGCTTGGCTCATTTCTTCCTCCTAAGATTTCAGTCCTGCCCCATAATTATACTCCGCGCGATGCCGGATAGCGCGGGTGCCGTGGAAATTCCCGGACGCTTCGTTTTGAGGGAGAGAGAATGCCGACGACAAGTCACGTCGAGAAACATTTCACGACGGTGGCCGCGGTGCGCGACGTTGTGATCGGGATGTCGGACGGACTGACCGTTCCATTCGCGCTCGCTGCGGGATTGACTGGAGCGGTGGCGGCAGCCGCGACGGGAATCATCGTCACGGCGGGGCTCGCCGAGATCGCGGCGGGATCGATCGCCATGGGGCTCGGCGGGTATCTCGCGGCGAAGACGGATTCGGAGCATTACGAATCGGAGAAGCTCCGGGAATACCGGGAAATCGAGGAGATTCCGGACCAGGAAGAGCTCGAAATCGTGAAAGTATTCCGTGAATACGGCTTGAGCGACGAGCAGCTCCAGCCGGTGGTGAAGGTAATTCGTTCGAACAATGATCGCTGGGTGGACTTCATGATGCGCTTCGAGCTTGGGCTGGAGAAGCCTGATCCGGCACGGGCGTCGAGAAGCGCGGGGACGATCGCGGCGTCGTATATCGTCGGGGGATTGATCCCGCTGGCGCCTTACATGCTCATTCACAACGTATTGGATGCGCTATGGGTGTCGGTTGGTGTCACGCTTGTAGCTCTGTTTGGTTTTGGCGCGTTCAAGGGATACTTCACGGGCGTCAAGCCGTGGAAAGCCGGATCGCAGACGGTGCTGGTGGGCGGATTGGCGGCAGCCGTGGCGTTCGGACTGGCGAAATTGATTAGTTGAAGGCTGGCGAGCCATTGCTCGTGGCGACAGCGAGTCTTGGCCGCAATGCCGGCCTGAAAGGCCGGCGCTACAACACCGGCCTTTCTTCTGCAAACGCTACTTCCTGAGTTAATTCTTCTTTTCCGGCTCGCTTCCTAGATCACCGAACGGCCAGATGCCGAACCTCTTCAGGAAGCCGTCCTGCTTCTTGTCGATCAGCATGCGAGCCGTCTTCTCGGCGGGCCAGGGACTGGCGAGGCGATCGGCGCGGTCGGCGATCCAGAAGGACGTGAGCGCCATCACGGCCGTGTCGCGCGAAAGGATGTCGGGCTTCACTTTGTCGTAGGTGTCCACGGCAGAGTGGTGCGTGTATTTGTAGTCGGGCGAATCTTGATCGAGATTGATGCCCGGAAGTCCGGCGATAGAGAAGGGGCCGGTGTCGGTGCCGAACTCGACGTTGTCATCCACGGAAATTTCACTGAACGCCCGCAAAGTTTTCGCGAAGTCCTTGGCGGCGGGAATCAGGTCAGCGCGGCCACCAAGATTCATTGCTACGACTGGGCCTGCGCCGTTATCGAGAATTACGGCGGCGACATGATTCGCGAGTTCGGCCTGGTGCATTTTGGTGTAGGCGAGCGAGCCGAGGAGGCCTTCTTCTTCGCCGGTAAAGAGTACGAAGCGCAGAGTGCGGCGCGGCTTGAGGCCGGATTTCACGATGGCTTCGGCGGCCCCGAGGGTTGTCGTGACGCCCATGCCATTGTCCGTCGTGCCCTCGGCGAGATCCCAGGAATCGAGATGGCCCCCGACGACGACGATTTCTTCCGGATGCTCCGTGCCGCGGATTTCACCGACGACATTTGCGGAATCCACCGGCCCGGCAGTGACGCGATTCTGAACATTGATGCGAATGTGCACGGTCTTGCCGCGATCGAGAAAGCGCTCGATCTGCCCTTGATCTTCCGCTGCAATGCTGACGACGGGAATGTCGTAAAAGGTGTCGAAGCCGAGCACGCCGGTGTGCGTCAGATTCATGCCCTCGGATTTCGAGCCGCCCTGGCCGCCGATGACTGCGACGGCATGCGCCGCGTACGCTGCTTTCAGGAATGGTCCGAACTGCGCGAACGTGGAGTGGCGGTCCGCCGGGGGATCGCCTTTGTGCACGACGAGGATGACTTTGCCCGACCAGTTGCCGGAATTGTTCTTCATTTCGTCGGCGAGCTGATACATGTTCACGGTGACGATGTCGGCTTCGACTCCGCCTTCGGGCGTTGAGCCAACCCAGCCGAGAGAATCGAGGGTGATGCGATGATGCGCGGGCGCGAGCATTTCGGCGCTGGCGGAGATGCGCGTCCATCCGCGCGACATCTGCCACGATTCGGTATGGACATTTTCGAGACCCATGGATTTCATCTTTTCGGCGCCCCAGGCAATTGCTTGCGCGGCTTGAGGTGTGCCGGTGACACGGCCACCGACATCATCGCTGAGCTCTTCGAGATATTGATACGGCTTCCCGTCCATCATGGCTTCGCCGGCGATGGAGGCGAGCTTCCGGTCGAGATCCGCATCGGAGGGCGGCGCGCCATCGTGATTATTGGGCGCAGTGCGCGCGGGCGCCGCGGCGAAGAGAACGAGCAACGCAACGCACACGGTGCTTGCGAGTCTTCGGATCATTCTGAAATCTCCTTGATGAAGAGCTCGGATTTGCAATCAGGGCAGCGCGGACTCAAAAACACACTCTCGTCCTTGAGGCTTTGACGGGCATCAAGCTTGACCAGTTTCGCTGATTCGAAAAACAGGGCATTCCCCTTGGCGCCGGGCGCGTAATATAATCATATTAGACGTACGATCTTGAAAATGTTTGCGCCATGGGCTCTGCTTACCCAACGCGCTTTGCTGCGTCTGCATCTAATGGGAAGCGGGCTCGGTTTCAGTCTGATGCCCCGCACAACACAGGGACCATATAGCCAGGACGAATCCCTTATACATCACGGAATCGCAAATTCTAAGGGCCGACTAGCCCGCTGGAATCGAAAAAAGGAGAAGAACAGAAATGAGTAGCAAAGTGATTGGAGTACGCCGCTGGGTTGCCTTGACGGTGCTTTCGGCAGCCTTGGTGGCGGGAGGAATATTTGGCGTATGGGCCATGAACTGGTCTGGCCATACGGTATTGGGCGCCGCGAAAGTGGCGTTGAGGATGGCGGGGAATCCGAGTCCGGTGAGTCTCGGGTCGTTTTCGAATGGATTCTCTGCGATCGTGAAACCGGCGCTCCCCGCGGTCGTTGGCATTTCGTCTTCGAAAATGGTGAAGGCGCCCACGGGCGGACAGCCATTTTTGAATGATCCCTTCTTCCGCCAGTTCTTCGGCGACCAATTCGGCAACCAGAATCAGCAGCCGCGTACTCAACGGGAGTCGAGTCTCGGCTCCGGCGTGATCATTAGTTCGGACGGCTACATTCTGACGAACAATCATGTCGTGGAAGGCGCCACGGATATCAAAGTGACGCTCAATGACCGCCGGCAACTCGAGGCCAAAGTCATCGGCACGGATCCGAAAACGGATGTGGCCGTGCTGAAGATTGAAGCGACTGGACTGCCGTCGCTGGCAGTTGGCGATTCTTCGAAGGTTGAAGTCGGCGATGTTGTCTTTGCGATCGGCGATCCCTTCGGCATCGGCGAAACGGCGACGATGGGTATCGTCAGCGCGAAGAACCGCGGGCTTGGCAGCGCAATTGAGGACTACGAAGACTTCATCCAGACCGACGCGGCCATCAATCACGGGAACTCCGGCGGCGCGCTGGTTGATTTGCATGGGAATCTGATCGGCATCAATACGGCGATACTTCCCGGCAACGGCGGCGGAAACCAGGGCATCGGCTTCGCGATTCCAATCAACATGGCGCACGAAGTGATGGATCAGCTCATCGCGCACGGCAAAGTGGTGCGCGGTTACCTGGGGATTCACATCGAAAGCCTCACGCCGGCGCTGGCGAAGTCGTTCGGATTGCAGGATTCGAATGGCGCGTTGGTTGGCGACGTGACCAAGGACGGCCCCGCGGGCAAATCTGGTCTGCAGCGTGGGGACGTTATCACCGGATTGAACGGGCAGAAGGTGGAGGACGCCAACGACCTTCGTTTGCGAGTTTCGCAGACGGCGCCGAACACCGCTGTCCAGTTGAAAGTCATGCGCGACGGCCAGCAGAAGGAATTCAACGTCACGCTCGGGGAGCTTCCTGAGAAGGACGAGAAGGCTCCGGCAACGGAAAATTCCGGCTCATCGCTCGATGGCGTTCACGTCGAGGAGCTTACGCCGGATATTGCGGAACAACTCCAATTGCCGGCCGGCGTCCGCGGCGTGGTGGTGGACAACGTGGATCAGTCCAGCGCGGCTGCCGAGGCCAACTTGAATCGCGGAGACGTGATTCAGGAAGTAAATCACAAACCGGTGACCAGCGTCAGCGACTACGAGCATGCCATTCAGGCGGCAGGCAAAGGACCGGTCTTGCTGCTCGTGAATCGTGGTGGTATAACAGCTGTACGTCGCGATTGACGCGCGCTAATTTCGACCCAGCCATCGAACCGAAACATAGAGGAGGGCACGGTCAGCTAGGCCGTGCCCCCTCTTTTCTGCTCCGCCCCCAGCGCTGAGACTACGAGCCGACCTAAGAACGCGAAGCTGCATCTAAGTTGGCTAGGCACTTGCAGGTATATTGCGGGGTCGTCTCAATACGAAACTCCGACCCAGCCGCGGTGTTCAATCGAAGGGGATGTGTTTTTCGTTGGAAACCGGCATTAAGGACAGAAACGGAACAGGTTATGCTTTCAACACGGCTGGAGCTAGAATAGTACTTCGGTCCTATTCTCCCAGCCCGTTGACTAGTACTTAATGGTTGTGGCGGGCGTATTGCGCGCGCTTCTCATTCTGGGAAGTATCGGAGACAGCTATGGCTACGAGTTCGAGGGTATTATTTTCTCCGCTGGAGGACGGGCAGTCCCGTCTACGGTTTTTCGGCGCGGGATTTGGAATCGAATGTCTGGGAATCATCCTGCTGGTCGGAATCCCGTTGCTGATGCCTCAGAAGCTTGAGATGGTGCGCCAGCGCTGGATTACGCCGATCGAAGCGCCTCCGATCGTGCCGTGGAAGCCGCAACCGCCTCCGAAGGCGTTCAAACCGACGCCGATTAAGCAGCCGGTGATCGCCAAGGTTATTCCGCCGGAGCCCGTTGCGCCTCCAAAGCCGAAGATTATGACGCCGGTTTTCACCTCGCCGGTAGTGAAGCCGGCGACAGCGAAGAAGGACACTCCTAACCCGGACGCTCCAGGACTTAAGAACATATTTGTGGAGAAGAAGCCGACATCGATTGGAAGCTCGGCGATTCCCACGATTCAAAAGCCGCGTGAGCAAGTGCAGACGGGCGGCTTCGGAGATCCGAATGGTGTGCCTGCAAATCCGAATAGCCACGGTTCGCCGAACATCGCGGTAAAGGGCGCCTTCGATCTACCGCCGGGTCCGGGCTACGGCAACGGCACGGGCGGCGCGAAGGGCGCCAAGGGTATTGTGGCCAGCGCAGGATTCGGCAACGGCACAGCGGCAGGCAGCCCGAACGGCGGCGGCCGCGCCGGTGGCAAGGTAGAAACCGGAGCATTTGGCGCGCAGAACGTTGCAGCGCCCACGCCGACTGCGAAACAAGCTACGGTAGCGGCGAAAATCCGAGCCGATCGAAATTATTTCCAAGCCGCGCCCGACGTATACGAAAGAAGCGAAAGAGAAAAAAATCGAAGGTGACGTAGTTGTACAGGTTGTATTTACGGCATCAGGCCAAGTACAAGTGCAACGCGTGGTTCGCGGTTTGGGGTATGGTTTAGATGAGGCAGCCGAAGCCGCGGCACGCCAGATTCAGTTCAAGCCGGCTCGCCAGGATGGGCAGCCGGTGGATTTCAACGGGTTGGTACATATTACGTTTGAGCTGGCGTATTAACGCGAGCGGTTCTGCAATCAATCGAGATTTAGTGTAGGGGGGAATTTCAATGCGCACGTGGAAGAAGTATTTTCTATTGGCGGCAATGGTTGCCGCGATTCCCGGTTTGACAAAGGCGCAGGCTCCGCAGGCGCCCTCCGCGACTGACCAGGTGGTGGACCGCATCACCACTCGCGAGCATCAAGAAGTCGCCACCATCCGGCAGTACACGCCTCTGATCGAGACCTACATTCAGGACATGAAGCCCGATCGAGATCTGGGCGCTGTGCCGGTGAAGGACCATTACTTCCTCGGGCTCGCCGATTTCTCGAAAGGCATCGTCGATAGGTCGCTTCTCGACAAGCCGAAAAGCGGAGTAAAGGGCAAGCTGAATCCTGCCGGACCGCTTTCTCACCTCTTCTCTTCGGAATACGTTCCTGAGGGCTTTTTGCAGATGGTGTTTGTCGATACCAACGGATTCGATCGCTCGCACTATTCCTTTGAGTATGTCCGCCGCGAATTTCTGGGCGAGGTGCGCTGCGTGGTGTTCGACGTGACGCCGCTGAAGAATTCGGGCAAAGGGCGGTTCAAGGGACGCATCTGGGCGAACGATCAGGACTATACGATCGTGCGCTTCAATGGCGTGTACACGCCGATCGCGAGCTTTGGCGGATTCAACCTTCACTTTGATTCCTGGCGCGTGAATATGCAGCCGGGAGTCTGGCTCCCTGCGTACGTCTTCAGCCAGGAATCCAATTTGAAGGATGCGCTCGGAGGAGAAGTACGGTTCAAATCGCAGAGCCGGCTGTGGGGCTACGCGCTGAGGGGTATGACGCGGGAATCGGAATTCGCAGAGCTGACCGTCGAAGCTCCCGGCGCAATTCAGGACCAAACTACCGCGAATCAGGATCCGTCGCCGGTTGAGGCCGAGCGGCAATGGCAGCATGAGGCGGAGGACAACGTCCTCGAGCGGCTGCAGCGTTCCGGCTTGATCGCGCCGCCGGGCGAAGTGGACAAGATTCTTTCCACGGTTGTGAACAACATCGAGGTCACCAACAATCTCGATATTCAGCCGGAAATTCGCTGCCGGGTTCTGTTGACCTCGACGCTTGAATCGTTCTCCATCGGCCACACGCTGGTTCTCAGCCGGGGCCTGCTCGATGTGCTGCCGGATGAGGCGACCCTGGCGACCATGCTGGCCGAGCAGATGGGCGCCATCATCGTGACCAAGCCTCAGACTGACCAGTGGGGCTTCAACGATCTGACCAATATTTCGACCACCGAGATTATGACGCGGCTCTCGTTCCGGGATACGCAGCACGATATGGATCTGGCGAACGCGAAAGCCATTGAGCTGCTGAAGAATTCACCTTACAAGGACAAGCTGGCAGCCGCCGGTTTGTTCCTGAAGCAACTCCAGAACGAGCAGAGGGCGCTGCAATCGCTGATTAACCCGAAGCTCGGGAACAGCGTTAATTTTGCGGATGAGTTGGAAAAGGCTGCGCCAAACCTTGAGGCTGGGAAGCTCGATCAGATTCCGGCGCTGCAGCTTGGCGCGCGCGTCAAGCTCGACCCGTGGAGCGACAAGGTCGAGATGAACAAGGGCAAGGCTGTGGCGTTGATTTCTGCGCGGGAAAAGATGCCGTTCGAAGTCACGCCGTTCCTGCCGTTCCTGACCTTCTACCAGAAGCCCGGCGCGGTGACCACGGGAACGCCGCCCAAACCGGACGTCGCGAAGACACAGGTGGATCTGCCGCAGCCGCCTGCTGACGCGCCGCAGCAACCGCAGCCACAGCCGCAGCAGTAACGCGGACACAATTTCACGAGTAATCTCCGGCGGCGGGCATCAGCCCGCCGCCGTTTTTTTCTTCACGACGCGCCGGCCGCCCGAAGTCCTTTCCAATTTCCGCAGGAATGAGGGAAACTCCGAGCGGTATGCGTCACGATTCACTGGCTCAATATTTTCGTCCGGACTCGCGTCCTCCGCGCGAAATCGCCGTGGCGTGGCGGCAGGGCTACCGGATGGAGCGGTGGCCGTGGGGGAAGCTCTTTGGCGTCGCAGCGCAGTTTGCGCGCGAACTTGAGGCGCGTGGCATCGCTCGCGGCGAGCGCGTGTTTCTCTGGGGGCCGAATACCGGCGAGTGGCTCGCGGTTTTCATCGGATGTCTGCTGCGGGGGGCGATTGTGGTGCCGATGGACGCCATCGCGTCGCCCGAATTCGCGCGGCGGGTGATGGCGGAGGCAGCGCCGCGATTGGCGGTGATTTCGCGGGAAATACCGCCGGCGGGGATTGCTGCCATCGTTCTGGAAGATATTCCGAAGATTGTGAGCGGCCGATCGCTCGGAGCCGTATGATTCGAGCGGTCTGCAGCGCAACGATCCTCTCGAAATTGTCTTCACTTCGGGCACGACGGCTGAGCCGCGGGGCGTCGTTCTCACGCACGGAAACGTGCTCTCGAACCTCGAGCCCATCGAGCGCGAGATCGCGCGCTACCGGAAATACGAGCGATTTTTTCATCCGCTGAAGTTTCTGAACCTGCTTCCGTTGAGCCACGTTTTCGGGCAGCTGCTGGGAATCTTTATCCCGCAAATTCTGGGCGCGACGACGATTTTTCTTGATTCGCTGCGCCCCAGCGACGTGGCCGCAACGATTCGCCGTGAGCGCGTATCAGTCCTCGTTACCGTGCCGCGGCTGATTGAATCCTTGCGCGACAAGCTTGAACGAGACTTGGAGGCCGAGGGCAAGACCGGGCGATTCCGCCGCGATTTCGAACGGGCGGATGGCGAGAAGTTCCTCCGGCGCTGGTGGCGCTTTCGCAAGATTCATTCGCGCTTCGGGCAGAAATTCTGGGCGCTGATTTCGGGAGGCGCGGCGCTGCCCGCCGATGCAGAGAAATTCTGGAGCCGGCTCGGCTACGCTGTCATTCAAGGTTACGGCCTCACGGAGACGACGTCGCTGGTGAGCTTGAATCATCCCTTCCATCTTGGTCGGGGCTCGATCGGCAAAGCGATGCCGGGCATCGAGGTGAAACTCGATGCCAACGGCGAGATTTTGGTCCGCGGAGAAAATGTTTCGGCGGGCTATTGGAAAAGCGGACGGCCGGAGTCTGCGGTCGGCGAAGACGGCTGGTTCCGGACGGGCGATCTCGGCGAGCGGGACGCGGAAGGGAATCTGTATTTTCGCGGCCGGCAGAAAAATGTGATTGTCACGCCCGAGGGAATGAATATTTTTCCCGAGGACCTCGAAGCGAAGCTGCGCACCGATCCGCGCGTCCGCGATTGCGTCGTCCTGGGGCTTGATCTCAAGGGCAGCGGAAATGAGGAACCCTGCGCAGCCCTGCTCTTGCGCGAGCAATCGGGCGAGGGGGCGGCAATTGCGGAGTCGGTGGTGCGCCAGGCGAATGAATCACTCGCATCCTATCAGCGCATACGCCGGAGCTTCGTTTGGCGAGATCAGGATTTTCCGCGAACGCCGACGCAGAAGCCGCTGCTTCCACAAATTCGCCAGGTGATCTCGGATGCGTTTGCCGCGCCTACCGCCCCGCCGGGAGCTTCTCCCGCGCCGGCGTCGAGCGCGCTCGCTTCACTCGTCGCGCGGATGACGAATCGTCCGGCCGCAAGCCTTTCCGCTTCCTCCGACCTCGCCGCCGATTTGAATCTGAGCTCGGTGGACCGTGTCGATTTGATGAGCGAGATCGAGGAGCGATATCAGGTGGACTTGAACGAGACGCGCTTCACGGATGCCGCAACGCTCGGCGATCTCGAACGCTTGCTGAGCGAGCCGGCGCCGCGGCCCGCCGAATTCGTTTACCCGAGGTGGGTGAATCGCTGGCCGGTGCCGTGGATTCGGGTCTTCATCTATTACCTGCTGACCTGGCCGGCGACGATGATTCTGGCCTATCCGAAGATTCGCGGACGCGAGTACTTGCGCGGCATTCGCGGACCGATTCTCGTCGCTTGCAATCACGTAACATATCTCGACGTGGGCTTCGTTTTGGCGGCACTGCCGCCGCGCATGCGGCACCGGCTGGCTGTTTCGATGGACGGAGAAAATCTGGCCGCGATGCGCCGGCCGCCGGAACAAATGGGGATATTTCGATCACTCATCGAGCGCGTGAGCTACCTGCTCGTAGTTTCGCTGTTCAATGTATTTCCGCTGCCGCGCCGCTCCGGTTATCGCGAGAGCTTTGCGTATGCGGGTGAACTGACGGATCGCGGCGAGAGTATTTTGGTTTTTCCGGAAGGCGAGCTGACTCCGGACGGAAAAATTGCCGCCTTTCGTCCCGGAATCGGTCTGCTGGCTTCACGGCTCAGAGTGCCGGTAGTGCCGATGCGGATTGACGGGCTGTACGCGGTGCGGATGGCGGACAAGAGCCATGCGCGGCCCGGCACAGTTCGCGTTTCGATCGGCGCGCCGGTCGGATACGATCGCGACGCCAGCGCCGAGGAAATCACGCGAGAAATCGAGCAGTGCGTGCGCGCTCTCGCCTGGGATTGAGTCTATTCCGCCGCGGGCAATCGTAGCCGGGCCGCGACGCCGTGGCCATCTTTCACATTCTCAAGTGTCAAACTTCCGCGATGCGCTTCAGCAATCTGCCGGCACAGCACGAGCCCGATGCCTGATCCGCCCTGCTTCGTGGTGAAAAACGGAACGAAAAGATTCGCCGGATTCGGAATTCCGGGACCTTCGTCCACCACGCGGACTTCCAAGTAGCCGTCCGAAGCTTCCCAGCCGACGCTCACGCCGCCTCCGGTTTCGAGCGATGCTTCCACCGCGTTGTGGACGAGATTGATGAGCAGTTGATCGAGCTGATCGGGATCGGCCTGAATTCTCAGGTCGGGTCCGGGCATGACGGTAACCTTCATGCGCGGCTCGAGCCCCACAACGCGGCGGACCCATGCGTTTACTTCCATCGGCTGAAGCACCGGCGCGGGCAGCTTTGCGAGGCGCGCATATGCATTCATGAATCGCGCGAGGCTATCAGAGCGAGCAGCGATAACGGCGAGGCCGCGCTGCATATCGTCTTCCCAGTCCTCTGCGCGGCGCGGCCGCTTCACTAGGGTGAGGAGATTCTCCGCGACGGACTTGATCGGTGCGAGCGAATTGTTCAGCTCGTGCCCGAGAACTCGAATGAGCCTCTGCCACGCCTGGCGTTCCTCTTCGCGCAGAGCGCGGCTCACGTCCGAGATGACGAGCAATTGGTGCGGCAGGCCGCCTTCGCGGAACATCCCGTGGCGAATCTCCCAGCGCCCCGCTTTGCCGGGAAACACGACAGAGGCGATTTGCGGGCCTTCCGTCTTGAGGCACGCCGCGAGGCCAAGCTCGCTGGCTGTGCGTCCCGCCATGCGCACGGCCGGCTGGTCGAGAAGGCGCTCCCCGGCGCGGTTGACGAGGCGCAGACGGTCCGCGCCGTCGAAAGCGAAAACAGCGACGTCGATCTCCTCCATTACTTTCCGTAGCAGGGTGGTTGCTTCGAGTGCGCCGAGGCGCTGCTGCCGCAGCGTCTCCCCGAGGGCATTCACTTCTCGAAGAACTTCGCCGAGCACATCATCGCGATTGGCGCCGCGCGCGCGAATCGAGAAGTCACCCTCGCGCAGCGCAGCGAGGAGGTTCGAGAGTGTGCGCATCGGGAACGCAACGCGCTGCTCCGTGCTGAATGCGAAGCCCAGCCACGCGACGATGATCACCACTGTCAGCGTCCATTGCTCTTTCGGAGAGAAATTGCCGAACCACAGCAGCAGCAAGGCGACGAGCGTGCTCACGCCGCCCGCCGCCAGGGCCAGCAGGAGGATGCGCCGCTCGTATGGAAGAGGCCTCAAAGGCTGTATTTTTGCAGGCGACGATAAAGCGCGCTGCGGCTAAGGCCGAGAGCTTTGCTCGCGTGACTCACATTGCCGCCATAACGCGCGAGCGCTTTCTGGATCAGCACTTTTTCGACTTCTTCGAGCCCCATATCGTCGAGGCGCAGCGAAGTTTCGCGGGCTGGGCGAAGCCCCAGATCGCTGGCGCGGACCGAATCACCCTCGGCGAGCAAGACGGCGCGTTCGATCGAGTGATCCAATTCGCGCACGTTTCCGGGCCAGGGATGATCGAGCAGCAGTTGCAGCGCCACAGGCTCGAATCCCGTCAGGTTTTTGCGATAACGCTGCGCGGACTGGCGCAGAAAGTGAAGCGCAAGAAGCGGGATGTCTTCTTTTCTCTCCCGCAATGGCGGCAGTTGAATTTCGATGGTGTTGAGACGGAAGAGCAGGTCTTCACGGAAATGGCCCGCATGAACTTCGGCGGAGATATCGGCGTTCGTTGCCGAGAGAATGCGTACGTCCACGCGCCGGGTGGCCGAAGAACCGACGCGCTCGAATTCTCCGGTCTCCAGCGCGCGCAGAAGCTTGGCCTGCAGATTCATTGGGACGTTGGCGATTTCATCGAGGAAGAGCGTGCTGCTGTCGGCGAGCTCGAATCTTCCCACGCGGTCCACCTTTGCATCCGTGAACGCGCCCTTCACGTGGCCGAATAGCTCGCTCTCAAAAACTCCCTCCGGCAGCCCGCCGGCGTTGACGGTAACAAGCGGCCGGCCGGACCTCGGTGAGAGGGCATGCAGAGTGCGCGCCACGACATCCTTGCCGGTGCCGTGCTCGCCCATGATCAAGACGTTTGCATCCGAAGGCCCGACGCGCGAGATGAGATCCATCACGGGCCGCATCGCAGGCGACTCCGCGATCATCGCCGGGCGGCCTTCGGCGCGCAGCAAACGATTTTCTGCTTCGAGCCGCTGGCTGCGTTTGAGCGCTTGCGAGAGCTCGATCTGCGTTTTCAGGATGGCCAGCAGCCGCGCATTCTCCCAGGGCTTCTGAATGAAATCTTTCGCGCCGCGGCGCATCGCCTCGACCGCCAGCTCGAGGCTGCCCCACGCCGTCATCACGATGATCGGCACGGTGCTGTCTTTCGCGCGGATGCTCGAGAGCAGATCGAGCCCTTCCTGCCCAGAGGTCGTATCGCGCGCATAGTTGAGATCGATGAGCAGCGCGTCGAACTCGCGCGTCTCGAGCGCCGCCAGCACCGCAGCGGGAGACGCGGCGCTCTCGGTATCAATTCCTTCGGTCTTCAGCAGCAGGCGCAGAGCTTCACGCACGTCGGCCTGATCGTCTGCGACGAGCACTCGGATTCGATTGTTTTGGGTGTGGAACATAGTTGATCTGTTTTCCCGATAGATTCTATTCTGTCCGGGGCCTTCCCGGGTCTCTGTAGTTGAACTCATTCGTACCTCAATGCTCTCATGGGATCGACGCGTGTCGCTCGCCGCGCCGGAATGTAGCAGGCGAGCAGCGCGACGCTGATCAGCAATCCCGCCACGCCCGCCAGCGTGGCTGGATCCCAGGCTTTGACGCCGTAAAGATCGCTCGCAATCCATCGCGCCGCGGCGATGCTGGCTGCGCCGCCGATCAGAGAACCAATCAGCGTCAATCGCAGCCCTTCGCGCACCACAAGCCGCAGCACGTCTCCCGGCTGCGCGCCGAGCGCCATGCGAATCCCGATTTCGTGCAGGCGCTGGGAGACCGCGTAGGACATCACGCCGTATATGCCCACGGCCGCGAGAAATGTGGCCAGCCCAGCAAAAACGCCGAGAAGCACCATCCCGAGCCGCCGCTGCGACATCGCCGCGTCCAGGAAATCCTCTACAGTCCGTACTTCGCCGACGGGCTGGGTTTTGTCCACCGAGAGAACGGCGCTGCGCATCGCGGAGGTCATTGCGGCGGGGTCGTTCGAGCGAACTATCAAACGCATGAGCCGCGAAGGATTCTGCAGATATGGCACATAAATTTCGCCGGGCCGCTTATCACCCAACTCCCACTCGCGAATATTCCCCACGATTCCGACAATCGTGAGCCAAGCCTCCCGCGGCTCGGGTCGCCAGGGCGTTTTTGTCGCATCGAAATGAACCCTGATTTGCTTTCCGATAGGATCCTCATTCGGCCAATACTGATGCGCGAGCGCATCATTGATGACGGCGACGCCGGGAGCATCGGGCCCGTCAGCGGGAGCCAATTCGCGGCCTTCCTTCACTCGCATGCCCATGGTGTGAAAGAAATTCGAATCGCACACTACGTATTGCGAAGTAAATTCCTCGCCCGCCTTAGGCTCCGGCCGGCCTTCGATGTCAATATCAACGAAATCCCGCCAGCCGCTCAGCGGAACGAAATTCGCCGCGCTGGCCGACTGCACGCCGGGAATCGTGGAAATTCGCGAGATGACGTCTCGATAGAAATTCACGACGCGCGTCGTGTCGGGATAGCGCGACTCGGGGAGCCAGACCTGCATCGTCTGCACGCCTTCTGCGCGAATCCCCAAGTCTTCGCTCATCATCTTCACGAAGCTGCGAATCAGCAAGCCCGCACCCACGAGCAGCACCAGCGAAATCGCCACTTCCGCCACCACCAACCCGGCGCGCACCGCCCGGCCTCCGCGGCCTCCCGTCGTCCCTCGCCCCATCTCTTTAAGAGTCTCGCCGAGCGCCGATTGCGAAACTTGCATTGCGGGAACGAGGCCGAAAATAATTCCAGTGCCGATCGATACCAGCAGCGTGAATCCGAGGACCGTGCCATCGAGGCCGATCCAGTTCGCGTGCGGAACTTCGCCCGGGGTCCCCGCCTCGGGCAGGATCGTCCGAATGATGTGCAGTCCGCCGTAAGCGATCAGCAAGCCGAGCGCTCCACCAACGAGCGCGAGCATCACGCTTTCGGTCAGGAGCTGGCGAACCAGGCGGAACCTCCGCGCGCCGAGCGCCGTGCGCAGCGCAATTTCCTTCTCGCGCGTCGCCGCGCGCGCCAGCAGCAGATTCGCCACATTCGCGCAGCCGATCAACAGCACGCAGCCCACGGCTCCCAGCAGAATTCGCAATTGCGGACCCAGTCCGACCGTCAAATCGTCGTGCATGCTTACCACGCGCACGCTGTCCTGCGGATCTGCACCGCTGCCCTGTTTCTTCATGTTCTCGAAAAGTGTTTTCATGGCTGCGTCGGCGCGCGCGATCGGAATTCCCGGCTTCAACCGCCCCAGCACGATAAACGTATGGTCCGTGTAATTCCGCTGCGCGCGATCGAACGCTACGGGCATCCAAACGTCGTTTTCCCGGCTCAATCCCAGCGGCGAAAATCCCGGTGGCAGAATGCCGACCACAGTGTAGGGCTGCTCGTCGATCGTAATTGGGCGCCCCACTAAAGACTGATCGCCGCCGAATTGCCGCTGCCAAAGCGCATAGCTCAAAATGACGACGTGCTCGTGCCCCGGGATTTCCTCATCCTCGAGAAAATCGCGCCCCACCATCGGCTTCACGCCAAAAACGCGAAAGAAATCGACCGACGTCTTCACGCCGTAAAGTTGCTCTGGCCCCTCGTTCCCCTGCACCGTGTAAGTCCACTTTCTCCAAACCGTGAGCTTCTCGAAAACGCCGGATTGCTCGCGCCAATCCAGGAAATCGCCGCCCGCGGAGCCACCCTTCTGCACATCCCGCACCGCTGAAGTCTCCCAAACGATCACCAGCCGGTCCGGATCCCGAAACGGCAGCGGGCGCAGCAGCACGGCGTTGACGACGCTGAAGATCGCGGAGTTGGCGCCGATGCCGAGCGCCAGCGTCAACACCGCCACGATCGTGAATCCGCGGCTCTTCGCCAGCATTCGCGCGCCAAACCGAATGTCCTGCCACAGCGTTTCCAACAGCGATTCCTCCGAGAGGGTTGAGAGCCTCCGATTGTAATCTTACCCATCGATAATCGCTTCCGCTTTTCACAGCGGCGATGGTGATCCATCGCCCCGCAGTTCCGGCTAGTCTCAGACTTCCTCGCGGCACTCTCATCGTCCCCGCTCGGTCAGGAATTCCACGCTACTCGCGGAATTTCGCTTCGTCGCGATTTCCAATTCTCGCTCGAAAAAATCCGCGGCGTCACGTCCACTAGGCGCGGGAAAATGTTGTACACCGCGAGAGCCGTCCAGGGTTTACCGTCGCGCGTCGCGTAGCCGCGGCGATTCAATTCCTCGGCCATGCGCGAGAGCGAGCGATCCTGGACGACGAGTTCCATCATCGTGAAAAGAATTCGCATCTCGTCCGGATTCTCCTCGAGATGGCCGCAATCTGGCGCGATCTGCAAGCCGTAAGGCACGTCTTCTACGCGCGGAGCGCCTTCGCTTGCCGCGGGAGCTTCACGCTCCCATTCCACCGCGCGCGGCTTCCATCCGTCGGCTACCATTTCGCGGATGTGCGCCGCATCGAGTTCACCTTTTACGATTTCCCGAAGATATTCGTTCCGCGACATAACTCCTCCTCGTCTGAATTCGCCCCGTAGATCAAGCTGTGCCCGCCTTGGTTTGCCCGTCCACAATCCAACCGTCGGCGAGCTGGATGATTCTGTTTCCGTACGCCGCCCAGGCTTCGTTGTGTGTGACTTGAATGATCGTTGTGCCCGCTTCGTTCAAGCCCTTCAGCAGATCCATGATCATTTTTCCCTGGCTCGAGTGCAGGCTGCCGGTCGGCTCATCGGCCAAAATCAATTTCGGATTGCCGATCACCGCGCGCGCGACAGCCACAAGTTGCTGCTGCCCGCCGGAAAGCTGATTGGGAAAGAGCGCCTTCTTGCCGACGATCTGGAAGCGGTCGAGGATGTCGGCGACCATCGCGTCGCGTTCCGATTTTTTGATATCGCGGTAGGAAAGCGGCAAATCGAGATTCTCCGCCACAGTCAAATTGTCGAGCAGGTGGTACTGCTGAAATACAAAGCCAATGTATTTCTTGTGCAGCTCGACGCGGTGCCGGTTGTCGAGCTTATGGACGGCGTTCTCGAGCAGGTAGTATTCGCCCTTCCAGGCCCCATCAAGCATCCCGATGATGCCCATGAGCGTGGATTTCCCCGCGCCCGATGGGCCCATAATGGTAATGAAATCGCCCTCTTTGATATCCAGGCTAATCCGGCGGAGCACCCACGTTTTTCCTGCGCCGGATTCGTAAGACTTTTCCACGTCAACCATTCGAATCAATTCGCACCCACCTTCAATCGAGGATAAATTCGCGTCTTATTCATATCGCAGAGCGACGATTGGGTCTACGCGCATCGCGCGCCGAGCCGGGATGTAGCACGCGGCCAGCACGCATCCCACCAGCAGCACAGCTACCTCAGCCAGCGTAGCTGGATCGCTGGGCCGAACGCCGAAGAGCAGGCTCTTCAGCAAACCCGAAGTTCCCAGCGCGCCCGCAATTCCCAGCGCCACGCCGATCGTCGCGATCGACAGTCCTTGCCTCAACACGAGCCGCAGCACATCCCGGCGCTGCGCACCCAAAGTCATGCGTATACCGATTTCATTCGTGCGCTGTTCCACGCTGAAGGACATCACGCCATAAATCCCGACCATCGCCAGCACCAATGCAAGCCCCGCAAATATCCCGAGCAGCGTCGAATCAAGCCGCGGCTGCGCCACCGACGCAGCGACGTAGTCGTCCATCGACTTCACGTCGTAAACCGGAATGTCCTTGTCGAGCGACGCCACTTGTTCGCGTATCGCCGGCACCAGGCTCGCCGCCGGCGCAGACGTTCTAACCACGCCCGACATAAATCCGATTCCCATCTGCTCTTCGGGCATGTAAGCCTCGGGATCGTCCGGACGGTCAAGTCCTCTGTGTTTCACGTCGCCGACAACCCCCACGATTTCCCGCATCTTCGCCTCTCCGGTTATCGCGAGGCCTGGCTTGATATGTTTTCCGATGGGGTTCTCGCCGGGAAATATCTTGTCGGCGAGAGCCTTATTGACGATGACCACCGGCGGCGAATCCACACGATCTGCTTCTGTGAACACGCGGCCTTTCACAAGTGGAATCCGCATCACGGAAAAATAATCGTTTGAAGCGATCCGCATGTGCGCCACCGGCAGATCCGCTTTCGCAATAGCGCGGCCCTCAATCTCGTAGGAGATGCGGATCACCGACTGGCTCAACGGAAGCGGAATCACAGCGCTCGCCGATTGCACCCCCGGCAGAGCGCGCACCCGTTCGAGAAGCTGCCTGTAAAAGGCCTCTGCCATTTCCGCCTTCGGATAGCGCGCGTCGGGCAGTTCCGTGCTGAAGGTGATTATTCCGTGAGGATCGAAGCCCGGATTCACGTGTTCCAGGCTCATCAGGCTCCGGATCAGCAGGCCCGCGCCGCTCAATAAAATCACCGCCAGCGCCGTCTCGGCTACCACCAGCGCGTTGCGCAAGTGATTGCGATGCGCGCCATGGCCCGCGCCGCGGCTGCCCTCTTTCAACGTCTCGCTGATTCCCAATTTCGAAAGCTGCAGCGCTGGAGCGATCCCGAAAAGTATGGCGGTCGCAATCGACGCGGCCAGCGTGAACGCCAACACTCGCGTATCCAGGCTCGTCTCCGCCACTCGAGGGATGCTGCTCCCTGCGAGATGCGCCAAAAATGATGAGCCCCACGTCGCGATCAACAGCCCGACCGTGCCGCCCGCAAGCGCGAGGATTCCGCTCTCGATCAAAAGTTGCCGGATTATCCGGCCGCGCCCGGCGCCCAGCGCCGCGCGTATCGCGAATTCGCGCTGGCGAGACGTCGCGCGCGCCAAAAGCAAGTTCGCCACGTTGGCGCAACCTATCAGCAACACCAGCCCGACCGCCCCGAACAGAATGCGAAACTGCGGTCGCAAATCACCTACAAGTGCATCCAGCGCCGGTTCGGCACGAAAGCTCAGACTGGTGTTCGTATCGGGATACGCTTTCGCGAGCCGCCCGCCGATCGCATCGAGTTCGCTGTTCGCCTGCGCCAGTGAGACACCCGGCCTCAGGCGCGCCACGCTCGCGAGGAAGTGCGCCCCGCGCTCTTCCGTCATGGCCTTATCGCCGTTTTCGGAAGTGGCCGTGGCAGAAAGCGTGGTCCAAACTTGCGGCCGATCGGAATCGATCGGGAACACAAACCCCGCCGGCATGACTCCAACAATCGTGTAGCTTCGGCCGTCGAGAGCGATGGCCCGCCCGATTGCGCCCACGTCGCCGCCGAATTGCTTCTTCCAGAATTCATGGCTGAGGATCACCACGTAATTTCCCGGCCGGTCCTCGCCCGGTGCGAAATTGCGGCCCAGAATAGGCATGACTCCGAGCGCCGAAAATGCCTCGGCACTCACAACCGCCGACGGCACGTGCAGCGGCTCGCCCGCGCCGGTAATTGTGGCCGTCGCATCCGTATAAGCGGAGATATGTTCAAGGACCGTGCTCTGCTTCTGCAAATCCTCGATGTCGGGATAGCTCAGCGCGCGTCCTTTTTCACCAACACGGGTGTTCAGGCCGCTCACGGCCACCAGCCGATCCGGCTCTGGGTATGGCAGAGGCTTCAACAACACAGAATCTACGACCGAGAAGATGGCGGAGTTCGCGCCGATGCCCAGCGCCAGCGTAATCACCGCAATCGCCGTGAACCCCGGCGACTTCCGCAGCATACGCAGCGCATATTTCAAATCCTGAATCACCGCACCCATCTTCTCCTCCGCTTCCGAACGAGCCGTATGTAGCGCCGGTCCTTCACGCGGCACCGGCATCTTTATGCACGATCGCGCCACGAAACCGAATCGCGCCAAACGCACCGTCCGCCAGATCGCTCGCCTCTTCCAGCCTCAAGCGTCCAGTCTCCAGCCTCTAGAACTACTCGTATCTCAGCGCCACGATCGGATCCACTTTCATCGCCCGCCGCGCCGGGATGTAACACGCCGCCAACGCAACGATGCCAAGAATTACCGGCACGCCCACAAATGTCAGTGCATCGGTCGGCGAGACTCCGAAGAGCAGCGCCGCCATCCAGCGCGTAAGTATCGCTGCGCCCACTATACCGATCGCTAGCCCCGCGAAACGTCAGCATCATCCCCGGTCGAAGCGTCAGCAAAGCAATGTCACGCCGCTGCGCTCCCAGCGCGATGCGCAGTCCCAGCTCCTGCGTTCGCTGGCTCACCGCATAAGCCATCAGCCCGTAAATCCCCATCGCCGCCAAAAATAGCGCCAAGCCGGCAAAAATTCCCATCAGCGCGAGCGCGAATCGCCGCCGCGCCATCGATGCTCCGAGAAGCTGATCCATTGTGCGTACACCGAAGACGGGAAGATCGGGATTCACGCGGTGCACAGCGGCGGCGACATCGGCTTCACGAATCGCCGCATTCGTATTCGTCCGGAGATAGACAACCATTCCGAATCCCCCGCCCTGATAAATCGGGAAATAGATTTCAGGCGCAGCCGGCGCGTCGAGCCCGTCCACTTGCACGTTTCCGACGACGCCCACGATCCGGATGTTTACCGGCGGAGCTCCGATCACAATTTGCGTGCTCAGTGGGTCGCGAGACCCGAGAAAGCTCTCTGGCGAACGTCTCGTTGACCACGATCACGCGGTCGGTTGTATCCGTGTCCGCGTCCGTGAAGACCCGCCCGCTCAGCACCGGAATTCCCAAAGTCTCGAAATAAGCCGGCGTGACGTTATCGATCGGCGCAGCCAGCTTTGCCGCGCTCGCTTCCGACTCGCCGGCAATTGCAAACGGCAGCGTGAAGCGCGTGCCGAGGAACGGGAGCCCAATATTTCCACCCAGCGCGACTTCCTTCACTCCGGGAATCGGCCTGAGTTCGCGAATCACATCGCGCACAAATTGCGCGCGGGCTGATGTTTTCCGGTAAGGATTCATCTGCGGATTGTTCGGCACGGGAATCCAGATTTGACCGACGCTGAGGCGGTCGGGCTCAAATCCCGGATTGACGCTCAGCATGTTCCAGAAACTGCGCACCAGCAGGCCTGCGCCAGTCAAGAGCACGAGCGACAGCGCGATTTCGCCGCACACCAGCGCATTTTGGAAGCGATTCCGCCGGGCGCTCCGCCCGCCCGTGCGGCTGCCTTCTTTCAAATCGCGATTCGGATCGGCGCTCGAAGACTGCAGAGCGGGCGCCAGCCCAAAGAGAAGCCCCGTACCAATCGAGAGCAGGAACGCGACGCCGATTACGCGTGCATCCAGGTGGACTTCGGTCAGGCGTGGCAAATCGGCGGGAATCAGCGCCAGCAGCGATTCGCGCGTCAGTGCCAGCACCGCAATGGCCGCAACACCGCCGAGAACCGACAACACGACGCTCTCTGTCAGCAGTTGCCGGATCAGCCGCGCCCGCGACGCGCCAAGCGCCTGGCGAATCGCCAATTCGCGCAGCCGCCCCGAAGAACGCGCCAGCAGCAAGCTCGCGATATTTACGCACGCGATCAACAGCACGCATCCGACTGCCGCGATCAGCACGATGAGCGTCGGGCGTACTTTGCTCGTCAAGTTTTCCTGTACTCGTTCCAATCGCACCGACCAGCGCGACGCCGCGGGATATTCTTTGGGGTAAGTCTGCCGCAGTTGCTCGACGAAGGCATCGAGCTTCGACTGCGCCTGCTGCACGGTCATGCCCGGCTTCAGCCGGCCCATCGCTCCAGGCAAAAAACTGAACGCGCGCACCGGAGGATGCGGAAACGGATCGTTCGTAAAACCCGCGGCCGCCCACATCTCCACTTCACCTTCCAGCGTCTTCCCCGGGTGGCGGAAATCCGGCGCCATCACGCCCACGATTGTGTAGGGATCGGTGTCCATGTGCACGCGGCGCCCAAGAACGCCCGGATCGCCCCCGAACTGGCGCTTCCACAGCCCGTCGCTGATCACCACCGGATCGCTAAAGCCCTCCTGTGCGTCCTGCGGCCCATAAACGCGCCCAATCGCCGGCTGTGCGCCGAGAATCTGAAAGTAATCAGGGCTCGTAGCCAACAATTCGATACGTTCCGGATGATCTCCGCCCACCAGCGCTGCGCTCACGGGCCACAGCACGCTCATGTCCTCAAACACGCCCGAGCGGTCGCGCAAATCGTAGAACTCCGGCACGGACATCCCCGCATCCTTCGCGTTCGCGCCGTTCAGATCGTCAAACACGCGGACGAGTTGCTCGGGATGTTGGAAAGGAAGCGGCCGCAACAGCACCGCGTTCACGATCGAAAAGATCGCCGTATTCGCGCCAATGCCAAGCGCGAGCGTAAGTATGGCGACGATCGTGAAACCGCGGCTCCGCCCCAGCGTTCGCAGCGCATACTTCAAGTCTTCAAATAAACTCCCCACGTTCCGGCCCTACTTTCCCTACGCCCCATTGACCTTCACACGCGCGCCGCATCATCCAATCCAGCGGCGCCGCTCACCGCGAGTACGAGCAGCGTCGCATCGTCCTCAAATTCACGTCCGCCGAATTCGCGAACCCTCTCAAAGATTCCGTTGAGCACGGCAGCAGCGTCGCTGTGACGGAGCGAGAGCCCCTCCGCCAGAATTCGCTGCGTGCCGAATTCGTCGCCCGCTCCGTCGTGGGCCTCCAGCA
Organism: uncultured Acidobacteriota bacterium; assembly: GCA_963841235.1. Taxonomy (GTDB): domain Bacteria; phylum Acidobacteriota; class Terriglobia; order Acidiferrales; family UBA7541; genus Palsa-147. The sequence goes on along the minus strand of CAWJBU010000012.1, from coordinate 293,924 downwards.
ATCCGTCGGTGAACAGCACAACGCGGTCCCCCGAACTCAACTGAATCTCGCCACTCTGGAACTCCGCGCCGACGAACACGCCAAGCACGCTCCCGCCGTCGCACAGCGCTTCGTGCGATCCGTCCCGCCGTATAACCAGCGGGGTCGGATGGCCCGCATTCGTGTAGCGCAGCCGGCCGGTCGGAATATCCAGCACCGCGTAGAAAAACGTGATGAAGCGGTCGCCGCCGATGCTCCGGCAAAGCAACCGGTTGATCGCCTCGCAGAGTTCCCCGGGAGATACGCTCGGGGACGCCAACCCTCGCACCGCCGCCTGCAAATTCGACATCAGCAGCGCCGCCGGCATTCCTTTCCCCGCCACATCGGCGATGCAGAATCCCAGCGTGTTCTCATCGAATCGCAGCACGTCGTAATAATCTCCGCCCACAATTCGCGCCGGGCGCCAGTCCGCCGCGATCTCGTATCCCGGCGCTTGCGGGATTTCCGCGGGCAGCAGGCGCATCTGAATGCTGAGCGCCTCGGACATCTCCTGCTCTTGCAGCCGCAGTTTCTCCGAGAACCCGATGCGCTCCAGCTCGTTCTCGCGTTCGTGGCGCTTCATCTCGCGCCGCTCGCGGCCCAGCGCGATCTGCTTTTCGAGAATTTCGATCAACCGCGAATTCACCCACGGCTTCTCCACAAAATCGCCCACGCCGCGCTGCATCGCCTGCACAGCCAGCCCCACCGTCGCCCAACCGGTCATCACCACGATCGGCGGATAGGCCTCGCGCGACTGGATACGCTCGAGCAGATCGAGCCCTTCGCGCCCCGAAGTGGTGTCCCGCGCATAGTTCAGATCCATCAGCAGCAGATCAAACTCGCGGGCCTCCAGCGCCGAAAGAATGCTCGCAGGCGAGTTCGCCGATTCCGTGTCGTATCCCTGCGTCTTCAAAAGCAGCCGCAAGGCTTCCACCACGTCCGGCTGGTCGTCCGCTATCAGAATCCTGGGGATGATTCCTCGCTCTTCTTCGATAATCGGTTGGCTTTGTGAGGCCATTCTGGTCAGTCGACCCAACCAAGCGGATGGATGCTCGCCACCAGGTCGCACATCTGAACGGCACTCTGAGTACCAGCTGCAACTTCGTTTAAATGTCTTGTTATGTGTTGATTAGAGAACGGTTAGCAGTGAGAATGCGCAACTTTTGCCCAGTTGCGGGATACCCTCGTCCCAAAATCGGACATCACGGATCGCAGCCCAATCGTCAGGCTCTTCACTCGTACCGCAGCGCCACCATCGGGTCCACCCGCGTCGCCCGCCGCGCCGGAATCCAGCACGCTACCAGCACCGTCGCAATCAGCAACGCGCCCACCGCCAGGAACGTCGAAGCGTCCGCCGGACTCACGGCGAACAGGAGATGCGCAAGAGTCCCCCGCAAAGCCAGCGTTCCCAAGGCACCCAGCGCGATGCCGATCGCTGCCAGCCGCAATCCTTCGAACAACACGGAGCGCAGCACTTGCGCTGGCGACGCTCCCAGCGCCAGCCGAATGCCGATTTCGTGAGTTCGCTGTCCCGACGCTGAATGATACGACCCCGAAGACGCCGACTCCCGCCAGTAGCAGCGCCACGCCAGAGAACGCGGCGATGAGCGTCGACCAAAGACCGCTTTGGCGCCACCGATAGCGACACCACATCTTCCATCGTCCGTATGTGATCCACAGCTTCCTCGGAATCAACGCTCCGGATCGCGCTGACCAGCCCCGCCGCGGCGCTCGCAGGCGGGCTAGCGGTCCGCACGGCGACGGTCATGAAAGTCCACGGATCCTGCGCATACGGCGCGTAAAACATTGGGTCAGGCGGCTCGCTAAGGGAGTGTTGGTGCACGTCTCCAACGACGCCGACGATCATCATCCACGGCCCCTTGTCGTCGTACGAGCCGATCTTCAGCCGCTGCCCCAGCGGATTCTGATTCGGCCAATACAGCGCCGCCATAGCGCGGTTGACGATGGCAACGGGCGGCGCGCTTGCACTGTCCGCATCCGAAAAAGTGCGCCCCTCGAGCAGCGGAATTCCCAGCGACGCAAAATAATCCGGGCTCGCCGTCACGTAGGCCGCCGGATCAAACTCTGAGCTATGTCCCGGAGAATAGCTGCGCCCGTCGATCGCGAAGCTGCGCGAACTGTAGCCCCGATTGAGCGGGAGCCTCGAGACCACGCTGGCGCTGCGCACTCCCGGCAACGCTTGTAAGTTCCGCAGAATATTTCCGGCGAACCGCGCGCGCGATTCCGGCGTCGGATAATTCGACGGCGCGAGCGAAAGTCCCGCCGTAAGGATGTGATCGGTTCGAAATCCTTCGTCCACGGAAACCAGCTTGGAGAAACTCTTCAGCAAAAGGCCTGCGCCGACGAGTAGAACGAGCGCTAGCGCCGTCTCGACGATTACCAGCAAGTTCTGGCCGCTGCGCCTGGCGGGTTGCGTCCCTCTTCCACCTTCTTTCAGGACGTGATTCGGATCAAGCCGCGATGCCTGCAACGCCGGCCAAATTCCAAACGCAACGCACGCGACTACGCAGAGTGCCGAAGTAAATCCGAGCACGCGCGTGTCCGGATGAACGACCGGCAGCCAGCCGACCGTCGCCGCGAGAAATGACCTGAGCGGGCCAACGCCCCATATCGCCAAAAGAATCCCCGCGCCCGCCGCCAGCGTGACCAGCAATCCGCTCTCCGTAATCAGCTGCCTCGCGAGCCGCGCTCGTCCCGCCCCTAGCGCCGTGCGCACCGCAAATTCCTTGCTGCGCGCTGTTCCGCGCGCCAGCAGCAGATTCGCTACGTTTGCACACGCAATCAGCAGGACTAATCCGACGGCACCCAGCAGCGCAACTAGCGCCGGCCTCGCATCTTCGACTTGCGATTCCTGCAGCGCCTGAAACCAAGCGTGCGCTCCGCTCAAATCCGACTCCGGATGCGCGTTTACAATTTGTTGCATCACGACATCAACATCTGCTCGCGCCTCCTCCACCGTGACTCCTGGCTTCAATCGCGCCACTTGGTCGAGATAGTGAATCCCTCGCGATTGTGCGGGATTCTGGTCGGGTTCCAGCGGGTGTTCCGGCACCGGATATCCCGCGCGCGGCGTCACCCACAATTCAGCCTCAGGCGGAAACGCAAATTCAGGCGGCATTACTCCCTCGACAGTGAATGCTTCACGGTCAATCGAGATCGTCGTGCCGATGATCCCCGGACTGGCGCCGAAGCGGCGCTGCCAAAGCGCGTAGCTCAACACCACCTGTCTGTCGCTGGTAGCTGCATCTGGTCCGGTCAAAAACCCGTGACCCACGCGCGGCGCCACGCCCAAAAGCGATATCAAATTCGGCGTCGTCACCACTCCGGAGATTTTTTCCGGCGTCCCTGCGCCCGTGAGAGTCAGGCTAGCCTCGCGGTACGCCGCGAATTGCTCAAACGCATGACTCTGCGCCGCGATATCGAGGTAGTCGCCCGGACTCAATGTCTCGAATCCATGTTTCGATTCCTGGCCGACGTCGAAGAGCTGTTCAGGATGTGCAAAGCCGAGTGGCCGAAGCAGCACAGCATTCACGACGGAGAAGATCGCGGTATTCGCCCCAATCCCCAGCGCCAGCGTCAGCACCGCGACGATCGTAAATCCCGGCGCCTTCCGCAACATCCGCAACGCATATCGAACATCCTGCATCACCGAGCCCATTCGTGCCTCCGTATCTCCGAACGTAGGGCCCGCGCTTTAGCCGGGCCTCTTCATGCACGCCCTTCCCGGATCACTCATGCCGCAGCGCTACCACAGGATCCACGCGCATCGAACGCCGCGCCGGTATCCAGCAGGCAGCAAGCGCCACGCTCGCGAGCACTATCGTCACTGCCACGTAAGTCGCCGGATCGGTCGTGCTCACCGCGATGAAATCGCCCACCAGCCGCGCAAATGCAAACGCGGCCAGCAGCCCCGCGATGATCCCAATTCCGACGATCAGCAGCCCTTCTCCGAACACCATCCTCAAAATGTCCGCCGGCCGCGCCCCAAGCGCCATGCGAATCCCGATCTCATGCGTTTTCTGGCTGGCAGCATAGGAAATCACGCCGTAAACGCCCACCACCGCAAGAATCAATCCGAGGAATCCCATCGTCGCGGCCAGCCCTGCGCCGATCTTGAAAATGAGAAGCCCGTTAAGCGTGTCGAGCGCTTCCGTCATCGTCCTAACGTCGAAAACCGGCAAGTCGGGCGCGAGCCTACTGATCAATTGTTCCGTCTCCCGGATCATTTGCGCCGGCGGAGCCGCCGACTTCACTTGCAGCGTCGTTAGAGAATTGCCGGCGTAATGCTGGGCGAGTGGTAGATAAAAGCAGGCCCCGATTGTGCCCGTTCCTCCGTTGTATCGCGAATTCTTTGCTACGCCGACAATCTCCACCACATGGCTCGCATCTCCCGCCAACCGGAAGTGCCGCCCGATCGGATCCACATCGTGCCAGTAGCGCTGCACCATCGTTTCGTTCACGATGGCCACGTAGGGCGCCGTTAAGCTGTCCGCGTCCGTGAATGTCCTGCCGCGCAGCAGCGGTATCTGCAGCGTGCGGAAGTAGTCCGGCGAGATCACGCCGTAAAATGCAAACGGCGCGGCCTGGCCCGCCGGCGGCTCGAATCCATCGATGGTGAGCGTGTCCGTATTGTTGAAGTAACCCATCGGCACCGCGCTGGTCAGGCTAGCCGACTCCACGCCCGGAAGCTCCCGCACGCGATCCAGCATAGTCTTGAAGAACTCCAAGCCGCGCGCATCGCTGTAACCAATTTCAGCCGGATCCATGCTGAGATTGACGACGCCTTCCGGACGGAATCCGAGATCGGTCTTCTGCGCCTTCTGCAAGCTGCGCGCAAATAACCCCGCAATGATCAGCAGCATCAGCGAGCCCGCCACTTGCGCCCCCACCAGCACGCTCCGCAATCGCTGCCGCCCTCCGGCAACGCTGCGTCCGCCCTCGTGCAGGATCGTGCTCAAATTGCCGCGCGAGATGCGAATTGCCGGGACAGCGCCGACGATCAAGCCCGTAAACAAGCGCGGCGGCGAACGCGAATATGAAGATGCGCCAATCCAGGCTGAAATCGAGATGCACGGGAAGATCAACGCCGATCTGAATCGAGCCGACCGCCGCGCTTCCCCACGCCCCGAGCAAGATCCCTGCTGCGCCTCCCAGCACGGCGAGCAGCACGCTCTCCGTAAGCAACTGCCGCATCAGCCGGCCTCTCGCCGCGCCGAGCGCCGCGCGAATGGCCATTTCACGTTCGCGAATCGTGGCCCGCACGAGAAGAATGTTCGCCACATTCACGCACGCCAGCACCAGCACGATCGTCGCCAGCCCGAGGAACATTGCGGAGATCAGCAGCATGGTGTTGTTCGGATCAGGATTCGGGCGCGAACGCATCTCCGGGAATGCCTGGATGCTCATGTCTTTTTCGACTTCCGGATGGTCCTGCGAAAAGCGTTGCGCAATCACCCCGAGCGATGAATCCGCTTCCTTGATGCCGATGCCCGGCCGCAGCCGCGCCAGTACAGCCATATTGCGATCCCCGCGGTTGGTCATGAAGTCGGGTGGATTCTCGGTTGTCGCCATCCCCAGCGGCAGGTACCCCTGCGCTGACGCTAGCGAGAACATGCCGGTGAATCCCTCCGGCGCAACACCCACGATTGTTACCGGCCGGCCATTCACGGAAACTTTCTGGCCCACGACGTCCGGCGCTCCTCCGAAATGTTCTTTCCAATACGCGTAACCCAACACCATCACCGGATCGGCGCCAACACTTTCCCCTTCGCCGGGCAGGATGAATCTTCCGAGAGCAGGCTTGATTCCCAGCGTTGAAAAGAAATTTCCGGTGACGTAATTGGTCAAAACCCGCTGGGCCTTGCCGTTGACGCTCAATCCATCCAGCCCAAACTCGTAGCCGAATACTCCGTCGAACACTCCGCCGCTCTGCGCAGCCAAATCGCGATATTCAGGTACCGAAACCTGGTTTTGCAGCGGCCCTTTGCCCTGCTGAAACGCCAGCACCACGAGCCGGTCGCCTTCCTTCACCGGCAAAGGCCGCAGCAGAAACGAATCCACCATGCTGAAAATCGCCGTATTCGCGCCGATGCCCAGCGCCAGCGTCAGCACCACCACGATCGTGAATCCCGGCGATTTCCGCAGCATCCGCCAGGCATATTTCACATCCTGAATCACCGCACCCATTCGTCCCTCCGCATCTCCAAACGTAGGCCCCGGTCTTTAGCCGGGCCTGCCCGCCAGAATCTTGGCGGGCCTCTTCATGCACGATCGCGCCGCGGTCTCGATCCCGCCCCGCACCAGTCGTTAATCCTCGTCATCTGTTTCCCGAATCCCCTTCAGGGATGAGCGATCTGTATTTGCCGTTTCCTTACTTTGAAATTTCAAATCTGAAATCAGTGCTGTCCCAACGTTGAAATCGGAATGTGCCATAAGTTGCTGCGAATGCGGGATTTGAGCGTGAAAAGGAGCGAAATCGATTTGAATTTCCGGCTACGCTACTGCCATTCCGGAGCGTCGGAGGGAATGGTGTATGAACAGTGGCCGAACGATCTTTGCGCAGGTGATGGATTTTCTTCCGCTGCCGGATTTTCGCCGTTGCGTTCAACGTTACCGGGGCGAGTACAAGGTGCAGAGTTTCTCGTGCTGGGATCAGTTTCTCTGCTTGGCCTTCGCGCAACTCGCCGGGCGCGAAAGTTTGCGAGACATCGAAGCGTGTCTGCGCTCGCAACACGCGAAGCTTTATCACCTGGGTTTCCGCGGCCGCATTTCCCGCAACACGCTGGCACACGCCAACGAAACTCGCGACTGGCGGATCTTTGCCGATTTCGCGCGCGTGCTCATCGCCAAGGCTCGCGCGTTGTATCGCGACGAACCGTTCGGCGTGGAGTTGGATCAGACCATCTATGCTCTGGATTCCACCACCATCGATTTGTGTTTGGCCATGTTTCCCTGGGCGCAGTTCCGCCGCCGCAAGAGTGCCGTCAAAGTGCATACGCTGCTCGATCTGCGCGGCAGCATTCCGACCAATGTTTATGTGACCAGCGGCGCGGTGCACGACATCAACATCCTCGACGAACTGCTGCCCGAGGCCGGCGCTTTTTATCTGCTCGACCGCGGCTATTTGGACTTCGCCCGTCTGTACGTGCTCAAACAAGGCTGCGCTTTCTTCATCACCCGTGCCCGGCAAACGACAAAGTGCTGGCGACGCGACTGGCGGCCGGTGTGCCATGCCACGGGACTGCGGGCGGATCAGACCATTCAACTCACCGGCCCGAAGACGGCGCGTCTGTATCCCGATCCGCTGCGCCGCATCCACTACTTCGATGCCGAGAAAGAGATGCGTCTGGTTTTTCTGACCAACAACTTCCTGCTTCCCGCACTCACCATTGCCGAACTGTATCGCGCTCGCTGGCGTGTGGAGTTGTTTTTTCGCTGGATCAAACAACATCTTCATATCAAGGCCTTCTTCGGCACTTCGGAGAATGCGGTGAAGACGCAAATCTGGGTGGCCATCACCATCTACGTGCTCGTGGCCATCATCAAAAAAGAGACGCAACTGGACCTGAGTCTCTACAAAATCCTGCAAGTTCTCAGCATCACTCTTTTCGAGAAAACCCCGCTTTTATCAGGGTTTTCTCACATCGCCGACAACCTCGACGATGGCGATCCGCGTACGCAACTGAATCTGTTCAACTTATGATGGGACAGTACTGATCTGAAATTTGAAATTGCCTTCGCCCTTGCCTTTACTTTTGCTGTCTTAGAGGTGCCCGGCAAATCTCTATGCCGTTGCCAAAAAATTGACGCGCCCTTCGACCCTGGCTATTCGTATCTCAGCGCCACCATCGGATCCACCCGCGTCGCTCTCCGCGCCGGTATGTAAGCCGCCGCCAGCGCCACCACTGCCATCAACGCCGGCCCCGCCAGAAGCGTCAGCGGCTGTCCCGCGCTCACTCCGTACAGCATCGAATCCATCAACCGTCCAAGCCCATATGCAGCCGGCACCCCAATCGCTACTCCAATCGCCACAAGCACCACCGCCTCGCGCAACACCAATCGCCGTATGTCACCTTGCATCGCGCCCAGCGCAATCCGTATTCCGATCTCGCGCGTCCTCTGCACCACCAAGAACGCCAGCACTCCGTAAATTCCTACGCACCCGAGCAGCGCCGCCACCAATCCAAACGTCAGCGACATTCCCGCCACGATCGTTTCGCCGGCCAGGTCCTCGCTCACGACCGTTTCTTCGGTCTTCATGTGCGCAGTCGGCAGCGAAGGATCGATTTTCCGCACCGTGTCGCGAATCACGCTGGAGAGCGATTCCGGCGCCTGCGATGTTCGAACGTAAAATGTCGCTTCGCCGAGTGTCTTATCCTGAACCATCGGCGAAAACACGAACGCTCTCTTGTCTTCCCGCACGTTCGCGTACTTCTCATCTTTCACCACTCCCACGATTTCGACGTCGGTCTTCACTCCGTTGCCGGTTCCAAATCCGAATCGCGCGCCGACGGGATTCCGGTCCGCCAGATATTTCCGCACAAACGTCTCATTGACGATCGCGACCTTCGGGCTGTCCAGCGTATCGCTCGCCGAAAATTCCCGCCCCGCCAGCAACGGCACGCTCAAAGTTGAGAAGAACTTCGGGGCCACCCGGTCCCGGCTCACGCGCTGCTCTTCAGGGTCTCCGTTGCGTACCTTGCCTTCAATTTCTACACCTCCATTGTTGTCCGAGCCGATCAGCAACGCGATTTGCGCTGCGCTCGCTCCTTGAACGCCGGGAAGCGCCGCCAGCGCATCGGTAAGCTGATTCGTGAACGCCGCCGTGCGCGCCGGCGTATAGCCGTTCAGCGACGGCGACACCGTGAACTGCATTACGTGATCAATCTTCATTCCCAAGTCCACTTTTCGCAGGTTCCAGAGCGTCTGTGTCATCAGCGCCGCGCCGCTCAGTAACAGCACCGTGAGCGCCATCTGCGCGGCCACGAACACTTTGCGAATTCGCACGTGGCCTGCCCCTGACGTTGAGCTGCGATCCTGATCCCGCAACACCACGTTCAAATCGCTGCTGGAAAATCGCAGCGCAGGAGCGATCCCGAAAAGTATTCCAACGCCCACGGCGACCGCGAAATTGAAAGTCAAAATCCGCGGATCAAGCGTTGCGGAGAGCCCCTCGACGCTCCCCGTGTTCATCGCAAGGCTCGTAAGCGTGTCGATGCCCCACACCGCGACGAGCAGCCCAGCCAGCCCTCCGGCCAGCGACAGAATCAAGCTTTCAATCAACACGGCGCGCACCAACCGGCCTCGCTCCGCGCCTAGCGCTCGCCGAATCGCGTACTCGCGGCTGCGCGATGCCCCGCGCGCCATCAACAGGCTCGCCACGTTCGTGCACACGATCAGCAGCACCAAAATCACCATGCCCCCGAGCGCCAGCAGCGGCGCTTGCGCGTCGTTCTGCAATGTAGGCCGCCCCTGCGAGCCGGGCATCAACAGTAGCTTGCGATCCACGAATTGCTGACGCCGCGTCTCCGATGCCCACTTGGTGGTCTGCTTAGCTTGTTCCTCCACCAACGCGTGATAAGTCACCTGCAGCGACGCCTCCGCCTGCTTCATCGACATCCCCGGCTTCATCCGGCCGATCAGCGGAAGCCAATAGTTGTCCCACGCTTTGAGCTCCCACTCGTTTGGGATCGCCTGCGCCGTCATCGTGAGCGGAATAAAAACATCCGGCGCTTGCCCCGCCTGTACGCCTTTGAATCCAGCCTGCGCGACACCGACGATGGTCATCGGCGTTCCATTGATCGGTACCGATTGATTCAGAACTTGTGGATTGGCGCCGAAATGCCGCTGCCAATAGCCGTAGCTCAAAACCACGACGGGATTCGCTCCCGGCGCCTGCTCATCATTCATCGAGAAGACGCGCCCGAGCGCCGGCCGGACGCCAAGCACTTCGAAATAATTTCCAGAAATGAGTTCGCACTCGGCCAGTTCCGTGTCGCCCTGGTACGAAACGCTCACGCTCGTGACGTATCGCGCTAACAGACCGGTCAGCGCCTCGTTCTTCTCCCGCAGCGCCTTGAACATCGGATAGGAAAATGTCTGGCCCTCCGGGCCGCCGTCGGCCCAGCGGCTGCCAGATATGTCGCCGGGCGAGCGCAGCACGACGAGTTGTTCTGGCTTCTGCACCGGCAAGCGCCGCAGAAGAATTTGATCGAGCAAAGAGAAGATTGCCGTGCTCGCGCCAATGCCGATCGCCAGCGTGAGAATCGCCACGATGGTGAAACCTTGCGATTTGCGCAGCATCCGCAGCGCGTAGCGAATGTCCTGCATCACATTGCCCATCGATGCCTCCAAGCGAAGCGAGGGATCCGCATCTGCCTTTGCTTTCGTAGGGGCGCCGGCTTGCTGCGCCCTCCGACGACCTCACTGCAAAATCAAAGCTCCGCACAACGGCGGACTCCTCAGAACGACAACATTTCGCCTTTTTTCCGCAACCCCTTTAGCCGGGCATCTTCCGCATCGCCGCAAATCATGCCGACCTCAATGCCATCGCTCCATCCATGCTCACTCGTATCTCAACGCCACCATCGGATCGACGCGCATCGCCCGCCGCGCCGGAATCAAGCAGGCGGCTAACGCGGCCGCGGCCAGCACCACGCTCACGACGATGAACGTCGCCGGATCGGAGGCGCGCACCTCGTAGAGCAGGCTTCCGAGATATCGGGTGACTACGAACGCGCCGGCTAGGCCGAGCGCGAGCCCGGCTGCTGCCAGCTTCATCGTGCGTCCGAGAATCAAGCCGCGGACGTTGGCGGGCTGCGCACCCAGCGCCATGCGAATGCCGATTTCCTGCGTGCGCTGATTCACGGTGTAACTCGTCACGCCATAAATCCCGACGGCGGCCAGCAGCAGCGCCAGCCCGGCAAAAGTGCCGATCAGAACCGCCGCAAATCGCCGCGGCGCCACCGAATCCGAAAGCAGTTCGTCCATGGTCAACACGTGCGCGACGGGAAGATTCGGATCGAATTTATGCACCGCGTCCGTAGCCGCAATCGCCAGCGCCGAAGGATCAGCCGCGGTGCGAATCACGAGATATGGCGTCCAGCCGCCGCTGAAATAAGCGTCGAGGGTCGGCTCGGCATCGAGGCCGAATTGATGCACATCGCCGACAATCCCGATGATCGAAAACCAGCAAGGTTGGGGCGCAAGCGAACAAACATTGATGCGCTTGCCAAGCGCATCTCCGTTTGGCCAATAGCGCCGCGCCAGCGATTGATTCACCACGATGACATTCTGCTGCGCCCAATCCGCTTGGTTGAATAGCCGGCCTTGAAGAAGTGGAATATCAACCGCTGTGAAATAGCCCAGGCTCACCGAGCGAATCTGCGCCACAGGACGTGCGCCTGCTTCAGGAACGGGCCGCCCTTCGATCACGAATCGCGAGGCTTGCTTCAAAGCCGAGGCCAGTGGCAGCACGTCGATTCCGCCGGCGTGCTTCACTCCCGGCAGCGCCTCAATTCTCGCGGCCAACTCCTCGAATTGCAGCGATTGCTTGCGGCCCAATTCAAGTTGCTGGTCGTTCGATAGCTGGTTTAACTGCGCCGGCGGAATCGCCGCTTGCGGAATCAGCATGGTCAACACATGGTCGGTGTGCAAATCCCGGGCTGACGCTGAGCAGGCGATGAAAGCTGCGCAACAGCAATCCAGCTCCAATCAACGTCAGCAATGCCATCGCAATTTCCGAAATCACCAGAAAGTCATGCGCGCGGCGGCTTCCAAATCCGCTCGAGCTCTTCGTCCCCTGCTTGATCACGCTGCCCAGATCGGCGCGCAGCGTCTGCAAGGCGGGCAACAATCCGCAGGCCACACCGGTGAGCACGCAAACGCCGACCGTAAACGCGAGCACAGCGCCGTTTAACGTCACGTCATGCACAACCGCCAGATCCGCCGGAAGCATTGCCGTCAAAGCTTCAATCCCCACGCTGGCCAAAAGCACTCCGAGCACCCCGCCGATGAACGAAAGCAGCACGCTTTCCGTCACCAGTTGCCGGACCATGCGCCAGCGATTCGCGCCCAGCGCGGTGCGCAGCGCAATCTCCCGCTCGCGGCTGGTATTCCGCGCCAGCACCAGATTCACGATGTTGGCGCACGCGATCAGCAGCACCAGTCCAACCGCGCCGAACAACACCAGCAGCGTCCGGCGAAGTTTCACCGCCGAGGGATCCTCGAATCGCTGCACCAGCACACCAAAATTTTTGTGCGTATCCGGAAAGGCCTCGAGCTCGTGGCGATTCAGGGATTCAATTTCCGATTGCCCTTGTGCGACCCTAACGCCGGGCCGCAACCGTGCCAGCACGGTAAAAGGATGATGGACGCGCCCGGTGAGATCATCGGGATACTGCCCGCTCGGCAGCCAAATATCGGGCCAAGTTTCCAGTTGAAAATCGCCGGGCAGAACGCCGACCATCGTGTAGCGCTGGCCATCCAGCGTGATCGTGCGCCCAATCGCATTCGCATCGCCGCCGAAATGGCTGAGCCAAAAACGGTGGCTCAGCAAAGCCACCGGCGCGCTGCCGGTCTTGTCCTCCTCAGAAGCAAATGTCCGCCCCAACGCCGCGCGAACTGCCAGCAACGGAAACAATTCCGCCGTCGAATAGCAGGCCTGAATTCGCTCGGTGGCACCCTCGCCGGTCATATTGAATCCCGCCGAGATCGCCACATACGCGCCCATCTCCGAAAAGCTGCGCGCCTGCTGCCGCCAGTCCGAATAATCCCCCGGCGACAATCCAAGTTGCGGCCAAACCGGTTTGTAGCTGTTCGAAATCTGCACGAGATTTTCAGCGTGCGGATAAGGAAGCGGCCGCAGCAGCACGCGCTGCACCACGCTAAAGATCGCCGTATTCGCCCCAATCCCCAGCGCCAGAGTAAAAATCGCCGTAGCCGCAAATCCAGGCGACTTCCGCAGCATCCGCAGCGCAAATCTCACGTCTTGCATCAGTCCACTCAAGATCGCTCCCACGCGCCACCCATCATGTCCCCACGCTCAATCCGTAAAGGTTTGCTCCAATCGTAGGGCCCGCGCTTTAGCCGGGCCTCTTCGTGCACGATCGCGCCATTAACTCGATCGCGCTGATCCTCACGCGTACCATCAGGGCCGAACTGCGGCAGGGTCTGAAGACCCTCCCCTACTCGTAGCGCAGCGCCACCATGGGATCTACGCGCATGGCGCGGCGGGCCGGCACGTAACATGCGGCTAGCGCCCCCGCAATCAGCAGCCCCGTCGCAATCGCAAACGAAAGCGGATCCGTGGCCTTCACTTCAAACAACAAGCTTCCCAGGAGCCGCGTCGCGCCGAGCGCGCCCACCAATCCCGCGGCGGCGCCGGCCGCGACCCACATCAGGCCGCGCCGCAGCATCATGCGCATCACGTCGCCGGGCTGCGCGCCCAGCGCCATGCGAACTCCGATCTCGCGCGTCTGCTGCGCCACGTTGATGGTAATCACGCCATAAATCCCGATCAGCGCCAGCAGCAATCCCAATCCCGCAAACACGCCCAGCAGAATCGATCGAAAGCGCGGCGTCGTGGACCACTTGTGAATCGATTCTTCCATCGTGCCGGCATGCGTGATCGGCATATCGGGATCAATCGACTGCACCAACGCGCGCAATGCAGGCATCAGAGCGTGCGGGTCCGATTTCGTGCGTATGAATATTGCGACGTCATCCGAAAAACTCTGTGTCGCCGGAAAATAGATCTCCGGGCGAGCCGGCGCGCTCAGGCTGACGTCGCGGACGTCTTTCACGATTCCGATTACTTCGCTCCACGCGGGTTTGTCCTTCGGATCCGTGTTGGTGTTGATGCGCTTTCCGATCGCATCCGTTGTGGGCCAATTGCGGCGCGCGAACGATTCGTTTACGATCGCGACGCCGGCAGATTTTGCAGTATCTCCCGCAGAAAAGTCCCGTCCGCGCACAAGCGGTATCTGAAGCGTCGAGAAGTAACCGCGCGTCACGTTCTGTGTTTCAAAGCTGGGGCTGTTGCCGGAAGCATCTTTCGCGGCGCCCTCCACGTCCATTGTGGAAAGCATCATGCTGCCGCCGAGGACCTGCGCGCCGGATGCTGCCACGCCTTCCGCCGGCAAAGAATTCATACGCTCCATAAGTTCAGCCAGGAAAGCCGCCTTCGATTCCGGCGTCGCATACTTCGTTTGCGGCAGCGCTACGCGTCCCGTCAGGAGATGATCGGTCCGGAATCCCGGTTCAACATGCGTCAAGCGCACGAAGCTCTTTATCAGCAGCACCGAACTGGCCAGCAAGATCAGCGCGAGACTTACTTCCAACATCACTAATCCGCTGCGCATCCGCTGGCTGCTGCGCGTTCCCGTCAAACCGAACGGCCCCGATTCCTTCAGTGCTCCGCCCACATTCGTACGCGAACTCTGCAGCGCGGGGGCAAGCCCGAAAAGCACGGACGCCAGCACCGATACGCCCAGCGTGAAGATGAAGACCAGCCGGTCCATCTTTAGATCCTCGAGCCGCGGCGTATCCGCCGGCGCCAGATGCCGGAACGCATCCACGCCGTACATCCCCAGCATCCATCCCACCGCGCCGCCGATCAGCGCGAGCAACAAGCTTTCCACCAGAAATTGCCGCACAATCCGCCCGCGGCTCGCGCCCAGCGCTGAGCGCACGGCAACTTCTTTCTGCCGCGCCAAACTTCGGGCCAGCGCCAGGCTGCCCACGTTGGCGCAGCCAATCAGCAGCACCAGCACCACCGCGCCCATCAGCACCAGCAAAGCCAGCCGCGAATTCCCAACCGAGTCCTCTTGCAGCGAATTGAGAGCGAACTTGATGCCTTGATCGGAGTCCGGATACTGCCGGCTTAAAGTCGCAGCGAATGAATCCATTTCCGCTTGCGCTTTCTTCAACGAGACGCCGCGTTTCAGCGTCACCAGAACTGAGTAGGCGTGCATGTTGCGGTCATCGCGATCTTTGGGCGCGAGCGCCAGCGGCACATAGATTTTCGATTCATTGAAGCGGAATCCCGGCGCCATTACGCCGATGATCGTGTAGGGCTTCGCATCGAGGCGAATCGTCCGCCCAATCACTTTCGGATCGGCGCCGAAGCGGCTGCGCCAGAGTGCGTCGCTCAGAATCGCTACGCCATCCTTACCGGGCGCCAATTCTTCGTCAGTGAAGAGGCGTCCGCGCGCGGGCGCAGCTCCGAGCAAAGGAAAAAAATCGGGAGTCGCGCGCACTGTATCTTCTTCCTCAGGCTTCCCATCGCCGGAAAGATTCACCGGCCACTCGCGGAAAATGGCAGTCCTGTCGAAGACGTGATTCTGCGCGCGGATGTCATTGAAATTCGCCGATGAATCGCCGAGACGAAACTCCGGAAAGTAGGGCAGGATCGTGCGTAGATTCGCCAAGCGATCGGAATCAGGATATGAAAGCGGCCGCAGCAGGATGCTGTTGACAACCGTGAAGACCGCGGTATTCGCGCCAATCCCCAGCGCCAGAGTAAGAATGGCAATCGCCGTAAATCCAGGCGCTTTTCGCAGCATCCTCGCCGCATATTTCAGATCCTGCAAAATCCCATTCAGCATAGTTCACCGTAGGGGCCGGCGTTCACCACCATCCCGGTGTGGTCTTGGGTTTTTCGGCCTCGGTTTTCCGCGGCGCCAAAATGCAAAACCCAATGCCAACCCGGGGGCGTGTTAACCCGCCCCCCTACTCGTAACGCAGCGCGACCATTGGATCTACGCGCATGGCGCGCCTCGCTGGAATCACGCAGGCCGCCGCAGTCACCACGCACAACAAGATCGAAACGGCCGCCAAGGTCAGCGGATCAGTCGGCTTCACCCCATAGAGCTGCCCGGCGATCAATCGCGTCAGCGCAAATGATCCAGCCAATCCAATCGCCACGCCAATTAATGCCGGCACCATCCCTTGCCTCAAAATCAGCCGCAGAATATTTCGCGGATTCGCGCCGAGCGCCATGCGAACTCCCACTTCGTGCGTCCGCTGCGCCACCGAATACGCCACCACCCCATAAATCCCGATCGTGGCCAGCAGCAATCCGATGATTCCCGCGACGCTGAGCACCAGCGCCGTCCCCTCGTAACTCACCAGCGAACTCTCGATTCTTTGCCGCATCGTTTGCAAATTGCTCACGCCCAACGACGGATCCATCTTGCTCACCGTCGCCTGAATTGTATTGGCCAGCGATTCGGGTGCCGCGCCTGTGCGCACGAACAGCGCAATCTTCGAGCCCACCGTCTGCTGGAAAGCAACGTAGTAGTACGGCGCCGGCTTCTCCGACATCGCTTGATACTTCGTATCCGCCACCACGCCGACAACTTCGTCCCATTTGTCCGTCTCGCCTTTCACGCGCTGTCCGATGGCGCTCTTTCCCGGCCAAAATCTTTTCGCCATCGTCTCGTTCACGATCGCCACGCGCGGCTGTTTGCTATCGTCCGCCCACGTGAACTCGCGTCCGGCGCGCAGCGGCAGGCCCAGCGTCTTGAAAAAATCGGGTGAGATCATGTCGAAGCCTACGGTCATGGACTCGTCTCTCAGCGGCTGGTAGCCATCAACGATTACCGTTGTCGAATAGGAGTTCGCCTGCGCCACCGGTCCGGCCTGCGCCGACGCTACCGCTTGCACTCCCGGCAACGCTCCCACTTGATCGATGGCGTGGCGAAGAAACGATTTGATTCGCGCCTCGTCGTACCCGGCCGGTCCTGTATCCACCGACACCGAGAGGATGTCATTCGGCTTGAAGCCCAGATCCGTCGCGCGTGCTGCCAGCACGCTCCGCAGCATCAAGCCTGATCCCACCAGCAGCACCAGCGACACGGCCACCTGCACCGCCACCAATCCCGAGCGCAGCGGCGATTTCCGCGAGCGTCGCCCGCCCTCTTCTCCCTTCAGCGCGGGAACCAGATCCACGCGCGATGCGAGCAGCGACGGCGCAAGCCCAAACAAAATTCCCGCCAGCGTCGCCACCACCAGCGTGAATCCAAACACTTGCGCGTCCAGCCGCGCGTCCAGGCTCAACGGCACGCCCAGCGCCTCCGGCGGATGCGCCATAAAATTCGTAGCCCACAGCGCCAGCAACAACCCTGCGGCTCCGCCCACGAGCGACATCAGCACGCTCTCGCTCAGCAATTGCCGCATCAATCGCCCGCGCCCCGCTCCCAGCGCCACGCGGATCGCCACCTCGGTGCGCCGCGCCGTCGAGCGCGCAATCAGCAATCCCGCCACGTTCGCGGACGCGATCAACAGCACAAACGCCACCGTTCCCGAAAGCAACGCCACGATCGGAAGCAGCGTCGGCGCGGCTCCAAACGGAGTCTTCCACATGGGAGAAACGGCGGCAGTTTCCGTTTCCGATGACTCTCCCTGTGACTTGGCGAAATCTTGCAAGCTCAACGTCATTGCCGCCTGCGCCGTCGCGGGCGTCACGCCGGGCTTCAGCCTTCCGAACGCAAAGAGCCAGTTCGCTCCTGCCACTTCCAAAATATTTCCTCCCGCCACTTCTACAGGCAGCACCACCGGCTGCATCATCGCTGGAACGTAAAGTTGCGCCGGGATTCCCACATTCGCGCCGTGAAAATCCTCCGGCATCACGCCGATGATGGTGAACAATTTCCCGTCAATCGTGACGCTGCGCCCGATCGCCGAAGGATCCGAGCCGAATTGCGACTTCCACAACTCGTGGCTCAGCACCACCAGCGGTTCGCCTCCCGGCACTTTGTCGTCATCCGGCGTGAACGTCCGCCCCAGCTCCGCGTGCACGCCGAGCGCGTCGAAATAATTTCCGGTCACGACCTCGCCCAATTTTCTCTTGGTCTCGCTGCCGGATTTCACCGCAAAAGTAATCGGACAATCCGCCGCCAGAGACTCCAGCACCCCACTCTTGTCGCGCATCGCACGGTACAGTGGATAGGAAAGCGGAAAGGTATCGCCCGCCGCGTGATGGTCCCCCACCGCCACGATTTCATCCGAATGCCGCACGCCGGAAAGCGGCTGCAGGATCACCGCCTTCACGATGCTGAATATCGCGGTATTCGCGCCGATCCCCAGCGCCAGCGTCAAAATCGCCACCAGCGTAAATCCCGGCGATTTCCGCAGCATCCTCACGCCAAACTTCATGTCCTGCATCAAAGCGCCCATCGCCGCCTCCGCAGTAAATGTCGCCCCAATCGCAATCCGACCACCGAACCGCCGCGTCAAATCACTCGTAGCGTAAGGCCACCATAGGATCCACGCGCATCGCCTTTCGCGCCGGAACCAAACATGCCAGCAACGCCACGCCTGACAACACAATCACGCCTGCCGCGAAACTAATCAAATCATTCGCATGCACCCCATACAGCAAGCTCGCGAGCAGCTCCGCCAGCACAAACGCGATCGGCACTCCTATCCCAAGACCCATCGCTGTCAGCGCCAGCCCCCGCCGAATCAACATTCTGAGCACATCCCTCTGCTGCGCGCCCAACGCCATCCGCACTCCAATTTCGTGCGTTCGCTCCGTCACCGCATAGGCCATCACGCCGTAAACGCCCACCGACGCGAGCAGGAGCGCAATTAACCCCAGCGCACCCAGCACCACCGCCACATACGAAAGCCCGAGAATTTGGTTCGAGATCACGCGCTCAAGCGTCATCACGTCGAAGGCTGGCTGCTCCGGATCCAAACTTGAAATCTCGCTGCGCACGGCCGGAAAAATCGCTGTCGCAGGACCCTTGGTCCGGATCACGAGATATGTATAGGGATATGCAGCCTGGCGGTAGGGCAGATAGACGGCCAAAAGCGATTTCTGCTCCCAGATTTCGTAGGTGACGTCGGAGGAGACACCCACAATCGTGGCCCACGGATCGGGCGAATCGTCGTGGCCGATCTTTACTCGCTGCCCGATCGCGCTCTTTCCGGGCCAGAATTGCCGCGCCAGAGTTTCGCTGACGATGGCCACGCGCTCCGTGTTTGCGCCGTCGGCATCGCTGAACTCCCGGCCGGCAACCAGCGGAATATGCATCGCGTGGAAAAAACTTGGACTGATCGTTTCCCGCTCGGCGGTTTGCTGCTCGCCCGGCTGAGCCGGCCGCCCTTCGACACTGAAGTAATCCCACACATTGCCGTCGCCAAGAGGCACGCCGGTAGCAATCGCAACGGACTCGGCTCCGGGCACGCTCGCGACACGCTCGATCAGCCGCTCGTAGAATTGCGCCTGCTGCGGCGCGTCCTTGTACTTCGACTGCGGCAGAGTCAGCTCCATCGTCAGCAGCGTCTGCGGATCGAACTTGAAGTTCATTCCGAAGATGCCGCGCACGCCTTTCGACATGAGCGTCGCGCCCACCAGCAGCACGAGCGACAGCGCTATCTCCACCACGACGAACGTGCTGCGCAAGCGATGATGGCTGCGGCTGCCGCTCGTCCCGCGCCCTCCGGCTTTCAACGTCTCCACAAGGTCGGGCCGCGAACTCAGCAGCGCCGGTGCGATTCCGGCCAGCATTCCAGCCAGCGCAGACACCGCCATTGTGAAGATAAAAACGTCGCGGTCAAGCCTGATGGATTTCCACGCCGAAATGTAGCGTTCGACTTCGGGGGGCATGTAGTTGACGGTCGCGGCGATGCCCCACGCTCCAATCGCAAGTCCAACCGCCGCACCGCCTACCCCCAGCAACACGCTTTCAGCCAAAAGTTGCTGCATGATGCGGCGCCGGCCCGCTCCGAGCGCCCTGCGAATCGCTAGCTCTCGCTGTCGGCCCGTGCTCCGCGCGAGCAGCAGGTTGGCGACGTTTGCGCACGCGATCAGCATCACGAATCCAACTGCACCAAGCAACAGCAGTGCATACTGTCCAGATTCGATCCCCGCCGCATACGTTCTCAGAGGCATCACCCAAACGTCCCAGCCTTTTTCCTGCTGCGGATAATTTTCCTGCGCCCGCCTCTGTAGTGTTTCCAATTCCGCTTGCGCCTGCGCAACCGCAACTCCCGGCCGCAGCCGCGCCAGTGGGTGAATGTGGTGGGAATCTCTCTGCGCACGCTCCTTCGAGTCCATCGCCAGCGGTGTCCAAATTTGCGCGCTCGCCGGGAAACTAAAAGCTTTTGGCATCACTCCGACGATCGTGTAACTTTGGCCGTCAAGCGTCGTCGTTTTCCCCGATATTCGCGGGTCTCCCCCGAAGCGTTCTTGCCATAGCGGATAACTGAGGACGGCTTCGTGGTCGTGTCCCGGTTCGCACTCCCCGGGAAGAAATGTTCGCCCGACCGCCGGCGCGACGCCCACGATTTCGAAAAACTCCTCCGATGCAACCACTCCTTGCAATTTTTCCGGATCGCCGGCGCCGGTCAGATTGATGTCGTTCCAATCGAACGCTCCCATGCGCTCGTACGACTGATTCTGATCCTTCCATTCGAAATAATCCGCAGGCGTCACGCTTTCCCATCTGCTCGCATTGCCTGCCTGCTTGTCGAAGAGCACCACCAACCGGTCAAGCTGCGGAAAATCCACCGGTTTGCGGATGAACGCGTTGGCCACGCTGAACACGGCCGTGTTCGCGCCGATTCCCAGTCCCAGCGCGATCACGGCAAGCGCCGCAAATCCTGGGCTCTTCGCCATCATGCGAATCGCAAACCGGAAATCCTGCATCAAACTGCCCATCTCTGCCGTCCGATTGTGGCGCCGGCCTTTTGCGCCGGCATCCGCGTGAGCTCACTCGTATCGCAACGCCACCATCGGATCCACGCGCATCGCCCGCCGCGCCGGCAAATACGCTGCGAATGCCGCAACGAACGTCACTCCCAGCGCCACCGCCGCAAATGTCAACGGATCACTAGCACTCACGCCAAAAAGCAAATTGCTCATCGCCCGCGTCCCCAGTAACGCCACCGCCGCTCCCGCAGCCGCTCCCAAAATCGCAAACTGCAATCCCTTCCCCACCACCAGCCGCAACACATGCCCCTTCTGCGCTCCCAGCGCCACGCGTATCCCAATCTCGCGGAATCTCTGGCTCACGCTATAAGAAAGCACGCCATAAATCCCCAGCGCCGCAAGCAACAATCCCAGCCCGCCCAGCACCGAAGCCAGCGACGCCGCCGTGCGATTCGCAAACATCGAAATGTGCAGCAATCCAGCCAGATCATCCGCCTCGAGCGGCTGCACTTTCGCATCGAGCGAAATCGCCGCCGCCCGCACCTCATTTACCACCGCCGCCGTAGGCAGTTCCGAACGCACGATTATGTTTGCGTCCGTCCCGCGCGCCTGCAGCGTTCGGAACATAAAGAAACGACTGCGGCGGCTCATTCATGCGGTGATATTTAATGTCGCGCGCCACGCCCACCACCGTCCGCCAATCGCCCCACATGCGCAGGCGGTGCCCGGTCGCGTCCTGTCCCGGCCAGAAACGCTTCGCCAGCGTCTGATTCACGATCACCACTTTCGGCGAGTCCGCGCGGTCCTGCTCCGTAAAATCGCGGCCGGAAACCAAGCGGAATCTGCAGCGTATGCAAATAATCCGCGCCCACCATATTCAGATCGATGTTCATGTCTTCGCCGGGCGCCGGCGTATAAGCCTCGGCCTCCACCGGCGAATAGCTGCGCCCGGTAAACCAGAACGGCACGAATCGTTCGAGGCTCGCCGATTCCACGCCCGGAAGCGTGCGGATTTTCTTCGAGCAACCGGTCGTAGTAAAGCGCGCCTCCTCGCTCGAATAACCGCTCGTCCGCAAATCGAACGCCGCAAGTGCCACATGATTCGTATTGAAGCCCGGCCCAGCCGCTTCCGCATTTCGCATGGCTGCGCAGCAGCAACCCCGCGCAAACCAGCAGCACCGTTGCGAATACAACTTCCGCAATCACCAGCGCGTCGCGCAAGCGATGGCTTCCCGCGCGCCCTTCCGTCACGCGCCCCGCCGACTTCAGTGACTCGTTCAAATTCGTCCGCGAGCCGCGCCATGCCGGCACCAGCCCAAAAATAATTCCCGTCGCGACCGAAAGAACCAGAGTAAACACCAGCACGGTCTTATCCACGCCCAGGGTCAGCCCAATCGGCAGGTGCTTCGTAGCCGGCGTGAAAAACGAAAGCAAGTTCGCGCCCCACAGCGCCAGCAAAATTCCGCCGATTCCGCCGCCCACCGCCAGCACCACGCTTTCCGCCAGCATCTGCCGGATCAATCGATTGCGGCTCGCGCCCATCGCCGCGCGAATCGCGATTTCCCGTTCGCGCACCGTCGCCCGCGCCAGCAGCAGATTCGCCACGTTCACGCACGCAATCAGCAGCACCAGCGACGCGATCACCATCAAAAATCCCAGCACGCTGCGCAGAAAATCCTGCACGCCGTAATGCGCCTTCCACACCGGCGCAACAAACACACCCACGTTTTCGCTCGTCGTCGAATATTCTCTCGCCAGATTTCCCGCGATCGTCGCCAGATCCGCCTGCGCCTGCGCGATGTTCACTCCCGGCTTGAGCCGTCCCATGATGTGCACGAAAGTTGGGTTGCGCTCTTCGATGTTTTCGAACGGCAGCACCTGCGGCTGCATCATCATCGGCACGAAATACTGCGCGTCGATCCCCACGATCGTCCCGAAAAACGCGCGCGGCGCCACTCCGATAATCGTGAACGGATGTCCGTTGAGATGAACGATCTTGCCGACCACATTCGGATCCGAACCGAACCGCCGCGCCCACAATCCGTAGCTCAGCACGATGTAAGGATCGGAATTCAGCGCTTGATTCGGCTGCTCGTGAAATGTGCTCCCCATCGCCGCGTGCACGCCCAGCACGTCGAAATAATTTTCCGTGGCGATAATTCCCCACACGCGCTCCGCCGGCTCCGTATTCCGCAGGCTCATGTTCACGCCGGAAAGCTCGAATCCGATCACGTCCGAGAACACGTGATTCTGCGCGCGAAAATCTTTGTAATCGGGATACGAGCTGGTGTGATATTCGCCGCTGGGCATGATCGATTCCACCGCCACCATCTGCTGGGAATCTCGCACCGAAGGAATCGGATTGAGCAGAATCGACCGAATCCAGCTAAACACTGTAGCGTTGCCGCCAATCCCCAGCGCTAAAGTAAGAATCGCAATGGCCGCAAACCCTGGCGCATTCGCCATCATCCGCAGCGCATGCCGCAAATCCTGCAAAAATGTTTCACGTCTTCTCCCTGATTCAGTTCCCGCTTTTTTCTGCGCCCTCTGCGCCTCTGCGGAAATAATCTGTGACCCACACACAAAAATCCGCGGCCGCGCAAATTCAATCCGCGCCCCGCGTCAAAACACACTTTTAGCTTTCGATCTCGCATGCGAGTTCGCTTTTTTTTCTGCTCGTTGCGCGTTGCCCGCGCTGTTTTTTTGAAATTCGTCAGACGCTTTCGACGCGCGTCCCGACCGTGTCTTCGACAATGCGCCCGTCGAAGAGATGAATGGCGCGATCCGCGATGCTGGCGTAGCGCGGGTCGTGCGTCACCATGCAGATCGTGGCGCCTTCCCGGTGCAGTTGCCGCAACAGCTCCATCACGGCTTCGCTGTTCTTCGAGTCCAGGTTTCCGGTCGGCTCGTCCGCCAGCAGGATCGACGGTTGCCCCACCAGCGCGCGCGCCACTGCCACGCGCTGCTGTTGGCCGCCCGAAAGTTGTGAGGGGTAATGCTTCATGCGGTGCGCCATCCCGACGCGCTCGAGCACTTCCTGCACTCTCTTCTTGCGCTCGGCCGACGGCATGCTGCTGTAGGTGAGCGGCAACTCGACGTTTTCGTACACCGTCAAATCGCCGATGAGGTTGAACGCCTGGAAGATAAATCCGATTTCGCGGTTGCGAATGCGCGTGCGGTCCGCCAGCGAGAGATTCGCCACCGCCTGCTTGTTGATCCAATAATTCCCGTCGCTCGGCGAATCGAGCAGCCCGAGAATCGAGAGCAGCGTGGACTTGCCGCAGCCCGACGGCCCGGCGATAGACACAAACTCGCCGGTCTTAATTTCGAGATGCACCCCCGCCAAAGCATGCGTCTCGACTTCATCGGTATAAAAAACTTTTGTAACGCCATCCAGCTTGATTAAGGATTCAGTCCCGTCAGCCATAGTCGTCCGCTCCTCGCGATTTTCCATTCTTACTTCTTCGTTGTCATCCTGAGCGCAGCGAAGGATCTCTATGTCTCGCGCTCCCAGCCCAAACCCACTTCTCTCACTTCAACTGAATCCGATCAAAATTATCCCACTGCGACATATCCGACAAAATCACCGTATCCCCCACCTGCAATCCCTTCACGACTTCCACCGAATTCACCGAAGTCCGCCCCACCTGCACCTGCACGCGAGTCGCCTCGCCCGCATCGTTCCACGGCCCATTCGTCTTGAACAGCCCGATCGTGCTGTTGGCCTCGCCGTGCACCGGACGTCCGACAAAAAGAACGTCGGTCAGCCGCTCGAGTTCCACCGTGCCCTCGACGCTCAAATCCGGCCGCGCCCCGGAAGGAAGCTCGCCCTCGAGCGAGCAATCCACAGTCACCGTTCCGTTCTGCACCGCAGGATCGATGCGGCTCACGTGCCCGGTAATAATTCCGTTGTGCGTATCAATCGTGGCTTTCTGCCCGATCACGATATCCTTCGCCTGCGTCTCGGCAATCTTGAGCTGCGCCTTCAAATGCTGCGGCTGCGCCACGCGCGCCAGCACCGTCCCGGCCGTCACTTTCTGTCCCACCTCAACATCCAGCTCTTGCAGCATGCCGTCAATTCCCGGCCGGATTTTCAATTGCTCCACTTGCGATTGCTTCAATCCCGCCAGCGCGTGCAACTGATCCACTTTCGCCTGCTGCACCGCAATCTGCGCATCAATCGAATTCGCGAAAGTGTCCACCTGCTTTTCGGCGATCTCGTTCTGCTTCCCCAATTCTTCTTCGGCCACTTGCGACGTCCTCAGAATCACGTCCGAGGTCAGTCCCAGCTTGAAAAGCTCCGCATTGGTCTCGCGCTGGATTTGCGCCTGATGATAAGCAGAACGCACCACGGCAGCCTTGGCTTTCTGATCCATCAATTGGTTCTGCAGTTGCGCCTTCAAATTATTCAGCTCGGCCTCGGCACCTTTCACCTGGTACTGCGCATCCATCGCCGCCTGTTGCAGCTCCGGATTGTTCATCAGGAAGATGACCGTGTCCTTTTTGACGGGGGTTCCCGGCAGAAGATAGCGCTGCGCGATCTGCCCGTCGGTCTGCGCCGGAATCAGCAGGATCGTCTCGGGCACCAAGGTTCCCAGGCCGCGCACTTCGCGCAGCATCGGCCCGCGCTGCACCGTCCCCGGCCACAGGGTAGCCTTGTCCACGCTCGGCGCCGCAGGCTTCAAAGTGTGCAAAGCCCCGGTAATCAGGACAATAGCCACCAGCCCGGCAACGCCATAGGCGACCTGTCGCAGCCTCTTCTTCCGTTTAACATCTGGCCGAGCAATATCCAACGGGATGACCTCGCTAGAGAATAAGGCAACTCACTTGCCGCTCGGAGGGATGCCATAAGACCTTTAATAGCATACACTTAGAACAGCCACAAGCCCCCACCAAAACCCCATTTTGCTCGCTCATGGGATTAAACCGTCCCGGAACCGAACAAGCATTTCGACCGAATCTAAACACCAAGAACGCCTCCCCAACGCCATAAGATACGCAACTCCACCCCAGCGAGTTCCGCCCCAAAAGCTCGGAATCCCTCCACACGCGAGCGAGCGTACGAGGGAGTGTAAAGGATGTCCAGGGACACCTGTAAAGGATGACATGGGACTGAGCAAGTAAAGCCGCGAGGCCCCTCGTCCCATCGTGTAAGCTGGAAAATTCAAAAGCCTCACGCGCAACTACGGCGCATGGGGCACCCAACGTAAAAGCATCCACGCGCTGCTACGGCTTCCAAACGGCCGAAGACACTCGCCACTCCGCTTCGATTGATTGGATTCGGGCCTGGGCGTAAGATGCATCGCCTGTGGCTGAATCCACACCCATGATCGGCCGTACGATTTCCCACTACCGCATCCTGGAAAAACTCGGAGGCGGCGGGATGGGCGTCGTTTACAAAGCCGAAGATTTCCGCCTCGGCCGCGCCGTCGCGCTGAAATTCCTGCCCGACGAGACGGCCCGCGATCCTCAGGCTCTCGAACGCTTCCGCCGCGAGGCGCGCGCTGCTTCTGCGCTGAACCATCCGAATATCTGCACCATTCACGATATCGGCGAGGAGCAGGGCCACGTCTTCCTCGTGATGGAGTATCTCGAAGGGCAGACGTTGAAGCACCGCATCGCGCGCGGTGCGATGCACATGGACGAATTGCTGCAGATTGGCGTGGAGGTGGCCGGCGCGCTGGACGCGGCGCATGCGAAAGGCATCGTTCACCGCGACATCAAGCCCGCCAATATCTTCTGCACGCGGAGCGGCCAGGCGAAAGTGCTGGATTTCGGCCTGGCGAAGATTATTGCGCAGCAGCAGGCGTTTACCGACGTGGACGCGACGGCGATGCCCACTTCGCCTGACGATCAGATTTTGAGTAGTCCGGGTTCGGCGATCGGCACGGTGATGTACATGTCGCCGGAACAGGCCATGGGCGAAGATCTGGACGCGCGCACGGATCTTTTTTCGTTCGGCGCGGTGCTCTACGAAATGGCGACGGGCGCGCTGCCGTTCAAGGGGACAACGTCAGCGGCGATTTTCGATGCGATTTTGCATAGAGTGCCGGCGCCGGTGTCGCGCGTTAATCCGGAGATTGCCCGCGGATCTCGAGCGCATCATCAATAAGGCGCTGGAGAAAGACCGCAAGATGCGCTACCAGCATGCGTCCGATTTGCGGACGGATTTGCAGCGGCTGATGCGCGATTCACATTCGGGCAGCGTGATTTCACCGGTTGCGGATGTGCCGGAAGGAAGTGCGGCGGCAACGGGAAGTTCCGGCCGCGTGAGCGCGGCGGCGGTCGCGCCGGCAGCGGTTCGAGATTCGTCGGCGATGCACCACTCGGGCAGTTCGACGGTGGTGGCGGTTGCGAAGCAACATAAGTTGGGACTGGCTACCATTAGCATCATCGTGCTGGTGCTTGTAGCAGCTGCGGCTTACGGCATTTACGCGCTCTTGAGCGGCAAGAGCGCGACGCCGTTCGAGAATTTCACCATGACGCAGGTGACGGACAACGGGAAAACGATTGCGGCGGCGATTTCGCCGGACGGCAAATATCTGTTAAGCGTGCTGGAGGACAACGGCAAGGAAAGTTTGTGGCTGCGCAACGTGCCGACGAACAGCGACACGCAAGTGATTCCGCCGGCGGATGAATTTTACCAAAGCCTGATATTTTCGCCCGATGGCAATTCGATTTATTTCCGCAAGGCGATGGATCGCTTGCATACGGGATTCAATCTGTACCGGGCGCCGGTGCTGGGCGGCACGCCGCAGGTAGTGGTGCGCAACATCGACACCGACGTAACGTTCTCGCCGGACGCCAAGCGCATCGCTTACATGAGAGGAAACAGCCCGGAGGCTGGCAAGGATCAATTTCTTACGGCGAACGCGGATGGCACCGACGAGACGGTAGTCACCGTGGAATCGATGATTGATCCCGCGGCTGTTCCGCCGATCAGTTGGTCGCCGGACGGCAAGCAGGTCGCGGCGCCGCTTGCCAATGCATCCGACGCCTTCACCCAGATTCAGCTCAGGGACCCGACTTCGGGTAAGCGACAGACGTTTTCCGGATTCGGGCAAGTGATTCTCAACGGATTCTTGTGGACGCCCGATGGGCGCGGTTTCCTGGCGGCCTATCAGAAGAAAATTACACCCGATGTACGAAACCAGATCGGATTTATTTCGTATCCCAGCGGCAAACTGCGGCCGGTAACGAAGGATACGAACAATTATCAAACTTTGTCGCTTTCCTCCGATGGGAAGACGCTGGCGGCGATCCAGCAGAAATCTACGCGAACGATGTACTCTTGCCCGTGGGCGGTTTTAGCGGAACTCCGCCGGGTCCGGCGGCGGCGCAGAACAAGAATGCGTTCGTTTTCGGATGGGCCAGCAACGGAGATCTCTACTTCGATTCCGGCGGCGATATCGTGCACATGTCGGTGGACGGGAGCAACAAGACGACGCTGCTGAGCGATCCTGCTTCGCAGATTGTGCGGCCGATCGGATGCAACGGCGGGCGGTACATCTTATTCTCGTGGTCCGGTCATGCCGGAATCAACAAGACGAATATCTGGCGGGTGAATGCCGACGGCTCAGATCCGCAAGAAGCTGAGCTGATGGATCGAACGACATAGCGCCGCTGTGCTCGCCCGATGGGAAATGGGCCTATTACCAGGACTTCTTCGGAAATCCAGATCATGCGGGTGTCCATTGACGGCGGGAAGCCGGAAGTAGTTCCGGGTACGAGCTTGGCCGGACGCATTCCTTGGCACGCATCGGATTGGATATTTCCCGCGACGGAAAGATGGCTGACGGTGATGTTTGTCAAGACCGTGGAGATGCTGCGTCCGGTGCCTGTGGTCGCGCTGGTGGATTTGGATGCGGGAGCGAAGCCTCTGGTACGCATGTTGAATCCCGATCCGCGGATTTCGGGAGCGCCGGGATTTACGCCCGATGAAAAGGCGCTGGTGTATAACGATTCTTCGAGAACGGCACTGGAGAATCTCTGGCTGCAGCCTTTGGATGGATCGACGGGACGGCAAATTACGAATTTTCACGACGGATGCGCTGCAGAATTTCGATTACTCGCCCGATGGAAAGACGCTCGGGAGTGTTGCGAGCGATCATGTGGAATCGGATGCGGTGCTGCTGCACGATAGCGGGGCGGAAAAGTAGCGCCGGCATCCCTGCCGGCATCTGACGATCACGATCTCACTAGGGGCAGCAGTCGCGCGCGGACCGTAGAGCCCAACGATTGCCGCAAATTTCACGCCGCATGCCGCGCACGTTTTCAGCCCTTGCCGGCACGTGCGGTCGTAAGAAGCCGGCGGGGACGCCAGCGGTACCGATGGCGCCGCGGTTTACTCTGCTTGTGAATCCTCATGAGGCCGGGCGTCGTCATATATTCATTGTCTCTATTTGGCATTAGGAGGTCGCATGGCTTCTGCTCCTTTGCCTAGCGCGCTGGATGTTCGCACGCAGGCTTTTCCTGTCTTGAGTGCTGCGCTGATTGAGCGCCTTCGTGCGGTCAGCAAGGTTCGGCATGTGTCGAAAGGCGAGATTTTGTTCGAGCCTGGAGATACCGGCGTGCCTTTTTTTGTTTTGCTCTCCGGGGCGATGGAGATTGTGCAGCCGGATCTAACGAGTGAAAACTTGATCGTGACTTACGGTCCGGGACAATTCACCGGCGAGTTCGCGATGATTTCCGGGCAGCGTTGCCTGGTGCGCGGGCGCGTAACGCAAGACGGTGATTTTCTCGAGCTTCAGCCTGAAGGATTGCGGTCGATCGTGGCCAGGGATGCGGAGCTCAGCGAGATTTTCATGCGCGCGTTCATCCTGCGGCGATTGGAACTTGTGCGCCTTGGCATGGGTGACGTGATCATTCTGGGTTCGCTGCACTCGGCGAATACGCTGCGGCTGCGCGAGTTTTTGACGCGCAATGAGCATCCTTTCACGTACGTGGATCTCGACACCGACAAGGCTTCGCAGGAGATGCTCGATCGATTTGAAGTGAAGCTGGACGAAATTCCGGTGGTGATTTGCAACGCACGCACGGTGCTGAAGAATCCGTCGATCGCGCAATTGGCGGATTGTCTGGGACTGAACAGCGCGATCGATCAAGCGCAGGTGCGCGACTTGATCATTGTGGGCGCGGGGCCCGCGGGATTAGCGGCGGCGGTTTATGCGGCTTCGGAAGGGCTGGACGCGTTGATGATCGAGTCGTCGATGCCCGGAGGACAGGCGGGATCGAGTTCCAAGATCGAAAATTATCTGGGATTTCCCACCGGAGTTTCCGGGCAGGAATTGGCGGCGCGGGCCATCGCGCAGGCGGAAAAATTCGGCGCGAAGATGATGGTCGGGCACAGCGTCACGCGACTCGATTGCGGGAAGCGGCCGTACGAAGTGGTGCTGGACAACGGCCACCGGCTGCCGGCGCGCGCGGTGGTGATTGCCAGCGGGGCGCAATACAACAAGCCGCGGATCACCAGCCTCGATAAATTTCAGTGCCAGGGAATTTATTACGGGGCGACGCACATGGAGGCGCAGCTTTGCGCGCAGGAAGAGGTCATCGTGGTGGGCGGCGCGAATTCCGCGGGCCAGGCGGCGGTTTTTCTTTCGCAGACAGCGAGCAAAGTGCACATGCTGGTGAGGTCGCAGTGGCTTGTCGGAGAGCATGTCGCGGTATTTGATTCAGCGGGTTGAAGAGAATCCGCTGATCGAGATGCACTACAAGACGGAAATTATTGGCGTTGAGGGAGACGCGCATCTCGAGCGTGTGACTTGGCAGGACAAAGCGACCGGCGAGACTTCGGTGCGCGAAATTCGCCACGTTTTTATCATGGCGGGAGCGTCGCCGCGGACGGAGTGGCTGCAGGGCTGCGTGGCCATGGATGATAAAGGATTCATTCTGACCGGGCGGGATTTGGATCATGCGAACGGCGGCGGGCCCACATGGAAATCGACGGCGCGGCCGCCATTGATGCTGGAAACGAGCTTGCCGGGTGTGTTTGCGGTGGGCGATGTGCGCTCGGGAAATGTGAAGCGCGTGGCGTCGGCGGTGGGCGAAGGAGCGATTGCGATTCATCTTGTGCACCGGGCATTGGCGGAAATTTAGGAGGAGAGAAAATGAGCGTATGCACGCACATGGGGCAGATCAAGAACGTGAAGCCGAATACTAATGGGTGCGAGGAATGTTTGAAGATGGGCGACACGTGGGTGCATTTGCGGCTGTGTTTGGAACTGCGGGCATGTTGGTTGCTGCGATTCTTCGAAGAACAAACATGCTACGAAGCACTTTCATGCCGTGAAGCACCCGATTATGAGATCGATTGAGCCGGGGGAGAATTGGGGTTGGTGTTATATCGATGAGGTGGAGTTGGATTTTGCGCGCGGGCAGTCGGCGGGATAAGGTGCAGTGCCGCGATTATTTTTTGGCGAACAGGCGCTTGAGGAGTTGGATTTGGCCGGCGTGGTAGACGTCGTGGAAGGCTACGCCGGCGATCATTCGGCGGCGGGTGTATTTGCTTTTTGGGACGCGGTTATCGAGTTGGGATTCGCGGATTTTTCGGACGGCTTGGAGCAGCGATTGGTGTTCGCGGTTTAGCGCGGCTAAATCCTGGCGCCAGAGTGTTTCTTTTGCCGCGGGATTGAGATTTTCGGCGGCGCGCTGAAACCAGTTGCTGCCTTCTTCGTTGAAGCTGCCGCGGGGCCCGCCCAGGAGCAGGCGGCGGACTGCGTATTTCCAGTAGGCGGCGTGAACCGTAAGTTCCCAGATATTGTGGCGGCCGGGGGCGGGACGTTGCGCGGCTTGTTTTGCGTTTACGCGCGAGAGCGAGGCGCGCAGGCTTGGGCCGTGCCAGGCTGGGCCTTTGTAGGCTTCTTCGAGAGCGGCGAGGAGAGTTTGGATTTCGCGGGGCATCAGTGGCTCCTACCATGAAAACGAAAAACTAAACTGCCGCGATCGATTCGACGAAAATTAGATGCTCCGTGCGGAAAGGGAAATCGCGAATATTCGCTGGCGGCGCGACGCGGATAGATGAAGGCCGAAATGCGGGAGGGTCTGAAGACCCTCCCCTACAGGAGAAGCCGCAAGACGCCAGAAATTTAAACGAACCAGGTTGCTACCAGTCGCGGCGACCGCCACCGCCACCACCACCGCCGCGTCCGCCTCCGCCGCCGCGGCCACCACCACCGCCGTAGCCGCCGCCTCCGCCACCGCCACCGCGGCCACCGCGTCCGCCGCCACCGCCACCACCGCCGCCTTCACGTTGCGGGCGCGCTTCATTCACTACGATCTTGCGGCCTTTGAAATCTTTTCCGTTGAGCGCGGCTACGGCTTTTTCGGCCTCACCGTCGTCGCCGATTTCAACGAAACCGAATCCGCGAGGCTGTCCCGAAAAGCGATCGCGGATCAATGCAACTGAATCGGCCTTGATCCCGGCTTCGCTGAAGAGCGCTTGCACCTCTTCCTCGTTTGCTTGGAAAGGGAGATTCCCCACATACAGTTTCTTCACTTGAGTCTCCTTCGCCCTGAGGGCGGGTATGCGAGGCTGAAGGGACAGGATCATCACCACGGGCCGTCCGGGAGACGGCCACCTGGGCTGAGGCGAGCGCTTCAGCGGCTCGCGGGAATCTTGCGCCAACTTAGGGTTGCAGTCAATGGGAGGAGGCTCCCGGCACGACACCGGAGAAAAATGAGCTAGCTGAGGAGCCAGCCTACAGCGAGGGCGACGATGGTGAAGCGCGCGAACCAGCCGAGACAATGGGTGAAGACGATCGCTGGATGCATTTTGACGAACAGCGCGTTGGTGATGGTCATGGGCAGCGGCGCCATCAGCCAAATCAGCGCAGCGAGTTCGAGCGCGGGCTTGTAGCCGCGAATGGAGAAAGCGCTGCAGACGACGATGAAGCCGGCAATGGAAAGAAGGCTCAGAAGCGAGCTCCAGACGATGGCTTTCGTTTCGCCGGCGCCGCCTCGCGGGCGCCACCAGACTTCCGGATAGACGAGATATTTTTTGTGGAAAAGAAAGCCGAAGAAAAACCAGTCGGTGAGATTGGTGGCAATGGCGGAAACGACGAAAGCGAGGACGAGATGGGACGTGGACATGGGCGCTCCTTCTTGACTGAGTGAATCCCGGGCGTGCGATTCTTGGACCGAATGTGGGCTGGAAAATAACACAGGGGAAAACCTAAGCGAAAGGCTAGAATCTCGGCGGCTTGTAGCTCGTTGGAGGCCAATTTGGAAAGCGAAGAGAGAGGGATTCCTCACCCAGGTTGCGGGTTCGGAAAGACGGTTTTGCCTATCGTGAAAACGAATTGATCGATTGAAGGGAGAGGCGATGAAGCGAATTGCGGTGGTGATGATTTTGATTGCGGGGTTGGTTGCCGCACCGAAGTTGATGTCGCAGAACGCGGGGCCTGCGGGAGCCGGGCGCGTGGTGGCGGTGAAGGCTGGGCGCGTGTTGGATGTGCGTTCGGGGAAATATGCGGCGAACCAGATAATTTGGATCGAGGGCGAGCGGATCAAGGAGATTGGCGACGCGAGTGCGCTGGAGTCGAAGCTGCCGAAGGATGCGCGGGTCGTGGATCTGTCAAATGAGACGGTGCTTCCTGGGCTGATTGATTGCCACACGCATCTGACGATGGCGCCGCAAACGTTGGGTCCGGGAGGATTGAAGCTGTCATATCCGCGGCAGGCGCTGCTGGGAGCGCGCAACGCGCGAGTGACGCTCGAGGCTGGATTTACGACGGTGAGGAATGTAGGCGGCAGCGGATACGCGGACATCGCTTTGCGCGAGGCGATCAACGCCGGGGACGTGCGCGGACCGCGAATGCAGGCATCGGGGCCGCCGCTGAGCATCACCGGCGGACACGGGGATGAGAATTTTTTGGCGCCACAATATCACGCGATGGAAGACGGCGTCGCCGATGGCGTTGCCGGCGTGATGGCGAAAGTGCGCGAGAACATCAAGTTCCGTGCGGACGTGATCAAGTTCATGGCCACCGGCGGAGTGCTTTCGGAGGGCGACAATCCGGCGCAGGCGCAGTACAGCCTCGAGGAAATGCAGGCGATCGTGGCAACGGCGCATGGATTGGGGCGCAAAGTGGCGGCGCACGCGCACGGAGCGGTGGGAATCAAGTACGCGGTGATGGCGGGAGTGGATTCGATCGAGCATGGCAGCTTCATTGATGATGAAGACATTCGATTGATGAAGGAGCACGGGACGTATCTTGTGCCCACTCTTTATTTGAGCGATTGGTTCCTGGAGAACTACAAGGCGTTGGGATTGAGCGAAGGAATTATCGCCAAAGCGAGAGTAGTGATGCCGGCGGCGCGGGAAAATGTGGCGCACGCGTTTCACGAAGGAGTGAAGGTGGCGTTTGGAACGGATGCGGCGGTCTATCCGCACGGATTGAACGCGCACGAATTTGCGGTGATGGTGAAACTGGGACTGACGCCGCTGCAGGCGATTCAAGCGGCGACGCTGAATGCCGCGGATTTGCTGGGCTGGCAGGATCGCGTGGGCACGCTCGAGGCCGGGAAATTTGCGGATTTGGTGGCGGTGGATGGCGATCCGCTGGCGGACGTGAGCGTGCTGGAGAACGTGAAAGTGGTGATCAAGGGAGGCGAAATCGTAAAAGAATGATGCGCGTGGGATGAGATTTGCGTCCGAGTTGAGGCTCGGCGAATCAAACGGGCGGCATTTTCAGGAGATCTCGCTTGGCTGGAAAGATTTTGCGCCGCAGCCTTCTCGCTTGCGGCGTCATCGTGATTCTCTTCATCGCGGCGGCGATTACGTTGACGTACACCGAGCGCGGGCGCTTGCGGGAGTATTTGGTGACCGCACTGGGCGAGAGGTTTCATAGCGACGTCCAGATTCGCAATCTCCAGGTGTACGTTTACCCGCGTGTTTACGTCGCGGCGCACGGAATTTCGCTGAGATTTCACGGGCGGACGGATGTGCCGCCGTTGATGACCATCGAAACGCTGACGCTCTCGGCGAATTTGAAGTCGTTGCTGGCGGAGACGAAGCATGTGGCGGCCGTGCACATCGAAGGGCTGGATATTACCGTTCCTCCTCGACCGCTGAACAAGCCGGTGGGTCCGAAGCCGCCGAAGCCGAAAATGAAATTGCCGGTGGTGATTGATGAAATGACCGCGGACGACGCTAAGGTAATCACGCTGCCGCGTGACCCGAGCAAATTGCCCCATGAATGGGACATTCATCATCTGGTGATGGAATCTTTTTCCTTCGATCAGCCCGCACATTTTCACGCCACGTTGTCGAATCCGAAGCCGATCGGGGAGATCGACTCAGAGGGGGAATTCGGGCCATGGGATGCGGATGAACCGGGCGATACGCCATTGGATGCTACGTTTGAATTTTCACATGCGGATCTGGATTCGTTGAAGGGACTCGGAGGAATTCTTTCGTCGAAGGGGAAATATGAAGGCGTGCTGGATCAGTTGAACGTCGAAGGTGATACGGACACGCCGGACTTTTCGCTGGATGTGAGCGGAAATCCTGTGCACTTGACTACGCACTACGTCGCGGTGGTGGACGGGACGAATGGGGACACCGAGCTGGCCCCGGTGGTGGCGCATTTTCTGCGCACCACGGTGGAAGCGAGAGGCGACATCGCTGGAATTCGCGGGAAGCCCGGGAAGGACATCGAACTCGATGCAGTGGTGCGCAATGGGCGGATTGAAGATTTGCTGCAGCTGGTGATCAAAGGCGATAAGCCGGTGATGACGGGCAACGTCAGCCTGAGGGCGAAGATCAGCTTGCCGCCGATTACCGACGTAAAGATTATCGATCGCCTGAATCTTGACGGGAAATTCGGCGTCACTGGCGGACATTTCACGAGCGACGTGACGCAAGGGAAGATTGATACGCTGAGCCGCAAGGGGCAGGGGCAGCCTAAGAATGAAAATATCGAGGACGTGATTTCGAATTTGCGCGGGGAATTTATTTTGAAGGACCAGCGGGCTACTTTTTCGAGTCTGGCATTTGATGTTCAGGGAGCGTCGATTCAGCTTAGCGGAACTTATGATCTGGGCCAGCAGACGCTGGATTTTCACGGGCACTTGCGGATGGATGCGAAGCTTTCGCAGATGACTACCGGAGTGAAATCTTTTTTTCTGAAGGCTGTTGATCCATTCGTTTCGAAAAACGGGGCGACGGATTTGCCGATCAAGATTATCGGGACGCGCACCAATCCGTCGTTTGGGCTCGACCGCGGGCACGGCGACGAGAAGAAAAAAGCGGACCAGGCGAAAGATAAGGATAAGGACCGAGAGAATAAGGGAAGCCTGTGATGGTGAGTGCGGCGAATTCATTCGCGGCGTTTGTGCGGCAGAAATATTTGAGCCTGGAAACGTTTCGCAAGAGCGGGGAGGGCGTGCGCACGCCGGTTTGGTTTGCGGCGGAAGCATCAAGCGGCGTTGATGGCGGCGCGGCGGCGCTCTACATCTATACGATCGGGAACACAGGGAAGGTGAAGCGCATACGGAATAATCCGCGGGTGCGGATTGCGCCGTGCGATATGCGCGGCAATGTATCGGGCGAATGGATGGAGGCACGCGCCGAGATTTTGCAGGGCGACGCGGCGGCACATGGGATGCAGCTACTCAACCGCAAATATTTTCCGTGGAAGCAATTGCTGGGCGTGGGTGCGTTTTTCAGCCGGCGCGAGCGCGTGGTGATGGCGCTGCGGCCGGCTTAGACCGATCGAAGAAATATTCGATTCTTCGCCGCGCCTCCGTCATCTGCGGGACTGACTCCTCGAAGTAACAGCACTCATACATCGGCGTGGATTGAGATCCTTCGGGCCCCGACACGGGCGGGGCCCTCAGGATGACAGAGTTGCTGTTGGCAGCGATCTAGAGCGAGGCCTGTAGGTCCCGCGAAGAATTACCTGTTGAACTCCTACGGCTTGGCTGCGGCCGCCTTGGCCATGAACTCGGCGGCGCGTTTCTTCATCTCTTCGGGCGCCACATCCTCCTTGTGCGTGGCGATGCCCCAGTGATGGCCGGCCGGGTCGATGATTTTTCCGTAGCGATCGCCCCAGAACATATCTTGTATGGGCATTTCGGATTTTGCGCCGGCTTCGAGGGCGCGATTGAATGTGGCGTCGGCGTCGGTGACATAAAGAAAGAGCTCGCTGCTGGGCAGCGCGTTGGGATTCGGCGGGATGGCCCTGCCGGGGAATTCATCGCTGAGCATGAAAGCTGAGTCGCCAATTTTCAGTTCCGCGTGGCTGATTTTGCCGCCGGGCGCGGGCATGCGCATGATTTCCTGCGCGCCGAAGGCTTTCTTGTAGAATTCAATTGCGGCGGCCGCATTGCCGCAAATCAGTGACGGAGTGATGGCGTGGTAGCCATCAGGAATCGGTTTTACGGGATTTGCCATTACGGGTCTCCTTGTCGGTCTGAGGTTGCCGGGATCGAGCTCGGGCGGACGAACGATCAATTCCCGGCGGATGAATTCTACAACTGACGCTGGGAGCGAGGCCAATGAATTAAGAAGGCCGAAAGGCGGGAGGGCTGAAGACCTTCCCCTACTAGGCGATTCCCTTCACTAGCAGAACTACCGCTGTCGAGCCGGCTTTTCTATCTTTGGCGATTTCCTGGTAATCGGGGGAGTCGGCCCATTCACGAAAGGCGGCTTCGTCGGGGAAGGACAGCAGGACGAGCTTTTCGCGATCCCACTGGCCTTCGACGACTTGAGGATGTTCGTCGGCGGCGAGCACGCGGCCTTTGTAGCGGTTCATCACGCTCATGAAGCGAGACTGGTAGCGATTGTAGGCGGCTCGATCGGTGATTGTGAGCTGAGCGATGGCGTAGACGGTCATTTGAGATTCCTACCTTTTTCCTCTGGTGGCTGTTTGCGTCTTTGTGACATCCGCCAATTTACACCGATTGAGCTCGTTCACAGAGTCCAATGCGTGTCGTCGACTAGAAAGATTCGGCGCGGGCTGCGCGTTTGATTTATGCTTGCGCGCGGCAGAAATTCACTGGAGGACGGTGATGATAGCGGCCTGGCGGATTTTGATGATGGCAGTTGCGTTTGTGATCGGCGCTTGTGCGGCAGCGCCGCTTGGCGCGCAGCAATATCCTGAAAGCACGTATCAAGAATTGCGCTGGAGATCGATTGGGCCGTATCGCGGCGGGCGCACTCGGGCTGTGGCAGGCGTGCCCAACGAGCCGAATGTGCTTTACATCGGCGCGGTGAATGGCGGCGTCTGGAAATCGGATGATTTCGGGCGGACCTGGATGCCCATTTTTGATTCGCAGCCTACGCAATCGATTGGGGCGATTGTTGTGTCGCCCTCTGATCCGAACATTATTTATGTGGCGAGTGGGGAGGGATTGCAGCGGCCCGATCTTTCCGTCGGAAACGGAATTTATAAATCCGCGGATGCGGGGAAGACCTGGGAGCATTTGGGATTGCGCGACGGGCAGCAGATTCCGGCGCTGGCTATCGATCCGCACGATCCGAACCGCGTTTTTGCGGCGGTGCTGGGGCACCCATTTGGCGCGAATGAGCAGCGCGGGATTTTTCGCTCGACGGATGGCGGGAAGACCTGGGAGCGCGTGCTCTACAAGAATGAGAATACGGGCGGTTCGGATATCGAGATGGACCCTTCAGATCCAGACGTGCTGTACGCCGGGTTATGGGAAGCGCGTGAGGGGCCGTGGGAAGACAACAATTCTTATAGCGGAGCGAATGGGGGACTTTTTAAATCCACCGATGGCGGCAACACCTGGAAGCAATTGACGAATGGGCTGCCGAAAAATCTCGTGCAGATCAACGTGGCGATCGCGGCAAGTGATTCCAACCGGCTTTACGCGACCGTGGGAACGAGCGAGCCGGGGGATTACGCGTCGGGAAAAGGACTGGGAGTGTATCGCTCAGACGACGCGGGAGAGAGTTGGACGCAGATTACGACGGATCCGCGTCCGGCGATGCGCATTGGCGGCGGGGACTTGCCGATTCCGCGAGTCGACCCGAAAAATCCGGATGTGGTTTACAGCGCGAGCATCGTGACGGTGCGCTCAAGCGATGGCGGAAAAACCTGGATGAGCCTTCGCGGTGCGCCGGGCGGCGACGACTATCAGAATCTTTGGATCAATCCGAATGATCCCAAAATTATTTTATTGGTCGCGGATCAGGGCGCTCTTGTGACCGTGAATGGCGGGCAGACGTGGAGTTCCTGGTACAACCAGCCGACGGCGCAGATTTATCACGTCAGCGCCAGCGCCGGATTTCCCTACCGCCTGTGCGGCGGACAGCAGGAGAGTGGGTCGGTGTGCATCTCCACTCGCGGAAACGACGGCGAGGTTTCCTATCGCGAATGGCATCCGGTGGGCGCGATTGAGTATGGGTACGTCGTGCAGGACCCGCTCGATCCGGACATTATTTATGGCGCGGGGCGGGCGGAAGTGTCTCGATATCACTGGAGCACGGGGCAGGTGCAGAACGTGACGCCGTTTCCCGTGCGCGATGCAAAAATTCGCACCGACCGGACGCAGCCGCTGATGTTCTCTCCGATCGATCCGCACATTCTTTATACGACGGCGAATTTTGTCTACAAAACGATGGATGGCGGGCAGAACTGGCAGACGATTAGCCTCGATCTCGGGCGGGCACATGCGGGCGTTCCTGCGAACTTGGGAAAAATGGCGGATAAGGATGCGAAAGCGGACAAGCAGCGCGGAGTGGTTTATGCACTCGCGCCTTCATTCAAAAGCTTGGAGACTCTTTGGGCCGGGACCGATGATGGATTGATTTGGGTCACGCGGGACGGCGGGAAAAATTGGAAGGACATTACGCCGCCGGAGCTGACGGCGTGGAGCAAGGTAACGCAGATCATCGCCTCGCACTTTGACGAGGCGACGGCGTATGCGTCGGTGAGCCGGCTGCGCATCGACGATCTGCATCCTTATATCTATCGCACGCGGGACGGCGGGAAAAACTGGAAATTGATTTCCAGCGGATTGCCCGCGGACGCGCCGGTGGATACGGTGCGCGAAGATCCAGTGCGGAAAGGCCTGCTCTTTGCGGGGACGGAGACGAGCGTGTGGGTTTCGTTCGATGACGGCGAGCGTTGGCAATCGCTGCAGCAGAATCTGCCGCACACGTCGATGCGCGACCTCTTGATTCACGAGAATGATTTGATTGTGGCGACGCATGGGCGCGGCTTTTGGATTTTGGACGACATTTTGCCACTGCGGGATATCAGCGAGAAGGTAGCGAACGAGGACGTCCATCTTTTCAAGCCTGCGGCGGCGATTCGAGCTCGGCGCAGCACCTACACCGATACGCCCGTGCCGCCGGATGAGCCGAATGGCAAGAATCCGCCGGACGGCGCGATCGTAGATTATTTTCTCGCGAAGCCGGCCTCCGGCGTCGTGACGCTGGAAATTCTCGATAGTGGCGGAAAGCTGGTGCGGCGTTTCTCGAGAGAGGACAAGCCGGAGCTGAGCGCAGAGGAGTTGCAGAAACAATTGATCCCGATTTATTGGGTGCAACCGGCGAAGAGTCTCTCGGCAGACGCGGGGATGCATCGCTGGTTCTGGGATTTGCGCTATCCGGCGCCGATTTCGATTTCGCATGAGTATCCGATTTCGGCTGTGCCGGGAAATACTCTGCGCGGGCCGTTCGGGCCGCTGGCGTTGCCGGGACAATTCAGCGTGCGCTTGACGGTGAATGGCGCGAGCTACACTGCGCCGCTGACTGTGAAGATGGACCCGCGCGTGAAGACGCCGCAGAGCGGGCTCGGGCAGATGTTCCAGGCACAGACACGTCTCGGGGATATCTCTTCACGGAGTACAACGGCGCTGTTGCAAGCGCGCTCGGCGCGCGAACAGCTCGAAAAGCTATCGGGGAAACCGGGCGCCGGGCTGAACGAGGCTGTGACCGCGCTCAAGAAGCAGACCGTAATCCTGCTCGACGGGCACGAAGGCTCGGAAGCGGGCACGTCTTCGCAGGCCACACTTAGCCGCGTCAATACCAACGCAGGCGCGTTGTACGCGGAACTGGACCGGGCAGATGCGGCGCCGACTGCTGCGCAGGTGAAGGCGCTTGGAGAAATCGATCGTGATTTTTCTGTGTTGCTGAAGCAGTGGGATGAAATCAGAAAAACTTCCATTCCGGCGCTCAATCTACGGCTCAGCGACGCACGGCTGCCGGAAATTGTGATTGAGGCAAATCCGCGCGCGGAAGAAGAGCCGCACGGCGACGACGAGTGAACTAGGCGGCGTAGTTGCAATCGCAGTTCCTGGCGGCATTTTGCGCGGGCAATTCTTCACATGAGCTTTTGCGGCAAGGAGCAACGATGGCGATTCTGGTAACCGGCGGCGCCGGCTACATCGGAAGCGTGACGGTGGAGAAGCTGCAAGCGGCGGGCGAAAGTGTGGTGGTGCTCGATGATCTCGCGCGCGGACACCGCCAGGCTGTCACGCGAGAGACGCCGTTCTACCACGGCCGCGTGGGCGATCGCGCGCTGATTGCAAAGATCGCCGCGGAGCACAAGCTCGAATCGTGCGTGCATTTTGCGGCGCTCGCTTATGTGGGCGAATCGGTGGAGAAGCCGGAGAAGTATTTCGAGAACAACGTCGAGCAAGGAATCGCCTTTATCGGAGCTCTTCTTTCCGCCGGAGTGCGCCGGATTGTGTTTTCTTCCACGTGCGCCACTTACGGCGAGCCCGACCGCATTCCGATCAGCGAGCAATGTCCGCAGTGGCCAAAGAATCCCTACGGATGGTCAAAGTTGTTGATGGAGCGGCTGTTCGATTCCTACGACACGGCGCACGGCCTGAAATTCGCATCGCTGCGGTATTT
Source organism: uncultured Acidobacteriota bacterium (assembly GCA_963841235.1). Taxonomy (GTDB): domain Bacteria; phylum Acidobacteriota; class Terriglobia; order Acidiferrales; family UBA7541; genus Palsa-147. The sequence goes on along the minus strand of CAWJBU010000012.1, from coordinate 252,396 downwards.
CAATGCCGCGGGCGCGACACAGCGTTGCGGCGAGCACCACGAGCCGGAGACGCACCTGATTCCGATCGTGCTCGAGGCGGCATCGGGAGAGCGCACCGAAGTTCCGATATTTGGGAGTGACTATCCGACGCCGGATGGGACGGCCATTCGCGACTACGTCCACGTTGCGGATCTCGCCGACGCACACATCCGCGCGCTCGAACATTTGCGCAAGGGCGGAAAATCGGATTTCGTTAATCTGGGAACGGGAGACGGCTACTCGGTGCTGGAAGTGATCGAGACGGCTCGACGCGTGACCGGCGGCGAAATTCGCGTGCGAAAAGAGGCCCGGCGGCCGGGCGATCCTGCCAGGCTCGTCGCCGACGCTGCAAAAGCGCGCAGCGTTCTGGGATGGGCGCCGGCGATGTCCGATCTCAGATCCATCATCCGCTCGGCGTGGGAATGGAAGAAGCGCCATCCGCGCGGCTATGAGTCCGCGTGACGATGGAGGGAAACGTTGCCGATCGATCTCACTGGCCCGCAGGGATAAATCCATACTTCTGAAATACGGCGCGAGCTTTCGCACCTAGCAGGAAATCAGCGAAATTCGTTGCTGCCTGGACATTCTTTGAGCTCTTGATTACCGCCAAAGGATAAATCACTGGCGAATGTGAATCTTCTGGCGCCGTGGCCACAATCGTGACTTGCGGTGAAGTTTGAGCATCTGTGGCGTAGACGATTCCCGCATCCACATTTCCAGTAGCGACATAGGTCAGAACGTGCCGCACATCTTTGGCCAGCACGAGTTTCGGCTTCAACTTCTCGTAGATGCCGAAGTGATTCAAAATCTGCTGCGCGTATTTTCCCGCAGGAACGGTCTGCGGTTCGCCCACGCCGATGAATTTCACGTCCGGTCCGGCAAGGTCCTGAAAGCTGGAAATACCGGTCTTGCCTTTTGGGATGATCAAAACGACGCTATTTTTGACCATGTCCTTCCGCGATCCGGGAAGCAAAAGCCCCTTCGATTCGAGCGCGTCCATTTGATCGGGAGAAGCGGAGATGAATATGTCGACTGGGGCGCCTTGCTCGACTTGCCGCTGAAGTGTTCCTGAGCCACCGACGTTGAAATGAATGGTAGTTTCAGGCTCCTTCGCGCGATAGAGTTGCGCGATTTCGTCGAGCGCATCCTTAAGGCTGATGGCGGCGGAAACGGTCAAGTCGACGCCGGGGCGCGGCGCTGCATATTGCTTGCTCGAGGCTGTTCCTACAACTAGCGCACTGATTAGCGCGGCGAGAACAAGAACGATAGATCGGCGATTCAGCAATACACAGCCCCTCAGTAAACGCCAACGACCAGCAACAACCGGGATTTTCCTCAAGAAAACTCAGAATGGAAAACGGACCGTCAAAATTCCGTTGTGATTATTCGTGTGAAAATGAGTTGCGGCGATTTGGAATCCGCCCCCGGCCGTAAAACCCAGCCGGTGCCACAAATGAAATCTGCCGAACAGGATTCCGGGGGTCATAAAGACTTGCGTTTTTCCATCGTTCGCGCCGTCGTGAAAATGGGTGTAATTCACTTCCACTTCGGGCCAAACTTTCTTGAACACGTGATATTGAAAGGCGTTGTTCCAGGGAAACGTATAGCCGATCGCCGAGTGGTTGCCCGTTGGCAGAGTTGCACCGAAAGTTCCCTGAACGTCGAATTTGCCGAATCCTTTTCCATAAGCGATTGTCGGGTTGATGCTCGCCTTCGTGGATCCATTCTTGTACTGCCCTGTGGGGAAAACCACCTGAAGAAACGCGGTGAGAATATAGTTCCCGTGCTCTTCATTCGAGGTCAGAAAGCGGTACTTGACCAGGAAGGCCCAGTCGCCGAACCCATTCGACACCTTCGAATTGTTGTGAACGATGTAGGCCGGCGGGGCGACGAGGATGACCTCCACGTGTCTCGCAGGGATTAGTTCGAGCCCTTTTCCGCCGCCATAGTTCTCCGTGGTAATTCCGGTGTTGCCGGTTTGCCAAAAAATATCGTAGCGGAATTCTTGTTCGAGGCGCGGAGTTGTCGTCGCGACCGGAGTCACCCAGTGGGGCTGCTCCGCCTGGGTGCTCGATACCATGGTGAACCAATCGTGGAAGAAGCCGCTATCCTGACTGGAAGGGCTGAGTTGGCTGGAGCCGCCCGGAGTGGCCTGAGCGCGAGCTGTTTGAACGGAGCAAAGAACAATGGGCAACAGGAGCAGGAAAAGCGGCCGCGACCTCATGATTCCTCCCGAAGAAGTCCTACGTTTCGCCCGCAAATGCAATAAAAGCCGGGCGAAGATGGAGCGCGAATGTATATGAGAAGAATAGATGTGTCAAACCGGTTTAATACGATTTTGAGCTGGGGAAATCGCACTATCGAGCCTAAAACCCGCTTCGCGATGGCAATATCAGGTGTTTATGGCGTATGTACGGTTTCGGGCAGCAACCGCGGGATCCTGGCCCCCTGCGCTGAAGGAACGATGACGGCGCTCGGACCCAGCGGGAACTCGAGACGTGATTCTCGTCACAATCACCTGTGACATCTCTCACCGCAACGATAGGGTTGAGTAGGGTATCAACACACTGGGTTTCCATAAGAAGGCTCATTCGAGAGTCTAAGGGGGAGACGAGCGTGGCTAAGCCGGTCGGCAGAAGCTGTCTGTCCCCCGTAGACGCGGCTTTTCTATACCTTGAACGCAAGGAAAGCCCCCTGCACATCGCCAGCGTCTCGATATTCGACGGCCCAATACCTTTCAAAGAATTTGTCGCCAGTATCCGCTCCAAGCTGCATCTGGTACCGCGCTACCGGCAAGTTGCGGTGATACCGGCTTGGAATGTTGGTTTACCCACGTGGGAGGACGATCAGCACTTCAACATCCGCCGGCACATCTTCCGGGAAACACTGGAGGCACCCGGGGGAGAGAAAGAGTTGGAAGCGCTGGCCGGGCGGATTCTCAGCAGTATGCTCGACCGCAAGAAGCCACTTTGGGACATACATGTCGTCGATGGGTTGAAGGACGGCAGAGGGGCCATCATCTGGCGAATGCATCATGCGCTGGCTGATGGGATCTCGGGCACCGAAATTCAGAAGGTGATGCTGGATGCTACGCCCGCAAGCCCGGTCGCGAGCCGAAAGCCGCGCTATCGCCCAGCGCGCGCAACGGCGCCGGGCCGTACCGAGGATTCGATTTTTCATGGTTTGCGCAGCTCATTCGAAGGCCTGCTTGCGCTGGAGAACGGGCTGCTGAGTTTCGGGCAGGCGCTTCTCGACGACGAAAAGAGAAATGAGCTAACGGGGCTTTTCAAATTACTGCCGGAACTGGCAGCCTCGGTGGAAAGACTGCCGTTCAACAAGCCTTGCAGCGGAGAGCGAAAGTTCTGCTGGGCCGAGTTCAGTTTTGCGGATTTGCAGGCCGTGCGCGACGCTCTGGGAGGCAAGGTCAACGACGTCGTGCTGGCGGTGCTGACGCGGGCGCTGGCGCGCTACGTGAAGCTGCACGGAGAATCCGTGGTCAACCGCTTCGTGCGCATCGTTTGCCCGGTCAGCTTGCGGCAAGGTGAGCAGGGTAAGGACAGCGGCAACCAGATCACGTTTTTGCCGGTAGCGCTGCCGATGGACGTGCGCAACCCGGCGCGCCTGCTGGAGAAAGTCCGGAGCAGGATGGAGACGATGAAGCGCTCCGGGGCCGCCAATCTGGTCGGCCTGCTGGCCGCTTGGATCGCTTCCGCGCCAGCGCCGTTGCAGGCGCTGCTGTGGCGGACACTTCCCGACATCATATTCCCGGTGCCGCTCTTGAACTTGATCTGCACCAACGTTTCTGGATCGCCGGTGCCGCTCTATGCCGTCGGCAGGCGGATGATCGCGTCTTATCCGCAAGTGCCGATTGGATATGACTTGGGGGTCGGTGTCGCGGTAAGCAGTTATGACGGAAAGCTCTTTGTCGGCCTGCTGGCCGACGCTCACGCCGCGCCGGACGTGAATCAGTTGCGCGATTTCATCGTCGATGCGTTTCAGGAGTTGTGCCGGTCCGCGAGTGTGAAAAAGGCGCGTGACCTCAGTCGCGCAAGCAAGAAAATCGTGGCACAAGCAATGAAGATGGTCGAGGCAGCTCAAGCGCTGGTTCCCCCACCGGTGAAAGATACGCCACAGAAGACGGCCACCGAGCCGGTAGCTGTACACGTCCACGCAGCCTGAACTTCAGGGCGCAAATCAATCGGTGCTATCGATGTACCCGAGTTTTTGCGCCGGCGACTGTATACGCCGGGCAGCCTCAGGAATACACAAGCGGTCCTGCAATTTGCGCTCAAGAACAGATTGAGCGATGCCGAAGTGACCGCGCCACAAACCCGCGTCTCGCTCGGATCACACGCTAGTGTTCAGGATCTGTTGCTCTTCGCTTCGGGAGTATTCCTGAGTTAAAAGAATCGGCACGTTGGGCGCCGGAGCAGCAACTACAGTGCGCACGAAATTCCCCACCTGTTGCCACCAGCCCTGATAGGTTTGGCCCTCGGTGTGACGAACCCGCAGAGGACGCCAGCCGTCAAGCCCGGCTGAAGATTCGGCGGGTTCGGCAATCATGCACCGAGTATCCAAACGAAGCCCCTCATGTAGCGCCTTGAGAGCGCTCTCCTTCGCGCTCCAAAGCAGAGCGAGAAGCCGGGAGCGGTCCGCGGCAGGCGCGTGCGCAACGAGCGCTTGCTCTTCGGCTGTGAAATAGTCGGCGAGGAATGCGTCGCTGCGCGGTTCCACCATCTCGAGATCACAACCCAGAACCCCGCCGGATGGCCCGATAGCGCAAAGCGCTGTGCCGCCGCGGTGGCTCAGGCTAATCGTCGCGCCCTCTGGATTATTTTTGTAGAACAGCACCGGCGCGCCGCTCGCCGCCGGGCGTATTTCAATTTCCCTGAATACTTGCGGCTCGCAAGGAAGTTTCAAGTACGCGGCCCAAGCTTTCTTTGCCGTCCAACGTCCCAATCGCCAGTCGTTGCGCCGTTTGGCAAAGAAGATGTCGTGGGAGCGGAGCGCCTCACTGGGGCTGAGCCATTCCTCTCCCGCGGGCACATCCGCTTCGATCTGTTCCAACCAATGAATCTGCATTAAGAAGCCCCAGTCGCGGCGAGGGCAACGGCCAGTTCCAAGTTCTCGCCTTCCTGCTTCGCGGATTCCAATCCTTGTACGCTTGCCGACCCGCGTTCGACGGCATGAATGAGATAGGGACGAAGATCGGCGGGTGGAAGAATATGATTCAGCGCTCCCACGCTCAAAGCGCGATGCACGTTGTGTACGCGGTCGAACTCCCCGGCCACTTCACCGAGGTTCTCCGAGTGCACGATTTTGAAGAGCTCATCCCATTCTTTTCGCAGACGGCGCTTCTCCGCGCTGTCGGCCTGCGCCATTGCCTGGCTCAAAGCTTGCAAGCGCGGGTCTTTGCGGGTTCTGGCTTCGACTTCGCCGGCGAAAACAACGGCCGCCGCCGGCGCGCCCCCGATGACGGAAGCGAAGGTTCCCTCCAAGGCCACGACTTCGAGGTGTTCGTTCAGCGCCCGCGAGAAAACCACATACGCGCCGCCGTGATAGCGGGAGACGACGCAAAAGACCATGGGTCCCTTGAAGTTCACTACGGCCCTTCCGATTTCCGCGCCGTATTCCAATTGCAGTTTACGCATGGACTCTGGCGAGCCGTCAAATCCCGATAGATTCGCCAGGATCACCACCGGCCGGTTGTTGCTTGCGGCGTTGATCGCTCGAGCCACTTTCTTCGAGGATTGCGGAAAGAGAGTGCCGGCACACCATTGATCCGGTCCGTCGGCAGGGACGAATCCCAATCGGGACACCGGCCGCGATTCAATGCCGATCAGGCAGACAGGATATCCGCCGAGATGCGCGTCCCAGACCACCGCTGTTTCCGCAGCACGCATGCCGGGCCAGCGCTCGAGCGGAAGATGATCCTGGTCCACGACCGCCATCATCACGGTGCGAATATCGAAGGATTTCTTTCGGCCCGGGTTGGTTGCGTCGGAGAAAATCTCGCCAACTAAGGCGAAGCCATCCCCGTGGGTGTTTCCATGCGGATAAACCTGAACGTCGCGATCGATGGGATCGGTCGTCACGGCCTTCCGCGGGAATCGTTCGCCCGGCGCGAGATAGGTGTGCTCATAGTGGCGGAACAGGATGTGGCACGCTTCATCGATGTCTTTGGCCCAATATTGCGCCTGGCCATTGACGCCCATGATGCGATCGTAGCCGCCGATTCCCTGATTGTCTTCGGCCGAAACGCTACCGGAGTAGTCGAGCGCGCGCTTGCCGGTGAGCACCATAGCCGATTGCGGCGTCATAATCAGAATGCCGCGCGTGTGCATGAGCATGCTGGCCTCGGCGTTCCAGTAAGGCTGTGCGCCGACGTTTATGCCGTTAATGACCAGATTCACCTCTCCGCCGCCTTGCGTGAACTCCACCAAACCACGGAGGACGCGGGCGATCCAATCCATATTCTCCACGCCGCTTTCCATGGAGATCTTCGCACCGGCCGAGATGGGGAACCATTCCAGCGGTGCGCCCTTTTCTTTGGCAAGAGTCAGAGCCGCGAGGATGCGCCGGCATTCTGATTCCGCGATAGCGCCGAGATCCTTGCTCGGATCGCCCATCAGCAAGACGCGCGTCATGCCCTCGGGATATCGGGCCGTGAAATTCCGGATGACGCCCACGATGATATTCGATTTGTTTTGACCGTAAGGACGCTCGACCGGAACCAACTGGCCACCTGCATTGAGATCGTGTTCGACGAAATCACCCGGCGGGAATTCCGCGCGCGTGTCTTCCGGCGACGGCGTGAGCATTTCGATGATTTCGTAAGGGTAGGTCATTCCGCGCTGGCGCATGCGAACGACTTTCTGGTCGTACTCGGTCAGTGGATTCAGTGGAGACATTTTTCCGGCGGGCCGGAAAGTTGTGAGAATGCCGCTGCCAGCGGGCCGCGAGACGCGCAGCACCATGTCGCGGAGCTCACCCGTCTCAGTATTCGGAATGCGAGCACGCAACACCACTTGTTCCAATCCCAGGCCATCCGTCGCCGGAGCCAGCCGTTGCACGATGTCGTGGAATTCATCGGGCTTCATACTAAGCGGGGGCCAGACGTAGAGAAGGACGCGATTCCAATACATACGATCGCGAGGCGAGCGCCGGGACAGGTCGAGCCGAATAGCGGCCAGCGCTTCTGAGAACATGCGCTCGAGATGCGGCAATTGCACGATGCGGCCGCTCTCATCGCAGACGGGCGTGAGATCGCGCACTTCAGCTACAGCGAACAGCCGTTGATCTTTTGGATTTTCGCGGGCCACGGCGTGGAAGAGGTATACATCTTCCACGGAAGGCAGCCGCTCGATGTTGAAATTGCTGAAACGCCACAGATGGAGCCGCTGCGCCATCATGGGGTGGATTCCGCGATAGAGCTTCTCCTCTTCGTACGCGTTCCCGGAGGCGCGATAAGTGTAGTGACGCATGTTTCCCATACCCGGGCCGAGACCCGGGCCGAGTACCCGCAACCACGATGCGCCGGATCGCGCGGGGAAAGCCTGCCTGGTTGAGCATCGTGCAAACTTCCACTTGCGTGGCTTCCGGATCGCCCAGCGTGCCGGGATGCCAAACGTAAAAATCGAGGACCACATCGTGATCCGCGGGGACTTTCTCGAGCAGTGGAAACAAAGCCTGCGCCGATTCGCGCAGCCGCGGAGACTCCGCATGCGTGGTGAAGAGATGGACTTGCTTCCCATCTTCCAGATACTCGGCGGATACGCAGTGCTGGCCGTCCACGGCCATGGGGTGCAGGTCTAGCAGGTTCTGAGTCCGATAGTGCCTGCGTGTGAGAACTTCCAACATCAATTGGCTGAGGGTCACGTCTGCGGAGGTGAACCGGTCGGCGAATAAGCTCACGAGCGGTTGCGGACATTCGACCAGCGCCTGCATTCTCTCGTGGCGGTCGCTGCCTTCCGGGTTGGCGGCAAGGTGGGCCAGATGCTCATCAGCTTGCGCATAGATTTGTTTTCGCGCCTTTAGGAACAGCGGCTGGTCGAAGCAGCGATAACGCAGCTCGCTGGCCAGGTCGCTGATAGCGGGGAATTGCCCGCGGGTCATGGAGATCATGCGATCGAGAAGAATGCGGAAGGAATCTCCAGTCGGCGGCGGCAAAGTTTCGAGGCATCGCAGGCGCCGTTCGAGCACGCTCTGAATGAGAGTTACCTGCTGCTCGACGCGCTGGTGCGATTTGTAAATCCACAGCAGGCTTTCTTCCAATTCGCGCGAACGATCGAGCGCCTTCACTCCATAATGAGCGAGCGCGCGCCGCAGTGCATCGAGGAACGTTGCGGGAAGTCCTTCGCCGCACGTCTCGATCATGCGCAGATAAGAAAACAGGTAAGCTTCGGAGCTGGGGGATTCACCGGTAATCGAACCGTCCATCTCTGGTTCGCGGTGGAAAAGACCACCGATATCCACGAAGATCCGCAGAATCTCATTTTCGCAGCGCCTTATTTCTGCGCCGTCGCCGGGCTCTTCAGGGTATTGATTCCATTCGCCGAGCAAACGCGCGGTGTGCGCGGGATCGACGTCAAATCCCAACATAAGCTGCTGGAGGTCTTCGAGATTCTGGCGGAAGCGGGAATGGATATCGCCCTGGCTGTCCTCTGCGGCGCGTGACGCGCCGAGCGTAACTCGCGCAGAAAATGCCGCAGGTTCGTCGCCGCCGATCGCTTCGATCTGCATCAGCGGAGCTCCGGCGTCTACTTGCACGTTGCGAATGGCCATGACTTGCCGGACTTTTCCGGAAAATGGGGCGACAACTTGCATCTCCATTTTCATGGCTTCCAGCACGGCCAAGCGCTGCCCGGCCGCAACGATCTCTCCGGGCTTCACGGCGATAGAAACCACCACCGCCGGTGCCGGTGCGTGCACTACGCCACCATCATCGCGATCGACGCGGTGCGCGACGCCGTCCACTTCGATCAGAAAACTGAGATGTTGGATGACGGAGACCACGTTGAAGCGCTGCCCAAAGCAACTGAGCGAGGACTCAAACTGGCCCACGCGGCTATATTGCACATCGATGCGCGATCCGTCCGACTCCACGCGATAGTGATGGGGGCCGAGCCGATACACTTTGAGCGAATAGGATTGGCCTCGATGACGAAGGGCTACGGTGCCGCCAACTTCATTGCGGACCTGCGGCCGGCCGCGGACCGCCGAGGCGTAAAATTGCGTTTGTTCCACCGCCAAATCGGCATCGTAAGTTGCGATCGCCGCTTGCAGCAGAGCCACATCGGCGTATCGCCGGGAGAGATGTTCGTCGCTGGCCACCAGGCGTTCCATCCATCCCACATCTACTTTTCCGCTCTGGACTTCGGGCCGGTTGAGCAATTCGAGAAGAAATGATCTGTTGGTGGCGCCGCCCTTGATGACGATGACGCTCTCGCGCAGCGCGCGCTGGAGGCGGGAAAGCGCTTCTTTCCGCGTTTGTCCATAGCCGATGATCTTGGCGATCATGGAGTCGAAATCTGCGGGGACGGAATCGCCTTCCGCTACGCCGGTCTCAACGCGGACGCCAGGACCTGTCGGAATTCTGAAGCGCTCAATGGTGCCTGGGGCGGGAGCAAAACCGTTGTCTGGATCTTCGGCATTCAGCCGCACTTCAATGGCGTGGCCGATGGTTCGCGGCGCATCGCCTTCCAGCTTGCCGCCGCGCGCAATGTGAATCTGAAGCTTGACGAGATCGATTCCGGTGGTGCATTCCGTTACCGGATGCTCGACTTGCAAGCGCGTGTTCATTTCCATGAACAAAAAGAGCTGGCTTTCCGGTTCGTACAAAAATTCCACCGTGCCTGCGTTGTGATATCCCGCTGCGCGGCTCAAGCGCACTGCGGCTTCGCGCAACGACTGATCCTGCTCCGGAGACAACATCGGCGGAGGAGCTTCTTCGAGGATTTTCTGGTGGCGGCGCTGGATGGTGCAGTCGCGCACGCCGGCGGCCCAGGTTGTGCCTTCGTGGTCGGCAATGATCTGGACTTCAACGTGGCGGGCGCCCTGAACGATCTGTTCCATGAAGACGGTGGGGTCTCCGAAGGCCTTGTGCGCTTCAGCCCGGGCGCTCTCAAAGGCTTTCGCGAGCTGATTCGGTGAATTCACGCGGCGAATGCCGTGACCGCCGCCGCCGGCCGTAGCCTTGATGAGAAGCGGATAGCCCAATTGTTCGGCGTGGCGCACCGCGTCGTCGATTCGTTTCTACCGGCCCGCCGCTCCATCGCGCGACTGGTATCTGCACTTGCTGAGCCAGGAGCTTCGACGAAATTTTGTCGCCGAGCCGGCGCATCACGTCGCCATCCGGACCGATGAACACGATTCCCAATTCGCGGCAAAGATCCGCGAAATCGGCGTGCTCGGCTACGAAGCCCCATCCCACCCAGACCGCATCTGCGCGCGCGGCTCCCAGCGCCCGTTCGAGCGTTTTGTAATCGACATAACTGCTCTTGGATTGCTGCGTGCTTGGGTCGATCGTGTGGGCGGCGCCAAGACAGACGGATTCGTCCGCCTCGCGCACGAACATGGCATAGCGGTCCGGCTCGGTATACAGCGCGATGGTGCGTAGTGACGTGCCACGCTCTTGATTGAATTCCCGCACCGCGTGGATAAAACGCATGGCGGCTTCACCGCGATTTACGATGGCCACCCTTTGAAATTCCTGCAACATGACCCCCTCGAATCGGCAGCTCTTAGCTGCAAAAAATCACCTCTTCTAGACCGCGACGGCGTGCAGAACCTTCAGAGGTTCCGCATCGACGCCGTTGGGAAGAGCAATCGTCCGGTAGCCGAACAGCTGTACACACAAGCTTCCTGCCGCATCCACGACCTCGGCATCGAAGCACTCTTCCTCCAGGTTGGGTGTTACTACGGCATACAGCCCGCCTGCTGCGTCATTCGCCGCGCGCCGCACGCAGACTTGATCAATGTGCAGCGGAAGCCCCATGCGGCCCTGTGCGCTCATTTCCCAGAGGCCGGCGGTTTGGAAGCAGAGCTCGATCAGCCGGGGCGCCATAAGCGTCGGCTTCTCGAGCGGGTAATGATTCTGTGGCAGGTTTTCGGCGAGTTGGCCGATGATTTGGTCGCCTTCACGCCAGGCTCGCCCCATGACTTGATACGCTGGCCCATGGAAATAAATGCGATAGATTTCTGCGGCTTCAATTACCGATGCTGACGGCCCGCCAGGCGCCGGCCCGGTCAGAGTTTCCGGCGCCTGTTTTGTAAATCGTACGCGGGCCGAGAAGTGGGTGGTCACCTGCGGTTCCGGCTGATTCGGGAGTGTCCGGCGGCCAAGCAGCCGGCACTCCGCGACCACCTCGTTGCCTTCAAGATGAAATGCCGCTTGAATCGTCAACGTGCGCGGCTCGTTGCGGTAAAACTTGAATGGTGCGAGAAAGTTCACGTCCTCGATGGCCGCAACGTGCCAGCCGGGAAGCATCGATTGGGCGGCTTCCGCAAAGGCTTCGACGCCCATTACGCCGGGCAGCACCGGCGTGCCGTCGATTTGGTGATCGTGCAGGAAAGGTTGAATCTTGGGATCGAGAGTCGTCTCGATCGTGAGGCCGTGATAGACGCTCATGCCTGCGATCGTGCCGACCATCGGGCCTTGCGGCGACAATCCTTTGCCGACCGCGTCCTGCATTGCGTTAAGTTCGATTCCGCCGCTCGCATCCCATTCATTGAGTAATGCGCCGAGGCGCTGGCCGATTACGATTTCTCCGCGCGTTCCTCCGGCCGTCAGTTCACGGCGAATCAGAGGAATGCCCGCTTCTGGCGGCAGCATATCGATGCCGGCAAGCTCCATCATTTTGGGGATCGAGCCGCGCGTGGCCATTCCGATGCCGCCCCACGCGGTCCAGTCGATGACGATGCCGCGCGTGGCCGGGCGGGTGGTGCGGAAGCTCGAAGTGATTTTGCAAAGCAGATCGTTGGCGGCGCTGTAGTCCGCTTGACCTGCGTTGCCGAAGCGGCCCGCAATTGAGCTGAACGCCACCGTCGCTCCAAGCGGCATGTCGCCGATTTCGTGCAGCAGATTGAACCAGCCGTCGCTTTTCACATCGAAGACCAGGTCGAATTCGCGCGGGTCTTTGTCGGGGAGGAAATGGCTTCGCTCGATGCCGGCGGCGTGCAGCAGCACGTCAATGTGCCCGTTGCGTTCGCGCACTTGTTTGATCACCCTGGCCACGGCGTCCGCATCGGTGAGGTTCACGCTGAAGTAATACGGCGTGCCGCCCGCCGCGCGCACGGCGTTGATTGCGCTCAACGCTGCTTGGCTGCGCTCCAATGTTGCGAGTTCTTTTTCAACGAGAGCGGGTGTGGCGCGCTCGCCGCGCGCCTGGATACGCGCGAAGAGATCGCGCTTCAAGCCGTCTTTGTCGCTCACAAACCGCTTGAGGTCGGGATTGTTCGGATCGGGTTCTGGCACCAAATCGAGAAGATAGAACGTGCCGCCGGAAGCAGTCGCCAGGTCCGCGGTGATGGCCGAGACGATACTTCCCGCCGCCCCGCTGATCACGAAGACGGAGTTCTTGTTCAGTACCATGCCGGGCTGCCCATCGGCCGCCAACTGTTCTTGAAGACCAACGGTCCAGCGGAGCCCGCTCTTGTAGCCGATCTCTATCGCGCCGGGATCGCGCAGAGTTTCTTCGATCAGCAGCTCGGCAATTTCTACCGGCGGACGCTGGAGTTCGAAATCTAGCGCCTTGACGAGGGCGTCCATCCGCTCGCGCTTATACGTTTTGGTGAAACCTGTCACCGCTCCGCCCAGCGGAGCGACTGCTCCGGCGGCGTCGTAGCCGTGCTGCCCTCCGAGCCGCGTTGCGCTCACGAAGAACGTATTAACCGCAGCGATCTGCCCGTAGAGGGCGCGCATGGTGGTATAGAGCGACTTGATACGCACTCGCAACGCTTCATGCCAAGCAGCCAGATCCAACTCGCTGAGATTTCCTTCGTTGTCCAATGCGGGTAGCCAATAGACGCCTTGCACGGGTCCGGCGGCCAGCCAGCCCTTGAGCTGATCGGCCAGTTTGTCCGCAGCCCACGCGGCGTCGATCCGCAGGATTTCCACTCCCATCGCCTTGAGCCGCTCGGCGAGCGCGTCTCCTGTTCCGTTTTTGTCAGGCATGAGAACGACGCGGCTGCCGGGTCCAAGCGTCACACCCGTCTGTTTACAGATGGCCAGCGGTGGACGGAGATTGGGCACCGGGACGCGGCGAGGAATGGCATTCGCAGCGTCTAAAGAAGCCGTTGCGGGCCGCGGCGATGCGGCCGGAATCGCAACTGAAGACTCGGCCTTCTTCGCGACGAACCCCGGCGCCTCTTCCTTCTTTGAATCCTTTGCGGTTTGCGCTGTGGTGGATTCGGTTTTCGATGGTGAAGACTGGGCAGGACTGCCAGCCAGGTCCGGCCGCTTCTCAAAGACGAATCCGATGACGTGCGCCAAGGTCGGGTAATCACGGAGCTTGCGGTTCTCGTCGCGCGGAATGTTGTAAATCTCGCGGATGGCCGCGAACATTTCGGCTTGCTTGACCGTATCCACGCCCAAATCTGCCTCGAGGTCCAGTTCCAGGTCGAGCATATCCTTCGGATAGCCGGTCTTTTGAACGACAAGTTCGAGGATGCGCTCTTTCACTTCATCGGCGCTGCTCGCCTTGATCACCTGGACGGCAGGCGCGGCAACGATCGGCTTGTTGTCTTTTTTTACCTCTTCCTTCGCCTGTGCCGCCTGCGGTGGTGCGATCGCTGCGGCCAGGTCGGGCCGCTTTTCATACACGAACTGGATGACATGAGCCAAGGTTGGATAGTCGCGGAGCTTGCGATTCTCGTCGCGCGGGATGCTGTAGATTTCGCGGATGGCCGCGAACATCTCGGCCTGCTTGACGGTATCAACGCCCAAATCTGCTTCGAGGTCCAGATCGAGATCGAGCATATCTTTCGGATAGCCGGTCTTTTCCGCGGCCAGGGCGATGATGCGTTCCTTCACCGCATCGGCGGCGCGCTCTTTCGGCGTTTCGGCCGCAGTGGTCGTAGCGACTGGCTTGATCGGTTCCTTGATCTCTGGCGGTTGCGGCGCGGAGACCGTTGCGGCCAAGTCTGGCCGCTTCTCAAACACGAAGCGGATCACATGCGCCAGTGTCGGGTAGTCGCGCAGCTTGCGGTTCTCGTCGCGAGGAATGCTATAAATTTCGCGGATGGCTGCAAACATCTCGGCCTGCTTGACGGTATCAACGCCCAAATCTGCTTCGAGGTCCAGATCGAGATCGAGCATATCTTTCGGATAACCGGTCTTTTCCGCGGCCAGGGCGATGATGCGTTCCTTCACCGCATCGGCAGAGTTCTCTTTCACTTCTTCGATGGCCGGGGCCGTCGCGATTGGCTTGATCGGTTCTTTTATCTCTACCGCTTGCTGGGCAGGGACTACTCCGGCCAAATCCGGACGCTTGTCGTACACGAACTGGATGACATGCGCCAAAGTCGGGTAGTCGCGCAGCTTGCGGTTCTCATCGCGAGGAATGTTGTAGATTTCGCGGATGGCCGCAAACATTTCGGCTTGCTTGACCGTATCGACGCCCAAGTCCGCTTCGAGGTCTAGATCCAGGGCGAGCATTTCAAGCGGGTAACCAGTCTTTTCGGCGGTCAGAGCGAGTATCCGCTCTTTTACCGGATCGCCCTTCGTCTCAGGCTTTGGCGGAGCGGAAGGCGCGGCCGCAACAACTGCAGCGGCGACCTTTGCTTCTGCTACTTCATTGCGTAAAGGACTCACCGGAATCTGCGCCGCTGCGGCTGCAGCGACAGGCTTCGGTGCCGGAAGTACGGGCGCCGGCGCCGCGACTGGCCGGGACGCCGGAACCGCTTCCACCGGTCGAGCCGCCGGCCCCTGATCTTTCACACGCAGTGTGCGGTGGATAACTTCCAGATCGGCATTCGGATGGCCAGCCACGCGGCTCAGCCAAGAGCTCCAAGCCGTGCTATCAACCAAGCGAGTCGCATAGCCAAGCGCATTCGGATTCGGGCGAACGCCATCTTTCGCCCCCATCCAATGCAGCAACGTCATGCTGATCTGCGAGCCGAACCCAGCGCCCAATCGCAAAGCGTACTCGATGGGATAAGTTCCACCCTTCGACAGATTCAAAGCACCCAGCTCGGGATCGATTTCCTTGAAGTTGGCCACGGGCGGCACGCATCCGGTTTCGAGCGCCTTCACAGCGACGACATCTTCGATGCCGGTAGCCATCGCGTGCCCGGTAAACCCCTTGGTGTTGGCGATCACGATCTGATCCGCGTCGGCGCCAAAGACACGACGCAACGCGTAGATCTCCGCGGAGGCGCTGCCACCACGCGCGGGCGTATAAGTTTCGTGAGAAACAAAAACAGTTCGCGGCGCGATCTGATGGCGGGAAATGCCGCTGTGCGCTTCGGCCTGCGCGACAAGATCCTCCATCATCTGGCCGATATGCTGGACATCAAGGCGAGTGCCGTGGAACGCGCTGTTGGCCGTGACTGCGCTCAACACTTCGCAAATGGGCTGAATTCCGCGCTCCTTTGCTGCTTCCGCGCTCTCGACGACAATCGCCGCAGCGCCCATGCCTACGATCATGCCGTGCCGGCGACGATCGAAAGGAGTAGCGGCATCCGCGACCACATCGTCGGTCGCTGCCGCTCCGCTGGCCAAAAAGCCCGCGCCCATCCACTCCATCAGATGGTCGGAAGTGACGTCGTCTGCCGAGAGGATCACCACGCGATGGCAGCGCCCGGCGCGGATCCAATCCTCCGCCAGCGACACAGCCTGCGCAGTGCTCGCGCACGCGGCATTGATTTGCGTGTTGGGACCGCGCGCGCCGATGAATTCGGCAAATTGCGAATGGCCCATGGAAAGAACTCTGAAGAGGAATCGCCGGTCGAACACGTAAGGTTCTTTTTCTATCGCGGTGCGCAATTCCTCGATGCGGCGGTTCAGCTCTTGCGCCATGTTGGAATGACCGTTCGATTCGACCAGCCGCGCGAGCAAGCTTTGCAGAGTTGCGAGTTGATCGCGGCGGGCATGATCCGTGTAGTAGCGGTCCATTTCATCGGCGAACGAGTCGTAACCGGGGAAGGCCGATGCGAAGATCACGCCGGTGTCGTCGCGTAGAGCGTCCGGCAAGCCCCAGCGATCCGGCAACTGCGTGCCTTTGCTGGTGGTCTTGTAGCGCATGACCAGCGGGATACCCGCGTCGCGCAGTGCGTCGAGGCCGGCCGCTATCGCCAGGCTGGTGACGCGATCGAGAGCGGCTACGCGCTCGGCGGATACGCCGAATTCCGCTTCCAGATCGAACGCTCCTCCGCGGCCAGCCAGCTTGATGACGTCCGCCACATCGCTCAAAGTTTCGAATGAGGCCCCGCCGTTGTCGCTCTTGACCAGGCGAGTGATGTGCTTGTCGAGCATGGCCTGGCGCAAGCGAGCCGGAATCAGATCGATGAATTGATCGCCGCGCAGAATGCGCGCAACGTTGGAGTCATCGAAAATGTGCTCAGTTCCAGGGAGGCCCAATGCCGCTCCGGTAATCACCACCGGTACGGTAGTTGTGCTGCCATTCTTCCCGTGCCAAATTTGATAGCCGCGCTCGAGAGTGTCGGCGAACAACCGGCCAAGCTCGACGTAACGATCAGAGATCAACGGCGCGACTGGTGCCGCGGCGGTGCTTAACGCGGCCACAGGCGATGGAATCGGTTTCTGAATTTCCGCTGGCTTGGAAGCCATGGGCACAGAGACTGCTGACTTCCTCTGGGTCTCGGCGATTCCCCGGCCCAATCCCGCAGCATAGAGCCCACACAATGCCTGGTTGAACGCCGCGATGTCCCCGAATTTCGGATGATTGGTGAAGAGCGAGAGCACATCTCCGCGCTCGCCGAGCACATCCTCCACAAATCCCTGCAACGCTTTCTTCGGCCCGACTTCCACAAAGACGCGCGCGCCTGCATTGTGCAGCGTGCGCAAGCCCTTCACGAACTGCACCGGAGATGCAACCTGCTTGGCGAGAATGTCCAACATCTGCGTCCGGACGTCCGCGCCCATGGGATAAAACTCGCCATCTACGTTCGCCACGATGGGCACGCGAGGCGATTGCAAGTGCAAGCGCTCAAGTGTCCGCCGCAGCGGCCCGCTCGCCGGAGCCACAATCGAAGTGTGGAAAGCGTGGCTCACCGTCAGAGGCACGGCGTTGTAACCAGCCTTCAGGAAAATTTCAGTGGCTTGCTCGACGGCTTTGCTCGCGCCGCCAATCACCGCCTGGCGGTCGCTATTAATATTCGCGATCACCACGTAGCCCTGCACCGTCTTCAGGATTCGCTCGATCTCATCGATTGGCGCAAAAACGGCCGCCATCTTGCCGTTGTCTTCCCACGACACCTTGGTCATTTCGCGGCCGCGCGCGCTGACCGCTTCCAAAGCGTCCGCGAACGGCAGCCCGCCCGCGGCAACCAGCGCCCCGTATTCGCCCAGGCTGTGCCCCATGGTCATGTCGGGCTCGATGCCATAAGCGGCCAGGAGGCGGGTCAGCGCGAGATCGGTGGCGAGTACGGCCGGCTGAGTAAGGGCGGTTTGGCGCAGATCTTCTTCTGCCTTGGCGACGGCATCCGCGTCGGCTTGATTGACGAAAATAAAATCACTGAGTGGTTTTCCCAACAGCGGCGTCATGATGCGATCCGCTTCAGCGAATGTTTCCGCCACGATCGGTTCGCTGGCGCGGAGACCTTGGAGCATGTTGACGTACTGCGAGCCCTGGCCCGTGTAAAGGAACGCCACTTTCGGCGCCGGACCGTGTCCGCGGTAGATGCCTTGCGCGCGCAGAGCTTTCCAGACAGGAGCTTGGTTGGCTGCCAGCGCTTTGAGCGCTTTCGCCGACTTCTCCGCGAGATCCGCGGCTTCGGCATAATCGATCGCCAGACGTTCGGGCGCGCGCAAATCCGATTCCGCCGGCGCTGCAAGCGGCGGCGTGCGGCCTGCTTCGGCATCCTTTTGCACGGAGCGCAAACGATCGGCAAGGCCGGCCTCGGAGGCCGCGCCGATCACCAGTGCGCCACGCAAAGGCGCTTTATAAAAAGATTCCGTATTCGCTGTAGCAGAAACATTTTTGAAATTCACACTTCCGCCGTTTCTCGCGGTAGCCGGTGTCTCACTGACCGCGAATGTCCGCTTGCCATTGCCGTTCAGCATGTGCGGGATGTATTCCTCCAGCACCAGATGAAAATTAGTGCCGCCAAAGCCAAAAGCGCTAACGCCCGCGCGCCGCGTGCTATCCGCGGGCACAGTCCATGGTTTCAGCGTGGTATTGACGTAAAGCGGCGAGTGCGCGAAATCGATATCGGGATTGGGATGTTCGCAATGTACGCTGGGCGGCAGAACTTTGTCGCGGAGCGCGAGAGCAGTCTTCAGCACGCCCGCAGCTCCGGCAGCACCTTTGAGATGTCCGATGTTCGATTTGACCGAGCCGAGCGCCACCGAGCCCGCAGGCAGATGAAAGCTGCTGAGGACATCTGCCATGCTTTGCACTTCGACAACGTCGCCGACGCGCGTCGAGGTGCCGTGACCTTCAAGGTAAGTCACCGTGGCGGGAGATAGTCCGGCATTCTGCCAGCCGCGCTCGATAGCCAGCTTTTGACCGATCGGATTGGGCGCAGTGATGCCTTTTCCTTTGCCGTCGCTCGATCCGCCGATTCCACGAAGTACCGCATAGATTTTGTCGCCGTCGCGTTCCGCATCGGCCAGCCGCTTCAGCAGGAGAATCGCGCCGCCTTCGCCCATCACGAAGCCGTCCGCTCCTTCCGCGTATGGGCGCGTGCCGGTGGCAGAGAGCGCTCCGATTTTGCAGAACTTCACAAACGTAGATGCGCCCATGTTGCGGTCTACTCCGCCGGTGATGGCCGCGTCGAAATCGCCCTCAATCAATCCTTCTGCCGCCGAGCTGATTGCCGCCATCGCCGATGCGCACGCGGCATCCACCACGTAATTAGGGCCGTGGAAGTTATAAATATTTGCAATGCGGCCGGCTATGCAATTGGACAGTTCGCCGGGCATGCTGTCTTCGGTGATTTGGGGGAGATGTTTCCCTACTCGTTCGTGAAATTCGCGGGTGATAGCCTGGCGCACTTCCGCGGGCAGCGCGGCAAAACTTGCGCTGGCTTCCAATTCCTGGGCGTATTCCGGAAAGTAGACGCGTAGCGCCGTGAAATAATGTTTTTCGCCGGCCATGGCGTTCCCGAGAATCACCGCGGTGCGATTCGGATCCAGCGGCCGCTTGGGGTAACCGTAGTCTTCGAGCGCCTCACGCGTGCAAGCGATGGCCCATTTCTGCGTTCCGTCCATGGCATCGGCGACGCGCGGCGGAATCGGCAGGTGCCACTTCAGTGGATCCCATTCGTGCTCGCGTACCCAGCCGCCGATTTTGGAGTAGGTCTTATCGGGCGCGCTCGGATCGGAATCGTAGTAGATCGCAGGGTCCCAACGGTCAGGGCTGACCTCGCTGATGCTGTAGCGGCCGTTCTTCACGTTTTCCCAAAATGCCGCTACGTTCTTGGCATCGGGAAGAACGGCTCCCGCCCCCACGATGGCGATCGCTCGATAATCTGTATTCTCCATGACGACGCTCCCTCTCGAGTGGGAGCGGCAACGGGCCATTTTGTCGTGGCGGGATGTCAGTCCCACATCTATGAATGCTATGCGGCGGCAACCACTGTGTGCTTCGCCGCGCGGTCGTAAATTACGTCCGCTATAAAATCCATGTCCGCAATCAGACCGGCCTGCGCGCGATGAATCGCGGGCAGTCCCAAACTCGCTTCAAAAGCCGGCATGTCCGCATCGTCCACGCCGCCGGCTCCGCTTACCCAGCGCAATCCCTCTTCGCCTACTTTGAGGGCCGCTTCGCGAGCGAAAATGCGGCTCAGAGTTGCCAGCGCTGTCGCGTCAAAGCGCCCGTTGGCTTTTTCATTGAGCTTGCCTTCGGCCATTCGCGCGGCGCGGCGGGCGAGACACGCTGCGCTCTCGGCGTAAGCGATCAATTCGCCCAGGCGCAGAAGAATATGTTGGTGTCGTGTCAGGTGCGCGATGCGCGCCTTCTCCATCACTTCGGCCAAGGCATGCAAAGCCAGCGCTGCGGTGTTCGCGCCCACATCCGGATGCTGGGCGTGCAGAGCTTCTAGCGCGCGGGCTTGTTCGTGATAATGCTGCCCGCGTGTTTTCAGGTGCGACTGCCAGCGATCGCGGCTGATGGTCATCTCCATGATTTCGGAGGTACCTTCGTAAATCGTGGTGATGCGCACGTCGCGGCTGATTTTTTCCACCATGTATTCGTGCGTGTAACCGTAGCCGCCCAGCGCCTGAATGCTGGCGTCCGCGGCTGCGTTGCCGGCTTCCGTGGCCATGTACTTGGCGATGGCGCCTTCGGTGTTCAAGCTGCCTTCGCCGGCGTCAATTCGCTCGGCAGTTTCTTCGATGTAGGCCCGGCCGGCTTCCAGCCGCGCCACGTGCGGGATGATTAGCTTGTGCGTGTATCCCTGTTTCTCCGAAAGTGGCGCTCCGGCTTGGATTCGCTTGGTCGAGTACGGAATCGCGCGATCGAGTGCTGCCCAGCCGGCTCCCAGGCCAAACGCCGCCACCATCAAGCGCGTGTAGCCGAACACCGCCTGCGCCTGCAGCAAGCCCTGGCCTTCCACGCCGCCGATCAGGCGGTCCGTATCGACAAACACGTCGTTGAACGCGAGCGCTGCCGTGTTGCTCAAGCGAATGCCGTGCTTGTCTTCCGGTTCATCGTGCGTGAAGCCCGGCGCGCCCTTTTCGACCACGAACCAGCTCGGACCGCCCGGGGTGTTCGCTAAAACGGTGTAAGCATCGGCAATCCCGCCGTTGCTGATCCATTGTTTGCTGCCATTGATCTTGTAACCAACGACGCGGCCGTCTTGCAGTACGCGGTCGGCTGTTGTGCGAAGGGCTGCCAGGTCGCTGCCGGCTTCCGGCTCCGTGGCTCCGTAGGCGAACAACAATCCCTCTTCCGCAATGCGCGTCAGCCATTTTTTCTTCTGTTCCGGAGTGGCGCCGACGGTGATCGGATCGCTGCCGAGGAATGTGGCCAGCACGGCCGTGGCGACACCCAGATCGATTCGCGCCATCTCTTCGCAAATGCAATACACATCGAATGCGCCGCCGCCCATCCCGCCGAACTCTTCGGGAATGAACAAGAGTTGAATGCCCAGTTTGTCCGGGCTGCACATGTAGCGGACGATCTCCAGCGGACACTCGTCGCGCGCGTCCAAATCGCGGAGCTCTTGGTCCGGCAGGCGCTTCTTCGCGAAGTCGTGGAGTGACTTCACGCTCATTTTCAGCGTTTTCTTCGTAATCATGATCGGTGCCTCTCTTAAGCCGAAACGGCTGATATTTCGCGAATCCTGACGGTCAACGCCGGCAGAAATTCCAGCATGTCCGCGACGATTCCTACATCTGCTACTTGAAAGATGGGGGCCTTGGGATTCTTGTTGATGGCTACGATGAGCGGATTGCCCTTGATGCCGACCAGGTGTTGGAACGAACCGCTGATGCCGCAGGCGAGATAGACCTTGGGCTTCACGGTTTTGCCCGATGAACCGACCTGGCGGGATTTTGGCAGCCACTTGGCGTCGACCACCGGCCGCGAGCAGCTCACTGCCGCGCCCAGAGCCTCGGCTAGCTCCTCGGCGATGCAGATATTCTCTTTTTCCTGAATGCCTCGCCCGATGGAAACTAGGACGGCTTGCTTGGCGATATCCACGTCACCCGACTCAGCGACTTCCGTTTCGAGGAAGCGCCGGCGAGCTGTCAATGTGCCGACTTCAGAGGACTTATCGAGTACGCGCCCGGCAACGGCTGCGCTTTCCAGCGGCTTGAACGCGCCCGGCCGCAGATTGATCACCGCTCCCGAGGAAATATCGCAGCGAACATGCGCGCTAATCTGTCCTCCGAATTCCTGGCGGATCAGTTTGAGTTGAGTTCCCTCAAGCCCCTCGATGTTAAGGACGTCGGAGACATAAGCAGAATTCATCTTGATCGAAAGACCCGGCGACAGATCGACACCGAAGTGCGCATGCGGCACCAGCAGAATGCCGTCGTGGGGCAGTACGCTCACCAGCGCTTTCCGCACTAATTCCGCATTCGGGTACGTCAGGGCTTCGTTCGCGATTTTCCAGATCTCGGCGAACGAACCGCTTAGCGCCGTGCAAACTGCATCGAGCTGTGGACCCCAGCTCGCGACAACGGCGGTGGGGGACGCCGCGGCGTCAATCTTCTTCGCGGCTGCCAGCAGTTCTGCCGCGGAATCATCAGCCACGCCGTCTTTGTGAATAATGTAAGCAAAAATCCGAGCCATTATTTCAACCCTCCTTTGGCCTTTATCAACTCCAGGAGCTTTTCGATAATTTCTTCCCGGCTGCCTTGCAGCATCTCGGCGCCCTTGCCCGACGCAGGTACGAAGTAGTCCGTCCGCTTCACTTTCGCCGCAGCTTCCCCGACGGTGCCGGCGTCGACACCCAGCTCCGAGGCGCCGAAGGTGGGAATATCTACAGAGGCGACTTGCCGGATGCCGCGCATGCCGACGTAGCGGGGTTCATTGATGCCCGTCTGAATGGAAAGCACGCACGGGAGATCTATCTCGTTCATCTCTTTCGTCCCGCCTTCAATTTCCCGGCTGATTTTCAGCTTCCCGCCGTCAAGCACTTCGATCGAAGTCACCAGCGAAGCGAAGGGATAATCGAGCAGCGCCGCCAGCATCCCACCCACCTGCGCGCCGCCATCTTCGGCCTGCACTCCCGTCAAGATCAGGTCGTATTGACCCTTCTGCACAAACGCTTTCAGGACTGTGGCGATGCCCTTGCCATCCGAGCCGTTGAAGGCCTCGTCCGAAATCAGCACGCCTCCGTTGGCGCCCATGGCCATCTCCCGGCGCAGAACCTCCTCGTCGTCTTCGCCGCCAACCGTGACGACCGTGAGCTTTCCACCGGTTCTCTCAACGATTTGTATGGCTTCTTCGACGGCGTAGTTGTCCGGCTCATTCACCGAATAGACCAGGTCGTCGCGTTGAATATCGTTCGTGGCGGCATCCAGTTGGATTTCGTTCTCGGAAGTGTCGGGCACTCTTCGTATGCAAGCTAGAATTTCCACGTTCGTTCCCCTCACTTTGATTCAAGTTCCAAAATTCTTCACATCACCTGCGCGCTTTCGCATGCCATCTGCTTGTCCACCAATTCCGCCAGGTCAATCGCGGTCATCTTGCCTTCGAGGCCCGCGACCTTAATTGCGTCTTCCAGGTTCACCATGCAGAACGGGCACGCCGTCACGATTACGTTGGCCCCGGCTTCCGCGGCCATCTGCACTCTCTTGACGCCCATGCGCTGCTCTTCTTTCGGCTCGTAGAACAGCATCAATCCGCCGCCGCCGCAGCAAAACGAGCGGTCCCGCGACCGGCTCATCTCCACTCGCTTCAAGCCGGGAATCGCATCAAGCACATTTCGCGGGTCGTCGTAAATCTGGTTGTGCCGCCCCAGGTAGCACGGATCGTGGTAGGTATAGACGTCGCCGTTCGTCACCGGATTGAATTTGATCTTGCCCGTCTTCACTTCGCGGGCGATCACCTGGCTGATGTGTTCCACCGGCGGGACGTTCTTGTAGTCATTCTTCAGCGCGTTGTAAGCATGAGGGTCGGAAGTGACGATGCGCTTGGCTCCCGACTCTTTGATGGCTTCCACATTGTGTTCCCGCAGATCCATGAACAGCATCTCTTCGCCGAACCGCCGCACTTCATGGCCGCTATCTTTTTCCGCCGCGCCCAAAATTCCGAAATCCTCTCCGACGTGCCCGAGAATCCTCGCCGTCGCCCGCCCGATTTTCTGGATCCGGTCATCGTACGAAGTGATGCTGTCCACAAAATACAAAGTCTCCGCGCGGTTTTTTCCATCGAGGATCTTGACGTTACAAGCTGGCTGGAACTCCTTGGCGGTTGCCCAATCCGCTCTTTTCTTCTCCATCTTGCCGTATGGATTCCCGCGGCTTTCGATCGCCTTCAGCGGTTTCTGCAGCGTCTGAGGCACATTTCCGTCGTCGATCATGCCCCGCCGCAAATCCACAATCTTGTCGATGTACTCCACCAGCAGCGGGCATTCTTCCTCGCAAGCCCCGCACGTGGTGCAGGACCAGATCTCATCTGCGGAATAAATGCTGCCAATCAGCGGCTGATTGTTGTGCGCAGTTCCGAGGACTGGAAAGTGCTCGAAGCAGTAATCCCTCGCCTTGATGGTCAGGAATCGCGGCGAGAGCGGCCTTCCCACCGCATTGGCCGGGCAATTGTCCGAGCACCGCCCGCAATCCGCGCAAGTATAAAAATCGAGCACATGCTTCCAGGTGAAGTCTTCGAATTTCTTCACGCCGAAGGATTTCACCTGATCGAGATGCTCGTCGGCCACTCCCCACTTCACGGGCTTCACCGTTCCCTTATCCAGCTTCGCGAAGTAGACGTTGAACAGCGACGTCTCCACGTGGAACTGAATTCCAAACGGCCGGTAGCACAGCAAGAAATAGAAAGTTACTTCGTGGAGATAGGAAGCCGCAAAGTGGAGATGCCGGAGCGTTGAAATCGAAGTGGAGGCGAACGCGCCCTTCAACAACCACGGCAGCGATAGGAAAGAGACAAATTCAAGGCCCTGGCCAGCCTGAGAAGCTCCTCCGCCTTTCGTCGCCTCAAACAGGCTGTCAGCCACCATCAAAATGGCGATCAGCGCCAGCAGAAAGATGGCATCCGCAGTATGCGCTTTGCCAAACTTTGCTGGCACCTCGTACCGCGCGGGCTTGAACACCACTCGGCGAATCCCGGCAATGATTACCGCGACGAGAACAATCGTCGCAGCGTAGTCGGTAGTAACCTCATACAGATGTCCCAATGTTCCCGACAAGCCGGGAATCACGAGGTTCTCATTGAATCCGAGGATCAACAGCGCAAAGGCGCGAATCGCGAGAGTAATGAAGCCGGCAAAAATAAAAATATGGATGATTCCCGCGGTCCGATAGCGCGGATGCTTCCACTGCCCAAACCAGTACTTCAAAATCCGCTCGAGTCGAATCCACGGCCGGTCGAATCGAGAATCCGGTTGGCCCCGAAGGAGCGGCGACATCCGCTTCGCGACGATATACGCAAAACACGCTAAGCCAATTACGTGTGTGACCAGGAACACATCTCGCCACGGATTCAGCCAGTACGCTGCCTGCGCCGTTAATCGGATGGCTTCTAACATTCCCCCCAACTTTCTCTACTTCGGAGAACGTCCCCCAGTCTGCTCAGCTCGAAAACACGTCCAGTCGAGACCCCCGCCGCGTCGCTGCCGGGATCCTCTGCATATCGTGGTGCGTAAATTCGCTTAAACCGGGGACCTCGTCCGTGCTGCCTTTCGCATCGAACGAGTAACTTGCTTGTCGAAGAGTGATCCGGACAACAGAGTGGGCTTCACCGCTGGAAATAGATTTGCGCTCTGACCGGGTGGGCATTCCACACTCCTTACTAACGCCCATGTTCCGTGAGCTACGCTAGCGTTGATGGGAGTCCTGCGTATGTGACTGACCGCACTGTCCGTTGTGACAAGAGTCACAATTGTGGAAATCGCGAGCGAGGACCGGGCGCGCGGCAGTGATTTGCCGCGTATTCCTAGAAAACTTGCGGGGTCAATTCCTGGCGAGGCGCTGCGCTACGATGCTGTATACCAGCGGACTGAACACCATTCCGATGTGCGTTGAGGAAACTTCAAAATCCACGTTCGGGTCTCCAGTCCGGCATACACGCCAATTCAAGATGCCATCCGACTTGGAATAGATCGCTGTCTGGCGCACCGATTCTGGGAAATCGTCCTTCAGCGACTCGACGAAATCACAGGTACACCGTGCCGTGTAGCATGTCGGCAGCACTCCGCGCCCATGCCGTTCGAGGATTTGTTGGCGTACAAGGTCGGCCGCCCGCTGAATCGAAGCATGGGCCTCGAGACCGCGGATCGGCGCCGCAAGCGTAATCACCGAATCGATGCGCCCGGGCATCTGCGCCGCGGCGGACCGCGCAATCGAGCCCCCCAGGCTGTGGCCGATCAGATGAATTTTCCCGCGGGTGGATTTGCAGGCTTGTTCGATCGTTTCGTTGAGGCGCCGCCGGATTAATATGTTCGGGCAATCGGCATTCAGTTCGATTCCCGAATAGAAGGGCTTGTAATCGATCCGCCGCAGCCAGTCCGAGAACTGCGACAAATACAAGTCTGTTCCCAGAAAGCCCGGAACCAGCACGACCGCCGATCCATCCCCGTGCGGGACTCCGTAGCCCCACCAGATTGGAGAAAGCCGCAGGAAAGTCAGCTCAACTCCGGCCATCCACTCGTGCCAGAGTGATGACGGTTCCGCGTCTGGCTCTTTTCGCCGCAAGCGTTGACGAGGTTTCACGTTTCTCTCAGTCTATCCATCGCAGCGTGCATCGCAAGATGCAATTGCTCGCTACCCTGCGAACCGGTTAACCGCCCGCCGCCGATTCCTGCCGTTGCCGGCAAGAATCGGCTCAGCAGTTTCCCGTTGGATTCATTACGTGCCTCTCACGCGGCGTCCGTGGGATCAGGCCCCAACGGCAACGGCCTTGTGTTGCGCAGTCTTGTGTCCTGCAACATGCGCTTTCCGGCCATGCGCCCGCGGCCCTGCATTATGCACTGCTTCCTTCCGCGTTTTCATGGCCAAATCAAGCAGCGACTTCTCCGCCGTCACCAGGTTCTTTACGCTCTTCTCCGTCAGTTCTGTCCAGATCGGCTTCTCTTCCTTCCGTCCTGCTTCTTTGTGCCCCGTCTTGGTTTTGCCGATCGTCTCCAACTGCTCCAGGGTCATCTCCACCAGCTTCTTCTGGGCTCCCATGTACTTCTCCGCGCCTTCCCGCACCATGCCCGTCAACACCTTCATGCGGTCCTGCGGCGCTTTCCCGTTCCCCTTGCCGCCCTTCGCCGCCGTGGTTACGACCTGTGCTGCCAGATCCAGGAACTTCTTCTCACTCTCAACGAAGCCTTCCATGCCCCGCCGCGCCAGCTCCACGGCATGCGTCATGGCGTGCATTCCATTGCCTTCTCGAACCGATTTCGCTATCGCGCGCGTCTGTTCCTCGGCTGCATCCAGCATTTCCTTCTGCAACCCGATCATTGTCTCCACGCGATGCTTTAACAGGTCCGCCACCGCTCCGGCGCTCGCCGGCAGCGGCAGCACTTCTTTCACTCCCTCGACCATCATCTCGGTCTCGCCGGCTGCCAAATCCAGCAAGATCTTTCCCGCGGCCGTGAAGTTCTTCACGCCCGTATCGGCCATTTCCACCAGCGCGGCTCCGGGCTGGAACCCGTCTTTGCCGAACTGTTCCCGGGCCATGCCCAGCAACAGGGCATTCTCTTGTGCCGCCAGATCGAGCAGAATTCTCTGCGCAGCCATAAAGCTCCCCATGCCCTGGCGTGCCCAAGTGCCCAGCAGGGAAATTGGCGGAGCGGCTCGCGTGGCCTTCTTATCTCTGGTCTTCATGATGTTATCTCCTCTGGGATACTCTATACTGCATTGCAGTATCCAATAAGACTGTACGCCCCCGTCCACATCGTGTCAAGCTATTTCTTCAACCCGCGGTTTGGACTGCCTGCAAGCCGGGGAGGAGCTCATGAAACATTCGAAAGTTCTCATCCGCAAATACAGCGACCGCCGGCTCTACGACACCACGAACAGCCGCTACGTGAAATTGAAGGACATTGCTCGCATGGTCCGCGATGGCGTCGAAGTCCGCGTGGTGGACGGGCGCTCCGGCAAAGACCTGACCCACATCATCCTGACCCAAATCGTCGTCGAGGATGCCAAGCAGCGGCAGATCGCCCTGCCGCTCGAGCTCTTGACGCAACTGGTCAGAGCTTCCGATAAAGCCTCTCACGATTTCTTGAGCTGGTATCTCAACAGCACGCTGGACCTTTACCAGAAGGCGCAAACCACCGTCAAAACTGGACTCTCGGAAGCGAAGACCGTCGTTTCGAACCCGCTCGATTTCGTGCACAAGTTGCTGGAAGGACATGCGTGGCCGGCGGCGCCGCAGGGCGGATCGGAAGTGGATAAACTCCGCAGCCGCGTCGAGGAATTGGAGGCGCTTCTGGCGCAACAGGGTCAGCCGCCGCCTCGCGCGCCCAAACGCAAACGCTCAAGCAAATGACCGGGATGAAAACCCTGAATGAGTCTTATTCGAAGCTCTCGATGCGCCGCCGGTACGAGGTGTGGTTTTTGCGGCTCGGCTTGGCTGATGGCAGCGGTGCGTGGTGGTTCCGCTATTTGTTGCTGAATCCAGGCCGCGGCGGTTGCGCCGAAAATTCGCAGGGATATCCGGCGCAAGTCTGGGCGACTTGGTTTCCGCGCGAGGGAAAGCCGCAGACTTGGATCCAAGGATTTCCACTCAAGGAACTTCGTTTAAGCCCGCGCAACGCCGCTCCTTTTCTTCTGGAGATGGGCGAAAACCGCATCAGCGAGAACGAATGTCATGGCGCTCTCGAAATCGAAGGCCGGCGAATTAGTTGGGATTTGCGTTACCGATCGTCATTCCACGTGAATTTGAGCAGCATGGGCTGGATCGGCTTTTCGCGCACGCCCCATTCCGATGCGCTTTTTTCCGGCCAGATAACCCTCGACGGCCGCACGTTTCAGGGTGAGCCGCTTGGTTTCGGGATGCAGGGCCACAATTGCGGATATCGCCATCGCAATTTCTGGACTTGGACGCACTTGCATTTTCCCGGAGCGGCGAATCGCGGCTCGACTTTCGAGGCGCTCGTCTATGAGATGCCCCTCGGCCTCTTCTTTCACCGAGCCGTTCTCTGGCATAAGGGACAAATCTACACATTTCGGAGTTTGCGCGAAGATGCTCGCGATCCACGCGAACTGATCTGGAGATTACGAGCCTCTGGTAGGCCTCATGTGCAGGTCGAGGTAGAAATCCGTGGGCGAAGAGAATTCGTGCACCACCTTCCCTATCTCAAAACCGATTGTTCGGGACAATTCGAAGTGGCGAACGACAGCTTGGCGCAAGCCCGCATAGTCCTCGAGCTTCCCGGCAACGCCCCCGAGGAACTAACGACCGATACCGGCGCCGCGCTGGAGATGGTCGGGGATGCGGTCGAATAGTGGAAATTCGCTGCGGGTTCTGCAGACAACACTGATTGCATGAAGAGAACGCGCCGGGAGAAAAAGCTGAAGGCTCTGGCAAGAAATGCTGGTCGCTACGCGGATTCCGCGCTCGGAGCTAAACTGGGGAGCGCCTGCCATTGACGAACCAATTCGCGGCCAACCACGCGGGAAGTCAATGTCAGCGCGCTCCAATCGAGAGCCATCAAGTCTCTGAGCGATAGCATCGAGAAGAGCCGCGCCGCGGTATCCCCGCAGTGGGCTAGAGCGTATCCCGCGATCACCGAATCGATCCGCACGCGGGAGCCCGCGATATCTTCCAGCACTCCCTCGAGCGTGAATGACGCTTTGCGGAACATCAGCAGCGCCCTCGGGAAATGAACTCCGTCCATCGCGATGTCGTCCAGCAGCCGCATCGCATCCATCGCCCCCGGCCATTTCGTCAGCGGCAGTTTATCCAGCAGCCCCGCCACGTGCTGGCGGATCACGCGCCGCGTCCAGTGATTCTTCGCGCCGCGCACGCAGAGTTGCTCGATGGCGCCGGATAAGCCGCTCGCATCGCGCAGGATCAGCATGATCACCAGAAGAAACACATTCTTGCGCTGCTCCAAAGTGAGCCGCTCCGTCAGCGCCCAATCCAAAATCACCAGTTCATTTTTCCGTTTGTCGTACAGAATATTCCCGGCGTGCGGGTCGGCATGAAAGATGGCGTCCTTTTCCGCGGCCAGCACCGGAACAGCGAGCAGCGCTTCGGCCAATCTCTCCGCCACTTGCGCTTGCAGCTTGGCGGGGCGGATGACCGCCTCCGTCACCTTCGTGCCCTTTTCTCGCGTGAGGGCCGTAATCGTGGCTTTCGAAAGCTCGGGCAACAATTGCGGCACGCGCACTCCCGGAATCGAGCGGTACGCTTTCAAAGCGCTCAATAATGTGGCCTGCTCGCGCGGAAAATCTACTTCATGCGAAAGCAAGACCTGGATTTCGGCCAGCGTCTCCGCCACGCCGCCCAGATGCATGCCCACAGTTCGATGCTTATGCACCAGGTGACGCGCTAAGTCTCGGAGGATACGCATGTCTTCCGCATAGCAACTCGGAATATGCGGCTTCAAAACTTTGAAGACCCCGCGCTCCCGCCGCCCGCTCCTGGGGTTTCGCCAGCTGAAGCCCACCACGGCGCTCACGCTAGCCTCGGAGAGCATCTTGCTCTCGAGCCTCACGCCATAGGTTTTGATTTCGGATTCCAATTCCCTGCGAATAATGGCGTGAACTTCTTCGATGGATACGTCGGAGATTCCGTTCTCCAGCTTGATGAGCGCCCGCCGCAGCCGCCGATCCAGCTCCCGGTTCCGGGCCAACATCTGCCCGATCTTCTGCAACCCCGGCACTTTCGCGATGAATCGCAGCAGGCGCACTTCGGAAGGCGTGTCCGCCGCCAGCCCCATCTGTTCCACTACTTTTGGAGCTAGGCGGGAAGCCGACAATTTCGACACCACAAACAGCATCGCCTCATGAACCAGGGGACGCCATCTGCGGTGCACTTCGGGAACCAGCAATTCGACCGGCACTACCCGCGCCGTCCACTTTCCCAGTTCCTCGCGCCAGAACTTCCCGCCTTCGCTCTCCAGAGCCGCTTGCACCGCACCGGTTTTCTCCGCTGGGGTTTTGTATTCCCGCAGAAACGGATCCAATTGGTGTTGCAGCGGTTCGTTACCGAGTTTGAACCGGTTCTCCACGCCACCTCGCCTCGTCACTTCCCGGGGCTCCAACGGCTACTCCGTCGGCGCCTCTCAGGCGGCGCCCGCGAGATTAAGCCCCCATGGCAACGACTTTTCTTCCATGCGTTGCCTTGTGCCCTCCCACGTGCACTCTTCGGCCATGCGGCCGCGGACCTGCCTTGTGCGTCGCTTCCTTCACCGGCTTCATCGCCAGCTCCAGCAACGACTTCTCCGCCGTTACCACGTTCTTTACACTCTTCTCCGTGAGGTCGGCCCACACAGATTTCCCTTCTTTTGGTTCTGTTTTCTTGTGCTCGGCCTTCCCCATCGTCTCCAACTGTTCGAGGGTCATCTCCAACAGCTTCTTCTGCGCCCCCATATACTTCTCTGCGCCTTCTTTCACCATTTCCGTCAACACCTTCATGCGGTCCCGCGGCGCTTTCCCGTTGCCCTTGCTTCCTTTCGCCGCCGTCGTAACTACATGTGCTGCCAGATCCAGGAATTTCTTCTCACTCTCGACGAAGCCTTCCATGCCCCGCCGCGCCAGCTCCGCAGCATGCGTCATGGCGTGCATCCCATCTCCGTCTCGAACCGATTTCGCCACCGCGCGCGTCTGTTCCTCGGCTGCATCCAGCAACTCCTTCTGCAGTCCGATCAACGTCTCCACACGGTGCTTCACCACATCCGCCACCACTCCGGCGCTTGCCGGCAGCGGCAGCACTTCTTTCACTCCCTCGACCATCATTTCGGTCTCACCGGCTGCCAAATCCAGCAAGATCTTTCCGGCGGCCGTGAAGTTCTTCACGCCCGTATCGGCCATTTCCACCAGCTTGGCTGCGGGACGGATTCCGTCTTTCCCGAACTGTTCCCGGGCCATGCCCAGCAACATCGCATTCTCTTGTGCGGCCAGATCGAGCAGAATTCTCTGCGCGGCCATAAAACTCCCCATGCCTTGGCGCGCCCAACCCACCAGCAGAGATGCCGGCGGAGCGGCTCGCGTGGCCTTCTTCTCTCTCGCATTCATGTTTGTTTCTCCTCTGGGATACTCTATACTGCGTTGCAGTATCCAACAAAACTGTACGCCCCTCTCCACCCCCTGTCAAGCAAATTCTCGTTACCCCGATCCGTTCAGTTTTTGGAAGCATTATGCGAGGCTACGATTGGTAGGCCCGTCCATCGTGGGAACCAGCCCAACCTGGGGGCCATCGCATTTCGGTGGGAGCCCCCGCATTTATGCGGGGGAGGAGCGCTTCAGCGCTCCGAAAGAGCTGCGCGATTAATGAAGCGCTTTAGCGCTGGGCACTTCGGCTCCAATGCGATGAGAAATGGTAGGCCCGTGCGGACTTGAACCGCAGACCTCTTCCGTGTCAATTCAGAAGGCGATGAGGACAGCAAAAGCCACGAGTAGCCACAAGTGCAGGTGATCGCCGAGGTTGCGAGGATTTTCGTCGCGTGATCATGGCCAGCAGAAGACACGCGAGGACAGCACTTATCGGGGGTGGCCAGGCAGGGTTACGTCACAAAGTACGTCACAAATTTTCCAAGCGGGTGGTGCCCAGAAGCAGAGCGCTTTCTTAAGTGATCTGACGTACTTCCCTGGATTACGATCCGGACTTCCAGTCCTTCGGTTTACAGCCGAGCGACCAACTTAAGCACATCTTGCCGGAGCTTGCGCTAGTCGAAGGAATTCAGGAAGTTGTGACGAATCGGAGCAATTCCTGTTCTCCTTCTCTGTTCACTTTTTGTTCGAACTTCGCTGCGTTTTGCCACGATTCGTATCACATTTTTATGACAACAGCGGTTCGACAATCGGGCTGTTATTTTCGGTGTCGCTAAAGTCACACGGGGATGTGATGAGGATCACAGCAGCTGACTGGGAAAAAGCAGAGACTCGATCCACAGAGCACTCGGAAAGCCGTGTGCTAAACTGAGGACCGGTGCGGCGACCACTCATTTTCGCGTTGGCGTTGAGCCTTGTAGGGCTGGGGCCGGTGCCGCTTTCGGCCTGTGCGCTATTCTCTTCCAAATTGGTTGAATGCGCGACGCGAAAGACTCAGTCCCAATGCGACCAGATGAGCATGGACGAGAGTGGCACTCAACTCGTCTCAGCGTCGGATACGTCCTGCTGCTTTGTGTCTAAGGCACCAATCTCACAGTTACAATACAAGGCGTCTGATCTTTCTCTCGCGGCACCCATCGCGGTTCTCGACCCAACGGGTGACACTCCTCGGATCCGGCGCTTGCCATCAGTCCTCGTCGTACAAGACCTCTCACCTCCCTCGGTTCAGTCCGTTCTCTGCACATTCCTAATCTAAGGCTGTCCTAATCGCCCTTCGTACCGCGCACGTGTGTCTCTTCTTGTGCGCGAGATTGGCAAAGCTCTTGGCGGAAGCCTCGGAGCGCAACACGGGCAACGCCCCGGACCGTGAAAGGACAGCTTATGAAGTTCAGTTACGCACTTGTTTTTGCAAGTCTGCTATTTCTGTCGGCGTCCTCCGTTACGCGAGCACAGGAGGCACTTCCGGGCGGTCAGCCTGTGAAGCTCGCTGATCTTCTCGCCGAGGCCGAGCGAAGCAATCCGCAGATCGAAGCGGCACGGCATGGCTGGGATTCGGCGAAGCAGGTTCCGACTCAAGTCTCGACGTTGCCCGATCCAGAATTCGTGTTGCAACACGTGAGCGTGGGCAGCCCAAGACCATTCGCGGGCTATACCAATAGCGATTTTGCTTACATCGGCCTGGGCATTTCGCAGGACCTACCTTATCCCGGAAAACTGCGTCTTCGCGGCGAAATTGCAAAGAAAGATGCCGATGTAACTCAACAGAGATACGAATCCGTGCGCAGGGCAATTCTGGCAGGCGTGAAGATGACCTACTTCCAGTTGGGCTATCTCGCTAAGCGGCAGACGATCCTGGAAGGAGATGGTCAGTTGCTACAGCAAGTCGAGCAGGCTGCAGAGTCTCGCTATCGCAACGGAATGGGAAACCAGCAAGAGGTCCTACAGGCGCAGCTCGAACGCACCAAGCTGCTGAAAGAAATCGCCACGAACCAGCTTGAAGCCGGGAAGGTGCAAGCAGAAATCAAGCAGCTTCTTAACCGCCCGCAATCGTCGCCCGACATCGAAACTTCCGAACTCTCGGAAACCGCTGCTGCCTACACCTATGACCAATTGTTGGCTGCAGCGAAGATGAACAACCCCGACATCGCTGGCGCACAAAAAATGGTAGAGAGGCAAGGATTGCAGGTGGGTCTTGCCAAGAAGGACTTCTATCCGGACTTCAACCTTCAATACATGTGGCAGCGGACCGACCCCACGCAATTCCGCGCCTATTACGCAGTGACGCTCGGCGTCCGCATTCCGATCTATCGTGGGCGACGCCAGCAGCCCGAACTCGCTCAGGCCGAGGCGGATCAGAATCGCGCCAAAAGCGAGCAGGAAGCGCAAACCCAACAAATCGCCTTCGAACTTCGCCAGCAGTTCCTAGGGGCTGAAAAGTCAGCGGAGCTGCTCAAGATTTACCGAGAAGGATTAATTCCTCAGGCGCGCGCAGAACTGCAAGCAGGGATGGCCGCGTATCAATCGGATCGCCAGGATTTTCAGGCCTTGCTTGCTTCCTTCCTCGATGTACTCAAGCTCGATGAGGAGTACTGGCAGACGCTTGCGGAGCACGAGACGGCATTGGCTCAAATCGAAGCAGTAACCGGATTGTCGCTGCGTTGAGTGGCGCAGCCAGGGGACAAAATCATGAGGAACTATAGGAAAGCATTCTTCGTCGCGCTGGTCGGCAACCTAGTCTTCATCGGCGCGCTGGCCGGAGTCTGGTGGACAGCGCGGAGGTCTGCGACAAAGCAACAACCGGCGACTACCGCGCCAAATATTGCAACAGCACCAGTTCAGAGCGGCTCTCCCGGTTTGGCACCGCCACCGGCAGGGACTCCTCTGGCGCCCGTCCAGCTCTCGGCCGAGCGGCTGCAATCCATCGGCGTGAAATTTGGAGTGGTTGAACGAAAGCCTGTGCAGGACGAAATCCGGGCAACAGGAACTGTCGCCATCGACGAAAGGCAGCTTTCGTACGTTCAGACGCGAATCTCCGGCCACATCGAAAAGGTTTTCGCAGATGCGACCTATCAATATGTGCACAAAGGTCAGCCGCTTTTCACGATCCATAGCCCGGAACTTGTCGTAGCCGAGCGCGAATACTTGCTCGCGAAACAGAATGCCAAGAACCTTTCACAGAGCACGATTCCGGGCGTCGCCGGAGGTGTCGCATCTCTGTTGGATTCTTCGAGGGAGCGATTGGAGCAATGGAACGTAACCGAGCAGGAGATCGCGCGGCTCGAATCCACAGGTCAGGTCGTCGATGCTTTGGAAATAGCCTCGCCCGTGTCCGGTTACATCACAGAACGAAACGCTCTCCCCAACTTGATGGTCCAGCCGGATACGCGGCTCTACACCATCGCGGACCTCTCGACCGTGTGGGTGCTCGCTCAGATCTTCCAGAACGACCTGGGACGCATAAGAGTCGGTGCTCCAACTTCGCTCAGTTTGGATTCGTATCCGGGCCGCGCATTTCGAGGAAAGGTTGATTTCATCTACCCGGATGTAGACATGACAACGCGCACGGCACGAGTCCGCCTCCTCTTTTCAAATCCCAATCTCACCCTCTCGCCCGGGATGTTCGTCAACGTGACGATGCAAGTGCCGCTCGGGAATCAGCTTGTCATCCCCGTGAGCGGAGTCTTGCAGTCAGGGACGCGCCAAATTGTTTTCGTGGACCGAGGTGACGGTTATTTGGAGCCTCGTGACGTGCAACTTGGGCTGCAAGCAGGCGATCAGTACATCGTTGTGAAAGGCTTGAAAGCAGGGGATCGCATCGTCACTTCTGCGAACTTCCTGATTGATTCGGAAAGCCAACTGCAAGCCGCCATCGGCTCGTTTGCCCCTCCAGCGCCGGGAGCTGGCGCAGCAGCTGCAATGAACGCTCCGACAGCCCAAGCAGCAGCTCATCTTGAATTCTCAACCGAGCCCTCGACACCGCGTAAGGGAACAAGCCTGTATCGCGTGAAACTCGTGGCCGCGGATGGTTCACCCATCACGGGCGCGCAAGTCAGCGTACGCAGCTACTTGCCCGCCATGCCACAAATGGGAATGGCCGCAATGAATGTCGTAACGCCCCTGAGTGAAAAAGGTGGCGGCATATATGAAGGCCAAGCGCAACTCGATAGCGGCGGCACGTGGCAACTCACCGTTACCGCGGTCAAGAACGGAGCCGTCCTCGCGACCAAGCAACAGAGCCTGAATGCAGAAGGGGGAATGTAGCCATGATCTCCCGCGTGATTGATTGGTGCGCGAGCAATCGGTTCCTCGTTTTCACGGGGACATTACTGCTAGTTCTGGCCGGAATCTGGTCACTCAAGAATATTCCCCTCGACGCGCTGCCGGACATCTCCGACGTACAGGTCATTGTGCATGTGCCTTGGGAAGGCGAGCCGCCTAACATCATCGAAGACCAGGTTACCTATCCGATCGTCACCACGTTGCTCGCCGCCCCCCATGTGAAGGCCGTTCGCGCACAAACAATGTTCGGAGACGCCTACATCTTCGTGGTTTTCGAAGATGGCACCGACCTCTATTGGGCTCGTTCGCGCGTCCTTGAGTACATTCAGCAACTTCAGGGGGTCTTGCCGAAGAACGTATCTCCGATGATTGGTCCCGACGCAACTGGTGCCGGCTGGGTGTACGAATATGCGGTCATTGACCGCTCTCACCAGCACAGCCTCGCAGACTTGCGCAGTCTTCAGGACTGGTATCTCCGCTATCAACTGGAGACCGTCCCTGGTGTGGCGGAAGTCGCCTCGATCGGAGGATTTGTTCGCCAGTACCAGGTGAATCTGGACCCGAACAAACTTCGCGCCTACAACATTCCGCTCTCGATGGTGATCGACCGCGTACGCGAAAGTACCAATGAAGTCGGCGGTCGAGTGC
This sequence comes from uncultured Acidobacteriota bacterium, assembly GCA_963841235.1. GTDB lineage: Bacteria > Acidobacteriota > Terriglobia > Acidiferrales > UBA7541 > Palsa-147. The sequence goes on along the minus strand of CAWJBU010000012.1, from coordinate 215,434 downwards.
TTGAAATGGGCGGCGCTCAGTACATGATTCGTGGCCTCGGGTACCTCCGTTCGCTACAAGACCTCGAAACCGTGCCCGTCGCTACGAAGAACGGCACACCCGTTCTCATCCGCGACCTGGGGACGGTCGCGTTTGGTCCTGATATCCGCCAGGGCGTCGTCGAGTGGAATGGTGAAGGGGAAACCGTGGGCGGAATCATCGTGATGCGTGACGGAATGAATGCCCTTAACGTGATCGATGGCGTAAAGAGAAAGCTTGCCGAAATCAAACCGTCGCTTCCTCCCGGCGTCGAGATTGTCTCCGGTTATGACCGGTCCGGATTGATTCAGGCGTCCATCGGGACGCTGCAGCGCGATCTTCTCGAAGAAGCCATCATCGTCAGTTTGGTGACGATTGCCTTTTTGTTTCATTTCCGCTCTGCGCTGATCCCGATTCTGGCTTTGCCCGTCGCTGTCCTCGCGTCCTTCATCCCAATGTATTTCCTGCACGTCAGTTCCAACATCATGTCGCTTGGCGGACTGGCGCTGGCCATAGGGGTGCTCATCGACGCATCCATTGTGATGGTCGAGAACGGTTACCGCCATTTATCGGAACATATCGCCACAGCAGGAACTGCGGGAGGCAAGCTGACAGAGAAGGAACGACGGCGCATTTTGATGGATGGGGCGAAACAGATTGGCCCGGCCATCTTTTTTTCCTTGCTCATTATCGTCGTGTCGTTCTTGCCGGTATTCCTTCTCGAAGCACAAGAAGGGCGCATGTTTCGTCCTCTCGCTTGGACCAAAACCCTTTCCGTCGCGTTCTCTTCGATTCTTGCCATCACCCTCGTCCCAGTCCTGATGGTAATTTTCATTCGCGGCCATCTCAGACCTGAATCCGAAAATCCGTTTTCGCGCTGGACGCAGGCTTTGTACCTGCCTGTTCTCCGTTTTTGTCTCCGATACCGGAAAACTACGCTCTTTCTCAATCTGATTTTCTTGGTTGTCACACTACCGCTGGCGTGGCGCATCGGCAGTCAGTTCATGCCGCCGCTCTACGAAGGTTCCTCGCTCTACATGCCGACCGCTCTTCCCGGTATCTCGATCACCCAGGCCTCGACATTGCTCCAAGAACAGGACCGCATCATCAAGTCTGTCCCTGAAGTCGAGAGCGTCTTCGGCGCGGTTGGCCGTTCCGACAGCCCCACGGACAACGCCCCGCTCGACATGTTTGACACAACGATTATGCTCAAACCACGCGAGCAGTGGCGCGCGGGCATGACCTACGAAAAGCTTATTCGGGAGATGGACGAGAAACTTCAATTCCCAGGCCTGACGAATACCTGGACGATGCCCGTACAAAATCGGCTTGATATGGAACTTACCGGCATCAAGACGCCCGTAGGACTCAAGATCCAAGGTCCGAATGTCGAGGGCATCCAGCAAGCGGGTGCTCAGTTGCAACAGGTACTTGGCGGGATTCCTGAACTCCGTTCCATTTTCGCGGAGCGCGTGGCCGAGGGCTTCTACATAAACGTGGAAGTCAACCGTCCGGAAGCCGCACGTTATGGACTTACGGTGGCCGATGTGCAGCGCGCAGTGACTTCCGGCATCGGCGGCGAAAACGTCGCTGAAAATATTGAGGGTCGCGAACGTTATCCCATCAACGTGCGCTACAGCCGGGACTTTCGTGATGACATCGCGCAGTTGCAGCGCGTCGTTATCGCCACTCCTACCGGAGCGCAGATTCCTATCTCAGAAGTGGCCAAGGTTTACTTCTCGCGTGGCCCAGCCATGATTCGCGATGAAGACGGCTTGCTCACGGGCTATGTCTATCTAGACCTTGCAACAAAGGACTACGGTGGATTCGTCGCTAAGGCTAACCGGCTCCTCGGCGAAAAATTGCGCTTGCCGGCGGAATACACCTACAAATGGTCCGGAGAGTACGAATTCGAAGTGCGCGCCAAAGAACGGCTGAAGTTCATCGTACCTATCGTATTTTTTGTGATCTTTTTGCTTCTCTATATGGTCTTCCACTCGGTCACGGAAGCCGCTGTCCTTATCTTCCCCACGTTTTATGCGATGACCGGCGGCCTGATTCTCCAGTATTGTCTTGGCTACAACTTCAGCGTGGCCGTTTGGGTGGGCTACATCGCACTATTTGGAATTGCCGTCGAGACTGGTGTTGTCATGGTGGTCTATCTCCATGAGTCGCTCGATAAAAGGATCGCCTCGGGTGTACCACTCAAACACAAAGATATCGAAACGGCCGTAATCGAAGGCGCCGTTCAGCGTTTACGCCCGAAGCTCATGACCGTGACGGCTGTCCTAGCCAGCCTAATCCCAATCCTCTGGGAAAGCGGAATCGGTTCGGATGTCATGAAGCCTATCGCTGCGCCTATTGTCGGCGGCATGATCACCTCGACGATTCATGTTCTGATTTTGGTTCCCGTTTTCTTCGCGGTGATGAAGGAGCGAGCACTTCGGGCTGGCACCCTCGGTATCGAGTCAGGTGCAGGATAGAATAGGGCTTCGTGGCTGATTCACGATCTCGCTCGCTTACAACGAAAGAGTAAGATAAACATGGACCGTGCGAATCACCGGATCCGGCCAGGAGTGGCATGGACCCAAGGAAACATTGGGAGGCGGTGTACGGCTCGAAGGCACCGGAAGCGGTCAGCTGGTACACTCCGCACCTTGAAACTTCGCTTGCTCTGATAGAGCGTGCGGCTGCCGGATATTCGGCCTCCATCATTGACGTTGGCGGAGGCGAATCTACCCTCGTTGATGACCTGCTTGCACGGGACTATGAAAACATCACCGTCCTCGATGTTTCTCAAACCGCGATCGACGTGACCAAGAAGCGGTTGGGTTTGGCCGCAGAACGGATCCACTGGCTCGTCGCTGATATCACGGAAGCACGGCTTGAGACCGGAGCTTATGACGTCTGGCATGACCGTGCGGTGTTTCATTTCCTTACTGCAAGCGAGCACCGTGCTGCGTATGTTCGACAGGTCGGCCACGCCGTCAAGCGTGGTGGTCACGTAATCGTCAGCACATTCGGACCAGAGGGTCCCAAAAAATGCAGTGGGCTCGACGTTATTCGCTATGATGCCGAATCACTGCACGACCAATTTGGCGTCCGCTACCGCTTGGTGGAGAGTTCCAAAGAACTGCATCGCACACCATTTGGCACTACCCAGCAGTTTCTGTTTTGCTACTGCAAGGTCGAATGAGCAGAATCAACAGGAACAGCCAATGACCGCAGCGACATCATCCGAGCTGCCGGATATTTCTCGGCGCGTTCTTCAACTTCAAGTTCTCACAATTGTCTGGATGACCGTTGAGGCCGCAGTCTCTCTTGGGACAGCTTGGAGATCGCACAGTCCGGCGCTACTCGCCTTCGGAGGAGACAGCTTGATCGAACTGCTCTCGGCAGCCGTCGTGTTCTGTCGTTTTCGGTTCGAACTCAACGAAGCACGTGCCGCTCGGATCGCCGGGGTCTTGCTCTTCACGCTCGCGGGGCTCGTGGTACTCACTTCCGTTCTGAACTTTCTTGGTTATCGCGAAGCACAGCGTAGTCTACTAGGAATCGGAATCTTGTTGGCTGCCGCAGTAGCAATGCCCTGGCTCGCCAGCTGGAAACGGCAGTTGGCTGCCATTGCTTCGAGCGCCTCTTTGAAAGCGGATGCGGTTCAGTCTGACTTGTGCGCCTACATGGCCTGGATCGCTCTGACGGGGCTACTTGTCAATGCTATATGGGGAATCAGTTGGGCAGATCCCGTCGCCGCATTAGGATTGTCGCCGCTGATTGTGCGCGAGGGGTGGGAAGCCGCGAAGGGCAAACCTTGCTGCCATTGAATCGCGGAACCAGGGAAAGTCTGACTGGTTGTGGAGTCAATTTGTCGGAGGGGCTACCCGAACTGCGGAGGTGTCCTTCAACAAACATTTGATTTTTGAAAGGTCCGAAGTGCGCTCTGGGACTATTGAGAATCAGTCACTTGCAGCGGTGCTTTTGGTAGGGATTTTTGAAAGGCTACGCGAGGCTTGAAAGACCGTTCCGACACTGACACCTAGTTCAGCGGCAATCTTCGGCCAGGACAAGCCGGAAGCGCGCAGACGGCCAATTCTGGCGGCATCCACGGTAACGCGCGGCCTTCCCAGCGTCTTTCCTTTGGCGCGTGCGTTCCGCAGACCGGCCCGGACTCGCTCCACGATTAGGCTGCGTTCTAGTTCGGCCACTGCGCCCAAGACGGTAAAAACCATCTTCCCGGCGGGCGTGCTGGTGTCCATCTGTTCTGAATAGGAAACGAAGTCGATCCCCAGGGCTCTGAACGTCTCCAGAGCACGCAGCAAGTGAGAAACCGAACGGGCGAACCTATCGAACCGCCAGACGCAGACGACATCGAATCGTCGCTTGTGGGCGTCCGCGAGTAGGCGATTGAGTTCTGGCCGGGAGTCCTTCGTGCCGCTCACTCCCGAATCGACGTACTCGCCCGCAATCTCCCACCCGCGCGCCTGGGCGAATTGCTCTAGCTCCCGCGTTTGGAGCGTTACGTCCTGGCCGTGGTTGGTCGTAGAGACTCGCGCATAGATTGCGGCTCTCATTTGGCGTCCGCCTTCGGCCCAGGCTTCTGCGCGGCCTTCACCTTGCGGCCTTTGGCGATGTCCGCGTCAGTCCAGCGCCAGAGCGTCCGGCCTCCGCCCATCGGCAGTACCTTCGAGGCACGTATCAATCCAAGAGCCAGCCAGCGATTGAGTGTCCGGAACGAGACGCCCATCTTCGCCGCGGCCCCCTTCGTGCTGTACGTCTTCTGCATCGGTACTCCTGTTCCGGCCCTATAGGGCCATTAGCTCCACTTCGAGACGTCCCAGGCAATCGCGGACGTTATTGCGGCATTCCTTGGAGAGCCGCGCGAAGTCCGGCGCGTTGCCGTTTCCGCCTTCCGCGTGCCACACCTTGTCGAGATACTCGGCGATCTCCCCGGCCATCCCATAGCTTGAGAAGTCAATCGGGAGACAGCGGCTCAAGAATCGCGGCTCCAGCCCGTCCGTCGAATTGCACGTAAAGACGAACACTGTTCCCTTCGGTGCGTCCGTCGAATCGAGTTTCGACAGCAAGGCAAGCTGCGCCGCGCGCGACGCGGAATCCACTTCGTCTATCAGCACAAAGTGGAATCCGCCAGTGAGCGGAACGTACTGGCAGATACGGCAGATTTCCTCTAAGTTCTCCAGGTTGCACTTTTGCGAGCCCAGGTGGTGAAACTCTGCGCCCATTTCCTCGGCCATCGCCATCGCCATCGAAGTCTTGCCGACTCCAGGCGGCCCGAAGAATAGAAACGAGCAAGCGTAGGGATGCGCCGCAAACTTCGCCAGGACGCGCTTGGCTTTCGAGAGTCCGACAAACTCTGCCACCTTGCGCGGGCGATACTTCTCGCTGAGGCGAATAGGAAAAGCAAAAGTGGGGGTGGTCATTGGCCACCCCCCTTGAGTGCTTCCGTCTGCGAGACGTGAAACACGGTCGTAGTCCAAGGACGGCGGATAACCTTGCGCTCGCCAGTGTCCTGGTCTAGTTCCTTGCTGCGGCAGTCAATGAACGTCACCACCTTGACGCCATGCTCGCCGCGACGCACGACGCGTCCTAGCGCTTTCCACGCGTCGAATGTGAACACGTTCTCGCGCGGCTTAATCTCAGACTCAGGGATACCCTTCGCCGCGAATCCTTGGAAGATTGCGGGAAAGTTAGTGAGCGATTGGCCGGAGACGGCGCGCGTGAGTGCTTCTTGCCTTAATTGCGATTCCTTGCCTTGCGGATGGACGGTTGATAGATTCGAGCTAGCTTCCATGGTGACTCACCTCACTTTGGGAGTTAGGCTCTGTCGGATGCATCAACATCCGGCGGAGCCGTTCTGTTTCTAACACTACATATGCCACAATACTCGAAACCTGTCAAGAAAAAAATGGCGGCGAGTGAAAAATAATTGAGCGGCACGAAAACTTTCAAGCGATCTTACGGGGATATTCGACGGACTTTGCGTTCACCTCGTCAATGCAGTTTGTATGCTGCCGTGAACACTTCCATGGGTCCCCATTGCAGAGCGCCAAGCCCAGGGTTTCTGCCTCTCTTGCTCTCTCTGTGTGAATCGCTGCACGCGTTTGTAGAATTGGTCCACCTACCATACAACCGTGGTTGGCAATATCAGAGTGGACCGACAGATTATTCCGTCGCGTTGCTGGACGAAGAAAACGCCGAGAGCGCAGCCTAGCGGTCAGTCTAAAATTGTGGTGAAGTCAGACGTAGGCAGATGTCTTTTGCACGCTTTTTCGGGGACGCGAGAGGACCAGAGTAGAGGAGGTGCGCAATATGCTTGTCCTGCAAATCCTGGTTGGTGCGGGCCTACTGCTGCTAATTCTTATATGCGCTCAGCTACAGCAAATAAGCAGCGCAGTCACCACGGTTCACCACCAGCTAGAAGAACTGGGAGCGCCCCTCGAAGTGCGAGATGGAACGATTGTCGCGGTAAGAACCAAGAAGCCTTAGAACCAAATCGCGCCACTACCGCCATTGCCGTCCACTGAGCGGGCATGCGGATCGAGTGTTAAACTGTCACGATGCGAATCGAGGGACTGAAGAAGTATCGTGGCCGAAACTCGCAAGGGTATTTTCAGGACCTACCGTGGGAAGTAAAGAACCGCGCATTCAATTGGCTGCACCACCTCAAGCAAAAGGGTAAGCGTGAGCGGGGGTACGTTCCGCGTTGGTTGTTTGCCCTCTATGTGGGACAGGCGAAGCGGCTCGCTGTGCAAACGCGAGACGAGTTGTCGGCATGGGGCAAGCGAATGATTGGCAAGCGCGGCGGGTTTGCGGTGCAGCGACTCTACCGTTCTCAGGGCAGGACGGGGCCATACCATCCGGCTCAGAAGGCGTGGCGGATAAGCGTATCGCGGCGGAAGTGGCGCAAGAGGCAGAAGGCAGAAGCAGCCGAACGCGAGCGCCTTGGACTCCCTCCAAAGCCCCGAAACTGGCGTATGCCTGTCGGGTAACATTCGGGGTAAGACAGAAACGAGCGTGGCGGAACGTCCTCACGAGCGGACGAATGTGCAACGAAGACGACAGCAAGGGCTGTGAATGGCTTGGATGGCTGTTCTACGGAGGTCTGGCAAGTGGTCTGGCAGCCGCCGCTCTAATCGGCACCTGACGCAGATATGTGCTTAGGCAAAGAAGCAAACTGCCAAGAAAGTGAGTCAGTCATTTTGAGCGGCTGCCGTTACATGACCTGTCGTTACTCATTCGACTCCTGTTCCGCTCCCTTCTTCCGCTCGTGTTTCCAGATAGCATAGTCGTGCCAAGCATGGCGAATCTCATCATCGGTTAGAGTTTCGCCCGGAAGTAGCAACCGGACGACGCAGTAGTACTTTTCCGGATGAATACGTAAACCCAAGCTGTGGCGGGCAAACCCAATGGGCACAAGTTCGCTCCAAGAGCCAGCGGCACTTTCTACGAAGGCCAGAACCGGCGCGTAGTGGATCTCCGGCTCTCCAGTCAGCTCCGATACATACGCTAGTCGCGTGCCGGGGGGCGCCGGGACTGCGGGTGGCGTGTTCAACCGTGGGCCTGCATCGAAGGCGCCCCGTCTGTCTGCCTTTAATATAGCTTCACTAACCTGGCTAAAATTGTGCAACAAGCTGTCGAGCGTCTTGCTCAGCGCCAAGAACCCGACGAGGAGAATGCCCGCGATGGCCCAGAGTTCTATTGTCATTATGTGCTCCTGTTTCCTTAATCCTGCCAGAACAGCGGTCGGCATCTGCCCGCGCCCATGATCGAGAGCAAAAGAATCGCTCTGGCCACCGGACTTGCGGGCGTTTCAAGTAGCATGTGCGGCAGCTTTCCCGATGGAGCCTCTCATAAACGAGGTGAAAGTATCCCACTTTCCGCCTTTGGAAGAACACTCTCGCGGTCGCTATCCGCGTATATCCCGCTCTGCTTCGTCGCCCCGATTTCCCTGTCTGCCAACTCCGCTCGGTGCTGGGGCCAGCGGCGCGAGTTTCTATCCCGCAACGTGGCGCACCCAGGCGGAATAAATAGAAAAGCCGAACGACACCGGAAATCAGAACAAAGGCCCCAAGCATCGGTGAGTGCGCCAGGAATGCCCTTTCTCGCGGACCACGCCGATTCTGGGGCACGAATCTCCCGCCATCTGCGTGATAGACTCGCCGGATCAGTTACGCGAATCCGCACCCTAACCATGGAGATGACGCCATACAAGACTCGACTGCGGGCATTCATTTCTTCATAGCCCGCGTTGTGGACCTCTACGGGTTTCGGGGTAGCCCGATACGGGCCGTCGCAATTCTCTCCGACAGCAGATAGGAGGTTCCCGTGCCGCTGTGGTTGGTTGCGTTGCTGTTCTTGATCGGCTTGGCATGGATCGCCGACCGTTCTGTGACCAGACTCTTAGAAGGCTTCTCTCGTTTCGAGCAATCGCTCAGCGACTCCAACGAGGACTGGGAGGACCGATTGACTGCATTGAACACAGCCATCGGCCACCTAGGTCTCCGTTTGGAGAAAACCGAGCGACTACTTCTGCCGATGGCCGCCATTGCCGAATATCGGATGGAAAAGATTGGCTGGAGCAAGTTCACAGACCTGCACAGTAAAATGGCCGAAATCATTAAGTTAGCCGAGCCAGAAAAATTCTCCGTCGTACTCACCGACGTCGGCGCAAACAAAATCGGCGTGATTAAGGCAGTCCGAGAGGTGACGGGGCTGAGCCTGAAAGGGTCTCTGGACCTGGTGGACGGCGCGCCGAGGCGCATCAAGGAAGGCATCAGCAAGGAAACAGCCATGACGATCAAGACGAAGTTCGAGGACGCTGGTGCACACGTGGAAGTCAGCACGTCGAACCCAGACGCCGCTCAATAAAGTAACCATGGAGATGACGCGATGCAAAGCTCGAATTCAGACCTCGAATCACTCGCTGCCCGCGTGGAAAGCCTCGAAAAACAAAACCGCTCGCTAAAGCCCGAGGTAGTTACGGAGAAACCTGTTCTTATGGATTCCGATGGGGAAACGAGAGCGACTCTGTGCATGTCTGAAGGAGGACCGGGGCTCAACCTTTACGACGCGAACGGAAAGGAGCGTCTGACCCTGAAGGTGTCTGAATGGGGGCCCGAACCTGACGCTGTACAACGCGAACGGCAATACCGATATTTTCGTAACGACACTGGAGGATGGACCAAGCGTAAACCTGTCCGACCCGGCGAACGCCGGCGGAAAAACAAAAGTGCGGCTCCAGGTAGACGACGATGGACCGGTTCTACTGTGTATTAAAGAAGGTAAAGTGCTTTGGTCCGCACCCTAATTGCGCCGACGCTGCGCCGTGGCTCCCGAAGCTGGTTCTCTCTCTTTGCTAATAGTCACCTCCTCGTGATGTCTTACTCATTTTCATCACAATTCGGCGTCCGACCAAATTCTAGGGCGCGAGAGTGCCGCATTGAGCGACGTCGGTGCATGTGATAACTTCCGCTCAGGGAAGACGATTCCCAGAACATGCCGAATAAATTTCGCCAGCTTTTCAAAATGACGGTGTTCTTTGTTGTTTTGTTCGCTGGCCTTTTTTACTTGGGTGGTTTCTCAGTAGCCCAAAGCATCGCACTTGCGTTCTTGTTCAGCATGGTTTGGCTATTCGTTGTTTTGAGAACCGAAGAGAGATTGCCCTTCGTGCCTTATCAAGTGTTCATCAGGCCGAAATTTCGCACGATTGCTGCGGATTTTGACCTACTGAAAGATTCGGATGAGGAATGGGCCAAGCTGTGGAAAGAAATAGAAAAGCTCCCCAAAGAGCCTTGGAACATTTGGGAATCAGGTTTTTCGTTCTCTGTGATTACGCCTCAACTCATCTTTCAGCACGGATGGAACCGCTTCACCACCGAACTAGATATGTCAGCCAGCTTAGAGCCACTGGCCAACCCGCGTGAAGGCTACGAACCGTTCTCGCCCAGACTGGAACTCCACTCATTGGGTATCGGCTATCGTTTAAGGCTTGTTCTTCTGGAAGACCACTGGAACAGAATTAAGAGTAAGCCGATATTCGCAAAGATGGACAAGCTTGACGCTATCTTTGACCGCATGTGCGGGACAGTGGAAGTGGTTCTGGCCCTGATTCCTGAAGAAGAAGTTGGTGTACATTTTTCAGTCAAGCGCGGAGATTCGGGCAAGGCGTATACGGAAGCGATCAAGCGAAGGGCAGAGGTACGTACTCGTTACGGATGGAAAGGCGAGGCCCAAACGGACATGTACGAAAGAGAGACAGCCCCCGATAATTCAAACTCTGTAGAACACAAGTATTTCGAAATCTCACATTCCAGCATCTGACGCTATTTGGAGGAAAGTCAGCGGTACCGCGGGGCAGCCAAAAACCTTCTTGGGCTGACCTTCTTTCTCCAGTTCGGCCAACTTTGTCCCACGGGAGACGATTGCAACGGCAAACACACCTCACGAGATGCTGCCTCTGGGAACAAATCGACCGGCGAACGGAACGTACAATTGCAGCTCCACGAGGCGTCAGCACCAGACTATCAAATTATTGCGCTGTTCAATTGGGCTGCGTACTTTGTTGGAACGCCACGCTCGGTCGGACGCCGATTAGAGCGCCAGGCCGTTTTTCAACGGGAGTGTCTTCAGAATATCGAAGGTATTGTGGATCATCGTAGTCGTACTCGACAACTTTGAAGCGCGTGCTGTCGCCACGCCTGATAAAATCCATAGTCAAAAATAACGCGAGTTGTTCAGCAGCATTTCGGTCGTTGGTTCCGTCCGATATCTCTCCGCAGGTTCCGTCGTCCGCACCGGGATGATGTTCCCAACGAGGGTCCTCCATATCCCAGAGTAGATTGCCGTAAGTGTCTTCTACGAAGTATAAAATCGTCATCGGACCTCTTTCTTTCCGTTATGACAGAGTCTGTGGAAAACTAGCTGATGCTCATTGTCTTTTTCCATCCACCGCAGGAACAGAGTGTCGCTCCGCGTCCGCCACGAACGAGAATGTAACCCTCGCCCCCGCACTTTGAACACGCGCCTCCATTAGCGTTCGCTACTGTGGTCGGGCCGCTGACAGCAGCTAAGTATTCAACCCGAGGTGCCCAAGTTCCGCGATGAAGGGCCTTCTTGCGTTGGAGGATGATTGGCGCGTAGCGAATCCCGTCTTGGCCGCACTCCGAGAGGACTTTCTCTAGAATGTCCGTCAACTCACGCACCCCAGTCGGAGAGCCATGATCTCTCCAGATTCGCTCGGCCACTTGGAGTGAGACACATTCATCGGGTTTAAGAAGCCTCGAATTGATCTCTAGCAGGCGGGTCAGCGTCATGTCAGGTCACCTGCCGGGGATTTTCCTGAATTTGATTCTCAGTCAGGCTTGTGGTCATTGATGACCTGACCTGACTTTGACTGTGGTGAATGATAAGTTGCGCAGTTTCGCCGCTGCGCTCAAAACGCGCAACGGTGTTCGGATCGCACAGCTCGTAGATTCGTTTCGCCCAACGTCCGTGCGCGCCACGCCTCAATTTCAACCGTAGCCACCCAGCCTCCGCCAGCTCTGCTTGTGCTCGCTCACGTCGCCTGCGGCCCCAGCGGAGCACTTCTTCGAGCCTCTTAAGCGACACGTAGCTCACCCCCGTGTGTCCGTCTGCAAAAGCACCGATCAACGCACGCAGAACCTTCGCATCGGCAGACATTTTAGGGTTTTTCAGGAAGCGGGCGGGAATACGCACTTCAAAGTCCTGTTTGGCCGGTCCACTCATCGCAAGCCTCTGTTCGACTCCTAGGGATCGGTCTCTCGCTTCCCGGAGGCATCGCGTCACCTATCAGTGCTCGTAGGGCATCCAGGGGCACTATGACCCTACGACCGAGGCGCGTCGCTCTTAACTGGCCACCGGCGATGTAGCGTCTAATTGTGCGTACGCTCAACGATGTGAGTCGCGATGCCTCGCGGACATCAACGGCCAACGGTTCCATGGTCGACGCTCCGACGCCTCACCCTTTGCTCAACTGCATGTACGGGGATCCGCCATTTTCCGTCAATTTTGTGCGCTTCGAGTTTGCCTGCCCATATCAACGAGTAGACAGAGTCGAGGCGGGTTTTCAAACGCCGGGCCGCTTCCTTCGGTGCTAGGTTCTTTTGTCTGGCCATAAGTCCTCTGATGAGATTTGGCTTGCCGGTCCTGCCCGAACAGTAGTAGTGTGTGCTAGATAGATATGAGATTCAACAGTCCTGCAAACTCGATCCAACGTGTTGCGTTCTGTGTTCTAGCAGGCTGTGAGAGTGTCCGGCTGGAAGGACAGGACGTTGCCGGACGTTTCAAGAGTTCCTTGTCGTCTCTTGCTCGACCTAAGCGGGAACGGCTTGTTGAGGAATTCGCGAACTGGCCGAGCGGCCCTGAGGATATTGTGCGATTCACAAAACGATATGGTCCGCTTGAAGAAAAGCCAGTGGCAGGAATCTCTTTCCGTTTTCAGGTGGATGCGTGGCTTGCCAATCAGGAGGGTTTCCGCTTGCTTTGGGCAATCGTTCAAGATGGTGCCAGCGCTGGGGGTTGGGGGAGATTTGCGGGCAGCGCATTCGAGCCGCTTGTGCAGTTCGATCTAGATGGAACGTTACGGCTGACCGTCAGCTCCGATGACGTTTGGACGTACCCGAAAGTTGGTCTCTCTTACCAGGCCGCTACTCTTTGGCGCTTTCTCATTTTCAACCTGCTAGCCTGCCCTAGAGAGCGTCTCAGGACATGCGCACGACCAGAGTGCGATAGCCGTTTTTTTGTTGCGAGACACCTCAAACAGAGCTACTGCACCGACAGATGCGCGGCTTGGGCGCGAAAACAATGGAAGCTCAGATGGTGGAAGGAACACGGCCCGAAATGGCGGGCACGTCGTCAAAACGTCTTCAAGGGGAAAAAGCCAAAACATGGGAAATCACTGGGGAGGTGAGTCTTGGCACTTTATCGCAGAGCTGCGACATGGTGGACCGACTTCAGCGTCAATGGCCAGCGCTTCCGGGAATCGCTCGATACAACCGACTGGCGCGAGGCGCGGAGCGAGGAGAAGAAACTCATCGCGCAGGCGCAGACAGGGAAACTCTCTGTGGCAGGACAGTCGTTTGCGCGGCTCGCTTTCACTGAGGCCGCCGCGCGCTACCTCGATAGCCGCAAGCTGGAACTGTCCGAGCGGAGCCTGAAGAAAGAGCGCCAACTGTTGGTGCAGCCGTCTCGCTTCTTTGGGACGACGCAAGTGGCGCGCATCACGACGGAGAACTTGCTGGCCTACAGAGAATCGCGTGCCAAGAAGGGATCGGGACCGGTCCTCGTAAACATGGAGATGGGCGCAATCCGCCGAATCCTCAAACGAGCGAAGCGCTGGCACATTGTTGCTGAGGACATTCACCCGCTTAAAGAGCGCCGTGAGGTCGGGCGAGCGCTCGCGCATGAGGAAAAGGTCCGCTTGCTTCGAGTGGCCGAGACCCGTCCTGAGTGGCAGGTTGCTCGATGCGCTGCGATTCTCGCGCTCAACACCACGATGCGAGGCTGCGAGCTAAAGGGTCTGCGCTGGCGCGACGTGAACTTGATTGACCGGATGCTGACTGTCCGACGCAGCAAGACAGAGGCAGGCGAGCGTGTGATCCCGCTCAATAACGACGCGCAGGCGACGATTCTAGAGCTATACAAACGCGCTCAAGCCGTCGGCTCTACTGAGCTGAACCACTACGTATTTCCGGCTTGTGAGAACGACAAGATTGATCCCACACGACCCCAAACGAGTTGGCGGACGGCATGGCGCAAGCTGACCCAAGCAGTCCACTGTCCCGCTTGCGGCCAGCTACAGAGTCCCGCCGACAAATGTCACAGCGAGAAGTGCGCAGCGGATATTCACGATCTGAAGAGTCCTCTCGCCGGCCTACGGTTTCATGACCTTCGCCATCATGCAATCACAGAGTTAGCCGAGTCCCAGGCAAGCGACCAAACTGTAATGGCAATTGCAGGTCACGTCTCGCCCAAGATGCTCGCCCATTATTCCCACGTTCGGCTCGATGCCAAGCGCCGCGCCCTTGACGCACTGAGCAGTGGGCGCTTGGTAGGGGGTTATGGCACAAAGCACGACACAAACGCCATTCTGCCGCCGAAGGCTGGTCCGGAAGTCGTTGAAAAGAATGGTAGGCCCGTGCGGACTCGAACCGCAGACCTCTTCCGTGTCAAGGAAGCGCTCTAGCCAACTGAGCTACGGGCCTATGGACCAAAATATCTTAGCACACGCTCGCCGCGGCGAACTTGCGGATGAGGTGTTTATCCCCACACGCGCCTCTCGCGCAGCCTCGCATCCACTTGCGTAAAACGGCCGACATCTCTGATGTAGAATGCCGCAGCCAGGGAGGCTCTTGTGAGCATGAAGCAAAGCCGTCGCAGCTTTTTGCAAACTGCAGGCGCGGCCGGGGTAGCTGCGGCCTTTGGAAAAACCCATGCCGCCGCCCTTTCGAATTCCGATCAGGGCGCGCGCAATTTCCATTTCGTTCAGACCGATGTTTTCACTTCGCACCGCCTTGAAGGCAATCCTCTCGCAGTGTTCACGGACGCGCGCGGTTTGAGCGACTCGGAAATGGCCGGCTTGTCTCGCGAAACGAACCTTCAGGAAACAACTTTTATCTTTCCCCGCGACGCAGCAACCGAGCGGGAACACGGAGTCAAAGTCAGAATTTTTATTCCGGGCGAGGAGATCCCGTTCGGCGGGCATCCGACGCTGGGCACGTCGATGGTGCTCCGCAATCTTCGTCTCGCAGCGCAAAAATCAGATCCATCGGCGAGCAGCGACCTTGACCGAATTTCCCTCGACCTGCAAGTCGGCAAGATTCCGGTCGAGTTTCGCACCGATGCCTCCGGCAACATTTTCGGAGAAATGCACCAAGTGGATCCGATATTCGGGCCAGTCCATGATAGGGACACAATTGCCGCGCTGCTTGATTTGTCGCCCAGCGACATTTCCAGCGATGGGCCGATCCAGACCCTTTCCACGGGCCTGTATTTCGTCCTGGTGCCCATCAAGAACCTCTCGACGCTCCAGCGCCTAACCGTCGCGCCCCAGAAAGCTTACGACTACCTGCGCCGCCAGAAGCTGCCCGGACTTGGCGATTTTTATTACTTCACGCGAGACACGGGCGATCCGGCGATCGGCCTGCGCTCAAGAGGGCTCTTCGCCGGCGCCACCGGCGAAGATCCCGCTACAGGTTCTGCTTCAGGATGCACAGCGGCATGGATGGTGCGCTACGGAATCGCGAAGCCGGAGGAGACCGTTCACATCCTGCAAGGCGCGGAGATCAAGCGGCCCAGCCACATTTTCGTTCGTGCCGCTAAAGAAGGCGAAAACGTCAGGAATGTTCGCGTCGGCGGCAACGCGGTACAAATCATGGAAGGGACGTGCTCCCTCTGAGCGCCGCGCCGAAGAATACTTCACTTGGTCCCGCTTCATCCCGCCATCAACTGCTGCGCTCGACGATAACCGCTGAGCCGTAGGCCAAAACCTCCGTCACGCCCTGCATCACCTCATTCGCGTCGTAGCGCACCCCGATCACCGCGTTCCCTCCATGCTCCGCCGCATGCTGCATCATCAATTCCAGCGCCTCTTCCCGCGTCTGCTCGCACATGTCCGTGAAGAGCGTGATATTTCCGCCGATGATCGTCTGCAGCGACGCCCCCAGCGTCCCGAAAATGCTGCGCGAGCGCACCACAATTCCCCGCACCATTCCCAAATTCCGCACGATGCGGTACCCCGGCATCTCGAAAAGCGTAGTCACCATGCTAGGTTCAACGCGTACGCTCATTCGCTCTCTCCTCCCTCGCGCAAATCATTGGCTCGCCACCGGAATCTCCACGTTCGAAGGATACCGGCTCGAACGGTAAATCCGCTGCGTCGCCTTCTGATAATCCGCCGCGGTCGCTTTGAAAATGTTCGGCACATATTTCTGCGGATTGCGGTCAATGATCGGAAACCAAGTGCTCTGCACCTGCACCATGATCCGGTGCCCCTTCAGAAACGCATGATTGTTCGTGTGCAAATCGATCGTAAAAGGCGTCACCTGATTGGGCGTGATCGCCTCGGGCTTTTCGAAGCTCTTCCGGAATCGCCCGCGAAGCACTTCATCGGCAATCATCAATTCATATCCACTCATCGCCGGCTTCGCGTCGTATTTCTCCGGGTAGACATCAATCAGCTTCACGATCCAATCGCTGTCGCTCCCGGTAGTCGAAGCAAATAGATGCGCCACGATATCGCCGGACACCGTGACATCCGCCGCCAGCGGTTCCGTCGACCACGACATCGTATCCGGACGGTGATCTACAAATCGCTGGTCTTCCACCAGCCACGTATACCAGCGGCTGCCGGGCGAATATGTCTCCTCCACCGGCCGGTGACGATAGGGCACCGGATTCGCAGGATCCGAAATGTAAGAGTCGTATTCTTCGCCCGAGGACATAGGCGGATCGAAACTCAACTCGCGCGAATCGCGGAAATACAGCTTGCAAACTGAAATCCCATCCTTCGGCGGCCAGGCACTATAAAATTTCCATTCATTCGCCCCGGTCTCGTAAGTCACGGCCTCTTCCACTGGCAATTTCCCTTTATCTTTCAGCCAGAAAGCAAACCACGGCGCCTGAATCTTTTCGCGAAAATGGCGCGAAGTAGAATTTCCAAACTCCACATTCCCCAGCTTGTCTCCCTCGCCGTAAGCCCAGCCGCCATGATTCCACGGTCCAACGACGAGATAATTTTTGCGATCCGTGTCGTTCTTCTCCATCATTTCGTAAATCTTCATCGGCCCATCAAAATCTTCTTGATCCCACCAGCCCGCCACGTTCAAATTCGGCACCGTCGGCTTCAATTTCTCCAGGTAACGCCGGAAAGCCTGCTTCTGCCAGAACGCGTCGTAATTCGGATGCTCCACGAAATCGTTCCACGTCGGCAGCGACCCATGAAAATATTTCGCGTTCGCATTCGCAAGCGCTCCAAGCCCGAGATACCAGTCGTAAGTATCGTAGCGGTCGAACTGAAACGAGAAATTCGTCTTGCCGGTCTCGAGCAACGCCGCGTATTCGAATCCATAGCTCAATCGGAACGCGCCGTTATGATGAAAATCGTCGCCCAGAAACATGTCCGCCGGCGAAGCCTGCTCCGATACCGCCTTCATCGCCGGATGCGGGTCGAGCAATGTCATCGCCGTGAGCCATCCGCCATACGAAATTCCCACCACGCCCGCCCGTCCGTTATTGTTCGGCACATTCTTCACGAGCCAGTCAATCGTGTCGTAGGTGTCGCTGGCCTCATCGATCGCCTTCGCATCGGATTTATCCCGCGGATCGCGCTGCATCACAAACGTCCCCTCAGACCCGAACCTCCCGCGAATATCCTGAAACACAAAAATGTAACCGTCAGGAATCATCTCGCGATAAGTGAATATCAATCGCGAAAACCCCTTCTCGTCATCGCTCAGTCCGTAGGGCGTCCGCTCGATCAAAAGCGGCAAAGCCTCCTTGGCATCTTTCGGCGCATAAATCTCAGTGTGCAGCCGCACACCATCGCGCACAGGAATCATCACGTCAGTCTTATTGAAGGTTTGCGAATAATCAGGCACCGCAGTCTGCGTAGCGACAGCCCGCGTCCCCGGCAGAGTCACAATGATCGCCAACAAAGCAACCGCGACGAACATCTGCACCGCACTCCCACCACGCCAAGCCATCACAATATTCCCCTGGTGTAAGTAGCGCCGGCGTCCCTGCCGGCATCCGGCGACCGTGCACTCGCGACAGTCGAACGTCAAGCGCGGACCACGCAAGCCGGGCGAGCGAGGATAGCACACTGGGCGAAACTGCAAAGCGACGTCACAAGAGCGCTCACGGAACGCGCACTACCCCCGGCGCATCATTCAACCAACTTGTTAGATTCTAGCTACTTAACGGGCTCAGATATTTGGCATAACATAGCTTTCGAATCGTCCCACATGCTGGTGACAGTATGTGGCCCCGGCCTCCTTCGTGGGGCCGGGATTTTTTATGGCCAAGATCGTATTCCTGATCGACGGCTTCAATCTATACCACGCGCTGGACTATACCGAATCTGATCCCAACCACTTCCGGTACCAAAGATATAAATGGCTTAACCTTCGCAAACTGGCCAGCCTGTATGTCGGAAGACTCGACACTCTTCAGGAAGTCATTCTCTTCACAGCTCTCGCCACTTGGGACTCTGGGAAGGTTTCCCGTCATAAACTGTTCATCCGTGCGAATGAGAGTGTCGGGGTGTCTGTCGTTTACGGTGAGTTCAAACGGAAAGACAGGAAGTGCCGGGTGTGCGGGAAAAAGTATTCGGCGTTCGAGGAGAAGCAAACGGACGTAAATATTGCTCTTACCCTTTTTGATCTAGCCGTGAAGGACAAGTACGATCGCGCGGTTATTGTTTCAGGGGACACCGACTTAATCCCCGCGATTAAGGCCGTTCGGTCAACTTTTCCTCACGAACAAATCGGTGTAATCATTCCCGTCGGAAAGGCATCCAATGACATGATCAACACCGCCGACTTCCGGTTTAAGATGCGCGAGCAGCACCTGGCCTCGAGTCGTTTTCCTGACCAGATCGTGCTTCCGGACACTTCCACACTAGACTGCCCTCCGAACTGGAAATAGGTCGGACCCTTTCAAGCTATAACAATTGTTCTCCCGTGATAGAATAAGACGAGTTCGTTGCGCTCGTCATTCTAGGAATGGGATGAAGCAGGGCTGCAGGGACCCCGGCAGCCCTTTTTGTTTGCCCGCCGGTCGACGCACGGAACCTAACAACATGCAATCCATTCGCAATATCGCCATCATCGCCCACGTGGATCACGGCAAGACCACGCTCGTCGACGCCATGCTCCGCCAGAGCGGAATTTTCCGCGCCAATCAGGTGGTCATCGACCGCGTCATGGACTCCAACGATCTCGAAAAAGAACGCGGCATCACCATCCTCGCCAAAAATACCGCACTCTTCTATCACGACACCAAAATCAATATCGTCGACACGCCCGGCCACAGCGATTTCGGCGGCGAAGTCGAACGCGCTCTGCGCATGGTCGATGGCGTCCTCCTTCTCGTCGACGCGAGCGAAGGCCCGCTTCCACAGACGCGCTACGTTCTGCAAAAAGCGCTGCAAGCCAAGCTGCCGCCCATCGTCGTCCTGAATAAAATCGATCGCAGCGACGCACGCACCGTGGCCGTCCTCGATGAAATCTACGACCTCTTCATCGATCTCGACGCCACCGAAGACCAGCTCGATTTCCCGGTGCTCTACACCAACGCGAAAATCGGCGTAGCCCATCGCAAGCTAGGCGACGATTCCGCAAATCTCCAGCCGCTTTTCGAAACTATCGTAGCTTCCATTCCGGCGCCGACAGGCGATCCAAACGCAGTGCTCCAAATCCAGGTCACCAATCTCGATTACAGCGATTATCTAGGCCGCATCGCCATCGCCCGCGTTTTCAATGGCACCCTGAAGCGCGATCAAGAAGTCGGCATCACCAAACTAAGCGGCGTGATCGAAACTACCAAAATCACCAAGCTCTTCACCTTCCGCGGCCTCGACCGCGACGAAGCCGACGAAGTTTTCGCCGGCGATATCGTCGCCATCGCCGGCGTCGAAGGCATTCAAATCGGCGAAGGCATCACCGATCGCGAAAATCCCGCGATTCTCGATCCACTCACCATCGACGAGCCCACCCTCGCCATGGTTTTCACCGTAAACACCTCGCCATTCGCAGGCCGCGAAGGCCAATACGTTACTTCCCGCGATCTGCGCTCGCGCCTGCAAAAAGAACTTCTCACTAATGTCTCCGTCCGCATCGAAGATGCCGACACCACCGACTCCTTCCGCGTTCTCGGCCGCGGCGAATTGCAACTCGCCATCCTGATTGAAACCATGCGCCGCGAAGGCTACGAGCTAATGGTCGGCAAGCCCGAAATCGTCGTCCGTATGGTCGGCGGCAAAAAAATGGAGCCGCTCGAATTGCTGGTGATCGATTGTCCGGAAAGCTTCATCGGCATCGTAATGGAATCGCTAGGCAGCCGCCGCGGCGAACTCTCGAAAATGGTGAATCACCACACCGGCCGCGTGCGCATGGAATTCAAGATTCCCTCTCGCGGCCTGATCGGCTTGCGCGGGCAATTGATGACCGACACGCGCGGCACCGCCCTGATTCACTCGATTCTAGAAGGCTGGATGGAATACACCGGCGACATGGCCATGCGCCTGACCGGCGCGCTGGTTGCCGATCGCCCAGGCACCGCCACGGCCTACGCTATTTGGAACGTGCAAGAGCGCGGCGAACTCTTCATCGGCCCCAGCACGGAAGTCTATGAGGGAATGATCCTCGGCGAAAATTCAAGAGAAGCCGACATGGACGTCAACATCACCAAAGAAAAGAAGCAAACCAACATGCGCTCGTCCAGCGCCGACGAAGCCATCCGCCTAATCCCTCCGCGCGACCTAACTCTGGAGAAAGCCATAGAATTCATCTCCGACGACGAATACGTAGAAGTCACCCCAAAATCCATCCGCCTACGCAAAAAAGTCCTAGACGCGAAGAAGCGCCCCAAACGCTGGCAAGAAGTCCGCGCCAGCGCCGAAGCCGAATAACCCGCGCGCCAAATCATTTCGTCGCTGTCATCCTGAACGCGACATCCTGTTGGTTGTCATCCCGAAACGAAGTGAGGGATCTGCATTTTCCGGTGTTTTTTCTTCCGTAGGGGCGTCCGCCTGGGCGGACTGCGCCCTCTTTTCGGCCGGGTGGCAGCCCCCGCATTCATGCGGGGGAGGAGCGCTTCAGCGCTCCGAAAAATGCCGCCCATCATCAATGCGCTTTAGCGCTGGGCAGCTCGAATCGAACCTGCAGAGCACGACGCACTCAAAATTTTCTCCCGGTCTGGAAAAAACGAATCTACCGCGAACGCGTGCGGAGGCAGAGCCGCGCACGTCACCGCCTTACTTCGCGGTCATTAAAGTACTCGTCGTAGCTACACACTGCCAATTCCCATTCAGCTTGATCCAGGTGTCCACGAATCTCTCGCGGTGCACGTAAGCCTTCCTCTTCTCCGTCCCCTTCACTCGAAACACTCCCACAACCACCGCGGCATCTCCATACACTTGCACCGTGCTCTGCTCCGTCACAGCCTGAGACGGCTGGTAGTCCGCCGCCTTGATGCTCGCCAGGAATTCGCTCCTCGACGCCACGCTTCCGTCGATATCCACGGACAGAAATGTGTTTGCCAACAGCATGCCCAACGCCTTGGTGTCCTTTGCTTCGAGCGCGTGATTCCACCCATTCTCAAGCGCCAGCACGCGCGCACCCTCATCGCTCGCGCTATTCTGTTGCGTCGCTGCCGCAGCGACGCAACACAGCAATACCGCAAAAGCCAGAAAGAGCTTTCTCATGATTTAACCTCGGCTCAAACCTCGTCCCAAACAAGCGCCGCCCTTTTAGGGCGGCACAGCCACAGCAGCGATTCGACCGCACGCAAGTGTAAAGGAGGTCCAGGGACGCTATGCAAAGGATCTCCCGGGACACTATCTAAGCGATCTCTCGATACTAAAGGATTTCGGAGGGCCAGCCCGCCAGGTTTTTGGAGGGAGCCCCCGCATTCATGCGGGGGAAGGAGCGCTTCAGCGCTCCGGGAAACGCCTCGCCGTTGACGATGCGCTTTAGCGCTGGGCATTTCGGCGCTCAACCGCAAAGCACTCTGCAATGAAGGCCCCGCGACAACGCTCGTTGTGTCCTCCCAATGCCCGTAGTAACTTAAACTGAAGCCGAATAGCAACGCGTGGGAAGATTCGTTAATAGGCAACCACCGATTCGGAAAAATCTTTTGCGGCAACGCCAACATCATCATAATTTCTTCCATGCGCTCCGATCTTTTTGGACCGAGTGCCAAATCCTGACCACCTTTCGCGCCCAAATCTTCAGCGCCTGCGTTCTGATCCTGGCAGTAAGCAGCATCGCGCAGGAGCACCAGCATCCCGCGGCGGGCGAAAAACTCGGCACAGTCCACTTCACGACCTCCTGCAATCCCGCAGCGCAGGAGCACTTCGATCGCGCGGTGGCTCTGCTGCATTCCTTCCAATTCAGTCGCGCCATCGATGGTTTCAACACCGCGTTGAAAGCCGATCCCTCGTGCGCCATGGCCAATTGGGGTATCGCGCTGAGCCTCTGGAGCAATCCATTCGCTACAGGGCTAAAGGCCGCGTCGCAATTGCAGGACGGTCGGCAGGCCGCAGAACGCGGCCGGGTGATTGGCGCCAAAACGGAGCGCGAGCGCGCGTACATCGCCGCGGTTTCAAAGCTGTACGCGGATTTCGAGAAAACGCCGCAGCAAGTCCGCCTTTTAGCCTATCGCGATGCCATGGCCGAGATCGCCGCCAATTACCCGCAGGATCATGAGGCCTCCATCTTCTATGCGCTAGCGCTCGCTGCATCGGAAGACCCGACCGACAAGACCTACGCCAGCCGGCTCAAGGCGGGCGCGATCCTCGAAGCTCTTTTCGCCGAGCAACCTGATCATCCCGGCCTCGCGCACTACATCATTCACACTTACGATGTACCGCCCTTGGCGCCGCGCGCACTCGTGGCGGCGCAGCGGTATTCCACGATCGCGCCCGATGCCCCGCATGCGCTGCACATGCCCTCGCACACCTTCACCCGCGTCGGTTACTGGCAAGATTCCATAGACAGCAATCTGGCCGCCTCCGCTGCAGCGCGGCGTGAGGGCCAGACCGCGGAAGAATTGCACGCGCTCGATTACCTGGCTTACGCCTATCTGCAGACGGGGCAGGACGAGGCCGCGCGGCGGCTGGTGCACTCACTCCCTGAACTCCTATCGCGTTTCAACCCCAACACACTTAGCAGCGGCGCCGCGCCACCTTCCGCAGGGTACTTCGCACTCGCGGCCATTCCCGCTCGCTATGCGCTCGAGCGGCAGGACTGGAAGGCCGCAGCACACCTCGAGGTCCGCGATACCGCTTTCCCTTACACTGAGGCAATCACCTATTTCGCCCGCGGTCTCGCTGCCGCGCATCTCGGAGATATTGCGAGCGCGCGAGCTTCATGCGACGCGCTCGCAGAAATTCACGACCGTCTCGCGAAAACGAATGAAGCCTACTGGGCGGAACAAGTCGAGATTCAGCGCCGCGCCGTCTCGGCGTGGACGGCGCTGGCGGAAGGACACACCGACGACGCTCTACGCGAGATGAGATCCACCGCGGAGCTCGAAGACGCCACAGAAAAAAGCGCAGTAACCCCGGGGCCGCTGGCCACTTCGCGCGAACTGCTCGGCGAAATGCTGGTGCAGATGAATCAGCCCGGACAGGCCTTGGAGCAATTCGAAGCCACTCTCAAACGCGAGCCCAACCGCTTTCGCCCGCTCTACGGCGCCGCGCGCGCCGCCCAGCTCAAGGGCGATCGCGACACCAGCCGCACGTATTTCCGTCAGCTTCTGAAAGTGTGCGAGCGCGCGGACCAGCCCGGCCGCAAGGAGTTAGCGGAAGCCACGAGCGCAGCGGGTAGTTAGGGCCAGCAATTAGTCTCTGGCGGATTTTTGGCGCTTCACGGAGAAATCGGGCTGCCTGAGAGGCGGTTTTCTAATCGCGTGCGAAATTATTAGAAATCGCTGTAACTCGTTGAAAATAAACAGCCGGCGTCATTTCTAATCGCGTCAAAACGCGTGCTCTTTAGCCTCATTTTCAGCCGCCGCTCGCCCGCCGAGGCGCCCCGCAGGCCGCCGCCACCTGCGACTTTGCGTCCGCTTCACCGGAGTTTTCAAAGACGGCTTCGCTCTGCGCCACGTCCTCAACCCGCCCGGCCACAAATCGAAACCGCTCGCAAATCGCCGATTTCACCCCTCCGCGCACCAACTCGCCCACATCAAGCCCAGCCTCGGCCGCAACCAACTCCTTCGACTTCGCATAGAGCGCCGGCACCCGCGGCATGAAAGCAGGGCAGCAATCGTGAAACGGCTCCGACGAAATATCGTAAGTCCCGATTTCCCGCGCCAAAGCCATGATCTCGAGTTTGTCAGTCCCCGCCAGCGGCCGGAACACCGGCATTTTCACCGCATCGCCCACCGCCACCATGTTCTGCAAAGTCTGCGAAGAAACCTGTCCAAGGCTGTCGCCGGTCACCAGCGCCAGTGCATGCCCGCGCCGACCAATCTGCTCCGCAATGCGCATCATCATCCGCCGGTATAGCAAGAATCCGGTATTTCTCCGGCGCAGCGCTAACGATTTCGCGCTGGATGCCTTCAAATGGTACGCGATACAACTTCGCGCTGAACTGATAAAGCGTCAGCCGCCGCGCCAATTCCCGCGCCACATGAAACGAAGATTCGCCCGGCCGCGATCCAGTGCCATAAAAATGCACGAAGCTCAAATGCGCTCCGCGCTTCATCATCTGATAAGCCGCCACCGCCGAATCATAGCCGCCGGAAAGCAGGCACAGCATCCGCCCGCCGGTTTTCGCGGGCAGCCCTCCGGCGCCGAGAATCTTCCGCGCATAAACCAGCGCAGGCCCAGGCGTGATCTCAATCCGGCAAGTAAGTTCCGGCTCGTTCAAATCAACGCGCACATCACGCCCCGCAGCGCGAAGCTTATCCAAAAGGAAGCGCCCGATCGTCGCCTCAATCTCCATCACCGGATGCGGAAACGCCTTATCGCTGCGCTTCGCCCGCACCGCATAACTCGAAAACTGCAGCGGCGCAACTTCCTGCCAGGCAGCCTCGCACAACGCATCGAGATCCCGCTCCACAGGCCGCGCCACAGCAAAGTTCACGATGCCGAAAACGCGCCGAACCCGTTCGATCGCCGCCTCCACCGCCGCCCCGTCGCCCAGCCGCACCAGAAAGCGATGCCCCGGCTGCTCGATACGCCCGACCGCAATCCCCTCGAGGCTCTGCCGCAGCGCTGTAGCCAATTTGCGCGTAAAGAATCGCCGGTTGCGGCCCTTCAGCCACAATTCGTGATAGTGCGCGACGATTACCGGGTTGGCCATTTTACGTAGAATTCACACTGTAGAAATTTCGATAGATGCAGTATACCAATCCGCGGGCACTCGTAGGGCCCGGTCTTCAGCCGGGCCTGCCCGCCAGAATCTTGGCGGGCCTCTTCGTGCACAGATGCGCCAGAATCCGCATCCGCGCATCAAACCAATCGAGCCAATGATGAATCGCGCCAGTCCGCAATCGCGCCCCATCCCGAAAGTACGACGCGGCCGCCTGCAACCGCCCTCGCGATGCTTCCTGTTGGTCATTAACCACATCGTGACACAGCGCCTGAATCGCCGAGCAAAGATTTGCCGCAGCGTTAGAATCCGTAGCACCCGCGCAACCCGCGGCGCCTGCACTGGGGGACAACGCCAAGGAACTTTTGGCATCCAATGTGCATCAAAGCTTCATGAGCAGAGGCAGTTGGAGGGGGGCTATGTGGAACCGGCGAGATTGGGATGAGTTCTTTCATATCGTGCAGCGACGCTGGCACTCGCAGCGCCCGCCCCGTCCACTGGATCGCTCCATCCTCAATCGCCTCGTGCCCGTCGAAGGCTATAGCCTGGCGGAATTGGATGATGCCGGCATCAGCGTAGAATCGGCGGAAGCCCTTGGTTTACCAGTAGATGCGGGCAGGGTAGGTTCCTACAGCCCGAACGTTTCGACGCTGCGCGAATTCCTGCGCGCCACTCGTTCGCGCTTCTAATCGGCGCTGATCTTTGCCACAGATCGCGGGCTCATCGCGGTCTCAGACGCCCTGCTTCCGGCTCGCATTTTAGCGCATCCCAGTCCAATTCCAGGTCGCGACCCCTGTGCAGGTTCGTCGCCTTTTCGGTCCCATTTTGTCACTGCGTCGTGACACGAATGGGCTAGTACGTATGATTCCCCAACTTTGACACACGTACTCTTGACGGAGCGCCAAAAATCCGTAAACTGCATTTTTCTTAGTATGGCGACTCAACCCAACTCGCTGCCGGCCGCTCCCCCAGAGGCGCTTAGGGACTACGAGTTCCCCCAACGCGAAGCCGCCTTCTTCTACGGCCTCTTCCTCCGCGGCCATTCCGCCGAGCAACTCCGCCGCGACATCAGAATCCCAGTCGAAGTCCTCGCCAAATGGGATCGCGAAACCGCCCGCGAGCCCGAACTCCGCGCCGTCCTAGAGCGCGTAGTCGAATACCGCCGCCACGTCCTGGCCATTTTCGACACCCTGGTAGATCACGATTCCTCCGGCCAACCCCTGCAGTAGCGCCCTCTCGTCCCGAAATTACAACACCACCTCTCGTCCTCCCGCGTTGACTCCGCCCACCCCTTTGTTTACACTCGATTCGCTCGGCGCGCCGCACTTCTTCATCCGCGCCATCTACTCCCCGGTAGCTCAACGGTAGAGCATTCGGCTGTTAACCGAAGGGTTGCTAGTTCGAATCTAGCCCGGGGAGCCATTCTCTTATGCCGTATTTCGTCTACGTTCTGCTGAATCCACAGGGCAAGACCTATGTTGGCCAAACCGCCGATCTCGAGCGGCGGCTCAACCAGCACAACGATCCCACTTGCCTGTTGACTCTCCACACCAAGCGTCATCCAGGTCCCTGGCGGTTGCTTCACTTCGAGCAGTTTCCGTCCCGATCGGCCGCCATGCGCCGAGAGAGAGAGCTTAAGTCCGGCAAAGGACGAGAGTGGATTCGGAATGTCCTTCTGGACGGCTGTTAATTCGCCGCGGCGAATTGCCAGTTCGAATCTAGCCCGGGGAGCCATTCTTCCTCTTTAATTTCAATTCCTTATACTGAAGCTGATAACAACTCACTTTGGGTGCAGTTGGGTGCAACTTCTATTCTTGGCGCCACAATTGTAGATTCGATCCTCTCGTAATCAGCAGGAAACAGTGTGTTTAGAATTCGCCACATTCGATTGGCCAAATTTCAGACTCTGGGCAGGCATCCGTCGAAGACCCAACCTTAATTTTCTCAATGAGTTGGAAAACGACCGAGCATTCGGCAGACGACCGAATGCTTTCAAAAAACCATTTCTGGCCGGGGAGCCTCTGGCCTCTGAGCGCACGACTGAGAATCTAGTTTCCTGGAAATCAGAAAACGCAGCAGCGTTAGGTAGGATCTGTTCGCCGCGAATCCGGCGAATCTCAAACTTTCCACAACCGGACTTCTGGCCCGCAATAACTTCCGGTTGGCCCGTAATCCTTCCAGAATTGGCAGCACGCGCTGAGATCACTTCCTACTAGCCGACTTCCCGGTACTAATCTCCTCGATGAGTGGATTGGCGATTTACCACTCATCGCGGAGGTCGTGGCAAGCCAATTGGCAAAAATCACTGCCCAACGGGCCGGCAATACATCGAGAACAGGTTCCAACGGCAATCCGCATCCCCCGGCCCCTGATGCCAGGGCCTCCGCCGTGACGGCTCGCGCTCCTGCGCAGGTTGCGGTGGCACTCTAATCGTCAGGTCAATGAGTAATTGCTCGAGGAAGCCTATTTGTTAAACCATGCACCCAGCTGCGATCCGCGGCGCATGGGGAAGCATAAATTAGCGCAGGTGTCAGGGTTCAGAGATCAGGAAATAGAAATCGGGAACTCCAAAATTCACACTTGACATCGGCAAATAATCCACTACCATATGGTTGTGAATGGCCTAGATACAACATTTGCGGCTCTGTCGGATCCAACCCGCCGCGCGATGATCGAACGACTCTCCCATGGACCTGCCTCTGTGCATGCATTGACGGAACCGTTTGCCTTCTCGCAGCAGATGATTTCAAAACATATCGCTTACCTGGTGCGGGCGCGGATTGTGATCAAGAGGAAGCGTGGAAGAGAGAGCGTGTGCACGCTTAGGCCAGAGGCGATAAAGACAGTTAGCGACTGGACGTTTAGCTATCGCCGTTTCTGGGAAGAGAGTTTCGACAAGTTGGATGTGGTGGTGAATCAAATGAAAAAGGCGGAGGTCAGAGATGGCACAAAACACCGGTAACGAGATAGAGCGGATGGTTGTCACTAGAGTTTTTGATGCCCCACGCGCATTGGTTTGGGAGGCGTGGACAAACCCGAAATATGTGATGCAGTGGTGGGGGCCGAAAGGTTTTACTGCGCCTTCTTGCAAGATGGACTTTCGCGTTGGAGGAAAATTTCTCTGCTGCATGAAGTCGCCGGATGGGCAGGAGTTCTGGAATGCGGTTGAATACCACGAGATTGTTCCGTACGAGAAGATCGTTTCCTTGATGTACTTTTCCGACTCGAAGGGAAACAAGATCGATCCTGCGCAATTGGGAATAGAACATGAGGCTATAGACGGTGCGTACGACGTGACCATCTTTGAGGATCTCGGAAACGGCCAGACGAAACTTACCTTCATTGGAAATGAACCCATGGAGAGCGCGAAAAATAGCGGTCAAATGGAGGGCTGGATTCAGATACTCGATAAACTTGCCGCAGTTGTTGCGGGGCTGGCGCAGGCGAAGTAAGAAGTTGAAGTTTTGATGATCGTCATGCGCGAGATACAGCTAAGGCTGGCGGCGGAGGCTTAGTTAGAACGGGCTTCTCGTCGCTTGGCCGAATAGTCGCATTTCCGGCTAAGTGACCCTTGGCTCAGCTGTTGCCTTCAGGCCAATGCGCTCAGCGGCCAATGTTTACCGAACTCAACATTAGTCCTGTGAAACGCGCTTGTGTTTATTGAAATAGAGTAGTTCCCGGATTGTCGGCTACGCGGAAGTTATCCAGAAACGGCGTTGTGGGACATAGGGCGTCGGCTGTCGTGCGCTGATTGCGAATACATTTGGGTGCAAGGTTGGGTGCAGCTAGAAAAGTAAGAATGGCTCCGAGTCTTATGTAAGCGACACAGACGCGGCACTTATATTTTTGTCCCGCTCGGCTGTTAATTCGCCGCGGCGAATTGCTAGTTCGAATCTAGCCCGGGGAGCCAACTTATCCTGACGGATTCTCGCGTCGAAGCTCGGAACAATCCTGTCGACATTCCATAAAGAGATTCACGGGTAGTCCATAGAGCGCTGCTTCTTACTTCTTCGCGGGCAAGAGGTGTTTAACTACCGCCGCGAGTTGTTCGGCGAGACGGCCCGTTTTGGCGACGGATTCGAGTTGCCTGTAGATATCCTCGGCATCGCCCTGCTTTCGAACTCCGACACTGCATACGACTACGATCTGATGCTGCGGATAGATTCGGTAAACGACGCGATGGCTTCGGAACTGGTGCTTCCAGTAACCTGCCAGAGACCCACGCAACGGCAGTCCGTATCCTTCAGGGTCAACAGCGAGCTTCGTTTCCAAGACCTTGCGCAGTTGATTGCGCACACTGCCGTCGAGCTCCCTAATATCCTGCGCGGCATCTGATGTGTATCTGAGTTCGAAGGGAGATTGGGAGGCCAACCCTTCTGGCGATGGGCTGGAGGGCGAAGGCGGTTTTCGCCCTTTGGTCATTTGCCAAAGACATCTGCTGTGGTGAGCAGCCGGCCCGCGGCAACGTCTCGGTCGATGGTCTTCGACAAGCTCAGCAAGCGATCCGTGAGTTCGCGGTCGGCGAGAATTTCCAGAGTGGCGAGTATTGACTCACGCTCGCTCACGAGGGAGTCCAGAAAATCTTTGTCCACAAGGTACTTTGACGGCTGACGGCGGTTCTCGACCAGCACAACCCGGTTTGCGGTCGCTGCTTTCAGGTATGTCTTGAGTTTGTCTCGAAGATCGGTTGCTGAAACCTTCTTGACGGCAAGAGAAGTCTTCCCCATGAAGATACCTCGCGAAACGTACGCTACACATATTTAAATGTACATTTTGTCGAAACGAGCTGTCAAGTGGACCGGGTGAGAACACTTACGGTGCTTCCGTCATGCGCGTCCAGGATCCGTTTTCGCCCTGATTTTCCGGCGTGGCATTGGGATTGTCGTAAGTGCGGTAGTTGCCGAACCCGTCGGTGAAGTGATTATAGCCCCCCAGGTTGGAGACCTCCTTCGTGCCTCCAGTGCTGGGATCGTTCATGGTATCCACGTTGCGCAGCAGATCGCTGACACGATCAGAGGAAGTGCGGCCCCCGCCCCCACCGCCGCCAGAATCATCACTCCGCAGAAAACCGTCCACCGAATTCCCGCCTCCGCCGTCGCGCAGCATCGCAGTTTCCTGACGTCCAATGTTGTCCAGGAACTCCTGATTGCGCCGCATCGTCTCGTCCGTGAGCGCGTCAGCCGCGCGGATCTGATCCCATCCTTGCTGAAGCTTCTGGTTGAACATCTTCGTCAAAGTCGCCTGGATAGCCCGATAGCGCAACGTCCATTGCGGATCGTATTGAACAGACTTGGCGATCAAGCAATACACCGGCATGCGCTTGTCGAGTGTGCCGGCGGGCGCGCGGAAGCTTTGCAGCGCCTGCAATCCCCAATTGGTCTGTATTAACTGATTCGCGGCCATTGCCTGGTGACCTGCCTGCACCGCCGAGTTTCCAGCTTTATTCAGGTAATAAACGCCAAAGAAAGCTTCCTCGACGGGCTTGCCATTTAAGTCGTAACTGATTTTTATCGCCACGCCGTGCTGGTTCGGCGAAGGGTCGAGTCGCAGCGCCTTGGCCAGGTCCGGCAGATCCTGCTGCCCAATCCATTTGAGATTCGTTACTTGGCCGCGAACGTTCTTGATGAACATGGCCATGACCTGCAGCGGAGGGACCGGCGCGAGGTTAATTTGGCCCGTAGGTCCCCGCTCGCCAGGCTTGGCCGGCTTTACGTATCGCCGGTATTGCGGCGCTACGTCCACATTCGCCAGACGCAAAGACTCGTACTGGAAATATCCTTCAGCATTGGCTGAATTTTCAGCGTGCCAGGATGGATTCACCGGAACCTCGACCCACCCATAGTGCCACTCGATCTTGCTCTCAAAGTGCCAGCTTTCTGGAACGTAAACGGTTGCTGCCGTCATGCCGCCCTGCTGGTTGTCGATCACCGAGCGCTGCACGAAGCGCTCTCCCAGGACGGCGTATGGCTTCGCGGCGGCTTTGGGCGCGGGCGCGGGCGCCGGTTTGCCGTGCGCGTCCGCAGCCGGCCCGCTCGGCGCAGAACTGGGCGGCGCAGCCGGCGAAGCGGGAGCGCCGGGCGCGGCCCCATTGTTTGATTTCGGAGGAAGACCCGCTGCCTGTCTACATTTATCAGACAGCGAATCCTTGTGCTCCTTGAGGCAGGCCAGGATTCGGCCGCCACCCGCCTGCACGTTCGCGCAGAACTTTTGCGCATCCTCTGCGCACGCGCTGCGAATCGCAGCAAGCTGATCACCCGACTGTGTAGATTGAGGGGCCGCGAAGGAAGCCGGCGAAATAGTTAGAGAAAGCACCATGCCAGCGAGGATCGAAACCCCCGTAATCTTCATAATCACCCTTCCTAAAAGCTCTGTTAGCTAGCCCGATCACCAAACCACCATCGAAGCGACTGGGGAATATCGTCCGCGTTCTCAAAAGCGGTTTCGGCTCTTAACGCTGAGAATAGCACGTAGAGCAGCGCCGGGGCGGGTGGACCAGCGTTTTTCGAAGGAGAGCAGGTGTCTCTGAGGGCGATCAGATCAATCGCGGTCAATCGCGCTCAAACCAAGCACTCGGCTCGCGACCGCATACTTGCTGGCTCGCATGCAGGTAGGGACGCGCTCGCCTCCCACCCGGAAATTAGCCAGATCACTCAATACAAGCGCGTTTCTCGGTACTAATCCGGCGGACGAACCTATAACTTCCGGGTTGCCCGTGATACTTCCGCAGTGGGCAACGGCAAACAGAGAAAGGCAAGGAGCGCTGACAGAGAGCCGCACGACTATTGCGGGAGACCCGTTTTATAGAGAATGGCTTTGTGGCGCGGGTCAGGGCTGTAGGGGTCGTATACTGGAGCGCCTTTATATCGATAACTGCTTGCCTTTAACAGTGGAATTATTTCATCAGCTTGCCTTTTTCATTCTGAGCTGCAAGCCCATATCGTATTGCCGCTTCAAGCGTATCGATGTTTATATCCTTTAGAGCTTTAAACCGAATGCAATATCCGGTCACGCTCGCCTTTCCTAGTTTTTTTCCATACGTTTTGGCCAAGTACTTCTTGTCTTTGAGACCAAGAATATAGACAGAGATTCCGGTTTTGTTTCCGCTCACACCAATTTGAAAAAACTCTCTACTTTTTCCATCGGCATATTTTATTGTCTGAAATCCATATCCAATCGTAGGGTTGGAAACAGTATGATTTTTGCTGTCTTTACCATCGAAGAACCATAATTTGCATTCTGGTGACACTTGAAGTGTGAGCCGATGCAACTCTCGCATGTCACTGCGTTTTGGCTCCGGTTGGCTGGCAATATACTTCTTGATTTGTTCTTGTACGTTCATATGTTCTGCTCCCCAGTTGCGCGCACGAGATTGACCAGCCCGAGTTTTTGTACCACGGCGAGTGAGAGAGTCTACATCACAGCCAAAGGCTGTGAAACTTGCTTTGGTGGCACCAGGGGGCTACAGGCCGCCGGGGCAGGCGGCCTGTAGCCGAGCGCCGAGTGCGGCCGTCTTGGTGTTGTACTCCACCCGCCACTTCTCGATCACGATCTGTGCCTCCTTCAGCGAGTAAAAGATCTCTCCATTCAAGCATTCGTCCCGCAGCTTTCCGTTGAAGCTCTCGCAGTAGCCGTTCTCCCAGGGACTTCCGGGCTCGATGTACAGCGTTCCCGTTCCCACATTCCCCAGCCACTTCCGCAGCTCCTTGGCCACGAACTCCGGGCCGTTGTCCGAGCGAATGTTCTCCGGAATTCCTCGCCACATCATCACATCTGCCAGTGTCTCGATGACCTCATAGCTCCCCAGCCGTCGAGCCACGCGGATCGCCAGGCATTCCCGCGTGTATTCGTCGATCAGCACCAGCATCCGGAGCGTTCTCCCGTCGTGCGTCATGGCGCTGACGAAATCGTAGCTCCAGACGTGATTGGCCCGCTCTGGCCGAAGCCGCACGCACGACCCATCGTTCAGCCACAACCGTCCTCCGCGGCCGCTGTTTCTGTGGCACTTTCAGCCCCTCCCGCCGCCAGATGCGCTGCACCCGATCCTTGCCTACCTGCCAGCCCGCCTCCCGCAACAGCGCCGTGATCCTCCGGTAGCCGTAGCGGCCATACTCGCTGGCCAGGGCAATGATCGCTCGCGTCAGCGCCTCTTCGTCGGTGCGCACCATCGGCTCGTAGCGTTGTGTCCCGCGCCACTGCCCCAGCAGCCGGCAGGCATGCCGCTCGCTCATCCCGTACTTTTCCCGCGCATGCTCCACCGCACAACGCCGCCGCTCAGGGCTTAGAAGTTTCCCTCTGCCACGTCCTTCAGAACCTGCTTCTCCAACGACAGCTCCGCCACCACCCGCTTCAGTTTGGCGTTCTCCCTCTCCAGTTCCTTCAGTCGTTTCGCTTGATTCAGCTTCAGTCCGCCGTATTCCTTCCGCCAGCGGTAGTACGTCTGTATGGTGATCTCCGCTTCCTTGCAGGCTTGCGGGGTGGGCTTTCCGTTCGCAATTCCTACTTCGATCTGACGCAGTAACGTCACGATCTGTTCCGCCTTGTACCTCTTGTTTGGCATATCCAGCCGTCCTCCTCGTGAATTCTCTCTCACGTCGGCTGGTACAAAAAACCCCGGTCAGGTCAGAGGCACCCCGGGGATCAGCCGTAGGGAGGAAAGGGCGCTAAGTAACAGAAAACATTCACTCGGCACCCTTTCTAATCGAGACAAAACGCGCCTTTTTTCAGCAGCGCAATTCGATGGTTTTCGCCGGCTTTCGGAGCAATCTGCCATCCGACGCGATGGGCAGCGCGCGGCGCGCCGGGTTCATTTTTCGGTGTCGGTGTGCCAACCGGGATTGGTCCACTGGCCGTGGCGTCGGACGAAAATTTCGGTGACGCGGCCGGAAGTCACCTCGCGCTTGCCGTCTTCTTCGGTTTCGTACAAATACTGGCTATAGAAAATTGCGACGTCGCCGAAGCGCTGAATTTCGGTGCGCGGGAATTCGAGGCGGATCAACTTGCTGCCTGCTGCATGAAATTTGGCGGCGGAGCGAAGAATGTCGGCCTGGTGCCTCCACTGTTCCTGGCCGGAACCGATGACGATCGTGTCCGGCGGGACCATCGCTTCGAGAGTTTTCGTATCGTTGACGAACCAGGCGCGCCAAACCGCTTCGCGCGCCTTCATAAGTTCCGCCCGGTCGTCCGGCCTTGCTGCCGAACCGGAAGCGAGCAACATCATCAGAACGCCAGCCACTGCCACGGCAATCGAGTTTATGCGACGCATATTTCCTCCTGAAAAGTTTTTCATGATTTCACTTCAGACTTGCGGTCCTGAAACAACGCGAGCAGCACAGCGCCTGCAGATGCGGAGAAGACGGAATAGTCCATCGGCGATTTGATCCCGAAGGAAATGGCCATGGCGATGCCGAACAGTACGAGCAATGCGGCGCTGCCGAGAGCCGCCCAGCGCGGCCAGATGCCTAGAATCAGCGCGACTCCGAGGAAGAATTCGGCCGCGGTCGCGGCCCCGGCTAGAAATGGAATCGTGGAAGGAGGCATGAAGGAATTTACCTGCGCGGTGTAGCGCACGAAGCCGGCGAAATTTCCGTAGCCGACGTTGCGGCCCCAGTAGAGGCCGAAGCGGTCGGCGATTCCGGAAAGGAAGGCAGCGCCGAGTGCGATGCGGGCGTAGAGAATTGCGAGGCGCTCGAAAGTTCGGGCGCGCTTTTGTGCCGCTGAGGGATCCGGCATGGATTGCGATTCGGCGTGCGATGCGTTGGCCATGATTACTTCTCGCTTTCCGGTTTGCTTACCGGGGCGTCAACGCTGAGCGGCGTTTGGTGATCGCAAACAAAATAGGCCAGGAACTTTGCGGGCACTTTGTCGCTGGCGTTGGCGGAGACTTGATGAACTCCGTTGGGAGCTTCGTAGAAACTGTCGCCGGGTGTGTAGATGGCTTCGGGTTCGCCCTTCACTTGCGTCCGGAGCGTGCCTTCGAGGACATAACCGATGACCGGGCAAGGGTGACTGTGGGGCATAGAGGACGCGCTGGGGCCGTAGACGACCTCGACGATCGTGACGGAAAGTTTGTCGCCGTTCATGCGCGGCAAATCGTGGGCGATGGCGATGCGGTCGCGTTCGGTTTTCTCCTGAGCTGCATGGGCTGCGGCCCGCGCTGAGGCGATTTGGCTGCCGGCCACCGCGGCGCATGAAATAGCCAGCGCCAGGCTCGCCCATATTCGAATGGTTTTCATCATCGGCTCCCTCCTGATGGCAATGTACGATAGAGTGGACCTGTCGCAAAGGTCCACTTAGAGTATTGTCGCTGTACCACTTTTATGACCAAGCGAGCCTCTGGTTTCGGGTTGGTGTTGCCGCCGCGGCAGGCGGCAATTTCTGCTTACCGGTGGTTGTATGCGTCGTTGCGCGCGGAGATTCTGGAGGGCCGGCTGCGATCCGGCGCGAGGCTGCCAGCCACGCGAGATCTTGCGCGGCAATACCGATTGTCTCGCGGAACGATTGTGAGCGCGTTTGAGCTGCTGAAGTCCGAGGGCTACTTGCAAGGTTCAATCGGGTCCGGCACTTACGTGAGCAAAATCCTGCCGGAGGCATTCCTGCAGGTGACAGGCGCACCTGGCGCAAGACCATCAACACAGCGAAAAAAGAAATCCAGCGTTTCGGATTACGGCAGGCGGCTGAAATTATTTTCTGGATTTGAAATGCGCGCCAGCCGGGCTTTCCGCTCGAACGTTCCGGCGCTCGATTTATTTCCTACTAGTTTATGGGCGCAGATCACGGCGCGGCGATTGCGGCGCGCCTCGATGCAACTTCTGCTGGGTTGCGATGCGATGGGCTATGCACCGCTGCGGGAAGCGGTGGCCAACTACTTGAGCAGTTCGCGGGGCGTGAATTGCGGTGCCGAGCAGATCGCCATTGTCTCCGGGGCGCAGGAGGCGCTTGATCTCACGGCAAGGCTGCTTTTGAATCCCGGGGATGGCGTGTGCATGGAAAATCCGGGATACATCGGCGCGCGACTGGTGTTCGAAGCTGCAGGTGCAAAGATTTCTGACGTGAATTTGGACGAGGAGGGAATGAGAGTGCGCGGCGAGAGTCTGCGCGGCTCGAGGTTGATTTACGTCACGCCGGGCCACCAATTTCCTCTTGGAATTACCATGAGCTTGGCGCGTAGGCTGGAGCTATTGGAGTGGGCGCGGAAATCCGGCGCGGTGATTTTTGAAGATGATTATGACAGCGAGTACCGCTACTCGGGGCCGCCCATTCCGGCTTTGCAGGGATTCGATCGGAACGGGCTGGTGATCTTTGCCGGGAGCTTCAGCAAAGTTTTGTTCCCATCGCTGCGGCTGGGATATTTGGTGATTCCGCCGGATCTGACCGCTCGTTACGCGGCAACGATTTCGCTGACTACGCGGCACGCGCCGGTGCTGGAGCAGGCGGTGCTGTGCGACTTCATCACCGAGGGACACTTCGGCCGGCACTTGCGGCGAATGCGCGAGGTTTACGCGGAGAGATTGGCGGTTCTGATGGAAGCTGCGCGAGAAAAATTAGGAGGCTTGCTGGAAATTTCCGCGATCGAAGCCGGCTTGCAGACTGTTGGATGGCTGTGCGGAGGTGTCGACGGCGAATCGGCTATGCGGGCGGCGGCGGTGCGCGGCGTAGACGTATTTCCACTGAGCCGATACACGCGAGGCAGAATTGCGCGAGAGGGATTGCAGTTGGGTTTTGCCGCGGTGGACGCGCGTGAAATCCGGCGCGGAGTTCAAGAGCTCGCGGTCGCGTTGGAAGCGGAGTCAAAAGCCTAGCAGCGCGGGGGTTCGTGGCGGATGTTGCGGCCGGGCTTACTTGGGAAAGGCGCAGCAAGCGGCGCGCCTACAAAGAATCTCGGGGCGCGCGACGCGGATGGCGCATTTGCGACACGCCGAAGATCGTGGCGGACATCTGGGCCGGGCTTAGTTGGGGCGGGCGGGACAAGCCCCGCCCCTACGAAGAATCTTGGCGCGTGTAACTAGCATGGCGCATTCGCGGCGCGCCAAAGGTCTGTTTAGAATTTTCGGGAGTGTTCTTTGGCCCAGCGCTCCACTACTACTTTTTTGTCGGTGTAAAATTCTACGGAATCGCGGCTTTGTCCGTGAAGATCGCCGAAGAAACTATCCTTCCATCCGGTAAATGGGAAATAGGCCATGGGCGCGGCCACGCCGATATTGATGCCGATATTTCCGGCGGGGGCTTCGTATTTGAAACGGCGCGCCGCTGCGCCACTCGAAGTGAAGATCGAAGCTTGATTGCCAAAAGGGCTGCGCTCGAGGATGGCGAGCGCTTCGTCCATGTCAGCGGCGTGTACCAGGCTCAGCACGGGACCGAAGATTTCGGTGTCCACAAGAGCGCTTGTTGCCGGCAGGCCATCGAGAATTGTTGGCCGGATGAAATTGCCGGACTCGCGATTGGCAATCTTCGCGTTGCGGCCATCGACGAGAATTTTGGCGCCGTCTTTCGCGCCGCGGCCAATCAGCTCTTCGATTCTGGTCTTGCTCTGCGGAGTGATGACGGGCCCCATCTGAACATTTTGATCTAGTCCGTCGCCGACGCGCAGATTGGACGCGGCGCCGGCGATGGCATCGCGAAAAGTCTTTTGCGCGTCGCCAATTGCGACGGCAACCGAAACGGCGAGGCATCTCTGGCCGGCGCATCCGAACGCGCTGTCGCTGATAATTTGTGTGGCCGATTCCATGTCCGCGTCCGGCAGGATGAGCACCGGATTTTTCGCACCGCCCTGGCACTGCGCGCGCTTGCCGTTGGCCGCTGCTCGCGCATAAACATATTTGGCGACGGGCGTTGAGCCGACAAAACTGATGGCGCGAATCTTCGGATGATCGAGCAGGGCATCGACGACCGCTTTGCCGCCATTGACGAGATTTAGAACGCCCTTTGGAAATCCGGCGCGCTCGAGCAATTCAAAAGCAAAGCGCATGGTGAGCGGCACGCGCTCGGACGGCTTCAAGA
This sequence comes from uncultured Acidobacteriota bacterium, assembly GCA_963841235.1. Lineage (GTDB taxonomy): Bacteria > Acidobacteriota > Terriglobia > Acidiferrales > UBA7541 > Palsa-147. Next base: position 177,350 of record CAWJBU010000012.1, on the reverse strand, counting down.
TGAAGGTGTTGCCTGTGGCGACGGCGTAAGGAAGAAACCAAAATGGGATCATGCCGGGGAAATTGAATGGAGCGATGGCCGCGACGACGCCCAGCGGCTGGCGAATCATGGTTTCATCGATTCCGCGCGCGACGTCCTCGAGATTGTAGCCTTGCATCAGGATGGGAATTCCGCAGGCGACTTCAACATTTTCAATGGCGCGGCGCATCTCGCCGCGGGATTCGCCGAGAGTTTTGCCGTTTTCTTTGGTGATGATGCGGCAGAGTTCATCGAGATTGTCTTCGAGAAGCTGCTTCAATTTGAAGAGCGGCTGGATGCGTTCTTCGGGAGGAGTGCGCCGCCATTGAGGAAACGCCGCGGCGGCGGCGTCGACGGCGGATGCGACATCGTCACCGGTCGAAAGAGGAAGTTCGGCGAGTGATTCCTGCGTGGCCGGGTTGATTATTTGCTGCGACTCGCGGGCGGAGCTTTTCTTCCACTCGCCACCAATGTAGTTCGGAATGGTTTCTGCGACAGGCATGATTGCTCCCCGGGGACGCGATGCGCTCAGCGGCAGGAATACAAGCGCGGGCGGAGCGCTCGATGCGTCTGCTCTCAGATTGCCGAAGTCGGCGTTAAATGGCAATCCAGTTAGAGGACCACTTTCCGCCCCAGTTAAATCCCCCGGGCCGGACGATGGGTAGAGTGCGCGAGCGGCTTCAATCTGGTAAGTTTTAGCGGGTTGTGAGGTTGTTTTCGAAATTCTGTTCATCACGGGGAATTTATGACGTCTTCGACAAGCGAGAAATTGTCTTCATCGCAGGTTAGCGAACTTACCGCTCATCTGACCTACGGAACTTGGCGCCGCCAAAAAGGTTGGTCGCCTCTGCACATCGTGGATGCGGAAGGCTGCTATTTCGTGGACGCCGCCGGAAAAAAGTATCTGGATTTTTCGGCGCAGCTTATGTGCGTCACTCTTGGCCATAAAAATCGCGCGGTCATCGAGGCGATTCAGCAGCAAGCTGAGAAGCTTGCGTTCATCGGACCGGGTTACGCAACGCAAGTTCGCGCGGAATTGGCCGAGTTGCTGACGGAAGTTTTGCCGAAAGGCCTCACCAAATATTTTTTTGCCACGTCCGGCACGGAAGCGAACGAAGCGGCGTTCAAGATCGCGCGCATGTACACGGGCAAGACCAAAATTATTTCGCGCTACCGCTCCTATCATGGATCGACGATGGGTTCGATCGCCGCGACCGGCGACCCGCGCCGCTGGGCTATGGAGCCTGCTGGAAAAATTCCCGGAGTAATCTTTGCGCCGGAAGTGAATTGTTATAAATGTCCGATCGGTCACACATATCCTGGGTGCAACATCGCCTGCGCCGAGTATGTTGAGCACATGATCGCGAATGAGAGCGATGTCGCTGCGGTCATTGTTGAGCCGGTGGTTGGCACGAACGGCGTGCTTGGTTCCTCCGAAGGAATACATGCCGCGGCTGCGGCAGATTTGCGATGCTCACGGAGTGCTGCTAATCGCCGATGAAGTGATGAGCGGCTGGTGCCGCACCGGGAAATGGTTCGCGATGGATAACTGGAACGTTGTCCCTGACATTCTTACCACCGCGAAGGGCATCACTAATGCGGCAATTCCATTGGGCCTGTGCGCGACGAATGAGAAAATTGCTGCGTACTTCGAAGATCACTTCTTTTCCCACGGCCATACCTACGAAGCGCATCCGCTCACTCTTGCGCCGGCCATCGCTTCCATCAATGAAATGAAGCGGCTGAAATTGAACGAGCGCGCGACCGAAATGGGCGCGTATCTCGGAGAGAAATTAATGGCGCTCAAGCCTCGCCATCGCTCAATTGGCGACGTGCGAGGTATCGGCCTGTTCTGGGCCGTCGAATTGGTGAAAAATCAGCAGAAGAAAAATCCTTTCAACACCGGGGAAGAAAAGCTGGCCGGCAAGCCGCTGGTGGTCGATCGCATCGCGGCGAAAATGATGGGCGATGGCGTTTTCATTCAAGCCTGGATGAGCCATTTTGTGATTGCGCCGCCGCTAATTATTTCGACGGAAGAAATCGATCGCGGCGTAGCGGCTCTGGATGAAGCGCTGGCTCTTGCGGACGCCGAAGTGGAAGCGTAAAACTCACGCCTGGATTTTCCGGAGGTGCTTCCGTGTGGCCAGTTTCGCGTCGGAAATTTCTGCACGGACTGGGCGCGTTTGCTGCCTTGCCGCTCTTGCGCGCCGAAGAACCCGATGTGATCCTTTATAATGGCGACATTTGGACCGTCGATGAATCTCAGCCGCGGGCACAAGCCGTGGCGATCATCGGTGGGAAATTTGCTGCGGTGGGTTCGAACGACGAAGTGCTGCACCTGGCTGCCGCGCGCACTCGAAAAATCGATCTGGGCATGAAGAGCGTGCTTCCCGGATTTAATGACGCGCACTCCCATCCTTGCAATTCCGGCGTCGAGCATCTGCGCAAGGTGGCCTGCGATATTGACTCGATCGAAAAAATTCAGGCTGCATTGCACGAGCGCGCGCAGAAAACGCCGCCCGGACAATGGGTCCTTGGATTTTTATATGACGACGGAAAAACTCCGCGCCCGCTCAATCTTCACGATCTCGATGCGGCGGCGCCCGATCATCCGGTGATCGTGCAGCATCGCGGCGGCCACGTCGCATTCGTGAATTCCCTGGCGCTGAAAATGGCCAACGTGGACGATGGAACTCCCGATCCCACCGGTGGGCGCTTCGAGCATGATGCGGCGGGCCACCTGACGGGATATGTCGGGGATGCTGCGGCGAAAATGATTTTCGCTTTGGTGCCGCAGACCAACACGCGCGATGACTACCGCGCGGGCTCGGCCTTTATCTCAAAACTATTTATCAGCAAAGGCGTGACGTCGGCGTGCGATGCGGACGCGGATCCGGAATTCGTGCACGGATATCAGGATGCGCGCGACGCCGGCGAATTGCGCATGCGCGTCTACTGCATCGTTTCAGCTCGATCGCTCGATCGGTACATGGCCGCGGGAATTCACACCGGCTTCGGCGATGACTGGGTGCGCATCGGCGGCGTGAAGCAGTATGCCGACGGCTCGATTTCTGAGCGGACTGCGTGGCTCTCGCAGCCGTATATCGGGATTCCCAACAACTTCACCGGCCTGCAGCTGGCCACCCGCGAAAAGCTTTATGAGGTCGGCAGCAAAGCGCACGCTGCGGGATGGCAACTGGCCACTCATGCCAACGGCGATCTGGCAATTGACCGGATTCTCGGCGTTTATGAGCAGATCCAGAAGGAAAACCCGAAGAAAGATCCGCGATTCCGCATCGAGCATTGCACGTTGCTGAATGATTCCTTGATCCAGCGCATGCGCGCGCTCAACGTGATTCCTGCGCCGTTTTCTTGCTACGTGTATTTTCACGGCGACGTGATGCATTTTTACGGCGAGGAACGCACCAAATATATGTTCCCGATGCGCAGTTTCCTCGATGCCGGCTTGCGGCCCACGGATGCTTCCGACTACACCGCGAGTCCTTCGGACCCGATGATGTGGATGCAATCGCAAATCACGCGCACCGACATGAAGGGAAACGCGTGGGGGCTCAATCAACGTATCGGCATCGAAGAAGCAATACGATGCGGGACGGTGAACGGCGCCTACGCGGCATTTGAGGAAGACATCAAAGGCTCTATCCAGCCCGGGCAACTCGCTGACCTGGTTGTGCTGCATCAGAATCCAATCAGGACTGATCCATTCGAGCTAACTAAAGTTCAAGTAGAGCGAACTATGGTCGGCGGCAAATGGATGTACGAGTCGTGATGCGAGTTTGCGCCGACTCACGTCCGACGCGGCGTGAACGTGAAGCGGGCTGAGGAATTGATCGCGCTTCAGTGCGCGGCGGCTGCGGCGGCGACGCCACCCAGGGCCAACTCAGTTTTGAATTTCGCGGTGTCGGCTGGGCGGTTCAGCGCCGTATATTCTTCGGCCAAGTCCTGGCGGGCATTTTGCAGCCAGCCGATCGAAGGACTTGTTTGCTTGATTAGAATTTCGTAGCCTGCGCGGCTTTCCACTTCGGCGTCGGCGTAGCGTTGCTGGCGGAGAAGGCTGCGACCCAGCTTGATTCTCGCGATGCCGGTGTTGGGGTGGTTGGGCGAGAGTTCTTCCGTGTAGCGGCGCACGACATCTCGGAATATTTCCTCGGCGCGTGAATATTCCTTCCGCTCCATATAGACACTGCCCAAGTTCGACAACGCGGTCGCCACCAGGTAATGCTTGTCGCCATAAACCGACTTCTCGATGTCGACCATTCGGCGAAAGTATGCTTCCGCGTCGTCGAGCTTTCCTTCTTGCAGCGCGACTTTTCCCAGCTCGTTCAGCGCCGAAGCGACGCGCGGGTGAACTTTTCCGTAAACGCGCTCTTGTATGGCCAGCGCCTGTTGCAGCAGATCCGTCGCCTCGCTGTAGCGATTTTCGGCGACAAGCGTCCTGCCGAGGATCGTCAGTGCGGACGCGGTTTCGGGATGCTCGTTTCCGTAAAACGCGCGATCGATATCGAGCGCTTGGCGATCGAAGACTTCGGCTTCCTGGTAATGGCCCAACTCAAACTTGACGGCGCCCAGATTAATCAGCGTATCCGCGACGAGTGGGTGGCGATCGCCGTAAAGTTGGCGATTCATTCCCAGCACTCGTTGATTGAGAGTTTCTGAAGTGTCGTAATGACCGGCATAAAAATGCGTATTCGCCAACTCCGAAAGGCTGGAGGCAAGTTCCGGAGTCACGGCTGCTCCAGTGGATTGCAACCGCACAGCTTCATCGAGAACTTGGATGGCCTGGTCGTATGTACCGCGATCCTCCAGCACTTTGCCTAGGGCAGCGGTGGCTTTGGCCACATCGGGATGATTTGGCGGCAGGTGCCGCTTGCTCATCTCTAAGCCCTGGCGCACCAGGCGCTCGGCGTCGTCTAGCTTGGCTTGATCGGCGCGCAGCAGACCAAGCGCCACGAGGCTTTCTGCAACTTGGCGGCTGTCGTCGCCGAAGAGCGACTTGCGTTCGTCGAGAGCGGAGTGCATCAGCGGGTCCGCCTGATCCAGCTTGCCGAGCTTTTGATAAATCTCACCCAGGGTTTGATACAGCTCGGCCTGCACTTCGGGCTCTTGATCCAACGTCCGCGCTTCCTGCACGCCGCGATCGAGCAGCGTCACCACCCGAAGGCTGTCGGATGGCCCTGCCGCTTCATCGCCGCCCTGAAAAAGATTGGTCATGAATTGCTGGATGCGTTGCGTCCGGGCCGCCTCCGCCAATGCAACGTTGCGCGCGATCGCCAGCCTCACGGTGAAGAACACGATGACACCCAAAATCAGCGCAACGGCTGCGGACGCTGCAATGACGGAGCGCCGATTCCGGCGCACGAACTTGCCCGCGCGATATCTCAAGGTATCGAGGCGGGCGTCCAATGGCTCGCCGTTCAAGTAGTGATCGATATCGCGGACGAGCGCTTCGACAGACTGATACCTTCTCACGGCATCTTTGTGCATCGCCGTGAGGCACAGAACGTCGAGGTCGCCCCAGGCCGTTTTGCTGGGCGATGCAACCGTCGCACCGGGGCCTCGCAGTTCCTCCGTTCGGCTCACGACCGCAGATGGCTTTTCCGGTTCGTGCTCGGCGATAATTTTTTCCGCTTGAGCTGCGGTGCAATTCAAAAGATCGAACGGAAGCTTCCCGGCGAGCAATTCGTAGAGAATCACGCCAAGCGAATAGACGTCCGTCTGGATTCCGACGCGTTCGCCTCGAAACTGCTCGGGTGCCGCGTAAGCCGGAGTCATCAGCCGCAATCCTGTGCGCGTTTGGTCCGTCGGCGTATCGAGGCTCTCGAGTTGTTTGGCGATGCCAAAGTCGAGCAGGCGCACCGAACCATCGTTCTTTACGAGGATATTGGAGGGCTTCAAATCACGGTGGATCACCGCCTGCCGATGCGCGTATTGCACGGCTTCGCAAACGGCGCGGAACAATTGCAGGCGCCGTTCGATCGAGCACTCGTTCTGGCGGCAATACTGCGTGAGTGGAACGCCTTCGACGTACTCCATCACGAACCAGGGAGTTCCGTCGGCGAGCGTGTCCGCGTCGTAGAGCCGCGCTATCGAGGAGTGATTGAGTTGCGCGAGTGTGCGTTGCTCGCTGGCGAAGCGTTCTCGGCGCGCGGGCGAGAGCCACGCATCACGCAGAAACTTAATCGCTACCAGCGTGCCCAAGTCGGAGCGCTCGGCGAGGTACACCACGCCCATTCCACCCTCGCCCAACATGTGCTTGATGCGGTATGGGCCAAAATCTTTGAATGACAACGGAGCGTTGGCGGCTTCGCCGAAAAACTGCCCGGCGACATGCGAGACGTCGCGATCGAGAAGAGAGGACCCTTGCGCGTCTTCCGCGAGCAGGGCGAGAACCTCGCGCACCAAAGCGTCGTTTTCACCGCACGCGTTTTTCAGGAAGGCGCGGTGTTCCTGCGCCGGAAGATCCGCCGCGGCGTGAAATAATTCCTGGACTCGTTTCCAATGCGCGCTGTCCATTTTCGAGCCCTGCGAATGGCGTGAAGAACTTGCGCGGCTTAGCGCGCCCGATGCAGCTCGTTAGCCAGCCATGCTTTCACCGCGCGCCAATCGCGGAGAATGGTGGCCTCGGAGATCTCGAGCAATTCGGCGGTCTCCGCGATATCGAGCCCTCCGAAAAACCGGCATTCGACCATCGTCGCCTGCCGTGGATTCACTCGGGCGAGCTCATCGAGAGCCGCGTCCAGCGCGACCAAATCATTTCCCAGCGCTGCTCCGTCTCCAAGGGATTCATCGAAAGTGACGGTCATTCCCTCCGGGCCGCCCCGCTTCCGCGCGCTCCGCCGTCGCGCCGCCTCGACCAAAACCTGGCGCATCGCCCGTGCCGCAATGCGCTTGAAATGCAGTCGCGAAGTCGAGGCAATATCGGGGGAATTCGCCAGCTTCAGCCAGGCCTCGTTGACGAGCGCCGTCGGATTCAGGGTTGCGCTCGGGTCGTCTCGCCGGACGCTGGACGCCAGGCGCCGGAGTTCCTCATAGGTTTCGCTGAACAGGTGATCGAGCGCGCGCCTCTCTTCCGGGGTTGCTCCCGAGTCGCCCGGGTCGAATCCCGGGGCAGGATGATTATTCAGAGGCGGCATGACGGTTTTGCTCGCGCTTTAGCGCATTGCTAACTGGACGGCCACGACTCACGAGCCCGGGAACGGGTGAGGAAGGGCACGCTGTAGCTGCCGAGGCCAAAATCGTAGCATCCGGCCTCGCGCGGCGGCAACAGAGCAGGGCGGTTTGAGCCGGGATTCCCACGGTTCGAAGAGCACCGGATTTGGGCGCACAGCGGGCGGGACGTGGCGAAGCTTTCGCGCTGGAGCAAAAACGGTTGGCGCAACATATACTACGGGCCGGAGTTCAATTTCCCATCGGAGGTCGTAATGAATAGATTGATTCTTCGCATCGCGCTTTTTGCATCCGTCATGACGTGCGTTGGCTTGGGCATCGCGGGCTGCGGCGTTCAGGGAACGTACAAAGATAAGACTGGCAACGTCACGATGGAACTCAAGGGCGACGGCAAGGCCACGTTTTCCATGATGGGCCAGACCGCCGACTGCACGTATAAGGCGGACGGCGACAAGGTCGCGGTCACGTGCATGGGAATCACGACCGATTTCATGAAGCAGAGCGACGGCTCGCTGACACCGGGGCCGGACTCCCAGTTCGGAGCGCTGAAGAAGCAGTAATGTAGCGGCGCGTTTTACCGCGGTTGTGGATTCGTTGGAGCGATAGCGCCCGCGCCGCCTTGAACGGCGGCGCTTCGGCCATCACACACAGGAGGCCAATTATGGGTGGCGAGGGTGTGTCTAAAATTAGAGGAACTGTTCTCAAAGTTCCGGACACGAGTCCTGGTCTGATTTCCGTGAACGGCCAGCAGAAGCAGTTCAGTCTCGCGGGCGTGTGGCGATCAGCGGTTGCGCCGGCGGTGAACATGGTCGTTGATGTCGAGAGCGACGCCAGTGGCGCCATAATCGGATTGTCGGCTGTGGACGCGCAGCAGCTTTCCAAAGAGCGCCTCGACCAATTCAGCGGCGTCGCGCAGGAACGCGGCAAGCAGGCGGCCGAAATTGCGAAGCAGGGGGTCGGAGCGCTCGCGGCTCGAATGGGCAACGTGGCCTTGGGCGCAACGGTTCTGCTCTGGATTGCGTGGTTTTTTCTCCCGGCTTACAACGTCAGCATGATTATCGATTCGAAATCGTTCACCTACTGGGAGTTTCTAGGCATCGATTTCGGGCACACCATGGCCGGCTTTTCAGTAGATCACGGCTTCTTCAGCCTGATCGGGCTGCTGGCGATTCTCGGACCCTTCGCCGCTCCGTTCATTCCGAACCCAAAGGCGAAATTTCTCAATGCTGCGCCGTTGGCTTACTTGGTCTTGGCGTTTATCAAATTCAAGTGGGAGATCAGCCACGCGCTCGGTCAAGCCGCCAAGGAAATGGGTGACTTCGGGCAGGAAATGGCGAAGGCCGCATCCCAGTCGCTGTCGGATTCGATCTCGACGAGTTGGGGGCTTTACGTGCTGTTGCTAGCGGCGATTGTGATCGCAGTTTTCGCAATCAAGCCGAAGGCCAACGCTTAGAGCCGTAGCGCGCGGCCGTTCATTCGAAGTTTTCGCTGGCAACTCGATAGCGATACAGGCAGCGCGTTGGATCTCAGCGGTCGCTCAGGATTTTGTCCGCTCCACCATCTCCACGATGAAATCGGCAATCGCCGACGCGCCACAATTGCCGAGAACGATCGTGTAATGCGTTGTGCCGGGAATCTTGTGATCCTCGACGTGGGGAACAAGTGAGCGAATCTGGTCGGCCAGCGGATCTGGAAACAACGGCGGCTGGTCCGGGATGAAGCCGCTCTCTGCGCGAATCAGCATTGTAGGAACGCGAATCGAGCGCAGCCGCTCGGCCATTTCATCGCGGCGCAACCCCTCTGCAAGATCAGCGAGCACGCCGGCCTGAAAAGCCTTTGGCTGGACCGGCGATTCGCCTCCGACTTCGTAATCCAGGAATGCTTCGGCCCAGGGACCCCAATCCGCCGGTGGAAAATGCGGTTTGGCGCGCCAATATTCGCGATAGGCTTGGCGCGACGGATAAGTCTGCGTCAATTGCATCACGCGCTCCGCGAGCGCCGCATTGAGCGACTCATTGGGCGCCGCGCCACTCATCGCGGGAAGGTAGCCGCCGTCGATCAGGACGAGGCCGGACACGAGCGCGGACTCCTGCGCGGCCAGTGCAGCCGCAACGAACGCGCCCATCGAGTGCCCCACGACGACGCTCGGGCCGATCCCCATCGCGCGCATCGCCGCGGCGACATCCCGCGCGTGCTGCGCGAATCCGTAGGGGCCCTGCGGCTTATCGGAATCGCCTCGGCCTCGCAGGTCAAAGCCGAGAAGAGGACATCTCCCAGCCAGCCGCTCCGCGATACCGATAAAATTGAGGTAGGAGGCCGTCAGTCCGTGAAGCGCAACAATCGGCGCACCGCGGCCCGGCCAAAATCCGAAAGCCAGTTCAATACCGTCGCCGGAAACACGTCCACGAGCCTCGCGAACAACTTTTACTGGCCCTCGTCTCTCAAGATTCATTGAAATCCCCTAGAAGTAACCGGAGCACAGCATCTGAATAAAGGCTGCTCTTGAAGCGGGGCATTATTGCGCAGTCCGCGCTCGGGCGCACAAAAAGATGCGAAAAGAGCCGGGCCCGCGCGAGCAGGCCCGGCGCGGCGCAAAATCAGAAACTGAATTTCACTGCAAACTGGATCACTCGAGGCCCCGTGGACGTTGCCACGATCTGCCCAAAGTTGCCCGAAGCAGCCACGTTAACGGGGTTGGCAAAATTCACGTTGTTGAACAGATTGAAGAATTCGGCACGGAACTCGGCGCGCATGCTTTCCGTGATCGGAACAGCCTTCATGATGGAGAAGTCAGTATTGGTTTGCTTCGGTCCTCGTACGATGTTCCTTCCGAGCTGTCCGAAGTCGCCGAACGCCGAGGGTTGCACGAAAGCAGTTGGGTCGAAATAGGCATTCAAGCGGTCCGTCACGGAGCTGCTCTTGAGGCGGATGCCAGCGTTCGGCCAGGCGCCAAGTCGGCTCTGGTTGCCGCAAACAAGGCAACCTGGCCATCGATCAAGAACGGTGTCCCAGATTGCAGGGTCACAATTCCCGACACGCTCCAGGAATTCAACAGTTTTTTCCCGAGGCCTGAATCACCCCGATAGAAATTGGAAGGTTATATACGTAGCTCGCGACGAAGCGCTGCCGCCGGTCGAAATCCGAAGAGGCATAGTTGTGTTCGTTGACCATGTCACCCGGGGTCAGCGAAATGTCGCTCACATCGCTCCCGGAGTAGTCGTCGAGAGAATGCGAATAAGTATAGGCGAGCAGCATTTGCAGGCCTTTGGAGAGCCGCTTGTTCACGGATACCTGCAGCGAGTGGTAATTAGAATCCGAGTTGCTCTCCATCAGAAAGCTGCCCAATCCGGGGGCCGGCAGATTGCCAAAGCCAGGGAACAAAGGTCCGCCCAGACTTCCCAATGTATAGAGTCCCGCTGCTGCCGGAGTCGCCGCCTGGTTGAACGAAAACAACTGCGGAAACCTGCGCCCCAGCGAACCGACGTAGCCCACGTCCAGCAACCAGTTGTTGGAGAAGCTCCATTGCACTCCGAGGTTAAAGGTCTGAACGTAGGGGATGTTCCAATCCTTCAGGTCCGGATAAATTCCGCTGGCTGGAACTGGAGTTTCTATGGCGAGTGGTCCGCCACTGGTGAGCAATGTCACCGGCAAAAAAGCCGGATAACCGCCAAATGGAAAAATCGTCGTGTCGCCGATATTCAGCGGAAACTCGCTCGGCAGCGGAACCTGCACGAATGGATTTTCGTTCGGCGTGCCCAAAGCGGTGGCTAGCATTTCGTAAGGCATGTTGAACAATTGGCTGTTAAACAGCCGCATGTTGGGACGATCGTAAAAAATACCGTAACCGCCACGCAGAACAATTTTTCCGCTGTTCGTCAATTGATAAGCGAAGCCCAGCCGCGGCCCGAAGTTCTTGTAGTCGGCATTCACCAAGCCGTTGCTGACTTTGGGAAATCCCGGCAGATGTCCATTACCGGCCTGGACGAAGCCGCCAGTAACGACGGAGCCGCAAGTGCTCAAGTCAGCCGGGCAATTCGTGCCAAGCCCTGCTATAGCCAGAGGAATCGTGGTCGCCTTCGATGGATCGAAGCCTACAAAATGGCCGTCGGTCTCCGTGGTGGGACCGAAGTAGTCCCAGCGCACGCCAAGGTTCAGCGTAAGGCGCGGAGTGACCTTCCAATCGTCCTGGAGGAACACAGAAAAGTCGTTGGCGCGGTTGTGGAGGCTGTTGGTGCCCGAGCCAATTACGGACACGCCCGAAAGCCCGGATAGAAAATCCTCGAAGACATTGCCGCTAAAGCCCAGGTAGGCCATTTCGCCGTTGGGAAATACATCGAAATAGGGCGCGTCCAACTCCTGCCGCTTGTACTCGGCGCCGAATCGGATGGTGTGCGGGCCCTTGTCCACGTCATCATGTCGCTGGGGCCGAAAGTATTGGTCTGCGCGTAGTTGATGCCCAGCGGAGACGGTCCCACTGTGAACATGTTCGGGAAAATTATTGTCGGCATTCCGGGGAACAGAGTACTCAAGGGCGACTCAATTCCCAGCTGTGTGGAGGTGACAGGTTGAGATGGCTTGCCGGGACCGTAGATCATGCTCCAGCCAAATTTGACTTCGTTCAGCAAACGGCTCGAGATCACTGAAGATACGCCCACCGAAAGCACGCGTTGAGTGATGTCTTCCTCCGTCGGCCAGCCGGGCGCCTGCAGCGGGTTGCCGTCGCCAAAAGTATCGTAGAGCGCCTGATTGGTTCGGTTGTTGGCAAAGAAGAACTTGCCGAAGAAGCGGTTTGCGTCATTCAGTTTGACATCCAGATTGGTGTTGAACTGGTCCTCCGCGAAGGTCGAGTTCGAGGGAATCGTCTGGAGGACGGGGTTGCCCGGCTGCCCCGGCGTGCAGCCAACACCAGTAGTGACGCCCGGAACCGAAGGAACCATAAACTGCCCGTTGGGAAGTTTGGTCGACAGAATCGCCGAGGCCACAGGATCGATGAATCCGCCCAGGCCGTAGCACACCGAGAGTGCAGCCAGAGATGCGGGATCGCGCTGCGATCCCAAAAAAGCCGGCAGAAATACCGTAGAGAGCGAGTTGGTCAACGAAGTGCCATTGGTTTCGCGAGTGCCCTGATACGAGGCAAAAAACCATACGCGATCCTTCACCACCGGTCCGCCCAAGACTCCGCCAAATTGATTGCGGTTGTAAGTGGGCCGCGAGGTGCCGATCGCGTTGAGAAAGAAATTGTTGGCATCCAAGCTGGTATTGCGCACGAACTCGTACACATCGCCATGGAAGCTGTTCGTGCCGGACTTCGTGACAGCGGCTACCACGCCTCCCGCGTTGCGGCCTGTCGAAGCGTCGTACAGGCTGGTCTGCACGATGAATTCTTGTATCGCGTCGATCGAGGGAACCGCGAGATTGGGCATCGATCCGGTGCCGATGGAGTTCACATCGACGCCATTGATGACGACATTGTTGGAAAGCGCGCGCTGGCCGTTGACGTATATCGCGGTATCCCCTCGCCCCAGATCCGAGGAGTTCGCCAGTGAGCCGGAGGTTCCCGTAGACAGGCCCAACAATTGCTGAAAATTGCGGGTCGGCAGTGGCAAATTGCCCACCTCGTTCTCATCGATGACCGTGCCGCGCGCGGAGCTTTCCGTCTGCACCAGTGGCGTTTCCGAGGTCACCGTGACGGTCTGCGCGCCTCCCTGTACCGACAGATCAGCGTTCGCGACCGAATATTCGGTGATGCGCACTTCGACTTTCTCGACGATGAACGGCTTGAAACCCTTCGCGTCGACTTGCAGGCGGTACATGCCGGGAGGAATAAGCGCGAGCGCGTAGCGGCCATCGGAACTCGTGGTGACCACGCGGTCGACACCGGCGTCGCTCGTGAGCGTGATTTTCGCTCCCGCGACTACGGCGCCGCTCGGATCTTTGACCACACCGCTAACCTGGCCGGTCGTGGGAGATTGTGCTCGCGCGCCAGCGGCCGCAAACAAGACGACCACTCCCAAGACTAACAGTGCAATCGATCTTCGCAAGTCGTGCATCACATTCTCCTTTTTCCCAGCCATTAAACTTTTCGGCCCGAGACTGCCCGCCTTCCTGTGTACATCAGAACGAGTTGATCGATGGCCTCTTCGTCGCTCACTCCCAGGTGCCTCTTCGCTCCAAAGAGTTCCTCGACCAGGAAGTAGGTGAAAAAATGCAGATAGATCGTGGTGTAACCAAGCCCAGGATCCACGCCCGCAGGAAACGGGAACTTCGATCGCTGAGCCATCGCGCGTTGAAAAAGTGCGCAGGCCTCCCGAAATCTCCCGAAAACTGTGGATGAAGTGCTTGTGGCGGAATTCGACCACGTCGATGTACATCAGCCGCCAGTAATCCAGGTTTTCGCGGACGATGCGCCCGATGGCCATCGCCAATTTCTTCAGGGATTCCGGATCGACGCGAGCGCATCAGGGGAACCAGTTGTTTCTGCCGGATGGTCTCCATCTTGTGGCCCAGGTGATGGACCAGGTCGATGAAGATGTCTTCCTTGGTGTCGTAGTAGATGTAGAGCTTGCCCATGGAAACGCCGGCCTTCTTGCGATTTCGCGGACGGTAGTGCCGTGGAAGCCCTTGCGCGTGAAGAGTTGCAGGGCGGCGCGCTCGATCTTGAGCTTGTTCTTCTCGAAGGTTCCGTGAAGAAGCTTGGGCATTTCACCCTTGCCGTGCCTATCGATTGTTGTTTACTATTCTCCGTACCAAAGAGAGCGAGCGCTCGCTTTGATTGAGAAGAGATTTATCCCTATTGCGGGGAGTTGTCAAGAAGAATTGATCAGCCAGGGGGGATGGGTCTTGCTCAGGCGGGTGAGCGTGCCTGGACAGCGCCGCGGCATTCGATGCATTCAGAACGCACGGAGGAGAGCGTGAAAGGGAAAGTCGCAGTCATTACGGGCGCTGCCAGCGGTATCGGCTACGCGATTGCGAAGTCTTTTGCTGTCGCCGGCGCGAATTTTGTCATTGCCGATCTCGATGAAGCTGCCGGCGAACGCGCGAAGCCGAGTTGCAAACTCTCGGCGTCGAGGGAGAGTTCGTTGCCGCCGATGTATCGAAATCAACCGATGTGCGGCGCCTGATCGAATCGGCGGCTAACCGGTTTGGAAGAATCGATATCCTGGTGAACAACGCCGGATTGCAGCATATCTCCCCGGTCATCCTGTTCCCAGAAGAGCGTTGGGACTACCTGATCGGCGTGATGCTGACGGGGACTTTTCTATGTTGCAAGAATGCGCTGCCCTACATGATCCGGCAGAAGTGGGGCCGCGTGATCAATATCGCTTCGCTGCACGGCAAAGTCGCCTCTCCCTTCAAGGCCGCTTACATCTCGCGAAACATGGAGTGCTCGGACTTACAAAAGTGATCGCGCTCGAAGTTGCAGAGCACAACATCACCGCGAACGCTATTTGTCCGGCCTACGTGCGTACGCCGCTCGTCGACCAGCAAATCGACGAGCAAGCCCGCGTCACGGGATTTCGCGCGATGACGTGATCCGCAAGATCATGACTGAACCTGCCGCGATCCACCGCTTGCTCGAACCCGAAGAAGTCGCTTCTCTGGCGCTTTATCTCTGCAGCGACGAAGCCTCGGGAATTACAGGTGCTGCTCTCGATATGGATCTTGGCTGGACCGCGCGCTAGGTAGTCCATCTGGCCCACGCCTTGCTGGATAGAGGTTCGACTAGAAACTCGTGGTGAGCCGCAGGGAATAGCTGCGCGGCGGATGTTGCTAGCGGCGATTGTGATCGCAGTTTTCGCAATAAAGCCGAAGGCCAACGCTTAGCTCGTCCGCGGCGGACCTCTGCGGACCGAATCCGAATCACGAGATTGTAGTTAGAAATTGGTCGTAAGGCGGAGGGTATAGCTGCGCGGCGGACCGATGGCGTTACCGGAGAAAAGGCCACCGAAATCGATGATGTTGAGGCGGTTGTTCAGATTCTCGACGTCGGCCTGCATCCTCACATTTAGCCGCTCGGTCTTGTAGATTTCCGCACCGAGCAACGCATCCACCGAAAGCCCGGGCTTCACGCGGCCGCGATCGAAATTGATGCGGTCCACTACTTGCTGGCCATACTGCGCGAGCGCCTCGTCAATCGTTCCGTCGAACTCAAATGGCAGACCGCTCCCATACTCGAGCCCGCCGGCGGCCCAGAGGCGCTTGCTGATCTGAAATCGCATGCGCCCGCGCACCGTGTTCCGCTGGTCTTGTGAATCCGGAAAATGGGCGGTCAAATCGGTCGTGGCGTCAGTTGCTTCCTGGCCGAGAAAAAGTCCGCCCGTCACCGGCAACCAAACGTTGCCCACCATGTAGGAATAACTGACAAAACCTGAGAAGCGTCCCCATTCGGGGATTTCAATTTTTCCTTCGGCGCCATAAATCACCGATTTTTCGAAAGCGATCGGAAAGCTCACCGCGGTGTTCAGCAATTGGTCGTCGTCCGCGTAATTGTTGGCATAGCGGCGGTAATAGTTCGCTTCCAGGCGAAGTTTGCCAAAGAATCCCTTGGTCATTCCCACTTCAAAATAATTGCCGTAGGAAGGCCGGACGGGAAGCCGCAGCACATTGGGATTGAGCGATTGGATCAAAGGAGAGCTGGAAAGAAGGATATTCTCGAATGACGGAGTTTGAAACGCGCGATCGTAAGACGCATGCACGACTAGATCGGCTGGTCTGAAGTAACGCGCCATCGCGAGGCGCGGGCTGACGGCATTCCGATTCACGAGAAGTTGATAGTGATCCCAGCGCAGGCCGGCGCTCACCGTCCAGGCGCCGAGGCGAATCATGTCTTGCACAAACGCCGATTGCTCGAGGTCCGAATGGCTTCCCAGAAATGAGAACGTAGCCGGGGTTCCAGGATCGAATTGCGTAGGATCGGTAATGCGATCGTTGAAGCGCTCGTGCAGTGAGAGCGTGTCCGATTCGACGCCCGCTTTCCACTCCTGCCTGCCGTGGTGAATCGAGATGCTGCCCTTGAAGTATCCCTCGCGGAAATTATTGTTCAGAAATGCAATCGTGGGCGTCGAGAAATCATTCGACCAGAGATCGTTCGAGGCGTCGCGCACCATTCCGCGCAGATCGGCCACCACGTCGGGAGAAAAAATATGCTGATAGGAAATAATCCCCATAGTTTCGAGGTTGTCGCCGTTCTGCAGTTGCCCGGCCGTTTCCTGGATCTGTTCGTTCGGAATTTCAAAGCGCGATAACGCGTGGCGCACGAGCAGGCTCAAGTGATCGCTCTTGGTGAAATCGCGCTCGTAGCGCGCCGTAAAATCGCCGGTCGTTCCCGTGTTCGTGAAATTCTCCGGCACCACGGGATTCAAGTAGCGGCTGGTCATGCTTCCATCAGCGCTCACGCCGAACGCGTTCTGCCCCCAGACGTATTGCGCTTGCACGAACGCTCCGCCAGTATCAAAACTTCCGCCGGTTAGAACTACGTCTCCGTGAAATCCGGGCGGAACGTCCCGCTCCGTATTCACTTCAATCACGCCGCCCATCTTTCTTCCGTACTCGGCGGGAAATCCGGCGGTGTAGACGGCCATCGAGTCCACGTCGTCGGCTTCGATTTCCGGCCCGAAGCTAGGCGAGCGATTGTCGGTGAGCGGAATTCCATCCACAACGAATTGCGTCTGGTACTCGGACCCGCGCGGGTGCAAAACCGCGTTGCCTTCGTAAAGCCATCCGGGCTGCGAATTCACGAGATCCTGGAGAGATCGTCCCGGTAACGATGCCGGACGGTTTTCGATCAAGTCCTCGCCGAGCTCTTCTACCGCTCCAGGCCGATAGGGATCGATGAGAGTGTCCGCCGCGCGCACGGTGACTGTCGCGGTCTTCGAAGCCAATCGCAATTGAACTTTGTATTCCTTCGGGAGCGCCGAGCGCACTTCCAGCGTGTCAGAAACCGGAGCAAAGCCCTCCTGTTGAATTTTGATTTGGTAGACACCGAAGGCCAGGCGCTTCGCAACGAGATTGCCCGCGTCGTCGGTGAGGAAAGCGCCGTGATACTGATTTGCTTCACTCAGAAGTTCGACCTTGGTCTTCACGCCAAGGCCGAGAGGGTCGGTGATTTTCAGGCGCAGTTCGCCGCTATTGCTTTGGCCCGATGCCGCGGAACGAGTCAAGAGCACGAGCAATAGCGCTAGATATCTAGTCTTCATGAGCCGGCAACCCTATCATCGTATTTTAGGGTTTGCCGCCCATCGATTCACAGAAAACTTGAGGCTCGCGGCGGCTTTCACACCCGTTCCCTCGGCGCGCGCTAGAGACATGCCAAGCGCGCGCGACGCGAGTATGATAGGCGCTGCCACATTCTCCATTCCAAGCCTGTCCAGCGAATTCGGTTGTTTGCGAGGAAGGCGAACAAGAAGAGGAATCACCCGTGATTAGAAACCGGAATCTCATATTCGGCACCATCGCTGTAGCGATCGTCGGTCTGTGCGCGGCGATATCGTTCAGCTCCGGTGGCGCTGCCCCTCAAGCTTCGGGATATCATTTGGCGAAAAAAATTACTCTCGGCGGCGAAGGCGGCTGGGACTATCTCGCTTTCGATTCGCAAGGGCGCCGCGTCTTCATTTCACGCGGAACGCATACGATGGTCGTGGATACCGACGGCAAGAAGTTGGGCGACATTCCCAATACGCAGGGTGTCCACGGCATCGCCCTCGCCCCCGAATTCAATCACGGCTTCACCAGCAACGGCCGGGCGAACACCGTGACGATGTTTGAGCTCGACTCACTGAAGACCATCCGCGAAATCGCCGTGAACGGGCAGAACCCCGACGCGATTCTCTATGACTCTGCGTCGCATCGCGTCTTCACTTTCAACGGCCGCAGCCACGACTCCACGGCCATCGACGCCAAGACCGGCGAAGTTGCAGGCAACATCCCGCTCGCCGGGAAACCGGAATTCGCGCAGGCCGATGGCGCCGGCCACATTTTCGTGAACATCGAAGACAAAAGTGAGCTCTCTGAAATCGATTCCAACGCACTGAAAGTTCTGAATACCTGGCCGCTGGCTCCGTGCCAGGAGCCGTCGGGGTTGGCCTTCGACGTCGCTCACAAGCGGCTATTCGCCGGCTGCGACAACAGGATGATGGCGGTGGTGGACGCCGACAGCGGAAAAGTCGTTACCACGGTTCCTATCGGAGATGGCGTTGACGCAAACGGATTTGATCCGGAGACTGGCTTCGTCTTCGCCTCATGCGGCGAGGGCACGTTGACTGTTGCGCACGAGGATTCACCGGACAAATACACGGTGGTCGAAAATGTCGCCACGCAAAAAGGCGCGCGCACGATGACTCTCGACGCGAAGACGCACACGGTTTATCTGGTGACTGCAGGCTTCGGTCCGCCGCCCGCCGCGACGGCCGACAATCCTCATCCGCGCCCGGCGCTTTTGCCGGACAGCTTCACGCTGTTAATTTTCACTCGCTGATTGGAATTGAATTCGGCGGATGCCTCGGTACCGCCGGCGTCCCCTTCGGCATCTTACGAGCAATCGCGTCAATTCGTACTCACGCCACGCGCGGCGCAAGAGCGAGAACAACGGCTTCGGTTCGCATTTTCTTCCGCGGGAGATCGTGCTGGTAAGTGAATCACCGCCCGTCGGATGCCGGCGGGGACGCCGGCGCTACTTAGAGCCGGCAGATCAGCAATTCTCTTTCGTAAATCATTTCCGGCGGCAAGTGGTCGTGCAGGCGGATAAATAGCTCCTCGTGATCCATCACTTCGTTCTGCCACGCGGTGCGATCGAACGCCTGTAACTGCTCAAACTGCTCCTTCGGGAATTTCAAGCCCTTCCATTCGATATCCTCATAACGCGGCATCCAGCCGATTGGCGTCTCCGCTCCGGGAGCACGGACGCGAGCGCGGTCCACGATCCATTTGAGCACGCGCATATTTTCGCGGTAACCCGGCCATAGGAACTTCCCGTCTGCGCCTTTGCGGAACCAGTTCACATGAAAAATTCTCGGCGTAACGCTAAGCGATCGCGGCATTTTGAGCCAGTGGCGGAAATAATCGCCCATGTGGTAGCCGCAAAACGGCAGCATGGCCATGGGATCGCGGCGCACTTTGCCGACGGTTCCGCCCGCCGCGGCGGTCATTTCCGAGCCCATGGTCGCGCCGATGTAAACGCCGGAACTCCAATTGAACGCCTGATAAACGAGTGGAATCGTGCTCGCCCGCCGGCCGCCGAAAATAATCGCGCTGATGGGCACGCCGTTCGGATCTTCCCACGCGGGATCGATCGTCGGGCACTGCGAAGCCGGCGACGTAAAACGCGCATTCGGATGCGCGGCCTTCGCCCCCGTTTCCTTCGCGATTTTCGGCGTCCATT
Organism: uncultured Acidobacteriota bacterium; assembly: GCA_963841235.1. Taxonomy (GTDB): domain Bacteria; phylum Acidobacteriota; class Terriglobia; order Acidiferrales; family UBA7541; genus Palsa-147. The sequence goes on along the minus strand of CAWJBU010000012.1, from coordinate 157,768 downwards.
TCTTTCCTTGCCAATCCAGGCATTCCTCCGGCGGCTCCTCCGTCATTCCTTCCCACCAAACTCCGCCGTCCGGAGTGAGCGCTACGTTCGTGAAGATCGTGTTTCGCGAGAGCGTCGCCATCGCGTTCGGATTGGTGGCCGATGAAGTTCCCGGCGCGACGCCAAAAAATCCAGCCTCTGGATTTATGGCGTGCAGAACGCCATCCGCTCCCGGGCGTATCCAGGCAATATCATCGCCGACAGTCCAAATCTTCCAGCCCTCGAATCCCTTCGGCGGAATCATCATTGAGAAATTCGTTTTGCCGCACGCACTCGGAAACGCCGCCGCCACGTAAGTCTTCTCGCCTTTGGGATCCTCGACGCCGAGGATCAACATGTGTTCCGCCAGCCAGCCTTCGTCGCGCGCGATGTTCGAGGCGATGCGCAGCGCGAAGCATTTCTTCCCGAGTAATGCGTTCCCGCCATATCCCGAGCCGAAAGACCAAATCTCGCGCGTCTCCGGAAAATGAACGATGTATTTCTCCGAATTGCATGGCCACGGCACATCTTTTTGTCCCGGCACGAGCGGCGCGCCGACTGAATGGACGCACGGCACCACGCGACCTTCATCCTTATCGATCTCGCGGAAAACAGAAACGCCGATGCGCGCCATGATGCGCATGTTGACGACCACGTACGGCGAATCCGTAAGCTCCACTCCGATCCGCGACATCGGCCCGCCGACCGGCCCCATGCTGAACGCCAGCACGTACATCGTTCTGCCGCGCATGCATCCGTCGAAGAGACCTTTCAGTGTGCGGCGCATCTGGTAAGGATCGACCCAGTTGTTCGTCGGCCCCGCGCTGTCTTTCGAGAGTGAACATATAAAGGTACGGTCTTCCACGCGCGCCACGTCGCCCGGGTCCGACCGCGAATAAAAGCAGCCCGGCCAGAGCTTCTGATTCAGCTTGGTGAAAGTGCCGGACGACACCATCTGCGCGCACAGCAAGTCGTATTCCTCGCTCGAGCCATCCACCCAGTGAATCGCGTCCGGCTTGGTCAGCTCGGCAATTTTCTCGACCCACTTGACGAGATGGTCATTCGTGGTGAGCGGAATGGAAGTGTTTTGAATGCTCATGAGATGTGAAATACGCGCCGCTTGGATTGGCTGCCAATCATGATGAAGCCCAGACGCAGCGTCCCCACCGGCTAATCAATTCTACATCAGCGGGAGCATGTCCGAAAAACGGACCCGTTCGAGATTGGTCGTATCCGGCATTTTAGGCTGGTTTCTCGAGAAACACAGTTTTTTGGCGATTAGAAACACATTTCGTTGTTTGTTTTGTGTGGGTTACGGGCATTTCTGACCGGTTTCGTTGGCGATTAGACCTCACTTTTGCCTGGAGCCGCTAACTGCTGATTTATGAGAATATTGGTGATTCGTAGGCAGTGTGCGCTGAAGCCAGAAACGTGGATCAAGCATATATCTGCGATGCAGTGAGAACGCCGTTCGGGCGTTATGGTGGGGCGCTTTCTACGATTCGCACCGACGATTTGGCGGCGCTGCCGATTCGCGCGCTTGTCGAGCGCAACGCGAAAGTCGATTGGGCGGCGCTCGATGATGTGATCTACGGCTGCGCGAACCAGGCGGGCGAAGATAATCGCAACGTCGGCCGCATGGCGCTGCTTTTGGCTGGATTGCCGAAAGAAGTGCCTGGTGTGACCGTCAATCGGCTCTGCGGCTCGAGCATGGAAGCAGTTGCAAACGCCGCGCGCGCCATCAAGAGCGGCGAGCTTGCGTTCGTACTTGCCGGCGGCGTGGAAAGCATGTCGCGGGCGCCATTCGTGGTCGGGAAAGCCGATGCGGCGTTCTCGCGCTCGATAAAACTTGAAGACACCACCATCGGCTGGCGATTTGTGAATCCGGCGATGAAGGCGCGATACGGCGTGGACTTGATGCCTGAGACCGCGGAGATCGTGGCCGAGGAATTCAGAGTCTCGCGCCAGGATCAGGATGCGTTTGCGCTTCGCAGCCAGCAGCGTGCTGCCGCGGCGATCCGCAGCGGACGCCTCGCGAAGGAAATCGTACCGGTGGCAGTGCCTCAGAAAAAGGGCGATCCCATTCTCGTTTCACAAGATGAGCAGCCGCGGCCGGACACGAATCTCGAGGCGCTCGCCAAACTCAAAGGGGTGGTGAAGCCAGATGGCACGGTGACGGCGGGAAACTCCTCGGGCATAAACGACGGAGCCTGCGCGTTACTCATCGCTTCCGAGGCAGCGGCGCGCCAGCACGGCCTTCAGCCCAGAGCCCGCATCGTTGCTTCGGCTGCTGCCGGCGTCGCGCCGCGGATTATGGGAATGGGGCCAGCGCCGGCGACGCGCAAAGTTCTCGCGAAGGCGAACCTGAAGCTTACGGACATGAACGTAATCGAGCTGAACGAAGCTTTCGCGTCGCAAGCGCTCGCCGTTCTGCGCGACTTGGGAATTCCTGACGACGCGCCGCACGTCAATCCGAACGGTGGAGCAATCGCCATCGGACATCCTCTGGGGGCCAGCGGCGCGCGATTGATGACAACGGCGTTATATCAATTGGAGCAAACGGGCGGGCGGTTCGCGCTGTGCACCATGTGCATAGGCGTGGGCCAGGGTATCGCGGTAATTTTGGAGAGAGTGTAGCTTCTACTGGCCGCTCTTTTCGCGCGGAACTTCCAAGTAGCCCACGATCACGTCGCGGTCAACCTTCGTCGCGATCACTTCGAGCGGCGCGGTATCTTTCGACACCGCAAACTGCACGACCTCAAACATCGTCTTGTCCTTCAGCTCGATGCAAGAGTCCTGAATCCAAACGCACAGGGTATAGCGGTGATTCTTGATGTTCGTGGCTTTGAGCGTGAGCGTCACCGGCCCGACGGGCTGGCGATTCGAACCACGGCGCAATTCGAACGGAATTGCGGAGAGCGAAGTGCGCGCGAGTAATTGATTCAATTGCTCCTGGCTCTTGATCATCGCGTTGTGCTGGGTTCCGACTTGGCCGGTAACTTCCGCGAGACGATCCGTCGTAGCCTGCCATGCTTCCTGGTTCGCGTTCGCGTCGGTCTGCAACGAACCCACTTTCTGCTGCATCGCGGCGAGTTTTTGAGCCGTAGCGGGATCGGGAGCCGCGGTTGTAGGCGTGTGCTGCGGCGTCGGATTTGAAATCTGATAATGAGGAACCGGCTTCGTGTCCGCCGCTTGAGCGGCAGGCTGAGGAGCTGGAGCCGCCGGCGCGGGCGCGGACGCTTTCCGGCCGCGATCCTTCTCCAACTGGTCGATGCGATCCTCGATCATCGAGAGCCGCTGGTCGAGTTGCGCGATCACGCGCGGGTCCGTTCCTGATGCACTTTCAGAATTCTGTATCAACACCTTGTAAGCGATCAGGCCCAGCGCGACCACCGATACAACCAACAACAATCCCATCACCAATCGCGGCGCAGCGCTAGGCTGTTTGGGCGCACCCGCCACAAACGCTTCCCGGTTAAATTCGATTCCTTCGCTTTTGCGGTCCATAAGATTTACGCTCGCATTCTTGAGTGAATTATTTCATCGGAACTTGAGACGGATAGAGCTGCTTCAAAGTCATGGCGACTTGTTGCGTTTGGTTGGCGAGAAGGCCGACGATCTGCGATCCAGTTTCCAATCGCCCGCCGCGCATTTCCACTTTGTATTCTCCCGGCGGCACAATCAGCAGCATGGGCGCCTTGCCGACGTACGCGCCGTTGATGAAAACTTGAGCGCCGCTCGGCGTCGAACGCAGCAGCAACTTCCCTGCATCCGGTCCGGCATTCGCTTCCAGCGCTTTGCGATTCACTTCCTCCGGCGCAGGTCCGTCTGGCGCCACGAGATGCGCCGATCCGCCCGTGGACTTAGCAGCGGAAGCCATCAAAGGAGCGGGAGTCTTGCCGGCTGCATCCTTGTCGCCGTCCGCAGGTTTCTTGTCTTTGTCGGTCGTTGCGGCCACGCCTGCCGAATTATTGTTCGAGCCGGCCTGCGCTGAGGCAGCCTGTGCCCGAGCGATCTGCGGCGCAACCGCGAGCACGAAAATCAGGCCGCTCATCCGCATCCATTGCATCAAAGCCCCTCCAAAAATCCTTGGCCCAGCTTCGGGCTCCATTACTCCTAGTTCAACTGCGAGCCGCTTCCTTGCTCAGTGGACATACCCCGAGACGCTATACAGACTCGTTCCGGACTTTGCAGGTATCCCAGCAGGAGCCGTTCCAAACGCCAGCAATTTCCCTCTGGAAGCAGCCACAGCTCTTTAACGCCGCTCGACTTAGGAAGAACGAAGCGTAATGCAGGAAAAATAGGCAGAAGGGTGACCAAAATCATCCAACTCAGGCTAAGAATTGTGCACGATTGGTGACTTTTGCGAGACGCCTTGGTTCATTTTCACCCATTCTCTTTGTGCCGCTGGTTGGGAGTCCAATGGAACGAAGCGTGCTCCATTTCTCTTCGTTTCGCCAGGGTGGAGTGTATTCTCACCCTGCCAGACGGCGATTAGGGAAGGAATACTGAACTTTCGTGGAGTGAAGTGGAATTGCCGTTCGGTCGCTGGAGAGTGCCGTGTCCCCGGAAGGCAGAGAACCTGCCATTATCATGTTTCCTTCGGGTAGCTCGAGAAAGCCCGGAGTCGCCGGCCCAGCGGTTGTGCGCCGGCCTGTGGTGCCTGTGAATATCCCAAGATTTCTAGTTACAAGAGATCGCGCATCGTCGGGCTGGTGGGAATCGCTCAAGGCGATTTTTGCGCGCGTGCATCCGTCATCCTCGAATACTTACGTTTACCTGTTTCGCACCACCGATGTCGCGCGATTCCAACTCGCCAGCCGGCCCCTCGGAGCCTCGTTTCTGGTGCACTGTTCGTTCATCGTGCTGCTGGTTTGCCTGCATCGCGCGTTCCCGCCAAGCGCGTTTGCGTATTCAGACCCAACGCGTGATTACGGGAAAATCTATTACACGGTTCCGCAGCCGGTGGTGAAGAAAACGATGCCGCGCCTGGCGCCGCCGGGACCTGGCGGACGTCCGGGGACCGGATTCGTGCCCGACGTTCCTCCGGCTCTCGGCAGCACCGCGAAATATGGCGATCTCACAGTGGTCTCGAAGCCGCTGCACCGGGATAACTTTCACCAGACGATCATCCAGCCGAATTCACCGCCGGATCTGATCATCAAACAGGATTTGAAAGTTCCCAACATCGTGCTCGGAAATCCGTCGGACAAGCCGAAAGCCGCATTCAAAACGAACGACGCAAAACCCACGCAGGCCACGCGGCAGGTGAGCGCGGATCCCGCACCGACGGTCGCGGCTGTCGCTCCGAAATCGGAACTGACAACTTTTCTTCCTCCGTCCGATTCCACGCCGAAGCTTGCGATTCCCGTGAGTGTTCCGTCCGCGCCGGTGCGCAGCTCTGCGCACGGAGATCCCGGCGCTGCATCAGGCTCAGGCGCAGGATCGCCCGGCGATGCCAACGGACTGCTTGTAATCAGCACGGATCCAGCTCCTCCCGGCTCGCAACTGATTCTGCCTCCCGGAAATCGCTATGGTGAATTTTCGCTTTCGCCCAACGGCGGCGGCCCCGGCTCTCCGGGCGGCGTCGCCAACGGCGTAGTCGGCGGCGGTACTGGCGGGCACGGCACGGGCGGCGATGGCAGCACGGGTCTCGGCTCAGGCGGCAGCGGTGGCGGCGGCGGAAACTCGGGATCCGGGAACATTTACATCAACGGAAATGGCGATGGCGGCGGTTCGGCCTCGCTCAACGGAGGAACTTTCTCCGGCGGCATGGTCTATCCCGTACCGGTGGTCGCCACGAAATTGCGCAAGAATTCGCTGGTGGTTTCAGCGGGCTCCATCGGCGGCGGCGGCTTGGATGTTTATAACGTCCTGCACTGCGGCAAGATCTATACGATTTATCTGCCGATGCCGAACACGAATTGGGCGATGCAGTATTGCCAGAAATCAGACTCGACTGCCCGCCATGTTTCGCAAACTCCTTCTACTGTGATTCATCTTGAGGCGGGCCTGCTGCCACCCAATATCGAAACTCAATTTGATTTCAAGCGCCTTCCCATCCCGGAAGAAAAAGCCCACAAGAACATCGTTCTAAAGGGAACGCTTCGAGAAGACGGCACCGTTGCAGATCTTCAAATCTTTCAGGGCGTGCTGCCGGCGATGGATGAGGCCGCGCGCCTTGCTATGAGCCAATGGAAATTCAAGCCGGTCATGCGCAACGGCAAGCCCGTCTCCGTCGAAATCCTGGTCGGAATCCCCGCGGTGGTATCCGAATAATCTAATTCGTTCGCGCGAATTCTTCGCCGCTTCTCGGAGCTCAATTCACTTTTTCACAGGACATTGTCTGTGGATTTCGAGGCATCTCGCAGCTAAAAGGCCCGTTTTCAACATGTCTTCAGTTGGTTCCAATCACCCTATAATCGCTTTCAGCAGCGTCAGATAGCGGGCGTCTCCACAATGAGACAATTTGAAATCCAAGCAAACGGGCCGGAAAATGAGATTATATTGCTGAAATTGACTACTAAATTTCACATCACAAGGTGACATCGTCTCCGTTCGAGTACCGTTGCTCATTTTGAGAGACGCATCTAGCTGACAGTTACGGGGTTAGTCTTCTTTCCCTCAGGGTGTCACCAACCGGGCGTCTGGCACCCTACTTGCCATTCTCTACGACAGCCATACCGCAAAGTGCACGTCCCACCGGGTGGCGAAGGTTTTGCAGAGGCACCGAAATTTATTTCCCGAAAGTACGGTTGTCTGTATAGGGCCCCTGAGATCGATCAAGGTCCTGTAGGTAAATCGGCCCCTGGGCCAGTTGCGGCTACGCTAGCGCGAGGGAGCGTTCTTGGTGAGTGAGCAGACGATTCGTTTGTGTTTCTTGAGTCAAGATTCGAGCTTGGCAGCAGTCGTGGGACGAGCATTGGGAGAAGGTTTTGAGACGCGGACGTCCGATGAACTACAGGGCAATCGGCTAAACGAACTTCGTGAGTGGTGCGACGTCATCCTGATCGATCTGCGCACCACCAACGTGCAGGGTGATTTCGAAATCGGCACGCGCTTGATGGATGCGATCAGCAAGATCCCTTCGCATCCACCGATGGTAGTCCTCTGCGATGGAGAAAATAGGTCGCTGCTCGTCGGCGTGATGGAACACGGGGCGTATGACAGCGTCACGAATCCGCCGAACATGATCGAGCTGCGCCTTATCTTGCGCCGCGCGTTCAAGTTTCATTCCGCACAAAAAGAACTCGATCGCTTCCGCGCCGATGCGCGCGGAGCTGGCCGGCTCCACGAATTGCTCGGCACTTCGACCGCGATGCAGGAGCTTTTCGCGCTCGCGCAGAAGATCGCGCCGTGCGACGTCAACGTCCTGGTCACCGGCGAAACCGGCACCGGTAAGGAATTACTTGCGCGCGCCATTCACCAGATGAGCGGACGCAACACGCGCCCTCTGGTTGCGTTCTCTTGCGCGAATCTCCCAGAAACGCTCATCGAAGACGAACTTTTCGGTCATGAGAAAGGTGCTTTCACCGGCGCTCTAATGAGCCGGCGCGGCCGTCTTGAAGCTGCCGATCAGGGCACTTTGTTCCTCGATGAAATCGGCGATCTGACACTCGGCCTCCAACCCAAGCTCCTGCGTGTTCTGCAAGAGCGCAAATTCGAGCGCCTGGGCAGCAACGCCACGATCAACGTCAATCTCCGCCTGATTTGCGCCACCAATCGCAATCTTGGCGAAATGGTGCAACAGGGCAGGTTCCGCGAAGACCTCTACTACCGCATGAACGTGGTGCAGATGACGCTGCCGCCGCTGCGCGACCGCCGCGACGACATTCCTCTTCTTGCGCATCATTTTCTTCAGGTCTCCTCGCAGCAGTTCAACAAGAAAGTGAAGCGCTTCTCGCAGCCCGCGCTGCACGCTCTTGAGGAATATGCCTGGCCCGGAAATGTTCGCGAGCTTGAAAACGCCGTTCAGCGCGCCGTGGTTCTTTCCGAATCGCAGAGCGTTGACGTCTGGCATCTTCCCGCGGCGATTCGCAGCAATTGTGACGAGCCTACTTTCAGTCGCACTTCGTACGAAGAGGAAGTCCGCCAGTTCAAGCGCCGCCTGCTTCTGCGCACACTGCGCGAATGCGGCTGGCGCAAGGCCGAGAGCGCGCGCACGCTCGGCGTTGCACGCGGATATCTCCATAGGCTCATCAATCAGCTCGACATCAACCAGCGCGAAGACGAGAGCCACAACGGTAACGGGAATGGCGCGAACGGTACGAATGGCTCGAATGGCGGTGCTGTTCGCGAAAAATTCCCCGCGCCCAAGCAATTGATGTGACGCGGCGGCCCCGTTGCCATGCGACCTGCCTCTTCCATTCCGCAGGAGTCCCGAAGTTTCGGCGGAGCTGAAGCCGTGACTTTCTCCGAAGAGATCTGTCTACCGTATCTTCGCGCGGCGCAGAATCCCGACGGTGGTTGGGGCTTCCGCAGCGGCTCGCAAAGCCGCATCGAGCCGACCGCCTGGGCTCTCCTCGCGCTCGATCAAGTTTTCCCGGCGAATGCCGCGAGCGAGGCGATTGCGCGCGGTCTCCGCTTTCTGAGCGATTCGCAGCTTCCCGACGGCTCCTGGCCCGCCGCAGCGGGACAAGGCCAGGGAGCCTGGGTCACTTCTCTGGCGTGCTGGGCTTTTCTTTCGACAAACGAAAACCGCGACGCGCTAAAGCGCGGATTGAGCTGGCTCGTGGGGGAACGTCCCGGCGATTCCGGCGCGTGGTGGCGGCTCATTCGCCGTTTGACAGCGCATAAGAAAGTGTCGATGCAGAACGACGCTTACTGGGGCTGGAGTTGGACGTCCGGAACAGCAAGCTGGGTCGAGCCGACTGCATACGCGCTTCTCGTCCTGCGCGCATCGCCACGGGATCTCTTGCCGCCGCAGACCGGCGGCCGGCAAAAACTCGCTGAGGGGATGCTCTTCGATCGCATGTGCCCCGGTGGCGGATGGAATTGCGGGAATCCAATGGTTTACGGCGTTCCCGGCGAACCGCAGGTTAGCACCACGGTCTGGGCGCTATTGGCGCTTCGCGAGCACGCGGAACGAAGCGAAATTCAGGAAAGCCTCGCGTGGCTGGAAAAAAATTGGAGCAGCATCCAAAGCCCCGCATCGCTGGCGTTGACGCAAATCGCTCTCAACGCCTTCGATCGCGGCATCTCCGCGTTCTCCGCGGCGCTCGAGCGCCTTTACGAGCCCGACGCCATTTCCTGGAACGTGCCGGTGGCTGCTTGGGCCGCGCTTGCCGCCAGCGGCAAGAAATTTTGGCTGCAGCCGGAACGGGCGGAAATCAAGAACTGAATTATGCCGAGACCTTCACCATCGCTATTGCCACCGTTCGCGCGGCCCGAGTCGCGTGTGGCGATCCGTCGCGTCTCAAACTATCAGGCCGATCTTTCCAGCGTGCTTTTCGAAACGCTGCGCGAATTCGATCTTCCCGTTCGCGGCAAGACCGTTCTGCTCAAGCCCAACCTCGTCGGGCTCGATCCTCTCGGCATGATGAACACTCATCCCGCCGTAATCACCGCGGCTCGCGAATCGTTTCTGCGGCTCGGCGCGGCGGAAGTGATGGTCGGTGACGGTCCGGCGATGGATCGCGATACGCAAGCCGTCCTCGAGTCCATCCGACTGCGCGAGTTCGCCGGCCCGCTTTCACGATTCTTCGTGGATCTCAATGTCGACGATGTCGAGCGCGTGCTGCTCAAGACGCGCGCCTCGCGTCTCCGCGAGCTGTATTTTCCGAAGACGGTCCGTGGTGTTGATTTCCTTGTGTCGCTGCCGAAGTTGAAGACGCACCACTGGGCCGGCGTCACGCTCTCGTTGAAAAACATGTTCGGCGTAATTCCGGGAAGCTGCTACGGCTGGCCGAAAAACATTCTTCATTGGGCGGGAATCGATCGCGCCATTCTCGATATCAACGCCGCGGTGCGCCCCGATTTTGCCATCGTGGACGGAATCATCGGAATGGAGGGAAACGGCCCGATTCAGGGAGTTTCGAAGACGGCCGGAGTTCTCATCGCCGGCGACGATCCCGTGGCCGTGGATTCCACCTGCGCGCGAATTATGGGCCTGGCACCCGAGAAGATCGATCACATCGCGCGCGCCGCGACTCTTCTCGGTCATATCGAGACGCAGAAAATTCGCCAGCTCGGTGAAAGCATTGCGAGCACCCGCACGCCGTTCGCGGTCCTGGAATCTTTTCGCCACCTGCGGCAAGAGGCGGCGTGAGGAGTTTGGAAGGAAAGCTGCCGTGAATATCGGAGCAGATCGGCTGTGCATTTTGAAATGTACCCGAAGGGTGACGGTCGCATCCCAGGCGCAATCTATTGATCTGAGCGCCAGTTAGAGCGGCGAGAAAGCACATGAGCGAATCCGAGGTGACAGTGAACCAGGTATCGGCCACAAACGGAGTCACTCTTCGTTCCACCGCCGAAGCATGTCCGCCGGCGATGACTTTTGAGCAATCCGCCTCCGGCTTCCTGGAACTTCTTCGCCGCGTGTTCTCCTTTCCGGCGATGCTGGGAATGATTCTGGTCGGCGGCGTTTATTTGAACGCTCGCGAATTCATTGTGGATCCGGATTGCTGGTGGCACATCAAGACTGGCCAACTGATCTTAGCCACGCACCACTGGCCGCATGGCGATCCTTACTCCTACACCGTCGCGGGTCATCGATGGCTTTCTTACGAATGGGGAGGAGATGTCGTCCTCGCCTTGTTCGCCCGCTGGGGCGGCTTGCGCGGGTTGGAAGCATTTCTCATTCTCGTCGCAGGAGCGACGTTGCTCGCCCTCTACGGGCTCGCGACGATCTCCGCCAAGAATGCCAAGGCCGGTTTCGTGGCCACGATTGTCCTTATTGCGTTGGCGCTTCCCTCGTTTTCGTTGCGCCCGCAAATGCTGGGCTACTTGTTTCTGATTCTCACGCTGATTGCCCTCGAGCGCTTCCGCCAGGGCAAGCGCGGCGCGCTGTGGTTTCTTCCCATTCTGTTTCTGGTGTGGGTGAATACTCACGGCTCGTGGATCATCGGCCTGGGCACTGTAGTTGCCTATTGGTTTGCCGGCCTGTTCGAATTTCAACTGGGCAACCTGGAAGTTCGGCGCTGGAGCCAGCCGGATCGCGTGCGCCTCTCTTTTGTATTCCTTCTGAGTTTGTGCGCATTGCCGATCACCCCGTACGGCATCGAGCTCTGCACCTATCCGTTCCAGGTAGCTTCCTCGCTGCCGATTAGCGTGGCCAATATCCTGGAATGGCAGCCCATGCCTTTCCAAATGCCCGGCGGAAAATTCTTCCTCGCCCTGATTCTCGGGTTCATCGTGCTCCAGGTGATCTTCCGCTTCGCGTGGCGGTTGGAAACGCTGGCGCTGTTCTTGTTCGGCACTGCCATGGCGGTGATTCACGTACGATTCATTTTGCTGTTCGTTCCGTTTTCCGCGCCGGTTCTGGCTGCAATCCTCGCTCGCTGGGTGCCGGCGTACAATCGCGCCAAAGATCAATTCATCCTGAACGCCGTTCTGATGATCGCCGCAAGCGTGGCGATGATTTATTACTTCCCCTCACGCGCGATGCTCGAAGACAAAGTCGCCGCGAATTTCCCCGTGGGCGCGGTCGCGTATCTCGATCACCACGATGTGCCGGGCCCCCTGCTGAACACCTACGGCTTCGGCGGCTATCTGGTCTGGGCGCGCGGTCCCGAGCACAAAGTCTTCATTGACGGCCGCAGCGAACTCTATGAAGCCGGCGGCCTGCTCAATGACTACTTGCAAGTCCTCGACATCAAGCCGGCAGGCCTCGCAGTGCTGCGGTTCTACGGAATCAAGTCTCTGTTGTTGGATCGCGGCGAGCCGCTCGTCACGGTGCTGAACGCTTTGCCCGACTGGCAAAAAGTCTATTTCGATAATCGCAGCGTGATTTTCGTGCGGAGAGAGCCTGTGGCTCCCGCGGCGGACTCCAAAACTTCCAAGCCGGCTGGACAGGAGTGAATATGACTCCCCGAATGATCGATCGCATGCGCGGTCCGTCGCAGCTCAGCTTTTCGGGCTCCGAAGGACGCCGTTTGCTCCTCTCCGTCGTGATTCCTTGCCACAACGAAGAGGAAGTTCTTCGCGAAACGAACCGGCGTCTCCTATCGGCGCTCGAAAATATTCCCATGCAGCTCGAAGTCATCTACGTGGATGACGGCAGCACCGACACCACCGCCGAGATTCTTCACGAACTGCAAACCGGCGATCCTCGCGTTCGCGTCGTGCGTTTCTCCCGCAATTTCGGCCATCAAATGGCCATCACCGCCGGCATCGAGCATGCTTCCGGAGACGCGGTAGTCATCATCGACGCCGATCTCCAGGATCCGCCCGAAGTGATTCTCGATTTCCTCGATAAATGGATGGATGGTTACGACGTCGTTTACGGCGTGCGCACGGAGCGCAACGGTGAATCCGCTTTCAAGCTGTGGACCGCAAAATATTTCTACCGCTTCATCGGCAAGCTCTCGGACACCGAAATCCCTCTCGACACCGGCGATTTCCGTCTCATGGATCGCCGCGTAGTTGACGCTCTGCTGGCCATGCCCGAGCGAGACCGCTTTGTCCGCGGCATGGTGAGCTGGATCGGATTCTCGCAGATCGCAGCGCCTTATCGCCGCGCCGCTCGCCACGCCGGCACCACGAAATTTTCGCTCACGAAGATGATGCGCTTCGCGACGGACGGCATCGTCTCGTTCTCGATTCTGCCGCTGCGCCTCGCCACGTGGGTGGGCTTCGCAGCCTCCGCGGTCGCGCTTCTGGGAATTTTGGTGGCGATCATCGAGCGAATCGTTGGCACTCCAGGTTTGGTCAAAGGCTGGGCCAGCCTCGTTATCGCCGTCCTGTTTCTCGGCGGCGTTCAACTCATTTGTATGGGAATCATCGGTGAATACGTCGGGCGCATCTACGGCGAATCAAAACGCCGCCCGCTCTACGTCGTGCGCGAGCGCATGGGCTTTGAAGCCCAGAACCGCGGCGTCTCCGAAAAGCTGCGCCCGCGAAACATGGTGGCCGAGCGCTGAATCGCAACGAGACGCCAATGAACGCACAGAATCCCGGAGCCGCAATGTCAGTGGACACTACAACTCACGAACGCGAGGCCGCCTTTCACGACGCGTGGGCCAACAGCACGCGCATCGACGACGTCCTCGTCCGCGAGTGCTTTGAAGCTCCCACCGCGCTCGAGAATCAATTCATTCTCCAGCGCATGGGCCCGCTCCGCGGCAAGAAACTCCTCGATATCGGCGCCGGCCTCGGCGAATCCTCGGTCTATTTTGCTCTCCAGGGAGCCAGCGTCACGACCGTGGATATCTCGCCGATGATGGTCGAAACCGCTCTCGAATTGGGCCGCAAATACGGCGTCACGTTGGAAGGAATCGTTTCCGGCGCCGAGGATCTGAATCTCCCGCCCGCCGCCTACGACCTAATCTACATCGCCAACACCATTCACCACGTTCACGATCGTGCGTCGCTTTTCGAGCAGATGTCCCGAGCCCTTAAGCCCGGCGGTGTTTTCTTCTCTTACGATCCGCTCGCCTACAATCCGGTCATCAACGTCTACCGCCGGATGGCCACGGGCGTCCGCACACCAGATGAATCCCCGCTGACTGTCGCCGACCTCAAACTCGCGCAGAAATATTTTTCCAATGTTGGCCATCGCGAATTCTGGCTGTCCACGCTACTGCTTTTCGTCAAGTATTACCTGAAGAATCGAGTCCATCCGAACGCCGACCGCTACTGGAAGCGCATCCTCCGGGAAACGCGGGAAAGTCTGCGCTGGTGGATGCCTCTCCGCGCCCTCGACCGCGCGCTAACGCGTGTACCCGGGCTTCGCTGGCTGGCCTGGAACATGGTCATGTGGGGCCAAAAACCGGACGGCCGTGCAATTTCTGCGATCGAGGCTGACCGTGCGTGAGGCTCGGCTCCAGCCAAATACCTCGCGGATGCCGCTGGGTTGCTCCGGCGGTGCTACCAGAATTACTAGGACTACCCCGTTCCCAGCGCTGGCAAGACCCCGATTCGCCCTACGAGCACGATTGTTCGCAAGCTTTTCGCAGAAGTGTAACTTAGATGGGACACGCGGTCTTTTGGACCTTCAATCTCACGTCCACAAATACTTGCAACTGTCTAAAAATGTTGGGGTTAGCTGTTTCCCTCCACCCCAGGGAATGGCTTTCCAGATGCACTATAAAGAGGGATGGCGGCAGAGGGCTTCCGTGCCGCTGACCTTTAACCTATCAGGAGGTAACAAATGAAGAACCTTCTCATGCGCCTGTGGCACGAAGAGGAAGGCCAAGACCTTACCGAGTACGCGTTGTTGGTGGTCTTGCTGGCGTTGGCCGCGATTGTCGCTATGAAGAGCTTGGGTAGCGCGATCAGCAACGTCTTCTCCTCGGCCGCTTCGAACCTGACCGCGAATACCTAGTTCCCTCTGTTCATCGAGGGCGTTGGAGTGACGGAGCTCGCTGGCCGCTGAAATGCGGTTGCGGTTTTAGCGGCCAGAGGCCGTCTACGTTATTTTTGTGGCAACACCTAATCTATTCGGTTAGCAACCGAAGGAGGATGTAGATGGGGAAGATTCTTTTAAGGCTGTGGACTGAAGAATCGGGGCAAGATTTGACCGAATACGCTTTGCTGGTTGTTTTGCTCGCTTTGGCTGCCATCGTCGCGATGAACAGTCTGGGTGCCGCGATCAACAACGTATTCTCAAGCGCTTCCTCGAACTTGACCGCGAACACGTAATCGGTGGGAGCTGGCGCAAAAGCCAAGAATTTCGGGAATCGAACAAAACGCTTATGACCGCTACTGAAACAATCTGGGCTTTCACGCTGGCTCTCACATTTTCCGCCGGCTGGATCGACTGGCGCACTCGCCGGATCCCCAACTGGCTCACCGTGCCCGCTCTCTTCCTCGGCATCGCCGTGCACACCGTTATGGCGGGATGGCCCGGCGCTTTGGTGTCGCTCGAGGGAGTGGTGCTCGCTTTGGCGATTCTGCTTCCGCTCGTCTTACTTCGCGCGCTCGGAGCGGGAGATTGGAAGTTGATGGGCGCCGTCGGCGCTTTTCTAGGGCCCTTGATGTTTCTTTTCGTGCTGCTCGCCAGTGTCTTCCTCTCGGGACTCATGGCAGTCGTGATGATGGTCTTGACTCATCGCGTGAAAACCACTTTGCGGAATCTGGTTGTCCTGGTCCGTGGCTTTTTCGTATTCGGGTTGCGCACTCACCCGGAAATTTCGCTCGATAATCCGACGCTGCTGAAGTTGCCCTTTGGCGTCGCTGCTGCGACTGGCACGTTCATCTGTTTTATCGCGGCACACTGGGGCTAGCTGAAGAGGTAAAGGAGACTTATCCCATGAATCGGAATCGCTTGATGGTCGGCCTGGCTTTCGCGGTACTTCTCGCCTTTATCCTGGCGGCCTACGTCTATCACGCCTTCAAGAA
Organism: uncultured Acidobacteriota bacterium; assembly: GCA_963841235.1. Classification (GTDB taxonomy): domain Bacteria; phylum Acidobacteriota; class Terriglobia; order Acidiferrales; family UBA7541; genus Palsa-147. The sequence continues at coordinate 142,252 of CAWJBU010000012.1, read as the reverse complement.
AGTCCAGGTGTCTGCCTCCGCGCCGGCCATGCGCATGACCACGATCGTCGTCGCAGCCGAACCCATCAAGATCGGTGAGCGCCTCGATGCCTCGAAGGTGAGGACGATTCAATGGCCTTCGGGTTCGAAGCCGGCTGGCATGTTTGGCGACATCTCGGAAGTCGCCAACCGCGCGGTGCTCACCAACCTTGCCGAGAACGAGCCGATTCTCGCCGACAATCTCGCTTCCAGCGACTCCGGCGGGGGCTTGTCGGCCACGATTCCTGAAGGCATGCGCGCCGTCTCGGTGCCGGTCAACGATGTCGTCGGCGTCGCCGGGTTCGTAACTCCGGGCACCATGGTCGACGTTCTCGTGACGGGCAATACGATCGGGAGCGGCGGCGGCAGCTCCGTCACCCGCACGATCCTCGAGAATATCCGCGTCCTCGCGGCTGGCCAGAAGATGGAACAGGATCGTGAAGGCAAGCCCGAAAATGTTCCCGTGATCACGCTTCTCGTCACCCCCGAAGACGCGGCCAAGCTCACCATGGCCAGCACGGAAGGCAAGATTCAGCTCGCGCTCCGTAACACCATCGATACCAAGGCCACCAATCCTGCTCCGGTGCTTCAGTCTTCTCTCTTTGCCGGTGGCGCTCCGGTCGCACCTGCCGCCGCCCCCACACCGGGGAAACACGTCGTCATGCACAAAGATGCTCCGCCGCCGCCGTATTCGATTGAAGTAATCACGGGCGGCAAGCAAGAAATGAAGAACTTTCCAAATCCCTGAGCTTTACGCGGGAGTCTCGAATGTACGCAGATCGTCTTAACAGAAATATGATTCGCACCGGCGCTCTTGCTCTCATCTGTTCGCTGTTTCTGTTCAGCGCGCCCGGCGCAGTGGCTCAGCAGTCCTCGGTACGTCCGGCAAACGCCGTCGTCCAGGCTGCGAAGTTGCCGCAAGCTAGCGTTTCGCTGGCTTCGCTACCGCCTGCTCTCCAGTCGCAGCAGGCGTCCGAAGTCCCGCAGGCATTGCACCTGCTCGTCGGCCGTTCCTTGGTCATTACCTCGCCGACCAGAATCAAGCGCGTTTCGCTTGCCGACCCGGCCATCGCCGAGGCCATCGTCGTCAGCCCGAATCAGGTTCTCGTCAACGGCAAAGCTCCGGGCGGAGTTTCCTTGCTCCTCTGGGACGAAGCCGATCAAAGCCAGGACTTCGAAGTCTCCGTGGATATTGACACCCTCAGCCTGAGCCAGAAAATCCACGACGTATTCCCGAACGAGCCGGTTCAGATCGAAACTTCGAAAGACGTCGTTATGCTCTCCGGGCGCGTCTCCTCCACTGCGGTCGCCGACAAAATTCTCGAAGTCGTGAAGAACGTGACGCCGAAAGTCACGAGCCTAATGGAAGTTCCTCCGCCACCGACGGGAGAGATTCTCCTGGAAGTGAAATTCGCGGAAGTTGACCGCACGGCCATCACGCAACTCGGTATCAATATTCTAAGCTTGCCCGGCGCCAAGAACGTCGGCACGCTCGGCACCGAGCAATTCTCGCCACCGGCCCTGCAGGGCAACCTCGGCGCGGGCGCCGGTTCCGGAACCACCACATCGACCACCGGGTCAACCACGACTACGGCGACCAACTCCACCACGCTAGCTCTCAGCGATCTTCTGAACATCTTTCTCTTCCGCCCCGATCTCAATCTAGCGGCGACCATTAAGGCTCTTCAGGAGAAGAACATTCTTGAGATCTTGGCCGAACCGAATCTCCTCACCGCTTCCGGCAAAGATGCCAGCTTCCTCGCCGGCGGTGAATTTCCTTTCCCTGTGATTCAGTCCACGGGCGGATCAGGCAGCTTTCCTTCGCTTACAATTCAATTCAAGGAATTCGGCGTGCGCCTGAACTTTACCCCGACGCTGCTCGAGAACGGCATGATTCACCTCAAAGTAAAGCCGGAAGTCAGCGCTCTCGACTTCGCGAACGCGCTCACGATTCAGGGCTTCGTCATTCCCGCGCTCTCCACACGCCGCGTCGAATCTGAAATGAACTTGAAGGATGGCCAGAGTTTCGCGATCGCTGGTCTCGTCGATAACCGCGTCACGGAGATTCTCGAGAAAGTCCCGGGAATCGGCGATCTTCCCATCATCGGCAAGCTTTTCCGCAGCAAGTCAGTCACGAAGAGCCACACCGAGCTGCTTGTTCTCGTTACCCCGCGAATCGTCAAGCCGTACGACCCGGGAAATGCCCCTTCTGGCCCGGCCATGATCGCGCCCTTTATCGGGACGGATCGCAGCGGTCAGACGGGCGGACCAGCGCCGTCGCGTAAATAAGGAGAAGTATCTTTGACGTTGCGTCGCAAGACATCTGTCGGTAATCGGAACCTCACACCATGCTGACTGTAGCCATCGCAAGCGGTGATAAAAATACTTCGGGCCAGCTCCTAGCGAGCCTCGAGCAGACCGGTCTGGTCGGCTCCGTCAAGCACTGGTCCGTTCCCATGGAGAAGCTCCCGGATGTCGGAGAAACCATTCCCGACATCGTCTTTCTCGATCTTTCCCGGGATCCCGAACCCTATTTCACTTTGGCGGCTCATCTCCACCGCCTGCGTCCAGGCGTGCATCTCATCGCCTGTTCCGCTACCTATCCACCCAATCAGCAGCTCCTGCTCGACGCCATGCGCAGCGGTGTACGGGACTTCATCGCCAAGCCCGTAAACTCGGACTCTTTGGCCGATCTTCTCTCGCGTCTCGGCCAGGATCTCCAACCCACTGAGAAGCGCTCCACTGAGAAGCTCATTGCCCTGATGGGTTCGAAGGGCGGCGTCGGTACCACCACAGTCGCCGTCAATCTCGGCGTTCAACTGGCCAGCCACGCTCAGAAGCGCACGGTCTTGCTTGACTTCGCGCGCCCTCTCGGAAACGTTCACCTCCTTCTCGATCTTCACCCGCGTTTCGGCGTCCGTGACGCCGTCGAGAGTCTCGACCGTCTCGACACCCATTTTCTCAGCGGCCTGTTGACTCAACATAAAACCAAGCTCGAAATCCTCGGCGGCGCTTTGCAGCCGGAAGAGTGGCAATCGATTTCGATTGCTCCTCTCGAGCGCATCATAAATGTCGCCTCGGCCGGTTTCGATACGATTCTTGCGGATCTCGGCTCGCAGTTTTCTTCGGAGTGGAGCCCCATTCTCCAGCGCGCCCGCATGATCATGATGGTCGCGGAGGCGAACGTTCCGTCGCTCTGGACACTCGAGCGACGCCTGTGGGCTTTAAATGGTCTCGGCATCGACCCCGACCGCATTCGCATCATCATCAACCGTTGGCACAAGGGCGACGAAGAGGTTCTCAAAACCATCGAGAAGAACCTCAAGCGGCCCGTCTTCGCCAGCCTCCCCAATGATTTCACCAAGGCCAACGCCTCCGTGAATATGGGGACTCCGCTGATGGAGAACCACAACAACATGCTCAGCAACCGTTACCGCCAGCTCGCCGCTCAAATCGCCGGAGTCGAGGCGATGCCCAGCGCCAGCAAAAAAGGCGGCATCGGCAACTTTTTCTCATTTCCCAATAAAAGGTAAGGGCCCATGCCACCGACTCCTACTCCTTCAACGCGAACAGACTTAACCGCGGTTAAGGCCGCGATCCATCGCCGGCTCATCCAGAAACTCAATCTGGATCGCGTGAACGACGTTCGCCGCGACGACGTTCGCCGCGAAGTTTCGCTCATTCTCGAGGAGCTCGTCGTCGGCGAATCTACACCGATGAATCTGCAGGAGCGCGAGCGTCTTTCCACGGAAGTTCTCGACGAAGTTTTCGGCCTGGGACCGCTCGAGCCGCTTCTCGCTGATCCCACGGTTTCCGATATTCTGGTCAACACCTTCAACAAGATTTACGTCGAGCGCAAAGGTCTTCTCGAAGCCACAAACATTCAATTCCGTGATGACGCCCACTTGATGAGCATCATCGACCGCATCGTTTCCGCCATCGGCCGCCGCGTGGATGAATCCTCGCCCATGGTGGATGCGCGGCTCCCTGACGGTTCCCGCGTCAACGCCATCATTCCCCCGCTCGCAGTCGATGGCCCGTGTCTCTCCATCCGGCGTTTCAGCCGCGATCCGCTCACCGCCGACGATCTCCTCGCCAATCACGCTTTTACCGCGCCCATGCTCGAACTCCTGCAGGGCTGCGTCAAAGCGCGTCTCAACATTTTGATATCAGGCGGTACCGGCGCCGGAAAGACCACGCTTCTCAACGTACTCTCTTCCTACTTGTCCGACCGCGAGCGCATCGTCACCATCGAAGACGCCGCCGAATTGCAGCTCCACCAGGAACACGTTGTGCGCCTCGAAACCCGCCCGCCGAACATCGAAGGCAAGGGCGCCATTTATCAGCGCCAGCTTCTCATCAACTGTCTCCGCATGCGTCCTGACCGCATCATCGTCGGTGAGGTCCGCGGCGAAGAAGCCCTCGACATGCTCCAGGCCATGAACACCGGTCACGACGGCTCGCTCACCACCATTCACGCCAACTCTCCTCGTGACGCTCTGTCCCGACTCGAGACCATGGTGGCCATGTCCGCTTTGAATATTCCCGATACCGCCGTCCGCCGGCAGATTGCCTCGGCTATCGACGTCGTCGTGCAAATCACGCGTCTCAGCGACGGCACTCGCAAAGTCACCAACTTGACGGAAATCACCGGCATGGAAGGCGATGTCGTCACGATGCAGGACATCTTCGTCTACCGCAAGCGCGGCGTCCGCGAGAGCGGCGAAGTCATGGGCGATTTCATGCCCGTCGGCATCCGTCCGAAATTCGCGGAGCGCTTGGCCGTCACCGGGATTCCGCTGCCGGCAAACATGTTTGAGGTTCAGCACACTCGCTAAGGACCGTGGAATGATCGCTACGCTTTATATGTACGGGTTCACCACTGAGACGCTCAGTTCGGGTGTGCGTACGCTTACCTCGGAAAGGAGGCTCGCGTGGCACTGTTTCTAGCTTTGCTCACGTTTTTGGTCGTTGCCATTGTGGCTGGGGCCGTGTGGATGATTGCTGGCCGCAGCGATGGCCGCCAGGAAATGGTCCGGCGCCGCATGGAGTCCGTCCGCAAGGCAGAGAGCCGCGGCGAAGTTTCTCTCGACCTCAAACTCGTGCGCGACGAGCTCTATAGCAACGTCCCCCAACTTCAGCGCCTGCTCATGCGCTTGCCCTGGGCCGGAAGTCTGCAGAACTTCATCAACCAGGCCGGCTTGAGAATGAAAGCCGGCAAGTTTTTTCTCTGGACGGCAGTCGCGGGCCTCGGCGCGTACGTCTTGGTTGGCCTTTTGTATCCCGATCATGGCCTGATGGCGCTCGCCATCGGCTTGGCAGCGCTCGCCGTTCCCATCGCATTCGTGGCTTTCACGCGCGCTCGCCGCTTGGCGAAGTTCGAAGAACGTTTTCCGGAGGCCCTTGACCTTATCGGGCGCGCCGTTCGCGCCGGTCACGCCTTCACCACCGGCCTCGAAATGGTTTCCAAGGAATCTTCCGAGCCGGTCTCGGGCGAGTTTCGCGCCACGTTCGAGGAACAGAATTTCGGCCTACCTTTGCGCGATGCGCTCCTTAATATGGCCGAGCGCGTGCCCTTGATCGACGTTCGTTTCTTCGTCACCGCGCTGCTCGTCCAGAAGGAAACCGGGGGCAATCTCGCCGAATTGTTGGATGAGCTCTCGCGTCTGATTCGCGAGCGCTTCCGCATCTACAGGGAAGTGAAAGTGCGCACCGCTCAGGGCCGGCTCACCGCCGCCATTCTTATCGCTTTGCCATTTTTCTTGCTGATCGTGCTGCAGTTCCTGAACCCCGATTACGTGCACGTGCTCTGGACCGATCCGATTGGCCCCATCATCCTGGGAATTGCTTTGGGTCTGCAGGTTATCGGGTCTCTGATTATCTGGAAGATTGTGCATATCGAAGTTTGAGGGAGAAGTTGACATGCTTTGGACTCTGACAGCGGCGACTTTCCTGGCGACCATTCTCATCCTGCTCGCCATTGCCTACGCGTTTTCTCCGGGTGAAACGGCAGTCGCGCAACGCGTCAGCCGTATGTTGGATTCCGCCAACGCATCCCCAGAAGCCGAGCGCGCTCCTGAGGAGAAGGGCCCCGGCTTTTTCCGCGCGTTTTTTGCTTCCATGGGGCAACTTTTGCCCGCTCTTAAAGGGAAGGCCCTGTCGCGTTCAGAACTCATGTCGCTGCGCGCGGGCTACCGCACGCCGGACGTCATTCTGGCCATTCGCGCCCTCAAGATTCTCTCGCCCATCGTTTTCGTCGCGGTCGTTCTGGTCACGGGCCTCTATAAGGCCAGCCCCATGATCATCCTCTTAATTGCCGCGGTTGTTGGCTACATGCTTCCGGAGCTCTGGCTCAATCTCAAGATCCGCGCCCGGCAGAATCGCCTTCGCCTGGCTCTCCCGGACGGCCTCGATCTCCTCGTAATCTGCGTGGAAGTCGGCCTGGGAATTGACCAGGCTCTGCTGCGCGTCGCCAACGAACTCCGCATCGTTCACCCGGAGCTCAGCGATGAATTGCAGCTCGTGAACCTCGAGATGCGCGTCGGCAAATCGCGCACGGAAGCTCTTCGAGAACTCGGGCGGCGTACCGGCCTGGAAGACATCAAGGCTCTCGTGGCCATGCTGGTCCAGACCGAACGGTTTGGCACCAGCATTGCTCAATCTCTACGTATCCATTCCGAGGACTTGCGGACCAAGCGGCGGCAGCGCGCTGAGGAATTGAGCGCGAAGACCTCGGTCAAGATGGTTCCGGCTCTCGTGTTTTTTATTTTTCCGGCTTTGATGGTTGTGATTTTGGGTCCGGCGTTCATCACTCTCGTTCGGCAATTGGGGGGCGGGCACTGACGGAATCGCCGGTTCCGCTCGCGGTCGGCTCCACCCACACCGCTAGCGGATTCACAGGAAGACCAAGGAATCGGGCTCTTGAGGTCCGTGATCCTGATTCGCAGGGTAGCGGGAGAATTGGCGGCTGGCGTACTGTTTGCGTTTATGCCGAACAGATTCGCCAACGATTCGGACCAACACGATATTTGCTTCACGGCAACAAACTGAGGGGCGCCAGGGCGGCGATGATGAAGGATCGCAAAAACGGAACAGGCATAGTCTATGTCTACAACAAGACGCGGGAAACCTTCGTTGCCACCGAAGCCACCGTCGCCGATAGCTATGTCCGCCGTCTCGTCGGCCTCCTCGGCAAGACGAAACGCTGGGCGCGCTTCGGCTGCGGGCTGTGGATCATTCCTTCTCGCGGCGTGCACACCATCGGCATGCTCTTCCCCATCGATCTCATTTTCCTCAGCAAGGAAAAGGAAGTCGTTTACGTCGAAGAGTTCGTGCGGCCCTTCCGCATCTCCAAGGTTTCGCTCAAGGCCAACAGCGTCCTCGAGGTTCCGGCCCACACTATTTATCGCACGGGCACGAAGGTCGGCGATGTTCTCGAGATTTCTTCGCTCGATGGGACCGCTCGTCAGGCGCGGGCAGTCAGCGCCTGATTCTCATCGGCTGACGCGGGCGCGCCCGTGAGATTTCCGATGGATTCACTGCAGAGAATCCAGCGAAGCCATCGCAGTTCGCAGCGCCCTGAGGGAGAAAAGACGAGCCGCCCGATGTTGCTTTTGCTACTCCCGCTCAATACTGGGAACCCAAGGCCATGACGCCGACCACTTCACGCGACTACCGCGCCGTCAAAGAAACCATCCACAAAAAGCTTCGCGAGAAGCTCGACGTCGGCCGCATCACCAAGCTCAGCCGCGAAGCCGTGCGCATCGAAGTCACCGACATCGTCGAGAGCCTCGCCACCTACGAGCGCACGCCGATCACTCTGCAGGAGCGCGAGCGGCTCTCCAAAGAAGTTCTCGACGAGGTATTTGGACTCGGCCCTCTGGAGCAGCTCCTCAAAGACAATTCCATCTCCGACATTCTCGTCAATAACTACAACGAAGTTTACGTCGAGCGCCGCGGCCGCCTCGAGCGCAGTGAAATTTCCTTTCGCGATGATGCCCATCTCATGGCTATCATCACCCGCATCGTTTCCGCCGTGGGCCGGCGCGTGGACGAAACTTCTCCCATCGTCGACGCCCGCCTCGCCGACGGTTCCCGCTGCAATGCTATCATCCCTCCTCTTTCTCTCGACGGTCCTTGCCTTTGCATCCGGCGTTTCGCCAAGGATCTGCTCACCGCGGACGATCTCATCCAGAATCACACGCTCACCGCGCCCATGCTCGAATTCCTGCGCGCCTGCGTCTTCGCGCGCATGAACATCATCGTCTCCGGGGGCCCTGGCTCGGGCAAGACTACGCTGCTCAATCTTCTCTCGTCTTACATCTCACCGCGCGAGCGCATCGTCACTATTGAGGACGCCACGGAGCTCCGCTTCCAGCAGGATCACGTTGTGCGGCTCGAGACGCGTCCGCCCAACATCGAAGGCTCCGGCGCGATTCCGCCGCGTCGCCTGGTCATCAACGCGTTGCGAATGCGCCCCGACCGCATCATCGTCGGCGAAGTCCGCGGCGACGAAGCACTCGACATGCTCCAGGCCATGAACACCGGCCACGACGGCTCGCTCACCACCATTCACGCTCGTGCCGGCTACGACGCTATCAGCCGCCTCGAGACGATGGTCACAATGGGTGGGCTCGAAATTCCTCTTCCAGTCATTCGCGCCCAAATTGCTTCCGCCATCAATCTCGTCGTCCAGGTCAGCCGCCTCACTGACGGCACGCGCAAAGTCGTTAACATCGCCGAAATTACCGGCATGGATGGCGACGACATCGTCCTTCAAGACATCTTCGTATTCAACAAGACTGGCATCGGCGAAGACGAGATGGTCCTCGGCGAATTCGTTCCCACCGGCAATCGCCCGAAATCGCTCGAAAGGCTCGCCGGCGCGGGCATCACTCTTCCCGTGTCTCTCTTCGATCCCCGGGAGATTCAAGCCTTCAATCTCGTCCTTGAGCAGCGCGGCAGTTCGTCCGATCTCGCCGCCCGCAAGGCTGTCGCAGATGCTCTCTTGAGCAAAGCAGCCGCCCTCGCGCCGCTCGATCGTGTGGATGAGGAACTCGAAACTTACGAAACGATCGTCGAGCGTTTCGGATCGGCCTCCGAACTCCCGCTGCAGGAGCACGTCGCCTGCGCCATGGTCGGCAAGGGCCTGGTTCTCGATCGCGTCGATCGCCGCGAAGAGGCCGTCGCCGCCTACGATCTCGCCGTCAAGCGCCTGGGGAACGCCACGGAGCCATCGCTTCAGGAACAGATCGCGCGCGCCTTGGTCAGCAAGGGCATCGCGCTCGCGCATCTAAACCGACTTGAAGAGGCCATTCAATCCTACGACCTGGTGGTCAAGCGCTTCGGCTCTGCCTCCGAGTTTCCGCTCCAGGAGCAAGTCGCACGAGCTCTGGTCAACAAAGGCGTTGTCCTGGGCCGCCTGAATCGCCGCGATGAAGCCGTTCAATGCTACGACGCCGTGATCAAGCGCCTCGGCGACCCCAACAGACTCTCGCTTCAGGAACAACTCGCGCGCGCGCTGGTCAGCAAAGGCGTGGCCCTGGGCCGGCTGAACCGCGGAGAAGAAGCCCTGCAGTCCTACGACGCCGTCACCAAGCGATTCAGCGCCTCCGAAGAGCTTTCCCTGCGCGAGCAGGTGGCGCGCGCGCTCGTCAGCAAAGGCTCAGTCCTGACGCAACTGAATCGCACCGAGGATGCCATCCACACCTACGATCATCTCCTCGAAATATTTACGGCGGCTCCCGAAGCATCGATACAAACCGAAGTGACTCGCGCTTTGCAAAACAAGGCGGCCGCGCTTACAACGCTGGGCCGCAGCGAAGAAGAGATCGAATCCTACAATTCCATCCAAGAGCGCCTTCACAAAGTCGTCACCAAGCATATCGATCCGAGAAGCTGGACCCGCTAACTGGCCCGACTGCACTTTCCCTGGCAGCAGAGTATCGTGACGAAGTTCATCAGCACTCCTGCCCGAGTCATTCGGACCTGTTAACCTTTGCCTTGCCAGCGTTACCTTCCGCGCCATGCTCTACATGGTGATCGAACATTTTCGCAAGGCCGACCCAACTCCAATCGGCAATCGCTTCGAAACCCGAGGCCGCATGCTGCCGCACGGGCTGACGTACCAGGCAAGCTCGATAGACCCAAAAGACGCGCGCTGCTTTCAGGTGACGAAAACCCAAGATCCCGCGCTGCTGGCGGCCTGGATTAAGAATTGGGACGACCTGATCGACTTCGAAATTACTCCAGTCCAATCCTCGACCGATTACTGGAGCAAAAAAAGAGCTCCAGTAGTGGAGGATTCCTAGGGATTGTGGGCGGCGTTTCGGGGCCCTTCTGAAGGCGCTAAAGCCGCTTGGAGCGGCTCAGGAGGCTTCCGAGGGGGTGCGATTTTGTCACGGCCTGAAATGACGTCCGTGCTTTATTTTCAGTGAGTTACGGCGATTTCTGCTCGTTGAGGTGTATCGACGAAGAAAAGCGGCTTCGGGCTCGTTGCGGCCCTCAGATTTCGTGGTGTGTTGAGCGCGTTCATTTGCAATTCCCCGCGGTAGGCTAGCAGAATTTTTGGACGAAAAGCAAATTACGAACTGTGGAACTACGTAGAAGACGCGCGGCGAGGAGTGTGCTCACGCACCTTTGTGTCTGGGTGGGAAAAGTTACGCCGCGCTGGCCTCTTTCCCGAGGAATCTCTCTGCGTAATCCTGGACGAAGTGGAGAAAGGCGATCGGCCTGCTGCCGGTGAGATCGTAAACCGTTGGAGTGACGGTTTCCGCCTCTCCGCGGCGGTAATGATCGTAATCTTCCATGAGGCCATCGGCTTGCCAGGCCGGCATGCCAAATCCGAGCAGCGCTTCTCGCATCGCGGCGGCCGGCACATCCACATATTTGATCGGCTTCGCCAGGGCCCAGGATAGTTGGTCGGCCATCTCGGCGTGCGTGAGCGCTTGGGGGCCGGTGATGTCGTAGATTTTCCCTTCGTGGCCGGATTCGGTTAAGGCGCGGGCGGCGATTGACGCAATGTCGCGCACATCGACGACACTGACTTTGGCGTTTCCGGCAGGGGCGTACAAGCTGCCTCGCGATGAAATCACCGAGCGGAAATTGAGAAGGCCCTGCATGAACAGATTGGGCCGCAGGAAGGTGAAGGGGATGCCCGACTTGCGAATATAGTTCTCGACTGCGCCGTGATAGCGTTGGAAGCGGCCCGGAGCATTCTCGTCGGCGGCGAACTGCGAGAGCTTCACGATGTGGCGGACATTGCTGCGTTTCGCGGCGTCCACGAAATTGCGCTGCTGTTGTTCGACTTCGGAAGACGAAGGAATCAAAAGGAAGAGGCGCTCGATTCCTGCGAGGGCCCTGGTGAACGTGGCGGGTTGGGCGAAATCGCCCTCGATGATTTCTATTCCGGGCAGCGCAATCGATCGCGCCGATGCCCGCCGGTGAACGAAGGCGCGCACGCGCTGCCTGGCTCCCGCAAGTTTCTTGACCAGTTCGATTCCGACATTGCCGGTGGCACCCGTAATCAAAATCATTCGTCCCTCCTGGATTTCATCAGAGGGCGGGTAAATGATTGGATGCTGCCGGGCGGCGGGCCGTTTTGCGCTGCGACAAGATTCTTGCGATTAAGATGTGGCGGTTTGGTCTTGGCACGTGGAATGGCTTCGTTGACATCGTGGTTCGAAGCAAGAGAAAACCGGATCGAGGTGCCCTACGAGATCCTTCGGGCCGCGCCAAACCGCCCGATTTCCGCGCAAGCCTGTGATGAATGGACGCGGAAATCGGGCTGCGCGGCCCTCAGGATGACACGTTCTCCCTTGGTGCCGAGGGATATCAACAAAGCCGCGTTGAATTTCTGAGGGGTCTCGAACAACAGCAGCGGAATCGGAACGGCTAACCGCGGTTAAGAGAGGGCGATCGTTTTATCGGGAAGCAAGAAAGTCGTCCTGGCTAGATCGGATGAGAGCGTTTCGTTGCGATAGTATTTCTTCAGGACGTTGTCTTCCCAGTTCAGAAGATCCGCATTCCTGTTTGCGAATTCAGGCCACGTGAGGCGGCACCTTGCGCGGGCCATGCGCTCGCGAATCAATAAGAGGAACGCCCAGGTGATCGTCTCGTTGTAGCGGCCGGGCTTGCCGTTGGCCGTGGCGAATCGAGCCAGTGAATTTGAAAAACGCTCGATCGCTTCCAGAGGCGGGTAGCGGCATAGATAAAGGAACGCCATTCGCGCATGGTCCGTGTGGTGAAAAGAGTCGGCGGCGAGGGTACAGTCCTCAAACTTCGCAACGAACTCATCGTCAGTCATGCGGCACCTCCGTGGTTTTATCGTTCCGGTGGGTCATGCAAACAATTACGGCCATGGCGTATACAACCAGTCCTCCGACGTCAAACTCGCCGTGAAGCAAGTGCAGAATTGCGGCGATCGCAAAAACGAAAAGCAGTAGGTAGCCGCCGACCAGGCTCACAGGTGGCACCAGAAATAAAAGCACGGCGATTATTTCGCTACCGCCAAGTACCTGGCGGATCCACTGTGGAAAACCGGCTTTGGTCAAATGGTGAATCGTCGAGGGCGAAAACACAAAGCGAACTGATTCCCACAAGACGACCAGGCCCAGTGTCCATCGCAATCCTGCAATCGAAAGCTTCTTGAGTGGCGGATTCATTCGCTGGTCCTCTCCTTCTTGAGAGAATGAGCTGCACCGGCTTCCACCAGGCGATGGCTGGCACGCGAATCCAAATCAAGTCCGTAGAATTTCTTCAATTCCTTGATGCGTCGCAGGTTGGGCTGGCTGAAGGGGCATTTTCCGTCGAAAGCGTGGAGAACGATGCCTTCGAGAAGGTCTCCCAGAGTCAAATCGTGGTATTCCGCAAGGGCTTTGAGCACTTTTAGGAGCCGCTTCTCGATGCGCACGCCGGTCTGTACGCGCTCGACGATATGTTTTTTGTCCGCTGTCACATGCGCCTCACTGGTACCAATATACCATGGTACATAAATGAAAAGCAAGGAACGACTGCGCCGAGGGTCCTGGACGTGAACCCATCTCATGAATAACTCGTCGAGCCGGTCGGAGTGGCTTTAGGGGCTGTACGGGCTGTGTGACAGCTTGAGGAGATGAACCTCAGCGGATAAACAGGCTGCAGGGAAATGGCGGATCCGTCGACCGGGCGAGGTATTTCGACGCGTTGAGTTGGCGAAAGTGGTTGCAAGCATTAAACGCTTAGATCCTTAGCTTCGCTCAGGATGACAACCCTGCGCCTTTATCCGCAGCCCGTAGAGCCGTGCCCTGACAAGTCATCGGCGTTGTCACGCAAACTCAGTAGCCCTAGAGCACATTGGAGAAGCGGAAGACGGCGAGGCTGGGGAGAGTTTCGTTATGATGTTTCTCAAGGTGATGGCCGCTACTTTCATTTGGGCGGGCTCGGGATCGCCGCTGCTGATCGCCGTGGCGGTGGTGTGCGTTTTCGTGGTGCTGGCGGTGTTGTTTGCGGCTTCGCGCGGGAAGCTGCACATTCCCGGATACGTCGGGCTGGCGCTGGTGTCGTTTGCGGTGGCGTTTATTTGCGGGCGGATTTCGGGAGCGCACAGCGTGCGCGGAACGCGGTCCGGCGAGATTTTGTCGATCGTGTTTTTCCTGCTGATAGCGGTGGCCGTGGGATCGGTGCTGGCGATTTTCTTTTATCGCGAGCCGCCGGAAACGTAAGGTGGATGTTCGCGATCCGATGGCGGTCGCGAGCCGGGAGTTCATGCCTCAGAGCCGAGCGCGAAGTTTTGATACGCGGCTTTTTCTGGGCGTAGTAGCGCTCTGCATCCTGGTTTCGAATCTTGCGCTGTTTTACGTGAAGCGGGACGGGCTACCCTACCGCGACTTCAAGATATTTTATTCGGGCGCGCGAATTCTGCAGGCCTATCCGGGGACGGAACTCTACAACCTCGATTTGCAAGCGCGCGTGCAGACCGAACTGCTGCAGATCAAGACTGAAGAGGCGCTACCTTACAATCATCCGCCATTTGAGTTGCTGCTATTTCTTCCCCTGGCCGGGCTTTCTTATTCGCTGGCGTTTTATTCGTGGATTGCGATCTCGATTGCGTGCGGAATCGCCAGCGCAAAGCTGATGGGACGAGAGCTTCCTCGTTTGTGCGAAGGCTGGCGGTGGATGCCTTATGCACTGGTAGTGTGCTTGTTTCCTTTTTTTATGGTGATTCTCGAGGGGCAGGATTCGGCGTTGGCGCTGCTGCTGCTGGTGGCGGCGTGGGTTTCGATGCGGCGCGGTGCGGACGCGCGCGGAGGATTTTGGCTGGGGCTGGCGCTTTTCAAGTTCCAGGTGATTTTGCCGCTGGCGTTTATATTTGCGTTTCGTCGATCGAAGTTGCTGAAAGGATTTTCGGTTTCCGCGGCGCTGCTGGGATTGATTTCGCTGATCATGATTCGCCCGGCGGGCGTGATTTCCTATATTTATCTGCTGACCGGGATGGCGCGGGCTTCTTCTGAAGGTGTCAGCCTGAAATTTGGAATGGACCCGCGATTGATTCCGAATTTGCGGGGATTGGTGTACGGAATTGTGAGCGGCGGGGGAGGGGCGCTTTCGCATTCATGGGCCACCGGGGTCATCGTGGCGGTTGGACTGATTAGTTCGGCAGCGCTCGTTTGGGCAATTCGGCTCGTGATGCCCGCGCACGCGGATTCTGTAGAAGGATTCGATCTCGCATTTTCGCTCGCTGTGATCGTGAGTTTGCTTTTGAGCTTTCATATCCTGGCGCACGATTTGGTTCTGTTGGCTTTGCCATTTGCAATTGTGGTGGATCGCATGATTGCAACGCGAGTTGCACGAAGTGCGCGATTCGCGGGGTCAGTAATTTTGATTTCGATATTTTACGTCTACGAGATTTATCTTTTCTTGTTTGCGTGGTCGAAGGTTTATTGGTTGGCCGCGGCGTTGATTGCGCTCGCGATTTTAGTCTCGAACGAGCGGGTGGAGGGCGAGGAGGCGTCGGCCGATTTTTCTTAAGGCGTTTCGGGGTCGCGCCACTCGCGGCCCATGTTGTCGTCGGTGATGATTGTGCGTTGACCGAGACGCGCGGTGATGGAACTCGAGAGTTCCATGCCGGTGGGGATGGGCGGCTTGTTCACGGAATCGGCTAAGGCTTTGAAGTTGGCCAGCGTCGCCCGTGAATTTGGCCGTGCGGGACTGAAAACCAACTGATCGTCGATTTTATATTCCTTCAGGATAGCCATCCAGCGATCCAGATTTACTTGCAGCGGGGCGTCGCTTAGCGCGAGGAAATTTAGGACGCGCAGACCGTAGGGAAATACTTTTAAGCCTGTGGCCATGGCATCGCGAGAGGCGGTGGTGTTGTAGTAGAAGACGCCGCCTACTTTGAGGTGCGCGCGGACCAACTCGGCGAAATTGGCGGAGAGAAGGTCGGACGTGTGATCGCGCCAGTAAAACGAAGTGTTCATGATGACCGCGTTGTAGCGGGATTGCGGATGAGCGTTCAGCCAGCGGCGGCCGTCGTCGATATAGACGTGGAGCTTGGGATTCTGCAGCAGCGAGCGGACGGGCGAATATTGCGGAATGAGTTGCAAGTAGCCGGGATTGATTTCCACGACGTCGAGCGACTCTAGCTGCGGGTGATTCACGATTACTTGCGCCCAGGAGCCTGATGAGAGGCCGATCATCAGGACGCGCTTGGGATCTGGGTGAAAAGCGCTCAAGGCGTAGGCGCGGATGATCAGATTGACGTCGTTGGTGGGATCTACATTGAAGTAGCCGTCGTAAACGCCGCCGCCGTAAACGGCGCCGTCGCGCGTTACGGCGATCACGCCATTGCGATTTTCGACTAAGTGTGCGAGGGGAGCAATTTTATCGGCGTTGGCCGCGAAGATCAGGCGTTCAAAGAGATTGGAATAAAATCGCGGCGCGATCGCGATCGCAAAAAATGCAAGCGCTGTGACGCTCATTGCACCCAGAGTGGGACTCTCGAACCGACCGCGCTTGTAGAAGAGCACAGCGCTGCCGGTGATTACGGCGGCGAAGCCCAACTGCAGTGAAACTTGCTTCAGCCCGAAGTAATTCATCCAAACAAATCCGATTGCCAGGCTGCCGAGAGTTGAGCCGATGATGTTGGAGACGTAGATCAGGCTGACGCCGCGTCCGGCGTGGCCGTCGGCGGAGACGGAAAGGCGGCAGAGGAGCGGGAACACGGAACCAACGATAGCGGTGGTGATGAAGAAAGCGACGCTGCCGAGAAGATAGGGAATGTTCTTCCAGCGCAGGAAAGCGACGAGCGGCGGGAGATAGACGGATGCGGCGCCGGCAATCACGATCAGCAGTCCGACAATGCGCAGGATCGCCGCGGAATCCTCGCGCTCGGTTAGCTTGCCGGAGATGAACGAGCCTGCGGCGATGCCGGCGAGGTAGGTGGAGAGCAGCAGGGCGAAGGCCGGTGCGCGATCGAGGGAGGCCAGCGCGAAGATCCTGAACCAGGCGATTTCGAAGCCCAGGGCTATGAATCCGGTAATGCCTGCGACGATCATTGCGACGCCGAGCGGCAATCCCGGGTCATTTACTGCGGCCGGCGCGGCGGCCATTTGATAGTCCGCGAGTGACGATTTCACGCGGCCACCGAGAATGAACGCGAATGACGCGACGAAAATGTTGAAACATGCGGCCACCAGGACGCTGCCGGACTGGCCGAAATTGCCGAGAAGAAATATGGCGCACAGATAGCACGCTACCGCGGAGCCGAATGTGTTGGCGAAGTAGAGTGTGGCGACGGGATAGCCGACGCGGCCGAGATTGTGGACCAGATGCTGGATGAGAAGCGGGAGAGTGGCGCCCATGAGCATCGTCGGAAGGATCAAGAGCAGGATGCTGAATACGATCGTGGCGGGAAGATTGGCGCCGGCGGAGAAGGTCGCGGCCCAGTGGAAGACGCGGAGGGAGCTGAGACCAATGAGGGCAACGCCAAGCTCGGAAACAGCAAAGAGAAGGATGGCTTTTTGCGGGAAGCGCGAAGAGAGCCAGCCCCCGACGAGGCTGCCTAAGCCGAGACCCAACATGAAAGCGCTGACGACTACGGCCACGGACTCGGCGTTCGTGCCGTAAATGGCGAAGAGGGCGCGCTGCCAGACGATTTGATAGATGAGAGCAGGAATGCCGGAGAAGAAAAATAAAACGCTGAGCACAAGCAACTGGCGCTGATTGCCGGATTTCTGGCCGCGAGTGATAGCGGCTGCAAAGATCAGGAGGTTGTAGATGAGCAGGGCAAGAATCGGCGCCGTAAGCATGGACCTTCTTGCTCCTCAGGGACGAGGCGATTGAACGCACGAATCCCGATCAATCCGGGCAACATTTCGAAGACTGGCCGGTCACCTGCAGCGCCTCGCGTGGGCATACAACTGCGCGCCAGATGTTATGGATGCGGGGAAGCGCACCGCGAAGCTAGTCTTGCACCGACGGCGCATCAACTGCGCCGCTTGGACCGGGACGCCATTTTAGCCCATCAATCATGCCTATCACCAGCACGATGAGGGGGATGGCGGCGAGGAGGTCGATCACGTAGTGCTGCTCGAGGAGGAGGATGCAGGGAATCAGCAGGATATTAAAGATAACGAATAGGAAGGCCAAGCGCTTCCACGGCCTGAGGAACCAGAGTGCAATCATCGGCTGGACGATATGCATGCAGGGCAGAGCGGCAAAATAGTGCGGCCCGAGAACGTCTGGGCGCTGGCCAGCCATGTAGCCCTTCAGGACTTCGATGTATTCGTAGTGGCCAGCGTACATCGTCATGGTGCGGGGGAAGACCGAGAAATGGTCGGGGCAAATTACGAATGGGCCGACGGCAGGGATTAGATAGAAGCACGCTACGACGATGTAGTAGGAGGTCATCAACGCGCCGACGAATTGCATGGCACGGGCGGGGCCGGATTGCAGGGCGAGGAAAACGAGGGTGGAGCCCAGGGCTGGGAACAGGAGGAAATAGATGATGGTCATGATGTCGAAGGTGCGCAGCGGAACGTGAGCGGCGACGAGATGCGCGAGGCGTGAGACTGTCAGGCCGTGCATCATCCAGGCGTCGATGCGATTGAGTTGGGCGTCGGCGTGAAAATTGAATTTCAGTGCGGCGATGATGTCGTTGTAGGAGAACGCTACGATCAGGCCGATGAAAAGATAGGCTGCGGGAAGCACGACTGCGACGACGCGTTTTGCAAGCTGGGCTAATTGGGCGGAGAGCGGGGCCTGGCTGCGGGGAGCTTTCAGCCAGCGGCGGAAATGTCCGGGGCAGCCGATGAGGAAAAATAGAGTGGCGCCGAGGACGGCGCGAATGCCGAAGACGAACCAGTAGCTGAGGAAATACTGAGGCCAATTGTAGCGAACGGGGAAGCGGGCGGCTTGCAGGGCAAAGGGAAGCGCGAGAGTTAGCCCCAGTGTGGCGGCGAAATGGAGATTGCGGGCGGCCCACTTCAGTGGATGGGTCTCGCTCGCACGGGATTGAGAGTAGGGATCGGGTGGCACCGGGCTTGGCGTTGGTCGAGACACCGGCGGAATGGAGATGCTTTGCCCTGCGGATGGCGGCAGGCTAGAGCGCCGCAGCTGCAGGGAGCGAGATATGCTAGCAGTCTTCCCCAGCTAATTCCCTATTTTTTAAGTTCCAGAGCGACGTGTTGGAGTATCCCGCCAAGGTCCGGCCCCGGAAAGCCGTGTGATTCATGTCATGTTGCACGGTGACGTGAGTCACAGAGACGACGTGCCCGAGGCGCGAGACTTCCTTCCGGAATAGGATCCACGTTTCCAAACGTGTAGTGGCGCGGCACTTTCTCTGGATCGAAGGATCCGGGAAACGGGAGGAGCAGTGATGAGCTTTAGAAACCGGGTCGATGCAGGACGCAAGCTCGCGCGGAAGCTGAATTCATACGCGGAGCGCGACGACGTGATTGTGCTCGGAATTCCGCGTGGCGGCGCGCGGGTTGCGTTTGAAGTCGCAGAGGCGCTGAACGTGCCTTTGGATGTATTTCTTTCGCACAAGCTAGGAGTACCCGGGCACGAGGAGCTTGCCTTCGGTGCAGTCGCGTCCGGAGGTGTGAGCGTCCTGGATCAGCGAGTCGTCGCAGGGATGGGCATTTCTCGATTCGAGATTGAACGGATCAGCGGACAGGTGAGACGCGAGCTTGAACACCGCCAGCGCGTTTATCGCGGTGAAGTGCCGGCCCTGGATGTCGCGGGGCTGACCGTGGTGCTCGTAGATGACGGCATCGCGACCGGCTCGAGCATGAGGGCGGCGGTCGAGGCGTTGCGGCGGCTGAGACCGGCGCGGATTGTGGTGGCGACGCCGGTGGCCCCGGCTTCGACTTGCCGTCGGCTCCGAGACATAGCCGATGAGCTAGTTTGCGTCGACGTACGTGAGGAGTTCTTCGCCATCGGGCAATTTTATGAAGACTTCTCACAGGTAACGGATTACGAGGTGACCGAGTTGTTGCGCCGGGCAACGCGGCACGATTATCGGACAGTTGCTCAGGCAAATTGGTTTACGAAACCGGGGCGCGGCAATTCTGGAATCTCACCGGCTGTGAGGTGTTAACTTGTTGATGTCAGGAGCATGCGACACCAAATATCTCTTCGCGCTGTTTGGCTGTGCCTACTTGCGATTGCAAGCCCGGCGCACCTGTCTGCGCAAGGCCGCGCGTGGGTGTCCCGCGATTGCGGAAACGGCGCGCGGCTGCGATTGAGTTCTGCCTCGGCTAGTCAGGGTGATTTGCTGGAATTGGAGATCAAGACTGCATCGCCGGCGGCTGATTTGAAGGCGTCGTGGGGCGATAAGGCGCTTCAATTTTGGACGGATGCGAGCAACACTCTTGTCCACCGTGCGCTGATCGGAGTGGATCTGGAACAAAGCCCCGGGCAATACGATCTCGCCTTGAATGGGAAACTCCAAAGTGGAGATCCATTGAGTTGTAGCGCCGTTGTGTCGGTCAGAGCTGGACATTTTGCGATTGAAAAGCTGCGGGTGAACGGGAAGTTCGTTGAGTTGAGCCCGGAAGACAGCAAGCGAGCCGAAGAAGAGCAGCATCGTCTGCGGGAACTTTTCGCGCGCGCGACTCCTGAACGGCTGTGGCAGGGCCGGTTTCGAATGCCGCTTGATGGCGTGCATTCCGGCAGCAATTTCGGGCGCAGGCGCGTTCTCAACGGAAAGCCGGGATCGCCGCACAGCGGGCTTGATCTTGCGGCGGCAGCGGGTACGCCGGTGCACGCATCGCAGCGCGGTCGGGTTGAATTTGCCGGGGAATTATTCTTCTCCGGAAATACGATCATTCTCGATCACGGCCTGGGACTCTACACTTTCTATGGGCACCTCGAATCGATCTCCGTGGCGGTGGGCGACTTGGTGGAGGCAGGCGCGAAACTTGGGCGAGTCGGAGCTACCGGGCGCGCCACCGGGCCGCATCTGCACTGGGGAATGTACGTCAACTCGGCGAAGGTGAATCCGCTCGGAATCTTGCGGCTGCCTACAGATTAGTGAGGCCGGTGGCACTCAGAGATAGAAACGAAACTGAGGCCAAAGCTCTGAAAGCGGCATTTTCGGCCCGCGACAGATGTAGACCGACAGATCGATCTCGTTGGGCATTGCGTAGGGATTCGAGATGATCGCCACCTGCTTAACGTCGCCGAAGAATTGCTTGTCGAATTCGGCGCGCTCGCCGAACAAGATCAAGCAATCGCCGGTGTAGTCGCGTGGCCCCCAAAAGTAATAGCTGTTGTGCGGGCTGATTGCTTTCGGGATGCCGTACGCTCTGCCTAATAGGTCGATTGCTCCGGCTTCTCCATAATTTCCGGCGAGGATGGCGCAGCTGTACCTCTCTGCGGGAGGCAAACTGTAATAGACGCGGGCGATCGTCGCGGTCATCTCCGGCCAGCCGAATTCGTCGGCGTAGAGCTGGGGGAGTTCGCTTGTGGAATCGCGCTCGGACTTAACGTCGTGCGTGATAGGAAACATTCGCTGATAACGCAGGAACGAATCGAGCGGCAGCACAGGGACGCCGAAAGGTAGTGTGATGAGTCCCGCGAGGATCAAGACGCCTACGTAGGCTTTGCCGCGCCAGTGGCGGCTGGGTGCAAAAAGAAACGGCTCGAGCGCGACACCTCCGGCGGCAAAAAGAATCGGGTATGCTGGCAACAGGTAGTAGGCCTTGCCCTTGAAAAAAATAAAAATCGCGGCGGAGCACAGAACAATGTAGCCGAGCGGGCGAAATTGCTTGCCGCGGCCGGAGGAGAAATACCAGACGAGGCCTGAGAGAGCGACCGGCAGCGACACGGGGCTCATGAAAAGTACCTGCTCCCACAGGTATTTCAAGGGAGTAAGAGCAAGCGTTTTGACGGCGCGGTCATTGCGCACGACTTCAATCTGCGGCCAGTGGTTCCGCGCCTCCCAGATTAGATTGGGCAAAAGGATTGCCAGCGCGATCGCACCGCCCAGCCAGATCCATCGCCGCGTGAATTCCCGTGGCAATCTCGAGGCGAGCAGGCCTACGACCGTCGCGAAGCCGAAGACCAGGATGGTGTGCTTGTTGAGAAATGCGATTCCTGTGACAAGCCCGAACCAGAGCCACAGTCGCGGGCTGCCGTCATTCAGGATGCGCGCGATGAGAATCGCTCCGAGTGCCCAGAAGACAGGCTCGAACGCATTCATGGAGAGAAAGCTATTCATGGCCAAAACAGCGGGGGCGAACAGGATTGTGACCGCCGCAAGAACTTGCGCGCGGAGGCTTCCGCCCAGATCGCGCGCCAGCAATCCGGTGAGAAACACGAGCAGGGCGCCAGCCGCTGCGGGGAACAATCGCGTCGCTGCGAGGGACGTTCCGAAGGCGTGCTGAGATACCCACGCCACAACGGCAATGAACGGCGGTTGGTCGACATAGCCCCACGCCAAGTGCCGGCCACAGGCCAAGTAATAGAGTTCGTCGCGAAAAAAGCCGTAGCGCGCGATTCCGGCAAGATGAATGCCGAATTTCAGGAGGGCGAGCGAGAAGAGGACAGCGGTGCCGCTAGTTGCGATTTCTGGAAGACCGGAAACGCGCGCTCGGTCGAAATTCGCCTTCACCTTAATTCGAAAACTGCGAGCTGCGACCTGCGCGCGCTTGAGCCTGCAGTTTTGCGTTCATCTCAACGAGTCCAATTTTGTTTACGCCGCTACAAGCGATGTAAATCCGCCCGTCCGAAGTTGCCGCCATATTGCGTACGACGCCGCCTCCCGACGGAATCTTCGCCTCCGAGAAAGTCTCTGTGCGCGGATCAAAGCGCACGATTGTGTTTGGGTTGACGCCCGCCTCGCTGTACCACACCATTCCATCCGGCGTAATCGTCATTCCGTAAGGGCTCGAACTCGGGCCGCCCGGCGACGGCCACATCTTTACCGCGCCGGTCACTGGATCGAGCCTTCCCAAATGTCCTTGCTCAAAATCGGTGAAGTAAACCTTGTCGTCGGGTGCGATTACCATGCGCCGCGGGCGGGTGCCTTCCGGCAGAGTGAATTCTGTGATTTCCATGGTCTTGGGATCGATCCTGGCCATTTTATTTGTGCCAAATTCGCAGAAGAACGGAATTCCCTTGCTGTTGATTCCCATCCCGTAGGGCAGAGCGTCTTTCGTGGCAACCTTCTTGAGCTCGATTTTTCCGCTCTGCGGATCGAGGCGGCCGACCATGTTTCCGCCTTGCACCGTAAACCAGAGGATGCCCTGCGCATCAAAAACGGGCGTGTGCGGATCGCTCGCCAGCGGATCCGGCATTTTGTATTCGGTCACGTCTCCGGTGCGCGGCTCGAGCTTGCCGATCAGACCCGCATAGTTCCCTGTGTACCAGATATTTCCGTCGCGATCGGCCACTAGGCCGTGCGGCCCCGAATTCGAAGTCTTCAGGGGAAACTCGCGAATCGCGCCCGTTACCGGATCAAGCCGCCCGAGTTTGTTCGCGAGTTGCTCGGTAAACCACAGCGCGCCATCCCTTCCGACCGCGGGATCATGTGGCCGCGACTTGGCGGTGGGGACGTCCCACTCCATGATTTTCACGTTGAGCTTTCCCGCAGCGGGGCCGGCTGCGGAGTTCTGCGAGCCTGCGGCCAAAAAAAGCGATGCAGACAGTGCTACAGCAATCAGCGGCAAAACCTTTGCGGATTTCACGGCTCCTCCTTCTATAACTTGGGAATCTTATATCATTTGGACGACAATCCCGCTGCGCGCGTCTGGCAAGTACCACGGAAGCCTGGATGATAGTTAGTCGCTGTAGTGTGGGCGCATCGATTCGCCGTGGTATAAGAGCTCAGTCCGCGCAACATCTGCGGGAAATCCGGGATACGAACTCCAATCGAGAACTTGGCGCAATGACTCGTTATAACGATAAGAAAGAGATCCGGGCGCTCTACGATGTTACGAGCCCTTATTTTCGCGCGATGTGGGGCGAGCACATCCATCATGGTTATTGGATTCGGGGCGATGAAACGCGGGAGGCGGCCCAGAATCAGCTCGTTGACCATCTCGCAGGAATCGCGAATATTCGATCCGGCGCCAAGATTCTCGACGTGGGTTGCGGCATGGGAGGCAGTAGCATTTATTTGGCGAAAAATTACCAGGCTGAGGCGACGGGTATCACGATTTCTCCCGTTCAGGTGGAGATGGCCAACGAGTCGGCGGCGAAGCAAAACGTGAAGGCCAGATTCCTACTTATGGATGCCGATGCCATGAACTTTGATGAATTGTTTGATGTCGTATGGTCCGTCGAATCGATCTCGCATTATCACGACAAGGAACGATTTTTTGCCTCAGCCGCTCGATTGCTCAAACCTGATGGAACCATGGCGGTAATTGACTGGTTTAAGAGAGAGAATCTCGATCCGGCCGGCTACAAGCGATCGATTCTCCCGATTGAAAAGGGAATGCTGATCGAGTTGGGAACGATGCAGGACTACGAACAGCACATCGAAGCAAACGGCCTGAAAATTACGCACACGGAAGTTATGAACGAGAATTGCGCGAGGTCGTGGGATATCGGCTTGGAAATCGTGAAGGACAAGAGCTTCTGGCGAGCCGCTACCGGGCATGGCCTGATGTTTGTCCGGTTTCTCAGAGCGTTTAGAGCCATGCGGGCCGGGGTCAGATCCGGAAACTTCGTCCTCGGGCTCATCGTGGCGAAAAAACTCCAGAACGCCTAACCAGCAAATTATGGCGCTGCACGAGATCTGGACGCGCCGG
Source organism: uncultured Acidobacteriota bacterium (assembly GCA_963841235.1). Taxonomy (GTDB): domain Bacteria; phylum Acidobacteriota; class Terriglobia; order Acidiferrales; family UBA7541; genus Palsa-147. The sequence goes on along the minus strand of CAWJBU010000012.1, from coordinate 117,995 downwards.
CGGGACTTGCAACAGGCTAACGGTCCGGTTTTTTCCAGATATCGCGCTTATGCATGAGGGCGATCTGTTTTTTTGTCACCTTCTCGAAATATTCGGCGTGTTTCATGGGGGCGCGCTTCAGATAGAGATTCTTGGGATAGATCGGCTGCTCGTAGACGATTTGATATAGCTCGGTGCGAAGGTCCTTCATCCAGTTGTCCCACTTGGCGCGGGCTCGATGATCCCGCAACGCCTCGATATCGATCACACCGGCGACGTAGCTTGATCCGCCGCTGTATTCGAGCTTGCCGACTTTCTGTCCTTTGTAATTGAAGATGTAGGAGCGGCCGCCGAAGGTGTCGATCGGCGTGGTGTCTTCGGGAAAGAGGAAATAGGTGCCGACGTTGGGCGCGACGATATACATGTTGTTGTCGAGCGCGCGAGCGGCGCTTTGGATTTCGAAATAATCGTTGCCGGTGCCGGGATGCGGGTAGGAGGCGCGGTAAACGATCTCGGCGCCGTTCATGGCGAGGGCGCGGGCATTTTCCGGGTATGAGCCTTCATTGGCCATCATGATGCCCATGCGGCCGATCGCCGTGTCCACCACCGGCCAGAACGCCTGCAAATTGCGGCCGTATTTTTCGATCCACCAGTCATAGATATCGTGCGGGCAGACGGAATGTTCTACGGGCCAGAGCGGCGCGACTTTGTAATGCTGAAGAATGATCTTGCCTTTGGGATCGAGGATGAATCCGACGTTGAAGAAGCGATCCTTCCAATCGGGGTGGCGCGCTTTGGCTTGCGCCATGATGTAGCAATTCCATTCGCGCGCGAGTTTGCCGATTTCTTCGGTTTCTTCGCCGGGAATATCGATGGCACATTCGCGGGCAAATTTGGCGTGATCTACGTCCAGGACTTCATCATTGAAAGCCTGGAGAGCGCCTTCGGGAATCGCGATCAGGCGAACAGGAATGCTCAGCCCGGAAAGCCAGCTTGCGGCTTTGACGAGATGCTTCAGGTGTTCGAGGTTGTTCTTGATGTCTTTGCGGATGCGGATGCCGCGAATGGTGGGAACCAAGCCGACGGCAGTGAATGGTTTGATCATCGGTTTTTAATCCTGACTAAGAGGGAATGCGTGGCGCCGACTGCAGTCCCTGGCGCTGCCAATCGATCGTCAAAGCTCAATCGCGGCGCCGGGCGCGGAAACACCCTTCCTCAGTTTGCTAAAAGTTCAGACGGAACGAGAGCTGCAGTTGCCGCGCCGGGGCCACGAATTTCGGCGAGCCGAAGCTGGAATTCGCCGGGAACGGGACAGTCACGCCGTCCTTGTAGTGCTGCGGAACGGGCCCGAGGAATACCGGGGCACCGTAAACGTGATCGATCTCCTCGACGTTGGCGCGATTGAATACGTTGAACGCTTCCAGGCTGAGTTCGCCCTTGAGGCGCTCGGTGAAGGGAATCACGCGCTGCAGACGCAGGTCGGTGGAGTAGTTGGGATCGCCGCGGTAAGTATTGCGGCCCACGTTGCCGACGCGATCGGAGAAGGGATAAATGTCGCCATTGACGTCGAAGCCCGCCAGGATGGTGTAGGCCAGCGAACTCTGCAGCGTGCTGAGCACCGAGAATTTGAAATCTCGAACTGCGATATTCCAGTGCTGGGGAGTTTCGGTAAGGAACGCCAGGGTGAAGCGATGGCGGACGTCGTTATCCCCTCGCGAACGGTCGAGCCCCGTCGCCAAATAATCCTGCGGAGTGTTCGCGAGCTGCACGTCGGTTGCGAGGTCGATGGACTTCGAATAGGTGTAATTGGCCAGGATGCTGTAGTGTTGCGCGAAATTCTTGCGCAAGCTCAGCGTGCCGCCGTTGTAAACCGCCCAGCCGATCGGATGCACCAGCAGCGCGAATCCAAAGTTCGGATCGGCCGGAACGAAGGCCTGCTCGCCTCCGGGCGTCAGCCCGCTGGGAATTCCGTTGATGCTGTCATACACGGGCAGATGCATCGCGTGGGTGTACTGGTAGCCGATGGAAACGAACCAATCCCTGGCGATCTGATTTTCCACTTCCACGCTGGCTTGCTCGGCGAAGGCGTTGTTGAATTTTCGCGTCGAATAACCGAGCGGGAATTGCAGCACCGGCAGCGCGGCCGGATCCGGATAGATTCCGTTGTGAGTGAAGTTGCTGAAAGCCGGGCCGGCCAGCGCCGGGCTGGGAACGCCCACTGCGCCCGATTGTCCTGTGCCGATCAAATTATGCGTGGGGTCGGAGAAAGCATTCAGCAGCGGTTGATTCATGTAGGTGAATTCCGACGCACCGATCCAGCTCACCAGAACGTCGCTGTAATCAAACGGTCCGGTGAACAAGCCAGCGCCGCCGCGCACGACGGTTTTTCCGCCGCGCAGGGAATAAGCGAAGCCTACTCGCGGCTGCACGTTGCCGTAGTTGGTGGGGCTCGCGGGCCCGTTCAAGCGCAATTGGCTCGCGGAAGGCATGGCGTCGACGTCATAGCGCAGCCCCAGCGTCAGCGTCAGGTTGGACCGCACATGCCATTCGTCCTGGCCGTAAAGCGAGTACATCTCGTGATGGAAACTAAGAGCGGTGCTGTTGTTGAACTGCGCTTCGGCGGGGCCGCTATAAAGTCCAGTCTCGAAAGGCAGATTTCGTTGCGGCACTTGAGAGCCGAAAAGAGACGCCGGCTCGAGGAAAATGAACACCTGCGGCGTGCCAATCGGCGTGCCGAGGCCGAAGAAGCTGGGCGGCGAGAAGACGCCGAGGCCGGGGCTGAACAGCGTCACCTGCGCGTCAATCCACACCGGCTCGAAATTGCCGCCGAATTTGAAAGTGTGATTGCCGTGGACGTGCGTGAGATTCTCGGCAATCTGGAAATGCTGCTCGCGATAGAAATGGACGCTGCCGACGAACCCGCCGGAGGAAAGCAGGTCGGGAATATTCAGCGCCGGCTCGAAGCCCGCGCCGACGGGATTGAGATTGAAAGTGCGGCGGCCGACATCGAGAACGGTTTCGGAAGTCCAGGTGTTGCTAAAAAGATGCGCGAAGTTGCCGTAAAGCGTTTGATCCCGGACGGGATTGTCGCGGAAAGCGGAAGGCAATCCTTCGCCGGGAGCGGCGCCGGGTGCGTTCTGCTTGCGATCGTCGGTGAAGAGGTAGGCGACGTTCAATGTGCTCTTGTCGCTGAGGATATTGGTGCTCTTGACGAAACCCTTGTCGTAATTGTCGATGCTCAGGATCGAGCCGAGATTTTCCGGCGCAAGACCCAGGCTCTGCTTCACTTCGTTGATGCTTGGCGTCCCCGGCCCGAGGCAGTTCTCGCCATCGATGCAATGCAGGATGAACGAGGAATACACCGGAGATTCCGCGCGCCGCTGTCCTTCGTAGCCCGCGAAGAAGAAGCTCTTCTGGTGAATTACCGGGCCCGCCGACATTTGCGCCGAACTGATTGAAGCGCAGCGTGTCGAAGCCCGGCGCGGAGAGAAGATTCTTGGCATCGAGATCGTTATTGCGGAAAAATTCGTAGAGCGAACCGTGAAAATCCTTTCCGCCGGACTTGGTAATGGTATTGACGACCGAGCCGAGATTTTGCCCGTTGTCCGCCGTAAATGGGCTGCTCACAACGCGGAATTCCTGGACCCAGTCCTGTGAAGGACTGGAGTGCTGCACGCCCGAGATGCTCGTAGCGTAATCGGCGCCGTCGAGTCCGAAGGCGGTGCTGTGCGTTTCGCGCAGGCCGCCGAAACTGAGCTGCAGCACTGTTTCGGTGAAAGGCGATTGCGCGCCGACGGCGGTGCTGCGGCCGACGTTGGCTGTCGGCGTGAGCAGAACGAAATCAATAAAGTCGCGGCCGGAGATCGGCAGGTCCAGGATGTCCTGTTTCTGGATTACCTGACTGACCTGCGAGACTTCGGTATCGATCGCTTGCGTTGTGCCGGTTACCTCGACCTGTTGCTGGGTGACGGAGAGGCGAAGCGTGACGGAAATTGCCGCGATCTGGCCGACGCTGAGAGTGACGGGAGATTTGTACGGATTGAACTGGCCGGACTCGACGGTCAGCTCATAGTTGCCCGCGGATACCGCGGTGATCACCGCGACGCCGGACTCCGAGGAAAGCTCCGTGCGCTTCGCGTCGGTTTCGAGGCTGCGAAGCGTTACGCGCGCTTGTGGAATCACTCCACCGGATTGATCTGTGACCGTGACGCGCAGCGTGGCCAACTGCTGTGCCGACGCGGTGCCCGCCAGCACCACAATGAGGAGTGCAAGGCGCACCACCGCACGCAGACTGAATCGAATCATCCCCCACCCCCTATTGAAGTTGCCCCGAATCTTGGTTCTGAGAGTACTCAGACCGTTTGCTCCAGCGCTTTCAACGGTCCGCCTGCCGTCAGGCTCGATTTTGAGCAATCCGCGCGACGGCAGACTCCACGGCTTGCCGGCTCACTTCATGCCGCTCGGCGTGTTCCTCGATCACCTGGGGCGCGCTTTTCTCGAACGCCTCAACGGCCAGATCGGCGAAGCCTTGTTGTCCATTCTTCAGATATTGCAGCCGGACGATATCGGGCCTCGCGTAATGCCCTACAGTGTCGATGAGCGCTTTGTAGACCTTAATCATGTCGGCCTGGCAATCGGCATAAATAATCGTGTCACCGGATGTAGGAGGGACAAGAGGAATGCCGACGGGCGCGACGATCTGGCTGCCGCCGTGCGCGTAGTCAAGATTCACGGTATCTCGCAGAGGAAAATCAGCGGGCAGGTCGTTTGCGGTGAAATAACCGCACGCGGAGAGGACGAAGGCGCCGGCTTCCAAGGCATGCGCGCGGGAGGAAGTGTGGCCCCAGAAAAAGCGGCCATCCAAATCAGGCTCTTCCAGCTTCGGCCCACAATGAATCGAGAAGGCGCCGGGAAACACGGCGATGTGAAAATCCTCTCCCTGGTCAATCAGGCGAGCACGGATTAACGTCATCAGGTGTTCGCCGCAAATCAATCCGCCGATGCGGCCGATATCGGTCTCGTAGGTGACCAGATCGCTGCCGTCACCGCAGCCCCAGACGGCGCGCTCGACAAATGTGGGTACTGTCTTCCGGTGGCGACCCAGAATGCGCCCCGAGCGATCGATGAACAGCAGCGTGTTATAGATCGTGTGCACGCCCCGGCGCGAATCCATCTCATTGCAGCCGATGACCACGTGGGCGTTAGCTTTCGCGGCGGCCTGGCAAAGGCGCTCGGTGTCCTCGCTGGGGATCAGCACCGCATTGTCATAAAACCGGATGCGCACGGGCAGCCAGTTTTGTAACTGGGACTCCCATCCTTCGCCCCAGTAGGGATAGCCCGCCAGCCAGGTCTCCGTGAAAGCTACGAGTTCTGCACCCTGCGCGGCGGCTTCGGCAATTTTGGCGCAGGCACGGTCTACGCTCTTGGTTCGATCCAGATAGACGGGCGGGGTTTGAACGACCGCGACTTTCACGCTGCGGCGCCCACCGAGGACTTTTTGTTCCGGCTTCATCGAAGTTCCCAGCGGTCGAGGCGGCGCAGCAGAGTAGCCACACGTCTTTGCATGAAAGCCTCGCCTGCAGTGCAGAGTCTGTCGTGAGCGGCGCGGCGCGAAAAAGGGAGCGAGTACGTATCCGCCGCGCGCAAGCGGGGTTTATTCAATACCGCGCACTATGGTTTGTCAAGGCGGAGCATCGAAACGCCGGGCGAGGAATGCTCATACAATCGCGAAAGTGGAAGCGTGCTGCGCGGACCGAAAATGCAAAGTACGTTACTCTCTCGTTAGCGTCAGAGCGCGGATCGATCACGCGCCTGCTTGTTGCGCTCCGATCAATTTCTGGGCTTCGTTCGCGTCGAACCACCACGGATTGTAGTCCGGAGGATTGTTGAATCCGTTAGCGATCTTGCTGGCCAACGGCGGAATCTGCGACGCTGCGCCCATCAATTGAAGGATGTGCGGCGGCGGCGGGGTGAGCAGGGTGTTAGTCCATTTCACGACCCATTGCGCGTAGGTCCAGAAGGAATTGAAGGTGTCCTGCATCCAGGCGGCGTCGAAGGGCTTGTCGCCGCGTTCCAGGATCCGGGTCATGTAAACTTTCGCTGCTTTGCTGGCGGTATTCGAGCCTTGTCCCGTGATTGGATCATTCAGGACAACTACGTCCGCCATGCCCATGGCTAGTCGCCCTGAAGGCAACTTGCAAACGGGCTTGCGGACGGTGGGAGCGAATTTGCCGGCGAGGATTCCCATCTCGTCGGTGAGTTCGATATTCTTGCAACGCGTTGCTTCCCACGGCAGAAACTTCTGCAGGATTTCTTTGCTGCGCTGGAGATGCTGAGCCGGCGTTTTCACGTCGCCCCAGCAATCCATCGGGCCGCCGGGGACGCCCTCGAAGACCATGATTTCGCATGCGCCGCTGGTGGTCAGCGCCGGAAAAACGAAATATTCGCCGACGCCGGGAATCAGGTTGAAGGCGACCGCGGTGAACTTTTCGCGTGGCACCATGTTCTTCACGTAGGTGAGCGCTAGCGCTCGCATTGGCGTGGAGTAAGGGGTGTTCGCCGTGTCGGTTTCAAATAAGCGCGCGATTTCTCCTTTTCCTGATGCCACGATCGCGAGATCGTTGTTCTTCGCGTACTCCTCTAGTTCCTGCACTCCGGCATCCTGGATGACCACCTTGCCGCCGCGTTTTGCGAATTCTTCCATCCAGCCCGCGAATTTCACGCGTTGGTCGACCGATTGTCCGGGATGGTCGAGTTTCGCTTCCCAGAAGAGGGCGCGGCTGCTGTCCGGGCCGGGCACCGCGAACGCGATTCCATCCGTGTTGGGACATTCCTTCTCCCAGAAGTTGATGCCCAGATCCCGTTCGTTCTGGAGAGAATCGTGAAACATGAATTGGCTCGACGTGACGCGGCCTTTGCGGATCTGCTCCGGGGTGCGATTGGAGACGACGGTGATGTCATAGCCGCGTTTTTGCAGGCCCAGCGCCAGTTGCAGGCCGGACTGTCCTCCGCCGATGATGGCGATCTTGCTCATGGTTCACCTCACGAAATGTCTCTGAAGGCGGCCTATTTTGCTCGTTCGGATACCGTGAGTCCAGATTTTTCTAACGCGTGGCCGGCGCGCAGCGCTGCTGCGGCTTCCCGAGTTCGAACTTTGCCGCTCTACGAGCGCGTGGTAAGGTTACGCGCAGCGAAATCGAACAGACCGGCACCGGGGGTTTTCTCCATGGACGGACTTAAAGACAAAGTGGCGATTGTCACCGGAGGCGCGACATTAATCGGCGCTCAGGTCGTTCGCGCGTTTCATCGCGAAGGCACAAGAGTTGTCGTGGCGGATGTGAATGCGAAAGACGGACAGGCGATCGCTGACGAACTCAAACCGAGCGTTCGCTTCGTCAAGACGGATCTGGCCGACGATGGGCAGATCGCAGCGTGTGTCGAAAGTACATTGAAGACTTTCGGTGGCATCGATTTTCTTGTGAATCTCGCTTGCGTCTATGTGGATAATGCACTCGACTCAACAAGGCAGGAGTGGCTCGAGAGCTACAACGTGAACGTCGTCGGCGGCGTGCTGATGCTGAAGGCGGTGCGCCCGCACATGGCGAAACGCGGAGGCGGGGCGGTCGTGAACTTTGGAAGTATCAGCGCCAAAGTTGCGCAGACGGGGCGATGGCTTTATCCCACGACCAAGGCCGCAATTCTTCAAGTAACTCGGAATGAAGCTATGGACCTGGCCCACGACAGGATTCGCGTAAATTCCATTTCGCCGGGATGGACGTGGTGCCGCCTGATGGATGAATTGACCCATGGTGACAAAGTGAAAACAAACAAAGTCGGCGGCGCATTTCACTTGCTCGGGCGCGTGGGCGAGCCGGACGAAGTCGCGCAAGGCGTACTGTTCCTTTGCTCGTCTCACGCATCATTCATTACCGGCACGGACTTGGCCGTCGATGGCGGCTATTCCGCAATGGGACCCGAGATGGCTGAGCCGGCGATTCCGAAATTGATGCAATAGCAGCGGTTCCCCAGGCCTTCTTCATGAAACGCATCGCCATCGTTGGCGCGGGACAATCCGGCTTACAGCTCGCCCTCGGCTTACTCCATGCTGGCTACGAAGTCACGGTCCTCTCCGATCGAACAGCCGATCAAATCCGCTCCGGCCGTGTGATGTCGAGCCAGTGCATGTTCGACTGGGCGCTGCAGACCGAGCGCGATCTGGGCCTGAATTTTTGGGAACAAGAGTGTCCGAATGTTGAAGGGATGAGCTTCACGGTCCCCGGCCCTCATGGCGGCAAAGCCGTGGATTGGGCGGCGCGTCTTAATAATCCTGCGCAAGCCGTGGACCAACGCATCAAGATGCCGCGATGGATGGACGAGTTCGAGCGCAAAGGCGGCGAACTCGTCGTGAAGGATGTGCACATCGCGGACATCGAAACTTACGCTGAGAGCCACGATCTGGTGATCGTCGCGGTGGGTAAGGGAGCGCTTGGCTCGCTGTTCGAACCCGACGCGACCCGGTCGCCCTATCGAACGCCGCAGCGCATTCTTTCACTCACATATGTGACAGGAATGCGTCCGCGCGAGCCTTACGCTGCAGTTTGTTTCAATCTCATTCCCGGAGTCGGCGAATATTTCGTGTTTCGTGCGCTCACCATCTCCGGCCCGTGCGAGATCATGGTTTTTGAAGGCATTCCCGGCGGCCCGATGGATTGCTGGGCCGGAGTGAAATCGCCGGAGCAACATCTCGCCAAATCGAAATGGATTCTTGAAACGTATCTGCCCTGGGAGGCGGAGCGTTGCAAGAAGATCGCGCTGACCGACGACAACGGCACCCTGACCGGCTCTTTGACTCCCGTCGTGCGCAGACCGGTGGCGACTCTACCTTCGGGAAAACAAGTCCTCGGGATGGCGGACGCGACGGTGCTCAACGATCCCATCACTGGCCAGGGATCGAATAATGCCGCCAAGTGCGCCGACATTTATATGCGAAGCATCACCGAGCATGGCGAGCGGCCGGCGGATCGCGAATGGATGCAGCAGACCTTCGAGCGCTATTGGAACGGGTATGCGCGATGGGTGACGGAATGGACGAATACGTTGCTCAATCCTCCGCCGCACGTCATCAAGATTCTGGAGGCTGCGGGCAGATTGCCGGAAGTGGCGGAAGCGGTCGCAAACGGATTTGACGACCCGCGCTCGTTTTTCCCGTGGTTCATTGATGCCGCGGAAGCGGAGACGTTTCTGGAGCAGGCTGCGAAGGCTGCAGCCGAGCGTTTCGACCGGCGCGATTTCCGCCGCGCGCTGGGCCAGTTCGCAACCGGAGTGACGGTGGTGAGCACGCGCGCGCAGGATGGGCGCCGCCTCGGTCTGACGGTGAATTCCTTTTCGTCTGTGTCGCTCGATCCACCGCTGGTGCTCTGGAGCTTGTCGCGGCAATCAGCATCCCTGGCGGATTTCATGAGCGCGAGTCACTTCGCGGTCAGCGTGCTGGCGGCCAACCAGCATCATCTCTCGCGGCAATTCGCGACGTCCCTCGAAGACAAATTCGCCGATGTCGAATGTGCCGAGGGGCGCGGCGGCTGTCCTTTGTTGAAAGGCGCGACGGCGCACTTCATTTGCCGGAACGTGCGGCAGTATGATGGCGGCGATCACGTCATCTTCATCGGCGAAGTCGAGGACTACAAATGGAACGAGGGCGAGCCCTTGATTTTTCATTCGGGCCGCTACCACGTGCGAACGCGCCACCCCGACCTGCCGGAATGAACGGCCTGGCGAAAGCTGCAAGACTGCGGTTTCTGGATTATGATGGCGTTCAACTTTTCTCAGAAAAAAGGGGAATCTCATGACTTCATTCGCAACGCTGAATAAGCAATACATTGGCGGCACCTGGAGAGATGGCAACGCCGGCAAAATCCTGACCGACCGGAATCCCTATAACCAGAATCCAATCTGCGAGTTCAAGCTCGCGAATCTGGCGGACTTGGATGAGGCCTATCGTTCCGCGGCAGCCGCGCAAAAAATCTGGGAAGGGGTCAACGCATACGAAAAGCGGTCGGTACTCGAGAAGGCTTTCGCATTCGTCGAAAAAAATGAAGCCGAGATCACGGACATTATCATTGAGGAGCTGGGCGGCACGGGGCTCAAGGCATTCTTCGAGATTTCCATCGTCAAGAACATCATCAAGGAGGCGTCTACCTACCCGCTCCGGATGATCGGCGAGATCATTCCGTCGGCGGTTGAGGGCAAGGAGAACAGGCTGTACCGCGTTCCCGTTGGCGTCGTCGGCGTCATCAGCCCATTCAACTTTCCATTTTTCTTGAGCATGCGCTCGGTGGCGACGGCCATCGGCGCCGGTAACGGCGTGGTGCTGAAGCCCCACGATGATACGGCAATCACCGGCGGGACGCTGGTCGCCAAGGTATTCGAAGAATCGGGGATTCCGAAGGGCTTGTTGAACGTGATCGTCGCGGACATTCGCGATCTCGGCGATAAATTCATCGATCACCCGATTCCGCGGGTCATCTCGTTTACCGGATCGGAAGGAGTCGGCCGGAAGATCGGCGAAGTGGCGGGACGTTGCTTGAAGAAAGCAATTTTGGAGCTCGGTGGAAACAGCGCGTTTATTGTGTTGCAGGATGCCGATCTCGAGCTGGCGCTCAACGCGGCAGTATTCAGCCGCTTCACGCACCAAGGACAAATCTGCATGTCCGCCAATCGGATCCTGGTGCATCGCTCGATTTACAATCAATTTCTCGAAAAGTACGTGAAGCGCGTGGCTGGTTTGAAGGTCGGCGATCCGCGCGATCCAAAAACCGATATCGGCCCGCTCATGAATAAAGCCCAGGCAGATACGCTCTCGAAGCAGATTCAAAAGGGCGTCGCTGAAGGAGCGCGCGCAGTTCTGCAAGGCAAAGCCGAGGGCAATCTCGTTTCTCCCACGATTTTCGCCGATGTCCGCCCGAATATGTCCATCGCTCAAGACGAAATGTTCGGCCCTGCGGTCTGCGTCATTCCATTCGACACCCCGGAGGAGGCAATTCGGATCGCGAACGACAGCCCGTTCGGCCTCAGCGGCGCCATCCATACGCGCAACATTGAATTCGGCGCCCAACTCGCAAAGCAGATCGACTCCGGAGCGATCCACGTGAACGATGGCACGATCAACGACGACCCGCTCGTAGCATTCGGTGGAGAAAAAGCTTCCGGAGTGGGGCGCTTGAATGGCAGATGGGCTCTAGAGGAATTCACAACGCTGAAGTGGGTTTCCGTTCAGCACACCACGAGACACTATCCCTTCGAAGCAGCGGCGGCGGGAGCCTAGCAGGAAGCGCCCGAATCCTGGAAGCGCCGCTCGAACTGTGCTCCACAACCTGAGAATAATGCTATTTCTCAGAGCTGGAATTTTTAGGCACGAGAGCGAGCGAGCATAAAATCATGCTAAGGCCGTAAAATCCAATTCCGGCGATCAGGCCGGCCAGCGCGCCAAAGTTATGGCCGATCCAGAGCGCGGCAACGATGCCCGCCAGGATTGAGGTCACCAGGGAAAAGCAGATCGCGACATAGTCGATAATATCGCCGGCTTCGTGCTTCATTCCGAAGAAGGCGAGTTTGAAGGCCGTCTCTGGGACTTTCATGGCTCTCCTCCTATCTTCCGCTCACGGGAGATCGAGGTTAGAGAGGGGACCCGTCTGGCCCCCTCTCCAAAAAGGGATGCCGGGACTTAGTTGTGCGCTACCGTGGCAAACTTCTCGAACTTTGGAAGCGTTGCATACCCCACTTCGAAAGTCTTCACCACGGGCATGCCCTCGATGTACTTGTTCATGATCTTGGCCGCCTCTGGATAGAAATCCCGAGTGTAATTGTCAGCAAACTCCTTCTTCTCCCACAAGCTGATGGCGACCCCTTCCGGCTTGTCGGGCGCAACTAGGATCACCTCATCCAAAAAGCCCTTCTGCGTGCGTAGCAGGGGAAGCAGTTCTTTCTCAATGATCTGCGGAAACTCTGACACCGCATTCTTCTTGATCTGGAACGTCATGTGACGGCTATACATAAATCCTCCTTCTTAGGCGCTCGCGCGGTTGGTTCGCCTCGCGTACGTCATTGCACCGCGGGATCGCGCATCGCGCCGCCCTCCATCAAATACGTGTACGAAATTCCGCGCGAATCTGCCATGACCGGCGTCACGGGGCAGAGTGACAGCGGATACGCTGGGCGACCCGCTCTATTCGGTTCGGATTTTCATCTTCCGCGATGTGACGCAGGGCACCGCTCCGGGTGATGGGCTTCACAGACGGCAGGCCCGGCGAGGTCGAACATTGTTATGTAATGCCGCCGCCTGAAGGCAAGTGTCTGGCGGCTGGCGGGGAGGACACCATGGCAACCGAGGTCTATGTCGTTATCGCATTGCTAGCCATCGCCATCGTGTTCGTGACCAGGCGAGTGTGGGGAGCGCTGACATTCCGGGGCGAGATGCTGATTACCTGTCCAGAAACGCATAAGCCCGCGGCCGTCAAGGTGAATCTCCGGCGCGCTACGCTAAACTCGTTAGCCGGACGGGACGACCTGGAGTTGTGCGACTGTTCGCGCTGGCCGGAGCGAGCTGATTGCGATCAGGACTGTATCCCGCAAATCGAACGTGATCCTGAGAATCATCGCGTGTGGTCCATCGCTTCGCACTGGTTCGCAGGAAAGAAATGCGCGTATTGCGGGAAGCGAATCGACACCCTTAGCCACTTCGACCACAAACCCGCGCTGCTCGACCGCGAGAGTAAGACGGAAGAGTGGAACGAACTTCCTGCGGAGAGCCTCCCGGGAGCGTTCTCAGAGGATTTGCCCGTCTGCTGGAGCTGCCATATGACTCAGAAGTTCGTGCGAGAACACCCGGATATGGTGGTCGTGCGGCCATGGGAGAAGTCCGGTCCACTCGGCGAGTACGTTCCAAAGAACGCGCATTCCAAGAATTCAGCTCGGGCGTAATCAATCTTCTTTCGGATGGCACATCCAAAGAGGATTGGTGTGTCGCGACGCGCCCCACTCCATAGCGCTGCCACGCAACAGTCTTATACGGTAACCGGCTCAGGCACCTCGCTCCGCTCCGCAACCGGTAAACTCGCCTGGGCATCCACGACGGCAAAGGCCGCGATGTTGACGATTTCTTCCACCCCGGCACCGCGCGGCAGGACGTGCACCGGCTTGGACATGCCCATCAAGATTGGCCCGATGGTTTCCGCACCGCCGATGCGCGAGAGCAGTTTGTAGGAAGCGTTCGCTGAAATTAGATCGGGGAAGATCAAGACGTTGGCGCCGCCATGCAGATGCGAGAACGGGTAAGTCTCTTCGATGATCTCCGGCACCACCGCCGTGTCGGCCATCATTTCGCCGTCCACCATCAGCGTGGGATCCGCCAACCGGACGAGCTCGACGGCACGGCGTACCTTTTCCGTCTGCGGATGCTCGGTGCTGCCGAAATTGGAAAACGAGAGCATGGCGACCCGCGGAGTGACGCCAAACCGCCGCGCCGTCTGCGCCGCGCAAGTGGCGATCTCCGCCAGATCTTCCGCCGTGGGATCGATATTCACCGAGCAATCTGCCAAGAAGTAAAGGTCGCCGTGCGGCGTGACCATCACGTACAGCCCGGCGACTTTGTGCAGACCAGGCCGCGGCTTGATCACTTGCAGAGCGGGGCGAATGGTATCGGGGTAATGTTGCGTCACGCCGCTGACCAGCGCGTCCGCGTCGCCCAGTTTCACCATCATGCATCCGAAAATGTTGCGGTTCATAATCAGCTCGGGTGCTTCGGTGAGCGTCACGCCCTTCCGCTGCCGTAGCTCATAGAACATCTGAATGTAGTGATCGCGACGGTGCCAATCAGCGGGGTCCACCACCTCCATGCCATTGAGCGACAGTCCCAGGTTGGCCATGTTGGTGCGGATGGTGGCCGCGTTGCCCAATAGGATGGGCTGGGCGATCTTTTCATCTACCAGGATGTGAGCGGCGCGCAGCACTTTTTCATTGTCGCCTTCCGGGAACACAACGCGGCGTGGCATCGACTGGGCCTTGCGAATCACCGTGCGCATGGTTTCATGTGCTTTGCCCAAAAGGCGCTCGAGGCGGTCGCGGTATTCATCGAGGTCCACAGTTTGCCGGGCTACTCCCGTTTCCATCGCCGCTCGGGCCACCGCGCTCGCTTCCCACACCAGGACGCGCGGGTCGAAAGGCTTCGGAATGATGTACTCCGGGCCAAAGCGGATGCGCCCGACGCCGTAGGCGTTGCACACGGAATCAGGAACGTCCTCTTTTGCCAGCGCCGCCAGGGCGCGCGTTGCCGCCAGCTTCATTTCTTCATTGATGGCGGTGGCCCGCACGTCGAGCGCGCCGCGGAATATGAATGGGAAACCGAGGACGTTGTTTACCTGATTCGGGTAGTCGGTGCGGCCCGTGCAAATGATCACGTCCTTGCGGGCTGCCAGAGCATCCTCGTAAGTAATTTCGGGATCCGGATTGGCCAGCGCAAACACCACCGGTCGCGGGGCCATGGCCCGCAGCATGGCCTGCGTCATGGCGCCCTTCACCGAAAGGCCGACGAATACATCTGCGCCTTCGACGGCCTGCGCCAATGTACGCAGATTCGTATTCTGAGCGAAGCGGGCTTTGTACGGATTCATGCCTTCGGTGCGGCCCGTGTAGATCACGCCCTTCGTGTCCACCATGAAGATGTTCTCGCGCTTCACTCCCAACCGGACGTAATGCTCGGCGGAGGCGATAGCCGCGGCCCCCGCGCCGTTAAACACCACGCGCACTTTATCCAGCGGCTTATTCACGATCTCCATAGCGTTCAGCAGCGCCGCTCCAGAAATGATCGCGGTGCCGTGCTGATCGTCGTGCATCACCGGAACAGTCATCGTCTTGCGCAGCGTCTCTTCGATGTAGAAGCACTCCGGCGCTTTGATGTCTTCCAGATTGATGCCCCCGACGGTGGGTTCGAGAAGCTGGCAGAACTTGATCACGTCTTCGGGATTCTCCGATCCCACTTCCAGATCGAATACGTCGATATCGGCAAAGCGCTTGAAGAGCACCGCCTTGCCTTCCATCACCGGCTTTCCTGCCAGCGCTCCGATGTTGCCGAGACCCAGCACCGCCGTGCCGTTCGATACCACGGCGACAAGATTGCCTTTGCCCGTGTACAGAAACGCCTTGCTGGGATCGTCCTGGATGTCGAGACAAGGGATCGCCACGCCCGGCGTGTAGGCCAGGCTCAGGTCCCGTTGCGTGCGGCAGGGCTTGGTGGGCACGACCGAAGTCTTGCCCGGCCGGCTGCCGGCGTGGTATTCGCGCACTTCTTTCGGAGTAATAGACATGTCAGTTCCCCTTCATTCCCCTCAATCTATGCCCATCCCTGGAGTCTTGCCCGGAGTAATCCGTCGGTCGGGTCTCGCCGCGAGGTTTCCGTCTTTATTCAGCGAAGCCGTCCGCCTGAGTCTCCGGGCCCGCCCAAATCTTCTGATCCACAAACTGGCGCCCTTCTTCGAGCGCCTTGCGGTTGATCTCGAGCACCGAGGTTTTCTTGACCTTGGCCTCGATGGTTTCCAGTGCCGTCTTCGTTGTGAGGCACCCTGTTTCTTCGAGCAGCGCTCCCAACAGCACGATGTTCGCTGCCTTTGCGAAGCCTAGCTTGTCGGCGATCTCGGAGGCTGGAATGCACGCCACGCGCGCCACGGGAGGTGCAAAATCCTTCGGGAGAGCCGCGCCGTTGTAGAGGATCAGCCCGTGTTCATCCACTTCCGCTGCGAACTTGCGCAGCGAGATTTCATTCATGGCGATGAGCACATCCGGCTGGGAAATCAGCGGAGAGCCAATGCGCTTCCGTGAGAGGCACACATGGCAGTGGGCGCTGCCGGAGCGCATCTCGGGGCCGTAGGAGGGCAGCCAGCTCACTTCGAGGCCTTCGCGCACACCGATCTCGGTGAGCAATTGCCCCAGTAGCAGCACGCCCTGGCCACCGAACCCCGCCACCTTGATTTTCATTTGCTCGAAACCGTGCTCGTGATGCGGTGTGGCGGGGGGCCGCGCATTTTCCTGCGTGCCCAATTCCAGGACTTCGGGGATGGTCCGTTGCGGCGGCGGATTGTCCGCCACGACTTCGAGCTTGCGGTCGCGGAATACATTCAGTGGAAACACCGGGATCATGCTCTTCTCCACCCACTCACGCGCGTCCACGGGATCTTTGCCCCAGATCGTCGGGCACGGCGAGAGGATCTCGACAAACGAGAAGCCCACGCCATCGCGCTGAATTTCGAGCGCCTTGCGAATCGCCCGGCGCGCTTTCATGATGTTTTTGTTGTCGGAGAGCGCCACGCGCTCGATGTACACCGGGGCCTCGAGAGACGCGAGCAGTTCCGCCATGTGCATGGGGAAGCCTTCATTAACCGGCCGACGGCCGAACGGCGAAGTGGTGGTCTTCTGTCCGACCAGCGTTGTGGGCGCCATCTGCCCGCCGGTCATTCCGTAAATGGCGTTGTTCACGAAGATGACTGTGATTTTTTCTCCCCGATTCGCGGCATGCACGATTTCCGCCAAGCCGATTGCCGCCAAGTCGCCGTCACCCTGATACGAGATAACCATCTTGTCCGGGCATGATCGCTTGATGCCCGTCGCCGCAGCCGGAGCGCGCCCGTGCGCCACCTGCACGTTGCCCAAGTCGAAGTAGTAATAGGCAAACACCGAGCAGCCTACCGGGCTTACGAAAATGGTCTTCTCCTGCAGATTCAAATCCTCGATCGCCTCGGCGATCAACTTGTGCACGATGCCATGCCCGCAGCCGGGGCAGTAGTGCGTCTGGTGCTGCAGATCAGACTTGCGTTCGAAGACTTCGTAGAAAACCGGCGACTTGGACTGGACTACTTCGTAGTTCGTGGCGTCCGGCTGTAGCCCTGTTATTGCCAATTCTTCTTGGTTGGTCATGGGCGTCCCCTTCACTTAGACGGTCAATGCTGCGCGAGCCATCAATTCGGCGCAGATTTCGTCCACCGACGGCACGTTGCCCCCGGTTCGTCCGTAAAATTCCACCGGCACCTTGCCGTTAACGGCCAGGCGCACGTCTTCCACCATTTGTCCGTTGCTGAGCTCGACAACCAGAACTTTCCCGGCGCGCGTCGCCGCGTGAGATAGGGCAATCGATGGGAAAGGCCACAACGTGATCGGTCGGAATAACCCGACCTTCAAGCCCTTGCGGCGCGCCTCCTCCACGACAGAACGCAAAACGCGGGAAACGATTCCGTAGCCTACAAGCAGCACGTCGGCGTCCTCTGTGCGGTACTCTTCGTAACGCGTCTCTTCTTCGCGCGCCCGCGCATATTTCGCTTCCATCTGCCGCTGATGTTCTTCCAGTTCATCCGGCTCCAGAAAGATGGAACTCACCAGATTCTTGCGCGTCTCCGGCGTGCCTTTCACAGCCCACGGCTTTTCGGGCGGCGTCGCTTCGCGGTAGGTCAGATCGAGCTTTTCCATCATCTGCCCCACGAAGCCGTCGGCGAGGACGATGACGGGATTGCGGTATTTGTCCGCCAGGTCGAATGCAAGGGTTGTGAGTTCGGACATTTCCTGAACCGAAGCCGGAGCGAGCACGATGTTGTGGTAATCGCCGTGCCCACCACCCTTTACCATCGCGAAATAGTCGCTTTGTTCCGGCGCGATATTGCCGAGCCCCGGTCCGCCGCGCATCACGTCCACAATCACGCAGGGCAGTTCCGCTCCGGCGATGTAGGAGATGCCTTCCTGCATCAGGCTGAGACCCGGTCCCGAGGAGGCGGTCATGACGCGAACTCCCGCAGCCGCCGCTCCGTAAACCATGTTGATAGCGGCAACCTCGCTTTCCGCCTGCAAGAACGTTCCTCCAACTTGCGGTAGAAAGAGCGCCGCGGCCTCGGTAATTTCGCTCGCCGGAGTGATTGGGTAGCCATAGAAAGCGCGGCAGCCTGCCAGCAGAGCGCCTTTCATTACCGCTACGTTGCCCTTACAAAGCTGCGGCATAACTGCCTCCCGGCTGCGTTACTTCCACAGCCTTGGCCGGCTTCCTCAGCCGGTAAACCGTAATCGCTCCAGGCTCCGGGCAGCAGTAAAAGCAAATGCCGCAGCCCGTGCACTCCATGCCGGAATAGCGCGCCGGATGCACGCCGTATCCGCTCAATTCCGGCGCCAGCGCCAGGCAGTGGGGCGGGCACGACTCGACGCACAGCCCGCATCCTTTGCACTCGTCCTCGTTGATAAACACGTTTCCGCGTGCTGTAGTGGCCATACTCACCTCACTTCACCAATCGGCTGGAGTTGCGGATGCTGCAGCCACTTGGTGCGTTCGCAGTACTCATACAGCTCGTCCCGGAATTTCGGATGGGAAATCTCGATGAGCGCCTTGGCGCGCTCCCGAATCGTCTTGCCATGGAGATTGGCCACGCCGTATTCGGTGACGATGTAGCGCACCAGCCCGCGGCTGGTCACTACGCCCGATCCGGCTGTGAGCGTTGGCACGATGCGGGGACACTCGCCGTTGCGTGCCGTCGAGGGCAGCGCGATGATCGGCTTGCCGCCCTTGGAATGCGCGGCGCCCTTCAAAAAGTCCACTTGCCCGCCGATGCCGCTGTAGAAATAAGTCCCGATCGAGTCGGAGCAGACTTGGCCGGTTAGGTCGACTTGCAGGGCCGAATTGATGGCCACCATGTTGTCGTTGCGTGCAATCAGAGTGGGATCGTTGGAGTAAGCACTCGGGTGGAATTCAAAGATCGGGTTGTTGTCCACAAAATCAAAAAGCTCCTTCCTACCGAGCGCGAATCCCAAGATGATCTTGCGTGGCTTGAAGTTCTTGCGCGCGCCAGTGAGCACTCCTGTTTCGATCAACGGGATCACGCTGTCGGATACGAGTTCTGAGTGCACGCCCAGGTCTTTGCGGTCCATCAGGAATGGCAACACGGCATCGGGGATTCCGCCGATGCCGGTCTGGATCACAGCGCCGTCGTCGATCAGTCCGGCGACGTTTCGGGCAATGGCCACGTGCAGTTCGGAAATCTCCTGCTTCGGCAATTGGCACAGCGGCCGCGAAGAGTCGACGAACGCGTGAATTTGACTGACGTGGATGAAACTATCGCCGAAAGTCCGCGGCATCTGATCGTTCACTTGTGCGATCACATGGCGCGCGCATCTCGCCGCGGTCAGCGTGGTATCCACGCCCACTCCAAAGCAGCAGAAGCCGTGCGTGTCCGGTGGTGAAACTTCGATCAATGCCACGTCCAGCGGCATGGCCCCGCTCTCGAAGAGTTCCTCGACCTCGCTCAGATACACGGGCGTGTAGTCCGCGCGGCCATCGTTCACCGCAGCGCGCACGTTGCCGCCGATGAAAAACGCGTTGTGCCGGAAGTGTCCCGCCATTTCCGGCGCCACATAGTCCGCGCATCCAAGCGTGAGCAAGTGGACCACTTCGACGTCGCGAACGAAGGGAGCGCGTTTCAGCAGCGCTTCCACCAAAGTCTCGGGCTCCGCGCAACCCGGCTGGATATAGACGCGCATTCCCGATTGCACAGCGCGCAACGCCACATCAGCCGACTGCAACCTACTGCGATATTCGGTCTCCCAGGAACTCACGTTCGTTCCCCTTTCCCGTGGACAATTCCCCAGAGCCCCGCGACGCGATCCGGCGTACCTCCGGTCGAACCTCCTGCCGCACAACCCGCGGCCGCCGACGCAGATGCAGAAAGACCGGCAGCGCACCAGGCGCTTGAGCCGGAGCGTGGGAGCCGATTCGGTGAGATGAAGAGAACATTGGGGATATTCATGACCGGACTCCTCCAGCTCTCACTCCTGCATTCTGGGTCTCCCCGGCAACATTATCTGTGCCTCATCACACAGCCGGGTGTGACGGGCGTCACACGTAAAGCGCAGGCGTGCTCACGAGCCAGGTCGGCACATGCGAAGGCGGAGCGGTTCGATGAAGTTTAGATAAAAGATCCGGCTTAGCCGAGCTATCCCGCGGCAGAATAACTTCTTTCCCTACTTACATTTCCGCTGAACTCAGACCCGCATTCCGATAGAATTGTCATCCGCGAACCGCCAGGCAGGCGCCGCACGATTCGAGGATTTAAGATCGCCATGCGAGGCCTCAGACTAGCCCTCGTCCTGATATTTGCCGGGAGTGTCCCCCAACTCTTCGGACCACAGCGTCTCGCAGCGCTGGATTCGGAACAACGCGTCGAGGCGATTCTCAGCCGCATGACTCTCGAGGAGAAAATTGACCTGATCGGTGGCATCCCGAATATGTATACGCATTCGTTTCCGCGCCACGGGATTCCCACGCTGAAAATGTCCGATGGTCCTCTGGGTGTGCACGATTACGGCCCGACAACCGCATATCCCGCGGGGATCGCGCTGGCCGCTTCCTGGGATACCGATCTCGCCTCGCGCGTCGGAGTCATGATGGGCCGCGACGCTCGCGCCCGCGGCGTTCATATCATTCTCGGTCCCGGAATGAATATCTACCGCGCGCCCATGTGCGCGAGGAATTTCGAATACTTCGGCGAAGATCCCTTTCTCGCCTCGCGAATCGCCGTCTCCGAAATCGAAGGCATCCAGTCGCAGCACGTGATGGCCACGGCGAAGCATTTCGCAGCCAACAATCAGGAATACGACCGCCAGACTATCAGTTCGGACATCGACGAGCGCACTCTCCGCGAGATTTATCTGCCCGCGTTCGAAGCCTCCATCAAAGAAGCCCATCTCGCCGCGATCATGGACTCCTACAATCTCGTGAACGGCGTGCACATGACCGAGAACGCCTATCTGAATAATGAAGTCGTGAAGAAGGAATGGGGGTTCGATGGAATCATCATGTCTGATTGGAGCGCGACACATGATGGCGTAGCCGCTGCCAATGGCGGCCTCGATCTTGAAATGCCATCGGCCGTCTTCATGAATCGCGCCACGCTGCTGCCGGCGATTCAAATGGGCAAAGTGACGGTGGCGACGATTGACGACAAAGTTCGCCGGATTTTGCGGAAAGCCATCGAGTTCGGCTTCTTTGATCGCGACCAGACCGATCCCTCGATCCCAGTGCTCAGCCAGGAAGGCCGCAAGCTCGCACTCGAAGAAGCTGAGAGCAGCATGGTCCTATTGAAAAATGATCACAACATTCTTCCTCTCGACAAACGGACTGTCAAAACGATCGCCGTGATTGGCCCGGACGCTTATCCTGCGGTCATCGGCGGGGGTGGAAGTTCGCTTGTTACCCCGTTCAATTCCGTAAGCTATTTCGAAGGCGTGAGCAATTATCTCGGCAGCGGCGCAAAAGTTCTTCATGCAGCCGATGCAATTCCTGTCGGCGAAGTGGTGGCGCAAACCGAGTTTCGCACTGAGCCGAGCGGCGGCGAGAAAGGCTTGCACGCGGAGTATTTCGATAATCAAGACCTTGAGAATGCTCCGGCGCTCGTGCGCACCGATCCCAGCGTAGATTTCGATTGGGGTGATAGCAGCTACCGGCCGGATGGGCCCGTCGATCATTTCTCCGCTCGTTGGACGGGCTACTACGTGCCGAAGAAATCCGGCGATTTCAAATTCTATGTTTCCGCGGATGATGGCGTGCGGCTTTACCTCGATGAGCAGCGCATCGTGGACGATTGGCAGCGACACAGCGAAACGCTCGATCTGGCCACGCGGCCGCTCGAAGCCGGGCGCGCCTACAAAATTAGATTGGAATACTTCGAAGCAGAGGGCAGTGCGGCGGTACATCTCGGAATCATTCCCGCGGAGTATGGGATCGGCCGCGAGACGAAGCCCCTCGCCGCGCGTGCCGACGCCGTCATTCTTTGCGTCGGATTCGATCCTTCGACAGAATCCGAAGGCGCGGACCGCACGTTTCATCTCCCCAGCGGCCAGGATCAGTTGATCCGCGAGATTTCCAGCGTGAACAAGAATGTGATTGTCGTAATAACCGCTGGCGGAAATGTTGACATGACGAGCTGGATCGATGCGGTCCCAGCGATTCTTCACGGTTGGTATCCCGGCCAGGAAGGGGGAGACGCACTCGCCCAAATTCTTTTCGGTGACGCCAACCCGTCAGGCAAGCTTCCCGCGTCCTTCGAGCGACGCTGGGAAGACAACCCAACATTCAAGAGCTACTACCCTCACGCGGGAGAAAAGAAGGTCGCCTACGCCGAAGGGGTCTTCCTGGGCTATCGCGGCTACGATCGCTCTGCGACGAAGCCACTATTTCCATTCGGCTATGGGCTCTCCTACACGAATTTCGAATACAGCCATCTGAGCGTCTCCCCTGTGGCCGGAGCGGATCCTGATTCCGTCGCAGTTTCGTTCGAGATCAAGAACTCCGGCGCGCGCCCTGGCGCCGAAGTCGCGGAACTCTATGTCGGAGATGCACACTCTCGGGTTCCGCGTCCCGTCAAAGAGTTGAAAGGGTTCGCAAAGGTTTTCCTTCAGCCTAATGAATCAAAGCGGGTGACGCTCAAACTGAACCGCAGATCATTGTCCTATTACGACGTCACCACCAAACAATGGACAGCTCAGCCTGGAGAATTCTCCATTCTGGTAGGCAGTTCGTCCGAGAAAATTGAACTGAGAGGGATTTTCAATCTCACGCGATAAACTCTGTGTGCGATTTGCGGCGCGCTCACGATCTGTCTGGGTGCCCCCGTTATCGTTGCGCTTTCAAACCGCGGCTCCTCCTGTTATTGGCGATCGGCGTCATTCCTCGAGCTCGTGAAGGCCTTTTCTGCTACTTCGCCTAACGCGTGCGGTCAGGCGAATCCGCGCAGGGGCGACCTCTGCAACTCTGACGATTTTAGTCTTGATCGATCTTGTTCGATCTCCACCCGGCTGGGCGGATTGATTGGGACGAACTCTGTTGCGTATCTCTCTTACGATTAGCACGACCGATCGGCACGGCGCGATTCGGTGCGCCGTCACAGGGGTGCGTGATCTCTGTCACAGAGAATCCGCCCAGATGGCGCATAGTTGCAGGCACCGTCGGCAGAGGAGGCGTGCGCTTGGACTTACGGCGAGCCAGACTCGAACTCTCGTGCAATGGACAGGTCGCGACCCTGGTGCTGGGTGCTCCCAAGGCTAACATCCTCGATCGCGAGATGATGCGGGATCTCGACTGGACCCTAAATGGGCTTCGACCAGGCGCGAATCCAAAGGTAATCATCATCAAGGGGGAGGGACCGAATTTCAGCTATGGCGCGAGCGTGCGCGAGCACCTGCCGGATGAGATCGAGTCGACGCTGAAGCAATTTCGCGAGCTTCTGATTGCGGTGGCGCACGCGCCCGCGCCGACGATCGCTGCCGTGCGAGGACATTGCCTCGGCGGAGGATTCGAGTTGGCGCTGGCCTGCGACCTGATCTTGGCGGAAGAGACGTCGCAGTTTGGCTGCCCAGAAATCAAACTTGGCGTTTTCCCTCCGGCGGCGTCTGCGCTGCTGCCGGTGAAGGCGGGATCGGGCTGGGCGAGCAAGATCGTTCTAACCGGCAATACATACTGCGGGAAAGACCTTGCTGCGTCTGGCTTGGTCTCGCGACTGGCCGCAGGCGGCGAGCTAGACGGAGAGCTGGAGCGCTGGCTCGCATCGGATTTCGAACTGCGGTCGGCAGCGGCGCTGCGCCATGCAGCAGCCGCCGCGCGACTTCCAGTGCTGCGCGCTTTGGAGCAGGATCTGCCACTGCTCGAAAGAATCTACCTCGACAAACTGATGCGCGAGCCTGATGCGGTGGAAGGGATTCGGGCGTTCCTGGAAAAGCGCGAGCCGCAATGGCAGGCACCCGGATCGGCGGCGGGTGAGCTTCCTAGCCAAAACCATCAGGCTGCAGGCCCTCCGCCCGCTCCGACTGGCGCGAAATCGATTTGAACAAAAGGTTAAAAAAGGGTCATGAACGAAATCGACGCATTTGGGTACAAGCTGGCCGAACCAAATCGGCCGCTCCATTTCACCGATTCTCTTGAACTCGAACCGCGCTCCGACGAGGTGGTGGTGCAAGTGGCCGGATGCGGAATCTGCCACACCGATGTCGGCTACGCATGCGGGGGTGTTCCAACGCGGCATCCGTTACCTCTGATTCTCGGGCACGAAATTGCCGGGCGAGTCGTGAGGGCCGGACTAAACGCGCAAGTGTGGCTCTCCAAGAATGTGATCGTACCTGCGGTTATCCCGTGCGGGAAGTGCGCTGCATGCGTAGCGGGGAAATCTACGATTTGCCGTGCGCAATTCATGCCCGGCAATGACGCGGACGGTGGCTTCGCGACGCACGTGCGCGTTCCGGCACGCGGTCTGTGCATCGTTCCAGAAAAGCTTCCGGCTGGGATTTCACTCGATGCGCTGTCGGTGCTCGCTGACGCGGTCACGACCCCTTTCGAAGCGATCCGGCGATCCGAACTCGGGAGCGACGACGTCGCGATCATTATTGGCGCGGGTGGCATCGGTGGGTTTGGCGTGCAGTTGGCGGCGGCGCGTGGAGCCGCGGTAATCGCGATTGACGTGGATGCAGAACGCCTCGAGCTGGTGATGAAATACGGCGCGTCGCTGGCGCTGAATGCCCGCGAATGTCACGAAAAGGATCTCAAATCCGCCGTGCGTGAGTTCGTCAAGCAGAGCGGGCGCCGGGGAATCGGTCGCAAAATTTTCGAGATGAGCGGCACGGCGGCTGGCCAGGCGACAGCATTTGCGCTACTGGACCATGGAGCGTATCTGGCCATCGTGGGATATACCCCAGAAAGAGCCGAAGTTCGGCTATCGAATCTGATGGCTTTCGATGCTACCGCGCGCGGCAACTGGGGTTGCCCGCCGGATCAATATCCTGCGGCGCTCGCGCTAGTGCTTGAAGGAAAAGTGGCCATCGAGCCGTTCATTGAGCGGCATCGCCTTCAAGATGCGCCGGTGATTTTCGACGCGGTCGCGAAGCACGCGACAAAGCGCCGGGTGGTGCTCGTCCCGAACGGGTCGGCCCACGCGTGAGTAAAGGAGAAGCTCCGTGAAAAATCACAATCTCACAGCGTCATTCGATCCGCGCGAGGTGCTCGTTGAACGACGAGCCGTGCACGACAGGGCAGGAGACGCGGTGAAAGGCCTCCACAACATCTGGATTACGCTCAACAATCCCGCGGAGCTGAACGCCTACACGACCGACATGATCAAAGAGGTCATTTTGGCCGTGCGCGAAGCGAGCAACGACCGCGCTTGCGTTGCCGTCGTGCTAACCGGCGCTGGAACGCGATCGTTCTGCGCGGGCGGCAACACGCGTGAATACGCCGAGTACTACGCCGGCGCTCCCGCCGAGTACCGCCAATACATGCGCCTGTTCAACGACATGGTTTCGGCCGTGCTGCACTGCGACAAGCCCGTGGTCTGCCGTGTGAACGGCATGCGCGTTGGCGGAGGACAGGAAGTCGGCATGGCGTGTGATTTTTCCATCGCGAGTGATCTCGCGATTTTCAGCCAAGCCGGGCCGAAGCATGGATCAGTGCCGGATGGCGGAAGCACGGATTTTCTGCCGGTGTTTGTGGGCGTCGAGCGCGCCATGATGAGCAGCACGCTGTGCGAGCCGTGGACGGCGCACCGTTTTTACTGGCTCGGCGGCCTGAGTCAGATCGTGCCTGTGCTGAAGGTCGACGGCAAGTGGGTGGCCAACCCGATGGTCGTCACGGAGCGGATGCTCGATGAATACGGACGAGTCGCTCTCGGGGAATGGAAGAACGGAGCAGAGTACGAACGGGGCAAGGAGTTGGTGAAGCGCGGAACTGTTGATTTTGCGCTGCTCGACGAGGCGGTCGAACAACTTTGCACGAAGCTGCTTTACACCATGCCGGACTGCCTTACTAAAACTATCGAGAGCCTTCGCAAGCACAAGCTCGAACATTGGGACCGCAACATGGAAACCAATCGCGCATGGCTCGCGCTAAACATGATGACCGAAGCGAACGCCGGCTTCCGCGCATTCCACTATGGCTCACGCGATCACCGTGAAGTTGATTTCGTGCTCCTGCGGCGGCTCTTGGCCGAAGGCGCGCGCTGGAACGAAGAGCTCGTGCGCGAAATTGCTCCGTGGGTGGCGGAGACTGCGAAGGCGGAAAAATGAGTTTCTTTCTACCATCGCTTCCGCAATCGTCGAAGCCAGATCTGCGGCCCGAACTCGGCGCACTCATCGGCCGAGCCGAAGCTCTCTACGAAGATTTAGACCTGAAAGCAGTGCGGGCGTGGAAGGTAGAGGTGCCCGGTCGCAAAGCGATCGGGCACATGCCGATTTACGTCCCGCGCGAGCTGATCCATGCAGCGGGAATGTTGCCGGTTGGAGTCATGGGCGGCGGCGATCGCCTGGAAATTGTTCGCGGCGACGCGTATTTCCAGAGCTACATCTGCCACATTCCGCGCAGCACGATCGAGCTGGCTCTCTCGCACCGTCTCGATGCGCTCGACGGGATGCTGTTTCCCTCCATTTGCGATGTGATACGAAATCTTTCGGGAATGTGGATGATGCTGTTTCCGGACCGCTACGTTCGCTACATGGATGTTCCGCAGAATTACGATCCCGCAGCGGGCGGCCGATTCTGGCACCAGGAACTGAGCGCCCTCCGTGACGATCTCACGCGGCTCGCGGGCAGCCCGGTCACCGACGATGCCCTGCGGCACAGCATCGCCCTGTACAACGAGCATCGGCGCGCGATTCGAGAGCTCTACGAAGCGCGTAGCCGGGAACCGTGGTTGTTTCCTGCGTCCGAGCTGTACCTCGTTCTGCGCGCGGGAAACATACTGCCGGTCGAATCACACACCGAGATGTTGCGCGAGTACATGCGCCTCGCGCCTCTCGAAGAGGAACGCCGCGAGCAGGATCAAAGCCGCGTCGTTATAGTCGGGATGTTCTGCGAGCAGCCTCCACTCGGTTTGCTCATCACGCTCGAACGCGCCGGATGCTGGGTTGTCGACGACGATTGGATGCTCGGGCTGCGCTGGCTTAAGGGCGACGTGCCGCTCGATGGCGACCCGCTTGAAACGCTGGCCAACGCGTTCCTCACGCAGAGCGTTTCAAACGCATCGAGATACGAACCTCTCGGACACCGCGGAAAATGGCTCGTCGAATCGGTTCGCCGCAACCGCGCCGAAGGCGCGATCTTCTGCGCCGCGAGTTTCTGCGATCCTGCTCTGCTGGACCAGCCGATGCTCGTCGCTGCTCTCGACGCTGCAGGAATTCCGCACACGCAATTCAAATATTCCGAAGATACGGGGCAATTTGCCGTGATCCGTGAGCAGGCGGGCACGTTCTCCGACTCGATCCGGCTTTGGAGCGAAGTATGAGCACCGCGAAATCAGGCGTAGTTGCCGAGATTCAGAAAGAACGCAGCATGGAATTGCAGAAGGAGATGATCGCCGCGCATTATGACGCTCTCTCCGAAGCGCCTGAAACGGGGCGCAAGGTTGTTTACACGTTTGTGCCCGGCAACTTGACGGAACTGATGCGCGCGTTCGACGTTCTGCCGGTCCTGCCCGAGATCAACGCTCTGCAATCCGGAATGCGCAAGCTTTCCGGTGACTACATCGCCGAGGCGGAAAAGCACGGGCACAGCGAGGACGTCTGCACGTATGTGAAGTGCGACATCGGAATGTTGAAGAAAGGAAATATCGGGCCGACCGGCAAAAAACTGCCCAAGCCCGATTTGCTGCTTCTCTCCTACACCGGCTGTTTCACGTTTATGAAATGGTTCGAGCTGTTGCGCGAGGAATACGACTGCCCGGTGGCGATGCTACATGTACCGTATCAGAGCGAAGGCATCATTCAGCCGCACCACCGCGACTACATCGTGAAGCAGCTCCGGACCGAGGTGATCCCGAAGCTCGAGGAAGTGACCGGGCGGCGATTCGACGAAGACCGCCTGCGCGAGAAATTGCGGCTCTCGGCGCAAGCCGAGGATGATTTGGTCTGGGTGCTCGAGAGCGCGAAGAACATTCCTTCGCCCATCGACGCCTATTTCGGCGGCGTCTTTTACATCGGCCCGATGTTCTCCGCGTTTCGCGGCACTCCGGAGGGCGTGGAATATTACCGCGCGCTTCGCGCGGAAGTGGCCGAACGGTTGAGCGCGGGGTTGGGTCCCATTGTGCCGGAAGGCCGGATGGCACGGGAGCGCTACCGGCTGGTGGTCGAAGGGCCGCCGAATTGGACCAGCTTCCGCGAGTTCTGGAAGATGTTTTATGAAGAAGGCGCTGTGATCGTGGCGAGCTCGTACACCAAGGTCGGCGGCCTTTACGATCGTGGATTTCGTCACGATCCAAATCACCCTCTCGAAACTCTCGCCGAATATTGCATGGGTTGTTACACGAATCTTGGATTGCCGACGCGTGTCAATCTTCTCGAGAAATATATCCGCGACTACCACGCCGACGGATTCATGATCAACAGCGTAAAGAGCTGCAATTCCTTCAGCGTCGGGCAATTGCTGATGCTGCGGCAACTGGAAGAGCGCACCGGCGTGCCGGGCGGCTTCATCGAAAGCGATCTTGTTGACCCGCGCTATTTCTCGGCGGCCAACATCAAGAACCGGATTGAAAGCTACCTGCAAATGATCGAGCAGAGGCGCTCCGCTGGGAGCGCGGTATGAGCGAAATCCTCGTTTACGTCGGCATCGATCTGGGCTCAACAACGACGAAGGCTGTCGTCCTGACTGAAGCCGGCGCCATCATCGGAAGAGGCATCACGAACAGCCGCAGCAATTACGATGTTGCGTGCGAGATTGCGCGTGAGGAAGCATTCATCCAGGCGCGGCTCGCGCTGCTGCGCCAGGCTCTGGAATCGAATCCGGCGGTGTCTCACTTGCAGAAGGGTTTCCTCTCGGACTTAGTGCGCAATTTCCGCATGGAGCAGCATCTCGAGCGGCTCGACGTGCTGGCGCGGGTGCTGCGAGACGAGGCGGAAACTCCACGGCACCGCGAGCATAAGAAAGAGCTGGACGCGGTTCTCGAGAAAATCCTGGCTGCACTGCGAGAGCGTGCGGTGGTGCACTTCGGTCCGCTGGCCACGCGGAAGAGTGATTTCTTCCGCGATCTCGCAGCGGCCGATTATATGAACCTTGCCGAGCGATTGGGCGACCCGAGGAGCATTCCTTTCGACACTCTCTGCGCGCTGTTCGATGCCGCGATACTCGTTGTCGAAAACACCTCGAGTGGGAACGCGTTCGCACAACACATCGGGAGCGCGCTCGAGCGAACCCTCGCAACGGCAGGCAAGGCGCTGCAAGAATACGGCGCGGAGGTGCGCCGCGCGGTGGAAGCTGCGCGCTCGACCCAACTTGTCGTGGCGGGAACAGTTGGAACGGGCTATGGGCGGCAGCGCCTGCCGTTTCCGAAAGAGCAGATTCGAAGCGAAATTCTTTGCCATGGTCTCGGCGCGCACGCGATGTTTCCCTCCACGCGAACCGTGCTCGATATCGGCGGCCAGGACACGAAAGCGATTCAAGTGGACTCACAAGGAATCGTAACGAGTTTTCAGATGAATGACCGCTGCGCAGCAGGTTGCGGGCGCTATCTCGGTTACATCGCCGACGAGATGAACCTCGGGCTGCATGAGCTTGGGCCGCTCGCGCAGCAGAGTTCGTGCCGCGTGAAAATCAACAGCACGTGCACCGTCTTTGCGGGAGCGGAGCTGCGCGAGAGGCTTTCGCTCGGACAGAATCGCGAGGACATTCTCGCGGGGCTGCATCGCGCGATTATCCTGCGCGCGATGTCGCTGCTGGCGCGCTCAGGCGGTGTTTCCGATGAATTCACCTTCACAGGAGGCGTCGCGCGCAATCCAGCCGCCGTCGCAGCGCTCGAAGAATTGGTTCGAGAGAACTACGGCGAGCGCCGGATCAACATTTCGGCAGAATCGATATATACCGGGGCGCTGGGAGCGGCATTGTTTGCGCAGCGAGCGGAGCGCAAGGCGGCATGAGTGCGACGATTGCAACGCGGCCGACGGAGAACATCGCGACGATCGAAACCGCGGGCGTGGACGTTGGCTCGAGCGCGGTGAAAATTGCCATTGTGCGGATGGGAGCCAACGGTGCTGCTGACTCGCTGGCGCTGCACTCGGAGCGCGTGCGGCGGCGTGAGCTGCGCAAAGTAATTCATGAAGGCTTCGATGTGGCGCTCGAGCAGGCAGGCATCGCGGCCGGCGATCTCGCCTACATTGCGAGCACGGGCGAAGGCGAGTTGGTGGATTTCCGGCGCGGCCATTTTTACGGGATGACCACGCACGCGCGCGGTGCGAAATTTCTGATGCCGGAAGCGCACGCGGTGCTCGACATCGGGGCGCTGCACGCCCGCGCGATGCTGATTGATTCGCAGAGCCGCGTCCTTGCGTATCGTATGACCAGCCAGTGCGCCTCGGGATCCGGGCAATTTCTAGAAAACGTAGCGCGATACCTCGGCATCGCCCTCGAAGAAGTGGGCGAGACGTCTCTCCGCGCCAAAAATCCTCAAGTGGTGAGCAGCATCTGCGCCGTGCTCGCGGAAACCGACGTAATCAATATGGTCAGCCGCGGCATTTCGACCTCAGACATTCTGAAGGGGATTCACCTATCGATGGCAGGCCGGTACATCAAGCTGTTGCGTGCGATCGGTGCGGAAAGTCCCGTGGCGATTACGGGCGGCTTGGCAATGGATGTCGGTTTGGCTGAGGCGCTCGAGGAACGAGCGCGCGAAGAAGGGGCAGCGATCAAGGTGTTGACCCATCCACATTCAATTTTCGCGGGCGCATTGGGCGCGGCGCTCTGGGGCGGCTTCCGGCATCGCGTCCTGTCGCGCCGCACGGAACCGCAGAATTGACCGCGACATGAAAAGCGAGGACGAAACAATGGCTACCGAACGTGAATTGGAACCAGGGATTCTAGACACGGACGCGATTCTCGTCCGCGCGATGCGCGAGGGCGATCTCGATGCGATCGTAGCGATTGACGCCCTCTCCACGGGTAGGCGCCGGCCGACCTATTTCGAGTTGATGCTGCAGAGGGCGATCGGGCAGGCAAGCCTGCAGATTTCGCTCGTCGCGGAACTGGACGCGCGCGTGGTGGGTTTCCTGATCGGTTCGCTGTACTACGGTGAATACGGCGTCGTCGAGCCAACGGCATCGCTTGATGCGATTGGCGTCGATCCGCGCTATCGCGGCCACCGCGTAGGCAAAGCGATGATGCGTCAACTGCGCATCAATCTTGGCGCGCTGCAGATTTCGACGCTGCGCACCGAAGTGGACTGGGACGACCTCGATCTGGTTGCGTTTTTCAAGAGCGAAGGATTTTCACCGTCGCCGAGGCTATGTCTCGAGACTTCGGTTGACCTTTCCTCTCCGCGTTCAGCGAGCGACGCCTGACCGGACGCTCTGTTCTTTCTAGCTTGGCATCTAGCGCAGAATGGGGCGGCGGCTCTGGTCATGGGGCTTGAGCGAGCATTCGAGGCGCGAAGGCGTCCGTGAGGGGGCACGATTGAATGCCTGTGACCAACGTCACATCGTGGTGTGATTTGCGTCATCGCAAGGTGCTGGTGAGAAGCGCTTAATCGGCCTCATGTAAATTGCAAGCCCTTCAGATTCCTACGGCTAGCGAGAGGGGCGCTCAGGGGGAAGTGATGAAGGGACGAAGGATCGATGTTGGCCTAAGCCTAAGTCTAGTTGCCGCAGGGACCATCATCTGGCTCATGGCCACGGCACCGCGGGCCAAGGCGATCCCCGCGTTCTCGCGCAAGTACCAGACCTCTTGTGCGACGTGCCACAGCAATTTCCCCGAGCTCAATGATTTCGGCCGGGCGTTTAAGATGAACGGATTCAAGTTTCCAAAAGATGATGATGCTTTCGTGAAGGAGCCTCCGGTTCTGCTCGGCGCCAAAGCCCAAAAAGAAGCGTTCCCCAACGCGCTTTATCCGGGTGAGCTGCCTGGAAATCTGCCAATCGCGTTTCGATATTCCGGCTTCGCTCAAGTCAACAGCAAAATCCCGTTGGCGGCCGGATTCACGCCGCGAACCGATCTCTTCGCGCCCAACACGTTCACAATAATTTCCGCAGGGAGCTTTGGGCCCAACATTTCATTCTGGATTGATGACGATATCTCCACAGGCGGATCCGGCGCAGACGGCGGCTTGGGCGACGGATACATCAAGGCGAACGACATCGGGCACTATCTGCATCTTCCCAAGGACGCGCTAAACGTTCGCTTCGGGCAATTCGAACTGGATCTTCCTTTCACACAAGCGCGCACGATCAATCTCTCGGACTATGACATTTACGACCAGGCAAGCGTTTCGCTTGCGAATCCGGCGCTGTGCGCACTGGCTCCGGTTGGCACTCCTTGCACCACCAGTAACCCATTCATGTTCGGCGTTCCGCAGCGAGGCATTGAATTCGGCGGATACCCGAACGACGGGAATTTCACGTGGTCGGTGGCCATCGTGAACGGCAACAACGACAGCCCGGCCGTGCGCAATTCCAAAGGATGTTTACGTCGCGCGTTTCGCAGCGATTCAATCTCGAGCGGGATTCCAGTGTCCGCAGTCAGGTGCAGGCCTCCGGGCCAACAGGTCCGCGTGACCACTCTTCACTCACTCTTGGCGCGTTCGGTTACTACGGTCGCAACGCGCTCAACGTCGGCGAGTCCCTATTTCCGGGCCTGCCTACGATTCACGAGCCGTTTTATCGCGCCGGTGGAGATTTCCGGTTTAAGTACCGCAAGTTCGAACTGTGGGGACTGGGAATGTTCGGCCACGACACAAACGTAATTCCCAATGCCAGCGGAACGGAGTTCGTCTCGGCGACACCCGTAACATTTGCAGGTGGCTTCGTTGAAGCCGAGTATTGGGCGTATCCTTGGCTCATCGGCTTGATGCGCTACGACGTCGTCAATTCGCCGACGGATTTTCAAAATGGACTCTCGAGCAACAATACGCGGAATCGGTTCAGTCCTGGAATTCAGGTGCTCGTACGCGCGAACCTCAAGCTCGAATTTGAGTATCAGCGCCGCTTCGAACAGCCAGTGCCGGACTCGAACAGCACCTTCCGCGCAAACGGATTTGTGGTTGGAACGGATTTCCTGTTCTAGATCGTCGAATGACTCCGGTCCCGCAAGACCGGCACTAATTTTGAGAGGAGAGATAAGGATGAGCAATGTTAAGCGAGCAATACTAGCGGGGGCGATTTTCCTTGGCGCGTTGTTCCTGGCCGGCCTGGCCTGGGCGGGGGACGTAAAAGGCAAAGTCGAGGTGCAGGGCCTGCGCTCGGCGGATAGCATCGCCGTTTATATCGACACGATTCCGGGGAAGAAATTCGATCCACCTTCGCAGCACGTAACTATCGATCAGCGCAAAATGACCTTTTCTCCTCGCGTCACGGTCGTTCTGCAAGGCACCACGGTAGATTTCCTCAATAGCGATCCCGTCGGCCACAATGTTTACTGGCCGTCGATCAGCGGCAACAAGAAGCTCGCGCACAATTTGGGAACGTGGCCGAAGGGTGAGAAAAAAGGGTTTCAATTCAACGATGCGGGTGTAGCATCACTTCTCTGCAACGTCCATCCGGAAATGTCGGGCTACATCGTGATTGTTGCCACGCCCTATTTTGCTGTCACCGATAAGGACGGAGCGTTCGAAATCAAAGACGTTCCACCGGGCACTTATACGCTGAAAACGTGGAGCGAAGACGGCAAACCCACGACGCAGTCCATTACGGTGGCTGGCGCTTCGACGAGTGTCGACGTGACCGTTAAGAAGTAGCGAATCGAATTCGGGGATCGCGCGTTTGGAGCTACGCACAAAGTTAGTGGACTTGGACTGGCTGGAGTCGAATTTCCCGTGCATGAAAGCCTGTCCAGTCCACACTCAAGCCGGGCGGTACGTCTCTCTTATCGCTGAAGGGCGATATGAGGAGGCGTATCGCTATGCGCGCGAGCCGAATCCTTTTGCCTCCATCTGCGGCCGGGTCTGCGGCCACCCCTGCGAAACCGACTGCCGTCGCGGAAAATTCGATTCCGCGATTTCGATCCGTGCTCTCAAGCGCTTTCTGACCGAGCGCCACGGCCCGGAATCGCGCAATCCGATCGATGTGTTTCCAGAAAAACCACTTGTGACGCGTCCCGAGAAAGTCGCCGTGATCGGATCAGGTCCCGCGGGACTTTCCGCTGCGCACGATTTGGCCTTGCTCGGCTACGCCGTGACTGTTTTTGAAGCAGCGCCGATTCCCGGCGGCATGTTGCACCTGGGAATTCCCGAATACCGCTTGCCGCGCGACGTCTTGCAGGCCCAGATCCGCGAAATTCTCGATCTCGGACCCGAGTTGCGGCTGAACGTACGTCTGGGAAAGGACTTCACGATTGCCGATCTGCGGGCGCAAGGCTACAAAGCCGTCCTGCTCGCGTTTGGTTTGCACCGCAGCCGGGATCTCACGATCCCCGGCAACGATCTGGACGGCGTCGTCAAAGGAATCGATTTTCTTCTCAACGTCAATCTCGGCTACCGCTTCTCCATTGGCAAAAGGGTAGTGGTAATCGGCGGCGGAAACGTCGCGATTGACGTGGCGCGATCGGCGCTGAGGCAGCAGCAGAAATTGACGCTCGAAGCGTTGAGCAGTTCGCTGCTGCCCGATAGCCTGAATGAAAGCGAAATGAGCGTGGCCATGAAGGAATTGATGGACGTTTCGCGCGCGGCGCTGCGTATGGGCGCCAGGGAAGTCCATCTGGTGTGTCTCGAATCTCGCGAAGAGATGCCCGCCTTTGGCGAGGAAGTGGAAGAAGGCCTGCAGGAAGGCCTGAAAATTCATCCCTCGCTTGGGCCGAAGCAATTCGTTGGCAAGAACGGAAAACTGAGCGGGCTCGAGTCCATTCGATGCACTTCGGTCTTCGACGCGAATCACCGGTTCAATCCTGTGTTCGAAGCGGGCTCGGAGTCGGTCATCCCCTGCGACACCGCAATTCTTGCAATCGGCCAGACCTCCGATGTTTCCTTCTTGACTCCCGAACTCGGGGTGGAGATCACGCGACAGGGAATCCTGAAAGTCGATCCCGAAACGCTCTCCACCACTGCTCCCGGCATATTTGCGGCGGGAGATATTGCCTTTGGGCCGCGCTTGATCATCAGTGCGGTGGCCGATGGCAAGCGCGCTGCGGAAGGAATCGATCGTTACCTGCGAGGCGAGGAGTGGAAGCCCAAGCCGAAACACGTTCTCATCACCATTCTCGACCACCACGAAATGGCGGCCAACTACGACGAATACTCGCGCCTCGCCGTTCCCGTCATCCCGATCGACCGCCGGACCGGCGTCACCGAAGTGGAATCCGGCTTCACGGAGGAGCAAGCGCGCCTCGAGGCATCGCGCTGCCTGCGATGCTGGATCAACACGATCTTCGAAGGCAACGAAGCGGAAGGCACGGAATGCATTCTGTGCGGCGGCTGCGTCGATGTATGCCCGGAGAATTGCCTCCGCCTGGTGCCGCTCAGTCAATTTGAATTCTCAGACCAGACCAAGCGCGAATTGCAGGAAAATAGCGCCTATTACCCGGGCACGCTGCAGCATCTTGACGCCGGTGAACTCGACGCGGTCGAAGGTTCAGTGATGGTGAAGGACGAGACGATCTGCATTCGTTGCGGACTTTGCGCCGAGCGTTGTCCGGCACACACCATCACTATGGAATCGTTTGAGGTATTCGATCGCCCGCCGAATCTGGTTCACATCGAGGAGGTCATGCTGCACCGATGACTGACTCCAGCAAGCCGGGAAATGCCGCAGAAATGGCGAACGCGAGCGCTGCGGGTGTGAGCCGCCGCGATTTCTTGAATGAGATCACTTTCGCCGCGCTGGGCATCGCGGCCGCTGGATCGGCGATTGTCACCTATCGCTACCTGGAGCCCAATGTCTTGTTCGAGCCGCCCACGAAATTCCGGGCTGGCGCTCCCGATCTCTACCCGGTCAACACCGTGACCTATCTTCCCGATCAGCAGGTGTACATCGTCCGCACACCCGATGGATTTTATGCCGTCTCCGCCGTATGCACGCACCTCGGCTGTATCACGCAGTGGAAACCTGAATCGAAACAGATCGCTTGCCCTTGCCACGGCAGCAAATTTCAATCCGACGGAACGAAAATCGAAGGCCCGGCTCCGCGGCCGCTGCCGCATTTCTCGATTCTGTTAACGCCGGACGGCGAACTACAAGTCGATAAGTTGGAAACAATCAGCGCCAATCAGGTCTTGAGGGCGTAGGCGGACAATGGCCACATCCACATTCCAACAGGCGCTTACGCATTTGCGCAATACCCGCGTTTGGAAATCTATCTTCCGGCGGGGACCGGCATTCACCAATCGCACGCGCAGCGTCGCCGTCTTCGGCAATCTTTTCCTGCACTTTTTGCCCGTCAAAGTGCGGGAGAAATCGCTTCGCGTACGCGCGACTTATTATCTTGGTTCGATCTCCTTTCTGCTCTTTGCAATCCTGACCATCACGGGAATCCTCTTGATGTTTTATTACCACCCCGCTACGCCGCAGGCTTATCGCGACATGAAAGATCTCCGCTTCGTCGTATCAAACGGCGTCTTTCTGCGGAACCTGCACCGTTTGGCGGCGCAGTTGATGGTTCTGGCCGTCTTCGCACACATGTTCCACGTGTTTTATCGTGGCGGATACAAACCGCCTCACGAGTTCAACTGGGTTGTCGGCGTTGTCCTTCTGCTGGTCACGTTGTTTCTCAGCTACACGGGATATCTGCTGCCGTGGGATCAGTTGGCATTCTGGGCCATCACCGTGGGTACGAACATCATTTCTGCTATGCCGGTGTTGGGGAAGTATGTTCGATTTCAGCTTCTGGGCGGGAACATTGTGGGGGAGAACGCGCTCCTGCGATTCTACGTGCTGCATTGCGTCGTACTGCCGTTGGTGGCCATTGTTTTTGTCGCCGTCCATTTCTGGCGCGTTCAGAAGGACGGCGGGTTGACTGTGCGAGAAGCGGATGGATCCAAAAAAGACTAGCCACGAAACCGGCATGGCCTCGGACGCGCTCAAGAATCCGCAGCGCGTCGCGTTCATCACCCGAAAAACTTCGGCCAAAGTAGTGGGCGAAGTTCCGGGACAGGTGATGACGTATCCGCATCTGCTGATGCGCGAGGCGATCGCGTTTTATATCTTAGTGATCGCGTTGGTTCTGGTCGCGCTCGTCTGGGATGCGCCGCTCGAGCAACTTGCCAATCCGCTTCTCACGCCGAACCCGGCGAAAGCACCGTGGTATTTCCTCGGGCTACAAGAGTTGCTGCATTATTTTCCGCCTTTCGTCGCGGGCATCGTGATTCCAACGCTGGTCGTCGTCGCTCTCGTGGTCATCCCTTACTTCAACGTGAACGTGCAGGGCGAGCCGCTGTGGGGTAAGAATCGCCCGCGGCGTCTCCGCATTTTCTCCGTAATGCTCGTCGTGTTGGCGGTCTTTCTAGCAGCATTTAAAGCCTGGACCGTGCTTGTCCCTACCGTGCTGATCGGCAGCATTATCTTTTATTCCTATTTCGTGCCGCCGGGTGCGACGCCGCGGGCCAATTACTTTCGCACGCGTCCCGTTTCCTGGTGGGTAATGACCTGGTTCATTCTGGTAGCCGTGGTGCTCACCGTCGTAGGGACGTTCTTCCGAGGGCCGGGCTGGTCTTGGGTTTGGCCTTGGGGGTCGCATGCCGGCTGAAAATATGGGACGAGTTCCGCGCTCCCTCCGGCTGGCATTGGCCATCAGCAGTGCAGCATTACTGATCGCTCTGGCAATTTCTCCGGTAAAGGATCTTCGCCGCGAGTGGAAACTCTATAAGCGAGACTACACTCGTTTTGCTCAGACGCGTCCGGATACGAAGCGCTTGCTCGCGGATTCTCATCCGGGCATCGATCAAATCTGGATCCCCGAGATGGGCGTGGTGGACCGCTGCACCACGTGTCACCAAGGCATCTCTCAATCGAGCCTGGCCGGCGCTTCCGTTCCGCAACCGTTCCGCGCGCATCCGCCTATTCCGCATCACGTTCAGGAATGGGGCTGTGTAGTCTGTCACCGTGGCCAAGGCCCCGCGACAGAAGTGGCCGAGGCCCACGAGACTACGCTCGCCTGGGAACAGCCCATTCTACCGATTCATTTCATTCAAGGCGCTTGTGGCTCCTGCCACCGAGAAAATTTGCCGCAAACTCCTCAATTAAACCGCGGCCGCGAACTGCTCGCCAACCTTAATTGCACAGGCTGCCATCGCCTTCAAGACATGGATCGGCCGCCGATGCTCGGCCCGGATTTGACGAATGTCGGCACGAAGGTCAGCCGCGAGTGGATTTACAAGTGGCTCAAAGAGCCGCGGACGCTCACCGATGCCGACGGAAACGTAACTGTGGATGGCGTCGAGAACGAGGATGAGCCGCGCATGCCATGGTTCCGGCTGACCGAGGACGAGCTGCGCGCGCTTTCCGCCTATTTGAGTACTCTCCGATCAAAGCCCGTCGAGGCTTACAAGATCAGTCCAGCGGTCGTCGCTGCATGGTCCAAGAATCCCGCCCTCGTTGAACAAGGTGAATTGCGCTTCCGCCAGATGTTTTGCTCCACTTGCCACTCTCTCGCCGTAACTCGCGGAGGCGAAACGAAGCTGGTCGGTGGCGATATAGGGCCGGAACTCACCAAGGTCGGGACGAAAGTAAAGCCCGATTGGCTCGTATCGTGGCTACGCGACCCTCAGGCTTATTTGCCGCACA
Organism: uncultured Acidobacteriota bacterium; assembly: GCA_963841235.1. Taxonomy (GTDB): domain Bacteria; phylum Acidobacteriota; class Terriglobia; order Acidiferrales; family UBA7541; genus Palsa-147. Next base: position 79,280 of record CAWJBU010000012.1, on the reverse strand, counting down.
GCAAAATGCCGCGCTACGGTTGGTCCGACGAAGATCTCTTTCAGGTCACGCAGTATATCGAGACGAAGTTGACTGATCCCGATCTTCTGAAGAGCGTCCCGGATTTGAGTGCGCCTGCGGACGCCGAGATTCAATCCGGCCGCCGCCTATTTTCGGAAAAGGGCTGCGCGGGCTGCCACGCCATCGAGGGCGTCGGGCTGCAGAAAGACTTCGGCCCCGATCTCTCGGCGCTGGGCGGAAAAAATGTCTCCCAGCTCGAATTCGGCACATCGAAGATCCCACGAAATCTCATTTCCTACGTCCAGGCGAAGATCACGAATCCGCTTTCCGTGAATCCGGCGGCCCGCATGCCTCAATATAATTTGACTCCCGCCGACCTTGACGCTGTCACAACTGCACTGCTGGGCATGACGGGAACGCCGGCGACGAGCGGAATGGAAAAACTCCTGGTGCCTAAGCGCCATACGGAATTTCAGGCTGCGGGCGAATTCGGCAAGGTCTACGAGCGCTATAAATGTTACGTCTGCCATCAGTTCAACGACTTCGGCGGCACGCTGGCTCCCGATCTTTCCTATGAAGGTAGCCGCGCAAATCGCCAGTGGCTGATCCAGTTTCTAAGGAATCCGCAAACTCTGCGGCCCACCCTCGTCCTTCGCATGCCTCAGTTCAATATGTCGGAGCAGGAAGCGGCAACTATCGCCGACTATTTCGGTATGGTCTTGCAGCATCCGGAAGTGAATCCCGCGTCGGTCAATCGCCAGGAGCTCTCGCCGCAACAGGCGGCGCTCGGCAAGCAGCTCTACGACGTGAAATACCAGTGCCAGGCTTGCCATACGATCGGTTCGACCGGTGGATACGTGGGGCCAAGCTTGAACGATGCGGGAAACTGGCTCACGGCTGCATGGATTGAGGCCTGGCTTCAGAACCCACAGGCCTTAGTGCCGGGGACGATTGAGCCGCGCCGTGCCTTCACCCCGGACGAAGTTAAAGCACTCACCGCATATTTGCTGACCCTAAAGCAGAGCCCTGCAGCGACGCGAGCAGCGCACGCGGGCGCAGCGGGAGGGCAAAAATGAATTTGCGCCTCCGCGCTCTCTTGGCTATCGTGGGCTTGTTGCTGACGGGCTGCGGACGGAAGACTAGTGTCGTTAAATCCGATCCGCTCGCCAAGGCCTACGATTCGGAAGTGGACTGGAACGATCCCCAGCGCATCATCCCGCTCAGCTACGAACAGGCACAGGGCAAGCGAATCTTCTATCAGCAGTGTGTCTGGTGCCATGCCGACGCGACCCCGGCCGGGCCTTCCAATCGTTCGAACGTCACTCCGTCCCCTCCACTAATGAACGATGGGTCCATCTTGAACACTGAGAGCGACGAAAATATTCAGAACACCATCGCTCTCGGTGGTAGCGCCGTGGGCAAATCCGCTATGATGCCTCCTTATGGCAAGGTGCTTTCGAAAGATCAGATCCGCTCGGTTATCGCCTACATCCGTGCGATCGCTGCACCTCCCTATCAACCTCCTGCCAACCCCGCATCAGCGTACTCGGAGAAGTAATTGGTGACCAAGCGAGCGGTGGCCTGCCTCGGGTTTCTTGCCTGCACTGTCCTGTTCCTCTCCGCGAGCTCTGTCTTCGGCCAGGTCAGCCCGGCCGAAATTTTGAATCCCAAGCTGAAAGCGGTGGAACAAAAGTATCTTCCGCAATTGGAATCGCTGCGTCGCACGATCGATGAAACGCGATTCCCGTTCCCTTTCGTTTTGACGCGTTACGTCGGCTCCGACTCTGAGAAGGGTTTGGTAGATACACGCGGCTTGGAATTCGTCAACTTTCAGGAGCGCATGCTGCTTAAGGTTTCAGGGCACTACAACGCTGCATTTAATTCAGAGCAATTGACGCAGAACCAGCGTGCCGACCGCACTCTTCAGGATGTCGTCGTGCCGATCTTGCAGTTGATGCGAAAACAATTTTCTGGCGGTCTCGACTGCGAAGGGATTGGCTTCGAGATTGCCTACCACACGCGAGCGACGAAACAGAGCTATGAGTACGAAGGAAAGGAAATGATGGTAGTTGTGTTCTCCGTCGAGGACGCATTTGCTTTCTTGACTGTGGCGGGAAATGAGGCGCGCCAGGCGATCATTAACCGGTCGCAGGTTTTCGCGGACGGCAAAGAGTTTGCTCTCGCATTGGGTGCGCGCGATCCGCTGGACTTGGACGAGCTGGGACGAGGGAATTCACCAGACCGACCCAGTACAAGCTCAGCCGCTCCTGGGTTGGGCTATTCCTCCCAGCCGCCGCGCGATAGCCCTTCTGTCGCGCCTGCTGCCCCTCCAAGTCCTGCTCGGGCAGATCGCCGCGAGCAATCTCCTCCGGCGAGTTCATCCGCGGCCCCCGCGGTCGTCGCGCCGGCTAGCGAGTCCGTACAAGCAGATACCGACCGTTTACAGGCGAAGTTTCAGTCGCAACTCGACGCCCTCACGAAAGACAGCGCCCAGAATCTCCATTTCGTCGACTACGCGCCGCCGTCGTTTGCGGTCTACCACGCCGCCGTCGTTCTGCAGGTTTCACTCCGCAATCCGCAAGTGTTCGACAAGGGCGCAAGTTCGATCTACAAGCGCGCCGCCCAAAGTCTCGATCTATTCCTGGCGCCGGAGTTGAAGGCACTGGTCCCGAAACTCCCGGCGGACCCGTCAATTTCCGCACTCGATTTTTCGGTCCTGAACCGACTGGGTTCCGAGAAAGACTCCTCCGAAGCGGTCGAATTCATCTGTCCCATGAAGGCTGTCAATGCCTTTATCCGCGACGAGATCACCAGCCAGGACCTGGCGAATCAAAGCATCGTCCTCGTCAACGGCGTGCGCATCGCTCTGAATCTCCAACTCGTCGAATAATTCCGCCCGAGCCGCGGCCGTTTGAGGACAAGCCCTGCGACATGAGGTATGGTGGGGGCGAACCTTTCCCGGCGACCATCGAAATCGCGTGAGTGCGTACTACGAAGTCTTGAGCGGCGACGACCAGCTGATGTGACGTCGGTCACGATTGACCGTGACGCATGTCATAGCGAGGTAGTGATGCCAAGCTCAGTCTCGTTCTGCTGTGGCAGGCAATACGCGTTCGATGCGCTGCAACGAATGAGATCTGAGGCCGGGAGGGAATTGGTGATAGACCGACGCAGGATTCCAGCCCATGGGAGCTTGCGGCGCAAGCACTAGCACGAGGGAACATGACTGTTCGGCACCACTTCGTGGTCTGGGTTGTCGCTGGCGTAGCGGCCCTATTCATCCTAGTAAGCATCCTCGTGTGGCGGCGGGAGAGCAGTGCCGATCGATGGAATACCTTTCTGACTGGCAACCCGCAAGCGGGCGCAGATACATTCCGAGAGAAAGGATGCAGTGATTGTCATTCTGTTCTCGGCGCCGGTGCGAACCTTGCTCCTGATCTAGGTTTGCGAGGAGCCGCGGGCTCCAGCATGAATGAGCTAGTGACGCAGATGTGGAATCACGCGCCGCGCATGTGGGAGCAGATTAGAAGCAGCAAAATCAATTATCCTCGGTTTACACCGGAAGATATGGCAAACCTGTTTGCCTACCTCTATGTCACCTGCTACGACGATGAATCGGGAGACCGGTTTAACGGAGAGCTCCTGTTCACGAAGAAAGGGTGCATTCGCTGCCATTCGATCGGCGACACGGGAGGCACCGTCGGGCCCAATCTGAGGACAATCGGCCCTGTGGATACGCCAATTTTTTGGACGCAAACAATGTGGAACCATGCACCAGCGATGGAAACCCACATGCGCGAACTTAACATGCCCTGGCCGCGGTTCGAGGGAGAGGAGATGAACGATTTATTGGCCTTTGTGCGCTATGTCCGAGCAGGGCCAGAGCGTGAGAGCAATCTACTGCCAGCGAACCCGCACCGAGGCTGGGCTTTATTCCGCGAAAAGGGATGCATCTCCTGTCATTCCATCCGCGGCGAAGGAGGAACCGTAGGCCCGGACCTCGGCTCGGATCGCCCGTTGCCCCGCACTTTGACCCAGATGGCAGGCAGGATGTGGAATCACTCTCCGGAGATGTGGGCAGCCATGAAAGCAAAGGGCATCGAGCGCCCCACGTTTGAAGGTCAAGATATGGCCGATCTGATCGCATTCCTTTACAGCGTGCGCTATTTCGAGCTCGGAGGCTCACCCATTATCGGAAAGCAGCTATTCGACGAGCGTAAGTGCAGTCAGTGCCACGGAAGCGACGCGAGCGGAGGGAAATATGGCCCCAAGCTGAGGAAGCTCGGCAAGGTCTTTACACCCGTGAGCTTCGCCCTGGCTCTTTGGTCCCACGGACCGCGCATGTATGCGAAGGCCGAGACGCTGGGTCTAGGGTGGCCCACTTTGAACGAAGGCGACCTGAGCCACTTGGTGGCTTTTTTGAACAGCCCTCCCGTCAAAGATCAGAGATGAGAAACACGCCGAACCCAATCTGATCTTGCGCCAACAGTTCCCGGAGTTACAGTCGCGAATCGCACAACGTCAACCTCACCGTCCTGTTTGGCGTACACGAACGCAATGTCACTCGTCACACCCCAACGTCGGTGAAGAAATTACCTCCTTCGAGTGCATGCTCGAAGTAATCGACGAGAAACTTGTCCTGCCCGGCCTCCGTGGATCCGGGAGGGGCCCCAGTGCTTTGATCGAACCACCTAGGACCACGAAAGCCATGCGCAGATCAATCGAAGGAATATCGGCGAGCACGAGTCCGTCGACCGTAGCCACTTTCCGGATTTGCGACGGTGCTGGATAGCCGAACTCATCCCGGATCGCGCTAAATTCGGGCCTGTCCCTTATCTACGCGGCTTCTGCGACCTCGCGGAAAGGCGTCATAGCGCTGAGGGCGAAAGTGCCGTCTGCAATTTCTATGTAGGAGAGACTGGCACACCATTGATCGTTAAGAACTTCGGCACGGGAGGAGAGCCCTCATGCGAGCAAGGCATGGATAAGTGTCCCGCCATAAAGGAACAAAGCGCGGCCTATATACTCGGCGACGAGCTTAACAACGTTGCGGGAGTTCTCGTCCGAAAGAATCCTTGTTCTCCGAGATTTCCGTCCTGCCCTCCTGGAGCTGCAAAGCCTGGGGTTCGCTTCGTCCCCCGCTTCCCGGGGCCAGAACAAAATCTGCACGGCCTGCGACTGCGATCCCTGCTGCCTTGCTTGACTTACGGAATGCGCACAGACACCGGGAAACTCGGCCGGTCAAAGTTTGTGGTCCGGTTATACGCGGGCGCGATCTGCTGACTGAAGAGTCCGGCCTTCAGCATTAGCATCATCATCGAAAAGTCTCCGATGAGCTCGCAGCCGGCGATCAGCACGATTAGCACAGAAGTGTGCATAGTCGAGTGCAAGAGCGACAGGAGCAAGGTGGCCACGAGTCCCACCACTAGGACGAGCCCGAAAAACGCACGTGCGTAAGTTCCGCGGAGCCATTCGCCCAGTGTCGCGCGGGCGGCCGGAAGCGACCGGCTCATCCGGTAAAAATAAATTGCCAAGAGCAAAAAGTTGGCGACTAGCAGTCCATGTTCGAGAGATTCGAGACCAGCAGGCGGAATCTCACCGCGAAGCTCGCGAATGGTCAATGACAGCGTGATGCCTCCCAGCGATGCGTACATGAACAACAAGAGCGGCAGCAATAGCGTCCGCCAGAACGCCACGCCTGCGGAAGATCTCATGAGAAAACCGTCGTAACACGCGATGAACAGAGCGGCAGCAGCAGCAACTGCGAAAATGGCATTAGTGGCCAATGCCGAAAGGTGGAGGAACGGTGCGTGAGCCTGTAGCAGGATGCTCACAGAACCGGTCAACATAAAAACTCCCATGGCCCATATCCCACGGGCGATCCAGGAGCGGTCCGGCCGTCTGGCTGCAGCCAGGAAGCGCTCCGGCCGGCCCAGAAAGAGAAGATGCGCGGTGTTCTTGCCAACGACCACAATCAAAAAACCGGCGATCATTCCCGCAACGTGGCCGGTCAGCAGCGAGACGAGGAATAATCCTCCCCCGACGCCGCCAAGGAAGAACGCGGTTCCGATCAGCCAGTTCCAGAACGTCTGACGGTGATATCCAACTGCGAATCGGTGTGGAGCAATCAACAACTCTTGTGTCGCCATACTTTTTCTCCCTTCGAATCTCCGAAGATTCGCGGGCTATGCATCGAGATAGTAGACGCTCGGTTTTGTTTCGTATTCCGGCAGCAACGCCCAGCCTTTTCTTTCTCTCACCAAGCGCTGCAATTTGCCGTTTTCCTCTTCCCAGTCGCCGAAGATGCGGGCGTCTGTGGGACAGGTCACCACGCAAGCGGGCTCCAAACCCTGATCCACTCGGTGGGCGCACAGCGTGCACTTGATGTTCGTCCCTTCGTCGAAATCGGCGAACTTGATGGCTTCGAGCGGGCTGATTCCGTCACTGCTATATCCATGCTCGAGCAGTCCGTGCTCGATGAAGTGGCGGTTCATGTAAGGACACGCTACGTTGCAGGCGCGGCATCCGATGCACAAGTTGTGGTCTACCATCACAATGCCGTCGGGACGGATGTAAGTCGCTCCGGTCGGGCAGGCGGTAGCGCAAGGCGCATCCGAGCAGTGATTGCAGAGAGTTGGAAGAAAAGTACGCTTCGTCTGGGGATAGGTCCCGACCTCCTGGGTCACGACGCGCGCGAAGTGAATGCCTTCGGGCGTGCCGTTTTCCTGTTTACACGCCAGCGTGCAGGCATTACAGCCGATGCAGCGCTTCAGATCAATCACCATCCCCAATCGAGCCATCGCATCACCTCAAAGAGCGATATCTGTTATCCGCCGGCCAGGTGACGAATGATCGCCATGGTGACGACCTGTTCGCCGCCTTGCAGTTGCTTGTCCATCTGATCTGCTCTCAGACTCAACCCATCCACAACAATCGCAAAGTCAGGACGTAATTTGCCGTTGCACACGAGGGTGTCGTAGAGGGAACCGCCGTCCTGTGTGGGTAACTGCCGCAGCAAATCCGCAATTGTTCCGCCCTCAAATTCCACCGTGCTGCGGCTGAATCCCAGCATCTTGCGCGTGGTTCCCAGGGCGGCGATATTGGCAATCGGCATTGTCTGTTACCTTTGCAGGCGCTCCACACGCACGCGCGCGGTGGACTCAAGTCCGCCGGTCGCGCTGTCAGTGTATTTCATTGATCCGGTCAGCAAACGGTTGAAGTGCGTCCCTCGAGTCTTTACCCTCTTGTTGGTCACGACGTTTCGCGTAATGGCATTGCTCACCCCGAAAACCTGGGGATGGATGCCCTCCACTACCTGCACCCCGCCTTCGATGTTTCCCGCCGGTGATGTCAATCGAATCCGGTCGCCCGTCTTGAATCCCAGTTTGCGGGCCGTCATGGAATTAATCAGGATCCCTCCGTGAATGGGATCTTTCTCGCTGACTTCCGAAAGCCAGGGCATGACCATGGTGTCGGCGAAGGTGTGGAGACTCTCTTTGAAGGTGATGGCGAAATATTCGTACCCGGCCTTCCCGTCGTCGATCACCTGCGAGTTCTTCCAAAATGGAAGCGGCTGGTAGTTATCGAGCGGCCAGTCTTTGAGCCCCACTTCCGAGAACTTTTGCCGCATCTCGTCACCGGTGCGCTTGATGAACTCGAAATAGAAGGGGATGCGCAAGCTGCCATAGGGCATGTAGGTTTCTGCCGGAGTGCGGTAGCGCACCGCGTGCCCGTGCTCTTTGAACCAATCGAGTCCGCGCTCTTCGCCGTAGACGCTCCGCGCGTAGACGTCCCAAAATTCCTCGACGCCGTAGCGCTTGTTCGGATCTAGCAAGTACTTCGGATTGGCCGTGAAGCCACAAACCATATTCAAAAGATCATTCCAGTTGTCGCGAAAACCCATCCGCTCCGATAGTTCGGTGAGGATCTCGTAGGCGTCCCGGGTATCGCCGAGAGGTTTGACCACCGGCTGGCGCAACGAGTGACCGGTGACGGCAGGCGGCTCGAGGCAATTGAGCAGCGTGGATTCCAGAAACGTCTGGTCCGGCAGGAAGACATCGGCCCACTGCGTGGATTCGGTTTCCTGAATCTCAATCGCCACGACGAACTTCATCTGCTGGAATATTTCCTCGATCTTGTCGGTCTCCGGCATGTTCCACCACGGGTTCGAGTGGTAGATCAGCATGGCCTCCGGGCGGTAATTCAACCCGAAGCGCTCCGGATTCAGCAGCGTTTCGGCGTTGAGCTGTCCGGCGTCGAAACCGATGGGGAACCACTCCATCAAGTGACTCGAATCCGCCGGGTACTTGAAGGCTGGTGCGGGATGAAGCTGGTGCGGCTCGGGCTTCACCATGCCATCCTCGCCAAGGCTGACGAAAAAACCCCGGTGATCGAGAGGTACGCCCAGATGCCCGCCGGGAACGTCTATGTTTCCCACCAGCATGTTGAAGAGCTTGAAGGTCATGTTGTCGAACAAACCGTTGCCGTGGGATTGTGACCCCCGGTAGTAATTGAGAGCGGCGGGACGATACGGATAGGTCTTGCCCTCGATCTCGATCGTGGCGCCGATCTGCGCGGCGTCCACAAACTCCTTCGCGATCTTACGGATCGTGGAGGCAGGGACCGTCGTGATTTCGGCCATCTTCTCGGGCGTATTTTCGAGCAGGATGTCCTTCCACACCTGAAAGCCGGTGCGGACCGCCACGCCATCATGGAAGAAGGTGCCTTCCAGCGCCATGAACTCGGGGGGAACCTCATCCCAGGCTCGCGGTGCGTTTGCATTTAAATCCCAAACCTGTGCCTTGCCGCCGGCATCACGCAAGAAATCGCCCTGGTCATTCACCAGATACGGCGCATTGGTGCGGTCGCGGAGGAATTCGCGGTCATAGCGGCGGAGTTCGTGAATGAGCACATACGCCATGCCGAGGACGAAGGCACGATCCGTCCCGGGGATAATCGGAATCCATTCATCCGCCTTTGCCGAGGCGATCGAGCAGCGCGGATCGAGCGACACCACTTTCATCCCGCGCATGCGCGCATCGGCCATGCGCTTGGCGCTTCCGGAAAGATGCAGGTGCGAAGAGAATCCGTCGCCGGATCCGATCTGAATCCAGTAGTTGCAATATTCGTAGTCGTTGATAGAGGCAAAGGAACCGTCCACGCTCCCGTTCACCGGATGATAGGAACCGCCGCAGTAATTTCCGAGTGAAGTAAAGAAATTCGGCGAGCCGAAAACGGCGGGCCATCCCCAGAAGAGAATTCGCTGGAAGTCGCCGAGGGCACAGAGCAGCTTGCGGGGATCGTCGCGCCGCACCTTACCCAACTCGCGCGCTACGATCTCGTAGGCTTCATCCCAACTGATCTGCACCCATTGTGGATCTTCGTGCAGACCCTTCTTTGGGTTTGTGCGCTTCATGGGATGGAGCACTCGAGTGGAATCATAAAGGCGGGCGAGGCCGGCGTTGCCTTTCGGGCAGAGCTTGCCCAGGTTGTCCGGGTTCGTGGGATCCCCTTCGATTTTGAGCGCCACACCCTTCTCGACATACACTTTGATTCCGCAGCCGTGCAGGCACATGCCGCAGGTGCTGGGTATCCAGCGGCCCTGGCTCGGAGTCACTGCAGTTGTGGTCGCCATCGTCGCTCTCCTTGCTTCGTTGACGGAATCAGTTCAGGCGTATCGGCTGCCTTCGGAATCGGGACGCGCGTAGACTTACGTATTTGCGCCAAATCCGCCACGGTGGTGTGCTCGAGGTAATTCACAAATTGCTCCCGGAGAGCCGACCATATGGGGTGCAACAGGCACTCGCGTGAATTCCCGCACGGATGATCCTCCAGAATGCAATCATCCAACTGGGACCCATCGATCGCCTGCACAATCTCGAGAAGCCGGATCTGGTCGGGCGGCACAGCCAACTCGTAACCCCCGCCGATTCCCCGGACAGAATGCAACATGCGGCATCGGCACAGCGGTAGAAGGACTTTTCCGAGGAACGCAGGCGGAATATTTTCCTGATCGCAAATCTCGCGGCTGCTTGAGAGCCGCCCCAGAGGCTGTTCCGCGAGATGCGCCACCGCTCGGATCGCGTAAGAGCAGGGCTTCGATAAAATGCTGTTTGACATGACTAACGGAGTTCCATATCTTGATGTCTAGATTCTCCTCGCCCCACATTTTTCGGCAATCGTCACTTTGACCTAGCCTCTGGGGCGATTGTCACGGCTCGCCAATGCTCGAAAGAGAGCTCTTCACGCTGCTGGAAAGCACGGCCGACGCCGCGTTCAGCGTGGACGAGTTGGGCATGATTCGTTCGTGGAACCGCGCTGCAGAAAAACTCTTTGGCTATCCTTCAGCCAAAGTGCTTGACCATCCGTGCGCCGCACTTTTTCAAGGCAGAGGCCCACTGGGCAACGCCGTCTGCAGTGAAGACTGTTCGGTGCTCGAGTGCGCGCATGCGAAGCGCGAGGTCTCCAATTACGACCTCGAGGTAAAGGCAAACGGCGGACAACGCCTATGGGTGAACGTCTCCATCCTGGTTTTCTTCGACGGCCGGACGAAGCGCCGTCTGGTGGTGCATCTGGCCCGCGACATCACGCGCCGGAGGAAGAAAGAAGAGCTCGCTCAAAAGGTACTCGGAGCGGCCCAACAACTCGCTGTGCTCTCCGAAGACCACGGGCCCTCTCCGCCCGTCTCTCCCCTCACCGAGCAGGAGCGGCGCGTGCTCTCGCTGCTCGCGGAAGGAAGGGGCCCTGCCGATGTGGCGCGGGCGCTGCAGATCACGGCACGCACCCTGCGCAATCACATCAACAACGCCGGCCGGAAGCTTGGCACCCGCAGCCGCCTCGAAACCGTCATCCACGCCAGCCGCCAGAAACTGATCTGAAATCCCCTCGAAAACACCTGTAGAATGGCAGAAACATTCCGAGGTAAACAGAATGAAATCCAAACTACCCTCATCGATTCAAAATCTGCGGAGGTCATACCCCGCCGTCTGGAAACATTTTGAGCTATTGGGAGAAGCATGCCATGAAGCGGGTCCTCTTAACGAAAGTACGCGGCGCATTGCGAAAGTGGCCATCGCCGCGGCAGCTCAGACGGAGGGCGGAGTCCATTCCGCAGTACGAACTGCCCAAGCCGCAGGCGTATCCGCGGATGAGATCCGGCACGCGATACTGCTTACGCTGACAACCATCGGTTTCCCTCGGGCCATGGCGGCATTAAGCTGGGCCGAGGATGTCTTGCGGCGTCGCGCCCGCTGAGATTTCGATTCATCCCGTCTTCGGACGAATGAGACGCTGCCGGAAAAGCGACAAGACCAAGCGCATTCCGTGTTGCGGCATGGCCTCAGGCACTTTTGGGCCGCCATTGAAGTGTGTTCCTCCTGCGGTTTCGAGCTATTCAAGTGTGGTAGTGTCTGCGGGGAGTTTGCTTAGTCCATGTCGATTCGTCCTATCATCGAGCCTTTCCGCATAAAAAGCGTCGAGCCCATCCGCAGCACCACGCGGGAGCAGCGTCAAAAACTCATCGAAGACGCCGGCTACAATCTCTTCCTTGTCGACTCCGAAGCGATCCTCATCGACCTCCTGACCGATTCAGGCACCTCGGCTATGTCCACCGAGCAATGGGCCGCCATGATGCGCGGCGACGAATCTTATGCTGGTTCGCCCAGCTTCACGCGCTTCCGCAACTCCGTTCAGGCCATTTTCGGTTTTCGCCACGTGATTCCCGCGCACCAGGGCCGCGCCGCCGAACGCATCCTCTTCAACGTCATGTGCAAGAAGGGCGACATCGTCCCCAACAACACGCACTTCGACACCACGCGCGCCAATTGCGAATTCGTTGGCGCCCAGGCTGTCGATCTTCCCATTCCCGAAGCCAGGGAGCCCGCGCACCTCCATCCCTTTAAGGGAAATATGGACACCGCCCGCCTTGCGGAATTGATCGAGCGCGAGGGTGCGACGAAGATTCCGCTGGTGATGCTCACGGTGACCAATAATTCCGGCGGCGGCCAGCCCGTCTCGCTCGCCAACATTCGCGACGTGAAGCAAATCTGCAAGAAGCATAGCATCCCGCTGTACCTCGATGCCTGTCGCTACGCGGAAAACGCCTACTTTATCAAGCTGCGGGAGCCCGGCTACGCCGGCAAAACCCCGCGCGAAATTGCGCGCGAAATGTTTTCTTATGCCGATGGCTGCACGATGTCTGCGAAAAAGGATGGTCTTGCCAATATCGGCGGCTTCCTCTGCACCAATGACGATGCGCTGGCCCAGCAAGAAAAGGATCTTTTGATTCTCACCGAAGGTTTCCCCACCTATGGCGGTCTCGCGGGCCGCGACCTAGAAGCGATCGCGGTCGGCTTAAATGAAGCTCTCGAAGAGGACTATCTCCACTACCGCATCGCTTCCACAGCGTTTCTCGGAAATCACATCGCGAGCCAAGGCGTACCCATCGTGCAACCGCCGGGAGGTCACGCGATTTATATCGATGCGCGCGCCTTCTTGCCGCATATTCCGGTCTCGCAGTTTCCGGGGGTCGCACTCGCTGTCGAGCTTTATCTCGAAGGCGGCATTCGTTCCGTGGAGATCGGCACCCTGATGTTCGCCGAACACGCCACCATGGAACTGGTCCGCCTGGCCATTCCCCGCCGCGTCTACACCCAAAGCCACATCGAATACGTAGTCGAAGTCATCCTGGATGTCTGGCGCCGGCGCGCCAACATTCCTGGATACGAACTCGTGCACCACGCTCCGTTCCTGCGGCACTTCACTGCCCGATTGAGACCCCTGGGCCCCTAGCAACGCGGTCACTTCTACGTTGCTCGAACCGAACATTCTGATATTTCTGCGATCGTCAGCAATTTTTGTTGACAAATTGCTTCGTGTAAATTGCGCGTGAGTGTTTCAATCCTGAAATTTGCCCTACGAATTCTTGGTAAGTACGGACGAATCGGCCAAAGTTATGACCTCCGGGCTGGACTTCCCCGCCCTGAGCTGGAGGCCTTCACGGACAGACCGATCGGACCCGATCGTTTCTGTCGCTCCAATTCGAGCTCAGGTTATAAACATAGCCAGGATGCGAACACGCAGAAGTTTTAAGTGCCGTGACGAGTAATCCCAACGCTTGTCCGATATCAGTCGATGCCCGAGGTCACGCATGATTTGGAAACCATCTGTACAAATACGGACGTAGTTCTACGGATTGACAGGAAAACAGGACGATGTAATGTCGGATCATTGCCCGAAGGCGCTTCGCCATACGAGATTCAGCGCCCTGCGGACAAGGCCAGGGGGTTGTTTCTCGCGCCGAGCGGCAACCCCCGGTTGCAATGGCTCGGACTGTTAGATTCGCCGAGTTGACGTGTACGATCGCAGGTTACAAACGCGGATAAACATTTCCGAAATGACTGATACTACTTCTTTGAAAGCTCATTCTTGAAGTGACTTTCAACATCTTCACGACTCAGCGGGTTCCTTGCTTTGGTCAAAACGACCGAATAGACGACTTCATTCCCTTGAATCTGCGCGGTGATAAAAGCCCCGTCTTCGGGAAATTGTTGGTAGATGAATTTCACTTTTCGGCCGTCTTCCAGTATTTTGATCCACTCTTCGTCTGGCATTTTCGTATCTCCATCAGGCGAGATCACTGTGTTCTAGGAGTCTTTTCCATATTCCAAGAACGATCTCTCAACGCCGCCTCTATCGCCGGAGCAATGCGCAGACTACCTTGCACGGCGCAGAAAAGGAAGTAGAGGCGGCTTCGGTTTCGGACCACGCGGTCGCGGGCAAATTGTTTCATGAACAAATTCAGGAAACTGGGCCTCATTCACTAAAATGGCGGACTTCACGCTCACAACTACTTCCTTAGTGTTGTCCTGTACAAGTTAGCACCAACTTTCGCGCTTATCGGAAAGCGGCATGCGTCCAGATCACTGTTGGTAGAAAAACTTGCGACTGCATCTCTCGGGTTGTTGGCCGGAATTGGATTTATCGACGTCCACGGCCACGGGGAACTCTTTTCGTCTCGATCGCCTCAGCTGCGGAAAGCTTTCGGTCTACGTGTGGTTCTGAGCGCAGAGCACCTGAATGCAGCACACAACGCACCCCAGGAGCGGCGCCGCACGTCGGACAGGAGACGGAGGATAATTGTTTTGCCGTCAGATCCCTCTTCTTCATTCTGAGATGGTGCGACAAAACCGGCCGCAAAACTGTTCCATTTAGTACACTGTATGCACGATCCAGCGAAAACTGGTCTCGGACGAGCGATCCTCGGGTTGAATCGACTGTTTCCACCTTTCTTGACCCGTGGGACGAGGAAGTATGTCGCTTCTACGAAACTTCCACATTTCCAAGAGAGTGTTCGAGGGCTGATTTACTTTCCCAAGATCCTCAGGCCAACGGAAACTGAAGCCTACCTCGATATTTAGGTATCCTGCCTATCTGGGCGGACTCCTGGCAAAAAAGCCACTCTCAAGCCGCGTGATGCACAACAATCGGCGATCTAGAATGGGCCGCAACCGGAAAATTTGACAGTGAAGTTCGGATTCACTGATACAATAGAAAACTGAACGGATGCGGTGATGTTATCTGAGTACTAGTACACACATCTGTATATTGCTCGCACGTTTGCGTGGGTGCTACGCTAGGGTACAGGCCAGCAAGGAGTTGAAGCAATGGCAGCTGCAATTTCGAATCGTCCGAAAATCACCAGTAAGGACGCGTTCAACGCCCAAAGTTTTCTCGATTCGGCGGGTTTATCCCGGAGAATTGTGGAGTTTAAGAGAAAGGAGACGATCTTCTCGCAAGGCGATCCGGCCGAGAATGTCCTTTATCTTCAAGAAGGCGGGGTAAGGCTCTCGGTAACCAATGAATCCGGCAGGGAGGTCGTCGTCGCGGTTTTGAAATCTGGCGATTTTTTTGGCGAGGGATGCCTTGCTGGCCAGGCGGTTCGGATCGGGACCGCGGCTGCGATCATCGCGACCAAGGTACTGGTAATTGAAAAGAAGGAGATGATTCGGGTCCTTCACGATGAGCATACATTTTCCAATCGTTTCATCTCCTACATGCTTTCGAGAAATATCCGCATTGAAGAGGATTTGGTCGATCAGCTCTTTAATTCCAGCGAGAAGCGATTGGCTCGCACGCTGTTGCTGCTCGCGCGCTATGGCAAGGAAGATAAGCCGCAAAGAGTGCTTCCCAAGATACCGCAAGAGATGCTGGCGGAAATGGTTGGCACAACGCGCTCACGCGTGAATTTCTTTATGAACAAATTCAGAAAACTGGGCTTCATCAAGTACAACGGCGGACTTCAGATCAACACCTCACTTCTAAGCGTTGTCCTGCACGACTGACAAACGACCTCCACGCGCCACACCATCAAGGACCGCCAAGTCTCTCTGCTACGCGTTAGTGCGAGATGCGGTCACTCGGGTCAATCAATTAGAAAGGCCACTGGAAATACTCAGAGCAACGTAGATTATCTTCGGGTCGAACGGGAAGGCGCCTCGAGCGGGTCACCTATTTTCATGTACGGCGAATAGCCGTACAAGCCTGGAGCGATTGGAGATAGGCCACAGGCGTCAGCGCTGCCATCCGACATTCCTGTCGCCGAGCGCTACTACTGTTGCAGCATTTACGTTAGCGGAGCACAAGCCAAAGTTCTGCAAGCCGGTCAACCAATCAGAATTAGGATTGAGCAGGAGTAGACCGACACGCGCCCGGTAGTACAAAGTCGGTTCGAAACACGTTTTCGCGTGGCGGGTCTGCGTTTCGTTGCGATTCGCACGTGGGTCTAGACGCTACTTTTCCAGGATCTTTCCGGTGGGACATCGAGCCAGCGCAGCCACGCCGAAACCACTTCTCGCCAAGACTGCGCACATTAATGAGGACGTTTTGGAAAGAGATGATAGCAGTAAAGGAGGAGTATAATCTTCCGCAATAGTAGAAGGAGGTATCGCATGGCTCAAATCAAGCAGTTCACTATCGCCCTCGAGAATCGCCCCGGTGCAGTCGCCGAGATCGCAAAAATACTTGGAGACGCGAAAGTGAACATCCGGGCTCTTTTGGGCTCGGCCCAGGGAATAGCGGGTATACTTCAGCTTGTCGCCGAGGATGCCAGGAGAGCAAAGAAGGCCCTCGATGGCGCTGGGCTCACCTACGCGGAGACCACAGCAGAGGAATACGAGCTACCGAACAGGCCTGCTGCGCTGGCAGAATATTTGGCCAAGCTTGCGGCGAAAGGGATCAACCTTAATTCCATTTACGCCACAGCGCCGAAAGACGGGAAAAAGGCTGTTGTGGTTTACTCCGTTGAGGCCGCGCCAGCTGCAGCGGCGGCAACCGCCTAGGGAATTGAGAGTCTCAACCGTGGTCAATGCCACGATTTCGGCGCTGATCCTCTCACGATTCATGCCGATCCGAGGTGGAGCGGCTGCGCCGCCGGTCGCGACGGCTATTGAGGCCTGAGAACCACATCTGCGTGAATATTTTGAAAAAGCGACGATAGCGGTGCGGCAACCTTCGCGAAATTTACCGCGCCAGCCAATCGCGACACACGTGCGGAAACCTCAATCGTACGCAGCCTGTATTCTTGCGTTTCAAAATCATCTTACGGGTTGAATGTGCCCGCCGACTAAGTCACAATTTTTCCATCGAGTCCTGAACAACACCAATGGACAACGCCACCACCACCCCGCGAAAGCTAAAGCCTCGGCCAGACGCGCCGAGCCCTGGCGGCGGCCCAGCAGCGCCCCCGCAAGAATCGCAACGCCCCAATCGCTTTCCGCTGTTCGTCCTACTCGCCTTCATCGCGATTCTGGCAGCGTACTCAAATCACTTTCACAACAGCTTCCATTTCGACGATGGTCACACCATCGAGCAAAATGTCTACATCCGCAATCTCCATAACATCCCGCGTTTCTTCACCGACGCCACCACTTTCAGCTCGCTGCCAGCGAACCAAACCTGGCGGCCCATCGTCTCACTTTCTCTGGCGCTCGATTACCGCATCGCGAAGGGCCTCGATCCCTTCTGGTTTCACGTCTCCACATTCCTCTGGTTCCTGGTCCTGCTCGCTCTAACGTTCGTGCTCTATCGCTCCGTTTTCGACGCAGCCGAGCCGCGCCCGGCCAACCGCTACATCGCTCTCTTCGCCGTCCTCTGGTTCGCCTTGCATCCCGCTGTCGCCGAGACCGTCAACTACGTCATCCAGCGCGCAGATCTCTACGCCACCCTGGGAGTCGTAGCGGGTCTAGTCATTTATATTCGCTACCCAGGCCTCCAAAAATTTGGTGTCTATCTGATTCCAGTCGCAATCGGCGCCATGTCGAAAGCCACAGCAGTAGTATTTGGCGGAATCCTGCTGCTCTACATCTTCCTCTTCGAAGAAAACGCCGATTGGAAGCGCATCTGGCCCAGCATAGTCAAGGCCCTTCCGGCGCTCGCAGTTTCTAGCATCTTCGCCGTCCTGGACATAAAAATGACGGCGAAAACGTATCTCCCGGCCACAACGCCGTCGTCGACGTATTGGGCCACGCAGCCCTATGTTCTGCTGCGCTACGTGCGCTCACTTTTCCTGCCGCTGTGGCTCAGCGCCGATTCCGATCTCTCCCCCTTTTCGGGCCTTTCCGATCCGCTCGCTCTCGTAGGCATAGTTTTTTGCCTCGCCCTGGTCGCCGCCGGCCTCTGGACTATGAAACGCCGCGAGCACCGCCCCATCTCCTTTGGAATTTTCTGGTATCTCTTCGCTTCCGCCCCCACTTCCGTATTCGTGCTCGCGGAAGTCGAGAACGATCACCGCATGTTTTTCCCGTTCGTGGGTCTGATCCTGAGTGTGACCTGGGGTGCCGCGTTGCTGGTATTCAAGTGGCTCGATCGCGCGCCGCGAAGCCGCGCTACAATTATCCGTGTCGTGCAGGTCGTCACAGCTCTGGTACTCGTCGCCTACGCCGTCGGCACCTACCAGCGCAACCGCGTCTGGCGCAATGAGGAGTCTCTCTTTTACGACGTCACCATCAAGAGCCCCACAAACGGCCGCGGTCTAATGAACTACGGCCTCACGCAGATGGAAAAAGGCGACACCCAGAAAGCCCTCGACTATTTCGTCCGCGCCGCCGCCTTCACCCCAAACTATCCAACTCTGGAAATCAACACTGGAATAGCGGACGGCGTGCTCAATCGCCCCCAGGATGCCGAAGCCCATTTCCGCCGCGCCATCGCGCTGGCTCCGGACGACGCGCAAACCCACTTTTATTACGGCCGCTGGCTCAAGTCACAAGGAAGAGTCGTGGAATGTATTCGAGAGGAAAAGCTGGCGATCGCGAAAAACCCCGCCTGGGTCGATCCGCGCTATTTGCTGATGCAAGCCTATCTCGAGCAAGGGCAGTGGTCAGCCCTGAAGGAACTCGCCGAGGAAACGCTGGTATTAGCGCCCGGCGATCCAACCGCGCAGCGCTATCTAGCCGCCAGCGAGAGTGGATTTGACGAAGTCGCCAAGGCCGAGAAACTGGCAGACTCTCAACCAACTCCCGAAAATTATCTAAGCCTCTCGCTTCTGTACCACCGCACCGGCCGTTATCAAGACTGCATCGCCGCCGCAAAAAAAGCCCTGCAGCTAAACCCGAACTACCCCGAAGCCTACAACAACATAGCCGCCGCTTACGAAGATCTGCACCAATGGGACCAAGCCATTGAAGCCGCCCAAGCAGCCCTACGCTTGAAGCCCGACTACCAGCTAGCCAAAAACAACCTGGCGTATTCCCTGGCCCAGAAAAAACTCAGCGCGCACTAGTCTTTTTCTGGATGGATTTCGTACCCTGGAGCAATTTCGCCGCGCTGGCGAAGAACGATTGTCGGACTAACTGCGAAGCGTAACTATACGTGCCTACGGCTACCGCTCTTTCCTGCTGTCGCCCTCGGTGATTGTGACGTAGCGATCGATGGGCAGGTCGGAAAAGCGCTCGACGAGTCCGCTCGGTTGCGGCCATTTGATCGAGAGCCAATCGATCTTGGTCCTCGGTCCGATACCCAAAACCATTCGCGGATCGTGCGAGGAAAGGTAGCTCCCTCCGCCCACCTTGAAGCGGCTGCGTTTCAGGTCGCCCGCCTGGTAAGTGACGCGCGCGCCCACCGCGTCAATGTTTGCTTTTCGGCCGATCAGTCGTAGACCCAGCCAGTGATTCTGCCCTCCGGTGTCGTTGCGAAGTAGAAGCGGCGCATCGTCATTCACGGTGATCAATACGTCCAGCGCACCATCGTTATTGAAGTCCCCGAGCGCCAGACCGCGGCCCGCCATCATCTTCGAGAAGACCGGGCCACTTTCCGGAGTCACATTCTTGAGCCCGGCGCCAGTGTTGTGGAAGAGCAGCAGAGGCTCCCGGTAGGTTACGTCGTGCGAGATTCTCTGCACCAGATCATCGGGATGACCGTTGGCGATCATTAGATCCAGGTTGCCGTCGAGATCGTAGTCGAAGAATTTCACTCCCCAGCCGCTCATCAATTGCGTAGCGTTCGCGACGCCGGAGGGAACGGCAATATCATCGAAGGTCTCGTTGTGCCTGTTCTGGTAAAAGCCGTGGAGTTCGTGATCTAAGTTGGTGACGAACAAGTCCATCCAGCCATCCTCGTCGAAATCGGCGGAATCCACGCCCATGCCGGAGCGCGCTTTTCCTCCCTCGCCGTAAGCGACTCCCGCAGTGAAGCCAATCTCATCGAAGTGCTTGTTGCTGCGATTGACGAAGAGAAAATTCGCGACCGTATCGTTGCCGACAAAGAGATCCATTCGTCCGTCATTGTTGATGTCCGTGGCCACCACTCCCCAGGACTTTCCGGGATTGGCGGCAATTCCGGTTTCCTGGCTCACGTCGGTAAACGTGCCGTCTCCATTGTTGTGGAAGAGCCAGCTCGGCATCGGCGTGTAAATTCTCGGGTAGCAATACTGAGCTAATCCGGCGAGTTCAGGGATCCGGGGAGCGCCGCAGCGGTGGTGCTTCGCTTTACTGAAATCGACGAAATGGCAGACAAACAAGTCCAACCGTCCGTCGTTGTCGTAATCAAACCAAACTGCACTGGAAGCCCAGCCCGGCGCGGCGACTCCGGCGTGATGCGTCACATCCGTAAACGTGCCGTTCCCATTGTTGTGGTAGAGAATGCTGCGCCCATATTGGGTCACGTAGAGATCGGGAAAACCATCCGCGTCGTAGTCACCCACTGCGACGCCCATTCCGTAACCGCCGCCTGCCACTCCAGCCGTCTCTGTCACGTCGGTGAAGGTACCGTCGCGATTGTTGTGATAGAGAGCATTGCGCAAGGGGCGCGGGGGCGTGAAGAAGTCACACGGGCCGCTGTTTACTAGATAAACGTCCATCCAACCGTCGTTGTCATAGTCAAAGAAAGCGCATCCTGCCCCGGTAGATTCCGGCAGATACTTTTCGGACGACGCTCCGGATACATGCTTCCAGGTAATGCCACTCGAGGAAGCCGGAACTTCCGAGAACGGATAAACGGAATTGCCAGATCCGCGGCCAAAGCACGGAAAACCGGAACACGCCGCTGTTCCGGCGAGGATCCGCATAAAATCTCTTCGCGGAAGAAAGCCGGGCTGCGGGAGTTTCATGAACGAGCGAATCGAACGCATCTCGAAGTTTATTGGGGAGACTGCGGTTGCGGCTGCGGGGCTTCCGATCCATGCGCGGGAGCTTGCTGTTGCAGCAGCCCCTCGGCTATCTTGCGCTTGACCTGTTCGAGATTTGCGCTGGTCTCGCGCTGCAGTGCGGCCTCGCGATTGGCGTCGTCGCGGCGTCCCGCGCCCGAGTATGCGAGAGCCAATTGGTAGTGGCCCGTAGGGCTGTCAGGCGCAAGCTTTTCATACGCCTCAAGTGGCGGAATCGCGTCCGCGAAGCGCTTAGCCAAAACGAGAGACGTTCCGAGCCCCAGATAAGCCGCGGAGAACCCGGAGTCCAGAGTGGTCGCGCGCGTGAAATGACGAATCGCAGCCGCCAAATCGTTCGCGTCCTTGGCCAGCTCTCCCAAAATGTATTCGGCGCCGGCATTCCGGGGATCGATCTCAAGCTCATCCTCGAAATTCTTCTTCGCCTGCTCGACTTCTTCCGGCGAGGGATTCGGCTTCGAGAGCAGCACGCGGCCGAGGCGTGCATGAATCCCCGGCAAAAGCGGATTCGTGTCCAGGATTTTGTGGTACTCGGCGGCCGCCTCGTCCCATTTACTTTGCACTTCAAGCGCCTCGGCGTTCAATTCGTGCACTTGGTAAGAAAAGGGTGCCTCGCGCATCAAGTCCTGAGAAGAGCGCTCAGATAGATCAGAGTAAGCGTGGGTGGCTGCGTAAAGCACCTCAGGATCGCGCGGAAATTCGCGACCCAAAAACTCAAGAAAAGAGAGCGATTCGTAGGGAATGTTGTGCGTCATCGCACAGTGCAGGCCGTCCAGTCCGACTCGCTTCTTCATGTCCCGGTCCATGGTTTCATGAACCGCCTTTTTCAAGATCGGCAGCGCCTCTTTGCAATGGCCCTCTTCGGCAAGCTTTGTGCCTCGCTGCGCGGCGCTCGCATCGCCGGCGGCAGGACCTCTCGCCGGGGCTTGCGCCATCAAAATCGAAGCCGTGGAGAGCCAGAAAAGAGGCAGAACAACGAGATAAACGGCACTTCGCATTGGCAAATTATACAGTCAATTAGACCTGACCTGACAGCGAATCCTCGTATTAAACGCGAAGACTCTTTTCTGCAACGGGTAATCACAATGACTTAGAATGTCGAGCTATGAATCACGGCCGGCCACGGTTGGTGCAGAGAGGAAGCGCAGCCCGGAAGAGTGCACGGACGGCTTTGGCGGGGAACCGCCGCTCACTCCCGCTGTTCTTGTTCGTTTTGTCCTGCCTCGTCGTTGCTTGGAGGGGGACACGTGACGCTGCGGGTGGCGATACCCAGAAGCCGGAGCCTGGCACAATTCAGTTCACAAACGTCACCACCCAAGCCGGCATCAAGTTCGTGCACTTTAAAGGCAACAAAGGAATCTCGATCAATCGCGAAGAGTTCGGCCCGGGCGTTTGTGTCGCGGATTTCGATGGCGACGGCTTCCAGGACATCTACTTCGTGAACGGCCGCGACCTCTACAATCGAGGCCTCGCAGCGCGCAACGCGCTCTATCGCAATAATGGCGACGGCACCTTCACCGACGTCACCGAAAAAGCCGGGGTGCTAGGCACAGGCTTCGGTCTTGGCTGCGTCTGGGGCGATTACGATAACGATGGCTTTCCAGACCTCTACGTGACCCAGTACGGGCGCAACGCTCTTTACCACAATAATGGCGATGGCACCTTTACCGACGTAACCGACAAGACCGGCGTGGCGGGCATCGAATCCGGCACCCTGTTTCATTCCGGCGCCACATTCTTCGATTACGACCGCGATGGGCGTCTCGATCTTTACGTCGGCGGATACGTCGCGCTCGAGCCGAACGGCATGCGCTATTGCAAATTTTCGGACGTGCTGACGAGCTGCCCGCCGAGCGTTTATCGGGGCAGCCCCGACATGCTGTATCACAACAATGGCGACGGCACCTTCACCAATGTGACTTCCGCGGCAGGAATCTATCAGCCCGAAGGAAAGAATTTGGCTGTAGGTGCGGGCGATTATGACAACGACGGCTGGCCCGATCTGTTCGTCGCCAATGACGGCCTCAACGCCTACCTCTATCACAACGAGCACGACGGCACCTTTAAAGAGGTGGGACTCTTGAGCGGCATGGCGCTCACTCGCCAAGGCTTGACCATGGCCGCCATGTGCATTTCCCTCGGCGACTACGACAACGACGGCCGGCTCGACCTCTTCATCTCGGATTTCCAGAAAGCCTCCGACCATCTCTTCCGAAATAACGGTCAGAGCGCCTTCGAGGAGGTCAGCGATCAGGTCGGCATCACCGGCCCCACGCATGATGTCCTCAGCTTCGGCGGCGGCTTCTTCGATTACGACAACGACGGCTGGCTCGACCTCTTCATCGCAAACGGCCACGTCTATCCGGAAATCGAGCAGGCCTCGCCCGGGATTCGCTACAAGCAAATCAACTCGCTATTCCACAACGAGCGAAACGGAAAGTTTGTGGAAACAACCAAGCAGGCCGGGAACGGCTTCGAGACACCTTACGTCGGCAGGGGTGTCGCATTCGCGGACTTCGACAACGACGGTTTCGTGGACCTGGTCGTCAGCAACAACGGTGATCCTCCGCTCTTGTTGCACAACAGCGGCGGCGACGGAAACCATTTCCTGAATTTCAAACTTGTCGGCACAAAAAGCAATCGCGACGGCATGGGCACGCGGGTTCACATCGTGGCCGGAGGACTCTCACAGATTCGCGAGATCGAAGGCGGTGGCAGCTATCTCTCACAGAGCGATCTTCGCGCTCATTTTGGCCTGGGGAAGGCGACACGCGCCGAGACACTCGAGATCAGTTGGCCCAGCGGCCTCCGCCAAGTTTTTCATGATGTCGAGGACGATAAGTTCTATCGAATTGAAGAGGGCCGAGACAAGCTAGACCTGCAGCGGTTCGGACGCCAGAATCCAGTGACAAAGACTAAGACTACGGCGTCGTCTCGCTGACGCTGGCCTCTCAGGCCAGGCGCGATCAATTCGGATAAGGTTTTCCCGGTTGAACTATGCGGATCCAATGATCCGCAAAGGCAGAGTGCAAGCCCTGTGGCTCGTACTTTGGCATGTGGCAGGTCACGCAGTTTTCCGTACTCACGCGGCAAGCAGCGCCCGCATGATCACGCGTTCGCTTAGCGCCTCTCAGAATATGGCACCGCAGGCAATACGAATCATAGTCGCGCGCCTCGGTCACCAGCGCCTTGTGCGGATCGTGGCACGCCGTGCATGTGATCCGCGCGTCTCCTGTTCCCCAGCAGCGGCTGTTTTCGAGGCGGTACGGCGCGAAGCGCACGTTGAACACACCTAGTCCAATCAAGCCATTTTTGACGACATCTTCCCAGGTGCGGTGGCACGCGCCGCAAAAATCCACCGATTCCACCGGGCTCAAACGGCCAGGATTCAAAATGAACGCTGCGCCTTCCTCTTCGGTTCCTGTTTCCCGCGCAAGCACGTGCCTGGCGCCCGGACCGTGACACGCCTCGCAAGTCACTCCCGGAAACAAGTTACGGGCATCAAATTCATTCTTCGTAGTCGAAGCGGTCGTGTGACACCCGAAGCACAGTCGTACTTCCGATGGCTCCATGCGCCGGCCGGCCGCCTCTTCGAGGCTCGCAGGAATGGCATGCGACTGTCCGGGGGTAATATCCAGCGCCTGCGGCCCGGCATAGAAACTCAAATGGCTTTCATAAAGCCTTCCATTCTGCTCGTAAATGTAGGTTTGCCCCATGCGCGCGAAGCCAAACGCCCAACTAAGCGTCCGCGAAAGCGTAGATGTCCCATCCGATACCGAGAGAGTGCGGTTCTCGCCGCTGGTCGCAATCTGGTAACGGTAGCGCCCAAGCTCGAAGACCAAATGTTCATGTTGATGAAGTTTTTCGGAACTAGCCGCCGGAAAGCCAGCGTGCGCCATGGACATCGCACGGAAAGTATCCGCCTTGGAAGCGTGGCATTGGGCGCACGCGGCTGTGCCCACAAATTCGTCCCTCTGTGCGTCACCTTTCGTCGGCCACCAGCCGGGATTTTGCACCCGCAGCTCCGTGGGCAGCGAAATGCTCCCCGGCGCGTTTCCTTGAGCCTCCGCGCCTGGACAAATTCCGCTACAAAGTGCGGCAATCACCGCCAAGGGAATTGCAATCTTCTTTGCAGGGAGCGCGCTGAGAGTTCGTCGTTCATCCATGATAGCGCCAGGCAGTTGGCAAATTCAGTCTGCTCACTGACTCAACTCGAGCCGCTCGCGGCAGAATACCTCAATTTCGCCGGAGGCGTCCCGCAACGTGCGTGGCGCAGCCAAAAAAAATGGCGGGCGTCCGGACGGGGCGCCCGCCATCCTTTCGTGGGGGTGGGTGTTAGAAGATAAACTTCAGAGCAAGTTGAAGCTGTCTCGCTCCTTGCGAGCCTACGATCTTGCCTGTGTTGGCGCTTCCTCCTCCAGGTAGGAAAGCTCCGGCGGCGAATGAGCCATTGTTCACGCTCCCCGCAAAGGTCCAGTGCGCGTAGTTGAACGCGTTCAGTGCGTCGATCCGGAACTGGAACTTCTTGCTTTCCGTGATGGCGAAGTCCTTCGTAAGGCTCAGGTCCCAGTTCTGGTCCCGCGGGCCGCGGATATTGCCCACACCGCAGGTGCCGAATGAGCCAAAGCCCGGGTTCCCAGGCGAAGGGGCCTGGAAGTCAGGCGCCGTAATGTTGCTGGGGTCAAACCACTGGATGTAGGCGCCTGAGGTGCTTGTCGCAGGAACAAACTGGTTAAGGATCTTGATTGGGCCATTGCAGTTGGGCCGTTCGGATAAGGTGTAAGGCCCGATTCCGTTAGTCCCGGAAGTGTCGCCGTAAGAACTCGGGCCAAAGCCCGCGGGAGTGCCCCACCCTCCAAAGTAATTCAGCGTCAGAGCATTTCCGCTATGCGCCGCGATGATCCCCGAGAGTTGCCAATTCCCAACCAGAGCGTTGAGCACGGGGTTCAGGTCCTTCCCGAACTGCTTTCCGCGCCCAACCGGAATTTCGTAGGTCACATAGCTGGAGAGAATGTGCTTCTGATCATAGAAGCACGGCCCCCAGTCCGCATGTTGATCGTAGATATTCTGAGTGCCGTAGACCCCGGACGAGCTCTGAGTGGTCGCGAAGGTAGTCCACCCTCCGCCGGCGACGCCAAAGTATCCGGGAGAATCGGTCAGGCACTTTGAGTAGGTATAGGCGATCTGTCCGGTCAGACCGTGATAGGAGCGCTCGTTCAGCACAGCTTGAAGCGAGTCGTAGCGCGAGTGACCGTTGTCAGAGTTGGTTCCGGCCAATGCTTCCGCGCCGCCCAGCGCGGGATTATCGGCGTAGTAGAGATTGTTCAGCGGAGTTGCGCCGGAGGTCTGGCCGCCCAAAAAAGGCCCGGGAGCGAGGGAAACGATATGTTCACCCGGTTGTGCGATCTTACCCGCCGCGTCCAGCCCTTCCATCTGGGCGATGTCCTGGAAGTTAATGAGGTGAGTGCCCTTCTGGCCCACGTAGCCGATCTGCGCGGTCAGGTTATGCGCAAGCTCGTGTTGAATGGTGAAGTTCCACTGCTGGATCATGGTGGGCCGGAAGTTCGTGGGATAGACTCTGATTCGCGATCCAGCGTAGCAACTGAAATTGGGCGTGGTGCAGTTCGCCGGCAGGCTCGGAAAGGCGAAGTTTGCATTCAAGGTCTGCACGCCCGCCGAACCCGGAGCCAGACTTCCCTGTGTAATGGTTCCGTAGGGAAGGTTCATTTGCAGTTCCTCGTTCGCACCGCCACCTTCCCGGTAGTTGGAGATTCCGTATGCGCCGCGGAATACGGTCTTGCCGTGCAGGAATGCCGGAGACCAGGCAACGCCGATGCGAGGATTCCAGTCGCCGATGCCCAGATAATTATTGTAGAGCGCTCGATCCGAGATGCTGCCGCCCTTCGGGAGAATGATGTCGCCGGTCATTAGCCCGAAATTCACTACATGGTTTTGCGTGTCGTAGTAGGGCGTGTGATCTTCAAAGCGCACCCCGAGATTCAAAGTCAGAGTAGGCTTAATGCGCCAGTCGTCCTGAACGAACGCGGCGATCTCATTGCCGCGGCTAAAGTGATAGAGGCCGCCGCCCAATCCGGAATCGCGGTTGCCGCCGCCAATGTCACCCAGCCAGAAATCGGCCAGCTGGTTCCCTAACACTGGGCCATTTGCAGTGTTGTTTCCGACAAGCAATGTACCAAGTGCGCCGTTGTTCCCGGCGTACAGCCAGTTCAGCCGCTCGCGGATGAACTGGAATCCAGTCTTAAAGGAGTGATGTCCGCGCGTGATCAGCACGTTGTCCTCGTACTGAATGTAGGTATCGAGGAAGTTCTGCAGGATCATCGCGTTGCCCAGCGAAGCATTGACGAAGTTTCCGCCAGCGGCGTTTTTAATATCTTCAGAGAACGAAATGGCAGGCAATCCGTTCTCCTGGCCGTTAATCGAAGTCGGGGCAAAAGGTGGGGTCAAGCCAAGCGCATCATTCACGATTGGTCCGAGGGGAGAGGTCAACGTTATGTTCTGGTAGAAGCGGAAGACATTTACGCCCAAGCGCGCCTCGTTGATTAAATTCGGGTTAAACGAGTGCGTCCAGTTGATGACGCCTCCCCATCCCGGTTCATTCGCCGGTGGGGTGGCGGAGACGGCGGCGAACAGGAAGCTCGAGCTGGGGATCAGGCTGGTGCCCCATTTCGAATAGCGGCCGAAAATATGGTCTTTTTCCGAGAGAGCATAGTCGATTCTCAAGTCGCCCTGGTTGCTATTGAAGTTTGTACCGGCAGCAAAGTTGAAATTGCCGGTGCTGTCCGGCATCGGGTAGTACTTCGAAAGATTGCCGTTGAAAGCGGCGACCAGTGGATTTGGGGAAAGGCCCGCGCCTGAGTTGCCATTGCAAGATGCTGCCAGGCAATTCCACGGAGCATTTGTGCCGTGAACCGGGTCGAAAATGCTGTATGCGTTGTTGCTGCATCCCGCCGCAGTGACTGCGCCGCCGTTGTTCGTGCACCAATCTGAGAAATCGCCAGTGCGCTCCGGCCCGGTCAAGAGCAAGGCGCTGTCGGTTTCGCCGGTGGGGATACGCATTCCCTGGTAGTCCGCGAAGAAGAACAATTTGTTTTTCTTAATTGGCCCGCCGAATGTACCGCCGAACATGTTGTAGCGAAGCCGGTTCTGCGCCGCAAACCCGTTGCCCCAAGCCGAAGTAGGCAACTTGGAATTGAGATAATCGTTCCGGAAGAACTCGAAAAGGTCGCCGTGGTAACTGTTCGTGCCCGCTTTGCTGCTGACGCTGATCACTCCGCCCGCGTAGTTGCCGAAATCCGCGCCCGCGTTCTGCGTGATCACGTTGAATTCCTGAATGGCGTCCAGGTTCGGCTGGTACGCTACCTCGTTGTTCTTGCCCTCATCGTTGACGATGCCGTCGAGGAGAAACTCAATGGCCTGCTCGCGGTTGCCGTTGATCATCGGCCGGCTCTCATCCGTCATAATGTGCGGGCTCTTCAGGCCGTCCGGATTGTTCGTTGTTGCACCCGGCGAAAGCAGCGCCAACTGAATATAATTACGGGAGGCGAGAGGCACCGCTTCAGCTAGGGAGGAATCTATCAGGGTGCTGACCTGGGTCGTGTCGGTCTGGAGCATCGGTCCCGATGCCGTGACCTCGACCGACTCGGTTACTGCTCCAAGCTTCAATTGCACATCCACGCGCGCGGTCTGATTTAGAATCAGGGCGAACGGCGCGACCGAGGCGGTTTCAAAACTGCGCTTCTCGATCTTCAAGCGATAGGTACCGACGGGGAGATGCAAAAGGGTGTAGAGACCGGCATCATCGGTCTGCGCGCCCCACGACGTTCCGCGGTCCACGTCGGTCGCAGTAACGTTTGCGCCGGGCACTGCTGCGCCAGAGGCGTCCGTGACCGTCCCCACGATAGTGCCGCTGATGTCCTGGCTCCACAACGCTGGCGCCCCGACCAGAAAGATGGCGACCAAGAACGCTAGATGGCAACAGACGACTGCGAGAGGCCGGCTAATTGATTTCACGGCAACCTCCTCGGCAAAATCGGTGAGGAAACATCGGAGACGTACCGGTGTACCCCCACCCGCACCCCATAATGGGGAAGAGCTATATAGCACATTCTTTTGCTTGTCAAGAGAAAACTGAAGTCGTATAAGGGTGGCGTATTCGGTGCTCAGGCCGCTCTATAGCACGTGCCGTGGAACTGGAACGAAGGTATCGCCAATCATCGAGCTGGCGGGGATGTCCGAGCATCTCTAAGATCATTTGCACGTGCGGGAGCAATGATGAGAAACAATGGCCGGGGCGGAGAGCCAGCATACAGGAGAATCCAAAGTGCGATTCGAAAACGGATCGAATCGGGTCACTTGAAGACTGGCGATCTAGTTGATTCCGAAAGGGAGTTGGCAAAAATCCATCAGGTGAGCCTGATGACCGCGCGCCACGCCCTCGCGGACCTTGCAAAAGACGGCATCGTTGAGCGACGCCACGGCGCGGGGACGTTTGTCGCTCCACCCAAGATTCACTTCAACAAGTTGATGAGTTATACCGAACAAATGGCCAGCCGGGGTCTTTCGGCGCGATCGCGCATCGTCTCCCAGACCGTGATCAATGAAGAAGCGGAGATCGCGGCGCGTCTCTCGCTGCCGGCCACGACTCCGCTAGTTAGGGTCGAACGCGTGCGTCAAGCCGGCGATGAGCCTTTTGCGCTCGAGGCCTGTTACCTTTCGGCGGAAGAGTTTCCGGGCCTGGCTGAGGCGCCGCTCGAACGCGGTTCGCTTTTCTCCACCCTGGAGAACGAATACGGAATCGAACTCGCCTACGCTGATGAAGAAATTGACGCTACCGCGGCTGACTCGCGAACGATGGAGCTTCTCGCCGTCCCGCGCGGCACGCCGATTCTCAGAATTCGGCAGCTCATCTTCTCTACCAAAGGTAAGGCGACCATCTATGTTTTGGGGCTGTACCGATCCGGACGGCACTCGTTGACGATCCGGAGATTTCGCTAGTCCATGCCGGTCATCATTTGAAATCTGCCGCCGCAAGCAGAGATTCAGCGGCGAGATAGGCGAACGGATTGATCCTCGCAGGAGACATCGGCGGAACGAAATGTAACCTTGCCGTGTTCGAGGAACACGGCGGAGCTCTCGAGGTTGTCTTCCAGAGCCGGTTTGCCACGCACGATTTCTCTAGCTTCGAAGAGCTCATTGAGAATTTTTTCACCAAAGCTATTCCGGCTCGCGACGCCATTGCCGGCCAACGTATCATCGCGGCGGGTTTCGGCGTCGCCGGTACCGTCGTGGATGGATGTTTGCATGCCATCAATCTGCCGTGGGTGCTGAATCCAGAGGCGCTCGCACGGGTGCTCCATCTGCGAACCGAAGAAGTCATTTTCATGAACGATGTTGCTGCAACGGCCAGCGGCCTCGATAAATTGCACCCCGATGACTTCTTCGTCTTGAACGAAGGAATTTCTCGACCCAGCGCAAACAGAGCGCTCATCGCAGCCGGCACAGGGCTGGGCGAAGCCATCCTCTTCTGGGATGGCCGCCGCCATGTCGTTTCGTCCTCCGAGGGCGGCGCCGCGGATTTCGCGCCGCGCAGCGACCGCGAAATGCGCCTGGTTCAATCTCTCAGGCAAACTTTGCCGCGCGTAACCTGCGAGGATATTTTCTCCGGCCGCGGCTTTCAAAGAATTCACCATTTCCTCGATCCCAACGTCCAACATTCGCCTTCTGGCGGCAACGGCGACTCCGCCCGCGAGATTACCCAGAATGCGCTCCACGGCACTTGCCCCGTCTGCGTTGAGACCCTCGATTTTTGGATCGATGCGTTCGGCGCGGAAGCGGGAAATTTTGCATTGCGCGTGCTTGCCTACGGCGGAATTTATCTTGCCGGTGGAATCGTCCTCAAAATCCTGGCGAAGCTTCCGCAGAGCAGCTTTTGCCGGTCGTTCGCGGAAAAGCTTCCTCTGAATTCCGTCCTCGCCCGCATCCCCATTTTTGTCGTACTCGACGAAAATGCGCCCGTTTTGGGAGCTGCCTATGCAGCTCTTCGCGCCGTGCGGCCGCGCGTCGAGGGTAAGGCTTACGGTTGTCACGCCGATTGAGCCACGCCGTGCCAATCTGGGCCGGCGTCCCAAGTTCCATCCGAATTCAATCGCGCAACGGACTGCAACCGCACCATGATCGGTGACCATCAGGGCAAGCGCTCACATCCAGCCGCCTGGGTTCCCACTCTTTACTTCGCCGAAGGCATCCCGTTCTTCGCCATCTCGCTGATCGCAGGCATTGCCTACAAGCGCCTCGGTCTGCCCAACGATACGATCGCGTTCTACACCAGTTGGCTGCTCCTACCGTGGTCGCTCAAGCCGCTCTGGAGCCCGCTACTCGAAATGTTCAAGACCAAGAAATTCTTTGTAGTTCTCTTTCAATTTGCCGGCGGGTTAAGTCTTGCCGCGGTAGCGCTCTGCCTGCCGTCTCCGAATTATTTTCGCTACACGCTGGTGCTGTTCGCCGTCGTCGCTTTTTGCTCCGCCACGCACGACATCGCCGCCGACGGTCTCTACATCGCCAGCCTCTCAACTAAACAGCAGTCCGCCTATGCCGGCTGGCAGGGCGGATTCTTCAACGTCGCTCGTTTTTTCTCTCAGGGAGCGTTGGTGATTTTGGCAGGCTATCTCGAGGCGCGCACCAATGTGCGCCACGCGTGGATGACCATCTTCGCGGCCATGGGACTGATCCTGGTCGCGCTAAGCCTCTATCATTCGCAGGTTCTTCCGAGAGGCGGCCTCGAGCGGCATTCGGAAACTCTCCGCAAAATGGCCGCCACCTTTTGGGACGTCGTCGTCAGCTTCTTCAAGAAGCCCAACATTATTCTGCTTCTAGTGTTTATATTTCTCTATCGCGCCGGCGAGGGCCAGGTAGTAAGAATCGGCCCGCTCTTTTTGGTCGACAAGCGCGCCGTCGGCGGTCTCGGGCTCACCACCGATCAATTCGGCGCCATCTACGGTACCTTCGGCACCATTGCTTTCATCACCGGCAGCATTCTCGGCGGCTATTTCACTTCGTGGCTGGGTCTGAAGCGCGCGATTCTGCCGCTCATCTGCGTAATGAATTTTCCCATGCTGGCCTACTATTACCTGAGCACCGCCCTCCCGACGAATCACGTCATGATCACTCTGGCGATGAGCCTGGAAATGTTCGGCTACGGTTTCGGCTTCGTCGGCGTGATTCTG
Organism: uncultured Acidobacteriota bacterium; assembly: GCA_963841235.1. Classification (GTDB taxonomy): domain Bacteria; phylum Acidobacteriota; class Terriglobia; order Acidiferrales; family UBA7541; genus Palsa-147. The sequence goes on along the minus strand of CAWJBU010000012.1, from coordinate 47,381 downwards.
CTGATGATGCAGGAAATCGCGCCGGGAAAATACCAGACCGCGCACTACGCCTTCGCCACCGCTCTAATGAACCTGGGTTTGATGATCCCAGGGACCGTAAGCGGGAAAATTCAGCTCGCTCTCGGCTACCGAAGGTTCTTCATCTGGGTGTTGATCTCAGCGATTCCCGCCATCATCCTCTCGCGCTTTATCCCGATCCGAAGCGGGGCTGCAGCTCCGGCAACGCCGTCGATCGAAGCGTGAGCGCAATCGGGGAGTGCCGGAAGAATCTGCGCTTATCGTTGCGATTTCACTTCCAGTTGCTTTTTCTTGCGCAGGAGCGCCGCTCGCTGAGTCCGGTTTTGCAGTGACCGCAATGATGGCATTGGAATTACAGCCGGACCGCAGCCAGGATTTTATGTTGTAGAGCCGGATGTGCGTTCTGAAGATACTCGATCAGCTGCAGCAGTTGTCGAGAGTACCTTCTCCTCGTGTTATACTCCACTCGCTATCTATCGATCACGATCTGCGCCTCCTTCGGCGAGTAAATGCTCTCCCGATGGCACGGTCAACGCCTCCCAGACTAGCCCTCACTCCTGGACCGTTCCCATCACGGCCGTCCGCTCCGTCACAGTCGTTTGGCAGCACTAAATAATGCGGGGAGCTGACTCCAGTAAGTTCTGGTATCTATTGGCAGTGATTGCGGCGTCTGCGATGGCCGCAAACAGCCAGACTGTGATCTCCGGGCATCGCCCCGAGATCGTCCTGCAGACGGGCCACTCGTCGTGGGCCAGTACGGCCCGCTTCAGCCCAGATGGAAGATATCTGGCTTCCGCCGGGGAGGATGGCTCCGTCATTCTTTGGGAGGCGGCCAGCGGACGTGTATTGCGCCGGTTCACGGACCAGAGACATTGGGTCACGGGATTGGATATCAGCGCCGACAGCCATACCGTCTGCTCGGCGGCCACCGCAATCATTTGCTGGGACGCTGAAAGCGGGGAGGTGGTGTGGAGGCAAGCTGCTAATGGCGGCGACATTCTCTGGCTGGGATTTACCGCGTCCGGCCGCACGCTGATGTCCGCGGGCCGCGACGGAAGCATCACCCTCTGGACGTTAGGAGACAGCACTCCACGTGTGATCGTCGGTGGCCATGGTGATACTCCCGATGCCGTGGTCGTCAGCCCCGACGGTAGCCTGGTTGTTGCCGCAGGTTTGCAGGGTGTGACCGTCTGGGATACTCGCTCGCTTCGGCAAGTCCGCTCCTTCCGATTTCCCGGAGTGAACCCGACGGAGTCTGGCACCGGTGGAGGATTTTATACCCCGGCGGCATTCAGTCGCGATGGGCGACGCTTGGCCTTCTCTGTGGACCGTCCACTGAAGAATGGCCACGCAGATGGAAGCTGGATCCGCATCTACGACGTATCCACCTGGCACAGTCGCCTGTTCGACTCGCCGATCGTGCCAAACTCCATCGCCTTCAGTCCCGATGGAAAATTGATCGCGGGCGCCGGCGGAAAGGCCATCGTCTGGGATGTGCTCTCCAAACGGATTGTCCTGGAGACACCGGATCTGGACGCAAACGGCGCTATTGAATTCAGCCCGGACAGTAAGTATTTGGCTGTCCCCAGCGAGAAGAGTTCGCTGACGACGTGGGAGCTCTCCACCGGACGAATGCGCCACTCTTTCACGGGCCAGATCGATCCGGTGCAAGCTGCAGCCTTACGAGCAGATGGGCAGTCACTGGTCGTGAGCGACTACGACTCGCTGCATTATTGGGACCTCCAGAGTGGTCAGGGCGCTCGCCGCTTGCCACTCCCTCGACGAGGTGACGAGCGAGCGAAGAACGCGACCAGCGCATTTCCGCAGGACCTGATCTACCTCAGCGGCGGCAACACTTTGTTCTGGCTGGACGAGCTTAAAGCTCACTTTCTCGCCGCGGAAACTGGTCAGGAAGAAGGCGTGTTGAGCCGGCTTCTGTTCCTGAAAAAAGGAATGACGCGCGAGGAACTGAGCCAGGAGATGCTCTACTTCGGGCACGCCGCTGCATCCGCCGATGGGACCGTCGTCGCGCTTCACAGTAAATTCGGCAATGCGATTTGGATCGTCGATGCCGCAGCCAGAACCGTGCGCACGAGACTCAACGCCGGTCCCAACGGCAACCTCGGCCTCGCGCTTACGCCCGACGGAAAGCTCCTCGCCCTCGGCTACCGCCTGGAAAAGGATCAACGGCCGTATCGAACTCCACGATACGTCGACCGGCTCGCTGGTTAAGCAATGGGACACGTCGAGCGGAGACCCGCTCTCGCTGGCATTCAGCCCTGACGGGCTTCTGCTGGCTTCGGGGACATTTGAAGGAGATGTTTCACTGTGGAATCCGTCGACCGGTGCGTTAGTCTCAGGGCTCGGCCGGCAGCGCGATCAAGTCCGCCAACTGGCTTTCTCTGCCGATAGCCGGCTCCTCGCCAGCGGCGACTATGGCGGATCCATAAGCGTGTGGGATGTTGGCAGCCGGAATCTCTCTCACACTCTCGCGCAAGACGCAGAAGTCACTCACCTGATTTTTGCCGGTACCGGCAACCTGCTGTTTTCGACGGGCACAGACGGCAGCACGAAGTGCTGGGACATCGAAACCGGCGAGTTGTTGGCAACCCTAATATCGATCCACCACAGCGACGATTGGCTGGTGTTCACTCCCGATGGTCTTTTCGACGGATCTTCCGCGGCGTGGAACCAAATCCTTTGGCGGTTTGGCGGCAGTACGTTCGACGTCATTCCTGTCGAGACTTTTTTCCGGGAGTTTTACCACCCTGGACTGCTGGCGGAAATTCTGGCAGGGACGCGCCCGAAGGCCACCACCGACATCGCCAACATCGATCGCCGCCAGCCGCGGGTTTCCATCGCGTGGAGCTCGCTTACGGCTCAGCCGGTCGCTCTGCGCCATATCGCACTCAAGATTGATATCGCTGAAGCGCCGCCTGATGAACAACATCGAAACGCCGGGTCGGGGGTGCGCGATGTGCGATTGTTCCGCAACGGTGCGTTGCTCAAGGCATGGCGCGGTGAGATCCCACTCGACAAGAACGGCAAAGCGACGCTTGCCGCGGACGATGTGACTCTGGTTGCGGGTGAGAACCACTTCTCTGCCTACGCGTTTTCAACATCGAACATCAAATCCACCGACGCCGACTTGAATGTGACCGCGGCGGAGTCACTGAAACGAACGGGCACGGTTTACATTCTGGCCATTGGGATCAACGCTTACGCCGATGAAAATCTTAAACTCAAATTTGCCGTTGACGACGCAGAGGACTTCGCGAAGACGCTGGAAGAAGACCAGAAGAACCTCGGTCACGACGAACCGCTGAGAGTCATTCGCCTTACCGACGCCGCAGCCACAAAGCAGAACATCATTTCATCGTTGAGACGCCTGGCGGGGACCGAATCAGGTCCGCTCCAGCCTGGCGAACCCGGTGATTTGGCTTCCATTGCACCTGCTCAACCCGAGGATACGGTTTTTATTTACTTCGCCGGCCACGGAGCTGCTCCTGGAAAGGAAAGTAGGCGGTTTTATCTCATCGCCCAAGACTTTGACGCTCGCGCCGCGTATTCCATTGCACAGGGTGGATCCGATGCCACTCTCTCCGGCGCGATCAACGATCTCGAGCTTAGTTCGCTCGTTGAAAGAATAGATGCCGGGCACATCGTGCTGGTGATCGACGCGTGCCAGTCCGGAAAGACCCTCGAATCCGACGATCCCCGGCAAGGCCCGATGAATTCGCAGGGATTGGCGCAACTTGCCTATGAGAAGGGAATGTACATCCTCGCGGCGGCACAGGGAGATCAAGCTGCCAAGGAACTCTCACAACTCGGCCATGGCCTCCTGACTTATGCGCTTGTTGATGAAGGATTGAAGCAAGGCAAGGCGGATGACGATCCCAAGGACGGCCAGATCTTGCTTCGCGAGTGGCTCGACTACAGCACTGCGCGTTTACCTGAGTTGCAGCTCGATGGCATGAAACGAATGGCCGCTCTTGGTCGCAATATCTCGATTTTGCCAGACGAAAATCAACGCAGTGTCTCACTCAGTAAGCGCGAGACGCAGCGTCCGCGCGTCTTTTATCGTCGTGAGCCAGAATTAATGCCGCTCGTAATCGCCAAGCCTTGATTGATCGCCACGAACTTCTAGCGTGCCGCGTGACAATCGTTACGCATGGGAGCCGTGGGGAGAATCGAATTCCCGTCTTCCGCAACGGTTCAGGCGAAAGATCGTGTCAGACCGGCAAGAAACGGGCCGTGAAGCTCAGCTCTATTTGGGAACCGTCATCGGCTTGTCTTGACCTGACGCGTGTGTCGATGTCTAGCCATCTTCTCGGCGGTATAAAAGAGCAAATGGTGATTCCGCTCGTTCACCACACCACGGTAAGAAGCGTCAAGCCACTAACCAGCCTCCGTGTCCGCTAAGAACCACGACAGGCTCGCGGGCCTTTCTCAGGTTAAGCTGGAAGGCAATGGAAACTTCATTTTGCGAGAGATTCTGAGAAACAAACCGGGCCCTCCACGACGGCCTTTTGCTCCGGTTCTGCGGCTCGATGATTAATCATCGGGAGATCCCGTGAATAAAAGCTGGTTGGTTCGATAACGAGTTACAAGCCGGGGGAGACTTTGACTGCGCGGTGGAGTATCGAAGTGAAAGCGATTGAACTGACACTGTTGCTGATTATCACGGGCCCGACTGCGATTTCAACTCAAGCGAGGCCCCAAGATCAGCAGATCCCGGACGTGGGACCGAGCACACAAGTCTATGTCGAGGCTTGGAAGTCTTACGTTCAGGGCGATTACAGCCGTGCGCTGACATTGGCAAGCCGCGGCCTAGAGGATGATCGGCGCTCTGGCTCGGAGAAAGGTGTCGCAGAGGCTCTGAATCTCATTGGCACGGTTCATTACAAGCACGGAGATTATGAAGGAGCGCTACCAATATACCTTGAAGCTGCGCAGCTCGCCGAGAAGGCGGGCTACACATTTGGTCTCGCTCGTGACTGGAGCAGCGTCGGGTCGACGTACTACCGGACGGGTCAGTACAGCCTGGCGAAGAAATACTACGAGAAATCGCTGGAGCTTCGTAAACAGATCGGGAACTTCGATGAGATAGCCCGTGGCTCGAATGATCTGGCAAATCTAAACGAGCAACTGGGAAGTTACTCCCCGGCCTTGTCCTTGCGACTGAAAGCACTCGAGCTTTGGCGAAGGACTGGAAATCAGATCGGGATTGCAGATGTCCTAAACGATATCGGCTGGACCTACGATGAAATGGGTCAGGAATCAACTGCCCTGGAATACTTGCGCAACTCGTTGTCCGTCAGCCGTAAGGCAGGTCTGCAGACGAGCATTTTTGAGAACCTAGAAAACATTGGTTTCGTTGAGGCGAAACTCGGCCGGTATCGGGAAGCTTTTGCGAATCTGAACGCGTCCTATGACGGATTCCTGGCGCTGCAGCAGCAAGACGAGGTAGCAAGGACTTTGAACGATCTGGGAGACACATACTCTCGACTAGGTGATTTCTCAAAAGCCGCAGGTCGCTATCAGGAGGCATTGCGAATTGAACTTATTGTGGGAAATCGCCCCGTGGAAGGCATGACGCTGGCGGGCCTAATGAAATGTTCGAGTTCACTTCGACGTTCTCAGGTGGCGATCTTCTACGGCAAGGAAGCTGTCAACCTGTATCAGAAGTTTCGTGGAGATATCAGTGACATGGACCCAGCAGTTCAGAAAAGCTTCCTACGAAACAAGGAAAATACTTATCGGGATCTGGCTGACTTGCTAATCGCCGAGGGACGCCTGCCCGAAGCACAACAGGTTCTCGATCTTGTGAAAGAACAAGACTATTTTGATTTCATTCGGCGTTCCGGTTCTGACGGAAACTCGCCGACGAGTCCCGCCTCTTTTTCGCCTAGCGAAGAAGATGAGGCGCAGCGCTTTCACGAAATCGCAGACAGCATTACCGCTGCTGGCGAGCAACGAAGCGAATTGTTGGCGAAACCAACTCGCACTTCGGAAGAAGAGAATAAGCTGAAGGAGTTATCGGTCAGGATCGAATCAGAGAACGTCGCATTTCAGCAGCTTCTGGATGACCTCTCCGCTGAACTCAAAAGCTCGGATACGGCTGAGCAAACTGTCAGCGACCTCGAGAACAACGCGAACAGCATGCAACGAATCCTCGGCAAATTGGCACCGGGCACGGTTGCGCTCTACACACTCGTTGGCGAGAACAAGTATCGCGTCATCCTCGTCACGCCCCAAGTGCTGGTAGCAAGGGAATATCCCATCAAGGCGACCGATCTCCGCAGCAAAGTTTTTCAGTTCCGGCAGTTGCTTCGCTCTCCACATACTGATCCATTGCCCCCAGCTCGGGAGCTTTACAAGATTTTACTTGGTCCGGTTGAGACGGAATTGGACGGGGCCGACGCGAAAACGCTGATGTTCTCGCTGCACGATTGTTTGCGTTATTTGCCGATGGCGGCGCTGAATGATGGCCACCACTATGTCGTGGAAAAATACAGGACGGAAGAATTTACACCAGCGAGTATCGACCGCATCGAAGAGACGCCGCAATTGGGCTCTTCGCGGGGAGTTGGAATGGGAGTGTCGAAATTATCCGGCGACCTGCCCGCGCTGCCCGGTGTTCCCGAAGAACTCCACGAGATATTCAAGAACGATAACGACTCTCAGACCCAGGGGATAGTCCCCGGGCGCGTAATATTGGACGACGCCTTCACAAAAGCTGAGATGAAGAGCGATTTGCAACAACAATACGCAATTGTTCATATTGCCAGCCATTTTGTGTTTCGTCCCGGCAATGAACTCGATTCCTATTTGTTGCTCGGAGCCGGCGGCCATTTGACCTTGGGAGAAATGCGCATTGATCCCGGCATTGCTTTTGGAAAAACGGAGTTGCTGACCTTATCCGCCTGTGACACGGCCAGCGGAGGCAAATCCGACGGACGAGAAGTCGATGGCCTCGGGATGATGGCTCAGCGGAAGGGTGCAAAGGCCGTAGTAGCCAGCCTGTGGGAAGTGGATGACAAGAGCACGGGAATGCTCATGGCCGATTTCTATCGGCACTGGCTGAGCACACCAAACGCAACCAAGGCTGAGGCTCTGCGTATTGCCCAAATTGATCTTTTGCGCGGCGGTCTGGCCAGCCCGCAGGCAAGTGTCGGGCGGGGCGTCAGTCCCAGCACTTTGTCGAGGTCGGGCAGCCGTGCCCCGTACTCGCATCCCTACTACTGGGCTCCGTTCATTCTCATCGGCAACTGGAATTAGCTGGAGAAAAACGCCCCTCGATTCTCAGAGGATCTGATCGACTATTCAAGATTCAAGTTACTGAGTCCCTCCCGCACAACCGCCGGCCACAGAATCATTTGCATATGAAAAAGTGCTCTGCCCTCATGCATGCGCATGGAGCGATATCACTTTAACTAGATCGAGGGGCTGCAAGAAACGCCGACCCTACGATTGCAGCCGTTCGATGACAATCAACCCGGGTGAACTCGCTACGAAACCGTAGCTAAGAAATGCTCTCTCTTATTCTCATTCGTTCTGAGGGCGAACACCTCATCCTGACCAGACAGTTTCTCAGGATTCAGTCCATCCTAAGAATGTGGCGGTCGAAACTGCCGGCTCATTTTCGGCAGGGACGAAGACGCAGTTTGGGCTGCGAGGCGCTGAGAATCTGCGATATTCCGGCGGCAGGGTCGAGTCGCCTTTCGTTATCTCCACTTGAATTATCGGCCGAAAACGGCCGACAGTCTTCCTTCCCCCGGCGAGAATTTGGCTCTCCATTCCCTCGGCATCGATCTTCAAATAATCGAGGCGCGCGAGACGCTCCCAATTACAAAGATCATCGAGCGACACAGACAATACGGAGATCGAGTCAGCCGTTCCATTCCGAAGAAGACTGAAAGAATTGGGCCTCGCATTGTTCAGGTAAAGCTGCACTTGCTGGGTGCTTGCACCGACGGCGATGTTGCGGACGCGCAGATTGCGAAAGCCGTTTAGTTGCGCATTTTTCGAAAGGCGGCAGGCGGTCTCGAGAAACGGCTCGACAGCAACCACAAGCCCTTCGTCTCCAACTTCCTTTGCAGCCTTCAGGCTGTACACGCCCACGTTCGCGCCAACGTCAACGACAACAAAGCCGGGCCGCAGGAAACACTCGAGCGAAGATAACTCCGGCTCAAGGAAATCCCGGTGGAGATAAGCGCCGCGGCCACCGAAGCCTTCCCGGTTATATCCGGACACGACAGCACCGTTCGCGAGCCGCGAGCGCAGAATCGAAGTGCGTGGAGTTAGCGCCAAGCGAACTTTTCTGAAAAATAGGCGACTTTTTGAAGGCTTCACGGTAATAGCTCTGCGATGGTCTGCCACGGATACAGTCATAGAAGAAAGAAAATCATCAGGCATGGGGAGAAGTTTGCGTCGAGCAGTTTCCGTTGCCGCCATCTGCGTTCTGTTTCTTTCGCGCGAGTGCGCCGTATCCCATGGTGCTGACTGAGCTTGGCCAAACCGCGTCGAGCAGACTGCTTACCAATTGCACGGCTGCACAAGCCGGCACGACAATGAAGCTGGCCACTGGCCGAGGAGTCAGCGATCCATGGCAATCGGCCGTCGCACCGAGTGACGTATAGAGGAAGGTCGACAGTCGATACCCAATCTCTAGCCACGTTCCACCTCTCGGCTGGAGCGTGAGAATTTCCCATCCTGTTCCTTCGAGCAGCTGCTCGAGCCAGTAGCAAGTAAACCGGCAGTAGTCGTAAGGCTTTTCATGCAGTTGCTCGCTCAGCGGCACCGTGAGAAGGAGCATCGCGCCCGGCTTGGCAACGCGCGCCATCTCCTGAAGACCGGCAAGAGGATTGGGCGTGTGTTCCAAGACCTCCGTGCAGAGGATGCTGTCGAAAGTGCCATTCGCGAAAGGGAGTGCCAGTGCCGAAGCCATGACATCGGAATGTTCGACGCCATGAATCGTCGAAGGCATGTCCGCGCCCCAATGTTTCTCAATATTCGGAAGGCAGGGGCCATATGGCTTTTTCCCACAGCCGACATCGAGAAGGCGGCCGAAGAGACGCGGGCCCTCGGCCCGGACAAATCTCGCAATCTCACGCTTGGCGATGTAGCGCGGATGGAGGTAGGTATCGCCAAAAGTCAGTTTGATATTTGACCAAGCCAGTTTCATTTTGGGGCGAGCACCGCGGTGATTGTTATTCGGACGCGGCGACCGCAGGCTTCGGCGATCGCGGAACGACCATTTTCCAGTAGGACTCGATCTCTGTTGCACCCAACGCCCTCGCACCCAGCATGATGAGAGGGAAGCCGACCGCACTCACGACCACCAGCATTTGGAAGCAGCCCCAGCGCGAGTCTGCGGCAAGAATCGTTTCGAGCCAGACATGCAACCGGGAACAAATCGCGGCGGCGACGGCCGAGGAGAGCGATACTCGCCCCAGAAAAAGGACTAATTCGCGAACTTCCTGGCTGCGCGTCCGGCGTGCCAAGAGGCCGAAAAGCACAACGGAATGAGCAATTACGCTGAGCGAGCTCGCCCCAGCTAATCCCAGGAATCCCCACCGCCGCGCGCACCACCAATAAATCGGCAAGGTAAGGAAAGTGAATGCTGTCCCAACCACTGCGGGAGTCAGCGTGTCGTGAGTAGCATTAAAGCCCCGCGAGACGAGGGTCTGGGCTCCGCGCGAAAACATGCCGACGGAAAACAGCGCTAGCGCTGCGGAAGTGGCATTGAAATCCCCGGCAAGCAGACGCGTGTGCGAGAACACGAAGTGGATAATCGGATCTCTGAGGACGATAGTGATAGCTGAAATCGGTATAAGAAAAAGAATGAGACCTTTCAAGGTCACGGCCAGCGTGCGATTCAGCTCTTGAATCTTGCCCTTGGAATGCAATTCCACCATGAACGGAAAGGACGCAATACCCACCGCATAGGCCATGCAAGATACGGGCACGACCATTAAAGTCCTGGCGTACGTGAGCCAGGTGATCGAGGCCGGGGCAAGATAGGAGCCGAACCAACGGATCATCCAGTTGTCGGTGAAATCGATCGAAAGAGCGAGCATGATTGGAATGGCGAGTTTTATGAACATCCGGAATCCGGGGTGACCGATATCCAAATTCGGGGTGAATTTCGCCCCCAACCGCCAGACCGCGACGATCTGGAGCAGGAAAAACCCGGAGAATGTGCCGGCCAGCAGTCCGACTGCGAAGCCCGTAATTCCGATTCGCGAAGACAGCAACCAACCACCGAGGATGATTCCAACGTTGTAAACGATCGCGGCGAGCGCCGGCATGAGGAATCGCGCTCTCGCGTTCTGGACAGCGCCCATGACGCTGCCAAGATAAAGGAAGAGCTGCGCCGGCAACATGAGGCGAGTCAGAAGCACGACTTCCGATCGTTGCGCCGGAGCGAAGCCCGGTGCAATCAGGTGGACGAGTTGCACAGTAAAAATCTCGCCGACGGTGATTAGAACAATCAAGGCGATGCTCATGAAGGTTAAGACCGTAGAAAATACATGCCATCCTTCGTCCGCGCGGCCTTCGGTGATGTACTTCGTAAATACGGGAATGAAAATTAGGCTGAGCGCCCCGCCGGCGACCAGGTAGTTCAGAAAATCAGGTAGCGTAAAGGCGGCGTAGTAAGCATCCGTAATTGCGCTGGAACCGACCTGGTGAGCTACTGTCCATTCGCGCACGAATCCCAATACCCGGCTGAGCAGGATCGTACCCATCACAATGCCGGTGGATTGCAAGATCTGGTGATTGGGAGCTCGTGCGTTCATGAATTAGAGCGATTCACTCGAGTGGGATGGCATTTGCCGCCGGCGAGAACGGCAGCATAGATTTCTTCCAATTCGTTCGCTGGGACGCCAGTGCGAGTTCTCAGGCCGTCTGCGCTTGCGGAATGCGTTACCGCTCGGTGAGCATGAGTTCCAGTTTGGCGGAGACTTCTTCTTGCTTCTTTGTCCCGATGTACCAGTCGATCGTGCGATGGAGACCGTCCATGAATTTTACCTGCGGCTCCCAGCCGAGCAGCTTTTTGGCAAGGGCGTTATCGGCGACGCGATTCAGCGGGCCGGTAGGCATTTCCAGTTGGTGTTCGATTTTTGGGTCGCGCCCGAAGGTCCGCAGAATTTCGTGCACTGCGTCTATGACCCGAATCCGCTCCATCGTGCCAAGGTTCACCGCGGTTCCATCGTTGATTTTTTCGGCGGCCAAAATCGTTCCGCGTACGATGTCGTCAACGTATGTCCAATTCCTAATTTGCTGGCCGGTTCCCCACACTACGAAGGGATCCTGGTTAATGAATGCGCGTGCGATCATGGCGATAATCGCATGATTCTCGATGCCCCGGGGGCCATAGACCGTGAAGTACCGGCAAGAGGCGGATTTCATTCCAAAGTCCTTGTTATAGGATTGGAGAGTCATCTCCGCCATTAATTTGGCCCAACCATACATATGGTCCGCGTCATAGGGCGGCCCAACCATTTCTTCGGTGAGATAAAGAAGTTCCTTTGGGTCTGTTTGAATATAGTTCGGGTAAACGCAGCCAGAGGAGGCGTAAACGACCTTTTCCACGCCGGCGTCACGGCAAGCGCGGAATACCAATCCGTCGAGAAGCAGGTTGACCGAGCATGCGGCCTGATGGAGATCCACATAGCCACGTCCGCCATGATCGGCGGCGAGATGGAACACAACACTCATGCCATCCACAGCGCGTTCGGCGACGCCAGGACGCCTGAGGTCTTGCTGGATCAGTTCGACGCTGCCGTTCTCGACGAGATCGCGAACATTTTCGATTTTTCCGCTACTGAAATCGTCCACCACCCGGATCCTGGCCCCTTTCGTTACGAGAGCCATAACCAAATTAGAACCGATGAATGAGGCACCGCCGGTCACGAGCACGTTTCGATTTTTCCAATTCATTTTTCACTCCTTGTGGTTGTCAATTGAATTTCCGAAGGTGGAGCAACTCTAAAGACACACTTGCGACAGATCTGGGAATCGTAATGAGATATCGCTTCCAGAGGCGCCGCGGCTCCGCCAAGAGCCGGAAGAGCCATTCGAGCCCATTTTCGCGCATCCATTCAGGCGCTCGGCGAAGCCGTCCTGAGTTCATATCGAACGCGGCTCCCACTCCCAACATCACCGGAACGGTCAATTTAGAACGATGCTCGCTGATCCATCTCTCCTGCTTCGGTGTACTCAGTCCGACCCAGAGAATGTCGGGAGCGCACTCTTCCACCAGCGCTGCCACATCTTTTTCTTCTTCTTGTGTTAGAGGACGATAAGGCGGGCAATAGGTTCCGGCGACGGCGATCCCGTACCGCATCTGAAGTCGCCGTGCTAGATCGTCTGCGACTCCCGGCGCGCCCCCATAAAAAAAGTGACGATAACGGTCAGCGGTTTTTTCGCAAAATGCCAGCATCAGTTCCGAGCCTGGAACTCGGCGGCGAAGCGGATACCCAAACCATCGCGCCAGCCAAACGAGCGGCATTCCATCGGGGACGACCAGATCCGCATCGTTCAGGATCTTGCGAAAGCGGGGGTCCTGGCGCGCCTCGGCAACACCATGCATCCCTGTAATCGCCAGATAGTGTCCCGTCCCGCGACGATCGATCAGACGTTGCATTAGCGCCACAGCATCGGCGGTCTCGACCGGGTGGACTTTAACTCCAAGGACTCGAAAGCTCGGCTTGTGGGCTTCCGTCTCGGATTCGGCCTTATGAAGCATAGGTCTCCACGGTTTGCTGATAGATTTTCATCAACATCGAATAATTTCTTTCCGCCGTATATCGCGTCTCATACTCACGGCGAGCTTCCCGCCCCATCGCAGCGAGTCTTGCCGGGTGGCTCCAAGCCCAGTCAACTTTCCGAGCGAGGTCCACCGCATCGCCGGCGGTGAAATGGAGGCCGGTGCGATAATCGGCGACGTTTTCTTCCATCGCACCGAGGCGAGAGCAAAGCACAGGCGTGCCACACGCGAAGGATTCCACAATGTTTAATGCAAAAGCCTCATACCATACGCTGGGAATAATCAAGAATCTGGCTTGCTGGATTGCCGTGCGGGTATCGCGGAGACTGAGCCAACCTCGAAATGTAACGTCGCGTAGGCCTCTGGCGGCGGCTTCCTGCTCGAGTTTCTTGCGTAACGGACCGTCACCTACAATTACGAGGGGAATCGTTTTCGAAAGGTGCTCCCAGGCCGCCAAGAGAGTTGAAACGCCCTTTTCCTCCGAAAGCCTTCCCGCAAAGATTGCATAGTCTCCAGGGGAAGTGCGTTCACCGGGATCGGGAAAAACAAAATTCGGTTTGACGTGTACCTTGTGGCCTGGCAACCCGCTGTTGATGAACTTCCGCCGCGCAAATTCAGTGAGTGCCAGATATCCGCTCACCGATTCATCCCATGTGTGCCGCGCGCGATGCACTTTCAACATCAAAGCGACAGCGGCGGTCGTCGGGCGCGACTCGCGATAACAGCCGTGCCAAACGCTGTGCCACAGGCCGCCGCCGGAACACTCTTCGCATACGTGCCCGTCGCGATAGAAAGTCGCCGCCGGACAGAGCAACCGGTAGTTGTGTAACGTCTGCAAGACGGGAACATTTGCATCACGGCAAGCCTCGAATATCGAAGGAGAGATCATTAGAAATGTATTGTGAACGTGGACCAGGTCGGGGGATTCAGCGCGAAGGATTTGCAGAATCTCGCGCTTGCTATCTCCTGCGGAGATGATCTGGGTGAGCATTACGGCGCGCTCGACGCCTGATCGATTCGCGAATTCGCGATTGCTTCGCACGTAGGTAATCACGCGATGTCCATGCCGCTCGAGCAGTTGGCGTTCCTGGTCAAAAACGACGTCCTCACCGCCCGCCTGCAGATAGCTGTTATGTGCGAGAAGGATTTTCATTTGCCGTAGGAACCGGATGCTCTTGAGATCGAATCTGGAATACCAGAGTCTTGTGTGCGGAAGTTGCGTGGGTTATGGATAACGAGCACGCAGATCCAGCGGACTGGTTCGAATCTATCGATTTGATCCTCGGAAAGGACTAACTTGCTCGTGTGCTCACGCGAGAATCGAAGTTCTCGCCGTCTAGGGATTTTATTTTCATTAGATATACATCTCGTAGTACACTCCAATCTGCTGGATCGAGGCGCACGGCTTCCTGTTGGATCAAGACGGGAATTCCCTGATAGGTCGGATAGAGCCCGCGAAAGTGATGGTCCAAACTCAGATAAGCGTTTCTATCTTCGATTTTGAGAAGACGCGAACGTGTAGCGGGGCAGCGCATCAGCGGCTCCAACGAGATAACGGGGGCGATCGCAGGCGGCGTTCCCGGCTTTTCCGCGAGCACTACCAGGTTTCCGAACAGCCACGGCGCGGCTTTTGCGGCGGAGAAATAAAGCTCCTTGAGTACCCTGTGAGCCGCGCTCATGGCCTGTTTCCTCCACTCCGATGGCGCGCAGGTATGGCGGCGGACGGAAATCATCTGAAGGCCGGCGTTGCGCAGAAGAGTTTTCAGCTGCGAGACTCCAAAACTTCGCTCAATAGTTCCAATGAACCGGTCGCGAATCTCCGAAAGCCGCCGGTACGGGTTGTATGCGTAGGGCTCATAAAGAAAAATTCTACCGCCGGGGGTGAGCACACGCTGGACCTCTCGCAGGACCTGGCTCGCACTTTCCATGTGGTGTAGTGACTCGTTAAAGATCGCGAATTGAACGCATTCATCCTGGAGGGGCAGATAGTGGCCGTCACTGGCCACGTAGAACGGCGACTTCCGGCGAAACTTTTGACATCGCTCTTGAGATAGTCCCAGGGCCACTTCATTAATGTCGGTGCAAATGATCGAATGGCCTCGAGTCGTCAGGAATTCGGATTCTCCGCAGGTGTTCGCTCCGATATCAAGAATCAAACCGCCAGGTGGTTCGATGGCTGCCTCAACCTGTTGGATTTTCTCAGCGTAACCCGGGTCTTCGCTGACCTTGCGCATCACGTCTGTGGAAAGATACCTGTCTTTCTGCGCGAGAATATTCCGGTTCTGAAAATCTCGCTCGTCGCTTGCTGACACCACTGGAAATGCGGGCATAAGGAACTCCTTCCTTTACGGCGAGCTAGGGCGCCGCGCAGAGGGCCGCAGGATCTGATTGTGGAGAGTTCGTGGTGGAGTCTCTGTCCTGACCTGTTGTTGAACGCCAGCCCGAAAAATCAAGATTCTGTGAATTACTGGAAGTGTCGAACTGAAATACATTCGGATTCGTAGCGTCGTGCCAGGTGTTGTTATTAGAAGTCAGAGAGTTGGTGAACACCGTCGGCGACTGCTGGATCATGAATAAGGATTGGCCAGTTGCGTCATTGACGATCGTGTTTTGAAAAAAGGACCAGTTTTGGGACGAGGCAACAAATCTTGCGCCTGTTTCCCAATTTGTTCCTGTCCGCGGGCCTGGGCCTCCATATACTGCGATTTGGGAGAGCTGGTTGCCGTACAACAAGTCTCCGGTAAGCTCGACCGAGGCAGACTGGTTTGCTACGACTCCCCCTTGATAATTTCCGCAGACGCGGCTGTTCGTGAGGGAGATTGGCCCCATATTGGCTTCTACGAGGATTCCGTTCATCCGGTTCTGAGAAAGAAATGCTTTATCGAGGGAGATGTCCAGGTTGTCGGTATCAAACCATATGCCGCGTCCTTGATTTCCAACGGCTTTGTAGCTCCGGAAGACGCCCCCGTGAAGCAAAAGAAACTTCGAGCCGCCAGTCTCCCAAGTCAGGAAGTTTCCCCAGGCCCCGCGCCAGTTGTTGTATGACGCCTCGACATCATCGGTGGTCAAGTTCTTGAGTTTGTAGCCATCAATGCCGAGTTCTCCGTTGTTACTGGATGAGATCCGCTGTACGACCGAGTTGGTCACACCGAAAAGAGCCAGACCTGTCCAGTTATTCCAGACGATCGAAGTGTCTTCGAGGGTTTCGTCTGAAGCAGCTACGATTGCAACTGCGGATCGTTGACGAGTGGAAATGCAAGAATTGGCATGTTCAAAGGTAAGGCCGCTTATCATGAGATGCGGAACCTGGTAGCTCTCGAACAGTTGCGGGCGCACCGCTACCTCCACCGATGCAGTGTTGATGTCCGAAATTCCGGCTGGCCAGATGTAAGCTCGATCGTTCGACTCATCAATGAAAAAGCTCCCCTCCCCCATCTGATCCAGTGACAGGACTTGGGTCAAAAGTTTGCCATTAACAAAAATCATCTCTCGCCGAAGCACGATTTCCTGCAGTGTGGGCCAGCCTGCAGGCACGGTGCAGACACCCCATTGGAAAGGCCATGAATGCGTGTAGCGGTGAGAGTTTGCCGAGTCCCGCTGCCAGCCCTTCCAAAGATCAGACCCGGAAACTATCACTGTGCCTGTTTTCGAAGCCTGAAAAGTGACGGGAACGCCCACCGTCGGATTGGTTCCCGCGATCTGGATGAACTCGCGATACGTGCCGGGGTTGATCGTGACCGTCGTCGGGATGCTCTTCCGTAGATTCGCTTCCGCAGCCTCTGCGGCTTTGCCGATCGTCTTGAATGGTTTGGACGCTGTCCCGGGGTTTGAATCCGATCCGGTCGAGCCGTCCACCACAAGCTGGACTGTTTCAGTGCTCGCCGAACCTGCGGACACGCGCCCTGTCGATAGAACTAGAGAAAATACGAGAACGACCCACATCGCCAGGTTTTTCATTTGCGCTGCTCCCTAACGGAATTCAGCCTTTCAGAGATGCCATTTGATTTGACGAGTTCATTTGACGCCGCAGAAACTCGGTGCAACCCAGAATCGTTAGAAATGCGAGCGCCGAATGACATGTAATGTTTCCCGCTACCAGACAACGGATTAGGACGATACTTGCCGCCATCATGATTTCGATCGCTAAGTGTTTGTGGGATTGATCTAAGGAGGAAGTCCGGGAGGCTCGAATCAAGCACCACCAGATACCCAGGAAAACAGCAAGCAGCGCGGCTGGGCCCCAAACCCCCAAGTCGAGAAGCGCTTCAACAGGGGTGCTCAATACGTCTGACTTGCCGGGAATTCCGAGTTCCGGAAGGACGACAAACCTGCCACCCGCATAGCCGCCGTAACCGATCCAAGGTCTTTCAGCGATTTTTTGAAGCGCGAAAGTCCATAGCTCGGCGCGGCCCGAGAGGCCTTCTGCTTCCGCCACCGATTGTCCGCGTAGCAGGAAGCTGCCGAGAGTGCTCCCGAAATTTGTGAAGGCGAGCACGATCAACGCGCCAAGTGAAGCTGTGACTCCGACCAGAGCCCCCAGAACATATCGACCCGTAACAATGAAAATCAAGACGACGGCAAAGAGGAAGGCACCGACAGCCGCGCGTGTTTGCGTGAAAATCAACGTAATGAACGACGAGGCGAAAAGGAATCGGTACCATCCGCGATCATATTTTCGCGTTGGATCGTCGAGGAGGCGGCAGAACGCTATACCGCCGAGGATCGCACAGTATTCGCCGATGCTGTTCGCATCCAATATGGGGCAAACGCCCTCTAGCCGGACTCGAAGTGGCCCGTAAGCATAGCCCTCGAGCAGCCCTTCGCTGGGATCCACAACGGCGCCTATCCACGCCGAGAGCACCAGCAAACCAAGCAGTGTCCAGGTCCAATTCGCGAATGCCTCGTAGTCTTCGAGAGAGTCCAGCGTCATCACGATGGCCGCGAGGAGCGCCAGATCCAATAAATATTCGACGGACCGAAAGAGAGTGAATGCAGGCGAGACGGACCAGGCGCTGGAAATGAGAGAAAGCAGCGGGAAGATCGCCATCGTCCCAATGAGCCCGCTGAATAAAGAGCGAAGCCAGGTGGTTTTTCCCGTAAGCAGACGCTGCACCAAGACCAATACGACGAATGCGTCAAGGCCCATTCGGAACGCGGCCCAGCCGTCGATCGCTGATGCATGAATGTCCTGCTCATCTCGGACTCGAAACACGAGTGCACTCAGAAACATCACGAACCATAATCCGTGCCACCACGTGAAGGACTTTGCAAGTTTCCCTGATTCCCGGACTAACGTCCGTGCGGCGGGAATGGCGACGAACACGATAAGAAGCGGAGCGAGAACGAGCAGGACGTTTACGGAAGTGTGGCGAAACGGGGCCGCCGCATAGAATGCCAGGACCGTCGCCGCGGCAAAAAACGACAGCTCCCAGAACCATCGGACTCGACTCAACATAATCAATTCTCGACCGCTTCCCCGCCCACCATTTGCTCGTAAAGAGCCGCGAGCTGCTCGCCTCTTCGGTCCCAACTGTAGTGTTTCTTGATTCGCGCGCGGCCCGCCTCCCCGAGGCGAAGACGATGCGCCGAATCCCGGGAAATTCTCTCGAGCGCTCCGGCCAAATCGCTTACCACCTGTTCGGGCGAGTTTGCAGGGATCTTGATGCCGGTGACGTCGGTGACCTGTAATGCCGGACCTCCAAGGTCCAAGCAGATCACTGGAAGGCCGGCGCCCATCGCTTCGACCGTAACCCATCCACCCGAGTCATGTAGCGACGGGTGCATGAGCACATCGCATTCCGCCATCTTTTCGAAGACTTGAGGACGCGGAAGCGTATGCCAAAGAACAACGCTGTCGCGCAGCCCGAGGTCATCCACCAAACGCTCCCAGCGTTTCCTTTCCGGGCCATCGCCGATGAGCCAGTATTCGCTCTGTGGGCATCGCTCATGGAATTTAGCGAATGCCCGGAGGCCAAGTTCAAATCCCTTCCAGTGAAGGAATCTGCCGAGGCTTAGAACGCGAAATGGATTTGCACGCCGAGGAGGAATCCGGCCCAATCGCAATAGGTCCTCTCGTGTCAAACCCAACTGCGACGATAACGAAACGCACTGGCAACCCAACGCCCTCAGCCGATCTGCGGTTTGGGGAGTCACCGCCAGTCCAGCATGCGCGCGTTTGGCAGTCATGCGCACGAAGGGATCGAGTTCCCCCATGCGACGCGCAGCGTCTCGAAAGACTTCGTAGCATTGACCGCGGAAGCTAAACGATTTGCGAAAACTGCGCGGCGCTGATTCTGCTCCTCCGACAGGTCCCCACAGAAAGGGGGCCGGCAACAGCGGGAGGAAGCTTGGCAGCCAATAGCTGCCGAAAGTCACGTGGTGGACCAAGTCAAAATCCACTTTTCGAAATAACTTTCGTGCCAGCCAGTAGCTTCCGATCTGCCACAGGTAGTAGTAGGTGCGAACTCCTCGCTGTCCTTTCTTCCAAACGCGAGCCCATTTAGGTAAGTCGTAATAGATGAAGTGCGCGCGAGGCATTGGGTTGGCGGCAAGCGACTCTTCAATCGCGTCGCGATGGTTTTCCCTTGTGATCACCCAGCATTCGTGGAACCGGCTAATCTGGCAAACCCAGTTCCAGCCACTGCCCGGCTCAGAGCCTTTGCCGGGCTCGCACGCGTAAGCAGAAACGAGCACTCTCAACGGGTCATTCCGTTTTTCAGCATTGTGGAATATTGATCGCGGATAATTCGATCGCGACTCGAAAGGATTGGTCTAGCTCGTTCAGGCGGCACTCGCTGGAGCGAGGTGCTGCATGATCTGTCTTTCGCGGTAGTCAATTGCGTACTGTTTCGCATTTTCTTCCGACATCTGGGCGGCGGAGCTCAACAGGTAGAGTAAATACAGACTGCGATTCTCCTCGCGGACATCCGTGCGTGTCTTCGCCACAGGCTTGATCCGAAGAACGCACTCGGTCTGCGCCAGGAAATGGAACCGGTCCCACAAGTTAGGAACGTCCCAACCCGCGGATTCCCAGTCAAACGCAGCCAAATGATCGTGATCCATTCGGGTATTCCACGGCGTGAAATCGCCGTGATGTATGCCGCCTGGAATTACTGATGAACGGATCTCTCGACTTGCAACTCTTAATACTTCCCGGCCGAGATTCTGCCATTTTGTCCCTAAACGCTGCGCCTCGCGTTCCCACCGCCGCGCGGTTTCACGGACCAAGGCTGCACCATCCAATTGCACGGCATAGCAACTTTGCAGTTTGTCGAGAAATCTTTCATGAACTTGCGTCAAGGTTGCGGGTCCCTTCTCACCGGTGAGGGGAGATTGGAAGACGATCGGCTTCCCCAGCCAATCGCCCGCGAACAGCAAACGAGGGATATGCGCCCGGATTTTTGGGAAGGCGCTCAGTTTTCGCAGAATCTCTGCCTCGCGCTGCAAGCGCTCTCCAGCGGAATCCGTCAGCGGCATCTTGAAGTAGCCGAGAATTGCGCCGTCGCGACGCATCACTTGCACGGTCAGTTTCTGAAAGGTCCCCGGTGTGCCCAACGCGAGTGAAAAGATTAGGTTGGCCTCGCCGGTAATCTCGCTGGCTAGCTTCTCAATCGGCAGCGGCTTCTTCGAAGCGATCAGAACAGTGTGCGGAACCCACCCATGCCACCCGATTGACCGCATACGCACTGTGAGGGCCTTCATCAGCCGTGCAGCGGGCGAAAAGGGAGTATAGATTTGAAATCCGTCCACTCGATCGTGGCCAGGAATTTGAGGCAATAACCAACGAGCTTTCCTGCGAGAGGGTAGGACAGCGAAACGATGCAAGTGCCCATACCCGTTGCGAGCTAGACTTCGCAATTGATCAGGCGTTTCAGTCCAGGAAATCACCGGCCCCGGGACTTCGTGGCCGCCTCCGAACAACACTTGATCCGCTCTCATTAGGGAACAGTTTGGAGACGAGCCAGTGAGGATCAGAAGTGCCCTTTCGACCGGCGTGAGAATATTTCCGGTTTCACAATTCCGTTCGATGGGAAAGGCGAAGTTGTTCACGCCGTTGCCACCTGCCAGACGCGCATACGCCGGCGAAGCCTGTGTCTCATGAATTCCGTCACAACCCCGGCCGAAGAATTGAGCGTAGCCTCGATACCCCTATCAGTGCGGATGACGACTTCCTGCGCTCGTCTGAATCGCAGTTGTACATAGCTTTGGCGCTGCCGTTCGATTTCGGCAAGCGGCAGCTCATCTTTCCGGGATAGGATCGACGTTCCGTCAGCATCCAGAATGATGACGAGGTCCGGCTCGGGTACAAAACGGGAGAGGAACCGGGAAAACCACGACGGCCCCCCATATCGGTAGCGGCGCGGATCCACCAGCACATCGTGAAAGTAGCGGTCGAACAGTACGAAGTTTGACCTCACCAACAGTGGACGGATCACGAATAGGTAGCCGATCCAATAATCCAAGAAGAAAGCCGAGAGATACGCCATAGACATGAGAGCGCCCCGGGGAGATTTGGCGTGCGGAGTTGTGTTGATCCCGGTGTCTTTTTTGCGAAAGAGCGCCTGCGGCCGCCAGTGAAATAGGCGATGCCTGCGCCAAAAGCCGAGATCGAGCGCTTCAGTGAGCCCGGTGATGGCTGTGCTTTTTCCCACTCCGTCGGGGCCTAAGATCGCCACGAGGATGCCCGTTGGCTGGGTCCAGCGCCGAAGTCCCCATTTGACCTGCGCGGCCAGATATTCGATCAGCTTTAGCGGCCGTCGAGACCACCCTGTCTCCCAGAATCTTGCACGTGCGCCCGCGAGGTCTTCTGCGATTGACTCTCGCAGGCAGGCTTGCACAGCCCGCTTTCTCCATTCTCTGGGAAAAATCTCTCCGGCTATTCTTTCAGCCTCGGCAGGACCAAGCTTCTCGACGAGTTCTCGCAATCGGCGCGACTGGCGTCTCGAAGCCCCACCCTTCCAAGACTTCTTCGCCAGCAGGTACGCGAATTCTATCTCGGCGGATGGTATCCAGAATTCCTTGTGACGCTGACGTCCGGCCACCATCTTCTCGCTGGTTTCAAGAATCAATCCGCTACGCCGGTGGTCGAAAACCAGGTCAACTGCGACTGTTTTCATGCCTGTGGCGACGGGCCAATAAAACACAAAGAAGTGGCCATTAACCGAATGGTTTAAACACTGAAAGCAGACGTAGCCCTGTGCTTGGAGCCGCTCGATGACCGAGAGAAGTTTGTGTTTATCCTGCGGGTGAACCGCCAGATCCAAGTCGCTCGACAATTCTTCAGGCAGGCGTTCCCAAGAGTGCAGTACGCAATAACGGACTTCCCATTCATCCAGAATCCGGAACAAGCTGCCCAGGAAATCCGCGACGCTCTGGAGCACATTGGAATTGAGTTGCAAGGTTGCAGGACGAGCCGTACTCGCAATCGTGGTTCTGCCGCTCGCTGCGGTGATCGGAGTTTGTCGGATCGTATCAGTCATGGCAGAAAAATCGCGGTCGCCGCGATTTACGCGGCGCCCGTGCCTCTCAAAACCACAGGAATCGTTCTCGCGAGTATCTTGAGATCAAGCCACAGCGACCATTCCTCGATATACTTCATGTCCATCTCCATCCACTGCTGGAACGGGATCAAGTTTCGTCCGTTCACCTGCCACAAACACGTAATGCCCGGCCGGATGCTGAAACGGCGTCGCTGCCAGTCCTCGCTAAATCCTTCGAAGTCTCGAATCGCCATCGGGCGCGGCCCGACCAAGCTCATCTCTCCCTTCAAAACGTTGAGAAGCTGCGGGAGTTCATCAATGCTTGTGCGCCGGAGGAACCTTCCAAGTGGCGTGATGCGCGGATCATTCTTAATCTTGAAAACGGGCCCTGAAACTTCATTCAGCGCCTCGACCTGTGACATGATCTCCTCGGCATTGCGAACCATCGTTCTAAACTTGTAAATTCGAAATCTTCGCTTGTTCAACCCTACCCGCTCCTGCCGGAAAAAGACTGACCCCTCGGACGTAAGCCTGATCAGCACGGCGATTACGACAAACAACGGCGCCAGCAATGTCAGGAGCAGAAACGAAACTGTGCAATCAAGAATCCGTTTAGCGATCAGCGGCCATCCCTCGAGTACGCCGGAATAAACGGCAAATTGAGCGTCGCCGTCGAAGTCCTCCGCATGCGGCCGGACGGTCTTCAGATCAAAGATATCGGGGTCAAACCGCGTAATAATGCCGTGTTGCTGGCACATCGCCGTAAACCGCAAAGCTTGCTCGTAGTACGAGCGGAGGGGGAGATAGATGGCTACTTCATCGACAATATTTCGGCGGAGATACTCCGAAAGACCATCGAAATTGCAACAAAGCGGATACCATGACCCGAGAAAACCGGGCATCCCCTCCCACTCCTCGTCCACGAACCCTAGAATTCGGTAGCCCAGCTCCGGGCTTGCTTCGATCCTGCTCGCGAACGCCACCGCGCGCGGGTTCGTGCCTAGGATCAGGATGTTGTGCAGATTTCGTCCGCGGCGGCGCATCGTGCCGAGAAGATGTCGAACGGCAAGCCGGCCGGTAACAACGAAAGCGGAGCTTGCGATCCAGAAGACCATGAGAAACATCGGTGAAACCATTCTGATTGTGAATAGTCTGGCGCACAGCACGAGGCTCACTGCCACGAGCGCCGTTGCCTTCATCGCTTCAATCGCTTCGGTTTGACGCGTGACCAGTCTTTTTGAGCCATACATTCCGCAGAAAACGAAGAGATAGTGCCACGCGCATAACATCAGAGCAAAAGTGGCGAAATTCCATAGCTTGACCTTCATCGAAAAGAATCCGATCAGCGATGTTTCGCCTTTGGAGACAACCAGGATAGTCGCGATACCAAAGGCCAGCAGTATTAAGCCGAGATCGAAAAGCTTGAAGAGGGTCACGAGAACCCGGCGTCTGACGTCATTCATGAGAGCTCGGTTGCAGCGCCTGTCTTATTTGAAAACACTATTGATCTGATTGGGAGGACATGGAGAGATCGAAGACGATTAGTTTCTAGATGCGCTCTAACTGGTACCCCGAGACTCGAACGGCGAGAGATCTCTGGATCATTTCTACGGAAACGACGAGACTCTGGTCTCCGTTTTTTGCCACGAGAATTCCCTCGAGACCTTCGAGGCAGCCACCGCGAATGCGCACCCGCTGCCCGACGTTGATATATGGATGCAGCGCCAGCGGGATACCCTGATCGACCAGCATTTGCACAGCTTCAATCTGCTCATCTGGAATCGCGGCTCCGATCCCGCGACTACCCACTAAACTCAGTACGCCGCCTGTACGTAAGATCGCGATGCGGGTACTCCTGCGAAGCAAGTATTCGGACGAAGAGGTACCCCGGGAAGAGCGGCGACCGAACCGTTCGGCGCCGATCGCTCCATTGGCGAATCGAGGAACATAAGGGAAGAAGAACCTGAAGGCCCTTTTCTTCGATTCCGATTGCGGCCTTCTTTTCGTGACGCGGCCGTGTCAATACTGCATACCAGGACATTTCGCGTTCTTCGGTCGGCATGACTGGACTAAGAGTGTCCAGTTGCGCAGTCAGTTCGAGATCAGACATGGCTCCGCCATTCTCAGTCACAGTAGAGTTCGCTTCTCTCTAGTTCAAAGGCTCAGTTCGCCACGGCCACATCTTCCGTGGCGCTTATAGCGATTCCTATCTCTCGTGACTGCCCGCTGGGCGTCATCCTGAAGTTCTAAAGCCGGTTGTACAGAGCTTCTGGAATCGGGTACGTACGCTTATTCAAGACCGCGCCAAGAACGACAATTTGCGCTTCGCGCAAGCGCTCCATCACTCTCACCGCGGATTCCCGCCGAGTCGAATTTGCCTCGACCACTAGCACGAGGCCATCGGCGCGCTGTGCGAAAACTGCCGCGTCGGAATGTTGATTGAGCGGGCGGGGCATCAATCAATACATAATCGAATTCTTCGCGCAGAGCTTTCATCCAGGTTGTCAGCCGATCTGAGTTCAGCAAGTTCGCATTCTCCCCTGAGGCTGCGCCGCAGGAGAGCAGCGAGAGGTTGTCAGGCCTAAGCTGCTGGGTGAAGCGCCGAATTAGACCTTGGCTCAACACGGAGTCTGCCAGGCCATTATGATTCGCGACTCCGAAGAACCGGGCGAGGGCCGGAGCATGGAGATTGGCATCGACCACGCAAACCGATCCCGGCACGTTTTCGGCGAGAACCTGAGCAGCGCTGGCGCACGTGCGGCTGCAGCCATTTCCGCGATCGATTCCAGCGAACACAACAGCTCGCGAGGAACTATCGGTTTGCATCAGGAATACGCGCTGAACGAGCTTCAAACATTCTTCACGAGCGATGCGATCGAGGTTGAGGCCGGCTTCATGGCGCTGACCATTTCCAGTTTGCGGAACCAGCGTCGGCGCCGGCTTCGGGGCGATTACGGAAGTAATTTCTCGCGCCACCCCAGCGCGCTCTAATAATTCAAAGTTTCTACTCATGGTCTGCTAGCCTGACTGAGCTGGGGGCTCGGGGCAGGTGCCGATTCTGTTCGCCCAGTGGTAGAGGCACGCGCGGCAGCAGGAAGAACGATCTCTCGGCCTGGGTGCAAATTCATGGGCTCGGACAGCCACGGGTTGAGTTCATAGATCTTCATCAGGATGGCGTCGTCACACTTGCCGTAAGCTTGCACGCACTCTTTATAGACCGTCTCGCGTCGGGTACGGCGAATTGCGGCAGGCCCGCGTGTCGTGCTCTGGTCTGGCACGGCTGCTTGCGGGCCGGACCGCGCGCTTAGCGGTGTGCTCGCACTGTACGGCACCGAATCAGGCGTCGTCGCGGCCAGCTTATTCGCGCTCGTCGGAACGGCCGGAACAACACTGGGTGGCACGGGCGCCGGAGCGGCAGCTACCTTCGTTGCTGAGACGTCCCCGACAACTCGACGGGCAGTTCCTCCGTCTGCATCCGCGATAGGCCGGGTGACCGAAAGCACGAGACCGCCGGCTACGGCAAACCTGAGCATCCAGTTCGAGCTTGCCGGTTTCTGTGCGATACGCTGACGCGGCGTCAGTGCATAGCTACTACGCTGGACGCCGTGCGATGGTGAAGCGTTGGTTGCTGCTACTATTGATTCGAGATTCAGATCATTCAGAGTCTCTGCAACCACGTCCCGGTCAATCGTCTTCTGCCGGAGCGCACATCCCGTGGATAACGCATTAAAGCAAACATTGTTGATGTTGCGAGGAATGCCTTCGTGGTGCTCCGCCATCAATGTCAGGGCTCGGTCCGTAAACAGCGGAACCTTGAAATCATAGCCCGCCATACGCAGGCGATGGTTGATGTAATCTTTCGCTTCCTGAGGAGTGAAAGGATCAAGGTGTGCAAATATAGAAATCCGCTGACGAAGCTGGACTAGTTTGGGAGATGCCAGCGTGGCGGCGAGTTGCGGCTGACCTGCAAGCACGATTTGCATCATCTTCTCGCGGGAGGTCTCAAAGTTCGACAGGATCCGTACGAGCTCAAGCACTGGAGCCTCAAGACTCTGCGCCTCGTCAATCACAACGACGAACCGTTTCCCAAGTCCGGATGCGCGCAGCAACGCTTCATTTAGTTTCGAATACATCCGCACCAAATCCCCGCCGTCATCCTCGAGCGACAGATCGAGCAGCAAGCTGCGAAGGAAATCTCGAGGTGTTTGCTGATTCTGAAAAAGAAATACGGTCTTTGCAGAGCTGTTGAGCCAGTGGAGTAGCTGGAACAAGATTGTGGTTTTTCCCATCCCAGGCTTTGCGATTAGCACCATAAACGCGCGGCCGGATAAGACACCATGGACCAATGAAGCGAGGGCCTCCCGGTGTGTCGGGCTGTAATAGAGGTAGCTCGGATCGGGCGTCACCCCGAACGGCTGTTCTTTCAAATTGTAATAATCCAAATACATTCCTCTCGCCTAAGCTGCCTGTCTTGGGACTGAAGCCAGCACATGAATGTCTAGAATCTGCGCGACCTCAGCTGGAGTGCGGAACGAAGGATCAAGGAACTCCGCCAGCAAAGTGACCCCTATGCTCACGAAAATTGCGACAAGAAATCCGATTGCCATCACCAACCATGGGCTGTGCGCCGGCAATGCGGGAATGGTCGGCGGTACCGCGATCGCTACGTTGGCGATGCGCTTCTCATCCAGCGCGTCCGACGTTCGCTCTTGCTCTCGTTTGGCCAAATAAAGCAGATAATTGGACTCGTCTGCTTTAACTTCACGGATCAAGTTAGACTGCTTTACTGCCTTCCGATCCAGATCAACCATCTGGCTCTGCATGCTCGTGATGCTCGTTTCCAAGGCCCCGGCCGTCGCTCTTTCAGCAGCAAGATCGGCACGTGTCTTGGCTGCGTCCTCGCGCAATAGTTCGTACGTCGGGTCACGGTCCGTTGTGTGATTTTCGTATCGCGCGTTTTGCGCTGCGGAAATGGCTGCTTCGGTCTGCGTGATTTCCTGTTCCGCTTCCTGGACCAGCGGATAGGTGGGTTCATACTTCAATAGCAATTGGGTCCGCTTGATCTCTGCCGCAAGCAATGTCGATTGCAGTTGCTGCATTAAGACGTCGGCGGAATTCGAGCTCTGCTGCGTAGGAGACCTCGCAGGCGTTGTCGCCATTTGTGATTCAGCGTTTTTGATGCGTTGCTCGTCCGCTGCAATGTTCTGCCTCGCTTGATGGAGAGCCGCTACGGAGTTCACAACCTGTTGGGCCATGTCCGTACGCTGGACGTCGGGAGCAACAACCCCTTGCTGGAGCCCGAAATCGGCAAGCCGGGCCTCGGCGTCCGCAAGCGCCGTCGCGTACTTGTCCGTCTCTTGTGCGAAGAAATCGGAAGTGCCGATCGGCCGGCGCAGTTGAAGATGTTTTTCTAAGTAGAGTTTGCTCAGATGATCGAGAACGCACGCCGGCGTCTCAGGCGCGCCTCGTTTTCCGTAGGATACTTTGATGACGTCTGCGTTCTTCTCGACTTCCACATTGAGAGCTTTTGCCAGGTGACGCGTAGCCTTGGCCGTTCCGATCGCTTTCGCTCGCGCAGGCTCGGTGGGAAAAAAGGCATCCGTCAAGGATTTCTCACTCAAGCCACAGGACGACACCACCGCGCTGAGCATGTCCCAGCCTTGTATTAGTGCGACCTCCGAATTGATTTGATCGGGAGTTACCTGGTCGCTGGTAAGTATGGCCGCATTCTGCGCAGCCGTGATCGCCGGATCGGAGCGATCTTGTTCAACGAGAATCTCCATCGTTGATTCGTAGTAGTTGGCCGCCCAGAACCATGAAAAAAAAGCTGCTCCGAGAAGCACGCCGCAGAACGAAACGAGCGCGAGACGCTGGCGGCGAAAAGCGATGGCGCACCACTCTCGCGGAGTGCTGAATCGCGCGATAGTCTGTTGTAGGCGCTTCGGCTCAGATTCGATCATGAGCGTAGTTCCTTTCCCTCGAGACGGCCTGATCGGCTTCGTTGACTCAGTGCATTGCGAGCTGTGGGCTTAGATACATTCCGGCCGAGTACGGCACGTACTTTCGGAAATTTGTTATGAACTTTTCGGGAACGAAAATCATGTCGCCCGGCTGTAATTGCGCGTCTTCGTTCACGTTTTTCCCGTGCAGGATATCTTTCAGGTTGATCTTGCGGACTGTGACCCAATCATCTGAGACACGCTGATACAGAAAAATTTGCGTCTTTGCTTGCGGCGTAAATCCTCCGGCAATGCCGATGGCTTCCGATACGGTTGTGTCGTGGCGCAAGTCATACTGCCCCGGTTTCCCGACCTGTCCCGTGACGGTGAAAAATGGTTGCTGAAAAGACGTGAGGTCCACGTCGATGATTGGATCGTGGAGTATTTTCGAGTAAGCCTTTTTCAGCGCCTCCGCGACTTCCGGCACGGTCAGCTCCAGGACATACACGCCGCCGATGCCCTGCACGTTGACGTAGCCGTCCGGCTGCACGGTAACCGACTCATTAAATTCCGATGCGAGCGGAAACGAGAGATACAGAGAATCGTTACGCTGAATTCGATACCGCGGATTTCGATGCTGGAGGACGGGCCGGTCTGGATCTGGTTTCTCCGCATCTGAGTTTACGGCAGGCGATTGCGCGTATGGCGCCGGAACGACGGCCTCTTTCTGGCCCAGAAGCGTGACTGGGGCGCACGTAAGAAATATCGCCATCCCGATTCCAAGATCTCGAATGCTAGCCACTTGCGGTCCTCCTCAACGCTCGGGTGCCTCGTCCGGTACGATCCATCGCCCTCTCGATCGTGATGGCTCTTGGCTTCGAGCCACACCGTTACCAAAATTTCACGCAAAATTTATCGAGGAGAGGCATTAGCCGCAAGAAGCGGAATCACCTGTCATTCGTGAGGAGCTGAAGCGGGATTTACGGAGGCAATTTCTAACGGTACGGTTCCCCTCGGTCTCGACTCCAGTGCATCCTCGGAATGTTCACGAAAGATTCAGGAGTTCGCAGTTCCGCCTCAGGGAGAAAACTACCTGTGCACACAGGGAGAATCGTCCCACAGCAAAAACTTCCAGAGATTGTTCGCTGGGGACCTAAGAATTCGCTGACATCTCAAAGGAACGCTGGGGCCGAACTCGGCTAGGCACGCGCTCGGTGCCCGAACCCTAGACTTTCCCGCGCGTTGCGAGCGGTTCAGTTTGAGGGGTACTAGAAGCCCCGATCAGCCCCGTGCAGCACCCGCGGATCTCCCATTGTCTGCACGGCCCCTCAAAAGCTGCCACGATACATTGCTCCGAAAGCCATCAGATCGTGCGCAATTCTCCGCGGTAAATTAGCCAGGCAGGCCGTCGCACTCTGAGACTTATGTTGCTTATTTTTAGTAAGATGGACTTGAAGTTGACATGGTTCTAGTACTAGAATGAGCGACCCGGCTTTACCACCTTCGGAGGTCGGCAATGGATAAGCCGATTTGGACCCCCAAGCAGAGAATCCGCGTTCTAATCGCAGACGCTGACAAAATGAATAGTCAGTTGATTGCCAGTGCCCTAAAGCGGTGCCGCAACTTCTTCGATGTCGTCGCGGTGGCCAGCAGTTCCGGCGAGGCGATTAAGGAGTTGGAGATACACAAGCCGGACATCGCAGTCCTGAGTGCGGAGCTTCAGGACGGCCCTCAATCTGGGTTTAAGGTCCTTCAACAGTTGCGTAGCGTGTACCAAGATACCGCGGGCATCATGCTTTTGCATGCTACCAAGCGGGATTCCGTGGTCGGGGCGTTTCGCGCCGGCGCCCGGGGCGTAATCTCTAGAGACAAATCCTTCAAGAGTCTTGCGAAATGCATTCGCTGCGTGCACAGAGGACGAATCTGGGCCAGTAACGAGGAGCTGGAGTTCATTCTAGACGCTCTCGCTCAAGTTAAATTACCCCAGCTCACGACTACCAATGCTACTGCATCGCTCACTCCGCGCGAACGTGATGTGGTACGTCTGGTAGCCGAGGGTTTGAAAAATCGCGAGATCGCACAGGAACTGCACGTCACCGAGCACACCGTCAGTAATTACCTCTATAGGATTTTCGACAAGTTAGGCGTCTCAAGCCGCGTTGAGCTCATTCTCTACGCGACAAACCAGACAGAGCCGGCTCAGTTTGCATCGCTGCCGTGAGATCCCAGAGCGCCGGCACCTTCCCTGAGATGTCGGGAATCAACGGGAACTTTCTCGTAAAGCAGGCCATCAGTCCGGGCCGGATAGTATCGTTCGCCGCGAGACCGCCCCAGAACAGACGTTTTGTTTCCTGCTGAAGCAGCGATGTCCCAAGAAATCCAGCTATCTCCCGCGCGAGCTGCCCACCCGATCGCCTTTGCAGTTGGTCCAAAAGGCCGCTGCAGCTTTCGAGCCAGCGGAGGAGGGTCGAGGCAGCGAGCGGTCGAGATCTTCATGAATTCCTTGGCGAGTGGTCGAAGGTGCCCATCGGACGCGCATGCGGCGAATGACGTACGCGATTCATCCCGTCAGAAGGCGTGAACACTCTCATGCGGAAGGCCGATCGTGGTGGCTGGGCGATCGATCTACATCGGCTGCTGCGAATTCTCAGGACCCGATAATGGTATCGCAGTTGAGTATGATCCGGCAGAACACGCGGGATTATGGAGTCGAATGCGGCCGCCGCTACAAATATTTCATCCTGGAAGCGCCCCGACAAGGTCCTGGCGGAAGGGATACCGCCGACGAGAAAATCGTGACCGCAGGATCCGTCGAAAATAGCGTGAATTTTGCTGACTTCGAACTCGAGAAAACCAAGAGGTTCTGCAGTTCACCTTAACCCCGACGACATTCTGGCTGTAAACGAACTCTGCACCCCAAAGAACTCAGAGCAAGAGGCGTCCGAAAA
Organism: uncultured Acidobacteriota bacterium; assembly: GCA_963841235.1. Classification (GTDB taxonomy): domain Bacteria; phylum Acidobacteriota; class Terriglobia; order Acidiferrales; family UBA7541; genus Palsa-147. The sequence continues at coordinate 16,222 of CAWJBU010000012.1, read as the reverse complement.
GGTCGTAGAAAAGAGGGGAAAAAGACTGCCCGTCGCGGTGGTGGTAAACCTGTTGTGCTTGGGCGCGGTCACCGCTTTTTCTTGACATTACGCAGGCGTCGCCGCCGGGCCATCCTCTGGACTGCATAAAACAGTACACGGCGATCCTTCTCGTTCATGCGGCCGAGTAGTCGAGCCAGTTTCAAATAGAACTTCCGATCCTTCACCGACTCCGTGGTTGAGTGTGGCAAGTCACGGGAAGGAAGAACTGGCCTTGCCGGCTGATCGCCTTCGTAGAAAATCTTCCAGAGCGGCACGTCGAACGCAGCAGCAAGCTTCTCTAAAGTCTCAATGCTCGGAACCGTGTGGCCGTTTTCAACTCGGGACGTGTAACAGCGGAGGAGGCCAGTGCGTTTTTCGATGTCGCCCTGGCTCAGATGCTTCGATTCGCGGAGTTGCCGTAGACGGTCGCCGATTACCATAAGACTCAAACAATAAGTGGTTTCACAAGGCTCGTCAAATCTGCGTGAGAGTTCAACGGATTCACTTTGCGAAACGGCGCTAACAAATCACGCGCCAAATTAAGGTGTAACGTCGCGTTCGAGCACCTCGCTTGCTCCCGCCTGAAATCGTCTCCTACATCTTGGACAGATCAAGGTCAAATGAGACTCCCAGTCCTTCATTCGAGGGAAGCGGACTTCTTCGGCGGTCAAGACGACAAAGCCGTCGCAGATACGGTTGGGACAAATGACGCCTGAAAGGCTGATCTCCGTCTCCCTGCCTACAGCAGAGTACTTAGAAGGATCGTAGCGCACCTCAGCATGAAGTCGAACAGCACCCTGTGCTGCGGCCGTGCAATCTACTCTGTGCTTGTGATTCGGAGTATAGCGTCTTCCAACGTGACAGACCAACTGACCTTCACTCAGAGATATTTTCCAGCAATTGGCTGATTCTGAAGGACATACAATCGCGTGTGCGACGGAGTCAGTCGGTATACGAAGCAACAAATGCGTCTTTTGGATTCCGGCTGATCAACTGGCTAGCATCCACGCGCAACAGATGTCGCCGATCACTTGGACCCACCCGCATTGTCGATATCTGGCGGGTGGGTCCCGTCAAGACTGCGAATCCCGTATTGTTGTATTAGGTCAAACTAATGAGGGTTCGCTTGCTGACTTACGTGCCCATGATCCCAGGGCCAAGAAAAACCGAAACCTAACTGCAAAAACAGGACTCCTGCATTTTCGGGCCAAATTCTGCGTAAAAGCCACTCTTGGTGCGTGTCATGCGCTGCAATCAGGGATTTAAAACTGGGCGCAGCCGGGGATTTTGGGTTTTTTAGCTAGCTTCGAATCCCAAGCTGTATCGGTTGTGCGCTTGACTGTGCTACACGATCGCAGTAGGTAGCCCGCAGTAACCTCCCGAAGGCTCAAATCGTCGAGACTCATCGGAACGGTGCTTCACTGTGCCTAGCGCAATGGTCGGTCATCATAGTTAGCGCGTCGAGTCTTCGCTGCAAGCACATTCGGAGGGATCAGCAATGAAAAATGAAAACCGGAAGTCACACTCCATTAAGTCCTTCTATCTCGTGATTGCGCTCTGTGTGCTCGTCGCCGTGTCGGCGAGTGTGGCGAATCCACGATTCTCGGCGCGCGCTGACGACCCTCCGAGACCGTTGTTGTCAAAAGGACATTCAGTCGACTGGTGGTTTGTCTTCAAACTCAACTCGGCAGCGTTCCCAGGGTGCGGTGCTGGCGCGACTAGAGAATGCCCATTTGGCGGCACAGTGCAGACTTACAGAGCGTTCGGCCAGCAATTCGTCTACGCCAGTAGTGAGGCTGGAGCCCTGCAGAAAGGAAGCAATTGTGTTGGGGACACAACATCCGATCCCATCGGAGCAACGTTCGATGAAGTCTATAACGGGACTCTCTTCTACGTCGTTTGGAACGATCAGTTCTACGATGATCCTGAGATCACAGGGTGTACCAAGTCATGCGGCGCACCGTGGGGCCATTCCAAAGGAATGCTTGCCTGGAACGAGACCGGGGAAGGCTTTGTCTTGCAGGTCACGACTCCGTCTTGGCCCGCATCGGGGAGTAGCAAGTCACCTAGAAAAAATGACGGCAACACGCTTGGTTGTGTGAGCGATGACAACGTCTTGGTGAGCCAGCACTTCTTTTCCTTGAAGCTATCTAAGGACGATCTCGTAAAGCTGCTCAAAGCTCTGGCGAATGCCAGCGTCGTGACCGACCCAAAGAATTCCCAGCTCGTCAACAATGGGGGACCGTCGGACGTTCAAGCGTTGGTGGGCAAGCTCGGGACACAATCCGATAGCGAAACCTATACGACGGACAGTCTCTCAACTGGGGTTGAATTGATCTCAAAGCCTTCGCATCTGCACGTCCCACCGTGGCAAATGGTCTCGGCAGCCCTTGGAGGGATTCCTTTGAGAACAGCGACGTGGTGGGCCCAGCCCAAGATCTTCACCACCACCGCGTCTACCGGCATAACCTGCTGGGATGATTCGTTAGGTGATCCAGGTCCTGTAGAAATTGCAACATCGGGTCATTGGGGCACGAAATCGTTCGGACTAACTGGCGGCAGTGGTCCGAACTTCAATCACGCGAAGATTGGCGTGTCGACATCGGGCTATCAACATTTGTCGATCTTCGGGGACATGAATCAGCAAGGCACAGTGTCAGGCCAAAACTGTGGCAGTAGTCAGAACGGACGCGGCGGCCTTTTCTACGTTGTCGACAATTCGGATCTCTACGCAAGCGTGAAGGATCTCATCACTGGTTCTACGGCCCCGACTCGGGCGCCGCAATGATGGCCGCATTTGAGAGTTCTCGATGGGCCAAGAAAAACCGAAATCTTCCCGCGAGAACAGGATTCCGGCATATCTGGGCCGAATTCTGGGTAAAAGCCACTCTTGGTGCGTGTAATTAGCAGGAACGGTGGGTTTAAGCGGGAGCGTAACCGGGGATATTGGGGGATTCGCGGGGAAAAACCCGACCGGCGGCGTGCACTCTGACGGTATCGGTTTGTAAGGCGTGCGCACGGCCGAAGTCGAGACAAAATTCTTCGCCCAGTGACCCCGTAGTGCGGATCAGGAGTGAACGGTGGACGTTTCCCGCACTGAGGATGTTGCCCGAGGACGCGATGAGCCAGAGGTTCTCTTCTTTTCATACAAAGCCCGGTCGGCGCCTTCGAGCAGTTCTTTGTAACTCTCGCCAGATTCACACTGTTTCCATCCGGCCGAGAACGTAACCGGAATCTTCTGTCCGCCGACCTCGATCTCGAAAGGCGTCAGGCGCGCAAGCACGTGCCACAGTTGTCCGAGATCACACTCCGGTAGCAGGAGAAGAAACTCATCGCCGCCCATCCGCGCGGCCAGATCAGAGCCACGCACGGCCTTCCTTAGGCGTTCGGCCACGGCTTGCAGCGCGACATCGCCAGCGGCATGGCCATACCGATCATTGATCTGCTTAAATCCATCCAGGTCGAGCATCAACAGCGTAAGGGGCGTCCCGTTCCGTCGAGAACGAAGTACCTCCGCCTCGATGCAGGGCTCCGCAAACCGGCGATTGTACAAGCCAGTGAGCGGGTCAAACATCGCCAGCCTGTACATGGTCTCCGCATGAGCTTGCTTTTCCTGGACCTCATCGCAAAGTCGCTTGATGCGAATTTGCTGCCAGAGAGAATAAATGTTGAACAGCAGTACCAATCCAATCAGCCCGCGTACGGCGAGGTTCAGATCCACTCGATGAGACGGGTCATCTTGGAGAACTGAGGGCAACGTAGACGATACGACAGCGGCCGTCAGCAAGAAGACGACCAAGACCATGTTCGACCATGACCACCAGTTGCGAGTTTGAATCTTGCGGAGGTCGGCGTGAATCTCCGCCGTGTAGGATTCTAGGGATTCACCGCTGTTTGCGCCGCCTGTCGATCTCAAATCGCTGTTCAAGTTTTCACCAATATCCGTGACGCGTTACGGTTTGCATGGCTATTTCGCTCGCTGCGTTCAGTCCAGTGAATTCGTGATGTCGTCGCCGATCCGCACACGACGTTCAGCAGTTCCAAGGTTAAGTGGCGATACCGGCCAGGCCTTGATTCATCGTACGCATAAGATCGGTGATCTGCCGTGCGGAACTGCAGACGAGCGCGAAAGATTTACCTGACCTTACGTACAGGGGCATCATTTTTGTGACGTATATTTTCACCCTCTATCGAGCGCACTCCCCAGCACGCGCCATATGCTTGAAATTGGGCAAGCGCGGTCGGTAGGCCTGGGGAGATTCAAACTCTCTAATCGATATTCGCACGACAATTTTGTCGGTGGGCGAAGGCGCGCCAAATATGGCTTCAATGGCTCGTCGAGGTATGAGCCATTCAGCAGCTCCTCGATCACAGCCGTGGGCACGTCCGTAAGATGGAAGTTCCGGCGAAACGCGAGGAGTCGAAACCTAGATAGCTCTAGTAGGATGCCCATGGTGAGGATTTCTTACAAAGCTGCTTGCCCGCGTTGCGGTTCCCTTGGCTACCGTAGATCGAAACGCCGTGGCATCTTCGAGCGACTCGCGTTATTGCTATTCAACTTGTTGCCTTACCACTGCGATGAATGCTCAACGCGTTTCTACAACCGCTTGGAGCCAATTCAGGCTCGCCGCTGATCTGCTGCGAGGAATCTTGGCTCTTATCTTACGAGCGTAGAGTGCGCGGTGAGAGGTCGCGTACTGAATTCACCGCGGCTGCGGAGCGTCCGGCATAACACCCGCGTCGTCGGCACTGAACTTCAATGAGCTTGCCCGCTTCCTGAGCCTCAGGAGGAAGGCCAATTTCGAGCCAATGGGCGAGAACCTTTCGAGGCAATCAAGAGCCATCCCGCAGAACTCTATCCAATCTGCCGGATTCCGATCCTTATTGTTTTTCGATGTCGGTCAGACCTGGTGACTTCGGCGCGCTGGCTTGCGCTCCCAAGTGTCATTTTTGGTCGACAAAAATTGTCAGTTTCAAGGGGCAGCCAAGATTTGGGCGCTAATGCGGCTCTGATTTTGAAGTTTCACACCGTCCCTAAATAGCTGCTGGAGTTAGGGTTGGTGAATTTGGAACGCGTGAGCGCAGTGGAGTCTATTGCTGGCACAGAAGTTGCACCACTTCGAGTACGACGCCAGCGACTCTACCCTTATGGGCTGCGTAAGCTGCTCGTTCAACTTGGCAATCACCTCAAGGAGAAAGATGAAGAAGAGTCAGAAGGGCTTCTCGCTGATCGAGCTTTTGATCGTCGTGGCGATCATTTTGATCATCGCGGCGATTGCCATTCCGAACCTCTTGAAGGCCCGCATTGCGGCCAACGAGGCGTCGGCGGTCGGCACGCTGCGCACCATGAACACCGCAGCCGTAACGTACGAGTCCACCTATAACAACGGTTTCCCGCCGGACTTTGCCCACTTCGGTGGCCCGCCTCCAGGAAGCTGCGATTTGTCGAACCTGTTGGACACAACCTTGACCACTACCGGCCAGAAGAGCGGCTACACGGTCACCTTCACCGGGTTGCAGATTCTGAAGACCGCAGCCACGGGTTGCGCCAACGCCGGCGCCAGCACCTACGTATCGAACGCGGTGCCGGTCACGGTCCACGCAACGGGCAACCGCACGTTCTGCAGCGACGAATCCGGCGTGATCCATGTGGATCCGGCGGGCGGCGCGGCAAAGGGCACTGACACAGCCTGCGAAGCACTTGCTTCACTCCAATAGACTCGATCATTCTGCGATAGGGAGAGAGCCTGGACTTTCTGCCCGATTCGCATTTCGTAGGTGAGATATTCTGTCAAACTAAACGAAGAGTTTCCGTCGTAGGATCTATCCGCCCAAACCCATACTCACCGGAGCCGCGTTGCCCGGTCGGACAATCGATGGTGGGGCTGGACTTCGACTTGAAAATTCAGCACGCCGCTCGATCGCGCCCATTCTCATTTCCGCTGATGTCAAACACTCCCGATTCCCCCAATGATGCTCGGAGCCGATCATGCCTGCCTTTGTGACAGCGTGCGCAGAGCGTAATGAGATTCTCTTCGGCATATTCGCCCAACCGGCTGCGGGAGCGGAGGTGGTGGACCTGAAGCCGGCTCGGACCGCGCCTTTTTTCGAACAATTGGGCGCGAGTCAGCACTGCCCTGACGACACCGCTGGCTTCGCCATTTCCAATGGCGCCGCACAGTCCAAGCTACTCAGCAAAAAAAGCCGTAGAACCAGGTTACCCAGATGATTGGCGAGCCAGGGTCGTTTCCCCACAGGTGTCCGGCGCCCATCCACTTGTTCACACATAGTGAGCGATTTGACTCTACACACAGGGTTGTGTAGAATGTTCGTACGAGGACCTATGCCGACTAACCTTGCGATCGACGACCGGCTTATCGAGGAAGCTAAAAAACTAGGGCATCACCGTACGAAAAAGGACACTGTCACGGCCGCTCTTGACGAATACATCCGGCGACGAAAACAGCAGAATATTCTCTCGCTCTTCGGGACGATTGACTACGATCAATCGTATAACTCCAGGCGGGAACGCACATCCAAGCGAACATGAACGTTCTTGTCGATACCTCGATCTGGTCTCTTGCTCTTCGCCGGAAAACCAAAGACTTAAGTGCAACCGAAAGATCTACGGTGGGCGAGTTCAGCGGGCTAGTCAACGAGGGGCGTGCCCGAATCATCGGCCTGGTGAGGCAGGAACTTCTGTCGGGCATCAAATCGTCGGCTCAATATGAAAAACTTCGCGTCACGCTGCGCTCGTTCCCAGACGAGCCCATCGACACCGCGGACTATGAGGCTGCTGCCAAAGTGGGGAATGAATGTCGGTCAAAAGGAGTGGCCGTGTCCGTCATCGACATCCTCCTTTGCGCCATAGCGCTAAGTCGAGGTTGGTCCCTGTTTACAACCGACCCTGATTTCAAGCACTACGCTAAGGTCCTTCCGATTCAATTACACACGCCGCGCAGCTGAGCTTTACCATTGGCTCGGTGCGGAAGTTCTTCCTAGAGATTCGTAGGACTGGGCTGGCAAGAAGACACGGCGGCGCGACCGCGCGGACCGTCCCTATCGTGATCGGCGAAGAAGATGTCTGGCTCTGTGACAATCCGCGCACAGTGTGATGAGATTCTCTTCGGCATCATCTCCCGACCGGCTGCGCGAGCGGATGTGGTGGACCTGGAGCTCGCGCGCCGTGCCGCATTCTTGGCAGCGGCACCGATCGCGCGCGAGCACCTGCGAGAGAGCTCGCGATACGACGCTCACTGCCGAGGCAGCGAGCATCGAAGCATTTCACTGTCACTTCAGGACGTCGAGCGTGACGGTAGTCGTGTGCGTTAGACCTCCGCCTTTGGCCGTGATGGTGATCTTGTGGTTTCCAAGCGCGGCTCTGTTGCCCACCTTGACCGTCATGGTCGAGGTGCCTGAGCCTGGCGCCGCGATGCTGCTCGGGCTAAAGGTTACAGTCTGAGCGCTTCCTTCTCCTGAAGCGGTCAAGGTAATCGCCGAGTTGAAGCCGCCTGAGATAGTCGTGGTGATAGTGGACTTCCCGGAGCTGCCCCTAGCGACGCTAATCGACGTGGGCGATGCGGTGATGGTGAAATTAGGAGTGGTCCCGGTCACGGTCAAGGACACCGCGGTATTCTCGGTCAATCCGTTGCTCGTGCCAGTGATTGTCAACGGATAAGTGCCGGCGGCGACCGCGCTCGTGGTTGAGATGTTCAGTGTGGTGGAGCCGGACGTTGTTACTGTCGTGGGATTGAATGTCGCGGTTACGCCGGACGGAGCGCCGCTCGAGCTAAACGACACGGTTCCGCTGAATCCCGATCCCGGCGTGACCGTCACAGAGAAACTTGTCGCGCTGCCTGCAGCAACCGTCTGCGAAGCCGGGCTCGCGGAGAGCGAGAACGCGGGCACAACTGTAATCGTTCGCGTCGGCGGATTTGGATCCGTTCGTCCTGAATTATCGGTAACGGTCAGCGACGCAACGTAAGTCCCAGCCGTCGCGAACGTCACGTTTCCAGGGCTGGCCGCCGAACTCGTGCTCGGGCTGCCACCCGGGAACACCCAGTCGTAGCTGGCGATCGAACCGCCCGGGGCATTGCCAGTTCCGGCAAAGCTCACCGATTGGCCCGCCGCGATGGTGACGTCCGATGACGGGCTTGTAATCGTTCCCGTCGGCGGCGTACCCGGCGTGGTCATGAGTTGCACGAACTGCGCGACCGAAGGAACGCCCGAAGAGTTCAGAATGAACAGGAGGTAGTAGCCCGGAGGCGCGAGATTTCCGTTCGTCGGCGTGGTGGCATTCAGCACGCCGCTCCCGGCTGTGAACGACAAGCCCACCATGCGCTGATCCATGTCGAAGGCATGGGTTACTGCGCCAGCGCGCATCAAAACCACAGAAGAGATGCTGCTGGCATTCGGTGTCGTTATCGTGAAGCCCGCGTTGTAACCGAGCACGCTGGAGCTCACGCTCGAGATCGTTGGCCGCGTGGCGAGCTGCCCGCTCGAGTTGTAGAGATACGCGGGGGTATAAATCTCCATGTGCGACTCGTAGGTGCCTCGAGTCGGATTACCGCCAATCAGCAATACCGTCGCATCGGGGAGCAGAATCGAATTCGAGTGATAAAGCCGCGCGAAGGCGTTCGCGCCGCCGGAACTTCGCGCGCCGCTCACGGAATCGTAAATGTCGGCGTTCAGACTTTCTGTCGAGGCGTCCTCGTCATTCACCGATCCGCCGGTGGCCAGAATTTGCCCGCTGGGCAGGAGCGTCGCGTTCATCTCGATGCGGGCCTGCGACATGGCTACGCCGGAAGCCCACTTCGGATTCGCGACGGAGAGATCGATCACCTCAGTCGTCGTTGTCGCCGGGCTTCCGCCGCCAAAGATCATCACCCGCGGCTTGAAACCGTTCGCCGGCGTCAAAGGCATCAGCACCGAACTGCCGTAGGTGCGCGTGCCGCTGTAAATTGTCGATGCCACATTCTGCGTCCAGGTCTCGTTTGACGGATTGAAGAGCGCCGAGTTCGTCGAGGAGCCCGAGTAGAACACGTTGCCGTTCGGCAGCAGGTGCAATCGAGGATAAAGCGGCGGCGTCCACGGAGCGTTGTAGGGCTGGCTCCAGCCTTTGCCCATCGTGTAGAACTCGACCGTCGTGTTCGTGTTTCCGGTAAGGCCCAAGCCGGAGAAGACCATCACGCGTCCGTCTCCGAGGACTAAACCCGTGGGATACCATCGCCCGTCGGCCATCGATTGCTGGTCAGCAAATGTTCCGGTCGTGGGATTGAATGCGGAGGTCTTCTGGTGCCCGTAAAACGGATCGTATTGCAAGGTGCCGCCCATGACGAACGGACGCCCGTCAGGCATTACCACCATACCGTTGCAGAACATGTCCCAGGCGACTGGCATCGTTGTAACCGTATCCGTCGCCGGATCCCAGATGGCGGCCATGTAGCTCGTGTCTGGCGGATAGTTGCCCGAGCCGGAGACCACCAGAATCTTGCCCGTGTGCATCAACGCGATGTGGACGGGATTGATGGGCATGGTCGTTGGCAGCGTCTGCCAGGTGCCGTTCACGTTTGCTTGCGCACTGGCGTTCGGCACCATGCCCGCGAGCGCGACCGCGACGACCAAAGCCGCGAGGACCGCCTGCAGCGCCGTTCTTTGGGCACCTCTACGCTTTAATTCTTGCCGAGGGATCAGTGAGAGAGGATGTAGTTCAACGTGAACCGAAGCTAGGTGAGGACACCGCATTTTAACTCCCCCTATACCGCTCGCGGAGAGAGCGATCCGAACGCGGCGGCAGCGTCGCCCCGGGAATGGCCGCACCCGGGCCTACAGACAGCTTGCACCTCAACATCCAACTTAAGCCGCTTGTTATCATTCACTCCCGCACGGATGTGAGACAAATCTTGCAAATATTGAGAAAAGCAGTTCATAGATTTGTCTATAGCGTCCGATCATACAAGCTACTACGTCAATAATCCGCCAAAAACCAATGTCAGAAGCAACGGAAGCGAGCCTGAAAAAAGACTTGATGGCAAATTGTTGCCGTGGTCCAGGGCAGCAACGCCGAAGAGAGCACTACCAATGGACAAGACTCCGACGGGAAATATGCCTGGATGGATGTCATTGTGGAGCGCGACGGCAGGTGGGTGGCCGTCCGCTTCCAGTCCTCCCAGCTGAAGCAAGTTCCGGCACTAGATTTTCAGCGACCCCATCAGCTCGATCTTCGATGGCCGGGCGTGAAACATGCCGTCCGGCCACTTCTTCCCGGACCACATTATCGACTTGAATCGTTCTGATGGGGTTTGAGCGAGGACTTTCGGCAGAATTACTGCAGTCGAAGCCGACCGTTTGAGGAAAGTTTTTCACATGTTCTTGACAAATGATGAATTTAAGTTAATAGGTGGTGTGAAAAGGCCACAAACTGCGGTGAAGAGCGTAGTAATCATCGCTCAGTGACGTCGAGCAGGGGGCGCGACGTCATGGAACTCTTGAAGCCCAGGTCTGGATTCGTTGATATTCATCATGCATTTTGCGAGCACGCGTAGGGAAAAGTCCAGCGCATCGCCGGAACTCTCGAGCATCCGTTAACTTATCCAGCCGAAACAGCCACGCATCAAACCTGGCGAGCGAATGACACGGCCAGGAAATAATCTCAAGTCGGGCGCTGGCAATACGTGGAAACGAAAAAGCCAACCAGAGACTTCGGCATCTGCCAGCCTTTAGCGAATCCTCCTGGGGTTTGCGTTCGAGATCAGGGTTCTCCGGCCCCTTCGATTACCGGAACCATAGATCTAGTGCAGGATCCAAACTAATCTTCATCCGTTAGGGAGATACAACGTGTCTCAACCTGCCCCCGAGGAGTTCATCTTTGACGTAGTGCCTTTCACGGTGGCGTGCCTGGGCGCTTGGCTGATCTGGCCGTACAATTCACTTCTACGGCAACTTGTTGGCTTCGTTCTCGCTGTGTACATTTTCTTTTGGAGCTGCCGCTTCATCATCATGCTGGTCACCGCGTTGAGACTCAGGAAATTAAGTTAGGCAGTTGAACCTTCGACTGAAGTGAAGCAGTTGGGTCTTTTGACTCTGGCGACAGACAGCCAACGGCTCTCAGAGGTGACTACCAGACAAAACCACAGCCGATGATATTCCGGCGAACCACAAGTGCTGGGAACTCTGCGTTTCAGCGCAGGAAATGGCGGTACAGGACCATCGCACAAAACATGGCGAAGCCGAGAAGGATAACACCGAGGATGGCGTTGACGAGACGGAAGAAGTTCGGGCCGATGCGATGGGGGATGAAGCGCACGGCTACGATCAGCGCAGTGAACCAAGTCATCAGGCCGGCGGTGGCCATCAGGACTCCCCACGCCGGAGCGCTGTAACCCAAGACTGAATGGGCGAAGGGGAGCCAGTTGGAAGTGACGCCAACCCAGTAAGCTATGGTCAAGGGGTTCAAGATCGTCAGCGCGGTACACTCGGCGGCTTCAGTGAACAGATGCGCGGGGACGGTGCGTTCGTCCCAGCGTTGGCGAGCGGTGGCATAGGCCCGCAGGGGCTCCTTCACGGCGCGGACCAGGAAGTAGACTCCCAGCGGAAGCAGGACGATTACGCCGAGGCCGTCAGGACGGTCCGAAGTATCGGGTTGGACAGGTCAGAAAGTAAGTAGTGACCCCCGAAGAGGACCAGAGAAAAGAGGATTAGATCGCCGGTGACGGAGCCGATTCCGCAGGCGAGTGTATGGCGCCAACCGCCGATCATGCCGCGGCGGATGGCCAGCATGTTGACAGGGCCCATCGGCGCGGCCGCCGCCAAGCCCATCAAGAATGCGGCCGAGAGCACGTGGATGTAGGAAACGATCACCATGTTGCGACAGATAGGTTAGACGGGCACGGTTCGTTCGCAATGCCTTTGTGCATACTGCAGCCCGGTGAACTTGTCGACCGATGGCTTGAGGAGAGTTTTCCACATGTTTTTCACATGCACTTGACAGATGATGGATATTACTCTAAACACCCTAGCTGTACTGTGAACAGGAGAGGAAGGGTGCGAGAATCATTGCTCAGTGACGTCGATCACGGGGCGCGAAGTCATAGAGCGCTTGATGCGGCGCACCTGGATTCGTCGACACTAGTCCTTTGTCCCGCGAACACGCACAGTGAAAAGACGTGTGCAGCGCCGGAAATCTCTAGCATCCGTTAACTGATCCAGCCGATACGGCCAAGCGCCGCAATAGCTGGCAATTACCATTCTAAAGAGTCAGCGTCTCTGCTGGGAACGCTGACCGGTAACCCTTTTTTTGGTTTCCAAGCAGAGAGACGACGCCCTGGGTCAAAACGCTGCGACTCGGTCTCGGAGGCCGTGTTCTCAGGGTTGGTCGTTAGAGATAAGGCGAATATAGCCCAAAATAACGGAAAGTCGGCCAAGGGACCCCATTCGACAGAGGGGATGTATCCGAATGGCCAAGAAGCACGCATCAACTGAGTCCGGCAAGCGGGCCCACTCACGCGAATGTGGCCCAGCCATCACTGTCGTAGTTGCCGACGAAAGCCGCATGGGCTGTCAACTGATGGCTTCTGCGTTTAGGCAAAGCCCTTACCCTATAAAAGTGACTGCTTTGGCCGTCGACTCAGCAGGAGTCCGGAATGCGGTTAAGGAGACCCAGCCAGTCGTCGCGGTAATAGGATCTAGCTTGAAAGACGGGCCCAATGCGGGCCTTAAGACCGCTCGGGAATTATGCGTTTCTGGTTTCAACACCAAGGTGATCATTTTGATCGACGCCGCCGCAGGTGGCATGGTTATCGAGACTTTGCAAGCAGGTGCGCATGGCATCATCTCCAAAGATGAGCCTTTTGAGAGGCTCTGCAAATGCATTGATGTGGTGCGGCAGGGACAAGTTTGGATTAACACCAATCAGATGCTCTGTCTCATCGACTATCTGGTCAAAACTGCCCCCGCTTCATTGTTCGGTGTCGCTGCTTCGAACCTCTTAACGAAGCGAGAGGAAGGCGTCGTTCGTCTTGTCGGCGAGGGCATGACCAATCGTGCAATCTCGCATCAACTCCATCTGAGCGAGAACACCGTGCGAAATTACCTCTTCCGGATATTCAACAAGCTAGGCACCTCGACTCGGCTCGAACTCGCCCTCTACGAGAACAACCGGAGACGAGCGCACGGGATCTTGGAAACCCAACGCGGCGACGCCGCCCCAATCGCCGAGATCCACTCAGCAGTTTCACGGCGCCTCGTATAGACCGGGCCAGCCCGCACCGAGAAAGAATCCTTTCGACCTCTCCGCAGCGCGATGGACTTGCCTGATACTTCAGGCCTCGGCCGGCGGTTTCGTCGGTAAACCTCTCAGGATCTTGAAGCAATTCGGAAGCGCGCGACGGACGCAATGGCCGCAGGAATTGCGAGTGAGTGAGCCAAGAACGCCAAGCACAGCGGGACCGAGTTTTACAGCCAAGCGTCGATCTCACTCTTCTAGGCATATTCGGAAGTCCTTCTTAGCTCCGCTAGAGAGGAATGCGATCAAATCGGCTCAGTCCAACATCTTGACGCAGGGATCAGCGGTTGAAGGATGGCCGGTAGCCCGCAAAGCGAGGTAACACTCCCATTCTTCCGGCGACTCTTCTCGCCGAAGCCGTCCTGTTCCTGCACCTGCTTTGGTGCGGCTGGGTGTTGCTGGGCTGGACCGTGACGCGCTGCCGCCGCCTTCTGCGGACATTGCACATCGCTTCGCTCATCTACGCCATCGTCATCGAGTTAATTCCTTGGCCGCCGTGCCCGCTTACCGTGGCTGAATCGTGGCTCGAAGCTCGCGCGGGCATCGAACCCGCACACGGACCGTTCTTGGTGCATCTTCTCGATGCAGTTGTGTATCCCGACCTGCCGGAGTGGTTCGTCGTTGGCTGCGCGGTGCTTGTATGCGTGGCGGTCCTATGGGTCTATCTGCGGCGCTATCTTCGCCGAACTGCGTGCGGTCAGTGGTGACGGAAACCCGATACTCTCCGGCGCGGTACGCTACCGGCGCAGACCTCGACAGAGAACCGATTGAGAAGCTAGTACGGGCGGTGTAGGCTCTTGTTCATGCTCATCGGTCAAAGACTCCGAGAACTCCGCGAATCCAAGCATCTCAGCCAAGGCGACGTCGAACACCGCACCGGCTTGCTGCGCTGCTACACGTCACGCGTTGAGAACGGTCACACCGTCCCCTCAATCGAAACGCTCGAGAAGTATGCGAGGGCGCTGGAAATCCCTCTGTATAGATTCTTCTACGACGGCGAGGAGCCGCCAAGCAAAGGAAAACTTCCGCCTGCCGCGAGAACGGAGCCGCTTTGGGGAACAAGCAGCAAGGAATGGCCAGAGCTACGCAGGCTTGCCAAGGCGCTGCGTCGGATGGACGAGCGCAAGCGAATCCTTCTGCTCGGGTTGGCTCAGGGCATGGCACGCCGAAAGCGAGTCAAATAGCTCAAGACTGCGTCGGCTGGTGGAAGAGGGGTGTCCCATGAAACGCAAGGCATCGTTCCTTTTGGGGCTTGTGCTCGCGACAATCGCTTTCTCCCTCGGCTCGGCAGCACAGGACCTCAAGCCGGTCAAACTCCCGCCGCCGTAGACCGTCGGAGGACGCCCTCTGATGCAGGCGCTCAAGGAGCGGAAATCGACCCGCGGGTTTGGCCCGGCCACCCTTCCGCCGCAAACGCTCTCCAACCTGCTCTGGGCAGCGTTCGGAATTAACAGGCCGGATGGGCATCGCACTGCGCCCTCCGCCATGAACTCGCAGGAGGTGAGCATCTACGTGGCGACTCCCGATGGCGTGTACATTTACGATGCCCAGGCCAACGCGCTGAATTCTATGTTGGCTGGCGACTTGCGGGCGGCCACCGGCACGCAGTCATTTGTGAAGGACGCGGCTGTGAACCTGGTGTATGTCTCGGACCTTTCCAAGACCGGCAACGCTGCATCCTCGGAGGCGGAGATGTACACGGCCGCCGACGTGGGATTCATCGCGCAAAACGTTTATCTCTACTGCGCCTCCGAAGGGCTTGCCACGGTGGTGCGGGGAAGCATCGATAAGCCTGCGCTGGCCAAGAAGCTGAATTTGCAGCCGAACCAGAAAATCATCTTGGCGCAATCGGTCGGGTATCCAAAGAAGTAGGGAGGCTCACAACTTCGTGCCTCGCATCCTTTTGACATTTGGGCCTAATTCCGCTCATTCGCTCGCCTGACTCACTCCAACGGCCTTCGAAGCACTGAACAGCGATGTTGACCTAGAGCCCGGCTCGCACAAATCCGCACCTGAAGTTACAAGACAATTTAATTTGAAAGAATAAATTATCCAGAAGTGTTGCAGTCCTAATCCTGTCTAAGCTTTCGCAGAGGCCCGATGCCTCGGTCGAAAATACCGATAAGCTAAGGTTACCCCGGCAGCCAGACGGGTCAGGATGTCTTCGCGTTTCTCTTGGGAAATCGGAGGAGGGCGCAACTCGGGGTTGGGATCGTGCTCGTGGGCCAACATAAAGACCGGCACCAAACTGCCGCTATGTTCTTCGTCATCCAACAATTGATTCCAGCTGCCACGCCGCAGGCTCATGCCGCGAAGAAAACCTTCGGCCCACTCGTTTCCTGTCACCGACCCATTCTCGTCTTCGTGCATGAGCGGCAAGTACACCCCGCCTTCATACAAGATCTTTGCAATCGTGTTCCAGTGACGATTGAGGAGGCCGAGAATCTCCTGCGCCTCCTCGAGATTCTCAAAAACCCCATCTTGTGTCTGCTCGTTACCCCAGATGTAAGGAAGGTATTCGCCCGGCATCACCACTTCCGGACCGCAGATGAGAGCAGTAAAGAAGCCGTCGATCTGTTCCAGATTCATGGCCCGACTTTTCTTGGTGATATCGAGAAATTCGTCGAGCCGCGCAAAGTCATCATCGGTCAACGGATTGTGCCTAGCGAAGGGGTGCATCGGGGACATCGTTTGAGGCTCGCTTGAATTGTAGGGATTCGAGGACACAGGTTCAAGAATCGTGCCACCAATTCCAAGTTCGCAACGACTGACGGATTGGAGCTCCCCGAATCCGGGGATTTTTCAGGCCGCTGCCGTCTACCCGGCAGTTGAGACCGAGCTACGCCCTCTACTTGAAGTCGAAGCGATCCTCGGAAATCTTGCTAGGACTTTGCTATTTCTTTTTTCCCCTTACCGCTT
>CAWJBU010000011.1:0-284609 GCA_963841235.1 uncultured Acidobacteriota bacterium | reverse complement strand
CTCGGGGGTGACGCGGGCTTCGCGACGCTCGATCGCGAACGTCTGGAGCGGGCGCTGGTCGACCTCGCGGTCAACGCGCGCGACGCGATGCCAGAGGGCGGCCGTCTCACCGTGACGACGACGGGGGTGTCGTTCGGCCCCGCCGAGGCAAGCTCGATGGAGGGCGCGAGCGCGACCGACTACGTGTGCCTCCAGATGACCGATACGGGGAGCGGGATGACCCCGGAGGTGCGCGCGCGCATCTTCGAGCGCTTCTTCACGACCAAGGGGCCCGGACGCGGTACGGGGCTCGGGCTCTCGGCCGTGCAGCGGTTCGTCGCCGACAGCGGCGGCTGCATCGCGGTCCACAGCCATCCCGGCCGCGGGACGACCGTGGCCCTCTACTTCCCGAGCGCGGCCCCGGCGTCGCGAGCGGCGTGTTGACGACGGCGGTTGCCGGCGCCATCACGCAGACGCTGCACCTCTCGTCGATGCTCACGTTCTACTTTGCTCCCGGATCGAACTCCATGGCGCCCCACGTCGTGCTGCACGAGATCGGCATGCCGTTCGTGAGCAGGGTCGTTTCGCTGGCGAAGAAAGAGACCCGAGCCCCCGCGTATCTCGCCCTGAACCCGGAGGGCAAGGTGCCGACGCTGCTCATCGA
The DNA here is from genome assembly GCA_963841235.1 of uncultured Acidobacteriota bacterium. Classification (GTDB taxonomy): domain Bacteria; phylum Acidobacteriota; class Terriglobia; order Acidiferrales; family UBA7541; genus Palsa-147. Next base: position 283,966 of record CAWJBU010000011.1, on the reverse strand, counting down.
CGGGCGTCCACTGACCGAGGTGGCGGCGATCCTCTTTTACCTGGCGAGGCACTTCCCGGACGCGCGTCTGCTCCCGGCGGGCGACCTCGAGGCGGAGGCGCAAGCCATCTCGTGGATGTCGTTCATTGCGGCGACCCTCCACCCCGCGTGGGGGGGGCGCCGACGGGACATCGACCGCTGCGCGACTGCGTTCGGCATCGCGGACCGGCGGCTGGGGAGCCGCGAGTGGGCGATTGGGGACTACTCGATCGCGGACATTCACCTCTTTCGTCTGTACTGGCGATTCCGCAAGGCGCTCGCGCCGCCGCCCGGCGAGTTCGCCAATCTCACGGCCCACCACGACCGGACGATGGCTCGACCCGCAGTCCTGCGGACCTTCGAGATCGAAGCGGCCATCGGCTACGAATTGCCCGTATAGCCTGGAGTCGTCTGCGGCGCGGCCGGATCGTCTGCCCGTCGCGTTCCGGGCGACAACTCTGCTGTTCGCGCTTCTGCGAATCGCGTGCCGTGGCGTGGAGGCGAGGGTCTTGCATCTTCGACCCCTGCCATTCGCCGCGCCGCTGAAGCCGGCGATCGCGGTGGCGCGTGCGTACGAGACCCAAGGGGGGGAATTCACGTGAAAACGAACAGGAAATTCGTCGCCAAGCGTATCGGTCTCTTTTGCGGTTTGATCGGAGCGCCGGTGATGGCCGCCGCGATCGATGCATGCTCGTCGAGCGGGGATCCGCTGCCGCCCAGCACGCAGAGCTTCAACGGCAACAAGGACGGAGGAGCGGACTCGGCGCCCGCCGCACCCGTAGCGGCGATGCCCATCCTCCAGAGCGTGGACACCACGTTCCTCTTCGCAGATACCGCGGACAGCGGCGTCGTCAGCACCGATGGCGCCGTTCCGAACGTCGATCCGAACCTCGTCAACTCGTGGGGGCTTGCGTTCGGCCCCACGGGCATCGCCTGGATCTCGGACAACGGCATGGGCATCTCGACTCTGTACCAGCCAAACCTCCCGGTTCCGCTTCCCGTGGTGGTGACAATTCCGCCGCCGGCGGGCGCCGAGGCGGGGGTCATGGCGACCCCGTCCGGCGTCGTCCTCAACCTCGGAGCGATCCCATCGGACGCTGGGGCCCCCGTGGACTTCAAGGGGGACCTCTTCATCTTCGCGACCGAGGACGGCACGATCGCGGGCTGGAACCCGAAGACAGACGCGTTCAGCGACGCCGGCACGGCCACGGCGACCAAGGAGGTCGACAACTCGGCAGCGGGGAGCGTCTACAAGGGCCTCGCCATCGCCCCCGGGATGCCGAAGAAGCTCGTGGTGGCCGACTTCCACAACGACGTGCTGGCCCTATTCGACGATAACTACGCTCCGATCACCCCGCCCGCGCACAAGTGGGTCGACCCGAGCATCCCCGCGGGGTACGCGCCCTTCAACGTCGTGACGGTCGGCGGCAACCTGTACGTCTCCTACGCGCTCCAGAACGCCGAGAAGCACGACGACGTCGCCGGTGCGGGCCGCGGCGCGATCAGCGTGTTCGATCCGAACGGCAAGCTCGTGGCGAGCCTCGTCAAGGTCACCGCGGGCGGGCCGCTCAACTCGCCCTGGGGGCTCGCCGTCGCGCCACCCATCTGGGGGAAGCTCGGCGGAGCTCTGCTCGTCGGCAACTTCGGGGACGGCGCGATCCACGCGTTCGATCCGAACACGGGCGCGTTCAAGGGCGAGCTGGTCAACTCGGCGACCCGCGCGCCCTTGGCGATCGATGGGCTCTGGGCCCTGACGTTCGGCAACAAGAACCCCGACGCTGGCGCCTCCCCCGACCGGCTCTTCTTCACCGCCGGACCGAACATGGAGCAAAACGGGCTGTTCGGCTTCCTCTCGATACCCCATTGAACGATGAGGGTCCCCGTGCACCCGCGCCGGCGTGAAGCTGCGCGCGGGTGACGCCGCCGACCCTCGAGGAGGTTCGTCCGGGGGTGACTTGCGGCGCACGAAGGGCGTAAGTTCGGCGACGGCATCCGACGCCGATGAGAGGGATCTTTTCGAGAGTCGCGGCGCTGGCGCTCACGGCCGGCTGCGGCGCCCGCACGGGGCTTGTCCTGGACGACACTCGCGTCGCGAGCGACGGCGGGCCAGTGACCGGGGACAAGGGCGACGACGGTGAGCCCTCGTCCGACGCATCGTCGTCCGATTCTGCGGTCGCCGCCCATCAAGATGCGGGTCTGGGGGGCTCGGCGTCACGTGCTCACTGGGTACGTCCGGGGTGCAAGGCGGCGCCGGCGTACCGTGCCAGGTGGAAACGACCGAGACGTGCAGTGACGGCGTGACGTACGACGTTGCGTGCTCATGCCGCGCCGCAACGTGCACGTGCTCGCAGTCATCGGGGCAGGGTGGGTCATCGGGGGGAGGTGCTCCCTTCAGCGGATGCGTGGCGATCTGCGGTGCCTCCAGCATCGCTCTCGCATACGAATCCTGCGGCTTTCCCCACGAGTAGCGGCCCGCGGGAGTCTCACCTTCCCGCATCGGACGCGCGGGGCTTGGACAGCACGAGCTGCGCGTCGCAGCCGTCTCCCCGGAGGCGAACGACCCCGCGCTGGAAGAGCAGCTTGACGATGGGCTCGACGTCCTTCGGAGAAGATCGCGTCGTCTTGAGGAGCATGCGTGGCGGCGGTCGCAGGTCGTAGAAGAGGTCCTCGACGGTCCTGCCGGCGTCGACGCAGTGGACGCTCTCGTCGAAGCTCGGGTCACCGGTGGGCGCCCCGCTGCGCTCCGTCAGGTGCGAGCGCGTGATGGTCGCGCGAAGGATGTCCCCCTCGAGGACGGCTCCGGCGGCATCGCGGTCGACGCAATTGTACGGCTCTCCGCCGACGGCGCCGCTCCGTCCGGAGAGTGCCCCGGGATAGAAGACCACGAGCGTCCCGTCGGCTCTCACGTTGACGACTTCCACGTCGACCATGCTCCTCGAATTCAGCTGGTGAAGCACGGAGAAGTGAGGTGGCAGGGGAGTGGGGACCTGGTCGTCGTCGCCCCAGGGTTGGCGCAGGAACACGTGGCGGGCCTGCTCCTGCGTGAGCGCCTCGGCATCCTGCGCTTGCGGGTCGAGAGACATGGGCAAGAGGTCCTTCCAGTCCTTCGTGACGACGACGCCCTGATCCCCGACGTCCTCCGGGGACGACGGCGTACCGGGCGTCTCGTCGACCGCCTCGGTGCAGGCCGAGGCCGAGGGGTTGCTCCCGCGTCGAGCGCGCCGCCGTCGTTTCGCTTCGCGTCGATGAGCCCCTGGTTATACGCGATCTCTGCGAGGAGCTTGCCGTCGCTCGTCAGCTTGCCGGCGCGATCCAGGTCGGCGCTCGCAGCGTCGAGCGAGCCCGAAAGCAGCTCGGCGTATGCGCGTTCGTTGTAGGCGCGGGCGCTGTCGGGTGCGGCCGCGATCGCGTCGGAGAAAGCCGCGATCGCCCGCGGGTAAGCCTTCGCGTGCGTGGCCTGACGACCGACAGCCATCGCCGTGAGAAGCGCCTGGCGCGAAGGGCCCGCGGTCCGCGCCTCGCGCCGAGGCCGTGGCAACAGATGCACCGGAGATCGAGGGGGGCGCCGCATCGACGCCAGGCGCCGATGCCTCCGAGCCTGGCGAATGACAGGATCCGAGTGGCGCGAGATAGACGATCGAGGCGGCGAGGAGTCCATGACGGGCCGGGAACGGAGACATGGGAGGCATCTTCTCCCAGTCTGACGACCTGCGCCCGTGCCGATCATTCCCCCAGCATCGTTCGCCAGTTGTCGGAGAGGATCACCTCCAGCCACTCTTTGTCGGATGCGGTGTCGGCCATGGACTTGATGAGTTCGAGGGCTTTCCCGAACGTATTCCGGTCCCGGGCGAGCCGATCGAGGTTCCCGACATAGTTCCGTAGCTTCGGGTTGCGGTAATGGATGGCCGCCCTGGCCAGCGTCTCTATCTGCTTGTAACTTATGACGTCCTGAAGCGTGAGACCGATGTTCCCGGTACAGAGGGCCTCGCCACACAGGCACGGACGGGCCTCTGTCTTCATCCAGACATAGTCGATGGTGATCTCGGTACCCGCAGGAATGGCCCGCAGCGACCGCACGATGAATTGCCTGTCCCCGCTGGTGGCCACGTCGGCGTTGGGGTTGCAGGAATGATTCGCAGTGTAGCCGCCCACGATCTCGAGGCTTTCCGGAAATACGACCCATTCATCCATCATCATTGCATAGTCGCGCCAGCGATCGTCCACACGGGCGCCGGGCGGCGCTACGATACCGCCGAAAGGCATGATGATTGAAAATTTGGGAATATTCTCCGTGGCATAGAGGCCCTGGCCCTTGTCGTTGGCTCTGGTTTCGACCGCGCCACCATTCAAGATGTGACGCTTTCGTTTCTCAAGCTTCCAGGGTTGAGCCGTCGTTCTGCTGCGTTGATTCATCCCGCCCGCCGGTCGCCCACGCTAGCGCACCGGGGATCCACGTCAACCCTCGGGATAATGACCACCATGCGTGGTTTCTCGCTCTTCCTGCGGGCGGCCGCGACGTCCTCGTCGAGGGCGGGTTCGAGCCGGAGGCCACGGCGGCGCTCTGCGCATCGTGCGCGACGACGTCCTGCGAAGACGCGACGCACGACGTCGCGCGGACCGGCGCGGGCGACGTTCTCCGGCTGACGACCGATCCGGCGCAACCCTTCAGCGAGTACGGTCCTTCCCTGGAATGACGTGCACTTAGACGCACGCAGGCCCGCTGGGCAATGCGTTCCAGAGGCCCCGCATCAGGGGCGCCCGCCGCGGCCAAGGCGTAAACGAAATGACCAGAGACGAGCCATGCCGTCGGTGGCAACCATCTGTGCGAGGGGGAGTGAAGGGCGACGGTTCCGGTCGCCGAGGGCCATCAGCAAGATGCCGGTGCAAAAGTCCGTACCACCCCCCCCCGACACCCAGCCCTCGCTGGAGATCGTCCCGCGCAAGCACGCGTGTCGGTGGCGGCGGCTGGTCGAGAGCACCGTGCTCGAGCTCGAGGGAGCTCGCGCCGAAGTCGCCGAGCTGCGCGCGGCCAAGGACGCGGCCGAGGACAGGCTCGCCGCAGCGCTGGATCAGCTCATGGAGTACGAGCGAGGGCCTAGCCGAGCGCGCCGCCCGGTTCGTTCGAGAGCCGCGTCGTAGCCTCTCCCCTCAGGAAATCGAGGGCGATGTGCGTCGCAGCGGTCACCGATCACGCTGCGGCGCGGAAGATCGGCGCGGTGCGCCCATGGCCCCCGGCAAAGGCGACGCGACGGAACACGCCCGGCGCGATGCCGAAGAAGCGCTTGAACGCCTTGGCGAACGCGAAGTCCGAACCGTAGCCGATCTCGAGCGCGATCGCGGCGAGAGGGAGGTCGGTCTCCACGAGGCGCTTGCCGGCGAGGCCGAGACGATGCTCGGCGAGCCAGCGGAGCGGTGACGTGGCCGTCGCGCGGCGGAAGCGTCGCGCGAAGGGCGCGCGAGAGAGACCCGCGACGCGCGCGAGGCTGGCCACGGTCCAGCGACGCGCCGGATCCGCCCTCATTGCGGAGAGCGACCGCTCGACGTATCCGTCCTCTGCATGAAGGTCATTGGCGGGCGCTTCTCGGAGCGCACGAGCCGTCGAGACGACTCGGAGGTTCACCGATCGTTCGTTCATCGCCTCCCCACCATGGCGCGTTTCCGGGGGGACGTCCACGAAGGGGCTCGAATCGAGACGCCCGGACATGCGAGCGCGCCTTCCGGACATGGTCGGTCTCGAAGACGAGCGCCATCCTCTGCGCCGATGCCCAGCGAAGAAGACGAAGAGTCACGCACTGCTCGCCGCGACGGCGCATTCCCCGACCGCGCCGCCGACGCGCTGTTCGCCGCGCGTACGGTGCTGGTGTATGGCGAGGTCAACACCCGGCTCGCGCGCACCGTGACGGCGCAGCTCGTGGCGCTCGCCGCGTCGGGAGACGCGCCCATTCGCATGATCGTGCATTCTCCCGGCGGCCACGTGGAGGCCGCCGACACGATCCACGATCTCGTACGCGCAATCGCGCCCTCGGTCACGATGATCGGCACCGGCTGGGTGGCGAGCGCCGGTGCGCTCATCTACTCGGCAGCACGTAGAGAGAATCGCTACGCCCTCCCCAATACGAGGTTCCTGCTCCACCAGCCGCTCGGCGGAGCCGGGGGCCCCGCGTCGGACATCGAGATCGAAGCCAGTCAGATCCTCCAGATGCGCGAGCGGCTCAATCGCATCTTCGCCCGCGCGACCGGCCAAGAATACGAGAAGGTCGCCGTCGACACGGAGCGCAATTTCTGGATGACCGCAAAGGAGGCCTGCGACTACGGGCTCGTCCACCGCATCGTCGAGAAGCTGGCCGACGTTCCGCCTCCGCGCGCATAGCTACCGCCCCCGGGCCTAGGGCGTGAGCGTGACGATGTGTACCCGGCCACCCTGGCCGTTCGCCCAGACGATGGCTCCATCCGGGCGGCGGACGATGTCGTCGTAGGCAAAGCCATTGGCCGCGTCGAGCGCTTTCCTCGGCTGACAGACGGCCCCGGTCCTGTCGACGACCATCGTATAGAACGCCGACGTCGGGGCGTACATGCTTCCCGTCAATTCGGCCCAGGCGAGTAGAATGAGGTCGCCGCTCCCGTATTGTGCCGACTTGAGATACGCGATACGCGCGCCGCTCGCCGGATTGACATTGACCCATACGGGCTTGAGGTCCCCCGACGGGAGCGCCGTCTTCGGGACCAGCAGGAGGCCCACGTCGGTTCCGTCCACGCCACCATTCTGGATCTGGGTCGCGACCCGGCCGGTGACGAACAGGCCGCGGAGAGGGCCGCCTGCAACGCGAGGCAGCCAACGGCGGCGAACGCAAGTCGGTCAGACGACGGTCGCATTGGCATATTCCACCGGGTTAGGACACCGCTGTGCAGCATGACATGCGCGGAGACGTGCGGCCTATCCGGCGCGGTCACAAGGGTTAGCCGGGTGAGACTCTTCGTTCATCGATGATGAGGAGCCGGCCGACGAGGTACGCGTTCATCAAAGTGACTCGACGTCAGCAGCCCGGCTCATCTCATTTCCTCGAGGCGTTCCTCGGCTGAGAGAAGAGATCACCGCGGACTCGAGTGAATCGATGATCGGCGCGTTCGAGCAGTAAGAATCGCCGGCGGAAACCGGGCGAGACCGACGGCTCAGAGCCAGCTGAGCGCCGTGCGTGCCAGCACCTTGAGGGCGTAGAACTCGGCCCACCCGTACTGGCGTTTGTACTTCTGGTACATGCGCGCATAGGCCGCGCGAAACTTCTCCTGACCCATGTCGTCCCTGGCGAGTGTGTCTCGCATGAGCGACGGGGCGCCGGTTCGATAGCGAACGACCTGTCGATCGACGAAGGCGAAGCCGGATCCGCGCGCGATGCGCAGCCAGAGCTCCGCGTCCTCGTTGATGACCACCTCGGGATCGTAGCCACCTGCGAGATCGAAGGCCTCGCGACGCGCCATACACGCCGAGTTCACGAGCACCGTGTTGCGAAACAGGAGGTGCGCGGCCAGCTGCAGGCGATGCACGAGCTTCCGCGCATTGCGCGTCGCCTCGCCAAAGAACTCCCGTTCGTGCTGCAGCGCGGCCGCGTCTTCGCCGAACGGCTCGACGGAGCCGAAGGCCATTCCCGCGGAAGGCTGGCGAGAGAGGGCATCGGCTAGCGCGGCCAGCGATCCCTCCTGGAGAATGTCGTCGTCGTCCAGGAAGTGCAGGAAAGAGCCGCGCGCCAGGCGTGATCCGTCGTTCCGGACAAGGGCCGGCCGCCCGCCCGACGGGGCCGCCCGCCGGTGGTACCGCACGCGGTTGTCCCCGAGGGCCTCGACCGCCGTTCGTGCGGTTCCGGCGGAGCTGTCGTCGATGACCAGGACCTCGATCGATACGCCCCTCTGACGGAGAGCGCTCTCCACAGCCTCCACCACCAGCTTCTCGCGATGAAAGGTGGGGATGATGACCGAGATCTGGACGCCTTCCGCGACGGGCAGGATGTCCGCCGCGGCCTCGTTCGCGTACGATCTAGCGGCGTTTGCCATTGGCGACCTCGGCGGCCATTCCCGTCTGGTTAGCACGCGTCGCGCGCGAATAGTCTCCCCAACGTGGCCTCTTTTGGACTACGTCGGATCTCCAGTGCCTTCCAGCGAGGTTGCGGTCGAAGAGACGGGGTCTCCGCGCGGTCACATCCCGGCGCTCGACGGGCTCCGCGGCCTGGCCATCCTGCTCGTCATCCTCCACAACGCGGCCTACGAGCAGACGACGGCGCCGACGCTGGTCCTCAAGGTTGCCTACTACGCGCACGCAATCGGCTGGGTGGGCGTTCAGCTGTTCTTCGTGCTGTCCGGCTTCCTCATCACGGGGATCCTCCTCGACTCGCGCGGTGGCCCCGCGTCGCTGCGGTCGTTCTGGATCCGGCGTGCCCTCCGGATCTTCCCACTCTACTACGCGGTCCTCTTTCTGGGGGCAGTCGTCATCCCGCACTGGAGCGGCTTCGCGTTTCCGTTCTTCGGTGCGGAGTCGCACGCTCGGTACCCGTTCGTCCACCTGGATACGCAGCTCTGGTACTGGACGTACTCGTGCAACTGGTTTCTGCCGCGGGCCCCCGGGATCCCCGCGTTCGAACAGTTCTGGTCGCTGGCGATCGAGGAGCAGTTCTATCTTCTATGGCCGCTGTTCGTCCTCACCCTCGAGCGCCGGCAGCTCCTCCGCGTATGCGTCTCGCTGGCGGTGGTCGCGCTCTGCGCGCGGTTTGCCTTGCGCCTGTCCGGAGCCTCGGACGAGATGGTCTATCAGTACACGTTCACCCGGATGGACGCGCTGACCCTGGGCGCCGCGGGCGCACTCGTCGTGCGCGATCCTCGATGGCTTGCGCGGGTCGGCCCCCAACTCGGCCGCGCGGTCGTTGGCCTCTCGGTCGCGCTGTCGGCCATCGCCGCCGTCACGAGGGGGTTCCGCATCGACGACTTCTGGGTGCAGACCCTCGGATACGGGACGCTGAGCCTGTTTTTCGCCGCGGTACTCCTCCTGCTCGTCGTGGAGGCGGGGTCGCGGCCAGCCCGGTGGGCGAGGGCGCGATGGCTTCGGTGGCTGGGTAAATACAGCTACGGCATCTACGTCTTCCACAAGGCAGTGGTTCAGACCACCATCGGCCGGGTCGAGGGAGTGGTGAACGGGCCGCATCACTGGGCGGCGCTCGCGGCGCTCTTCGGGTACGTGGCGTTCGTCCTTGCGGCGTGCAGTCTCGCCGCGTTTGTGTCGTGGCAGCTCCTCGAGCGTCGAATGCTCGCCCTCAAGGACCGGTGGGCGCCCCGTGAGGCCGGGCAGGGACCGGCGATCCGCTCTCCTTCCCTCGAGCCGGAGCCCGCCTCACCCGTTTGACCGCCATTCCGTCGCCCTCGGCGACGGGGTTCTCCCGTCGCGTGCCCGCCGGGGAGCCGAGGGATGGGGGGTGACGAGGCGCGGCGATTCGTCATCGATGCCTGATTTGGGCGGATCTTTGCGTCGTGCCCGTCCGCAGGCGGCCTCCTCCGTCGCGGTGCCGCCTCAATTTCTGCGATGTTTCGTCACAATTCCGCGTTGTTTCGGCGAATAAATCGCTATTGTCCCCTCGATCGTTTTGTGGTTTTGGTCGTGATGGGAGGATCACGTTCGGTCCGTCAGTGCCGACACCTGCCCCGCGCACCCTGAGCCTGCTACACTTGCGATCCGACTCCCGTCACCCACGAAAGACGAAAGGCTGACATTGCGATGGCGCTCGATCGAAAGCCGCTCCTGACCATCGCGGCGACGTTCACGACCGAGCCGATCGAGGACACCATCGCCTTCTGGCTCCGCAAATTCAGCCTGCCCTTCGACATCAAGTTCGCCGCGTACAACCAGGTCTTCCAGGAGCTGATCGGGGCTAGCGGCCTCCTCGCGAGCAACCAGGACGGCGTCAATCTCCTTCTCGTCCGCCTCGAGGACTGGCAGGGCGGTGGTCACGGGGCGGGTCCCCTTCCGTCGCAGGTCGAGCAGAGCAGCACGGAGTTCATCGGCGCGCTCCGGGCGGCGGCGGATCGGTCTCCCGTTCCGTTCGTCCTATGCCTTTGCCCCCCCTCGCCCGCCGTGACGGCCGATTCGGCTCGCGCTCTCGAGCTCTCGAAGGCCGAAGAGATCATCGTGGCGGAGCTCAAGAACGCGCCGACGATTCACGTCGTGACGGCTGCAGACGTGGCGGAGATTTACAAGGTCAAGGAGTACTACTCGCCCCATACCGATCAGATCGGCCACGTGCCCTATACCGCCGACTACTTCACCGCGCTGGGTACGATGATGTCTCGGCGAATATGGGCGCTGCGTAGCCGGCCGCACAAGGTGATCGTCCTCGACTGCGATGGCACGCTCTGGCGGGGCACCGTCGGGGAAGACGGCGCCGACGGCATCGTGTTCGGGCCGCCGTGGAGGGCCTTGCAGGAGTTCATGGTGCGGCAGCACGACGCCGGGATGCTGCTGTGCATTTGCAGCAAAAACAGCCAGGAAGACGTGTTTGCCGCCTTCGATCAGCGCCGGGACGAGATGCCCCTCTCGCGCGAGCACATCGTCTCCTGGCGAGTGAACTGGACGGCGAAGTCGGAGAACATCCGGTCCCTGGCGAAGGAGCTCGAGCTGGGCCTCGACAGCTTCATCATGGTCGACGATAACCCCATCGAGTGCGCCGAGATCGAGGCGAACTGCCCCGAGGTCCTGACCCTCCAGCTGCCCCCCGACGAGGAGAAGATCCCGACCTTTCTCCGGCGCGTGTGGGCTTTCGATCACCTGAAGGTGACGAGCGAAGACAAGAACAGGACGGCGTACTACCGGGCCAATGCTCAGCGCGAGACGGCGCGGACCGACGCCCTGACGATGGACGACTTCCTCCGCGGTCTTCAGCTGCAGATCGAGATCGCAGCCGCCCAGAGCAGCCAGCTCGAACGCGTTGCCCAGCTCACGCAGCGGACCAACCAGTTCAACGTGTCCGGCATCAGGCGCACCGTCGCCGAGGTGCAACGTCTCTGCGATCGAGAAGACGCCGGGTGCTCCGTAGTGGAGCTTCGCGATCGTTTCGGAGATTACGGCCTCGTGGGGGTGCTCATCTACACGATGGCTCCCGACGTACTGGTCATCGACTCGTTCTTGCTCAGCTGTCGCGCTCTGGGCCGGAAGGTCGAGCACCGGATGCTGGCCGAGGCCGGGAGGATCGCCAAAAGGCTCCGCGCCGACCACGTGGACATTCCGTTCATTGCGAGTCCAAAGAACAAGCCGGCGCGAGATTTTCTGGAGTCCTTCGGAAAACAATTCGAGAACCCCCGCGACGGCGGGCTCGTCTTTCGCTTTCCTTCCGAGTTCGCGGCCAGCGTGGGTGGAGCGGCGACGGAGAAGAGGTCTGCGATCGAGCTAACTGACGGGGCACAAGGAGGGTGACGATGAGTCTCTGGCAGATCGGTACGGAGGAGGTGGACGAGCTCCGGATGCTCATCGAGGCGGAGCGGCGCCAGGAGCGAGGGACCGAGCTGCGCCAGACGCCCTATACCGCGCCGCGGTCGCCGACAGAGGACTGGATCGCGCGGGCATTCGCCGAGCTGCTGGCCGTCGAACGGGTCGGGGTAGAGGACGATTTCTTCGCTCTCGGTGGGCACTCGCTTCTCGCGACGCAGGTGATCGCGCGGTTGCGCACAGCGTTCAAGGTCGACGCACCCCTGGAGTGGATCATCGAGGCTCCCACGGTGGAGCGCCTTGCCCGACTCGTCGATCGTACGCTCGAAGAGGGGTCCCTTGCCCTCGAAGACGTCGAGGAGCTCCCGCAGGCGGTCGCAGATCCGGGGGCGAGTCGAGAGCCATTCGCGCTGTCGGACATCCAGCAAGCCTACTGGCTGGGCCGGAACCGTGCGTTCGAGCTGGGAAATACGTCGACGCACATTTATGTCGAGTTCGAGACCTCGAGTCTGGACGTGCCGAGGCTCGAGAGGGCGTGGCAACGGCTGGTCGAGCGGCATCCCATGCTGAGGGCCGTCATCGACGTCGACGGGTTGCAGAGAGTGTTGCCCGGGGTGCCGCAGTATCGCATCGCGGTTGCGGACTTCGAGGCCGGGCCGCCGGCGAGCGCCTCGAAGCACATCGAGACGACGCGCGGGGAGATGTCCCACCAGATCTTCGACCCGCAGCAGTGGCCACTGTTCGATATCCGTGTGACGCGCCTCCCGGAGGGGACCATCCGCACGCACTTCAGCATCGACATCTTGATCGTCGACGCGGGAAGCCTGGCGGTGATGTTCCGGGAGTGGGAGCGGCTGTACCGCGAGCCGGAAGTCGAGCTGCCGCCGCTGGACCTGACGTTCCGCGACTACATCGTAGCTGCGACGAAGCTGGCGGAGTTGAAGCCGTACCGGCGGAGCCTCGACTACTGGACGGCGCGGTCGACGACGCTGCCCGCCGCTCCCCAGCTTCCGCTGGCGAAGACCCCGAGGAGTGTCGAGCGCCCGCGGTTCGTGCGGCGCATCGAGAAGCTGGACGAGAAGCTGTGGAGTCGCTTGAAGAAGCAAGCGGCAGCGGCCGAGGTGACGCCAGCGATCCTGCTGGCGACGGTGTTCGGCGAAGTGCTTGCGACCTGGAGCCGAAGCTCCCATTTCACTCTGAATCTGACGTTGTTCAATCGCCTGCCGCTTCACCCCCAGGTGGACTCCGTCGTCGGTGACTTCACGTCGCTGACCTTGCTGGAGATGGCGATCCCGCCGGGTGAGGACTTCAAGACGCGAGTCCGCCGGGTGCAGAAGCAGCTGTGGGCGGACATGGACCACCGGTACGTGAGCGGAGTGGAGGTGCTGAGGGAGATCGCGCGCCGCCAGTCCGCCGCCGTGATGATGCCGGTGGTGTTCACGAGCATGCTCGGCCTGACGGTGCCCATGGTGGGTCGCTCCTCGCTGCTCGGTACGGAGGTCAACAGCGTCTCGCAGACACCGCAGGTCACTCTCGACCACCAGGTCCTCGGCGAGGACGAGGGAGCTCTTCGGTATTGCTGGGATGCGCTGGAGGAGCTGTTTCCGGCGGGGATGCTCGACACGATGTTCTCGGCCTACCGGCAGCGCCTCGACGAGCTGGCCGAACATGGCTGGGGCGAGGAGGCACGGCCGCTCGTTCCGGAGGCTCACCTGCGAGAGTTCGCACGCGGGAACGCGACGAGCGCGCCGGTCGAGCCCGGGCTCCTGCAGTCCCTGTTCGTGGAGCAGGCCCGCCTCCACCCGGAGCGGGTCGCCGTGGTCTCCGCGAATCGCGTGCTCAGCTACGGAGAGGTGGCCAGCGAGTCGCGTCGATTGGGACGCAGGCTTCGAGAGCTGGGAGTCAAGCCCAACGAGCTCGTGGCGATCGTGATGGAGCGAGGTTGGGAGCAGGTCGTCGGCGTGCTCGGTGTGCTCGAGTCGGGCGCAGCCTACGTGCCCGTGGATGCCGAGCTGCCGGCAGAGCGGCGATTCCATCTACTCGATCGGTGCGGAGTGCGCGTCGTCCTTACGCAGCGCCGGATCGATCAGGCGGGCCCGTGGCCGGAAGGCATAGAGAGGCTGTGCGTCGATGGCGGGCTCGATGGGCTCAGTGACGAGCCGCTGGCGCCGGTCCAGAAAGAGACGGATCTGGCCTATGTCATCTTCACATCGGGTTCCACGGGGATTCCGAAGGGCGTGATGATCGAGCACCAGGCCGCCCTCAACACGGTGCGCGACGTCAACGAGCGCCACGGAGTGACGGCGCGCGACCGGGTCCTTTCCCTGTCGTCTCTCAGCTTCGATCTCTCGGTGTACGACGTCTTCGGCGTTCTCGGCGCCGGCGGCGCGATGATCATGGTCGCCCCCGGGGAGACCCGCGATCCCGAGCGGTGGGTGCGGCTCGTCCAGGAGCACGGCGTGACTCTCTGGAACTCCGTCCCGGCGTTGATGCAGATGCTGGTCGACAATCAGGAGGGGCGAGACACGAGCCCGATTCGCACGCTGCGCCTCGCGCTCCTGAGCGGCGACTGGGTGCCCGTCGGGCTGGCGGACCGCCTCAGGGCGCAGGTCGACGGAGTGCGCGTCATCAGCATGGGCGGAGCGACGGAGGCGTCGATCTGGTCCATCGACTACCCCATCGAACGGGTCGACCCGACGTGGGCGAGCATTCCGTACGGCAAAGCGATGAGAAACCAGCGCTGGTACGTGCTGGGGGAGGGGATGCAGCCGCGGCCCTTCTGGGTGCCCGGGGAGCTCTATATCGGGGGCGTCGGGTTGGCTCGGGGGTACTGGCGGGACAAGGACAAGACCGACGAACGCTTCGTCACGCATCCGACGACGGGCGAGCGCCTGTACCGGACCGGGGACTGGGGCAGGTACCTGGGCGACGGGAACATCGAGTTTCTCGGCCGCGAGGACGGGCAGGTCAAGATCCGCGGCTTCCGCGTCGAGCTCGGGGAGATCGAGGCGGTGATCGCCGCGTTGCCCGAGGTGCGCGAGGCGCTGTGTACGGCCTTCGCAGACGTGTCCGGGCAGAAGTCTCTCGCTGCCTATGTCGTCGCGCGCGAAGGGGCAAAGATCGACGATGCGGCGATCAAGGCGCGGCTCTCGAAGAAGCTGCCCGAATACATGGTTCCCTCCCAGGTGGTCCTGCTCGACGCGATGCCGCTGTCCCCGAACGGGAAGGTCGATCGTAAGGCGTTACCCAACCCGACCGCCGGGAGGACGGCGCCCGTCTTCGTCGAGCCCCGCACCGAGCGGGAGAGGCAGATGGCTGCGATATGGCAGTCGCTCCTGCGGATCGAGAAGGTGGGGATCACCGACAACTTCTTCGCGCTCGGTGGCCATTCACTCATCGCGCTCATGCTCGTGTCGCGCGCGAGGCGCGAGCTGGGGCTCGAGTTCCCTCTCGCGAAGATCCTCGAGCACCCGACCATCGCGACCCTGCTCGGGTCTCTCGAAGCTCCCGCACCGCCTGTCGCCCGTCACGTCACCACGCTGAACGCCGGCGGCACCCGGGCACCCATCATTCTCGTTTCGGGGCTCGGCGGGTACGGCTTCGTTTTCCAGGGGCTGGCGAAGTTCCTGGGCGATGACCAGCGCCTCCTCATCCTCAACGCGGTCGGGGCCGAGGACGAGAGCGAGGGGCATAACCACAGCATCGAGGAGCTGGCGGCGATCTACGAGCCCCAGATCCTGGCGGCCAGCGCAGAGGGCCCGGTCATCCTCGGCGGCTACAGCTTTGGGGTCCTCGTTGCCTACGAGATTGCCCATCGACTGCGTTCGAAAGGTCGCCCGGTTCCGCTGCTCGTGTCCTTCGACGGGTATGCGCCCTGCTTTCCGAAGCTCTTGCCCCTGCCAAAGCGGCTGCTGTCGCACGCGCGGGCGTTCCTCTCCACAGACGGACCCGGCCGCCGCGTCTACCTTCGCGACCGGTTCGCGAGGCTGAAGGGGCGCATCTACATTGCTCTCGGGCGCCCCGAGGACGCCGAGGCCCCCGTTCCTTTCGCCGATCCGGAGACCGACCGGCGCCTGCGCAAGCTGGCCGCCGGTCTCAATCGCGCGGCTGCGCTGTATCGTCCCACGCACAAGGTCGAGGGTGACTTGCTTCTCATCAAAACGAGCGTCTCCGAGCAGTGGATCGGCAACAGCATGGACGACCCGATCTATGGCTGGAACGAGTGGTGCCGCGGGCAGATCGAGGTCGTCACCGTTCCCGGAGCGCACCTGACGCTGTTCGAAGCGGAGAACCAGCAGCGCATGGCGGACGTGGTGACCGCTGCCGTCGCGCGCCGTTTGGTGAACGGGCCGGCCGAGTCGCGCTCGTTCGAGCGAGAAGAGTCCGGGATCACCAGGAAACCCGCGGTCGGTGCCGACGCGGCCTCGGTCCGTGTCGCCTGATTCCAGCTGAACGATGAAATCGTCCCGGCAGCATGTCGTGACGTTCCGACAATCCGATGTCGAGACGTTCATGAAGATCTCTCACGATCGCAATCCGGCGCACATCGATCCGCAGTACGCTCGCCGGACGCCATTTGGCCAGTGCATCGTCTACGGAGTCCTCGGTGCGATGGCGGCCATCCGGGAGCCGCTGAAGGGAGCGCCGCTGCGGTTGCGGAGATTCTCGGCCCGCTTCAAGCGGCCGATGTTCATCGATGTCCCCTACACGGTGGCGACCGAGATCGTGAGCCACGGCAAGCTCGACATCTCGCTCGGCAAGGGCGGAGTCGAGAAGCTCGACGTCAAGCTCGAGTATGAGCTCGGTGGCACTCCATGGTCCGCCGACCCTTCCGCGCTCGGGCACGCGGAGCACCAGCAGCCGCTCGATCGCGAGGCGTCCGACCTCTCCGGGCGCGAATTCGATGGGGACTACGAGCTCGCGACGGCGTTCCTGCCCGAGCTGAAGAAGCAATTCGGATTTCCGTACTCGTTCATTCCGCGGGCCCAGCTCACGGCCTTGATCTGGGCAAGCTACTTCATCGGGATGGAGATGCCGGGGAGACAGGCGCTCTTTCTCTCGTGCTCGATGGACTTCGCCGCCGCCGGCGAGGTCGATCACAACCGGCTCCACTATCGTGGCAAGGTGACGAGCTTTGACGCTCAGACGTCTACCTTGACGATCGCCGCGGACCTCTCGAGCGCCGCGGGCCACGTGGCGACCGTGCAGCTCGAGGCCGCCCGGCGACCTCCCCCCGTCGAGTATCCGCTGGCGTCGCTGGCAGAGAAGGTCGGAAGGTCCAGGGCGCTGGACAACAAGCTCGCGCTTATCACGGGCTCGAGCCGTGGGCTGGGCTCCCTGCTGGCCGTCGGATGCGCGCTCCACGGGGCCGACGTCATCGTCAACTATCGGGAAGGCCGGGAGGAGGCCGACCGGGTCGCCGGGCAGATCGCCTCCAGCGGCAGGACGGCGACCGTCGTTCAGGGTGACATCCAGGATCGCGAGACGTGGCTTCGCATTGCCAGCGCCTTGACGTCCAGAGGACGAGGGCTCGACCTCCTGGTCCACAACGCGTTTCCCCCGCTCGTTCCAGCGGCCTTCGCGGAGCTCTCCGAAGGCGAGCTCGATCGGTTTCTCGGCGTCGTGCGAGCCACCGCGATGGGAACGCAGATTCTCTTGCCCGCGATCGCGAAGAATGGCGGCGCGATCGTCAACATCTCGTCCGAAGCCACGCAGAATCCCCCTCGAGAATTCTCGCACTACGTGATCGCCAAGTCTGCCATCGAGGGCCTCGTCCTCAGCCTCTCGAAGGAATACGGAGCCGTGCGGTTCGTCACGGTGCGACCGCCGCGCTTGCTCACGGACATGACGAACGGGCTCGTGGGCGCCTTTCAAGGACGGTCGCCCGAAGGCATCGTCGGGGCGATCCTCCGTGCCTTGACCGAACCGGTGGACGGGAAGAACCATGTCATCGTCGACCGCTTCGACTGACGTCGAGCCGATGGGCGGCGGCGCCTTGACCGACCACCACCCGTGGCGTGAGCGCCTCAGAGACGGGCCGCTCGACCCCGAGTTCTGGCTCGGCGACATCGACGCGCGCGCGCCGGCCCTCTTCCGCATGGGCCTGGGGGCTATCCTCTTCTGCGACACGGCGACGTCGTTTTCGCAGGTGACGACGTTCTTCGGTAACGACGGGGTCTGGCCGGGCACGCTGGGGACCGGCCCCCTCGTCGGGCTCTCGGACACCGCGATCCTGAACGTCTGGGCGTGTGGCTGCGTCGCGCTGCTCGCGTTCACCTTCGGCTTTTTTTCACGAGTGAGCGCGGCTCTCTCCTGGCTCTTTCTCGTGTTCGTTCATCAACGAAACCCGGCCATCATCACGAGCGGCGACTACCTCGCGCAGGTTCTCCTCTTCTTCTGCATCTTCCTTCCCACCGGTGCCGCGTACAGCGCCGACGCGCGCTTCTTCGGGGCCGCGCGCAAATTCGTCGCGGCCGCGCCGTGGCGCGCGATGCAGGTCGACCTCGCTCTCCTGTACTTCGGCACGGCGCGGCTCAAGTTCCGTGGAGGGTGGCTCAAGGGCGACGGGATCTACTTGAGCCTCCAGCACCTCGGGTACCTAAGGCCGCCTGGCGCCTTCTTGCTCGGCCATCCCGGCTTCTGCCGCCTCTCGACCTACGTCGTGCTCGCGTGCGAGAGCGCGTACTGGCTGCTGGCGCTGTGCCCCATCCACGGAAAGGTCACGCGCCTCGGAGCTATCGTCTGCGGGGTCACCGTTCAGCTCGGGATTCTCGTGTCGATGCGGATAGGGATGTTCACCGTGCTCATGCTGTGGACCAGCGTGCTCTTTCTGCCGACCCGGGTCCGTGCCCGGCAGACTCCGCGTGACGACCTGAAACGAGTCGGGCTCACGGCGCTCTGCATGTCGGTGATCGTCCTCCTCGCGTGGCCCCTCTTCGTCGCGAAGCGCTTGCCGTTGCCGCGCAGCGTCTTGCGAGTCGAGAGCCAGCTCGGCCTGGTGCAGCTCTACGAGCTGTTCGGGACGACCTACGAGGTCGCCCGCTGGCAAGCTCGGGGCACGGAGAGCGACGGTCGAGAAGTGGACGTATTCGACGTGGCCGGCGGGGGGTTCCGCTCCGTCGTCGGCTGGCGATTCTCTCCGTTCTACAAGCTCACGTTCGTGAAGGACGCCGACGACCGGGCGATCGCCCGGTGGCTCTGCCGCGGCTACCAAGCGCAGACCGGCCGGAACCTGGCAACCATTCGCCTCGCGAAGCAGGCGCGCCAGCCCGTGCATCCGGGTGAAGCGCGGCCCTTCGTCGACACCACGCTCTACTCCGGCGCGTGCCCGTAGGGTCCTCTCATCCCTCGTGGGCGGACCGCCAGGTGCTGCGGGGGTGGACGGCGCGGCGAATCAAGGCGCCAGTGAAGGACGCCAGCCCCGGCGCCCAGTCCTCCCGATCCATGACTGCGTCCGTCACGTGGTTGCGTGACAGCCAGAACCGCCAGCGCTGGCAGTCTCTTCGACTGATGCGGCCCGCCCAGCGCTGGAGCTGAAGGTCGATCTCGAGGTCGATGCGATGGCAATAGACGCCCGATGGCGTTTCGCTCGCTTGCCGCCGAGCCACCCCGACAGCGCTCTCGAGCTCTCGACGTTCGCCCGTCGCGGCGAGGTACGAAAGGTACGGCAGATCCACCCCTCGCGACACGTCGAATCCCATCTGGCCGAAGAACCGCGGATTGAAGTCGATGACCTGATAGCGGTCGCCGGAACGGACGAATTCCACTTCGAAGGGCCCGCAGTACCCGACGTGCCGGCACAAGCGGGCGACGTCCGCCGCCAGCGACGGGCGCACCTCGACGTCCTCGAAGCACAGCCCCACCCCGAGTTGCGCCGGCCACTGGAGCACCTTGCGCGACGCCCGGACCACGAAGAGATCGCCGCTCTCGTCGATGAAGCCGCTCAGACCGTAGATCCCGTCTCTCGCCGTGTCGACGAAGGTCTGAACGATGGGCGCGGCCACGCGCGGGTCCCAATCCAGCAGAACGGGCGAGTGGATCGCCGCGGACGCGAACTCGCGGTAGAGCGCGTGGAGCGCGCCGGCATCGCGGACGACGCGTCCCTTCTGGTGAGGGGAAAGCAGTATTTGCGTTTGCGGCTTGATGACGACGGGAAAGCGCGCCTCGCGCTCTACTCTCGACAGGTCGTCCGTTCCGCTCGGAAGCCAGGTCTGCGGGACATCGATGCCCAGCTCGGCGCAGACCTCGTACAGCCGCCACTTGTTGAGCAGCGTGTAAACGGCGTCCACGCGAGGCATGTAGATACGGAAGTGCCGCGCGAGCGCCCCTCGGTGTCGAGCGAAGAGCCAGGCGTTGCAGTCGCTGGTGGCGCAAAGCACCCGGCCCGGCTTGCGCGCGCCGAGCGTCAGCAGCCAGTCGAGGAAGCGCGTCGGCGCGGTCTGGATCTGTGGACAGTCCACCCTGCGGGTCACGTGACGGGACCAGCGAGCCGGTGCGAGGGCCTCGCCGTCGGCGACGACCACGCGAATGCCCCGCCGCCCAAGCGAGCGCGCCGCCGCCAGGGTGCCATTGTACCCGGCCATCGTCAGGAGGGCCTCCGGCCGCACGGTCGGCGGGGACGCGGGGTGCGTCGGAAGCCGCCGCTGCCATCGCGAGCGCGCTGCAGGATGGTGGCCGTTCACGTGGCCTCCGAAGCGGAGGACGCCGCGCCCTTCGTCGCGGCGAGCGCGTCCCCGTCCGCGCGACGCACCGATCCCCATTCGCCGTCGAGCGCGACAAGGTCCTCGAACGTCTCCGCGCGACGCAGGAGTCGTTCGCGAGCGCCGTCGAGCATCACGATGGCGGGCCGCGGAAAGGAGAACGGCGCCGAGAACGCCACGAAGTACGCGCCCGTATCCATGATGGCGAGCCCATCACCCGCGGAGAGCTCGGGCAGCTTCCACGCCGGGTACAGCTGGTCGCACAGCATGCAGCTCGGTCCGGTCAGTCGATAAAGTCGCGTCTCGGCGTCCGATCGCGAGGATATCGGAAAGACCTGATGCCACTCGGTGGTCAGCGGCTCGGCGACGTGCATTCCGACGTCGAGCACCGCAAAACGGATTCCCGTCTCGTCGGGCTTGCGCACGGCGACGGCCCTGCAGAGGAGCATCTGCGCGTCGCTGGTCAACGCGCGACCCGGCTCGACGAAGATGCGAGGGACGGGCAGCTCGCGCTCCGAAAAGTGAGACTCGACGCGCCCGACGACGCGCGCGACGTAGTCGTCGATCGAGAGCGGGGACGCGGATGGGCTGAAGCTCGGCTCGCAGCCGAGAGTCACTGCGAGCCGGCGAGCCCGCGGCCCCAGCGAGGAGACCGTGGGGCATACGAGGTTTCCCCCGACATCGATGATCTGGAGGGACAGCCCGAGCCGCTCGCGGAGCTCGTCCGCAAAGGACAGGAGCGGAGAGATGAACGCGTCGAGCTGCGCGGGCGACGCGATCTGCCCGCTGAGATGGGAGTGGAGCGCAACGACGCCGAGGTCCGGACACCGGAGCGCCTCGGTGAACGCAGCCAGCGCCGCGCCCGTGTCGATCCGCTCGCCGAGCTGCCCGCCAGCCGCTCCTGGAACGACGACACGGATCCCGACGTTCGGCTTCTTGCCCAGCTTGCGCGCGAGAAACCCGAGACGAGCGATCTCCGTGCGTGTATTGACGTTGATCAGGCCGACGCCGGAGTGGAGCGCCGACGCGATCGATTCCTCCGACTTGGCAGGTCCGTTGTAGACGATGGCCTCCGGATTGACCCCGAGCCGCAGCGCCAGCCATAGCTCGTACGCGCTCACGACCTCGGCGCCCAGTCCCCGCGCGTGGAGGAATCGCAGGATGCCGGGGACGGGGTTCGTCTTGTAGGAGCAATACACCTCGCAGGCTCGCTTCGTCCCCGGTGGACGCGCCGTGAACCGGGCCGCGTTGAGCGCGAGCTTCGCGGCGTCCACCACGTGTAGTGGAGAGCCGCGGCGCGCGAGGAGGTCGCGCAGGTTCACGGTGTTCAAAGAAAGCGCGCCGGATGAGTCACGCGACAGCCGCCATGTCGAGAGCGGCAGGTCCTTGCGCTCGGAGACGAGTCGCCTGGCGATGTCTGCGGCGACCCGCTTCGTGGGCCTTCGAACCGCGCGGTCGAGCGGTCGGAGAATTCTTGAGATGATGATGCCTGACATTTCGGAATACCTGTCTTTCTCGAAGTGGACCGGCAACGCGATCGACTCGGTGCGTTGCAACTCGCATACGCGATCGACCCACGGACCGGAGCGCTCTGCGGAGGGCGCCGGCGACCACTCGGCCGCAGGACGGGTCAGGACAGCGGCGGCAACCGCTGGAAGCGGGCCCGAGCCCAGCGCGAGCGGACCGAGTCGATTCTGCGCTCGAGCCGGGTCTGCGGGAACGAGTAGCAGACGCGTGCGACCAGCCGCAGCTTCCGCAGCTTCGCGAGCGTCGGCGCCGAGTCGTAGTCGACGGCGCGCCAGCGGACCGTGCGGGTTGCCGAGTCGTAGCGCGCGTAACGAGCGCCCGGTCTGCCGTCGCGCGGCTGCCCCACTGAGCCTGGATTGACGAACTGCAGCCGGCCCTCGGCGAGCAGCTGCTCCTCGCCGGCCGAGACCAAGCGAAAGCCCGAGCGTCCGTGAAACGCGGCGAAGTGCGTGTGTCCGCTCACGAGCAACGCAGCGCCCGGAAAGCTCTGCGAGGCGTTCGCGACCGCGGGCTCGGCGACGGCCGCACTCGAGACGTAGCGCTCCACGTCGTCGGGTACGGCGTGGCAGACGACGATTCTCGGGACCGGGCCGGGCAACCTTCGGCAGCGCCGCCAGGCGTTCGAGCGCCCAGCGCGGAAGGTGCGCGCGCGTCCACGCTGCGGCGAGAATGCCCGCGTAGACGCAACGTTCAAAGCCGATGCGCCCGAGCACCATGCCCTCGTGGTTACCCGCGACGCACGTGGCGTCGCGCTCGCCGAGCAGCTCGAGGCACGGCGCCGGGTCCGGCCCATAACCGACGATGTCCCCGGCGCAGATCAAGCGATGGTCCGGCCAGTCCTGGAGATCGCGCAGCACCGCGCGAAGGGCTTCGAGGTTCCCGTGCACGTCGGCCAGCAGCGCCCAGCGCATGGCCTACCCCTCGGCGGCGATCGGCGCCGGCGCTCGCCAGGCCCCACCGCGCCCGACGCGTTGGCGCAGCCGCGCGGCGATCCGGGCCACTCCGGGCAAGGGATCGCTCCAGCAGAGATCTTCGACGACATCGGCAGCCGCGAGCTCGTATAACCACCGCAGCGCATGGAGCTCGCCGTTCGCTCGGCACTCCTGGAGGTCCGCGAAGGCCCACATCCATCGTACCCCGGCGCGGGTCCGATGCGTGCCGGGGCGCACCGAACCGGGCGAGACGAGATCACCGTAGGCGATCGCCGGCAGGTTCACCCCGGCGATGGCGCCGGGGTGGTGCCACAGGTTGGCTCGCGGGTTGGCCTCGAGCAGGTAGAGGCCACCGTCGCGCCTGTCCTCTTTCAGATCCAGCTTGATAAGACCGCTGAACCCGAGGCGCGTGACGACGTCGCGCCCGATCCGCCGCACGCGCTCGTCGTCGGTGACCTGAACGTAGCTGCTGAAGCCGTACTCGCGCGGCACCGTGCGGACCTTGCGGCCGGTGAAGTCGGCGACCACGACACCCTTCGCGACGTAGGCGTGGTAGCTGACGATCTGGTCCTCGCCGCCCTCGATCAGCGGCTGTAGAATGAAGTCACTCGGGTGGGCCTCGAGCGCCGGTGCCAGGGTCTGCAGCTCGGCATGCGACGTCACACAGATCGCCTTCTGCGTCCCGACGTCGAGATGGGCCAGCCGCGAACCGAACCAGTGCGTCCGGAGGCCGGGCTTCACGATGCAAGGGAAGCGGCTCCAGCTGCGAACGCGCGGATCGCGGGTCGCCGTGCCCTGCGCGATGACGTGAGTCTCCGGCGTCGGCAGGTTCATGCGCCCGGCCAGGGCCGCGAATCGCCGCTTGTCGACGAGATCTTCGAGCAGCTCAGGCGACGGCAGCGCAAAGCGGAACGAGGTGGAGAGTCGCTTCCGATTGCGCGACAAGAAGAGCAGGTCGTTGTCGTTGTCGACGAATATGACGGGCGGGGCGGAGAGCGAGGAGCTGAAGCGCAGAAGCGCATCGATGAGGCCCTCGGGATCGGCCGTGGCGCTCGGGGCCACGAGAGTCCGGCGCACGTAACGCGAAAACGAAGGCTGGTCCTTCGTTTCGGGCGTGACAACGCAGGCCACCGGAATGCGGGCTCTCCCCAGCGGGCGGATGACGCTCAGGCCGCCCAAGACGCAAGCGAACGTGGTGTGCATGCCACCAACCGGTGCAAGAGGAGGTCCCGAAAGAGCCGTCGGAGGCCAATGCGACCGCCGGAAAGAGACTCGCGACTCTTTGGAAACGACGAGCCCCGGTCGCGACCGTCAGCCGTGGCGGCGCATCGGGTCCGCATTCACGGCCCCGGGTTCGCGCCGACGCCGGGCCTGCAGCGTTCCGCCCAGGCCGGATGGGCGGAGGGCCACCTCCGCCCGCCCGACGGCAAGACCACCCGAGCACGCCAAAAGAACGATCCGCGGCGACCTCGTGCCGCGCGGTCGCTATCGGGCACGGGTCCGCCAGAGTACGGTCGCCGCCGGTCGGTCCTCGTGACGCGCGAAGGGAGGGCTCATGGGCAGGGTTGCGGTGCGTAGCCTCGGTACTCTGGGGTCTCTCACGCTCCTCGCGGGCTGCTCCGGAAGTCCCGCCGGCCCGGCGGATGAATCGGTGGGTAGCGCCGTCAGCGCGATCGGCACGAGCAATGACGTCGTCTTCGACGTGAGCCTCCGCGGCACCGGCTCGTCGACGATCCACGCGCACGTCTTCGACAACCCGGCCAGGCGAGGACTCGTCAACGTCCTCGCGGTGCACGGACTGGTGAATACCGGGTTCGTCTACGGACCGCTGGCGCAGGCGATCTTCGCCGACCCCGAGCTCGGCAGCGTCGTCCGGCGCGTCCTCGCGATCGACCTCCCGGGCCACGGCGACAGCACCTTCCCCGAGAACCTCCCCAGCGGCACGAAGTTCGGCGACCTCCTCATCGAGGACAACGCGGAGGTCGTCCTCGAGTCGATTGACGCGCTCCGCCACAGGGGCCTGCCGACGCCGATCGTCCTCGGCCACAGCATGGGCGGTCTCGCGATCCAGACCGTGCAGCAGCAGCTCCTCTCCGCGGGATCGAGCCTCGCCGCGCACGGCGTCATCGGCGCCGTCCTGCTCGCGCCCGTTCCGCCGCACGGAGAGCCCTGGACCGTCCCGCCGACGGGCAACCTGGGGCCGTTCATCGTGACCGACCCGACGCTGGGCACGTACCTGCAGATCCCCGCCGCCGCGTTCGTCCCCCTGGCGTTCACGACCACGACGGGTCAGGTCGCCTCGAACGCGCCGACTCCCGATCAGGTGACCGCCGGCCGCTACCTCGGACCGGAGCCGATCACCACGCTGTTCGAGCTCGTCGAGGCCGCCGTCCCGCTGCCCGACGGTGGGTCCGTCACTCTGCAGCGCCCGACGGTCGAGCAGGGCGCCTTCGCGCCGAAGCACGGCACCGTCCTGTCGATCGTCTCGTTCAGCGAGGACACCCTCGTGCCCGCGGTGGACCTGGAACCGCTCTACGAACACCTGACGGGCGACTCGCGCGACCGCCTCTACCACGAGGTGACCGCCCCGGATGCAGTGCACGAGATGCTCGTCTCGGATCCCACGCCGATTGTCGACGCGATACGGCCGACGTTCTGACGACCAGGCGACGTACCCCGGCAGTCCCTCGTCATCGGAGACTTGCGTCGCCACTCGAATGGCTCCGCGCGCGCTGACGGCAACGTCGCAACATTCTGCTGATTGCCCGCCTCGTGACCGCGATGCGCCGTCGCATAAGACATTAGCAACGCCGGCGCCTCGATTGCGCTTTGGGTTGGAGCAAGCCCATACTCGAGGACCGACGATGAAGACCTACCCCTGGCTGCGCATGCTGCGGAAGACCGACATCGAACTTCCGCTCGAACCGCCGATTTCGGCTCGGCAGTCGAAGCAACGGCGAGTACTTCCACGAACAGACGCCGCGCGAGCGCGCCATGCGCAGGATGATCCTCGAACGCGCCGACGAAGGAGCGCGCCGACTCGGCGTCGATCGGCGCCAGTTCCTGGCGAGTTCGGCCGGGATGGCGACGACCCTCGCGGTCTTCAACCTCTTCGGATGCGGGTCGTCCGCGAGCAGCGGCGGGGTCGATTCCGGAGGTGGATCCCCCGGCCGAGGCGGGAGTGGCGGCAGCGGCGGCGGCTCCGGAGCGGGACGCCTGGGCGGGGGCGGCAATGGCAGCGGCAGCGGCAGCGGCGCCGGAGGAGGAGGCGGGTCGCCGACCGGGCAGAGCGGCGACGCCGGCGGCTACTACGACACCGGCGCAGACGCGCTCGACGCGGCCGTGCAGTGCCAGGTCGGCCTGGATCCGACCAAGGAATTCATCTTCGATATTCAGACCCACTATCTGTCCAACCGAAGTAACATCGGGGTTTATGCGAGCTTCATCGCGGCTCTTCCAAACGCGAGCTGCGGGCTTTCCCCGGTCCAAGCGTGCTTCGAACGCAACGAGTACCTAAGGCAGATCTTTCTGGACAGCGATACGACCGTAGCCGTGCTCTCGGCGCTTGCCGCGACGGACGACCAGAATCCCTTGACCAACACCGAAATCGCCGAAGCTCGCGACACCATCAACATGATGGCGAGCTCCCAACGACTCGTGAACCATTGCATGGTGCTGCCGAACTACAATCAGGCGCAGCAGTTCGACGGCATGCAGCAGATCAAGGAGATGTATGGGGTCGGGGCGTGGAAGGTCTATACGCCCTGGGGACCGAACGGGACGGGCTACTACCTCGATGACACCGACACGGGTATCCCGATGATCCAGAAAGGCCTCGCGCTCGGCGTGAACCTCTTCTGCGCCCACAAGGGCGTTCCCTTGCCGGGCTTCGATACGGCTCACTGCAACCCTCGCGACATCGGCGTCGTCGCCAAGATGTTCCCGCAGGCCACGTTCATCGTTTATCACTCCGCCTACGAGTTCGGCGGCACGGCGACCGAAGGCCCGTATCAGATGGGAAGCATGACCGGAGTCGACTCCCTCATCACGTCGATGATCAATAACGGGATCGGGCCGGGCCAGAACGTGTACGCCGAGCTCGGAACGACCTGGCTCCCGCAGTCGTACCTCGCTGCCGAATCGGTCATCCGGACCTCGTGTGCCTTCGTCCGATGCCACGGGGGACCGGTCCAGGGAGGCGCAGGCTTGTGGTTCGGGCAGACCACGAGCATCCGTGGCCCCCTGGTCAACGTGCCCGCGTGCGAATACGACAGGATGATGCGCGTCAAACCCGGCGACGTCGCGAACAGCTGGGTGATGATCAAGCTCGGGGCACCCCAGGACCCGCAAACGCACTTCATTTCCTTCGCTCCCCCGTCAGGTCAGGGTCCCGGCTCGTGCCCGGGGTTGCTCCCGACCGACGGAGGCGGGCGGTTCGGCTATCGGATGCCCGAGACCGGCATGTACCAGCTCGATCCCGACAGCCTCGCCAAGCTGGTCGCATGGATCGAGTCGGGAGCCCCCGGTCCGGATTGAGCGTGGCTCACGCAGCCGTCGCCCGCGAGGCCAACGAAGTCGCATTCGCGGATCGGCGTCGCGCGGCTTGGGATCGAGCACTTGACGCTGGGTGCGGTGAAACTCTACCGTCCCTGCCACCGAGGGTTGACAATGGCCGAGAAGGTGTCCCGCCTGCAGACGTGCGCGTGGGCTCTGACCCTAGCGACGCTTCCAGGCTGCGGAGGCACCGTCCCACCGAACGTATGGAGCGGCGATTCAGGGAGCGCCGGGCGAGACGCTGCTTTGGAGGCGGGTGACGTCGCGTCGGATGCTGCCGCAGACGACCGCCCCAGCGACGATTCGTCCGAGGCAATACCTCCCTGCGGGAACCCCTGCCCGATTGCCGAGCCGGCTGTCGGAGATTCCTGCGATTTTGGCGCAGAGTGCGAATATGGAAAAAGTCCGTTCGTGCCGTGCAACCGAGTGTTCGGCTGCATCTCGGGGCGCGCCACCATCATGCAGAATGTCATTTCGGGTGCATCGTGCACCAGCGGACTGCCCCACGGGTGTCCCGCCTCCCGCGCGACCGTCAAGCCTGGCGCGTCTTGCGCAGCGGCGGCGGGTCTGCAATGCGTTTACGCGGATGGCGAATGCGACTGCCTCCAAGAAAACGAAGCCCCAGCGGCATGGGTGTGCTCGGGAAGCAACGCCAGCGGCCCTGTGACCTGTCCCGTCCCTCGCGCCATGCTGGGCACGCCATGCTCCTCGATCAACGAATCGTGCCAGCAGCTCTCGAGTGGCGTCTACGAAACATGTCTGGCCTGCGGAAACCTGTGGGGGGCAGCTCGTCCCTGAGGGTTCCAGGCGTGGCTGACTCGGCGCTCGAGGCCGAGCTCGAAGCGCAAGTGCCAGGACCCATCGGTTGCCGCCTCCAGAGGCGGGTGGTACGAAAAGATGTAGGTCGTGATGTCTCCGTTCGGACCCCGTCGCCGTCGCTGCAATCTCCCGCGCGCGGTCGCCAGCGGAGTGATGTTCGTGCTCCTCGCCGTGGCGGTGGTCTGCGGAACCGTCCAGACCGGGGCGCGCTACTTCTACTGCGAGGGCCTTGGCCTCTCGTCATGGGACCCCTGCGCTCAGGGAGCCGGCCATCGCGAGCGTTGCCCGTTCGAGTCGTTCGAACGCCGGACCGTCGACTGCTGCAGCGTCATCACGCTTCCCTCGATGCCCGAGGGCGCTCGCGCCGGTGAGTCCGCAGTGGCGCCGGCGGGCGTCGTCGCCGTCTTGCCGGCAGTACAGGACCCGGCGGGGCGCCCTCGGAGCGAGAGCCCTCGAGCGGCTCACGCGAACGAGCGCTGGCGCAAGCCACCACGAAGCTCCAGCGAACGACGCGCCGAGTTGATGGTCTTCCTGACGTGAGAGAGCCGCGAGGCTCGCATTGAGCCTCGCCTACCCGAGAGGACCGCGCGCAGGAGCGAGCGGTTCCGAGGCTCTCTCTCGTTGAGCGCTCGCGGCGGCCCTTGACCGCACGAGCGCAGGGAAGATCGCGATGGACAGGCACGTAACGGGCGCCACCTGGTGGTTATTGCCCACGCTTCTCTTGATGGGCTGCGCGACCACGGGTCGCGCGGCATACGGCGGGGCAGCTTCCGACGCCGAGCCCGAGACCGACGAGGCTCCCGCCGCCGCGGCCGAGGACGACCGGGTCCTCTCTGGACCCGTGCTCGAGCGAGCGCCGTACGTGCAGGCCGTGCTGCGCCGGAATCGATCGATCGAGTCGGCGCGGCAGGCCTGGCGCGCCGCCATCGGCCGGGCGAGGCAGTCGGGCTCGTTCGAGGATCCGATGGTGACCGTCGACGTGGCGCCGCTTTCGATCGGCTCGCCCTCGGCGCGGTTCGGCTGGGACGCCATGATCAGTCAACACCTGCCCTGGCCCGGCAAGCTCGCTCTCGACGAGGCGGTGACCCGCGCCGAGGCGGACGCAGCGAAGAGCGATTTCGAGGCGTCCCGTCGTGAGCTCGCGCTGACTGCGTCGCTGCTCTTCGATCGGTACTTCGTCGACGTCCGGTCGATCGAGATCAACGCCCACCACGTGGAGCTGATGCGAAGCATGCAGGCCGCGGCGACCGCGGAGTACGAATCGGGGCACGGTTCGGCGCAGGACCCGCTGCAGGCGGAGTTCGAGCTCACGCACATGGAGCACGACACGGTGATCCTTGCCTCGGAGCGCGACGTGACCGTGGCGCAGATGAACGAGCTCCTCCACCGAGAGCCGGAGGCTTCGTTGCCTCCCCCTCCAGAGCAGCTGCCCTTGCCATCCCCAGGTGCCAGCTCCGCGCCGTACGCGTCGGACGTCAGGGACCCACGGCGCCTCGAAGCCGAGGCCGTGGCGAAACGCCCGGACATCCTCGCGGCACGCGAGCGTGCTCGCGCCGAACAGGCTCGCGCGGATCGCGCCTCGCGGGAGTACCTGCCCGACGTGACGGTCTCGACCGCTTTCAACTCGATGTGGGACACGCCCGAGCACCGCTGGACGATTGGCCTCGGCTTCAACCTCCCGGTGCAGATGGGTCGGCGCGGGGGCGCTGTCGACGAGGCTCGCGCGATGCGCGCGCAGTACGAGGCAGACGCGGCGAGCATGAGCGACGCCGCACGCACGCAGGTCGTCGTCGCGGGGAAGCAACTCGAAGAAGCCGAGCACGTGCTCCAGATCTTCGCGCGGCGGCTCTTGCCGGTCGCGCGTGACGAGGTCGACGCGGCGCGAGCGGCCTTCACGGCATCGCAGGCGCCCTTCGTATCGGTGGTCGACGCAGAGAAGAACCTGCGCGGAGTCGAGCTCGACCAGCAGATGGCGCTCGCGAACTACGACCGCCGGCTCGCCGAGCTGGACCGCGCCCTCGGGCGGATACCCGGGCTGGCGGGGGACGAGGTGACGCCGTGAGCACCCTCCCGAACCGACCCAATCGTCGTTCGCTCGTCATCACGCTCGGCACCCTCGCGATCGCCACGCTCATGGCGATCGTATTGCGTCGGCCCCTCGTCGCATGGTTCACCGGCAAGCCGATGAGCGGCTCCGCGGGCGGCACCGCCGCGAACTGGCAGGCGCCCGACCACTTCACGTGCTCGATGCACCCGTCAGTGAAGCAGGCCGGACCCGGCACGTGCCCCATCTGCGGAATGAACCTCGTTCCGGTCACTAGGGAGCAGGAGCAGGGCGTCGTGATGATCGACGACGCGCGCAGGCAGCTCATCGGCGTTCGCACCGAGCCGGTCGTGACGGCGCCCATGCGTGACACGTTCCGCGCGGTGGGCCACGTCGCCTACGACGAGTCCGCGCTCGCGGACGTGAACCTCAAGGTGCGCGGCTGGATCACGAAGCTCTACGTGAGCGAGACCGGACAGCGCGTCGGCAAGGGTCAGACGCTCTTCACGATGTACAGCCCCGAGCTCTACAACGCCGAGCAGGACTTTCTGCTCGGTCTTCAAGGAGCCGCGGCCACCGCATCCGCGGGGGATACGGGGCCGCGTCGGCCGGAGCTCCTCGCTCGCGCATCGCGCCAGCGGCTCCACCTGCTCGGATTGGCGGACGCACAGATCGACGCGATCGCGCAGAGCGGCAAGCCCTCGGAAGACCTTCCCATCGCATCGCCGGCGAGCGGGTTCGTGATCGAGAAGAACGTGGTCGAGGGCGCATCGGTCGACGCTGGAATGCGCCTTTACCGCATCGCGGCGCTCAGCAAGGTCTGGGTCGATGCCGACGTCTACGAATCCGACCTCGCGCACGTTCGCGTCGGGCAACGCGCCACCGTGACGCTCGACTACCTCGCGGGCCGCGCCTACGAGGCCAAGGTCGCCTATGTGTACCCGTACCTCGACCCGGCGTCCCGCACCGGCCGCGTGCGGCTCGAGCTCGCCAACACGGATCTCGATCTGCGCCCGGGCATGTATGCCAGCGTGACGCTGGCATCGGAGCTGGGCGTTCGCGTCCAGGTACCCGCGTCCGCGGTCGTCTACACGGGCCCTCGGCGTCTGGTGTTCGCGGCCCTCGGCGGGGGTCGTTTCCGTCCCACCGAAGTGCAGGTCGGAACCGAGTCGAACGGCATGTACGAGGTGATCTCGGGCCTCGCTCCCGGAGACCAGGTCGCGACCAGCGGTGTCTTTCTGATCGCCGCGGAAGCTCGGATCAGCACTGCGGCCAGGTATTGGGACAGCACGGACCTTGAGCCGCACCCGAGGCAGCCGTGAGCGCGCCGGTCGACGCGTCCGGTCCGAGGTCGAATGGCCTCGTCGCACGCATCATCGGGGCGAGTGCGGGCCGTCCGCTGCTGACCATTCTCTTCGTCCTGGCGCTGTCGGCCTGGGGATGGGCGTCCGTCCAGCACGCGTCGCTCGACGCGATCCCCGACCTCTCCGATGTCCAGGTGATCGTCTTTACCGAGTGGATGGGGCAAAGCGCCGACCTCGTCGAGGACCAGGTCACGTACCCCATCTCGAGCGCGCTCGTCTCCGCACCGAAGGTGCAGGCCGTCCGCGGCCAGTCGATGTTCGGGATGTCGTTCGTCAACGTCATCTTCGACGAAGGGACGGACATCTACTGGGCTCGCAGCCGCGTGCTCGAGTACCTGAGCTCCGTCCGCGATCGCCTGCCGCAAGGGCCTCAATCCAGTCCTCGGCCCCGACGCGACGGGCGTCGGCTGGGTGTTCGAGTACGCCGTGGTCGACACGAGCGGCAAGCACGACCTCGCCGAGCTGCGGGCGCTGCAGGACTGGAACCTGCGCTACGCGATTGGGAGCGTCCCCGGCGTGGCCGAGGTGGCGAGCGTGGGCGGCTTCGTCAAGCAGTTCCAGGTCAACGTCGACCCCAACAAGCTGCTCGGCCGCGAGGTCACCATGGACGACGTCGTGCGCGCCGTGCGAGCCGCCAACCAGGAGGTCGGCGGTCGCGTCATCGAGATGGGGGGCCACGAGCAGGTCATCCGCGGTCGCGGCTACGTCAAGACGCCCGACGACATCGGCCAGGCGGCCGTCAAGGTCGTCCAGGGAACGCCGGTCCGGGTCAAGGACGTGGCCGACGGTGAGCTTCGGCCCGGACATTCGCCGCGGGCTGACGGAGCTCAACGGCGAGGGCGAGGCGCCCGGCGGAATCGTCATCATGCGCTACGGCGAGAACGCGCTGACCGTCATCGATGCGGTGAAGGAGCGCCTCGAGCAGATCGCAGCCGAGCCTTCCCGAGGGCGTGCATATCGTCCCCACCTACGACCGGTCCCAGCTCATCGACGATGCGGTCCACACGCTGCGGCACACTCTGATCGAGGAGATGATCGTCGTCAGCGTCGTCATCTTCGTGTTTCTGCTGCACGTACGCAGCGCGCTGATCCCCATCCTGACCCTTCCCATCGGCGTCCTCCTCGCGTTCATCCCGATGGCCGGGCAGCATCTGACGGCGAACATCATGTCCCTCGGGGGCATCGCCGTCGCGATCGGCGCCATGGTCGATGCGTCGATCATCCTCATCGAGAACATCCACAAGAGGCTCGCCGAGCACGATTCGCGACCCAGGACGTCGAGGCGGGGGCGCTCTCGACGCGCAGCGCAGTGATCGTTCACGCAATGCAGGAGGTGGGCCCCTCGATCTTCTTCTCACTCCTCGTCATCACCGTATCGTTCTTGCCGGTCTTCACGCTCGAGGCGACGGAAGGGCGGCTCTTCAAGCCGCTCGCGTTCACGAAGACCTATTCGATCGGCTTCGCTTCGATCCTCGCGATCACGTTGACGCCGGCACTCGCCGTCTTGCTCATCCGCGGCAAGGTGCACGACGAGGACGTCAACCCCATCAACCGGTGGCTGATGGCGGCGTATGCACCGGTCGTTCGCTTCGTCGTCGACCAGCGCAGGCTCGTGGTCCCTACCGCGCTCGCCATCCTGGCGCTGACGGTCCCGGTGATCTTCCGGCTCGGAAACGAGTTCATGCCTCCGCTGAACGAAGGCGTCATTCTGTACATGCCGACCGCGCCGCCGGGGATGAGCGAGAACGAAGCGGCCGTCGTGCTCCAGTCGATGGACCGCGAGCTCAAGAAGTTTCCCGAGGTCGCCAGCGTGTTCGGGAAGGAGGGGAGATCCGAAACAGCCACGGACCCGGCGCCGCTGGGCATGGCCGAGGTTACCGTGGTGCTCAAGCCTCGCGACCAGTGGCGCCCGGGTGTCACGTGGGACTCGCTGCTCGAAGAGATGGACGAGAAGCTTCGCTACCCGGGGATGCCGAACGTCTGGTGGATGCCGATCCAGACGCGAACCGAGATGCTGGCCACAGGCGTCCGTAGCCCTCTCGGCATCGAGGTCTTCGGCGACGACCTCGACGCCATCGAGCAGACGGCCATCTCCGTCGAGCACGCCGTCGCGAAGGTGCCCGGCACCCGAAGCGCGTTCGCGGAGCGCTCCACGGGCGGCTTCTACATCGATTTCGACGTCAATCGGGAAGAGGCGGCGCGCCACGGCCTGAGCGTCGAGGACGTGAACACGGTCGTCGCCCAGTCCATCGGCGGCGAGAATGTCTCCGAAGTCGTCGCCGGCAGGGCGCGTTACCCAGTCAACGTGCGCTACGCGCGAGAGTATCGCGACGACCCGGGGCAGCTCTATCGGACGCTCATCGCGACGCCGTCGGGTGCCGAGATACCGCTCTCGCAGGTCGCGACGATCAAGAGCGTCCTCGGACCGCCGATGATCCGGAGCGAGGGGGGCAAGCTCGTCGGTTTCGTCTTCGTCGATACGGACCGTCCGATCGCCGACTACGTCGTCGATGCGAAGCGCGCCGTGGCCCGCGACGCCGCGGTGGCTCCCGGCGCCCGCCTCGAGTGGGTCGGGCAGTTCAAGTACTTCGAGCGCGCGAAGGAGCGGCTGAAGTGGGTCATCCCACTGACGCTCGGAATCGTCTTCGTGCTGCTCTACCTCAACACCGAGTCGATCGTCGAGACGGTCATCGTCATGCTGGCGGTCCCGTTCTCGCTCGTCGGCGCGTTCTGGCTTCTGTACTTGCTGCATTACAACATGAGCGTCGCCGTGTGGGTCGGGCTCATCGCGCTCGCGGGGCTCGACGCGGAGACGGGCGTCGTCATGCTCCTCTACCTGAAGCTCGCCCACGGGGCTCGCGAGCGGGCGGGGCGTCTCGCGACGTTCGATGACCTTCGCGAGACGATCGTCGAGGGCGCCGCCAGGCGACTTCGACCGAAGCTCATGACCGTCGCCACGATGATCATCGGTCTCGTGCCGGTCCTCTGGAGCACCGGCACCGGTGCCGACGTGATGAAGCGCATCGCGGCGCCGATGGTCGGAGGGCTCGTGACGTCATTCCTCCTGGAGCTCACGGTGTACCCGGCGATCTTCGTGTCCCGTGCCAACAAGTTCGAGATGTATCCATCGCGGGCTCCGATGTCCAGAACCGAAGAATATCCTTTAGGGATATTGGCCAGCAGGTCAGCTATTCTCGCCTGCTCCCGAGCGCTCGACCGATAGGTGGATAGATCAGCCTTGCGTTTCCCGCCCGTGTGCAGCAGATCGGAAAGTCTGGTCGCATACTCTTGACCAAGCCCTTCCGCCATGCCGCTTGCGATTTTGAGTACCAACCGCTCCCAGTCGTATTGTCGCGCCACATCTTGACGAACCGCACGGCGCTCCGGAGAATTTTCGCCCGGCCGGAGTGAGTCTTCTATGGCTGCAGACCACTCATCCAGCGTGCTCGCCAGCGACACGACGTGATTGAATTCGCAGAGCGTGCGAATCCGCGTGCCTACGGTCGGACGGCCACTGGCCAAGTATTCATGCAACTTAAGCGGATAAATGTACTTCGTGTAGTCGTTAGCTTGGTAAGGCATGATACAAACGTCGAAGTGCTGGGGATAGGCGCACAGAACGGGCGTGGGCTTCGGCCCAAGGAAGTGAACGTTTCCGCGCTTAGTTAGCTCTTGAATGATGGCGACGATATCCTCGTGAGGACTTTGTGGGCCGACAAAAACGAAAGACCATTCCGGATGCTCCTGACTCAACCTCAATAGGATCTGCCAATCTAAATGCCTCTTGATGAATCCCGTATATCCGATGCGGGGGTGAGGGATCGACGCCAAGTCGAGCGGCTCCGGCACCTCTCGCGAAAATGCCTGGTAGTCAACTCCGTTCGGAACAAACATCGAGTGTGGATTGATGCTGCCCTTCTTTTCAAGAAGCCCCGAGGAGTGCACAAAGACTTGATCTACGTCGCGAATTAGTCGTTTTTCGGCATCGCTCAACGGGGACTCAATGGATGAGAACGAGTATTCATCGTCGATATGATAGCAACTCAAATTAAAAGCCACGCTGGAAAGCGCAGGTAAGAATGAAGGACGCCAAATGTAAAGAATAATTTTCTGACAGCCTCGCCGCGTCAGTAACCTCCGGGCTCGCACGACTCTCTGCTGCATGACGAGGTTGTCCAGCGAAGGATGGCGATACATTCTGGGCAGCCAAAATTCCGGACGGTAAACTATGAAGCCGGGTCCCGGAGATGCAGCAGTTCTTTGGCTAGGATCGAATCGATCGGCAGGTCTTCCGCCATTTTTGCGGAATTCCCCCGCGGGCTCGTCAGGGTTCACCCACACAACCTGGAAGTATCGGGCCAAGCGACTGACCACTTGGTGGCGTGGTTGCCACAAATCTTCCCACGCATCAGGTACGAGCGCAATCAAGCCGACATCTGGAAGAAACGGCCTATTCTCACCGTTCGCAGTCACCTCAGAGTCGACGTTGCGCGTTACGGATTCGGAGACCGCGATCAAAGACGAGATTGGAGGTGAGCGATCCACGGTGCATCCTTTCTGACAATTCCGTTAACGAGCTGTGTTTCCCGACCGGGATATTTTCCTGCCTGATATTAAACCAGTGTTGCAGTCAGTTCCAAACCGGGAACCGTGGTGTTTCGGTTTCAGCACGTACAAGAATCGAGACCTGAACAGTTCAACGGCGACGAGAGCGTTCTGGATGATACCGGAACCTCGCATTGATTGGAGGCGATGACCGGGAAAGGTCATGGATGATTTGAGTCGTGAGCTCGCTTCAGGAGCATCCATCGGTAGGAGATCGATAGAATCACGAGATAAATTCCGGCGAAGAACACCCATCCTCCATTCACATGAAATCTCCCCATGGCGTATTTCGGCGCGATCAAGTTGCCCATCATTACCAGAAGGCTGATGCGTACGATATTCGCCACCAACATGGCGAACGAGCCGGCGACGTAGGCGACTAGGAGGCGCTTGTGATTCAATTCGTTCCAATCGAGGAAGGCGATCAACGCGAGGAGCGTATCGAACAGCGCCAAAGCCGAGTATCCCGAGCACCAAAATATGATTTGCAACGCGAGTCGCGGCCCGAAGATTGTGGGTACCGGGTGGTTAAGGAATCCAAGGCCGGCTACGAACGGCTTGGCGCTGTAGTAAGCGAGCGCGGCGACGACCTGCGAGTATGCTGGCCAGATCGTGCGGAACAGCCGATAGGGGAAAAATGTAAGTAGAACGACGAGCGCAGCGAAGAATTCATCGCGATATCTGCGCAGAAGTGACGGCCAATCCGATCGAGAGAAAAGTACGATGCCCGGCAGAAGGATGAGCAACTTGGCGGACGCCAAGAATGCGGCTTCGCCCGCATCGCTGGCAGAGGCGGTCGTGAGTGTGGCGCTCGAGTAGCGCCCCATCGCGATGATGATGACATGGAGAGTCAGGAAGATCGCGAGACGCCCGGCGGAAAGTCTTGCGACGATGGTGAACTCCGCGGCATCGGGGCCGGGAGCTTGCCCGCGACGGACGACCAGCAGCAGGAGTGCTGCTGTCGCCCAGAGAGTTGAACCATTATAAAGTGCGGGAGATATAAGGTAGTCGACGCCGATGGCGACGAGACAAAGCAGAAGTCCCGCGTAAATCGCAAGTCCGGAACGCGACGGCAGAGAGAACGAGCGAGCCCCAGCGCGATGTAGCACCGATTTGTGAACGCTAGACAACGCAATCCCTTTGGGATCTGTGATTGAGGTTAACATCTCCGGCTGAGCCGCTGCGAGCGCGCCGCACTCCTGGATACCAGGTTTCAGCTTGAAACACCACCGCGCGAATCCCGGGATCGACGGCCGGATGTATCGTAAAATGTGACGGTTAAGACGAGAAACGAATGTCCCTCGCGAATATCAGCATGCTGTCGCCATCTGTGCTCGGTGCGCTGAGTTACCGCAGCCTGAACGGTCCGCAGTTCTTCAAAATCAATCACTGGCTCCTTGCAACCCTTTTCCGTTTGTTTCCGTTTACAGACTTTCGAATGAATCTCGCGCAGTTTTTCATTTACAACCGGCTGGTGAGCGGGTTTGTGTTCGCAGCGGCGTGCTACTACTTCTGGAGCCTGCGTGATGACCGGACAGCATGGCGCCGCGCGCGGATCATCGAACTGACCGTCGCATGTATCGTGGCGGTGCTTGCGACCTTGGCGCTGCGGCCGTTTATCGGCGCGCTGCCGCCGTCACGCGACTCCGGGTTTCAGCAGTTGTTTCCACCTTACCTACGGGATATAGGCAGCGGTAATTCGTTTCCGAGTCATTCGACCCTGGCCTATTTTGTAATGGCTGCGGGATTGTGGCCGATTCAGCGAAAATGCAGCGCGATTCTGTGCGGCTGGGTCCTGCTGGCGGTATCACTCCCTCGCGTTTATATCGGCGGGCACTACCCAACCGACGTGGCGGCGTCGCTCGTGATTGCCATAGTGGCCCTCTGGGTGGCGTGGCGAGTCGGTGATTCCCGGAGGGCGGTCCAGTTACTGGACCGGATTGCCGGCGGCGGGATGTGGGTCGAACTGGCAATGTTTTGGTGGCTGTTTGAGGCCGGAGAAGGCTTCCGCTCGAGCGGGGAAATCGCGAAGTTCCTCGTCCGAGGAGTCCTCAAGATAGGTTGAAGCAGGCGCTAGGCCGTTCCTCACCGCCTTGGGCACGTCAGCCTGCCCTTGATACCTAGCCCAAAGCCTGCTCCGGTCTTTTTACCAACCCGAGGCTCAGCACTTATTCTTGCGTAGACGTCCGCCTCGCAGAATCAAGGATCTGCAGTATTTATCCTGGTTCCAGACCCCAATGTCCCTACGGGCAGGGAAGTACCTGTACCGAACGTTGGACCTAATCAGGCCCCCCGACCAGTACCCCGCCTAAACCCCAGAGACTAGCCTAGTTGCGTGATGGGGATTATCCGTCGGACCAGTCCTCTGGCGGCGCAACGGGAAGTTCTGGGCTGATCTTTAACTGGGGGAAAGATAATGCAAGTCAAGAATGGACTGAGCCTGCACCGTCGCTTGACGCCGTGGGCATTTGTCGGGGTTTTGTTGAT
Source organism: uncultured Acidobacteriota bacterium (assembly GCA_963841235.1). GTDB lineage: Bacteria > Acidobacteriota > Terriglobia > Acidiferrales > UBA7541 > Palsa-147. The sequence continues at coordinate 245,459 of CAWJBU010000011.1, read as the reverse complement.
CGCCAGCTTGAACGCAGGATGTATCGGGTTGGCAGGTTCCAGTACTAAGCCACCGACGTTGACGGACTCGGCTCCTGCCACCAGCGCGGTCTCCGCGACCAGCGCGATGGTCTCCTGGACGACAAATGAACCGAGCAGTTCGCAGGTTGTGTACGGCCCGACGACGGACTACGGGCAGGCTACGACATTCAATGGCACCATGGTCACCAGCCACTCGGTTGCGTTGACCAATCTCACCGCGGGAATTCAATATCACTATATGTGCCAATCGCGAGCGGCTGATGGCACTACCGTCACGAGCCCCGACGCGACATTTACTACCGAGGCGAGCTCGGGCGACACGACGCCGCCAACCGTTTCAATTACTGCGCCGGTAAATGGCGCGACGGTTTTCGGCACGGTCATGGTCAGCGCCGATGCTGCGGATGATGTCGCCGTAGCGAGCGTTCAGTTCCGATTGGACGGAAACAATCTTGGGGCGGCGGTGACCGCGGCGCCCTACAACTTTTCATGGGACACCACGACTTCCACGACCGGAAATCACACTCTTACTGCACTCGCTACGGATACCTCGGGAAACGCCGCGACCAGCGCGGGCGTGACCGTTACCGTGAATAATAATGATGTGACTCCGCCGACGGTTTCGATTACTTCGCCGGCGAACAATGCGACGGTAAATGGAACGGTGACGGTGAGCGCGACGGCTGCGGACAACGTGGGAGTCGCGAGCGTGCAGTTGCAAGTTGACGGAGCAAACGTGGGAGCGGCGGATACATCGGCGCCCTACAACTTCTCGTGGAACACGACGTCGGTATCGAACGCCAGCCATACGCTGACGGCGGTGGCGAAAGATGCCGCAGGGAACACGACGACGAGCGCCGGCGTCAAGGTAACGGTCAACAACTCAGACACGACGCCGCCGACGGTTTCGATCACATCACCGGCGAACAATGCGACGGTAAACGGAACGGTGACGGTGAGCGCGACGGCTGCGGACAACGTGGGAGTCGCGAGCGTGCAGTTGCAAGTTGACGGAGCGAACGTGGGAGCGGCGGATACATCGGCGCCCTACAACTTCTCGTGGAACACGACGTCGGTATCGAACGCCAGCCATACGCTGACGGCGGTGGCGAAAGATGCCGCAGGGAACACGACGACGAGCGCCGGCGTCAAGGTAACGGTCAACAACTCAGACACGACGCCGCCGACGGTTTCGATCACATCACCGGCGAACAATGCGACGGTAAACGGAACGGTGACGGTGAGCGCGACGGCTGCGGACAACGTGGGAGTCGCGAGCGTGCAGTTGCAAGTTGACGGAGCGAACGTGGGAGCGGCGGATACATCGGCGCCCTACAACTTCTCGTGGAACACGACGTCGGTATCGAACGCCAGCCATACGCTGACGGCGGTGGCGAAAGATGCCGCAGGGAACACGACGACGAGCGCCGGCGTCAAGGTAACGGTCAACAACTCAGACACGACGCCGCCGACGGTTTCGATCACATCACCGGCGAACAATGCAACGGTAAATGGAACGGTGACGGTGAGCGCGACGGCTGCGGACAACGTGGGAGTCGCGAGCGTGCAGTTGCAAGTTGACGGAGCAAACGTGGGAGCGGCGGATACATCGGCGCCCTACAACTTCTCGTGGAACACGACGTCGGTATCGAACGCCAGCCATACGCTGACGGCGGTGGCGAAAGATGCCGCAGGGAACACGACGACGAGCGCCGGCGTCAAGGTAACGGTCAACAACTCAGACACGACGCCGCCGACGGTTTCGATCACATCACCGGCGAACAATGCGACGGTGAACGGAACGGTGACGGTGAGCGCGACGGCTGCGGACAACGTGGGAGTCGCGAGCGTGCAGTTGCAAGTTGACGGAGCAAACGTGGGAGCGGCGGATACATCGGCGCCCTACAACTTCTCGTGGAACACGACGTCGGTATCGAACGCCAGCCATACGCTGACGGCGGTGGCGAAAGATGCCGCAGGGAACACGACGACGAGCGCCGGCGTCAAGGTAACGGTCAACAACTCAGACACGACGCCGCCGACGGTTTCGATCACATCACCGGCGAACAATGCAACGGTAAATGGCACGGTGACGGTGAGCGCGAATGCGTCCGACAATGTCGCTGTGGCCAGCGTTCAGCTGCAGGTCGACGGAAATAATGTCGGGTCTACCGACACGTCGTCGCCCTACAGCTTCTCGTGGGTGACGACAAATTACGCAAACGGGAGCCACACGCTAGTAGCGATAGCTAAGGATTCCGCGGGCAATAGCGCGCTCAGCTCAACGGTGAACGTGACCGTGAGCAATTCATCCTCCGGCGGCGGTGGAATTCCGTCAACACTCGGCTGGTTCGATGTCTCGGGCCAGCAAATACAGCCAAACTGCCCGCCTGACCCTTCTACTACCGGTTCTTGCTACGGGGTAGTTGACGCATGGAACAGCGGCATCGCCGACACCAACCGGAACATCTTGTGGGTCTGGGGCGGCGGCCATAACGACTACTCGGGCAATGAAATCTATGCCTTCAACCTCAGCACGTTGAAGATGACCCGCGCAAACAATCCGGCTGACCCAACCCCGACATGTGCCGACGCATTCAGCAACGGCACCCCGAGCTCCCGTCACACGTACGGCGGCACGGCGTACATGCCAAACGTCGACAAGATGTTCGTCTTCGGAGGCGTTCCTTACTGTCCGGGCGGAGGCTTCATCAGTGACACTTGGACGCTGGATCTTTCAAAAGTGGGCTCCAGCGGCACGGGCGGCTGGCAGCAGATGGACAGCACGCTCGGCAATGGCGGTGTCCATCCCTGCAACGACTACGGCAACTCGCAGGCGCAGTACGACCCGAACACGGGGCTTGTGTTCGTCGATGAGTCATGCCAAGGGCTCTGGTCGTACGATCCTACGAAGAACACGTACACGTTCCTAGGTTCAGCGCCATCGAACCTGAGTCTCCATGAGGGTTCGGTAATTGACCCGGTCCATAAGCTATTCCTGCGCTTTGGCGATGGCGCAGCGCAGTCTATCAGCATCGCTTCGGGAAGCAGCTATTCCGTCACAACGCTGAAAGCTTCCGGTTGCAGCGGACTGGAAGGGAACAATCCAGGTCTTCAGTGGGACCCAGTGCTACAAAAGGTGGTCGGTTGGCCGAACTTCGGCGGGACCTTGTACATCTACGACCCGGTGGCGGATTCCTGCTCGACGCAGACTTATTCAGCCAGCGCACCGCCAGACTCCGACATGACGGGTTCTCCTTCGACAACGAATGGGACGTTCAAACGCTTCGGCTACTTCCCAGCAATGGGAGTGTATGTGCTGGTGAATGAGTGGAACATCGACGTGCACACGCTCCGGCTGACGCCTGCCACCGGCGGCGGAAGCAGCACCACGATCTCGAACGTTGCGGCGAGCAATATCACCACAACGTCTGCGACCGTGTCATGGACGACCAGCGCGCCCGCTACGTCGCAAGTGCTCTACGGTACGAGCTCGAACCTGGGATTGTCGACCTCGAAGAGCACAACGATGGCCACGAGCCATTCGCAGAATCTCACAAGTCTTTCGCCAAGCACGCTGTACTTCTTCAGCGCGCAGTCGGTGGACGGCGGTGGGAACACTGTAACGGCCAGCGGATTCACGTTCGGTACGACGAATACGACGGATAACACGCCGCCGACGGTGTCCATGACGGCGCCGGCGAACGGAGCGTCGGTCTCGGGGACCGTGACGGTTTCCGCCAATGCCTCAGATAACGTCGCCGTGGCGAGCGTGCAGTTCCTGCTCGACGGGGCGAATCTCGGCTCGGCGGTTACGGCGTCTCCCTACAGTGTATCGTGGAATACTTCCGGGGCTAGCAATGGCTCGCACACGCTCTCGGCGACGGCCAAAGACACTTCCGGAAACACTGCTACGACCACTGCCGTAAGCGTGACCGTCTCGAACTCTACTTCGAACGCCGAAGCGGACTTCCAATCGCGCTGCGCGGGTTCAGGTGTGATTCGCTGCGTCGCGTTCGACAGTAGTTCGGACATCAGCGGAAACGCAGCTCCGGGCATGCCGAAAATCACGAGCGGCCAAACGACGCCGACGATCGACACAACGCAATCGGCCTCAGGAGGCGGTTCGTTGTTGTTCACCGTTCCCGCATCAGCGCCGGAAGCCAATACCTCGGGGTCCTTCGACATTGACTTCTCGGACGACTTCTCACAACAGATCGACTCGCTCATCAACGGCGATCCAGCGTCTCGAACCACGGCTTGCGGCGGAAGCCCCTGTGGCGATGAGATCTGGATTCAGTGGAGGCAGCGGTTCGACCAGAGCATGCTGCAGCACTTCGCCGGCTCGAACGGGTTCAAGCAGATCATCGTCGGCGAAGGCGACACGGCCTCTACCCTGGCATACTCGTGCACGGATTTTGAAACCGTGGTGGAGAACTCGAACCAGTTCATGATCCCGCGCATGTACCACAGTTGCGGGATGAAGCTCGATGAGTACGATCCTCTCGAGGTGAACACGGGACGAACGGACAACCAGGGGAATGGGCTGTTCTCGCCTCAAAACGCGGCGGGAGGCTATTTGAACTGCACCTACACGGTGACGATCAATGTGCCAACCATACCGCCCTGCGTGCCGTACGTAGCGAATCAGTGGATGACTTTCCAGCTCCACATCAAAGTGGGCACGTGGTACCCGGGTGGTGTAAACGCGAGCGGAGGTCCACCGGCGCCGTTCAAGCACGACAGCACGATTCAGTTGTATGTCGCGCAGGAGGGCCAGCCATCGCAGATCGTGATGGACTTCCGTCCGGGCGCTACGTCCGCCGCGTGCGATGCGGAACAGCAAGACATTCCGTCCTGCCAGACGGGCTACGACCTCGTAAACCCGACGGCCTTCGGCCAACCTGCGGGATCTGGGAGCGGCAATCCGCACGCGAAGTTCGGAAAGTTGTGGCTACTAAACTACCAGACCAACAAGTGCAGCTCCGGTTGCGCGGGTGAGGCGGCCGCTCATACCTGGTACGACGAACTCATTATCTCGCACCAGCAAATACCCGACCCGAAGTTCTAGGTCGAACGAGCTACCGGCCCCCCAGCCGGTTAAGGAGCGGCGGCGCCCACATCCCCCCGTGGCGCCGCCGCTTCGTTTTAGGCTAAGATTGCGAGTGTCAAGTACGAGAGAGCCGGTGATGCGGAATGGCGCGGTATAAGAACCTCCTGCTGGTTTCCTGTTTCCTCAGTCTTCTAAGTCTTGGAACTCTGCTGAACTCACTTGGAGCGCGCGCCCATGGATTTTTGAGCGCCGCTACTGCTTCGAGCGTGGGTGAAGAAGGGCAGTCACAAGAACCGAGTAATAAAGCGCCAGAGGCCGCGAATTCGCCGAGCCAGGAAACTCCACCGGACGAATCTGCCCCAGGCCCGGCGAAGCTTGGGAATGACGCGGATTTCAAGGCTCGCTGCCACGCTCCAGGCGTGATTCGCTGCATCGGCTTTGATTCGCGCTCCGAGATCGCCGGCCACATCATGCCCGATTCCACGGGAGCGGTGCTTCCGGAGATTGATAACATTGTCGCGGCATCCGGGCGGGGCTCGCTGAAATTCACAGTGCCGGCATTTTCTGTGGCCAACTCGTCCGGACAGTACTGGACTGATTTTACGGACGACTTATCCGTGCAGTTTGATTCTCTGGTGAACGGCGATCCGAAGAGCAAATACGACGAATTTTATATTCAGTGGCGGCAGCGCTTCTCGACGGAGATGCTGCAGCCGTTCAAGGCTTCGAATGGCTGGAAGCAGGCGATTATCGGCGAGGGCGACCGGCCGGGCCAAACCGCGTGGTCGTGTACGAATATTGATTTAGTGCTTGAGGATAGCGGGCAGCTTGGGATGCCGCGGATGTATCACAGTTGCGGGGTGAAGGACGATAAGTACGAGCCCCTCGAGATTATGCAGGGTTACGATGCGGAGGGCTCCGGGATCTTTACTCCGCAGAACGCCGCGTCCGCTGGAAAATGTCGGCTCTATCGCGGATTTGCTCCCAAGTTTCCGCCGTGCGTCGGCTACAAAGCGAATCAGTGGATGACGTTTCAGGTGCACGTGAAAGTTGGCACGTGGTATCTCGACAATTCTCACAAATACCACCGCGACAGCACCGTGCAGCTCTGGGTGGCTGATGAAGGGAAACCAGCCGTGACGGTGATTGATTTCAGTCCGGAGAAGAAGACCGGCTATGACCTGGTGAACACCGACATCGGAAAGGCGAAGTTCGGTAAGATCTGGTTGCTGCCCTATCAAACGAATAAAGACGGAAATGCGCCGCACGATAAGGCCTACACCTGGTACGACGAATTGATTATTTCCCGAGAGAGAATCCCCGACCCGAAGTAACGGCTTCGCTCACAGACTTCACGCCTGCCAACTACGATAGAGTCCGGCCTGCGGTCACGGCGGTTTCAGCGATAACTGCAGAAAATCCTTCGGCGAGAACGGAGTCAAGGATGCGCATGGATTCGGGCCAGGAATGGGCGCGCTCGACTTGTACTCGTGCAGCTGAGGAGAGTTTGACGCGGCGATCCCGATTGTTCAGGAGATCGAGCACGCTGCAGCTGAAATCCTCGGGTCCGTCTGCGACCACGATGTGTTCGCCTGGAACGGCCTGAATGCCTTTCGCGGCTTGTGGCGTGGAAACGACCGGAATGCCCGCGGCCATGCACTCGAGAATTTTGTTCTGCGTGCCGCGAGCGATGCGCAGCGGGGCAATTGCAACCGCCGCTTCTGTTAGGTACGGACGTACATCCTCCACGAAGCCCGTGACGGTGACGCCTTCTATGCTGCGTAGGCGCAAAACCTCACCTGAAGGATCGGCGCCGACGATTTGCAATTCGGCCGACGGCATCGCGCGGCGGATGTTGGGATAGACCTCGCGGACGAACCACAGCACGCCGTCGATGTTGGGGAAATAATCCATGCGGCCGAGAAAGACGATATTTGGCTTCGAGCCGCCGCCCATCGCTGCGGGCTGGAAGAATTTGCCGTCCACGCCGTTGGGAACCACGGTGCAGGGCCTCGGGACGCCGAGCGTCTTGAATACTTCCTTCTCGCCTTGCGTTGTCACGGTGATGAGATTGAAGCGCTCCGCCATGGCGCGCTCATAGCGGCGAAGTTTGCGCGATTCGATTGCATAGCCGAGTGAAAGAGGGAAGCGGCGATGCTCGGCGTAGTCCATCCATTTCGCCGAGTCCATATCACCGTAATCGAGAATCCGCAGCCCACCCGTTAGACCGAGCGTGTACTGCGCAACGAACGCGCAGTGCACCATGACGGCGTCGAACTTCTTCTTCTGCCACGCCGCTTCAATTCGCGCGCGCAGCCGATTCGAGCGGAAGTAGGCGACAGACGACGGTGTGCTGCCCGCCAACGCTGTCACTGCCTGCGCCCAGCGCGAGGAATTGGGCAGAATTTCGGCGATGATCTTGGAGCAATGCTCGCGCAGTCCCGCGCCGGCGTCGAGTTCCTCTTGCGTAAAGGCGAGGCTCGCGACGGTGACTTCGTGGCGCTGCGAAAGGTGCCGGATCATCTGAAACGGGCGAATCTTGCCGCCGCGATTCGGCGGAAATGGAAAGCGATGGCAGATGAAGAGGATTCGCATTCTAAATTCTCTCGCGCGCTGGCACCGGAGTTGCTTCGGACGAACGGATCACGTGGTTCGCGCCGCGGTCAGGGGAGCTTCCGGCGCGGAACGCCAGTCGTTTCCGTCGAGATAGATGCGGCACCACAACTCGAGATTGATAAGCGCGAGCAGATGGTCGGTGTGATCACTGGTCTGCGCGCGATGTGCGGCGATGATTTCATTCACTACCGCGGGGTCGAAGAAGCCGCGGCGTCTGACTTGTGATTCGCCGAGTGTGTCGCCGACCAGGCTTTCGAGATCGCGCCGCAGCCACGCACCCATGGGAGCGCCGAAGCCGCGCTTCTTGCGGTGCAAGATTTCGCGCGGCACCAATGGCTCGAGCACTTTTTTCAGCAAATACTTCATCGTCAGGCCGCGAACTTTCAGGTTAGCCGGCATCCGCGCGGTCAGCTCAACAAGCTCGTAGTCCACGAGCGGTGCGCGGCATTCGAGCGAGGAAGCCATGCTCATGCGATCGGTGAGCGCCAGCAGATCATCGGCGAGCGACGTTTTGAGGTCGACGTAGATGATCTGGTGGAGGCTGTCCCAGCCGCGAGCTTTCTCGAAGTAGCGGAGCAGAACGTCGGAAGCAGCGTCGCTGCCGTTGCTTCCATTCTGCCGCAGGAGCCGCGCGCGAACTTCCGGCGCGAACGCGGTGACGTAGCTCGCATAGCGCGTGGCGATATCTTGCCCGGCGCTTTTTGCAAAGGCGCTGGCGTAGCGAATATTGTTTTTCCACGAAGAGTGCCGGTCTTGCGGAAGGCGCGAAAGCAGGCCCGGCAGCCATTTATTTCGCACCGGTCCCGGCAGCCAACGATAGTAGCGGCCCAATTCGTCGCCGAGATAACGGCGGTATCCGCCGAAAAGTTCGTCGCCGCCGACGCCCGAGAGAATTACGGTGACGCTTTCGCGCGCCATTTTCGAAACGAGATACGTAGTGACGAATGCCGAATCGGCGATGGGTTCATCGAGATGCCAGACGAGCTTCGGAAGCAGTTCGGCCACCTGCGGGTGGACGATGATCTCGTGATGATCGGTCTGAAACTTTTCGGCGACGATGCGGGCGTACGGTAGCTCGTTGTAGAACGAGTCCTCGCCTTCGAATCCTATCGAGTAGGTTTTTACGGGCCGGTCGCTCGTGCGCGCCATGGCTGCGACGATGGCGCTCGAATCGATACCGCCGCTGAGGAAGGCGCCGAGAGGAACGTCGCTGACCATCTGAGCGCGGACGGTCTCCAGCAATTTCGCGCGAACCCGCTCAATCCATTCGGATTGCGAGCAATTGTCCGCTTGATCGAAGCGAACGTCCCAGTATTCTTCGTCGCGGATCTGGCCTTTCTCGATAATGAGCATGTGGCCGGGTAGCAGCTTCTCGATGCCTTCAAAGATCGTGGCGGGTGCCGGGACGTAGCCGAGCGCGAGGTATTCCTTCAGCGCGGCCATATCCACGCGCCGCGGGATATTTTCATCTTCGAGAATGGCTTTGAGTTCGGAAGCGAATAGCAGTCGGTGCGGCTCGCGTCGGTAATACATCGGCTTCTCGCCCAGGCGATCGCGCGCGACAATCAGGCGCTCGCGATTGGCGTCCCACAGCGCCAGGCCGAACATGCCGCGCAAACTCTTCAGAAAATCAGTGCCTTCCTGCTCGTAAAGATGAACGATGGCTTCTGTGTCGGATTTCGTGCGAAAGACATGGCCGGATTTTCCGAGGCGGTTGCGCAGTTCCTGGAAATTATAGATTTCGCCGTTCAAGACGATCCAGATCGAGCCGTCTTCGTTGGAGATGGGCTGATGGCCGCCGGAGACATCAATGATGCTGAGACGCCGCATGCCGAGAGCGACGCCGCGGCCGAAATAAAAGCCATTGTCGTCGGGGCCGCGATGCGTGATGGCGCGGTCCATCCGCTCCATTAACGAACGGGATAGATCGCCGCCCGGCTTGAGATTTAGAAGTCCGAATATTCCGCACATGGCTTACTTCGCAGGCACCGACGCTGGTTCCGCTGCGCTCCCGGCTGACTCATTCAATACTTGTGACAAACATTTTGCAACCGTTCTGGCTTGACTCCTACGACTGAATTTCTGCACGGTGGAATCGTCGGCGAGGGCATGACGTCCGTGCGCTACTGCATCGAGAAAATTGGGCAGCCCCTGGTAAATGCTCTCTTCACTGGCGATATCGAGGATCGTTGCACCACCGGTGGAATTTAGAAGCGCAGCCGTATCGCCGGTCGAGCTCGTGAGCGCCAGGATCGGCCGGCGAAGACGGAGATATTCGAACGCCTTCGCGGGAATTTGATGGTCGCAATTTACCGCTTGGAATAAGAGCAATCCATCTGCCTGCGAAGCGTCGCGGAGCGCATCACGATACGGCAGCGGAGGAAGGAGATGCACGATATCTTCCACGCCAAATTCGTTCAGCATTTTGATGTAGAGATCCTCGTTTCCGCTAGCTCGCAAATCGATCCGAAGGGTAGTTGCCGAAATGGCGCATTCTGATTTCAGGCGCGCCATTGCGCGAAAGAATTGCCGCGGATCTCGTTCGCTGGGATAGAGCAGGCCGAGATGGATGAGACGCAATGTATGAGTGGCGCCGGTCGGCGCCGGCACGAGCGCTGGTAGATTTTGAAAGTCGTCTTCGTCGTAACCGTTTGGCACTAATACGCATTTATCCGCGGAGAGCGAGGGATAGCGGTTGCGGTACATCGCAATCGTCGAAGCCGCGGTGAATAGAATTCGCGAACTATCGCGAATAGCGCGCGCTTCGAGACGCCGCAGCGCTTGGCGCGTTGTCGGATCGCGTGGGTAATCGTCTTCGGTCATCGAGTCGCGCAGATCGAGAATCCACGGTTTGCCGGTCAGGCGGTGGAGGATGCAGCCGATCATCACGGCTGAGGGGATCGGAAACGTGGAATAAAGCGCGTCAATGCGCTCGCGGCGAATCGCGCGCAGGCCGGCAGGAACCGCGCTGGCAACCCAGCTCGCCCAGCGGTCCGGCAAGGCCATCCAGCGTAAGTAGCGGCCGCGAATAGATAAATGGCGTTGCGTATCGAGCGCAAATGTGCGCAGCACCCTAACTTCGGCAGGAAGTTCGCCAAGCTGGCTCGGGTCTGTGCGCTCGTACGCCCGAGGATTTACGGTGAGCACCGTCGGTTGCCAGCCATTCTCGGGCAAGTAGCGGCAAAGTTTCAGCGCGCGCAGCACGCCGCTACTGCCCGCGACGGGCGGGAAGTGATACGCGATGATCAAGACGCGATTCACGATCTGCTCTTCGTTGTGGCTTCCACGCTGTGCGGTTGATCGGCGAGATAGTCGTCGTACTCGCCACGGCGGCGAATCAGGCGCGACTCGCCTCGCTCGACCCAGACCTCTGGTGGCGTCGCGTGGCTCAAGAATCCCAGTGGGCTCGCGGCGCGGGCGTAGGCGCCGGATTGAAACACGCCGAACAGATCGCCGACTTCGGCTTCCGGCAGCTCAGCATTTCGCGCCAGGACATCGAGCGGCGTGCAGAGGGGTCCGGCAACTTCGACGGCGCCCGCTGCGGGCCGATCGAGCTTGTTCAGAATCGCCAGCGGATAATTTCGCTTGATCGTCTGGCCGAGATTTCCTGATGCGGCGAGATGGTGATGCATTCCGCCGTCGCAAATCAGGAATTTCTTGCCGCGCGAAACCTTTATGTCGGTTACGCGCGTGACGTATACGCCCGCTTCGCCAACCAGATAGCGTCCCGGCTCGACCATGAATTTCGTTCCTGCGAAATCGGGATCTTTCTCGACGGGTGCGAAGAGGTTCGCAAGTCCCGCTCGTAGTGCGACGCCATCGAGTTCATGCTCGCTCGAAAAATATGGAATGCCGAGACCGCCACCAAAATCGAGCGTACCCAGCGGATGCCCAATTCGCTTTGCAATGCGGCGCGCAACTTCGAGGCCGTGGGCGTACTGGCTCACCAGGGTCGCGTGATCGAGAATCTGCGTGCCGATATAGATATGCATCCCGCGGAATTCGACCGCATCCGAGCCGAGCAGCGGATCGAGAACCGTATCGAGCGCCTCTTCATCCACGCCAAACGCCGCCGGCTTGCCGCCCATGCGCATCGCGCCGCCCTGGACTTCGGACGCAGGATTTACGCGTACCGCAACGCGGGCGCGCGTACCGAGGCGGCGATTGATGGCGATCACGCGCTGAGCCTCGCGCGTTGATTCGATGTGGATCTCGCCGATGCCATGCGCGATAGCGAACTCGAGTTCCGCATCCGTTTTTCCCGGCCCGGCAAACACAACTCGCTCCGCCGGGCAGCCCGCGGCGAGTGCTTGATGAAATTCTCCGTGAGACGCGACCTCGAGCCCCGCGCCATTTTCCAAAAAGTATTCAAGGAACGCGCGGTTCGGATTGGCCTTCACGGAATAGCTGATGGCAAAGCGCGCGGGCAGCGCGGCGCGTAGCTGATTCCACTTTGCATCGAGAACGCCGCGGTCATAAATAAAAAGCGGCGTGCCATATTTCTCGGCGAGCGAGCGCACCGAGAGTCCGTCCATACGGAGTTCCGCGCCGGAGCCGGGAAAATACTTCGCGATGAGTTCGGCAACGTCTCCCAAGCTCTAGAGTCCTTCGCGGCGTCGCAATGCCGGATAATCGACTTTGCCGCTCGAGGTCTTCGGCATCTCGCTCAACACTTCGACAGTCTTCGGCAGCATGTAACGCGGCAGCCGCGTGCCGCAATGCTCGATCAGCGCGTTCGCGTCTATCGGCTCGCCGTCGCGCGCGACGACGAACGCCTTGATCGTCTGGCCGAGAACTTCATCTGGGATACCAATCACCGCCGCATACCGCAGTTTGCCGCTCGAAGTGAGCGCCTCTTCCACTTCCGTCGGGCTGATGCGATAGCCGGACGACTTGATCATGGTATCGCGGCGGCCGACGAAAAAGAGGAATCCGTCCTCGTCCATTTTCACCAAATCGCCCGAATAGCAAACGCGTTCGCAATCGCCAAGTTCCGTCGCCAGCAGTGGATTCGGGCGCAGGACGCGATTCGTATCGTCCGGCCGGCCCCAGTAGCCCATCGAGACAGTCGGGCCGCGATGCACGAGCTCGCCGATCTCGCCCGGCTTGCACAGCTTTCCGTGTTCGTTCACAACAATGATCTCCGTATCCGGAATAGCCTTGCCCATCGAAGTCGGGCGGCGATCGAGCTCCTCCGGCGGAAGGTACGTCGAGCGGAAAGCTTCAGTGAGGCCATACATCAAAACTATTCTTGTGGTCGTGAGCGTTTCGCGAAGCACCTTGAGGACACTTTGCGGCATTGCGCCGCCGGTATTCGTGATGTAGCGCAAATCAGGCAGCGGCTGCTTCTGAAGCGTAGAATTGGGCTGCGAGAGCAAGCTCCACAATGTCGGCACGCCGGCAAGTCCCGTGATGCGCTCCTTCAGCAGCGTCTGCACGATTTCCCGCGCGAAAGTGAAGTTGATAAGTACGATCGTGCCGCCCTGCTGAAACGCGGTCATCAATTGGTTCATGCCCGCATCAAAACTGAACGGCAGCACCGCCAGAATGCGCTCCGCTTCCGTAATGCCGAGATACGTGGACACAATCGAGCTGCCGGCCATCACGTTCGCATGGCTGAGCATCACGCCCTTCGGTTTTCCAGTCGAGCCAGACGTGTAGAGAATTGCAGCCAGATCTTTGGAGATGGATATCTCGCGAGACGGTGCATCCGGCGCAAGCGCACACAGCGCCTCGTAATGATGAACCGGAAGCTTGACCGCAGGCGTAGTGCCTTCATCCACCACGACCAGAAATTCAAGAGACGGAATCTCTTTCAGCGCGCCTTCGAGCGCCGCAAGCTTGGAAGCCGTGGTGATGAGGCCCTTCATCCCGCAATCTTTGGCGATATGCGCGACTTGCTCGGCGAAGAGCTGCGCATTGATCGGCACATAGGCTCCGCCCGCTTCCGAAATTCCAAAAATCGAAACGACCTGCGGCACCGAAGCCTCGAGATAAATCCCGATGCGGTCGCCACGCTGGAGGCCCGCTCCGCGCAGCCCGTGCGCCAGCCCTGCACTACGTCGCGCAACTTCTCTGTAGCTCAAACGCTCCTTGCCGTGAACCATGGCTTCCTTGTTTGGAAGCCGCTGCGCGTTCGTTCGCAGCATGTGGTGAATCAGAAAATCCATAATTCTACTTTCCGCCTTTCCTGAGATAGGTCTATGCCGTAACGTCGGCAAATTGAAAAAGCCAACGAGGATCTTCCCCGAGAAACTTCTGCACATCCGAACCGGGTGGTGCGTAAGCTACGACGCGTTCTGCTTCTTCGCGAGCCAAGAAACGCGCCTGCCGGAAACCTTCGATAAACGGATGCGCTTCGCTGAGTAAAGCCGTAATGCTCTGCACGGCAGCGTGCTCATCCGAAATGCTGCGGCTGACGGCAGCCAGAAGCGCGGCGATCACGCGCGGTTCGGGTTCTCCGCCGATCTCCATAATGACTGCATCGTTGCCTCGCGCAAAATAAACGGCGTAGCCGACTAATGCGCTGCCGCGCCGTGCCGTATAGACTTCGTACGATTGCAGCGGATTCTCCCGATAAAGCCAGTTTAGATCCGCTGCGGTTCTTCGCGCGCGAATGGCCTGATCTGCCGCGCCACGCCGATCCAATTTTGTGAATTCGTCGTCGAATCGGCCAGGCCAGCGGTCGATGCTGATTCCGGCTAGATTGCTGCCACCTGCGCTCGTGATTTGCAATACCGCGTTGGCAACCTTTGCCGCTGCAGCGGAATGCAAGCCGCGTCCGAGACGCTGCTCGATTCGCTGGTCCGTCTTCAAAATTCGCACGTAGCGTCGCATCCGGCAATTGGCATGCATGCCCAAGCGCCGAAACGTGGCCATCCCGGCCTCGTGCGGAGGACAGTCGTAGCAAAACGCGAGTTCGCCGCGATCCACCGGTGAAAATGTGGCGCGCTGCAATTGCACCGCGGGTCCGAGGCTCCGATAGGCTCGATCGATGCCGAAATCACCAACCTGTCCGCAAATCTTCACTTCGCCACCCAACCAGATTCCGCGCGAAATCAATGACGCGATGCCGACCGGCTTCTGCGGGGCGTCTTCGACGATCATCCACGAATACGCCTGGCCCGCCGGATTTCCGCCATAGAACCAGTCGAACCGTTTCGCGTGCGGAACCTCCGTCAAATTTCGTTCGAGCACGTCGATCATTTGCTCGCGTTCCAGCGCGCAGTTGATTGGTTGTACGTGCAGCGCCATTGTGTCAAGGGAGCGCGATGCCGCTTCTCTCGCATGGTCCAGGAGGCACCTACGCCGCTCCATTCCGCTTGCGCTCGACGAATTGAGCGATCGCTTCCACGGTCTGAAAATTCTCCGGCAGAAGCTCCTCGTCGCTGATATGAACTTGAAAGCAGCTTTCGAGAAATGCAACTAGGTCGAGGATCCCGAGGGAGTCCACGATGCCGCTCTCGAGGAGCTTGTCGGTATCGCCGAGGCTCTTTTTCTTGGCCTGCGGGAATTTCTCGAGTACGAAATCGCGAATCTGATCGCTCACGCCTGCTTGCATCACTCTCTATTCTCCTGAGTCCTTAACTCTCGCGGTCGCCTTCGAGAAATAGCCAAGAGCCTTCCTCGACAGCGCCGGCTTGATTGGCCAACGTTACGATGGGCTGCGATTCCCGCGGCCGAAATCCCAGCGCTTTCAGTTCGCTGCACCAGGGATGAGACGCCGAAATGGGCAAACTAAGGGTCTCGCAGCCGCGCGAGCGGAGGATATTCACCGACTCCACGACAAGGGCGCGGCGAATCTCCGCCGGATCCTCAGCGAACCAATCGACAATGCGCGCGTCGGCGCCTTCCGCTAAGAAAATTATGTACCCCCTGAGATTTTTCTCTTCCCGCGCCGTCAAAATCTCGAAACGGCAGTGCGGGTGATCCAGGAAACGCCAGTTTAGATACTCGGCCGTGCGATAGACGTGACCACTGCAGGCTGCACCGACTCGATCGGCTAGGGCCGTGAATTCCTCGCCGAACCGGCCATCGTGGCCCGAAATCACCGCGCGGCTTTTGCCGCGCTTCAACGAGTCTCGCGTGGCGAGCACGAAGTTCGCGGCTGCGCTCGCGGCGCGGGCGACGGCCGCCGATTTCACGCGCTGCGAGACTTTGCGATTCGTGCGCAAGGGCTTCGCCATGCGAACCAACGATTCGCGCGGTGCGATGTCGAGCCGGCGATACACGCCGAGCATCGAGTTGCTCGGCAAGTCGTAGCCGAATGCAAATCCTGCGGCGCGCATTCCCGCAATCGTGGCTCTTTGCAGAATCAGCGCAGGCCCGAGAGTGCGATATTCGCGATCGATACAAAAATCTCCGAAGATGCACGCGGTGATTTCTTGTTGTCGAACTCTCATGCGCCGCGGAAAAATCGTGCTTGCTCCGATGAGCCGTCCCGTCGCGTTCTCTCGTGCAAGCCATGCCTGCGCAGTCCCATGGGGATTCTGGAGGTACAGCCAGTCGAACCGCCGTGCATCCGCCTCTGGGTTGAGAAACGCGGAAAGCAACCCAATCAATTGCGCGCGATCGGACGCCAAGTCCGCGGTATGAACCACCACGGACATTACCGCACGAGCGCCCGGCGAAAAGTAAACCCGCCTGGAACTCCGGTCTCTGCCTGCAACGCTGAGACGACATTTTGAGACAATCTGCACAGCCGAGGTTTGCTTCGCCGCCTAATGACGCACCTCCGCCGGGCCAAATTCAGAGGTCAAGCGAGAGCAAACCGCTTGCCAGAAAGTGAGCTCGACGACAAATTACATCCATGGAGCATTATAGCTCTCAAGCACAGCATCACTGCGATCCCCGTGTATCCGAATTTCGTGGATTGCAAGTCCCGCGACCTTGGGTATCAGCGATTATGGCTCGATGCACCGTGTGGAAAAGGGCTATAAGAGCAAGAAATTGAGACGGTTAGCCTCATCAACACATCCCACTAAGAGACTCGGAGCACGGAGAAAAATTATTTCTCGATTGTGAAATCGGTTTCCCAGCTTACGGGTAGCTACGGGGTTCTTTTTGGAATGGGATGGAAACATACGTTCGTAAGTGTCCGGATATCAATATGAAGGTGGTAGAATCAACTACAAGTCCTCAGGTCTATCTTTGGACGATAACGTGCACGCCGCTTGATGAACCTCTAGGCGGATAGCTCAGTTTGGCAGAGCGCCCCCTTTACACGGGGGAGGTCGCAGGTTCAACCCCTGCTCCGCCTACCAGATGGCCAAAGCGGCGAGAGGATTGGGGTCTTACCCTTGCACTCAACCGGCTCGATGAAGCCAGTTCGAGTCCTCACAGATCGAATAGGCTACAGGAACTGAAATGCTAAAGATTGGCGGTCAAAAGGTTCCTCCCCGCACTCTGTTCATGATCGTGTCGGACGCGGTCTTGATTGTGGTAGGGCTTCTGTTTGCAATCTCACTCCGGTTCCACAACCCACACGCGATCTTCGAATACCTGCGGCCATTTCATACCGTCTGGCGCTTTTTCGTCGTCATCGCCGCGTGCGGCGTCGCGCTTTACTACAACGATCTCTACAACCGCGAAGTAATAACACGGCACTTCGAGATGTTCCTCCGCCTACTGCAGGTCCTCGGAACCGCCTGCATTGAACTGGCGATACTCTATTACTTCGCGCCGGACCTGAGTCTCGGCCGGGGAATTGCGGTATTCGCCGCGCCGGCAATGCTAGTGCTGCTCTTCGTCTGGAGAGTATTCCTCGAGAACAAGGGAATAATTCTCGGCGAGAGCGAGCGCGTGCTCATCTTGGGAACGGGAAAAGAAGGCGTCTCAGTCGTGCGGGATATTTTGGCCCAGCCGGAACTGCAGATGAAAATCGTCGGATTCCTCGATGAAAAGGGCGAAAACATCGGGAAATCGCTTGTCAATCCGGGAATCATCGGCGCCGCCTGCGACGTGCAATCCATCGTCGCCGCGGAGAGAATCGACAGAGTGATCATCTCGCTGAAGGAGCGCCGCGGGCAGTTGCCAATGAGCGATCTGCTTCAGCTCAAATTCGGGGGTACGCGGGTAGAGGATGCTCATTCTGTACACGAGCGCATCACGGGGCGAATCCCGCTCGAGAACCTCTCGCCGAGCTGGCTCGTTCTCTCCGACGGATTCCGGAAATCGGCATTTCTGCTGGCGGCCAAGCGCTCAGTCGACATTGTCGTCTCTTTTATCGCGTTGAGCGTAACGCTGCCGATCATGGGCCTCGTGGCAGCTGCGATCTGGTTGGAGACCGGCTCGCCGATTTTTTTCCGTCAGGAGCGCACGGGGCTCGGCGGCAAGCCTTTCCAGATCTTCAAGTTTCGTTCCATGTACCAAAATGCAGAAGAGAACGGTCCATCCTGGGCGGCGAACGACGACCGCCGCATCACGAGAGTGGGGCGCTTTATCCGTAAGGTTCGTCTGGATGAAATGCCGCAGGTATTCAATGTCTTCCGCGGCGAGATGAGCCTCGTCGGGCCGCGTCCCGAGCGCCCGTTCTTCTGCCGGCAACTCGAGGAAGCCACGACTTACTACGTATTGCGTCACTCCGTGCGTCCGGGAATCACGGGATGGGCGCAGGTGAAGTATCAATACGGCTCCTCGATCGAAGAGTCCAAGACGAAGCTCGAATACGACATTTTCTACATCAAGCATTTGTCGCTGTTTTTGGATCTGGCGATCCTTTGCGAGACCGCAAAAGTGATTCTGTACGGCCGAGGAGCAAAGTAGCCGGCGAGTCGCGCTGCAATCGAGAGGGTCCTTAGAATCGCCGCTCCAAGGTTTTCTTTTCCCGTCCTATGAGATCCAGGCGAACGATATCTGATACCGTGTTGCTGAGCGCTTGGGTTTTCACCTATGCGGCGTTGGTTGGCATTTTTCGACTGCTTCGACGGTTCGAGACGCGCGGTTCCGTCCGGACCCACTCCCGGGCGATCTGAGAGGCAAGTTGCGGATTAGCTCGATCGTTCTCATTCCGCTGAGTTTGTGTGTGTCGTCCATGGTGGCGACACTTGCGGCATTCGCGCTTCTCCCAGCGATCCCGAGTTCTGCGCCCCGCGCGGCGGAGATTCCGGCACGGCTGGGGTGGTACGAGGTTCCTGGCTCAAAGCTGCAAGCCGCTTGTCCCCCGAATGATCTCAACCACTCGGGCTATGCATTCGCGTCGCAGTGCGCGGGCGTGGTTCGCGCCTGGAACGGCGGCATTGCCGACACACAGCGGAACCGGATGATTGTCTGGGGCGGCGGGCACAACGACTATGCCGGCAACGAAGTGTACGCGTTTGATCTCGCCAGTCTGCAATGGCAGCGTCTCAACGATCCAAGCCCGATAACACCGTGCGAAGAATCGACGCCCGATCGCAAGCCCAACTCACGCCACACTTATGGTGGCCTGGCTTATCAAGCCGATGTCGATCGCATGTTCAGCTTTGGCGGAGTTTTGCATTGCTCGCACGGGATCGGCTCAAATGCCACTTGGACATTGGGCTTGGATGCGCTTGATTGGGTGCGGATGGACCCAGCAAGGGGCGGTTCGCCGAACGACGAGAATCATGGAGCTGTTACCGCATACGATCCCAACTCGAAGCTGGTTTATGTGTACGATCGCGCCAGCGGATTCTGGTCTTACGACTATCATCGTAATAGCTACCGGCGGCTCAACAGTGACACCTCTCTCTCGCTGCACACCAATGCGGTCATCGATGCTACGTCGGATTTGTTCCTCACTTTCGGGGACGGAGAGATTCGGGCCATCTCGCTCGCAACGCGAAGCGGCCATAGCACACAAGATAGGTCGAAAGCGAGAGGGTGCGACGAACTGGCCCGATCTTCTTCTCCGGGCCTCGCATATGACCCCGTTCAGGACCGCGTTATCGGGTGGCCGGATTTCGGGCCGACCGTATACCTGTACGACTCGCACACAAATTCCTGCTCGACGCTGACGGTTCCCGGCGACGCACCCCCGGACTCCGCACACACGGGTGCGCCGCGGAGCTCGAATGGTACGTTCGGCCGGTTTCAGTATTTCCCGGCGTCAGGAGTCTTCGTTCTGGTAAACGATTCGGACTTAAATGTCCGGACGCTCCGTCTGACGGCAAAAAACTCAGAGGCACCCTCAGCTAAGAGCGGCATTGTGCACTGATAATGATGATGTAACGGCTTCGGCCTGGCACTGGCCGCAAATGTGAAGCGCTTTTCTCAATTGAGGAACAGTACTACAGAGGGTCTATTGACCTCCGTTGGGAATTTGTTTAACCCTGTATTAGCAGGTATTTTAAGCGCGGGTTCGAATGGTACTACCCGTGCAGGCCAGCCCGTGAGTATTGAGCCTAAGAGTGCTCAGAAGGAGAGATGAACCTTGTTCGCCCCCGCGCTCTTCAAATTGACCCGAAAACTATTGGGGTTATCCGCCGCCGCCTTGATGTGTGGCGCCATTCTGTCCGCGTCGACTTCAACCAGTACCT
Organism: uncultured Acidobacteriota bacterium; assembly: GCA_963841235.1. Lineage (GTDB taxonomy): Bacteria > Acidobacteriota > Terriglobia > Acidiferrales > UBA7541 > Palsa-147. The sequence continues at coordinate 225,272 of CAWJBU010000011.1, read as the reverse complement.
CGGTTGCTGGCAATGATTCAAGCGCCCGGCAATCCACGGCCCCAGCAACAAAAGACGACAAAAAGCCGAACTCGAAGAAAGCCCCGGCGAGTACCGACTCGCCGCGCTCCACGGCCCCGGGTTCGTCCGATACAACTCCGGCCGCCTACAGGATAGGCGTTGACGATCAGATTTTGATTTCGGTCTGGCGCGAGCACGACCTTTCTCTTGCGGTTGTCGTGCGCCCCGATGGGGTGATTACCATGCCTTTGCTCAACGACATCTATGTCGTTGGCATGACCCCGAAGGAGCTCGCGGATTCACTGACTGAGAAGTTGAAGCCATTCGTCAACGAGCCTCAGGTAACCGTGAGCGTCCAGGCGATTCACAGCCGGAAGGTCTACCTCATCGGGAACGCGGCGCGTCAAGGAGCCTTTGAATTAAACGACAACAAGACGGCCATGGAGCTCATCGCTGAAGCTGGCGGCTTGAGCCAGTTTGCCAAGACCAATTCGATTTACATCCTCCGCGTTGTAAACGGCTCCGAGGTGCGCATCCCATTCCACTATAAGGACGCAATCTCCGGAAAAGGCCATGACATCCTGCTGATGCCCGGCGACAAAGTAGTGGTTCCATAGCCGAAACCGAATCTTATGATCTCGATTGGAATCAAGAATCGATTCTCGACGATTCGATGGGTTGCGCTTCTAGCGACTGTGGCACTCTCGGGTGTGCCGGCCGCGGCGCAGTCGTCTCAACAGGGCTCGTCGTCTCAATCCGATTCTCAGACAGGCCAATCGAGCGGTAGCACTCAAAATCCAGAAAATACTAATCCGGCGGACACAATTCCCCCCTCGAACGAGGAAGGCCCGGTTCCGGGCCTCGTTTCCATGGCCCCGCCCGAAACCCAAATTAATCAATTAGGTACAGCCAACCCCCTATCCACTCTTGGACGCTATCACTGGGGGCCTTTGTTTCTTGGCAGCACCGATGTCCGCACTGCCGCAGATATCATCCGGCCGACAAATGTGGCTGTACAGGGTCCGGCGCAAACCAACGTGCTGAGTCTCTTTGAGAGCAGCGTGATTCTCGATAAGACGTTTGGGCGGAATCGCTTCTCGCTCCAGTACGATCCGCGCGTGGCGGTGACGAATAACCAGGTCGCCTACGATTATCTGAACCAAAACGTCGGGATCAACAGCTACTACATGCTTAGCTCGCGTTGGACTCTCGGACTCTCCGACCGTTTTCTTGCTACCAGAAATTCGGGCCTGGCCGGCGGCGTGTTTGCAGATGCCAACACGGTAACCTCGACGACTCTCCAGAGCGATTTTCTGGATAACTCGCAGACCTTTCTGACAAACATTGCCGCCGCGTCTTTCTCTTACGCCTCAAGCCCTCGAACCCTGGTGACATTTGCTCCAAGTCTTGTTTACCAGAAGACAAGCGGCTTGACCGCCGCCGCCGGCGGAGATGTTTCGGCCTTCAATGTCGCAATGGACGGACGAGTGCGGTACTTGATAAACGCGCGGACATCCGTAGGAGTCTACGCTTCCACCAGCTTCGTGCAATTCACTGGCTTGATTCCGACCTCCACATATTACACATTTGGTGTAAGCGTGGCTCGCCAGCTCACTATGACCACGGGCGTTACACTCGATATCGGCGCTACCGAGTCGGTCTTTCAGAGCCAACAATATTGGGGAGAAAGCGGCTCTGTCGCGCTGTTCAAGGTCTTTCCACGGGGCCGGGTTTCGGTGATCTACACGCGAGGACTTCCCGCCTCGGGTTACGTGTCCAATTACCTTACGCAGCGCGTCGACGTGATCGGCTATTACATGCTCTCGCGCAGGCTGACGTTTAATGCCGGGTTTGGATACGAGGCACAGGAATCGAGCCCACAAGTGGCGTCTGGCAAGTACGTCACGAGCGAACTGGATTATGTGCTGAGACCCACGTGGAGCGTTTTTGGCACATACGCCTACAAGATTCAGGACAGCAACGATCCGCAGGTATTTGCCGGGACCAGAAACTTCGGCTCGTTTGGTCTCCGGTGGAATCCGAATTCGGGCCCGCGTTAATTGTGGTGAAGGAATCGATGGACGGCCAGTGATGCCTTGCCGCATCAGTTCGCCGGCGGTTTGCACTTCTCGAGGATTCCCGGGTCCGGCTCCCAGCCCCGCCTATGAGGGGCCGAAATCGTCGCGAATCGAGACGCCACCTGTTCGAGTCGATGAGCGGAAGGAGATGTTAGCTTTGAGAAATAAATTTCCATCGTTCGCCCATGCTGAGACAGAAGCTCCAGATCTCTGCCGGGCTTTCATTTCAAGCTATACAAAAGAAACAGTTTAGCGGATTCCGTTCAGGCCTCAGATGGGTCCCATTTGGACGCCGAGTTGCTTTACACAAGAAGCGAAACAATTATTTTAGCTAGGATCGTGCGGGAGGACAGCAGTGAGCGAATACGGACCAGCCGGCGCGCCGGACCGCGGAATATTCGGCGAATTTGAGCTTAAGGACTACCTCGATATAGCGCGTCGCCGGAAGCTTCTAATCATTCTTACGGCTGCGGCAGTGGCAGTGATGGTTGCTGTCGTTGCCATGCGCCTCCCGGACTTCTACCGCTCCGAGACCGTCATTATGGTGGATCCGCAGCAGGTGCCCTCGACTGTTGTGGCCTCTCCGGTAACCGCCAATGTTCTGGATCGGCTATCCACGCTGCAACAGCAGGTAATGTCGCCCTCCCGCCTACAGAAAGTAATCGACTCGCAGCGGCTTTATCCCGAATTGCGCGGCAAGGTATCGGACCAGGAGCTTATCCGTAAGATGCAGAAGGCCACGACGATCGAAGTCGTCAACGCCGGCGGAAGGGCCATGGGTACGTTCCGCATCGCCTTTCAGGGGAGCAATCCTCGGGTCGTCGCGGGCGTCGCCAATGAACTGGCGAGTCAGTTTATCGAGGAGAACTTGCGAGCTCGAGAAGGACAATTCTCGGGTACCACCGAATTCTTGAATACTGAGTTGCAGGATACGAAGAAGCAGCTTGAAGAGAAGGAAGCGGAGATGGGGCGGATCAAGTCAACCTACATCATGGATCTGCCGGAATCCAAGCAATTCCACCTGGAAGCGCTTTCCACGCTTCGTGCGCAACTTCGCCAAAGCCAGGATCGAGTCTCCTACGATCAACAACAGAAAAGTGTGCTGCAGGCCATGCTCTCCACCTCAAATCCAGCAGTGGACCTGGACTCCGACAGCTCCGATAACGCTTCGCCGCTACAAACGCAGATTCAGAAGGTCGAATCAAGCCTTTCCGAGTTGCGCTCGCACTACGGCCCGGACTATCCCGATGTGCGAAAGCTGCAGATCGAACTGAACGATTTGAAGGCTAAGAAGGCCGAAGAGGACAAGAATAACCCGACGTCGGCGCCCGTAGCGCCGTCGCGCAAGACCGTCAAGAATCCGGTTATTGACGCCCAACTTCAGAAGCTGGATGAAGAGATTGCAATCGAGACGAAACGCCAGCCGCAGCTTCAGGAACAGATCGATTTCCACTCCTCGAAGTTGGAGCGCGAACCCATTTTCGAACAGCAGATTGCCGGCTTGATGCGCGATTACGACACCCTGCGCGCCCATTACAACGGTCTCCTCGATAAGAAACTCGCCGCCGAAATGGCCACGGCGCTCGACAGCAAACAGGAAGGCGAGCGTTTTGTGATCTTGGATGCGGCTCCGGTCCCAGACGCTCCGGCTGGACCGAACCGCAGCTTGCTCATGACCATTGGCGCCATACTCGGTCTTCTCGCCGGCCTCGGCCTGGCGGTCGCCGTGGAGATGGCCGACGAGTCCGTGCGCAACGAGCGCGAAGCGGAGAGCATCATCGGGAAGGGTGTGCTGGCGGGAATTCCGCGGATCTTCACGCGGCAGCAGAGAACTCTTAATCAGCTGCGTACCGCCGGCGCGCTGGTCGTCACGATCGTTCTCGCCGCGGGGCTGGGGTATGCCCTGTCGGGTGTGGCCGTGAGGTTCCTCTAAGATGTATCTCTCTTACTACGAGCTGAAAGAGCCGCCGTTCCGGTTAACGCCGGATCCCCGGTTCCTACACCTCGCGGAGCCGCATCGCGTCGTGCTGACTTCGCTGGTCGAAGGAGTTTTGCTCCGAAAAGGCATCATCATTGCGACAGGCCCCATCGGCACGGGCAAGACGACGCTGCTCCACGCGGCGCTCCAGCTTCTTTCCGGCCCGGCCATCGCCAAGTCGCTGATTTCCTCGGCGTTCATTTTGAACCCGGTGCTCTCGCGCGATGAGCTGCTCGAAGCGATCCTCGACGAATTCAACATCACCGCTACGGGAAATAGCAAGCCCCGGCGATTGATGGCGCTGCACCAAATGCTGCTGGAAACGCAATACAAAGGCGGCACTGCCGTCCTGATCATTGACGAGGCGCACCTCCTTACCCCCGAACTGCTCGAGGAAGTGCGCCTGCTGAACAATACCGATACGTACCACGAGAAATTGCTGCAGGTGATCCTCTGCGGCCAGCCGGAGCTCCAGCCGCTACTTGCGCGGCCCGAAATGAGCGCTCTACGCCAGCGAATCGCCAGCCGATGCGTGCTGCGCCCTCTTAGTGCGGCCGAGACGCGTGCCTACATTGCGGAAAGGTTGCACGCCGCCGGCTTGCGCGGGGCTTCGCCGTTCACTTCTCCGGCCCTCGAAGAAATTCACGCGGTCAGCAAAGGCGTGCCGCGCTTGATCAATTTGGTCTGTGACGGAGCGCTCGCGTTGGGCTTTTCGCACCAGCGAAGGAATATCGCTCCCGACCTTGTTATGGAAGCAGCGGCAGTACTCGAACTGACCGAAGCGCCGATCGCGCCGCCCGCGCGATCCACGATTCGGCCGGCAGGAACAGATAGCAGCACAGCAAAGCCGTCTTAGCGTGATTCCAGAATTCGTGCAGCAGCCCGGGAGCCAATGATGAGCAAATTTTTCGATCAAACACAGCGAGCACAGGACTGGAGTACTCGCGAAGGACTCGCGAAGAAGCTCGAGATCCATCAAGTGCTCGAAACCGTGAAGGACACGGTCCGGGAAGCGGACACGGTCAGCAACGAGTTGAGCGATCACCGGCTCGATCGCTGCCGCAAGTTCCTGCTACCGCGGCTCGAGGATGCACCCGTACTGATGTCGCACGGCGAGGCCAATCATATGGCCGAGGAATCCTATCGCACACTGCGCACGCGCCTGCTGCGGCTTCAGGCTACCTCGGGAATTCGCTCGGTTCTCTTCAGCAGCTCGGTTCCGGGCGAAGGGAAAACACTCACCACGCTCAACACCGCGCTTTGCTGCGCGCAGCTCCATGAAATGCGTACCCTCGTGATTGACGGCGACCTGCGCACGCGCGGACTTTCGAAGCTCATCGGCGCTCCTTCCGGTCCGGGACTCGCCGAGATCCTCGCCGGCAGCGCTCGCTACGAGGACGCGATCTTGAGCACCGAGCAGCCGAATCTATTTGCGCTGGCAGCGGGCGCGCCGTCGGGCCCTCCGCCTGAGTTGTTTGCCAGCAGCCATTGGAAGGAATTCCTCGGCTGGTGCGGTGAAACTTTCAAGCTCGTTCTCATCGACGCTCCTCCGATCCTCGGCCTCTCCGACATCGACTTGATGGCCAACGGCTGCGACGGCGTTCTCATGGTTGTGCGCGCCAATCGCACCAAGCGCCAATTACTCCGCAAGGCCGTCGCAACACTTGACCCAAAGAAAAACCTGGGAGTCGTTTTCAACGCTACCGAGTCCGAGATGCACAAGAGCTATTACCACTCATATTACGCAGGGAATGGGCACAAGAAATGAACCAAGAATTTCACATCTTCGCTGTAACGGGTCGCGCTGCGGAGCCATCCGCAGCCGTTCCGAATTCTGAGTCCAAGGGGGGCTTTGCGCTCCCCACACCGGGGCCTGGGAGATTTTTCCCGGGAGCCCGCTGAGAGAGCGCAGGAGGACTAGCTTATGTATCCGAATTTGAAACTTGAAATTTTCAAGAAGGGCATTCATCAGAACCAACTCTCGCGGGCGGTCGGCATTAATGAGGCCGTCCTCAGCAAGATCATCCGTGGCTACCGCGAGCCTTCCGCCGACGAGCGCACGCTCCTCGCGGGTTACCTTCGCGCCGACGAGAAGTGGCTGTTCGAGCGGTTCGACGTCGCAGCAGCAGGCTCGAACGGCAATGGCAACGGCGCCGGAGGAATGCAGGAAGCCAAAGATGGGGAATCCTAGCCTCGCCACGCTCCCTCACATGAACGCAGGGAACCGAGAAGTATCCTCTCCCGTGCGTATCCGTGTGTTCGAACCCGAGCGCGCCGCGGAATGGGACCGCTTCGTTCTCTCTGCTCCTGCCGGATCTCCGTTTCACCTCACGGGCTGGATGCGCGCCGTCGAAAAAACCTTCGGCTACCAGCCGCGCTACGCCTATGCCGAGCGTGATGGGCAGATCTCGGGAGTTCTTCCGCTTTTTTCCATTTCCAACTGGGTGATTGGCCGCGTTTTGAATTCCGTACCATTTGGCGTGTACGGCGGGGTTTGCGCCGCGGATGCCGAGTCGCGCAGCGCTCTGCTCGAGCATGCCAAAGAATCCGCGCTGGCCGCGGGAGTCGATTTTCTCGAATTGCGCGAGCGCAAGAGCGAGCCGCTCGAGGGCTTCCATCAGAATCCGCTCTACGTCACTTTCACGACTGAGCTCTCCGCGAATCACGAAGCGAACCTGAAGAAATTACCGCGCGACACGCGCTACATGATCCGCAAAGCCGAAAAAGCGGGCCTGCGCCCCCAGCACGGCATGGATCAGCTCGCGGAATTCTTCGATCTCTTCGCCATGAATCTCCAGCGCCACGGCACGCCTGCCTTCCCACGCCGCTGGCTCGAGAATCTTCACGCCGAATTCGGCGACAAGATGGATTTGCTGATGATCCGCAAAGGCGACACCGCAGTCGCCGGCGTGATTTCTTTTTTCTTTCGCGATACGGTGCTCCCCTATTACGCCGGGGCCGGCCCCGAAGCGCCGCGTCTCGCCGCCAATAACGCCCTTTATTGGGAGCTGATGAAATTTGCCGCCGATGCGGGGATGCGCAAATTCGATTTCGGACGCAGCAAGCTGGGAACCGGCTCCTACGATTTCAAAGCGCAATGGAACATGGCCATCGAGCCGCTCGATTACCAGATTTTGCTCGTGCGCCGGAAAACGCCGCCCAATTTTTCGCCCAAGAATCCGAAATTCGAGCGCGCCACGCGCCTCTGGAGCCGCTTGCCTCTCTGGCTAACCAAGCAAGTCGGCCCGCGCGTAGTTCGCTGGTTTCCGTAGGGCCGTTGACATTGTAGAGGAGGCCCGGGTTAGCCCTCCTGCGGGCGGCGATTCGTGACGCCCGTCGCCGTCTGCGGTGCAGGCGTCGAAACAAGAAATCCTCGGGCCCAGGCGCTTCGAACGGACTTCGAGAAATGAAAGCAGTCGCTCCAACTGAGGCTTCCGCCGCGATTTCTCCGGTTGCCCGCGAGACTTCCACGTCCGCCGGGCCCGCACCCCTGCGCGTTCTTCACGTCATTGATCGCCTCGATATGGGTGGAACGGAATATGTGATCCTGAAAGTAATGACAGGCCTGGGCGGCGGAGAATTCGATCATCGCGTCTGCGCCGCACGCGGCTACAACGAGGGCCTCCCGCACCTTCAAAAAATGCAGGATAAAATTTTCGTCGCTGGGCGCAACGAATCCAAATTCCAGCTTCTGCTCTTCCGCCTCGCTCGCATCATGCGCGAGTTCCGCCCGCACATCGTCCACTCGCGCAACTGGGGCGCAATCGAAGCGATTCCCGCGGCCCGCTTCGCCGGCGTGCCGGTAGCGATTCACAGCGAACATGGATACATCCCCGACATGCTGGCAGGCCTGCCCGCGCGCCAGCGCGTTGTCCGCCGCGGCGCTTACGCCATGGCCGATGCCGTGTTCTGCGTTACCGAGGAACTGCGCAATTATCACGCGCGCCAGGCGTGGATGGCCCCGGAGCGAATCGGCGTCCTGCACAACGGAGTGGACACCGCGCGCTACTCGCCGCAGCCCGAGCTGCGCCGCGCCGCTCGCGAGCGGCTTCAGATCCCGCCGAACAGCCTGGTCCTCGGCATCGTCAGCCGCCTGGTGCCGATTAAGGACCACGCCACATTATTTCGCGCCGCCGAGCACCTCGCCGCCCACAAAATAGATGTGCGCGTTCTGGTCGCAGGCACAGGCCCGGAGCACGAGCGCCTCGAATCGCTGGCGAAAGGCTCGCCGGCACTGGCGGGCCGCGTAACATTTCTGGGCGCCAGTGAAAACGTGCCCGAAATTCTAAATGCACTCGACGTCTTTGTACTTCCCTCGCTCATGGAAGGAATGTCGAACACGATTCTCGAAGCTATGTCGTGCGCGCTGCCCGTCGCCGCCACGCGCGTCGGCGGAAACCCCGAACTCGTGCAGGAAGGTCGCACGGGATTTTTGTTAACGCCGGGCGACGCAGCCCAGCTGGCCGCCCAGCTCGAGCTCCTGGCGGCGAACGAAGAGTTGCGTCGCGATTTCGGCGCTGCCGGACGCCGCCGCGTACTCGAAGATTTCAGCCTCGATAAAATGCTCGCCGGCTATCGCCATCTCTATCGCAATCTCGCGGCGCGCAAAGGCGTCCTGAAAGAGGCTCGCGCGTAAGCCATGTGCGGCATCTGCGGCATTTTCGAAATCGATCGCCACGAGCCCATCGCGCGGGAGCTCGTCCATCGGATGAATGAAACCATCATTCATCGCGGCCCCGATGACGAAGGCATCTTCACCGATGCGGGCCTAGGATTCGGCTTCCGCCGCCTCAGCATCATTGATCTCGCCGGCGGCCACCAGCCTCTCTCCAATGAAGACGGCAAGCTGTGGGTCATGCTCAACGGCGAAATCTACAACTATCCCGAGCTGCGCAAGGACCTCGAATCCCGCGGCCATAAATTCGCCACGCATTCCGACACCGAAACCATCGTCCATCTCTACGAAGAATACGGCGAGGATTGCTTCCGCCGTCTGCGCGGCATGTTCGCCATCGCGCTCTGGGATTCGCGCCAGCGCAAACTTCTTCTGGCCCGCGATCGCGTGGGCAAGAAGCCGATTTTCTACGCTGCCACGAAAAGCCGCATCGTCTTCGGCTCCGAACTGAAGACCATCCTAGCCGCCGGCGATTTCTCGCGCGAGATCGACAACGAAGCTGTCTCCGATTATTTCTCCTTCGGCTATATACCCGCGCCCAAAACCATTTACAAAGCCGCGAAAAAGCTGCGCCCCGGCCACTATCTGGTCGCTTCGGCCACCGGAGTCCGCGAAACGCCCTATTGGGATATTTCCTTCTCCGAAATCGAGCAACATTCCGAAGGAGAATGGTGCGAGCAACTGCGCCACGAACTCTGCACCGCCACGCGCGTCCGCCTTATGAGCGATGTTCCGCTGGGCGCGTTCCTCAGCGGCGGCGTCGATTCCTCATCCGTGGTGGCTATAATGAGCCACCTGATGAAGCGCGCCGTAACCACGTGCTCCATCGGCTTCGAGGAAGAAGAATTCAACGAAGCTGCATACGCCCGCGAGCTCGCGCAGCATTTCCACACCGACCATCACGAAGAATTTGTTCACCCGAGCGCCGTAGAAGTTCTCGACAAGCTAGCCTGGCATTTCGACGAGCCGTTCGCCGATTCCTCCGCCATCCCGACCTATTATGTCTCCGCGGTAGCGCGCCGCCACGTCACCGTCGCGTTAGGCGGGGATGGAGGGGATGAAAGCTTCGCCGGCTACCGCCGCTACTATTACGATCAGCTCGAAAATCAAATGCGCGGCTATCTCCCGCTTCCAGTCCGCCGCGGCATTTTCGGCCCGCTCGGCCGCGCGTATCCTGCGATGCCTCGCGCCCCGCGTTTCCTGCGCGCCAAAGCCACCCTGCAAAGCCTGGCTCGCTCGCCGCTCGAAGGCTATTTCCACGAAGTCTCGCTCTTCCGCGAGGATCTCAAATCGCGCCTGTTCACCGGCGATTTCGAGCGAGGCCTGAACGGCTACAATTCGCGCGACGTCCTGCAACACTATTACGATCGCGCGCAAACGGACGATCTTCTCTCGCGCATCCAATACGTCGACATTAAAACCTATCTCCCCGATGACATCCTTGCCAAAGTCGATCGCGCCAGCATGGCCGTCTCCCTCGAAGTCCGCGCCCCGCTTCTCGATCACGTGCTGATGGAGCTGGCTGCCAAAATCCCGTCATCGCTCAAGCTGCGCGGCCGCGATGGCAAATATATTTTCAAGAAAGCAGTCGAGTCTGTTCTCCCGAAAGGCGTCACCACGCGCACCAAGCAGGGCTTCGCCGTCCCGCTTGGCCGCTGGTTCCGCGGCGAGCTGCGCGATACCGCGCACGATGCGATCTTCTCGAACTCGAACGACGACATTCTCGACACGAATTCACTGCGAAAAATCTGGGATGAACATCAGCGCGGCCTCTACGACCGCTCGCCGCAACTCTGGGCCGTTCTGATGTTCTTCAAGTGGAGGCAGGCTTTCGGAGCCTAGACGCGCGCATGAGCGGCATCTGCGGAATCCACCAACTCGGCGCGGATTTCTCGGCGGCGAGCATCGAAGCGATGCTCGCCGCTCTGGCGATGCCGGGCGAGTCCGCCCGCGAAAGCGTCGCCGGAAAATCCGCCGTACTCGGCGTGGCCCGCCGCTGGGATTTTCAGCAAGTCGCATCCGAAGACGGCCTGCGCATCGCCGTAGACGCCGATCTGATCAATTTTAAGGAACTCTTCCCGCAAATCGGCGAGCCCAGCGAAGCAGCCGCAAGCGGCTACGCGTCTCTCGCGCACGTGATCGCGCGCCTCTATCGCAAAGAAGGCCCCGCCTTCGTCGCGCGCCTTCACGGCGCATTCGCCATCGCCATTTTCGACGAGCGCGCCCAGCGCCTCGTCCTGGCCATCGATCGCCTCGGCATCAAGAGCCTCTACTGGAGCCGTGAGCGTGACCGCTTCCTCTTCGCCTCGCGCGCCCGCGGCGTGATCGCCGCGCAATCGCACCCGAATGAAGTAAATCCCGCCGCGGTCATGCAGTTTCTTCTCTTTAGCGTGGTGCCCGCCCCGCTTACAAGTTACGAAGGCATCGAAAAGCTTCGCCCCGGCCATCGCCTGATTCTCGAAAACGGAGAAATCCGCCACGAATGTTACTGGGATCTCAATTACGACGAAGCCGCAGGCAGCGAAGCCTACTGGTCCGAGCAAGTCCGCGAAGGCATGCGCGCCGCCGTCCACCGCCATCTCGAAGGCCTCCGCGCCGAATCCACCGGCGCCTATCTCAGCGGCGGCACGGACAGCAGCAGCGTCACCGCCTTCCTCTCCGAAAAATTCAAACCCGCGCGCACGTTCTCGATATTCTTTTCCGATTCGCGCTACGACGAAATCGGCTACGCCCGCACGACCGCCGAGCTCTTCCACGCCCAGCACAACGAGCTCTGCCTAAATCCGAGCGACGCCATCGAGGCGATCCCCAAAATCACTGATTACTACGACGAGCCTTTCGCCAATTCTTCCGCCATCGGTTCCTATCTCTGCGCGAAAATGGCCCGCGAAAAAGGCGTCGAAACGCTGCTCGCAGGCGACGGCGGCGACGAACTATTCGCCGGCAACGAGCGCTACGGCACCGACAAGCGTTTCCAGATTTATCACCGCATTCCTGCGTTTCTCCGTCGCGGCCTCATTGAGCCGCTAGCCAAGCTTTTGCCCGATTCCGAAAGCAAGCTCGGCCTTCCGCGCCGCTACATTCGCCGCGCCAACATTCCCAATCCGCGCCGCATCTTCTCTTACGGCCTCTTTCAAAGCCTCCCGGCGCAGGAAATTTTCACTTCGGATTTCCTGGCGGAAGCTCCGGCCGAATCCTGGATGAATATCATCAACGCGCATTTCCAGCGCACGCGCGCCTCGAGCGAGCTCAATCGTCTGATGTATCTTGATCTCAAGCTAATCCTCGCCGACAACGATCTCCGAAAGGTCAGTGGCACCGCCGAACTCGCGGGCGTGAATGTCCGCTATCCGCTCCTCGACGATCAGCTAGCCGTGCTTTCGAGCGGCATCCCCTCGCGTTTGAAACTTAAAGGCAATGAGAAGCGCTACATCTTCAAGCAAGCCATGAAGCCCATCCTGCCGGAAAAGGTACTCTACAAAACCAAGCACGGCTTCGGCGTCCCACTCGCCCTCTGGTTCTTGCAGGAGCCGAAGCTCAACACGCTGATGCAGGACGTCCTGCGCGATCCGCGCACGCGCCAGCGCGGTTATTTCCGCCCGGAATTTATCGATCGGCTCACCGAGCTGCATCGCAGCAACCACGCCGCATATTACGGTGAAGTGATCTGGTATCTGGTAGCCCTCGAACTTTGGCACCGGCAGCATCTTGAAAGTCCGAGAGAAGTCGCAGGAGTGCGTTAAGAACTCCATGAGCGCGCGCGAAATCATCGCTACGGGCCTGCACCGCACGGGCGGATTGCGCCTGCTCGAGGGTGTCGCGCGTTACTATGAATTCCGTCTCGACAAAAAGTCGCGCCGCCCCCGCTTCTCGCGCGTCGCAACCGGCAAATATGTGATCCTGTGCTATCACCGCGTCGGCACCGGTGGAATTCCGTATTACTCCGAGCTCGACGCCAAAGAATTCGACAAGCAGATGCGCTTCCTCCGCGCCCGCTACAGAATTCTTCCTCTCGAGCAGCTACTAAGCGAAATGGCCGACCCCAGCGCCAGAACGCAGGGCGTCGCGCTGACTTTCGACGACGGCTATCGCGGCCTCTACACCGAAGCCCTTCCCATCCTGACGAAACACAAAATTCCGGCGACGGTCTTTCTCACCGCTGGCGCAATCGAGTCCGGCGATCCGGCCTGGTATGACAAAATTTTCCTGACCATACTCGTCTATCCGAAAGATACGCTCGAAATCCACCTGGGCGTCCCGCGCCGCTTTTCTCTGCAATCCGGCCAGGCCCGCCTCTCCGCCGCCGTAGAAATCGTCTCCAAGCTGCGCCGCGTGCCCGATGCCGAGCGCCGCGCCCGCTGTGTCGAATTGGAAAAACAGGTCGCGTTGCCTGCCGACGGCCTCACAGACCGGATGCTAAACTGGAACCAGATAAGAGAAATGCAGCGAAGCGGCATTGAATTCGGCGCGCACACAATGACTCATCCGGCCATGAGCCGTCTCGAACTTCCGGTAGCCGAGCGCGAGCTGCGCGAATCAAAGCAGCTCATTGAGGAGCGTCTGCAAACGCCCGTTCGCGATTTTGCCTATCCCTTCGGACAGCCCTGGGATTGCAGCCCGGAAGTCGAGCGCCTGATCGTGCGCTGCGGTTTTCGCTCGGCGGTCACCACTTCTTGGGGAATCAATCGCACCGGCACGAACCCCTTCGCATTGCGCCGCCCGCAAATCGGCCAGGAAGGCTCGCTAAGCCTCTACGCGTTTCTGATGAATCAGTTGTTCCTGCTTGATGACGAGCCTCCGGCCGCTGATTCTTTTTCGCATCTGCCCGTTGCAGCAGCGGCCACGAACGAGTCGCCCGCCGCTCGACGGGAGTCAATGACCGGTGAGGTCAAACAAGATGCGTGATTATCTCGTCCTGGCAATCATTTTCGCCGCGATTCCGTTCTGCTTCTTCCGCCCGTATTTCGGCCTGCTGATGTGGACCTGGGTGGCGTATTTCAATCCGCACCGGCTTGCCTGGGGCATCGCTTACGATTTTCCGGTGGCCATGGCCATCGGAATCCCTACCCTGGCCGGCCTGCTATTCACGCGCGACAGAAACCGCAATCTTTTTACGCGGGAAACAGGATTCATATTTGCGCTCTGGGCGTGGTTTTGCGTGACCACCTGGTACGCCACGCGGCAGGTCATTTTCGCGGACCACATTGCACCGGGCGAGGAAATGCTCAGCCGTACCAGCAAGATCCTGCTCATGACCATCGTCACCATCCTCCTGGTGACCAGCCAGAAAAAACTCAAGTATCTCTGCTACGTGACCGTGCTCAGCATCGGCTTCTATGCCGTCAAGGGCGCCATCTTCGGCATCCGCACGGCCGCCGAGCAGCGCGTCTGGGGGCCTCCGGGCTCATTCATCGAAGACAACAATTTCCTGGCAGTCGCTATTAACATGACGTTGCCGTTCCTCTTCTTCCTGGCCCGCGCGGAGACGAACAAGAAACTGCGGATGTTTTTCTGGTTCGTATTCATCGCCAGCATCGGCTCGGTGGTGCTGTCTTACTCGCGCGGCGGCGTGCTGGGGCTCGCCGTGGTCCTCGGCATTCTGACGCTGAAGTCGCGCCACAAGCTCGTGGGCGCCATGCTCGTGGTCGTTCTAGCTTGCGCAGTCATCGTCTACGCACCGCCCACCTGGTTCTCGCGCATGGATCAAATTGCCCACGGAAACCTCGATCTGTCCGCCCAGGAGCGGCTCGATGCCTGGCACTTTGCCGTGGTCCTGGCTTCTCACTATCCGCTCACCGGCGGAGGATTCGAGACCTTTACTCCCGATCTATTTGAGCGCTTTACGCCGGACCGCAACTTCGCCGGACCGCATAGCATCTATTTTCAAATGCTCGGCGAGCAAGGCTATGTCGGGCTGCTTCTTTTCCTGGGAGTGCTGTTCAGTTGTCACTTCACGTGTTGGAAATTGAGGCGCCAGAGCAGATGGTTCCCGCAGGCCGCGTGGATGGTGCCGTATACGGAGATGATCCAGGTAAGCTTGATCGCGTATATGGTTTCGGGAGCGTTTCTTGCCATGGCCTACTTCGATTATTTTTGGCAGATCGTAGCCATGACAGCAATTCTCCGAATCTTGTACCGCAGGGAAGTAGCGTCGGCAATTGCCGAAGAATCGCCGGCCCGCTCACTGGCTCAGCCGGAGGTCGTGGAGCTATCTCTCGCGCCGTAACGCTCAGAGGCTGCGCGTCTGAGCCGCGTATCGTATCTGGAGTTCGGGAATTCAAGGAGCAAACTGTGGTTGTCTCGAAATTTATCGCTGCGAATTTCTTGAGGCGCGACTCGTGTTGGATCCCGTTTGTTTTTGCGGCCATTTGGCTTCTCGCTGCGGTGCCGGCGCGCGCCCAGACGTGGAACTGGAAAACCGAAGATGTGGACATATCCACGACTTCGACCGCGATCGCCGTGGACGCCGATGGCAACGTGCATCTGAGCTACGGCACGGACGGCGCGGAATGGAAATACGCTTTCCGTCCAGCAGGCACGACGCGCTGGGATAAGACTTCGCTGGCCGGAGGCGCGATCAACTATGTGAGCCTGGCGCTCGATTCCGCGGGCAATCCGCACATCTGCAGCACGTTTCACCGCTTGAGATTTGCGGCATTCGACGGTACGAAATGGTCGGTGCAGGACGTCGCGCCCGATTCAGCTGATATTCAGTATTCGTGCACCGTGGGAGTTGGCCCCGACGGCAAACCGTATCTCGCCTGGTACAAAGTGGAAGACGCAGACAAAAATTTCTATCTGCATCTGAAGTACGGCTCGCTCGATAACGGCGTCTGGGTTGTACGCACCGTGGATTTCGACAAGCAGACCGGCAAATACCATTCGATGGCCGTAGACGCGCAAGGAGTGCCGCACTTGACCTACGACGCGTTCGTGGATGGCCGCCTGAAATATGCCATCCGCACCAAGGACGGCTGGGACATCCGCGTGGTGCAGTCCCGCAAGATCAACGATCCGGAATACAACGTCGGCATGGGAAATCATCTGGTTCTCGACGCAGAGGGGAAAGCGCACATCAGCTACTACACGAACACCACGATGCGCTACGCCACCGAAAAAGCGGATGGCTGGAATTTGCAGACCGTCGACACGATTCGCTCGAGCGGCGGCTGGACGTCCTACCGCAGTTCCGTGGTTCTCGATAAGGCGGGCAATCCGCACATCGTCTATCAGGACGGCGGAACGGTGAAGCACGCGTTTTTCGACGGCAAGCAATGGCACCTTCAGTTGGTCGTGCACTCCGGTCCTGACGGCAACCGGTACGTTTCGGCGGCGATCGATAAGAACGATGTGTTGTACGTGGCGTACCGCGATCCCGATGATGGATCGCTCAAAGTTGCGGTGGGAACGCCCCGTGGCGAAACTCCGCAGACAGCCGCGGCCGCGAATGTGCCGAAGCCGTAGCTAGCGGGTGGAACTGCGGACTTCGCTTGGAGCCGCGGCAGACGGCGATTCGATCGGGAGGTGCGCGACACGCGCCAGCACTTCCGCGAATTGCCGCGCCACCGACTTCCAGCTGTAATTCTCTTCGACTAATTTCCGCGCCGCATCGCCCAGCGCATGCCGCTTCGATGCGTCGCGTAGCAACGTGACCACTCTTGCGGCGAAATCCGACGGCTTATCGGCGATGATGATGTTCTGCTCGTGCGTCACTGGCAAGCCTTCGGCGCCGAGTGTCGTCGAGACCACCGGCTTTCCCTCCGCCATCGCTTCGAAAATCTTGATGCGCGTCCCGCCGCCGATGCGTAGCGGCACAACATAGACCGCCGCTTGATCCATGTACGGGCGGATGTCGTCAACAGTTCCCGTCACTCGAATGTGTGAATCATGCGCGGCGAGTTCGCGGACCCGCGTGGAAGGGCTGCGGCCTACGATCACAAGCTGCGCACTGGAAATCTCGCGGCGGATGAGCGGCAGAACTTCTGCGACGAAATAGAGGATGCCGTCTTCGTTTGGCATCCAGTCCATCGAGCCGGTGAATACCATCACGTCTGGCTGCTCTTTGCCGGGGACGGGACGAAAATATTCGACGTCCACACCGGTCTGCACTGTGGTGATTTTGTTGCGTGGCACGAGCTTGGCGAAAGTTTCCCGGTCGGTATCGGAAACGGTGAGAACCGCGTCGGCCTGTTCGAGATACCGCTGCTCGAGCCGCGCGATGGTTTTGTATTCGCGCCAGGAAACGGCCTTCCATATGGGGTTCCGCGTCACTTCGAAATGCCGCTGCCAAATTTGCGCTTCGACGTTGTGCGTGAAGAGAACCTTCGGCGTTGAGATTTCCCACGGAATCACTGCGCCGGTCAGGAAGAAATCGCAGACGATGACGTCGTAGCGCTCGCGGCTAAGAAGCTCGCGCAGTTGGCGCGCCACGTGCGGCCGGCAGTACTTCGTCATCGAGTAGGGCTGCAGCGAGAGAAGATTTTGCGCGTAGCCGATGTATTCGCCGATGCCGTATTTCTCGGGCATCGAAAGCGAAATGCAATGGACGCGGCGAAAGTAGCGATCGAGCGCCGGATGGCGGTCGTTTTCGCGCTCGGGGTAGAAGGTGAAAAAATCCACGTCGTGCTGCTTCGCCAGCTCTTTGAGCAGATTGAAGCTGCGGATTTTTCCGCCGGTGTCGAGCGGCACCAGGTCGCCAGACTTCACCCACAGAATTTTCAACTGAGGATCCTTACCAGCAGATGCCTTCGTAGCGTTCGTGCTGGGAGACGCGGCCCTTCTTGTCGAGGTGTACAAGGTCGATCAGAATTTGATCGGGGCGCAGCGCGGCGGCGAGCGTTTCCTTGTCGATTGCTTTCGTGCCGAGCAGAACGATTTCGGCGGACTGAATCACTTCGCGTGCATTTTCGTGCAGCAGGCTGCCGACGTGCGGAATCACGTCAGTGATGAACTGGCGATTCGAACCGATCAGGCGGCCGAGAGCGACGTTCTGGTCCCAGATTTGAATCTGGCAGCCTTCGCCGAGGAGACGCTTGACGAGATGCACGAGGGGGCTTTCGCGCAGGTCATCCGTCCCGGATTTGAAGCTTAGGCCCAGGACGCCGACTTTTTTCTTGCCGGTGCGCAGGACGGATTCGACAGCGCGCTCGATGTGCTCGTTGTTGCTGGGGAGCAGTGATTCGAGCAGTGGCAGCTTCAGATCGAGTTCTTTCGCGCGATACGTCAGCGCGCGTAAATCTTTCGGTAGGCACGAGCCGCCGAACGCGAAGCCGGGCTTGAGATACGCGGTGGAAACATTGAGCTGAGTATCCGAAGTGAAAATTTCGGTGACCGCCTGTGTGTCCACGTCGAGCTCTTTGCAAATGGTTCCGATTTCATTCACGAAGCCGACCTTCAACGCATGAAACGCGTTGCAGACGTACTTGACCATTTCGGCGGTGGCCGGCGTGGTGAGATAAATCGGAGTCTTGGCCCACTCGAACAACTCGCGCACCGGACCCGCATCGCAGCCCGCGGCCGCGCCGATGATGGTGAACGGCGGCTCGAAGAAATCGCTGACGGCCGTTCCTTCGCGCAAAAATTCCGGAACGAAGCAAACGGCGAAATCGGGGCCAACGCTCTTGCCGCTGGCTTTTTCGAGAATGGGCTTGGCCACGGATTCGGTGGTGCCAGGGAGAATCGTGCTGCGCAGGACGACCCAGTGATAAGCGTTCTTTATCTTGAGCGCTTCGCCGATTTCTTTGCAGACGTGTTCGATGCCGCCGAGATCGAGCTTGCCATTCCGCTGGCTAGGAGTGCCGACGGAGATAAAGGAAATTTCGGTTTCGGCGATGGCGCGCTTCGAATCGCTGGTCGCGTGGAGGCGGCAGGCGCGGCTTGATTCGGAGGTCATCTCCTCCATTTTCGGTTCGAGGATGGGGCTTTTGCCCTTCTCGAGGGATTCGACCTTCGAGGGGTTGACGTCCACGCCGAGGATGTTGTGGCCTTTGTGCGCCAGGCAGGCGGCGGTGACCGCGCCTACGTAGCCGAGGCCGAAGATGCTGACCGAGCGACTCATCAAGACTCCGGGGAGAAATTAAATTCTAGCACCGAGCAAGTCCAATTTTAGCAATGCGGCGGGGGTTGCTCCTCGGGAAAGATCGGGGTTGTGTGCAGAATGCCATTTTTCGATTTCTGTTCGCCCTAACTGAAACATCCGTACGATGAGAGAAATCGCCGTAACTTATTGAAAACAAAGGACGGCGTTCAGTTCTAGCCGAAGCAAATTTGCAGACTCTTTCCGGTCGTTTTGCAGCCCTTACGAATTTGCATCACGTGGCCGAATTCGACTCGAGTGCCCGGCACAAGAACCTCCTGTTCCACCCTAGCGCAGATTTTAACGAAGTCAAATGGTACCGTGCGCGGAATTCGCGGAGAGGCGCGAGAACGGAGCTTGGCGCAAGCGTTGACAGTTCGAATTGCATGACTTAGGTTGAAGTGTTCCGCACTTAAATTTCAATCGAAGAACCGGAGGGGAGCAGGCTTGGGGAATTTCCTGGTTGTTGTGCCGGTGCTGGGGCGGCCGGAGGACGCGGCGGCGATTTTCCAGGCGGGTATTGAGCGGGCCGACTCGCTCCTTGGCGTGAGGCCGAACGGGGCGAGTCGCGCCGGCTGGTTTGAAGCCGCGTCATTCGCGCGGCTGAATGGGACAGGGACGCCGATCGTCACCGACACTGCTACGGGAAGTTGGCTGGCGACGCTCGGCGTTTGGTTTCACGCGCATGGGTTTGCGAGCGGCGAGGAAGGGCGGCTGCTCGATCTCTATCTTCGCGACGGCGTGCGAAGTCTTGCGCTTTCGCTCGATGGCAGTTTCGTAGTCGTTGCTGGAGACGCTCGGACGCGCGAAGTCAGCGTGATCACCGACATCATTGGGAACAGCCACTGCTATTGGCGGCGCACCGGGCGCGGGGTGGCGATTTCGGGATCGGCGCTGCTGCTTGCCTCGCTCGAGGACTTCCATCTTGACGCTCTCGCGTATCAGGAATTTATCGCTACCGGGATCATCTATGAAGATCGGAGTCTCTTTCGCGAAGTGCGGAAATTCGGGCCGGGTGCTTTGACGCGATTCGCGGCGGGAGATCTCAAACCGAGAGTGGAACGTTACTGGTCACCCGCGAGCGTGAAGCCGGAATCGCTTGGCGAGCGGGACGGTACACACCGCGTATGGGAAGAACTGGGCAGTGCGGTGCGGCGAATTTCGAGGACGTTTCCGCGGATCGTGTGCGATTTGACCGGTGGCTACGACTCGCGGCTGTCTGCGGCGGCTTATCACGCGGCGGGAACGAGGGTGGCGGCTACCGTGTCGGGTCCGCCGCATAGCGACGACGTGAGAGTTTCGAAAAGCCTCGCGAAGATGGCGGGCTTCGAGCACTTGTATCTCGAGGCGCCTGCTGGCATCGCGCTCGAGCAATTGAGGAAAGCGCTGCGGTTGACGGACGGCGGATACGAATTGGTGGAATATTCGCGGATCGAGTGGGTACACGAGGCGCTTTCGGCGCGATTCGATGCGAGTGCGAACGGATGTCTTGGGGAGGTGGCGCGGGGGAACTGGTGGGAAATACTAGTGCCGAATATCGGGGCGCGGCAGCCGCTCGACTGCCGCATGGTGGCGGCAAAGCGATATGTGGCGAAGCCGTACGACGGGTCGGTGTTTCGCGCGGGCGAGAGAGTGAATCTAGTTGATCACCTTGCCGGCGTTGTCGGGCGAACCATCGAAGATCTGGCGGGCTCGACAAATACGATGCAACTCGATGCAACCTATATCTTGATGCGCATGCAGTGTTGGCAGGGACGCATCGCCAGCAGCACGAATCGCATCTGGCCGGCGATGACTGTGTTTCTCTTTCGTCCGGTGCTCGAGACTTTACTTTCGATCCAGGCGCACGATCGAAGGAATAGCTCGCTAGTGCGCCGGATTCTGGCGGAGTACGTGCCGAATTGGGCGAATTATCCGTTGGAGAGCGGTTTTCCAGCGGCGCCTATGACTTGGAGGAATTTTTACCGGTTTGCGCCGATGGCGAATTATTACGGGAAAAGGATCGCGACGAAGATCTTGCGCGGGTCGATTTGGGGGAGGCCGGGGTGGTTGCCGGCGGAGAGAATGCGATTGTGGGGGCGGGAGGATGTTCGGGGATTGCTTGAGCCAAAGGAGATGCTCGTGGCGAGGATTCTCGATACGAACGGACTTCCAGAATTCCTGGGCCGAGCGCAGCAGCAAGAATTTTCGTTTGACGAGGAATGGGCTCGGATTTTGAGCTTGGAGATTACACTGCGTGGGCTTGAGGAAAATGGGGCGCGCTTGGTTTCTTGAGGCGTTGGATAGAGCGCGCAGATTTTCGAAGGGTGGATCCGCGGTTGACTACGGCCATTGTTGACGGTTTGGATCGTAAGATGCCGGCAGGGACGCCGGCGGTACCCAGAAAAGGCGGGCCGAAGTACTTGAGGCGTTGCCCAGTGGCGCAGTGTGAGTAGATTGAACGGGGCCGAACGACGGGAGGGTCCGAAGACCCTCGCCTACAGGGATTCCGATCTGATTTTTGTGATGGCTGGGCGCTTGGTGCGGAAGCGCTTTGCGTTGAAGTTGTTTCGGGCTGGGATGGCGCCGCGGATTGTTTTTAGTGTGGCGCGATTTGAGGTGCGGCGATTTAAGGAGTTGCCATTGCCTGTCGCTTTCGATTTGCTTCCGATCGCGCTTTCGATTCCTGCGCCGGAGCGGCATTTTTTTGTGGGGTTTGGCGGCGGGGCGCCGGAGGTGGAGAGGATTGCGGTGCGGCGGTTCGGGACGTTGCGGGAGATCGAGGCGCTGGCGGGTTATTTGGGGCGGCATGCTGAGATTCGATCAGTGTTGGTGGTTACGAGCGCAGTGCATTTGCGGCGGGTGCGGCTTTGTTGCCGGGTGATTTTGCCGCGGGAGGTCGAAATTCGAATTGTTGCTGTGCCTCGAGTTGGGGAGCGGGTGCAGGATGAGGTTACGGTTGCGATTGTTGGTGAGAGTGCGGCTGGGGTTACAACGGATGCCGGTCCCGCGAGCGGGAACGGCGCTACAAAAACCGTGACCGAGCCGCGAGCTTCGTTTTTGGACTTTGGGACGGAGTTGGTGAAATTTGGGGGTTATCGGGTGTTGTTATGGTTTCGCGGGCGGGCGCGCGCTTAGGATTGCGAGAAAATAGGCTTCGATTTCTTCGGCTACCTTGTTCCAGGTGCGTTGGGCGGCAAAGGCTACTAGGGTCGGGCGATCCCATTCGGATTTCAGAGCGGCGTCTAGAGCAGCGGTGATGGCTGGAACGTTGCGTTCGACCAGCGTGCCTAGCGCGGGCGACGAGATTACTTCGGCTATGCCTCCGGCGCGGGTGGCGATTACTGGGGTGCCGGCGGCCAGGGATTCTAGCAGGACATTGGGCCAGCCTTCGCGCTCGCTTAGGAGGCAGGAGACGTCGGCGGCGTTGAACCAGGAATTTAGTTCGGTGTGGGGGCGCTTGCCGATTAGCACTACTCGATCGGCAATTCTTTTCTCGCGGATTTGGGCGGTTAGAGCGAGTTGATAGGGCCCTTCTCCGGCTATGTAGGCTTTCATGGCTGGGTAGCGGCCGATGAGTTCGGCTACGGCGGCGATCAGTAATTGGTGGCCTTTATTTGGGTCTAGCGTGCCAACGGAGATTACGAATGGGCCGGGGCCTTCGATGCGAAGGGCGCGGCGGGCTTCTGCGCGATCGAGCGGGTGGAAGCGGGTGGTGTCTACGCCGTTGCCGATTACGCGGATTTTATCTGCGGGCGCGCCTGCCGT
Source organism: uncultured Acidobacteriota bacterium (assembly GCA_963841235.1). Lineage (GTDB taxonomy): Bacteria > Acidobacteriota > Terriglobia > Acidiferrales > UBA7541 > Palsa-147. The sequence continues at coordinate 202,719 of CAWJBU010000011.1, read as the reverse complement.
GGCGGTGGTGGCTTTGAGGGAATTTGAGACGGCCAGGATGCCGTCGGCTTCGTTCAGGGCCCAGCGGATCTTTGGGGCTATGCGTTTGAATTTGGGGAAGACGTTCACGTCGGTGCCGAGGGCGGAGAGGACTACCGGGATCCCCAGCTTTTTGGCGATCAGGACGCCGGAGTAGCCGTCGGGGTAGATGTATTGTGCGTCTAGGAGATCGTAGGGATTTTCGCAGTGGAGCTGCTCGACGGTTTTGTGGGTGCCTAGGTACATTAGGCGGCCGTGCCAGGCCATGGAGATTTTGGGGATTAGGGCGTAGCGGGGGTGAAAGATTCGCAAGTTGTCCATGGTTTCTTGGATTGGGATGCGGCTGTACGGCGGACGAGAGCCAGTAGGGAGCCAGCTTGGTGAGTGCGGGATTGGGGCAATGAAGTCTACGTGGTTGTTGGGTCGGCGGGCTACAGCGCCCAGGCGCTGGAAGGTGAAGATGCCTTGGGTGGGTTGGAGGGAATTGGGGAGGATGGAACTGTAGGTTAGGATGCGCATGGGTGGGGGGCGATGAGGGACTTAACGGCGGGTCGGTCCTGGCATACGGGCTTGCTAGGATTTGACGCTGAGATCCTTCGGGCATCCTTCTCGGATGCCCTCAGGATGAGATCGTTTGCTAACAGGCCAAAGCTGACCGGGTCTCGCACGGAGGCTAAGGATACCACTACCTGTAAGTTGGCCAAGCGGGCTTGCATGATTGGGCTCGGTGGTGGGTACCGGCGGCGACATCAGTCGCTGTTGACGATATACTTGTTCGTGGCCTGCCAGGAAGCTACTTCGCTGAACTGTCTCCAATGAAAAACGCACTTACCTTCGATCTCGAGGACTACTACCACGTCAACGCGTTTGAGAGCGTGAACCGTGAGAAGTGGGGTGAGTATGCGAGCCGAGTGGTGCAGAGCACGCAACGGGTGTTGGGGTTGCTGGATGAGGCCGGGCGGAAAGCTACATTCTTCACGCTGGGGGTTGTGGCCGAGAATTATCCGGAATTGATTCGCGAGATTGCTGAGCGCGGGCACGAGGTGGCCTGCCACAGTGACAAGCACCGGCGAATTTTCGAGATGACCGCGGCGGAATTTCGCGAGGATACGCGCGTGGCGAAGGAGCGCCTGGAACAAATCATCGGGCGGAAAATCATCGGCTACCGCGCGCCGAGTTTTTCGATAACGCAGGCATCGCTGTGGGCGTTTGAGATTTTGGCGGAGCTTGGTTTCGGCTACGACTCGAGCATCTTTCCGGTGGATCATCCGAACTATGGAATGCCGCGGGGGCCGCGGACGCCGTTCCGCGTGCCGACGGCGCGGGGGACGATCGTTGAGTTTCCGATGCCGACGCTGTCCCTGGGCGGTGCGAGATCTCCTTTTGGCGGCGGAGCATATCTGCGATTGCTGCCTTACTGGTATACGCGGTGGGGAATCCGATTTCTGAACGAGCAGGAAGGGCAGCCGGCGTGCGTTTACGTGCACCCGTGGGAGATTGATCCCGAGCAGCCGCGGATGAAGGGAAGCGTGACGGCGCGGATGCGGCATTATCTCGGTTTGCGCGGGCTGGAAACGAAGCTGCGCGGATTGCTGCGCGATTTCGAATTTCAGACCATGGAAGCGTTGATCGGAGAGATGGAACAGGAATCATCCCGGAATGCAGGGAATTTCCTGCCGGAAATCCCACTAGACCGATTGGAAAAAACAACGGACAGGGTATGAGTACGCGGGACGCGCAAGCGACATGCGGGCGCAGTGACCGCGGCACCTGATTCCGGAACGGCATTTCTCCTTTGCATAGATTCAGTTGTCGATCGCCAGTGGCTACGTCCGGCGGATAGCGCGGAAGAGCGGCGCCATCATGTGAGGCGCATAGGCGTCCCGCTCGTTGCGAGTCAGGCCGATATACCAGGCGCCGAGCGCGCCGACGGGAAGTAGAGCAGCAACTTGCACGAAGAATATCAAGAGCGTCGGCGCGGGTGAAAACCGGCCTACCAAGTAGCTGCAGAGCGCGAACGGGATTAGCGAGAGAGTCGGCAATAGCCAGGCCGTACGGGCGTATTCGCGAATCGGAATACCGAGCGTCTTGCGAACATACCAAGGCCAGAAAAACACGTTTGCCGCAATATTTGGAATAGCGGTACCCCAGGCAACGCCGACAATCCCGATCTTTTTCACCAGAATGATGCTCAGCGTCAGGTTGCACAAACCTTCGGCGATGGCCACCGGCACGACCGGCTTGTGGCGACTCATGCCGAGCATAACGGATGAGAAAACGGCGGCGCCGGCGGCGAAGAACCAGGGGACGCTTAAGATCCAAAGTACGTGACCGGACAAGTCTGCGTAGGAGGAGCCCATCCAAAGCTCGATGAAAGAGTGGCCGCGGATGATAAAGGTCAGGAAAACCGGGAGGATAGCGATGGCGCAATAGCGCGCGGCTTTTAAGGCCGTATCGCGCAACTCTTCAGCGTCGCCTTCGACTTCCAGCTTACTGACCATCGGAGTCATGATACGGCTGAAGCCGCCGACCAGATCGCGGGCGTATATAGTGAGATTGCCCGCGATGGCGAAGAAGGTGATCATGCTGACGGGCAGGAAGCTGCCGATCACCATCGCGTCGGTGTAATAGATCAAGTAGTTCGAGGCTTGTAGGAGCAAGGCGAAGATTCCGAAGGAGAAAATGAGCGCAACATGGGCGCGATACAGGTGGCCGACCGCAAAGTGCAGCTCCGGATAGAGTTTCCGGCTGAAGAGGAAGCCGAGGAGCAATTCGCCGACGGTGACTCCCAATTGAATCAGGGCCAGAGTAATCAGACCGCGGCCGGATCTGAGCGCGAAGATGATGGCCGTAGCGCGCAGGCCGGTGCTCACCAGAGCGATTGAGTTGTGCAGCTCGAATCGCTGTAGACCCACGAGAATTCCACCGAAAACTCCGCTAATTAACGATATGGCGACGTTGGCGCCGGCGATCAGGACGACGAATTGAGCGGCGCGGAAGTAGGCGGGAGGGATATCGAAATGGGGAACGGCGAAAAGGGCGAACGCAGCTGAAACGACGAGGGCGCCGAACCCTCCGACCAGAAAAAGTCCGGAAGCGGAGGAAACCGTGCGGCAGGCTTCCTCGTGATTGCCTTCGGCATGAAATCTGGCAATGTAGCGAGTAACCGCGCCGCGAATCCCCAAATCGAGAAAGCCCAAATAGCCGGTTAGGGAGACCAGCAGGACCCAGATGCCGTAGGCTGAATTTCCAAGATGGCGGACGATAAAAGGGGAAAGGAAAAAGCTGACTATACCACTGACGACGTAGGTGAGCCAATTCGACAGTACACTCCGCGCTGCCTGGGGAATGCGTGGGCGTGCTTTGTCTACACCGTTCTCGAATGGATTCGTCGAGACCCGCACGCGGTTTTTTCCCCCTGCCAGACCGGGTCCCGTCGTGACAGCGGCCCGACTTTGGAGTCTAACCGACGGTCTGGCATGGCGCCATACGCGATAGAGTAAGTGAGTCGAATGAATCACTTGAGAGCGATTCCTTACGAGACTTCAGAGTTGTTCGATCGGGAAATTTCCGATCGCGGGCCACGCCTGCTGGAGTCAGCGCCGGTGAAACGCAGTGTCGGGATAACGAGCACGTATCACTGGCCCAGATTCTCGAACGCAACAACTCCGGTTCTCTTATACTGAAAACTTGTAACAGGCGCAGCGTTGCTGGGGACGCGCGTCTCGAGGGCCGAAAAGCCCGGAAAGTGTATCAAAGACCTGTGGAAATCGGGTCGAAAATTACAAAGCGGATGCCTAAATCCGGCGAAAGGGATTTCCGGAGTTTGTAAGTTTTTTGGTCCGTTTGACCGTAGCGGGCTTTCCCAATCCGGGTTCGCGTTCCTGGCTTCTATTATGTTACTGAAAAATATAGCTTTATGGATCTTGTCGGGCGAGCCCGATGGAAAGCGACCTGCTGCATTTCGAAGGTTTTACGGGTTGGTGTGCCTGCGGCACACTCCGCAGTTTGAGGCGGGGATTGATCCGTAGACACAGTTTTACTGAGCTTTCGAGCGAGGGTCGAGCTGGGGATCGTGCAACAGGCGTTATCTCGGGGACTTCAGGGTGAAGAATCGAATGCGCGTTCTAGTTACCGGACATCATGGTTACATTGGCGTTCTGCTCGTTCAGATTTTGAAGGACGCGGGGCACGAAGTCGTCGGGTTGGACACCGATCTTTACGCGAAGAGTTTGTTTTGCGGGACCGTGCCTAACGTTCCCAGCGTTTTGAAAGATATCCGCGACGTGGAGCTGTCCGATCTGAAGGGATTCGACGCGGTGGCTCATCTCGCGGCGCTTTCGAACGATCCGCTTGGGGATATCAATCCTGAGTTGACCTATAACATTAATTACAAGGCGTCGGTGCGATTGGCGCAATTGGCGAAACAGGCTGGCGTGGGGCGATTCATTTTCTCGTCTTCCTGCAGCACGTATGGAGCGGCGGGGCAGGAATTTTTGACTGAGGAAGCGACTTTCAATCCGGTGACGCCTTACGCACATTCGAAAGTGCTGGTGGAAAAAGAAATGGCGCCGCTGGCGGATGCGACTTTCAGCCCGACTTATTTGCGGAATACGACTGCTTACGGAGTGTCGCCGTATTTAAGGTTCGATATCGTGCTGAATAATCTCGTGGCTTGGGCCATGACGACCGGGCGGGTGTTGATCAAGAGCGACGGGACGCCTTGGCGGCCGATGGTGCACATCGAGGATATTTGCCGGGCATTTCTGGCTGCGCTGGAGGCGCCGCGCGAAGTTATTCACAATCAGGCGTTCAACGTGGGGATCACGGAGGAGAACTACCAGATTCGGGATATGGCGGAGATTGTGCGGCAGACAGTGCCCGGTTGCCGGATCGAATATTCGCCGGATGGCGGGCCGGACACGCGATGCTACCGGGTGGATTTCAGCAAGATCAAGCGGCTGCTGCCGAATTTCAAGCCGCGCTGGAACGTGCGGATGGGCGCGCAGGAACTTTACAAGGCCTGCAAGGACGCGGATTTGAAGCTTGAGGATTTTGAGGGGCCGCGTTACAAGCGGATTGACCATATCCGGCGGCTGCTGGCGACGGAGCAGCTTGACGCCAACCTCCGGTGGCAGACGCCGAGCCGCGTCTGAAGCGCGGGCGCTGGGGAGATTCACCGGCCGGACGAGGCAAGGATTGATATTCACCGAGACATTTTTGAAGGGCGCGTTTGTGATTGAGCCGGATCGACGCGAGGATGATCGGGGATTCTTCGCGCGGACATTCTGCGAGAAGGAATTCGCCGAGCACGGTTTGGAGATGCGCATTGCGCAGTGCAATATTTCTTTCAACCGGCGAAAAGGGACGCTGCGCGGGATGCACTACCAGGCGGCGCCTTTTGAAGAGGCGAAGCTGGTGCGGTGCACGATGGGTGGGTTCTACGACGCGATCATTGATTTGCGGAGTGGGTCGCCTACGTTCAAAAAGAGTATTGGCATCGAGCTGACGGCTTTGAATCGCCGAATGCTGTATATCCCGCGGGATTTCGCGCACGGGTTCCAGACGCTTGAGGACGATACCGAAGTTTTCTACCAGATGTCGCAGGTGTATTCGGCCGAACACGCGCGAGGCGTGCGCTGGAATGACCCGGCTTTCGGCATTAGTTGGCCCTCGGATGAAAGAATCATCAATGAGCGCGACAAAAACTACCCGGACTTCCGCTGAGCGGGGTGCAAAGACGGCGTTGACGAGCGTCTTTGATCTCGGGCCGGGCATTGATCCGGCGGAGATCGGACGGCAGATCTACGAATTGATTGCGGATCTGTATCCGATTTGCCGGAGCATTACCGGCAATGGATTTCGCCAGACGGTGGCGCTGCTGCAGAAGCAGATTCCGCTGACGGTGTATGAAGTTCCTACCGGGACGCAGGTGTTCGATTGGACTGTGCCGCGGGAATGGAATATTCGCGATGCGTATGTGAAGAATTCGCGCGGAGAGCGCGTGATCGATTTCCAGCGCTCCAATCTGCACGTGCTGAATTACAGCGTGCCGATTTCGCGGAAGATGCCGTTGGCGGAATTGAAGGAGCATCTTTTCAGCCTGCCGGACCGGCCGGATTGGGTTCCGTATCGCACTTCGTATTACAAGGAGAATTGGGGATTTTGTCTCAGCCATAATCAATTGCAGAAGCTTCCTGAAGGCGAATACGAAGTTTGTATCGATTCCTCGCTTGAGAATGGATCGCTGACTTACGGCGAATATTTCCTAACCGGTGAGACATCGGACGAGATTCTGATTTCGTGCCACTCCTGCCATCCTTCGCTGTGCAACGACAATCTATCCGGCGTTTCGATTGCAACGTATCTTGCGAAAACTCTTGCTGGGGCTTCGAGGCGGTATTCGTACCGTTTCTTGTTTATTCCGGGGACGATTGGATCGATCACGTGGCTCAGCCGGAATGAAGGCGCGGCGCGCCGGATCCGGCACGGATTGGTGTTGGCGTGCCTGGGCGATCGCGGCGAGATGTCTTATAAGCGCAGCCGGAGAGGCAACGCGGAAATCGATCGCGCCGTCGTGCAAGTGCTGCAGCACTCTGGGAACGCCTTTGCGGTACGGGATTTCTCGCCGTATGGGTACGACGAGCGGCAATATTGCTCTCCAGCGTTTGATCTGGCTGTGGGATGTATTTCGCGAACGCATCATGGGAAATTTCCCGAGTATCACACTTCGGAAGACGATCTGAATTTCGTGTTGCCTGCTTCGCTCGGCGATTCATTCGGCAAGATTTTCGCCGTGCTCGGCGTTCTTGAGGAAAACCGCGTATACGTGAATCAGAGTCCTAAGGGCGAGCCGCAGTTGGGGAAGCGCGGGCTTTATCGAAATATCGGCGGGCACGTGGATGCGGAAGCGCGGGAAATGGCCATGTTGTGGGTGCTGAATCAATCGGATGGAGCGCATAGTTTGCTCGATATTGCGGAACGATCGGGAATGAAGTTCGATCAGCTTCAGCGAGCGGCGCGCGATCTTGAGCAGCATCGGCTGCTGAAGAGGCAGACGTGAGACTCGAGCGTCGCTCGTGGATGGTTTCGGAAATGGACTCAGTTTGGTGGGCGCAGCAAGCCGCGCTCCTACGACCGGGGGCGTAGCGAACCCGAAGTAGTTACGCGGGTGCGATGAATTCAGAGGAGAACAGTTACGGTGGCGTCGCGAACGAGTGAAGAAACACAGATGAAATTTGAAAAGTCCAAAGCGCTGCAGCCGAAGGCGCACGCGCGTATTCCTGGAGGCGCGCACACTTACGCCAAAGGCGACGATCAGTATCCGGTGCTTGCGCCGGGATTCATCGCGCGGGGGCAGGGATGCCACGTGTGGGATGTGGACGGCAACGAATTCATTGAGTACGGAATGGGCTTGCGCGCGGTGGGGCTTGGCCATGCATACAAGCCTGTGGTGGAAGCGGCGTACCGGGCGATGCTGCTAGGGAATAATTTCACGCGGCCGGCGCCAATTGAATTGGAATGCGCCGACGAACTGGCGGGGCTGATTGAAAGCGCGGAGATGGTGAAGTTCGGTAAGAACGGCTCGGACGCGACGAGCGGGGCGGTGAAACTGTCACGAGCTTACACCGGCCGGCACCTCATTGCACGGTGTGACCAGCCTTTCTTCTCGGTGGATGACTGGTTCATTGGAAGCACGGCAATGTCTGCTGGGATTCCGAAAGCCACCCAGGATCTCACCCTGCAGTTCCACTATAACGATATTGCAAGCCTGCGGAATCTGTTCGAGCACCATCCCGAGAAGATCGCTTGCGTGATCATGGAGGCGGCGACTGCCGTTGAGCCATTGCCGGGATTTCTTTCCGACGTGCAGAGAACTTGCAAAGAGAACGGTGCAGTGTTCATCCTCGATGAAATGATCACGGGATTTCGCTGGCATCTTGGCGGCGCGCAGAAGTATTACGGGATCACGCCGGACCTTTCGACATTCGGAAAGTGCATCGGCAATGGATTTTCAGTCGGGGCGCTGGTGGGGAAGCGCGAGATCATGGAGCGCGGCGGGATTGAACATCCGCACGAGCGCGTCTTCCTGCTCTCGCTTACGCATGGCGCCGAGAACCACTGTTTGGCGGCGGCCATCGAGACCATGCGCATTTACAAGACTGAAGGAGTCGTTGAGCGCCTCTACAGGCAAGGTGAGCGGCTGCGGAAGGGAATCAGCCAGACGATCCGCGAAAATCATGTGGAAGGTTATTTCGAAGTCTTGGGCAAAGAGCCAAACATGATTTACGCGACGCTGGATCCGGAAAAGCATCCGTCGCAGTCGTATCGCGCTCTTTTCTTGCAGGAAACCATCCGGCGGGGGCTGCTAGCGCCGTCGCTGGTGGTCAGCTATTCTCATACAGACGAGGACATAGACCGGACGATTGAGGCGATCGGCGAGGCGCTGGATGTTTATCGGAAGGCCCTCGAGGACGGCGCCGAGAAGTACCTGGTGGGCCGTCCGGTGAAGCCGGTTTTCCGCAAATTCAATTGAGCGATGCGGAATTTCTCGCGACTTCCCATCCCCGGCGGAGCTGAAGCAATGATGGTGGTCAGAAATATGAATGTTGTGGCCGCGCGAGGCCCCGCGGGAGCGAAGAGAGAGGGCGCGCATCTTGGAGGCGGCCGAGAGACGCGTTTAGCGGTTTCCCGGACTACCAACGAGTCTCCGGTGGCGGATCAGAACTGCTGCCGATTCTGCGCGAGTGAATTGACGCACACGTTCGTGGACCTGGGGATGTCGCCGCTCTGCGAGAGTTATCTGGGCGCGGACCAGGTGAATCAAGGAGAAATCTTCTATCCGCTCCATGTCTATGTCTGCGACGAGTGCTTCCTGGTCCAGCTTCAGCAATACGTGAGCGCGGCCGCTATTTTCGAAGAGTACGCCTATTTCTCCTCGTATTCGGAGAGCTGGCTCGCTCACGCGAAGAATTACACGGACGAAATGATCAAGCGGTTCGGCCTGAGCGCAGCAAGCCAGGTGGTAGAGCTTGCGAGCAATGACGGCTACCTCTTGCAATATTTCGTTGCCCGCGGAGTGCCGGTGCTTGGGATTGAGCCGGCCGCAAATGTGGCGAAGGTGGCGGTGGAGAAAAGCGTGCCGACGCTGGTCAAGTTTTTTAATGAAGACCTGGCGGCAGAGTTGGCGGCCGAGGGCAAGCGCGCTGATCTACTGCTGGGGAACAACGTTCTCGCGCAGGTGCCGGACCTTAACAGTTTCGTAGCCGGAATGAAGATTCTGCTCAAGCCGAGCGGTGTGATTACGATGGAGTTCCCGCATCTGCTGCGGCTGATCGAGGAGAATCAGTTCGACACTATTTACCACGAGCACTTCTCTTACTTTTCATTTTTTACCTCGGAGAAGATCTTTGCAGCGCACGACATGAGACTTTTCGATGTCGATGAGATTCCCACGCATGGCGGGTCGCTGCGGATTTATGCTTGCCACGCGGAGGATGGAACGAAGCCGGTGACGGCGCGGGTCGAAGACCTTCGCGCGCGTGAAGAGGCCGCCGGGGTCAGTCACCTGGATCTCTACAGCTCGTTCACCAAGCAAGTCAAAGAGACGAAGCGCGCTCTTCTGGAATTTCTCATCGGTGCAAAGCGAGAGGGGAAAAGCATCGCCGGCTACGGCGCTCCCGGCAAGGGGAACACGCTATTGAATTACTGCGGCATTCGCACGGATTTTCTTGATTATACCGTGGATCGCAATCCGTATAAGCACGGCAAGTTTTTGCCGGGGACACACATTCCGATTCATGCACCCGATCGAATCCGGCAAACGAAGCCGGATTATCTCCTGATCCTGCCGTGGAACCTCCAGCAGGAAATCATGCAGCAGAATGGCTTCATTCGGGAGTGGGGCGGAAAATTCGTCGTTCCGATCCCGCGCGTGAAGGTTTTCGGATGAGAGGAGAACGACGGATTTGACCTCAATTCGCGCACAGAGCAAATGCCCAGTCTGCGGGTCGACTCGCATCCACGACTTTCTGGAGATTGGCGATATCCCGGTGACGGTTGGCGCGTTGTGCGCGACTCGCGAGGACGCGCTGAAAGCGCCCAAGGGCGACTTGAAGCTCTCGGTTTGCGGGGACTGCACCTACATTTGGAATCGAGGCTACGAGTCCGGCAAGCATGAATACGTTCTCGGATACGAGATTTCTCTTCACCATTCGCCCGTATATCAGACGTTTCTTGAGGGGCTAGCGAAGCGGCTCATCGACGATTATCAACTTCATGGAAAGACGATTCTCGAAGTCGCCTGCGGCACGGGACATTTTCTGAGAATGATTTGCCAGATGGGCAATAACAATGGGATTGGGATCGATCCAGTCGTGGAGCGGACCGGCACTGAGAAAACTGGCTCGACTTCGATCACATTCATTCGCGACACGCTTTCGGAGAAGTTTCTAAATTTGGAATGCGATTTCATTTGCTGCCGGCAGGCTCTGCACGCGATTGAGAATCCAAAGCGTGTTGTGCAACTCGTGCGGCGCGTAATCGGCGAGAATCGGAAGACGCCTCTATATTTCGAGGTCGTGAACGGCGCTTTGATTTTTAGCCGTCAGAGCATTTGGCAACTAATCTATGAGTACTACTCGTTTTTCACGGCGGAGGCTCTTACTCGACTGTTTTTGGTCAGCGGGTTCGATGTGATCGCCGCTCGACCATGTTATGTGGACGGCCAATATCTTCAAATTGAAGCGAATCCGGGGCGGGAATCTCGGCGCTCCTCCACGCCGAGCAGCGCGAGCGGGTCATCCATTTTGGAGGACGTCGAAGTATTCTCCAAAGGACTTCGGCAGAAGATCGGGGAATGGCAGGTGCAACTCGATCGCATCGAGAAGTCAGGCAAGCGCGCCATCGCCTGGGGAGCGGGAGGCCGGGGGATCAACTTCCTGAATTTTGTTCAGGCGAGCCGAAGTATCTCTTATATCGTGGATATCAATCCGTCTCGGCAGGGCGGCTATGTGCCCGGCACCGGACAGCAGGTGGTGGCGCCGAAGTTTTTGCAGGAGTACCGCCCAGACGTTGTGGTCGTGACTAACCCGACGTATGAAAAAGAGGTCCGGCAAGATGTCGAAAAGATGGGCCTGCATTGCGATTTTCTGTCTGCTTCGTAAGGGAGGGGTTTCCGAATGAAAGTCGTGCTGTTTTGCGGAGGGCTCGGGCTACGGTTGCGAGACTACGCGGAACACATTCCGAAGCCCATGGTGCCGATCGGCTATCGCCCGATACTCTGGCACGTGATGAACTATTACGCGTATTTCGGGCATCGGGATTTCATCTTGTGCCTTGGGTATCGCGGTGATCTCATCAAGCAGTACTTTTTGAACTACAACGAATGCCTCTCGAACGATTTCGTGTTCTCGCAGGGTGGCAAGAATTTACAGCTTGCAAATAGCGATATTCACGATTGGAACATCACATTTACTGATACAGGAATCAATTCAAACGTTGGGCAGCGCCTTCGAGCGATTGAAAAATACGTGGCCGGCGACGAGCTGTTCTTGGCGAACTACTGCGACGGCCTGACCAATCTTCCGTTTCCAGAGTACCTGGAGTTTGCGCGCAAGCAGGACCGCGTCGCGTCGTTTGTGAGCGTGAGGCCCAGCCTAAGCTATCACGTAGTGCGCACCGCCCCGGGCGGATCGGTGACCGAGATCAAAGAATTGACGAGTTCCGATATCCGGATCAACGGGGGACTCTTCGTTTTCAAACAGGACATTTTCAAATACATCAAACCCGGAGAGGAACTCGTATCTCAGCCGTTCCAGCGATTGATAAAGGAGAAGCAACTGGCGGCTTACGAGTACGATGGCTTTTTCGCTGCCATGGACACGTTTAAAGACAAACAGCAGTTGGACGACCTGTTCGAACGTGGGGACGCTCCATGGGAAGTGTGGAAGAAGCCGATCGCGCAGAAAGAGAGCGCAGCCCCTTCGGCGGCTGAACCGGTTGCGAGCAAACCCCGGCGGGTGCCTTTGAGCGACCGCCATGCTTAGCGCGGTCTTGGGCAGCAAGGCGCGCCCGTTGCGCAAGATCCTGTGCCTTGGGGCTCACTGCGACGACATTGAAATTGGGTGCGGCGGGACCATCCTGCGGCTTCTAGAGAAATATCCCGATCTCGAGTTTTATTGGCTGGTATTTAGCTCAACGCCGCGGCGGAAGCGCGAAGCAGAGAAGTCTGCGAAGCTTTTTTTGAAATCCTCCCGGAATAAAATCGTGATCAAGAATTTTCGCGATGGCTACTTTCCACATATCGGAGCGAAGATAAAGGACACGTTCGAAGCGTTGAAGAAGGCGTTCTCTCCGGATCTGATATTTACCCACTATCGCGATGATCTCCATCAAGACCATCGTGTGATTTGCGAATTGACGTGGAATTCGTTCCGCAATCACCTGATTCTGGAATACGAAATTCCGAAATATGACGGCGATCTCGGCGCGCCGAATGTCTTTGTAAGTCTTCGGGATTCGTTGTGCGGCCGAAAGACTAAGTTCATACTGGCAGCCTACGAATCGCAGAAGAACAAACACTGGCTGACCGAGGACACGCTCCGAGCGTTGTTGCGCATTCGCGGCGTCGAATCGAAAAGTCCGGAGAAATTTGCCGAAGCATTCTATTGCCGGAAACTGGTCCTGTAAAACAGAGCGCCTGATATAAACTTTGGAATTGAGGGCGGATTTCGGCCAGCCTGCGGACAGGCATCAGCGAGCAGCAATTGTATGACAGCAACCGATAACAAGGCGCCTCGCGTCAGCATCGCCATATGCCTGTACAATGCCGAGCGATTTCTCACTCAGGCATTCGACGCGCTTCTCGCCCAGACATACCGGGACTTCGAGCTAATTGTCACGGACAATTGCTCGACCGACCGGACCGGAGAGATCTGTCGGACGTACGCGGCGTGTGATGCGCGGATTCGGTACCATCGCAACGCCAGCAACATTGGCGCTCCCAAGAATTTCAATTTGGCGTTTTCTTTCGCGCGGGGCGAGTATTTCCGGTGGTCGGCCGGAAACGATTTGTGCGCACCGGAGCTGATCGAGCGTTGTGTGGAGGTTCTGGACAAGAGGCCTGAGGTTGTTCTGTGTTATCCGAAGACAACGCTGGTTGATGAAAACGGCGAGCGCATCCGGGATTACGAGGATATGCTCGATCTTCCGTTCGTTCTCCCTCGAGATCGCTTCGCTCATGTCCTGTGGAATATTCGCATGTGCAATGCGGCGTTCGGGCTAATGCGCTCGAGCGTCTTGAAGCACACGAAGTGCTTTGGCATGTATCCGGACTCGGACGTGGTGTTTCTCGGAGAACTGGCGCTTTATGGCCCGTGGGTTGAGCTCCCGGAGCATCTGTTCTTTCGACGCTTTCATGACATATCGTCTCAGAAATATCCGTCGCCGTACGATCGCATGGTCGTATTTGATCCCGGCAAGAATGGATACCTTGCGTTCCCGCGCTGGCAGTTCTTCCTGGGCTATCTCGCAGCAATTCACCGAGCCCCGCTGAGCTGGAGCGAGAGAATGCATTGCTATGCGAAAATGCGGATTTGCTTGTGGCGATGGGGCAGCGGGCTACCTGAGGATTTCAAGGTTGCTGCGAAATATCTGTTGAGCGGGCGACATGCCTCTCCATCCAAATTGGAATACGGATCCAAGCCTCCGTCGGCCTAGGTGGCGGTGCCTCACCCCGTGAGTCCACTGGACCACGTAGAAACGGCGGAAGCGCCCCGAACTCACGGGCGCGTCTCGGTTGTAATCCCGACGTTTAACCGGGCCCAATACGTGGCCGAATCCATTGAAAGTGTACTTAATCAAACTTTGGCGCCGAGCCAGGTGGTGGTCATCAATGACGGATCAACGGATAATACACGATCAGTCGTGGAGCAGTTTCGAGGACGACTTGAGTATCTCGAAACAGAGAACCGCGGCAAGGCCAATGCGTTGAACACCGTTATACCGTCCGTGACGGGCGATTATCTTTGGATCATGGACGACGACGACGTAGCTCTCCCGGATGCGCTCGGCCGCCATGTCACTCTGCTCGAAAGCGATCCCTGCCTGGGTTGGACCTACAGCAGTTACATAAAATCAACGTCCCGGCCGGAGGATGGGCACATTAATCCAGGCGGCGAAATGCCTCTGCCCGATTTCTCTACCGGGGAATTCCTCATTCGTTTGATGGAAGAATGCTTTTTGGTTCACCCTACGATTCTCGTTCGTACTGCATGCTACAAGAGGCTCGGTCCGTTTCGCGCCGATTTAATTCGCAGCCAGGATTATGAAATGGCGCTGCGGTTGGCCAGGAATTTCCGGTGCGCGAGGGTTAGCGGCCCGACAATTTACCGACGCTACCACCCCGGGGCGCGGGGTACAGCCGCAGCATCGATCGACGCGCGCCAGGTGGAGACGAAATGGCGAGAATACATGATGCCCACTTTCAAAAGTCTCCGTGAGGAATTGCCCCTGAGTGACTACCTGCCGAAGTCGTCCGCGGGCGATGGGGCTCAAACGCTCGACACGCGGCGCGCGTATCTCGAGCGCATGGTGATCATGGGCAAGAAGATGCTGTATGACGAGATGTTGGACGATCTCAAAAATGCGCTGACGGCTTCGCTGGACCGGCGTCCGCTCTCGACGCCGGAGCGAGAGATGTTGCACCGGCTCGCGTCTTATACTAGCGGTGATCCTCTGATCGCTGGACCCAACCTGATAGTGAGAATCCGGTCTATCGCCTCGGGAAGCATCGGATTGGCGGTACGCGTCGAAATGGCGCGAGGACTAATCTGGAGGGCGAATTCAGCTTTGCGTGCGCGCGAATTCCGGGATTCGACGCGACTGCTGCAGGCCGCGTTGCGCCTTTGCGGTCTGCGCGGAATCGTCTCCGCGATGCTCAAAACGAGCTTAGGCGCTTCTTTGCCGGCACGCGCCAAGAGCGCTGCAAGCGATGGCTGCTAGACCGCTTACGAGTCACCGGCAGCGCACCCGCCGGCAAGCTGCCAAGCGTGAGTACCATTCTGCCGCAAGAAAGTCGTGTTCAGCCTGCTCGGATCTGGACTTCATCGCGGGCCGAGTATGTTGATCAGCATCCTGATCTGCACAAAAGACCGGCCCGAAAAGTTGAGAGAAACTCTTACAGCGATCGCCTCCCTCGACGTACCTCCAGGGGCCGCTTACGAAGTTCTAGTTGTGGACAATGGCTCGAAGAGCGAAGACACAGCGAAGGTTTGCCGTGAGATGGAGAGGGCTTTCAAATCTGCGCTGCGTTTTGCCGCGTTGCCTGTAGCAAACAAGAGCCGCGCCGCGAATGCGGGGTTCAAGATGTTGCGCGGCGAAATAATCGCTTTTCTCGATGACGACATACTGCCCCGGAGAGACTGGCTCTCCGTAATTTGCCGGGAATTTTCTTCCAACGCTGATCTGGGAGGAATCTGCGGGCGCGTTGAACTGCGCGATCCGGAGGACTTGCCGGTCGGTGTTCGCCGGAAAGAAGAGCGAGCGAAGTTAAGCTCGCCGATCGATTCGTGTAATCTGTTTATCGGCTGCAATTTTGCCGTACGGCGCGCGCTGATCGAAAAACATGGATTATACGATCCGTTATTTGGCCCGGGCGCCTGGATTGGAGCCGCCGAAGATCTGGATTTTTGTTACCGGATCTGGAAGGCCGGCGAACTGATTGTGTACGAACCCACTCTTTTCGTATCTCACGCACATGGTAGACGTACTGAGAAAGAGCGCAGGGCCATCAGGCGATCGTATATGGTCGGGAAGGGAGCTTTGTTCGCGAAGTACATTTGGCAGGGGGACTCAAAAATGGCCCGGGAGATGTATTGGATCGTGCGGACAGAAGGGCGAGATGTATTTCGGCCCGGAGGCTGGGAAAGTCTGAGGCATCTGGCCTGGCTAGCAATTGGTTTCTTTCGATATCCCCCTGTAAGAAGCCCACGATCGCGCGACTAGTGGAAGCGACCGAAACGTCCCATTCCAAACTGAGCGACCACCGGTAGTCGGGCGGCCGGTCTCAGCCCAATCGCCAGCGCTGATCGTTTACAAAGAATCCTGTGGAGGGTATGCGCCCCGTCCCATAATAATCGAAATCGACAACGCGCAGGCGGCACGCAACCTCCACATAGTCCACACACCTATCGTCCACAACGAGGGCGATGTCGATGCGATAGTCTCCCGGAGTCAACGGCAGGCGGGGGATTTCACAAACCAGGTGCTGTACCCCGGATCGCTCGCCCCAGTCTCGATTCGGTTCAAAGCTGCTTCTCGCCGCAAAGATCACCTGGCCGTATAAATCAACGAAATTGATGCGCGCGTCGAAATTAGAGGTGGCGGAAGGCAGTTCAAATTCGATGTGGAACCGCATGACCCCGCCAATCTGCAATTCACCGCTGAAGGGCTTTCCGCCATCGATGAAGACTTCCAGCTTGCGCAGCCACGGCTTGTACTGCGACGCTCGCCCCGTCACAGCGCTCAGGTCGAAGCTTGAGGCGTGGCTCTCGGTCTTTTCGCCGGCGACCGCGTGAGCGTAGTACTCCGCGGCGCTCTTGGCGTCGCTGTCGAAGGTTAACCGGCCCTTTTCCAGAACGATGCCCCGCTGACACAGGCTCAAGATCGCGCGGAGGTTATGCGAGACGAACAAGATGGTACGCCCGCTCTCCCCGAATTCCCCCATTTTCCCCAGGCACTTCTTCTGGAAGGCCATGTCTCCAACAGCCAGGACTTCGTCCACGATCAGGATCTCAGGGTCTAGGTGCGCGGCGACGGCGAAACCCAGGCGGACATACATGCCGCTGGAATAGCGCTTTACAGGCGTATCGAGAAACTTTTCCAGCTCCGCGAAAGCTACGATCTCGTCGAATTTGGATTCGACCTCCGCTTTCGTCATGCCCAGCATTACGCCGTTCAGATAGATATTTTCCCGCCCCGTGAGATCCGGATGAAAGCCGGTACCGACTTCGAGAAGGCTGGCGACGCGGCCTCGCAGTCGGACATAGCCATCGGTGGGATCGGTAATCCGGGAAAGAATTTTGAGGAGGGTGCTCTTGCCTGCCCCGTTCGCACCGATAATTCCGACGACTTCTCCCGGCTGAATGCCGAAGTTCACGTCCTGAAGAGCCCACATCCAGTCTGAATGGGAAGAATTCACGCCGTTTTTGGAAGCGAAGCGGAGACCGCGCCAGGTCGTGCGCGCACTGTGGACGAGAAATTCCCGGAAACTATCGTCTCGGCGTTGCGCGCCCAAGCGGAATTTCTTCGAGAGAGAAACAGCTTCGATGACGGGTGCCATTCAAATAATATCCGCGAAGCGGCGCTCCATGCGGCGGAACACCAGAAGGCCGCCGCCGAATAGAAGCAGACTCGTCGCTCCTGACGCGGCAACGAGCATCCAGTCGGTGGGTCCGCCGAGCACCGCGTGGCGGAAGCCGACAATCATGCCGGTCATCGGATTAAGTCCCAAAAGAGGCTGATAGCGAGGTGGGACGTAACTGATGGGATAGATTACCGGGCTCACGAACATTCCCATCTGTACGAAGAACGGCACCGCGTATTTCACATCACGGAACCGCACGTTTAAGGCGGAAAGAATCAGCCCGAGCCCGCTGGAAGCCAGCAACGTGCCGAGAACATAAAAGGGAACCTGGAGCGCACTGAGGGGCAGCTGCCAGCGGTAGTAGATCATCATCACGAGCAACAGAAGAACTCCGATGAATAGGTCCAGCACCAACGCCCCGATACTCGCAAGCGGAATGAATACTCTCGGGAAATAAACCTTCGAGACCAGCGTCTGGTTTCCGACCAGACTGTTGCTCGACATCGAAACAGCATTAGCAAAGAAAGTCCAGAGCACCAGACCGGAGTACGCAAACAGGGGATACGGAGGTCCGTCCGCCTTGATCCCCGCGAGCCGGTTGAAAAAAACCGTGAAAATCAGCATGGCGAAGAGAGGTTGAAAAACTGCCCAGAGACCGCCAAACAGCGTTTGCTTGTAGCGAATCTTGATGTCGCGCCACACGAGGAATCGAAATAATTCCCGACCTGCCAGGATCTCGCGGAGGTCCACCGGCTGCCAGCCTTTGTGCGGCCGCAGGACAAGTTCATAGCGCGGGTTCAGGGGAGTGCTGGCAGTCACGGCGCGATCTCCAGTCATCTCCGAGTATAGCAAGCTCTCTCGCGGCACAGGGGCGGCTGTGTCTTATCCTCACCCCGGTGTGTTGTCACCGGGCGGCAAGTTCGCTACCGCGGAGACTGTCGCGGAGAGGCGCCAGCCAGCGGGACCTACGATCGAAAGACTCGATCGTACTGTTCTCGCAGGGCCGCTTGATACTCGGTTACTTTTTCCCGAATACGTTCTCGGAGCATTTCTTGGTTCGATTCGATGGCGAGAATTCGCTTGGACAATTGGTCGGCATCGTCGCACTCAATATTCACGCAGTATTCTGAGAGACCCATATCCGACATCAGTGAATCGATCTTCTCCGAGTGAGAGAATGCGAGTACCGGAGTGTTCATGAGAAGCGGAAGCACGACGCCATGCAGGCGCGAACTGACAAACAAATCAAGCCGCGATGCGAACGAAAGGAACTGATCGATTGTCTGAACTTCCGGCTCGGAGAGGCGTTCCGCGGTTCCCGGTGGAGCATCTTTCAGCACCATTTCCTTCAGCTCCTGAAGCGGGGCTCTGTCCATGCGAATCTGCGTAGTGACAAGCGCCACATTGTAGTTTTCCCGAAGGAGCCAGACGACCAGTTCCGAGAGTGTCTTCAGGTATTTCTTATATACGACAGGATCCTTGATCGGCCAGACGCGGGGATCGCAGTATGCCATCGGGCTCACTCCGATCAACCGGGTAGAGACGCGGTCTGCACTAGCGCGCATCTGATTTGGAGTTTCGAGGCTGAATGCAAGATCTGGGGCTACTGGATTAGGGCCGGTTACGCCGAGGGCTTCGGCCTTACGCATGGAGAGAGTATCTCGAAAGGAGCGATAACTCGCGAGAGATAGCGCCCGTCGCAGAAAGAAACTACCGAGCGGCGTTTCGATTCTCTCGGCGCCGACGCTCAAAAAGACAAAAGGCGTCCCAGCGATTTTCGCGATGACCGCCCATTTGAAAAGCGAGAAAGGATCGCCCCAAGGCCCATTCCAGGCATCATCGATCACGCCCCCAAGACCCACAATAAACATTCGGAAATTTTTGGCAAATCTGTACGCCCGCAGTAGAAAAGCGCACTCTTCCGCGAAATCCTTACATTTTGACCAAACGGTGCGCGCGAACCGATACGCCGGCAGGACCAACGGAATACGCTTGACCCAGATTTTCCAATTCTCCCGCAATGAAGGCTGGTTGATCTCAATGGCGTCGCTGGCCGCGCGGCTCGTTGTTTGATCGACATGGACACGCCGAGTCAGTGGGAAGGGAAGTACGCCACCGTCGCCACGATTGGATTGAGGATTGATACAGCAACCATATATTTCAGAGCCGGGGAAGAACTTCCTGATCTGCTGGACGAGGACCTGCTGCAGAGCAGCATTGCCGGTGTTGCCGAAACTGTACGGTCCCAGCAAGCCGATCTTGTTTCTACCGTGAGGCTGGATCAAGAATGGTACCCTCGATACCCGCACAGATGGCCGATGGAACAACACCGATAGACCTTGCGAGGCAGCGGGGAAAGCCGGCGCGCACCACCTCTACGCATATCAAAGTGCGAAGTCAGGAGGAATGCCAAGGAGCTCCCCGCTCGTCCACGCAACAATGAAAGTCGCAGCTTTTCTCTCAGATATTCGCAAGAGCGCCGCGCCACAATGATACAGCGCGGACTTGACAAAAACTTCCGATGGTTCGACTTCCGCCCGTCGAGGCGGAGCGCTCTTGTGACGAGTTTAATCCATCGCACATCACAATGTCTGACATCCAGCCGTATTGTTGCCTCGAGATCCCCTGCCGAATATGAACACCGCTTCATGTTACTTCGCGAATCAGAGTTCCGGTGTAAAGGACGGGTATTCAAGGGTCTCGTGAGCCACCGCGGAAAGTCGGATTCAACGGGACCGCAGACCGAATCTGGCAATCGGCGCAACGAGGCGCGGTGCAGCTGAATCTGTAGCAATGCCTTGCATAATTTAGCCTTAGCGATTCCCAAATCCTGCAGGCGCCGCCGCACCGTGTGGAGAGAACCACTCAAAACACGTACTCTAGCGGGTCCATGACTTGGAAGGTAAATTGCTGAGTTATCCGGGGTTTTGGTGACTTCAGGCCTCGAGCTGGGCTGGAGCAGGGTGTGCTCTTGGAGGTCGAGCGAAAGTGGGTGCGTTCAGCAACCTCGCACATCCTCATCCAGCCTTCAGTTTTTGGAAGCTTCGCTCTGCCAATCAGTAGCATTAAATTAGCGTCGAGCTTGAGAGATTAGACATCGAATCAGGCACGCGCGGTCATTCTAGTTCGTAACAGTGTCTGCACTGGGCGTGCAGATGCCGGGGGCCAATCTTGAAACGGCGATACTATCTTGGGATTTCGCTGATTTCTGGCGGCACGCTACTACTTGAACTGTCTCTCACACGCG
The DNA here is from genome assembly GCA_963841235.1 of uncultured Acidobacteriota bacterium. GTDB lineage: Bacteria > Acidobacteriota > Terriglobia > Acidiferrales > UBA7541 > Palsa-147. The sequence goes on along the minus strand of CAWJBU010000011.1, from coordinate 182,089 downwards.
TCATTTCTGTCGCTCATTGGTACCACTTCAGCTTTCTCGTGATCTCCACGGCTTTGCTGGGATTCGGCGCGTCCGGTGTAGCGCTGTCTGTCTGGCCGAGCTTGCGTGAACGCGCAAATCTGGACCGATCACTCGCCTTGTCCTCCTCAGGATTTGGCGTAATGGCGATTGTCAGTTACTGGGCGATGCAGCACATCCCTTTTAATCCTTTTAGTCTGATGCTCGAACGTTCACAGTTTTTCTTCATTCCGCTTTACTATCTGAATCTCAGCGTGCCTTTCTTTTTCTCGGGGATGGTTATAGCCCTGCTCTTCACAAGGTGCCCTAAGGAAATTAACCGTTTGTACGCGGCCGATCTTCTCGGCGCGGCCATCGGCTGCGCCGCGATAGCGATAGTAATGTCGAGGTTTGGAGGCTCAGGTTCGATCGCGGTCGCAGCAATCCTGGGCTTTCTCTCGGCAATCATTTTCGGCGGCTGGCACTCGAGAGATCTAGTCTTGGCCTCGGGGGTACTCGCGCTTCTCGCGTTGCCGATTGCGCTGGCGGGCGACCGGCTGATTCCCATCTCCATCGCACCGGACAAGATACACCCTCTGCAGCCACGTGACTCCAGTCCAATCCATACCGAATGGAATTCGTTCTCCAAGGTCGATGTTTTTGCCTTGCCGCCAGCACCGGAACAGGGCCGGCCACGCGCGGGTTATAGCATCATCGTTGACGCGGGTGTAGCGGGTACCGAGATCCCCGATTTGAGCATGGGGGCGCGCGATTACCTCGAGCAAACGGATGATTTCCGGTCAGCCGGATTGGTGTATCTCGGGAAACAACATCCCAAGGTGCTCATTATTGGGTCAGGGGCGGGGCGCGAGGTACTGGAAGGCTTGAAATTTGGGGCCTCGTCGATCACCGCGGTCGAGATCAATCCGGTGATTAACAAGATCGTCTCAGAATCGATGCGTCGCGAATGGGGGAGTCTGTTCGAACAGCCGGAAGTTAATTTAGTCACTGAGGACGGCCGCAGCTTTGTACGCAGGTCGCAGGAAAAATACGACGCGATTATCTCCGTTCAAACAATGAGCGACGCAGCTCTCCTCTCGGGAGCCCTGAGCCTGTCGGAAACCTATGTCTTAACACGCGAAGCTTTCCAAGACTACTACGACCACCTGACTCCCGATGGCGTTCTGCTCTTCACCCGGCCGAAGTGGCAGATTCCAAAGCTGACGACTACGGTCCGGGAAATGTTCGACGCGCGCAATCTCGGGAGCATATCGAATCATCTTTTCGCCTTTCACGGGCCGCTCTTGCCCTTCGGCCACTCAATCTCGCTTAATTGCTTTTTATTGAAGAAATCGCCGTGGACACCTCAAGAAATCGCGGCCATGGAAAACCACTTGGGAGTCGGGCAGCCGCAATCGCCGGGTCGCGAGATTGCTCAGATCTATTATTCTCCCTATGGGACCGAGCACCAGAATTCACCGTACAACAAGCGGCTCTACGACATCGTGAATGCGGCAAGTCTCCAGCCGATCTATGGCGCGACGACGGAATTGTTGTCGCCAGCGACAGATGACCAGCCGTTCTTTAATGAGCGTATACGATGGACTGCGATACGTCCGTCGGACTTCCGCGATGTGCTCTCGTCCGGGAAGCGGGTAAGCGTCGATTTTCAGCCGATCGCCGAAGTCTCTCTCACGATATTGCTGATGCAATCGGTGATCATCGCAACGATCCTGATACTCTTGCCGCTGATCCGCTTCGGGCAGCGCGGCCAGCGCACGGCCAATCGCTGGAGCTTTCTCATCTATTTTGCTTGCCTCGGCTTGGGTTTTATCATGATCGAGATGGTGTTGCTGCAGCGGTTCACGCTCTTCCTCGGGCAGCCGGTTTACACGCTTGCCGTTGTGCTCGCGGGCCTGTTGCTTTCCACTGGGGCGGGTTCGTACAAAGCGAGCCGAATCCGTGAGGCCTCGCGCTGGTCGCTCATTCCAATCGCCGTGCTAATTCTCGGCGCCATCATCGCTACGGCTCTTCTGACACCTTATGTGTTCTCACTTGCTTTGCCGCTTACGTTGCCGTGGCGGGTGCTGGTTTCTCTCGCATTAATCAGCCCGTTGGGATTCCTGCTTGGAATGCCCTTCCCGAACGGTCTGCGCATCGTTGCGGGAGAAGCGCCGGCGCTCGTCCCGTGGGCGTGGGGAGTGAATGGGTTCTTCACCGTAATTGGCTCGGTGGCGACTTCGATTTTGGCAATGGCTTTCGGGTTTCGGGTTGTCCTCGCGGCTGCCGCGGCCTGCTACCTGATTGCATTCGTTGCGATCATCCTGCCGGAAGCGGCGCGGTTTATGCTCCCGAAGAAACCCGTACTCGCCGGCACCCCGCTGGGAAAGGCCACGCCTGGTGTCGGAGTGACCGGCGACTAGATCCGGTAAGCTCTCCTCGAATCTTGCTTTTCTTCGGCATACGTCGAATTGTGCTGCCCCATACTCGGGCGAATCCTTCGAGCTTCCGGCCCGGCGACGGTCTCCATTCAGGAAGCGGCTTGTGGAATCGTGAGCTCCTATTCGAAATCGGGCGCTGACGTCTGCTCTTGCTGTCCACGGCGCTTTAGCCGCAATATTGGAATCCCGTCAACTGGAGCCGGGCCCAATGCCTCCGCCCTCTGATGCGAAAAATCCTGCAAATTCTCTCTTCTTCTCGCATCTCTTTCTCTTGATTGCTCTTGGATCGGCGTTCGTGCTGCGAGCTTACGTTTGGGAGAGTCGCGCGGTGGTTCTCGAGAACGAAGCCGCCGGTTACGCGCGGCAAGCTGACAATCTGCTGAATGGCAGAAGATTCGAAGGCATCGTGCCGGGAATAGACGTGGTCGAGACGTGGCTCTACCCCGTCCTAATTGCCGGTACGGCGCTAGTCACGCGGAATTCGGAGACTGCAACTCGACTTGTCTCCTTTGTTGCTGGGACGTGTCTGATCCTCCCCATTTACTTCCTCGTTTTGCGTTTCTATGGCCGCAGAGTGGCCTGCATTGCGGCGGGCGTGGCAGTGCTGCACCCGCTTTTAGTCGCACTGTCGGTAGCGGGTTACACCGAAGGTCTAAATTTGACTTTGATGATGGCCGCCATTTACTGGGCGCTTCGCACGTTTGCGATGAATCCGAGGCGCTCTTGGCTTCCTGCTGGGATTTTCCTGGCACTCGCCTACCTGAATCGTACGGAGATGCTCGCTCTTGTGCCTCTCACGATCGCAGCAATTTTCATTGTGACGCTGCTTAATAAAAATAGCCTGCGAAAGGCAACGCTCTTGTCTCTGAAGCTCCTGATCGTGTTCGCGGTCCTCGCAGGTCCCTACTTGGTTTTTCTGCGGATCCACACTGGCCAATTTCGGGTCGAAGGCAAGAACCTCGTCAATTACACGATCGGTCAGCGAGAGCTTGCGGGAATGAGCCAGGCCGAAGCATCCCGCGGGATCGACGAAAACTTGAACGTAACTGGCCCTCTGTTGGATCAGAATCGATTCGCGACATATTCGCCTTACGCCAGAACTCTTCGGGATGTGCTGCGGTACTTCCTGAATATGGCTCGTCTAAAGAAGTATTGGGTTTACAGAGACGTCTTGACGTCGTTCGCGCTCGGTTCGTTGGCGCTTTGGATTGTGGCTGCGGTGGGCTTCTTCGCAGCTCCGTGGGATCGTGAGAGGTTCGTCGGCGAAATATATCTGATTATCGTGATGGCGTATTTTGTGGTCATACTGCTCGCGTCTCACGCCCGGTTTGAGCGCTACACGTTTTCGCTTCTCCCCATAGCGCTTTTATGGTTCTCTCGCGGCGTCGTGGCAATTTGGGATTGGGCCGAGATGAGTATGGCCGCCATTCAGCGCCGGGCGATTGTGAATCCGAAAGCAATAGGCGCCGCTCTTGCCGCCATTCCTGTAATCGTAGTGCTCTTAGCCTCGCTCTCGGGCACTCGGGACGTCAACGAGCTCGAGACCGGCAGGCCGCTCTATCTTCCCTTGAAGAACGCGGGTTTATGGCTTCGTGAGGCCCGTCCAGCCCCCAAGAATGTCTTCTCGAGTGCAGTCGTCGCGTATTACGCAGGAGCCGATCAATGGCTCTATCCCTATGCAGATGGTTCGCTAGCACTGCGGTATATCCGTGCGAAGCACCCCGATTATCTGGTCTTCGAGCCCGGAACGGGGAATTCAACGCCCTATCTGACGGATTGGATCGAGAATGGAATTCCGGACCAGCAGGCCAAGCTCGTCTACGAGGACGACTCTCCGATTGGGAAAGACTATTATTTATCGGTGGGACCAATAAGCAGCCTTCGAGAATCTTGGCGGAGACTGCAAAGACCTGAGTCGCGCGCCCGCGCTCTAAGGCAGCAGCTTCTTGGCGAAGGCGATCGCACGCTTAGGAACGTAATCCAAAAGATGCGTCTTCACCAGAACATATTTCGTCACGGACTTCACGTTTGGCTTTTCGCGGTACATGGTCTTGTGAGGATTGATTGGCACGCTCAATGCCTCCGGCCACAATTCCTTGATAAGGGCCGTGTGAAGCTCATAGAAAGGCGGAAGCCGGTATTCCTCGTTGACAGCCAGAAGCGTGGCGAGAAGGGCGCGGCAGTTATAGGGAGTGAACGAAGAATTCCCCGTGATATCCCACTCCGTCTGGCCAACCGCGAGCCAATTGCCGCATTTCTGTTCCCAGTAGAAGAGATCCAAAATCCCGATTGGTAGATTCTCTCGGGACATCTGCCAGCCAGCGCCTGAACGCTCGTACGGCAAACTCTTGTCCGTCCGCGCTGCCGTAGTTCGCCAGGATTTCCGGAGTGAGGCCGGAAGCCGAGGGCCGAAACTGCTGCCGGATGGTTTCCGATCCTCCCTCCTGTGACCCGCAGCTTCTGTGGTGGCCCTATTCGTAAAGAGCTTGGGCGATCGGACCCCACGACTTCATGTGCGGCGGCCATATTCTGCATATAAATTTCGCTGAATCCTTCATCCATCTGATTGGGTATCAGGCAGGATTTCCTGAGTCCTGCCGAACTTCTGAAGGAGCCGCCGTGGCACGCTCACGTCGGCGCTTTCCAGCGTGAAGCCATCGCGGAGAAACGTCAGATAGGAGACATTGCTAGTCAAGTCTTTTGCCGCGCAGAATACGACTCGCGAGTCCCAACCGGATGTCATCATCAATTGCAACGGAAACCGGTTTGCCGCGCTCATCATGAGACGGTGGATTAGACGGGCACCGCGTTTGACAGCTTGGCCGAGCCGGAGCGGAGTCAATTTTCCATCCGGCCAAAACCGCCGAGGAGTGCCGGTACCATAATCCAGGTAGTGATTGGGATTCAGATGCCTGATTTCGCGATAAAGCGACATATCGTAAGGCCACCAGTATTCTTTTTCGCCTCCCTGAAGTTCAGACTGTACGTATTTCTGCGCGTCCGGGTCAACTTCCAGCTTCAGCAGCAGGGCAAGCGTGCCCGGCTGAGAGGCGCACCAGATTTCGCCTCCGGCGGGCGCCGACGTGTAGCAGATTTGTCGCTGGCCGAGGGCGTCGCTGAACAGCCTGATTTGAATTCCATCGTCGGCGATCAAAATCCAACGTCCACCGAGCTGGTTTGTACATAGCGGAGAGTTAGTGCCTGGGTCTCCGGAGCAAAGCTTCGGAAGTAAATCGGCAACGATATCCGAATTGGTCGCCGTCGGGCTGCCGGGGTCGAGGATGTAACCGAGCAAGGTCAGGGATATGTCGCCGGCAATTTCCCGTGTGGTGTTCAGGTCGCTATGCGCGGTCAACCAAACCCGATCATTGATCCTGATTCGCTTCCAGGAAGGAAACTCCTCTGCTGGCCTCGGCCCGAGAACAAATTGCGCTCGATAGAGCAGCCGCTCGCGATCGTACTTAGGTTGTGAGTCGATGGCGGACATTGGTCCTGAGAGGTTAACCCGCGAAACGCCGCAGCTGCAAGGATCAGGATCGGCGCGATTTTCTGTCGATAAATGGCTCTTTGTGCTCGAGCCCGCTCTGTAGTTTTCCGTCGTCGAGTGATGCGCTGATTGCGAAGAAGTGAATGAGCGGGGGAGCCCGCAGGTGGAGGCGCCGTCTCTCGGGGCTTGACGGTTTACCGTGAACGCAGCCACAGCTTTCCCAGGACGCATCCATCAACTCGAATGACGCGTTGTGTCCCGAAGCGCTAAAGAATGTGGCGCGACGTCCGTTCAGCGATCCATCAGTGCAGCCAGAGTACGGCATCACCCGAGAAGGGTGCTGTAAACGCCATGCTTGTCGTTACGGTCACCGAACCTGTCTGAGCCACCGAGTGCGTCGAGGGATTAAACCACTCAAATGTATACGTTCCCGGAACCGTAGTTAAGGTGAACGAATTCGACCCGCTGTACACGAGATATTGCGATCCTGGATTTGCGAGACAGAATCCGCTCGAGGAAAGCGAATCCTGCGGCGTCATGTTTATCAAATCAATCTTCTTGCTATAGGTGAGGATGTCTCCCATGGCATTCCGCGTTGGATCCCACTGTGGATCTACCGTTGAGCACTGATTGTTCGAGCAAGGTGGCCCAGGATTGTTGTTATAGCCCGGGAAGCTCGACGATGGCGCATTCACAAGATACTGATCCATGAAGAGCGTGCTGTTGCCACGAGTGAAGTTCTGCCAAACCCACGCCTGCGAGCCGCAGATCCCGCAGTCGTGGTCCGTATCGTTGATGACTACCTTGCAGTTGGGAGAAGACGGATTCGTCAAGCCGCCGTTCCCGGTGACAGTCGGGCATTGCCCGGTCGCATCGGAAGGTGGATTCAGTCCATTTCCACCAAACGACGGCGAGACCCAGTCCGCGGCGCTGTTATAAAGCGTCTGGTCCGTCCCGCCTTTGAACTGGAAAACCATGCCGACAGGATGCTGCTTCGGCAGAGAAGCCTCGACGCTCTTCACATAACTGATGACGCTGGCCTGCCAGGTATCCGACCCTGGGGATGGTGATTCGTTGGATACCGCGTAGAGCACGTTATCCAGATCGTTCACAGTGTTTATTACTTGCGATATGAATTGCTGCTCGAAAGTCCACACTTGTGGGGTTATCTTGGAGTTGTCGGTCGGGCAGGTGTTCGGACAATTGACGCCGTTGACGTTGTTGCCGCTCTCAAACGGGTTGCCATCACTTGAGTTCACGTCAAGTTGGAACTCGTAGCCGTTGAACAGGTAGATCGAGACGTAGATGCCATTCTGTCCTGCTTCGATGATCCGGGCGCGCAGCCGGCTGAAATAGTTCGGGTCAAGGTGCGTGAGATCAAACTGCGGCCCGCCGTCGTTGGCAGTTCCCGGCCCGGTGCGCGCCCAAGGATACGGCCCCGACGAAAATTGTATCGGCGCTTCGTTGGCAGTTCCTCCATTGGGAAGCCACCACGTCCACATGTGCATGAAATTGAAGCCATGTGACGTCATGAAACTCATGTAAGCGTCGTAGTCAAATGTTGCCGGCGCAGGCGTGCCCTGATCCTGCAGATTTTCCCAGGAATGCGACCCAGCGAGCAACACGACATTTCCATTCGGAGTGGTGAAGTAGCGCGGATTTGTCTTGCTGACGGAAAGCGGCCCGGGCAACGAATTCGAATTCGAAACCGTCACGGATATGGGCGCGGAGGTTGCCTGATTTCCTGCCTTATCCGTCGCGAGCGCGGTCAGGGTGTGCGAGCCATTTGAGAGCGTCGAAGTATCCAGTGAGAAGTTGTACGGTGTACTAGTGTCTGCCGAGCCGACGTTGCCGCCATCCACCTGGAGCTGCACGCTCGCCACTGCGACGTCGTCGGAAGCGCTTGTAGTGACCGATATCTTGCCGGACACGGTTGACCCGGGAGTAGGGGAGGTAATAGAAACGCTCGGAGGAGTAGTATCCGCGTTGACTGTCAAAATCGCTGCGGAGCTGGCAATGCTAGCGGCAACGTTAGTCACGACGACGACGAACGCCGCGCCATTATCTGAAGTCGTGGCAGCTGGAGTCGTGTAGCTTGCCGAAGTTGCTCCACTGATCGCCGCGCCGTTCTTCTGCCACTGGTAGCTCAGAGGCTGCGTCCCGGACCCCACGACCGAGAATGTGGCCGTCTGTCCCGCCGTCACCGTCTGATTCGCCGGCTGCGTCGTGATCGTCGGCGCAACGTTTACAGTCAGGGTCGCGGTGTTGCTCGTCGCGTTCCCGGCGGAGTTGCTTACCGCGACGCGGAACGTCGAACCGTTGTCCGAGACGACGGTCGCCGGCGTCGTATAGCTTGCTGAGGTCGCACTGCTGATTGGAGAGCCGTTCTTTTGCCACTGGTAACTTAGTGGCTGCGTACCAGAGGCCGCGGCCGTAAAAGTGGCGGTCTGCCCCGCCGTCACCGTCTGATTCGCCGGCTGTGTCGTGATCGTAGGTGCCATCGGAGCCGGGTTCACGGTCAACGTCGCGTTATTGCTCGTCAAGTTCCCCGCGGAGTTGCTTACGACCACTCGAAACGTCGAACCGTCGTCCGAGACGACGGTCGCCGGCGTCGTATAGCTTGCTGAGGTCGCACTGCTGATTGGAGAGCCGTTCTTTTGCCATTGGTAACTCAGTGGCTGCGTACCAGAGGCCGCGGCGGTGAAAGTGGCGGTCTGCCCCGCCGTCACCGTCTGACTCGCCGGCTGTGTCGTGATCGTAGGTGGCACCGGAGCCGGGCTCACCGTCAGCGTCGCGGGATTGCTCGTGATTGTGCCGACCGAATTGCTGACCACCACTTGAAAGATTGATCCGTTGTCGGCGTTCGTCGTCACCGGAGTTGTGTAGTTCGCCGAGTTCGCTCCACCAATCGGAGAGCCGTTCTTTTGCCACTGGTAGCTCAGTGGCTGCGTTCCAGAGGCCGCGGCCGTAAAAGTGGCGGTCTGCCCCGCTGTCACCGTCTGATTCGCCGGCTGCATCGTGATCGTAGGTGCCACCGGAGCCGGGTTCACCGTCAGCGTCGCGGGGTTGCTCGTGATTGTGCCGGCCGAATTGCTGACCACCACTTGGAAGATCGATCCGTTGTCGGCGTTCGTCGTCACCGGAGTCGTGTAGTTCGCCGAGTTCGCTCCACCGATTGGAGAGCCGTTTTTCTGCCACTGGTAACTCAGCGGCTGCGTCCCGGAGGCCACGACCGAGAACGCCGCGGTCTGTCCTGCAGTCACCGTTTGATTCGCCGGCTGACCAGTGATACTCGGTGCGACAGGATCAGGGTTCACGGTGAGCGTCGCGGGATTGCTCGTGATTGTGCCGGCCGAATTGCTGACCACCACTTGAAAGATCGATCCGTTGTCGGCGTTCGTTGTCACCGGGGTTGTGTAGTTCGCCGAGTTCGCTCCACCGATTGGAGAGCCGTTCTTCTGCCACTGGTAACTTAGCGGCTGCGTGCCGGAGGCCACGACCGAGAACGCTGCGGTCTGTCCCGTCGTCGCCGTCTGATTCGCAGGCTGCGTGGTGATCGCTGGCGCGACAGGATCCGGGTTCACGGTCAGTGTCGCTGGACTGCTGGTAGTCATCCCGGCGGTATTGCTAATTACCACTCGGTAGGTCGAGCCGTTATCGGCACTCGTCGTCGTGGGAGTTGTGTAGCTTGCCGAAACCGCGCCGTTGATCCCCGAGCCATTCTTTTGCCATTGGAAAGTCAGCGGCTGCGTTCCTGAAGCACCAACCGAGAACGTAGCCGTCTGCCCTGCCATTACCGCCTCGCTTGCCGGCTCCTTCGAAATATTCGGTGCCACCGGGTCCGGATTCACCGTGAGCGTTGCAGCGTGGCTCGTGGCGCTCCCCACAGAGTTGCTTACGACGACTTGAAACATTTCGTTGCTGTCGGAGATTGACGTCGCGGGAGTAGTATAGCTCTGCGAAGTCGCGCTATCGATCGCTGTGCCATTCTTTTGCCATTGGTAGCTTATCGGCGCCGATCCGCTCGCCACGACTGAAAACGTCGCTGCCGCCCCTACAAGCACAGATTGATCAGAGGGCTGCGTTGTAACGGTGGGCGCTGTACCAGGAGGAGGGTCCACGGTGGGGCTTGCCGCGCCCGCGCAGCCGGCTAGGAGAATGACGACCGCCGCTACGGCAATGGCGAACGTTGCGTCGAGGTTCCGGACCCGCATGCCGACTCCCCCCAAAGGAAACTCTAGATTGTAAAAATTCCTCAGAAAGCGCGGGCCGTTCGCCACTCTTGATTTCAAGAGCGCCGCCAGCTCTGCCCTGTGGCCAAGTTCTATAGCTAGATTTTGGGACATCCAATCGTTAGGCAAGACCTGTACCCACGGCCAGAATTCGGTCAGGTGTTGCCACTGTACTTGCTCAAGGCATCGTCGTCTGCGGGGCGAAAAAACGCGCTCCATCTTACTCGTCCCGCACATTCTAGCAAACAGTACTGGTACTCACAAATTTCCTTAGCCCGCGTACCTCCATGTTGCCCCGGCTGAGCCGCTGGGGACTGCATTGATAAACCCTAGCGCACATTTTGCGCCCTCAAACAAGCACAGCCGCCAATCGTTCCACCGTCCCGAAGTTCATCGAACAGCCGGACCGAAGCAGGATTCTGCGGATCGATTAGTAACGTCGAAAGATTCCCCCGACCTCGCCGTTCCTTTGCGTCATTCTTCGATGCCACGTGGCGATCGGAAGTGACAGTCGTCCTCTGTAATCGTCGACATCAGTAGGACTAGCGAAATTGCCCAAACTTCGCGATCAAGAACGGCCGCCGACATGGCCCGTGAGCGGAATGAGTTGTGGCCACAGGGGGCGGCTTGCAGTGGCCGCGTCGACAAGGCAGAAGCGCACAGCAGATTACAGCGGCGGGTTTTAGTGTACTAGTCGCCCGAGCGATTGCAACCCTGGCCCGATTCCCAGATTGAATCTTTCGACTCGAGCGGGAATCGAATCGACACTAATTAGTCCCCCGCAAAGGCTGCGCAAACCGCCTTCGTTTAGGCGATGCCCTCCCCCCGCTTACTTAATCGCCACCACCTGCATGACCCAATAGCCGGACCCAGACTGAGGCGCGGTCCCGGTGTACGTTCCCGTTGCTGTGACGTTCTTGTCTTCTACGAGATCCGAGTCCGGTTGGCTAATCATCCGGGTGGTGAAGCCGCTGCCCGGGCCCGGCGTCGTGGTCTGGATGTAGTCGGCGGCCAGTATCAAGTCGTTGGCATTGGTTGTGGCGGTGGTCAAGGTGGCGCTAGCCGTGGCGCTCGTCCCGCTGGCGCCGCCGACGGCGTCAATGGGATTGGTTGCCGGAGCACCGGAATACTCGAGGATTCGCAGGTCGGGATATGCGGCCGAGCCGTTGAAGGCCACGGTCACCTTATTAGCGTTGGCTGCGGCTCCGGCAATGCTCTTGGCGTAATAGATCGATTGCGTCGCGATGCCGCTCAGTTGCGTCGGCCCGGCCGCGAGTGTGTAGGCATTGCCCTTCGAGTCTGTCACGGTTTTCACCGTGGCGGTGGTGTCATTCCATCCGATCACCACGATATTTAAATCGCCGGCCGCCTGAGCTCCGGTGAAGGTCGCTGCAACGGAGGGGGCATTCCCCTGCGGCGCATTATAGGTGCCCTGCACGAAAGCCACGCTAGGCGGCGGCCCTGTTTGCGTCGTCGCGCTGGCGGTGTTCGAATAGTTGCTTAGATTTCCTGCGGCATCGGTGGCGCGCACGCGGTAGCTGTACGATGTGGCTGCCGTCAAGCCCGTGGCGCTATACGTGGTGGTCGATCCCGAAGTCGTGCCCACTTGCGCGAAATTGCTGCAAGCGGATCCCTGGCACTGCTCCACCTTGTAGCCGGTGACCCCCACGTTGTCGGTCGATGCCGTCCACGACAGATTGATCTGTGTCGCACTCACCGCCGACGCGGAAAGATTTGTCGGCGCAGTGGGTGGCTGGGTGTCCGGCGGACCGCTCGCAGCGCGGAACGCGGCCGCGTTCATCACCCAATAGCCGGAGGAGCTCAAGGGAGCCGCGGATGCATACGTTCCAGTTGTGGTCACGCCTTTGTCTTCCACGAGGTCGGAGTTGGGCTGGGTGATCATCCGGACCGTAAAACCCGCTCCCCCGTTGGGAGTGGAACTCTGGATGTAGTCACCGGCGACAATCATGTCGTTCGCATTCGTAGTTGTCACCGAGGTGCTGGCCGTGGAGCTCGTGCCCGAGGCACCTGCAGCCGCATCAAGTGGATTCGTCTGATCCGCACCGGCGTATTCAAGAATGCGCAAGTCGGGATAGGCAGCCGGAACGTTGAAAGTGACTGTTACGGTGTTGGTGAGGTCATTGTCCGCGAGGATGCCCTTGGCGTAGTAGATAGCCTGCGTGGCGTTTCCGCTCTGCTTCGTCGGTCCCGTGGCCAAGGTGTATAGGTTCCCCGCCGTATCGGCCACCGAGCCGACCGTCGTCGTCGTGTCGTTCCATCCGATAATCACAACATTCAGATTGCCGGGGGTTTGAAGCGCGGAGAACGTCGCGGCAACTGGGCTCGTGTTGCCCTGTGGATCGTTATAGGCACCTTGCACGAACGTGATGCTGCTGCCGGAAGTTCCGCCCGTTACAATGAGCGTCGCGTTCGTGCTTACGTTCAGGCCATTGCTCGTGCCCGTGATCGTTAGCGGGTAAGTGCCCGCGGCGACAGCACTGGTCGTCGTAATGCTCATCGTCGTGGAGCCCGAGGTCGTCACCGTCGTGGGATTGAAGGTTGCGATGACGCCGGAGGGCGCACCGCTCGCGCTGAAGGAAACGGTTCCGTTGAAGCCTGAACCGGGGGTCACCGTTACCGTGTAGCTGGTGCCACTGCCTGCCGCCACAGTCTGCGAGATGGGCGAAGCCGAAAGCGAAAACGCCGGCTCGACTGTAATCGTGCGCGTCGGAGGATTCGGGTCGGTGCGGCTGGAATTGTCCGTCACCGTGAATGATGCGGTGTAGGTGCCTGGCGTCGAATAGGTCACATTGCCGGCACTCGCTGCGGTGCTCGAGCCCGGCGAGCCGCCGGGGAACACCCAGTCATAGCTGGCGATCGAGCCGCCCGGAGCGTTGCCAGTTCCGGCGAAGCTCACGGATTGGCCGGCCGCGATGGTGACATCCGATGACGGGCTTGTAATCGTTCCCGTCGGCGGCGTACCCGGCGTGGTCATGAGTTGCACGAACTGCGCGACCGAAGGAACGCCCGAAGAGTTCAGAACGAACAGGAGGTAGTAGCCCGGAGGCGCGAGATTTCCGTTCGTCGGCGTAGTGGCATTCAGCACGCCGCTCCCGGCTGTGAACGACAGGCCTACCATGCGCTGATCCATGTCGAAGGCGTGAGTCACTGCGCCGGCCCGCATCAAAACCACTGAAGAAATCGTGCTGGCATTTGGTGTCGTAATCGTGAAACCTGCGTTGTAACCCAGCACGCTGGAGCTGACGCTGGTGATTGTTGGCCGCGTCGCGAGCTGGCCGCTCGAATTGTAGAGATACGCGGGCGTATAGATCTCCATGTGCGACTCGTAGGTGCCCCGGGCTGGGTTACCGCCGACTAGCAATACGGTTGCATCGGGAAGCAGAATCGAATTCGAGTGATACAGCCGCGCGAACGCGTTTGCGCCGCCGGAACTTCGCGCACCGCTTACGGAATCATAGACGTCCGCGTTCAGGCTTTCTGTTGAGGCGTCTTCGTCATTCACCGATCCGCCCGTGGCGATAATCTGTCCGCTGGGAAGAATCGTCGCGTTCATTTCAATGCGGGCTTGCGACATCGCCACACCCGATGCCCACTTCGGATTTGCAACCGAAAGATCGATGATCTCCGTCGTAGCCGTCGCCGGGCTCCCGCCGCCAAAAATCATCACGCGCGGCTTGAAACCGTTCGCCCGCGTCAGAGGCATCAACACCGAACTGCCATATGTCCGCGTCCCGCTGTAAATCGTCGAAGCGACGTTCTGCGTCCAAGTCTCGTTCGACGGATTGAAGAGCGCGGAGTTCGTCGAGGAGCCCGAGTAGAACACGTTGCCGTTCGGCAGCAGGTGCATCCGGGGATAAAGAGGAGGCGTCCACGGCGCGTTGAACGGCTGGCTCCAGCCTTTGCCGAGCGTGTAGAACTCGACCGTCGTGTTCGTGTTTCCGGTCAGGCCCAAGCCGGAGAAGACCATCACGCGGCCGTCTCCGAGCACCAATCCCGTGGGATACCATCGCCCGTCGGCCATCGATTGCTGGTCAGCAAATGTTCCGGTGGTGGGATTGAATGCGGAGGTTTTCTGCTGCCCGTAGAACGGATCGTATTGCAGGGTGCCGCCCATGACCAGCGGACGCCCGTCAGGCATTACCACCATGCCGTTGCAGAACATGTCCCAGGCGACTGGCATAGTTGTAACCGTATCCGTCGCTGGATCCCAGATGGCGGCCATGTAGCTCGTGTCTGGCGGATAGTTACCCGAGCCGGAGACCACCAGAATCTTGCCCGTGTGCATCAGCGCGATGTGGACGGGATTGATAGGCATCGTCGTTGGCAGCGTCTGCCAGGTGCCCGTGACGTTCGCCTGCGCGCCGGCGTTCAGCGCCGTGACTGCCAGCGCAATTGCCAGTAGCGCGATTCCTAGCGCGATCCGCGGCGCGATCTTGAGGAACCGTCGATTTTTTCTGCCGGAGTGGCGTGCCGATGATGGGAGAACAGCTCCAACGCGAAGCGACGCTGGGCGTGAATGCCGCATCTAGACTTCCTCCTGTGCCATTCGCTGGGCGAGCGAGGCCGATGCGGCTTCAACTTCGCCTGGAGACGCGCCGCACGCGGGCCGACTGAGAATTTGCAATTTCGGACCCATCATAAGTCTTTTATTTTCAATACCTTCCAACAAAGTGTGGGACAATTCTTGCAGATAAAGAGAAAAGCAATTCAGCACTCGGCCTGCACGGCGTTGCGCACCAACGCGCCTGGTAGCAGACGGTTGCTGCGTTGGGGGGCTAATGTTGACGGAAAGTAGCGCGCGTGTCTCGCTTGTGCTGGGTCTCTGCATTCGTCTCGCAGCGTGTGACGCTAAGACGTCTTGCTCTTCTCGATTTCTTCTGTGAGTGCTGGAACGATTTCAAACAGATCGCCGACGATGCCGTAATCGGCGACTTCGAAGATAGGGGCGTTCTGGTCTTTGTTGATCGCCACGATGGTGCGCGAGCCTTTCATCCCTACGACATGCTGAATCGCGCCGCTGATTCCCAGCGCGAGATAAAGCTTGGGCGCGACGGTCTGGCCCGAACTGCCGATCTGGCGTTCCATCGGCAGCCATCCTTCATCGCAGATCGGCCGCGATGCCGCCATTTCCGCGCCAAGCGCCTTTGCAAGCTTCTCGGCCATGGGAATATTTTCGGGTGCCTTGATTCCCCGGCCGATCGCCACCAGCAGCGGCGCCTGCGTCAGATCGACGGCTTGCTTTGCCTCGCGGAACAATTCCAGCGGCTTGGTGCGAATTTGTTCCGGCTTCAGATCGACGCTGACTCGCTTGACTGGGGCCTTGCCGCCTTCGCGCGGCGCAATTTGATCCGCACGGAAGGCTCCGGCCTGGAACGAGGCGATCCACGGCGCTGCGCCTTCGAAAGTCACATCCGCTGCGGTGCGTCCCTGAAACATCTGCCGGACGAAAACGAGCTTGCCGCCCTCATATCGGTATGCGATGCAATCGCCGATCATGCCCTTGCCGATCGACGCTGCAAGCTTCGGGGCGAAATCGCGCACTTGATAGGTGTGCGGTAGCAAAACAAGTTCGGCAGCGCTCGATGCAAGGACCTGCTTCAGCGCGAGCGAATAGCCGTCGGGCGTATATCTTTCGAGCAGGTCGTGCTCGACAAGCAGCACTTCTTCAAGCTGATATCCAGCCAGCTCATCAGCGAGCGCTCCGACGCCCTTGCCAATTACCAGCCCTGAGAGCGATCCGCCGGTCTGCTTGGCAATCTGTTGCGCGGCGGAGAGAGTCTCGAAGCTGGCTTTATTCCACTTGCCTTCGCGTTGTTCGGTAATGAGTAAAATTTTCATTCAAGCCCTTGATTGTGCACGTGCGAATGGTTGAACGGGTTCCTGTAATGGGGCCGAATTGCGGGAGGGCTAAAGACCCTACCCTACAAAACGCGCGCTTCGTGCTTCAACTTTTCCACCAACTTCGCCGCTACTTCTTTTGGCGAACCCGTGAGAAATTCTGTCTTCTTAGTCTTTGTCGGCACATAAATTTTCTGCACGCGCTGCGTGAGCGCATCAGGCACGCCCAGCGACGCGCGCGGCACCGCGGCGATTTCCTTCTTCTTCGCCGCCATGATGCCTTTCAGCGTCGCATACCGCGGCTTATTGATGCCCGACTGAATCGAAAGCACGGCCGGCAACGGAAGTTCGACCCACTGAAACCACCCGGCCTCCAGCTCTCGCTTCAATCTCATCCGCCCATCGGCGATATCAATTTGCATGATGATCGTCGCGTGCGGCAATCCGAGCAGTTCCGCCAACAACACGCCCGTCTGGCCAAACCCCTGGTCCTCGCTCTGCAATCCCGTCAAAATCAGATCAAACTTTTCATTCTGAATCGCCGCAGCCAGCGAGCGCGCCGAGCCCAGCGGATCCAATTTGTAGAATTCGTTGTCCAGCACGTGGATCCCGCGCTCCGCGCCCTTGGCCAGCGCCTCTTTAATCGTTTGCTTCACGCGCTCCGGGCCCATCGAAATGGCCACGACCTCGCCGCCGTGCTTCTCTTTCAGCCGCAACGCCTCTTCCAGCGCGTAGCTGTCCGGCTCATTGGTCTCAAAGCCGATGTCCGACTCGCGAATCCACGCTTCGGCAATCGCCAACGGCGCATCCTTCGCCGGAACTTGCTTTACACAAACTCCAATCTTCAATTCATCCTCCGCCAGCCTGCATCACGATTCCCAACGCTTGAATAGCAGCGACGCATTCGTCCCGCCAAATCCAAACGAATTCGAAAGCGCATAATTCACATTGGCTTTGCGCGCGTGATTCGGAACGTAATCGAGATCGCACTCCGGATCGGGATTCTCGTAATTGATCGTCGGCGGCAAAATCTGATCGCGGATGGCCAGCACGCTGATGCCCGCCTCGAGCCCGCCCGCGCCGCCCAACAAGTGCCCGGTCATGGATTTCGTCGAGCTGATCGGCACTTTCTTGGCGCGCTCGCCGAACACGCGCTTCAACGCCGTCGTCTCGATCACGTCGCCGATCGGCGTCGAAGTTCCGTGCGCGTTGACGTAGTCTACTTGATCGGGCGAAGCCTTCGCATCTTTTAGCGTGGCCATCGACACGCGATACGCCCCGTCGCCATTTTCCGCCGGCTGCGTGATGTGAAACGCGTCGCCCGACATCCCGTACCCAACAAGCTCCGCCAAAATTCGCGCTCCGCGCCGCTGCGCATGTTCGAGCGATTCCAGAATCAACACGCCCGAACCTTCGCCCACCACAAATCCATCTCGTTGCGCGTCGAACGGCCGGCTCGCGCGCTGCGGCTCGTCGTTCCGCGTCGATAGCGCCTTCATCGCCGCGAATCCGCCCACGCCCATCGCGGTGATCGCCGCTTCCGCGCCACCCGCAATCATCACTTCCGCGTCGCAGCGCTGAATAATCTTCATCGCGTCGCCGATGGCGTGCGCCGAAGCTGAGCATGCCGTCGCTGTCGCCGAATTCGGCCCGCGCGCTCCATAGCGAATCGATACGAACCCCGAAGCCAGATTTACGATCGACGCAGGAATAAAAAATGGCGAAATCCTGCCCGGCCCGCCCTGCAGGAATTTCGAGTGCTCGCGCTCGATCACGTCGAATCCGCCGATGCCCGACGAAATATAAACGCCCGTGGCATCGGCAATGTCCGGCGTAACTTCCAGCCCCGCCATTTTCACCGCAAAATCGGTCGCCGCGATGGCCAGTTGAATGAACCGGCCCATCTTCTTGATTTCTTTTTTCTCGATCCAGTGATGCGGGTCGAAGTTCCTCACTTCTCCCGCGATGCGGCAGTCGAATTTCGAAGCGTCAAAATGGGTGATGGGGCCGATGCCGCTCTTTCCGGCAAGGAGGTTGGTCCAGACTTCTTCGGTGCCGATCCCGCACCCGCAGACGAGTCCGACGCCCGTTACAACCACGCGGCGATTCAACGCGACATCTCTCCTGCTCGAATGGGGTGGCTACTTTTTCGCCGAGGCGTGTTTCTCGATGTACGTGACCGCATCTTTTACAGTGGTGATTTTTTCGGCGTCCTCGTCGGGGATCTCGATGCCGAAAGCCTCTTCAAAGGCCATGACGAGCTCGACCGTATCGAGTGAATCGGCGCCCAAATCGTCCACGAACGATGCCGTCGGCGTCACTTCGCCTTCGTCCACGCCGAGTTGCTCGACAATAATCTGCTTCACGCGTTCATCAACGCTGGCCATTCTGGTTGTTCCTCCGCTCTCGGCAAGCTGCAACCGCACCTGGACACTCGGTACGGACGGTCGCGCCCCAACTCAATCGGTCTAAGCCCACCCATTCTATGCGCGCCGCCATACAGGGTCAACCTTTGGCAGCAAGGTAGCGCCGGCGTCCCTGCCGGCATCTTACGAGCGGGATTTTCAATTTTTGCCGCAATCAACCGCGGACCAAATCATCATTTCGGCCCGTTTCCCTAAGCGGCCGTCAGCAAAATCGGCTCATCCCGCGTGATCACCAACGTATGCTCGAAATGCGCCGCCAAACTCCGGTCGCGCGTCTTCACCGTCCAACCATCGCGCGCCGTAAATTCATCACCCGAGCCAACAGCGATTAAAGGCTCGATGGTAATCACAAGCCCCTCCGTCAATCGCTGGTCGGCACGCGGATCAAAAAAATTCGGCACGGCAGGCGGCTCATGAATCGTCCGTCCAATCCCATGCCCGCAAAGTTCCCGCACCACCGAAAATCCGCTGCGCTTCACTTCATCTTCAACGGCCCGGCCAATATCGCAAACCCGCCGCCCCGCCTTCGCCACCGCGATCGCCTTGCGAAACGCCCGCTCCGCGCAACGCACCAAACACCGCGCGTCATCCGAAACCGGCGGCACAGCCACTGTAATCGCCGCGTCCGCCATGAATCCGTTTTTCTCGATCGTGAGATCGAGCTTCACCAGATCGCCTTCGCAAATCACCCGCGCCCCAGGCACGCCATGCACGATCTCATCATTCAAGCTGATGCAAATCGCTCCCGGAAATCCGTAAACCAGCCTCGGCGCCGACTGCGCCCCATTCCGGCGCAAAATCTCCGTCGCCATCTCATCAATCTGCCCGGTAGTAACGCCCGGCTTCACGCGCCCCGCCAATTCCTTCAGCGCCCGTCCAACAATCCGCCCAGCCTCGCGCAAACCGCGCAATTCTTCTTCCGATGTAATCGACATCGAGCACCTCGAACCGCCGACTCCGGGTACCGCCGGCGTCCCCGCCGGCATCTTACGAACTCATCGTACGCAACATCTCAAAATCTCGCGCGGCGCGGGATTGCACGAGACAGATCGAATCTGCCATCTGAATCCGCGCGCGAGCCCTGCCCTTTCCAAATCTTTCGCTCGTCGGATGCCGGCGGAGACGCCAGCGGTACGCAATCACCCCATATACATCCCGCCATTCACATCCAGCACATGCCCGGTGATGTACCCCGCCTCATCGCTGGCCAAAAACACAATCGCCGCCGCGCAATCCGCGTCCGTCCCCATGCGCGCCAACGGAATCCGCGCCATCATCGCATCCTTAACATTTTGCGCCAGCCCTTCCGTCATCGGCGTAGCAATAAATCCCGGCGCCACAGCATTCACCGTAATCCCCCGCGAAGCAATTTCCACCGCAATCGCCCGCGTCAATCCAATCAACCCGGCCTTCGCCGCCACATAATTCGCCTGCCCAGCATTGCCAGTCTCCGCCACCACCGACGTCACATTAATAATCCGCCCAGACCGCTGCTTCAACATCGTTCCCATCGCCTGCTGCGCGCAAAGATGCGCCCCAGTCAAATTCGTTCGAATCACCGCGTCCCAATCGTCGATCTTCATCCGCAGCGCCAAACCATCGCGCGCGATCCCCGCATTATTCACCAAAATATCGAGCCGCCCGAATTTCGCCAACACCTGCTGAAATCCCGCCTTCACCTGCGCCGCATCGGCCACATCCATCGGCACAGCCAGCGCCTCTCCGCCCGCCGCAGAAATCTCGTTCACCAGCGAAGCCAGCTTTTCCACATTCCGCGCCGCCGCCGCAACTTTCGCCCCAGCCGCAGACAGCGCCAAAGAAGTAGCCCGCCCGATCCCCTGGGACGCACCCGTAACCACCGCTACTTTGTCTTTCAGGGAAAACATTCGCTCAGGCCTCAGTCGTTTCCGCGCGCGATTGCTGAATCTTGTCGAGCGCCGCCTGCAAGGTCGCAGAATCTTCCACACCCGCGCTTCGCACCGCGCGATCGATCTGCCGCAGCAACCCGCTCAAAACTTTTCCTGGTCCCACTTCCACAAACATATGCACGCCGCTATCAATCATCTCGTGCACCGAATCAAGCCAGCGCACCGGCAAGCAAACCTGGCGGATCAACGCATCGCGCGCCTCTTCGCCCTCTGTAATCGCCTCGGCATCCGCGTTGGTATAAAGAGGGAATCGCAGCTTGTGAAAAGTAATCGCCCGCAAATCCGCTTCCAGTTGCTTTTGCGCCGGCATCATCAATTCACAATGGAATGGCGCCGACACCGCCAAAATCACCGCCCGCTTCGCGCCTTCCTGCGAAGCGATCTCCACCGCGCGCCTCACCGCCGCCGCCGTTCCCGAAATCACCGTCTGCTCCGGCGAATTCAAATTCGCCGCCGTCACAATCTCGCCCTGCGCCGCCTTCTTCGTGATTTCGGCCACTTCCGCCGGCGCCATTCCCAGAATCGCGGCCATCGCGCCCTGGCCCGCGGGCACCGCCTCCTGCATATACCGCCCGCGTTTGCGGACCAATTTCACCGCATCTGCAAACTCAATCCCGCCCGCCGCAACCACCGCCGAATACTCACCCAGGCTATGCCCCGCCACGCAATCCGGCACCACGCCCTTCGACTCAAGTACCCGCTGCGCCGCCACCGACACAGTCAAAATCGCCGGCTGCGTATTCTCCGTCAGCTTCAGCTCGTCTTCAGTGCCTTCAAAACATATTTTCGATATCGACACTCCCAGCGCCGCATCCGCTTCTTCAAAAACGCGCCGCGCCTCGGCGAAATTCTCCGCCAGATCGCGTCCCATCCCGGGATATTGCGATGCCTGACCGGGAAACAAAAATGCCAGCTTTGCCATGTCGTTCTTCCGTGTTCGCTAGGAATCTTCGCGGATCGCGGGACGGGACAATCTCGCTTCCCCGCGCGCCCTTGCCTGCGCCTAACCCTTCGCGGCTGCTGCCACCGCCGACAGCTCCTGATCGATCTTCTCGTTGGCCTTCGAGCGGCACAGGCTTACCGCCACCCGAATCGCATTCTTGATCGCGTTCGCGTTCGAGCGCCCGTGCCCAATCACCGTGATCCCCCGCACGCCGAGCAACGGCGCCCCACCATACTCGGAATAATCCGTCTTCTTCCGAAACTCGTCAAAGGCGCCTTTCGCCAGCACATAGCCTAATTGCGAGCTGAGCCGGCTTTTGATCGCCTTCTTCAACATCCCGCCCACATGCTCCACCAATCCCTCGCTGATCTTCAACGCGATGTTCCCGATGAATCCGTCGCAAACAATCACATCCACCACGCCCGCATACACATCCCGCCCCTCGACATTGCCGATAAAGTTCAGCGAAGTCTGCTTGATCAGATTCGACGCTTCCCGCGTTAATTCGTTGCCCTTCATCTCCTCTTCGCCAATCGAAAGCAGCCCGACGCGCGGCCGCTTGGTCCCAAACACGGCGCGGTAATAAATCTCGCCCATCACCGCGAACTGCTCGATCTGCTCCGGCTTCGAATCCACGTTCGCGCCCACATCGAGCAGCACCACCGGCGTGCCCTTAGCAGTAGGCATAGCCGCAGCCAGCGCCGGCCGGTCTACCGAAGGAAGCGTGCCGAGCAGAAACCGCGCGATGGTCATCACCGCGCCGGTATTCCCCGCGCTCACCAGCCCGTCGGCCTGCCCATTGCGCACAAGCTTCGCCGCCACGTGCACCGAGCTATCTTTTTTCCTGCGGAAGGCCTGCGAGGGCGAATCGCTCATGGTCACGACTTCGGTCGCGTTCACGACCTCGATCGGCAAGCCCTTGGCCTTTTGCCGCGCCAATTCCTGCTTCACAGTCGATTCGATGCCGACGAGCAGCACGCGCACGTCCAGCTCGCGCGCCGCGAGGATCGCACCTTCTACTTCCGCGCGCGGGGCGCTGTCTCCACCCATAGCATCAAGAGCAATGGTGGTCATCTGGGCACCGAATCGGAAGGCGAGGAGAACTTAGGCCGTTTTAGGCCGTCGTGTCAATCACTTCGCGGCCTTTGTAATAGCCGCACTTCAGACACGCCTGGTGGGGCAATTTCCGCTCGTGGCAATTCGGACATTCCGAGAGCGAAGGTGAAGTCAGAAAATCATGCGCGCGCCGCTTGTTCTTGCGCGCTTTAGAATGGCGTCTCTTTGGATTCGGCATCTCAAAACTCCTATTGAGTAATCGCGGCCACGGTTTGTCAGGGCACGGCTTCAGCCGTGCCGTAATGGCCATTAATTAGCTACGGCTTTAGCCGCCGAGGTGTGTCCTTAAATCGCCACTGCGCCCAAACACACATCAACAACCCAAATCCGAGCCTACTAGTCTAACTGTTTACTGCTTCTTGGACCAGTCCTGCTTGAGCCGCGCCAAAGGCGCCAGCCGTGCATCGGTAGGATGCTTCTCGCAGCGGCATTCTTCGTTGTTGAGGTTCACTCCGCAATGCGCACAAAGCCCGCGGCAATCGCTCCGGCAGATCACTTTCATCGGCAGAGCCAGATTCACCTGCTCCGCCAGCACGTCGGCGAGGAAAAGCCCGTCGCCTTCGAAGAAGCCGATGTCCGTTTCATCGAGGTTGAGTTGCGCCTCGTCCTCTTCCGCGATGGTTATCATCGAGCGGTAGAAGAGATCGAAATCCTTGCTGATTTCCTCAGTCACGGTATCGAGGCAGCGCGCGCAAACCAGCTCCAATTTGGTGTGCAAATTCCCGGTTATGCGAATCTGCCCGTCGAGCAGCTCCGCCGTCGCGCGCACTTCGAGCGGCTCAACCTGCCGGAACTCCGAGGAATGAAGATCCAGCGTCCCCGGCGCATACGTCTTGCGGATGCGGGCTTTATGCAGCGCGAGTTCGTGTACATCCAGAAACATGATCTGTCTCGCACCTCAGGCGCGAAATTTTATTATAGAACTGGTAGAAAAGCTGTCAAGAAACGCGCCGCGCGGAGCATCGCACGTGACACCAATCAAGTAACGGACAAAATCCGTCGCGCCGCGCTAGTCCTGGTACTCTTCGTCTCATTCGGAGATAAAGCATTGTCTGAGTTCATCTTTGGCGTCCGACAGCGGCTCATGCCGAATGCAAAACGCGATGGTCTCAACATTAGATGCACTGTCATCCCGAACGAAGTGAGGAATCTGCATTTTCCGGTGAACTTAGGATGCGCCGGCTCGATTACGTCGCCACTTTCCCCGCTCCAGCCGGCTTCAATTGCTCCGCATGCTGCCGCAACAGATATTGGTCCGTCATCCCCGCAATATAATCGCAAACCACGCGATAAAGCGGCTCTTCCTTCGCCTGCTCGCCATACGATTCCGGCATCTTCTCCGGATGATCCAAATAGAACTGAAATAATTCATCGAGGGCCTGAACCGATTTCTCGCGGTCCTCATCAATCGCCTTCAGCGAATAGAGTCGCGCGAAAAGAAACTTCTTCAGCTCCGCATTTTGCGTCCCGGCGGTCTTCGAAAATCCGGCCAGCCGCATCGGATGCCTGCGAATATCCTCGACGGAACTCGCCCCCGCCGCCTCGACGCGCCGCCGCGTATTCTCGATCAAATCCGTCGCCAGGTAATCGAGCGCCTGTTTCAACGCTTCATTGAAGATCAGCTTTGGCCGCCCGTGCGGATGCGCCCGCTCGATATCGCCGTACTTCGCGCCCAGCAGCGGCACTTGTTCGCGCAGTTCGGCGATATCCACAAGATGCGCCTCGAATCCATCGTCGAGATCCGCCGTGTTGTAAGCGATTTCATCGACGAGATCGATCAATTGCCCCTCGAGCGTCGGCCGCCGTTCCAGCAAATACTCCGCGAGTTCCGGATACTCCGCCGCCTTGTAATCCCGCGAGTGCTTGATGATTCCCTCGCGCACTTCGTATGTCAAATTCAGCCCCGGAAAATCCAAATACCTCTGCTCGAATTTCTCGACGATGCGCAGCGCGTGCAAATTGTGATCGAAACGCTCGCCATGCTCGCGCATCCGTTCATCGAGCTTCTTTTCGCCCGCGTGCCCAAATGGCGGATGCCCGATGTCGTGCACCAGCGCCAGCGCCTCGGCCAAATCGGAATTCAAGTCCAGCGCCCCAGCCACGGTGCGCGCGATCTGCGCCACTTCCAATGTATGGGTCAACCGGTTACGGAAATGATCCGAAAACCGCGTGGTGAAAACCTGCGTCTTCGCCTCGAGCCGCCGGAACGCCCGCGAATGAATGACGCGATCGCGGTCCCGCGCATATTCGTTGCGGTAAGGATGGGCAGCCTCAGGAAATCGCCGCCCCCGCGTATGCCGCACATCCATCGCATAAACAGCCAGCCCCATGCCGCTCATTCTATAGGATTCCAACGCAAAGCGCCGAAGCTACCGCCGCGCACGACGAAACGCCGCGAGTAGTTCGATCGGTTCCCGTAGGGGCGCCGCTTGCTGCGCCCTCTTGCGAGCACCGTTCCACCAAATGCAACGCCCATGCGCGGACCTCACGGTCCCGTGGCAACCACAGTTCCAAATTGTCCGGCGATTTCTCTTACGACTTCGGCGTGATCAAATCCAACTGCTGCCCAGCCTGCTGCGCGAGGTTGCTATCGGGGAATTCCGTCTTGATCTCATTATAAAGCTTCGCCGCTTCCGTGAAATTCTTTGCCTGCCGGTAATGATCGGCAAAAGCCATCAAAGCCACGGGCTTCGACACAAACACGGAGGGATGCGCCACCAGATCCTGATAAATCTTCTCCGCGTCCGCGGCCTTGCTGTTGCGGTCATCGAGCTGCGCCAATTCGAGGCGCGCCAGCGAAACAAAATCCGCATCGCCACTGTGCATCACTTGATCGAGCCATTTCGCTGCCTCAGGATCGCGATTCAAATGCTCGAGGCACAACGCCGCATAGTACGCCGAAATTTGCCCCGGCCGCGTCCGCGGATACTGCTTGGCCACCGCTTCGAATTTCTTATCGGCGTCGTCGTACTTGTTTTTCTCATCCACGTAGGAAACTTCGTTCGGATCGCCCGCAGGCTCGCCCGCAGTCCGGATACGCGCCTTGAAAACTTTCATCGCATCGTCGTAAGCCGCCGCAGCCTTCACCGTCTGCCGCTCGGCATAAAATCGCCACCCAAACACCGCGAGCAGCACCACCGCAACGGCCGCGACGAGGTACAACGCGAGCTGCTGGTGCCCAAGCACCGCCTCGGCGCCATGCGCCAAAGTCTCGCGAAATTCGTCTGTCTTCAGTTCTTTCCGGGAAAGATGCTCAGTCAACGCGCTGCTCCTAGCTCATCATTTCGATTCTAGATGCTATCACAATCGAGAACCGCTCGCGGCGGCGATGCTCCAAGCGGTAGCGGGTCAGTCCCGGGCGATCCCCGGTCGCAAAACTCGGCGGCCCCCGATTTTTACTGCTTGAGGAAAACTGCGGCTCGCGATTAAATCGCCAAGTCTCGAAACCTGCCCGAATCCAAGGAGTCGAATCTATGAAGGAAATCCGAAGGTCGGAATCTCTGGGCTTCCGCGGCGTAGCCATGATCGCCGCTGCTGTTGGCGCGGTAGCGGTAGGAGCGTTCGCCATCGGCGCATTGGCCATCGGAAAGTTGAAGATCGGCCGCGTCTCTGTCGGCCGCGCCGATTTCAAATCTCTTGAAGTAAACGACCTTAAAGTGAAAAGGCTCCGCGTCGCCGAAATCACCGTCAGCGAATCGCTCAAGCTGCCCGGAGGCGATGTCGAGCTCTGATTCCGATGCGAGCGTGCTCGTTGGGTCGGCCGATCCGCAGCGGAAAAGCAAATTGGATGCGCCCATGGAAATGAAGCCGAGAGCTGAATTGCGCGATTATCTCGCTGCCGAGCGAACGTTCCTTGCTTGGATCAGAACCGGTCTTGCCCTGATGGGATTTGGTTTTGTCGTCGCCCGCTTCGGCCTTTTCCTGCAACAACTCGAACTCTTCCAGCACGCTCCCGCGGCGCAGTCCTACGGGCTGTCGCTCTGGTTCGGCACGGCGCTGATCGCCACGGGAGTGGTCGTGAATATTTCTTCTGCCTGGCATCATGTTCGTTTGGTCCGGGAGCTGGATCGAGGCGAGCCCGCTCATTCGCGTCCCTCAACGCAAGCGGTCTTGATCGCCTTGTTCCTGGCTCTGGTTGGGCTCGCGATGGCCATCTATCTGGTTTCCGTGCACGGTTCTGTGAATCTTCACGCCCAGTCAATCGTAGAAACGCTGGCGGCCAAGGCCGCCAAGTAGTTCCGGCAACCAAGGCTCTTTTTGCTCGCTAGTAATTTCATTTTTCGGAGGTGAATGAATGGACCCGTTTATGCCATCGCGCCCACGCCACAGTCGCAGAGACATTCTGAAATCGAGCGCATTATCACTGCTCCCGCTCGCAATTCCCTCTGCGAATCATGCTTCGAATATCCAACAGCCCATGACCGCGAACGGCGGCACCGACCCTTACCCGATTCCATCTCTCGACAAAAATGGCAGCCACAATCAACCCGCAGGCCCAAATCTCGAACCTTCCCACATCTACCATTTCAAAGGCCGCGTCGCCCGCTGTAGCACGTTCACCGGCATGGGCACGGACAATCAAGGGAACCGCATCGCTTTCGGCAGTCCCACAACCGATTACGGCGTGATGCAAGGAGAATATTGGGCCGCCCGCGCTCCGCAGCAAGGCACGTTCACCCACATATGACTCACGCTGTTCCGGGGACCGGCGGTCCCCGCAAACCAGATTCACGATTTTCATCCACCCATCGCGCCGTCCGGACTCTACTGGGTCGTTCCGGTTCCCGAGCGCGGCCTGACAATCAGTCCCGATGGCAGCATCTTCACGCTGGAAATGCAAAATGTCGCGGTGGTAGATCAACCGCGCTGGCCTGCCCTCGATTCCATTGCCACTCCCGCGCGAATGACCTTCAAAATGGTTTGGAAATCCACCGGCGAACCTGTGAAATATGAAGACGCCTCCAAGCACTTCCGCTTCACCGGCACTCGCGCCACCTGCCAACTCGAAGCCCAAGTCGAAGTTCCATCGATCGGTTTTTCGTGGAAGTCCGATCCGCTCGATACCTCGAAGGCCGACATCGCCATCGTCGGTGACGAGGTCAACGGCCGCTACTACGATAGCTGAGAACAAAAAAATGGCCCTGTCCGCCGCAACGGACAGGGCCATTTTCTAAACCGGGACTGGCTAAACCTTATTGACGTTCTCAGCCTGAAAGCCCTTCGGTCCCTGGCGAACCTCGAACTCCACAAGCTGACCTTCATTCAGCGCCTTGTAACCATCCATTTGAATGGCCGAGAAGTGAACGAAGACGTCTTCACCCGACTGGCGTTGGATGAAGCCGTAACCTTTCGACGCGTTGAACCACTTCACCACACCTTGTTCTCTCGCCAACTTGGATGCTCCTCTTTCGGTGATGTTTCGCTTCTTCAGTCCGTAACGCCAGTCGGCAGCTCTCCTGCCCGCAGTCAGCGGGCGCTCCTTGCTGCGCCCGCCGTGGCGGACTGCCCACCCACAGGATTACAAGACCGCCAAAGCGCGCAGATTCTTGCATAAACCCGAAATGCTGTCCAGCATGACCACTAAGCAGAATCAAGCGATGCAGAGTTGCAAGATCATCCCAAATCCGCCGAGGCGGATGAGGGATCTGCAGTTGCCGTTGAAGTTTTCGATGCCGTTGCCTTTTCTTCGTAGGGGCGCCGCTTGCTGCGCCCGCCGATTGCCGCGTGCCAAAACCCTGCGCCATTTACCTCCCACAAAATCATGGCCGAGGCATTTTCCGCCGCTCCCCGCTCTACGTATTTTCGCGAATTGCGGGGCACCATCTCGCCTCGCATAATCCGTCCATCATTTATCCGCAACGCAAATCGATCCGTCTCCCGCACTATGACTATTCTTCGCCCGGCATGTATTTCGTAACCATCTGCACCCACCACCGCGAACCCATCCTCGGCGCAATCGATGCCGGCTACATGATCCCCAACGACGCAGGCGAATTCGCCCAACAAACCTGGCACGCGTTGCCCCATCGCTTCCCAAATCTCAAAACAGACGCATTCATTCTCATGCCAAATCACGTGCACGCAATTTTGTTCGTCGAAACGCCGCAATTAAGCCCGGGCGCAGCAAGCGGCGCCCCTACGACCCGAACCTCTCTAGCCAGCGTGGTGCGTGCCTTCAAATCTGAATCGGCAAGAGGTGTAAACAGGATCCGCATGACGCCGAATTCGCCCGTCTGTCAACGCAACTATTTCGAACACATAATCCGCACAAGTCAAAGCTTAGAGGATCTCCGCCGCTATATCAGGGAAAATCCAGGGAGATGGTCCACCGATGAAGAAAATGTAAGCGGTTTGTGTACGTAGCGGGGTCCATCCAGGCGGATCGCGCCCGGCCGGACGGTGTCGTCAACTACTTAAAACTATGTATCGCCGTCCACTCTTCCGTCTGCACGTCAAACACCGTATAAAGCCGGGTGATCTGCAAAAGATCCACCACCCGCTTCGTCAAATTCAGCAATTTCAATTCTCCGCCGGCATTGCGCACGGTCGTAAACACGCTCACCAGCTCGCCGATTCCGGCGCTGTCGATGTAATCCACATCCGCCAGATTCAGCAGAATCTTTTTTTGTCCGCCGTCGGCAAGCTCCCGCACCATCGTGCGCACCATCCCGGTCGCTTCGCCCAGCGTGATTCGCCCGCTAAAATCCACAATTGCTACACCGCCGTTTTCGCGGCACGTCCCATGTAAGGTCACCGGTTAAGACTCCTTCTCCCGCGCCTTGCGCATGTCTCCATTGCCGCCCGGAAGCCGCTTGGCCATCACCAGCTCCGCGCCTCCCTGCGGCGGGCAATTCACCGCAAATTCATCCATGAACGCGCGCATCAGAAAAATCCCGCGGCCCGAAGTCCGCAGCAGATTCTCTTCCGAGAGCGGATCCGGCACTTCCTCCACCACAAATCCTGGCCCCTGATCGAGCACGTGCACGATCATTTTCTCCGTGTCCAGCTCGACGGTAAGAAAAATCTTCTTGTCGCGGCTTTCGCGGTTGCCGTAATGGAACGCGTTGATCACGCCCTCGCGCACCGACATTCCGATTTTGTGCGAGTCTTCCTCGCCGAATCCCGCCGCATCGCAAATGCGCATGACGATGCTTTCGGCCAGATCGACGCTCTCGATCATGCTCTCCAGCGTCACTTCAATCCGATTGGTCTGAGGCGTCATCCCGGGCCGGTAGTCTACCTTTGTCAGCCGCTGTATGGGTAGCACAGCGTCCGATCCGAAGTCAATGGACGCCAAGCCACCGTAGGGAAGGGACTTTAGCCCTCCCGCTTTTCTCGTCTGAACTCAGCGTCCTCTGCGCCTCTGCGGTAAAAGTCCTTAACTCTGTCGCGACCCTAATCCACGCGAATCGACGAAATCCGATCGTTCCAAGTCCTGCTCGGATCATTCTGCTTGCGGAAACGCTTCAAATTGTCCGCGCTGCTCTTCAGGCGCAGATTGATCCCGCGGAAATCGTCATCATTGAACACCGTCACGCGCGCATGCCCGATGATCTGAATCGACGAAATGCGGTCATTGAATCCCGCCGGCAGCGATTCGTACCTCTCGCCTCGGCGCAGACAGAAATACTCGCCCGAAAAATTGGCGTCGCTGTAAAAGCAAGCTCCGTCTTTCCAGTCGAAGTGCGGGCGCTCGCCGCCGGAATTCCACCACGAGGGGCCGTGTCCGCCGTAAGCCAGCACCCGGAATTCCGCCTTGCACTCGTGGTCCACCCAGATGCCGCGCCCGTCAAATCCCCAAGAACGCCCGCGCTCGCAAGGCGCCCCGCCCAGTTGCCGCACCATCTCCACTCCCCCGCGCGCATCTCCAACCGCGCAGTAATTCCTTCGGCCATGGTCCGATTCGCAGACAACTGTTCCCTGCGCCGATGCCCGTCCCGGCAAAAGCGCCCATACTCCCAGCAACGCCACAATCCCAATCCATCGGTAGCACAATCTCATCAGCAGTCTCCTGTATGGCCAGGCCCAGCCGCACGGCAAGCCGCCCAAGCCGGAATGTGTGAAGGAATCCGTGCCGTCCAGTAGCACAGGCACTCCTGCCTGTCTCCGAAACAGCGAACTTTCTCCTGATAAAGGTAAGCGGCCAAGCGCATCGGGCACCAAGCCGTTCCGAGGATAATAGCACCGACGCCCGCATCCTTCGATTGTCATTCCGTATCCGTCGCCCGTAGCGCCGGCAGCCTGCCGGCGTTTTTGACTTTTTCCCGCGTTGCTCGATGTTTCATTCTCCTCCCGCCGTTTGGCCCTCTTGCCTTTATGTGGCTGCCATCAATCCGCTCAAAAAATATCGCATCACGGTTGGCTCCACGGACGCAATCGCGGAATCCACCGCGGCACATTCCGGCAATACTCCTCATAATCCGCCCCGAACTTCCCCCGCAATGTCGGCTCCTCGCAAAACTTCGCAAACAACGCCACGCCCACAACAGCCACCACCGCCACAATCAAAGCCGTCCGGCTAGCCCGCCCAAATATCACCCACAAACCCACCCACCCGACGATGAACCCCACATACATCGGGTTCCGCACGAAGCGGTAAAATCCCACCACCACAAGCCTCTGCGGCGGCGCAAACGGCGCCGGCGTCCCGCGCCCCGTCCAACCAAAATCCCAAATGCACCGCAGCGCCACCGCAAATCCCAGCACCGAAGGCACAGCCGCAATCCAACGCCACCGCCCTACGCCACTCAAGTCCACCTGAAAGCCCAACCACCCCGGCAACAACCAAAACCACAACGCCAAAAATGCAGCCCCCACAATTAGCGAAGCGATTGTCGTAAGCCACCGCTCCCCAGCATTCGAGCCCCGCGAATCCCCAGCCTCTCCGCCAGTCATAGTCAACTCCCCAAGCGCGAAGTATGACGCCACTGCAACGCTCCAGCAACCACAGGAGCCTTTCCCTCAAACTTTCGAAATGAGTTCTTTTCACAAACGACCGTCACCCCCGCCGTTGCCTTTTCCCCGTAGGGGCGCCGCTTGCTGCGCCCTCCGACGATCTCGCCCTCCAATCAGCGCGCTGACAAATCGCCGGCCTCCCGAATTTCCATACGTAGCGGCAATTGCCTTTTCTTCGTAGGGGAGGGTCTTCAGACCCTCCCGCCGTTCGACCCCTCCCACGTCGGACGTCGTATGTCTGTCCCCCGACATCCGCGCGCCTCAACCTTCACTCGCTGGTGATTGACAAGTTTGCTTACACGGGATAGGTTCGCGGTCAACGCTCTGGCAGAGAGCCAAGTAAACCGAGAGCCTTGGACAGAGAGAATCGATCCTGGTCCACTCTCGAAAACAGGGTCCTTAAATTGGACAAAGCGAATCGCAAGCTGCTGCCCTTTGTAATTTTCTGCGTCTTTCTGGGCGCAGCCCTCGCCGCATCATCCGCTCTCGCCTCGCCGCCCGCTTCGCCCGACAAAAACAAGTGGCTGCCGATGAGCGCCGAAGATCTCGCGCTGAAAGACAATCCAGCCAGCCCCGGCGATCACGCCATGATTCTCTATCGCGAGTTTTTCCGCGACGATTCGAAGTGGTTTGAGACCGAATACATCCGAATCAAGATTTTCGATCAGCAGGGCGTAATTTACGGTAACGCGCAGATCCGGTACGAGAAAGGCTTCGAGGAAATTCAGAACTTTCAAGGACGCACGGTCCACCCGGATGGAAAAGTCTTTGATTCCGACGGGCACATTGTTGACAGCACGATTGTGAAAGCCAGTGGATTTCGGCTGGATGCCAAAACCGTGGCGCTGCCGGAAGTGGAGCCGGGAAGCATCGTCGAGTATCGTTTCGAAAGACATTGGATCGGTCGCCGGCTGCGCGCATCCAGCCTGATCCTTCAACAAAGTTTGTTCACGCGCGACGCCCGATTTTCGATGATCGCGGTGGGGGCGCTCTATGGCGTCAAGTCAACATTTACATGGGTGGGCGTGCGCTTGCCGCGCGAGCATTCCATGCATCCCATTCACGGCGGCTTCGAGCTCGACGCCAAGAACGTTCCCGCGCTTCCCGATGAAGATTATTCGCCGCCGGAAGAGGAAGCCAGTTCGCGGGTCGATTATTTCTACTCGCTCGATTTCGGCAAGGGCCACGAAGACTTCTGGCTGGAAGTCGGGAAACTCTGGAACACGAACTTCGAGAAATTTGCCGGCCGCAGCGGAACGGCGAAGCGCCTGGCGAATGACACTCTCTCGCCATCCGATTCGCCCGAACAGAAATTGCGCAAGCTCTACGCCCGCGTGCAGAAAATTCGGAATCTGAGCGGCGAATCGTCGAAGACCGAAAAAGAAATCAAAGCTGAAAAGTTGAAAGAGAACGAAACCGCCGACGACGTGATCGACCACGGTTATGCTTCGTGGTTCGATATCGATCAGTTGTTCGTGGTCATGGCGCGCGCCGCCGGGTTACCGGCCGATCCGGTTTACGTTGCCCGCCGTGACGGACCGGCTTTCGACCAGCAGGAACACAACCTTTCGCGGCTCAACGGAACTGTGGTGGTGGCCATGGCCGGCCCGCAGGCCTTTTATCTCGATCCCGGTTGCGAGCTCTGTCCGTTCGGGCTGCTGCCTTGGGATAAGACGTCGGCGGGCGGAGTCCGATTCGATAAGCAAGGCGGCCGCGTAATGCAAACGCCCGCGCCGCGCGTAGCGGATGCCACTCGGGAACGGCATGCCGACCTGCAAATCGCCGCCGACGGCATGCTCGATGGCAAGCTCACCATCAGCTACACGGGCCGCGACGCGCTCGACTGGTGGGCCCGCTTTCGCGATGAGGACGAGCGCGGAAGGAGAGCGCTGCTGACCGATGAAATCAAAAGTTGGCTGCCCGACGGCTCGGAGATCGAAATCACGAGCATCTCGGGCGCCGCGCCGGGAGAGGAACCCCTGCACGTCGAAGCCAGGCTGTCGCATGTCGCTCTCGGCATCAAAGCCGGACACCGCGTCTTGGTGCCTATCGGCGTTTTCGAATCGCGCCAGGCGAACTTCTTTCCTCACGCGCAGCGGACCAATAGCGTCTACTTCCGCTTTCCCTATCAGCAGTCCGACACCATCACGATTCATCCCCCGGCAGGCGCGGAGTTCTCGGGCGTCCCGGATGTGAAGCACGTGCTATCCCACGATTTCGATTGCGATATTGTGGCCGCCGTGAAGAACGGAAATCTTCAAATCGATAGACGCATAGGCGTGAACGAGTTTATGTTTCCGGTCGATCAATACGCCGAAGTAAAAGCTTTCTTCGATTTAGTTCAAACAGGCGACGCAAGCCAAGCCGTCCTCGATCTTCAACCCCAATCCAACCCAAACTAACCCGCCCAAGAAATCCACCTTTCGGCCCGATCCCCGTGGCCTTTTCCGCCGTAGGGGAGGGTCTTCAGCCCTCCCGCCGTTCGGCCCTCCGACGACCTCGCCGCCAAATCAAAGCTCCGCCATATTGCCGGCCTCCCGCGTTTCATATGCAGCGGCCGTAGCCTTCTCCGTCGTAGGGGAGGGTCTTCAGACCCTCCCGCCTTTCGGCCCCGTTTCTCTCCGAATTCCCCCTCATTTTTCTGTTGACATATCCGTTAATGTATGCCATTCTTTATCCGGCTCCATCCAAGAGCCGCAGCAAAATTTGTCACAGGGAAGCTCCGCGCTTCCCCAAAAGGAAAACCTAGCGAACCTCGGCTTTTCACCTCGCACCACAAGCCGCCAGGCAACACCACTTTAGACCGCGCCATACGCGCCAAAGGACAACCAATGAACACAGCACCCGGGCCGGACTCCCACAGCTCCGGCGATGCACCCCCATCCCCCGAACGCCACTCTCGCAAATGCGCCATCTGCAACCACTCCGACCGCGAGGCCATCGACGAAGCCTTCCTCCACTGGGCGAGCGGCCCCACCATCGTCAAAGACTACAAACTCCCCAGCCTCTCTTGCCTCTACCGCCACGCCCACGCCGTCGGCCTCTGGCGACGCCGGCGCAAGACCGTCCGCTCCGCCCTCCACCGCATCATCGAACGAGCTGGCGGTACCAACCCCAGCGTCCGCGACATCATCCGCGCCGTAGAAATATGCGCCCGCTTCCGGGATGACGGCGCCTACGTCGAACCTCCCAAACGCCTGATAATCGAACACCACTATGCCTCAAGCACCCCAAATTCTAATCGGGAAGCCCACGATTAGAACCCCACGTAACTCCAACAAAACAAAGGAAGGAGACCCAGCCTAATCGGGAAAAAACACATTTCTGAATGTATGGGGGCGGGTTCACCACGCCCCCGGGGTGGAATTGGGTTTTGATCTTCCATTGCGCGCCGCGAAAAACCCAAAGCTATCCCGCGCCGGTGGTGAACCCCGGCCCCTACCCGTACTTGACGGCGTCAGGACCGAACGGCCTCAGGTCCGTCCATCGACCGCTGCAAGGGGCCTCAGGATAAAAAGTCCCGAGCGACATCACGAACGTTTGCACGCGGCGCGGCATGACGCCGGACCGTGGCTTTGCTTGACATCACGGATGACGGAGCATACGTTGCGAGTGCCCAACGTCCCAGCTCAACGCTTAAGTCAACGAGGTGCTCCTTGCACACACGATCGACGCTCCTGCGGCTTTTTGCAGTTCTCTCCCTGCTGTGCTCTTCGGCCGGAATTTTTTGCACTCACGTTTTCGCGCAAGCAAAACCGGCCACCAAGCAATCGGCGGCGCAGAAACCGGCCGGTGCAAATGCGCCGAAGTACAAAGGATATTTTGAGCCAGTGAATTTCCCTGAGGATGCGGAAATAAACGATGTCTGGTTCGTGGACGCGGATACGGGATGGGCTTGCGGGGCGCTGAAGGCTACCGCGGCGGAAGAAGGCGGCTTCATCATCAATACGCGGGACGGCGGCAAAACCTGGAAAGTGCAAATGGGCGATCCACATTCCGCGACGCGAGGCGTGTCGAAGCTTTTCTTTCTCGATGCTACGCATGGCTGGGCCACGCAATGGGGCAGCAAGTTGCTGCGCACCACCGACGGCGAGAATTGGGAACCGGTCGGCGACTTCTCTCCGGGCTGGCCGCTCGCTTTTATCTCGCCGCAGATCGGATTTCATATCGAAGGAGAGCGGCTGCTGATGACGACAAATGGCGGAGTCTCGTGGAAGGACCGCTATCAATGCCGCGCCAAAGTGGAAGTAGATGGGCTTCCGCATGACGAAACGTGCAAGCTGCAGGCCATCACGTTTCCGACGCCGACGGTGGGCTATGCGGTGAGCAGCGAAGTTTCGGACAAATCGTCGGTGGTGATCAAATCTACGGACGCGGGGAAGACATGGAGCGTCGCGTCATTCATTCCGCAGTCCACGGGACTCGATAATAGCTTCGGCTTTGCCGATGAAAACACGGGATTCGTGCAGACGTATCAGGGCAAGATGATGGCGACTTACGACGGTGCGAAAACCTGGCACGGAGTGCCGACGTCGGTTCCGGGAGGACGGCCGCGAATCGAGTTTGCCGGACCGACTGGATGGTCGATGGAAGGGAAGAGCTGGACGTACACGACCGACGGCGGGAAACACTGGACATCGAAGGATATAGCGTTCCCGGCGAGCGTGGATGCGTTCAGCTTGGTGCGGAGCGATCGCGGATATGTGGCGGGGGTCCACGGGATGATCTACCGGTATCGCGTCGTGCCGGTGGAGTACTCGGTGCCTCACGGAATTAATGCGCCGGTGATGCCCGGCGGAGAATCGGGAGCGAAGCCGTAAGTCATCGCCGAACGCCGCGATGCTGCGCGGCAACCGGGCGGCTTTGGGAATTGCGGGATTCATCGGGATTTATTGGACGGCGCGGGCTTACGCGGCGGCGAGGCCTGCGGAGAAGCGGAAGATTCGGGCGCTGCTGAGTTTGTGGCTGCGCGAATTGGCTTCTGAGAAATACGCGTCGCTCGAGCGGGTGCTGAATGAGGTCGGGCGAAAGGCAAAGGCGCGAGGGCTCACGGCAGAGAAATTGGAATCGCTGCTGAAGGGCGCCTAGTTGCGTGTTTGATAGCAACGTCCCTGGGTAGCGGATTTCTGAAACCTGAGCTGCAATCAACGCAAAACAAACAGAGCGAGCCGCCCTTGATCCCAACGAGGTGAAACAGCTACGTATCTCACCTTTTCAGGGGTGAGGAATTTCGTGGTGGAATTTGCGGCGTGAAAAGCGAACGGCCTCAGGTCTGAAGACCTGAGCTACATCAGTTCTACGGCGTGGCGCCGCGCTTTTGGTAGCAGAGTAGGATCAGGTCGGCGCGGCGGCGTACGCCGAATTTGCTTAACAGATTCGAGACGTGGAATTTTACCGTGCGCTCGGAGATGTTTAGCTTGCTGGCGATTTCTTTGTTGGAGAGATTTTCGAGCAGCGTCTCCAGCGTTTCTTGCTCGCGGCGGCTTAGGTCTGCGGCGGCGGCATTCTTGAACTGGCGGCCGTGAGCGCCTTCGATAATCGAATCCACGAAATTGGAGAGCAGCACGCGCGGGACCCAGAAGCCGCCCTCGGAGACCAGCGGCAGCGTGCGAGGCAATTGCTCGCGGGCTTCGGCGTAGGTCAGCAGGCCTTTGACGCCCATGCGCAGCAGTGCGTAGCTGCTGGCTTCGGTGAATTTTTCGCCCACCACGATCAGGCGAGCGGCCGGATTTGCTTCCAGGATATTCGAGATCAGCGAAGCGGTCGCTTGTTGCGAAACATTCGCATCGATGACGTAAATTCCCGCCTTAGGCAGCGCGGCGCGGCGCAACTCGGGAGCCAGGCTCGACTCGAGTTGCTTGGTGACGATGCGGAAGCCGGGGCGAGTGAGGAGCTTTTCGAGTTCGCCGAGTACAAGTGGATGCGCGGAGAGCAGACAGACGGAAAGATCGCGCAATTTGGGCGATTTGCTTACGCTGGACCGCTTGGTTCCTGACGATTTTTCTGACAATACTGCACTGTGGCTCATCCCGGTACGCTCCCAACGGCTTCGTCGACTGCGAATGCGCTTGCCGGAAGGTCGGCTCGGCGCGGAACATCGTCCACTTCGTCTCATCGTACAAGTGTTCATCGGTTAGCGGGAGAAGATTCTTTACGAATGGTTACGAGTGGTAAACGTTCTGGAGGCTGGAGGCTGGAGGCTGGAAGAGCCGAGAACATCGAGATGCTTGATCCGCGGTTGATTGGAGACCTGGATCACGATTGTGGCCGTAAGATGCCGGCGGGGACGCCGGCGGTACCCGCGACCTTGGATTCGCGCAATAGGATTTCGATTATGCGCTCGGAGGCGTGGCCGTCCCAATAGCGCGGGACGCGGCCTTTTTTGGTTTGGCCGCTGAGGATGGCGCGGGCGGCTTGCACGATTTTTGCGGGGTCCTGGCCGACGAGCTCGTTGGTGCCTTCGGTTACGGTCACCGGCCGTTCGGTGTTTTCGCGGAGCGTCAGGCACGGGACGCCTAGAGCCGTGGTTTCTTCCTGGATGCCGCCGGAATCGGTGAGGACCAGGCGGGCGCGGCTCATCAGGCAGAGAAAATCCAGATAGCCGAGCGGCGGAACGAAGCGGATGCGATTTAGGGATTTTGATCCCGCGGCGCGCAGGCGATCTTGAGTGCGCGGATGAACCGGGAAGATCACCGGGATTTCGCTGGCGATTTCGGTGATGGCTGCGAGTAGCGCGCTGAGCGTTTCGGCGGAGTCGACGTTTGAGGGGCGATGCAGGGTCAGCAGTGCATACGGTTGATCCTTGACGCTTGCCAGGCCCAGCTCGTCGGCGATTTTGGATTTTTGCGCGATGGGAAGAAATTGCTTGAGCGCGTCGATCATTACGTTGCCGACGAAATGGATTTGCTCGCGCCGCTTGCCTTCGTGGATTAGATTTTCGATGGCGTCCTCTTCGGTGACGAAGAGAAAGTCGGAAAGCGCGTCGGTGACGATGCGATTGATTTCTTCGGGCATGGTGCGATCGAAGCTGCGCAGGCCGGCTTCGACATGGACGACCGGGATACCGAGTTTTGCGGCGGCCAGCGACGCGGCTACCGTGGAATTCACGTCGCCGACTACCAGGACGCAATCGGGCTTACGCTCGAGCAGGACGGGCTCGATTTTGCGCAGGATTTCTGCGGTTTGCCAGGCGTGCGAGCCCGAGCCCACTTCGAGATTTACGTCGGGTTCAGGGATGCCCATTTGGCGGAAGAAAACGTCGGAGAGCTTTTCGTCGTAGTGCTGGCCGGTGTGGACGAGGATGGGCTCGATTTCGGAGTGGCGGCGCATCTCGCGGAGGAGCGGAGCGATTTTTACGAGATTGGGGCGAGCGCCGACGATGTTAAGAATGCGCATGGATGGCCTGATTCATGGCGAATTAGCAGAGTAACACGCGCGGAAGGCGAGTATCGATTGCGGCGTGGGGATTTGTATTCAATGCGGAAACTTGCGAGAGGCTCGACGCGGGCTGAGCGCATCCAATGAATGGCGGTTGAGAAGAGATTTTGTGGTTCGCGACCGCATATGCCGCGTTGACGGGCTTTACTTGCTGCTCGCGGAATTGGAGTGAAGAAACCCGAAGCGAGAGATCGCGTGGGCTGCGGTGCGCGGTTGATATAATTTTTGCAGGGCATCCGCTGATTTTGAATATGAAGACGCGTAACGACGTGAATTGGCTTCGGCGATTCGGCTTGGCTGCGGGCCTGGCATGCAGCTTGGTGATGTTGCCGCAGCCGGCGTTCGCGCAGGCGGCGAAAAAGACTGCGCCGAAGAGCGGGCAGCAGCCTTCGATGGGGACGTGCTGCTCGATGCGCGCGGACCCGAATGTGGATCCGCGGGAATTGGTGCGGCACGCGGCGGACGCGGAGATGGAGAATGAGAAGAAGGCGAAGACTTACACCTACATCCAGCGATCCGAGACTAAGAAGATGGATGGCGATGGGAAAGTCACTTCCACCGAGTCGGAAACTTCGGAAGTGATGGTGCTTTACGGCGAGCATGTGGAACGGTTGATTGCCAAGAACGACCAGACGCTTTCGGCCAAGGACGCGGCGAAAGTGGAAGAGAAGATCAATAAGTTCATGGCGGACCGCAAGAATGAGACCGACGAGCAGAGGAAGAAGCGGTTGGCGGACGAGCAGAAATCCGAGGAGCAGGAGAAATCGTACGTTTCGGAGATTGCCGACGCTTACAACTTTACGATCGACGGCGTCGAGAAATTAAATGGACGGGACACTTACAAGATCAGCGCGGAGCCGCGGCCCGGGTTCGAGCCGAAAAGCCGCTTCGCGAAATTTTTGCCGAAGTTTCATTTCAAGGTTTGGATTGATAAGGACGACAAGCAGTGGGTGAAGATGGATGCGGAGGCGCTGGGGGATGCTTCGTATGGGTTGTTTTTGTTTCGCATCCATAAGAATTCGCGGTTCTCGTTGGAGCAGACGCGAGTGAATGATGAGGTGTGGTTGCCGTTGCATGTTCATGGGCGGATTGACGCGCGGATTTTGATTTTCAAGAGTCTGAATGAGGAATTGGATTTTACTTACAAGGATTACAAGAAGTTCCGGTCGGAAGTGAAGTTTGGACCCACCGAGCCGGTTACGCAGCGGTAGAGAAGAAAAATGCAGATCCTGAGTCCGCGGAAGCGGACTAAGGATGACAGCCGTTCGGAGTTCGCCCGAAGGATCAATAGTTCGTTGCTGACAGCCTGCCTGTAGGAAAAGCAATCACTAGAGAAGAAAGAGGGATCCCTCACCCTGTAATGGGGATTCCGGATGACGGCCGCCTGGGCGTGCTGTCGCGTTGAGTGCGTGGTGGTGATCGGAGTTGTGGCGCGGCGTCGCCCCTGCGAGAGAAATGATGTTGCGATTGCGCGTTTGTCGGCTGATAGAATGGCGGCTATGAGCGAGATATTTGGGGTGCCGCGGGAAACTTTGGATGCGGATGTTTTGATTGTTGGGGCTGGGCCGGCTGGCTTGGCTTGTGCGCTGCATCTTGCGAATTTGATTGAGGCACATACCGCGGCTGGGAAATCGCCTGCGCTTTCGGCTGAAAATATTTACGTGCTGGAGAAGGGGCGGGAGATTGGGGCGCACCAGCTTTCTGGGGCGATCATGGACCCGCGCGGATTGCGCGAGCTTGTGCCGGATTTTGAGAAATCGGCGCCGCTCGATACGCCCGTTACCGGGGATGCCGCTTATTACTTCACCGCGAATGGATCCTGGAAACTTCCGATTACGCCGCCGCCTTTGGTCAATCATGGGAATTTCGTTATTTCGCTGAATAAATTGGTGAAGTGGATGGGCGGGCTGGTGGAGAAGAAGGGCGTGAATTTGTTCACGTCGTTTGCCGGGGCTCAGTTGATCGAGCAGGGAGCGGGGATTGCTGGCGTCATCACCGAAGACAAGGGCGTAGATAAGAATGGGAAGCCTAAGGACAACTTCACGCCTGGTTATGAATTGCGGGCGAAAGTTACCGTGTTGGCTGAGGGGCCGCGCGGATCTTTGACTAAGAATTTGGTTTCGCGGTTCAGATTGGATGGACTGAATCCGCAGGCTTATGGGATCGGGATCAAGGAATTGTGGGAAGTGCCGGCGGGGCGGATCGAGACGGGATTTGTCGGGCACACGCTTGGTTGGCCGCTTGATTCGAGCATGTATGGCGGAGGTTGGATTTACGGGTTGCAGCAGAATCGCGTCTCGCTGGGGATGGTGGTCGCGCTCGAATATCACAATCCGCTTTTCGATCCGCATGAGACTTTCCAGAAATATAAGACGCATCCGCACATTCGCCGGATCATCGAGGGTGGGAAGTTGATTCGTTATGGGGCGAAGACTGTGCCTTATGGCGGATGGTATTCGATGCCGCGGCCTTACTTGGATGGCGGGTTGATTATTGGGGATTCGGGGAGTCTGTTGAATTCGCAACGCTTGAAGGGAATTCATACGGGAATCAAGAGCGGGATGTTGGCGGCGGAGACGATTTACGAGGCGTTGTGTGCGGGCGATACTTCGGCGGCGCGGCTGGCGAATTATTCGACGAAGCTGGAGGCCAGTTGGATCAAGAAGGAATTGTGGGCGGTGCGGAATTTCCATCAGGGCTTCGCGCACGGGCTATGGACTGGCTTGGTACATTCGGCGGCGCAGTTTGTTACCGGCGGACGCGGATTTGTTGATCCGATGCGGGCGAAGGCCGGATATCAGGAATATTCGAAATTGAATCGCGATGGCGGGCTTGTCGATCAATCTACGCGATT
Source organism: uncultured Acidobacteriota bacterium (assembly GCA_963841235.1). Lineage (GTDB taxonomy): Bacteria > Acidobacteriota > Terriglobia > Acidiferrales > UBA7541 > Palsa-147. The sequence goes on along the minus strand of CAWJBU010000011.1, from coordinate 140,414 downwards.
CAAGGGCGATGGGGCGCTAACGTTCGATCGTTTGACGGATGTCTACCATTCGGGGACGCGGCATGAAGAGGATCAGCCGTGCCATCTGGTGGTGACCGAGCCGAATATTTGCGTGGACCGCTGCGTGCGCGAGTACGGCAATCCATGCCAGTATTTTTGTCCTGCGGCGGTTTATGAGATGGGGATGGAGAAGGGCGCGGCGCGATTGAAGATTAATTTTTCGAATTGCGTGCATTGCAAAACCTGCGATGTGGCGGATCCTTACCAGGTGATTGAGTGGAAAGTGCCCGAGGGCGGCGGGGGGCCGAATTATGAGGGGATGTAGGGAAAGCGCTCGGGTTGAATGAAGAAGCCGCAATTTTTCTTCGCGTTTTGAGACCGCACGTTCCGCAGTAACAATTTCAAATTTCAGATTTGAAATTTCAGATCACCACCACGAGTACGGCAAGAAAAAACCAGGAACAAAATGCAGATCCCTCATCCGCCCAGGCGGATTCGGGATGACAGATTCGAGAGCGGGGTGCAGCGCGCGACGACTTGCGACCGCGGGAGGCCGCGATGGTGCGGAGATTTGATTTCGCGTCTAGCTCGTCGGAGGGCGGAGCAAGCCCCGCCCCTACGGGAAAATGCTACGGCGACGCAGAGAACATTGCCGGGCGAAACTATTGCTTCGGGGGAGGCGGCTCGCTGCCGAAGAAACGTTTGAACATTGTCAGGATGCCGCGACGCTTGCGTCTTGTGCCTGGCGTGGGCTTGGTGGGCTCGGATTGCGCGAAGCTTGCGGCGGCTGGGGACTTTGTTTCGGCTACGTGGCCGGTGAAGACCCAGTCGGAGGTCACTCTGGCTTCGCGGATTAGAGTCACCAACTGCGGATTCGGATCGATTGGCGGATTTGGATTGGCTGCTGAGAATGCGAGCGGGGGCATGACTACTCGCACGGGCGGCGCTACTTGCGGAGCGGATGGGGCTGCTCCGGTTGTGCGCGCTACTACTGGCTTGGTTTCGTTGGCATGCTCGGGCATTGTGAAGCCGGGGTCGGCTTCGGGAGCTGTGCCGTTTACAGTCTTGGTTGGGGCGGCGTTGTTTGCCGGCGGATTTGATGGTGCTGGCGGGGCGGGCGGCGGAGGAGGTTCGTCGGCGTGGACCGTTGGGATTACGGACGTGCCGCGCGGTAGAGTGTCGGAGATTGCCGGCGGCGGTTGCTGAGGAACGGTTGCCGTTGAGGAGGGTGGCGCTTGCGGCTTCGACGCTGCTGGCGGCGGAATCTTTGTTGCGGGCGCCGAACTTGGCGGCGGAGTGGCCGTAGCTGAGAGCGTTGGCGCGGGTGTAGGCGTCGCGACCGTAACTGTTGCGGCCGGAGCTGCTGCCGGCGGAGCGGACTGCGGCTGCGGCGTTGGGGCAGCAATTGGACGAGGCAGTGGGATGGCGCGCGCTTCGTCGCGATAGCAGCGGCAGGTTCCGGCGGGGCCGCCTACGGGCTGAAGTTTTTCGCCGGAGAGAAAGAACTCGCCAAGCTGAGGCACCACCAATCCTTCACTGCTGAATTGATCTTCGAGGCGTGCGGCACCTTGCGCGGCGAAGACGCACATAGCGTCGTTGATGTCTAGTCCGATGGTGAAATCGCGGGCTTCTTCGGCGATCGAGACCGGAGTGGCCATGACGAATGGCGTGAAGACGTGGAGCTGCGTGGGATCGGCCAGGCGCACGTGAACACGGCCGAAATTCAGGGCGACCGTGTAGGCGTTGTTGGATTCGAGAAGCGTTAATTTCGCGGGGCCGCAGATGTCCACTGTGCCGCCGCCGGGGAGAGTCAGGCGAGCGTCGCCGGAGTGGACGGTGAGGACCGTGCCGCTGGAAATGAAAAAGCTGGTGCCGCCTGGGACGGCGCCGCCGAGAGTGCTGCCTTCGAAGGATATGTCGTCGCCGGTGAATCTGGCTATGGCGCCCATGGGCCAATGTTCTTGCGCGGAGGCAGGCAGGGCGAAAATTGAGAGAAGCGCGAATGTCGCCGCGGAAAAGAGAACTGCGCGGCTGGCGCGGCGGAGACTGCTGCCGAAGATAGGAGAGAATTTCAGAGTGAGCGAGCCGCTATGCATCGAAGCGCTGTAGTCAATTCACCTATACTATAGCGCATTGAGCGAAGCGGCCAAACCGGAAGCGACGGAATCTGGCGAGCGCGTTAACGTGCTTTACGATACGCGATTGCCGGAGCTTTCTCGCTGGCGGCGCGCGCAGATTCCGGTGATTGCGGGCGTGGTGTCGAGTTTGATCGCTGCGATCGGGCCTACTTTGCGATTTGAATCGCTGGGCGAGGATTTGTTGGATGGTTGGATGGCTGCTGGGAAGACTTGCATTGGGGCGTTTTGGCACCGGTGCATTTTTTCCGCGGTGTGGAGGGAGCGAGGACGCGGCGTGGTGGTGATGAACACTACGAATTTCGATGGGCAATGGACGCGGCGGGTGATTGAGCGATTTGGATTTGATACTTCGCAGGGAAGTTCTACGCGCGGGGGCTTGCGTGGATTGGTGGACATGGCGAAGAAGATCGAGGCGGGCCGCAGCGCGGCATTTACGATTGATGGGCCGCGAGGGCCGCGGTATGTGGCCAAGCCCGGGCCGGTGATTTTGGCGCGGAAGACTGGGGCACCGATTTATCCGTTTCATATTGGGTTGGAGACGGCTTGGACTTTGGAGAAGACTTGGGATTTGTTTCAGGTGCCGCAGCCGTTTTCGCGGGCGATTTTTGTAGGCGGGCCGTTTATTTGGGTGCCTGCCGACGCTGACGCGTCGATGATAGAGGAGAAGCACGCGGAGATGCAGAGGGCGTTGGAGCGAGTCAGGGATGTGGCGGAGAGTTGGTTTCGCGTGGGCCCGGAGGAGAGGGAGAAGTGGCGCGAGGAATTTTCGCGGTGAGGGTTTTGGATTGCTGTTACGTCGAAGAGAGAGCGTTTCGACGGCGCGCCGCGATCGATTTCGAGATGTGGTTCGGTTTGGGATCGTAAGATGCCGGCGGGGACGCCGGCGCTACTTGTCGGCTAACGTCACCTTCACTTGCATTTTTTTTCCTTCGCGATAGAGCGTTAGTTCTACTGTGTCGCCTGGGCGGTGGCGATTCAGGATGCGGCCTAAATCCAATTGATTTGTGATTTCTGTGTTGTCGATTGCGGTTAGGACGTCGCCGCCTATGCGCAGTTGTTGTAGACCGGCTAGCACTGTTCTTGTGCCGCCGCGGATGCCGGCTTGGGCTGCGGCGCCGCCGTTGGTGGTGCTTTCAATTAGCAGGCCGTGTTCGACGGGGAGATCCAGGGCTTGGGCTAAGCCCGGCCAGATGGCGCGGCCTTGGACGCCGAGCGTGGCTTGGCGGACGCGGCCTAGATTGATTAGATCGTCGGCCACGCGGTGGGCAGTGTTGATGGGAATGGCGAAGCCTATGCCTGCAGTGGTGCCTGAGGGTGTGTAGATGGCGGAATTGATGCCGATGACTTCGCCATGGGAATTCATTAGCGGGCCGCCGGAATTGCCGCGATTGATGGCCGCGTCGGTTTGAATGGCTTCGTCGATGAAAGTGGTGTCGCTGGTTTGTACCGTGCGGCCAAGGGCGCTTACTACGCCGGTGGTGAGTGTGGATTGAAAGCCGAACGGATTTCCGATCGCAAGAACGCGCTGGCCGACTTGTAGCGCGCGCGAATCGCCGAGCGGCAGCGACGCCAGCTTCTTTCCTTGCGCTTCGATTTGAATCAGCGCGATGTCGTTGCGCTGATCCGCGCCGATGTAGCTGGCTTTGTAGTGCGTTTGATCGCCTAGGGTGACTTCGATGGTGCGGGCATTTTCAACGACGTGATAGTTGGTGAGGATGTGGCCGTTTGCGTCGATGACGAACCCGGAGCCGGCGCCTTCGACGGGGACGGCGTTGTAGAAGAAATCGTATTCGACGGTTTTGGTGACGATGTTTGCGACAGCTGGCGCTGCTTGATGATAAATGCGGACGTTCTCAGCTTCGAGCGGGCCGAGCCCATCCGTGCTGACGGGAGTGGATGCAGGGACGGCTTCGACGGCGTTAGGAGTTCGCGGGCCCCAGCGTGCGCCGGCCCAGAAGGCGGCTAGGACGAGAATTAGGGCGAACATTATGAAGCGGATTCTGCGGCGGGTAATGCGATCGTGGGTCATGAGTTCAGCCTCGCGTTGAAGGCGCGGTGTTCATTTTACAGAACAGCGGTGGCATAAGCGACGTTGCAGAGGAGGCTGTGGCAGGATTCGTCGCAAGCATTGATGGCTGAGATCCTTCAGGCCCCGGCCGGGCCGGGACCTTCAGGATGACAACGTTTTTTCATTCGCGCATCAGGCTTTTGCGGCTTGGAGCTTGAGTCTGACGGCTAGATCGCGGACCTGGCGCGAGGTTTCTTCGAAGGCTACCCCGCCGTCGATGACTTCGTCGGCTACGGAGATTTTTTCTTCGATGGGCATTTGCGAGGCGATGCGCTGCTGGGCCTGAATTTCGTTGAGGCCGCGTTCGCGGAGACGGGCGAGTTGTTGGCCGGGAGTGCAGCGGACGACGATCAGGCGATTGAGCTTCGGGCGATAGCCGGCTTCAATGAGTAGCGCGGCTTCAACGATGGCTACCGGCGGCCCGCCGGTTTTATCGAGGGCTGCGAACCAGCTGTCTACGATTTCTACGATGTGCGGATGGATGATCTGGTTGAGCCGCGCGAGTTTATCGGGATTGGCGAAGACCATGGCGCCCAGCTTGGCGCGATCCACGCTTTTGTCAGCGGCGATGACGCTCTGGCCGAACTCGGCGATGACTTCATCGTAGACCGGTTGGCCGGGCTCGAGCAGTTCATGGGCCAGCGGGTCCACGTCGAGAATGGGTATATCGAGATCGCGAAACATGCGCGAGACTGTGGATTTGCCGCAGGCGATTCCGCCGGTTAGGCCGACACGAAGCATGAGATATTCCTCCGCGTCATATTTGGATTGGTAGCACAGGCACTCCTGCCTGTCTCCGCGACTGCGCCAATGTCCCGGCTCACGATTGCACCGTTACGGTGCTGACGCTGGCCGTTTGCGGGGCCCGGCGCAAACCTGCGGCTCGGACTGTGTTGCTCATGAGCATCGCGATGGTGAGTGGGCCTACGCCGCCCGGCGATGGCGTAAGCGCCCCGGCGATTTCTACAACTTCGGGATGTACATCGCCGACAAGCGCCGAACCCTTCTCGCGGAATTTTCCGAGGCGCTCGGGAAATTTGGCGAAGATGCGCGCGGCTTCGGCGGCGTCGGTGATGCGATTTGTGCCCACGTCGATTACCGTGGCGCCTGGACGAATGTAATCGCTGGTGATCATAGCTGGGCGGCCCATGGCGGCAACTACTATATCGGCGCGGCGGGCGGTGCCCGGGAGATCTTTGGTTTTTGAGTGGCAAATGGTTACGGTCGCGTTGGCGTGCAAAAGCAAAAGAGCGAGAGGCTTTCCGACGATGTCGCTGCGGCCGATGATTGCCGCGTTTGCACCTTCGATGGCGATGTTGCTGCGGCGCAGAATTTCGATCACGCCGAGCGGCGTGCAGGCCACAAGATTCGGTCGGCCGGCGACGAGCTTGCCGACGTTGATGGGATGAAAGCCATCTACGTCTTTTGCTGGATCGACTGTTTCCAGAATTTCTTTGGCGTCCACCTGTTTGGGTAGCGGGAGTTGCACGAGGATGGCGTCCACTTCGTTGCGGCGATTTAGATCGCGGACGATGGCTTGCAGTTCGGCGGTGGAAATTGTGGATGGGGGCGTGAGCAGGAAGCTATTGAGGCCAAGAGTTTCGCAGGCGGCGATTTTGCTGGTCACGTAGACCTTGGAGGCGGGACTATCGCCGACCAGAATGGCGGCCAGACCTGGGATGATTCCTGCGGCTCTTAGGCGCGCGATTTCTTGGCGCAGGTCGGCGTAGATTTCTTCGCGGATGGCATTGCCGTTGAGGATTCGGGCCGTCAAGTCGGCTCCTACATCGTCGGGATTCGTACAGATAACGGGGCATGATAACACACGGCTGAATGGGCGAGTCGTAACGGCGGTGCAAGCGGGCGGACCGCGGACGTGGTTGCGGCGCTGATTCATTGACACAAAAACGCCGGCTGGCAGCCGGCGCTACGGGTGGGTCATTTTTTCGGGCTTTACTAGGGCGTCGAATTCTTCTGCTGTCAGGTAGCCTAACTTTAGCGTGGCTTCTTTTAGGCTTAGATTTTCGTGGTGGGCTTTTTTGGCTATTTGGGCGGCTTTGTCATAGCCGATTTTGGGGGTTAGCGCGGTGACCAGCATCAGGGAATTTTTCACGTAGAAATCGATTTTGTTTTGATCGATGTCGATGCCTTTGACGCAGTGGTCTACGAAACTGCGAGAGGCGTCGGCCAGGATGCGAACGGAATTCAGGAAATTGAAAATGATTACCGGCTTGAAGACGTTCAGCTCGAAATTGCCCTGCGAGCCGGCGATGCCGATGGCGGCGTCGTTGCCCATCACTTGCACGGCGACCATCGTGAGAGCTTCGGACTGAGTGGGATTTACTTTGCCGGGCATGATCGAGGAGCCCGGTTCGTTTTCCGGGATGATGAGTTCGCCCAAGCCGCAGCGCGGGCCGGAGGCCAGCCAGCGGACGTCGTTGGCAATTTTCATCAGTGAGGCGGCTAGAGTTTTTAGAGCGCCGCTGGCGTACACGATTTCGTCGTGAGTGGATAGCGCGGCGAATTTATTTGGATGAGAGCGGAACGGCAGGCTGGTTAGTTCGGCAATTTTTTTAGCGGCGCGCTCGGCGAATTCGGGAGGGGCGTTCAGGCCGGTGCCTACGGCGGTGCCGCCGATGGCTAGATCGTAGAGGCCGGAAAGGGATTCTTTGAGGCGGGCGATATCGCGCTCGAGAAGGCTGGCCCAGCCGGACATTTCCTGACCGACGGTGATGGGCGTGGCGTCTTGCAGATGGGTGCGGCCGATTTTTACTACATTGGCGAATTGTTTGGCTTTGGCGTCGATGGCGGCGCGCAGATGTTCGACGGCGGGAATCAATTTTTCGGCAACCTGCGTCGCGGCGGCAATGTGCATGGCCGCGGGAAAAGTGTCGTTGGAGGACTGCGACATGTTGACGTCGTCGTTCGGGTGAATGGGTTTTTTGCTGCCCATTACGCCGCCGGCGATTTCGATGGCGCGGTTGGAGATGACCTCGTTGGCGTTCATGTTGGTTTGCGTGCCGCTGCCGGTTTGCCAGATGCGCAGGGGGAAATGATCATCGAGCTTGCCGGCGATTACTTCGTCGGCGGCTTGGGTGATCAGTTTGGATTTCTCCGCGGAGAGCTTGCCGAGATCTTGATTCACCAGGGCTGCGGCTTTTTTGAGGATGCCGAAGGCGCGGATGAGTTCGGGGGGCATGGTGTCGCGGCCGATGTCGAAGTGGATCAGGGAACGGGCGGTTTGCGCGCCGTAGTAACGGTCGACGGGGACTTCGATTGCGCCCATGGAGTCGGTTTCGGTGCGCGTGGGTGATTTGCTGGTGATGGTGGACATTTTGCCTCGTGATTGTATGGGCGGTCTTCAATCCCGCTGCTGCGTGAACACCTCAATTATACTCCGGAGTGAAGGCTGGACAGAGATTAGCGGTAGAAATCCAGGACTGAAGATCGCTACGGGCGGCCTTTGAATCGCCTATGCGCTGACTTCAATCGGACGAACTTCGCTCTTGACCTTGGCTTCCTTTTGATTCCGCACGACTCGCAAATCAAATTCCGATTGAAGATTGAGCCAGAAACCGGGAGTTGTTCCAAACACGTAACCAAGCCGCAGCGCCATCTCGGGCGAGATACCGCGCTCCTCTTTGACGATATCGTAGACGGTGGGAGCCGGTACGTGCAGAGCCAATGCCAGCTTATTAGCGTTCAGGTGCAGCGGCACCATAAACTCTTCTCGAAGAATCTCGCCGGGATGAATGGGTTTCAGTCGAGCCATGTTTCCTCCCTCAGTGATAATCTGTAATCTCTACGTGGTAAGCGTCGCCGTCGCGCCACACAAAACAGATGCGCCACTGGTCGCTGATGCTTATGCTGTGTTGCCCGGCGCGGTCACGTTCCAGTTGATGAAGCCGGTTACCCGGAGGCACTCTCAAGTCCAGCAAACGTTTGGCCGCGTGCAGCATTAAAAGCTTTCGCCGGGCTGGCTGTCGAATGTTCGCGAACCTACGAACATTCTCATCATGAAAAAGCCTCTCCGTGTCGGGGCACTTGAAGGACTTGATCACATCCAGAGGATATAATGCTACGCATTAAACGTCAAGAATTAACTTGTTGCGGCGCGTTTGGGGGTTGAGATTTGGCGATCGTGTGAGCCAGGTGAGTGCTTTGATTGGGCCGAACCCTGGGCCGAAAAGCGGGAGGGTCTCAACAGAAAGACCCTCCCCTACAAAACCGGTGCTGCGATTTTATCCGCGCTGCCCGTTTTTACGGCGGCGGGCGGAGCAAGCCCCGCCCCTACGGCCGGGATGCAACGCGCGAGATGCAGCGCGCGAAGACTAATAGATGTCGTATTGCTCCCAGTGGAGCGTTGGGTCGGCTTGGATTATTACGCTCTTTTTTACCCAGCGCTCTAGTTCTTCCATCAGGCCGGATTCGCGCGTCTTCAGGGCTTTGGCGATTTCCGGGTGGACGCGCAGAGTCAGGCTGCCGGCTTCGATGTCGCCTGCCATCTTCCTCGCTTCGGCTTGAATTTCGTAGCACAGCGTCGGAATCGATTTCACCATGCCTGAGCCGGTGCAATAGGGGCACGGTTGGCAGAGCGTGCGCTCAAGGGCTTGCTTGGTGCGCTTGCGGGTGATGGCGACCAAGCCGAATTCGTTGAAGCGCAGGGCCTTCGATGGCGCGCGATCGGCCTTGAGTGCTTCTTCGAGAGCGGCGAAAACTTTTTCGCGATTGCGGCGCTCTTCCATGTCAATGAAGTCGATGATGATAATGCCGCCAAGATCGCGGAGGCGCATCTGACGGACGACTTCGTTCACGGCTTCGAGATTGGTGCGAACGATGGTGTCTTCGAGGCGATTGGAGCCTTTGCCGACGAACTTGCCGGTGTTGACGTCGATGGCCACGAGAGCTTCGGTGTGGTTGATGACGATGTAGCCGCCGGATTTCAGCCAGACTTTCGGGCGCAAGCCCTTGTCGATTTCCTGCTGGATGCCGAACTCTTCGAAGACCGGCGTGTCTTTGGTATAGAGCTTGACGCGATTGACGAGTTGCGGCTGGAAGCGACTGACAAAGTCCACGACCTTTGTGTATTCCTCTTCAGAATCGACCCAGATGGCGGTGTAGTCCGTGGAGAGATAATCGCGAAGGATGCGTTCGACGAGATTGAGATCGCGGTGAAGAAGCGCGGGAGCTTTGCGCTGATCGCCGCGGGATTTTATGTCGGCCCAAGTGTGCGTGAGGAATTCGACGTCGGCGCGAACTTCTTCGGGCGTGGCTGCGCCCGCGGCGGTGCGGACGATGAAGCCGCCGCCGAAATTTCCTTTGGCTTCCGTGACCAGATGGCGGAGCCGCGCGCGATCTTCGGCGGAGGCAATTTTGCGCGAGACGCCGGTGTGGTCAAGCGTGGGCATGTAAACGAGGAAGCGGCCGGGAAGCGCGACGTGGCTGGTGATACGCGCGCCCTTCTTGCCGAGAGGCTCCTTGGCGATTTGAACGATGATCTCCTGGCCTTGCTTGAGGAGATCGGAAATCAATTGCGGTCGTCGCGGTTGCGGACGATGACCGCCGTGTCCGCCGTGATGCGGGCGGCGCCCGCGATCGTCGCGGCGCCCCCGATCGCCACCCCGATCAGGACCCCGGTCGCGTCCGCGATCTCTGCCGCTGCCGCCGCGGCGCGCGGGATGCTGCATGCGCGCGCGGAAATTGCCGCGAACGGTGGCGCCGCGAAATTCCTGCGGCTGGCCGCTGACGGTTTCGCCTTCGAGCGGGACGATGATTTCGGGAGAAGCGCCGGGTTCAGTGGCATCGGCGGCTGGAGAGTCCTGTGCAGATTCCTCTTCGATTTCGGCAGAGGTGTCCATCTCGCCGGTGGATTCCGCTTCTGTGGATTCGTGCTCGCCGGCTGCGAATCCTCGTTCTGAGGAATCCTCGGCCCGTTCTTCCGCAGTGGAATAATCCTCGCTCGTTTCCCCGGAGGAGAGATCGGCGGCTGAAACGTTCTCATCGTGGGAATCCTCGCGCGCCTCGCGTTCTGCGCGTTCGGCTGCTTCGAGTTGGGCTTCCGCGACGTGCTCGGCGAGCGCTGTGGCTTCTTCTTCCGTGAGATCGGCTGGAATTTCTGGAGCAGCGACTGGCTCGGCCGCGTGGAGTTCAGGCTCCGGAGTGCGAGCTTGCTCGATCGCGCCTGCAGCGAGGCGATCGAATTCTTCGTGATGCGAGGCCTCATGCTCTTCTTCCGCGGCCGGAGGAGGCGGCGGTGGTTCGGGGCGGCGTAGCGTTTCGCCCGGAAGCGCGTCGAGAGCGCCGGAATGAGTCGCAAATCGTTGTTCGGAGAAACGCGGCGCGCGCTCGAATTGTTGCACGGGATCTCGAACCGGGTCTTGAACCGGCGGCGCGACGATTTCTTGAACGGTGCTGGGGTCTTGCGTCATAGGTGCGTGCGTTTCGGGAGTCTCGACTGGCGGAGCTACGGCCGATGCCGAAGTTGCGGGAGGCGCATCCTTGAATCGAGAGAGGTTTTCGCCCGGAAGTACGACGGGCACAAAATCACTGGGAGGAGCGCTGCCAGCGGCTTCGCCCTCCGGCTCATAGGGGCGATGAGAGGCGTACTTGGAATGCGGGAGATCGCGGCCGAAGCGGGAACTTCCGCCTGGGCGTCCACCGCGGCTATCTCGGCCGCCACGGCCTCTGCCACCACCTCGTCCGAAACCGCCGCGGTTATCGCGCCCGCGTCCTTCGAAGCGGCGCGGTGGGCGGCTGTCGTGGCGCGGGCCAGAATATTGCTGCGGAGGACGGGACGACGGCGCTTGCGTCCCCGCGCGAGGCTGCGCGTCTTCTACGCTGATGGATTCACCGGGCAGAGCGTCGGTAATGGCCGGGGCCGGCTCGACGTCAGTGGGCTCGAGCGCGGCGGTATGTCCGGCGGAATCAGTGGTGAAAATCTGGCCGCCCTGGTCCTCCATTTTGTGTTCTTTATCCTCGACGGTGGTGACCACGTGATCGAGGTCTTCGATTTCTTCCAGGAAATCGCTGACGTAGAGGAAGGCGTCGCTATCGAGGCCGATATCCACGAAGGACGATTGCATGCCGGGAAGCACGCGAGTGACTCGTCCTTTGTAAATGCTGCCGACTAACGCAAATTCTTTTTCGCGTTCGACGTAAATTTCACAAAGCTGACCTTCTTCGAGTATGGCGACCCGGGTCTCGTGCGGGGTCGCAGAAATGACCATTTCCTTCGACATGAAAACTCCTCGTGGCGCATCGGGAGGCAATCACACCGCGCGAAGCGGCGAGCCACGCCCTGCCAGGCCCGCAAGCGAGCCAGCCGGCTGGGAGGGAACTCTGCTGTTTGTTCAGGATTGCGTGCACCGAGCGCTTACCCAAGCGAAAATTAGATTCCTTCTTCGTTGTCCCGGTCACAATGCCGGGCTTCCGAGAAACTGCGGATAACGACTGCGAAAACATGCGGGCCTCAATTGACGAACCTTCGCATGCGAACGTTCATCACCAGGCCCAAAGCCAAAAACAGAAAAACGGTGGACGATCCCCCATAACTCATGAACGGCAGGGGAATGCCCGTGACCGGCACGTAGCCGATCACCATGGCCGAGTTAACCAGCACGTGAAACCCCAGGATGGCCGCCACGCCCATCACGACAAACATTCCGGCGCGATCTTTCGCCTTTTGCGCGTTGTCGATGAGGCGCAGGAGCAATCCCAAATAGAGCAACAAAGCGAGAAGCACTCCTACAAATCCCAATTCTTCCGCCATCGCGGCCAGAATGAAATCCGAGTAACGGACGGGCACAAAGCCCAATTGATTCTGGCTGCCCTTGCCGAAGCCCTTACCCCAGAATCCGCCGGAGCCGACAGCAATTTCGGATTGGAGAATCTGATACCCGGCTCCGCGGGGATTGTCTTCGGGATGGATAAATGTCGCAATGCGTTGCTGCTGGTACGGCTTCAAATGCGTGCGCATTTTCCAGCCCACCGGAATCATCAGCACGATGAAGGCGAGGAGCACTGCCAGGTGCTTCCACTGAATGCCCGCCAGAAACGCGCCGACGATGGCCGCGGGGACGAGAACCATGGCCGTCCCCAAATCGGGCTGGACTAAAACGAGAAGGACGGGCAAGCCCGTGATTCCCGCGATCTTCACGAGATCCGCAGTTGTTAAACGATCGGTGCGGACTTCGCTGAAGAAACGTGCCAGCACTATGATTATAACCAGTTTCATTATTTCTGACACTTGTAAATTGACGCCGCCCCCGAGGCTGACCCAGCGGCGGGCGCCGAAGCGCGAATGGCCGATGGCCAGCACGACGAGAAGAGCTACGACGCCGATCAGATACAGCAGCGGGGCTTGATCGAGAAGAGTGTGATAGTCGAGCCGCGAGACGATGAACATGGCGATGAAGCCGATGCCGATCCAAATGGCTTGCCGCCAGTGCATTCCCGCCATCGGGCTGTCGTGAGTTGCAGAATAGATTTCGAGCATGCCCATCAAGCAGATCGCCGAGACAATCGCCAGCAGGGTCCAATCGAAGTCGTGAGTGCGCGGGCCTTCCTTCATGGCTTGGTGGCCCCGATGGATGCGACGGCCGGCTCTTGGGGCTTAGCCGGCTGCGGAGTTGACTGATTCTGCGTGGTGGTTTGTTCCTGCGGCGGCAGGACGCCGTTCTTCTTTTCGTAGTACCTCTTGACGATATCGCGCACGATGGGAGCGGAGGCTTCGCCGCCGTGTCCGCCGCCCTGAACGAGGACGGTGACCACGATCTCGGGATCGCGGCGGGGAGCATAGCCGACGAACCAGGCGTTGTCCTTGAATTCTTTTTCTTTGCCGAGACGGCTGCGGACGTCGTAGCCGATTACTTGTGCGGTTCCTGATTTGCCGGAAAACTCGACGTTCTGGATGCGCGAGCTATAGCCGGTGCCGCCGGGTTCGTTCACCACGCCGTACATTCCGTCGGTGACTTTTTGCACGGTGTCGTCGGAGAGCGGGAAGTGCGTGACCACCGGATTCGGGAGATTCTTCATTAGGTGCGGCTGAACGAAAGTGCCGCCGTTGGCTACGCCGGCGATCATGCGCGCGAGCTGGATGGGAGTGGTGATGACGGCGCCTTGGCCGATCGCGACTGAAATTGTTTCGCCGGGATACCATTTGCGATGATAGACGCGCTGCGCCCATTCTTCTGACGGCATCAGGCCGGATTCTTCGCCCGGTAGATCAATGCCGGTTTTTTTGCCCAGGCCTAGGCCGCTGCCATAGAAGGATAGCTTGTCGATGCCGAGGCGCATTCCTACCGTGTAGAAGAAAATGTCGCAGGACTGAATGATTGCTTTGTGGAAATCAACCGTGCCGTGGCTCGATTTGCCGTAGACCCAGCATTTGAATTGACGGCCGTAGAAGGTGCCGTAGCCCGGGCAGAAGACCGTCATATTTTCCGGGATGGCTTTGGATTCGAGCATGGCGGTGGCGGTGACGATTTTGAAGACGGAACCGGGCGCCAATTGAGCCTGAATGGCGCGATTTAGCAGCGGCGTCTTTGGATCGGTATTCAGCGCGGCCCACTCTTGCGGATTGATGCGCACCGCGAAGTCGTTCGGATCGGCCGTTGGGTGACTGACCATAACGAGAACTTCGCCGGTGCGTGGATTCAGGGCGATGGCGGCGCCTTCTTTGCCCGCGAGGTCGGCTTCGGCTACGGCTTGCAAGTCATAGTCGATCGTCGTTTGAATGGGCTTGCCGGGGACGGCTTCTACGTCGTCGAGGGTGCGCACCATTTTGCCGACGCTATTGACGATGACGCGGCGCATGCCGTCGGTGCCTTCGAGCGTGTCGTTATATTGGCGCTCGAGGCCGGCTTTGCCGACGATGTCGCCGGGGCGATAGTGTCCGTCACTGGCGGCGAGTTGTTGCGGGGAAACCTCGCCGACGTAACCCGCGGCGCTGGCGAAAAAGCCGTTGTGCGGATAGCGGCGGCGCTGGACCATCATCAATTCGAGCACCGGCAAATCGGCGCGGTGCGATTCGACGAAGGCGATGTCACCTTCGGAGGCTTCGGGCTTAATCACTACCGGCTGGAATTTAGGCTCGAATTTCGCGGCCTCGAGCTGTTCCTTCAAATCGTCGGGGGAGATGTCCAAGCCTTCCATGACTTGCGGCAGGCATTTTTCGAGGAGCTTGGGATCATCGCGGAGGAGGAGGATGCTGAACGATGGATAGCTATCCACCAGGACGCGGCCTTCGCGATCGAGCATGGTGCCGCGCGGGGCGATGATGGGAATCGAGCGCACGCGATTTTTTTCTGCTAGATCGGCGAAATGGCCGGATTGAATGACCTGGAGCTTCCAGAAGCCGAAGAGCAGGACCAGCGTCATTGCAACGGCGAGATAGGAGAGAAGAACTAACCGCCCGTGAGGCAGTTTTTGATCGTTAGCAAGCCAAGGTGCCAAACAAACTCCTGCGCGGCGGGCGACTCCCGGCCCCGGGGATTCCGGGCGTCCGAACAGCTGGACGGCAAAAAATGAAGTAAAGGCGAAACTACCACCTGCACTGGTGGGGTGCAAGCGGGGCTTGCCCATTCAGATAACGGCAAGGGAGCAGCTCTAGCTTGCGGGTTGAGTCTGTCTGGAAGGTGACGGGCAGTCACATGTTCTCGAATTTTGGTTTTCGATAGCGAGGTGCTCAGCGGCGTTTCTTGCTTTCGATCTGCGCGACACGCGCCTTCACCATTTTCTTAACGAGCGAGGCGGGTAATGGCCTGTCTGTGGGGAATTGGATTGTACCTTTGGATGTGGAGTAGCCCTTGAGGTCGTCTTTAAAAGCATTGATAACCGCTTTTGTCGGGAACAGACTGCAGTGGCTTGTAAATGCGGCAAACCAAATGAGGACTCCTTTGTATGCGAATGCAGGAATCCCGTAGCTGATGGTCTCGGTCACCTGCGGTGGCGCCGCGGAGCGAATGGCGGCGCGAATGTTGTTCAAGGTGCTGCGGGCCGGTTCAGGGACGCCAGCGAGGTATTCGTCGATGGTTTTCGGGGCGCGCTTGCCTTTCGCGGCAGAGCTGCGATTGCTAGATTTCAATTTCTTCATGCGCGCGATGCTACAAGAACTTAGGCAGCGAATCCACCGAAAGGGCGGGCTGCTCGGAGGAAGGTGTTGTAGCATAGAGGGTTAGCCCAGTAGCACAGCCACTCCTGGCTGTGTCTCTTTGAATTGGGCTCGCCATGCTACGAGCGAGCAGTCAGCGGGCAAGGGCAAGACTTGCGACAGAGACAATGAAGGCACGAAAGACAATTCGGCGCAAATTGCTCGCGGCGCACCGGAAATTGCGCGAGGCGCGGATGATCGCTAAGGGCTTGCTCTCTACGCGCCACCCTTTGCTGGCGCACATTATTCCCATTCGCCGGTGCAATCTGGCCTGCACGTACTGCAACGAATTCGACGATTTCTCGCAGCCGGTGCCGACCGAGGAGATGTTCCGGCGCATCGACCGGCTGGGTTCGTTTGGGACGTCGATCGTTACGATCAGCGGCGGGGAGCCGCTTTTGCATCCGGAGCTCGATGCGATTATTGCGCGGATTCGGAAAAATGGAATCATTGCAGGGTTGATTACGAACGGTTATTTGCTGGTGAAGGAACGTATCGAGCGGCTGAATCGGGCTGGCTTGGAGTATTTGCAGATCAGCATTGATAACGCGATGCCGGATGAAGTTTCGAAAAAGAGCCTGAAAGTGCTGGATCAGAAGCTCGAGTTGCTCGCGGAACACGCCGAGTTTCACGTGAACATCAATTCTGTGTTGGGCAGCGGCGTGAAGGATCCGGAAGATGCTCTGCGAGTGGCGCACCGGGCTGTGGCGCTTGGATTTACTTCTACTGTGGGATTGATTCACGACGGCAATGGGCAATTGCAGCCGCTGGGGACGCGCGAACGGGAAATTTTCGAAGAGATTATGGCGCTGGGGAAGACGTCGTTCTCGCGCGTGAATCAGTTCCAGCACAATATTGCCGCGGGCAAAGAGAACGACTGGCGTTGCCGTGCGGGCTCGCGCTACCTCTATATATGCGAAGACGGGCTGGTGCATTATTGTTCGCAGCAGCGCGGGTATCCGGGAATTCCGCTGGCGGAATACAGCGCGGAGCGGCGCCGGCGGGAATACTTCACGAAGAAAGGCTGCGCGCCGGGCTGCACGGTTTCGTGCGTGCATCAGGTGGCTGCCATTGATAATTGGCGCGCGCCGCAGACGATCGGGCCGGGAGATTCTACCAGCCGCGATTCGCTCGTGCAGCTAACCTAATCAGCTCGTCGGTTCGGCATCTAAGAATTACCTCGTCCTCAATTCCACGATTCAGTGTGTCGCGGCGTACTTCCTTCCCAGAGTTGTGCTTCTGAGCAATCGTGACGCTAGCGGGAAACATTCCTGTTGCAATGGCATTGGCCTGGGAGTACAAGCCATCGCATAAGATGTGGGGTTTCCATTTTACTTCCGTCTCTCAGACGGGCGACCTGCAACTAGGCGGCATTTGTGGCGTCCGTTTAATCCGCATGCGAGGGGTGTGCCGATGAAAGCTCGGACAATAAGTGCGATGCTGGCGGTGCTGGCTGGATTTTTGCTGCTGATCTTGCCGGGCTCGCTGCGAGCGCAGATCAATACGGTGAATCTGTCCGGGACCGTGACAGATCCGCAGGGATTGGCGGTGAATGGCGCGAAAGTGACGGTGACCAGCAACGCCACCGGCGCGGAGCGGACCGCGGTGACGAACGGCGCCGGACGATACGAATTGATCGGACTCGCGCCGGGGAACTACTCGGTCTCGATTGAGGCCACCGGATTCGCGAAGCTGGATAGCACCGGGCTGGTGCTGACGCTGGGCGAGCCCGCGGAATACAATCCGCAGCTTTCGTTGAAGTCGGCCACGACGACGGTAAGCGTGACCGCGGAAGCGGCGCTGGTGGAGACGACGAAGAGCGACGTCTCGCAGACGATTACGCCGACGCAGATTGACAACTTGCCGATCAATCGGCGCGACTACATCAATTTTGCGCTGCTGACGCCGCAATCGGCGCGCGACGACACGCCTTCGATCGGCGCGGCGCCAACGAGCGGATTGAATTTTGGCGGGCAGCGCGGACGGTCGAATGAGATTTCCGTGGATGGCGCGGACGCGGTGGACAATTCGACGAACGGAGTTCGCGCGACGGTTTCGCAGGAGGCCGTACAGGAGTTTCAAGTCATCACCAGCAATTACATGCCGGAATACGGGCGGGCGATGGGCGGCGTGGTGAACATTGTGACGAAGTCGGGCTCGAATGAGATTCACGGCAATCTTTTCGGGTTCTTGAGGCTGGCGGCGCTGCAGGCACGCGATCCGTTTTCGGTTGCGGGCGCATTTGATCCCACGTCGGAGTCGGTGTTGTTCAAGGCTGTGAAGCAATCGTTCACGCGCGTGCAGGCCGGAGCGACTCTCGGCGGGCCGATTCAGAAGAACAAAACGTTTTACTTTTTTTCGTACGAGACGATTCGCAGCCAGGCGACTGGTTTCACCAATATTGGCACGGACAATTTCGGGCTCGCGCCAGCCGCAATTCCTTGCCTAGGAAATTTGTTGATGACGCCGACGCAGGGCGCTTTCTATGGCGCGGCGCTGACGGGAACCAATTGCGGCGCGCCCACCGGCCAGCAGGCGGCTCTGCTGCAGGCGGCAGGCTTGACCGGACTATCATCGGCAACGGCACTGCTGGGCAATTTGCCCGGAGGTCCGACGTCGTTCTTTGATGGCGCACCGCTGCCTGGCAGCTATGCCGGGCTGATTTCGCTCCTGGGAAATTATCCGACGAAGGAAGGCACGAGTTTCTGGTCGCTGAAGCTCGATCACATCTGGAACAGCAAGAACACTTCCTTCATTCGTGCAAGCGTTTCGCCGTCTCTCTTCACCGGCATTCAGGTAAACGCGGAGAACCAGAATTTCGGGCAGAACTCGGGGAATCGCACGTCGCTGCAGCAGACCCGCGATCTGGCGATTATCGGGCAGCACGCGACCTCGTTTCATGACGATATGTTCAACGAGTTTCGCTTTCAATATGCGCGGCGCGGGCTGCACTATGGATTTTCGAATCTGCCGGGCGGCGATTCACCTGCAGTGAATATTGACGGATTCGCGTTTTTCGGACGCGAGCCTTTCTCGACCGAAGATCGCATCGAGCGGCGCTTCCAATGGGCCGACGATCTGACATGGACCAAGGGCACGCACACCATGAAGTTCGGCGGCGATTTCAACTTTCTGCAACTCCGCACGGGAGCGCAGCAAATTTTCGAGTTGAACTATGGCGGCGTTTATACGTTCTCGAGCGTCGATCCGGGCGCGCTCGGATTGCCGGAACAGGCAGGTCCATTCAATGCCGTGCAGGCTTTCGGACTCGGCATTCCGCAGGAATACATTCAGGGCATCGGGAATTCGAATCATCCCTTCAACAATAAAGCGCTGGGACTTTTCTGGCAGGATAGCTGGAAGATCAATCGCCGGCTGACGCTGAATTACGGCGTGCGCTACGACATCGAATGGAATCCGATCTTCCCGGCGGCGAATCCGCTCAATGACGCAGGGGAAAAAGCTTTTGGCGTGATTCAGGGCATTCCGCTCGACAAAAATAATTTTGCGCCGCGCGTGGCCATCGCCTGGGATCCCTGGGGCAACGGCAAGACGGTAATTCGCGCCGGCTTTGGATTGTTCTACGATCATCCGCCGCTGGCGTTGGCGTTCCTCGCAAATGCGTTCGACGGCGCGGCGTCGACACTGCTGGAGTCGGCAGGCGGCAGTCCTTGTGTGCTCACCGCACTCGGCTGCTCCGTGGACAATCCTTTCAATTTCACGGCGCTAAATGCTACCAACGTGTTCCAGGGCTTGCTGACCGGCACTTTGGCGAGTTGTTCCACTGCGGTTCCTTCGATGTGCTTCCAGCCGAACTTGCAGCGATTTGATCCGCTGTTCACGAATTCGCTCTTCACCAATCAGAATTACTTGACGGCGAATGGCGGGCTCGGATTTCCGCTGCCTTTCATTCCTTTCACGATTCCGGTACAGAAGAATTTTCAGTATGCGTACGCGGAGCAGGGAAACCTGACGATCGAGCGCGAGTTGGGCAAGAATTGGAAGCTGAGCGTTGGGTACAACTACACACACGGCGTGCACCTCGACCATACGCGCAACATCAACACCGCGAATCCAGAATTGCTAGCGTCGAATGACAATAACGCCGTGCTCTCCGGCCTCGTCGCTCCGCTGACAAATCCGATCATCATCAGCGTTCCTTCGACAGCAGGATGCCAAATGACGGCCGGCGGCGGCAGCATCGCCGTCAGCGTGCCGGGAATTCTCGGCACCGCGTTTCCGATAGGCGACACGACTTGCAGCACGACGCCGATTGGAGCCATCGGTACGCCCGCGGTTTTCAATTTCTTCCGGCCATCGGGGCCGAATCCATCGTTCGCGGGGCTCGTCGGCGGCTATGCCAACCTTGTTGGGTTGGCGGCGTTAGCTGGATTTCCGCAAGGTAAGGCGGGGGTTCAGATTCCCTGGAGCGATATCGATCCGCAGGTGTCTGCCGGCAATTCGGTTTACCACTCGCTGACCGTCTCGGTGTCGAAGCGGTTTTCGCAGCATTTCGAAATGATGTCCGGCTGGACCTATTCGCATTCGATCGACGACTCGACCGATCTTTCGACGCTGCTGAATCCGCAGGACAATAATTTCCCGGCTCTCGATCGCGGGAATTCCGATTTCGACCAGCGGCATCGCTGGATTACGAGCGCGGTGTTCTTGAGCCCGCATGGAGAGAGCGGCGATCCGGTGTGGAAGAAGATTTTCGGTGATTTCACGGTGGCGCCGATCATCGAGGTATCTTCGGGACGTCCGTACAACACGCTCACTGGATTTGATCCCAACCTCGATTTCGGGACGGCGACGAACCGGCCAGATGCACTTAAGGCCGGATCTCCGGTGCCGCCGGGATTCCCGGTGGTGACTTCGCCATTTGTGAAGGGCGTCGAATTCACATTGCCGACGCGCTGCATCGACCCTTCGGGCGCATCATTCTCCTTCCCGGCCGTGCCTTCGCCCTTTTATGGCTGCACGGGCACATTGGCGCGAAATTCATTCACCCGTCCGGGATATTTCAATATCGACCTGCGCCTCGCACGGCGAATTCAATTCAACGAACGCTGGAACCTGGAGATCATCGCGGACGGATTCAACATGTTCAATCGCTTCAATGTGGCGGACGTGAACCCGCTTTGCGATACGACGGCGGGCAACGCGACTTGTAATGCCGGACAGCCGACCGCGGCGCTCGATCCACGCACGTTCCAGTTTGCGCTGAAGATCAACTGGTAGTTCTTTGGCGCGGCGATTTTCGGGGGGCCTCGGCGCGAGTTGCGCTGCGGCTCCCCGAATCTATTTATGGTCGGCTCGGAATTTTCATTCAATGAGTTTTCGCGTTAAAGTGACCTGATGAGCGGGACGGAACTCACTCTTGCGGTGATTGTGTTGGCAGCACTCGTTGGCGCGGTGGTGTGGTTTGGCGAGAAACGCGCCGCGGCGGAGATGGCGGCGATGCGCCAGGAAATGCAGGCCAACATCGCCTCGCAGACGCAGGGCGTCACGGTGCAGCTTGGGCAGCTCACGCAATCGGTGATGCAGCAGCTTGGCCAGGTGCGGCAGGAATTGCAGAAAGGTGTGGCGGATTCGGGCAAGCTGGCAATGGATGCGCAGCGCGAGGTAGCCAACCGGCTGCAATCTTCAACGGAAACGCTGCGGCAGCTCAGCCAGCAGGTCGGCGAAGTGCAGAAGATGGGCGAGGACCTTTCGCAGGCGACGCAGACGATGCAGTCGATCCTTGGCGGTGCGAAATCGCGGGGAATCTTCGGCGAGGCGACGCTCGAGAAATTGCTGGAGGATGCGCTGCCGCGCGCTGCGTACGAGACGCAGTTTCGATTTGGCACGGGCGACATCGTCGACGCGATTGTGCGTCTCGAAGAACGAATTCTGTGCATCGATTCAAAATTTCCGCTGGATGCTTACCGGCGTTTTTTGGAATCCGGCGAAGACTTTCGGCGCGAATTTGCGGGCGCGGTGCGAAAGCATGCGGACTCTATTGGCGAAAAATATATTCTGCCCGACGAGCACACGCTTGATTACGCGCTGATGTTCGTGCCGTCGGAGAGCGTGTTTTACGAAATGCTGATGACGGAAGACGGCAAAGGCGGGCGATTGGACGATTATTGCCGCGGCAAGCGCGTGCTGGCGGTTTCTCCCAATACTTGCTTCGCATATCTCGGCGCCATCGCGATGAGTCTGCGCGGCATGAAGGTGGAAGAGAATGCCAGGAAGCTGATGGCTAGTTTGGCCGGACTTGAAAGGCAGATGGAAGCATTCGTAACGGTATTCGAAAAGCTGGGAACGCATTTGCACAACGCAGGCCAAAATTACGAGGAAGCCGAATCGAGGCTGCAGCGCGCCCGCGGAACACTCGAGCAGATGTCGGAAGGAAATCTTCCGGAGGCATTGCCGGCTGGAGCAGAGAAGGACCCGCTCAATTAATCTTGCACCCCCGCGCGGCTAATCGGTAGCGCTGGCGTCCCCGCCGGCATCTTACGACCACCGATGTCCGCAATGCTTGCGATGGTGAGCGGACTACCCCGTTAAATTATCTGCCCTGGTTTGGCCGCCGTGATCCGCGCGTGACTGCAGCACGTGGATGGAGTTTCGCTCGCCGGATGCCGGCGGGGACGCCGGCGCTACCGCGGAAGCAGCGAATCGCGAGCCGCGGTCATGAGAAAGGCCTCGGTTTCCGGCGGGTCGTTCGCGAGTAGGCGATTAATATCTTGCACCGCTTTCCGCGCATCAGGTTTCTGACGCTCCAATCGCGCCAAAAGAGGATCCAGTCGTTTTGTCCAAGGATGTTGTGACATCTTTTGGGCCGCCAAAAGATAAGCGTGAGCGGCTTCAAAATCCACGGAGTTTGGATCGCTCGAAGTCAGCCGCACGCGAAACGAAAAATCACCGGCATGCAGGGCGCGGACATTGATCAGGGCTGAGTTATCTACGCCGCCGCGCGTGCGTACGTGCTCCGTATCGCCGTGCGCGAAGCGCAGCACCGCCGGAGCGAGATTCTCCACATCCATTTCCCTGGGTTGATCCGTGCCACGCACGCGCACGACCAGCGCGGCTTTCGAGCCGGGCGCGAGAGTCGCGCCACCCGTATCGAACTCGACCACGAGAGCGGCAAGTGTTGCCGTTGCCGGCGGCCCTGTCGTCGCGACAGAAAGCTGCGCGGTGCCGGGAGCATTCGCCGGATTGAGCAGGATCACGAGAGCGGCGGGCGAGGCTGCCAGCACCAGCGCGGGCTGCTCGCCGAAATGCACCGCGTTTCCCGCCGCATCGCCGCGAAAGCCCGAGCCGCGCACGTCGAAGCGATCGTGAATCGAGACGAGAGCCGGCGCCCAGTCAATTTGCGTCTTATCGGATTTCGCGTAGGGGAGAATCACCGACGCCGCGACGATTTCATGATGTCCCGCGAGCCGCGCGATGAGAACTCCGGGCGTTGCCGGCGCGGTGAAGAAGGCGCGGCCGGTGGCGTCGGTTTCCGTCGGCGTGCCGTCGGAGAGCGTGACGTTGGCCTTGGGGACGAGACGTCCGAGCCGGTCGAGGACCGCGAGCGTCGCGGGCTGCGTGGCTACGACTCTCGAAGGCAAAACTATTTGCGAAGGCTCGGGCGCCTGTGCGCGTGCGGCGGGGACGGTGAAAATCGCTGCCAGAAGAGCCGCAGCGAGCCACGGCGCAAATTTTAGTTTCGCTGGGCGGATCACTTGGCGGTTCGCTCGTAGATTTTGGCTTCGAGAAAGAGGCGGAACAGTTCCGCGTCGAGCTCGTTGTCGCGCACGGATTCTTCGAGAATCTTGAGCGCGCGCTCGACCGGCACGGCGGCTTTGTAGGGCCGGTCGGCGGCATTGAGAGCGTCGAAGATATCGCAGATGGTCATCATTTTGGTCGGGAGCGGAATATCGGCTTCGCGCAGGCCCAGAGGATATCCCGTGCCGTTCAATTTCTCGTGATGGGCGCGGGCGATACGCGGGATGCCGCGCATTTCGCGCGTCCAGGGGATCTGCGCCAGAAAATCGAAAGTGAAATTGACGTGCGACTCGATTTGGCGGCGCTCGTCGTCGTCCAGGCTGCCGCGGGGGATCGAGAGCATAGTGACTTCATTCGCGCTGAGAAAAGGTTGCGGCTCGCCTTTTCCATCGGTGAAGGTTTGCCGCGCGATTTTGTTGATTCGATCGAGGACGGTTGAGTGCAGGACGGTCGGCTCGTTGATCTCGAGGACGAATTTCAGATCGTCGTCGATTTGCCTGAGGCGGTGCGCGAATTCCTTGTCGATTGACGCGAGCTCAGCGGCAGCGGCCTCGCGGCCGCGTTCGAGGAGTAAATCCAGTTTCCGCCGCGCGGTTCCGGCTTCGATTTCCTTGCGGATGAAATCGAAGCGGCTTTTCACCAGGTCGAGCTGCCAGGGATAGAGTTTTTTGGCTTTGACGAGGACGTCTTCGCGCACGCCGACCTTTCCGAAATCGTGCAGCAGCGCCGCGTAACGGATCTCCTTCATTTGCTCGTGAGTGAAGCGCGCCGCTTGGTATTTGCCCGTCTCGACGGCATCCACAGTCTCCGCAAGGCCGAGCGTGAGGGACGACACGCGGAAAGAGTGGCCGGAGGTTGCCGGATCGCGCTGCTCGATTGCGGTGACGGCGGCGCCGACGAATCCTTCGAAGAGCCGTTGGATTTCATCGTACAGCTTGCTGTTTTCGTAGGCGACGGCGGCTTGCGAAGCGAGCGAGAGGCCGAGTTTCACGGCGCTGGCCGGGAAAGGAACGACTTCGCGCTTGACGTCTTCGGCGGTATGAAGGCGCGCGGCTGGATTGCGCTTGCAATTGATGAGCTGGAGGACGCCGAGAATCTGGTCGCGCGCATTGCGCATGGGAAGCGTCAGCATCGAGCGCGTGCGATAGCCCGAATTGCGGTCGAAGGAATCGTTGAAGCGATACGGGCGCGAAGGCGGAACCTTGTACGCGTCGGCGAGATTGATGGCGGCGCCGCGCAGAGCGGTGTGGCCCGCCATGGAAGATTCGGCGAGCGGAATCGTGGACTCCTTGAACGGAAACTGGATGCTATCGTTTTGAGTGAGCTTGAAGCGCAGATGTTTTTCGCCGGATTCAGATTCTTCGATGAGGTAGAGCGAGCCGGCATCGGCGTTGGTGATATCGCGGGCTTTGCTGAGAATCAGCGAGAGCAGGGAATCGACGTTGTGTTCGGAAGAGAGCGCGACGCCGATTTGGAGAAGCTCCTGCAGCTCTTTTTCGGTGCGTTTTTGCGTGTCCTGGGTGCGGCGATCGCGCGTTGCGGATTCGAGTTTCTCGAATGCTGATTCAATCGCGCGCGCGACTGTTTCGGGCGCAGCGCGCGCCGGAATCAAGGCGAGCGCGGCTTTTTGCGCGCTGCCGGCATAGCCTGCGTAAATTCCGATGCTCTGACTCCTGCCGGCTTGCCGTTTTCCGGCCTTCGATCGCGCGGAGCCGTTCGAAGACGCATCAATGAGCCAGACCGCGGGGTGTTCGCCCGACGATGCAGCACCGGCCGATGCGAGTTTCTTGCCCGTCTTCGAAGCGCGTTGAAGGGAATAACGGCCGCGAAGCGATTTGGCAACTGTCTCGGCGGCCGACCCTTCGTAAAACCAGATTTGCTTCTTTGTGGGCATGAGAAATTTGAGGGCTCGGACGGCCCAGTATAACGGATTGTTGTGGGACGATGGCAAGTTGCGCGATTAGGCAGCTGGCGCCGCGTCCGCCGCCTTGTGCGAGGCATGGGGGTCTGTTAGCCTTTCGCGGATTTCTTGCGAATGGCGCCGTCAGCCGCGCAATTGAGAATGTTCGATAAACTCACCGGCATTTTTCGCGAATGGAAGAAGCACTCGGGCTCGCTGGCGATCAGCTTGGTAGTGACGCTCGCGGCGCTGGCGGTCTATTACTTCGTTTTCATCGGCGAAGCGCGCACGCCGCTGGCGGACTTTATTACCCGCCTGGAACTGGACAGCCTCGACACGCGATTCCGGTTGCGCGGCCGCGTTCATCCTGATTCGCGCATCGTGGTCGTGGATATCGACCAGCGCTCGCAGGAGGCGCTCGGTCAGTGGCCCTTCCCGCGAATCTATTTTGCGAAGATGCTCGACGCACTGCATGACGACGGCGCGAGCGTGGTCGCCTTCGACATCACTTTCAGCAAGCCGGACGCCACGTCACTGCCGCTTCGCACACTACTCGAGGGATTGTCGAAGGGCCAGACCGCCAGCGCGGATGTGCAGCAGAAAATCGCGGAGCTTGAGAAGCAGTACGACTACGACCAGCAGCTTGCGGATGCGATCAAGCGATTCGGCAAGGTCGTGCTCGGCAATTATTTCCTGTACACGTCGGCGGATCTTCAAGGCGTCTCGCCCGAGGCGCTCGATCGCTATGCGAATCTCATTTCCTTCTTTCCGTTTCCGCAAGTTCGCGCGCTGCCTTCTGCGGGAGGCTCCGCCGGGTATGTCCGGTTGATTCAGAATTTCGATGATCTCGCCCTGCTGCCAAAAGGCGCCGAGGCGAATACCGAGACATTCACGGCGGCGCTGTCCGGCGACAAAGCAGGCTGCGGCTTCTTCAATATCGTCGGCGATCCGGATGGCGTGGTGCGCCGGTCGCTGCTCGCGTTGCCGTATGGCCGTGATCCGAATCGTGCCAATTGGGATCTTTACGCTTCGCTTGAAGTCCAGACGCTGCGGCTCTATCTCAATCTGCCGAATGAGAAGACGGTGCTGAATTTCGGCGGCGCCGGAATCGCCAGCATCGAGTTTGGCCCGGACCTGGTGGTGCATCCGGACGACGTCGGGCGGATGATGATCAATTATCAAGGCCCTCCGCGGACGTATCCCTACGTTTCCTTCGCAGATGTCGTGCAACACCGATTTTCCGCCGGAGAGTTTCGCGACAAGATCGTGCTCGTCGGCGCGTCGGCCACGGGCATCGGCGATCTGCGCGCGACGCCGTTTGGCGGCGTGGATTTTCCCGGCGTCGAGATTCACGCGAATGTGATTGATGACATCTTGAACCGGCATTTCTTGCGCCGCGGGCCGCGCGAGGCTCTGACCGACGTCATCGTAATTTTTCTGTTCGGCATTCCGCTGGGGATCTGGCTCGCACTGGTGCGCCCGCGCTGGCTGATTTTTGGATTCCTCTTGCTCATCCCTTTTGCGTGGTTCGTGTATTCGGCATTCGTTCACGACCAGTGGCTGAACTTCATCGCCCCGGCGGCTTTCACTCTCGTGCCCAACGTCAGTCTGGTGGCACTCTATCGAGTGCTTGTCGAAGAGCGAGAGAAGAGACAGGTGCGCGGTGCATTCCAGCAGTACGTGAGTCCGGAAGTGATCCGCCGGCTGCTGGTGAATCCGGGAATCGTGTCGCCGCGGAAGACCGAAATCAGTGTTTTGTTCAGCGACATTCGCGGCTTCACTACGATTTCCGAGCAACTCGATGCGCAGGAACTGGCCGCGCTGCTCAATTCCTATCTCACCGAGATGACGCGAATTATTTTCAAAAATCGCGGCACGCTCGACAAATACATCGGCGACGCGGTGATGGCCTTCTGGGGCGCGCCCTTTGATGAAGCGCGCCATGCCGAGCGCTCTTGCCGCGCGGCGCTCGACATGATGGCGAAGCTGCGGGAGCTGCAGGCAGGTTGGAGAGCCGCGGGCCGTCCGGTTCTCGAAATCGGCATCGGAATCAATTCCGGCATCGCGTCGGTCGGGAACATGGGCTCGCAGCTCCGCTACGGCTACACGGCGATGGGCGACACTGTAAATCTGGCGTCGCGCCTCGAAGGCCTGAACAAAGATTTCGGCACGCGGATTCTGCTTTCCGAATTCACGTTCGCGCAGATTGCTGATGCGAAATTCGTGGCGCGCGAACTGGATTTGATCCGCGTGAAGGGCAAGCTGCAGCCGGTAAAGATTTACGAGTTGCTGGGCGATGAAGTGAGCGCCGCTGAATTCGCTGACATGGCGGCGGAATTTCGGAAGGCGCGCGTCGCTTATACCGATCGCAACTGGCGCGAGGCATTACGTTGCTTCGAGACGTTCCTCAAACGATGGCCGGATGACGGCCCCGCCAAAGTCTTTCTCGAGCGTTGCAAAGTACATCTCGCCGATGAACCGCCGGCTGACTGGGACGGCGTTTACGAGATGAAACACAAGTAATAGCGCCACGTCAGTTGTCGAGGCGGACGACGAATGTGTAGTTCTGTCCGGCGGCGCGCAATTGGCTGGCCAGATCGCCGGCCTCTGCTTCTGTGGCAACGCGGCCGACGCGCACGCGGAAATACGGGCCGTTCGGCGAATCGTAGGGAACCACGATCACGGGAGAAAATTGCATCGCAAGACGATCGCGAAGCGCGTCAGCATTTTCTTTCACTAGGAATGCGCCCACCTGCACGCCAAACGTGCCCACAGTTGGGCTCGGCCCGCCTAGCATCTCGATTCGCACCTGCGCGGTTCCCGGTCCCACCATATCAATGGCGCGCGCGGCTGAGAGCGATAGATCAATGATGCGATTGCCGACGAAAGGGCCGCGATCGTTGATGCGCACTTCGGTCTGTTTGCCGTTGCTGAGATTCGTGACGCGCAGAACGGCGCCGAAGGGCAGCGTGCGGTGCGCAGCCGTGAATTGATACATGTCGTAGATTTCGCCGTTCGAAGTGCGGTGGCCATTGAACGGATCGCCGTACCAGGAGGCGACGCCTTCTTCGACGTACTCCCCTGGAACGGCGGGCTGCCCACGCGGCGGCGCGCCGGAGGGGCGCGAAGGCGAAGGCCGCGACGCGCCAGGCTGCGTGGCTGACGGAGGCGGCGCGGGCGGCGGTGAATAGGTGTGATGGGTGCAGCCTGCGATCAGAATGGCGATGGCTACGATAGAGAGCGTTGAAGCGCGCGAAGATTGGAGCTGTGAGATCCGGAATCGGAAAGCGGTCCGAGCGGCAGGAATTACTCCGCGCTGCTCGCCCTTCACGCCGCGTCCCGTTTCAATTTTTCTTCCTCATTTTCCGGTATTATAGGGACGCATAAAATTTCTCGCAAGGAAGCCCATTGCCCCTTCCCCTGCGCTGGCGCTGGAAACTCGACCGGCTCCGCGAAAAAGTATCGTGGTTCTTTGGAGGAAAGAAGGCGGAGGGACGCCCGCGCCTTTGCCCCTCGTGCGGCACGCTGGTCGGCGCGACCGCGTCCCGTTGCCATCAATGCGGCGCGAGCATGACGTTCTCCCTGGCCGCGGCGAGCAAGACGCTCAGCCGCCTGATGCCCACGACTTCGCCGGTCACTTACGCCATTCTCACACTCAGCTGCATTCTGTACGCCGTGACGCTCATGCTGACGGTGCGCATGCATGGCTTTCAAGCGCCTACAGGAGGCGGCTTTGGGGCATTGTTTCAACTTGGCCAGATTGACGGCCAAGTGTTGACGCGCTTCGGAAGCTCGTGGCCGTTGTTCGTGAACGTCTTGCAGCCGTGGCGCTTCGTGATGGCGATTTTTCTTCACGGCAGCTTGCTCCATATCGGTTTCAATATGTGGGTGCTGATGGATGTCGGCCCGCTCGTGGAAGAAGTTTATGGCTCCGCTCGCTATCTATTCATTTATGTCGCGACCGGCGTTGCCGGCTACCTGCTCAGTAGCTGGGTCGGAGTTCATAGCGTCGGCGGCTCGGGTGCACTCCTAGGATTGATTGGAGTTTTGCTCGCTCTCACCCGCGGCCGACAGAATGCTTCTCTGCAAATGCTGCGCGGTTCGTTAATCCGCTGGTTGATCTACATCGCCGTGCTTGGTCTGCTCGGTGCGGGAATGATCGATAATTTCGCGCACATCGGCGGGGCAGTCTCCGGTTACCTTCTCGGAAGAATCATGCCCGCGCGCGAGCCGGTCGATTTGCATGATCGCCGCGTAGCGAACGCACTCGGTTGGGGAGCTGGGCTGGTCGTGGCTCTAAGTTTTGCCCTGATGGCGGTTACGTATTTCCGGGCGGGCTGAATCAGCCGCCGGCGTGTAGCCGCCGCGATACCACGATTGAGTAGTGCAATCCCGAAAAAACCACGAAGAAAGCGACCAGGTAGCTGCAAGTGCGCTGCATCGTCATCAGCCAATTGCTCGGGAATACTTTGAGCAGGATCACTAGGAGAACGAGCAATATCTCCAACGTCGTCGTGATCTTGCCCCAGATGCTCGGTGGAAATGGACGGTAGCCGACGGTGACAAGAATCGCAGCGCTCGCTGTGAGAAGAATAACGTCGCGACCGAGCACGAGAATGGCGATCCACCAGGCGATTTTTCCTTTTAGCGCCAGAACGAAATAAGACGAAAACATCAGCAGCTTATCGGCGATCGGATCGAGATAAGCACCGAGCGGTGTTTTCTGATTGAGCCCGCGCGCAAGCAGCCCATCGAGCCCATCGCTGATACCCGCGGCTATCAGGATTCCCAGAGCCCAATCGTAGCGGTCGGAATACAGCGCAATTATAAAAAATGGCAGGAATCCGAGCCGCAGGAAGGTGAGCTGGTTCGGAACCGTCAGAATGCGGCTGTTCTTGAGCGGCCTGGTGAGATCTTCAAAGCGCATGTCAGGCGAACTGAGCGAGAAACTCCGAAACGCTGAGCCCGACTTTGCGATGGAACATATCCGCCATGGAAGGAATCGAGCCGCGCGATTCGTCGAGCGCAATGCGTTCGACGCGCAGCAGCGGGAAAAACACCGTCGGCAGGCCCATGCGCTCGCCCTCGGGGTGAACCACTTCGCGAATGAAATCGTCGAAGCTGCTCAAATCTACGCCGCGCAGCGTGACGCCGGCGGTGGAGATTTCGACCACCTGCCCCCAGAATTTCTCCTTCGGGCTGTGCAAGCTCACCACAACAATCGAATTCGGCTGCATGACGCTCCTATCGGCAGGGCTGCTGAGGGGATGTTATCGCAGCACAGGCAGCAATGCACGCTACCGAGTTGTGAAACTCGCGCTAGAGTGAATAGCGGCGCGGCCGCTCAGGCGGTCATAGATCGCAGGTCGGGAGCTACTCGCAGCTTCGGCTCAGTCGCCTTTTGAACGTCCTCGGGTGTTACGCCGGGCGCGACCTCGCGCAGGACCAAGCCTTCGGCAGTCACTTCGATGACGCCGAGTTCGGTAACGATCAGATCGACCACGCCGACGCCGGTGAGCGGCAGGCTGCACTTTTTCACGATCTTCGTTTCGCCATCCTTCGTGCTGTGCTCCATGGCGATGATCACGCGCTTCGCCCCGGCGACGAGGTCCATCGCGCCGCCCATGCCTTTCAACATTTTTCCGGGGATGGCCCAATTGGCGAGATTGCCGCTTTCGTCCACTTGCAGCGCGCCGAGGACGGTGACGTTGACGCGGCCCCCGCGAATCATGCCGAAGGATTCGGCGCTCGAAAAGTAGCAGCAGCCCGGAATTTCCGTAATCGTTTCCTTGCCCGCGTTAATGAGATCGGAGTCTTCCTCGCCTTCATAAGGATAAGGACCGATGCCGAGCATTCCATTCTCGGACTGCAGCACCACTTCCATGCCGGGCGGCAAGTAATTCGGAATCAACGTTGGCAGTCCAATTCCGAGGTTCACGTAATAGCCATCGCGCAGCTCTTTGGCCACGCGCCGCGCGATGATTTCGCGTTTATCGATTTCTGCCGCCATCACCGCCTCCTGCTCGCCGCGCGCCGCGTCATGCTGACCTCTTCCGCACCGTGCGCCGCTCGATTCTCTTCTTGTAGCCGGAGCCCTGGAAAATCGCGTCCACAAAAATTCCCGGCGTATGAATGCAATCGGGATTCAATTGCCCGAGCTCCACGATTTCTTCCACTTCCGCGATCACGTAGTCCGCGGCGGTAGCCATGACGGCATTGTAGTTCCGCGCCGTTTTTCGATAGACGAGATTGCCCCAGCGATCGCCCTTCCAGGCTTTGATGAAAGCCACATCGCCGCGCAAAGCGGGAATCAGCACATGCGGCCGGCCGGCGAAGTCGCGAATTTCTTTTCCCTCGGCAGCAAGCGTCCCGTATCCCGTGGGCGTATAAAACGCGGGGATTCCGGCGCCGCCCGCGCGGATTCGCTCGGCCAGCGTTCCCTGAGGATTCAATTCGACGTCGATTTCTTTTTTCAGCGCCAGCTGTTCGAAAGTCTTGTTTTCGCCCACGTAGCTCGCGATCATCTTTTTCACTTGCTTGCTCTGCAGCAGGAGCCCGATGCCAAAATCATCTACCCCGGCATTGTTCGAGACGACCGTGTGATCCTTTGTCCCCTTACGCCGCAGCGCATCAATCAAATTTTCCGGAATACCGCAGAGGCCGAAGCCGCCCATCAAGATCGTCGCGCCATCGCGGATGCGCTCGACGGCGGCGTCGGCGTTGGCTACGCGTTTATCCATGCGAAATCTCCCTGAGCTCGTGGGTTTGCGATGCCTCGTTGGGCAGCGGAAACAGAAGAGTCTAATGCATCTACTCGTGTCTGGAGCGAAGGATTTTGTAGAGTTCGTTGGCGGAGGCGAATTCGCCTTCGAGTTCGTGGGTCGTCAGATTTGTCCGCAAGTAATCGATGGCTTGAGACACGCGATCGAGTGCCCGCGCGATGTTGTCGGCGTTTGTCAGGCAAATATCTCGCCAGACGGCGTACGGGCTGCCCGCGAGCCGCACGGTATCGCGCAAGCCGCTTCCCGCGAGAGACGCGGGCAGCCCAGTTTCGTCGGTCTCGTCGAGAACAACGCGCGAGAGCGCGACCGCGACGAGCTGCGGGAGGTGCGAGACGACTCCAGCCGCCCAGTCGTGCGTTTCCGCGTCGCAGAACAACGGCTCGGCTCCCAGCGTTCCCACGACCGCCGTGAATTCCGTGACGCGCGCGTCATTATCTTCGGGCGTCGCGATCAGTGCGTAGCGTGCGCCGCAAAATAGGTCGGGTGTCGCGCGATTGATCCCGGAGATCTCCTTTCCGGCAACCGGATGTCCTCCGAGAAATCGCGCGCGTGTCCCGAAAACTTTCGAGGCGAGATTGCAAATTACGGATTTCGTGCTGCAGGCGTCGGTGACCAGGGCGTCTGTTTTTGCCGCTGCTGAAATTGTCGGCAGCGATTCCAGCGTTACTGAGATTGGCAGCGCGATGTAAACCAGATCGGCGTCGCTCACCGCGGATTCAAGGCTCGCGCTTGCTTCCGAAATCGCGCCAGTCTCGAGCGCGCGATCGAGCACCCCCGGCTTGTCCCAGCCGATGACGACGCTTTGCGGGAAATTTCGCCGCAATGCGAGTCCGAACGAGCCGCCAATCAGTCCCGTACCCAGAATTGCGACGCGATGGAACCGCGTGGAGTCGGCCATCCCTCAGGCCATCCGTCGCCCGACCGCCGGCGCAATAATTTGAAGTTCGCGCATCAGCGCTTCGAACTGGTCGGGATAGAGCGACTGGGCACCGTCGGAAAGCGCATGTTCGGGATCAGGATGAACTTCGATCAGCAATCCATCGGCCCCGGCAGCGACGGCCGCGCGCGCCATCGGCGCAACTTTATCGCGGCGTCCAGTGCCGTGCGAAGGATCGGCGACGATCGGCAGGTGCGAAAGTTTTTTGATCACGGGAATCGCGGCGATATCGAGTGTGTTTCGCGTATTGGTATCAAATGTCCGAATGCCGCGCTCGCAGAGAATCACGTTGTAGTTTCCGCCCGACATAATGTACTCGGCGCTCAAAAGCAGCTCCTCGATCATCGCCGACATCCCGCGCTTCAACAGTACCGGCTTGCGCACCTCGCCCAGCGCCCGCAGCAAATGATAGTTCTGCATGTTTCGCGCGCCGACTTGCAGCACATCCACGTAGCCCATCATCAGCTCGACTTGCGACGGATCCATCACCTCGCTGACGACCAGCAATCCGTTCCGGTCGGCAGCCTCGCGCAGCATTTTCAATCCAGTTTCGCCGAGGCCCTGAAAAGAATACGGCGAAGAACGCGGCTTGAACGCCCCACCGCGCAAAAGTTTCGCGCCAAGCCGCGCAACGGATTCCGCGACGCTATCAATCTGCGCTTTCGATTCCACCGCGCACGGCCCCGCAGCCACCACAACTTCAGTGCCGCCGATGCGCACACCCTTCCCGACATCAACAATTGTGCCCTCGGGCCGGAACGCACGGCTGGCCAGCTTATACGGCTGCGTGATGCGCACCACTTCGCGCACGCCGTCGAGCAATTCGATATCCCGCGTGTCGAAATCAGGATGCACGCCGACTGCGCCCAGCACCGTGTGTGTCTCTCCCGTCGAGCGGTGCACATCGAATCCGCTGCCGACGAGCCGGTCGATTACGTGCTGGATTTGTTCGTCGCTCGAGCCGGGCTGCATTACCACGACCATTTCTGCGTCTCCCTGGGCTATAAATTCGAATCGCTCAAGATCTGGTCTTCGGCCGTTCCTTGGCCGGAACCGCGGCCGTATCTTCATGCTGCGCGGCGCGCTCGAGCGATCGCGCCTCGTCAATAATTCTCTCGAACAGGCGCCGGATCGCCGTATCGGCCAGCGGTCCGGGATTCTCGCGCTCCACGTTCGCCAGAATTTCGTTCTCGCGCGCCGGCTGGTAGACCGGCAATCCCTGCAGATGCTTCTCGCGGCCGATTTCGAGCGCGCAGCGCGCCCGTTCGTTCAGCAGCGCGATGAGTTTCAAGTCAATCTCATCTATGCGGCGACGCCAATCATCAATGCTCATGATGGATTTTTGCTCCCGGCCGGGCTTCCGCGATGGCTGACTCCGGATTTGCCAGCCTGCTTCAGTGTGCGAATCAAGTTTGCGACAGACTCAGCAGCGGCCTCAGACGTCGCGGCTTTTTCAATTTCCGCGACGATCGCCGAGCCGACCACGGCCGCATCGGCAATGCCGCCAAGAACCGAGACGTGCGTGGGCAGCGAAATGCCAAAGCCTACGGCGATCGGCAGCCGCGTCGCTTTCCGCGCCCGTCGGACGAGCGCTGGAAGTTCTTCCGGCAAAGCATCGCGCGTGCCAGTCACGCCCGTCCGCGAAATCAGATAGAGGAAGCCGGACGTTGCCGCCGCAATCCGTTCAAGGCGCTTTTCAGTCGAGGTTGGCGCTGCAAGAAAAATCGTGTCGAGACCGTGCGCCCGCAGCACGGAGCGATACTCGCCCGCCTCTTCCGGCGTGAGATCCGTTGCCAGAACGCCATCGGCGCCCGCCGCCGCAGCGCTCGCGGCAAATTTCTCGAGTCCCATCTGCAAGATCGGATTGTAGTAGCTGAAAAGAATCAGCGGCACGTCGGTCTTTTGCCGCAAGCGGCCAACGAGAGCGAGAATTCCGGCCAGCGTCGTTCCACTTTTCAGCGCGCGTTCGCTCGCGCGCTGGATCGTCGGCCCGTCGGCGAGCGGATCGCTGAAAGGCACACCAAGTTCGATCACGTCGGCGCCCGCCTCAGCCGCCGCAAGAACGATTTTCTCCGTCGCCTCGAGCGTCGGATCGCCCGCCGTCAAGTAAGCGACGAGCCCAAGCTCGCCGCGCCGCGCCAACTCGGCAAATCGCCGCGCGATGCGGCCGGTGTCGGCGCTCGATTCGAGCGATGCTGTGGCCTTAGACATGGCGCGCCAGCGTCTCCATATCTTTGTCGCCGCGTCCCGAAAGATTCAGGATCACGATTTCATTGCGGCGCATTTTAGACGCCCGGCGAATCAACTCCGCAATCGCGTGCGCGGATTCAAGCGCGGGAATAATTCCTTCGATTCTCGAAAGCAGCTTCGCAGCCTCGAGCGCCTCTTCGTCGCTCACCGCCGTATATTCCGCGCGGCCTTCTTGAGCGAGCCAGGCATGCTCGGGCCCGACGGCCGGATAATCAAGCCCGGCTGAAACGGAATGCGTCGCGGAAATCTGGCCGTCGGCATTCTGCAACACGTAAGTGTAAGTTCCCTGCAAGACGCCCGGGCGCGCGCCCGAAAATCCCGCCGCAGCCGCGAGCCGCGCCGCATGTTCGCCCAGCCCTTTGCCGCGCCCCCCGGCTTCTACGCCAATCATCTTCACCGCTTTGTCTTGAAGAAATGCGTGAAACAAGCCGATGGAATTCGATCCGCCGCCGACGCACGCAAAGAGGTAATTGGGCAGGCGGCTCTCGGCGCGAAGAATCTGATCGTGCGCTTCTTCGCCGATGACTTTGTGAAATTCCCGCACCATCAGCGGATAAGGATGCGCGCCGAGCACCGATCCAAGCAGGTAATGCGTGGTGCGCACATTAGTCACCCAGTCGCGCATCGCCTCATTGATGGCATCCTTGAGCGTCCGGCTCCCTGAATCGACGCCGACGACTTCGGCGCCCAGCAGCCGCATGCGAAATACATTCAGCCGCTGCCTCTCCATATCTTCCGTGCCCATATAAACCGTGCACGCAAGTCCCAGCCGCGCAGCCACCGCAGCCGTAGCCACTCCGTGCTGTCCCGCGCCGGTTTCCGCCACCAGGCGCGGCTTCTTCATCCGCACAGCGAGCAAGCCCTGTCCGAGGCAGTTGTTGATCTTGTGCGCGCCGGTATGAAGCAAATCCTCGCGCTTCAAATAAATCCGCGCGCCACCGAGATGTTCGGTGAGCCGCGAGGCAAAATGCAGAGGAGTCGGCCGCCCGGCAAATGTGCGAAGTAGCAAATCGAGTTCTTCTCGAAAAGACTTATCCACCCGCGCGTCGTTGAAAGCGCGCTCCAGCTCTTCCAGCGGCGCGACAAGCGTTTCAGGAACGTAACGCCCTCCAAACGGCCCAAAGCGCCCGCGCTTATCCGGCATCGTGACTGTGGCAGCGCTCATGCTCTCGCCACTCCATTTCGAACAAGTTCAATTTCTTCCATCAGCGCCCGCAGCCTTTCCGGATCTTTCTTGCCCGGACGCGCTTCCACGCCGCCGCAAACATCTACACCGAAAGGCTGCGCCTCGCGAATCGCGCGCCCAACATTCTCAGGGTTCAAGCCCCCCGCAACGATGATCGCGCCGTATTTCTTCGCCGCCTTTGCCACGCTCCAATCGAATGTCTTGCCCGTGCCGCCCCGGCGCTCCCGGTCGAAGCCGTCGAGCAGAAACGCGCTAGCGCCTCCGTAGCGCGCAAGACGTCCCGCCTTGAAGCCGGGCCCCACGCGAAACGCCTTTATGACCGGATACGATTCGCTCAAACGCGCAACCTCCGCCGGTGATTCTTCCGCATGCAGTTGCAGCGCATTCAAGTCCACGTTTCGCGCCACGCGCAGGACCTCTTCCGCGGAAGCGTTCACGAATACGCCCACGAGAACAACGCGCCGCGGCAGCCGCGTCGCAATCGTTCGCGCCTCATCCGGCGCGATGTAGCGCGGGCTCTTGCGATAGAAATTGAAGCCCAGCGCGTCGGCGCCCGCATCGACGGCCAGCCTCGCATCGGTCCAATTGGTGATCCCGCAAATTTTGACGCGCACCATCGCCGCCGCTCACGATTCCGCCGGCTTCGCCACCGCGCCGCCCAGAAGTCCGCGCAGCGCATCGCCCGGCGAAGCCTGCTTCATCAGATGCTCGCCGATTAAAAACGCATCGTATCCGGCCCGCGCGAGAGTTTCGAGATCCTCGCTCGATCGAATTCCGGATTCAGCCACCGCCACACACGATTCGGGAATCTCCCCGGCCATCGCGAGCGCCGTCTCGAGCCGCACTTCGAAATTCGTCAAGTCGCGATTATTGACTCCGATGATTTTGGCGCCGCACTCCAAAGCGAGCGAAAGTTCTTCCGGCGAATGTACTTCGACGAGCGGCTCCATTTTCAAGCGCCGCCCAAGTTCCAGCAGCTCGGTAAGCAGGCCTCGGTCGAGCAAAGACACGATCAGCAAAAACGAGTCGGCGCAGGCTGCGCGCGTCTCCCACACTTGCCACGGATCGATAATGAAATCTTTGCGCAGAACGGGAATTGACACGGCGACGCGCGCCTCTTTGAGATCCACCAGCGAACCCAAAAAAAATTCCTCCTCGGTCAGCACCGAGAGCGCCGCCGCCCCGGCTCCAGCAAGCTCCGCAGCCAATTGCGCGGGATGAAAATCCTTGCGTATCAATCCGCGCGACGGCGACGCCTTTTTCAGCTCGGCGATCACGTTGATGCGGTTAGCCGTAAGCGCCGCGGCGAAATCCCGCGCCGTCGGTGCCTTTTGCTCCGCCGCGATCTTCAGCGCCACCAGCGGCAGCACGCGCTTGCGGTGTTCCACGGCTTCGCGCCGCGCATCGCGAATTCGCAATAGGATATTCCCTGAATTGTTTCCGTCGCTCATGAGCAATCCGGGTTTTCCCCGGCACTGGCAGGTGAAATCGCTGCGACTATGCTAGTCGCGCGTCGCAACGATGTCAATTTGAGGCCGTCTGTGGAAAATCTCGCCTCTTCGCAAACTCGTCGCTCGCCGGCAGCGATCTCTACTGCAGTAGCGGCGCAGTGAAGCGCGCCGGAATTCCGAAGTTCGAGCCGCCGAATCCCTCGAGCGCGGCATACGTGATTCCGATGACTTTGCCGTTGGAATTCAGAAGCGGGCCGCCGGAACCACCGACGGTCGTCTGCGCATCGAACACGATCTTGTCCGGCAGGACATCGCCCACGTGCCCCTGCGTGATCAACGGGCGAATGAGGTTGCGCCGCGCCAGCTCATCGAGTATCGCCGATACGTCGCCGCCGCTCTTCGTCGTAATATCTTGCGCTGTCTTCTCATCGGTGCGCGCGAGGATCGCCGCGAGCCCTGCCGCGTAACCCATCAGAATGATCGACTCGCCGGATTTCGCGTCGGCAGCCTTGTCATCGAACGTCAGCGCATGGACGCTGAGGCCCTCGAGATTGACGCGCATGGTCGCCAGATCCACGTTGTCCGAAATTTTCTCAATCTCGGCGTGAAACGCGCGCGGCGAGCCGGGGAAATAACTTCGGATCGCCGCGATTTCCGGCTGGTAGCCTTCGTTGATCAGCGCATTCATCTGCTCGTCTTTCCACCACGGCTGCGCCACGTGCCGGTTGGTGATCACTCGTCCATTAGCCCCCGCGAGAAATCCTGTCCCGAACACATCGAGCCGCACTTCCGGCCCAGGTCCTTCGAGCGTCAGAATCGGATCGCCATCGCTATCTTGAATCGGCTCGCCCTGCGGATTCAGTCCTGCATAGTGCAAGCGCTTGCCGCTTGCCTTTTCGTTGAAGCCGACTGCAATGTGCAGCAGGCAAACGCTTGCGACATTCGCGCCGATAATACTTTCGGCGGAGCCGCCCTCGGCTTCCACTTTCTTCAATCGCGCATTGGTGTCAGCGAGCTGCTGCTGCAAGTCCTTAAGCTGCTGCTTGTCGGCGGTGGCCATCTGCGCCTTGAGCTGATCGGCTTTTTGTTGCAGCTCATCGCGCTGCGGCGCCGCGGCCGATGGCGCGGGTGATTGGCTGCGCAGCTTTTGCGCTTCAGCAGCGAGATTTTGACGAGATTTCAGGCCGGCTTCCAGGCGAGCGATAATCGCGTTCGCGCGCTTCTGCGCCTTTTGCGCGCCATGAGAGTAGAGAAAGAAAATTCCCGCCATCACCGCAGCGATGACGAAAACCGCCGAGACTCCGATCTTGAGCGCGCGGTCCAGCGTGAAGGCATCCTTGGTCATCTTTTCGGTGATGGCCAGCGCCTGGAACGCCGTATGCGCGATCTGCTGGCCCTCGACCGCTATGGCCACCTTCTGGCGCAATTCGTCCGCAGAACGCTTGGCGCGTAATTGCGCTCGCACGCGGGCCAGCAATTCCTGTGGGCCGATGGGCCGCGACACCGCGTCATCAGCGCCGAGATCGAATGCCAGGGCGCGCTCGGCCGCTCCACCAGCAACTATTAAGATCACGCGCACGTCTCGCGTCGCGGCCGCGCCCTTCCATTCCGCTAGAATCTCGCCGCAGGGAACGCCCGGAAGGCACTGATCGAGAATCAGCAGAGCAGCATTCGATTGCCGTGCACGATCGAGGCCCTCGGCGCTAGGCGGCAGCGCCTCGACTTCGTATCCCGCAGAGCGAAAGATCTCGACCAGGCTCTGGCTCGAGTCCTCTTGCGTATCCAGAATCAGAATTTTTTCGCCGGCGTTCGCCATCATCACGCTTTCGACCTGCACCTCATAGCTTATAGATTCCTGACTGGAGCGTAAGGTTCCGTAATCCGCTAGAGTATCGGACTGGACCGCGCACGCAAAGCGATTGCGAGCATCGGTGGTGTGCAATTCTGAATGCGCCTGAAGTACCTACGCGCCCCGCGTCTCGGTGCGCCTGCCCACCGTAGCCTCGACGTAGGTGGGAGCCCCCGCATTCATGCGGGGGAAGGAGCGCTGAAGCGCTCCGGGAAGAGCGACGCCACTAAGAATGCGCTTTAGCGCTGGCTCCTTGACGCAGCTCCCATGGAGGCTTGCACCATCGCGTCCCGCCATAAGATAGGACGCGACGCGAATTTTCAAGAGCCCCAATGACAGACCAAACACTCGAAGTATTGAACGCGGAGATCATCACCTGCCGGAAATGCCCGCGCCTCGTGAAGTTCCGCGAGAAAGTCGCCCGCGAAAAGCGCCGCGCCTTCGAGGATTGGAACTACTGGGGAAAGCCAGTCCCAGGTTTCGGCGATCCTCAGGCCGGACTCTATATCTTGGGCCTCGCCCCCGCGGCCCACGGAGCGAATCGCACCGGCCGCATGTTTACCGGCGATCGCTCCGGCGATTTTCTCTACAATGCGCTCCACAGGGCAGGATTCGCCAGCCAGCCGAAGTCCGTCAAGCGCGGCGACGGCCTCGAATTACGCAACGCCTACATCGGCGCGACCCTACGTTGCGCCCCTCCCGCGAACAAGCCGCTTCCATCCGAGCTCCGAAATTGCCGCCCATATTTCGAATCCGAATTGGCCCTCCTGCAGCCCCGCGCCATTCTGGCGCTCGGCAGCATCGCCATGAAGGCCTATCTCGCGCTGCTCAAAGATCGCGGCATCATTCAGACTTTCGCTGCGTATCCCTTCCGCCATGGCGCAATCTACGAATTCCCCAAAAACTTGCCGAGGCTGTTTCTCTCCTACCATCCGAGCCAGCAAAACACATTCACCGGCAAGCTGACGCCGCCAATGCTGCTCGGCGTGCTGCGCCGTATTCAGAAATTTCTCGATCTGAGCTAGGAGATCTTTCCTGCTACTTGTGGCGGGCGGATGAAGGCCGCATCAAAGCGAGATACAAGACGAATGAGACGCCGAAGCCAACGAACCACGCATAGTGATAAAGGATACTGAGCGCCTTGACTTCTAGCCCCGCCAGCGCCACAACGATTCCCGCCGCCAGCGCGCCAATCGCCTTCCAATTGAATCCACCAGTAAATTCGTAGAAGGTGTGACGGTCGTAGAGGTCCTCGGTCAGGATGATCTTTTTCCGCACCACATAATAATCAGCGATCATCACGCCCGCGATGGGCCCGAGGAAGCTCGAGTATCCCACCAGCCAACCAACGATGTAACTCCCGTAGTTCGACATCAATTTCCAAGGCTGCATCGCGATGCCTAGCAGGCAAGTAATGACGCCCCCCATCTTGAAGCTGATCCGCCGCGGATAAAGATTCGAGAAATCGTTCGCTGGCGAGACGACGTTCGC
The DNA here is from genome assembly GCA_963841235.1 of uncultured Acidobacteriota bacterium. GTDB lineage: Bacteria > Acidobacteriota > Terriglobia > Acidiferrales > UBA7541 > Palsa-147. The sequence continues at coordinate 99,455 of CAWJBU010000011.1, read as the reverse complement.
AGCCACATTCACATTCAGCGTCGCGATGAGCAGCGCTATCATGGCCACAACCACGGCGATGGGATTTCCGAGGCGGCTGAGGACAACTACCGGATCCCAAATCGCCGCGCCAAATACGACGACCGTCGCCGAAGTCACAGCCACGCCGATGAAGGAATACAGCGTCATCGTAGTAGGCAATCCGAGCGCCTGGCCGAGCACCTGCTCGCGCTGCCCCTTCGCGTAGCGCGTGAAATCCGGAATATTCAGCGCCACAGTAGCCCAAAAGGCGACCACGCCCGTCAGCGAGGGAATGAAGAACGCGAAGAACTCACCAAACGTATGGAATCTCGAAGGCGTAGAAAGCATCGGCCCGAATCCGCCGGCCTTCTGGTAAGCCCACGCGAGCATCGCCAGCCCGAGGATTAGCAGAACCGGCGCCGCGATCCCCTGCAGCGAGCGAATCGTATCAATGCCGCGCAGGATCACGGCGAGATTCAGCAGCCAGAAAAGAAAAAAGCACAACCACGGATGATTCCACGACGGCATGAGCGCCGCCAACAACGTATTAATCGCCTCGCCGCCAATCCAAGTCTGAATCCCGAACCATCCGCAAGCCACCAGCGCCCGCAACACCGCCGGAATATTCGCCCCGAGAACGCCAAACGAAGAGCGCGCAAAAACCGGGAACGGAATTCCATAGCGCGCTCCCGCATGTGCATTCAGAAGCATGGGAATCAACACGATCACATTGCCAAGAAAAACAGTGCAGATCGCCTGCTTCCAATTCATCCCGCCCGCAATCATCCCGCTCGCCAGCATGTAAGTCGGAATGTTTACGCTCATCGCCACCCACAACGCCGCGTAGTTGTAAGTCCCCCAAGTCCGCCGCTCGAGAGGAATCGGCGCGAGATCCTTGTTCCAAAGCCAGCTTCGATGCGGCGTCTCAGCGGCGCCGCTGGCGGATTTTTCTTCGGGGGAATCGGCGTTCATGAACGGCAAACACTATCACGCCGCCGGATGAAATGGGATGCGAGAAACTCTCGGTGAAAACGCGCGACTGTCAGACGCAGCGTCGAATCACGCGCGATGCCGTTTTTGCGCCCGGCGCAGCTCGCGACGCACCTTGGCAAGCGCAATTCGTCGGATCAATTTGACTCCAGGACGCACCACCAGCCAATAGCGGCGAAACCTCCGCCGCGCTCCCGGACTAGTCGCCAGCACCCGCGTCTCCGTGCTGATAATCGCTCCGACATCGCCCTCGCGCGCCGCGATATTCCATACAATCTTCGTAAATCCCGGCTCTTCAAACGCCAGGAACTCCCTGGGCAAGAGACCTCGAAACCTGACCGTCGCTTCCCACGGCTGCGTGACCGTGCCCGCGACAAGTTCCTGCCCCGGCGCCTCCTCCAGAATCACCCAGCCGATATCGACCATCGACTCGACGAACGAACGCGCCACCCGCGGTGATTTCACCGGCCGATCCTGAACGCGAAACCGCGACGGAAGCGATCGAAGAGCGAATAGCATGCGCACGATCGACGACTTCTCGAGATCAAGCTCGCGAAGAGCAGCAAACGCGGTCGCTCGATCGGCCTTCACGCGCGCCTCGTGATAGGAACGCTCGTCATACTTGGGCAAATAGGTGTCGATGAGCACGATGGGACTCAGCGTCGCGGATCCTCGCGGGTGGGTCGCGGCCTAGACGCGGATGAGCATCACCTCAGTAGATTTAATCAGCGCCGCGATGGTTTCGCCCTTCTTTAGCCGCATTTCGCGCACCGCATCCGACGTGATGATCGAAGTAATGTGTTGCCCGCCGATGGAAATCCGCACCTGCGCGATCAATCCTTCCATCTTGATATCCACCACGCGCCCCACCAGCTGATTTCTTCCGCTGATGCGCCGGAATCCCGAGCGCCGCTCCGGCACCGGACCTTTCTCCGTGATGCGGCTGAGATAGCGGTCCAATTCACTCTCAGGAACGCGATGATGCCCCCCGGCAGTCTTCACCGTCTTCAGCTTGCCTTTGTAAATCCACTGCTTGAGCGTGGGATAACTGATCCCAAGAATCTGAGCCGCATCGCGAGGTGTGATTAGTTTCTCGTTGGGCATTTATGGACGCAAGATATAAGACCAAATGTGTGCCGGGTCAAGCACATGACAGAAATTTGACACGCTTCGCACCGGATTGTTAGCCTCGCCGCGATGACTGCCGCGAGCCCAGACGGTGTCGCCATCGAATTCCGCGATGTGGAGTTCCGCGCACCGGCGGGCCAGACCATTCTTGAAACGCTCAGCCTGCAAATTCAATCCGGCGAGACGCTCGTGCTTCTCGGCCGCAGCGGCTCCGGCAAAACGACGGCCCTGCGCCTGATCAATCGCCTGCTCGAACCGACGAGCGGCAAAGTGATGGTCGAAGGCCGCGCCACAATCGACTGGGACGCAGTCGAATTGCGCCGCCGCATCGGCTACGTGATTCAAGACGCAGGCCTGTTCCCGCATTACACAGTGGAACGAAATGTCGCGGTCGTGCCGCATCTCGAAAAGTGGCCCGAAGAACGCGTCCGCGCCCGCGTAGCCGAACTGCTGCATCTCGCCGGCCTCGATGCCGCCCAATTCGCCCGCCGTTATCCCCACGAACTCTCCGGCGGCCAGCGCCAGCGAGTAGGAGTAGCCCGCGCGCTAGCCGCAGATCCACCATTCCTGCTGATGGACGAGCCTTTCGGCGCGCTCGATCCGCTAACGCGCAACGATATGCAAAAAGAATTCGTCGCGTTACAACAGCGCTTGCGCAAGACCATCGTCTTCGTAACTCACGATGTCCACGAGGCCCTGCTCCTCGGCACGCGCATCGCGTTACTCGAAAGCGGCAAGCTGATGGGCCTCTACACGCCCGATGAATTCCAGCGCGCAACGGAGCCGCTAGCCGCGGCCTACATGGCCGCGTTTCGCGCCTGATGCTTTTCAAGTTTTCGCAATTTGCGGAGAAACTCAAAGCTCCGTCATTCCGAACGAAGTGAGGAATCTTTCCGGTGTTTGATTCCAGACATCCCCGAAATCAATGCCGAGCGCATCTCATAAATCGCCTGAGGCGGTCGGAGGTTCAGCTCCGCCAGGTGGGAGCCCCCTGCTTCAGCAGGGGGAAGCTGGACTTCAGTCCAGCGGAATCGGAGCACCAGCACATAAATGCGGCTTTAGCCGCGGGCGTTTTGATTTGTGACGTCTCACACTTTGAGCCGCCGACGGATGTTCGACCCTGCGTGCTGCCCATTTATGGGATGGCTTGCTTTCTGAAATTCTCGATAATGTCGAAGAAAGTCGGTGACCGATGAGCCTATGGCAATTCTTCCTGCACAACCGAAACGAAATTTTTTCCGCCACTCTCGAGCACCTCGGACTGGTGGGCGCAGCAATGCTCATCGCCGTGCTCGTCGGCGTGCCGGCAGGAATTCTCGTGACGCGCCGCAAATGGCTCGAGAAGCCAATCCTCGGCATCGCGAATGTCGCCGAAACGATTCCCAGCCTCGCGCTGCTCGGATTTCTGCTGCCGGTGCCCTGGCTCGGCGATCGCGCCGAGCGCCTCGCCATCGCCGCACTCGCTCTCTATGCGCTTCTGCCCATCATTCGCAACACGGCAACGGGCATCGAAGGCGTCGACCCCAGCGTCCGCGAAGCCGCCCGCGCCATGGGCATGACCGACTCCCAGATTCTCATCAAGGTCGAGCTGCCGCTGGCCTTTTCCTATCTTCTCGCGGGCATCCGCGTCGCCGCTGTGTTGACGATTGCCATCGCCACAGTCGCCGCAGCGGTCGGCGCGGGCGGCCTCGGCGAATTCATCTTTCGCGGCCTCGCCATGGTCAATAATCAATTGATCCTCGCCGGCGCCATTCCCGCGGCCCTTCTCGCACTCGCCGCGGATTTCCTGCTCGGACTTCTCGAGCGCCGCTTCCGTTTCGCGCGATGAAGAACTCATTTTTATGGCCATGAACAGGACGCGATGCATTGCCGTTTTTCTGTGTGCGGCGGTGGCCCTGTTTTCGTGCGGCCCCGCTCGCCGCGACACGATCGTCATCGGCTCGAAAAATTTCACTGAGCAGGCCATTCTCGGCGAACTGCTCGCACAGCAACTGGAAGCGCGCACCCATCTCCACATCGTCCGCCGCTTCTATCTCGTCGGCACTTACATCTGCCAGCAAGCCCTGCTCGCCGGTCGCATTGACACCTACGTCGAATACACAGGCACCGCGCTGACGGCGATCCTGAAGCAGCCGGTCGTCACCAACCCGTCCATGGTGCGCGAAGAAGTTCGCGAGGAATACGTCCGCCGCTTCAATCTGGAAGTTCTGCCGCCTCTGGGCTTCAACAACACATTCGCAATGGTGATCCGCGGCGAAGACGCCCGCGCGCTTGGAATTCACACGCTCTCCGAAGCCGCCCCGCACGCTGGTCAATGGCGCGCCGGCTTCGGCTACGAGTTCACCTCGCGCCCCGACGGCTACCCGGGCCTAGCAGCCGCATACAACCTGCATTTCGCGGCCCCGCCGAGAGTGATGGATCTGGGATTGATGTACCGCTCGCTTCTCGATAAGCAGGTAGACATCGTCGCCGGAAATTCCACCGACGGAATTCTAGCCGCACGCGATCTGGCCATTCTCCAAGATGACAAGCACTATTTCCCGCCCTACGAAGCCGTCCCCGTCGTGAGACACGAGACCCTCGAACAGCATCCCGAAGTCCGCGCCGCGCTCTCCGAGCTAGCCGGCAAAATCTCCGACGCAGAAATGCAAAAGTTGAACTACGCGGTAGACGCCGAGCACGCAGACGTAGCCACGGTAGTCCGCAATTTCCTCCACAACAAAGCCATCGACTAAAGTACCGCCGGCGTCCCCGCCGGCATCCGACGACCGGCCAGGGCGCCACATCTCTAAATCGCCCGCGGACGAACCCCTGCGCTACGCTAACGACTCGCTCCCGAACTCCATCTCCCAAACCGGCCGATGTCCACCCGCCTCAGAAGTGGTGGACGAATCCAGTCGTGTAAGCTAGAAATAACCAATGCGAACCCGCGCGCGATCCAGCCCCACGCAAAGCAAATACTCAACGCCGCCAATTCGCATCGGAGAGCCCTCAAGCCGCGCGACAGTCTCTCCTCCCTCCCCATGACCCTTCGCGAACACGAAAAATTTCGCTGGATGGATCTCATCTGGCTCGTGTTTCTCGGCGGGCTAGCCGTACTTCCTCCCGTCGAGGAAGTTCATAAACAACTGATTCTCGCGGCGATTGCCGCCCTGCAGCTCGGCGAAGCCCGCCTCATTGCCTATATTCCGCACCGCGGCCGCGCCTATGTCGTGCTTCTGAAGATTCTGCTCTCCACTCTTCTTCTCGGTCACACCGGCGGCGTCATCATCAATAGCGGCTACTATCCGATTTACTATCTGTGTGTCGTGACGGCCGCGGTCTACTACGGGCCGGTTGGCACGCTCATCTGGACGGCACTCGCCTCCGCCGCCTATTGCGCCTATCTCTCTCCTCTTCTCGACCCGGGCGTAAACGAGTTCGAGCTGACACCCAGCGGCGAAGCGGAGCTGGCGATTCGCGTTGTGTTTTTCTTCATCGCCGCCATTCTCGTGAATAATTTCGTGATGGAGAATCGCCGCCAGACGCGCCGCTATCAGCTCCTCGCGGAAGAATTGGAGCAAACCAACCAGCGCCTCGAGCAGATTCAGGCCGACGCGCGCCGCTCCGAGCGCCTCGCAGCCCTGGGGCAACTCTCCGCAGGCCTCGCCCACGAAATCCGCAATCCGCTCGGGGTGATCAAAGGCTCCGCGGAAATGCTGAATCAGAAGCTCGAATCGTCGAATCCGCTGGCCAGCGAACTCGCGGGTTATATCTCGACCGAAGTGAATCGCCTCAGCGCCCTCGTTACCCGCTTTTTGGATTTTGCCCGCCCGCTGCATCTCGAGCGCACACCGCAGCGCGTCGAGGAAATCGTTGAGCGCGCCTTGAAAGCCGTCGCCGCCGCATGGAAAGGGCCCGCAATCCGTGTCGAGCGCGATTTTCAGCCGGGCTTGCCTGCCGTTCCCCTCGACGAAAATTTCGCCGAGCAAGTGTTCATCAATCTGGCGCAGAATGCTTATGACGCGATGACCGCAGGAGGCACGCTGCGAGTATCGATTTCCACGGCGCGCCGCGATCGTCACGAAGGACTCGAAGTGAAGTTCGCCGACACCGGCCCCGGAGTGCCCGCAGATATGCGCGAGCAAATTTTCAATCCGTTCGTGACCACGAAACAGCACGGCGTAGGTCTCGGCCTTTCGATCGTCTCGAAAATCGTCGACGATCATGGAGGAGTATTGCGCCTCGAATCCAGCAGCGCCCCAGGCGCCTGTTTCACCGTATTTTTCCCGCTAGAGCAATCGTCGCAATCGCCCGCAACGTAACTCTGCATGTCTTCGTAGGGGCGGGGCTTGCTCCGCCCGCCAACGTAAATCCCGCCGCGCCGCAAGCTATCGACTCCGATGTTTTGCTCTCGTCTTCTGATAACCTATCGTCGCCCTAACGCCATGCCCACAATCCTCATCGTCGAAGACGAAGCCAAGATGCGCCGCCTCCTCGAGCTAAACCTCGGCGAAGACGGCTTCGACACGCGCTCGGCCGCGGATGCCGAAGCCGGCTTGGAGATGCTGCAGCACGATCCCGTAGATCTCGTCATCACCGATCTCAAGCTGCCCGGCATGGGCGGCCTCGAATTTCTCCACGCGGTAAAGCGCATGAACGCAGCCCTGCCGGTAATTGTGATGACCGCCTTCGGCACGGTGGAAACCGCGGTCGAGGCCATGAAAGCCGGCGCCAGCGACTACGTGCTCAAACCCTTCTCGCTCGCCGAAATGCGCATGGTCGTGCACAAAGAGCTCGACGTCCGCCGCCTGCGCGAAGAGAACCGCTCGCTCCGCGAGGAACTAGGCAAGCGCTACGAGTACCCGAATATCGTCGCCCGCAGCCCGAAAATGCAGGAAGTCCTCGCAACGGTCGAGCGCGTGGCGGCGACGAATTCCACGGTGTTGGTCGGCGGCGAAAGCGGCGTCGGAAAGGATCTGATCGCGCATCTGATTCACCAGCGCTCGCGCCGCGCCTCCGGCCCCTTCATCAAGATCAACAGCACCGCAATTCCCGAGAATCTTCTCGAAAGCGAGCTATTCGGCTACGAAAAAGGCGCTTTCACCGGCGCAACCACCAGCAAGCCAGGAAAATTCGAGCTGGCCGACAAGGGCACGCTCTTTCTCGATGAAATCGGCGACGTGCCGCCCGGCACGCAGGTAAAACTTCTGCGCGTTCTGCAAGAGCGCTCCTTCGAGCGCCTCGGCGGCACGCGCACGCTGAAAGTGGACGTGCGCCTGATCGCCGCCACAAATCGCGATCTCCGCGCCGCCCTCGAAGAAGGCACCTTCCGCGAAGATCTCTACTATCGCCTAAACGTCGTGCCCATCGACATCCCGCCGCTTCGCGATCACAAAGAAGACATCCCCGATCTAGTGAATCTGTTTATCGATCGTTTCGCGCTCGCCGCCGGCAAGTCGATCGGCGGCATTTCGTCCGACGCTCTCGCCACGCTCACCGCCTTTCACTGGCCCGGCAACGTTCGCGAACTCGAAAACATCATCGAGCGCGGCGTAGCTCTTTCGAATGGCGGCGTGCTCCAGGTGAGCGACATTCACCTCGACGCTTCGCGCACGAAAGCCCCGGGCGATTCGCACGCCCTACTCCCCGAAGGCATGACCCTCGAGCAATGGGAAGACGAAATGATTCGCGAAGCCCTCCGCCGCGCCAACGGCAACAAAAGCCAAGCCGCCCGCCTCCTAGGCTTATCGCGCAACGCGTTGCGCTATCGGCTAAGCAAAATCGGCATCGCCGACGAACCAGAGCCGTCGTAGCGCGATTTTGGGTTTTCATGTACCCCCTATGTGTCCCGATTGTTTGTAGTGTCCCTCCTTTGGAATCAATGAGTTAGGCTCTGCAACAATATTTTGGTGTCCCGATTGTTTCTGGACGCTTGAGGCTTGAGACCGGGAGCTGGATTCGGCGGATGCGGAGTTGGGACGAACGGAGGGCTTCGATTCGTGGATGTATTTGTGGGTTACTTCGTAGCGTCTTAGCGGGGCTATGTTGCCGCTGCTGAGACGGCAGCTTAGTTCGATGGCTCTGAGGACGCCGGAGGCGGTGGGTGGGACGCGTCCGGCTTGTTCGATAATTTGGTCGAGGGCGGAGCGGAGGTGGATGCGGCGCTGGTTGAGGAGATCGGCGGCTTTGGCGTGGCGGTAGATGGTGGAACGAGCGGGGAGTTTGAAGTCGGCGACGATGCGCTCGGCGGGTTCCCAGTGGAGGAAGGCGGCTTCGATTTCGGCGCGGTCAGGGTGGTTGCAGATGGAGCATTTGCCAGAATGGAAGTTAGAGGTTGGAGGTTCGAGGTTGGATTCAGCGGCGGGGCGGGTTTTGCGCGGCTTGGGGGTTGGGGGCTGTTGCGACGGGCCTTTGGCGGGGTGGGTTGGTGCTCGGGGCGCGGCGGGTTGCGGCGGCGCGGGCGGAGGCAGTGCGGTAGGTAGTGCGGACGGCGGTGTTGGCGTGGGTGCCGCGGTAGGCGGGATTGGGGTTGGCTGGGTGAATCCGGTTGGGCCGTTAGGGACGGTGCCTGGGGGCCGGGTGTTGGGGTCGGGAAAGTCGCGGCCGACGACCCAGGATGGGACGGAGAAGGGTTTGGGCGGTTTGCGTCGGATCATTTGATTTTCCTTTGGACAGGGTTGGATTGGCGCGAAGCGGACGTGAAGCGAGGCTTGCGTTTGCAACGGGCGATGATGGGCTCGGCTGCTATCGGACTGTGCTCCTTTGTTTAGTTGTTGCTGCGCTATCGCGCGATTATTGTGGGGTATGTTGACGAATAGGCAATGGTACGGATGGGCTGGGAGTGGGTGCGGAATACGGAGACTGGCTGTGCATTCGCCCGAGCCGCAGCAGAGAGTTAGTTCGGACTGAGGTCTATCCCGGCAAACACGGCAAGCAATGAATTTGCCGGTGAGTCGGGGTCTGCTCCATCGTTCTTTTTCTCATCGGGGGAACGAAGGTCGGGAGCGGGGGTGATGGTGAATCTTGGAGTACAGGTCAGGTACTTCTGAAATTGGGCGAGACTGTAGCGGGCCTCGTATTTGCTCTGAATTGCTGCTGTTTCAGCTGGTTGTTCCTTCAGGAGCAATTTGAGCTGGTCGCGGGCTTCTAGCAGGGCAGGGCCAAGCCTACGAAAATTGCGCTGTAGGCCGGAAACGGTCCGACCAAGTGGTGCCGAAAATTTTCATTCTCGTGGTTGGATATCATCTCGACCAACTGGGCTGTTGGTACCGCACCGAGCCAGTCTTGCGAGCTGGGTGACGGACTTATCGTCCACGTTTCGTAGCGTGGCGACCCGCCATTTTGCGTGAGCTGCGTTGAGAAGAAACTCGACACCAGTTCGTAGTAATGCCACTGAGTGCTGAGCGTGATTAGTGGACATGCCTGCAGCTCTTTTGCATTCTGGATGAGATGATAGTGTGGAAGCAGCCTCTCTAGTACAGCCCAAAGAGTGAACACGCCCCGCGGCATTTGATTCGCAACATTGAGGTAGCTTTTGGACCTTCGATGTTTGATTTCCTGCTTATATTTCTTCAACGCTTCTGCGAGAGGTTGGCCGACTGGTCCGTCTGGAGCCACAAAAAGATGTTGGGTGTCTACCGCCGCGAGGAATTGCGGTTCGTTCTCTTTCGCGTAATCTTGAAGGCTCTTCAGCGTATCAAACCGCTTGCCAAGATAGTGGGAGATCACACGGGCACCAAAGGAATCCATGCGCGCTTGCGTTACAGGATCGCGCTCTTCTAGCGATTTCTCGAAGCTAGGGAAGACTACGACCGGCAATATCGGCTGGTCTGTGTTGAAGAACGCCGCAAGGTGCAAGAGATAGAAGGCGGCCTCCAAAATTGGCAGGCTTCTGTTGCGCTCCTCCCCGCGGGGCGATTCGATCCAAGGCAGTATAGGATCTGGGATCAGAACTGTGTCCCCATACAAAATCATTCTTTGAACGGATTTCAGCTGTGCGTTCCCGAAGTGGCTTGGCCCTCCGAGGACGATTTTCCTGCCACACAGGTGCTTCGCTTTTGAAAAGACGTCTTTTGAGTATCTCGTGTAAAACGCTCCGAGAGCTTCGCGGACATAAAGGAATGCCTGGGATCCTCGCGACGCGATTCTCTGGCTTCGCGGCGGATCGTCGCGTCAATGTCGTTCAATGATGCAAAGTCCGCAGCGGATGACCTATCGCCATTCGGAGAATTGGTCGTAGGATTCGGAAAACTCGCGCCGTCCGCTGAGGACCTGCATAACTCTGCGTGATTTTGCTCGTTTCCACTGCCGGTTTAAGCCCGCGGTCGGTACTATCTGGCAGTGTTACCCGGGCGAAAAGCCCGGAAAATTCTTAGCAAACGCGAGAATGGGTCGACCACGTTGCAGCTCCGCCACTACTCGCCGAGGACCGCGGTGTCGACCGTGCGGTAGTCGATGTCCGGGTTGATCACATGCGAACATCTGTTTCGAAGCAGCCCACGTGCACGACCAATGCGGAGGCCCATGGGTATTTGCTGCCGGATTCGGTTTTAGATTTGTCTCCTCGCTTCGCTTTCAGGTCTAGTGAGGCCCAATGTCCCAAATCGATATTGTGGAACTCCTGAAAGCGATCCTCGTTAGCCAGTCTCTTTGGATTCCGACTTCGATCTATGGATCCCGGGTTTGACTCGTCATCCAGTTTCATGAATGCCATCTTTGCTTGTCCGGATCCGTATTGCCTGTATGCCAGCCAGAGGTCAGGATCATCGCGCTTCTCGAGGTACGATATCGTGATCAGTGCCTCCAGAAGGGTTCTAAGGCCGAGCCTGCCGAGGATCGACGGTCTTTTCCATGGCGAGCAGCTCGGTAGGATTGCTAGAGAGTAAGCTGCAAAGCCAAAAACTGCATCATGCTTGCATCGACGGTGTAGTTTTCAGGCACGAGGGTTCATGGTCTGCGAGCGCTTCTCGGAATCTCTGACTCTAGCAAGAGTTGTCGAGCTGGATGGCGACCATTGCGCATCCATCGTGTGCCGTGGGTACCGCTGAGTCTCGCAAGCATTGGTCCCAGAACGACTGCGGCCACGTCGATGTTTCTTCGCCCTTCGTAGATAATTCGCCCTCGCGCTTCGGATGAGCGGCCGCAATTTGAGGTACGCCGACGTTCGGATAGTTCAGGATTTCGCTGACTTGCTCTTTCGTCGGTAAGATCGCGGTACCTGAAATCACACGGATCAATACCTTTAGCCATCGACAGTCGGTCGCCTCTTGGGATTGGTGGTCGAGAACGGTGGACACTGCTGTCTTCAGATGTTCCCAGTCCTCAGCCGCCGCCGTTTGTCCTATTGCGTTCCGCCAGGCAGTCATCCCTGGAAGGTTCTCGAAGAGCAGCAGTGGGCGCAGCGCGGCGCGAGATTCGTCATCAGAGCAGGCGGTCGACAAAAAAAGCGTGCGAATGTCGTCTTGAAAAGATGCAATGCTGGATAGCGTCGGGCTTGAGGCGCGTTTGTCAGTCGGAATTTTCGTAGATATGCCCGCGCACGCGCGAAATTTGTCGAGGGCCCTGTCGCGGCCCAGACGAGCAATCAACAGTGCGGCCCAGATCATTTCAGGCATCCTGTCGTCCACCCACGATCTTAGGGCAACATTCGGCAAAGCCATGAGCGGTGGGACGAGGGTCTTCTTTTGCCGCTTATGCGACTCGATGCGGGAGTACGGCTTGGGCTTCTTTTCTTTTCCTTTTTCCTTACCCATGGGTCCCCTTCCAGAATTGTCGATTAAGCTAAAGTATTCTCGGGTTATGGTAAAGAAGCAAGAGCCCCTACGACAACTCCGGCGAGAAATTCGACTTCGAAAACCCGCACCCTTCGCAAACCGCGCGAAGGATGGCACGCTCATAAATTCAGCACCGCGGAAAAGCGTGCGCGACCTGGCGATTGCTATACAGGTGAATGGCTTGATTGGGTGCGAGTTTTTGCGCTGGCGGGCGCAGCAAGCAGCGCCCCTACGGGCGAAGGCCAAACGACACCCGGCGGAAGAGATGCCGATCTTTCACGCAGTCGGCGCGCTCAATGACGGGGTTGGGAGGGTCGAGAGGCGCTCGAGCGCCGGGGCCGAACGGCGGGAGGTTCTGAAGACCCTCCCCTACAAAGACTACGATACGCCGCATGCCGACGGGGACGCCAGCGCTACGTTGGTGCAGAACCACCGAGGGTGGTTGAAATCCACCAGTTGGACGCCGGGCGATCTCCGGTGCTGTCGCTCGAAATTACTGTAACTCATTGATATTGCGTAATTTACTGTGATGGCCACCCTCTGCCCATTTGGCATGGGCCATGCATTTATGGGCGGTGTCGAAGCGGGTCTCTTCCGGCTGCGACACAGATGAGGTGGGCCATGAGAAGCACACGATCGAAGATACTTACAGGATTTGGGGTCCTCATATTCTCGTTATTCGGGAGCTGCATAGCGCAGGCGCAGTCGGAGCCTGACGCCGGGCCGCCGCAATCGCAGCCTGACGGCGCACCGCCGCAATCACAGCCGAGCGGCACGCCTGACAAGCCTGGCCCCGGCATGGCGCGCGTCAGCCTGGTTCATGGCGACGTTTCCACGCAGCGCGGCGATTCCGGCGATTGGTCTGCTGCCACGCTGAACACGCCGTTGGCTCCCGGAGACAAGATTTCTACTGGCGACAAGGGCCGCGCTGAAGTCCAGCTCGACTTCGCCGACGTTCTGCGGTTGGCCGATAGCTCGCAGGCGACCATCGCCACGCTCGAGCGCACGCAGATTCAAGTGCAGCTCGGCGAAGGCCTCGCTTATTTCAGCATGTTCAAGGGCCACGAGGCCGACGTCGAAATCGACACGCCGAATGTTTCCATTCATCCCATCGGCAAGGACGGCGCCTACCGGATTTACGTAAATCCCGGCGGACAGACCGAAATCACCGTCCGCAATGGCGAAGCCGAGATTTCCACTCCTCAGGGCAGCACGCGCATCAAGAAGGGCGACCTGATCACGATTCAGGGCGACTCCACGAACGCGCAATACAAAATCACCGGAGCGACCGGCAAGGATGATTGGGATGCCTTCAACGATGATCGCGACCGCCTGATTCAAAGGGCGTCTTCGTGGCATAACACCAATCGCTATTACACCGGCACCGAGGATCTCGATGCTTACGGCACATGGAGCGAAGTTCCGGACGTAGGCCGCGTGTGGGTACCCGAGCAAGGTCCTGACTGGGCGCCTTACCGCGACGGCAACTGGGTCTGGGAACCTTACTATGGCTGGACCTGGGTCGGCGGCGAGCCCTGGGGCTGGGCGCCATATCACTACGGCCGCTGGTTCGTTACGGGCGGCTCGTGGGCATGGTGGCCCGGACCGGTGGGATTTGGCTACTACCCATACTGGTCGCCGGCTTATGTTTCCTTCTTCGGATTCGGCCCTGGCTTCGGAGTCGGCTTCGGCTGGTTCCCCTGCGGGCCGGGTGACTTCTTCTATCCGTGGTGGGGCGGTTTCGGATTCGGATTTGGATTCGCGGACTTTGATCGCTTCCACGATCGCGGGTTCCGCGACCGGGAGTTTGGTCGGGGAGGATTCCGTCCGCTCTTGAGAAATGATCGCTTCTCGAACTTGCGGAACTTTGACTCGAATAATAGGCTGCGGAATGGATTCTCCGGAGTTTCGGGCAATCGCTTCGGCCGCGGCGCCGGAGGCCGGCCAACAGCCGTGAGTCCCACCGCATTCCACGGCGGGCGCATCATGACCGGCAATCTGCCGGTTGTTCCGTCGCGTGAAAGCTTGAGCGCTTCGGGCAAGTTCCAGAGCCCGGGCTCGGGCGCAGCGCGCGCGGGAGCAGCTAAGAGCTTCTTCGGGAAGAATCAGCCCGGCGCGAAGACTGAGCCGTTCTCGCAGCAGGCTTCACGCCTTCAGAACTCAATTCAGAAGGATGGGCACTTCTCGCCGGTCACTTCCGGGAATCGCGGCGGAGCGGCCAGCCCTGCGAGCGGAGCAAGAGTCGTAGGCTCAGGGCGAGTCGAGACCAACAACGGGGCGGGAGCGACGTCGAATCGCGGCCCGGCCAATGATCGGCCGTCAACCGGCGCTACGGTGAGAGGTTCAGGAACGCCGGCGACGAACCCAGGGTTTGGGTCCGCGCCGAAGGGCACCTCGGCGCCGACAAGGCCAAGCGTTGAGCCGAGCACGCGCCCGAATAACACCGGCAATAACGGAGGCTGGCAGAAATTTTCGCAGCCTTCGAATTCCGGCGCTGGGCGCTCGTCTGCGAGCCCGAACGGCAGCTATCGGCCGCCGCTCAACATGAACAAGCCCATCGTCACGCAACGGCCGAATGGCGGATTTGGCGGAAACGCGGGTCGCCCGAGCAGCAGCCCGAGCTACAGCGCGCCGTCGCGGCCGACTTACAGCGCGCCGTCACGGCCGACGTATAGCGCACCGTCGCGGCCGACTTACAGCGCACCGTCGCGGCCGACTTACAGCGCGCCGTCACGGCCGACGTATAGCGCACCGTCGCGGCCGACTTACAGCGCACCGTCGCGGCCGACTTACAGCGCGCCGTCACGGCCGACGTATAGCGCACCGTCGCGGCCGAGCTACAGCGCACCATCACGGCCGAGCTATAGCGCGCCACGGCAGAGCGCACCCAGCTATCACGCACCGAGTGGGGGCGGATCGCATGCCCCCAGCGGTGGCGGTTCGCACAGCGGCGGTGGTGGCGGTGGCCACAGTTCCGGCGGTGGTGGCGGACATCCGCATCGGTAATTAATAGTCGAGGATCGAGGATCCTCGATGAAGTGGGGTTGGGAGGGCGGGGTTTAAATCCCGCCGCGGGCTAGACCGATTCATAGATCATATTTCATACCGCAAGGCGGGCTGAGCCCCGCCCTCCCAACCCCGGCAGTTTTCTTCCGAAAGTAGCGCCGGCGTCTCGCCGGCATCTTACGACCACGGACCTCGCCAAATTTCGCAAATGCGTGCGGACTTCGCCGCAAAATTGATTCGATCTGATGTGTAGTCCGCGCGTGAGCGTTGCCCATGGCGGAGAATTTGATCGTAAGATGCCGGCGGGACGCCAGCGGTACCGAGCGCGGAGACAGAGGCTACGAAGTTTCCTGATTGACGCGAAGCTGCGATTCAAGCTCCGAGCAATATTGCCTTTCTGCTTCTAACTCCGATTGCAATTTCTTCACGAGCATTTCGAGGCGGCGGATCTCTGCGCGCAATTTCAAAAGCTCCACGCTTGGAGCAATTCCGGTGGCTGGCCGCGCGGGTTCCTGAGCCAGAGGATTCGGAACGACAGTTGAACGAGGCGCCGTTGAGACCGACGCTGCCCGGCCGTCACTTGCGAAAGCGGAAGTCGCGGTCGGCGATGCACTCGCGGACGGCGGTGCAAACAAGCTGCTCAGCGATGGCACCGGCGACGCCGCGGACGAAGTCACTCCGGCGCTGTCCTTCGCGCCGGCCGGCTTCGGATTCAACAAGCTCTTCACCCGCGTCACCAGCTCCTGCGGCTGAAACGGCTTGCGCATCAATTCATCCGCGCCCGCTTCCATCGCTTTCTGCGCTACCTCGCGATTCACCACTCCCGACATCAAAATCACGGGCGTCGATCCCAGCTCGGGGTGCTGTTTCACGAACCGGCAAACCTCGTAGCCGTCTTTATCGGGCATGATCACATCGGTGATCACCGCATCGGGCCGCGATTCCGCGAAGAGCGCGAGCGCCGTCGCGGCATCGTGGCAGGCGACGACGTGAATGCTCTCCTTGCGGAAGGCAATCTTGATCACTTCGCGCATGGTCGCGCTGTCGTCAATGAAATAAATGTTCGGGACGCGAGGTGCTCCCGGAATGGCCGCGTCGCTCATGACGGTTCCTCCACGCCCGCGTGCTCGGCTTCATCGTATTCGCGCAACGCGTCGAGCAAGAGATCGGTGGCCGAACGAAGCACGGTGCGCTGCGCCGCCGTTGCTCCGTAAACGAATTTATAGACGCCCTCGACGCGCCGATGGCAATTTTTCACCATGTGATACACCGCTTCATCGCCGAAGAGCGTGCCGCATTCCGCGTGCATGAGATGCCCGGCATCGAAGAAAATTACTCCGTCTGTTTCGCCGGCGTTGAGATGCAGAGCCCCGGTCTGATGCGCCTGCCCGAGCATTTGAATCACGCCGGGTAGATCGAGATGCGAAAGCTTGCCGCTCAAGTCGGTCTCGGCGCTTTGCAGCATCTGCGTAGGCTGGAAGCCATCCTGGCGGCTCAGCAGAAAATTGCGAATGTGCCGCGCGATGTCGGCGACGGGCCTACGGCGATCAACAAAATCATCGCAGCCGGCGCGGAAAGCTTCGAGCAGGGCTTGCTCGCCTTCGCCACCGCCGATGGCAATCAGCGGAATGTTCGCCGATTTCGGATCGGAGCGAAGAATCGGCGCGATCTCAAGAGCGTTCATTTCGCGCAAGTTTGTCGAGCAGAGCACGGCCGCCGGAGTATTCCATTCCAGCATGGTCAGCGCATAAGCCGATTGCGCGCAGGTGACCACGTCGAAGCCCTGCTGCTTCAGCGCATCGCCCAGGCGCTTCGCGAAATACACATTGCTCTCGATCATCAAGATCTTCGGAAGACTGATCGCCGCGCTCACGCGAATGGCCCCAACTCCACTGGACTCGCAGCCGGCGCTGCGCTCGATGTTCGTACCAGCTTCTCAAAATCCAGAATCTCGATTGTTTCCTCACCGATGGCCAGCACTCCGGCGACATACTTGGGCGAATCTTCCGGCGTCGGAAATAATTCCGCGTTCACCAATTCGCATTCGCCATCCACGGGAATCGCGCTGAGCTCCTCTTGGCCTTCGATGCTTCGCGATGCGACCAGATAAAATCGCCGGTCCGGCAGTTTCTTCCCGACCAGCACCGGCGTAACGTCATACACCGGAATGACGCGCCCGCGGCGCACGATCACGCCTGCCACCATCGGCGTCTGATGCGCAAACACATGCAGCTTCACCGGAGGCGCAAGCTCCGTGACGATTGCCGCCGGAAGCCCGAATCTGCGTCGCCCCAATTGCAGTAGGACGAAGGAACTCTTCTCGATCGCTGCCGCGGCGGTCATCCCGCCACCGTCCCCGACAACTCCGCCGGCGTTTCGGCATGCGCGGCCTGCAGCGCCTCTTCCAGCGCCCGCAATTCATGCCGCGTCAAAAATCCCGCGGGATTGACGACCGGTACGATTTGATCATCTGTATAGCTCAGGCCGCGATACCACCGCCGCTCTTCGCCTTCAAACGCAAGCGGCAGGGCGTACGGAGCGGCGATATCCGCCATGCGCTCGATCTTGTCCACCAGAATTGCGACCGGAGAATCGCGAAGTATCAGAACCAGCGTCGGGCGCGCGGCCTTCAATCCGAAATGCGCGCAGCCGTTCACCACGAAGTAGCTGCGGTTGCCGCGATGGACGAGGTGCTTCACTTTGGACACGGCCGTTTGCTCGATCTCCGTGGCCGATCCCGAAAGGCTGTCCGCACTTCGAATTTCGTGTACCGCCGAAGACGCAATGGCAAACGGCAAGCCTGAAATGGTGAAGAGAATCGCAGATTCCCTGGCGCGTCCACGCCGCACTGGCTTTTGCTCCGGCGAAGAGATGGTCATCGGGACATCACCGTCACCGGCTTGGCGATTTGTAGCGTCCGCCGTTCGATGGCTGCCGGCACTTGCTCGATCGCCAGGACTTCATCCACGGCGCCGGTTTTGATCGCTTCCGCCGGCATTCCGAAAATCACGGAAGTGGCCTCGTCCTGCGCGATGACGTAGCCGCCGGCTTCCTTCACTGCCTTCACGCCCTTCGCGCCGTCGTTGCCCATTCCCGTCAGAATTACACCGACGATCATCGGGCCGAGATATTGCGCCGCTGTTTCGAGAGTCACATCGGCGCAGGGCCTGTAGCCGCCGATGCGATCGCCGCCATCGAGCGCAATCCGCCCGCCGCTCGCGAAGCGCAGATGATGCGAGCCGGGACAAACGTAAATCGTGCCGGGCTGAACGGACTCATTGTTCTCCGCATCTTTCACGCGCAGCGCCGTGACCTCAGCCAACTGCACGCTGTATTGATGCGTGAAACTCGCCGGCATGTGCAGCACCACGACGACGGCAGCAGGCAAATCTTTAGGCAGCCGCGACACAAGATCCATCACGGTTGCCGGACCGCCGGTCGACGCCGCGACGACCACCACCGGAAATCTTCCGGCACCCACCGTAGGCGTTGGCGCTCCATTTGAAGGAACCACGCGCGGAATGGGGGCTCGTGCCGTGACGCCTGCGAGTCTTGAAAGCGTCGCGGTGCGCACCACGCGCACCTTCGCCGCCATCTTTAGTTTGCGCGTCAGTTCTTCGCGGACATTGCGCATGTCGAGATCAATGCCGCTCGTCGGCTTGGGCACGAAATCCACGGCGCCGAGTTCCAGCGCGCGCAGAGTGCTGGCCGTGCCGTCGCGCGATTCTGAGCTGACAATCACAATGGGCCGCGGATTTTGCGACATGATCACTTCGGTGGCCCCGAGGCCATCGAGCCGCGGCATATTGATGTCCATGGTGATCACGTCGGGCTGCAGCGATTCGGCGAGAGACACACCCTCGCGCCCATCTTTCGCCTGTCCCGCGACTTCCATGGCGGGATCAGCGGTGATGATGTCGTGCAGGACTTTGCGCATGAACGCCGAATCCTCGACGATTAACACGCGCACTTTTTTCTTGAGTCCGGTCATGTTCACTAAGCTCGACGCAGGCCGCCAGCGGGCTGCGTGATTGCCCCGCGGTCTTCGCCGATGAGCTGCTCCACGGTTTCGATCAGAAGATCTTCCTGCACCGGCTTGGTGAGGAACGCGACGGCGCCGTCTTTCACGGCGCGATCGCGATGCTTCGCGCCGGCTCGCGAGGTCACCACCATCACCGGAATTTCTCGCGTCACCGGATCTTGCCGCAGGTGCGCCATTAATTCGTAGCCGTTCATCCGCGGCATTTCGAGATCGGTGAGCACCAGATGGCAGCCGGAATGGGCGATCACTTCCGAAGCTTCGAGGCCATCGGCGGCGAGAATCACGCGATAGCCGGCTTTTTCGAGCATGCGGCCGACGAATTTGCGGACGCTGATCGAATCGTCTGCGACCACGATCACTTTGTCGTTGCCGACTGCGTCCACGGCTTCCGCCGGAATGGTGCCAGCGGCAACTGCATCCGAGCCGGGAGCAAAAATCCGCGCCGCGCCTGCGGGTGCGACCTGGTGGCGTCGCTCGGCGGCTTCGGCCGCAACGAGGCGATTCAAATCGATCAACAGAATCAAGCTTCCGTCGGATGCAATCGAGGTTCCTGGGAAGAGCTTCACGCGGCGCAGGTATTCGCCGAGATTTTTGATGACGATTTCATCTTTGCCGAGGACGTCCTCGACGATGATTCCTTCGGACCGTCCTGCAATCTTTACGATCACCATGCGGTAGTAGCCGTTGATCGGTTCGATTGGCGGCAGGCCGAGCTGCGCGTCCAGGCGCACGGCTTCCATATCCACGCCGCGCACCTTGGTCATCAGCTTTCCGCCGACTTCTTCGATCTCCTCAGGCTTCAGGCGGCGAATCTCTTCCACGAACGCCAGTGGAAACGCGAATACTGAAGTGCCGCTGCGCACGAAGAGCGCCTGCGAAATAATTAGCGTCAGAGGAACTTTCAACGTGAAAACCGTGCCGGCGCCGGCGTCCGAGCGAATCTCAATATCGCCATTCAGTGTGTGAATGTTGGCGCGGACAACGTCGAGACCAACGCCGCGGCCCGCCAATTCGGTCTTGCTGTCAGCGGTCGAAAATCCCGGCTGGAAGAGGTATTCGCGCAGTTCGCGCTCGGTGAGCTGCTCGGCTTGCAGGTAAGTGACTCGGCCGGTTTCGAGCGCGCGCGCACGAATCTTTTCGTAATTGATGCCGCCGCCATCGTCTTCAACCTCGACGAACACGTGATTGCCGCGATGATAGGCGCGCACGGTGAGGCGGCCTTCGTCCGATTTTCCGCTGCGCGTGCGAACTTCCGGCTTCTCGATTCCATGCGCCACGGCGTTGCGTACCAGGTGAATCAGCGGATCCGAAATCTGCTGAATAATATTGTTGTCGAGCTCGGTCTCCGCGCCATCCAGAACCAACGCGACTCGCTTGCCTGTAGCCTTCGCTGCATCGCGCACCGTGCGAGATAGCCGCGTATAGAGATTGCCGATCGGCACCATGCGCGCGCGCGTGATTTCGTCCTGCAAGTGATGCGCGAGCTTGGTGAATTCGTCGATGTCCGAATCCACGCGATTCATGAAGGCTTCGAGCTGCGAGAGAACTTCGGTGACGTCGGCGGAAATTTCACTCAGCGAACGCGAAAGAATGTTGAAGTCGTCGTAGCGATCCATCTCCAGTTCGCTGAATCCACTGGACGATTCGCTGTGCATCCCCGGCAAACCCGAGAAGCCACGGAAGGTATCCATTTGCGGCGGTGCGCTGCCCGGCATCAGGCTGGAGCTGATGCGGCTGAATTCGTGCTTGTCCTGAAATTCCGAAACTTTGAGCGAAAGCCGCGCCTTCGAGAAAGTGAGAACTTCGACCAGCTTCGATAGCTCGCTCAAGCGGCCGAGCATGCGCGTGCGATTGATCACCAATTCGCCCACCGCATTCATCATGCGATCGAGCCGGTCGAGCGATATGCGCACGGACTTGGCCTGCGCCGCAGCCGCTGCTGGAGTCGCGCGCCGGGCCGGCGAACTCTGTGCCGCAGTTACAGCGAGTTCCGTCGCCGAAATTTGCTCGGCTGCCGCGACGGAACCGCTTGCCTCCGTCAATTCCGTGACCGGCTCTTCGGTTCCTGCCGGGGCCAGCTCATCAATTCGCGCGAGCAGCGGCTCGAGCTTGGCGCGCATTTCCGCGTCATTTACCCACGAGTGGTGGAGTAGTTTCTTCAGCGCATCCACCGCGTCCAGGCACAAGTCCACAATTTCGGCGCTCGGCTTTAAGCGGCCATCGCGCATGCGCCCGATCAATTCCTCCGCCCGGTGCGCGACGACGGCGCAGCGGTGCACGCCGACTTGCGCTGCCGAGCCTTTCACCGTATGCATCGCGCGGAATAGCCGGTTGATGTCTTCCGCGTTCGGATTGCCCTCGAGCGCCAACAGGCACTCGGTTACCGTTTGGAAATGTTCTTCTGCTTCTGCGACGAAGACTTCGAGAACTTCTGCCGGGATATCGCTGTCCTCGGGAAGGGAATCGACGAACGACGAGCCGCTTGCCGCATGTCCCGCAGCGGAGATTTGCGCCGGCGAGCCGCTCGCTGCATTTTCATCCGTAGCCAATTCTTCGGCCGCTGCGGGAAACGCGAAGCTATATCGCTGCTTGAACGCGGCGATATCCGGGGCACATTCCGTTCCGTCGTTGGCCATTTGCAGAAGATCAAATTCGAGGACCGACACGGCGTCGGCGAGAAATTCCGTGAGCGGACCGTGCGTATCGGGGCCGAGGCGCGCGTTCATCGCATACTGGAAAATGTGCGCGAGTTTTCCTGAGACTTCGGAGAAGAGAGGGAAGCCATAGCTGGCCGAAGTGCCGCACAGCGTATGCGCCGCGATATAGAGTTTCTCGAAATCCTCAGCGCGCGCCTGCGGCTCCTGCACGAGCCCCGAGTATTCCCGCAAATATTGCAGGTGATCGGACGCCTCTTGCAGGAACAGTTCGAGCGATTCCGCTGCGCTCACAGGCTGCCCTCCGCCATCACCGCTTGCCGCACCGCCGATTCTTTCGCAGGCTTGCGATAAATCCGGCAATCGCCAAGCACCAATCCTTCGAGCCGAACCGGCACGCTGCTCAGCGATTCGGCATGCCCGAGAAGAAAATATCCGCCGGGCTCGAGGCATTCGCTGAAGCGCTGGATCACCGAATTGCGCCGCTCTTCGGAGAAATACATCAGCACGTTCATGCAGAAAATGCAGTCCATGCGCCCGACATAAACCGCTTGCGTCAAATTCATCGGCGCGAATGAAACCATCCGGCGAATGCGCGGCTTCACCACGTAGCCATGGCGAGTCTTCGTGAAATAATTCTCGATCTGCTGCGGCGTCAAATTGTCGAGGCTGCGTCCGCTATAAACGCCGCGCTCGGCATGTTGCAGCGCTCGCCGGCTGATGTCGGTGGCGAGAATTTCGATTCGCCAGGCTTCCGCAAACGGCAGCGCATCCGCCACCGCAATGGCGATCGAATACGGTTCCTCGCCCGTCGAACACGCCGCGCTCCAGATGCGCAGCGTCCGTGGATTGTCCCAGAATTTCTTTTCCTGCAATTCGGGCAGAATTTTCTTGGCCAACGCATCGAAGACCGCCGGATAGCGGAAGAACGAAGTTTCCTGCGTGAGAAGGCTTTCCAGCAGCGCGTTGTATTCGACGTTGCTGCCAGAAACCAGCCGCAACAAATCCGTCCCGCCCTGCAAGCCGCGTTCGGCCACGAATTCGCGCACGCGCGTCGAGAAAAATCGTTCGCGGGAGGAATCGAACAAGATCCCGGAGCGGCTTTCGATGAGCCCTCGCAGCTCATCGAACTCGTAACCTGTCACCGTAGCTGGTTTCTCTCTCATGTTCGGCCAGGGCGAGCGGTGCTAGCAGCACTCCGACCGCTCGCAAAAGACGAAACCAGATCTCAGCGATTTGCCCCGACCGGCGCGAGCGCCCGGTCGTTGTCGCGCTGCGTTTCGGTCGCGGGACGTGAATTCGAGCGGAATTGAGCGAGAGCTTCGTTCAGTTGTTCCGAGAGCTTGACCATGTTCCCGACGGTCGAAACGGTTTGGCGCGCGCCCTGCGACGTCTGCCGCGTGATGCCGGAAATAATTTGCATCGCGTTGGCCACGCCTTCCGTTCCGCGCACCTGCTGCTTCGACGCGAGTGAAATTTCCTGCACCAGCTCCGCCGATTGCCGCACCACGCTCGAAATCGCTTCGAGCGCCTTGCCGGCTTGATCTGCGAGCACCGCACCGCTTTCCACTTCCTTGGTGCCTTCTTCCATCACGACCACGGCCTCGTTCGTTTCCGCCTGAATCGCCTTGATGAGCGCCGCGATGTCCTTCGTGGCGGCGCGCGAGTGCTCGGCCAGCTTGCGAACTTCGTCCGCGACGACCGCGAATCCGCGACCCGCCTCTCCGGCGCGTGCTGCTTCAATTGCCGCGTTCAATGCGAGCAAGTTCGTCTGCTCGGTGATGTCGTTAATTACGTTGATGATTTCCGAAATTTCTAGCGACCGGTCGCCCAGCGATTTGATCTTTTTCGCCGTAGCCTGCACCGACGCTCGAATCCGCTGCATGCCCTCGAGCGTATCGCGCACCGAGCGGTTGCCCTGCTCGGCGGCATCGAGTGCGCGCCGCGCCGCTTCCGCGCTGGCTTCGGCGTTGTTCGACACTTGCTTCATCGAAACCGTCAGCTCTTCCACGGCCGATGAAGTATTGGTAATTTCCTGATCCTGCTGCGTCGCGCCGGTGGTCATCTGATCGGCGGCCACCAGAATCGCGCCTGCGCTGGCGTTCACATCCACGGCAGCCTTGCGCACGCGCTCGAGTACTTTCGAGAAGTTGTCAAGCATGTAGTTCACCGAGTCCACCACGTTGCCGAGCGCGTCGTTGGTCACCTTGCCGCGCAGCGTCAAATCGCCGCGCGCCACTTGATTGATCACGTTCAGCAAATCCGTGATGCTGCGCTGCAGCGATTCCTGCACCTGCTGGTTGTTCACCGCCGTGGAAATCTTGGAGACGCTGCGATTCAAATTCTCCGCAATCGCGCCGAACTCGTCCGTCGCTTTGATTTCAATCTTGGCGCGGTTATCTCCGGCGGCGAAGCGCTCGGAAAATTCTGCGAGCTTCTCCACCGGCGTCAGCACGCTCTTCGTCAGCACCACCACGAGCGATAGCGCCGCCGTCGCAGCGAGCCCCACCGCGGCAATCAACGCCGAGCTGGCGTTTACCGGCATTCCCGCCGCGTCGCCGAGCCCGGAGCCATTCGAATGCGCGCCGGCATAGAACGCCAGCAACGCCGAACCTCCGGCCGCCACGGCTATCCAGATCACCAGCATCCACACCGTCGAACTCAATCGCGATTTCATGACTTCCTCCCCAAAAGTTTCGCGCCCGCCCGGTTTCTGCCGGGAAACTTCCGCAATTTCAAATCACCGGAACCGGAAACACCTCAATCAATTTCTCGAGATCCACCACCAGCGCCAAGCGCTCCTCGTGCCGCAACATTCCGCGGCAATACGGCACATCCGGCGCGTGATCCAGAAACGATTGATCGTTTGCGCCAAACGTTCCGACGACTTCGTCCGCCGCGATGCCAATGCGCAAGTCATCGCGCTGCCCATCGCCTTTCAGCAGCGCCACCACCACGTGCCGCGGCAAAAGACCCGGCCGCCGCCCTTCGGTAAATGCGATATCCACCAGCGGCACGATCGTCCCGCGCAAATTGAAAATCCCCATCAGAAACGCCGGCGCGAGCGGAATCTGCGTCAATTTCGGCCAGTCCACGACCTCTTCCACTTCCAGCACCGAAAGGCAAAATCGCTCCCGCCCGGCGCGAAACACGCAGTATTGCTTCTCGAGCAGGCGCACTTCGTCCTGCACGTCATAGTCGCCGCCATCGAACTCCTGCGGCGGTGCTGTCGAAGCTGTGTCGTCGAGGCTCATGCGAATTTCTTCACCGCTTGAATCAATTCTTCCGCCGTGAACGGCTTGCACACGTACGCGTTTGCGCCCTGCTGCTCGCCCCAATATTTATCGCTCGCTGATTTCTTCGAGCTCACCAGAATCACCGGAATCGCGGCGAACGTGGCGTGGCTTTTCAGCTCACGGCAAACTTGAAATCCATTCCGCCCGGGCATCACCACATCGAGCAGAATCAAGTTCGGCCGCTCGTTCTCGATGGTCTCTTCGATGCGCGCGGGATCGCTCAGCACAACCGTGCGAAAGCCGCCCTGTTCGAGCACGGTCTCCATCAGCTTCAATTCCGACGCCGAGTCGTCAACCACCAGCACCTTCTTCAACACAGGCCTCTCCCCGAGGGAAATCCACAAAGAAAGAATGCAAGTCAAAAGCCACCAGCGCAGCCGCGTCAGGATCTCGTGACGAATCGCAACATTCTGTATTTTCAATAAATTACAAAGCGCAGGAAGCACTCAGCGGGACCGGCATCGGCGTGAATCGCGCCGCAACGTCTCACGCTGAGATAGATTCTCAGTGGCGGCGGCTCACACCGCATCAGTTGAGAAAGTATTTTGAGGAATTAATGGCCGCAAGAAACGCTAACTCGCGGCGACGTGAGTTCTAAGGAGAGAGCTTTTCGGCTTCTTCGATGAAAGACAAAAGCCGCTTCGTACTGATGCCGAGATTGACGGCAGCCTCGGTGTTCTTCGCCTGCTTCGCTTTTTCCACGCGTCCCTGGAAATAGGAAACTTCCGCACGCGCTTGCACCAGCGCTGCCTGCAACGAAACCGTCTCGCCCGACTGCTTTCGCGAATCCATGGCCACCGCGAGCATCGCGCGCGCCACCACGGCCCGCCGCAGATCTTCCGATTCCTGCCCGCCCTTATCCACAAACGCGGCCACTTCCCATGACGACAGCAATACCTTCGTATTCTTCAGCGTGATCGTCGACATCGAGCGGCCGCGCGTCGGCGGCGTGGCGATCAATTGCTCCCAAATCGTCTCGAGGCAGCTTTCCATGTCCGCAGAAGCGGGAGGCTGCGCGTCGGCCGGAGCTCCGCTCGAAGTTTTCGGCGGGCCGGAAGGTGACGACGCAACCGAACTGCCGCCAGCGCCCGGCGTAACTACCGCCGCGGCGGTCGGCACAGTTTTCTCCTCGGATCCCTTCGCCGGCAATTCCACCGGCGCGCCCAATTGTGCAAGCGATTCGGCGGACTTTTTGTAGCTCGAATCTTGGCCAATCTTTCGCTGATATCCAGTCTGCTCCACATGAATGCGCGGATGTTCGGTGGCTGGATCCACTTCGCGCGGCTGCAGCGGCGCGGCGGGCACAAGCGTCAATGCGGGCGTCTCCGCTGCCCCAGGCTCCCCCGCCGGCGCATGAAGCTTAGCTACACCGTCTTCCAGATCGGCGCGCAACGCGAGCAGTTGCTCGAATGTACGTCCCACGGCCGATTCCGAATAATCCTTGTGATAAAGCGGACGCCAGTTTTCTGCAAACTGGCGCAAACTTGTGGTCGGCTCCGCCGCCGAGAATCCCGCGCGCCGGCAATCCACCGTGCGAACGCCCGCACGATCCAACTCGCCGAGCGCCTTCAGCACCGCTTCCTGATCCGCATGAAGCAGCCGAATGAACGCACGGCGCATAAGAAAATTAAATCGCGCCAGCGTCACCAGCGCCGCCGGATCGTAGAACAAATTTCCCGAAGATTCCTTCACCAGCCGCGCCTGATCGAGCTTTCCGCTCTCGAGCAAATCCCGCAGGCTGCGGCAATCCTTCACAAAGTCCAGTGTCGATTCCAGCGTCGCGCACCAATCCGGCGTTCGTGCGTTCGCTTCTCCGACCACCGGTTGCAGAATGCGGATCACGTCCGCGAGAGAAATTTCGTCATGATAGAAACTCTCAGGCGCGCACAAGGCGAAATATTGCACCAGAAGAAAATCGACCTTGTCGCGGTCGGCGGCCGTTTTCTCCGGCTTCCTCAAATGCCGCTGGATGAACGCGCGCAGTCCTTCTTCCTTCGCATTCAATGTCGCGGGAGGAAGCTGGCGGATCTGGTAGGCCTTGACCTGCGCATCCATTTCATCGAACCAGCGCAGATTGCGCTCGACCACCGCCGGCCCGATTTCTTCCGGCACCGCTTCGCCTTCGGAGTAAGGCGTCGCGGAAAGTTCAAATTGCCGCGCCAGCGCCGCATAGATCGGATAAGCGCGGCGCGCTTCGGCCCACGCAGTAGTGAGATCGGCCGGCCCGGCTGGCGTCGCCGAGTCCAATGGCAAAGTAGTTCGTGAGCTCATCGTCGCTTCAATTCCCCAGACATCGTTCCAGCGCAGAGATAGTCTCGTCCGAGTACACTAGTTTGCACGCACGCGGCCAAAGCCCGGCAAGCCGCCGCATTCGCAAAGCGTTGAAACATCACAGTTTGTGCGGGGAATCGGAAGCTTGCCGTCAACGCACCGTCTCACACTGAAACGAATCCGTCTCACAGCCCAACTAGCATTCCAATTTGCAACTGGGTACCGCCGGCGTCCCCGCCGGCATCTTACGACTGCATTTGTCGCCAAGAACTGCGGTCCCGCGCGGAAGAACTGTTGCGCGACATCGCGCCGCGTTTCGCCCAACCTAATGTGTAACCTGCTCGCGCTCCACCGTTTTCTCCGCCGCCTTCAAAGGAATTCCGTAAAGCTTCAATTTCCGATACAAAGTCGCCCGGCTGATCCCCAACAATTTTCCGGCCAGCGCCTTATCTCCACCCACCTGCTCAAACACGCGCAGAATCGTCATCCTCTCCATTTCGGATAGCGCCGCGGTCGAGAGTGCATTCGTCTCCGCATTCGTCGCGGAAGCATCGTGCGTCGCTTGAATCGCCGGAGGAAGATCGGCCACATCCATCGTCGCCTCAACTCCGAGCGCGACCGCCCGCGCGATGCAATTCTCTAGTTCGCGGACGTTTCCCGGCCAGTCATATTGCAGCAGGCACTTCATCACCGCCGGCGTCACTTGAAGATTTTTCCCCGCCGCGTAGCGCTCCAAAAACGCGTGTGTCAGCAAAGGAATGTCGGACCGATGCTCGCGCAAGCTCGGCAAATGCACGGTCACCACGTTCAACCGGAAATACAAGTCCTTGCGGAAAGTCCCGCCGCGGTACGCCGAATCCAAATCTCGATTGGTCGCCGCAATGATGCGCACATCCACGGGAACTTTATCGTTGCTCCCCACAGGCCGAACTTCCTTCTCCTGCAACACGCGCAGCAGCTTCGCCTGCATCTCCAGCGGCAATTCGCCGATCTCATCCAGAAAGATCGTCCCGCCATTCGCGGACTGAAAAAGTCCGGCCTTCGTTTTCAGCGCACCGGTGAATGCGCCTTTTTCGTGCCCGAATAATTCGCTCTCCATCAAAGTCGGCACCAGCGAGCCGCAATCCACGGCGACAAACGGCAACTCCGCAAACGGCCCGCGAAAATGAATCGCCCGTGCCACCAATTCCTTGCCTGTACCGCTCTCACCCGTGATCAAAACAGGCGTGCGCGTATCCTTTAATTTCGATATCATCCGCAGCACTTCCTGAATCCGCGCCGACGAACCCACGATCCCATCAAGCTGCGTCTCGGCGTTCACCCGCTCGCGGAGAAATCGATTTTCCTGTACCAGCCGCACCTTCTCCGCCATGCGCTGCACCAATTGCCGCAATTTTTCCACGCGGAACGGTTTCTCGATATAGTCGTAGGCCCCCAACTTCATCGCATCCACGGCCGATTCGATCGAGCCATGCCCCGTCATGATCGAAACTTCCGCATTCGGCAAACGCGTCTTCAATTCGCGCAGCAAATCCACGCCCGACGATCCCGGCAGCTTCAGATCCGTCACCACCAGGTCCGGCGCCGTAGCTTCCGCGCGCGCCAGCGCCGCTTCGGCGCTTTCGGCTTCGCTGCAGTCGAATCCCAGCGCCTTTCCGACGGTGATGCAAAGCCGGCGGATATTCTGCTCGTCATCCACGATCAATAATCGAATCGTCTGGCTGTCGGTCATCGCTCCCTTTCCCTATCCCGCCGCATCAATTGCGCGCTTTCTCCGCCGTAGCCGCCATCGCCGCTTCGGCCGCCAGCGGCAAGCGCACCACGAACGTGCTGCCCACCCCGTCCGTATTGTTGAAGCAAAAAATTTCGCCCAGATGCGCGCGCACAATTCCGTAGCAAATGCTCAAACCCAGCCCCGTCCCCTTGCCGACTTCCTTGGTCGTGAAGAACGGCTCGAAAATCCGGTCGACGTGCTCGATCCCTGGCCCGTTATCGCGAAAGCGAATCTCGATTTGCCCATTCGCGTGCGCCGTTTCAATCTCAATTCGTCCCGGCCGCCCGATTTCCTGCACGGCGTCATACGCGTTGTTGACGATATTCAAGAACACCTGCTGCAACTGGTGCTCATCGCCCACGATCGATGGAAGGTGTGCGTCAAACTGCTCGACCACTTCCACCTCGCGCTTCGAGAAGTCGTACGCCCGCAGCTTCAGCGTCTGCCGCAGCACTGCATTGATCTGCACCGCCTCGCGCAGCGCAGGCTTCTGCCGCGCAAAGCTCAGCAGATTCTGAATAATCAATTTCGTCCGCTGCGCTTCCTGCAAAATCACGCGCAATTCATCTTTAGCGCTTCCCGGCACTTCGGAATTCTCGAGCAGCAAATCGGTGAACCCCAGAATCGCCGCCAAAGGATTGTTGACCTCATGCGCCACGCCCGACACCAGCTGCCCGACCGCCGCCATCTTCTCCGTATGCATCAATTTCGCCTGCAGCACGGCCGCGTCGGTAACGTCTGTCATCACCACCACGATGCTGTTGATTCCACCCTTGTCGTCGCGCATCGGGCTCAAGCTGATCGAAAATTGCCCGGTAGTCCCATCGCCGCGCAAAAAGGGCAGCTCCATATTGGCCGCCTGCGCCCCGCGCAAAGTGCTGCGCAAAGCCTCCGCCAGCGCCTTTCGCCGCGACGCCGAAATAAACTCAGAAAGCGGATGCCCCAGCAAATCCGCCTCGCGATGCCCAATCTCAAAGCACCGCCGGTTCGCATAGCTGATCAATCCCGCGGTATCGAGCACCAAAATCATGCTCTGCGTGTCGTTCAAAATGTTCTTGTTGAAATCGCGCTCGCGACGCAACTGCGCCTGAAACGATTTCTGCTCGGTGATGTCCAGCATCAATCCGCGATACTGCGCCACGCGCCCCTTGGCATCCCGCACGATCAAAATATTCTGCAGCGTATGAATCCACGAGCCATCGCGCCGCCGCAGCACTTCCTCATGATTTCGCAGCACGCCGCCCTCATCCGCCGCCTTTACGCAACGCCGCCGCAAATCCGGCGCCAGGCAGAGCTGATCAAATAAATTCACCGCCAGCACTTCGTCGCGGCTCGCATAACCCAGCATCCGCACCAGCGCGTTATTCACTTCGATGAATTGCCCATCCGGCGTGCAGAAGAAAAGCCCTTCCTGAATGTTGTCGAATAGCTCGCGATAGCGCCGCTCCAATTCCCGCCGGTCGGTAATATCTTTCAACACATGCACGGTCCGCAGATCGTCTTCCGGCAAACTCCGCAGCCGCGAAGTGGAAATCAAATAAGTCCGCTCATGCGCCGTCTGCACATATTCTTCCGTCCCCGCCTGCATATCCCGGCAGAACGGGCAAGCCCGGCCGACTCTCGCCGCCGCCAGCGATTGCAGCGTCTCCATGTGCCGCCCAATCAATTCGGCGGGCTTCAGCCGCAAATGCCCGGCCAGCGAGCGATTCACGCGCAAAATCCGGTCGGTCGCGTCATGCACCACAATAAAATCCGTAATCGCATCAAAATCTTCGATCCACTGCTTCTTCGATCGCTCAATCCACGAAAAAAGCCGCGCATTCTCCAGCGCCACCGAAGCATGTCCCGCCAGGGCCTCCAACAAATGCTGCTCCCCCAACGAAAACGCCCGATCCCGCCCCGCCAGGCACAACACCCCCATCAAATCGCCTTCGCTACCGGTCAGGCGCGCCACGGCCAGATGATTCGCTCCCAACTTCGCGGCTAATGGCCTCCCCAAAATCTCCCCAGCCGCCGCGAATCGCGTAGCTTCTCCAGCCGCCCAACTCACCTCCGCCAGCCCCTGCGCCAGCCGTACTTGTTCTTCGCCAGTCAGTCCAGCCGCCGCGCCTTGTGCCGACACAATCTCCCATTCCTCCCCGCGCACCAAAGCCAGCGCCGCCGACTTCACCTCAAACATGCGCCCCGCACACAAAGTCAGCCGCCGCACAAATTCCGTGGGCCCGATCGAAGGCTTAAGCTCCCGCGTCGCCGCGGAAAGCTGCGCCAAATCCGCATCGATGCCCGCGCGCGAGCGCGCCGGTACTCGGCGAGTTTTCTTGGCCGCACGCATGGAGGAAGGGGTCCTGCGCGTCTCTCCAGATTTCAAAAGTGATACACCGAAGTTACGTGCCCATCTCATTTTGAGTCAAGGAATCTACCCGCACGCGTGACGAATCGAACAATCGCTCCCAACGGCTCGCGTCGCAACCTGAGACCGTTCCCCTCCGCGCCGCCAATCGCTGAGACATATCGCCGCTCCCAGCGGTCAGCGCCGCAAATTTCAGCCTCCCGCTAACTCCCCAAGCCAAAGCACTTTACGAGCTTCGCCGCCGCCTCCGAACCATCTCCTGCATTCCCTCCCTCACTGGCACCACCCGTGCATTTTCTTCTGCCGGAGTTCTATGGAGGCACGGGTGTGAGGTACGCGTTTTCGATCTCGATCATTCGCGGAATCGGCCGCCTGATCGCGCTCGCGGCGATCCTCGCCCTGACCGCTCCGCTTCACGCGCAAGACGCGGCCGCCAACGATGCCGCCAAGCGCAAAGTGAAGACGCGCGTCGGCGCCGAATACCCGGCGCTCGCCCGTCAGATGGGCGTCACCGGTAAAGTCAAAGTGGAAGTCACCATCACGCCGGAAGGCAAAGTCAGCAACGCGAAAATTGTGGGCGGAAGTCCCGTGCTCGTCGGCGCTGCCGTCGATGCCGTCAAGAAATGGAAATTCGAGCCCGGGCCGAAAGAAACCACGGAAATCATCGAGTTCGAGTTCAAGGATCCGAACGGCTAGCTGGGGGACTTGCAGCCGCGCGCACCGCGCCGGCGCAAGTGGAGGGAATTCGAAATGACAATCGGCAAGAAATTATATTCGGGCTTCGGGGCCATCGTGGCCATCATGGTCGCGCTCTTCATCGTGAGCGTGCTGACCATCGCGCGCGAGCACTCCGCTCGCTCCGTCGCCTCCGCCACTTTGAACGACATGCAGACCCTCGAGAGCATCCGCTTCCAGGTCATGCTCGAAGAGCTCGTCCTGCGCAATTTCCTGCTCAGCGGCGACGTGCGCGATGAAGGCGAGCTGGCTTCCGTCCACACCAACGTCAACACCGAGCTCCGCGACGCCGAATCTCACGCCATCGACCCGGCTCTTCGCAGCACTCTCCTGCGCGTTGAAGATGCCGAGCACGGCTGGATGGACGATTTCGCCAAGCCCATGATCGCCAAGCGCCATCAAGTCGACGGCGGCGACGCGACCGTCTCCGATCTCCAGATTTTTTATCTCCAGCAGAATCCCGGCTCGTGGATGAACAAAACTTCATCCCTGCTCGACGAAGCCAACCGCACCATTAGCACTGCTCTTGAGCGATCCAACGCCTCAGCCGCCAGCGCCACTTCCTGGAGCACGGCACTCAGCATTATGGGCATTCTCATCACCATCATGCTGGCTCTCGGCATCGCCTATTACACCTCGCGCTCTATCACTCTCCCGCTGAATCACTTGATCAGCGTCGCCCGCGAGATCGGCGATACCGGGGACATCGACCAGACCATCGACATTCATCGCGACGATGAAGTCGGCGTCCTCGCGGACAATTTCAACAAGATGATCGGCCACATCAAAGGCATGGCCGCTGTCTCCGCTTCCATCGCCGAAGGCCAGCTCACCGTTTCCGTTACGCCCCGTTCCGGCCGCGACACCATGGCCAACGCTTTCTCCGAGATGATTCAGGGGCTTCACGACCTGGTCCGCCAGGTCCGCGACAGCGCCGCGCAGGTCGCCGACGGCTCCAATCAAATGGCCGGCGCTTCCGAAGAATCGGCCAAGGTTAGCTTG
Organism: uncultured Acidobacteriota bacterium; assembly: GCA_963841235.1. Taxonomy (GTDB): domain Bacteria; phylum Acidobacteriota; class Terriglobia; order Acidiferrales; family UBA7541; genus Palsa-147. The sequence goes on along the minus strand of CAWJBU010000011.1, from coordinate 66,452 downwards.
CAGGCCGCCTCCGCCATCGATGAAGTCACCACCACGATGCACGAAATGAGCGTCAACGTACAGAGCGTGGTGAAGAACACGCAGATGCAGGCTTCCAGCGTCGCCGAAACTTCCGCCTCCATCGATCAGATGGTCACTTCCATCCAGCGCGTCGCCGACACCGCCAAAGTTCTTCTCGACATCTGCTACCGCTCGCGCGAGGAAGTTCACACCGGCATTGTCACCATGGAGAAAGCCACCGACGGCCTCAATCGCACCAATTCAGCCATCCAGGCCTCGTCCCACATCATCGACGTGCTCGGCCAGCGCGCCGACGATATCGGCAAGATCATCGAAGTGATCGACGATCTCGCCGAGCAAACTAATCTTCTCGCTCTTAACGCCGCCATCGAAGCCGCTCGCGCCGGCGAGCACGGCCTCGGCTTCGCGGTAGTCGCTGAAGAAGTCCGCAAGCTGGCCGAGAAATCCACGCAATCGACCAAGGAAATTTCCGAATTGATCGAGGGCATTCAGAAGGAAGCGCGCGAAGCCGTCGAGAACATGGAAAAGAGCACCTCGATGGTGCAGGAAGGCCTCCTCCTCGGCAGCGATCTCAGCACCGCGCTCGGAAAAATTTCCAACGTGGTCACCGAGGTTTACAAATTCGCCCAGGAAATCGGCGCCGCCACCACCGAACAATCCAATGGCTCCGCGCAAATCGCCAAAGCCACCACGCGCCTCACCGAAATCACCCAGGAAATCAATTCCTCGGTCGAAGAGCAGGCTTCGGGCGCGCAAGCCGTCGTCCGCGCCATGGAGAGAATGCGCGAGCTGGTGCAGCAATCCACGTCCAGCTCCACGCAGCTCGCCGCCACCGCCGAACAAATGTCGCGTCTCTCGAAGACGCTGCTCACCACCATGGGCCGCTTCGTTCTCGACAATGGCTCCGGCGCTCTGCGTTCCTCGGGGCACAGAGGCCACAACGGCGAATCCGCTCCGCACATTTCCGCCGAGCGTTACGCCGAGCTGGTGAATTCGTAATCGCGGACTAACGCGACCATGGCTAAAGACATTCAAATCGTCGGCTTTCGCATCGGCACCGAGACCTTCGGCTTGCCGATCGCGCTCGTCCGCGAAATCGTTCGCGTTCCGCAGATCACTCCTGTTCCCAACGCCCCCGATTTCGTCGAGGGCGTCATCAATCTGCGCGGAAGAATCATTTCCGTCATCGATCTGCGCAAACGCTTCGGCGAAAAAGATATTCAGCCCAGCAAAAAGAATCGCATCGTCGTCGTCGAATTCGGCCGCCGCTCCGTCGGCCTGCTGGTCAATTCCGCGTCGGAAGTCCTCAAGATTCCGCCCTCGGAAATCGAAGCCCCCAATGATTTATTTCAGGATGGCGAAGTGGACTACGTCACCGGCGTCGCCAAGTTGAAAGGCCGTCTCGTGATTCTCCTCGATCTCGAAAAAGTCATGCGGCGTTCCGAATTGCGGCGTCTTGAGGACGTCGCCGTTTCCGCGGCCCTGCAGGAAAGTGAAGTAACCGCGCCACGGTAGCGGCGCAGACATTCTCGACGCATAGCGAGCACAAATGTCCACACTGACCGCTCAAGTTCCTCTCACCGAAGCTGAACTCAAGCTTCTGCAAACCCTGATCTATCAGGAATGCGGCATGTATTTCGACGAGCGCCGCACGCACTTCCTCCGCGACCGCCTGCAGCGCCGTTTGAAAGCCTGCCAGCTCGATTCGTTCTACAGCTATTACCGCCTGCTCACCAGCCGCGAAGGCAAGCTCGAACTGAACGCGCTTCTCGAAAATCTCACCGTCAACGAAACCAGTTTCTATCGCGTCCGCCCGCAACTCGAACTTTTCCAGAAACGCATTCTCGAAACTCTTCTTCACAAGAAGCAGGAGCGCCGCGACTGGACCGTGCGCATCTGGAGCGCCGGCTGCTCCACCGGCCAGGAACCTTACTCGCTGGCGATGCTCGTCTGCGACGCCCTCGCTTACTACTACCTGCGCAATCCGCTGCCCTTCGAGATGCCGGTGCCAAAGCCGCTCGTTCCACCGCCCTGGAAGGTCGAAATCGTCGCCTCGGATATCAACTATTCCGCGCTGCTCACCGCCGGTCAGGGCATCTACACCGAAATTCAGATGGAGCCGGTGGATTACTCCACGCGCCTCCGCTATTTCGACAAGACCGCGGAAAAGTACGCCGTCAAGCACGCGCTCAAATCCCTGATCCAATTCGATTTTCACAATTTGAAAACTGAATTCCTTCCCCAGCGCAACGACATCATCTTCTGCCGCAACGTCATGATCTATTTCGACGAGCCCGAGCAAAAGCGCCTGGTCGAAAAGTTTTATCGCTGTTTGAATCCGGAAGGCTATCTGTTCGTCGGCCACGCCGAGAGTCTCTTCGGCCTGACCAAGAAATTTCACATGATCCACGAAAACAACGCCACCGTTTACCAGCGCGTCGAGGAGGCGCAGTGAATTTTTTCGGCGATGATCGCGGCGCCGAGCTGCGCGAACTGTTCTTCGAGAGCGCAGCCGAGCTTCTCCAGGCCATGAACGAAGGCGGCCTCGAGCTCGAGGAGCGTCCCGGCGATCCCGAAACCATTCGCAAAGTACGCCGCGCCGTGCATACGCTGAAAGGCGATTCCGCTTCTTGCGGCTACCGCGAGCTCAGCGCCCTCGCGCATCTTCTCGAAGACGTGCTCACACCGGAAACTTTCGCGTCCAACGCCTCGGCGCTTCCTGAAGTCGTCCTCACTGCCGCGGACACCTTCGACGAAATGCTCGCCGCCTATCGCGGTGATATGCAGCCGCCGGACGGCCGCGCTCTTCGCGAGCTAATCGACGGCGTGCTGCAAAAGCCGGGCGAGGCCAAGGATCAAAAAGCGGAGAAGAAGCCTCTCGTCGCTCAGTTTGCCTGGACCGAATACGAGCAGCTCATGGTCTCCGAAGCGATGAAGCGCAACGAGAGTGTATTTTTCGTCTCCGCACACGTTGCTCACGACGCTCCCATGCCTGCTGCAGCCGTGCAACTGGCAAAAAATGCCTTGGCAGCCTCCGGCACGATCCTCGCCGTGCGCCCCGAGGAGGGCGCGGATCTTACGGAAGTTCGCCAGGTCGAGGCGGCCATATCCAGCACGCAAACGATGGACTGGATTCGCAAAAAGTGCCGCATTCCTTCGCTCATTTCAGAAGTGGTCGTGCTGCCCGCAGGCGCCGCGCCCACCGCGCACCGCGATCTGCTCGAGATTCTTCTCGAATCCGAAGCCGCTGCGGTCGCATCAGGCGTTCCCGCTCAAGACGCGGAATCCGATGAGCCGGAACCCGTGCCGCATCTCGATGCCGAATCTCGTCCTTTTGCAAACTCCGCCGCAAATGTTGCCCCCGCCGGCGCCGAAAATACTCTCCGCGTGGACGCCGCCCGAATCGACGACGTCATGAATCTCGTCGGCGAGCTGATCATCGGCAAGTCCATGCTGCACCGCACCATCATCGAGTTCGAAAAGCAGTACGCGAAAGATCCGCTGCGCGGCAAGCTTTCCGACGCGCTCGCCTACCAGACGCGCGTCCTCAGCGATCTTCAAAAATCCGTCATGAAGATTCGCATGGTTCCCGTCGAGCAACTCTTCCGCCGCTTCCCGCGCGTCGTTCGCGACGTCGCCAAGCAGCGCAGCAAAGACATCGCCATCGAAATCGCCGGCCAGACCACCGATCTGGACAAAAGCATTCTCGATGCTCTCGCAGAGCCGCTCGTTCATCTGGTTCGCAACGCCGCCGACCACGGCATCGAAACCACCGCCGAGCGCGTCGCTGCCGGTAAATCCCCGCGCGGCACCATTCGCCTCAACGCCTTTCACAAAGCCAGTCAAGTCGTTATCGAAGTCTCCGACGACGGCCACGGCCTCGACCGCGAGAAAATCGTCCAGCGCGCCATCGAGCGCGGCCTAGTCACCAGCGACGAAGCCGCACGTCTCAACGAACACGAGGCCCTTCAACTCATCTTCAAGCCCGGCCTCACTACCGCAGACGAAGTCACTTCCATATCCGGCCGCGGCGTCGGCATGGACGTAGTTCACACCGTGATTGAACGCCTGAAAGGTTCGGTCGAAATCGAGACGCAGCTCGGCAAAGGCAGCACGTTCTCCTTGATGCTTCCTCTCACTCTCGCCAGCATCAAGGCGCTGATGTTCTACGCCGGCGGCAAACTCTACGCCGTTCCGCTTTCCGCGGTCGTCGAAATCGCCCGCACCCAGACTTCGGAGATTACCCGCGTCGAAGATCGCGAAGTTCTCCGCCTGCGCGATCAATTGCTCGCCCTGGTGCGCCTGGAATCCTCCGGCCCGGTCGCCGTCGACCCAAAATCCAAAAAGCTTTTCGTGATCGTCATCTCCACCGGCCCGCGAAAATTCGGCCTGGTCGTGGATCGCCTGGTCGGCGAAGAAGAATTGGTGATGAAGGCGCTCGAAGACCGCACCGCCGCGTCCGATCTCGTCAGCGGCGCGTCGATTCTCGGCGATGGCACCGTCGTGCTTATCCTCAACGTCGCCACCGTCGTCGCCAAGATGGCCAAAGCCCCGCTCGGAGCCACCGCATGAGCGAGCGCGTCCGAGTCCTGGTGGTCGATGATTCCGCGCTCATGCGGAAGATGATTCCGCAGATTCTCTCGCGCGATCCGCAGATCGAAGTCATCGGCACGGCCATGGACGGCGCTTTCGGCCTCAAGAAAATCGCCGAACTTCGTCCGCACGTCGTCACTCTCGATCTCAATATGCCGCGCATGGACGGCGTCGAAATGCTGCGCGCCATCACCGGCAAGCATCACGTTCCGGTAATCATCGTCACCTCGCAGACCGAAGAAAGCGCGCGTTCGGCCCTCAAAGCCCTCGCTCTCGGCGCTTTCGATTTTGTCGCCAAGCCCGTTGACGCCGCTTCCGGCCGCATCGAAGCCATCGCCGAAGAGCTCGCGATGAAAATCAAAGTCGCCGCTTCCACCGGCGCTCCGAAAATGATTCTCACCGTCACCACCGAAAAGAAAAAAGGCGTCCGCGCCGTGCTCGATCGCCGTTTCCCGTCGCGCGTAGTGGCTCTCGGCGTTTCCACCGGTGGCCCCGCCGCGCTCCAGTATTTGTTCTCGCAACTTCCCGAAGATTTCCCCGGCTGCGTGCTCGTCGTTCAGCACATGCCCGAAAACTTCACCAACATGTTCGCGAAGCGCCTCGACGAAAGCTGCGCCATCGAAGTGAAGGAAGCCCGCTCCGGCGATTTGCTGCTCGCCGGCCGCGCGCTCATTTGTCCTGGCAATCGCCACATGAAGGTGAAGCACATGCCGCACGGCGACGTGGTCGTCCTCGACGAAATGCCGCCGGTCAACGGCCATCGTCCGTCCGTCGATGTTCTTTTCCGCTCGATGGCCCGCGAATTCGGCAAATCCGGTCTCGCCGTGATCATGACCGGCATGGGCGAAGACGGTGTCGCCGGCCTCGGCGAAATTCAAGCCGCGGGCGGCATCACTCTCGCGCAGAGTTCCGATTCCTGCGTTGTGGACAGCATGCCGCGCTCCGCCGTCGAACGCGGCTTCGCCGACAAAGTGATTTCACTCTCGGCGCTCGCGGGCGTGATTCTCGCGCACTGCGCCAACGAAAAATTACCAACAGAATTGTCTTCGGTCGGCCAGTCGTCCGGCCTCACCGAAGCAGACCGGATTTCTCGAAGGAGATAGTCATGAGAACGTTCGAAGCACTGACGCGCAAGAAAGACAATCAGCCCGTTCGCTACTTGATCGTGGACGATTCCGTCTTCGCCCGCAAAAGCCTCGCCAAAATGGTGGAAGCTTTCGGCGGCACGGTCGCCGGCGAAGCGGGCGATGGTCTCACCGCGATCACCGAATATTCGCGGACCAATCCCGACATCGTGCTCATGGACATCACCATGCCGCAGATGGAAGGCATCGAGGCCGTCGAGCGCATCGTCCGCGAGCATCCCGACGCGCGCATCGTCATGGTCTCCTCCGTCGGCTATCAGGACAATATTCTCGCGGCGTTGCAACGCGGCGCGCGCCATTTCGTCCAGAAGCCGGTGAAGCCCGACGCCCTTTACGAAATTATTCGCTACGTACTCAGCGACGAAAACGTCACGGCCAGCGTCTAGCGATTAGCGAAAGGACATCGCCATGAAAATGGATTTGATCCAACCATTCATCAGCGCCGTGGACGCCGTTCTGGCAGAAACTCTGCAGTCGCCGGTGACCGTCAGCGATCTAGTGATGGAAGAAGAGGGCTACCGGAAGCGAGGCGTCGCCGCGATGATCGTCTTCAAAGGCGAAATCGAGGGCCGCGTCATCCTCGATGTCGAGCCGCGCGCCGCGGTCCGCGTCGCCAGCAATATTTCCGGCGAAGAAATCGCCGAGACCGAGCAAATCGTCCGCGAAACTGTCTGCGAGTTGGCCAACATGGTCATCGGCAACGCCGTAACGCTGCTCAACGATCGCGGCTTCAAATTCAAAGTCTTCCCGCCGACAATTCACGCCGACCAGCAAATCCCCAACGCAGGCGCCGAAGTAGAAGCCATGGTCCTAGCCTTCGCCACAGAACACGGCAGCGTCTACATCAACATCGCGCTGCACTATCTGCGTCGCCGCTCAAACGAGCGCAGAACGGTCGCAGTCTCCTGAAGTAGCACAGGCACAGTACTGCCTGTGTCCCCGCGCCAAGTGTTTGCCGTAGCAGGCAATCGAGAGCCAACACAGCCAGGAGTGGCTGTGCTACTTATGCTGAAATTCGAAATTTCTTTTTGCCGATTTACGCGCCCGCCTGCGCGGCCACCCTGAGGAACTCCACTCCATGCCGGAACAATCCCGCCGTTGGCGTAGGCTCAACTCTCACCACTCTCGCCGGCACAAAAATATTCGCGGTCGCATCCGCATACGGCACGGCAATATCAATCCGGCAATTCTCGTCGTAGCGCCGCTTGCTGCGGAAGCAAAGCCCTTCCGCGGAAATTTCTTCGCACACCGCCAGTTCGTCGTCGCTGCCGGCAACGCGTACGCAAGCCGTCAAGCGCGTCTGCAAGCGCAGCGATTGCCGCCGCTCGATGTCACTGGCGCTATGCACGCTCGCGGCGAATTTCACCGGGTCCACCTTCGCCACTTCGTGCGGCGCCTGCCGCCAAATCGTCGGCACATCGCAAATTTTACAATGCCGCGCGATCCCGCGATTCTGCTCGAATCCGCCCAACTCGAATTCGTTCAAGTAAACCACTTCGCGGCTGCGGCAAAAGCTGCACTCCACCAGCATCCGCGCCACAAATTCCTGCGACCCTTCGAGCGCCGGAAACTCCACGCCCCAAAGATCCGCCTTCGGGTCAACGCACTCGACGCTGTACATCTGGCCGACGCTGTGCGAGCCCCCGGTTTGCGAGCCAACATTGCGGATCACCCGCGTGACCGCTCTGCGGTGCGACTCGGCTTCGAGCGTGCGCCGCAGCGTCACTTCCTGCCCCGCCGCGAGGTGCCGGTTCAACACAATCACGCCGCCGTGCCGGCTGATCAGCATCGTGCGCGCAGCCTCGACGAACTCGTGCCCCTCAGCGTCGCGCCCCGATGCCTCCAGCAGCAAAGTCAAACAAACGCGGTCGCTCCGCCGCACCGTCGCGGTAGTCGTCCCCGACGAACTCGAAATAGCCTCCATCGAATTTCCCCCCAAGCGAATCCAGCGAGGCCCAGAAGCGCAGCGTAGCACAATGCCCAAGAGGTGCCGTTTTTCGTCACTCAAATGTTCCTGCAAAGTACCCTTCCGCTTCCCGTAGGGGCGCGGCTAGCTGCGCCCGTCCCGACGCCCGGCGGCAGGGTGCCTCCGCCTAGGCGGACGCGGCAGTTGCGCGGGGATCCGAGCATTGTCAGGGCACGACTTCTTGCCCTGAGCGAAGTCGCAGGGTATTCGTGCCGCAAACGCCGTAATATCAATGCGGCTCTAAAGGCTGCGGAAAAAGTCGAAACGTTGTCATCCTGAGCGAAGCTAAGGATCTAAGCGTCCACTGAGGTTTTGTTTCTCCGATTCTCATTCGCAATCCAAAAACCCTCCGCTCCAACGGCCCCATGTGTAAGCCATCACCCGCAACCGTGATGCGAGTCACTGCAAACCACGAATCGAAACGCCGACAGTGAAATCTGTGGAGGTGGCCAATGACATTCACTCTCATGCTCGCTGTCATCGGGGTGCTCGTGGCGTGGTCCCTCGCCGGCCTGGCAATCTGGCAGTGGGGCCCTGGACTCAGGAAGCGCCTGGTCAAATGCCCGCTGCTCGGGAAACGCGCCTTAGTCCTGGCCGAACAAAGGGAAGCAGGCTTCTTCTGCTCCTATGCAGGAATCGAACCCTTGGACATCAAGCACTGCTCGCTGCTAGAAGGCCCGCCAGTCCTATGCGGCAAAGAATGCCTGCAGCACCTATAGTCCCGTCGCGCTAGCGATACCAGTCGATCGGGCCAGCCCGCCGTGGGCGAGATTACCGCTCCGTCCATTTTTATAACCGGCGCTGACGCGCGCCAGCGACGAGATCCTCGAAGGTCTGAGGTCGATTGCGCAGGATTATCGCCTTGGCGACTATCGCAATCGTGAGGAAGCCCAACGATACCCAAAAGGGGATCTGAGTTCGAAGCTGTTGTTGCGAAGTCAGATAAACCCTCGAGCTATGCCACGCCAAAGGGTAGATTGTGCCCGTCGAAGGGTCAGGGACCGGCGCTAAAGTGCTGAGGTAGTAGCCTTCCAATCCCAGGCCACAAAGAAAGGCAATTAGGAACATGCAGCCACTGACGACCATCACGATCTTCCATGCGGATTCTTTCGGGCGTTTGGTGGTCATCGTGTCCGTTAGCTTCCCGGTTGAAACGGCTCTTCGCTCTTGGCAAAGCTGTGCCAGTTCCTAAACGCCCAGGCCATTACTTCGACCTTGAGCACTATGAATGAACCGATCCAGCACACCACGTACAACGCCAAGAAGATATCACGTGGTTTCAACCCCAGACCGCGTACGTGAAGCCCTCGCCGCTGAAAAACCATGACCATGGTCGTTGCGGCAGCAAAGAAAATAAGGGAGAGCATTAGCCCTCTCTGTAAGCTGAAACGTCGAGCCCGTCCTTCTCGAGTGCTCTTAGTGATTTACGGTCAAAGGGCCAACCAGCTTAACGAGCTCCTGCAAGAACTGATCGGAGTGCATGAACACGGCAAAGTGGCCACCATCGATCGTCACAAACGCCTTGCGCGGTGCTTTGATGGCGTCGAGGTAATCCCGGGCTAGCGCCGTTGGACTCGTAAAATCTTCCGCTCCTTGAATGAAGAACATCGGAATCGAGAATTCGAGGCCGAGTTCCTTCGGTCCGCTGGATTTCGTCTGGGGAACGAGCCGCTCCGCGCTCAGCATCTCGCCGTCACCGGTATCGTTGATGTCTTGCACGGAATAACCGGGAGAGACGAGCGCGAGGCCAATCGTTTCCCGTAAAAACTGGTCCGCACCCTCGAAGGCATTGGCCCATTTCCACTGCACCCTGTAACCCGCGCCCGATGTGTAAGGCGGTGGACCGGCACGGCTCAGTTCATCGAAGGCCTGCTGATTTCCGCTGGTTTTCGCCTTTTGCAATAGCGCGTCATACGCCACCGAATAGTTTTTGGTTTCGTCCGCGACCTGGCCGGTGCCTACATAGGCGTAGAAGAGTTCCGGCTTGGCTCGAACCATTCCCAGGCCGAGAATCGAGCCGAACGAATGAGCCACGATGATGATTTTTTCCTTGCCGAGATGCTGGCGCAGATATTCCGAGAGCTCGATGCCGTCCTGCACCATGCGATCCACGGTGATGGTCGACGCGACTGCCGGCCCGCTTTTTCGCAACGTCCGGCCCGCGCCTCGCTGATCCCATTGCACGACTGTGAACAGCTTTTCCCAAGGCGCGAATAGCGCGAATGTCCAGGGATTGGTGACGTCGCCGGGCCCGCCGTGCAGGAATAGCAGCACGGGGTTATCGCGATCCCAGCCGCGAATCGTAATCCACTGTTCGATGCCGCCGATCTTGACGTACTGTGCCTCGTCGATGCCCTTGGGCGACGAAATCGCATATCGCTGCGCGTTGCGAGCTCTTAGAACTGAAACCATCTCGTCGAACTTGCGATATTCGGAGTCGAGTGCGTCGGGCAGCTTTGCATCCTGAGGAGTCTGCGCGAGCGCCGCGGGAATTTGGAAGAAAAGAAGCAGCGAACTCGCCGCGACTAAACGCGCGATACGTCTCGCCACCGTCCGCCAGGCTTGTTTGAACGCCACAAAGAGCGCGACTGCGCGTTTCCGATCGTCATTTGCGAATGCCATGTATGAATCTCCTGAAACATCGCCGGTAGAATGCGCGAAAGTGAGCGGGAGGTACTGCCATGCGTCCGCCCAAATAGAGCAGAAGAAGCCCGTGAGACAAGGCGCCCATCTCGAAGACAATCTCCCACGCATCGCCCTTGCGGAAATACCCGCTATCCATGCCGCTCTGCACCACTTCCACCAACAAGTTGGCCGTGGGAGAGCGGCCGGCCTTGAAGTCCCGTGGGAAGCTGCGAGCCCCTTCGCGCGGCTTGAGAAACATGAGTTCGAAGAGCCGCGGTTTCTGAAGGGCATGCTCCAGGTATATGTCCATCATTTTCGTGAGCCGCTCGGCAACGCCGCCAGAGAACTTTTTGACGGCCAAGCGAGCGGCCAACTCTTCGAATCCTTCGTCCGCCAATGCATTGAGAAGACTCGCGCGGTCCGGGTAATAGCGATAGATGGCCATGGGAGTGACACCCACGGCCGCGGCCACCCGGCGCATGGTCACCGCCTCTGCCCCGGCCTCATTCAGCAGGCGCCGCGCAGCACTGGCGATTCTCGAGGCGGTAGAGTCGGCAATCATGTATACAGCGTATACTAAATAAGTCTACGGTGTATAGAGTGAAGAGCGTGCCGCACAACTTCTGAGGGTGTGCGAGTTCGTGTTCCCCATCGTCGCGGGTTTCGAGCATCGGGGTTTCGGGCTCAGCCGTGGACGGAAGGCGCCCGCCCCGCGGGCTATTTGAGGAGTGCCTGAAAGCGAGGATGGTCGCGTAGGGATTCCAGGTCGGAATCTTTTTGGGCCCAACCCTTGTACCAGTCGCCGCGATCCATGGCTTTTGCTAGGCAGTCGATGGATTTTTCCGCTTCGCCGGCGAGAGCGTAGACGCAGCCTACGTTGTAGAGGATCGAAGTTTCTTCTGGGTCCATGAGCAGGGCGCGCTGGGCCCACTCGAGGCCTCGCGCTCTCTCGCCCAATTGGCAGAGGATGCCAGCGCCAAGGTAGAGCGCGCGGGCATCGTCGGGGTGCAGCTCGACATGCTTCTCGGCGAGCTGCAAAGCGCGGCGCCGGCTGGCATCCGCTTCGGCATCGCGTCCGAGCGATTTGTAGACCGGTGCGAGCAGACTCGGCGCTTGGTAATCGTCCGGGTTGACTTGACAGGCCATTTCGTAAAGCTGCGCAGCCTTGGCCAAGTCGCCTTGCTGAAAGGAGGTGCGCGCGTAGAAATAATAGGGCTCGTAGAGCTTGGGATTCAGGCGAATGGCCATCTCGAACTCTGTGCGGGCGCCCGCAAAATCTTTGCTCAAGGCGAGAGCCAGGCCGCGCGAGGCATGTGCCTCGGCCAAATCGGGGTCGAGTTCGAGAGCCTTGCGCGTGGCCGCTTCCGCTTCGTTGATGTTGTCGTCGCTGCTGTCCCAATACATGTAGAGGAACGAGCAGCAATCCGCGACTCCGGCGTAGGCGCGGGCGTATCCGGGATCAATGACTATGGCGCGGGCATACATCTGGCGCGCAAAATCAAAACTCTTGCGCCGCCATTGGTAGAAATATTGGCGGCCGCGCAAGTAGTAGTCGTAGGCTTGCGCGCTTTCGGTCGGCTTGCGGGCGATGGCCTTCTCTTCCTGCGGCGAGAGCTTGATGCGCAGGGCTTGGCTGATGCTGCGGGCGATTTCGTCCTGAACTTCGAAAACATCCTTGAGTTCGCGATCGTAACGCTCGGCCCAGATGGAATGGCCGGTGTGAGTCTGGACGAGCTGGGCGGTGATGCGCAGGCGATTGCCGGCGCGGCGCAAGCTTCCGGAGAGCACGCAGGCGGCGTTGAGTTCGCGGCCGACTTGTGGCCCGGTGACGGGTTTATCGCGGTAGCCCAACACGGCAGCGCGCGGAAAAACTTGCAGCTCTTTAATTTTCGAGAGCTCGGTGATGATGTCTTCGGTCATTCCATCGCGGAAATATTCGTCGTCCTTGCTGCCGCTCAGATTTTCGAAGTAGAGGACGGCGACCGATTTTTCCGCGACTGGCGCGGCTACGGCTGCCGAGGCGCCGGAGTGGCCTCGCGCATCGCGAGCGCGGCCGGAAGCAGAATCGCGGTCGCGCTTCAAGCGCTTCAGGTCGGCTTTTGTTTCCGTGGCGGTCTGGTAGCGCAGATCGCGGTCCTTCTCGAGCGCTTTGTTGATGATGCGTTCGAGTTCCAGCGGCAAATCCGGATTCACTTGCACCGGTGAAGTCGGCGCGCCGTGAAGAATGGCGTCGAAAATCGCTGCGGAGGTGTTGCCTTCGAAAGCGAGCTTGCCCACCGCCATCTCGTAGAGAACGGCGCCGAAGGAAAATAAATCGGTGCGCGCGTCGAGTTCTTGCCCGAGCGCTTGCTCCGGCGACATGTAAGCGACGGTGCCGAGAACGGAGCCCGGGCTGGTGACCAGTTCTGCAGCAGTGGCCGCGGTCGCTTGCGCCGAATCGCCGAAGGCTTGACCCACGCCCTTGCCGCGAGGTGTCAATTTGGCCAGGCCGAAATCGAGGATCTTGGCTTGGCCGCGCTGCGTGACGAAAATGTTCGCGGGCTTGATGTCGCGGTGGATGATGCCGCGTCCGTGCGCGGCCCCGAGTGCATCGGCGATCTGGATGCCGAATTCGAGGACTTGCTCGGTGTTGAGCGCTTTGCCGGTGATGAGGTGCTTGAGCGTATGTCCCTCGAGCAACTCCATCACGATGAATGGGCGGCCGTCCTGCTCGCCGATATCGTAGATGGTGCAAATACTGGGATGGTTCAGGGCAGATGCGGTGCGCGCCTCGCGCTGGAAACGCTCGAGGGCTTGCGCGTCATGGGCGAAATCATCGGGAAGGAATTTCAGGGCGACGGCGCGGTCTAAGCGGGTGTCCTCGGCCTTGTACACCACGCCCATTCCGCCGCCGCCGAGTTTTTCGACGATGCGGTAATGAGAAATCGTGCGGCCGGCCAACGATTGCGACTCAGGCATCGGGCGCACATGTTAGGCCGCGCCCAAAGCCAAGTCAATGCGGAGGGACGAAGGCTGCCGGCCGTGTAGAGAGGGCTTTTTCGCTTTCCGGCGGCGCGGGTCGCGGGTTGTGAGTATAATGCGGCGACTTCGCAGGGTTGATCCCGCACACATCGGAGGAACTGTGGACTTGGCGCTGCAGACGCGGGCAGTGGGGCGCGTGACTGTCGTGCGCTGCAGCGGGCGGATTGTTGCTGGTGTCGGGAGCGTGGCGCTGCGCGAGCATGTTACCGAGTTGTTGCTCGACCAGCGATCGATCGTGCTGCACCTGGGCGAAGTTGCGTTCATTGACAGCAGCGGTCTCGGCACGATGGTGCGCACGCTGAGCATCACGCGCAAGGCGCACGGAGAGCTGAAACTTTGCAACGTGCCGGAGCATGTGCGCAAAATTCTGGAGATGACCAACCTGACGAAATTGTTCGAGACGCACGAGTCGGAGGAGAAGGCCATCGCCGCTTTTTACCGCCCTGGGGCGCTGGCTGAATCGCCTGCGCTCACCGGCCGCACCGTTCTTTGCCTGGACTCCGATGCCGACGTGCTGGCCACCTTGCGTGAAGTGCTGCGCCGCGCCGGATACGATGTGCAGACGAGCACGCACCTGGGCGACGCTCTGATGCTGATGCGCGTCACGCGGCTCGATCTGCTGCTGCTCGGTCCGGAGATGGCCGCGTCCGCCGCCACGATGCCGTCCTTCCAGGCTGCGTGCAGCGGCGTTCCGGTGATCGAGCTGGGCAGCGAGTTTTCCACCAGCCATGCCGGTGAAGCCAGCGCCGCATTGCTCGAAAAGATCGCGACGCGGCTCAACCCCAAGACCGCCTGATTCGGAAGCAGCCGCTAACGTCGTGCGATTCACAAAGCCGTAGTACCCGCGCCGCAATGTCAGCCACAGAACGTGTTGACTTACATCCCGCCGGACGCCTTACCAAAGATTTCGCCCACATTGAGAGAAAGATCGAGATCGTCTGGACTGTTGGCGGGTGAGCCGCCCGGCGTCACAGGCGGGGGTGACTTAGGTCACAGAAACGCCCGTGACGGAAGAACAGGATGGAGGTGAATTCGAGCGGGCATCGCTGAAAATCTTGCGCCTTTAGGGACTCGCGGCGATGCCTGGCCGGGAAACTCCCGGGAGGCATGCTCATGAATATCCAGCGCGAGCTACGCAATCACCTGCAGCAATATTTTCCTCTCGACGTCCACAGAGAGCCCGAGTGCAGTTGTGGTGATCCCAATCACGCGCGAATTTTGCTCTTTCGCGTGAATGGCATGGCCGCTTCGGCCGTTGTACCGGAGGGCTATGAATTGAGCGCGGCGCGGCTTTCTCATGTGCTGGCAGGGGCGCGCGTTGAGCCGATGCTGGAATCGGAACTGGATGCAATTTTCCCGATTACCGAGATCGGGCGCACCGAACCATTCGAGAATCCATTCGGCACGGTGGTTTATCTCGACGAAAATTTGCTGCAATTTCCGACGGTGGTGTTCTGCCCGAAGATGCTCAGCGGCAAGAGGGGCGAATGCTTCCGTCTGCCGATCAAGGATTTTCAAGAACTGGTGCATCCGGTGGTGGTGCAGCTTTCGCCTTTTGCCGCGCCGGAGACCTGGTCGACGACATGATGCGAGAAGCGCACGCCGAGCTGATTTCCGGCAATCGCATGGTGGCGCAAGGGGCCCTAGACGCCGGTTGTCGTTTCTTCAGCGGTTACCCGATTACTCCTTCGAGTGAAATCTACGAAACGATGATGAAGGAATTGCCGGCGCGCAACGGGCTGGCGCTGGCGTCGCCGGACGAAATCACCGCGCTGGCGCAATGCGTGGGCGCGTCGATGTGCGGGTATAAAGCGATGACCGCGACGTCCGGGCCCGGCTGGTGCTTGATGATCGAGACGGTGCAGTACGCGGTGATGACGGAAACGCCGGTGGTGATCGCGCTGGTGCAGCGTCTGGGACCTTCGACCGGCGGAGCGACGCAGGGGGCGCAGGGCGACGTGCTGCTTGTGGAGTCCTGCACTTCGGGCGGATATACGCTGCCGGTGTTTGCTCCCGCGACGGCGCGTCAATGCCATGAACTGACGCAGGCTGCGTTTTATTGGTCGGAAAGATTGCGCACGCCGGTGGTGATTCTTTCGGATAAAGAAGTGGGCATGACGCTCGAGAGCGTAGATGTTTCGTCGCTCGTGCGACGGCCGTTGGCCGAGCGAGCGCCGTTTACGGGCAGGCACGGTGAATTTCGCACCTACGCTTGCGAATGTCTGGAGGAGCCTCCGGCGTTTGCGGCGCTCGGGAGCGCGGAGCGCGTAGTGGCTACTGGATCGCTGCATGATCGAGCTGGGCGACTGCGAAAAGTAGTTCCGGAGTCGGTGGAGTTGCTGATTCATCTGCAGGCCAAGGTCGCGGCGCATGCGGAAGAAATGGCGAGGGTGGAAGAAGAGCACGTCGCGAATGCGGAGATGCTGGTGCTGAGTTACGGGATCTCGGCGCGGGCCGCGCGCGATGCATGCCGCCGAATGAATCGTAATGGCCGGCGCGTTTCCTTCATGCAGCTGCTGACGCTTTTCCCCATCGCGACGGAGGCCATTCGCCGGGCGGCGCAAGGATGCGCGAAGGTCGCGGTGGTCGAAGAGAATTCGCAGGGAATTTACGCCTCGGTGCTGGAATCCGTCGTGGGAACCGAGCGGCTGGTGCGCGTCAATGGGCTGGGGCACATGATTACGCCCGCGGAAATTATCGAAGTGGCGGAGGCGGCGTGATGGCTGAGACTTACCTCGTGCCAAATGCCGTGCTGCCTTATTGCAAAGGCTGCGGTCACGGGCAAGTTCTGCGCGCGCTCGGCGAGGCGCTGGGGCGATTGCAATTGCCGCCGCAGGAAGTTGTGATCGTCACGGACATCGGTTGCGTGGGATTGGCCGATGCGCAATTCGCGACGCCGCACACGGTGCACACTACTCATGGGCGTTCGACGGCTTTCGCTGCGGGAATCGCCTTGGCTGATGGAACGCTCGGGGCGGGCCGCTTGAAACCTATCGTGATGATCGGCGACGGCGGCGCGATGATCGGCCTGAATCATTTGGTGAATGCGGCGCTGGTGAATCCGGATATGACGGTGCTGGTGCACAATAATTTCCTGTTCGGGATGACCGGCGGGCAGAATTCGGCATTTTCGCCAGCGGGGTTTGTTACTTCGACTACGCCGGGCGGAAACGCGACGCCGCCTCTGGATCTGGCCAGGTTGCTGATGGCCGCGCGCGCGCCTTTTGTGGCGCGTAAACTGGCCACGGACCGCGATCTTGCCGAGACAATTGCGCGCGCCATTGCCCATCCGGGATTTGCAGTGATCGAGGTGCTGGAATTGTGCACCGCCTACGCGACGCGTTGGAACACAATCACTGGAGCGCAACTGAAAAGCGTTGCCGATGCTGCGGGCTACGAGCTTGGAATCTTGCGCGAAGAGCCGCGGCCGATTTTCGCGGCGAATTACAAGCGGCGAGAGGCGGTCGCCGCGCGTTCGGCGATCGTCACGAGCGAGTTTATGTCACCGCTCGATCGGCCACTGGGACTTGTGCTGGCCGGGACGGCGGGAGAGCGCGTGCAATCGGCTGCTTCGCTGCTGGCGTCGGCGGGGATGCGCGCCGGTTTACACGCGACACAAAAGAACGACAATCCGGTGACGCAGGGAACTGGCTTCTCCGTGTCGGAGCTCATTCTCAGCCCTGAAGAAGTTCTCTTCACCGGCATCGAGAAACCGGATGCTCTACTTATCGTCTCCGAGGACGGCGCGCGCGAGCTGGAACGCAATCAGGTTTTCGCAGACGCCGGCGAGGCAACGCTGGTGTTGTGCGACGACCAGATTGCACTGCCCGAATTGCCGTGCCGCGTGCTGCGCTTCCCGTTCCGGCGTCTGGCGGGCCCGAAATTAGCGGCGACTGCAGCGGTGGCTGCCTGGGTGAAGATGACAGGCACCGTTCCACTCGATTCATTTTGGGCCGCGCTCGAGGCGCGTTTTGGCGTGCAAACGGAAGCCACCAAGACCGTGCTGCGCCCGTTTCTTGAGAAGGAGTCCTTCGCCGAGCTATCCGCCGCGCCGCACACCACCGGACAACTTCCACCGCAACCGATCGCTACAGCGCAGACGTAATCTTGGTGAGCGCCGCACTCCCTCACAATCCTCGAGCGAAGCTGCGATCGGAATGTCTCATCTTTCCAAGACTAATCGTTCCAGCACGGGCCCCAGCGCCAGGGCAGGGAGATAACTGAGAGCCACCAGGATTATCAAACAGGCCGTGAGCAGAGCCCCGAACGACAGAGAATCCGTGGGAAGAGTTCCGGACGAAGACGGCGTGCTTCTCTGACGGCCAAACAGCGCCGCCAATCCCAACGCAGGAACCGCCAAGCCAAATCTGCCCACCATTATCGCTAATGCCGTCGTCAGGTTGTAAAACGGAGTGTTCGCACTCAAGCCGGCAAAGTTTTGGCCATTGTTGGCGAAGCAGGAAGTATAGGCAAACAGAATTTCTGCAAAACCATGCGGGCCGCCGTTGGTCGTCAACCCGGAAAGTCCCATCCTGGTGCTGACGGCGACCGCCGTGAGCGGAAGGATTAGCAGCGGCGCGGCCAACGCATACAACATGATCATTTTGTTTTCGGGCGGCCCGATTTTCTTTCCCAGGAATTCAGGCGTGCGCCCGACCATTAGCCCCGCGAGAAACACAGCAATCGCAGCGGCCATAACCATGCTGTAAAGACCACTTCCCAACCCTCCGAAAACGAGCTCTCCAAGCAGCATGTTGACCAGCAAAACCATGCCACCGAACGAGGTGTAACTGTCGTGCATCGAGTTGTACGATCCGGTGGCCGTATTCGACGTCACGACAGCTGTAAGCGTCGAGCCGGCGATGCCGAAGCGCACTTCTTTCCCTTCCATGTTCCCGCCGGACTGCACGCGGCTATTTCGGAAGTCCACACCTGCAAGACGAGAATCTCCCTTTTGCTCATAGTGATGTACGAAGGCCAGTCCGCAGCCGAAGAGAAGCAGCATCACGCAGTAAAAAAGCCATCCCTGTCGAGGCCGGCCGACCATCCTGCCGAAAGTATTCGTGAATGCCGCGGGCAGGAGAACGATAGCCAGTAATTCAATAAAGTTCGTTAGCGGCGTCGGATTCTCATACGGATGAGCTCCGTTGGCGTTAAAGAAGCCGCCGCCGTTCGTGCCAAGATTCTTGATGATCTCCAGTGAGGCTACAGGACCTTGCGGTATAACCTGCTGCGCACCTTCGAGCGAAGTGGCTATCGCATAGCGGTGAAAGTTCATCGGAACGCCCTGCCCGATGAGCAATAGGGCGCCGATCAACGCTCCCGGCAATAGAATCCAGAGCAGGGCGCGCGTTAGATCAACCCAGAAATTACCGAGCGAGTTGCGGCGTTGGCCCGCAAGCCCGCGGATAAACGCAACGCCGACGGCCAAGCCCGCGGCGCCAGCTAAGAAATTCTGCGCGCAGAGTCCCACCATCTGGCTGAAATAGCTCATCGTGCTCTCGCCGGCGTAAGCCTGCCATGTGGTGGTAGTCGAAAAGCTGATCGCCGTATTCAGAGATAAGTCCGGGGAGAGCGGTGTGGTGTGGTACTGGGGAAAGAACCAGGGAAGAAATTGCTGCATTCTGAGGATCGCATACAGCAGAAGCGTGCCGGCCAAGCCGAGGAGCACGAAGCACGTTGCATATTCCGCGCCGGTCATCTCATCATCCGGATCGACCGTAGTGATGCGATAAATGAGCCGCTCGATGGGAAGGCATAAATGATCGAGGACGGTCCGTTTCCTGGCAAAGACCCGTTCCATGTAGCCGCCCAAGGGTTTCACCAGGACGGTGACGACGGCCACAAATAAAACGGATTGAACCGCGCTGTGGAGATCCACCAGCCCCATAACCTGCCCGCTCAATCGGTGTCCATATTACTCGATTGTTCCGCCGCTGGCGCGGGGCCTTGCGGGCCAATCACAATCGGTGCGAGGCCGGCCTGTTTCAATTGTGCATTCATCTCGGGCAGGTCTTTGGCAGTTAGCATCTTGCATTTTCTCATCACGGACTCAAGTTCGTAAAAGGCTGAGCGGAACGCTTGCATGGCGTCTGCGGTTGGGGCGGCGTCGCCGTTATTTATGGCGGAGAAAATTTGGGCAAACTTGGTGCTGAGCGAAGACAAGTCCGACTGCTCCTTCGGAGGCTTCGACGGAACGGCGCCGTAACGAAGTGGCGGAGCTCCGGCGATGTCTGCCGCTTTCTCGATGAGCGCGTCGAGAGCCCAGACGAGCGCTGCATTATTTTCAGCCTGCGAGCGAAGTTGACGCGCCTGCGAGAGAAGCTGCCGCACATTGCGCTGGGCTTCGCTGATTTCAGATTGACGGCGCGAGACTGCTGTGGCGGCGTCGAATTGCTTTTGCAGTTCCGCGGCGGAGATCTTTATGCGCGGGTCGAGCTTCACTGTCAGCGGCTGCGAGTAACTCTGGCCTGCGACCGTCAATTTCACGGTGTAGGCTCCGGGCGGTGCGGTCACTCCACGTGCCGCAGAGAAGAATTCATCATCCTCGAGCCGAACGGCGCCGGCGACTGGCGTGTACTGCAAATCCCAAATCCACCGGTGCATTCCGGCGGCCGTTGATAGCGGCTGTGGTGTGGTCTTCCAGAACGCGGGAAACTGCAGCGTTTCGGGTTTTACAGGCGGGGCGTGATCCTCGCTTGAATATCGGCGGACGAGTTTGCCATTGGCGTCGAGAATTTCGATCACTACAGCGCCCGGCGCCGCCGACTTCAAGAAGTAATCAATCATCGCGCCGGTAGGTGGATTCTCGGCGAGCGCTTCATCGCGCGGCATGGGGGAAGCGAAATCACTGCCGGCGTGCATGCGAATGGCGCCGGGGGGCCGGAACAAGTAGGCGTCAGACTGCGCGACTTGGGCGGTCATCTGGCGCAGTGCGGCAATGTCATCGAGGACCCAGAAGCCGCGGCCGTGCGTGGCGACAATCAAGTCATCGCCGTGAATCGCGAGATCGCGCATCGAGGCGGGCGGCAGATTCAGTTGCAGCGATTGCCAATCGTCGCCATCGTTGAATGAAACGAACACGCCTAGCTCCGTGCCTGCAAACAGCAGACCTTTGCGGATTGGATCTTCTTTTATGGTCTGCATGTAGACGCCTGCGGGTAGGCCACTCGTAATGCGCTGCCAGGTTTTGCCGGCGTCGCGCGTGCGATAAATATAGGGGTCGTTGTCTTCAAGGCGATGCCGGTCCACCGCGGCGTAAGCCTCACTCGCGTCGAAGTGCGACGCCTGCATCATCACGATTTTGCTCCACGGAGTTAGCTCGGAGGGCGTGACGTTCAGCCATGCTTTTCCGCCGTCGGATGTATTCTGAATGTAGCCGTCATCGGTGCCGATCCAGATCAAGTCTGCACTCGTAGGTATCGGCGATGGCGCAATCGTGTAGATTACGCCGCGGCGTTCGGCGGGAGGAGCATCGGCCGCGGTCGCTTCGTCGAGGTTGGACGGTACGCCGGGAACTTCGCGCGTTAAATCGGGACTGATCTGCGCCCAGGTATTTCCGCCATCCAATGTCTTAAACAAAAACTGATCGCTGAAGTACAACGCATGTGGATCGGCCTCGGAGAAAACCACCGGGAGAGTCCACGTTCTGCGAAACGGCCCTTTGTGGCTCAGCTCCGGCGAGACGTTCCGCATTTCTCCGGTGATCACATTGCATTTGGTCAGATTGTCTCCAAAAAGAATCTCGGGATGCAGCGGATCTGGCGCCGTGTAACCGGCTTCGTCGCCCGCGCACATCCCGGACCAATCGTGATTCGAGATTTCAGCGTGGCTGCTGCGGGCGGGAACGCCAATGGAGCCGCTGTCCTGTTGAGCGCCGGTGGCCCAGTACGGAAAACGATAATCGGGCGCCACGTGATACATCTGCGCCGTCGGCTGGTTGTACCAAGAGCTCCACGTAGCCGCGCCGTCTTCAGTGACGACGGTGCCTTGATCGCTGGCGATGATCATGCGCTTCGGATCGTTCGGATAAATCCAGAGTTGGTGATAATCATCGCCGCCGGGCGCGCCTCTGATAGCAGTCCAGCTTTTGCCGCCGTCTGTGGATCGGTAGAGCGAGGTGTTTGAAACGTAGACTGTCTCCGGATTTTCCGGATCCACGACGATGTTGCAGAAATACCATCCGCGGCCCCAGATCCGATGCTCGTCCGACATTTTGCGCCAACTGGCACCGGCATCATCCGAGCGGTAGAGGCCGCCCTGCTTGGCATCAATGATCGCGAACACCAAGTTCGAATTCGTGGGTGCGACCGCGATTCCGATGCGGCCGACGCGCTCGGTAGGCAGCCCCACGCTGAGTTGCTGCCAGGTGTCGCCGCCGTCCGTGGATTTGAAAATGCCGCTGCCGGGACCATAGGACGGGGAATAGATGCTCCACGGCGGGCGCCGTGTGTTCCAGAGCGCGGCGTAAATCGTGCGCGAATTTCGTGGGTCGAAGGCCAGGTCAATCGCGCCGATGTTTTCGCCCTTGTACAGAACTTTCTGCCAGTTCGCGCCGCCGTCGCTCGAGCGATATACGCCGCGGTCGGGGTTTGCGCCGTAGGCGTGGCCGAGAGCCGCGACAAAAACGAGTTCCGGATTCCGCGGATCCACGAGAATGCGGCCGATCTGCCGCGTGTTGTCGAGGCCGATGTGTGTCCAGGTTTTGCCGGCATCGGTGGATTTGTAGATGCCGTTGCCGAAGGAGATTTGCGAGCGCATGTCGGACTCGCCCGTCCCGACATAAACCACGTTGGGATTCGACGGCGCGACGCCGATTGCCCCGATCGATGGCACGGGTTGCGAATCGAAAATCGGATTCCAAGTGCGGCCCGAATTCTCGGATTTCCAGACGCCGCCGCCGACGGAACCGAAATAGAAAGTGCTCGGCTGTCCCGGCACGCCGCTGACGGCATTCGAGCGGCCGCCGCGGAATGGACCGATCATCCGCCAGTGCAGGCCGGAATAAAGGCTCTCGGAAAATTGCTGCGCAAATGAATCTGGCTGGACGTACGGGAAAATTGCGGCTGCCAACGCCAACATCAAAAGACGCAGAGCCGCTCGCGATGAACCATGCATGGAATGATTTCTCCCTTGGAGCCTCTACATGATAACGAACGAAGAGCCGCGGCAAATATCCGAATCGTATCGCGGAGAGTATATCTCCAGCTTGATAGTTCGCGTGAAATCTTGGTTGCGGAAGAAAGCGGCCGCTGCGCCTGTAGATTACGTTCCCACGGCTTCCGGCGCATCTTCTCGCGCGAGTGCGGCTTCCCGCTTGCTTGCCGGAGTCGTGGTGATCACTAGCACGCTGATCAGAACGAAGAAAGTTCCCAGAATCGTTCGAAGGCCGAGCGCTTCGCCGCCCAGGAAATATCCGACCAGCACGGCGACGACCGGATTGACGTACGCGTAGGTCCCGACTTTTGTCGGCGAGTGATGATGAATCAGCCAGACGTAGGCGGTGAAGCCCATGATCGAGCCCGCGACTATCAAGTAGAGCAGGCAGAGCCACGCTGTGCGCGAGACGCTCGCCGGATGAAAATTGCGAAATTCGCCCAGCGCCGCGGCCGTGAGAGCGAGTAGCACTCCGCCGGCGAGCATCTGCGCTCCCGAGCTCATGACTTTCGACGCAGGCAATTGCATTTTGCGCGAGAGCGACGCCGCCACGGACCAGCTGATCGATGCAACGATTAATGCCACGGCGCCCGCCGTGTCGATCGGCGCTCCGCCAAGATTCAAGGAGCTGGTCATCAGCACGGCGACTCCGCCAAGGCCGATCAAAAGCGCCACGGACAAGCGCAGGGTGAGCTTCTGCGTGCGAAGAATAATAATTTCCGAGAGCGCCATGAATGCCGGAATGATGGCCATCATCACCGCGGCAATGCCCGAAGGCACGCGCTGTTCGGCCCAGAACAATAGCCCGTAATCCAAAACGAAGATCACACTGGCGAGTAAGAAGGCGGAGGTCCATTGGCGTCTGTTCGGCGAGTGCTCGCCGCGCGCGAGCATCCAGCCATAAAGAACGATTCCCGCAATCAAGAAACGCATCGCCGCCAGAAGAAACGGCGGAACTTCGCGCACGCCAACGCGGACGGCGAGAAATGTAGATCCCCAGACAAAGTAGATAATCGCGAAAGCCAATAAGGTCTTCCACGTCGCGCGATGGCTGGCGGCTTCCACAGCAGATTCCTACCGACAATCTACCAATTTCCAACGCCGGATTGCTCGTGCCTGCGTGATCGCGGCGCATCCGCAAACAGCCCACATTGTCTGTATCGCGCGGAAGCCGGACATTTCGGGTAATCCGACCATACGGCCATGTGACCGCCGGAGAAATGGGAAGGAGGATAGTTCCCGAGTTGCCGACCACTTGTCCGGAATCGCCGGATCCTCTGCACGCCGTTGAATAGAAGAATTAGACCATGAGGTACGACCAGGAGTCGTCACAACAGGCTGTGACAGGGGACACAGAAGTTACCGACGATCGAGAGTTTCCTAGCGAAGGTGGTATTTTGTGGAAACTATGCTATTGGATCTACGCTATGCCCTGCGGATGCTGCGCAAGAATCCCGGCTTCACAGTCGTGGCCGTAATCACCCTCGCCCTCGGCATCGCCGCGAACACCACCATCTTCAGTTGGATCAATGCTACGCTGCTCAACCCTATTCCTGGGGTCTCGCGGCCGAGTGAGATGGTCGCGGTTCAGAACGGCCGCGCAGGATCATTTTCCTATCCCGATTTCCTTGATCTGCAAGACCGCGGCAACAATTTTGCCGGCCTCACTGCATTCGCCTTCGCGCCCGCGAGCCTGACGGGAGACGATAAGCCGGAGCGGATCTGGGCGACGATGGTAACCGCCAACTATTTCGACGTGCTCGGCGTGAAGCCCGCCCTCGGACGCGGCTTCCTTGCGGGCGAAGATAAACTCCTGAGCGGCGCGCCGGTCGCGGTGATAAGTGACCGCCTGTGGCGACGGAGATTTGGAGCCGATCCAGCCATCGTGGGCCAGACCATTCACCTCAATACCCACCCACTTACGATTGTCGGGGTCGCCCCGCCCGTATTTCAGGGCAGCACCAGCGGACTTCGGTTTGACCTCTGGGTACCGTTGACGTCGGCTCAGTACCTGTCGGAAGGCGGGAAGGAATTACTCGAAGCGCGGGGCGACGCTTGGTTGAATGTTTTGGGCCGCCTCGGTTCCGGACGGAGCCGCGAACAGGCGCAATCGGAAGCGACACTCCTTCTGCAACAGATTGCGGGGCAGTTCCCCGATTCGCACCGCGGCGTGAACCAGATCACCCTCTATCCGCTTTGGCGCGCACCGAATGGAGCGAATGGCTTCTTCTCCACGCTGTTGCCAATTCTGATGGGCGTTGCCGGGGTTGTTTTGCTGCTCGCGTGTTCCAACGTTGCAAACTTCCTGCTTTTGCGAGGCCTTTCCCGGCAGAAGGAGATGTGCATCCGGCTGTCGTTGGGCGCCGGGCGTTTTCGGCTAGTGCGGCAGCTTCTGGTTGAGAATATCGTGCTCTCGCTTGCTGCAGGCGCAATCGCATTTCCCATCACGCTATGGACCTCCCGCTCCTTCATGGATTTCGCGCCCACGACAGATTTCCCCATTTGGATTTCTGTGGCCGTGGACCGTCGAGTTCTGATCGCGACGCTGATCATCACCTTCGCCAGCGGGATACTATTCGGGCTACTGCCCGCCCTGCGGGCGTCTGGCATGAATCCTGCGAGCGTGCTCAAGGATGAATCTGGCGCCCTGGCTGGCGGGCGACGCAAGGCGCGTCTCTCCAGCGCACTTGCCATCGCGCAGGTTGCACTCTCTCTGATCTTGCTTGTGTCTGCCGGGCTGTTTGTACGCAGCTTCCAGGCCACGCAGCATTTCGATCCCGGCTTCAATCCGCGAAATGTCCTGTTGCAGACGTACGATCTCTTTCCGAGTGGATACACACCAGCGGAGGGGATGACGTTCGATCGTCAGGTTCTCGATAACGTTGCGGCAGTCCCTGGGGTTCTGTCGGCCGGGCTCGCAGATTGGGTGCCGCTCGGGTTCAGCTCGAATTCGGATGGCTTCGCACCCGAAGGTTATGTGCCCGGACCGCACGAGGCCGTCAGTGCTGGTGTTGCGCACGTGAGCCCAGGTTACCTTGCAACGGTGGGAATCCCATTCCTTGGTGGCCGCGACTTCTCGGAGCACGACTCCGTGGACTCCGAGACAGTGGTAATCATTAATGAAGCGTTGGCCGATAGGTATTGGCCCAAGCAGAATCCCATTGGCAAGCGCATGCGGATCGATGGGAAGTGGGCGGTCGTCATCGGTGAGGCGCGCACCACTCATTACTACGATCTGAACGAGGAGCCGCGTCCTTTCATCTATCTCTCCCTGTTCCAGTTCTATTCCTCCGCCGTGATTCTTCACGTCCGCACCGCAACCGATCCTCTCGCGTCGGCGGGCGCAATCGGGCAGGCTGTTCACAAATTGAATCCGGGCCTGCCCCTTTTCGACGTGGCCTTGATGAGTTCGCGGATCGGGACTTCGTCTTTTGTCCAGCGGATGGCGGGAACTTTTGTAGGCGCCTTTGGCATAATCGCGCTCGTGCTTGCAGCAGTGGGAATTTATGCCGTGATTGCCTACAGCACCAAGCAGCGCACACATGAAGTGGGAATCAGGATGGCGCTGGGCGCGCAGCGCAAGGATGTGCTTTATCTCATCCTGGGGCAGGGCCTAAAGATAACGTTTCTCGGCGTGGCCATCGGCCTTGCCGCCGCGCTCGCCTTGGCGCGTCTGATGGCCAGTCTGCTTTATGGCGTTAGCGCAACAGATCTGGTGACATACGCCGGAGTCGCAGTTCTCTTAACGCTTGTCGCGCTGTCTGCTTCCTTTATCCCCGCACTCCGAGCCACGCGTGTAGACCCCGTCCTCGCTCTGCGCTGCCAGTGAGTCTTGGCACAGCGCGGCGCGCCGGGAGTACACTTAAACTCAAAGGGAGGTTGCCATGGACAAGCCTCGCCACCCTCAGGTGATCCGGCCCTGGAAATCTCAGCAAACACAAAAAAGCAGATGGAGCGCACGGCCCACGGTGGAACCGCCGCGAGAGCGTGGTAAGAAACCTTCCACCCCCAAGCGCGGCTGACCCGCGACACCTGGGCGCTGGTCCCGTTGCTGTTCTAGAGGCCCACACTTATTTTCGGTGACATCCGAGCAGGACGACAGCACCCCATCTCGCGGCTCAGAGAAATCGCGTGACCGATGCAATGCTGGGAGCAAATCTCTGCTTGGAACCGGGGAACCGTAAGCGGACAATACAATGGCCAGCTCGCAGAGGTAGCTATGGCCGAGGCGTGGAAACAGTGGCAAGGACAAACGGTCAATGGAGAATTCCTTCTGGGCGAATGCATGGGCGGCTCCCAGAACGGCTCCGTTTTTCAAACGCAATTCGGTGATCCACATCCGCAACCCGCAGCGATCAAACTGATCTCCGAGAATTCCTCCAACGCAAAGAACCGGCTGGCATCCTGGCAATCCGCTTCAACTTTCTCCCACCCGAACCTGATCAAAATATATCAGGCAGGACATTGCCGCATCGGCGATGCAAAACTTCTCTACGTCGTGATGGAGTACGCTGACGAGAATTTATCGCAAATCATTCCGCATCGGCCGCTCACGGAGATTGAGGCAAGCGAAATGCTCAGTCCGGTGCTGGGTGCGCTCGCCTACCTTCATGCAAAAGGCCTCGTGCACAGCCGCATCAAGCCCGCAAACATCATGGCCAGCGGCGATCAATTGAAGCTTTCGAGCGACGGAATCCGCCGCGCGGGCGACCCAATCGGCGAGCCCTCCGGTTACGATCCGCCCGAAGCTACAAGTTCTTCCGCCGGAGACATCTGGTCGCTAGGCATGACGCTCGTCGAAGTATTGACGCAGCGCTTGCCCGTGTGGGATCGCCATGCGCAAGCCGATCCGATCGTGCCAAAAACTCTGCCGGCTCCGCTGCTCGATATCGCCCGGCACTGCTTGCGCCGCGATCCCGCCCGCCGATGGACACTCGCAGACATCGCCAAGCGACTCAATCCTCCCCTGGCCGCACAGCGCGCCGAACAATCCGTCCAGCAAAGCGCCGCGCCGAGAAACATCTGGTACTTGATTGCGGCTCTGATTGTCCTTCTAGCATCCATCGGCCTCGTAAGCCGCAGATTGATGAGAGAATCCCCGCGGAGCGACACTCCGATTCCTCAAGCAACCGAGAAAATATCGAAGAAGTCGCCACCCGAGCCCCGACCGGTCGTAAGCGCAGCTCCCGCAGAAAAGAAATCGGAGCCGCCCGTTGCAAGCGCAGCCCCCGCAGAAAAGAAATCCGAACCGCCGATCGAGAAGCCGGCCACGCCGCCGATCGAGAAGCCAGCCGCCAGCGCGCCTCCACAGATCGTTGCGCCAACTCAGCCCGCGCAAGCGCCAAAAGTTCCCGAAGCCAAAGCCGCCAGCAGCGGCGTAATTCATCAAGTCCTGCCCGACGTGCCGCAAAAATCCTTGGATACGATCCGCGGTACGGTGAGGGTGGGTATCAAGGTGAGCGTCGACCCGTCAGGCAAAGTTACCGATGCCACCATCGATTCGCCGGGACCCAGCAGCTATTTTGCAAATCTAGCTCTGGATGCCGCACAGAAATGGAAATTTGCGCCATCGCGCAGCGGCCCAAGCGATTGGACCCTGCGTTTCGAATTCACGCCCGACGGCACCCAAGCCTTCGCCGAGCAATCCGTTCCCTGAGGGCTGTTCATACCTAGCTGTGCGCCGCGCTGGCAAATGCTCCGGGCACAATACCTGTGCTTCCTTCGGGATGGAGATCTCGGGGTCGCCGTCTTTTCACAACTCGAGAAAATCCTGATACCCCGCGCGAGCTTTGAAGCTATCGCCCCGTAAGGCGACGGCGCAAGCGACTCCAATATGAGCGAAACGTGTAGGATCAGATCGAATTGAACTAGTGGGCTCCGGAGGCAGTCGGTGAAGCTGGCCTTTCCGGGTACAGCCTCTCGAATTCGGGCTCGCCGTGAAGCAGCAGAAGTGCCGGGTCCCGCCGCGCCCACACCGCATCGTGAAAACCTGCTTCCCAAGCCTTACGCAAAGCATCCAGGGCTTCCAGCTTTCTTTTCATATCGCAATAAGCGCAAGCCGCGTTGTAGAGAATCGAAGCTTCGTTGGCGCGCAAAGTGGTGGCGAGGTTGAGTTCGCGCAGAGCGTCGTCTTCCCGCCCCATTCGCGCGTAGTTGACGCCCAGCAGCACGCGCGCCCGCGGATCCTCGGGCACTTGCTTCAAATGATTCTCGAGCGCGGCGATAAATCTCCGCGACATGTTGAACCTGGCCTCTTCTTTGTGCGTCGCGCCCGTCGAGTTTATGATCGGCACATAAACGTTGTAGTCTTCACCGCTCGCTTCAATCGCCGCCTCGGCCACCTCGAGAACTTCCTCGTGCCGTCCCGAAGCAAATAGCGAGCGGCAGAGCAGATAGTACGCTCCCTCACAATCGCGTTTGCGTTCGATGGCCTTCTTGACCATGCGCACGGCTTCATCATGCAGGTCGGCCGCGTACAGCACCCAGGCCTGGCTCACCTGCACTTCAGGCAGGTCCCAGCGCAGCGCCACGGCCTTGCCGGAAGCTTCCCGCGCGCGTTCCACCCACACCAGGTCGCGGCTGAAATTGCAGTAGAACATCGCGCAGGCGTTCGCGCAGGCGGCGTAGGCCAGCGCGAAACTGGGATCCATGGCCACCGCGTTTTCGAACATCTGCAAAGCGAACTCGAGATCCTGCCGCGTTTGCCGCCGCGCGTATCTTTTCCCGCGCAAGTAAAGATCGTAGGCTTGCAGGTTTTCCGTGGGCTTGACGGCCAGCGCCTCCAGTTCCTGCGGCGAAAGCGTCACCCGCAGCGCCTCGGCGATCTTGCGCGCGATTTCGTCCTGAACTTCGAAAACATCCTTCATCTCGCGATCGAACCGCTCGGACCACACCGGAAAATCGGTGCGCGTGTCCACGAGCTGTGCGTTGACGCGCAGCCGCGCTCCCGCGCGGCGCAAAGTGCCCGTAAGCACATACGCCGCGCCGAGCTGCTGCCCGATCTGCGTCGGAGTCACCGCCTTATCACGGAAGGCCAGAACGGTGGGGCGCGAAAAAGTGTTCAGCCCACGGATCTTGGAAAGCTCGGTGAGGATGTCCTCGGTGATGCCGTCGCGCAAATATTCGTCTTCCTTCGAGCCGCTCTGATTTTCGAAATACAGCACCGCAACCGATTTATTTGCCGGCGCCGCGCCAGCCGCAGGCGCCTTCGACGCCTCGCTCTTTCCGGCCGCCGGCTGACGGCTCGAATTCATATCGCGCTTCAGTCGCTTCAGATCGGCGCGAAGTTCGGCAGCCGTCTGGCATCGCAGGTCGGGATCCTTCTCGAGCGCTTTGTCGATGATCTCTTCGAGCTTTGCCGGCAGATCGAGGTTCAAGCGCACCAGCGGAATCGGCGCTTTATTCAGGATGGACTCAAATATCACCGCGGTGCTTTCGCCGCGAAATGGCAGCGCACCCGTGGCCATTTCGTAAAGCACCGTCCCGAACGAAAAAATGTCCGAGCGCGCATCGAGTTCCCGCGCGCGTGCCTGCTCCGGCGACATGTACGCAATCGTTCCCAGCGTGCTTCCCGGACTGGTCAGGTGTTCGGGCGCCAAATCTCCTGCGGTTTCCTCCGACGCCAGCATCGAAAGCGTGCTCGCGGGCGTCAGCGTCTTCGCCAGTCCGAAATCCAGCACTTTGGCGTGCCCGCGCGCGGTGATGAATATGTTGGCCGGTTTGATGTCCCGATGCACGATGCCCTTTGTGTGCGCGGCATCCAGCGCGTCCGCAATTTCGATTCCCAGCTCCAGCACTTCCTCGAGCGGCAGCGGCTTTCCGCTAATCCGATGCTTCAGCGTCTGCCCTTCCAGATACTCCATGGCGATGAACCATTCGCTATCGCGCTCATCGATTTCGTAAATCGTGCAGATATTCGCGTGATTTAGCGCCGAAGCCGCCTGCGCCTCGCGCTCAAATCGCGCTAACGCCTGCGCATCCCGCGCCACATCCGGCGGAAGAAATTTCAGCGCCACAAATCGGTGCAGCTTCGTGTCTTCGGCCTTGTACACCACACCCATTCCGCCCCCGCCAAGTTTCTCCACCACGCGGTAGTGCGAAATTGTCCGGCCAATCATTGGTTGCGATTCTGCCATGTCCGGCGAATCTTAGGCCGCGCACACATCCAAGTCAACGAAAGCGCGCGAGCACCGATGTCGCACTTTTCATACCCATTGAAGTTCTTGAGGAAGCCCCCGCATTCATGCGGGGAACGAGCGCTTCAGCGCTGGACAACTGACACGACCGACCGAAGCGACAGCTGCGAAGATTATTGCAGTTTCGCGTACTCGGCCTTGGCTTCTTTCAGGATGGCGCTGTCCGGATCGACGTCTTTCCACAGCGCAAAAAATCTTTGTAGGCGGCGAGCGCCCGGACGCGGGCCGCATCGGCGTTGGCTCCCTGCGAGTTTCGCGCCTCCTAGGCGTTCGCGCGAGCCACTCCCAGATGCGCGCCAACGCTCCCGTCCAGCAGTTCCACACGATGCCGCTGTGATCGAGAATTTTCTGAAACTCGGCGCCAGCAGCACTGCACTGCCCAAAACTGAACTGCTGAACGGCGTCACAGGCCGACCGCGCATTTTACTTCTCCATTCCCATCTGGCGCAGCAGAGCTTGGAAACGGGGCTCGGAACGCAGGGGGTCCAACTCGGGGTCATCCTTGATTAAGACCATTAACATGCTGCGATCCGCGTAACCTTTCTCTAAGGACGTTAGGGCTTGCTCTTTCCGGCCGAGACCAACGTAGACTGTCGATAAGAAATATGGTGAGACATAGCGGTGCTCCGACCGCCGGGCAAGCTCCTGCAGGACTTGCTCAGCCTCGCTTTTTCGGCCTAAGCGGGCGTACAAGTAGCCTAGCTGAGCAAGAGGCCAAGGCATTTCGCTTTCCAGCTTGTTCGCTTTTTGAAGCTCTTCCAGGGCGCCGGAGAGATCGCCCTGCTGTTCGTAGGTCATCCCCAACACCATATGTGACAACCAATAGTTGGGTTCCATTTCAACGGCGGTGCGGAGCTGCTTAGCCGCCCCATCGTACCCGCGGGCGAAGTAGAGACTCCTGCCCAAGACCTCATTGGCCAGGAAAGAAAGCGGCTCGCGCTCCAACCCACGCCGGCATTCCTCGATTCCTTCCTCCAAATGTCCCGCTGTGGTCAAGTCCTGGCAGTAGTTCGAGAGAACATCGGTATTGTAGAAAACGACACCGCTCCGCGGCGCCAGTTCGATGCCCCGCTTGAATTCCTTGTCGGCAGCGCTCCAATCGTAGTCGTAGTCCCAATTCACATACGCCATAGCGACATGGGCATCGGCGAGCGAGTCGTCCAGTGCCAATGCCTTCCGCGCTGCCTTCTTCGCCTTGGGCATCGATTCTTCAGGAGATAACACGCCGAGAATTTGTGCACTTAGATAAGCGGTGGATAGCCCGGCGTAAGCTGCCGCGTAGTTGGGGTCTCGGTCAATCGCCTGACGAAAGTCTTCGATTGTTGCCTTCATATCCCCTTGTGCCCACTTATCCGCGAAGTAAATGCCCTTGAGATAAAGCTGGTAGGCCTCGGGGTCACGGGTTCCGACCTTCCCGATGCTCTCCCGTTCACTCCCGCTGAGCCGTAGCCGCAGTTGGCTGGCAACCTCAGTCGTGATTGCCGCCTGCAGCAGCGCGGCGTCTTTCATGCTGCGCCTATATCGTTCTCCCCAAAGTTGCGCCCCGGTTGCAACGTTGACCAGCTCCGTCTCCACGTCGAGTTCGTTGCCGTGCTCCGCCACTCGTCCCGTCAGCACGCCATCGATGTGCAATTCGCGTCCTACACCTTGCGGATCATCCAACCTCGACTTGTAGCGAGATGCCGTGCTGTGGGCCGTGACCTGAAGGTCGGGAATCCGGGAAAGGGAATTCGTAATCTCCTCGGAGAGACCTTCGCCGAGGTAGTCCATCTCCGGGTCTTTGCTCGCATTGGCGAACGGCAGCACGGCTATCGATTGGATGGTCGCGGCACCTGATGCATGAGGGCGCAGGTAGTGCCAAGCCAAGAACCCGGCAGCGGCGAGCACGGCTATCACGGGCAAGCTCCACAGGAGCCGGAGCGTGCGCTTCCGAGGCCGGGATTCTGCGGACGTCGCAGCACCCTTGCCGCTCTCCGTGTCGCGTTTCAACCGCTGCAAGTCGGCGCGAATTTCTGCCGCGCTCTGGTAGCGCAGCTTACGGTCTTTTTCCAGTGCCTTGTTGGTGATTTCCTCCAGCTTCGCCGGGAGTTCCGGCTTCAACCGTCCCGCGGGAACAGGTGCGCGATTCAGAATCGCCTCGTGTACGATGGCTGCCGTATTCCCCGGGAACGCCATCCGACCCGTCGCGATCTCATAGAGAACTGCCCCGAACGAGAACAAGTCCGTCCGCGCATCAAGGTCTTCCCCTCGTGCCTGCTCCGGCGACATGTACGCCAGCGTGCCCATGGCCGCGCCCGGCGTACTCAACTGCAGCGCCTCCTGAGACAGCGTCGCGTCAGCATCCGTCCCCGCCTTTGCTTGAAGTTTCGCCAAACCAAAATCCAGAATCTTGGCGTTTCCTCGCTCAGTCACGAAGATGTTGGCAGGCTTGATGTCCCGGTGGACGACGCCCTTCTTGTGAGCGGCGTCCAGCGCGTCCGCAACCTCGATGGCGAGGGATAGAATCAACTCGGTTTCCATCGGTCGTTCAGCGATACGGTGCTTCAGCGTCACACCGTCCAGATACTCCATGGCGATGTACGCTTTGCCGTTTTCGTCGCCGATTTCGTAGATCGTGCAGATATTCGGATGGTTCAGTGCGGACGCCGCTTGTGCCTCGCGCTGGAAGCGAGCTAGCGCTTGTGGGTCTTTGGCTACGTCATCAGGAAGAAACTTCAGAGCGACAAATCGGTGCAGGGTTACGTCCTCGGCCTTGTAAACCACACCCATTCCGCCCCGGCCAAGCTTCTCGATGATGCGGAAGTGGGAGATCGTGCGGCCGATTAATGCGGAGGAATCCGCCATCGCGCGCACATCTTAGGTTGTGGGCCGAAGCCAAGTCAACGAACACAGCCTGCTTGCAATCCAGCGATCCACGACCCGACATGTGAACAATTCGCCGCAAAGACCGCCCCGGCGTCACAGGGCTGCGTGATTAGGGTCACAGTAAACTCCGCCCCAAGCATGTAGTCATAGTACATCTTGATTCGCAGCTCGAATTTCGCCTGCACCGGAGGCCTTATGGAACCCACCAACGAGCACCGCGGTCCCCGCCTGAATCGCGAAGAGCTCCTTGCGGCCGCGCAGGAAATGCGCGCCATCGCCATCGCCGATATCTATGCCGCAGGCTCCGGCCATCCGGGCGGCTCGCTTTCGATCATGGACGTTGCCGCCGCGGTCTACCTCAACGTGCTCAATCATGACCCCGCAAATCCAACCTGGCCGCAGCGCGATCGCGTTTTCTGGTCCGCCGGTCACAAAGCCCCGGCGCTGTACGTCTCCCTCGGCCGCGCCGGCTATTTTCCGCTCGAAGACACAGTTTCGCTCCGGCGCCTCGGCTCCGGCTTCGAAGGCCATCCCAATCGCCTGAAACTCCCAGGCGTCGAAATTTCCAGCGGCTCGCTCGGCCAAGGACTCAGCGTCGCGGTAGGCAGCGCTCTCGCAGCCAGGCAGCGCGGCGAATCCCATCGCATCTTCTGCATCATGGGCGATGGAGAACATCAGGAAGGCAGCGTCTGGGAAGCAGTGATGGCCGCAGCGCACTACAAACTCGACAATCTCTGCGCCATCGTCGATCGCAATCGCTTGCAGATCGATGGCTGGGTCAAAGACGTCATGAACGTCGAGCCGCTGGCATCGAAGTACGCCACGTTCGGCTGGAACGTGATCGAAATTGATGGTCACAACATCGACGAAATCCTCAGCGCGTTCGAAGCCGCCGCCGCGCATCACGGCAATCCCACGGTGATCGTCGCGAACACCGTGAAGGGCAAGGGCGTTTCGTTCATGGAGAATCAGGCCGGCTGGCACGGCGTCGCCCCGAATCGCGAGCAATTCGAAAAAGCAATCGCAGAACTCGCCACTCCAGCCGTCCCGCGCGAGCGCGTCGATCGCATGCTCTCGACCGCGCGCGAAGGAGCCGACGCCGCCACCGAGGGCGCCCGCAAGCTCGTGCCCATGGCCGATCGCAATTACTGGTGGAACGCGCGCGACACCATGAAAGTGGACATGGACCCGACGCGCATGGGCTTCGGCCACGGCCTCGAAGCCGCGGGACAAGATCCCCGCGTCTGCACCATTCAAGCCGACATTTCCGGCTCGATCCGCATCTCCGATTTCGCCGCCAAGCATCCCGAGCGCAAAGACCGCGTGTTCAGCGTCGGAATCGCCGAACAGAACATGATGGGCGTCGCCGCCGGACTCGCCAAAGAAGGCTTCATTCCGGTCACCGGCACCTACGGCGTCTTCGCCTCCGGCCGCGCGTGGGATCAGCTCCGCACCACCGTCTGCTACAACAATCTCGACGTGAAAATCGCCGGCGCTCACGGCGGAATTTCCGTGGGACCGGATGGCGCGACGCATCAATCGCTCGAAGAAATTTCGCTGATGAGCATCCTGCCCAATATGCACGTCGAAGCGCCATGCGATTCCACCGAAACCGAGAAGGCCACGCGCCATTGCCTGCTCGATGTTCCCGGGCCGGTCTATCTGCGCTTCGCGCGCGAAGCGACGCCGGTCGTCACCACCGCGGAAACGCCGTATCAATTCGGCGTCGCCAACGTCATCCGCTACCGCGGGCCGCAGCCGCGCTTCATCGACGCGTTCGAAACCGTGCTCGCGAGCAATTACGTCAACGAGCACGAAGACGCCGCCATCGTCGCGTGCGGCCCCATGCTGCCAGAAGCCATGCGCGCCGCCTGGCTGCTGAAAGAAGATTTCGGCATTGAGACGCGCGTCCTCAACATGCACACCATCAAGCCGCTCGACACGCACGCGCTACTCGCCGCCGCCGCGGAAACCCAAATCGTCGTGACCGCCGAAGAACATCAAAAGGGCGGCTTCGGCAACATCATCGCCGGCGCCATTCTGCGCGAGCGAAATGATTTCGAGCGGCCGCTGCAGTTCGACATGATCGGCGTCGAGGATCGCTTCGGCCTTTCCGGAAAGCCCTGGGAACTGATTCAAACCTTCGGGCTGACCGCGGAGCACATCGCCGAGCGCGTGCTGCGTCTCTACACCAAGAAGCTGCGCCTGGATATTCCCGAAAGCGAGGTGGCTTCCATGTCCGAGATGTTGGAATGTAGCCAGTGCCACGCGCAGGTGCCGTTGCAGGATTATCTGAGTGAGGCCCCGCTGCCGACCGATGAATACTGCGCCGAATGTGAGTCGCGATCGAGGGCTGGCTGCACGGCCTGCTGGCTCGCGTGGATGAAACTGAACTCGAGCTTCGCTTTCCGCTGCCGCGATTGCCGCGAAGTAGTCGCCGCCTGCTAGCGAACGCTGATTCGGTTGTAGGGGTGGGCGTTTACTCCCGCCCGGCTTTCGGCCCCCGTCCTACGGTTGGCATTCCGAACCGCAGGGAGGAATCTGCAGTTCGGCTCCGTCGTTCGGCCCTCTCCCCACGCAACCGACCGCCCACCGTCGGAACTGCGCGAAGTAAAAAGGCGATTTTTGTCTCGATTAGAAGGGTGGTCGATCAAGTTTTTTCTGGCAGTTAAGGGTGTTTCTAATAATTTGCTACATTTAGAGAGATGAGCTACGTGTGGCGGCGTCACAATGCGGGGTGACGGGTGTCACAGCCGCGCATGGGGGTTTGAGGCGAGCATAGGTTGCGCTACTGAGGAGTGGCTCGCCATGAAAAACATACTGATTATTGGTGCTGCTGGACGCGATTTTCACAATTTTAACGTGGTTTTCCGGGATAAGCCTGAGTTCCGGGTGGTGGGCTTTACGGCGGCGCAGATTCCGGGTATTGCCAACCGGCGCTATCCGGCGGTGTTGGCTGGGTCGCTCTATCCCGATGGGATACCGATTTTTTCGGAGCATAGCCTGGAGGCGGAGATCGTTGACAAGCATGTGGATGCCGTCGTTTTTTCGTACAGCGATATTTCGCATGTGAATTTGATGCACCTAGCGTCGCGGGCCGTGGCGGCGGGCGCGGACTTCTGGCTGCTGGGGAATGCGCATACGCAACTGAAGTCGAAGGTGCCGGTGATTTCGGTTTGCGCGGTGCGGACGGGTTGCGGGAAGAGCCCGGTATCGCGGCTGGTGGCGGCGGCGTTGCGGAAGAACGGGTTGACGCCGGTGGTGGTGCGCCATCCGATGCCTTATGGAGATTTGGCGGCGGAGGCGGTGCAGCGCTTTGCGACGATGGAAGATCTCGACGTGCAGGAATGTACGATTGAAGAGCGCGAAGAATACGAGCCGCATATTTGCCAGGGAACGGTGGTTTATGCCGGCGTGGATTACGAAGCGATTTTGCGGCAGGCGGAAAAGGAAGCGGACGTGATTTTGTGGGATGGCGGGAACAACGACACGCCATTCTACGTTTCGGATCTTGAAATTGTGGTGGCCGATCCGCACCGGGCGGGGCACGAATTGACTTACTTCCCCGGCGAAGTGAATTTGCGGCGGGCGGACGTGGTGCTGATCAACAAAGTCGATACGGCGTCGGCGATTGCCGTGGATACCGTGCGGCAGAATATCCGCGCGAATAATCCCAAGGCGAAGATTCTGGAAGCGGCCAGCCGCGTTTTTGTGGGATCGCCGGAATTGATTGCCGGGAAGCGCGTGTTGGTGGTGGAAGATGGGCCGACGCTCACGCACGGCGAGATGTCGTATGGAGCTGGCGTGGTTGCGGCGCGGGAATTTCGCGCGGCGGAGCTGGTGGACCCGCGGTCGTATGCGGTGGGATCGATCCAGAGCACATTTGCGAAGTTTCCGCAATTGACGAATCTGCTGCCCGCGATGGGTTACAGCTCGATTCAGAGGCACGAGCTCGAGGAAACGATCAATCGCGTGCCGTGCGACCTGGTGCTGGTTGCCACGCCCATTGATTTGGCGCGGGTGATCAGGCTGTCCAAGCCGTATCTGCGCGTCAGCTACGAAGTGGAAGAACTTACGCATCCGGGACTTGCGGAAGTGATTGCGGAGTTTGCGCGGGAGCACGCGCCAGCGAAGGTGTAGCCATGAATATCAGAGATTTTATTTCTCTGCGGGATTTGTCTCCTTCGGAGATGGAATATTTGCTCATGCAGGGCCGACAGATCAAGGCGCGCCCAATGCGTTTTTACGATGCCCTGCACGGCAAGACGCTGGCGATGATTTTTGAGAAGCCGTCGCTGCGGACGCGCGTGAGCTTCGATGTGGGGATTCATCAGCTCGGCGGGAATTCGATTTATCTTTCGCCGTCGGATATCAATTTGGGGAAGCGCGAATCGATTCATGATGTGGCCAAGACGCTCGAGCGCATGGTGCAGGGAATCATGATTCGCACGTTTGCGCATGAACGTGTGGAGGAATTGGCGCTTCATGCCGATATCCCAGTTATCAACGGGCTTTCCGATTTCAGCCATCCTTGCCAGGCGATGGCGGATTTCCTGACGATTTGGGAAGTGAAGGGGAAGCTCGAGAAATTGAAGCTGGCTTACGTGGGAGACGGGAATAACGTAGCGCATTCGTTGATGTTTGGCGGGGCGCAGCTTGGATTGGAAGTTTGCATCGCCACGCCGAAGGGTTATGAACCGAAGCCGGAGGCGATTGATTGGGCCGAGCGGCGTGCGGCGCAGACTGGCGGAATCATCGCGGTGACGAACGATCCGAAGATGGCGGTGGCTGGCGCGGATATTGTTTACGCGGATGTGTGGACGAGCATGGGGCAGGAGGACGAGGCCAAGGTGCGCAAGCAGACGTTCGGGCGCTACCGCGTGGATGCGGAATTGTTTGAGATGGCGAAGCGCGATGCTTTGTTCATGCATTGCTTGCCGGCGCATCGCGATGAGGAAGTTAGCTCGGGCGTGATCGATTCGGAACATTCGGTGGTGTTTCAGCAGGCGGAGAACCGCTTGCATGTGCAGAAGGCGATTTTGGTGGAATTGATGAAATCCGTGCCTGTGGCGGCGATGCGGCCGGCGCCGGCTTTGGATTTCGTCGGAGTTTAGGCCAGGGGTTGACATGAAAAGCATGGTGCTTGCGATCGGCGGAAACTCTCTGATACGTCCCGGGGAGCACGGGACTGATCCTGAGCAGGTTGTGAATGCGCGGCATGTTGCCGAGCAGGTTGTGCGCCTGGTGCGAGATGGTTATCGGATCGTGCTCACTCATGGGAATGGGCCGCAGGTCGGGGCGGAGTTGCTGCAATGCGAACGCGCGACCGGGCAGGTGCCGGGGCATCCGCTGGATGTTTGCGACGCTTCTACGCAAGGCACGATGGGATATTTGCTGCAGCAGGCGTTGACGAATGAGATGAAGCGCGCGGGATTGAGCGTGCCGGTGGTGACGGTCGTGACGCAAGTTGTGGTGTCGCCGGATGATCCGGCGATGAGCCATCCTGCGAAACCTGTGGGGCCGTTTTACAGCGCGGAGGAAGCGGAAGAACGGCGGCGATTGTTTGGATGGACGATTGTGGAGGACTCGAAGCGCGGCTACCGGCGTGTGGTGCCTTCGCCGCAGCCTTTGGAGATCGTCGAGTGGGAAGCGATTAAGCGCCTGGTGCAATGCGGAGTTCTGGTGATTGCGTGCGGGGGCGGCGGAATACCTGTGGCGTGGAAAGACGGCAGCCTTGTGGGCGTGGAAGCGGTGATCGATAAAGATCGCACCTCGGCTTTGCTGGCTTCCAGGCTGCACCTCGGGTTGTTTGTGATTGAGACGGATACGGACTATGTGTATCTGAACTACAAGAAGGCTTCGCAGAAGGCGCTCCGCTCGATCGACGCGGCGCAACTCGAGGAGTACGCGCGCGAGGGGCATTTTGCTCCAGGGAGCATGGGGCCGAAGATTGAGGCGGTGTCACAGTTTTTGCGGAGTGGGGGACGTGAAGCGATTATTTGTTCGTGCGAATCGCTTTGCAATGCTGTGGAAGGGACGGCCGGGACGCACATCTTTCCGGTCGAGGAAAAAGTTCCGCGAGGCGTGACCAGTCGGCAGAAAGTCGCAGTGTAAGCGCCTAAACTAGTGCAACGGATTAGAGAGATGAACACAACCGAGAGTGAATTATGAACACTTCGATCGTTGCTGACGAGAAACTGAATGCTGGGGAATTGATGGAGCTGGAAGACCTTTACGGGGCGCATAACTATCATCCGCTGGATGTGGTCATCGAGCGTGCTGAAGGTGTGTGGGTGCATGACACCGACGGGAAGCGTTATCTCGATTGCCTCGCGGCGTATTCGGCGGTGAATCAGGGGCATTGCCATCCGGCGATCCTTCGGGCGCTGATCGAACAGGCGCAGAAGGTGACGCTTACTTCGCGGGCGTTCCGCAACGATCAGCTTCCGCTGCTTTACAAGGACCTGCACGATTTGACTGGATTCGAGATGGTGCTGCCGATGAACAGCGGCGCGGAGGCTGTCGAGACGGCGGTGAAGGCGGCGCGCAAATGGGGCTTCAAGGTGAAGGGCATTCCGGAGGGCCGGGCGGAGATCATCGTTTGCGCGAATAATTTTCATGGGCGCACAGTGACGATTGT
This sequence comes from uncultured Acidobacteriota bacterium, assembly GCA_963841235.1. GTDB lineage: Bacteria > Acidobacteriota > Terriglobia > Acidiferrales > UBA7541 > Palsa-147. The sequence goes on along the minus strand of CAWJBU010000011.1, from coordinate 26,225 downwards.
TAGTTTTTCGACCGACGCGCAGTACCGCGACGGGTTTGGGCCGTTCACGCCGGGATTCAAGGTGGTGCCTTTCGGTGACGCGCGTGCGCTTGCCGATGCGATCACGCCAAATACTTGCGCGTTTCTTGTGGAGCCGATTCAGGGCGAGGCGGGGATTATTATTCCCCCCGCTGGTTATCTGAAGGAAGTTTCTGCGATCTGCAAGCGCAATAACGTGTTGTTGATGGTTGACGAAATTCAATCTGGATTGGGACGCACTGGGAAACTTTTTGCTTACATGCACGAGGGGATTCGGCCGGACGTGGTGATTATCGGTAAGGCGCTGGCTGGCGGATTTTATCCGGTGTCGGCGGTGCTAGCTTCGCGGGAGATTCTTGGAGTTTTCCAGCCGGGCGATCACGGCAGCACTTTTGGCGGGAATCCGCTGGCTTGTGCGGTGGCGCGGGCGGCTTTGCGAGTGCTCGTAGAAGAGAAATTGGTGGAACGCTCGGCGGAATCCGGGGCTTATTTCCTTGGACTGCTTCAGACTTTGCGGAGTCCGGATTTGAAGGAAGTGCGCGGCATCGGGTTGTGGATTGGGATTGAGATGCGGACGGCGGCGCGGCCTTATTGTGAATCGCTGAAGGATGAGGGGATTCTTTGCAAGGAAACGCATGAGAGAGTGATTCGCATTGCGCCGCCGTTGACTATTCGGCGCGAGGAGATTGATTGGGCTTTTGAGCGGATTAAGAAAGTCATTGGGAAGAGCAAGGCAGCTTGAGGCTTCTCGGCGTTAGACGGATGCCACAGAGCAAACCATAGAGCAAGACCAACACCAACACAAACACCAATACCAAAATTAAAATTAAAAGCAGAAGCAAAAGCAAAAGCAAAAGGCCTCACCTCTGAAGTGTTTGTTGCCACGACATCCTTTACAGTGGTTGCCAACACGTTCTTTACACTTCGGTTTTCTCTTCCGGTTCTTCCGGGGGTGCGGAGTGGACTTCGCAGGGAGCCCGTAGGGCGACCGGAGGAGTCCACTCCGCGGCGACGCCGGCGCTCTCGGTTCGCTTCACCACTAACGCGCGGCTCGCGCCCGTCTGTACATCGATCTCACGAACCCACATGTGCCGGTAGCTGACTAGCAGTTTCCCCTCGAACCGCTCCACGCGCACGCGCGCTCCGGCCAGCGCCTTGCACACGTACCATCGCGCGTTCCCCTCCGCCATGCTCCCTTGCGTGTTCAGTCGCCGCACTTCGCTTCCTTCCGGATATTCCCATTCCACCGGCTGCGCTCGATACGCTTGCCGACTCGGCTTGTACCGATCCACCGGCCGCTGCATCGCCAGCGCTTCGTGTGGCCGCCGCTCGTTGTAGTCGTGCTGAAATTGTCCCAACGCCGGCTTCCACTCCGCGAACCACTGTGGCACTCCGCGATGTCTCAGCGCCGCGCCCAACGTGCGATGGAAACGCTCCACCTTCCCCTGCGTCTGCGGATGGCACACCCGCCCGTAGATCAGCCGAATCCCCTGCTCGATCAAGCGCACCGATAATTTCGTCAGACTCCACCCATTGCTCGCCGACCACCACAACGCTCCGCGGTCCATTAACAGGGCCTCCGGAACGCCATAGCGCTCGAACGTCTGCACCAAACAGGGATACGCTTCTGTGGTCCGCAGCTCGCGCAACGGATACAGCCCCACCGCGAAGCGGCTGTGATCATCGATGATCGACAACGGATGACACTCCCCGTCGCGCAACGGATACTTTCCCTTGCTGTCCATCTGCCACAATTCGTTCGGTGCCGAGCGCTCGAAGCGCGTCGGTGCCGGCCCGTGCACTCCGGCGGCGATCAAGCCGCGCCGCTCCAGAATGCGGTGAATCGTGCGCACCGGCAGAGGGAGCTGCTCCTCGTCACGCAGCAGCACCCGCAACTTCTTCGCACCCCAGCCCGTCTGCTGGCGCAGATCTACCACGCGTTCCTCTTTCCACTCCTGCGTCTGCCGCGGGCTACGATGCGGTCGCCGGCTCTGCTCGAGAAGCGCTGTGAGACTGCGCCCCTGCTGGTACCGGCGCCGCCACAAATAACCGGTCGGACGCGAAATGCCGAACTCCCGGCACAGCGCCGCCATCTCTTCCTGTCCACTCGCCGCTCGAATCACGAACTGCATCCGCTGCTCGCTCACATTCGTCCTCTTCCACCCCATGGTTTCCGGCCTCCTGGCCGGAAACTCTAACTCCTAGGCGTAAAGGATGTATTGGCAACGAGTGTAAAGGATGTCCTGGCACCGTACACTGAAGAGGTGAGCTACATGAACTTGACGCTCTTTGATACTAGTTGGGTGATTTTCTCTGGGGTGGCTGCTGAGACTTCTAAGCCTGTTATAAGGATGAGTAGTCTGACATATGGTCAGATCTTGTCCTGTGCACGCTTCCAGCGGCGAATCCACTTGCGCGCCCAACGGTAATGGCTTGCAGTCTCCGCGCGGCAATAGTCACTGAGCGTCCAGGTCGGCCCCATCCACTTAAACCGTCCCACCGCGACCAAGTCTGCATCGGGGGTGGATTCGATGAGGTCGATCATGCGGTTGTGAAAGACCTCATAGTCCAGCAACACCGCCTTGAGGGAACGACGGCGGTGCTCCTGCTAAATTAATTCGTTGAAGCGTTTCAAATCCCCCCACGTCAATCCGGGTGCCGGTACGGCCGGGTTTCACCTCGCTGCTCTGCTTCATGCCATTTCAAGATTCGCCCCTGCCAGCCCACGACGTGGGCCAGTATGTCCTTTACAGACCATCCGCCAGGGGTAACACCTGGCAGCGTCATCTGCCGAGGCTTGATCTGCTTGAGAAGCGTGTTCAGCGCCTCCCGCTCCACCTTGATTTCTTGAAATAGTTCACGCCTTGCGAGCTGCTTGCCCATAGAACTCTCTCGCTTCGACCGCTGTCATTTGCTTCCGGGTCGCGCTTCCTAGCATTCCATCTTCCTTCCCCAGAGGGGCGGACCTGCGATACTCGCACAAACAGAGTTCTGAGAGTATTGTCGGCTAACCAGAAGTAATCCGTTTCCTGCGTCACGCGGCCCGCTGGCGGAGATTCTTCGGGTGTTCCCTCGTGGCTTCCAACTTCCGATCCCGCTGGGCCTGAATCTCCTGCTGATGCCCGGCGAGCGTGTCCTTTGGCGTGATGTAGCCGATGGCACTATTCAAACGGGTGGTGCGGAGGCCGTCGCCTTTAGTGCGGCGAAACACGCCGAGCTCAGTGAGGACGAGCTGGCTTGGTGGCTTCTTGGCTAGCGCGAAATGGGGATTGCGGGCGGCGAAACTCTTTGCCGGTATCCGGGAGATCGGATGGCGCGGGGGTATATCGTTAGTCGAGGCCAAGAATAGGCGCGGGCAAGATGAAAAAGCTCAAGATACTGGTCTCGCTGCCGACTCGCGAGAACGACTTCCAAATCGAACAGGCTTCTTCGGCGGAAGAGGCGGCGCGGAAATTGGGCATCGATGTGGAGGTTTGCTATGCGGAGAATGATGCCGTAAATCAGAGCACGCAGATTTTGAAGGCGCTGCAAAGTCCTGTGGCGACGCGGCCGGATGGAATCGTGTTTGAACCGGTTGGCACCGACGCACTGCCGCGCGTGGCTGGGGCAGCGCGCGATGCCGGAGTGGGTTGGGCGGTGTTGAACCGGGCTTCGCCCTACATTTCGGAACTCCGCAGCGGCGCGACTGCACCCATCTTCACGCTTAGCTCCGATCACGTTGAGATTGGCAGAATTCAAGGGCGACAATTTGCTGCGTTGCTTCCGGATGGCGGCTCCATACTTTATATCGAAGGGCCTTCGCACAGCTCCTCGGCTAAGAAACGTACTTCCGGGATGATGGAAACGAAGCCGGCGGGAATCCGGCTGCGAACGTTGAAGGGGCAGTGGACGGAGGAGAGTGCCCAGCGGGCGGTTCGTTCGTGGTTGAATCTGGCGACCTCGCAACGCGCGGAGTTCAATCTTGTTGCTGCGCAGGATGACTCGATGGCGATGGGAGCGCGGAGAGCGTTTGAGGAGATCTCCGATAAAGAGGAGCGCGATGCGTGGCTGCGCTTGCCGTTTGCGGGTTGCGATGGCGTCCCGAAAGCTGGTGAGACGTGGGTGCGCAATGGGCTGCTCGCGGCGACGATTCATATTCCTCCGCTTGCGGGACAGGCGATTGAAATGCTTGCAAAAGGGATCCAGAGCGGCACGCAGCCGCCGGAGCTTTCGGTGACTGTGTCGGTTTCGATTCCGGCGCTTACGGCACTGGCTGCGCGAAAAACATAGTTGCTTGCAGCGGGGGGACAGAGAGAGTCACAGAGAAATCGTGTGGAACGTGGGGGTAATAACGATGGCCGCTGCAGGGACGGGCGGCCATTTCTATTGAGCTTGGAAAAGGCGGAAAGCATAAGCAAAGGCCAAGGCAAAACCAAAACCAAAACCAAAACCAAAACCAAAACAAAAGCGAAAGGCCTCACCTCTGAAGAGGTGAGCTACATCTTGCTACATCTTGATTACGCAAACTACTACTGCTACGTAGTGGCAGATGCTGCCTGCGATTACGAAGACGTGCCAGATGGCGTGGGCGTAGGGGATTTTCTTGGAGGCGTAGAAGACTACGCCGAAGCTGTAGAGGGCGCCGCCGGCGAGGAGCCAGGCGAGGCCGCTGTGAGGGACTGCGGCGATTAGCGGTCTGATGGCTGCGAGGGCTAGCCAGCCCATTAGTAGATAGACTAGCGTCGAGAGGATGGGGAGGCGCTCTACAAACCAGAATTTCAGGAGGATGCCAGCTGTGGCTAGCGTCCAGACTACGGCCAGGAGCGTCCAGCCTAGCGGGCCGCGTAGATTGACTAGCAGGAAGGGCGTGTAAGTTCCGGCGATCAGTAGATAGATGGCGGAGTGATCCAGGATGCGGAGTGCGCGCTTGAGCGTGGGCGCGGGAATGCCGTGATAGAGCGTCGAGGCCGCGTAGAGGGCTACTAGCGTCGTGCCGTAGATGGCGCAGCTTACGATTTGCCAGGAGGTGCCGCGAGCGGCGGCTAGGATGAGTAGCACGACGAAGCCGGCGATGCTTAGGGCCAGGCCGATGCCGTGGGTGATGCTGTTGAGGAGTTCTTCGAGGGACAGATGTGGGTGCGATTGTGGCATGACGATTCGCATCGTATTCATTGTTCGCTTGCGAAGCGGATTTGGCAATGGGCAAACTTGGTCTGGGGCCGAAAGGCGGGGCCGAACTGCGGGAGGGCTGAAGACCCTCCCCTACGACGGAGTGGGGGGCGAGCCACTGTGCGGATTGTCGGTGTTTAACGACGGGATATGGCGGAGTGAAGCGCGGCGCCACAAATGCTCTAATCGGCGGGCGTTCGTGCTGGGCTGGCTTGCGCGGGTTGTAGGGGCGTGGCAGAATCTTTGGGATGCATTCGCGCGGCGCGGCAGTTTGATTTGCTGCGACGTCCGGCGGATGTGATTCATCGGCGATATCGTCTAAAGGTTAGGACGTGGCCCTCTCAAGGCCAAAATCCGGGTTCGACTCCCGGTATCGCTACCACACCTTCAGAAAGCCAATAGAACCTTGGGGTTGCGAGAATCTGTTGCCACTTTTGTGAGCACTGTTGCCACTTTTTTTGAGCACTTTGCCAGATTCTCAAATGTAGGCCGGATGCTTTTTCCTTTCGCTCAGTACTATTCATCGGAAGGAAAAGCACATGAGCAGGGTCAAGCTGCAAGTGAGAGTGAAAGTAAAGGCGGGCGACCGCAAGTATCCCTTCGTGAGTCCTGCATTCGCCCCCAACGGAAAAATCAAGCCAGGGCGTCGCCGTTATTCGTGGCAAGGAAGTGCCGGTCGAACGGACGCTTGGCTATTACCTCCGGTACACCGAGAACGGCAAGCGCCGCCTGAAACCTGTCGGAACCGATGCGACAAAGGCTCTGGATGCGATGCGGCGAACGGAAGCGGCCCTGAAAGCCAAATCTCTGGGCGTTGCGGTCGTCGAGGAACCGAAGCAAGTCGTGACGGAACGCATCCGACTCGCCGACGCGGCCGCCGAGTATCTCGATGAAGTCCAAGAGCACAAGCGCCCGAAAACCTACGACGCCTATAGCCACGCGCTCAAGCTGTTTCAGCAGGGATGCAAGGTGGAGTACGTGGACGAAATCGGTCGAGCCTGCGTAATGAATTTCAAAGCGGCCTGCGAGAAGAGATACAAGTCGAAGCACACGACGAAGAACCTGTTCATGTACCTGTATACGTTCCTAAAGCGCCGCGACAAGCACGCCGTCGTAAAGCCGACTGACTTCCCGAAGGCGGAGCACAATGAGTACGACCCGAACACTGAGGAGGACGTTCGGAAGATGGTCGCCGCGTGCAAGACCGACAAGGAGCGCGTCCTTGTCCTGTTCACGAGAGGGACGGGATTCCGCAAGGGCGAAATCGTCCACGCCGAAAAAGGTGACATCAATTTCACGGAAAAAACAATCCGCACGCGGTCAAAGCTCGCATTGGGATTCCGCACGAAGGACTGTGAGGAGCGCATCATTCCGGTCAACGACGCGCTTATTGAGGCCCTCGAATCCTACGTGCCGACGCTGTGCGGCTCGCTGCTGTTCCCGAGAAAGGATGGGAAGCCGGACATCCACATTGACCGGGTCATAAAACGCGTCGCAAATCGGGCAGGGGTCACGGTTGCGAAGAAGCCGATGCACAGCTTCAGAGTTCTGTATGCGACGAGCCTTTGTCGCGCTGGTGTGGATATCTATACCATTCAAAAGCTGCTTGGCCACGCCGACATTGAAACGACGATGTCTTACTTGCGGGCGGTCAAGCGTACCGACCCCACGCTGCGCAAGCAGGTCAACGCAGCAGCAGCATAAAGAGTTTGCCGAGGGGTGGGGGCTGTGCGTTGGAGGCTCCCGGCTCCTTCTGCATAAAATCTAATCAGAGGCGAAGGCGAGCGATTCGCCGATGACAGAGCGCCGACCACCGGCGCTGCCGAGTGAAACAGAAGGCGGCGAACGCTAGCGCGTGTAACGTCACTCGGAAAGCCAAGAAGAAGTTCACGCCGAACCCTAGTGCGTGTCGCTTCGGGCAGGTTCAACCCGAAGAGGCACGCAATGGCTCCAAAGCTTCTGACCGTCCAAGAAGTCGCTACAATCCTGCGAGTCACGCCGAACACCGTCTACCGATGGATTAAGCGTGGCCGACTGCCGGTAGTGCGCATCGGTTACCTCGTGCGCCTCCCCGCCTCGGCTATTGAAAATCTGATTCCGAGAACAGACCTGCCAATGACGAGAGAGGCCGAGAGCGGAGTCGCAAAATATAAGCATCGACAGCGGGCTGCTTGAGCCGAATGAAATGGGGAGGGCACGAACCAGCGATGGCGGGCAGCAGCGCCCGTTCAAAGGTGCAGGTCGAGATGTGGAGCGCGGCCATAGGCAATAAACGGGTCGAAGCGAACCACCTGCTCGGGCACGTACCCACCCAACGTCCGAAAAAGTTATTCCAAAAGCGAGAAGGACGCAGAGCGATATGGGCCGCGCCTGACAGTTATCTTCATCGGCGATGCCTCCCTGAATTCGAGGCTTCACTGCAAATTTGCAGCAGTCAGTATCGAAGGCGCAGATAAATACTCCGCTCGTCCTGAACAATGTCGGCTTCGTCCCAGCCCGGTTTCCGGGCCTTCACCGCCTTCGGGTCGAGAATCTTTGCCCATCTTTGCTTCGTTTTCAGTGTTGTAGCGTCCCAGATATCGGAGACATCCTTGCCGCGCCTCGTGGCTCGTGGTGTCCCACCGCAGCCTGTCTTTTCCAGTTTCCAACCTGCGCCGCGAAGTGACGTTCCGGGTTCCTCGTCAAGGATGTAGGTCTGAATCTTTTCATAACCCATCTCGGAGGCGACGCGGGCGCAAGCCCCATAGAGGATTGAGCACACCGAGGACTTGCGCACGTCGTCGGCATCTTTGGTGACCAGACGACAGACTTCGAGAGTCTTGCCGTCGTCGAGGGCCTGCGTCGCGGGTCTCATGCAGATTGCCGCCCCGACCAGTTCACCATTGTCGTCCACGGCCCCGATGCCGAACTTCGCGACCTTAATAGGCTTGTGGTGACGGTGCCATTTCGCCACGAGTTCGTTCGCCTGCCTGAGATGCAGCGGGACTATTTTCATTTGCCCGCCTTTCTGCGTATGTTCACGACCTTGTCGATTCTGTTCCTGCAATTTCTCCGCAGACTGCACAATTTGGACAAGCGGCGGTTCGTGGTATCGTCGGCCGCACAATTCTGCGTCATGCCCCGGCTGAAATGCTGAATGCTGCTTGAAGTGGAATCCGACCCAAGACTTGGCACAGATATCCCGCAGTTCGACGGCCCATTCTTCCTTCATCGGACGGAATCCCGAGCCGGACTCGCCCCCGGCTATCAACCAGTGGAAGCCGGTGAGGTCGATGTCAGCCAAGGATTCCAGAAGCGGCTCCGCCGAGATGAACCGAACCTCCGCCGGTATCGAGCGCAGGGTATCGAGCCGCGAATACGATGACCGCACGCCGCATGTTGTCCCGAGCCACACATGCGGCCAGCCGGTGCCCCAATCGGCTGGCAAGCGGCGAGGAATTAGCTGCGGGCGCTTGGTAAGGATAAGCCAGTCCATTTCGCTGCACTGGCGGATGACATCCCAAGCCTCGTCGCGCCATTCGTCGGCATCCTGTATGAAGAAGTCGGTCAGGCTCGCGCAGAAGACTCGGACTCGTCTGCTGAGTTCGGCCGCAAGCTGCGGGGCCTTGCGATTCCATTTGTGCGGTTCCTTCCATGTCTTGGTGCGCTGCACGACTGAGAAGTCGCGGCCCATGCGATTGGTTACCATCGTGTCGGCGTAGCAATGGTCGCACTCCGCGCTCACATGGCGGCAGCCAATCCAAGGATTCCACGTGTGGTCAGTCCAGTTGATTTTGCTGTTTTCCATGGGTGTTCAGGAAGGTGCGCCAGCCTTAATTGGCTGGCACACCTTTCCCCTCGATGACAACTCCCACCGCTGCTTGCTTCACGATACCTACCTCATCGAGTCGGTCATCAATTTCAATGGCGAGGGAACGGTAGACAATTCCCTTGTCCATTGGACTCATGTGCTTCACGACGCTGTCCACGAACGTCTTGATGTCCTTGATAGCGTCGGCGGGGCCGTACACGGCAGGCGGAATGACAGTGCCGTCCTTCCGCCGTTGTACTGATTCAGTGGGGCCTTGCTGCTGCTCTTTCGCGTCGGTCACTTCCTCGTCTTTCGCATCTGGTACTGCGGGAAGGTCAACGATGGTCTCAGTCGCCTCTTCCTCCGGGGACGGCGCAATCACTTTCGTTCCGTCCGTGAGAAGCAGCGAGGTCTTGCCATTGAGTTTGTTAATGACTCTGCACAGGTAGTCATAGCTGACGTTGAGGTACCGCAATGACCACGCCGGGCCGGTGGTCTCTCCCATGATGGACTCGCCCTTCCGAAGGTGTGCGAATCCGTAGCGCACGTTCTCCAGAAGTGGAAGAGATTCGCTGACCGCGTCCTTAAACTTGCGGTGCAGGAGTTGCGCCTGTTCGACCAACGCCTTGGCCTCCTCGATGTTCTTTACGAGTCGCTTGGCGTTGGACTCGACGCCTCGCAGCCATTCCTTGCGCTGCTTGGCATCGTCCTTTTGCGCACGTACCTTCTCGTCGACGTTCAGACGAATCGACTTGGTCGTCGCCTTTGACACCTTCTCGGCTTTCGGTGAAACCGACTTCTGTTCGGTTTGGGGGTTCGTCCTTGGTTCGCTTCCAATAGGTACTACCTTGATGTTTGAGCCGCATTCATCGCAGTGGAAGCCGTCGCCGTTTTTCAGGTCTATGCGACTTCGGACTGGATGATTGCAGTCTGCTTTTCGGGAATACATGTGACCGTGCCTCCGTGATTGAAATTCACGAAGGCAGGTTCTTAGGTGGGGGCTGCCGCTCCGGTAGTGGTCTCGCCCTGACCCACTGCGGGGTTCAGGTTTGGGGCACCGAACGTGTTTCGGTTTCCCGCCCTACTCGGAGCACCTCGGGTCACTTGTTGTTGGCGGCGTTCATTCCGTGACCAGCAAGCCTGTGTGCCGTTTCAAGGTTAGCAATATTATATTCGAGGTTACATAAAAAGTCCAACGCGCAGCGGCCAGCCCCGGCCAGCCTCAATTGAAGTCGATGCAGGGGGGACAGGCACGAGGCGTGCCGGGTCTTCGGTTAGGTACGCCTCGATTTCAGGATGTGCCTCTCGATGTGCCCCGCGATTGCGGTGGCTGAGGCGTCCGACTCGGGCGCTCGTCCTCGAACACGCCGATGGCGCAGTCCGAGCACAGGGCCTCCTCGCCGGGCAGGCCCCGAAGAGAAAGGGTGGCGGTGAATCGGGTTACCCGCAGCCCGAGCACAGCACCCAATCGTGGGAGTCGATGGTCTCGCCGCAGTCCATGCACTTCGCAGGGATTACCCGTGCTGCGATTGTACGCCCCGGGGCGCGGGCGGGCGACGCGGGTTCCCCGGCGAGGTGCAGCATGAGGCAACGCGAAAAAGACCCGGAATTTTTCCAGAAACCGATAATTATAACCAAGAGTCTTCGGTAGCGTCCGGCGCGGGCGGGTCATCTCGTGACAGGGGCGACCGCCCCACGGCGCATAGGAGATTCGCCCCTGTCAACCAATCCGAACAATCTAGGCTGGCAGGGTCACAGCAAATTTGCGTGGGTACAAAAGAACTGTTGCTCGTGCGGATTGCCCAAATGACGGCTGATGTCGCAGCCGAGAAATTGTTCGCCGAAGAATCCGACTTCCGAACTCATAAGTGTCTGCGGAGTGCCCAACACTTCGGGGGCGGGTGCCTTATCCTCCCTGCCCCAGCTTTTCTTCCAGACAGGGATAGGCGTCACAGACAACGCCGATAGGGAACTCATTCTGAGGGTAAGAAAATGGATTTCAAGCTAATCGGAAAACTGTGTAGCTCGGGCGTGGATTTCGCGCCGACGGCCGCAGGCATGACCCGCTCCACGGCGACGGGCTGGCAGAACATCGCCACCAACGACAAGGACCAAATCAAATCATGGCTCCGACAGGACGGCTATCAGTCGCTCGTGGCTGTGGCCAAGAAGGGCCGCGCCTTCATCCTTGACTTGGACGACGTAGATGCCTGCCGTGCGATGGGATTCAAAGACGAATGGCTGGATGGGATGTTCGGAGTCGCCACGCCTTCCGGGGGACAGCACTGGTACGGTCTTCAAGACGAAACCTTCTCCGACTTCGCGTCCGTGGTGAACATCCACGCCGTAAAGGGCGACCGTGAAAGCAAGAAAGTCATGGAGATTAAGGTAGACCGCTGCTCGGTCGCGGCCCCCACAGCGAAGCGCGAGGGTCAGCCCAACAAGAAGGACGGCGTCTATACCCCCATTACGACTGTGAACGGTCATCTCCGCAAGGGGCTGCACCCCGACCTGCTGGCATGGGTACAGGAGCACATGGAGACCCCGAAGCCTGCCTCTGCGGGGAAGGCAAATGCGAATTGGAAATTCCACCCAAGTTTCACCGTCGAGCAGTTCTTGGAGGACAACGACTCAACGCTGTACATCAGCGGGATGCTGATGGAAGGCACATTCGCGGTGGTGCCGGAATCCTGTCCCGCTCTGCGGTCGTGAGCACAACAATTCGACGCTGGCCGCCGGGGTGACCAAGTTCCTATTCTCGGGTTCGAGCTACGGATTCTGCTGCAAGGCTTGCGGCGTGAACACCCGCGACGAGTTCGAAGCCCGGATGGCCGAGCTTCACAAAGACTATGACCGATGGTCGCAGTATGTCATCTACGAGCACGACGACCCCGAGATTGTCCGCAAACAGGACGAGGAGTTGTTCAAGGCCATGGGTGTCGAGGACGCTTCCGAGGCAGAGGCTACCGAACTCGACGACATCCCCGCCGAGAAACGAATCACGGACGGCTTCGCCTATGAGCCTCAGGACACCGGGAACGGTGAGCGGCTGGTTCGCCGCTTCGGCGAAGACATCCGCCGGATTGCGGAGACGAACACATGGATGGTCTGGGACGACGCCCATGGATGGCAACGCGATGAGAGCGGCACTTTGATGATGATGACCAAGGACATCGTGGCGGAACTCGTTGATGAGGCACGCGAGCGGCTCAAGCAGGCCTTCAAGGACAATGCCGACGAGGAGTCCGGCGCAGTTAAGACAGCCCGCGCCATGCTTGCCCACGCAAGAGCGAGCGGCAAGCTGGAGCGCCGCAAGGCCATGATAGCCTCCGCAGGCTACGAGCGCCGCATCCACACGAATCTTAAGAGATTGGGACTCCGACCTGTGGCTGCTCAATGTCGCCAACGGCGTCGTCGAACTCAAGACCCAGACTTTGCGAGCACGCACGCGTCAGGATTTGCTGATGAAGCAGTCCCCGGTGGTCTACGACCCCGGGGCGAAATGCCCGCTGTGGGAAGCCGCCTTGGCGAAATGGAGTTGCGGCGACCCCGAATGGGTCGCATGGATACAACAGGCGTTTGGCATCAGCCTCACCGGCGATGTCAGCCTCCAAATCATGCATTTCTGTCAGGGCGGCGGTGACAACGGCAAGGATACGGCGTTCTCCATCATGCGCTATGTGATAGGAACCTATTGCCGAGACGTGGCCTTCCAGACTTTCGCCGAGACGAAGTATGGACACTCGGAACACCGAAACGACCTAGCCGTGCTGGCGGGGGCCATCCGCATGATTACCACCTCCGAGAGCACCGACGGTCACGTCTTGGACGAAGGCATCATCAAAACGATGACCGGCGGCCCCGACTCCAAGGTGACGTGCCGCCCACTCTACGGCGAGCCGTTCAGCTACACGCCGCAATACAAGCCGTGGTTCATGTCGAATTACGAGCCGGTAATCAAGGGCGGCGATTGGGGAATCTGGCGTCGCGTCAAGAAAATCCCGTGGGACTACACCCTGAAGCCCGAGGAGAAAGACCCGGACTTCGCCGAGAAGCTCAAGGCCGAGGCACCGGGCATCCTCAATTGGGCGTTGAAGGGCCTCCGTGACCTGCTCGCCAACGGCAAGAAGCTGCCTGCTTGCCGACGCATCGAGGACGCAACGCAGCAATACAGACGGGACATGGACATCGTGGGGCGCTTCGCGAAAGAGTGTGTCGAGTTCAAGCCCTACCACCGCGCCACGGGCAAGGATGCCTACAAGGTCTATCAAGAGTGGTGCAAAGCCAACGGACAATACCCGCTGCCGAGCCGTCGGTTCCATAGAGAGTTCCAGAAACGCCTCGGCTCCGGTGTGCGCTGCGTGGACGGCAACACCGGTTTGGTCTACGAGGGCATCGCCATGAAAGTCAATGCGCAGGGCGTGCAGATGGAGGAAGACTAGGGGTCGAGGTGGCTGAAGTGGTCGAATTTCTGGAAACTTTTCTAACTGAAACTTGAGATTTCTCATAAGGGACTTTCCCAAAATTCGGCAACTTCGACCACTTCAACCACCCGCTGTCACTCTGCCACCAATCGCCCCGAACGAGAGGGCGACGACGGAAGTACAGGCGGCGATTGAACTGACGAAGAGAAAATTATGAATCGAGCACAACTCAAACGACTGTGGAACCGAAGCAAGACTGACCAAAAGTTCCATCGCCTCCTGCTCGCGATGCTGTGCGCATTGGCGGCCGTGCCGTCCAAGCCGTCAGACCAGCTCGCGGCATGTGCCCTTGCGGATTTCACGTTGCGGAAGGCGGGAGCGGCGGGGCGGCGCGACCTAAGACGGAGATTGAAGGCGAGTGTGTGGGAGTTTTGAGCAACAGAACCGCGCACGGCGCATGGGCGTGAGACGCCTTGTGCCGAGAATCGCCCCGCGGGAGACACGCCCCCGTAAGTTGGCTTTTGCCATGAGGTGGAGACTTGAAGCGGCGGCTGGCTGATGCGGAGTGGCAGGTCGCCCGGCCCAAGCTCATTGTTGGTGGCCGCCTCCGCCTGTTTCGCTCTCGGTCACAGCGCTCCGTATCGGTGGCAAGCATCTGCTCCACCGAGGCACTGCGGCATTCGCCTCCCGATTCCGACCCCCCGGCTGAAAAATTGCAGAAAAACGCCGGAGAAACTCCTCCGGCCTCAGTATTATTCAGCATGAACGCGGAATTCACCACCGCCCAGACAACACCAGCAGTCGTCCAACCGCTGGACTGGGAATCTGCTCTCCAAGCTCGGCATGAAGCGGAGCAGATAAATGACGGCGGTGAATCGCACCCTCACGAGCCAGAAGCATCATCGATAATCATGACGGCTCAAGTCGGCACCAATGCCGACATGTTCCCCAACATTCTCCGCCTGTATGTCCCCGAAGGCAGCGTAGTGGCCGACGTGACCTTCGGCAAAGGTGTGTTCTGGCGCAACGTGGACACGAGCAAATACGTGCTCAAACCCTCGGACTTGATGGATGGCATCGACTTCCGCTCCCTGCCCTACGGGGACGGGACCATCGACGCCTTGGTGCTCGACCCGCCCTACATGCATGACGGCAAGACAGTGCACAAGGCCCTGAATAAGAACTACAGAAACAACCACCAGCCTACGACAAGCCACGCCTCGGTCATCCGCCTCTACTGCGGAGGCATCCTTGAGGCGGCCCGCGTACTGAAAAAGAAAGGCGTCATCATCGTCAAATGCCAAGACGAGACCGAGAGCGGAAAGCAGCGGCTCAGCCATGTGGAGCTAATCCAGCTTCTGGCACTTTTGGGCTTCGAAGTTATCGACCTGCGCGTCCTCGTTCAGGAAAAGCAGCCTATCATGCGTTACTGCTACCAGAAATCGGCACGGAAGAACCACAGCTACGCCGTTGTCGCACGGTTCAACCGCTAGTCCACACTCCAGAAGTCTCCCCTCGTCCGAGGCGGTCTAATCCCATTCGCCGCACTCTCGCCACAAGGCGTCAGGAACGCCCGGCTGGCGGAGCATCGGCATTTACCGTTGCCACACCATTCCCAGCTAAACGCTCGAACACTTCGCTTTGCGCTTCATACAATGGCCCAGTGACTCTGCCGTGGTGTGCCACGGAGGGGGCAGCATGAACACAAAGACTTTATCGTTCGAGCGTCTTCGACCGCATCCACTGAATGCGAAAATCTACGGCGCGGCAGAACCTGACGACGCCTTGGTTCAAAGTATTGAAGCGTTCGGAGTCCTGAATGCCATCATTGTCGATGAGAAGGGCCGAATTCTCTCGGGGACGCGCCGCTGGAGGGCGTGCGAAATCCTTTCAGAGCGCCACGGGAGCACAAAGTTCAACCAGATTCCGGTCGAGGTTTTCAAAGGGAGTGAGCTTGAGGCTGAGCAGCGATTAATCCACGCGAACCGGCAGAGAGAAAAGACGCTTGAGCAAAAGGCTCGGGAATATCGAGAGCTACTGCGTCTGGAAACGGAACTGGCGAAGCAGCGGATGGTAGCCACCTTGAGAAAAGGCCCTAAGACTCCCGCTAGGGGAGAATTTCCCGAGCGGGGACGGGCAGCCGACATAGCCGCCAAAGCCACCGGTCTAAGTGCCAAAACCCTAAATAAGTTCCTGAAGGTCATTGAAGAGGCGGACAAGGGGAACGCCGAAGCGCGAGCACTCGTCGATAAGGTCAATCGAAATGGCTGCCGTCCCACCACCGCTTACGACAGAATCTTCCCGAGAACTGAACCGCCGCGACCGGGACCTTATGAATCCCAGTTGGCAATGTTGTTCGCCAGACTGAGCAGTGCTTTAACTGCAGCAAGGAACTGCCTCAAATTGAACTCTGCACCAAACGGGAGGAGAAGAAGCGAGGTCCGGGAAGTTGTCGCTGCGTTACGGGAACTCTCAAACAATGCAGCGGAACAGGCGGAGCGGCTTGAGAATGCTCTGCGGATAGCGGCTGTTCGGGCAACGAAGAAGCTAGCGCTGTACAATGTTTCCAAAAACGTGCCGCTTTTCAAGTGGCTCAATAAAGCCCACTGCGGAGACTGCATTGCTCTGATGGATAAAATGCCTGCTGGCTCCGTCGGTCTGGTCGTAACGAGTCCACCGTACAATCTGCGTGATAGCACCGGCAATGGAATGAAAAACGGCGGCGAGAAGTGGCCGAAGGCGCTGATTATCAACGGCTACGAGTCAAGCGATGATGCAATGCCGCACGATGAATATGTGAAGTGGCAGCGAAACTGCCTCACAGCGATGATGCGCGTTCTGCGAAGCGACGGCGCAATTTTTTACAATCATAAGTGGCGCGTGCAGGATGGATTGCTGCAGGAACGTTCGGATATTGTTCGTGGCTTCCCGGTTCGGCAGGTCATTATTTGGGAGCGGAGTGTGGGAATAAATTTCAACTCTGGGTACTTCCTACCTCGATACGAAGTCATTTATCTGATTTGCAAGCCGGATTTCAAGCTGGCCCCGAAGGCGAACGTCCTCGGTGACGTGTGGAATATCCCCCGGGATGCGGACATTCCGCACCCGCATCCCTTTCCTGTGGAGTTAGCGGAGCGTTGCATACTGTCCACAACAGCCGACATCGTGCTCGACCCGTTCATTGGCTCAGGCTCGACTGCCATCGCCGCTGAAAATCTGAAGCGGCATTGGGTCGGAATTGACATCTCTCGGAAGTACTGCGAGATGGCAGAGAGCCGCATCGAGAAAGCAGGCATGGCCATGGCCTCGGATTGCGCCTGACCCCATCACCTGCGGCATCCCTCGGCGAGCCGCAGGAACGCTTGCACGGCGGCGATTGATTTCTCACGCTACACACATCATGTTGACACAATTAGCGTCGGGAGTTTTTCGCCCGCACGTCGGAGAATTATTTCATCAAACGCAAAGGCATTCGCAGGCGTTTCGAGACCCACGTAAATTGTGCTTGCGCCATGGTGCTTTGCAATCAGCGGAAAGCTCGCCGCAGGCTGAACAACGCCCGAACTTCCAACAGCCAGCAAGACCGTGCACGCTTCGAGTGCCGGAATCACCTCGTTCATGTGGAATGGCGATTCGTTGAACCAGCAGATGTGAGGTCTCAATAGCGCCCCGCACGTCTTGCAATTCGGGATATGCGACCGCTTCTCATAGGTAAGTGTGTCCGCGAACGGCTCGGTCTCGCACATCCGATTCGAGCACCGCGATTGGAATAGTTGTCCGTGCATGTGGAATACGCGTTTGCTCCCCGCAGCTTCGTGCAGCGCGTCAACATTTTGAGTGCATAGCAACATCCGCTCGCCCAGACTTTCTTCAAGCCGGGCCAACGCGACGTGTCCGGGGTTTGGCTGGCAAGGAGCGGCATTGACACGTCGCATCGAATAGAATCGCCATACCAGTTCCGGGTCCCGCGCAAACGCCTGCGGTGTCGCAACGTCCTCTATCCGGTGTCCTTCCCACAGACCGTTTTGCCCACGGAATGTTGGAATCCCACTTTCGGCGCTAATTCCCGCGCCCGTGAGTACAAACAATCGGTCTGACTTGTGAAGCACGATAGGCATTTCCATAGTCTAAGCTGAACACGGGGGAATCATCCTTGTTGCCACGGAGAAGTCTTAGCTTCCGAGCGAGGCGAGCCTCTTCTTCGAGAACGGAACCGCATACGCGGAGGCGGGATTGTGCGAGATGGCTGCCGAAGCCTTGCGGTAAAACTCGACAGCCTTGCCCTTGTCGCCTAGCTTTTCGTAGGTCTGGCCAATCAAGCATTGGATGAACGGGTCGTTCTGGTTCGCCTTCAGCAGTTCTTCGAGCGCCGTCTTGTAATCTCCCGCATAGAATGCGACGTAGCCTTGCAGGTAGGGAAAGAATTGCGCCTGCTCGGGATTGGTTCCCTTGTCGAGGATGGCCTTCGCCGCAGCGACGTGCTTCTGCGCTTCGGCTTGATTCCCCATTCGGGCAGCGATGCGGGCCTGCGCGTGCTCCCAACGAAACTCCCAAAGGTCTTGCCGAGCCGGTTTGATGTCGGGTTCCTTCAGTCCAGTGTCGTGGCCTAACTGATACCACTGGTAGGCGGCGTCCAAATCGCCCGAGTCAATGCAAACGCGAGCGGCCTCGTCGGCAATCTCGCCCTGCTGAAAAAAGTTCTTTGCGCTCCCGTAGTAATCGAAGACCTGCTGTTCGTACTCGACGGTTTTCCCGCAATTCCCCTCGAAAGCGTAAGACATCGCCATCGCCCGTTGTGCCATCGCCTTATGCTCGGGCGTGTCCGCAACTTCGATTGCCTTCCGGAAATACTTGCGGGCCTCCTCGCCTCTTCCCATCAAATCGAGGACACTCCCTGCGGCGATGTTCGCGGGCAAAGAATCCGGAGAAGTTTGGAGAGTCTTGCGATACAGCGCCAGCGCGTCATCCAACTTTCCCTCGCGCATCAATTGCTGGCCCTGCTTGATGAACTCCGGCTGTTGCTGCTGGCTGCCGGGCGTCTGTGCCAGCAGAGGCGCGAGAGAAGCCGAAAGGACGAGAAACGCTCGGGCAATTACGGCGACAGTCGCTTTCATGGGCGGGATTATCTCACAAAGCCGCTGGCCTGACGTTTCCGACCCGGTGTCGGCCCACGGGGAACTGAATTCAAGAAGCCGATTTCGAGGTCGCAGGAACGCTCGAACGGCGGGGAATGACCTGCGGGCGCTGGCCGGTGGTTCGGGAGTTGCTGGAGCTTATTGACCAATCCTGCCGTGCCATTTGGTGAGCGGACCGAGCCAGTCAACGGGCACAAATTGCGGTTTCCGGGCCGAGCGGTGTTTGCTACCGGCAACGGGGTCGAGGGCCGGCAAAAGAGGCAGGGGTGCCAAGCAGCCGAAAAATGCTATCAGAAGCATAAATTGGACGTTCGTGCCGGGGCCGTAAGCTATAATTCGACACGAAGTATGACAAGGAGTCGAAGTGCAGGAGGCAAGACATGGCTACAGAATCCAAAGCAACCGTCCCGAAGCGGGGCGACCGTGTCGGTGCTACTGAGCACGAAGGCGTTTTTGAAGTTGTTGGTGTCAACGCGCTCATGCAGGCGGCAAATATCAGATTGGCTGATGGAAGCGGGCAGGTCATACCAAATGTGCCTTGGACTGCCTTGAAAGCTCTCGACAAGAAGTGAGTCTGCGTATTCGTGGATGCGTCGATACCGGGACAGACTTTTCGTGCACGGCGTCAATTCCAGAGCAGCCCGACAGCCCTGCAGCCAAATCACTCAACGCTCGGGCCGCAGACCGGAAACTGTACCGCCCCGCTGGAAGAATGCCTAGTTTCACTCGCTCGTAGGAGGCACTTCTGGAGCGACAAGCGGCACTTCTGCGGGGGCAGCCTGTACTTCTGCGGGAGCGGGAGGAGCTTGTGCGGCAGCAGCCCGTAGCTTTTTCGTAGTTACCGCCTTTCGAGCCGCCGCTCTTCGCTTCCTCGTTCCTGCTGCCTTCCTGCCAGCCGCTCTCCGTTTTCTAGTTTTAGCTGCCTTCTTGCCAGCAGCCCTCAATTTCCGTGTTCGAGCCGCCTTTTTGGCAGCCAAGCTTCGCTTCGTGGGCATGGACATTCCTCTCGTGACGTAGTTGCGTCGTCTCCAGCTAAGATTACGCCAAGCATATAAGAAAACGCTGTGAGCGCAAGTATCGTCGGGAGTGTCGTCTTCCTATAATCCGTAGTATTCTTTCAGCCACGCCGAGAGGAGTTCCGCTCCGATTTTTGCGCCAATCTTGACACCTCCCATCACAATCTTCGGAGCGTTATCCTTCACCCACGCTCCGACTTTGCTTCCGGGCCTCTTTTCCCCATCTGCTTTTATCGATTCGGTCAGGCTTTGAACATCCGTGTGGCTCAGACCCGCCTTGCCCAGTATCTCGTCAAGTCTCTGCCAGTCGCCGACATTGATGATGTTTCCCGTATTCGTGGATGCGTCGATAGGAGCAACGGCGAGCCTAACACTGTAATGCCAAAAAGAAAGCTCATCGGTTTCTACGCCCTCAAATCCTCTTCCACCTTTTCAACGAACTTGCAAATTCTCTCAACGAAGACTCGCAGCATACTTCTTTCGCAGATTCAGTAGCTCGCTGCTGTTCATTTTGTGCATTTCACTAGAGGTTCTACAGGCTCCGGTCTCAAGCCCCGGCCCACCTCTTTCGACTCTCCAGTATCGCGCATCCTTTTTCAGTGATGAAAGTAATCATGTATTCCGGCGATGGTGACTGCAAATGGGTGACTTCGGTCACCTCAACGTATCCGTTGTCTTTTAGCGATATGATTGTCGCTTGACTGAGATTCTCGCCCCTTTTATACGCCGCCAGTGCTTGTACGATACTTTGAATGTCCATCGTTCAGCCCTCCAACTTAGAAATCTCAATTCGCGATTGCCGTTTCTTGCGGTTCCATCAGCGTGCAGGTCAGAAGCTCCGCATTTTCCCAATCCACGTCGAACACCCGGACCATCCCGAAGGGCTCGACCAACTCAAAGCCCCCAATAAATATGTCAGCGTCCCCAAAATCTATCGTATGCGCCTTTCCAGTCTTCACGTCTCGAAAGATGACTGAGGGCTTGTCTGCGCGTATCACCGTACCCGTGAATCTTTCCTGCAATTGAGGCGAGGCTGCCCTCACGAATTCTAGGACGATTGGCACTTGGTTCGTGTTCCAGCGGTCAACGGCCTTCCAAAACTCGACAGCAGACGAACTCACGTTCGTATCCCTTGGGCGGGCGTCTCTTAGTAACAATAGCGCCGAACCGATGCAACCCGAGAAGCAAATTATCGAGGCTGTACAGGACTTGCACACGCCTCGTCATCTGGCGAACCTCGTTGATATCAGGGGCACGGCACACAAGCACCGCATCGAAGATTACCGCGCAAGCAACGATGTCGAGAAGTTGGACGACTCACCCGCAGCGATGCCGTCCCGCACCCTGCCCGCAAGTTGGGGCGCTTTCCGTTCTGATAGAATTCCTTCCATGTTCCAAGGTTATTACTGGGCCGTGACCCGTAGGAACAAGAGACACCATCAGGAACAGAATCCATTCGCCGGGCATCGGATTCCGCTAGGAAGGACGGACGAGGTCAAAGGTAGTGTTCGGGCGCCGGTTGCGTAGCCTACAGCGCCCGCAATCGCCGCCGAATCTCTTTCTGAATCACCGGGGTCGTTCGGCAGTCACACAGCTCGGTGTAGCTGAACGTCCAACTTCTCGGTTTTCCGTTCACCACCGCTTCCAACGTTGCAGATTGCGTGCTGAGACCCGCATGCCATGAAGCGTCGATTGCTTCATACGCTGTGTGAAATTCTGATTCAATCCACCGCTTCCCCTGCTCGACTCGTCCGGGTTGCATCAACTCTCCTTCGGTGCAATTCTACCACCTGTGTGTTGTCTCAACGTAGGGAGGCGCAACGTATCGACCTACCCGCGAGGAGTTAGTATTTGACGTAGTGCCCTTTTGGGCGGTGTGTCGCGGGCGTTTGGCTGGTCTGGCCGCACAATCCACTTCTACGACAAATAGTTGGCTTCGTTCTCGCTGGGTACGTTTTCTTCTGGGGCTGCCGCTGCATCTTCATGCTTGTCACGGCGTTGACACTCAGGAAATCAGGATAGGCATTACCCGTCCGTGTAAGCGAGTGGTTGCGCAGCCTATAGAGCCCGCAATCGCCGCCGAATCTCTTTCTGAATCTCTGGGGTGTTGAGGCAATCGGAAACGTCTTCATAACTGAACGCCCAACTTTTCTGTTCCTCGTTGATTTTTGCTTCCAGCGTGCAACATTGAGTGTTGAAGTCCAGTCGCCATAAAAGAGGCTCTTCGAGGCTCGCCCCAGTTTCTTGGAGGGCTGAGCGAAGCTCTGATTCAATCCACTTCTTTCCCGGCTCCAGTTGTTCAGCTAACATCAGTATTTCCCCTCGGTGCCCAATTCTACCGCGAGTCCGGTTTCTCATTTGCGTCCGCCGCTAGGTTAAGATGCTCGCGGGAGGGTTAGGAGTAATGACAGAAAAATCTCCGAACCCGGAAGATTTGCTCCGATTGACCGAACAGGGGGAATTCCTTTTGCGCTCTTACCAATCAGAGCGTCTGAAAGAGCGAACGAGTCGCGATGCCGAGTTCTGGAGGGGTGAATTTACCGGGTTTCGGTCTACGCTGGAGATAATCTATGGTCGGGGAGTGCACACCGACGTGATGAAGCGACTCCGCGATGCCGGATTCAAGATTCCGCACAGCGGCTTGATGGACTCGGACGGCAATCTTCTGGGAAGTGACTCAGAAGCGGACTGGTAAAATCTCCGCTTCCGGTCACCGAGCAGCCCGGTCGGGAGACGCCGATGAGAATCTTTTCGCAGAACGAGCCACTGACGGACGCGGAGTTCGACCGCCTCGGGGAGTTCCTCAAGGGTTGCACGGGCGGCAAGGCCATGAATGTCGAGGAACTTGACGGGTTCTTCGCTGCGCTGGTTGCCGGTCCCGAAATCGTGATGCCCAGCGAGTACCTGCCGGAGGTGTTCGGCGGCGAGATTTCGGACAGCCATGAGTTCGGCAGCCTTGAGGAAGCGAACGACATCTTGGCCCTCCTGATGCGGCACTGGAACGACATCGCCGCGACTCTATCGAAAGGCGATGTCTATCTCCCGATTCTGCTGAAGGACGAGAACGGCGTGGAGCACGCGAATGATTGGGCGCGGGGCTTCATGCGGGGCGTGGAGATGTGCCACGACGGCTGGGCTGAACTGATTGCGGATGAGGAGCACGGCGGATGCATGGTTCCCGTGCTGATGCTCTACCACGAGCATGACCCCGACCCGGAGATGCGCCCCGAGCCGATTGGCGCGGAGCAGCGCGAAAAGGTCATCGTGCACATGGCGGCTGGGCTTGTGGGAGCGTATCGGTATTTCCGGGAGCACGGGCGTTCCGACTTGGGCACCCCCACAACGGAGCCTCGGAACACCAAGAGCAAGATTGGGCGGAACGACCCGTGTCCGTGCGGCTCCGGCAAGAAGTACAAGCGTTGCTGCGGCGGCCTAACAATAAACTGAATCCCGGCTGGTTCCACAAGAAATTCGGCGACCGTTGGCTCCACGGTCGGCTCTGTCGGCTACCGGAAACCCCGTGCCGCGACAAATGCGGTCACGCTGACAAGGATTTCGTCGAAGTTGACTGTTGACCAGCCTGCCGTGCCGTGTGGCGAGCGAGTGGGACCGGACGGGGCGCACGATTCCGCACAAGATGGAACCGCTAATCGAAACGGCCTTCATTTAGTGGGGACGGGAAGGCGCGGTTTGGTCGGTCGGGCCGCTACTGGAATTTTCAGCGGTTGGGTGTTGGGCGGTGGAGCTAAATCCAAGACACCCACGTTTCCAAAAGCGAGAACCACCAGCCCTTTTCCCAAGTCATTAAATGCAGCATAAGAGGCTGTGAGAAATGCCGCGATGGATGACGGGGATTTCTCTCATGCTTTCTTGTCCGGTCCCAGCCAAACAACGCTCCAGTAGCTCTTTCCATTCAGTTTTCGTTCTTCTACTGTCCATCCAGAACTCAAATCGTTAATCGCTTTGCATAGCGTATCGGCGGACGGTTTGTCTGGCAGAAGTGCACCCATTTCATAGGAACTTGGAACGGGTGTAAATCCGTGAAAACTAATTGCTCTTTTCATTGTCGTCTACTTTCGCCGCGCTCATGTTCGCGAGCCGCGACTACTTTACTTTGGGTTCGGAATCTTTTCACAAGCACCAGCCCAAGGGCCGTGGCGGTTTGTGTCGGTAGCCGCCGTCTCGCCACTTCCAGTTGTTGTCGGAAGTGTTGGCCTCCCCCAAACATCTTGGTACTCTTGAGACTGGACATAACGCAATGTAGTTGGTTCGATGGAAAGTCGGAGGATTTTAGATATTCTGGCGTTTGTCTGGTCAGGGATTAAGTCAACCCACGAACTTTCTACCCAGAGGTAGACAAGGGTGTCAACCTTGACGCCTTTCTCGTAGACAGCCGCTCTCAAAAATCGTCCGCCGTTTGGAAAGACCCGCTGGTATCTTGGGAAGTAGTTAGAAGCAAACTGCACGTAACTCGGCGCATTTTGCTTTTTCTCTATTTCGGTATAAATATGGACTTGTTTCTCAAAATCTTCTTTAACGTCGGTAGTATTAGAGTCGGGAGAGTGCATCACCATGTCCAACAAATCTAAGTACTTACGGAGCGCTTTGATGTAATTCTCATCATAATAGATGGCTTCAAAAGCGAAAAATGTTTCCGATTGGGCGTCATCGCTGAAACAAACATAATCAGAATCTAGAACGTTATGGTGCTCCCCCAAGAAGAAACCGCCAGCATCGTAAAGGTGCTCGTAATAATCGCGGGCAGTGGGATGTGCATCTCCACCATGCGTTTGCGCGTGGACTGGCTCAGGTTCGTTGGGCAAGGCCTGAATTTTGGAGAATTTAGCCAAAAGCAAGCGTTTCGCATCATTGATGGGGATTGCAAAATTTAGATTTTCGCCGCCCTCAAGATACAAGGTCGTGATTCCAACTACCTCTCCCGCCATGTTGAACAACGGGCCGCCGCTGCTGCCGGGTGAAATCGGCGTCGTGACCTGCAAGAATTTGCCGCCTTTCTCCTCGGCCGTTCGGATTCCGCTGACTATGCCGTTTGAAACCGTCGATTCGAGAGAAAGCGGATTGCCAATCGCAACGACTTCTTCTCCCACTTGAAGTCGGTCCGAATTCCCGAGAGTGAGCGTCCGGAAGTTTTCGCCGTGCGCCTTGATGACGGCAACATCGCGGGCTTTGTCGGATGCGAGCACCCCATCGACAACAAAGAAAGCACCGTCAGGGAGTTTAACGATGGCGGAGCTACCGTTTTCAATGACGTGGTAGTTGGTCACGATGCGGCCATCCTTGCTTATAAGGAAGCCAGTGCCTTGGGCAATAGAGTGACCATCCTTGTCCGACATGATGATTGACACGATAGCTCCATTCGCGGCCTTGGCTATCGCTGGTATGTCCTTTCGAGGCGGTACTGACTGCGCGGCAACGACACCAGCCACGAGAAAAAGCAGAAGAACAGACCTCATTGTCAATCCTTCTCCCGGAAAACGCTCGCCAACGGACGTATAATTCCAACACGTCATGTCGGACGTGCGACGTACATTTCCGTACAATCATCGTCCGCCGGGGCGGCTTCTCGGGTCAATGGTACATGGCACGAAACAGTTACTTAATCTGTCTCCCTGCCCTGAACGACAGCGACACGCAATGCGCCCATTTCAGTCTGTCGGAGGAGGCAGCGTGAAATTCTTTCGATTCATTTCCTCAATCCTCTTATTGCTCGCGGTTGTTGCTCTGGCTCCATCGGCTTGGGGCTGGGGCTGCAAGGGACATGAGGTCGTCGCGTTGATAGGCGAGAAGAACCTCAACCCTCATGCGCGGGCGATGGCAATGCAGATTCTCGCTGCCAGTCCCATCAGCGCCGACCTGCGAAGATACTGCGGCGACTCCGGCCTCGACCCATTCGCCGACTCCTCCACATGGGCTGACGACGAGCGCAGCATGAAGCGCGATACCGGCGGCTGGCACTTCATTGATATTCCTCGTGGAGTGTCGGTCGGTGACATTGGGAAATATTGCCCGCCCACGACAGGCTGCGTCACGAGCGCAATTGCCGACGAGTTGGCTGTGCTTCGCAATCCGAAGACGACCCCGCAGGAGAAAGCCGACGCGCTGAGATACCTGATTCACTTCGTCGGCGACCTGCACCAGCCGTTGCACACGACGACGAACAACGACTTGGGCGGGAATTGCGTCCCCGTGGCGTTCGACGGTCGTGCCCCCGAGGAAACGAACGCGGAATCGGAAACCTACCGGCCAAACCTCCACGGGGTTTGGGATACGGACATCATCGAGCACTTCACAAGGGGAGAAACGCCGGAGCAAATAGCGGACGGATTGGAAAACAAATTCAAGGCCCAGATTGCCGCGTGGAAGTCCGAGCCGGTAGACCTGACGGCTTGGGTGTGGGAGAGCCACCGAATCGCCGAGGACACCGTCTACGGGCGCTTGCCTGTCAAAGTGCCTGTCGAGACCCCGCGAGATGTCCATTCGTGCGCGGACGACGACCATATCTCGGCCCAGATGCTGAAACTCCACGAGCAACTGGGCGAGAGCTACACGGAGGCGGCGGAAGTCTACGATTCAGGAGCAACTGGCCAAGGCAGGAGTTCGGTTGGCGGACGTACTGAATTCTCTCTGGCCGTGAGGAGTAGCAACTCAACCTGCAGTGCCACTGGCGAGCGGG
>CAWJBU010000010.1:0-59859 GCA_963841235.1 uncultured Acidobacteriota bacterium | reverse complement strand
CGGGATTTTGATGCGGTCACAGCCTTGGACTTAGAGACACCTCAGGTTTCAAACGGAAAGGTTGTGGCTGTAAAAGGAGACATAACCAAGCTGGAGTATCCCGACAACGCGTTCGACGTCGTGGTCTGTACCGAGGTGCTGGAACATATTCCACCTCATCTACTCGAGCGAGCCTGCAGGGAGACAAGCCGCGTCGCGAAATTCGCCATGGTCGTGGGAGTCCCCTACAAACAAGATCGCCGGGTGGGCGAAACGTACTGTGTATTTTGTGGCAAGCAGAATCCGTGTTGGGGACATATCAATGACTTCGATGAGGTACGTCTGAAGCGCCTTTTTCCAGGATTGGTTCCCATCAAGACTTCCTTCGTTGGCCGAACTAAAGAAAGAACAAATGGTGCATCAGCCTATCTGATGGGCAAGGCAAGAAATCCGTGGGGAACTTACGAGCAGGAAGAAGCCTGCATTCATTGCGGGAATCAGCTTATCAAGCCAAGAGGCCGGACGCCGGC
Source organism: uncultured Acidobacteriota bacterium (assembly GCA_963841235.1). Taxonomy (GTDB): domain Bacteria; phylum Acidobacteriota; class Terriglobia; order Acidiferrales; family UBA7541; genus Palsa-147. Next base: position 59,350 of record CAWJBU010000010.1, on the reverse strand, counting down.
TGAATGGGTTTGTGGCCGACTCGCTACAGCTCTGAATCGCGTTCAGTCGGTTTTTGTTCCCTGGCGACCTATCTGGATCCACATGGTGTTCCAGAAGGCCGGCCCAACCAGCTTACCCCACAACACTAATCTGGATCATTTTTAACCTGGCCGCTACGTCGAAAAGTAAACGCGAGATTGGAATCCCGCAGTGGCAGCGGGTCCTTCCCTTTACCTCCTCTGAGCAGCCCTTGCCCGGCTTGTGAAAAGTCGATGCTCTTTATCGCAGCCGAAGAATGTAGGCGGGAATGTTCCAGTCGTTGACCAGCACGAAGACATCCAATGCGGGGAAATATTGAAACCGCCCGAACGTTCCGTTGCTCGTGTTGACTTTATCGTTGGCATGAGCTGAATTTGGCGGCCCGTTCGCAAACGTAAGTTTCTGGCATGTAAGACGCTTATTCACCGGATCCGGGGTCAGGATGTACACGCTATTTCCCTGATTCGGCCAGCCGACGAAGTCATCGGCCACGCTGTCGAACGTAATTCCTGGATTCGCGGAATTAATGGGGTTCACGCCGCCGTCGAGGTATTCGGCGCAGTTGGGATCGGCCATGGTCGCCGCCGTCCAGTTTTGTTGCGTTGTTGACGCCGGATTACTGATATCCGCGACGAAGACGCCATTGCCCGACGCGCAGTTTCCCCCGGAACACGCGCCCGCAAGAACAAACAGTTTGCGCGTGGGATCGATCGCACCACTCAAATAGATGCCCGTGACAAACCCCTTTGCAGCTGTGATGCGAGTGTAAGTGTTCGTCGCATAATTGTAGGTGTAGATGGCAGAGCTATCTGCGACGAACACCAGGCCGCTGTTGGAGTCGTAAGCGGAGACGTTGCCATAAGGCTCGTTGCCGTCGGCATTCGGCTTTGTCCCGGCCAGTGTGAGATCTTCATGCACCCAAGAGCTGGAATTGGAAAGATTGCTCAAGGGGATTGTCCATGTGTTACTGCTCCCGTCGCCTTGCGTACATGCCAGGGAGCCGTCGAAGATCATCATGCGATTTGCCGAAGGGATGAATGCCAATCCTCCATAGCTTTCCCGGGAGTTGGGGGCAAAGTCGGGGCTCCCCGGAGGAATGCCGTCAACGCAATTGGCGCGGTTGGCATAATTCGTGGGAACGGTAGGATCCTTCAGGCGCGTCAGGGTAATCGGATTCAGAAGGAGATTGAGGGAGTAAATCTCGTTCCCGAAGTAATTGTCGTGGCCGCCGCCCCAGATGATCAGACGATTTGCTGTCGAGTCCGCAATCGCACCATTCCAGGTGCGGATTACATTCGCGCAGTTGTCGGCAAATGAGTACGGATCGCCGCCGAATCCATTCGGCGGGCAGGCTCCGCTCCCCGCAAGCGATGTGATCGACGGCAGTGCATGCCATCCAGTTCCCGTTGGCAAAGCCGGATTGGGAGTGACTGTGACGGGATCGGAACCCACTATCGGGCCATCCGTAGCAGAGATCGTCGACGTTCCGCTGGCCACACCGTTGATCAAACCTGTCGAGTTCACGGCTGCGACGGCACTGGCTGAGGAAGCCCAAGTCGCCGTGTCCGTCAAATCTTGACTACTACGGTCGCTAAATGTCCCCGTAGCGGTAAGTTGGAGCGTGGCCCCGCGGATAACCACTGGGTTCGCGGGAGTAACTGCAATCGAGATCAATGTTGGCGGATTCACCGTGAGTGTTGTCGAGCCGTTTACGCTGCCAGATACCGCCCCGATGGAACTCTGGCCCTGGGTGATGGAGGTCGCCAACCCCGACACGTTGATCGTGGCCACTCCGGGGCTCGAGGACGTCCAGGTAACCGAACTCGTCAAGTCCTGCGTGCTTTGATCGCTAAAGGTTCCCGTAGCGCTGAATTGCTGCGTCTGACCCGCAGCAATCGAGGGATTTACCGGCGTGACCGACAACGACACGAGAATGGCCGGACCGACAGTGACACCGGTTGAGCCCGTGATGCTGCCCGACGTGGCCATGATATTCGCGCTGCCCAGGGCCACTGCCTTCGCCAAGCCTGAATTGTTGATCGCAACCGTCGCAGGCGCACTCGAACTCCAGGTGACCGACGCGGTCAAGTCCCGCGAACTCCCGTCGCTAAACTGGCCGAGCGCTGTGAATTGCTGAGATGTGCCCTTGGGGAGAGACTTGCCTACCGGGGTCACGGCGATCGAAATCAATATTGACGGATTCACCGTGAGTGTTGTCGAGCCGTTTACGCTGCCAGATACCGCCCCGATGGAACTCTGGCCCTGGGTGATGGAGGTCGCCAACCCCGACACGTTGATCGTGGCCACTCCGGGGCTCGAGGACGTCCAGGTAACCGAACTTGTCAAGTCCTGCGTGCTTTGATCGCTAAAGGTTCCCGTAGCGCTGAATTGCTGCGTCTGACCCGCAGCAATCGAGGGATTTACCGGCGTGACCGACAACGACACGAGAATGGCCGGACCGACAGTGACACCGGTTGAGCCCGTGATGCTGCCCGACGTGGCCATGATATTCGCGCTGCCCAGGGCCACTGCCTTCGCCAAGCCTGAATTGTTGATCGCAACCGTCGCAGACGCACTCGAACTCCAGGTGACCGACGCGGTCAAGTCCCGCGAACTCCCGTCGCTAAACTGGCCGAGCGCTGTGAATTGCTGAGATGTGCCCTCGGGGACAGACTTGCCTGCGGGCGTTACCGCTATTGAAACCAACGAAATCACAGGCCGAGGATTGCTGGGAGTCGACGAACTGCCGCATCCGCTCGTACCTGCGAATACCGCGATGAGGCAGGCGATTTCCAACGCGGATCGATATTGTCTCGGAATGCAGATCAAGATCTTGAGGCTCCGAAAGTCTTCGTCGGGACTGGAAATGAAGACTCCCTGCTATTTTTGCCCGCCATCGTAACAGACTTTGCCATTTGAGGCGGCAATCCAGATTCCAATCTCGGGGTCTTGCAAGCATCCGGACGCACGGGCGGACGCGCGGATTACGCAGGGGTTAAGCTGGATTATTATGGGCCAATGTCACGAGGCTAGGCAGACCAGTGTACGTCTGAAAGATTTATGCATACATCCGGAACTAGTTTTCTCCAGAAGTCGATATAGAGGGTAGAAATCGAGGCAAGATTCTCTAGACCCGGCAAGACTACAAGACCCGTAGTGGAATCACAGTTGCGTTCGCTGGCAACCTTCCGGCACCCGGCCGGGATTCACAGCCCGCGTTGCCTTTTATCCAACTGATTGTCGTGTCCCAGGGAAATTCGCCGCTACGCCCAATACATACGATCGAGTGTCCGGTGCTGTATCGCTTCGCTCAAATGCCGCGGCGCAATATTCGCTTCCTTGTCCAAGTCGGCGATCGTACGCGCCAGTCTGAGAATGCGATCGTGAGCCTACGCCGATAGGCCGATGAGCTGGATGGCATTTTCTAGCAGCTTTTCGCCGTCCGCGGAAATCTGGCCGCGCTTTCAAATCATTTTCCGAGGCATCTGCGAAATGGCATAGACGATCTTCTCGCTTGAGTAGCGCTCCAGTTGAATCTTCCGCGCGTTCACCAAGTCCGCAGCCTGCACCAGGGAATTCACCGCGAAGACAGCGATGCCGTGAAAGACCGTGGCTTCGCGCACGATTGCTATAGGCACCACCACATTCTTCGCCCAGCGGTCCCGCGCCACAATCGCCGCTGAAAGCGCTCCTCGCACCGGACGCACGCTGTCATCCAGCGATAACTCGCCCATAAACACGTGCGAATTCAGAATTTTTCCGTGGAATGAACCTTGCGAACCCATCACGGCAAGCGCCATCGGCAGTTCAAACGCGTAGGCTTCCTTGCGAATATCCGCGGGAGCGAGATTGACGCTGACGCTCTGTGGGCGAGGGAAAATCGAAGCCGCAATTCTTCAGCGCAGATTTGATCCGCCCACGGCCCTCTTTCGCCGCGATGTCCGACAGGCCCACGACCGTGAGCTCGCCTTGCCGCCCCGCGTCGATGTCGACTTCGACGAGATACGCGTCGATTCCGAACACCGGAGCGCTCAGCGCTTTGAACAACTTTTGAATGGGCTCTTTCGTGCCGCTCAGAAACGGGCTCGGCGAATTACTCCACTCCGTTCAACACAGCCAATACGTTTAGAGACATTTCACCAAGCGCCTGACAGGAGCAAAGATTCCCTCAAGCGCACCGATTACGCGACTGCCGCCCTATCGCACCAACTCCTGTTGCGCTGGTTCCCATGCTATCCTGTGCCGGTCAAAGCGCAATCCGTAGAACCGCAGTTGGTTTGGCTCCGATGCCGGCAGATTACCTTTCCTTCGATCGCCTGACGTGCCACCGCGCCGCTATGGTGCTCGTCGTCATCCTGGCGGTGTGGTCCGCGCCTCGCGCCGCCGCTCAATCCAAGCCGCCTTCTCAAGCCGAAACCGGCGCGTACTCCGACGCCAAAGCCGTCCGCCTCAACGACGAAGGCATGCAGCTCTATCAGAACGGCAAAGTTGACGAAGCCATCGCCAAGTACCGCGAAGCCCTCGAGCGCCTCCCTAATTTTCCCGAAGCGCTCGACAATCTCGCCCTGGCCCTAGAATCCAAGGGCGGCGATGAAGAAGCTGTCGCCGATCTCCAAAAGTCCCTCAGTCTCAGGCCGCGCGACGCGGTCGCTTACTCCAATCTCGGCCTCGCCTACCTCCACCAGCAAAAAAATGAAGACGCCGCTACGGCCTACCAAAAAGCGATCGATCTGCGCGCCGATTTTCCGGAGGCCTATAACGGTCTGGGCGTCGCCCTAATGAACGGCGGAAAAACCGCCGACGCCATCGCCGCCTATCGCCGCGCCCTGGAACTGCGCCCCAACTACGTGGACGCCATGAATAACCTGGGCGTGGCGCTCCAGCACAATCACCAACCGGACGCGGCCATCGATCTCTATCAAAAAGCGCTATCTCTTCATCCCAAGGCCAAAGACATTCAGACGAATCTGGCCAGCGCCCTGCGCGAAGCCGGCCGCAACGACGAAGCCCGCGCCGCCTACGAACGAGCTGTGCAGGACTATCCGGGCGACGCCATCGCCTGGCATCAACTCGGCCAGATACAATTCGCACAGGGACATTACGAAGATGCGGTAACCAGTTTCCAGAAGACGCTGCAGATCAAACCCAATCAGCCGGACGCCGATTTCAGTCTCGCCAGCGCTTACTATCAACTGGGCCGCTATCCCGAAGCCGCGGCCAGTTATGAAAAGGAATTGTCGCTTCACCCCGATGATCCCGACGCGCTCTACGGCTTGGCGAACGCCTACTTCCGCCAAAATAAATACGACGAAGCCATCGCCGACTACGAGAAAGCCCTGGCCATTAAGCCGGATTATCCCGACGCTTTGCTGAGCCTTGGCAGCGCGCAATATTCCAAAGGCGATCTCGACGGCGCCGCAAATTCATTCCGCAAATATCTACAGCTTCGCCCCGATGATGCGGAAGCGCATTTCAATCTGGGCAACGCTCTCTACAATCACGGCGACTACGCCCTTGCCATCGACGCCTATCACGACACGATTCGCCTCAAGCCTGACATGGCCCGCGCCCATTACAATCTCGGAATGGCCCTCATCGGCCAGCGCGATTTCAAAGCCGCCAAAGCTGAATTCCTGGAAGCCAACAAGCTAGATTCCACGCTCACCGCTCCGAAGGGCCTGCCAGAGAAGTAGCAGCGGCGTCCCTGCCGGCATCTGATGACCGCGAGCTCCGCTACAGGCAACAGTGAAGCGCGGACCAGACCATCGAACCATCGCCACTTGTTTGCTCTCGCGCGCCGCGCACAATCGCGGCTCTTGCCGACCGCCGTGCTCGGAAGATGCCGGCAGGAACGCCGGCGCTACCAAAGCTTCCCACGCTTTATTCTTGCAGCCTTTCGAGCGCCGAACTCTTACCGCAGCAGTCCGCGCGTGAATTTTGTCCATAGTGGGTCTTGCGCTCGCCGGATGCCGGCAGGGACGCCGGCGCTACTGTACGGCGCTTTACTCTTGGCGCGCGTCACCGTATCCTTTGCGTCGAACCTCATTGCTCGCTGGTTCCTGCGGTTCGCGAAACACCGGGGGTGCGCATGGTGATGGTGATTATCGGGGCAGTCATACTGCTCCTGATTTTCGTCGTAGTTGCGATGTACAACGGCCTCGTTCGCCTGAAAGTGCAGTGCGATAACGCTTGGGCCGATATCGATGTCCAACTCAAGCGGCGCTACGACTTGATTCCCAATCTCGTGGAAACGGTGAAAGGATATGCCGGGCACGAGAAAGACACGCTCGAGGGCGTAGTCGCGGCGCGCAATCGCGCCATGAGTTCCGAAGGACCCGCCGCCAAAGCCGAAGCGGAAGGCATGTTGACGCAAGCCCTGCGCCAGGTTTTCGCGCTCGCCGAAGCCTATCCTCAGCTCCGCGCCGTCGAGAGTTTCACGCAACTCCAGGGCACGCTGAATCAACTCGAAGACACAATTCAGAACGCGCGCCGCTATTACAACGCGGTGGTCCGCGATCTGAACACCAAGATTCAGGAATTCCCGTCGAATATCATCGCCGGCATGTTCAATTTCAAGCCGCGCGAATTCTTCGAGATCTCTGCTCCCGCCGAGCGGGAAGCGCCCAAGGTGAGTTTCGGCGCCGGCGCCGCGCAGAAATAGAATCGCCGAGCCGTCCGCCTATGACTAAACAGCCGCGCCGCGCCGTCGCCATTCTTCTAGCAGCGCTCGCCTTTGCTCTTCCTGCGGCTGCGCGCGAACTCAAAATTCAGAATTTCGAATCCCTGGTCACCGTCAATCGCGATGGCACCATCGACGTTTCCGAAACCATCTCCGCGAATTTCATCGGCGAATGGCACGGCATCTACCGCACCATTCCGATCGAATATTCCACCGCTCAGGGCTTGAACTACACGCTATTCCTCACCGATGTTATTGCTACCGACGAAAACGGCAATCGCCTCAAGCTGGAACTCAGCCGCCAGGGCCCCAACGAGCAATTCAAAATCTATGTTCCCGATGCAGTCAATGCCTCGCGCACGGTAGTTCTGCACTATCACGTCCTGGACGGCCTGCGATTCTTTCCGGATCACGACGAGCTCTACTGGAGCATCACCGGAAATTCCTGGGACGTTCCGCTGCAAGCCGCCAGCGCCGAAATTGATTTGCCGGATGGCGCGACGGGAATTCGCACGCTGGCGTTCACCGGAGCCTACGGCTCAAACTCGCAGGACGCGGACGTTGTAGAGGCTGCGAACCACATCACCGTTCGCACTCGTCATTCCCTGCGATTTCATGAAGGACTAACTGCGGTGATTGGCTGGGACAAGGGCCTGGTGCACGAGCCGACCGCCGCCGATCTGATTTGGCTCTATCTGCGCAGCAACTGGATTCTGATTCTTCCCTTCATCGCCTTCGGCATCATGTTCTGGCTGTGGTGGACGCGCGGGCGCGATCCACGCCTTCAGCCGATCTCAGTGCAATACGAGCCGCCGGATAAGTTGACGCCCGGAGAAGTGGGCACGCTGGTGGATAACTCTGCCGCCATGCGCGACATTACCGCAACGATCGTAGATCTAGCCGTGAAAGGCTATCTGATGATCGAGCAGGTGGAGCAGGACCAACTGCTCGGGCTGCTGCATCACAAGGAATACATCTTTCACATGAAAAAGCCGGCGACTCAATGGCAGGACGCGCGGCCGCACGAACTGGAAATGCTCCATGCGCTTTTTGATGACGGCGCGCGCGATACCGTGAAGCTCTCCGAGCTGCAGAATCATTTCTACGTGCACTTGCCCAAGATTCGCGATTGCATCTTCGACGCTCTGGTCACCGACGGCTACTATCTGCATCGCCCGGATCGCGTGCGCGCCTCTTACTTGGCTGGAGGAGTTGTGGTCGGCATCATTATTGTAGCCCTCGGAGTTTCTTACGGCGCGACGCACGGCATCGCGCCGCTCTCCTGTTTCATCGCCGGCATCGGCAGCGCAGCCGCTGTTTGCGGCTTCGGCTGGTTCATGCCGGCGCGCACATCCACCGGCGCGCGCACCCTCGAGAAAGGTTCTTGGCTTCGAGGATTTTCTGGGGCGCGTGGAAGGCGATCGCCTTGACCGCATCGTCAAGACGCCCGAGCTCTTCGAGAAATTTCTTCCCTACGCCATGGCGCTGCAAGTGGAAAAGAAATGGGTGCAGGCGTTTTCTGGCATCGCCATGCAGCCGCCCAATTGGTATCAGGGGCCCTACGGCGCTGGATTCTATCCTTATCTTCTGGTGAACGATTTGAATGTGATGTCGCACACGGCAGGCTCGACGTTTGCGTCTGCGCCGCGCAGCAGCGCGGGAGGCTCAGGTTTCAGTGGTGGCGGCGGTTTCTCAGGCGGCGGCTTCGGCGGCGGTGGAGGCGGCGGATTCTGAGTTCTTAAATGTAGCGCCGCCCTTTAAGCGCGGCACATGCAAACGCGACGCAAGAGACGCAGCGGTTCATTCGTCCTGCGAAGCCACGGGAAAGAACCTCCCAATCCAGCCTTCCTCGCGCACATGCTCCTCTTCGAACTGGCGTGTCCATGCGCTCAGCACGCTGGACCGATTGATAAATCCGACCAGCTTTTTTGGATCAGCGCGATCGACTACCGGCAATCGGCCCACATCATTCTGAATCATCCGGAAAAGCGCATCGAAGGCGCTTTCTTCCGGAAACGCGACCAACAGCGACTTCGCGGCCACCTCCAGCACTGAAATATCCCCCGCGGGATGCGCTTCCAATGCGCGAAGCAAGTCGCTCTGCGTCAGCAAGCCTTGCAATTCTCCGCCGCCGGTCACGATCGGCAGCCCGCGCGTCAAATTCATGCTGAAATTTCCCTTGGCGATGAGATCGCCGATTTCTCGAACGGTCGTCTCCGGCACAATCGTGACCACGTTCTGCCGCATGATGTCGCGCACGCGCGCTTGTTTCAGCAGGTCGGCCTCGAATTCCTGATGCACTCTCAGCCCGCGCCGCGAAAGCTTCTCGGTCATGATCGAACTTGGTAACCATTGCAACGCGATCATGTCCGCAATTACGCACACCAGCATCAGCGGCAAAATGGAATTGAAATCGTGCGTGATCTCGAAGGCGAAAACGATGAACGTGAACGTCGCCCTCGACGCCGCGCCAAACACTGCGCCCATCGCCACCAGCGCAAACGCTCCCGGCGAAAGATGCGCTGACGGCACAATTCGGTTCACCACCACCGCGAAGACGCCGCCCATCGCGGCGCTGGACATGAACATCGGCGCGAGCAAGCCGCCCGAAGTTCCGGACCCAAGCGAAATCACCAGCGCCAGCGATTTGAATACCGCGATCAGGATCAGCAATTTCAGCGTCAAGCTATTGTTCAAAATATCCGAAATCGTGTCGTAGCCGACGCCCAGCACGCGCGGCACGAAGAAGCCGATAATTCCCAATCCCAGCGCGCCGATGGCCGGATGCCACAATTCGTTCACCGGCAGATGCTCGAACAAATCTTCCACCCAATAGAGCAGCTTCGTGAAGCCGATCGCCGCCGCGCCGCAAATCAAACCGAGCAACAAGTAATACGGCAATCCATAGGGGACGCGGAAATCCACGTTGCCGATTTGAAACATCGAGTGCTGGCCGAGCAGCAAATATCGAACGCTCGTCGCCAGCGTGCTCGCAATCACCAGAGGAATAAATGAACGCGCGCGAAATTCGAAAAGCAAAAGCTCGATTGCCAAAATCACGCCTGCAATCGGAGTATTGAATGTCGCCGCCATGCCCGCCGCGGCTCCTGCTGCCAGCAGCGCCTTGCGCTCTACCGCCGTCGTGGCGATGATCTGGCCGATGAGCGAGCCGACAGCTCCTCCGGTTTGAATGATCGGCCCTTCGGCTCCGAACGGCCCGCCGGTTCCAATCGCAATCGCCGCCGAAAGTGGCTTCAACACCGCGACTTTCGCTTCGATGCGGCTGCGCGAAGTAAGCACCGCCTCCATCGCTTCGGGAATTCCATGTCCTTTGATCTTGTCCGAGCCGTATTTCGCCATCAATCCGACGATCAATCCGCCGATCACGGGAATGACGATCACCCACAAGCCCATGTGCGATTGTTCCGGGCTGCGAAAACGGAATGACCACTCGTGGTAATACGCGAGATTCGTGAACAGGCCGATGAGGTCGTACAGAACGAACGCGATGAGGCCCGCGGCGCATCCAATCGCCGCCGCCAAAATTGAAATTAATCCAATTCGATATCCGTAAGCCTGCGGTGGCTTCACAGCTTTCGCCGCTCCGGATGCTGCGCTACTCAATCCTTCCTCCTTCGTTCCGTCCCAACCGTGAGGCTAATCCCGGCGCTTCGCATTTAATTTTGGCCGCACGCCATCGTGCGAAATAAATGTCTCGAGCGCGTGCAACAATTGGCGCCCCGCGCTCTGCAATTCGTCCCGATGCGGCAGCGACACTTTTTTCAATTTCGTCTCGCCTCTCTTGGTTAGCTCAACGATCACTTTCCGCCGGTCGCTCTGGTTGCGATGGCGGCGAATCATCCGCGCTTTTCGAGCCGATCCATCAATTCCACCGCGCTGTGATGCTGGATTTGCAGCCGCTCGGCCAGCACGCCGATCGTCGCGCTCTGCAGCGGCTCCATCCCCTTGATTGCCAGCAGCGCCTGATATTGCTGAGGCTCGAGCCCGGCCTTGCGCGCATTGCGCTCGCTGAAATTCAAATACCGCCGGATGGCATAACGGAAATCCGCCAGCGCTTCGAAGTTCAGGGGTTTGGAACCAGCACGAGTCATATCCGAATACGATTATATCGTATTCCGATGTATATGTGAATGGCGAGGAAAGTCGGTGTGCTCAGAATAAACCGGGGAGGAAAGCAGGCACGCGCCGCGCATACTCTTCAAATTGCGCGCCGAAAGTTGCGCGCAGCAATTTCTCTTCGCTCCGAATGCGCACGAACGTCCCAATCAGAAAAATCACCATCGCAGCCAGCAACACCGGCCAAATCGTCAGGGACAACCCCATCGCCATCATCATCCCGAACATCGCGAGATAAATCGGATTGCGCACCAGCTGGTAAGGCCCCTGCGTAATCAACTCGTGCCCCTCAATCGTCCGCGCCACGTAGGTCCACTGCTTCCCCAGCGTTCGCACCGCCGAAGCCGACAGCCACACGCGAAAGCCCCGCGATCACTATCTGCACAGCCGCCACCGCCCACTCCGAGCCAGCCCGGCATCGGCACGATCGGCCCGAGCGGCCGCCTCTGCAGGCCCAAAATCCCGGCAAACGCGACCATCTGCAACCCGATGCCCACTCGCGACACCTGGTCCTTCTTCGCGACTTTCACCTCCGACTTCGGCGCTTCTTCTTAAAAAAGAAAGTCGCCACCCATCCCAACCAACAAGACGATGACGCAAATCAAAGCCGTAGCATTCGCGTCGCTGAATGTAACTTTCATGCTGCTTCCTTACGTCCGCGTGAACTCTATTGTTTCAGCCTGAGCTCTCCGGTTTTCTCTGCTCGTAGGGGCGTCTGCCTGGCGGCTGGCCCGCCGGCGTAACAACGTGCAAGGCTCACGATTCGAAGTGCCCGTGTCGCCCCGCCGTCGTTCCCCGCATCTCGCCAGCTACAATGTTTTCCGAAAAGCCTTCTGCGTCTTGTAATGCTCGTAACCGAGCCGCTCGTAAAATCGATGCGCCCGCTCGCGAATCACATTCGAGCGCAATCCAATCGTCCGCGCATCCGTTCTCGCGCGCCCAAGCCTCCGCCTGCTCGATAAGCACCTTGCCCACTCCGAGCGAGCGATGCGCATCATCCACCACCAGCGCCGCAATTTCCGTCCGCGCATCCGAATCGATCGTCCGCATCACGTACACATTCAGAAATCCAGCGAGCTTTCCATCAGCGCTCTCGGCAACAAATAATGCGTGCTCCGGCGCAGCTTCAATTCCGGCAAGCCGCTCGCGAATCTCGTCCTCGCTCGACGGATAACCCAACTGCCCCGCAAGCAGCGCCAATTGCGAAATATCCGATGAACGCGCGCGCCGCACGCGAATCCCGCCAGCTCGAGCCGTCCCAGCCACCGTCATCTCCTTCGCAAATTCAAAAAAGCTTCTCGGAATCCAGCAAAATCGTCACCGGCCCATCATTCACCAGTTCCACCGACATGTGCGCCTGAAACACGCCAGTCGCCACGCGCACGCCCAGTCGCTCCACCGCGCGCACAAACTCCTCGTACAACGCCTTGCCCTTCTCCGCCGGCGCCGCCTGAATAAAACTCGGCCGCCGTCCGCCCCGCGCATCGCCATACAACGTAAATTGCGAAATCGCCAGCATCGCCCCGCCGGTATCCAGCAACGACCGATTCATCTTTCCCGCGTCATCATTGAAGATCCGCAAATTAACAATCTTCTCGGCAAACGGCGCCACCGTCTCCGCCGAATCATTCGCCGCCGACGGCAAGCAGCACAACAAGCCCCGCGCCAATCTCGCCCTTTACTTTCTCCGCCACCACAACGCGAGCCCGGCTAACCCGCTGCACCACAGCCCTCATCTCCGCGCCTCTCTGCGTACTCAGCGTCTCTGCGGTGCGTCCCTCTCCTAATGCCCAGCCTCAACTCCAGCCACTTTCCGCGGCAACAAATCCGCCAATTGCGCCACGTTGTAAGCCCACACCGCCAGCACCTGCGCACCTTCGACCACGCCCGCCTCTTTCACCTGGTCGAAAGTATCCGCCTGCGAATGATGCGTCTGAAAATATTGTTCCGGCTCCTGAATGCCATAGAATCCCGGCACGCCTGCCTGATTAAATGACGCGTGATCGCTTCCACCCATCGGCCTCTCGCTCAATTCCAGCAACCCCACGGCATGCAGCGGCCTCACCACCTGGTACATGATCTCCGGCATCCTGAAAATTCTCCATCATCCCGATGCTGATCACCTTGCCGGTGCCGATGTCGTGAATCAGCGCCCCGGAAAATTTCGGCAATTCGCTCTTGTGCGCCTCCACGTAAGCCCGCGATCCATTCAATCCCTGCTCCTCGCCGCTGAACAACACGAATCGAATCGTCCGCTTCGGCTTCAATCCCAATTTCTCGAGCGCCCGCGCCGCTTCCAGCACCACCATCGACCCGGTCCCGTTGTCCGTCGAGCCCGTTCCCAGATCCCACGAATCCAAATGCGCCCCGAGCACCACAACTTCATCCGGCTTCTCGCTCCCGCGAATCTCCGCCACGGTGTTATAAACTTCCACCGGATTCTCGCTATACGTATTCGTGATTTCGATTTCAGCCTCCACCGGCCCGCGCTTCAGCAATCTCCAAATCAGCGAATAATTTTCCGACGTCACGAACGCCGCCGGAAGCGGCGCGATCGAATACGACCGCCCGCCAAGCCCGGTCATATTCAGCAATCCATCCGGCTTGCCCGAATCCACGAGTGCTCCGCTGACACCTTCCGACTTGAAAAATTCGCTGCGCGCCTGCACGAACTTCATGATACTCCGGCCCAAAATGAATCGGCCGCACATTGGGACGCTCCGGCGCCACCAGCAAGAACGGATCGCCGTAGGCCACAAGCATCGGGATCGATCGCCGGCGCATCGGGCGCAGGCAGCGGCGCCGGTTCGGCGGTAATCAAAATCGCGTTCTTCAGCTTGCCTTTGTATTGCTGCAATTCCTCCATCGATTGCGCGTTCACGTACATAATCGGCCCGCGCACCACTCCGTTCGTACTCGGCGTCCAACCGAACGCCGCCATCGTCAAAGGATGCTCCGCCGGGCTCACAATCCGCCCGCGCGCCGTCCCGCGCGTCCACGAATGTGCAATCTGCCAGCTCTCGAGATGCGGGTTCTCCAGGCCATACGCGCTGAATCGTTCCTTCGTCCAATCATTCGCCTTCTTCAAATTCTCCGAGCCCGTCAATCGCTGCCCGATCATGTCCGACAAGTATTCGAGATTGCTCATGATTTCGTTGTGGTCTTTGATCTCCGCCATGATCTTGTCATCAGCAGCCACGGTAGCGGCATCCAGCACCGTCTGTTTCTCCTGCGGATACATCTGCTGCGCCCGCAAAACAACGCACCCAAGCCCGCCGAGCACAGCAACAATGAATATGAAAGCACCGCGACCAATCTTCATTCTCAACTCTCCCTCTGTCTCATCGTATGAATCCCAAAGCCGACCGATTCTAAGCAACCAACCGCACCGAGGCAACCAGTCCAGTAGGGGAGGGTCTTCAGACCCTCCCGCATTGCGGCCCCTGCCGTTCGGCCCAGCCGATGTAGGGGCGGGCCTGCCTTTTAGTCCCGTCCGATGTTCGGCCCTGCACTTCGGCCCGCACTTCCGTCCCTCCCCGGTTTCGCTTCCAAGCTTTCTGTGTTAGAAGAGGTTCTCCTGAACTCCCCGAGGCCAATCCTTGAAGCTAGCCCTAATCGGCACGCACGGCGTAGGGAAAACCACCCTCGCCTATGAAACCTGCTCGCTCCTAAAAAAAGCGAATTACAACGTAGAGTTGGTAACCGAAGTAGCCCGTCAATCCCCCTTCCCCGTAAACGCCGCCACTACTCTAGAAGGCCAGCTCTGGATTCTCCACGCCCAAATCGCCGCCGAACTTGACGCCGCTCGCCGCGCCCCGCACGTAATCTGCGATCGCGCGGTTCTCGATAATTACTGCTACCTCGTAAACAAATTCGGCCGCCAACCCCAGCTGGAATCCTGGCTAGCCTGGTGGATGGACACCTACGCAATCCTAATCGGCGTCCCCACTCTAGCCGACGGCATCATCCCCGACGGTTTCCGCTCCGAAGATCGCGCCTTCCAACAACGTATAGAAATGATCCTCAACGAGCTGCTCTCAAGCGAGCCGTTCCAACGCATTCGCCCCAACGTGAAATGGCTAGAAGCCCGCGATCGCCGCGTCTGGGGCGAACGCATCTTTGCGGCCGTAATCCCGCATCTAGACAAGACCCAAAAAGCCGCCGCAGTTCAGTAGGGGAGGGTCTTCAGACCCTCCCGCCGTTCGGCCGTCTTTTGCACCGTTCGATAATGTCTCGCAGCACGCAATCTGCGACGACACCCGATTAATTCTCATTCACAATCTTCGGCTTCATCAAAAATTCTGCCACAATACGCGCCAGTCCAAGATGACCGCCACTCCAACCAATCGCCCCACCAATCCCCAATCCCGCTGGCTAACCCGCGGTGTCCTCGGCATCGGCCTGGCCAGTCTTTTCTCCGATTGGGGCCACGAAGCCGCCACCTCTCTTCTCCCCGCATTTCTAGCCAGCCTCGGCGCACCGGCAGTAGCACTCGGCATCATTGAAGGCGTAGCCGACGGATTCTCCAGCTTCGCGAAACTCGCCGGCGGCTGGCTCGCTGATCGTCCTCATGCGCGCAAGCCCACCGGCATCCTCGGCTACTTCACCACAGGTATCGCCACGTGCGGCTACGCGTTTGCTACAAGCTGGCCCACCATCCTCGTTCTGCGTTCGCTCGGCTGGATCGGCCGAGGCAGCCGCGGCCCCTCGCGCGACGCTCTACTCGCCGACGCCGTCGTCCCCGAAAAAATCGGAAGCGCCTTCGGATTCGAGCGCGCCATGGACACTGCCGGCGCAGTCCTCGGCCCGCTCTGCGCCACGGCGTTGGTTGGCCTCTGGGGCGTGCGCGGCGTTTTGAAAGCAACAGTCGTCCCAGGCCTTCTCGCCGCGCTGGCCTTCGCAACCCTCGTTCCCGCCGGCAAAAAATTGCATGGACGCCGCGCGCCCAGCTTCGCGACCAGCCTGAAGCAACTTCCCTCGCGCTATTGGAAATATTTGCTTGGCGTCTTAGCTCACGGCCTGGGCGATTTCGCGCCGACTTTCTTATTCTCCGCGCCTCGCAAGTTCTCACGCCGCAATACGGCGTCGCCCGCGCTGCAGCAATTTCCGTCGGCCTCTACACCTTCCACAATTTCATTGATGCCATCGCCGCCTATCCCGCCGGCGCCATTGGCGACAAGCTCAGCAAGCGCGCGCTGCTAGGCTCCGGCTATGCACTAGGCGCAGTAGTAGCCGCAGGCTTCATCCTCGAGAAGCCCACTCTTCCCGTCCTAATTGTCCTGTTTGGTCTAGCCGGAGTTCATCTGGCCATGCAGCAATCGCTGGAAAAAGCCCTGGCCGCCGATCTTCTCTCTGCAGAATCGCGCGGCTCAGGCTTTGGCGTCCTAGCCACCACAAACGGCATCGGCGATTTAATTTCCAGCATAGTAGTAGGCGCGCTCTGGTCCAGCGTCTCGCCCGCCGCAGGATTCATCTATTCGGGAGTGCTAGCACTAGCAGGCGCCCTACTAATTCTTCGCTCGTGATCCAGGCAGTAGCACAGGCACTCCTGCCTGTGTGGGTTTGCAGCTAGCGATCGATAGTATTACGTGAGAACTTACCGCCGGCACAGCCAGGAGAGTGGCTGTGCTACCCGACCGTCCGCGGCCTTCGCCGTCCCCGCGGCGCCCTCTGGCACGTCGGACAAAAATAACTACTCCGCCCAGCCACAATCATCCGCCGAATTTTCGCCGAGCACCGAAAACACTTCTTCCCCTCACGGTCATAAGCCCGATGCCGGATCTGAAATTCCCCTGGCTGCCCGTCCGCTCCCACATAATCCGAAATCGACGATCCACCGAGCCGAATCGCTTCCTCCAGAATCGCGCGCATAGCTCGCTGTAATCGCGCAATCTCTTCCAACTTCAAATTCGCCCCCAATCGCGCCGGATGAATTTTCGCCTTCCACAAACTCTCATCCGTATAAATGTTCCCCATGCCGCGAAAAACATGCTGATCGAGCAGCAGCGCCTTGATGCGCGCCCGCCGCGAAGAAATCAGCCGCCGGAAATCCGCTTCGCTCACCTCCAGCGGATCCGCGCCCAGCGGCCCAAGAATTTTCTCGCCGTCCTCCGGCGCAGCCACCAACATCCGCCCAAATCGCCGCGGATCGCGAAATCGCAGCTCGCGCCGGTCATCGAGCGTGAAGAACGCATGAGTATGCGGCGCAATCTCCGCATCCGCCGCGACCACGATGAGCTGCCCAGTCATTCCCAGATGCACGACGAGCAATTCCTCCACGCGCGCCTCGCCACCTCTCTCCAGTTCCAATACCAGAAATTTCCCATGCCGCCGCACCGCACGAATCAAACTTCCCGGCACGCGCTCGCCGATCGCGACGGGATCGTCAATAAAATCCGTCTTCCCCAAACGCAACTCCACAATCCGCCGCCCAGGCAAATGGCGGCGCAACCCGCGCACCACAGTTTCAACTTCAGGAAGTTCCGGCATCGGGAAGTATTGTACGGCGAAGAGCTAGCCCTTGCTCGCGTGCCTGCGGATCAAATCATCTAGGCCCCAGTACTCGCCCGCCCGCGTCGCAAGAAATATCGCAAACAACAAAATCAATGGCAGGTGATCCAATTCCGCCCCAAAATATTGCCAAGTCGGCGCATGATGCCCCGGCCCATACCAAGTCGAAAACACCAAACTCGCCATCTCCACAATCCCAGCAATCGCAGCCGGCCGCACCCACAACCCCAGCACCAGACTCAATCCAATCGCCAATTCCCCCCAACCCACAATCCGCGCGCACAAAACCGGATGCACCATCACAAACCCCGAAAGAAATCCCCGGTAAAATCCCACCGCCTCATCGCGTTCCAAAAATCCGCGAATCCACCCAGCAAATCCGCCATAAGCAAACGCCGGCCCAACAATCTTGTATTCCCCGAAGAAAAGAAAAAACACGCCAGTGATAATCCGCGCAACGGCAATAGTCTTAGCGGCAAAAGTCGAAGACGAAATGGGAGAGATTGAATTCCATGCGAGAAGCTAGGTCGCAAATGTCCGCAGGAACTCGACCGAGCGCTACTCGGAAGAGGAATTCCCGGCGAAGCCACAATCCCAGCCATGCGCAAAATCTCGGTGTACTCTTCGTCGGTCAAAGCCGCAATCGTCAGTCGCGTATTTTTCATGAATTTGATTTTGCGCAGCAATTTATTCTCGCGCAGCTCCGTAAGCGAAACTTGCCGCGGCAATCGTTCCACCGCCCGCAAATCCACCACCAGATGTTTCGCGTCCGGATGATGCGGATCAGGATAAGGATCGCGGCTCACCTCCGCCAGCGCATACAGCGCAAAATCCGGCTTGCCGTGATAGCACAGCGCGCGGTCGCCCTTGCGCACTTGCTTGAGCTGCCGCAACGCGTCGGGTTTGTGCCCGGCGTGCCGCCACATCTCTTTTCCCTTCACGAACAATGTGTCCCAGTGATAGACCCGCGGGTCAACGGCCAGGAGCCAACGGCGTGGTTTCGAGGCAGTCTGTGTCATCGAGTTTTGTCGCGCGCACTATACACGCAAGCGCGCCAAATTGGGAAGAATTGTGAGGGAGTCAGATCGTGATGGAGTGGATGCTCAGGAGGAGCCTAATGCACCTCAACCCAGATATCATCCCCTTTAATTTCAAGAGGATAGCACTCAACGCCCACCGCAGGATTCATCAAAGTCTTGCCCGTAGTAACATCATATTGCCAACCGTGCCAGGGACAAGTAACCACCTTCCCCTTCAATTCGCCTTCCCCGAGCGGCCCACCGCGATGCAGGCAAGTATTGTTGATAGCAAATAACTTCCCATCCACATTCGCGATCGCCACGGTAGCCCCATTCACCTGAAACTCGCGAATCGTTCCAGCCGGGATATCGTCTTTACGAGCCGCACGCAAAAGCGCCATTCAACTCTCCCAAATGAACTGGAATATTGTCGTGTGCCGAACAAGTCCCGCGCCAGCAGGACACGGGGTGCCCCATGCGCCGTACTTTCGCTTGGGGTTTGTCTGCGCGCTCGCTCTGCGTCACCCACTCACCGAGGGGCGGGCGATTGCGCCACCATCACGCCCTTCTTAAAATCCCCCACCATCTCCGGCCGCAAACGCACTTCTGTAGGCCTCTTCGCCAACGACATCTGATCGATCTTATCCTGCAATTTCAAAAGCGCGTAAAAAAGCCCCTCAGGCCGCGGCGGGCAGCCGATCACATAAACATCCACCGGCACAATCCGATCCACTCCCTGCAAAACCGAATAAACATTGAACGGCCCGCCCACGCTAGAGCATGCCCCCATAGAAATGCACCACTTCGGATCCGGCATCTGATCCCAAACGCGCTTCAGCACCGGCGACATCTTCAAAGTCACCGTCCCGGCCACAATCATCAAATCCGCCTGCCGCGGCGACGGCCGGAAAACCTCAGCCCCAAATCGCGCAATATCAAACCGCGAAGTAGTCGAGGCAATCATCTCGATCGCGCAGCAAGCCAACCCAAACGTCAGCGGCCAAATCGCGCTCTTCCGCGCCCAATTAAAAACGTAGTCCACGGTAGAAAGCACATAGCTACGCTCAAACCGATTTTCAAGAACACCCATCACTCCTCCGAACAAATGGCCCAAGCCCGATTACTTTTCGTCCAATCAGAAAACATCGCAGTATAGTCGCCGCCCGCCGCGCGAGTCAAACCAGTGCTCCGGCAAAATGGCAGAGAATATGAGAATCGAGGTCAAGCAAGCAGGAGGAATCCGTTATCGCGCACCCGGCATAGACAAGACGAGTGTCCAAGTTCTAAACGATTCAATTCCAAGATGTCGAATGCCGCGCAACTCCAACAAAACAAAAGGCGAAAACGATTTCCAATCGATACAAAATCGAGAGACCCGATTTCCCGCTTTTCTGCCCGGCAACCTAAGATTTGCCGGACCCCGTCCAATACCTCATAATCAAGTACTTGCATCTATGCTAATTTCTGGCGCCGCAGCCAACCGGGAATCCTGATGACAAATCGCAATCGCTCGCTGCACCGAATTTTTCTTCCAGCCGTCCTCACGCTGGCCCTCACGGCCAACGCCGCCGGCCCCGCCGCGTCGAATTCCGAGACGCTGCTCGCCACGATGCAGAAAGAATTGGCCCGCGCCAAAGCCGGCGCTGGCGAAAACCGATCCCGCTCCGTATTTCATCAGCTACACCGCCTACGATCAGAACGAAGTTCAAATCGTCGCCAGCTATGGCGCGATGATCGCCTCCGCCGGCGGGCATCGCCGCACCGCCGACGTGGTCATGCACGTCGGCACCGCCGCGCTCGACAACACGCACACCGAGAGCCGCGCTTCGGGAATTACGTCCGGCCCGCTGCCTCTCGATAACGATTCCGCCGCGATTTCCCGCGTCCTGTGGGAGCTCACCGATCGCGAATACAAAAAAGCTTCGCCCGCGTTCCTGAAAATCAAAACCAACACCGCCGTCCGCTCCGAAGAGGAAGACAAATCGCCCGACTTCTCCACCGAGAAGCCGCAAGATCACGTGGACACCAACGTCCCGAAATTCGATCTCGATGAAAAGGAGTGGACCGATCGCGTTCGCCGCCTCTCCAGCGAATTCCGCAAATATCCCGAAATTTATTCTTCGCTGGTGGTCTTCTCCGTTTCGAAATCCGAATCCACCTACGTCTCGACGGAAGGCAGCGGATTGGTCACGCCTGCCTCGTCGGTCCGGCTGGTGATTCAAGCCGAAACTCGAGCTGAGGACGGCATGGATCTTCTTCGCGTCGAAACTTTCCAGGCGCTCGCGCCCGATCAGCTACCGTCCGAAACCGAAATCGCCAGCCGCATCCCGAAAATGGCCGAAGATCTCGCCGCGCTGCGCAAAGCGCCTGTCGCCGAGCCTTTCGACGGCCCAGCGCTTCTCTCCGGCCGCGCCGCCGCCGTTTTCTTCCACGAAGTTCTCGGCCATCGTCTCGAAGGCCATCGCCAGCGCGGCGAGAACGAAGGCCAGACCTTCACGAAAAAAGTAAATCAGGTCGTGCTTCCCGAATTCCTGAGCGTCTCCGATGATCCGACTAAGCGCGAATTGAACGGCACCGTTCTCGCCGGCTGGTATCAATACGACAGCGAAGGCCAGCCCGCCGAGCGCGCCGACGTGATTCAAAACGGCGTGCTGAAAAATTTCCTGATGTCCCGCGCGCCGTTCAAAGATTTCGGCCAATCGAATGGCCACGGCCGCGGCCAGCCCGGACTGATGCCCACCGGCCGCCAGGGCAACTTGATCGTCACCTCGACGAAAACAGTTCCCGACGCCGACATGCGCCAGAAGCTGATCGATGAAGTTAAAAAAGCCGGCAAGCCCTACGGCCTCTACTTCGAAGACATCGAAGGCGGCTTCACGCTCACCATGCGCAATCTGCCGCAAGCGTTCCAGGTGCTGCCCGTGATGGTCTGGCGCGTCTATCCCGACGGCCGCCCAGATGAACTCGTTCGCGGCGTGGACATCGTCGGCACGCCGCTCGCCGCGCTCACGCACATCACCATCACCGGCGACAAGCAGGATGTCTTCAACGGCGTCTGCGGCGCCGAATCCGGATGGGTTCCTGTTTCCGCCGTCGCGCCCTCGATGCTCTTCTCCGAAATGGAAGTGCAGAAGCGCGCGAAATCTCACACGCGCCCGCCAATCCTCGCCCCGCCGGGATTCGAGTCCACCGCCGCCGCCCCGGCGAAAGCCGATGCAAAAAGCGGGGTGAAGCCATGAGCCACATCTCACCCGCCACGCTTCGACCCAATCAAGAAATCAACTTCAGCCTGAGGGCCTCCGCAAGGATGCCCGAGGATCTCGCGTTCGATGCGCTAACGTTCGGCAGTTCTCTGTTGCCTGTTTTCGGTTCGCCCTGCTTGCGATTGCATGTATCGCGCCAACGCTCGCGGCCAGGCGACATCCACGTCATCAGCCGCGCCCGCTGCTGCGGCTTCTTCGACGGCAACGCTGCGGCTCCGCAAACGCCGCGCCACCCTCTTTTCCCCCGAAGCGCGCGCTGCAGCGGATTCCGATCCCGTCCTGCAAGCCATGCTCGCCGAAATTGAGCGATCGAAAGCGCAATTGAAAATGGACGGCGTGCAAGCGCCCGTACTACATCGAATACCGCGTGATCGACATCGGCGGCGAAGCCGCCAGCGCCGTCTTCGGCGCGCTCGAATCCGACCAGCATTCTCGCGCACGCATCCTGCGCGTCACCGTCCGCATCGGCGATTACAAGCAGGACAGCTATTTCCGCGGCGGGCTAGGCATCGCCGATTTCGGACCTTTCGAAAATGACGTCCTGGCGCTGCGCCAGCAACTCTGGAACGCCACTGACCGCGCCTACAAAGCCGCCGGCGAAGCCTACGCCGCGAAGCAATCGCTCTCGAAGCAGATTTCCATGGAACACAGCGCGGATGATTTTGCCGCCGCGCCGCCGCTCGTCTCCATCGAGCCGCCCGCAAAGGTCGATCTCGACACCGAGAAATGGAAAAAGGCGATCGCCGACGCGTCCGCGCTCTACGCCAAATATCCCGACGTGCAATCAGTCTCTTCGCTGCTGCGATTTGCGTCGGAGAACGAGTACTACGTGAACACAGAGGGCTCGGTCGCGCGCCGCGGCTGGACGCAATACTTTCTCTCGACATTCGCATCCACGCAGGCCGAAGACGGCATGCGCCTCGCGCGCTCGCCCTTCGTGATGGTCGAAGATGCCAGCGAATTGCCCGCGCCGGAGAAATTTGTCGCCGATGCCGAGGCAGCGCTCGAATCGCTGAAAACGTTGCGCCTCGCGCCCATCGTGGACGAAGAATATCGTGGCCCGGTGTTGTTCGACGCCGACGCCGCCGATGATGTCTTCGCCGAGCTGGTCGGAAACAATGTGGATGGCCCGAAGCCCGAGCCCGGCGCCAGCGCGCGCACCACCGGCGATTTCGCCTCGAGCTACAAAAGCCGCGTGCTTCCCGATTTCATCACCGTAATCGATGACCCGACGCAGAAATCATTTCAGGGCCACAGCCTCGTCGGCAGCTACACCTTCGATGATGAAGGTGTGAAGGCCGCGCCCGTAACCGTCGTGGACAAAGGCACGCTCACGAATTATCTGATCGGCCGCTCGCCCATTCGCGATTTCCCCTCCTCGAACGGCCACGGCCGCGCCGCGCCGGGCGGCCCTGCGATTCCGAATATCGGCGTTCTCTTTCTGCAATCCACGAAGACCATGCCGCTCGCGGATCTGAAAAAGAAATTGATCGCCATGTGCCAGGACGAAGGCAAGCCCTATGGCTACTACGTCGAGACGCTCGGCGAAGAACTCAGTCCGCGGCTGCTCTATCGCGTCTGGGTGAAAGATGGCAAGGAAGAATTGGTTCGCGGCGCAGTTTTCAACGAACTCGACACGCGCGAGCTGCGCAACGATCTAATCCTCACCGGCGACAGCCCGCTGGTCCGCAATCGCGAAGGAAATGTCCCCACAACGGTGATCGCCCCCGCGCTGCTCTTCGACGAACTCGAAGTGAAGCGCGCCGACACGCCGAAAGACAAGCTGCCGGATTATCCCGCGCCGCCGTTAGCCGTCAAACGCTGACGCAGATAATTTGACCGTGATCTTGGAAGACTGCTCTGGGTAAGCGGCCTTGGTTCCGCTGGATCCTTGCGGTTACGTGCCCGGAAACGGAAACGCGAGAAGAGCCCAATTCTCGGCGCCGCTCCACTGCTTTTCAAAATCGTCGCGCGAGATGCGCAAGAGACTTTGCCGCGCCGGGTCGTTGACGAAGACGTAGCCGCCGTCGTCATCGATGCCGGCCACAACAACAAAATGCAGCGGCTGTTTTTCACCGCCGGCAGCGAGCGCCACGATCACCGGATGGCCTTTGGACACCTGGTCCTTAAGCATCGCCCACTTGCCGCGAAACACGACGGCTCGCAGGCCCGTGCCCTGCACGTATTTGCGCATGGCCAGCGCATTGTCTTCCTGTTTCCCCGCCGAAGGAAGTTCCTTCTGAATATCGTCTACGCTGGGACTGCCTTTGAGCTTCCGTGGCGATTTCCCGGCCCAGAATTGCAATAGCATCGAGACGCAAGCCGCGCCGGATCGTTCCACGGGCGCTTTGACGAAGGGCATCTCGAGATTCGTGTCTGCTTGCGACGCCTGCATCCTGGCGAACGCAGGCAAGGCCGCCGATGAAATTGCCGGAACCGCGGCGCCCGCGAGGCAAAGCGCGAGTATAAGGACAACGGCCGGCGCGCGATTCATTCTGATTTCTCCACTCGTTGAGGCTCGGATTGCGAGAGCTGCGTGGCCCAGTGCGAGAGATGATTGAGAGTGGGCGCGTGCGTGTGATCGAGCTTGAGCGGCGTGATCGAAATTGCGCCGGCGAAAATTGCGGCGTAATCGGTGTCCGGCTCGATGCCCTCTTTTACCGTTTGCTCGTGCAGCCAGAAATAGTTTCGGCCGCGCGGATCCTTGCCGGGCTGGAGAAGGTTGCGCGAAATCTTTGAGGATTGCCGCGTGAAGCGCACTTCGCCTTTCCACACCTGCGGCACATTCACGTTCAGCAGGACGCCTTTCGGCAATCCCTCTTTCAAAATCAGCGGCGCGAGATTTCGCGCAAATTGTGCGGCGGGTCCGAAATCGATGTTTTTCTTATCGCGGTACGACAGCGAAATCGCGAACGAAGGAATGTGATTGATGGCCGCTTCCATCGCCGCGCCGACGGTGCCGGAGTAATAGATATTCTCGCCGAGATTGCCGCCGCGATTGATGCCGGAAACTACCAGATCGGGCGGCTCGGGAAAAAGCGTGTGCAGCGCGATGATCATGGCGTCCGCAGGCGTGCCTTCCACCGCCCATTCGCGCGGCGCCACCTGATCGCAATAAATCGGCTGCCGCAGCGTGAGCGATTGCGCCGCGGCGCTGCGTTCCTGGCTCGGCGCGACGATGCTCACCGATCCGACCGCCTCCAGCTCCTTCGCCAGCGCGCGAAGTCCCGGCGCGGATATTCCGTCATCATTCGTTACGACGATATGTGGCATGGAATTCGAACGGGCCTGACCCGGCGACTCGACTTGGCTAACCGAATCCGCCCAAGCGTGGAGAGAAAGATGGTCGGGACGACTGGATTTGAACCAGCGACCTCACGCACCCCAAGCGTGCGCGCTACCAGGCTGCGCCACGTCCCGACTGGGACTGCCCACAAATCAGGTTATCACTCGGATTTGAGCAGGGTCAAGATGGCGCCAAGTTCTTCGCGCAGATCGAGGAGCACTTTGCGGTGCGCGCGCGCCGAGGAAGCCGATTGGGGCGGACCGCTAAGCGCCACGCGCGTGGGCGCGGGTCCTTGGGCGTGTGTGGCTGAGCTCTCAGGTTTCAGTCCGGAGCCGCCGGCTGCGAGATCGGCAAGATGCTTGCGCGCCCCGGCGATAGTGAAGCCTTCGTCGTAAAGCAGGCGCTTGATTTCGAAAACGGTCTCGATATCCTCGCGGCGGTACAAGCGATGGCCGCTAGGACTCTTCACCGGCTGCAGCGTAGGGAATTCGGATTCCCAGTAACGCAGAACGAAAGCCTTGGTCGCAGTGATGCGGCTGACTTCGCCGATGCGAAACAAGCTCTTCGGCGGCAATGCATTCAAGATGGGAGCAGCAGCGGCGGCCATGTGCGTATCGTAAGCTGATTTCGGGTGGTGTCAATACTCGATCGAAGCTACCTGTGGGAAAACGCCTTCGTACCGCTGGCGTCCCCGCCGGCATCTTACGACCGCGAGTGCCGGCCAGTAGCGCGATCGCGGACGGCGCGCAAGATTGAATACGCGGCGTTGGTTTGGAGCTGCCGGTCCGCGCATGAGTGCTGCGCGTGTTGCGATTTGTGCTCGTCAGAGCCGGCGAGGACGCCAGCGGTACGAACGGAGCTACGGGCGGATTGCGTCGCGGCGACCTACTTTGCGTAGGCGTTGGATGAAGCGGATGGGAGCGCCGACGAAGTGGAATTTTTCGCGCAATTGATTTTCGAGGAAGCGCTGGAAGCTGAAATGTAGCGGCTTATTTTGATTGGTGAAGAGGATGAACGTGGGCGGCGAGGACGAGGCCTGGGTGATGTAATAAATCTTCATCTTGCGGCTCGCCGGAGAGGTGCCGCGCTCTAGATCTACGTCGGCAAGCCAGCGATTTAGTTCGCCGGTAGAAATTCTGCGGCGGCGGGCCTCAGCTACCTTATCGATCAGCGGAAATAATTTCTCAGCGCGCTCACCGGTCTTGGCGGAAAGAAATACGATTGGCGCGTAGGAAAGGAATTTCAATTTCGCGCGGACGAGCTTTTCGTAATCCTGCGCGAGGCTTGCCGGATCGATGGAGTCGGGAGCTCGCAATGACTGGCGGCGGGCGGAATCGGCGGTGAGCACGGCGCGATTGAATTTATCCGCGACTGCGGCTTGACGTCCGCCGCCTTTCTTTGATCGCGCGGCGCCGCGCGACCGGGAGCGAGCCTCGCGAACCGAGATCACGCGTTCGCGCGCGGGCTTCGGATCGCGCTTGGGCGGCGTCGTGGCTTTTGTGCGAGCAAGGTCCATGGCCAGATCCCATTTGTTCATCACGATGATTACGGAGCGGCCGGACTCTTCGGCGTAACCGGCGATGGTGGCGTCGTGAGCGGTGACGCCGAACGAAGCGTCGACTACGAGAAGCGCTACATCGGCGCGTTCGAGATGGCGCTTGGCCATGATCACGCTCAATTTTTCGGCGACGAGTTCCGTCTTGCCCTTGCGGCGGATGCCGGCGGTATCGAGGAAGCGGTAGGCGACGCCGTCGCGAATCGTGACTGTGTCCACGGCGTCGCGCGTGGTGCCCGGCTCGGGCGAGACGATGGCGCGCTCGCTTTCCACCAGGCGATTCAGCAGCGTGGATTTGCCCACGTTCGGCCGGCCGATGATCGCGACATTAATTTCCGGCAGAGCTTCTGGGGCTTCGCCTTTGGGGAACGACGCGGTGATGCCGTCGAGCAATTCATCGAGGCCGAAACCGTGCTCCGCGGAAATCGGATAGACGTTGTCGGACATTTCATAGAACGGAGCGGCGAGGAAGGCTTGCTGCGGCGTGTCCACTTTATTCGCGGCGATGATGGGCGGCTTGCCCGCGCGGCGAAGCAATTCGGCAAGCTCCTGATCGAGAGGCACGGGGCCAGTACGAGCATCCACGATTTGCACGACGAGCGTCGCATCGTCAATGGCCTTGCGCGCCTGGCGCAAAATTTCGCCGGGGATCGCCGGCTTGCGAATCGGGCACGATGCCGCCGGTGTCCACGATTTCGAACGGCTTGCCGTCCCAAGTGACCGCGCCGTAGATGCGATCGCGCGTGATGCCCGGCTCGTTGGTGACAATCGAGCGACGCGTGCCGGTGAGGCGATTGAAGAGCGTCGATTTGCCGACATTGGGCCGGCCGACGATTACGATGGATGGCAATTTTTCAGTCATGATAGTTTCTGCGGAGCCAGCAATAATTTTTCGTAAGCCATCAGCCCACTCGCGCTGCTCTGGAGTTTCGGGGACCTTCATGCCGCGCGCGGCGGAAAGCTGATCGGATAGGCCGAGGTTACGTTGCAGCTCCAGTCGCGAGAGCATGATACAGCGCAGCGATCATCGGCGCCAGTCGTGGACCTGCGATTCACGGCGCGGAGGCATCGTGAGACTGCGATTCGAATGCTTCCGAGCCGGAGCGAAATTCTTCGGAGGCTGCGCGAATAGTGTACAGTTGGGATATGGTCTGCTCATCGAGCGACGGCTTAACGCGAATGTCTTAGCGGCGACGCCGAGCTGGAATGTCAACGTACCTGCGAGCGTATCGAGCAAACGCCGTGCATGGGTCCAGATGCAGCGACCGAGGTCGCTCGTTATGCGGCGGCCGATGGCGGCATCGATGTAGCCTCGCAAGAAGTCCTTCTGATTCGAGCTCCAGCTCTTTTTGCTCTGCGTCGGTCAGCAGAGAGACGAGCACGGAGAATCCTTGATCGCGAATCGAGCGAATTTCATCCTGGAGCCGGTGGCCGCCGCTTGGCCGCGCCATCACACCAATCTTTGAGCCGCCACTGACGGCGACGCTGTAAATCGTCCAAAACATGTCCGTTGGTCGGAAAACGACCAGAAGTGCTGCTCCGAGCGGGCCGAAGCCAAATTCAGTGACAGCTCAATGCGGCATAGCCAGCTTACTACTTATCGGGCTCCGTGCTATCGTAGAGTTTTCGGCGGCTCCCTACAGAAAAATCCGTGAGTCCAGTGACCAAGCGCGCGAAGGATGCTTCAGCGAAAGATGGCTCCATGGCCGATATTTTCGGCGATGGCGGATTGCTGGCGAAGCGCCACCAATCGTACGAATTCCGCCGCGGGCAACTGGAGATGGCGGAGATCGTCGAAGAAGCTTTCGCCAAGCATCAGCATGCGCTTGATCGAAGCAGGCACGGGAACCGGGAAAACGCTCGCGTATCTTCTGCCGGCGATTCGCAGCGGGCGGCGCGTGGTGATTTCCACGGCCACGAAATCGCTGCAAGAGCAGCTCTTCCACAAGGACATTCCCTTCCTGCAAAAACATTTTGCGCCGGACTTGAAAGTGGCGTTGATGAAGGGCCGCAACAATTTTCTCTGCCGGCACAAAGTGCATTTGATGGCCGGGCAGCCAGTGTTGAAGGGCATGGATGAAGTGGATTGGTTCGCGCAAATTCGCGACTGGGAGAAATTAACGGAGACCGGCGATCGCGCGGAGCTGAATTTTTTGCCCGATGATGCGGACTTGTGGCACCGGCTCGATGCGCGCAGCGATACCTGCACCGGCCAGAAGTGCCCGGAATTTCAGAATTGCTTTTTGACGGCGATGCACCAGCGCGCGAATGAAGCGGACGTGATCATTGTCAATCATCATTTATTTTTTGCGGACCTGGCCATCCGGCAGGATGATTTCGGCGCGATTCTGCCGGAATACAGCGCGGTGATTTTCGATGAGGCGCACGAGATTGAAGATGTGGCCAGCGATTATTTCGGGCGCGCCGTTTCGAGCTACAAATTCGACGAGCTTTCGCGCGATGCGGAGCAGACGCTGAAGATGTTGAGCATTGATGCGCCGACGCTGCGCCGCGCGGTGACGCGCATGCGCGAGCGCTCGCATGGCTTCTTCGAGCTTTTCGGGGCGCGCGAGGGGCGGCATCCGTTCGAGCCGGCCGAGCGGGCTTCGTTCGTCGAGAATCATCGCGAGACTTACGAGGAATTTACCGGGGCGTTGAAGCGGGTGGAAGCGGAGATGGCGGCGCTGCCGGCGAAGCCGGAAGAAATTGTGTCGCTGGCGCGGCGGGCGTCGGAGGCGCGGCGCGAGCTGACTTTTTTGCTCGAGAGCGACGAGAAGAACTACGTGTACTGGTTCGAGAAGCGCGGGCGCGGCGTTTTTCTTGCAGCGACTCCGATCGACGTGAGCGCGATCCTGCGCGAGAAATTGTTCGAGCAATTCGATACCGTGGTGCTGACTTCGGCGACGCTCGCGGTTGCCGGGCATTTCGATTATTTGAAGCAGCGGCTGGGGCTCGATACGGTTCGCGAGCGCGTGCTGCCGCAGGAATTCGATTTTCGCGAGCAGGCGGTGCTTTACATTCCCGAGCGCTTGCCGGACGTGCGCGATGCGTCCTTTCAGGCGCGCGCGGCCGATGAAATCGCCGGGCTGCTGGAAATCACCGAGGGGCGGGCGTTTTGCCTCTTTACCAGCTACGTGCAGATGCGCGATGCGTTTGAGCGCGTGAAATCGAAAGTGGATTTTCCGTTGATGCTGCAAGGGACGGCGCCGCGCTCGGTGCTGCTCGAGCGATTCAAGACCACGCCGAACGCGGTGCTCTTCGCTACCGCGAGTTTTTGGCAGGGCGTGGATGTGCCGGGGGCGCAGCTTTCTTGCGTGATTATCGACCGGCTGCCGTTTGCGGTGCCGAGCGATCCCGTAGTGGCGGCGCGCGTGCGCGCACTGAAGGAAGACGGTCGCGATGCGTTCGCGGAATACCAGGTGCCGGAAGCGGTGCTGGCTCTGAAGCAAGGATTCGGGCGGCTGATTCGCTCGCGCAGCGATCGCGGCGTGCTGGCAATTCTGGACAACCGGATTCGGCGCATGCGCTATGGTAGAATTTTCTTCGAGTCGTTGCCGGATTATACGACCACGTTCGATCTCGCCGCCGTCGAGCGCTTCATGCAAAATTCATGAGCTTCAGGGCTCGGTTTCGCATTTTGCGGAGATACTAAAAACGCTGTCATTCCGAGGAGCACAGCGACGAGGAATCTGCTTTTTCTTAATTGAGGACACGAACCAATGTTTGAAGTCAGCGTCGATGAAACTTTCTCCGCCGGGCACGCGTTGCGCGGCTACAAGGGCAAATGCGAGAACGTGCACGGACATAATTACAAGGTGCGCGTTACGCTGGCCGGGCCAGAATTGGACTCCGTCGGGCTGCTTTATGATTTCGTGCATTTGAAGCAGGTGATTCAAGGCGTGATTCGCTCGCTCGATCACCGCTTTCTGAATGATTTCGCGCCGTTTGATATCACCAATCCTTCGGCCGAAAATATTGCGCGGCATATTTTTGATGAAATCAGCCAGCAGATGAAGCCGGTGGAAAATGGCGCGGCAATTTCGAGCATTACGGTTTGGGAGACGGATGTGACCTCAGCGACTTACCGGCCTTAGACGGCTGCAGCGAAGCCATGAATAAAGCGTTCCTCGTGATTTGGATTCCGGCGATTGCCACGTCGTTCTATTGGCTGTACGAAGGCTACAGCCTGCGCGCCGCGATTCTGGGGACCATCGCGGAATTGGCGATCGCGGCAGGAGTCATCTTGTTTCTGCGGCGGAGAGAAAAACAGGCCGCACGTCGAACTTAGTAGTGATAAATCGTAGGGGCGCCGCGCTTCATCTCCGGACGTGGCATCGTCGCCGATCGTCGGATGCCGACGGACACGCCGCCACTACTCGCAGAAAATTTGCACGCGCTTGCCGTTTCCTTTGTCCACGTCGATGCGCATGTCTTCCATTGAACCGGTCATCGCGCCGAGATTGGCGACGTCAATTCCCAGATCAGCCAGCTTTTCCGTAACACCGAGCGGAAGCACGGCCATCAGATGTCGCGCCCGTGCGCGTGAACGCCATCGGCATGCGGATATTGACCTGTTCGTGGCCCGGCCGATCGACGATGATGCGCATGAACGCGCGGCTTGCCTCGGCGCCCCGGCGCGTCCGGCGCCTTTTCCTTCTGCGGTTGCGTCGCCGCTGCGGATGCGTTGAGCTTGTCCAGCAGCTTTTCAGCATCTTCGGCTGGAGATTTTCCCCTCAGCCAGCATCTCCAAAATCTTCTTCGTTTCCGCGGACATGTTTCGTTCCTCCTAGGATGATTTCAACCGAGTCGTTCGAGAGCTTCTTCCACCGTCAATTCGCCGCGAGCCAATTGCTCGAGAACGTATAGATTCGGCGAAGGGCCCTGGAAGCTTCTATCGAGAGCGGCGGCGATGGCATTCAGCCGATTTTTAACCGTGGGATAGCTGATATTGAAAATGCTCTCCATTTTCTTGAGCGAACCGTGATGGCGGAGAAAAGCGATGACAAACGCTTGATCGTCGAGGTTCAGGCTGCTCAAAGGAGTAAGCGCAAAGCTGCCCTGCATGACGAAACTGCAAGTGGGGCAAGCCATGCGGGAGATGGTTAGAGGGCGCTTGCAGTCCGGGCAGATTACGTTGGCGATTTCCATGGTGTCGTATCGTCTCATTCATATTCTTAATACAAGAATAAATAAAGTCAAGTACAAAATATATTTTATTTAGAAAGGCAGACAGATACCTCGATAACGGTACTCAGAGGCCCCAGTCGCCATCTCGGCCTCAAGCGCACCGGGTACAGGACCGAAAGGAGGTCGCCCGCACAGACTGGCCCGCTCACGCATACAATCTCGACTCCGTGTGCGAGTCGCTTCCATCGACGATACCCGCTGTTTCGGTTTTGTGCGGAGTCAGATCGGGCTATACTCCGCGCCATGGCGACGGCGGAAAAGCAAAAGGCAGTTGTGCTCCTCAGCGGCGGGATCGACTCGTGCGTCACGGCGGCAATCGCGCGCGAAACGCATCAGCTTGCGCTGTTGCATGCGAGCTACGGCCAACGCACCGAGGAGCGCGAGAGGCGCGCCTTTGACGAGATTGCGGATTTTTACGGAGTAAGCGAGCGGCTCGTAATTCGTCTCGATGCGCTCTCCCAAATCGGCGGCTCCGCTCTAACCGATCCCAGCATCGAAGTGCCGGAAGAAGGAATCAATCCGCGCGCAATTCCGATCACTTATGTTCCTTTCCGCAACGCGCATTTTCTTTCCGCAGCGGTGAGCTGGGCGGAAGTGATCGGCGCGTCGGCTATTTTTGTGGGCGCCGTGGCGGAAGACAGCTCCGGCTATCCGGATTGCCGCCCGGAGTATTATCGAGCATTCGAGAAAGTGATTCGCGCGGGAACGCGTCCGGACACGCGCATCGAAATCGCGACGCCGGTGATCGGCATGCGCAAAAATGAAATCGTGCGGCGAGGGCTGGATCTCGGCGTGCCGCTCGAGCTGACCTGGTCGTGCTATCAATTCGACGAAGCGGCGTGCGGCGCGTGCGATAGTTGCCGCCTGCGCCTGCGCGCGTTCAGCGAGGCCGGAGTACCCGACCCTATCGCTTACCGGACGCGAGTTGGGTCATAATACACTTGGAATGAGCCGGCGGGGTGGCCCGGACAAAAAATTGGGAATTCGCAGGCAGTTTGGAAGGAGGCAGCTATGAAGAAAAATTTGATGCGCTTCTGTGGAATGTTTGCATTGGTCCTGCTGGCAGCCGCGAGCGCCGCGGCGCAAGGACTTGGCCGGCTAGACGGCGAAATACGCGACACGCAGGGCAATCCCTATCCCGACGTGACGGTGGTGATCAAGAATCCGGATACCGGTCAAACCTTGAAGGTGGTGACCGATAAGTCCGGGAAATTTACAGCGTTGGGATTGCGCACTGCGGTTTACAACCTCACGATTACCAACGAGAAGGACAAACTGACTTTCCAGGATCAGTTTCACGTCGACGAAACGGGCGAGAACAATTACAAACTGAATCTCAAGGAAATGTTGGCCAAGCAGGGCGTAACGAACCCCGAGGCCGAAAAGAAGCGCCAGGAAGAAGCCCAGAAGACCGAGGGCATGAAAGCTCATTTCGACGCCGGGATGGCGGCGATGAATGACGCGAAAGCGGTGAAGACGCAATTGCAAGCCGCGCCAACGGACCAGGGATTGAAGGACAAGCTCGCCGCCGATTACCAGACGGCGATCACGGAACTGAAGCAAGCAGAGCAACTTGTGACCGCCAAGGATGCCGGCAACCACGCAGTAATCTGGGCGCAGTTGGGCGTGGCCGACGAAGGCACAGCGCAATGGGGAGACGCCGCCAACGCTTTCGGCAAGGCGGCGGAACTAAAGCCGACGCCGGGCTATTACGTGGCGGAAGCAACGGATCTAGCCAAGGCGGCGAAATACGATGACGCCCCGGCCGTTTGCGAGAAGGCGATCGCGGCCGATCCGACACTAGCGGCCATGTGCTGGAAGAATCTTGGCATCGTGCTGTCGAACGCGGGGAAATTCAAGGAAGCGGTCGAGTTTCTCCAGAAGGCCACTACTGCGGATCCCAAAGACGCGCAGGCATGGTATCTGCTCGGGAATTCGCTCGCAGCGATGATTGATAGCAAGCAACAGGGCGAGAAGATGATCTACATCATTCCGCCTGGAACGAAGGAAGCCTACCAGAAGTGCATTGACGCGAATCCCAGCGGGCCATATGCGGCGCAGGCCAAGGAATCGCTCGCGGGCCTGGATCAACTGGACCAGGGCGTAGAGACGACGGTCGGGAAGCGTCCGCCGAAGAAGAAGGGATCCGGGAACTAAGGGCGCGTGGCCGTCGGGATTGAAAAGATCGTGTGCGGGCTTGACTGTCTCTCTCTCCGCTGCTGATGCTGCGTTGATTTCGCTGCGTCTGCGCCATGGCTACACAGGGTGCGGAAAAAAGCCTCAAAGTTGTCATCCCGAGCGAAGCGAGGGATCCCGCTTGGGTTAAACGCCAGTAAAAAGAGGGATTCCTCGTCGCTTCGCTCCTCGGAATGACGGCGTCTTCGACTTTTTGCGCAACCTGTAAAGGCGTGCCCTGACACAACCCGCGCGCCCGAATAAAAAACCAACCTGCGCACTCGATTTGGAAACGCGAGAGTGCTATGCTCTCGCTACCTTGAGGCTACGACGTGGCTGAGCCCGCGACGCCAGAGCCCGCCGTGCAACGGCGGCGCAGCACACGCATCGTTCGAACCGTGCCTCTCACCATCCGCGGCGTCGATCTTCTCAGCCAGCCTTTCGAAGAACGCACCACTACGCTTTCCTTCAACACCTTCGGCTGCCGCTATCCCTCGCGCCATCATTTGCCGAAGAACACCTGGGTGACGCTCGAAGTCCCCTCGAGCGAAGCCGCAGAAGGCAGAAGCCGCGTTCGTGCGCGCGTCGTATGGATCCAGAAGCCGCGTTCCGTGCGCGAGCTTTTTCAGGTGTCGGTGGAACTCGAGTCGCCGGGCAATATCTGGAGCCTCGAAGTGCCGCCGGACGATTGGTCAACGGCGGACTCGCGATTTGCCGCCGCCATTGAAGAGGATCGCAAGGCTGCCGATGTCATAACTTCGTGGCTGCAGCCGGGCGAAACGCTCGCAGTAGTTCCCGACGCACCGCCAAGGGACAGGCCCACCCGGAAATTGGAGACCCCCGTGTCAGAAATTTTCGAGCGCGACCGTGAAATAAGCAAAGGGAATGGATCGGACGAGCCGTCCGCACCCGCATCTGGATTCGCCGGAGCTATCGCGCGCGAACCGGCCGAGCCCGGGGAGATCGAAAGCCCGCTATTGCGCGAATTGAAGGCGCAGCTCGAGCGCGAGGCACAGCGCGCCGTCGAAGAGGCGGCGTCGAACGCGACGCAATCTTTGAAGCGCGTCTCCGAGGAAGCGGAGAGGCAGAATCTGGCATCTGCGGAATCTCTGTTCGAGCGCTGGAAGGAATCGATCGAGCGCGAACGCGCGGCCGCGCGGGAAGAGACAACCAAGAGCGTGGCCGAGCAAATCGCCGGCGGGCGGGATGAGATCGCTTCGCATTTCACGGGACAGATGGCCTGGGCGCGCGAAGAAATTCGCTCGGATCTCAAGCTGGAGTTCACCTCGCATCTCGATCAAGTCCGCGGGCTGGTCGCCGACCTGGAGAAGAATGCACAGACTCTGCGCGAAGAAGCCGGCGCTGTCACCTCGGCGTCGGATCGCATGGCGCAGATCAAGATCAGCTTGGAAGCAGCGGAAGCGGCCGTGGATCAGCGCATGCGGCGCCTGAATGACGTCGCCATTCAGGATTCTGTGCTGCTGGAAGAAATGGGCGTGGCGTGGCGCGGGCAGCTCGACGAGCAGATGAAATCGGCGGGCCGCGAGTGGGATGAACTGCTGCAAACTTCGCTCGATGGAGCGGCGCAGCGGCTGGCTTCGCGGCTGGCGGAAGGATCGCAGTCGGCGCTGGAAGGCGCGGAGAGCAAGCTTTCCGAGCGCATCGCGCAACTGGCGCAGCCGGTGACTTCCGCGGTGTCCGATGCGCGGGCAGCGCTGCTCGAAATCCGCACTTCGCTCGACGAGGAATTGCACCGGGCGCGCACTTCGTTGCGCGAGATCGAGAGCGCGGCCGAGCGCATGACCGAATTTTCGTCGCAGATGGATGCGGCGACGCACGATGCGGTGAACCAGTTGCATCGGCGTCTGGAAACGGCGCTGGAATCGCAGGCGGCGGAATTGCGCCGGCAGGCGGATGCTATCGCCGCGGAAATGCCGCAGCGGGTTCAGCCGGCGCTGGATGCTGCGGGGCAGATGCTCGTCGGGCGCACGCTGGCGGAGCTCGATGCGCGCTTGACGCCTCATCTCGAGCGCGTTCCGGAATTGCTGCGGCAGCTTACGGCTCATGAAGTGCAGGCGGAAGAAAGCCTGCGGATGCACCGCGAGCGATTGCGCCAGGCTGCCGAAAGCAGTCGCCGCGACGCTGCCGCGCAGCTCGAACAGGCGTTCGCGGGAGTGCGCAGTGAATTCGAAGCGGCGCGCGCCGAGGCGCTGACGAAGTGGAGCGAGGAGTTGAGCGCGAGCGGGGCTCGCGCGGCGCACGCGGCGATCGAAGACCTCGTGAAATCCGCGGAGTGGCACAAGGGGGAAGCCAAGGCGCACGTCGAAAATCTGACCCAGGAATCGCTGCGCAGGGCCGAAGGAGTTTTCGAGGAGCGGACGCGCGCGGCTTCCGAGAGCCTTGGCGTGGAGCTGGAGAAACGCAAAGCGGTGTTTGCGGAGGGCGCGCAGGCGCAGCTCGAAACCGCAGCGGCAGGCGTGGAAGCACGATCTGTGGCGACGCTGGCGCAGGCTTCCGATGCGGCTTCGAAAGTGTTCGAAGAGCGCGTGAACGCGATCGCTTCAGGGCTATTCAAAGAATTCGAGGAGGCCGGGGCGAAGGCTCTCTCGGAGAAAGAGACTCAGGTCGAACGGATTTCGGAAAAAGTGCGCGTGAATTTTGAAGAGTCGGCGGCGGGGCTTCTCGATCGCTACCGCAACGATATTGCCGCGCAGGCGTCGCGGCAACTTGCCGAAGTGCGCGAGACTCATGCGCGGGAATTGGCGGCCGCGGTTGAAGCGGCGCGCATCGAGCGAGCGGCGCGCGACGCGGAATCGCGTGAAAATCTTGCGCGCACACACGACGAAGCTCTCCGTCAGTATGAAGATACCCTGCAGCAAAGAAACGAAGTGTGGGTGAACGAAGCGGTGGAAAAGCTCAATCAGAACGGGCAGATCGCCATCGCGTCGCTCTCGCGATTTGGCGAACACGCGCTTCGGGGGTCGTTCTTGAAGATCTTCGAGCAGATTGCTGATTCGATCCGGCAGAGTCTGGACGAGCCTGCGGGCCCTAACGCCGACGTGAAGGCGATGGGGGCGGCGGCTTCGTCTTCGGCACCGCCGCCGATGGTGAGTCCTGGCGGCGCGGGGCACGATACACACGCCGGGCTCTAGTCTGAAATTTCAACAACCCAAACGATTCAAATCGACGCGCCAGAAGCGTTCTTCGAGACACTGTACGACCCGCGGTTTCCTGAACCGCGTGTCGGGAGTTCGACTCTCCGCAGGCCCACCACTCTTATGTATTCATTTTCGAGCAGCTTCATAATTTCGTCAATTAGCTGGAATGCAGCAAAATGGCGTAAGTGTCATAAAAGCGTCATACTTTTTTGCCGCATTGAGCGAGAAACGCCGAAGGAGTCGATTCGGCCCAAGGATAGCTCGGCTGAGACCAGTTTCCGATAGCTAGTGCGCATAGTGTTCTAAATGGAACAGTTTTGCGGCTGGTTTTGTCGCACCGTCTCAGAATGAAGAAGCAAGACCTGACGGCAAAGCAGTTGTCCTCCGTCTCCTGCCCGACGTGTGGTGTCGCTGCCGGGAAGCGTTGTGTGCTGCATTCAGGTGCTCTGCGCTCAGAACCCCACGTAGACCGGAAGTTTGCTGCGGCTGAGACGATTGAACGGAAAAAATCTCCCCGTGGTCCTGGACGCCGATAATTCCCCATGCGGCCAACTATCCGAGATACGCGGTGGCACGCTCTGCTACCAACAGTGATCTGAACGTATGCCGTTTTCCGATAAGCGCGAAAGTTGGTGCTTAATCGTGCAGGACAACACTGAGGAGGGCAGTGTGGACCTTAATTCCGCCATTGTAATGAATGAAGCCCAGTTTTCTGAATTTGTTCATAAAAAAATTCACGCGTGATCGCGTTGTGCCAACCATTTCAGCCAGCATCTCTTGCGGTATCTTGGGGAGAACCCCTTGCGGTTTATCCTCCGTGCCATAGCGCGCGAGCAGCAACAGCGTGCGAGCCAGGCGCTTCTCGCTGGAATTAAAGAGCTGATCGACCAGATCCTCCTCAATCCGGATATTCCTCGAAAGCATGTAGGTGATGAATCGGTCGGAGAGGGCGTGTTCATCGTGGAGGACTCGAATCATCTCCTTCTTATCAATGATCATCACCGTGGTTGCGGCGATCGCCGTCGCCGTCCCTATCCGAACCGGCTGGCCGGCGAGGCATCCCTCACCAAAAAAATCGCCCGGGCCCAAAACCGCTACGACGGCCTCTTTGCCGGTTTCATTGACTACCGAAAGCCTCACCGCGCCTTTTTGAATGTATAGGACATTCTTGGCCGGATCCCCTTGCGAGAAGATCGTTCCCTTATTCCTAAAATCCGTAACTTTCCGGGCCACACCGGCCGAATCGAGAAAAGCTTGCGCATCGAAAACAGATGCCTTTAGTGTTTTTAGTTCTTTGGCCATCGCAGCCTAGTGACACCTCAAGGCATATTTTACAGCGAAGGGGGACGACTGTCTGTAGGGTATCGAACACTATCTGTAGGTTATTTCAGTCCAATCTCGCGATTACACTGTCGGATGACGCCGTAACACTCGCAGGTGCAGGCTTCGAGTTTCGTGCGGCTCAGAATCTGCACGGCCCCACGCGTGTACTCAATAATCCGCTTGTCCTGCAAAATGCCAGCCGCCAAGGTTACGGTGGGCCGGTCCGTCCCCAACATCGTCGCCAGGAAATCGTGGGTGATCGCGAGCGTCGAGGAATCCACTCTGTCCTGAGTGATGAGTAGCCAGCGGGCGAGGCGCTGTTCAATATTGTGAAGCCTGACCCGACCGAGTTTTTGTACCACAGCGAGTGAGAGAGTCTACATCACACAGCCGTCGGCTGCGAACTTGGATTTGGTGGAACCAGGAGCCTACAAGCCGCCGACACTTGAATTCCGCGATCTCAACTGGATTTCCACCTTTCACTGTCAAAATCCCCGGTTACCCCCAGTATTAAATCCGCCGTTACTGCTAATTACGCGCGCTGAGAGTGGCTTTCTGCCCCAATTCGGTCCGAATATGTAGGAATCCTGATTTTGACGGAAGGTTTCGGTTTTTCATGGCCCATCTAGCTCAGAGCGAAAATGACGGTCTTTCAAACCGCGAATCTTTCCGCCCGACACCTGAATTGACGAACCTTGTGAAACCACTTATTGTTCGAGTCCTATGCTAATCGGCGACCGTCTGCGTCAACTCCGCGAATCGAAACTGTTTAAGGATGATCTCGGATTGCGATAGCAATTCTTGCCCGTGTTGGATACCCCACAGACAGCAGCTCTCTGCTATCGGTAATCTACACGACCTTACCTACAGCTTTGATCCGATGATTAGCGCTTTCAGGGAGGTGAAGGAGGACGCTAAGGAGCGCGGCCTTGATACAGAAGACCGGTAGGTCTCAAGTGCAGTGCGCGAGTTGCGTCGGGGTTTTGAGTTATTCAGTGACCAGCGAAGATGGGGAATATCACGCCACTTATTCTACCAAGGGATGCGTAAGGTGGGCGAGGTATGAATCTGCTGGATAAGTTGCCGCACTGGATTTTCGACTGGCTAGAACGAAACTCTGGGTGGATCGCTTTGGTCGAGATAGTCGGCTCCGTATGCTTTCTTATTTGGATGGTGGTTCTGGTTTTCAAACTCTTGGAATATTTTGGAGTCAAGTGAAAGGTCGGCGTAAGACACCGAGAACCCGTGGGGAATTGTGGGCCGAGCGCCACTAAGCACAGTCCACTGTTCGTTGAGACAATCAACTGGAAGCGACTCGTCCCAGGCCCACCACTCTTATTCATTCAGATTCATGGAGTTCCACGATTCGGCAGTTTGACTGCATTGCCCCAAAATGGTGCAAGTGTCATAAAAGTGTCATACTTTTCCGCCGCTGCACTCAGCCCGAAACCGTTGCTACCAAATGCACCTTCCTACTCTCGTACGTGGTGAAAACGAACAGCCATGGTTCAAGGTTTCGAGCTGACCACAATGCTGGTTTAAAATCAATGTGGAGAACGTTCCGGTACTGAGACGCTCGTCGTTAACAGCGTCGCCCTGAAGGAGCCGAGACGGGGCACTCGACTCCGATGTCATCTTTGATTGTCGGCCCCAACTGAGGAGCGCCCAAAGTGGACGCTGCGGTGAATGCAAACAGCGAGAAACAGCCCTTCCTCTCAGATGTCGGCGTGATCGCGCTCGTACCTGATGCGTGGGAAGATTTGTGGCAACCACGCCACCAGGTGGTCAGTCGCTTGGCCCGATACTTCCAGGTTGTGTGGGTGAACCCTGACGCTGCCGCGGGCGAATTCCGCAAAAATGGCGGAATACCTGCCGATCGATTCGATCCTAGCCAGCGAACTGCTGCATCTCCGGGACCAGGCTTCACGGTGTACCATCCGGAATTTTGGCTGAGAAGATTGTATCGCTTTCCCCGGGTGGACAACCTCCTCATGCGGCAGAGAACCAAGCGAGCCCGGAGGTTACTGACGCGGCGAGGCTGTCAGAGAATCATTCTTTACATTTGGCGTCCTTCACTTTCACCGGCGCTTGAGGGCGTGGCTTTTGATTTGAGTTGCTATCACATTGACGATGAATACTCTTTCTCACCCGTTGAGCTCCCCTTGAGTGATGTCGAAGGACAACTGATCCGTGACGTAGATCAAGTTTTCTTGCACTCCTTGGGAGTGCTCGAAAAAAAGGGCAGCATCAACCCACACTCGATGTTTGTTCCCAACGGAGTTGACTTCCAGGCTTATTCGCGACAGTTGCCGGAGCCGCCGGACTTGTCGCCCATCCCTCGGCCCCGCATCGGATATACGGGATTCATCAAGAGGCATCTAGATTGGCAAATTCTGTTGCAATTGAGCGAGCAACACCCGGAATGGTCGTTCGTTCTTGTCGGCCCACAAAGTCCTCACGACGATATTGTCAGAACCGTTCAAGAGCTGAGCAAACGCAACAACGTTCACTTCCTTGGGCCGAAGCCCACGCCCCGTCTTTGCGCCTATCCCCAGCACTTCGACGTTTGCATCATGCCTTACCAAGCTAACGACTACACGAAGTACATTTATCCGCTGAAGTTGCACGAATATCTGGCCAGTGGCAGTCCGACGGTAGGCACGCGGATCCGCACACTCTCTGAATTCAGCAATGTCGTGTCGCTGGCGAGCACGCCGGAAGAGTGGTCGGCAGCCATCGAAGACTCGCTCAGGTCGGATGCGAATTCTCCGGAGCGGCGTGCGGTGCGGCAGGATGTGGCGCGGCAATACGACTGGGAGCGGTTGGTACTCAAAATCGCTAGCGGCATGGCGGAGAGGCTTGGTCAAGAGTATGCGAGTAGACTTTCCGATCTGCTGCGCACGGGCGGGAAGCGCAAGTCTGATCTATCGACCTATCGGTCCAGCGCCCGGGAGCAAACGAGAATTGCAGACCTGCTGGCCAATGTCCCGAAAGGATATCCTTCGGTTCTGGATATCGGAGCCCGCGATGGATACATCTCGAACTTGTTGGCACGGGATTTTGATGCGGTCACAGCCTTGGACTTAGAGACACCTCAGGTTTCGAACGAAAAGGTTGTGGCCGTAAAGGGAGACATAACCAAGCTGGAGTATCCTGACAACGCGTTCGACGTCGTGGTCTGTACCGAGGTGCTGGAACATATTCCACCTCATCTACTCGAACAAGCCTGCAGGGAGACAAGCCGCGTGGCGAAATACGCCGTTCTTATAGGAGTCCCCTACAAGCAAGATCGCCGGCTGGGTGCTACGTATTGTGTATTTTGTGGCCAGCAGAATCCGCGTTGGGGACACGTCAATGACTTCGATGAGGTACGTCTGAAGCGCCTTTTTCCAGGATTGGTTCCCATCAAGACTTCCTTCGTTGGGCGAACTAAAGAAAGAACAAATGCTGTGTCAGCCTATTTGATGCGCAAAGCAAGGAACCCATGGGGGACTTACGAGCAGGAAGAAGCGTGCATTCATTGCGGGAATCAGCTAATCCAGCCGGGAGGCCGGACTCTGGCGGAAGGTGTGTGTGCCCGGCTAGCTTCGGTTCTGCATCAAGTTCAGTCATTGTTTGCTCCGTGGCGACCTATCTGGATTCACATGGTGTTTCAAAAGGCTGGCTCAACTACCTCACCCCAGACGAACTAACGCAGTCCTGCAACGAGGCTAGACCTGAATGGAAAAAGATCGATCTTGATTTGTTGAAATGGGCCATTCCAACCGTAGCAAGACGGACTGCCGTTCGACTGTCGTCACTTCGTCTTCGAGCGGCTTGATTTGCGGTTGCGGGCGTCGGCGCGCTGATTCAAACGCATAATGGAGAGGGCAAATTCCCCCCGTAGTGTTCCGATTTTCATGTTTACCCACGGTGAGCGAATGTCCTAGGCAATAGGTAAGCTTTTGCACAGAAATCGCAAACCTCTGCGGTTGCCGTCGTTGAAAATCTTCTTAATCCCCTTTTTATCAGTGGCCCAGGAGATGGTCCGTAACTTGCACCCGCAAACTCTCCCCCGCTTTCTTCCCTTCGGCGATTGGAGGGGAGAATCCCTACTATGGCGTCGATAAAGTGCGGCGCCCCCGAAGCACTATTCGAGATTTCGCCATGACGAAGCTTGAACGCCGCCGAACTCCCCGGAAGCTAATGGAGACGCTCGCCTATGTGAATCTGGCACCGGATAACGGCGGCCTCGTCTTGAATGTCTCTGAAGGAGGTTTTGGCTTTCAAGCAGTCATGCCGATGCAACAGGCTGGAACTATCCGTTTCTGGTGTTCGCTACAGGGCAACCATCGAATCGAAGCCGTCGGCGAACTGGCATGGACTGACGCGACAAGAAAAACCGGAGGCTTGCGATTAACATCAGTGCCCGCGGAAGTCCGCGAACAAATTCTCAGCTTGGCAGGCCGGCCGGCATTATCGCTGTCCACTGACGAGGACCCGGCAGCACAGGTTCCGGCCGTGCTGGCGGCGACCGCCCTGATTACCAGCCAATCGGAGAAGGATGTCGCTCCCGCGTCCGATAGTGTTGTCCGGCAGAAAGCACCATTACTGGAGACAAGAGTCCCGGCGCCATTTAGATCGCCGCCGAAGCCTGTTGCAGCGGCGCGACGCGTGGAGAAGGCGATTTCGACGGTTTCGCGCGCACACGGCCCGGCCAAGGTTCTTTCGCCGTGCCGTCACCGGGCTATTGATTCTGGTTGTAGCAGGGGCGGCATTGCTGCTTAACGTCTATCGTCGCCAGGTTGGCGTATCGCTTATTCAGCTAGGAGGGAAATTGGCGGGAACACCGCTGCCGCAAACCGTTTCGCCGGCCCCGGTGGGCGATTCGGCGTCCAATCCGGTTCCCGAGTCAGTGAACTTCGCGGCAAACAGTGCATCGTCTTTGGAATCTGAAAACCAGCTCCAGACCCAAATCAACGAGACGGATCACCAATCGGAGAGCGACGCCGAAGAGCCGCTCGCTCCGGCTCGCACAAGACCCCAAAAGAGCGCGACCCAACTGTCCTCAAGAGTACCGAAACCTTCGCATGCCTCGACGGACGCTACCCCGCCAGCTACCTCGATTTCGTCCATGCCTGAGTCCGCGACCTCCGCGCTTTCAACCAGCACCACATCGGACCCGGACCCTGCCTCGGCTGACCCCGTCACATCTTCGCGGTTCGAATCAACCGGTCCGTCTGACCGCAGTCCTGGAAGCGCCGGCGACTTAGACGTCGGGTCGGCCTCGCTGACATATTTCGAGGTCGGCAACTTTAAGGATCCTTT
The DNA here is from genome assembly GCA_963841235.1 of uncultured Acidobacteriota bacterium. Lineage (GTDB taxonomy): Bacteria > Acidobacteriota > Terriglobia > Acidiferrales > UBA7541 > Palsa-147. Next base: position 15,732 of record CAWJBU010000010.1, on the reverse strand, counting down.
GTGGGCAGACAAGGCGACCGAGACGCTGGCGCAATCCGGCTTTCACGCCATCGTCGTTCGCAAAGGACGCCTTTGGATGAATTCCTACCACGTGCTTGTCGGCCCATTCGACAACGACGCCGCGGCCGGAACGGCACAGAGGAATTTGGAATCTCACGGCTTCAAACCTCGATCGACCAGAATAAGTCCAAACAAATCGCAATAACCTGCTTCTAGCGCGGTCAGGCCTGTAGCCCGCTGGGTTCCATCAAATCCAATCTCGCAGCTGATGGGTGTTGTTTACAAGTCCGAGGACAATCGACTGCATCGCGCCGTCGGCCTCAAATTCCTTCCGGAAGAATTGGCACGCGATCCTCAAGCACTTGCACCTTAAAACCACGGCGGGTGCGAGAATTGCGTCGGTGGCGTTCGCATGCAAGCCCGGGCTCAACTCTTTTTAGAAGTTGTCGCGAAGAACGCCGCCCACTGCTGTTCGACCTTCGTACCGCCGCACTTGGGACACTTTCCCCCACCGAATTTGCATGGCGACACTCCACCGAGTGTCACCAATCATTCTGAACGAGAACAGTTCTGCATCCAAAACGGGATGGGGCGCCTTGCATGCAGAATCCGCTAAGTATATCTTTCCGGGCAGTTGGGAGGTCAAAACGGAAATCCTGATTATAATTCTCGGAGCAATCCGGTTGGCCTTAGCAGCAAAATCTGGTCGTAGGGGGCGTCAGAATGAAAAAGTCGGTGATCCCGGCGTTAACTTGTTTTGCGTTGTCGGTACTCGTCAGCGGTTGCGCTTCTTCCGGCACTCAATCCACTACTCCCACTCCGCCCTCCGCCGGTGGCAGTGGAGGTATCCGTCATACCGGTAGGCGCCGCCGTGTCGCCCGGGAACTCCACACAATTCACAGCGACGATCACTGGAGATACTTCTGTCTCGTGGTCCGTCAATGGAGTGGCAGGAGGCAATTCCACCGTCGGCACGATCGACGCCACCGGGAATTACACCGCGCCATTGACGACACAGAGCGTATCGGCCACCGTGACAGCAGCAAGCGTCAAAGAACCTTCAGTGACCAGTTCCGCCACCGCGTATGTTGTCGTGCCGGGTCAGGTTACGACGACGAATCATCCGCTCGTGGCGCTCTATTCCATCGATCCGCCGGCCACTGCGCGAGTCGTGATCCAGTTCGGACCTGACACAAACTACGGCCAAACAACATCGACGGAACAATCCCCCGCTGGCGGGGGAACCGTCGGCATCCTCGTCGCGGGCATGACGGCTTCAAGTACCTACCACATGCGCGCCACCGTAAACTTCTCGGACGGAACAGTCTTCACCGACGCGGACCAGACCTTCGAAACCGGCACGCTCGCACCGCTGACCTTCGCCGCGATCACCGCCACGACCACCGCAGGAATGACGCCGCAGCCCGGGATCGAGATGCTGGATTTGCTTGCTGGAAACGGCGTCCCTGTGGTCGCTACGGATCTCGCTGGAAACATCATCTGGTGGTACAACTTCACCGACGGGACGGCATCGGACATCGTTCAACCGATTCGGTTGCTTCCGAACGGGCATTTTCTTGTATGCATCGGCCCCACATCGGCCGCTCCAATTTCAATGACTCCTCCGCCGGGTACGATCACCGTAGTCCGCGAGATTGACCTCGCTGGAAATACGATTCGCGAGATTTCTCTCGCTGACTTAAATACACGCCTCGCCAACGCGGGTTTCAGTCTCGTGGCCGACACGATGCATCACGACGTTTTACCCCTTCCCAACGGCCACTGGATCATTCTGGTAAGTTCGACGCGCCAGTTCACGAACCTCACGGGTCTTCCGGGGACCACGACCGTCCTGGGCGACCAGCTCATTGATCTCGACACAAATTTGAATCCTGTCGTGGGTCTGGGATACGTTCGACCATCTGGATGTCAATCGCCACCCTTACCTCTTTCCCGATTGGACTCACTCGAATGCCATTCTCTACACCGGTGACGGCAATCTTCTATTGTCCATGCGCCATCAGAACTGGGTGATCAAGATTGACTATGCGAATGGTAGAGGGGCCGGCGACATCCTTTGGCATCTCGGAGAGCAAGGGGACTTCACTCTCATTGGCGGCACAGATCCGCAGGATTGGTTCTACGCCCAGCACAATCCAGCGTTTTTTTCACGCTCGACATTCGGAGAATTCAAGCTCGGGGTCATGGACAACGGCGACGATCGGATGTATGCCACCGGCCAAACCTGCGCCTCCACCGGAGAGCCGCTGTGTCCCTTGTACACCACCATTCCGATTTTTGAGATCGACGAAAACGCTCGCACCGCTACCTTCGTTTTCCACGACAAGCTCGCTCAATACTCATTCTTCGGCGGGAGCGTGGACCTTCTCGCGAACGGCGACTTGGAATTCGATCTCTGCGCCTATCCCGGAACGCCCGGGCCAAGCGCCACCATCTATGAGTTAACTCTTGACGCCAACCCGCAGGTCATTTGGCAAATGTCCGTCACGGGCAAGTACGCTTACCGTGGATTCCGTATGCCGAGTCTCTATCCGCAGCAGCAGGAGCTGTTTTAGATCGGGCAGGGACTTTAACGTTTGCGGAACGAACCTAAAAATTGTCATTCCGAGCAGGTCCGACGCAGTCGGGCCGAGGAGGAATCTGCTTTTTGTCTCGAGATCAAGAAAACGCAGATCCTTCACTTCGTTCAGGATGACAACGAAAGGACTTTTTCCAAACTGATTGCGGGTTATTTGCGGCCGGCGATGTCGCGAAGAGCGGCAGCGACGAATTCAACCTGCTCGATTTGCAATCCGGGAAACAGGGGGAGACTCAGGACGCGCTCGCAGGCGCGCTCAGCGTGCGGAAGGCTGCCCTGCGGAATACCGAGCGTGACGTAGGCGGGCTGAAGATGCAGCGGGCGCGGATAGTGGATCATGCGTTTCGATGCCGCGGTCGGCGAGGAGTCGCCGGACACAATCGCGCTCATTGAGGTAAACGACGAAGAGATGATAGGCGCACTCATCGCGCGAATCATCGAGCGGGATTTCGACGCGCACATCGGCGAGTAATTGGCGGTAAGTGGCGGCCAATTGGCGGCGCCGAGAATTCCATTCCTCGAGATGGCTTGAGCTTGATTTGTAGTACCGCGCCCTGAAATCCCTCCATCCGGTAGTTGTAGCCGACGAATTCATGTTCGTAGCGGTAGGATTGGCCGTGATTGCGTGCGGCGCGAGCAAATTGGGCGATGCGGTCGTCGTTAGTCGTTAGTGCGCCACCTTCACCATATGCGGCGAGATTTTTTGTGGGATAGAAGCTGAAAGCCGCGGCCTGGCTGAGGGAACCGGTGCGGCGGCCGCGATAACGCGCGCCGTGGGCTTGCGCCGCGTCTTCGAGGACCATGAGTTTGTGATGCGCGGCGATCTCCATGATCCGGTCCATGTCCGCCGGGCGGCCGTAGAGATGCACGGGAAGAATTGCTTTTGTGGCGCGAGTTACGGCGCGAGCGATTTTGCCGGGATCGATATTGCCCGCCGCATCGACGTCGACGAAGACAGGCCGCGCGCCGCAATAGGTGATGGCTTCGGCGGTGGCGAGAAACGTGTTCGGCGTGGTGATGACTTCATCGCCCGGTTGCACGCCGAGAGCGAGAAGGCCGAGATGCAGAGCGCTGGTGCCGGAATTGAGCGCGACGCAATGCTTGACTTCGCAGAACTCGGCGAATTGCTTTTCGAAGCGCTCGACTTCCTCGCCGAGGATGAAACTCGCGTTGCGGCAGACGCGATCGAGCGCGGGGAGAATTTCGTCGCGCAGTGAAGCGTATTCAGCTTTCAAATCGAAATATGGAACGACGGTCGCGGCCGCTGTGCCCATTTTCCCTACCTTCGCTGCCACTTTACTTCATATCGGCGAATGTCTCAAGCTTCGGCACCGTAGCGCCGCCCGAAAGAGCTTGCGGGACATTTCACGGACAGGGCACAATCTCTGCTCTTACTTCGTGATGCAGAGTGATGGCAGAGGCCGTGCGACCGGATGGAACGCGCTTCGGCGGCTTACTGGGCAACTGCGGCTCTTCAACTGGAATCTCTAGGAAGACGAAACGGACAGGAGGATCGGCGTAATGCGAAAGTTCTTAGGATTCGGAATTCTGATGGCGGCCGCGGCTTTGCCCGCGAGCGCGCAGATCACGCCGAAATACGAAATCAGCGGCGGCTATCAATACATGGCGTATTACAGCACGGCCGGCGCATCGCGGATCAATATGAACGGCGCGGACGGGTCGGTCACCTACAATCTGTACCGCTGGGTCGGCGTCGGCTTTGACTTCAGCGGAGGGCACAACCGGCGATCGTCTTCGGATCCCGCGGTCAATGGAGCGACCACGACTGTTTTCACTTATCTCGTCGGCCCGCGATTCTATCCGTTCGGCCACCACAAATTGACGCTCTTCGGCGAGGCGCTCTTCGGCGGAGGCTATTTGCGCGCCGGCATCCCGGCTGTTCCGCCGTTTCCGCAGCAGACGCTGAGCGATCAGGCGTTCGCGTGGGCGGGAGGTGCGGGAGTCGATTACGCGCTGGGCGATCACTGGGCCATCCGGCTGCAGGCCGATTATCTGTCAACGCGCTTCTTCAGCTCGACGGCGGGGGCGCAGGGCAACGAACGGCTGATCGGCGGAGTTGTCTATCGCTTCGGGGTAAGAGGACCGCGCCGCCACAAGTAGCATCGACGAGCGGAGTCCCGCACAGCAAGACAGCGAAACCCAGGATCAGGCGCGCGAATCTGGCCTGAGTTCACTGGGGAAGTGAAGTTGCGGATTGTTGGAACTGGCCGCCTTGGGCAGTGAATCGGTAAGAACGAGATCGATGCGGGCCATGGCCTCGTCGATCCGGCGCATGCGTTCATTCTTGTCGTCGAGCACAGCGGACAATTCGATCAAAGTCATCGCGCTGCGCAGGCTGCGATTGAGTTCGCCGACGAGCTGCATGCGTTCTCTGGCTCTTTCGAATTCCTGATCCTTCTGCGTTTTGAGCTGATAGAGCAGAAGCGCCGCGCCGCCGAGTATCCCGATGACACAGTCATTCAGAATTGTAGCGGCTATCGGGATTCCCATGCGATCCAGAACTATATCGATGTAATGGCTGGCGAAGGCGAGAACGATGATAGTAAGAATGACCGGAACGACCGGGTCGAGAGCGAAGCGGCGTGGGCGTTTCTGAGAGGATTTCATCGATACTTCTCCAGTAGAAAACAGTTCGATTCATTCATAACGAGCCAAAAATCATTTGATGCGCTGGTCCGAAATCGGACAACTAGAATGTCTTTCCAGTCTGGGGGACGCTCCGGTTCCGGAAGGCTGGCAAGACCCTACCTCAAGCCACCCACGCAAGCAAGAAATTTTAATTGCGCCGCCAGCCCGCGACTGGACGCGTGCGGGCGAGAGGAGTAAAGTGCAGCACGTTGCGAGGGCGGTTGCCGCCTGCGGCTGAGAGCTTCTGTGCAGCATTCGCAGCGTCTGAGCTGCAGAACTAGACAATCCAGCCACAACTTGAAAGTTGGAGGACACGCAAATGAGGATGCTTGTGCATGTGAAGTTCCCGCACGACCCGTTCAACACCAGGGTGAAAAACGGAAGCGCGGGAAAGCGAATCGGAGAAATTCTGAAGGAGTTGAAGCCCGAAGCCACGTACTTTACGGAAATAGAAGGACACCGGGCGGCGATTCTGATTGTGGAGGTGGCCGAGCCTTCGCGGGTGCCGGCGATTGCCGAACCATGGTTTCTTTCCTTCGGCGCGAGCTGCGAGTTTCGCATAGTGATGTCGCCGGATGAACTGGGAAAGGCCGGCCTCGACGCGCTCGGAAAGAAGTGGGCCTAGCGCGCCGCGCGAATAGACGCGTCGCGCTGAGCGGCGAGGACAGAATGGTGAGAGTTGCCATGGCGCAGATCCCTCCCTGGCCTCTGCGCAAGAGCCCTCTAGGCGGTGCATATCTCAAATCAGTGAATTTCCACTTGCGCAGAGCCAAACCTCCGGTGCAGATTAACGGACAATGAACTTACCCCTCGATACCCCGTTGAAGCGGAGAGCGCTGATCGCAGGATCCGCGCTGCTGGCCACGATATTTGTCTACTCAGCCACGAAGTTGGAACTCGCATCGTACCGGATGAATTCCGACGATCCTACGAAGATGGCGAGAGCGATCGCGCTCGAACCCGGCAATGCCGATTACTGGGATCGCATGGGCCGCTTTCTGCAGTTCGAACTGGATGACCAGGATTTGCCGGGCGCGCTGAAGAATTACCAGATGGCCGTGAAGCTGAGCCCGCGCACCGCGCGCTACTGGGTGGACTTGGCGGTGGTGCAGGAAAACCTGGGAGACGTGCAGCAGGCGCGGGACGATTTCGCTCAAGCGCTGGCGGCGTATCCGACGTCGGCGGAAATCCGCTGGGAGTACGCGAACTTCCTTCTCCGCCAAGGCGAACTTCCGCTGGCGCTCGCGGAAATGCGCAAGAGCATCGCCGGCGATGCGAGCTTGCTGCCGCTGGCCATCACGCGCGCCTGGCGAGCCACCGGCGACGCCGATCAACTCGCCACGGATGTATTGCCGCGCGATCCGAAGTCGTATCTCGAGGCGCTTGATTTTTTTGCGGAAGAGAAAAACGTGGATGCGGGACTGCGCATCTGGAGCCATCTTTCCACGCTGCGGCAAGCAATTTCCGATTGAGAAGCTTTTTCCGTTCTTCGAGGAAATGATCCGCGAAAATCGCGCGGCGGACGCGCAACGGGTGTGGAACGAAGCGCTCGATATTTGCGGCATTCCACACGAGAAACTGCGCGACCAACTGCTATTCAACGGCGGGTTTGAAAACGACATATTGAACGGCGGGCTCGATTGGCGGCTGAGCCCCCGTGCGGGGATGAGCGTCGAGTACGATACGCTGGTCCGCCACGGCGGGCTGCGATCTTTGCGAATGGACTTCAATGGCGGCGTCAATCTCGATCTCAGCGAGCCGTCTCAATTCTCTCCCGTCGAACCGAACCATTCCTACAAGTTTCACGCCTATCTGCGCACCGAATCGATTACCACGGAGAGCGGGCTGCATTTCGAGATATTCGATCCAACTCGCCGAGACATCACCGCCAAGACGGATGACTTCACCGGCACGCATCTTTGGACCGGAGTGGACGCCGAAATCCACACCGCGGCCGCAGACTCAGTTTCTTGAAGTGTTGCTGCGGCGCGCGCCAAGCCGCCTGTTCGAAAACAAGCTGAGCGGGACGGTGTGGATTGACGATGTCTCGCTGAACCTGGCTTCGAGCTCCGATTCCGCCGAAGCATCGCGGGCACGAGGAACCCAGTGAAACTGCTCCGCGCCGGCGTCTGCGTGCTCGTGGCATTCTCCGTGCTCGCGCACGGAGTCGTGGAAGTCTGGTCGGAGTCCGTCTTTGAAATCGGAGCGGCGCTGCTCTTTCTGGCGTGGGCGCTCGCCGCCGTTCGGTCGAGGGAGTCGAAGATCGAATGGGGCGGCTTGCATTGGGCCGTCGGCGGGCTGCTTGTATGGGCCATTCTCCAGCTTGTGTTGCGAATCACGGTGTATCCGTTCCTTACGTGGACGGCGATTCTGCGCTGGGGTGCCTGCGCGCTAATCTTTTTCGTTTCAACCCAGGTATTTCGCGAGCGCCACGATTATCGCGTGTTGACCTGGTTTCTCGTCGTGTTCGGCTTTGCGGTGGCCCTGGAAGGAATCGTTCAGTACTTCACCTCGACCGGAAGCATCTACTGGCTTCGGCACCTAAGTGCCGGCCAGCCTTTCGGCCCGTACGTGAACCGGAACCACTTCGCCGGGCTCATGGAGTTGCTCGCGCCAATCGGGTTGGCCTTTCTCGCCTTCCGAGGTGTGCGGCGCGACATGGTGCCTCTTGTAGGTTTGTTCACGCTGGTTCCTGTCGGTGCGATTTTCCTGTCAGCGTCGCGCGGCGGCATAGTCGCGTTTCTCATCGAGACAGCGATATTGGCTGCGCTGCTTATGTTCCGCAGGTCGCATAAAATGAGAATCGTTCCGGCGGTGGCATTTGTGCTGCTCGCAATTGCCGTGATTGGCTGGTTGGGCGCAACGCGAGCTGTTGGACGCTTTTTCCCAAATCAGCCCGGCGAAGCGACGGTGCCGCGCCGCTGGACGATGTTCAAGGGCGCTGCCCACATTTTCCTCGCTCACCCATTGACGGGCACGGGATTGGGAACTCTCGTGGTCGTCTTTCCCCGTTACGAGATGGACTACGACGGCAAAGTCGTGGACCACGCACATAATGACTACATCGAGACACTGGCCGACCTCGGGCTGCCGGGAGGACTGCTGGGCTTGGCGTTCCTCTGGATACTCTTCAAGAAGGGCACCGAAGCGCTACGAAAGTGAGCAGAGTCACTTCTCATTTGCGTTCCATGCCGCGGCGTTGACGGCGTGCGTAGGATTGCTTTTGCACAGCCTTGTGGATTTCAACTTCCAGATTCCTTCAAATGCCTTGATCTTCCTCATTCAAGCGGGGTTAGCGGTTGCACCGCCTCTGCCGCAGGAGACCGTCCTACGTAGAAGCCGCAGCTCTTCATTGCGGCACTCCACAGTTGACACGGGTGTCCCGGCTCGTCCATAGTAGTCCGGGGTCAAAATCTAAATGATTTTTGCAGTCCGTGGGGTCTTGGACTGGTCAATGGTGAAGTATCTGTGGTTTCTCCCCCTCCTGCTCTGGGGAATCCAACCGGCCTATTGTCAGGACAAGGTCGAAACCCCGAAACAAACAAACGAAAAGATCTTTCAACTGGCGCAGTCGCGAAACGTCGCGGCCCGTCGAGACCACCATCGGCGCGGGAGACGTCATTCGCATCGACGTCTTCGACGTGCCGGAGCTTGCCCGCGAAGTTCGCGTCGGCGACACAGGTGACGTTTCCCTGCCGCTGATTCCCGGGCGAATTCACGTCGCAGGATTGACGACGTTCGAGGTGGAAGCCAAGGTTGAGAACCTGCTCGTTGAAAATGGGCTCGTGACCCACCCGCAAGTCAGCGTTTTCATCAAGGAACAATTGAGCCAGCCCGTTTCGGTGGTGGGGGCGGTGGTGCATCCGATGGTGATGCAGATTCTTCGGCCGACGACGGTTCTTGAGGTGCTGGCGGCCGCCGGCGGACTTGCGGACGATGCCGGCAGCGTCGTGCTCGTGACTCACGGATCGCTGAACCCTGAGATTGGCCTGCCGAACGGGCCTGCCAAGCCCGCGGTGCAACCGCAAGACGCGGCGCCAAAAGGCGGCGGCCAGGACCCGCGTTACGCCCGACGGGCCGACCGAGAGCGTGCGGTTGAAAGATCTGCTCGTTTCCGGGGATCCCACGTTCAACATTCCCGTCTATGGTGGCGACGTTGTGTCCGTGCCGCGTTCGGGAATCGTGTACGTAATCGGAGCGGTGGGCGCGCCGGGTGGCTACGTCCTCGAAAACCGCGGCGAACAGATCTCCGCGCTAAAGGCCGTTACTTTGGCGCACGGATGGACCGGATCGGCGAAAGCAAACGACGCAGTCATCGTTCGGCAGCGACCCGAAAACGGGAGCGAAAGAAGAGATACCTGCGCCCCTGAAGAAAATTCTCCAACGAAAATCGGAGGATCTCCCGCTTCAGGCCGGCGACATGCTCTACGTTCCGGACAGTACGGGGAAGAAGGTGCTCAGCAAAAGTGGGCGAAGCTGCTGCTCGTGAGTCGGTACCGGGGCGGCGATTTACCGCCTGTATTAAGTCTGAACCGGTCTGGGCGACCGGAGCATCTCACAGGATTACATGAAGATCAGATGGAAGAACCGAGCAGACTGTCACTGAGGGACCGCAAGAGCGTCGAAGTCTCTTTCGCTGATTACAACTGCTCCCGCGACGAGCTGGGAGCAGATGCCGAGAGATCCGCAGCTGCTCGACTACCTCATCATCCTCAAGAAGCACCAGTGGTTGATCGTGAGTTTCCTGCTCACCGTCGTCACCGTGGTGACGATCGCAACGTTCAAAGCGAAACCTGTGTACATCGCCGCAGCGCGCGTCGAAGTGGACCGCGAAGCACAGGCCATGCAGCAACCCTTCCCGGACGCGAACTCCTACGACGAGTTCGCGGACCTTGAAAACTACATCGAGACCCAGACGAAGATTCTGGAGAGCGAGACGCTGGCCCTGGCGACGATCAAGTCACTCGACCTGGAGAAGATATCCGGAGTTCGGCGGCAATCCGAATGCGCTGATTGTTCCACGAATCGGCCAGACCGGACAGAGGCCCGCCATTCTAGGGGCGTTTCTGGGCGGGCTGAGCATCAAGCGCGTTCCGAACAGTCGGTTGATCGAGGTGCAATTCGAAGCGGAAGATCCGCAGCTCGCGGCGCAGGTGGTCAACGCCCACGTCCAGAACTTCATCGAGGGAAACTTCCGCAGCCGGTACGATGCGACGATGCAGGCTTCGAATTGGCTCTCGGCTGAACTCGAAGAACTTCGCATCAAAGTGCAGAAATCCGAGGATGCGCGGATCGCCTACGAGCGCGAAAACCAGATCTGGACTATCGACGAAAAGCAGAACGTCACTACGCAAAAGCTGTCCGATCTGAACAAGGCGTTGACCGAGGCGCAGACTGAGCTGATCCAAAAGGAAGCCCTTTCTGAAATCGTCAAATCAGGCGACGTGGATCGGTTATCGCAGGTGCGGGCTAACCCCCACCTCTCCGACCTGCTGAAACGGAAATCGGACGTCGAAGAGCAATACGCTGAGATTTCGGCACAGTTCGGGCCGAATTATCCGAAGGTGCAGCGCCTGGAGCGTGGAGAAAAAGAATTTGGACGATGCGATCGCCCGCGCGGAGCGGGACGTGATCGCTTCGATCGATGCAGATTACAAGACGGCGCGCGAGAGGGAGGATCTCTTGCTCACCGCCCTGGACAAGCAAAAGGTCGAAGCGAACGAAATGGCCGAAAAGCTCGTTCAGTATCAGATCCTCGTGCATGACGCCGAATCGAATAAGGTGCTATACGACAATCTCCAACAGAAACTGAAGGAAGCCGGCATCATGGCCGGGCTGCGATCGAGCAACATCCACATGGTCGATCCGGCGCTGATTCCGACGCACCCGGCAGGGCCCCAGAAAGCTCGAAACATTTTACTGGCGTTCCTCGTGGGGTTGGTCGGCGGCGTGGGACTTGCGCTGCTCCGCGAATACCTGGACAACACCGTGAAGTCGCCTGACGATATCGAGCGGCTCGCTGGTTTGCCTTCGCTCGCCGTGGTTCCGGAGGTCCGAAGTCTTAACGGACACGGTCGCATTCGTTCCGGAAAGCTCTTGAGTGACGGCCAGGAGACCCAAGACGAAGACGAATCTTCGCGTGTGGAGATCGTCTCCTACACCAAGCCGAAGTCGCAGATATCGGAGGCATTCCGCGCGCTGCGAACATCCCTGTTGCTCTCTCAGGCTGATCACCCGCCGCAAGTGATTCTCGTGACTAGCGCGCTCCCGCGTGAAGGGAAAACGACGGCGGCCGTCAATCTTGCCGTGACGCTGGCGCAACTCGGTGATCGCACTCTGATTCTCGACTCCGACCTACGGAAGCCCGGCGTGCGGAGAGTGCTGAATCTCGCGGTCGGGCGCGAATCGGGCCTGAGTTCTTACTTGGCGGGCGTCGCATCACTCGACGATGTCTGCTTTCCCCATCCGCAGATCGAGAATCTCGTGGCGCTGCCGACAGGGCCGATTCCGCCTAGTCCTGCCGACTTGCTTTCCTCGCACCGCATGCGCGATGCGATCAGCTATCTCCGGCAGAAGTACAAGTTCATCGTGATCGATTCTCCGCCGATTATGGCGGCGACCGACGCCGTGATTCTTTCGGCGCTTACGGATGGCGTGTTGCTGGTAGTGCGAAGCGGCACCACACCGAAAGAAGCGTTCACACGGACGCGAGACCTCTTGCATGCGGTCAAGTGCCGTTTGCTGGGGGTCGTGCTGAATGCCGTCGATTCGAGCGCTCCCGATTACTACTACTCGTATCGCTACTACCCGTACGCTTACGGCTACGGGTACGGAGAAGATACTGGCGGCGAGAAATCTCGATTCCGGTCTGGTAACGGCGGCTCGAGTTCCTAAACTTGGGAGGACAGGCTTGCGATTCCTAATAACCGGCGGGGCTGGATTTATCGGGTCACATTTGGCCGAACGTTTGTTGCAGCGCGGCGACGAGGTATCGATCCTCGACGATCTCTCTACGGGTAGCGTTGAAAACATCCGCCACTTGAAATCGCATCGCGCGTTTCCACCATGTGTTCGATTCGATTCAGAATCGGTCCCTCCTCGCTGAGTTGGTCGACGAATCTGAGGTGGTGTTCCATCTCGCGGCCGCTGTTGGCGTCCGCCTGATTGTGGAAAGCCCTGTTCGCACGATTGAAACCAACGTTTACGGGACGCAGCTCGTTCTCGAAGCCGCGTGCAAGAAAAAGAAGCTAGTGTTCGCCGCCTCGACTTCGGAGGTGTACGGAAAGAGCGAAAAGGTGCCGTTCCACGAAGACGCCGATCTCGTAATGGGACCAACGTCAAAAGGACGCTGGAGCTACGCGGCCTCGAAAGCTCTCGATGAGTTTTTGGCTCTCTCGTATTGGAAAGAAAAACATCAGCCCGTCGTAATCGCCCGGCTCTTCAATACGGTCGGCCCACGACAGACCGGGCGTTACGGCATGGTGCTCCCGAATTTCGTGCGCCAGGCGCTCGATGGCGCACCCATGACGGTTTTCGGCAACGGGAAGCAGTCAAGATGCTTCTGCGACGTAGCCGATTCAGTGGAAGCGATCTTACGCCTCATCGCGACCCCCGGAGCCGTCGGTGAAGTCGTTAACATCGGCAACGACGAAGAGATCACCATCGAGGGGCTGGCGCACAGAGTCAAACAACAGGCCAAGAGCAGTTCGCCCATCGAGTTTATTCCGTACGATCAAGCTTATGAGCCGGGCTTCGAGGACATGCCGCGCCGCGTACCGTGCCTCGATAAGCTCGTGCAGCTCACCGGCTTCCGCCCGGCGACTCCGCTCACAAAGATCATTGATCGCGTCATCGAGCATGAGACGGCGAAGCGCTTTGCGAGCAACATAGCGGCGAGGCGCTCCGCTAACAAGATGAGACGCTAGAAGAAGTCCGCGAGACGCCGCGCGGGCACTGGCGACGTAAGGAATTGAAGCGCCGATCGGGCTGGTCGCCATCATTTGCCCGTCGCCCGCTACGTCGAGCCGACGCGGCGTTCCAGCTGAACGTCTGTACAGCTCAAATTCAGGATGGGCTACGTCACAGCGCCCGAAATGGCGCATTTGATGTGGGTGTATCGTTGAACAGGCTCGCAAGCTAGAAGGCTCTAGCGATAAAATTGTGATGGAACCGATCCCATGAGCGACATGGCCCGACGGCCGAAACTCTCCGTGGTAATCCCCGTGTTCAATGAGAAAGCGACGGTCGCCGAAGTTCTACGGCGCGTGCAACGCGTTGAAATTGACAAGGAAATTGTCCTCGTTGACGACGGCTCGACGGATGGAACGCGCGAATTCCTGAGCGCGCTCGCAGCGCCGAACGCGGCGGGCATGCGTCAGGACATCCCCGAAGCTGCCGCGAATATCCGCACAGACAACATTCGCGTCTTTCTCCACGACAAGAATCGCGGAAAAGGCGCCGCCGTGCGCCGCGGAATCCTCGAAGCGCGCGGAGAATGCATCCTCATCCAGGACGCCGACCTCGAATACAACCCGTTCGACTATCACCAGCTTCTTGCTCCTATCGAGGGCGGTGTCGCCGACGTCGTCTTTGGCTCGCGTTTCCTCGGCGGCCCTCACCGTGTCCTTTATTTCTGGCACTACCTCGGCAATAAGGGCCTGACTTTGCTCTCAAACATGTTCACGAATTTGAATCTGACCGACGTCTGGACTTGCTACAAAGTGTTTCGCCGTGAAGTTTTTGACGGCTTCGAACTCCATGAACAGCGATTTCGGATTTGAGCCCGAAGTGACCGCGAAAGTGGCGCGCGGAAAATGGCGAGTTTACGAAGTTCCGATCTCTTATTCCGGCCGCACCTACGAGGAAGGCAAGAAAATCGGCCTGAAGGACGTTCCGCGAGGTCTCTGGTGCGTGCTGAAGTATGGAATGTTCTCGAGCGGCATGAAGCGATGACGGGACTCGCAGGTATAAGGCGCTGGGCCGGGGTGACAAAGCGCTGGCAGTGTTATTTCTCCTGACACTGCCTTTGCTCAATCCCTGGGTTCGTGGCGACGGCGTCGGCTACTACGCCTTTGCGCGATCATTGCTCATCGAGCACGATTTGAACTTCGAAAAAGACTGGCAGGCGGCCAACGCAAGTTTCCGCATGGGTCGAATCGACGCGACAGGCCATATCCTCCCAGGGCAGTACACATCAACAGGCCATCTCAACAATCACTTCACGATTGGACCAGCGATTCTCTGGTCGCCGTTTCTCATCGCGGCGCATCTCGGCGTCCTCGCCTATGATGGCCTCGGCGGAGATATTCCGGCCGATGGATATTCGCAGGCCATACTTGTGGCGATGGCTCTCGGAACAGCGCTCTATGGCTTTTTCGCGCTCTGGATTTCATTTCGCCTTGCTCGAAGGTATGTTCCTGATCGCTTTGCCTTCCTTGCCACGCTAGGGATCTGGTTTGCGAGTTCCCTACCTGTTTATATGTACTTCAACCCGTCGTGGTCCCATGCCCATTCGGCATTCATCGTGGCACTTTTCGTCTGGTATTGGCAGCGGACGCGCGAGGTGCGCACTTGGACGCAGTGGGCGATCCTCGGGCAATTGCCGGTCTGATGATGAATGTTTACTATCCAAACGTAATTCTGCTTCTCCTGCCTTTGCTAGAGTCCGTATGGCGCTGTACCGGAAGGGTTTTGGCACGGCGGTAATTGAACCCGTCAGCCGGCTCTTTCTCAAGAATTTGCTCTTCGCCGTCGTGACCCTCGCTGCATTTCTTCCGACATTGATTACCAAGAAAATCATCTACGGAAGCTTCTTCAATTTCGGCTATACCGAACACTGGTTTTGGACGTCACCCGCTCTCCTCAAAGTATGCTTTTCCTCCGAGCACGGTCTGTTTACTTGGACGCCGATTCTGATCCCCGCTGTGACGGGGCTTTTATTTCTATGGAAATTTGATCGACACCTAGGCCTCTATTCCATCGCGGTCTTTGGCGCTGTACCTCTACGCCATCGGATGCTATGAAAACTGGCACGGCATTGCTTCTTTCGGAAATCGATTTTTCGTTTCCCTGACGGTACTATTCATAATGGGTTTGGCGGCTTTTTTCGATTGGCTGGCACACGCGTTGGAGGTTCGCCGCGCCACCATTCTCGCAACAAGCATGACGGCTGTCTTAATCGTCTGGAACCTCGGGCTCGTTTTCCAGTGGGGCATGCACCTCATCCCGCCTCGAGGCCCAATCTCTTGGCGGGATGCGGCTTATAATCAATTTGCAGTGGTACCTGTGCGAGCAACTCATACGATTGAAGATTATCTGACGCGGCGGAAACAGTTGATGGGCCATATCGAGGATGAAGACGTGAAGCAGCTCAAGTCACAGGCCCGCGGAGGGACGCGAGTGAGCACAATCGCCACAAGTGCCAGATCGACTCCGCTTCGGGAACCTCCTGTGCTTCGCATCACGCCGCCCGGCCGTTGGTGGGT
>CAWJBU010000009.1:0-217941 GCA_963841235.1 uncultured Acidobacteriota bacterium | reverse complement strand
GGGCAGCGCGATGAGCTGCGAATGGGTGTGTTCGAGAGAAGCGCCCGCCGGCTCGCCATGATTTTTGAAAAGCAGGACGTAGCGGAAGCGCCGGTCGTTCTTCAGATCCACCACGCGATCGCGGTAAGCCCACAAAACTTCCTCAACGGCGCGATCCGACATGGTCGCCATCGTAAGATTGTGGTCGGGCGTTTCGACAATCACTTCGTGGGCGCCCACGCCATTCATGCGATCGAAAAGCCCCTCGCCTTCGCGATCCAGCCCCCCTTCGATGCCGAGTGCAGGAAATTTGTTAGGCACGACGCGAACCGACCAGCCCGGCGTATCGCGGCCGGTGCCATTGCGGCCATAGGCGAGGATTTCAGGCGGGGTCTTGCCTTCGTTGCCGGGGCAGAAGGGACAGATTCCCTTGCCCTTGATCTCCACGCTTTCGCGAACAAAATCGCTCGGCCGCTTTCCGCGCTCGGTGGAAATGATTACCCAGCGGCCGGTAATCGGGTCTTTGCGCAGTTCAGGCAAAACTCCCTCCCCCTCTGCCAAAACGACTTATCGCATCCCCCGGCTGGGATCGGGGCGGCTCCCGTTCCGGGTGCGGACGAAACTATAATGTTACTACGCGGAAGGACACTTTGGGCCCCCTCAAGGTAGGGGTGTGTCCAGTAGGTTGTCAAGGCTGCTCTGCGAATGCGTCTTTATGCAAGCGCACCACCGGCGGCCGTCCTCGTCGCGATTCGATGGCCAGAATATCGAAGCGATAGATAGTGCCCCTCGCGCGCGTGCTCTTCAGGAAAGCTCGCGCCATTCTCGAAACAACCCGGCGCTTCGCCTTATTGACGGCATCTTCCGGCAAACCTGCAGCTTCGTTGTCGGTCGAGCGAGTCTTCACTTCAATAAACGCGAGGATTTCCCCGTCGAAGCCGACAAGATCGATTTCGCCCTTCATCCCCGGCACTTTGTAATTTCGCGCCACGATAATGTAACCATGGCGCCGCAGATACCAATACGCAAACGTCTCGCCGCGAACTCCCGTGGTGTGCGCGCGGGTGCTCTTGCGGGCAGCCGGGGCGGTATCCGACTGGCCGTCGCTGATCCCCTTCCGCGCAGCGAAATTCACCAGGCCGAACATGACTCGCGCAAGAACCGGCATTTCTACTTCTCCACTTCGAACGTAAACTCCATCACTTTTCCGCGAATCACGAAACTCAGGTAGTACTCCCAGAACCGCCGGAACCATCGCGCGTGATTCACCAGAAATTCGAATCCGAGCAGCCGCCAAAGCCGCAACAGCTTGATGCGCAGGCGCAGCTCGCGAAGCCGCGCTCGCGTATACCACTTCTCTTCCCCGTGCAGGCCGCCCGCATAAAAATAATGAAACGATTCACTGCTCAAATGCCGGCGGTGCGTCGGGTCAGTGTAAGAAGAGAGATCGCTGTAATGCGGCGTAACGATGAAAATCGTCCCGCCCGGCCGCGCCACGCGATGCAGCTCTTCCATCGTAGCGATGGGATCCTCGACGTGCTCGATCAAGTGCACGGCTCGAATCTCATCGAAGCTATTGTCCGCGAAAGGCAACCGGCCGCGATCGAGATGGCACAGCACATCCGCGGCGGTCCGCGGATTCATGTCCACGCCGATCGAGCCGGGATGTTTCGATGGGCCGCAACCTACGTCCAAGACACGCGCCAATCGCGCCTCCGCCATCTCGAAAAAATATCAGCCATGTGCGACAGGCCAACGAACGAGCCTGCCCCACAATGCGCGGCGGTATTCTAGCAGGTTGCAACACGCGGACTACCAGCGGCAACTACGGACGCCCGTACCAAACGAAAAGGGACAGGCACGCGTGCCTGTCCCTTCGAAATGCGGCTCGACTGTTACACTCCGCGTTCGACTTCGCTGATAATCCCATCCAGCGTCTTCAACGCGAAATCCACCTGCGCTTCATCGATCAGCAGCGGCGGGCAAAGCCGCAGCGTCGTATCACCTGAGCCAAGCACCAGCAGCCCCTTGAGAAACGCCTCCTGCACGATGCGATTCCGCAGATCGGGCGCCTTCTCCTTGGTCTTCTGATCGCGCACGAACTCGATGCCGATCATCAAGCCCCGCCCGCGCACTTCGCCGACGATCTTGTGCCGCTCGCGCCAATCCGCGGTGCTCTTCATTATGTATTCGCCCATGCGCTTGGCGTTCGCGATGTATTTCCCCTCGAGCAGGTCGAGCGTCGCGAGCGACGCCGCGATGCACACCGGATTTCCGCCGAACGTCGAAGCGTGCGCGCCACGCGTCCAATCCATCACGTCCGCGCGCGCGATCATGGCGCTCAACGGCATTCCCGACGCGATTCCTTTCGCGGTGCAAATAATGTCGGGCTCGATTCCCGCATAGTCAACGGCCCACCATTTCCCCGTGCGGCCCATTCCCGACTGCACTTCATCGGCCACCAGAAGAATTCCGTACTTCGTGCAGATCTCCCGCAGGCCCTGGAGAAATTCAGGCGGCGCAGGCAGATAGCCGCCTTCTCCCTGAATCGGCTCAATAAAAATTCCCGCTACTTCAGTCGGATCGACGCGCCGCCGGAATAGTTCGTTCTGCAGATAGCCGAGACAGTCTTCCGAAGCGTGGTCCGGCCGCACGCCATAGGTCCCGCGATACGTGTCCGGATACGGCGTATGAAACACGCCGGAGAGCAGCGTGCCAAATCCCTTGCGCTGCACCGCGCGGCTGGCGGTCAAGGAAAGCGCGCCCATGGTGCGCCCGTGAAACGCGCCGTGAAACGCAATCAGCATGTCGCGCTTGGTGTGAAATTTCGCCAGCTTGATGGCCGCTTCGACGGCTTCTGTGCCCGAATTTCCGAAGTAGACGCGCTTCGGGCTTTTCCCCGGCGCGATCGCCGCCAGACGCTGCGCTAATTCGACCAGCGACGGATAGTAGAAGTCCGTGCCCGACAAGTGAATCAGTTCACCGGCCTGCTTCTGAATCGCAGCTACGACTTCAGGATGGCAATGGCCTGTGGCAACTACGGCGATGCCAGCAGCGAAATCGAGGAATGTGTTTCCGTCCACATCCTCGACCATCGCGCCGCGCCCGCGCTTCGCGACCAGCGGATAATCGCGCGTGTACGACGGCGAAACAACTTTATCGTCCGCCTCAACCAGTTTCTTTGCATTCGGACCGGGCAGTGCGGTCACGAGATGCGGCAAATTCTTTTCCAATACGTGCGTGTCCGGCATGATTTCCTCCCAAAAAGTATTTCCGCTCGCGCAAACGGGCCACCGCGCGCGCTCGGGGCGAAGCTAGTTCAGGTTTGAGAGGAATTAATCGACGCTGAAAAGACCGGGGCGTTCGCGCGAAGGCAAACTGTGCAGCGGCTGCGGATTGTGATTGCGTGAATTCACTTGCGTTTCCAACGGATCCCGCCATCGCGGGTATCTTCAAGAATTATACCATTGTCCGCAAGCTGTTGGCGGATCTCGTCCGCGCGTTTGAAATCGCGCTGGCGGCGGGCATTTTGGCGCTCGTTGACGAGCGCTTCGATACCAGCATCGCTGATCCCAGCCTCTTTCGCGCCGAATCCGAGCGCGCGAAGTTTTTCGTCGTCGTCATCCTTGAGCACGGCAAGGACGCGATCGAATCTTTGCAGAGCCGCGAGCACGCCCGGCGCATCTTGTTGGCGAAAATCGCCGCGATCGATCGCGGTATTTACGTCACGCACGAGATCGAAAACCGCGGCCAGCGCCTGCGCCGCATTCAAATCGTCCTCGAGGCCTTTCTCGAAGGCCTCCTCGGCTCCTCGAACCAGCCCCGCCATCGCCGGCGTTTCTCCGGCCGCAAATTTCTCTTTCTCAAGCCGCGAAACAAAATTTCGCAGCCGCTCGACAGAGCTGGCTGCTTGCCGCAATCCATCCATCGTGAAATTGAGCTGCCGCCGGTAAGGAACCGAAAGCAGCAAAAAGCGGATCGTCGATGGCTTGTAGCCCTTTGCGAACAAATCGCGCAGCGTATAGAAATTGCCGAGCGACTTCGACATCTTCTCGCCTTCAATAATCAAGTGCTCGGCGTGCAGCCAGATTTTCACGAACGGCTTTCCGGTAGCCGCTTCGCTCTGCGCGATTTCGTTTTCGTGATGCGGAAACGCGAGATCGACGCCGCCGGTGTGGATATCCAGCGTCTCGCCGAGATACTTCATCGCCATCGCCGAACATTCGATGTGCCAGCCGGGCCGGCCCTTGCCGATCGGCGTCTCCCAGAAATGTTCGCCGGGCTTCGGCGCTTTCCAAAGCGCAAAATCCCGCGCGTCAGCTTTTTCGTAGCGGTCCACGTCCACGCGCGCCCCCGCCTGGATGCCGGTCATGTCAATTTTCGAAAGTTTGCCGTACGTGGGAAACTTCGCGATGCGGTAGTAAATCGAGCCTTCGCTATCGTAAGTGTAAGTCTTGCTCTGCAATCTCTGGATCAAGTCCACCATGTCGCCGATATGATCGGTAGCTCGAACAATTTTCTCCGGCTTCTCGATATTCAACGAGGCCATGTCTTCCAGAAACGCATTCGCATATTTCTCGGTGTATTCGCGAATGCCCACCCCCGCCGCCGCCGCATTCTGAATGATGCGATCATCCACGTCGGTCAAATTCATCACATGGTTCAAGCGATACCCGCGCGAGATGAGAAACCGCCGCAAGACATCCTGAAACACAAACGTCCGAAAATTTCCAATATGCGCGAAATCGTACACCGTAGGACCGCAGGTATAGATCCGCACCTCGCCCGGATGAAGCGGCTGAAGCGCCTCCTTGCGGTTCGTCAGAGTGTTCTGCAGCAGTATTTCGCCCATAGCCATCCCGTCGGCGCGACGCGCAAGCCCCGACATAAACGATTCATTTTACAGGTGACCTTCGGCGAGTCAAACGGCAAGCTGAAGGCGGCTGTTAACTCGCGCCGGAATGATCAGCCGACGACGTTATTGCCTCGTTTTAGATGTGGAACTCGGATCTTGGAGATTGACTCGCCGGCTAACGAGCGTGACATCACCATCCTGCGAGGACACCGTTTCGCATTGGCCGCGCCGCAGATATCACCAGCCCTTCTCCTGGGACGGAGTACGACCGATCCAACAGATAGATTTCAGCCGGCGCGCCTCCGTCAAACGTGAATGCGATCTCGACTCCGTCAGCACCTAGTGTTGAAACGTCGCAGAACCTCCACCCGCGCATCGAGCCTCGAATATATTCAAGAACTCGCCCGGCGGGCTCGTCGATGGGGTGCCCCGCGACTTCGACTCCTGTTACCTGGGTCGCCGGAGGGAACAAGATGGCGAATATCGGGCGCGCCGCGAGGCGAGGTCACTCGAACATCGTAGCGAACGGATCCCCCCATCGCCTCGGTCATCAGAATTGTGATTTCAGGTGCCGCAAGCTTGAGATCCGGAGCGTTAGCGACGAATCGGCGGGACCGGCTCCACGGAAAAACCCCCTTTGGCTTCGCGCCAAATGAGACTGCCGCGGCAAGCGGCGCAGGCAAGCGTCCTGAGTCGGGATCCGCGATCCATTTCGCGGCGTGCGTATCGGCGTCGAGCCAGTAGCCGACGGTCAGACGCTGCGGCGCCGTCGCCGAATACGGCGTCATGAAAAATGCCACGACCGCCGCCACGAGCGCCACACCGGAGGAATCTGCGGCGAATGTGCGTCTCTCCCGAGCGTCATCGAGCGCCAGCAGCGGCAGAATGCTCACGAGAGCGAGCGCGAAAAGCGCAGCGACGGGCACCAAGAACACGGTACCCAGCGCCTCGTAGAGCTGCCAGAGCAACGGCACGAACATGACAAACGTCAGCACCGCCGGAAGAATCGCGGCAAACTCGCGATTCCCAGCCGAATCCTCCTTCGTCAACATCGCTGGAATCACCGCGACCACCGCACCAAGCGCCGGCACCACAAACACGTAGCACGCGCCGGTCGCATACTTCGCCGCAACGATTCCCAGCGCGCAAGTGAATACACAGTTAGCGATCCAGAACCCCCAGAATCCCGCCCGCTTCGCAACAAGCATCGCGACGATCCCGACGCCCACAAACCCCAGCGCAAAAAACGCGATTTGCGCCGGCAGCGGATGCGCGATCCACGGATATTCAGCCGATGACGGCGGAAAGCGATGGGCTGCCCGCAACAGCTTGAAGAGCACGTAAGCCAACCCGCCAGTAATCAGCATGGCGACGGGCCAGCCCAGCACGCCCAACGCGACAGCTCCGACTCGCGTCCCGAAACGCCGCATCACGATGGCAATTTCAATCAGCAACACGATCGCAAGCACGCAAGCCAGCGCAAACGAGCGATGAGCCTTCCACCGGACTATCGCGCGCCCAAACACATCGAAATATACAGCCTCGCCGCTCGGAACATCCGTAAGCACCTCATCCGCAAGCGCGAGCACCGAAGCTAGGCCATTCTCGCCTTCACTCTGAATGCTGCCGGGATCGGCATTCTCGAAATTGTCGCGCGGCGTGTGATAATCCTGCACGCTGCCGATGAATGCAAAATTCAGCCCTTGATAGCCCGCGGCCTTGTACACCGTGAAATCGGTATCATTCGGCAACAACTTGTAAGCCAGGTACGCGATTGAGTTCGTCATCGGCCTAGACATCGCGCCGTCGTAAACCCGCACCGCCCAATCATTCGCCTCGCCCGTTTCAAACATAGTGCTCGGCCCCGACGTCCCGCGATTATCCAGATTCACCGCCGCTTTCACTTCGCGCGCCCAGGGATGCGCCTCAACAAACGCCTTCGCGCCAAGCAACCCGGCCTCTTCGCCTTCATTCAAAAGAATGATGACGGGATGCCGCAGCGGCGGATGATTTTTCAGCGCCCGCGCAATCTCGAGCACGGCCACAGTCCCAGCACCATCATCCGAAGCGCCCGGCCCAGCGGGCACCGAATCGTAGTGCGCCGAAAGCAGCACGGCCCCCGGAACGCCCGCTCCATCGATCCTCGCCACAACATTCTTCACCGCGCCGCAAGTCCCCCATTCATCGCACGCAAATCCCGTCTGAATCTGCGGCTGGTAACCAAGATCACTGAGAATCTTGAAGATCTTCTCGCGCACAATTCCATCCGCCGCGCTCGCTACCGGATGCGGCACGCCACCGCCGACAAGCTGTCGCAGTATTTCCCGCGCGCGCCCCGCAGAAAATTCCGCCACCGGCGCGTCCACTGGCTTCGGCGTCGGCGGACGATACATCGTCACGGTCAGAACAAAAACCAATGCAAGGAAGGCCAGCGAGATAAGCAACCCACGGCTCGATTTTCGAGGCAAATGCGGCATGCGCGCCTCCGCCAATGCCCGCGATGCTACGTCGCCCGCCACCTCGAGTCAAACGCGAGCCGCACCTCAGAAACTAGCGTCACAAGCCCAATCCGGTGTTAGAATCCGCCCACTCGAAACCTCACGGGCCATCTGCACATCGAATTCGAGACTGCACGCGTACCGGGATTCTCAATCGGAGGAACCAACATGGGTTTGCTCTGGACATTAATCATTGGCGCGATCGCCGGCTGGCTAGCCGGAACTCTAGTGAAGGGCCGCGGCTTCGGCATCATCGTGGACATCATCGTCGGAATCGTCGGCGCATTTATCGGCAGCTGGGTGTTCGGCCTTCTCGGCCTGACGGCCTGGGGCCTACTTGGCCAGTTGTGCATGGCCTCAGTTGGCGCCGTCATTCTGCTGGTGATCATCAAGGCGATCAAAAGCGCCTAGAGACCCACGGCCGAAACCGGCCATTCTCGGCAATCATCGAACCTATGAAACCGGCGGTCTTGCAGACGCGAGCGCATAGCGTCTCTCGAACGGAGGTACCTCCATGTTCCGCCTGCTCTGGTTAATCGTAATCGGCGCGCTGGCGGGCTGGATCGCGGGCCTGCTCGTTCGCGGCCGCGGCTTCGGAATCGGCGTCGATATCGTCGTCGGAATCCTCGGCTCTTTACTCGGCGGCTGGCTGCTCTTCGATGTCTTGGGCTTGTACGGAATGGCAGCGCTCGGTGGGCTCGTCGCGCGCTTGATCGCCGCAATCATCGGTGCGTTGCTGCTCATCGTAATCATCAAAGCCCTCAGAAAAATCTGATACACGGCGGCGCGCTTCCCGCATCTACACAGACACAATTTCTGGGGGATACGCTTTACATCCTCCACTACGGATGCTATCTTCTTCTCCCGTAACCGCCGATACGCACGCGCCAGGCGGCAGGGCCACGGACCATCGACCCTCCAAGCTTTTTGTCTCGGAAGACCTCCATCTCAATTGAAGAAATAGCCGTCTCTCCTCGCGTCCCCGCGCGGAGACAAAATCTGGTTCGAGGCTAAGCGTGCTCAAACTTCGTAAAGTCGATCTGTTGGGCTTCAAATCGTTCTGCGAGAAGACCCATATCACCTTTAGCGGCAACGGGATAACCTGCATCGTGGGCCCCAATGGCTGCGGCAAATCGAACATCGTGGATGCCATTTCCTGGGTCCTCGGCGAGCAAAGCCACAAGCTCCTGCGTGCCGAGCGCATGTCCGATTGCATCTTCAACGGCACCGCCAAGCGCCCGCCGCTGGGTCTCTCCGAGGTCATGATCACGCTCGTAGACCCGGAACTAGCCGAAGCCGCCGCGAAGATTCTCGATTCCACACCGGCCGAGCCGGTCGAAGAGACCGCATCATCCGAAAACTCCGAAGACACAACGGCCGCCGATGACGCCGCGGCCGAACTGCCAACTGACGCGCCCGCGAGCGCTGAGGCCGCTGAAGACTCCACCGTCGGCGGCAAATTCCGCAAGAAGCGCGCTCAGCACAAACCCGTGCACGCACCCAAGCCCGGCGAAGTCGTCATCGGCCGCCGCCTCTATCGCTCCGGCCAGAGCGAATACATTCTCAATGGCCGCGTCGCCCGTCTCCGCGATATCCAGGAACTCTTCATGGGCATGGGTCTCGGCCCGGATTCCTACGCCATCATCGAACAGGGCCGCATCGGCCAAATCCTGAATTCGAAGCCCATGGATCGCCGCGCCATCATCGAAGAAGCCGCCGGCGTCACCATGTACAAGACCAAGCGCCGCCTCGCCGAAGCCAAACTCGAAGCCGCGCGCCTAAATCTCTCGCGCGTCAACGACATCCTCGTTGAAGTCGAAAAGCAGCTGGCCTCGCTGAAACGCCAAGCTTCGAAAGCCCGCCGCTACGCCGAGCTGCGCGAACAAATGCGCGGCGCATTGCGCACCGTCCTGGCCAGCAAAGCGCTGCACCTAGATTCCGAAGCCGAGCGCCTGGAGAAATCCCTGCACGAAATGGCCGCCGCGGAAGCCGACGCCACCCGCTCGCTGCGAGAACTGGAAACCGAGCAAGAACGCCTCAGCGCACGCAATTACGAACTCGAAGCCGAGCTGCGCCGCACGCAAAATCTCCTCAGCCAGACGGCGCTCGATCTCGATCGCGCCGAAAATCGCATCCTTTTCAATCAAGAGCAGGCCCGCCAGCTCGAAATGCGCGCCGCCAAGGTCCTGGTAGAAATCGAGCACGCCGAGCGCGAGTCGTCCGATCTTCAAAATCGCATGACCGCCCACAACGAATCGGTGGCCGAGCTGCGCACCAACACTGCCGCGCTCGAATCCGCGCTCCGCGAAGCCATGGAATCCGCCGCCAGTGACGCGGCCGAACAACAATCTCTCGAAACCCGCATCGAAGAACTTCGTCTCACAGCAGCGCGTCTCGGCGAAGAATCCGTGCGCAGCCACGCCGAAGCCCTGCAGGGCCAGGAAGCCGTCGCGCGCCTCTCCACAGCCGAAACTCAGCGAGCCACTACGCTCGCCACAATCGAAGCCGATTGCGTCGCGCACTCCGAGCGCGCTCACTCGACCGACGAACGCTCGCAGACCGCTCTCGCCCGCTCGCAAGAACTCGGCCAAGCCGCTCGCGAAGCCCAAACGCGCCTAGCCGATCTCCGACGCGCATATCAGGAATTGAAGCAGTCCACCGAAACCACGCGCGAGTCGCTCTCCGCCGCCCGCGCACGCCGCGTTTCCCTCTCGCAAATCCTAGAAGAGCGCGCCTATTCCGCCGATGCCGTCCAAAAGCTCTTCGCCGCAAACGGCTCGGCGCCCAAAGATTTCCGCGCCGTCGGCTTGCTCGCCGATTACGCAGAAGTCGAAGAGCAATTCGAAAACGCCATCGAGCAATTCCTCCGCGATGAACTCGAATACGTCGTCGTAGAAACTTTCGAATCCGCTCGCGCCGGCGTAGCTCTTCTCCGCGACGAAATGGGCGGCCGCGCCACTTTCTTCGTCGATTCGCTCAGCAGCCTCAACATCACTCCGCGCGAAACTCCCGACTCGATGCACCACCGTCCCGGAGTTCTCGCGCGTCTCGATCGCTTGGTGAAATTCCGCGAGCCGCTCGGCCCGGCCATGAATCAATTTCTCTCCAAGCTCCAGACGGCCTACGTCGTCGAAGATGCAGGCATAGCCGAAAGCCTCGCCAGCGCCTTTCCGGAATTTCATTTCCTCACCGTCGACGGCACCTGCTATCACGGCCGGATGGTCAGCGGCGGCCGCCCCGGCGATGCCGGCCCGCTCGCGCTGAAGCGCGAGTTGCGCATGCAGGAAGTGGAAGCCACGCGCCTCGAATCCGAAGCCTCCAAGGCGCAAGGCGAAATCGCGCATCTCGAAGAAGAAATCGCCCGCGCCGATGAATGGCTGGCCGTCACGCTCGCGCAGCACGTGGAAGCCGAGAAGGACGTCGTCGCCGCCACGCATCAACTCGCGCAAGCTCGCGCCGAATGGCAGCGCGCCGAAGAACAGCGCGAAGCTGCCGCGCAGGAACTCGCCGTGTTGCGCGCTGAAACCGAATCCACTCGTCACCGCGCTCTCGAAGCCGAAACACGCAGCGCCGCCGCAAAGGAATCCCGCGCCGCGGCCGAATCTGAATCCGCCGCCGCCGCGGAACGCCTCGCGCAGATGCGCCAGAGCCTACAGGCCCAGCAAGAGGAACTAGTCCGCAAGCGCGAAGAACTGGCAGCAATCTCCGAGCGCCTAGCCAGCGCCGAGACAATTGCCCAGCGCATCGAAGCCGAAGCCACGCAAACAACCGCTCGCGCCACGCAATTCCGCGAGCAACACGCCGCTCTCGAACTCGAGCGCAGCCAGCTCGATGCCAGCACCGCCGAACTCGCTCGCCAGTCCGAAAGCCTCCGCGCCGAAAAATTCCGCATGGAAGAATCGCAAGCCGCTCTCGAAGCCGAATGGGAATCCGCACGCACCCGCGCCGCGCAGCTCGACGATGCGCTCCGCGGCCAGCGCCAATCCCTCGACGATCAGCGCGAGCAGCGCACCCACTGCGAAGTCGAAAAAGCCCGCAACGATTCCGATCGCGAATATCTGCGCCAGACTTGCGTCGCCGAACTGAACGCCCAACCCGAAGAGTTAATCGGCCTCGAGCCCGCGCTGCTAACCGGCGAAGAGCTCACCGCCGCCGAAACGAATTACAACGATATGAAAGCGCGCGTCGAAGCCATGGGCCCAGTCAACATGATGGCCCTCGAGGAATATCAGGAATGTGAGCAACGCGATGGTTTCCTCCGCCGCGAGCGCGATGATCTCGTCGAATCCATCCAAAACACGCAGCAAGCCATCTCCGAACTCGATCAAGTCTCGCGCCAAAAATTCGAAGAAGCCTTCACCGCCATCAACGCCAGTTTCGCCATCGCCTTCCAAAGCCTTTTCGGCGGCGGCACCGGCGAAATGCGCCTCACCGAGCCCGACAGCTCCGGTGAAGCCGGCATCGACATCGTCGCGCAACCGCCCGGCAAGCGCCTGCAAAATATCCTGCTACTCTCCGGCGGCGAAAAAGCCCTCACCGCGCTGGCGTTGCTAATCGCGGTATTCCGCTTCCAACCAAGCCCGTTCTGCATCCTCGATGAAGTGGACGCTCCTCTCGACGAAGCCAACGTCGGCCGCTTCAACAAAATGCTGCAAGAAATGGGCGAGCAAACCCAATTCATCGTAGTCACGCACAATCGCAAAACCATGGAAATGGGCTCGGTCCTCTACGGCGTAACGATGCAAGAACCGGGCGTCTCCAAGCTAGTCTCCGTCCGCTGGGAAGAAGCCGCCGCCCAAGCCGAAAAACCCGAAGCTCGCGCCGCCACCAACGCCGCGTAAAAAACGTAGCTGTGTCGGTGCCGTCGTACCTGCGCCTCGTGCTGCGCCCGCCGGCGCTAACCTTGCAAGAGCAATTCTTTGGCGCGCTCGGCGGCTTTGACCACGGCCTTGATTAGCGTTACGCGCAGCTTGCCGTCTTCCAGTTCGAGAATGCCATCGATCGTGCATCCAGCCGGAGTCGTAACCGCTTCCTTCAATAGCGCTGGATGATCGCCGGTCTCAAGCACCATGGTCGCCGAACCTTCCACCGTTTGCGCCGAGAGCAAAGTGGCGAGATCGCGCGGCAATCCCACCTTCACGCCGGCTTCCGCCAGCGATTCCAAAATAATGTAAATGAATGCAGGCCCGCTGGCGGATAGGCCAGTGATCGCGTCCATGTGCTTTTCATCGACGATCACCGAGCGCCCAACCGCTTCAAATAATTTGCGCGCGGTCTCGAGATGCTCGGGCTTGGCGTGCGAGCCGCCCGCAACGGCGGTCATGCCGTGGCCCACGAAGCACGGTGTGTTCGGCATCGCGCGCACCACGGGAATGCCGGAGGGCAAAACTTTCTCGATATAGGATGTCGGCACAGACGCGGCGATCGAAACGATCAGCTTTCCCTTATGCAGCGCGGGCCGAATTTGCTCCATCACCGAACGCACAATCTGCGGCTTCACGCAGACGAGAATGATGTCAGCCTGACGGACTGCCTTGAGATTATCGGTGAACACAGCGACGCCAAGAGCCTTCGCGCGCGCCGCAGCTTTTTCGGCGTGGAACAGAGTCGCGCAGGCGGCTTCGGGGCGGAATAGTCCGCGCTTCAGAAACGCCTGCAGCAAAATGCCGCCCATCTTTCCGGCGCCGAGAACCGCTATTCGCGGGCTCGATCCCATTCCGGCGCGCGGCGTGCGTGCGCTTGCGTGTTTCGATTTTGAACTAGTCATCTCGACCTGCTTGTGGCTCGGCTACAATTTTTCGCTCGAGCGGAAAGTCGCCATGAAATTTCTCACACCTGCTTGCGCGCTACAACGGAATCCTCAACGCGGCCGCGATGAGGCAGCAACCCGCGATCGGCAAGCAGTTCTGCGTTCAGAATTGCGGCACCCGCGGCGCCGCGAATCGTGTTGTGAACCAGCACGGTGAATTTGAAATCGCCGAGAGCGCAAGGGCGGATCCGCCCGACGCTCACGCTCATGCCTCGCCCCGCATCGCGGTCGCGGCGCGGCTGCGGCCTGTCATCCCGGCTGCTCACGAGAATCGGATGCGCGGGAGCCGTCGGCAAGCCGAGTTTTTGCGGCTCGCCTGTGAAGGACGAGAGCGCCTCGCTCACGTCGGCTGCCGAGGCGCGGCTCTTCAGCTTCACAGATACAGACTCGAGATGGCCGTCGATCACCGGCACGCGATTGCATTGCGCACTGATCTTGATCTCGGCGAATTGAATAGAATTCTGCGCCAGGCGCCCGAGAATTTTTCGCGGCTCGCTCTGCATTTTCTCTTCTTCGCCGGCAATGAATGGAATCACATTTTCCACAGCATCGAGCGACGCAACGCCCGGATAGCCCGCGCCCGAAAGCGCCTGCATGGTGACGACGAATACTTCAGCCACGCCGAAAGCATCGTCAAGCGGCTTGAGCGCCATCGCCAATCCGACCGTCGAGCAATTCGGATTCGTCACCAGATATCCGCTACCAAACCCGCGCCGCTCTTTCTGCCACGGAATCAAATTTAAGTGCTCGGGATTGACCTCGGGAATCACGAGCGGTACATCCTCATCCATGCGATGGTTCCGCGTGTTGCTAATCACCGGATATCCCGCGCGCGCGAAATCCTCTTCGATCGGCCCGGCCACGTTCGAATCGAGCGCCGAAAGAACGAAATCACAATCGAGATCGGGCGTAACTCCCTTCACCTCGAGATCCGCGGCCTCATCCGGAATGGCGCATTCCTGCATCCAGCGCGCTGCTTCGCGATAGCTCCGCCCGGACGAGCGCTCCGACGCCGCCACCTCCGCGATTCGAAACCACGGATGGCCCGCCATCCCTCGAATCATTTTTTGGCCTACAGCGCCGGTAGCGCCGAGGATTCCCACACGCCAGGTCATCGCGAGCCCCCGCTTGCAGCCTCCCGCTTGTCCTGTCTGCCGGCACCTGCCGACCCATGTGCCGGGAGCATCCGGCCGCAGCGCATTGCGAACCAGCAGCGGAATGCGCTCGTGCATCAGGAAATTGAAAGCCTTCGGATGCACCACTCTCGCTCCGCGCTGCGAATGTTCGAGCGCCTCTTCGTAAGTAAGATTCTCGAATTGCTGCGCCGCCGCATCGTGACGCGGGTCGGCATCGAAGAAGCCGTCCACGCTGGTCCAGATCGTGAGGTCGTGTGCGCGCAGAGCGCACGCAACAATGGCCGCGGAGAAATCAGAGCTGTTGCGGCCAAGCGTGGTAATCCGGCCCTCCGGCGTTGCCGCTACGAAGCCGGTCACTACCGGGACCGTCCCGGCTTCGAAATAGCGGTGCAGCGCCTCATTGATTTTCGGATACGACTCCGCGAGCTTCGGATGCGGATCTTCGCGATCGCCGTCCGTCACGATGAAATGAAACGCATCGATGGCTTCGGCGTACACGTCGAGCTTGCGCAAAGCGGCCGCGAAAAGGCGGCTGCTCCAGCGCTCGCCGAACGAGACGACTTCGTCCGTGATTTCGGCGGGAGTCTGCCCTTCGCCGCCTCCGGAGACGACGGTGGCCAGTTCCAGCGAAAGTTCGGCCAGCTCGATGCGCAGTTGGAACTCCTGCTCATCGCCGGAGTAAAGATCGCGCGCGACGTGCAGATGCAGCTGCGCGACGTCCTGAGCCTCGGTGAGCGCGGATTGCACGTCGCGAAGCCGCAGCGCGCGCGTGATGCTATAGAGACGGTCGGTCACGCCGCGCAGCGCCGACACGACCACGGCGACGCGCTCGTTCTGCGCGGCCTCCGCCACATGACGCGCCGCCAGCAAAATATTTTCCGCCGAAACCAGCACGCTTCCGCCGAACTTCATCACCCGCACGCGATTCGACGGCCGCGCTTCGTTCGCGCGATTGCCCGTGCGCTCGAGCCCGCTCAGCACCGCATCGCTGCGCGACGCTTCCTCATTCCTCTCGCAGTTCAGTTCGTTAGCCTCGGGTGCCATTTCATCCTCTTCTCTGACGGTGACCCTTGCTGGGTAGGCCCGCCTGCGTTTTGTGCCATGTGCGGCCCTGCTTTGCCCTTCGCAGCGTCCCGAAAACAAAAAACCCGCCTGCCAGGCTATCTTCTGGCGGCGGGCTCGGGCTGCTGATTTTGGGTTAGGCTCAGCTGCCCGCGGCGCCAGAAGGCGTATCCGTAGTGGTGCGCGTAATGAGGCGCATCCACATGGCCGGCGACGGGTTCTGGCTCCGAGAATTCATGACCAACTCACTTTAAAGGCCGCGAACATTTCTGTCAACCGACAAAATGGCCTAAATATTACAATTTCGTGACACGTCTGCCGTATGCTGGCGCGTCGTGCTTGCTTGCGGTCGTTAAATGGATACGCACGTCACTCAAACGATTCTCGGCGTTATCTCTGTGGCTCTTTACTGCGGCGTTGTGCCTTTGGCTCGCCCTTCGGGGCAATGCCAGAAATAGGCTAATCGCGTGCGGCTATCTGACTTTCGCAACTCTCTTCGTTTTGGTCGGACTCTCGAAGGTCCAGGGACTCCCTGAGTGGGTCCTCCCATTGCTAGGTCTTCTGGCTTTTGTCCTCGCATTGTTGACGATGGGAGTATTCATACAGCGGCTGATTCACGAACACCGAAGGCGTCGATCTCCTTGAGCAGAAGTCGTGTCCGAGCGCGCCGAGCTGCAAAACTACTCTGGCGCGAATGACTTCTGCCTCACCGCCGCGAAGTGATAGTATTCGAGGCATGATGGATCGATTCACAATTGGCCTCGTTCAGATGAAGTGCTCCACAACGGTGGACGAGAATCTGACGATCGCGCTGAAGAAAATTCGCGAAGCGGCTGCGCGCGGCGCGCAGATTATTTGCCTGCAGGAATTATTTCGCTCGCAATATTTCTGCCGCGAGGAGAATCCGGAGCTTTTCGGCTTGGCCGAGCCGATCCCCGGGCCTTCGAGTGACGCGCTGGCGGCGTTGGCGAAAGAGCTGGGTGTTGTGATCATCGGCTCGCTGTTCGAGCGGCGCGGTTCGGGCGTTTACCACAACACGGCCGTGGTAATTGATGCGGATGGCTCGCTGCTCGGCCTCTATCGCAAGATGCACATTCCTGACGATCCGCTCTACTACGAGAAATTTTATTTCACTCCGGGCGATCTGGGATTTCCGAATTTCGACACGCGATTCGGGCGCATTGCCGTGCTGGTCTGCTGGGATCAGTGGTATCCCGAAGGCGCGCGGCTCGCCAGCCTCGGCGGCGCGAGCATTTTGTTTTATCCCACAGCGATCGGCTGGCATCCGTCCGAGAAGCAGCAGCACGGCGCATCGCAGCTCGATGCCTGGCGGACAATTCAACGCTCGCACGCGATCGCCAACGGAATCTACGTTGCGGCCGTGAATCGCGTCGGATACGAAGGCACGCAAGATAGCGGGCTTGAATTCTGGGGCAATTCATTCGTCTGCGATCCGTTTGGCCAGGTCGTCGCGGAAGCCCCGACCGACCGAGAAGAGATTCTGATCGTCGAATGCGATCCGCATCGCATGGAAGATGTCCGCCGGAATTGGCCCTTCCTGCGCGACCGCCGCATCGACGCCTACGCACCGATCCTGCAACGATGGCGCGATTGAGAGCGAAGATCGCGCGACCTCCCGTCCCGCACTCCCTCGGCTACTGCATGCCCGCCGAATGGGAACCGCACGAAGCCACCTGGCTCGCCTGGCCCCACGAAAAAACCGACTGGCCGGGAAAATTCGAACCGATTCCATGGGTTTACGCCGACATCGTAAGGAATTTGGCGCGCGTTGAACGCGTCCGGATTCTGGTCCGCGATGCGGCGATGAAGCGGCAAGTGCGCGAGATATTAAAGAAGAGCGAAGTGAATCTCGCTGCCGTTGATTTCTATCTCGTTCCCACCGATCGAGGATGGATTCGTGATTTCGGCCCGATTTTTATCAAGGATGCGGACGGCGACAGCGCGATCACGAATTGGCGATTCAACGGCTGGGCGAAATATGACAATTGGCGCCGCGATGATGCGGCAACCTCAAAGCTGTTGCCGCGCCTGAAATGCGCCGCCTGGGAGCCGGTACATCACGAGAGGCGCGTGGTACTGGAAGGCGGAAGCATTGATGTGAACGGCCTTGGCACGATGCTCACGACCGAAGAGTGTTTGTTGAGCAAAGTACAGGAGCGCAATCCGGGATTCGAGCGTGAGGATTATGCGGAAATCTTCCGCGAATATTTCGGCGTCACCAACGTTCTGTGGCTCAATCGCGGAATCACTGGCGATGATACGCACGGGCACGTGGATGATCTCGCGCGATTCGTGAATCCCACCACGGTAGTTGCGGTGGTTGAAGACGATCGCTCCGATGCGAATTACGAGCCGCTGCAGGAGAACATCGCGCGTCTCAAGAAAATGAAGGATCAGGATGGCCGGCCGCTCAATGTTGAAACGCTGCCCATGCCGCAGCCAGTCTATTTCGACCGCCAAAGATTGCCCGCAAGTTACGCGAATTTCTATATCGCGAACGTCATCGTTCTCGTGCCAACTTTCAATGATCCGAACGATCGCATCGCGCTCGACAAACTGGCTGCGCTCTTCCCCGATCGCAAAATCATCCCCATCGCCTGCCGCGACCTAGTCCTCGGCCTCGGCACAATCCACTGCATGACGCAGCAACAACCCCGTAGCGCCGGCTGCTAGCCGGCGTTTTTCTCGACAGCTGGCTTGAGTAAACCTACGGTTGCGCGCCGCTACGAGGAATGTTCGGAGCGCTGGCGAATCACAGCTACAAACGCGGTGGCAGAACGCGGCAGATGTCGGTCGCGGCGATAGATCAAGCCCAACTCGCGCCACAATTCCACGTCCTTGATAGGAATCAGGCGAACTTTCCCGGCGCGCTCATCATCAGCGGCATAGGAAGCGCTGATCAGCGACACGCCCAGCCCCGCCGCAACAAATCGCTTGATCATACTCACGCTCGGCAATTCCATCGCCACGTGCAATTGCGAGCGGAACGGCCGGAAATATTTGTCGCACATCTGCCGCGTGAATCCCGTCTTCGGAAAAATGAGCGGCTGCGCCGCAATATCGGCGGCGCTCACGGACTTGTGCCGCGCCAGCGGATTCTTCGGGCTGGTCATCAGCACCACGCGATCGCGAAAAATCGGAAACACTTTCAACCCCGGCGACTTTACCGGCAGCGTCACGATGCCGACGTCGATCGATCCGTCTTCCACTCTCTGCAATATCTTTTGCCCGAAATTGCGATAAATGCTGATCTGCACCGCCGGATAAAGCCGCTGGTATTCGGCGAAGACGTCGGGCAACACATAGAGGCATGTCGCTTCGTTCGCGCCGATCAGGAGTTTGCCGCGCGGCGTCGCGGCTTGATCGGCCATGGCGCGATGCGATTCCTGCCGCATCGCGATCATCCGTCGCGCGTATTCGAGCAGCACTTCGCCCGCAGGCGTCAGCCGCACCGCTTTCCCCACGCGGCCAAAAAGCTTTTCCCCGTATTCCAATTCCAGTTGGCGGATCTGCGCGCTCACAGCCGATTGCGAGCGAAACACTTTGCGCCCGGCCAGCGAAAAGCTGCCGTTCTTGGCGACTTCCACGAAGGTAGTGAGTTGGTCAAAATCCATGGAACTGGGATGAGATTCTAGCGAAAACCACGCCGTATCACACGCAGAACCGGGCGAGCGGCGAAGGAACGCCATTCTCGCAGCCGTGCGCGCCGAAATCCGCCGGCAAGTAAATGGGGGAGGAAGCTGACGTCCCGGCCGTGGGGTGGGCCGAGGAGCGCGTAAAACCCGGCGCCGCGAGGATTCGAATCGGCGATCGAATTCCGCTTTTTCCTCCCCATGTGAATTTCTAACCCGCGGCGCAGCAGAAAGTACAACGTAGAATTTCGATAGTGACGATTGATTTTTTCGAGCACCCTGCGACCTTTAACCAAGCGTGGCCCGCAGTTACATTCCCAGAAGATTTTTTTGCACCTTTGTATAGCCTTGCTCACCGGCCCACAAACTAAGCGGGAGAGCTGCGAGTTCGTCTACTACCGGAACCGCGCGGCCATCTTTTGACAGATCGACAGTCACGATATAAGTTTTGCAAGAATCACAAGCCTCAACGCGCAAATAATCGAATTCTTTCGCCGCATAAACGCACAGCTTCTTTTCATCTTCTTCTCCGCAGGAAGGGCAAAGTATCCGCCGGTATTCCCATTCCGCGCCGCAGAACGCGCAGAGCAGCGAGCGGCGCGCCCCATCGCTTTCCGGACGAAGAATGCCGAGCTGCGGCAAGCCATCGCACAGCGGGCACGATCCGCGCGAGATAGACGGTGGAGGCAACTCGATCGAATCGGCCAAAGATTCGGCATAGGGCTGCAGAAACGCCCGTGTGCAGAATGTGGCGGGCTCATCGAGCGCCGGCTCGAAGCGGCAGCCTTTCTCCCAATAGGCCGCCAGCAATCGTTGCATCTCGCCCGCAGGTTTCCCCGGAAGCTCGCCGGCAAACGCCGCGAGCGGAGCCGGCGCAATCGCGGCTACGTGCGATAAAAATCGGGGAAATTGCGGCAAAAGCGCTGCGGGTTCTAACAGGTGACGCAAAGCCGCGCCGAAATTCTGCCGTTGCCGCGGCGGGCTTTTTGAAACAAACTGCGCAGCGAGTTCCTTCTGAAGACGAACGACCGCAGCGTAGAAATTTAGAAGCTCAGTCGCAAAAGAAAATCGAGCGGCAAGTTCCCCGGCGCGTGCAATGCGCGCATCCCAGGCCTTCGCGCTCATCTCCGAGCGGAAGTGTCGCCGGTAACCTTCTCGTACCAGAGGCGGTGATGCTTCTTCGCCCAGGCTCGCGATACTTCGCCGCGCACGATCGACGTGAATCCGCCGCGTACCATGGCCGTGCCCATGTAAACGTGAATGATGAACGCCCCGATGGTGATCAGCGACGCCCCCACGTGAACGATCACCGCGGCGTATCGCAAATATCGCAAGCTCCAGGGAATGCCTTCCACAAACCACAATCCGACGCCGGAGATCAGCAATAAAATGATCCCCCAGAACATCACCCAAAAATACTGCTTCTGGCCCCAGTTGAAGCGTCCGATCGGTGGCAGATTGTCATCTTCGTTGCGGATGTACTCGCCGATTTGTTCCTTCCACGCCAAGTCGGCGTTCGTTGTGCGCATGTCTTCAGCCCACATCTTGTACATCCACATCATCGAAACGAAGAATACCAGCCCGATCCACGGATGCCAGAATCGCGACGCAGGACCTCCTCCAAAAATCACCGCCATCCAGAACAAATAGGGCGACCAGAACGCCAGCCCCGTCAGCAAAAGATAGATGTAAGTAAGCCCGGCGACCCAATGATTCACGCGCTCGACGAGCGAATAACGAAGGATGCGATCGCCGCCGTGGGTCACCGCCCCGCTGCGCATTGCCACATCAGCGCCGCTCATGGCCGTCTCCGTTCTTGCCCTCATCATCGTCCACGACTTTGGGTCCAAAGCGCAGGTAGTGCAGTGTCACGCCGATAATTCCGCCCACGATGGCAAGATTCCCGATCCACTTAAGCGGGCCTTTCCAAATGCGCACCGTCCAGGGAATCGTAGGATTTTTCGGCAGGCCGCCATAGATCTCTGGATTCTTCGCATCGTGCAAAACGTAGATCACGTGAGTGCCGCCGACTCCGTCCGGATCGTAAACGCCAGCATCCGCGAAGCCGGAAACATCGCGCAGTTGCTTCGCGCGCGTTTCCGCCAGTTCCTTCATTTCCGATTTGGTGCCGAAGTGCAGGCAGCCCGTCGGGCACGCTTTGATGCAAGCCGGCTCCAGCCCCACCGACACGCGGTCATTGCAGAGCGTGCACTTAAAGACTTTCTTCGAAGTGGGACTGAACTTCGGAATATTGAATGGGCAGCCGGAGACACAGTAGCCGCACCCGATGCAGTTCCCTTCCTGGAAATCCACGATGCCGTTGGCATACTGGACGATCGCCGCATCCGCGGGACACGCGACCAGGCAGCCCGGATCTTCGCAGTGCATGCACTGATCTTTGCGCATCAGCAACATCATGCTGCCGTCTTCCCGCTGGTGCTCGTTGAACTTGATCAGGTTCCAATAATTCCAGGCCGTTTCCGGCATGGTCTGGTAGCTGTTGTCGAAGGTGGTTTGGCTAAACGTGTAGCCGTTCCATTCCAGGCAGGCTACTTCACAGGCCTTGCAGCCGATACAAGTGGTGGTGTCTATTAACTTGCAGACGTCGTACTCACGATTCAAGCCGGCGCCCGGGACGGTGCCCGCGTGCCCTGACATCCGGACGATCTGTGTAGATGCCTGGCTCATCGTCCGCTCCCTACGCCTTCTCGACTTTCACGAGGAAGCCCTTGGACTCCGGAGTGTGGGCATTCGGATCGGTCACCGCCGGCGTCAGCAAATTCGCCGGCGTGCGTGCGTTCCTTTGTTCATCTTCGTCGATGCCGCGGAAGCCCTGATGAATCGGCAGGCCGATCTGATAGACCTTCTTGCCGTCGATCATCATCGGTTTCAGGCGGCGGGTGACGAACGCTTTAGCAATGTAAGTTCCCCGCGCGCTTATTACTTTGATCTTGTCCGCCCCGCGAATTCCCTTTTCTTCCGCCAGCTCCACGGGAATCTCCACGAACGGCTCCGGAATCAACTGCACATTCATCTGATTATTTTTCGTCCAGTAGTGATACTGCTCCGTCAGCCGGTAAGTGGTGCAAACGATGCTGTACTCTTCCGGGGAGCCAAACACGTCGTACGGCGTCTTGAATTTCTTCACCAGCGGATTATTCGACTGCTCCGGGTGCAGCGGATTCTTGATCGGGCTTTCGATCGGTTCGTAGTGTTCCGGAAACGGCCCGTCCGCGAGCACTCCGATCGGAGCGAATAATCGCCCCACTCCTTCCGGGTTCATGATGAATGGACCCATGTGATCTTTCGGATGCGAGTCGGGTTTGAAGTCCGGGACGTCGTTGCCCGCCCATTTCCCCGCGGCCTCGTTCCACCAGACCTGCTTGCGTTCCGGATCCCACGGCTTTCCATCCGGGTTGCACGAAGCGCGGTTGTAAAGGACGCGCCGGTTGGCAGGCCACGACCACGACCAGTTGGGAAAGATGCCCAAGCCGGATGGATCTTCCGTCCCGCGCTTCTGGATCTGCGGTCCTGCTTCCGTCCAGCTGCCGGAGTAGATCCAGTTACCGCAGATGGTCGTGCCGTCGTCTTTCAGCCATGCGAAACCAGGCAATTGTTGACCCGCCTTGATCACTTGTTTGGTGACAGGGTCTTCCAGGTCCGCCAGCGCTTTGCCGTTGATCTCCATGGCCACTTGTGAAAGCGACGGGTGCGCCGCATCCGCGTACGCCCAGCTCGATTCAGAATGGGATCGGGGAATTTTCCGCCCTCTTTCTTGTACAGATCGCGGACGCGCAGGAAAATCTGCGCGATGATATCCTGGTCCAGCCGCGCCTGGCCTGGAGGCGGGACCGCCGCATTTTTCCACGTCACCCAGCGCGCCGAATTCGTCATGCTGCCGTCTTTTTCCGCGAAGCCCGCGCAAGGCAGCCGGTACACCGTGGTATTGATGGTCTTCTGTTCGTCGGCCGAAATCCCCGGAGCTCTCCAGAACTCGCTGGTTTCGTCGGGATAAATTTCGCCAACTACCAGCCAATCGGCTTTCTTCAGCGCGTTGATGTTCTTGTTGGTGTCCGGGCCGATCATCACTCCGTTCATTCCAAAGGCCAACATGCCCTTGACCTTTCCGTTGTACATATCGTCCCAGATGTGCGTCCACGAACAATCGCGGTCAACTTTCGGCAGATAGTCAAAAGCAAATCCGTTTTCCTTCGTTGCCGCATCGCCATACATCCCCTTCATCAGGGAGACGAAGAACTTCGGGGTGTTCGAGTAGTAGTTAAACGAATCCCACTGCGACGGTTTGGACGAAGTGGGAGTGACGCGCTTCAGATAGGAGGCCAAATCGGGGTCGCTGGGAAGGGGCGTTTTCAGGTATCCGGGCAGCGAGTCGAATAGCCCGGCCATGTCCGTGGCGCCCTGAATATTCGAATGGCCGCGCAGCGCGTTCACGCCCCCGCCTGCCCGCCCGACGTTGCCCAGCAGAAGCTGAATCATCGCAGCGGTGCGGATGATTTGCGTTCCGAAAGTATGCTGCGTCCAGCCCACTGCGTAGATAATCGTCGCCACCTTCTTCATGTCCCCGTCTTTGCGGACAGAAGTAAACATGTCGATGGCCTTCAGGTATTGCTCCTTGGGGATGCCGGTGATGCGCTCGACGGTTTCCGGCGTGTAACGCGAATACTGCTGCCTCATCAATTGGAAGACGCAGCGTGGATGCTCGAGCGTCAGATCGTAGGCCACATTCGGCGGCAGCAATGGCGGCGGTGCTGGTCCCCCGGGATTGCCGGGAACCGGTTCAGGAGCGTGACCAGAGGCCCCGGCAGCGCCCGACTTACCACTTAAATCGCCTCCGCCTTCATAGTTCCAAGTGGTTTTATCGTAGGCGCCCGAGGTGGCGTTGAATCCGGAATACAAACCATCCTCCGGAAGCTTGAAACCGTCCTTTACGATAAAGGCGGCGTTGGTGTAATTGACGAGATAATCCTTGGCGATGCGATTGTTCTCAATGGCGTAGCGGATCAGCCCGCCGAGAAAAGCAATATCGGTGCCGGCGCGAATTTGGCAGAAGAGATCGGCGGTAGAGGATGTGCGTGTGAACCGCGGATCAACGGAAATCAGCTTGGCGTTGCGGTTGCGCTTGGCCTCCATCGCCCACTTGAATCCGCAGGGATGGTTCTCGGCGGGATTGCCGCCCATGATCAACATCATGTCGGTGTTCTTGATGTCGATCCAGCCATTGGTCATCGCCCCGCGTCCGAATGTTGGTCCCAAACTTGAGACCGTGGGGCCGTGTCAAACACGGGCTTGGTTTTCTAAATAAACCAAGCCCAGACTCCTCATGGTCTTGACGACCAGATAATTGAACTCATTGGTGTCCGTGCAACCGCCGATGAAGGAGATGCCCTCGCAGCGGTTGACCGTGTGGCCGGCCGCATCCTTCTCCACAAATGAGGCGTCGCGCGTTTTCTTGGTCCACTGCGCGATCTCATTCAGTGCCGTGTCCCAGGAAATGTCCTCCCACTCCATTCCGCCAGGCCGCCGGACCTGCGGCTTGGTGAGCCTGCGCGGATTGAGCATGTCCTGTTCAAGCGATGAGCCCTTCGGGCATAGCGTCCCGCGGTTGGTAGGATGATCGGGGTCGCCCTCGACGTGAATCACTTGCGGCGTGACGTTCTTGGCGCGGTCGCCAATCGTGTAAATCAGCACGCCGCAGCCGACCGCGCAATACGGGCACGTGGATCGCGTCTCGGTCGCACGCGCGATCTTCAACTCGCGAAGCTGCGCGTAAGCCGGCCGCAGATCAAAGCCCAGAACAGACGCAGCTCCGCCACCGATCGCCGCAATCTTGATGAAGTCCCTGCGCGAGGCTTGCATTGGGAATGAGCCTCCTTCCACCGCCGGGTAATTAATTACACCGTGTGATGCGCCACGTTTCTATTGCGTTTCATTTCCCATGTCAAGTTACAGTCCTGTAACAATCGCGATGGCAGCCCCCATCGCCCCGCATTTCGGTGGGAGCCCCCGTCCGCCAGAATTATCGCGGACGGGGGAATGAGCGCTTCAGCGCTCCGGCAAGAAACACATCTGGCTCTGTTGATACCCTGGGCGGCGAGTAGCTTTTCGGTCGTAGGGGCGCCGCTTGCTGCGCCCGCCGGGCGTAGTCCCCACGAAAATACTAACCATTTACCTCCGCGCAACCCGATCCGATGGTCTTCGTGTTTCATCAACCGCGCAAACCGCACTATGTCAACAGAACCAGCTCATCTCAACACCTTACGCTTCATCGCCGGCTCCCCGAAGCCGTTCGCTTGCAAACATTCGCCATCGCGTCCCGACACGAGTACCCTTTGCCCTCCTTGACAAAGCACTATGCAGGCGAGAGCATCGCTACTAAGTGGAGGCACCCCTCAATGGCACCAGCTCGCCGTGACTTCATCAAAGAACTCCTAGCCTCCGGCGCATTCTCGGGACTATTCGCATCCCCTGCCGCCGCCAAAGCTGCCGCCAAATTACTCGCAGGAAGCGCAGCACAAGCACCCGATCAAGAATTTGACACGCGCTCCCGCGACTTCTGGACTTCCTTCGCCGATGCCACCGACGACTCAGCGAGACC
This sequence comes from uncultured Acidobacteriota bacterium, assembly GCA_963841235.1. Classification (GTDB taxonomy): domain Bacteria; phylum Acidobacteriota; class Terriglobia; order Acidiferrales; family UBA7541; genus Palsa-147. The sequence continues at coordinate 192,333 of CAWJBU010000009.1, read as the reverse complement.
GGGAGTCCATCAGCGCGGCAAACCCTCGCACGGTGGCTCGGATCTCGGCCGCTCCCCCGTCTTTCTCCAATTCAACAAGAAGCAAGGCTTCCGCGCCGTCAGCGACATCAAGGCCGAAGAACTTCTCCAGCACAACGGCGACGTCACCGTCGGCCTAAACGTCACCGGCTTCAAAGCCTCAGAGCCCGACAAGAAAGTGTTTGAGCACCTGCAGTCCGCCCAGTTGCGCCTGGACATGATGCAGAACAAGCCCATTCTCAAAACTCTCGACCCCATGGCTTGGACCGCCATCGCCGCGCTCTTTCCCACGAAATCCGGGAAAATGCCGCCTCTCGCGAACCTCAGCTTCGATCCCGGCGCCACCTGGCAAAAGATGCAGAGTGTTCTGCTTCCCGGAGGCACCGGCCGCTGGGCCGTCAATTTTTCAATTCAGGAAAAGGCGTCGATGTTCTCCCAGATTATGAAGTTGCTGATCACCGAATTCGGCCGCTTCGCCCCGGTCCTGGGAATGCCCGCAATCAGCGTCGGCGCGCTCAGCGCCTTCACCGCGTTCTACGCCTACGTCCATCCACCCAACACCACCCCGCTTTTCGAGACGCTCCCGGTCAACGTTTACGCCACCGCTCCCACCTGGAAGGACCTCGAGGAATCCGAGGGACTTCCGCTCGCCGCCGGCGACTATGTCCTCGTCCCCCGCAATCAACTCAATGACATCAAATCAAAGCTCCCCGACCTGGAATTGCAGCAAGGCTACATCGTGCCGAAAGGCACCACCGGCCTCGACATCTATAACGCCGCGCTCGATACGAACAAAGTCCCAGACGTAACCTACGTAACAGTAAGCGCCAAAGTCCGCCCAACCCAACTGGTAGGCGAAGAAAAAGAAACCTGATCGTATGCACTCGTAGGGGAGGGCCTTTTTACCCTGAAGCGCCTTACCGGCGCTGAAGGGCAGCCCTCCTGCCTTTCGGCCCCGCCGTTCGCCCCCGACGCCGCGCCTAATGATCCGCGCAAAATGAACAGAGAGCGTATTCAGTCCGGTTGCATTAAAAATTACCCGCGATGGGAGTTCATATGAAATTCATGCGTCTATCGCTGTTTGGGACGGTTCTGCTGATGGCCAACGGCGCTGCTGCGCAGAATTCAGCCAATCCATTTCATCTCGATGAGGCCACCATCAGCGATGTGCACGCGGCGTACAAGTCCGGAGCTCTTACATCCGTAAAGTTAGTCCAGGCTTATCTCGAGCGCGTCCGCGCCTGCGACCAGGCAGGCCCCAAGCTCAACGTCGTGATCTTTCTCAATCCTCGCGCCTTGCAAGAGGCCGCCGCGCTCGATGAACATTTCCGCAGGACCGGGAAGTTCGTCGGCCCGCTCCATGGAATCCCAGTGCTGCTGAAAGACAATGTAAACACGAAGGACATGCCGACCACCGGCGGCTCGCTCAGCCTGGCGGGATACACTCCGGGGACCGATGCGGCAATTACCCAGAAATTGCGCAGCGCGGGCGCAATCATTCTCGCGAAGGTCAACCTGCACGAGTTCGCCATCTGGGGTGAAACGGTTAGCTCGATCCAAGGGCAGACGCTCAATCCATATGACCTGACGCGCACGCCTGGCGGGTCGAGTGGTGGTACCGGCGCGGGTGTGGCTGCCAATTTCGCGATGGCGGGCATTGGCACCGACACCGTCAACTCCATCCGCTCACCGGCGTCGGCGAACAGCATCGTCGGCATTCGCCCGACGCTCGGCCTCGTCAGCCGCGCCGGAATTATCCCGTATTCATTCACCCAGGATGCCGCGGGTCCGCTCGCCCGCACCGTCACTGACGCGGCCAAGATGTTAAACATACTCGTCGGCTATGACCCGAATGATCCCGCCACGGCATGGAGCGTCGGAAATACCGAGGAAGACTACACGAGATTCCTGAAGGCCAATGGTCTGCAGCGCAAGCGCATCGGCGTATTACGCAGTTTCTTCGGCACTGCACCCATCAACGACGAGGTCAATCGCATCGCGAACCAGGCGGTCGAGGATCTGAAGAAGTCTGGCGCAACGCTTGTCGATCTGAACACCCCAGATCTCGATAGCGGAAAGATTACCTCTGATATCAGCGTTCATCTCTACGAATTTAAGCCCGCCATCAACGCTTATCTTGCCGCGGGCAACGCCCCCGTTAAATCGCTCGAGGAGATCATCGCTTCCGGCAAATTTCATCCGAACATCCGGGACAACATCACGAAAGCAGAAGGCCTCGAGATGGACGACAGCTATCGCCTGCGTCTTCAGAAGCGCTCCGAGTTGCAGCAGCGCGTGATGAAGATCATGGCTGACGAGCGACTCGACGCGATCATGTTCCCGCATCAGCAGCGCCTGGTGGTTCCCATCGGCGAAACCCAGGTCGAGCGCAACGGCGCTCTTGGAGCAGTAACCGGCTTTCCTTCCATCGTCGTACCCGGCGGATTTTCTTCGCCATCTCCGACGGCCACGCTCGGCGTCCCGGTAGGCATCGAATTCCTCGGCAGACCATGGTCCGAGAAACTATTGCTCGAGATTGCCTACGGTTACGAACAAGCCACCAAGCACCGCCGCCCTCCGCCAACCATACCGCCACTGCTCGCCGCCCGATATCCTGCCAGGTGACGAGGTTATTCTCAGGGCTGAATCGGAATAATGATCGGATTAAAAGTAATTCAGCTTGATACTCTTCGGGCAACAAGACAGTGGTCACGCTGCGATCTGATTCCGTGATAGTCCAAATTCATGTCACCGTCTACACGCGAAGTACTTCGCGCATGAACTGACTAAGCGTTGTCCCTCGGACAGCGTTGAAAAGTTTGCGAGCGCTCTATCTAACGCCCAGGTGGCCTTTAACCCGCACCAGATCGAAGCCGCGTTGTTTGCGTTTCGGTGGGCGCCCTATTCCGGCCTTCCACCAATACCCCAGTCACCCCGCAAAGCCGAAGGCACTGAGAGTATCCTGCCGAATCCGGCTATTAACGTGATCCCACTTCAATCGCCGGCGAACTCTCCCGAACGATCCCTCTTCGCCGTCATTTGAAATTTCCCCTTCTCCTCTCCATCCCCCATTCCACACGCCCCGCCCCTTGCGCTGCTCCCGCTCCAATGCTATCCATGAAAGAGGTGAACCACATGACCGCCAAACACAAACGCGCTTCAAACCGTCGCGCTTCCTCCCCGGACCTCCGCCGCCACTCTCGCCGCTGCGTCGTCTGTCACCATCCCCATCGAAATCAAATCGATTTCGATTTTGTCCACTGGCGGCATCCCTTCGATATCGTCCGCAAATACAACATTCGCCACCGCTCGCTCCTCTATCGCCACGCCCGCGCCACCGGTCTCTACGCCGCCCGCTCCCGCGACCTCCGCGGCGCAGTTAAACACATCCTCGATGGCCGAGCTTCCACTCCGCTGAGTTTTGCCGCCTCTCTCCGCGCCGTTCACACCTACAGCCACCTTAGCAATCCCGGCAAATGGGTCGAGCCCACTCGCAAACTCGCCATCGCGAAAGACAATCGCCGGGATCCGCCGCTCCACGTCATCCTTCGAGATGCCTGCTCCAAATCCGCAGGCACTCCTCGCGAAGGCACAGCCGCCCAGGAGCCTGAACGCCAAAATCCGACTCCCGAGGGATATCAAATCTGTCTCGAATAGAAATGACCTCCATCCTTTGTTTTCTTACACTTACGGGCGATTCTATTCGTCCAGACGTTTCGGTTAGAAATCATGAAATCCGCCGCCATTTCTTACTACTTTTGTGGATAAATCCGCTCGCTGCCGCGGTCCATAACTTCACGGCTTGCGCGAAAATGGCCGCGAAACGGATGGCGGGGCGTAAATCCTATCCGCTTCAACCTCCCCGGAGACGATCGCCGTGGCTGAAACCTTAAAAAGTATTCTCCTAATCGTCAGCGCACTCTTCCCCATCGTGAATCCGCTGGGAGGCAGCCCCGTTTTTCTTTCCTTGACCGCGGATTACACCCGGCAATCGAGAAAACTTCTCGCTTGGCGCGTGGCATTCAACAGCTTCATCCTTTTAGTCGCATCGTTCGCCATCGGAACGCACGTTCTCTCATTTTTCGGAATTTCGCTTCCGGTGGTGCAGGTTGGCGGCGGGCTGCTCGTGATTTCGACCGGCTGGGCTATGTTGCTGCAGAAGGATGAGGACGAGCGCCGCTCCGTCCGCCGCGACGAATGCGGCACCGAGACTCTAAGCGATGCTTTCTACCCGCTGACGTTGCCGCTCACCGTCGGTCCGGGTTCGATCTCCATTGCCATCACGCTCGGCGCGAACGAACCTCGCCACTTCGGCGCCAATCTGCTGGCCATTTTCTCGGCCATCATCGGCTCGGCCATCATCGCCCTCAGCATCTACCTGTGTTACGGCTTTGCCGACCGCATCGCAGCAGCGGTCGGCCCAGGTGGTATGAAAGTGATTCTGCGGCTCTACGCCTTCTTGCTGGTTTGCATCGGAGTGCAAATCTTCTGGAATGGCGCCAGCACGTTGTTGAAGTCGCTGCCGCCAATCGCCGGTTAACGCCGGCCGGCGGTTTCAACGGAATTTCACAGTCTCGATTGAAACGGCCAAACCCATCCGAGCATCCAATCTCGCGAGAGGTGACACAGATGGCATCGAAAGCAGATAAGCGCAGTCCAAGTTACAAGCAGCTGGAGGCCGGGGCCCAGCGCGCCGAACCTCTCCAGCACCAAACCGCCAGGGAAATTCAGCCCTACGGAAAAGTTGTAAAGCTTCCCATCGCGCTGGACGAAAAAGTTTGTGCGCAGAGCGCCGAAAATTTGAATCAAATCCTCGCCGATACAATCACGCTTCGCGATCTCTACAAGAAACACCATTGGCAAGTCGCCGGGCATACGTTCTATCAATTGCATCTGCTCTTCGACAAACATTATGGCGAGCAGAACGAATTGGTGGACACCATCGCCGAGCGAATTCAAAGCCTCGGCGCGATCAGTCTCGCCATGGCCGCGGATGTCGCTGAGACCACGCTCATTCCGCGGCCTCCCCGCGGCCGTGAAGAAGTCCCCGTGCAGATTTCACGTCTTCTCGAAGCGCACGAGGTCATCTTGAAAGAAGCCCGCACCATGGCCAAGGAAGCCAGCGATGCAGGAGATGACGGCACCAACGATCTGCTCGTCAGCGACGTGATCCGCACGAACGAATTGCAAGTCTGGTTCCTAGCGGAACACGCAGTCGATGTGCCAGTCGTTCGCGCCGATCAAGCCAAAGCCGCCGCATCCGGCCGCTGAACTAGCGCAGAAAAACGCTCCACGTTTTCAGCGAAAACCGGCGGCGATCGTCGTCCGCAAATTCATGCGGACGACGACGCTCGCCCGAAAACACGCCGCGACTCCATAGGTTGGGCAGCGCCGCTCCGCCAATCGCCATCCGGCGAATTCGCTGTGCTACTCTATGCTCATCGTTCGCAAGCGGGCCTGTAGCTCAGACGGATAGAGCAGCGGTTTCCTAAACCGCGTGTCGGGAGTTCGACTCTCCCCAGGCCCACCATTCTCAGTTCAGAAGTTTCAATCGGTTAGAGGTAGTCGTCGAGTTTGATCGGAATCGGCAATAAGCTCGACTGCATTAAATTTGCCGTAGCCGCAGGCGATGTGCAACGCTTCTCTCCGCGAGCACTGCTACTTCCCATCCACGGAGAAGGCAAGCAAGACATTGCCCGGCGCACCACCCCAGTTCGGGTATCCGGAATTGACGTACAGCATTCCGCCGCCAATCACCGCGCCGGGGCCGTCCAGTGCGCCGCCTGTTGCGCTGACTCCGTTCACCGTTTTGTATTGCTGCTGGGTATCAACGTCCCATATGATTTTTCCGTCCAGCGTGGAGTAGGCGCGCAGATGGCCGTCCATACCGCCCGAAAAAACCACGCCGGGAATCAAGGTCACGGCGGCTGACTGCGCGGGGCTGCAGCCCGGTTTTTCTCCGCAGCCGGGATGGGGAGTGTGCCAGGCAATTTCTCCTGTTGCCAGATTTAGCGCGAACATCCCGCCGCCAGCTTTGGGATCCAACAGAAAGGTCAAGCCGAAGGGAGACGCTTGCGCGCCGGGCGTCCCTCCGGGAACGACCTGCAATCGTACGTCGGACAGCGCCACGTACATTTTTTCCGAGTCGGCAGCGGATCCCCACTGAATCCCGCCCAAGGTGCCGCCAGCCCCGATGCGTCTTTGCCAGAGAATCTCTCCTTGCCTGTCGGGATCGACGGCGTGAACCATTCCGGATTTTTGTCCAGCGATGAGCGCGCGCCGGCTACCCGGCAGGTCTACTAGAATCGGCGAGGCGCCGAAATCGTAGTCGGGACCATTGGCTTCGGGACAATTGATCCGCGCGGCCTCGGGGCCGGGGCAACTGATGTTGTAGGCATCCCCGGGGGTCATTTGTTTCGACCAGAGAAGTTTTCCCGTATCGGAGTCGAAGGCAAGAAACGCATCGGAAGTGCTTGCCGTCGGATCGGAGTAGCTATCGCCGGTGGTCACGTAAACCCGGTGGGCCTTCAAGTCCACTGTCGGCGAAGACCACACAGCAGCGCCGGACGGTCCGAACAGCTGCACACCTTGTTTGTTCTTGCGGACCGGTTTCGGCTCCTCCGCGATTGTGTATTGCTTCCACATCAGCTTTCCGGTGGCGGCATCCAACGCGGACACGCTGCCGCGGAATTTACAACATTCGTACTTGGGATCTGCGCCGGTTACTTCCTCATAGGAAGAAACGGGCACGTATAGCCGATCGCCCGCAAGCGTCGGGGCTCCGGTGATGACAGCAGCGGGGTGGTCATCAACGTGCGTTTTCCAGATGGGCTTGCCCGTCACAGCATCCAGCGCATACGCATTGGCGCCTAAATCGCCGAATTAGACGGCCCAGCGCGAGCCGAGCGGACCAAAGCTGATCGCAGTGCGCACAGGGGCATCGGCGGCGAATTCCCAAAATGTGCAACCGGTGGCTGCACTCAGGGAATAGATTTTGCGCCCAACGCTTCCCACAAAGACGCGTCCACCGAAAATCGCGGGTTGCGCGACAGCTCGATCTACACCAGGGAACCCAAACGCCCATTTCAGTTTCAGAGTTGGAACTTGCGCGACGGACAGTTGCGCCATCGCCGCGGTCTGAGACCGCCGTTGGAGCGGGTTCACGCCCCAGCCGCTCCAGCGCGGTTGGTTCAGTGGGTCCGCGAACGTTTGGTCTGCGCCCTGGCAGGTGTTCGGCACTTCGCTCGCGGAACGCTTTGCTCCAAGAAGCTGGCTTAGCGCTTCGATTTGCGCCGGCGTCAGGCGCTCCCCTTGCGACTTCATACTGCCGTTGGTCAACGCCAAACGAATGTTCTCCGCGGAGATCAGCGCCAAAGCAGCGCGGTTAGGCGCGCGCGGAACCCCGTGGTCATGGCAAGTGGCGCACTGTTGGCGATAAAGGCCCTCTAAATCCTGATTGGCCGTCGATTTGTCCTGCGCCGCAAACCCAGCACAGACTGCTACCAACAGCAGGACTACCAGAAAGAGCCCGGCTACTCTCCAATTGTGGTGACGCATGTGGCCTCCGGCTGTCGTCAGTTCGAAAAGTCCGTGATGTTACGGGATGCCGATTCTGCAGGCAAGCGGCAAGGAAACCGCCGAATTAAATTCGGGTGAGCGCCCATCAGGCGAGTTGATGATCAGCCTCTTCGGAGGCGCGACTCGAAGGAGCTTCCGTTGGGCTCGAAAACTCCAGCGCCTGATTATCTACTGGGCTCCACTTCAAGCTCCACGTGTCGCGAATATAGTTCTGATAAACACGCCAAGGCGCCTTCGACGCTTGCTTCGGCCAGTGGGCGATCGCTCGTTCCATATATCCAGGGTTGAATCCTTCTACGAAAGGCGCGACGGCTACCTCTTGGCCGCTGCGGGGCGTGACCTGGCGCGCGCCTTTCTTGTCCATCAGATTTAGCAACCGGCAGACGTACGCGCAAATCAAGTCGGCTTTGAGGGTCCATGAGGCGTTGATATACCCGAACACCCCTGCAAGGTTGGGCACATCCGAGACCATCACGCCTTTGTAGGCCAGTTTGTTGCCGAGATCCACGGTGCGGCCGTCAACCTCGAGACCAGCTCCACCGAACGCTTGCAGCACGAGGCCCGTCGCGGTGATCACGATGTCGGCCGGCAATTCTTCTCCCGATTGCAGGCGGATGCCGGTTTCCGTGAATCGCTCGATCTGACCGGTAACCACGCTGCCGCGGCCGTTCCTTATCGCCTGAAACAAATCTCCATCCGGCACCAGGCAGAGCCGCTGTTGCCAGGGGTTGTAGCGGGGCGTGAAGTGTGTGGCCACGTCGTAGTCAGGACCCAATTCCTTGCTGATTTTCTTGATGAGGCCGGCCTTCACGAAATTCGGGCAGAGCTGCGCCAGTTGGTAGACGTACATCATGTAGGCGACATTCTTCCAACGGCTGATTCTATACGCCCACGCATCGGGCATAAGGCGACGCAGAAAATTTGCGATGCGGTCCCGCTCGGGCATCGAGACGATGTAGGTCGGAGAGCGTTGCAGCATCGTCACGTGAGCGGCGCTCTTGGCCAGCGCCGGGAGGAGCGTTACGGCGGTCGCTCCGCTGCCGATGATGATGATGCGCTTGCCGGCGTAGTTGAGGTCCTCGGGCCAGGCTTGCGGGTGAATGAGACGACCCGCGAATCGATCCATGTCCGGGATCTCCGGGAGGTAACCGGCGCTGTAGCGGTAATAACCCGCGCAGGAAAATAGAAAGTTGCAGATCAAGGTGACCGGCTCTTCGTGCCCGTCCGGCCCTTGGCGCACTGCATTCAACGTCCAACGCGCATCTTGGGAGGACCACGCCGCGCTTTGGACCGTGTGGCGGAAGCGAATGTGCTGGTCGATGCCTTCCTCGCGCGCGGTTGCAGTGACGTAGTTGCGGATATCGTTTCCGGGGGCAATCGCGTTGGGGTTCGTCCACGGGCGGAACGAATAGCCCATGGTCAGCATGTCCGAATCTGAGCGGATGCCAGGATAGCGGAACAGATCCCAGGTTCCGCCGATACGCTCGCGCTGCTCGAGGATGACATAGCTTTTCTTCGGGCAGTATTTCTGCAGATGATAGGCGGCGTCAATGCCGGACAAGCCAGCGCCGATGATCAATACGTCGAAATATTCCGCGCCCATTGGCTTCACCAAATTAGTTCGTCCGGTGTGCAAGAGGTTTTCGTTTTTGCGCTTCTGTTTCTACCGAAGTATACATTCGGACAGCCAACTTCACCCACTTGATTCACGTTGATTTAGGCTGTCGTCACAGGTGGTGATTGCATTCTTGCCTCACCGGCAAGTAGGAATCAGTTTGGTAGAGGTGGTTTGTTCCAAAGTCCCATCACGTAGTCTGATTTAGCCAGGAGGCGTGACAATGACTCTTGGAACGCGTCAGGAGTGACAACGAATCTCCTAAACCGCGTGTCGGGAGTTCGACTCTCCCCAGGCCCACCACTCTTATGCCTGACTAGCAGAGATCCCGATTACAACGTGAAGGTCGAGGCGATCAAGAAAATCCTAAGCACCTTGACAAAGACCGAAGCGTTCTCTTCGATTGGCGAATTTGGTCCATTCGCAATCAAACGGAGAGGTGGGAGAAAACGTGTTAGTCCCGGAGAAGGTTACGAAGTTCCGCAATTTCAGAAGTCGAAAGGCTGGTTGATTCTGACCGCCGCACTCGAACTATCTGGAAACCGAATAACCCACTTCTATTCCTTGAAAAAAAACAGTGAAGAAATAATGAAGATGGCCGACCGTCTGCGGTCCGAATACCGAGATTGCACCACCCTCTATCTCTCATGGGATGCGGCGTCGTGGCACGTCGCGCAAGGTCTTTTGTCGCATCTCGAACAACTCAATGCGGAAGCCAGAAGAGACGGTCATCCAATTATAAAATGTGCGCCGCTACCGGCGGGATCGCAGTTTCTGAATGTAATCGAATCTGTTTTTAGCGGAATGGCACGGGCAATCATCCACAATAGCGATTATTCCAGCGTGGACGCTGCGAAATCTGCGATTGACCGCTATTTCGAGGAGCGTAACGCACATTTTTTCGCGTCCCCGAAGCGAGCAGGTCACAAGATTTGGGGACAAGAATGCGCGTCTAGTGAGTTCTCTGAAGGGCACAATTGCAAAGACCCAAGATACTGATCAGCGCATCGCTATTTGGGTTTGTCGGCAGGTGCTGTTTGTGACTGCGCGGCGGGAACCTCGTCGGATTTTCGCGTCTCGGCAGAGACCTCGCTTAAAGTGCCGTTGACGTCACGCACTTGAACAGTCTTTGTCTGCTGTGCAACCGAGCCGCCATACTGCACGATATACTTCGTTTTTGCGGCAACTTGAAGTCCGCCGATCGGATCGCCCGGTTTGGGAAGCTCGACTTGCTGCTCGGTTGCTTTTCCGCCCGAACCAAAATTCTGAACGGTCGTCACGCGCCGGTTCAGATGCAGGCTGCCGTCGGGAGCTAGTCCAGGAACATACGTAGAATATGTTTCGACGGTATTGTTTTTTTCTCCGACGGCATTTTCTGTCACCTTGCTCACCGTTCGCGAAACTTCTGAAAGCCGGCCCTCGGAATCGGAGCGCGAAATGCTCTCTTCGCTGATGCGATTCTTGCCGTCTTCCTTGATCGTGCTTTCTTTTACTTCGCCCACTTCCCAATGGCCGCTGGAATTCTGCCAGAGCTTCGACGTTGTCACAGCGACGGTGTTGTCGGCGCTGCGCTTTTGAATTTCCTGCATCTGCAGCGACGGACTCAAGCCACCGTTGCCGTCCAGAATGTAGAACGTGGTTTTCGTCTCCTGCGCATCTGGGCTCGTCTTTCGTGTGTCCGCGACCTCGCGTTGGGAAACCTGAAGATTCCCGTCCAAATCAGAACTTGAGATAGTACGAACCAGGTGTCCATCGCCGCTTGCCGAGTTTCGCGCTTCTTCTTCCGTTACCTGCACCAGATTCCTTTGTCCATTCGCATCCCACCGGTACGTGCGCTCCACTGTGCGGGTCGTGGTGGCATTTACGTGGATGGTCTCTTTTTCAGTTTCGTGATCGGGCAGATATCCGCCATTTGCGTCACGCACCTCCACCTTCTGTGTATCCACACTCCGATTGCCGGAGGTGTCGTGGCTCTCTATCGTCCGCGACGGATCGGTGTTGGCTATGGAAGTTTGCGTGGTCGCCGTCGAAGGTTCTTTGGGTTTGCTCGGGTGAGCATAGTTCACCTGTGCGGCGGTCAATGAGCCGGCGCAAAGAATCACAGCAATCGTTGAGTTGACCAGGAGCTTGGCTGCAGATACAGCGACGCGATTTTTAGGCTGTGACCAGGCCATAATGTTGCTCCTCTCAATTGATGCGGCGCCGCCGCGCATGAACCGGCGGGGGTTCCGATTTAAGCCCCCAGCTTCGTTATCCTATGCTCCTCCTGCTGCCGGCACAACGAATTTGGCAGCAGTGCAGCTCCCAGCGGGATCGCGACTGCGTCTGCTCGTCGAGTAGGACTCCCGGGTACTGGTATTTTCGAGACGGTACGCACGGTGGTCACCGGCTCATGTGACCTGGAGCACTGACGAAATGATTTGAGGAGCTATGCTTGAGTTATCAGGAAAACGGGGAGTTCTGCCCGATTTTGACATTTTGAGAAGCACCGCCGTATGAGGAACATGCCATGACGAAGATGAGATTTGCAGTTGTCGCGTTGATGTCGCTTGCTGTTGTTCTGCCGGCGTTCGGTGCCGGCGACAAGACCTACAAGACTACCTATCCCGTTCCTTGCAGCGAGTTGTGGGGTGCGGTCAAACTCGCCCTTGCCAATCCGGACAACTACAAAGACGTGCAGAGTGACGACGACAAAATGACTGCTGAGTACAATGTGAAACACTCTATCCATTGGTCCGTTATCGGAGCGGTCAACCAAGGCAAGAACCACGTCAGCTTGGCGCCGAATGGTACCACGTGCGAGATGAGTGTTGTGTCGATGTATAGCGGACTTTCGCACAACGACCAGGGTGACTTCAAGAAGCGCGTGGATGCAGCGCTGGCTACGATTAAGGCCGGGAAACCTTCCGAGCCCGCTAAACCGGCCGATCTAGTCGAGTGATTTCGGGAGGCCACGCAGCGTGCCGGGAGTTCGACTCGCCGAACGAGTGATTTCCCAATACGGCGTCATTCAGAAGTGAGGCAGTGGCAGATATGGGTGCGCGTGGATGAGTCCTGCAGCGGATTATCTTCGATTACTTTGACAGAAAATCTCACCCGTAAAATGCGAAACGGGGAGAGAGTCCAGGCTCTCTCCCCGTCGCGGATTGGCCGAGACTACTGGAGCGCAGTGAGCGCTTCGCAGGCTGTGTCAGTGCCCTTTGCCGCGCCGCCCGCCGGATCCACGTGGATCACGCCGGATTCGTCGCTGCAGAAGGTGCGGTTACCCGTTGCGTTCACCGTGACCGGCACCGCATTCGAAACATAGGTGCTGGCGCCGGCGTTGGCGCAACCCGTGGCTGCTACCTTCAGAATCTGCAACCCGGTGAAGGTGACCGTGTAGCCGCTCTTCTGGCCAGTGGTGGTCAAGGTTGTGTCCAACAAGTTCGACAAATCGCAGCTTCCCGGAGGCGGGCCACCGAAGTGGGCAAAGTCCGGCGGAAAGCCGTTGTTATACGTGGACTGATACGTTACCGCTGCCGTGTTCATGGTGCGCAGCGTGCCGACCGCCGACGCCTCATTGGCCGCGATGCGGGCCTTCAAGAGGTTCGGAATAGCAATCGCCGCGATGATCAAAATGATCGCCACGACGATCAAAAGTTCGATCAGCGAGAAACCTTTCTGACTCTTCTTCATCTTCTCTCCTTGAGGTGATATCCAAGTTGAACGAACAGCTTACGCACCCTAGAAGGGCCGAGTCGCTGGCGTCATACCCGCAATAATGCAACTTCTGTGCCAATAATAAACACCACCGCGGCACGCGTTCCAGCTTCACCAACCCTAACTCCAGCAGCTATTTAGGGACGATTTGAAACTTCAAAATCAGGCCGTATTCATACCGATATCTTGGCTGCCCCTTGAAAGTGACAATTTTTGTCGACCGAAAATGACACTTGGGAGCGCAGACCAGGGCACCGAACTACAACACTAACCGACATCGTAGAACAATTAGCAACGGGTACCGCAGATTCGAAGTTCAACCAATCGGCCGAGCAGACGGAATACTCCAAAACGTGCAAGTATCGTAAGAGCCGAATACTTCTTGACGCTGTTTCCATTTTTCGCGCTGAAATGCGACGCGTTGACATGTCTCAGAGCGCAGCATAAGATTCGCGTCCATGCCTGATTCTTCTCCGCTCTCTGGGCGCACGATTTCGCACTACCGCATAGTCGAAAAGCTGGGCGGCGGCGGGATGGGAGTGGTGTACAAAGCCGAGGACACGACGCTTCACCGTTTTGTCGCGCTGAAGTTTCTGCCGGATGACCTGACCAAAGATTCGCAAGCCTTATCTCGATTTCAGCGCGAGGCGCAGGCGGCGTCGGCGCTCAGCCATCCCAATATCTGCATGGTCTTTGAAATCAGCCAGCACGATGGTCAGCCGTTCATCGCGATGGAGTTCCTCGACGGCGTGACGCTAAAGCACCGGATCGCGGGCAAGCCTCTAGACATGGACACGCTGCTGTCGCTGGCCATCGAAATCGCCGATGCACTCGACGCCGCCCACGCTGAGGGCATCGTCCATCGAGACATCAAGCCTGCCAACATTTTTATCACCAAGCGCGGCCACGCGAAGATTCTCGATTTCGGCCTCGCGAAGCAGACAAGGCCGGAAACCGGAGCGTCGCAAGCGACAATGGCGACGAATGCCGTCGGAGGAGTGAGCGAGGAGCAACTGACGAGTCCCGGAACGGCGGTGGGGACGGTTGCTTATATGTCCCCCGAGCAGGTGCGTGGCAAGGAACTCGACACACGCACCGACCTGTTCAGCTTCGGCGCGGTAATTTACGAGATGGCCACTGGGAGCGTGCCATTTCGCGGCGAAACTTCCGGCGTAATTATCGACGCCATCCTCAACCGCGTTCCACCTGCTGCAGTGCGTCTGAATCCCGATTTGCCCGCGGAACTCGAACACATCATCAACCGAGCGCTGGAGAAAGATCGCAATCTGCGTTACCAGCATGCGGCCGATATGCGCGCGGAACTCCAGCGCCTAAAGCGAGACGTGGAATCAAGCAGCCGTGCGGTTCCCGCGGCGGAGCCGCAAGTAGAATCGAGATCCGGGTCCGGACGGATCGCTGTGGAGCAGACATCCTCGCCGAGTGGTCCCTCGATCTCCCCGATTGCCGCAGGTTCCGGTAGCACGCGTGTCCCGGTTTCGTCGCCGGTTGCCGCGGAATCATCGGCGACTTTTGCGGCGGCTGCCACGCCGGCGAAGAAGGCAGTTCCGTGGAAGATTGTCGGAGTGGGCGCGGCGCTAGTTGTGCTTCTCGCTTTGGCCGGCTCGTATTTCTTTCTTCATCGCACGCCGAAGCTGACCGAAAAAGACTCGATCCTCTTGACCGATTTCACGAACACGACGGGCGACCCGGTGTTCGATGGCACGTTGAAGACCGCGCTGCAGGTGAGCCTGACGCAGTCTCCATTTCTCAATCTGGTATCCCAGCAGGAAGTGGATCGAACACTGAAGCTGATGGGGCGCCCGACAGCCACCCGGATCACGCCCGAAATCGGGCGCGAGATTTGCCAGCGCGACAACATCAAAGCAATGGTGCACGGATCGATTGCCGGCCTTGGCAGTCAATACGTGGTCACACTCGAAGCCGTCAACGCCGCCAACGGCGATGCGCTCGCTCAGGAGCAGGCGCAGGCTGGCAGCAAGGAGCAGGTTCTCGACGCGCTGGGAAAGGCCAGTTCGAACCTGCGCGGAAAGATGGGCGAATCGCTCAGCTCGATTCAGAAATACGATAAGCCTCTGGAGCAAGCGACAACATCCTCGCTCGAAGCACTGAAAGCTTTCTCCGATGGTTCGGCAGAGGTAACGAACGGGAACAATCTCGGAGCTCTGCCTTTCTTCAAGCGAGCGGTCCAATTGGATCCGAATTTTGCCATGGCGTACCGGGGATTGGGCGTCGTTCTCAACAATATGGGACAGACGGAAACATCGTTGGAGTATGCCCAGAAAGCCTTCGAGTTGAAGGACCGCGCCAGCGAGCGCGAAGATCTCGCCATCTCGAGCTATTATTACCAACTAACGAATCAGATCGACAAAGCTTTAGAGACTTACGAGCGATATCAGAAGAGCTACCCGCGCGACCTGCGCGCTTGGCTCAATCCTGGAGTCTTGCACACCAACCTCGGTGAGTTTGACAAAGCCCTGACGGAAAGCCTCGAAGCGGTTCGCTTGTCTCCGGACCTGTTCATCGGGTACCAGAATGCGGCGAATGCCTACAGGGCTTTGAACCGCCTGGATGAAGCAAAGAGTCTCTTGAACGCCGCTTCGCAACGTAACATCGGGGGCGTTTTCATCCATGATGGTTTCGCGTTTTTGGCTCTAGCGGAAGGTGACTTGGCTGCGATGGCCAAAGAAGATGCTCTGGAAAAAGCGGATCCTCAGGGTGAACTCTCGGTTCTCGAGCGCGCTGCGAACTTAGCCATCGCCCACGGACAAATGCGCCGGGCCAGGGAACTCTTCACAGAGATAGAGGACAAGGAGGTGCGGCTCGAACAAAAAGAAGAAGCGCTCAACGACGTCGAAAACTCGGCAGAGTTTGAAGCGATTGCCGGGAACCGCTCCGCGGCCATTAATGGCGCTGACGCCGCCATCAAACAGTCGCAAACGCCGACGCATGAAATGAACGTAGCTGACATCTACGCCCGCGCCGGCATGGACGCCAAAGCACGCCAGCTTGTTGACGAGGCGACGAAACAGCGTCCTTTGGACACCTTCATACAGTCAATGAATGGGCCAATGATCCGGGCTGTGCTCGAAATGAATCAAGGACACGCCGACAAGGCCGTGGAGTTAATGAAACCTGCCGAGGCTTATGACCGCGGCAGTACCGAGCCTCTCTACACTCGCGCCAGCGCCCTCTTAATGGCCGGGCACGGCGCTGATGCCGTCATGGAATTTCAACGAGTCCTGAATTTGAAAAATTATGCCCCACAGGATCCTTTAGTTTCATTCTCACAGCTAGGCCTGGCACGAGCCTACGCGGCCGCGGGTGACAAAGAAAAAGCGCGCGCGGCGTATCAAGATTTCTTCGCGCTGTGGAAAGACGCCGACCCGGACGTTCCGCTCCTGCAGCAAGCCAAAGCCGAGTACGCGAAATTAAAGTAATTGCGAGCGAAACGCCGCCGTTTAGTCTGCTATACGTAACGTAACGCGGGCTTTTGACTTCATCGCCGCGCGACTTTCTGGCCGCGCCGTTTGACATGCACGACCACCCATTGTCTTCTGATCCGGGGGAACGATGAAAAGTCGACGTGATTTTCTGAAAGTTATTTCTTCGTTGAGTCTTGTTGCGCCGGCTCGTGGAATTCCCGCAGGCGTTCGCTCTGTCGCTCACCGCGATGACGCCGCGCCGCTCCGTTGGCCCAAGCCGATCGGCAGCCCGGTTCTCGAAAGTCTTCGCCCGGCGATCGAAAACTCGCGAGACGTTTTCACGCACGTCGACAAGATCGTGGAGGTCGCCGGGTGGATGGGCTACGAAGAACTGCCCATGCCGACGTATGCGGTGGCGAGCGGCGTGAAATTGACCGATCCGAACGACGTCATCGACCTGATGCTCGTGGCCAATTCGATCGACACGGCTTTTACTGACTTTACGACGCACGCCAAATTCCAGGTCGACTATGACGGGCAACATTGGTCCGATTCCGACGCCATGTTCGCCTGCCTCAATCGAGCGATGAACAATGGCCTTCCCATGCTCGACGGAAAATTCCTGGCGAAGTTGACGCGCGCGGAGCTCGACAAAATCTTTGCCGGCAATATTGAAATGCCGATGCTGGACGAGAAGTTGGAAGTACTCCACCAGATTGGTTCGGTGCTTTCCGAAAGGTACGATGGACGCTTCCACAATTTCATCAAATCGTGTCCGCCGCTGCTGTACGACGGAGGAAACGGGCTCGTCGAGCGCATGGCGAAAGAGTTTCCGCGCTTCAATGACGTGAGCCCGTACGATGGCCACGAAATCAAGTTCTACAAGCTGGCGCAGCTTGGACTGTGGTTCTGCTACGCGACATATCCAAAATCCGGTCCCGTGCAGTTAAACGACGTCGCGAAGATGACTACCTTCCCCGATTACATCGTTCCGGCGGCGCTGCGGCTGCTAGGCATCAACAGCTACTCGCCAGCTCTGGAGCACGCGATCAATTCCTACCAATTGATTCCGCGCGATTCCACACAGGAAGTTGAAATCCGCGCGCACAGCGTTTACGCCACCGCCCTGCTGCGCGAGGAAATCAATAAGGTGCGTCCGCCGGACCAGCAGGTGATCATCCCGCAGGTAAATGAGCGGCTCTGGACGCACTATCACACCACGAATTGGCCTCATCATCTGACACGAACGATTATGTATTAGAGAGCCGGGCGAGACCTATCAAACTCGACGTGTGCCCGCCGGCGTCAAAACATGTACTTGATTCCCAACTGAATCTGCCTGGGCGGCCTGTTGCCGTAAAAGTTCTCCGACAGAACGGCGCCGAAATTTGCCGAAGGACAGGACGTAGTACCCGGGATGGAGCCGTTTTTCAGCGCACTGCAAAATACGTGATTCGGCAGGTCGAAGTTCGGATGGTTGAAAACATTGAAGAGGTCGCCGCGCAGTTGCAAGCGATGGCGTTCACTGCGAAGCGAAATGCTCTTAGCCAACGAGAAATCGAGGTCTTTAAAGCCGGGCCCGATTAGGGTGTTGCGGCCCTCCGAGCCAAACTGACCAACTGGGAGTGTGAATGCGCAGGGATTGAACCAATTCTCGGGCGTGCGGACGTGAGCCGGAGCGATGCAGGCGGAATTGGCCGCGACGTTGCCGGCTATGAATGGATTCGCGATTTCGTCCGGCCGCGCGGGATTACCGAAAGCCAAGGCGGCGCTCGAGGTGCCGCCGCCGAGAACCACGGTAAAAGGATTGCCCGACTGCGCGGTCACAATTCCGCTCGCCTGCCAGTTATCCAGCAGAGCCCTGCGGAACCAGGAGCCATTCGCTGCGAAGCGGTTCAGGGGCAGATCGTAAACGAAGCTTACGGCCAGCCGCTGCGCGGCGTTGAAGTCTGACAGTCCGCGTTCCGCGCTGAGATCCTGCGAGTTCTGGGGAAGTCCGGAGCCACTGTTGCCCGCGAAAACTGCGGAAACATCGTCAATGGACTTCGAGAAAGTGTACGACGCGAGGAACGATATCCCGTGGCTCATCCGTTTTTCCGACCGAACCTGCAGCGCGTTGTAGGAACTGTTGGCTTCCGATTCCACAAAAAGTATGGAAGAAAAGAAACCATCGGGTGCGAACTGAAATTGCTGATTGATGTCGCGCACGTCGGATAAGTTCGTGCCTTTGGAGCCGACGTAGGCGACATCCACCATCCAATTGGCTCCCAGCTCATACTGCAGGTTGGCGTTCCATTGCTGCATGTAAGCATCGCGGAAATTGGGTGCGATGGTGTTGGCCTGAATGGAAGTCCCCGGCTGATCGAGGATGTCCTGGACCGTGCACAAGCCGCCTGGGCAAACGGCCGGATTTTGCTGGAACAAGCCGAGATTGTAGAAAGGCGGATTGATGCGCGGAAAGATACTGATTTGCGAAATCGGATTATCGTAAAAAACTCCGTAAGCGGCGCGGACCACCCAGCGCTCTGATTTCAAGGGCCGCCAGGCAATACCAATGCGCGGGGCAAAGTCCGTTCGAGTGGCTTTGTAAACGCCGCGCGGAATTCCATTCGTTCCCGCCAGGATGTATTGGCAATTGGGCTGTGGGGTACAGGTGGCCGACGCTGGGGTTAGATTGGGTACGCTGAAATGATTTTGTGCTTCGACGGGTGCGCCATTGTATTCATATCGGATGCCAACATTGAGCAAAAATCGCGGCACGACGTGGATGTCGTCCTGGATGTAGTAACCCATGCTCTTGCTGCGCAAGCTGTTGGCGGTGTTTCCGCTCACCGCCGCGGCGGCGTCCGGGACTCCGGCGAGGAGCTGCGCGAGAGCCAATGTCGAAATGGAAGGGCAAGCCGGGCCGGGGCACTGGCCGAAGGCTTGCAAGATTCCGAATGCGGTATCTCCCAGGAAATTCCAATCGCCTCTGGCGACAAAGTCAATGAAATCGTCGATCCTCACGTAGCGGAATTCCCCGCCGAACTTGAACTGATTCTGACCGTACGTCCAAGCAACGTTGTCCGAGAGATGAAGAGTGCTGTCGTGACGGTCCTCCGGGTATTGGACCGGCTCGCCAATTGGTGAGTAGCCGGCAACGGAGATGTTCGGAAATCCCAAATCAATGGTGTTCGTCAGCACGTCAGGAAATCCCAAAGCTGCGTTTCCATCGGTGCCCGCGTTCTGCTGGAAGAATCCGGCCCGCATGCGGGTGAAGCCCAGATGAAACTCATTGAGAATGTTTGACCTGAGGACACGCGTCCAGCCCAGGGCGGCATTCTGGCCCCGATTCATGTTGTTGCTGCCATAGCCGGGAAGATTGGTGAAGGAATTGACCGGATCGAATGGACTGAAAAGATTCTGGTCGAACAATGAGTAGTGCACCGAGATTCTATCCGCAGAATCCGGCTGCACGTCGACTTTGGCGGTGACCATATTCTCCGAGTTGCGAATAATGGGAGCGGAGACGAACGTGTTGGATGAGCCCGCAGTCCCGCCCACGTTGGACTGCGGATAAAGATTGAATACGTTCTGGCCGATTTGGCACGAGGGATTGAGCGGGCAGCCGAATAGCTCGTCCGCAACGGCTCCGCCTTCCGCCCACTCTGCGGTCGTGGGCACGGTCGCTTCCTGGGTGTTCGCCTGCCGCAAGCGCAAGCCTTCGTAAGCGACGAAGAAGAACGCCTTGTCGTGCAGGATAGGCCCGCCCAGCGTGCCGCCAAACTGATCGCGATCGAGCGCGGGGATTCCGCCGCACTCGCCCGCAACGGAAGTGGCCGTGCAATTCGGGAAATCAAAGAAATTCTTGGCGTCCATGTTGCGGTTGCGGAGAAATTCGAACAGATCGCCGCGGAAGGAATTGGTGCCGCTTTTCAGTATGACGTTTACCTGCGCGCCGCTATTGCGTCCGAATTCCGCGGAATAATCGCCGGACTGGACCTTGAATTCCTCGATGGCCTCGACGGACGCCAGCGCCGCAAACTGATTGATGTACGGGTCATTATTGTCCACGCCGTCGAGCAGAAAGACGTTCGCCTGCTCGCGCGCGCCATTGACGCTGACCGCACCGCCCTCCGTGGAATTTTCCGATCCTTCGGCCGGCGCTTGAGCACCGGGGACAAGCAAAGCGAAATTCAGGAAACGCCGCTCATTTAGCGGCAACTCGTGCAGTTGCCGCCCGTTAATCACCTGGCCCAAGGCCGAAGTATCGGTCTGGACGATGGGAGGAGCTGCGGTGATCTGAACCTCCTCAACCGCGACGCCTATCACCAGCGGAAAGTCCACGCGCACGGTTTGATCCACGTTCACGATCACGCCGGAGATTACACCCTTTCGGAAGCCTTGCATTTCCACGGTCACCTGGTAGCGGCCGGGCGGCAGGAGCGCGACGGTGTAATCGCCGTCGTCATTGGTTTGCGTCTCGCGAATAAAGTTGGTCTCTTCGTTGCGGACCCTGATGTGGGCCTTTGGCACAACGGCTTCGCGGGGATCGGTGACGGTGCCAGTTATGGTGCCAGTGGAATCAGCGGCGGAGAGGGGAGAAATCAGTACGCACACAAACAGGAGCGCGGCGAGAAGCCAGCGACGGCCCAAAGGTCGAGACTCCTTTCCGTGGTGCCCCAAGGCTTACAAGGTGCTTGAAATTAATTCACAACGCAAATCAGATGCCGCGCGAAAATCTGGATAGCATGGTTCCAGGTCGCCGCTCGAAACGAGTTCCATGGCACCTCCGCGCGTTCACTTGCCTCTGAGCGCGGCCTATTATGCCCCGCTAAGTTCACCCTAGCATTCTTTCTTACCCGAGGGAGCAGAAAACTTTTATGCGCATGGCTCCAGTGATTGCCACGAACTGCGCTCTCGCGCTGATTCTATGCGCCTGCGGCTCCGCGCCCGCACCATCTTCAGCCGCGAATACGTCGCCGCAAGCGCCGGCGAACAGCCCGGCTGCGTCAACATCCGTCAACGGTGGAGAGAGTGCCAGCCTAGCCGGGTTTTCGTTCGTTGATTCGTCCGTGACCGGGCAAGGATCGCGTGCCAAACTTCCGCCCGGCACGAAAATCTATCCGCCCGGCTCGAAGATTACGGGAACAGATGGATGTCCGACGAACCGGTACAGAACCGACGGGCAGATCGTCTTGGTGATCGATTACAGCGGCCGGCCGACCGCCGCGAGTGTCGCCGTGGTTCGGCATCCTGCGTCAGGCGGTGAGTTCGCCGACGCTGCTTACTATCTGGATCTCGACAGCGGCCGCACGCTTCAATTTCTGGGCCCCATCTTCGACAACGGTACCTATGATGTCCGCTTCTCCTACAGCTTCAATACAGGCCAGCAGAAAAAGATGTCTGCAACGCTCGTGCTGGCGCGCAGTTGTTCCACGCCGGGGTAGCACGAACTGGCGTTCGAGAACAGAGTCTGACTGGATCGAAAACCAAATCCAAATTTGAGCGGCGGTAACGCGGACTCGACATCTCTGCGCGTTCGAAGAACCAATCGGTCTATTGCCCTCCTCCAAACCCCTTCCCCTCGAAGAAGAAATTCGCACCGATTGAGTGTAGAATCCGCGTTCCGTCGGCGGATCGGAAAGGGGCGGATGCTCTTGCTCAAGACAATTCAGTCTCTCCCGGAGGAAAATCATGCACACGCTGCGTTCACCGTTCGCGCAGGTTGCCAGGATAGCTTTGATTTTGCTGTCGGCTCTCATATTACCGACAGTTGCTCGGTCGCAAGTGACGACCGCCACCGTGCTGGGTTCGGTCCAGGACAAATCAGGCGCTGCGGTGCGAGGCGCGACGGTCACAGCGCGAAACCTGCAGACGGGATTGACGCGGTCGGCGCTTTCCGGTGAGAGCGGCGATTACACCATCAACCTTCTGCCGGTCGGAGACTATTCCATTCAGGTGGAGTTCACCGGATTCAAGACGGACGAGCGAACTCCGGTAACTCTCGAGATCAACAGCCGGGCGCGCGTCGATTTCATTCTGCAACTCGGAGATCGAAGCGAGAAAGTGGAGGTGACGGGTGCCCAGCCCGTCCTGGACACGGACACTTCGGAAACTGGACAAGTGATCGAGAACGAGCGGGTGACCCAACTCCCGCTGAATGGCCGGCAATTCGTGCAGCTCACGCTGTTGACGGCGGGAGTGGTGCCCGAAGTGAAGGGCACCCTGAGCAGTCCGCTGGCACTTTCCGGCGCGTCAGTGAACGCGAACGGCGCGCGCTATGAAGATAACGTCTATTTGCTCGATGGTGTTCCGATCCGCGACGAGATCTACGATCGGCTAACGGTGTCGCCTTCCGTCGATGCCATCGAGGAATTCAAAGTGCACACGAGCAATTACTCCGCCGAATTCGGAGGACATGGCGGGGCACAGATCAATATCTCCACCAAATCCGGAACGAATGACATTCATGGCGTACTTTACGAATTCCTGAGAAACGATGTTCTGGATGCAAGGAATTTCTTCGATCCGGCGAAACCGCACTTTCGACAGAATCAATTCGGAGCGAGCCTGGGCGGACCGGTGAAGCGGAACAACACCTTCTTCTTCGGAAACTATGAAGGCAGCAGGATCTATAAAGGAATCACAATCACTTCCGCGCTGCCGACGGACGCGCTGCGCGGTGGAAATTTCGCCGGCATGGGGCCGATCATCGATCCGACCACTGGCAACCCATTCCCGATGGACCAGATTCCGCCGGGCCGGATCGTTCCCTTCGCGAAGGCTTATCTGGACAAAATCCCGGCGGGCATGGGTGACGCGCTCGGCAGGAATTTTGCGGGATTTGGGGATCGTTTCGTAGACATGAATCAATTCACCACGCGAATCGATCACTCCTTTTCGAGCAGCGATCTGCTTTACGGCCGCTTCGTCTACTCAAACGTAAACGATACGGAGCCGTTCCCGGCGACGGTCGATCCGACGGGCAATCCGCTGAGCCCTCCGGGATTCGGGCAGACGACTTTTCAACGAAGCAGGAATCTGGCGGTCGTGTATACGCACATTTTCAGCCCGTCGCTCTTGAACGAATTCCGGTTCGGATACAGCTTTCTCGATGTCGGCCAGCACTCCCAGAACTCAAATGTTGATTTCGTGAGTCAATTTGGCTTCATGGGCACGAATCCCCCGCCGCTCGGCGCCGGGTTTCCCAGCATCGTGATTCCTGGCTTCAGCAACCTGGGCGACCCGACGACGCAACTCGCCGTGGGCAACAACGTTTTCACATTCAGCGACAACGTGGTGCGTAATTTCTCGAAACATTCGCTGAAAATCGGCGCGATGTACAGAAAGTCTTACGTGCGCACCGATTTCGTTTTCAACAGCGCGGGCCAATACAAGTTCCTCGGCGTGTTCACGAACAATCCGTTCGCCGATTTCCTGCTTGGATTCCCGGCGGTGGCCACGTCACTGACGGGCGATCCGCTTTTGCACGGATTAGGATATGGTGTCGGCGCTTATATTCAGGACGATTGGAGGGTGACCTCGCGTCTTTCGCTCAATCTCGGCGTACGCTACGATATCAATTCTCCTTTCCGGGAGAGAGACAACAAGATCGCCAACTTCTCGCCGGAAATCGGCGGGTTCGTGGTGGCCGGCAGCCCCGGTCACAGCAATCCCGCCGCAGATTTCGCGCGGTTTCCCGGAGTGCCATTCAAGACCGCGCAGGAGCTCGGTTATCCTTCGGCACTAACGGATGGCGATTACAACAACGTCGCTCCCCGCATAGGTTTCGCCTATTCGGCGTTCAAATCTGTGGCAATTCGCGGCGGCTTCGGGATCTTCTACGATACCGGGCTGCTCGGAGGGCGCTTTGGGATTCTGGGATTCAATCCGCCGTTCACCGGATTGGGGCTATTCACAAATTTCGATCCGGCGACCCCGATACCAGCGCAGCAGGCTTTGGTAACCCCCAGCGCAAACGTAGTTCTCGGGCAAGGTCCACAGAAAAACTTTCCGAATGCTTATCTGGAAGAGTGGAACTTGAGTGTCGAGAAGCAGCTTGGCTCTTCCGTCGTCGTGGAAGCCGCTTATGTCGGATCGCGCGGAATCAAGCTGGATGGCACGCTGTTTCCAAATCAGCCCGATGCCAGCCCGGCGCCGCTGGCGGGAAGGGTGCCTTTTCCCATCCTTGGCGTCGATCTCGAAATTGCGTCACCCGCTTTCGACTCGTGGTACGACAGCTTGATTCTCCGTGCGGAAAAACGCTATTCGCACGGGTTGGTATTTTCCGGCAGTTACACCTACTCGAAATCGCTGGACACCAACGGCGGCTCGCTTTCCAATTTTTCCGACCAGAGCAATGGAACACCGCAGTTCTCAGGCGACATTGCGGCGGAGAAAGGCCGCTCGAGCTTTGACGCACGGCATCGCTTTGTATTCAACGCGGTGTACGACCTTCCGTTTGGAAATGGCAAAGCGTTGCTCGGCGACAGCCAGGGAATCCTTCAAAAGTTCGTGGGAGGCTGGCAATTGGATTCGATAATCGTCTTGCAGTCCGGCAGACCCGAGACGCCTCTGCTTCCGATCGACCAGAGCAATACGGGCGCATTCACGGACCGACCGAATGTGATTGCAAATCCGAATAGTGGCCCGAGAACGCCGAACGAGTGGTTTAACACCAATGCCTTCCAACTGCAGACCTTCGGGACTTTTGGTGATGCTGGCCGGGGGATAATCAACGGACCGAGGTACGAAAGCGTTGATCTCGGAATATCGAAGATTACGCCGGTCAACGAGCGATTCGGCGTTGAATTCCGCGCGGAAATTTTCAATCTTTTCAACCATACAAACTTCGACCTGCCCGATCGCCAGTTCGGCACTCCGGGGTTCGGGCAAATATTCAGCGCCAACGATCCGCGGGAGGTTCAGTTTGCGCTGAAGCTGCACTTCTAGGCGGGCTGCAGCTTTGTCGTTTCCGGGAAGATGATGGGATGGTGTGTCGCTATGAAGAACCTCGTCCGATTTCCAGCTGGTTTGTTGCTGACGCTACTTTTCCTGCCAGCGACGCAGTCTTTGCAGGGAAGCAAGCGGCCTGAAAAACTATCTCCTGCATTCCACAAGGATCGGCTCGAGGAACTTTACCGGCTTTGTCCAGATGGGCTGATTCTCCTGCGCGGAGAAGTTAGCTGGTACCGAAAGCGCGAGCTTCGATCCTTCGATGCTTCCTATTCCGACTACAATTTCAAACAGGAGAGAAACCTCTATTACTTGACGGGAATTGAGGTGCCGGATTCCTTCGTACTCATCGACCCAAAGAAAAAGGAAGTCCGCGTATACACTGATTGGAAGGGATCCAGGGAGCTTGAAGAACTTCGAAAATTGGATTACGTGAGCGGGCCTTTCCCGGCCGCGGCGTTTCTGCATGATGTCCTGGATCGTTCCGCTGATTTCGAAAATCTTTACGCTTTGTACGTTCCGTTTCTGCAAGCTGGGAATCTGTATGGAAAAACCGGCGCACTTACCGGAATCTTTCCTCCTGGGCTGGGTGAGCCAATTTCGGGCGAGACGCAGTTTGCGCACCGGTTGGCCGAAACATTTCCAGCACATCGAATCAAGAGCGTGGTTCCAGCGTTGCTCGAATTGCAGAAAATCAAGCATGAAGAAGAGATTCGCCTGCTGCGCACAGCGAATGAGATTGCCGCGAAAGGCGTGGTCGAAGGAATCAAGGCTGTGCGTCCGGGACTCTACGATCACGACATTGGCGCGGTGATTCAATACGTGTTCACGCGCGAGGGGAGCGCGAATCCGACGTTTGCCCTCAACGTGATGTCCGGTCCCAACGCGTTTCTCGATCTGCTTCCGCTCTGGAGCGATTACGACCATCTCGACCGGCAGATGAATGCAGGCGAAGCTGTATTTTTGGATGTCGGTGCAGAGGTCGAGTATTACGTGAGTGACATCGGGCGTACAGCGCCGGTGTCCGGGAAATTTACCGTCGAGCAGAAGAAATTGTACGACATTTATCTTCCATGCTTTCTGAAGGCGGAGAGAAGCATTCGTCCGGGCGTCAGCCAGCACGATCTGGTCAAAATTTGCTCAACTTGTGCTCGCGAGCAGCTGGCTAATTTGCCGGAAGGGTATTTGCGCAAGGCTGTCGAGGAGTTCGTTCAAGAGGTCGAGAGTCACTCGACGCTCGGTCACTACCAGGACATCAACGTCATGGGCTCAGGAGCGGGAAATGATGAGCCGTTAAAGCCCGGCATGGTCTTCGCGATCGAGCCCGTCCTCTACTCCAAGGAGCTAAACTTCGCGGCCTTCGTCGAAGATGTGATTCTAGTGACGCCGGACGGCTACGACGTCCTGTCGAAAGGAATGCCATATACGACCGACGAAATCGAGAAGCTCATGTCGCAGAAGGGCATCATCGAAGCAGCGGATGAAAGGCATTAGTTTATGCCTTCGCCGCGTTGACTTGCTTTCTCGCGCATCCTAATATGCCCGCCGGGACGCGCTACGTTACATGATCGGCCAGACCATTTCGCACTACCGCATCGTGGAAAAACTTGGCGGCGGTGGTATGGGCGTTGTTTATAAGGCCGAGGACACGAAGCTGCACCGCTTCGTGGCGTTGAAATTCCTTCCTGATGCGGTGGCCAAAGATCCGCAGTCGCTCGCTCGCTTCGAGCGCGAAGCGCAGGCTGCCTCGGCGCTGAATCATCCGAACATTTGCACCATTCATGAGATCGATGAACGCGATGGCCAGTGGTTCATCGCCATGGAGTTTCTGGATGGGATGACGCTGAAGCATCGCATTGCCGGCAAGCCGCTGCCGCTCGATCAGATTGTCGATATCGGAATTCAGATTGCGGATGCGCTGGATGCGGCGCACACCGAGGGCATCGTTCATCGCGATATCAAGCCCGCGAATATTTTCATCACCAAGCGCGGCCCGGTGAAGATTCTCGATTTCGGACTGGCGAAATCGATAGCGCCACCGTCCGGGCAACAGCTCTCAGCAACGCAAGACGCCCCGCAACTCGACTCCGAGCATCTCACCAATCCCGGCAGCGCGATTGGCACGGTCGCATACATGTCCCCGGAACAGGCGCGCGCCCGCGCGCTGGACGCCCGCTCCGACATTTTCTCGTTCGGCACCGTGCTCTACGAGATGGCGACGGGCACGTTGCCCTTCCGCGGCGAAAGCACGGCTGTCATTTTCGAAGCCATCCTGGGCCGCGCGCCGGTGCCGGCCGTTCGGCTGAATCCCGACGTGCCGCCGAAAATGGAAGAAATTATCGAGAAGGCGCTCGAGAAAGATCCGCAATTGCGCTATCAGCACGCCGCCGACCTGCGCACGGATTTGCAGCGCGTGAAGCGCGACGCCGCTTCAGCGGGATTCAGCGGCTCGATGGCTGGTTCATCGGCCTCGCAATCGGCGCTCTCTTCATCCGGCGCTTCGGGAATTTCCGCGCCGCGAGTGGCGCAAACAGAATCAGGGCATCCGTCCGGCAGTTCGGTAGTCGAAGCGGCGAAGCGCCACAAACTGGGGCTGACGGCGGGGCTCGTGGTCGGGCTGATTGTGCTGGCCGCGGCGGGCTACGGCGTGTACTCCATGCTCGGCGGCGGCAAAGACGGCAATTCCCTTTCAGAATTACACCATCTCGCAAATCACTGACAACGGCAAATCGCAACTCGCAGCCGTCTCACCCGACGGAAAATATATTTTGAGCGAAGTGGTTGATGCTGGAAAGGTCAGCCTCTGGCTGCGCCACGTTCCGACCAACAGCGACACGCAGATCATCGCGCCCGCGGAAGCGGTCTATCGGGATTTCGAGTTTTCCCCGGACGGTAACTATTTCCATTTCCGCAAGGCGCGCACGTCCGCGCTCGATGCCTTCGATCTCTTCCGCGCACCGGCTCTTGGCGGGACGCCGCAGATCATCGTCCGCGACCTGGACTCGAACGCAACGTTTTCTCCCGACGGAAAACACATCGCTTATGAGCGCGGGAACGATCCCGAAGTCGGCAAGTTCCAGATTCTCACAGCAAACTCCGATGGCACGGACGAGAAAACAATTACCGCGGGGCCTGTCGGTTCCGAGGACTTCTTCGTCGCGTGGTCGCCGGATGGTAAGCGCATCGCGCGGGCGCTTGGAAATTCGACCCCGGGCCCGATTCAGGTGATGGATCTGGCGTCCGGGAAGACGCAGGATTTGGCGGGGCCTCAGAGTTTTGTATTCAATAAGTCAGTTTGGCTTCCGGACGGCCGCGGGATCCTCGTTCAATATCAAGATCTAAGCGCGGGTCTGAACCGCAATCAAATCGGATATCTGTCCTATCCCAGCGGCGAATTCCATACCATCACCAAGGACACTAACAGCTACGAATCCTTGACACTTTCCGCAGATGCAAAAACTCTCGCAACGGTTCAGGTAAAACGGCTATTCACCCTCTATGCCATTCCGGCTTCAGGGACCGAGGCGAACGCACCCAATCCCCTGATGCCACAAGAACAGAAAGCGTCCTTGAATTTTAGTTGGGCCGGGAATGATGGTGTCTATCTAGCCGAGGACAATCACCTGGTGCATGAGTCTTTGGATGGCAGCAACAAAACCACGCTCCTCAACAATGCTTCTTTTCTTTCTGTATCCGCGTGCCCGGACGGGCGCGCCGTGATTTTGAGTTTGGTTGGGCAGGGCGGGGGGAACGCCACGAGGATCTGGCGGATCAATGCCGATGGCACGGACTTGAAGCAGCTCTCGAACGGGCAGAACGACTTTCGCTCGAGCTGCTCTCGCGACTCGAAATGGGCCTATTACTTTAACGCAGACGCGAATCGGACCGAACGCGTGCCGGTAATTGGCGGAACGCCCGAGGTGGTGGCCGGGTCCGCGATTCCCCACGCTTTAATTTCAGGGCGCATCGTTGACGATTCGCCCGATGGCAAGTGGTTGGGATTTCTGGTCGCGATCGGCGAGATGAATCCCGTGCATAAGATTGCCATGGTTCCACTCGACGCTGGGCCACAGCCGCAGGTCCGCTTGCTTGACACCAATCCCGCAATTTCGGATGGCCCGAGATTTACGCCCGACGGGAAAGCGATCGTATATCCGATCAGCCAGAACGGCGTGGGTAACCTGTGGCTTCAGCCGCTGGACGGTTCCCCCGGCCGTCAGCTCACGAATTTCAAGACCGATCAGATCGCGCGGATTCAGTGGTCGCCCGACGGCAAGAGTATCGGCGTGCTCAGCCAGCGCATCGATGCCGACGTAGTGCTTTTGCGCGAAGCAAGCTCCGCGACCCAATAACTCGCCGGGCCATCCAGGCATTCAGCCGTTGTCCGAACGGACAACTCGGCCTCATTCGCACTTGCCCGCATTCGCCCGCAGGACTACATTTCTCGGCGGTCCGCTTGCGCCATCGACCCTTTAAGGAGGAGTCTATGTGGTGGAGCAAGCAGGCACAGCCCGCAACACTTTCGTTTTCACCGGCGTTCAGTTCGACAGGCACGATTGATTCGCCCATCGAAGCGCCGCATCATCCAGCCGACACAACTTCGTATCCCGCAGGCATAACCAGAGTCGATCGCAGCCCAAAGCGTGAGACTTCTGCCAGCGACGATCTGCGCCTCGATGCCATTATCGAGGGCACCATTTCCCTAAAATGCCAGAAGCTCATCGTGGGGGAAACCGCCAAGGCTACCGCGGAAGTGGTCGCTCGCGAAGTCATCGTGTACGGCGAACTTCACGGCCATCTTCAGGCTTCCGAGCGCATTGAGATCAAGAGGAACGCTTCGGTGATGGCCGAGCTCATCGCGCCACGCGTTCTGATCGAACCCGGCGCCTACTTCAAAGGCACCGTACAGATCGAGAGGAGAAAAAAGCCCCGCGCCGCCGCAAAGGGGGCCTGATTTCGTATTCACAATCGCATCAACTTGCATACGGGGCCAGGGCTTGCCTTAGCCCGTCTTCTCCGGCGGCAGCCTTTTAGGTCGCACGGCGGAAGATTGCTCTCCCCAGGCCCGGCATCTCCTATTCGTGCAGCACATCTTGTGTGTGGAGTTCCCTGCTCATTTGCGAGACAGATGAAACCCGCGTTTGTTGACTTGTTTGCAATCACATCCTAACATCGCGTTCAAAGATGGCTTGGGGCTCGATGATCGGAAATACGCACTCGCACTACCGCGTGCTCCACAAGCTCGGCACTGGTGGAATGGGAGTCGTCTATGAAGCCGAGGACCTGGTCCTCGGCCGCCACGTGGCGCTGAAATTCCTTCCGCCGGACATGGAGAATGATCCCCAGGCCCTCGAGCGGTTCCAGCGCGAAGCGCGCGCCACTTCCGCTCTGAATCATCCGAACATTTGCACCATCCATGAGATTGCCGAGCACAAGGGCCGGCACTTCATCGTCATGGAGCTGCTCGAGGGCAAGACGCTGACCCAACGCATTCTCGAAGGCCCGCTGCCCATCAACCAATTGCTCGACGTTGCGATTCAAGTTGCGGACGCTCTTGATGCCGCGCACTCCAAAGGAATCATCCATCGGGACATCAAGCCGGGAAACATTTTCCTCACGCAGCGCGGCCACGTGAAAATTCTCGACTTCGGCCTGGCCAAGGCCGCCCCCTCGCTGCCAGGAACCGATGCCCCCACTGTCGCCTGGAATGTTTCGCCCGCTGGTGTTGAAGTGCCGACAAATACCGGAGTGGCGATCGGCACCGTCGTTTATATGTCGCCCGAACAAGCGCGCGGCGATGATCTCGATACGCGCAGCGACCTGTTCAGTTTCGGCGCGGTGCTTTACGAGATGGCCACCTTGAGCCGCGCGTTTGAGGGAAAGACTTCGGCAGTTGTATTTAACGCAATTTTGAGTCTCGAGCCGGTTCCACCCTCTCAGCTCAACCCCGTCGATTCCGCCGAAGCTCGAAGAAATAATCGGCAAGGCGCTGGAGAAGGATCGCGAGGTGCGCTATCAGCACGCCTCGGAACTTCGCGCCGATTTGAGGCGGCTCCGGCGCGACATCGAGCCGGGCCGCACCAGCACCACTTCTACTTCCGCGCGCCCAATCACAAGTTCGACGACGACGCCTGCCGCGGCGACGGGCCCAGTGACGGCGGCAACTGCGACCGTGCCGCTCACAGCGGCGCAGCCGGCGCCGGAGTCAATCAAGCGAAACTGGCCGCTTGTCGCCGCCGCTTTACTCGGTCTAGCCGCGACCTTGGCGGTGGCCGGCTACTTTTATTTCCGAGGCGGCGCTCCCGTCGATTCAATTGCCGTTCTACCGTTCGTCAACGCCAATCCTGATCCCGACACCGAATATCTCAGCGACGGCATCACGCAAAGTCTGATCGACAACCTCACTAAGATTCCCCGGCTGCGCGTCATGGCTTCCGGCACCACCTTCACCTACAAAGGCCGCCAAGTCGATCCGCGCCAGGTGGGCAAGGACCTGCACGTCGCCACAATTCTCGAAGGAAAAGTAAACAAAGTGGGCGACATGCTGAGCATCGAAGCCGATCTCGTGGATACTTCCGACGGCCACCAGCTCTGGGGAGAACACTACGACCAGAAAATGACCGATGTGCTCGGCGTCGAAGCCAGCATTTCGCAAGAGATTGCCGATAAGTTGCGTCTGCGCTTGAGCGGAAGCGAACAGGAACGCCTCGCCACGCGCTCCACCACGAATCCGGAAGCCTATCAGCTTTATCTCAAAGGACTCTTCTACACGAAAAAGTATTCGAAGGATGGGCTCGAGCAGGGCAGCGAATATTTCCGCCAGGCCATTGCGCTCGATCCAAATTATGCGACGGCTTATCAAGGCTTCGCTTACAACGCCGCCATCGCCGAAGATTGGTACGCGCCGCCGCGAAAATCCATGTCTCTCGCGAAAGACGCGGTGCAGAAGGCGCTACAACTCGACGACAGCCTCGGCAGCGCGCACACGATCTTGGCGGACATCTATTTCTTCTACGATTACAATCTCCCGGCCGCCCGCGCGGAATTCCAGCGAGCCATCCAGCTCAATCCCAATGATTCGGATACGCACAGCCTCTATGGCTGGTACTTGTTCTCGCAGAAGAAATTCGATGAAGGCATCGCGGAAAGCGAGAAAGGCCGCAAGCTCGACCCGCTCTCTTCAGAGTCCAACTTCCTGTACGGGCAAAGCTTTTATTTCGCGCGGCGCTACGATCAGGCCGCGGATCAGCTCCGCACCACGATCGATCTGGACCCGAATTTATGGGTCGCGCACGACGAACTCGGTTGGATTCACGAGCAGCAGAAGGATTTCACCAAGGCCATCGCCGAGATTCAGAAAGCCCGGGAAATCGAGCCGCACGTTGCCGAGCCGCTTGCCTCGCTAGGCCGCGCCTACGCGCTAGCCGGCCGCAGCGCCGATGCGCATCATGTGCTTGATCAGCTCGCGAAGATGGCGGACACAGACCACGTAACGCCGTACAACGTCGCCACGATTTATACCGCGCTTGGCGACAAGGACGCCGCCATCGTTCAGCTCGAAAAAGCCTACGGAGAGCGATCCTGGTATTTGCTATTCCTAGCAGTCGATCCGCAGCTGGATAGTTTGCGCGCCGATCCGCGCTTCAAAGATCTGGTGAAACGCGTCGGCCTGCCGCAGTAGGTCTGTTCTCGTAGGGGCGCTGCTTGCTGCGCCCGGGGCGCGGCTAGCGTTTAGATGTTGGAGTCAATTTCGCCCGCAAATTCATCAATCTGCCGATGCGCCGGTAGCGAGTTGGTCGTCTCCCCTGCTCCGCTCCGGCAACGGCGGCAATCCAACCGCGTTCTCCCATTGCGAAATCGACATGTTCAGCATCGAGGCCGGGCCGCCGGTCGGAATTGCCTTTTTCGCCAGCAGTACATAGGGCGCGCAAGTCAGAGCACATCCCACATGATCGGCGGGCGCAAACTGAAATACGTAGCCGCTGAAGATTTTGCTGTAGAGCACCTTCTGATCCGCGCCGCACATGATCATGCTCTGCGTCACGCTGCGCTGCCGCTGCTCGAGAAGCTGAATCATCTGCTCTCGTGTAGTGTTCTGATTGCCGTAGTTATCGCAATCTTCGATGAAAAGATTCGCGGCAAGATTGCGGTCTTGGGCAATGGCCAGTGCCAGCGCGGCCCACACCCACGTCGGCCCTTTCTTCGTAGCGCTCTTGTTCGCGCAAATGACGTGCGCTCCGGGCATCGGCGGAAATCGCCGCTGCAAGTCCACTCCAAACAGCCGCATCGCGCAGTTCAAAAGCGGTTGAACGGGATAAACAGGAATCTGCCTTCCGATCGGCTCGCTCTGGTAATACATGGGCTTCAACGTTCCATTCATGATCTCGTCGGCGATGGCAAGGTGATAGCCCCACACCGCTCCATTCACGCCGCAGAACGATGACGCCGTCAGCATGTTGATCTGCCCGATGTACGCGTCGTTCTTCTCGCAGCGGTCGTAGGAGACGATTCCCTCCGTCCCTTCGTCCAATCCTTTCATGCTCACAATTCCCGTGGAGAGTTTCAGCGTCGAAATGTACCCGAGCCCGCTCGAGCCCGGATTCATATATCCCATGCAATAAGGGACCGACGGCCCCACCGCGCCGTTCACGACTTCGGGCAAGCTCATTCCAGGAATCACGATTTCATCTGACATGGTTGCGCTCCTCTTCAGGCAGGCAATCCTTCGTCAACGCGCCGTGACCGCCGCGAAGCGCGAGTCAAGCCTCGCCGTCGAAGTGGCCGCATGTTACCAGCAAGGTTAACTAGAAGATAGAAATTTTGCAGGTTCGAGAATTGCCGCAGCCAGCTCGTCGAGAAACATAGCCGCCCGCGCGCCATCCACCACTCGGTGATCGCACGAAAGCGTCAACGTCATCATCGGACGTATTCCCGGCTTGCCATCGACCGGCACCACGCGATCGGCTATGCGCCCTACTGCGAGAATCGCGGCCTGCCCAGGGCTAATTATCGCCGTGAACGCATCGACGTTGTACATTCCCAGATTGCTGATCGTAAATGTCGCGCCCGAAATATCCGCCGGGCGCGATCGGCCCGCGCGCGCTCGTTCGGTAAGCTCGCGCCGCTGAGCGGCAATCTCCGAAACGCTCGCGCGATCTGCATTGCGAATCACGGCCGCCACCACGCCGTCTTTCACCGCCATCGCAATGCCGATATTCACGTCGGGATTCGAACGAATTCCGTTTCCCGTCCAACTCGCATTCAATCGGGGATGTTTCGTAAGAGCGCGGGCGACAAGCGCGATCAACAAATCGGTATGCGTTGGACGCGAGACCGCCAGACTTTTTCAAGAGACGGCGGCCGCTCGCTCGCGGAACTCATTCAGAGCGGTGGCATCAATCTCGCGCACAACAAAAAAATGCGGCACGCTCGTCCAGCTCTGCGTGGTGCGTTCGGCCATGAGCCGTCCGACTGAGCTGAGCGCCTCAACTCCTGATTCCGCTCGTGCCGCGTCCGCGGTCTTCGCGCCGCCGGCGCTCGCCGGCTCCGCAGCCGCGAGGATATCTGACGCAAGAATTTCTCCGCCCGGTCCCGAGCCGCGCACCTGCTGCAGGTCCACTCCGCGCTCTTGCGCGAGCCGCCGCGCCTTCGGCGAAATCTTCAACGCAGCTGCAACCAGCGTCGGACCGCCGCTCTTCGCCGCCGGCGTTCGCTGCGCGGACTCTGTCTTAGTTCGGCCCGTAGAATGTAAGCCCGCTGCTTCCGCAGGAATATTCTCGCCCGCACGGAGCAACCATCCAATCGTCGTACCGACAGGAATCACGTCGCCCACATTTGCGCTCACGCCCGAAAGAATCCCGTCGCCGGGCGATTCGATTTCAACGACGGCCTTGTCCGTCTCGATCTCCAGCAGCGGCTCGCCTTTGGCTACACTCTCGCCCTCTTTTTTCCGCCAAGCGACCACCTTGCCGGTTTCCTGCGCCAATTCCAGAGCGGGCATTACGACGCTAATGGCCATGATGTGTGGGAATGCTGCAGAAGAAAATCAATCGCCGACTTTCACGCGCTCGGTTCGCGCGCTCGCTTCCACGGCCTTGACGTAGCGCTCCGCCGGCGGCGCTTCGTTCTCGCGCACCGTCGCCAAAGGCCCGTTGACCGTCACGTAATGCGATCCCGCCACCAACAATTCTTCCGCCGGGAATCGTGTGATCACTTCGTGGCCGGTTTCGGTGACCACAATTTCCTCTTCAATTCGCGCCGCGCTCCATCCATCCGTCGAAGGCCAGAAAGTCTCCAGCGCGAACACCATTCCCGGCTTGATCTCGCAAGGATGCTCGAACGACACCAGTCGGCTGATCACCGGCTTCTCCCAAATCGCGAGGCCGATCCCATGCCCATATTGCAGCGCGAAGCAAGCCTCTTCATCCGGGAAGCCAAACTCCTGCGCCTTCGGCCACACAGCAGCGATG
This sequence comes from uncultured Acidobacteriota bacterium, assembly GCA_963841235.1. Taxonomy (GTDB): domain Bacteria; phylum Acidobacteriota; class Terriglobia; order Acidiferrales; family UBA7541; genus Palsa-147. Next base: position 156,574 of record CAWJBU010000009.1, on the reverse strand, counting down.
TCCGCGGTAGTTCGCCCCGGCCGCACAAGCGAAATCGCCGCATCAAGATATTCGCGGCAGCGTTTGTAAGCATCCACCATCGCGTGCGACGCGTATCCCACCGTGAAGCAGCGGTAGTAGCAAGTGCGATAGCCCATATACGAATGCAAAATGTCGTAGTAAACCGGATCGCCCGGCCGCAACACACGATCCGAAAACACATGCGGGTGCGGATTGCAGCGCTCGCCCGAAATCGCGTTCACCGCTTCCACGTATTCGGACCCGAGGTCATACAGCACCTTGCTCACCAACCCTACGGCCTCGTTCTCGCGCATCCCCGCCTTCATCGCGCGATAAAGTTCGTCGTAAGCCGCGTCAACCATCATTGCCGACATATTGAGCAGCGTAATTTCATCCTGCGTCTTGATCACGCGCGCCTCAGACATCAGCGCCTGCCCGTCGACGACCTTGATTCCTTCGCGTTGCAGCGCGAAAAGCACGGGCGGCTCGATAATGTCCACCCCCAGCGGCTCTTTCATCAGCCCGCGCTTCTCGAGTTCAATACGAATCTTCTTCGCCACATCTTCCGCCCGCCCCATCTCGGGCGTCATCGCCCCGCGCAGCATCGAAATTCCAGCCCGCGAACGCTCTCCCAGCCAGGGGCAATGAAGTTGGTGGTGCCGCGCAGCCGATCCGAAATCCCACAAGATCGGTTCATCGTTCTGAGGAAGCAAAGTAAACCGATTCGCCTTGTCCTGCGCCCAGGTGCCGATGTGCGTCGCGGTCAGATAGCGCACATTGTTCATGTCGAAGCACAGCAGCGCGCCCATCTCCGACTTCGCCAGCAAGCCCTTCGCCTTCGCCAGCCGCTGCGTGCGCAGACGGTCGAAATCCACCCGCTGCTCCCAATCCACCGCCATTGTTCCGGAAGTCGGCAGCGCCATGGCATGCCTCCCGTTTTTACTTAGGTTCGGCCGCAGAGTTCCCGCGCCACTTCAAATACTGAATTCTCGTTCGGCACAGTCGCATCTTCGAGCGGCGGCGAGAACGGAATCGGCACATGCATCGCCCCAATCCGCCGCACCGGTCCATCCAAATTATAAAAAGCTCCCTCGGCGATCACCGCCGCGATTTCGGCCGTCACTCCGTAACGCGCGTACCCTTCATCCACCACAATCGCCCGTGAAGTCTTCTTCGCCGATTCGATCAGCGTCTGCTCGTCGAGCGGCCAGGTCGTTCGCGGATCGATTACCTCCGCGCTGATCCCGATCTCATCGAGCATTTTCGCCGCTTCGAGCGCCACTTGCACCATGCTGCTCGTCGCCACAATCGTTACGTCGCGGCCCTCGCGCTTCACATCCGCCACTCCCAACGGAATCGTGTAGTCCTCCGCGGGCACTGGGCCCTTCATCTTGTACATCATCTTATCTTCGAAAAAGATCACTGGATTTTCGTCGCGGATCGCCGTCTTCAAAAGCCCCTTGGCATCATACGGCGTCGAAGGAAGAACCACTTTCAATCCGGGCACGTGGCTGAACCACGCATGTAGCGATTGCGAATGTTGCGCCGCCGATCGCCGCGCCGCACCCAGCGTAGTTCGCATCACCATCGGCACTTTCCACTTCCCGCCCGACATGTAGTGGACTTTCGCCGCCTGATTCGCCATCTGATCCATCGTCAGCGTCACGAAGTCGCCGAACATGATGTCCACCACCGGCCGCATTCCCGTCATCGCCGCGCCGACAGCCACGCCCGTGAATCCCGCCTCCGATATCGGCGTATCCACCACTCGCTCGCTGCCGAATTCCTCCACTAGCCCAGACAAAACTTTGAACGGCGTCCCCGCCTCGGCCACATCCTCGCCGAGAATGTAAACGCGCGAATCGCGCCGCATCTCCTCCGCAAGCGCTTCTCGCACCGCTTCGGCGAAAGTTATCTCCCGCGGCGCGGCCTCAGGCATAAACGTCCTGACTCGCTTCATCCGTCTTCGGGTAGGGCGCCGCAATCGCAAACTCGACAGCGCTTTTCATCTCCGACTCAATCTCAGCGCGAATCCGGCCGAACGATTCTTCGTCGGCCAGCCCTTGCTCCATCATCCAATTTGCATGAATCTTGATCGGATCGCGCTCATTCATCCAGCCCTGCTCTTCCTGCTTCGAGCGGTAATACTCTCGGTTGATGTCGCCGACGTGGTGCCCGCCATAGCGGTACGTGTTGCAAACAAGAAATGCCGGCCCGCCGCCCTCGCGCGCCCGCGAAACAACTCGCGTCGCCGCCGAGTGCACCGCCCGCACATCCTGTCCGTCCACGCTCGCGGCATAAATTCCGAACGCCGCCGCGCGCGCTTCAATATCGCCCGCCGTCGTTTCCGAGAAATGCGTGTATTCCGTATAGAGATTGTTCTCGCAAACGTAAATTACCGGCAGCTTCCAAAGCTGCGCCAGATTCATCACTTCGTAGAGCACTCCTTGCCCCAGCGCCCCTTCGCCAAAAAAACAAACGGACACCAGGCCCGTGCGCAACCGCTGCGCCGAAAACGCCGCCCCCGTTGCGATCCCCGCGCTCCCAGCAACAATCGCGTTCGCTCCCAGATTGCCGGTTGCAGGGTCGGCGATGTGCATCGAGCCGCCCTTGCCCTTGCAATATCCCGCTTCCTTGCCCAGCAACTCCGCGAACATCTGATCCGGCGATGCTCCCTTCGCCAGGCAGTGCCCGTGCCCGCGATGCGTGCTCGTGATGTAGTCGTCGGGCCGCAGAGCTTCGCAAATTCCCACCGCCACGGCCTCTTCGCCCGTGTACAAGTGCGCGAGACCGGGCATCAGCGCTCGCTTGTAAAGTTCGCTCACCTGCTCTTCAAAAAGTCGAATCGCCAGCATCTTCCGGTACATCCGCAGCCATAGCTCCACAGCAGCTTCCGGATGCCCGGCCGGATGCTTTGCAGCCGTCGTCATTCAGCCACTCCCGACATCTGCGCCAGCACATCGAAAATCGCCGCAAAATCTTTTTTGGCCAAACCCATCCCTCGCGCGGCGGTCAGAAATTCGTTCGCCACCGCAGTCGTTGGCAGCGGCACATTGAGCTGCCGGCCCATCTCCAGCGCCAAGTTCATGTCTTTCTGCATCATGTTCACGTCGAACCAAGCGGGGTCGGGCTGCTGCAACACGAATGGCCCGCGATATTGAATCATCGGCGATGCCACCGCGCTGTGCGTCAACACATCCACCGCCGTCTCGCGTGCGATCCCGCTTTTTTCCGCGAGCAAAACGCCTTCGGAAAATGCCAGCATCTGCACCGCAAGACTTAAATTCGTCGCGATCTTCATCGCCAGCGCCAGCCCGTTATCGCCGACGTAGGTCACCTTCGGCCCAATATCCAGCAGCAATGGCTTGACACGCTCAAAAGTCTCGCGCCGCCCACCCACCATCACCGATAGCTTCCCTTCCTGCAACGTGATCACGCTTCCGGACACCGGCGCATCCACCATATCGGCGCCCTTCTCGCGCACGCGCCCCGCAAGCCCTCGGCTAAACGCAGGACTAACGGTGCTCATATCCACGAGGATTTTTGCCGGAGTGAGAGCGGCGAGAATTCCATCCGCTCCATCCATGATAGCTTCCAGCGCCGCGGAATTCGTAACCATCGAAAAGGTCACGTCCGCCGCCGCGCAAACCGCTCGCGGAGAATCAGCCCACTTCATCCCGCGATCTACTAACCATTGCGCTTTCGACCGCGTGCGGTTGTAACCGGTAACGCTGTGACCTTTTTCGAGCAGCCGCGCAACCATCTGACTGCCCATCACGCCCAGGCCGACAAAGCCTAGATTAGGCATCCTGAGGAATCTCCCATCGCTCAACTCGTCTTCGAGTTGGCCTGACTTCGAACGTTCGGGGGAACGCGCGAATCGTCGCTGACCTGCTGCAGGTGGGCTCGCATCGTCGCGCGCGCTTTTTCCGCGTCGCGGCTTTCGACGGCTTCCAGAATCCGCTTGTGGTGGAACTGCCCGCGCTCCGGGCCGCCGTCAACGTAAAAAATTCCCAGGCGCTGCTCGCGCAAAAGTCCCACGATGGAATCCAGCAGAGAAAGAATCAGCGGATTCGCCGCCGCCTCCGCCAGAGCCAAGTGAAAGTCCAAATCGGCTTCGATGTATGCGTCAGGATCCTTCAGCGCGCTCTCCATCACGTCGTACGCTTCGCGCATCATCGCGAGATGCTGCTCTTCAATCCGTGTCGCCGCCAACGCCGCGATTTCCGGCTCCAGAATTGCCCGCACTTCCGCAAGGTGGATCGATCCATCCGGCTGCCCGATCTTGATCATCAAATCCAGCGATTGCCGGATGGCCTGCGAAGTTCCATTGGTGATAAACGTTCCGCGTCCGGGAAACGCTTCCACCAGTCCCTTCTCGCGCAGCGTCTTCACTGCCTCGCGCACCGCCGTTCGGCTCACTCCAAATTGCTGGGCAAGATCGCGCTCGGCGGGGAGTTGATCTCCCTCTTTCAGCGCACCCTTTAGAATCGACTCTTCAATCTGCTGAACGATCTGCTCGTAAAGGCGGGAAGCTTGAACGGTTTTGTACATGTCAACGACTCCGCGACGCCCGTCAGAGGCGCTGTTCTGGTCCGGCAACTATAGCACACGCAAATCTCGTACTCTGGAGCGGCACTACTGGCGGCTCCGAGCGATGATTAGCAAGTTGGCGGGAGCTCTCTGACATTAGAGGTCTTTAGGTCCGACCACAATACCACGCCACTCCTCATTCCTGTCAATATGCCAGTATCCCTTTTTGCGGGTGTACCTTAGTTGATTTCAACCCGAAATTTCTTGACACGGTTTAACCGATAGGTGGTAGAGTCTCCAGACCATTGGGGATCCAATAAGCATTTCCGCCGTCGAGGAGGTCAAATGCGCTTTTTTGCCTCGCATTCCGATGCTTCTTCGCGCCTGAGGTTGGCTTCTGCAGCTCTCGCCGCGACACTGCTTCTACTCATCAGCTCGCTTCCGGCATTTTCGCAAAGCAATACCGGACGCATTCTCGGAAGTGTGCGCGATCAAAGTGACGCGGCCATCGTCGGCGCCTCCGTAACCATCACGGACGTTCAGCGCGGCATCTCGCGATCCCTGGTTACCGACGAGACCGGTGATTACTTGGCTCCTGATCTCCTGCCCGGTGTCTACAAAGTGGTCGCAACGGCCAAAGGCTTCAAGACGGTGGAGCGCCTGGATGTCCAGGTTCAAGTTGCGCAGGATTCCCGCATCGACATCGTCCTCCAGGCGGGCTCAGCCTCTGAAACCGTAACTGTCGTCGGAGAAGTTCCGCTGCTCAACACTACCTCCTCCACTCTCGGTGGAACTCTCAGCCACGAAACCATCATTGATCTGCCGCTCAACGGCCGCAATTATGAAAACCTACTGCAACTCCGCCCCGGCGTTATCCGTTATCCCGGCGGGGGATTCTCCACCACCAGCACGAACGGCCTGCGCGCTGAAGACAATGCCTACATCATCGACGGGCTTTTCAACAGCGAGCCGTTCTCCGGACAGAGCATCATCAATGGCGCAGGCATCGCCGGAGACTCCGCGACTATACTGCCGGTCGATGCCATCCAGGAATTCAATGTTCTCGAGAATCCGCCGGCGGAGTACGGCTGGAAGCCCGGCGCTATCGTTAACGTCGCGTTGAAGGCGGGCACAAACAACCTCCACGGAACTGCCTATGGCTTCTATCGCGACACGATTTTCGACGCGCGAAATTTCTTTAACCCGGACAATACTCCCAAAACTCCGCGCAGCCTGAAGCAGTTTGGCGGAACTCTCGGCGGGCCAGTCGTGAAGGACAAGTTCTTTTTCTTCGGCGGCTATGAGGGCCAGCGCTATCGGGTGGGAAATTCGGGTCTGGAAGCCTCTCCCGCGCTGGTTTCACTCCCCACGCCGTCCACTCCCGATTGCACCTTCACTGTCGCGGGGAATTGCACCGTAAGCGTTCCCGATGCTATCGCGGATGTCCACGCCGCGTTCCTGGCAGCGCAGATTCCGAGCGATGTCAGTCCTGTGAGCCTGCAGCTCGCTGGATGCCAGATCGGTCCGCCGGTCACGTGCAATGGAAAAGGCTTCGCGCTCAACAATGGAACCAATCCCGACGACCCGAGCTTGATCAACATTAGTCTCCCGAACACCGTCAACGCCAACAATGCCATCGGAAAGGTCGATTACCACATCAACGATCACCACACCTTAAACGGCATGTATTTCTTCGGGAATAATTACGGGACGGTTAACGATGCCGGAGAGTTACAACCGCAATGGTTGACCGTGATTCACACCCGCGCGCAGGTGGTCGGTGCGAACTGGACTTGGGCAAAGAGTTCCCGCTGGGTGAATGAAGCCAGGTTTGGCTACAATCGCCTCTACCAACCGACCTACACCGCCGATCACAACGTCGCTGCCTCCACTTATGGCATCAATACGGGCGTCACAAATCCGCTTTATGGCGGCTTGCCCATCATCACCATTCTTCCGTTTAACGTCCCGGAAGTCTTGGGTGGCTTCGTCTGGCCTAAGGTGCAAGGGCCTGACAGCCGCTTCCAATTTGTGGATCACGTCTCCTACGCCCTGGGGAAGCACGCCTTGAAGTTCGGAGGCGAAATCCATCGTGACGCGTTCAACGGCGGCGCCTATGCCGGCGGCCGCGGCCGTCTGAAATTCCTCGGCGGCGGCGCCTTCGCCACTTCAACGCCTCTCGAAGATTTCTTCGCCGGCGCACCCACATTAGCCAGCGTCCTCATCGGCGATCCCACTCGCCACATCCACAATTGGTCCGAAGCCGGCTTCATCCAGGATGACTGGCGCATCGCACGAAATGTCACCGTGAACCTCGGTCTGCGCTACGAATACAACGGCGTAGTTAAAGAAGACCACAATCTCCTCGGCAATTTCGATCCAAACGTCGGCGACGTGCAGGTCGGTCATGGCATTGGTACCCCTTACAATGGCGATCATAAGAATTTTGCTCCGCGCGTCGGCATCGCCTGGGACCCCTTCGGCACCGGCAAGACGGTGGTCCGCGCCGGTGGCGGCATCATCTATGAGACCGTAAACTGGGAATCATTCCTCGCTTTCAACAATACTCTCGGCATCAGCAGCATTCCCACCGCCACCGCCTCCGGCGTGCTTCCCGGCGGCGGCACCATCGCCGTCGGCAACATCACTGTCTTTCCCACGATCAATCAGTACAACAACGGCCCAATCTTTCCCTCCAGCACGGGACCTGTAAATTGCGCCGCCAATCAATGCACGATTCTTTCGATGGATCGCAACATAACGACCCCGTACGTCACGAACTGGACCTTGAACGTGCAGCAGGCCGTCACCGATAAACTCTCAGTCGAAGTCGCGTACGTCGGCGATCACGGCTCCAATCTCGTCGGTATCCGCGACATCAATCAACCGGCCGTCGGCTCAGGTTGGACTCCGGCTGCCATCGCCGCAGGCGCATCCGATCCGGATGCCGAACAGGCCGGCCGCCCATTTAACCCTCAATTCCCCTTCCTCGCCTCCATCTTTCAAATGGCCAACATTTACAAATCCAATTACAACGGCCTGCAAACTACGGTCACCGCGCGCAATTACCACGGCCTTACTTTCGTCGCCGGTTACACCTATGCACACGCCCTCGACGATGTCGGCGCCAATTGGGATTTCGGCCAGGGTCTCGGCTTGCCTCAGGATAGCGCGCATCCCCAGCGCGAATACGCCAGCAGCGATTTCGACATCCGCCATCGCTTGACGTTTTCCGGTACCTACGCGATCCCCGGAAAGAAGTCCTTCGCCCAACTTCTGGAGGGCTGGCAGCTCAATACCATTGTGACTCTCAACGGCGCGCAACCTTGGGGGCCCACGGATTCCGCCACGGATGTCAGCGGCACTGGCGAGTCTGGCATCGCCGCCACCGGAATCGAGCGCTGGGATTTCGTTGGCAAACCCGGCGATTTCAAGTCCGGGCCCGATCCGTTTCCATTTTTCACTCCCGGACCGCTGGCCAGCTTCCCCAGCGCGTGCCAGAACGCAGCCAACACTCCTGGCCTGCAAACTTCGATGGAGCTGTTCGGCTGCTACATGAAGGGCAACTCAGTGATGATTCCTCCATCGATCGGAACTTTCGGCACGATGGGGCGCAACATTTTCCGCGATTCCGGCTTCAAGAACTGGGATTTCTCCGTGGGGAAAACCTGGAAATTCGGCGAGCACTTCAGCGCGCAATTCCGCGCCGAATTCTTCAACATTCTCAATCATCCAAACTTCGCCAACCCGTTCGGTGGGCAAAATGGTTTCGGAACCGGCGGCTTCAACGATCCCTCGGTGCCCGGTGCATTCGGCTGCGGCTGCGCCACGCCCGACAAAGCTGCTGCCAATCCCGTCATCGGCTCGGGCGGCCCTCGCGCAACCCAGTTCGGCTTGAAGTTCAGCTTCTAGCGCGACAGCAGCGATGACACTTGTCTTCGAGGCGTACAACGCGTCGCGGTTTTAAGCCGTAGGGGCGCGGTTTGCTACGCCCTCTTGGTTTAACGCTCGCCAAAACTCCGAATTTGTCCTCGGCCATTACTGCCCAAAGGAGATCCCGCATGTATCTCTCGCGCGAAGTTTGCACAGCAATCGCTCCAACATGCCTTTTCCTCGCGGCCTCACTCTTTATGTCAACTACCGCCCACCCCCAACAGCGCCCCGAGCGCACCCTCGACGAAATCAAAGCCGAAGCTCTGAAGCGCGCCGAGAACGGAATGTATCCCGTCATCGGCCTCGATCCCGCCGATCTCCGCGAAGCCTTCGACAAAATCAAGACGCGCGACAAGGACGAATGGGCCGCCGCTTTCATCTCCGTCGCTGATCGCTACATGGCCGAAGGCCAATCGCTCGAAAGATCCGATCCCGCAAAAGCCAACGCCGACTACATCCGCGCCTGGCGCCTCTATTCCTTCGGCCGCTGGCCCGTTCCCTCCTCTCTCGGCAAACAGCGCGCATATGCCAAAGCTCTGGAAGCCTTTCGCGCCCACACGAAATTCTGGGATCCGCCCATGGAAATCGTGCACATTCCTTTCGAGGGCGCCGAAATCATCGGCTACCTGCGTTTACCGAGAAACGCTGCGGCCCCAGTGCCGCTAGTAATCGGGGTCAACGGTCTCGACAGCCGCAAAGAAGATCTCTCCGAGAGTTTCAGCGCGATTCTTCCTTTCGGCGTTGGCTTTCTCGCCATCGACGGCCCCGGCACCGGCCAAGCCCCCATCAAAGTCAGCGAAAACGCAGATCGCATGCTCTCGCGCGTGATCGACTACGTTCAGACGCGGCCCGAGATCGACAAAACCCGCCTCGCGATTCACGGCGTAAGCTGGGGTGCATATTGGAGCGTAAAACTCGGCATCGTCGAGCGCGCCCGCCTGAAAGCCATCAGCGCCCAATCGCCGCCAGTCCACGAATTCTTCCAAAAAGATTTCCTCCTGAATTCGTCACTCGGCAATCGCGAATATCTCTTCGATCAAGTCCCCGCTCTGATATCCATTTTCGACGGCGTCAATTCCATCGAAGCTCTCGAAGCCATCTTCCCGAAAATGTCTCTGAAAACGCAGGGCCTCCTCGACAAGCCGTCCGCGCCCATGCACATTCTCGCGGGAGTCCTAGACACGCAGGTCCCCATTTCCGACATCAACTTGCTTCTCGCCAGCGGCGAGACTCCCAAAGACGCCTGGATCAATCCGAAAGGCGGCCATCTGGGCCGCCAGGTAAAAGTCTGGCCCGATCCCATCATCTTCAAACAAGTGATCATCCCCTGGTTGGTGAGCGCGCTGAACGCTCAAGCAGCCCCGAGTCATTAGTTGAAACGACCCTGATACTCTTAGAAAACCGAATTCTGAGACTACTGTTCCGACATTCCTCGCCGTTGGTATTTTCTATCGCGCTGCCCGGAACTCCGGACAGCCAAAAATCGCCTTCCATCGCTCGGCCAGCGCCAGGCCTCCTCCCATCATCGAGCTATTACTCTTACGTCACAGAAGCCCAAGTCGCTCCCGGAGTTCTCTCGGGCAATGATACTTTCCTCGCGGAGTTATCCGGATTTCCGGGCTTCCATTTCAAGTTTATTCGCGTGCGGTAGGTTCGCTCTCCAGCCTGGGCGATCCCCGTACGAGAAGTGTAAAAATTTTCTGAGGAGGATCTTATGAAGAAATTGTTGGGAGGCTTTTGCCTTCTAACCGCTCTCGTCATCTCATCGCTTGCGGCACCTGTTTATGCCGAGCACGGCGTGTCTTTCAAGCGAACGGTTATCGCACCAAGATATGACGCGAGGCATGAAGTGACTTTGGAAGGTACCGTTCAGAGCCTCGTCAACAAACCGGCACCAGGAATGATGCTCGGCGCCCACCTGATGGTTACGACGTCGAAGGGCACTGTTGACGCTCACGTCGGGAACTTCGTCACGCGGGGTCCGAACGCACTTTCACTGGCATCCGGCCAACACGTGAAGATCGTCGGCGTCATGGCCACGATTCACAGCCGGCAAGTCTTTTTGACTCGTACCATCGAAACCGGAGACCGGACGGTCGCAGTTCGCGATGCTCACGGCTTTCTCATCGTCCCCGGCGCGAAAGGTCACATTGCGAAGACCGCGGTCAACGGAGGTGCGCGATGAACCGCAAACCCCTACTGATCGTCCTGACCATCGCCGTCGCCGTCGTCGCGTCGGCCTGCAGCAGCCCGTCGCCAAAGATCGCGATTACCACTGCGCCTCCGGCCAGCATGGAAGTCAACACCAGTGCATCGATCACCGCCACCGTCACCCACGACAGCGGCAAGGGTGTGGACTGGAGCTGTGCTCCGACTGGCGCATGTGGAACCTTTACTCCGACTCATACAGCTAGCGGTTCAAGCACCGTTTATACCGCGCCTTCAACCGCCGGATCGGTGACGATCACGGCCGCTTCGACGAAGAAGGCCAGCGTCACGGCGACCGCCACCGTCACGGTCACCCCGGTGGCCACCACCGCCAGTCTCACGGGCACTTACACTTTCTTTATCAACGGATGGGATGCCGGTGGCTTTTCCTATAGCGTCGCCGGCAGCGTGGTGCTCGACGGCGCGGGTAACATTACCGGCGGCGAGCAAGACTTCTTCGATACTACCGGGCCCACAATCGTTACTGCCGACCCGATCACCGCGGCAACGGCTGCGGTCTCAGTTGGCGACGACGGTCGCGGCACAATCACCCTGACACCAACAACCGCTGCCCCGGAAACCCTCAGCATCACGGTCGTGAATAATAATCACGCCCTGATCACTGAGTTCGACGCGAACGCAACCTCCGCGGGCTCGCTTGACCTTCAAACCGTGCCCACTTCAGTGCCAACGGGCGGCAACGCGTTCGCGGTTCTCGATACCGCCGACGCGTTCGTCTTTGGCGGCGTCGTTACTTCCGACGGCACCGCTTTAATTACTACCGGCGAAGGCGACGATGATCTCACGGGCACGGCGGATTTTGACTTGGCCCTCACTGGATCGTTTACAGCGCCGGACGCAGCGGGTCGTGGAACCATCACGATCATCGATCCGACCTTCGTCTCGTTTCCCTTCACATTCGCCTATTACGTCGTGGGCCCCGAAGCGTTCCGTCTGATCGCAATTGACGGCAACACCTTCGCGGCCGGATCGATGTACGGGCAAGGAACTGCGGCGGGTAGCTACTCGGCGGCCTCGCTTAACGGCAACTTCGTCTTCGGCCAGGCCGGCGAGGAAAACGTGGGCATTGGCTTTTACTCAGCGGCCGGACAATTTGCCACCGACGCAACCTCCGCTTTCACGGCGGGCGTCGCCGACGTGAACGAAGGTGACGGTGCTCCGGTCCTAGCCGGCGATATCGCTACTGGCACAACGTACTTCGTCAACGCTGACGGGTATGGCGGCGTAGCTCTCTCCGGTACGACAACCGACACACTCGCCAATTTCGGTGTCTATCTCGTAGATCCTGCTCTCAACGTCGCCGATCCCAATAGCGCTTCGGGCGGCGGCGGCGCGGTGATGCTCGATTTGGACGTCAATAACCTGGGGGCCGGCATCGTCGTGCCTCAAACCTCCGGCGCCTCATTCGTCGGCAACTATGCCATTAACCAGGACGGAGCAGCTGAAACTTCTACCACCTTCGGCTTCTTCGACCTCATCGGACAAATCGTCTCCGATGGCACGTCTACTTTCGCGGGCCTTGGTGACTTCAACGATGTCAACCTCACGGGCCAGACCGCTGGCGTCACTCTTGCCGGTACGTTTGCCACCGATTCAGCAAATCCCGGACGCGCGACGGCGCAGCTCACCGTGAACGGAAGTTCAACCCCGAACAGCTTGACAGCCTACCAGGCGAGCAGCGCGCTTGTGCTGCACGTTGACGTAGATTCCTCCGCTAACGGGATCGGTACCATTGGTCTCGGTGTTCTCGAACAGCAACAGTAGTTAGACTCAAGACGCATGTGGCACGGCCGAGCAATCGGCCGTGCCACATTTCTTTTCTGCGACCTTTCGCATTCGACGGACGATTGCGCCACTCTCCCATTCGTTTCTGTGGTAGAAAATCTGCCTCGCATGAAGAATCCCGCTCGTTTCCGCCGCCAAGTCGCTCGAAGCCTCGCGATCTTCGCTTTCGCCCTCGCCGCCGTCGCAATCCAAATCTCCCGCGCGCAATCGCAGCCCGCCGCCGACGTCGATTCCTACATCGCTGCCCAGCTCCGCGAACAGCACATCCCCGGCCTGGCTCTCGCCGTAATCCGCGGCGGCCAGCTCGTAAAGTCCCAGGGCTACGGCCTCGCCAACAGCGAGCTCAACGTTCCCGTCAAGCCGGAGACTGTTTTTCAATTGGGCTCCATCGGCAAGCAATTCACAGCCACCGCGATCCTCCTGCTCGCCGAAGATGGCAGGCTCTCTCTCAACGACAAAATTGCGAAATATTTCCCCACCGCGCCGCGATCGTGGAAAAACATCACCATCCGCCATCTTCTCAACCACACCTCGGGTCTCGCCGATTACACTGACGATATATACGTCCGCCCTGGCGGCCTCATCGATCTCCGCGTCGAGCTCACCGACGACGAAATCTTCCGCCGGTTCACCACGCTTCCCTTCGATTTCAAGCCCGGCGAAAAGTGGAAGTACAGCAACACCGGCTACGCCATCCTCGGCTTCCTCATTCACAAAGTCAGCGGCCAATCCTACGGCGATTTTCTCGAAGCTCGCGTCTTCAAGCCTCTCGGCATGAGCGCCACCCGCGTCATCTCCGAATCCATCATCATCCCCAACCGCTCCGCTGGCTATCTTCTCGTCAAAAATGAAATCAGAAATCAAGACTGGGTTGCGCCGCATTGGAACACGCTAGCCGATGGCGCCCTCTATTCCACAGTCCTCGATATGGCCAAATGGGACGCCGCGCTAAGTGCCGGCGCCATCCTCAAACCAACAAGCTACGCGCAAATGTGGACGCCTGCCCCGCTCAACAACGGCAAAACTTATCCCTACGGTTTCGCGTGGGACATCACCGAGATCAACGGCCATCGTCTGCTGGAACACGGCGGCGCGTGGCAAGGCTTCACCGCTCACTATTCGCGCTACCCCGATGATCATCTCTCGGTCATTGTCCTGACGAATCTAGACGAAGAGAACTCCGACCTCGGCAAAATCGCCCACGAAGTAGCCGCCCTCTACATCCCGTCGCTAAAGCCACAGAAATAACAGCCAGCGCCCGATAGCACGCTTTGGCCGCTCGTAGGGGCGCGGCTTGCTGCGCCCGCTCCGAGTAACGCCCAAAGAAATGCCAGCCATTGACGCCGCCCGAACTGCTCCCAACGGTTTAAATGTCTCGGTCGGCATGGCAAATCGGGACAATGCCTACAGAGCCGCTCGACCACAACGCGCGCACACAACCGCAACGCAAAATACTCCATTAACAATATTGGAAAGACGGAACTTGATCCCGCGAAGGAGGGTTCAACGCGCGGGCATTGATACGAGGCCAACCGGAACGCGCGCCGCCGGCGCAACGCGCGTGGCTCAAACTCCGAAGCGCGAAATCCTAACTCAGCGCCTTCTGCATTCGCTTCGAAGTCTTCAACAGTTGCTTCTTCAAAGCATCAATCTGCTTCGATATTGCCGCCAATTCTTTCTTCGCGACCGATCCGGCCTTCACCACCTGGTGAGCCTTGCGGTCCGCCGAGCCCACCGCCGCGCCAATCGCCGTCGCAACCTTCTTCAATCTGCTCTTAGCCATCATCTTCCTCCCGTCAAACGCGCCGCCATCGTATACGTCCCTATCGCCCGCCGTCAATAACTCAACTGCGGCGTCGCGCGGCTATCCGCGCCAACGTATGATTCACGCACCGGCGAATACGTGACGCGAAACTTTTCCCCCTCTCGCGACTCTAATCCTGTGAAGCCACAAGCCCCGCAGGGCTCGCGCTTCAGCCGGGCCTCTTCGGGCAAGATCGCGCCACCACGCACTTGTAGGGATGCAGCACCAACTGATTCATTCATGTCACTATTGAAAAATGAAATCGGCGCGGCCAAGGAAGGACTCATGACCCGCACAATCTCCACCATAGCCGCATCCATAGTTCTCATAGCCGCTCTCGCCCTCTTATTCTCGGGCAATCACACGCAAGCCGGCACGTCCGCGCTGCCGGAACCTGCCGTAGATGACGCACTAGCCGCCACCTCTGGCCAGCAAACCATCGTCTTCGCGGGCGGCTGCTTCTGGGGCATTCAAGCCGTCTTCGAACACGTGAAAGGCGTAACCTCCGCCACCGCGGGCTACGCAGGCGGCACCGCGCAAACCGCCGACTACGAAAACGTCAGCAGCGGCGAAACTGGCCACGCGGAATCCGTGAAGGTCGTTTACGATCCCTCGAAAACCACTCTAGGCCAACTTCTCCGCGTCTTCTTCTCCGTAGCTCACGATCCAACGGAACTTGATCGCCAGGGCCCCGACTATGGTAAGCAATACCGCTCGGCGATTTTCTACACCACCGAAAATCAAAAAAAGATCGCCCAGGCCTACATCAATCAACTCACGCAAGCCAAAGCCTTCACCTCCCCAATCGTCACCCAGCTAAATTCCAATTCCGTCTTCTATGAAGCCGAAGCGTATCACCAGGATTACGCCGCCAAACACCCGGACAACCCCTACATAATCTTCAACGACGCCCCGAAAGTAGATCGCCTACGCCAACAATTCCCCGATCTCTACAAAGCACAATGAAGCAGTAGCAGTTCTAGGGGAGGGTCGTTTTATCCTGAGGCGCGTTACCCGCGCCGAAGCGCAGACCCTCCCGCGGTTCGGCCCCGTCCATCCCGCCTTGCAATTTCCGCGCACGCCGTGAATACTTCCACGAGTGAAAACATGACGAAGGCAAAAATCCTCCGCGCCGCGCTAATTATTTTCACGGCCCTGACCGCCGCGATTGTCTGCGGCGGTTTGTACGCCCGGCACAAATTCGCGCAGCAAGCTCCGTGGCCCACAGCACCGGTCCGTGGCGCGAAAACCATGGTCGTCAGCGATGAAGCGCTCGCCGATGAAGCGGGAGTCGAAATTCTCAAGAGCGGCGGCAACGCTGTGGACGTGGCAGTCGCGGTCGGTTTCGCGCTCGCGGTCGTCGAACCGGGAGCTGGGAACATCGGCGGCGGTGGCTTCATGCTGATCCGCCAATCCAGCGGCCAGACCGCATTTGTGGATTATCGCGAAACGGCGCCGCGCGCTGCGAGCCGCAACATGTATGTCGCGGGCGGCGGCAAGTCCGATTCCGGCGATTCGCGCGTCGGCTACCGTTCCGTCGCCGTGCCCGGCACTGTCGCGGGCCTGGCCCTCGCGTTGAAAACCTACGGCACCCTGCCGCTCGCGCAAGTAATGCAGCCCGCGATTCGCCTGGCCGAACAGGGCTTCCCGGCGCCGCAAGCACTGGCGGATTCTCTGCACGACGGTGCGGCGAAGCTCTCTCGCTTTGCGGTAACCAAGCGCATTTTTCTGAAGGGCGGCGCCGAGTACAAGGCCGGTGAACTTTTCCGCCAGCCGGAACTCGCAGCGACGCTCAAGCGCATCGCCTCAAACGGTCCGGATGAATTCTATCGCGGCGACACGGCCCATCATCTCGCCGAGGACATGAAAAACAACGGCGGGCTCATCACTCTCGAAGATTTAGCCGCTTACACGCCCAAGATCCGCGAGCCGCTGCGCGCCACCTATCACTATCGCGGCCACGAATGGCAGTTGATCACCAGCCCTCCGCCAAGCTCGGGCGGAATCGCCATGATCGAAGCGCTGAACATTCTAGATCCCATCGAGCTAAAAAACTGGGACGACGCGCAATCGGTCCACTGGATGGCCGAAGCGATGCGCCGCGCCTTCGCCGATCGCGCCGCCTGGCTCGCGGATTCCGATTTTTCCCACGTCCCGGTCCAGGGCTTGACGGACCCGCGTTACGCAGCGCAACTTCGCGCCACGATCGATCCGGAAAAAGCGACGCCCAGCCGCGCGATTCAAGCGGGCAATCCGATGCCTTTCGATTCCGCCGCGCCAGCGACCTCGGCGATGGTCCGCCCGCTACCGGTCGACGCCGCTGAAGCCTGGATGCAGCGCGAAGCCCAGCGCTCCGGACACACCACGCATTTCTCCGTGGTCGACGCGGCAGGCAATGCGGTCTCGAATACTTACACACTAAACGATTGGTACGGCTCGGCCGTCACCGCTTCGGATGGTTATTTCTTGAATGACGAAATGGATGACTTCAGCGCGCATCCCGGCGAACCCAACATGTTCGGCCTGATTCAATCCGAAGCCAACACCATCGGCCCGGGCAAGCGCCCTCTCAGCTCGATGACGCCCAGCATCGTGTTGTGCGACGGCCGCCTTAGTCTCGTCACCGGCTCGCCCGGCGGACCCACGATCATTTCCGTCACGCTTCTTTCCATCGTCAACTGGATGCGCTTCGGCATGGACGCGCAGGCCAGCATCAACGCTCCGCGCTTCCATCATCAATGGATCCCCGACGAATTATTGATCGAACAGAATTTCCCGGAGAGGACGGCGAAAGAGCTCGAGCGGCGCGGTTACGTTCTCAAGCCATCGCTCATGCTACGCACGACCCTCAATCCGCCAGTGCGAATCGGCCAAATAGAAGCAATCGCCATCGATCCCAAAACCGGCGAGCGCCTCGGCGCCCCCGACCCTCGCCGCGACGGCAAAGCCCAAGGCTACTAACGAATTGGCCGTCGTCGTGGGGGAGGGTCTTCAGACCCTTCCGCCTTTCGGCCCCGCTTGACAGGCATACTAATATACGTATACTCATATAGCAGAAGGCGAGCTGAAACCCGCCCGGTGGGTTGGATCGTCCCTGCAGGATCTCCGCTCCTTCCCGCTGGAAGTCAGAAGGGAAAATGGGACATGCCCTCTACGCCGCGCAAAAAGGAGAAACCGACCCGGCGGCAATGCCGCTGAAAGGCTTCAGCGGTGCAAGCGTGATGGAAATCGTGGCACCTTTCGATCGCGACACTTGGCGCGCCGTTTACACGGTGCGCTTTCGAGGCGCCGTTTATGTCCTTCACGCCTTTCAGAAGAAGTCTAAGACCGGTATCGCCACGCCGAAGAAAGAGATTGACCTGATCCATCGACGACGCGCAGCAGCAGAACGCGATTACAAAGAAAGGCAGGGCTAGAATGAAGGTTCGAACCAGAAAAAAGAAATCAGAACGCGTTACCGAAAGCAGCGGCAACGTTTTCGCCGACCTCGGTCTGCCCCACCCCGAACAGGCGCTGATGAAGGCCCGCCTGACGCTGCAAATTTCTCACATCATTAAATCCCGCGGCCTGACTCAAACGGAAGCCGGGAAAATTCTCGGCATCCCGCAGCCTCACGTTTCCGCACTAACCCGCAATCGTCCGGGAAATTTTTCGGTAGGCCGGCTCATCGATTTCCTAACCGCACTCGGCCATGACGTCGAGATCACCGTGAAGCCCACGCGTAAAGATCACGGCCAGATGTCCGTCGTAGTCGCCTGACCCCGCGACACTAACCGCGCCTGTTCTCAGCCAGCCGTGTGCCAACAGGAAATGACCTTCAAACCCTTCCGACTTGCGGTCCCGTTCGCTCCACGCGCGCCGTGGTCCGCTCGAAATCACCGCCAGCGAAAAGTAACCTGAATCGCTTGACGCACCGCCACTGGATTCCCGTACGGATCGCGCGCCGGCTTAAATTTCCAATCGCGCACGCCTTTGACGGACATCCCATCCAGTCCCGCCCCCAGCGGCTTCGTGACTCTGATCTGAACCGCCCTGCCTTCCGCGGAAATGACTGCTTCCAGCTCCACCGTTCCGGTCAATTTTTCAGTCGCCGCTTCTTCGCTGAACTCCGGCTGCGGGCAATACTCGCACTCCGGCATGCTCACGCCTGCAGTTCCCGGCGTGTATATCCCATCACCCGGCCGCAAAGACTCAATCGCCACACCCAGATGGCTCTTCACTTCGTCATCGAGAGCGATCTTTCCCGCCGCCGTATCGACAGCCACCTTCGATTCTCGAATTTGTTTTCCGCTTACTCGCTCCGCGACCAGCGTAATCCCAATTCCGTCTCCGATCGCTCCGAACGTTCCGCGCACATACGCAGTAGCGTCGGCCGACTTCGCTTTCTCCGCATTCAGCTTGGATTGTTTCTTCGCATCCTTTTCGCCCGCACTATCGAAACCCCTCAGCCTCGCACGATCCGCCGCATCGATCCCCGTTCCAATTTTGTTCACATCCTCCGAAATTCGATCCGCAAGCCAACTCCCGAACGCGATCTGCTTCCCGTCGAGCGTGTGCAGATCAAAGATGGCCACGGTTCTAACGTTTTCTCTCCGCAATTGCGCCACGAGCCGCCCGGTAAGCTCATCGAGATCCTTTGCCGACAATGCCTCTACCTTGTCCTGACGCGCCGGCACAAAAGCCGCGCTCCCCATCACGCCCGCAACGATCGCGCAGAACATAGCCGCCAGCCGCAGTCGAACTCGTATCAACGCTTCTCCGTTTGAATTCTGAATTTTCAAATTTGAAATTCCCCCCGCTCGCTCACTTTCTAATTCGCTCCAATGCTCTTCGCGTATCGCCGTGACGATCTCATCGCCCGCACCCCGCGCCGCTTGCCCCTAGCTGTTCTCGCTTTCCCGTTCCTCTCCCACCCGCCCAATTTCAACGCCACTCCCATGCAAGCATCCCGCAGATCATCCGCCAACCGCCGATCCTCCGCCGCCCGCGCCACCACCATCCCTCCTACGCACAAAGCCGCAATCGCCTCCGCCGTCCCGCGCCGCGCGCGCCCGCCATTCGACATGCCGCGCTCGAGCACCCCGACCATCGCCTTGAACACTGTCTCAAACGCACGCTTTGCCTTCCTTCCGCTCCGCGCCACGTAACTCGGCAAAGCCACCATCGGGCACGAATTCTCCACATTCTCGAAATGCTGCCGCGAAAGATAAGCCCGCACAATTTGCGGCGCCGCATCCGCCGACGCCATATCCACCTCCACGCCCTCCCAACAATTCTTCCAATTCGGATCGGTGAAAAAACAACTCAACACCTCGGCATAAAGCTCGCTCTTGCTGTCGAAGTAGCTGTAGAACCCTCCATGCGTCAACCCAGCCCCAGCCATAATCTGTCCGAGCGAAACATTGTCAAACCCATGCCGGTTAAATAATCTTCGCGCACTATCAACAATGCGACTCTTCACGACCGCTCGGTGCCCAGCAGGATATGGCATGAACATTCCTCCGCTTCAGGTAGCGCCGGCGTCCCTGCCGGCATCCGACGAAAATAAATCGCGCCACGTGCAAAACTCATGCGCGGCCCGCTGCGCATTATGCCCCCGCGGAATTCTCTCCTCTAATTAAAATATTATCTTGAACATATTTTGCGTCCATGTTCCCATCGCGTTTGCGAATCGGTCGCGCGCTAAACAAAGGGGGACGCTCAATGAACTTCAATCGCCTCACCCGTCGAGATTTTTCCGTGCGTGCCGCCTCTCTCTTATCGGCGCTAGGCATATCCGGCACCGCTTTCGGATCCATCGCGATCCCGCGCGCCGCCCGCCCCGCCGCCACCGACGAACTCACGCACACCTCCGACGCCATCCACCAGGAAGTCCTCATCAAAGCCCCGCGCAAGCGCGTTTACGAAGCCCTCACCGACGCCGCTCAATTTGAAAAAGTAGTCCAGCTCAGCAATGCCGTGAAGACAAGCATGGTTCCGCCAGGCAAGCCAGCAGAAATCAGCCGCGAAGCCGGCGGCGCCTTCGCACTATTCGGCGGCTACATCTCCGGCCGCCAAATCGAACTAGTTCCCAACGAGCGCATAGTCCAAGCCTGGCGCACAGGAAGCTGGCCCGCAGGCGCCTACTCGATTGCAAAGTTCGCGTTCACCGACCAAGACTCCAACACCAAACTAATCTTCGATCACACCGGCTTTCCAAATGGAGATGCCCAACACCTGGCCGAAGGCTGGCACGTAAATTACTGGGAGCCGCTGGCAAAATTCCTGGCCTAACCCCAATCCACATTCACTGCGGTCAATGATCAAAACGCGGAAGGATTCGCCGCTGGGCAGATTCCCTCACCGCCGCCCAGTTAGCCGGTACACCATCTGGTATCCGATGGGCCGTCCGTCGCAACTCATCACCGGAAAGTGAGCGCCGATAAACCAACTCAGAACCTCTCTGTCCGCTTTCGGGTCCGAGCTGTACACAACTTGCGCGGAACGCACCCCTCCGGTGGGCGTAATCTCGAAATAAATATCCACGTTCAAATTCTCGAACCCCACTGGAATCGCATTGCCGAACATCGGTGTGACCTCTCCCGTCGTTTCCTCGTTCCCGGCGCATTGCTTCGCGACCTCTGATCCCGCCGGCGGCGAGAATTCATCCGCCGCAAATTCATGCACCGGCACGAGTTTCTCGACGGTCACTTCGATCGAGCGCTTATTCCACCCGGAAAACATCAAATGCCGCGGAAATCTCTTCGCTCCGAAATCCCGGTAGTCGCTATATTCCGATCTTTCTTGGAACGCCGCGGGGCCGTCCAACCCGTATGCGATGGACAACACTTCGTAAGTCGCGACATCAACGCAGATTTTCGAATCGCCCTTGCCCGGCCCGCTCAAGATGCACGTCGCCTCTTTGCCTCCGACGCTCTCACTCTCGATGCGCTTCACTTTCTCCGCCGCCGGCAGCTTCTTGCGAGTCCCCAGCGAGTCCATCAACTCGCCGAGCTCCCACACCATCAGCGGCACGCCCTCTGTATTCCGCCTCGAATAATAATTCTCCCCGCGCGCAACATCCGTCTCCACGTAATCCCGAAACCCAATCACTCGCCGGAACCGGTCCGGCGCAGACCACGACATCGCATAAACACCCTCGCTAAATTTGTCCCCTTCGGCAAGCCGCACCTTCGCCTTCAGAATAAATGGCGCGCCCTCCGCATCCCGGATATCCACAAGATCCCACGCCTTCGCCAAAATCGCCGCCGCTTCGCCACTGCGTTCATCCCCGCGCGACGCCGGAAGCGCACCCGCAGCCGCCAACGCGCCAAACAAAAAACAACTCACAAATCTTGTTCGCCCCAACATGATCTTCGCCGGAGATTATCACGGCTTAAAATGACGAAACAACTAAGCCCGCAGAATACCGCCGGCGTCTCTGCGGTGCTTTCCCTCCGTTTTCCAATCGATACAAGACCGCCGCCCCCTTGACACCCGCAGCCACCTCAGCTATCATTTCCATTCTTCTGGAACTATGAAAACATCTCAAGCCGTCGACGCCCTCGCCGCTCTCGCTCAGGAATCTCGCCTGAACATCTTCCGCCTCCTGGTGCGCCACGCCCCGCAAGGCCTCCCGGCCGGCGATATCGCCAAACGCCTTCATCTCCCTGGCCCCACTCTCTCCTTCCATCTCAATATCCTGGCCGCCGCCGATCTCATCCGCCCGCACAAGAACGGCCGCTCCATCCGCTATTCTCCGGCTCTCGATTGCGTCAACGGCCTCGCGCAATTCCTGCTGGAAAACTGCTGCGCCGCGACGGGTTGTTGCGAGCCCGCGCCCGCTTCTCCGCGCAAGAAAGCCGCGCGCAAGGACTGACCTCATGCCGCAACGCTACAACGTCCTCTTCCTCTGCACCGGGAATTCAGCCCGCTCCATCATGGCCGAAGCCATTATGAATCAAAAAGGCAGGCCCAACTTCGTTGCCTATAGCGCAGGCAGCCATCCTTCGGGTTCCGTCCGTCCCGAAGCCCTCCGCCAACTCGAAATCGCCCACCTCCCAACGCAAGGCCTCCGAAGCAAAAGCTGGGATGAATTCGCCAAGCCCAACGCGCCGCAAATGAATTTCGTCTTCACCGTCTGCGACAACGCCGCCCGCGAAACCTGTCCCCTCTGGCCCGGCCAGCCCATCACCGCCCATTGGGGCGTCCCCGATCCCGCCGCCGTCGCCGGAACGCCCGAGCAAATCGAGCGCGCCTACCGCGATGCCTTCATGATCCTCGAGCGCAGGATCAGCCTTCTTCTCTGCTTGCCGCTCGAGAGCCTCGGCAAGCTCGCCATAAAAAAAGAACTCGACCGGATCGGCCTCCAATGACCATCTCGCGCCGCCTTACAGCCGAGTTCCTCGGCACCGCATTTCTCGTCGCCGCGGTGATCGGCTCAGGAATCATGGGCGAACGTCTTGCGGTAGGAAATGTAGCCCTGGCACTGCTCGCAAACACCATCGCCACCGGCGCGGCCCTGGTCGCCCTGATTCTCGCTTTCGGCCCGATCAGCGGCGCGCATCTGAATCCCGCCGTCACTCTCGCGGTCGCACTTGAGCGCGAAATCTCCTGGCTGGAATCATCTCAATACGCGCTCGTCCAAATTCTCGGCGGCCTAACCGGCGCCGTAGCCGCACACCTGATGTTCGGTCTCTCGCCCATTTCCCTCTCGCATCACGCTCGCAGCGGCCCATCTCAATTCCTGAGCGAATTCATCGCCACATTCGGCCTGATCTGCGTGATTTGGGGATGTTCGCGCTCCCGCCCCAGCACGGTTCCCTACGCTGTCGGCGCTTACATCACCGCAGCCTATTGGTTCACCTCTTCCACGTCCTTCGCGAATCCCGCCGTAACGATCGCAAGATCCATCAGCGACACGTTCGCGGGCATCCGGCCGTCCGACGCCCCTCTATTTGTAATCGCGCAATTAGTCGGCGCAATCAGCGCCACAATTCTCTTTCGCTGGCTGACTCCGGCCAGTAGCACAGCCACTCCTGGCTGTGCCCGTCTCAATCCTTCCAACGCAGAAACCCAAGAGCCCGCACTAGTCGCATCGAGGACGACCGAACCGCAAACCGTCAAGGAGACTTAAATGGACACAGAAAACATCAAGGAAGTGGTGAAGGAAAAGTACGGCGAAGCCGCCAAACGCGCCGCGTCAGGCACCGGCTCCTCCTGCTGCGGCACATCCCCAGCCTCCAGCATCAGCGGCTGCGATCCCATTACCTCGAATCTCTACGCCAGCAGCGAAGCCGCCACAATCCCCGAAGCCGCTCTCCGCGCCTCCCTAGGCTGCGGCAATCCCACCGCCCTCGCCCAATTGCAACCCGGCGAAACCGTCCTCGATCTGGGCTCCGGCGGCGGCATCGACGTCCTGCTCTCCGCCCGCCGCGTCGGCCCCACCGGCAAAGCCTATGGCCTCGACATGACCGACGAAATGCTGGCCCTGGCCAATGAGAACAAACTCAAATCCGGCCTCTCCAACGTCGAATTCCTCCGCGGCGAGATCGAAAACATTCCTCTCCCAGAAAATTCCGTGGACGTAATCCTCTCCAACTGCGTAATCAACCTTTCCGCCGACAAAGACCGCGTCCTCCGCGAAGCCTTCCGCGTCCTCAAGCCCGGCGGCCGCTTCGCCGTCTCCGACGTAGTCGTCCGCGGCGAAGTCCCGCCCGAAATCCGCCGCAGCATCGAACTCTGGGTAGGCTGCGTAGCAGGCGCCCTAAGCGACGCCGACTACCAGCAAAAACTAACCGCCGCCGGCTTCGAGCAGGTAGAAATCGAGCCAACCAGAATCTACAAAGTAGAAGACGCCAAAGAATTCCTGAAATCCACCGGTATAGACGCCGCAGCAATCGCCCCACAAGTAGAAGGCAAATTCGCCAGCGCCTTCATCCGCGCAAAAAAGCCCGCAATCCCCACGCAGTGCTGCGCCCCAACCTGCTGCGCGCCAACCTCTTCGTAGGGGGGTCTTCAGCCTCTAAAACCTGTCCCTCCGTACAGTTACCTTCACTGCACAGCTCGGCCCGCCGCCCTTGCCGCTGCCCGAACCCAGCGCACAAAATGGACTCAGTTCGAGGGGTCACGCAGTTCCATCCAACCGGCAGGGGCGAACAATGAAATTTACGACCAAGAATCGTGCAGGACTCATTTCCGGCATCGTGGCATCCGTGCTGCTCTCATGCGCCGGGCCATGTTTCGCGCAGAACGTCGCCGACGCTGCGCGCCAGGAGCGCGACCGCAAACAGCACTCCTCGCGCCGCTCCAATCACGTCTATACCAACGAAGATCTGAAGCGGAAGCACATCCTCGTTCCCGAGGATCAGGAGCGCGCCCTCGAA
Organism: uncultured Acidobacteriota bacterium; assembly: GCA_963841235.1. GTDB lineage: Bacteria > Acidobacteriota > Terriglobia > Acidiferrales > UBA7541 > Palsa-147. Next base: position 131,926 of record CAWJBU010000009.1, on the reverse strand, counting down.
GCGCGCCGCAACGCCGCGTCACCGGCCTATGATGCCGACAACAATTCCGCGACGCCCAATGCGCTCGCAAACGCATCCGGCGTCACTGGGGGCGAACCCACGATCAACGGCGCGCCGGTAATTTCGCTGCTGCCCTTCACGCTGCCGCAAGCGCAGGCGTTCGCCGAATTCGCTCCGGCGATCTCCGCGCCTCTATTTGCTTCGAAGCATCTCGCGCTGCCCGCAGCTCCTCGCGTCCGCCGCGCGCATCCTATACTCGACGATCTGCTGATCGTCGATCTGCAAAAAAATCAGACGCTGCCCGCGGCTCCGGAATTCCCCGCGGTGCCGGCGCCAACGCATTCCGACGCGAAGATATTCGCGGCTCCGGCCTCTCACGCGCCAACACATGCTGTGGCTCCGGCCGCAACGCAGACCGCGGTTCGGGTGCAACGCGGAGATTCGCTCTGGAAGATAGCGGAACAGCATCTCGGCAACGGCGCGCGCTGGCACGAAATCGCAGAGCTCAATCCCGAGATCGCCGATCCGAACGTCATTCACGTGGGCGAGACGATTCGCCTCGCAGAGCAGGAGACGCAGACCGCCAAGCACTTCATCGTGCGCCCCGGCGACACGCTCTCGAGCGTGGCGCAAGCCGAATTCGGCAGCGCCCGCGCGTTCACGTGCATCGCCAACGCCAATCCGAATCTGCGCAGCGCCGACGTAATTTTCGCTGGCCAGTCGCTCGTGTTGCCCGATACTTGTCCCATCGTTCGCTAGCAAGTCCGTATTTTCCGCAATGAGAACGGCGGCCCATCGCCGCCGTTCGCCGTCGTTCGCTTGACTTCGCTACCCCGCTTCGCTAATCTCCCCGCTGCCGAGACGCATGTGTCTTCTGTTCCGCGTCGCGGCTCCCTCTCGAAATCAAAATCAGAGGTCGGTCCCTTTCAATTCACTCCGCACGCAGCCGAGGAGGTCGGCACCAACGATGAAAAAGTTTAGTGGGGTTCTGATTGGAATTTCTTTGTTTCTTGGAATGGCATGTGTCGCCCAGGCTCAGGAAAACAGCACGATGCCTGGTCACCATCCGCCAAAAATTCTCTCGCTCACGCGCGAATTCGTGAAGCCGGGCAAATCCGGCAACGCGCATGACAAGACGGAAAGCATGTTTGTCGCGGCGATGACCGCGGCGAAGCGCCCCGCGCATTACCTGGCCATGGATTCGATCACCGGCAGGCCGCGCTCGCTCTTTTTAACCGGCTACGATTCCTTCGAAGCCATGGAGAAGGAGACTGTTGAAGAAATGAAGGACGCCACGCTTTCGGCTGCACTCGATCGCGCCAACGAAGCCGATGGCGCTTTGCTCGATTCCACAGAAAATTCCGTGTTTTTCTATCGCGACGACCAGAGCTTCAACTCTTCAGTGGACATTCCGCATATGCGTTACTTCGAGATCGAGGTCTTCCGCGTTCGCCCCGGACATGAAAAGGAATGGGACGACGCGGTGAAGCTGGTCAAGGACGCGTATGCAAAGGGATTGCCGGATGCTCATTGGGCGATGTACCAGGAAGTGTACGGCGTGCCCGGCGGCGAATATATCGTGATCGTACCGTTGAAGTCCGCGTCCGAAATCGACACGGCCTTTGCGAACAACAAGAAATTCACGGATGCGATGGGCGAGGACGGGATGAAAAAGCTCAGCGAACTCTCCGCCTCCGCTATCGAAGAAGAGATGACCAACCTTTTCGTCTTCAGCCCGAAGAAGAGCTACGTCGACGATAGCTGGATCAAGGCCGATCCGGACTTCTGGAAGCCCAAGGCGAAGATGGCGGCAAAGAAGACCGAGGAGAAGAAGGCCGACGAGAAAGCTGCGAAACCTTAGTAGCAATGCGGCTCGTCAATCGTAGATCCGCAGCACAAACTGCTTGAGACGGAAAGAAAAAGCCCGTCCCGCTTGGCGGGACGGGCTTTTCACACCCCGGAAAAAAACTACGCAGCTTTCTTCAACAACGGCTTGATTTCAATTTTCCGGGGTAGAGCTGCGGTCAAAATCGGCGCATGGATTTCCAGTACGCCGTGATTGAATTCCGCAACCATCTTGTCGATGTCAACGCCCTCCGGGAGCGGCAAAACCCGCTCGAAGTTTCCATAGATGAACTCCTGATGCAAATAGTTCACCTCCTTCTCGGTCTTGGCGACCTTGCGCTCGCCGCTGATCGTCAGCATCTTCTCCTGCACGCTGATCTTGACGTCCTTCGGATCAACGCCGGGAACCGCAACCTTCAGGAAAAACTTCTTCGCATCGGGCTCGATCCACGCCTCGACCACCGGCGTGAAGGGCACCGTCCCTAAGAGCTTCTTCTCACCTTTCACTGGCCACTCTGTCAGCAGCCGGTTGAAGATCTCATCGAAATTCTGGCGGAAATCGAACATCCCCCTGTAGAAATTCTCGGGCTCCGTGAGCCTGAACATTCATCACCTCCACTGCGGGTCGCGGCGGCCCCTCCGATGAATTAATCTCCGCCGGACCTCTGAAAATCCAGATACAATGTCGCGCATTCCCGGGGGCTTGTCCGTGTCTGGCATCACCGTGGCGCGTGACAGCAGTCACGGAGCAAGCGCAGAATTCCGAATACGTGTAAGGGATGCGCGTCCCGGATGAAGCGGCGCGACGGCGCGTTCCGCGCAACAGGTTGCCACAGGAGGTTGCCATGTCAAAGAAGTTGATCGCGAGTCTCGCTCCCGTGTGTCTTGCTCTCTCATTTTTCGCGCCGGCGGGCGCCGCACAGGAGAAGCCCAAAGATACGCAGGAGAAGCCGTCCGCGGAATTCAAGATCCCGCCGGACGAGGCGAAGAAGGCAAACCCGCTGAAGAGCGATGCCAACACCATCGCCGATGGGAAAAAACTCTTCAGCTCACAATGCTATCTTTGCCACGGCAAGGATGGTGACGGGAAAGGCGAGCTCGCGGAGGACATGAAGCTCAAGCTGCATAACTACCACGATGCGGCAGCGCTGAAGGACAAGACCGACGGCGAGCTGTTCTACATATTGTCGAAAGGCAAGGGCGAAATGCCCAGCGAGGGCGACCGTCTCTCAGAAACGCAGCGCTGGCAATTGATAGCCTACATCCGCTCGCTCGCCGGCAAGCCGGCGCCCGCGGCGCCGAAAGAAGAAAAGAAACCGGACTAGCGAAAGACTGAGAAGCCTAGGCTAAAGTCCCCACGCGCGGGAAGAGCGTATGTTCCACGCGGCCGTCAATGTCAATTTTGGTCAGTGCGATACGGCTTTGACGTGATCGCCGATCTTGATTTCGCCGTCGCCGGAGATTTTTGTGGCGGCTGAAAAAGCATCGTGAACTTGCGAAATTCGAATCATTCCGATCGGCGATGTGATCAATCTACTTAGCTCCCCGTTTGCAGGATCCGGGATGTCGCGGACGATGCGCTCAACAACCAATTCATCTCCGAGCTTCAATCCCGCTTTGCCGCCGATGTTCAGCACGATCTCCGCGCCGTTGACGGACACGACGAGTCCTGTGATTTCCGGTTGAGGCGAGGCTAGTCGCGGGGCGTTTGCCGCGAGACTTGTGACCATTTGCTGCACCGCATCATTCACAGCTTCTCCGAGAATTGTTTCCTGAAATTCGCTGCTGCCGAAATCGACGGTTCCGGCACTGAAGCCATGCCAATTGCCACCGGCCATCAGCGAGGCGCCCTGGCGCTTGGATTCGCCCCGGCCACCGGCCACCGCTACGATCATGTCAGTGGCTACGTCGACGATTCGCGCCTCCGCTGCGACTCTGGCTTTGATTTTCCTGGGGATCATCTCGTCGTTGGGGATCGGGTGTGCTTTCAGATCCTTGCCAAATAGCGTCACGGCTCCCATTATGACGCCGTCCGCGCCGAGCCGTTTCCCCACCCTTACGGCGAATTCGCGATCAGTGCGGTCACTTTTGGAAAAGTTTAGGTCCGCCAGGACCTGGGACATCGTCTTGGAGTCGACGACGGCGTAGGTTCCTTCTTTGGCCAATTGCTGCGCAAGCAGGGCGGAGATCGCTTTTCCAACATCCACTTGATCGCCAAGGACGGCAGTACCGACGGTAGAGTCATCGAAATCGAGAACTGCGATCAGTTTTTTCTTCGTCTCGTGAGCCGCGGATGTTTGTGGTGATGCAGTTGCGCGCGAAGCGTTCAAAAACCCCAATGCAGCGGCGATTGCAAAGACGAAAGCAAGAAAGTTGACCGCTCGGTTCATTGTGCTCCCGCTTGCAATTGCGCCCGGAGAATTGTGTGCGTGTTGCTCAGCACATCGTACTTAAATTCCATGAAGTCATCTTAAAAATAATTCGGGGAGACGATCTGAGCCGTTTCAGGAGCCAAAGAGTATGTTTGAGAACCGGAGAAACAAAACCTCAGCGGCTAAAGCCGCAATGACTTGAGGACAATTGCGGCACGGCTGAAGCCGTGCCCTGACAAAGCATATAGGGCTTCACGCAGACTCTATGAGTGCTGACGCGAGCCGGGCCACACCTAATCTTTACTCCGCGCGGAGTGCTTCGACGGGATCTACCGTCGTGGCGCGGCGCGAGGCCAGGTAGCTTGCGAGGAACGACGTGGCTACCAGGACGATCGAGACGGCGGCGTAGCTGAACGGATCGGCCGGGCTCACCCGGAACAGTAGCGACGACATCAGGCGCATCAGCGCGAACGATGCCGCGAGGCCGCAGACGACGCCCACGCCGGTGAGCCACAAGCCGTGGCGCACAAACATTCCCGTCAACGCCAGCTGCTGCGCGCCTAACGCCATGCGAATGCCGATTTCGCGCGTGCGCTGCGAAACGGAAACCGCGATTACGCCGTAAATTCCCACGATTCCGAGCAGCAGAGCCATCCCGCCCGCCACGCCGAGCATCACCAGCGTGAATGACGTGCGCGCCATAGACTTCGAGTAAAAATAATCCACTGTATGCACCGAGGCGAGCGGAAGATTTGGATTCACCGACCAGACCGCCTGGCGAACTTCCTTAAGAAAGCTTTCCGAACCCGCACGCGTACTGCGGATGACGAAAGCCAGGTCGCGGCGCAGCGTAGTCTCGTCGCCGGGGTAGAGATGGCCCGTCATGAATGGCCAATAGATGGATGTAGGAGGCTCCTTGTTGACGCCGTCGTCGTATACATCCGCGACAACGCCGATAATTACGCGCCAATCGCCGGAGGTGCCCACGCGAACCCGCTTGCCCACAGCATTCAAGGGATTCTGCCAATATTCGCGCGCCAGATTTTCAGACACGATGCCGACGAAACTTTTCTGGTAGATATCGTTCCAGGTGAAATCGCGCCCCGCGATCAGCGGCGTGCCCAGGGTCTCGAATAATCCGGGCGATACGAATTTGAATCTGCGGATGGGCGGAAGCTCTCCCTGGGCGTAACTACGCCCTTCCGGAAAGATCGGATCGAAACTTCCCATGTCGTCCATGGGGACTGTCGTGGCTAGACTCACCGAGGCCACTCCCGGAATCGCCGCGATTTTGCGAATGATATCCTCGTTCATGCGCACTACGCGCTCGGGCTCCGGCACCTGCGCCTCGGGAACAGAAAGACGGAAAGTCTGGAGCGAAGCAGGCGCGTTGAATCCGGGATGCACCTGCGTGAGCGCGCGAAAAGTGCGAATCATCAGCCCCGAACTGACGAGCAGCACAAGCGCAAGCGCGACTTGCACGACCACCAAAGTATTGCGAGTGCGATGGTGGTTACGGCTTTGACTCAGAGTACGCCCTCCCTCGCGGAGGCCAGTGCCAAGCTGGGCGCGGGCATACTTGAGTATAGGAATAGATCCAAAGAGCAGGCTGGCAAACAGCGAAACTCCAAAGGTGAACAGCAGCACCGGAATATTGATCCCAATTTCATTGATCCGCGGCAGGCCTGCCGGCGCCATGGCCACGAGAACGCGCAGGACAAGATAGGCGAGCCCCAAGCCCAGAGCGCTGCCAAGCAAACCGAGGATGACACTCTCGAACATCAGCTCTCCGGCGATGCGCGCTCGTCCCGCGCCGAGCGCGGCACGCACTGCGAGCTCCTGACGGCGCCCTTCCACCCGGACGAGAAGCAGGTTCGCGACATTGGCGCACGCGATCAGCAGCACTAAGCCGATCGAACCCATCAAGACCCACAAAGTCTTGCCAACATCGCGAACGAGAACTTGTTTGAACGGCATGATTTTCGGCGCGATGCGGGCTTGTTCAAATAGCTGGAGGCTGAAACCCGGCGGTGCAGGAAAACTTCGATAGACGATCGGCAACATTCTGGCCACGTCGGCGCTCGCGGTTTCAACGGTCGCACCCGGCTTGAGCCTAGCCACCGCTTCATAGCTGAAGTTGCCCAGCAATGTTTTGTTGCGATCAAATTTGAGCGGGAGAATAACAGCGGGATCGTCCATATCTAGGAAGTGAAAGCGTTGAGGCAAAATGCCTATGACGATGCGGGGCTTTGCGTTCACCATGATTGTCTGGCCGATGATGGAGGGCGATCCGCCAAATTTGCGATGCCAATAGCCGTAAGTAAGCATGGCCGTATCCGGCGTGCCCGGAGAATCGTCCTCGCGCGTGAACTGGCGGCCCTGCAGCGGAGCAATACCGAGAATGGGGAGCGTGCCGTCGGTGACATCGAGCGCGCGCACCTGTTCAGGCTCGGCGACGCCGGTGATGCTCACCGAGTCCTCGGTGTAGAGACCTACATCCTGAAATGTGTGGCTTTGCTCGCGATAGATAAAATAGTTCGAGGGAGCTGCTACTAGTTCATCGACGTTGAGACCCGGCGCGGTGTGCCAAACGCCCACGAGTTCTTCGGAGTGCGGATACGGCAAGGGTTTTAGCAGTACGCCCTCAAGAACGCTGAACACGACGGTGTTCGCGCCCACGCCCGCGGCGAGCGTGATCAGCGTGATGGCGGTGAATAGCGGTGCGCGGCGGAGCCTGCGGAGAACCACCCTGAGTTGCTGTGAGAACGAATCCATGGGGCCAACCTCCCGCGGTCTGCGTCTGCGCAAGGGCCCCGGCTCGCGCGAAGCGTTCCTGAAGTATTGATACGCGGGTGGGAAGAAAAAAGTTCAAACGAATTTTGATTGGATATCGGCGCGGCGGACGGCGCGGGACGGGACTGGTGAAGAGGCTACGCGGCGTGGAAAATGATGCCGCGTACGGGAGTCCGCGGTTGTTTGGAGATTTGATCTTGCAGGAGGTCGTAGGAGGGCGCGTCGATTGCTTCGCAATCGCATAGCGATTGACCGGCGCCCCTACGGAAGAAAATGCATCGGAGCCGGTGGGTCCGTGAATGCGGATGCGTCGCGTGTTCGGCGGGGGCGAAAACCACGAGCCACATTGGGCGCCCGCTTGGGCAGACCCGCCACTATCGGAAATCCGCCGGCTTCGCGGTGCGGTTGGGTCCGCGCGCGAGCTATGCCCTTGGTTCCTTGTGCGGTCGCCGGATGCCGGCGGGGACGCCGGCGGTACCTTATGCCGACGGATGCTTCAGGATATCCGCCAGTGCATGCAAGCGTTGCGAATCCGCCGGACTCTTCGCCGTGGTGGCGCTCTTTTCCAACGACGGCGCCATACTCTGCAACTTCGCGAGAGTGCTCTTGCTCATGTGCGAACTCTCCGCGCTTTGGATGGCCTTCTGCAAAGCTGCGATGCGGTCCGCCGGCAAAGCCTGCGAGCGCTTCAACTGATCTACGTACGCCTTGGCCACCACCAACTGCGCGGGCCACTCGATTTTCTGCTGGTTCTGCACATTCAGCGCGGCCACGCGGACCGCTTTCGCCGCGTCAATTTCGTTCTGCGTCAGATACTGCGTCGGAGTGAGTTCGAAGATATCGAGGCCACGCGAGATTTCTGAAGCGTAGATAGAGCCGTTGTACCAATAGGCTGACCAGTCGCCGCCGAGCACCAGCATGTTCGGATCAATCGGCCCGCGATCGAAGTAGGCAATCTCAGATGGATGGTCCGCGTCGGTGAAGTCTATGACGGAGATGCCGCCCTGATACCAGGCCTGCACTTCGATGTCGCGCCCGGGAACAGGGATGAGCGAACCGTTGTGCGCCACGCAGTTTTCCGTGTCGCCTTGCGCGGCTGGGAGCTTGTAATAGCTCGCAAAGGTCAGCTTGTCGTCCTTGAGATGGAAGATGGCATCCGCGCCCCACTTGTTCGGATCGTTCGGACGGCAACGCGCGCCAAGGCCGCCGCCCCACTCGTCGGTAAACACCACCTTCGTCCCATCGTTTGAGAACGAGGCCGAATGCCAGTAGGAATAGTTCGGATCGTTCACCGCATCGAGGCGCTTCGGATGAACCGGGTCTTTAATGTCCAGAATGATTCCATTGCCCGAGCAGGCGCCCGCCGCCAGCCCGATTGCCGAGTACACCGTGATGTCGTGACACTGGTCGGTGTCGGCGGGCTTGTCCGCACCCTTGCCGTGGCTGCCGCCGTTGCTGAGACCGTTGATTGCGCCGGTCCGCGGATCTATAAAAACGCGAGGGCTGGAAACAATTTTCGCGTCCTGCGGGGCTGCAACCGGAACCTTGATCACTTCGATGCGAAACAACGCCGTATCGGGATTCTTGTCCGGCAATCCGCCGGAGCAGCCAGCAAGTTCCTCCGGCTGGCGCACGAACGAGGTGCCCGAGACGTAGATATAGACGTTCTCTTTATCGTTGGGATCCACCACGAGGGTGTGCGTATGCGATCCGCGACATGTTTGCACGGCTGCGACTTGCTTGGGGTTCTTGACGTCTGAAATGTCGAAGATGCGCACGCCGCGGAAACGGTCCTTCTGGGCTACCGGCAAGCGGGGTTTCTTTTCCTCCCCTGGGGGCGGCGCAGGCTCCGGCGGAAATCCCTGGTCGCCGCAATCGATGCGTCCATTCGGCATCTCCACCGACATGAACAGCAAATTCTTGTACACAGATACATCGCCTTGCCCACCGGGGCAAACCATTGTCGTTAGCAACGCGGCTTTCGCCGGATCGGAGATGTCATAGATACTCACTCCGTAAAAGTTTCCCTGGAAAAGGTGATTGCCCTGAAACGCCATATCCGAATTCGCGAACGCGAGTTGCGCGATCACCATCTGCAGCTCTTTCGGTATCTTCGAGAGAGCGGCTGCTGGGAGGCCGAGCTGGCCGAGCGTCTTCTCCACTTTCGGATCATCGGGCCGATCGATCCCGAGCTGAAACGCGTCCGGCTTTTTGAGCAGCAGGAGGTGCTTCATGCCCATCGAAGTTTCGCCCGCGTCGTACATCCCCGGCGTCAGCTTGAAGCGCGGATCGTTCACATCCGATCCGGCCATCCCGGGGGGGAGCGCCGGAGCCGGCTCCGGGGCAAACGGATTCTGCTGGTCATCTGCATCCTTCGGTGGTTCCTTGGTGGGTTCCTGCGCGGGTGGCGGGGTTGCAGGCGCTTGCGCCTGCGCGTGCATGCGGCTCGCGCCGGAACATAAAATAAACGCGGCCACCGCTACACGGAAGGCAATACTGGACAATCGGTTCATCGTTTCTCCTCTAACGTTTTTTTCTCCAGCATAGATTGCATAATTTTGATCTCGGCGCGCTGCGTGTTGTCCGCATCAGTCGCGAAGTTGAAAATGTCGGCGTCCTGCCCCGCGCCCGCGGTGTCGAACAAATCCTTCACCATGATCAACGCGCCGTTGTGGTGCTGAATCATCCCGGTCAAAAATAAGTGGTCGAACTCGGCGCCCTTCGCGTTCCGCAGCGCTTCCATTTGCTCCGGCGTCAGCATACCGGGCATTAGACGCATCGGCTGGCCTTTTGTATCCATGTCCGGCATTCCCGGCATGGCCATGGAAAGTGATTCTCCGCGGGCCGCGAGCCAGCGCTGCATCAACTTTATCTCGTCCGACTGCGAGCTGCTGATTTTCGCTCCCAGCAACCGCAGATCCTTGTTGTCCGTGTGCGAAGCAATCAGCGCCGTCATCTCCACCGCTTGCGAATGATGCATGATCATGCCCTGCATGAATTCCACATCCGCTGGCGAGCGGGGCGGCAGCGTGCCCTTCGTCGTCGGGGGCAGCCTTTTGCTTGGCTGACCCGGAGCACCCGGCTGCACTACTACGGGCTTAGACGGATCAGTTTGCTGCGCGCTTGCAGGATGTGGAGAAGAAACTTGTGGGAGCACTCGCGGCGAGGAGCATGCCGAACAGCAACGCAGATCCTCTGGCGGAGTGGAGCTTGCGCTTGCGACGAAAACAGTAAAGCCTCCTCTTCGATGTACCGCTAAACATTCTTAGTGCTCTCCTGCTAAAAGGACGCGGCAAGACGCTAGACACAGAAATGCGGCCCTTCAAAATTCCCGGGAATCTTCGCCTAATCCGGGCAGGCGGGCGTAGATCAAGAAGCTACAGGTGACCGCGCGCTGAATATCACTTGCTGCGTCTTTCGCCGATGCCGTTCGATCAGTGTCGCAGCATAGACCAAAAGCGCGGGAGATAGCAACGCTTAGAAAGCCATACAGCGCCATCGGATGAACCGAAAGTACGGCGCTAGCGGACCCGCAGCACTGGGTCAGTTTGAGTGTTTCTCCCTCGCACTTGCCGCGAAAGCGTGAAAAGATCGGGGAGCGGCGGAGGGCTTACGGAATCGCTGCTGATCATCACGGGTACGATGGGGGCCGGCAAGACGGCTGTCTTGGCCGAGGCGTCGGATATTCTTGCCACGCGTCAAATCGTCCATGCGGCAATCGACTTGGATGCGATCGGTCTCGCTCATCTCCCGTCTTCAGCTCTCAGCGATGGCGTGATGTACGACAACCTTCGGTCGATCTGCAGGAACTATGCCGCCGCGGGGGTGCAGCGTTTCTTGCTGGCGCGCGCATCGAAGACGATGCTCAGCTAAGACGCTGTCGCGACATTATACCGGCGGCAAACACGGTCGTCTGTCGTCTCACCGCGAGCCTCGAAGCGATGCAGCAACGCGTCCAGACGCGCGAGTTAGGGATATCGCAGCGGGAATATGTTTCTCGGGTTGCGGAATTGAATGCCATCCTTGAGCGCGCACAATTGGAGGACTTTTCAGTCACCAACGAGGATCGATCGTTGACCGAAGTTGCTCTCGAAATTCTTGTCAGGGCCGGATGGATCTCAAACTGACCCACGACCGGACCGGCGCCCGCGTTGACGCTTCCCATCTCGCGTCGTAATATGGCGGCTCGCGTCCATACCCTGACATGCTTGAGCAGACGGTCTCTCACTATCGAATCCTGGAAAAACTTGGCGGCGGCGGAATGGGTGTGGTCTACAAGGCCAAAGACACCCGCCTGGGCCGCAGCGTCGCGCTGAAATTTCTTCCGCCGGAAATGGCTAGGACCGGGTCGCGCTCGATCGCTTTCAGCGCGAGGCGCGGGCCGCATCTGCGCTGAATCACCCCAACATTTGCACCATTTACGACGTGGGCGAAGCCGATGGGCGCTCGTTCATCGCCATGGAGCTGCTTGAAGGCGTCACGCTGAAGCACCGCATCGCCGGGAAGCCTTTGGATGCGGCGCAGGTGGTGGAATTGGGCATTCAGATGGCGGACGCGCTGGACGTGGCGCACAGCAAAGGCATCATCCACCGCGACATCAAGCCGGCCAACATTTTTATCACTGAGCGCGGCCAGGCGAAGATTCTGGATTTCGGATTGGCGAAGGTCGAGCCGAAGCGAAATCTGGTGACCGAATCCGCTGCGGAAACAGTCGTGCCGGGCGCAGGCTCGAATCCGGCTGAAGTGGATTTGACCAGTCCGGGGAGCTCGCTCGGCACGGTCGCGTATATGTCGCCGGAGCAGGCGCGCGGCGAGGAACTTGATGCGCGCACGGATTTATTTTCGCTAGGCGTGGTGCTCTACGAGATGGCCACCGGGACGCTGCCCTTTCCGGGCAGTTCAACGGCTGTCATCTACAGCGGGATTTTGAATGCGACGCCGAAGCCCGCGAGCAAGGTGAACAGCAAATCGCCGGCGGAGTTGGACCGCATCATTTCGAAGGCGTCTGGAGAAAGACCGCGACATGCGCTGCCAGGCGGCGGCCGAATTGCGCGCCGATCTGAAGCGCCTGAAGCGCGATTTGGATACGTCCTCCCGAAGCGAAACAGCCGCGCGCGGCGCAGCTTATGCAGCGGGCGCGGCAGGAGCGGTGGCCGCGACGGCGCCGCAGGCGGCCACGAAAAAGAAAACGGTCGCGGTTCTCTATTTCGAAAATCTGAGCGGCGCCAAGGAAGACGAGTACTTCCGCGACGGCATGACCGAGGACATCATCACGGAGCTATCGAAGATCGCGCGTATCGAGATTTATCCGCGCTCCGAGATGCTGCCGTTCCGCGACAAGCCGATTACCGCGCCGCAAGTGGGAGAGAAGCTCGGCGCCATGTACGTGCTCGAAGGATCGATCCGCCGCGCCGGGAACCGCCTGCGAATCACGACGCAACTGGTGGAGAGCGCCACGCGACATTCCGTCTGGGGCGAGCGCTACGACCGCGAAATGGAAGACGTCTTCGCCATTCAGGAAGAGATTTCCCTGAGCATTGCGAAGGCTCTGGAGATCACTCTTTCGCCGCAGGAAGAAAAAGTGATCGCGCGGAAGCCCACGGCGAACTCGCAGGCTTACGATTTCTACTTGCGCGGCCGGAATTATCTGCGGCAGCGGCAATTTGAATATGCGCTGGCGATGTACGAGGAAGCGGTGAAGCTGGACGGAAATTTCGCGCTGGCGTATGCGGGAATTGCAAGCGTCTGGGGCGGGATGCATGAATTTCGCAGTGCCGACGACCAGTTCGTGAAGAACGGGCTGGCGGCTTGCGCCAAAGCGGAGCGGCTTGCGCCGGACTCGCCCGAAGTGGTCTCGGCGTGGGCGCGAATTCGATACGCACAGCACGATTATGACGAAGCCATACGATTGGCGCGGCATGCCATCACGCAACAGCGGGACTGTGAAGGAGCCCACGACGTGCTGGGCAGGGCGCTTTTTTCTTCAGGACGATATGAAGAAGCGGCGCAGTTGGCGGAAAGCGCGCTGGAAGTAGTCAGCAATGATTACAACGCGCTGGTCCCGCTGATCAATTCGCTCGAAATTCTCGGGCGCATCGCCGATGCCGAGCGATTGCGGCGCCGCGAAATGGAAGTGCTCGAAGAGCAGCTACAGCAATTCCCCGACGACGTGCGCGCGCGGACTTTGCTGGCAGCGGATCTCGCAATCTTCGGCCGGCCGGACGACGCGGTTCGCCACGTGAGAATCGCCGTGGCCATGCGGCCCACGGACGCGAATGTGCTGTACAACGCCGCATGCACGTTCGGACTGTTGAAGATGAAAGATGATGCGCTGGCAACTTTGAAGCGATCCCTCGAAGCGGGTTACTACAATGTGGACTGGTGCACCAAGGATCCGGACCTGGCGATATTGCACGATGATCCGGAATTTCAGCGCCTGATGATTCCGCGCGGCGGCGCAACCTAGTCCGCGCATCGCTACATCTTCTGCCGATCGCCTGAGGCTTCGAACGCTGCGGCGGCGCTGTAGATCGTCTTCTCCGCGCAGTGGCGTCCCACCAGCATCATTCCTACCGGTAGATCGCGGCTCATTCCGCAGGGCACGGACATTGCGGGATGACCGGTGAGATCGAATTGCGGCGTGTTACCCAACATTTCCAGGGCGCGCTGGATGATTTCGGCGCGCGATGCATTTGCTTTTGGCAGAGGAGTGGCGACCATCGGCGTCGTGGGCATCAGAAGCAAATTGTAGCTGTTGAACGCCTCGTCATACGCCGCGCGCAATTGCCGACGGAGATTGGCGCATTTCGCGTAATAGCGGCCTTTATATCGCCCGAGACCGTATTGGCCCACCAGCATGAAAAGCTTTAGCGTATCCGGAAGTTCACCGGTGCGCGCTTGCCAAGACGCATTCGCATCGCGCAGATCCAACAGCGCGAGACCCTGCTGATTCTGCCCGAATCCGTTGTCGAGCATCATTTGCCGCGTGCATCCCTCGGCCGCGACGGGAGTGAACATCGCGGCGCCTGCGGGGTGCAGCGGGATGGAAACATCGTCAACCGTTGCGCCGAGTTTGCGGAATCGCTCGGCGGCGGCGCGGACTTTCGCGTCCACCTCGCGCTCGGAATTCGGCTGGCCGAATCCTTCGCGCACCATGCCGATGCGGCAGCCACTGACGCCGGCTTTGAGAGCTTCACTATATTTCTCGGCCGGCGCGCCCTTCTGGCGCCCGTCCATGCCGTCCGGCCCCGCAATTACTTCGAGAAGCAGCGCGTTGTCGCGGACGTTGGCGGTCATCGGTCCGGTGTGATCAATGGTCGTTTCCATGGACATGATGCCGCTGTAAGGGACTAGCCCGTGTGTCGGCTTCATCCCATAGATTCCGCAGAACGACGACGGAAGGCGAATGGAGCCTCCTTGATCGCCTCCGATGGCCATATTCACTTCACCGGCCGCGACGAGCGCGGCGCAACCCGAAGAGGAGCCGCCGGCACTGAAGCCGTGCTTGTGCGGATTGTGAATCGGGCCTTGCGCGCACGTATGGCTGCCGCCCGACGTCGAGAAATTCTCGCACACCGCTTTGCCAACGATCTCTCCGCCCGCGTCGAGGATGCGCGTGACCACGGTAGCGTCAACGCTCGGCACGAAACCCTCGAGAATGGATGTGCCGCCCGCCATGGGAACTCCTGCGAGGCAGATGTTGTCTTTCAGCACGACGCGGCGGCCGGAGAGCGGGCCCGCGGCCGCGCCTTTGATTTTTGTTTTCACATACCACGCACCGTATTTATTCTCGGCGGCCTTCGGCCGGTATCCCGCCTCGCGTGGGTATTTCACCGCAGGCAGGAAATCGGGCATGGCGTCAATCGCTTCGTACGCGCGACACGCATCGCCCATGAGCGTAAGGAATTCCGCCAAATCGCCATCGGTCAGCTTCAGATTAAGTTGCGCCGCTACTTGCAGCAGGTCTGAGATAGTAGGAGCCTGAAACGCCATCGCGATCCTCCGATTCAGTGCGATCTCGATCTGCCGGTAAAATTAGGGCGAGGCTGATCTATTGCTGCCAGGCCGAATTCTGATTCACCCGGATTTGTTGTGCCAGCAAGCGGCAGCGATTCTAGGTAGTGTCCTAAAAGTGTGTTGGTACGCGGATGCGAAAAACGTGGCTATTCTTTGATTTCTTCGACTTGTCCGATTCGCACGGTCTTAACTGGCTCAGGTCGTAACTTTCCGAACTGTCCTTCGTATTGCTCGACCGAGCGAGCAAGTGCAACTAACAGCGAGCGGCAGAACTCGGGAGACAAAACGAGACACACCCTTAGTTTCGTGACCGAAGTAACTGGCATGGTCTGCCCAGGCGGAAGAATCTGCAGCTCTGTCGGTGCCACTTCCCCAAAGTACAAACGAATATCATGGTAGCCGATTACAGCTTGCGCTTGATTGGCGTACACCACTGGAACGTCTTCGGTTGAAGCAGCGGTGTGCGCAATGATCTGGGCGGGTTTAACGTCGGGTTCAGACATGTGTGTTTCCCCCTGTTTTAGGCGGCTAGAGCTTTCTGTCCGGCGCTGTCCTCTGTCGCTACCGCCTTGGGATTGCCGTGATCTTCGGCCTGTGGAGTAGCCTTTAAGTCCGCATCTCCAACGCTTGGCTGAGGCAGATAATCATTGTGTCCAGAGCCAGTTGCCGTTGAGTCGTGCTTTTGACCTGACGCGAATACAGGGTCATCTTTAAATTCGGGTCTCTGCAGGGATTTTCGACTAAAAGCTTCCGTCTCGAAGATGAGATCACCATATGTCTCAAACGAAACCTTGAGCCAAAGTCCGAGAGCGTGAGCAACCCGTTTTAGCGTTTCTGTTCTCCACGAGGAATGGTTCACGTTTTCGAGTCGTGATACGCCGGGTTGTTTCGTGCCGATAAGTTCCGCGAATTGCTCTTGGCTCAAACGGCGTTGCTCCCTCAGAACCTGAATCTGGGTAGCGATAAATGTATTGAGATAGTCGTCGGCATAGGCTTCGCGATATTCTTGATCGCGAAAGCTGTCAAGGTTTTGTTGGAATGGCGACATGGCGACATCTCCTTTCTCGATTTGCAACGATAACTTCACGGTTCTCCGCAGCATCCGCCAAGCAGCTCGAAGGCCGTAGCTTAGAATCCCTTTCGATTGCGCCACACAAAAGGGTGTACTCGTTTTCCTTGTCGAATGGCCCACGGCAGAGGAGGGGACGCATCATAACCTGTCCGTGTACGATCAGTTTGTAAATCTCTTTTCGAAGAGGCCCATTAAGGAGCTTTGTGCCGATTGCCAGATCGAAATCCTCTTGCGCCAGCCTTTCGAGCTTTTGATTTAGTTTAGCTCGATCGCGTTTCGAAAGGCGCTCGTCATCCGCCCACCGCAGGATGAGATTTTCACCCCTTAGAGACAAAAAATCCCAGAGCTTTTTGGCGCGACGAGATATTACAACGACTTGGGCCATAACGCAAGGGTTATTTTAGTGAATTTAGAGCTTGACTTTCCATAACGCACACGTTATTATGCTCCTATGTCATTGAAACAAAAAGGCCAGCGCGACAACCGGGAACCGATTGAGACGCTGGCCTATATTAGCTCTGGGGCTGGGTCTGGTGACCTCCGGTGCCTTCTGGGGGCGCGCGGCAGAGGGTCCAATTCCCTCCAGCTCCACGTAGTATTCCTCCCCGCAAGCGGTTCGAGCCGCCTACGGGGAATGTCCTCGGATATGAGCCAAGGACAGGGTTGGAAACCCGCTGTTATTTTGGCTCTGAGTCCGGGAGAAAGCAAGGGCCAAAGTAATGACGTGTCACAATTGCAAAACTCAATGCGGTAGATTCGGGCGTGATCGTAAAGGCTATCAGCGATTCCGTTGCGCCACCTGCTCAAAAACGTTTACAGAGCCACACAACGGCCACGTTTCCGGGATGTATGTTTCAACCGAAAAGGCAGCGAGCATCATGCGTCTGTTGATTGAGGGAATGTCCGTGCGAAGCATCGAGCGAACCACTGGTACGCATCGGGACACGATTCTCCGATTGCTAGTGGTGGTCGGCGAACGCTGCGAGAGGCTACTAGAAGAAAAGATTCGCAATGTGGCTGTGCGAGACGTTCAATGCGACGAAATGTGGGGATTTATCGGGTGCAAGGAAAAGAAAAAATCGAATGAGCACCCCTCGACATTCGGCGATGCCTATTGCTTCGTCGCCATTGAGCGCAAGTCCAAGTTGATTCTGGCGTGGCATCTAGGCAAACGCGCCATGCGTGATACAGTGGCTTTCACTGAGAAGATTGACGTGGCCACGACTGGACGATTCCAGATCACAACCGATGGCTTTGCCGCCTATCCAGACGCAATTCATTACAGCTTAGGAACACGCGTTGATTTCGCGCAGCTAATCAAGATTTACGGCTCCCCGACAGATGGGGAGCATCGCTATTCCCCGCCAGAGGTTATCGAATCAATCCCAGTGCCCAGAATCGGCAGACCAGAACTCCAGCGAATCTGCACTTCGCATGTCGAACGACAGAACCTAACGATGCGAATGTGCATCCGCCGTCTAACACGCCTCACCAATGCGTTTTCTAAGAAATGGGAAAACCTCAAGGCGGCTCTCGCACTGTACTTCGCCTACTATAATTTTTGCCGCGTCCATCAGGCTCTTCGGATTACACCCGCAATGGCTAGCGGAGTTTCTGAGCACGTCTGGGATTTGAAGGAACTAATCGCCTAGGAGACGAACCGTGATAACAATCGAAGGACAAACCAAGCGTGGAGAAAAAGTCTGTATCGATGATAAATTCCTGATGAACTGCGTTTTCGAGAACTGCGAGATTATTTTCACCGGCGGTGACTTTGGGTGGAGAGACACGCGTTTCATCAACTGCCGGATAACGTTCGAAGGACCGGCCACGCGTTCGATTAACTTTCTTAAGTATTTTGGCTTTCAAATCAGCCCTCCCGCTCAACAGCCAGTTGCTACCACGACGCCCGGCAAAGTCAATTAAAACATCCATGTCAAGAGCGAGTCACCAACACAGTCTTAGGACACTACCCGATTCTACACCTGCGCAACACCCCAGTGAGCTATTCGAACTGCGGTCCCGGATTTGGAGCTTGGGTGTAGGATGGTTTCGAAATTCATGGCCGAACTGCGGGAGGTTCTGAAGACCCTTCCCTACTAGGCGCGGAGCGAACTGTGAAAAAGATTCTTCTGATTCTTCTGTTTCTGCTGACGGCGCAGGTCGCCGCGGCACAAGATTGGGCGCAGGCGCGGCTGGCGAAGTCGCCGCGGCATCGCGAGTGGGTGACGGTGAAGCACGACGGACGCGCGGTGGAGACGCTCGTGGTTTATCCCGAATCGAAGGACAAAAGGCCGGTGGTGCTGGTCATTCACGAGATCTTCGGCCTCACCGACTGGGCGCAGGAATTGGCGGATGAAGTGGCCGAGGCCGGCTACATCGCCGTCGCGCCCGATCTGCTCTCCGGCATGGGGCCGAACGGCGGGCGCACGGACAGCTTCGCCGAAGGAAAGGCCACCGAAGCGGTGAGCCACCTCAGCCCAGATCAGGTGACCGCCGATCTCAATGCCGCCGCCGATTATGGAATCAAGCTGCCGGCATCGAACGGAAAACTATTCGTCGTGGGCTTCTGCTGGGGCGGCGCGCAATCTTTCCGCTTCGCCACCAATCGCGCCGATCTCGCAGCCGCATTCGTTTTCTACGGCTCTCCACCTGAAAAAGCCGACATGGCGCGAATCAAGGCGCCGATCTACGGATTCTATGCGGGCAACGACGCGCGCATCGGCGCCACAGTTCCCGGCACCATCGCGGACATGAAGGCAGCCGGAAAAACCTACGATCCGGTGACCTACGATGGCGCAGGCCACGGATTCATGCGCGCCGGCGAAGCCCCGGACGCCAGCCCCGCGAATGCAAAGGCCCGCGCCGATTCGTGGGATCGCTGGAAAAAGTTGACTGCATCCAGTAAGTAAGCACCCCACTTCGCGGTTCGTTGACTTGGCTAAAGGCCGCGACTAACATCGCGGGCCGTGCCGGACTCGCAGCCCATCGTCGGCGGAATGATTGCGCGCTACCGGGTAATCGAAAAGCTCGGTGGCGGCGGCATGGGCGTGGTGTACAAGGCCGAGGACACCAATCTCCGCCGCTTCGTCGCCCTGAAATTCCTTCCTGAAGATTTAGCCCGCGACGCGCAGGCGCTCGAGCGCTTCCGGCGCGAAGCGCAAGCCTCTTCCTCGTTGAATCATCCCAACATCTGCACGATTTACGACATCGGCGAAGAAAATGGCCGCACATACATCGTGATGGAGCTGCTCGACGGCAGGACGCTCAAGCACCAGATCGCAGGCCGGCCGCTCGATCTCGAATTGCTTCTCGATCTCGGCATCGAGATTGCCGACGCCCTCGACGCCGCGCACGCCAAAGGAATCGTCCATCGCGACATCAAGCCCGCGAATATTTTCGTCACCGAGCGCGGCCACGCCAAGATTCTGGATTTCGGCTTGGCCAAGCAGATTCGCGCCGCATCGCCCGACCAAACTCTCACACAGGACGCTCTACGATCGGGTGACAACGCACCGGCGATAAATCCTGCTGACCTCACAAGCCCGGGAACAGCCGTCGGCACGGTGGCATACATGTCGCCCGAGCAAGTGCGCGGGAAAGAACTGGATGCGCGCACGGATCTATTTTCATTCGGCGTCGTGCTCTACGAAATGGCCACCGGCGGCCTACCCTTCCGCGGCGAAACCACCGGAGTAATCACAGAAGCGATTCTGAATCGCGCGCCGGCGCCTCCCACGCGCCTGAATCCCGACTTGCCACCCAAGCTCGAAGACGTCATCAACAAAGCGCTCGAGAAGGATCGCGATCTGCGCTGCCAATCGGCGGCGGAACTGCGCTCCGACCTGAAACGTCTGCGCCGCGACACAAGTTCTGGACGGAGCTCGGTATCAGCGAGCACCACAGCCGCAGAAGTGACCGCAACGTCGGCTAGAGAGAATGTCGCGGCGTCCAGCTCCACAGTGGTGCCCGCGCCACTAGCGCAGTCGCCGCCCAAGCGCAAATACATCGTCGCCGCCGCGTGCATCGCGATTCTCCTGGCTGCGCTCGCCGCATATCGCTTCTGGCCGCGCAGCGCCGGCCCCAGCGGCCCGGGAAAATCGACCCAGATCAGCCACTGGAACAAAGCCATCTCCGGCGCGAAGCTCTCTCCCGACGGCCATACCTTGGCGTTTTCCTCTATCTCCAGCGGCGTATTCCAGGTTTTCGTCATGCTCACATCCGGCGGCGAGCCGTTGCAGTTGACCAATGACGAAGGCGATAAACGCGTGGCGGCCTTTTCCGCCGACGGCACCGAGATTTACTACTCGCGCGTGGCCGGACGACCAGAAATCTGGGCCGTGCCGACCTTGGGCGGCAATCCCAGGCAGATCGTCGCGGCCAGCTTCTTGACTCCCTCGTTGGATGGAAAGTGGCTGTTCTACATCCCGGAAGGATTCCACGCCATTTATCGCGCGGCGCCTTCGGGGCTGGGCGGCCAGGAAGTATTCAAGTTCGAGGAGGGTGGAGTTTCATTGGAAGGCATCTTATCGTTCCCGAACGGCGACGACCTTCTTGTGGTTGTGGGAGCGGTGAACGAATCCGTTAGTCATCTCAAGCAAGTACATCTCAGCAGCCATACGGCCACAGACCTGGGCACGATTCCAATCAATCCGGGCGATGTTATTGATGATTCGTGGGAACAACCCGGGAAGTCACTGCTCTTCAGCCGCGCTGAGAATGGCATCAAGAATATTTGGCGATACGATTTGCGCGAGCACGCCTTGACGCAAATGACGTTTCGGTCCCGGCCCGGACTCCGATCCCATGGCCGACCCCGCCGGCAAGGGCATTTACTACGTCAGCGGAAAATCCAGCGGATATTTGACCGCGTACAAAACGCGCACCAAAGAATCCGTGGACATCGTTGACGAAGACGCCACGCAACCGGCCATCTCTCCTGATGGAAAGCGCGTGATGTATTTGGTGAATTCCGGGCCACGCAGGCAGGAATTGTGGGTCGCGGACATCGACGGCAAGAATAAGGTCAAAGTTGCTTCCGGGGATGTCATGGCCGCGGATGCCTGGACGCGCGACGGTTCTCTGCTGTCGTTCACGGATCTGACCACCACGCCGTTCAAGCTCTATGTTGCGGGAGCAGATGGAAGCAACATCCGCCAGGTGCCATGGAATGGGCTTGCCGCATTATCGGTAATCTTCAGCAGTGACGCAAAGTCAATTTACGTCACCGCCTTCCAATCGCAGCAGAGCCCGAGACAGATCTGGCAAATGAATGCCGACGGGTCAAACGCCCACATGATCGCAGAAGGATGTGGGGCGACGGTATGGGACACCAGTTGGGATGGCAAGTACCTGCTGACGATAAAAACGCACGGCACCGATTATGGCATTTACGAATTCTCCCTGGCCGACAGCAAATGTACGGAGTTTGTTCCGAATGTCGCGACGTTAGGTGTCGCCTTCCCTGCGGATGACAAATCTTTCCTGTATGCCGTGGCCTCCAGCGGCTCGGTGACCATTTACCGCCAGCCCTGGAGCGACGGGAAACTCACCGGGCCGGCGCAGGTGGCCTTCAAAGTCCCTTTCGCCTTCAGCATAATTTACGCCGGCGGCAACGGCTACGATTTCTCCCGAGACCTCTCGACGATCGTTTACGCGCGCGCGGGAGGCCGCCAAGATGTGTATTTGCTGAGCCAGAAGTAACGGCGCAGCGTCCAAAAGCCGCGAAGGCGTGATCAATCTCTCAGCTTGCCGATTTCATTCGCAGATTGAGGCTAGAAGACGCCGGGGCAGGGCGCGGTTTTTGTGCCGCCGGTGGTGACGCCATATTGATTGCCGCCCGTCAAGCGCAGCGTGGCCTTTACCACACGGAGCCAGTTGAGTAAGACGACGGCAAGAAATTTGGTGATACCATCTGCTTGTGATGAAGATACGGCCCACTGCATCGCGTCGGAGATCCGCGCCAGGCCTTGGGAAAAAAACTTTCGTTTACTTCACCGACGACGAGCGCAAACTCGTCGATCAAGCTGCCGAAATCGAACGTCGAAGTGTGAGCAGTTTTGTCGCTAATGCCGCGCTGACTGCGGCCGAAACAACAATCAGAAAAAATAGCATCAAGAAGTAGCTCCACGTTCCTGTAATCCCACACGTCCTTGCCATAGCTTGACTTCAGCTATCCAGCGTCGGGCCCCACTATTTCATTTGACATAATGGTAGTGCTATGGTACCGTTACACTACCGGAGGCATTATGAGCAAACACTCTAAGCACCAACATTTGGTCGCGAGCAATCGCAGGTTGGCCAAACAAGTATGGGGCGACGCCCTCGATCCGCTACAGGTGCGTTCACTGAGGGAGATAACTCGGTCCTTCGGCTTCTCGATTGCCATGCGCGACATGCTGCTCCTTCAGGGTGGGTGGTATGTCACGCACATGGGGCTCCTAAGGTTAGCCAAACGGCATTATTGTGCCGGCATTGATGTGTATGCAGTTCCGGAGTTCTGTGACCCCATCGCTGCACGCTGGTCATTCAAAGCAACGGTTTACAAATCCAAAAATGGTAAAGGATTCGTCGGCTATGGCGACGCCGATCCCTCAAACTGTCTCCCTTGGTCCGCGGCGCCGAGATGCGGGTGGCTGAGACCCGTGCTGTCAATCGCGCCCTCCGCAAAGCGTATGGCATCGGCCTCTGCTCCGTCGAAGAGCTCGGATCCCTCTCGCCGCCCACGCCAGCCTCACATCCCAAGCCTGCCGCGCCTGTTTCCGGCAACGGAAATGGCTTCGAGTCATGGCCAACCCCGACTGCGGGACCAACTCTGCCTTTTGATCCGCCAGCACAATCTCGATCCCGCGCTCGTGAAGGCCTATGCTGCGGACTTCTGCGGCACTGAAACCCTCAAGGAAGCCAGCTCGTGATCTGGTCGAGTCCTTCATCTCCCATCTCGCGAAAGCGGCGAAAGAAGACCGGGCTGGGTTGGTCTGCAAACTCAACTCGTATGCTCAACCGAAGGAGGTACAGCAATGAAACGCCATTTTCCGGGCTTGCACTTGGAATCTCAGAGCGCCGACGATCTGCTCGAAGGACTGTTTCTCGCTCGCGTCGAGCAGGCCTCCTATCGCTGGCATCCGCAGAAGCCCTTCTTCGCACTTCGCTTTTCGGTTCTTGAGCCGAAGCCATTGTCCGGTCAGAACATCTCCGGGCGTCTGTATGGCACACCGAAAGCTCTGTGGAAACTGAACTGGTTCCTCCGGGATTTTGGCTACGACCTGGACCTTTTTGCTCGCGATGAGGTGGATGAGAAGGCGCTTGTGGGCCTTACCGGCGTCGTCCGCACCTCCCGCACGACGCGCAACGGCCGCTCCTTCCTCAATTTCGAAGCGTTTGCACCGGCCGGAGACTGGGAAGAGCTTGCCACTCTCGAAACTGGCAGCCGACAGGAGAACGACGATGATCTACAGCCACACACAGATTAGCCAGTTCCTTCGCTGTCCGCGCAGCTATCGCTACCAGTATCTCGATGGCTGGCAAGAAAAAGAAACACGGGCCGCGATGGTCTTCGGCCGCTCGTTTGAGAAGGCTCTGGGCGCCTACTTCTGCCGGGAGGATCCGAGTGCCGTGCTCTTCAAGGAATGGGGTGCGTATCGAGACGCTCCGTTTGAATACAAGAAAGGCGATTCCTGGGATCGCCTGGTCCATCAAGGAGTCCATCTGCTCCAGAAGTTCGCCCAGGATGATCGCGTTCACATTCCCTGGCCGCAAAGGGATCTGCAAGTGAAGCTGATCCGGTCGCTTCCCGGAAACAACGAATTCGTTGCCTACATCGATGCCCTCGGAGAGCTCGATGGAACACCCTGCCTCATCGATTGGAAAACCACCACGAGCCGTTATCCCGAAGAGCCCGAGGGATTGCTGGCACTCGATCCTCAGTTGATTTGCTACTCCTGGATCAGCGGTATACCCGAAGTCGCCGTGGTCGTGTTCGTACGCAAGAATCAGCCCGAGATTCAATACCTCCGGGCCACGATTTCCGAAGAACAACGGCGGGAGTACGGCCGGCTGGTTGAAACCACAGTTGCTCAGATCGAAGCCGGCCAGTTTGTTTCGCACAGCGGCATCCGGTTTCCTATGAACGGCTGCGTGAGCTGTCCTCATCTGGGGCTGTGTCTCAACAACCAGCCGTTGATCGACGCGAATCTGATCCGCCGGCCAGGAGCCAGCGACCTTGATTGGCTTGACCACCTTGACGACTAATGGAAGACCGCTGGTGGCCCCGAAGCTCAACCGCCGCAGGGCTCTGTTTGTTCTGGCCAAGATTGATGAAATCTTGGGCTGGGAGAGGGCCGTTGACCGGGAGCGCGATACCCGGTTTGTGGAGCTCGGCCGCTACTTGTGCGAGGTCCGCTCGGGGCAATATTGGCGGCTCGACAATCTCAAATCCTTCGATGATTTCCTGGAGAAGCGCTTTCCGGAGTCACGGCGCAAGGCCTACTACCTGATGACCATCCACGAACATCTGCCGCGGATCCCGAAACCACACCTGAAGCAGGTGGGCTGGTCGAAGGCGACGGAATTGGTGAAGGTGGCGCGGCGGGACGGGCAGCAATTCGATTGTGCAACCTGGGTGCACAGGGCGCAGAGTTGCCCAAAGAAGAGTTCAAGCACGAGGTGGAAAAGCATCTCACCGGGAAAGAAACAGAGGCGTGGGAGATCCTCTACTTCAAGGTGTACAAGAGCCAACTACCGGTGATCGAGCAGGCGCTCGAGACCGCGGCGTTGATGCTCGGAACGGACAAATCGCGGGGCTATTGCCTAGAGATGATCTGCGCGGACTTTTTGGCAGGAGCAAGCCTGGAAGATAACCCTAAGGCCCGTTGTTCTTGTCGCTCACTCGTCTCATCGACTTTCTTCCTGTGGCGCAGAGACTGCATTTGTTGGAAATCGTGAGGAACAGCTTTGAACCGGCTCAGAGGGAAGCAGTCGCGACTGAGGCTTGAACCCGAGGCGTATCGCAAACTCTCCCGCGAGGTGCTCGCGCGCGACGGGTGGCGCTGCCAAGATTGTGGCACAGCGCAAAATCTTCAGGTACACCACCTCCGCCCGCGCAGCCGGTTGGGGGGTGATGCCGAAGAGAATCTCATCACGCTCTGCGCGGGCTGTCACGGAGCTAGGCATCTTCATCGCCAAAAACCATAAAGCAATCGTGGAGGGCGCGCGACCACGCTCTCGGAGGGTTTCGCTCCGCAGCTTCCAAACGAGTCGTGGATGGATCGATGCAAAGGGTTGATCGCTGCCTGATTATCATGTAAGCTACGCTTTCTAGGTTTCGATAAAAAGTTAGCACGCCGGTGCGAATGATTTCTCACTCATCGCCCGGCGTTTTTCGTTTCTAGACAGACATTAAGATGGCGGGCAGTTCCGAGTTGATCGAACGTGGGCGGCGCTGGATCTGGATGCGGCTCTCGAGAGGATGAGGATGCTGGTGACAAGCGGAGATTCGATTAAGACGCAGCTTCACGGGAGACATTATGAAAGGATTTCTCGATCAATCTGTCCTTCGCCAGACTAATTTGGCGCCTGCTATAACCCGCGGCCTCTACCTTGCTGACGGCTCGCGATATCTACGGAACGACGACCCAGCGAATCGAAAATCGCAGCGCATAATCGTGACCGGAGCGCTAGCCCTCGACCAGGAGGCGCAGTACCGCTGCAGACTTGTCGAAACAATTCGAGACCCGGAAGACGCCGAGCGGCTTGTTTTCTTGGACTGGCGCGACGGCGAGCACGCCATCATCCAGCAGGTTGAGCACCGTGGAAAGATCTATGAGCCGCCGAGCGAAAGTGCCGGTCTCTTATCACATTTGACGCTCCCGAAAGGAATTCGCCCTTGTGGCGAGCTGAAAGAGCTCCTATCGGACCTCCGCACGCTGATCAAAGAGTTCGTGGAAATTTCCGATCGCGATTTCTTGCTCGTTCAATCCTTCATTTTAGCTGTTTGGTTCCCGGACCTTTTTGATTCGGTTCCGTATCTCTGGCTAGTCGGGCCCCCGGGCAGCGCGAAAACAACCTTGCTTCGGTTATTGAGCTGCGTTTGCCGGCGCGCGCTTTTGGTCGGAGATATCCGCGCCGCCGCTCTCTACCAGCTTGTGGATTCGTTGGATCCCACCCTGTTCATCGACGAGCTTGAGGTCTGCGGGTCAAGGGCTGACTCGGACATTCTTCGTCTCCTTCGCACCGGCAGCACACGAGGAATCCCGGTAGTGCGCAATGGCAGAATCTACTCGACATACGGTTTTAAAGTAATTTGTTCGCGTCAGCTGCCCGATGATACGGCGCTCAGTTCTCGCGCAATCGCCCTGTCGATTCTCCCAAGCCTGAAAGAGCTGAAGCCATTGACTGGCGAAGAAATGCGGCGGATCACGGAGGAATTTCAGCCGCGCTTGTTGGTGTTCCGGCTCACACATTATCCTGCGGTCCGCGATTTTCGAATGCAATCTTGCAATCTAGATGACATGACTCCGCGAGGCCGGCAACTCGCCCGCGTCCTGACTGCGCCTCTCGCAGGAGATGAACAGGAACAAGTAGATCTGATAGCGCTTTTACAGGAGCGGGATCGCGAGGCCCGAGTCGAGCGATGCCTCGAGCTGGAGTGGCTGGGTGTAGAAGCGTTGTTCGGCATTTGTCACGAGCAACTGCCGCACGGTGGCAGGGTTAGTGAAATACTTATGGGCGGCGTTGCGAACCAAATTAACGAAACGCTGAAGTACCGTGGCGATGATTCTCGGCTGAAGGCCCGCAAAGCCGGAGCGATCGTGAAGTCTCTCGGGATCAAATCCGAGACTCTGGGGAACCTGGGTCGAGGCGTGAGAGTCACACAAGCTTTTCGGAGAAAGATTCACGAGCTTGCCCGCCAGTTGGGGATCGACCGAACCCACATCGCAACCCTTTCAGGGCTAGATCACGGGTACGGCGGAGCACCGTGTGCGCTGTGTGAGGAATTCGGGCTAACAGCAGGTCTTCGGTTCATCGATCCCACCCCGCGCCAACCCCGCCGCTCGTCGACCGCACATATTCCACTTTTCGACAGGAAAATTCACGACGAGCGACCGGTAAAAGGTTGCGATGATCGTGTGAGCGCGGAGAAAGGCTAACACATTTAAACACAGGGATTTAAACCATCCAGTAGAACGGGGCGCGTGAACGTTGTGAACGTGTAGAACATTGAGCCCCCATCGCGCTCAGAAGGTGGAAGTACCCGAGCAGATGCGAACTGCCTCATGAATCGGCCGCGTCTCAAGCGGCCTAGACTAAAGCTCAGCCCAGCTTCCTATCGAAAACTGTGGCACCAGGTGCTCGAGCGGGATGGGTGGCGGTGCCAGAGCTGCGGAACTCTTGCGGACCTTCAAGTGCACCACATCCGCTCGAGAAGTCAGCTTGGTGGGGATGCAGAATCGAATCTCATCACCTTGTGCTCCCGGTGTCATCAAAACGCTCATTCCAGGTAATAAATAAAGAAGACCACCGAAAAACTTCGAGGTCTTGTAAGCTCTCGCGTTGACAGGAGTATCGCGAAATGTTGTTTGTGCTGCCTTTGCAACTCCCCGAGAAAAGTGATGCTAGAAGACGCCCGGGCAGGAGGCGGTTTTTGTACCGCCTGTGGTGACGCCGTATTGATTGCCGCCGGTGAGGCGCAGCGTGTCGGGTGAAAGCGTCAGCGTGTCAACGGGCTCGGGCCAGACTATATTGTAAATGCGCTGGGCCGCATCCACCACGTTCCAATGCGCTCGAAGCGGAGAACCAACCGCCGTGACGCTGCCGTTCGGATCGATCGTGACGCTGACGCCGTTGTACCACTGCCACGTTCCAGCCATGCCGCCCATCGCGCCAAGTTTGCTCCAGGCCGTGCGCGTGGCCGATAGCGAAAAGCCGTACTGGTTACCGCCATTCAGGTGCTGAAGATCGGCGGAGAGCGTTACGCGATCGACCGACTTCGGCCACGTGATCGTACAGACTCGCTGCACCGAATCGGCCAGAACCCACCGCGCATTAAAGGTGCCATCCACGAACGAGCCATCGGACCGAGCGACGGCGTGGGTGTTGTTGAACCAGAGCCAGCAGCCGATGATGCTTGGCCCCAACTGCGCCGCAGGCGGATTGCATATCGTCTCGACATCATCATTCTTCGAGAGTATTATGCTTGGCGGACGAAGCAGCTCCATCGCAGATCCGTGTTAGTTTGGGAGCGCAGGGGTCCGTAGCAGAGAGAAGCGGATCCGGCGTGGAGGGAACACGAGCGTTGATCGCGCGCTACGCAGATAGTTACAGTCCTACCCAGCCACGTTCTGAGTTCCACAGGCAGAAGTATCTCTCGGCGTGCTGCTTCGGCAATGAAGCAGACGCGTGCACGTTCACACTTATCGCTTAGGTCACCGATGTTGGGTCGGGGTCAAGCGAGGCGCGGGTTCCGGGTGATACTGGGGTGACACCCGCGTGATTCGCGCGGCTTGGGAGCTATTGAAATGGAAAAGATAACGCAGAAGATTCGGCGTTTTGGCGCAGGTATTTTTGCAGTTTTGATTCTAGCAGTGGGTCTCTCGGGGCAAGCGCCACAGCACAATCGAATCTCGCTCGTGACCGACTGGAGCCACCGGCACATGATCTATTCCGCGCCGCGCTCCCTGATGCAGGCCTTCCAGCTGCAATCCGAACCGCGTTACCTTCAGCAACACTTCCGGCGCGCGGGTGTTGGCGTAAACAATGGTAGCAACAGCTGGGGGGATCCTTTTCGACGGAATCACGAGAGCGCATTGACTGGCGACTGGAGCCTGAACATGGGCAACGGCTCCACGGGCTTGGTCGCTGCCACCGTGGGTGCGGGTCGATCTCCGGCGAAGTTCTCCTTCGACGTGAGCACCGCGAATTGCGCCTCGGCGACGCAGCCTGATTTTGTAGTTTACAACACCGGCTCTGTGCCCGCGACGACGACGACACCACACGGGACCGATACATTCACTGGGGTGACCGGCGCAGGAACGACGACAACAGTCGGCCCTACGACGTATGTGTGGCACACGTCGGCGGGCTCTTGCAACGGCGTTAATCTCTGCGTCTACACCGGCGGCAGCACCGCAGCTGAAGCGACGGACCTGGTGGCGGCAGTTAACGGCTCGTGCGGCGGCAACGCCTGCGCCCCGAACTCGGCGGTGACCGCAGCCGTTTCTGGTTCCGTTGCGAGTTTTACGTCGAAGACGGCCGGTGCGGGCGGCAATTTTGCATTGAGCACCAACGGCACTGGTCAGACGCTGGCGGGTGGGAGCGGTGGCTCGAACGCGCAGGCGAGCATCATAGCATACGACAACCTGTATAGCGGCTGCACGGGAACAGCGCCGCAGATTTATTGGGCGTACAACACAGGCGGAACGGTCTTGACTTCGCCCGTTCTTTCGCTCGATGGCTTACAGATCGCGTTCATCCACTCGTCAGGCAGCGGCGCAAGCTTGGTACTGCTGAGATGGGTCGCGGGCCAAGGCAACACGTACAGCACCACGACGAATGCGCCTTCGCCGGATCTCACTGCGACGACTGGGAGCGGTTACGCAAGCTGCAAAAACACCGCCAGCTCCTGCATGTTAACGCTGGCGTTTGCGAACGGTGTGAACGACACCAATTCACCTCCCTACTACGATTACAACAGCGACGTTCTATTTGTCGCCGACAACACCGGTAATATACATAAGTTCACCGGCGTTTTCGGCGGCACTCCCACAGAGGTCGGGAATCCGTGGGTCACGCTGACTGCCAACAATATCGTGGACGGCGCTATCTATGACAGTGTCTCGGGACGGGTTTTCGCCGGCGACTCCGGAGGCTTTTTCTATAACGTGGCATGCACGATCAGCGCGGTGGCCACGCCCTGCTCGACCGCTGGGGTGGCGACGGCCGTCAATAAGTCGACGGCGCTGACCGTCACCACAAACGGTGGCATTGTGGATTCACCCATCGTGGATGGCACGGCTGGACAGGCCTATGTATTTGGCGCCAACGACACAGCAGGCGTAGCAAACCGTTCGCGCGTTTGGCAGTTTCCCGTCAATTTTGCCAATACTACCGGAGCCACAACCAGTGCGCAGATTAGCACCTCGGTCGCAACTGCTCCGGTCTATGCCGGCGCGTTCGACAATGCCTATTTCACCTCGGCCAACTCGAGCAGCCCGAGCGGAAACCTCTACGTTTGCGGAACCTCAACCGTTACCCACGAGCCTACCCTGTACCAGATCGCGATCACCAGCAACGCGATGGCAACAACAGCCACAACCGGACCAGTGCTAACCAACGGAGCGGCAACTTGCTCCGACGTCACTGAGTTCTTCAACTCCAATAACTCGACGGACCTGATTTTCGTCAGTGTGACGACGGCTGCGCTGGCCACCATCGGGGGCTCGTCCTCCGGCTGTACGGCAGCAGCGGGATGCCTGATGTCCTTTATGCTCCCCCAGACGTCGCCCTTCACCATCCCCGCGGCAACCAGCGCGGGCATGGCGGTGGCGGGCGGCGCCAGCGCCGTGATCATCGACAACCAGGTTCCCGGCGGAACTGAGCCGGGCGCTTCCCAGGTCTACTTTTCACCGCTCACCACGACCCCGCAGACTTGCGGCACCGGCGGAAGTGGCGGTTGCGCTATTCAGGCGTCACAAGCTACTTTGCACTAAATGCCGGGGGTAACCAGTTGTGCGTCGAACCAATCCAATAGCCAGGAACCGCTGGGCGAATGGACGGCGCGACGCGGAAGACACAGCCAGGCGAGAAAGAAATGCGAAGCGGCGAGTGAGGATTTCCATAGAGAGCAATAACTTGCGGGCCCGTGTGACGCGAGCGGCTTTGCGGTAATGGGCAATGATGCGGCGTGAATGGCGAGCCGCGCAGTTTAAACGATCGGGGTTGAACTGATATGACAACACGCGGACGAGTGCAGAACGAGACTCAGGAACCAGGCGCGGAGAAGGCGCGGGAGAAGCGGCCATACAAGAAGCCCGAGGTCCGCCACGAGCGCGTCTTCGAGACTATGGCGCTCTCCTGCGGAAAGATCCGCGCCACGCAGGCGCAGTGCCGCTTCAATCGCAAGCGCTCATGAGCCAGTTCCGCGACAACGCGAACGCAGTCGGGTGCGAATTGGCCGGCGAGGTCGTCCGGACGTTCGGCCGCGTGCGCGTCCGCGTCACGGGTACGAGCATGATTCCGGCCGTGTGGCCAGGAGATGTGCTGGTGGTGGAACGCCGCGCCGTCGAGAAGATTCAGCGAGGAGAGATTGCGGTAGCGGAGCGAGCCGGAAGATTGGTGGCGCACCGCGTAGTAAGCGCCCCCGCAAGTGTAGGGCAAAAGCCCGCAGCTACAAACGTCGGCCGTCCCAGTGTAGCGCTGGGCTTCAGCCCAGCATCTTCAGCCGTGATACCGCCAGTACTCACACGTGGCGATTCACAACAAGCCACTGACGAGCCGTTGCACGCAGACGAATTACTCGGCACCGTAGTCCTAATCGAGCGCGGCCGCGCCGCTCGGGAGCCGCAACGCAGATTGAATCCCGCAGCAAGACTGCTCGCCGCCATGGCGCAGCGTTCTACCACCGCCGCGCGCGTCCTGGTGCGCCTACATGATATGTTCACTCCCCGGCCGGAACGAGTTGCCTTGTGCAAGAGCTGATCGCCTCGGATTCGCGCCACAATATTGTCATTGAAGTGGGTGGTGTGCCGGTACGCGTGCATACCGCCGATCGCGATTTCGTGAAGCTACTCGAGAACCGCTATGCGGGATTCGTCGGCCGCCCCGAGCGCGCCGAATTCGATTTTGAAATTGACCTTGCCGCGCCGGGCTCCGATCCGGAAGCCGACGTAACCGTGAAGCGCGAGGCGCGCGGCTGGTCGTTCCAGCGCGGCGATTTTCGTGCGGAATGGGACCCCACAGCGCGGCGCGGGCGCATCCAGCAGACGCCGAATCCGTATTCGATGGATTCGGTCTTGCGCATTGTGCACACGCTGGTGCTCGCGGGCCAGGGCGGCTTTCTGGTGCACGCGGCAAGCGTCGTGCGCAACGGCAGAGCATTTCTTTTCGCCGGCGTCTCCGGCGCGGGCAAAACTACAATTTCGCGCCTCGCCCCACCTGATGCGGCCGTCCTCACCGACGAGATTTCCTACGTCCGCCGCGAGGACGAAGGCTATCGCGCCTACGGAACTCCCTTCGCCGGAGAGCTCGCTCGCGTGGGAGAAAATGTTTCCGCGCCGCTCGCCACGCTCTTTTTACTCGCGCAGGGCCCGCAAAACAAAATCGAAGCCGTGGATAAGGCTGAAGCGGCGCGCGCGCTCTTGACGAATATCCTCTTCTTTGCCGAGGATCCGGAGACCGTGATTCCGGTATTTCAATCCGCCTGCGATTTCGTGGCACGCGTGCCGGTGAAGCGCCTCACATTTGTGCCGGACGCTAGAGTTTGGGAGATGATCGGGTGAGCGCGGGCAAGCGGTACGTCGCGCGCAGCAAGCAAATCGCCGCCCGCCGGCTCGGCGCCGAAACTATGATCATGTCGGGCCACGATTCCACTCTTTTCACTCTCAATGAAGTCGCCACCGTGATCTGGGAAGCGGCCGACGGATCCACGCCGCTCGATGAAATTGTGACGCAGCGCGTCTGCGCGGAATTCGACGTCACGCGCGAAGAAGCGCAGCGCGACGCCGACGCTCTCGTCGAAGAAATGAAAGGCCACGGCATTCTCGTCGTTTCGGATGCGCCCATCGCCGCCGCATCGTCCGAGCGCGCCGCGCAACAGGGGGCTTCATGAGCTCCTTGATGGAGGAAATGGGCGTCAAGGCCCTCGAACTGGGCATTCCGCTCAGCGTGCAGGTCGATCTCACCTACCGCTGCAACGAGCGCTGCGTCCATTGCTATCTCGACCACGAAGATCACGGCGAGATGACCACCGCCGAGATCAAGAACCTCCTCGATGAAATGGCCGCTGCCGGCGTTCTCTTCCTCACGCTCAGCGGCGGCGAAATTTTCCTGCGCAAGGACTTCTTCGAGATTCTCGAGTACGCGCGCGAGCTGATGTTCGCCGTGCGCCTCAAGACCAACGCCATCCTGGTGCGCGAGCGCGAAGCCGAGCGGCTGCGCGAGCTCGCGGTTGAAAATATCCAGATCAGCATCTATTCGCATCGCGCCGAAGTTCACGATGCGATTACCAAGGTGCCGGGATCGCTGAAGCGCTCGATTGACGCGATTCGCTTCCTGAAATCGTACGGACTGAAGACCACCATCGCCAACGTCCTGATGCTCCAGAATATGCAGGATTATCCCGGCGTGCAGGCGCTGGCGAAGGAACTGGACGTCGAGTTCACCATCGATCCCACGATTACCCCGAAAATGGACGGGGATCGCGGGATTTTGAATCTGAATATCGAGCGCGCCTCGCTTCAGCGCGTATTTCACGACAGCACTCTCGTCGGCGACGTCGAGACATTTTGCCGCCCGTCCGCCAAAGCGGGCGAAGACGAAATGGATTCCCTGCCCTGCAGCGCAGGTCACACCGCGTGTTACGTGTCGCCCTACGGCGACGTCTATCCCTGCGTGCAATTCCCGCTGCCCACCGGCAACGTCCGCCGCCAGCGCTTCGTGGACATCTGGCAGGATTCCGAGCAAATGAACGAAGTGCGCTCAATCCGCGTGCGCGATTTGCACACCTGCTCGGGATGCGGGCACGTTTCGGGGTGCACGCGCTGCCCGGGCCTGGCGTTTATGGAAGGCGACATGCGCGGGCCTTCGATTCAGGATTGCGAGAAATCCTTCGCGCGAACGGGGATTCCGTCGAAGAATTTGCAGGCCAAGAGGCCTGTGGGCGCCGTCGGTCTCGTGCAGATTCAGGGGTTAAGAGTTGCTGTTGTTGCTGCGAGTGCTGTGCCTGCCTAGATTGTAGATTCCGCTCGATAAGAAACCATTCGGCGTGCTTTGTCCTACAGCGCGGAAGTGTGTCAGAGGATTCCTAGTAACTGCTCTTGGTAAGTTACACCGTAAAAGACGCCGGCAAGCGGCCGGCGCTACGGTGGAAAATCGCGCCGACAATGTTGCACGCATACACGAACAGCGCGGGTGTATTGAAAGTGTAGTTGGAGAGGAATTGGGAGCGGGCACGGCCGGTAACCCGGCCGTGCCCTTCCCGGTTAGAGGTTACTGGTGGATCAGATAGCCGTCCACAACCTCAAATGAGTCAACCTCGATCACAGCGGTTTGTGTGCTGCTCACTTGGTAGTAAACCATCGTGAGGGCCCCGCCGCCATTGACGGTAAGCGTTCCCGTGAAGCGGCCTGGGACTGTCGGATCGGCTACGAAGGTGAACGCAACCGGGACGTCAATCGCGGGCGGGTTCCCGACGGAGCTGAAACTCGCGGTGCCCGCGATGTTCGCAGTTCCGTCAGAGAATCCTTGCCCAATCAGGTCGGATTCAAAGGTTTGCTCTGTGTCGGCCGAAAGGCCAATCGCAAAGTTTCCCTGGAACGTAGCCGGCGATTGCTCGACGACCAGTCCGGTCCCGTTTGCGTTGACATCGCTATCCATCAACAGTGCACCGGAACCGATGAGCGGGCCGTCTGGATCGAGAAAATTGTTCGCCGGATCGGCTAAGTATAAGATGACATTCGAAATGTCACCCGTGTTCCCAGACGTTATGGTAACGATGGCGCGTGGCTCCGTTGGATCGGGTACGGCGTAGGTGCCCGCGACAGCGCCATTGGTGACGGTTCCAGCTTCATTGATGTCACTGAATCCGCTGCTGATGTTGCCGGCTCCATCCGTGTCGAGCTGTCCCACAAATGCGGTTGGGCCGAGCGGAGCTTCCTGCCCGTTCTCATTGAAGACGAAGTTGCCCGAGAGCTGGGTAACATCGAATCCCGAGGACGAGGCCGGAGCAGCCGCGGCGTAGAGTGAGCCGCCAGTCGTGAAGGTGGCATCAGTCTCGACGACTCGGAAGACCCTAAAGTTGACCAAGTAGAACACGTAGTTCAGACCGAGGGAAGTGAACGCTCCTCGGCCGTTCCCGTCCAAAGCTGTCGTGTAGGTGCCGCCCGAGAAATCAAACGTGCCCGAAGTACCGGCATCGTTCAAATCCAGGAGGCTTCCGGTAGCGAGATTGCCCGCGCCGTCGAGAACCAAGACGCCGCCAGAGGTCGTTGAGGCGGAAGTGCCTAGGTCCCATCCAGCCGTCGTGAATACAAAGCTGCCGGCAGGAACCCCAAACGAGAACTCGGCGGAATCTTGCAAGTCGAGCGTACCCGATGAGGTCGCACTCGAGTCAAGCGACGTGATCAAGGCATGCACGTTGGAGGTGAGCCCCGATGTCGAGTCGAACACGCTCGTAGTCATGGTGACGCCGAACGTCTGCACGCCGCCGACACCGAGACTGGGGTCGCTGACCGTAACGGTAATCGTCCCTTGTCCATCTGGACCGATCGTATAGGTGCCCAGCATCGAGTTCATTTCGGAATCGGTCAGCGGATCTTCGAAATCCTCTTCGCCGCCGGTGATGTTGCCATTGCCGTCCGAGGTCATACTTCCGACCGCGGAATAGAAGCCATTGGCGTCAACACCAGTGACAAGGAAGGCGTACTGGCCGTTCATCGTCAAGCTGGCGTTTGAGCCAAGCGGGGTGATCGTAATGGCCGAACTCTGTGACGCGGTGGCATCGGTTGTCGAGGTCGCGGTGACCGTAACCGTGACGCCCGTTGGAACCGTCGCCGGAGCCGTATAGGTAGTCGCGCCGCCGCTCGCGGTATGTGCCGGAGAGAATGAACCGCAATCGGCGCTGGTGCAGGTAACCGCCCAATCCACGCCCGCTGCAGCGGTGTCATTCACCACCTGAGCCCCGAGCTGCGTGGAAAAACTGACTTCCAGTGAACCAGGAGGCGCAGGCGCCAACGCGACTGTAATCACGAGCGGAGCCTTCTTGCTGCTGCTGCACGCAGATACGAAGGATGCAACAAGGACAACGATGAGGAGGCTCAATAGGGCTTTGCGGTTCATCGCAGACCTCCTTCGATACGGCTATTGGCCTTGGCGCGAGGCGAAGCCGGACCAACGAAGAATCCCCGTTGATTTCTGACCGTGTAGGTTTGGCCGTCTGCTTCGACCGTGCGCACGATAAAGACCTGGTTGTTCTTGACCTTCATCATTACGCCGACGGCTGAGATGGACTGGCCTTGCGTCAAAGAATCAAGCCGCTTGTCTCTGCCCGCGTAGGATCCGATATGCGCGTCGATAGTTCCGGAGGACGTCGCCAGCATTAGATGCGTACCTGCAAGCGTGCCGACGTTTGGTTTCTTCACGACCTCGGAAACCGTTCCTTTCAATGTGACTTCTTGTCTCACGTCATACTGATATTTCGGAGTGACGGTGATCTTCTTCGTCGCGGCAGCCGCCTGACTCGGCACCGTGAAGACGGAGAAGGCCATCAGGGTCAGAAGACCCAAGCCTCCCAACAGCTTCTTCATTTGTTCCTCCATTTAATTTTTCGCCCGAGATCGAAAAGCGCACGAGCAGCTGTGAGACCAGAGTGGACGGCTCACTGCTCCGGACGCACTTCGATAGGCAAACTTTTTGAAAACTAAACCCTGACCCAAGACCACCCCTGGCGGGCTACAACTTAACACATAGAAACGCAAAATTTGCAACCGGATTTAAAAATGTTTCAAATTGAAAACCTGAGCGCACAGCCACGGAATATAGACATATCCGCTAAGTCGTCAGCTTGACCAGTACAGTACCGGCATTCGACCCGTATTTTGCCCGGGACTTGACCCCGCACTTGACAAGGAGAGGCGAGAGGGGGAGAATCCCGCAAGGAGAAGAAAAAGCGAAAATAGTTTCCCTTCCTTCGCCCAGGTTGCTCCCATGACTCTCGCTGCTCTTCGCTCCCAGCTCGAAGATTCTTTGCGCGGGAAAGTTTCCGCTCCCTTTGCCGTGCGGCGTGCGGCGCTGCCGGAGATGGCGGCTTCCGGCATTGCGGAGATTGACCGGCTTACCGGTGGTCTGCCACGCGGCTGCTTGACGGAAATTACCGGCGCGGCGGGCTCGGGGCGGATGAGCTTTCTGGTTTCCCTGCTGGCGGGATTGACGCGGCGTGGGGAATCCTGCGCGGTTGTGGATGGGCGCGATGCATTTGATCCCTGCGGCGCTGAGGCCGCGGGAGTGACGCTCGGGCGATTGCTGCTGGTGCGCTGCAGCAATATCGAGCAGGCGCTGCGCGGGGCGGATTTGCTGCTGCACGGCGGAGGATTTGGGCTGGTGGCGCTGGACCTGAGCGATTTGCCGGGGACGACGGTGCGGCGCGTGCCTTTGAATGCGTGGTTTCGTTTCCGGCGCATGGTGGAGAACACGGCGACGGTTTTGCTTTTGCTGGAGCAGGAGTCTTGCGCGAAGAGTTGCGCGTCGCTGGTGCTGCGGCTGGAGATGGAAGCGGCGCGATGGAATTCCGCGGCGGCGGTTGCCGCTGCGGCGGCGTCCGGCACGGAAAAACGGCGGGATGAAAAATCCGCAGCAGTTTCTTCTAGGCGGCTTGCGGATTCGCGCGGAAGTGCTGCGCAGCCGCTTTGAGGCGGCCGAATCCGCGGCAATGAATTCGTCTTCGGATAAATTGGCAGCGCCGAACGGCGGCTGCCTTTACGAGACCGAAGCCGCCTGGATGGATCTCACCGGAAAACGGCGGCGCGGAAGAAACTTTATTTCCGGACGGGCTACCAAATCCGCGAAACCTTGAGGACCTTTATCCACGGAACTTCCCATGCCTTTCGCTTGCATCCACATTCCTCATTTCATTCTGCAGTCGGCTTTGCGCGCCGAGCCGGAGCTGCGCGCGCAGCCGGCCGGCATTTTGGACGGTAATCCTCCGCTTTTGACGATTGTTGCTGTGAATGAAAAAGCGGCGCGGCTCGGTTTGCGACTGGAAATGACCAAGCTGCAAGCGGAGCAGTTTCCCGGCTTGCAGATTCGCCGCCGCTCGGCCGCGCAGGAAACGGCGGCTCATGCGGCGCTGGTGGATTTGGCGCTGGCATTCAGCCCGCGGATTGAAGATACGGCTGCGGATACGATCGCGCTTGATCTGGCGGGGCTGGCGGCGCTTTTTGGCTCGCTCGAAAATCTGGCGCATCGTTTGGCGGCGCGGGCGGCGGAATTTGGATTTAGCGCGAATGTGGGCGTGGCTTCGAATCCCGAAGCGGCGCAGCTTGCGGCGCGCGGATTTTCCGGCGTGACGCTGCTTGCGCCCGAAGAAGAAGCGCAGCGACTTGGCGGTTTGCCGGTTTCGGCGCTGCATCTTTCGGCGGAGATGCGCGAGACGCTGGACCGCTGGGGCGTGCGCACTTGCGCGGCGCTGGCGGCGCTGCCGGTGGCGCAGCTTTCTGAGCGACTGGGCCAGGAAGGCGTGCGCATGCAGGAATTGGCGCGCGGGGCGAATGTGCGGGCGCTTGATTCCCGCGCAAGGCGCCACGCAATTTGAAGAGGCGCTGGAGCTTGATACTCCGGTGAGCGAACTCGAGCCGCTGGCGTTTCTTCTTGGGCGGCTGCTCGATCAGCTTTGCGCGAGGCTTTCGGCGCGGGCGCTGGCGACCAACGAGATTCGCCTGAAAATGAAGCTCGAGCCCGGCGAAGAGGAAATTTTTCCCGTCGCGGATGAGAGCGTTCTGCAGAGAAATTCGATGCGGAAGAAATCGGGGCGGAAAAATTCCGCGGCGGCGCAGCCTGCGCCTTCCATTTACGAATCCACGCTGCGATTGCCGCTTCCGATGCGCGATGCGAAGGCGCTTTTGCGGCTCTGGCGGCTGCATCTGGAAGCGGATCCGCCGGTTTCGCCCATCGCGAAAATCGAGATGACCGCCGAGCCGGCGCGTACGCGATTTGCGCAATCGGGATTGTTCCAGCCGCTTTCGCCTGATCCCGAGAAGCTGGAAATCACGATGGCGCGCACGCGTCATTTGGTGGGCGAGGCGAATATCGGCGCGCCCGAGCCGGTGAATACGCATCGCCCGCTGGCTTTTGCGATGAAGCGTTTCGATCCTGCGGCGGTTGCGGATGATTTTGCCGGGCAGTCTGGCGGCGCAGGCGTCTCTTGCTCCGGTGATTGCTTTGCGCGCGTTTCGTCCGGCGTTGGCGGCGCGGGTGGAAGTCCGCGCGGATGTGCCTGTGCGCGTCCTTTTTAATGGCGTGTGCGGGGAAGTGATTGCGGCTTCGGGGCCGTGGCGCAATTCCGGGGATTGGTGGACGGAGGATCCTTGGAATCAGGATGAATGGGATCTTGAGATTGAGTTCCCTCTGGCGCGGGCGAAGGAATCGAAATTGTTTGCGGTGAACAAAGAAAACGCGGTTTCGCGCGGTGTTTATCGGGCGATTTATGAGCGGGCGGCGGGTAGATGGGTCGATTGGCGGAGTGTACGACTGATTCGTTTGTGAAAAAGACCAAAATGTTGTCATTCCAGGGAGTCCGCGGTTGTACGGGTTTTGATTTTACCGGGAGGCCGTCAGAGGGCGCGGCAAGCGGCGCCCCTACGAGAACAACTGCAAAAGCGGAGGCCTTGGCGAAGGATGTGGTGGGTTTTACATCGGCGGGCGGAGCAAGCCCCGCCCCTACGAAGACAAAGGCAAATGCAACAGCAAAGGCAACGGCAACGCAAAGGCAACGGCAACAGCGACGGCTAATGCAGATCCCTCACCGCTGAAGCGGGTTCGGGATGACAGTTAAAAACCTTATTCCAAATGCATGTACATCGAACTTCATGCGCGCTCGGCTTTCAGTTTTCTGGAGGGGGCTTCGCTGCCTGAAAATTTGGTGGCGCGGGCGGCGGCGCTGGAATTTCCTGCTATGGGGTTGCTGGATTGCGACGGAGTTTATGGCGCGCCGCGCTTTCATCTTGCTGCGCGGAAAAATAACATTCGCGCGCATATCGGGGCTGAAGTTACTTCCGTTGAAGGCTTTCGCTATGCGCTGCTGGCCAAATCGCGGGCTGGTTATCAGAATCTTTGCCGTTTGATCACGCGCATGAAATTGCGCGCGGCGAAAGGCGAAGGCTCGATCACCGCCGAAGAGCTCGCCGAACATTCGGCTGGCCTAGTCTGCCTGACTGGCGGCGACGAAGGCCCGCTGGCACACGCGCTTGGGCGTCGCGGCGTTGAAGGCGGAATCGAATGTGTGCGGCGGCTTTGCGGGATTCTCGGACGCGACAATGTATATGTCGAGCTGCAGCGCCATCTGCATCGCGACGAGGAATCGCGGAATCAGGCGGCTGTCGAAATCGCGCGGCGGCTGCGCTTGCCGCTGCTGGCTACGAATGGCGTCTCGCATGCGACGCGCATCGAGCGGCAGGTGCTTGACGTTTTCACTTCGATCCGCAATCACGAAACACTCGACACCGCCGGGCCGTCTGCTGGCGCGCAATTCCGAGCGGCATCTGAAATCCGCGGAACGCATGGCGCGTCTTTTTGCCGATCTGCCCGAAGCCATCGCGCAGACGGAAGAGCTTTCCTCGCGGCTCAAATTCACGCTGCAGGATCTCGGCTACGAATTCCCGAAATATCCCGTGGGCGAAGGCGAGACGCAGAATTCGTTTCTGCGGCGGCGCACGATGGAAGGAATGCTGGCGCGCTATGGCGCAAATAATGAAAAAGCGCGCCGGCAACTCGAACGCGAACTCGCGCTGATCGAAAAACTCGATCTCGCCGGCTATTTCCTCATCGTCTGGGACATCATTCGCTTCTGCGGCGAACGAAATATTTTGGTGCAG
This sequence comes from uncultured Acidobacteriota bacterium, assembly GCA_963841235.1. Taxonomy (GTDB): domain Bacteria; phylum Acidobacteriota; class Terriglobia; order Acidiferrales; family UBA7541; genus Palsa-147. The sequence goes on along the minus strand of CAWJBU010000009.1, from coordinate 91,031 downwards.
GGCCGCGGTTCGGCGGCGAACAGCGCCGTTTGCTACGCGCTGGGGATTACCGCCGTCGATCCCGTCGGAATGGATCTGCTTTTCGAGCGATTTCTTTCGGAAGAGCGGCACGAATGGCCGGACATTGATCTCGATTTGCCGAGCGGCGACCAGCGCGAGCGCGCCATTCAATATGTTTACGAGCGCTATGGAAGGCTCGGCGCGGCGATGACGGCGAACGTGATTACCTATCGCGGGCGCTCGGCGGCGCGCGAAGTTGGGAAGGCGCTTTCGTTCGATCTCGAAACGCTGGGGCGGCTCACCAATCTGGTGAACACCTGGGAATTCAAAGATGACGGCGACCGCCTGGAGCGCCATTGCCGCGATTCCGGTTTTGACGTGGAGCATCCGCGCATCAAGAAATTCATCGAGCTTTGCGAACGCATCCAGGATTTGCCGCGGCATCTTGGGCAACATTCCGGCGGAATGGTGATTTGCGCGGGGCAGCTGGATTCGGTGGTGCCGGTCGAGCCCGCGACGATGCCGGGGCGAGTGGTGGTGCAATGGGACAAAGAAGATTGCGCGGATATGGGCATCGTGAAAGTGGATTTGCTCGGCCTCGGAATGATGGCGGTGCTGGAGGAAACGATTGAGATCATCCGCGCGCACGACGGCGAGAACGTGGATCTCGCGCGCCTGCCGGCGGATGACCGCACGGTTTATCAGGCGCTGCAAAAGGCCGACACAGTGGGAATGTTTCAGATCGAAAGCCGCGCGCAGATGTCCTGCCTACCGCGGCTGCGGCCCGCGCGTTTTTACGACCTCGTCGTGCAAGTGGCCATCATCCGGCCCGGGCCGATTGTGGGGAAAATGGTGCATCCATTTTTGAAGCGGCGCACGGGGCGCGAACCGGTGGTGTATCCGCATCCGTCGCTCGAGCCCGTGCTGGCGCGAACGCTGGGCGTGCCGCTTTTTCAGGAGCAATTGCTGCGCATGGCCATGATTGCGGCGGGATTTTCGGGCGGCGAAGCGGAAGAATTGCGGCGCGCGTTTGGATTCAAGCGCTCCGAGGCGCGCATGAAGGATATCGAGAAAAAACTGCGCGCGGGAATGGCGCGCAAAGACATCGCTCCTGAGGCGCAGGAGCAGATCGTCAAATCCATCACTTCTTTTGCGCTTTATGGATTTCCTGAATCGCACGCGGCGAGTTTTGCTTTGCTGGCATATGCCAGCGCTTATTTGAAATGCCATTACCTGGCCGCTTTTACTGCGGCGATGCTGAACAATCAGCCGATGGGATTTTATTCTCCGGCGACGATCGTGAAGGATGCGCAGCGGCATGGATTGCGGGTGAAGCCGATTGATGTGGCGCACTCGGATTGGAAATGCACGCTCGAGCGGGAGAGCAAAGGCTGGAGCGTGCGGCTTGGGTTGCGTTATGCGAAGGGCGTGCGCGAGGAAACTGCCGGCCGGATCGCGGCCGCGCGCGCGGTACACGCGATTTCGTCGGTCGAAGATTTGAAGCGGCGAGTGCCGGAGATTCAGAAGGCGGAACTGGTTACACTGGCGGAAATCGGAGCGCTGAATTTTGCCGTCGCCGCGAACGGTGACGGTGATAAGCCTGCGCCGAGAAAGCAGCGGAGATTTCATCGCCGCGATGCACTTTGGCAAGTGGAGCGAGTTGCGCGGCCTCCGGGGCCTTTACTGGAAGACCCGTTGCTCGAAGATGCCGCCGAGATGGATGCAATCAGTGGCGACGCGCCCGTGCCCGCATCGCTTCCGGCCGCCGAGAAATCGCCGCTTTCTGCGATGACGGATTCGGAGCGGCTCATCGCCGATTTTCGCGGCACGGGAATGACCGTCGGGCCGCATCCGATGGCATATTGCCGCGCGGCGATGAACCAGCTCGGCGTGCGCCGCGCCAACGAGCTCGAGCATTTGCGCGACGGCATGCGCGTGCGCGTCGCCGGCGCCGTGATTTGCCGTCAGCGGCCAGGCACGGCCAAAGGATTCGTCTTCCTTAGCATTGAAGACGAGACCGGCATCGCCAACGCCATCATCACGCCCGATCTCTTCGCGGAAAATCGCGTCATAGTGGTGAACAATCCATTCCTGCTGGTGGAAGGCAGGCTGCAGCACCAGGACAATGTCATCTCCGTGAAAGTCGAGAGCGTCGAGCCTTTGCGCCTTCCATCTGCCGCAGCCGCCTCCCACGATTTTCACTAAGCCGGAAATTAACCGGAATCGCGGCTCAATAGTTTGCGGCAAAAGCCACCTGACAACGTCGTGGTACGCGCGTGACGCTGGACGTAGTGGGATTTGTGGTCGTCGGATGCCGGCAGGGACGCAGGCGCTACTAAAGCTGAAGCGACGAAATGCTGAGTTCGCGGCGTATAATCCGGCAGGCTGGAGCGACCCGGATCGGTACGCGCTCATCGGGTTGGAGGATCACGGATGCTTCGAACACTCAGGAATCTTGGCGGGCTCTTGTGCCTGACACTTGCGGCAGCTTCGGCGGGATTCGCGCAGGGCTGGCAGCACGTTGGCAACGTGCAGCGCATTGAAAAGCTGCCGGACGGCGTTGAGCTGATCACGGGCAGCGCGCATGTCCGCGTCACGGCGTTTCGCGACGGAATCTTCAGAGTGCGTCTGGCGCCCGAGGGGAATTTTCCGAGGGATTTTTCGTGGGCGGTGATCGAGTCGCCTGAGCCGCCGGTGGTGAAAATTGAGGAATCGAAGACGCAGGTGAGGGTCGCGACGGATCGTGCTGCCGTGCTCATCCAGAAAGCGCCGCTGCTGATCAGCTTTCTTGACGCCGCGGGGAAAACCCTCCTTGCCGATGAATCCTCGCTGCCGATGGCTTGGGACGGGACACGAATCCATGTGTGGAAGCGCATGCCTGCGGGCGAGAATTATTACGGTCTCGGCGACAAGGCTGGGCCGATGGACCGCCGCAATCGCGCCTTCACGATGTGGAACACCGACGCCTACGGCTGGCAGGAATCCACTGATCCGCTCTATAAAACGATTCCTTTCTTCATGGGACTGCACGACGGCACGGCCTGGGGAGTTTTCTTCGACAACACCTACCGCAGCAGCTTCGACTTCGGTAAGGAATCGAATGACTATTTTTCGTTCGGCGCGGAGGGCGGTGAGTTGAATTATTACTTTTACGCCGGGCCGGAGCCGAAGACGGTTCTATCGGAATACACGGGGATGATCGGGCACATACCGCTGCCGCCGCTGTGGTCTCTCGGCTTCCAGCAATGCCGCTACAGCTACTATCCCGAGGCGCGCGTGCGTGAAATTGCGCGGCTTTTTCGCGAGAAGCAAATTCCCGCCGATGTCATCTATCTCGACATCGACTATCAGAACGGCAATCGGCCTTTCACCATCGATCGCGAGCGCTTCCCGACGTTCGAGCAAATGATTCACGATCTGCGCGCCGAGGGCTTTCACACCATCGCGATCACCGACCTGCACATTAAGAAGGAAATCGGCTACGCGCCCTATGATTCGGGCGAAAAAATCGACGCCTTCGTGAAAAATCCAGACGGCAGCGACTATGTCGGGCCGGTTTGGCCGGGGCCGAGCGTCTTTCCGGATTTCACGCTCACGCGGGTGCGCGACTGGTGGGGCGGACTTTATCGCGAGTTCGTAGGAATGGGAGTCGCCGGATTTTGGAACGATATGAACGAGCCGGCGGTGTTCGAGCGGGCGGACAAGACCATGCCGCTCGATAACGTGCATCGCCTCGATGACGGCACGAAGCTCGACCATCGCGCCATCCACAATGTTCTGGGAATGGAAAATGGCCGCGCCACCTACGACGGCCTGCGCAAGCTGCAGCCGGACGAGCGGCCGTTCGTTCTCACGCGCGCTGCCTATGCCGGCGCGCAACGCTATGCCGCGTCATGGACTGGCGACAACAGCAGCACGTGGAATCATCTGGGCATGAGCGTGCCGGGTCTCCTCAGCCTCGGGATTTCCGGCTATCCGCTGGTCGGCGACGATATCGGCGGCTTCGCCGGCTCGCCACCGGCCGATTTGCTGACGCGCTGGCTAGAACTGGGCACGTTCAATCCAATCGACCGCGACCACACCGCCAAAGGACACTGCGGACCAGGAGCCCTGGGTGCAAGGGCCGGAGCACGAAGCCATTCGCAAGCGCTATATCGAGCTGCGCTACCGGCTGATGCCGTACATCTATACCGGAGTCGAGGAGATGTCGCGGACGGGCGTGCCGCTGATGCGGCCGGTCTTCCTGGAATATCCCAAAGCCTCGGATTTCTACGGCGAGAATCGCGAATTCCTCTTCGGCCGGGATTTGCTGGTCGCGCCGGTGCTCACCGAAATGGTGGACGACATTGAAGATCATTTCCCGCCAGGCGACTGGTACGACTATTGGTCGGGGATAAGCTGACGAACGCGAAAAAGCCGAAGCGGCATCTGGAGCTCGATCAAGTTCCGCTGTATGTGCGGGCGGGTGCAATCATTCCCGAGCAGCCGGTGGTGCAGAATACCGGGGAGACGCCGGACGGGCCGCTGGAGTTGCGCGTCTATCCGGGAAGCGATTGCAGCGGCTCACTTTATCTTGATGATGGACACACTTACGCCTATCAGAAGGACGGATTCCTGCGCGTGAGTTATGCGTGCAAAGCTGGTGCCGATTCCGTCGAGGTGACCAGCAGCGCCCGGCAGGGCAACTTTAAGCCCTGGTGGAGCAAGGTCGAAATCGAGGTTTTCGGCGCCGCGGTGCCGCCAAAAGAGGTGCGCGCCGGCGACCAGGCCGTCAGCAATTGGCGCTACGACGCGGAGAATCACAGCGTCACGTTCAGCCTGGCCGATTCGGCCGACGGATGGGCGATCCAAGTCCGATACTAGGAAACGGGCCTTTAGAACCTTTGTTGACACTGCCACCACGTGTCAGTACTATTCTGCTGCAATCATTCGGTTTTCTGCATTCTTCCGCGAACTTCAGGAACCGGGAGGTCTCGATGAAAAAGATTCTCTGGCTCGCTTTGATGATTGGGTGTTTCGTTGTGCCGGCGGTGAAGGCGCAGGATGCGGCGCCCGCGGGAGCGCCACCGGCGGCGCAGGGCCGCAGGAAACGCGTCGCGATCTTCGATTTCGACTTTTCGACGGTGGGCACTACGGCTCTGGGCGCGCAAGTGGACATCGGCAAAGGCATCACCGATTTGCTGGTGAAGTACTTGGTTCAAGACGGCACCTACTCCGTTATCGAGCGGAAAGTGATGGACAAGATCCTCGCCGAGCAGAATTTCTCGAACAGCGATCGAGCGAACCCGAATTCGGCGGCCAAGCTCGGAAAATTGTTGGGAGTTGACGCGATCATCGTCGGCAGCGTCACGCAGTTTGGAAACGAAACCAAGAACACCAACGTGGGCGGGGGCGGCGGCGGTTGGCACGGCATCGGCGGCGGCGGATTCGGCCAAAAGAAATCCAAGGCCATCGTGGGAATTGACGCGCGAATTGTGGACATCGACACGGCTGAGATTCTGGGCGTAGCCAGCGGCAAAGGCGAATCGAAGAGGGAGAGCACCTCCTTGACGGGCGGCGGCTCAAACTGGCACGGCTTTGGCGGCGGCAACGTGGACTTCGGCAGCAGCGATTTCCAAGAGACGATCCTCGGAGAAGCAGTAAATCTAGCGGTACAGCAGCTCAGTACCGGACTCGTGGCTGACGCCGGGAAGCTATCGGCGCGAACAATCAGCGTGACGGGGCTCGTTGCCGCTGTTGATGGCGGGCAAATTGTCCTGAACGTCGGCGCCAAGGCAGGATTGAAAGTGGGAGATCAGTTGACCGTCGAGCGAGTCACCAAGGAAATCAAGGATCCGTCCACCGGCGAAGTGATCCGGCGCATGACCACACCTGTCGGCACCATTAAGCTGACGGACGTGGACGACGTATCGGCGGTGGGCTCGCCGGTCTCGGGGACTGATTTCAAAGAAGGCGACATGGTCAAAACCGTCACGCAGTAACCACGACGGCGCTCACCGGCTTCTGAAACACGCGAGACGACGCCCGGATGGAAATCCCATCCGGGCGTTAATTTTTTAAGGAACGTGTTGACATTTTCAACGGGGCATCCCTACAATCACCGCGCGCGGGTTGCCGTCTCCGCCTGCGGTTCTGTGCGGAGTTCCCTGCGGCCACTCTCGGGGGCGTGAGTGACTTCCGGCTCGGCAAAATCAAAAATCGCGATCGTCGATAGCGACCAGGCGTTGCGCTCGAAAATTGCCTCGGCGCTGCACGCCGATTTTGAAGTCCTGCAGGGCGAGGACTACGAAGCCGCCTACCGCTTCCTTCAGGAATCTCCCCTCGACGTCCTGCTCCTCGGCTTGCCCTTGGGGTCCGGCGGCGGAATACCGGAATGCACGGAGCTTCTGGAGCGGCTGGCGGCCGGAGACATCGATGCGCTGGTGATCGTCCTGAGTTCCGACGAGCGAAAAGCCACGGCGCTTACGGTGATCGACGCGGGAGCGTACGACTATTTCATCAAGCCGATCGATATGGACGTGCTGCGGGCGCTGCTGAATCGCTCGATCGAGAAACTCCGATTCCAGCGCGAGAATCGCATCCTGCGCGACGAAGTCACGCGCAAGCAGGAACTGGGCGACCTGATTGGCTCCACGGAATCGATGCGCCACGTTCTGGATTCAATCCGCCGCATGGCGAAGGCGAATACCAACGTGATCGTTCGCGGCGAGAGCGGCACCGGCAAAGAACTGGTGGCGCGCGCTCTGCATGACCAAAGCCCGCGTCGCGCGCGGCCCTTTATCAGCGTCAATTGCGCGGCGCTGCCCGAAAGTTTGATGGAATCAGAACTATTCGGCTACGAGCGGGGGGCTTTTACGGGAGCAGTGGCCGCCAAGGAAGGCCGCATCGAGCTTGCAAATCGCGGAACGTTGTTTCTGGATGAGATCGCCACGCTCACACCAGCGCTGCAATCCAAACTGCTGCGCGTGCTCGAGGAGCGCTCGCTGCTGCGGCTGGGCGGCAAGAAGCCGATCAAAGTGGATTTCCGGCTGGTCTGCGCGACCAATGAAAACCTGGAAGAGATGGTCAAAGACGGAAAATTCCGCGAGGATCTCTACTATCGAATCCACGTGGTGCCCATCTTCGTCCCGCCCTTGCGCGAGCGCGTGCCCGATATTCCCATTCTCATCGAGTACTTTTTGAGCGTCTACTGCGCGGCTAACCAGGTGCCGATGAAGCGTGTCTCCGACGAAGCGCAGCAAGCTCTCAAGCGCTATCTCTGGCCGGGCAACGTGCGCGAGTTGCAAAACGTGGTTCAGCGCATGGTGCTGATGACCGACGAGTCCACCATTGCGCTTGAAAATCTTCCGGGGGACGTGCTGCAAGCGACGCGCGGCGACCCGCGGGATCGCTTCCACCTGCCTGCGACCGGAATTCGCCTGGATGAAGAGATCGAAGCGTTCGAGCGCCAGTGGGTGGAGACCGCGTTGAACCACGCGCGGCACGCGAAGTCGGAAGCCGCCCGGCTGCTGGGCGTGGATCGCAACCGCATGAATTATCTGTGCCGGAAGTATAGCCTCTAGCAGGTAGCAAGCGTTGAGAAAATCATCATAACTTGAATTATTCAGCGCTAAGAGCGGAGCGGGGCGACGCCCAACGAACCGGCGATTTCGTAAAGGCTCTATTTTGAGAGATCTGGCGCGATTTGCTACGGTGCCGCGTTTTGGCACGGCGCATGCACATCACGATGCATCGCTCCAGAGAGTAAATCAAGAGCGAGGGAGAAAGAAAAATGACGAAAAAGAGTTCAGTGAAGAAGGGCTCGAAACTGGGCGGCATCAAGCCTTTGAAGAAGCCGTAATTCATTCCTGGTCCGCGGGCCTCGATCGACATGAGGCCGCGAATTATGGAACAAAATGAGGGCTGCTGCGCTAGGCGCGGCAGCCCTTATTTTTTGCATCCGAGATTCCCGGAGAATCCCTTGACCGGCTGCTGGAAGGCCGCCGCGAATATGTCCCCGCCAATTGGATCCGGCTCTGCGCAATGTCCTTGCTGAAAAAACGCGTGCTTGCTGAATTATTCAGCAGAAAAAGGTCCGAAGGGGTTAGAGTACTAAAACCGCCCTTCGCCGTAAGGTTTTATATACGAGCAGCTTAGCAAATGATCGCGATGGTGCCGGGTTTGGCACGGCGTGTGCATTCTGATAGTGCATAGCCCATGAGGGCAAATCAAGAGCGAGGGAGAGACCGAAAATGACAAAGACTCCGATAAAAAAGGGATCGAAGCTGAACAGCGTGAAGCCGTTGACTGGCCTGGGAAACAAGGGCAAGCTGTCGATCACCCCACTGAAGCGCCCGTAATTTTGGCGTATAGCTGATCCTTCGGCGGCTGGTTCGCGAGTCGAGGGTCACTGAATATCGAAAGAGGCTGCTGCGCAAGGCGCGGCAGCCTCTTTTGCGTTGAGGTCCAGCGCCGTAAACCATCATCGGGCCTCGCGAAGTTATATTTCGACCTCATGTCCTCTCCTTTCGACTCGATTCGCCCAGTAAGTCTGCTGAAAAAACAACCGTTCGATGACTTAGTCAACGTGCTAAATTCGAATCGAGTTTGAACGCAAGTCCCTGCCCGCACAAAAGTGCTTTAGTTTGAGTGGCTTAAGATTACCCGCTGGCAGAGAGAGGTTTGGCACGACATGTGCATTCTAGTGATGCGTAGCCCAAGAGGGCAAATCAAGAGCGAGGGAGATAACGAAAATGAAAAAGACTCCGGTAAAAAAGGGATCGAAGCTGAACAGCGTGAAGCCGTTGACCGGCCTGGGAAACAAGGGCAAGCTGTCGATCACCCCACTGAAGCGCCCGTAATTCTGGCTTGTAGCAGACCCTCCTATCGCTCTTGAGCGAATTCAGGGTCACCGATGATCAAAAAGGGCTGCCGCATAAAGTGCGTCAGCCCTTTTCGATTTTTGTAGCGTATTGTGCTTCGAATGTCGCGAAGGCCGAGGGAATCTAGCCGCCTTTTTTCCTGGCGAGATACATGGTGCGCAGGCCGCCCGGCACCTTTTTCGGACTCGGCTCGGAGTGATCATCGACGAAATCGAATACCCGCAGGAGCCGAAACCCCGCCCGTCCGAGGTCACGAACGATTTCTCCATGAGGCCAGTAAATTTCTTCGACGCGTTCACGGCGCCGCTCCCAAAGTCTTCCGGCGCTCCGAACGAATACGGTTATCTCGGTCCAACCTTTACCGTTGCTTCGGTCAAAGCCGCCTTGCTGAGCCGCGAAGAATTCTCTTCCGTTTGCGCGACTCACGCTATCCCCGATCAGTGCGCCGGACCACTGCTCTTCGTAAACTTTCCGCTGGTGAAGATCGAAATAAAAGTGGCCGCCGGGCCGAAGTGCGCGCGCCACGGCGCGGAACGTGCGCAGCAGATCGGCTCTGCGCCGCAAATGGTTGATCACTCCCCATTCCGAGGTAACCAGGTCAACCTGCGCGGGCAATCGAAAGGTACGCATATCGGCGCGAGCCACGCGCACCTCGAGACGCTCCGCGCGAGCCTTTTCCCGCGTGATGCGGCACATCTCGCGAGAGAAATCCAGCGCGTAGACCCTCAGGCCGCGGCGTGCAAAATCCGTCGCCGTAACACCGGTGCCGCATCCAAGCTCGCACACTTCACGCGCTTGAGAAAGGATCGGCTCCAGCAAGCGGCTACGCGCCGCCGTCCAGGCGTGCGGATTTTCGCCCCAGAGATCATCATAGAATTGGCCGATGGCCTCGTACGAAGGTGAGCGCGGCGACTTCTTGGGCTTTATCCGGGAGTGAGCCAATCGTCCTCCAGTCAAACGCTGCGGCCTTTTCCAAGCGCGTGATGCGAAGTGAAGAACAATATTTTCGCCGATCGCACGGCGAGAGAAATGGGAAGCCGGGTTTGCGCCGGCGCGATCGCTACCAAATCTGCAGGCGCAACCAGCGCCAAAATCCGCGGCCCCATTGCCAGACGAGCGGTGACCTCTTCCCGGATATCTTGGCCGAGCCGGTCATTCCTTCGATCAAAGATCCATCGGGATTCGGGAAGACCATCTCAACGGCGAAGTAGTTGGCGATCTCCTGGCCCTGGCGTTCGAGCTTGGCCTGCTGGGTGACGGGCCGGTCAACCGCTGCTGCCGGGAGGATTCGCTCGATGCGTCCTTCGTAGGAACGATAGGGATGGGCCAGAACCTGGATCTCGACGGGTTGGCCGATGGCAATTTCCTGAACCTCCCAATCGTGCACCAGGATGCGGGCGCGCATGCTGGAGCGGTCCACAATGCGCAGCACGTCGTCGCCCTCCTTCACAAACTCGCCTGGCTGCGCGATGAGATCGGGCGTGGCCACAACTCCTGAAGCTGGAGCGCGGAGCGTGAGTTCGGCGAGCTTCGTCTCGGCGACGGTCACCTCGGCACCGAGTTGATCGTGTTGCGCGGATGCACGGCCGGCCGCGGCGAATTCTGAAGAGGCTTGCGCGGTCCGCAGGTCGCTCTCATTGAGACCGAGTTCTCCGGCTGCCACCGTCGCGAGAGCCGTGATTTCAGGATTGATCAGCTCCGCCAGAACATCGCCGGCGCGCACCGCATCCCCGGGGCGAATTTTAACTTCTCGAACGCGGCCGGAGACGAGCGCGCGAACCTGAGTATTTGACGCGGGCTCGAGTATGAATTCGCTAGAGACTTTGGACGCGAAAGGCGAAACGAGAACCACCGCGATTGCGGCCACGGCTACCTGCTGCTTGCGACTTATCTTCCAGCGCATGTATGCCTCCCGCGACTTCAGCCACCAACCACGCACGTGGGGAATCGACTGCCTGATCCGGTTTCTGAGGAGGAAATAAAGGAGGCCCGCGGTGGCCACATAGCCCCAGGAACCGATGCGGCTCACCAGTATGTTATTGACCCACGCAAGCACGATGAACAGAAGCAACGTGCTATACGTGATCGCGGATAATCCGAAGGCAAGAAAGACGCGGCGGTGCTTGCGGCTCGCCGGCGGCAAATCGATCTTTCGCCGGAGAAAATACCGCTGGAACCAGGCCTGCAGATACGCGAAGGAATCCTCGCGCAGGCAATCGATATGCAGGAACTGGGAAATCGCATAGTAACCGTCGGCCTTGATCAACGGATTGAGATTCAGCAGCGCGCCGGTGACGCCGCTGAGGAGAAGAGTCTTGTAAGCAAGATCATTCACGATCGTGCCCGGCACGGAAAGCGCCCACACAAACGTGGAGAGCGAACAGAGCACCAGCTCCACCCAGATTCCCGCGAAGATGACGAACTCGCGCGGCGCCGTTGATTCGAAGAGAAGAATGTCGGTCGTGTCCGTGTAAAACGCAGGAGTGAAATAGATGAGCAGAAAGCCCATCTGATTGACGTCGCCGCCGAAGTGCTTGCAGGTAAGTCCGTGCCCGAATTCGTGGATGCCGCCGACGGTCAGCATGATGATCCAGAACGCCCAAATGTCGTAGGCGCTCTTGCCGGTAAAAGAATAAAGATCTTCGGTGTCCTTTTGGACGCGCGCCCAATCGCCGGCGAGAATGCTCATGGCGATGACAAATACGGCGATCGAAAAGAGGACGAAGCCGGGCGTATATAACCAGCGAAGGTAAGGCTCCATGCGCGTCAGCGTGCGATTGGGATTCCAGGCTTTGAAGTAAATGTAGAGAAGGCTCGATTGATTGATGCGCGACTTGCGCTCGTCGCGGATGCGCTCGAGCACCGCAAGATTTTTTTCGCCGACGGAACGCTCCCAGAGATTTGCATCCGTGGAATCCAGGAATTCGAGGATGTCGCTCTCCTGCACGGGAGTTTCGGGATGGAGCGCAGTCAGATCGGTGGCGACTTCGGCGGGCGTCCGAGTGCCGTCGAAGAGCCTGAGAAGTTCCATTTCGAAGGCACCATAGCGATTATACGTGGATGTGTCGACGATCTTGACCACGTAGCTGGTCTCGCCGGCGACGTGCTGCTCGCTGATCCTGAGATCGGAGCGCAGCTTGGGGCGATTGAGGCCCTTGGCGAGGACGCTGGGAAGTTGAAGGCTTGTGGGTCCGAAGCGCATGGCGATTGCTCAGTGGCCGGCGGAAGCTCCGCGCGGCGTCCAGGAGACGCGCACAGCCATGCCGGGGCTGAGTCCGGAAACGTCGCCGTCGAGCTGAGCGGTAACGTCGAAGCTGTCGCTCGCCGGATCCACCGTTGGGCCCACCTTGATAATTCGCGCGGAGAGAGTGCGACTGGCATTGGAAACGACGCTAAGTCGCACGGCGCCGCCGACCGCTGGTTTCTCATTCGAACTTTCCGGGACCTGGAAATTCACTTGCAATGGGCCGAGCTGGCTGACGCGGAAACAGGGATCGTCCTTGGTGACCGTCTGGCCGACGCGGACGTAGCGGCGCGCGACCACTCCCGAGAACGGGGCGCGGAACTGGGTCTGCTCGAGCTCAATCTGGAGGCTCTGGATTTGCGCCTGGTTGCTCTTCACCAAGGCGTTCCAACTGTCGATTTCGTAGGCGGTAGCCTTGGCTTCGAATTCGGCTTGCTCGAGATCGGCGTCGCTGCTCAGGCCGGAGGAGCGGAGTAGCTGTTGGCGCTTCAGATTGGCTTCCTTCGCCTGGTTCTCGGCTTGTTTGTACTTCACGTTGTTCTGCGCGACCATCAGGTCCGCGCGCGCTTTATCGAGCTCCGACTGCATAGCGCGATCGTCAAGCCGGCCGAGGAGTTCGCCCGCCTGCACGCGCCGCCCTTCTTCGGCCAAGAGCTGTTGCACGGTGCCTTCGCGCTGGGCGCGCACGTCCACTTCGTGTTCCACGCTGAGGACGCTCAAGACGTCCTGGGCTCTTCCCAACGCGTTCGGATCCGTCGGGGCGGCGCTCGTTGGAGCAGTTGTCGGCGATGTCGCGGCCGCAGGCGGCGAAGAGGCCGGAGGGCTGCTACAGCCCATCAACGCCAGAAGAAGGCAGGGCGTTAAAATCCAGATGCCACGTCTCATATTTGCCCCTCGGTTGCGCTCATTCGATGCTCACGGCAGCCAGCCCCACACTTTTTCCCAGATCCATCGCGCCGGAGAACGCAGGAGCGCATAGCCGACGGGATACCATCCCGTTCCGAACCAGCCGCCGGCCGAAAGAATTCTGGCGCGCCCTGCCATTCCGTCCTTCGCCAGATTGCGTGAGTTCTCGAAAACTGCGCGCACGACGAAGAATTGTTCGCCTTCCAGGGGGGCGGAACGCGCGCCGACGCGATCGACAATCCCGTCGAATGTGTCGGTAGGAAAGGCATTAAGCTTCAACGCCACATGTTCACCCTGACGAACCAGCGCGAGATCCGTCTCCACAACATTCATGTCTACAGCCATACGCCGCTGTTCGACCAACTCACAAAGCGCATCTCCGGGCTGGAGCAGAACTCCGGTCTTTTCTTCAATCTTCGGCGTCACCACAACTCCATCGATGGGCGCGAGAAGCTGGGCATCGGCGACGCGCTCGGTCTCGAGCTTGACCTCCGCTTGTGCGATCGAAGCACGAAGCCGCGCCTGAGCCGCCGTGGTGAGGTCGCGGCGGCTCTCGGCCTGAGCCAGTTCGCGCTGCGCCAGAGCGAAGTCTGTCTGGGCGTGATCGAGCTTGAGGCGAGCGTCGCTGTCGTCGAGCTGCGCGAGAATCTGTCCGCGGCTGGCCAAGTCGCCTTCATGGACGAAGATGCGCTGGACGATGCCACCAGTGATCGCGCTGACCATGCGCCGCTGCGCCGGCACGACGGTCGCGTTCGTGCTGACGCGCATGGGCCACGGCACGATGATGAGCACCGCGGCGACGAACGCGGCTTTTCGGCCGTATTCGATCCAGCGAGATGTGGGCATGGCCGCGAGGAATTTCTTTTTCTTTTGCGCAAATGGTTGCAGGAGGCCGGCTAAAGGTACCTGCTGATAGAGCTGCGCGTTGCGAATCGCGACAGTGGTCTGGTTGGCGAGGATGGCCACGGTCTCGCGCTGGCTTTCGTTGAGAAATTCGGCGTCTTCGCTCTGCAGGCAGAGCACGCCGACAGTTCCTTGATCGTCGCGCAATGGCAGGGCGTAGAAGCCGCTCACGCCGTGCTCTTCGAGAAACGGCGCGATGATCGGCTTCGCAGACTCTGGGTCAATTTCCCAGCCCTCTTCATATTGGTCGGCGCGGACCGCAGATGGCTGCGTCGAAACCCATTCCAGGAGTTTCCGAAGCCCCGCCATCTCGTCGTTCTTCGGTACTTCGGTTTCTCCGGATACCGCGCCAAGAACAAACCGGTTGCGATCGAAGAAACCGATGGCGCACCGGTCGAATGGCACCGCGGTGCTCGCCTGATGCACCACCGTAGTCAGAACATGATCCAGATCGAGAGTGGAAGTAATTTCCTGGCTGATCTTGAGCAGCGCGTGCATAGTGTGCAGCTTGCGCTCGGATTCCAGAAGGTTCGCGTTATGCAGTGCGACCGCTGCCTGCTCGGCCATGCTCGAGAGAAAAAACAGATCCTCCTCGTTGAAAGGCGTTCCGTCGGTCTTATTCACCAATTCAATGACGCCAATCACCTGAGTCTCTTTGGTGAGCGGCGCGCAAATGACGGACTGGATCTCAAACTCTTCGCCGCCGGTCTTTGCGCGCTCGGCAAGAGATTCCTCTTCGGCTGGATTCTCGATGAGACGCGGGCTTCCGGTCTGCGCCACATTGCCGAGATGTCCAGAATCGATGGGAACGTCCGCGCCCACCTCAACAGTTGGGTCCTGGCCGTCTTGCTGAGCCAGCTTCATGGAGGCGCCATCTGGCTCGACTAACCAGAGATTGCAGGCCTGCGCGCGAAGGATGTCGCGGACCTTCGACGCCACGATGGGCATCAACTGTTCTAGCTCGAGCGTCGAATTGAAAATGCGGGCGATGTCGTAGAGGGCAGTCAGGCGCTCGACGGTTTCAAGCTGTGAGTGGCGCTCGGTCTCGATGCCAGCCAGCAGCGCGTCGGCTTGAGACGCAAGACGCGCCGCAACCTCGAGAAACTGGGCATCGTCGGCCGTAAATGCGCCTTCGCGGCGATTTAGGACTTCAACGACGCCGGCCGCAGCAGTTGCGCCCGGAAACGGTGCGAACAGAGCCGACTGGAGCCCGGCGCGCTGCGACGCTGGGAATTGAGTGAAGGTTTCGCGGTCAAGCTCTTTGCCGGAAAGCCGCAGCGGGGATGCATCTTCGAACGCGGTGACGAGAATTCCATCGGTGACGCCCTCACGGACGGGAGTGAGCCGCTCGCCGGAATCCGTCCATTGGGCCTGGCAGCGGAGTCCCTCTTCGCTCTCGCCGGCGATCCACAAAAAAGAGGCACGTGCGTCCAGCGCCACGGCGACGCGAGCGACGAACGTCTTTCGCAGCGTCTCCAGATCGCGGCACGCAAAAAGGACGCCCGCAAGTTCGGCCAGCGGCGCAAACTTCTCCATTGTCCGCCCCAAGTGAACCGATGAAACACCCGTACCGGGCTCTGCAACGCAAACGGCAGTAGCTCGGGAGGGTTCGAAACCGAGGGAGCGTAACAAAGGAGCAGGCTAGCGTCAACCGCCGCAACAGAAATCCATTTACTGACACTTGATTCGATGCTCTTTTTCGGCTAGTTTGACTGGGCGTAATAGAGCTCAATGCAGATAAACATACGAAAAGCCGGCGCCGCAACCATCATTGATCTGATTGGCCCGCTGCGACTCGGCGATTCCGAGCAGGCGTTTCGCGATCAGATCGACCAACTCGTGGCCGCCGGATCGCTGCATCTCGCCGTCAATCTCGCCGGCGTCTCCGAACTCGACAGCTCGGGCATCGGAGCGCTGGTCCGGACTTTCTCTACGCTCAAGCGCAGCGGCGGCAAATGCGTCTTCTACGCGCCAACGCAGCGCGTGCGCATGCTGCTGAAGATGGTGCGGCTTGACGGTGTGCTCGAGATCGTCGAGGACGAAGCCGCGGCTCTTACTCGCGTTTAGGTATCCTCCGCATACGGGCTCACCGATTGATCTCCTTCTGCGTCTCTCGCGAATAAGTTTGCGATGTTTCTCTCGTCGCAGCCGATCGTGCGGTGTGCATCACTGCAGTGGCGCGGCTCGCGTAGCTGCGTTTACGATGCAACGAGAAGCAGCTCCCGTGCGTAGTACTATCGAGGGCCTGTGACGACCGAGAACGGAAGCATCGCCATCCGCGCCGAGCATGTCTCGCGGCATTACCAGATGGGTTCGGCGCTGATTCGCGCCGTGGACGACGTATCGCTCGAAGTCAGGAGCGGCGAATTTCTGGCGCTGCTCGGCAGCTCGGGCTCCGGAAAATCCACGCTGCTCAACCTTCTCGCGGGCCTCGACCGCCCCACCGCAGGCAGCATCATCGCGCAGGAGCGGAATCTCTCGGAAATGAGTTCGCTGGAACTCGCGCGTTATCGCAGCCGTACCGTCGGAATGGTCTTCCAAGCATTTAACTTGCTGCCGCGCATGACGCTCGAGGAAAACGTCGAGCTGCCGTTGCGTCTCGCGGAAGTAGATCGCGGCGAACGAGCGGGTCGCGTGCGGGAAGCTTTGGAGCGAGTCCATTTAGAGAAACGGCTTAGCCACCGGCCGAGCGAGCTTTCCGGCGGCGAGCAACAGCGCGCATCACTCGCGCGCGCCTTGGTGAACCGACCTTCGATCTTGTTGGCCGATGAGCCTACGGGAAATCTCGATAGCGCCACGGGGCACGAAATCATGCAACTTCTTGAGGAAATCGTGAAGTCGCTCGGAACCACAATTATTCTCGTGACGCACGAACGGCCGTTGGCCGAGAAATTCGCGGGCCGCATCGTCTTTCTCGCAGACGGCAAGATGGTCAGCAACGGGGTGAAACCATGAAGGCCGGCGACCTGGCAGAAATGGCTCTGCGCAATCTGCGCGAGGCCGTATTGCGCAATTCGCTGACGACTCTCGGCGTCGCCGTGGGCGTGGCCTCGCTCGTGGCCATGCTTTCTCTCGGCGTCGGCTTGCAGCAACTTGCCTCGCGGCGGTTGTCGCGTTCTGGACTCTTCGATACCGTGCTCGTCACTTCGCGAGCAAATCTGCGTGCCTTCGGCCCCAATTCGGCCACGACTCGCCAGGGGCCCGCAACGCCTCTAGACGATGATGCGCGTGACTCCTTCGAGCGCCTGCCCGGCGTCGTCGAGGTCTATCCGCAAATTCGTTTCATGACTGAAGTGCGCTTCGAAAATAATCCGTATCCCACAATGGTTGCGGGCGTGCCCGATTCTTCGCGCGGCAACGGTGCGTTCGAAGGCATTCAAGGCAGTTTTTTCTCCGGCGGAAATGCCGACGAAGCCATCCTGCAAATAGAATTCGCGAGGGATTTGTCGCCGCAGACGGCCACGTTGATCGGCAAGGAAATTGTTCTACGCTACGCGGAGCGCCAATCTCTCGCCGCGCAGTCGGCCGCAGGCGCTTCGCCGGGACAAGCGGACGCCGGCACCAATGAAGGTTTTTCAATTATTCCCCGCGAGAAGAAATTGCGCGTCGTCGGAATCGTCGAGACCGAGCCTGCGGCCGGATTCGGCGGTATCGGAAACGGTCGCGTGCTCATTCCGCTTTCCGTGGCCGAGACGCTCCGCGCCGCGCAAGCTAACGATCTGCGCGACGTCCTCCGCGGGACCAGCTCGAAATCCACGTACACCAGCTTGACTGTGCGCGCCACGGGCCCCTCAAAAGTTGCCGCCATTGAGAAATCGATCAAAGACATGGGCTTCGCCGCATTCTCGCTGCTTGATGCGACCCGCAATCTCAGCTTGTTTTTCACTATCTTCGACATGCTGCTTGGCATCTTCGGCAGTCTCGCGCTCGCGGTGGCGACGCTCGGCATCATCAACACGCTCGTAATGGCCATTCTCGAGCGGCGGCGCGAAATTGGCGTGTTGAAAGCCCTCGGCGCGGCCGACCGTGACGTTAGCCAGCTATTCTTCGCCGAAGCGGGCGTGATGGGTTTGCTCGGCGGATTTTTCGGCGTCGGTTTCGGCTGGGTAATCGGCAGAGCGGTCACGCTCGGCACAAATATCTATCTGAAGCGCCAGAATCTTCCGACCACGGACATCTTTTCCGTGCCGTGGTGGCTGGTTCTTGGAGCCATTGCCTTCGCCGTGATCGTGAGCCTCGGAGCGGGGCTCTATCCCGCATCGCGCGCCGCGCGGCTCAACCCCGTCGAGGCGCTTCGATATGAGTGAATTTCGCCGCGTGTTGATCGCGGCGCTGACCTTTGTTTTCGTCGCGCTCGCGAGTCCCACGTTTGCAGCTGAGACCGGCCGCGCTGAATGTCTCTCGATTCAGAGTAAGATTCTCGGCAAGTCGGTGCCGTACTGCACCTTGTTGCCGCCGAGCTACGACACCGACAAGACCCGCCGCTATCCGATCGTTTATTTTCTGCACGGCTTGGGCGACAACGAGCAATCCTTCGTGCGCTCAGGCGGTTGGAATCTCACCGAAGATCTTTGGGAACGGCGCCAGCTCAGCGAATTTCTGATTGTCACACCTGCGGGCGACGCAAGTTTTTACATCAATTCGCACGATGGCCGCTCGCGCTATGAGGATTTTCTCCTGCGCGAATTCATCCCCTTCATCGAGCACCGCTACCGCACGAAAGGCGAACGATCGGAGCGCGGAATCGGCGGCATTTCCATGGGCGGCTACGGAGCGCTGCGGCTCGCCTTCCTCCATCCCGAGCTTTTCGGATCGGTTACAGCGCAAAGCGCCGCCTTGATCGAAAAGCTGCCCGCCTTTACGCCCGGCGATTCGCGGCGAGTAAACCGCCTGCAAATTCTCGGCGAAGTGTTCGGCTCGCCGATTGATCGCGCCTTCTGGGATCGCAACAATCCGCTGACCATCGCGCGCACCGCGAATCTTGCGGCATTGAAAATTTATTTCGATTGCGGCTCCGAAGATGATTTTGGCTTCGATGCAGGAGCCGCCGCGCTCGATAAAATCCTTACCGCCCGCCACATCGCCCATGAATTCCACATCTATCCGGGCCGCCACGATTGGACGTATTTCGCCGGCCACTTAGCGGCCGTTCTCGAATTCCACGCGCAAGCCTTCGTCGCGGCGCGGCCTCCCAAATAGCAGCGGCGCGGCGTCATGGAATACTACGCGGCAGCACCGGCCGCCGTGTGCGTGGTAAGAAACGCAAGCGTCAACGGCCAAGCCTCCGCCGCCGCTACCGGCGAGAACGAGGCCCGCGCGTCACAGAAGAAACCGTGATCGGCATCCGAGAATTCCACGTTGACGAACGGCTTTCCCGCCGCTCGCATTCCATCCGCGACGGCCCGCGAGTGCTCCGGCGTGATGTGCTTGTCCAACCCGCCCCAGCAGAACAGCATTGGTGCGCGCAATTCGTTCACTCGGCCGATCAGACCCGGGCCGTTAGCTCCGGGCGCGATCCCGCCGCCGTAAAATGACGCGGCGCACTTCAACGGCAGCGTCAGCGCGGCCATGAATGCCGCGCGCCCTCCCATGCAAAATCCAACGGCGGCCACCGGCAATCGCGTTCCGTAATTGGCAATCAGCCATTCATACGCCGCGCGCAAGTCCGCTTCGTTCCCGGCATCCGTCATCGCGCGCATATGAGGTATCACCGTCTGAAAATCGTCGTAGCGTCCATCGAAACCAGAGACCGTGCGGTGAAACAGCTCCGGCGCGATGGCGATATATCCTTCGCGCGCGAATCGCTCCGTGACATCGCGAATGTGCGCGTTCACTCCGAACGCTTCCTGCCCAACTATTAGTCCCACGGATTTGCCGGGTTTCGCCGGCCGCGCGACATAGGCGCGCATTAATGTGCCGTCGCTTACTTTGAGTTCGACATACTCGTTTGAGATTTCCATCGCTCCTCCGAAAGTTGATTCGCGCATTCTCGGGAATTTCCGAAATTATACGACTCAGTTTGGCGCCTTCCCCACTCCTGAATCGCGGTTCTTCGATCGAAATGGAAGGTGTAGGAGGCTGACGAAAAATTCAAACTTGTCGCGGGAAGTAAGCTTTGACGAGCCATAAACGCGTAGCGGAAAAACGATGGGAATTTCGATGTAGCAAGCGCCATTACGCAAAAGCTCACACAAAAACCACGATTGGAAGGAATAGCCGCGCGTAGAGTACGGCCCGAAGCTGCATTTCGGAATCAGTTCGGCTCGAATGCAACGAAATCCAGAAGTGCAATCCTGAATGTGGGGAATCCCGCCGAACCACCAGACTAGCCGCGTTCCTGCGAGGCTGATGAGCTTGCGCTGCCACGAAAGGCCCGGAATTTCCGTCCCGGCGGCGAAGCGAGAACCGATCACCAAATCATATCCTTCATTACAGAGGCGAATCAGCTCCGGCACTTGCGCGGGATCGTGCTGGAAGTCGGCGTCCATCTGCAAAATTAGCTCGGGATGAAGCGCCTCGATCGCATGCTCGATGCCGTGCTTGTAAGCCGCTCCGAGCCCGTTTCTTTCTCTCGTGAGAAGATGCAGCCGAGGATACAATCCCATCACCGAGCGGACATAATCGGCGCTGCCGTCCGGTGAATTGTCGTCAACGACGAGCACGTGCAACTCATGCGTCGGAATGTTCGCGGCCTCCTGAAAAATCAAGGGAAGCAGGCGAGGCAGATTCTGAACCTCGTTATAGGTCGGGAGAACGATGCAAGCGATTCGTGCGGCGCGATCTTCTGCCAGAAAGCCTCCGGCGAATCTCAGGCGGCGCGCCCGCCGCTGAAAAGACGTGGAAAGGAAATCTAACATCCCAGCTTCGCGGGGCCAAGCCGTTGGATCATTAGCGGCGCGACGGGTGACCGCGCGCGATCTTTTGCTTCTAATGGCCGTCACCGCCGCCGCGATTCTCGTCCACGGCTATCACGTCGGCGTCGAGGATATGGCGGTCTATCTCCCGGCGATCAAGAAGCTGCTGAATCCCCCGCTTTATCCCTTCGATGCCAATTTCTTCCTGCTTTACATTCGTTGGACGATGTTTCACCAAACGATCGCAGAGTCCGTGCGCCTGACGCATCTGCCCCTCGATTGGGTCCTTTTCTTGTGGCACATCGCCGGGATTTTTCTCGTGCTGCTCGGCGGCCTGCGGCTAATCCGCAGATGCTTCCGTGAGCCGGCAGCGCATTGGGCGGGAGTCAGCCTCGTCGCCGCGCTTCTGACCATGCCGGTGGCGGGCACGGCTCTTTTCGTCATTGATCAGCATTTGCATCCGCGGACTCTCGCGACCGCGTTCCTTCTATTTGCGGCGGTTGCCATTCTCGAATCACGTCTAATTGCATTTCCCTGGATGATTCTCGCGGGCCTCGCGCATCCCACCATGGCGTTGTACGGCATCTGCCATTTGGTCGTCCTCGCATGGGCCTGGCCGCCGGCGCGGCCTGCCGTTGTCTTTGCCAGCTTGCCGTTCGGTGAGCCCGCCAATCCCATTTGGCGCGAAATCATGTCGCACCGCAACTTTCAATATCCATTTCGCTGGCAGTGGTACGAATGGCTCGGCGCCATCGGCCCAATCGTCATCCTGGGATATTTTTCGCGGATCGGCCAACGTGAAGGTCTGCCGGTATTTGTGCGCGTCTGCCGGCGACTTTGCATCTCAACAAGCATCGGCATTGCCGGCGCGGTCGTAATGACGGAGTTTTTTCCGAATCAAACATGGGCGCGATTCGAGCCGATGCGCATTCTTCATTTCACTTACGTCCTATACATCTTATTTTCCGGCGCCCTGCTCGGGAAATATTTCCTGCAAACCCGCCCGCTTCGGTGGTTCTTGCTCCTCGCGCCCATCGTGGCAGGCATGTTTTATTTTCAGCGCGTCGAATTTGCCTCGAGCTATCACGTCGAATGGCCCGGCCGCGCGCCGAGGAATGCCTGGGTGCAGGCCTTCGAATGGTGCCGCATGAACACTCCGCAAGACGCCCTGTTCGCACTCGATCCGAAATACATGGAGAGATCCGGAGAAGATTTCTACGGCTTCCGCGGCTTCGCCCAACGCAGCATGTTGGCCGACGCTTCGAAGGACAATTCCGTCGTCGAGGTGTTCCCCGATCTTGCCTGGCAGTGGAAGCTCGAGAACGACACAAGGAAGAATTGGGATCACTTTCGTTTGGAAGATTTCGAACGGCTGAAGCGCAACTACTTCGTGAGCTGGGTGATTGTCCAAAAACCCGGCGTGACTGGCCTCGATTGCCAGTATTCCAATAGCACTGTCACGGTCTGCCGCATTCCGTAGCTCGCGCTCAAGGCTTCTTCGCCAACTGCGGCTCCTCGAGCGAGTAGTAGGGACACGTCTCGAAATTTTCAAGGTGGCTCATCGCGCGTCTAGACTCGGGCGATCATTGCACCATCAGAACGATTGCCGTGCGCGCAGGCACAGTCACAGAAAAAGAATTATTGTCAATATCCTGGGCGCGGCCACCCATCAGCGGCACAAGCCTCCTTGCACCCGCCAGAGGCGTGTCGTCGAAGCTCAGCTTGACCGGCTTCTCAGCAGCCGAATTATTCGCGACCACGAGCACATGCTCCTCGCTCGAAAGCCGAGCGAATGCGTAGAGATCGTGCTCGACGGCGATCGTCACGAGTGTTCCGTGCCGCAACGACGGATGATCACCGCGCAAATGCAGCAGCGTGCGCACGTGCGCGAACACATCCTGTTCCTCCGGCGTCCGACCGCTCTCGAGAAACGCATTGTGCGCATCGCCGGGAAAACCGCCCGGAAAATCCCGCCGGTTGTCGGGATCACCGCCGCCCGGCATGGCGATTTCGTCGCCTGAATAAATTTCGGGTATGCCTCGCATGGTGAGAAGCAGAGAAAAAGCAAGTTTGAGCTGCTGCGGCGAACTTCCCTGCTCGCTCACGAACCGCTCCACGTCGTGATTCCCGAGAAACGGAACGAGCAGCTCGGGATGCGGATACAAGAAGTCACGGCCAAGGACGCCGGTCAACCGCTCAAAGCCCGCGCCATGGATCACCACATCGCGAAGCGCAAAATAAAATGGAAAATCAAAGCAAGTGGTAAGACCCGAATCGATTCCGTCCCATTCGACGCGCCCGCCAACGAAGAACGACGTCAGCGTTCCGTCGCCGTTGAAGATTTCTCCGATGGTCGAGAAATTCGGAAACGCCAGATGCAGAGCGCGATGCCATTCCGGCCAAAACCGCCTCGAAACGTATGGAAACGTATCGAGCCGGTATCCATCGACGCCGGTTGTCTCCGCCCACCACAAGGCATTGTCGATCAAATACTCGGCCGTGCGGGGATTGTCCTGATTCAAGTCCGGGAGAACATCGCCGAACCAGCCTTCCTCCATCTCGCGCCAGAATTTCGGCGGCGCGTGCGGATCGGCGATCCCTTCGAACCCACCGCGCGAACGAAGGTGATGCGCGCGCGTTCCGTGAAACCAATCGGGATCTGGCGGATCGTCCACCCAGGGATGCCTCGGGCCAAGATGATTCGGCACCATGTCGAAGAGAACTTTCATTTGCCGCTGGTGCGCATCCGAGACGAGCTGTTGTAATTCCGCCAGCGTCCCAAAGTGCTCGTCCACAGCGTACTCGTCCACCGCTCCATAGCCGTGATAATCCTGTGGCGAATGATTGTCATTGTCGACGAAAGGCGTGAGCCACAGCGTTGTGACGCCGAGGTCGTGCAGGTAATCGAGATGCTCGCGAACGCCTTCGAGATCGCCGCCATGATACGCGCGCGGTTTTTTGCGGTCGAATGTGCCCGGAGATTGCGGCGGGGCGTCGTTCGAAGGATCGCCGTCCGCGAACCGGTCCGGCATGATGAGATAAATGACGTCGTCCGGACTGATGCCCTGAAAATTCCCCGCAGCCGGCCGCGGCGGAAGCAGGGGAAAATCCACTTCGGTCCGCTGGCCAGACGGAGAGACTAATTCCAGCGGAACTTTCCCCGCTTCAGCGCGGCTTTCGATGTGCAGCCAACCGAAAAGATAATGTCCGTTGGGACGCGATTCGACGCGTCTCACCGTGACTCCGCGCGCCGACGTCTCGATCTTCGTCCCCTGCAAATTTTCGCCTGTAATTAACAGCATGAAGTCGGGACTGAATCCCGCCCACCAATTGGGAGGCTCGAGACGCGTCACTCTTGGCGCCGCGGAGGTTTCAGCGCGCTGGCCGGCGATGACGATTGCCGGCGCGAAGATAACCAATGCCACCACTCCTACGCACAGCGCGCGCGAAGTCAAATTCATGGGCCGTCTCCGGATTCTCGCGAAATTGAAGTGTCGCATCGCTGTTACTCCTACTGTCCGGTGAAACACTCGGCCTGGCGCTGCGCCATGCCGAGCTGATAGCGCGCCCGATAGGCTTGAGCCACGGCATTTCGTGTTGTCGAGCTGTAACGACCTCTGAACGGCCGCTAACGCGTCTGGAGACCGCACTGCAGTGAATACAGCGATTGGGGAGGGATGAAACGCGCCGCATGGACGGGTATTCTACCAGCGACTCTGGGTGAGAAAAGGAGGCGGACTTGAATAATCCGCCTCCCGGGAAGGTGCGCTTAGAACGTAAAGCGCATGGCCAGTTCGACCTGGCGCCAGCTGTTTGTTAGGACGCTGTTGATCTGCCCGATGTGTCCATCATTAAGGTTCGTATCACCCGGATTGGAGAAGTGCGGCGTGTTGGTTAGGTTATACGCTTGCGCGCGGAACTGTGCCCGGAACCGCTCGGTGATCGCGAAGTTCTTGAACACAGCAAAGTCCAAGTTCGAGAATCCCGGACCGCGAATCAGATTGCGGGCTGAAGTGCCGGGAGCAAGGTAGACGCCCGCACCATTCTTGGCTGGCACTGCGAAGGCCCCCGCCTCCACGTAGTCCGCGATATTGCCGGGATGTATTACGGGCTTGCCTACCAGATCTGCGCGCTCGCTGCTGGGATTGCCGCTGGCGGTGATGCTGAATGGCGTCCCACCCTGCAACACGTAGATCGCGTTGAATTGCCACCCTCCAATCGCGTAATCGACCCACCTGGAAGCATCTCCGCCCCATCGTTTTCCGCGGCCAAAGGGAAGTTCATAAATTACGCTTGGGCTGAAAACGTAATCCACGTCCTGGGTGGACAAACCGTGCTCAATCGCAAAGTCCGTGTATAGCTGCGGAGCACAGGCGTCCAGATTGCCGCAGGAGTCATCCGTCGTCTTGGACCACGTGAATGCGCCGGTCACCTGCAAGCCTGCGGTCAAACGGTGTTCGTACTGTATCTGCATGGCGTTGTAGTCCGATTTGCCGCTGGTGTCCTGGATCTGGATGCTGCCCAACTGCGGATTGAGGTTTGTACCGGTGCCAAACAGAGTCTGGTTCGCATTGTAATTACGCACGAGGTGCGCCCCATGTGTGCCCACATAGGCGATGCTGATCGACTGATTCCTGCCGATTTGTCTCTGCACCTGAAGGTTCCATTCGGAGACCTCAGGTGTCAAGTTCTGGGAAAGCAGGCCGACAACGCTCACTCCCGTCGGCGCAGACAAGTTCAAATTGGTGAAACTTCCGTTCGGCAACGGACCAGTGGCATTGGTAGAAATCAGGTCTGCGGGTGTGCAGCTCGTCCCGCAAGGTAGAGCCCCGGTTAGGGTGATGCGATAACCCTGCGCATAGGTGACTGAGTTTTCACCACTGAAGGGAGGATTCTGAGCCAACTGATTACTGATACCGCCCCGGTCGATGAAGTAAAAGAGCCCGTATCCCCCGCGCACAACGGTTTTGCCATCGCCAGTGAGTTGATAGGCAAAGCCGACGCGTGGGCCGAAGTCGTGATAGTCATTGGGAATCGAGCTGCGCGAAGTGCCGTTGCTTCCGGCGACTACGAGCGCTCCGGTGGTCAGGTCGAAATTCGCCTGCCGGTTGTCAACCTCGACTGGCCAAGTAAGGATGTCATAGCGCAAGCCCAAGTTCAGCGTCAGACGGCGCGTCACGCGGAAGTCATCCTGAGCAAAGAATCCGTTTTCCCAACTGCGCGTGCCAACCATCCCGAGAGGAGTGCCGTGTGAGTAGGAATCCATGAAGCCTGCGAGCAGGTCCGCAACCTCGTAACCTGTGTCTGTGTGTCCCTGACCCGGGCCGCAACAGGGGCTATTGCCATTGCCGGCGAGTTGAAAATAGCCTTTGCCAGCCAGCGGCCGGTACAAATTCAGCTGGCGGCGCAGGATGTTGACGCCTGCCTTGACCGTATGCCTGCCCTTAATCCAGGTAACTGTATCGTTGTAGTTGTAGCCGGTCTGCGGAACCACGTACCGTCCAAAGTCTCCGGTGTACTCAATCTGCTGAGCGTATGCCCCGATCAACGCAATGCCCACATTCGTCACTGTATAGCAATTGGCGATGCCAAACTTCGTGCACCAGGCAACGTTATTCAACGGGGGCGTGTAGCCGTACTGGTCGCGGACATATCCGCCGCGAAATTCGTTGATGAACGTTGAACTGAACGTCGTAGTGAGGCCGACCGAAGCGCCGTTGGGCCAGTTAGGATTCGTCCCGGAGCCGAAGCCCGAAGGGAGAATGCCCAGGGAAGTGGTGCTCGTTTGGTCAGAGTGGCCGTGGCTGAAACGTGCGAACAAAGAATTCTTGCTGTTGATGATGTAATCGCCGCGGATGTCCCAATCATTCCAATTCTCGATGACACTTCGCTCGAGTTTGAAATCGTGCCAAAGGGGATCGCAGCTGATGTCTTGGATGGTGTGTCCTGGCCCGCAATTCGGCTCGGGGTAGAAATTGAGGTACGCCAAGCCCGCGGTGTTTTGGCGGTTCACAGGGATGACGTTTGGCTGTGCGCCATTGCCCATGAATTGCAGGGCGCCGTTAGGATTGGTTGCTGTGGCAGCCACCGAGCCGTCAGTCGTGGGGTCATAGATGGGACCGCCAGTTGGCAGGGGGAGTCCGCTAGTTAGTGCAGGATTCAGCAACTCAGAGAAGTCTCCCTGGCGCATCAGGTCCGTGGGCACAGTCGAGTAGGATGGTCCGCTGGGTACGGCTTGCCGCAATCCTTGATAATCGCCAAAGATAAAGAGCTTGTTCTTGATGATGGGCCCTCCCGCAGATCCGCCAAACTGGTTGCGCACGAAACCCGGGGTCGGGCCGGTATCAAAGAAATTCTTAGCGTTCAGCGCTTTATTGCGGTTGAACCAAAAAACGCTGCCATGGTAGTCGTTGGTTCCGGACTTGATGGAGGTTACCACCAAGGCTCCGCCAGCTCGGCCGAACTCGGCGGGAGCGATGTTGGTCTGCACCCGGAATTCCTCGATCGCATCCGCGGGTGGGAAAATCACGATGGTGTTCACCAGCGCTTCATTGTTATCAATTCCGTCCAAAATGAAGTTGTTGGCTTGGGCGCGGATTCCATTCACCACCAGTGACGCCCCGCCTTCTTGTCCGTAACGGAATGTTTCCGCATTGCCAGACGCACCCGTAGCGTTGCCGCTTCCGCGAACAACGCCCGGTACGAGCAACGCAAGCTGCGTAAAATTGCGGCCGTTCAACGGCATCTCTTCGATTTGGCGGGCTTCCACGACCTCGCCGATCGCCGAGTCCTGGACGTCGATAACAGGCGATCCCGCGGTGACGCTGACCGTTTCCGTGACCTCACCTACCTCCAACTGGAAGTCGGCGACGCCAAGTTGGGCCACCTGCAACTCCAAGTCCCGTGTAACCTTCTTGAATCCTTTCTGCGAGACCTCCACGTGGTAATTGCCCGCCGGAAGCGCCGAGACGGAATAATAACCAAGCTCGTTGCTCGCCGCAGTCGACGGCCGGCCGGTCTCCTTGCTCGTAACCGTGATGCTCGCGCCCTTGACAGCCGCGCCCTGCGCGTCCGTTATCGTTCCCTGCAAGCGTGCGGTATCGCTCTGCGCGAAGAGGGAAACCGAGCTACCGGCGACCAGAAGCAACGATAGGACTATTCTTTGGAAGGACCACATGGGGGCTCCTTTTGTATCCATCTCGAGATTTACGATTGCGTTCTCTTTCGCATGACAAAACTCATACATGTTGCCCTATATGTCTGGAGTGTTCTCCTGGCCCAATTTGGACAACGCGAGCCGCGCCTCACCACCTCGGTTTCGAACCAATGCAGCCGGAACGCCAGCGCGGCACCGAAATCCCAAATCTCCCGCAGCCCGACGAGCAGGCACATGCGCAGCAATGAAGCCGAAAACGCGATCAGCTTTTTCATCGCAACACTCGACATTTTGTTGACGCGTGGATCGACTGGATAAGGAAATGCCCGATGTTCGAATTGAATACACACCCACTATCCCCACCCCGTGACCGCTGACACTAAGATTTGTCCGCGATTCTAGCCCTGTGACATTAATTGTCAAGCAAATTATGAGATTTGAAAGAACGGACTGAAGCGAGTTGTAGTACTGAATCGATTTACCTGCAGCGCGCCGCCTGCACGTTTTATGCGCCGTTAGAACTTTCTTCCCGCGTCCACACGATCCTAGAAGATTGTTTACGAATGAGTCCTCAGCATATAAGAACTCAGCACACGCATATAATTGCCGCGTTCGAGCGCCGCAGGATCCGCTACCGACCGGTGGCTCATGCTGCCCTTCATCTGCCGGATCGATTCATATTCGTGCTCTTCCATCCAGCGTTCGAGGCCGGTCAGGATGTGCCGCGCATACCCGATTCCGTTCTTCAGCAGCGCCGACGTTGTCATGGCCACGTCCGCTCCCGCCATCACCGACTTCAGAACGTCCTCAGAGCTATGCACTCCGCCGGTGATCCCCAGACTTGCATTCACGTTGCCGTAGAGAATCGCGGTCCAGTGCAGCCGCATAAGCAATTCGTCCGGCGTGCTCAGGTGCAGCGATGGCACAACCTCCATCGCTTCGAGGTCAAAATCCGGCTGGTAAAACCGGTTGAACAATACCAGAGCGTCCGCTCCGGCCTTCACCAGGCTACTGGAGATGTGCATCAACGAGCTGAAGAACGGGGTTAGCTTCACGGCCACGGGAACGTGCACGTTAAGCTTCACCTGTCTCACGAGCGCGATGTAATCCGCTTCCACTTGATCGCTCGCGCGGAATGGATTGGTCTCGATCGCGTAGATGTTCAATTCGATCCCGTCGGCGCCAGCCTCTTCCATCTGGCGCGCATAGCGAATCCATCCGCTCGGCGTCGTTCCATTCAGGCTCGCGATCACCGGGATCTTCACGGCGCGCTTGATGCGCACAATTCGCTCCAGATAACCTTCGGGCCCAGTGTTGTAGTTCGCGAGGTTCGGCAAATAACCCAGCGCCTCATAGAATCCATCCCCGCCGCGCTCCAGATCCTGATCCAGCCCCGTACTCTCCACGTCGAGCTGCTCCTGGAACAGCGACGGCAGCACCACGGCAGAAATTCCCGCGTCCTCTAGCCGCCGCACATTGTCGGCCGATTCCGTTAGCGGCCCTGCGGAAGCCACCAAAGGATTCGACAACTGCAAGCCCATATATCCCGTAGTTAGGTCGATCATGCCGAGTCTCCATTTCCGGCGGGCGTCTTCACCGCAGCCCGCGCGCCTTCCTGCGAAATTTCGGGATGCCCTTCCGAGAGCGCCGCGCGATCCGCATAGATCCGCCAGCGCCGGTCTACATCTTCCTGCGCCAATCCAAGCAGTTCCGCCGCGGCCGCCGGATCGCTCCGCACCAGCATCGTGTAACGCGCTTCCTGATACGCGTATTGCTTCAGCGGAATACTCGGCGCCTTCGAATCGAGCTGGAACGGATTCAGCCCCTTCTCCACGAGCTCCGGGTTGTAACGGAACAGCGGCCAATATCCCGAGAGAACCGCCGCCTTCTGCTGATCCAACCCATGCATCATGTCGTAGCCATGCGCGATGCAGTGGCTGTACGCGATGATCAGTGACGGCCCATCGTGCGCCTCCGCTTCCTGGAACGCTTTGATCGTGTGCGTATCGTTTCCGCCCATCGCCACGCGCGCTACGTAAACGTTCCCGTAGCTGAGCGCTTCCATCGCCAGATCTTTCTTCGCGGTTCGCTTGCCGCCCATCGCAAATTTCGCCACCGCGCCCCGCGGCGTCGCCTTCGACATCTGCCCGCCGGTGTTCGAATAAACTTCCGTATCAAGCACCAGCACGTTTACGTTCATCCCCGAACCCAGAACGTGATCAAGTCCGCCGGCACCGATGTCGTAAGCCCAACCGTCGCCGCCCACGATCCACACGCTCTTGCGCGTGAGCATGTCGGCTAGCTCGACGAGATCGAGCGCCTCGGGCGAATTGTTTCCCGCCAATCGCTTCTTCAACTCCGCGACTCGTGCGCGCTGTGCAACGATTCCCTGCTCGTTTTCCTGCTGCGCCCCGAGAATCCCGCTCACAAGCTCGGCGCCAATGTGCCCGGAAAGCTGCTGCACCAGGTAGCGCGCATAAGTTTCCTTGTGATCCGAAGCGAGCCGCATCCCCAGCCCGAATTCCGCGTTGTCTTCAAACAGTGAATTCGACCACGCTGGCCCGCGCCCCTCGCCGTTCTTTGTGTAAGGGGTCGTCGGCAAATTGCCGCCGTAAATCGAAGAGCAGCCGGTAGCATTCGCGATCATCAATCGGTCGCCAAATAGCTGCGTTAGCAGCTTGATGTAAGGAGTCTCGCCGCAACCCGCACAAGCCCCGGAAAATTCAAAGAGCGGCTCGAGCAGTTGCACGTCCTTCACCTGGCCGTGCGACAGCCGCTCGCGCGGTGGTTCCGGGAGCGATACGAAGAAATTCCAGTTCCGGCTCTCCGCCTCGCGCAATGCCGGCTGCGGCATCATGTTGATGGCCTTGTGTTTTGCTTCGCTCTTGCTCTTCGCCGGGCAAATTTCTACGCAGAGCGTGCATCCGGTGCAATCCTCCGGCGCCACCTGCAGCGTGTAACGCAGCGAATCGAACTCCCGCCAGCGCGGCTTGGATGACTTGAATCCGAGCGGCGCGGATTCCAGCAACGCTCCGTCGTAAATCTTCGCGCGGATCACCGAGTGCGGGCATACCAGCACGCATTTGCCGCACTGAATGCAAAGCTCCTCGTCCCACACCGGAATTTCCAGCGCGATGTTTCGCTTCTCCCACATCGCCGTGCCGGTTGGGAACGTTCCGTCCGGCGCCAGCGCGCTCACCGGCAAATCGTCGCCGTGCCCGGAAATCATCCTTCCCAGCACATCGCGCACGAACGCAGGCGCCGCGGCCGGGACGGGCGGAAGCACGTCGAACGCCGACAATGGCTTCCCCTCCGCGTGGATTTCCACGAGTCCCGCCAGGGCTCCGTCCACGGCCGCGAAATTTTTCTTCAGCACGGCCTCGCCGCGCTTTCCGTAGGTGTACTCGATCGCTTCCTTGATCGCCGTAATCGCCTGTTCGCGCGGCAAAATTCCGCTGATCGCGAAAAAGCAGGTCTGCATGATCGTATTCGTCCGCCGCCCCATCCCCGATTCGCGCGCCACGCGGTCCGCATCCACCACGAAGAATCGCAATTTCTTCTCGAGAATCTGCTGCTGCGTTTTTTTCGGCAATCGATTCCAGACGTCGTCCGGCCCAAACGGTGCGTTCAGCAAGAATGTCGCGCCTTGTTCCGCCCGATCGAGCAAATCCATCCGCTCCAGGAACGAGAATTGATGGCAAGCAATGAAATTCGCCCGCTCGATGAGATACGTCGAACGAATCGGCTCCGGCCCGAATCGCAAATGCGAAACGGTCACCGAGCCGGCCTTCTTCGAGTCGTAAACGAAATACCCCTGCGCATAGTTCGGCGTCTTCTGCCCGATAATCTTGATCGAATTCTTATTCGCGCCGACCGTTCCATCTGATCCCAGCCCATAAAACAGCGCCCGCACCGTCCGCTTATTCTCCAGCGTGAAATTCGCATCCCACTCCAAACTCGTGTGTGTCACATCATCATGAATGCCGATCGTGAAATGATTCTGTGGATTCGGTTTCGCCACCTCGTCAAACACCGCCTTCACCATCGCCGGCGTAAATTCCTTCGACGAAAGCCCGTACCGTCCGCCAATCACCCGCGCCGTTCGCCCGGTCTCAGCTAGCGCCGCGATGATGTCCAGATACATCGGCTCGCCGATCGCTCCAGGTTCCTTCGTCCGGTCCAGCACCGCGATGCTGCGCGTGGTCTGCGGCAGCGCCTTCGCAAAATCTCCCACCGAAAACGGCCGGTACAATCGCACCTTCAGCACTCCAACTTTTTCTCCGTCCGCCACCAGCCGTTCCACCGTCTCTTCAACGGCTCCCGTCCCCGAGCCCATGATCACAATCACGCGCTCCGCATCCGCAGCCCCAACATAGTCGAACAGGCGATAAGCCCGCCGCGTCCGCGCAGCAAAGCGATCCATCACGTCCTGCACAATCGCCGCGCACGACCGGTAAAAAGGATTCGCCGCTTCGCGCGCCTGAAAGAAAACATCCGGGTTCTGCGCACTCCCGCGCAACACCGGCCGGTCCGGATTCAGCGCCCGATCGCGATGCTCCCGCACGCGCGCCCGGTCCACCAACGCCGCCAAATCGGAATCAGAAAGCGCCTCCACTTTGTTCAGTTCATGGGAAGTCCGGAACCCATCGAAGAAATGCAAGAAAGGCACGCGCGACTCGAGTGTCGCCGCATGCGCGATCAACGCGAAATCGGTAGCTTCCTGCACCGAATTCGCCGCCAGCATCGCAAATCCCGTCGCCCGCACGGCCATCACGTCGCTGTGATCCCCAAAAATCGAAAGTGCATGTGTCGCCACGGTTCGCGCCGCCACGTGAATCACCGCCGGCGTCAATTCCCCGGCAATCTTGTACATGTTCGGAATCATTAGCAGCAGGCCCTGCGAAGCCGTGAAAGTCGTCCCCAGCGCCCCGCCCTGCAGCGCTCCGTGCAAAGCTCCCGCAGCCCCGCCCTCGCTCTGCATTTCCACCACGCGCGGCACCGCTCCCCAAATATTCTTCTTTCCCGCCACCGACCACTCATCCGCCAGCTCGCCCATCGGCGAAGACGGCGTAATCGGATAAATGGCAATCACTTCGCTCAATCGGTAAGCGACCGAAGCGGCGGCCTCATTCCCATCCAGAATTGCTATCTCACTCATACGCTCCTCTTTTCCGCCCGTCGCAATGGTCTCGTCAGCGCAACTCGCGATCACAGAAGCAGGCTATCGCGTACTCGTACCCCTGCATGTGACACACATCACACTGCGGCGTGACAAATCACACAACGACTAACCCCTGTGTAATCGGCTACTTCGCAACCAGTCTTAGCCCGTAGGAAGTATTTCGAGGCGGGTCGATCTGCTGTAGAAAAGCCTTCGGTGTGCAAGGCTACTCAAACGATGTAAAGCCGTCCAAAATCCCAGCGGTCACGACTTCGCTAGGCAAGGTTCCAAACGTATATCCAGAGTTCCCTGCAATCCGCGAAGCGCAAAAAGCGTCTGCAACAGCCGGAGATCCAAAACGCACAACTAGCGAAGCCTGTAGCGCCAAAGCCAGTTTCTCCGCCAGCCGCCGCGCCTCCCGCTCCGCAAGCGCGCCATCAACTTCGCCGCCGCGCCGCCCATATTTCACCAGCATCGCCTCCGCCTCCGAAACAAACGCCTTCAATCGCGGATCCGCTTCCGCCCCCAAACGCATCTCCGCAATCAAAGCATCAAAAGCCAATGTCTCTCCGCTAGTCTCTGCGCCCTCAGCGTCTCTGCGGTGTCCTTGCCTTTTCCCCAGCGCTCTCAAAATATCCAAACAAATCACATTCCCCGAACCCTCCCAAATCGAATAAAGCGGCGCCTCGCGGTAAAGGCGCGGCAAAATCGATTCCTCCACATATCCATTTCCACCAAGGCATTCCAGCGCCTCGCCAATCTGCATGCAACCCCGCTTGCAAATCCAATACTTCGCGATCGCGGCAACAATCCGCGCAAATCCGCGCTCCCGCTCATCGGAAGCCCGCGAATCAAACGCCCTCGCCAATCGCGCCATCAACAAAGTCGCCGCCTCCGACTCCACAATCAAATCCGCCAGCACATTCTGCATCAAAGGCTGCTCGATCAACCGCTTCCCAAACGCCCGCCGGCCCCGCGCATAATGCACCGCCTGCACCGCCGCCTGCCGCATCAACCCTGCCGAAGCAATCACGCAATCAAGCCGCGTATGATTCACCATCTCGATGATCGTCTGAACGCCGCGCCCTTCTTCGCCCACAAGCTGCGCCCAGGCATCCGCAAATTCCACTTCGCTCGAAGCATTCGAGCGGTTCCCCATCTTGCGCTTCAATCGCTGAATGAAAAATCCATTCCGCTCGCCCGCCGGAGTCCATCGCGGCAAAAAGAAACAAGAAAGCCCCTTCGACGCCTGCGCCAAAATCAAAAATGCGTCGCACATCGGCGCCGAGCAAAACCATTTGTGCCCGGTAATCAAATACTCGCGCGAATTCCCCATCCGTTCCGCCCGCGTAGTATTCGCGCGCACATCCGACCCGCCCTGCTTCTCCGTCATCCCCATCCCAACAAGAATTCCGCTTTTCTCGCTAGCCGGACGAAACCTCGGATCGTAATTGGCCGCCACAATTCGCGGCTCCCACTCCCGCGCCAAATCCGCATCAGTCCGCAGCGTCGCCAACGAAGAAAACGTCATCGAAATCGGGCAGCAATGTCCCGCCTCATTCTCCGCTGTAACATCAAAAGCCCCGCCCGCGCCACATACGCCCCCGCTCGCGCCTCAACCCACGGCAAGCTATGAATCCGCGCCTCCACCGAAGTCCGCATCAATTGATGCCAGGAAGGATGAAACACCACTTCATCCCGCCGGTTCCCCGCCGCATCATGCGTATGCAAAACCGGCTCATTCTCGTTAGCCTCAAATCCCCAACGCTGCGCCTCCTCGCCGCCAAGCAAGCCGCCAAGCCGCGCCAATTCCGCCTCAGCCCAATCCGCGCCCTCCCGCCGCACCGCCTCCACCAAGGTCCGATCGCAAGAATAAAGATTGTGCCCAACCAGCGGCGCAACTTGGTTTGTGACTTCATGCGTTCGCAAAGCCTTCACCTCAAGCTTCCCGAATTACCGCAAGAGATTCTCGCAACCTCCGAATCATTGCAACTCCACATATACGCGACGCGCACCGTACCGCTGGTTCGCCCTGAGCTTCGAAGGGATGCCAGCCGGCGTCTTTGTGCTAATTCACCGCAAAGTCGCCCGCGTGCTCCAATCCCGGCCCGGCCCCCCTCAACGTAACTTTCCTCTGCTCCCGCTCGATCCTCGCCGAGTCATTTCCATCCAGCCGCGACTCAAGCCGATAAATCCTTATAATCAACTCCTCACACAAGCCGACGCCGCCCGGCCGCGCCAAGACCCACCCCAATATTTCCGTAGGTTTGGCACCCAAACTGTGCTATTATGCACTTGCGTTTGTTGCTCTTGTAAAACCTTTAGATACATTTGAAGGGGCTGCAAGCATCACTTGCAGCCTTTTTTCATTTACGGCTGGAGGCGGAAACAAGCACCAAATAGCTCAAATAAAAGAAGGAAATACGTGAAAGAACAAGGAACAGTTAAGTGGTTCAACGCAGGTAAAGGCTTTGGTTTCATACAGCGGCAGAGTGGCGAAGATGTTTTCGTCCATTTCTCGGCCATCCAGGCCGACGGCTATAAGTCGCTCAACGAAGGGCAGGCGGTCGAATTCGAAGTGACCACCGGCCCCAAGGGCCTCCAAGCGTCGAACGTGACTAGCCTCTAGTCAATAGGGGCGGGCCGGGCAATGCCCGGCTCGCCCTTTTTTCGTCTGTTTTCAGCCTTTTGCAGCCCATCGGCAGGCGTTCCATGCCACAATAGTAATGCTGGCGGTCCGGACCCCACTGACAGGTGCCATTTGATCGATCAGGTCATCGTACAGTACGTCGGATTTGAGTCCAAAGGCGGCCTCCGCGAATATGCCTTCACCGTTCGCGAACCTTCGTCCGAGCCGCTTGAATATACGCTGAGCATCATCAACGAAGCGTTTGTAGCCCATCGCGCCCGCTATCAGGATGCGCCGGATATTTGCTCGCTGCGGCTTCATCGCGAGCTGGCCACAAATGCGAATCATCCTCCAACGACCCATTTTTCGATTACGGACGCAGAGATGGCTGAGTATCACGACGCCCGAAAGCAAAAACCTCTGCGCAGCTTTCAACCACGCCGGGACGATTGAGATTCCGACTAGCTCCAAAGAAATTTAACTTGGGACGGAGCGGAGAGACCCTTGTCGCAGCTGATTGAAGAAAAATACGAGCAAGTTCGCACTCTCATCAATCTGGGCAAAGAGCGCGGTTACTTGCTCTATGACGAAGTAAACGATCTCCTTCCGCCCGAAATCCATTCCTCGGAAGAGATCGACACCGTGCTCTCGACCTTCGAGCGCAACGGCATTGGCCTGTTCGAAGACGCCTTCACCGCCAAAGCCGCGAGTGGCAATGGCGACGGCGACGATCTCGACATCGCCGACGCCGAGCCCAAAGAAGATGCGTTCGCCGGCGACGGCGAACTCGACCTCAGCCCCGGCGCTGCGGAAAAATCCGAGGATCCCGTCCGCCTCTATTTGCGCGAGATGGGTTCCGTGCCGCTGCTCACGCGCGAGAGCGAAGTCGTCATCGCCAAGCGCATCGAGCGCGCGCAGCTTCTCCTGCTGAAAACGATTTCGCGCTCGCCCATCGTCATCAAAGACCTGCTCGCGGCCGCCGCGGAGCTTCGCAACGACGTTCGCTCGATTCGCCGCATCGTGCAGTTCGATCAAGAAGAGCTGACCGAGGCGGATTTCGAATCCAAGTCGCGCCAGACGCTTAAAATTCTCGAGAAACTCCAGAAGCTCTACGAGTTGGCCACCAAGCAGGCCGAGCGCTTCGAGCAGATCGCGAAATCGCGCAAGCGCGTCTGGCTCCGCGCGCGCTATCAATTGAGCCGCACTCGCGTCAAGATGTCCAAGCTCGTCCGCACCATCGAATTCAATCAGCGCGAGATTAAGCGCCTCATCGAGCTCGTCCGCCACACCGTCGAGCGCCTCAACGCCCTCGATCGCGAGGCCACGCGCCTCGAACGCCGCGCCGAAGCCTCCCGCGGCGATAATGCTTTCGAAGCACGCAAAGAACTTCGCCTGCGCCGCGCCGAAATGAAGGAAATCGCGCAATCGAGCGAAGTTGATCTCGCCAGCCTCAATCGCACCTTGCGCCTGATTCTCCACGGCGAGGCAAAATCGCAGCAGGCCAAGAAGGAACTGACCGAGGCGAATCTTCGCCTGGTCGTCTCCATCGCGAAGAAGTACACCTATCACGGCATGCATTTCCTGGATTTAATTCAGGAAGGAAATATCGGCCTGATGCGCGGCGTCGACAAATTCGACTGGCGCCGCGGCTACAAATTCTCCACCTACGCCACCTGGTGGATTCGCCAGGCCATCACTCGCGCCATCGCCGATCAGGGCCGCACGATTCGCGTCCCCGTGCACATGATCGAGACTATCAACAAGCTCGTCCGCACGCAACGCCAACTGGTGCAACAGCTAGGCCGCGAGCCGTCCGCTGAAGAAATCGCTAAGCGCATGGACATTTCCGTCGAGAAAGTGCGCCAGACCAAAAAAATCGCGCAGCAGCCCATTTCTCTCGAGATGCCCATCGGCCAGGAAGAAGACGCGCATCTCGGTGATTTCATCGAGGACAAGAGCGTCACGTCGCCCTCAGATGCGGTAATCAGCCTGAGCCTCAAAGATCAAACCGCCTCGGTGCTGAAAACCTTGACGCCCCGCGAGGAAAAGATTATCAAGATGCGCTTCGGACTCGACGATGGCAGCGAGCACACGCTCGAAGAAGTCGGCCGCTCGTTCCTTGTCACGCGCGAGCGCATCCGTCAAATCGAAGCCAAAGCGTTGCGCAAGCTGCGCAACACTTCGCGTTCCAGCCGTTTGCGCGGCTTCGTAGAAAGCTCGTATTAAATTTCGAGCAGCAAAACCGCTCGCGAGGAAATCAGGGTAGTATTCGCAAATCAGGAGAACGGAAATGAAGAACCTGTTCGTAGGTAACTTGAGTTTTCAAACCACAGAAGCCGATCTGCGCACCATGTTCGCGGCTTTCGGCCAGGTGACGCGCGTTCACATCGCCACGGATCGCGAAACCGGCCAGGCCCGCGGCTTCGCGTTCATCGAAATGCCCAATGACGCCGAAGCCACCAAAGCCATGACCGATCTCAATGGCAAGGAAGTCGCCGGCCGCGCCCTGCGCGTGAACGAAGCGACTCCCCGCCCCGAGCGCGGCGCTCCAGGCGCAGGTCGCCCAGGTGCAGGCCGCAGCGGGCCCGGCGCCGGTCGCAGCGGACCGCCACGCGGCAACGGCGGCGGTGGTGGAAATCGCGGCAGCGGCGGCGGTCAGGGCCGCGAGCGCTTCTCGAACGAGGACTACCGCGAAGCTCCGCGCCAACCGCGCGAGCCGCGCTGGTAATCAGCAAAAGTTTCGCAAAGCTCCAGCAGTAGCATTAACGCAACACGGGCGTTCTCTTCGCCCAAGCGCAATCGTGCAGCCCATGCGCCGGTTGCCTGAATTCAATTCAAGGAGATTCTCATGGCCAGGATCACATTCCAGAAGCGCCAAAAAGAAATGAAGCGCCAGGAAAAAGCGAAATTGAAAGCCGAGCGTCGCGCCCAAAAGAAGCTGGAAGCCAAGGACTCCCCGGTCCGCGAAGTAGAAATCTCGCGCGACCACTCCTTCGACAACTTGCCCCCAATTCCAGCCGAAACCGATTCCGAGTTCTAGTTCCATCGAGCAAGGCTCAGCACGGGGTGTCCCCGCCTATGCGGACGCCGTACTTGCTCGCAGCACGGGGTGCCCTATGCGCCGCAGTTGCGCGTGGGGCTTTTGACTCTCGACCCCGCATCAGAATTCCGGGTAGTAGGGGCGTCCGCCTAGGCGGACTGTGCCCGCTCCTGACTTTCATCCTCGCCGTGCTCAGTTGCTGTCACAACTGATTTACTTCGGCAAATCCAGCGCCGCATTCCGATTGAAGAAATTGTACGGCCGCAATTCGAATTCATGCCAAGCGGTGGGCATCACCGGCCAATCCTCGGCATGGGGCACATGGTGAAATCCCATCGTGTACCAAACGACGATGTCCGTATTCTCGACCCCGCGGTTCGCCTTCGTCCAAGCCGGCAATCCCTCCCCGTCCCTGCTCTGATTCGGATAATCGCCGCCCGCGTAGCGCTCGTCCGCCGCATACGGCGTCACCCACAACTGATAATCCGTGAATCCCGCCCGCCGCTGCGGCGGATCATCCGGCGAAAGCAGCGACATCGCATTGTCGCCCGGCATAATCTCGTAGCCCACCGGATACCCAATCGCGTTCTTCACCGCAGGATTGATCACGCGCCAAATCTCCGGCTTCTCCATGCTCATCCGCAATTTCGCCTGCTGCTCGGTTCGCGGGATTTCCGGCTCGGCCACCCAAACGCTCTTCCTCAAACTCTTCTCCGGCAGCCTCTTCACGCTCAAGCGATCGCGCACAAAACTGTTCTTCTCTCCATCCAAATCAAAATCCAATCGAAACGCAAAATAATGATCGTGATCCACGCCCACCGTATTCTCCGCAACGAATCGTCCGTACTTCCCTGCTTCCCCATCGCGTTCCTCATCCGCCGTCCGCGGAACCACGCCCTTCACCTCATCTAGCCCCGTCGCCCCCACGCGCAATTTGATCGTTCCATCCTGCTTGAACACCCAATCCAGCACGTAGTCGTAATTCCCGAACGCGCCAATGGTCCGCAGCACCAGATCGCGCGCCGCACGGCTCACCACCACGTTGTCGTCGCCCATGTGCCGCCAGGCAATGTCTCCCGACGCCTGCTCGAATAAACAGGCCGCCCGCGGCCGCCGTTGCGGAATTCCATGGTCGTCCGCAAAAATCTGCTCGAAATACGCCGCATTCTCCGGACAATCCTCCCCCGGCTCGAGCGGCGTGGAAAATCCATCCGCAAATTCGCCGGCATCGAAAAACGTCCGGAAATACCAGCCAAGATCCGGATCCTGGTAAGGCACAAACATCTCCGAAAGCGATCCCTCGTAAAGAATCGATCGCAGCTTGCCAGCATCCTCATATCCCACGCGCGACACCACCAACCCAACGCGCTTATCGATCCGAAAGTGAAGATTCCATTTCTGCCAACTCACCTCGCTCCCCACGAGCTTAAAACTCGGCCCCAGCGGCTGCGTCACGCTGATCGGCGTCGGCACATCGCGCAGTGGCCCCACTTCATCCGCTCCAAAATTCGCCGGCGCCTGCGGCACAGGCACCACGCCCGTATCAACCACCCTCAAAACTTTGCGCGCATCCGAATCCCAGATCACCGTCAGCCCATCAATCGGCCGCGAAAACGATTCCCAAACTCCGTGCCGGTCAAAACATGTCACTGCCTGAATCCGCCGACCGTTTTCTTCCGCCGTCCCGTAATAGCCTGCCGAAACTCCCGCGCAAATCACCGTCGCAAAATCCGTGATCCCGCGTTTCTTCATCGCCGCCTGAAATTCCGCGTTGGCCTTCACGCCCTCATCCACGCCAAGAATTTCCGTACCAGTCAAATTCGCCTGCGCCCCGGGAATCTGCTTCCACGAAATCACCTTTCGCCCGCCGACATCCACGATCGCCTCAAACGTATGCCCGCCCTGCAAAATCACCACCAGCGCCTCGCGCCGCATCGCCATCCCCGGCTTCCAGGCCAGCACTTCCTCCTTAGGCGGCTCGCGCAAATTGATCAAAGGAAATCGCGCATCAGCCTCCAAATGCCCCGAACCCTTAATCGTCTCGTACACCGCCCAATATTCCGTAGCCGTCAAACCATCCATCGGATTTTTCGCGCTCTGCCCCAAAGCCGGAGCCGCCAAAATGCCAAACATCCCCACGCAACAAGCCGCAGCAAGACTCGCTGCCATAAATCCGCGCGCTAGTCGCGGCAATCCATTAAGAGCAACCATGAAAGTGTCCCTCTCAGTTGAAGTCGAAGAAACCGTCGCGGCGAGCCCACAGAGTTCGTCCCTGCCAGCAACCCCACCCCAGATCAATCCAAATTTTCGGCGTGATGTTGCGTCCAAATTCTCAAGGTGTCAAGAAATCGCTGCAAGCAGGCAAAGCAGTGGGTGTTTTTAGCCGAGCCTATTGCCTTTGTTGATTCGGAGAAACTCGGCCGGATGCGGGAGTCCCGGAGCTCGCAGGTTCCTGCTGGTCGCGGAACGGCAGCTTAAATCTGTGGGCAATCTCCGGCCAAAACTCACGGAGCACATCGAACCCGATGTCGTACCCCACGCCTGTTCCCACGCGCTGCGCAGCCGGTGCAAAGCCGCGCCGGTTGTCCGGATGATAGACGTTGCTGAGCGCAACGGCGCTCGCCGTCCCCAGCCATTCCGTAAAATTGAACATCCGCGAACCATTCGTCTCCCGGTATGCGATGACGGAATGGCTCGCGGCATGAAACAAGCGCCTGCCGGAGCCGCCCTGTGCCAGGCGGTAATATCGCGGGTCCTCCAAAAATATCGTTGGATATGCGAAGTCCTTGAAGAAGGCAGACGACGCCTGACCGGCAAAGTTCGCGCCGAAACGCTTGCCGTAACCCGCGGCGCCCTGGCCGAAACTCGGGTCATGATTTTCCGCTTGGCTAATTCCCGAATCGTATCCGACGCTGAGAAACGTCACAGGATCCAGCGTATCCTGCACGAAGAGTATAAATTTATCTTTCACTTCCAACGTGCATAGCGCAGCCCCAGGCTTGTAGTGCGGCGAGCGCACCGATCTCCGTTCCAGTTTCCGGCCGAAGATGCCGACGGTTTTTGCGAACGGTCCCTGATAATCGCGCCAGCTCACCAGCGGAGCAGGCTGAATGCACGCCGCCGCAGGATTCTGCGTGGTCTGTCCGGGAACAGGCGCGAGCGAACGAGGAAGCTCGTCCGGAGAAACCGGCTTTTGCGCAGCAGGCGGATCCTGGGCCTGAGCGGCGCCGGCCCAAGCCAGCGAGGCAAGTAAAACAATTCCCATCGCTAGATGTAACAACAGGCGAGCAATTACAGCTCTGTGCGTGTCGTACTCTCTTAAGATCAAGGCAGCGGTTCCGATGGCTCTGTTCAGGAGGCATCGAACCCTCGCAATTTGAGTGTTCGATCCTGCTATTCTTTAGGAACCTCGAGATTATAGCCGACAGGCGCACGAGTGCGCGGCAACCGCGCATCCAATCTTCAAGTTATCGCGGCGGCAGTTCAGGACTTTTCGCGATTTATCGGAATATGTCGCTGCATTGGTAGCGATACCGGGATTGGTGTCCGGCACCTTCAAAAAACCAAGCAAAACCGGGGAAGTCTTGCTTTTTCTTTCGCTTGAATTGGCGACGTTTTAGCCTAGTTTGGCCTGCAATAGTCGCCAAAGCGGCGCAACTCTACCGAAAGTGGCAACAATTGGCAACACAAAATTGTCATCGAATAGTTTGTTCGGAACGACGAGAACACCTTCCTCAAATTGCTCCGACGATGCCTCAAAATTCCGGCGTTGGTAGATACTGGCTCGGAATTCATTTTCTAGTCTTGCCCTTCCGTTCACCTCGCCCATCATCGGACTCCGTCAGCCACTCAACAACCTTCGTCCAATCGAATCGCAGGTACCTGCCCATGTTCAGCCGTGGGAGCGGCTTCCGGTGGTTCCGCGAGCGCGTCTGCTCGTACACCCAACTCTTGCGGACTTTGAGCCGTGCCGCGAGTTCTTCCGGGGTCAAGATGTCTTCGGGTCTGAGCGTGCCTGTCATTGTGCGGCGCAACTCTAGCTCAATCGGAATGCTTCGCTCAAGTCGAGACCATCCTGTTCGCTCACAAGTGCATCGGACTCGCGTCATCTCAAGTACTGCCACGTGCTATCATCCTGCCGTCGCTCCGTTTCTGCTTCGCCCAACCCGCAGCAATGGAGGGAGCCATGCGCTGGTATTTATACATCGCATACTTTTTCGGCGGCGCTTTCCTCGTCAATGCCGTTCCGCACTTCGTCAACGGCGTGTCCGGGCGCTCATTCCCAACTCCGTTCGCTTCCCCGCCCGGCAAGGGACAGTCCTCGCCAACGGTCAACGTGCTCTGGGGCACGCTGAATGCGGTAGTCGGGTACTTTCTTGTGTGCCACGTCGGGGGGTTCCACATCCGCGACATACCCGATGTACTCGTCTTGGGAGCCGGGGGCCTGCTGATGGCGCTCATGCTGGCTCGGACGTTTGGGCGTATCTACGGCGCTCAATAGGACGACTGGGAAGACCCTATTTCACTTCGTCGAACCGGTGGGCTTCAGCGTTCCAGCGAAAAGTTTGCCTCTTGACCTCCGGTAGCGGCTCCTTGTTCTCCGTGCATCGGGACTCGGTGACGATGCTTACCACGTTTCCTGCGGTGCTACGCGGATAGCTAATTTTGGACTCGCAAATTGTGTGGGTGTCGGCATATTCGGCGGAATCATCATAGCTGTCGACTTCCGTCCTCTCGTCCACCGATAGAGCCTGTTTTCCATCAGACAAGTCCAGAATGACCTTCCGGTCTCCGCTCTCCTCATCGACCCCGCCGCAGCAAAGATTGTCGGTTGAGTGG
The DNA here is from genome assembly GCA_963841235.1 of uncultured Acidobacteriota bacterium. GTDB lineage: Bacteria > Acidobacteriota > Terriglobia > Acidiferrales > UBA7541 > Palsa-147. The sequence goes on along the minus strand of CAWJBU010000009.1, from coordinate 47,438 downwards.
TAGACCTGTAATTCGACAAGCTGCGCTCCGATGGCCGCGAAAGCCTGTGAAAAGCTCAGTCGATAGAGAGTCGGGTCACCGTTCTCTTGCGATGCCAGAGGAATGATTTTCAGTGTGGTGGTCTCTGGAGTCAATGAGACGATTGCTGGACGCTCGTCGTAATAGTCTTCCTGACCTTGAGCGGTTGACGCGCACCGGAGCGCGAGCACCGCCTCCGTTCCTTCCGGACGGCGCAACGAAAACAGCACCCGCACCGTCCACTTCGCCTTGCCCTTTGCATTTGCTCCCCAGTTCGCCACCATTGCGTAGCAGGAATTTCGGAATTCCTCCGGCAGACTATCCATCAGCGTTGCAGTGGAATCATCAGGAAGCAGTACCGGCCCGCTCCCGCTCGCCGCAGAGAGCGCCGCTTCCAACGTCGTCCGTGCTGCTCCCTGCAAAACGACATTTTCGTCAGCCTGCGGCAAATCCTCTTGACTGCTCGGCTCATACCCTCTTCCCTGATTCTCGTTTGTCGTTAGTGCTGTTTTGGGGGCGGAAGCTGTTGTTGAAAAGACGAAAACCGGGGCGGCTTTGTGCAGCATGGCCGGTGCGCTGCTTGGAGGGGCAGGAGCCGCTGCCTGTGTCACGGCGTGTGCGCTGTTGGGCACGGTCTGCTGCGACTGCTTCTCACAACCTGCAAACATGAGCGTGATTAAGACAGACAGTGCAGCCACTATCCTCGTCACTTTCATGAAAAATCCCTTTGAGACTCCGAGCGATAGTCTGGATTGCGGGAAGAGGCACACTCCCCACATCCTGACCCTGAGCACTCTTGCCCGACACTTTGGAAAACCCTTGGAAGGGTTCCTGCTCTCCATGTTTCGCTGTCCAAGCGCGGGATGGCGATGGTACTTCTGGACTTTGGTTCCTAATGGAACAATAGGAAGCCGGAACGGCAGACCGGAGCAGAACGGAAGAGTGACCAAGGTCTATAGTTCACATAGAACTGAGTGTGCGATGGAACTTTCTTTGGAGCAAACGCTAGTCGAGGTCTGGCGGCAAGCCCTCGTCGAGAACGCCGACGTGGTCGAACTGGAGGTAAAACGGTGCAAACAATTTCAAAGCACAGTCCGAAGCCAGACCCGTCTATAGCTGTAACCCCGAGGTTTGCGGTTCAGCACTATACGGTCGCCGAAATCGCCAGCCTATGGAAACTGAGTGAAGACACCGTGCGGAGACTTTTCGAAGAAGAACCAGATGTCCTTGTAATCGGAAGTCAAAAGCCGCGCTTCGGTAGGCGACGGCACGCGACGCTCCGAATACCTGAATTTGTGGTCGAGCGTGTCCATCGCAAGCTGTCTAGTCCTTGGGAATTATTCGGTCGTCCCAAAATGTCCCGAGATACCATCAGCGTCCGACCGAAAGCCGCCCTCCGATTCGATGCTCGACTGCCTTTGGAACTTTGAACAATCCGAGTTGCCCTTTGGCCTTAACCGGCGAAATACGGCGAGGTTTCATGAGCACCCATGAGAAGAGGTTCGGATACCAGTCACCACCGGCTCGCTTACTGCTGAGGAGTTTCGCATCCGTTCCGGTGTAGGGTCTGACATCCGACAAAACAGCGATTCCCACGAAGCAACCTGTCGTGAGCGTCTCAGGATTCAGCCCCAGTTGCCTCGCGTCATCGGAGTCCACCTTCGCCGCCGCATGAATGACGAGCGGCCCTCTGTACTTCGTCCGCCAGCTTCGTAACTCGTAGGGCTTGCGCCCGCGAAGGATTAACTCGGCCCATGGCTGGCGGATTGTCAGAGCCTTGACCGCAAGAATCTTGAGGTCAACAATTACGACTGGACAGCCAAACACTCTCTCGATGTTCTTGAAATATGCCTTCTGACAGTCTCGGACGAAGTCACGACCGCGCTTGACCTCCACGAAGAAATACCTGCTCCCTTTGAAAACGAGCAGGTCGGGTGGCTGACAATGGTAGAGCCTCCGCCACTTGCGAAGCAGGTTCAGACCACGGTCTCCGAAAATTTCACTGACGACTGCGCGTTTTCTGCTGTGGTTTCCGTACATGTATTTCTCGACGAGAACGCCGTGTCCCTTCTCGGCGTAGTGAATCGCGGTGAACCATTCCCCAAAATGATTGCCGTTCGAATGTTGATTCCTGACTATGCGCAGGTCGTCTTCGTCAAAGGTGTTCCTGTGCTGCCGAAACCACTTGTAGTGCAGTTTGCCTCTTTTCCACGCCAAATAAAGGCTGGGTGGATAGGTAAGTTCGATGTTTTTCCTCGTCATGCCCTACTTTGCGTGTTTCCTGCGTGCCATCCCCTGAGCCAGCCCGAGCAGAAGTTTACGATGGCGCTCATCCATCCGACCCAGTACCTTGGCAAACCTGCGTAGTTCCGGCCATTCCTTGCCGCTCGTTCCCCACAGCGGCTCCGTCTTCCCGGCAGGCGGAAGTTTCGGTTTCGTTCGGCGGCTCCTCACCGTCGTAGAAGAACCTGTACAGCGGGATTTCGAGCGCCCTTGCATACTTCTCAAGCGTTTCGATTGAGGGAACGGTATGACCGTTCTCGACACGTGAGGTGTAGCAGCGCAGCAAGCCGGTGCGGTGTTCGACATCGCCTTGGCTGAGCTTCTTCGATTCGCGGAGTTCTCGGAGTCTTTGACCTATCATCATGCGTTGAGATTACAACCTATTGAGCCATTGCCTCAAGGTCATATCGCATGTGGCCAGAGAAAAGGTGCGATAGAATCTGCGAATCATGCCCGCAAGCCCGTGGCGAACATCTGGCGCTCCCAATCCCAATGGCGATTTCGTCGCGCTGCTTTCCTATCTCCCGCTGAAAAGCTATTGGCGAGTGCCGCCATTTTTTCTCTATACCGCTCAAGTGGTGAAGCAGTTGGCATCGGCACAGGGCTTGCTCGGCTACTCGGTTCTCGCCCGCCCGCTCTCGAAGCGATTCTGGACGCTCTCCGCGTGGGAGGACGAAGCGGCGCTGCGAGCGTTTGTGGAACATCCGCCGCATGTGCGCGTGATGGCTGCGCTCACTCCGCACATGAACAAGACGAATTTCGTGCGCTGGACGGTCAAAGGTTCTCAACTGCCCCTGCGTTGGGATGATGCGCTGCGCCGATTTTCCAGTAGCTCTCTGTAGCGCAGATGCATAATGCTTCTGTGTCTGCACCGCCGAAAACATTCCCGCTAGAGACGACACGCCGCGTAATTCGGATTCAGGCTCTTACGCTCGTCTGGATGAGTGTGGAAGCAGTCGTGTCGTTGGGCGCGGCTTGGATGGCCCGCAGCCCGGCGCTACTTGGCTTCGGCGGTGACAGCGCGGTCGAACTTCTCTCGGCAGCAGTTGTGCTCTGGCGTTTCCATTCACCATCTAGCGGGGACCATGCAGAGCATCGAGCGTCCAAAATCGCAGGCTGCTTGCTTTTTCTTCTCGCTGGATTTGTTGCCCTCGCTTCTGTTCTGACACTGGCAGTGCACATCGAGGCCCGGCCCAGTCCCATCGGAATCGTGCTGCTCATCCTTGCCGCAGTGGTCATGCCTTGGCTTGCAAAGCAGAAACGGCAACTCTCGGCGGCTACCGCCAGCGCGGCGTTGAGGGCCGACGCCGCCGAATCCGCCGTCTGTGGCTATCTGGCGCTGATTGCATTGGCAGGTCTGGTCGTCAACGCGATTTGGAAGGTAAGTTGGGCAGACCCCGTTGCCGCCTTGGTCCTGTTGCCGCTGATTGTGCACGAGGGAAGGGAGGCAATGAAGGGCAAGCCGTGCTGTCATGTACCCTGAAACGCCCGTGCTGATGCTCGCCCTGTACCATCACGACGGTGATAAAATATCGGGTACTTGAAGTGCTTCTATGAATGCAAAGACGCATTGGGAAAAAGTTTATACAACCAAAGAACCAGAAGCAGTCAGTTGGTACCGAGCGCACCTTGAAACATCCCTTGTGCTAGTCGAGCGGGCGGCAGATTCGCGCTCAGCCTCCATCATTGACATTGGCGCTGGCGAATCAACGCTTGTTGACGACCTTCTTGCAAAAGGGTACGAAAATATCACCGTCCTCGATGTGTCCCAAACCGCTCTCGAAGTGACCAAGAAGCGATTGGGTCTGCTCTCAGAACAGGTCAACTGGATTGTAGCGGACATCACGCAAGTGCACTTGGAACCGTTCGCTTATGACGTGTGGCACGACCGCGCAGTATTTCATTTTCTCACGTCGGTCGAGCAACGTGCCGCCTATGTCCGAAACGTCGCAATGGCCGTCAATCCCGGTGGGCACGTAATCGTCAGCACGTTCGGTCCAGAAGGTCCGACAAGCTGTAGCGGACTTGAGGTTATGCGCTACGATGCCGAATCACTGCACAACGAATTTGGCACGCGCTTTCGTTTGGTAGAGAGTTTGAAAGAACTACATCGCACGCCGTTTGGCACCACACAGCAGTTTCTGTATTGCTACTGCAAGGTCGAATAAGCAGAGCCACCAGAACGCCCCACGCCTCATACAGAGTCGTCGCGGAGGTGGCTTGCGCCTACGCTTTGCTTTTCAATTTCAGCCTGCTCTTGTTTTCTTCCAGAAAGGCACGGAGTCCATCGGCTGAGTCGAGCAGGCGCACCCACTGCTCGTAGTAAAGTGTCACCGGAAAGCGACCCAGCCCGTAGACGCTGACGCCTCCCTTCTCGGTAGTGGCTCAGTCTGAATTCAGATTGAATCTAAAACCGCGATTCCTTCTTCGTATTCTTCGAGATTGTCGCTTAACCACGCCTGACCCGCCCGAAGTCTATGGAATCGGACGGTTGCTTCTCGTCCATCAAAACTTACGATGACAGCAAAACGACCTGTGAAGCGTTCGGCTAGAGCCTCAATCAATCGCCGTGCAAGTTCTAGCGCCTCCTGCAAGCTCTCGATATGAAGATGGTTGATGAAGCACTCGTAACCGGTTTCATCGTGGGTATCGGCTACACGAGTCCACGCAGAGTTGTGAGCCTCTGACGCAAGTAGCACGCAGCCCCGTTCTTCAACAAATCCTCCTGCTAAGACACGCGACAATTCGGGGGAGAGAACAATCTCATGAGTTTGCAAGTCTCTCAAAAGACGGCTCATTTTTTGATTTGTTCTCACGTTGCCGTCTAAGGTGTTTTCCGGCGCTCATGGTGCCATAAATTGGAGTGTGCGGAATGCCGGGAAACAGGTCAATGTCGGGGACAGTCGTTCAAACTGAACCACTAGCCGCTTCTCGCTTACCTTGAATTCCAAGCTGCCCTGCTTCTTTGAATCGACTTGCTTTTCGAGTTCAGCGATACGAGCTAGCAGTTCTTCTTTGCTTGGTTCTGGCATGGGGATTCACTCCGGCGAAATCTTCCGAGCAACCCTCAGGTTTTATTGACGCCCCTTGGAAGCCTTCTTTCTTTTCTCCGCCCATCGCTTCTTCATCAGGTCCGACAACCGTTTCCTGCCTTCCGGGGTGAGACGACCGCCCCTTTTCTTGCTGTGAGCGGTTCGATTGGGAACAGCACTCCTCTTCGCAGTGGCTTTTGGTGACTCGCCTTCCAGTGCTGCTATGGCTCGACTGAGCCGGTCTCTTTCCCTCTTCAGTTCCGCTACGATTCTTCCTGTGTCCAAGATGTCCTCCTCTGGTTCGCTGCCTGTTTTCAGATTGTGAGTCCGTTTCCGCCGATACCTTAGACGAAAAGGCTCGACATCATCTCACGAGCGGTCTGGTTTTGCGATGGCTGGCTCCGTTCGGTGCTGTCCTAAGACGTGTGGTTTAAACTACGCGGGTGGTTTCGAGTCTTTTGGAGTTAGCGACCAGAGGTTAGAGTCTTTAGGGAGCACACCCAGATGCCTGAGAAACGCAATCGTTCTGCCAGCAGGCCCAAAAAAGTCATAACTGCAACCCTCAGCAGCGCAATCGACAATTGCAAATTCTCCGCCGCTGTAGCTAAACCTGCACCCAACAAACTTGCAGTTTCTAAAGTCGGTACCGTCGATGGTGACCGTCTGTTCTCGTATGGTCCGGTCACTGATTACTTTCATGCTGTGACCTCCCGAGGAATTAGGCAGCCGCTTTCGCGTCCTGAGGGTACCAAAAGCAACTCGCGAATCGTCCAGACGTGCTATCGTCGGAAACATCTTTCCGTTACCACGGACCGCACGCGGTCCGGCGATAAGAGCGCTGCAGATACACCCAGCTTCCCGCGCGGTTTCCGCTGATGTCAAACGCCCGAGGCGCTGGACCCGGGAAACGAAGTAATAGGGCGCAGGAATGCCGCGAAGGGCGTATGCTCCGTGGGAGGAGCTAAAAGGGAAATTCCAGTTAAAAAGATTGCAAGGGCGCAGCAATAACGATGAACGGAGATGAGTATGACTGCCATAGTGCTGCTCCACACAAACCCCGGTTGTCAGGAGAAAGGCCGCACCTTATTGAAAGGTATCGCGACCAAAGATGTGAAGGTCAGTCGCGTGCTTCATGTGTTTGGCAGATTCGACGGGGTAATCTTCTGCGAATTCACGAACGTCGGCGCATTAAATGCATTTGGCGAAGAGTTGCGGAAGGACGGAGTATTTGACACCGAGACACTAATCGCTATCGAATGAATGGCCAACAGAAATTGCGCCACTTGTTTTTCTTTCAGGCCCAACAAGATAACCCGCCTACACGCGCTTAACGTACGACGCAATCAAGTGGGCTTCTGCAATCTGTGGTTTGTTGGATGGTTAGGTTTGACGAAATGGGTCTGCGAGGAGGCTCATGACGTGACCGGTCTACTCCGGCACACCTGCCGAGGCCGGTCGAATAAAGAAATAGCCCGCCTTGGCCTCTCAATGACTTACGTGCACGCCGTTAGCCGGTGCTCCACCCTGTTCCGGGGTGGTCTGTTTCCAATCTGTTCCCCGACTTGTTCCCAGTTTTTCCTTTGATGGCTTCTATTTCAGCTTCGCGTACTCGGCTTTCGCGGCGATGAGAATGGGAATGTCGGGGTCGGCGTCTTTCCAGAGCGTGAAGAAATCATTGTAGTCGGTCTTTGCTTTTGCGGTGTCGCCCTGCATGGCGTAGGAGCGGGCGAGGCCGAGATGGGCGAGTGCGCCCAGTGGGAAGTTTAGTGCGACTCCTCGATGGTCGAGAAACTTCTGAAACTCGGTGGCTGCACCAGCCCCGTTGTGGGCCACGAGCTGCGCCTGGCCGCGAATGTAGACGGGATACATGGTTCCCAACTGCAATTGGGGCGGCATGCCTAGTTCATACGGTGCAGCCGCTTCGAGAAACATCACGGCTTGGGTGGAATTGCCGGTGTTAAGTTCCATCGCTGCCTTAAAGGTCGGCAGCCAGTAGACCTTCAGCATCGTATCCGACGGGTAGTTCTTCTCCAGTTCTTCTACGATGGCCTTGGCACCAGTGGTTTCACCAATTCGTGCCAGTGTCAGGGCGCCAAACAGTTTCACGTCACGCCCCGGAGCCAGAGCCAGTGCTGCTCCAACACCTTGCTTCGCGGCTGCGGTGTTACCGAACTCCGCTTCCCGCAGAGCTGCATTCACCTGCCACAGCGCAGCACTTTCTTTAGAGTCGTTACGCTGAGCCGAATCCACAGCACGCCGGGAGAAGTCCCGTGCTTTCACGAGCCGTCCGTAGTACGCCTCCGTATCGGATTGGAACGAGAGCAGGAGGTCTTCATCCCCCAGCTTCCCTGCGGCCCAAGCCACTTGCCGCTCCATCTCTGCCGCGTCGCCTTTGAGAAATGCCAATTGATAAATTGCCCAGTGCAGTGTGATCTCCCTCGAGCTTGCGCTGCTGAGCCTGCGCAATTGCTTTTTTGGCATCATCCAGTCGGTTAAGTGCAAGGTAGTTCTCTGCGAGGTTGACATAATCAACCACTGCATTTGGTTCCAATCGCAAGGCTTCTTGGGTTTCAGTTACAGCCTTTTCGTGCTGCCCAAGCTCGCTATAAATTACCCCCAAGTTGCCGGGAGGCGTCAAATCCTGCGGATAGCTATTGGCCCAAAGTTCGCAGACTTGGATGTCCTGCTCTAACTCCCCGGTGACGATGTTGTAGTACAAGGCAGCGATACGGTATTTTTCATGTTCACTGACGCGGTCGCGCAGTGCATAAGCCTTCTTGATATTCTCCGCCGATAGACTGGCCTGTCCGAGATTAGTGTACTCGACCCCGAGACCCGCGTAGGCTGAGGCGAAATTCGAGTCGAGTTCCAGAGCACGTTTCTGAATGGTATCGCTGCGGCGTCTCCTTTTGTGCGGCCGGTTGTTATTCCCATGCTGAAGGCTTTCAGTGCCTCAAGCGATGTTGTCGTGGCCTCCATGGGAACATCGAACTTCTGAATGGAGGACAGCGATTCGCCAAGTTTGCCCCGCAAGCTGGCTGCTGCCTTACTCAGTGCTTTCAGCACCTCCTGCTTCGTCGCAGCTTCTTCCTGTTCCTTGGCCAACGTATCCCCGCTGCTGCAACCTACCGCATCTATACCGACAACGTACTGACCGCCCAAGTTGGAAATGGAACCCAAGAGAATCGCCTTGCTGCCTGTCCGTACGCAGAGTTCTCCCGCCACGTCGCGGGTGATGCGGTCGCTCGACGGACGGCCCATGAGCCGCATCGTCTCACCCACCTTGCGGTCGGAGAGAATGTTGAGGAAGGGAGATTGTCCGAGCTGCACGGCGAGTGCCTGCTTCAGAGCATCATCGAAGACGGGGTCTCCCGTGGAGTTAACGAAATCGGCCAGCACTATGGTGTCTTTCACGGTCAGCGGCGCTGCTGGACGCGAACGGAAGTAGAGAACACCAGCGACAAGAGCGGCGACCACAACGACGGCGGCGGGAACCAGAATCTTCCAGCGAACGCCCGGGCGTTGCTCTCCTACAGCCGGAACCGCGCGAGAAGAAACTACTTTCTGTTTGCTGCTCGAAGGCTGACGACTTGAGGTCGTCTGCGCGACGGCTTCGGCTTCGATCGTCCATGACCGCCGTCCGGCCCGTGTCTGTGTCTCGTTTCAGCCGTTGCAAATCCGCACGCATCTCCGCAGCAGATTGGTAGCGGAGCTTTTTGTCCTTCTCTAGGGCTTTGTTGATGACATCTTCCAGTTTTGGCGGAATGTCGGGATTCAATCGCATCGGCGGCGCGGGAGCGCGGGTCAGGATGGCGTTCGTAATGAGCGCCGAACTGTCTCCACGGAAGGGCAACGTCCCTGTGGCCATTTCGTAAAGGACGACGCCGAAAGAGAATAAATCCGTGCGTGCATCCAACTCTTTGGCACCCAATTGCTCGGGCGACATGTAGGCAACGGTGCCGACAGTCGTCCCCGGACTGGTGAGATGCTCCGGGCTGACTTCCCCCATCGCATTCGTGGCGGCAGTGGCCTCGGAGGCCACGGCTTCCCGCTTCGGTGTCAGCTTGGCCAAACCGAAATCCAGTATTTTCGCGTGGCCTCGTTTGGTGACAAAAATATTGGCAGGTTTGATATCGCGGTGGACGATGCCTTCCCCGTGGGCCGCGTCGAGCGCATCCGCAATTTCGATGGCCGAGGTTGAGGAGAGTCTCTGTTTCCATCGGGCGGCCGCCGATAAGGTGCTTCAGCGTCTGGCCGTCCAAGAATTCCATTACGATATAAGCGCGACCGTTCTCTTCGCCGATGTCGTAGATTGTGCAGATGTTGGGGTGATTGAGCGCGGAGGATGCTTTGGCTTCACGCTTGAAGCGTTCGAGCGCCTGCGCGTCGTGCGCCACATCTTCGGGAAGGAATTTCAGAGCGACGGCGCGGTCGAGACGAGTGTCCTGCGCTTTGTAGACCACACCCATGCCGCCACCCCCGAGTTTTTCGAGGATGCGGTAATGGGAAACAGTTTGGTTGAACAGCGACTTGGAATCTGGCATTCCGCCGGAATGTTAGGCTCGCCGTGGAGGCATGTCAAACGTGCGGGGAAACTCGGTAGTGACTCAGCTTTCAGTTTCCGCGTTTAACGGGAATTTAGAAGATTGGCTTGTATCGGCAGCGTTCGCACTATTCCCGTCGTTTCAGACCGACGATGAGGCCGTTAAGCAATTCCAGTGAAGTCGATTCCATCTCAGTACCGAAGGCTTCAATCTTGTCGTTGAAATATTTGTAGCACCACGAGGTTGGCAAAGCTACAAACAGCCCGAGGCCGGTTACCCAAACGGATTCGGAAATTCCAGAGGCCGTAGCAGCAAGACAAACGGACGGTGGCGCAACGCAGCCTGGGAACGCCGAAGTTATGATGCCCATGACGGTCCCAAGCACCCCTACGAACACTGCGCTTGCCGTCACCGTTGCAAGACCGTTCAGGCCCCGCCTCATCTCGCCTTGAATCCTGTTGACTGAATGCTCTAGACCGCGCTTGACTGTTTCGATTACGTGCGCGTCGAAACCACGAGACGCATGGGATTGAACGTCACCTAAATGAAAGGGTGCGACCTCGCGGAAATACTCGTTACCGTTACGTTGGACGATGGAGAGTGCTTCGTCGAGGTTCCCAACGCGCAATGCCCCGGCCACTTGCCTAGCAAAAGTTCGGAATCTTTTGCGGGCTGCGTCGTGCCTAATGCTCTGGCTGATGACAATGCCGACCGCACACGCCAACATAAAGAGCAAAAGTAGAACCGCTGCCTCGGTCGGCCAGCCTAAACCTGATATTTCATTCAGGTCCCAGCTCACTAAATAACCCTGATATTAGAGACACCACGGGCTGTGGCATGGTTCCCACCTTTCGAAAGCTTTCTCTCAATCGACCTTCGAACTCCTGCGTAGTCGGCACATCGGAAACCGAGTCACTGCCGGACACTCGCCGCTGCGCGGGCCTCAATCTTGCGAAGAAGGTCGAATCCGATTTGCCTGTACACGTGTCGGGAGCGCCAGTTTTGAAGGAATAAAGCTGAGTCCGTGCCGCACCAAAGTGATTCGCTCTCCTCTCGAACAGAGCAACTCTGAGAACCCCTAGTACGTTCGTTACATTTTTGGACTTTCTCTCCGTTTGATGCCCGTATCTTGGTTATTCGCCGATTTCAGGTGGTATACCGAAGATGGGAACGTAGACCCTTTCCCATCCGGAGCACACAGTGGCAGCGCCTTCAAAACAGGACGGTGGACTTAGCAAGCTCGATTGCTTCACCCGGTTCGACGAGGTGACCTACTGGCTATCGAGGACTCGTGACCTGATATCCAACGCCGAGACCTACAGCTACACGTCATTTTGGAAGTCCTTCCGAAAGTTGAGACGCAAGTTTCGGCGAGCAGAGTTCGCGCTCCTGCTTGCGCTCTATTACTTTCGACGCGAAATGGAGGCACGAGCCAGTGATGCCGACAATCGGAAAGGCTGAGTCTAAATCTTGAAGTACCCGGATGACTCCATCTCGAAACTTGACCCCATGATTGCGTGCGATGACATGGCGGCTTGCATCTCGCGTCTTCGAGACCTTCTGGACAATGCCGAATCATATCGCCGACACGCCTACTACGAATCGGCAGCCGCCCTCCATTTGGAATTGGCTCAAGCCATGGAACGAGCATGGACCGGCTTTGAGGAAATTCTGGAGTCCCTCCGTGAGTAAAACCCTTCGCCAACGCGTTTTTGAGGACACGGGTTACGACATGTTATCCCCCATTTCGATTGCGCGAGACCGGAGACTCCGTGCGTTGTTCGAAGCGTGGTTGAAAGCGAAAGGCACTCCGGAAGAAGTCATCGCCTATGCAGCGTTCGTCAAGTTCGTCAGGGAGGAGTACCCGTGAGCGAGAAGAGAAACGAGACGGCACCAATGCCGCAGACGTTCATCAGCAAGGACAAGATTGTAACAGTGAATCGCTGCGGTCCGATTGAGACGTACACGGAAGTAGACCGCAACACCGGCAAAGTGACGACGACCACGTATATCAAGACAACTGCCTGAAAAGCGGTATACAGAGGAGGAATCGGCGAATGAAAAAAGCGGCCGTCTATGCGCGTGTCAGCACCCCAGACCAACACGTAGAGACTCAGCTTTATGACCTCCGAAAACTAGCGGCGCAGCGCGGTTTTGAAATCGTCCGTGAGTACTGCGACCGGGGCATCTCCGGCTCGAAGGCAAAGCGTCCGGGATTGGAGGCCCTGATGAACGATGCCCGGCGAGGAGAGTTCTCGATACTGCTGACGGCAGCTTTCGATAGGGTCGCCCGGAGTACGAGGGACTTTCTTCAAATCGTGGACGAGTTGAATAACCTCGGCATCGAGTTCATCTCTGCACGGGAAGCGATTGACACGAGCGGCCCAATGGGGCGCATGTTCCTCACCATGGTCGGCAGTATCGCGGAACTGGAACGGAGCCTCATCGTGGAGCGCATAAAAGCGGGGATGCGACGTGCCAAGATGGAAGGGCAACGGCTAGGGCGTGCACCGCTCAACATTGACCACGATGCGCTTGTCCGTGACCGTGTTGCAGGAATGTCGCTGACAAGCGTTGCGAAGAAATACAGCATCAGCCGCGCCAGTGTGGTCCGTTTTGTCAGACAGGCGCAGCGGCGTCAGGCGGCCACAGCCGCGTGAGCACCCGGACCCGAAAAATGCAGAAAAGCGGCTCAAACGAGGAGCTATTTCAAGGAGAAACTGATGCCCCGCCTCCGCCTGCCTAAGGACTGGAAAGACCTAGCGACCCGCGCCTTGAGCAACCTGAAAACGCCGGGCGTCGCAGCGGTTTGTTTCTGGTGCGGTCATCAATACCGTCGCGGCGAATATAATCCCGAGACCGAAGCAGCCCACTTGCTCCGATGCCCGGACTACCCGCAGGACGCCAAGCGGAGAATGCGAGAGCAATGAAACGAAGCCAGAGACCCGCGCCCAACGTCGGCATCATTTACATCTTTGGAGGAAAATTCCTGATTGACTCAACGCCAGTCGCTCCGGGCATGATTGCCGGTGACTTTGTGATTCACGAGCGCGACCACCAGCGGTATTGGAAGCAGTTGGTGAGGCAGAGGGCCGCCCCGAAAACCGCATTCTCAACGGACGTGTAACGCGCATAAGGGAGAAGTGGAATCGACCCCAAAATCAATTGGGTGGATGTCTGGTAACCCGACAAATCAGGATTTACGTGCTCAAGTTGATGCCAGATTCACAAGCGGAGCCAAGTTTGTGCAATTCCAAGTAAAGCGAATCGTCGTTTGGAATGAGGCTTCGTTCTCTCGGAATGTAAATCCCAGTACAGTTGCCGTCGAGCATCTCTGCAATGAGTTGTGAAAGCACGCAGTACCCAAGCTCGACACTCACGCCATCGTTCATGTAGTCAACTCCCAAGCAGCCTGAGTGCTGTATCCACGCTTGGCGTTGAGTTGGGTGTGGAAGCCAATCCATGTTCTCTTTTGGGTTCTCGACGTAAGGTCCGGGGTAATAGAAGAAATTGATTAAGTGCGGCCCAGCTTTCATCAGCGTGATGGTGCCTATCTGCTTGACGCAATGCATGGATTCCTTCTCCTCACCATCAAACGACCTATGCCAAGCTCTCTCGGCGGCAAGCTGAATCTCCGCAGCGGTGAACAAATGCGGTTTTCGGAGTAGCAAAACTATTGAAAGCGGCTCCCGCTTGCTAGTTCGCTGCCATCGCATCGGAACGAGGCTCTGCATGATGGTTTTCAAGCTCATTTGGATAATAGCGAGGCTTGTGTTTCTTTAATCAAGAAGCGATTGTATCGCCGAATCGGTCCGCAAGTCCGCTAGGTCCCGGTAAACGCGGTAATCGAACAGGTGGTTTTTTCAGACGTCCAGTTAGCCGACCGGTGCGTCTTGCGAGAGAAGCGTCGTCAGCGTGATTTTTTCGCGGATGCACCTCTCGGCGCGAGGCACGGAAATGAGTACGGACAGGCTCTACCGTTGCTTCCGCTGTTTGGGGCGCAATCGCTAAGTCGTTGAAAACCGGTGCTGGTGCAAAAGGGTTGTCTCCGCAGTGGTCGTAAGTCGTTGGATTTGCAGTACCGACATTCGAGACCGCCGCTGGTTTCTCGACTACAGTCTAGGAACCAGTAGCCGTTGAGCAAGGTCCCTGTGTCTCGCGGTGAGGCGTAAGCAAGGTGCCACCCGGCTGAAATACGTGGAATTGCGTTAGTGAGAGGGTTTCTGTCTACGATTCTGTTTTGACTGTGGACTCGCCGAGCACCGCAGGAATTTCCTCTTCGAAGAAATCAGAGTCGATTCGTTTGATTGCATAGGTGTTGACAGTGGCCAGTCCTATTCCGTATTCGAACATGAGTTCCGCCAGTCGTGCCCCGTCGATAAGGATTACCTTGGTGTCGAGACTTTCCGCGTACTCCCGCGCATCTTTCGAGAATGAGGATGTCGTCATGAAAATGCCTTTCTTTGCCTTCCTGCCGTGGAGTGCACCCACGAATTTTTGAATCTCGGGGCGGCCAACAATTGTCGCGTCCCATCGCTTGGCTTGGATGTACAGCAAGTCGAGACCGAGCTTGTCTTCTTTGATGACACCGTCGATACCGCCGTCCCCAGCCTTTCCGACGGCCCTGCCCGCGTCGGCGAGCGAACCACCGTACCCGATTGTGGTCAGCAGTCGCACGACCAAGCGTTCAAAGAATTCGGGAGGACATGCCTTCACTCTTGTCAAAAGTTCCGCTTCGACCTGCTTTCGGAGTTTGACGTATTCGGACGCAAGAAGCTCCTCGGGAGTTTCCGTAACGTCTTCTTGTTCTTGACTGGTTTGTCCGGCGTCCTCGGTCGTGGTCTTCTTTGCAGCTTGGAAATCGAGGAATTCAGAGAACCGGCGCAAGAACGCTATGTTTATCTTGGGTGGCTTCTCAGCGAGAACTGCTCGACCACGGTCAGTAATCTGGAAGTAGCCGCGCTTCGTGTATTGAATCAGACCCGCTTTTTTGAGGTATGTGCGCGACCAGCCGACGCGATTATTGAAAACGAAGTCCACTCCGCTAGGCAGTAGCTCTTTAAGCTCTGCTTCTGTCAGACTGAATTGGGCCGCAAGACTTTTGATTGCCTCCCGGATGTGATGTTCCTTTCCGTCGGCTGCTATCTTGAGAAGTGGAAGCATCAATGTTTGAAAATCGGGTATCGCCATTTGTCTCACCTCTTTTCAAGAAAATCATTTGGGAAATCTTGCTCAGGACTTTTCCCATGCATTATTGTGCACTCGTTGTTTCCCCGTTTCCCCGTTCGGCCGATAGGCGTTCATCGGACTCTTGAAGACCACATCGACATTTGGGCACCGCATCCACCCTCTTTATAACAGGACTCGTAACCAAGGAATACATTGTTCGGTCAATTCGACTATAAAGTGTGATATTTTCACAACGACAGATGCCGAGAATCTTTGACAACATCGAACTCTCTCTTCTGCCCGCCCTTTCTGACACGCTGAAGATTTCCGAGCGAGCCGATTTTTGCGTGGGCTATTTCAACCTGCGCGGCTGGCAGCAAATTGACCGTTTGATTGAGGCGTGGCCGGGGGGAGAGGGTTCGTGCTGCCGCCTGATTGTTGGGATGCCGACCCTACCTCAAGAAGAACTGCGGCAGGCTTTCAGCTTAGCAAGTGGGCAGTCAGAACTGGACGCACAAGCTGCAATTCGTCTCAAAAAGCGAGCCGCCGAGGAGTTCAGGCAGCAGCTTTCCTTCGGAGCACCCAACAACCAAGACGAAGCAGGCTTGCGTCGTCTCAGTGCCCAACTGAAAGCAAAGAAGCTGGTCGTTAAGCTATTCCTCCGCCATGCGCTGCACGCAAAGCTGTACCTGATTCACCGCTCTGACCCAAACAACCCTGCCACGGGCTTCCTCGGAAGCAGCAACCTCACGTTGGCTGGTCTGTCGAAGCAGGGCGAACTCAACGTTGATGTCTTGGACCACGATGCCTGCAACAAGTTGCAGAAATGGTTCGAAGACCAGTGGAGCGATAATTGGTGCCTCGACATCTCGGAAGAATTGGCACAAATTATCGATAATAGTTGGGCGCGTGAGGAACCTCTTCCGCCGTTTCACATTTACCTCAAGATGGCCTACCACTTGTCGCAGGAAGCCCGTGCCGGACTTTCTGAGTTCAAAGTGCCGAAAGACTTCGGGCAGACTCTCCTAGCATTTCAAACAGCGGCCGTGAGGATTGCGGCTCAATACCTGAATAAGCGCGGCGGTGTACTGATTGGGGACGTGGTTGGCTTAGGAAAAACTCTCATGGCGGTGGCACTCGCACGCATCTTTCAAGACGACCATGGCACAGAGACCCTCATAATTTGCCCGAAGAATCTTATCCCGATGTGGGAAGAGTATGTCCACCTGTACCGGATGGCTGCGAAGGTCATGTCACTGAGCACCGTTATCGGAGACTTGCCGAACCTGCCCCGGTACAGAGTTGTCTTGATTGACGAGAGCCAAAACCTCAGAAATAGAGAAGGCAAGAGATTCCGCGCCATCAAGGAGTACATCGAGAAGAATACGAGCAAGTGCATTTTGCTTTCTGCGACCCCCTACAACAAGTCATACATTGATTTGTCTTCTCAGCTTCAGCTTTTCGTTGCTGCCGACCTGAATCTCGGCGTTCGACCCGAACGACTTCTTCGGGAATTAGGTGAGACCGAATTTGTACGGCGTCATCAGTGCCCCGTAAGTTCGCTCGCCGCCTTTGAGAAGAGCGAGTACCCGGATGACTGGCGGGACCTAATGAGGCTCTATCTCATTAGGCGTACACGGAGTTTTATCAAAGCGAACTACGCTCTGACTGATGAAAGGAGGGGACGGAAATACCTTACTTTCGACAGTGGCGACAGATTCTATTTCCCCGACCGCGTTCCAAAGACGGTTCGATTCGCATACGACGAGAATGACCCGAACGACCCGTATGCACGCCTATATTCCGACGATGTGATTTATGCCATAAACAGTTTGACTCTCCCGCGCTATGGCTTAGCCAACTACATCGCACCGACTCCTCATCAACCGCCTTCTGACGCTGAGGCAAAGGAACTGAGCAAGCTGTCGCGTGCAGGCAAGCGCCTCATGGGCTTTTGCCGCACAAACCTCTTCAAGCGACTGGAGAGCGGCGGTCCTGCGTTCATTCAATCTTTGGAGCGCCATGTCCTCCGTAATTTTATTTATCTAAGTGCGATTGAAAATGGTCTTCCGTTGCCCATCGGGACTCAGGGTGCAGACCTACTTGATGCCCGAGTGGGAGACAGAGACCTAGACGATTTGCTGGCCGAAGTTGAGGATGACCAGAATAACGGCGGGAACGGTTTGGACACTGGTGTGTCCATGCGAACGGCAGATGAGTTCCGAAAGCGTGCCTCGCAAATCTACAAGCGATACTCGACCGAACTCAAGAACCGGTTCAAATGGCTCCGAGCAACGCTTTTTGTTGACGTGCTCCACGATGACCTGCTACGAGATGCTCAGGAACTCATCAAGGTCTTGCAGGTGTGTGGAACGTGGGACCCGAGTAAGGACGCAAAACTCTCTGCTCTCGAAAAGCTTCTCACGAAGCAGTACCCGAATGAAAAGGTCTTGGTGTTTACTCAATTCGCTGACACCCTCCAATACCTGACACACCAACTCAAGTCGAGTGGAATCTCCAAGCTGGAAGGCGTCAGCGGCGAGACGGAGAACCCCACAGCGGTTGCGTGGCGGTTCAGTCCTCAGAGCAACAAGAAACTGGACGTGGTGAAGCCAGAGGAAGAACTGCGCGTATTGATGGCGACGGACGTGCTTAGCGAAGGGCAGAACCTTCAAGACTGCTCCATCATAGTGAACTACGACCTGCCGTGGGCCATTATCCGCCTGATTCAACGGGCTGGCCGCGTTGACCGCATCGGACAGAAGTCAGACACGATTTATTGCCATTCATTCATGCCTGCCGAGGGCGTGGAACGCATTATCAATCTTCGCACGCGAGTCCGGCAGCGTCTCCGTCAGAATGCCGAAGTCGTAGGTAGCGACGAGCACTTCTTCGAGGACGACGCAGATAACCAGCCTCTGATTGACCTCTACAACGAGAAGTCAGGCATCCTCGAAGAGACCGACAGCGAAGTTGATTTGGCGTCGTTTGCCTATCAGATTTGGAAGAACGCCGTGGATAAGGACTCGAAGCTGCAGAAACTTATCGCCGACCTTCCAAATGTCGTGTACTCCACCAAGGCGCACACCGCCGCTCCTGAACAGCCGGACGGTGTCCTTGTGTATATGCGGACTGCCGACGGGAATGACTCTCTCGCTTGGGTCGATACTCAAGGCAAGAGCGTCACCGAGTCACAACTGGCGGTTCTACGCGCTGCGGAGTGCACAGAGGACACCCCGGCTCTGCTACGACAAGGCAACCATCACGAACTCGTGAAGTTAGGTGTGCAGCACATGGTGAAGGAAGAAAAGGCCATCGGCGGACAACTCGGTAGGCCATCGGGAGCACGGTTTCGCGTTTATGAGCGATTGAAAACCTACGCCATCCACATACAGGGAACCCTCTTCGCCACACAAGACTTGGCCCGCGCTATTGACGACATCTACCGCTTTCCGCTCCAACAGTCTGCGGCGGACACTTTGAATCGTCAGCTTCGAGCTGGAATCACTGACCCGCAGCTTGCTGAGTTGGCTGTCGCATTGCGAGCGCAAGACCGCCTGTGTCGAGTGGAAGAAGAAACAGAATCTCAGGAACCGCAGATTATCTGCTCACTAGGTCTCTCCAGCACGGGGGTGTAGCAAACAATGCCAGCCAGCTACGCCAACATTCAGCGGCGCTTGAAGGCCTTCGATTTCAAGGGTCTGTTCACACAGGAGTTGATGTGGAACAACTACGCTGCCCGCGACCTCTCCATCCTTGTAGACGGTACGACCTACGTGCTGACGCCAGTAGCTGAGCAGCGTGGTATGGCCGTTTACGAAGGTGCCCCGCCTGCCGGAATCTCGCTCCCGAATTACGAGACTCGGAGGAAGATTGACACGCAAGTTGCGAAGTCCGCCCGCGAACATATCGTTATCTTTTATGACTCCGAAAGGACAACTCAAATCTGGCAGTGGGTGAAGCGAGAAGCAGGCAAGCCGTCTGCCTGCCGTGAGCAAATCTTCTACTCAAACCAGACTGGCGATGCGCTGATTCAGAAAATAGAAGGCATCGCTTTCAGTCTTGAAGAGGTGGACGGTTTGAGCATCGTAGAGGTAGCCGGCCGCGTCGGAGCGGTCTTTGACGTTGAGAAGGTCACCAAGAAGTTCTACGAGTTATTCGAGAAAGAACACGACACGTTCCAGAAGTTCGTCCGGGGCATCCCAGATGAAGAGCTTCAGGCTTGGTACGTCTCCGTAATGCTCAACCGATTGATGTTCATTTACTTCATCCAGAAGAAGGGGTTTCTCAACAGAGACCCAAATTATCTCCAAACCAAACTCAAGGAAAGCAAGCGCCGTGGAAAGGACAAGTTTTACGGCGAAGTTCTCTGCCCTTTGTTCTTCGAGGGTTTTGCCAAACAAGAACGCAGTCGAGAGACAGCTCAACTGCTGGGGGATGTCCCTTTTCTCAATGGCGGACTTTTCCTAAAACACCAGATTGAGGAGTTATACGGCTCTGCGATTGAAATCCCAGATTCAGCATTCGAGAAGATTTTCCGATTCTTTGAAGCCTACGACTGGCACTTGGATGACCGCCCAGCAAGAAAGGGGAACGAGGTAAACCCCGATGTCCTCGGCTACGTCTTCGAAAAATATATCAACCAAAAAGAAATGGGAGCTTACTACACTAAGGAAGACATTACCGAGTACATAGCCAAGAATACGATTCTTCCAGTTATATTTGACAACGCTCGAAACGCATGCAAAGCAGCGTTTGAAGGCGAACAGTCTGTTTGGAGTCTCTTACAAACTGACCCTGACCGCTACATCCACTCGGCCGTCCTGCACGGCATTGAGAAGCAAATTCCTTCCGAAATCGCGGCTGGCATTTCGGACGTAGGACAGCGCGGAAGCTGGAACACGCCCGCGCCGCCTGAATACGCCCTGCCGGTTGAAACATGGCGAGAGGTCGTCGGCCGTCGAACTCGCTGCGAGCAAATTCGTAAGAAGTTGGCCACAGGAGAGATTCAATCCGTCGATGACTTAATTACTTGTAACCTCGACATCCGGCGATTCGCCGAGGAAGTGATTGCAAATTGCGAAAGACCGGAACTATTGAGAGCGTTCCGCAATGCCATATGGAATCTGTCCGTTCTGGACCCCACCTGCGGCTCCGGGGCTTTCCTTTTTGCAGCCCTAACCATCCTAGAGAGTCTTTATGACACGTGCATGGTTCGGATGCAGGCATTCGTCGACGACTTGCAACGTTCTGACTCAAAGTATCGCCCGGAGAAATTCAGCGACTTCCGCAAGATTCTGGACGAGATGAATGACAAGGTTCGGCATCCGAGTCCCCGATATTTCATTTTAAAATCCGTCATCCTTAACAATCTGTACGGCGTAGACATAATGGAAGAAGCCACTGAAATCTGTAAGCTGCGAATCTTCTTAAAGCTGGTGGCACAAGTGAACGCCGGGGAACGAATAGAGCCTCTTCCTGATATTGACTTCAACATCAGGGCTGGCAATTCATTGGTGGGGTTCATCGACGATGACGATTTGCACCGAGTTTTCGGAAGCAAGTTTGATTTCGACGAGGCTCTTTCCCGAATCGACAAGGAGGCGCTTGAGGCAGAGCGTGCGTTCGGCCGCTTCAGAGAGATGCAAGTCACGCACGGCATGGACGCTTCGGGATTTGCGAAAGCAAAGGCAATTCTCAATGCGCGGCTTGGTTCACTGCGGGGGGAGCTGGATGCCTATCTTGCCGGAAGCTATGGAATCGGGAGAGCTGACAAGGAGAAGATAGAAAGCTGGCACAATTCTCATAAACCTTTTCATTGGTTCGCTGAATTCTACGGAATTATTGCGAATGGTGGCTTTGACGCAATAATTGGTAATCCGCCTTACGTCGAATACTCTAAGGTGAAAGATGCCTACAGCGTCGTAAACTTGGCCACCGAATCGACAAAAAACCTCTACGCTTTCACGCTGGAAAGGTCGATTTCCCTCTTGCGGACGGACGGCCGCATAGGGCTGATTATTCCTGTGTCCTTCGCTGCGTCTGGTGCATTCGAACCGCTTAGACAGTTGGTCAGACGCAATATTCCTCGCTTGTGGCTTTCGCATTTCGCGAATAGACCGGGCCAGTTATTTTCAGGAGCGCAAAACCGATTGACCATCTTCATCGGTAAAAAGTCGAGTACGGCCGCCGATGCGTGTGTGCTGACAACGAAATACCATCGCTGGGACGCAAGAAACGGTGAACGCGATTATTTGTTCGACGACATCGAGTATTTATCCTTACTTGGATTACGTAGACAGTTTGAAAATCTGTTTGCGAAGGTCGGCAGCCCGCATGCTTTGTCGGTATTGAATAAAATCGACAGCGCCCACAAACTCGCGGAGCACTTGGCCCGCCATGATAAAGCGCATCCGGTTTATTGGGTTCGAGTACCCGGTTATTTTTGCCAATTCTTGTTGGAACCACCTCTCGCCCGCCCCGAAAGAGGAGGGCAGCCACGGATTCGTGGTGAGGTGAAAATGATTTCAGCGAGAAGCTCTGCCGAACGGCATGCGATGCACGCCATCTTGAACAGCTCCACGTACTATTTGTTTTATTGCGCGTACACAGATGCACGACACATAAATCCATCGGATGTGTATGACTTCCCGCTGGACGTGGCTGCTATAGGGCCAGAGGTGCTCGCTGAACTGGGTGCGCTTTCAAGTAGTCTTCATATCGAGATGCAAAGGAATACCAAGAGATGGCGCAAGAGCGGATTGCTTATCGATTCCGTCGATTCAAGGCCCTGCAAAGAGGTGTTGGACAGAGTGGATATTCTCCTTGCGAAGCACTACGGCTTCTCGGATGAGGAATTGGATTTTGTTCTGAACCAAGACTTCAAGTTCCGCATGGGGGGCGATGACCGAGGGGCGGCGGAAAATGAACGCGACGAAGGACTTGTCTGAATTCGTGATTGTCCATGAACTCGTTCATGTTCTCGCTCCAAATCATGGCGAGGTATTCAAGAATTTCATGGACGCGTTTCTACCAAACTGGGGAATTCCAGAAATCCACTTGCGCCAGTTTGTCGATGTCGCCTCCCGAAGGAATCTGAGCGAGTAGCTGACTGCTCTAACCTTGCTTATTACGCCGTCGGAAAGACCGCCGCACTGTACGGTACCTCACGAACAACGCCAAGCTTTCGCGACGTTGGCCTCTGGCAGGTGACGAAATCGGACGCAACTAAGCGTATCGCAACCGAAGCCTACGATTCAATCTGGAGAAACAACATCCATCGAAAGTACTGGAACGACACACCGCAGATTGGTTCGGCACGTCCGGCTCGGGGAGCGAAGCCTCAAATTCAGGATACCAGCACGTGGTACGATTCACGCTCGACAGGCCGCTTGGCACCGGTATAGGGCCGAAGCCTGACCAAATGGCTTAATTTGGCGGAAATCTGGTAGACATGAAAAACATCGAGGAACCAGAGTCAACGAATCTTCTCCACCTCACCGCTCGATTCACTCGCGCAATCGACTACGCCCGTCAAGTGCACGTCAACTATCGCAAAGGGACAAGCGTGCCTTATATGGCTCATCTGCTCGGGGTCGCTTCGCTCGTGATGGGCGAAAGCGGGAATCTGCATTTCCCGGTGACAGAGGAAATGGTCATTGGCGCTCTTTTGCACGACGCGGTCGAGGACGAAGGAGGCTTGCCTCGGTTGCGTGATATCGAAGCGAACTTCGGGACGGAAGTCGCCAAAATAGTCGAGGGATGCACAGACAGCTTTGAGGAGGACAGCAGCAGGAAGCAAGAATGGGAAGTCAGGAAGAAATCGTACATAGACCGCCTTCGGACGGAACCGGAGGGTACGCTGCTAGTTTCAGCCGCAGACAAGCTGTACAACGCCCGCGCAATTCTTGAGGACTACAGAGTGGTCGGAGTGGCAATCTGGAGCCGATTCAAACGTGGACGCAAGGAACAGCTTTGGTATTTCGACGAACTCTCACAGGTCTACGAGGAGAGCGGTTCCAACCGGCTGACCAAAGAACTCAAGCGAGTCATCGGCGAATTCGCTCAACTCTCGGCAGGAGAGTCATAGAGGATTTGCTCGGGCGAGCCGTCAATTGTTGGCAGCCGTCGCCAGTCGTCGTGGTAGATGTGCGTCGCATTCTGCCCAGTCATACACTGTCAGCCTTCTGGCAGTAGAAGCACCGTGGAAGTTGCGTGATTTCGGGATTGCCAACTGCTACCACTCGCACGCATAGGTTGTTTTGCCAAATGTCATCCCACGTAATCTTTTTTCCATTGAATCGTAACCGAGAGCCTAATTCGGCGAGTGTACGTCTTTGGATTTCGAATTTGTTGGGCAGTATAACTAATCCAAACAAATCGTGGCAGTCTTTCCTCTTGGTTCGCCGCAAGAATTTCCGCACTTCCCTTAGGAAATCATCTCCATTGGACGTGACAATTGTTGCTTCAAGTTCCCATGCCTTCTCGACTATGGCTGCATCCTTAGCGGTCTCGGAAAGCCCAACATCGGCGACAGTACGGGCGCGTCGTCTCGGGAATAGGTACGCAGCCTTCGAGACATCACGGTCGAGGAGGAATTTATAAGGCTTCATGGGACATCATCCGCTCAAGTGCAGGCTACCATTCAACTCGGCAAAGCAACATCCATCGAGGTAGCCATCGAACCGATGCTCCTATTGTCTATTCGGTACGTTCAAATCCAGCTATACTAGTAGCTCGTAATCCATTCCTCTGCTTGACCCAGTATTCGACGCTTCAAAGAGGACGCTCACCGTGCCCAGCGTCATAACGCGGCTCCTATTGTTCCTTAGTTCGTATTCTCCGCTCTCGCTCATCTTCTTCGTGATTCTCGTCCACGAGCACAGATACGTTGCGAGCAGCATTCTCGTCGTTGGGGTGGTCGGCCTGTCGTGGATGCTGCTCTACCTCCGAAAAGCCCAGACGCTTGGAGGAGTGCGGGTCAAGATTGCGGCATTCCACAGGCGCGACGCGGAGGCGATGGCTTATATCGTGACCTACATCATTCCGTTTTTGGTCATACCCTTTCATGGCTGGAAAGAGGGGATAGCCCTAGCAATCTTTTTCGTTGTCCTCGGAATCCTTTACGTCAACTCGAACATGATTCACATCAATCCGATGCTGAACCTATTTGGATACCACTTGTACGAGATTACTGCTGAGGATGGCGGGGTTCATTCTCTGCTCGCACGGCGGACAATTCGGCATCGGGAGAGCGTCACCGTCGTGAAACTCGGAGATGAGATTCTGTTGGAGAAACGAGATGGCGCGTAAGCGGAAATCGTCAAAGGAAATGACCGACCAGTTCGGTCAGATTCTGGCCATGAACCTAGAAGGGTGCACCGTCTCGGTGTGCCTCGGGTCACTCTCGAAAGACGAGAAAGAACCAAAAATAGAACAGTTGCAACTCACAGTGGAACTGACAGAAGAATTTGCCAACGCCGCAAAAAAGGCGGTGCGGCATTATTCGGAACTGAATGGTAAGGACGAATTGGCTCTGCGCCAACACGATGCAGGCAGCAAACCCGACTCGCATGAGGTGGAATATCTTGACCTTGCAGACCACGACTCGGTGAAGACGCAGGTGAACTCGCTGGCCGCGCTCGCACAGATTCCTGTTTTCAAAATAGACGACAAGTTCGTGGCGGGACTTCGCTTCTATGCAATCGTGTTTCACTGCGGGGACAATGCACCATTGTATTTCTTCCGAATCTATACCCCGAAGAAGGAACTGAGCCGTTCCCGGCTCTTCGCGGCGCTCTTTGATGAGGGAACATTCGACCGCGTCAAAGCCCCACTGTTCCTCTTCGACCACAATGTGGACTGCCTGAGCCACGACGAAGCAATGTATATCTTCAACAAACACAACTTCGAGAAGATATTCCGTTTTTTCGAGTTGGTGACGAAGACTGCGACGGAGACCCTCGCAACAATCAAAGCCCACGTGCCAATCGCCAATTTTGAGGACTTGGAGAAAGCTTGCGCTGGTCATCTCCAAATGCAGGCGAAGTTAAAGAACATTGCTGGCAAGCCCTATCTGAAAAAGATGAAAATCGCCGACATCAAGAAAGTTTTACAAGCCTTTCCGACTCTTGGACTGAAAACGATAAAGAAGAACGGGAAAGAAATGCTCGTTTTCGACCCGAAGGACAAATGGGCATTGCTCCGTTTGTTAGACGACGATTATCTCGACTCGGTGTTGACAGGCCAGAAATACGAAGTCACCGGGAAGCGACCGTACCAGCCGTAGGCCAGAGAGCCTCAAAGGTCTCATTAGGAACCAGAACCATGAAATATGACGTGCAAGTCCTTCCCCCAAATGAACTATCCAAGACCGAAGCAGCGCGGTGCCTTTTCTTGGTCAACGAAGGCGGTGCGCTATCTGTGAGATTTACCGCCAACCAGCTTGGACAATCAACGTGTGTTTGCCTCGTTCGGAACGACAACGAAATCGTGGGAGTCGGCGTAATCAAATCCCCGCGACCACAATACGCCTCCGGGATTGCGAAGAAGAGTGGCTTCGATTTCGACAAGAACATGCTCGAACTTGGGTACGTTTCACGTGACCCGCTTCATTGGGGCAAGAGCCTTTCCGAGAAAATCGTGGCTGGCCTCTTGTCGCGTTGCTCTGATGGCCCCTTCTTCGCTACTACGTCGAATCAGAAGATGAAACAGACTCTTGAGCATTTTGGATTCGCTCAAAAGGGGAAAGAGTGGGTCGGGCGAAATAAGAAAAATCTCTCGCTTTGGCTAAGATGTAGTGAAACCAAGATGCCGGGGAGCAATGCCAAGTGACATGCAAGCATGTCCAACGGAGACCTCAGAAACTCAACGGGCTTGAGAGAAAATTTCAAATGACCAATCTTATACGTAAGGGCCGTCTCCAGTTCTTCTTTCATTGCCCGCAGTCCACACTTCCGATTCGGGATGTTATCGGCAAGAACAAAACAGAGCCTCACATTGAGAAGAACGCTGAGAACTTCTGCGTTGAATGCTACCAGAACAATATCGTTGGTTTCCTCAGGAGCCGAGCGAAGTATCTCTTCCTATTCACGAAATGTAAGAGCAAGAAGCCTGCGCTACGCGAGTATCGCGGAGAGCGATTCATCGTGGGTTACATCGCGAAGGACAGATGGCTTTGGCGAGGAAGCCACTATGCTGTTCAAGGATTCACAAAGATGGTGCCATTCCAACGTGCATTCCCGCTCGTCAAATTCGGCCCACGTGTACGGCACTGGCGAATGAAGAGGCTCAACGAGCGGCAGACATCGCTCGTGCTAGAGCACCTTGCGTGTACCAAGAACATTCGAACAGCTTGTATCCGCGAAATCGAGCGGCTGCGAACTCCATGAGAGTCCAAGACTCCACAACTCAGGTTGTACTCCTCCGCGTTGGAATTGACTCAGGCCGGGGCGGGATTCAAGGGCCGCTCTTCGAGGACGGGTCTTTCGAGTTCATCCCAATAGACGACCGGCGCGGAGACTGTCGGCAGACCTACGGCAACACCCAAGGCCGACACGGTCGGATGCTCATCGAATACTTCCCTGAACGCCTACAGAACAGACTTCGAAGCCAGTCAATCCACTTCGACCCTGAATTCCACACCTTCACGTATGGTGACCCGACAGTACCGAAAAAAGGATTACTCAGATTGAGACCCGGCTCGCTGCTCGTATTCTACGCGGGCTTTGAGAGATGGCCCGAGCGGGCTGGTGCTGCACTCTACATCATCGGCTATTTCGAAGTGATGCAAGTCGGACTTGCCACTAACTTTTCTCCAGCCGAATTGAAAAAATACTTCCGCAAGAACTTCCACGTTCGTCATCGGAGTGTGCTCAAGCAGCAGAAACCGAGACCCGTGCTCATCAAGGGAGGTAGAGAAAGTCGCCTATTGAAAAGGGCAATGCTGATTAGCGCGATGGGTAAGGACAAGAGCGGGAGGCCACTTAAAGTGCTGTCACCGACAATGCAAAAGATTTTTGGCGATTTCAACGGTCATGTAAGCATCCAGCGTAGTCCGCCTCGGTGGGTGACGCCGAGGTTTGTTGAGAGGGCTGCGAAATTCGTCAGGTCGCTCAAGTAAGGGAGTCGTCCCGTTGCGCTCTTAGACCGCTACAAGACTCCGAGAATCCAACCCTCAACTTCAGCCGTCCTGCGCTCATGCGGTTCAAGCTCACGGTGGAGGAATTTTTCGAGGGTGCCATCAGAGTCCGTTCGGCGTAGCCATTCGGTTGTCGTAATGGCGTCTTGCCGGTCGGGCGTTTGCGCCACGGTTGCGAATCTCACGACGCGAAGTGGCGTAAGAGAACCTGCGATACGATAAAGGACAATTTCAAATGTGGCCTTGGAAAGACACACAGTTTTGGAAGGGCTGGTGGCAGTCTAGATTTTTGCGGTTAAGACATTGGTGGCGGAAAAGGTGAGTCGGTATCAGAAGACCTTCCCTAGTTCGTATAGGAATTTGAAATGAGCCTATTCAAATACGTCCATCAGGACCGCATCGACGTGCTTGAGCGATTTCAGATTCGCTTCACTCAAGCCTCATCTCAGAACGACATTTTTGAATTTAAGCCCCTAACAAAGGGCTGGAAACCCAACAAAGACGCCGTACGCGACCTCGCTGAACGGCTGGCTTCTCGTTTCATGCTAGCTGACACGCCCGAAAAAATGGTTCAAATGGCAACTGCCAATCATCCGGAGGCTGAGGCTTCTTTCCGTCGCACGATGAAAATAATCGGAGACGAGAAATGGCTCAGCTTAATGAAGAAGTTCGCAGAGAATAATTTTGAATCTGAAGCTGACAAGCTCTCGGCTCATATTCAAGAGAATTGGAAACAATACAGTGAAGTTGTTTTCCAGACTATGTCCTCCATGATTGGGATACTTTCTCTTACAGAAGACTCCAACAACGTTGTGATGTGGGGGGAAACTACGCGAACTCTTGTCAAGGATTTGTGATTGAATTTGATGAAACGCACGCATGGTTTAACCAAAAACGGTCTGTAGACGATGACTTCCGTCATCTTAGACGGGTAACCTATCTGCGAAAGCCCTTCCCGCGATACTTCTCCGAGTTGAACGCTCAAGATGTTTGCTATTCGAAGCTAGACGACTGGAGCTACGAAAAGGAATGGCGTATCCTGCAATTTCTTCTAGATGGAATAGATACGGGTGCTAAAGGTACATTCAATGACCCTATTATAGTTTTCAAGGTACCCCCGGATTGCATTCTTGGCATAGTGTTGGGCGCAAGGGCAAGCAAGGGCACGACCATCGCTATCGAAACTGCGCTCAATAACCAGTTTTTGAAGCATGTAAAGTTATCGAGGCAAACCTGACTAGGTGAAGCCCCATTCCGACTCGGCTAATGCCGGGTGTGAATTAGGGCTTCTTGCCAATTGTAATAAAAATTGGTGTCTTAACGTCGAATTTGCCGCCATACGTAATCCAGCCACCCGTCGCAAGTGGCCCGGGTCCGTAAACAATGAGGTGTTCCACCCTGAGCGCCGAGACAAGAGACTTTGCCGCTCGCTCTGCTCTCGCATCGGCATCGGTCCTCAGTTCCACCAATATTCCTGTTATAATTCGCGTAGACGGTTGTTCTGGAATCGCCGTTATCGTCCAACCCGCTCCATCCGGGCCTAAGGAAGCCGCGATTTCATTCGCGATTCCAACTATCTCGGGGTCTCCTGCATATGCGAAGAGCACTGCTTTTTGTCCCGCAAAACTTTTCGTTTCGACAGCGATGTGAGCTTGCTGCTCACTGGTCAGATGTCGTGGCGCGAGTCGCTCTTCTATCTTAATTCGGGCAAGTCGCTCGTTTTCCGCTAACTCGTCTGCCCGCGCGGCGTTCTCGTTTGCTTTGGCTATTTCAACCTTGAAGGATTCGGCTTCTCTACGAGCCTGTGCCGCCGCGTTATTCGCTTGTGACGCATATTGGTTTGCCTGCGCTACATCAGCGTCCGCCATTTGTTGCAATTGGTCTGACGCATGGGAGAGCCGCAAGCCGAAAACAAATTCTCCAGCTACTCCTCCAAGCACCATCACGCCAAACACCACGCTGAGAACGATTTCAGCCCGCCTTTTCTTCTCTTTCTCAAAAGCGAATTGAGCAACGTACTCACCGAGGATTCCAATAGCAACCGCTGCAGTTGAAATCCCAATCCACCAATTGTAGTGTGACAGAAGCCGCTCAAGTTCTGGCTTAGGCATGTTTCAGAATACCTCTCATATACTGAGGAGAAATTCTACTGCTTTCGGCAATTATCTGGAACGAGAGGTCTCATCGAGACGGAGGATTCATCAAATGGACAAGGCGCTCACGGGAGACAAGCTAGACGCGGCCATGATTCGCCTCGTTGAAGACACGAAGAGCTATGTCGGAAAGGAATCGGTCAACGCTGCGATTGCGGCGATTCCATATGTTGGCGGCTCCATCCTGTCTGTGACGGGAGATATCGCCACGAAGCGATTCCGTGAGCGCACCATCGAGATGTTTACGATTATGCGCGACCAAGTCGCTGCTATTGGAGAGGACAGACTGGAAAAAGACTATTTCCAGAGCGAGGACTTTCAGACTCTCCTCTTCCTCGCGTGGGAGCAATTGCGAACGACTCACGACAAGAAGAAAATTCGAATGCTTGCGACCGGGCTATCAAACAGCGGCAATAGGGATTTCACGTCCGAGACACGCAAAGAGTTGTTCTTTCGCATTATCCGCGACCTTTCCCCGCTACAGGTGGCATATCTCCAAGGAATGCACCGTTTGATTGAAGTGAAAAACCCCGACGAAGAGGCACAGGGAATCTATGCCAGTTTAGCGGCGCACGGGTTGGTCACGGAACGATTCGAGAGTGAACGGATGCCATCTCTCCCAAACATTTCAATTAACATCTCTAAAGAAGAGATTTCTAGGTTCCTCCGAGAGGCACTGGAACGCGTCCCGACTCGTATATATCAAATCAACGATTTTGGAATGGCGTTCCTTCGATTCCTGACCGTTGAATCCGCGGGGACAGGCGGGCGTATCGCCACACCCTCTCCTAAAACAGAGTAGAATTTCGGTTATGAGACTTCTTGAGTCCGACCCACAGCTCAGTGATGTGTGTCGAGCCGTCGAGAGCCAACTAAGAAGCGTTCATGAGGTCGCAACACTCGAATTGCAAGTTTTGCTGGTACCCGAGTTTGACAGTCAGTCGTCGGCTGCTTACCGGGAGACGCCTGCACGGTTTCGACGCTCCCAAGGTACGATTGAAATTAACAGTAGCACTTT
The DNA here is from genome assembly GCA_963841235.1 of uncultured Acidobacteriota bacterium. Lineage (GTDB taxonomy): Bacteria > Acidobacteriota > Terriglobia > Acidiferrales > UBA7541 > Palsa-147. Next base: position 17,082 of record CAWJBU010000009.1, on the reverse strand, counting down.
CTTGTCTCCTTCGTACTCGTTCGAGGCTCAGCAGGCCGTGCTCGCGCACGAGGTTGCCCATGCCAAGCTCTGGCGCGATTTCGGTATTGGGTTGGACCGCACCACGGCTGAATTTATGGCGGACTGGTTTGTATGCCATTGGGGTTGGCCCGAACCGCTACGGAAGGACCGCCTTCGTTCTACATACGGACACGGATACTGTGGGCTGCTCGAAAAATGGGAATCGTCAACGCCCGAGGAATTTGCCGCTCGTTCGATGGAGTGGTACCAGCGCCGATTGGCGGGAATTGCGTGAGGATGGCTGCTCCGCCTGCCCGCCATATGGCACGGCAGGTCACGTCGCTACTCCTCACGGCCAGAGAGAATTCAGTACGTCCGCCAACCGAACTCCTGCCTTGGCCAGTTGTTCCTGAATCGCTGCTTCCGCCGCCGTGACGTATGCATCGCCGAGTTGCTCATGCAGTTTGAGCATCCGGGCCGAGACATGGTCGTCGCCCGCGCACGAATGGACCTCTCGCGGGGTCTCGACAGGCACCTTGAGCGGCAAGCGCCCGTACACGGTGTCCTCGGCGATTCGGTGGCTCTCCCACACCCAAGCCGTCAGGTCTACTGGCTCCGCCTTCCACGTGGCAATCTGCGCCTTGAACTTGTTTTCTAACTCGTCCGCTGCTTGCCCCGGTGTATCTCCCTTCGTGAAGTGCTCGATGATGTCTGTATCCCAAACGCCGTGGAGGTTTGGCCGGTAGGTATCCGATTCCGCGTTCGTCTTCTCGGGGGCACGACCGTCGAACGCCACGGGGACGCAATTCCCGCCCAAGTCGTTGTTCGTCGTGGCGTGCAACGGCTGGTGCAGGTCGCCGACGAAGTGAATCAGATAGCTCAGGGCGTCGGCTTTCTGCTGCGGGGTCGCTTTGGGATTGCGAAGCACGGCCAACTCGACGGCAATTGCGCTCGTGACGCAGCCGGTCGAGGGAAACCGAGGGACGCTCCCGACTGCGGAAATGTACAGGTCGGACACCGAAAAAGAGAATTCGCGCAGAGCGATAAAAGGGGTTGCAAAAGAAAATCAAGACGACATCAACAAAGTGGCTTTTTAATTCGCTGTTTGAAAGGGTCTGACGGGCTATGCGTGGACGTTTCCATCGCGGATTGCGGAAACAACAACATCAAATCCGGCAGAGTTGACAAAATTGCCGGGCGACACTGTGACGGTTTGCGGGTTCTTAAGCGTGAAGGCCAGCGGATAGCTCTCCAGTTCTGGGACTTTATTCACCCAGAGCTTTCTGCTCCGCATGATTACGACGACTGAGCCTAGGCAAATCGCCGAACGGACTAGGTCAAATCCGTATTCCTGAGACGGCACCGCAAGGCTTGCGTGGCGGAAACGGCGTGAGTGGTACGGAAAATACTCGACGCAGAGTATCGACTTCGCGAGTTTCTCCCGCTCAAACCGCTTGAGAAGCCATTTGAGCTTCTTCTCCCACCACTTCCGCCCCGAACTATCAAAACTGGGGTCGAGGAAGTAAAACGGAAAAGCCGAGCGACGCTGGTTAAAGTTATTACGCAGCAAGGTTTGAAATGCGGGACGCGCATGAGCCCCACGGTCTAGGTCACCGAATCCCGGGTTGAGGCCGAGAAGTACAACCGGTGCTCCCGTGCGTCCAATAAATGGTTCGGGCAGCACATCAAGTCGAACCTTATACATCTCCGGTGCTTTCAAATTGAACTTGTAGATTGCGTCCGAGTCGCATGGAAGTACGTAGTCAGCCTGAGGAGGCATAGCAAGCCAAGGGTTGAGGCGCTCACGCATGGGCCTTACGGGGACGCATAAGTCTTTTCAGACTCGCCCCCTCTTCACTTCGAGGTTAACAAGGATGCGGGACTTTACAATCACTACCGGGCATAAGAGGGTTTAGAAAGTAAACCGGATGAATTTCACGCTGTCTTCTCCGACAGACCAAAATGGGCGCATTGCGTGTCGTTGACGTTCGGGGCAGGGGGACAGATTAAGTAACTGTTTCGTGCCATGTACCATTGACCCGAGCAGCCGACCCGGCGGACGATGATTGTGCGGAAATGTACTCCGCAAGCCCAGTATTACCCGTTGGAATTGTACATCCGTTAGTGAGTCCCTTCCGGGGAGGCGATAGAACGCTACGATAGCGATGAACAGAGGAGCAATCACGGGGATGGATGGCGAGAGGAGCGCGGTCAAGGCGTTCACGATTCTGGGCGGCGAGCCGATGCCTTTTGACCCCGCGTACAACGTCGCAGGTGCAGACGGAATAGTACTACTCGGAGGAAAGCTCTTCGCGTATCAAGTGAAGGCGCACCGATTCTCCCCGGATGAAAGTTTCACCCACGAATTCCTAGCCGATACGCTCGAAGGGATTCGGCAGGCTAGCGCGAAGCTTGGACTGTCCGCCCTCATCGTCATCGCCGCAACTTATCAGGATGGCGCAGAGCGATGCTTCATCTTCCCCGCCGAGCTGGTGCCTAAAATCTCGAAAGAGCTTCACGGCGACTTTTACTTCAACTGCAGCCCGAAGTACTTCGAGCGGCACAAGGCGGCGGGCGTGCGAATCTTGGAATCAACCAGTCTGGTGGTGATATAGCGATGCAACCACCAATTTTTATTTACGCGCTCGTGAGCACGCGCGACGACCGCCCGGGATACATCGGGCAATCGGTGGACGTAGAGGGAAGGCACAAAATCCATCTCCAGTGCCTCAATCCTGACCCCGAGCGGCGCGACGCCGCCTCGACGTTTGGGAAGCCAGTGTATGAATGGATTCGCTCTGAGATAGCGGCAGGATTTCGAATCGAGACGCGCATCATAGAGGAGACTCCTGACAACTTTACGGCGGACGACCGCGAGGGATTCTGGATAGCCAAGCTACGAGCCGCAGGCTACACGCTGCACAACTCCACGGGTGGCAATGGTCGCCGCACTCCGAAGTGGCGGGAGAAGGTTCTCGCCCGCGACCGCGAACAGCTTGCCAGCGACCGCGAGTGGCTCTCGAAAACTCTAGGCCACCCCGAGGAAGCAGAAGTAAGAGGGGCTGAGCGGAATGAGGCGTGAGAAGGAATTCGCATGTTGCCGTTAGACCACGAACAAATCGGTCGGTGTCGCAATGAAGTGGAGCGCGAGCTATTTAGGGTCGCGAACCATGACGACTGCAAGCGCTTTCACCACGAAACCCAACTGACAGCCGTCGTTCTCTTGCTTATACGCAGCGCATCGCTGCTTCAGTCCTTGTTTATCCTCTTTCAATTCAGAAATCTTGACGGGTTCCATTCAGTATTGAGAGCCTTTGAAGAGAATTGGAATATGGCGCACGAACTTCGTTTAAAAGCGCGGCAAGATAAAGCCACTAAATGGTTGGCAGAGGCTAACGACACTTATTTGGCTTCCATTCCAATTTTGAACGAATTCGTCCGTGGTCGTGGACAACACGAACCACCACTGGGACGAGATTATGGCTCACTTAGCGGGCTTTCTCACCCAACACGGTCAGCAGCAATGAATTCTGTGGGAGTCGCCCTGTTGAGATTAGGGTCAAGAGGTGCAGAGGCGGAGTTCCGGTTTGCAGAGGAAAACGACGAATTGCGAATCCCCTATGCCCTGTATCGACTCATCTGGCTTATTTTAGACGAGGACATCAGATTCATCCCCATTCCGGCATACCCGAAAAATATGCCGCTGTGTTTAAAGTTTTATGAATCATACGGCGCTGGCGACCCCACCCGTTGAACGTCGAGGGAAGCATAGCATCTGTTCTGCGCAGAATCCGCCATCTCGTAGAAAGAGTGGAGCACGGCGAAGCGGGCAGCATGGCCGTGTTCGTTTAAAGCGCGGCGGGGTGCTCCTCGGCATCGCTGGCCTCGGCCCGCTCGCCAGATGGCACGGCGGGGTGGTCAACAGTCAATTGCGACGAAGTTCTCGCCAGCGCCGCTGCATTTGTCGCGGCACGGGGTGTCCGGTAGCCGACAGAGCCGACCGGGGAACCAATGGTGGGCGAGTTTCTTGTGGAATCAGACGGAGTTCAGTTTATCGTCAGGCCGCCGCAGCAACGCTTGTACTTCTTGCCGGAGCCGCACGGACACGGGTCGTTCCTTCCAATCTTGCTCTTGATGCTCCGAGGCTCCGATGTGCGGGTGCCCAAGTCGGAACGCCCGTGCTGCCGGAAATACCGATATGCTCCCACAAGCCCAGCCGCCATGTGCACGATGACCTTTTGGCGTTGCTCCGCGCCAATCGGCTCGGGGCGCATCTCCGGGTCGGGGTCATGCTCGTGGTAGAGCATTAGCATCGGAACCATGCAGCCGCCTTGCTCCTCATTCGCCATCAGGTCAGCCCATCCATCGTGACGCATCTCCACGCCCCGCATGAAGCCACGCGCCCAATCATTCGCGTGCTCCACGCCGTTCTCGTCCTTCAGCAGAATCGGGAGATAGACCTCGCCTTTCGAGAGCGTCGCGGCGATGTCGTTCCAGTGCCGCATCAGGAGGGCCAAGATGTCGTTCGCTTCCTCAAGGGTGCCGAACTCATGGCTGTCGGACATCTCGCCGCCGAACACCTCCGGAAGGTACTCGCTGGGCATCACGATTTCGGGACCGGCGACCAGCGCGGCGAAGAACCCGTCAAGTTCCTCGACATTCATGGCCTTGCCACCCGCGCAACCCTTGAGAAATTCTCCGAGGCCGTCGAACTCCGCGTCCGTCAGTGGCTCGTTCTGCGAAAAGATTCTCATCGGCGTCTCCCGACCGGGCTGCTCGGTGACCGGAAGCGGAGATTTTACCAGTCCGCTTCCGAGTCACTTCCAAGAAGATTGCCGTCCGAGTCCATTAAGCCGCTGTGCGGAATCTTGAATCCGGCGTCGCGGAGTCGCTTCATCACGTCGGTGTGTACTCCCCGACCGTAGATTATCTCCAGCGTAGACCGAAACCCGGTAAACTCACCCCGCCAGAACTCGACATCGCGACTCGTCCGGTCTTTCAGACGCTCTGATTGGTAAGAGCGCAGAAGGAATTCCCCCTGTTCGGTCAACCGCAGCAAATCCTCGGGGTTCGGAAATTTTTCTGGCATTGCTCCTAACCCTCCCGCGAGCATCTTAACCTAGCGGCGAACGCAGATGAGAAACTGGACTCGCGGTAGAATTGGGCACCGAGGGGAAAACTCATGTTGGCTGAACAACTGGAGCCGGGAAAGAAGTGGATTGAATCAGAACTTCGCGCAGCCCTCCAGCAACCTGGGGCGAGCCTCGAAGAGCCTCTTTTATGGCGACTCGACTTCAACACTCAATGTTGCACGCTGGAAGCAAAAATCAACGAGGAACAGAAAAGTTGGACGTTCAGCTGTGAAGACATTTCCGGTTGCCTCAACACCCCAGAGACTCAGAATGAGATTCGGCGGCGGTTGCGGGCTCTATAGGCTGCGCAGCCGCTCGCTCACACGGACGGGTGATGCCTAACTTGATTTCCTGAGTGTCAACGCTGTGATAAGCATGATGATGCAGCGGCAGCCTCAGAAGAAAACGTACCCAGCGAGAACGAAGCCAACCATTTGTCGTAGAAGTGGATTGTGCGGCCAGACCAGCCAAACGCCAAGACACGCCGCCCCAAAGGGCACTACGTCAAAGACTAACTCCTCGCGGGTAAGTTGAGACACGTTGCGCCTCCCTACATTGAGACAACACACAGGTGGTAGAATTGCAGCGAAGGAGAGTTGATGCAACCCGGACGAGTCGAGCAGGGGAAGCGGTGGATTGAATCAGAATTTCACACAGCGTATGAAGCAATCGACGCTTCATGGCATGTGGGTCTCAGCACGCAATCTGCAACGTTGGAAGCGGTAGTGAACGGAAAACCGAGAAGTTGGACGTTCAGCTACAACGAACTGTGTGACTGCCGAACGACCCCGGTGATTCAGAAAGAGATTCGGCGGCGATTGCGGGCTCAATAGGCTACGCAGCCGCGTGATACACTCCGGCCGCAGGTGGAGCATGGAGATAGATTTTACTGTCCGTGGAAACCCTAACCTACTCGGGCAGAGTTTTCCGTCATTCGAGCAAGCGTGCGCGGCTTGGTACACAGATGGCAGATTTGGGGCCGTTTTGCGCGCGGACCTTCGCGGCCGCGTCATCGAGTTGTTTACACGAGAGGAATGCGACGAGGCCGCAAAACGATTCCTGAATCCCAAAATCACAAGACGCGATTGAGACAAGCCCTCAGCCGGTTCATATTGTTTCGCTAATGCCCGAGTAAGTAAATCAGGCGCGGCGAGGCGACCAGAAGCGCCGCATACGCAATGGTAGTCCACAACCATTGCGGCCCCGGCCCATGCCCCGAGAGACCAACATACAGCGAGATAATCAAACTAATGAAACTGATGACCGCCAATGCATCCTCTGCGAGCCGTGCCATGGGCCCCTCCCGTCGAGCGGAAGGCAGATTGTCCCGCTAATTGGGCATTTGCGTAATCCGTATAAACGCACTTCTTCCCGCCCACGGAAATCATTCGCTTGAATGCTCCAATTTTTCCAACTCCTCAACCCTGCCGAGCAGTCTGAGGAAGCGACTGTGTTCTGGAACCCACGTGTCAGCCAAGTCGCTCGCTGCTTTTTCGTCTGCATCCGCTTCTGCTTTGTTTCGCAATCGGTACTTACCGTGACCCAAGACCACGTGTGCAAGTTCGTGCGCGACGGCGAAGGTAGCATTGATGTGCCACTCGTGCTCCAGCGTCGGTGACAGGTAAACAAACACAAAACCGTCTGGCGTATCTCTTTGCAAAGTCAATCCTCCAATGCGGATGCTCTGCGAGCAGATGACCATCGGCGGCAACGCCGCCTGCGAGTCCGGGTCCATCTTTTTGTGGACAATCTCAAGTCCGTTCAACCGCTTCGTAGAAGCAGATTTGTCAATCCAGCCAGCTTCGATGCCACCTGTTACCGCTTGTTCATACCAGTCCATGAGTGCGCCTCCGTGCTAGCTTCCAATTAACATCTCCACGAACAGGGCAAGCGCCCCGCGCATCGGCCCCGGGGGCCGCGGCGAAGTTCGGTAATCTGAGCGAGCGGTATGCCGATTTGCAGTCAGTCGGCCGCGTTCCCAACCGAACTGCCAGCGTGACGATGAAGCCGTATTCCTTCCCGCTCGGGTCGTTCGCGTAGACGTGGTCAATTCTGTACTGGAGTTCTTTCCCGCATTTCTTGCACACGCCGATTGCCCGTCCCTCGGAGACGGCAATGGCAGCCTCGTCAGTCGAAATCTCCTTTGTTGAATGGCCGTCCGGGCAGCATCTCCAAGAGGGCATTGGTTCTCCTCCCAATCCTGCGACAAATGGATATTCTCCCAGACGTAGGCTACTCGAACGCTGGATGCGGAAGGAACGGCGCAACGTCTCCGTGCCAACGAATCACTTCCTCGCGGTCATACGAATAGCTCTTCCGGCAGGCCGCGTCGTCACATACCACGTCGAGCCGTTCGGGAAGAGGTGGGAGCGCGGCAGTCCCGTCAGTCCTTCCTAGCGGAATCCGATGCCCGGCGAACGGATTTCGTTCGTAATGGAGCCTCTTGTTCCTACAGGTCACGGCCCAGTAATAACCTTGGGACATGGAAGAATTCTATCAGAACGGAATGCGCCCCAACTTGCGGGCAGGGTGCGGGACGGCATCGCTGCGGGTGAGTCGTCCAACTTCTCGACATCATTGCTTGGGCGGTAATCTTCGATGCGGTGCTCGTGTGCCGTGCCCCTGATATCAACGAGTTTCGCCAGATGACGAGGCGCGTGCAAGTCCTGTACAGCCTCGATAATTTACTTCTCGGGTTGCATCGGTTCGGCGCTATTGTTACTAAGAGACGCCCGCCCAAAGGATACGAACGTGAGTTCGTCTGCTGTCGAGTTTTGGAAGGCCGTTGACCGCTGGAACACGAACCAAGTGCCAATCGTCCTAGCGTTCGTGAGGGCAGCCTCGCCTCAATTGCAGGAAAGATTCACGGGTACGGTGATACGCGCAGACAAGCCCTCAGTTCTCTTTCGAGACGTGAAGACTGGAAAGGCGCATCCGATAGATTTTGGGGACGCTGACATATTTATTGGGGGCTTCGAGTTGGTCGAACCCTTCGGAATGGTCCGAGTGTTCGACGTGGATTGGGAAAATGCGGAGCTTTTGACCTGCACCTTGATGGAACCGCAAGAAACGGTAATCGCGAATTGAGATTTCCGTACTTCGGTCAAACGCGCCCGGCGCGAGCAAATCATGCGGCTTGGTTTCGCCGGTCTAGGGGAATAAGAGGCAAACAAAAGGGGCGACCCCGTTAAGAGTTGCCCCAGCCCTCTCACGCGCTTATTCAGCAAACCGCCCTGTCAGGGTAGACGCGGCGTATGATTTCGCCATGAGTCCAGACGACCGGTTTAGCATCATCGGTTACACACGCGATGAAATCCTAGCCGGTGCCGTGTTTGATTTTTTGCGAGTTCCAGTGCTCGCGCTGAGAAGGATGGGTAAACTGTATCAGGAGTTCGGCCCGCTCGCGCAGGCAGCGGAGAACGGTAGGATTGGCGTAGAAGTGGGAGAGGTTTATTTTCTTTCACCGCTAGAAAGCGACGGTTTCAGGGATATCTATGAACAGTTTGCGAACAAATATCAAGTCATCCACTTCTTCAACGATACTGCGCTCAGAGTTTGTTCTGAGAATCACATCGTTCTACCGCCGACCATAATGGAGACTACGCGGGCAAATCTTCCTCGCGGGTTGGGCACGTCGATGCGATTCAGCAATTATCTGCGGATAATGTAATCCGAACGAGACGGGTCACAATCCCTCGTTTTCGTAGCGAAGAGCCACTTCCGAACAAATAGACATGTCATCCCTTCTCGACGACATAATCAACCTCGCCGTAGACGGCAAGCAGCCATTGCCCGACATCTTGAGGAAGTGCCTGCTTTTGGGCCACGAGCTAAAGAACGAACGGCTGAAGAAATGGGCGAACCAAGAACTTAATGGCTACGACTCCGCAGAGGACCTACCTGACTACCGACTCGTTCAAGCAGGTGCGAAGGGACATTTCATGGGGCCATTCGGAGCGCAACTTAATCACTACCCGCTACCGTCAGCGATTCTAGAAGACATCCACAAGGATTTTGCTCGGAAAATCCCCCTCACACAAGGCGTCAGCGCGTACGAGGGAACGATTCATTCATCGGAAAGCACCACGCTCATGTTCCCTTGGCCGACCGACATGGTGCTCTACTACCAGCGAAAATTCATCCGAGACTTCGCTCTGGTTTCTGCATGGCAAGACGTATCCAAGAGCAGCATCGTCGAGTTGCTTGACGCAGTCCGTAATCGCACGCTCAAGATGGCGCTTGAGATTAAGGACGAACTGGGAACGTCTTATACGGACCTTCACAAAATACAGTCCAAGGAAGCAGCAACAAACATTCAAAACATCATCTTCCAAAACACCGGAGGCAGCACAAATGTGGCTTTCGGCGGGTCGAGTATCGACGCATCCACGAATACGGGAAACATCATCAATGTTGGCGACAGGCAGAGACTTGACGAGATACTGGGCAAGGCGGGTCTGAGCCACACGGATGTTCAAAGCCTGACCGAATCGATTAAAGCAGATGGGGAAAAGAGGCCCGGAAGCAAAGTCGGAGCGTGGGTGAAGGATAACGCTCCGAGGGTTGTGATGGGCGGTGTCAAGATTGGCGCAAAAATCGGAGCGGAACTCCTCTCGGCGTGGCTGAAACAGTACTACGGATTATAGGAAGACGACACTCCCGACGATACTTGCGCTCACAGCGTTTTCTTATATGCTTGGCGTAATCTTAGGTGGAGACGACGCAACTACGTCACGAGAGGAGTGTCCATGCCCAAGAAGCGAAGCTTGGCTGCCAAAAAGGCGGCTCGAACACGGAAATTGAGGGCTGCTGGCAAGAAGGCAGCGAAAACTAGAAAACGGAGAGCGGCTGGCAGGAAGGCAGCAGGAACGAGGAAGCGAAGAGCGGCGGCTCGAAAGGTGGTAACTACGAAAAAGCTACGGGCTGCTGCCGCACAAGCTCCTCCCGCTCCCACAGAAGTACAGGCTGCCCCCGCAGAAGTGCCGCCTGTCGCTCCAGAAGTGCCTCCTACGAGCGAGTGAAACTAGGCATTCTTCCAGCGGGGCGGTACAGTTTCCGGTCTGCGGCCCGAGCGTTGAGTGATTTGGCTGCAGGGCTGTCGGGCTGCTCTGGAATTGACGCGGTGCACGAAAAGTCTGTCCCGGTATCGACGCATCCACGAATGCGCAGACTCACTTCTTGTCGAGAGCTTTCAAGGCAGTCCAAGGCACATTTGGTATGACCTGCCCGCTTCCATCAGCCAATCTGATATTTGCCGCCTGCATGAGCGCGTTGACACCAACAACTTCAAAAACGCCTTCGTGCTCAGTAGCACCGACACGGTCGCCCCGCTTCGGGACGGTTGCTTTGGATTCTGTAGCCATGTCTTGCCTCCTGCACTTCGATTCCTTGTCATACTTCGTGTCGAATTATAGCTTACGGCCCCGGCGCGAACGTCCAATTTATGCTTTTGATAGCATCCTTCGGCTGGTTCGCACCCCTGAATTTTTTGCCAGCCCTCGACCCTTTCCCGGTAGCAAACACCGTTCGCTCGGGAAACGGCAATTTGTGCCCGTTGGCTGGCTTGGCCCGCTTGCTAGATGGCACCGCAGACTGGTCAGCATTCAACTCCGGCGTTCAGAGAGCTTTCGATACGATGCGTCTTGACCACGAACTGTGACGGTGATATGTGAAGGTCTATACTAGCTGATAACTTAAAGCGCGATAACGCCGTTACCGAAGGAACACTTCCGAGAATATTTTGCCATTCAGGTAGGCCGCTCCTCCGGGCTAACCGTAATGTCGACAGTGGTACGACAGAAAAGGCATGCCGAGTCGGGAGCCGGGACCACTGGGAGACGCTCCCACCGTGACCAGACCCCACAAGGACGCCGGAGCCAACAAGAGCGATTCGCGCCGCTTCCGCATTATGGGTTATGTCTGGGCGGCCTGTGTGACCTTTCCCTTCCTTGAGACATTTCTGTTTAATGTGCTCGCAAGTTCCGGACGACGGCATCTTCGCACGGACGATTACGTCAGAATCGGACTTCTATTCCTAATCCTCTGGACATCGATGTGTCTTGTGTTTCTTGCCGAGAAAGGCCACGTGAAGAAAGCGTGGTCACGGACGAAATCAGAGATTAAATCTGAGTGGCACAAGCTTCGCGAACACCCCTCATCGCTGATAATTCTGTTCCTGCTCTTGACGATGGTTTACGTTTTTGTAGGTAAGCAGGAATTGTTTTCTATTATAAGGGGCGAGATTCAAGAGAACTCGCTTGAGGGTATCGTGCTACTGGGGATTGCTGCTTTTGTGTGGTTTTCGGCCAGAATCTTAAAGAATCTAGGCAATTCTCTGCCCTCCGGAATGCGCGAAGGTGTCGAAAACTGGGCGTTGAGCTTTAGAGTGACAATTCTGTTTTACGCTTTCTTGGTGAGTGGCACGTTCATCTGGGTCAGTTTCCAAGGTGTGAATCGTCCGATGCAACTTGAAATGCGCTTGTCTCTGGTCAAGGACTACGCGCTCCTTTTTATTATTTCAAATGTGCTCTACGTGGGTCTTTTCAAGCTGGCACGAGCGAAGACCCTGCTTCTTGTGTTTCAAAATGTCAAAGGATTCATCCACTTCATATCCATATGCGGAATCATCGCAGTCCTTGCTGTGTGGGCAGATTATCGAGAACTTGACCCCTCTCGGATGGAGCGAATATTCCCAGAAGAATGGCAGCGGATTTATTTGCAGATTCATGTCGTTGGCAGAGATATCTTCCTGCTCCTGCTTCCCATTGGCTGCCTTCTCGTTTGGACGCTTTGGTGTATCGGCCACGAGGTCCGTGACTCTGTAGACCGGAGACCGCCTCCTACCGCGTAACCGTGGACGGTCGATTCTGGTAGGGGCAGTGGTGCGCCAAGTTTGGCTCGGCCCGCTCGCCACATGGCAACGCAGGTTGGTCAACAAAGGTCTGGAAGCCCCCGGACCACCGACCAGCGCCCGCAGTTCATCCGCCGCCGGTCAAGCGTCCCTACGACCTCGGAATCGGCTTCCTGAATCCAGTTCCCAAGTGGGCCGACACCGCATCGAAAAGCTCGCGCCAACGACTTTGTGAGATAATCCCACGCATGAAGGCGACCTTCGCCATGATTGCGGGAGCCTTTCTCCTCCTTTTGGCTTCTCTCGCGCCTCTGCTGGCCCAGACGCCCGGCAGCCAGCCGCAACAGCCCGAGTTCATCCGGCAGGGTCAGCAATTGATGCGCGAGGGAAAGTTGGATGACGCGCTGGCGCTGTATCGTAAGACCCTCGCAACCTCTCCGAATTCCGTTCCGGCCAACATCGCCGCAGGGAGTGTCCTCGATTTGATGGGAAGAGGCGAGGAGGCCCGCAAGTATTTCCGGAACGCAATCGTAAGTGCGGATACGCCCGAGCATCGGGCGATGGCACAGCGGGCGATGGCGATGTCTTACGCTTTCGAGGGGAATGGCGGGAAAACCGTCGAGTACGAACTGCAGGTCTTCGATTACTACGGGACCGCAAAGAACTTTTTTCAGCAGGGCGAAATCGCTGACGAAGTCGCTCGCGTTTGGATTGACTCGGGCGATTTGGACGCCGCCTACCAGTGGTATCAGTTAGGCCACGACACCGGACTGAAGGAACCCGACATCCAACCGGCTCGCCGACACCTGTGGGAGTTTCGTTGGGAGCACGCGCAGGCTCGCATCTCTGCCCGAATGGGGAATCAAGCCGAAGCGCAGAAGCATGTCACTGCCGCCAAAGCCATCCTTGACAAAGGCACGAACCCGGAGCAAGCCCAGTTCTTGCCCTATCTGCAAGGCTATGTCGCGTTCTATGCGAGAGATTACAAGACGGCGCTTGAAGAACTGCTGAAGTCGAACCAGAACGACCCCTTCATCCAATGCTTGATTGGCCAGACCTACGAAAAGCTCGGTGACAAGGTCAAAGCTGTCGAGTTCTACCGCAAGGCGTCGGCAGCCATCGCGCATAATCCCGCCGCAGCTTATGCCGTTCCGTTCGCCAAGAAGAGAATCGCCTCGCTGCCGAGCTAGGTTTATCCGCCTCTTGTTTGCTGGCTGGCTCTCCAATTGGGAGAATCATGAAGCTGCGGCAGTGATGAGTCCTCTACGCTACCGCGTTTGTCCGGCCTTTCCGCTACAATCGCCAAAGGCTCAGGTACGGGTCAGTTCCTTTGCGAGAACTACTCGAAGTTTTCGAGCGAACCCGAGGCTGACGGGTTGACGGGAGACAGATTGTGAGTTGGATTCGCGGCTTCTCCGCTCAAGAAGGGCACACGCCGAGAACGAGAAATTTGGAAGACGCCCCGCAGCCGATGCGTCAGGAACTGGTTGACCTGTTCTTTAGTCTGGCTGAACACAATCAGGAAGAAATTCCGCCGGAACACATATACCGAGTGACCTGCCAGAGTCTCGGTATTAGCGCCGCTGGGGTTCCCTATAGCGGCTACAGATACGCTGCGGGGCGGGACATGAGGGGGGTTGACTGGCCCAGAGTCTACGACCTTATCGCGCGATTGTGGCCGGACTTCGACAGGCAGGGTCTCGGTCGCCAGTTTCGTGACGGAGCGAACCGGATTCTCGCAGCAAATGGCGTCGCTTGGGAATTGAGCGATGACGGTCGGTTGTATCGAGTGCTCCCGATAGCAGCACATTTGCAGACCACCGCTGCCTTCGCGGAACTCAACGACCCACGGTACGCCCCGGCTTTGGCGCTATTCAACGCAGCAAGAGATGCCTACGACGACCGACCACGCCGCGACCGCGATGCCTGCACGAACATCTTTGACTCGCTGGAGTCGGTAGCGAAGGAAAAATATGGAATGCCCAGTGCTACTTTCGGGCAAGTGGTCGCCCACATACGCCAAAGCAACATCCTGAATACTCAGACCGTCGGACTCTTGGCCGGATTGAATGACCTCAGAAACCAGAACTTTGGCCACGGCATGACTGCCCCGTTCAGTCTCAGCGGCGCTGAAGTGGATTTTACCTACCTGACTTGCATCGGCGCTATTCTGCTGCTGGTCCGAACGCCTTGACGAGAGAACTCCAGAAGCCCACGCGTCACATATACGCGCCCCACAGGTTATTCCCCGCCGTTCGAGCGTTCCTGAGACCCTTTCCGGCCCGAGTCCGCTCCGACGGTCACTTGAGACGCGGTTTCTGGCGTTACTTGAGAACTTCGATATGACTCGGGTCGCGAGCGGCGACACTGTATTTGGTTCTCGGTGAGGTAGACTGAAAACATGGCCAATCGCAAGTGCGTAGCCTGTGGGAATCAATTAACCGGCGATGTCGCTTCGCTGGAGCATGTTCTTTCTCAATGGCTGGCAACGGAAATAGAAATTCCGGGAGCGAGATTGAAGCATTACTTGCACGATTCGATTGAGGAGTCGGACGAACTGCTTAGAAGCCACGGACTAAATAAATTCGCAGTCAGGAGCGTATGCGACAAGTGCAACAGCGGATGGATGTGCCGCTTGGAGAACCGAGCGAAACCTTTCATTCATGGACTTATGAACGCGCAGATGAATATTAGGGATTTAGAGCCAGAAGCAAAGTTGATTGTTGCACGTTGGGCAGTAAAAACAGCTTTCATGCTCCTTAGTGTTCAGCAGGCCTGCTACGAACTGCCGTGGGGCATATTTCAACGATTGGCGAAAGACGAAGCATCTGGCCCAGAAGGTTGTTTTGTATTAGCAGCGCAAATCTCAACCTTGCCCGATGGGTTCACATACGTGTGCCACCCCAACATCTTGGCTGAAAACGAAAGTCCTGTGCAGTTTCGAGTGGGATTTTCAATTCAGCGGTTACACCTCGTGGTGATTATTCCGGTGCGTGATGGTCAGCATGTCTTGCGTTTTGACTCGCGCGTCCATCTTTCACTCTGGCCACCTACGGTGGCATGGATTCAGAGAAACGAGGTCTATCCCCCCGGTTTCGATTCGGTGGCGCAGTTGCAAGAATTCTTGACGGGTTTAGTGGAGGCTGGGATTTCAGGATGAATTGCGGCCATCACAATTCACCCTCGTCCAACGGCATCGCTACGATGTGCGCCGAGAGATAGAGCAGCATGTTGTCAGCGGCCAGCATTTGCTTGAAATGGGACGTGCAGTACCAGACGGTGTGTTCCTCCCCGGAGTCGTCGTCGCGCCATGGTAGGCCGAACTCGGCTGGTTCACCGCAATGCCGACCGGAATCGTGGAGAAAGCAGCAGGTAGCTCCGTAAGGCGCGTGATACGCTCCCGTTTCCGCTATCGCCATTTCGGCCAGATAAAGCTGGGATGCGCGGAGCCATTCTCCGGCTTCCTCAGACCACAAGTGCAGGATGTCGGTTGAGCGAAGGCGGAATTCGCCGACAAGTGGGTCCGAGCAGACTAAGTCCCATCCTCCGACAGCGCGGGAGCGGGCAACGAGTGTCGTCTCAGCGCCGTTGATTTTGATTTGAAGCATGATTAGTCCTCCTAGAGTTATGCGACGCATCACGACGCATCCCAAACGACGCACGCACCGTGCGTCGTCAAGCCGCCACGCCGCTCCCGCCTTTCGCAGGATGTAGTCCGCAAGGGCACATGCCGCTAGCTGGTCTCGCGGCTCGGACGGCACCCAGACCAAGGCAGCCAGCATCGCGAGCAGGAGGCGACGAAATTTTGGGTCTGTCTTGGTCCGCAGCCACACGTTTCTTAGTTGTGCTCTATTCACGATTTCCATGCTCCTTGAGTCTGCCGAATGCTTACTTCTGCTTGGGTGGTCGTCTCGGCCCCTTGATGTCGCTCGCCTTTGGCCGACCACTTTCCTTCGATGTCAGGTGATGTTAATCGACCTCCTCAGGCTCAAGTTCGGTACGGAGGGAATCGCCTGCGACCTTCAAGTCGTGGGCGCGACTGACGCACCGTCCGAGAACCCCACTGGACGGCTCGAACACATGAAGATGGCGGCCGTTCAGTGGACGATTCTCGTGCCCGAGCGTGGCGAGCGCAGTCGCGTTCGACGATGCAGCCAGAGCTTTTGCCAATCCCATATCCGATTTGAAGTACATCTTTAGACCGCGATTGATGAACATCTCTTTGGCTTCATTGTAGAGAGTTGCCACTGACACACCCGCCTTTGCGCGTTCGGCGTTGCCGGGGTAACCGAGCCAAAGGGAGCAAAGGGTAACCACTGGATTGTTGGCGGCAGCGGCGTCGGCGTATTTAGCCTGATAGTTATTCCAGATTTCGTCGCAGATGTTCGGCCAGCCCTCATAGTCCGCCACGCGGCGCATGAACTGCTCAAACTCGATGTTGCCGCTGCGGCAATCGTGCGCCTTCTCCTTCGTCTCTTGCAGGGCGATGAGCGTTCGCTGAACTCGGACGAGCATTTCGTGGACCGGGCCGGGTACTCCGCAAAGAACGAATCCTTGACAGCCTTGCGGTCAACTTTCTTTGTCGGGTAAGGCAAGAACGGGAGAACAAGGGTGCGGCGCATGGTGTCCGAACGGGTATCGAAGAGCAGGTCGCGGCCGATGAATGCGATGTGAGAGCGCAGTTTCAGCTTGCGTATCACGTTGTTCATGTAGAGGACGGCCATTTCCTCGTAACCCCCGAACGGAATCTTGTTAATCAACCCCATGATTTCGTGCTTCTCGAAGTTGAAGCCTTCCGCCTCGTCGAAGATGCACAGGGCCGAGTTCGTGACGGCGGCGATGAAGCTGCGCTTGTCCTTGGGAAGGTTGGACGACTCATATTTCGAGCCGTAGAGCAGCCAGCCGATTTTTTCGAATGTGAGGGTCTTGCCGCTTAACTGCTCCCCGGTTGCCTCAAGAATCGGTGCGGCGTTGAACCATTCGCGGAAAAAAGTCATGAGGATTCGTGCGTGGAACAGGAGCATATAATCCCGCTTGCTCAGCCCGTCGCCATGTGCCCAATTTGCTGTGAACTGCCGTCCCCATGCGGACGAGTCGAAG
>CAWJBU010000008.1:0-400372 GCA_963841235.1 uncultured Acidobacteriota bacterium | reverse complement strand
TAAAACGATTTAATTGCCAAAAAACATAGTCCTATATATCTGTCCTGTCAAGAGGATTCAAATTTCAATCGCCAATGGCGGCGGGGCACTGGCTTGCTTTGCGGTTCCCGATTTGGGAAACTCGCGCGCAGCGTTTTTCGCGTTCTGAGCTCCTTGCGAGAGAATTCCGCGCCGGTGAAACCCGTGCCCAAAATCGCAGCGCCAAAAAAATCCGCACGCGCCGCCAAACATTCGCGCGGCGCCGGCAACGGCGCCGGCTGCCCTCCCATCAGCCTCAAGGAACTCGCCAAGCGGCTGGATCTTTCGCCGACCACCCTCTCACTCGTTCTCAATCGTGCTGCGGGTGCCAACGCGATTCCCGACGCCACCAAGAAACGCATCTTCGCCGCGGCCGAAGGCTTCAATTACCGACCCAATCTGATGGCGCGCTCGCTGCGTTCGCAGCGCACCTTTTCTATTGGAGTACTTGTACCCGAGTTTAGTGACGGATATTCTGCGACAGTCCTTAGCGGCATCGAAGAAATCCTCCTTCGCGAGGGCTACATCTATCTGGTCACCACCCATCGCCACAAACCCGCGCTCATCGATCGCAATCCCAAACTCCTCTACGAGCGCCGCGTCGAAGGCCTGATCGCCGTGGACACTCCTTACGATCAAAATCTTCCGCTGCCGGTGGTCAGCGTTTCCGGCCACAAGCACGTCGCCGGCGTCACCAACATCGTTCTCCATCACCGCACCGCCGCCGAAGCCGCACTGCGCCATCTCGTCAGCCTCGGCCATCGCCACATTGCTTTTTTGCGTGGCCAGGCTTTCAGCTCCGACACCGAAGTCCGCTGGGACGCCATTCGCGCCGCCGCGCGCAAACTCTCGCTTCCCATCCATCCGGAAAATGTCGCGCAACTCGAAGGCGATTCGCCCTCGCCCGAAGTCGGCTACATCGCCGCGAAAAAATTGGTCGACAGCCGCGAGCCGTTCACCGCGCTCTTCGCCTTCAACGACATTTCCGCCATCGGCGCGGTGCGTGCGTTTCGCGAAGCCGGCTGGCGCGTGCCGCAGGATGTTTCCGTGGTCGGCTTCGACGACGTCAGCGCTGCCGCGTATCACAATCCCGCGCTCACCACGATTCGCCAGCCGCTCTGGCGCATGGGCGTGCTGGCCGCCGAAACGCTGCTCGAACGCATCGCCGTCGGCAAAAATCGCCGCGCGCAGACGACGGTTCAGGTTGAAGCCGAACTCGTCGTGCGCGAATCCACCGCTCCAGCGCGTGCCTCCGCGCGGCGCAAACATCACGCCTGATGCCCTCGCGCGCATCCGAATCTCCGCGCCTCTCCGGTTCCCTGCGCCCGCGGGAGGCGCTGCAGGACGCTCAATTCGCCGCGCACATCGGCTTCATTTTCACCGGCTTCGTCAACACGTTGCTCGGCCCGATCCTGCCGATCGTCTCGCGCGCCTGGTCGCTCAACGACGCGCAAGCCGGGCGCCTTTTCGCCGCGCAATTTCTCGGCGCGATTCTCGGCACGCTGGCCTCGAGCCGCCTGATGGCCGCGCTCGGCATTCGCCGCTGCGCCATGCTCGGGCTGTTGCTGATGTCGCTCGGCGTCACCGCCACCGGCTTCAGCGACGCTCGCTTCGGCGCTCTGGCAGTAGTTTGCTTCGGCCTGGGCCTCGGCCTCGTCGTCCCCGCCATCAATCTCTGGATCGCTCTGGCCGATCCAGCCCGCAGCGCCGCCGCGTTGACTTTGCTCAACGCTTGGTGGTGCCTGGGCGCCGCGTCGTGCGCGCCGCTCATAATCTTCGTAGCCGAACATATCGGCCTGGCGAAAACTCTCGGCAGCCTCGGCGTGTTGCTCGCGCTAACAGCGATAGCCGGACTCGTCGCCTCCATGCGCCGCGCTCCGAATGTAGCGGCGGCCTCGCAGGCAGCGCCGTCATCCGTCGCACCCGATCCAGCGGCACTCGCTCAATCCACGCAGCCCATTGCCCCGGCCCCGGTCGGGCCGCTGCCGCGCTTGCAACCATCCGCGCAGCGCACCTTCATCTTCCTGATCTGCGCTTTCATGTTCTTCTACGTCGGCACCGAATCCGGCGTCGGCGGCTGGGCCGCCACTTACGCTCAACGCCTGAACCTCCTCTCCGCCGCGAGAATCGGCTTCGCGCAATCCATCTTCTACGGCGCGCTCCTGCTCGGCCGCGCCATCGTTCCATTCTTCTTGCATCGCATCAGCGCCGTGCGCCTGCTTCTGGCCGGCCTGCTGCTCGGCGCCGCCGGCGCGCTGCTGTTCACCATTACCGCGCGCCCGCCGCTGGTGCTCGCCGGAATCTGCATCGCGGGCATCGGCCTGGCGCCGATCTTTCCGGTCACCGTCTCGATCTATTCCGACGAGCTCAGCGCCACGGCAACCCGCAGCGCCAGCCTGGTCTTCACCATCGCCAACGTAGGCGGCGCGCTATTCCCGTGGCTCATAGGCCGCGTCTCCACAAGCATGAACGGCCTGCGCTACGGCATGTTGGTGCCGCTGGCGTGCATCACGATCATGCTCGCCATCGCCAATCGGCTGAATAGCCTGCTGAGCCGCGCCCCGAAGACGCCGTAAATCTATCGTTTCGGGGCGGCGTGAACCTTCCGACGGTTCCCTCCCAAAGTTCGCATTTCGTACTGTCGCCTCGGTTGATACTGGATGTCACCCTCCTAACGCCATGAACAAATCCTCGCGTCTTCCCAATGATCACGCATCCTCTCCGTCGCACCGCATCTCGTCGCGTCACTCTAGAAAATGCTCCGTATGCCACCATCCTAAATGCGCCGAAATCGAACAAGCCTTTCTCCATTGGGTAAATGCCGTGCGGATAGCCCTCGACTACGGCTTCGATAATTCCTGGCCCATTTACCGCCACGCCCAAGCCGCCGGCCTGTACGCAATGCGACGTGAGAACGTCCGCCGCAAACTCGAGCCAGTGATCGAGCAAGCATCCCTTGCGAATCTCAAGCCCACCGGCTCCTCGATAATCCGGGCCGTTAACCTATGCATGCTCGTAAGTGATGAAGGCCCGAAAATCAAAGCAAAACCGCGGACTAACCGCAGGAGCGTCCTCGATGCCGTACTCGAAACCGTTCTGCATGACGCTGAAAACAAAGAGCCTAAGCCAGAATCGGAAGCTTCCTCAATCAGCAGCTTCGAGCTCAAAAATAAAAGTGGGGTCTAATCGCCAACGAAAACGCGCAGAATTCATCGTAACCCTAACAAAACAAAGGACGGCCGCCGTTTCTAATCGCCAAAAAACCCCTTTTTTCGGACGAATAGCTTGGCACGCCCACTCGAGTGCGCGTTCGATTGCACGCAGCGAAGCTGTCAGCTTCTCTCTGCAGTCGAGGGGCTTGCCATCGGCGATTACATTGGCTTCGTAGGCGACTACTCCGCCATGCTTTGTGATGCGTTCTACATATTTGATTGTGCCCGCGCTGGCTTTCTCTTCCAGGGCTTCGCGGACTGGTGCGGGCAGGAATCGGTCAGACGGCGCGGTGCATTTTGTTGCGACGCCTCGTGGACAATTCTGCCGTCGACGATGGGTGCGGCGGTTGCTGGGAAGATGAGATCGTGTCGCGTCACGGGACCATCTCCTTTTTTGTGGCGCGAGTCTGGATAGACGCCTCGCGCTGGTGGGCAAGTCTGGCATTAGTGAACGATTATCAGTTGAAGAGGCGAGCGGACCGAACTGCGGGAGGGTCTGCCCTTCGCGGCTCAGGGTAAAAAGGCCCGCCCCTACTACTACTAGGACTTGTTTCGGCTGATGTGTTTTTTTTTGTGGAAGCGTATTATAGGCGCCGATTTGTTCCCGCACATTTTGGGGTTTTGAAGGCGGTTCGTCATGAGCCATCGGTTCACGATTGGCGTTGAGGAAGAATTTCAGATTATTGATCCTGCGTCGGGGGAGTTGCGCTCGCACGTGAGCCAATTGATGGCGGCTTCATCGCCTGAGGTGGGCGAGCAGATTAAGCCGGAGCTGCATCAATCGATCGTGGAGATGGGGACTAAGATTTGCAACGACGTGGGCGAGCTGCGGACGGATATTTACCGCATGCGGCGCGAATTGGTGGGGGCGGCGGACCGGGCGGGTTTGCACGTCGCGGCGTCGGGAACGCATCCGTTTTCGAGCTGGATCGATCAGGTGATTTCGCCGGGGGAGCGGTACAAGAATATTGTGGATGAATTGCAGCAACTGGCGCGGTCGCTTTTGATTTTCGGGATTCATGTGCACGTGGCCATGCCCGATCCGACCACGATGATCGACATCATGAACCAGGTGCGTTATTTTCTGCCGCACCTGCTGGCGCTTTCGACCAGCTCGCCTTTTTGGATGGGGCGCGATACCGGATTGAAATCGTTTCGCACAACGATCTTTCGCCGGTTTCCGCGGACCGGAGTGCCGGAAGATTTTGGATCGTGGAGCGAGTACGAGAATTACATCAAGCTGCTGGTGGACCTGCATTGCATTGATAACGCGAAGAAAATTTGGTGGGATGTGCGGCCGCATCCGATGTTCGGGACGCTGGAGTTCCGGATTTGCGATGTGCCTACGAGCGCGGAGGATTCCATTACTTTGGCGGCTTTGACGCAGGCGATCGTGGTGAAGCTGCACAAGCTTTACAAAATGAATCAGGGCTGGCGGCTTTATCCGCGGGCGTTGATTGAAGAGAACAAGTGGCGGGCGGTGCGTTGGGGGCTGGATGGGAAGCTGATTGATTTCGGGAAGCGGGCGGAAGTGCCGATGCGCGAATTGGCGCTGGAGATTTTGGATTTTGTGGATGATGTGGTGGACGATCTCGGCAGCCGCGACGCGGTCGAGGGCGTGCACCGGATTTTGCGGCGGGGGACGAGTGCGGAGAGGCAGTTGCAAGTTTTCAAGGAGACGGGTAGTTTGCAGGCCGTGGTGAGGCATTTGGTGGAGGAGACGCGGAACGGGACGGAGTTGAGGCAGGCGTCGTCGGCGCGCGCAGAGTAGGGGCGGTGGGTTGTTGTGCAGGCGTTCGTACGACGGCAGGGATGCATGTAGCGAACGAGAGGATCGTAAGAGGGCGCGTCGATTGCTTTGCAATCGCGAAGCGATTGACCCGCGCCCCTACGAGGAACTCTTGGCGGCGAGTTGTGCTTGGCGAAATTTCGTGATCGGTCGCACGTTGAGATCCTTAGGCCAGAAGGCGGCCTCAGGATGACAGCGATTATTACTCGGCCTCAGTGTGACAGTGTTTTTGTCTGGCGGTAGAAAAACGACAGCGGAAACGGGAGATTACTTCATGAAGATTGGGCTTTTGTGCGGGCGGGAGTTCAGCTTTCCTCCGGCGTTTATCGAGCGCGTGAATCAGATCGGGAAGACGGAGGGGGTGACCGCGGAATTTGTGAAGCTGGGCGGGACGCGCATGGGCGAGGCGGCGGAGTATCGCGTGATCGTGGACCGCATTTCGCACGAGGTGGAATATTACCGCGGGTATTTGAAACATGCGGTGCTGCAGGGAACTTATGTGATCAACAATCCATTTTGGTGGACGGCGGACGATAAATTTTTCAATTACTCGGTGATGAGCAAATTGGGCTTGGCGATTCCGAAGACGATTTTGCTGCCGCAAAAGGGTTATCCGGCGGATGTGGATATTAATTCGGAGTCGCTGCGGAATTTAACTTATCCGATGGATTGGGATGGATTGCTCGATTACGTGGGGCGGCCGGCGATTTTGAAGCCATTTTCGGGCGGCGGATGGAAGCATGTGTACAAGGTGAACAACCGGCAGGAATTGATCGCGGCTTACGACGGGACTTCGCCTTATTGCATGACTTTGCAGCAGTTCATTAATTTTGATCAATACGTGCGGTGCTTTACTTTTGGGAAGGCCGAGATTATTCCCGTGGCTTACGATCCGAAAGAGCGGAAATACAACGTGATTCACAATTATCTTTCGCCGCAGCTTGGCGACCGCGTCGTACACGATGCGCGGACGATCAATCAGGCGCTGGGATACGAGATGAATACGATTGAGTTTGCGGTGGAGAATGGCGTGCCGTACGCGATTGATTTTCTGAATCCGGCGCCGGATTTTGAGCGCGACCGGATCACTGAATTTTATTTCAATGAAGTGGTGGCGCAGATGGCTAAGCTGGTGATCGACCGGGCGCTGCATGGGAATGCTTCGAACCCGTGGCCGAGATGGGAAGAGATGCTGGGGATTGGGCGGCCGAATGGAAATATTGGCGGGCCGGGGACGGCGCAGGCTGGGGCGGCATCGCAATCAGGAGCCAAAGGCGCGTGATGGCTTTTGGTGCATCGCCGCTTGGAGCGAGTGCGGGGCGCGGTGCCGGCGCGGGGGCTGGGGCTTCCCCGGCCGAGGTCTGGCATTCGCTGCTGCGGCCGGATGTCGAGCTGCAGGCAGCTTACTGCGCTGAGATTGCGGCGAAGATGCGGGCGCGGAAATTGACATTTGGCGAGCGGATTCATTCGCCGTTCTTGCGGCCATTTTTTTTGGATGAGCGCGATGATGCGCGGGTGCGCGTGGTGGCGGAGACGATTGCGGGGTTGGGCGAGCGCGTCGTTGAGGCTGCCATGAAATCGCCAGAGTTGTTGGCGCAATTTGGATTGCGGCCGGAGGAAGAGCGGTTGGTGGCGATCGAGCCTGGATATGCACGGGCCTCGACGGCTTCGCGGTTGGATGCGTTTCTGCTGCCGGAATCCTTGCAGTTTGCGGAATACAACGCGGAATCTCCGGCGGGGCTGGGTTATTCGGAGACGCTCGGTGAAGTTTTTGCAGAGATGCCAGTGATGGCCCGGTTTCGCGAGACTTTCCGGACGCGGACTTATCCTTTGATGGCCTCGATATTGGAGGCCTTGCTGGCGAGTTATCGGGAATGGGGCGGGACGGCTGCGCCGCCGCAGATTGCGATTGTGGATTGGCGCGGGGTGCCGACCTGGAGCGAGTTTGAGATTTTGCAGGCGCGATTTGAGAAATTGGGCGTGCCTACGCTGGTTTGCGAGCCTAGCGATTTGATTTTTGATGGGAAGACGCTGGCGGCGCAGGGGAAGAAGATTGATTTGGTTTACCGGCGCGTTTTGATCAATGACATTTTGGCGCGGCCGGCGGAGTGCGAGGCTTTGGTGAAGGCTTATGAGGCGCGGGCGGCGTGCGTGGCGAATACTTTCCGGTGCAAGATTCCGCATAAGAAGGCTTTTTTCGCGGTTTTGACGGATGAGAGGAATCGCGAGCTTTTTTCGATGGAGGAGCGGGAGTTGATTCGCCGGCATATTCCGTGGACGCGATTGGTGGCGGATGTTCGGACTACGCGGGCTGGGGAGGCGATTGGATTGCTCGAGTTCGTGCGGGGGCGGCGGGAGAATTTTGTTTTGAAGCCGAATGATGAATATGGCGGGGCGGGAGTGATGTTGGGATGGGAGATGGATGCGGCGGGGTGGGACGCAGCGCTGGAGAAGGCGGTGGCTGCGCCGGCGGGAGCTTGGGTGGTGCAGGAGAAGATTGCGGTGCGGCGCGAGGTGTTTCCGTACGTGGAAAACGGCGCGGTTACGATGCGGGATATGTTGGTGGATTTTGCGCCGTATTTATTTCGCGGGAAGATGTGCGGATTTTTGACGCGGTTGAGTTCGACGGGGTTGGCGAATGTGACGTCCGGGGGAGGGCAGGTGCCTTCGTTTGTGGTGGAGAGAGTGGCGGCGTGACCGGTCGCGAGTTTTGGTGAGTTGTAGAACGCCGCACGAGAGGTTGTGGCGCAATATAGCCCGAAGAGGGCGAAGCAAGCCTCGCCCCTACGAAGAGAACGGCATAGAGCGGGATTTGGGGTTGTGGGTTCTTCCGCGGGAGAAATCTGGATTTGCCGCGAGTGGTGGTTGTTGGAGGGCGCAGCAAGCGGCGCCCCTACGAATTCCAATTTGGTCGCCGCAGTTGGCGATACGAACGGCTCGCTCGACGGGAATAAATAATCCAAATAGAATGATTGAATATGTCGCCTATTGTTCTTGATTCGGTGAATCCGGAATTGATGGATGGGGCGCGGAACGCCGTGGAGACTTGTCTTGCGGTGATGCCTGGGGAGCGCGTCGTTCTAATTTTCGACGAGCCTTCGCGGGAGGTGGCGGCTTCGCTGGCGGCGGCGCTGGAGGCGCGCGGGGCGAATTGGCTGGGATTTTGCGTGGAGGATTATTCGCCGCGGCCGTTGGTGGATGCACCTGCGCCGGTTTTGGCGGCGCTTGAGACTGCGGACGCGGGAATACTTTGCTTTCAGCCTTTGATTGGCGAATTGACGGCGCGGCGGCAGATTGTGGGGATTGTGGAGCGGCGGCGGATTCGTTATGCGCACATGGTGAGCGTTACGCCGCAGATTATGCAGGAGGGGATGCGGGCGGATTATCGGAAGGTGGATCGCTTGAGCGATCGTTTGCGCGACCGGATGCGGTCGGCGAATTTGCTGCGCGTTGCGACGAAGGGCGGGACTTCGATTACGGCGACTTTTGATCGGTCGCTGGATTGGGTGAAGACTTCCGGGTTGATTAGCACGCGGTATTGGTCGAATTTGCCAGCGGGGGAAGTTTTTACTACGCCGAAGAGCGTGGATGGGACATTTGTTTGCGATGGGACTGCGGGGGATCATTTCAATGCCAAGTATGGGAGCTTGCGGGATACGCCGATGGTGCTGGAGATTGCCGGGGCGCGATTGAAATCGGTGAAGTGCGAGCGGAAAGATTTGGAGCAGGAATTTTGGAATTATTGCCATACGGATGAGAATAGCGATCGCATTGGGGAATTGGCTTTCGGGACGAATTTGGGATTGAGCGAGATGATTGGCGTTTTGTTGCAGGATGAGAAGTTGCCGGGAGTGCATATTGCGTTTGGGGATCCTTATGGGTCGCAGACGCATGCGGATTGGTCGTCGGTGACGCATGTGGATGTGTTGACGCGGAATTGCGATGTTTGGATTGATGAGGACCAGGTGATTAAGAAGGGGCGGTATGTTTTGAGTTTGTTTGGGATGGAGTGAATTGGGTGAGCGCGCGAAAGATTCTTCAGGCAAACAGTAATTTCAAATTTCAGATTTGAAATTTCAGATGAAAAGCGAAGAAGGATTCCTCGTCCGGCTAGGCGGACTCGGAATGACGCACGATTGTTATTTTTTGGTCGAAGAGCCCCACGCGCAACTACGGCGTCCGCCTAGGCGGAGGCACCCCGCGGAATCCGCGCACAGGCAGGAGTGCCTGTGCTACCTCAGAATAGACGCTGGATGTATTCGCGCATTTGATTTTTCCAGAAGGGCCAGTCGTGGCCGCCTTGTTCGCGCCAATCGTCTAGATGATGCGGGATTCCTTTGCTGGCTAGGATTGCGGCCAGACGGCGGGTGGGGCCGCTGTTTTCCCAGGGGCCATGGCCAGTAGCCAGGTGGATGTCGCAGCTGGAGAGTTGGCTTAGGGTCCACTGGTCGTTCAGGTTCGGAACGTAATCTACCGGATTGTTGAAATAGAAATTGTCGTCGTATAGGCCGTTCATGAAGCTGCGCATGTCGTATTGGCCGGAAAGGCCGAAGCAGCGCTTGATTACGTCGGGATGCTTGAGCAGCGTGTTCACGGCTTGATAGGCGCCGAGCGATGCGCCGAAGGTGGAGATGGGGATACCGCTGGTGCGGCAATTGTCCCAGATGAAGGGGACTACCTCTTCGCGGATGTAGGAATCGAACATGGCTTGGACGTAGCTGCGATGGAAGGGATGCGCGCCTTTGTTGTAGAAGCCTTCGCCGCTGACTGTGCCGGCCGAGAACCATTTCACTTTGCCGGCTTCAATCAAATCGGATAGCGCGGCGATCATTCCTTGATTTTCGTATTCCCATTCATCGCCGCCGCTGGTGGGGAAGGAGAGAAGCGGGGGGCCCCAGTGGCCGTAGACGAGGACGGTCATTTCGTGACCGAGGCGCGAGGAAAACCAGCGATGGTATTCACGGTTTATGGGCATGAGCGGGGGGATATATTAATCGTTTTGGGAGGATACGCACGTACTTTTCGTGCGGAGCACGGACGAAAACCGGAAGGCACCGGAGATATCTCTTGTCAGACGCGGAGGTCGTGGCGGGCGGGTTGGTTCGGGTTACGTCCAGCGGGCGGAGCAAGCCCCGCCCCTACGAAAGGCAACGGCGAAAACCGGAAGGCCAAACCGGGCCGGTGGTGAACCCCGGCCCCTACAAAGAATGATTGGTTCGCGATGACGGCGAGAGCCGCGGATACGTAAGTAGTTCTGGTGTTGGGCGCTGGAAAAATAGTTGGTTTCGGCTTGCTTGCGAGGGAGGCGCGCCTTATCCTACTACGTTCGTTGGGCCGGGTCAGGGGGGACACTTCAGTTTCGGGGCCGAATTGCGCCCCGTTCCAATTTCTCCTCGACTTGTCTCGTTGAACGCGGCTCGTGTGCCGATATTAGATACGACGAGTCGCTCGTCGAGAGCAGTCCTTTGCAGGTCCTGCTCGTGGGCCATGAATCATCAGCCGTCAGTACGGATGGAATCGAACCTTGGAACCTGAGGGTCTTCAATCTAGTGCGGCGGCGGGCCACGGCGCGCCAATCCTAGGGCCGGGATACACGGCCGGCACCGTCACCGACAAAATCAGCGCGATCGTGCTGGGGCAGAGGCGGAGGCGGGGCTGGTTCTTCGGCTTCGCGATTTCGTTTGCGCTGCTGATGATGTTTCTGTACGCGGTGACGTGGCTGCTGGCGGTCGGCGTGGGGATATGGGGCATCAATATCCCGGTCGGCTGGGGCTTCGCGATCGTCAATTTCGTCTGGTGGATTGGAATCGGGCACGCCGGGACGCTGATTTCCGCGATTCTTCTTCTCTTGCGCCAGAAATGGCGCACCTCCATCAATCGATTCGCTGAGGCCATGACGCTGTTTGCGGTGTCGTGCGCGGGAATGTTTCCGCTGCTGCACATGGGGCGGCCATGGCTTGCTTACTGGATGTTTCCCTATCCCAACACGATGGGGACGTGGCCGCAATTCCGCAGCCCGCTGGTTTGGGATGTGTTTGCGGTGTCGACGTATGCGACGGTGTCGCTGCTGTTCTGGTTCGTCGGATTGATTCCGGATTTGGCTACGTTGCGCGACCGGGCCCGGAGCCGGATCAAGCAGGTTTTGTACGGAATTTTGGCGATGGGCTGGAGAGGATCGGCGGTGCATTGGCATCGCTATGAGACGGCATCGCTGCTGCTCGCGGGGCTGGCTACGCCCTTGGTGGTTTCGGTGCATACGGTGGTGAGCTTTGACTTCGCGGCGGCGGTGATTCCCGGCTGGCATACCACGATTTTTCCACCGTACTTTGTGGCGGGCGCGATTTATTCGGGGTTCGCGATGGTGATGACGCTTTCGATTCCCATTCGCAAATTTTACGGATTGGAAGATTTCATCACCATGCGGCATTTGGAGAATATGGCCAAGGTGATGCTGGCTACGGGATTGATTGTGGCTTACGGGTACATGATGGAGACGTTCACGGCGTTTTATAGCGGGAACACTTATGAGCGGTTCGCGTTTGTGAACCGGTTTACGGGGCCTTATTGGATGACCTATTGGTCGCTGATTCTCTGCAATATTGCGATTCCGCAATTGATGTGGATCAAGAAGATTCGCACTACGGTGTGGTCGCTGTTTGTGATTTCTTTGATTGTGAATGTGGGGATGTGGCTCGAGCGATTTGTGATCGTGGTGGTGAGTCTGCATCGGGATTTCTTGCCGTCGTCGTGGGGGATGTATTACCCGACGCGGTGGGATTGGATGACGTTTATCGGATCGATTGGGTTGTTCCTGACGTTGCTGTTTTTGTTCATTCGTTATTTGCCGGTGATTTCGATTTCGGAGATGCGGGTTTTGGTGGAAGAGGAAGAGAAGAAGTAAACGCGGGCCGAACGGCGGGAGGGTCTAAAGATCCTCCCCTACGAAGACATGGCGCAGATATTTCGACATAGCACGAACCTGATTTCGCGGCTTAGCATTTATGGCTCGGCGTTCATTATTGCTGCGCTTGGGTACGTGGTGTACGCGGTTAGCGGGTCGTCTTACGTTACCGACGTGAACGTGGCGAGGGATCAGCCGGTGCCGTTCAGCCACAAGCATCATGTGGGCGAATTGGGTGTGGATTGCCGGTATTGCCATACGTCGGTGGAGGAATCGTCGTTTGCGGGATTGCCGCCGACACAGACTTGCATGACTTGCCATTCGCAGATTTGGACCAAGGCGCCGATTCTGGAGCCGGTGCGGGCGAGTTACCGCGATGACAAATCGATCGAATGGACGCGAGTGAACGCGCTGCCGGGTTTCGTTTATTTCAATCACAGCATTCATGTGGCGAAGGGCGTGGGCTGCACGACTTGCCATGGGCCGATGCAGGAGATGCCGTTGACCTGGGCGGCGAATACGTTGCAGATGTCTTGGTGTTTGGGGTGCCATCGGGAGCCGGAGAAGTATGTGCGGCCGAAAGAGTATGTGTTCAGCGTGACGTATGAGGCGCCGGCGAATCAGGTGGAGTTGGGGCGGAGATTGGTGAAGGAGTACAAGATTCGGAGTTTGACGGATTGTTCGACGTGCCATCGATGAGGCGGCGACGATTCGGTACGACGGCGGATTTCTATGTGGTGGGTGCGAGGTTCGTAAGAGGGCGCAGCAAGCCGCGCCCCTACGAAGACGTCTCACGTGAGCTTCGAATTGAATTGGACTGACAGATGAGCGAGCTATTTAAGATTTTTGGGGAACAGCGGCCGGCAGACGGCGCGGCGAAGCCTGTCGAGCACGAGGAACATTCCGTGCCTGTGGCGGCGGTTTCGGAGCGGCCGTTGGATTTTGCGGCGATACGGGCGAAATTGGCGGGTAGTCACGGGAAGAGATTTTGGCAGAGCCTGGAGGAATTGGCTGGGACGCCGGAGTATGAGGCGTTTGTGCATCACGAGTTTCCGCATGATCCCGAGAAGGAGGCGGCGGAAGAGGCGGGGAGTTCGAGACTGCCGCGACGGGATATTTTGAAATTGATGGCGGCTTCGGCGGCGCTGTCTGGGTTGAGCGCTTGCACGAAATTGCCGGCGCAGAAAATCGTGCCTTACGTGAAGGCGCCGGAGGAAATTATTCCTGGGAAGTCGCTGTTCTATGCGACTTCGATGCCGGACGCGCGCGGGGCGATGGGGTTGCTCGTTGAGAGCCACATGGGGCGGCCTACGAAGGTGGAAGGGAATTTGGAGCATCCGGGAAGTTTGGGGGCGACGGATATTTTTGCGCAGGCTTCGGTTTTGACGCTTTACGATCCGGATCGCTCGCAGGTGGTGATTCGTGAGGGGCGGATTTCGGATTGGGCGGCATTTTTGACGGCGATTGCGAACGTGCGCGGGGATTGGCAGAGCTCGAAGGGCGCGGGGTTGCGGATTTTGAGCGATGCGAGCACTTCGCCGACGCTTGGGGCGCAGAGGGCGGCGCTGCTGGCGCTGTATCCGCAGGCGAAGTGGTACGTGCACGAGCCTTGCGGGCCTTATAACGCGCGCGAAGGGGCGAAGCTGGCGTTTGGGCGGAATGTGAATTGCGTTTACCGGTTGGAGCAGGCGGACGTGATTGTGTCGCTCGATGCGGATTTTCTTTACGACGGGCCGCGAGCGGTGCGTTATGCGCGGGAATTCGCGGATCGGCGGAGGATTGAGGGGCCGCAGTCGGGGATGAACCGGCTTTACGTGGTGGAGAGCACGCCTACGAATACCGGGGCGATGGCGGATCATAGGCTACCAGTGCGATGTAGGGAGATTGACGGATTTGCGCGTGGGTTGGCGGCGACGTTGGGAGTTGGCGTTGCAGGCGGACATTCCGCGCCGGAGGGCGTGCCGGAGAAGTGGATGGCGGCGCTGGTGCGGGATTTGCAGAAGCATCGCGGGTCGAGCTTGATCGTGGCGGGGGATTCGCAGCCGCCGGTGGTGCATGCGTTGGCGCACGCGATGAATTCGGCGCTGGGGAATGCGGGGAAGACCGTCGTTTATACGGATGCGATCGAGGTTACGGCGGACAGCGACGGCGTGGCGGAATTGGCGAAGGAAATTGACGCTGGCGTGGTGAAGACGCTGGTGATTTTGGGCAGCAATCCCGTGTATACGGCGGCGACGGATGTGGATTTCACGCAGAAGTTCGGAAAGGTTCCGCTGCGGATACATTTCGGGTTTTATCGCGACGAGACTACGGAGCTTTGCCACTGGCACGTTCCTGAGGCGCATTTCCTGGAATCGTGGAGCGATGCGCGGGGGTATGACGGAACTGTCGGGATCGTGCAGCCGTTGATTGCGCCGCTTTACGACGGCAAATCGATTCACGAGATGCTGGCTGTGCTGGCGGGGAAGCCGGGAGTTTCAGCGCACGATATCGTGCGCGATTACTGGAAGAGCCAGCGGCCGGCGCAGCAGAGCGACAAACAGTTCGAGGATTTCTGGGAGACGACGCTGCATGACGGCGTGATGGCTGGTTCGGCGCTGCCGGTGCGGGCTTTGCCGGTGAATTTTGATTTTGCGAAGTTGCCTGCTAGCCAGACTGCGGGAGGAATTGAAGTTGTATTCCGGCCGGACCCGACGATTGGAGATGGGCGGCACGCGAATAATGGCTGGCTGCAGGAATTGCCGAAGCCTTTGACGAAGCTGACCTGGGACAACGCCATCATGTTGGCGCCCGCGACGGCGGAGCGGTTGGCAAAAGAGATGGGGTTGTCAGGGCTTGTGAACGGCGATCTTGTGGAGTTGGGATTAGAAGACCGGAAAATTACCGGGCCGATCTGGATTATGCCGGGGCACGCAAAGGATTCGGTGACGGTTTATCTCGGATACGGGCGCAAGCGGGCCGGGCACGTGGGGAATGATGCGGGATTCGATGTGTATCCGCTGCGGGCGAGTTCGGCGATGTGGTCGGGCACGGGATTGCTGATCAGCAAGGCGGGCGGGCGGCAGTCGCTGGCGACTACGCAGCATCATCATGCGATCGATCGCGGCGGGAAGAAAGTGGAAGAGGAGAGCGTGACGGCGCTGGAGCGCGAGATTGTGCGCGTGGGGACGCTCGGGGAATATCGCAACGATCCGAATTTCGCGAAGGATCCGGAAGAGGCGACTTCGCGGGACCTCACGCTTTATCCCAACTATGAATACAACGGCTACGCCTGGGGAATGACGATTGATTTGAATAGCTGCACGGGTTGCGGGGCGTGCGTGGTGGCTTGCCAGTCGGAGAACAACATTCCGGTGGTTGGGAAGGATCAGGTGATTGCCGGGCGGGATATGCAGTGGATACGCGTGGACAATTATTTTCGCGGGGATTTGGATAATCCCGAGACGTACTACGAGCCGGTGCCTTGCCAGCAGTGCGAGAACGCGCCTTGCGAGGGAGTTTGTCCTGTGGGAGCGACGGTGCACAGCGCCGAGGGATTGAACGAGATGGTTTACAACCGGTGCGTGGGGACGCGCTATTGCTCGAACAATTGTCCTTACAAGGTGCGGCGATTCAATTTCAAGCTTTATTCGGATTGGACTACGCAGAGTTTGTTTGGATTGCGGAATCCGAATGTGACGGTGCGTAGCCGCGGGGTGATGGAGAAGTGCACTTACTGCGTGCAGCGAATTAATGCGGCGAAGATTGAATCGGAGAAGCAGGATCGCAGCGTGAGGGATGGGGAGATTGTTACGGCTTGCGAGGCGGTGTGTCCTTCGCGGGCGATTGTGTTTGGGAATATCAATGATGCGAATAGCCGGGTGGCGCGATCGAAGGGGCAGTCCCGGAATTACAGTTTGGTGGCGGATTTGAATACGCGGCCGCGGACGACGTATTTGGCGCGATTGAGGAATCCGAATCCGGAGATTGCGGAGGGATGAGGAGATTCAAGAACACCACGCGCGACGACGGCGCGTGGCGCACCCAAAGGCAAGACGGGCCGAAAAGAAAGAGGGCGCAGCAAGCGGCGCCCCTACGGCCGTCAAATCCCGGAGCGCTTAGCTGAGAGATGAAGAAGAAGCCGATTTACGGGTTGTTGGCTGAGTTTGAGACGCCGGAGGAACTTTTGGCTGCGGCGGAGCGGGCGCAGCATGAGGGTTACCGGCGCATGGATGCGTTTACGCCTATGCCTGTGGAGGGCTTGGCTGAGGCTGTGGGATTTCATCATACGAATTTGCCGCTTGTTGTTTTCGTTGGCGGATTGCTTGGGTGCTTGGGAGGATTCTTTTTGCAGTATTACCCGAACGTGATTGGGTTTCCGCTGAATGTTGCGGGGAAGCCGCACAACAGTTGGCCGGCGTTTATTCCGATTACGTTTGAGATGACGGTGCTGGGAGCGGCGCTGGCGGCGGTGTTTGGGATGCTGGCGATGAATGGATTGCCTACGCCTTATCACCCGGTTTTCAATGTGCCGCGATTTGCGCTGGCTACGCGCGACCGGTTCTTTCTTTGCATCAAGGCGCGCGACGCGAAATTCGATGCGGCGAGGACGAAACAGTTTCTGGAGAGTTTGAAGGCTCACGGAGTGTATGAAATTGAGGCTTGATTCCGGCGGACCGTGGAACGCGCGCGCGTCGCGGCGATTGCGCTGCGCGGCGTGCTTTGCGGCCATGCTCGCAGCTGGCGCGCTTGGCGGTTGCCGGCTCGATATGCATTTGCAGCCGAGATATAACCCGTACGACCCGAGCGATTTTTTCAGCGATGGGAGGTCGGCGCGGCAGCCGGTGGCGGGAACCGTGGCGCGCGGAGAGTTGCGGATTGACGAGCAGCTTTATACCGGCAAAGTGGACGGCAAGTTGACGGAAACGTTTCCGTTCCCGATTACGGCGAACGATATTCTGCGCGGGCAGCAGCGCTACAACGTTTATTGCAGCCCTTGCCACGATTATACGGGCAGCGGGCGCGGGATGATCGTGCAGCGCGGATTTCCGCCGCCGCCTTCGTATCACATTGACCGCTTGCGGCAGGCGCCGGTGGGGCATTTCTTCGACGTGATGACCAACGGATTCGGAGCAATGTACAGCTACGCTTCGCGGATTTCACCGGAAGATCGCTGGCGGATCGCGGCTTACATTCGGGCGCTGCAATTAAGCGAACACGCGAAGATCGAGGACGTGCCCGAAGCGGAGCGGCCCAAGCTCGAGGAGAAGCAGCCATGACGCCGGGCGAGAATCTGCGGCCGGCTTTCGATCGCCTGCAGCGCGCCATGTTGATTGTCGGGCTGACCGCGCTGATCACTACCTTTGGGTTCTATGCGCGGAATCCCGAGCAATTTTTCCGGTCTTATCTCCTCGCGTTCGTTTTCTGGATCGGATTTCCGCTGGGAAGTATGGCGATCCTGATGCTGAATCATTTGACGGGCGGGGATTGGGGATTGCCGATCCGGCGGCCGCTGGAAGCGGCGACGCGGACTTTCCCGGCGATTCTGATTCTTTTTATTCCTTTATTGCTCGGACTGAAGACGCTTTATCCGTGGATGCGGCCGGAAGTTGTTACCGGCGATGCCATCTTGAGAGCGAAGGCGTTTTATTTGAATCCGTCGTTCTTCTTGACGCGCGCGGCGATTTATTTCGTGATTTGGTTCGGGCTGAGTTATTTCCTGAACAAATGGTCGGAGGAGCAAGACCGCACGGGCGATCCGACGCTGGCGAAGCGGCTGGAAGGATTGAGCGGGCCGGGGCTGATTTTTTACGGGTTGACGGTGACGTATGCGTCGATTGATTGGGTGATGTCGCTCGAGCCGCACTGGTATTCGACGATCTTCGGCATGATTTTCATGATGATTGGAGTGCTGGGCGCGATGGCCATGGTGATCATCGTGGCCAGCCTGCTGGCGCGGCACGAACCGTTCGCGAGTTTGGTTGTGCCGGCGCAATTCAACGATCTGGGCAATTTGTTGCTTACGTTCGTGATGCTGTGGGCTTACCTCTCGTTTTCGCAATGGCTGATTATCTGGTCGGGGAATTTGCGGGATGAAATTCCGTGGTACATGACGCGGGCGCGAGGGGCGTGGGAAGGATGGGGACTGTTTCTGATCATCTTTCACTTCTCGGTGCCGTTCCTGCTGCTTTTGCAGCGCGGGTTGAAGCGGCGGGTGCGCGCGCTTGCATGGGTTGCCGCGGCTTTGCTTATGACGGATTTCATGGTGGTGATCTGGATGGTGGTGCCGGCGTTTGAGCCGAACCGCGTGCACATTCATCCGCAGGATTTGACGGCGATGTGCGGAATTGGCGGGATATGGGTGGCGGCGTTTGTGTGGCAACTGAAGCGGCGGCCGCTGCTGCCGTTGCATGCGGCGCAGGCCGAGGGAGTGACACAACATGGCGGGTAACGGGGCGATTGATCCCCACAAATCGCCGAACGCCGCGGGCGGGCCCGGATACGAGACTCGCGATGCGAGCATTGCGGGGCTGCTGAAGTTTGCGGCGTCGCTGGCCATTGTCCTCATAGTCGTTTCGTTCGGGATGTTGCGGCTATTTGATTATTTCCAGAAGACACAGTCGTTGGGACCGGCGGCCACGCCGTTTGAAAACGCGCGAACGATTCCGGCGCTGCCGCGATTGCAGGTGGAGCCGCGAAAGGAAATTCACGATTACTGGGAAGGGGAACAGGAGATTTTGAATAGCTACGGCTGGGTGGACAAGCACAACGGCGTTGTGCGGCTTCCGATAGATCGCGCCATGCGCTTGGTGCTCGAGCGTGGATTGCCGGCGCGGCCGGCTGGTGCTGCGAAGGCAGCGGGCGGCGAGGCGCAGGGAGTTTCGCAATGACCGGGGCGAATTTCAGGCGCGGATTGGTGATTGTGGGAGCGCTGATTGCTGCGGGGCTTTGCAGCGCGGGTGCATACGCGCAGACGAATTACGCGCAGCCGCCTTCGATTGATGATGCAGCGCCAGTGCAGGGCGCGAGCGTGCAGCCGGATATTTTTCGCAATGTGTCGCTGGAGCAGAAGCTGGGAGATTCGATTCCGCTCGATCTTACTTTTCGCGACGAGCACGGGCAGCCGGTGGTGCTGCGGAGTTTCTTTGGCTCGAAGCCGGTGATTCTTACGCTGGTTTATTACTCCTGCCCGATGCTTTGCACGCAGGTGCTGAATGCGGTGACGCGCAGCGTGAAATTGATTTCGCTGAACATGGGCGATGACTACGAAATCGTGACGTTGAGCATCGATCCGACGGAGCGGCCGGTGCTCGCGGAGGCCAAGCACGCAGTTTATTCGGGGATGTACGAGCGGCCGGGCGCGGTGAGGGGCTGGCATTTCTTGACCGGCGACGAGGCGGAGATCAAGAAACTCGCGGCGGCGGTGGGATTCCGCTATGCATACGATCCGGCATCGAAGCAGTTCGCGCATCCGAGCGGGATCATGGTGCTGACGCCGGATGGGAAGCTGGCGCGCTATTTTTACGGGATCAATTATCCTTCGCGCGATCTGCGGCTTGGTTTGGTGGAAGCTTCGCAGGGGAAAATCGGAACTCCCGTCGATCAGATTTTGCTTTATTGCTATCACTACGATCCCGCGACGGGGAAATATGGATTGCTGATTGCGCACGTGATTCAGATTGCCGGAGGGCTGACGGTTCTGGCGCTGGGCGGCTTAGTGTTTGTTCTGTTTCGATCCGAGCGCCGGAAAATGGCGCCGCCGGCCGTGAAGTGGAGCGAACGGCATGTGTGATGCGGAGATAGCAAGCGCTTCGCGAAATTACGCGGTACGCATGCCTGACTTGATCGGGCGCAGCAAGCCGCGCCCCTACGGCCGGCTTAGGTGTTTATGATTTCGGTTGCTTACATTTCGGCGGCGATGGCGGAACCGTGGTTTGGATTTCCGATCAAGCCGGTGGATGCCTCGACGACGGCG
This sequence comes from uncultured Acidobacteriota bacterium, assembly GCA_963841235.1. GTDB lineage: Bacteria > Acidobacteriota > Terriglobia > Acidiferrales > UBA7541 > Palsa-147. The sequence continues at coordinate 380,498 of CAWJBU010000008.1, read as the reverse complement.
TCGAGCGTGGATCATCTTTATTATTTTCTGACGGCACTGACGCTGTTCTTTACGTTCTTCATCTTCATGACGATTTTTTATTTCATGGTGAAGTACCGCCGGCGCGGACCCGGCGAGAAGCCCAAGGGCACGCCTACACCGCTCGCCCTTGAAATTACTTGGACGGTGATTCCGTCGATTCTTTGCGCCTTCGTGTTTACGTGGTCCTCGAGCCTCTACTTCCGCAATTCGCGGCCGCCGAATGCTTCGATGGAAATTTTCGTCGTCGGGAAACAGTGGATGTGGCATTTGCAGCATCCGGAAGGACCGCGGGAGATCAATGAGCTGCACGTGCCGGTGGGCGTGCCGGTGAAATTGACGATGACGTCCGAGGACGTGATCCACGATTTCTCGATTCCGGTATTTCGCATAAAGCACGACGTGATTCCGGGACGATATGCGTCGATCTGGTTCCAGGCCACCAAGACGGGGACGTATCACTTTTTCTGCGCGCAATATTGCGGAGCGGAACATTCGGGAATGATCGGCTGGGTTTACGTGATGACGCCGACGGACTATGCGAATTGGCTGAGCGGCGGCGGGAAGAACGAATCCATGGCGCAGGCAGGCGAGCGGCTTTTCACGCAGCTTGGCTGCATCACTTGCCACGTCGCCGATGGAACGGGCCGCGGGCCGGTGTTGCAGGGATTGTTTGGGCACCCGGTGAAGCTGCGCAGCGGAGAGACGCGTGTCGTCGATGAGACGTATGTGCGGCAGGCTATCGTGAATCCCAACTCGATGCCGCTGCCGAATTACACGCCGATCATGCCGACGTTTCAGGGCCAGATTAACGAGGAGCAGGTGCTGCAGCTCATCGCTTACGTGAAGTCGTTGGGGACGGAAGAAAAGGGGAAAGGGAAATGAGCACGGCGGTGTTGGAAGCTCCGGCCGAATCTCGCGTTCATTATTTGAACTCGAATTACGGCATCAAGTCGTGGCTGCTGACGACGGACCATAAGCGCATCGCGCTGCTGTATCTGGGCTCGATTACGTTTATGTTTTTTATCGGCGGAGCGGCGGCGGTGCTGATTCGACTGCATCTGATCGAGCCGACGGGGGCGCTGGTGCAGCCGGCGACTTATAACAAGCTCTTCACCATCCACGGCGTGGTAATGATTTTCTTTTTCCTGATCCCGTCGATTCCGGCGGTGCTGGGGAATTTTCTGGTGCCCATGATGGTGGGCGCGCGGGATCTGGCGTTTCCGCGCATCAATCTTCTGAGCTGGTATCTCTACATTATCGGTGCAGGCCTGACGCTTTATGCGATTCTGACCGGCGGCGTGGATACGGGTTGGACGTTCTACACGCCCTACAGCAGCACATACGCGCACACGCAGGTGATCGCCACGGCTTTGGGCGTGTTCATCGCGGGATTTTCTTCGATTCTTACCGGGCTGAATTTCATCGTCACGATTCACAAAATGCGCGCGCCGGGGCTGACCTGGTTTCGCATGCCGCTGTTTCTCTGGGCCATGTACGCGACTAGCATCATCCAGATTCTCGGGACGCCGGTGCTGGCGATTACGATCTTTCTTTTGGGTCTGGAGCGGCTGCTGCACGTCGGGATTTTCGACCCGGCCATTGGCGGCGATCCGATTTTATTCCAGCATCTCTTTTGGTTTTATTCGCACCCGGCTGTGTACATCATGATTTTGCCGGGAATGGGAGTTATCAGCGAGATCATTGCGTGTTTCTCGCGGAAGAGAGTGTTCGGTTATTCGATGGTGGCGTATTCGAGCATGGCGATTGCGGTGCTTAGCTTTTTGGTTTGGGGCCATCACATGTTTGTGACCGGGCAATCGGTTTATGCCGGATTGATTTTCTCGGTGCTGAGTTTCATGGTGGCGATTCCTTCCGCGATCAAGGTGTTTAATTGGACGGCGACGCTTTACAAGGGCTCGATCTCTTATGACGCGCCGATGCTTTATGCGCTCGGTTTCATCGGCCTATTTACGATGGGCGGATTGACGGGATTGTTTCTCGCGTCGCTGGCGACGGACGTGCATCTCACCGGGACTTATTTCATCGTGGCGCATTTTCACTACATCATGGTGGGCGGCGCGGTGATGGCTTATCTCGGGGGGATTCATTTTTGGTGGCCGAAAATTACCGGGCGCATGTATCCCGACGGATGGGCGCGGTTTGCGGCGCTTATTATTTTCGTGGGATTCAATCTCACTTTCTTTCCGCAATTCGTTCTGGGTTATTTGGGGATGCCGCGGCGCTATGCAGTTTATCCGGCGGAATTTCAGGTGCTGAACGTGATGTCATCGGCGGGGGCTTCGATTCTGGGTATCGGGTACTTGATTCCTTTGATTTACATGATTTGGTCGATTCGATATGGGCCGGTGGCGGGGCCGAATCCTTGGGGCGCGAAGGGGCTGGAGTGGGAGACGCCTTCGCCGCCGCCTACGGAGAATTTCGAGGAGATGCCGGTTGTGACCGAAGAGGCTTACGCTTACGCGGAATCGGAGAGCGCGCATGGCTGAGATGTCGGCGAGCGCGGCTCAGGCGGCTGGGCACGAGCCGGGGCTGCGCCATCACTTCGAGGACATGGAGCAGCAGCACGAGGCCGGCAACCTCGGCATGTGGGTGTTCCTAGTCACCGAAATTATGTTCTTCGGCGGGCTGTTTGCGGCGTATGCGATTTATCGCTCGCTCTATTTGCCTGGGTTCGAGGCGGGAAGCCGTTTGCTCGATGTGAAGCTGGGCGCGACGAATACTGCGGTACTGATCGGCAGCAGCTTGACGATGGCGCTGGCGGTTCATGCGGCGCAGACGGGGAAGCGCAAGGCGCTGGTGTTGTTCTTGATTCTCACCATGCTGCTCGGCGCTGTTTTCCTCGGGATCAAGTACGACGAATATGCGACGAAGTGGCACCACGGGCTCGTCCCGGGCTTGAAGTGGGCGCCAGACGAAGAAATTCCCGGAAATGCGCCGCTGGGTTCTGTGGAGATGTTTTTCTGCTTCTACTTTTTCATGACCGGATTGCACGCGCTGCACATGATCATCGGCTTCGGGATTATGACGGTGATGGGCATCTGGGCCTGGCGCGGGAAATTTTCGCCGGGATATTACGCGCCGATTGAAGTGAGCGGCCTGTACTGGCATTTCGTGGATATTGTCTGGATTTTTCTTTTCCCGCTGCTTTACCTGATCGGAGGCCGCTACTAATGTCCGGTCACGTCGTGCCAGTGAAGATCTACGTGGCGATATTTCTGACGCTGCTGGCATTGACGGGTCTCACGACCGGCGTGGCGTTCATTGATCTCGGAGCTTACAACACGGTTGTCGCGCTCGGGATTGCCGTGATCAAGATGCTGCTCGTGGTGCTTTTCTTCATGCATCTGCGCTACGTCAGTAACCTGACGAAAATGGTGGTGCTGGCGGGATTTTTCTGGCTGGCAATTCTGATGACGTTTACGCTCTCGGATTACTTCAGCCGGCATTGGGTGGACCAGCCGACCGGATGGGGTCCTTCGATTTCCGCGCCGCCGCAGCCGTGATCCGCATACCGCGCCGGATTGAGTTCCGGCGGCTTCTCCGGTAACCTCCCGTCGGGGCATTCCTGCAAAATTGCGGTTGGGTGATTCGCCTGCGTGGGCGGGTTGATCGTTTGCAGAGAAATGAAAACCTTGTCTTTCTGAGAAGGTCTTCCGCGTTCGATGTGAGCCTTTGGCATGAGGGGTGGCCGTCGGAGGGCGCAGCAAGCGGCGCCCCTACGTCGGAGTCTCTCGGTGTTGGATGGATGGCGACGAACATTTCTTCAAGAGCTTGAGAGGCGCGTGTGGTTGAGCAACTTTTGCGGGTGATGCCGGCGGAGGTCTTCAAGATTCTGCTGGCGCTGCTGCTTTCATTTTTGATCGGGCTGGAGCGGGAGGAGCGGCGGCCGGGAGAAGCGGGCTATTTGTTTGGCGGGGTGCGCACGTTTCCCTTGATCGGCTTGATTGGTCTGGCGCTGGCGCAGCTTGACGCCACTTCCGTGTGGCCGGTCACCGTCGGCTTCGGTGTTGTGGGGGCTTTCCTGTGGCTGAGTTACCAGCACAAATTGCAGAAATCGGAAGCGGCGGGCGTTACGACGGAGATCTCGGGACTCGCGACTTATGTGGTTGGGGCGCTGGTGGCGCGGGATCAGTTTTGGGTAGCGACGGCGCTGGCGGTGATCTCGCTTTTGCTCCTCGAATTGAAGACGGTGCTCGAGACTCTTTCGAAGCGCGTGCCCGGCGACCAAGTTTTCACGTTCACCAAGTTTCTTCTGTTGACGGCGGTGATTCTGCCTGTTGTTCCGAATCAGACATATGGGCCGTTCGGGTTCAATCCATTTAAAACGTGGCTGGTGGTTGTGGCGGTGAGCGCGGTTTCTTATGCGAGCTACCTGCTGCAACTGTGGACGACCGGGAAGAACGGAATACTTCTCGCGGCGATTCTCGGCGGGCTTTATTCCTCAACGGCGGCGACGGTAGTGCTCGCGAAGCACGCGAAGGATGAGGACCGGCCGCATCTTTTTTCGGGGGCGATCTTGCTGGCATCGAGCGTGATGTATGTCCGCACGATCATACTCGTCGCGCTCTTTAGTGTGGAACTGGCGCGGCGGGTTCTTGTGCCGATGCTTGTGCTCGCCGTCGGAGGAATCGTCGTGGCAGGGTTCTGGGCGGCGCGCCGGGACCCGGACACGGGTGAAGTGAAGAGCGAGAAGATGGCGCCGAATCCCCTGGAATTGAGCGCGGCGTTTTTCTTTGCGGTGATCTTCGTTGTGATGCTGGCGCTGACTCATTACGCGGTGCTCTATCTCGGGCGCGGCGGAGTCTTTGCGCTCGCGGCCTTGACCGGCTTTACGGATATCACGCCGTTCATTCTCGGCCTGGCCAACACGGTCGGAACTACTACTCCGCTGGCGCTTGCGGCTGCCGGCGTGTTCGTGGCCGCTGCCAGCAATAACATCGTGAAGGGCGGATATGCTTACACCTTTGGCGATCGCAAGACGGGAACCCAGAGTCTGGCGCTTCTGTTGGTGTATGCCGTGCTCGGGTTGGTGCCGCTGTTCTGGCTCGCTTCGTCGTAAGCTTCGATCGCCGGACTGCAATTTCAAATTTCAAATTTGAGATTTCATAAAAAAGAAGAGGCCGGGACGAGACTTGGTGCGATTCGGGGGTTCGCGCCGCGGATTGTCGTGCCGTTGTTGGGCTGTGTCGCTCGTAAGATGCCGGCGGGGACGCGCTTCGCAGATCAGCGTAAACCGGCGCTACCTGGAGTTGCGGAAGGCTAGGACGGCGTTTAGGCCGCCGAAGGCGAAGGAATTTGATAGGGCGGCTTCGACGCTGGATTTGCGCGGGGCGTTGGGGATGTAATCGAGATCGCAAGCTGGGTCGGCTTGGGTGAAATTTGCAGTGGGCGGCAGGACGCCGTCATGTAGCGCCATAATGGTTACTACCGCTTCGATCGAGCCGGCGGCGCCTAACGCGTGGCCGTGCATGGATTTTGTGGAGCTGACGGCCAGGCGATCGGCGTGCGGGCCAAAGACTTTGCGGATGGCGCTGGTTTCGGCGGGATCATTGCCGGGCGTGGCGGTGCCGTGAGCGTTGATGTAGCCGATTTGCTCGGGCGCGAGCTTTGCGTCGGCCAACGCGCCGCGGATGGCGCGGGCCGGACCTTCGACTGTTGGCTGGGTAATGTGATGCGCGTCGGCGGACATGCCGAAGCCGAGGATTTCGGCGTAAATTTTGGCGCCGCGGGCGCGCGCGGCTTCGAACGGCTCGAGTACGATGATCCCGGCGCCTTCGCCGAGGATCATGCCGCGCCGATCCACGCAAAATGGGCGGCACGTATCCGGCGCGATCACGCGCATTGCTTCCCAGGCCTTCAAGCAGCCCATGGCAAACGGAGCTTCGCTTCCGCCCGTGAGCGCCATTTCCACTTCGCCGCGGCGAACCATGTGAAATGCCTGGCCGATGGCGTGGTTCGAGGATGAGCAGGCCGTCGAGACGGTGTAGGACGGTCCGCAGATGCCGAATTCCATGGTGACGTGGCTGACGCCGCCGCTGGCCATGGTTCGCGGGACGATCAACGGATGCACGCGCGACTTGCCGCGCTGGTAGAGATCCACGTAGCCGGCATCCTGCGTGATTTGGCCGCCGCCGCCGCAGCCGCATACGACTGCTGTTTTTTCCCGGAGATCTGGGGTGAACTCGATGCCGGCATCGGCGACGGCTTCGCGCGCGGCAATCACCGCGAATTGCGCGAAGCGGTCGAGATGATCGGCGCGACTGCCCTCGAAATACTTCGCGGAATCGTAATCGCGCACCTCGGCGCCGTTCTGGAACCGCAGCAGGGAAGAATCAACCGAAGTGAGGGGACCGATGGAGGAGACGCCGCGCTGAATGGAAGCCCACGCATCGGGCACATTTGATCCTGCGGCGCAAATCACGCCCACGCCGGTGATGGCCACTCTGCGATCGGCCATCCGTCAGCTCGCCGGCGCGGTCGTACCCAGCGTCGAGCCGTCCTTGCCGGCATCGAGAATCTTTTGGACGCCTGTGACGATATCGTTTACGGTGCGGATGTTGCGCGCCTCGTCGTCGGGGATGGAGATGTTGAACTTGCTCTCCAGTTCGAAGAGCAGCGTGAAGGTGTCGAGTGAATCGACTCCGAGGTCCTGCAGCGACGAATCCAACTTGATTTGCTCGGCGGGAATGCGTTTCACCGCAGCGAGCGTGGCGATCACTTTCTCCTCGACGGAGTCAGGCATCAGAAATCCTCTTGGTTAAATCCATGTTTGCGCACTGCAATAGCGGCCGCCTCGTCGGGGACTCCGGTATGAATTTGCTGCGCTGGAGCCTAGGGCTGCCTTACTAAGAAAACCTAGCCGAAAGTGTGAAGGAATGCAAACAATACGATTGGCACAATGGTGCGAAAAAAGGAGCGGTCGCAGCCGGCCCGGGGCCTATTGTCATCTTTTGGCGTTTGGAAAAATCTAAAGCCCGAACTGCGGCCTGAATTTGATATGCTTGCGCCTGCCTGGGGCTGCTCAAGGTACGTCCCCTCCGGGTCCCGCCCCGCGCTTGCGAAGTGTCCCGCGCGGGGGTAAGGTTTGCGGCCTGATTTCAAGAGATCCCGCGCGCGGCTCGGCGTGCGGAAGAGTTCAAGCGCAAGTACGCGCGGAGCGGCGGATTGATGCCCGGACATTCTTCGAACGGAAACGGTAACGGCAACGGATTGCCGGCGACCATCGTCGCGACTGCGACGGCCGTTCCGCCGCACGTGATTACCGCGGACGACGTAAAAGCTCACATCCAGTCGATTTTTCATCTCGAGGGCAGCCGCCTGGACGGGATGTTCTCGATCGTGGAAAATTCGCACATCAAGAAACGCCACACGATTTTCCCGTTGGAATATACGGTGCAGCCGCGGGCGCTGACGCAGACGAGCCTCGAATATCAGGAGCACGCCATCCGGCTGGGGCGGCAGGTGGCCGAGGATTGCCTGGCGCGCGCGAAGATGAAGCCGGAAGACATCGACTGGATCATCACCGTTTCTTGCACCGGCTACATGATTCCTTCGCTCGATGCTTACCTTATTGAGAGCATGGGATTCCGCCGCGATGTTCGGCGCTTACCGATTACGGAGCTGGGTTGCGCGGCTGGAGCTTCGGCGCTGGCGCGAGCGCACGATTTTTTGCAGGCTGGGCCAAATAGGAACATTTTGGTGATTTCGGTGGAATTGCCGAGCCTTACTTTTCAGCGGCGAAATTTTACCCCGGCGAATTTGATTTCCAGCATTCTTTTTGGTGATGGCGCAGGCGCGGTGATTCTTACCAGCGACGAGCGCAGCGGCTGCCCGCGCGTTGTTGGCGCTGAGCCTTTCCTGATGCCGAATTCGCTGGACGCTATGGGATTCGATCTCAAGGATGAAGGATTCCATATCGTGCTCTCGAGGGACGTGCCGGAATTGCTGCGCGGCGGGATTCGCGGAGTCGTTGAGAAGTTTCTCGGGCGCTTTCATCTCGGAACGAGCGATCTATCCGCTTACCTGCTTCACCCCGGCGGACGCAAATTGCTCGACTACATGGAAACGGAACTCGGGATTTGCCGCTGCGAGACGCAGCCTTCGTGGGACATTCTTTCCGAGTATGGAAATCTATCGAGCGCGTCGGTCCTTTTCGTTTTGCACGAATGGATTACGAAGCGAAAGGTGGAATCCGGGAAGTACGGCATGATGGCCGCGTTCGGCCCCGGTTTCACCACCGAAATGCTGCTGATGCGCTGGGCGTGACGTTGGCCGTCGGGTGGAAATCTTCGGGGTGCGCAATTCGGCTTCTGGCTTCAGTCTGACCCTTCCATGAATCAGAGTGTCATCGCGTATCTGATTTTGCTGCTCCTCGTCGCCGCGGTGCGTTTGGGCGAGCTGCAGATTTCGGCGCGCAACCAGCGGCGCATGGCGGAAAAAGGCGTCGCGAAAGTCGGCGAGCCGCGATTTCGGTGGATGGTGATGCTTCATATCGCGGTGCTGATCTCGTCTGCGCTCGAAGTGATTATTTTGCGCCGGCCATTGATCGTGCCGCTGGCTGCCGTATCGCTCGCCGTTCTGGCATTTTCGATTCTGCTGCGCTGGTGGGTGATTCGTACGCTGGCGAGCCATTGGAACGTGCAGGTGATGGCTTCGACTTCGCTGGGCGTGGTGACGAGCGGGCCTTACAGGTGGGTTCGTCATCCCAATTACCTGGCGGTGTTTCTGGAGTTGCTGGCGATACCGCTGATTTACACCGCATGGATCACGGCCATCTGGGGAACGCTGGCGCACATCGCAATTCTGCGCTCGCGAATACACGTGGAAGAAGAAATGCTGATGTCCAGCCCGCAATATCGTGCCGCGATGGGCTCGAAGCCGCGATTTCTTCCTGGATTGTTCTAGCAACGCCGGCGCTACCTCGGACTTTATTTTTCAAAATTGCGCTTGTACGATGCTCGTTCGTCTTTTTCGTGGAGGCTTTTTGCGGATTTGGTTGCGTAAGGCCTGGCGTGTCGCGATCGTCGCCGGAATTCTCGCGGCATGCATCGCGGGCGTGCCCGTTCGCGCGCAGCAGTTCGATGAATCGAAGCTGCAAGGGCTGAAGTGGAGGCTGATCGGCCCGTTCCGCGGCGGACGCTCCCTCGCTGCTACCGGCATTCCCGGCAATCCCAGCGTTTTTTATTTCGGAGCTGTTTCCGGCGGCGTTTGGAAAACGACGAACGCTGGAATCACCTGGGATCCCATCTTCGATAAACAGGCCGTTTCATCCATTGGTGCCATCGCCGTTGCCGAATCGGATCCAAATGTCATCTATGCGGGCACAGGCGAAGCGTGCATCCGCGGAAATATTTCGTATGGCGACGGCGTGTACAAATCGGTGGACGCCGGGAAAACGTGGACAAATATCGGCCTGCGCGATACGCGCCACATCGGCGCGGTCATCGTCGATCCGCACAATCCGGAAATCGCCTTCGTCGCCGCGCTTGGCCATGCCTATGGCCGCAACACCGAGCGCGGCATTTTTCGCAGCACCGACGGCGGGAAAAATTGGGAAAAGGTCCTCTACAAGGACGACAAGACCGGCGGGATCGATATCGTTTTCGATCCGCAAAATTCGCACACGCTTTTCGCTGCGATGTGGGAGGCCTACCGCACACCGTGGAGCTTGACGAGCGGCGGCCCGGGAAGCGGACTTTACAAATCGACCGACGGCGGTGGGACGTGGAAGCGCATTGAAGGCCACGGATTTCCAGAAGGACTCCTCGGAAAAATCGGCATTTCGGTCTCGGGCGGCGAGTCGAATCGCGTCTATGCGCTCGTTGAAGCCGGAAAAGGCGGACTCTATCGCTCTGAAGACGGCGGGGATTCCTGGCAACTCGTGAACGATGATCACCGCTTCACGCAGCGCGCGTGGTATTTCACGCATGTTTATGCCGACCCGAAGAGCGTGGACACCGTCTACGTGCTGAATACGGGGATGTTTCGCTCAACCGACGGCGGCAAGAAGTTCGCGCGCATTTCCGCGACGCACGGCGATCATCACGATTTGTGGATCGATCCGGTCGACCCCGATCGCATGATCAATGCGAACGACGGCGGCGCGTCGATCACCACTGACGGGGGAAAATCGTGGTCCACCGAAGAAAATCAGCCGACGGCACAGTTCTATCACGTGGCCACCGACACGCGATTTCCGTACTACGTGTACGGCGCGCAGCAGGATAGCGGCACCGTGGCGATAGCCGGCGATTCCAGCCGCGGCTCGATCGACCGGGCAGATTGGTATTCGGTAGGCGGCGGAGAAAGCGGTTACGTCGCCCCCGATCCCACGAATCCTGATGTTGTGTACGCAGGATCATACGGCGGTCACATGACGCGCTTCGACAAGCGCACCGGGCAGGCGCAGTCGATTTCGCCTTGGCCCGACGATCCGGACGGCAGCGGCGCGGCCGGATTGAGGTATCGTTTCACTTGGACGCAGCCGATCGTCTTTTCGCCGAATGATCCGAGCACTATCTATTTTTCCGGACAGGTGGTTTTCAAATCCACCGATGGCGGCGTCAGCTGGGATGAAATCAGCCCCGACTTGAGCCGCAACGACAAGAGCAAGCAGCAATCGTCCGGTGGACCGATCACGAAGGACAACGCCAGCGTCGAATTCTACGATTTGATATTCACGGTAGCGGAATCGCCGGCGCAGAAGAATCTGATCTGGGCGGGCACGGACGATGGGCTCGTGCATCTCACGCGCGATGGCGGGACGCATTGGACGAGCGTGACGCCTCTGGGGCTGCCGCCCTGGAGCATGGTCAGCCTGATTGACGCGTCGTGGCACGATGCTGGGACGGCGTACGTTGCGGTGGATGCGCATAAGCTCGATGATTTTCGGCCCTACATTTTCCGCACGCATAAATTCGGGGCGGAATGGAAGCAGATTACGAGCGGTATACCCGACGGTTCATACGTTCACGCTGTGCGCGAAGATCCGCAGCACGGAGGTTTACTGTTTGCGGGAACCGAGACTGGTGTATTCGTTTCACTGGATGACGGCGACCACTGGCAGCGCCTGCAACTGAACTTGCCGCCCGCGCCGGTTCACGATCTGGCGATTAAGAATAGCGATCTGATTGTCGCGACGCACGGACGGTCGTTCTGGATTCTCGATGACATCTCGCCGCTTCGCCAGCTCGCCGATTTGCACGCGAGCGCGGAAGCATTTCTCTTTAAGCCGAGGCCGGCGATTCGATTCCGCCGCCGTGCGACTGGATCGCCGTCGTCGTGGAAGAGCGCGGGGCAGCCTGCCCCGCCGGGCGCGACGCTCTACTATTGGCTCAGGGACAAGCCCGCGAAGGACGCTGAGATCACCCTCGACATTCTCGATTCCGCCGGGAAAACCGTGCGCCATTTTTCGAGCCGCGCTCATGAGCCCGAGCGCGACGAATCGGCCGGCGAGGAAGATGCCGACCAGAAACCCGCTGCGGCACTTCCGGCCGAGCAGGGCTTGAATCGTCTCGTCTGGGACTTGCGCTACGAGAAGCCGCGCGAAGTTCATGGGGCGGTTTACGATGCGGGCGACCCGTTGGGCGCTCTGGCTCTTGCGGGCACGTATCAGCTTCGATTCAGCGCCGGCGGAAAAACACACCCGCAGGCGCTTGAGCTTCGAGCCGATCCGCGCGTCAAGACCAGCGATGACGATCTCGCGAAGCAGTTCGATCTTGTCGCCAAGCTGCGCGAACTGCTCGATCAAGCGAACACCGCGGTGCTCGAAATCCGCGACGTGCGCGCTCAGATTAAGGCGCTGGACAAGCGTCTCGAAGCTGACGAAGCCGCGCAGGCGATTCGCGATGCCGCGAAGAATCTCGACAAGAAAATGACAGAGGTCGAGGGGCAACTTACGCAGACCAAAGCGACGGCCTCGGAGGACATGTTGAACTATCCCGTGGAGCTAGATAGCAGGCTCGCGTATTTGCAAAACGCGGTGGACAGCGCGGACGCAGCGCCAACGAAAGGGGAACTCGATCTCGCCGCGTTAATGGAAAAGAGCGTGAGGGAGGTTGTGGCCCAGTGGAACGATTTGAAGGAAAGAGATCTGGCCGCGTTGAATGATCTGATCGCCAAGGACAACATTCCTGCAATTGGGGTGACCGCGAAGTCTCCCGCAGAGCAAGCGCCGAAGCAGCCTGAATAAGGCAGCCGCTGCATCGCGCCGCGCATACCGTCTGCTAGTTTGTTGGAGGCTGTAGCTGCGGCGTGCCGCACTGGGTCTGCACTTGGGGAATCAATGCGTCGTCAAGGAGCGTTTCACGGCGATCGCTTGCGGAGCAGACTTGAGTGGCGGTGAGGCCTGACGCGCCGCGCAAATCGGCGCCTGCCAGATTCGCGCCGGTGAAATCCGCGCCGCGGACGACCGCGTTTCCGAGATTCGCACCGCGAAGATCGCTGCCGCGCAAATCAGCCTCGATGAGGATCGCGCGATTCAGTTGAGCGTCGCGCAGGTTTACCGCGGCCAGCTTGGTGGACCACAGGTAAGCGTCCTGCAGATCGGCGAGCGATAGATCGGCGCTCGAGAGGTTCGCTTCGCGCAAGTCGGCTTTTTCAAAATTCGCGTGAGCGAGCTTCGCTTCCCGCAAGTCGGCATTGAAAAGATTCGCGCCGCCCAGCCGCGCATCCACAATGGTGGCGGCGTGCAGCAGCGCGTACGACAGATCCGTTTCGCGCAAATCGGCGCGCGTCAAATTCGCCTTCTCGAGCTGTGCTCCCTGCAAGTTGGCGCGGAAGAACTGCACGCGATCGAATGCCGCCGAGCGCAGATTGGCCTCGCGCATATTCGCGCCGCGAAAATCCGATTCCGAGAAATAAGCGCCCTGCAAATCGGCTTTCCAGAGATGCGAATTGGCCCAAAAAGTCCGGTAGCCCTGCGCGTAACGCAGGCGCAGATTATTGAGCTGCGCGCCTTTCACGTGCGCAACGTCTTCATCTCGCCCGCTCCAGCCTGCGGGCGATATCGCAACCGCGGACTCAGTCAAGTCAGCGTAAGGCCGGTAGCCGATCATCCAGAAAGCGTCCGCCGACCAGCGCCGCAGACTGGCCGCGCCGTAATCAGGCATCACGTTTGAATCGTGCGGCGCCCCGTAGACAATTCCGAGCGTGAGGATTGCCAGCGCTGCGCCCAGAATCACGGCAGAGCTTGCGCGGCGTATGGGCGTTCCATAGCGTGCTGCCGAGTTCGACAGCAGATCAATCGAGGGAGTACGCTCGCGCGGTGACTCCGCAGTGGCGCGCTCCTCGTGAATTTCGGGCGGCATCTCGGCGAAAAGCGGAGATTGCAGGTCGTCCTCCGGCGTCTCTTCGCTATCCACTTCCGCCTGAGACTCGTCGTCGGCCTGTATGCGATCGACGGGAGGCAGCCCGGCCTCGTCCTGAATTGGCGTGCTGTACATCGAAGGCAGAGTTTCGATCAGGTCCTTTTTCGGTAGCGCTGTGGTAACCACGAGGGCGAGGACGAACACGGCAATCTGTAACATCGCCGCGCGCAGATCCTGCATCACGAGATAGCGCGCCCAAAACATGAGCAGCGTCGCAGGAACTACCACGTAGGCGAGCAGCAATGGAATAACGGATTCGAGCACCGACGGCGACGCTTGATTTCCCGTCCATCCGTGGAATCGACGGCGAAAGAGCGTCATCAGAAGCCAGGAACCGCTGCGATCCACTGGCCGTCCATCGGGAAAAATCGCGGGCAGCTCGATCAGCCGCTCCCAAAGTCTTTCCATGGAAACGTGCAGGTAGAGAAAAAGTGCGAAGATCACCAGCGGCATGACGACATAGAAACCAGAAATAGGCAAGCCAGCGCCGAGCCGCGGGATCGGAATTAATGGAGCGTCGCGCAGAAGCAACACATCTCGTGTGGTGGCAATTCGCAGGCAGCTCAGCGCGCAAGCTACCAGCGTGACGATAAAAAGACGGTAACACTGCCGGGCACGCAGCTCGGCCACGTTCTGGCCTTCAAATTCCGAGATGGAAGAGGGCAGCACCGCCCAAAGCAGACTCGCGCCGGCAAGTTGCTTGGTGTGCAGTCCGGCGGCGCCGTCGATCGAAGCGCCCTCCAGATTCGCGCCCTTGAAATCGGCGCCCAGAAGATTCGATTCGCGCAGGTCCGCCTGCACCAGGCTCGCGCCGCGCAAATCCGCGAGCAACAATTCCGCGCGCTGAAAATTGGCTTTGTTGAGGATGGCGCCTTGCAGATTGGCGCCGGTCAGGTCCATCCCTTCGAAATTCGCACGCGCCAGCTCAAGCCGCTTGCCGAAAATGCCGCGCGACTCGACCCATTCGCGATGGCGCTCGAGCATCTCGGCGAGTTCCGGCTGCGCTACCTGCCGCGGCGGAAGATCCTGCGACGGCGCAGCCGCCAGCGCTGCATCCTCTTTGATGATTTCCCCCACACGCCACTGAAATGAAGACATACTCCGTCTGCCCCCGCTTCCCAACGATTGCTGAATTTTGCACTTCGTGTCCGAGCCTGACGCAGCGCACGGACTTCACATATCAATCTTCTACGTGCTCGTGGTGCCGCCGGTGATGCTTCGACCTCGGATCGACGGTCGGGAAATAAATCCGCCAAAAATCAGGCGCCGGCTTGGTGAATTCGATGCCTAATTTCTTGCCGATCGGCGTCACCGGACCGATATCGATGACGCGGCATTCCTGCTCTTCCAGCGTCGCTTTGTTGGTCAGCTGCAGCACGTCGCCGCGCTCCACGTGCGCTCTCAAAATCAGCAAGCCGCCGAACGCGTTGACGTTCAGCATGATGGCGGTCTCTTCCAAAGGCACGCCGTTGGAAGCCCTGCGGGACACAAACACCGGCACCTGCAGCTTCAGGCGGTGACTTCGCCGGGAGCCGACCCTCGGCTTATCCGCTGCGTTCGCTGATCTCATTTTGTCTCTATTGTTAGAGGGTAGAGAGGCGATCCCGGCGCGGCAATGGTACTCGCGGACAGGTCTCGTTTGCTGAAGGACAGGCGGTGCAAGATGCCCGTTCCGCCAGTTTCTGGCCGGGTGAGCAGAATTCCCGTTGCTGATCAGTAGGCGGGCGAGGGCGGCTGTCGAATTTCTTTGTCGGCGGCCGGCGGAAGTTTGTCGATGTGCTTGATGAATGTCACGAGTTGCCAGATCTGTGTGTCATTGAACTTTCGCCCCCAGCTTGGCATGCCCGTCCAGCGAATCCCGTGCTGGACGATATAGAAATTTTCATTGTCGGGCATGTCGGCGGGGTCGGTCATGAACTGCGGTGCGGGAGGATTGAAGGCGTGGCCGAGCGAGGCATCCGGATTCGCGGGGCTTCCATGGCAGCCCGCGCAGTTGTCGCGATAGAGCTTTGCGCCCGCCAGCATCGTTTCATCGCTGGCGGTGAGCGGATTCTGAATCGCCGCGGCGTGGCGCTCGACTGAAGCATCGGAAGCCGCCATCGCCATGTGACGCTCCATAGCCGACGCCTGTTGATCTGCCGCGAAATTCACGTAGCCGCGCTTCAAGATCACGTAGCAAGCGAGAATGATCAGCACGATGGTGAGAAAAACTCCCCAGAAGAAATGTCGCATTCGAGCCTCCGAGATTATTCGATCACGAGTATCGCCTTTATTTTGTTTCTACTAGGCGATTGTATTTCTTCATCACTTCGCGCAGCTTGTCGTGCGGCAACGCTTCCACTCGACGATCGTCGATTCCCGTCATCGTCTCCGCTGCGACCATCGCGTTGATCACCGCCTCTTCCGTGGCTTGCACTGTAGCCTCGAAGAGCGGATCGATTTTGGCGATGGGCAGAATTGTGATCGCCGCCGGTCCTTTCGACATTCCAGCACCTGGATTTGCCGTCGAAAATGAGATGAAAATATCGCCCGAACCGTTTCCGGAGATACTGCCGTTACGGCCGAGGCCGAGCGTTACGCGCCTCGTCAGCCGCTTGAGCTGATGCGGCAGCAGCGGCGCGTCGGTCGCCACCACGACGATGATTGAGCCTGTATCATCATCCCAAACCGATGGCCCAGGAATTTCTTTTCCGACGGGAACGCCCGCGACGCGCAAAAGCCGGCGGATTCCGTAATTGCACTGCACCAGAATGCCGACGGTGTAGCCGCCGGCTTTCTCACTTAATTTCCGCGACGATGTGCCGATCCCGCCTTTGAATTCACTGCAGATCATTCCAGTGCCGCCACCGACATTGCCTTCTTCCACCGGTCCGCCGTGAGCATTGTCCATCGCGGCAATCGCGTCTTCGGGTTTTACGTGGAAGCCGTTGATATCGTTTAGATAGCCGTCCCAGGTCTCCGCCACCACAGGCAGCGACCACCAGTCGTCTTCAGTCAGGGCGGGGAAATGTTCGAGCTGCCACTTAATGACGGCGTCGCGCACGACTCCAACGCTGTGTGTGTTCGTAATCATCACTGGGCCGGAGAGGAACCCCGATTCCTCAACCCAGGTCGTGCCGGTCATCTCGCCGTTTCCATTTTCGGTAAACCATCCGGCGAAAACCGGATCGGCCGATGATTTGCCGCGCGGGAAAATTGCCGTGACGCCCGTGCGCACAGGCCCGACGCCGACCTTCAACTTGCCCTCGCCTGAAATCAGCGTGCGATGACCAACTTCGACGCCCTTCACGTCCGTAATCGCGTTCAGCGGCCCTGGGGTACCATCGAACGGCACGCCCAAATCGCGCGCGCGTGATTTCGCCGATGATTGCGCCGCGGCCGGCAAGGCCGCGAGCGCCAGCACGCAAGAAATCAGCGCCATCAACGAGAGTCTCTTCATCGCGTACCTCGCTCGCCCGCACCTTGCAGGTCAGTGCGCGCCTGGTGCAAGAGCGCAATATTTTTCGCTAGTTCGCTCTCGAGAATCTTTTGCTGTTCTCCGGCGCGCTTCCAATCGTTTGATTCGGCTGCTTCGGTTAATCCAGGCAATTCCAGATGCGCGTAGGTGAAACGCGCGGCGTAGAGCGTATGCTTGAACCATGGCCGCCCCGGGATTCCCTCCGGAATGCACCAATTACGTTCGATTTGCATCAGCTCGGCATTCACGCGCTTCGCAGAGGCTCCGTCGATAGATCCGGAAGACGCTCCGCTCAACGCCGCGGCGATTGCGGCATTCAAATCCCGCCCCGCTTCCTCGAATTCATCAATCCGGGCGTACAACGGCTTCAAATCCAAATGCTCGTGCACGCGGCTCTTCACGTCCAACTCGTCGACGAACGACCGGATATTGCGTGCATAAGCCTCGAAATCATAAGGCAGCACATCCGCATTCGCCAGTCGCAGCGCCAGCACGCCCCAAAGCTGCGTCATCAGCGCGTGATACTTGTAGCCCGGATCGCCGAAATGGTTCATCCAGTAAAAATCATCGTAGAGAGAATGATAGACGCCGTACGGCCCGTCGAATTCTAGCCCCACCGTGGGGATGCCGAGAAAATTGAGGAATACGGTGTGATCCGAGCCGCTGCCTATACGCGTATCCGCCAGCTCTGAATCCTCCGCCGGGCGCGTCGAATGCAATTGCTGTTGCCGCGCCACGCGCCACTCATCGTGCAGCGTCTTTCCTGAAGGCGCCGGCAGCGTGCGGCTCACGTCCACAAGCACAGTCGCGAGCGAAGCCACTGGCGTCCCGTGAAACATCGCGCCTGACGCCGACGAATCCACGTTCAGATAGGCAATCGCTTTTTTCTTCAACTCGTCCGCGAATTCCTCGCCCCATTCCGTCGAGCCCGTCAGCGCATATTCCTCGCCGTCCCAACTGCAGATCACCAGCGTCCTTCGCGGCCGCACGCCTTTCTTCAGCATCTCGCCGAGATTCCGCGTCAATTCCAGCATGGATGCCGTGCCGCTCGACGGATCGACGCCGCCATAGACCCACGCATCGCGATGATTGCCCAGCACGATCCACTCATCCGGCAATTCCGCGCCGCGAATGCGAGCTTCGGTCACGAAATATGCCTGCGTGCTCGTATCCATATCCACTTTCAGATGCACGCGCACGCTTTCGCCGCCGAGATGATATTGAAACGGCAATCCGCCTTGCCACGCTTGCGGCGCTACAGGTCCATCCATATTCATTAGCAACGGCCTCGCGTCATGCCACGACAGCGGCACGCCCATAATTTTCGGCAGCGAGACCGCCTCGGCAATCGGAATCCGCTTTGCGCCCGGAACCGATGCCCATCCCGGCGTCAGCGGATCGCCCGGCTGAATGAAATCGTAAGTGATCGCGCCGCGTTGGATGTGCGTCTCCGGCCCCCACGGACCGTCGGGGAAAACTTTCCCCTGTCCATAGCCGTCTTCTTGCGGATCGGAATAGATCAAAATCGCCGCTGCGCCTTCGCGTTCCGCTGTCAGCGCTTTGAATCCGCGATAGCTATATGGATTCGAATAGCGAACGAGCACGATCTTGCCGCGCACACTGATGCCTTGAGTGCGCAGATAGTCGTAATCCTCCGGATTGCCGCTGTGCGCATAAATCACCGGTGCCGTAACTTCGCCCGAAGCTGAATAACCGAGAAACGCGCCTGAGGCCCGCGGATTCTTGGTGTCCGGGTCCGCGTCATAAGGCGCCTCGCGCAACGTTGCGCGATATTCCGCCGGCGCGATCACCTCGAGTGAAATCTCCCGCGGCTTCGAATGCAGCACGTCGTACTCGTGGATCTTCACATCTTCCATTCCCTGCTGCTTCCACTGTTCCGCGACCCAGCGCGCCAGCTCGTTATTGCGCTGCGAACCCGCCATGTGCGGCTCGGCGGTCAGGTAGCGATGAAATTTCTCAATTTCCCCCGTCGAAGCCAGCGAGCGATACTGTTTCTCGATCGCCATCTCTCGCTTCGCCGCCTCAGGCGAGTAACCCTTCAGCGGAATCTGGTCTGCGTAACTTGCGACGGCGAGTCCTACCAAAGCGGCAATTGCAACTGCCGCGCCCGGATGGATTGAATTTGAGAATCGGGGAAACTTGTTACTGCGAGGATTTTGCGACAGGGGAGCCTCCGGCGCTGGAGCGGTGGGAATTCTCGAGTTCGCTGAGCGCGTTGCCCAGCGCGGTTGCAATCATCTGAATCTGCTGCGTGCTAATCGTGAACGGCGGCGCCAGAAGAATATGATCTCCGCGCCGCCCGTCCACCGAGCCCTGCATCGGATACGTCACCACGCCCGCTTCCATAGCATCTTCTGCGATGCGGCTGGCGATATGCGCATCCGGAGGAAATGGCTCGCGAGTTTCGCGGTCTCGAACAATCTCGACCCCCTGCAGCAGCCCCATTCCTCGAATGTCGCCAACAATCGAGAGCTGCGCCAGCGGTTCGAGCGCCTCTCTCAACTCGCGCCCTGAGATATCAACACGCTCGAATAAATTATTCTCGGCGATGTAGTCGAGAACCGCGACTCCCGCCGCCGCAGCCACCGGATGCGCGTTGTAAGTAAATCCGTGCAGAAAAACGCCCGAGCCGCGCTCGATCGTCTCCACAACCCGCTCATTCACCAGTACGCCGCCCAACGGCGCGTAGCCGCTCGCGACTCCTTTGCCAACGAGAATGATGTCCGGCTCGACGCCCCAGTGCTCTACCGCGAAGGTTTTGCCCGTGCGGCCCATGCCGGTCATCACTTCATCGGCGATCAGCAAAATTCCGTGCATGCGGCATATTTCAGCGATGCGCTCGAGATAACCATTTGGCGGTGGCACCGCGCCGAGCGTCGCGCCGCTCAACGGCTCCAAGATAAACGCCGCGACGCTTTCCGGATTTTCCCGCCGTAGCAAGCGATCCAACTCGTCGGCACAATCCACGTTACATTCCGGATATCGCAATCCCATCGGGCAGCGGTAGCAATAGCACGGCGGAATGTGCCCCCATTCATTCAGCAGCGGTGCGAATGGCTCGCGCCGCGCCACATTGCCTGAAACCGCGAGCGCTCCGAGCGTCGTTCCGTGGTAGCTCTGCTTCCGTGAAACCACGCGGATGCGTTTTGCCTCGCCGCGCTCGAGAAAATATTGCCGGCAAAGCTTAATCGCTGTTTCGGTAGCTTCCGAACCGCCGGAGGTGAGATAGACGCGCCCGTTGCGGAAAGATCGTGGCGCAAGCGCCAGCAGCCGCCGCGCCAATTCCGCCGCGGGCGCAGATTCAAACTGCGACGAATGTACGTAAGCTAACCGCTCGGCCTGCTCAGCCATCGCCCGCGCCACGGATTGCACTCCGTGCCCGATGGTCACCACCGCCGCTCCGCCCGCCGCGTCGAGATACCTCCGCCCATCCGCGGTGACGATGAAACAGCCTTCGCCGCGCACCGCCTGCGGATAACTCTTCCGGAAATTTCGTGGAAACAAAGCCCGCGTCATTGGTTCTCAAGTAGGGGAGGGTCTTTTTACCCTCAAGCGCCTTACCGGCGCTGAAGGGCTGCCCTCCCGAATTTCGGCCCCTGCAATTCCAATGAGGCAAGAAACCGCGCGATTCTAACAAACTTCCGGTTGAGCATCTCGGCGAATGGAATTCGACTCGACTATTTCCACTTCAAATCCCTGATATCCACCGTCGGCTTCGGATATTTCATCTTCAGCTCTTCCAGCGTCTCCACCAAAATCCGCGACACCACGAAATTCCGGAACCATTTCTTATTCGCCGGCACCACATACCACGGCGCCTCCTCCGTGCTGCAGCGCCTCAATGCTTCTTCATATGCCTTGATATAGTCATCCCAGAATTTTCTTTCCAGGAAATCCGATTGCGAGATCTTCCACCGCCGGTCCGGATCGTCGATGCGCTCGAGAAAGCGTTTCTTCTGTTCGGCTTTGCTAATGTGTAAAAAGAATTTAACGATCTTCACGCCGCTCCCGGAGAGATTTCGCTCGAACGAATTGATCTGATCGTAGCGCGCCGACCAGACTTCCTTGGGCACCAGATCGTGAACACGCACCACTAGAACGTCTTCATAGTGCGAGCGATTGAACACTCCTATGAGGCCGAGTTCGGGCACGACTTTATGTACGCGCCACAAAAAATCGTGCGCCAGTTCTTCCGGCGAAGGCTTTTTGAATGAAGCGACGACGCAGCCTTGCGGATTGAGACCCGCCATCACGTGGCGAATCGTGCCGTCTTTTCCCCCTGCGTCCAGGGCTTGAAACACTACCAGCAGAGCGTGTTTCTTCTCCGCGTAGAGCAAATACTGCAGCGAGTCCAACCGTTCGCAAGCCTTCTCTATTTTCACGTCAGTCCGCGGACCTTTTTCATGACCGAGCGTGTCGTCGGGGTCGTAATCGGAGAGTTTCACTTTCTTCCCAGGTTTCACCATTAGCGCTTTTCGAACGTTCATCGTGTTTTCCTGAACCGCGTTTTCCTCTTACCACGCTGCTGTAACAGAATATTCATACTGGGGTTTAAGCCCCGGGGTATCATAAACTACTGGATTGGAAATCGAGCGGAATCGGTTCGAAATGCCTGAAACCAAGCCCATGGAAATCCCGGCCGTTGCTGAACGGCCGGCCGAAAAGGCTCGCGTGCCGAAGCACGATTATCCCGGCGCGCTGGTGGTCGTCGAAGGCATCGACGGCTCGGGCAAAAGCACGCAGCTTTATCTTCTGAAGCGCTGGCTGGAGATCAACGGTTATCGAACGCATTTCACCGAGTGGAATTCTTCGCCGCTGGTGAAATCGGCGACGCGCCGCGGGAAGCAGCGCCGCTTGCTCACCCCCGTTACTTTCTCGCTGCTGCACGCCGCTGATTTTGCCGATCGTTGCGAGCGCCAAATTCTCCCTCTACTTCACGGCGGCTACCTCGTGTTGGCCGACCGCTATATTTACACCGCTTTTGCGCGCGATGTGGCCCGCGGCTGTCCTCCGCATTGGCTGCGCAATCTTTACCGCTTTGCGCCCATTCCCGATATCACTTTTTACTTCCGCGCGCCTCTCGATGTGGCCGTGAATCGCATCATGGCCGGCCGCCCCAAGCTCAAGTATTACGAAGCCGGTATGGACCTTGGTATTTCCCTCGACCGCGCCGAGAGTTTCCGCATTTTTCAAGAGCGCATCCTGAATTATTACGACCAGATGATGGAACCCGATAAATTCGTGCTGATGGACGGCACGGTTCCGGTGAATCGTCTGCAGAAACAAATGCGCGAAATCCTGGGCGAGCGAATCGATCTCGTGAAATTCGCGCCGAAGAAATCCACATGACTCCGCGCGACACTCCGATCGTTCCCGGCGCCGCGCCCAATGGCCGGCCGCGCCGGAAGAACGGAAAGACGAAGGCCAACGGCAAGAGCGCCTCGCGCTTTTACGGCGCCTCTCTTCCCGGCGTTCGCGAAGAAGAGCTGAGTGGCACTCTGATCGTAATCGAAGGCACCGACGGCTCAGGGCGCTCGACGCAGATCTCGCTGCTCACCGAGTGGTTGGAATCCGAAGGCTTCGCCGTTCAGACCACGGGCCTGCGCCGTTCCTCGCTAGTCGCCGACGATATTGACGCGCTACTCGCCGAAAACTCCGTCACGCGCATGACCCTCGCGCTGATGTATAGCACCGATTTCTTCGACCAGCTCGAGCGCCGCATCCTCCCAGCGCTGCGCTCCGGCCTAATCGTTCTCGCCGATCGTTACATCTACACACTAATCGCCCGCAGCGCGGTCCGCGGAATCGGTCGCGACTATCTGCATGGCATATACGAGATGGCGCTGCGGCCGGATCTTACTTTTTGGCTCAATGTGAGGCCGGAAATTGCGTTCGATCGCGAGTTCAAGAAATCGCACACCATCAGCTACTGGGAATCCGGCCGCGACATGTCGCTTTCGAATGATCTGTTCCAGTCCTTCATCCGTTATCAATCGTTGATCAAAAAAGAATTCGAGTATCTCTCGCGCCGTCATTCTTTCATCGAGCTGGACGGCGAAGCGAGCGTCTCGACTGTAAACCGCGAGCTGCGCAAGCAAATCGGCGCGCATCTCGGCATCAAGGGTACGCACTATCAGCCCTCGGGCGCGCTTGCGCACCTCTGGCGATAGACGAATTGGCCGCTCCTGTCCACATTGCCGCGATTGACGCAGGCTCAAATGCCCTGCGGCTGGTGATCGCCCGCGCCACTTCTCCCGACCGATATGAAATTCTCGACAGCGAACGCGCGTCCGTGCGTCTCGGTCACAATGCGTTCACGCGGCACGTCCTGAGCGAAGACACGATCGCCAAAGCCGCCCGCGCATTCCGGCATTTCCGGCGCGTGATGAACCGCCATCACGTGGCTATGTATCGCGCCGTGGCTACGAGCGCGGGACGCGAAGCGCGCAATCGCCATACGCTCATCGAGCGGGTGCGCCGCAAGTCCGGAATTGAAATCGAAGTAATCAGCAGCGAGGAAGAGGCGCGGCTGGTTTGCGCCGGGGTGCTTCGCGCGCTGGCGGGCAACGTAACTCCGCGCCTCATCTTCGATCTTGGCGGCGGAAGTTTGGAGCTGAATTTCCTGGAGAGCGGCCTGGTCAAGCGCCGCGTCGCGTTGCCTCTCGGCACGGTGCGACTCATGGAGACTTATAAAATCGACGGCGTGATCACCGAAGACGCCGCGGCGCGCATCAAAGACCACGTGCTGATGCTCCTGCATTCCGCGATACCTTCACCGCCGAATCTTTCGAGTGCCGTCGCCGCGGCTTGCGGCGGCAACGCCGAAGCGCTGGCGCCAATTGCCGCAGGGCCGCGACTGCGAGGGTTCCCAACCATCAACTTGCGGCTTTTGCGCGATCAGGTTTGGCGCATTGCGCGGCTCGACGTGCCTGCGAGGGTCCGGGCGTTTCGCGTGCGGCGCGACCGCGCTGAAGTGATGGGCATCGCGGCGATCGTGCTCGCCACGCTCGGGCAGTATCTAAATCTCCGCTCGATGCTCGTACCCGGAGCAGGAGTGCGCGAAGGCATTCTCATCGATCTGATGGAGGCGGAATATTCCGGCGCGACGCCGAATGAAGACGAGAAGCGCGTGGCGGACAGGCTGCGCGCCGGCGCCGAGTGGTTTGCACGCCGCTTCAATTACGATGCAGGGCACGCGGAACAAGTGCGGCGGTTGGCTGTTTCGCTGTTCGATCAATTGCGGCCTTTGCACGAAATGAGCCCGGATGAACGGCTGACTCTCGAAATGGCGGCGATCCTTCACGACGTGGGCCATGCCATCGGCCACAAAGCGCATCATCGCCATGGCGAGTATCTCGTCCGCTATGGCGATATTCCCGGCTTGCGCGGCTGGCGGCGCGATATGGTGGCGGTGCTGGTGCGCTATCACAATTCGAGGTCGGAGCCGCAGATGGACCACAAGTCGTACGCGTCGCTCGACGGCGCGCGCCGCGAGGATGCGCGCATGCTCGTGGCGCTGCTGCGCATCGCCGAGCGGCTCGAGAGCGAGCACCGGCGCATGGTCGGCGGCGTCACGGTGGACGTCGAGCGCGGGCAGGCCATCTTCCGAGTGCAAATGCAGAATGGCGCGCGGCTCGACGTGGCCGGCTTGACGCGCAAGGCGACTCTGTTCGAGCGCGAATTCGGATTGCGGCCGGTCTTCCGCCGGGCGCAAACGAAACCGAAAGTGAAAGTGGCCTAACCTATGATTCTCTATCTAGTGCGGCATGGAATTGCGATCGAGCGCGAGGATTCAAATTGCCCGCCGGAAACCGAGCGATACCTGACGCGCGATGGAATCAAGAAGACGC
Source organism: uncultured Acidobacteriota bacterium (assembly GCA_963841235.1). Taxonomy (GTDB): domain Bacteria; phylum Acidobacteriota; class Terriglobia; order Acidiferrales; family UBA7541; genus Palsa-147. Next base: position 355,761 of record CAWJBU010000008.1, on the reverse strand, counting down.
GCGAAGTGGCGAAAGGGATCAGCGGGCTAAAGGTCAAGCCCGCGCTGCTGATCACCAGCCCGTACGTTCGCTCGGCGCAGACGGCGGAAATTTTCGCCGAAGCGCTGGGATATGCGCGCGAGAAAATCCGGCAGAGCCAGACGCTGCGGCCCGGAAGCAATCCGGCCGATTTCTTGAAGGAAATTGCGCACGTGAAAGCTGATGAAGTGATGTGCGTCGGCCACGCGCCGCATCTGGATCAGTTGATTGCCGCGGCAGTCGGCGCCCGCGGCGTGTTCACAGCGTTGAAGAAGGCTGGAGTCGCAGCGCTAGAATTCGAATCCGTCACCGCTGGGAAGGCTACGCTACTTTGGATTCTCCCTCCGAAGATCCTCCGCCAGATGAAGAATTGAGACTGCGCGGTTGCGTCGTCGATGTCAGACGAACCTAGCTCAAAAATGATCCCCACGAGCAATCGAAACCGCGTCATGGATTGAAAGGCCTTGGCGTTTGACACAAGAGGGATCCCTCGCTGCGCTCGGGATGACAACGTTCTTGCTCCGCAGGCTGTTTACTCGTGCCGGAGCGCTGCCATCGGATCAATCCGGCTGGCTCTGCGTGCCGGGATCCAGCAGGCCAGCGTCGCCACACCTAACAGGATTGCCGGCACGCCGAGGAAGGCTGGAAGGCTCACCGGGCCCTTCGAAATCGCGCGAACGGAAACCGCAAGCGCAAGTATCCATCCAACCGCCCCACCCCACGTGATGGCACCCAAATTTTCGCGAATAATTTGCAGGACGACCCGCCCGCTGGTGGCCCCGAACGCCAGGCGCACGCCAATCTCTTTCGTTCGCCGAGCCACGGCATACGAAACCACGGCGTAGATTCCGATCGCCGCGAGGCCCAGCAGGAGTGGCCCGAGCACGGCGAACATCCGCGCGGGAATCCGGCGAAGATACAGGTTTCGTTCGATGTGCTGGGAGAATGTTCGCACGTCGTAAAGAGCAAGCATCGGATCGAGATCGCGCAAAACGGCACGCGCTTCCGAGGTGAGTCCGGTTTCAGCGGCGCCGCGCGTGCGCAGATGAATTTCTCCTTGCATCGCTGGAATATCCCGGTACGAGAAATAGACCGCTGGCTGCGGGGGGTCGCCGAAAGCGTCGTAAACCGAATTGCGCGCCACGCCGATGATCTCAAAGCTTCCCGCGCGCGTCTGTATTCGGCGGCCGAGGGCATCCACGGCATTCAGATAACGGCGCACAAACTCCTCATTGACGATGGCCTGCGCGGGCGCCGCCGTATTCCTCATCTCGGCAAAGTCGGTTCCCTCAAGGAGCGGGATGGCCATCACTCTGAAATATCCCGGCGTGACGGTGTTGAAAATGGCGCGATCCTGCCCCGGCTCGGTGCGCACGCGGCCTTGCACAGTGAAGGGCCTCAACGGAATTCCATGCAAGTCCAGCGGGACATTCGTGGCGATGGCGGCTGCCTCGACGTCCGGCAAGGCTCGCAGGCGTTCCAGCAGGCGCGCAGCAAATTCGCGCTCGGACGCCTCGTCGGGATTCCGTCCGCTCAAGTCGTAGGCGGCCAGCAAAACCCCCTCGGGCCGGAATCTCGGATCCGTTTGGCGCGCAGAGCGAAAACTCTGTAAGAAAAGCGCCGCCGCGATCAGCACGACCATCGCAAGTCCGACTTCCAGACCCATCAGAACTTTGCGCGCACGGCTGCGCGGCGGCGTGTTGGAGCTGGAGCGCAGCCCGTCTTGTGGATCCAGCCGTGCCAAATAGATGGCGGGCGCCGCGCTAAAAATCAGACCGCACGCAGCACCGAGCAATACTGCGAAGGCGAGAGTGAGTTCATCCACGCTGGACTGAAACTGGATTGGAAATGCGCCGATGATTGGCGCCACGCGCAATGCCGTGGTGCCCCAAACTGCGGTGGCTGCTCCGAGGCCTGCTCCCAAGAGAGCGAGTAGCATATTTTCCGAGAGCACCAAGCTGACGATGCGCCAGCGTGTCGCGCCCAGCGCCACGCGCACGGCCATCTCGCGCTGCCGGGTGCTTCCTCGAGCCAGCATGAGGTTTGCGGTGTTGCCGCAGACCGCCAAGAGCAGGAGCAGCATAACGCCTTGCAAGATGGCGAGTCCGCTGATCAGCAAGCGTTGAGGGCCGCGCGGCGCGCTCCAGAATGGAAGAATCTCACCGCCAATTCCGGCGCTGGCGTCCGGATAGTCGCGCGCAAGTTGAGCCATCGCCGTGCTGAACTCGGCCTGTGCTTCCTCGCGAGTTGCACCGGGCTTTAACATTCCGATCAACGAAAAAGTGCGGGTGCTGCGATCCTCGAGGTCGCGAGTTCCGCCGAGCAACGCAGGCGCCATCGTCGCTGGCGCCCACAGTTCAAACTTCAAGGGGAACATTGTTCCGTGGAATTCCCTGGGCGCCACGCCGATGACGATAAGGTCGCGGTCGTTGACGCGCACTTTTCGACCCACAGCTTCCGGCGCGCCGCCCAACCGCGTATGCCAGTAATCATACGAAATGACGACGACAGGCTCCGTCCCGGGCCGCTCCGCCTCTTCCGGTCGAATAAATCGTCCGATCGCAGGCTTCAGGCCGAGCGCAGAAAAATAATTGCCGGAGACGAGTTGACCAAACGTCCGCTCCGTCTGGCCCGTCTCTCCCACATTGAACGGCACCATCTGAACCGCCACGATATCCCGAAGCGCCGGCACTTGCGTCTGCAAGGCGCGATATTCCAGCCACGAAGCGCCTGGATACCCGCCTGTCTCGGAGCGAGGCTCGACCAGCAGAAAATTCGATGCACCACTCACGCCGGGCAACGGTTGCAGCAGGATCATCTGAATCCATGAAAAGATCGTCGTATTCACGCCAATTCCGATGGCCAGCGAAACGATGATCACGGCCGCAAGCCCTGGCATACGGCATATCGTTCGCCCTGCGTTCCGCAAATCCCCCAGCAAATTCTCGATAACGAGCAGTCCGCGTGCGGCTCGATAGTCTTGTTTCATCGCTTCCACGCCGCCGAACTTCAGCAGGGCTTGCCGCCGCGCCTCCACGGGCGATAAGCCTGCGCGGAGATTTTCTTCGGTCTGCAGAGCGATGTGCTCCTCAATCTCTTCCCGCAATCTTTCCTCCTGCGCCCGCCTTGGCGCCAGGTTGGCCAGCCGGGAGAAAAATCGTCTCAGAGATCTCATGGCAAGTCCTCGGCCTTGGCTTCGAAGAATCTGGCGATGATCGCCGCCGTTTGTTCCCAATCCTTGGTCTCTACCTGTAACTGCTTTCGTCCTTCGCGTGTCAGCCGGTAAAAGCGCGCCCGGCGATTATTTTCGGAGGCGCCCCACTCGGATGCGATCGCACCTTCCTGCTCCAGCTTCAACAGCACGGGATACAAAGTCCCTTGATTCACGGCCAGCAAGTCTCCGCTGATCTGCTCAATGCGCCGCGCGATTCCATAGCCGTGCAGCGGTCCCAGCACATCGAGAGTCTTGAGCACCATCAACGCCAGGGTACCTTGCAGGACGTCCGTTTTTTGTTTCATAGCACCGCCATTTGGGGCCATTTGGGTTTCCAACAGGAAGATGCCACAATTCCTTTGGGAAAGCAACAGGTAAGTCGTCGAGCATGCCGCTGGGTGCGCGCTCCCATGGATTCATGAGGATGGTATCGCCAAGTAAACGGGGAGCGAGGCTAAGGGCGAATCGGCGGCGCGACAAAATCGCAAAAGTGAGGCCGTGGGGATCGTGCCCGGTGAACGCGCGCTTTCCGGAAACTTAATCTCAAGGTCCGGTAACACGACGCCGCGACCGCTTTTTTCGGAAACTGCGAAGCCGTGCCCGGGCAAGAATTCGGGCTTCTCGCGTAGACGATTCGGCGCGAGGAGCGCGATCGAGACAATTCAGGAGGCGATAGACGTCAGCCTGGTTGCCGGTTGGGATTCGGCTGGCTGGATTACCACCGGACACTCGCAGAGAGTTTCGAGGAGATGTTTCTTGCGGGCGAGCATGGCAGCGGAGTCTACGTCGTGAACGTAGCCTGCGGCGCGGATGATTAGAGCGGTGCGATCGCGCTGGACGCTTACCGTGAGGATACGGCCGCGATGATCGGAATCGAGGCCATCGGCCAGGCGCAGCGTTGCGGCGAGCCACGCTACGCGTTCCTGCTCCGCGGGCTCGAGCGAGGCATAGTCTTTGTGCTCCAGGCGCGGCTCGGCGCCGCGGTGATAGCGGGCGATCAAAGCGGCGCTGAAGATCTCGTCTTTTGTCCATCCGATTGGCGGAGTTAGTTTGGAGATCATCCGGAAGGAACGTTTGTGATGCCCGGCGTCTTTTTTGACGCGGCCGACGTCATGGAGGAGCGCAGCAGCCTGCAAGATTCTGCGGGCCTCGGAATCGCGAAAAGTGTGATTCAGGAGGCTTGCGCTGAAGCCGTCGAATAGCTCGAGCGCGAGAGCCGTCACTTTGCGCGAGTGATCGAAGTTCGGATCGCGGAACGACGCCCACGTTGCGAGCGTGGCAAAGGCGGCCTCTTCGAGGCGCGAGCCCGCGGGCAGTCCGGCGAACCAGACATGCCACAGAGAATTTTTGCCGGAAGTCTTCGCGCGGTAGGCGGCCAGACGTTCTGCGCGCAATGCTTCGATGCGCTCAAGCCATTGCTCGAGTTCGCTCGATTCCACTCCCGCCGCAACCCTTCGGAATTCCGTTCGTATCGCGTCGAGATCGTGAATTTCTCCAAGAAGATCCTGGACGAGCTTCAGGTCGGTGATCCATTCCTCGTGGCGGGTCGGGAGAAAATTCTCGACGGTGTAGCGAAAATGCTTCAGGGCGATGCGCACGCGATGCCAGCTCACGCGGCTCCGAGAGCGCATGGCGAAGCGATGGGCTTCGCGCGCTTCGAGGCAGCGCTCGAGAGCGAGGTGCTGGAAGACCAGGCTGTCCGGGGCAATTCGACGCGAGCGCTCGGCGAGATCGCGCGACCAGCGGCGCCACTTGTGGGCGTCGAATTCGTTGAGCGCTGCCGTGGCCTCGGCTTTTGCCGCCGCTTCGGATTGCGCCGGCGATTCGAGAAGCCGGGACGCCAGTGCATCGCCGGCGGGCGCGAGTTTTTTGATCCATTCGCGCATCACCTGGACGTCGCGCAATTGGCCAAGACTCCGGAAAGTGCGCCGGGACGCCTTCTTCATGGCGCGGAGAGATTTCTCGGGGTCGAATGTGGAGAGAGCATCGGCCATCGTGCGGCAGCGGCGCAGCGCCACGCGCAGGTCGTGAACGGAATCGGGATCGAGCTTCTTCGCGGCGCGATCGTGTTCCTTGAGGACGCGGGCCATGAAGTGCGCGAGCCCGGCGCGCTGCTCTTTGCGCGCCGTAACGATGTGGGTGCGTGACGCCATATTCGCCTGCTCGACGGGGAGAGATGAGCGCGAGAACCGGGAGCATACACCTTTCGAGGCCAGTGGCAAAGCGGAGCAGTGGAAAATCAAAGAGGGAGACTCACCGCAGAGACGCGGAGGTCGCAGAGATGGAAAGGGAGGCGGCGAGTTGCTTGACACGCGGCGGTGGGTGGCCTATTTTCACGGACACGGACCCCTTTCCCGTTGAACGGCCGAAATTCCCGCTTGGAGGTGGCCGATGCTTTTCAATCTCACTACTTTTACTTTGACCGCCGCGCCCGTGACTGTGAAGGAAGGGCTGGAGATCCTGGAGCGCGATAATTATCGCTGCCGGTACTGCGGCCTGGACGGAAACGCGAATTTTGAGAATGCGCTGGCGATGTCGGTGGATTTCGTGATGCCGCGCGCGCGCAAGGGAAAGAAGGATCCGGCAAATCTGGTGGCTTGTTGCCGGACCTGCAACACGATCAAGGGCAAGAAAGTGTACAAGAATTTCGAGGATGCCAAGGCGCATGTCCTGGAGCGGCGCGCGGAGCTGCGGAAGACGTGGGAACAGAAGGGAAGACAGCGCACCGGAAAGTCTTAGAAAACCGATGGGCAATTCTGAGAATTAGGATTCGTTACATTTCTCGGGCGGTAGTGTGCGCTGTTGGTGCAACGATGCGGAACCAAGAACTTTCAGATTTGAAATAGATGGAGCACATCGGGACAGCTACTCGGTGCGGAGCGCGCGGATGGGATCGATACTCGCAGCGCGGCGGGCTGGGAGCAAGCACGCGGCGGCGGCAACGACGAACAAGAGCGCGGTGGCGGCCGCAAGAGTTAGCGGGTCGCGCGAGCTTGCGCCAGCCATGTTGGCGACGATGCGGCCGAGCGCAATGCTGATGCCCAAGCCAACGGCTGCGCCGATGCCGAGAGTGACAGCCGTCGAGCTGAGCACCAGCCGAAAGATGCTTGCTCGCGGCGCGCCCAGCGCCATGCGGATGCCAAGTTCCTGCGTGCGCTGCGTAACCGCGTAGGACACCACGCTGTACAACCCCGTGGCGGCGAGCACCAACGCCAGTCCAGCGAACACTCCGAAGAGCGACGCGATAAATCTCTCGCGCCCCCAACCATCCGTATTGAGCCACCACGTCAGAGTATGTTCGTCGCCGAGAACGATCTCGGGATTCAAATCGTGCAGCCGCACGCGCACGGATTTCAGCGCGGCATCGGGATCGCCCGCTGAACGAATCATGAGAGTTTCGTCAGGAGGAAGCACGAAAGTGTAGGGAATGTATACGGCGGGCTTGACGGGATGGTCTAGCCCGTCGTTCTTCGCGTCGCCGACAACGCCGATGACTTGGAGCCAGTCAGCGGGCTTCTGCGCCATCAGAAAGATCGGTGGCACGGTGTTCATCACCGGGCTGCGAACGCTTTGGCCGATCGGATCGGCGTCGACGAGATACTGCTTCACGAAAGCCTGATTGACGAGCGCGAGATGATCGCCGCGCTGCACTTCAGCGTCGCTAAAGTTGCGGCCCTGCAGCAACGGAACACGGAGAGTAGCGAACAGCTGCGGGCTGATGAGAGCCAGATTCGCATCCGCCTGAGTCAAGCCGGGCTTGCTCTGAATTTCAATCGGGCCTGTAAATCCGCCAAAAGGCGGAAACCAACTCGTCGAGACGCCGACGGAAGTGATGCCGGGCACCTGTTCGATGGTGCGGCGAATTTCTTCGTTGGCATTGACGCGATCCTGCCAGGTCGGGTGCGCGCCTTTGGGCAAGGCGAGGTCGATGCCGAACACGTTGTTCGGATCGAGGCCAAGAGGTGTGTGCGTCCTTGCAATGAATGCGCGCGCAGAGGCGCCGGCGGTGGCAAGTAGAACGATCGTGAGTGCGACCTGTCCTGCAATCAGCAGCCGGTGTGTATTGCGGCTGCGGATGCTGCCGGACTGCCGCAAGTTGTTTGCCTGAATCAGGCTGCCGAGCTGCGGTCGCGAAAGTTGCCAAGCCGGCGAAATGCCGAAAATAATTCCGGTAAGCAACGCGATGCCGGCGCTGAAGCCGAGCACGACGCCGCTGATGTGAATCGCGGCCTCATGCGGGAAAGAATAACGTGGCAGAAGCGCCGAGATCGCATCCACACCGAAATACGCGGCGAGGACTCCCAGAAGAGTGCCGCTGACCGAGAGCAGCACGGATTCGGTCAAGAGCTGGCGCACCAGCCGGCCGCGTCCTGCACCGACCGCGACGCGTACCGCCAGTTCGTGCTGGCGAGCGCTGCCGCGGGCGAGCAACAGAATCGACACGTTGGCGCAGCCGATGAGAAGAAGAATCACTACGGCGGCGAAGAGAATCGTGAGCGCGCCCTCGAATTGCCCGAGCACCTGTTCATTCAGCGAGACGATCTTCACCTTCGCGTTCTTAGGGAAATTCGGATCCTGTTGGCTGATGCGATCTACAAAGATCTGCAGCTCGGCTTCGGCAGGAGGGTATTTCGTGCCGGGCTTCAATTTCACAAACGCGTTCCAGTATTCGTGCGGGTCAGATGACGGAATCGCGGGCAGATAGACGTCCGAATCTCCCCAGGTAAATCGCGGCGGGGCGACTCCGATCACACTATAGAGAACGTGGTCGAGTTCGATGGACTTGCCGAGAATCTCGCGAGCGCTGCCGAACTGCCGCTTCCAAAAAAGATAGCTGAGCACAGCGACAGGCGCGGGCTTGCCATTCGTAACATCGGCGGGAGAAAACCCGCGCCCCAGATAAATGGGCACGCCCATATAGTCGAACAAATTCGGGGAGTACTTTCCGACCCTAACGGTTATCGGGAGCTGATCGCCGGTGAGGAATTGGCTCTCGTCGGTCTGAAGGAAGACGTCGTCAATCGCGGAGAGCTTTCGCAAATCGTCGTACTGCGGGCCTGTAACCATAAGCAGCGGGCCACGGCGCTCGGGAAGATTGAGCTGCACGTGAACCATGCGATCGGCGTCGCGGTAAGGGTAAGGATCGCCGAGGACGCCATACACGACGCTGAAGACGGCTGTTGTCGCGCCAATGCCGAGAGCTAGGGAAATGATGGCCGTAATAGCGACGCCAGGTGCCCGCGTGAATTGGCGCCGGGCGTAAATGAGGTCTTGGATGAGTTTGCGCATTAGCGGTTCCGAATCGAGCCGTCTTCCGAATAGGTTATCGCAAGTGTGGGACCATGAAGCGACATTGATTCGAGAGGGGTTAGGTGGTCCGTGCGGATGGCGAGTGCGCGGATAGGGGTTTTAGTGTCCGGAAATGGGCACCGCGAAACCAGAGGTTTGGTGATAAGTTCCCAAGCGGGAAGTGAGCTAAAGCCGTCACTCAGAAGCGCTTCATATCGATTTTCGCCATTTGAGGTGATCGCGCTGGATGGCTTCCATCATTCTCTTGGACGCGCGGTGCAGCCAGCGGCGTGGGCGATCTTTCACGTCGCGCAAGATCCAGGGCACGGCGTTACGGGAACCAAGGTGGATATTGGCAGTCTCGAAGCCCATGGCTCCGAGTAACCGAGCTTCATCGTGATCCTCGGGCAAAGACGCCAGCAAAATGCGCGAGCAATCGGGAGCGAGGCGGCGCACCAGAAAATTGTCGAAAAGTTGCAGGAAGGGATCCTGAACCCGTGCGGCGCGCGAAATGACTTCGGTATAGAGAATTTTTTCGGATTTGGATTTGCCGTTGGCCCAGATGCACGCCGAGGGAGTAAGGACTTTGGCCTCGCGGGCGACCCAGGCGCCGCACCAGCGCGCCAGCGCGAGAACTCGAAGATGGCCGAGGCTGCCTAAGCCGGCCACGCGCCGCTTGCGCTCGTAAGGCATGTTGCGATCGGGCAGCGACGCTTCCAGCTTGTCGATGATGTGATCGGGGACTCCCGTGCGCAGCTCTCCAAGATTAAAAATGCGCTTCCAAAATCGTACGGGATCGCGCAGACGATTCAGCGCAATCATGCGCAGCCAGCGATTTTCTTCCGCCAGGACGAAGGGCTTGCCTTTTGTCTCGAGGCCCTGGCGATAGCCTTCGAGAATGGCGTCGCAGGCCTCCCGCGTGCGCAAAGTAAGGTGCTCTTCGGCGATGGCCAGATGAGCGCTCGTCGCTAAGCGGACGAGATCATTGGTGTAGGCCATCGGGTAAGCTTCATCGAAATCATTGACGCCCCAAATCAGGCGGCCTTCGGAATCGCGCCAGGTACCGAAATTTTCGACGTGCAGATCGCCGACAGCCAAAACTTCCGGCGCCTTCGCCTCCTCCGGGCAAACTTCAAGCCAGAGTTGCGCCCAGCGATAGAAGGTGGCGCGAAGGAAAGGAAACGCATCCGCAGCCATCTCTTCGTGCTTGAAATCCAGATCGGCCTTGACGATACGGATGCGCGCCGCGACCCAGTCTTCGTAACTTTGGGTGGCCTTGCGGATATTCACGAAAATCGCCCTCCAGCACTGTCGCGCGAGACACTAGGTGCGTCCAAAGCCGCGACGCCGGATTCTACACCCTGACTAAACAACCGGCGCAGAAGACACCGCAACAACCGGAGAGGTAAGAGAAGTGAGGAACGGGCCCCCGCCAACAGTCGGCGGAGGCCCGCGCGATGGTAATTCGTGACGCGATTAGTAGTTGCCGTGACCGCCGCTGAACAGATCGGACATCACGTTGACGCCTGCATCGCAGGCATGGTTGAGACACGGTAGCCGGAAACCGGCCTCGATGGTCTTGAGCAGAGCGAAATGGGTGTAGAAGTTCGAGCTCTGCAAGCCGTGGCGGCCATAGTTGGTGTCCACGATGAGCAGCACCTGGTTCGTGGTCGGAGCGATGCTGTAGTCGTTCTCATCCCACGTGACGACAATGGCGCTGCGGCCCTCGTACCACGCAGGCGAATGATGGATCGCGGTGACGATTTGCTGAATGGCGAGATCCCCGCGCTGAATCAACCCCGGGTTCAATCCCGTCTGCGTTCCGTTGTCGTTCGGATCGAATTCGCAGGCTGGACCGGCGTTGCCTCGTCCGTGCTGATCGTTGCACTGGTTCGGCGCGATGAACGAGTAGTTCGGGACATGGCCCGAAGCGAGATCCGCATAGAGACCATGCGATCCCACAAAATCAACCATGTTGGCCAAGCTGTTCTTCGGATTCGTGCCTTCCTGAACGCTTTGGAAATACGCGAACGGGTTGTGCTTCACGGCGTAGAGGGCTACGAGATTGCTCTGCGTCTGGCCTTCGCCGGGAAGTTCCGTGGTCAGATCGTCAAGGTTGCTAAAGAAACCGTCGGCGTTGTTCACTCCGTCCGCGCCGGAGGGCGGGAGGCTTTCCTGATAACTCTTCCAGCTCAAGCCGGCGGCGACCAACTGATCGGCAATGGTCATCCCGACGATGTTATTGGACGCCTGAATCGACATGACGCCGTCAATATTGATATCGCCCGGGGGGCCGGAGGTCTCGTTCGAAAAATCGATGGCCGGAGTTGCGGCGTCTGTGCCTACACCGTAGATCGGACAAATCGGGGGTTCCGTTCCATTGTCCAAGGAAGTCGTCGCGGAAGCCAGGTTGTTCGTGCAGGTCGCGTTGTGCCAGTCGGGCGAGTTGTCATTGAGGACGCCGAAGTTGGATCCGCCGTTCACCTCAAGATAGTTAGTCAAGCTGGGATGGGCGATGGCGAAGTAGTTGGTTCCAGTGTTTGCGTATTTTGCGTACGCGTTGGCGAACGGAGCGTTGGGATTGTTCACGATTTGGGCGAACGCGTGGTTCTCCATCATGATGAAGAAGACGTGATCGAGACGCGGAACGCCGTTCGGACTGTTACCCTCGTGAGCAACTACAGCGCCCGCGAGAAGGATTCCGACGAGTCCTAGATGTGCTGCCTTTCTAATCATGTCACGCACCTTTCCTTTTGGCGGAGATAGAGTGTAGGCCCCAGCGGGTGGACGATGGCCGCCGGTTTGGCCTAGGCTTTGTAGAGGCGGGATATTACAGGAGCATGACGAGCGAGTCGATAATTTGTGAATATCAAAAACGGGGGATGTGGAAAACTTCACGGCGTAATGCGAGTGCGGAGAATATTGGGCGGGATACGAGACTGCGCTTGCCTCGCGCTGGTGGATTGGATACGGTTCTACGACGATCGGGCGCGAATCCACGAAGAGGCGGGGCTTTGAGCGACCGCGAAGACTCCAACCAGAAAACCGACCGGGCGCGCTGGGTGAGCCTTGTTCCTTACGGCCTGAATCTGCAGCATCCGAACGCTTACCGCGATATCGTCGAGACCATTTGGGAGAATCGCGACAATTTGGGCTATGCCTACCGGATCTTGCGCGATGGCTGCTGCGATGGGTGCGCGCTAGGTACGAACGGGCTGCACGACTGGACCATGGATGGGATTCATCTCTGCAACGTGCGCCTGGCGCTGTTGCGCTTGAACACCATGCCGGCCATGGACTTGCGGCGACTGGAAGATGCCGCGGCACTCGGCGAGCTTTCTGGCAAAGAGCTGCGGGCGCTGGGGCGCCTGGGTGTGCCGATGGTGCGGCGGCGGGGCGAGAAGGGATTCCGGCGGATCTCCTGGGATGAGGCGGTTCGCTTGGCGGCGGAGGGATTGAAGGCCGTTGATCCGCACCGGCTGGGCTGGTTTGTGACCTCGCGCGGTTTGACGAACGAGGCTTATTACGCGCACCAGAAGGTAGCGCGATTTTTCGGCACGAATCATGTGGATACAAGTGCGCGCATTTGCCATGCGCCGAGTACGGCGGCCTTGAGCGCGACCGTCGGATGCGCGGCGACCACTTGCTCATATTCAGATTGGATCGGCGCCGACCTGATTGTTTTTGTGGGATCGAACATCGCCAACAATCAACCGGTCGCGACGAAATACCTTTATTACGCGCGCAAGGCCGGGACGAAAGTGTTTGTCGTGAATCCATACATCGAACCGGGCCTGGAGCGTTATTGGGTGCCTTCGATCACCGAAAGCGCACTATTCGGCACGCAATTCACGGATGAGTTCTTTCAAATTCATGCCGGCGGCGATATTCCGTTTTTCTATGGCGTGCTGAAGCATCTCATCGAAAATGATTGGGTCGATCGCGGTTTCATTGCCGCGCGGACTTCGGGTTGGAACGAGGTTGAGTCGCGCACGCGAGAATTTTCGTGGCAGGAGTTGGAGCGTGGAGCCGGACAGACCCGCGCCGATATGCTGCGATTTGCGGAGACATTCGGGCGCGCGCGGCACGCGATCGTCGTCTGGAGCATGGGCATCACGCAGCATCGCTATGGCAGCGACAATGTGCGCGCTATCGTGAATTTGCAGCTTGCGCGTGGAAATGTCGGCCGGGAGCATACGGGGCTGATGCCCGTTCGCGGGCATAGCGGCGTGCAGGGCGGAGCGGAGATGGGCGCGATGCCCGGCGCTTACGTGATGGGCGCGAGTGTGAGCGAAGAGAATGCGCGGAAATTTGCCGCGCCCGAATATTGGGGATTCGAGCCGCCGTCCTGGAAGGGGCTGAACACCACGCAAATGATTCTCGCGGCCGAGCAGGGTGAAATCGACGCGCTGTGGCAAACAGGCGGGAATTTTCTCGAGACGCTGCCCGAACCGGGCCGCGTGCGGCGTGCAATTGAGAATATTCGTTTGCGCATCCATCAGGACATTGTCGTCAGCACGAATATGCTGGTTGAGCCCGCCGATACGGTGCTGCTATTGCCGTCGCGGACGCGCTACGAACAGCGCGGCGGTGGGACGGAGACTTCCACGGAGCGGCGCGTCATTTATAGTCCGGAGATTCCAGGGCCGCGGCCCGGTGAAGCGCGGGACGAATGGGAGGCTCCTGTGCTGGTGGCGCGGCATGCCGAGCCGGAGCGCGCAGCAAAAATATTTCCGTGGCGCGATACTCAAGATATTCGCGACGAAATTGACCGCGTGTGCCCCACGTATCGAGGCATCGCCGCGCTCCGGAAGAAGGGCGACAATTTTCAATATGGCGGCCCGCGCCTGCTCGCCGATCGCTTCGCGACGCCGGACGGCAAGGGGCACTTTTCGGTCGTCGAACTGCCCGGCGATGAAGTTCCCGAAGGCCGCTTCATGATTTCGACGCGCCGCGGAAAGCAATTCAACGCCATGGTCCATTCCGACTTCGACGCAATCACCGGCTTGCGTCGCGATGACATCCTGATGGCGCGCGAGGATGCCGAGCGCCTGGAGTTGGCCGACGGCGAGCCGATTTTAGTGCGCAATGCGCACGGCGAATTTCGCGGCCGCGTGAAGATCGGCCGGATTAAACCCGGCTGCCTGCAAGGCCACTGGCCGGAACTGAATGTAGTCGTGCCGGCAGGCTGCCTCGATCCTAGCGGCGTGCCGGACTACAACGCCATCGTCGAAGTGGTTCCGCTGGATCGCGGCGTTCCGGCAGTTCAGCTAGCGATTGTTGCCGTCGAGGAAGGATAGAGATTGCCCGCTCCGCGCAGCATCGAGCTAACGCAAGTTACGGAGTGGGCCGATGGACGCCTGCGACGCGTGCAGGATTCCGTAGCTGGAGAAGAGCCGCTGGAAATTCGCATAGGCGATGCACCGCTCGCAGTGACGATGCGCACGCCGGGGCATGATCTGGAGCTCGCTGCCGGCTTCCTCTTCACTGAGGGTCTAATCCAATCGCGCGAGCAGCTAGCGTCGCTCGAGGCGATCACGGACGGCTCGCGAGCAAGCCGCGGAAACGTCGTGGTCGCGCAATTAGCCAAAGGCGTGGCACTCGATTCCGAACGAACGCGGCGCAATTTCTTCGCCAATTCCAGTTGCGGCGTCTGCGGCAAGGCGTCGATCGATTCAGTTCGTTCTCGCCTGCTTCGTCCGCCGAATGCCGCATTTCGAATTGCAGCCGAGACGCTCTGCCAAATGCCGGAGAAGCTCGGCTCATCCCAGGATATCTTCGGCCGCACGGGCGGCCTCCACGCAGCCGGCCTGTTCACTGAAAAAGGCGAGCTGATCGTTTCGCGCGAAGACATCGGCCGCCACAACGCGGTAGATAAAGTAGTAGGCTGGGCGCTGCAAGAAAATCGGCTGCCGCTCTCGGATGTGGTGCTGCTGGTAAGCGGCCGGTGCGGTTTCGAGATCGCACAAAAAGCAATCGTAGCGGGCGTCCCGGTCGTAGGCTCAGTCTCGGCCCCATCAAGCCTGGCAGCCCAGCTAGCCCGCGAACTAAATCTAACGCTAGTAGGCTTCCTACGCGGACGAAGGTTCGTGATCTATTCAGGCGAGGAGCGCCTAATCCTAGGAAATGGCGTGCGTTCAGCGTGAAGGAACCGCAGCCCGGCGGCCGTTCGCGCCCTGAATTATCTTTCGGTCGTAGGGGCGCCGCTTGCTGCGCCCGCTCCATGTAGCCCTCACTACAACGACCGCGACAACCTCCGCGCAAATCAATTCTACGGTGAGGTCGTTCCGAACGCCTTGCAAACACGTACGAAATCAAGGTTTGCGTCGTGCAGATCGAGTGAATTCGCTAGAGATAAAAATCCCGTCAGTCCTAGCTGCGGCCGGTCCCATTGCCATTCGAATTTTGAGCATGTCGCTTGCGGATCTCATCGACTTGCGGCCCAGCTTCAGCCAGTAGCTTGCGCAATTCGAGCACCATCTTCGGATCCCACCACCCCTTGTCCGCTTCGTCTTCAATCTCATCCAAAGCCTTCGACGAAGTTAGCGCAGTGCGATAAGGCCGCTCAGTCGTAAGCGCATCGTAGACATCCACAATTTGCAGGATCCGCGCCGTAAGCGGAATCTGTTCGCCGCTCAATCCGTCGGGATAACCAGTGCCATCTTGCTTCTCGTGATGATGCCGAATGATCGGCAGCACAAGCCGGAAAGATTTCAGCGGCGAGCAAATCCGCTCCCCAACCACAGGATGCTCGCGGAGAAGCTCCTCCTCGTCCGGTGTAAGCGGGCCTTCCTTCAGCAGCACCGCATCCGGCACAGCGATCTTTCCGATATCGTGAACCACGCCGGCCCGCCGCAGCGCCGTAACTTGGTCGGCCTCAAGTCCCAGCCGCGTTCCAAGCAGCGCAGAAATTTCGGACAGCCTCTCACAATGTCCATGCGTCGTCGGGTCGCGGGCCTCAATGCTACGGGCGAGACTGAAAAGTACAGCCTCAGCGTTCTCAAGTTCATCGGTGTAATTCTTCAGCCGCAGCAAAGACCGCGTGCGCGCCAGCAGTTCGCTGAAATCGATCGGCTTGCTGAGAAAATCGTCCGCTCCTGCGTTGATCCCTTGAATGCGATCCGAAACGGCAGAAAGCCCGGTAATCAACACAACCGGCGTGAGCCGCGTCTCCGGCGCCGCCTTAATCCGCCGGCAAACCTCGAATCCATCAAGCCCAGGCATCACAATATCGAGCAGCACGAGATCGGGACGGAATTCCGCGCAGTGTTCGAGCGCCGCAGCTCCATCGGCAACGCCGAGCACTTCGAATCCCTCGCGGCGCAGGAGAATCTCAAGCCCTGCGCGCGGAGCGGGTTCGTCATCAACGAGAAGTATTCTAGACGGCATCGTGGGTCGGGCTGGGGAAACGAGGCACCAACATTACAGCAGCAGCGCTCGCGCGGCAATAGAACCCGTGTTCTAGCCTTGCCGTTACGCCCTCGCGCGTCGAATCCGCGCGCGTGGCTTCAATGCGGTGATCGCTCCGAATCTCTTGCGTTTCCCTGTGGTTCTGGTATCACCCCAGAGTATCCTTGTGGGCTGCCGAGGCTGCCGATGAATCGATCGCTGTCGCCGGAATCACTCAAAGCGCTGGACGCCAAGCTGCGCGAACGCCACCGCGATTTCGCGCAACTTTATCCCGGCCCCGCAAGCAGCCGCCAGCCCGTGCACACGGTTTATGCCGGCGCTCAACTGTTCCACGCGGATTCAGCGCCGCGCCTCGGCGCTTACGCATTGCAAGCCCTCGATGACTACGCTCCCGATTTCGTCACCTTTGCGAAAGCAATTGGATTGGATGGCGTGAACGAACTTCCGGATGCTCCCGAGGAAATCGAGCGCCTGGAAAAATATATCGATTCCGACCCGGATACGTTTCGCAAAGAGAGCCGCGCGGCGTGGCTCGCGCTGACGATTTATCGCCGCGTGCGCGAAAAACTGGGCCGCGAGCCGGTCGAGGATTTTCGCATCGATTTCGAAGATGGCTACGGCAACCGCGCCGACGAAGAAGAAGACTCGCACGCCGTTTCAACCGCGCGCGAGGTCGCCGCGGGAGCGAAGGCCGGAACTCTGCCGCCGTTCATCGGCATTCGCGTCAAGCCCTTCAACGAGGAACTCCGCGCGCGCAGCATCCGCACGCTCGATCTATTCGTCACCGCGCTCGCGGAAGCCAGCACGGGCACGCTGCCCAGGCATTTTCACGTCACGCTGCCGAAAGTAAACCTCGCGGAAGAAGTCGAGGCCCTCGTCGAAATCCTCGAGCGCCTCGAATCAGCGCTGCGGCTGCCGGGCGGCTGGCTGCGCATCGAATTGATGATCGAGACGCCGCAATCAATTTTGAATTCGCGCGGTGAATCGAATCTGCTGGCGCTGGCTCGCTCTGCAAATGGGCGCTGCGTCGGCGCGCATTTCGGCACCTACGATTACACTGCCGGCCGCAACATCACCGCCGCGCATCAGCACATGCTGCATCCCGCCTGTGATTTCGCAAAAGAAATGATGCAGGTAGCGCTCGCGGGAACCGGCGTCTGGCTATCGGACGGCGCGACGAATGTCCTGCCGGTGCCCGTTCATCGCGCTGCGAAGGGCGGCCCACCTCTCACCGCGCAACAAGCCTCGGAAAATCGAAGCGCGGTACATTCCGCGTGGCGCTTGCACGCGCATCATATTCGTCATTCGCTGATCGGCGGCTTCTATCAAGGCTGGGATTTGCATCCGGCGCAGTTGCCGACGCGTTACGCAGCGGTCTACGCCTTTTTCCTCGGAAGTCTAGATTCCGCGGCAGACCGTCTTCGAAATTTCATCGACAAAGCCGCGCAGGCAACGCTGGTAGGTGAAGTCTTCGATGATGCAGCCACAGGCCAAGGCCTGCTGAATTATTTCCTGCGCGCAATCAATTGCGGCGCTGTGACCACCGCGGAGGCACAAGAACTGACCGGGCTGGCGATCGATGTTTTGCGCCTGGGCTCTTTCGCTAAAATTCTGGAGTCGCGCACGCGCGCGAAATAGCTTCTAGACAACCTTCTTAAGCGTGGCCTCGATCATTCCGTGAGGCTCATCTGTCGGGACGAAAATCTCGTTGTCGTTTTCCATTCCGAATGGCGTGAGATCCGCAAGGTTGTAATGGCGGTTCGGCATCGCCAAGCGGATTTCTGAAATCGGCTCGAAACTCTTCAGCACCGCTTCGCCCATGGCATAAAGCGTGTGCTGCACCGAACAGCTTTCGTGATCGGCGAAAGTTTCAAGCAACGCCTGCCGCACGCCGTGCCAGATGGGACTAAAGGCAACTTCTTCGGCGGCGTAGTTCCACTCTGCTCGGACGTTCGTCATCAGAATGCGATCTTTCGTGCCCTTCAGCGTAGTGTAAGGATCGCGCACAAATCCCTCGAACGCCGATCCCGTCGTCTTCATCACCGCCAGATCCTGAATGCCCGCCGCGAATCGCGTCTCCTCGCGCGTTCCGTTCACCACCGCGGTGCGCGTCTCATGCCCGGCGCGAACGAACGAAGTCGAATGAGGCTTGCCCCCCACGGTAATTCGGTTCCACGGATGTTCAGTGCACGCAATTTTCACGCGTGAAACCTGCGGATTGTAAGTCAGGAAGTGCTCGACGAGGTGCTCCGCAAACTCTTCCATCGGCTCAGGCGGATATTGCTTCGCAAGCACGTAGACTGTGTTTTTGATCGTATCGGTCGGCAAGATCTTGGCGTTGTCGCCTTCCGTATGAACTCGATCGAAATCGCCTTCGAAAAGTATCTCGAGCGTCAGCTCTTTAATCTCGTGATGCCGCTCCTGCCGCGAAAGCCGCAGCATGCGCACCCGCGACTTCCCATAATTGTTTTGCCCGAGGCTTATGCGCATCATTCAGCTCCCGCGATAGGTGGTGTAGCCGTATGGGCTGACGAGCAATGGAACGTGATAGTGCTGCTCGCCGTCGTTCACCGCAAACGTGATTTCGACGAAAGGATAAAAGCTGGCAGATTGGCGCGCGGAAAAATAGGCACCGATTTCGAAGCGCAGGCGGTAATTTCCTTCCACGAGTTTGCCCGGAGGCAGCAAATTTGCGACGCGGCCGTTGGAGTCGGTGACGCCGCGCGCGATTTCTTTCCACTCGGCTCCGGCCGTCTGCATGCGCAGAATCACTGCCACGCCTTGCGCGGGGCGGCCGATCGATGTATCGAGGACGTGCGTCGTGATCGGTGCGCTCATGATGCCAGCATTTTCTCCATTCGCAGCCGCGTGATTTTCCGCTGCTCTTCCGCGGCATTGCGCAATTCCGTTTCCCGGTCGTTCGCAAGGCGTCGTTGTAGTTCTCTGGTCATCTCATCGCTAGATTTTCCCGCGGCGCAGATGATGAAAATGTGGCCGAACGCGGCTTCATAGGCGCGATTTGCCGCTGCAAGAACCGCGCGCGTTTCGCGCGCCGCATGTGCCACTCCGGATTGCTCTTTCGCGGACAAAGCGCCCGCCTTCGCCGATTGCATGCGCGCGGATTTCCTGGCGCCGATTCGCGGATGATGGCGAAATGCTTGCAGCCATTCCTTGCGCCCCAGAGCATTCCAGATTTCATCCCCGGCGCGCATCAGATCATCCACATCCGCGAATGGCCGTCGCGCCACCATCCGCCGCACCCATTCCTGCGAGCCGCAGCAATCAACGAGCGCCGCCGTGGCCTTTCGTTCCGGAAGGGAATTGAACCAGTCGATTCCGCTGCTTCGCGCATCAATCGCAGGCACGCCCCAAACGCGCAAACGGCTCACGCCCCCGTCGGGATAAATATTGAATCGCAGGTGCGACGCCGGTGCGGAGCCGAGAATTTCCTTGCGAAACACGTGCGATGCGTTCGCTCGAAGTTTTGTCTGCGGCAGCAGCGTCCGCCAAGCCGCGCCTGCGCCTGGATCGCCGCCAGGAACGAAAACCGCGTCGATCGAACAGCTATCCGGAAAATTTCCCTTGAAGTATGCAGTGTCCACTTCAATTCGGCGAATCGTCCCGTGCGCTCCGAGCCTGATGATCGCCCAGTCGTGTCCGGGACCGCGCCGCCGCCGCGTTTCCCACCCATCGTGCATGCCCTTGCCGCGGCCCGGCATCAGCAAATTGAGAGGCGCGCTGTAGAATTCGTCGGTCGCCGAAACTATTCTCCCGCCATTTTGAATCGCAGCGAGATCGACTTCCCGGGCACTCGCGGCGGCCCTGGCTGGCGCCGGCAGCACTTCGCCATGAACGCGCAGCCGCGCTACGCCGCCATCGGGATAAATCTTTAAGCGCACATGCGTGAAGCGCTGATCGCCTCGAATCTCAAACGAATTCTGAGAATCGCCATTGAGCTGCGACTGCGGCAACAACTCGTGCCACTTCGTGGAAGGCGCGTTTAGAGCTGCAAGCTCGCGCTTCAGCCCCGGTTCGAGCGGAATCGCGCAAGCCTCAAGCGAACACTGCTCGGGATAATTTCCGCGAAAAAAGCTCGTATCCACGACGATCCCGCGAATGATTCCAGGCAATCCCAATCGCACGATGCACCAATCGTAGCCGGGAGTGCGCCGGCGACGCGTTTCCCATCCGTCCATCCATTTGCCGCGGTCCGTGTACTTGTCCTCGATGAAAACCGGCTTCGATTCCTTCAATAGATTTTCTTTCGGCGCGAAGAAATCATCGTTCGCCGCGATGACGCGCGCGCCGAGCCGCTCGGACGCCAGATTCGGCAGCTTTTGAAAATCGCTCATGCGTCTGTTCGCTTCAAGATGTTCCCGGTCGGCCCGGCGGAAAATTCGCCGCGCTCGAATATCTTTCGCCCGCGAAGGAACGTCGCGGTCACCACACCGAGCAAGTCTCGTCCGGCGTAAGGCGTCAATTTGTGCCGTTGATGCAGCCGCTCCGCGTCCACGCGAAAGGGTGCTTCCGGATCCCACACCACCAGATCGGCGTCGCGCCCGACATCGATCGACCCTTTTCGATGCGCCAGGCCCGCCAGCCGCGCCGGCCCGCGGCACAACCATTCCGTTAGGCGGCCCACAGAATAGCCGCGCGCCCGCGCCGAAGTCCACACAGCGGCAAGCCCAAGCTCAAGCGAGGCGATGCCGCCCCAAGCCGCAAAAAAATCGCCTGCCTCTTTCCTCTTCATTTCGGGCGGACAGGGAGAATGATCGCTGGCAATAAAATCAAGCGTCCCGTCGCCAAGCCCCGCCCAAAGCCGCTCTCGGTTGTCAACTTCACGAATCGGCGGCGCGCACTTGAATTCGGTAGCCCCGTCAGGAATTCCAATGTAGCTCGGGTCTTCAGACCCGAGGCCGTTCGTCTCGTCGGCCGCAAACGTCAAATAATGCGGGCAAGTCTCGGCAGTGATTGCCAAACCGGCGGTCTTTGCAGCACGAATTATATCGAGCGCCTCGGCCGAAGAAACATGCACGATGTGCAGCCGGCTCTTCGCCGCAGTCGCAATTCGCACAAGCAGCTCGATAGCGCTGTTCTCAGTCTCGCTAGGCCGTGACGCCAACCACGATGAGTATTGGTTGACCGGCAATTTCGCAGCAGCCTTGCAAGCGGATTCGACGATCTTCGGATCTTCCGAATGTGCCAGCAGCGGAGCGCCGAGCTCTGCGAGCACTGGCATCGCTGCTCGCAAATCTTTTTCGCCCACGTGCGCGAATTCTTCGACGCCGCTCGGCACAAGAAAGCATTTAAATCCGAATACTCCTTCCTGCCAGAGCGGGCCGAGATCGTGCAGATTGCCCGGAACTACGCCGCCCCAGAATCCGGTATCCACCCAGAGTTTGCCGGCCGCCGCGGCGAGCTTCTCGCGAAACGCCGCCGCCGTCGTAGTAGCGGGAATGCTGTTGAGCGGCATTTCGATGAGCGTGGTGACGCCGCCTGCAGCCGCCGCACGCGTCGCGGTAGTGAATCCTTCCCAATCCGCGCGGCCCGGCTCATTGATGTGGACGTGCGTGTCCACGAGGCCCGGCATCACCAGATCATCGCCCGCATCGTAGACTGATGAGCCGGTCGGCGCTTCGTCGAAAGCCGTGAGAGCGGTGATCACGCCGTGCTGAATATGAATCGCGGCGGGGGCCGGCTCTGCGGCGTCCCCGGCGAGAACGCGCTTGCCTCGGACGATGAGATCCGGCGCGCTCATGCTCGAGCGGCACTGAGGAGAAATTCTTCCAGCAAATTCTGCGCAACGCGCGAGCGATAGCGCGCACTCGAGCGCATATCGTCAATCGGCGCGATTTCAGAAGCGAGCGAAGCGCGCGCCGCAGCAATCGCCGGGGAATCGAGCTGTCTGCCACGGAGCTCTTTCTCGGTTTTCGTCGCGCGGATCACTCTCGGAGCGACGCTACCGAGCGCAATGCGAATGTCCGAGACTCCGCCATTTGTGATTTTAAGAGCGGCAGCCATGCATACTTTTGAAATCGCCTGCGCGCGTCGCGTACCAACTTTGCGGTAATACGATTTCCAGCTGGCACGGCCACGCGGCAAGACGATTCGCGCGATCAATTCATCCGGCCGCAGGTTCATTTTCTTGTAGCCAGAGTGAAAGCCTGCGTAAGGCACTCGCCGCGTCCCGCCCGCAGAGATCAGCTCGAGTTCAGCATCGTAAACCAGCAGCGCCGGCGGAGAATCCGCCGCTGGCGACGCATTGGCAATGTTTCCGCCCAGCGTCCCGCGGTTCTGCGTTGCGATCCCGCCGGTCTCCTCCGCCGCGCGACAGAGCAGCGGGAATTCGCGCTGCAGCGTAGCATCGCGCCGGATGTCCGTGTATGTCGCCAGCGCACCGACGCTGATTTCAGCGTCCGTCGCCGAAATCCCGCGCAATTCGGCCAAATTCCAGATGTTCAGGTAACGCCGGTGCGCGAGCCTGCCCGCTTCCAGCAAAACCATCAGATCGGTCCCGCCGGCAAACGCACGCCATTCGCCGGGCTCGCGCGCGGCTAGCTCCAACGCAGCCCCAAGGTTCGAAGGCGTGCGCAATTCGAAGGATGGCACGGGCGATCTCACTCGCGCGCCCCAGTTTCAGCGAAAGCGTGCAGCACCGACTCAAAAATCTTCGTGTAACCGGTGCAGCGGCAGAGATTCCCGGCCAGCGCCATGCGGATTTCGCCTTCCGTCGGCCGAGAATTGTGCGCGAGCAGCGAAACCGCGGCGAGAATCATCCCTGGCGTACATATGCCGCACTGCGCTCCTCCGTTCGCAATGAATGCCTCCTGCACAGAATGAAGCTGCTCGCCGCTAGCAACGCCCTCAATCGTTCGAATCGCCGCGCCCTCAGCCTGCAACACAGGTACGAGGCAACTGTTCACCAGCCTCCCATCCATCTCGATGCTGCAAGCCCCGCATTCCCCTTCGCCGCAGCCTTCTTTGATTCCGGTGAGATTCAACTGTTCGCGAAGAACATCCAGAAGCCGGGTCATCGGAAAATCGCGCAGCGTAGCGTCGCGGCCATTCACGCGGCATCGCACCGCGACCTTCTCAGGCACGGGCGTGCTCGCGCGCGGCATCAAGCGCTTCCATCAGAATTTCCGGCGTCAGCGGCACGCGCCGGATCACCGCACCCGTCGCATTCTCCACCGCATTGATAATCGCCGGCGCCGTTCCATCAAGCGGCAGCTCGCCGATCCCTTTCGCTCCCGCAGGCCCGCGCGCGTAAGGCAATTCCTCGAAGTAGACGCGAATCGGCGGCACATCCATCGCCGAGGGCATAATGTAATTCGTCATCTGGTTGTTGATCATCCGCCCTTCCTGCCAGACGACATTCTCATACAGTGCAAATCCGATGCCCTGCGCCACTCCGCCTTCAATTTGCCCCGCAGCCAGCACCGGATTGATCACGCGCCCAACTTCCTGCACGGCAACAAAATCCTCGACGCGCGTCTCGCAAGTAATCGTATCCACAGAAACCTCGGCGACATACACGGCCCATCCATACGCCCCATAAGCGTCGCCGCGATAAAGCTTATCGTCCCAATGAATATCCGGCGCCGGCGAATAGCGGCTCGAAGCTCGCAGCGGGCCATTCTTTTCGATGTAAGCGAAGCAGGCCTTCGCAAACGCCGCAGCGCCACCGCCATAGCGCAAAAATCCGCTCTGCAAAAGTGCCTGCCTCACTCCAAGCGCCGCCGATTCCACGAGCTTCCCGACAATCATGCAAGTCCGCGAAGCCACAGTCGGCCCGCTGTCCGGCACGTGCGCGGTATCCGGCTGCACCACTTCGACGCTCGAGTAATCAAGCCCGAGCGCATCCGCAGCAATCTGCGAGAAAATTGTATTCGTGCCCTGTCCCATCTCCGTGCTCGCAGCCAGCACGCGAATGCGGCCATCGACGGTAGCCTCGACCTCCGCCACCGAAGCCAGATAATCCTCGCCCGACCCGGTAAATCCAGCCCCATGAAGAAACGAAGCAAACCCAATGCCGCGCTTAATCCCACTCCGCGGATTCTCCAGCACAAACCGCTCGCGCTTGGCGCGATAGTCGCTCAGCTCGAAGGCCCGCTCCATCAATTCATTCATATCGATCTTCTCGTGCACCACTTGCCCCACCGCC
This sequence comes from uncultured Acidobacteriota bacterium, assembly GCA_963841235.1. Taxonomy (GTDB): domain Bacteria; phylum Acidobacteriota; class Terriglobia; order Acidiferrales; family UBA7541; genus Palsa-147. The sequence goes on along the minus strand of CAWJBU010000008.1, from coordinate 331,666 downwards.
AAAGTCTGCCCTTCGCGAATAAAATTCCGCCGCCGCAGTTCCTCAGGCGCCAACCCAACAGCCTTCGCCACCTGATCAAGATGCCGCTCCAACGCAAACACGCTCTGCGGCGCACCAAATCCGCGAAACGCCCCATGCGGCGGATAATTCGTAGCCACCGCCCGGCTGCGAATCCGCACGTTCGGACAATCGTAAGGCCCCGCCGCATGAATCGTCCCGCGCGAAAGCACCACGGGCGAAAGCGTCATGTAAGCCCCGCCGTCCAAAGTGAAATCAATATCCATCGCCACCAGCTTGCCTTCGCGAGTAACCCCAGTCCGATGCCGCGTCCGCGAAGGATGCCGCTTCGTAGTCGCCGCCATATCTTCCGCGCGATCGTAGATGATCCGCACCGGCCGCCCAGATTTCCACGCCAACAGCGCCGCGTGCGCCGCGATCATCGAGGGATATTCTTCCTTCCCGCCGAATCCGCCGCCCGTCTCCATCTGCACCACGCGAATTTTCTCCGCAGGCAATCCAAAAAGCCCCGCCAGCGCCTTATGAATGTAATAAGGACACTGCAGCGACCCCCGCACCGTCACGCCCTCGCGCGCATTCGCCACCGCAATCATTCCCTGCGGCTCGATATAAAGCTGCTCTTGCGCCCCAGTCTCGTATTCGCCCTCAACAATTATCTCCGCCGCGCCCCAAGCCGCGTCCACGTCGCCTTTATCCACGCACAACGACTTAAAAATATTATCCGCGCCCCAAATAATTTCCTTTCGCGCGAGCGAATCATCCATCGAAAAAATCGCCGGCAGCGGCTCGATCTCCAGCCGTACAGCCCGCCGCGCCTCTTCGATCAAATATTTATCAGCATGCGCCAGTAGAACGACCGCCTCCTCAGCGTGATTCACAAACTCCGCCGCAAGGCACGGCTGATCGTCCTCAAGAAGCAAAATGGAATTCTTTCCAGGAATATCTTTCGCGGTAACAATAGTAATTTCATTCCAAGGCACGCCATCGCCAAAATCAATCCCGCGCAATCGCCCGCGCGCAATCGGGCTGCGCACCGTCACGCCGTGCAGCATCCCGGGCAAGGTCATATCCGCCACGTAGCGCGCCCGCCCGGTAACTTTCTCGCGCCCTTCTTTGCGCGGAACCGACCGGCCGATGATGGGATCCGCCATCGCGCCCCTCAGTAAGTCGCCTTATCCGTCTTAGCCTGCCAAGCGCGGAACGCCTCAAGCGCCTTCTCGCGCAGAATCTGAATCATCGGAACCTTGCGATCGCCCAGCGGGCGCTTCAATTCCGCATAAATAAACGCGTCATCAAACCCGATCGCCGCAGCATCAGCCTCAGTATTCGCATAGAAAACCCGCGCCGGCCGCGCCCAATAAATCGCCCCCAGGCACATGGGGCAAGGTTCACAAGTCGTATAAAGGTCGCACCCGGTTAATTCGAAATGCCCAATCTTCCGGCAAGCCTCGCGAATCGCCACAATTTCCGCATGCGCGGTAGGATCATTTGTCGTAGTTACGCAATTCGCCGCCTCAGCAATAATCTCGCCGCCTCGCGCCACCACCGCCGCAAAAGGCCCGCCGCGCCCCGAGCGAACATTCTCAATCGAAAGCGCGATCGCCCGTTCCATGCAACGCAAATCGACGTTCTCAGTCAAGCGTCAAGGCCTCGCAGCAATAATCAATTTGAAAGCGCTAAACCCAGCGTCATACACAGCTCGCGCAGAACTCAGGCAGATTGTAGCGCAGCAAATCGCGTCCGCGCGCAATCCGCGATGGAACGAGTGATGTTTCCCGTAGGGGCGTCCGCCTAGGCGGACTGCGCCCTCTTACGAGCTCAGCCCTCGCCACGTCTTCGCCCCACGGCGTACCGCAATCCGCGCATCAAGCAAACATCCCCGAAAACGATTCCACCTTCCTCCTCCAAAACAGCAACAGCGCCACTCCAATCAAAATCAAAGCCAAACTCAATCCAATCCACAACCCAGCCGCCCCCCAACCCACAGCAAAGCACAAGTGATATCCCAACGGCAGCCCGATCAGCCAGTACGCAATCAAATGACACAGAAAAGGCGTCCGCGTATCTCCCGCTCCGCGCATCGCCCCCGTCACCGTGGCCTGAATTCCATCGAAAAGCTGAAAGAACGCCGCAATAAAAAGCAAGTTGGAAGCCGCAACGATGATCCCCGGATCGGGCGTAAAAATTCGCACAATAAATCGCGGCGCGACCCAAAACAATATCGCCATGCAGAACATGAAACTCCCGCCCAGCGCAATTCCAGTCCATCCCGCGTGTCGAGCCCCCGCCGGATCGCGGCGCCCCAGCGCCTGCCCCACGCGCACCGCAGCCGCCGAGCCAATCCCCAGCGGCACCATGTAAGTAACGCTCGCCGTATTCAGCGCAATCTGATGGCTCGCCAACGGCACCGCGCCGAGCCGCCCAATCAACGAAGTCGCCACCGCAAACACTCCGACCTCCACCGTCATCTGCGCCGCCGCCGGTATTCCCAATTTCACCAATCGCCAAACGCGCGCGAAATCCGGCCGCACTTCCGCAGCGTGCAGCCCCGTGTGGTGGCGCCGCTCATAAAAATAAATGGAAATCAGCAGCACCGCCGACATGTAAACTCGTGAAATGCACGTAGCCCAACCCGATCCCACCGGCCCCATCGCGCGAAATCCGAAATGCCCGTAAACCAAAAGCCAATTTCCGAAAAGGTTCACCAGGTTGGCGCTGATGAGAGCAAACATCACTGGCGCCACGCGATTCATGCCCTGCAAGTAGCGCCGCAGCGCAAAGTACAGAAACAATGGAAACATGCTCCAGTTCAGCGCATGAACATAAGGAATCGCATATTGCAGCACTTCGGGCGCAACGCCAAAACGATGAAGATATCCGCTGACCAGCCACACCAATCCCATCAAAATTGGCGCCGCCGCGATACTCAGGTAAATGCTGTTGATCAGTGAATGATGGCAATCCGCGACGTCGCCCGCGCCAAACGCATGCGACACCAGCGTGTCCAGCCCCAGCATCAGACCCGTCCCGAAAATTCCAATCGCGTAAAATAAAATTCCGCCGAGGCTCACCGCTCCGATCGCGTCGGCGCTGTAAGGCAGCCGCCCCACCATCATCGTGTCCACGATGGGCATGCCCATCCAACCAAGCTCAGCCAGCACAATCGGCCCAGCCAGCCGCAGCATCGGCCGCAGTTCTGCACGCAAGAAATTCACCCAGATGCTCCCTGCAAGGGCGGGACTAAATTCGAGCAAGGAATCGTATCACGAGGAACTTTCGCAGCAGTGAATTACCGGAGTAGCGCCGGCGTCCCCGCCGGCATCTTACGACCACAAAAGTAGCCAACATCCACCCGGCGACCGCGGACTCTAAGATCTCGTTCGTAGGGGCGCGGCTTGCTGCGCCCGCCCGTGTAACTCCATCGAAATGTTACCCACGACTTCTCTCGGTGCGCGATTAACGTACATCCGTGAAACCGAAAACCCGTGTCCCCGGCTACTTTCCCCCCGCCGCACTCCTCTCCACCGGCAAATCCCCCCGCTCCCCCCACTCCTCATACGATCCATCATAAAGCCGCGCCTCATGCCCCAATAATCGCGACACCATATACACCAGACTAGCTCTCTGCCCAATATGGCAGTAAGCAATAACCTCATCCCCCAGTTTCACTCCAGCAATTAGAAAAATCCTCCGCAATTCATCCACGCTCTTCAATTTAAGGTCGTCCCCAACCAAAACCTCCCAAGGAATATTCACAGCCCCAGGAATATGCCCAGGCCGCTCCCCATAGCAACTCCCTGCGCTCCCGTAGCACTTCGCCTCGCGCACATCCACAATCGCCACCCCAGCCTTGTGCAAATCCTGCTGCACCACGTCCACTTTCACCACCACATCATTCCGCGGATGCGCCGTCAACGTTCCCTTAGCAAATTTCGGCTTTTCGGTCGAAACCGCGCGCCCTTCTTTGCGCCAAGCCGCCATCCCTCCGTCCAGATAAGAAACCCGCTCGCGCAACCCAAGATAATCAAGCGTCAGATAAACCCGCGCCGTAGGCGTAACCCACTCGCTGCTGAAATAAACCACCACCCGCGAAGAATCGCTCACGCCCACATCCTCAAAAACTTTCACAAGCTCCTCGACCGGCGGCAACTCCAGCATCAACCCACTCTGCGGCGTAGACACGCGGTCGTAGTCAAAACTCCGCGCCCCAGGAATATGCCCGCCGTCGTATTCACTCTTCTCCCCCACAGCAAGCAGCACAAGCGAAGGATCCTTCAAATGCTCCGCCACCCATTGCGTCGATACAAAATACGGCGCCGCGTTCTTCGCCTCCCCCGACTGCGCCTCCGCAACAGAAGAAACGAGCAGCACACACGCAGCAGCCAAAAAGAATTGCAACGTCAATCGCGCCGAGCGCTTCATCGTTTTCGGCTCCTTTCGGTCGTAGGGGCTGGGGTTCACCACCGGCCCGGTTCGGCATTGGGTTTTCCAACCACGTGAAACCCAAAACCCAAACCCGTCCCCCTACATCCATCACTCAAATCTCAACGCCACCAACGGATCCGTCTTCGCCGCCCGCCGCGCCGGAACCCAACATGAAATCACCGCCGCAGACACCAACAAGAATCCCACCGCCGCCAAAGTAATCGGATCCGTCGGCGAAACTTCAAACAGCAAAGTCTGCAAAAGCCGCGTCAATCCAATCGCCGCCAGCAACCCCAAAACAATTCCCGTCACGCCCAGCCCAAGCCCCTGCCGCAAAACCATTCGCAGAATGTCCCGCGGCCCAGCCCCCAAGGCCATGCGAATGCCGATTTCATGCAACCTCTGGCTCACGGTCAGCGCCATGATTCCGCCAATGCCCGTAGCAGCCATCACCAAAGCCAACCCCGCAAACACTCCCAGCAAATCAGTCGTCAGCCGCGGCGAAACCAACGTCGCGCTCCGCGCCGCCTCCAGCGAAATCATGTTCGTCAGCGCCGTGTCCGGATCGACGTCGTACACGCTCTGCCGCACATCCCGCGCCACGCTCATCGGATCTCCGTTCGTCCGCACCAGCAAGCTCCCCCACTGCGGATACTGTTCGAGCGACAAATACACTTGATCGCTGGTGGGACGATCGAGCGCAAGTTCCTTCGTGTCGCCCACAATCCCGATGATCTTCAACCAGGTCTTCCCCATGTCTAACGAAATGCGATGGCCCACCGGATCGTCCCCCGGCCACTTGTGCCGCGCGAGCGACTGGTTGATCACGACGACCTGGGGCGCATCGGATGTGTCGGCCTCGGTGATCGTCCGCCCTTCGATGAGCGGAATTCCCAGCAGCTTGAAATAATCCGGGCTGGCGACTCGCGCTACAGCCATCGGCTGCATTTCGCCGTCTTTCAGCGGGCGCCCCTCGATATCGTAGGTATTGGTGTTCGTTCCGAAAACTTCCGAATCGGGATCGAACGGGAAACTAGAAGAGAGCGCCACCGACATTATGCCGGGCCGCGTTTTTGTGCTTTCGAGCACGCGATTCGCCAGCTCACGGTACTGCTCGGCTTTCGTGTACTTCGTGAAATTCGGGTTCACGCCCATGGACAGAATGTGTTGCGGCACGAACCCCGGGTCCACGCGCTGCATTTTTACGAAGCTGCGCAGCATCAGCCCCGCGCCCGCGAGCAGCAGGAACGACAGCGCGATTTGCGTTACGATCAGCACGCTGCGCACGCGATGCCGCCGCTGGCTCGCCGATGCTCCGCCGGTTCCTTCCTTCAATCCCGCCGCCAGGCTTTCGCGCGAAATAAATGCCGCCAGCGAGCCGAAAACGATGCTCGTTCCCGCCGCGACGATGAAAGTAAAGATCAACACCACGTAGTCGATTCGAATTTCCCGCGCCCTCGGCGTAAACCGCGCTGCAAATCCTTGCAGCAGATCCATTCCCCCGGATGCGAACGCCAATCCCAGCAGCGCGCCGAGCATCGCAATCACCACGCTCTCCGTGAGCAGTTGCCGCAGCAAGCGGCTCCGGCCCGCTCCCAGCGCCGAGCGAACCGCCAATTCGCGCTCCCGCTGCGTCATCCGCGCCAGCGTCAGGTTCGCCACGTTCGCGCACGCGATCAGCAGCACGAATCCCGTCGCGCCCAGCAGAATCAAAAGAGTCGGCCGCGCGCCCTTGATCAATTCGCCTTTCAGCGGAATCGAAATCGTCCGGAAGCCCATCGCCGCGGGATAAAAGCTCGGATACTCCTGCGCGAGACGTCCCGCAATCGTCGCCACATCCGCTCCTGAAGAGCTCAGCTTCACGCCGTCCTTCATTCGCGCGAACACGCTCATCATGCGATGGTCGCGATGCTCCATCATGTTCGGCGAGCCGCGGAAAGGGCACGCCACAGTGGGCATGTACACATCATTCTCATTGGGATACTGCGGCACGGGCGGCAGCACGCCGATCACCGTATGCGTTTTGTCGTTCATCCGGAAAGTTTTGCCGACGATATTCGGATCACCGTGCAAACTGTTTTTCCAAAACTCGTAACTCACCAGCAAAACCGCCGGCGCGCCCAGCTTATCGTCGTCATCGCGAAACGTGCGTCCCTGAATCGGCCGGATTCCGAACATGTCGAAGAAATTTGCAGACACGACGCCGGTCTGCACCCGCAGCGGCTCTTCGCCGCCCAGCAACGTAAACGTCATCGAGTGGTATTCCGCCACTCCAGAAAAAGTCTCGTTCTGACTGCGGTAGTCCTCCACTTCCTTCACCGAAAACGAAATGTCATCCAATCCCTGCTTCTGCGCCTGCTGCCGCAGGATCACCAGCTCTCCGCCCTTCGGATAGGGAAGCGGGCTGAGCAGCACCGCGTTTACGACGCTGAATATCGCGGTGTTCGCTCCGATGCCGAGCCCAAGCGTGAGAACCGCGACCAGCGTAAATCCATAATTCTTCCGCATCATTCGCAGCGCGTACGCCATGTCCTGCTTCAACATCTCCCAATGCTCGTGCGGCCCGATCTTCAGCAGGCCCGTCAGCGTTTCCCACCACAGCTTCATCAATCCGCCGAATCCTTCTTTTTCGCCAGCCTCGCGCTGCTGTTCGTGGAAGACGCGTTGCATCTCTCCGCCATAGTTGCTGCGAAAATCGGCAGGCAGCAAGGCCAGCGCCATCCGGAAAATGCGATCGGAGAATTTGGGCTTTTCATTCGGCGTCTTTTCATCGGACATATTCGTCTCCTAAGCCAGCCGCGGCCGGCGCACCAGCCGCTTCGCCCGCGCCATTTCCACCATTTCCTCGAGCCGCGCCGCCTCAGCCACCGCAACGCGCCGCCCCAATTCGGTGAGCTGGTAGTAGCGGCGCCGCTCGTCATCGAATCCAATCTCCGGCCGCCGCACTTTTTCGAGAATCAATCCCGATTCGTCCAGCCGCTTGATAATTCCGTAAAGCGTCCCCGCGCTGAGCTGCACTTTGCCGCCAGTCCGCTCCGCCACTTCCTTCAAAATCGCGTACCCATGCTTCTCCCCGTCAGCCAGCGCCAGCAAAATATGAAACATCGCCGGCGTAAGCGGCCCCTGCGCCTCGCGATCCTTCTGCCCTGATCCCACGCGCCCTCCTATCTCAAACTCGTTCGTCCAAATTCAGCCAAGTTGCAGAAAATCATGCCGATGTATCCCGCGATGCCATCTTCCTCTTCGTAGGGGCGCCGCTTGCTGCGCCCGCCGAGGTAACCCCCACCGCCCCGCTCGCCACAACCGCGCTCTATATCGCCCAGCGTCATACTATATCGCGCCACGTAATAGTGCACAGCAGGGCAAACTCCAACCCGCCCCAACCAAAGTTCATTGATATGTCAGGAGTTAGCAAAGCGCGAGGCGAGCGCCACCCGCAACGAATGTCCGCTACCGGGATTCTTCGTTGCGCCACCGAACACGCTCTTAGGAATAAAAGGCCCGCGTAGTTGAAGTTGGTTTGTCAGGGCATGACTTCAGTCATGCCGAAACTGCCGCAAAACCATTTCGGCTTTAGCCGCTGATGGGATCCGTTCGACTTTCACGCTTCACAGCCGGTCAATCTTCGCCGCGAGAATAAAATCACTTTCCGTAAGCCCATTGATCTTATGCGTCCAAGTAGTCACGTCCGCTTTCCCCCAAGTCAAAAAAATATCCGGATGATGCCCCTGCTCCTCAGCGATTGCGCCGACCTTATTCACAAACGCCAGCGCCTGCAAAAAATCCGGAAACGCAAAGCTGCGCACGATGTGATGCCCATCCACAATTTTCCACTGCGGCACTTCGCGCGACAATTTCGCCAATTCTTCCCCGGCAAGAGGAGGAACGCCTCCGCGGCACGGCACGCAAGTCTTGCTCGCCAGATCACTCATCGCCAATCCTCCTCACTCACGCCTTCGCAAATCGCACCGCACAAATCTTAGCGCAACTCTCCAATCGAAGGAAACGCGCGGCGGGCTGCACTCCATCGCGATTTTTTGCTATCCTTTCGCGCGCAACCCGGCACGCACAAAACGATGCGCATGTCCAGGAGAATCCCGATGCCCGAAGATCCTAACGAATTAGCCGAGCACGCCGAACACGGCTCTCACGATGCAGCCCTAGCGCGCGTCACCATCACCATGGCCATCCTCGCCGTGCTCGTCGCCGCCGCGTCGCTCATGGGCCATCGCTCCACCACCGAGCAGCTCCTCGCCCAGACCAAAGCCACCGACCAGTGGGCCTACTATCAAGCTAAAGACATCCGCCGCCGCAGCTACGAATTGTTTCTCGACGAGATCGGCGTCTTCACCGTTCAGAATTCGCCGCAGGTCGAAGCGGTCAAATCCAAATACGAAAAAGAAATCGACCGCTACAAAGATCAGCAGGCCGAAGCTCAGGCGGAAGCGAAGAAGACCGAAGATGAAGTGGCCATGCTGCAGCGCCGCGTCGATCGCTTCGACCTCGCCGAAGTTTTGCTCGAGGCCGCTCTCGTGATTTGCTCAATCACTTTGTTGACGCACAAAAAAGTTTTCTGGGCCGTCGGGCTGATCATAGGCGCCTGCGGCGTGGCCATCGCGATCGCAGGACTTCTCATCCACTAATTCGGCTCTGAGCGGGCGCGGCGGCGTGCGCCGCGTCGCCGGAATGTTTCGCCACGTAATCCGCAATGTATTTCGCGAAGACGTGGCTCAGCTTCGCCGTCACCGGTCCCGGCGCCGCAAACGAGTGCCCGGCAATTTCGCCGACGCCGAGCAATCCGCGATTCGTCGAGGAAATGAAAACTTCCTCGGCGGCGTACAAATCTTCCGGCCGCAGCGTGCGCTCTTCCACCACCACGCCCGCTTCCTTGCCGATTTCGAGCAGCACCGAGCGCGTGATTCCTTCGAGGCACCCCGAATCAAGCGGCGGCGTCTCGACGCGCCCGCCTCGCACGCAAAAAATATTCGCCGCCGTACATTCCGAGACTTCGCCGCGCTCATTCAGCAGCACCACTTCGTTGTATCCACCCTGGTGCGCTTCGTACAAATTCCAAACATTGTTCAGCCACGAAGTGACCTTCACGCCCGCCAGCGGCGATGCGGCGTGCCGCCCGTGCTCGCGAAGCGAGAGCCGCGCCGGCTCGTGGTGCACCGGCAGGCCCGCGGAATAAATCACCAGGTCCGCGGCCCGAAATTTTTCTTCGCTGGCCCAGAAATTCGGCTCGTTGTTCACCACGTAAATTCGCGCGCTGCCTTCGACCACGCCATTCGCGTGCAACACCTCGTAAAGCTGCCGGCGAACTCTCTCCGCCTCAAAAGGAAACGGACAATGCGTGCGCCCCGCATCTTTCTCCAGCCGCTTCCAGTGCCGCTCGTAAGCGAAAGGCACGCCCCCCGCAATCCGCAGCGTAGTGAACAGCCCCCACCCGCTCAGCAACCCAGCCTGCCCCGGCGAAAGCCGCACCGACTCGATCGGCAAAAGCCGATCGTTGTGGAACACAAACCGATGAACCATCCGGGCCTCCTCGGCGAACGCTCAAATTCTAGCGCAGTTCCCGCCGTGCCGGGTGCCTTCGCGTAGGCGGCCGCCGCCGTCGCGCGTGGGGTCTTTCGGCCTCCGGCCCATCCCCACGGCTGTCATTCCGAACCCCGACTCGGTCGGGGTGAGCAATCTGCTTTTTCTTTTCTACTCAGCGTCACGCTTTGGGCACTCGCTTCGCTGATTCATTTGGGCTGAATCCATTAAGGTAGTATTTACGCCTCAGGATCCGGCCTCTCAGCTTGGGCACGGCACACATGTCGGCGCACTTTCGCTCTTTCTGATTCTCGCGCGCGCCCGAAAAAGTTCCGCTTGCACGCCACCCTTCTCCGAGGCCATCCGAAAGGGAGGGAGAATCAGCCATGCGACACGCGATCCCCTGGACTGTCTTGAGTCTCATCCTCGCCGCGTCCGCGCCGGGCACCACGGAAGCGCCCGCCGCCTTCGACAACAAAACCAACGGCGTCGTCGATGACGCCACGCATCTCACCGATCAAACCACTTTCGAGGAAGTCGAGCAGCTCAAAGACGGCCTCGGGCCGCTCTACAACGCGCAATCATGCCGCGAGTGTCACCAGAGCCCGGTTTCGGGCGCCGCCTCGCAGGTGACTGAATTGCGCGTCGGCCACAATGCCCCCGACGGCCACTTCCGCAATCCCGACATCCCCATCGCTCACGGCGCAGAAGTAATTTCCGGCCGCTCGCTGGTCAACGATCGCGCAATCTGTCCCAACGCCGCCTTTCCCGCCAACGAAATTCAAGAGCGCGTTCCGGACACGGAAACGATCCGCACCTTCCGCCTTTCGCTGAATCTTTTGGGCGATGGCTTCGTCGAAGCGCTCGCCGATCAAACGCTCATCGATCTCGCCCAGAAGCAGTGCAAGACCTCGCACAAAAAAATCTGCGGCCAAATTCTCCAGGTCCCTATCGTCGAAGCGCCCGGACAGATGGGCGTGGGCCGCTTCGGCTGGAAAGATCAGCACGCCAGCCTGCTGTCATTCTCCGGCGACGCTTACCTCAACGAAATGGGCATCACCAATCGCCTACAGCCCGACGAAGTCACCAATCTCTGCAACACGGCGACCGAGCCGAACGACACGCCCGGCCCCGACGGCCTCTCCGACATCGATCGCTTCGCGCGTTTCATTCGCGCCACCAAAGCCCCCGCGCGCGATGCGCAACTCGCCGCCACTCCGGCCGCGCAGCAAGGCGCCGCGCTGTTCGCCAAGGTCGGCTGCGCCACCTGCCACGTCGAATCGCTCACCACCGCTCCCGCCGGCACCAAAATCAACGGCGGCATGTTCACCATTCCCGCCGCGCTCGGCTCCGTCACCTTCCATCCCTACGGCGATTTCCTGATGCACGACGTCGGCACCGGCGACGGCATCCTGCAGGCCACCCGCGAGCATTACGGCAACAAAGTGTTCCAACAGATGTCGTCCTATCTTTCGCACCAGGACTTCGAGGGCAGCCGCAACAAAATTCGCACCGCTCCGCTCTGGGGCGTCCGCCTGCGCCCGCGCCTGATGCACGACGGCGAATCCGCGACGTTCCGCGAAGCCATAATGCGTCACGCTGGCGAAGCCCGCCACGTAACCCAGCAATTCGAAAAGCTAAACAAGGAGGAGCAGGAAGCCGTGATCGCATTCCTGAAGTCGCTCTGAGGCGTTGCCGCCGTGGTGCCCCGCGCGAAGCCGAGGGGTGAAACCATCTACCTTGCCGGGTGCGCCACGCGCCCGCGGGAAAGGCGCGGCGCCCACAGACCCAGATTCGATAACGAATGCTGCGCCACTCTCCTTGTCGCCTTCAGATTCGATTTAATGGCATGTGCCATCATCTTGAAACTGGCCGCCGGCGGCCATGGACGCTAGCGCGTGGGCGCAGTCGAGGATGCGCTGGTCCAGCGGATCATTATTCAGCGTGTCGGGAGAGATGAAGTCCATGGATTTGTGCAAATCCAAAATCTTGTCGCTCAACTTCTGCATGTTGTCGAGTTCGTTGGTAAACAGTTTTAGAGCGCCGCGATCAGAATCGGTGGACGCGGCGACGGTGGCCAGCGTGAGACACTTTGCCGCTTGCACGCGATAGATGTTCAACCAGTCCTCCGTCACCGGATAGCCATGTTGCACCGCGAGCGTCAGCACGCTTCGCCATTCCCGGACCGCGGCCATTTCTTCGATGCCGGCTCTCAAGAACTCCCTCGAGAATCCCTGATTCATGAGTTCGGCGGCAGCGGCAACAGCCGGTAACGCGGTCGCGGTCGCAGCAGGCAACGACAATGTGATCTGATTTCCCTTGAAGCTCAGCGAGCCATTCGCCACACGCGCGAGCGCCTCGATTTCGATGTAGGAGCGGCCGTTCATCTGCACAACTGCCGCGACTCCCGGCCGTCCGGTGATCATCAGCGTCAAGCTCTGCTGCGCAACTTGCGACAGAGCGAACGCGGGCAATGCCAGAAGCACTGCCAATACCAGCCAGGAGCTGAATCGCCTTTTTTGCATAATTCTCCTAGTCGAGCGACGTTTTCCCAATTCCCACGCGCGCCGCTCGCCGACATCTCTGGCGCTCTCACCGTTCCAACGAGCCGTCTGCTCTTTGATCTGCGGCTACGAGACAGCCTTCGCTGCCAACTCTGGTTCGCCGACTAATTCCTCAAATAGCGTACGGTAATGAATCATGGCCTGGCGCAAATCCTCGGTGCTGGCCTGCCCCTTCGTCTGAAGCAGCGCGCTTTGGTGCGCTGCACGATAGTTTTCGAGAACCAGAGGATGATCCACGGAAATATCCGCGGCGCGCTGCTCGAAGTCGCTTACCGGATAGCCGCGCGTGGACATCACGTCGCCCACGAGTTGGTCGGCATCCGTGATTGCGCTTCCGGGGCCGTCAACGAAGCGCGCCTGGATTCTGGCCCACGACTCGATAAACCGCGCGCGATCGCCGGCTGCGAGCGGCCGGATCTGCAAGCGCTCCACTCGAGCTGCACGCTCGTCGAGCACCGCTTCTGCTTTTCGCCGGCCGCCGCCTTCTTTCACGGCGCGGCTATATTCAGCGCCACCAAACTGCGTGCGCAGTCTTCCCGTCCGGCGTTTACGAATCGTAAGCCAAATGCCAATGCCCGCGGCCACCACCACGACAACGGCGAGGACAATGGCGAGTATCTGTGTTGTGCTTAGCGATGCTAGGTCCATCACGTTCCTCCAATTTTTCGATCGATTCCTTGATTCAAACTAGACGGCTGCAAACTAAACGCCGTCGCGGCTCGATGTGTGCGAAATCACAGCGGCTTCACGGTTTTTCGACGGCTTTTTGCACCTGGCCGATTTTCTTTTGGACCTTTCCCTCCAATCCGTTCTCCGATGCCTTCGGCTTCCAAGTTGGGATTTTTGGTCACACGGCCCACTGTTTCTTTAATCTTGCCCTTCACTTCGTGAATCGCGCCTTCCACTTCATTCTTAGTGCTCGGCTTCATTTTTTTCTCTCCTATGAATCAATTTGAATTCCGGCACGCAGCGAATCGCCCTTCGGCTTCACCGCGCGCCACAATGCCTGCTGCGAAAATCTCGCGAACCGCGAGGCCGTTTAGCAGCCAGCGATTCGCGATTGCATCTTTACTGCTGAAACCGGCAACGCTCTAGTTCCCGCGCCAACGGTTGTATCCCCAGCCCCCGCCGCCCAGCAAAACCACCACGAGCAGAATGATTAGGATTGTTCCCATTTGAATCCCCCTAAGTCAGAGGAAGCTGGTTAACTGGTCCGCAGAAGAGTCGATCCACTTCCCCCGCAGCCTGCATCCTATGCGAGGCGCACGCGGACTTCTGTTCACATTGATACACTTTCGAATCTCATTTGATTTCACCGGGAAGCCAAAGTTGGCGATCGCTCGCGCGTCGCGACGAGCTACCGTTATCTGGTCTCAGAGTACGAGCTATCCGCCGACGGGCGATACTCCGAGTAAGTGAGGATCCTCTCGATGTCGAGAGTCTTCAGGAAAAGAATTTTGGCGCTCGCCCGCACTTCCAGGCGCTTCGGCACCCACACCGCGTCGCCGATCGACATCTGCTCGAAGATAATGTGCGAGCCGCGCTGCACTCGCGCGATGAGCAGGCCGATCGAAAATGACTGCGTCACCTGCCCGTCAACTTTGATCCAGCCGAAGTCCTGCTTGTCGATCCACAGTTTGCCTTCCACGTTCGAGAGGAACTTGCCGTACTTGCCGTGCGCGCGATAGCCGGGATGCGGCGTGGCCTGCAGCACGTAGGCCGGCCTGCCGTCGATCGCCTCTTCGCCGATCAGCCGGAAGTCGAAGGCCTCCAGCACGTCGCGCAGGAATGCCCTGTTGTCCTGATCCTTGCTCAGCCGCGCAGCCTGTCCGTCCGCCGACTCATGCTTTAGCTTGTCGAGATCCTCGCTGCTTTTCTTCTGCTCCGCGGCCGAGGGATGCTGCCCGTTGCGTTCGATGAGCTGCTCGAAATGCGCGCCATGGACGACAATGACTTTGTTGACTTCCACAGTTTCCGATTTCACGTGCCCGAGCGAGTCCAGGCGCTGATCCTGGTCGCGCTCCATGTAAATGTAATGATCGCGCGCCTGCCAACTGCGCTCGGTGGCCGCGATCGACAGCGCCACGATCTGACGCGCGTCCAGGCCGCTGCCGTGATTTTGCTGTTGATCCGGCGCGTTATTTTGCGCGAAGACTGCCGAGGAAGTCGCGAGCAGCACGAGAAGCGTCTCGATTCCGGATTTTGCGAGGATGGCCATGTTTGCCTCGGGGAGGCGGAGCTGGAGACCCCGGAAAATCTGACCCTTCAGCAGGTTAACGCGCCCAGAGTTAGCAGTCTGTCCGGAATAGAACACATCTGTATGTGTGCAAATTGGAACAGACAGCCAAGCCTGTCCCGAGTACGCTTATTTCAGTCGCAGCCGTCTGGTTCCTCTCACGGCGAAGAAGAAATCCGGTGACGTACAAATGGTTCATCGTGCTACTCGCAATTTTCTTGGGTAGCCTCGCGCCGGCGGCAGCACAAAAGCGGCAGCCTCAGATCGTCCAAGTGCAAGCACACGCTGCGCCGGCCATCGCCATGCTCCGTCCAGTTTCGACCTCGTCGCTGCACGCCTCCTTCCTGCAGTATCAGGATCCCGGCAATACCGCTGCCCAGTTCAGTCTTCAGCCCGCGGGCGCCAATGGAATTGGCTACACCGTGCCGCCGCTTCCTCCGATGTACGAGGTCAAAACTTTGCTTTTCACGGAATCGAGCGTCCCGCTCATCCGTCTCTGGAGCGGTCGCCTGCAACTAAACGGCTTTCAGAGCACGGTTTTCATTCAGAACGTGCAGCTCGATCCGTTGGGCTATGGCGGTTCGCTGGACCTTCATCCGCGGCGCATTTATCCCGGCGGCCCGCGTTCAGTCGATCTCGAAGGCATCAGCCTGAGTTTCCACTTCGGCCGCGACGCCCGCGCAGAACACCCAACGCAGGCCCTGCGCTGCCTCTCGCGAATCGTAAGCAACATTTTCCACTGATCAAGTCCGTGTGGGCCAGCCGGTTCATCCTCTTACATTTGTCATTCTGAGGCGTCCGCCGAAGAATCTGCTTTTTCCTCTCCGCCGTGCGCCTCCGCCCAGGCGTACGCCGGTATCGCGCGTGGGTCTCGGTGTCGCCGTTCGTCCCGGCCATTGTAGGGGCGGGCGTTTACCCCCGCCCGCTTTTCGGCCCCGTCTCACGACTGTCATTCCGAATCCGCCTCGGCGGTGAGGAATCTGCTTCTCTCCGTCTTCCACCGTCTCCTGCTCGCGCTGTCATCCTGAGGCAGGAAGAGCCTGTCCCGAGTCCTTCGAGGGAATCTGCATTTCGGCCCCTGCCGTTCGGCCCCGCCTCAATGCCGTCGCCGTCTCTCAAATCTGAAATTTCAAATTTTAAATTGCTTCGTCTCTCGCCGTTCCAACCTCCAGCCTATTGACTCCAGCCCCCAGCCCCTAAAATCGCGCAAGGAATTGCAGGGAATCGGAGGGGAATCTGCCCCACCCTCGATGTGGAGGGTTGGAGACCCTCAGGTGCAAACCTGGCGGACGCGGCTGGCCAACCGCCCACGAATATTTACTAGAGACGGCTTATCCGTTCTTGATAATATCGCCCGGCGGGTGGGCCAGCCTTTTCCGGCGGGTTTGCTTTTCAGGGTGCCCCATCCTCGCGGGTTTCGAGGGTGGGGATTTCGGCCCCGCCTTTGAATCTTGCCTTACTGGCTTTTTCGCCCGCATCAGGAACTACCGACCGATAGAATCAGTCCTCGGATCTTTGCCTTCTCGCGCGTTACCCCCTCGTTGAGTTGCAGGGAGCCTTAGCCTTGCTTCGATCGGGGCGAGGGCGTTGGATTTTGGTACTGATGTACCGTTAACGATAGTGCGACGTCACGTTCAGAATAACGGCGTGGTTGGCCGAAGTGCTGGAGGTTAGAGATTTGTGGTTGGAGGTTGGATAGCACCGCGGAAAGGTCAGAACCCCTACGCTCGACGTCGGCGTCCGCCTGGGCGGAGGCACCCGGAAGTGATGCCGCAAGTGCTGCGAAATCAATATGGCTGTAGCCGCTGAGGGAGTGCCGCTCGGAACGCCTCAATCGATTTCTAATCGCGTGCTAAATTATTAGAAATCGCCGTAAGTTTCTGAAAACAAAGGACAGATGCCGTTTCTAATCGCGTGAAAACGGCCCTTTTTAGCGCGCCCAAGAGGACCGAAAGCCAATCAGTCGCGGGCGGAAGTCGCCCGGCGAGGGAAACCGCAGATCCTTAACTTCGCTCAGGATGACAGCAAAGAGACTGTCGACGGCGGAAGAGGCCCGGCTGAAGACCGGGCCCTACGGGCGGAGAAGTAGGGGCCGAAAAGCCCCACGCGCAACTTCGGCGTCCGCCTAGGCGGAGGCACCCGTCCCGATATCAGCCCGACTAGAAACCCGGGCCGGGCGGGTAGGCTGGTAGATCTGGTGGTGGCGGCGGGAGCTTTTTCGGGTGCTCCTGAATCTCCTTCATCACGATGTCGATGGCTTTTTCTAGCTGCGGGTCGTGGCCGGCCATTACCTGGTCGGGCGTGTTGTCCACGACGATGTCCGGTTGCACGCCGTGATTTTCGATCAGCCATTGGCTGTCCAGGCCGTAGAGCGAAAATTCTGGGCGCGTGACGTAGCCGCCGTCCATCAGCGGGATTTCGCCGCGGATTCCGCGAACGCCGCCCCAGGTGCGCATGCCGATTACCGGGCCGAGTTTGTAGTGCTTGAAAAAGTAGGTGAAGAAGTCGCCGTCGGAGGCCGCGTATTCGTTGGTGATGCAGGCCATCGCGCCGTAGAAGACGATTTGCGGCTCGGTGGTGCTGGCGGAATTGCGGGCCGTGTCCATGCCGGCGAGGATGCGGCGCAGGCGCTCGAAGATGATTTGATCGACGAAGCCGCCGCCGTTGTAGCGCACATCGAAGATGAGGCCTTGCTTGCGGACTTGCGGGAAAAATTGTTTGACGAATTCGTTGAGGCCGGCCGCTTCCATGTCGGGGAGATAGACGTAGCCGACTTTGCCGCCGGTGGCTTGCTCGACTTTTTTGCGGTTGGTGTCGATCCAGTCGAGTTCGCGGAGGCTGAATTCGGTGGGAATGGTTCTGACGACGACTCGGCGTGCGCCGTCGGAGGAGGGTTTGGAGTTGACGGTTAGCGCGACGTTTTCGTCGGCGGTGTTGACGAATAATTCGTACGGATTTTGCGGCGATTTCAGCGGGCGGCCGTTGACTTCGAGCAGGTAGTCGCCCTGCTTGACGTCAACGCCGGGCTCGGTGAGGGGCGAGCGCAGTAGGGCGTCCCAATTTTCGCCGGGATAAATTTTCTTGAAGCGGTAGAGGCCGTTGGCGGAATCGAGATCGAAATCGACGCCGAGGAGGCCGGTATTGACCGGATGCAGATCAGGAGAGTCGCCGCCGCCGACATAAGTGTGGGAATTCGAAAGTTCGCCGATGAATTCGCCGAGGACGTAGGTGAGGTCGTAGCGATCGGCGACGTAGGGCAGGAGTTGCGCGTATTTGTCGCGCTGTTTGGCCCAGTCGACGCCGTTCATGGAGGGCTCGAAGAAATAGTCGCGCTCCTGGCGATAAACTTCTTCGAACATTTCTTTCCACTCGGCACGCGGATCGATTTCGGCTTGCATGGTGGCGAGGTTCAGTTCTCCGTCGCCGACCTTGTGCGGGCCCGCGGTGGGCGGAGTTGCATCGACGATTCCGTAAGTGTTCGCGGCGTGCGTGGTGGGCGGGACGGCGCCGGGAACTTCGAGACCGCCGCCTTCAGGAGAGGAGTAGAGCAGCTTTTTGCCGTCATGTGAGAGCGCGTAGCCGGTGGTGCCGTTGATGAGGACGGCGTCCTTGCGCTCTTTCAAATCGAAGATGTGGATGGCGAAGCCTTCGCCGGAGAGCGGACCGGAGAGGCCGATGATCGGCGCGGTGACATAGAAGACGAAGCCTTTGGAGGCGGTGAGGCCCGACATAACCTCCGGAGGAGTGGGAAAGGCGACGACGCGGTTTTGAATGCCGTCGAGATCGATGCGGAAGGGTTCCTTCTTTTCTTCCGGCTTGTTCTCTTCGGCTTTCTTTTCCTCGGGCTTTTTCTCTTTGGTTTCTTTGGCGGCGGGCTTGGCTTCTTCCTTTTCGTCCGCGTTGGGCTTTTTGAGATCGACTTCGTCGCTTTGCGGGGCGAAGGGCGAAGGCGTGTCGGCGCGCAGGGTTACGGCGTAAACGCGGACGGCTTTGGGATTGGCGAATTCGAAATCGATCACGCCGAGGACTTCGTTGAAATCGCGGGCGGAGAGGAAATAGAGATATTTGCCGTCGGGATCGAAGACGGGATTGACGCTGCCGTTGAAATCGGTGGTGACCGCGGAGATTTTTTTGTCGGCGAGCGAGTAGAGATAAATTACGGGATTGTTGTTCTCGGCGGCCTTGGCGTAGACGGCCCATTTGCTGTCGGGCGACCAATTGTAATCGGTGAGATCGGCATATTTGCCCTGATCGATTTGCACGGGCTTTTTTTCGTCGATGTCGATGTAGAAGAGGCGATTAGATTTATCGGCGTAGAGGAGTTTTTTGCTGTCGGGAGACCAGACGGGTTGGAAGCGGTGCATGGAACCGTCGGTGGTGATGCGGACTTCTTTGCCCATGCCGTCTTGCGGCATCAGATAGATTTCTTCTTCGCCGGTGCGATCGGAGAGGTAGGCGATCCATTTGCCATCGGGCGACCAGGCGACATTTTCTTCGCGGATTCCCGGGGTGCGCGTGAGATTGCGGATGGTTCCTTCCTTTGCGGGAACCGTGTAGACATCGCCGCGGGCGCTGAAGGCGGCGCGTTTGCCATCCGGAGAAAGATCAAACGAGGAAATCAACTTGCTGGTGTTGGTCCAATGTTTTCTGGCGAAGTCGAGATCTCCGGGCAGGTAGATGGTGACTTTCTTGGCTTGCTCGGTGGAGAGATCGAAGAGATAGAGGAAGCCGCCGCTCTCGAAGACGATTGAATCTGTGCCGAGGCTGGGCCAGTTCACATCGAATTCGGTGAAATGCGTGAGCTGGCGGACTTGCTTGGTCTTGGTGCTGTAGGCGAAGAGATTCATGCGGTGATCGGGGCCTTGATCGGAGTCGAAATAGATGGTGTCGCCGCGCCACATCGGAAAGGTGTCCGCGCCCTGATAGTCGCTGTCGATCTGCTCGTAATGATTGGTCTTGAAATCGTAGATGGAAATTCTCTGGGCCATGCCGCCGGTGTAGCGCTTCCAGGTGCGGAAATTGCGGAAGATGCGATTGAAGGCGATTTGATTGCCGTCGGGGGAGAAGGAGGTGAGGCCGCCTTTGTCGATGGGGAGGCGCGCGGGAAGGCCGCCTTCGATGGGAACGGTGAAGAGGCGGCCGAACCAGGAATTGAAAGTTTCGCGGCGCGAGAGAAAGAGGATGCTCTTGCCGTCGGGCATCCAATTGATGATTTCGTTTTCCATGCCCATGCGTTCGGGCAAAACGATGGCGGGAGTTTCGAAGGTCAATTGCTTGGGCTCGCCGCCTTCGGCGGGAATGGTGTAGACGTTTGGATTGCCGTCATATTGGCCGGTGAAGGCGATGTGGGAGCCGTCGGGAGAGAATTTTGGGAAAAGCTCGAGGCCGGGATTGGTGGTGATGCGCCGAGCGATGCCGCCGCTGGTGGGGACGAGCCAGAGGTCTCCGGCGTAGCTGAATACGATTTTGTCTTTATAAACGTCGGGGAAGCGCAGCAGGCGGCCTTCTTGCATATCCTGCGCCTGAGCTACAACGGTGATGGCCAGCGCTGCGATCGCTACACACAAAAATCGACGAAGCAATCTCATCCGCACTCCTCCGAAATTTATCGTAGCCGTTGATTTGCTGCGGACCCGCGCACGGTTTTTGAGGCAGAGCGGAATCAGCGCTTTTTATCTTGGGCCTGCGTATTTTACGCGTCTTGAACGCTGGGCACAATGAATCTGACGCGGCAGCGGTGCTTCCGCGCGAATTCGTAGTAGCCTATAGCGCTTTATGACACTCCCTCGGATTGAGACGGTGCGGGATCTTTGCAGCCAGGGCCGCTGGAATGCTGCGGTAGACATTCTGGTCGAGGCGGACGCTGCGGTTGTGGCTGATTTCATGATGACGCTGCCGTTTGAAGAGCAGCGGACGTTGTTTCGTGCGATGCCGATCGAGTTCGCGGCTTCCTTGATTGGGTGCTTCACTTATTTTCACGCTTACGTGCTGTTGCACTCGCGTCCGGGGCCGGAGATGCACCAGATCGTGGACGCGATGAATCCGGCGGATCGCGATTTGTTCCTTGACGCGCTGCCTGAAGAAGCGTGGCAGAGCTTAATGAATGAGTTGGATGCGACGCGCGTCGCAGGGGCGGAGCCGGCCATTCCGATGGCTGAGCCTGCGGAAGGGAGCGTGGCGATCGTCCGGCCCGTCGCGCCGAAGCACATCATCGAGGCGCGGCAGATCGAGAAGAGTTATCAGCAGCCGGATGGGCGGCAGATCCAGGTGATCGCGCCGGTGGATTTGTCGATCGAGGCGGACAGCATCGTGGCGCTGCTTGGCCCATCGGGCTCCGGAAAATCAACGATGTTGAGAATGCTTTCCGGGTTGATGATGCCCTCGGGCGGAGAAGTGCTTTGGCACGATAAGCCGATGCCGCAGTGCCGGCCGAATGTGGCGATTGTGTTTCAGAGCTTCGCGTTGTTTCCGTGGCTGACGGTGCTCGAAAACGTGGAGACGCCGCTGCTGGCGCGGGGGATGGCGCAGGAGGAGCGGCGGCAGCGGGCGCTTCATGCGCTGGACTCCGTGGGTTTGAAAAATTTCGAGACTGCTTATCCGAAGGAATTGTCGGGAGGAATGAAGCAGCGCGTGGGATTTGCGCGGGCGCTGGCGGTGGAGCCGGAGATTTTGTTTATGGATGAGCCGTTCTCGGCGCTGGACGTGCTCACGGCGGAAAACCTGCGCGGCGAGTTGATGGAGCTGTGGCTGGCTAAGAAAATTCCCACGCGGGCGATTTTTTTGGTGACGCACAATATTGAGGAAGCGGTTTTGCTGGCCGACCGCATTATCGTGCTGGGGCGCAACCCGGCAAAGATTCGCGCGGACTTTCACATTCCGCTGCGCCAGCCGCGAGACCGCAAGTCGCCGACCTTTGTTCTGTACGTGGATTACATTTACAAAGTCATGACGCAGCCAGAGCTGGATCTCGCGCCGCCATCGGCGACTGCTGGAGTGCGGAAGCCGCGGCCGCAAATGCTGCCTCATGCGCGGCCGGGCGGAGTGGCGGGATTGCTGGAGCTATTGAACGATCGCAAAGGCGAAGAGGACATGTACCACATCGCCGAGGAGTTGCTTCTGGAAGTGGACGACTTGCTGCCCATCATTGATGCGAGTGTGCTGCTCGGATTTGTAACGGTGCGCGAGGGGGATGTGGTCCTCACGGTCAAGGGGAAGGAATTCGCCGAAGCGGACATTCGCTCGCGCAAGATTTTGTTCCGCGAGGCGATTCTGGCACACGTTGGGTTGCTGCAGCAGATCAAGACCACGCTAGAGAGCAAGTCGGATCACGCCATGCCGATCGAATTTTTCCACGACATTCTCGACGAATACATTCCCGAGGAAGAAACGAAGAAGCAGGTGGATACGGCGTTGAACTGGGGCCGGTACGCCGAAATCTTCGAATACGATTCAGAGAACGACCGCCTGCGGCTTTATCACGCCGCGCCAACCGGAAAACCGAGTTGAGAGCAGTGGCTGAATGACGAGTCCGGAAAATCCAGCGCCGAGAGTGCCTGCGTGGGGAAAGCTGCCTGCGGGCGTGCCGTCGATGTTGCGGGATTTGCCGATCATTTTTGCGGGATTGGCATCGTTCTATGCACTGCTGTCACTCACTCATTATTGGATCGCGCCGGTCAGCGTGCGGCCGGAAATTCAACTTTCGCTGAGCGCGCTGCCGAAATATGCGATGTTTTCGCTTTTGCGAATTATGCTCGCGTATTTCGTGAGCCTGATTTTCACTCTCATCTATGGGTATGTTGCCGCGTACAACGCGAAGGCCGAGCGCTTTTTGATTCCGCTGCTCGACACGCTGCAGTCGATTCCTGTGCTGAGTTTTCTGCCCGGCGTGATGCTGGCGATGGTGGCGCTTTTTCCCACGCGGCAATTCGGGATCGAGCTTGGTTCCATTCTGCTGATTTTTACCGGGCAGGTGTGGAACATGACGTTCAGCTTTTATTCCTCGCTGAAATCGATACCGCGGGAGATGCGCGAAGTGGCGGAGATTTACCGCTGGAGCTGGTGGCAGCGGTTCGTGCAGATGGAGCTTCCGTTCGCGACGATCGGGCTGGTGTGGAATTCGATGATGTCGGTGGCGGGCGGATGGTTTTTCCTGATGGCGTGCGAAATGTTCGTGCTGCAAAACCGCGACCTGCGTCTGGCCGGGCTGGGTTCGTATCTGCAGACGGCGGCGAATGCGGGCGATACGCGGGCGATCATTTGGGGAGTTGTGACGATGGTAGGAGTGATCGTGCTGATGGATCAGCTGATCTGGCGGCCGATCATTGCCTGGGCGGAGAAATTCAAATTCGAGCAAGTGGAAGCGATCGAGTCGCCGCACTCTTACGTGCTGGATTTTCTGCGGCAATCGAAGATTGTGCCGCTGGTAGCGCAGGTGTCGGTGCGGCCGCTGCGGGAGCGGTTGAGTTTGTACTTTGCGAAAGGCGCGTCGCAGGAGCGCGAGGGCGGAGCAGCGGGAAAAGTCCGGAAGATGATTGGGCGGGTTGTGCTCACGCTTCTGGTGCTGGGCATCGGGTATGAGTTTATTCGGATGACGGCGCTGCTGGTGACGGTCAGCGGGCCGGAAATCCGCGGTATTTTTGTGGGGGCGGGGGCGACATTTCTGCGCGTGGAATTCACGCTGCTTTTGGCGGCGCTGTGGACGATACCGGCTGGAGTCGTAATCGGTTTGAATCCGCGGCTGTCGGCGGTGATGCAGCCGATCGCGCAGATCGCGGCTTCCGTGCCTGCTACCGCGCTCTTTCCGATCATTCTGCTGTTGCTGATACGCGTGGGCGGCGGGCTGGGAATTGGGTCGATCGTGCTGCTTTTGCTGGGGACGCAGTGGTACATCCTTTTCAATGTGATTGCCGGTGCTTCGGCGATTCCCTCCGACTTGAAAGAAGTGTGCGGGATTTTTCAGTTCGGGAAGTTGGAGAAGTGGCGGGAACTTTTTCTGCCGGCGATTTTTCCTTATCTGGTCACCGGGTTGGTCACGGCTTCCGGCGGGGCTTGGAATGCGAGCATTGTGGCTGAGTATTTTCATTTTCATGGGCAGACGTTTTCGACGGTGGGGCTTGGGGCGGTGATTAGCAGCGCGACGGATAGTGGAAGCTCGCGGGTTTTGCTTGCGGCTACGCTTTTGATGGCGGCGATGGTGGTGACGATTAATCGGTTTGTGTGGCGGAGGCTTTATGTTTTGGCTTCTACGAAGTACAAGCTTGAGAGTTGAGGATTCGTGTGCGGTGCGTCTTCGTGGACCCGTCGAGTGCAAATATGAGTTGGAAGATTGGCGAGAGAGTGGGGCCGAACGGCGGGAGGGCTGAAGACCCTCCCCTACGGGGCCACACAGCTTAGACTACAATTCAGTTCGGCGCGTTTGACATCCCGCCGATTACCGAGGCCGATGGAATACATAAACACCCCGATCGGGTTGTGCGGAAGCAAATGGCTGACGTATTCGCAGCCGTTACTCCCGCGGGCGCAGCAAGCCAGCGCCCCTACGGCGGAGAAATTCAACGACCGCCTCGGAAGTCAACAGAGCCATTTAGTTTTTGTGATTCGACGGACTTGGGAGAGTGAGATGAAATCTAAATTTGTGGGTGGGCGGGGATTGATTTTTTGCGCGGCGGTGATCGCGGCGATTGGCGTTGGTTTTTTGGCGCCGGTGCTGGCGCAGAGTCCGGCTGAGGATGGAGTCAAATCGTTTGAGGCTTCGCGGATTCTTGCGCACATCAAGACGCTTTCATCGGATGAGTTTCAGGGGCGGGGGCCTGGGACTCGGGGCGAAGATTTGAGCATCGCTTATTTGGAGAAGGAGTATCGCGAGTTTGGGTTGGAGCCTGGGAATCCTGATGGGACTTATTTGCAGAAGGTGCCGCTGGTGGGGATCAAGCCTGATCCTGGGATGGAGCTTACGTTTTCGGGGCACGATACGACGCTTCATGCAGCGTTTCAGAAGGATTTCGTGGCTTGGACCAAGCGGATGGTGGATTCGGTGAGCTTGGATAATGCGGAGATGGTGTTTGTTGGATATGGCGTGCAGGCGCCTGAGTATAAGTGGGATGACTTCAAGGGCGTGGACGTGCGCGGAAAAGTGATTGTGGTGCTGATTAACGATCCGCCGGTGGCGGACGAGAAGATGTTTGGCGGCAAGGCTATGACTTATTACGGGCGGTGGACTTACAAATTCGAGAAGGCGGCGCAACTTGGGGCGGCGGGCTGCATTATCGTGCACGAGACGGCGCGGGCCGGGTATCCGTGGGAAGTGGTGCGCAATAGCTGGAGCGGGGAGCAGTTTGATTTGGCGTCGGCGGATAAGAATATGAATCGCGTGGCGGTGGAGGGTTGGATTACGCATGAGGAGGCGGAGGCGCTGTTTCATGCTGCGGGGCTTGATTTCGCGACGCTGAAGCAAAAAGCTGTGAGTGCGGATTTCCAGCCTGTGCCGCTGGGGATGAAGGCGAGCATCCAGATTCACAACAAATTGCAGCCGATTGAATCGCACAACGTGATCGCCAAGCTGACGGGGAGCGATGCGAAATTGAAGAATCAGTACGTGGTTTACACCGCGCATTGGGATCACTTCGGAATAGGGCCGGAGGTGAATGGAGACAAGATTTATCACGGAGCGCTGGACAATGCTTCGGGATCGGCGGCGCTGCTGGAGATTGCGCGGGCTTACAAGCAATTGAAGGTGCCGCCGAAGCGGACGATGCTGTTTCTGTCGGTTACGGCGGAGGAGCAGGGATTGCTGGGCTCGCGATACTATGCGGAGCATCCGCTTTATCCGATTGCTTCTACGGCTGCGGACATCAATATGGATGGAATGAATGTTTGGGGGCGAACGCGCGACATTACTGTGGTGGGGAACGGGAAATCTACGTTGGATGATGTGGTGGCGGCGGTGGCGCGGGAGCAGGGGCGGCGCGTCGATCCTGATCCTGAGCCGGAGAAGGGATTTTATTATCGCTCGGATCATTTCAGCTTTGCGAAGGTGGGAGTGCCGGCGTTTGATCCCGATGCGGGAGTGGATTTTATCGGCAAGCCTGAAGGTTGGGGGATGAAGACGCGGCAGAAATTCACGGCTGAGGATTACCACAAGCCTAGCGATAAGATTAAGGAGGATTGGGATTTGAGCGGGGCGGTGGAGGATTGCCAGCTTTACTTTTTGGTGGGATATCGCGTGGCGAATGCTAAGAAGATGCCGGAGTGGAAGGCGAATGCGGAGTTTAAGTCTATTCGGGAGAAGTCATTGAAGGAGGCTGGGGCGAATCCGTGAGGTTTCCGGGATCTTAGCGGGGTGGTTGAGGCCACGTCCAGCGGACCTCAGCGGTTGAAGAGATTGCGGAAAAGCCGAAGATGATGTCACGGGACGGAGTCCGCCGTCGTGCGACGCTTTGATTTTGCGGTGAGGTCGTCGGAGGGCGCAGCGAGCGGCGCCCCTACGAAGTCAAAAAGCAAAAGCAAAAGCAAAAGCAAAAGCAAAAGCAAATGCAAATGCAAATGCAAATGCAGATCCCTCACCCCTAAAGGGGGTTCGGGATGACAACGTTTGGGCTTTTTTCCGCGGCCTGTGAAGCCGCTTTTGTGTTGCGGGCTTAGAAGGATGATTACCCTTGGACTTCGCTCCGGGCAAGACACGCCATGGCAGGGCTGCGGCGCGCTCTCGGGTGCCGTGGCGGGCGGTCGCGGAGCCCTTGCAGGGGGATAACTGACCGGAAGAGAGTGATTGACACGTAACAGGCACAGGCTTAGATTACTTCTGGCCCTCTTGGAGGTGGAATGTGCGATTTGCACTTCGCGCATGTCTTACAGCGGTGCTGATTGGGACGTTGGTGAACCTGCCTATCGCGGGAGCGGCGGAAAAGCCGCTGGGAACCGTGACGCAGTCGCAGGCGGCGCGGCTGGACCGCGCGGCGGCGGCGGTGGGAGCGACGGTCTATCCCGGCGATACGATTGACACGGATTCGACCGGGTCGATCCGGCTGCGAGCCGGAACCGCGCAGCTATATTTGATGTCCGCGAGCAGTTCACGCCTGGAAGATTCTTCGAGCGGAATTCACGCTGAACTCGAGCATGGCACAGCCGGATTTGCTTCGGGCTCATCGGATATCGTCGAGTTGAGCGCGCTGGGGGCGACGGTGCGATCGCGTTCGGGCGAAGCGTCGCATGGGCGCGTGACGATCGTGGGCGCGAATGAGCTGGTGGTGACGAGCTTCCGCGGACCGTTTGATATTTCGATCGACGGCGATACCCATTCGATCGGCGACGGCCAATCCTATCGCGTGCAGATCGTGGACGCGCAGGATCAGGGCGGTGGGAAGAACGGCTCGGGAACGATTCCTGCTGTGCGAAACCGGAAGAAGCTGCTTGTTCTGATCCTGCTGTCGGCAGCGGCGGTCGGCGCAGGTGTTGGCGGATACTTCATCTATCACGAGCTGGACGAGAGCCCCAGCCGGCCGAAGCATTAGTAGCGGCGGCTAGAGGCTGCCAAAATATTCCTCATAATTTGTGAATGTTGGATGCGAGTGTGTGGCCGTGGTGTACCAGTTCGCGGATAGGATTCTCGCCGCGCACGCATCCGGGAGTGAGGTCAGGGGATGCGGGCCATGCGAGCGAAGCGGAGAAACAAGACCTCAGCGGCTGAACCCGCATTGATTTGCCGGCCTTTTCGGCATGACTAAAGTCATGCCCTGACAAACCAGGAAACGCTTGATCGTTTTCGCGTGATGATTCTCGGGCAGCTGCAGATTCTGCGTGATCAATGAACTTTTACTTCGAGGGAGACGGTTTTCTTGTTTCCCTGGGCGTCGGTGGCGGTTAGCGTGTAGTTCGTTGTTTTGCTGGGTGAGAGGTTGATGCAGCGGCTGACTGACGGCCACATTTCGGCTACTGGCGGATCTAGCGTTACCGTTTTGGCGTTCGAAACTCCGTAGCAGAGCTGGATCGATTCGCCGCGGCGAATCGTCCCTGGCGTAGCGTAGAAGCTGAGAATATTGAATTCATTGCCACCCAGCGTTTCAACCGTGCGCTCGGCTTCCGCTCGCTCTTTCGCGCGCGCCTCCTGCGCGGCTTTTTCTTCCAACTGGTTGTTCTCTTGCCAGCGGGTGAGCATTACCCATCCGACATAGACGAGCAGAAGTGCGAGGATGGGCGAGGTGTAGAGCCAGAACTTCTTCGCGGTGAATCTTGGTGTGGCGGGTTCGGGGCTTTCAATCATACTGTCTGGTAAGAAGTTAGATGGTACTACCCCTGCAGAAGTTCCCCGAAGTCAAATTCCCGATTCGGTCCGGCCGGGGTTTGCGATGCGTGCGCTCTCAGGGTACCATCTGGGGCCATGGTACCGAGCATTCGCAAGCCGGGAGAGCAGCTGCGCGATATTCGTTTGCGGCTCGGGATCACTGTGCGCGAAGTGGCCGAGGAAAGCCAAAAAATCGCCGAGTTGGAGGCTAATCCGGAATTCGCGATTTCGAATCCGTGGCTTTCGCAGCTCGAGAATTCGAGCTCGGTGCCGAGTATTTTCAAGCTGTACAGCCTGAGCAGTATTTATCGCTTCAAGTTCACGGACTTGGTGGCGCTGTTCGGCGTGGATTTGCAGAGGTTGCCGGAGCGGCAGCTGGCCGCGCGTTTGCCCAACACGCATCTGGTGACCGTTGAAGATCCCGACCCCGAGAGGACCGTTTCGTTTCCGATTCAGTTCGACCGCGGATTCAACCTTGAGAATACGAATTTGCTGTCGCGGATGGTCGAGATTTGGGGAGACGTTCCGATCGCTTTGATACAGCGTCTCGACATTCGCCACGGAAAGTACGGCTATATCGGGCTGCAGGATTTGACCATGTATCCGCTGTTGCGGCCGGGCTCGTTTGTGCAGATTGACACGGAACTGCGCAAATTTCAGGCTGTGCCGTGGCGCACGGAATATGACCGGCCGATTTACTTCGTCGAATTGCGGGATGGATACGCTTGTTCGTGGTGCGAGATTCAGGATAGGGAATTGCTGCTGATGCCGCATCCGCTTTCGCACTGCAAGATCCGGCGATTCGTGTACGGTGCGGAGGCGGAAATCGTGGGACGAGTGACCGCCGTGGCGATGCGCCTCAATGATCCTGTGGGACCTTCAGATTCGACCGCAGCACTGCCAAAGCGAACCTGACATTTGAGATAAAGAGAGCCGCGCTGGTGGGATGCGTGCCGATGGGCACGACCACGCGAAAGGGCTCGACGTCCTGCCAGGCACGGAAAAAATCCGAGGGATTTTCGCGAGTCGAGTGCATGTAGAGTTCGAGTTCGTGCGCGAGATCGGCCAGGGCGGAAGTGGCCAGTTCGCGGAACACTTGGCGATGCGCCAGTTCGAGAGCTTTTTCGGCGACATTGGGCGAATAGCGATCGGCCAGGCCGGAATGATAGTAGCGGGCTGAATTGTAATCGCGGGTGGAAGCGAGATAAATGAGCCGTGCAAAGTTGCCCTGGATTTTCGCGAGAGTGCGGCGCTGCAGGTCCGCGTGGGCTGCATCCACGGTGCTGGTTGGTAGTGCGGAGGGCATGGAGGTCAAGGCGAAGGCAGTCCTCAGCTATGAATGTGAAAGCCAGAATCTTTGGAGAAATCGCCGCGCGCGGAATCGGGGAATCCCTCGATGACAATTCCGACTTGATGCCGCAGATTGCCGACGGCGCCGGCCAAACGCGCCAGGCCTTCCGGGCCGGCCAGGCGAATCGCAGCGGCCAACATCAGGCACAAGATCTGGTGCAGCAGGACTTCCGCGACGAGCTTGGCTTCGAGGCTGATACTGAGATCGGGGCTGCCGCGTACGGCGCGAAAATGGCGGGCCATAATTCGATGAGTTTCGTCAAAGGCGCTCCATACCCAGTGCAGCGCAATTTGCCGGCGATCGCGCTCAAAGGCGCGGCACAATCGAACGGAACCCTTGGCGCGCACAAACCCCAAATCACCGGTGCCGAAGATGTGGTCAATTGTGGCGCGCGGACATTCGGCCCATTGGTCGTCTCCTGCGAGAACACCGCGGTCCGCTTGGTCGAATTCATCTAGCGCGCCGGCCGGCTTGCGCCACAGAAGAATCAAGCCCGCAACTACCACCACTGTCAGGGAAACTAGAGCGACGATGGAAGCCCCTTCACTCATTCTCAGCGATCCTTCTTCCGGCCAAAGAATATTCGAATGCGTTTCAAGCGATCGCGGGTCTTCCGCTCAGCTTCCTCATAGCTCGGCGCAACTTCCGGGCGTGACGCCAAGCCCGGCTGAAGCGAAGGCGTCCATAGTGACACGGCCCAAATGCAAAGTACAAGTAAGTAAAACACCTGTTGCGAATAAGACCACAGCCGCTCGATCTCGCGTCCGAGATAGGCTAACGCAGTCAAGCTGACCAAACTCGTCGAAACGAACAAGCCGTACCCCAAAACAATTCCTCGCAAGTTTCTCCCAAGAGGGATGGAATAAGCAAGTAGTAAAATTACCAGTCCCAGAATGGCACTAGCCTGAACGGCTCTAAGGTTTCGTTCCAATTCCGCCGTTGTCTGCGCCGGCCACCACAGCCGCCCGCGCATCGCGCCAACCAGTGCTTTTCCAGCAGCGAAGGCGACAACCAAAGCGAGCACGTTTCGCGCCAATCGCGCGGTTCCCGGGAATGGGGCCAGTCCCCTCCAGTAGATCTCGAAAAGAACTCCGCACCCCACGATAACGCTGATGAATTCAGTGTACCAATAGCACGCCATATACGACTGGGGATACCAATGGTAAACCGAAAATCTGAGAACCGACTGCAAAAGTACGAATAAAACGTAGGTGTAAAAGGCCGGATAAATTGAGAAAAGCCTTGTGAAAATGCTGCGTGCCAGCAGCACGATTTCAAGGCCTATGGTGGCGAACCAGAGCGCGTGGGCAGGCATTGACTGGACTCGACTCAGCTCACACCGCTGGCGCGGGATGCTAGCACGAATCGAGGGAAGGATGACGAACATCCTTCCCTCATTGGTCAACCATCATGCACTACGCGACGTGTGGCTTGAGCCGCGGGCCGGGCAACGGCATCGGCAGCGGAGCTGGATCGCCACCGTCGGGGACTAATCCAAGCGCCAGACGCGGAAGCGGCATCGGCAGCGGAGCTGGATCGCCACCGTCGGGGACTAATCCGAACGCCAGGCGCGGAAGCGGCATCGGCAGCGGGGCCGGATCGCCACCGTCGGGGACTAATCCGAACGCCAGGCGCGGGAGCGGCATCGGCAGCGGGGCCGGATCGCCACCGTCGGGGACTAATCCGAACGCCAGGCGCGGGAGCGGCATCGGCAGCGGAGCTGGATCGCCACCGTCGGGGACTAATCCAAGCGCCAGACGCGGAAGCGGCATCGGCAGCGGGGCCGGATCGCCACCGTCGGGGACTAATCCGAACGCCAGGCGCGGGAGCGGCATCGGCAGCGGGGCCGGATCGCCACCGTCGGGGACTAATCCGAACGCCAGGCGCGGAAGCGGCATTGGAAGCGGAGCTGGATCGCCGCCGTCAGCGAAAGGAGTCGCAGAATTCGGACCCGCGTTCGTCAAAAGGGCCGCTGGCTGAGAAGTGCCAGCTTGCCCATGGCGACTGGCACCTCTGGTGGCGCAGAACGAACTCAGGCCCAACAGCAAAGCTAAAGACACAAGCTGCAAACGCAATTTATTCATTTTGATTTTCCTCCGAGATTTAGTGTCGGCATGGTCGAGCTGAGACGGGAAGCCCGCCGACTCTAGGCGTTTAAGCTATTGGCGAAGGTAGATGCAATCAGTATAAATACGGGCTTTGCTTCTAATCCCAAGCAGACATCGAGAGACGCCAAGCGACAGTTTCAGCGCTTCAGTTCGGGACTTCCTCAGCACAGATAGTCAAACGAAGGACGTTCGATTTACCGCAGAAGCGTCTGCCCAGGACGGATCGATCGGTTCAACTTAGTGCGGAAGGTAGCCGGGCTGCATCAGTCGAGTACTGGACCCCGATTGTGCTTCTCTGCTTGGGAAATTCTCGCGCGATCTGAAAACGCGGATCGCAAGAAAGCGGCCGCACCTGCGCAGGAGGATCCATTTGGCTCCGTTCGCAAGTCTCACGAATCCCGTAGCAATCGTAGGAGTTGAGTCTCGAACATAAGATTTCCAGCGACGTTTTCGTCCTGCTTGCAAGGGCGAGCAGTTCAAGACAGCGCTGTAAGACCACTGGCAGTGTGGGCAACAATGTTGAAGGTTGGGGCGTATCAGAATTTTCTGACGTGTCGGCAGCCGAAGTTCCGCGGGGAATTTTGAGGCTCACTCAACGCTCATGCGGGTACGTTCTCGACCGGCGATTCAGAAGTTTGACGAGCACGCATCCCGGACCTCGCGCCGTCGGCTTCCGAATTGGCCACTTCAATAGAATTGAACGGCCACATTGCCCCGGGAGCTTTCGCCGGTGCGGATGGCGAGAGCCTAAGTCTGGCGTTGTACGAACGCCGAGTGCGCTGCGAAATTCACGTCATTGTCGGCGCTCGAGACGATGGACCCTGCAATCCTGCTTGTGCCTGCGGCGCCGCTCTCAAGAAACTTTATTTGAAACCCGCGACTCAGAAAGTCGGCGTGGAGGAGTCCGGGCGATTGAATAAAGATCTACTCGCTGGAAATGGCTTGAGAAGTGTCGCGCTCTGTGGCGCGAATGCGTTGGCGAGATTGGAGTAGTGCGGATCAGGAAAAGGGCATGACCGTGGACCAATACCGGCCGATCTGTATCGTACTTTCGCTCGCTATGCTTGCATTCGGTTCGTACATGATTTACGACGCATCGACCAACACGCTGCCCGGCGGGACGGTGGCGCTGCTCGGCGGGGCCATGTTTTGGTCGCTGGGAGTATTCATCGCTTTCTTTAGCTGGAGGCGGACGGGCCGCGAGAGGGAGATGTCGGCGGCCGGGCACGGGGCTGGCGGGCCCCGCGCCCCGTGGCGGCTGCGACCGGCGGCGCGTCGCGACCGGGCTGGTTAGAAAATGACGGGTAACGAGCGGGTGCGTGCGAATCGCGCCGCCCGCTTGAAAGCCTGCGTGGGTCGATCTTCGATGCTAGTTCTTTGCGTTTAGCGTCCGAGTTACCCCGGAATTCAACTCTCCGAATATCGTGGCCGGCATGACGCCATTTGGCGGCCGAACTCTCATTCTGATCCAATCGAAGGAAAAGGACGCGTCGAAGCCGGTGTTCACGGTGGTGGCAAGATAGTCGCCGCCGCAAATTCGCGTCTGGACGGAAGCGACGGGCTGATAGTTAGCGAATAGAGTCCCATCATGGAATCCGATCACCGCGGATCGCGCGGGATTCGGTGTCGCGGTGGCGCGAACGGAAGGCGTACCTGAATTGTTGTCTTCGATCTCGAGGCCGCTCATATCCTGGTAGCCGATTGAGTCCGGCGTCCAGTGGAAGTAGCGCGGGCTCGAACTGCAGACGAAAAGCATTTCCTGCCCGCGCGTGGTTTGTTGTGACAACAAATCCATTTCGGCGATGTTGGCGCCGACCTGCCAATCCGATCCCAAGAAAGCGGAACCGCCTCCTCGTCCGGAATGGGAGATGAAAACTCGTTGCCAATGCGAACTTCGCCGCGTCCTCCCGGAGTCAGCCCGCTATACCATCCCTCGGGCAGCGAACTACCTCGGAAATCAGCGTAGCGGAGAAATACAAGCGAGCCATTGTCGAATTCGCCGTACGTTGGGCTTAGACCGGGAGCTTCGCCAGTGGTGGAGGCACTGAACAGAGTGCGATCCTTGGCCGCAAATCCCATGTAAATGTTGACGACGTTGCTCGCGCGGATGCCCTCTGGAAGCTGAATCCAATAAACAGTGTGGGAAGAGAGATTCGCGTTGCCGGATTCCATCCAGCTTTTCAAAATTTCGCCGTGCGCATCGAAGAATGCGACGTTTTGAAGATTGGGGGCTTCGAAGGAGGCGTAGCGCGAACTGTCCACGGCGATGACTTGTTGAAAAGGCTCGGGGATGCCCTGCGGTTGTGAGTTTACGACGGTGATCTGCATCCAGGCTTCGATGCCCGACGGAATCATTGGCGTAATCGCCGCCGTCGCGCCTTCCGCGTGAGGACCCCTCGAGGCCAGCAAAATAACAGCAATCGCCGACACGACCGCGAGAACCAGCAAGCCCGCCCATTTGAAGCGTGGAATCGTGCGTTTGCGAGTGGAGCTTGCGCCTGGGACGTCATTCTCCAGCGGTCGCGCGCGACTTTCGCCCGCGGGAGTTTGCGGGTCGGCTTTCGACATCGCGGCGCGAAGTGATGCCGGGGCTCGCGATGCCTGCGGGAATTGTAGATCTGGGCGTGCCGGGAGCTCGCGCGAGCCGAGCAGCCACGCGTCGATCTCACTGCGGAATGCAAAGACCGCGCGGCGCCCGCCTCCGGGAATACAGTGCACCGGGAGGGATCGCTCCTTTTCCCAGCGCATTACCGTACGAAGATCGCGGCCTACGTAATTCGCGATCTCCTTCCAGGTCTCGAGCTTGTCGTTCCCGTTCGTGCTCATTGCCGCAGCGTACTGACGATACCGGTACCCCGGCGGAGACGTTGCCGGCGGATTTAGGTCCGATGTCAGCAGTTGTCGCGTTCTGACAGTTGACGGAGTCTATATTTTTAGGCAATGAGAAGCAAGCTGTGGAATTTTGGGCTGGCAGAGGTGATCGCCATCTGCCAGCCCTCTCGTCTTGACCTGCGAAGCCCCTGGCAGGCTGAATCCGCTGGAGTATTGCAAGGCAAGCAGGAAGGTTAGCTGCCGGAATTTCGAAGTCAAATCTGCGCAGGCGCGGATGCGCTCTGCTCGTGTGAATTGCGAAAGCGAGGAATCATGTACTGCGAGAATTGTGGAAGAGAAATCGCGGATCACTCTCCAGCTTGCAATTACTGCGGGCACGCGCAAGGGCCGGCGCAGGGCGTGCAGGCGACGCCTCCGCCGCCCGCTCCGCCTTCTTATTTCAGACCTGGCCGGCCAGCGGGAGGAGGTCCGTTCCTGGTGCTTTGGCCGTATCGCTACGGCCTGGAGGCGCTTGAGAACGGCAGCGTCATCCGTGCGGGTGTGACGCTGGCGCTGCGCATTCTCGGGATCGTGGTGGCGCTTGCTGGCGTTTACCTGGTGATTGAGACGCTGAAACTGGCGTTCACGCTCCCGACCACGGGGACGATCGGCGGCATCATGGCTGCGGCGCTCCTCGGGTTCGCCTGCTTTTCGGCTTTTCAAATTTACTTCTATCGCGCGGCAACGGTCAGCCGGCTCGGACCTTCGCCATTCACGGTCATTCCCATTTTCTCGATCTTGTTCCGAACGATAGGAGAAGTTTACGCCATCTCGGCCGCCACGATGGGCGTCGCGGGTTGCTTGTTCACCTGGTTCTCGGGGATGAATCCGGCCAGCATCGCAGGGAATTTTTTCCCGATGCCGCCGGTCCCGATGGAGAGCCAGTTCCTGGTGGGCCTCGCGTTTCTAGTGTTCCTGGAGTTGGTCGCTTTCGGCGTGTTGATCCTGTTCTATTTCCTGGCCGAGGCTGTGCTGGTAATTGCGGATATCGCGCTCAATGTCCGGCTGTTGGTGAAGTCCTCCGGAGTTTCAGCGCCTTGAGCTATTGAGCCGCGGAATTCCAGGCGCTGGATACGAAGCTGACGTGGCCGAACCGAACCCGGCCTGGGCCTCCGATCGCGAAAGTTTATGGAATTTGTGGAGCTGGCACGTTATGGGAGTAGCGGCCGCTGCATATCGAGAAATCCCTGACGAGGAGATCGTCCGCCGATTTCAACTGACCGGCGAGACGGGGTGTTTCGCGGAATTGTTTAACCGGCATCGCAGGCGGGTCTACTGCTCGTGCCGCGGATTCTTCTGCGATGGCAGCGCGGCTGAAGACGCGACGCAGGAAACGTTTCTTCGCGCCTTCCAGAGCATACACAGCTTCCTCGGCGGAAACTTCGGCGGCTGGCTCATGCGCATCGCCAAGAATGTTTGCATCGACCTGTGGCGCAAGCGCAAGCCGGAATGCGGCCCGGAGGAGATCGATCTCGACGCGATGACCGCTCCGAGGAATATCGATCAGACGTCCGACATGCACTTGGCGGTGGAAAAACTGCGCGCGGAGATGGCCACGCTGCCGCCGGAACAGCGGCGGTGCCTCGAGCTGAAGATTGAAGGCTATTCGTATGAAGAAACCGCGGCGCGAACGGGGCTTCCGCTTGAGGCGGTGAAGTCGCATCTGCAGAACGGCCGGCGAATGCTCTGGATGAAGATGGAAAGAACGCTTTCCCAGCTCCGATGAACGATTGGAACGAGCAGAATTTTTTGGAGAGGCTGATGCCTCGGTTGCAGGGCCACAAACCGGCGCTGCGGGAACCTTGTCCCGATGCGGAATCTTTGTGTGCGTTCGCGGAAGATCGCTTGAGCGGCGGCGCGCGAAATGCGATTGCCGAGCATTTGAAATATTGCGCTGAATGCCGGGACATCAACGGGCGGCTCTTGGATTTCGCGCGGCCGCCATTGCCCGTGGAACCTGCGGAGTGGACTGGCGCGGAAAAGCGGCTGGGGAATTGGATGGATGGAGTGCTGCGCGTGGCAGGGAGCCACGGGAGCGCCGCAGCGCACCCGGAAGCCCGGCGCCCGGTCGGCTGGTGGAATTGGCTTGCCTCGCCGAAACTTACGTGGGCTCTTGGTGCGTTTGCGGCAGTAGCTGTGCTGGCCGCGATAGTCGTATTCCATATGCGCAGTCCTGGGGAGCAAGGTCTGCCGTCACTGGCCGATCGGACCGCGCCGGCGGCGCAGACCGAGCAGACGAGCCCACCGCTTGCGCAACCAGAAACGACGGCGACGGTGCACGAGACGACGAAACCCGCACGCCAACCGGGCGGACCGCCTGTATCGAATCACGAGAGCGCACCGGCGGTCGCGACGAATGCCCCGCCGCCCGCGCCAACGACTGCGCCGAATGCTTCACCGCGTTCTTTTACGCCACCCGCGGCGGCTCCGGCAGCGTCCCCTCCTTCTCCGGTCTTGCCGAATTCGACGGCCAAGGCTTTCGCCGTTGCCATTACGCCGGAAACCAAGCAGGAGCTCGCGGATGAAGTGCGCGCGCGGCTCGTCACCGTAAGAGGCGTCGCAATCAATCCGCAGCTGGCTTCTCCGACTGGCGGGGATGTATTGCCCGACGCGCTGAACCCGACGGAGCGCCTCTTTATTGTCGCGAGCACGCTCAATGAGGCTCTGCCCGACGGAGAGGAATGCAGCCTGACGCAGGGAGACCTCATCACGCGCATCAGCGATACTCCCGACGTCAATCAAAACGTCCAGGTGCTAGTCAGCAGCAGCCAGCGAAATGATTGCAGCGCGGGCACGCAGCTGGCAGTCGCGGTCCAGGATTTGCAGGACATGTACAACGAATTTCAGTTACGGATGGATGCGGGGCTGCAGAAGCTCGCGGAGAATCAAGGTCAGAACGGGTTGCCGGCTGGTCCGGCTGCGGGAAAAACTGCTAATCCGGATGGCACGGCGAACGTGGATCTAACCGCATATGCGGACCTGCAGCAGCAGCAGCAGGACGCTACCAGCACAGAGCAGGAAATCGAGCAGACCGCGAATGAGGCGTATTCGCCTTCGAGCTTTCATCCGGACGAGACATCGGAATCCGGCAGACTGAGCTTGATTGCTTGGACCCAAAACAAGCAAGCGCCGGCGCCCGCGCCGCACGCGCAACCGAGTGCTCCGGCGAAGCCCGCTCCGCCCCCAGCTCAACATGTGCCGGCCCCGGCGACAGCGCAGCATCCACAGCCGGCCCAGCATCCGGCGCAGCCTCCGCGCCCCGCTTCACCTGCTACAAGATCAGCCGCCGGAGGAGCGAAGCCCGCGGTGCCTGGAGCTAAGCCGTCGGTGGGTGGCAACAAGGGTGCTCCCTCGACGGCCAAGCCGGGGACGACGACTCCGGGCGCACGGCCAGGAAATTCCAAGCCCGGGCCGGGGGCCGGTGGTTTTGGGGCAAAACCGGCGCCGGGCCGACCTGCGACTCGCCCTGCTCCAGTGCACAATCCAAATGGCACGACTACGATGACTCGCCCGAACGGGTCGTCGGTGACTCTCGGCCGAAACGGCAAGCCGGCCAGCGTGCGAACGGCGAGCGGCGCTACCGCGAAATTTAATTCCGCCGGCAAATTGAGTTCGGTTCATGCCTCGGTTGTACATGCGGCGAATCCGATGCACTCCGGCGAAATGACGATTCGTCACGGAGCGCATGGAGAGAAGACCATCGTGACTTCGCGCCGTGACGGCAGTCGTGTGGTGAGCGTCGGAGCACATCGCGGATACGTCGAGCATACTTTCACGCGAGGCGGTCGCCCGTATCTGCGACGGACTTACGTCGTTGGCGGGCGCAACTACGGCTACGTTTACCGCGGCTATGCCTATCGCGGCGTCGTTTATTACGGCTACGTGCCCGCGTTCTACTTCGCTCCTGCATTTTACGGCTGGGCTTATAACCCGTGGGGCGCGCCGGTGGCTTGGGGTTGGGGCTGGGGTGGAGCGCCGTGGTATGCCTACTACGGATATTATTTCGCGCCGTATCCGGCTTATGAGTCTCCCGCTTTTTTGGCTCACCGATTATGTACTTGCAGAGTACTTGCAGGCTGCGTACGATGCGCAGGCCAACGCCAGCGCTCAGGCGGCGCCTCCGCAGAAGGGCGTATACGCGGCGTACCTTACTCCGGCAACCGGCACGGCTATTACTCACAGATGGAGGCGGCGTTCGTCGCGGCGTGTGGAATTTTCGAAGATCTAGCGTTCTAGTTAGCGAAGTCGGGCCGAAGAGATTGAAAATTTCAGGAGGAAGCTATGGACCCAGACGTGGCTTACCGCAAGGCTCTTAAAGTTGTAATGGCAATTCTGATTTTTACATTCATACCTTCCATTCTTCCGGCGCAGAAGAAAAACAACAATTCGGGAGGGAGCTCGAGCAAGCCGGCCGCAGCCCCGGCTAAGCCCGCGGCACAAGCGCCAAAGCCTAACTCCAACTCTCAGCACCAACCAGCCCAGCCGCAGCGCCAAGGCCAGACTGGCCATCAAGGCAATGGCAGTGGCAACGGGTCTGGCGCTGGCGCAAGTCACGGCGTCGGAACCGGCAACGGGACGGGAGGCGCCACGGGTCACGCAAACGGCGGAGCCGTGCCTCCTGCCAAGCAACCGGTAACGGTTCACAATCCGAATGGATCTGTCACGAAGACTAATCCCAACGGTTCCTCAGTGACGCGCGGCGGGAACGGCAAGCCTACTAGCGTCACGACTGGCAGCGGGGCGAAGGCGACTTATAGTCCGGCCGGCAAAGTCAGCTCGATCCATACCTCCGTCACCGATGCGAAGAATCCGAATCACTCGGGTGACATGGCGATCAGCAAGGGTGCGCACAATCAACGGACGATTGCTACCACGAGAAAAGACGGCTCACGGTTGGTCAGTACGGCGGCGCATCGCGGCTTTGTCGAACATTCATTCGTCCGCAATGGACATTCATACATGCGGCGAACTTATGTCGTTAACGGACGGAGCTACGCGGTCGTTTATCGCGGTTATCCTTACCGCGGCGTCGTGTACTACGGCTACATCCCAGCCTACTACTACGGCCCTGCGTATTACGGATGGGCTTACGATCCATGGGGCGCACCGGTCGGGTACGCATGGGGCTGGGGAGGCGCGCCGTGGTATGGCTACTACGGCGCATATTTTGCTCCTTATCCCGCTTACGCCGATGCCTCGCTGTGGTTGACCGACTATCTCCTCGCGGAGAACTTGCAGGCCGCTTATCAGGCGCAAGTCGATGGCAATGGCGGCACACCGCCTTCGGCCGATTCCGGCGACCAAACGGAGAACACAGGCGGCGCACCCGCGGCTCAGACCACCACGGCAATGAGCCCGGAAGTCAAGCAGGCGATCGATGAAGAAGTGAAGGCGCAGCTCGTCGCGGAGAAGGCCGATGCCTCAGCCGGAGCGCAAACCGCTACCACCGGCGACCAAGTTCCCGCGGCGCTCGATCCGAATCATCGCACTTTCATCGTATCCGCGCAGCTGCAGGAGCAGCTGGACGGCGGCGCAACGTGCACGCTGAGCGCAGGCGACGTTCTCACGCGTATCGACAACGCGCCGGACGCGAACCAAAATGTGAAAGTGCTCGTCACCAGCAACCAGAAGGGCGATTGCCAGTCCGGCGCTCAAGTGGCCGTCTCGGTTCAGGATCTGCAGGACATGCACAATGACTTCGCAGCGAAAATCGATGCGGGTCTTCAGAAGCTGGCAGACACTCAGGGCAAGAACGGCATTCCTTCAGGGCCGGCCGCTGGCGAACAGAAAAATCCCGACGGAACCGCCAACGCCGATCTAACGGCAGCCGCGGACTTGCAACAGCAACAGGGCGCCGCCGACCAGACGGAAAAAGAAGTGAAGCAAGCGGAGGGCTCGGGGCAGGGCGACTGAGCGGGCTCGTACGGAGCGGTTTTCCGCGATGGCTTGAACTCCGGAGTCTTGGTTGAACGGGAGCGTCGCGATAGAATCTGCCGGCGCTCCCGCTTCACCGCGCGATACATAACTCGATCGAAGAAGCTTTCGTAACTAATTCCGCTACGAATTCAGGAGAGGAGAAACGCGGATGCGTCGCCAACGGACGGGAATGGCAGTTAAGCTCGCGATGCTTTTTGTCGCACTGATTCCCTGGTCGTCGGCTCATGCGCAGGGCGGCACAGAGGCATCGCTCGCAGACAAGCTGAAGACCCAATACAAGCTGGTGAAGCTGGGCACCGACTCGACGGGCATCAGGGTCATCGATTCCGGGGCAGTTCTAGTGATTCATGGAAAGAGCTTGTTCGGCACGCCACCGGGAAACGTCATAACCTGTCCAGCAAACTTTCAGGATGGAAGTCTGCATCCTCCCGGCGGCTTTTGCACGGCGATGGTCAAAGACGTCGGCCGTTATTTGGATGATGGCGAAAAAGTTTATCCGTGGAAGCTGGAAGTAAACTTCAAAAAAGAGAAGGTGACGATCACCGTCATCGAGTGCGATTCGTGCAATGGCGTGACGCAAGCGTCGTATTACAAATCAGCGGTCGCGTTTACTTTTCCGAAGGGCTATCTCGAAGCGGCCGATGCCGGACAAGTGAGCGATGTGATCAGCCAGGTCTTGACGATGGACTCCGGGAAAGGCGACGCGCAGGAGCCGGACGCGACGCCGCCTGCTCCTGCACCGCCGGATGCAGGTGCCGCGGCTCCGCCAGCTCCACCGCCGCCGCCCATTCAAATCGGGCAGACCATCGAGCAAGTGCAGGCCAACACCAACAACGGGTTGGTGCTCGCCGCCGATTTGGGCGACAAGAAGATCTACCAATATAACGGCTTGAAAATTACTTTCGTGAAAGGCAAAGTCACGGACGTTCAATAACGCGGCGGAGCCGGTTCCGGAGGCGAAATGTTCTGCCGCAAATGCGGCGCGGAGAATAGGCAGGAGGCAAAGTTCTGCCAGCGTTGCGGAACCGCGTTGGCGGGCGCCCCGCCGCAACATCCGCCACAGTTTCGGGCACCGGCGCAGCCGCCGCCGCCGTTTCAGCCGCCGCAACTGCCGCAACAACCACATCGATCGCACCCACAGCCGCCGCCTCAGCCCGCGCCACAGCCCTCGCCACAAATTGTGCCGCAGCCTTTCGCCGCTCCACCGGCGCCGCGAAGCCCGGTCGCGTCAGGGTCGGCTCGGCAGCCGGCGCCGGCCGCCAAGCCGTCGAAGAGTTCCGCGTGGATCTGGATTGTGCTCACAGCCACCGTGATCGTCGCGGCGGCGGCCGGGGCTTACTTCCTCTACGACGGCCGCAACCCTGTTGACGATGCCGCGGTGCAACAAAAGGTGAGAGCTGGCCTCGTCGATGATCCCAGCTTGCATGGATGGATGATCGGCGTGGCCTCGAATCACGGAATTGTTACGCTGAGCGGCTCGGTCGGCTCGGAAGCGGACAAGCTAAAAATCGAACGCATCGCGAATTCGCAGCCGGGCGTCAAGCGCGTTGTCGATCTGCTTATCGTCCACGCCGAGCCGGCGGCATCGCTGATAGCAGCTAGTCCGGCGCCAGCTCCCTCCAAGCCTGCGCCGGCTCCGAGCGCGGCTCATTCGGAAGTCGAACAGCCGCCGGCCGCCGTCGGCACTCAGCCGGGCGAAAAGCACGATCCCAACTCAACGCCGCCAACTCCAATTCCCGTTGTGACTCCGCCCAAGCGGTCTGCCACTCCGCAAATCGCCGCGCGGCCCATTATCGCCGGAGCGCTCATCCAGCCCGGTGGGACTTCGCTGCGGCTCCCGCTTGGCAATATGTATCTTTACGGCCTCGTGACCGGCGGCGAATTTCCGACGTCTCCATTCATTTCCGGGCCCTACGCGCAAACGATCAATGCCGCGGGGCAGCTCTCCGCCGCG
This sequence comes from uncultured Acidobacteriota bacterium, assembly GCA_963841235.1. Taxonomy (GTDB): domain Bacteria; phylum Acidobacteriota; class Terriglobia; order Acidiferrales; family UBA7541; genus Palsa-147. Next base: position 289,388 of record CAWJBU010000008.1, on the reverse strand, counting down.
CTCGCCTATGGCCCCAACAACGAGAACAGCTACAGCACTCAGACCGCGCATCACCTGATCGGCGGAGCTTCAGTGAGCGGCAAATGGAGCGAATTCGAAGCCTTTTACGGCTCGAATGGGCGTGCCAATGCCTACATCGTCGCCGCGACATTCACGGTCAAGAGCAACGCGCTCGTCGTGGTGATCGCGTCTGCGGGTGCGCACGGCAAAGCAACCATTCAGGGAATCGAAGGGCTTCAGATCGACGCGGCCAGCCACGGGAACGCTCTTCCCATGTTAATCGGCCATGCGTATCTCGCCCCGGGACAATACGTCGCCTCCGAAACCAGCACGGCTGGCTCCGGCCAGCATCCGAAGCACATGGCAGACCTCATCGGCGTTTTCGTTTTTGAATCCGGAAATTAACTTCCGCAAAGATCCAAAGCTCCTCTCGAATCACTCGCCGTATGGAATTCCCGTCTTCCCGACGTTTTGCATGATGAAGGGCAGCAGAGCAGGGCATTCGAAGGGAGAACGAAATGAGTTCGATTAAGAAATCATTCGCGGCAATCATTCGGAAGCTCTTCAATGGCAGGAGAAAAGCGCGCCGGCAGCGGAAGCAATCGTCAGACGGCACGCTCGATCGCGCGGCCGAGCGGCGGCTGCAACGCCACCTGCAAACGGCCCGGCGACACGAATCACGCCCGGTCAGTTTTTCGCGCAGCCGTAAATCGAACGAGGAATATCTCCAGCAGATCGAAGGAAGCCTGGCGGTCTAAAATAATTCGGCAGCCGGATCGCGAGAAAGTCGCCCCGGCGGAAATTGTCCCACTAGATCCATCCTACACCCAGCAGCAGTTCTGGCGGAGAGGGGGGGATTCGAACCCCCGACACCCTTTTGGGGTGTAACTGCTTAGCAGGCAGCCCTGTTCGGCCACTCCAGCACCTCTCCGCGGCTGCGCTAAGCTTCAGTTTACAAGAGTCGGCGGGAAGTTACTATCGCTCGAGAGCGGCTGCTCGCTTGCCGGCGAAAATTTCTCCCAACGAGCTTCGAAAAATCGCTCGGTTCATGCGCCGAAGGAAATTGCCCGTGCCGCCGGCTGCGCGGATGAAATTTCCGCGCCGCGGATTTTGCTTGACACGGTGGGCGGCCATCTGTTACAAGCTGTAACGCTACAATGCTTAACGCTAAACCAAAACGTCTAAAGAATCTGGGCGAGCTCGAACAGCTCGTGATGGATTACGTGTGGACGAACGGCCCGTGCTCGTCCGAAGCCTGCCGCGAAGCTCTGGCTTCCACTCGGCCGATGAAGGAGTCCACCATTCGCACCGTGCTGCGGCGCATCGAGGAGAAGGGCTACGTCACGCACGCGGTCGAGGGCCGCACGTTCATTTATCGCGCGGCGGAACTTCGCGAAAACGTGGCCGTGCGCGCGGTGAAGCACATCATCGATCGTTTCTGCGGCGGGTCGGCGGAAGCTCTGGTGCTCGGCATGGTGGATAACCAGGTGCTCGACGGCAAGCAACTCGAGATACTCGCGCGCAAAGTGGCGCAGGAGAAAGCGCGGCGCCGAAGGGAAGGTAAGTGATGTACGCAACTTCCTTGCAGCAATTGGCCGCGGGAGTTCTCGCGTCAGTAGCCTCGGCTGCGGTGCGCTCGTTGGCGCTGGCGAGCGTGGCTGGTTCGTTACTTGTGTTATTCCGCGTGAAAAATGTATCGCTCCGGCTGGCGATCTGGAAAGTAGTGTTGTGGAGCGCGCTGGCGATGCCGCTCCTGGCTTGGCTGACGCCGCCGATGTCGTTCGCTCTGCCGCGCGTCGTGATTTCGCAACTCACGCGCTTCATTCCGGCCGGCGAAACTTTTGCGCATGCCGCATCTCCGGACGCCAGGTCCGATGCCGCGGCAACGCGATCGCGTAAGACGCAGTGGCCAGCGCATACGGGCTCTGCCGATGCGGACTCCAGTCGCGGAGGAGTGGACTTACCGTCAGAAACTAGAATCGCGCTGAGCGCCGCGGCTTCGCCGAGAGTCAATGCCGCCGCAAATCCTGCGTCAGGCGGCGCGGCGAAGAACCGCAACGTTTCCGCGGCCCGAATCTTCATCGCCCTGTATTTTGCGATCGCTGTTTTGCTTTTGAGCCGGCTGTTCATCGGCTGGCTGCTGGGCCGGCGGCTGATTCGATCTTCGCATCCGATTCGCGACCCACGCGCGTCGCTGACCCTTTCACTGCGCGCGTTCCCCGGTCATTTGAACGAGGCGCCGCTTCTGGCCGAGTCGCAAGCGGTGGCTGTTCCGGTGACGCTGGGTGTGATGCGTCCGGTGATTCTACTCCCTTCAGATTGGCGCGAATGGGAGAGCGACAAACTCAACGCCGTCCTGGCGCACGAGCTTTCGCACATCGGCCGCAACGACGCATTAACGCAACGGCTCTCAAAATTGCATCGCGCGATTTATTGGTTCAGCCCGCTGGCGTGGTGGCTCGATCGCGAGCTGGCGCGGCTGGCCGAAGAGGCGAGTGATGAAGCGGCTCCTCGCCAGCGGCGCAGATCGCGAAAGGTATGCCGAGATGCTGCTTCGCTTCTTCGAAGCGATTCGCGCGGCATCTGGACGCGTTTGGTGGCAAGGAGTTTCGATGGCGGCGGGGGGCGACGCCGCCAAGCGAGTGGATCGAATTCTTTCCTGGAAGGGAGTTGTAACGATGCGATTGCGAAAAACGTTCGTGGCGGCGCTGGCTGCCATCGCTCTGCCGCTGCTTCTCGCGGCGGCTTCGATTCAATTTACGGCGCACGCGCAGCAAACCGCTCCTCCGGCGCGCGTCGCGCCAGTCGCAGCGGTGCCTCCGCAAGCTCCGATGCTCGCGCCGACTGCACCTCCTGCTCCGCGGCCTCAGCCGGTGCCCTACGCGATCCCCGATGTGCGCGCCATAGTTACACCTGCGCCGGACGCTCCGGATTCATCGCCGGCTCCACCGCAGCGATTTTTCTCCGCCGTGCCGCCGGCTTTGGCCGCGCCCGGCGTAGCGCCGCCGCCGCGGCTTGCGCCGGTAGCCCCCGCACCTCCGGTGGCACCGATATCCATGCAGGTGAAATCCGGCGATTCCAACGTCTGGGTGATGGATGACGAGCATGTCCGCGAGCCGTTTGTCATTGCCGTCGGAGGATCCTACATCGGCGTATTCAATCACTCGGTAACCATTACAGATTCAGGTGAGTCCGAGGAACTCGCGCATGCGAAAGCTCTCCGCGCCAAAATTGGCGGCGATTTCATCTGGTTCGAGCATGAAGGCAAGGGCTACGTGATCCGCGACCGCGCGACGCTCGATCGTGCGGTCGAGCTATATAAACCGATCCAGGAGCTCGGCGCCGAGCAAGACGAGCTGGGAAAAAAGCAAGATGAGTTGGGCAAGCAACAGGATGAACTCGGCGACCAAATGGAAGAAGTGAAAGTAAAAATCCCGGACATGACCGAAGATATCGAGCACATCAAAGAGCGTGTGCGCGAGCTAAGCGCGAAGGGCGGCACGCAATCCGAGATTGGCGATCTGCAGTCCGAGTTGGGCGAGCTGCAAAGCCGTATCGGCGAAATCCAGTCGCAGGCCGGACGCGAGCAATCGAAAATTGGCCGCCAGCAGGGCGAACTGGGAAGAAAGCAGGGTGAACTCGGCAGGCAGCAAGGCGCCATTGGCAGAAAACAGGGCGAACTTTCGAAGAAAGCCGCGCAGCAGATGGAATCGATCCTTGATGAAGCGCGGGCGAAGGGCCTGACACAGCCTGAATAGCGCGCGCGGAAGTTAGTGCGCGGCGCTTTCGGGGCGTATGCGCACGAACATCACGACGCCGATGGGATGATCTCCGTAGATCGCATTGAACGAGTCCGGCTTGCCATAAAACGTCGCCTGCGCGCCGATCGCTGTGGAGAAATGCGGCAGCACTGGAAATTCGCGATCGTATCCCGCCGTATAAGCTTGAATCCGCGCGAGAAAATGTTCTTCGAAGTCTGGAGGCTCGGGATTTTCTCCGAGCAGAAGCAGATTCGTCCGGTCAACGTTTTCGATGCGTCCCCAGACGGCGTTGTGCGAAAGAAAGTGCAGCGTGGATTCGAGTAGGTAGCTGTTCAGCACTTCGCCGGTCGCGAGCGATCGATTTCTTCCCCAAACGAGCGATGAAGCCCAGCTCCCTCGCGAAATCGGGCGATTGTATTCGACCGATGCCGTCATCTTCCTCAAATCTTCGAGAGGGCTTAGCGCTTCGGGGCTTTTCAGCGTCCCGAGCGAAAATTGCCCGCTCCAATTCGGCGTCGGGCTCAGTGTCAATCGCGCCGACCAGGAATCGATCGCTCCCGCGTCAATGTTCCAGCGATTCTCATTGGGCTCGCGGCCGTGAAAACCAGAAACCTCGAAGCGCACGAAGCGATACGTATACCCGGCTGTGACGACTTCGTCGGCGATGTGCGTGGAATCCTGCATGTGATGGCCGAGTACGGCGAGCGGATCTTCGCTTGCGGATGCGCGATGCGCGTAGGCGGGCGGCCCAAGCGCAGGATCGCCGACGGGCGCGGCATAGAACGAAAGCAAGCTGTGCTCGCCGATCTTCCAATCGTAGATCGCCGCGAGTTCCATAAAGAAATCGTGCGGATGCTGGCCGTCCACTATCGGATTTCCGAACGCGGTCTCGCCCAGTTGAAATAGCTCTGGATACCGCCGCTCGGAGATCAGCGCCGGATCGAGACTCAGCATCGCGCGCGCCGTAAATTTGCCGGGCCCGGCGTCATGCTGCGCCGATCCCATGAACCAGCTCTCGCCGAAAAATTTATCGCCGCCGCGCGGCCCGCTCTGCTGAATGTCGTTCACGAAAACGATGCCGTGAACCATGAAATCCCAATCGCCGCGCGTGAACATCCAGGCTTGATGCGCCAGCGAAGCAGGCTCAACGTCGGTGCCCGAATCAGCGTGATGCAGGATTGTTCCGATCAGCGTCGCAGGATGGTCGTGTCCCATCGCGCTGTGGTCCATCGCGTCTTGGTCCATCGATTGATGGTCCATCGTGTCGTGGGAGTTCTGCGCTTCATGGCAGATTCCATCTCCACATCCGCGACATTCGGCTTTCTTGAGAGGATTTTCGTAAGCGCGCGCTGAGGCGCCGCTCGCCATGAACATACCGAGACACGCGATCCGCAAGAATGAGCTCCGCATCATCGGCTCGCCGTGTTCTGCGGTTGACGATTTCTCATCGTGGCTCAGCGAAATTCAGGATCCTGCGGCGTGGCCGCGCGATTCGCGCTGGTGGCATGAATCACGCCGGTTTCATCCGTATAGAAATTACGGTAGCCGAAATTTCCGGGGCGCGCCAGCAACACAAAAGATTTGATGCGCCCGGAGTCATCTGCGTTCGCCGGCGCATATTGAATTTCATATCCCGCACTTTGGGCCGTCTGAATCGCAGAGCGCGAGGGCGCGCCCAGCGGCTCGATGGACGGCGGATAATTTCCGGTCGCCGCTGCATAGGACGTGAGCGCCCCGCGCACATCGGCGAGCGCCGCGAGCGCGCTCTTCTCCGCCTCGCCCTTCGAAGCCTCAGGCCGCGGCGGCAGCACGAACCACACGATCGCCCACACTGAAGCGATCAAGATTCCCCAGACCGCCACGGACTTCCCGAGCCTCGATTTCTTCTTCGGCGTCCCAGCTTCCTCGAGCGCAGAAGCCGTTAAATCCGCGCCGCAATACGGGCACACCTCTGTGGCTTGATTCAAGGGCTGTTCGCACTCGCGGCAAGCGTACATCGCTCAAGAATCGTAGAAAGCCGTTCGAGGGAAGTCAAATCGCGCCGTCGGCTTTAATCAGAGACGTTTCGGACAACTCGCGTGTTCTCTCAGGTATCATCTATCATCGGGATTTCGACCCGGCCCCGGAGCCTGCAAATTGCCGACGCCGTTGCGCTTCGCGCCCGAATTCGCATCCACCGCTGAGCGGCTCTACAAGCTCGCTGCGGTGCCTTCCGATTGGGCGCTAAGCGTCGATGCATTCCGCGAAGCGCTGGAACGCAGCGCCGCATCGCGATTTCGCGGCGCGCAGCCGGCCGCGCGGGAGATCAACTCCTATCTCGAATCGTTGAATCTCCCCGATCTCGCTCTCTCCTGCGCCTGCGGCGCCGGAAATTCGCGCGCCTGGGAAGAATTCATCTCGCGGTATCGCGCCGAGCTTTATCGCGCCGCCCGCGCCATCGCAGGCGAATCCGCCGGCCGCGAACTTGCCGATTCACTCTACGCCGAACTCTACGGCCTGGAAGCCCGCGAAGGCCGCCGCCGCACACTCTTCGATTATTTCCACGGCCGCAGCAAGCTGGGCACCTGGCTTCGCGCCATCCTCGCGCAGCGCCACGTCAACGAGCTCCGACGCACGCGCCGCACTGATTCTCTCGATGCCGCCACCAGCGACGATGACCCGCGACCGATAACCGAGCCGGTGGCCCCGCCGAACGATGCATCCGATCCAGAACGCGGCCGCTATCTCGCGCTGCTGCAGGCCGTGCTATCCGAAGCTCTCGCGGCTCTCGAGCCGCACGATCGCCTGCGCCTTTCCTACTATTACATTGAAGATCTCACGCTCGCGGAAATCGGCCGCCTCGTCGGCGAGCACGAAGCCACGGTCTCGCGCAAACTCGACCGCGCCCGCCGCGATCTTCATCACCAGGTAGACGCAGCTCTGCGCGGGAAGAAGCGGCTCAGCGAGGCCCAGGTGCAACTTTGCTACGAATACGCGCGCGAAGAATGGCCGTTCGATCTCACGCGCGTTTTGTCGAAGAAGGAATGAGCGCATGCGCGCCTTTGCGCTGCAAGATGTGACCGGAGTATCGTTCTAAGTGAAGGGAAAGGCCGGATGAATCCGCGCGATAACGAAAGGGAATTCGGGGCCATGCTGCGGCGCGGGCTTGCGTCCGGCCCGGCCGCGCCGGAATCCGATTGCCTCGATGCGAGCCAGCTCGCGGCGTACTACGAACGCACTCTGACCGCCGAGGAAATTCGCGCGTGCGATCTGCATGTTTCAAATTGCGCGCATTGCCGCAGCCAGCTCGCAGCCCTCGCCCGCGCAGAACCCGAGCGCGTGGCCTCCGGCTCTCGCCCACTGTCATGGCTGTGGGACTGGCGCTTGCTCGTGCCCGTCACCGCGGCTCTGACAATATTCATCGCGTGGGTCACGGTTCGCAAGCCATTCGAAGCGCAGAAGACTGCCTCCGTTGCGCCGATGGTCGCGCAGAGCCAAGCTCCGGCAGCTTCGCCTCAGCCGGTGCTGCCTCCCGCGTCTCAGGCGGTCGAGGTGCTGCCGGCGGAGTCTGCCCAGGCGAAAAAATCGGAAGCGACAGCTTCGCCGCGCGCGAAGAGTACCGATTCACTGAGCACCGTCGAACGCCGGTCCGATGCCGATGCGAACAAGCGGCTCGCAGACGAAAAATCGCTGGCCAAGCCTCGCAAGGACAGCGACGCAGAGACAAAGAAGAAAGTTCCCGCAACGCCCGAAAGGACTCGAGGCGGTTCTAGCGTTGGTGCTGCGCACGGAGAGGCGGCCGGCGGCGCATACGCACAAGCGACGCCTCCCCCGCCAGCGCCTCAGCCTACACCGCCATCAGCGAACGAGACTGTCGAAGTTCAATCCGACCAAGTCACCGGATCCGCTCAGACAGCTCCACCTGCCGCCGCTCCCGAGGTAAGAAAACCCCCTACAAATCAAAATGCCGCTGCGCCCCATACCGCCGGCGGAGTTGCTGGCGGCAAACTCGGGCGCTCAGCGGCGGGAGTCACCACGCAAAAAACCGCGCCGCTGCAGGCCGAAGCGGTCACCTCGCGCTTCAAACAGGACCAATCGAAGCCCATCGTCATTCCCACGCCCGATGCCAGCATTTTCTGGCGCGTCGCGGGATCCGATGAAATTCAATTTTCGCGAGATGTCGGCGCCACCTGGCAAGCGCAGCTCACCGAACCGGAGCTGCGCCTCGCCGCCGGGATCGCTCCCACGCCGAAAATTTGCTGGATCGTTGGCAGCGGCGGCGCGATTCTCCGCACGGAGGACGGCGAAACCTGGCAGCGGGTAAAATCGCCGACGCCGAAAGATCTCGTCTCGGTCGTCGCGCAGGATGCCAACGTCGCCACCATTATTGCGAGCGACGGCGCCACCTTCACCACCAAAAATGGCGGGCGCTCCTGGAAGAAGGGCAAGAAGCAGCGCTAGCTGCGTGCAAGAAATCCTCTTTTCCTCGTTCTAAGCATCGAGATGAAATCGCGCGGCAAATACATTGGGAGGATCGAATGATCCGACACAAGTTCCAATCCACGCTGGCCATCATCGCGCTCGCCGCGGGCGTCGTCGCATTTGCGCCGTCGCAGTGGCATTTCGGCCGCGTCCACGCTGCACCGGCCCCGGCAACGCCCGATATTCCTTCCACCACTCAGAAAGATCAGGTGGATTTGAATGTGACCGTCTACAACTCGAATGTGGCTCTGGTTCGCGATGTCCGCCAGCTCACTTTGCCCACCGGCGACTTCTCGCTGAAATTCGAAGACGTCGCCGCTTCCATCAATCCCGCCACCGTGCATTTCCGCTCGCTCACTGAGCCCGCGCACCTCAGCGTCATCGAGCAGAATTACGAATACGATCTTCTCGATCCCGGCAAGCTGCTCCTGAAATACGTCGGCAAGGAAGTCACGCTCGTCCATCGCGAAACGGAGAACAATTCCACCAAGTGGGTCGAGACCAAAGCGCTTCTCCTCGCCGACAACGGCGGGCCGGTCTGGAAGATCGGCGATGAAATCGTCACCGGCATGCCCGCGGAGTCCTATCGCTTTCCCGACCTGCCCGAGAATCTTTACAGCCAGCCGACGCTGCTCTGGATGCTCGAAAACAGCGGGCCGAAATCGCAGCGCGTCGAGGCTTCCTATCTGACGAACAACATGAATTGGAACGCCGATTACGTTCTCACCGTGAGCCGCGACGACAAGGCCGCCGATCTCGACGGCTGGGTCACGCTAAGCAACAACAGTGGCACCGGATACAAAAATGCCAAGCTGCAGCTCGTCGCGGGAGAACTTCATCGCGTGCAGACGGGCGACGCAACCATGGAGGTCAGCAGGCGCAGCCTTGGCTCGTAAGGCGGCTGCCGCCCCGCAATTTGCGCAGGAGAATTTCTCCGAATATCATCTCTATTCGCTCGAGCGGCGCACTTCGATTGCCGATAAGGAATCGAAACAGATCAGCCTTCTGAACGCGACCGCGATCCCCGTTGAGAAATTCCTTCTGGTCGAAGGCCAGCCTTACTACTACCGCAGCTCGCAAGGCATCGGGAATCCGATTCCGCAAACGGTGAAAGTGAACTACCGCTTCAAGAACGATGAAAAATCAGGATTAGGAATGCCGCTGCCGGCCGGGAATTTCCGCGTGTATCAGTCGGATTCCAAGGGCGGCATCCAGCTCGTCGGCGAGGATCACATTGGCCACACGCCGAAAGATGAGAAGGTCGCGATCTACGTCGGTGACGCCTTTGACGTCGTCTGCGAGCGCAAAGAAACCGATTTTCGCAAAATCAGCGATCGCGTTTACGAATTCGAATACGAAATCGCACTGCGCAATCACAAAACATCAGATGTGAATGTCGAAGTCCGCGAGCCGATCGGCGGCGACTGGGAAGTCCTGAAGTCCAATTACAAGTGGACGAAACTGGATTCCAGCACGGTAGCCTTCGAAATTCCAGTAGCGAAGGACGGCAACTCAACGCTCAACTATCGCGTAAGAGTGAAGTGGTAGCGGCTCTTACGTACCGCCGGCGTCCACGCCGGCATCTTACGACCACAATCTCCGCCAAGGGCCGCAATCAACCGCGGCCCACAACTCCAAATCACCACGACGATTTAATCCTTCGCTGCAGTAGGAATGCGCTTCTCCCCCTTCAATTCCTTCGCCGTATCCGCAATATTGCTCTTCGCAAAATATTTGAAGAAATCCCAACCTCCATACTTCGTCTGCAAATCCGGCAACACCGCCTCGACAACCTCAGCCGCTGATTTCCCAGAAGCCTGCGCAGCAGCAACGGCGCTGCGCAAGTCAACGAGATATCCGCGAAAATCCTTAACATCAGCCACGGTTCCAACATCTCCGTGGCCCGGAACGAACGTCCCCTCAGGCGCTACGCTCGCCAGCTTCTCCAGCGTCGCCACCCATTTATCCGTTGAAGCGTCGATCAAATTCGGAAGCGTCTTCCGCCAAAAAAGATCCCCGCAAAAAATCGCATGCGCATCCGGCACCTCGACAACGGTGTCTCCGCCCGTGTGCCCCGGATAAAAGTGCAGCGCCAGCCGCCGCGATCGCAGATACAAATCGAGCGAGTCCGAATACACGACCGAAGGCGCCACAAGCGATTCCACCATCTTCTTCTCTTCCGGAGTGATCTTCGCGCCAAAGAATTTCAAATTCTCGGTGTGAATCCATTCGCGCACGTTGCTATGCGCCACGATCACAGCGCCCGCCTCCGCAAATACGCCGTTCCCCGCCACATGATCGATGTGATAGTGCGTATTCACCACGAATCGAATCGGCAATTTTGTCGTCTTGCGAATCTCCTCGAGCAAAACCTTCGCCGCCGAGGCATCCTCAAACGTATCAATCACCGCCACGCCATCGTCGCCGATCACAAAGCCAGCATTCGCCCCAGCCTTGCTCTCGCCCGGCGAAATCGCGGCATAAACACCGTCGCCAATCTTCTTGATCTCGAACAGCCCACTATCAGCTTTCGCCGAAACGCGAACCGGACGCGCCAACCCCATCAGCAGCGCGACGCCGAGTGCGAGCAAAATCGCCAGACGAAACGATGCTTTCTGTGAAGCCGATATTTTCCGCACGAGCAAATTCATCCATCCGTTCCTCATTTAGCCCCTGCTGCCTTCTCGGCGATGGCCATCTCCGCGCCGAAATGGGGATTCTCCGGAAACTCTTTGTGCAGCTCAGCGAGCAGCGCGCCCGCTTCTCTGTATTGATGCTCGCGCTCGTACGCCAGCGCCAGCATGATCTTCGCAAACGGACGCAGGAAATGTCCGCCCGATGCGGCCGACTGCATCTGTTCGATGCCGCGCTGCTTGTCGCCGTGGACGCCGCCGAACCACAGGAACGCTTTCTTATAGCCCGGCAGGCAGCCGATAATATAGTTCGCCGAGCCGAGCGATACGTAGGCGTCCTTCGCATCCGGATCGATGGAAAGCACCTTCGTCGCTTCCGCGTCCGCCTGCTTCAACATGGAAAGACTGGCGAGCTGCTTCTTCTCGATCATCGCGTCATAATTCGATTCCATTCCATCGGCGATCGACAGCACCAGCAGCGGATCGGGATCGCGCGAATAATTTCGCAATCGCTCCTGAGCCATAGCCCGCGCCTGCCGGTTCGCCTCGAGAAACTTCAAGTTGCGATTCACTTCCGGGGAGCCTTCGACCCCGCCGAGAAATCGCTTGTCATCCAGGAAAAACGCGGAAGTGAGCACGCCCTTCTGCTCGAATTCCTCGAAGAGATAGGCAGCCGCCTCCGCGGCCTTGCCCAGCGCGTCGTTGGGATGGAGATTCTGATACGCGGCGATCTCGATGCGAGCCTCCGGAAACTGCAGGCGGTACATATGATTGAAAGCTTCTTCCAGGGAAGGCCCGCTGCGCATCTCCGGCTGAATCTTTTGCTGTCCCGGAGAAGCAGGCGTCGTTTCCTGCTGTTGCGCTCTTACCGCGGGAGCCGCCATCGCGGCGGCGATACAAAACCCGGCGAGACCAATTGGAAGCCGCCACGAGCTGCGTGCGTTCATCGCCATCTTGGATGCGAAATCCCCAGTGCGCGCGTCGAGGCGCTTGATCGAATCATCTTAGTTTATCGCTCGCGCCTATAAATTATTGAGCAGAAATTGCTCGATCCGGTTGAAAAGGTCTACCTGCGCGGCGCGGTCGCCGATCGGATGTCCGCGTCCCGGAAAGATCATCAGTTCCGGATATTCATCGGCGTCGATGAATTTATTCAGTATCAGCGCCGTATTCGCAAAATGCACGTTGTCGTCGCCGGTCCCGTGCGCCACCATCAGCCGCCCCTTCAGATTCTGCGTGAAGTTTGCCGGCGAAGAATCGCGATAGCCCTCTTCATTATCTTTAGGCAATCCCATGTATCGTTCGGTGTAAATCGTGTCGTAGAGATGCCAATCCGTCACCGGCGCCACCGCCACTCCAGTCTTGAAAACATCCGAGGCATGAAACAGCGCCTGTAGCGTCATATAGCCGCCGTAGCTCCAGCCCCAAACTCCGATTCGCTTCGCATCCACATATGGGAGAGATTTCAAATAGTTCACGCCGGCAACTTGATCGTCCAACTCGAGTTTGCCGAAGTGATGATAAATCGGCGACTCAAATTTGTGCCCGCGGCCGAGCGATCCGCGATTGTCGAGCGACCACACGATGTATCCGCGCTGCGCCATCAGCTTCGACCAGAAGCGGCCCGGGTCCCACTGGTCTTTCACCGATTGCGCGCCCGGCCCGCCGTACACTTCCACCAGCACCGGATATTTCTTCGTGGCGTCAAAGTCCGGCGGCTTGATCATGCTCGCGTAAAGCGTCGCTCCGTCGCTGGTCTTGATCGTCGTAAATTCAACGCGCGGCAGGTGATATTCCTCGAGTTCCGGAACTTTGTTTTCCACCAGCGTCGCCACTAGCTTTCCATCCGCTCGGTGCAAGCTTTGTTGTGGCGGCGTTTCAGCGGTGGAGGAAAGCTCGACGTAGGCGGAAGCATCCGGCGCGAACACCGCTTCATGCACACCGGCTCCCTGCGTAATCTGCTTGACCGTGGCGTCCCCCAGCGAGACGCGGTAGAGCTGCGTCTCGACCGCATTTCCTTTATCCGAGTGAAAGAAAATATCTCCGCGCGCTTCGTCGACGATCAAGCCGTTGGTGGCGCGCGGGCCAAATCCTTCGGTGCTGGTGACGTTCCAGTCGCCCGCAGTCACTTGCTTTAAGAGCTTTCCGCCAATGTCGTAAAGATAGATCAGCCGGGAGTCACTCCGCTCGCTCGACCAGAGAAAGCGCTGGCTGTCGGAGAAAAAGTAAAGATCGTCGCTGACGTTGATCCAGTAGGGATCCTCTTCGGTGAGAATGGATTTTGAGGCGCCGGTCGCCGCATCGCATAGCAGCAAATCAAGCCGCGTCTGCGCGCGATTGAGCCGTTCGATCGAAATCTCTTTCGCGTTCGGCAGCCAATTCACGCGCGCGAGATAGACATTCGTGTCCGCGCCGGTATCCATCCATTTCGTGTCGCCGCCGCCGACCGGAATCACTCCGACGCGCACAATCGGGTTCGGCTCGCCCGCCTGCGGGTAGCGCGTGATCGTGATTCCGCCCACGTCGCTGCTCATGTCGTAGATCGCGTACTTCGTTACCGGCCGCTCGTCCATCTCAAAGTACGCGATGCGCGTGGAATCCGGTGACCACCAGTACGCCGTCCGGCTAGACAATTCCTCGGGATAGACCCAGTCGAGCTTGGCCTTCAAAATCTCCTCGGAGCCGCCCTGCGTGAGCTGCTTCTTTTCGCCGCTGGCCAGATTCAAAGTCCACAAATTGAAATTCTGCACGAAGCTGACCCACTTGCCGTCGGGCGAAAGCCGCGAGTCTTCGATTTCCTCTTCGCCGCTGATCAGCAGTTTCCGCGACATGGTTGCGAGATCAAGCCACACGAGCTGGGTATCGCTGACAAACAGCATGCCTTTGCCATCCGGCGCCCACTGGTAATCTTGCGGAGTGGCGCGCGCGAGGCCTGTCCCTTGCGTAGCCTTTTGTTTCTCCGGCTCGAGCAGTGAACCCAGCATCTTCGCACTCACCAAAACGCTCTTCTGCCCGCTCGACGCGTCCATCACCCATAGATCGGTCGCCGCGTCTCGTCCGCTTCCCGTGCGTTGGAAGTAAGACACCCGCTTTCCGTCGGGACTCCATTCGATTCCGTGGACCAGTGATCCGCTGAGGTTCGGCGCGCTGAACATCCGCTCGACGGTCAGCTTTTTCCCCGCGCCGGAGTTCGATTGCGCCCGCGCCGGCGCGGCGGAAATGGCGCTGGCGGCGAGAAATGCGAGGATGAAAAACTTTGGTCCGATTTTGAGTTGACGCATGGCTGGTTCGCTCCGGTAGAAGGCGGCACATTCTATCGTTTTAGTGTTGGCGGGGGAAGATGCGGGGCCGATGAGGCCGCGCAGGACTGGCGTGCTCAGAGGCTGAGCCAAGGCCTTTGCGAGCGGCTAAAAACGCTTTTAAGAGGGTGCAATTTTGTATCGATTAGAAATGACCTCGGCGCTTTGTTTTCAGGCGTTTACGGCGATTTCTAATCATTTTCGTGTATCGATTAGAAATCTCGGGGATCGCGCGTTCAATTTGCATATTTTCTGCGTGGTCGATGGTCGAGTTCATTTGCGATTTCCCGCGCCAGCGTAGCAGCGATTTGCACCGAATCCTATGGCACCGGATGCGGAGTTACCGACGTAAACGCGGTGAAAAACGAACGGGAAAAAGCCGGGCGGGAAGACTCCCACCGGCGAATGGAATGAATCAGCGAGCCTGCTGCAACTCGGCAGTTGAGGCGGAAGAAGATTCAGGCGCCGATCTCTTCCGCGCCACGAGGAACGCTCCAATGGTCACAGCCAGCGAAAGCGCAAAGAACGATCCATCGCGCAAGAATGACATCGGCCCCACTTTTTCGCCACCGGCACCAAAGCATCCACATACTATTTCCAGTCCGAGCGCATACGCGCGGATCATGGCGGCGAGGAATCCGCCGAGCATCAGCGTGGTCAGCAGCGACGGTATGCGCAGCCAAATTCCACTGACCAGCCACACGCCAATCAAAAGCTCGAAGAAACGGCAGCGTGTGCGCGACGAAGATTGCGCTTGCTGCGACGACAGCATCTGGTAGGAGTCCACCTGACATCGCGAACATCGCCAGCGATGTTCTCACGGCAGCCGCAGACCATGGCAGCGAGGGAACGCGCGGCTCGAGCTTGTAAGTAAGCCGCCGCAATAAAAATTCCACCGAGCACAATTCTTCCGACGATCAGAAGAATTCGCCCCTTGGTCCAGCGGGAATCGCTCATGCTATTGAGCCAGCAAACTATCGAAGAATTGCTTAAGAATCGGCCAGGAAACATATCCCGGCGTCGGCGGATAAGCCTGCCCCTTGTAATAGAAGCGGTACGTCGGAGTCTGCGTCACAGGCACTGTGTTGCCGAGCGCCTTGTCCTTCGCGATGGCAGTATCGATCGAGCACTCGTGCCCGCCCTGCGGCCCTGTGGTCGCACTGGCCGGCTTGATCCCTGTCGATTCCGCCACGCAGGCTTCCACCATCTTCTCGGCGCGCTTGTAATCGGCCGGCGAAAGCGCCGCGGCTACGAACTTCTGAATATTTCCATCGGCCGCCCAGGCGTCCTGATTGTCATAGAGCGCCGCCTCGACTTCCGGATAGCGCCCGAGCCGCGCGCCTGCATTCACCCAGCGCGCTGCATCGGTCGAATATTTATGCATCGGCAACGGAAAATCCCGGTGTATCAGGTAAACCTTCCCGGTCGCGACGTATTCATTGATCAGCGGCTTCAGCGTCTGCTCATAGAGCATCTTGCACGAAGGGCACTGGTAGTCGCTGAAAACTTCCATGGTGATTGGCGCCGATTTAGACCCAATCGCCTTCACCGGCACTTCGTCGGAAGCTGCAGCAACTTTCGCCGCGGGCGCGGCCTTCTTTTGCGTCTGCGCCGTTGCAGCCACCGCGATCAAAGCGAGCAGCCCAGCCCATCCCACCACGCGCGCCGCCAATTTCGCGCGCGAATTCCAGCCGCGTGCCATCTTCAGTCTCCTCCTGAGCAGGAACTAATCACCCGGAAATCGCTATTGTAACCTCTTTTGTCGTTAGACGGCGCTCTCCCTTCGCCGCGTTGCCGCAAACCTAATAATGAGATGTAGGGGAGGGTCTTCAGGCCCTCCCGGTTTTCGGCTCCCGCATTTCACCCAGCCGATCGTCGATTCCCAGCCGTTTGTCAGAATAATCCATGTAATTCACACATTACAAGCCATTTAGAAGCCATCAAGAAACTTGACAAAGATACACTCAACCTGTATACTCCCTCTCGTATCTAGCGCAATGCGCTCACTATTTAGCAACCTCGCCCAAAGAAGGAGCTCTCTCAATGAGCAAGATTATCGGAATTGACCTCGGGACCACCAACTCCGTCGTAGCCGTCATGCAAGGCGGCGAACCGGTCGTTATCCCGAACCAGGAAGGCGGTCGCACCACGCCTTCCGTCGTAGCCATCACCAAGACTGGCGAACGCCTCGTCGGGCAAGTCGCCAAGCGCCAGGCGATCACGAATCCGGAGAATACTGTCTATTCGATCAAGCGATTTATGGGTCGCCGTTACGATGAAGTGACCGAAGAGATCAAGATGGTGCCGTATAAAGTCGTGCGTCAAGGCGATCACGTCGCCGTGCAAGCGCAAGGCAAGGAATACACTCCGCCTGAAATCTCAGCCATGATTCTTCGCAAGCTGAAGGACGCCGCGGAAGATTTTCTCGGTGAGAAGGTGAAGGACGCGGTGATTACCGTTCCCGCCTATTTCAACGACGCGCAACGCCAGGCCACCAAGCAGGCCGGCGAAATCGCGGGCCTGGACGTCAAGCGCATCATCAACGAGCCGACCGCGGCAGCGCTCGCTTACGGCCTGGACAAAAAGAAGGATGAAACCATAGCCGTTTACGACTTCGGCGGCGGAACGTTTGACATTTCCATTCTCGAAGTTGGCGAAGGCGTCGTCGAAGTAAAAGCCACCAATGGCGACACGCACCTCGGGGGCGACAACCTCGACCAAAGAATCGTCGACTGGATCATCGAGGAATTCAAGAAAGACGAAGGCCTCGATCTGCACGCCAAGGGCAACGAAATGGCGTTGCAGCGCCTGCGCGATGCGGCCGAGCGTGCCAAGATCGAACTTTCCACCACGATGGAAACGGAAATCAATCTGCCGTTCATCACCGCCGACGCTACCGGCCCGAAGCACCTGGTGAAGAAACTCACGCGCGCGAAGCTGGAAGCGATGGTGGACGAAATCGTTCGCCGCTCGGTCGAGCCGTGCAAAAAGTGCATGAAGGATGCGGGAGTGGACACCAGCAAGATCGACGAAGTCGTTTTGGTTGGTGGCCAGACGCGCATGCCGCTGATCCAGAACATCGTGAAGGAATTGTTCGGCAAAGAAGGCCACAAGGGCGTCAATCCCGATGAAGTGGTCGCCGTCGGCGCCGCGATTCAAGGCGGCGTGCTCGGCGGGGAAGTGAAGGACATCCTGCTGCTCGACGTGACGCCGCTTTCTCTAGGCGTCGAAACGCTGGGCGGCGTGATGACCACGCTGATCCCGCGCAACACGACGATCCCTACGCGCAAGTCGGAAACATTCTCGACCGCGGCGGACAATCAGACTTCGGTTGACATTCACATTCTCCAGGGCGAGCGCCCCGTCGCCAGCGGCAATCGCAGTCTCGGGAATTTCCAACTCGTCGGGCTGCCGCCCGCGCCGCGCGGCCTGCCGCAGATTGAGGTCACGTTCGACATCGACGCGAACGGCCTCCTCAACGTCTCGGCCAAGGATAAAGCCACCGGCAAGGAGCAGAAGATCACCATCACCGCTTCCACCGGCTTGAGCAAGGAAGAAGCCGAGCGCATGCGCAAGGAAGCCGAGTCGCATTCCGATGAGGACAAGAAGCGCGTTGTCGAAGCGGAGGCTCGCAATCGCGCCGACAATCTCGTCTATCAAACGGAAAAGGTGGTCAAAGAAAATCGCGACAAGCTTTCCGAATCGGACGTGAAGTCCATCGAGTCGGCCATCGAAGAGACGCGCCGCGCCATCGCCGACGGCAATGTCGAGCGCATCAACGCCGCAGCCGAAGCTCTGACCAAGGCGTCGCATCAGATCGCCGAGGTCCTCTACAAATCGCAAGCGGCGGCAGGCGCTGCAGGAGCAGCCGGAGGTGGCGCGCAGTCAACGGACGGCGCAGCAGGCGGAGCGCAAAGCTCCGACGGCAAAGGGCAGGACAACGTAGTGGACGCCGAATTCGTAGACGTAGACGAATCCAAGCGCCCGAATTAAGCGGCTCGGCCGAATACTGCGCCTCGGCAATTGCGCCTAGGCCAACATTGTCATCCTGAGGGCCCGCTATTTGGGCCCTTAAGGATCTAAGCGGAGCAAACCCGATTGCCCACTAACGGAATCAAGCGCGCCAGCCCGCCGCAAGCGGTTCAAAAAGTCCGGGACAATTATTATCTAATTCAAGTCTCCATCACCGAATCGCCCAGCGCCGACTGGCGCCGCTTGTTCTACGAAACGCAACAGGACGTGCCCGCGGATTTTCCGACGCGCTCGGTGGAAATCACCGGCACGCTACTGCGTTTCCGCTCCGATCCGGCAACGGTAGAAGAAAAAATAGCGCGCATCGATCGCTGGCTGGAGCGCGCCAATCAGAAAGACGCAGCTTCCGCCAACCGTAGCGAAGAGCAACGAAGGCATCGCGAAGAGCTAGCCCGCGAAGCCCAAGAAATGACGCAATGGAACGCAAAGTGGTCGAAGCTGTAACGGTTTTTATTTGCATTTTCTGATCGTAGGGGCGGGGGTCAATCGCTAAGCGATTGCAAAGCAATCGACCCGCCCGTTATGGCGACGGCGTTAACGGCCTCCTCGACACGACGACAATGGCAACCACTTCCAAACAAGATTATTACGATCTCCTCGGCGTTCCGCGCAAAGCCCCGGTGAAAGAAATTCGCGCCGCCTATCGCAAACTCGCGCGCAAATACCACCCCGATCTGAATCCCGGCGACAAATCCGCCGAAGAGAAATTCAAGCAAATCCAGGAAGCCTACGAAGTCCTCTCCGACACCAAGAAGCGCCAGATGTACGACCAATTCGGCTTCAACACGCCGGGCCAGGGCGGCCCGCAAGGCCCGGGCGGCGGCTACAACGTCTCGCCCGAAGACATTCATATCGATTTCGGCGGCTTCGATTTTGGCGGCGCGGGTGCTCCTGGCGGCGGCGCAAGTTTCCGCGATCTTTTCAGCCAATTTTTCCGCGGCGGCGGCGCGGGCGCCGGTCAAGCAGGCTACGAAACCGAAGCCGGCTCCGATCTCGAATATCAAATCGACATCTCCTTCGCCGAAGCCATGCGCGGCGCGCAAAAGAAAGTCAGCATCACGCGCCTGGACGTTTGCAACGATTGCCACGGCAAGGGCTCGGTCGGCGGTGAGCAGACCTGCAACGTCTGCCACGGCAGCGGCCGCGTCACGGAAACCAGCGGCAAAATGAAATTCCAGGTTGCCTGCTCGCGCTGCGGCGGCAGCGGACATCTCCGCACCGTTTGCCGCACCTGCGGCGGTGAAGGCCGCGTGCGCCGCGCCGAAACTCTCGATGTGCGCATCCCGCCCGGCGCGCAAACGGGCTCGCGCGTGCGCGTGGCCGGCCACGGCAATGCCGGCGCGAATGGCGGCCCTCCCGGCGATCTTTATTTCATCACCCAGGTCCAGCCGCATCCGTTCTTCGATCGCCGCGGCGACGATCTCTATACCGTCGTGCCAATCACCGTCACCGAAGCCGCGCTTGGCGCCAAAGTCGAAGTCCCCACCATCGACGGCCGCGCCCAAGTCCGCATTCCGCCCGGCACCGACAGCGGCAAAAAGCTCCGCCTGCGCGAAAAGGGCGCTCCATCGGCCCGGCGTCAGGGCCATCGCGGCGATCAAATTGTAGAAGTGCAGGTAGTAGTCCCGAAGCCCGAGGACGAAAAGGTTCGCGAGCTGTTGCGCGAGCTCAGCAAAGCAGCTCCAGAGGATCCGCGCGTAGACATTTTCTCGCGCGCCGTGTTGTAAGAGATTTCGTAGGGGCGGGCGTTTACTCCCGCCCGGTTTTCGGCCCTGCGTTTGAATTGTGCTTTTCGGCCGTAGGGGCGGGGCTTGCTCCGCCCGAGAAGCTTAAGAACAGGCACTAGGTAGATTGTTATGCCCACACGCCCACGCAAAAAAGCCAAAGCCGGCTACATGATCAGCGCCGTAGCCGAACTCTACAATCTCCATCCGCAAACGCTGCGCCTCTACGAACGCGTTGGCCTGCTGAAACCTTCGCGCTCCCAGGGCAACACGCGCCTCTACACCGACAGCGACCTCGAGCGCCTCGAAATCATCCTGAATCTCACGCGCGAACTAGGCGTCAATCTAGCCGGCATCGAAGTCATCCTCAACATGCGCGACAAAATGGCCGACATGCAGCAGCAAATGGAATCCTTCATCACTTTCGTCCGCGGCGAACTAGCCCGCGGCCTAAGCCACGCCAACGAGCGCCGCACGCGCACCGCCATCGTTCGCGCCGCCCCACCCAAAGCCATCCACATAGTAAAGTAGCGCCGGCGTCCCCGCCGGCATCCGGCGACTGCAAAACCGGCTTCCTGCACGTCTCATGCGCGGATTACTCAACTTAAGCAATCCATCGTTGTTTTAACATCCAGGCCCGCGCGTTATCGCGACCCTTGGCGACGCCCGCGGTCGTCAGATGCCGGCGGGGACGCCGGCGCTACTTGGCTTTCCACATTTCCGAAATTTTGCACAAGCCGATCCGCTTGCGCCTCTCGCTTCCCGCGCTTATCCTCTCTTCATGGCGCGAGCTGATTGTCCTCTCTGCAACGGCAGCGGCTGGAAAACTGTCGCGCGTCCTGAAAATAATCCCGAAGCGCAGCCGCCAGCAGCTCCGTGCCGCCGCGGAACCGAAAAATCGTCTGGGCCGTTCCCTGCGAATGCACGATGGACGATCGCGCCTCGCGCATCTTCACCCGCGCACGCATCCCCGAACGCTATCGCCACTGCGATTTCGATAATTTCGATACCGATCTGCAATACGACATCGGCACGCCCGCCGAAGTAGCCGCGTGGAATCGCAGCCTCGAGCAAGCCCGCCTGGTCGTGCAGGCGTTCACGCGCGATTATCCCGGCGGGCACCGAGCACGGTCTTCTCTTAATGGGTTCGTGCGGAGTAGGGAAGACGCACCTGGCCGTTTCCGTCCTGCAGGAATTAATGCGCCGCGGCCACGCATGCCTTTTTTACGATTATCGCGAACTGCTGAAGGAAATTCAGGATAGCTACAATCCGGAGAGCGCGTCCACGGAACTCGGCGTCCTCGATCCTGTGGTCAAAATCGAAGTCCTGCTCCTCGATGATCTCGGCGCCAGTAAGCCCTCTCTCTGGGCGCTAGAAACCATCGGCCACATTCTCAACGCCCGCTACAACGACAATCGCGTCACGATCGTCACCACGAATTACATCGACGCTGACACCAATCCGCGCCCCGTAACGCGCCCATCGCCTCTGCGCCCATCGACCATCGAAGATTCTCTCGCCGACCGAGTCGGCACCCGCATCCGCTCGCGCCTCTACGAAATGTGCCGCACCATAGAAATCGCCGCCCCCGACTACCGCAAAGAAATCCGCCAAGCCAGCCGCTTCCGCGCGTAAGCGTGCGTCGGTCAGGATCTCATGCAGTACTTGCTTTTTGATTTCTGGCGCTACTTGGAATGGATCATTGAAATGATTCGCGCGTCGATTTTAGATAATTCCACGACCGCGGTGCCACCGACGCAGTTGGTTGTCTCTCGCCCGTTCTGACCACGACAGTGCAGCGTGCCGGAGACGATCCATTCGTCGCCTCTTCGGATGGCAGTGAAGGGTTTTTCGGATTCGATCTGCTTTTCTCCGTAAACCGGGACGAGCACGGCCTCCGCGATTTTCACGGCAGTTTCGGCGTTCGGAACGTAGCCTTCTTTTGGCGCAGAACTTTGCGGGGCCGTGATTTGGCCAAGCGCTACCGCGATGAGTGAGAATCCCCAAAATGCAAGAGTCGCAGCACGCACGGAGCACCTCCGCCATTCTCTCCTTTGAACGGCCCAACTCAGATATCTTGCAACGATTCAGGAATAACTTAGGGCGCCGGCTTGCCTTGGCGCAGAAAGGGTTATCACGCCCGTCGTCTTGAATTCTTCGTAGGGGCGCGGCTCGCTGCGCCCTCCGGCGATCTCGCAGGCAACTAACACCCTCCCACGATCGCGAAAGACTATCGTCCCAACTCCGCTCCCGCTGACCTCTTAACCAGCAGCAGCCTCTGTGACCTTTTCTTCCCGCGCCTCCGCCGTCGCACCAAGAAACTTGGCCGTAATCTCAAGCCCATTCTTATTCATATCGAATCTCTGCTTCCGGTCCAATCCCTTTCACAAACTCACGCACCGCCTTGCCGACCGCTCCAGGAAGGCTCGACGCCTCCGCCTTCACCGTCGCTTCCACCGTTGCGTCATTTCGATCTCGATAGCGAAACTGCACCTCAAATGTTTTCATGTTCCATTTCTCCTTTTTTTAATCGCGAAAATAGAAACCGGAACCGGCTACTCATAACCGCGCACGAAATTTCAATCTACTGCGATGACGTCTTGCTCCGGCGATGTTTTCGGCTTCCAGACTTCGTGCCGGAGTGTTTCGACTTCCGGGACGCGAGTTGAGCCTTAAGCGAATCGTTCTCCTTCGTCAATGCGTCGCGGGCCGCGGTCATCGACGCGAGATCGCTTGCCGCTTGTGTGTTCTCTTTCTGAAGCTCCGCCACCTGGGTCTTCAATTGCTCGTTCTCTTGCAGAGTCTTTGTGTCCTTGCAGGCGGCCAAGGGCAAACACAGCATCACGGCCACAGCAAATTTCGCCCAGTTGTTTTTGCGCGTCATACCTCATCCTTCGTTCAAAAGAAGATGAATGGCAACCGGAACAACCGATAGCGGCCGAGGAGGGAAGGCGCCGCCAACAACGAAACCAGCGTAGTAGAATTTTTTAGATCGCGCAAGCCCGATGAACCCCGGCGGCAGCCCCCGTCCGCCAGAAATGTGGCGGACGGGGGAAGGAGCGCTTCAGCGCTGCGAGAAAAGCTCCGTCGTCGACGAGGCGCTTTAGCGCTGGCTCCCTGAAGCAGCTCCCGCTCTCGCCTGCGCCATCGCGTCCCGCCCGAAATTCGGACTCTCCCCACACCCCTCATTTTGTTGACATTATTTGCGGCCCACGCGTATCATCAAACACGATAAACCTTTCGAGCGCGGGCGGTTTATCCCCTTCTTTGCTCTATCCCCAGCAGGGTGAAGAGTCCGAGGTACCTTTCTCGGTTAACGGGGCATCAAGTTCTACGGAGGCCGCGTCCAATGTCACGCGAAAACGATCCAACTTCTGAACCTCTGCCGGTGGAAGAGAACGCCGGCAATCCTGCGCCCGAATCAGCGCCCGAAGCGCCGGCCGTCGCGACCGCTGTCGCCGACGCCTCCGCGCCAACCCAAGACGCCGCCACTGCCGCAGCACCCGCTCGCGAATCGGACGAGCAAGCCACATCCGCGCCAGCCGCCCACGCCGACAACGGCGCCAGCGCAGCTCCGCGTCCGCAGAACCGGCCGCAGGTGATGGCGAATCCACTTCCGCCGAAGCCGAATCCGCCGAGGGCATGGAAAAGCTCATCGAGCAGTACGCCACGCCCGAGCCCACCCCGGCTGAAGGCGAAATCTTCGACGGCCGCGTAGTAGCAGTCACCGATGCAGGCGTAATCGTAGACGTCGGCGGAAAATTCGAAGGCCTCGTCCCCGCGCAGGAATTCCTCGATGCCGGAACGACCAATCCCTTCGGCGCCGGCCAGACCATCGAAGTCGAGCGCCTTCACGAACACAAGGACGGCTACGTCCTCCTCTCGCACACGCGCGCGCATCGCCGCCGCGTCTGGGAACGCATCGACAAATCCTATCGCGAGCACGAAACCATCACCGGCAAAGTTCTCGAGCGCATCAAAGGCGGTCTCGTAGTGGATATCGGCGTCCGCGCCTTCCTCCCCGCCTCGCAAATCGAATTGCGCCCGGTGCACGATCTCGAAGCCTGGAAAGATCGCGAAATCGAACTGCGCGTCCTCAAGCTCAATCGCAAGCGCGGGAACGTAGTCGTCAGCCGCCGCGCGTTGCTCGAAGAAGCCGCCAAGACCAAACGCGACGCGCTTATGGATTCGCTGGTGGAAGGCGCCACAATCTCCGGCCGCGTCAAGAACATCACCGACTACGGCGTCTTCGTCGATCTAGGCGGTCTCGACGGTCTCCTTCACGTCACCGATCTAGCCTGGGGCCGCGTCAAGCATCCCTCCGAAATCGTCAAAGTAAATGACGAGATCGAAGTCAAGATTCTCAAGTTCGACAAAGAAAAATCCCGCATCTCGCTGGGCCGCAAGCAACTTCTTGCCGATCCCTGGGCCGGCGTCCCCGATCGTTTCCCTGCGGGCACGCACATCAAAGCCAAAGTCGTTGGCGTCACCGATTACGGCGCATTCGTGCAACTCGAGCCCGGCGTAGAAGGTCTGATTCACGTCAGCGAAATGAGCTGGTCGCGCCGCGTCAAGCATCCGTCGAAAATCGTGAAAGTCGGCGACGAAGTAGAAGTAGTAGTCCTCGAAGTGAAGCCCGACGCGCAGCGCATCTCTCTCGGCCTGAAACAAGCTCTGCCGGATCCCTGGCAAGCCGCCGCCGAGCGTTTTCCCGTCGGCACGGTAATCAGCGGCCGCGTGCGCAGCCTCACAGATTTCGGCGCGTTCATCGAAGTGGATGAAGGCCTCGAAGGCCTTATCCACATCAGCGACATCAGTTGGACCGAGCGCGTCAAGCATCCCAGCGAAAAATTCAAGAAGGGCGAAACGGTTCAAGCCAAAGTTCTGAAGGTCGACGCAGAAAATCGCCGCCTCTCTCTCGGCCTGAAGCAAGTCAACGACATCTGGGCCAATTTCTTCAGCGCCCACAAAGTCAACGACGTCATCAAAGGCAAAGTCGTGCGCACCACCGATTTTGGCGCTTTCGTCGAGCTTGCCGACGGCATCGAAGCCCTCTGCCACGTCTCCGAAATCGAAGAGCGCCGCCCCAAAGGCGAGCGCGATCGCGAGAAGGCCCCGCGCAAAGATCGCGCTGCTTCGCTGCTGACCGTCGGCCAGGAATACGATTTCAAAATCATTCGCACCGAGCCGGAGCAGCACAAGATCGGTCTCAGCTATCGCGCCGCGCAAAAGCAAGTCGAGCGCCAGGAGATGGAGACGTTCCATTCCTCCACAAAGTCGTCGCCCACCGCCACCATCGGCGACGCCATCCGCGCGAACCTGGCCAAGCGGCAGAATCCGTAGCCCGCGGCGCGCATTCGCTACATCATCACTGCGGCCGCCGTCCCGCAGGAAAATCATTTGCCTGGCGACCCAGTAAATACAATTCGCTAGGGTTAGCAGAAAAATCATTTACCCAGGCCCCGCACGAAAATCATTTACCTAGAGATGGATTGGTGATATGCAAAGACCGTCAGGCATCCTTCGCGGGCGCTGCCAGGGGGATTTTGGGCGCGCCGCGGGATCGTGCAGCATCGGCTCTGCCGCGACTCCGATTTCGCTCTAGTCGCATCATATAGTTGGAGTTATTTCGGCCCCGGGGAATTTCAAGAGGAGGACTGCCACTCCATGGCGAACACTGCCGGCGAGCACGTAAAAGAACGCACCGTGACGAAAGCCGACCTCATCGAAGAGGTCACGCGCGTCACGGAATTGCCTCGCAAGGATTCCGAGCTGGTCGTCGACACCATTTTCGACAGCATCATCGCCGCTCTTCAGACCAGCGATAAAATCGAAATCCGCGGCTTCGGCAGCTTTCGCACGCGCCAGCGCCGCGGCCGCACCGGGCGCAATCCGAAGACCGGCGCCAAGGTTGAAGTGCCGCCGAAAAAAATTCCATTCTTCAAGCCGAGCAAGGAATTGAAAGACTTCGTCAATCACGCGAAGTCCGCCGCACCCTCCGCCTAGGGCTGAAACTTTGGATTATCTCTGGAGCCCCTGGCGCTACAAATACATCGCCACGGGCGGAAAAGACGAAGGCTGCATTTTCTGCCGCGCCGCTGCGGCCAATGACGATTCCCGCACGCACATCATCTTTCGCGGCAAAAAAAATTTCATCATCCTAAATCGCTATCCCTACACCACCGGCCACGTAATGATCGTCCCCTACGCCCACGTAGCCGATCTGATGGCCACCGACGCCGAGTCGCTCGCTGAGATGATGCAGCTAGCCCAAAAAATGCAAGCCGCTCTAGAAGCAACGTATCATCCGCAGGGCTACAACCTGGGCATGAACCTAGGCCGCGCCGCAGGCGCCGGCGTAGAAGGCCATCTCCATCTACACGTCCTCCCGCGTTGGTCCGGCGATTCCAATTTCATGACCACAGTTTCCGAGACGCGCGTAGAGCCCGAAGATTTAGATAGCACCTACGAAAAGCTCCACAAAGCCCTGCTGCCGTAGGGGAGGGTCTTCAGCCCTCCCGCCTTTCGGCCCTCTTGCCTTTCGGCCCCTTCGCTCTTCCTCCACTCCCTCAGCGTCTCTGCGGTAATCCTCCCTCCGGCTCTGAAATCTGAAATTTCAAATCAGTACTGTCCCATCATAAGTTGAACAGATTCAGTTGCGTACGCGGATCGCCATCGTCGAGGTTGTCGGCGATGTGAGAAAACCCTGATAAAAGCGGGGTTTTCTCGAAAAGAGTGATGCTGAGAACTTGCAGGATTTTGTAGAGACTCAGGTCCAGTTGCGTCTCTTTTTTGATGATGGCCACGAGCACGTAGATGGTGATGGCCACCCAGATTTGCGTCTTCACCGCATTCTCCGAAGTGCCGAAGAAGGCCTTGATATGAAGATGTTGTTTGATCCAGCGAAAAAACAACTCCACACGCCAGCGAGCGCGATACAGTTCGGCAATGGTGAGTGCGGGAAGCAGGAAGTTGTTGGTCAGAAAAACCAGACGCATCTCTTTCTCGGCATCGAAGTAGTGGATGCGGCGCAGCGGATCGGGATACAGACGCGCCGTCTTCGGGCCGGTGAGTTGAATGGTCTGATCCGCCCGCAGTCCCGTGGCATGGCACACCGGCCGCCAGTCGCGTCGCCAGCACTTTGTCGTTTGCCGGGCACGGGTGATGAAGAAAGCGCAGCCTTGTTTGAGCACGTACAGACGGGCGAAGTCCAAATAGCCGCGGTCGAGCAGATAAAAAGCGCCGGCCTCGGGCAGCAGTTCGTCGAGGATGTTGATGTCGTGCACCGCGCCGCTGGTCACATAAACATTGGTCGGAATGCTGCCGCGCAGATCGAGCAGCGTATGCACTTTGACGGCACTCTTGCGGCGGCGGAACTGCGCCCAGGGAAACAGCGCCAAACACAAATCGATGGTGGTGGAATCCAGAGCATAGATGGTCTGATCCAACTCCACGCCGAACGGTTCGTCGCGATACAACGCGCGACGATGTCCACGAAATACTTTTTCGCTCCTTTCGCTCAAACCGCATTCATAATTCGTCTCGTTCCGTATTTCGGAGCACTGAAATCTGAAATTTGAAATTGCCGTTTCCGCTGGTCATCGCCCGAACAGTTGTCGTCTCCCCACTCACCATGCTATTTTCCGCATATGAACGAACACGATCGCGCCGAATACCTAGCACTCCTCGCCCGCACCCGCGAAGATTTCCTCTCCTCCCTAAGTCGGCATCACCGAAGCCCAATCCCGCCAAAAGCCGACGCCCGATTCCTGGTCCATCCTCGATTGCACCGAACACGTAGTAGCCGCCGAGCGCGGCATGTTAATCATGATCACCCAGCGCTGCACTCCCTCGCACAATGCCAGCGCGAAAGATCGCGAACAAGACTTCCTCCGCCACGGCGCCGACCGCACCCGCAAACACGTAGCCCCAGAATCCGTCCGCCCCACAGGCCGCTTCGCCACGCTAGCCGAAGCCGCAGAAAAATTCCGCGAGCATCGCACTCGCACAATGGAATTCGTCACCGCCTGCCAAGACGATCTCCGCGCCGTAGAAATGCAGCACCCCATCGGCGGCATGGTCACCGCACAAGAATGCCTGGCGATCCTAGCCATGCACCCAGCCCGCCACGCCGCGCAAATCCGCGAAATCCGCCAATCCCTCGGCCTTTCCTGACTCATTGCGATCGCTCCGCTTGCCATTCCAAGCACGACCCGCGGTCATCTCAATCTCCCAAATCTCCATGCTACGTTCCGCCGCAATGGAAGAGCACGATCGCCAAATAATGCTCTCGGTTCTAGAGCGCACGCGCGACGATTTCCTCAACGCCGTCGCGGGCGTCAGTGAAGATCAGGCCCGGCTGAAACCGTCGTCCGATCGCTGGTCCATTCTGGAATGTGCAGAGCACGTCGTCTCCGCGGAGCGCGGCATGTTCACCGCCATCACGCAGCGCTCCGCCCCACTCTCTTCGCCCAACGGCCACGGCCACGGCCGCGAAGAGGGTTTCCTCCGCAACGGCACCGACCGCAGCCGCAAATACACCACTCCCGCGTCTCTCGCTCCCACCGGCCGCTTCGCCACTCTCGCCGAAGCCGTCGCCAAATTCCGCGAGCTTCGCGCCCACACCATCGAATTCGTAGCCGCCTGCCGCGCCGATCTTCGCGACATCGAAGTCCCCCATCCCATCGGCGGCCTGGTAACCGGCCAGGAATGTCTAGCATTACTAGCCGTCCACCCAGCCCGCCACGCCGCACAAATCCGCGAAGTCCGCCAATCCCTCGGCCTCGACGAAATCACACAGGAAGCCGCGCCGAAAACGCAAATCGCCGCAAAGCCAAAAGCCCGCTTCGATTAATCCGAGAACAAAGTCCCGCGCAAGCAGAACCGCTGGCGTGCCCCATGCGCCGCACTTGCGCGTGGAATTCTTCGTACAAACTGCCAGCTCACGCGCCAACCTCCACTACTTCTAGACCATCTCATCTCCCGAAATCTTTCGTAGGGGCGGGGCTTGCTCGCGCCCTCCGACGACCTCACCGCCAACCACGTGCGCATCGCATCCGCGGACTCCCACTCTCGGCCCACTCCTCTTTCCCCCCGCCCGTGATAACATCCTCCGACTCTTCCACCCGGGGGCATTCCATGCGCGGCCGCATGATGGATTTTCCGCTAACTCTCAACACCATTCTCGATCGCGCCCGCGCCCTCTTCGGCAAAACCGAAATCGTCTCCCGCGACCCGCAAGGCCAAATCCACCGCTACACCTACGCCCAATTCTTCCGCCGCGCCCGCCAACTCGCCCGCGCCTTGATCCACGCTGGCCTAAAACCCGGCGATCGCGTCGCCACGCTCATGTGGAATCACTCCGGCCATCTCGAAGCCTATTTCGGCATCCCCGCGGCCGGCGGCGTGCTTCACCCGCTCAATCTCCGTCTGCACCCGCAGGAAATCGCCTTCATCGCCAATCACGCCGAAGATCGCTTCCTTATCGTCGACGACGTTCTTCTCCCGATCTACGAAAAATTCAAAGACCTGGTGAAATTCGAGCGCGTAATCGTGGTCCCGTTCAGTGGCAAACCCGTTCCACCCGGCGCAGAAAGCTACGAAGATTTCCTGGTCTCCGGCTCCGGCGAATTCCACTATCCCAAGATTGACGAAAACGACGCAGCCGCCATGTGCTTCACCTCCGGCACCACCGGCAATCCCAAAGGCGTCCTCTATTCTCATCGCGCACTGGTCCTTCATTCCTTCTCCTCCGCAATGGTCGATAGCTTCGCCGTCAGCCAGCGCGACGTCGTTCTTCCCATCTCCCCCATGTTTCACGCCAACGCCTGGGGCATCCCCTTCACCTCCGTCATGGTCGGCGCAAAACTCGTTTTCTCGGGTCCGAATGTCGATGCCGAGAGCATTCTCGATCTCATCGTAAGCGAACAAGTCACGCAGGCCTGCGCCGTTCCCACCGTCTGGCTCGGCGTACTCGCCGCGCTAGAAAAATATCCCGGCCGCTGGAAACTCCTGCACAACGTCCACGTCACTTGCGGCGGCACCGCTCCGCCCGAGGCCATGATTCGCTCTCTCGACAATTTCGGTTTTCACCTCACGCATCTCTGGGGCATGACGGAAACAACGCCGCTCGCCACCACCGGCGGCATTCGCGGCCACATGCTCGATTGGCACGCGGATGAGAAATATCGCGTCCGCGCTTCGCAAGGCTGGCCCTGCCCATTCGTCGAATTGCGCGTCCGCGCCGCCGACGCCATCGCACCGTGCGATGGCAAGACTCCCGGCGAACTCGAAATCCGCGGACCCTGGGTAGCCGAGAGCTATTACAACGCTCCCGACACCGCCAATCGCTGGACCGAAGATGGCTGGTTCAAAACCGGCGATATGGCCACGCTAGACGAAGACGGCTATCTGCGCATCGTCGATCGCGGCAAAGACATGATCAAATCCGGCGGCGAATGGATCAGCTCGGTAGATCTCGAGAACGCCCTGATGGGCCACCCCGATGTCCGCGAAGCCGCGGTCATCGCCGTCCCTCACCCGAAATGGGATGAGCGCCCGCTGGCAGTAATCGTCCCCAAGCCCGGCGCGAAAGTAACCGCCGAAGATCTCCGCCAATTCCTCGCACCAAAATTCGCAAAGTGGCAACTCCCGGACGCCTTCGTCTTCGCCGAAGAAATCCCCCGCACCTCAGTAGGCAAATTCATGAAAATCAAACTCCGCCAACAATTCGCCAACTGGAAGTGGGATCAATAGCCGCATGATGTCAATACAGCGGGGGTTGGTACCGCTGGCTCCCCGCCGGCATCTTACGATCACGAAAGTCGGCGAAGGCAGTAATCATCCGCGGCGCTCCGAGCGACACGAATTCGGTGGTTTTCTGTAGCGCCGGCTGCCAGCCGGCGTTTTTGCGTCAAGAAACCCGCGCCGCACCAACGTGCACGATCCCCACGCTCGTCCGCTTTTGTGTTACTATAAAGTACAAGTAGATCCGGTAGGTTCACATGATTTTCGTGCGGTATCACAACATCCGCATTCGTAATGCTTCTGGTCTCATCGGCTCCACTTTCGCTGGTCATCCCCGTGGTGTGGATTTTGGCTACACACGTGGGGCTAAGCTCGTGGTCGAAATCGCGCTGTTAGGTCTCATCATATTGTACTTGGCTTGTGGTTCTGCGCAGTGCTCATATACCGTGGACGACACGATGCTCGATGCGGAGATCCAACGGGAGGAGTTGGCAAAATCCACCGGAGATTGATCGGGGACGAGAAATGGTCGAGTTCGAGAGGCAGGCTGCCGCAGAACTTGCGCCATCTCAAAGACGCACTCCGATTACGAATAAATCCGAAGAAGACAACGATCACGAGTTCGATTGAGTTCGGATATCGCTTCACTTTGACACAGGCTTCGCCGCGTATTGTTCAAACGTCCCCAAGAAATGCAGCGAGACGTATGGCTCGTTGCCGACTAGCCCAGCTATCGTGCCCGAGCGGAATATCAAAACACATCTCCAATCCGCATCTCGATAATGCGTCCATCGCTCATCGCCGCCGTAGCGCGCCCGGAAATCACCATCCCGACGTGCTCGACCGAACACATCTTCGCGCCTGTAGCCAGCGCCAACTTCCACAGACCACTTCCACCCCGGAGCTTATGAGTAGCCCAGCCAATCGACATCCCACCGATGCGAATCAATTCAAATCTCCCCTTAGGAAACGTGCGCGTCTCATCCGGCGCATCGAAACGCTTCAACATCGACATCGAGCATTGCGGCCTCCGGTGTCATCCCAGTATTTAGATTCTCATCCCGTCTTTACGATGTCATCCCGAATCCGCCTCGGCGGATGAGGGATCTGCATTTTCTGCTCTGAGAATTTCCACCCTTCGAGGAAAACCTGAAGAAAAAATTCCGGGAGCGCCCGCCACAAAACCGACAAGCGCCCCCGGAATCATTCTCGACATCACATCAAGCCAACGAACACAGACTAATCGTCGCCACTACCTTCTTGCTGCGACTGCTGCACGTCCGCCTCAGCCTTATCAGCGTTCTGATCCGCCTGATCAAGCTGCTTGTCCGCATCCGCGTCCGGCTGCGCCGTTCCTTCAGGCACCGCCTTCCTGCCCGGCGCGGGACTCGCAGGCATGCCCTTCTTTCCCTGATTGTCCGCCAGCGATTGCAACCCCGCGTCCATCTTCGCGCGGAAGTCGTTGTGCATGTCCTGCAAATCCTGCACCGCCACCGAAATCTGCGTTCCGGTAGCGCAATCGTTGTTCTGCCCGCTGGTCACCAGCACTTTCACGCTCTGATTCGCATCCGGCGTATCCCCGATGCGCGTCAGCACGTCGCCCGAGGAAAGCGAACACGCCGTGCCGTCATCCGTCTGCTCGGCCAGCGTATTCGAAACCACGAACGTCCGCTCTTTCGGATCCAGTGCTTCCGGCAACTGCGTGTTGGTCGGTGTCGCCGCTGGCGCTGCATCCGAAGGAGCTGCAGCAGAAGCCGCCGGCACAGGAGCCGTCGCGTTGGGAGCCGCCGCCGCAGCCTGCTCGGCCGCGATTTGCGCGCGCACTTCGTCGGCGATCGCCTGTTTCACTTCCGGAGTCAGTACCACCGCCTGATCGGACGCTGGTGGCGGCGGAGCTGCGGCTGCTGCCGCCTCCGCGTTTGCCGCCTGCTGCGCGTCATAAGCTGCCCGCAAATTTTCCGCCAGCAGGAAGTCCGTTATCCAAAAAGCTGGAGACGCATATACCGGATACGGCGCGAAATAATATCCGTAGTAGCCGTACCACGGCGCTCCGCCCCAGCCCCATCCCCATCCGATCGACACCGCCCACGGATTGTAGGCCCATCCATAGAACCCGCCGCCCCAGTAATATCCCGGCACATATCCCCAGTAGGGATGCCCGCCCCAGTAGTAGCCGCGATAAACGCCGGCCCAGCGCCGCCCGCCGTAGTAATACGATCGCCGCATGTAAGCCCGGCCCCCACGATTAAACGGACGCTCGACGAACCCGCGGTGTCCTCCATAGCTCACCACGCGCCCGCCGCCCGCCAGCCTCGTGGATACCACGCGTCCACCGCGTGCGCCATGAAAGACGGTTGTGTTGCCCGAATGAATGGCTGCTACTTTGCCGTTCGCACCGAAGTGCGCCGTGGCTCCGCTCTTCGTCTTCAAGGTCGTGAGGTTCCCGGCTTTTCCAGTGTGGAATTCCGTGCCGTTCTTCGTGGTGTAAGTTGTGCCGCCGCGCGCATTGGGTTTCGCCGTTGCGCCCTTTGGCGCGTTGAATTTTGTAACCGCGGGTTTGGCTGCGCCGCCGGCCGGCCCTTTTGCACCACCCGCCGCTCCGCCTGGCTTGTTGCCGCCGGCCACGGTTGAACCCGGCTTATTGCCGCCACCCGCCGCTCCGCCTGGTTTGTTGCCGCCGGCTACCGCCGACCCAGGCTTGTTGCCGCCAGCTGCAGCTCCGCCTGGTTTGTTGCCACCCGCCGGCTTGTTGCCGCCCGCATTGCCATACCCTGCGGCCGGCTTATAAATGTCTCCCGCCGATTTTCCCGTCGTGCTCGAACCCGCAGGTTTGTTTCCGCCACTCGATCCCGCGCCGCCTCCAGCCGGACGCCCTCCTCCGCCAGCTGCCCCGCCGGGGCGCGCACCTCCACCACCGCTTGGTTGATGCTGAGCGGGCGGCGCAGAATGTTGTGCCGGCGCCGAATGTTGCTGTGGTGCGGGTGCGCTATGCTGCGCCGGTGCGGGCTTCGATTCGCCCTTCTTATTTTGTGCCCACGCCGGAGCGATTATTATGGCCAATAAAATCAAGCTCCATCTCAAAATACTCATCTGCTGCGTATGGCTGGCTTTCATTCCATCCTCCTGTAATGCTCCGAACTTCAGCGGTCACCTGGCAGCGGCCGCGTGATTCTTAGACCCAATCCGTCGCGATTCTCTCCGCCAACATGAGGGCTTGCCAAGTGGTGAGTGCGGAGATTCTCTTGCGAACCCTATCACAAATTACTCCCTTCGCAAGTCCGAAAAAGCGAACGGTAGCGCGCATCACGCACCACCCAACTCCGCCAGCCCGGTGGCAGCCCCCGCATTCATGCGGGGGAGGAGCGCTTCAGCGCTCCGGAAAAATCCGCGCCCCTGACGCTGCGCTCTAGCGCTGGGCCGTGACGAGCCAAGCCGTGAGCCGCGCATTACCTCGGCAGCCCCCGCATCCCCTCCCGAAATTCGAGCCCATTCCACACGCTCTCCCGCATGAAATTTCCCCCAATCCATGCTAGGGTCATTCCAGGAGTGAGGGGCATGCAAAGCCGTACCGAAAAATATCGAGTGCCTCTAAAGCGCGCGACATCACCACAAGCCAATCCGGCACCGCTCGCCATGCTCTCCCTATCAAAGCTATGCGAAAATTATCATCCCGAGCCGTCATCGCCGCAGCCCCAAACTCTGATCCGATCGGCGCGAAGAGACCCGCAAATCCCTAAAATCACGAGCCGAGGTGAATATGAATCTGTCTCGAGTAGAAATGAGTCGCATCCTTTGTTTTCAATAAGTTACAGGCGTTTCTATTCGTCCGGACGTTTCGGTTAGAAACGCAATTTTTCGCCTCGATTTTGAGCCGGAAAATGGTCCATTGAAGTAGGCTGCCGGACTCGCGAAGCACCGCAGCCCCCTTGATCGAGGAGCAAAGCAGTGAATTTGGAACTCAGCGAAGAACAAACTCTCCTCCAGCGCATGGTTCGCGAATTCGCCGAAGCCGAAGTGAAGCCTCACGCTCGCGAACTCGACGAAACCGGCCACTTCCCGCACGAAACATTTCGCAAAGCCGCGGAACTCGGCCTCACCGCCGTCGCCATCCCCGAATCCGAAGGCGGCGCGGGCATGGATCACACCTGCTACTCCATCATGATCGAAGAAATCGCCCGCGTCTGCGCTTCCACCAGCGTCGTGCTCTCCGTGCAAAATTCGCTCTACTGCGATCCCATCCATCGCGTCGGCACTGAAGAGCAAAAGAAAAAATTCCTTCTGCCGTACGCGCGCGGCGAAAAAATCGGCTGCTACGCTCTCACCGAACCTCAAGCCGGCTCCAACGCCGCCGCGCTCAGAACCAAAGCCATCCTCAAAGGCGATCGCTACATCGTCAATGGCACAAAAGCCTGGATCACCAACGGCGGCGCCGCCGATGCCGCGCTCGTCTATGTGAATACGCATCCCGAAAAAGGCGAGAAGGGAATCACGGCGTTAGTGATCGAGAAAGAAACGCCCGGCTTCAAAGTTGGCAAGGAAGAAAAAAAGCTAGGCATCCACGCCACCGCCTGCACCGAACTTTCCTTCACCGATTGCGAAGTTCCGGTGGCGAATCGCATCGGCGTCGAAGGCGAAGGATACAAAGTCGCGCTCTCGACGCTCGATGGCGGCCGCATCGGCATCGGCGCGCAAGCCACCGGCATCGCGCAGGGCGCCTTCGAAGCCGCGCTCGCTTATTCCAAGGAACGCCAGGCCTTCGGCCATCCCATCTCCGATTTTCAGGCTATTCAATTTATGCTCGCCGATATGTCCACCGAAATTGACGCGGCCCGCCTCCTCGTCCGCAAAGCTGCATGGAAAAACGATTCCGGCCAGCGCTTTTCGATGGAAGCTTCGATCGCCAAACTTTTCGCCAGCGAAATGGCCACGCGCGTCACGCACAAAGCCATTCAAATTCACGGCGGCAATGGCTACAGCAGCGAATATCCTGTCGAGCGCGCCTATCGCGACGCCCGCGTCACCGAAATCTACGAAGGCACCAGCGAAATTCAACGCCTGGTCATCGCTGCCTGGGTTTTGAAATCCTACTGAGCGACGCCGCCATGCCGCCCTCCCACGAATCCGGCGCCGCGCTGGAGCTGGATTGCGGCCTCGATTTCGATCCGGAGCGCGAGGATGAATTTTTTGCCGCGCTTCCGCCGCGCCCGGCCGTCTACGTGCTCGAGCCACGGCAAAAAGGCGCGCAGTCGTTTCTTTCGCGCACGGTCGATTTGCGCCGCGCCGCCGAACGCTTGCTGCGCAAGCCCGAAGCGCTCTCGAAGCGCCTGAATCTTCGCGAAGTCGCCGCGCGCATCCGCTTTCGCCTCACCGGCTCGCGCTTCGAGCAATCGCTTAGTGCTCTATCATCACGCCCGCGCGAATTTTCCGAAGCGCTATCGCGATTTTCTGCGCCTTCGTCCGCCTGCCGTGCTGAAAATAAATCTGCGCAATGCCTATCCGCGCTGCTACGTGACTCGCCGCATCGCTGCCGACGAATCTTTCTACGCCGGGCCGTTTGCCTCGCGCCGCGCCGCGGAATTCTTCGCCGATGGTTTTCGCGATCTCTTCAAGATTCGCCGCTGCCAAATCAAGATTCGCCGCGATCCAAGTTTTCCCGGCTGCATTTATTCGGAAATGAAAATGTGCCTCGCCCCCTGCTTCGCGGGCTGCTCAAGTGACGAATACCAAGCCGAGACCGCGCGCACGGTCGAAGCGTTGGCAACCATGGGCGCGTCGCTCGAAGGGGCCTTCGAGCGCGAACGCGCCGCGGCAAGCGAAGCTCTGGATTTCGAGCGCGCCGCTGCAATTCACAAGAAGCTCGAGAAAGTCTCCGCAGCGATGCGCAATCTTCCGGATCTGGCTCGCCGCGTGGATGAGCTAGACGCAATCGTGCTCCAGCGCGCCGCCGAGTCGAACACGATCGCGTGCTTCGCAGTCCACGCCGGAGTAATCGCCCCGCCTTTCTTCCTCCGCTTCGACGAGCTATCTAGCCAACCGCGTTCCGTCGAAGCAATCCTGCGTGAAAGGCTCGAAGTTTCTGTGGCGCCGGTCCCGCATGCGGGACCGGCATCTTCAGCCACGACCGGCAATCTCGAGCGAACGTCAGATCAAACTCAAGATGCCGAGCCGCAATCGGATCAAGCACAAGACGCTGGCCCCGCATGCGGGGCCAGCGCCGCGCAGATCGACGCTGCGGCATTGCGCGCGCGCTTCGGCTTGCAATCCATGCGCGATGAAACGCCGGATCATCTCTCGCTGCTCGCGCGCTGGTTTTATTCCAAGCCGCGCGAAGGAGAAATTTTCTTTCGCGGCGCCGACTGGCCGTACCGCCGCCTGCTGCGCGCCTGCGCCCGCATACTCGCTCCCGCTGCCGCGCCTGCAGATTCGACGCCGCGTCCTGCGCCGCCGCCAACTTAATTGCAGCGCCGCGCGTGAGGCAAGCATCTACACAATGGCTAATGCTGAACGACTCGACCAAATTGTCGCCGCAGAATGAACGCCGCACCGCAATCGCGCCCGAAATCCTCGCGCAGGCGTCGTACAATACTCGCTTGAACGAAACGCTGAATGTCGCCAAGGATTCCGCCGCCGCGCCCGGCCCCGCGCGCCAGAACGGATCATCCTCGATCCGCACCTCGGCGATGTTCCGCGCGCTGCGCCATCGCAATTTCCAGCTCTTCTTCAGCGGCCAGCTCATCTCGCTGATCGGCACGTGGATGCAGAACGTCGCGCAATCCTGGCTCGTTTACCGCATGACCGGATCGGCGTTCCTCCTCGGCGTGGTCGGATTCGCGGGGCAAATCCCGGTGTTCATCTTCGCGCCTGTCGGCGGCATGGTTGCCGATCGTCTGAGCCGCCAGCGCGTGGTGGTTGCGACGCAAATCACCTCGATGATCCTCGCGTTTATCCTCGCCACGCTGACGTTGCTGCGCGTCGTAACCGTCTGGGAAATCATCGTACTCGCGGCGTCGCTGGGCGTGGTGAACGCCTTCGACATCCCCGCGCGGCAAGCCTTCCTCGGCGACATGGTGGGCCGCGACGATCTGATGAACGCGATCGCCCTGAATTCGTCGATGTTCAATGGCGCGCGCGTGATTGGTCCCGCCGTAGCCGGCGTGCTCGTTGCTTGGATCGGCGAAGGCTGGTGCTTCTTTGCCAACGCCGTGAGTTATATCGCCGTGATCGCCGGGCTGCTCATGATGAAGCTCGCGCCATTTATCCGTCCGGAAATCGTCGCGTCGCCGTTCGAACATATTGCGGAAGGTTTCCGCTTTGTCATGAAGACGAAGCCGATTCGCGCGCTGCTGCTGCTTCTCGGCTGCATCAGTTTGCTGGCGCTGCCGTACAGCGTGCTGATGCCGATCTTCGCCGACAAAATTCTCCACGGCGGCGCGAGGGCCTTCGGAATTCTAATGGGCGCGGCGGGATTGGGCGCGCTGGGAGGAGCGCTGACACTGGCCATGCGCACGGGCTTGCGCGGACTCGGGCGATGGATTGCAATCGCATGCGCCGCGTTCGGAACCAGCTTGATCCTATTCTCCTTTTCCCGTT
Organism: uncultured Acidobacteriota bacterium; assembly: GCA_963841235.1. Lineage (GTDB taxonomy): Bacteria > Acidobacteriota > Terriglobia > Acidiferrales > UBA7541 > Palsa-147. The sequence continues at coordinate 251,141 of CAWJBU010000008.1, read as the reverse complement.
GGTTCTGGCTTTCCGTGATTCTGCTGTTTCCGGTGGGCTACTCGGTGATGTTGCAGACGTCCGCGTCGAACACGCTGCTGCAGACGATGTCGCCCGATAATTTGCGCGGCCGGGTCCTGGCGGTGTATTCGATGATGTTCATGGGCATGGCGCCGATCGGCGCGCTGCTCGCTGGAACGGTGGCGAAGCATATCGGCGCGCCGCTGACGGTGGGCATCGGAGGGGTCGGCGCAATCATCGGCGCGATTTTCTTCGCGCGCGCGTTGCCGTCATTCCGCATCGAGGCGCGCGAACTTCTGATCGCTTCGGGAATGGCCGCCGGGCAGCCGCCGGAGAGCCTTCCCACGCGCCCTTCTTCTTAATTTGTGGATGACTTTTAGAAACTCAATGGCGATGAGAAACTTCGCGAGGGCCGATTGAAGCGCCTGGCAGCGGTCGCAATTCTGGCAGTGGCACTGCAGTCCAACTCGTCGACTAACGCCGCAGCACCGGCGCAGAACAAACCTCAGGCGCCGGCAGATTTGAATTCGATTCTCGAGCCCATCCGCCAGAAGAATGATTTGCCGGCGCTCGTGGGCGCGATTGTCACCAGCAAGTTTCTGACGGCGGTCGGCGCCGTCGGCGTGCGGAAATACGGGACGAACAGCCCTGTCACAATCTACGATCAATTTCACCTCGGCTCAGACACCAAAGCGATGACCGCGACGATCATTGCCATGATGGTCGAGACGAGAAGGCTGGACTGGAAGACGACGCTCGCCGCGGCGCTCCCGGAACTCGCGACGAAAATGAATCCCGCATACCGCCAGGTGACGCTCGAGCAGTTATTGAGCCACCGCGCCGGATTCACCGCGGAGAGCTGGCCGCAAGGCTCGACGATCGCCGACATGCAGCACCTCCCCGGCTCGCCGCGCGAGCAGCGCTGGGCCTACGCTCAGATGATTCTCAAAGAGCCGCCGGAAGTCGCTCCGGGGACAAAATACCTCTATTCGAATCGCAGCTACGCGATAGCGGGAGTGATCGCCGAAAAGACCGCGGACAAGCCGTGGGAAGACTTGATGCGCGAATGGCTTTTCGATTCTTTGGGAATGACGAGCTGCGGATTCGGCGCGATGGGAACGCCGGGGAATCTCGATGAGCCGTTGCAGCACGTCTTGACGCTTGGTGTGCATCGCGCCATCGAGCCTGGCCCGCTCGCCGACAATCCCGCGGTAATCGCGCCGGCCGGAACGGTGCACTGCTCGGTGATCGACTGGGCCAGATTCGTGCAGGCGCACCTGAGGGGCGATGAAGGGCACGGCGGAATCCTGGAACCCGGAACGTTCAAGAAGCTGCACACGCCGCCGTATGGAGACTACGCCTTCGGTTGGCTCGTGGTCGATCGCGGATGGGCCGGCGGAAAAGCATTGACCCATGCGGGCAGCAACACGCAGAACTACGCCCTGGTCTGGATGGCACCGCTCAAGGATTTTGCCGTGCTGGTGATGACGAACCAGGGCGGCGACAAAGCGGCGAAGGCCTGCGACGACGCGGCCACAGCGTTGATTCAATTTCAACAACGGGCGCCGGGAGGCGGACGCTAGCTTCCGGGCACACTCAGGAATTTCCTGGGACTAGCCGATATAGTACCTTCTGTCTGCTATACTGCGCGGACTTCAAATTCCAGCGAATCGAGGCCGGATGTCCACCCCAGCGGGATCCCCCAGCACGCGGCCGCTGAAGGCGTCGTCGGAAGGGACGCGAAGCTATGCCGCGCGCTTCGCCGGGCGTGCCGCCGCGGGCCATTTCCGCGAACAGTATGCGACCGGACTGATTCTCTCCTCGCTGGGAATCGGGACATATCTTGGCGAAGCAGATGCCGCGACGGATGCCGCTTACACGGCGGCGGTGGTGGCGGCGGTCGAGGGCGGTGCGAACGTCATCGACACGGCGATCAATTATCGCTTCCAGCGCAGCGAACGCTCGATCGGCGCGGCGCTGAAGCAGCTTTTCGCCAAGGGATTCCAGCGCGAGGAGCTGGTGCTGTGTACCAAGGCCGGATTCCTCACGCCGGACGGCGAAATGCCGGACGATCCCAACGAATATTTTTCGCGCGAGTATCTGGTGAAGGAAATATTCCGCGCCGAGGAGATTGCGGCGGGCTGCCATTGCATGGCGCCGCGCTATCTCGAAGATCAGCTCCAGCGCAGTTTACGGAATCTTGGCGTCGCGAGCGTGGATGCTTTCTACCTGCACAATCCCGAGACGCAGCTCGACGACGTTCCGCGCCCGGATTTCGTGAAGCGGCTTCGCTCGGCATTTGAATTCCTCGAAGACGCGGCGCGCAGCGGGCGGATCGGCGCGTACGGCCTCGCGACGTGGAATGCTTTCCGGCAGGAAAAGCGCGCGAAGGATTATCTATCGCTCGAGGAGATGGTAGCAGTGGCGCGCGATGTGGCGGGCGCGGCGCATCATTTCCGTTTCGTGCAGTTGCCGTTTAATTTGGCGATGCCGCAGGCTTTGACGCTGCCGAATCAAACGGTGAATGGCAAAGCTGGCGCGCTGGTGCAGGCGGCGAGGTCGCTGGGAATCACCGTGATTTCGAGCGCGGCGCTCTTGCAGGGGCATTTGATCAAGAAGATGCCGTCGGGAGTGGAGGCGGCGCTGGGATTGAAGAGCAATTTGCTGCGGGCGCTGCAATTTGCGCGATCGACGCCAGGGATTACGACGGCCTTGACAGGGATGAGCAAGGTCGAGCACGTGCGCGCGAATTTGGAGATTGTAGGGGTCGAGCCGGCGCCGCGAGAGCAATATTTGAAGGTGTTTGAGCAGAGGGCGTGAGAATTTGAGCGGCACGAACGATTCAGGCCGTGGCGAACGCGAGGATGATGTTACGCCGGCGGGCGCAGCAAGCCGCGCCCCCACGAGAGGATTCTAGTTTCGATCTAGCCAGTTTGAAATCGCGGTTGAGACTTGGTCTAGTTTGTTTGTGAAGAAGTGGTCGGCATCTGCTACAAACACGAGTTCCTTTGGCCCGGGGATTTCTTCGAAGAGAGATTCTACGCGGGCTTTTGCGCCGAATTGATCTTTGGCGCCTTGGATGATTAGCTTCGGTTTGGCGCACGTCTTCAGATAGCTCAGATCGGAATCATTTGCTGGAATGCCGAGGCCGACGAGTTCGTGAACTCGCGCGTCTTGGCAGCCCACCTTTAGTCCTACCCACGCGCCAAAACTGAATCCCGCGAGGATGATTGGGGTAGCGGGGAATTCCTGCGCCAGGTAATCGATTGCGGCGCGGACGTCATCGGCTTCGCCGCGGCCTTTGTTGTGGACGCCGGCACTTTGGCCTGCGCCGCGGAAATTGAAGCGCAGGACCGGATAGCCGCGCGAGTGCAGCGTTTTCGCGGTTTGGAAGACGACTTTGTTGTGCAGCGTGCCGCCGAAGAGAGGATGCGGGTGACAGACGAGGGCCACGCGCGCGGGATTTTGCGTGGGGGTGGTCCAAAGCAAGGCTTCGAGTTGGCCGGCGGGGCCTTCGAGGAAGATTCGGCGATGGAAGACGTCGGCCATGGTGAGATGAACGAGAAGCTTAGAGTAGCGCAGAGGGCGCAGTCCGCCTAGGCGGACGCCCCTACGAAGAGAAACCGTAACACCCAGAAAGAGTCGAGAGCGCCGCATCTGCGGTTGAATTTTGTTTCGGAGTACACCAAAACCCAGTGCCAAACCGGGGGCGTGTAAACCCGCCCCCTACGCGGGGCGCCAGACTACGGCTACGCCTTTTAGCGGCGACGAGTCTTCGGGTTGTGCGGGAATATTGAGAGCGATGGCGGCGTTGGCTACGTCGCGCCCGATCGGATCTACGCGCAGGACGCGGCCGGGAATTTCGCCGCGCTCGGCCCACGAGCCTGAGGGGATGTGAACGTACACGAAATCGTCGTAAGCGTAAAAGTGCGTGGCTTCGAAGCGGACGCCGACGTAGGAGAGATCGATGGTCATTGTCGATTCGGGCCAGTAAGCGCCATCGCGGCGGATGGTGATGGGCAGCGCGAAGGGAAGGCGGGGGCTCGAGCGGCGCTCATCGAATTTCGAGCGGATGCCGGGATGCGGGAGTTGAAGATGAAGAGCGGCGACGCGCGAGTTCAATCGCCCTCGAGCGATGCGGACCAGGCGGGCGGGCATTTCGGGCTGCAGGCCGGTCGTGTCGTTTGCGTCATACGGGAGCGTCACCCAAAAGCGCGTTTGCTCGGACCAGGTTTCGGAGTACGGGATGAGAACACCGTTGCGGGAAAGATCGAGCGTTTGCGCGACTTCGGTTTGCAGGCCTAGCGGGCCGCGCCAGCGGATTCGCACCGGGAGACGTACTCGCGCGCGCGGATGACGGCGAGATTCGGTTGTGGAAACCATTCGGCGGGGGGAATGTTAGCTTCGGGGGGAGAGAGCGTCAAAGTGAGTTATTGGCTCGCGTGGCTTAGGAGTAAGAGCGGGGGATTACCGCAGAGACGCTGAGGGCGCGGAGGAAGACGAGAGGGCGGAACGTTATTTGTAAGTGATTCTCCAGATGGAATTGCTGCCGTCATCCGTTACGTAGAGCGAGCCATCGCTGCCTACTGTTACGCCTACTGGGCGGCCCCAGACTTGGCCATCCTTTGTTACGAAGCCGGTCAGGAAATCGTCGTATTCGCCGGTGGCTTTGCCGTTTGGGGCGGGAACGAAAATCACTTTGTAGCCGGTGCGCTTGGTGCGATTCCAGGAACCGTGTTCGGCGGCGAAGATGTTGCCGCGATATTCGGGCGGGAATTGCGTCGCGGTGTAAAAAGTGAGGCAGAGTGAGGCGGAGTGAGCTTGGATGAGAACATCCGGAACGAGGACTTTGGATTTCAGGTCGGGGCGCTCGCCCATGTGGCGCGGATCTTCGTTCGGGCCGATGTAGAACCATGGCCAGCCGTAAAAGCCGCCGGGAGTGACTTTGGTGATGTAGTCGGGCGGAAGATCGTCGCCGATTTCGTCGCGCTCGTTGACGGAGGTCCACAGGTCGCCGGTGCGCGGATCGATGGCCAGGCCGACGGGATTGCGGATGCCGGAAGCGTAGATTTTTTCGGAGCTGCCATCGGGATTGAATTCGAGGATGTTTGCGCGGCGCTTTTCCTGCGCATTATCGCTGACGTTGGAGTGCGAACCGACGGCGACGAGCATTTTGGAATTATCTTTGGAGAAAACGACGTCGCGGGTCCAGTGGCCGGGCCCGCCGACTAACGTGCCCGTCGGCAGATTCGAGACGATCGTTTCAGATTTGCCGCGCGCTTTGAGATCGCCAGTTTGATAGGGGTACCGGACGACCGAGCCTGTGTTGCCGACGTAAAGATATTTAGGATCGGAGCCAGCGGGGTAGAAGGCGAGGCCGAAGGGGCGGCTCAAACCCGCAGCGAAGATTTCCTTTTGCGCGAAGGTGCCGTCCGCCTTTACGCCGTGGTAGACGGAGACTCTGCCGGCGCGGCTTTCGACTACGAAGAGATCGCCGTTGGGCGCGGTGATGATCTTGCGAGGATTATCGAGGCCGGTGGCATATTGCTGAACTTGAAAGCCGGCGGGGGCTTGCGGCCAGGCGTCATTGGGGCGCGCGACTACGTGAGCGCCATTATCAGCCGAGGTTGTGGCGTATGGGGCGGGTAAATCGGCGGCCGTAATCAGGCGGCGCAGGCCGGGATGATCGATAGTGGCGTCGCCGAAGGCGTCGCGGCCGCGCAAAACAGAGTCAGAGGCGGAGGGTTGCGGCCGCGTCGAGAGAAATGAAGCGGCGCCGAAGACTCCGTGCATCGAAATTACGGCGAAGAAGATCGCCACCAGCGCGATCGCGATGGCTACATTTTTCCGATGCATCTGAGAATCCTCCGAGCGGGATTATTGTTGCTGATATGCGCGCGGTGTCAAGATGCGCCGCAGAGACGCAGAGAGCGCGGAGGAAGCGTCCCGCTCATAGGATGCGCGGGGGCAAATTTGGTTGCGCTTTGCGCGGCTTGATGTTAGCTTCGGCGGAATTGCCCCGCTTGGGAGGACTATGGGCCACGACGTAGAACGCCGCGCCGCCCGCCGCTTCACGATGTCGCTCCCGTTGCAGGTACGTTTCGCTACAGAGAATGGTGCGCCCGAACAGCCCGGAGAAACGCGGGATATCAGTTTCCGCGGGCTGTACTTCATGGTCAGCGCCATGGTGGAAAAGGGCAGCAAGATTGAATTTGTGCTGACGCTGCCGCAGCAGATTACGCTTGCCGGGGATGTGCACATCCGGTGTTATGCGCGCGTGTTGAGGGTTGAGCCGCACAACGGCAAGAGCGGCGTGGCCGCGCGCATCGAACGCTACGAGTTTCTTCCTTCGCCCGCCTGAAGTTTCCCCGCAATCGGAGTAGAATGGCCGGAGTTTCTGCTGGAGGAGAGGCGTCGCTATGTATCATTACGATCCGGGCACGGCGCTGGACGAATTGCGGGAAGATGCGGCGCTGCCGCATCCGGTGCATTTGCGCGACATGATCTTGCGGACGCGGCTCGAACCCGCCACGGCGCTCGATTTGAATCGCGAGTTTCAGGATTATCTGGCGCGGTTCGGAGAACTGCAGCAGTTGGCGCGCGAGATTCTCGAGAAATTGTCGAAGGGCGCGCGGAAGGCTTCCTGAGAGATGACGCGGGTGCGATCGCTCGGGCCGGCGATGCGCGTTGCTGCGCTGTGAGGCGCCGCGTCCTGATTCTTTCGGCCTCGTCGGGTGAAGGGCACGTGCGCGCGGGGAAGGCGCTGGAGAAAGCGTTCGCGGCGCGCGGGGATTGCGACGTCGAGCACATCAACGCGCTCGACTACACCAGCAAATCGTTCCAGAAAATCTACGATGATGCTTACATTGCGATGGTGCGGCGCGCGCCCGGCGTGCTCGGCTGGTTCTTCCAGCATATTGACCAACCGTGGCGCCACGAACGGCGGCGCTTGGCGTTTGACCGGCTGAATACGCGGCCGATGGTGCGGCTTTTGAAACGCGTGCAGCCGGATATTTGCGTGACCACTCATTTTCTTCCGGCGGAGATTGCGGGCTGGTTGAAACTGAAAGGGAAACTTGCGGCGCGGCATGCCGTGGTGGTGACGGATTTCGATGTGCACGCCATGTGGATTTGCCGCGGAGTGGACCGGTATTTTGTGGCGCGGGAAGAGGCGGCGGAATATTTGGTGCAACTGGGGCAGCCGCGGGAATCGGTGAGCGTGACGGGGATTCCCATTGATCCTGTGTTCGCCGAGGCCAAGGATGCGCGGGCGATTCGCGTGAAGATGGGGCTTGATCCTTGCGCGATTACGATTTTGGTGGCGGCGGGCGGGCATGCGTTGGCGCCGGTCGAGAAAATGGTGAAGAGTTTGCTGGAGTTGGATCGGCCTTGCGAGATTGTGGCGATTACCGGGAAGGCAACGCAGATCCGGCAGAGGATGGAGAAATTGGCGGCTGCGTGGGGGGCGGATCGAGCGCATAGGGCGCGATTGAAGGTTGTCGGATACACGCAGGAGATGGATCAGTGGATGGCGGCTTCGGATTTGTTGGTCGGGAAGGCTGGAGGGTTGACGGTTTCTGAGGCTATGGCTTCCGGGTTGCCGATGGCGATTGTGGGAGTTCTTCCTGGGCCGCAAGAAGATCGGAATGCGGAACATTTGATTGAGTGTGGCGCGGCAATTCGGTGCCATGAATTGACTACGGCGAGTTGGAAGATCGGGAAATTGTTGGATGATCCTTCGCGGTTGGCGGCGATGCGTGAGGCGGCGTGGAAGATCGGGCGGCCGCGCGCGGCGTTTGCTATTGCGGAGGAGTGCGTTTCGTTGGCTTCGGGGCCGAACGGCGGGAGGGTCTGAAGACCCTCCCCTACTGGGGGAATTGGAGAGATGGCGCGGCAGACGCTTTTGATTGATGCGGACGATACGCTCTGGGAGAACAATATTTTCTTCGAGCAGTCGATCGACGAATTTATTTCGCGCATGGAGCCGCTTGGTTATACGCGCGAATATGCGCGGCACATTTTGAATGAGACGGAGCGGCGGAATATCCGCCAGCATGGTTATGGCGTGCGGAGTTTCCGGAGATCGCTCGAAGACACTTACATGAAGTTGGCGGGAAATGCAGCGAAGCGCGACATGGTGCAGTGGATTCAGGAGCTGGTGAGCGAGATGGAGAATACACCGCCGCATATTTTGGATGGCGTGCCGGAGACGCTGGCTTATCTGGCGGGGCATCACCGGTTGATTTTGTTGACCAAGGGCGAGGCGGCGGAACAGGCGGCGAAAGTGGAGCGCTCGGGATTGCAGACGCATTTTGAGGCCATTGAGATTGTGACCGAGAAGGATTCGAAGACATACGAGCGCATGATTCATCAGTTCAAGGTGGTGAAGTCAAATGCCTGGATGGTGGGAAACAGTCCGCGCAGCGACATTAATCCGGCGTTGAGCGCAGGGATGAATGCGGTTTTCATTCCGCATCATGCGACGTGGGAATTGGAACACTCAGAGTTGGAGAGCGGCAGCGGGCGCCTGTTAATTCTCACCAGCTTCCGCGATTTGCGCACGCATTTTTAAGTAGCGCCGGCGTCCCCGCCGGCATCTTGCGAGCAACTACGGCGACTAAGCCTACAGTGATGGGCGGCGCGCTGCGTTAACTGAAGGGCGTTAGTTGGGTTGGGTGCTCCGCCCGTCAGTGCTGCCCTTTGCGGAATTCGTAGTCGTAAGATGCCGGCGGGGACGCCGGCGGTACGTAACCCGATCAAATTGGCCTTCCTTTGTGCGGCTTCGCGTTTTGTTTTTTCGTGAAATTCGAAAATTAGAATCCTAGACTTGTGTGCATGACACCTACTGCGCTGGACGGAGCTGTCGCCATGGATTACCGCAAGGAATTTGCTGAGTTTGACGATGTGATTTATTTGGATACGGCTACGCAGGGGCCGATGCCGTTAGCGGCGGCGAATGCTGCGAAGCAGGCGCTCGAATGGAAGAAGCTGCCGCATCGTCTTGCGGACGGAATTTACTTCGAATTGCCGGACCGCGTGCGGGGTTCGATCGCGAAATTGATTGGCGCGGACCCCGACGATATTGCGATCACCACCGGCGCAAGTGCGGGATTTGCGGCAGTCGCTGCGGGGATCGAATGGAAGCCGGGCGACGAGGTAATTGTGGCGAAGGGGGAATTTCCGGCGCACTTCGCGACTTGGTTGCCGTATGAGCAAGCAGGAAAATTGAAGGTGAAGATCATCGAGCCGGCCGGACGATTCATTACCGCGGACGATTACATCGCGAATCTGACGCCGAGGACGCGGTTGGTTTCGGCGAGCTTGGTGCGCTTCGACAATGGGGCGCGGCTCGATGCGCCGCGCGTCGGCGCTGCGTGCCGCGCTTCAGGTGCGGCGTTTTTGCTCGATGCCAGCCAGTGCGCTGGGGCAATTCCGATGGATGTCGCAGCGCTGGGTTGCGATTTTCTGGTGTCGTCGGGTTACAAGTGGATGCTGGGCTCTTACGGAACGGGATTTTTCTGGGCGGAGCGCGAATGGAGCGACCGGTTGCCGCCTGGGACCTGTGTATTGGATGGCGCTCGAGGGTGCGCATAAATTTCATGGATTGCCTCTGGATGGATTGCGAGCGCGGGCCGGGGCGCGGCGGTGGGATACCGCGGAAACGGCAAACTTCACGAATTTGGCGGCATGGGATGTGGCTCTGCAATTGCTGGTGGGAATCGGCACGGAAAAGCTCTACGCGCACAATGCGGAATTAATTCGATTGCTCGTGGATCGATTGCCGCATGATCGGTGCGTTTTGGCTTCGCCGGCTGAGGAAGAGAGGCGCGGGCAGTTTGTTTGTGTGGCTTCGCGGGATTCGGGGAAGACGGCGGAGCTTTATGAGAAATTGAAGGCGGAGAAGATTTATGTGGGGTTGCGCGAAGGAGCGCTGCGAGTGTCGCCCTACATTTACAGCACGGAGAGAGATATCGCGCGGGTGATTGCGGTTTTGTCGGTGTAGAGGGCGGGAGAAGGAAAACGGCAAGAGATTTAAATTTGAAATTTCAGATTGCAGAGCCGTGCGTGGCAGTGGCGTTGGAATTGCCATGCGCGTAGCGGCAGCAAGAATACAAATCGGCCGCGTTGATTAGAAGTCTGGCGGAATGCGGAAGGGGATGTGGACTACTGCTTCTAAGTCGATTGGGCTGCCGTCGCGGGTGGCTGGGGTGAATCTCCAGCGGGAGAAGGCTTCGATGGCATTGCGATCTAGTTCGGGATCCAGACTTTTCAGGACTTGGATGCTGTCTACCGAGCCGTCGGCGCGGATGATTGCGTAGAGGACTACTTCGCCTTCTACTCTGGCTGTGACTAACGATGTCGGATATTTCGGATCTACTTTGCGAACCGCCAGCGGCGCGGAGACATTGTCCGGGGCGCTGGCGAAGTGGCGTTCTTGCAGTTCGGCGAAATTGAGGACCCAGCTTCCGCTGGCGCTCGTGAGATTCGGCAGATTGATGTAGAGCGTGTGGATGCGCTTGTCGCCGAGAATTTTTTCGGGGGCGATGCCGTTCTCGAAATCGCCGGGGCCGAACGCGGGCTTGCGCTTCATCGGATTTACCGGCGGATCGGCGACGGGCTTTGGTTGCAGTGAGAGATTTGGACGCAGGCTGGCGTTGCCGCCTGCGCCGTTGCCGCCCATGGGCGAGGTTGCGCCGGGCTGAGTCGAAGTGATCGAAATTCCCGGCGGGCCGGATTTTCCGTTGCCTCCGGCGCCGCCAGATCCTGTTCCTCCCGCCGGTGTGCCTGTGCCGCCTGTGGCGTTCAGACCGCCGCCATTATTTCCCTGACCATTAGGAGTGCCGTTTGGCGCGCCGCCGGGAACGCCTTGCTTTGTTCCGCCGGGAGATGCGGAGAGGCGCGCGCTGAGATTACCTTTCGGAATTTCGATGTTGGGCGAAGGCGGTGCGGGATTCGCGGAGAGCGAGACGAGACGGCGAAGGCTTGAATCGCCGCCGGAATCGGTGCCGGGAATTGCCGGGGCTGCTCCGGCGTCGCCGGAAGTTTTTTGCGTGCGCGCGATGGGCCCGCTGCCAGAAGAGCCGCTGCCAGCCGAAGGCATCTTCACCTGAGACGCGCCGGACCCGGAGCGGGCGATGCCGAGAGTTGTGGCCGCATTTCCGGGCGCGGCGTTGGCGATGGATGGAGCGGGGCCAGCGTCGCTCTGCGTGCCGGGCATGTGCGCGATGCGGGCGCTGCTTGAGCCAACTGGCATTTTCGGCAAAGGAATATCGGAAGCCGATGGCGCGATGTTTAGTGCGCCGGAATTCGGCGCATTGTTCTCGATTTGCGGGACGGCGGCGTCTTCTGGACGGCGCGCTTGCATGACCGGCGAGCTTGCGGGATTTACCGGCATTTTTAGATCGGGGATGCTGCCGCCGGATTGCGCGACGTTCGGCGGATCGAGCTGCTGCGATTCATGGCGAATGTCGGGAGCGGCGGCGGATTCGTGGCGGCGATTTTTCAGGATGGGCGCGAGAGCGGAAGCGGAGATTTGCAGCTTGGGTGTCGCCGGCGGCGTAGCTTTGCCCCACTCAACGATATTGGGAAGCTGCGGAACGACTTTCGGAGCCTCCGGCGGCGCGTCGGGTTGAATCAATGTTTGGCGCGGGTGCGTCACGCGCTGCGGCTGCGAGAGAATTGTTTGGTGCGGATTGTAGGCATCGGCGCCTTCGGGCGGCAGCGGTTCATCGGGCTTGCCAGCCGGGCTGGGCTTTGCGGCCGGAGCGGGCGAGTGCGCGGCGCACGGGCGGTGAAACCGGCGGTAGTTCGGGAAGCGGCAAGTCATAAGTGATGTGAAATTCCGGGGCGATGGGGTGCGGCTGATTCCATTGAATCATGCCCCAGATGGGCAAGCTCATTACGAAGATCGCGGCGATGTGCCAGAGAGATGAAAGAGCCATGGCGCGCCCGGGGAGACGGCCGCGAATCCAGGTGACGCGCAGCGGATCGTGCTCCGGGAATTCGTTCCATGCGGGAGGCTTCGGGCCGTGAAGAACGGCGTCGAGGCTGGATCGGAACGCAGTGGTGGGATGTTCCCAAGCTACGCTGAACCTGGGCAGCCGAAAGGATCGCCTTACTGGGGAACCTGCGGGCGGCATGGAGTGTCCATTATAGAGGCAAAGTGTCGCGAGCCGGGAGAGGCCGTCGGTACGGGTCTCGCTGGTACGGAGATGCCGGTACTGGGCGAGCCGTTGTCTCGGGGGAGAAGAACGATGATTTATCTCAGGTTGCGGAAGTTGCCGAGAATCGAGCCGTTGCAAAAGGCGCCACTGTTTTTCAGGGTTTTCGTGACTGGCGTCGCAATTCTCGTGGTGCTGTCTGTCCTGGCGACGATTGAATCGCAGCTCGAGAGGATTGGCTGTTCAGTTCAGGCGGACCCCGGTTGGGAGATTATTACGGAGTGACGCGAGCCAAATGCTATGCGGCTAGGGAAAGGCGATAGAAGCTTAGGGCGGCGTCACCTTGGGTTAGGACGCGGGTTTGCTCTAGGTCGTCTAGGAATGACGGTAGGTCGGTGCGGCGGGTGTGTTCGGCGATGATGCGGCCTTCGGGGGCTAGCAGGCGAGCCGAGCCGATGAATTCCAGGACTGAGATGTATTCGCGCGTTTCGGCGTAGGGCGGATCGAGAAAGATGAAATCGGGGAGTAGGCGGCGATCGGAGAGTTCTTCTAAGCCACGGAGGGCGTCCATCTTCAGGATTTCTGTGCCGCTGCGGATTTCCAGCGATTCGAGATTTTTTTGAATCAGCTTTGCTGCCGGGGCGTGATTTTCTATGAAGATGGCTTCGCGTGCGCCGCGGCTGAGGGCTTCGATTCCTACCGCGCCGGTTCCGGCGAAACAATCTACGAAGAGTGAATCTTTTACGAGCGGGCCGAGGACGTTGAAAAGAGTTTCGCGTAGGCGATCGCTCGAGGGGCGCAGGGACATTCCCTTGAGCGATTTCAGCGGGCGGCTGCCGAATTTTCCAGCGATTACGCGCATATTCGCGGGCTAGCCGACGGCGGCGAGCTGGTATCGTTTTTGCCACGCAGGGCCGAGCTGCGCGGTGAGTTGGTGCAGCTCCTCGGCGCGCGCGGGATTTTGGGCGATGGCGAAGGCTTCGGTGCGCGCGAGTTCGAGGAGCTTGTGATCGCGCAGCGGATGCGCGACGTGAAAAGAGAGATCGCCGTGCTGGCGCGTGCCGAAAAATTCGCCGGGGCCGCGCTGTTTCAGATCGCGCTCGGCGATTTCGAAGCCGTTTGTGGTGGCTACCATGGTCTCGATGCGCTCGCGGGCGTCGCCGGTGATGTTCTTCGGCGCGATCAGCACGCAGACGGATTTCTCGCTGCCTCGGCCAATCCTACCGCGAAGTTGGTGGAGTTGGGCGAGGCCAAAGCGATCGGCGTGCTCGATCACCATCACTGTTGCGTTCGGAACGTCCACGCCGACTTCGATGACCGTTGTGGCTACGAGGATGTGCAGCTCGCTGCGGCGGAAACGCTCCATCACTTCTTCTTTTTCTTCGCTGGGCAGGCGGCCGTGCAGCAGGCCGAGTTTTAATTGCGGGAAAACGTCGCGGGAGAGACGCTCGAATTCGGCGGTGGCGGCTTTCAGTTCCTGCTTGGATTCTTCGATCACTGGATAAAGGATGTAGGCCTGGCGGCCGCGGGCGATTTCGCGGCGTAGGGATTCCCACGCGCCGGGGAGTTGCGCTTCGTCGAGCCAGCGGGTGGAGACGGGCGTGCGGCCCGGGGGCATTTCGTCAATTACCGAGATATCTAGATCGCCGTAGACGGTGAGAGCCAGCGTGCGCGGGATGGGAGTGGCGGTCATTACCAGAACGTGGGGCGAGGCGCCTTTTTCCATCAGGCGCTTGCGTTGCAGGACGCCGAAGCGGTGCTGCTCATCGACTATGACAAGACCGAGCCGTGAGAATTCTACGGGATCTTCGATGAGGGCGTGCGTTCCGGCGATAAATTGGGCTTCGCCGGTGCGGATGCGTTCGAGGGCGGCCAATTTTTCGCTGCGCTTCATGCCGCTGATTAGCAGCTCGACTTTGTAGCCTGCGGGGGCGAAGGTGCGGCGGGCGGAAAGATAATGTTGGACGGCGAGGATTTCTGTTGGCGCCATGAGAGCGACCTGGCAGCCGTTTTCGATGGCGATGACCGCGGCTTCGAAGGCGACGATGGTTTTGCCGCTGCCGACGTCGCCTTCGAGGAGGCGATTCATTGGCGAAGGGCCTTCGAGATTGGCGGCGATTTCGGCGAGGACTTTTTTTTGGGCCGCCGTGGGTTTGAACGGGCAGGATGCGCTTGATGGCGGCGCGGATTTTATCGTCGCGGACGCGCAGCGGGATTCCGGTTTGGGCGCGCTCTTCTTTGCGTCGGGCGGCGATGCCTAGCTGGAAGAAAAAGAATTCTTCGAAGATCATGCGCACGTGCGCGGGGCTGCGGAAGCTGTTGAGCAGCTCGAGGTTTTCGTTCGCGGGAGGGAAGTGCACGTACATGAGCGCTTCGCGGCGCGAGGGAAGCGCATAGCGCTTGCGGATTTCGTCGGGCAGAGTTTCGGGAATCTGGCTGCCGACGTCGCGAAGGACGGCGTAAATGATGCGGCGCAGCAGCCGCGAATTGACGCCGCCAATGGCTTCGTAGATTGGGACGATGCGGCCGACTTCAGTGGAATCGGCGCTGGCTTCGTCGCCGGCGCTCGAACTCGAATTCGATAACACTTCGAACTGCGGATTGACCATCTCGCGGCGCACGGTGCGAAACGGATCCATGTCCACTTTGCCGTGGAGGACGAGACGCATGCCGGGCTTGAGGCGTCCTTCGAGATAGGCGCCGTAGAAGAATCGCACGCTGAGGATGCCGCTCGAGTCGCGCACTTTCATCAGGAACATGCGTTTGCGATCGCGGGCGAAGCGGATGGCGGCGCCGGAGGTGACTTCAGCTTGAACGGTGTAAGTATTGCCAGGGACGACTTCGGCGATGGGCGTGAAGCGGATGCGGTCTTCGTAGCGAAAGGGAAGATAGTTTAGGAGATCGGCGACGGAGTGGAAGCCGCGCTCGGCGAGCAGAGTGGCGCGTTGCGGGCCGATGCCTCGCAGTCTCGAAATTTCGCTATTGAGAAGTGTGGACATCGTTCGTGGAACGCGTGCGCATCAGATCCTTTGACCTTAATTTATACCATCGCATCAAAGATAGTGCTGACCGGATGGGCGTGAGCGGGAATTGCGCCCGGAATTGTGTGTCCTATATTTGGATTCAGCAGGCTCGCGGGACTTCGATGATGAGTCGATTTCGCGTGTTCGTGAGTTCCCGAGCGGCTGGTGGCAGTGAATTATGAGCAGGACGTTCTTGGGTACAAGCCTTCGGCGATGGATTGAATATCTCATCGCCATACTTCTCGGCAACGCTATCTATTATTTCTCATTTCAGCCGCATCTCCCTCCAGTCTGGCGACACCCCGGCGCGAAAATTGATCTCGGGTTGTTGCTCGACTTTCTTGTTTGTGTCGGAGTGTACGGTTTGATCCGGCTAGGGATTCATCTGCAGCAGGAGAAGAGCCGCGGTTGATGGCGGACGAGTTGCAGGATTCCACTGGTGTCTGCCGGGCAAAAGCCCGAAGGTACAGCACTTAACTCAAGAATCGGCGTCCCAAGTTCGGGACAAATGTTCATTTTCGGGCGGGTCGGTGCTTACCTGCTGCAGTGAGCCACGTCTATGACAGTGGGGCTAGGGAGAAAGGCGAGTAACCGGGGCAGTTGCGAGACGGGGAAGGTCCCGGCGGGCGGAGATTTCGGCCCAGCGCAACCGGTGGGTCACACCATGGGGATGAGCGTCGCTCTCGAGCGAGATGCGCGCCACGCAGCAGTGAAGGTTTCGGACGAACACGCCCTCGTTCGGGAGGCGCAGGCCGGAGACCGTCTGGCCTTTGAGGAACTGGTGCGCCGCTACGACCGGGAAGTGTTGCGTCTGGCGCTGAATCTGGTCCACCGCAGTGAAGATGCCCGCGACATTTATCAGGAAGGCTTTCTCCGAGTTTACCGGAACCTGCACCGGTTTCGATTTGAGTGCAGCTTCTATACCTGGCTTTACCGGATTGTGACGAACGTCGCGCTGGATCATTTGCGGCGGCGATCGAGCCGGCGAGAAGATCAAGCGCCGGTCGCCGGAAGAGAGCGAAGGGACGACGCGTGATTTCTTCGATCGCCAACCGGAGACGCGAGCCGGGAGCGAATCCCGAGCGGAAGTTGCTCGGCGACGAACTCGGGCAGACACATTCAAGATGCGCTCGAGCGGCTTTCACCGCGCGAACGAATGGTTTTCGAACTGAAGCATTACCAGGGGCTGAAATTGAGAGTGATCGGAGATATGTTGGGCACATCGGAAGAGACGGTAAAGAATTCGCTGTTCCGGGCGACGCGCAAACTTCGCGCGAGCCTGGACGCCATGAGATAAGCGAGGCCAGATAGTGATGAGCGATCCATCCAATCCGAATTTTCTCGAGCGGCCCGAGGCCAAGCCGTGCGAGAAGTACGCCGAAAGAATTTACCTGCTCGCGGCCGACGAGCTAGAACGGCCTGAAGCAGCGGAAGTGGAAGCACATGCGGTCCAGTGCGCGGACTGCAGCGCGTTTCTGATGGAGCACCGGCAGTTGATGGAAGCGCTGGCCGAGGCGCCGAGACCTGAACCGACCGCCGATTTGCTGGCGGCCTGCCGTGCGAATCTCACCGACGCACTCGATGAAGCGGAAGCGGCGAAGAGTCATTCGGGATGGCGCGGATGGCTCGAGGCGCTGATGCCGTCGCAGTGGCTGGTGATGCATCCGGCTGCCGCAGCAGTGCTGCTGATCTTTCTGGGCTTCACCGCGGGAGCGTTTTACCCGCGTTGGTTTGGCCACGCGATCGTGACCCCGCCTCCATCCCCCGCAGCGCCTTCCGTTAGTGCCTGAAGCAATGAACAACACGCCGGGCGCAGCGCCGCTCGACGATCAATATCTGCGCACGGCCGACATCACGGGAATTAATTGGGAGCCTTCGGGAGACGATGCGCCGCCGGAAGTGCAGGTTCACATGAAATCGCCGCAGCCGATGGTGGTGCAGGGCACTCCGGCGAACGATGACGTGAAGCGAGTGCTGCTTTACGTGCTGCACAATAATCAGCGGTTCGCTCCCGATGTGCGGATCAATTCGGTGGAAATGCTGAAGACGCGCGCGGCAGATGAGGATGTGCGGCAGGCGCTGTGCCAGGTGTTGCGCAGCGACCAGAACGCGGCGGTGCGGCTGAAGGCGCTCGAAGCGCTGGACACGACGCAGCCGCAGGAAGTGGTGCAGCAGACATTGATGACTGCGCTGGTTGAGGATGGAAATCCCGGCGTGCGCATCGAGGCCATCAACACGCTGCGCGAGATGCTGGCGAAGGGGCAGGTGAGCTCCGATCCGCGGCTTCTGGAAGTGCTGCACGAGCGGGCGCAGAAGGATCCGAGCACTTACATTCGCTTGCAGAGCGCGGCGATGATTCAGGATTTGGGCCCTCGCGAAAAGTTTTAGGCTGGAATGACGGGCAAAGTGGGGCGCGGCCCTAGTTCCTGCAATCAGATAAATATTCCACGGGCTGAAGAAGAGGAGCCGGATGTTGAGTTGTGTGAGCCAGCGCGGATTTGTCCGCCCGAGTAGCGCGATTCGGCGCGCTCTGCACGCAGCGATGCTGACAGTCCTCGTTGCAGTGCCTGCCGCTGCGAGGCCGTTGCCGAAAGCGAAGCCCGCGACGAAAGATCCGGCGTCGGCGCCGCGTGTGAAACGCGAAATATCCGGTGCGGTCAATACGCGAGCCGGCGAACGCCTGGTGCTTTCCACCGATCTCGGCAGCATTCAAATCCATACTCGCGATACGGACCGCGTCGAGTATCACGCCGTTCTGAGCACCGACGCCTCGAAGCCCGACGCGCAAGAAATCCTGGAACAATTCAGTCTGGTCGCGCGGCCTGAGGCCGGCCGCGTGGTGCTGCGCGGACAAGTGTTGAGTTCCAAGCTGACCGGACGTCTGTGGGTAACGTTCGACGTGACCGTGCCGCGAAAATACAACCTGGACTTGACCACGCGCGGCGGCAACATCAGCAGCGACGACATCGATGGCGGAGTTTCGCTGGCGACTACAGGTGGAAATATTTCGATCGGGCAGGTCGGCGGAGCAGCGAAGCTCGAGACCGGCGGCGGGCATATTACGGTGCGGGACGTTGCCGGAGATTTGAGCGCAGTAACCGGCGGAGGCCACATCGTCGCGGGGAATATCGCCGGCGCAGCGACGCTGCGCACCGGCGGCGGGCACATTCGCGTGGCGTCGATTGGCGGAATCGCGCGGCTCGGCACGGGCGGCGGAAACGTATCCGTGGAGAAAGTCGCGAAGGAACTTTTCGCCGATACCGGCGGCGGGCAGATTGAAGTCGGCGAGGCGGCCGGAATCGTGCGCGCGCGCACAGCCGGCGGCGGAATTCGAGTGGTGCGGGCTTCGGGTCCGGCGACGCTGGAATCCAGCAGCGGCAGCATCTATTTGACGCAAGTGGATAGTCCGGTGCGCGCATCCACGAGCGCGGGCGGGATTACTGCGTGGTTCGGAAACGCGGCGAAGCTTCCGGGCGGCTGCGACTTGCAATCATCGGATGGCGACATCGTCGTGTACATTCCCAAGGAATTGCCGATCACGATCGATGCCTCGATTCAGCTTGGCGGCGCGCACGGATTCATCGTCGATCCAGCGCTGCCGATTAAGGTGAGTTACGACGACGAGTCCAACGGCAAGCACGTGATTCGTGCGGCGGGAGAATTAAATGGCGGCGGAGAGTTGCTGCGGTTGCGCACCGTGGCAGGAAATATCCGGTTGGTTCTGAGCGATACCTCGCGGCAAGTGAAGATCTACAAGCTGCAGATGGAGCAACTCCAACGCAAGCTCGTGGAACTCCAGGAGCAGAGGGAAGAGACGGAGAAGACAGACGGGCCGCCCGGGGATGACTGAGGCCGGGATGGGCGCGGCAATAGACTGATTCGACTTTATCGGGCCAGGCGCGATTCTTCGCACGGGAGGGAGCCGTGAGTGGGATGTTGACGCAGGCGTGGCACAAGGCAGGACGCAGGACGATTCTCGGGGCGCTGCTCGCTGCTGTCGCAGTACTCGGCATTGCGCCGGCCGGATTCGGCGCAACTCAGGTCTACGAGCAAAAGTATCCGCTTCCGGCGGGCGGCAGTTTCGCGCTGATAAACGTGAATGGCTCGGTGCAAGTGGATGGCTGGGAGCGGGACGAAGTGGAAGTTCGCGCGGTGAAGACGACCACCGGCGACGAGCGCGATCTGGCGCGCGTGGATATCGAAGTGGATTCGGCGCGGGATCACGTCGCGGTGCGCACGCGCTATCCGCAGGGCTCGGGCGTGGAAGTTGCCGTCGAGTACCACGTGCACGTTCCTTACCGCGTGCTGCTCGGCGGCGTCGAGACTGTGAACGGCAATGTTTTGGTGCGCGGCGTGGATGGAAAGGGCGAACTCCGGACGGTGAACGGCGACGTGGATGTAACCGAGAGTTCCGGGCGGTTCAGTGCCCATACGACGAACGGGAGTATCCGCCTGAAGCTGCGAAGGCTTTCCGATGACGGGCCGATGGCGCTCGAAACGGTCAATGGCTCGGTGGTTCTGAGCCTGCCTCCCGATGCGCATGCCGAATTGAATGCGCTGAGTATGAACGGCGACTTTTCGTCGCAATTGCCGGTGACCACTACCAGTTCTCGCGCCGGGCGCGGAATCTCGGGATTGCTGGGCGCCGGGGGAAACCGAATATCGCTACGGACCGTGAACGGCGGAATCCGGGTACTGCTGGACGAGCCGGGAATTTAACCGGACAAACGGTTTCGAGGGGCAATTTCAACGGAACAAGGAGGGGTCGAGATGCGTATAAAGACATGGATCGCGCTTACTGGGGTGGGCGCGCTGGCTATTTTGTTGGCTGGATCTACGGGACGGAGTTTTGGTCAATCGGTGGCACCTGCGCCGAAGTCGCCTGCGGCGCCACGCGCGCTGCCGGTACCGCCGGCGCCGCCAGCCTGCGATTTGGATAACGAAGCAGCGGAGATGGCCGCAGAGAGCGCTGATCTCGCGGCTGCGGAGGACGAGATGGAGTCGGCAGGGCTAGGAGACCTCGACAATCTCTCGGCGAATCTTGCGAGCCTTCAATCCGATGAATTCGCGAAGGAGGCGGCCGCGCTGGCGCAGACTCAGAAACGCATCGTCGAGATCAATCCGGATGGAGCGGACGTCTGGAGCACGGACGACAATAGCGGATGGCTGGGCATCGAGATTTCGGAAGTTAACTCCGAGAAGGCCAAGGAATTGAAGCTGGCGGAGACGCGCGGAGTGGTGGTGGGCAGCGTCGAGCCGGATAGCCCTGCGGCGAAGGCCGGATTGAAAGAGAACGACGTGATTCTTTCTTTTGAAGGCCAGAACGTCGAAGGGACGATTCAATTCCGGCGGCTGGTGCGCGAAACGCCTCCGGGGCGCTCGATTCCGCTGAGTGTTTCCCGCGACGGCAGCGTGCAGACGATAACGATTGAAGTTGGCGAGCGTGGCGGCTCGGGCGACATGGAAGCGGCCCCGCACGTTTACAAGTTCAAGATGCCGAAAATGCAGGAATTTTCGATGCCGGACTTCGATTTCAATATGTCCGGTCCGGAAGTGATGGATTTCCACACGCCGCTTCTTGGAATCGGCGCCGAAGATCTGAGCGGGCAATTGGGCGATTATTTTGGGGCCCCCAGCGGCGAGGGAATTCTGGTCCGCGAAGTGCGCTCGGGGACTCCTGCTGAAAAGGCGGGGCTGAAGGCCGGCGACGTGATTACGAAAGTGGACGGGCAGGCGGTGAAGTCGACGCGCGACCTTCGCGCGCAATTGCGGCAGAAGATCGATCAGAAATCGGTGACGCTGAGCGTGCTGCGGAAGGGCTCGGAGATTTCGGTGCCGGTGGCGATCGAGAAGCCGCGGCGGATCGATGCGCCGCAGATTGTGAATCGGGCGCAGCTTTAGAAGGTAGCGCCGGCGTTCCTGCCGGCATCCGGCGAGTACAAGTCTCAATTTGGGTGCGAGACTCACGCACGGACCACGGAGTTTAATCAACGCCGTTAATCTAGCGCCGCGCTCCGTCCAAAATCTCGATGTTTGCGAATGTTCGCGGTCGTAAGATGCCGGCAGGGACGCCGGCGCTACTTTCACTCGCGAACTACTTCGGCGTTTGATGCTGGGGCTACCAGGCGCATCAGGCGGCGGTTGCTGTCTAGATAGAGATCAACTTCCAAGTCTGCTGTTCGCACGCGAAGCTCTTCGAATTTCGCGCTTCCCGACGACGATTCGCCCAGCGATTCCACCGTTACGCTGCCCGGCGTCACTTCCTGCGGCACGAGCACCGAAAACGTCTGCGTGCCCTTTTTCTCGCGATCGTAGAGGCGCGCCAGAATCTCGTACTGGTGATAGGCATTGTTGTCGAGAATTACGACCTGCGGAGAAGTGAAGGTAAATTGCTGCGTGAAGGGCTTGGCGCCTTCGACGTGAAGGACGATCGTCGCGACATTGCCTTGAAAACTGATATCCGCGGAGGCTTTCTTCGCGCCTTCCGTGCTCCAGTTGTAGCTGAGCGGCGTGCCGTCGGATTGCAGAGAGAGGCGAGTTGTGACGCGCGTCGCCGGGCCTTGCGCGGCCTTCAAATCGGTAGTGCCTTGCGCCATCCAGTGATCGCCGTTCGGGCGGATCTCGAATTCTTCTGTGCCGACCGGCTGGCCGTTCGCCGAGATATGAAATTTCCCCTTATCCGCAGCAAGCGAAGCCCGAGGCGGCCGCCGACGCGGCTCTCATGGCAATCGCTGCACCGGATCCCGGGCGGGCATGGGAACCGGCAAAAGGAGCGAATGAGAGCGCCGCGGCCGACAGCAGCGCACACGGCAATACAATCCGCCAGTAGAAATTCTTATTCGCAATTTTCATGCAGGCACCTTGTCGAGAATTCCGAGAGCGAGGATTTGTTCGACGACGCGAAGAGGCTCGACCGAGCTTTCGACGCGATAATGCGCGAGTTCGTAAAAGGGAAGCCGCTGCTCGTAAAGCGCGCGAAAGGTCGCTTCGTCGCGGAACAGCGGGCGGTTGGTGATGTGCGCGCAGCGGCGCAGCAATTCTTCGACGGGGCAGTGCAGCCAGATCAAAGTTGCGCCATTGCGCTCGAGAAGCGCCAGATTCATAGGCTGGGCCGTCGTCCCGCCGCCGAGCGAGACGATCGTCGGGCGCCCGAGCGCCTTCGCTTCACCCAGCGTACGCGCCAACTCTTCATATTCGAGCTTGCGGAACGCCGGCTCGCCTTCGCCTTCGAAGATTTCGGGAATGGAGTGGCCGGTCGAGTCGGTGATGCGGCGATCGAGATCGACGTGATGCCAGCCGATTTGCCGCGCGAGCAAACGCGCAACCGTAGATTTCCCGGTGCCCATGAATCCGGTAAGGCAAATCAGCTTCCGTGAGCGATTGTCTGGAATTACGGGCGGCGAATTTTCGCGATTGGCGTTCAGAGAAACGCGGCGCTATTCGCGCCTGTGGATGTTGATTGTACCATCGAACGATTTCAGCTCGACTTTGGCTTTGCCGAGGTTGTAAACGCTGAAGAGGCTCTGCGCGAATCTCGATGCGGGACCTTTTCTTGGCGCGGCCGGAGTGAGGTTCGCGTCGTTCTGCACCTTGCCCTTGACGGAGGTTGCGCTCAGATCGAAGGAATCGTCGGGCGAGAGCTTGACGTCGATCAGGCCGCTGTAGTTCTTCAGCTCGTAGGTGCCGTTCGGCGAGGAATTGTCCATCGAACGCGATGTCGCCGTGGCTTGTTTGCGCGCGCACGCTATAGCTGCGCATATCGAGCAATTTGACGTTGCCGCTGATGGAAGTGATCTCGATGCGGCCCGCGCAGCGGATGCACTGCACCGCGCCGCACACGGTTTTGATCGAGAGATAGCCCGAGGCGTCCTGCAAGGAGATGTCCGCAGCGATGGTGTCGAGCGCCATATCGCCGGTGACGTCCTGCACTGCCACGGAGCCGGAATCGTTGTGAATCTGCAGCTCCGCGTCTTCCGGAACGAAAAGCTGAAAACTGGCGCGCATCTCTTCGGGGCGAATGTCGTCGGCGAGGGTGCGCACGATCAAATCCACGCGATTCCCGGTCTGCTCGGCGTCGATTTCCAGCTTGTCGCTATCGCTATCACCCACGAGCTTCACTTCCGGCCTCGTCCAGGCTTTCACGATGACGACGCCATCCGGATTATGAATGGTGATCACCGGGCGGGCGCCGACTTTGAAATGCTTCTCGAGATGACGCGGCGCGGCGGTCGCGCTTGCGGCGAGCAAAAGGCCGGTGCCGAGCGTAATGGCCGTCTTGGAGGCCCAGGATCCGACATGCATGGACACGCGCATCATTGGTGATTCTCCCCACGCTCGCTCATCTGCTCGAGCAAATCCGCTTTTTGCTGATAGGCCCCGTAGAGGTAATCCCGGGAAAGCTCATCCTCGGGATCGTCCCGCACACTTTTCTCGCATTCTGCAATGTAGTTGTCAACGATTTCGAGATTCTGCTTGAACGCAACGTTTACTGTGGGATTTGGCTCGTGCAGCGCCGAGACGGCATGAAGCTCGAAATTGCCGAGGTCGGCTGCAATCGGCGCAGTGGCCGCCTGGTTGCCGTTAACCCAACTCGCGCGAATATTCGAATTGCGAACGCGG
Organism: uncultured Acidobacteriota bacterium; assembly: GCA_963841235.1. GTDB lineage: Bacteria > Acidobacteriota > Terriglobia > Acidiferrales > UBA7541 > Palsa-147. Next base: position 227,338 of record CAWJBU010000008.1, on the reverse strand, counting down.
GTGCCGAGCATGAAGCCGCCGGCGGCGAGAATCGCCAGAAGAGCTCCGGCAAATGCGGGACGCAGCCAGGTGGTGCCAAACGACGGCAGCCAACTCAGCCATCCACGCCGTGCCACTAAGCCTTCCGCTTCCAGTTGCGCGCGAATGGCGTTCCAGACGCGGGGAGGAGGATCGACGTCACTCAATTCGCGCCCGGTGGTGCGAATCATCTCGAGGTCGGCGACGAGCCCGTTGCAGGCGGCGCAGGAACGCAGGTGCGCTTCCGCGGCCGGCTGCCGCTCGCCGTCCAACCAGAGGTCGAGAGAATCCATGAACTCATTGCACTGCATTGCTGGCATATCTTTAACCCTCGCCGGCCGCTTCGCTTTTCACGGCCTGACGCTGTTCGCGGGCTTGATCCCGCAAGGTTTCGTGGAGCAACTCGCGCAAACGCATTCTAGCTTTGTGCAGTTGCGACTTCGAATTTCCGATCGAGCAGCCCATGATTCCGGCAATCTCGTTGTGCTCGTAGCCCTGCACATCGTGCAGGACAAAAATGGCCTTGTATCCCGGGGGAAGCTGTTCGATAGCGCGTTGCAAGTTTACGCGATCCACCGATCCGCTCAACTGCAAATCCGGAGCACCGAAATCGCGCCGCGGTCCGCCGCCCTCTTCGTCCGGTTCGGTGGTTTCTTCCAGTGAAGTCTCCGGCATGCGTTTCTTCCGGAGCTTCATCAGCACCACGTTCACGGAAAGCCGGTGAAGCCAAGTCGAGAAGGCCGATTCGCCGCGGAAAGAGCTGATCTTGCGAAAGAGCTGGAGAAACGCTTCTTGCGTCAGATCTTCGGCTTCGGCCGTGTTCCCAACCATGCGCAAACAAAGGGAATATACCCTCCGGCTGTGCATCCTGTAGAGGCGCTCGAAGGCAGACGGGTCACCACGCTGGGCGAGCCGGATGACGTCGGCTTCAGGCATCTCCTGGGATTCGTTTCGTCTCGTACGGGTCACAAGTCCCGGCGGGACGCATCCCTTACTGCGATGCGTCAGGCGCCCCTTGAGTTGTACTCGCGTTTCCAGCGCGGTATTCCTTTGGACGCTGGAGCGCGCCGTCCGGATTCGCACTGCCTTAATGGGGCGAAAAAAGCGTCCCCCATCGGGCAAACTAGATTGTCGTAGGAAAAGCGGCGTGCGTCTAGCTCGAAACCCGGGTCCGCCGGAGGCGCGAGCGCCGGGGCGCGGGCGGCGGGGGAGCTTCCAACTTCTCGCGGACGGACGCCGTCAGGTTTGCGGGCAGATTGCGCAGAAACGCTTTGAAGATAATTTCCAGTTCCCGGGCGCTGGTGTTGAGATCGCATTCGAGGTCCGCTAGGGCCTCCCAGGGGGCTGCATCCGATGCGAGGTTCGATTCCATCAGCTCGTCAGACGCGGCGACAAAGCCGGAGCAGGCATTCTCGATCATGTCCTCGAGAAGGCGAAGTTTCTGGAAGAATTGCGTGCGCGCTCCGAACAGCAGATGGTGAAAGAATGTGTTCCAATTGGCCAAGCGGCGGGCCGCTTCGGTTCGGAAGTTTTCGGGATCTAAGGGCTCGACGACGGGCAGATTTGCGAGGTGCCGGGATTCGTCGCGGATCAGGTTCACGGCGCGTGCGAGTTCGGCGGCATTGCGCGCCACGAGCTCGCTTGCGATTTGCACGTGCAAACGCGCTTGATCGAAGCGGCCGCGGCTGCGCAGCTCGAAAGCATCATGCAACGCCACGCCTGACATCGTTAAGGCGCGTTCCCAGCGAGTGCTGACCGATTGGAAAAAGGCGAGCTTATCGGGCGGGAGCCAGGCGAGCCAGTCGTCGCGCACACTTCGGCGTCTCGCGAACAGGGCCCTAACCATTGAGAGGGACAAGGTGCCTCCACCCGAGTGAGGGATTATACCAGACGATGCAAGCGGCTTCCTTGACGCTGTAAGAATGGCACCGCTATACTGCCGCACGACTCTCCGAAAGGATTTCTGATTGGAATTCGAGCCGCTCGATCAGTTTCTGCAACGACGCAAGAAGCTGGCAGATATCGTCGCGCAGGGACGCGATCCTTACCCGCACAAGTACGAATGGACGCATACGGCTGAGGGAATCGCCGCGGAATTTGATTCGAAAACCGCGGATGAACTGCACGCCCAGCCCGTGAATGTGCGGGTGGCGGGGCGCGTGGTGGCGCTGCGGCCGCACGGAAAGGCCGGATTTGCGCACATTCTCGGGCAAGGGAAGCGGCTGCAGCTTTACGTCAAGCTCGATGCGGTCGGCGCGGAGAATTTCGAGCTGTTTCGTTCGCTCGATCTCGGCGACGTGATTGGCGTATCGGGCCATCTTTTCCGCACCAAGACGAACGAGTTGACGGTGTGGGTAGAAAAGCTCGAGCTGCTGACCAAGGCGCTGCTTCCGCTTCCGGAGAAATTTCACGGTCTGGCCGATCCGGACATCCGCTATCGCCAGCGCTATCTCGATCTGATCGCGAATCCCGGAGTGCGCGAGACTTTCATCAAGCGTGCGCGGATTATCGCGGAACTGCGGCAATTTTTCGTCAGCCGGGGATACATCGAAGTCGAAACGCCGATGATGCATCCGATTGCGGGCGGGGCCACAGCGCGGCCGTTCGTTACCCACCACAATACCTTCGACATCGATCTCTTTCTGCGTATCGCCCCGGAGCTTTATCTAAAGCGGCTGGTGATAGGCGGCCTGGATCGCGTCTTCGAAATCAATCGCAATTTCCGGAACGAAGGAATCGACGCGACTCACAATCCGGAATTCACCATGCTCGAGTTTTATCAGGCGTATAGCGATTACCGCGACTTGATGAAATTGAGCGAAGAGCTGCTCGCGTCGCTCGCGGAAAAGATCTGCGGCAGCAAGAAAATTCCGTACGGCGAGCACGAACTCGATTTCTCGAAAATCGAACGGCTCTCGATGCGCGAAGCCATCTGCCGCTACTGGCCCGATGCCGCGGGCGAAGCTCCTACGGGAAAGCAATTGGCGCAGCCGGGCGAAGCGCGCGCGCTCGCGGGCCGTTACAACGAATGGGCGAAGCGCGGCGGCCGCGAGCCGATCGCGATTTGCTGCGGCGGCATCCGACGGCGAAATCACCGGAACGCTTTTCGATGAAATCGCGCAGGATCGCCTGATCCAGCCGATCATCATTTACGATTATCCGACGGAGATTTCCCCGCTCTCGAAGGCGCGGCCGGACGATCCCTCCGTTACCGAGCGATTTGAGCTCTTCGTGGCGGGGAGCGAAGTCTGCAACGGTTTCTCGGAATTGAATGATCCCGAGGAGCAGGAGAAGCGTTTTCGCGAACAGATTGCGCGCGGCGGCGAAGAAGCGCCGAAGCAGCTCGATGAAGATTATATTCGCGCGCTGGCGCACGGCTTGCCTCCGACGGCAGGCGAAGGCATCGGCATCGATCGGCTGGTGATGCTGCTCACGAATTCCCATTCCATCCGCGAAGTTCTGCTGTTTCCACTTCTGCGGCCGCTGGGCGCTACGCGCGCTGAAGCGGCCGACAAATCGATCGACGCCCGCTCAGCGAGCGATGTCAAATGAATTTCGAATGGCTGGTGGCGCTGCGCTACCTTCGCTCGCCTAACCGGCCTGCTGTGCTTCGCCTCGTAACGCTGCTTTCAGTCCTGGGAGTCGCAGCGGGAGTGGCGACGCTGGTCATCGCGCTCGCCATGAATACCGGATTCCGCCAGGCGATTCGGGATCGTCTCCTCGGCGTGACCGCGCACGTGAATTTGAAACCCATCAGCCCGGAAGGAATTCGCGATTACCGTGGGCTCATCGCGAAATTGAATGAGACTCCCGGCGTCCATTCGATCGCTCCCGCGATTTACAACACCGTGCTGCTTTCTGCTGGCGGCAGTTCGCGCGGAATCGTGTTGAAGGGCGTCGATCCTGAAATCGAAGGGCGCTCGGACGAAGCGCTGCGCCGCATCGTCGCCGGCAAAGCCGATTTCTCTCCGGATAGCGACGGAATTCCCGCCGTGCTCGTCGGCGCGATCATGGCCGAGGAACTGAAAATTGCGGCCGGAGATTACGTGAGCTTGACCAGCCCGCAGGGCAGCCTCACGCCATTCGGCCTAGTCCCGCGTTCTCGGCGTTTTCGAGTCGCGGGTATTTTCAACTCGGGTTTCTATGACTACGACGCGAACTGGGGCTTTGTCACGCTGTCCTCCGCGCAGAGTCTTGCGGGCATCGGCGACGTGATCAGCCTGCTCGAAGTGCGTTGCACTCACCTGGATGATGCCGCGCAAATTGCCGGCGAGCTTCGCACGAGAGCCGGGCCGGGATTCACGACGACGAGCTGGATGGATGAGAATCGCGCCCTCTTCCGCGCGCTAAGCCTCGAGAAGCTCGTCACTGCGATTTTCATCGGGCTGATCACGTTTGTGGCGGGGCTGAATGTGCTCGTCGTGCTGACCATGACGGTCACCGACAAAGCGCGGGACATCGCGATACTCGTGGCCATGGGCGCCCGCCGGGCGCAGATTCGCCGGATCTTTCTGCTGCAAGGGCTTGCCGTTGGTGGAGTCGGCACGCTGCTCGGCCTCATCGCGGGCTATGGATTGAGTTGGGCGGCCGACACCTGGCGATTGATTCCACTCAACGCGGAGATCTACGCAGTGCCCTACGTGCCCTTTCACTCGAGCGCACTCGACGCCGTGTGGATCGCCGCGGCTGCCATCGCGATTTGCCTGGCCGCGACGCTACTTCCGGCGCGCGCGGCATCGCGAATCCTGCCGGTCGAAATCCTGCGTTTTGAGTGAGGTAGGGTTCAGTACTTTCGATAGTCGAAATAGGGTGAAAAGCTCTATGGTGCGCGCCTAAGTCCAGGAGCAACATGTAAGTGTGAGGCGAATACTATCTTCGGAGCGGGCCGGAAACGCAGTGGGCACTTTGACGGCTAAAATGAGTAATCTGTTCTCATCGGCCGAATTTGCCAAACTGGCTAATCCTATGCAGAAAAAGGACATAGCTTAGGCACGCTTCGGCATCTAACGTGAGTAGAGTACACCACGCACATGTCAGCACAAGCTAACTTCGACGCCAACAATCCGGCGCCCCCGGCAACAGGGAACTTTTCGCCTGCCAACGGGAACGCCGAACTCCTCCGCGTCGAGAGCTTGCGCAAAACTTTCCGCTCCGGCTCAGCGGAAATCACTCCACTCGAGAGCGTGGATTTTTCCATCGCGCGCGAAGAGATGGTGGCCATCGTCGGGCCATCGGGAGCGGGCAAGAGCACATTTCTCCACACACTAGCTGCGCTGGACACTCCGACAAGCGGTGCTATATACTTCGAGCGGAATTCGCTGGAAGCGCTTGCGGAGCACGAACTCGCCGATTATCGAAACCGTTCGGTTGGTTTCGTCTGGCAACGGCATCATCTGTTGCCGGACTTTACCGCGGCAGAGAACGTGGCGATGCCTCTTATCATTTCGGGCGTCGCGCGGCAGTCCGCGCTTCGGTCTGCGGGGGAGTGGCTGGGAGAAGTAGGCTTGGGAGGCCGGGACAACCAGCGCGCCGGGGAACTATCCGGCGGCGAACAACAGCGCGTGGCCATTGCACGCGCCCTGGTGAACCAGCCAAAACTACTCCTGGCAGATGAGCCGACGGGGGATCTGGACGAGCGCAACGCGGAGCTGATCTTCGAATTAATGCGCCGGTTGCATTTAGCCCACCGTCTCACTTCCATATTGGCGACGCATAACCTTTCACTGGCCCAGCGAGCAAACCGCGTTCTTCACCTCGAACACGGCAAGCTAGCCCGGACCGAGGAAGCCTCGGCACCGCGCTCGTATTTTGGCGCGAAGGCGGTCGAGGCTGGGGCTAATGCCCTGGGAGAGCGCGGGTGACCCGTGTTTGAACGCTACACAGAAAAGGCACGTCGAGTGATTTTCTTTGCTCGCTACGAGGCCTGTCAGTACGGCAGCCCTTACATCGAGACCGAGCACCTTCTCCTCGGTCTGCTGCGCGAAGATAAGGCGCTGGCAAACCGTTTCTTGCGCTCGCACGGCTCCATCGAATCCATCCGCAAGGAAATCGAATCCCGTATCACGGTGCGCGAGCGGATCTCCACTTCCGTGGACGTTCCTCTCAGCCAGGAATGCAAGCGCATCATCACCTTTGCCGCCGAAGAAGCGGAGCGACTCGGTCACAAGCATGTTGGGACCGAGCACCTGCTGCTGGGCGTGTTGCGGGAGGAGAAGTCGTTCGGCGCCGAGATTTTGCAGGAGCGCGGTCTTCGCTTGTCTACCGTTCGCGAAGAGCTGTCGCGCGGCGCTGGGGAGAAGGTCCCTGTGAATCGACCGAAGGAAGCTTCGCTGCTAGCAGAATTCAGCCGCGACCTGACGCAGGCCGCCATGGAAAGCCAGCTCGATCCGCTCGTAGGACGAGATCGCGAGCTCGAGCGCGCCATTCAGATTCTCTGCCGGCGCACCAAGAATAATCCCGTGCTCATCGGCGAGCCGGGTGTGGGCAAGACCGCCATTGTCGAAGGACTGGCGCAACGCATCGCCGACGGCGATGTGCCGCCGTTCCTTGCCGACAAGAGGATTCTCTCGCTCGATTTGTCCCTGATCGTCGCGGGAACCAAGTACCGCGGACAGTTCGAAGAGCGCCTGAAGACCATCATGAAGGAATTGATGGAGAGCCAGAACGCCATCATCTTCATCGATGAGCTGCACACGCTCGTCGGCGCCGGCTCCGCGGAAGGTTCGCTCGATGCCGCCAACATTTTGAAGCCCGCACTGAGCCGCGGCGAAATTCAGTGCATCGGCGCCACGACGCCGGGCGAATACCGGAAATCCGTCGAGAAGGATCGCTCGCTCGAACGCCGCTTCCAGGCCGTGAAAGTGAGCGCGCCGAATGAAGAGGAAGCCGTACTCGTACTGCAAGGCGTGCGCGACCGCTACGAGAAATTCCACGCGGTGTCGTACACCGAAGAAGCCGTGCGCTACGCCGTCTATCTCTCGAACCGCTATATTTCCGATCGCTTCCTTCCCGGATAAGGCCATCGACCTGATTGATGAAGCCGGCGCGCGCGTCAAGCTGCGCCAGGCGATGCTGCCGGACGAAGTCTCCGAAGTTCAGAAGCGCGTGAAATTCATCACGCACCGGATGGAAACGGCGATCGCCAATCACGAATTCGAAAAGGCGCGTTTCTATTCCGAAGAAGAGCGCAAAGAGAAAGAGCACCTGCGCGTGCTTCGCGAGAAGCTGAAGATTGACGACTCCGCGACGGGCGTGGTCGGGCGCGAAGATATCGAAGAAGTGGTCGCGCGCTGGACCGGCGTGGCCGTCAGCGCCATCAAGGAAGACGAGCAGCAGAAGCTGATGCGCATCGAAGAAGAGCTGCATCGCCGCGTCATCAGCCAGGATCGCGCCATCACCGCTCTAGCGCGCGCGATTCGCCGCAGCCGCGCCGGACTCAAGGCTCCGGGCCGCCCGGTCGGCTGCTTCCTGTTCCTCGGACCGACCGGCGTCGGCAAGACCGAAGTGGCGCGCCGCCTCGGCGAGTTCCTCTTCGGCAGCGAAAAATCGCTCATCCGCTTCGACATGTCCGAGTACATGGAGAAGCACTCGGTCTCGAAATTGATCGGCGCGCCTCCGGGATATGTCGGCTACGAAGAGGGCGGCCAATTGACCGAGCGCGTTCGCCGCACTCCCTATTCGATTATTCTTCTCGATGAGATTGAAAAGGCGCATCCGGACGTGTACAACATCCTGCTCCAGGTTTTCGAGGATGGCCAACTGACGGACGGCCTCGGCAACACTGTGGATTTCCGGAACGTGATCATCATCATGACTTCCAACATCGGCGCGCGGCAATTGCAGAAGCAGAACTCGCTGGGCTTCCAGTCCGCCGGCGACGACGTGGCCGCGAAGTCCGCCGACGATATGGTGATGGTCGAAGTGAAGCGGGTCTTCAATCCCGAGTTCCTGAACCGGCTCGACGAAGTGATCGTCTTCAATTCGCTGACCGACGACGACTTGATGGGCATCATTGATTTGCTCGTCGGCCAGATCAACGAGACGCTGGTGCATCGCCAGGTGCAGATCGCCCTGACGCAGGAAGCGCGCCAGTGGATTCTCGAGAAGACCTGCGGCGATCGCAGCTATGGCGCACGGCCGTTGCGGCGCGCGCTGCAAAAATATGTCGAAGATCCGCTGTCGGAAGCTTTGATTCAGGGTGGCCTGCAGCGTCCCGCTACACTCGAGGTCTATCTCTCGACTGACGGCTTGGCGTTCCGTCCCCTGGTGGAAGCAACCCCGGTAGCCCACTAGGAATCCTACACGCGCGTGCCGGACGGGTTCCCGGTCCGGCGGGGGAGCAAACAGTCTTGGGCGGGGAAGTGCGGCCTTGACTACAGGTGTGGCCGCAATCGTTAGAAGATTCCTGCGCGTTTTCCTTGGACTCGCCGCTGTCTGCCTCTTTGGCGTGGCCTCCGCACCTTGTGTGTCCGCTCAGATTTCCAGTGAAGGTTCGAGCGGGACAATTACCCACATTCAATTTGAAGGCAATCGCCGCGTGCAGAAAGCGACGCTCATCGCGCGCATGTTTTCCCGCGAAGGCGATCCTTACAATGAAGAAAACATTAGGCGCGACTTTCTCGCCCTCTGGAACACGCAGTATTTCGAGGATATCCGCCTGGAAGTCGAAGACGATCCCAAGGTGCCGGGCGGCAAGATCGTAATTTTTTACGTCACTGAGCGGCCCATCATCCGGCGCATCGAGTACAAGGGCAACAAGTCGGTCAGCGAATCCGACATTCTCGACCGGTTCAAAGATCGCAAAGTCGGATTGACGGTCGAGAGCCGCTTCGATCCCACGGTCATCAAGCACGCTCAGGTGGTTCTTCAGCAATTGCTCTCCGAGCATGGCCGCCAGTTCGCCGTGGTGAAGCCTACTTACGAGAAGATTGCTGCCACCAACGCCGTGAAATTGATTTTCAATATTGAAGAAGGGCCGAAAGTGAAGGTCGGCCAGATCAAGTTCGAGGGCAACAAAACCTTCTCCACGCGAAAGCTCATCCGCACCATGCGCCACTCCCGCCCCATCGCCATTCCTCTCGAGATCACCGACATCAATATCTGGGACAAAACCTTCGATCGCGACAAGCTCGATGAGGACCTGGAAGTAGGGGTTCGCGGCTACTACCAGGACCATGGATTCTTTCGCGTCATTGTCCACGATCCTATCTTGAACACTGTCGATGAGAACCGCGCGGGAATTCCGATTCCCATGCCGGGGATAGGCCGCAAGCACGGAAAACGCACGGACATCACCATCAAAGTTGAAGAGGGCGAACGCTACCATATGGGCGACCTCCACGTCGTCAGCGCTGATCCCGATCAAGGCCTCTTCTTCAAGACCGAATTCCTCGAGAAAGTATTTCCGCTCAGGAAGGGAGACATCTTTTCAACAGATAAGCTCCGCAAGGCCTTCGACAACTATAAAAAGCTATACGGAGAGTACGGCTACATCGATTTCACTTCGGAGCCTTCCTTCGATATCCTTGAAGACAAAAAGATCGTCAATCTGCGGCTCAGCTTCAACCAGGGCAAACAATTCTTCGTCCGCCGCATCGATTTCACCGGCAATACCACCACTCGCGACAAGGTCATTCGCCGCGAAATTCTTCTCGATGAAGGCAATCTCTTTAACAATCGCCTCTGGGAAGTCAGCCTGCTCCGCCTGAATCAACTCGGCTATTTCGAAGTGCTCAAGCCCGAAAACGCCGAGATCAAGCGCAATCAAAAAGCCGGAACGGTGGACATCAATCTCAAGGTGCATGAGAAGGGCAAGCAGTCCATCAGTCTTTCGGGCGGAGTCAGCGGGCTGGCCGGGAGCTTCATCGGCCTTTCCTACCAGACCAACAATTTCTTGGGCCTCGGCGAAACTCTCACGTTCTCCGCGCAGATCGGCGATCGCCAGCGCAATCTTGTCTTTGGATTCACTGAGCCTTATTTATTCGACCGCCCGATTTCCACCGGCTTCACCGTCTTCGATCAGAAATTCGACTACAACCAGCAGCGCGAAACCTCCATCCTGCTCGGCCAGCAAGTGACCATCAATCCCGCCATCGAGCAGAATTACAATACCGACAGCAAAGGCTTCACGCTGTTCGCCAGCTATCCCCTCCGGCGTTTCTCTTTTACTCGCGTAGGTCTCACGTACGGATTCAGCACCACCAATATCACCGCGTTCAGCCAGTCATCCCAGTTGCTCTTCCAATCGCTGCAATTCCAGAGTCTCGCGGGCCCCTCGGCGCTCAAGGGAATCAAATCGAGCAAGATCACGCCGACGATCAACTACAGCACGGTAAACAATCCGCAAAATGCCACCGCCGGTAAGAGTTTCTTCTACGGCCTGGCATTCGAAGGCGGACCGCTGGGCGGCAACACCAACACGATCACCAACACGTTCACGACTTCCTACTACCATCCCATCAACAAGCACCGCAATGTCCTGGCCATGCGCTTCCTCGGCGCCTTCGGCACCGGCTACGGCGGAAAAGTCGAGCCGCCGCAGAGCCGCTTCTATCTCGGCGGCGAGAACGACATTCGCGGCTTCGATTTCTTCACCATTTCGCCGTACGTTTTCATCCCGACATCGATCACGCAGACCGTTGTCTTTCTGAATCCGACCAAGTTGAATTCGAATGGAAGCCCGACGCTCGAATCTCTCAACGTGCCTGTGCTCGATTACGTCGCCACGCGGCCCGGCGGCGACGCCCAGGCCATCGGCAATTTCGAATACCGAATTCCGATTGCCGGCCCGGTCACGCTGGCCTTATTCACCGACATCGGAATGAACGGCATCGTGCGCCGGTCGCAATTGCAATTGGCGCCGTCAACGCTCAGTCTTTTTCAGCAGCAATATCCGAACGTAGATTTTCCGAATGCGCAGGTTCAAGCGCAATTGCCCATCGCCGGCGGAACGAACTTCCATCCGAGGGCGTCCTCGGGCATCGAAATCGTGGTGTTCTTGCCGATCGTGAACGCGCCGTTCCGCTTCTACTACGCGTATAATCCGCTGACGCTGGACGAGAATATCGTCTCGCCGCGGGGCGCGTTCTTCATCAGCGACGACGCGCGCCGCGCGCTGCCGCCGGGCGTGCTGCAAACGCAAATTATTCCGGAGCTCAACAACGTCTTAAACGTCGACGTCCAGCGGCTGCCGACGAGTTTGCTCGAACCGCATCACACATTCCGGTTCACCGTGAGCCGGACTTTCTAAGCGCCAGCGCGGGGGGCCGGGAATTTTCATGGGCTCGGGAATGTCGCTGGAAATCGGCAACGCGCCGGTCATCGGGTCGTGGGGAGGGGTGGGAATGAAAGTTTGGAGATTAGCCGCGGCAATCTTGGCCGCTGGAATGGCCGCCGCATGCGGGGCGAATAGTCCGACGATCAGCGTCGTCGTCGCGCCGGCCACCGCAACCGTCATTCAAGGCGGGAACCAGCAGTTCACCTCCAGCGTAACCGGTACATCCACCACCAGCGTAACTTGGTCGGTCTGCACTGCCGCACCGAATGCGACTCCGGCTCCCACTTGCAACGACGCTTCGCTCGGAGTCGTCAATACGAACGGCCTTTACACCGCGCCGCTCACCATCCCGAATCCCAACAACGTCGTGGTCGTTGCTACGAGCACGGTCAACATCAATAATTTCGGGACCTCCCTTGTTACGATTGCGTCTGGCGTCAGCGTCCGCGTGATTCCGGCGGCGAATGCGTGCACAGATGTCTCGCCACCTACTTCTGCAACGATTGCTCCGAACGGAACCTTCTCTCTTTTCGCGTGCGTCACGGGAACTCAGAACACCGCCGTCACTTGGGCGGTGAACAACATCGCGGGCGGCAACACGACCGACGGCTTCATTACGCCCGGCGGCGTCTATACCGCTCCCGCCACTTCGCCCGGCGCCATCACCATAACCGCCACGTCCGTGCAGGATACCTCGCAGTCGGGCAAGTTCGACATCACCATCGGCACCGCTGCTCTCCCGACCGTCACGGCACTCTCGCCGCCCACTGCCGAGCAGGGCTCTTTCTTCCAGGATGTCTACATCGAAGGGACGGGTTTCTTCTCCACCAGCACGGTGCTGATTAACGGCAGCGTCGATCCGAACGCCGCGACGACTTTTTTGAGCTCTACGACTCTGCGTGTTCGTATCCTGGCGCCGCTGCTCACTTCGACCGCCCCCATCGGTCTCAGCGTGCAATCGCAATGTCCGCCGGACTGCAGCACGTCGAACGTGCTGAATCTCAACGTCATCGCCGTCCGGCCGGGCCTCATTTCGGAAACGCCCGTGAGCGTGCCGCAGGCGTCGCCGGGCACTACGAGCATCACTTTGACGGGCGGATTTTTCTCGCCTTCGACTTCGCTTACGTTTGGGGGCATTTCTCGACCGGCCAGCCTTTTGAGCAGCCGTCAGTTCAACGCCGTACTCTCGAGCTCTGACTTCGCTGCAGCGGGCTTGGTGCCGCTCGTCGTCCAGAACGCCGGTGTCGCGCCCGGCACATCGCCGGAAGCGGCGATCAATCTCGCCGTTTCGCCGGTATCCGGCATTCCCACGGCCGCAAATTCGACGGTTGCCGTCGGCAACGGCCCGACTGCTCTAGCCATCAACACCGCCACCGATACCGCGGTCGTGGCGAATACCGCCGATGGCACGGTGACGCTCGTCAATCTCCGCACCGGCACGGCTTCCTCCGCCATCGCCGTGGGCACGAGTCCAACCGGCGTCGCGGTGGACAATATCTTGAACGAAGCAGTCGTAGTGAATAGCGGCGACAACACATTCACCGTTGTTGACCTCGCCGCAGGCACTGCGGCCGCTGCCGTGCCTCTGCCCGCCACTTGCGTTCAACAGCCCGCCACCTGTATTCCGTTCTCCATCGGCATCAATCCGCTCACGCATCGCGGGCTAATCGCCACGGAATCCACGAACGCGGCCACCGTCATCGACTTGACCACGAATCCTGCCTCGGTGGTGCAGCAGGTCGGCGGCTCCGCGAATCCCGTCAGCACCGGCGCCACGCCGCAAGTCGCCGTCGATCCAATCTTGAACTGGGCCGTCGTGACGCCCGGCGGCGCAGGCACGATTTCGATTGTGGATCTCGGCCAGCCCGCGGGCCAGGGCACGGGCGTCCGGCCTCCAGTTCTCGTCGCGACGCTCAATCTCACAACGACAGTGGCTGGCGTCAGCATCAACACCGAGACCCATCAAGCTCTTTTCACCGATCCCGAGACCACGACTGTCACGTCCTTCAGCATGCTTGATCAATCCGTGAGCCCGATCACCTATCAAAAGGCGCAGCTCGCCTCGGCCGTAAATCCGCTCACGAATATCGGACTGACGATCAACAATCTTTCTGGCCTCGCGAGCGTCTTCAATCTTGGCACTCGGCAATTTATTCAGACGATCACGGTCGGCAATAATCCGCGGGCCATCGCCATCGATCCGACCAGCGACGTCGCCGTCGTCGTGAATCAAAACGATAACGACGTCGCGCTCATCGATCTGGGAGTCTTGCGCCCGTTGCAAATCACGGAGACGAGTCCGATAAACACTCTCTCGTCGGCCACTCCGATTTCCCTCAACGTCATCGGCGATGGTTTCCAGCCCGGCGCGGTGGTGCGCGTCGACGGCACGCCGCTCACCACCTCGAGCGTGCCCGCGGCTTGCCCGGCATCTCCGGTTTGCCGCGAACTCGTCGCCACCGTTCCCGCAAGTCTCCTTAATTCCGCGCGGCGCTTCGTCGTGGACGTCCAGAATCCCGACGCCTCGATTTCGAACGCGGCCTCATTCTCCGTAATTCAGCCGGTCGCGGTCGGCACATCCCCTGTCGGCGTCGCCATTGATACCGATCGCGACATCGCCATCGTCACGAACTCCGGCTCCGACGACATATCCTTCGTGAACCTCGCCACCGGCACGTCCAGCGCGCCGCTCAGCGTGGGCACCACTCCGATTGGCGTCGCGGTCATTCCGCGCTTGGGCCGCGCTATCGTCACCAACAGCGGGAGCAACGACGTCTCCATCATCGACGAGATCAATCAACTCGTCCTCTCGACCATTCCGACGTGCAATTCCTGCCTCGGCCCCACCGGCGTCGCCATCAATCAGGACACCGCCCAGGCCGTCATCGCCAACACGCAATCGAACAACGTCTCTCTGGTCGGCGTAGATACGCTGGCTGCCGGCGCGACCCTCACCGTTGATCAACAGCCCCTCGCCGTGGCCATCGACCCGGTGCGCAATTTTGCCGCCGTTACCGCCGCGCCGCCGCCGCAGTTTTCTCCCACGAACACGGTGGACATCATCAATCTCGCCACCAACGCGGTCGTCACGCGATTGACCGGCTTCGAAGATCCCACCGGCATAACTTACGATCCGAGCGCCGACCAGTTCCTCGTCGCCGACAGCCTGAACAACAACATCGTCATGATCGATCCAGCCACTTTAGTCGGCACACGCGTCCGCGTCGGCATCAATCCCACTTCGCTCGATTACGATTTCCAAACCAGCACGCTGCTGACGGTCAATTCTGCCAGCAACACAATTTCTGTGACCGACCTGGTGAACCAGAAAGTGCAAGTGATTCTCGCGATTGCCGGCTCGCAGCAATTCTCGGTGGCGATTGATGACAAGCTGAGTCTTGCGGTAGTTGTGGACCAGAACAATCAGCGCGTTCTGCTCGTCCCGGTCCCTCGCTGATACGCACAGGTCGGAGGGAAGCGCCCGGCGCTCCCCGCGGCGAAGCATCTCGATTCACGGCTTGCGGCATCGCACTCCTAAGCTAAGAAAATGCTGCCGGGTCCGGAATCCATTTGACCCGCCGCGAAATCAGCAGATATAATCGCCGTTTTGCATTGGTCTCGATTTTTGAATTGAAGGAGTGGGAAATAATGAAGATTCGAATCGCACTATCGGCCCTGTTGGCGCTTTTGATCGCTTCGGCGGCATGGGGCCAGGGCGGCTCCGCACCCGCCGCGGCCGGCGGCAAAGTGGCCGTCATCAATATCCAGTCGGCCATCACCGGCACGGCCGAGGGCAAGCAAGCTGCCGCGGAGCTGCAGTCGCAGTTCACTCCGCGCCAGAACGAGCTCGATAGCCTCCGGAAGAAAATAGACGACCTGCAGAATCGCCTCCGCAACGGCGCCACCACTCTCAGCGACGAAGAGAAGGCGCGTCTCCAGCGCGAGGGCGAATCGGCCACGCGCATCTTCCAGCGCAAGCAGCAGGAGATGCAGGACGACGCTAACGACGCTCAGCGTGAGGTCGTCGATCGCATCGGCCGCAAAATGCTCGAGGTCATCGACAAATTCTCGAAGGAAAACGGCTACTCCGTCGTGTTCGATATCTCCGCCCAGAACACCCCGGTCGTTTACGCCGCCAACCAAAACGACATCACTCAGGACATCGTTCGCCTCTTCGACCAGGCGTATCCGGTAAAGGCCTCCGCCACGCCAAAGCCGGCCGCGCCAAAGCCGGCAGCTCCGGCCAAGCCGCAACAATAACCGGCAGAAGCAGCCGCTTTTGTATCGCTCTTAAAGCCCCGAGGCACTCGCCTCGGGGCTTTCCGTTTCTCCTCCCGCGGTAGTGGTTCAGTTTCCGATTAATGCGTTAATCAGGACTTTGCAGCCTTGAGCAAAATCTTACCGCATCAACCTTCACTTCCCGACTTTAGCTGTTCTCCAACCTGCATTGCGTCATCGAGCGCTTTCCGAGCATCTTCAAGGCGCGAAGCGGGAACTTGAATCTCGACATATCGTCCCTGACGCGCCAGATATCGCTCCGACAAGTTGAACGGGATGCCTCTGCTGGCAAGAACACCTGGAACAATGGATTCATCGACGCCCACGGGCAAAGTCATGAAAACGACGAGTTCGTCTGGGTTAAGCATGTTTTCCTCTGTACACGGTGATCACGGAATGGTTCCGCTACGACAAGGATATAACATCCACCGAACATATATCGGCTCAGTACGCTACATCTCCGGTAAGCGCGTTCTATAAAGGGGAGAGTCAATAGAAAAACTTCCCCCGCGACTGGAAGGAGCGAGGATGTTCGCTGTGCTCTCCAGCCCAAGTCATGTTGAGAGGCTCTGGGGGTTTTCTTTCTTTGCCGATTCATCTTGTGATCGTGACGACGCCTTCGGTGTCTGAAGCAGACAAGCTGCGTGGTTGAAAGATGTCAACCATAGTTCTATCTGAGGCTCGAGGCCTATAGCTTTTTCTGGTTATCCGAGGGGGCATATAGTTAATCAAGAGACTCGCGGTGCTCGAAACACACTCTCCGCCTAACGCGCTTATGGATACTCACCCTCGAACCAAAGCGTCAGAAGAACCGAAAAGCCATCACCAGAAATAAATCCAGCAAAGGACGGTTCTCGACCAGACGCTCAAGCTGCTTGTTGTTTCAGATGTTCTGCGTCGAAACGAACTCCTTTCTTCCAGACCAGCAAAGTAATAGCCGCGATCTTACGCGCCAAGGTGAGCCGCGCCAAATGCGGTTTCACTCCTCGGGCAACGCAAGCCTGGTAGAAGTCCTGAAAAGCTCCAGCGGTAGCAGCCGCTCGCGTGGCCGCGCCCTTGAAGATATTTTTCAGGTCGTGATTATGGTTGATGTTGAGCCCGCGGACGGCCAGGACCTTCTTGGAGCGTTTCAGTTGGCCACCGACGAAGCGATATTCCCCACTGGTGTACGTCCTCAGCGCCAATCCACAGTAGGCCCACAGCTGCCGCTTGGTCCGGAAGCGATGGGGGGTTTGCATCAGAGCGATCAACAGAGCGGCGCGGATGGGGCCGATCGAGGGAATCTGCCGCAGTAATCTCATGGCCAGATGTTTCCGGGCTTCCGCTAATAGTTCTCGTCGTGCTTGCTGGCGCAATGCCGCTAAGGCGTCGAACTGCTGGTAGTAGAGTTCGGCACGACGGCGTACGCCGGCTTCCGAGATTTTCGCCAGCCACTCTGCACGGTAGCGCGGGGCATACACCTGCTGGCCGGCGCAAGGAATAGCCCAACTTCGGTAAATCGCCTTCAGCCGACTCATCACCCGCGTCAAATCGCGTGTCATCGCTATGTAGCTGCGCGCCAGCTCCTTCAAAGGGCGGATGCCCGGCTCGCCGTGATACACCGGGCTGAGCTTGTTCAGATACAACAGCTCGGACAGCTTGCGGGCATCGATGCGGTCGTTCTTGTTCCCGACTTTCAACAGGGCATTCTTGCGCGGATCGCAGACCAGCACTCGGGTGACGTGAGGCTGGAGTAGATCGTGCAACCAGGCCGCCCAAGTTCCTTCTTCAAAGGTCACGGACAAACTGCCGCGCAGGCCGCGAATAAACTGAAGAATCGTCTCCGCTTTCGTTTCGAGAATAGCCTCCATCACCAAATTCCCGCGCGAATCCCGAACGGCGGCAGAGATCGTTGCCTGATGCACATCCATCCCAATATACTTGGCGTCATTCATGAGGGCGCTCCTTGTAGGTGTTGATGCGAACGATCAAAACCTACTCTAAAGGGGCGCCCTTTTATAATGCGTTAATCAGGACTCAGGACACTAATTCCGATTAGCCGACAATCCGGGAGTTGACCGGACGACTAAATACTAGGCTGTTTACGAGGACCTAAACGAACAGTTCCCACTTTCACTTCGGCGTACTTGCTCTGAATTTCAGTTGTTGCGGCTGCTATAAGAGAAGGCGGCGACGCACGTCGCACGCGCCGCCGCTCCGCTCTAACTAGCGCAGTGATCTGAAGCCCGCGCGAACCTCGTCTGAAAAGAGCTTCGGCTGTTCCCAGGCTGCGAAGTGGCCGCCTTTGGGAAGCTTGTTGTAGTGGATCAGCTTGGGATACGCCCGCTCGGCCCAGGTCCGCGGACACTGATAAACCTCATCAGGAAAGGCGCTCACGGCAGTGGGGATGGCGACGCCCATCGGAACGAAAAAGGGAAGCTTGTTCTCCCGATAAAGACGCGACGAGGAAACCGCCGTGTTGGTCAGCCAGGTGAGCGTGAGGTTGTCGAGAACGTCGTCCCGCGAGAGGCCTTCGCGTTGCCCGTCGAAGGCGCGTGCGATGACCTCGTAACTCAACAAGTCATGTTCGAGGAACCAGGCGGCGAGCCCGATCGGCGAATCCGCAATTGCGTACAGCGTCTGCGGGTGGTTCGCCATCATGCTGAAGATGGGCAGGCCGTGGGTAAAAAGGAAGGCGAGCCGTTCGAACGCAGACTTTTCGTCCGCCGCGAGACTGGGCGGCGGGCCGTCGCCAGATCCGAGCGCTTTGATAATTTCGGCCGGTACGGCGGAAGGCAGGTTGACGTGGATGCCGAGCAATTCCGACGGCGCCAGCACACCCATCTGCTCCGTGATGAACGCACCCCAATCACCGCCTTGTGCCACGAATTTCGTGTACCCGAGGCGCTTCATCAGCACGATCCAGGCACGCGCGATGTGGGGACAATCCCACCCGGTGGTGGCCGGCTTGCCTGAATACCCGTATCCCGGCATCGACGGGATCACGATGTCGAAGGCGTCCGAAGCGCTGCCGCCATGGGCTGTGGGATCGGTGAGCGGCCCGACGATCTTCAACTGCTCGACGACCGACCCGGGCCATCCATGGGTAACGATGAGCGGCAACGCATTCTGGTGTTTGGAACGAACGTGGATGAAATGAATGTCGAGCCCATCGATTTCCGTGATGAATTGAGGTAGAGCCTTCAGTGCCGCCTCGCACTTGCGCCAATCATAGTCTGTCCCCCAATAGCGCGCGAGCTTCTGCATCGTGGCGAGCTGCACGCCTTGCGACGCATCCGCCACCGGTTCACGTTCAGGCCACTTCGTTGCGTTGATGCGCTTGCGTAAATCTGTAAGCTCTGCTTCCGGAACACTTGCCACAGGAAACGGACGAATTGCATCTGCCTGCTCGCTTCTTCGTTGTGTAGCAGCGGTTTGAGTCAAAGTGTCCTCCCTTTGGGTAGTTCTGGATTTTTGGGTATGTGTTACGCATCCTTGCTGAGAAAGGGATGGATTATCGGAAGGACGACTATTCAACTGTTTCCTATGAGCTTAGATTTTCAACTTCTACCGCACCATCAGACTGTCGGACTACTATACTGAAGCCAATAGGAAAATAGGGTCTTCACCCGAGTTTTGCCGCGGATTTCATGTATAGAGGCGGCCAAGTACTGATAAACGGGCTAACCTGAAGTAATCCGTTCAAATAGAGTCCCACTACGCAACAGAGCTGGCCCGGGAGCCGCTTTCCCTCGATGTCCGATTCCACTTGGATGGTTAGTTCTATAAAGGGAGAAGTCAAGAAAAAACACCTCTCCGACGGCTGGAATTTTTCTTGCTTCGCAGCCCACTTGATCGAGCGAGGTCTGTTCTGATCTACCGCGCCATGTGCTCGGTTGCGGGGCCATGCGACCCCGTGGTTTGGGTTTTCTCTACCAGCGGTTTTCATCGCTATCTTGGCGACGAAGCCTGTCAGTTCCGAAACCAACAAAGCAGAAGGGTGGTCAATTTGGTGACCATAGTTCTATTGGGGACTCGTGGCCCATAGCTTTTTCGGGTTGTCCGAGAGGGCCTAGGGTCGCCTGAGAGACTGGGTGCCCGAGGCACACAGCGCCTAACTAACCAGCTGAGACTCGCTCTCGAACCCGAGTGTCTCGAGAACCCCACGGCCACCGCTGGAGAAATCCCCAGAGATGGAGCGGACTCGATCAGAGACACTCAAGCTGTTTGTGGTTTCAGATGTTGGGCGTCGAAGAACGCTCCTCTCTTCCACACGATCAACACGATGGTGGCAATCTTCCTGGCCAAGGTTAGACGCGCCATCTCCGGCCGGATGCCCTTGGTCAGCAAAGCGGTGTAGAACTCTTGAAACGGACCGGGTTTGGTCGCCGCCACGATCGCCGCGCCCTTAAACAGATTCTTCAGATCGTGATGGCAGTTGCGGTTCAGTCCGCGAATGGAGTTCTGTTTCTTCGCGCGTTCGAGCTGCCCAGCAACGACACGGTGATCGGCGCTGCTTTGTGTCTCGATGCCCAAACCGCTGTAAGTCCACAGCTGTCTCTTGGTGCGGAATCGATGCGGGGTCTGCAGAATGCCTAGCAGTACAGCTGACCGGATCGGACCGATGGAAGGAATCTGGCAGAGTGGTTTCCAGGCCTGGTGTTTCTTGCCCTCCGCCAACAACTCTCGCCGCACTTCCTGACGCACCGTCCGCAGCGCATCGAGTTGTTGGTAGTAAAACTCGGCTCGCCGGCGCACTCCCGGTTCGCCGATCTTCCCGAGCCACTCGGCACGATGGCGCGGTGCATAGACCTGCTTGCCGCTACAAGGAATGGCCCAACTGCGATAGATGGCCTTCACCCGCGTCATGACCCGTCCGAGATCTTTGGTGACGGTCAGATAACTGCGCACCAGTTCCTTCAGAGTTCGTAAGCCGTGTTCACCGTGATAGACCGGGCTGAGATGATTGAGGCGCAGCAGCTCGGCCAACCGGCGCGCGTCGATCTTGTCACTCTGGTTGCCTTCCCTCATGGAGGCATTCTTTCGCGGATCGCACACCACCAGTTTCGTGACGTGTGGTCTCAACAGGTCGTACAACCAGGCGGCCGAGGTTCCTTCTTCAAACGTGACCTGCAAGTCTCCGCGCAGCCCATCGATGAACTGCAGAATCATGCTGGCTTTTGTCTCGATCACGCATTCCATCACGATCTTTCCGGCAGCATTCCTCACTGCGATCGAAATGCTTTCCTTGTGCACATCCATCCCGATATACTTTTTGCTATCCATTGAGGGCGTTCCTTTCTGTAGGGATTGAGGCAAGCACCCAAACCCTACTCCAAAAGGGGCGCCCTTTTATATTGCGTCGCCATACCGGAAAGTTGGTGCCAGTACCACACACCTGTTAGGTACTCGTCGGCACCAGGCATGTACACACCTTATGTCTTATTTTCGTACGTAGCTTCTCCCATCCGTCAGGGTCTTTGGCGCGAGTTTTCCTCATAGCGGATTCTTCAATGTTGGACGGAAACCGCTTACCGCACTGGGGGCAGCCTTGTGGATCAAGCACACCCGCCAGAGTCAACTTGCGCGGTGGACCACCCGACCGACTCGAACCGGCTTGCGGTTGTAAGTCATCATCTCCGTTTATAAATTCGTTTGGCATCGCGGGCTTGCTTTTACTCTGCTCTTATCTTGCATCGGGCTTCCGCACATGACAACACCGACGGTCAACTCCTGGTAGTTCGCCTCATCGGAAACTGACCCACTGCGCCTCCGCCCCCCGCTTGCGTTTTCCCTTGACCCCCGGCTATACTGAGGCGTTTCCAGTTAGGTCGAAAGACTCAGTGGGCGCGAGCCCACTTTTTTGTTGCACGGGGAACGGGCCGGGCGGTGCTCCCGCTTGGCACATACGGTCGGGGTGCCTCTCGACCCCGGAACGACAGCGATGGACTTGGAGAAGATTCGGGCAGCGGCGGAGCGGGTAGCTCATTCGCAAGGGGTCGAGATTTTCGACCTTGAGTGGAAGATCGGCAAGGAACGCTTTCTGCGCATCTATCTCGACCGGCCGCCCACCGAAGCCGAGCCGCAGGGCGGCAAGATCACGCACCAGGATTGCGAGCGCGTGAGCCAGCAGTTGAGCGTGATTCTCGACGTTGAGGATCTCGTTCCGGGTCCGGCTTACATTCTCGAGGTCAGTTCGCCGGGGCTGGACCGCAAGCTGTTGAAGCCCGCGGATTACACGCGCTTCACCGGCCGTCTGGCGAAAATCTGGCTGAATGAACCGGTAGAAAACGCCAAGTTTTTCGAAGGCCGTTTGGCGGGATACGAAGAAGGTAACGTAAAGCTGGCCCTCCGCGACAAAGAAGTAGCGGTGCCGTTCGCCGGCATTCGCAAAGCGAACCTGGTAGTAGAGATTTAGCAGTTTGTAGCGCTGGCCTTTCAGGCCAGCAGCCGTTCAGCGGGTGCAGGCAAGCATTCGGGGCAGGCAGGAGCGCACTAGAAATGGCAAGTTTGCTCTACCAGACAATCGAGCAGATCAGCCGCGAAAAGCACATCGAGCCCGATATTATCGTCGCGGCCATCGAAGATGCTATGGTTGTCGCTGCCCGCAAATATTACAAGACCGAGGAAGATCTCCGCTCGAAATTCAACGCCGAAACCGGCCACGTGGATGTTTTTGCCGTACGCACAGTAGTGGATGAAGTCGCCGATCCGCTGCGCGAAATCTCCCTCGCCGACGCCCGCAAGCAGCAGCCCGGCATCGAGCCCGGCGGCGAAATTTTCCAGAATAAGCCGACGGAAGTCCTCGGCCGCATCGCCGCGCAGACGGCCAAGCAGGTGATCCTGCAAAAGGTGCGCGAAGCCGAGCGCGACACCATCTACAACGAATATCACACGCGCGTCGGCGAGCTTGTGAACGGCATTGTCAAGCGCGTCGAAGGCCCCGACGTAATCGTCGACATGGGCCGCACCGAAGCGCGCATGCCCAAGCGCGAACAATCGCGTCTCGAGACTTACAACGTCGGCGAGCGCCTGCGCGTCACCATCCGCGCCGTTGAGCGCGCCGCGAAAGGCCCGCAAGTTATCGTCTCGCGCGCCGATCCCGCTCTAGTGCAGCGCCTGTTTCGAAATGGAAGTCCCGGAAATCTACGATGGCACGGTGCAGATTCGCGCCGTAGCTCGCGAAGCCGGCGAGCGCACCAAAATCGCCGTCGAGAGCCGCGACAAGGAAGTCGATCCCGTCGGCGCCTGCGTGGGCATGAAGGGCATGCGCGTGCAGTCCATCATTCGCGAGCTGCGCGGCGAAAAAATCGACATCATTCCTTACAACGAAGACACGCTCACCTTCGCGCAGAAATCTCTCAGTCCCGCGAAAGTCACGCGTGTCCAGGTCGTCGACGTCGAAGAGAAGCGCCTCGAAGTGATCGTCGAGGATACGCAGCTTTCACTTGCCATCGGCAAGAAGGGGCAGAACGTCCGCCTGGCCAGCAAGCTCATCGGCTGGAATATCGACATCAAGAGCGAGGAAGAGAAGCGCCGCGAGATCGAAGATCAAATGACCGCGCTCACTTCGCCCGGCACTCCTCTGACGGAGCTCGCCGGCGTCGGCCCCAAGACCGTCGAGAAGCTCGAGGCTCACGGTGTAACTTCGATCGAGAAGCTCGCCGACATGACTCCCGAGCAGTTGGTGGAAATTCCGGGAATCGGTGAGAAAATGGTGGAGAAAATCCGCCAGTCCGTCGGCACATATTTCGAGGAACTCGAGGCACGCCAGGCCGCCGAAGCAGCTGCCGAAGCTGTGGCTGCCGCCGAAGCGGAAGCCGCCGCCGTTGTTGCAGCTAGGGAAGCAGAAGCTGCCGCCGCCGCAGCCGCTGCGGAAGCGCCGCCTGCAGAAGAGGCCAGCGCCGAAGCCGCGCCCGCCGACGAACAGGAAACAACCGAGATTGCCGCGGTCAACGACGAAGAGACAACCGAAATCGCCGCGGTAAACGGAGTCGATGAACCCGCGAGTGAGGGCGAGGCTGCTGAATCCGCTCCGGCGGAATCAGAATCCGCGACCGAAATTCCGGGCGATGACCCGGCAGCGGAAGAATCACCGGAAGAACCCGGGAAGCCTGAGAATCCTGGGAATTCCGAGACGCAGGAATAAAGCGAGGCTATGTCGGACCCGAATCAAATTCGCATTAACGAGCTGGCGCGCGAGCTGGAGATCAAGGCGAAAGTCCTGATCGACTATCTCCCCGAGATCGGCGTCACCGAAAAGAAGACGCACTCGAGTTCTCTCGATCTCGATCACGCGGAGCTAGTCCGCAAGCATTTCCAATCTCTCGCAGAAGCTGAAGCCGCCGCCGAAGCCGAGAAGCAAGCTAAGGCGACCGCCGCGAAAGCGCGCCCGGCCGCGAAGCCCGTGGCCGCGCCTCCGCCTCCCGCAGCTCGCCCCGCGGCTCCTGTCGCAGCGCCAGCTGCACCCGCCGCCGCGAAGCCCGCTGCTGCACCGCCGGCCGCCGTCGCACCGACGGGGCCGCGTCCGCCGCTTCCAGCGCGTCCGCCAATTTCAGCTCCAGCAGCGCCCGGTCCCGCGGCTCCTCGTCCAGCCGCTCCTGCCGCGGTGGCTCCCATCGCGGCGAAACCCGCCGCCGCACCGCCGGTCGCCCCGGCCGCGCGCCCAGCAGCTACGATTCCGTCAAAGACTCCCATCGGCACGCGCCCCGCGGCCGCAGGTTCATCCGCGCCCGCAACAATCGCGGCCAAGCCCCCCGCTCCTCCGAAGCCCGTTCTCGGCCCGATGCCGAAACTGCCCCAGCGCCCAATGATCCAAGCTCCGCCCAGCGCGCAGAGAGAATCGCCCTCAGGCCTGCGCCCAGCAGCAGCCGGACGTCCCGGCACCGCCCAGGGCGAACGCCCCGGCGGTGCCTCGCGCTTTCCAGCACGCCCCGGAGGTCGTCCCGGCGGCGGCATGAGGCCGACATCATCCGGCCCCGGAGCCAAGCCAGCAGGAGGCGCCGCGCCAGCCGGCAAAGCCGAGCCCGGCAAGCCTCTCTACGCGCGTAAGCCCACGCCCTCCCGTGGCCGTCCGCTCATCGAAAAGCGTTTCGCCGAAGGCGAGCGCAAGCTCCACCCCGTTCGCACGCGTCCCGGAGTCGGCGCAGGCCGCACCGCGCAAGCCGAAGTCATGCCCGCGCCGGTCCAGCGCGAGCCGCGCGCAGTCGTCATCACCGAAGGCATCACCGTCCGCGAACTCGCCGAAAAACTCGACATCCGCGCCAAAGAATTGCTCAAGTCCCTCATGGACAAAGGCATGTTCGCCAGCATCAATCAAGCTCTCGACGTGCAGACCGCCACGCAGCTAGCCGAATCCTTCAGCGGCATCGTGCAGGTCGTTTCCTTCGAACAGCAAATGGTCCAGGAGGAAACCAAGCACGAAGAAGCCACCGGCAATCTCACTCCGCGCGCTCCCGGTCGTCACCGTCATGGGCCACGTCGATCACGGCAAGACCAGCCTCCTCGACGCCATTCGCGAAACCAACGTCGCGGGCGGCGAATCCGGCGGAATCACCCAGCATATCGGCGCCTACGAAGTCCGCGTCAATGATCGCCGCATCGTTTTCATCGACACGCCGGGCCACGAAGCCTTCACGCGCATGCGCGCCCGCGGCGCAAAAGTCACGGACATCGTCGTCCTCGTCGTCGGCGCCGACGATGGCGTCATGCCGCAAACCGAAGAAGCCATCGATCACGCCCGCGCCGCAAAAGTTCCCATAGTCGTAGCCATCAATAAAATCGACATCCCCGACGCGCAACCCGAGCGCGTCAAGCGCCAGCTCGCCGATCGCAACTTGATGCCCGAAGAGTGGGGCGGCGACACGGTCATGGTCGAAGTCTCCGCCAAGACCAAGAAAAATCTCCCGCGCCTGCTCGAAATGATTTTGCTGGTAGGCGATTTGCGCGAACTCAAAGCCAATGCCGACGCCGCCGCAGCCGGAACAGTTCTCGAATCCCGCGTGGACAAAGGCCGCGGCCCGGTTGCCACCGTCCTCGTCCAGAACGGCACGCTGCGCGTAGGCGATTTCTTCGTCTGCGGCGCCGTCTACGGCAAAGTTCGCGCGATGTTCGATGATCGCGGCCAACCGGTGAAGGAAGCAGGCCCGGCAACTCCAGTCGAAGTCCTCGGCCTGCAGGGCGTCCCCGATGCAGGCGATCAATTCCAGGTCGCCGACGAGGCCAAAGCCCGCCACATCGTCGAATATCGCCAGTCCAAGCTCCGCGAAGCCACGCTCGCGAAATCGTCGAGCAGCCGCCTGACTCTCGATCAGTTGCACGAGCAACTCCGCGCCGGCGAAGTGAAGGAATTGCCCATCGTCATCAAGGCCGACGTGCAGGGCTCGGTCGAAGTCCTCAGCGAAATGCTGCCGAAGCTCTCGACCGATCAGGTCAAGCTCAAGATCATTCACGCCAGCGTAGGCGCAGTTTCCGAAACCGACGTCCTCCTCGCCTCCGCCTCCAACGCCATCATCGTCGGCTTCGGCGTCCGCCCGGAAAGAAAAGCCTCCGATCTCGCCCAGCAGGAAGGCGTGGATATCCGCCTGCACACAATCATCTACGAGCTCACCGACGAGCTGAAGAAAGCCATGACCGGATTGCTCACGCCGGTCATCAAGGAAGTTTATCTGGGCCGCGCCGAAGTGCGGAACACCTTCCGCATCAAGGGCTCGGGCATGATTGCCGGTTCCTATGTGCAGGACGGCATCATCAAGCGCGACGCCGACGTGCGCGTCCTCCGCGACAACGTGGTCGTTTACACCGGCCGCATCGTCTCGCTGCGCCGCTTCAAGGACGACGTCAACGAAGTCCGCAACGGCTTCGAGTGCGGCATCAGCATCTCCAATTTCGCCGACGTCAAAGAAGGCGACGTCCTCGAATGTTTCACGTCCGAGCGCCTGGCCGCCACAGCGTAGCAAGCTTTGTCAGGGCACGACTTCAGTCGTGCCGAAAAGCCGCAAAAGCATCACGGCTTTAGCCGCTGAGGTATCGGTTTTCAATTTCCGGCGGGCACTCGTAAGCCCGGCAGATGTAAACTAGATCTCGCAACGGGCAACAGACGGGCGCATGCCGCAACGCTGTCATCCTGAAGCGAACCGGCAAGGTTCGCTGAAGGATCTCGGCGTAAATTATTAGGCGCATGTAACGACTTCGACTGTCCGCTCAGGCTAATCGCCCGGAGCGCCAAATGCCAATCGGTCTACTCACCCTGGAAATCTACATTCCCGACGCGCAATCTCTAAAAGATAAGCGCCAGGTGCTCCGCAGCCTCAAGGACAAGCTGCGCGGCCACTTCAATGTGGCCGTAGCGGAACTCGATCATCAGGATCTCTGGCAGCGCTCGGTGATAGGAGTGGTAAGCATCTCCAACGACGACAAGCATCTCGAAGAATCCATGCGCGCCGTAGCCGATGAATCCGAGCGCCTGCTAGGCCGCGACCTGATCGGCCAGGAGATAGAATATTTTTGACAGGAGAATTCCGGCGCTTTGTCAGCGAACGGTTTGACTGTTTGCAAAAAGAAAGCAAGCTGTCATCCTGAGGGCCCGAAGGCCCGAAGGATCTCAGCGCTCAATACATGCAACAGGTCTAGCCGCTGAGTCCGGTCTTTCTTGCACCTGGCCTCGGCCTAGTGAATTCGCAGTATCGCAGCACTTATTCGTGAGATGAAACCATGACCATCGCTGGACATCGCCCCGAGCGCATCGCCGAAGAAATGCGCAACGAAATCGGCCTGATGCTGGCCGGTGAGCTGAAAGATCCGCGCCTGGCCGTCCCTCTCGTCGTGAGCGAAGTGCGCCTCTCCCCGGACATGCGCCACGCTCGCGTCTACGTCGGCATCATGACCGACCCCACCGAGCGCGCCGAAGCGTTGAAGGGCCTCGCCGCCGCCGCGGGCTACGTCCGCCACGAGCTGGTCGAGCGCCTGCAACTGCGCCGCGCCCCCGAAATCGTCTTCGTCCCCGACGAATCCGAGGAATACGGCCAGCACATCGACGATCTACTGCGCAAAAGCAAAGACGCAGGAACGTAGGGGGGCGGGTTTACACGCCCCGGGTTGGCCGTGGGTTTTGGTTTCTTGATTTGGGGATCTCCGGCGGCTTTGTCAGGGCACGACCAACACACTTGCGAAAAAAAGCAGACCGCTGTCATCCGGAGCGGAGCTAAGGATCTTAGCGTCCAACGCTTGCAATCTCTTGCGCCAAAAAAGACGTCGGAACCTGCCGGTTGTTCGCCGCATCGACCATTGCCCTGCAAACTGCAAACTCGCGCCGTGACAACGACAACCCGTTATCCTTAACGAGAACGCACAACTAACCCATGCCTCGCACCCCACAACCCCCGCCGCTCGACGGCGCCATCGTCATCAACAAGCCGCGCGGAAAAACTTCCCACGACGTAGTCGAATCCGTCCGTCGCATCGCTGGCTTCCGCCAGATCGGCCATCTCGGCACTCTCGATCCCCTCGCCACCGGCGTCCTCGTTCTGCTGCTCGGCCGCGCCACGCGCCTCATGCGCTTCTATTCAAGCCGCCGCAAGCGTTACACCTGCGCCGCACGCTTCGGCTTTGCCACGGACACCTACGACGCAGACGGCGAAGCTCTCGGCCCTGATTCCGCGCCGTCTCTCGATCGCGAAAAACTCGAAGCACTCGCCGCGGAATTCGTAGGGCGCATCCAGCAGATGCCGCCGGCATTTTCCGCCAAGAAAATTCATGGCCGCCCCGCGCATGAGCTGGCCCGCAAGAAAAAGCCCGTCGAGCTGAAGTCCGTCGAAGTGGAAGTGTACGAGTTCCGGCTGACAAGCATTGAAGGCTCGATCGCGCGATTCTCGGTCGAGTGCGGTTCCGGAACTTACATCCGTTCGCTCGCTCACGATCTCGGGCAGCGCTACGGAACCGGCGCGCATCTCGCTGAAATTGTGCGCACGGCCGTCGGCGAGTTCACTCTCGACCAGGCCTCGACTCTCGAAGAGCTGCAGGAAGCGGCCAGAGCAGGCCGCCTCGCGGATCGTGTGATTCGTCTCGAAGGGCTTCTCCCGGAATTGCCCCGCGCCACGGTGCTGCCGATCGTCGAGCGCCGCGTGCGTCACGGCGCGAAATTCACTCTGCCTCTGGCGCAGATTCACGCGGGACAATCCGTCACCGCCGAGGGCGCTCCCGCCGAACTGAATTCCGGCGACTGGCAGCCCGCCCGTCTCCGCGTCTTCAACCAGCAACAGCAACTCATCGCCATCGCCGAAGCCGTCGTACCGCGCACCTACCAACCCATCCTCGTCCTCGACGCCAAGCCGTAGAAACAGCCTCAGCCTGCTGAGAAATTTATCGCTCCTACGGATTTGGCTGAGGCCGCGGCCGTTGCTGCGGAGGCTGCCCTTGTGGCAGCGGCGTGACGATTGGCTGCGTCTCATTCTCAGGCTGCGTTTCCGGCGGCGGAGCAACGAGCGGAGCAGGAGCCTCGGAGGGCGAGTGTTGTTCGTCGAATGTCTGGCCGACGCTGCCTGCGCCTTGCGCGGGAGCGTGCCCGGCATACAGAAGTCGCTCGACGCGCGGCGCGGGATTCAGTCGCCGCGGCGTGATGAGAATCAGCACCTCGTCGACGCTGTCGTCGTTTGTATGATCGCCGGTGAGGTAGTTGATGCCCTCGAGATCCCCGATTCCAGGCCATCCATTCACAGTGTGCGTAGCTGCGACGTTGAGGAATCCGGCGAGCAGCGTGGTCTCATTTTCTTTGAGACGCACGGTTTGCTCGATGGTGCGGTTGCTGATGATCGGCAATTGATTGAGGGAAACGCCGGTCAGGCTGCGGACCTCGAGCGCGGCCTGCAAAGTGACTTCGCTGTTGGGATGCATGCGCGGGGTAACCTTGAGCTTCACTCCCAGATCGAGATATTCAACTCCGGGATATGGCGTCCCAAAGCCATTCGAAACGCCGGCGGCGTTGGCGAGCCCGGCCTCGGCCGCGCTCGAATTGATAATCACCGTCGCGGTGTCAGAACCTTGGTTGGCGACCACGAGATCCGGCAGCCCATCGGCATTGAAATCCACTTCCGCGATGGACGATGGGCTGGTGCCCACGGTTAGATCGAACGGCTCAGCGAAGAGGCCGCCTCCGAGCCCCAGGAGAATTGAGACCGAATTCGATCCTTGCTCGGCGACCGCGAGGTCCGGGCGGCCATCAGTATTGAAATCGGCGATGGCGATGGAGACGGGCGAAGTCGTGGTCTGGAAGGGTGTCTCGGGGCCGAATGTTCCATCCCCGTTGCCGAGCAGAACAGAAACCGTATCGTCATTTTTGTTTACCACGGCGAGATCGATAATGCCGTCACCGTTCAAATCGCCGGCGGCGAGAGCGATGGGTCCGGCGCCCGTTGCGTAATCGATTCGGTTGAAGAATGTTCCGTCACCTTTGCCGAGGAAAACGGAAACCGTGTTGTCGTTCTGATTGACGACGGCAATGTCGATCTTTCCGTCGGCGTTGAAATCGCCGGTCACAACTTGCGTGGGAGCGGCGCCGGTGGTGAGCGTGGTCTGAGGCTGGAATGTGCCGTCGCCGTTTCCGAGAAGAATCGAGACGGTGTTGTCGTCCTGATTGGCAACCACAAGATCGGACTTTCCGTCGCCATTGAAATCGGCGACGGCTACCGATACCGGATTCTTTCCGACAGGGAAGTCCTGCTTGGCGGCGAGTGTTCCATCGCCGTTGCCGAGCAGCACCGAAACGGTTCCGTCGGTCTGATTCGCGACGACTACATCGAGATTGCTGTCCGCGTTGAAGTTTCCGGTCGCAACCGCGATCGGGCCGTTTCCCGTGCCGAAATCGGTTTTCACGCCGAACGTTCCGTCGCCATTTCCGAGGAAGACCGAGACGGTGTTGTCCGTATTGTTGGCGACGATGATGTCTTCGAATAAATCCGTGGCCGTGCTTCCGGCGGTGCTGCTGCGCAGAATGCCGGTTGTGACTGCGGCGGGGCCCGCGCCGGTGACCAGCGTGGAAGTCGGGAAATTGGTGGACGATACGCCAGGAATATTCTGCGCGCTGGTCAAACTGGAGGAGAACTGCGCGAAGGAGACCGGGACGCGGTCGCCGACGAAGAACGTGGCGGGATGGCCGTCCTCGGCCCTCAGACGCACGCGGCGGCCGCTGCGCACGAGCGAAAGAACGGATGAAAAATTCGCGGTCGCGCCCGGCAGCGTCGCCAGCAGAGTGGTGTTCCCGCCGCCGAATGCCAGCAGCGGCGGAATCAGCGTTCCGAGGCCGAGTTGCCCGGCGCTGATAAGCCCGCCGACTTGGCTGCTGGTGAGCCCCGAGAGCGACGATGGAGTTCCAAAGACTTGTTCGAGAACGGCGATCAGCCCCGATAGGCCGGTCTGCGCCTGCGCGATTTCCTGACGGTTCAAAGTGAAAACCTTGCCGGTCTGCGGCGGCGTGATTCCCGAGATTCATCGCCTTGTCGCGATTGACTTCGAGGATGTCCACGTCCAGAACCAATTGGCCGCGCGGCTTTTCGAGGTCTTCGATGATGGCGGTAGCCAGCGCGGCGGCCTGCGGAGGGGCGCGCAGCGTGATCGTGCGGCTGCGGGAATCGAGTTGCGTGCGCGTGATGCCGGTGACGTCGCGGACTACGCGGAGTATTTCAGTCGCATCTTCCGGCGTGCTCGAGGCCGGCAAGACGATCGTGCGGATGACCGATGCATCGTAATCGCGGCGCTTCTGTGCGTTGTCGTCGGCGACGAAGAATAGATTCTTGGTCAGCGGCCGCCAGAACGTGCCGGTCATCGGCCCGAGAACTTTCATGGCCGTCTCGAAGGTTGCATCCGAAAGACGCAGGCGCACGGGGCGCGAGCGCATATCCACGTCGAAGCTGACGCGCACCCCGAATTGCTTTGCGACTTCCTGGTAGGCCTGCTGCGTGTTGCCTTTGAAATCGAAAGTGTGCGTGCCGGGTTGCGGCTCGAGATGGGCGGGGCTGGAGATGGTATCTTCGCGTTCGTCCTTGATGATTGTTTCTTGCGGGCTCAGCTCGTTCCAGCGTTCGCGCGCGGGAATGTCGCCGGGATCGAGAGCAATGGCGGCGCTGAGATTGGCGCGCGCTTGCGTCATGCGCCCCGCGACGGCGTCGCGCTCGGCGCGGTCTACGTAATCTTGAACGAGGCGGCTGCGCGCAATGGCCCGCCGCAGCGCGTATTCCTTGTTGTCCGGCGCACCGCGGACCGCTTCGGAAAAGGCTTCGAAGGCTCCCCGCCAGTCACTCGTCTTTTCGCTTTCGCGGCCGCGCAGATACGCTTGCTTCGCGCGTTTGAGATCGACCGAAGGCTTCGCGTCAGCGTCGCCTGCGCTGAATGCCGCGCGAGGCTGCGAGGGTTTCTGCGCGGAGAGCGGAGTAGCGGGCGCGAGCGTAAGGCAAGCCGCGAGTAGCACTCGGAGCGCGCGTCGAAATTCCGCGGATTGGAGACGCCTTAGCTTCACTGTCGGTCGGGCGGGCTCGGGTGTATCGCTGCCTCGATGCAATTGTACAGGTACTGAGATGCAGTTTCGCGGCCGACCGTGATGATGGTGCCATCCATTAACCAAACCTCCGCGCGAATCACGACTGGGTATTCCCGTTCACAAAAAGCGTCGGAACTACCCAAATTCCGCCCTTCGGGTAATACTCTTAATACATTTCTAATCGCGTGCGAAATTATTAGAAATCGCTGTAACTCGTTGAAAACAAAGAGCGAGTGCAGTTTCTAATCGTGTCAAAACCACATGCCGCGAGAAGCCCGAACGTCCATTCCGAGAAACGTCGCGCCGGGCTTTTAGCCCGGCATTTTCGGCGTTGGCGGCAAGTCGCGCCATTAACGACCGTAGCACGAAACCCGGGAAATTACATGCGCGCCGGCAAAGCGCAGCGCGTTGACTTGGCTGCGGGCGCGACATAAGATTCGCTGGCGTGGCTGATTCCTCTTCACTTTCCGGGCGCACGATTTCCCATTATCGCGTGCTGGAGAAGCTTGGCGGCGGCGGAATGGGCGTCGTTTATGAAGCCGAAGACGAAAGTCTGGGCCGCCACGTCGCCCTGAAATTCCTTCCTGAAGATGTGGCCAATGACCGCCAGGCGCTGGAGCGGTTCCAGCGCGAGGCGCGCGCTGCTTCTGCTTTGAATCATCCCAACATTTGCACCATTCACGAAATCGGCCAGCACGAGGGCCGGCCCTTCCTGGCGATGGAATTGATGAAGGGGCAGACGCTCAAGCATCGCATCGGCGGGAAGCCGCTGCCTATTGACGAAGCTCTCGAAATTGCGACGCAGATTGCGGATGCGCTCGATGCCGCGCACGCGGAAGGAATCGTTCACCGCGACATCAAGCCCGCGAATATTTTCTTGACCAAGCGCGAACAGGTGAAGATTCTCGATTTCGGCCTGGCGAAATTGGTTCAGGTGCAAGGCGCGTCGCACGAATCGGCTGGTGCGACGGTGGATGCGGTGGATCCTGCGATGCTGACGAGTCCCGGGACGGCCGTCGGCACGGTCGCTTACATGTCGCCGGAACAGGTGCGCGGCAAAGTGCTGGATGCGCGCACGGATATTTTCTCGTTCGGCGTGGTGCTCTACGAAATGGTGACGGGCGTCTTGCCGTTTCGCGGCGAGACCTCTGGAGTGATCACGCACGCGATTCTGGCGCAGGAACCGGTTTCGCCGATGCGCCTGAATCCGGAAGTTCCCGCGAAGCTGGAAGACATCATCAATAAGGCGCTGGAGAAGGATCGCGACCTGCGCTATCAGTCAGCCTCGGACATTCGCACGGATTTGAAGCGCCTGCGGCGGGACACAGGCTCCGGCCGAATTTCCTCGATGGCCGGGAATGCGGTGCAGGAGATCGCGCAGAAAGCCGGCAGCACGTCGAGCGTCGCGATCGCGGCGGAGCCCGCATCAAGCGGGTTGGCGCGGAACAAATATGCGATTGCGGCCGCCGCCGCGTTTCTCGTGGCAGCGGCAATTGTGGCCTATCACTTTTGGGGTGGAGCAGAGCGCGCCGAGCGGGCCGGCGAAGATTTCGCAAATCAGCCATTGGGACAAACCGATGGACGGCGCGAGGCTTTCTCCCGACGGCCATGCGGTGGCGTTTTCTTCGCCAGTAGCCGGGATTTCGCAAGTGTTCCTGATGCTCAGTTCCGGCGGCGAGCCTCTTCAGCTTACGAGCGACGAAGGGGACAAATCAGTGGATAGCTTCTCCACCGACGGGACCGAGATTTATTACCAAAGGTCTGGGGGCCGCGACGAAGTTTGGGCTGTGCCAACGCTCGGCGGCAGTCCCAGCCGCGTGGCTTCTGGCAACTCGATAGTTCCGTCGGCGGATGGCGCATCGCTCTTCTACGTCAAGTCAGAAAGCCGAGGCATCTTTCGCGCGAACAGAACCGGAACTGCCGAGGAGAAAGTTTACAGCTTTGACGCGACCACGTTTGCTCCTCTGGCGATCTTGCCGTTTCCCGGCGGAAGCCACTTGCTGGTGCTGACCTCCAATCCAATCTACAGCATTTCTAGCAACTTCCACGGCTATGACCTGGATCTCTCCGGACGATCGGCGGCAGATGCAGGTGAGGTGCCCGGATATCCATTTGACGTGGTCTGGGGCGAACCGGGAAAGACGTTGCTGTTCAGCCGCACCGTAAACGGGTTGACGAATATCTGGAAGTACAGTTTGAAAGACAAAGGATTAACTCAGGTTACCTCCGGAACCGGACCGGATAGTTCGCCCATGCCCGACCCGGGAGGAAAAGGAATTTATTTCGTAAACGGCAAGTCCACGGGATTTCTGACTGCCTACAACGTCCGCTCGAAGCAGTTCACGGATATTGCTTCGCAAAACGCCACCCAGCCTGGCATCTCGCCAGACGGAAAGCGCGTGATGTATGTCACGATCCCTGAGAGTGACCGGAGCGAGCTTTGGGCATCCAACATCGACGGCAACGGCGGGGTGAGACTGGCCACGGGTAGATCTTTGGCAACGGCGACCTTTGCGCCCGACAGCTTT
Organism: uncultured Acidobacteriota bacterium; assembly: GCA_963841235.1. Classification (GTDB taxonomy): domain Bacteria; phylum Acidobacteriota; class Terriglobia; order Acidiferrales; family UBA7541; genus Palsa-147. The sequence continues at coordinate 192,732 of CAWJBU010000008.1, read as the reverse complement.
CACCTTGCATTCCTGGAGGCGGAAGTTGAAGGACCGGATAGAATTTATGTCGTGGGCGCGGACGGCAGCGGTCGTCGCCAGCTTACCTGGCCGGTGAAAACGGTGCAAAATGTGATCTGGGCCCCTGACCAGAAAACCGTCTACGTGAACGGCCAGGAAGCCGGCGCCACGGTGAGCTCGATATGGAGGGAGAGCGCGGACGGCTCGAACCCCGAGAAGCTCGTTGAAGGCTGCGGTCTTGCTTTCGTTGCGGCACCCGGCGGACAGTACTTGCTCACTCTAGTGCCGAGTGGAGAGAAGACCGGAATTTACGAGTTCTCCTTGGCCGATCGAAAGTGCGCTCCGTTGACGCCCAACGTGGTGACTTTCGGAATTGAGATGGCGCGGGATGGGAAGTCGTTTTTGTATGCTGTGCCTGGGCAGCGCGACGTTACGATTTTCCGGCAGCCCTGGAAAGACGGCAAGATTGCCGGGGCGGCCCAAGTGGCTTTAAAACTTCCGTTCGCTTTCCCTCTTATCTCGGGCGGCAATGCTTACGATTTGGCGGGCGATCTTTCTACGGTGATTTATGCGCGCCCCGGTGGGCATGCGGATTTGTATCTTTTGAGCCAGAAGTAGTTCACAGCCTTCTCGCTTCCGGCAGCCGAGTTAAGCGCTCGTACGGCAATCTAGAACGGTCCGCGGATGATTAGTGCCAATGGTGTGACTTGTCGTCGTCGGATGCCGGCAGGGACGCCGGCGTTACCAATGCTTGCGGGATGCTTGACGGGGCGATAGCGGTCGCGGTATAGTGGAATTCCAGTTGTAAATGTGTATCAACTGGCTCAAAGATGCTTTCTGCGCTTCTTGTTGCTCTCCGTGAGGGTGTCGAAGCCGCGCTGGTTGTCGGCATTGTACTCGTTTATTTGAATCGTACGGGAAGGCGGGCGCTGGCGCCTTATGCGTGGATGGGTGTGGGCGCGGCGGTGGCGTGCAGCTTTGTGGCGGCAGTGTTGCTGCAGAGATGGCAGGTGAACGAGGACGGATTCGAAGGATTGATGATGATCGTCGCGGCGGTGCTGGTGGTGACGATGATCATCTGGATGAACCGGATCGCGCGGAGTTTGAAGAAAGAGATCGAGCAGCGCGTGGAGGGTTACGCTTCGCGGACCACGCGGGCGGCGGGGATTGGGATTGCGATTTTTGTATTTACGATGGTGCTGCGCGAAGGGGCGGAGTTGGTTTTGATTTTGCGGGCGGTGGAGCTTTCTAGCGCGGGGATTGAAGTTTGGATTGGGACGGGCGTGGGGATTTTGCTTTCGGTTTTGGTGGGGCTTTTCTTCTTTCAGGGGACGCTCAAGATTCCTTTGGGGCGATTTTTTGCGGTTACTTCCACGATTTTGATGGTGGTGGCATTTCAGCTTGGTTTGACGGGCGTGCACGAATTGAGCGAGGCGCAGTGGATCTGGTCGAGCAAGTTTGAGATGGCTACGATTGGGCCGATTGTGAGGAATGAGGTTTTCTTTTTTGTGGTGATTTTGGGAGTGGCGGCGCTGGCGGTGCTGCGCGAATGGTTTGCTGCGTCGAAGCCGGGCGAGGATGCCGGGCTGAATCCTGCGGAGAAGCGGCGGCGGGATTGGGAGTTCCGGAAACAGAGGCGCTGGAGTTTTGCGGCGGCGCTGCTGTGCATCGCGGTGATTTTGATGTTTACGACGGAATTTGTTTATGCGCGGACCGCGGCGGCGCCACCGGCGGCGACTCGGCTCGAGGCTGTGGACGGGCGCGTGGAGATTGCGGTGAGCGAGTTGGCGGACTCAAACCTGCATTTTTTTACGGCGGATTCAAAGGGAACGCTGCTGCGGTTTCTGGTGATTCGCAAAGGAAATGGAGATTTCGCGGTGGCGCTCGATGCCTGCGAGATTTGCGGGTGGTCGGGTTACCGGCAGGAAGGGCAGAACGTGATTTGCCGGAATTGCGGGGCGGCGATATATGTGCCGTCGATTGGGCAGTCGGGCGGGTGCAATCCGGTGGGAGTGAAGGCGCGCGTGGACGCGGGGAAGATTTCGATTGATTTGACGGCGCTGTCGGAGTCGGCGGCGACGGTGCACAAGTGATTGTGCGTGGGCGGGCGCAGCAACCCTTCCTTCATCAGGGCAAGGCCGCGCCCCTACGGTTTCATGAGTATTTTTTGTGGCACGCTAGAGAGTTGAGTGTGGTCTGAATGTTTGCCCGCCTTGTTGGTGAGTCCTTCGTGCGGAATCCGCGGCGGATATTGCTTGCGGCGGCAGCATTGGCTGTGGGGATGGCGGTGACTACGGCGACGTTGAGCGTGGCGCTCGACGTCGGAGACCGCCTGGCGCAGGAATTCCGGAGCCTGGGGGCGAATCTGCTGGTGACGCCGGAGTCGGACACTTTGCCGCTGCAGATTGGCGGAGTGGATTACCGGCCGGTGGATGAAGGCGCGTATTTGAACCAGGCGGACCTGGGAAAGCTGAAGACGATTTTCTGGCGGCATAACATTGTGGGGTTCACGCCGTTTCTGGATGTGCCGGAGCGAGTGCTGGCCGGAAATGATTGGACCGCTGTGAGCGTTATCGGGACGTGGTACGAACACGACGTGAGCGTCCCGGATGGCTCGAGTTTCCGGACCGGAGCAAAACTGACGCATCCGTGGTGGAAGATTCAGGGCCAGTGGTTCCGGGAAGGCGAGCGCGAGTGCGTGCTCGGCGAGGGACTGGCGGCGCGCCTCTCGGCGGGGAGCGGACCGATTATCGGGAAGAAAATCCAGCTTGAAACCACGGAAAATTTGGACGCGACGGCGGGTGCCTTGAGGCCGTCGATTCCGCTTGTTGTGACAGGTATCGTTTCGACCGGAGATGCGGAAGATAACGCGGTGCTGGTCTCGCTGCCGCTGGCGCAGGAAATGGCGAGGCAGCCGGGAAAATTTCGCAGCCTTTTTGTGAGCGCCTTGACGAAGCCGGAGGACGCATTTTCGGAGCGCGACCCGAGTTCGATGACGCCGGTGGAATACGACCGGTGGTATTGCACGCCGTACATTTCTTCGATCGCGCAGCAAATCGAGCAGGTGCTGCCCGGGTCGGACGCGCGGGCGATCCGGCGCGTGGCGCAGACCGAGGGGCGCGTGCTTTCGCGCGTCGGCGGACTTTTGTGGCTGGTGACGATTGCGGCGCTGGCGGCGGCCGGGTTGGCCGTAGCGGCCACATCGGCGGCGACGGTGATCGAGCGGCGGTCGGAAATTGCGCTGATGAAGGCGCTAGGGGCGACGAATGTGATGGTGGGCGGAATTTTTCTGGCGGAGCAGTTTGTGCTGGCGTTTACCGGTGGCGCGATTGGATTCGTGCTGGGCACTCTGCTCGCGCGAGTTTTGGGAGAGAGCGTGTTTGGGTCGCCAGCTAATTTGCGCATGGTGCTTTTGCCGATTGTGATGGGGTTGGCGACAGTTGTGGTGCTGCTCGGGAGCGTGATTCCGCTGCGGCGCGCAGCGCGATTTGAACCGGCGCCGATTTTGAGGGGCGAGTAATGTTCGGACGGCTTCTGTGGCGGCTGGTGCGCGGGAATCGCGGGCGGTTGGCGGTCGCGTTATTGGCAATGGCGAGCGGGGCGGCGGTGATCTCGGCTCTGTTCAACATGCAATTTGATGTGCAGCGGAAAATGACTCAGGAGTTCCGGTCACTGGGCGCGAATCTGGTGGTGTCGCGGATCGGGGAGGGCGAGCACGTCCTCGCGAGCGAAGAGAGGATGGAGCGGGCGGCGGCGGATGGGGCGCCGGCGGGGACGGTCGGCGTGCCCTATCTTTATGTTGTGGCACGGACGGACGCGGGGCGAGCAGTGGTTTTGGCAGGGACTTGGCTGGACATGGCCGCGCAAATGAGCCCGACATGGAAGATTCATGGGTCGTCGATTAATTCGCGTGGGGATGTGACGCAGTGTTTGGTGGGAGAACATGCGGCGCGGGAAATTGGTGTGCAGCAGGGCGGCGCACTGGAACTGCACATTGGCGCGAATGTGATGCACTGCACGGTGGCGGGAGTGATTACGGCGGGTGGAGACGAGGACGACCAAATCTTTGCGAACCTCGCCGCGGTGCAGAGTTTGGCGGACCTGAACGGACGCATTCAGTTGATGCAGTTGCGAGTTCCGGGATCGACGGAGCAGATACAGGCGTTTGCGGCGCAAATTGAAAAACTTGTGCCGGAATTCCGCGCGCGGCCAATACGGCAGATTGCGGAGGCGGAAGGAGCTCTGCTGGGGCGCGTGCAATTGCTGATTGTATCGATGGCAGTCCTTATTTTTGTGCTTACGGTATTGAGCGTGCTGGCGACGATGACGGCGCTTGCGATGGAGAGGCGCGCGGATGTGGGATTGATGAAGGCGCTGGGAGGATCGATTGGACGGATTGTCGGATTGTTTTTGGCGGAAGTTAGTGTGTTGGGAGCGGCGGGCGGAGTGGCGGGATATTTGATTGGCGCGGGATTGACGATTTGGATTGGGCGGAGCGTGTTTGGCACTGCGATTTCGCCGCGACCGGAGGTGTTGCCGTTGATTGTGGCGTTGATGGTGGCCGTGGCGTTGGCCGGAGCGTTGCCATTGCGGCTGTTGGGGCGCGTGAAGCCTGCAGTGATTTTGCGAGGAGAGTGATGGGGCGGTTGGTTCGAATCGAGGCGCTAACTAAACAATATGGAGGAGTGCGGGCGCTCGATGGCGTGTCGTTCGACGTCGAGGCGGGCGAGTGGATCGCGATCATGGGCCCTTCGGGATCAGGGAAGACGACGCTGATCAATATTCTCGGAGGGTTGGACACACCGACTTCCGGGCGGGCGATGGTGGAGGAAGTGGATGTAGCGCGGCTCGATGAAAATGGGCTTACGAGATATCGCGCGGATAAAGTCGGATTTATTTTTCAGCAATTTCACTTGGTGCCGTATTTGACGACGCTCGAGAACGTGATGCTGGCGCAGTATTTCCACAGCACGACGGACGAAGGGGAAGCGCGCAAGGCTCTCGAACGCGTGGGATTGGGGGACCGTCTCACGCACGTTCCAGCGCAGCTTTCGGGCGGTGAGCAGCAGCGCGTAGCGGTGGCGCGGGCGTTGATCAATCATCCGAAATTGATTCTGGCGGATGAGCCGACGGGAAATTTGGATGAGGAAAACGAGCGGCTGGTGATCGACCTGGTTCGCGAGATGCATACGAGCGGACATACGATTTTGATGGTGACGCACGATCCTTCGATCGCGCAGCTTGCCGACCGGCGAATCGAGCTGGCGCACGGGCGGTTGGTGCAGGTGACTACTTTCACGGCCGAGGATGAGGAGCGGTTCGATCACCTGTTGGAGCAGATTTGGATATGCGGTGAGGAAGGAGTGCCGGCGCAGCTCGAGAGAGTGCGCTCGCGCGGAGTGATGGACGCGATGCGGATGGTGGGGCGATTGAGCGACCGCGGGCTGGTGGTGGTGGGCGATAGCGTGGTGACTCTGACGCCGCGGGGGGAAAATCGCGCGCGGGACGTGATACGGCGGCACCGGTTGGCCGAGCGGCTTTTCACCGATACGTTCGCGATCGTGGGATCCGAAGCGGATACGCAGGCTTGCAAATTCGAGCATATTATCAGCCCGGAATTGGAGCAGAAGATTTGCACCTTTTTGGGGCATCCGGCTACTTGCCCGCACGGGAATCCGATTCCGGCGGGGACTTGCTGCCCGCGGCACGCGAATTGAACAGGAAGCCGCCTTAGAAACTCACGGCGTTGCCGCGATGGCGCTTTTCTATGCGGCGAGCGACAGGTTCGAAGAGGGCGCAGCAAGCGGCGCCCCTACGAGGAAAATGCAACTGCGAATTGAATCAGTGATCCGGCGCGCTGCTCTGAATCGATAAATGCCTATACCGATTGATGTGCGGAAGAAGCCGATGGACGTGAAGATTCACGTGTCTACTGGGAAGGGTGTGGACATTACGTGGTCGGACGGCCACGCGAGTCATTACGATTTTCTGTATCTGCGCGATTTGTGCCCTTGCGCGCTTTGCAATGATGAACGCGAGAAGAAAGGGAAGTTTTCGAGTGCTACGGCTGGTACGGCCTTGCCGATGTTCAAGCCGAAAGTGACGGCGAAGGGCGCGTCGGCAGTGGGGAGTTACGCGGTGCAGATTCAATTTTCAGACGGGCATACTACCGGAATCTACAGCTTCGAGCATCTGCGCGAGATTTGCCCGTGCGAGAAGTGCGCGACGGAATTTCGTTCCGATTCGGCACACACGGGCAAGAACTAGCGACTCCTGCGACCTTTCATTTCGCCGATTTTAATAATATAGTCAGTCCCCGCATCTTAACGGTCCATGGCTTCCAACCCGACTTCCACTGGAAAACCCGCCGGTACGATTCGCCGCTCAGCTCAGGTGATTGTGGCCACGACGGCCATGCTCACGTTTATTTCTTTCTGGCGGGCGGCGGCTGTCGTCCTGAATGATCTGGCTTCGTCGGCTTATTACGCCGGTGGCGAGGCCGAACAGTTCATCGGGAAGACGGCGCCGTGGTTCATTTTGGCGATTATGGTGTTTTCGTACGCGGTGCGCGCCGTGTATGTCGAGAGCTGCAGCATGTTTGTGCGCGGCGGCGTTTACCGCGTGGTGAAAGAGGCGCTGGGCGGGACCATGGCGAAGATATCCGTCTCCGCGCTGATGTTCGATTACGTGCTGACGGGGCCGATCAGCGGCGTTTCGGCGGGGCAATATCTTGCGGGCGTGTTGAACGAACTGCTGCCGTACGCGCATATCAAGTACGTGCTGAGCCCGAATTCGACGGCGGCGTTTTTCGCGATTCTGGTGACGTTGTATTTCTGGTGGCAGAACATCAAGGGGATTCCGGAATCGAGCGACAAAGCTCTGCGCATCATGCAACTCACGACGGTGATGGTAGTGCTGCTGATCGGATGGTGCGGCTACACGCTTTGGGTGCGCGGCGCACATTTGCCGCCGTATCCGACGCCGCAGAACATGAGGCTCGGGAAGAGCGCGCTGGGCTGGCTCTACGGCAACCATTTCGCGCAGACATGCACGTTGCTCATCGTTTTTGTGGGGTTGGGACATTCCGTTTTGGCGATGAGCGGGGAAGAGACGCTGGCGCAGGTGTATCGCGAAATTGAATACCCCAAGCTGCCGAATCTGAAGAAGACCGGGCTGGTAATTTTTATTTACAGCCTGGTGTTCACGTCGCTCGTGTCGTTTTTTGCGGTGATGATCATTCCGGATTCCGTGCGGTCGCAATTTTCGGAGAACTTGATCGGCGGGTTGGCGATGCATCTTGTCGGAAAATATCCGATGCTGCTGGCGTTTCACGTCTTCGTCGTGGTGGTTGGAACGCTGATTCTTTCGGGCGCGGTGAATACGGCAATTGTGGGATCGAACGGCGTGCTGAACCGCGTGTCGGAAGACGGCGTGCTAACGGATTGGTTCCGGCACCCGCACCGTCGATTCGGGACGTCGCACCGGATTATAAATATGGTTGTGGCGGGACAAATCATCACGATTCTCGCCAGCCGCGGCGACGTAACGTTTCTCGCGAACTTGTACGCGTTCGGAGTGATATGGAGCTTTGCGCTCAAGGGCGTTTCAGTGCTGGTGCTGCGCTATACGCATCCGCAGGACCGCGATTATCGCGTGCCGCTGAATTTCAAGGTCGGGGGAAAAGAGATTCCGCTGGGCCTGGGGATGATCACCTTGGTGTTGGTGGGGATCGCCATCGTGAATCTGTTTACGAAGCCGGAGGCGACGATCGCGGGAATAAGCTTCACCATCGTGCTATTCATCGTGTTTGAAGTTTCGGAGTACATCGTACATCGACGGCAGGTGGGCGCGGGGCACGTGGAGCTGGATCAATTCAATCTGGCGCAGGAAGGGGATCTGACGCCGCAGTCAGTGGGAGCGCGAGCGGGCAACGTGCTCGTGCCCGTGAGCACTTACTATGCGCTGTATCACCTGGAGGCGGTGCTCAAGCGCGTGCGGCCCACGCAGGATGTGGTGGTGCTGCATGTGCGCATGTTGCGGCGGGCGGCTTCGGGCGAATATGACCTGACGCCGGACCAACTTTTCAGCACGATCGAGCAGTTGCTGTTTACGAAGGTGCTTTCGATGGCGGAGAAGGAAGGGAAGCCGGTGCGGTTGGCGGTGGCGTCGGCGAACGATCTGTGGGACGGCATACTGCGCGCGGCGGTGAATTTGCAATCGGCGGCGATCGTGGTGGGGAGCTCGGCGAAGCAGTCGATCAACGAGCAGGCGCGGGAAATTGGATTGACGTGGGAGCACATGCCCGAGCCGCGGCCGCACGTGGCGCTGGAGATTTTCACGCCGGCCGGCTCGGAGCAGATATTTTATCTTGGGCCGCATGCGCCTCGGCTTACGCCGAAGGAAATCGATCTATTGCATAAGATTTGGCTTAGGCTGAGCGAGAAACTGGGGCATGAGGAGCTGCATCACCACGATATCGTTCATTTTGCGTTGGATGAGCTGCAGCGCGAGCTGGAGATGGGGCAGGAGCAGGACGTTGTGGATCGTCTTCGCAAGCATCTCAGTTACATCAAAGATCACCGGCTCGAAGGCGGTTAGCTCTGCTGTGGGCGAAGGGAGCCGATGGCGCCCGCCAGTCCGCGGAGCGCGAGGATTGACGCCGGCGATGGCCAGCAGAAGTGGGGCATGACGGGCCGGAACTCGCGCGAGGCTCGCGACCAGAAGTCCGGCGCAGATCAGCGAGCCGGCGCGCAAGCGATCGTACCAGCGCGTGGCTTGCGAGCTGGCGCGCATGCCGGTCCGCGCTCCCCAGTAAATCAGCAGCACGCCCAGAAGAAGCCACACCACCGGCCTGTTTGGTGGATGCAGGCCGTGGGCGAGCGCCAGGACGACGAGCAGAGCGCCGAGAAGAAACACGACGAATTCGTTCAGCAATCGAAAGAGCGGCAGTGATGCGGGCATAAATTCGCTCAGGTGCTCCGGCAGCGCGAGATTATCCTCTACGATCCGGGCAGAAGCAATTTCATGAGAGTACTCGACGACGGGTTACCGCAGAGGCGCAGAGAGTGCAGAGGAGCACGACGCACATTTTTGACTGTGTGTGCGGAGTGCTACAATGCTGAACTCACTCGCTGAATCGCTGCGCTAGGTCACCGAATCTAAAGAGCTGGAATCGAGGAGTTCAATTTGTACAAGGTCATCATTATCGGCAGTGGATGCGCGGGTTTGACGTCTGCGATCTACGCGGCGCGTGCGGACTTGCAGCCGCTCGTGCTGGATGGGCATGAGCCGGGTGGGCAACTTTCGCTCACGACGATGGTCGAGAATTTCCCGGGATTTCCCGATGGAATTCTTGGGCCGCAGCTCATTGAGAATTCGCGGAAGCAGGCGGAGAGATTTGGGGCGACGTTCCAGTCGGGTGCAGTAACGAGTGTCGATCTGAGCCAGCGGCCGTTCAAGATTGTCGTGGCGAACGACACCCTCGAATGCGAAACGCTGATTGTGGCCTCGGGCGCGTCGGCGCGGACGCTGGGGCTGCCCGCGGAGCGCGAACTCCTGGGGCATGGGCTCTCGACGTGTGCTACGTGCGACGGATTTTTCTTCCGCGACAAAGAGATTGTGGTGGTCGGGGGCGGCGACTCGGCGATGGAAGAGGCGACGTTTCTTACCAAGTTCGCGAGCAAAGTGACGATCATGCACCGACGCGATGAATTCCGCGCCTCGAAAATCATGCTGGACCGGGCGCGCGCAAATTCAAAAATCAAGTTTCTGACGCCATATGTGATTGAAGACTTGCACGACGTGGAGAAAAAGAATCTCGAATCGATTCGCATCCGCAACTTGAAGACGCAGGAAGTATCGAAGATGCACACCGACGGCGTCTTTCTGGGTATCGGCCACGATCCGAATACGACGGTCTTCAAAGGCCAGCTCGACATGGACGAGAACGGCTACCTCATCGTGCACGACGGCAGCCGGACGAATGTCGAGGGTGTGTTTGCGGCGGGAGACGTTCACGATCACATTTACCGCCAGGCGATCACCGCGGCGGGGGCGGGCTGCATGGCCGCGATTGACGCCGAGAAGTTCCTTGCCGGACACAAGGCCTAGCGAATTGACGCGCTCGCGTGCATAATCGCGTCCGCATGCTCATCTACCGGCGTAGTTCCCGGCCTCTGCGATACCAGCCCTGATGCTGCGGACCGTACTCCTCAAACTATCCGAAAACAAGCGGCTCGCGCATTGGTCCATGAAGAACGGCGTGAGCCGGCGCGTGTCGCAACGATTCGTGGCCGGCGAGAAGCTGGATGACGCCGTTGCCGCGGCGAGAGCTTTGAATGCGGCTGGGTTCCCGGTGTCGCTGGATATTCTTGGAGAGCACGTCCTCGATCGCGACGGGGCAGTGCGCGCGGCCGATACTTATGTCGCGATGTTTGATCGCATCGCAGCGGAGAAGTTGGACGGCAATGTCTCGTTGAAGTTGACGCAGCTGGGGCTCGATCTCTATCCGGAGGTTTGCGAAGCGTCGGTGTTGCGGATTGCGGAATGCGCGGCGCGCCATCGGAACTTCGTGCGCGTGGATATGGAAGGCTCGGCTTATGCGCAGCGCACGGTGGACCTTGTCCGGCGCGTCAGGGCGAAGACCGACGCGGTGGGGACGGTGATTCAGTCGTATCTTTTCCGCAGCGAGCAGGACGTGCGGGATTTAATTGCTGCGCAATGCCGCATCCGGCTGGTGAAGGGAGCGTATAAAGAGCCGCCCGAGATCGCATTTCCCGCGAAAGCAGATGTGGATGCGAATTTTGCGAAGTTGATGGAGATAATGCTGCCGAGCGGAATTTATCACGCGATCGCAACGCACGATCCGCGATTGATAGATGCGACGAAGAAATTCGCTGCCGCGCAGGGCATTGGCAAGGAGAAATTCGAATTTCAGATGCTTTATGGCATCCGGGCGGATTTGCAGAGAAGTCTGCTGAAAGAAGGCTATCGCGTGCGCGTTTATGTGCCATTTGGGACGGATTGGTATCCTTATTTCATGCGGCGGCTGGCGGAACGGCCGGCGAATTTGACTTTCTTCCTTCGCAATTTTTTTCGCTGATTGAAAGACTTACGTTTCCGAATGGAAACGGGCGTGAGCTATAGGCGCAATTATCTCCGAAGAGGCCCGGCTGAAGCCGGGCCCTACAAATGCCCCAATGTGGTCCGCGAATTGAATTGGGGGTCGTTAAATTTTTTGGGCAACCGTTACCCCGTCGCGTAGCGGGACGATTACCGGGTAGAGCGTGGGCTTGGCGTAGGTTCGGCGATTAAATTCCTGGATCGTGCGAGTGCTGGCGTCTCCGGAGCGGCCGACGACTCGGCCGTACCACAGCGTGTTATCCGTTACCAGCAAGCCACCGCGGCGCAGTTTGGGTAGAGCTACGTTTAGCGCGGCGATGTATTGCGGCTTATTGACATCGATCAGGATGATGTCGAACTTGCCGGCGGTTTTTTCGAGACTCTTCAGGGCATCGCCAACCATCACGGTGATGCGGCGTTCCAGGCCGGCGCGCTGAAAGTATTCGCGGGCACGACGGGCGTTCGATGCGTCGCCATCGGTGTAGTAAACGTGTCCCCGCGGTCCCACGGCGCGAGCCCACCAGATCGTGGAATAGCCTATGGCGGAGCCCATTTCGAAGACGCGCTTGGCTCCGGAAATCTTGGCGAGCAGATAGAGCAGGCGGCCGCAAGTGGGGCCGATGATGGGAATGTCGCGGCGGCGCGCGAGTTTTTCCATTTCAGCGAGGAGCGAATCGCGCTTGGGGAGAAGATCGTCGAGATATTTTTCAATTTTGGGGTTGAGGATTGCTCCGGTCATTTGGGTTCTCCGTTGGGTCTTTGATTTGGAAACATTGGGTACAAGCATTCACAGCCGGGAAGAGTTTCTCATGCGAGAGATTCGCCGGGCTTGAGGGCGTAAATTTCCAGGTCGGCGATGTCTTGCGTCAGTTCGCGCAGCCGCTCCGGGGTGCCGGTCAGCGCAGGGAATGTACCGTAGTGCATGGGAACGACGTGTTTGACGTTGAGCAGGCGGATGGCGAGAGCGGCTTCGCGCGGGCCCATGGTGTAGAGATCGCCGATAGGGAGCAGCGCGAGCTCCGGTGCGTAGAGCTCACCTATGATTTTCATGTCGCCGAAGACGGCCGTGTCTCCCGCGTGATAGATGCTCAGGCCACCGGGGAATTTCACGACATAACCGGCAGGATCGCCGGCGTAAATCATCTTGCCGTCGTCCTGAATCCCGCTGGAATGGAAGGCATGGACCATCGTGACTTCGATTTCGCCGACGGTTTGCGTGCCGCCCTTGTTCATTCCGTGAACTTTGCCGACACCCTTCGATCCGAGCCATATGCCGATTTCGTGGATGGCGATGATGTCGGGATTGAATTGCTTTCCGAGAGCGACGGCGTCGGCCATATGATCCGAGTGGCCGTGCGAGATGAGCATGATGTCGAGGGCGGAGAGTTTCTTGAGCGGGTCGGGGCAGGCGGGATTTGTTGTGAGCCAGGGATCGAACAGAACTACCTTGCCCGAAGGCGTAGTGACCTGAAAAGTTGCGTGGCCGAGCCACGTGAGCCGGTTTCCGCGCATGCGAAGCATCACTGCTCCTAGGCGCTTGTGATGGACGCCAGCGACGACCAGCTGAATCCATCGAAGCGCGTTCAATGGTGGCTGCCCGGATGGTGCAACCACCTGTTCGATGCTGGGAATTTCGTTCCGGTGCATTCTATCCGGTCGCGCAAGTGGACTTCAACGGATGTATGAGAGGGGCTGAGCCGCTGTGTGCGCGGTCCTTGTGCAGCGCGCGGATTGGTGATATAAAAAATTTGAGTAGTTTACCTAGCTTAATTGGCTGAGAACGCTCAGAGCTGTTCTTCAGAGGAGACGCCCTAATGGCCTATGTAATCGCCGAACCATGTATCGGGACAAAGGACACCGCCTGCGTGGACGTGTGTCCGGTGGACTGCATCCACCCGCGCAAAGATGAGCCCGAGTTCGCAAATGAGAAAATGCTCTACATCAGTCCCGACGAATGTATCGATTGCGGCGCGTGCGTCCCGGTTTGCCCGGTGACGGCTATCTTCGCGCTTGAGGATTTGCCGGAGAAATGGAATAGCTTCACGCCTATCAACGCGGATTGGTATAAGAATAAGAAGGCGTAATTTGGCTCCGGTGCGCCGGATGCGGCGCTAGGAATTTCGGGAAGAAACGTGCGGCGGGTCAATCGGCCCGCCGCTTTTTATTGGTGGACGGGTGAGATCGGGCTGTACGTAGGAGTGGCAATGGAAATTCGAATCGAGCTGCCTGGCGTGAGCCTGGGCGTGCTGGAGATTGACGGCGTGGCGACCGGCCCGGCGGACGAAGCCTTGGCCGAGGAAATGCGGCTTGTCTGTGAAAGAATTCAGCGGCAGTTTGCGCCGGAGCAGGTGATGGAGCTCGACGCAGTGGGCGCCGTGCGCGTGATGTTCCGGACCTGGGGGATCGATCCTGCGCGCTACCGGCCATCGTCCGAAGCGCTATTGCGGCGGGTGGCACAGGGCAAGGGGCTCTATCGCGTTTCAAATGTAGTGGATGCCGGCAATCTTGGCTCGCTTGAGACGGGCTGGCCTTACGGTATTTACAATCGGCTGCTGATCTCCCCGCCGGTAGCATTTCGCGAGGGTGCTCAGAATGAGACTTACGAAGGGATCGGGAAACAAACCTGGCATCTGGCGGGCCGGCCCGTTCTTGCGGATGCGCTTGGGGCGTTCGGCAGCCCGATCAGCGACTCGACGCGCACGATGGTGACTGAGGCGACCCGCGACATTCTGGCGGTGATCTATGCTCCGGCGAGCGCTTCTCAGGCGAAAATCGAGCAAGCGCTCGCAGATCTCGCGCGGCGCCTCGGCGATTCAGCGAAAGGCCGCGACGCGCGCACTGCATTCGTGACCACGACAGAGAGCACAACTCGCCGGGCCGCAATCTGAAACTCACATTTTCGTGCGGATGATTGGATGGAAGCACATGGCTATGGACGCACGACAATTCCTTCAAGTCACGGTATCCTAAATGCGGAGCGCCAGGATCTCTCGTGCCGAAATTCCAGTTCGTTCTTCTGATTCACGGCCATCAACCCGTCGGAAACTTCGACAACGTCATCGAGCAGGCCTACGCACATTCCTATCTTCCGTTCGTTCAATTACTTGAAAAGCATCCGAAAATTCGGATCGGACTGCATTTTTCCGGCTGCTTGCTCGAGTGGATAGAAAAGGCGCACCCGGATTATTTTGAGCTGCTGCGCTCACTGACCGCGCGCGGACAAGTGGAGATGGTCGGCGGCGGCTTTTACGAGCCGATTCTGATTTCGATTCCGCCGGAGGATCGCCGAGAGCAAATCGACCGGCTAGGAGATTACGTCGAGAAACATTTTGGGCAGCGGCCCCGCGGGGGTTGGCTAACGGAGCGCGTTTGGGAGCCGCAGCTTCCTTCGACGCTTGCAGCCGCCGGAATTCATTACACACTGGTGGACGACAATCAGTTTCTGAGCGCGGGATTCGAGCCTTCCCAGCTCCGCGGAGCGTTCGTCGCGGAGGACATGGGCTCCTGCGTACATCTCATCCCCGGCTTGAAGCTGCTTCGCTATCTGATTCCCTATCGAGACCCGAGCGAGACCGTCGGCTTTCTTCGCACTGCCGCGGCCGAGCATCCGGGCGGATTTATCGCCACTGGCGACGATTGCGAGAAATTCGGGGTGTGGCCGGGGACTTACGAACATTGTTATCGCGACGGATGGATCGAACGCTTTTATGCGGCGATCGAGCGCGAGCATGAATGGCTCGAGATGGCTACACCGGGCGACGCCGTAGGCTCGCACGTACCCTTGGGCCGGGCCGATCTTCCTTCGGCGTCGTATGACGAAATGATGGAATGGGCGCTGCCGACGCCGGCTCGCCTACGGTTTGAGTCGATCGAGAAAGAGTTTTCGTCGCGACCGGACATGCAGCCGTTTCTGCGCGGTGGGATTTGGCGGAGTTTCATGGCCAAGTATCCCGAGGCGAATCTGTTACAGAAAAAGATGCTGCACGTCTCGGCGAAGATCCGCCGGCTGGCGTTGAGCCGGCGGCGTGGGAACGCTTTCCACGCGGCGCGCGAAAGCGCTGAATCGCTTTTGCTTCGCGCGCAATGCAACGATCCGTACTGGCATGGTGTTTTTGGCGGAGTTTATTCACCGCATCTCCGCACCGCGCCATGGCGTGCGCTGGCGGAGGCAGAAGCTATTGCAGATGGCCTGACGCATCGGGACGCGCTCTGGGCTGAGTCGAAGAGTTGCGATTATGACGCCGACGGGCGCGAGGAGATTTGCTTCACGTCCGGCACGTATTCGGCGGTTCTGTGTCCGGCGGATGGCGCCACGATTTGCGCGCTGGATTTCCGGCCGTCGAATGTAACCTTGATCAATTCGATTGCCCGGCGAGTGGAGGCTTACCATTCGCGATTGAAGAATCTCGCATCAGGTGGTGCGCAGGGTGCCGTCTCGATTCACGAGCAGATGCGGGCGAAGGAACCAGGACTCGAGAAGCTGCTGCGCTACGACCGCTGGGCTCGCCATTGTTTCCGGACGCTTGTGTTTCCGGCGAACCAATCATTCGCTGACTACGAACAACTCCGGCTGGATGCGCTGCCGGGGATCGCCGCGGGTACCTACGCTGCCAGCGAATTGAGCGAGACGGGTGTCACGCTCTGCCATAAAGCGGCGAACGGCTGGCGAACACGAAAGAAGATTTCATTTGTGCCTCAGGACGGTGTCTTTGAGCTTTCGGGAGACTTGGAACTGTCGGGCGCGGCGGCCGCTTCGGTGCAGGTCGGAATCGAAATCGTGGTCAACTTTCTTGCGCCGAACGAAGCGGATCGCTATATCGAGGCCGGCGGCGAGCGGCACCCTTTGAGATGGAGCGCAAGCGTGCCGGGCGGCGAGTTGCGCGTCGTCGATCTCTACCAGAATGTGGCTGTGACGCTATCGGCGCCGGGAGCTCGAGAGTTTTGGGTTTCGCCGATCGAAACCGTTTCCGATTCGGAGGACGGCTTCGAGCGCGTGTACCAGGGCTCGCAAATTCTGGCCGTGTGGCCCGCAGAGATCAAGGCCAGCGACGCGTGGCGCGGCGGGCTTTCGCTGAAAGTGGATCGCGCGCACTGACGAGGCGCTGCAGTTGCCGCGGGCCGCAGGCGTTTGTTACAGTGCTGCGTTGGAGGTCGCCCATGGCAGTTTCCCCTGAACTTCTCGAAATTCTGGCGTGCCCCGTCTGTATTGCGCCGGTCAAGCTGACCGACGACAAGCAAGGCCTGCGCTGCGAGAAGTGCGGGCGAGTCTATCCCATCCGCAATGACATCCCCGTGATGCTCGTGGACGAAGCGCGCATTGAATCCGCGTGAGCCGGCTTCGCTGCTGCCCGGTCTGCCGCCGGGCGCTGAAATTCTGATTATCCGGTTGCGATCGCTGGGCGATGTGGTGTTGCTTACGCCTGCGCTTGCTGCACTGCATGCATGGCGTCCCGACTTGCGGCTCTCGGTACTCGTTGAGCCGGCATGGCGCGCGGTGCTGGAAGGGAATCCGGCGGTGTCGGAGATTTTGATGGCGCGGGGATTCGCTGCCACGGCGCTGGCGCTGCGCCGGAAGAGGTTTCCGATCGTATTCAATCAGCACGGTGGACCTAGAAGTGCATTTCTGACCGCCGCGACTGGCGCGGCGGCGCGCGTTTGCTGGAAGGGCAAGCAGTTTGATTTCCTGTACAACGTGCTCGCGCCGGACGCTGTCGAGTTTTACGGCACGCTGCAGGTGCACACCGTCGAGCAGCGGATGACGCAGTTTTATTGGACTGGGCTGCCGCGGGGGCCGATTCCGCGGTCGGAGGTGTTTCCGCAAGCCGAGGCACGGCAGAGGGTCGGCGAGATTTTGTCCGCGCGCGCGATTGCGACAGGCGAACCGTACGCGGTGATTCAGCCGGGCGGCCGCTATTTTACGAAACGCTGGGCAATCGAGCATTTTGCCGAGCTAGCGCAATGGCTGACGAGGTCGCGCGGAATTCGGCCCGTCGTGATCCTGGGCCCCGGTGAGCGGGAAATCGCATCGGCGATTGGCGAGCGGTTTGGCGATGACGCTGTCGTGCTTGAGTCGCTCGACCTGCGGCTGTTAATCGCTTTGATCGCTGGAGCGCGAATGTTCGTGGGCAACGATGCCGGGCCTGCGCATCTCGCAGCAGCCGCAGGCACGCCCGCAGCGATCATCTTCGGGTCGAGCAGTTCGGTGCACTGGCGGCCGTGGAAAGTGGAGCACCGCGTGGTGCAGAATGACTTCCCCTGCAATCCGTGCGAGGGAGACCGGTGCTACGCTTTCGATGAGCCGAACTGCATTCTTTCGATTTCGTTCGAGCAAGTTCGCGACGCGTGCGAGGCGTTGCTCGCGGGCGCGGATCGCGGCACGCCTGCTGATGGGCGGCCGCCGGTGAAGATTGAAGGCATGCGGACGAACTGATGACAGCCACATCGAAAAACGAAATCTCATTGGGCCGGTTGGAATCGCTGATCAAGCGCTTTCGAGGGCGGCGCATCGCGGTAGTCGGCGACTGGATGCTGGATCGCTACATTTGGGGCACGGCGACGCGGCTTTCGCCCGAGGCCGCGGTGCCGATTGTGGATTACACGAAAGAAAGCGAATGTTTGGGTGGAGCAGGAAATGTGGCCGCAAATCTTGCCGCTCTCGGCGCGCGCGTTCAAGCTTTTGGCGTGACTGGCGACGATGAGGCCGCGCAAGCACTCCGCGGCTGCTTGAGCGAATGGAAACTGGAAGGGAAGGGAATTATTGCCGATAGCCGCCGGCCGACCACTCTGAAGACGCGAATCATTGCGCGGAACCAACAGATCGTGCGCGTAGACCGGGAATCGCGCGAGCCGCTTCACGCAGATGTCGAGAAGAAGCTCGCCGGCTTGATCATCGGCTCTCTTGCGAATCTCGATGCCGTGATTGTCTCCGACTACGATAAAGGTGTTGTGACAGACGGCTTGGTCGATCGAGTTCTTTCGGCCTGCGCAAAAAAAGCAATTTCGGCGCTAGTGAAGCCGAAGTGGTCGCGGCTGCCAATCTACCGCGGAGCGGCCGCGATCGTCTGCAATCGCAAGGAAGCGGAATTTCTGGTGACCCGTTCGCTGCGGGATGAATCCGCAATCGAAGACGCGGGCCGGAGGCTGCTGGCGCACTTCGGCTGTCCTTCTGTCGTTATCACGCGCGGCGAGCAGGGTATGAGTGTTTTCGAAGAAGAGTCTCGAGGAGTGTTTCACATTCCGGCCACGAGCCTTGAGCAGCCGATCGGATCTCATGGCGCCACGCAGCCGCAGCAGGGACGACAGGTCTTCGATGTCACCGGAGCGGGCGATACTGTGCTCGCCACGTTGGCGCTCGCGGTGGCCGCAGGGGGCTCGATTCGCGAAAGCGCAATCCTCGGGAATGCCGCTGCGGGTGTTGTCGTCAGCAAGCTTGGAACCGCGACACTCTCTCCTGCCGAATTGCATGCCGCAGTTCGCGAACTTCCGCTGAAGGCGCGCGGAGGGCGGTAGCGGTGCGCGCTGCCGATCCGCGCGAATCTCCCGACCGCAAATCCGGAATGGATATCGGCGGCGCGATATGCGATGGCGTGGATCGTTCCGGCGGTGTTCTGCATCCTGGTAAAATTCCTGATCCTTGGAAATGGCCGCGGATTTCGCGTCGTAGCGCGCTTCTTGGGACGATCGGAAGGTCCGGGCAATCCGGGACTCACGATCGCCGAGCGGCTCACTTTTTTCCGCAGCGAAATCCTTTGGCTCTTCATCATTGTGCCGCTAGTGCTCGTCTTGGTGATGCGAGTTCTGAATCGGCCGTCGCGAATCGCCTTGGCCGCGCTTCTTTCCGTGAGCGCCTCGCTGATCGTCTTCGTGCAGGCTCGTTCGCTCGAAGAGATGGGCGACTTCGTCTCATTTGCGATGCTTCGAATCGGCCTCACCTGGGGCATCCACGATCCTGGCGCGAACAAGGCGTATCTGCTCGGACGTGAGTTTTACACACTGATCGGTGGCTTCGCTCTGATCGCCGTGATCCTAGTCTGGGCCGCGCGATCGGAGGCGCGCGGAACAGCATCGTCGCAAGCGTGGAAAATATGGCGGGCCAGCGGGGCAGCGTACTTTGCAGCTGTGGCTCTTCTGGCGGGACTCGCGTGGTGGCCGCTGATGGCCGCAACGCCATTCCATGCGAACATTCTCGCGCGATCCATTGCGTCTCTCTGGGCGACGGAGACGATGGACACTCGCGAGTTCGAAGGGCTGTCCACGTCCGCGCTCGCCGATCGATACCGCGAAATGGTGGCAGCGCCCGCGCCAAGCGTCGACCCGCGTTACTTCGGTGCCATGCGCGGCGGCAACCTGATCATCTTTGTGCTCGAGACGACGCCCGAGCGATTCCTTCCCTCCAACGATTCGCTGGATGCATTCCCGACGCTCAAGCGGCTCGAGGCCAATTCCTTTATCGCCGAGCAGCATTTCACGACCTACCCGTACACGAATCCGGCGTTGTTCTCCGTCTTCGCATCGTGCTATCCCTCGGACGGCACGTCGAGCTTCGGCGAACAACATCCGGATGCGAAAGTTCCCGGCCTCGTGACGGCGCTCGAAGCGGCCGGCTACCAAACGGGAATTTATCTCCCGGCGCCGTTACATGGCGACGCCGATCGCATGACGTTTCGTTCTTTTGGATTTGAGCGCGCGGTGACGCCCGACGCGGCACAGCTTCGGCCGTTCTGGCCCGCCGATCTTTCGCCGGATTGGAAGGCGGAGCGAGTTGCGCGAGATCGTGCGGCGTTGACGCTGGCCAAAGCCGACATCGATCGCTGGCTCTCCGCGCAGGAGCCATTCGCGATCGCCATTGCGCCTCAGATTGCGCACTTGCCGTGGCCGGACAAGCTGCCCGACGACACGAGCGTGGATATCCGCACGCGCGGCCGTGCGATCCTTGCGATTGAGGATGCGTGGCTTGGTGAACTGACGCGCGTTCTCGAGGAACACCATCAACTCGAGAACACAATTATCGCGGTGTTCGGAGATCATGGAATTCGCACGCGGCATGAGGATCCGAACTTCGTCGGCGGATCGCTCGATGAATATTCGTTCCACGTTCCCTTGCGGATTTATGCGGCGCAGGGCGCTCGCGTCGCCCGCGAGGATTGCCTGGCTAACGTCGCATATCGACATCGCGCCGACGTTGCTTGATCTGCTCGGTGTGCAGCGATCGCGGGAATTGGAAGAGGGCACGCCGATCTGGGATTCTGAGAATTGCCAACCGCACGACGTTTTTTCTCGCGCGGCAGGCATTCGGCGCCGATGGGTACCGTTCGGGCGACCGCTTCTACATGTGGAATCAGATTTCGGATACGGTTTCGGTGAGCACGCAGCCGCACTTCGAGCCGGGCAATGTACTGCTGCGGGATTCCTCGGAATCGCGCGAAGTTATCGCGCGGATTCGCCGTCAGGTGGCGTTTGGGCAAGTGTGGCTGGAAAAGCTGAGTGAAACGAAGGCCGCCGCGCACCAATAATGCGCGGCATCGCGCTCTCTAAAGTTTCAAGGCTGAAACGCGATCGACTGATCGCTGAATTCGACGATAAGCCGCACTTCCTTGGTCTTGCTTTGCTTGATGCCGTCATTGCCGTCGGGAAACGGCGAATACGGACTTACGTCAACCACGATAAGCACGCCGGAACCGCTCTTCGGCAGGCGCTCGGCATCTTCGTAATGGTAACTGCGGACCGGGCCGTAGAAGCCGTTCGGCCCCCAATCTTCGAGAAAATCCTGATATGTATACGTGGCCGAAGGTTTCCACAGCTTATAGGCCTCTTCCATCTGTCCGGCGACGACCGCATTCAAAAAACGTCGTGCGGTGACTTTTTCTTGGTGGAAGCGGAGCATCCACCAAATTCCTCCCGCGACGAGGGCGAGAAATACGAGTGTGGTGATCAGATAGCGCAGCATCTTTGATTGCGGATGCTCACTGGTCGTATCGAATAATCCCACGAGTTCCTCCGGGTCAGAGCTGCCGCTTGAAAAGCGCGAAACATCCGCCGATCATGAGCGCGGCGAATCCACTCAAAGCTAACACGTCCACGTAAATCCCTTCAATGCCGGTGGACTTCAAGGTCAAATTCCGCAGCGCGTGAACCGTGTATGTGAATGGATCAATGACCGCGATCCAGCGCAGCCACCACGGAAACGCTGCGATGGGATAGACGGCGCCGGATGGAAAAAAGAGCAGCGTATTGAGAACGCCGAAGATCGCGCGCGGGACGAGCGGATCGTCCACGCGCACCATCAGAAGAAACATGAAGCTGATCATCGCCGTGGAAGCTATGGCGATTACCACAACGAGATAGAACAGCCGCACGGGATTCCAAATCCCGGTGATGCCCGCGATGAGAGAGCCCGTGATGGCCAACGCCATTCCCGCCATGATTCCCTTTAGCGTTCCGGCGCCGATTAATCCGAGAACGAGTTCGGACTTGCTGATCGGCGTCACCAGATAGCCCTCGTGCAATCCGCGCGACTTGTCGTCGATGTACGTGATGCCGCCGCCGATCATCGCCACGACGAAAATACACAGCGACACCGAGCCGGCAAGCAGGTACTTGATATATTCGATGTACGGGTACATTTCGACGACATCGAGCTCGACCTGTCCGGGAAGTCGCGAGGCGATCGCCGGTGAGTTCATCTGGTCAACCATCTGCTGCACGCGCTGCAGGAGCTCGCTTGAAATGAACTGGTCGGTATTGTCTTCGGCGAGGGCGATTTTGGGGCGATCCTGCTGGTAAACGCGGCGCGAAAAATCGCGCGGGATCGAAATCACGCCACGGACGAACCCAGCTTTCAAATCATCGAGCGCGTCCGGCAGCGAATTGTAATCGCGGACTTTGAATGTCTGCGGGCCTTCGCCGATTCCTGCGATCATTTCTTTGATTTGCCGCGATTCGGCGGTGCGGTCCTGATCCACCACCGCGACCGTGACGCCTTTGATGTGCCCGCCGAAAGCGTATCCGAGCACGACGAGCTGCAGTAGCGGGAAGACCATCGACGCCATCATTTGCGCCGGGCTGCGCAGGAATTTGCGCATGTCCCGCTCGATGAGCGCTGAGACGCGATAGAGTTTCATTCCTATTTGTCCCCGGCCGTTTGCGATGTTCTCATCGTTGCTGATACAAATGCCCAACGTCGTAGTGGGCGCCGGCTGCGGCGGCATCGCGCAGTTCGCGGCCGGTGAAATGCAGAAAGACATCGTCGAGCGTCGTGCCCTGCACCGTGACTCTGTGCACGGTGACGCCGCGCGCCCTGGCGAGATCCATCAGCCCCGCGACCGTGGCTGGCCCGTCGTTCGAAGAGATGTGCACCACGTGATCGTGCTGGCTTACGCTTGCGGCGTGAGACAACTTCTCGAGTTGCGCGAGCCAGTCCGCCGGCGCATTCGCGAATTCAGCCTCCACCGTATCGGTCCCCGGGATGCTGTCTTTCAGATTCACGGGCGTATCGAGCGCTGCGAGTCGGCCGTGATCGACAATGGCGATGCGGTCGCAGAGCTTGTCGGCTTCGTCCATGTAGTGCGTCGTCAGGACGATCGTCAGCTTCGATTGCTCGCGAAGGCGGCGAATCATCTCCCAGACGTTGGTCCGCGAGACAGGATCGAGTCCCGTCGTCGGCTCGTCGAGGAAAAGAATCTTCGGCGAATGCACCAGACCTCGAGCGATTTCGAGTCTTCGCCGCATACCGCCGGAGAAATTGCGCACGAACGTCTTGCCGAATTTCGAGAGGTCCACCTCTTCCAGAAGGCGCGCGACAAGTCCGCGCCGCTCCGCCGCAGGCACGCCGAACAGCTTCGCGTGCAGGAGCATATTCTCTTCGGCCGTAAGTTCCGGGTCCGAAGTCAGAGCCTGAGGAATCACGCCGATCACCAGGCGCACTCCATCGGCGTCCTTCACGATGTCATGGCCGGCGATTCGCGCCGTGCCGGAGGTGGGCGGCGTGAGCGTTGTCAGCATGCGGATCAAAGTGGTCTTTGCCCGCGCCGTTTGGCCCGAGCAGCCCGAAAAGCTCGCGCTCGCCCACTGAAAAGCTGATGTCGTCCACGGCCACCAACTCGCCGAACTTTTTCACGAGATGTTCGGCGACGATAGAGTTTCCGTTTGAGTTGTTGGATGTGTCGGTCATGTCTCGAGTTCTTTGTCTTTCGCCGGGCTAGAGCCGCGCGAACCAGCTTCGTTTCGGCTGCGGGAGAAGGACAGTGGCGGTCATCCCGGTGAATAAACGGCGACTGGAATTCGGCACGGCCACTTTGATGGCGAAAGTCTTGATGTCGCGCTTGGTGCGGCTGACGTCGCGTTGCGTGGCGAAGTCGCTCTCGACGCCTTTGAAGAAGACTTTGCCCTCGATCTCATCGCCCGAAGGAAGTTGAACCTTCATGGTGTCGCCGAAACGGATATCGTCGATGTAGCTTTCCTCAACGTCGGCGCGCACCCACAGGTGATCGACATCCACGACCACCACGATCGGCCCGCCCTGCGCAATCATTTCGCCTTGTAAAGCAACGCGCACGGAAACGATTCCGTCGAGCGGCGAATAAATCTTGGTGTAGCCCAACTGTGTTGCAGCTTGGTCGCGCAGCGCCTTTGCCTGTTGCACTTGCGCGCGCGTTGAAGCGAGATCGGCTTGCTGCACGTTCACCTGCTTGCGATTCGCCTCGGCGACGGCGAGCGCTGCTTGCTGTGCCTTTACCAGATCTCCGAGCGATTGCACGTTGGCTCGCGCGGCCTTAAGCGTAGATTCGGCCGTATCGCGATCTTGCGCCGTGCTGACGCCGGACTCGAAGAGCCCAATGGCGCGCTTATAGTTCACTTCATCGAGTTCGAGCGTTGCGCGGGCCTGCTCGAGCTGCGCGCGCGCAGAAGTCAGCATCGCCTGCGCCTGATTTAGCGCGGCGGCAGTCTGCTCATCCGTCCAGCCGAGTGTTTGCGAGGACTGATTGACCTTTGCTTGCAGGCTTCCGATGTTGGCGTCGTCCTGTGCGAGGGCAGCCTGCAACTCCGTAGGATCGAGCTCTGCGATCAATTGGCCTTTCTTTACTTCGGAGCCTTCATCGACGGTCAACTTGATCATTCGCCCGGCGATTTGCGGGCTGATGATCACCTCGTTGCCGTCCACGACTCCGATTAGAGGAATGCTGTTTCCGTGCGGCGTAAACGCGAAAAACACCACCACCGAAATAATCACTACCGCGCCGAAGATTATGAAAAACTTTTTCCCGGTCATGGCCGCCTCGTCTTGGGTTGCAACAGACCGTGCATGAGCAGGTCGAGCACTGCCTTCTTTCGTTCCGCCAGCGGTTTGGCTGCGATGGCATCACCGTCAAACAGTTGCGGAAATCGCCGCGCGGCCACGAAATAGAAAATCGTCATTCCGAGCAGCGAGAAAACAGCATGCCGCGCGTCCACTCGCCGGAATTCTCCCGCTTTCACTCCCGCTTCGATTGTTTTCTGCAGCGTCGCTTGGAACGGGCCGAGGAACTCGCGGAAAATCCACTCGAAGCTGGGGCTCGATTCCATCGCTTCGCGCTGAACCAAGCGCGGATAATTAGGATGGCTTCCGAGAAAATCCATGTAGCCGAGCAGGAGATTCTCGAGGCGCCGGCGCGGCGATGCCTTAGAGACGGCGAGCTCGTCGAATAACACGCGCAATTGCCGCAGCAGATTTCCGAGAACGGCGCGGTGCAGCCGGCGCTTGTCGCCAAAGTAATAGAAGAGCATCGCCTTGTTGGCGTGTGCTGCTGCTGCGATCTCGTCGGTACGCGCGCCGGCCAGCCCTTGCGCCGCGAAATGATTTTCGGCAGCGGCAAGAATGCGTCTCGCTGTTTCCGGGTTCTCTACTCTTTTTCGTCCGCGTCGCATCTCAAGAATTCCTATCGCTCCGGGCGCACCGTCACTGATTGACTCGCTTCATGGCCGCTTCCGGATAACGCAAGCCCGCTGCAGCGCCGGCAGGAAAAAGCTCGGCGATTCTTGCCAAATCAGCGCGGCGGAGCGAAATTTCGAGCGCGCCAAGATTCTCTTCCAACCGGTCAACGCGCTTCGTCCCTGGAATCGGCACGATGTCCTCGCCCTGCGCCAGCACCCAGGCTAGGGCGGCTTGCGACGGCTTGCATTTCTTCTCGCGGGCAATCTGTTCGATGCGATCCACCAACTGCAGATTGCGTTCAAAGTTGTCGCCCGAAAATCGCGGATGATTCTGGCGAAAATCCCCGGCAGGAAAATCCGCAGCTTTGCGAAATCTGCCTGTGAGAATTCCGCGACCCAGCGGGCTGTACGCAACAAATCCGATCCCGAGTTCGCGGCACGTAGCGAGGATTCCGTCTTCGGGGTCGCGTGTCCAGAGCGAGTATTCTGTTTGCAGCGCGGTGATCGGAAAGACGGCATGAGCGCGGCGAATCGTCTGCGGCCCGGCTTCTGATAGCCCTAGATAGCGGACCTTACCTTGCTCGATCAGCCGCGCCATTGCACCCACCGTTTCCTCGATCGGCACGTCCGAATCGACCCGATGCTGGTAATAGAGGTCGATCGTGGCGATCTTGAGTCGCCGCAGGCTCGCTTCGCAGGCTGCCTGCACATATTCCGGCCGTCCATTCACGCCAAGGAACGCGCCTTCGGGCGAACGGACGTTGCCAAACTTCGTCGCGACGATTACCCGATTGCGCCGGCCTGCGATCGCCTTGCCCACCAACTCCTCGTTCCGCCCGATACCATACATATCGGCCGTATCAATCAACGTCACGCCCAGATCGACGGCGCGGTGCAGGATAGCGATCGACTGCGGATCATCCGGTGGACCATAAAACTCGGACATGCCCATGCACCCGAGCCCGAGGGAAGAAACAACAAGCGAGCTATTTCCCAGGCGCCGATAGGTCATTTCTTGAAATGTCATCGTAGGTTCCTCGTTCTCCAGCCGGTCAGCGCGAGGGGCGCCTTGTTGCCGCGAGCAGATATCTTCAACTAACTGGTTAGTTTAATCGAGAGCGGCACTAGTGTCAAGCGCCGCGCGCGGATGTGGTCAGCGATCCGGCAAACGAGTTTCGAGTTGGCTTTGCCCTAGGCGCATAGCGCCTACCATCGGTTCGCGGTATCATGAATCCGTTCGCGACGTTCCGGCAGCGCCGCTGCGATGGGACTACCACAGTTCGTCAGTCCTCTATCAGTTTCGCGCGACGCCTACCTGGATCAACGCGACACTCGGCGCGCCCGTAGCTCAGATGGATAGAGCGTGTGCCTCCGGAGCACAAGGTCGTGGGTTCGAATCCCTCCGGGCGCGCCACTTTCCTGCGGGGTCCAACCCGGACAGATGGGTTACGTAGCTCGTTTTCAATCACTCCTGCCAGTATCGTTTAGTTCGTTTCAAACTCGAATTTAACGCTCGGTCCGCCTGAAGCCGGTGACGCTTTCGGTAGTCAGGCCAAGCGACCTGAAAATCTCTTTTGTCGATCTTTGTGGCCATGGTCACTGAGAAGCGTGTCCCAAGTCACCGCCAAAATGCCGTTCAAATGATATCGCATCGATGTTGGCGGTTACTTGCTTGAGAACCTCTTCGGGCTAGCGGTGAGCGGGAGAGTTCCATGCTCTCCAGCCGGGTAGCACGCTGAGCCAGCTGGAATTGCTGACCGAGCCACAGCACATGCGCGGGAGTCAGACGCGAAGCACGGACACAGATCCAGCGGCCAAGATCGAAAGGGAGAAAAGCTTATGGCGAAAGAAGAGTTGAATATCGTAGATCAACGAACGAAGGCGGCCTACGAGTTGCCGCTAAACAAAGGCTGCATCCGGGCGACTGATTTGCGGCAAATCAAAACTGGGCCAGAGGATTTCGGGGTTATGAGCTACGACCCAGCATTCTTGAACACCGCGTCCTGCCAGAGTGCCATCACGTTTATCGATGGCGACAAAGGAATTCTGCGATATCGCGGCTATCCCATTGAACAGCTCGCGGAGAAATGCACTTTTCTGGAAGTCGCATACCTGATCATCCATGGCGAGCTGCCGACCGAAAAGCAGTTGAAGACCTGGGTTGACGACATCACGCACCACACCATGTTGCAGGAAAAGACCAAGGAATTCTTGCAAGGGTTTAACCATGATGCGCATCCCATGGGGATGTTCATCAGCACGGTGGCGGCGCTTTCGACCGTGTATCCCGACTCGCGGGACGTGAAGGATCCGGAAGTGCGCAAGCTGCAGATTCGCCGGCTGATCGGCAAAGTTCCCACGATCGCGGCGTACACCTATCGGCACGGACTCGGGTATCCATATATCTACCCGGACAACGAGCTGAGCTACACAGAGAACTTCATGAACATGCTGTGGCGGATGGTGGAACCAAAGTACCGCGCCAATCCGGCGCTTTCCCGCGCGCTGGACATTCTGTTCATCTTGCATGCCGACCATGAGCAGAATTGCAGCGCAAACGTGATGAGAGCCGTGGGCAGCTCGCAGGCCGACCCATACGTTTGCACCGCGGCAGCGGCGGCGGCGCTTTCTGGCCCGCTGCATGGCGGCGCAAATGAAGAAGTCTTGAAGATGCTGGATGAGATTGGGACAAAAGACCGCGTCCCGGCCTACATCCAACAAATCAAGGCGGGTCACGGCAAGCTGATGGGATTCGGGCACAGGATTTACAAGAACTACGATCCGCGCGCGCGAATCATCAAGTGGGCCGCCGATCAGGTATTTTTGACCACGGGGCGGAATCCGAAATTGGATGTTGCTCTGGAGCTGGAACGCATCGCGCTCGAGGACGAATACTTCGTAACGCGGAAACTGTACCCCAATGTCGATTTCTACTCAGGGATCATCTACCAGGCGCTGGGATTCAAACCGGACATGTTCACGGTTCTGTTCGCGATTCCGAGGACCGTGGGCTGGCTGGCTCAGTGGCAAGAGATGCTGCAAGATCCGGAGCAAAAGATCGCGCGACCGCGTCAGATCTACACTGGCTACGCGGAAAGGAACTTCGTGCCGATCGAGAAGCGTACTGCGCAGACGCTGGCGACCGGACGTTAGAATCATCGGGGGCGGAGCGCGCAATCGGGGCGATGGCGGCGAGCGCTCCGCCCTCAGCATGATGATCGATGATTCTCGGTCGAGCCCATCGGGCGTCGACATTTTGCAATTCCCGTCTCCCTCTAACTTGGCAGACCTTTCTACCTTCCCGCGAGCCGTCCAACCTAGCTATGTCGAGATTGTTTTCCGCAGCAGACGGCGGTACTTTACTCCCTCAAACGAAGATGAAAGACGGAAACGCCAGTTCCAGTGCCGGAAGGGCGCGAGGCTTGGCCCTCCCTGCATTTATCCGAATGGGCGGATACCTGCGCGACGCTGCATATGTGGACGCAAATGGTCGGGAAAGTGCGTCTGGCGCTGAGCCCGAGAATCAATCATTGGTGGGAAGTTCCGCTGTACGTGAGCGCGCGTGGGCTAACGACTTCTCCCATTCCGTACAAAGAAGGCGTGTTTGAGGCTGAATTCGACTTTATCGACCACCAACTCACGCTTGCGACTTGCAACAACGATGTCAGCATCATTCCACTCGCCCCACGCAGCGTCGCCGATTTCTATTCCGAATTCATGGACGCGCTTCGTTCCCTCGAAATTGACGTCAAGATTTGGCCGATGCCGGTGGAGATCCCCAATCCGATTCGTTTTGATCACGATCGCACTCACAAGTCCTATGATCCCGAGTACGCTCATCGCTTCTGGCGCATCCTGGTGAGTGTGGATTCCGTCTTCAAGGAATTCCGGGCGCGATTCATAGGAAAAGTCAGCCCCGTTCATTTCTTCTGGGGCAGTTTCGATCTCGCCGTCACTCGATTCTCCGGCAGGCGCGCGCCCGAGCGCCCGGATGCTGACAGCATCACCCGGGAGGCATACTCACACGAAGTGAGCAGCGTAGGATTTTGGCCCGGCGGAGGCGCCGTCACGGATACCGCCTTCTACGCCTATGCCGCGCCGGAGCCGGCAGGCTTCGGACAACGCGCGGTGCGTCCCGCCAAATCTTTCTACAGCGGCGAAATGCACGAATTCTTCCTGATGTACGACGATGTGCGCACCGCCAAATCTCCAAAGAAACATTGCTCGAATTCTGCCAGAGCACCTACGATGCAGCCGCCGACCTCGCCGCCTGGGATCGCAATAATCTCGAGCGGCAGGCATAGCTTTAACTCTCGACTACGGGCCAATTCTCGATAGTCTCTAGCGTCCCGCAAGCCCTTCCGATTGCGCCTCGCGCAATCCACTTCGTGTACCCGTGGTATACAAATAGAATTTTCTTGACGTACACCGGAGCGCGGTGTACCGTCCGCTAACGACCCGTGGGGCTTAGGCGGAGGCAAACATGAAGCACGTACTTGCAGCTCGATTCATTTTCGCGGCGCTATTCCTCGTGCTTTTCTGCGCGGGCACCTCCTCCGCGCAATTGTTCCCAGGCCGCATCACCGGCGCCGTCCGCGACGCCCAGGGCGCCGCCGTTCCGGGCGCCACAGTCAAGCTCACCAACCCCTCCACGGGTCTAGAGCGCACTCAGATCTCCGACCAAAACGGAGAGTTCAATTTTCCGGAGCTAGCCCTCGGCACCTACACGCTCACGGTCACCAAGGACGGCTTCAAGACGACGGTGATGAAGGATATCGAGACCTCGCAAGTCCAGGTCAATACCGTCACGCCCGTTCTCTCGGTCGGGTCACTCTCATCTGAGATTCAGGTCACGTCGGAGACCCCTTTACTTCAGACGGAAACGAATTACACGGGCGGGCAGCTTGAAGAGCAGCAAGTCGAGTCGCTGCCGATCGGAAACAGCGACTACACGCGCCTTGCCCTGGTTCTCCCGGGCGTGACGCAAAACAGCAATTTCGCCTTCGCGCAGTACACCATCAACGGCAGCCGCTCGCGCTCGAACGGCTTCAATATCGACGGCGCGTCGGACACTGATCCCTCCACTTATTTACCCTCGATTAATGAAGGTGGGAACTCCGCCACAGCCGCCACGCGTTTGCCCCTCGACGCCATTCAGGAAGTCAGCGTAATCGCCGCCGGCGGCGCCGACTCAGGGCAGAATTCCGGCAGCGTTATGAACGTGATCGTTCGGAGCGGTACCAACCAGTTCCACGGCTCCGTGTATGAGTTGCACCGCGACGCGGCGCTCGATGCCGCGAACTTCTTCGAGAATCTAGGGGGAAAGTCCAAGGCGCCGTTCGTTTGGAATGAATTCGGCGGAACGGCGGGCGGCCCTATCTATATTCCTAATGTTTACGACGGCCGGAATCGCACGTTTTTCTTTGCCGGTTATGACGGTAGCCGGCTGCGTCTCGGAACTACGCTGAAGGGCAATGCGCCAACTCAGGCCCAGATCGCGACAGCCACCGCTCTCGTTCAAGGTCAGGGCATCACGCCGAATCAACTTGGTTTGAACATTCTCGGTCTCTATTCCAATCTTGGTCTTGCCGGCCCGTTCGTCGTGGACAATCACGGTCGGCAAACGCCCAACAGCTATGTATTCAAGTTTGATCACAAGATTTCAGACTCCGATTCCATCTCTACACGTTTCCTCCACGGAACGGGTGAAGACGAATTTCCGGGTGGCGGGCCGGGCCCAGGCGGTGGATCCCAGTTGAACCCCTGGTTCGGCGTGACTCCTACGGTCGCTGACAATTTCGCGATCAGCGAGGTTCACATTTTCAATTCAAACCTGATCAACACGCTTCGTCTGGGCTGGAACCGGTTTTTCCAGTTCCAGAAAGGCCGCGACGCCAATGTGGACCCCTCGACCATCGGATTCAACACCGGAGTGGGGCCGTCGAGCTTCGGCATTCCCGAGATCGATATCGGTGGTTCAGCTCCTGATCGCTTCTCCAATCTGGGCTTGCAGTACGGCGCCGGAGGGCGCGTCGCAACGAGCTATCAAATCGCCGACGATTTCAGCTGGACCAAGGGCCAGCACGCATTCAAGTTCGGCTTCAATTTCCTGCATGACTATTCGGACTACACCATCGTGGGTGGCCGTGGCATCTTCTCATTCACCGGCTCGCAACTCGGTAATTCGCTCACCGCCGATGGCGGGCTCGCAGGCCTCGTCGATCTGATCGCCGGACTTCCGACGCCCGGCAGCGGCCTGACGCAGATTACGCGCGTCGGCGCGGGCCGCGCCAACATCGATCAGTCGGTGATCAGCGGCTTTGTCATGGACACGTACAAGATCACTCCGCAGCTCACGCTCGTTGCCGGTCTGCGCTACGATTTCTTCACTACCGTCGAGGAATCCCGTGGACGTTTCTCTGCGTTTGATCCAAGCCAGGGGCTGGTGGAAGCCTCGCAGCTTCCGGGCGGACACCTCTACGATTCGCCGAAGGGCAATCTCGGCCCGCGAATTTCGCTCGCATATACGCCGAAATTCCAGCTCATCCCTGGCCGCCAGACAATTTTCCGCGGCGGCTTCGGCATTTACTACGATACGATTCCACTCACCAATTTCGAAGAAGGGCTTGCGCAGAATCCAGTTGGTCCGACTGGCGGTTTTGTTATCGTTCCCAGCGCCCCGATCCCATTTGATGTCGGCGTGCCAATTTTTGGAACAGGCGCACCTCAACCGCCGTTCAATATCGTAAGCATCGATCCGCACTTGCAGACTCCCAACACCAGGCTCTGGAACTTCAACGTGCAGCAGGAGCTCAGCCAGCGCGTCGTCTTCCAGCTCGGCTACGTTGGAAACCATAGCATTCACCAATTGCAGCTCCTCGACATCAACCAGCCGCCTTTGGGCGCAGGTTACGCTCCGGGATGCGCGCCGAGTTACCCGTTCGGCGATCCGCAGTGCGAACAATTGGCACGTCCTTTCGCGGCGCAATTTCCCGACCTCGCCCAAATCAACACGATTTCCACCAACGGCTATGCCAATTACCATTCGCTCCAGGCGGTGCTGAGAGCCAACGATTTTCACGGATTCACGACGCAGGTTTCCTTTACCTGGTCGCACAATTTGGACACCGCGTCAGAAGTCGAGGACTTCTTTGGCACCAGCGGATATGTTCCGCAGGACTCCACCAACCTTAAGGGCAGCTATGGCAATTCCGAGTTCGATCAGCGCCGCGCGTTAATCTGGACCTACGTGTACGCGATTCCATCCCCGAAGATCGACAACGGTTTCGGCTACGTGCTCAAAGACTGGCAGATTTCCGGCACCACCACGATGCGTGATGGCCTGGCCACGCCTCTACTCACGTTCGCCGATGAAAGCGGCGTCGGTAATTTCCACACGCGGTTCGACTGCGTCGGGCCCATTCACTATCAGTTGAGTGATTTCACGCAACCGTACGCTTCCCAAAGTTCGTTCGAGGAGCCAGCCGCCGGAACGTTCGGCAATTGCCCGCGGAACGTGCTCGTGGCGCCGGGATTGCAATCGTGGGATTTCTCGATTCAGCGTACGTTTAAATTCGGCGAGCGCTTCGGTTTCCAATTCCGGACCAGCTTTTTCAACGCATTCAACCATCCGAACTTCGCCGAGCCTTCGCCGGATCTCAGCACCACCATCAGCGCGAGCGCCGATGACGGCAGCTTCGATTCTCACTTCGGCGTCGGCGGGCCACGCAATATTCAATTTATGGGCAAGTTCACGTTTTGAAGACCGAGCCGGCCTTCGCTTCGTGAATACAAACTATTCCCACGGCTGCTCCGGAGCGACGTTTCCGGAGCAGCCTTTTTTGCTCGCCGCAATTTCCTAAGCTGCAACCATTAGGGAGCATCATCCGCACCCGGAGGGCTCGATGAGCATTCAGAGCGGAAGGCGTACCAGGATCACGATTTTCGTCATTGGAATGTGCATGGCGCTCAGCTCATCCGCGCACGCCAAGACTCCGCCTCCCGGTCCAATTACAATCTCCGTCGATGCTACCGACGCGCCTCGCCGCGTTCTCCATGCAAAACTGCAATTCCCGGCGCAGCCCGGTCCGCTCACTCTCTATTACCCGAAGTGGATGCCCGCCGATCATTCTCCTGATGGTCCCATCTGGAATTTGGTAGGACTGCATTTTTCAGCCGGCGGAAAAGAAATTCTCTGGCAACAGGACGACGTCGACATGTACGCGTTCAACATCGATGTCCCGGCCGGCGCGAACTCTCTCGATGCCTCGCTCGATTTTCTGATTTCGCCTCCGGGCCCGACAATCGATTTCAGCGCATCCGGCGCCGCAAAGCTCTTCATCTTGATGTGGAATCAGGTAGCGCTCTATCCCAAGGGCTGGCGCGCTGCCGACCTGACTTACAATCCATCTCTCACGCTGCCGAACGGATGGAAATTCAATACCGCGCTCCCGGTCGCGAGCCAGTCCGGCAATTCGATTACGTTTTCACCGGTAGCTTTCGATCTGCTCATCGATTCGCCGGTGCAGGCCGGCGAATTCACGCGCGTTTATCCGCTGAGTCCCGCGATCAAGCCGCCGCACGAGTTGGACGTGCTCTCCGACGATGCCTGGGCGCTCGATATTCCGCCCGCGCTGCTCGAAAATTACTCCCGCCTCGTCGCCGAAGCAGATGCGCTCTATCGCTCGCATCACTATCGCGATTATCATTTCCTCCTCACGCTCAGCGATAACACCATGGGCCTCGGCCAGGAGCATCACGAAAGCAGCGACGATCGTATCCGTCAGCACACATTGCTTGATCCCAACGCGCGCCTCCTCGAAGCAGGGCTTTTCCCCCACGAATTCACGCACTCCTGGAACGGCCAATTTCGCCGGCCCGAAGGTTTGGCCACGCCGGATTTCCAACAGCCGATGAAAGGCGAATTGTTGTGGGTCTACGAAGGGCTCACAGAATTTTTGGGCGAGCTGTTGACCGCTCGCAGCGGACTCGTAACGCCGGCGCAAGCTCGCGAGCATCTCGCCGAAACTGCCGCGATGCTCGATCATCGCGCCGGCCGCCGCTGGCGCTCGCTGCAGAACACCGCCAACGCCGCGCAAATTCTGTATTTTTCCGTGCCCGAGTGGAGTTCTTACCGGCGCAGCGTGGATTTCTATCCTGAGGCCGTTCTCATCTGGCTCGATGTGGACGCAACCATTCGCAAACTCACCAACGACAGCCGCTCAATGGATGATTTCTGCCACGCCTTCTACGCCAAGCCTGATGGCGAGCCTGTCATCAAGACTTACACCTTCGATGACGTCGTTGCGACGCTGAACGGAATCGCGCCGTACGACTGGCGCAGCTTCCTGCGCGAGCGTCTAGACTCCACCGTCCCACACGCTCCCATCGGCGGAATAAGCGGCGGTGGCTGGCAACTCGTTTACAACGACGAACCCAACGAATTCATCGCCGCCGGCGATGCGGAGTCCGGCGGCGCCGACTTCACTTCATCCATCGGCCTTCACGTGAAAGGCGACGGCACCGTAATCGACGCGATTCCCGGCATGCCCGCCTTCGAAGCCGGCATCAGCCCGTACCTCAAAATCGTCGCTGTGAATGGACGCCAATTTTCCGTCGACGAACTAAAGCGCGCCATACACGATTCAAAATCAAATTCCGCACCGATAAAACTCTCCGCGCTGAACGCCAACACGCTCGAGACCCACGAGATCCAATATCATGACGGCAATCGCTATCCGCATCTCGAGCGCGTCGAAGGCACTCCCGATTATCTCGACGAAGCGCTGAAATCGCTGACTCCGGCGGGCGCACACTAGTAACGCGCAATTCCAAGGGAAGGGAATTCTATTTCGCTCGAATGGGCGTTTCCTGATTCAGAATGGCGACCCAGCGTTTCCCGCGCTTGACCCAAGTAGTGCTTTCGATCACCGGGTTCGTTGGAAACGCCTCTCCGCTTTGTTCGCCAAGCCGCAGAGCCTCGTAGCAAAGGACGACGGTAGTCGCATTGGGCATGAATCCACGAATGTTGCGAAGCTCATAGCGAGAGATAGTTCGCTCCTTCATCGTCGCCAGATACTCCGGCTGCCTCACAATCCCCGATTGAAAAATCATCACCGCGTCGCCAGGCACGAGTTCTGCAAATCCCACCGAGTCTCTGTCCTGGGCCACTTTCCACACCCGCTCCTCAAGCCGAATAATCTTGCGAATGATCGCGCTCTGCTGCGCGGTTGCTATCTTCTTCTTCCTAGCCACAGCCTCGCGATGTGTCACGGCAATCTCCCGTAGCACCGGCAGCCTGCCGGCGTTTTTGTGCCGCCCCAACGCAATCTACAATCGCAATCCTGGAGCACTTCGAGCTTTACTGCGGCACGAAGGTGCCACGCTGTTGCTGATGGGGACGTGCTGAGAAGCGTGTGAAATTCCCTACGAGGCAAATTTCACTCGGAAACACTCCGTGGTGGACCTTCATGGACTGAGGTATCAAATTCGGCGGGAAGCAAATCCCGTAAGCCCGAGCACCTTATCCTTCGACTGAATAATGTGCTCGTACATTCGTTGCCGCGCTCTTTCCGGATCGCGGTCTTGGATGGCTTTCAAAATCTCGCGATGCTCTCGGCCCGGCGCTTCGCCATAATAATTGATATCAATTGCGGCGAACATAATGCGTTCCATCTGGCTGCGCGCCTCGCCGACGGCCTGCACCAGCATCTGGTTCCGCGAAAGCCGCGCAATCGTCACGTGAAACGCGGTATCCGATTCGATGAACTTAACGCAACTGTCGCGATCGTCGGAGCTGCAGGTCACTTGCGACAATTCGCCCAGCTTGCGCAGCGATTCCGCATCCACGCCCTTCATCGCCGCCAACTCGGCCGCTGCACATTCCACCGCGCAGCGAAACTCATAAATATCATTCAACACTTGCAGCGTAATCTGCGCGACGAAGTAGCCGCGATTCGGCACGATCCGTAGCAGCCGCTCATTCTGCAAACGCACCGCCGCTTCGCGCACTGGCGTCCGGCTGCCCTTGTAGCGATCCGCAAGTGCTTTCTCACTCAAAGCTTCGCCGGGCTGATAGACACTGTGAATGATGTCGCGCTTAAATGCGCGATAAACTTTCTCACTGAGCGTCGAGGCGCCGCCCGTTGCGGCCGATCCGGGAGAAAAGAGCGGGGAGATGGATACTGTGATGCGCCGTTGAGATTTGCCGCGGGTTGCCGTTTTCGCCACGATTCCTCCGGGGCACTTTGCCGTCCAGACAGCATTCTTCACAACTTCGCCTCTCGTGTCAAACGTATACCGCTCGCATACAAGAACCATTCTCTTGACATGCCAACGTCGCCGGTATAGCTTCTGCGCTACGCTCATCTTAGCCGTGAGGGAAGAGCATCGGGCGGGGCCGCTCGCCTCGCCACATCGGAGCCCGGGAACCCATGCGCACCACCCTCGGCGGCACGCCGGACACCAAAACGCCGTCCCGGTTTCCGATCGAGTCGGTTCGCGCCTCGTTTCCGGCACTCCAGTACGCTGCGCCCTTCGTCTTCTTCGACAACGCCGCCGGCGCGCAAATACCTCAAATTGTATTCGATGCGGTGAAGCGCCATCTTCTCGAATGTAACGTCCAGCGCGGCGGTCGCTATCCTCAGAGCCAGGAAGTGGACGCCACGATCGACCGCGGCCGGCGCGCGGTCGCCGACTTGCTGAACGCAGGCGATCCCAGCGAAGTCGCTTTCGGCATGAACGCCACTTCGTTCATTCGCATCGTCAGCCTTGCGATCGGCCAGATGCTCTCGGAACGCAACGAAATCGTCATCACCGACATGGATCACGAAGCCAACGTGGCTACCTGGATGGCCCTCGAGCCCGCCGGCGCCAAGTTCCGCTTCTGGAAGATGCGCGACGATGGCAATCTTCACTCCGAAGATTTGTGGCCGCTACTCAACTCAAAGACGCGTCTCGTTGCCTGTACCGTCACCTCCAACGCACTCGGCTCGATCGTGGATGTCCCCGCCGCCGCGAAATTCGCGCACGATGCCGGCGCCGAGCTTTTCCTCGATTGCGTTCACTATGGCCCACACGGCCTCATCGACGTGCAAGCCTGGGGCTGCGACTATCTCGCCTGCTCCGGATATAAAATCTTCGCCCCGCACATGGGTTTCCTCTGGGGCCGCCGCGAGCTTCTCGAAAAACTGCCCACCTTCCGCGAAGATTTCATCCCGAATGAGCCTCCCGTCAAAATCGAAGCGGGGACATTCGTCTACGAGAACGTCGCCGGCATGACTGCCGCGATCGATTATCTCGCAATGCTGGGAAAACAAATCAGCGGGGACGGCGCATCGAACTCCCGTCGTGCAAATCTGGTAAAAGCCATGGCCGCCATTCGCGAATATGAGGAAGCCCTCTCGATCGAAGTCTTGCGAGCTCTCGAAGAATGTGGCGCCGTCGTCTACGGAATTCGCCAAAAGGAGCGCGTCGGTGAGCGCGTGCCAACCTTCCTTTTCAATCTGCCGCGAGTCTCGCCGCAGGCAGTTACCGACGAACTCGCCCGCGCGCAAATCGGCGTGCGCGACGGTCACATGTACTCCCCGCGGCTCATGAAGCGCCTCGCGCTCAGCATGGAGAGCGGCGCAGTCCGCGCATCCCTAGTGCACTACAACACGTCCGAAGAAATTCAACGCTTCAGCGAAGTTCTCCAAAAGCTGAGCAAAAATGGATAGCCCTCGCGGTCCCGCTGAACCGGCGGTAGCAATTGGCCCGGACAGCAGTTCCTCCTCCTCACCGTCACCCCCTCAGGAATTGCGCCGGCGCCTCAGCCAGCGGCAACTCACGATGCTGGCCATCGGCGGCGCGATCGGCGTCGGCCTGTTCTTAGGCAGCGGCGTCACGATTCGCCTCGCAGGTCCGGGCGTGATCGTCAGCTATCTGTTGGGCGCGGTTATCGCCATGATCGTTGCATATTCGCTCGCCGAAATGGCCGTCGTGCATCCCGATGCCGGCTCATTCGGCGTTTACGCCGAAACCTACCTCAGCCGCTGGGCGGGTTTTGCCGTCCGCACCACCTACGGTCTCGTGCAGATGATCGCCATCGGCGCAGAAGTCACCGCTGTCGCGATCTATTTTTCCTTCTGGTTTCCCAACGTCCCGCAGTGGATCTGGGTTGTTTCGGTCTCCGCAGGATTAGTGGGGCTCAACACGATGCACGTTGGCCGCTTCGGCGAAATCGAATACTGGTTCGCGCTGATTAAAGTCGTCGCCATCCTTGTTTTCATCGCAGTCGGCGCCGCTCTGATTTTTGGCATCGGAACTCGCCATCCGATCGGCCTGACCAACCTCACGGCGAACGGCGGATTCCTGCCGCACGGCTGGCTTGGCGTCTGGCTGGCTCTCACGCTCGTCGTGACCAGCTACATGGGCGTCGAAGTCATCGCCGTCACCGCCGGCGAGGCCGAGAATCCCGAAAAATCCATCCCGAAAGCGATGCGCACAATCGTCTTCCGCTTGATTTTCTTCTACGTCCTCGCCATCACCGTCATGCTCGCGATGACGCCCTGGAACCAAACCGGTGCTGGCACCGGCCTCACCGCCAGCCCATTCGTTCGCGCGTTTTCCTCCGTTGGTGTTCCCTTCGCTGCGACGATCATGAACATTGTCGTCATCACCGCGGCTCTCTCGAGCTGCAACACCGACTTGTATCTCACCACGCGCATGCTTTTCTCGCTAGCGCGCGGAAAGTATGTTCCGGCTTCGCTCTCGAAGCTGGCCAAAAATGGAGTTCCGCGCCGCGCACTCGCGGTTTCTTCCGCCGGAATGCTCGCGGCAATTCTTCTCGCTATCTACGCACCCGGCAAAGCATTTCTAGCGCTCTACGGCGTCGCCGTCGCCGGAATGTTTTTCGTCTGGGTCGTCATTCTCCTCACGCACATCGCCTTTCGCCGCGCTCTCGGCCGCGAGCGCATCGCGAAACTTCCCATGCGCATCCATTTCTATCCCTATTCCACGATTCTCGGCATCGCGGCGCTCGTCGGAATCACCGTAAGCACTTTTTTCGTCGATGGATTGCAATACACGGTTCCCGCATTCGCTCCGTTTCTCGTGCTCATCACCATCGTTTACTTTTTCGCGCGTCGCTAGCTTTAAGATCGATCGGGAGAATCTCGTGGGACACGGGCGCTTTTCGATTCTTGGGACAATCGCCGCGCTCTTCCTGTCCTCGATTGGAGCCGGATCGACCCGCGCGCAAGCCCAGCCTCTCCCCGGCTCCGACGTCAGAGAAATCTACAATCGTCTCCTTCCTCAAATCGAATCAATCCGCGCCTTCGACAATCACGGCCACCCCGGCTATGCGAACGACCCTGAGGTCGATGCCATGGAAATTCCGTCCGACAGCTCCGCTCCGCTGCGCCTCCGCGACGAAAACATCGAAATCCTCGACGCCGTCAAATTTCTCTTCAACTATCCCTACGCCGATTTTTCCCCAGATCATCAGCGCTGGCTGGTGGACCAGAAAGCCGCCGCCAAAGCGAAACTCGGCCCTGGCTATTTCTCTCACATCCTCGATCAAGTCGGTATCGAGACCGCCCTCGCGAATCGCGTTTCGATGCCGCCCTATCTCGATCCCGCTCGTTTCCGCTGGGTTTTCTTCGTCGATAATTTCCTTTTCCCCTTCGATGCGCAGCAACTCGAATTACGCAATCCCGACCAAAAGCTGAATCTGCCTCTTGAGCGCAAACTCCTCGCCCGAAATCTCAAGCAAGCGCATTTTGAAAAGCTCCCAAGCGATTTCCCCGACTATCTCAAATTCGTCACAGGCATCGTCGAAGCCGATAAAGCCGCCGGCGGTGTCGGCATCAAATTCGAAATCGCGTATTTCCGTTCGCTTCATTTCGACGATCCCGAAGAATCGCGCGCCGCAGCGATCTACGCAAAGTATCGCCAGAGCGGTATCCCCACCTCCGCCGAGTACCACGACTTTCAGGATTATGTCTTCCGCTATCTGCTGCGAGAGGCCGCGCGCCTTCATCTTCCGGTGCAAATTCACACCTCCGTCGGCGGCGGTGATTTCTACATGATCGAAGAAAGCAGCGTGATGGGCCTCGAAAATATTCTTCGCGATCCGCGCTACGAAAATGTCACCTTCGATCTTCTTCACGGCGGCTATCCGCACCAAAGCGAAGCCATCTGGCTCACCGCGCGCAAAAATGTCTATCTCGATTCCTCGCTGATGGGCATTTTCGTCTACCCGGCGGAACTTCATCACACCCTGAAACAGTGGCTCGAACTTTTCCCCGATAAAATTGTTTTCGGTTCCGACACCTTCCCTCTCAGCGACGCCAACGGCGCAGAAGAAGGCTACTGGCTCGCCCTGAAATCTGCGAGGCTGGCAGTCGCGGCAGCTCTGGCCGAAATGGTCTCCGAAAAAGAAATCACCGAAGCCCAAGCCCTGCAAATGGCCCGCGCGTACCTGCACGACACCGCCGCCAAAATCTACAGCCCCGCTCGCTAGACTCCGCAGGTTTTCTCAGCGCCCTCAGCGTCTCTGCGGTGACCTCCGCCTCTTTCTCATGAATCTTCGCGCCACATCCAGCAGTGCATCCACATCCGCATCGCTGTTCGATTCGTGTATTGCGGTTCGAATTCCACCGATGCCGGTCACGTATCGCAGCGACGCGAACACCCGCGCCTTCTTCATTTCCTCGAGCAACTTCTTCTCCTCCGCCGGTCCGCCCGCCAAGCAAAATGTCACGATTCCTGCGAACGCACCTTCCGGCGGCTCAGGCCCTCCCAGAAATCCGATTCCCAATTCCCGCAAGCCGTTCACCAGGCGCTCCCGCAATTTCTTGATTCGCTTCCAGCTGCGCTCCGGCCCCAGTTTCTGAAAATCCTCGATCGCCGCATCAAGCCCCATCGCCCCAAGCCAATTCGGATATCCACCTGTCTCCATTCGCCCAGCATCGGTTCGGTCCGCCGGCAAATCAAACGGCGTTCGCTCCGTCAGTTCCATGTATCGGTCCCAGCCGACTTCCGGCTCGCCGAGCGCCAGGTATCCTTGAGCCGCGGGCTCGAGCACTTCGAGCAGCCGCGGCCCGAGGCAAGCGAATCCGAGTCCAAAGGGACTGCGCAGCCATTTGTGCCCGCCGGCGCAAAACGCATCCACGCCCAACTCAGGGAAATTTACCGGCCGCGCGCCGGCTTCTTGAATTCCGTCGGCGATCACAAATGCACCGCATTTCGCGGCGACGTCGCTGATCGCCCGCAAGTCCGCGCGCCAGCCGCTCACTTCCTGCACCGAGCTGATGAGAATCGCCCGTGTCCGCGAGTTCGCGCGCGCTGCAATCTGCTCGGCGACAACTTTTCCGCCCGTCGTCTTAACCGGCACGATCTCAACGCCCGCGCGGCGGCAAGCACCGCGCCACGCGACTGTTGCGCCCATGAATTCGATGTCTGCCATCAAAATATTGTCACCGCGCGACATGGGCAGCGCTGCGGCGATCATTCCCAGTGCTTGCGACGTGTTGCCGACGAGAAGAATGTTCGCCGGATCGGCGTGAACAAACTGTGCGACGCGCGTCCGCGCTTTCTCGACGGCGTCGAACTGCTTCAAGGTCTCGAGGGTTCCGGTCGAAGAGAACGTGCCAAGATTCGACAGGGCAGTGTGCAGCCGCTCGAGCGTGCGCCGTGCCGGCCGTCCCATCGAAGCATGATCGAGATAGTGGAACTTCGTTCTGCGTTTCATATCGGCCTTTGTGTTCGCGTCTCCGGGAACTTGGCGACTGCAGGCCCGGCTCCCCCGCCCAAGGCTTGCGAATTCTTTCCAACCTGTTCGCTGCTGTCAATCGAATTGAGATGGTATACAATAAATATGCTCTTGACATGGCATTTGTGTGCGTTATACGGTGCCTTTGCGAGAGGCCGGGCCAGGAGATGACTGCCACCCCTTCTAGGCGCGGCCGCGCGGCGGAAATTCCAGCAGCATGTGAAGCTGTTGTTCTGATGGAGTATTTCCTGACCCGTACCCAGGGGACAAGGAGCGCGGCCCAGGCTGCGCTCCTGGTACGGCTTCTTCGTCCCTGAGTTTTCTTTGGTCTGGTATGCTCCTTCAGTTACGAGGTCTCTAACTTGCCCACCACGTCTGCAATCGAATCGGTTCGCGCGCGGTTTCCTGTTTTCAAAAAGAAAATCTATTTGAATTCGTGCTCGCAGGGGGCGCTCAGCGACGCCGTCGAAGCGTCGCTGCTCGAGCACATCCGCAGTTGGAACGAAAACGGCTCGCCATGGGATGTTTGGGTCGAACAATATGAAGCAGCGCGGACTGCGTTCGCGCGCTTCATCGGCGCGGCACCTGAGGAAGTGGCGGTGATCCCCAGCGCATCGGCGGGAATCAATGGCATCGCCAGCGCGCTCACATTCGGAAAGCGCAAAAAAGTGGTGATGGGCGAATTCGAATTCCCGACCATGGGACAGATCTGGCTGGCGCAGCAGCCGCGCGGCGCCGAGATTCGATTCCTGTCCGCGCAGAACGGGCGCATCCCTGCCGATGCTTACGCGGGTGCCATTGATGCGCAGACGCTGATCGTGCCGCTCACGCACATCTGCTTCATGAACGGTTTTCGCTCCGACCCGGGCGCGGTGGCGAAAATTGCGCACGAACGCGGCGCGCTGGTCATGCTCGATGATTATCAAGATTGCGGAACGCGGCCTGTCGACGTGAAGGCGCTCGATTTGGATTTTTATGTCAGCGGTGCGTTGAAGTATTTGCTCTCTCCTTCGGGGATCGCGTTTATGTACGTGCGGCCGGAGTTGATCAAGACGCTCACTCCGACGATTACCGGGTGGTTTGGCCAGCAAAATCCGTTTGCGTTTGACGTGAAGCATTTTGATCCGGCGACGTCGGCGCGGCGCTTCGAGATGGGCTCTCCGCCGGTGCCGAACGTGTACGCGATTCCGGCGGCGATGGACTTGCTTGAAAGCGTCGGCGCGGAGAAGATCGCGGCGCATGTGGCCAGCCTCGCGCAGGCTTTGCTCGAGGGCGCGCGGCAATTGAAGATCAGGACCAAGACGCCATCCGACACGCGCGGGCCGCTGGTGGTGCTGCAGATGAAAGATTCGGACGCGATGGTGAAGAAACTCGCGGCGAGCCAAATCGTGTCCTCGAATCGCATGGACGGTCTGCGTGTTTCGTTTCATCTCTACAACACGCTCGAAGATGTGCGCGCGGTGCTCGGCGTGCTCGAAAAGAATCTGGATTTGACCGTTCGCGATTGATATCGCGAGCCATCATCGTAGAATCTCTCCTCGCCCGAGATCTCCGGGCAGACACTCGATGAGCACGCCCATCAGCGAAGTCTTCGCAGCGCTCCGCGGAAAATTCACGGGCGAGCTACTGCGCCCGGAGGATCCCGAGTACGGCGACGCGCGCAAAATTTGGAACGCGATGGTGGAGCGGCGGCCCGGATTGATCGCGCGGTGCGCGGATGTGGCCGACGTGCAATTGGCGGTGAAATCGGCGGCTGCCGCGGGCGTTCTGACGGCGGTGCGCTGCGGCGGGCATAG
Organism: uncultured Acidobacteriota bacterium; assembly: GCA_963841235.1. GTDB lineage: Bacteria > Acidobacteriota > Terriglobia > Acidiferrales > UBA7541 > Palsa-147. Next base: position 149,154 of record CAWJBU010000008.1, on the reverse strand, counting down.
CCTCGCGGGATTCAGCAGTTGCGATGATGGCCTGGTGATTGATTTGTCGCGGATGCGGAGCGGCGTCGATGGATGCGCAGGCGCGGCGCGCGCGATTCGCGGGAGGTTCGCTGCTCGGAACCGTGGACACGGTGACGCAGCAGGCGGGGCTGGTGTTTCCCGCGGGCGTGGTGTCGCATACGGGCGCAGGCGGGCTGGTGCTCGGCGGCGGAACGGGCTGGTTGACGCGCGTGTTCGGGCTTTCGTGCGACAACGTCGAAGGATTTACGCTGGTGACGGCGGATGGATCGGTCGTGCGCGCTAACGGCCGCGAGAATGCCGATTTGTTCTGGGCATTGCGCGGCGGCGGCGGAAATTTCGGAGTGGTGACGGAATTCGAAGTGCGCCTGCATCCACTGACGTCGGTGCTGCTTGCGACTTCGTATTGCATTGGCGAGGATATCTTTCGCATCTTGCGCGATTGGCGAGAGTTCATGCCTGGCGCGCCCGATGCGCTGAAATGGAATATTTCGCTGCGGCTTGCGCCTTCGACGTCTGCGATTCCCGCTGAGATTCGCGGCAAGCCGGCGGCGAGCCTTTCGCTGGCGTGGTTCGGCGAGCCCGAGGAGGGGAATCGCTGCATCGAGCGCGTCTTTTCGGTCGGCAAGCACTTCGCGCGGACCAAGGAGACGATGTCGTTCCTCGCGCTGCAGACGATGGCCGATGCAGATTTCCCTCATGGCCGCCGCTACTACACCAAGTCCGGTTATTTCACGGCGCTTGACGATCGCACCATGCAGATCATGGTGGATGCGCTGCCTTCGATTCCTTCGCCGAATACACAGATTGAGCTTGCGTATCTGGGCGGCGCGGCGGGGCGAGTGGCGGCGTCGGAGACGGCTTTCGGCGATCGCAGCGCGCCATTCATCACCAATCTCCTTGCGGATTGGGTGGACCCGCAGGAAGACGCCGCGAATGTTGCTTGGGTGCGCAATCTTTTTGCCGCGCTGCGCCCGGCGATGAAGCCCGGCGTTTACGTGAACTTCATGAGCGGCGACGAGCAGGACCGCGTGCCCGAGGCTTACCATGAGCGCTGGGAGCGCATGGTGAAAGTGAAGAGCCATTACGATCCCACGAATTTCTTCCGGTTAAATCAGAATGTGCTGCCGAAGAATGCCGCGCGGAAAGAGTAGCCGGGCGCTTAAATCAGGTCATTTCAGCGTTCATTCCGCGCATGTCCCATCCCTAGCGTCGACTCGTGGTCGTCGAGGGCGCAGCAAGCGGCGCTCCTACGGCTGAAAAGCCGGAGTACGCAGACCTCTAGCCGGGGACTGTGGCGCCGCGCGCTGACATGTCTAAACGTTGCCACGCTTGGGCGCGAAAGTGGGTTCGATTTTCATTCGCTCTAATCGGAACGATGTGGTCGAATAGAATCGTCCGTAAGCCTAAGAAAACAAAGGATGGGGGTCGTTTCTAATCGAAACATTTCGATCAAACGTTGCGGGCCGGATTTCGGGTCCTTTGAGCCTCCTCGCGGACCGGCTCGCGCGCTACGCCGCTGAGGCTTGGCCGCTTCTCCTCGAGTTGTCCGCTTCGGTCATAAATTCTCGCCGTAGACTAGCATTTAATTGCGTGGGGCGGTATGGTACTGATTGCGGAAATACGTAGGTGGGGGATTGGAAGAATTACCGCAGAGACGCAGAGGGCGCTGAGTTCGGATTGAGGGCAGCGGGAGGGCCGAACTGCGGGAGGGTCTGCCCTTCGACGGCGGTGCGGCGCCGCAGGGTCTGAAGACCCTCCCCTACGGGTGCGGAATTATCAGGCGGCGCGGCGGTGGCGTTGGCGCGTGCGGGCTGCCTTCACGGCAGCGAGATGCAGGCCGCGCTTGCCTTTGGTGTGAACGGCGCGCTCGGCGGAGCGGTGACGGGCGGCTGGGCCGCGGCGCCGGGCGCTGGAGCGGGCTTGGCGGGCCAGAGCGCTTCTTGAGGCGGTGCTGGTGCTTTCGCGTTTCAGGGCTCGCTTGACGGCGCGGGAACGCGTCCTCGAAACTTTGCGGCGGGGGTGGCGGCCCTTGCGGAGGTCGCGGGCGGCTTGGGCGCGGACTTTGCGGGATTGCGAGCCGCGTCTTGGGGCTCGGAGCTTTACGCCGGCGCGGCGGGCTTTGGAGAGGCCGATGGCGATGGCTTGTTTGACGGAGCGGGCGCCGTGCTTGCCTTCGCGGACGTGCTCGATTTCTTCGCGGACGAATTCGCCGGCTTGTGTGGAGGGAGATTTGCCTTCGGCGGCGTCTTCGTGAGCTCTTTGGATCACTTCATCTTCTGGCATGGCTTTTCCTTTCGTGTCTCTTGATTTTTTGGTTCGCCGCTTGCTGGCTCTTTCCGGCGAGCAGTCTGAAATTAGATCTTGAGCGAGCGGATTGGCAATACGGCGAACTCCCGACTATGGGATGCAAATTCGTGCTTGGAGGTTCCGGCCAACGGTCACCGCAGAGACGCAGAGGGCGCAGAGTTGTCGTGGAGAGTTGTTGTCAACGCAAAGTAGAAATGTCCGGTTTTTCGCCAGATAGAAATGTCCGCTTCCAGGGTCTTCTCCAAGGGTGTTCGGGAGGTGGACTGTATTTGGGTTTGCTCTTGGTTGGGGGTTTTGGTTTTCGATCGGCAAGGCCTGGAGGCCGTAGGCCGGAAGGACTTGCCGATCGCGGCGTGTGCGGGCAGGGGTTCAGCGGCACGTAACGGCCGCGAAAGCGCAGCCAGTGCGTGCCGTCGAGCCGCCGCTCGATCTCGGCGTGCGCGCCGCGCAATCCGGCACAGACTTGTTCGCGCGGCACGCCCCACCGTTGGCCCTCCCATTTCACGGTGTGGTCGGAGGCCACGATGCGCGCCGCCCGCACGCTGAGAATTTGTTCCAGTCGCTGCTCGCGCTGCAAACTTCGGTGCGCGTCGCTGCGCTGCGCGGGTTCGACTGCAAAGCGCTGGCTCCAGTCCGGCCAAAAAGTGATTTCCAAAAAGCGATTGGCCTGCTCGAGCGTCGCGATTTCCGCCACGCGCATTTCTTTCACCAGCCGGTCTTGCAGCGTCTTGAACAGCCGCTCGATGCGCCCTTTGGCTTGCGGAGAGTGCGCGGCGATCCACTCGATGTCCAGTTCCGCCAGCGCGCGGCCGAACTGCGTGCGTGGCGGAGTGTCGTGCAACTGCTCTTGCCACTGCACCGGCCGGGAGGTCACGAACAGGCCGTTTTTATCGGTATATAACGCGAGTGGCCGCCCGTAACGCTCCAGCCAGCCGCCCAGGGTGCGCAGATTTTCTTCGCTCGAATCGTGCCGCGCGAAGCGGCCCCAGACGCGGCTGCTGGCGTCGTCGATCAGCGCAATCAGCTGGCAGGCCGGGCCGCGCTCTTCCAGCCAGCGGAACGGCGAGCTGTCCATCATCACCAATTCGCCGAACGCAGCACGGCGCGGGCGCCACACATGCACCGGCTTCCCGTGCCGGCGGCGTGACGCCCGCAGTCCGGCGGCGTTCATCCACTTCCGCAGCGTCTCCCGGCTCACCGCTAGACCGTGTCGCGCCAGATGCTCGGCGGCCAGCGTAGGACCGAACCCCCGATAAGCCGGCAGCCGCAATCGTCGCAGACTGCGCTGCTGGAGGTCCTCAGGAATCTTGCGATTCGAGGGACGTCCGCGCAGCCGATGCACCAACCCGCGATCCCCCGCGTCGCGCAGACGCCCCAGCAAGCGCCGCACCTGGCGATCGCTCAGCCGCAGACGGTCTGCCGCATCGATCTGCCGCAGATGCCCTTGCTCGACTTCGTGCAGAATCTTCAATCGCTCTCGCTCTCTCGCGCTCAACTCGATCCGCTCCTCTTCCATGGGGCCTCCCGGCCCCTAGAAAAGCGGACATTTCTACTTTGCACAAACCGGACATTCTCACTTTGCAGCTACAGTCGTGGAGAGTTGTTTGACTCGGATGCGGGTGCGACCTAAGATGCTCGGCTGTTGCGATTCTCTGGATTTTCTTGGGAGATTTTATGACTAAGAACCGGCAAGTGCTTTTGAAGAGCCGTCCTTCGGGCGAGCCTAATGCGGCGAATTTTGAAATTGTGGAACGGGAAGTGGCGGCGCTCGCAGATGGAGACGTGCTGGTGCGGACTTTGTTTCTTTCGCTCGATCCTTACATGCGCGGGCGGATGAATGAGGGGCGATCTTATGCGGCTTCGGTGGATGTGGGCGGGGTGATGGTTGGCGGGACAGTGGGGGAAGTGGTGGAGTCGCGGGCGGAGGGATTTGCGAAGGGCGACAGTGTGTCGGGATTTGGCGGGTGGCAGGAATTTGCGATTTTGCCGGGGAAGACTTTGCGGAAATTGGCGCCTAAGGCGGCGCCGCTTTCTTATGCGTTGGGAATTTTGGGAATGCCGGGGATGACGGCTTATGTGGGGTTGCTGGATTTGGCGCAGCCTAAGCCTGGGGAAACGGTGGTGGTGTCGGCTGCTTCGGGGGCGGTGGGATCGGTGGTGGGGCAGATTGCGAAGATCAAAGGTTGCCGGGTGGTGGGGATTGCCGGGGGCGCGGAGAAGTGCGAGTACGTGGTGAAGGAGTTGGGATTTGATGCTTGCGTGGATCATCGCGACCCTTTGATGGCGAAAAATTTGCGAACGGCTTGCCCGAAGGGGATTGATGTGAATTTCGAGAATGTGGGCGGTGTGGTGCTGCAGACGATTTGGCCTTTGATGAATGATTTTGGGCGCGTGTCGGTGTGCGGATTGATCGCGCATTACAACGATACTTCGCTGGCGCCGGGGCCGAGCTGGCTGTTTCTGCTGGCGCGGAGGCTGAAGGTTAGCGGATTTATCGTGTCGGATCATATGGCGCGGATGGGGGATTTTGTGCGGGATATGTCGGGATGGATGCGGGAGGGGAAGATCAAGTATCGCGAGGACGTGGTGGAGGGGCTCGAGAATGCGCCGGGGGCTTTTCTGGGGCTTTTGAAGGGGAAGAATTTTGGGAAGTTGATTGTTAGGGTGGGGAAATAGGACGGGATTACCGCCGAGACGCTGAGGGCGCAGAGGACGGAATGAGTGAGGATTATTGGGCCGGTTGGGAGTAGATGGGGGCCAGGTCACTTCGTTTTGTGATTGTGTCGGACTTGGATTCTTTTTGGATCTCGTCGGCTAGCTGGCGAGCTTGCTTGAAGTGGTCGGTCGCGTCTGCGGATTTGCCGGAGAGTAGCAGGGTGCGGCCGAGGAGATATTGAGCCTGGGCTTGAATGGCTTTTAGGCCGAGAGTGTCGCTGCGATTGATGGCGTTCTGCAGCTCTTGCTGGGCGTGGGTGAAATCTTTGAGGTTCATTAGTGCTTCGCCGCGATAGACGGAACATTCGGCGGCGAGATATTTTGCGCCGAGTGCATTGGCATCGTCGCTGAGTTTCTCGAGCGATGTGGCCGCGGGAGCGAAGCGGCCTTGCTTGACGCTGAGTTTTGCGGCGTTGATTTTCGAGACGAGAATCTGGCGCGCGTCGGAAGTGTGTTGTGCGGCCTGCAGGGATTGATCGTAAAGCGGGCCGGCGGATTTGAAATCGCCGCGATAGTAGAAGTTGTCGCCGAGGAAGCCTTGCGCGGCAGCGATGCGCGCGTTGTCTTTTCGTTTCTGCGCTACGCTGAGAGATTCGCCGAGGGCTTTCTGCGCGTCGTCAAATTTTCCCACTTGAGCCAGAGCGTTGCCGTAATCGCTCAAGATTTCGGGAAGCCAACCTTTGTCATCAGGAATGTCGCGCACGGCTTTGACGGCGTCTTCCTCTGAACTGAGAGCGGCGCCGAGCCGGCCTTGATAGCCGTAGAGGACGCCGAGACTGGCGGATTCGATGGCAATACCAAGTTTATCGGAGGATGTGCGCCGGAGATCCAGTGCGCTCAAATATTGCGGAACCGCCTGATCGTACTGGCCGAGGCCGGTAAAAGTGTCGCCGAGATTGTGTTTCGTATCGGCAATGTCGGAAGGGAATTTCAGCTTCTCCCTGATTTCCAGCGACTGCGAGAAAAATGTGCGCGCGTTTTCGTAATCGCCTTTCGATAAATAAGTGTTGCCGATATTGTTCAGAACCATCCCTTTGTTATTTTCGTCGCCGACGTCCACTTCCACCTGCAGGGCTTGCTTGAAAAGTTTCAGGGCATCATCGTACTGGCCGCGCTCGGTGTAGCACTGGCCGAGATCGTTGAGAACGTCGCCGGTGCCAGCTTTATCGCCAATATCTTTGCGGACGGCCAGCGCGTCGTTGTAATTCTTCAGAGCGAGATCGGATTTGCCGAGAGACAAGTAGGTCGAGCCGATCATTTCGAGGCTGTCGGCGATGCCGCGCTTCAGGCCGAGCTTTTGTTTGATGGCGAGAGAATCCTGCAGGCTGCGGAGGGCGTCGTCGAGCTTTCCGAGAACGGAATAGGCGACGCCCATGGCCTGAAAAATTTCACCTTTCTCTTCTTCGTTGCCAAGTTCGTTGGCGAGCGTTTGCGCGTGGGTCAGATCGTCGAGGCCGGCTTGGGCGTTGCCGCTTTCGATTTCAGCGCGGCCCTTGGCGCGAATGCCGTTGATACGCTTGGGATCAAGCTCGACGACTTTGGTGAATTGAGCTAGAGCTTTGTCGTATTCGCCGACTTTTTCGTACATGCCGCCGAGATCGAAGAGAACGTCGGCGTCATTCGGCGAGCCTTTTGCCAGATTTTCGTAGGCTTCGATTGCTTTGGGGTAGTTCTTCAGAATGCGCTCGTGGCCGGCTTGAATGAGAAACTTTTCGGGAGCTGGAAGACTGCTGCTGAGAGCTACGGCTTTACGGGAGGCTTCTTCGGCGTCGTTGTCCTGGCCCAACTTCGAGTAGGTTTGCGCGAGCTGGGAGAAGGCGAGGGCGAAATTGGGGTCTGCTTGAACGGCGGAATTAAATTGTTTTGCGGCGTCGAGAAGATTGCCCTGGCGCTGGAGTTGCAGAGCCAGATCGTAATCGCGGAGAGCGGGGACGGAGGAAGTAGAAGGTTTGAACGATTGAGCCTGGAGTTCTTTGATGCTGCTGCGGGAAAGGGAGAGATTCTTGCGAATATCGCCGGCGAGTTGATCGAGCGTGGTTTGGATGTCTTTTTCGGCGCCGGATTCGGTGAGCTTGATGGAGTGGCCGCTCTTGACGTCGTCGAGGGTGGCTTCGATGCGAATCTGATCGCCGAGGCGGGCGTAGCGGCCCCAAACGACATCGTCGGCTTTGCTGAGATCGGCGAGACTGTGAATGGTGGGGGTGTCGAGAGTGGTGTCGGGCGAGATTTTCAGGTCGCGGAGCATCTGGCCGACGCGTTCGGAGGAGACCATACGGAGGCTGGCGGATTCGCCTACGCCGGTGCTGAGAACTTCGGCGACGGTTGAGCCGAGCCAATCGAGAGATTGATCGCCCGAGGCGTTGTGAAAGGGAATGATGGCGAGAGAAACGGCGGGCGCGCCCGGCGCGCCGGAATTCGAGGAGCGGCCGAAAAATAAAAATCCGCCGACGCCCAAAAGCACGACAGCGGCAATACCGATGCCGATCATCTTCCACGGTAAAGGTGTGGCGGCTGGGCGCTCGACGATTTTCGTCGGGGTCGGCTTTGCGCCGCCGCGCCAGGCTTCGAAATCGGTCAAAATTTCGCGCGCCGATTGATAGCGAGCCTGGGGATCGATCTCGAGGCACTTCGTAGCGATGTTGCTCAACGCGGAAGGAATCTTCGCGTCGACTTCGATGGGCGGCTTGGCGCGATCGCGCGTGCGCTTGAACATCGTGGCTTGCACGGAATCGGCTTTGTAAGGCGTCGCGCCGGTGAGGAGCTCGTAGAGAATCACGCCGTAGGTGAAAAGATCGGAGCGGGCGTCCACTTTTTCGCCCATGACTTGCTCGGGAGACATGTAATCGGGCGTGCCGACGAGCATGCCGGTTTGCGTCATGGTCATGGCGCCGGGCTCGATGGAGCGGGCGATGCCGAAATCCATGACGGCGGCTTTGCCGGACTTGTCGATCATGATGTTCTGCGGCTTGAGATCGCGATGGACTACGCCTTCGGCATGCGCGGCTTCGAGGGCGAGGCCGACTTGCTCCATGATGCGGACGATTTCTTCGTAGGGAAGCTTGCCCGAGGTGGTGACAAGATTTTTGAGATCCTGTCCCTCGATGAACTCCATGGTGATGAACTTGATGCCGTCGGCTTCGCCGAGATCGAAAATGCGAATGACATTTTTGTGGGTGATCTGGCGGGCCAGGATCAGTTCCTGCTTGAAGCGATGCAATATTTCGGGATCGACGGCGAGTTCCGGACGAATCACTTTCAGGGCGACGAAGCGCTCGAGTTCGCGGTCTTTGGCTTTGTAAACTGCGCCCATGCCGCCCTGGCCGAGGAGATTCAGGATTTCGTAGCGCGTGCCGAGAATTGTGCCGGTGGCGATGGGGGCTGAGGTTGCGCCGCCCGCATTGGGGCTCGACCAGCCGCTGGGGGCGCCGGTGGCGGGAGTAGTCATGTCGGAGGCAAAGGCGATATCGGAGTCTTGCGTTGCGTTAGACGGAGTCTTCATCGGGGCGGTGACGCCCATGGTTGCGTCATCGGCGGCGAACGGAAGATTGCATTTCTGGCATTGAGGTGCGGTGGCGGGATTCGTGGAATGGCACCGCGGGCATTCCACTGTGTTCGGCGTCATGCGGCGAACGATGCCTTCCAGCCGGGCGGAGATCGCGAGAGAGGCTCAACGCAGCCGGCTATATTTCGAGGACATGCCATCTTACACCAGCGCCGGGAGGCGATACACGCGGGGCGCGAGCGGGAGTTTCGTAGCGGGCTAGGGCTTGGCGGCGAGGTAGAGGAAGCGGGAGAGGCGCTTTTCGCTGGTGAGCGTATGGACGCAGAGGAGGAATCGCTGCAGTCCGCTGAAATTGGATTCGCCTTCAATCTCGACGAGGGCGGTCTTTCTGCGTGCGCGGGCGTCGTGCCAGCGCTTTGCGATCGCGGCGGCGTTCGAAGTGGTGTCGTCGCCTCGGAGAACTTGGAAGCCGGCCTCTTTGAGGAGCCGCTCGTTTTCGCCCTGCGGGACGATTAGAAAGTGTCCAATCGAAGTGCGCGCGGCGAGTTCTTCATTCGAGAGTGCGCCGGTGATGACCAGCGCATCGCTGAAAATTATTCGGGCGAGTGGTTTCAGGACGCGCTGGCACTCGCGGAGGAAGCTGGGGCGATCGGGAATGTGGCAGAACGCATCGTTGGAATAAATGGCGTCGAAAGTGCTGGGCTCGAATGGAAGGCCTTTTGAGACGTCGTGCTGGATGAAATTGACTTGATTGCAGAGGGCTTTGGCCTCGGCCAGAGCGGCGGCGCTTTGGACGGCTTCGCGATTCACGTCTACTCCGGTTACACGGCAGCCTGCGGATTCCGCGAAGTGGATCGCGCAGCCGCCCGCGCCTGAGCCGATTTCGAGTACGTGTGATTCGCGGCGTAGCTCGAGAGCGCTTGCGATCTCGTGAAATTCTTCCAGGGTGGTCCAGCTCGTTTGCCCGAAGTCTTGGCCGTAGGTTTCGAGGCGCACCCGGCGATAGGTTTCGTCGGCGGAATTTCCGTAGGTGGTGTTGTAGAGATCGACTTTTGACACAGGCCGAAATCGTACCACGAGCGCGGGTACTCGGAGGTTGCGCCGAGGGCCAACACGTGTGATAACTGCGGGCCAATATGACTTTCACTGTGCTGGATTGGACGGCGATTCTTGCCTACTTCGTGATCACTTTGCTGCTCGGGTTGTATTTCCGGCGGCGGGCGGGGACGAGCACGGAGGATTATTTTGTTTCGGGACGAAAGGTGTCGTGGTGGCTCGCGGGGACATCGATGGTGGCGACTACCTTTGCTGCGGATACGCCGCTGGTGGTTGCGGGGATTGTTTATTCGCAGGGGATTGCCGGGAATTGGATCTGGTGGGCGTTTCTGCTGTCGGGAATGATGACGGTGTTTTTCTTTGCGAAATTGTGGCGGCGGTCGGGGTTGATGACGGACGTGCAGTTTGCGGAGATGCGCTATGCGGGGAGACCGGCGGCGTTTTTGCGCGGGTTTCGCGCGGTGTATCTCGGGTTGCTGATGAACTGCGTGATTTTGGGGTGGGTGACGCGGGCTATGACGAGCATCGTCTCGACGACCTTGGGGCCGACGATGGCACGGTGGAATTGGCTCGGAGGGTTTGCGAGGTTTTTGAGCGGAATTTTTGGCGCGTCGTTTGCGGGTGCGGATGGGCAGGCGCTCGTTGCGTGCATTTTCTTTTTGATTCCGTTTACGGGGTTGTACGTCGCGCTGGGTGGGTTGTGGGGAGTTCTTTGGACGGATTTGTTTCAATTCGTGTTGAAGATGGGGATTGTGATTGCGGTGGCTTATTACGCGGTTGCTGCAGCGGGCGGGTTGGGTCCGATGACGGCGAAGATCGAAGCGATGCGCGGGGCGAGCGGAGCTGCGGATCCGCTGGCGTTCTTTCCGGATTTCTCGCGCGGATTTGCGAGCGAGGCGGTGTGGACGCTGCCGGTAATTACGTTCATCGTGTATCTCGGGATTCAATGGTGGGCGTTCTGGTATCCGGGGGCTGAGCCGGGCGGCGGGGGGTACATTGCGCAGCGAATTTTTAGCGCGCGGAGCGAGCGCGAGGGGCTTTTTTCAGTGCTGTGGTTCAACATCGCGCACTACGCGCTGCGTCCGTGGCCGTGGATTCTGACGGCGCTGGCGGCGATTGTTTTGTATCCGGGATTGGCGCATCCGGAATCGAGCTACATGATGATCGTGAACGAGCACGTGCCGCACGCGTTGCGAGGTGTGATTCTCGCGGGATTTTTGGCGGCGTTCATGTCTACGATTGCTACGCAATTGAACTGGGGAAGTTCCTATTTGGTGGCGGATTTTTACCGGCGGTTTTTGCGGCGCGGCGAGAGCGAACGGCATTACGTGCATGCCTCGCAGGTCGTGACGCTGCTGCTGGTGGTGGCGACGGGGTATGTTTCGGCGCAGCTTGCGTCGATTCGAACGGGATGGCAGGTGGTGCTGGAATTGAGCGCGGGGAGTTGCAGCGTTTATTTGCTGCGATGGTATTGGTGGCGGATCAATGCATGGAGTGAGATTTCGGCGATGGCGACATCGCTGTGCGTCGCGGTATTGCTGCGATGGGAGGGATTTTGGGCGGCGGTGTTGCACCGGCCGCATTTGTTTGCGGGATCGAGCACGGTGGTGTTTGCGAAGAGTGCGCTGACTACTACGCTAGTTACTACGATTGTGTGGATTGCGGTGACATTTTTGACGCGGCCTGAGCCTGAGGAGACGCTGGAGTCGTTTTATCGCAAGGCGCGTCCGGATTCGCGGGGTTGGCGGCGGATTGCGGCCCGGATGAACGATGTTCCGGAGACGCATGATCTTGGGCGGAATTTTCGATGTTGGGTGCTTGGGTGCGTGATGGTTTATTGTGCGTTGTTTGGGGTGGGGAAGATGTTGCTGGGGCATTTGGGGATTGGAGTAGGATTGGCCGTGGTTTCGATTGCGTGCGCTTTGGAATTGTGGCGCGAGTTGCGATGAGATTGGCGTGGGGCGGGCGCAGCAAGCAGCGCCCCTACGGGACATCGCTTGAGGCGGTGTCGAAAGACGATTGGTGGATTAATTTACAGATATTTGGCGGAGGCGCGGCGTTCCGCGGCGACGGCCTCGAGGAGTTTTTCGCTGGTGGGCATCATGGCGGGGGGTACGCTTAGTTTCGGTTTGATGCTGGTGGCTATTTGTTCGGCCATGCGAAAGCGGACGTCGGGAGGGAGCGCTTCGCGGCGATTGAGAAACGTTTCGATCAGCGAGAATTGTTCGGCGGTGAGTTTGTCGGCGCCATAGCTTGCGGCCGAGGAATTCGCGGGCGCTTGCCAGAGCGGGCGGAAATCGCGAAGTTCCTGCTCGTGGACTACGATGGTGCCGGCGACGAAGTCGCCGAGGCGTTTGTTCTGACGGCTGATCAGCGCGCTGACGATTCCTACGCCATACAATAACACCGGCATTTGATCGACGAGGCGCATGAGATTGCGAGCCACCGCCTCCGACGGCGCGATGGGCCTGCCGGTATCTTTGATAACGCGGATGCGAATGATGCGCTTGCCGGGCGTCTGGCCGTTCCAAACGGCTTCGAAGATGGCGAAATAACCGATGAAAATTAGAAATAGTGCGACCCAAAGCAACGCGATCGCCCAGGTGGCGCCGGACTCGAACGGAAGCAGCGCGCGAAAGATCACGGCTCCGCCGAAGACGAACACGATGATCGCTACGATTTGGATGAGAGTGTCGAGAGCGAGAGCGAGGAAACGGCTGCCTACTCCGGCGATGTTGAATTCGAGGTCCGTTTGCTCCGGAGTTTCGATGGTAAGCTTGTCGGCGTAGGGGCCCGAATAAGGCGCCGAAGATGGCGGCAGTGAAGACATGATCTCTACCCGATGGCTGGAGAAGCGAAAGCCATATTGGTCGCGGCTTGAACTGCTCGTGAATCAATCGCGGGCGCGCGGGATAGCGGCGCTGAGTCACCGCGAGCTGCAGGAACTGGGACTATTATATCGCCAGACGGCGTCCGATCTTGCAGCGGTGCGCGAGGACGTCACCAGCACGCAACTTGCCGCGTATCTCAACCAGTTGCTCGGCCGGGCGCATAATCTCATCTACATGGGGCACAAAGCAAAGATCAGCGGCATTGCGCGATTTTATTCGCAGACGTATCCGCAGGTTTTTCGCGAGACGCTGCCGCAGACGACGCTGGCATTCCTGATTTTTGCCTTGGCGGCAATCGCGGCCTGTGCAGTGACGCTGCGCGATCCGGCGTTTGCGCATCGCGTGCTGGGCGCGCAAATGATGGAGACCATCGAGCGGCGCGAGATGTGGACGCATTCGATTGTGACAATGAAGCCGCTGGCTTCCTCCCGGATCATGACGAATAACCTATTTGTTGCGTTCGCGGCTTTTGCTTACGGGGTCACGGCGGGTGTGGGCACGATCTGGATGATGCTGTTGAACGGCTTGCTCATTGGCGTGATTGGCGCGGCGACCTGGCATGCGGGAATGGCGGAGCAGCTTTGGAGTTTTGTTGCGCCGCATGGAGTTCTCGAGCTGCCTGCAATTTTTATCGCCGGAGGCGCGGGATTGGAAATCGCCTGTGGGATGCTTTTCCCCGGGTTATTGCCGCGGCGCGAATCGCTGGCACGGGCCGGTGGGCGCGCGGCGAAGCTTTTGTTGGGAACGATTCCACTGCTTTTTGTTGCTGGGATTATTGAAGGATTTCTTTCGCCTTCGGACATGCCCGATTGGTCGAAGTTTTTGTTTGCCGGCGTGATGTTTACGGCGCTGGTGGTTTATTTGAATATGGCGCGCAAGCCTCGGCCGGCTTCTGCTTACTAACCTTACGGAAGATTCCGCTCTTTTCCCGCCGGAATAAAAAAATGCAGATCCCTCACCCCGACCGGGTCGGGGTTCGGGATGACAGCGAACTGCCGCTGCCGAACACAATTTGCGCTAGAGCAGGTTCCGCTCTTTGATGTCGAGATATTGATTCACGATTGAGCTGGCCAACATTCCGGGCATCACTTCTAGGGTGAGGACGCCGCGTTGGCGAAGGCTGCGGAGGAGCAAATCGCGGCGCTGCGCGATTTCGAGAGCGGCGGCGTGGCGGTACATGTCGTCCTTCGTTTGCGGAGTGGCTGCAGCGAGCGCGTTCAAATCTGGTTGCGCCATCGCGGCAAAAAGGACGAGGTGGCGCGAAGTCAGGTGCATCGCGTATTCGATTACATCGGGAATCGTGGCGGTCTCGGCAAAATCAGTGAGCCAGACGACCAGGCTGCGGCGTTTTTGGGTGGTCAACAGCGTGTGCGCGGCGCGGCCGTGGTCGGCTTCGAGAACTTCACTTTTGACGCGCGCAAGAGATTCGAGGATTGCGCGAACCTGGCGGACACCGCGCGCGGCGTTTACATTTTGCTGAATGCGACGGCCGTAGGCGAGTAGGCCGACGCGATCGCCGCAGTGAATGGCGACCTGCGCGAGAGAAAGCGCGCCGGTGACAGCGTAATCGAGCTTCGAGAGACGAAGCTCGCGGCCTGGTTCCTGAACCTTCGCGCGCAGCAGGCGGCCCGCATCGAGGACGAGCCAGACGGCTTGGCTGCGTTCGATCTGGAAGACGCGAGTGACGAGATGATGGCGGCGTGCGGTGGCGGTCCAGGATATGTCGCGAATTTCGTCGCCCTCGCGGTACTCGCGCATGCTGTCGAATTCGCGTCCGAGGCCGCGTTGATGGCGGCGGCGCTTTTCGAGTTCCACTTGGCGGCTGCGAATTAAGTAGAGCGTGTGTTTTTTAGCTTCTTCGATATTGGGCAGGACGCAGACGACTTGCGAGGTTTCGGCGATGGCCCAGCGCTCGGCGAGGCGCATTGCGCTTTGATAGCGGATGAATGTGCGACCCAGGCGAACGTCGCCGCGCTCGCTGGGAAGAATCGAATACTCGGCTCCGGCGGTGCGATTGCTGCGGACGAAGACTTCGAGGGTGGGCGGCTCGAAGCGCAATTGCGGACGCGTTTCGTCCACGATGCGCGCATGAATCGCCAGCTTTCCGGCGTTTCTCAGCTCGATCGTGATGGAGCTGGGGACGGCGAGTGCGGGACGCAATCTCCAGACGCGATGCAGTTCCAGTTGGGCGGCGCGTGGGAGTTGCTGCAGATCCCAGAACCACGCGACAAAGAGAAGAGCGTCCCAGAGGAACATAGCGACGACTAATCGCGGCAGCCACCAGGCCGGGACGAGCCAAGCGAGGCCGAGTATCAGCGCTACGAAGAATCGAGAACCGAAGCCGAACGAAATTTTCCCGTTCGCGCGCGCCGTGGCGACGGCCGGTGGCGGAACGAGCGGCGTGTCGACCATTATTTTGGCACCTGCACAGCGGCGAGAACTTCGGCGACGGCGCGATCGGCGGTGAGGCCTTCGAGATCGGCTTCGGGCTTGAGCAGGATGCGGTGGCGAAGGACGGCGGGCGCGGCGGATTTGACATCGTCGGGTATGAGGAAATCACGGCCTTCCATACCTGCAAACGCGCGAGCAACGGTGAAAAGGCCGATGGCGGCGCGGGGGCTTGCGCCGAGAGAGATGGCGGGGAAGTCGCGTGTGCGACGGACGAGATTGACGAGGTAATTGTAAAGAGCGGGTTCGACGCGGACTTTTGAAATTTCCTGGCGCGCCGCATCCAGAATGCTCCGATCGATCGGAGTGATCGGAATTTCATCGAGGCGGCGCGGATCGATTCCTTGTTCGTAACGCGAGAGAATTTCGGCTTCTTCTTTTTCGGAAGGGTAGGCGACGCGAATTTTCAGCAGGAAGCGATCGAGTTGAGCTTCGGGAAGCGGATAGGTGCCTTCGAATTCGATGGGATTCTGGGTCGCCAGGACGGTGAAATCCGCTGAGAGCGGATAACGCGTGCCATCGATCGTGACCTGGTGCTCTTCCATGGATTCGAGCAGGGCGGCTTGCGTGCGCGGCGATGTACGATTGATTTCATCCACGAGCAGCAGGTCGGTGAACACCGGGCCGCGATGAAGCGAAAAAGCGCTCGTGGACATATTGAAGATGTTTGTGCCGATCACGTCGGCGGGCATCAAATCAGCGGTGCACTGGATGCGCTGGAAGCCAAGGCCGCAGATTCGCGCGAGAGTTTTCACAGCGAGCGTCTTGCCGATGCCGGGAACGCCTTCCATCAGCGCGTGGCCGCCGCAGACGAGGACGAGCACGAGCTGATCAATCACTTCGCGCTGCCCGATCATGACTTTTGCGAATTCGCCGCGGATGTGAGCGGCCAGGCGTGAGAGATTTTCCACGGTCAGATTTTCTCCTGATATTTGCGGCGTTTCAATCCGAACTGCTCTTCGTATTCCTCGAGGCGCAGAACGATTGCGAAAGCATCGGCGGCTGGGACTTTTGTCGCGCGGCTGGCCGCGGCGGCGCGCTGCATGGTGCGGACGAATTCGACTCCGTTGGCGCCGAGCCGCTGCGAGACTGCTTGGCCAAGTTCGGTGTCCGAGCCCGTGGACGAAAGCCGCAACTGGCGGCTCAGCGAGGAGCGCAGGCGCTGATACACAATGCCGACAACGGCCGGCTCGGCGTGAGCCCGCTGGTATAGGCCTGCGAGCGTGTCGACGAACTCGAGCGGCGAGAGGCGCGAAACTATCGGGGGAACGGCAATCGGTCCGCTGCGCCGGGCGAACGTGAAGATCACTGCGATTCCGATAATGGCGATTTGCAGGATGCCCCAGGGAAGAGGTGTCTTGCCGATATAGGCCGCGAGCGAGTTGCGCTCGCCGTGAAAATATTCGTCCCAGTAGATGTCCGGCTGTTCATCGGCGCGGGCTGCAGGATCGCTGACGGCATCGAGAAACAACTCGAGATTGTTCTCGCGCAGAAGGCCGGCGTTTGTTAGCGGCGTGGGTCCCGCCCACCACAGTAATGTGCCTTTGCCGATGCGCCAGCTCAGGACCACTGGTTTGGACGTGTCGCCGTAGAGCGGGATTTGGGAATCGTTGAGTTCGAGCCATTCGGCTTCCGGGCGCATGCTGATTTTCGGCGCGCCGCGAGTGAAGCCGCTCGGAACGTCGGCCTCGAAAGATTCCGGTTCGAACGATTCCTCCGATGGTGTTGCGATGGCCTCTTGGAAAAAAGCGCCGGCCCCAGGCCCGGTGAAGAGAACGCGTCCGCCTTTTTTCACGAATTGCAGCAGCGCGGCCTGCTCTCCACTGGCCGGCGTCTGAGTTGGATCGGCGATGACCAGGATGGAATCTTCGGGATCTTCCGGGAGTTCGGTGGGCGGGGCTTCCCAGCGCGAGACGTTCCGATGCATTTCTTGGAGCAGCGAGTAGGCTGCGAGCGCGCCACCGGAATCCGACGCGTAGGTGGACGGCGTGGATTCGCTGCGCTGCGTAGCTTCGGGCGAGATTAACGAGACGAGAAGCACCAGGACGAACAGGACGATGCCTGTGATGGTGAGAATTTTGCGATCTGACGCAGCTACGACACCCGGCATCCGAGATCCTCGGCCTGGCGCAGGCAATCTTGAAAATCGGTTGGGCCGGCGGCGCGCCGGCCGTACCAGACGCGCTCGAGGCAGGCAGTGAGCGCGGCGAGAGATTCACGCTGCTGGGTGGTTGCGTGGATGACGTTGGCGGCCGGATCGCCGAGAACGCGAAGAGATTCGCGCGGCGTGCGAGAGGGATCGGGAGCGAGTGCGCCAAGTGTTTCGAGGCGCGATACGCCGGCCCAGTAAGTCGAGTGGACGGCTTCATGGAAATCGCCGCGCGCGGCCGCTTCTCGCGCTGCGCGAATCCATTCCTGCCAGGGGCGGCGGAACGCGACCGTCGCGATTTTCTCGATGGATTCAAGCTTGGCGCTTCTGGCCCAGAAGCGGAAGAGCATCATGGCCAACCACCCGACGACAGCGGCGACGATCAGCCAGAAAAACGTCTCCGTGGCGATGGGATGACGGCCGAGCCCGCCAAACAGCCAGACGAAAAGGCGCGTGATCCATTCGTTGATTTTGCGCCGCAGCAGATTGCGCGGATTGGGGGCGCCGATTCCGCCAAATTCGCGGCGGGCGAGAATCCGTTGAGCCTTGTCGCGCGCGGCGGATTCTTGCGGTTGTTGCCGAGCGGAATAGTTCTCGACTTGCTGGCGCAGATCGGAGAGCCAGGCGCGAGCGGCATCGAGGTTGTCGGTTCGCGCAGAGCGATCGCCCTCGGCGTTGCGCAAAATTGAGGTCAGCGAATGGCTGGGAATCGAGTAGTGGCCGTCCGGCGAATCGATTTCCCACGAGGCGGGAACGGAAGCGCGCACGGCGGCAATTTGTTCGGCGGAGAGGTGCTTCGAATCCAGGCGGCTCTTGAGATTGCGAAGTTCGATGGCGAACGTCGCGGGAGTGCGCACCGCGCCCTGACTGGCTGACGCGGCATGTGCGAAGTCCTGCGCATGCGAATCGCACGGAAGCGCGAGGAGCGCCAATAGCGCGAGGGCGAATCGTACAGGGAATCGCGTCATGGGCCGGGCCGATTTCCTTCGGGCGTCTCCGGGACTCGCGTCAGGAGAGCACCGTGGGAACGCCGCCGCTCGTCCGGGCGATGCCGAGTGGGCTCATCAGCATTTGAAGATCGAACGCTTCTTTCCTGACGCGCAGATCATAATAAAACACGGCGCTGGCGATGGTCACGACCGGAGTGACCAAAACTCCTGCGACGAAAGCGCCGACTTGCGTCATCGCCAGCCAGAAGGCCATCAGGCCGGGGCTGTTTTTTGAAAAGAAGACTCCCACTTCGAATGGCGCGGCAAAGAGAGCGCCAGCACCGAAAGAAATCGCAAAATAAAGCAACAAAATCATGAAGGCGCGGCCGGCGTTGTCCAGCGTGAGTGCAAAGCTCCGCTCGAGAGATTCCACCGGTCCGAGATTTTCTGTAAGCGCCGCAGGGACGCACACGAGGAGGCGGCACATGATATAGATGCCGGGGATGATCAGGAAAATAAATCCGGCGAAAACGGCCAGCCCGTTCAGAATTACAACGCCAAAAAGCGTTCCCAGATCGCCCCGCACTCGCCGGAACGAATCCGCGATGGTAATCGAGCGGCCGAGGTAGAGCTCCGAAACGGCGATGATAGTGGCGCCTTGCGTGAGCAGCAGGACGATCAATCCGACTACGAGAGCCAGCATCGCCAGGACCGCATACGCGACGATCCCTCCCACCATTTGCGTGGATGGAACCGGGGCCCTGGG
This sequence comes from uncultured Acidobacteriota bacterium, assembly GCA_963841235.1. Classification (GTDB taxonomy): domain Bacteria; phylum Acidobacteriota; class Terriglobia; order Acidiferrales; family UBA7541; genus Palsa-147. The sequence continues at coordinate 130,370 of CAWJBU010000008.1, read as the reverse complement.
TGAGGTGCCGCCGAGACCGAGGCCACCCATGGGGATCAGCACGAAAACTTGCGCCAAATTCAGGACGAGTACGAGAACGCGTGGAATCGCGGAAATACCGACAAAGAGCAGGAAATAGCTGCGGTAGAGAGTGAACGTGCGGTCCAGGATTTCGCCGAGCGAAAGAGGGCGCAGGTCAAACGTGTTCATCGCAGTCTCCGCGGTGACGCGTGGTCGGGTGTTAGCTCGCCGGGCACTTTATCAGAGATTTAGCCGAAACAAAATTGGGCAGCGGGCCGAAGTTTCGAGACCTGCGCGCAACGCGGTGGCCACATTGGTCAGAAGGCCGATAGTGACGATGGAAATTTCGCCGGGATTGGCGCGGGCCTGCGGTCATGGATCACCTTTTTTGCGGCGATCGCTGAACGAGATTTTCCGGCTCCGGGCTCCGAGTCCAACCTTAGTTTGGCGCGAATATTCGCGGGCGCCGCGATTTTCGACGATTGCATTCTCTGGTGCAGCGGGAGAAAATGTCGGCGTCGGTATCTAAATCAGTGCCTGGCTGCGCTGCGCGGCTCCGGGAAAAAATCGAGGGGGTATCGGTGGATGAACGGAAACGCGATCTCGAGCTGGGGATGGGCCGCGCGATCACGCGCCGCGATTTTCTAAATGGATTTAGCATTGCGGTAGGAAGCTCCCTCGTTTTGCCTCATTCCCGATGGTTTGAAGCTTTCGGCCTCCCGCAATCGCCGCTTGATCCTGAAAAAGATTCGCATTATTACCCGCCGTCTCTTACGGGGATGCGCGGAAGCTACGACGGGTCGTTCGAAGTGGCACACGCGTTGCGCGACGGAGAGGAATTCGCTGCTGCGACTCCGGACAATGAGAACTACGATCTGGTGATCGTCGGCGGCGGGCTCAGCGGGCTCGCGGCGGCTTATTTTTACCGCAAGCAGGCGGGAGCGAGCGCGCGCATTCTTATTCTCGACAATCACGACGATTTCGGCGGGCATGCGAAGCGGAACGAGTTTCAGGTGGGCGACCGTTTCTTGATTGGGTATGGCGGGACGCAGTTGATCGCCGGGCCGAAGCGCTACAGTGCAGAAGCCATGGGCTTGCTGCGCGAACTGGGTGTTGACGTCGAACGCTTCAAGCAGTATTACGACGCGAAGTTCTTCGAAACTCGCGGCCTTTCTCGCGGCGTATTTTTCGCGAAGGAAGTGTTCGGCACGGACCGGCTTGTCGCCGGCGTTGGAACACCGTCGTGGCCCGAATTTCTGGCCAAGACGCCGCTCTCGCCTGAGGCCCAAAAAGATATCGCGCGGCTACAAACGGCAAAAGTGGATTATCTGCCGGGTATGACTCGCGAGCAGAAGAAAGCCTACCTTGCACGTACCAGCTACAAGGATTTTCTTCTGAATGATGTGAAGGTGCACCCCGATGTAATTCCGTATTACCAGAAATCGTCATACGCACTGTTCGGAATGGGGATCGACGCCGTGCCCGCCGCCGACGTGACGCCGCTTGGAGCGCCCGGCTTCGAAGGAATGGACCTCTCGGGCCCGCCGGGACCTGGACTGAGCTACGAAATCACGCGGCAGGATTACGAAGCGCCGTACATCTATCATTTCCCAGACGGCAATGCGTCGCTGGCGCGGCTTCTCGTGCGCGCGCTCGTTCCGGGATGCGCGCCGGGGCACACGATGGAAGACATCGTCCTTGCGCACATGGATTATTCGAAGCTGGACGATCCGGCGTCGGCGGTGCGCATCCGGCTGAACTCGACGGCTATTCACGCGAAGAATGTCGGCGATCCGGGGGCGTCGCGTGAGGTGGAGGTCACGTATGTACGCGGCGGAAAAGTGCGATCGGTGCGCGCCGGAGCGTGCATCTTGGCTTGCTGGAACACGGTGATTCCTTATCTGTGTCCTGAAATGTCTGACAAGCAAAAAGAAGCGCTCGCCTATGGCGTCAAGGTTCCGCTGGTGTATACAAACGTAGCGATTCGAAATTGGACGTCGTTCGATAAACTGCGGGTCAACACGGTGAGCTGTCCCGGATCGTTTTACGACGAGGTTTCACTGGATTTTCCCGTGAGCATGGGAGGCTACCATTATCCCGGCCGCCCGGAAGAGCCTTGCGTTCTCCATGTGCAGTACGTGCCGTGCAAGGCGGGGCTGCCGGCGAGGGAACAACAACGCGCGGGCCGCGCAATTCTTCTGCGCACGAAATTCGAGACGTTTGAACGCAATCTCCGCGATCAGCTCGGGCGAATCCTCTCCGGCGGCGGATTCGATCCGGCGCGCGACATCGAGGCGATTACCGTGAATCGCTGGCCGCACGGGTACGCCTACGAATATATTTCGATGTTCGATCCCGATTTTGCGCCCGATCAGCAACCGTGCGTAATCGGCCGGCAGGCTTTCGGGCGGATTCATATCGCCAATTCGGACGCCGAAGCCTACGCTTACACAAATGCCGCGATCGATCAGGGATTTAGAGCGGTGAAGGAAATTACGGACAAATTGGCCTGAGAATTGAGAGCGAAGCGGCCGCTTCTCGTTCGAGCAGCCGCTTCGTTCTCGCCGTATCGCAGAATCAGAACCGGACGATCACGCCGCCTGTGAAATTTCCTCGATTCAGGAAATTCCTCTGATTGGCTGTAAAGCAATTCCCAAACGAATCACAGAATTGCGCTGGCGAGGAGTTCTCGTACGTCGGAACAAATCTTGCGTCTGCGCGGAAGCCCAGGTGGTTCGTGGCGAAGTATTTCACGCCGCCGCCCACGCCGTAGGAGAACGCCAAATTGTTCGCGTTCATTCCGCTATTGTCGAAGTGCGTGAAACCGAGTCCCGCCGCCGCGTAAGGCCGCAGCTTCTTCTCCGAACTCCGGAACATATAGAGCATGCCGAAATGAAATTGATCGATATTGGAATTGTACGCGTTTAGGTATTGGCCCGAGATGATGTCGTGTTCGGCAAATTGCGTCCGATTGCTGTTCCACATGAATTCAAACTGGAAGTTATCGGTGAGCGAGCGGTCGATGAACGTCCCGAAACTCAAGGACTTATTGGCGCGCAGGCGGTCTACGGTCGCGGAGTTTTGCACTGGAAACGAACCGCCGGTCTCGAATCCGACGAACGGCGATAGCTCCCATTTGTAGTACTGGCCGCCATAGCTATAGCTCTGGGCGTGCGTTGCCCCCGCGAAAGCCAAGAGGCCTAACAGAAGGAAACCCAATCGAAATCTCATCATTCCTCCAAATAAGCGTGAATTTCGTGGTCCCGCGCCCCACTGGGTAAGATGCGGAAATTGCCCCGCTTGTTTCGCCCGACTTCGTGGGAACTGTGCCTTTTCTCAAAATGACACAGTTTTGCCCCTTCCGAAGTCCCGTTATTCGCCGCTGTCAGGAACTGGTTACGACGCTCTTCCGGACCTCAGCTGGCAGTGAATCCATCGCCTCAAAGCGGGGCGTCTGCCGCCCTCAGTGACTGGTACAAATCGAGTTAGGGCTTTAACACAGTTTTAACAATTCGATAACCTTGCTTTCACCCGGCGTCTATAGCTTTCCGTACTCTGTGGTTACGAGTTGATCTCAATACGCCCTCTCGGTTCCGGAATCCGTCCGCTGCAAGTGGCTGCGAACGGTTCTGTTTGAGGCTGGGTAGCAGAGGGAATAGGTTTTCGGTGGCGCCAAAATTCCGCAGCTCGTGCGCGCGGCGTCATGGGTCGGAACAGATTCCGTAAGTCTGAATTCGAATCTTAAGGAGGAATTACATGCGAGTGTTCGTGACGTGTTTACTGGCCCTGGGTCTGGCGGCAGGCCCGGCCTGGGCCGGAGACGACGGCAAAACGGATACGGCCAGTACGACGAAGACAACTTCGTCGGACAAAACAGCCGCCACCGATAAGACCGCCGGGCCGAGCAAGACCGCCGCGGGCGAATCGAGTCCGGTGATCGAGACCGAACTCCAGCAGATGCGCGATTTGCTGAAGGCCCAGGCGGACCAACTCGAGGAGCAACGCGCCGCTCTGGCGCGCGAAGAGCAGAAGATTCAGGATCTCGAGTCTCGCCTGCATGTGACGGAGACGACCGGAACCGCTTCGGCCGGATCTGCCGCGGCTGGGAATGCCTCCGCCGGTTCGAGTGAAGCTCCGGCGGCTGAAGCTGCGCTCCCGGCACCGGGACAAGAAGGAACGAAGAAGTCCGAAGAAGGGCCATCTTCGATCCGCTTCAAGGGAATCACGCTTACGCCGGGAGGTTTTGTGGCGGCGGAATCGGTGTACCGCAATCATGCTACCAGCGCTGACATCAACACGCCGTTCAACAGCATTCCGTATCCCGGCAACGCGCTCAGCAAAGTGGCCGAGAATTACTTTACCGGCCGCCAGAGCCGGCTCAGCCTGCTTGCGGAGAGCAAGATCGATACTGTGAAGCTGACCGGTTATTACGAAGCTGACTGGCTCGGCACCGGCGTCACTTCCAACAACCGCCAGAGCAATAGCTACGTCATGCGCCAGCGCCAGATTTTCGGCCAGGCTAAGACGGACAGCGGCTGGAGTTTTACGGGCGGCCAGATGTGGAGCTTGGCGACAGAGAACAGGAAGGGAATCGACAACCGCGGAGAAGCGATTCCTCTGACGATCGACCCGCAGTATAGCGTGGGCTTCACATGGGCGCGACAGTATGGCTTCCGCGTGGTCAAGGATTTCGGAGGCAAGTTCGCCCTTGCAGTTGCCGTAGAAGGGCCGCAGGCGACGATCGGCGGACGCGGCTTCTCGCTCGTGACAACCACGACGGTCGGGACCGCGTCTGTAGCTACGACCGGGAATACATTCCTCGACGCGCCGGGCTCGGGCGCCGGGTTGTTTAACTTCATCGACACCTCCGGCTACACAGTGAACAAGACTCCCGACTTCATCATCAAGGCGACGTTGGATCCGGGTTGGGGGCACTACGAGGTGTTCGGGATTATCAGCACGTTCCGCAACCGCGTCTATCCCTGCGGCGTGGCGGGAACGAATGCCAACGACACCGTACCTCCGGTCCCCACAACGGAAATCGATTGCCCAGTCACGGGCCTGCCCGTGGTGAGCTCGGTCGGCGCCTTCAATGACACGCGTACGGGCGGCGGCATCGGAGCCAGCTTCCGTGTCCCGTTGTTCACCAAGAAAGTGGAGTTGGGGCTCAAGGCCGTCGGCGGCGACGGCATCGGGCGTTACGGATCCGCGCAGCTTGCGGATTTGACCTTCCGTCCGGATGGCACGGAAGCTCTGATTCGCACCGGCCACGGACTGGGCATTCTCGAATTCCATGTCACGCCGATGTTGGATATCTATGCCTACTTCGGTGCCGAGTACGCCTGGCGCGCGGCATATCAGGGGTATAACAGCATCGCGGTAACGAAGACGCCGGCGATTCCGGCTACCGCTGACGTGGCAGCAATACCAGCGACCACCACGACAGCGTTCAAGCTGAATCAGATCGGCGGATATGGATCACCATTCGCCAACAACACCGGCTGCAGCACGGAGAATCCGCCGTCGAACCAACTCACACCGTCCGGCGGTGGCACCTGCGCGGGCGACACGCGCCTCATCATGGAAGGCACTCTCGGCTTCTGGCACAAGATTTACCAGGGACCGAAGGGCGGCCTCCGCTGGGGCATTCAGTATTCCTACTTCACGCGGAATGGCTGGTCAGGCAACAACAACGGCGCAGCGCCCGGTACGGCGCCCAGGGCTGTTGATAACGTGGTCCTGACGTCGTTCCGTTATTACATTCCGTAGATTCCGCTGGCACGGCGCGACTGATTTAGTTTTCCGTGCCTAGTTAGCGAAACAAAACTTCCGCCCCCGGATTGCCAGCTTGGAAAGGGCGATCCGGGGGCGGACTTGTCTTCATTTCACTAATCCTCCTTTGAACCCCTGCCGATAGATTTCCGTAGCCTGTGACCACGGGGTGGCCCTTCCGGTTCAGAAATCTGCGCAGTCGAGGTGTGAGCGCTTGCCGGGGCGTGAGGAGGATTTTATGCGAGTGTTTGCGGCGTATTTACTGGCTGTCGGTTTGGCGGTGAGCCCGTCCTCGGCCGGAGCCGATGGCAAGAAGGATGCGGCCAGTGCGGCGAAGACAAGCGCGACGGACAAGACGGCCGATGCGAATAGGCCTGCGGTTGCCGAAGCGAGTCCGGCAATCGAAGCTGAACTCCAGGAGATGCGCGATCGTTTGAAGGCTCAGGGCGATCAGCTCGAAGAGCAGCGCGCCGCGCTCGCGCGTGAAGAGCAGAGGGTCCAGGAGCTCGAGTCCCGCCTGCACGGGACGGAGACTATTGGGACAGCCTCGGCAGATGCTACCGCAACCCGAAATATCCCGGTTGGCTCGCCCGAAGCTTCGGCCGCCGATGCGGCGCTCGCCGCGAGCGGACAAGCGGAATCGAAAAAGGGATCCGATGACGGGCCATCCTCGATCCGCTTCAAAGGAATTACGCTCACGCCCGGAGGTTACGTTGCGGCAGAATCGGTGTACCGCACCCACGCCGCGAGTGCGGACATCAACACGCCGTTCAATAGCATCCCGTACCCGGGCAATGCCCTGAGCAAGGTCTCGGAGAGCTACTTCACGGGCCGGCAAAGCCGCATCAGCCTGCTGGCGCAGAGCAAGATCGGAGCAACGAAACTCAGCGGCTACTACGAAGCGGATTGGCTCGGCACCAGCGTGAATTCCAACAATCGCCAAGCGAATGGCTACGTCCTGCGCCAGCGCGTGCTTTTCGCACAAGCGGCCCTTGAAAATGGTTGGAGCTTCACCGGCGGCCAGATATGGTCTTTGGCGACCGAGAACAAGAAGGGAATCGACACCCGTGGAGAAGCGATTCCGTTGACGATCGACCCGCAGTTCAACGTCGGGTTTACGTGGGCGCGGCAGTACGGCTTCCGGGTGGTCAAGAGCTTTGGTGATAAGTTCGCTCTGGCGGTTTCGGTCGAAGGGCCGCAGGCGACGATCGGCGGGCGCGGCTTCTCGCTTGTGACGACGACTACGGTTGGGACCGCTTCTGTAGCGACAACCGGAAACGCATTCCTCGACGCTCCGGGTCTCGGGGGCGGCTTGTTTAATTTCATCGACACTTCGGGATACACGATAAACAAGACACCGGACTTCATTGTGAAGGCGGCGGCGGATCCGGGATTTGGGCACTATGAGTTGTTCGGAATTATCAGCACGTTTCGCAACCGGATTTATCCTTGCGGCGTGGTTGGAACGAATGCCAACGACACCGCGCCCCCGGCCACGCCGACGACAATCGCATGCTCCGTTGACGGGTCGATTGTTGCCAGCTCGATTGGCGCGTTCAACGATACGCGCACCGGCGGCGGGCTCGGAGCGAGCATGCGCCTGCCGCTGTTCTCGAAAAAGTTGGACTTCGGGCTCAAGCTTGTTGCCGGCGATGGCGTGGGGCGCTACGGATCCGCGCAGCTTGCGGATCTAACTTTCCGGCCAGATGGCACAGAAGCGTTGATTCGCGCGGGCCACGGGCTGGGATCGCTGGAATTTCACGCGACTCCAAAGTTCGACATCTTTGCCTATTTCGGCGCGGAGTACGCGTGGCGCGCGGGTTACCAGGGCTACGACAGCATTGCGGTCACCAAGACGCCCGCGATTCCTGCAACGTCCACCTCGCCGGCAATTCCCGCGACGGTTACGACAGCATTCAAGCTGGACCAGATCGGCGGATACGGATCGCCATTTGCCAACGACACTGGTTGCAGCACGGAGAACCCGCCATCGAATCAATTGACGCCGTCGGCCGGCGGCACCTGTGCGGGCGACACGCGCGTGATCATGGAGGGCACGCTCGGTTTCTGGCACAGAATCTACCAGGGACCCAAGGGCGGGCTAAAATGGGGCATTCAGTATTCTTACTTCACCCGGAATGGCTGGTCTGGCAACGACAATGGTTCAGCGCCTGGTGTGTCGCCTAAGGCTGTCGACAATGTAGTTTTGACTTCGTTCCGCTACTTCATTCCGTAACGCTCGCGCTCAGATGAAGGCGCGTCCCGCGCGCTGGGCGGGTTTTTTCTTTTTCATTCGAGAAACCGAATCGTGAACCCGCCCGGTTCCGGTATCATGATGCCATTCCGTTATGTCTGATCGAGCTATGCCAGTTTGGATGAGAAGGCTGCTCAAGATTGGCGCCAGTGCGTTGGCGGTGTGGCTTGTGCTTTCGGCTGCTCTTTTCGCCGTGATGCGCCAGCCGCCCATCGTCTTCAATCACGTGATGGCGAAGACTCCGATGGTCGCCTTTCTCGTTCTTCCGTTCGAGACGCTTTGGCTGCAGGCGCGAAGTGGAAGTTTGCGCGTCGGCGATGTCGCTCCGGATTTCAATTTGAAGACTTCCGATCTCTCCGCGGAAGTGAGCCTCTCTTCATTTCGCGGCCAGAAGCCCGTCGTTCTCGTTTTTGGCAGCCACACTTGACCGCCCTTTCGCCGGGAGGTTCCCGCGCTCAATCAGCTCTACGAGGAATATAAGGATCGCGTGGCGTTCTACGTGGTCTATATTCAAGAAGCGCACCCGACCGATGGCTGGCAGATGCCGAGTAATTTGACGGATGGCGTGCTGGTGGCCAGCACGCATACATTTGATGAGCGCGACTCAGCTGCCAAGATGTGTGTCGTCAAGCTGGGCATCAAGATTCCTGCACTGATTGACGATCCCCAGGACACGACCGAACGTGCTTACACCGGCTGGCCCGATCGCCTGTACGTCATCGACCAGTCCGGCCGCGTGGCCTACAAAAGCAAAGCGGGGCCGTTCGGATTCCATCCGGACGACATGGCGAAACGCCTGCAGCAGCTCGCGCCGCCCGCGGAACAATCAGCGCACTAGCTCGCAAGCAACCAGTATCGATCTTCGCATGCGGTGCACGCAGGTGAGCTCTACGGAGTGTTATTCGCGGCCGACACTGATTCCACGAGTCTCTGCACCGAAGGCACAATCATCAACAGCAAATCAGATTGCGGTTTCTTAGCTTCCTCGATGAACGACAACTCCAGCGCCGTCCATTCGGCCGGCGCGCGCTGTCCTTTATCGCGATAGTCGAGCGCCTGCAATCCTGCGTCACCCAGGGCGGCGAGTTTCTGCGAGAGCGGGACCAATTCTTTCAGCAAATACGATCGCTGGAGAAGCGGCGCGAGTCGCGCATCGTTATCGCGCCAGGCCGCAAGCTGCGCGCGAATTTCGGCCTCCTCTGCGCCGCCACGCGAATCGCCGGCGAGAAATTGATGGACGCTCCGCGCGAACCGGCGCGCAGTCTCGCTTTCGGGAGGGACCGCATCAACCAGGCGATTCAACGCGTCGTTGCTCGATAGCTCGATTCCGGCTTTCTTCGCTTCTTCTTCACGAACATATTCTTTCAGAGGCTCGACGACATTTGCCAGGACCACTAGCGGCACGATGTCGTCCGTCCCGGCCATTCGGCGCAACATGCGCTTCTCGGAAGTGCGGTGTGTTAGACCGAGATCGTCTAACTCGCGGCTAACAGCCTCAACTCGCTCGTACATCGCATCAACGTCCTGTACATCTTGCGGCGACCACAGACGCTCTGCGACCACGGCCGTGCGCGGCCAGATCCGCGAATCGATATTTTCCGACGAGGCGTACTCCGTCCACATGCACGCTTCTCCGCCGAGAATCGATCGCTGTTCTTCGGGACTGAGCAATCCCGCCTCATCGCTCAGCGGATCAACGCCGTAATGCTCGAACGCGGGATGCATGAGATCGAGGTAATAGCCGAATGAGAGAAGTCCGCGGTACCCCTGTTTCGCGGCTTCGGCCAGCGACTTTTGCCCGCGCCACGACTGAATCACGATGTCTTTTGGCAGGCCCGGACTCAGAATTTCATCCCAGCCGAGCATGTGCTTGTGATGCTTGCTCAAAATCTTTTCGATATGCGCGTTGAAATACTCTTGAAGGTCGCGATGAGTCTTGAATTCATGCTCGCGCATGAATTCCTGGATCTTTGGATTCGCGTCCCACTGCTTTCCTTTCACCTCGTCGCCGCCGATGTGGAAATAAGCGTCGGGGAAAAGCTCCGCCATTTCGCCGATGAATTTATCGAGAAACCGATACGTTTCTTCCTTCGTCGGATCCATCTCTGGATCGAACACGCCCCAGCGGCGCTCGATCTCGTAAGGTCCCGGCGCGCTCGCCAGCTCGGGATATCCGGCGAACCAGGCGGTGGTGTGTCCCGGGATATCGAATTCGGGCACGACGCGAATGCCGCGGTCGCGCGCGTATTCAATTAATTCCCGCGCCTCCTCTTGCGTGTAGTAAAGCCCGTCCGAGCCTAATTCGCGCAGCTTCGGGAATTTCTTGCTTTCGATGCGGAAGCCCTGATTGTCCGACAAGTGCCAGTGAAAGACGTTCATCTTCACAGCTTCCATGCCGTCGAGATTGCGCTTCAGCACATCGAGCGGCATGAAATGCCGGCCAACATCGATCATCAATCCGCGCCAGACGAACCGCGGCCGGTCCTCGATTCGCACCGCCGGCGCGGCGAATCCCTCCGGCGTTATATGCACGAACTGCAGAAATGTCTGCAGGCCGCGCAGGACGCCAAGCGGATTGGGCGCCGCGAGATTCGCGCCGCTTGAAGTTACTTCGAGCGTGTAGCTCTCATCCTCATCGAGTTCCTGGACAGGCCGGCTCGCGCGCTCCGCGTGAATGACGAGCGTTGACTTCATCGGATCGCAAAGTTGCGAACTGATCGGCAATCCTGTCCGGCGCGAGAGATTTTGGATGAATCGCTGCGCCGCGCGCTCCAACCGCGCTTCTTTGTATCCCGCAATCCCGACACTGAACGACTGTGTGATCGCGAGACGCCCGTCGCCAAGCTGCAGACTCGCGGGCGCGGGCATCAACTGAGAACGCGGCGGCGCCACATCGGCGATCACCGAACTGAGGATAAGGCTCGAAAAAATCATCGCGAAGAAAACTCGGTAGGCTGGGCTGGCAATACGCCAGTGAATTCTTCGGCCGGCCATCATGAACGGCGCAGCATAGTACACGGCACCGGCGGCGACAAATAGATTCCGAAATGCGAGCGCGTGAACAGTCTGAGCAACGCCGGCGATATCCCCGGCTCCAGTCCTCCGGCGACAATCTAAGAGCATGTCCGTGAGTCATTATTGCTCCACGTCCGTGGACGTGCGGCCCAACCGCGCGCCTCGACGCCGCTCCGCCATTTGTGGCAAGATGATCAGGCGTTTTATTAAATGAATTCCTTCGGGGGATGGAGATGGCCAAGGCCACGTTTGCAGCGGGTTGCTTCTGGGGCGTCGAAGCGGAATTCCGCCGCCTGAAGGGCGTTACTTCCACGCAAGTCGGTTACACCGGCGGCCACACGAAGAATCCGAACTATAAGCAGGTTTGCACCGATGGCACCGGACACGCGGAAGCCGTCGAAGTGGATTTCGATCCCGCGCAGATTTCTTACGATGCTCTCTTGGGGGCGTTCTGGGAAATCCACGATCCTACGACGATGAACCGCCAGGGACCCGATGTCGGGTCGCAGTATCGCTCGGCGATTTTCTACCATTCGCCTGAGCAGGAAGCCGCCGCAAAAGCCTCGCGTGACAAACTCGCCGCTTCCGGCAAATATAAGCGCCCGATCGTCACCGAGATCAAGCCCGCGCAGGAATTCTGGCGCGCCGAAGATTACCACCAGCAATATCTGGAGAAGCGCGGCGAAGCGTCCTGCCATCTGCCGGGATAGCCTCCGCGGCAGTCATCGCGCGAAAGAGCAGATCCTTCACTTCGTTCAGGATGACCTCGAAGCGTTTTTTGTCACACCGGCTCGATAGCCCTACGAGAAAATCCGAAACGCACCGAATCCAAGCCCGGCACCAATCATCGATCCCACCACGACGTCGCTGAGAAAGTGCATTCCTAGAATTATTCTCGACGCCGCAACGCATACCCCTATGAACAATAGCAAATCTTGAAGCTGCGGATAGAAAAGCCCGATGCACACGGCGATAGCAAACGCCGTGATCGAATGTCCCGAAGGAAATGAGAAACGATCCGGCGGAAGAATGGCAGACCAACAATGCGGCTCAAGTTGACAAGGCCGCACGCGATGGCTCGCGCTCTTGAGCAATTTGAATAATAGAATTCCGGCCGCCACCGCGAGCCCCGCCGATCCCACCGCCAAGTAACGCTGCGGCCCGCCGAAGAGCAAGAGAATCGCACCGAGCAGATACCATAGCCAACCATCGCCGCAGCGCGTCGCGAGGATCATCCAAATGCGAACCCATTTCGGCGCGCGCCAGCGGTGCACCCGGCGCATCAGCCGGTGGTCTCGCGATTCGATGTAGCCCCAAACCGCGCGCGCGACCGTCATTTCACCTACTCCATCGCCGATTCCATCGCCAACCCTGGGAACGGTATGCGCTCCCGGCGTCCTGGAATCACTTCCGCCGCCCAGCGGCGCACAAACCAGGTTTCGCCGATACAATTCCCGAACACATACGCTGGGATGAGCAGCCCAAGTGGCGCCAGAATCGTCTTCCAGCGCGCCTCGCGCATCATTTCGCCGGCAATCAGGAATACATCGCGGGTAAGCTTCCAGTAGCCGCCGGATCGGCCGCGGGGCCTACCGAGTCCCTGCCGCATCCCGTGAAGAAACTCATCCTTGCTGGCCGCGCCGAGAATCTCGGTATAAGCCGTTCCCGCCGAAGCCAGCGTGTGTGCGTCGCTCCCGCCCAGCGCGATCTTCCGCGTACGCCGCGCCAGGCGCACAGCCTGCCGGTTGTTCTCCGCGGCCATTAATCCATTCAGCGTCTCCATGGCGGGGAAATATTCGTTGAACCACTCGAAATCCTCGCGCACTCGCCGGCCGGTCAGCACGGAAAAGACGTGATTCAGGCAGAAGAACAAGCGGTGCTCGGTCAGGTACATCAGCAGCGCAATCAGATCGTTCCGCCGCCGCTGAATTTCGATGTGTTGCCGCTCGGTGATGTCATAAACGCCCACGTGAATCCGCGTTCCACTCGGCATCCGGCAGGTGGCCTCAACGCTCACAAAGAAATCCGGGTAGCGCCGCAGCGGCTCGCAGCCCTCGATCGAATCGTGATCAGTCAGCGTGATCAGGTTCATCCCGCGCCGCTTCAGCGTCGCGTACAGCTCCTGCGGCCGGCTGTAACATTCGCGGCAAATCGCACCCATTCCCGCGTCTTGCGCGGGTCCCGAGAAGTAAGAGTGGACGTGCAGATCGCAGCGCATGAAAAATTTGTAACACTCTTGCGTTACATGCCGATGAACCCCGCGCAAAAGTTTGATAACGCGAGACTTATAACTCATAGGACATCTGTAACCATCTTTTAACAGAGCAGACACGCCCGCGCGGTAACTCGCCTGCAACAATCGCGCCGCTTATGAGACGAATCGAGTTTGTTTTCTTCGACGCCGGCGGCGGTCATCGCAGCGCCGCCACGTCTCTGCAGATGGCCGTCCAATCAGCAAACCTTCCGTGGGACGTTCATCTCATGAATTTGCAGGAGGTTCTGGATCGCCTGGACATACTGCGGCGGTTTGCGGGGATCCGAATCCAGGATTTCTACAACAAGATGCTTGCGTCAGGCTGGACGCTCGGCAGCGGGCAGTTATTGCACGTCCTGCAGCTCGCCATTGCCGCCTATCACCGGCCGTGCGTGCGCATGCTGGCGGATTGCTGGCGCGATGCTGAACCCGACATGGTCGTTTCGTTCATCCCGCACTTCAATTGCGAGTTGTGTGAGAGTTTGCAGCTCGTTTATCCCGGGCGGCCGTTCGTCACCATCCTCACCGATCTCGCCAATTATCCGCCGCGATTCTGGATTGAAAAGCAGCAGCAGGACTTCATCTGCGGCACGGAGCACGCGGTCGCCCAATGCATCGAAGCCGGACACGCGCCCGATCGAGTCCATCGTGCGTCCGGCATGATTCTCCACCCGCGCTTTTACGACCCCATCCCGACTGGCGTCGCGGCCGGCCGTGAAATTCTCGGCCTTTCACCTCATCTTCCCACCGGCCTCATCCTCTTCGGCGGCCATGGCTCGAATGTAATCGGCGATATCGTCGAAGCTCTTGATAAATCGAAACTCGATCTGCAGCTCATCGCCATCTGCGGGCGCAACGACAAACTCGCGCAATCCCTTCGCTCGCGCCGCTCGCGCATTCCGCTCTTCGTCGAAGGATTTACAAAGCAGATTCCGTATTACATGCATCTCTCGGATTTTTTCATCGGCAAGCCCGGCCCCGGCAGCCTGAGCGAAGCGGTCGCGAAGCAATTGCCGGTGATCACGGAGTGCAATTCGTGGACGCTTCCGCAGGAGCGTTACAACGCCGACTGGATTCGCGAGAAGGAAATCGGACTGGTGGTGCGCAGTTTTCGCCAAATCGAACCGGCCGTGCGCGAACTCCTCTTTCCCGCCACCCTTGAGCGCTTCAAGCGAAATACGGCCGCCATGCCGAACCGCGCGGTCTTCGAAATTCCTGGAATTCTGGAGGAAATCCTGAGCCGCTGCCCGCCAGGCTCCGGGCGTTGTTGATTCGCGGCGTGTGGGCGATGGTGGCCACAGCCGGGAGTGGCTTTGCTACTGCAGACCGCTAGCCGTTCGGCTCTAGCACGGCCTTGATCTGCGTTTGACTATCGCGGATCACGTCCAGATTACGCTCCCATGGTTTCTTGCCGTCCGCCTTAACGACCACGTTGTGCGTGCCCGTTCCCAGCGGCAGAATTGACGGAGTGTCACCGACAAACTTCCCGTCCACATAAATCTCCGCGCCTTCCGGCTCCGAATGTACGGCAACAGTCCCGCTGCCATCTGCGTCGCGACTCTCCGGGCCGAATCCAAGAGGCGCTTCGGGAATCTCGCGGTTCATCACGTTGATCAAATCCTGCGCGCTCAGCGCAAAATTCAGCCCTTCGAGTTTGGTGCCGTCGGGGCCCACGCGCTTGAACGTTGCAATCCCGACGACCTCGCCCGTCTCGTCCACCAGCGGCCCGCCGCTATTCCCCGGATTGATCGCAGCATCGGTCTGTATCCACGTCCCTTCATGCTTTTCCACGCGCCCGACTCCGCTCACAATCCCGCGCGTCACCGATTCCGGCAAGCCGCCGCCCGGATTGCCGATGGCGTACACCGTCGCGCCGGGCCGGACCGAGGCCAAATCGGCGAGCGGCAAGCGCGTATAGCCGGTCCCATCCACTTTCACCAGCGCCAGATCCAGACTCGGATCGGAATAAACAACCTTCCCCAGCAGCCGCGCGCCCGCCGCCGTCACCACGAAAAAACTCGCTTCTCCGTCCGCCACGTGGCGGTTCGTGGCAATGATTCCGTTGTCCGTGAGGAAAAATCCGCTTCCTTGCGAATGTTCTCCATCGAGCCGCACCACGGCCGGCATCGCGCGCCGCATGATCTCTTCCGCCGAGAGTTCTTTGCGCGACGCAGCCCTCTTCGGAGCGATCGGTGCCGACACCGGCACTACACTGCCGCCGCGAAGCAGCGTCGCGGATTGCAGTGACACATCCACGTGCTTGGTCTTCAGCAGATAATAAGTTGACTGGTTCCTGCCCATCGCCGACGTCCATTTGTAAGGTCCCTGCGTCAGCACGAATTCCTGCGCCGCGAAGCCATCCTTATATATGCGCGCCACCATGGGATGCTCGAGGCGGTCGCTGAATACTGTATGAACGCGGTGGTAGTATCCGCCCGGAACTTTCATCTCGTACGGAGTCGTCCCCACCACGACGCCGTCCAGCTCCACGGTAGCTCCGGGCGGATTGCTCGTGATCGTAAACGTATCGGCGCCGGTCGCCTTCACGATCAGCAGCGCCCACGCCGCGCAGATGCACACCCATACGCCGGCTCGACGAATCGCCATCTTCGCCAGCCTCCTTCCCCAAGTTCGAGGGCTCGCAAAATCTCACTCCCATGCGAAAGAGTCAATTGTGGGAATTACGGAATAAAATGCTAAGTACTTACCGCAGAGTACCGCCAGCGTCCCTGCGGCTGTCTTAGAGATTTGTGAACTGAGAGATCGTCAGTCGGCATCAGTCTTCGATAAGCTGACTCGTTTCGGATTTTGCCGCGGCTCACAGGCGCTGGCGATGCTAAACTCCGGCGCTTAACGGCCCGGCCCCAACAGATGACCATCTCCTCCATCCACGTAGATACCCGCCCTGACTGGCGTGGCGGACAGAATCAAGTCCTCCTGACGCTTCACGGCCTGAAGGCGCGCGGCCATGCCGTCGAGCTTCTTGCCCTCGACGGCGGCGAACTCGAACAAAGGGCACTCGATGAAGGCTTCCACGTTCACGCCATCCCTGCGAACAGCGTCCGCTGGGACGGCTCCACGCTCCTGCGAGAGCTGATGGGAGCGCACCGCTACGATATCGTTCACGCGCACGATCCGCACGGCCTCACGCTTGCATGGCTCGCGCGGGCGCACCGCAACGCTGTGCTGATCGCTCAGCGTCGCGTCGCAAATCCTCTCAGCCGCGGTCCCTTCGCACTCGCCCGCTATCGCGCTGCCACACGCATCTTCGCGGTCTCGAAATTCATCGCCGAAAGCGTAGTCCGTTCGGGAATTTCTGCAAATCAGATAGAAGTTATCTATGAAGGAGTGAAACTGCCGGACCAAACAACCTTAGGCGAACGCGAAACCTCGCGCGATCATTGGAAGATTGCCGACGCGGATACGCTCCTCGGCTGCGTTGGTTACTTGCTACCGGAGAAAGGACAGGAAGCTCTCATCCGCGCGCTACCGGCCATCCTGAAAGATTTTCCCGCGTGCCATCTGCTGCTCGCGGGCGATGGCCCGAGCCGCCCGGCGCTCGAGAAGCTCGCGCGCGAGCTCAATGTCTCGCGCGCCATAATTTTCGCGGGATTCGTCGAGCACATCGAGAGTATCTATCACGCTCTGGATATTTTTCTGTTTCCATCGCTAGCCGAGCCGCTCGGCACCTCGATGCTCGCGGCAATGTCCTACGGCCTGCCCGTCATCGGTGTCGCGAGCGGCGGAGTACCCGAAATTGTGACGTCGGAGAAGAACGGCCTCCTCGTGCCTAAGCCCGACGGAGACGCCATCGCAGTTTGCGTCAAGCGCCTGTTGCGCAATCGCGAAGAAGCGCGCCGCTTCGGCGACGCCGCCCGCGCCACAATTGCTGAAAAATTCACCGACGATCGCATGGTGGAAGACACACTCAGAAGCTACCAGGCCCTTCTCAAAAAAAATTGACGATCTTGCAGGCATCGCCTGCGCCGCTCCCCGGCATCCCATTGGACTGAGCATCTGCATTTCGGATGCCTGCCCCGCGCTCTCGGTCCGGCCTGCTGAACCTCTTCCGGGACAAACCAAAACGACGGAGGATCACGGCAAATGAAAATTCGGTACTGTGATTTATTGTTCGCCGCGGCGGTGCTGACCATGGCAGCGCCCGCTTGGGCTCACACCGACACGGCTTTGCTGACTTTCGAAAAGCCGGTCCACATCGGTTCCACGGTGCTCGACCCGGGCAGCTATAAAGTGCGGGCCGACGAAAGCGCCAGCCAAATTGAGGTAGAAAGAAACGGCAAGGTTGTCGCTCAGATCCCCTGCCACTGGATCCAGCTCAATTCCAAGTCACCGAGTGACGAAGCGGTCATCGACAACGACGCTATCCAACAAATTCGTTTCGAGGGACGCGTCGCCGCCGCGCAGTTCGAATAACCACTCCGGGAAGAGGGCGGTCTGCGGGCCGCCCGCTTCCAATCGCTGCATCGCATCGATCGGCGTCAGCGTTCACTTCAGGTAAGTGGCCAGCCAGTCGAGGAAAGTCTTGTACCAGAACTCGCTGTTCTGCGGCTTCAGCACCCAGTGGCCTTCATCGGGAAAAATCACGAGCTTCGAGGGCACTCCCTGTCGTTGCAGCGCCGAGAAGAATTCCAAATCTTGCGTGTACGGAATGCGAAAATCTAGCTCGCCGCCGACGACAAGCGTCGGCGTCTTGAACTTGCCCAGCGCGCCCGCATATTTTTCCGACGACCATTTGTCGTACAGCTCCGGATGCTCCCAGGGCGTTCCGCCGTACTCCCACTCCTGAAACCAGAGCTCTTCGGTCGCGTACATGCTGCGCGCGTCGTACGGCCCAGCGTGGCTGATGATGCATTTGAAGCGGCCTGTGTGCGTCGCCATCCAATCCATCATAAATCCGCCGTAGGATGCGCCCGCCGCGCAGACTTTTGAACCATCGATGAACGGATATTTCGCAATCGCGGCGTCGAGACCATCCATCAAATCGGTGTAAACTTTGCCTCCCCAATCCTTGCTGATTTCCGCCGTGAATTTCTGCCCGTAACCGGTCGAACCGCGCGGATTCACCATCACCACGACATATCCCGGCGCGGCCATGACCTCTGGATTCCAGCGGTAGCCCCATTCGTCGTCCCACGCGCCCTGCGGCCCTCCGTGCACCAAAAACAGAAGCGGATATTTTTTCGCTGCGTCGAAGTTCGGCGGCCGCATTATCAGGCCGTTCACCTTTGTTCCTTCGGCGCCCGCGAACCAAAACGATTCCGCCTTGGAAATGTCGAGTTGCGCGAGGCGCGCGTCGTTGTGGTGCGTGAGTTGGCGCACCTCGCTTCCGTCTGATTTCGAAACGAAGACTTCCGGCGGCATCGTCAGGCTCGTCCGCGTAAAAGCAATCGTGCGGCCGTCACGGCCCAGATCGAACTCCATGTTGAAGCCGTCCGCGATGACCTTAGCCGGCGTGCTCCCCGGCGCAGCGACGAGCGAATAAATCGGCATCAGCGCCTGGTCTTCGGCTTTGAGAAAAATCGTCTTGCTGTCCGGCGTCCACTCGTAGGCGTCGACATTGCGGTCGAAGTTCTCCGTCAAGTCGGTGTGCTTGCTGCTCGCACGGTCGTAAATCATCAGCCGCCAGCGATCTGCTTCGAATCCGGGAGTGACCTGCGCGCGATAGGCGATCCATTTTCCGTCGGGCGAATAGGTTGGCCCCCAGTCATCGCCCGGATTGTCCGTAATCCGCTTCGGCGCGCTCGATCCATTCACCGCCACGGTGAAGATGTCGCCATTCGTGCTCGTCGCCGCATCCTTATCAGTGTTCGCGGTGAACGCCAGTTCCGCGCTGTCCGGCGAAAATCCCAGCGCTTCAGGTGCGCCCAGATTGAACGGCGGGACATCGTAGTCCGCGCCGGGAGTCAAATCGCGCGGCTTGCCGCCCTCGGCGGAAATCACAAAAAGATGGCTGCGCTTGCCGTCCCACCAAGTCGTCCAGTGGCGATAAAGCAGCCGGGTATAGACGCGCGCCTTCATCTTGCTCTTCTGCTTTTCGGCGTCGCGCTTCAGGTTACATTCGTCTTCCGCGCAATCGGGATAAACGCTTGAGACAAACGCAATCGTCTTCGCATCCGGCGACCACAATTCGTTGTCCGCGCCACCCGAAAGGGAAGTGAGCCGAGTGGCTTCGCCGCCCGCCAGCGAGATCCAGTAAACCTGCTGCGCGCCGTCGCGCGCGGAAAGAAACGCGAGCTTCGTTCCATCGGGCGACCATCGCGGCCGCTGATCGCTGCCGCCGCGCGTCAATTGCCTCGGCTCGCCACCGGCCGTCGGCACGATCCAAATATTCGGCGCGACGCGATTCGCCTCTCGATCCGGCGTCGCGACGGTGTAAGCGATGTAGCGCCCGTCGGGCGACATCTGCGGGTCACTCACGCGATGCATCGCCACCAGATCGTCGAACGTCATCGGCCGCTTCTCGCTTTGCGCCGATGTTGCGACGCCAAAGACAGCAGCGAGCGCCGCTAGAGTCAAACCTTGGATGAAACGTGACATCATTCCTCCCAGCAATTTCAAAACGCCCTACATCAAGATTTCACTTCGGTATGCCCACCGCCCAAGCGTAGCCATCCGGATCTTCCACGATGACATCACGCCAACCGTGCGGCTTATCCTGCGACGGCTGCAAAATCCGTGCGCCGTTTGCGAGCGCGCGTTTCTCGAGCGCATCCGGATCGACATTGAAGAGCCGCAACTCCGCGCCGAGTCCGCGCCGCTTGCCGCCAGTCAGCTCCGCGTGCCACGGATGATGATCGTAAGTGTGATCGGCATGTACCATGAATTCGATCGGACCGGCTCGCAGCGCCGCAAAATCCGCATCGGAATGATGCACGCTAGCGCCGAACACATCGCGATAGAACGCCACGGAGCGCGCAACATCCCGAACCAGCAGGTTCACCGTGAAATCCGGCAGCCCGCGCCCGTAATCGTCCGCCTGCATCCATGGCTCTTGCGTTCGTTTGGTTGCCATTATCTGCTGCCCGCGCTACTTCGCCTGCGGCTTGATGATGTCGCTCAACAAATCCGGCTGCGCCTCGACGCGCGCCAAATGCGGGTAGCGCAGCCCGCCGTGATAGTCGAGCGCATAAGCTTTGAAGTAAGTTCCATTAACGATCAGCAGCTCGATGGCCCGCGGCGACGTCTTCGCGCGATCCACCGCCTCGTGAAACACATCCGGCGAAAATTGCTGGCCGTTCACCGCCGCGATTTTCATCCCCGGGCCGATTCCCGCGCTGTACGCGGCGCTTCCGTGAATCACGTCCACCACCGCGCCATCATCGTTGAGAAGCAAACCAGCCGAATCGCGATAATCCGAGCGGTGCGCCGCTTCATTGGCAGCCATCTCAATTTCGTTCGGCGCCTCGCTAAAAATCAACTTCCACCCGCCGTTCTCGATTCCGCCCAGCGGCGCATGAGCCTCGACCGAATTCAGCCGCGCCTTCAGCAGCGCCGCCCAGTCGTGCGCCACCACGGAGTTCAGCGCCGCCACCACATCCTCGAAAGTGTAAGTCTTCAACTCTGGCTTCCCACCCGGCCCTCCGTGAAAAATCTTGCAGAAGTCGTCGAGCGATTTTTTGTTCCCCGTCAATTGACGGATGCGCGTGTCCACCTCGAGCCAGACCAATTCGCCCTCGCCGTAATAATCCACGCTCCTCCGCCAGCTCTCCCAGTTGCCGGCCGAAAAATAAAGCAGCTGCGCCGCGTCAGCCGTATCCTGCAGCGGCCGCCAAGTCCGCCCCGGAGTGTACTCAAACTCCGTGGCATCGGCGGCCAGATGCTCGCGGTACTCCTCCGGAGAATAAAGCCCGCTGCGCCCGGTCAAAATGTTGCCGATATATTCGGTCAATCCCTCGTAGACCCACAGCAGATCATCCTTCATCGGCTGCTGGTAATCGGGCGTGGCAAGATCGGCAGGACGGCGAAATTTCCCGTTCCACGAATGCGTGTATTCGTGCGGCAGCAATCCCGCAGCATCAACGCGCAGCACCTCATCGATCAACGAGCGCTCCGGAATGCGATCGTCGCTCGATTCGTGATGCTCGAGTCCAAAATGCGCGGTGTCGTCACTCAAGGTCAGTAGAAAATGATAATCGCGATAGTGCCGCGTCCCGAATAGCGCATAGGCCTCCGCGATCAAGTTCCTGAAATGCTGTTCCATCTGCGGCGGCATATTCAGCGCCGCTTCGCTGTCGGCCGCCACATCGATCTCGTGCGATGGAGTCTGCCCCGGCGTCAAATCGAACGCGCGATAGAAACGTCCCGCGATCACCGGAGCATCCACCAGCATCTCGAGCGACACGCGCTGAAAATGAATCTCGCCTCCCGATTCGCCCGCCACCGGCAGCGCCGTTCCGTATTTCCATCCCTCCGGCAGCCGCAGACTCGGATCAAAGAAAATATCGCTCGCCGGCGAACCCTTGGGATACAGCAGCACCTGATTCCAGCTCAGCAAATCAAGCTGCCCGGTAGCCGAAGCTCCTGCCGAAAAACCGGATGCCGGAGCCGAAAGCAGGAAATCAAGCTGCACATCGAGCGATTCGGCCCCCGCCGGCACCTCGAGATGAAACGCGAACATATCCACCAAATCGCGCCGCCAGGGAATTTCCTTCCCGCCCGCGCTAAATTTCAATCCCGCAACATCCGTGATCGGCCCGTCCGGCGCGTGCTCTCCCGGAATCCATTCCGGATAAAACAAAGTCAGCGCTCCAGCCTTTACCGGAATCGTTTCCTTGATATGCAAAATCTTCTGCGGCGCCGAAGTCGCATCCACGGCCAGCCGGATCGTCCCGCCTGTGCCCTGCGCTCGCGCGCCGCCGCACCACAACGCCGCGCTCGCCGCCAAAAGAATCGCCGCGCACACTCCTCGTCCGATCCCTCGAATCATTTCTTCTCCCATAACTCTTTATGTGATTCGACGCCGATCAAGCACGTTCGTTATTCGGCGTTCACTCCGAGTTGCGAATAAAGGAAGCTCAAAATATCGGTCCGCTCTTCGATTTCCTTATTGCGCGGCCTCCCGCCCGAATGCCCCGACTTCGTATCGTAAAGCAACAAAATCGGCCGGCCCGATCGCATTCGCCGCCTGCAGCCGCGCCGCCATCTTCCGCGCGTGCAATGGTGCAACGCGCGTATCCCCATCTCCGGTAATGAAAAGTACCGCGGGATACTTCGTCCCATCCTTCACATTGTGATAAGGCGAGTAGGCCAGCAAATACTTGAACTGCGCCTCATCGTCCGCAGACCCGTATTCCGCCACCCACAATGGCCCATCCATGAATTTCTGAAAGCGCAGCATATCCAGCAGCGGATAAGTGCACACCACCGCCCCATACAAATCCGGCCGCTGCGTAATCGCCGCGCCCATCAACAATCCGCCATTGCTCCCGCCCTGAATCGCCAATTTCTCGCGGCTGGTGTATTTATTCGCAATTAGCCATTCCCCCGCGGCGAAGAAATCGTCGAACACCGTCTGCTTTTTCTCCATCATCCCCGCGCGATGCCACGCCTCGCCGAACTCGCCGCCGCCGCGCAAATTCGCCATCGCATAGATCCCGCCGCGATCAGCCCAGACCACTGCCGGTTCGAAGAAGAGAGGCGATTCGTTCACATCGAAGCCGCCATAAGCAGTCAGCCACACCGGCCGCGCCCCGTCCCGCGCCATTCCTTTTTTGTAAAACAAAAACATCGGAATCTTCGTCTTGTCTTTCGATTCGTACCAGACCTGCTCCACCACATATGCATCGCTCGCGATCGGCGCAGCCGGCTGCGCCCATTTCTCTTCGGCGCCGCGCTTCACATCGAACCGGTAAATCGTCTGTGGCAAATTGAAAGACTCGAACGAGAAGAAAACTTCATTCGAGCCCCAGTCGCCGCTCATCCCCGCGATGGCTCCGAGCGATGGCAGCGGCACCTTCCCCGCCGATTTCCCGTTCGCATCAAAATACTTCAGCTCGGATGCCGCGTTGCGAACATACTGAACGAACAATTTCCCGCCGTACGCTCCGAAATTCTCGATCGAAGCATCGGACTCGGGCACGATTTCCTTCCACGCGTCGCGCGCCGGATGATCGAGGTCCACTCGATACACGTGCCAATGCGGCGCGTTCCAATTCGTATTGACGTAGAGCTGCCCGCTCGATATATCGCCGAAGAAAAGCGCTTCCGTGTCGTTCACAATCGGCCGGAACGGCCCGCCGCTTCGCAGATCCTTCACGTACAAATCGGTGCGGATGCTCCCCGATCCATACGAAACGACAACGAGCAGATAGCGGCCGTCGTCCGAAACGCTCGCGGCGATTTCCTTGTCGCTCCCATATTCCTGGCCGAAGACAAGCTCGTCCGCGCTCGCGGCCGTTCCCATCACGTGATGAAAAACTCGCCCGCCCTTCGGCGTCAACACCGTGTAGTAAGCCCCGCGCTTCGATGGTTCGATGGCCAGCGATTCATAATCGCCGCGCGGCAATTGATCGGCTAGCTCCTTCCGCGTCGCCGTCTCGATGAAATGAATTTCGACTTCGTCCTGGCCGCCCGCTCGCATCCCGTAAGCCGCCAGCGATCCGTCGTGAGATAAATCCTCGATCACCACGCTCGTCGAATGGTCCGCGCTCAACGCATGTGGATCGACGAGCACTTCGTCCTTCCCGTCGCGGCCGTGGCGCACGTAAATCACGAACAATTCCTGATCCGCCCGCCGCTTCTCGAATATATAAACTCCATTGCGCTCGACCGGCGGATGATACGAATCCACCTTCATCAGCTCGCTCAACCGCGCCGAAATCTTCGCGCGCCCCGGCACCGCATCGAGCACCGCCGCGGTGCAGGCATCCTGCGCTTCAATCCACGCACGCGTTTCCGCGCTGTTCTGATTTTCGAGCCAGCGGTAAGGATCGGGAATCTGCACGCCGTGGAGAGTGTCCACCACGTCGTCTTTGCGAGTAGGCGGCGGGCATTTGCCCTGGGGAGATGCTTGCTGGCCTGGAGTCACAAGCGGCATGGCGGCGAATGCGAACAAGAATATCAGGAAGAGAAGCGTCGAGGGCCGCGCGCACTTGCTTGCGGCCTCAACGCAAAATCGAGGCCCGGATTTTCGATAATCCATTATTCCCTTTCTGCACCGCGGCCGCCCCAGCCGCTTCTAGGTGATCGGCGTCGCTGTCTTGCGCGGAGGATTGAAGAACGGCAGCTCGCGCACAGTGGCGCGCACTTTTTGCCGCACCGCTTCCACCGTCAGTTCAATCTGAAGCTCGGTGCCCGCGGCCGCGTGCTCACGATTAAGCGACGCGAGCGCGATCATTTTCTTCAGCGTCGGCGACCACGTCGTCGAAGTCGCTTTGCCCACCTGCAATCCGCCGCGATAAACCGGCACGGCCACGCGCGAAGCCGCGCTCGGAATTTGCGGCGCCAGCCCAACCGTTTCGAATTGCCGCTCGATATCCGGCCAATTCACGTCCAGGCCCATCAGCAGCCGCTTCGCCCCGCGCTTATTCTCCTCTTCCAGCGCCGCGCGCCCGATGAAATGTTCTTTCTTCAAATCCACCAGGCGTCCGAGCCCGATTTCATAAGGCGAATATTTCTGCGTATCAATCAGCGCCTTCTTGCTACTGAAATAATCCACTTCGATCAAAATCAACCCGGCCTCGATTCGCGCCACGTCCAGCGCCAGCATTCCCGCCGGATGAATATCGAATTCCCCGCCCGCGGCCATCAACGCATCCCACACTCGCCCGGCCTCATCCCACGGAATCCAGATCTCGTAGCCGAGATCGCCGGTATAGCCAGTGCGCGAAATATCCACTTCCACGCCGCCGATTTTTCCGTGCGTGAATCGAAAATATTTCAGATTCGTGATGTTCGCTTCGGCGGCGCGTTGCAGCAGCCGGCCGGAAGTCGGGCCTTGCAGCGCCAGCGCAGCAACCTTGTCGGAAATATCCTCGATTTGAACGTCAAGCCCCAGCGCATTCTGCTTGAACCAGCGCAAGCTCGGATCGGCGGCCGTCCAGCGATACTTGTTCTCCTCGAGCCGCGTGATCGTCCCGTCGTCCACCACTTTGCCCGCTTCATCGCACCAGCAACAGTAAATCACCTGCCCGACCGCTACCTTATTAATGTCCCGCGTGATCACGCGATTGACCAATTTCGTAGCGTCGCGGCCCGTGACCAGGTACTTGAAGAGTGGGGTCACATCGATCAACGCCGCCGCATTGCGGATGGCGTTGTACTCGTGCTCGTGGTGCATCTCGTACACGCTGACCGCGTAATATCCCGACCACTCGCGATAATTCAAACTCTCGCAAAGCGGAAATGTCCGGTCATGCACAGCGGTCCCGATCGGCACGTTATCTCCTGCCTTGTGGGGGCGGGTCCGCCTGGGCGGACGCCCGGTATACGGTTGGGTTTTCGGCCCGCACTTCAACCACATTTTTTCAGCGCGCGAATTATAGTTCCGCGTCACACGCCCCGCAACCCTGGGCGCGCAAGTCACAGTCACTTCAAGGAATGTTCCAAATGGCGCTCGGACGCTTGAATCATGTCTTTAGTGCGGCTATGCTCCCACGCCAACGCGGCACGCAAACCTACAGCCAGGAGAATTCTATGCTCGCCATTCAACGTTGGTTCCGCGCGGTCATTGTAATTGCGGCGATGCACATGACCGAGCAACTCATTCTGGGGTTGGACGAACTCTACAAAATCCGGCGCGTACTGGCGCATTACTACGCCTGGTTTCACGACGCGGACTTCGCCACCGTCTTGCTGGTCTTTATTGTCGTGATGTTGGTGCTCGTCCTCATTTACGGCGTTCTGGTGCGAGGCCGCCCCTTGCTATGGGTGATGGGATTCTTTGCAGTGATATCTCTCACGGAAGTGCATCATTTGATTGAAGGTATTTTCGAGCGAAAGTATGTGCCGGGCCTGGTAACCGGTGTGATCTGGGCGGGAGTTGGCGTGATGCTGGGCCGCGCGGTGCTGCGGCAAGCCCAGCAGCGCGATGATTTACCGGCTCGCTAGCAAGTCTTCCTCGTCGCTCTGCGGCGCGGGCCCAATGGAAGAAACGGCGCGGGCAAAAAAATTGAGGGCGCAACGACGCTTGCGCGTGTTGCGCCCTCTAAATCGAGCCGTAAGTTTACAGGCGTCCCGGCCAATCCGGCGACCCAACAGCCTTGCGGCTAATCGCGTCTTCCAAACTGTGTCGTACAACCTGCGAGCTTCTTGATTCCGTCGAGCGCCGCAAAAGCCGTGAAGCCTTCGCAACCTCTTTACCGAATCTCGAAACCTCCGAGACTTCGGATGCAGCCGGTGCTGCAACAGCGGTGAAGCTATTGCGGCGTCCGGACTGCACCTTCATTTCTCCGAGCTTCACGCTTCAGCTCGACTCCGCACTCGCCTTTCGGCTCCTGCGAAGCCTTCGCTGCCTCGCGAAGTCTTACAACTTTCCGTTCCGATCGGTCCCGCAAAAACGGTTAAGTGTTCGCTAAGTCCCAACCGAACCGTTAAGTCTTCAAGCTTCCGGTTCAATCTGCGCGCAAAATAAATCTTTCCATTTGCAGCGTCAACAAAAATCGCGCGCAAAGCCTGTGGAAGCCTGTGGACAGCTGTGGAAAAATCCCGCGCAGATGCGGCCGCCCCCAGACCCAAATCCTGGCTGATGCGCCGGTCGAACATGTCCGGCAAGACGACTAATCAGGAGCTACGCCTCATTTGCTCTGCACCTGTGGAGTGGGGACATTCCTTTCGACGATGCCAACGTCCTTTTTTGTCAGACCAAACTTCTGGAGACTAGCTTGTTGCAGTTTGTCTAGCTGAACATTCGTGTCCACCATTTTCTGGCGCCGCTCGCGGGATTGCTTGAGAAGATCGTTGAACTGTGTGCGGAGAGTGTCTTCGTCGATCAGGATGCTTGCGCCTTTCGCATGAATTCGCACCGCATGCGAACGAGCGAAATCGTATAAGGCCAGCGTATCTTTACACCACTGCGATTCGATTTGGTCCTCTTGGCTGCGCAAGGCCATAATTTCGGAATTCGAGAAACTTTCATCGAAGCCCTTCAGAAAAGCTTGTTTCTCAGATTCGGACAAAGATGACTCGGCGGTTTGCTCCCGAACGTGAGCTGGCCACTGTTCAAGCTGAAGTACGAACTCATGGTCGAGCGTTGTGATTTTCTGGACACTATCGCGCGTGCGACCCATCGCTTCGGGGCTGGAAAACGATTCAGCCGTATACAGGGCGTGAAGCTCGGCTTGGGCGTCGTGAGCCTTTTCCCGGTAGGCCTTCGCGTTATCTAAGAGCTCGGTCATGACCTCGCGCAAAAGTTTGTCCTGCCGGCTCTCAAATGCACCGCCTCCGTGACTAAGCTTGGTGCCGCTCGCCTCACGAACGATATCTGCAACTTCAACGTTCGGATCCTTCCTGAGACTAGACAGCTCCACGAGGCAGAATGCGAACGCGATACCGGCGAAGATCAGCCCAAAAAGAACTGGCTTCCGGTTTTTCTTTCGACCGGCGATCAAGTAAGAGATCACCAGCGGGATTAGAATCGCGCTGATGGCGTAACCGGAAACTTCCGCACTCCAGACACCCCTCGACCACAAAAGAGCTTTCCTTACGGAAAGCGCGATTCCGAGAAGCACCAGAAAAGCCACGAGGGCGCGTTTGGCTGGGGAGAGCGGCGGGGGAAGAGGTGCAACAGTTGAGCTGGCAGGATTGGCGGGAACAGGGAGAGGGGAACTCACGCAGCCTCCGATAGGGGGACTCTAGTGGGAAGCGAAATAACATGTCAAGTAGTGGTTCAATCCGTGCATAGTGCCCGATTAACGCTGCGGGCTCAACTGGTCGATGCAACACCATCTAATCCGGTGATCTGGCAATACTTCCCCTTGAGAATCGGTCAAAACGCCAAGACTCAATCAAACCCTAAGCAGGGCAGTGTTCTTTTTGAATCAACAGTCGCGAACGAAATCAGCCTCGTAGACTCCTAGAAGAAGACTTCGAGCACGTGTTGCGTCGACCCATTGAGACCACCGCGCTTATCGGAAACTGAACGGATACACTCGCGCCTGACCTCAGGTCACCGCGCGCCGCGTTCTTCCTTGTGCGTTGAACCTTGCGGCCTGTAGAATGTCCGCGCCTCGGGCCCGCCGCTTTGTTTCTGAGCGTTGCCCGGCCTCGGAAGCATCCGCACTCATCGCATGGCTTCTTCTTACGATGTAATCGTCATCGGCGGCGGGCACAACGGCCTGGTGAACGCGGCCTATCTGGCGCGCGCCGGGCGCAAAGTGCTGGTGCTCGAGAAGCGCCACGTGCTGGGCGGCGCGGCGGTCACCGAAGAGATCATTCCCGGCTTCAAGTTCTCGGTTTTCTCCTACGTCGTTTCGCTTCTGCGGCCCGAAATCATTCGCGATCTCGATTTGCCGCGGCACGGCCTCGAAATTCTGCCGCTCGACGGCACGTTCACGCCCATGCCCAGCGGCGATTATCTCTGGCGCGTGAACGATCACGGCAAAACGCGCCGCGAAATCGCGCGCCATTCGAAAGTGGACGCCGAGGCCTACGAAGAATTCGGCAAAGAAATGGTGCAGATGTGCCGTTTCGTGAAGCCGATTCTGGCCATGGTGCCGCCCGATCCGACCACGCTCGATCCGCGCGACTTGAAGAAGCTCTATTTCCTCGGCCAGCGCTTCCGCGCGCTCAAGCCCGACGATCGCTACAACCTGGTCCAGTTGATGACCATGAGCGCGACGGATTTTCTCGATCAATGGTTCGAGACCGACGTGCTCAAGGCCACGATGTCCGCGTCGGGAATTATCGGCACGTTTCTCGGCGTGCGCTCGCCCGGCACGGCCTACGTTTTGCTCCATCACTACATGGGCGAAATTGACGGCGCGTTCCGTTCCTGGGGCTTCAGCCGCGGCGGCACGGGCGCGATTTCGAATTCCATTGGCGACGCGGCGCGCGAAGCCGGCGCGGAAATCCGCACCGAAGCCATCGTCTCGAAAATCCTGATCAAGGATGGCCGCGCCGAAGGCGTGGTGCTTGATCGCGGCGAAGAAATTCGCGGCACGATTGTTTCCTCGAGCGTCGATCCCAATCTCACTTTCCTCAAGTTCATGGATACGCGCGATCTGCCCGCCGATTTCGTCGAAGAAGTGCGCCGCTACAAATATCGCGGCTCTTCCGGCAAAGTGAATTTCGCGCTCGATGCGCTGCCGGATTTCACCTGCCTGCCGGGCGTCGGCCGGCATCTGCGCGGCGCGATGTCGATTTCGCCCAGCGTCGAATACATGGAACGCGCCTACGATCAGGCCAAGTACGGCGAATTTTCGCAGCGTCCTTACATCGACATGGTGATTCCGAGCCTCACCGATCCGTCGGTCGCGCCGCCGGGCAAACACGTTCTCTCCTGCTTCGTGCAATACGCGCCATACAAACTGAAGCCCGGCCTGAACTGGGACGATCAGAAGGAAGCTTTCGGCGACGCGGTGGTGAACACGATTTCCGAGTACGCGCCGAATTTGAAAAACATCATCATCGGCCGCCAGGTGCAAACGCCGCTCGATATCGAGCGCAGCATTGGCCTCACCGAAGGAAATATTTTTCAAGGCGAGCTTTCGCTCGAGCAGCTTTTCTTCCTCCGGCCCGTGGCAGGCTGGGCGCGTTACAAAACGCCGATTCGCAACCTTTATATGTGCGGCTCGGCGACGCATCCGGGCGGCGGAATCATGGGCGCGCCCGGGCGTCTCGCGGCGCTCGAAATTTTGAAAGACAAGGGAGCGAGATAGTTGGCCGCGGGACGCGACATCGTCATTCTCGGCGGAGGCCACAACGGCCTGGTCACCGCGTTCTATCTCGCGAAAGCGGGCTATAAGCCGCTGGTCGTCGAGCGCCGCAGCGTCGTTGGCGGCGCGGCCATCACCGACGATTTTCATCCCGGCTTCAAGTGCTCGACGCTCGCCTATGCCGATGGGCCGCTGCTTCCGGAGATCGTGCGCGATATGGAACTCGAGAGCCATGGCCTCTCGATGATTCATCCGCATATTCGCCTCTTCGCGCTTTCGCCCGACGGGCACGGGCTGCTGCTTTTTTCCAATCCCGCGGATACCGCGGCGCATCTTTCGCGCATTTCGCGGAATGATTCCGAAAAGTATTTGGAATTTTCGAGCGCGCTCGAGCGTTATGGCGGCATCCTTCGGCAAGTGCTCACGCTCGCGCCGCCGGACATCGACAAGCCCTCGACCGATGAAATCTGGAAGCTGCTGAAAGTCGGGCGCAATGTGCGCGGGCTCGGCAAGAAAGACATGATGCGGCTGCTGCGCTGGGGGCCGATGGCTGTCGCCGACCTCGCCTCGGAATTTTTCGAGACGGAACTGCTGCGCGGCGCGATTGCCGCGCGCGGAATTTTCGGCGCGGCGCTGGGGCCGTGGTCGGCGGGCAGCACGGCGCTGCTTCTGCTGCGCGCGGCGGCCGATCCGCATCCGGCAGGCTCGTCGTCGTATCCGCGCGGCGGGATGGGCGCGATGACGCAGGCGATGGCCGAGGCGGCGACGAAGGCCGGAGCTGAGATTCGCACCGGCGCTGCCGTCGAGCGAATTCTTGGTGAAAGACGGCGCGGCGGCCGGGCTCGTTCTCGAAGGCGGCGACGAAATTTCCGCGAAGACGGTGATCTCGAACGCCGATCCGCGGCGGACTTTCCTCAAATTGATCGATCCGGTGCATTTGCCGCCAGGCTTCGTCGTGAAGATGCAGAATTTCCGGGCGAACGGGACGGTGGCGAAAATTAATTTGGCGCTCGATCGCCTGCCGAATTTCAAGGCGCTGCAGGATGTTTCGACGGCTGCTGCGCTTTCGATGAACGATCCTTCGGCGGCGCTCAGCGGGCGGATTCACATCGGTCCGAGCATCGATTATCTCGAGCACGCGTTCGATGCTTCGAAGTACGGCGAATATTCGCCCGCGCCTTATCTCGATGTCTCGATTCCTTCGATTCTCGATCCCTCGATGGCGCCGCGCGGGAAGCACGTGATGTCCATTCACGTGCAATACGCGCCGTTCAAGCTGCGCAACGGCGATTGGAACAGCCAGCGCGAAGCGTTCGGCGACAACGTGGTGAACACGCTCGCGCAGTACGCGCCGGATTTGCCGGAGCTGATTCTCGGCGGCCATGTGATTACGCCCGGCGATCTCGAAGAGACTTATGGATTGACCGGCGGGCATCCGTTCCACGGCGAGATGTCGCTCGATCAGATTTTCACCATGCGGCCGCTGCTGGGCTCGGCGCGATATCGCACGCCGATTCGCGGGCTTTACTTGTGCGGCTCGGGGACGCATCCGGGCAATGGGCTTACCGGCGCGTCGGGCTACAATGCCGCGCGCGAAATTGTGAAGGATTTGCGCTGAGCATTGAGGCTTTGCCGCGTTTCGTTTGAGTCGCGCGGTCAAATGCAAGAAACCGCAGATCCCTCATCCGCCTAGGCGGATTCGGGATGACTTCGCGGGTTTTTCGTTGGCGCGCACTTTAATCTATGTTGCTGTTTTCTCTAAAGGTGCCCTCCTATGAGCTCTCCGATGCAATCTGCTTCTGCTCTGCATTCCATCGATCGCAAGCGGCTTGCGGAATTGACGGAGCGCGAAGAGAAGCGATTTATTGCCGAGCGGCCGAAATCGAAGGCGCTGTTCGATCGCGCGCGGGCTTCTTTGCTCGACGGCGTGCCCATGAACTGGATGGTGAAATGGGCCGGGCCATTTCCAGTTTTTGTCGCCGAGGCGAAGGGCAGCCGGTTCATCGACGTGGACGGCATCGAGTACGTCGATCTTTGTCTCGGCGATACCGGCGCGATGACCGGTCATTCGCCCGACGCGGCGGCCGACGCGATTGCGGCGCAGGCGCGGCGCGGATTGACGTTCATGCTGCCGACCGAGGATTCGATCTGGGTCGGCGAAGAGCTGGTGCGGCGATTCGGCATGCCGTACTGGCAATTCACGCTGACCGCGACGGATGCGAATCGTTTTTCGATTCGCCTTGCGCGGGAAATCACGCAGCGGCAATTCGTTCTCATTTTCAATTATTGCTATCACGGCACTGTTGACGAATCCTTTGCGAGTTTGCTCGCGGACGGCTCGGTCGGGCCGCGCCGCGGAAACATCGGCCCGCCGGTGAATCCCGCGGCGACGACGAAGGTCGTCGAATTCAACGATCTTGTGGCGCTCGAGGCTGCGCTGGCGTCGCGCGACGTCGCCTGCGTGCTGGCCGAGCCGGTGATGACCAATGTCGGGATCATTCATCCGGACGCCGGGTATCACGCGGCGCTGCGCGATCTCACGCGCCGTTACGGCTCGCTGCTGATTCTCGACGAGACGCATACGATTTGCGCCGGGCCGGGCGGCTATACGCGCGAGCACTCGCTCGAGCCGGACATGTTCGTGATCGGCAAGCCGCTGGCGAGCGGCATTCCCGCGGCGACTTACGGCTTCACGCGCGAAGTGGCGGAGCGCATCGTGAAGCGCATCCACATCGAGGACTGCGACACGGGCGGCATCGGCGGCACGCTTGCGGGCAACGCCATGTCGCTCGCGGCGATGCGCGCGACTCTCGAGAACGTCCTGACGCCCGCGGCGTTCGCGCGGATGATCCCGATGGCCGAGCGCTTCGAGCGCGGCGTGGCGGCGACGATTGCCGGGGCGAAGCTGCCGTGGCACGTGACGCGGCTGGGCTGCCGGGCGGAGTATCAGTTCCGCGCGACGCCGCCTCGCAACGGAGCCGAAGCTGCCGCCGCGATGGACTTTCCGCTAGAGCGCTTCCTGCACCTGCACGCGCTCAATCGCGGGGTGCTAATGACGCCGTTTCATAATATGGCGCTGATGTCGCCGGCGACTTCGGAGGGCGACGTGGACCGGCATACGCGGGCGTTCGGCGAGGCGGTGCGGGAGCTGATCGGCTGAACCATGGTCTTAATGGGCTTGTGTTTTGACTCGATTAGAAATGATCTCCGTTCTTTGCTTTGTGTGAGTTACGGCGATTTCTAATAATTTTGCACGCGATTAGAAAGCGGCTTCGGATGGGTCTCCCGGGGAGATAGTCAGGGAGCGCCCTGGGGGGCGAAGCGCTTTGAAGCCGAATTTTCTAGTGCGCGCAATATCTGTGTCCTCCTACAAATCGTAATTATAAAGAGTGCGTTTTTGTCCCGATTAGAACTGGGGCCGATCGTTTGTTTTGTTTGAGTTACGGGCGTTTCTAATCGTAGGGTGTCCCGATTAGAAATTTGGAACTCCCCCCGGCGGATCGGTCCGCTGACAGAAAGAGGAGGGCCGAACGGCGGGAGGGTCTGAATACCCTCCCCTACGACGTGCTTCCATTTTCGCCACGCATTTTGAGGTTGCTCCTGCAGATTCAATTTTTGCGCGGACTCACGGCGGGCTCAAGCTTTTCGCCGGGCTGAATCGTGTTTCTTCGTTGGGCTGAATCATCAGCCCACACCCGAGCCCGGACCCGGACCAGCCCCGCGGTTAGGGACTGCGCACTGCTTTAGGGGATATAGCGTAAGAGTTAAGTCCAGTCAATGGTATGTTGGTTTCAATTTTTAGAGAATTCGAGATCTTGGCCTCAAGCGGGCGCGGCCCTTCGAGTCTCAGTGTAAACAAGCGGCGCCCCTACGAGGAAGATGCAACGGCCGTCTACGTGCGGAACGGGGGAGGCCGGCGGTTTGGCGTGGCGTGGATTGGGTGGGGAGGTCGTCGGAGGGCGCGGCAAGCGGCGCCCCTACGAAGGCAAAATCAGAAAGCAGATCCCTCATCCGTCTAGGCGGATTCGGGATGACAGTGGCTAGGCTTTTTTTCGCGACCTGTAAAGCCGTATTGATATTGCGGCACTTGCGGCACGGCTGAGGCCGTGCCCTGACAAAGATTCGACGTTCTCGCAAAGAATCTGAAAACCATAACCAACTGGGGAGCTGGCGCGAGAGGGCGTCATCGCTCGCGGGTGGCTGAGGTCATCTCGATTTCTGGTTGTGGGTTGGGAGAGTGGCGCGTTGGTCTGGTGGGGATCTCCTTGGTCGCTTGGATTACGGTTGTGGATTTTTCGCGAGTGGGGGTGGCTTCGTCGAGCTTGAAGCCGGTTAGCAATGCTTTCAGTTCGAGGGCCATTTTTGAGACGATCCTGGCAGGCTTTGGCTGTGTCATGAGCGCCTTCGGTGCTTTCGCGGGTTACGTTGGCGATCTGGTCTACGCTGTTGTTGATTTGTTGTGTGGCTGCGGATTGCTCGGTGGCGGCCGCGGCGATTTGAGTGATCATGTCGCCGACGCGCTCGGTGGATTGCATGATCTGCTGCAAGGACTCACCCGCTTTGGTCGTGGTTAGGACGCCGGCTTCGACTTGGCGGGTGCCCAGTTGCATGGCGTCCACGGTGTTCTTGGTCTCCTGCTGAACGCCTCGGATCATGGCGGCGATTTCCTTGGTGGCTGTGGCAGTGCGCTGGGCGAGGTTTTTCACTTCGTCCGCCACGACGGCGAAGCCGCGGCCCTGCTCGCCCGCGCGGGCGGCTTCAATGGCGGCGTTCAAGGCGAGCAGATTAGTTTGCGCGGCGATCGCGTCGATCACACCGACGACTTTGCCAATTTGCTCGGAGCGCGTGCCGAGGGCTTCCACCTTTGCGGCTGTGTCGCCCACGGACTGGGCGATTTCATGCATGCTGGCGAGCGCCTGATCAACGGTGCGGCTGCCTTCCCAGGCGGTGCTGGAGGCTTTGCGCGCGGCGTCGCTGGCTTTCACGGAATTTTCGGAGATTTGGGATACGGTCGCGGACATTTCTTCCATCGCGGTGGCGACTTGAATGGTCTGGTCGTTTTGAATCTTTGCGCCGGCGGATTGCTCGGCGGTGGAAGTGGAAATTTTTTCGCTGGCGTAGGCCAGTTGCGCGGTTGTGGCGGCGACGCGCGACATGGTGGCTTGCATCTTGGCCATGAAAGTGTTGAACCATTTGGTGAGGTTTCCGATTTCGTCGTGGAGGGAGACTTCGATGCGCTGGGTCAGGTCACCCTCGCCTTCGGCCAGGTCTTTCATGCGCGCGGTTATGGTGGCGATGCGCGAGAAAATCGAGCGTGCCAGGAGGCCGGAAGAGATGAGTAAGACGGCGAGACAGGTCAACGCGATCGCGGCTGCGCGGCGGGCGCTGGCGCGCCAGGTTTCATCCACGTCGTCCAGATAAATTCCCGTGCCGATCACCCAGCCCCAGGCGTCGAAGCCTTTCACGTAGGAAATTTTCGGGACGGGCTTTTCATTGCCGGGTTTGGGCCAGCGATAGAAGACGAATCCCGCGCCCTGGTTTTTGACCGTCTGGGCCATTTCGACGAACAGCGTTTTGCCCGTGGGGTCTTTGTAATCGGTCAGGTCCTTGCCGTTGAGGGTGGGATTCATGGGGTGCATGATCATCGTGGGGTGCATATCATTCACCCAGAAATAATTGTTCTGGTCGTAGCGCATGACCTGGATGGATTCGAGGGCACGCTTCTGGGCTTCCGCGCGGCTCAGCTTGCCCTGCGTTTCCTGACGGTAGTTCTCGGCGATTACGGAATACGGAACTTCGATGAGGGCTTTGGCTTTTTGCTGGCGTTCCGTGAGGAGCGTGGACTTCTGGCTGAGCAGCCAGGCGCCTGCAACCGTCAGCAATCCGGCTGCTGCCGTGAAAATGATGCCTGCGAATTTTGTCCTGATGCTCATAATGCTCCTACGCTGGACTGGAGACCGGCGGCGCAGCGGCGAAGTGCGGCGTGCTTCTCCAAGTTAATCTTCGGCAATCGGATTCGAATTGATTAGAGGATTTTGCGATGGGCGCATGAGGGGAGATAGAATCTAGAACGTGGTGGATCGGCCGGCGTCGCTGGCGCTGGATCGTAGCTCATGGTACGGAAAATATCGCGGAGGACCTCATGGAATCGCGGACGGATGGAGCTCAAATCTCGAAAGGCCGGCTTTGGACGAGTTACATCATTACCGGGCTGGTCGTGGCGCTTTTGACGTTCGACTGGGCTACGAAAGTCTTGAGGGTGAAGGCGTTTGTGGATCAGGCGGCGAAGATGGGATATTCGTCGGATACGATTTTTGCGGTGGGAGTGGTGTTGCTGGTGTGCACCGTGGTGTACGTGATTCCGCGCACTGCGGTGTTGGGGGCGATTTTGCTTACCGGTTATCTTGGCGGCGCGGTGGAGACCAACTGGCATGCGGGGCAACCGCTGCCCTTGATTTTGTTTCCGGCGATTTTTGGGGTGCTGGTTTGGCTGGGGATTTATTTGCGCGAGGGGCGATTGTGGGCAGTGGTTCCGTTGCGGAAATAAAAAGCTAAAACCGACAGCGAAAAACCAAAGGCCTCACCTCTGAAGAGGTGAGCTACATTAGAACTACTTTCGAGGACTGAATTGAACTGGATTCATCATTGGCTTTGTCGATCGGATTGGTGGCGGAGGACTGTGCTTAACGACATTATGCCTTGGGGATTGGATGGCGTGGAGTTGGGCGGGAACGTGCTGGAGATTGGGCCTGGGCCTGGGACTACTACCGATTATTTGCGCGAGCGCGTGGAGCGGCTTACTTCGCTGGAGATTGACGGGGAGTTGGCGGCGGCTTTGCGGGAACGATCGCGCGGGGGGAATGTGGAAGTGGTGGACGGCGACGCTACGGAGATGCCGTTTGAGGATGGGCGTTTTTCTGGGGCGGTGTCGTTCACGATGCTGCATCATGTGCCGCGGGTGGAATTGCAGGACCGGCTTTTGCGGGAGACTTATCGCGTGTTGCGGCCGGGGGCGGTGTTTGCGGGGGTGGATAGCCGGGATGGTTGGATTATGAAGGTGATTCATATTGGGGATGTGATGAATTTGGTGGATCCGGGGACGTTTGCGGGGAGATTGGAGAGGGCGGGGTTTCGGGAGGTGAGTGTGGAGGCGAATGAGAGGAGATTTCGGTTTCGGGGGCGGCGGGGGTGAGTCGCGCGACTGCAAGTGCGAACGAGAATTTCAAATTTGAAATTTCAGATCTCAGAGAAGGCAAATCGACGTTGAGTTCTGATTTGGAGTTCTGTGCGGGGTACGTTGAAAATGGCCGAATGTCCACAGAGAATCTCTATGACAGAACCGATAGAACTGCGCGTCTTGGCTGGATCCTCTTCGTATACGGCGCAGCGTTTCATATCGTCACGTTCAAGCTTGGCCTCTCGCTCGGCGAACGTGCCTCTGACGCTCGAGTTTGAAGATCACCCGGTTACAAATTTGCGCTGACGTGTATCGATGCTCATCACATGATCAGGAAGACGTGGATGAGCAGGGGCGATGAAGACGACTTGATCCCGCTCTCGGACTTGTCAGCGGAGGGCTCACGCAATGTTTTCACGGCGCTGGCCATGGCACGCGTTGATCCTACGATATCGACAGTATCAGGCGTTTTCAGCATGAGTCGAATTTATCTGACGGTTCAGTGTCTACGGCTCGCGCGTTGGCGCTGATTTCGGACGTGAGCGTCGGATGGTTCGAATTATTGAGTAGGAGCCCTTAGGTTTCGGGGGCCGCGGGGGTAATCGCGCGGGGTCGGGAGCGAAAGACAATTTCAGATTTGAAATTTCAGATTTCAGATGAGGCGAATCCATCTAAGCTCTTGATCTCGGGCCGCCGCGTGCGCGCGGTACGAAAAGGCAAAGGCGGGCCGAGACGGCGGGAGGGTCTGAAGACCCTCCCCTACGCGGCGCGGCGGGTTAGAATTGTGGAGTTGGGACATGGAAACTAGGAGGCTGGGATGACGGCGGCTACTACTGTTGCTGGGCGCGGGGAATTTAAGAATGAGGCGTTTATTGATTTTTCGTCGGCGGAGAATCGGAAGGCTATGGAGGCGGCTTTGGCTTCCGTGCGCTCGCAATTCGGGCGCGAATATCCGCTGACGATTGGCGGGGAGAAAGTTCTTACTAAGGAGAAGATTCAGTCTACTAATCCTTCGAAGCCTAGCGAGGTGATTGGGATTTTTCAGAAGGCTACCGTGGAGATGGCGAATCAGGCGGTGGAGGGGGCGCACCGGGCTTTTGAGAAATGGAAGAAAGTGCCGGCTGAGGAACGCGTGGCTTGCCTTTATCGTGCGGCGGAGATTTTGCGGAAGCGGCGATTTGAATTGTTGGCTTGGCTGACATTTGAGATTGGGAAGACGTGGCCGGAGGCGGATGCGGACATCGCGGAGTTGATTGATTTCTGCGAATTCTATGGGCGCGAGGCTTTGCGCTTGGCTGGGCCGCAGACTTTGACGCCGATGCGCGGGGAGAAGAATTATCTGCGCTACATTCCGCTGGGAGTGGGCGTGGTGATTCCGCCGTGGAATTTTGCGGCGGCGATTATGGGCGGGATGACTTTGGCGTCGATCGTTACGGGGAATACGGCGATTGTGAAGCCGTCGAGCGATTCGCCTACGATTGCGGCGATTTTTGTGGATATTTTGTACGAGGCGGGCGTGCCGCGGGATGTGGTGAGCTTTTTCACCGGGCCGGGCGTCGACGGCGGGCGAGGCTTTGGTGACGAATCCGAAGACGCGCTACATCGCGTTTACGGGATCGAAAGAGGCGGGTTTGCGGATTGCGGAGCAGGCGGCGAAGGCGCAGCCGGGGCAAGTGTGGATCAAAAGGACTGTGCTGGAGATGGGCGGCAAGGACGCGATTATTGTGGACGATGAGGCGGATCTGGACGCGGCGGTGGAAGGCGTGGCGCTTTCGGCGTTTGGTTATCAGGGGCAGAAATGCTCGGCTTGCTCGCGGGCGATTGTGGCGGAGAAAGTTTACGACAAGTTTCTCGAGAAGCTGGTGCCGCGGGTGAAGTCGATCAAGGTGGGTTCGCCGGAGGATCCGCAGAATTATATGGGGCCGGTGATCAATAAGGGCTCGATGAAATCGATTATGGAAT
The DNA here is from genome assembly GCA_963841235.1 of uncultured Acidobacteriota bacterium. Classification (GTDB taxonomy): domain Bacteria; phylum Acidobacteriota; class Terriglobia; order Acidiferrales; family UBA7541; genus Palsa-147. The sequence continues at coordinate 91,104 of CAWJBU010000008.1, read as the reverse complement.
ATATCGAAGTGGGGAAGAAGGAAGGGCGATTGGTGGCCGGCGGGAATGCGATTGGGAATGATGGATATTTTATCGAGCCTACTGTGATTGCTGATATTTCGCCTAAGGCGCGGATTTTTCAGGAGGAGATTTTCGGGCCGGTTTTGGCGGTGACCAAGGCTAAGGATTTTGAGGATGCTTTGCGGATGGCTAATGATTCGGAGTTTGGATTGACTGGGGCGGTTTATTCGAAGAATGCGAAGAAGATTGAGCGGGCGGCTGAGGATTTTCATGTGGGGAATTTGTATATGAACCGGAAATGTACGGGGGCGATGGTGGGGGCGCATCCGTTTGGGGGATTCAATATGTCGGGGACGGATTCGAAGTCGGGGGGAGCGGATTATTTGTTGTTGTTTACGCAGGCGAAGACGATTGCGGAGAAGGTGAGTTAGGAAGAAAACCGTTGCATGTGGTGTACCGGAGCGGCGGGCCTTACATTGGCGGGCGGAGCAAGCCCCGCCCCTACGAAATGCAACTGCGGGAACGAAAACCCACGGCCACACCGGGCCGGTGTAAACCTCGGCCCCTACGTTTGATTCGACGTTGGCTTGAGATGGAAGGCGAAACGTAGCACTACATACGATATTGGGCCTAACGCTAGTAGAACTGGGGCCCAGTGGAAGACTATTGGTTCGCTGTAGTAGACCTTTACTGCGCATAGTGCCGCTGGAAGTACTACCACACAGAGTAGACCGAAATTTCCCATTGGAATTTTGAAATTGCGCTTGGCGTGCGGCATTTTGCGGCGGAGCTGCCAGGCGGCGAGGACCGTCATCATGGATGTGGCTATGCGCGTCCAGATGTAGATGTTGACTAGATCTACGACTGGGAATTTGGCGAGGATGCAATAAACGACGGTGGAGACGGCGATGGCGCGGGCTGGGGTGCCGTAACGCGGATGGATTTTGCCTAGCCACTCGGGGAGATAGCCGTCTTCGGCCATGGCGGCGGGGATGCGCGTGGTGTAGAGGATGGTGGCGTTCGAGAGCGAAGCTACGCCGATGATCGAGGCTACCAGCATCGCTACGCCGAGAGCAGTGCCGCCGACTAGCTGCGAGGCGGTGACGATGTAGCCGGTTTGCCAATCCTGCCAGTTGCCGAGGACGGCTAGAGCGAGCGTGGCGGGAAGAGTGTAGGTGAGGATGTTCATGGGCGTGTTCCAGCCGAGGACGCGGACGAAGGTGCGTTGCGGATCTTTCATCTCGGCGGTGCAACTGGAGAGTTGCTCGTAGCCGGCGTAATCCCACATGGCGAGAGCGAGGCCTTTGCCGAAGACGCTGCCGAAGGGATGGCCTGGCGGAACGAAGGGAAGAACGGGATTGAAGTGCCAATGGAAGAGCGAAACGAGGCAGAGCCAGGCGACGGGAAGGAATATCGCGACTTGAAGAATAATGGCTAGGCGGCCGGCGACCTGAATGCCGCGCGCGTTCATCGCGGCGAGAATGATGAGCACGAGCGCGGCGCCGGCCCATTTTTCGTTGGGCGTGATCGAGATGTAGTCTTTTATGTAGTCCATGAACAGCACGCCGTAGAGAGAATTCAGCAGGAACGTGCCGCTCCAGTTCCACCAGCCGCATTGAAAGCCCCAGAAATCGCCGAAGGCTGCGCGCGACCAGCGATAGAAGCCGCCTTGCACCGGGAGAATGCTGTTCATTTCGGCGGAGGCGAAGGAGATGGGGATGCTCCAGAAAAACGGGACGAAGGTTAGGAAAACCAGAGCCATGCCCGGGCCGGAGCTGGAGAAGATCTCTTCGTAACCGAAGGGGCCGCTGGCGGTGTAGCCGTAGAAGAGGGCGAGGAGCGGGAGGAAACCGATTTGGCGGACGGCGCCGGGGGAGAGGCGGGGTTGGGGAGGAGATGAGGCGTCGGCCATGGTTGGGCGAGAGAGGCCGCATGATAGTGAAGCGTTGGGGGCAATGCAATTGGAAAGGCGGAGAGAGGGCGAAGGCAAGAGAAGAAAATGCAGATCCTTCATCCGCCTAGGCGGATTCAGGATGACAGCGTTTTCTATGAGTGATGACCTTGCCACCGGGTTGCGTGCGTGTGGGAAAGGCATGAGAACGGTTTGCCTTCATCGAGAGAGGAGAGCGCGTGCGAGCGCGGCAAGAAGGGCGGAGCAAGCCCCGCCCCTACGTCGGAGTGAACCAACGCAAAAAATTATTTCTGGCGTCGCGCGGCGCTGAAATGGGCGGTTTTATCGGGAGAATCTCCTTGACCGGAGTGGGGGTACGGCGGAGAATTGCAGCCCAGAAATTCCTCAGTCCGGGGTGTGAATCCGGCCGGGAGCGGTCGTCCATGCGTGTCATTCGTTTTGCTTTTATTGCCCTACTACTGTCGGCCACGTGCGCGCAGGCGCAGAATCTGCGCGTCGTGCCGCGCATCTCGAACCGCCGCGCTGCCTGGCAAAAGAGGATGCTGAAGTTCCCGAGTGTGGTGCATCCGCGGCCGGCGCAGGCCGCGGCGGTGCCGGGTCTCGAGGAACCCACCGCGCTGGCGTTCGATTCCTCCGGGAATCTTTACATCGCCGCGCCGGCATTGCAGGAAATTTTGAAAGTGACGCCGCAAGGCGTGGTCTCGGTGTTCGCCGGAACGGGAGCTGCGGGATACACCGGAGACGACGGGCCGGCGGTGGACGCGACGTTTGAAGATCCGTTTGGGGTGGCGGTGGATGCAAGCGGAAACGTGTTTATCGCGGATACAGAGAATAATGTGGTCCGCGAAGTGACCACGAATGGAGATATCAACACGGTGGCGGGCGGCGGGACGGTTTGCGCAGGAGCGACGGACGCTGTGGGAGACGGATGCCAGGCCACGGCGGCCACGCTCAATCTGCCGCAAGCCGTGGGCATCGATGTAAACGGGAATTTGCTGATCGCCGATACGAGCAACTTGTTGGTGCGGAGGGTCGATAAATCCACGGGAGTAATTAGCGTGGTCGCGGGAGGGGCGACAAGCCTGTGTGCGGGAGCGCTGAACAATATTGGCGACGGATGCCCGGGGACGAGCGCGGTGCTAAGGGCACCCGTGGGACTGGCGACAGACACGCTGGGAAACATTTTCATCGCGGATGTGGGATTGTCGGCGATTCGCGCGGTGAATGCGGCGGGAGTCATCAACGTCTACGCAGGGAATTATACGACCGGATTCACGGCAGATAACGTGCCGGCATTATCGGCGACTCTGGACCAACCGATGGGCGTCGCCGTGGATGCCAGTGGAAACCTTTACATCGCCGATGGGGTCACGAACGAAATCCGGTTGGTCAACCACACATCGCACATCCTCACGGACGCCGCCGGCAATGCGTTCGGGCCCACAACGTACAGTGGCGACGGCGGCCCGGCGACGAGCGCGACGTTTTTTACCGTTCGGGGCCTGGCGGTTTCGCCGACCAACGGGAATCTGTTTATCGCCGACATGTTTGACAGCCAAGTGCGTACGGTGGATAAAAACAGCGGGATCATCAGTACATTCGTGGCGCCGACGATGACTACCCCGCAGGCCTTCCTCGAGCTCGATAAGCAGATCATCAATACGTCCACCACGCAGACGGCGATTTTCACCAATACGAGCGGCGCGGCCCTTACCATTTCAGCGGCCCTGGTTCAGGGAGCGGGTTACACAGAGACGGACAACTGCGTAGGTCAGACGTTGACGCCGGGGCAATCGTGTTCGGTGTTCACGACATTTACGCCTACGCAGGTCTGTGAAGTAGACGCCAACGGCAGCGGCATAAACAGTGGGGTCGTATTTCTCGAACACAACGGTCCCGGGGGATTCAGCTTCGTCCAGTACATTGGCGATGGCGCGGATGCCACCAGTTTTTCGGTGACTGACCTTACGGATGATGGAATCTCTCCGGCGAGCATCGCGCAATCGCTGGTTGGAACCGGCATATCCATCAGCAATGTGACCTACAACGGTGCGCCGCAAGCGGCGGGGATATTTTCGGGCGGGCAGAACATCATCGGATTCGATAGTGGCGTGATTTTGAGCGCGGGGAGCCTGGCGAACGTGGTGGGGCCCAATTGCGAGACCGGGATTCAGCGCAATAACGGATTGCCGGGCGATGCGGACCTGCAAGCGCTGCTGCCGGCGAATTCTACGGCCACGATGGACGCCGCGGATCTGGAATTTGATTTCGTGCCGGTGGGCAACTCGGTGAATTTCAAGTACGTGTTCGCCTCGGATGAATACAACGAGGAAGTGGGATTTTTCGACGACGTATTCGGGCTTTTTGTGAATGGAGCGAATGCGGCTTTGCTGCCGGGAACGAATACGGCGGTGTCGGTCAACACCGTCAATGATGGAGATTCCAGGGACTCGTCGATTCCGATCTCGAATCCACAATTTTTCATCAACAACGACTTCCAGTTTCCGACGGCCGCGCCGCTGGATACCGAAATGGACGGCATGACGGTGGTGCTGACGGTAAATGTCGCGGTCAACGCCGGGGTGACGAACCACATCAAGCTGGCCATCGCTGATACGGGCGATCATGTTTTTGATTCGAATGTGTTCATCGCCGCCGCGAGCTTGAACAGTTCGCCGCTGAGATTGTCCGTGGGAACGCTGGCATTCGGGAACGAGGCGGTGGGCGCGACCAGCCCGCCGCAGACGGTGTCGTTGACGAACGGGGGAGCGAGCGCGGTAGCCATCGCGAGCATCACGCCTTCGGCGGGATACACGGATACGACGACCTGCGGCGCGTCGCTGGCTGCAAATCAGAGTTGCAACGTGAGCGTTTCGTTTGCTCCGACCGGGGCTGGAGCGGTGCAGGGACTGTTGACGGTGACTAGCAATGCGAATGGGCCGAATACGGTGCAGACGGTGAGTTTGTCGGGAACGGGAGTGACGCCGCTGACGATTACTTTGCCGGCGAGCGTGACGTTCCCGGCGCAGGCGCAGAACACCACCAGTGCGCCGATGACTGTAACCGTGACCAACAACGCCACGAGCGTGGTAAACGCAGTGCTGAGCACCGCTACTACCACCGGGCCGTTTGCTGTTGCCGGCGGGAGTTGTACCTTCGGGGGTGCGGGCATCGCGCCGGATAATTCCTGCACCATTCTGGTGACCTTTACGCCGACGGGGACGGCGCCAAGTTCCGGAACGCTCGTGCTGACAGACAATGCCACGGGCAATCCACAGAGCGTGACGTTGAGCGGAACGACTACGGCGGCAGCGGTTACGGTGACGTTTACGCCGCCATCGCTGACTTTCCCGGCGCAAGCGCAGAACACTACGAGCGCGCCAATGACCGTGACGGTGAAGAACACGAGCACGAGCGCGACGAATGTGAAGTTTTCGAATATCTCTACAACGGGTCCGTTCGCGGTATCCGGCGGTACGTGCTCCACGTCCGGGGCGGGAATTGCGCAGAATGCGACTTGCACGATAACCGTGACGTTCACGCCTACGGGCACGGCGCCGAGCAGCGGGAATTTGTCGGTTACGGACAACGCTGCGGGCAGCCCTCAGTTGGTGCCTTTGAGCGGGACGACCACCGCGCAACCTATCACGGTGACCTTCACTCCGCCTTCGCTGACTTTCCCGGCGACGGTGCAGGGTGTTACCAGCGCGCCTTTGACGGTGACGGTGAAGAATACGAGCACCGGCGCGACGAACGTGACGTTCTCGGCGATTTCTGCAAGCGGACCGTTCGCGGTTTCCGGGGGCACGTGCTCGACGTCCGGAGCGGGAATTGCGCAGAATGCGACTTGCACGATAACCGTGACGTTCACGCCTACGGGCACGGCGCCGAGCAGCGGGAACTTGTCGGTAACGGACAACGCTACAGGCAGCCCCCAGTTGGTGCCGTTGAGCGGGACGACTTTGGTGCAAACCATAACGGTGACGTTTACGCCGCCTTCTCTGACTTTCCCAGCGACGGTGCAGGGCGTTACCAGCGCGCCTTTGACGGTGACGGTGAAGAATACGAGCAACACCGCGACGAATGTCACCTTCTCGGCGATTTCTGCGTCTGGACCGTTCGCGGTATCCGGCGGCACGTGCTCCACTACGGGGCCGGGAATTGCGCAGAATGCGACCTGCACGATTACCGTGACGTTCACGCCCACGGGAACAGCGCCGAGCAGCGGGAACTTTGTCGTAACGGACAACGCTACGGGCAGTCCCCAGCTAGTCCCGTTGAGCGGGACGACGTTTATACAAACGATCTCGCTGACTACCACGCCTCCTTCGCTGACTTTCCCGGCGACGGTGCAGGGAGTTACCAGCGCGCCGTTGACGGTGACGGTGAAGAATACGAGCAACACCGCGACGAATGTGACCTTCTCGGCGATCTCTGCGTCTGGGCCGTTCGCGGTTTCCGGCGGCACTTGCTCCACGTCCGGAGCGGGAATTGCGCAGAATGCGACTTGCACGATTACCGTGACGTTCACGCCCACGGGCACGGCGCCGAGCAGCGGGACTTTGTCGCTCACGGACAATGCTACGGGCAGTCCCAGCTAGTCCCGTTGAGCGGGACGACGTTTATACAAACGATCTCGCTGACGACCACGCCGCCGAGCCTGACGTTCCCGGCGCAAATCGAGAATACGACCAGCGCGCCGATGACGGTGACGGTGAAAAATACGAGCAACTTCGCGACAAACATCACCTTCTCCAATATTTCGACGACCGGCCCCTTTGCGGTTTCGGGGGGCACTTGCTCCACCACCGGCGCGGGCATCGCGCAGAATGCCTCGTGCACGATTACCGTGACGTTCACTCCAACCGGAACTGCGCCGAGCAGCGGGAATTTGTCGATTACGGACAACGCTACGGGCAGCCCGCAGTTGGTGGCTTTGAGCGGCACGACGACCGTGCAGACGATTTCGGTGACGATCACGCCGGCGAATTTGACCTTCCCGGCCACGCTGCAAAATACGACCAGCAACCCGATGACTGTGACGGTGAAGAATACGAGCACGGGCGGCGGAACGATAACGTTCACAAATATTTCCACGGGCGAAGGGCCGTTTGCCGTGTCGGGCGGAACTTGTTCGACGGATGCTTCTCCACTTGCGGCCGGAGCGAGCTGCACTATTACCGTGACGTTTACGCCGACCGGAACGGCGCCGAGCAGCGGGACGCTTTCGATTGCGGACAATGCGCCGAACAGCCCGCAGAGCGTGACGTTGAATGGGACGACGTTGATCCCCGTGATTTCCGTGCAGATTACGCCGGGGAGCTTGACGTTCCCGGCGACGGCGCAGAATACGACGAGCAACCCGATGTCCGTGACGGTGAAGAATACCAGCACGGGCGGCGGGACGATTTCGTTCACCAGCATTTCGGCAGGCGACGGCGGGCCGTTCACAGTTTCGGGCGGGACTTGCGCAGTGGACAGCTGCGCCGCTGGCGGTGGGAGCGAGCTGCACCATTGCCGTGACGTTTACGCCGACTCGGGCACCGATCCGAGCTCCGGCGCGCTGACGATCACCGACAATGCCGCGAACAGCCCGCAGAATGTGCCGTTGAATGGCACCACGCTGGTGCCACAGACCACGGTCACTGTAGCGCCGACGAGCCTCACTTTCCCGTCGACTCTGCAAAACACCACCAGCGCTCCGATGTCAGTTACGGTAACCAACACCAGCAACAACGGCGCGGTGATCAGCTTCCCGCAAATCTCAGCCAGCGGACCGTTCGCGGTAGCCAGCGGAATTGCATCGATACCAACGGCGTGACGGTGGGGAACTCCTGCACCATCAACGTCACCTTTACGCCTACCGGCACGGATCCGAGCAGCGGCACTTTGACGATTACGGATAATGCGATTGATAGCCCGCAGACGGTGGCGCTGAGCGGGACGACGCAATCGCCGAACATGTTTACGTTGACCGCGGGCGGGAACGGCGCCACCAGCGCGACGGTGAATCCGGGAGATACGGCCGTGTTTCCGATCGTGCTGACGGGCTCGCCGGGGACTACCGGCACGGTGGATTTGAGTTGCGAGCCCAGTACGCCGACGATTACCTGCTCGGTGACGCCGACGAGCATCGTGCTGACCGGGACTGGGTCGGTGAATACCGGCATCTCGGTGACGACGTTCTGCAGCGGGACGCCGCCGGTGGCCGGGCCGTCGGGACGATGGGGAGAGCCGCGACTTTTGCTGATACCGGTGGGGTCGCTGCTCGGGTTGATCCTGATGCTCTTCGTGTTTGCGCGGACAAACCGACGACGTTGGGCGCCGGCGCTGGCAGCGGTTGTGTTCCTGGCCGTAGGCGCGGCGGGCTGCAAGAGTCTTGCGAAGGGGCCGAACGGGAAGACTTTGCCGGGCACTTACACGTTGACGCTGACGGGGACTTTGAACGGCCAGTCCCAGAGCATAAATCTCACGTTAGTCGTGAAGTAGGCGGTGCGCGCCGGGGACCAGCGCGGCTAGCGTGCCGGCGCGATCTCGAAGAGATGCGCGCGGAATGGGTCGAGGCGGACGTAGAGGCCCGGGCCGCAGAGTTCGTCCGCGTCGCGTAGATAGACTGCTTGATTGAGTTGATCGTTAAAGCGGTAACGGCGGCCGGGCTCGATGCGGTCGCCGGGATGAATGCGGGCTTGCGACGCTGCGTTCGCCAGGTTCACGACGATCAGCTTCCAGCAATTGTCCGTTTGCCAATCGTAAACAATCAGATTTGAAGCCGTGCCATCGCCGATATCCTCGGCGTCGAGGCGGCGCCATGCGCCTGCGTGGAAGACCGCTTCATTGGAGATTTGCAGGAGCTGGCGGTAGAGAGCCTCGATGACCGGATCGGTCGGTTCGCTCGCGGCGTGGCTGAGCGGGACGGGAAGGTGGATGCGGCGGGCTTCGAGCTGGCCGTGTTGGTAGAAGCGCAGACCTGGTAGCGTGGCGACGAGGGTAGCGGCCGCGCGCAAAAGATCGCCGCTGAATGCAGCGGCGCTGCGCTCCTCATCGTGGTTTTCGAGAAAGCGCGCTTGGCGCCGCTGATAGGCGAAATCGCTGCTGATGACGGCGCGCACCTTGGATGGATCGGAGGCGCGCAATGCGTCGTACAGATTTTTGTCGTACGTGAAATCGAAGCCGAGTTCCAGCAAGCGGCCTTCCGTCCCCCAATAGGCTTCGGCGAGGAGAATTGTCTCCGGCAGCGCGGCGCGGACGTCCTGCCAGAATTCACGCGCGGGCCAGGCGGCGCCGGGGAGCTGGCTCGACCAGGTTCTCGCGAAGATATCGTTGAGGACGAGCATGGCCATATCGCAGCGGAAGCCATCGCAGTGATTTGCGATTTCTTGCAGCACGTCGAGCAGGGCGGCGCGCATCGGCGGATGAAAATAATTGAGTTGCGCGACGTCGCGCCACGGCGGGAAGTAAGGGTCGCGGGCGCGGGCGATGAAGCGCGTGCCCGAATACGTCTCGGCGCGATAGAAGGCCGAAGGATCGCGGGCGAAATCGTCGGGCGATCCCTGAATAAAATATTCGGGATGCTCGAGGATCCAGGGATGGTCGAGGGCTACGTGATTGGGGACGAAATCGAGAAGGAGACGCAGGCCGCGGGCATTCAGCTTGGCGCGCGTGGCGTCGAGCGCGGCCCAATCGCCGATGCGCGGATCGGGTTGATAGCGGCGGATGGAATAAGGCGAGCCAACGACGTCGTCCAGCGTTGCGCCGGGAAGCGCTTTTTGAAAATTCGCAAACGAAGCTGCATCGCCGCGAAACTCGCGGCGTGATTCGGCGCTGCGTTCCCAGACGCCCATTAGCCAAATGAGATCGAAGCCGAGGCCGGCAAGGCGATTCCATTCGGAATCGGGGACATCGGCGAGTGAGAGGCGTCCGCCCGGCGCGCTGCGAGAGGTCTTCGAGCCACGCCCAGGTATTGATTTCGTAGAGATGTGGATGCGGGCGGAGTTTGTTCATCGCGTCACGGGAGACGAAGACACTTCGCCTTGCTGGGCTACGATGATGCCATTATTCGTAGCGAAGCGCGACGATGGGATCGACGCGGGTAGCGCGGCGCGCGGGGAAGTAGCAGGCGAGGAACGCGACCCCGAGGAGCATCACTGCCACGCCGAAGAACGTGACCGGATCACTGGCGTGAACGCCAAAGAGGAATTGGTTGATCAAACGCGAGAGAAGCCACGAAGCAATTCCGCCGATGAGAATCCCGGCGCCGACCAATGCGAAACCGCGGGCGATGATGAGCGAAAAAACATCGCGCCATTGCGCGCCTAGCGCGACGCGGATGCCGATTTCCTGAGTGCGCAGGCTGACGGAATACGACATCACGCCGTAAACGCCGATCGCGGAGAGCACGAGCGCCAGGCCGGCCAGAAGGCCGAGTAGCAGCGTGCGAAATCGCTGCGCATCGAGAGAATTGGAAATCGATTGCTCCATGGTGCGCACATTCACGAGCGGCTGATTCTTGTCTACATCGAGGATGGCGCTGCGCAACGCTGAAGTCATCGCCGTGGGATCTTGGTTGGTGCGAAGAAGGACGGTTAGCCCAAAAAGCGGCAGTACGGGCTGCATATAGGGCACGTACATCTCTTCTTTGGCATCCGACTCGAGCTTCTGCTTGACGTTGCCCACGATGCCGACAACTTCCATGAAGGGAATCGAAGTGTCGGGCGTTTCGCCGATTTGCAGGTGCTTGCCGAGCGGATTTTCGCCTGGGAAAAATTTCAGCGCCATCGCCTGATTCAAGACGACTACCGAAGGCGCCGTAAGGGAATCTCGCTGCTCGATCGCGCGGCCGGTGATCAGCGGAATCCCGAGAGTATCGAAGTAGCCCGGACTGACTACGCGATAGCCGGCCATGATGTAGTCGTTCGGAGTCTTTGGCGCGCGGCCTTGAATGTTGAAATGGATCACCGCTCCCTGGCCGGAGACGGGCATGGTGGTTCCAGCGCCCGCGGATTTGACGCCGGGCAACGCGCGTAGGCGTTCGAGCAAGCGATCGAAGAAGCCGACTTGTTGTTCGGGCTTGGCGTAGACGGTCAACGAAATCGGCACGTCGGCGAGCAGGATGTGATCGGGATGGAAGCCCGGCTCGACGGCCTGCAAGCGCGCAAAGCTGCGAATCAGCAGTCCCGCTCCGATGAGGAGGATCATGGAAATGGCGACTTCGGCGACCACCAGGACGCTGCGCAGGCGCTGATGTTGGCCGCCGGCGCTCGAACCGCGCGCGCTTTGATTGAGTTGATCGCGAATGTCGAGGCGCGATGCCTGGAACGCGGGTGCGAGACCAAAAACTATGCCGGTGAGAATCGCGAGGCCGGCCGTGAATCCAAGCACCGTGGGATCAAGCCCGATGCCTTCGGCGCGCGGGACGCTGGCGACTGCCAGGCGAAGCAACGAATCGAGGCCGAGTGCGGCGAAAGCAAGGCCCAGCGCGCCTCCCGCGACCGACAGCAGTACGCTCTCGGTGAGCAATTGGCGCACGATTCGACCGCGGCTGGCGCCGAGGGCCGTGCGGATCGCCACTTCCTTTTCGCGCTGAGTGGCGCGGGCGAGAAGCAGATTGGCGACATTGGCGCAAGCGATCAGCAGGACGAGCCCGACGGCAATCAGCAAAGTCAGCAGCGCGGGGCGGACGTTCGAGACCATTTGATCATGCAGTGGAAGGACGAGCGCCTCCACGTTCGTGTTCGTCTCGGGATATTGGTGCTCGAGGCGCTTGGCGATGGTCTGCAGTTCATTGCGGGCTTGCTGGAGCGTCGCGCCGTCCTTCAGGCGCGCGATGGGGCGAATTCCCGTATGCCAACTGCGATCGTCCGGCAGCGTATGCGCCCATGGCTCGAACGGCACGAAAACTTCGGAGGGAGCCACGATCTGAAATCCGGCGGGAAGAACGCCGATCAGCGTGTAGGGATTATTGTCGAGCGTGAGTGTCTTGCCGAGCGCGTCGTGGCTGCCCGCGAAGCGCCGCTGCCAGAGCGCGTAGCTGATCATAACTACCGGAGCCCCGCCGACGCGATCGTCATCGGACTGGATCAGGCGTCCCGCGACCGGTTGAATGCCGAGCATGGGCAGAAGCGACGCGGTGATGGGCATGCCCGTGACGCGCTCGGGATCGCCCGAGCCGGTCAGCGTGTAGCTCAAAGGCTGCACGGCGGCGACAGTTTCGTACGACGTGCTCTGGTCGCGGAAGTCTTTGTAGTTTTCGTAAGAGACCGAGAGAATTGGGAAAGCCGGCCAATGCTCGGCCAGCAACACAAGCCGATCAGGATGCGAGTAGGGAAGCGGGCGAAGGAGGACGGCATTGATCACCGAAAAGATGGTGGTATTGGCGCCGATGCCGAGAGCGAGGGTGAGTATCGCGACAAGAGTGAAGCCAGGCGACTGGCGGAGTGTGCGGAGCGCGTAGCGGATATCTTGGCCGAGCGTCTGAAACATGAGGTCTCCTCGCAAGCTACGCCGCGGCCAACAGTGCAACGGAATTTCCAATCGACCTGTGAACTAATGGCAATCGTTTCAGCGTGTTACGAGCGTCCGAAAGGTCGGAATGCCTTCGAGGTGCGCGAATTCGGGACTGCCGTGTTCGCCACCGCGACGCCGAGAATGAAGCGGACATCTGCATAGCCTCTCCAGTAGAATCGGGCGCGTTCATCGAGGAGAGGGGCGCTATGAGAGCCAAGCGACTGGGAATTGGAGTGATCGGCAGCGGGTTCATGGCCAAATTCCATCTGCAGAGCTTCGTCGGCGTCCGCGACGCGGATGTGCTGGGTGTCTGGAGCCCAAATCGGAAGCATGCCGCGGAGACTGCTGCTGTGGCGCGGTCACTGGGCGTCGGAGAGGCGAAGGCTTTCGGCTCGATCGCGGCTATGGTGGCGGCGCCGGAGATTGATGCGCTGTGGATCTGCGGGCCGAATTTTTCGCGCGTCGAGAATATCGAAGAGATTGTTGATGCCGTCACGCGGGGGCGGGGAACGCTTCGCGGCATGGCATGTGAAAAGCCGCTGGCGCGCAATGTGCGCGAGGCGAAGAAAATTACGGAATTGGTGCGGCGTGCTGGCTTGGCAACCGGCTATCTCGAGAACCAGATATTCGCTCCCGCCATTTCCATGGGGCGCGAAATTCTTTGGGCGCGCGGCGCTTCGCTGACCGGCCGGCCTTATCTGGCGCGCGCAGCCGAGGAGCACAGCGGGCCGCACATGCCGTGGTTCTGGCAGGGGCAGCTTCAAGGCGGCGGCGTGCTGAACGACATGATGTGCCACTCGGTGATGGTTGTGCGGCATTTGCTGACGAAGCCGGGAGCGCCGGCATCGTCCTTGCGTCCGCTGCGCGTTACGGCGCAAATTGCCAGCCTGAAATGGTCGCGGCCCGAGTATGCGAAGAAATTGGCGCGCGCGATGGGGAAGGACGTGGATTATCGCAAGCATCCGGCGGAGGATTTTGCCAGCGCGAGCATCGAGTTTCAGAGCGATGACGGCGCCGTGGTAATCGGCGAGGCGAGCACATCGTGGAGCTACGTTGGGCCTGGGCTGCGCCTTTCGGCGGAATTGCTCGGGCCGGAGTATTCGATGTCCTGGAATTCGCTCGATAGCGGACTGAAATTATTTTTCAGCCGCGCGGTGAAAGGAAAATCGGGCGAGGATTTGGTGGAGAAGCAGAATGCCGATACCGGGCAGATGCCTTTGGTCGCAGGCGAAGCCGCCGCGTACGGATATGAAGCGGAGAACCGGCACTTTGTGAGGGCGTTCCTGCGCGGCGAGAGACCGGCGCCTACTTTTGACGATGGACTCGAGGTGGTAAAGCTGCTGATGACGGCGTATCAGAGCGCGGAGCAGGGGCGCACGCTGGAGTTTCCGCCGAAGGGGCTCGACACATTCGTCCCGGCCGTAGCGCGCGGTGCGTGGAGACCGAAAGTTTCAAAGAGCAAGTAGCAAGTGTAGTGCGTCACGCGGAGCGAAGTCTATCTGGCGTGCGCACTGCGTATCAGCCCTTCTTCCCCTTCGCAGGAGGAGCCAGCGCGACGGCGGCCTCGGTGGTGAGCAGGAGAAACGTGAACGTCTCCTGCAAATACAGTCGCACGGCGGCATCCGTGTGGCTTGAGATAGCCGATGGAGACATCCTGCCCGATGTGCAGGTCGAAATCGCCGCCGCGAGTGGTCAGCACGAAGGCGCCGGCGATGGCAGGCGCCCAGATGATCTGATCGTTGACGAGCCGCTTGACGTGCTCCAGCACCGGATATCCATGATCGCTCGTCTCAGCCAGCGCCGTGTAGGCATCGGCGCCCAGGAGCACCGCATACGGACCGTTGACGCCGACGAGCCGCAACTGACTCAAGCCCTGGGCAATGGCTGTCGGGTACTCGCGCACATCGGCCGGGAGCGACTTAATCGGATTGCTGGTCCCTTTCCGGATGCCGCCAATGCCGGCGGCGTCATAGCCCTCGAAAATCGCGCCGTCCTCGGCAAAGGCGATCTGCCGCGCGGCATCCTTCGCCGGTTGCCAGTCGGAGTCATTCGCACCGCGTTCGACGTCGTCAATCGCCTGACGATCCAGCTCGAACGGAACACGCAGCTCCACCAGGGCCTTCACTTCGCGCTGCCTGGCCACAATTCCATCCTTCGGTGCGGTGATTTTCCGCAGATGGCCGGTTCCGACGGCAGAGATGCCGGAGCCGCCCGGCCCACGCACGTCAGCCACCCGCCGTCCGGCGAAGTAGCGCTTGAGCGTGCGCGATGTTTCCTGTTCGATCTGCGCCCATGCCGCATCGGAAATGGGGGCAAGCTCGCGATGCAGATTATTCATTGGGGATATCTCCTTTGAGGGAACCGATGCCCAGCGAACCCTCGTGCTTCGCCGGGGCGGATTGAGAAGCTTCAGCCTCCGCTGACGGAGTGGATGACGCTGCGGCCGAAGCCTGGTCTTCGGTCACGTCCTCGAGAAATGATGCTGTCGGCACGAAGAACAGGCTCCCAGTCACGGCGCGGCTGAAGTCCAGCAGCCGGTCATAGTTTCCCGGCGGCCGCCCGACGAACATGTTCTCGATCATCTTCTCCGTTGTGCTCGGCGAGCGGCTGTAGCCGATGAAATACGTTCCAAATTCACCGTGCGCGGGCCGGCCGAAGGACATGTTGTCGCGCAGAATTTTCATTTCTTTCCCGTCCTCGACAATCGTTGTGAGCGCGTTGTGTGCCGAGGTGGGCTTGACGGAATCGTCCAATTCGATGTCCGAGAGCTTCTTGCGGCCGATGATTCGTTCCTGCGCCTCCGTGGAGAGAGCGTTCCAGCCGTCAAGATCGTGCAGATATTTCTGCACGATGACGTAGCTTCCGCCGGCAAACGCGGCGTCTTCCTCGCCGACGAGCACGGCATCGATGGCTGCCTGGCCTCGCGGATTCTCCGTCCCGTCGACGAAACCGATGAGATCGCGGTCATCGAAGTAACGGAAGCCGTGCACTTCGTCTGCCGGCGTAACAGCATCTCCGATGCGCGCCATGATTTGCGTTGCCAGCTCGAAGCACAAGTCCATGCGCTTCGAGCGAATGTGAAACAGCACGTCGCCCGGCGTGGAAACTGCGTGGCGCTCTCCGGCTCGAATCTCGCGGAAGGGATGCAGCATCGCCGGCCGCGGCGCGCCCAAATAGCCGGTCCCATGCCTCGGACCCTATTCCCATGATGCAAGAAAGCGCGGCTTCGATATCGCGAGTCTCGACCGCGCGAAGCACCTTGCCAAGATCTCCGCAGAATGACCGCACGATCGCGCGGCTCTCGGAGCCGGGCTTTAGAGTCACGACCAGGAACATTGCCGCGCGAGTGAGCGGCGCGGCCACCGGCTGCGCGAGGGCACGCAAGCCGGCTGCCGCATCACCTGAGTTCTTCGGATCGGGCTCCATCGAGAATCATCCTGGCGGGGCGCTCGGAATCTCGCTCTTCGAAATTCCGCGTTTGCCTCGCGTGCGAAGGTTAAGCGCGGAAGCTTACCATCGTCTGCCGACGAGCGTCCATGCCGCACGCTTTGTGCTCGAGCGGGCTGCCCTGCGTGCCGCGGAAGGGCATCATATCGCCGAACGCGGTGAAGATGACGTTGGGATCCTGCGCCATCGAAAGCCCGTCATCGATGCGGCCCATCGGCAGAACGCAGACCGGGCAGCCGGGGCCGTGAATGAGTTCCACGATCTTCCCTGGAATAGCAGGCACATGTGGCACCCTCCGGAGATCACGTCGTTTGCGTCGTCGGAACTCATGTTGTTCACTCATGCCTCCGGGGCTCAGCCCGGTTCTTCGCGCCTCATTTTTCTGATTTTCGCCCGCCGCGAAAGGAGTGAGTTCAGGCCAGGCGCCGAATTCGGGTGCTGATGGTGCGAATGGCCGGAGGGTGTACCATGGTGCCGTCTTCGAGATCAAGAACGAGCTCCCGTCCTCCAGTCTCTCTTGACCTGCTGGCACGCGGCGTCGGATTGTCGTTTTCCATCATCATATTCTCCTGAGGGTATCGGCGTGAGGATTTGGGCCCGGCTTGTAAATCTCGTGGTAGCTTTCACGGCTCTCGCGCTTCTCCTGAGCGCCTGCGCCGGCTCGGCATCGAACTCGAATTCCCAGCCTCCACCTCCTCCGCAAGCACCCGCGATCACCACTCAGCCTAGCAATCAAACTGTGCAGGCCGGGGCCACGGCAACTTTTTCGGTCACGGCCTCTGGTTCGAGCCCATTGAGCTATCAATGGCAAAAGAACGGCGCGGCCATCGACGGCGCTACATCGTCGAGTTACACCACGCCTTCGACCGCGACGGCCGACAACAATTCCAAGTTCCAGGTCGTGGTGCGCAACTCAGTCGGAAGCGTGACGAGCAACGCCGCCACTCTCGCAGTGAGCCCGGATTCATTGCCACCGAGCATCACTACGCAGCCGGCTAGCGTCTCCGTGGCGCCGGGACACACGGCCACATTTTCCGTCGTCGCCACTGGGACTGCGCCGTTGAGCTATCAATGGCAGAAAAATGGTGCGGCGATCAGTGGAGCGACCGCCGCGAGTTACACAACGCCGCCGGTTACGGCCTCTGACAATGGAACGGCCTTCCTGGTCGTCGTCAGCAACACGGTCGGCAGCACACCCAGCAGCAGCGCGACATTAGCAGTGACTGCCGATACCATACCGCCGACCGTTTCGATCACTTCACCGGCGAATGATGCGACGGTCAGCGGCGCGATTACGGTGAACGCGACGGCGTCGGACAACGTTGCAGTCGCAAGCGTTCAGCTCCAGCTTGACGGCGCAAACGTCGGAGCAGCCGATACGAGTTCGCCGTACAATTTTTCATGGAACACCGCATCGGTTTCGAATGGCAACCACGCGCTCACGGCCATCGCGACGGATTCTTCCGGCAATAGCGCGGTCAGCCCGACGGTAAATGTGACGGTCAATAATCAGTCGTCCGGAGGCGGAATTCCACCAACGCTCGGCTGGTTTGACGTGCAAGGACAGCAGCAGAATGGAAATTGCCCTCCGAACAACTTCGGCGGATATGGATACGACTTTCCATCATTCTGCTCCGGCGTAGTGCGCGCGTGGTCCGGCGGCATCGCCGACACAAAGCGAAATCGCCTATGGTTCTGGGGCGGTGGACACACGGATTACGCCGGCAACGAACTCTACTACTTCGATCTCAATTCGCTGCAAGTCGTCCGCGCGGACGATCCCGCCAAGCCGACCGAGTGCACCGAAACCATGCCGGACGGCTCGGCCAATACGCGCCACAACTACGGCGCTCTCGTCTACATCCCCACGGCCGACCGCATGTTTTTGTTCGGCGGCGGTTCGTATTGCACGGACGGCGACTTTTCCAGCGACACTTGGACGGTGGACCTCTCGAAAGTGGGTACGGGCAGCCCCAATGGCTGGCAGCGCATGGATCCCACAAATGGCTCGGGTACGCCGTGCGGCGACACCAACGACACCGAGGCCGCATACGATCCCAACACGGATCTCGTCTTCGTCAACGACTCATGCAATTTTTCCGGATTGTGGGCTTACAACTACAGCACCAATACCTACACGCAACTAAACTCGGCCGCCTCGAATATGGGCTCTGAAACGAGAGTCGTGATCGACCCAACCCGGAAATTGTTTCTGCGCTTCGGAAACGGCCAAGCCACGAAGATCAGCATCGCCAGCGGAAGCAGCTACGCGGTGCAGACCCTGACCGCCAGCGGCTGCTCGGGACTTATGAATGCAAGCTCTCCCGGCCTGGCATTCGATACCGTCCAGAATCTCGTCGTTGGCTGGCCGAATTTCGGCGAGACAATCTATCTCTACAATCCCGATACAGATTCGTGCACCACGCAGACCTACAGCGCCAGCGCCCCTCCGGATTCCGCGCACAGGAATGCCCCGAGCACGACCAATGGTACTTTTGGCCGATTCCAGTATTTTCCGGCGCTCGGAGTCTTCGCGCTTATCAATGATTTCAATATCGACGCTCATACGCTCCGTTTGACGGCGGCCTCTAGCGGAGATGCCACCAGCAACTCGGAAACTTCGCACGGGCCCGACCGCTGACGGTCCGCCCGAGCGGATCAGCAGGAAAAGTTACAGCAGCCGAAAGTTTTTTGGTTATCATCCATTGCATTCGCAATCGGCAAGTGTAAGGAGGAGCCATGGCGGAACCAACCTATGAGGAACTCAAGGCGAAATTGGCGGAAATGGAGAAGCAAGGCGGCGGGCGCCGCGCAGGCGAGCTGGAATTCAGAGTCGGAGAAAAAGGCGGCGTGAGCGTTTACGGTCTCGGCCGTTTTCCCGTCACTCTGTATTACGAGCAGTGGATTCGACTTCTGAACTCCGGCGATAAGTTGCGCGCGTTTCTCGAGGAGAGCAAGGCCGGCGGCAAGCTGAAGCTCAAGGAGAAGTAGCTCCCGGCATCGAGTCTGTCCACAACGGAGAGGAATCATGTCGATTTTTCGCGTGCGCCAGTGTGTGGTGGCAGCGGTATTCGTTGCGATGTTCGCCGCGCTGGTGGTGTCGCGCGGGTCGGCACGCACGCCAAATCCCGGCGCCAACGATCTCGATCCGAAGGCGCTGGCCTACAAGCTACCGGACCAGATTCCGTGGACGGACGATCCGATGGGAGCAAAAATGGCGGTCCTGCAGGGCGATCCCTCGAAGCCGGGTCTATACGTAGTGCTGGTGAAATGGACTCCTCATCACATGAGCCATCCCCACTGGCACCCGAACGACCGTTTCATCACGGTGATTTCGGGCACGTGGTGGGTGGGCACGGGTGCGAAATTCGATCCGGACACCACGGTTCCCATGCCGGCCGGCAGCTTCGTCACGCATTTCGCGAAACAAATTCACTACGATGGCGCGAAGGATTCGGAGGCCGTGCTGGAGATCGTAGGCGAAGGGCCGGCCACGGCGACACCCGCCGAAGCAAAATGAGCGCCGGCGAAACTCCGAAGAAATAATCGGACGCCCGAGGCGATCGGAAGAAGTAAATCTGGTTTTGCGGGCTAATCGCGCGCAGCTTTGTCCCGGGCGATTGAGTTTAATCCTGCTCGATCGTGATTTTAACCGGTTTACCGGCTTCAAGGTATTTGGCTTGTTCTTCGCTGACGTAAATGCTGCAACAATAGTAGCGGTCGGCCACGGGAATCTCGGCCGTGCCTTGTCTTTCCAATGATACTTGAATTCTGAATTCGCACTCCTTGCCCCAACTTCGGCTCTTGAGCTTTTCGGTCAGCCGGCCCGTTAATGCCATGGCGGTTTTCGCGTGATTTCCATTCGAGGGCCGCTGCGCCGCTTGCTGCGCACCGGTAAGAGCATCCAAGAGAAGCTGCGCCAGTTGCGTTGACGGGGACTGCGTTGCGGCAGTCGCATCCTGAGTGCTGATGGCCTCCTGCGGTCCTCCGAGAAGCGCTTCCAAATCCAGCTTTTCCGCCACTGCCTGAACGATGGCGGCGTCAATCGTGTCGCATTCCTTCGAGTAACCCAACTGCAGGGCATTGAAGCACAGATTATTTATACTTCGCGGGATACCGTGACTGCGTTCTGCAATCACGGCCACGGCCTCCGGAGTGAAGATCGCTCCATTCGGTGAGCCGGCCGCTCGCAGGCGATGCTCGATATATTGCGAGGTCTCACTGGCGCAAAGTGGCTCAAGATTGGTGAGGATGGCGATGCGTTGGCGCAATTGCGAAAGACTGGGCCGCAGCAACGTCTCGATCAGTTGCGGCTGCCCGGCAAGCACAATCTGGATCAGCTTTGCATGACTCGTTTCGAAGTCAGACAGCAGGCGAATGGTTTCCAAGGTCGAGGCGTCAAGATTCTGGGCCTCGTCAATAATCAGGACAAAGCGCCGCCCGTTCAGCATCTCCTGAAATAAAATTTCGTTCAGGGCGCGGTGCATGGAGACAACGTCCATCGACTCACTCTCAACCCCCAACTCGCTGAGGAGATAACGGAGCAGCTCGCGAGAATTGCATTGCGTCTGGAAAAGGAAGACGGTGCGCGCCGTTTCGTGGAGTTCTTCCATCAATCGGTTCAACAGCGTCGTCTTGCCCATCCCGGGTTCCGCGACGAGGGCCATGAATCCGCGAAGGTTTTCTATACCGTGTGAGAGTGAACTCAGCGCCTCGCGGTGCATCGGACTGAGGTAGAGGTACGCTGGGTCTGGCGTGACGTCGAAGGGCTGTTCACTTAGACCGTAGAAGCTCAGGAAGCCAAACGCGGGCGGCAGCGGCTCCGTTGCCGTATCGCTAACAGGAAAAGATCGAGAATCTTCCGTCTCTGCTATTGCTCGCACCTGCGTTGAGTCAACTTCCTCGTTACTTTCAGCCGCGACAGGCACCGGCGCGATCTCCACGTTCTCGGCTATTTCCTGGACTGGCGGAGCGATGCTCTCCCGCGCGGTGTCCGCAACCTCGAGAGAAGGAGTCGCCTCGACGTTTTCAACTACAAGGTGAACTGGCGGCGCGCTAACGTCTGCAGCTGTATTTTCAACAGGCCCCGCAGCAATCTCCACAATCTCGATGGATTCTTCGATAGAGATCGCGTTGAGGTCCGTGACATTTTCCTCAGCAAGTGCGACCGGCGCGACCTCCATATATTCGGCTGCATCCTGATTCCGGTGGCCAATAGTATCCGCGGCGACATTCTCGGCGACGGACACAGATGCGAACTGCGCGTCATCGGTCGCTTGCAGAAACGCCTTTACGCCCTCGTCTGCAGCAGTGTAGCTAACGATCGGAAACATCCTCTCGCGCGGCAGCGGGAGCAGGAACGCCAGGTTCTCCCCGCCGTGGTTCATTGAATCGCATTCAGGGGCAGGGGCCGCCGCTGATTCTTCTTGCCCGTCGTTGGGAACGCCAATAGGAGGTAGCATCGCTAGTTGAGCCTGCCCTTCTGACGAAGCGTAGTAGGATTTTGAAGCAGCGGAGCGTCGCCCTCTCGTTTCCGCGGAACGAAGGTCGCGATAGGCATCCGTCGTGACGCCTTTGAATCGCGGCGCACGATTCTCCTGCGCCCAGGTTGCGGCCGTTGACTCGCTGCTGCGCACCGGCTTCACGGCAAATCCGATGCCGACGCCAAGGGTCCCGTGAGCCTTTGATGTAATCTTCGCGTTCTTCTTGGCAGTCGTCCGATAGAGACCTACCAGGAGGAGACAAACCACGACGATGCACGTCGCGTAAGCCGATATCGCTGCGATGCCCCCTACGGGCAAGTTGTTATTCCTCCTGCAATCGTGCTTCGGCGCTGCTGCAGAACGTGGACCGAGTTACTGAGTCCAAGAACAGGACATAGCTTCCCGAACGCGCGCTGGATTGCTTCGCGATAGCACGCGGCAGGAGTTCAGTGAGGATGCTACTTCGGGGATACGTCGCGCCCTATGGACAACTGGAACCATTCGATCTGGCCAAGAGGTACTGGAACGCGGTCGTCCCAGCGGAACGCAGTCGAGGGGTTAGGGTCGATTTTGGGTCTAAATGCGCCCAAATCTGGACCTGACGGTAAGTGGATTCAACAGGATAAATGGGGTGAGCGATGGGATTTGAACCCACGACCCTCGGTGCCACAGACCGATGCTCTACCAGCTGAGCTACGCTCACCGCCGTGCGATTGCCGCTATTTTAGGCCACAACTTGACGCGCGTAAAGTAGGTTGGCGATCCAGTCCAGCTAAAATTCTGAGAAGCGGTCCAGAAGAACCCGCGGAGGAATTTATTGTACCGAGGCGCCATAGCGGGCGCGATGTTTTTTGCCCCACGCAGACATGGACCGAAGGATAGGCCGCAGGCTCAAGCCATGCCTCGTGAGCGAATACTCCACGCGCGGCGGCACTTCTGCATAGACCTTGCGATGAACAATTTCGTCGCGCTCGAGCTCGCGGAGATGTTTGGTCAGCATCTTCTTATTGGTGCCGGGAATCAGCCGCTGCAGCTCGCTGAAGCGCCGCGTACCGCCTTCGAGGTAAAACAAAATGAGCGGCTTCCATTTGCCGCCGATCAGATCGGCCGTGAGCCTCACCGGACATTCGAAGTGTTCCACGCGCGTCCCCTCAGATACCAGGTAACAAGAAGGTGCCTACTACCGGTAGGGAGACTTTAGCCTAAAATTTGCCCCGTTGGCTAGCGCCAGCCTGAGCCGAGGACTGGCGCAATCGTAACTGTCGCGACTAACTGCCCTCTGGCTGCAAGTCGCGGCGTGAGCACCCTTTCAGGAGAAACGCCATGTCGGACAAGCGACCCGTAGTTGTGTACGGCGCAAGCGGATTTTCAGGGCGCCTGGTTGCAGAATTTTTGCGCGAATACAACGTGCCCTTCATCGCCGCGGGCCGCAACGCCGCGAAAATCCGCGAGGTCATGAATCACGTCCCGGGAATCGAGACCGCCGAATTCGACATCGTCGAAACCGGTGGCACCGTCGAAGAGCTGACGAAACTTTTCGACGGCGCGAAAGTCGTTTGCAACTGCGTCGGTCCGTTCATTTACCACGGGCCGACGGTAGCCGAAGCCTGCTGGCGCGCCGGCTGCCACTACATCGACATCGGCGGCGAACAGCACTGGCATCGCGAAGCATCCGAGAAGTGGGGCGTAAAATTCCGCGAGCGCGGGCTGCTGATCGCGCCGGCCACGGCGTTTATGTCCACTCCCAGCGATATCGCCGCACGCGTCTGCATCGAAGCGGCGCCGGTCGACACGCTAGAAATCTTGACGATGTTCAAGGGCATCCCCACCTTCGGCTCGACGCAAACGATTTTCGCCGGCATCCAAACGGACGCCTACTATCTGGACCAGAACCGGTACAAGTTATGGCCGCGCGCCACGTCGTACGATGTGATGGTGCCGGGATCGGTGCAAACGCAACTCGCGCTCACCTGGGGCGGATTTCCGCACCCGGTCTGGTACAAAGATCATCCGCAGGTCGCCAATGTGCGCACCATGGGCGGCATCCTCGACCGGCAATTGATGGAAGGCGTTTTCGCCACCGAGAAGCATTACGAAGCCAACATTCGTCCGTTGCCAAAAGCGGAGCAGGAGAAGAAGCTCTCCGAAATGGCCAGCGCCGTACAGGCGGGAACGCCGCCGCGTGAAAACACGCACGTGCACCGCACCATCGATGTCGTGGAAGCGCGCGGCTCGACCGCATACGTGCGCTGCATGGTCTTCGGAACCTGCGCGTACCGGCAGACCGGGCTGATTCAGGCGTATGTTGCGCATAGCCTGATTCATCGCGCGCCCATGAAAGTAGGATACGCGTCGGCCGCCGAAGCCATCGGCCACCGCGAGATTCTGGGAGCTCTCGAAAGCCACGGGCTTTCCAAATTGAAGCTCATCGTCTGACGAACCGGAGGCGTCGCCCGCGAACCGGTTGTGCGCGGCTCCATCCAGCGATAACTTCTCATTCTCATGCGTGCGATCGACTATTTCGACAAAGGCGCCGAAGCGAATCCGGACCGCATCGCAATTCTCGACGGCGCGCGCACCTATTCGTATCGAGAAGTACGCGCGTTGACCGAAGAGATCGCTTGCGCCATGCGCGCGGAAGGCCTGCGCGATGAAGAGCGCGCCGCCATCTACTCTCCCAACGACGCCCGCGTGCTCATTTGCATGTTTGGCTTGATGCGCGCCGGCGCGGCCTGGGTGCCGCTCAATTACCGCAACGCCGACGGATGCCAGCGTCGAGTACATGAACTACGTCGCGACCTCCTGGCTTTTCTATCACAGCAGTTTTCGCGAACAAGTTCACGAATTCCAGAAACGCGTGCCGTCGCTGCGGCATCTCGTCTGCATTGACTCCGCAGATGGTGAAATTCCCTCGCTCGAATCAGTCGTCAAGCACGGAACGGGCCTCGCGCTCAAGGATTGGGGCGATGCCTACGGCAATACCGATCGCCTCGTCGGCCTCGTCCCCACCGGCGGCACAACCGGCCCCGCGAAAGGCGTGCGCGTCACCAGTCTCGCGTGGGGCACGATGCTCGAAATGGCCTCTCACTACTGGCGCGGCGATACCGACGAGCCCGTGTGTCTCAATGTCGCGCCGCTATCCCATGCAGCGGGAGTCGTAGCATTTGCCGCCGCATCGCTCGGCGCAACAAATGTCGTGCTGCCGGCCTTCGACGCGCTGGAAGTCGCGCGCGCCATCGAGCGCCACCGCGTCACGCATCTGTTCCTGCCTCCCACCGCGCTTTACAAATTGCTCGCGCTTCCAGACGTCGCGAAATTCGATTACTCCAGCTTGCGGGTATTTTTGCTGGCCGGCTCCCCGGTCTCGCCGGACAAGCTGAAGCGCGCCGTCGAAATATTCGGTCCGTGCGTGTGCCAGAGCTACGGCCAGACCGAAGCCCCCATGCTGCTAACTTTTCTCGACCAGAAAACGATCGCCGCAGCCGCGAAGGGAGACCATCCGGAACGGCTTAGCAGTTGTGGCAAAGCAACTTCCGCAGTGCGCCTGGCAATCATGGATGAGAGTGGCCAACTCTTGCCCGACAATCAGCCCGGAGAACTCGTCGCGCGCGGCACACTCGTCTGCGGCGGCTACTACAATCTGCCCGAAGCCACCGCGGAAATTCGCAAATTTGGATGGCACCACACCGGCGACGTCGGCTATCGCGACCCCGGCGGCTACTATTACATCGTCGATCGCAAGAAGGACATGATCATCACCGGCGGTTTCAATGTTTTTTCCGCCGAAGTCGAAGCCGGAATCATGGCGCTTCCCGATGTTCATGAATGTGCAGTGATCGGCGTTCCGGATGAAACGTGGGGCGAAGCCGTCAAAGCAATCGTCGCGCTTCGCGAAGGAGCTTCGCTAACCGAAGCCGCGGTGATCGCGCACTGCCACGCCAAGCTCGGCGGCGTCAAATCCCCCAAGTCGGTAGAATTTCGCGACGAAATCTCCAAAACTCCAGCCGGAAAAATCGATCGCAAAGCACTACGCGCCCCCTACTGGGCTGGCGCCAACCGCGCAGTACACTGAACACTCCGGTATGTAATTCCGCACCCAGTCGCATGGTGTTGCGCGTAAATCGCTGCTAGCCTGCCGTGGGAAAATGCGAATGAATGCGCCCACCTCACAAAGAAAAATGAACGCAGCCAGGGTCCAGGGTTCCCAGTTTTCTGGTCGATACACGCCAACGAGCATAAATCGCCGTAACCCATTGAAAATAAAGCACGGAGTTGATTTCAGGCCGATACAAAATGGCACCCCCTTAGAGGCCATTTTTAGCCGCTCATCGAGGCTTGGACGCGCCGGAAGGACCCAAAATGCCGTGCACGATTCACTTTGCCGCGGCGGGTTTTTCTGAAGCAACGCTTTGGTTCGCGCGGGCAATCACATAGGCGCGAATGGCTTCGGCATCGTGCCGCGAGAGCTCTTTCTCGAACGAAACCATTCCATTCGGCTTCAGCAATCCGCCGAGCACGATTTGAAACCACTGATCATTCGCGAGCGTGCTGGAATAGCGCAGATCGGGCAGAACGTTTCCGCTGACCGCCACGTCTCCATGACACATCGCGCAGTAGCGCTGATACATCTCCGCGCCTCGCGCGACATCGGCCGCACTAGCCGTCGCGGGCGGCGGATGCAGAACCGGCTTCTCGATTTCAGGCAGCGGGGGCAAGCCCGCCTGGCCGCCAATCTTGAACGCCAGCATGCGGCTGACGTTGCGGATAGGCCCCGCTTTCAGCGCCACTTCCCCCGCCGCCAGCGGGAATACGCCGCCCCAGCCTGCGAGAACTGCGACATATTCTTCGCCGTTCACTTCGTAGGCGATGGGACCGGCCATCACCCCCGTCTGCGCAGCGATAGACCAGACTTTTTCTCCGGTGTCCGCGCGATAGGCTTCGAAATTTCCAATCGGCAGTTCCTTCGAAGACCAGATTGCCCGCTGTCGAAAGAACTCCACCATTCCACGGTTCAGGTCGCTTGATCGACCACGCCTCTTTTTGCTGTATCGGATCCCACGCGACGAGGCGCCCGCCGACGCTTCCCAGGATCGCTTTTTTCACATTTGGATCTTGCGGCATGCCTGCGGCAAGCATATCGAGACCATAGTTTGCCGCCAGTTGCCTCTGTCGAAATTGCGGGTCCGATTTGTAGAGAAAGCCGGAGTCTTGAATCGGAATGTAGACGAGACCCGTCAGCGGACTGAAAGACATTGGCTGCCAGCTATGCGCTCCGACGGGCCCGGGCAGAATCGGCATCAACTTGTTCGCAGAAACGTAGCGCGCTGCCGGATTTTCAATCGGTCGGCCGGTCTTGAGATCGATGCCCGAGGCCCAATTCACGAGAGTAAAAGGCTTGGCGGAAATCAATGCGCCGGTGGCACGATCGAGGACATAGAAGAAACCATTTTTCGGTGCGTGCAGGATGACTTTGCGCGCGCTTCCGTCGATGGTCAGATCGGCCAGAATGATTTGTTCGTCGGAATCGTAGTCCCAATCATCGTCCGGGTCTTCCTGATAGTGCCAGACGTATTCGCCAGTATCGGGCTTCAGCGCCACGATCGAGCAGGTGAGCAGATCATCGCCGTCGTGCGGGCTGCGAAATTTTCCCGACCACGGCCCGCCATTTCCGACGCCGATGTAAACGAGATCGAGCTCAGGATCGTAAACGATGGCGTCCCACACCGTGCCTCCGCCGCCGAGTTTCCACCATTCGCCCGTCCAGGTTTTCGCGGCTTTCGCGAGAATCGGGCTTTCGAACGGTTTCGATGGATCGCCGGGAACGGTGTAGAAGCGCCACGCGAGTGTTCCGGTTTCCGCGTCGTAAGCGGATACATAGCCGCGCACTCCCATTTCCGCGCCGCCGTTGCCGATGAGAACTTTGCCCTTCACCACTCGCGGTGCGCCGGTAATTGTGTAGCGCTTCGAGGGATCGGTTGTCTGCGTCTCCCAGATTTTCTTGCCGGTGGCGGCATCGAGCGCGATAAGCCGGCCATCGAGCGTGCCGAAGAACACTTTGCCGCGCCAGACGGCCACGCCGCGATTCACGACATCGCAACAGGCGTTCACCGCAGTCTCGGGCGGGACCTTTGGATCGTAGGACCACTTCAGCGCGCCGCTTGCGGCATCCAGCGCGAATGCTTTGCTCCACGCGCTGGTGAAATACATCACGCCATCGACGACGATCGGCGTCGCTTCCTGGCCGCGGTGCGTATCGAGATCAAAGTGCCACGCAAATCCGAGCTGCCCGGCGTTGCTCTGATCAATCTGTTTGAGCGGACTGAACCGCTGCTCGGTGTACGTGCGGCCGTAAGCTCATCCAGTTTCCGGATTCGCGGTCGGCATCCACGAGCCGCGCGGCATCCACGTCGGCTGGTTTCGAATGCTCGCCCGTTTTGGCGCCGCGAATCGAAGGGCGGCTCATGCGGTCGCATCCGGCCGATAGAGAGATTAGGATCGAGAGGAGAACAACACTTCGACGCGATAATCGCACGATTATTTTTCCAGTCTGTGATGGAGCAGGAATTAAATTCGCGCAGGATAGTATCATCGGTTTGCGTCAGGTGTCTGTGATATGCGTACTTAGGCGGATACCTCGACTGAGAGGGAGGATTCAATTCATGTCTGCAGCGTATCGTGCGGATCATGTTGGAAGTTTTCTGCGACCGGCTGAAATTCTCGAGGCACGGCGCAATGGCGCCGCGGATGGATCGCGCCTGAGAGAGCTCGAGGACGAGAACATCAAGCGAGTTCTCGGCAAACAAAAAGAGATCGGGTTCGAAGTGTTCACCGACGGTGAATTACGCCGCCGGAATTTCATGAGTGACTTCACGGACGCGGTGGAGGGATTCGATTTGGGCGACGCCGTCGCCCGTTCGTGGAAGGCGGGGGAAAAGGAAGCGGCGCCGGTCAGCAGCGTGACCGGCATTGTTACCTCGAAATTGCGGGCCGTGCGGCCGCTGACCGGGCACGAACTTCCGTTCATGAAAGCGAATTGTCCCGGCGCCATCAAGATGACGCTCCCGAGCGCGACGCAGTTTCCGGCGATTTCTTTTAAGCGCGGAGTGACCGACAAAGTGTACGCGACGCACTCCGAGCTGCTTTGGGACATCGTTGAAATTATGAAAACCGAGTTGGCGCGGCTTTCGGCCGAAGGTGTGAGCTACATTCAAATCGACGCGCCGCGCTACAGCTACTTCATGGATCCAAAGTGGCGTGAATGGATTCGCAAGGAGATGAACGCCGAGCCGGATGCGTTGCTCGATGAATCGATCAAGGCGGATAACGCGTGCTTCGCGGCAGCGCGGCGTCCGGGCGTCACGCTGGCGATTCATCTTTGCCGCGGCAATAATCGCAGCCACTGGTACGCCGAAGGCGG
Organism: uncultured Acidobacteriota bacterium; assembly: GCA_963841235.1. Lineage (GTDB taxonomy): Bacteria > Acidobacteriota > Terriglobia > Acidiferrales > UBA7541 > Palsa-147. The sequence continues at coordinate 62,342 of CAWJBU010000008.1, read as the reverse complement.
CTATGACGCGATAGCCGAGAAAATGTTCTCGACTCTGGGCGTCGATCGATTCCTGCTCGAATACGACGACGCGCGATCGGGAACATTCGAGCCGTTGCGATTTGTGCCGAAAGGCAAAACGGTAGTGCTGGGCTTAGTGAGTTCGAAAGTAGCGGATCTCGAGAACGGCGACGTTTTGATGCAGCGAATCAAAGAGGCGGCGAAGTTTGTGCCTCTCGAAAATTTGGCGCTCAGCCCGCAGTGCGGATTTGCCTCGACCATGGAAGGGAATTTGGTGACCGAAGACGTGCAATGGGCGAAATTGCGATTAGTTGCAGATACGGCCCGGCGCGTGTGGAATTAAATCGTTTGCACCGATATTCGTTGTCAAAGCGAGCGGATGCGAATCAGCGCTTTTTGCGGCGCCCCTTCGCTTTGGGCATTCGCATCTCGGAAAAAACTTCCGCAGCGGCATGGAAAGCTGAATTCGCTGCAGGCACGCCACAATAGATCGCCGTCTGCAGCAGCACTTCTTTGATTTCGTCGCGGCTCACGCCATTCTTGATCGCCGCGCGCACGTGCATGCGAAATTCATCGCCGCGATTGAGCGCGACCATCATCGCGAGAGTGATCAGGCTGCGCGTCTTTCGCGGAAGGCCCGGACGCGACCAGATTTCTCCCCAGGCATAGCGCGTGATCAGATCTTGAAAGTCTTCATTGAAATCGGTGCGAGTCTTCAGCGCGCGATCCACGTGCGCGTCGCCCAGCACGCCTCGCCGTACGGAAATTCCCTGACGATATCGCTCGCGTTCATCCATCCCGCAACCTCCTCATTCCGAAAGAAAGCGGATCAATTCCGCGGTAAAACGCTCGGATGCCTCGACGTTCGAGAGATGCGACGAATCCAGTTCGATATAGCGAGCGCCGGAGATCTTATCGGCGAGGAAACGGCCGTCGGCCGCTGGCGTAGCAGGATCCTTGCTGCCAGTGATTACGAGCGTCGGAACGCGAATCGCCGAGACTTGATCGCGCGAGTCGAAGTCGCGGACGGCCGCGCAGCACGCCGCGTAACCCTCAGGCGGCGCGGCTTGAAGCATGCGCAGCGCAGCTTCCGCGGCCTGCGACGAGCGCGCGCGAAACTCCGGCGTCAGCCAGCGCTCGACCACGCTCGCGGCGACGGCTTTCATGCCACTTTTGCGAACTGTCTCGATGCGCGCATTCCAAGTTTCAGGAGTGCCGATCTTCGCTGCGGTGTTGCAGAGGACGAGTTTCGTCAAGCGTGTCGGCGCATGCAGTCCAAGCCACATTCCGATCATTCCGCCCATGGAGAGGCCGCAGAACTGGATGCGCTCGATGCCGAGCGCGTCGAGCAAAGTCAAAACGTCGCGCCCGAGCTGCTCGATGGAGTAGGGTCCAGGCGTGACGGAAGATTGGCCGTGCCCGCGCGTATCGTAGCGCAGAATTTGGAACTTCTCCTCGGCCGCGGGCATCTGCGGGATCCCACATGGAAAAATTCGTGCCGAGAGAATTGGAGAATGCCGCAACGGGTGCGCCCGCAATGCCGGAAAGCGCATAGTGAATTTTCAGCCCGCCTCGTTCGATGAAAGGCATGGCGATCAATCGCCCTTCACCGCGGATTTCGGCTTGCGGGACGCGTGTGCCTTGAGGACGCGATCGATTAATTGATCGGCCACGCCCAGATACTGCGCGGGATCGAAGAGCCGCTGGATATCTTGGCTGGAGAAATGCTTTGAGATTTCCGCATCGTTCTCGATCACTTCGCGAAGATGCCGCTGTTCTTTCTGCGCGCGTCGGCAGGCCGCTTCGACTTGCTGATAAGCGGCGATGCGCCCGACGCGTGCCGCGAGCGCCATCTGCACAGCCTCGGCGAAAATCAGGCCGTGGGTCACTTCGAGATTTTGGCGCATCTTCGCAATGTCGATTTCAAGGTGCGGAATCGTTTCGGCAAGACGATGCAGCGCTCCTCCGGACAAGCCGATCAATTGCGGCATGGTTTCCCACTCTGCATGCCAGCCGCCGAGACCTCGCTCCTGTTCCTGCACCATCGCAGTAAGCATCGTGGCGACGAGCCCTGGGACTTGCGTAGCCGCGGCGAGCACGACCGCCGCAGTCACTGGATTGCGCTTATGCGGAAGAGTCGACGAGCCTCCGCGGCCTTCGCCGGCGGGTTCGAAGATTTCCGCGACTTCGGTCTGCGCGTGCAACGAGATATCGCGGGCGATTTTGCCCAGCGTGCCGATGAGGAGGCCGAGCGTACTCGCGACTTCTGCCACGCGGTCTCTATGGCTCTGCCAGGAGATCTCGGGAACTCTGAGATTCAGCTCTTCGCCCAGAGCGTTCGCCACTTCCAATCCTCGATCGCCGAGGGCCGCGATCGTCCCGACCGCGCCGCCGAATTGAAGCACGACGGCTCGCTGTTGAGTCTCCTCGAGCCGCTGGCGATGGCGCATGATGGCATCGAGCCAGCCGGCGGAGATGAGTCCGAAGGTTGTGGGCAGCGCTTGTTGCATCCAGGTGCGCGCGGCAATCGGAGTTGCGCGGTGCGTTTGTGCGAGAGTGACGAGCGAGTCGGAGAGCCGATCGAGCTCTGCGCCAAACAAATTGAGAGCCGAACTCACCTGCAGGATGAAGCCCGTGTCGATCGCGTCCTGGCTCGTTGCGCCCCAGTGGACGTATCGCGCGGCTTCCGGATCGTCTTTTGCGACATGATCAGTGAGGTGTTTTACGAGAGGAATGGCGAGATTGCCAGCGCGCGCGGCGGCTTGCGCCAGAGAAGGAAAATCGTAAAGCTCGGCGCGGCATTTTGCAGCGATTGCCGGCGCCGCGGCTCGAGGAATGATTCCGAGGCGACTTTCCGCGCGTGCCAGAGCTGCTTCGAAATCGAGCATGCCCTGCACGCGGGCGCGATCGCTGAACAATTCCTCGAGCGCGTCCCAGCGGAAAAGCGGATCGAGCAGGCTCATGCCGGTAGTCTTATCATTCTCAGCAGTCGAAGAAAACCGTTTCTTCGGCACCTTGCAGGACGACGTTCCACTCTAATGCGCCGGCCTGCGCGGCCAATTTTCTGGCGACAAGTGTTCCGCGGCGCGCAGGCTCAACCTGGCTCAGCGCGAAATCGGCCGAGTTGGCGGGCTCATCGGGGAAATAGATGCGCGTTACGATGCGGCGCAAAAGCCCGCGCGCGAAGACCGAAACGACGATGTGCGGCGCCTGAAGCTTTCCGCCGGGACCGGGAACTTGGCCCGGCTTAATCGTCGTGAATCGGAAATGACCTTTGTCATCCGTTGGTATCCGGCCATAGCCGGTGAAGCCGGGCTCGAGAGTTTTGTTCTGCGTATCTTCGGGATGCGCATACTTGCCCTGCGAATTCGCCTGCCAGATTTCGAGAAGCGCATCGGGAACGGGCTTTGCGTCGCCATCGAGGACGCTGCCTTCGATAGTGACGCGCTCGCCGGCCACGCCAGGTGCGGCCAGGTTGTCGCGGTTCAGCCAGTCCAGACCGATCTTGAAGAACGGGCCGACGGTTTGCGAGGTTGTCGCCTGCAAGCTCACTCTAATCCTCCATGGGCGTGGCCTCGCGCCCATTCAGAACGATGTCGAAACGATATCCGAGCGCCCATTCGGAGATCGTCGTTTCCCAATCGAACAAAGAAATCAGGCGATTGCGCGCCTTTTCGTCGGCGGTGCAATTGAAAATTGGATCGTAGGGAATTAAAGGATCGCCTGGGAAATACATCTGTGTGACGAGTCGCGTGGCAAACGCGGGGCCGAAAATCGAGAAATGAATGTGCGCCGGGCGCCACGCGTTGACGTGATTCCGCCACGGATATTCTCCCGGCTTGATGGTGATGAAGCGGTAGCGGCCCTCGGAGTCCGTCAGCGTGTAGCCATTACCGCTGAAGTTTGGATCGAGAGGAGCGTCGTGCTGATCGCGTTTGTGAAGATAGCGCCCCGCGGAATTTGCTTGCCAAATTTCGATGAGAGTCTTCGGCACCGGACGGCCGTCTTCATCGATCACGCGCCCGCTGACGATTATTCGCTCGCCAATGGGCTGGGCGGCGTGCTGCTTGGTCAGGTCGCAGGCTTTCACGTTCACTACATCTATTCCGAAGGAAGGTCCGGTTACTTCCGAGAGCGTGTGAGGCAAATAGACGAGCGGTTTCGACGGAGCGCGCTTGATTGATGAGCGATACTGTGGGTGTAAATAATCTGGCTGCGTTCCAAGAAAAGGCCGGCGATATCCGGCGATGGATGCCATCGAGGCGTTCTCCCCTATCCCGCCGATCGCATAATGGCGGGTCGCGCCACGCGAATTATTCAGCGGTGGCCACGCTGCCGTGAGCAGCCGCGGTGCGCGCGTGAAGATCCCGCAAAGCGGACAACTCGAGACCGCTCGGCGCCGGAGTGATCGCAATCTTGGGCGCCACCTTCAGCTCCCAGCCCGTCGCGTCTTTCACTTGTTCGACGGTCACGCCGGGATGCAGAGTCGTCAGGACCAGCTCGCGCGCATCTCGATCGGAAACGAGAATACCTAAGTCCGTAATCACTGTTGTGGGTCCGCGGCCTCGCGGGCCGCGCGTCCCTGCTGGAACTGCGCGGTCATAATAACCGGAGGAAGTTACGAAATCGAGCGTTTCGACGAACGTGCGTTTGCTGTGTCGCAGAATGATGGCCACCTCTTTCGCTGCGGTCGCAATTTCGGGCGCGCCACCAGCTCCTGGAAGCCGGACGCGTGGCGCTTCGTAGCTGCCGCCGATTACTGTGGTGTTGATGTTTCCAAATTTGTCGATTTGCGCGGCGCCAAGAAAACCAACGTCCACGCGCCCGGCCTGCAGCCAATAGCGGAAAATCTCAGGAACCGAGACTACCGTGTCCGCCGTCTCCGCGAGTTCGCCGTCACCAATGGAAAGAGGAAGCACATCCGGCTTCGCGCCAATCGTTCCGGACTCGTAAATCAAGACAGCATCCGGAGCGCGCGTAATCCGCGCGAGATTTGCGGCGGCGCTTGGAAGTCCAATCCCGACGAAGCAGACGGTGCCGTTCGCCAATTTGCGCGCGGCAGCGACAGTCATGATTTCATTCGGTGAGTATTGCGCTTCAGCCATTGCTCCCGACCTTGGCTTCGGCTTCGATGCTGCGCCGGTATTCGGAAAAGTCGCGCGTCGAGAGGACGTGGCGCTCCATCCACGCTTGAAATGTGTCTCGCTCGCGCGAGATTCCATCCCACGCTTTGCAAAATGCATTATCGCGGCGGTAGTAGCCATGTGCGTAGGACGGATGCGCGCCGCCCGGCACCTCGCAAACGCAGGAGATAACCCACGCCGGCAAAACGCAGGCATTCAGCGGCGCCTCGAGATCGTCCACGATCTCTTCGACTGTGACGATCACTCGCTTTGCGGCCAGCGCGGCCTCTTTTTGAATTCCGATAATCCCGAAGATGAAGACGTTGCCTTTGCGATCGGCCTTCTGCGCGTGAATGATCGTGACGTCGGGATTCAGCGCGGGCGTTGCGGTGAGCAACTCGCCCGTGAATGGACAAGTGATCGATTTGATCTTGCGATTGTGTTTCGGGAGATCGGATCCGACGTATCCGCGCGTTACTGCAAACGGCAGTCCCGAAGCACCAGCCTGATACCGCGCGGCCATATCCGCGTGACTGTGCTCTTCGAGTTCGAGCGGATTCGGCCAGCCGGTTTGAATCGCGTCGCGAAAGCGGTGCAGGGAACCGACGCCGGGATTTCCCCCCCAGGAAAAAACGAGCCGCGCGGCGCAGCCCATTCCGATCATCTGGTCATAAATCAGGTCGGGCGTCATGCGGATGAGAGTGAGGTTGCGGCGGCGCTGGCGAATTAATTCGTGGCCCGCGGCAAAGGGAATCAGATGCGTGAAGCCTTCGAGCGCGACGCTCATATCGTCGCGGACGAGAGTCGCGACTGCTTCCCGCAATGGCACGATGGCCGCCAAAGGTTTCGTCTCCGTTCCCAGGGGTGCTGGCAGAGGGCCTAGGGTCCGTAGCCCGGAATCTATGAAAGAAGCGCCGAGCTTGTCAAGAACGATTATCGAGATTGCGTGCGTATATCGGACAATTCGTGTATATTGCGCGCTGGCGTAAAAGGAAGGCTGCCGTGCCGCGCGCTGCTATTCGCACGAAATCCCCGCGGGCCACTCGCCCGTCGGCTCCACGGGCCTCAGCTCCCGAAGTGCCGCCGACTCCTTCGGCGAAGATCGATGCACTCAGCGGCGATCCGAATTTCATGACTTCGCTCGCCCGGGGCCTCGCGGTCATTCAAGGGTTCACCGACCGAAAGCAGCAGCTCACGATTTCCGAGCTCAGCGTGCGCACCGCGCTCTCACGCGCGGCCGTGCGCCGGTGTCTTTACACTTTGAAACAGCTTGGGTTTGCCGCTTCCGACGACGGCCGCCATTTCTATCTGCGCCCTCGAATTCTGTCGCTCGGACATTCCTACATCAGCTCGATGCCGATCGCGTCGTCGGTGCAGCCGATTCTGGAGAACGTGAGCCATTCGCTGCACGAGTCGAGCTCGATCGCGACGCTGGATGGCCTGGAGATCATTTACGTCGCGCGGGCCAGCGTGACGCGCATTATGTCCATCGATCTGGGCGTGGGCAGCCGCTTGCCGGCGTTTTGCACCTCGATGGGGCGCGTGCTGCTGGCCAATCTTCCGCCGGATGAACTCGAGTCGTCTCTCGCGCGCATTGAGTTTAAGAAATATACGGAGCGGACGGTTTCGAGTCTCGAGAAGCTTCGGCAGATCTTGCGGCTCGTCGGCCGCAATGGCTATGCGATCGTCGATCAGGAATTGGAGTTGGGGCTGCGCTCGATGGCCGTGCCGATTCAGAATTTGTCCGGCAGGGTCGTCGCGGCTCTGAACGTCGGCGCTCACGCGCAGCGCGTCTCGATACAAATGATGCAGACAAGATTCCTTCCGCAGCTTCAGGCGGCTGCGCAGGAGATCTGCTTGCTTTTGAGATGACATGACGAGGTTCGCGGCGCCGGCGTGGTGGCTGGCGATTTCGGCTGCTGGGCCGGCAGCTTCGGAATTGCAGGTTGGGATCGGGAAATTGGAATAATGGACCGAGCGCGCAGTTACGAAAATAGACTGCTGGCCATTCTCTTTTTTGCCTGGGGCATCGTTTTCCTGGACCGCATGTCCCAGTTTTATCTCGCGCCTTACTTCGCTCCTGAATTCCAGCTCTCACGTGAACAGATCGGAGTCCTCGCCTCGGTCCTTGCCATCTCGTGGGCATTCTCCACGTTGTTTTTCGGAGCGCTGTCCGATCGGATCGGGCGCCGGCGCATTTTGATCCCGGCGATCTTCGCGTTTTCGTTGCTCTCGTGGGTGACGGGAGTAGTCCGGAGTTACCACGAGTTGCTGATTGTGCGCGCTCTGATGGGCATTGCGGAGGGGCCGACGTGGTCGATCATCACGGCGCTGATCGAGGAATCCTCGCCGAAGGAGCGGCGCGGAAGAAATATCGGGATCGTCGTGAGCGCTGCCGCGCTGGTCGGCTTGGCGGCGGCTCCCGTGCTGACCACGCAAGTGGCGGCTCGCTTCGGCTGGCGCTGGGCGTTCTTTGTGGCTGGGGCGCCCGGACTGATTTTGGGCCTCTTGATCTGGGCGTTCGTCAAAGAGCCCCAATCGGCTTCCCGCGGCGAATTTCACGGCCATAAGATTCGCATCGAGGACTATTTTTCGATACTGCGCTATCGAAATATCTGGCTGTGCTGTGCCGGAGCGGCCGGTTTCATGGGCTGGCTTTTTCTAGAAAACGTATTTGCGCCGCTTTACATCACCGAGGTAGCGCATCAGTCGGCAACGACGGCCGGATTTCTGCTCGGGGCCACGGGTCTCGGCAGCTTCATCCTCGGCTTCATGCTTCCCGGCTTGTCGGATCGCTGGGGGCGGAAGCCCGTGCTGTTTTTCATGGCAGCGCTTTGCATGTTGGTTCCGCTTGAGCTCTTGATCGCGCCGCTCTACGCGCATCCGTGGATTTTTGCGGCCATTTTATTCGCGACAAATGCAGGGCAGGGCGTGCCTGCGCTGATCTTGGTGCTTGTACCAACGGAAAGTGTGCCGCCTCAATTTGCGGCGACGTCGATCGGGCTGGCTACGTTGATCGGAGAGATTTTTGGTGCGACTGTCGCGCCCGCCGATCGGCGGAGCGATGGCGCAGGCTCACGGATTGGCGGCGCCGCTGTGGATGTCGGCCGGGGGAATGGCGCTGGTGTTCTTCGTTACGTTTTTCTTGAAGGAAACTTCTCGCGATCGAGTCGCGAACCCGGAGATGCAAGCGGCAACATTGGAATGAGCGGCTAGCGCGTCTTACAGATATGGCCCGAATCGTCAACGGCAAGCCTCTGACGAATGATTCTCTACGTTAATCACACGCGGCGCGACGCTGCGGCGACGAGTGCTAACGAAGTGGTCGCCACGGTTTTGTCCTTGCTCGAAGAGGGGCATCTCGAACCTGCACAATTTGCGCGCCTGCGAATTGATTTGGATTGGGTGCAGTATCGGCAGAATTTCCGCGAAGCAGTGATGGTCACGCAAGGCGTGCAAGAAGGGCTCGGCCACGCGTCTCTCATGGAAGTGCATATTGATTCGCGGCAGGCGGCCGGCCGCATCGCTTCGCGAAGCTTTGCAGTGCGCCATCAGCAGTTTGAATCCTGAGACGGAATGTGCGCCCGACAGAATTTATCTGGAGGAGTTCCGGACGTTTCGTTCGAGCATCGCGTGGGATTTTAACCGGCTCTACTGGCACCGCCTTAAGGATTGGGAGCAAGCTTCAGGAAAGAGTTACGAAGCGGCGCTTCCCGGAGGCAAGTCCGACGCTCACGATCCCGCGGCGATTGCCGATTCGGTCGCCGATTTCTGGACTCTGCTCAAGGACCTCGAGGGGCAAAACCAGCTTCCGCCGGAACTTTTCATTCTGGAGATAGGGGTCGGAATGGGAACGCGGGCCGGACTCTGGCTCGATCGTTTCCGCACGCTCGATCAGCAGCGGGGAACGAATTTCTATCCGCGGGTGCGTTTCCTGCTGGGCGACTACTCGCAAGCTACTCTCGATCGCTCGCGGCCCGCGGTGCGCGAACATATGGAGCTGTGCAGCTTTATCGTTCTCGATGCGCTCGACCCGATCAAGACTCTCTCGTTCCTCCGCCACAAAATTCTGCACATTCATCTCACCAACGTGTACGACAACCTGCCCGATGAAGAACTCGTCCGCCGCGATGGGCGGCTCTATTGGCTTCAGGTGCGCGCCTATCTTCCTGTCACGGAAGCAGCGCGGATCGGTTCCGAGTGCGATGTCCGCGTCCCGGAAATGCCCAAAACGATCACCCGATTGTTGGAGATTGGACCGGAATGTTTGGCCGATCGATCTCGCGGCGTGCGTTTGTGGCAGGAAGTCTGGAAGGCCGTGCGTCTCGAAGAGCGCTTGGTGGACGCGGATTCTGTGCCGCACTCGGCATTTCCCGAAGGGCTCGATGCATCAAATTTGGAGAATATGTTGCGAGACGCGCCGAGCGATTTGCGCTTTCACTTGAGTTCGGGGGCGCTAGAAAGTTTTCGAAATACGCTTCCACTTCTGCATCCTCGCGGCTACTTGCAGGTGCAGGACATATTTGTGACGAACCTCGGCGACTATCGTATGGGCTTTCACGGACCGGGCAAGCTGGATGGCTCGATCGTAAATTGGGTGAATGGCGTTCTTCTTCGCGAAGTTGCGGAGCGATTTGGCTACGATTTGCACTTCGCGCCATTCCACTACCGGCCGGGCTCGCGGGCCTCGGTCCTTTACACCACGCGACGGGAGTAGAGCGATGAATCTTCCGATACTTCCCACTACGGTGGTCGGCAGCTATTCGATGCCGGGCTGGCTCGAGCGGCTCAAGACCGAATATTTCGCGCGGCGGATCAGCCGCCATGATCTGGACGAGGTGCACGACGCGGTCACGAAAGCTGCGATCAAGGATCAGGAAGCCGCGGGTCTCGACATCATCACCGACGGCGAATTGCGCCGCGACAATATGATCGATTATTTCGTCGAGAAGCTCCCCGGCGTGCAAATCGATCGTTCTTCGAAGAAGTTCTACTACGACTTTTACGATTCCGAAGTGGTCGGAAAAATTCCCATGGCTCCGCTCGGCTTGGTGGATGATTTCCGTTTCTTGCAATCATTCACCGAACGAGAGGCGAAGGTTTGCGTCACCGGCCCGCACTCTCTCGTCAAACGAATTCGCAACAAGCACTATGCGACGGAGGAGGCCTTCGCGACAGACATCGCGCGCGTGATGAATTTGGAGCTGAAGGAATTGGTGAAAGCGGGCGCGCGCTACATTCAGATCGACGAACCCTACTATTCGGGCTTTCCCGGAGGATTTGGATTGGGGCGTCGGCGTTTTGAATACGCTCGTCGAAGGAGTGGAAGCCAAAACCGCAGTTCATATCTGCTACGGCAATCGCTACGGCAAGCCTTCGTGGGAAGGCAGCTACCGCTATCTATTTCCGCGCATACTGAAAGCGAACGTGAAGCAGCTCACGCTCGAATTCGCGCGGCGCGGCGGCGAGGATCTGGATCTCTTCCGAGAATTCTCGCCGCCCTTCGAGCTGGGCCTCGGCGTGATTGACGTGAAGACGCAAGCTGTCGAGACGCCGGACATTGTCGCCGAGCGAATTCGCAAGGCGCTCGAGGTAATGCCCGCGAACAAGCTGTTCATCTTGCCGGATTGCGGCTGCTTCCATCTTCCGCGCGCAGTGGCGTTCGCCAAGCTGCGCGCCATGGTGGAAGGAACGCGTCAAGTGCGGAAGGAACTGGGAAGCTGAGATGCCCGCCGGAAATCCGCTGCGCGAAGCGTTGACTGCCGGGCGATTCTGCTACGTCGTCGAACTCGTAGCGAGCCGGTTGACACGCGAAGCGCGGCTGCTCGAAGTGGCGTCGCAGCTCGCGCAAGTGCCCGGAGTCGTCGCTGGGAGCATTACGAGTTATGCCGGGGGCGCGATGGGGCGCGATCCGATTCGCGTGGGCACGGCCGCGCGAGCGCGCGGGCTCGTCCCCAACATTCATTTGACCTGCGTCAATCGCGACATTGCATCCGCGCGCCAGGCTCTCGAAGACCTCCATGCGCTGGGCATCGAAAATATTCTTGCGCTTTCGGGCGACTACCCGAAGACTGCCGGCACCTATGAGCCGCAACCCAACTTCGATCTGGATTCGGTGCAACTCGTCGCACTGATTGACGAAATGCGCGCGCGCGGGCTGCCATTTTGGATTTCGGTCGCCGTTTCGCCCTTCAAATACACAGAAGCGGATTGCGCGTATCAATATCTCAAGCTCGAAAAAAAGATTGCCGCCGGTGCTGACTGCGCCATTACGCAGCTCGGCTACGACGCCCGCAAATTTCGCGAACTCAAGCGCTACATGGATGAGCGCGTTGTGCGGACCCCGGTGCTCGGCAGCGTCTACGTGCTGCACGCCAAAGCCGCCGAAAAAATGTCGAAAGGAGAACCGCCGGGTTGTTGGGTTTCTCCAGAGTTACTCGAGCAGATCCAGCATGAAACTCAGTCGCCCGACAAAGGCCTCGCGGCGAGACTCGAGCGAGCTGCCGCCATGGTCGCCATCCTGCGCGGACTAGGCTATGCGGGCGCTTACCTGGGCGGCGATCATCGCGCCGACCATGTTCGCTGGATCATTCGTCGATCCGAAACGCTCGCTCCGAAATGGCAGGAACTTGCCGAGCGGCTATCCTTCGCGCCAAAAGGCGGATTCTATTTGTACGAATCTCCCGCTTCAGCGCCGAAATCACGCCGGCTGGTGCCGCGCGCGCTCGATATTCTCGGACGGCTGTTTCCGGTCAACAAGCCTGGAAAGCTCCGCGATCTCCTCACGGCAATTTTCCGAAGGATTGACAGGCGGCCCGCCGCTTCGCACGCCGTGGAACGATTTGAGTTTGCGATCAAATCGCCGCTGTTCGGATGCGAGGCCTGCGGCAATTGCGTCTTGGGCCACATGGAATACATCTGCCCGCAAACGTGTCCGAAAGGAATGCGCAATGGTCCGTGCGGCGGCACGTTGAACGGACGATGCGAAGTGGTCGACAAGCCCTGCATCTGGGTCGAGGTCTACGCGCGCGCGAAATCCGAAGGCGCATTGAAGATTTGAAGACTTACATTCCGCCGCGAAACAAAAGCCTGCGCGGCACAAGTTCATGGATCAATTATTTTCTCGAACGAGACAGCCGTCCACGCGATTCGACTCACGGCGCCGGAAGCGGCGGCGCGTCTGCGTCGAAAAATTCGGGTTCTGCGGATTCGCGCAGCACCCCGAAGCCGGAATCTCGATCTGATGCCGATCGCGCGCTTTTACATATCGAGCGCAAGTAGCACGAGATTCATCGCATCGATAGGCGCACGATTTCGGTTTAGGTTGGTAGCGCATTTTGGGAAGTCGCTCCTGGCTTGCGATGCTGGTATTCTTGCGCGTCTTGAACGCAATGGAGCGCGTAAGTTGACGACGGCTATCGCGGCGCTGCGAGCTCACAATCCTCCGAAGGAGGTTTTTCTTGGCAACTTTCGTTCTGGTGCATGGTGCCTGGCACGTCGGCTCGGCCTGGCAAGCGACCATTCAAAATCTCGAAAGCAAAGGTCACCGCGCTTTTGCTCCGACCATCTTCGGTAACGGCAAGAGCGCGGATAAGCGCGTAAACCATGCGCAATGCACCAAATCGATCGTGGATGCCATCGTCGCCAAAGATCTGCGCGACTTCGTTTTAGTTGGTCACAGCTTCGGAGGAACGATCATCGCTAAAGTGGCCGAAGCAATTCCGGAGCGAATCCGCCGCCTGGTTTTCCTCACGGCTTTCGTTCTGCGCGATGGTAAGAGTCTGGTAGACGAAGTCCCCCCGGAGACCGCGGCGATTTTCCATCAAATGGCCCAGTCATCCGCAGACAACACCGTAATGCTTCCGTTTCCGGTTTTTCGCGAGCAATTCATCAACGACGTGGCGCTGGATGCAGCGCAGAAGGTTTACGCGGAATTGTCGCCGCAACCGTTCCAACCTCTGGTTGACCGGCTCGACCTGAAGAAGTTTTACTCGCTTCCCACGCCGAAAAGCTATATCAATTGCACCGAGGATATCGCCCTGACGCCGGGCGAATTCGGATGGCACCCGCGAATGTCGGGCCGTCTTGGGCTATACCGTCTGGTGCAAATGCCTGGCAGCCATGAGGTGATGTACAGCAATCCCGCAGGGCTGGCCGAGAAAATCGTGGAAGCAGGGCGCGATTGAGCGTCAAGACCGCAGCGCACACAGGAAATGCCGAAACTGATTGCTAAGCCGGAACCCATCGATGTCGATTTCGATCACTCGGCGATCGTCGTCGTGGACATGCAGAATGCTTTCGCCAGCAAGGGCGGAACGCTGGACATTGCCGGAGTCGATTTGGCGGACGCGCCTCGCGTCGTTCGCACAATACGAGGGGTTGTCGATGCCGGACGCGCCGCCGGTGTGCCCATCGTCTATCTTCAGATGGCGTACAAGCCGGATTTGAGCGACGCCGGCGGCCCGCGATCTCCTAATTGCCACAAAGAACTCGCCATGCATCTGATGAACGCGAAGCCGGAACTGAAAGGGAAGCTTCTGACCGAAGGCAGTTGGGATGGCGCACTCGTCGATGAATTGGCGCCCAAACGGGGCGACTTGGTCATCACCAAAACACGCTATAGCGGCTTTGCTGGAACGACGCTCGATTCGCAGTTGCGTATGCGCGAAATTCAATTCCTCTTCTTCGCTGGAATCGCCGCGAATGTTTGCGTGGAATCGACGCTCCGGCACGCTTATTTTCTCGATTACTGGCCGATTCTAATTTCGGACGGCACGATGGCGGCGGGCGGCCAGAGCGCGCTCGAAGCCACAATTTTCAATGTAGAGTCGTTCTTCGGCTGGACGGTAAATTCCAATGACTTGTGCGCATCTTTAGCGGCGCGGGAGGCGTGACGCCAGCGTGTGGACTGCGGACATAGATGTAGGCGGGACGCTGACTGACGGGCTTTTCACCAGCGGGGATCAAATGCTCTCCGTGAAAGTGGATACGACTCCGCACGATTTAACTGTCTGCCTCTTCGATTGCCTCTCGCAGGCGGCTTCCAAGCTCGATTTTCCGGACGCGATTTCGTTTCTCGAGAATGTGGATTTAATTCGCTGGTCCACGACGATTACGTCAAACGTCCTGGCTGAGCTTCATGGCCCGAGAGTCGGACTTCTGATTACGCGCGGGCACGAGCAGGATCTTTACGGCAGCGATTACCGTAGCCCCGTTCTCGGACGATTTTTGAATGAGCGCGACGTGATCGGAATCAATGGCTCTTCGTCGGAAACGGAAATCATGAATGCCGCGCGCTCGCTCCTGGAAACCGGCGTGCGCCGCATCTGCATCAGCCTGAAAGGCTCGCAGAAGAAGCCTGAGCGCGAAATTTCTTTCAAGAAAATCATCGATCAGCAGTATCCCGATCATTTTCTCGGATCCGTTCCGGTTCTCGCGGGAAGCGAAATCTCGCAAAGCCCCGACGACCGCACACGCACCTACTGCGCGCTCATCAATGCCTATACGCATGGAGCGCTGGCGGCGACTTTATTCAAAGCCGAGGACGAACTCCGCGTCGCGTCGAAATATTCGGGCGCGTTCCTGGTGAGCCACATCAATGGCGGCGTCGCGGGCATTGCGAAAACCAAGGCGATCGACACAATCGAGTCCGGCCCCATCCTCGGCATTCTCGGCAGCGCCCATTTGGCAAAGTCCTACGGCTTGAATGACGTGGTCGCGATGGACGTGGGAGGCACGACCGCAAAAATCAGCGTGCTGCGCAACGGCGAACCGATTTACCGCAAGCCGTCCGATTTATTCGGGAATCCCATCGAGGTCTCGCTTCCGTTTCTGCGTTCCATCGCGCTCGGCGGGGGAAGCGTCGTCAAGCCGCTAGCAGGCGCGCATCCGGCATCCGTTCAACTCGGCCCCGAAAGCATGGGCTCGTTTCCCGGACCCGCTTGCTATGGTCTCGGCGGAGATCAAGCCACGCTCACTGATGCGTTCGTCGCCGCAGGACTTATCGATCCAGAATACTTTCTCGGCGGGTCGAAGCCGATCGATCTCGAACTGTCGCGCAAGACGATCGAAGAACTTGTGGCGCAACCTCTGCACATTTCGCTGGATGCTGCGTGCAAAATCATCATCGATCATGCGTTTGCAGCCGTGGCGAAAATGATCGCGGGCGCGCAGAAGGAATTGGGCGCAGATTTCTCATCGCACACGCTCTTCGCTTATGGCGGCAATGGCGGGCTCTTCGGCGCCGGCGTCGCCGCAAGCGCCGGCATCAAGCGTGTTCTCGTATTCTCGCTGGGCCCGGTCTTCAGCGCGTTCGGATCGTCCGTCTCGGATATTTGCCACGTGTACGAGCGCCCGCTCTCAGAATCCGGGATATCGGAAGCGGGGATGAACCGAATTCGCCGCGCGTTCGAAGAGATCAAGGCCGAATGTGCCAAGGATCTGCTCGGCGAAGGAATTCGCCCGGAAGGATTGAATTACGCGCTCGAATTTGAAGCGACTCGCGATGGGCGAACGATGCTGCTGTCGTGCTCGGAATCGGATTTCAGCACTGCAGCAAAACTTCAGGCCGCGCTTGCCGCCTCGCTCGGCGACGGAACTGCGGCCAATGCTGACAGGATTTCTCTCGAATTGCTTCGCGTCCGCGCGAAGAAGCCGATCCCCAAGCCGAAGTTCACCGAGCGCCCACGAACGGGATCCGATCCATCTCACGCGCGAACCGGGACTCGCAAAGTCTCATGGGGCAGCGCCGACGGAGAAGCGCAGATTTTTCGCTGGGAATTGCTGCAACCAGGGAATCGCATTCCCGGCTGCGCCATAGTCGAAGGCGCCAACACAACGTATCTCGTACCAAGTGGCTGGGAAATGGAAGTAGATGGCTTCGGAAATGCGACGCTCACTTGCTCGTAATAGAAGCGGAGATTTCCGAACGGGGCAGAAATAAGTCAAGAGGTGACAATGGCAACCACCGACCCTAATCGAATCCGCGTCACGGAATATCTCGATCTGGATATCGATCTCGAAAAATGGTTCTGTAATCGTTGCGGCCGCGAGCTGGGCGCAGCGCGCGAGAGCTACAAGAAAGGCTGCCTCGTTTATGATCGCGATCCGCGCGAGATTCATCCCCCGATAGTGACCGGTGCCTTCAGCTTTTCCCCCGATCCACTCTGGGTTCGCATCGTCGAATTCTATTGTCCCGGATGCGGCACGCAAATCGAGACCGAATATCTTCCGCCGGGTCATCCCATCACTCGCGATATCGAGATTGATCTCGATCAGCTCAAGGCGCGCTTGCGGAATGGCGAATTCACGATTCGCGGCCAGCGCCTCGAGGTCCCTGAATGAATTCGATTGATATCGACGTCGGCGGCACCTTCACCGATCTGGTGCTGAATTTCGACGGGAAAGCCCTGATCAAAAAGGTCCCGACAACGCCCTATGATCTCTCGGTCTGTTTCTCCCGCGTGATCGAAGAAGGCGCCAGCGCCGTCGGCAAGAAAATGGACGAACTTCTTCCGGCGATCGACATGATCCGCTATTCCACCACCATCGCCATGAACCGCCTGATCGAGCGCAAAGGCCCGCGCCTCGCGCTGATCACCACGGAAGGCCACGAAGATGTCGTGCTGATCGGCCGCGGCGCGCAATGGATCGACGGCACGCGCGTGCAAGAGCGCAGAAATCTCGCCATTCAGCACAAACCCGAGCCGCTGATTCCCCGCGACATGATCGTTGGCGTAAAAGAGCGCGTGGACTCCCGCGGCAACGTCATCCGTCCGGTAGATGAAAATGATGTCCGCGAAAAAGTCCGCTATCTGGTCAATCGCGGAGCGCGCGGCATCGTCATCTCGTTTCTCTGGGGCTTCCTCAATCCCGTCCACGAGCGCCGCGTGAAAGAAATCATCCGCGACGAATACAAGGAATATCACATCGGCTACGTGCCGGTGGTTCTCGCGGGCCAGGTCGTCGGGAAACTCGGCGAATACGAGCGCACCATGGCGGCCATCCTCGACGCCTACCTACAGCGCTCGATGCAAATCGAACTCTCCGCGATGTGGGACAAGCTGCGCGAGCGCGGCTACAAAAAGCCGCTGCTCATGATCCAAAGCTCCGGCGGAATCGCCGAAGTTTTTCGCACCACCGCCAGCCGCACCTTCAATAGCGGCCCAGTCTCCGGCCTGATGGGCGCGCATCACGTCGCGCAGTCGCTCGGTTACCAGAACGTCGTGATGACCGATATGGGCGGCACCAGCTTCGACGTCGGTCTCGTCGTGAAAGACAGCGTCCGCAGCTACGATTTCCGCCCCATCATCGATCGCTGGATGGTCGGCATCACCATGATCAAGACGCTCTCGATCGGCGCGGGCGGCGGCTCGATAGCATCGGTGAATAAGCTGCTGCAGAATCGCGTGCAAGTCGGCCCGCGCAGCGCCGGCTCGATGCCCGGCCCCGCCTGCTTCAGCCTCGGCGGCACCGATCCCACTGTCACTGACGCCGACGTCGTTCTCGGCTACATCAATCCCGAGTATTACTACGGCGGCCGAATGCGCCTCGACAAGAATCGCTCGATTCAGGCCATCCGCGAAAAAATCGCCAAGCCGCTGGGAGTAAGCGTCGAGGAAGCCGCGTCCATCATCCGCAAAATCGTCAACGGCAACATGGCCTCGGCAATCATGAAAGAAGTTCATCTCCGCGGATACAGCCCCGAAGATTTCATTCTCTTCGTCGGCGGCGGCGCCGGCGCCACGCACGCCGAAGGCTTCAAAGCCGACATCCGTAAAGCCGTGACCTTCCCGTTTTCGCCGGTCTTCTGCGCCTTCGGTTCGTCCACCATGGACATCATGCATGTCTACGAAGTGTCGAAGAAGCTGACATTGATGGCGCCAGGCACCCAAACACTCTCGGAAGAATATGCCGCCTTCAATGCCACGGTTGAGAGCCTTATAGAGCAAGCCCGTAAAGATCTCCTCGGCGACGGCCTCGATCCGCAGAAAGCGGCATACGTGCTTGAACTAGACATGCTCTATGGCGGCCAATTCCACGTAAAGCGCGCTCTCTCGCCCCGCCTCTCGCTGCATTCCGCCGAAGATGTCCGCGCCATCTGCGATGCCTTCAACAAAGAATTCAGCGAAGCCTTCAGCCCCTTCGTGGTGAATCCCGAGGGCGGAATTTTCGTCGAGAGCTTCATCCTGAAAGCCATCGTCACAACTCCCAAAGTCGAATTGCCCAAGCTGCCTCTCGAAAAAAGCGATCCCTCGGCAGCGCGAAAGGCCGAGCGTCCCGTCTACTGGCCGGAGCAAAAAGATTTTCGCCCGACGCCAATTTTCACCCAAGAGTCCCTGCGCCCAGGAAACGTGATCGCCGGCCCCGCAGTGATCGAAGGCGAATACACAACCATCGTAGTCCCGCCATCCATGCGTTTTTCCATCGATGAGCGGCGCCTGGGAATTCTGGAAGAAGCGTGAGCGAAGCAACGCAAGAAGGAGATCCATGCCGATCCCAACGCTGAAAGAAAAACTGGAATGGCTGAAGCCCGCCCCAGCCACCGCGCACGAAAAAGAATGCGCCGCGAAAGTCGCTCAAGGCGACTACGAAATCGGCATCCAGATCACCAACGACATCCTCGATGAAGCCATGGAAGTCTTCGTGCGTTCCTCGCGCAGCTATTTCGGCGTCTCGGGCGATTCCATGGTCGCCATCTTCACCGCCAACGGCGATCTCATCAACGCCTCCTGCGGCACCTATCTCCACGCCATCATTCAACCGATCGTGATCAAATTCATCCAAAAATATTACGCCGAAAATCCCGGCGTCAAAGACGGCGACATCTGGTACACCAACGACGCCCTCTACGGCGGCATCCACAATCCCGATCAAGTAGCCCTGATGCCCGTTTTCCACAAAGGAAAGCTGCTAGCCTGGGCCTCCGCCGCGCTCCACACCACAGAAACCGGCGCAATCGAGCCGGGCGGCATGCCGGTGAGCGCAAAATCACGCTTCGAAGAAGGCCTGAATCTCCCGCCCATTAAAATCGGCGAAAATTTCGAAATCAGAAATGATTTCCTCGAGTTCTATTCCGTCTACGGTCTCCGCGCCCCGGCAATGTTCATCTCCGATCTGCGCGCCCGCTGCACCACCGCCGATCGCGTCCGCGTCCGCCTCATCGAATTAGCCGATAAACGCGGCGACGATTTCGTGGTAGGCCTCCTCCGCAAAATGTGCGACGTAGCCGAAGACGGCGCCAGAAAAAAAATCCGCGCCCTTCCCGACGGAACTTACCGCGCGGTAGTCTTCAACGACGCCATCGGCTGGACCCCCGCCCTGGTCCGCGCCTGCCATCTCACGCTTACGAAAAAAGGCGACGGCCTCATCTTCGATTTCGCCGGCACCTCCCCCGAAAATCCATCCTCATATAATGTGCATCCGCAAGCAGTCGTCGGCCACATCGCCAACTTTTTCTACGAATATCTCTTCCACGATCTGCCGATTTGCAGCACAACTTTTGCGTCCATCGATTTCAAGTTTCCCGAAGGAATCATCCTGAACCCCGACAAAATGGCGGCGACGAGCTGTTGCGTATTCATCGGCATGCAGACGCGTTGTGCGACGCACAATGCGTTTGCGAAAATGGCGTTCTCAAGCGCGAGCCTGTGGAAGCAAATCGCCGCAGCCCCCGGCAGCCAACACACTTCGCAAATTTGCGCCGGCCTCTCGCAATGGAAATTGGCAGTCGCCGACGTTCTCTCCTTTTCTCTCAACACCATGGGCCAAGGCGGCCGCGCCGCATCCGACGGCATGGACGCCTACGGTTTCGCCTGGTGCGCTTTCGGACGCGCCCCCGATTCCGAGCAAGTCGAAAGCGAACTCCCCGTCACCGTCACTCTCTCCCAGCACTGGAAAGATTCCTGCGGCCACGGCCTGCATCGCGGCGGCTCAGGCGGCGTGCAGCAATGGATGATTCACAAAATGCCCGATCTAGTTTCTATGTGCATGGGCAATGGCAGCAAGGTTCCGCTCGGCCAGCCGCTCTTCGGCGGCTATGCCTCGGCCCCGATTCCCGGCATCAGCATCCGCAAAGCCGATCTGCTCGAAAGAATGCAGCGAGGCGACGCCACCGTCACTCTCGATAGCCGCGCAATTCTCGAAGACACCACGATTCATGGCGATTGGAATTACGAACTCGTTGCCCGCACTCCCAAGGTCTATCAAGAAGGCGATCTTCTATTCGGATTCAGCGGCGGCGGCCCGGGTTATGGCGATCCGCTCGAACGCGATCCCGAAGAACTCCTCGAAGATTTGAAGAAGAACATCATCTCCGACTGGACCGCCCGCAACATCTACCGCATCGCCTACGACCCCGAAAAACACAAAGTGGACATCGAAAAAACCATCCAGCAGCGAAACGATGAGCGCCGCGCCCGCCTCGCTCGCGGCAAATCTTTCGACGAATTCGAGAAAGAATGGAACAAAACCAGTCCGCCCAAAGAAATCCTGCAGTGGTACGGCTCCTGGCCCGACGCGAAATCCCTCGGGCCGATTTTCCGGCCGTAAGAATATGGTGAAGAATTTCAATCCCCGGGAAGCAGCGCGAGGCCTCCTGCAGTCCATCGCCCCGTCGCGTCCGCTGTTTCTACCGATCGTATTCTCGCTGGGCGCACGGATTGAAAATGTCTCGCTGCGGAATTTCCTGACCAATCCCACGAAAATTTCAAATGCCCTTCGCCAAATTCGCACGCATCTTCGCAGCGACGGCGTAACTTGCTATTTCGATCCGTATCTCGAAGCCGAGGCGCTTAGGAGGAGTCCTCGATTGGGCGTCCGATGCCCGCAGGCCGTCGCTCCGCTGGCCGCAACCCTCGCAGGATGGCGAATTGCCCGAAGGCCTCTGCGCTCCGGAAGAAACTCCGAAGCGAGGCCGCATTCCCATCGCCGTGGAAGTGATCCGTCGCCTCAAACCTCTAGTCCGCGACGATTTTCTCCTGATGGCAGGCGTCACCGGTCCTCTCACGCTCGCGGCCCAGCTAGCGCAATATGATCCAAGCAAGTCGCGGCCCAGCCATTCGCCACCGGATTCGGCGCTGGATCTCGCCGCCGAAACCGTCCCCAATGTCACGCGCGCTCTCGTCGAGGCGGGCGCAAACGTAATCTTCATCCGCGAGGAATTGCTGCCGTCTTCGGCGGATGTACTCGTCGATTGGGCCGCGCGCCTCGCCACAACAATCAATATCGTGCGCTTTTACGAAGCTCTTCCAGTTTTGCTCCTCAACTCGCAACAACCCGCCGCCGACGTCGAATCCATTCTCCGCGCTCCGCTCGACGCCGTGGTGTGCGCGCCAATGCACGCAAATCCCGCCGGTACTGGCTCCGATTCGCGCGCCGCAGCGCATGGCATCTCCCTGCCGGCTTCAGCATTCGAATCCGACGAATCGAACTCCGCGCAACTCGCCGCATCGCTCCGCCAAACAATCGCGGACCGGCGCCCCGTGGTCGTAACAACCGCTACGGATCTCTCTCCCACCGCGGATCTGAAGCATCTCAATGCCATCGCGGAGGAAGTGAATTGCTGACCGCTCGAGATCCAGCTTCGGGCCGTACCGGAGTTCGCCAGGTTCGCCTGCGCACGTCCGGAGCAAAGATGGAGCGCCGCGCCGATGGCACGTTGCTCGTCAAGCCCGACGAAGCGCTCGGTGCATATCCGAAAGTTCTGACCGACCGCGTCGCCCGATGGGCCAGCGAATTTCCGGAAAGAACCTGCATAGCCAAGCGCGACGCGAATGGCGATTGGCGCCGCCTGAGCTATTCCGAAATCTGGCAAGCCATTCGCAGCGTCGGCGAAGCCCTTCTCGGCTTCGGCCTCTCCGCCGAGCGGCCGGTGATGATTCTCTCGGAGAATGATCTCGAGCAATTCATTCTCACTCTCGCCGGCCAGCATGTCGGCATCCCCATCGCGCCTATCTCTCCGCCCTATTCTCTCGTATCAAAAGATCTCGGCCGCCTGCGCCATATCGCGAATCTCCTCACGCCGGGCCTCATCTTCGCTGCCGATGGCCAGCGCTATGAGCGCCCACTCGAGGCAATCTCCGCGGATAAGACTCCGATCGTAGTTACGCATTCACCGCCCCGCGGCCGCCACGCAATTCTCTTCTCAGAACTTCAATCAACTAAGCCGACGAACTCCGTCGAAGCTGCGCACGCTCGCATCGATCCAGACGACGTCGCGAAGTTTCTCTTCACCTCTGGCTCAACCGCGATGCCGAAAGGCGTCATCAACACGCACCGCATGATCTGCAGCAACTTGCAGATGATCAATCAGGTCTTCGGTTTCCTCGAAGAAGAGCCGCCGGTGCTCGTTGATTGGCTCCCGTGGAATCACACCTTCGGCGGAAATCACAACACGGGAATCTCTCTCTACAATGGCGGCACGTTTTATATCGACGATGGCCGCCCAGGCCTCGACTCGTTTCGCGAAACACTTCGCAATCTCCGCGAAATCTCCACCACAGTTTTCTTCAATGTCCCGAAGGCCTACGAAGACCTGCTTCCCGCGCTGCGCTCCGATCGCGAACTGCGCGAAACATTCTTCCGCCGCCTCAAGCTGCTCTTCTACGCCGCCGCAGGACTTTCGCAACCAATGTGGGATGCGTATCGCACCCTCGCCCAGGAAGCCTGCGGCGAACGCATCATCATGGTCACCGGCCTCGGCGCCACGGAAACCGCACCCATGGCCATTCAAACAACCTGGGAAACCGATCACGCCGGCGTGATCGGAATCCCCGTGCCGGGCGTGGAGCTAAAATTAGTTCCGCGCGATGAAAAACTCGAAGCCCGCGTCCGCGGACCGAATATCACGCCGGGCTACTGGCGCCAGCCGGAACTGACGCAAAAAGTCTTCGACGACGAAGGCTTCTATACCTTCGGCGATGCCGTCCGCTTCATCGATCCAGATGACGTCAACAAAGGATTCCTCTTCGACGGCCGCTTCTCCGAAGATTTCAAACTCTCCACCGGCACGTGGGTCAGCGTCGGCCCATTGCGCGCCAAAATCATGGCGCATTTCGCGCCGCTAGTCAGAGACGTCGTTGTAGCAGGGCACGATCGCGATGATGTCGGCATGTTGATTTTCGCCGATCTGCGCGCGTGTAGTGAGCTCTGCGGAAGCGATTCCTCAAATCGCGCGACCGCCGAAATCCTTGAACACCAGCTGGTGCGCGCGCAATTCCAATCGCTTCTCGAGAGCTTCGCCACACAAGCAACCGGAAATTCAAATCGCGTAGTCCGCGCAGTCCTCGTCGAAGAGCCTCCTTCGCTCGACGCCGGTGAAGTCACGGACAAAGGCTCTCTCAATCAACGCGCCGTCTTGGAGCGCCGCGCCAATCTCGTCGAAGAGTTATACTCACTAGAGGACTCGCCGAAAATTTTGCGGCTGAGGGAGAAATAGGAATGGAAAGCCGAGCCGGAGGTACTTTCGCCGCCTACAATGACATCTGGCTCCTCGACGGCGTTCGCACTCCCTTTGCCGATTACAACGGCATTCTCGGCACCGTCTCGCCGATCGATCTGGGCATCAAAGCCGCCCGCGCCGTTTTCGAGCGCTCCAGAATTTCTCCCGCCGATGTTGGCTCGGTGATCGCAGGCAGCGTCGCGCAAGCCAGCTTCGATGCCTATATGCTTCCCCGCCACATCGGCATGTATTCCGGTGTTCCCATCGATCGCCCCGCGCTGCTCGTGCAACGCGTGTGCGGCACAGGCTTCGAAGCCATCAGCCAGGCCGCTGATGCAATCACTCTAGGCAAGATCGATCTCGGTCTGTGCGTCGGGGCGGAATCCATGAGCCGCAATCCCATCGCCGCTTTCACGCACCGCGGCGGATTCAGAATGGGCCAGGTCGAATTTAAAGATTTTCTATGGGAAGCGCTACTCGACACCGCTCCGGGCGTGACCATGGGCCAGACCGCCGAAGCCACTGCGAAGAAATACCAGATCACACGCGAAGACGCCGATCGCTTTGCCGAATTGAGTTTTGCGCGCGCCATCGCTGCGCAGAAAGCATGTTTCCTCTCGGGCGAAATCACTCCCGTCTTGAACGAAAAGTTCGAGCTCGAAGGCTATAAGCCCCGCGGCATCCGCCTCTCGAAAGGCGTAGAAAAGCTCGACGCCGATACGCACATCCGCCCGTCCTCTTACGAAACTCTCGCCAAGCTCCCGCCGGCCTTCGGCGGCGTCCAAACCGGCGGAAACAGCTCGGCAATCGTGGACGGAGCAGCCGCCGCGTTGGTCGGCTCGGGCGCCTACGCGAAATCGCACGCCAAACAGCCGCTCGCGCGCATCGCCGCCGTCGCCACGGTCGGCGTCCCGCCGGAAATCATGGCCATCGCTCCAGCTCCCGCCATCCGTCTGCTGCTCGAACGCACGGGCATGAAGCTCGAATCCATCGACCGCTTCGAAATCAACGAAGCATTCGCCGCGCAAATCATCGGCGTCGAGCGCGAGCTAAATCTCGATCGCGCCAAGCTAAATGTAAACGGCGGCGCCATCGCCATCGGCCATCCGCTCGCCGCAACGGGCATCCGCCTCTCCGTTACTCTCGCCCGCGAACTCCGCCGTTCGAATCTTCGCTATGGAATCGGCTCAGCCTGCATCGGCGGCGGCCAGGGAATCGCGATTCTCCTCGAGAACGCCGCTTAACATCCCGCCATGCTAATCCATCGCAAGAAAATTCAAATCGAGTGGGGCGATTGCGATCCCGGCGGCATCGTCTATTTCCCGCGCTATTTCGAATACTGCGACATCTGCACCAACGCCCTCTTCGTCCATGCCGGCCTCCCAAAGCCCAAAATGCTCAAGACCTACCGGATCGCCGGCATCCCCATCGTAGAGGCCCGCGGCAATTTCAAGCTCCCCTCGGAATATCCCGATGTGCTGGAAGTCGCATCCTCCATCTCCGAATGGGGACGCAGCAGCTTCACCGTCCGCCATCGCCTCTACAAAGGCAAAAATCTAGCCGCAGAAATAATCGAGAAGCGCGTCTGGGTCTCGCGCTGCCCAGGCCAGAAATCCCGCTTCCAATCCGAGCCAATCCCGAAAGCAGTCAAAGCCCGTTTCTCCGGCAAATCCAACATCCGACATCGCTGATTATTTTTCTCGCGCCGGACCAACCTAGCTCGTCTTCGTAGGGGCGCGGCTTGCTGCGCCCTCTGACGACCTCACGGTCAAATCAGAGCCTCGCACAACCGCGGACTCCCAAATTTCGCACGAAGAACTCCTCTCTGGCGCATCGCTGCGTTTTCGTGTAGAAATCTACCAATCCACGGGTCCACGGAGGAACGCATGTCCACAGTCGATACGACCAGCAGCCTGTTCCAGGTCATTCGCGAATACGGCCGCCCGGATTGCCACATCGGCGCGGGCGAGGACGAATCGCCCTGGGTGCCCTTCGTCGAAAATGTCTTCATCCGCCATCTGGCCTTCGATGTCCGCGCCAGCGCCTTCGCCAATATTCTCTGGGTGAAGAAAAACGGTGTCCTTGGCCGCCATCGTCATCGCGGCCCGGTGATGGCCTGCACGCTCGAGGGAAGCTGGCGCTATCTCGAATACGATTGGGTCTCTCGGGCCGGCGATTACGTCCACGAAAGTCCCGGCGTAATTCACACGCTGGTCTCCGACGATCCCAACGGCATGAAAACATTCTTCTGGCTGAATGGCTCGCTCGAATTCTACGACGAAAAAGACACTCTACTCCAAACGCTGGATGTGTTCTGGATGATCGATCACTATCTGAATCACTGCCGCCAGCACAATCTGAAAATCAACGAAAAGCTATTCGTCTAATCGACCGCGAAGACCGTCACAAAAATCCCACCTGTCCGCAAGGACAGGTGGCCGCACTCCCAACCACGACCTCGCTCTCATCATTGTCCGCCCAAAAAAATTCAAAAACCCGCCGCAACATTTCCCCACTCCCCGTGTTTCACCACTATGGCCGAATAGAACCCAGAAGCTATTCCAGGCCAATCTTTCGAAATCATATGACGAGGTGATCCGATGAAGCTCACGTGGCTTAATAAATGGAATGTTCTGCCTCTCGCAATCATCCTGGCCGGCGCGGCAGGTAGCATCCCGGTCTACGCCCAGTCGCAATCGCAGCCCGCGACTGACCCGGACAGAATTCACGATCGCAAGGAGAATCAGCAGGACCGCATCGCCCAAGGCGTAAAGAGCGGGGAGCTGACGCCTCGCGAGACCGCCAATCTCGAGAACAAGGAAGCGGCCATCAACCACGAAACCCGCGCTGATCGCCGCGCCAATGGCGGCAAGCTGACTCCGGCCGAAAAAGCCAAAGTTAATCGCCAGCAGAACAAGGTGTCCCGCCAGATTTACCGCGATAAGCACAACGCCCGCACAACCAAGTAGCCGGTTGATCTGAACTCGAGCAGAGAGATGCTCCCCAATTCGGGGAGCATCTTTCTTGTTCGTTGGCCGCCGGCTAAGCGACGTTTTATGTCACTTCTAATCGCGTGCAAAATTATTAGAATTTTGCGTAACTCAAACAAAACAAAGGCCAAATGCGGTTTCTAATCGTGTCAAAACGGCACCTGTTTGAATAGCGGCAGACGCGCAAGCCGCACCGGCGAACGAGCAGATCAGCGACGTTCGGGGAAGGGAATCGGCGGAGGAAGTTTGCGGCCCGGACGAAGTTGTTCGACGCGCGCCCGCGCCTTCTCCGCCCAGGTTCCGTGCGGATCGTGCTTCAGGTAGAGCGACCAGTGCTCGCGCGCGCGCCCCGGGTCGCCCTTCTTTTCATAAGCCAGCGCAAGATTGAAATGCGCATCGGCGTGATTCGGAATCGCCTTAATCGCGCAGCGCAGATTCTCGATGGCCTCGTCGATCTTTCCGGCTTCCTCATAAACGCAGCCGAGATTGTAGCGGCAGATCGCGTTCGCCGGGTCCAACGCAAGCGCAGCCAGAAACGAGCGCTGCGCATCGTCGAGGCGCCGCTGGTGATAAAGCGCCACTCCGAGATTGATGTGCGCCTCCACCCAATCGGGCGATAGCGCGATCACCCGCTGATAGGCGTCGACGGCTTCATCTCCCGATTCGGGCTGGCTCTCCGCGGCGAGCGCAATCTCAAACCATTCTTCGGCGGAACGCGACTCGATCTGATAAACGTTGGCGGAAGTCCGCGGCGCCTGCCAGGGCAGAATCCACTGATGTTCGAGCGGATCAAATGGCGGCGCAGCCGTGCCGGGAAGCACAAACGCAACGCTGCGCCGGCACTCGACGAGCCGCAAATTCTCCACGCGCAGCGGATGGCCTCCGAGCTGCCGCTCGATCGCCTTCACGGCGCGCCGCAACCGCCGCGCGGGTACGCGCGAATCGGTCAACCGCTTGATTGTGCGCAGCGCCACCAGATCGCCGAAATCGTAGAAGCGTTCGCCCCAGCGAATGCGCGGGCGCACCAGCCGCAGGCGCTCCCAATAGCGCAGCCGGCGATCATCAACGCCGACGATCCGCCGCGCTTCCGATCTCGTATATCGTTCGCTCAAATTCCTCGACTCACAAGCCGCCTCGCGGATCGACTCACCGGGTAAAGTCCGCCGGAGATTATCTCCCGGATGTCAACCCTCGGCCACTCTTACACGTCCGATTCGGACGTTCCACAGCGCCATTACACGACTGGGAACACGCCCAAAACGCGGCCGCCGGCCGTGCTAGCCTGAATTGACGGGGGAGTGTTGCCGGAATGCCTCTCAGCGTAGCGGAAAAAGATCATCTGTTCCGACTGGTCGCCTGGGCGC
Source organism: uncultured Acidobacteriota bacterium (assembly GCA_963841235.1). Taxonomy (GTDB): domain Bacteria; phylum Acidobacteriota; class Terriglobia; order Acidiferrales; family UBA7541; genus Palsa-147. Next base: position 34,426 of record CAWJBU010000008.1, on the reverse strand, counting down.
GCATCGCGTTTGCCTTGCTGGCATTTGTGGCCGCGGGCGAATCGAGGAGCGCCGGCGGATTCACCGGCATTTTTCTGCTCGCCTATGTGCTGGCAGCGTTGGTGTTCGCCTTAGTGGCACAGTATTGGCCGCGACTCCGAATCCGCATTCCGGTGTGGATCGACGTGATCGCAATGGCTGTTTTCCTGCCTTTCACGGCGTCGTATGTTTCGTTCCTGATGCTGTTCTGCTTTTCTGCGTTTGCCGTGGCGACGACCGCGAATGTCGAAATCATCCGCGGATTCGTAGGCCTCTCCGTGATGGCCGCGGCCGCGCGACTTGGCCTGCACAACACCTGGAATCGCGGCTCGATGATCGATTTCGGCGTGCTGATGGCAGGCACCGCCGCAGCAGGCGCCGGCGCGGCGTGGCTCGGCCGGCGCGAGCGGCAGGAAACCGATCGGCGGTATCTGCTCGAGAAAATTTCGGGCGAGATCCAATTCGAACGCGGCCTCTCGGAATCGGTGCAGCACGGCCTGAGCGATCTGGCGCAGGCCTTCGAGTGCGAGCAAGGCTGCCTCGCGTTCCTCGATGATGAACTTGAACGAATCTTCGTCTGGCGCGTGCGCCCGGGTGAGATTCCGTCGTCCGGACCGGAGACGCTGTCACTTTCCCGCGCAGATTCGTATCTGCTCGATTCTCTCGAGGTCACCACTTGCTGGAATTCGCTGGAGGCCCATGCCGAAGGATTCGGCTGGGATCGCCGGACCGGGCAGCCGGTGGCGAATCCGCCGCGACCTCCTGCCTCGATGAAGGATGACCTCGGCGTGAAATCTTTGCTGGCGGCCACGCTGCAGGAAGCCGACGGCCGGCCGAACGGGCGAGTCATGGTGTTCAACCGCCGCCATAAATTTTCTCGTTCCGATCTGCGCTGGTTCGAACACATCGTCCGGCACATCTCGCCGCAGATCGACAACGTCTATCGCATGCGCCATATGCGCGCGCGAGCTGTAGAGGCCGAGCGCAGCCGCATCTCGCGCGATTTGCACGACGGCATTCTGCAAACGCTCCTCAGCCTGCAAATCCAGCTCGAAGTGATGCGCCGGAACGCGTCGAACGGCGGTGCGCACATGTCCAGCGATCTAGGCTCGTTGCAAAAGACGGTGCGCCATGAAGCCGACGAACTTCGCCGTATGGTCACGGAGATGCGCCCGTTGCGCGTGGAAAGCGCCGATTTGCGGGAGCTGATGATGGGCTTCGCCGAACGCTTTCAAAACGAGTCGAACCTGGCCGTGGATTTGTTCGTGGATGACAAGAATTTGCGCGCTCCCAACCGCGTTTGCCGCGAAATTTTCCAGATATACAGGGAGTCACTCAACAACATAAAAAAGCATGCTCACGCCAGCCACGTCGTGGTAAAACTGAATCAGGACGAATCGAAGTTAAATTTCGTCATCGACGACAACGGTCTGGGCTTCAGCTTCTCAGGACGTTTTTCGAGCGAGGAGCTGGACCGGCTGCGCTTGGGCCCTATTTCAATTAAGGAACGCACCCGTAGTGTGGGGGGGAATCTCACGGTAGAATCAAATCCGGGGCATGGGGCTCGTCTAACTATCGAAATTCCATTGAATTGAGATGACAAAAGGAAAACCACCAGTGCGCATTCTGGTAGCGGATGACCACGCGATCTTTCGCGATGGCCTTCGCCGCCTGCTCGAAGGCTCGGACGACGTCACCATCGTCGGCGAGGCTTCCAACGGCAATGAAGCCATAAAGTTACTGGCGAAGCTCAAGCCCGATATTCTCCTGCTCGATTTGCGCATGCCCGAGAAAGACGGCCTCGGTGTCCTCGAAGAAATCAACTTCGATTCGATGACCACGCGCGTCATTGTGCTGACCGCGGCCGAAGATGACCGCGATGTGGTCCGCGCCATGCGGCTGGGCGCCCGCGGCGTCGTTTTGAAACAGTCGGCCAGCGATCTTCTGCTCAAGAGCATACGCAAAGTTAGCGACGGCGAGATTTGGCTCGATAATCGCATGACTGCCGAGGTTATCGACGCCTTCAAGAAATCCTCCGAAGCCGGCCAGCGCCGCGAGAAGCCGCTGCTGAGCGACCGCGAGAAGGAAATCGTGCAGTTAGTCGCGCAGGGCTTCCGGAATCGCGAAATCGGGGAAAAGCTCTTCATCAGCGAGCAGACGGTGAAGAATCACCTGCACAATATCTTCGATAAACTGGGCGTTTCCGATCGCCTGGAACTAGCCCTCTACGCCATTCATCACCGTCTGATCGAGCAAGCTTAGTAGCGCAGCCACTCCTGGCTGCGCGCCTTTCCGAACGAAGCCGCGACATCCGCACCCACAGGCACGCGCCGCCACGAACCCTAACATGCTCTTTTTCGATCGCCAGTTGCAGAATTCGGTTGCACTGTAATAATTTGGCACAGGCAGGAGTGCCCGTGCTACGGGAGTATCATTCGCGAGGAATCGGTCCACAATAGGTCGTAATACGATATAATATTTTGATGCGGGCGATTGGAGCCCGATTTGAGATCGCACGTAGGAGCGCTGCGAAACATCGAAACTCGTGCGCCGGACAATCCCGCGAAGCAGTCCTGGTGATTTGCGCTGGATTACTGGTCTTGCTTTTCTCGGTCACAGGAATTCTAACTCGGGCGTTTCACCAGAAGCAGGCCACCTTGGCCGGAGAATGGTTCGCGCAGGGGAATGCCAGCCTAGCGGCCGGCGCTGCGCGCGAGGCACTGGACGACTATCGCCGCGCGCTGATTTTCGACCCGCAGAACGAAGACTATCAACTGCATCTGGCGCAAGCCCTTGCGCAACTGGGCCGGCCTGACGAGGGCCGGGCCTATCTTCTCAATCTTTTGGCCGAGCGTCCCGGCGACGGCGAAGTGAATGTTGAACTGGCGCGGCTGGCCGCGCAATCCGGCGACATCGCCGCTGCCATTCGCTTCTACCACGGCGCCGTCTACGGTGCGTGGGACACCGATCCCCTGGGCGCGCAGGTGCGCGCGCGATTCGAGCTTTGCCAATTCCTGGTGCGCCACCGGGAGAATGCTCTGGCCGAAGCTGAACTGATTTCTCTCGCAGCCAATACGCCGGAGCACGACGATCCGATGCACGCGAAAATCGGTGATCTGTTTCAGAGCGCCGGCGACTTGAATCGCGCGCGGGACGAATACAGGGATGCGCTCAGATGGGCGCCTGACAATCTCACCGCGTTGATTGGCGCCGGCATGACTTCATTCAAGTTGGGAGATTACGTCGAAGCGGCAGGCGACCTCGATCGAGCAAACCGGGCTGACCCGGAAAACAAGTCCGTGGCGTCGGCGCTTGAGACTTCCGGCCTGGTGATGCTGTGGGATCCATTCGCCGAACGGCTTCCGCCGAGCGAGCAGGCGCATCGCGTCGCGAAGGCCTTGGCCCAAGCGATTCACCGCGCGGAGGATTGCAGCGCTGACGAGCGGAACCAGTCTGCGCCCAGCCTCGCAGAACTCGCTACGCAAGCGAAATCGCAGCAGGGATCGATTTGGAGCGAGAGAAACCTGAGCCTTCATAGCGACCAAACAGTCGCAGCGATGGATCTGGTCTTCAAAATCGAGCAGGCGGCCAGCCAAACATGCGGCGAACCGGGCGGCGCGGATGAAGCTCTGCTCCTGATCGAACGGAAATATCACGCCAAGCGGGAAGGCGCGCCGGAATGAGCAGCGCGAGCGGGGCCGTAGGTGCGTCCAAAGGATCGCCGACTGCGCCGGAGGCCTTCCGGCCCGGGATCTTCCCTCGGCTTCTCGCCAATTGGAGACGCTGGACCTCGGCGATCAGCGAAGATCACATTTTCCTTCTACTCGCCGTTGTCATCGGGATTTTCGCAGGTCTGGCGGTCGTGCTTTTCCGCATTGCGATCGATTGGACTCAAATCCTCGTCCTTGGGCCGGCGGTGCATGTATCGCCGTGGCGCGTGCTGCTCGCGCCGACGATTGCGGGCCTTATTGTCGCCGCGTTGGTGATTCGGGTGTTCCCGCGCGTGCGAGGCAGCGGCGTGAATCAGACCAAGGCCGCCGTTTATATCTTCGACGGATACGTGCCCTTCAGCACGGTGATCGGGAAGTTCCTTACCTGCGCGATCGCCATAGGCAGCGGTCATTCGCTCGGCCCTGAGGATCCATCGCTGCAAATCGGAGCGGGAATTGCTTCGAAGCTCGGGCGTTCGCTGAAGCTCTCGCGCGACAAAATACGGCTGATCGCGCCCGTCGGCGCGGCCGCGGGGCTGGCGGCTGCATTCAATGCGCCGATTTCAGCCGTACTCTTCGTGATCGAAGAGGTGATCGGGAACTGGAGCGGAGGAGTTCTCGGAGCGATCGTTCTGGCGGCGGTGTCGAGCGTCGTCGTGATGCGTCAGTTTCTCGGCACCGACGCGCTCTTCCGCATTCCGCCGTTCCATCTCGAGCATCCATCGGAACTGCTCGGCTATGCCGCGCTCGGAGTCGTGGGCGGCGGCGCTTCGGTGCTGCTGCTGCAGGCCATCGCGATTGTCAGGCCTCGGTTGCAGCGCCTGCCGCGATGGACCGAATACTTCCAGCCGGCCATCGCCGGGCTGCTGATCGGGTTCATCGGCTTGCGCGTGCCGCAAGTGATGGGCGCTGGCTACCCGATCATCGATTGGGCGCTGCACGATCAATTCACTTGGAACATGATGCTGTTGTTGGCCGGTTGCAAAATTGTCTCCACAAGCCTCTCCTTTGTCAGTGGGACTCCGGGCGGCATGTTCGCGCCGACGCTCTTTATCGGCGCGATGCTTGGCGGGGCAGTTGGCGGCGTGGAGCACCTTTTCTTTCATCAAATATCCGGGACCGTGGGCGCGTTTGCGCTCGTCGGCATGGGGACGCTTTTCGCGGGATTTCTGCGCGTGCCGATCACTTCGGTTTTCATGGTGATCGAAGTTTCGGGAAGCTACGCCGCAATTGTGCCGGTGATGATTTCGAACACCATCGCCTATCTAATTTCCCGCCAATTTCAGAAGACATCGCTTTTCGATCTCCTGGCGCGACAAGAGGGCATGATTTTGCCGTCCGTTGAGGAGCAGCGCGAACGAGTTACCCTGCGCGTCGAAGACGCGATGCCGAATCGCGACGCCGGGGATGTTGAACCTGACGTGGTGTTGGCCGAAGCGCTGCGTCGCGCCGGCGCTCCGCCGGAACTCTACTTTCTGGGGTGTGAGCCGGGCGGTTGGCGCGTCTACCGAAACAAAGCCACGCGGGGCGAAGAGGGAAATCGGGCGGACGCCTCTTCCGAACACTCGCCTTTCTTGTACCCTGACTTGTCTCTAGAAGATGCGCTGCAAATTATGCGCGATTGGCCGGTCATCCCGGTGATCAGCCGGGCGAATTCTCAGATCCTGGAGGGCGTTCTGGCTCATGCTGACATCCTTCGCGCGTACCGCGAATTCGGCACGCTGGATCCGTCTTGATGCGATTTTACGGTACCCTCCATGAGTGCACGCTTATAACTCCTTTATTTTCAGCGCGAAACTAGTACCTTTGTACCAGATTCGACCCCCAGAATTGGCTCTCTTGCGCTATTGAGGCTGCAAGTGCCTCCGCCTATTCTAGATAGCGTTATTCGAAAGGAATCCGTCTGTGTCACACAAAGAGAGGCGATCGAGTCGGCGCTTCATGATGAAGCTACCACTGACTGTTCGCTGGATGGACAACACAGTTGTCGGCGAAGTTGCCACGGAATCCCGGGAGGTCAGCTCCCGGGGGCTCTACTTCTATCTTCCCAAGGTCCTGAAGAGCGGCTCGGCAGTGGAGATCGTCATGACGCTGCCGCATGAACTGACGCAAGCGGGACCTGTGAAAGTCCGGTGCCTTGGGCGCATTTTGCGCACCGACGAACCCGGCCAGGGAGATATTGGTGTAGCTGCCGCGATCGAGCGGTATGAATTCCTGCGCAACGGCGAATCCGCCGCTTAACGATTTTCTTACCCAGCCCCTGCGGAGATGGGTGAGAAGCGGCCGGGGAGCTTCGAACCTCAGCGAAGCCCCCGGCTATTTTTTGCTATGGCGTGGCCAGCAGTCTTATCCCGCCCTTGACCCTGCTTTCCCGAAAATAACTCTTCCAATTCTTGGAACTGTCCGGTTTTGCACAGGATAGATTCCAATAACGGTCAGCGACCGCCGATCAGCCGGCCGGACCTCGGGCTATCTCCCAGTATTTCAATAGTTTGCCTCAAGCAGACGATTGGCACTTGGACTGCGAAATACGCGCCAGCGATTTGGGGTACGGGGGTATGGTGTGGACCCAGTAGCCAGCACGCGCCGAATATCACCAGGCCGGCCAGAACGTAAACGCCGGATTTCTGCTAGTGCGATCCTGACTCTCATGGCGGGACTCCTCTTTAACGGAGCCTCGCTTCTTCATCGTGTGGTTCCCGCGAGCTCGGGTCCCTCTGCTGACTTCGCGACGCCGAACCTGGTCGCGCTGGCGGCCTCGGCGCGAATTGCGTCGCGCGGCATGGCGCGTTCAAGTGTCCTGTGCGTCTCAGGCCCTCATCGTGCCGAATCGCTGCTTCCGGGCCGGGAAACGCCATTTACGCTGACCGGGAACGGTGCTCCGGATTTGGTAGTGGGGCTCACTGTCGTGCCCAGGCAGTTCTCGCATCTCTCTGCGAAACCGATCCTCGGACGCACGCTGCGCTCGGGCGATGAACGAACGCGCCGGCCGGTGGTGGTACTCAGTGAGCGCTTGTGGCGTCGGCTTTTTGCTGCTGATCCGGGAGTCGTTGGAAAGACCATCACGCTCGACGCGCAGGACTACACCGTGATCGGCGTGATGCCCGCAACGTTCTGGTTCCCGCATCCATCGGATCCCGTCGAGCTGTGGGTGCCTGCAAAGGCCGCGGCGGACGCCCAAGACGAGCTTACGTAGAGAGATTTTCTCCCGCCAAGACAGCTCAACGCTCGCTCCACGACCTGTGAGCGATAATCGTACAATTCACGCCTAGGTGCTACTTTACAAAAACCTTACGGCTTTCTTATGGCTTCCTGACCCCTGGGCCGCTAGAGTGCGCCCTCAGCCTTGCGAACCTGCCGCCGATTACACCGGTTGTAAGTCGCCTGCGGAGGATTTGTTATGAGTGATGTCGTGTTCGTAGTGGTGACGGTTGTGTTTTTTGCTGCGTCGATCCTGTACGTGCGCGGCTGCGAGCGCTTGAAGTAGGAGAACCAAGATGACCTTCGGAACTCTCGGGCTGCTAATCATTTGCGGGCTTTTGCTGGGCTATCTGTTCTATGCGTTGTTGCGCGCGGAGAAATTTTAGCGATGACTCCGAATGGCTGGGCTCAAATCGTAGTTTTTCTCTTCCTGATCCTGCTCATCACCAAGCCGCTGGGGATTTTCCTGGCGCGGGTGTTTGAGCGGGAGAAGACGTTTCTCGATCCCGTGCTGCGGCCGATCGAAAAGCTCATTTACCGGCTCACCGGAGTCGACGAAGCGGACGAAATGCGCTGGACCGAGTACGCCGTCGCGATGCTTCTGTTCAGCGCCGTTTCGATGATCCTTCTCTATGTGTTTGAGCGCGTGCAGCTATGGCTGCCGCTTCAATCCGCAGCATTTCGCGAACGTGGCGCCGGATCTCGCCTTCAACACTGCGGCATCGTTTACGACGAATACGAATTGGCAATCGTATTCGGGCGAATCCACGATGAGCTATTTGACGCAGATGGCCGGACTTGCCTATCACAACTTTGCGTCGGCGGCGGTGGGCATTGCGCTGGCGATCGCGGTGATCCGCGGCATCGCGCGGCGCGAGCGCGAGACGATCGGGAATTTCTGGGTGGATTTGACGCGCTGCTTTTTGTGGGTGTTGCTGCCGGTGTGTCTCATCGTGTCGCTCGTGTTTGTATCGCAGGGAATGGTGCAGAATCTGAGGCCTTACGACAAAGCTGCGTTGGTTGAGCCGCAACAGGTTACTGTGACTGGTGCCGACGGCAAGACCACGACGCAGTCCGTCACCGAGCAGGTGATCGCCCAAGGGCCGGTCGCGTCGCAAGAAGTGATCAAGATGTTCGGGACGAATGGCGGCGGATTTTTCGGCGCGAACAGCGCGCACCCGTTCGAGAATCCCACGCCGCTGACGAATTTCATTGAGCTTCTTCTGATTTTCGCCGTTCCGTCGGCGCTTACCTACACGCTCGGATTTATGTCCGGTTCGCGGCGACACGGCTGGGCGGTCTGGCTGGCGATGGTCGCGCTGTTTCTCGCCGGCGTGACGGTGGCGTATTGGTCCGAGGCGAGAGGGAATCCGCTATTGCACGCGGCCGATCAGCGCGCCACTTCGATGCAGCCGGGTGGAAACATGGAAGGCAAAGAAGTCCGCTTCGGCATCGCCGATTCGGCGCTCTTTGCGACCGTCACCACGGATGCAAGCTGCGGGGCGGTGAATGGCGTGCACGATTCCTACACTCCGCTCGGCGGGCTCGTCCCGCTTGTCAATATCATGCTTGGCGAAGTCATTTTCGGCGGGGTGGGTGCAGGCTTGTACGGCATTTTTGTCTTCATCGTCCTGGCGGTGTTTATTGCCGGGTTGATGGTGGGGAGAACGCCGGAATATCTCGGGAAGAAGATCGAGTCGTACGACATCAAGATGGCCATGCTCGCTGTTCTGATTTGCTCGATGTCCATTCTGATCTTCTCCGCGATTGCTTCGGTCGCGAAATTCGGCACATCCAGCATCACGAATCCCGGGCCTCACGGGCTCTCGCAAATTCTCTATGCCTATACCTCGGCAGTGGGAAATAACGGCTCGGCGTTTGCCGGGCTGAGCACAAACACGCTCTGGTACAACACAAGCATGGCATTCGCGATGTTGCTGGGCCGCTTCTTCATGCAGATTCCCATCCTGGCGATTGCCGGAAGCCTGGCGCGGAAAAAGATCACGCCCGAATCGCTCGGGACCTTTCCGGTCACCGGTCCGCTTTTCACCGTGCTGCTCGTCTCCACAATTATCATCGTAGGAGCACTGACATTCTTCCCGGCGCTGAGTCTCGGGCCCATCCTCGAGCACCTGCAGATGTTCGCCGGAAAGGTGTACTGAGGCCGACATGTCCACTCCACAAAAATCCAAGATGCTGACTGACTCGCACCTCGTAACTGTTGCGATTCTGGATTCGTTCAAGAAGCTCGACCCCCGAGTTCTCTACAAGAACCCGGTCATGTTCGTTGTCGAAGTTGGCGCCGTGCTGACCTCGATTGAATGGGCTTACGATGTCGCCCATCACGCCGCCGGGATCGGGTTTGGCCTGCAAATCACTCTATGGCTCTGGTTCACCGTTCTCTTTGCCAATTTCGCCGAAGCGATGGCAGAAGGGCGCGGTAAGGCGCAGGCTGAGACGCTCCGCAAGGCTAAAGCGGAAACTCCCGCGCGACGTCTGAAGCGCGATGGTTCGATCGAGACCGTTGCGAGCACGGTTCTGCGTTCCGGCGATTTCGTTATGGTAGCCGCGGGCGAATTTATTCCGGGTGACGGCGAAGTGATCGAAGGCGTCGCCTCCGTGGACGAATCGGCGATCACCGGCGAATCGGCGCCGGTGATTCGCGAAGCCGGTGGCGATCGCTCGGCGGTAACGGGCGGCACGCGCGTGCTCTCGGACGAGATTAAAGTAAAGATCACGTCGAATCCGGGCGAGACGTTCCTCGATCGCATGATTCAGTTGGTCGAGGGCGCATCGCGGCAGAAGACTCCGAACGAAATCGCGCTGAATATCCTGCTCGCCGGGCTGACGATTATCTTTCTTCTTGCCGTCGTTACGCTGCAGCCGTACGCCATCTATTCGGGCGCGCCGCAAAATCTTTTTGTGCTGGTCTCGCTGCTGGTGTGCCTGATTCCCACGACGATTGGCGGGCTTCTCTCGGCGATCGGCATTGCTGGAATGGATCGTCTGATCCAGCGCAATGTACTGGCGATGTCGGGCCGTGCCGTTGAAGCCGCAGGCGACGTCGATGTGCTGCTACTGGACAAGACCGGAACGATCACGCTCGGCAATCGGCAAGCGACGCGGCTTTATGCAGCAGCCGGCGTGACCGAGGAAGATCTCGCGAATACGGCGCAACTCGCCTCGCTCGCCGATGAGACGCCCGAAGGGCGCTCCATCGTCGTTCTCGCCAAGCAGAAGTACGGCCTGCGTGGCCGTGAGCTTTCGCCTCACAATCCGACATTCATTCCATTCACAGCGCAGACGCGCATGTCCGGCGTGGATCTCGATGGCCAGGAAATCCGCAAAGGCGCCGCCGAGGCGATCGGAAAATACGTGGCGACGCATGGCCAGAGGGTTCCTACGGAAATTCAGGAAGCAGTGCAGGCGATCTCCAGTTCTGGCGGGACTCCGCTGCTGGTGACGCGGAATCGCAAAGTTCTGGGTGCAATTCAACTCGAAGACGTGGTCAAGGGCGGAATGCGCGAACGCTTCGATCAGCTTCGCGCCATGGGCATTCGCACCATGATGATCACCGGCGATAACCCGCTCACCGCCGCAGCCATCGCGCGGCAGGCCGGTGTGGACGGCTTCCTCGCCGAAGCCAAGCCCGAAGACAAAATGGCGCTCATCAAGAGCGAGCAAACGAAGGGCAAGCTTGTGGCGATGACCGGCGATGGAACCAACGACGCACCGGCTCTCGCTCAAGCCGACGTCGGCGTGGCCATGAACACCGGCACGCAAGCTGCGAAAGAAGCCGGCAACATGGTGGATCTCGATTCGAATCCCACCAAGCTGATCGAAATCGTGGAGATCGGCAAGCAGCTTCTGATTACTCGCGGCGCGCTGACCACTTTTTCCGTCGCCAACGACGTCGCGAAATATTTCGCCATCATCCCGGCGATGTTTGCCGCGGCTTTTCCCGCGCTGGAAGTGCTGAACGTGATGCACCTGCGCACGCCGCAGTCCGCGATTCTCTCCGCGGTCATTTTCAACGCGCTGATCATCGTCGCGTTGATTCCGTTGGCGCTGCGCGGCGTGCGCTATCGTCCTGTCGGCGCCGAAGCATTGTTGCGGCGGAATCTATTGATTTACGGCGTTGGCGGCGTAATCGCGCCGTTCATCGGCATCAAGCTGATCGACATGTTTGTGACTTACCTGCATTGGGCGTGAGGCGAATATGAAGAAGAATCTGATGATTTCGATCTGGATGACGCTGGTGACCACGGTCATCTTCGGCCTGCTTTATCCGCTTGCGGTTACGGCGATCGCGCAGCTGACGATGCCTTCCAAAGCGAACGGCCAACTGCTTACCCCCAATGGAAAGCTGATCGGTTCGCGCATCATTGGACAGGCATTCACCGCGCCGCAATATTTTCACTCGCGCCCATCGGCCGCAGGGAACGGATATGATCCGACTTCGAGCTCCGGCTCGAATCTCGGTCCAACAAACAAGACTCTGGTCGACCGCGTAAACTCCGACGTCGCGAAACTCCAAGCCGAGAATCCCAACGTTCCCGTTCCGGTGGACCTCGTCACTACGTCGGGCTCAGGGCTCGATCCTGATATCTCGCCCGCTGCCGCTGAATTTCAGATTCCGCGAGTGGCGCGTGTGCGGGGAATTTCGGAGCAGGAATTGAGGGCGATCGTCGCGCGGCACACTAAAGGCCGCGACTTCGGATTTCTCGGCGACCCGCGCGTCAATGTTCTGGAATTAAATCTCGATCTCGACGCCGCGCATCCCTTCGCGCACTGATCGAACGCAATTACGAACAACTTGTGGTGGCAGCCCCCGCATTCATGCGGGGGTGGAGCGCTTCAGCGCTCCGAAAAACGCTTCGCGTTTGAATATGCGCTTTAGCGCTGGGCCGTCCCCGCGCCTACTTGTTACTCGATGCGGATGACTTCGCGTGCGCCTCGCGTCCGAGAACGAAGCGATAACCCACCCACGGCTCGGTCAGGATATACCTAGGGCGCGAGGGCTCAGGCTCGATCTTCTTGCGCAGCTGATTCACCGTTACGCGCAGATACTCCGTCTCATCGCCATAATCCGGGCCCCAAATCGCCTGGAGCAACCGCCGGTGCGAAAGCGGCTTGCCCTGCTGCGCAACAAGATGCCGCAGCAGCTCGAATTCCTTCGGAGTCAGATGAACGGGCTCCCCTCGGACGGTGACCGAGCGGCTTTCGAAGTCGATCTTCAGATCCTTGGTCGCCACGGGCGCGAGCGCTTCATTCGGCGCCGTCCGCCGCAAAGCTGCGCGGATACGCGCCAGCAATTCTTCCATGCTGAAAGGCTTGGTGACGTAATCATCAGCGCCGGCATCGAGCGAGCGGACTTTATCTTTCTCCGAGCTGCGCACGGTGAGCATGATGATCGGCACGCTCGAACCGGCGCGCAGATCGCGGCAAGTTGCCAGGCCATCGATTCCCGGCATGTTCATGTCCAGCAAGACGAGATCGGGACGCTCGCGCCGGAATTCTGCGAGCGCGTCTTCGCCGTCGCGCGCCTCGACAATCGCATAGCCTTCCGCGGAAAGCGTCGCGCGCAGCACGCGGCGGATCTGCGGCTCGTCGTCCACCACGAGAATTTTGGCCCCCTTCATCGCATTCCGCTGGCGTAGTGATCGATCGGCAAGCTGAACGAAAACACCGATCCATGCCCAAGCTGACTGGTCACGCCGATCGTTCCGCCATGCGCCTCCACGATCGCTTTGGCGATGGGCAGGCCCATGCCGGTTCCTTGAACGAGATAGCGCTGGTCTTTGCCGCGGTAAAATTTATCGAAGATCAACCCAAGCTCCATATCTTCGATGCCCGGGCCGCGATCGGCCACGCTGATCGACCAGCCGCGCGTCGCTGACCTCCGCGGAAATGGTGATCGGCGCGTCCTTCTGCGAATACGCGTCCGCATTTTCGATCAAACGGACCAGAACGTCTTTGACGCGGCTCAGGTCCGCACGCACCGGCGGCAGGTCGGCTTCGAGGCGCACATTCACGGGGCGCGTACCGAGAATCGGCCGGCATTGCGCCAACGCCGCCGCGACAATCTCGGAAATCATATGCGGCTCGAGTTTCAGCTCGAATTCGCCCGCATCGAGCCGCGCCATCTCAGCGGCGTCTCCCACGAGCTGATTCAGCCGATCCGTCTCTTCATCAATGATGGTCAGGAGTTCGCGTCGCGGAGAATCATTCGGCGCCGCCTCGTTCAAAAGGCTGCTGACCGAGGCCTTGATGGAAGTAAGCGGCGTGCGGAGATCGTGGGTGATGGAATCGAGCAGCGCGGAACGCAATTGCTCGCCCTCGCGCACGGCCTCGGCCTTGCTGAGCCTTTCGACCGCGCGCGCGCGTTCCGCGGCGATGGCCACGAGCGTGCCCAGCGCCTCGAGCGTCTTGCGCGAGAGGATCGGCCCCGAAATCCCGATGCTGCCCAGCGGCTGCACGCCGATGCGCACGGGAACGAAGCAGAGACTGCGCTCCGCGTCGAGGATCGGTTCTTCGCGGTTCGCGGCACTGCGCAATTCTTCGTCATCGAGATGCGCCGCGCCGCTTCCGGAACGATAAAATTTATTCTTGTTCAAAAGAAAAATCACCGCGGCGCCGACTTCGAAGATCTCGACGATATGATTGGGAATCGCGTTCAGGAGCTGGATAACATTGCCCTCGACCAGGAGCTGCTGGCTGAACAAATACAAGCGCTCGACTTCGCGCCCGCGCCTCTGCGCCGCCTCCGCCTCGTACCGCACTCGCGTGGCCAGCTGGCTCGCCACCAGCGCCGTGCCCAGGAAAGCGATTAGCGCCACCCAGTTCTGCGGATCCGCAATGGTGAGCTTTCCGACTGGTGGCAGGAAGAAATAGTTGAACGCCAGCATCGCCGCAACGGACATAAACACGGAAACGCGCAGTCCCCAGACCGTGGATACTGTTAGAATCCCGAGAAGCAAAGTAAGCGCGACTGTGGTTTGATTGACCGGCAGAATGTGGCGGTAGAAATAGGTGATCGCGGCAACGATGGCGAGGGCTGCGGCGTAGCGCATGGCCCGAATCGGAAGTCGCTCCCACACGCCGCTATTCTAGCCTAGCTTGGCAAAACTCGAGGCCCGGAAGATAGGAATGCCCAAACGACCCGAAGATTGGCTCGAAGCCGCAACGCAGGCCGAGAAGCCGAGAGGCATCTTCAAGCTTTTCCTCGGCTATGCTCCCGGCGTGGGCAAGACTTACAGCATGCTGAGCGAAGGCGTTCGCCGCCACGCCCGCGATGAAGATGTGGTCATCGGCGTGGTCGAGACTCACGGCCGCAAGGGCCTCACCGACTTGATCTCTCAGCTCGAAACTTTACCGCGGCAGAAAATCGAATATAAAGGCACGCTGTTCGAGGAAATGGACGTGGACGCCATCCTCGCGCGCAAGCCTCAAGTGGTGCTGGTGGATGAACTGGCGCATACCAACATTCCCGGCAGCAAGCATCGAAAACGCTACGAGGACGTGCAAGAAATTCTGGCCGCAAAGATCGATGTGCTCTCGACCATGAATATTCAGCACATGGAAAGCGTAGCGCCAACCGTCCGCGCAATCACCGGCGTCGTTGTCCGCGAAACGGTGCCCGACTGGGTTCCGCTCACGGCCAACGAAACCGTCATGGTGGATCTCACGCCCGAGGCGTTGCAGAAGCGCATGCAGCGCGGCGACGTATATGCCGCCGACAAAGTGAGCCAGGCGCTGCAAAATTTCTTCCGCCGCGGGAATCTGATCGCGCTGCGCGAACTGGCCCTGCGCCAGGTCACCGAGCACGTTGATCGCAGCCTCGAAAATTACATGGCGGCAAAAGATATTCGTGAGACCTGGCCGGTCCGCGAGCGCCTCGCCGTTTGCGTCAGCGCCAATCCCGCGGCGCAATATCTGGTGGCGCGCGCGGCGCGAATGGCTCGGCGGCTGGACGCCGAGTTTTACGTCATCTTTGTTGATATCGGCAGAAAGCTCGTGGATGCCGACCAGAAATCCCTCGAAGCCAATCTCCACTTCGCGGAAGACCTGGGCGCAAAGGTCGCGCGGCTCAAAGGCCGGAACGTCGCCGATGCCGTCGCGGATTTTGTTCGCGAGAAGCACATCACGCAGGTGATCTTCGGCCGCTCGTCCGATCAGGGCTTGCGAAAATACCTCTATCTCTCCGCGGTAAATCGGTTCCTTAGAGAAGCTCCCGGAGTGGATGTCCACATCGTCACGCAAGAAGTCGATTGAGCAGAAGCCTGCTTTGTCAGGGCACGACTTTAGTCGTGCCGCAGGCGCCGCAAAATCACTCCGGCTTTAGCCGCTGAGGGCCGGTCGGCTATGAGACGGCTTTGCGTGCGCCTCAAACTCATCCAGCCAGCCTCCTAAAGCCCCACGCATCCCGCGCCGATGGATAGACTTGGAGGCGTGCCCTGCCGCTCCGCGCCATGAAGAAGATACGCGTCCTCGTCGTCGATGATTCCGCCGTAATCCGGCGCTTGATCTCCGACCTGTTCGCGAAAGACTCGGCCATCGAAGTCGCCGGCACTGCTTCGAACGGCCACACAGCGCTCGAAAAAATTGCCCAGCTCAATCCGGATCTGGTGATGCTCGATGTCGAGATGCCGGAAATGGACGGCCTCGAAACGGTCACGGCCATTCGAGCGAAATGGCCGCATCTCCCGGTGATCATGTTCAGCTCGCTCACCGAGCACGGGGCGGAAGTCACGCTCGAGGCTTTGCGCCTGGGCGCCAGCGACTACGTCACCAAGCCCGTCAACGCCAGCGGCGCACAAGGAATTTTCGAGCAGTTGCGCGCGGAACTCATCCCCAAAATCAAAGCGCTCTGCCCCGCGACGGACCAAGAGCCGATACCGGCCCCGGCCCTGCCCCCAGCACCAACGGCGATCACCGTTCGGCCCCAGCCGGTGCAACGCCCGGCTTCCCGTGTCCGCATCGTAGCCATTGGAGTTTCCACCGGCGGACCCAACGCGCTCCACTCGCTGATTCCGAATTTGCCGGGAAACTTTCCGGTGCCGGTCGTGATCGTGCAGCACATGCCCGCAGTTTTCACGCGCCTGCTCGCCGAACAACTCGCCAAACGCTCCGCTCTCGACGTACATGAGGGCGCATCGGGCGCGGTCATAAAGCCTGGACAAGTCTGGATCGCGCCGGGAGGCCGTCACATGCTGGTCCAACGCAATTCGAATTTCGTGCAGCTCGTCACCAACGAAGGCCCGCCCGAAAATTCTTGCCGCCCGGCCGCGGACGTTCTCTTCCGCTCGGTGGCCGATTGCTTCGGCCGCGACACGCTCGCAGTGGTAATGACCGGAATGGGCCGTGACGGGACCAGCGGCTGCGAGAAAATTCGCAGCGCGGGTGGGCAAATCATCGTCCAGGATCAGGCGAGCTCCGTGGTTTGGGGAATGCCAGGAACGGTAGTGCAGGCCGGACTGGCCGATCAAATCGTGGCGCTCGACCAGCTCCCGGAAGAAATCTGCCGCCGCGTCGGATTGTCGAGTCGCGACAGGTCTCTTGCGCAAACTCGAGCCGACTGAACGCCGCGACTTACTGCAACCAGCGAAAAACTAAAACCGCGAAACCACCCAAAGCGACCCGCCGATGGCCACAAGGTCTTCAACCACGGCGATGACAAAATCGGGCGCGCCGGTCGCCTTCACCAAGCCTCTGCGCGCATGATAGCCGCCAAACGTTCCGGCCATCGCCCCGGCGATTCCCAGCAGCGCGCCAATCGCGATTCCCTGCGCCCCGGCTGCCGCCACGCACGCGCCCGTGAACCCGCCCATCACCACGCGAGCGGTCAAAGGCACAGGCGCCGTGCGGCTCGGAGTCTTCGGCAGCTTGTCATTCACCAACTCAAACAGCGCCAGCAAGCTGAAAATAATCGCCGCCGGCAGACTGCCGACCCATGAGAGCAGATGCGGCAGCTTCAACCAATCCGCATGCGCCGCCAGCGAAGTAGCCGCCGGCGGAGTAAGCGACCGCAGCCCAGCAAGAAATCCAATCAAAAATGCGAGAACTAAGACGTAGAGGGCACTCATGGCAGCCAACTCTCACATTCCCGCCCCAGAAAGTCAATTTACTCCATCGCAGAATCTCGCCGTCAGCCCAAAGTTCCTGCGCTGTAGCCAGTCTTCGAGGGATTTCAGGATGGTGCTTGGCCGGGACGCCCGGATTTGAAGCGAGGACTTTCGCGGCACGCCGGGACGCGCTCCCACACTGCGTGGAGTTTATCCCCACGCATTTTCTCGGCACGCCGATTACTCGGACTCCAATGCAGGTTGCTGGCGATTGGTCGGGGCGCGCGGATTTGAACCGCGGACCTCCTGCGCCCAAGGCAGTTGCGGAAACACTATCTTATAGGCCCGTCTGGCTTTGTTCTGCGTCCTGTATCACGGTTTTGGCCGGTGTTCGGCGGGTTTTGGACCCAAGTTGGACCCAAGTTTGGGCCTGCATAAACTCGGATTCGTTCCGTGAAGGATCCGTGGCCGTCAGACCTCGGTACTTGGCAATGCCAGAGACATTTACCGTGAAACATGAAACCGATGCCGTTGCAATCTCGGTTTGAGTGGCTCTACACGGTCGGCTTCTTTGCGTTGGGCGTGATTGTCGCCAAGTTTTCCGCCTCCCGAGATAGCTCGAGAACTTCCTGGGCCAGTTCTCGATAGGCTATGGCTGCATTCGCGGACTCAAGCCCATTGTCCGTCAGCCACATCGGCACATTTGCGATGCCGGCAGCATCGTCATCAGCGACCATTCTCGTTCCGTCACTCTTTGTTGCGAATAGCTCAAAGCTGTTTTTGTCAGCGAAACTGCCTTTTTCGAAACGGTCATCCATGTGTTTGATGTCGGTGTGGATGATGTTAATTCGTTCAAGAATTGAGGCATCGCCACGAGCAAATTGCTTCTCGCCGCCCCAAGTGTTACTGAGCGCGTTCATGCAGCGAACCGCCTGATACAAATGGCCGAGACAATGTTCGAAATGACGAACGGCAGAGAAGTAGTCGGACAGCGTGAGCAAACGCGCAGCGACGAAATCCTTCAGACTGCTCGCCGCGCGGCAATACTCGTCGAATGCATCGTCTGCTTTCCGGATCACATTGAAAAGCAACTGTCGGTGCCTATTCGATAGTGCGAGCGCCAGATCAAAATTGACAATGAAAGCATCAAGCAGATGTCTTTGCTCTGCGGATATGTCCGGCACCGCTGGGGCCGCAAGGCGGGATATTCTTGGCGCGATGAACTTGTCTTTGGCATCGGCGGTCATTGTATCCAGACCACACCGAATTCTTAGGATTGCCATACGTCCCCCGCGCCGCCAGCTAACACCGCCGGCAGCCTAATATTCGTAAACTCTTGGAGTCCCGTTTATCCTGACTGTGACACGCAATTCCTACTTCGTGCAATCTCAAATCGTATTGGATACTCTTCGACTCAGCTCGGCTGGACGGTTATAAATTAAGGAAGTACCATAAAGACATTCTGTCTGAAGACGTTTTTGCGACGATGTTCGTCCGTCCAAAGGCCGATGTCGAGGCCCGGTAAACAAACAACTTGGCGCAGTAAAGACTTTTGATGGGTTCTTGTTGCGCTGTAGAAACATGACAAAACGCTCACCAGCCCAACCCTCCAATTCCGAATGGTTAACGCGCAAACATTTAATCGATTCCATGCTTGCGGCATCCGGTTGGAAAGTGGTGCCCTTCGTCGAACGAAAGCCGCTCGCAGCTCAACACCGCTGCGCGATCGAGGAGTATCCGACGGCAGCCGGACCGGCAGACTATGCTCTGTGCGCCGATGGTCAGGTAATCGGAATCGTTGAAGCAAAGAAACTTACGCTGGGACCTCAGAACGTCCTCTCGCAGGCCGAACGGTATTCAAAAGGCCTGAAACGGCCGGGCCTGAGCTATGGGGAGTTCGGAGTGCCATGTCTCTATTCGACCAATGGCGAAGTAATTTGGTATCACGATATTCGCTACGCACTTAATCGCTCGCGGCAAATCAATCGTTTTCATACGCCCGAAGCTCTGGGCGAAATGCTCAACCGAGACTTTGACGAAGCCTTGAGGCAACTGCACGCACTTCCAAATAACAATGCAAGGCTGCGTCCCTATCAGCGTGACGCCAACGATGCCATCGAGAAAGCTATTTCCGAACGGAAGCGTGCCATGCTCGTGGCGATGGCGACCGGTACCGGAAAGACGTTTACGATCGTGAACGAAATCTATCGCCTCATGAAATCAGGCGTGGCGAAACGCATCCTCTTCCTTGTTGATCGTCGATCTCTTGCAGCCCAGGCAGTCCGCGCGTTCGCCTCTTTCGATGCCGAACATGGTCTCAAGTTCGATAAGGTCTATGAAATGTACAGCCAACGATTTCAAAGGGAAGATTTCGGAGAAGAAGAAAATTTCGATCCTAAGGTTCTCCCTAACTCCTACCTGGCAGGCCCCTAAACCGGGCAACGCATTCGTGTATATTTCCACGATCCAGCGGATGACGATCAACCTGTTCGGACGCGAAGCCGTCTGGGGCGGCGAAGAAGAAATCGAGGAGGAAGCGGAAAAGCTTGACATTCCGATTCACGCATTCGACCTTATCGTTGCCGACGAATGCCATCGCGGATATACCTCGTCGGAAGTCGCCGATCTGGCGAAAGACGCTCGATCATTTTGACGCCATCAAGATCGGTCTCACCGCCACGCCCGCCGCTGCACACTACGTCGTACTTCAAGGACATCGTCTACCGGTATGAATACGAACGGGCCGTTCGGGAAGGCTTCCTCGTGGATTACGACGTCGTAAAAGTGAAATCCAACGTGCGCATGCAAGGTATCTTCCTCAAAGAAGGAGAGGAAGTCGGCGTCATCAATCCCGAGACCGGCTCCAAAAAGATGGATGTGCTGGAGGACGAGCGCGCAGTTCGACAGTGCCGCGGTCGAGCACGAGATCACCTCTCCCGATTCCAACCGCAAGATCCTGGAAGAAATCAAGAAATATGCGCTCGAACATGAGGAGCGGTACGGACGATTCCCGAAAACGCTGATCTTCGCTGTCAATGACCTGCCGCATACTTCCCACGCAGACCAGCTCGTCGACCTGGCACGAGACGTTTTGGACGCGGGGATGCGTTCGTGCAGAAAATCACCGGAAGCCCGACAGTGGACCGGCCGCTGCAGCGCATCCGCGAGTTTCGCAATCGCCCGAACCCGGCGATCGTTGTTTCGGTGGACATGCTGACGCACCGGCGTGGACATCCCGGATCTTGAATTCATCGTGTTCCTGCGGCCGGTGAAATCGCGCATTCTGTTTGAACAGATGCTCGGGCGCGGCACCCGCAAGGGGGAAAAGTTCCCTGACAAATCGCATTTTGTGGTCGTTCGATTGCTTCGATGGCACTCTCTTCGAATACTTCCGCCAGTCCACGGCGATCACTGCAGAACAGCCTGATTCCGTCAACCCGCACGATCCACGAGATTATCGAAGATATCTGGGCAAACCGAGACCGTGACTACAACATCCGCTGTCTCACGAAGCGCCTGCTTCGTATCGAAAAAGAAATGCACGGCGACGCCAGAAAAGACTTTGCTGTTTTTTTGCCGGAGGGCGATGTCGCAGGCTTCGCGAAGAACCTCTACGGTACTCTGAGGAAAGACTTCACCGGAACGATGGGGCTTCTCAGGAAGGCGGATTTCCAGCGCCTGCTTCTGGAATACAAACGAAAATCCAGAGTCTTCTTCATATCGCATACAACCGAGGACCAAGTGTCGTCCGAGTGGCTCATAAGAGGATTGGACGGCAAGGAGTACAGGCCCGAGGATTACCTGGTCGCGTTCTCCGAATACGTAACGTCGCATGAGTCCGATGTCCAAGCAATCAGCGTCGTTCTCAAACATCCCCAGGATTGGAATCCCGACGTGCTTAAGGGACTGCGCGACAAACTGGCCGCTACGCCGCAACGATTCACGGTGGAAAATCTTCAAAGGGCACATGAACTGAGGCACAAGAAGCCGCTCGCCGACATCATCTCGATGGTCAAACACGCAGCGAATCAGCAGAGTCCTTTGTTGAACGCGGCAGAGCGCGTGGATCGGGCGTTCAAGGGAATCATTGCGAGCGACTCATTCAACAAAGAACAGTTGAAGTGGTTGGAACGTATCCGGATCCACCTCCAGGAAAACCTATCTATCGACCAAGACGATTTCGAGAGCCAACCTGTGTTTGCAGACTATGGCGGCTGGGGTAACGCTTCGAAGGTGTTCCAGGGTCGACTTCCTGTTCTCATAAAACAAATTAACGGGGCAATCGCAGCATGAGCGACATCGTTCAAAAACTCTGGGGATTCTGCCACACCCTTCGCCATGACGGGGTCGATTACGGCGACTACATCGAGCAACTCACATATCTGCTCTTCTTGAAAATGGCGGATGAGAAAGCAGTCAGGATCCCAAAGGGCTGCGATTGGGAGAGTCTCAAGGCCCTTTCAGGTACAAAGCTCACCGACCACTACAATGAAGTGTTGCGCAAGTTGCGGGAATCTGAAGGGCTCTTGGGCGCGATTTTCACGCAAGCCAACTCGCGCTTCAACAATCCGGTAAACCTCCGCCGACTGATCGACATGATTGACGAAGAAGACTGGTCGTCCCTCGATGTTGACGTAAAAGGTGCAGCGTTCGAGGGACTTTTAGAGAAAGCCGCTAGCGAGGGAAAGAAAGGCGCTGGCCAGTACTTCACACCCCGCGCTCTCATTCAGTCAATTTGCCGTCTTATGAAGCCCGACCCTCGCGGAAGGCAGGACTTCACCATTGATGACCCTGCGTGCGGCACTGGAGGATTTCTTGTCGGCTCGTACGAGTGGCTCGTGAAGGCAAGCAAGGGGGTATTCGATCGCGCCGAGGCTCGACGAATCCGAAACGCGACCTACTACGGTCAAGAGCTCGTTCCGCGCCCACGCCGCCTTGCACTGATGAATCTCTATCTGCATGGCGTAGAGCCTCACATCTATTTGGGCGATACGCTCTATGAACCCGACCGCGGCGAGCGCTACGATGTGGTCCTGACGAATCCGCCATTCGGTACGAAAGGCGCTAACCAGGCTCCGGACCGCGACGACTTCACCATCGAAACGAGCAACAAGCAGCTCAATTTCCTCCAACACGTGATGAACACCCTCAAACCTGGGGGGCGGGCAGCGATTGTTCTTCCGGACAATTGTCTATTCGAAGGCAAAGCAGGTGAGGTATTTGAGATCTTGATGCAGGATTGCAACTTGCACACCGTCCTGCGTTTGCCGCGCGGCACGTTTACCCCTTACAGCCAGGGCGTGAAGGCAAATGTCATTTTTTTTCAGAAAGGTCGCCCAACGGAGGATGTTTGGATTTTCGATGGGCGTTCAAATGTACCGGGAATCACAAAGCAAGAACGGCCACTCACAAAGGAGCACTTCAAAGAGTTCGAAGAATGCTACGGTAAAGATCCGAACGGCCTAAGCAAGCGCACCGACACCGGTGAGACAGGTAGATTCCGCAAATTCCATCTCAGTGACATCAAGAAACGTGACTACCGGCTCGATATCATCTGGCTTAAGGACGAGTCACTGGAAGAAAACGGTGAACTGCCCGAGCCTGAGGACCTAGCCGCAGAAGCCATTACCGAACTCGAAGCCGTCGTGGACGACCTCCGCGATATTGTCGCTCTCGTGGAAAAAGAAGAGGGCGTCGAAAAATGAGCAACCAACTTCCACCCGGTTGGACATCTGCAGCGCTCGATGAAATTGCCGAAATCAATCCTCGGCATCCGAAGGGTCTTGACGATCACACGCCGGTGACGTTTGTACGCATGGCAGCGATAAGTGAATCAAAACCGACGTTTGAATTCACCGAAGAACGTCCACTCGGTGAAATCCGGAAGGGCTTTACGCATTTCGCTGAAGGAGACGTCTTGTTCGCCAAGATTACGCCTTGCATGGAGAACGGGAAAGGCGCGGTGGCTCGCGGACTGCGTAACAAGATAGGATGCGGTACTACGGAAATCCACGTCGTTCGACCACTCGCGGACATCAGCCCAGACTACATCTACCGCTTTCTAGCGCAGCGTTCGATTCGCCGTGCGGCTAGGGAAAACTTCACGGGTACAGCTGGCCAGGCCCGTGTTCCAACAAGTTTTATTGAGGAACTCGAATTGCCGCTTGCTCCGCTCGCCGAGCAGCGACGAATCGTGGCGAAACTGGAAAAGGTGCTCGGCCAGGTGGATATTTGCCAGGAGCGACTTGCTAAAATTCAGGCCCTGCTCAAACGCTTTCGCCAAGCCATTCTCGCCGCTGCCTGCTCCGGCCGCCTCACCGCGGATTGGCGGGAGAATCAAAAACAAGACGGTGAGTGGCCGATTCATAGGTTATGCGAGCTGGGATCCGTCACTGGAGGCGTGACGAAAAACGCAAAGCGTCAAACGATGCGGCTACAAGTGCCTTACTTACGCGTTGCTAACGTTTACGAAAATCGGCTTGAGCTTGGCGAAGTGCTTCAAATTGGTGTCACCCAACAAGAGTTTAAAAGAACGCAATTAGCAAAAGATGATCTCCTTTTTGTCGAAGGAAATGGCAGCATTGATCAAATCGGGCGTGTCGCCCTCTGGGACGGCTCCGTTGTCCGGTGCGTCCATCAGAATCACCTGATTAAGTTCCGCGCAGGAAAAGACGTCATACCTGCTTACGTATTATTGCAAATGATGGCACCAGAAGGGCGTTCGCAACTCGTCGAGAAAGCCACATCCTCGGCGGGTCTAAATACCTTGAGCATTTCTAAAATTTCGGATGTGAACCTCCCTGTCCCCCCGCTTGCCGAACAACAGGAAATCGCGCGACGAGTGGAGAGCTTTTTCACGCTCGCCGGTCACATTGAAGCGCGATTTGACGAGGGACGGAAGCGAGTCAACAGCATTACGCAGGCCGTTCTTGCCAAGGCGTTTCGTGGTGAGCTTGTGTCAACGGAATTCGAACTTGCCAACGTCGAAGGGCGTTCGTTCGAGTCCGCAGAAGAGCTGCTCGAAAGAATCGGGCGCAACTTGGAACGTAAGAGGAAAAGAGCAAAGGGCGACCGCTAGCACTTTGATGCGATTTTCCCGCGCCTTTCGCGGCGAACTTTAAAATCTCATGACACAAGATTCCCAGCCTGAACTAACCTTTTCGGCAGGGCAAGCGCTCTGGAATCTCACAGATGAATTGCGGCGATCGAGTGTCCATGTAGGCCTGGACGTACTTGTTGCTGAGGCAAAGAAAAGAGGGATTCCCCTTTCCTGGGAGACGATCTCTGCGTTGGGCCCCCGCCTGTTGCGTTATGGGTCCGGCGACGTGTGGCTCCCTCCGTATGTCTCAAAATTCATCATCGCCTATCTTCAGAACAGGAGAGTCGGGAAGGCGATAGACCCGTTCGCGGGGGTCGGTGGACTCATTGTCCCTATAGCCGCGTCGTGCGATGTGGAAGAGGCTATCGGGATTGTGCGAGATGACCAAAGCATTGTCGTTGCCCGCGCCATAAGTGACGGCCTCCCGATCCGGTGGCAGGTTGGCGCGGCAGATGCCGTACTCTCGAGAAGCGGCCCGTTCGATCTAGTCGTCTCTAATCCTCCGTGGGGCGTGCCTTCGACTGCCCGAGAATTCCCCTCTGCGAGCGGCCTGTCTACAGTCAAGGATTCTGAAACAAACCTGTACGTCATTCGTTCTGTGATCCAACTAACAGATCAGGGCGAAGCTATCTTTATATTACCCAATAGTTTTTTCTGGAGTCCCGCTCTGAATGCTTTCCCCGAGTTGGGTTTGACCGTTCGAGCGGTTTTTGCTCTTCCGGCAAGAGCTCTGGCCACCTACCCAGGCATTGACCTCAACATTGTGGTGGTTGGCAAAGGGACAGCGTCAAAGTGGTTCGTTGGCCAGATCGATGCATCAACTGATCCGGAACCACTCATCAAGAATCTCCGCGAAAAGAAGCCCGGTCTTATGCCCGAGCTCGGTCGTCTTATTGAGCCTGGAACGTTCACGTCATGGCAGGCATTGGTTATTGAGGAAGAAATTCAAAAACTCGTTCAACGAGGCGGATTCCGTGCGGTGGCCCTCTCGGACGTGGTCAGTCAAATCAATCTCGGTAAACGCACGGACGACGGAGGTTTTTCGGACACACCCAACTGTGTCTATCTGCCACTCATCGGAACTTCGCCGGCAGTAACGTCTCTTGCCGCCATACGGATAAAGCCTCAGAACTGCGCTCAGTTGGTTGTCCGACCGGAGGCTGCATTCGCGGAATTCGTTGCAGGAATGTTCAACTCTCCACTGGGGCGCAAGATTCGTTCTCAGCTTGTACGCGGCGCCTTTATCCCGAAAATAACGAAAGAGAGTCTGCGCACGGCGACCGTCTTTTTGCCCCTGCCGGAGACGCAACGGGCCGTTGTCGACGTCCACCGGGAGATTCGCGATTTGACCCTGCGTCTGGACGACCTAGAAAGAAATCTATGGGACCGACCGGTTGACGCAGGAAAAGTCCGGCAGGTGCTGGGTGCGTTAAATCAGAAAGAGAGTTTCGAATCGTGGCTGGAGACGCTGCCGTTTCCTCTAGCTTCAGTCCTCTGGCGCTACCATGCGACAGCGACTACGGAGCAGAAAGTTGCCCACCTATTTAATTTCTTCGAGGCGTGCACTGTTTTCCTCGGGACGCTTATACTGAGCGCCTTCCACTCCGACAGTCAATTCTTCACTGAAAATAAGGACCGCTGGTTTGATCCCGAAGACAAACCGCATTCCCTCGAACGCAGCAGCTTCGGAGAATGGGTCGTGCGAACACAGCGACTCGCCAAGACCACCAGGCAGCTCTTGTCAGACAAGGATAAACGAGTGTTCGGTCTGGCGTTATTTAAGACGGAGAACGTTGATGCAGTAGAGGCGCTTTGCGCGAAAGATGTGTATGCGTCGTTGGAGGCGGCAAATAAGTACCGCATCGACTGGAAAGGACACGGGGGGATCGCCGGAGAGTCAGAGTACGCGCGTCGTTTAACGCTTCTCGAAGCCGAGCTTACACGAATCCACGCGGCACTCGCCTCGACATTCGAGAATTGGTGGGTAATTCGCCCTGGAAAGAATGAATACTCGAGAGGTATCTACCGCTTTTCTGCTGCAAAGCTCCTGGGAAGTCGCCAAATCTTTAAAGAAGTTGAGATACAGACCTCGACTGTGATGGACAAAAATGAGCTGTACCTTGTCGATACCGAAACACGCGATCCGCTCCAATTGTTGCCGTTCTTCAGAGTAATGCCGAGTCCACGCACGGAAGAAAATGCCTGTTACTTCTATAACCGCGTCCAAAAAGAAGGAGTGCGCTGGGTGTCATATCATTTCGAGCAAGAGGCAGAAATAATTCGTCCGGACGAGGCGCTGCTAAAGGTCATCTCGGAAATTGAGAAAACCCGCGGTTAACCAGAGGCATTTCGTGGCGAGCTCGTTTCAGCGGAATACGAAATAACTAAGGCCCGCCTCGAGAGGCTTGTCGTGTGTGACGATTCACGGGATCTTCATGCTGGAGCTGCTCGATATATCCTCTTTCAAGTTTGACTTATTCACGACATCGTGTAAGCTTACACATGAGTACAAAATGAAAACACTCGGCGAATTCATTAGGGAACTTCGAGAAAAACACGACTTGTCAGTGCGGGAACTTGCAAAGAAACTTAAGGTTTCGGCGCCATTCTTGTCGGACATCGAGCTCGGACGCCGACATCCGTCCGACGACGTTTTGGGAAGGTTGGCGTCGTTTTTTGAAACAACAACAGACGATCTCAGGAAGCACGATGCTCGGCCCCCCGTGCAGGAGCTCAAGCGGATCGCGGCGAATAACCCTGCGATGGGTTTTGCTTTGAGGAAAGTGGTTGACGAAGGTGTAAGTCCCGAAGACCTTCTTCATTTTCTTGAGGGCCACAGCCGCCGCAAAAAGAAATGAAGACCT
This sequence comes from uncultured Acidobacteriota bacterium, assembly GCA_963841235.1. Taxonomy (GTDB): domain Bacteria; phylum Acidobacteriota; class Terriglobia; order Acidiferrales; family UBA7541; genus Palsa-147. The sequence goes on along the minus strand of CAWJBU010000008.1, from coordinate 7,470 downwards.
TCCGTTCCAAGTCCGGACCTTTTGCAGAGCAGCCGTTCTACGAACCTGCGGAGATCGAATCAATTTGCTTGGACGAGCTGCGGAAGGTCAATTTGTATCCTTCGGATCCTGGCGCCATTCGCATCGATCGATTTATCGAGAAGCGCTTCAACGTTTCGCCAAGATATGAAGACCTGCCAAGCGGTCTACTTGGTTTCACCCGATTCGGGATGAACGGAGTCGAAGAAATTGTCGTAGCCAGGGCATTGGACGACGAAGGCACTCGGGCGGCGGAACGGCGGTTGAGGACCACGTTGGCACATGAAGGGGGACACGGTTTGCTCCATGCACACCTATTCGTACTCGGATCGCGGCCCGAGTCGCTGTTCGGAGACGGGTTGGCTGCTGATGCACTTAAAATTCTGTGCCGAAACGGCGGAGTTCCAGGCGACGGATACGCTTCAGGAAAAAAGATGCCATACCGATGGTGGGAATTCCAAGCGAATCTTGCGATGGGCGCGTTGCTATTGCCAAAGCCATTGGTCGCGGAGGCGCTAAAGACGACGCTTACGATCCAGGGAACGTTCAGGCAGCCAAGCCTGCCGAGTCAACATCGAGAAGACGCCGTCCGCCTGCTTGCCGACGTATTCGACGTAAATCCGATCGTTGCCCGGATTCGTCTCGAAGCCCTCTATCCCTCCGCAGCAAATCAGCAGTTGACACTCTAGTCCGTTTCCTCTATGCTGTAAGCTGGTAGTAGCTTATACAAGCTTCATTCCATCGCTACTTCCGCGAGGGAACGAAGTCTAGCGCCCACTCAACGGTCGAAAAGACCGGTACGTGTGGAGAGATTTTGGGCTCGCCAGCGTTGGGCGCGAAGAGCTCAAGAACGGATCGGATCTCTCAGTTATCAGAACCAACACTATGACCACGCCTCGCCGCAAACTAAAATCAATTGATCAGAGCAGAGCCGCCCCGTCGACCGTAGAGATGGCTCGGGGTGTATCACCCCTCGTGCGCGTCATCCTGTTCGTCCGAGCCGGTGGCCGATGCGAGTTTGATGGCTGCAATAAATATCTTCTCGAGCATCACGTAACGCTGAAAGAAGGCAATTTTGCTGAAGTTGCTCACATCGTCGCATTTCGACCCGACGGTCCCCGGGGACACGCTGGGAAACGCCCCCTGAAAATCAACGACGCGAACAATCTCATGGCACTCTGTCCCGACTGTCACAAGTTGGTTGACGACAACCCTGCGCAGTACACGAAACGAACACTGCAGGAATACAAGGAACGCCACGAACAGCACGTTCGCCATATGACAGGCCTTAGCGCCGATCTTAAAACATCGATATTGGTGTTTACCGCGAGCGTCGGGGAACAGAGCGTTTTCGTTCCATTCGACCAGATACTCGAAGCAGTTTCCCCGCGTTACCCAGTTTCCCGGCCGGGAAAGGTCATTGATCTCACGTCAATACACATCGGCGATGCCTCATCCATCAATACGGCGCAAGAGGCAGTTAGGCGCGGAATGGCGCAATTGTACGATGCCGGAAGCGAAACCCAGTCGGTTAAACATCTCTCCGTATTCGCCTTGGCGCCCATCCCACTGCTAATCGATCTGGGCACGCGGCTGAGCAATAAGATCCCCACAGATTTTTTTCAGCGACACCGCGATAAAGAGAATTGGAGTTGGAAACGCACGGGGAAACCCGTCCAGTATCAGTTCAAGCGTCTACGATCAGGATTCGACCCAAAGAAGGTCGCGATGATCGTGTCTTTGAGTGGCACAATCCGGCCACGTGACCTGCCCAAAGGAATTGATCGCGGCTATTCAATCTACGAGTTCACGTTGAAGGGACGCACGCCTGACCCTACTTTTCTCAGGACAAAGCACGACTTGGAGAATTTCCGGGTGGCCTATCAAGCGGCATTGGGAACGATCGTACGCGCGCACGGTACCATCAAGAGCCTTCATTTCTTCCCGGCGATCCCCGCCCCAATCGCGATCTTGTGTGGACGAGAACTCCTGCCGAAAGTTCATCCGGAGCTACTCGTCTACGATTACGATAAATCAAAGGTCGGTTTCAATTTTCAAATAAAGGTGAACCAACATGGAAACTAACGAATATCTGCGCGCAGTATTGGCTGCGCAGCAACTCAAAGATGACAGTCCGGAACTGAAGGAACTGCAATCAGAACGGGCGAAGGTCGAGGAAATCATCCGCAAGAAGTTCGGTTCTGTGCCTACAATCCGCTACGGAGGGTCGAAGGCGAAGGGCGATCTGATCAAGGAATCTTACGATCTCGATTTGATCTGCTATTTCCCGTTCGACAGTAATGCTGCCGGCGAAAATCTGGAGGATATATACCACAATGTACGGGATTGCCTTTTGGCCACATATTACGTGGAAGAAAGAACAAGCGCTCTGCGACTCAAGAGTAACGATTCAAAGGACTACATGCGGGATTTCCACATCGACGTTATCCCCGGTAGGTTCACGGACGAACAGAAAGGTGATTGCTTCATTTACCAGAAGTCGGCGGAAAAATGCAGGCTCAAAACGAACCTCGACGTTCACATTTCGCACATCAAAAACAGCGGTGTGCTTGATGCGCTGTCTCTGTTGAAGCTCTGGAAGGTCCGTAGGGTCATTAACCTCAAGAATTTCGTGTTCGAGCTGGTTGTGATCGATTTCCTTCAGGGGGAAAAGTCCTCGTCGCTTTCAGATCAACTGCTGTACGTTTGGACTCAGCTGAAGGACAGCTCCGAACCGATCGCGGTTCAGGACCCCGCAAATCCCACTGGCAACGATCTCTCGCCGTGCGTAAAAGCAGCGTGGTCTGACTTGTCGGGCGCTGCCGCTGCAACACTTCGGGCGATCGAAAATTCTGGTTGGGAAAATGTCTTTGGGGCGGTGAGTATAACCAGCACTCCGGGCGTCGAGAAGATGCAAAGAGCAGCCGCGGCCGTAACAAGTCCAAATAAGCCGTGGTGCCCATAATGCATGAAAAGGCCTTGGTATACATCGAACCCCGAATTATTCGCGAAAACAGAACAAGAGGTTGAAGCGAATTATCCGGAAATTCGAGTTGCAGTCGAAAACAACGTCGTCTTTCTCAGGGGCAGTTTCAAAATAGAGCAAGACGGTGAAACGCTTGATCGGTATCTGATCGAAATTCGGTTTCCGGACGATTATGCCGACTCCATCCCTATACTTCGTGAAGTTGGTGGGCGCGTCCCTTGGGTGGCGGATGGGCGGCATGTGAATCCTAGCGGGGAGGCTTGTCCAATCGTCCCTGAGGAATGGCTCTTAAGGCCCGACAGAGATTCGATACGAAGCTTTCTGGATGGTCCGGTCAGAAATTTCTTTATCGGCCAGAGCTTAGTTGAACAAGGAAAACCATGGCCGTTCGGAGAAAGAGAGCACGGTAACAAGGGACTCTATCAGGCATATGGTGAACTGATTGGGAACTCCGACCCGGAAAGTATTCACCGATACCTGGATCTTCTTAGCAGAGAGCCGATAAAGCGGCATTGGGATTGTCCTTGTGGTAGTGGAAAACGACTGCGTGATTGCCATTTGGAATTCATCCGCGTGCTCCAAAAGAAAATTCCACCTTCAATCGCACAACGTGCGCTAGGTCGGCTACGTGCCGGTTCACAGCGATGAACAAAAAAACGACAAGCCTCGAAAGGCTTGTCGTTGTGGGGACGGCTATCCCGAGGCCTGCGGTCGGTTCTCCAAAAATGGAGCCAGTTTTGCCGTCGCCTTGAACTGCGGAATTGGATCAAGCTCCTTGAGCGCGCTCGTAAAGGCATTCGAAAGGCTCCACATCGTTCGCGGAGTGAATTCCTCGACGGTTGGGTTGAAGTACAGATCGTGAACCCGCCGCGCGAGGTGTTTCGGAGCATCGAGTTTCCCTTCGATGAAAGCCCGATAGATCGTGAGCTTCGCAGCGCCATCGCTGAGCCGCGACGCCTTCCACCCCGCTACCTGACGCTGCATCGGCTCGAAGTTGCGGTGCATGCGATCGACTCCAACCGAGAGCGTGTCTCGTAGACTCAAGTACTTTGTGTGCTTGGCGAGTACCGGAGTGAAATCTCCGTGAAACGCCATGTTGTCGCAGACCAGCACGCGATACCCGACGGTAAGCCCGAGACGCATAGTCTTGTCGTGCGAGTTACGCAGACCGACGGAAAATCGGCAACCGTCAAACGTTGTTTCAAGATCGAGGACACCGAACATCTTCATTCCGTCATTCGCTACTGCGTATTCTTCGCGCATCACGGAGATTTGTCGGAAACTGAGCGTTTGGACTAGCGCCTCAACGATCTCGTGGTGCGGAATCGGGCGATGCGTCGAGCTTCCTGCTGGCGTCGGGATGACCGCGAGCTCCTCACGTGAAAGTTTCTGGCTTCCTCGGTGGGCAATGAGTTGTGCTTGTTCCATATATTTCTCCTTTTTTGTTTTCAATGAACTGGCTGAGAGATTTCCGTCAGCCGAAGGGATCGAGCCCTTCTGACGGCCCCGCTGGAGGGAGTCGGGATAACCCATAACTCCGCCAGGTTTGTAGTGTTAAATGATGGGGCCGTCAGAAAGGTTCGACTTAGGAAGGTTGTAAGGGCGCGGAATTCTCTGCTGAGGCGTCGCGCGACCGCTTTGCGTACCGCGAGAAGTAGGCAACGCCGAGAGCCGCCGCATCGAACATGCTCATCCGGTAGTCCTCGTTGTCCTGGCACCTGCGCTTCCGCGGGAGTCGTGCCGCAAGCTCAGGAAACTCGGTTGCGAGCACGCTTGCGACCTCGTGTCGATTGCGATCGTGGCCCGCGAAGGCGTTATTGACCGCGCGGCGAGAGAAGAACCGTGTGGGAATCCCGCGCTGCTCCGCCTGTCGCACGATCGAGCCGATGAGCCCGGCATGCCTGCGTGTGCGATGCGCGACCCGTTTGTTGAGCACGATCACCGCTGGCGCGAATTCGTCGAAGAGTGCTCCGAGCTTTTCTGCTGCCGGAACTTGCACGGCATTGGCGCCCTTCCGGAAGCTCCGCACGCCCCAGTCGAGCAGTTGGTCACAGCCTTCGAGCACGGCATAGCCGTAGCTCCGAGAGCGCACGTCGAGCGCGATGATTCTTTTTGTGGTAATTGAGCTGCTCATGGCGTTTGTGACTTGCTTCACGAATTCGGCGCCTGCCCCGCGCATCGAGCCAACGAAGCTTCTGCTCCGTAAGACGCATCTCGCTTTTTTTCTGGCCGGCGCCGCCCGTGTCTTGGAGCTTCGACCGTAGCTCCACCATCCGCTTTCCGATCGCTTTCACCGCATTTTCCCGCACTCCCGCGAATAACTCCGCGACGGGAACACCAAGGACGGCCTCACAGGCGAGCGCGGTCGCGAGCGGCGGCAACCGCCGGCGTTTCTCGTAGCGCGAGACTTGTGTTCCCGTCTCCCAGCCGAGAAGAAAAGCCACTTCACGCTGCGTGAGTCCCGATCTCCTGCGATACGTGCGCAGATAATTTTCGAGCTTGTGCGTTGCCATCGAGGGAGTAAGAGTAGTGACGTGCGACTCTTTGGCAGAAGCGTAGACCGAAAACCGAAACAGCTGTAGGCAGGCGGACTTGCCGGAAGCGGCAAATTTATGAGGGAACGGATATTCAAAAGAAGAAGCCGCACCCTCGTGCGAAGGTGCGGCTTCGTACGGACACTAGAATCCGCTGAACGCCTATCTCAACGGGACACAGTAAAACATAAATCAGGCGATTTGTCAAGATTAAAGCCTTTTTTATCAAGCATTTACAAGGATTTCTTCGCCCTTGCGAACCGCCGCATTCCGTCCCGGCTGTACTCCCGGCCGCGCCAGATGAAGCGGTGGTCAGGACCGATAAGGATCGGGAACCAATGAGATCTGCCTGTCTCCGGGTTGAGATAGACCACCGAAAAACCAAGCTGCCAGTTCGGATAGCTGACATAGCTCTGGTTACGAGAACACATCGAAGCATTTTCGACGCCGAGGAACACGCGCCCGTCAACGAGAGTGCGCGCGTGCGCACCGAAGCGGTGCGTGTGGCCCTGGAGCAAGCTTACGCCCTTGTCCTCGACGAGCTGCTTTGCGGCATACGCGCCGTGCTTCGAGACTTTGTCCCAGTGGCCGACGTACAGATCGCCGACGCGAATGAAATTGTCGGTGAATTTGCTCGCCCCTTGATGGCACGGGACGTATTCGATCTCTGAGTCGTTTGAGATCGAAGAGCTCCGCCATCGAGAGGCCCGGCAAGCCGTAGAGCTCTCGCGCATTTTGAATCAGGTATTTCCGCAGCCGGAATTCGTGATTGCCTTCGATCCACGTGATGCGGGCGCGAGGGAGAATGCGGCGGAATGAACGCAGGATGCGCTTCCCGATTTCGATCTCCTCGCGGAACTCTTTGCCGCCGCGAGGCGTAAGGTCATAGTTCGAAATCTCCCAGAAGTCTTGGAAGTCACCGTTCAGGATCAGCCAGTCGGGGCGCTCTCGACGCAGGAAGAGTTTGAATAGCAAAAGCGCCTTCTCGTCGTGGAAGGGAATATGAAAATCATTGGCGATGACTGCGAGTTTGTAGGTTGAGGTTCGATTGCGATGTGCCACGGTGTAACAGCATGGCAGATGGCGCGAGGAAGCAAAGGCGGGATATGTTGCCGGACCGAGGACGTGGTACGTCAGTCGACCCAACACCGAACCCAGATTATCCTCCATCTGCCGGAGCCGTATCGAAATTTTGAAGAGATCGTTGATGAACTGACTGAGCGCTACGGGGCACAGTTTAACGAGTTGGAGTCGACGTATGCACTCCTCAAACGATGGCTTCGAACCGTTATGGGCCCAACAAACCCGGGAGGAGGATAACGCCGTGAGCGGATTTCAGAAAGACCTGAGCACGACTTCCCTGGGATTCGTTGCTGCCTACTTTCTGCCGGGGGCAATTGCGCTAGGTGTCCTCGGTTATCTTAAGCCGTGTGTGTTGGAGAGTTCCTGCTGAAAGATGGAGAGCACGTCACCTTTTGCAACTGCACTTGCCCTCAGCTTGAGCCTCCTCCTTTTTTAACGCGTTAAGAAACGCCGTTTTCTCGAGATGGTTATTGCGCGAGCTATCCTTGAAGGACTCAGATGGGAAGGACTTAAAGAAGGATGCGATCCCAGAACTCCAAGCGGCGGTGGAGTGGGGTGTTTCGTCTACATCAGTTCTATTCGGCGCTATTTTTTCTTTTTCTGGCCATTTGCGTCGGCTGGGTGACGAAATAAAAGGATAAGACTCTCCTCTTGGCAGCTTATTCTGATCGTAGCAGGCTCGCTTCTGGTCTGGAGAGTTATCGCCATCGGAGTGCTCGAGAACTATGAGTTTTACCACCAGATTGCTAGAGGCATTCTAAATAGAGATCCAGAGCTGACCACGCCGAAGAGATATGAGACTTCGGTACTTGGGATTCTGTTTGAATGGAAGTTTTGGGATTATTACGG
>CAWJBU010000007.1:0-382689 GCA_963841235.1 uncultured Acidobacteriota bacterium | reverse complement strand
CAGCAGATTTCCTCCGAAGACGTAAATGATGCCGACTTTGGGCGCGGGTCTTTGGCTTCGTGTCCTTGCTCTCTGCATTCTCCGCTTGGCGTCCTGCGGGTACTCCGGGCATTCGAGCAGGTGAGCCGATTCGGCCTCCGAGCTGAACTCGCCAAGACGGTATTGATGTCCGCACCAAAAGCAAGCCGCCCCGACACCCGGCTTTTTCAAGCTGCTCAGGGCGCGGGTCACTCTGTATTTCCAGTCTTTAGGCAGGCGGATGCGGGGCATCAGTTATCTCCTTGAAATAAGTCCTCGTTTGAGCCGCTTTTCTTCATCTTTGGAGTCCGGCTGCTCACGCGGCTGCCGCCTGACGCTGCTGCGCCTCCCTGACAAAACGGACGACACTGGCGCGGCTGACGCCGTATTTCTTCGCAACGCTCGTCAGCGACATTCCGGCCAGACGGTCGCGGACAAGCGCATCGTGGTCAATATTGAGCGGCGCACGCCCGAGCCTCTGCCCTTCCATTCGCGCCCTTCGCATCCCGGCTTTGATTCGCTCGACGATGAGCGACCGTTCGAGTTCGGCAATGCTAGCCGACCAGCGTGATGAACATCCTGCCCATCGGCCCGCTGGTGTCGATGGCTTCCCGCGCGGAGATGAACTCGATTTCGAGGTCGCTCAATTCATCGACGATTTCGAGGAAATTCTTCGTGCTCCGCGCAATCCGGTCGAACGCCGCGACCAAGACAACGGAGAACTCCCCTCGCCGCGCATCAGCCATCATGGCGTCCAGTCCCGGACGCCGTGCCTTGCTGCCGGAGATTCCCCGGTCGCAGTATTCGCGGCTGACTTCAAAGCCTCGCTGCGCCGCAAGTTTTCGGAGGTCGTAAAGCTGGGTCTCCACATGCTGGTCTGGCGTGCTCACACGGGCGTAGATGGCTGCTTTTTTCATTCGCCGATTCCTCCTCTGTATATCGCTTTTCACGCAGTTGTCTTGATATACGTGGTCGTCGTCACTTTGCCGGTGTTGCGGTCTACTTCCGTATAGGTCTCAATCGGACCGCAGCGATTCACTGTCACAACCTTGTCCTTCGAAATCCACTGTTGGGGTGCCGGGCAGTGCTCATCAGGGTTCGGTTTATACACAGTATTCCCTCCAAACGAAATTTTTGAAGTTCTCGTAAGCAGCCTTTTCTGCCGGGGTGTTTTTCACCTTGAGCCAATCCTCATATTGCGCCCGCAGCTTGCGGTCTCGTGCGATTGCCTGCGGACTCAAGTCGCAGCCCGTGTCTTCCTCGATGCGCTGACGAAGGGTTTTCTTACTCATCAAGGTCCTCCAAAATCTCCTCGAAACCCGTCCACGCTCGTTCCATGGCTTGAGCCAATTCCAAATGCAGGGCGGCTGCCGATTCGTAGTAGGCGTGTCGGCGATATGATTCGGCATTGTCCAGAAGGTCTCGAAGACGCGAGATGCATGTCTCCATGTCGTCGCACGCAATCATGGGGTCAAGTTTCGAGATGGAGCCACCCGGGTACTTCAAGATTTGGACTCAGCTTTTCCGATTGTCGGCATCACTGGCTCGTGCCTCCATTTCGCGTCGAAAGTAATAGAGCGCAAGCAGGAGCGCGAACTCTGCTCGCCGAAACTTGCGTCTCAACTTTCGGAAGGACTTCCAAAATGACGTGTAGCTGTAGGTCTCGGCGTTGGATATCAGGTCACGAGTCCTCGATAGCCAGTACGTCACCTCGTCGAACCGGGTGAAGCAATCGAGCTTGCTAAGTCCACCGTCCTGTTTTGAAGGCGCTGCCACTGTGTGCTCCGGATGGGAAAGGGTCTACGTTCCCATCTTCGGTATACCACCCGAAATCGGCGAAAAATCAGACTTCGGGCGTCAATTGGAGAGAAAGTCCAAAAAATGTAACCAACGTACTAGGAATTTTCGGAGTTGGTCTGTCCGAGAGGAGACCGAATCACTTTGCTGCGGCACGGACTCAGCTTTATTCCTTCAAAACCGGCGCTCCCGACACGTGTACAGCCAAATCGGATTCGGCCTTCTTCGCAAGATTGAGGCCCGTGCAGCGGCGAGTTTCCCGCACGTTGACTTGCCTCCAGAGTGAGCCTAACATTCCGGCGGAATGCCAGATTCCAAGTCGCCGTTCAACCAAACTGTTTCCCATTACCGCATCCTCGAAAAACTCGGGGGTGGCGGCATGGGTGTGGTCTACAAAGCGCAGGACACTCGTCTCGACCGCGCCGTCGCTCTGAAATTCCTTCCCGAAGATGTGGCGCACGACGCGCAGGCGCTCGAACGCTTCAAGCGTGAAGCCAAAGCATCCTCCGCGCTCAATCACCCCAACATCTGCACCATTTACGACATCGGCGAGGAAAACGGTCGCGCTTATATCGTCATGGAATTCTTGGACGGCCAGACGCTGAAGCACCTCATCGGCGGCCGCCCTGTGGAAACAGAGACTCTCCTCAACCTCGCCATCGAAATTGCGGACGCGCTCGACGCGGCCCACGGCGAAGGCATCGTCCACCGCGACATCAAGCCTGCCAATATTTTTGTCACCAAACGAGGCCACGCGAAAATACTGGATTTCGGTTTGGCGAAGCTGACTCCGAAGAGCGAAGCAAAGGCCTCGGAAGCCACGCAGACCGCTGATGCGGTTCGGGGAGTGAGCGCGGAGCAACTGACCAGTCCGGGGACGGCTGTGGGCACTGTTGCCTACATGTCGCCGGAGCAGGTGCGGGGCAAGGAATTGGATGCGCGCACCGACTTGTTCTCGTTTGGCGTGGTGCTGTATGAGATGGCGACGGGCACTCTCCCCTTTCGCGGGGAAACATCGGGAGTCATTACGGATGCGATTCTGCATAACGCCCCGGTCGCTCCTGTCAGGTTGAATCCGGACGTTCCGGCGAAGCTCGAAGATGTCATCAACCGGGCGCTGGAGAAAGACCGGAATCTGCGTTACCAGCACGCGAGCGGAAATGCGCGCCGAGCTGCAGCGGCTGAAGCGAGATACGGATACAGGCCGGTTGGCAGCAGCGAGTTCTGGCCCAGTGGCGGCAGCACAAGATACAGGCTCTCAACGTGTCGTCCAGCAGCCGGTGCCGTCATCGGGTTCTGTTCCCGCTGCTGCTTCATCGGCTGCCGTGAGCGTCGCTGAAGTTCCGGTCGCCGCAGGCAAGAAACTCTGGAAGATTCTGGTTCCCGCTGCTGTCGTTGTGGTCGCCGCCCTGGTCGCTGGCGGTCTCTACTTCCGTTCGCGTCCAGCAGCGCCGTTGACCGAGAAAGACACCATCGTCCTCGCCGATTTCGACAACAAGACCGGAGACCCTGTCTTCGATGATGCCTTGAAGCAGGCACTGGCCGTGCAGCTTGGACAATCTCCCTTTCTCAACATTCTCTCCGACCGCAAGGTGGGGGAAACGCTGCGGCTGATGGGGCGTCCATCGAATGACCGCATCACCCGCGACGTGGCGGGAGAACTCTGCGTGCGAACAGGCAGCAAGGCGATTCTCTTGGGTTCGATTTCAAAGTTGGGCGGCCAATACGTGGTTGGCATAGATGCGGTCGGTTGCAGCAGTGGGGATACGTTGGCCAAAGAACAAGAAGAGGCTGCGACGAAAGAGGACGTGCTGAAAGCACTGGGCAAGGCGGCAGCCAGCCTGCGGGGCAAACTTGGCGAATCGCTGGCCTCCATCCAGAAGTTCGATGTTCCCGTTGAGGCCACGACAACATCGCTGGAGGCACTGAAAGCCTTCAGCATGGGAATTACAACCTCCCGCACAAAAGGAGACGCTGCGGCGATTCCGTTCTATAAACGCGCCCTCGAACTCGACCCGAATTTTGCCGTAGCCTATGCCGCTTTAGGGGTCTCGTACGGCAATCTCGGACAAGCCAGTCTGGCTGCGGAGAACATCAAGAAGGCTTATGCGCTGCGCGACCGCGTCAGTGAACATGAAAAATACCGTATCTCTGCCTTGTACTACGACGAAGTCACCGGGGAGTTAGAGCAGGCGATTCAAGTCTACGAACTGTGGGCCAAGAGCTATCCGCAGGATTCGGTGCCGCCTGGCAACTTGGGGGTGATTTATAACGCAGCTTGGGCAGTACGAGAAGGCTGTGGCTGAAACCCAAGAGGCCCTGCGACTGGAACCGAATGCATGCAGTTGGTTATAGCAACCTCGCAGGCATGCTACCTTGCACTCAACCGACTGGATGACGCGAAAAAAGCGATTGAGCAGGCCCAAGAGCGCAAGCTCGACGGCGATGACCTGCACTGGACAATCTATCAACTAGCCTTTCTCAAAGGCGACGCAGCGGAGATGGAGCGGCAAGTGGCTTGGGCCGCGGGGAAGCCGGGAGACGAAGACCTCTTGCTCTCGTTCCAATCCGATACGGAGGCGTACTACGGACGGCTTGTGAAAGCACGGGACTTCTCCCGGCGTGCAGTGGATTCGGCTGTCCGCAACGACTCGAAAGAAACGTGCGGCGCTGTGGCAGGTGAATGCCGCTTTGCGGGAAGCGGAGTTCGGTAACACAGCAGCCGCGAAGCAAGGTGTTGCAGCAGCACTGGCGCTGGCTCCGGGCCGGGATGTGAAACTGTTTGCCGCCTTGACGCTGGCGCGAATTGGTGAAACCTCTGGTGCGAAGGCCATCGTAGAAGAACTGGAAAAGAACTACCCGTCGGACACGGTGCTGAAGGTCTACTGGCTGCCGACCATCAAGGCAGCGATGGAACTGAATGCCAACAATTCCACCCAAGCTGTGGTGTTTCTCGAAGCGGCTGCGCCGTACGAACTAGGCGAGCCGCCACAATTACAAGCTGGGAACCATGTATCCCGTCTACATTCGCGGCCAAGCGCAGCTAGCGGCCCACAATGGGGCTGCCGCAGCCACCGAGTTTCAGAAGTTTCTCGACCACCGAGGAATCACACTGAACTTCCCACTGGGCGCACTCGCGCATCTCGGCCTCGCCCGCGCCTACGCCTTGCAGGGCGACACCGCCAAAGCCCGCGCCGCCTACCATGATTTCCTCACGCTCTGGAAAGACGCCGACCCCGACATCCCTATCCTCAGCGCCGAAAGCCGAGTACGCGAAGCTGAAACAGTAGCTAGCGAAGGAACAACTGGGAACAAGTCTGGGAACAGATTGGGAACAGACCACCCCGGAACAGGGTAGAACATAATTGTGCCAGCTAGCCCGAACCCCAGACCGGCTCGAAGTGCTCCGAATCTTCTCTCTTAGGCCAATACCACGCGAGATGGAGGCTGGGGCCTTTCTGCCAACTCCAACGAAGCCAGTGCGCTGCCGAGTCACAATCTTGCTGGAACCCCTGCAGCGACAAACGCTGTTCGACGGGCCTCAGCAAGGATTGCGCCCATCGTGCAATCTGGTCAGGCCTAGCCGTCCCCCGCTTCTTTGTCACCACCCACGAATATCTGAACGCATCTCTGGGCAGCTTCACGTCGAGCAACTTTTGAAAATCCCCGGCGATACCAGAGAACATTAGGGCCTGAGGGGTGGTTTTCATCTTTTCGAGTTGTCTCTGGAACCACATCTCATTGAATGAAGTCATTGCCTTTAGTTCGACCACGCCAACAACTTCCTCACACTTTGTGGGATGTCCAAACCCCAGGTCAATCCTCGCCCTTCTTTTCATGCTGCCTTTGCGCTGATACTCCTTACTCGCTGTCGGTATCTCTGGGTGGAGATTCGCTGAGAGCGTACCTATCGCTTTCCGGATGGCTTCCGGCAGGTGAGCTATGAACGCACAACGCATAATTTGTTCCTGCCTGACGACAGCCGGGTGAACGATTGCCATGACCGCTCCGATGGCCTCCTGAATCTCTTTTGGTCTGACCGGTGCAGGACGGAGACACAGCGGCGGCACAGGTGAGACCCGTGAAGTTCGCGCACGGCCCAAATCACTGAATCGTTCTCCGCGTCGGATTAGCTCGGCTTGCAGTTCGAGGTACTCTTCCTCGTCAACGGTATCCAATTCATCTGCGATGGAGTAGAAGGCTGGTGGATTAGGGTGATACCTTGTTGGCTTGCCTCTTTGCCAGTCGAACATCACTTTTTCTAGAGTGCTCGCCTGCCACCCCTTCTCCGCAATAGCATCCCGCCACAAGTCTCGTGCCTTTGAAATATTTAGTCGCGACATCGGAATGCCCTTTCAAAACTGCTACTGCCCAAACGTGACCAATTCAGATAGGTCGCGCGAATAGCGAATGCACGACACCGTGAGACGCCCCGTTCTTTGCAGCTATTTCCCGTCTGCCTTGCTCTGTCCGCATATACATCGCTTGATGGGATACTGGCAGACTTGACAGAATTCATCGCTCGTTAAAGATTCGTCCTCTGCGGTTCGATTTCTTTCATCGTCGAGTTCCAACAATGCGAAAAGGCCGAAGAATTTTAAGAGGTTCGTGACAAACGCCATGGAACACTCCTACTTAGAGGCGGCTGGCGCCAACCCGCCGCAGAAAGAATTCGGCGGCATTGAATTTCACCTGAGTACACACTTTATCGTAAACACAGGCCACGGTGGTTGTCTCCTTTCCGTACCAACGCCATTGCTCATCCGGCGACGGCGGTCCAGTCGTCAAATCCAGATTAATCCTGAGCGGTCTCTAAGGCGCTCGGGGGCTTTTGGTTTATGCCCATTAGGAAAGCGACATAGGAAGCGGACAACGGCATCCATTTGTCATGGTGGTGTACCAGCCATCGTTCTGGAGTTCCACAAATCTCCAGTACCTCGACCGGCAGCGGCTCCGACGTAGAAATTTGAAGTGTTCCCACAGCGCAGCATTCTGGTGGATACATCTCTTTCGGCTCGGGAGGCGACTCAAGATAATGCGTGTAGACCGTCAGAGAGTGGAACCTGTCGCCCCATCTCCCCGAAATGCCAACCATGAAGTTCTCAGTTCCATCTTCAACGTGCCATTGTGGAGTCAAATAGTCGAACGGGAGTTCCTTTTTCAATACTTCAACGATGGCAGTGAGGTGCCCCAAAAGCATCCATATAGACTTGCTGCTTCCTTCGGAAAACTCCTCTGACATTGACAATGTCTCCGTTGGGCCTTTCTATCACGTTCTGCGGCTGCCGTGAGTCTGCTGCTTCATCAAATCGGCAGCGGCATCCGACTAGCGGGAATGTTTTCGGCGGCGCAGACACAGGAGCATTATGCATCTGCGCTAGGGAGCGTATAATCTTGCACGAAGGATGACAAGGAATCGAACTGTGGGAGGCAAGACATGGCTACTGAAGCCAGAGTAACTGTCCCGAAGCGGGGCGACCGCGTCAGTGCTATTCAGCACGAGGGCGTTTTTGAAGTTGTTGGTGTCAACGCGCTCATGCAGTCGGCAAATATCAGATTGGCTGATGGAAGCGGGCACGTCATACCAAATGTGGCTTGGACTGCCTTGAAAGTTCTCGACAAGAAGTAAGTCTGCGAACGCAACCAACTCACCAAGCAAGAAATAAGACATGGAATATAAAGAAGACCCCTGTCGAGATTTGCGCGACCTGCTCGCGGGAAATTTAAGAGCCGAATATTTTTCAGATGTCGAGGCGATTCGTCAGCATTGGCGGGAGTGCGAGAAGTGCCGAGCGTCCTTCCCGGATGGCATTGCGCAGCTTAAGGGCATCGAAGACTACGCGCTGTCTCAAATAAGAAGAAACATTGGGCGGTTGCACGAACAATACTCGTCGGAGAAGCGTTCCATTCTTTTCCCGCCCGAGCAAATCGAACTCGAGCCACTGACTGTGGCGAAACCCCAAAGAGCAAGAGAAGTTGTGTTGCACTCCGCATCGGATGAGCCGTCGGAGTCCCAAGAGCCACACATGCGGGTCTTGATTTTACTAGCTAACAAAGGAGAGACACTTCGGGAACAACTGCAGGTCATAAACGACAACTGGGGACTGGACGTTTTCCGCGTGGCCCTCTTCGACGACGGCGAGTACAGTTCCCGGGTTTGCGGGTCACTCATTGCTTCCCTTACAAAAGACGTGCAGTCCTTTGTGTTTCAAGCCATCCTCGCCGCTGATGTTCTGAATCTATTTGAGGGCGAGTTTCCACCTGAGTTCGGCAGGACAATGCTACGAACGGTAGAACGTGCAGTGCCCGAATTCTTGAGACTTTATCTCGATGGACAAAAAAAACTGTCATTGTTGGGGCAAAGCATCCTGTCCGCGCCCCACGAACAGAGACTCTCTGTGGTTTCTGAGAAGATTGAACGACTCGCGGTGGACTTGGAAGACGTTGGAGATTCCCTTAAAGCAGGACAGATGGAAATTTTCAGACAACTGAAGGGACGCACTTACCAGCCGACTGAAATCGACGAAGACATCATGAATCTCTTGGGCAAAGAACTGTTTGGAAAGTTGAGTTCCGAGACGCGGCGACTTCTGAACAAAGCAGAGTGCGCATTCAGGAGCTACCGTGAAGCAGACGAATTCCGTCCATCAATTCTTGATTTCCATCGGGCTTATGAATACGAATTTCGTCATCGAGTTAGCGGACCGCTGGCAAACAAACTTGTTGAGAACGGCTATACGAACTACCCCCCAGCGGATGGTCAGAAACAGTTGGTTGTGGCGCGGAAGTTCAACGGCAAGTTGGGGCTGGGAGACCAGCTTTGGTTCTTACTGAACGACGAGCTGGTGAGGAGTATCGTCTCCGCTCTGGGCTTTGATGTTGAAGAGGTACATCGAGGCGCATCGCGGGTCAACGCAGCTCGGAACGATGCGGCTCACGGACGTATTCATTCGGCTACTGAGGCAACGCATGTCAGAGATACGCTCTTGGGCACTCACAGTTGTCTAAAGAGCCTCTTTCCGTCAAGTCGCACATAGATGGGTATCGGTGCAATCGCCCATCTTGGCCTCGCCCGCGCCTACGCCTTCCAGCGCGACACCGCTAAGGCCCAGGCTGCGTATCAGGACTTCCTCGCGCTCTGGAAAGATGCCGACCCCGATATTCCCATCCTCATCGCCGCGAAAGCGGAGTACGCGAAGCTGAAGCATTGGCTAGCGAAGGGAAAACTGGGAACAAGTCGGGGAACAGATTGGGAACAAACCACCCCGGAACAGGGTAGAACACCGGCTAACAGCGTGCACGTAAGTCATTGAAAGGCCAAGGCGGGCAATTTCTTTATTCGGCCGGCCTCGGCACGTGTGCCGGAGTAGACCGGTCACGTCATGAGCCTCCTCGCAGACCCATTTCGTTAAACCTCAGCATCCAACAAACCACAGATTGCAGAAGCCCACTTTATTGCGTCGTACGTTAAGCGCGTGTAGGCAGGTTACCTTGTTGGGCCTGAAAGAAAAGAAGTGGCGCAATTTCTGATGGCGATTCATTCGATAGCGATTAGTGTCTCAGTGTCGAATACTCCGTCCGTCCGTAACGCTTCGCCAAATGCGTTTAATGCGCCGACGTTCGTGAATTCGCAGAAGATTACCCCGTCGAATCTGCCGAACACATGAAGCACGCGACTGACCTTCACATCTTTGGTCGCGATACTTTTCAATAAGGTGCGGCCTTTCTCCTGACAACCGGGGTTTGTGTGGAGCAGCACTATAGCAGTCATACTCATCTCCGTTCATCGTGATTGCTGCGCCCTTGCAATCTATTTAACCGGAATTTCCCTTTTAGCTCCCCCCACGGAGCATACGCCCTTCGCGGCATTCCTGCGCCCTATTACTTCGTTTCCCGGGTCCAGCGCCTCGGGCGTTTGACATCAGCGGAAACCGCGCGGGAAGATGGGTGTATCTGCAGCACTCTTATCGCCGGACCGCGTGCGGTCCGTGGTAACAGAAAGATGTTTCCGACGATAGCACGTCTGGACGATTCGCGAGTTGCTTTCGGTACCGTCAGGACGCGAAAGCGGCTGCCTAATTCCTCGGGAGGTCACAGTATGAAAGTAATGAGTGACCGGACCATACGAGAACAGACAGTCACCATCGACGGTACGGAGTTTAGAAACTGCAAGTTTGTTGGGTGCAGGTTTAGCTACAGCGGCGGAGACTTTGCAATCGTCGATTGCGCTGCTGAGGGTTGCACTTATGACTTTTTTGGGCCTGCTGGTAGAACGATTGCGTTTCTGAGGCATCTGGGCTTGCTCCCTAAAGACTCTAACCTCTGGTCGCTAACTCCAAAAGACTCGAAACCACCCGCGTAGCCTAAACCACACGTCTTAGGACAGCACCCGAACGGAGCCAGCAATCGCAAAACCAGACCGCTCGTGAGATGATGATCGAGCCTTTTCGTCTAAGGTGTCGGCGGAAACGGACTCACAATCTGTAAACAGGCAACCAACAAAAGGGGGAAATCTTGGATACTGGAAGAATCGTAGGGGAACTGAAGCGAGAAAGAGACAGGCTCAGCCGGGCCATTGCAGCATTGGAAGGCCAGTCACCGAAATCCACCGCAAAGAGTAGTGCCGTTCCCAATCGAGCCGCTGGCAGCAAGAAGAAGCGCGATCGTCTCACCCCGGAAGGCAGAAAGCGGTTGTCGGACATGATGAAGAAGCGATGGGCGGATAAAAGAAAGAAAGGTTCCAAGAAGGGTCAATAAAACCCGAGGGTTGCTCGGAAGATTTCGCCGGAGTGAATCCCCATGCCAGAACCAAGCAAAGAAGAATTGATGGCTCGTATCGCTGAACTCGAAAACCAAGTTGGTTCAAAGAAGCAGGGCAGCTTGGAATTCAAGGTGGGCGGGAAGGGAGGCGTCAGCGTCTACGGGACTGGGCCGCTTCCCGGTGACACTTTACTACGAGCAGTGGGTGCGCCTGCTCGACGCAGCCGATGGACTCCGCGCCTTTCTGGAAGAAAACAAGAGCAAGCTGAAATTGAAAAGCAAAGCATAAGCTCAAGCATGGATTGGTGCAGGCAGGTTTTAGTTTCGAGAGTGGAGCCGGGCCTGCGCAAGGGCGCACGCAGCCCATGTGCTCAGACCGCATCGCAGCACGGCTTGCCCTTCATCGCCTCCCATCCCTCGTGCACAATCAGTGGCAACAGGACCAAGGCGGCAACGGGGTCTGCCCAACTTACCCTCCAAATCGCATTGACGACGAGACCCGCCAAAGCAATCAGAGCCAGATAGCCACAGACGGCAGACTCGGCAGCATCGGCCCTCAACGCTGCGCTGGCGGTAGCCGCCGAGAGTTGCCGCTTTTGCTTTGCAAGCCAAGGCATGACCACTGCGGCAAGGATGAGCAGCACGATTCCGATGGGACTGGGCCGGGCTTCGACGTGTCCTAGCAGCGTCAGAACAGAAGCGAGGGCAACAAATGCAGCGAGAACAAAGAGCAAGCCGCCTGCGATTCTGGCCGCTCGCTGCTCCGCATGGTCTCCGCGAGATGGCGAATGGAAGCGCCAGAGCACAACTGCCGCAGAGAGAAGTTCGACCGCGCTGTCGCCGCCGAAGCCGAGAAGCGCCGGGCTGCGGGCCATCCAAGCCGCGCCCAACGACACCGACTGCTTCCACGCTCATCCAGACGAGCGTAAGAACCTGAATCCGAATTACGCGGCGTGTCAGTCTCTAGCGGGAATGTTTTCGGCGGTGCAGACACAGAAGCATTATGCATCTGCGCTAGAGAGGGCTACTGGAAAATCGGCGCAGCGCATCATCCCAACGCAGGGGCAGTTGGGAACCTTTGACCGTCCAGCGCACGAACTTCGTCTTGTCCATGTGCGGAGTGAGCGCAGCCATCAGGCGCACATGCGGCGGATGCTGCACGAAAGCTCGCAGCGCGGCTTCGTCCTTCCATGCCGAGAGCGTCCAGAATCGCTTCGAGAGCGGGCGGGCGAGAACCGAGTAGCCGAGCAAGCCCTGTGCCGATGCCAACTGCTTCGCCACTTGAGCGGTATAGAGAAAAAATGGCGGCACTCGCCAATAGCTTTTCAGCGGGAGATAGGAAAGCAGCGCGACGAAATCGCCATTGGGATTCGGGAGCGCCAGATGTTCGCCACGGGCTTGCGGGCATGATTCGCAGATTCTATCGCACCTTTTCTCTGGCCACATGCGATATGACCTTGAGGCAATGGCTCAATAGGTTGTAATCTCAACGCATGATGATAGGTCAAAGACTCCGAGAACTCCGCGAATCGAAGAAGCTCAGCCAAGGCGATGTCGAACACCGCACCGGCTTGCTGCGCTGCTACACCTCACGTGTCGAGAACGGTCACACCGTTCCCTCAGTCGAAACGCTTGAAAAGTATGCAAGGGCGTTCGAAATCCCGCTGTACAGGTTCTTCCACGACGGCGAGGAGCCGCCAACGAAACCAAAACTTCCGCCTGCCGCGAGAACGGAGCCGCTTTGGGGAACAAGCGGCAAGGAATGGCCGGAACTGCGCAGGTTTGCCAAGGCCCTGCGTCGGATGGATGAGCGCCATCGTAAACTTTTGCTCGGGCTAGCTCAGGGCATGGCACGCAGGAAACACGCTAATTAGGAGCTATAGGGCAGCGAGAAATCCTCACCGACTCGTATCGGCACGCCTGCCATACAGAGTCACCCTGCCGTCAACCACGTTCGCTACATAGCGCCCATCACTTAGGAACTGCATCGCTTTCTTGCCAGAACGTGCCATTTGTGCCCATCGGGACTTTGTGTCAGGGTTCTGCTGAAGCCCCCGAAGTTAGTCCCCGTCGAAAACAAAGTCTAGTTGCCGCAAACCCCGTTTGGGGGTCCGCCGTTCGGTGTGCAAATCAGTAGCCAAGGTGATGTAAATAACCCACGCCCACTGCGGCAATCAGGCAGTAAATGCCGAAAAGGTACCAGCGTCCGCCCTCAAGCCACCGGCTCAGCCATTCCAGTGCAATCAGGCCAGCGAGAAACGCGAATACCGCCCCAAGCAGGCTAGGAAATACTGCTGCTGCAAAGGCTGCTGTTCCATTCGTGTGTTCGTCATGTACGACCCGCATTAATTCACGCACCACCACTACTGGAGTCAGCGCCACAGCCAGAGCGAAACTGAACATTTCTGCGCGTGACTTTGCCACCCCTAAGAGCATCCCCGCAGAGATTGTGGCACCGGAACGGGAGAATCCACGGAATGGCAAACAAAGTCCCTGCACGACTCCGATTATCCCGGCTTCTCTAGCACTCAGTTCGGTCGTTTTGGTCAAGTCTACAGCCGATTTTCTCTTCTCGACGATGCCAGCAACGAGAATCAGGATTCCCACAAGAGCTAGAGCCGGAGCGACGAGTTCGAGATGGCTGAACAAGTCCTCAATCTGCGCGTGCGGAAAGCGGCGAAAAAAGGTCTTCTCGATGACCTTGATGAGGGCTTCGCCAATCAATCCGGTGAGGGAAGTCGCCAACACGACAAATCCAGCAAACTTCTTAAAAGAAGCTATGCTCTGGAAGTAGGTGTCGCGCCACTGCCTCCAAAAGTAGACGATGACCGCAAACATCGTGCCCGTATGTAGCATGACCAGAAGCAAGGTCATTGGTGGCGAAGATGGGTCAAGGCCGAGCAGCTTCTCAATTAACACGACGTGGGCGGAACTCGACACTGGAAGCAGTTCCGCTAATCCCTGCACGACGGCAAGGATGAGAATGTACAAAAAAGGCATTTCTGAATTCTAAGCCAGCTTCGTGCTAAGCAGAAAACATCTTCGTTTTCGTGGGTGGACGCTTCCGACTACGTCGGTGTTCTCGACAAGGGCTTGCCGCCAGACCTCGACTAGTGTTTGCTCCAAAGAAAGTTCCATCGCACACTCAGTTCTATGTGAACTATAGACCTTGGTCACTCTTCCGTTCTGCTCCGGTCTGCCGTTCCGGCTTCCTATTGTTCCATTAGGAACCAAAGTCCAGAAGTACCATCGCCATCCCGCGCTTGGACAGCGAAACATGGAGAGCAGGAACCCTTCCAAGGGTTTTCCAAAGTGTCGGGCAAGAGTGCTCAGGGTCAGGATGTGGGGAGTGTGCCTCTTCCCGCAATCCAGACTATCGCTCGGAGTCTCAAAGGGATTTTTCATGAAAGTGACGAGGATAGTGGCTGCACTGTCTGTCTTAATCACGCTCATGTTTGCAGGTTGTGAGAAGCAGTCGCAGCAGACCGTGCCCAACAGCGCACACGCCGTGACACAGGCAGCGGCTCCTGCCCCTCCAAGCAGCGCACCGGCCATGCTGCACAAAGCCGCCCCGGTTTTCGTCTTTTCAACAACAGCTTCCGCCCCCAAAACAGTACTAACGACAAACGAGAATCAGGGAAGAGGGTATGAGCCGAGCAGTCAAGAGGATTTGCCGCAGGCTGACGAAAATGTCGTTTTGCAGGGAGCAGCACGGACGACGTTGGAAGCGGCGCTCTCTGCGGCGAGCGGGAGCGGGCCGGTACTGCTTCCTGATGATTCCACTGCAACGCTGATGGATAGTCTGCCGGAGGAATTCCGAAATTCCTGCTACGCAATGGTGGCGAACTGGGGAGCAAATGCAAAGGGCAAGGCGAAGTGGACGGTGCGGGTGCTGTTTTCGTTGCGCCGTCCGGAAGGAACGGAGGCGGTGCTCGCGCTCCGGTGCGCGTCAACCGCTCAAGGTCAGGAAGACTATTACGACGAGCGTCCAGCAATCGTCTCATTGACTCCAGAGACCGCCACACTGAAAATCATTCCTCTGGCATCGCAAGAGAACGGTGACCCGACTCTCTATCGACTGAGCTTTTCACAGGCTTTCGCGGCCATCGGAGCGCAGCTTGTCGAATTACAGGTCTACCACTCAACCGACAATCTTTGCTGCGGCGGGGTCGATGAGGAGAGCGGAGACCGGAAGGTCATTCTGGACTTGTCTGATGGAAAACAGGCTCTATCGGTGGACGAGAGGACGGAAGTCGACAGCTATGATGATTCCGCCGAATATGCCGACACCCACACAATTTGCGAGTCCAAAATTAGCTATCCGCGTAGCACCGCAGGAAACGTGGTAAGCATCGTCACCGAGTCCCGATGCACGGAGAACAAGGAGCCGCTACCGGAGGTCAAGAGGCAAACTTTTCGCTGGAACGCTGAAGCCCACCGGTTCGACGAAGTGAAATAGGGTCTTCCCAGTCGTCCTATTGAGCGCCGTAGATACGCCCAAACGTCCGAGCCAGCATGAGCGCCATCAGCAGGCCCCCGGCTCCCAAGACGAGTACATCGGGTATGTCGCGGATGTGGAACCCCCCGACGTGGCACACAAGAAAGTACCCGACTACCGCATTCAGCGTGCCCCAGAGCACGTTGACCGTTGGCGAGGACTGTCCCTTGCCGGGCGGGGAAGCGAACGGAGTCGGGAATGAGCGCCCCGGACACGCCGTTGACGAAGTGCGGAACGGCATTGACGAGGAAAGCGCCGCCGAAAAAGTATGCGATGTATAAATACCAGCGCATGGCTCCCTCCATTGCTGCGGGTTGGGCGAAGCAGAAACGGAGCGACGGCAGGATGATAGCACGTGGCAGTACTTGAGATGACGCGAGTCCGATGCACTTGTGAGCGAACAGGATGGTCTCGACTTGAGCGAAGCATTCCGATTGAGCTAGAGTTTCGCCGCACAATGACAGGCACGCTCAGACCCGAAGACATCTTGACCCCGGAAGAACTCGCGGCACGGCTCAAGGTCCGCAAGAGTTGGGTGTACGAGCAGACGCGCTCGCAGAACCACCGGAAGCCGCTCCCACGGCTGAACATGGGCAGGTACCTGGATTCGACTGGACGAAGGTTGTGGAGTGGCTGACGGAGTCCGATGATGGGCGAGGTGAACGGAAGGGCAAGACTAGAAAATGAAATCTTCCCAATCTCCGCACTTCTGCAAGACTGCGGTCAAGGCGCTGACAGTCCGCCAGCCGTGGGCTGAGCTAATTCTTCGAGGGCGCAAGCCGTTCGAATTGCGAAGCTGGAGGACGAAGTACAGAGGGCCACTCGTCATTCATGCGGCGTCGAAGGTGGATGCCCACCAAGTTCGCCGGTTGGGATTCAATCCCGAGAGCTTCGTCACGAGCGCCTTCGTCGGCGTTGCCGTCCTCTCGGACGTGAGACCGCACACGAGGGCGGATGCGAGGCTGCTCAAGAAAAAGCGTGCGGGTTTCGGATGGTTTCCGGGCAATTTTTCATGGGTGTTGAAGAAGCCGCGTCGCATTTCG
This sequence comes from uncultured Acidobacteriota bacterium, assembly GCA_963841235.1. Classification (GTDB taxonomy): domain Bacteria; phylum Acidobacteriota; class Terriglobia; order Acidiferrales; family UBA7541; genus Palsa-147. Next base: position 366,573 of record CAWJBU010000007.1, on the reverse strand, counting down.
GCGGTCTGGGCCAAAGGCCAACTCAGTCTGTTCAAGGTTCCACGTGCGGTCGAGCGCCAAGTCGTCAGAGCACTCTCCGCCTAAGCCGGGGACGACGGGTGACAGGCAACCTGTACCTGAACGGCAAGAACTAGCGCCTTCGGGGCATTGCAAGCCCCCGCAACCATGGGCGCTTAGAGGCAAATCCTCGAAGCGCCCTTTTTTGTACTTGTCGCTTTGTACCGACGCATATTTCATTTGGATTGAGCGGCGGCTCGTTCGACCTGATCCAGCAAACCATTCAGTTCGTCGCGTGAAAAGTAGCGGCCGGCTAGAACAACCGCGCGAATTTTCTTCGTATTGCTGATTTTTTCTAATGGGTTTGCGTCCAGCAGAACTACATCTGCGCGCTTGCCCTTCTCGATGGTGCCGGTGTCCGCTAATCCCAAGTACTCGCCTGCGTTGCGCGTTGCCGTTTGCAGCGTCTGCATATTCGTCAGGCCGGCTTGCGCCATCAATTCCAGCTCCTGATGCAAGCTGAATCCCGGATATACGCGAACTCCGGCAGCGGTATCCGTGCCCGCAAGGATTGGCACCCCAGCTTTGTTCATTTCGTTCACCATCTTCAGTTCCGCCTCAAAGAATTTCTCGCGTTCGGCCCGTGGATCAGTGGACCAGCTCGCCAAAATATCCTTCGTGAACATTGGCCAAGTGCGTTCCTTCCAGGCCGCCGGCGCATATTTCGCCAGCGGATCCGCGCCGCGATTGGTATCTTCGATCAACCATTCGCCGCGCTCCCAAAACAAAGTCGGCACTTGCCACGTTCGATTCTTCAGAAATAGCGCGATCAGCGCGCGCGCCCTCGCCGCGTCGTAGGTCGAAAGAAAGCGCCCGCGGCCCGGTCCTCTGGCCGCCTTCATCAGTTCGTCCTCGATCGTTGAGCATCCCTCAAAAACTCCAGTAAGGTGTTCGATACTCTTCTGCCCTGCGTTCGAAGCTTCGACAGCGCGAACCGCGTCGGGCACATGGCCTGCGAACACGATCCCCAATTTATTGGCCTCCGCTGCTGCAGCGAAGTATCCATCGCGGGGAATTAACGACTGGATTTTTATAAAATCGGCGCCATCTCGTTTGAGTTCGTCCACAACTCTGCTGCCGTCGGCCGCGTCTTTAATCGGAGCGGAACTCGGAAATCGCGGAATCGCGACCGTCCAGCATCGGCCCCGAAATCACCATCCTCGGCGCGATCATGTCTCCGGATGCAGCTCGCGTCCGCCATCTTTTCAAGGGCGCCAGATCACCACCCATGTCGCGCACGCCGGTGATTCCATTCGCCACGAACAAAAGCGGGGAAATCTTTTCATCTTCCGGCAACCAATCGCCGAAGATCTCATGAACGTGCATGTCCCACAGGCCCGGGATCAAGTACTTGCCCTGAGCATCGACCACCTGCGCATTCGCGGGAATCTTTGCGGTGGCGCTCTTCTCGATACTCGCGATGCGCTGCCCCAAGATTATTACGGTCATGTCCGGCTGCACGGGCGTGCCCGTGGCGTCAATTAGATTCACGTGTGTGAAGGCTAAGCTTCGCTCCGGAGCGGCGCCTGCGATGAAAATCGTCGCGGCTGCCGAAGCGGCCAACAAAATACTGATAGCGAACTTTTTCATTACTACCCCTCTGAATTTTGGCAACGCCGTTGTTTGTCGACCAAGACCGGACTTCGTATCACCGTGTCAGCGCGACGAGTGCTTTCTTCGTTCTGGCGTCGCGCGGCTCGCTGTTGACGTGCGGCTCGCTCGACCGCACTCCTACCGCAAGAGCACGAAGCGGCCCCTCTTACGCCGCGCAAAACCCGGCAACCGCCAAGTTCACGGCGAGCAGGAAGAGTCGTGATTTTGCGCGCACATCTTACCTCGGACCGCTGAAGCTTGCCTGCTCATGCAAACGTGTGAGAATATTCCCGCCGTGTCCGCCGCTCCCGCCCCCCATCTCCATCGCGAGCTTGGTCTGTTTGCTGCCATTTCTGCCAACATGCTGGAGATGATCGGGGTCGGCCCATTCTTAACTATCCCCTTAATTTTGAGCACGATGAACGGCCCTCAGGCCATGCTAGGCTGGCTTTTGGGAGCCGTAGTCGCCGTGTGCGATGGCCTCGTTTGGGCGGAGCTTGGAGCCGCCATGCCCGGCACCGGAGGTCCATACCGCTACCTATCCGAGGCCTATGGCCCAAAGCGCCTCGGAAGGCTCTTGAGCTTCCTGTTTATCTGGGAAACCATCTTCTTAGCGCCGCTGTCGATCGGCGCCGGCGCAGTGGGATTCGCCCAATACACGAAGTTTCTTTGGCCCCAAATGGTGATGTGGCAGGGCAAAGCCGTCGCCGTATCGGTTTGCCTTGTGATCACGTTCATGCTGTACCGCGACATCCGCACGGTCGGGCGTCTCTCGATCGTTTTGTGGGTCGTGGTTATAATCACGGTTTTGACCGTGACCGGCGCAGGCTTGCTGAACTTTCAAGTGCGCCGCGTCTTCGATTTTCCTCCTCACGCCTTCGCACTTTCGAAGGATTTTTTCGTGGGCCTGGGTGGCGCTACTTTGCTGGCGATGTACGATTACGGCGGCTACAACAATGCGTGCTTTTTTGCGGGAGAAGTGCGCCATCCTGAGCGCGTGATTCCTCGCTCCATTCTGATCTCGATCGCCCTGGTGGCAGCCTTGTATCTGACGATGAATTTCACCATCATTGGCGTCATCCCCTGGCGGGAAGCAATGCATTCGACGTTCATCGTCTCTGATCTCATGCAACGGTTATACGGCTCAACCGTCGCTCAGGTGGTTACAGGACTAGTTCTATTCACCACCTTCGCTTCGCTTTTCGCCGTCTTGTTGGGCTATTCAAGGGTTCCCTATGCGGCCGCGATAGAAGGCCGGTTCTTCTCCATTTTCGGGCGGCTGCATCGCACCAAGGATTTCCCGTATTTCTCCGTGGCATTCATCGGGATTTCTTCAGCGTTCGCCAGCCTGCTGGATCTCTCGGACCTAATCACCGCGTTGATCGTGATTCAAGTGCTAGTTCAATTCATGGCGCAGGTCGTTGCGGTCACGATGATTCGACGCTATCGGCCTGATATCCATCGCCCGTTTCAAATGTGGTTTTACCCCGTAACAAGCATCATCGCATTCGCCGGGTGGGCATTCATTCTCGCGGCCAGCGGCCTGAAATTCATACTTTGGGGCGTCGCCCTGATAGTCTTTGGCATCTGCGCTTACCTGTGGAGAGCGCGCGCTGAACGTGAATGGCCGTTCAATCGTGCGCAGCTTGAGGCGGCACCATGAACCGGGCGCGGCCGTTGGATGTGCTGGTCGTCGGCGACCTCTTCTATGATTTGGTCATGAGTGGCTTTGAATCCTGGCCGCGGCCCGGCGAGGAATTCTTCGCCAGGAAGTTCCATAAAGAAATAGGTGGAGGAGCGGCCATCACTGCCTGCGGGCTTGCCAAGCTCGGTGTGCAAGCAGGCGTCGTGGGAGTAGTCGGAAAAGACGATGGTCAATGGATGCTGGATCAATTGCAAGCGCGCGGCGTGGACGTGTCAGGAATTCGGATGATTCCTTCGCAACCGACCGCGTTCACTGTGAGCGTATCAACAGCGGTTGACCGCGCGTTTTTGACCTACAGCGGCGCGAATCGTGAACTCCCCGCGTTGATGGATGATCTGATCGGCACCGCGGCAGGCTATCAGCCTCGCCACATCCATCTTGCGCATGATATGAATCCCACCAACCTGCAGAGCACATTCAGGGCGATCAAGGATCGCGGTTGGAGTGTTTCCCTCGATGTGGGCTGGCATCCTGAGTGGTTTGCTGACGCGCGCGCCGTCGCCGCGCTAAAGATGGTAGATATCTTTTTCCCAAATGAGCGCGAGGCTGCGGCTATTACCCGGCAAACCGAGCCACGCCGCATCCTGGACACATTTGAAAGCATGGGAGTTCACCGCGTGGCGCTAAAGCTCGGCAAGGACGGCGCCGCATTGCTCTGGGATCGCGACATTTCCATTCAAAAGCCCGGGACAACTGAGTCCGTAGACACCACCGGCGCTGGCGATTGTTTCGATGCAGGTTTTCTCTACGCGTGGCTCGGCGGCATGGCCCCGGCGCTGTGCCTGAAGGCCGGAGCCGCTTGCGGAGAGCTATCTACGCGGGAGCTGGGCGGGATTGCCGGCTTTCCGTCGAAGGAAGAATTGGAAACCATCCTATGCACCGCAAAGTAAGCGTCATCGGCGGGGGCAGCGTGCGAACCCCGCTGCTAATTCACGGTTTGCTTCAGGCGCAAGCGCTGCTGAAGATCGGCGAGCTGCGTTTATTCGACGTGGACAGCGCGCGCGCGGAACTGATGGCCTCTCTGGGTCGAGAGATCGCCAAGAACCTGGGCGCCGACGTACGCGTGTCCGCCGTGAATTCCATCGAACAGGCAGTCGAGGATTGTGAATTTGTTCTGAGCAGTCTTCGCATCGGTGGCATGGCCGCTCGCGCCCGGGACGAACGCATCGCCATTGACGAAGGTCTCGCCGGACAGGAGACCACTGGGCCGGGCGGCGTTGCCATGGCCTTGCGCACTGTGCCGGTAGCTTTGGTGCACGCCCGCATCGTCGAGCGGCTTGCGCCGTCGGCTTGGTTAATTAACTTTACGAATCCCGCCGGGCTGATCACGCAAGCTCTGAACCAGCACAGCAAACTGAAAGTCGTCGGCATCTGCGACACGCCGGCCGAACTGTTTCATCGCATCGCGGATGTGCTGGGTGAACTTCCCTCCGAGGTTCATTGCGACTATGCAGGACTAAATCACCTGGGTTGGGTTCGCCGAGTTCGCGTCCGGGGCGAGGATGTCACTGCGACGCTGCTGGACAACGAGGAAGCTTTGCGGCGTCTTTACCACGCGGAGCTTTTTGATCCTCTGCTGATCCGCACACTCGGGCTTCTTCCGTCGGAGTATTTATTTTTTTACTACAGCCAGCGCAAAGCGTATCGAAATCAAATTACCGCTGGGGCGAGCCGCGGCGAGGAATTGCTCCGCATGAACGTCGATCTTTTTTCGCAACTTCGTTCGGGATCGCCTCGGGAGGCGCTGGCCACCTATCGCCGCTATCTCATGCAACGAAATGCATCCTATCTGCGCCTCGAAGCCGAGGCTGGGACCGCGTTTCGCACAGTTCAAGACGAGCCCGATCCCTTCGATATGCCAACCGGCTATCACAAGATCGCGGTGGACGTAATGAGCGGCCTCGTCTCCGATAGTCCCCGCACCGTGGTCGTCAATGTCCGCAATGAAGGCAGCATCGAGGACCTGCTTCGCGACGACGTGGTTGAGGTTCCTTGCGAAATCAGCACAGAAGGAGTGAAGCCGTCACACGTCGGCACACTTCCAGAGAGCGTGCGCGGATTGGTTCTCGCGGTCAAAGCCTATGAGCGCACGGCAATACGAGCCGTAATCGAAAAATCCTGGCCCGTGGCGCAGTTGGCGATGTTGGAGTACCCGATCATCGGCCAGTGGGAGATCGCGGAAAGCCTTCGGAAAGCCTGGACCAAGTGCGACGAAGAGCACCTCGGGTATCTAGAAAGCTGACGCAACGCCAACTTTTTGGATTTTCACCCGGCAAGCGGCCCATCGGTGGCGATTTCGAGGCCAAGCGAATGAAAGCAAGCCAGTTATTTGACTTGTTAGATGGATCGAATTACACTGTCGGACGATTCTGCAAACATTTGCATAAGTGACGAGTCTCTAGTGCACCGACCGACTTCCATCAAGGATATCGCCAGGATCGCGAATGTTTCCTCCTCGACAGTTTCCCGCGCCCTTCAGAACAGCCCGCTGATCAGCCGCAGCACCTCAGAGCGAATTCAGGGCATCGCCCGCGAATCGGGCTACCGCGCCAGTGCCATCGCGCGCGGATTGGTCACTCAGCGCACGAAGACCATCGGCGTCGTGGTCACCACGATTGCGGATCCTTTCGTCAGTGAAGTGGTCAGTGGCATCGAAGATTGCGGCAATGACCACGGCTACTCCGTTTTCCTCGCCAATTCGAACGCCGAACCCGCCCGCGAAACTAAAGTGGTGCACTCCTTCTCCGAGCGCCGTGTCGAGGGCGTGGTCGTCACTTCGTCGCGCGTCGGCGCTCTTTATCGTCCTCTTTTGTCGGAGATGCGCATTCCGATTGTGCTCGTGAACAACCAGCATCCCGGGGAATTCGTAAATTCTGTTCTAATTGACAATGTGAATGGCGCCGCCGAAGTGACCAACCACCTCATTCAGCTTGGCCATCGGCGAATTGCCTACCTCGGCGATCGCTTCGGCTACCAGTCGGACACTGAGCGTTTCACTGGCTATCGCCAGGCTTTGGAAGGCGCAGGACACCCGTTTTTGCCCGAACTGGTCGTGCATGGGGATGGGAAGTGCGAAGGAGGCATGATTGCCGTCGAATCCCTTTTCAACTTGCCAAAGCCGCCGACGGCAATTTTTTGCTACAACGACATGACCGCGCTCGGCGCACTCCGGCAACTTCATCTTCGCCACCTGCGTGTCCCCGAAGATGTTTCCATCGTTGGATTCGATGACCTGTTCATCGCATCCTACACGCTACCGCCTCTTACCACCGTGCGCCAACCGCGGCGCTTGATGGGTCGGATGGCCATGGAAAGTCTGCTCAAGCTCATTTCCGGTGAAGATTCTGCGATTACGATAAAAGTTCCGGCAGAATTGATCGTGCGCGAGTCCACCGCGCCGGCTCGAGAGGATGCGGCATGAGTTCTCAGAGAAGCTTACTCATTTCGGGCAACGCCACCGCCGGCGGGCGCGGGGTCGCGATGGACATCGGACCCGAAGAAGCAGGATTCGACTATCTAAAGCTGCAAGTCCGTCGCTTTCAAGCGGGTGACGAATTCAACGGAGAAACCGGCGCGAACGAATTGGCGATCGTGGGATTAGGCGGCCGATTCGAGGTAGCTTCCAGGGAAGGGAATTTCAAAAACTTAGGCGGTCGTGCAAACGTTTTCATGGGCATGCCCTGGACTGTCTACCTTCCCATCCGCACCGAGTTCACCGTTCGCGCTCTCTCGGACTGCGACTTGGCGTTTTGTTATTGTCGCGCCGCAGTCTCGTATCCCCCCGCGCTCATCAGACCCGAGGATGTGCGCGTCGAAATTCGCGGCGGCGCCAACGCCACTCGGCAGATCAACCACATCCTGACTCCGGAATTTCCCGCGCACCGCATCTTGATCGTCGAGGTTTATACGCCCAGCGGAAACTGGTCCAGCTACCCGCCTCACAAACACGATGTCCACAATCCTCCCGGTGAAGTGGATCTCGAGGAACTCTACTACTACAGGATCGATCGGCCGGAAGGCTACGCGATTCAGCGGGTCTATACGCGCGACCGCCGGCTCGATGAGACGCTCACGGTACGTGACGGGGACTTGGTGCTCATACCTGAGGGCTATCACCCCGTAGTGGCTGCGCACGGCTACAATGTTTATTACCTCAACGTGCTGGCTGGATCGGCGCGTTCGATGGCAGCCTCGGACGATCCGGACTATGCCTGGGTTCGGGAAACCTGGGAAGAGAAGGATCCTCGCGTTCCGGTGGTGAAGTGATGAGAGCTAAGCCAGGAGACTCGCTTGGCGATGAATAAACTTCGCATCGGACTCATTGGCGCCGGCCGGATCGGCAAGGTGCACGCAGAGAATTTGACCTTCCGGATTCCAGAGGCCGAAGCATCTGGTGTATCCGACGTCAACGGGCACTCCGCCAAAGAGGTCGCCACGCGGTGCGGAATTTCGCGGGTCTTCCGCGACAGCAGCGAACTCATCAACGATCCTTCGATTGACGCCGTTCTGATTTGTTCACCGACGGAAACCCATGCCGATCTGGTGGTGCAAGCCGCGCGCGCCGGCAAACATATCTTCTGCGAGAAACCAATCGATCCTTCGCTTTCAAAGATTGATATTGCCCTTCGGGAGGTGAAGAACTCCGGCGTTAAATTCCAGGTCGGATTCAATCGCCGGTTTGATGCCAATTTTGCCCGCGTCCGAGCCGCCGTCGAGCGAGGCGAAATCGGCACGCCCAATTTGATCCATATCATCAGTCGCGATCCGGCTCCTCCGCCGATTTCTTACATCAAGGCCTCCGGCGGAATCTTTCTCGATATGACCATTCATGATTTCGATATGGCGCGCTTCCTGATCGGAGATGAAGTCGAGAGCATTTACGCCGCCGGAGGCGTCCGTGTGGATCCAGAGATTGGGAAAGCAGGCGATCTGGATACTGTTCTGCTCGTGCTGCAATTCAAGAATGGCGTGATCGGCACCATCGACAACAGCCGCAAAGCAGTCTACGGCTACGACCAGCGCGTCGAGATTCTGGGCAGCAAAGGCGCCATCACCACGGGAAACTGTTATCCCAATCAGGCAATTGTGAGCACCGCCGCTGCAATCCAGCGCGACCTGCCGCTAAATTTCTTCATGGATCGTTACACCGAGAGCTTCGTAAGCGAACTCCAGGCATTTGTGAGCGCGGTTTTGCTAGATAAGCCCGTTCCGGTGAACGGAACGGACGGACGCGTCGCGGTGGTCATGGGTCTCGCCGCACGCAAATCCTATGACGAGCACAGACCCGTGCAGCTCGAGGAAGTCGAGCAGGCCGAAACGCTTCGCGCCTAGGCTGCACTCCTATCCCGCCGCACGTCATCCCAAATCTATGCACGCTGTTGTTATAGTGGGCATCGCTCTGTGCAGAGCCTTCAATCAGGCGCGCGGAGCTACCAGTGGTGTCATTTTACGGTTTCTAGTAAGCTCCTGCTCTGCAAGCTCCATGATTACATACTCAAAGAACGGCGCAGGGAGGACCTCGTTGAACGCGAAACCTGCGAAACGCCACACTACGATTCGCGAAGTGGCGAAGGCCGCGGGCGCCTCTGTCTCCACAGTTTCCGCCGCGCTGAACAATTCAGACTATGTCAGCGCGGACATGCGGCGCCGGATTGAAGAAGCGGTCAAGACGCTGCGATATTGCCCCAACGATTTGGCTCGGGGACTTCGGCTACAGAGAACCCGATCGATCGCAATCGTAGTCCCTGATCTGTCGAACAACTTTTATATCGAGCTCGTTCGGGGAGTGAAGGACTATTCGGCCTCGGCGAATTATACGGTCTTGATCGGGGATTCCCGGGAAAGTTGGGAAGAAGAGCGCAATTATCTGGAGTCGTTTCATCGCCGTCGCGTCGATGGCGTTGTGCGTGTCCCTGCCAACAATGGAGGCGGAGGAAAACTCAAGGCTGTCCTGGGAAATCTTCCGGTGGTTTATGCCGACCGGCATCCGCACGAGCAGGACGCGTATATCGGAAGAGTGGAAGTGGATAACGCGCGGGCAGCGGAAAGCGCTGCCTGCTACCTGCTGAGTCTGGGACACCGCGATATCGGGATCATTGCGGGCGATACCTCCAGCGGAACGTCGCAGGACAGAGTACAGGGGTTCATGTCTGCGATGCGCGGCGCGAAGCTCCGTCCGGACCGCTCCATGATACATACAGGGCACAATGATATGGAAAGCGGCCATTTTCACGCTATGCAGCTGTTGACGCACGGCAAACGGCCGACCGCCATTTTCTGCACCAATAACATGATGGCGTTGGGAGCGTTGGCGGCCATACAGGAAATCGGCCTCGCCTGCCCTGAGGATATCAGCCTGCTCGGGTTCGACGATTTTTATTGGGCGACGCTGCTACGGCCGAGGCTCACCGTGGTTCGCCAGCCCGCGAGAGAAATCGGAATGATTGCGGCACGGATCTTGATCGATCACATCGAAGGCCGACCAAGCGTACCTACGCCGGCTCTCCTCGGAACTCAACTGATTGTCAGAGATTCCTGTTGCCCTCCCAAGAAGCTGTCAGTGAAATGCGAGGCTCGCGAATAATTCCGTAAAACGGTAGTGTCCTAATGTTGGTATGGGATTCGATAGCCCAAGCCGCCTAAGTGCCCATCGCTGAAGCGCATTGTTGAACGGCGACGCTATTTCGGAGCGCTGAAGCGCTCCTCCCCCGCATCGATGTGGGGCTGCCACCGTCCAAAGAACTCCAATCGACATCACATTCGGAAATCGCCAGGAAATCGCGCGTGGACAAGGCGCGGGAGCGTACGCTAACCTGCGAGCGATTTTGCGGTTGAGGGGACATGGCGCAGAGTGCTCGAGAGAATGTGCTGAACGGAAGCTTGCGATTTCTTCTGCGTGCGGCCGCTTCGTCGCTCTTTTGTTTCACGCTCGTTTTTGGGGCCTCGCAGAATCCGTCCTCGCCGCAAACGCGCCCGGTTCAATCCAGCGGCCCTCTATCTGAAGCTCGATCCGCTCTGGCGCGCGGAGATCCAGAAGATGCGATCCGCATACTCTCCGAATATCTTCAAACTCATCGCGCGGACACCGCTGCGCGGACATTGCTCGGGCAAGCGTACGCCAGCATCGGGCAAGACGACCGCGCCGCGGAAGAGCTGCAAACGGTATTGCAAACTGCGCCGGATGACTCCATCGCTCTGGCGTGGCTCGGCGAGATTTATGCGCGCGGAGGGCAATCGGAAAAAGCGGAGTCATTGCTGGCGCGTGCGGCGAGAGTAAGCCGCGCGCCGCAGATTCGAACGGAGTGGGCCGTCGTTCTCGCGCACCTGCACAAGTACAAGGAGGCGCAGGGCGCATTGGCGGGCCTATCGCCGCCGAGTGGCCATGACGAAAGCATCCGATTCCACCGATTGAAGGCTTCGGTGGCGCTGGGATTGGGAAATGCGCCGGGCGCTGCAACCGAAATGGAAGCGGCTATGGCTCTGAGCCCGACGGACAATGCCCTTATCCTAGCGACCGCCGTGGCAGAGTCTCAGGCGAAAAATTGGAAACGCGCAGCGCATTTGGCAGAGCCGCTATTTTCGCGCACGCATGAGCCGCAGACCGGCCTCATCTGCCTGGAGGCAGAATTAGAATTGCATGCCGATTTCCATCAGACCCTGCAGGCGCTGCGTGCGACGCAGCTCGCAGCTTCCGAACAACTGGCTTTTCGACAGCGTTTAGCGGAACTGCTGATTTCTCACCGCGAATATGCCGAATCGATTGAAGATCTCGAGGTGGCGGCGTCGCTCGATCCTCGCCGTGCGGACTTGCAGTTCAACCTGGCGCTCGCACAGTTTCGGGCCGGGCGGTTTGACGATGGCGCGCAGAGCGTGGAGAAATGCAAGGAGCTTGGAGATGACGCCGATCTCGAAGACCTTGACGGCGACATTCAGGAGGCGCGCGGAGACAGCCTGGCTGCTGTTAAGAGTTATCAGGCCGCCGTCCTTCTGGCGCCCGCTGAGGAGAAATATCGTCTGTCGTTGGCGGTGGAATTGATTCGGCACGAGAACTTCGACGCCGCCAAGGTTGTTCTCAAGCAGGCAGAGGAGTCGCAGCCGAAGTCCTGGCGGATTGAACTGACGCTGGGCATGGTCGAGTATTTTGGGGGAACCGACGAAGAAGCTACAAAGTATCTCCTGCGCGCGGCCGACCTCGCGCCCGACCCGCAAACTGCCTTGCGATATTTGGGCGACATTCAGATGGACCGGCCGTCCGCGCCCGACGCTGCGGCAATTGCACGGCTCTGCGAGGAAGCCGACCGCCAGCCGAAAAATGGGCTCATGCAGTACTACTGCGGCGGTGTGCTCTTTCGCAGAGATTACGGTGCTAGTGATAATTCGCACGCGGAGGACTTCCTGAGGCGCTTGCGGACCGCGGCGCGTCTGCTGCCGAATGATGCTTCGCCGCATTGCCAGTTGGGAAAAGCGGATCGCTGGTTGGAAAGCTGGCAGGAGGCTCTGAGCGAATCCGAAACCTGCGCGCGCTTGAATCCGGATTCCGCGGAAGCGCATTTTCGCCTGGCGCAGATTTATCAGCACATGGGAGCAGCGGAGAAGAGAAAAAAGGAAATGGAATTGTACGAGGCCGCGTCAGTGCGCGTCGCAGACGAGAATGCGCGCCGCGCGGCAACGATGAAAACGTTTATTTACACCATTCAGAATGGCGCGCCGGAGCAGAAATGAATGTCGTCCGATAGAAAAGAAATTTGCTGTTCTCGTCCCAATCAGCGGCTAGGCTCCGCCGCCGCGGCGCCTGCGTTCGTGGATTGAGGCTTCGTTCGCTCAGGATTTTTGGCCAGGCTGACCATGTTGGCGAAAATGCGGTACGCGCCGGGGACGCCTTCGGGCATCTGGCGGTAGAACGCGTAGGCGTTATAGATGTAAACGCCGTTGCCGTATTTTGCGTAAACGAGGCCGCCCTTCTGCGGGGCTTGTCCCGGGTCGTGGGTTTCAAGCAGCGGCTCATATTGCGAGTCCCAGCTATCAAGAAATTTTGAGCCGCGTTCTTCCACCCAATTTTCAAAATCTTTCGCGGTGATTTTGTTTGGCCAGGTGAAAACGGGATTTGCCGGCGCGAGAATTTCGACATGGGAATTCTCGTCGGTGACTTCTTCCGCCATTTGACCCATCTTGTAGGGGAATGGACCGTAGTTGTGGTCGTATTCCTGCGTGTTGTATTGCACGATGACCACGCCGCCGTTCTTCACGTAGTCGAGGATGCGGGCGTTGTAGTTTTTCAGATCTTCGCGCACGGCATAGGTGCGCACGCCGAGAATGATGGCGTCGAATTTGGAGAGATTCCCGGCGGCGAGATCTTCCGCGCTGAGAAAATGAACGGCGATGCCCAGATTCACGAGCGATTGAGGAATTTCATCGCCGGCGCCGACGATGTACCCGATGTTCAGATCCGGCGCGACTTTCACGTCGGTTCCCGTGGTGCGATAGGTGGAAGCGCGATAGAGATTGTACGGACGCAATCCGGGATAGCCGATGGTGTGATAGCCCTCTTTGTACTCGTGGCCGTCATAGGTGGCGACGGCGGTGATGGCATACGACTTTTCCATCAGCCCTGCGGGAGTGATGTGGAATTTGAGCGCCTGATCATCGCCGTCCTTCGACGTCGAAAATTCTTCCTGCGGCGCTTTCCAGCCTTCGGGCAAGTCGAGTCTTACGGTGCCCGTGGCGGGCCCTTTGACGTTGCTGTGAATGTTGACCGTTACTTCGAAGGACTTGGAGTCGAGCGGAACAATTCCTGCCTGCGGCGAGATGGAAACGGAAATGGCCGGGGCTACGATGAGCGGCTCGAGCACGGTTCCCGGACCGGTCACTCTTTCGACGGACTGCACGACTTGCGCCATCTCAAAAGACACGCCGTCGAATTCGAATCGCACGCGCGCGGAAAGCGGATACGGCGATAGCGGGCGGCTCAGATATTTTGGTTCCTGGATATCGTAGTAAGCCTGCTCAATGCTCGGACGCGTGAAATAGGGCCGCGTGAAGCTCGCGTTGGCCGCGGCTTGAACTGTGAATCGCACATCCGCGGACTGATTTCCTTTGAGCGTGCCTCCGGTCTGCGTGGCAGGATCGATCGTCCAGTTTTCGTCTTTCGGAGATTCTAAGCTCGCGGACTTGAGTTCCACGGGGAGATTGGTGGGATTCGTGGCGTGAATTTTGACCCAGAATTTTTGGTCCGGGATGGCCACCTGGAACGTGGGCTCATTTCTGAAGAAGCGCGCGAATGGGCCGGACGGTTCTTTCTCGGGAGCGAGCGTCGCTAGCACCGAAATGCCAAGGGATTCGGCGAGCGCATTTCCGAATTGCGCTTGCTTCACTTTCAGTTCGTGAGTCACGTCGGATTTCGAATCGGCGGTTAGGCTGCTTCCGGCGACTTTTTCGATCAGTTCGTTAGTTTTCTTCAGGCCTTCCGCCAGTGTGGGAGCGATCGCTTCGGGGTGCTGCGCCGAAAATCCACTCATAGATTTTTCGACGAGAGAGTTGACCTGAGACAGCCCGTCCGTCAAGAAAGCGGCATCGCCGCCCTGGGCGAGGCTCGCGATTCCTGCCAGTGAGACGTCGATGCCGTCAAAAAAAGACGACTCTTTGTCGGGGACCGAAACCACGGATGCGAAACGATGATAAGCAGTCATCTCTGCTTCAGCCGGAGGCAAGCCGGTGCCGCCGCTCTGCGATTTCTGGTGACCGAGTCCCACGCGAGAGATCTGCACGTAGGTCAAGCCGATGAGCGGATTGTATTCGCCTTCGGGAATTTCCACGGAAGCGGAAAGCGCGCCTTTGATGACCGTGCCGTCAGTGTAATTGCGAAATTCGGCGGGATAAAACTTCCCATCGGCATAGTCAAATATGCCCTTGTCCGTAACCGGAGAAAAAGGAACGAGAGCATAGTCTTTCAGCGGCTTCCAGGGGCGCAGACCCTCTTTGATCTGCTCAGGGAACATGGCCGGATCACCCGCGGCCTTGAACGCTTCCTGCGCCATTTGCCCGGAGACTTGGTGATGGCCGTGACCGTCGGTGCGCCCTCCGACAAACACCGAAGTGATGACGAGAGGGCGGGTCATGCGCACGACGCGGACGACATCGGAAAGAGTTTGATCGTGTCCCCACTTCTCGAGGGCTTCTTCTTTTGTCTTAGAGAAACCGTAATCGCACATGCGCGTCCAGAATTGCTGCACTCCGTAGTAGCGATCGGCAGCCAGGAGCTCTTCGGTGCGCACGAGACCGAGCGCGTCAAAATAATCGGAAGACATTACGTTGGCGCCGCCTTCGCCGCGGTTGAGCGTCAACAAAGCCACGCGCGCGCCTTGCCCGCGCGATTCATAGGTCAACATTCCGCCGTCTTCGTCGTCAGGATGCGCGACGACCATCAGCACGCTCGAGCGCGTGTGGAGTTTGAGCAGGCTCTGCCAAAGCGCGGCCGCGCCTTGATCAAGATCCAGCGGGTGCGCAGCCACGATCGGGCGCGAATCGACAGCCTGGGGAGACTGCGCTCTCGCCGGGCTAGTTCGAGATAAAAATGGCAGCGCGCAAAGCAACACGGCGGAGATTGCAGCTACGATCCTTTTGCATCCTGATGCCATTTTGCTCTCCTTTGCCTGCCGCGAGATATGGAGTGAAACGAGTGGTGATCGCCGGCCGCTTTGCGCTGCTAATGAACGCGCACCGTGAACACGGTCTCGAATTGCAGGAACGGCCAGTCCTCAACCGAAGGTTTTTCCTGGATCTGAAAAATGTTTATCGCCATTGCTGAAGATGCGGCTTCTGGGACCCGGCGTGCGAGGTGCGATGCGGCGCGAATTCGTCCAAGTGCTGCGGCGTCTTGCATCCAGCCTCCGCATTTTCGTTGGAAGCAACGGCATTGTACGCCTGCAAAAAGCCTTGTCAATACTGATGCCAAAACGTTTTGGCATCTGGCGGGAACTGCAGACGGGCCGTGAATGAGTCCGTATAAATCTGCAAAAGTGACCGCAGAAGCACGATTCAGGAGAATTGGCTTGACAATGATTTTTGCGGATGCTAAATCTGCGACCATTCGTATCCGAATCGTTTCGGCATGCTAGGGGGCAGGTCTTTTGGGGGCTGGCGTTAATATCGTGCGATCGTGTTTGCTTACCCCTATCCAGCAGCATTCCGGCATGGTTCGATCTGCGTGGGGGAATTGTGCGCAGGCTGAGGCGATTCGATCGAAGGGCCGATTGTTCCCGGTTAGCCGGCGTAGCGGGCATTCGGGTCCAGGCAATGCGGCGGGGCGCTGAGGTCGCTTTTTGATTCCAAGTGAGAGACGGATCCCTTAGTAGTTATGAACGCAGCTGTTTCAAAATTGGGGAGACCGCTCCTCGAATCTTAAAGGTGGAGGCTTCAATGAATCGAGGCTTGAACACTCGGAGATTGCTCGGCTGGGCGACTTTGCTTGTGGCGCTGCTCGTGGTTTCCTCTGTTCCTGCGTTTGGACAGATAGACCGCGGCGCCATTGTTGGGAAGGTTGTCGACCAGACCGGAGCGGCTGTGCCGAAAGCGGTGGTGACCATCACGAATAAGGCGACAGGGGTCCTGGTGACCCCGTCAGTCGATAGTGCCGGGGAGTATCAGGTCGAGACATTGATCCCCGGGAAATATTCCGTGAGGGTGAGCGCCGACGGCTTTGAGAGTGTTTTGCGCGATGACGTCGAACTCCACGTGCAGGACCGCCTGTCTCTCGACTTTACGTTGCAGGTTGGTTCGGTAAAGCAGGAAATAACGATCACGGGTGGCGAGCCCATTCTGCAGACTGAGACGGCCGATGTGGGTAGTGTGGTGACCGAGGAGAGCATCAACGATCTGCCTCTAAACGGGCGGCGATACGCCGACTTGGCGCTGCTGGAACCCGGTGTGAACAAGTATTACGGCGCGGCCAATCCGGCGCCGGACCGCTTTAGCGTCAATGGCAATTGGGAGACGCAAAACAATTTCCTGCTGAACGGAATTGATAACAATTCGTTTTCGGAAAACCTGCAAGAATTCTCAGTGCAGGTGGTGCAGCCGCCGCCGGACGCCTTGGAAGAGTTCAAAATTCAGACGCGCACCTATTCCTCCGAGTTCGGCAACTCCGCTGGGGCGGTGGTCAACGCGACCATCAAGTCCGGCACCAACGGATACCACGGAGATCTCTTCGAGTTTTTCCGCAATAAGGTGCTGGACGCCAATTCGTGGATTAACAACGTGGTCGGAGCGCCACGTGGCGGCTTCTCTCAAAATCAATTCGGCGGAACGGTCGGCGGCCCCATCATGAAGGACAAGCTGTTCTTTTTTGGCGATCTGGAACGCTTCACCAGCCGGCAAGCCACGACCGTTACAAGCGTAGCCCCGACACCGCTGATGACGCAGGGCAATTTCACGGAATTGGGTTCTCCGCTGGCCAATCCGGTGGTGCCCGGGCAGGTGAACTGCTATCTCGGAAATATTCTCCAAGCGACGAGCTCAACCGGCCAGACCTGCCTCGATCCTGTCGCTCAAAAGCTAATAGGACTGATCGGCGCCTCGGCAGTCCCGAACATTCCCAGTGCGGTAGCCGTGGAAGGGCAGCCGGGGAGTTGGACGGGAAATTCGAACTACGCATTTTCTACATCGGTTCCCAACGACGTTTGGTCTTTGGACGGGCGCGTCGATTACAACATGGGTCCCAAGGACCAAATTTTCGGGGCCTACAGCTATCGTCATGTGAATCGTCAGGATCCGCTGTGGACTTCCGATCCGCTGATCGGAAATGGGAATTTCGCGACGCAGTACCGCTGGCGCCAGCAGTTGGTTTCTCTGGGATGGACCCATACGATCTCGGCCAATTTGATCAATGATGCGCGCTTTGGCTTTAACCGCGATTATGCGCACAGCGATCCGAATGGCTTGGCGGTCGGAACTTCCCAGGCCGAATCAGCCATTGGTTTGACGGGAGTCCCGCCGGGACCGAACGACGCAGGTATCCCGGCGATATTCTTCAACGGTGAAACAACGATCGGAACAGCAGCGTGGCGGCCGCAGTACCAGATTTCCCAAGCCTATAACTTCATCGAGAACCTGAACTGGCTAAAAGGCAGTCACAGTTTCAAATTCGGGTATCAATACCTCAGGCGCACGGACAACTTCTTCGACATCGAAGCCCCGCAAGGACTATTAATCGAGACGGGTGCAGTCACCGGAGGCACTTTCGGCCTTCCCGATTTGCTTCTCGGCGACGCGAACATCGTATTTTTCACGACGCCTCACGTCGTCCATTATTTCCAGCCCGGGCACTCCTTCTATGCCATGGACACCTGGAAGACGACGTCGAAGCTCACGCTTACGTACGGTGTGCGGTATGAGCTATTCGCCCCGCTGATCGACAGGCATAACCAGACATCGAATTTCTCGCCGGCCAACGGCGGTGGAATCGTCACCGCGGCAAGCAATGCCAGCGGCTGGTTCGATCGCGCTCTGATTCATCCGGACCTGGCGGATTTCGCACCGCGCGTGGGCTTCGCGTATCAGCTGATGCCGCGGCTCGTGGTGCGCGGCGGGTACGGAATTTTTTATCAGCATGAGAGCCGCATCGGTTCGGAGGCCTTGATTCAGCTCAATGCCCCACAATTTGTCTTTACCCAGTTGTTTTCAGGCCCGAGCAACCCTGTCTTTAAACTGTCGGATGGTTTCCCGTCGGCGCAGATCGCTTCCACTGGAATCAATTTGACGTCGATTCACATCAACGCTCAGGATCCGAACCAGCGCACGCCTTACGTCGAACAGACCAGCTTTGGATTGGAATATCAGGTAAACAAGAACACCTCAGTCTCGACAACCTATGTTGGCAATTGGGGCCGCCGGGAGGAGCGCGTGCGTGATTACAACCAGCCGATGATCACGGGCTTCGATACGGGCTGTCCCATCTTGCAGTTTCCGTTCGCCAACCTGAGCAATACGGCGGTAGTCGACACTTTTGCGGGTGCCGGCAATCGTTGCGCGAACAACGCCCAAAGTTCCTACCTGGAAACCGCCACGAATGACGGGAATTCGGACTACAACGGAGTCGAATTTCAGTTGAAACAGAGGATGTCCCACGGCTTGCTGTATTCGCTGGGTTACACATACGCTCACGGTCTCGCCAATTACCGCGACAACCTCTCAGCCGGCCAGTTGCCGCAAAATTCCTACGACTATGCCGCGGAAATGGGCAATTCGGTTTTCGACATCCGCAGCCGCTTCGTCGGGAATTTCGTTTGGGAGTTGCCCTTCGGTCGAGGAAAGCGCTTTATGTCCGGGGACAATTTCGCGGCCCGTTGGCTCGGCGACTGGCAGTTCAACGGAATCGTGACGATGCAGACGGGCACGCCGTTTAACGTGACATCGGGCACTGGTTCGGTGATAGATGGAAACAACCCGATCTATGCGGACTGCGTGCCGGGTGCGAATGCGCATGCCGGGGCGACGACTAACCACAACTTGTACACAACCACGGGGTTCTATCTGAATCCGGCGGCGTTTACGCCGGCCTTGTCCGGGCACTTCGGATCTTGCGCGCCTTATCAGTTCTATGGTCCCGGAATCCAGATGTGGGACTTGAGCATTTTCAAAGAATTCAAGTTCTCGGAGAGGTTTAAACTGCAATTCCGGACTGAGTTCTTCAATGCTTTCAACCATCCAAACTTCGGGAACCCGGATGGAAATATCGGCTCGGCAACTGTGGCCGGTCAGCCTTTCAGCATTAATCCGGGGTTTGGAAAGGTCTCCAATACGCTTGCGCCGATCCTGGGAACGGATTCGGGAGGGCCGGGCGATCCTCGTGAGATTCAGTTCGCTCTGAAGTTATATTTCTAGCGCCTTACGCGGGAGCGGCTCGCGCCGCTCCCGCATCTTCCTTCAAGCACTGCTGATTCCAAGAATGGGCGAAGAGGTGCCGTATCGTCTCGGTGCCAGTGTTTTCGGGGTTTTTCTGAAGCGGCCGGTCCGGACTTATTTCGCTGGGCCGGCGATTCGCAGGCCGCTGATTCCGTGTGTTTGCTTGGAATCGACACCGCTGCCCTCGCGCACAACGTAATATTGGTTCGCGGGCAGATCACGCAGCATCTCGACAAGTCCGCTCGGCCAGCGAATCACAATTTTCTCCGCCTTCGTTGCCGCTCCCAGCCCAAAGTGCAGCCGCAAATCGCTCTGCGAAATATAGCCGCTACCGCTGCGCAACTCTTGCTCGCGCTTGTCGTTGCCTTGTTCCAGCGTGACCGTTGTTCCCAGAGCCGCCCGATTTGACTTGCTGCCAATCAACTGCAAGCTCACAAAGTTCCCGACTGCTGCCGTGTTGCGATAGAGCGAGGGCAGCTCATTCACGTTGTTTACCAGCGCCTCCTCGCGGCCGTCGTTGAACAAATCCCCGAGCGCCATGCCACGAGCCGAGTGCATCTCGCTAAGCGCCGCCCCCGCCTGCCCGGTAATGTTCGCAAACTTCCCATTCCGCAAATTGTAATAGGCCACCTTCGGCTCCCGATAACTCGTGCCCAGCCCCTTGCCGTCCAGTTCCGGATAAACGTGCCCGTTGGCAATCAAAATTCCCGGCCACCCGCTGTTGTCGAAATCGTAGAACTGTACTCCCCATCCCAGCCAATTCGTGATCAAGCCCAACCCTGCGCTATGCGTGACGTCATCGAAAGAATTGTTTCCGCGGTTGATATAAAGCGTCGGCGTGTCGTCGCTGAAATTCGTTTTTACAATATCCTGCCTGCCTTCATGCGTGAAATCATCGGCCGAGAGGCCCATTCCCGCTTGCAGCGTCCCATCCTCGTTGAAGGCCACGCCCGACGTGCTCCCCAAATCCGTAAACGATCCGTCGTGATTGTTGTGGTAAAGAATGCTGGGCGTCGAATCGCAAGCCACGTAGATATCGGGCCAACCGTCCTGGTCGTAGTCCCCCGGCAGCGAAGTGAAGCCATAGCAACCGGAAGTCTTGGTGATGCCTGATTTTTCGGACACGTCGCTGAAGGTGCCATCCCCGTTATTATGATAGAGGGCGTTGATCCCCACCTTCAGGCCGCGCGGCCCGCACATCACGTCAACTCCCTTCCAATGGCACCACTGCCCCTGCCCCGGTTTCGGAACCGAGTCGTAAGTGAAATCGACATAGCGTGCAATGAAAATATCTGCTTTGCCGTCGCGGTCGTAGTCGATGAAGCTACATCCCGTGCTCCACTGATCCTTCGGAGTTTCGAGCCCCGCTTTTTTCGTCACGTCGGTGAACGTGCCGTCGCCATTGTTGTGATAGAGCGAGTTCTGCCCCCAGTACGTCACCATCAGGTCCAGGTTGCCGTCGTTGTCGTAATCTCCGGCGCATGCTCCCTGGCCCCAGCCCGCGCGCGCCAGCCCGGCCTTCGCCGTCACGTCTGTGAACGTGCCGTCGCGGTTGTTGTGATACAGGTGCCCGGTCGGAGCGGTGCCGGCGGCAAATCCCGCTACCGTCGAGCCATTGGGAAGAAAAATGTCCGGCCAGCCGTCGTTGTCATAGTCGAAGATCGCCGCGCCGTTTCCGGTGGTCTCAATGATGAATTCTTTGTGCTGATCCCCGCCGTAGACATTGAGCGCGGTGAGGCCGGCTTGCCGGGCAATATCTTCGAACTGAACCACGCCGGGTTTGACGCCTCGCGATGCAGGCGAATGCGCGCCGGGCACCTGCACCGAAACGAATACCAAGAGAACCAAGCTCACAGCCCGAACATCAGCAGTCAACAGGGTCGAACTCCCGCTACGTCTCAAAGAAATATTCTCTCTTTTTTCTTCGCGTCCTCGTATTTCTCCCGCGCATCGCGCACGGCCGGCGATTCGGCCACCTCGGCGATGGCCACGTCCCACCAGGATTCATAGCCGGGAACTCGCTCGTCAATCGCGGTCTCCACAACAATCACGCTCGTTCCGGACCGTTTCCGGGCCTCCACGAGTGCCGATCGCAACTCGTTCCCGGTCTTCGCACGCACCGCATGTGCGCCCAGACTCGCGGCATTCGCCACAAAATCAACGGGCAGAAGCCCCCCGCTGTAAGAACCGTCTTTGCGATAGCGATAGTCGGTGCC
Source organism: uncultured Acidobacteriota bacterium (assembly GCA_963841235.1). Taxonomy (GTDB): domain Bacteria; phylum Acidobacteriota; class Terriglobia; order Acidiferrales; family UBA7541; genus Palsa-147. The sequence goes on along the minus strand of CAWJBU010000007.1, from coordinate 345,105 downwards.
CATTCCGCGATTGCCGCAGGCCCGGCTCAGTCCGCCGATGCTCGAAAAGCCGTGATTGTCGAGCAGAATGATGTTCAGCTTGTAGCCCTCCTGCAAAGCGGTAACAATTTCCTGCGCCATCATCAGGTACGAGCCGTCGCCCACCATCACGTACACTTCGCGGTCCGGCGCGGCCATCTTCACGCCCATGCCTCCGGCGATTTCGTAGCCCATGCACGAATAGCCGTACTCCAGGTGATAGCCCTTGGAATCGCGCGTGCGCCAAAGCTTGTGCAAATCGCCGGGCAAGCTTCCCGCGGCGCAAACCAGCACGTCGCGCGCTTCCGAAACTTCGTTCACAATTCCGATCACCTCGCCCTGGCTGATGGGCGGTCCGATTCGCATCGCATGAATTCGGTCTACCTCTTTCTCCCACTCTTCACGATGCTTGCCGATTCGCGCGGTGTATTCTGGCGCGACCCGGAAATTCCCGACGGCCGCCGTCAGTTCCTCGAGACTGGCGCGCGCATCCGAGGTCAGAGCCAGCCCCGAATGTTTATGCGCGTCAAATTCGGCGATGTTGATGTTGATAAAGCGCACGCCCGAATCCTGAAATGCTGTCTTCGACGCGGTGGTGAAATCGCTGTATCGCGTTCCGATCCCGATGATCAAGTCCGCTTCCCGCGCGGTGATGTTCGCTCCGGGCGTGCCGGTAACGCCCATCGCTCCCAGTTGCTGCGCGTGATCGTAGGGCAGCGATCCCTTGCCCGCCTGAGTCTCGCATACCGGAATCCCCGTCTTCGCTGCAAACTGCGACAGCGCCGGGCCCGCTTCCGAATACAGCACTCCGCCGCCAGCGATGATCAGCGGCCGTCGCGAAGCGCGAATCCATTCCGCCGCCGTCCTTAATAAGCTGCGATCCGCCAACGGCCGCGGAATCACCCACACGCGTTTTCGGAACAGTTCCTCGGGAAAATCAAACGCCTCGGCCTGCACATCCTGCGGCAAGCAAAGCGTCACCGCTCCGGTCTCCGCCGGAGAAGTGAGCACTCGCATGGCTTCCGGCAGGGCAGTGAGCAACTGCTCGGGCCGGTTGATGCGATCCCAGTAACGCGAAACCGGCCGAAAGCAATCGTTCACGGAAACATCCTGCGAACTCGGCGACTCCAGTTGTTGTAGCACCGGCGCAACAGCCCGCTTCGCGAAAATGTCCCCGGGAAGCAGCAGAACCGGTAGCCGGTTGACCGTAGCGAGCGCCGCGCCGGTCACCATGTTCGTGGCCCCCGGCCCGATCGAAGTCGTGCACGCGATCGTGCGTGACCGGTTGCTCATCTTCGCGAAGGCGGCCGCGGTGTGCACCATGGCCTGTTCGTTGCGGCACAGCACATAGCGCAATCCCGTATCCTGCTCAAGGGCCTGGCCCATCCCCGCCACGTTGCCGTGCCCGAAGATGCCGAAGCACGCCTCGAAGAATCTTTCCTCGCGTCCGTCCCGCGACGTGAATTGATTTTTGAGAAACTCCACAATTGCTTGCGCGACGGTCCGTCGTCGATTCATAGCTTTCTCCACAGTGCAATCGTTCGCATCAGCTCTCAAACCTCATGCCATTCCCGGCCCAAGGGGCTACCCGAACATACCGGATTTCACCGGCGTTTGGCTTCCGGCGTAGTCGAGCATTCTAGTCCACACGCTCGTTCAAATCCTAGCCACTCGCGCAACACCGCTACAGCGTTTGCTGGATTGATTGCCGAGGCCTGACCGAATATGCTGGCGGGGAAGCGCGAGAGCATCAACAGAAGGCGGCCATGTCCCTGCGGGGAGTGACTGCACACGGCTGCCCGAGCGGGCCTTTGCAGTTTGACCGACTTGGAAGCAGCCCTTGGCCGCCTTGATCTCGCGCTGCGTGGCTCTCAACCGCCGACAGGATTGGCCCGAGCTGGCACGCACATAAACGAAATTAGATAGTGGTTGAGGCTACCAAGAACTATAAGCGGTTCCTTCGAAAGGAGAGCTTCCGGAAGAGGTGGAATGTGCGTCGCAGATTCCGGTGGTAGTTTGATCGGGGCTCATCAACGTGTCGCAGGTGTCCGTGGCCCAATCACTTGAATGAGTGAAAGGATCCTTGGGAATCACTTTGAGGTAGCCGGCCTGTTGCAGGTCATCGAGGCTTTGCGGCGCGGCATTCTTGTCCATCGTGAACTGATCGATGGCTGTCCGGATCACGAACAGGTCCTGGTGCAGCACGGCCTCGCGCGTGCGCAGCAGCGATTTTTGGTATTGGCCAATGGCGATGGTGGCCAGAATCATGATGATCGTGATCACGATCATCAGCTCGAGGATGGTGAAGCCGCTCGCTTCGCCTCGAACTTTCCGCGCGCCCTTCGCCCTATGCAAAATTTCGTTCCTCAAGATCGCCTGCTCCTACCAGTCGCTGTACTTGGTCCCGTCAAGCGCCGTTCCCGTCGACTTCGAAAAAACATCGAAGACGTCCTGGCCGCCCCAACTGTTGGAGTCGGCATCGTCCTGTACCGAGCGCATGCCCCATTCTTTCTTTCCCGTAATCGGATCCACCGGAATGGCGCGCAGAAATCGAATCTTGCGGTCCGGCGCGCCCATCATGTTCACGCCCTTCACCAGCGTTTCCATGTCCGGCGGATAGCCTTCCGTGCCCACTTTCACTTGGATCATGTTTTTGTCGGCTACGTCCTTGTAACGGTCGATGGCGTCGCGCATCTGGCGCAGGTCGTAGCGCAGGATCGCTTCCTTCTGGCGCGTAATCGTAAATCGAGCCACGGGAAGCGCGGCGGTCGAGAGCGTAATCAAAATCGCGCAGGTGACTACGAGTTCGACCAGCGTCAATCCAGCCTCTGCGACGCGCGAACGCATCGCGCGATCGCCGGTGATTGCGCCGCCGTTGCCGCTCATCATCAGTTTCTCGTCCATGTCCTTGTCCCGCCGCTTACTGAACGTTTATGGAAGCCTCGTTCGAGACCATCGGTATCACTTTCTGCTGCGAGTCTTTCGCGTTCACCTGCACCACTTGCAATTGCGAACTTCCCGCGGCAACGGCGTGAATCACGATGCCGAAGATGGTTCCGGTTCCGTTGATGCCAGTCGAATTCGGCTGGCGCATCGCCGAGACGATGGCCTGGCCGCGCTGCTGATCCACGCGCTGCACGACGGCGATTTCCTGCGTGCCGCCCGAGAGGAATCCGCCGTTTCGCACTTCATCAATTTGAATCACCGCCGGGTTGTACTGCAGCATCACCGGAATGGCGAACAAGTCTTGCACGTTGGTCACCGTCAAGCCCACTGTTGCCGTTTCGCCGGGCTTCAGCGCCACGTTTGCAGGCTCGAAGCGCAATTGCACGGCGGGCTGACCGGAGGCCGGCGGCACGGCTCCCGTCGTTCCCGATTTTGTATCGGGCAGAACGGAGTCCAGCGCGCTGCGGTAGACGCGCACGTTCGTGTCGGTTCCAGCCGCCAGGGCGCGCAAATCGTCCTGGTCGATCGACGGCAGGCGGATGATATGCGGCGTGATCATGATCATCACTTCGTCGTCGGAGATGTCGCGCTTGTCGTCGGAGACGAAGTATCGCAGGAACGGAATATGCGCCAACCCTGGCCAGCCGTTGAGCGTCTTGGTCTCGTTGCGCGTGATCAAGCCGCCGATGATGTTGGATTCGCCTTCCTTCAAGCGCACTTCGTTCTCGATTTTGCGCTGGCTGATCACCGGCTGCTGAATTCCGCCGATGGTCTGTTCGCCGGTGACCGAGGAAACTTCCAGGCTCTCTTTCAAGCTTACATCGCCGTCGGGATGGACGCGCGGAGTGACGTCGACATTCACGCCGACGTCCAAATATGTGAATTGCGTGTTCACCAATGGATTCACGAGACCGGCGCCTGCCTGCGATCCCACTCCCACGCCTGCCTGAAAGCTGCCGGTGGCAATGGGAACTCGGTCGCCGATTCGCAATTTGGTCTGTTCGCCATCTGTCATGCGAACTTCGGGGTCTTGAAGAATTCGCGTCGAGGTATCGGTCAAAATCGCGTTGGCGGCGGCGCCGGGGAGATTGATGCTGTAATCCGCGGTCCCAAGATGCTTAAGATTGTTCAGCGTAATCAACGGTGTTGTTGTATTTGTTCCTGTGCCGGTGCCAGTTCCTGTTCCAGTGCCCGTTCCCGTTCCAGTGCCGGTTCCCGTGCTGGTGCTGCTCGGGCTAAGCGCAGTTCGCGGCGTGAACTGCACCGAGGCGCTCTGTCCGGGGAGAATCCCCAGATCATGGAGACGGTCGAGCCGCGTCTCCAGCACTTGCACATGCAGCAGCACTTCGGGCTTGGCCTTGTCGATGGTGTGCAGGATTCTCGCGGCCAGCAGCACTTTATCCGGCGTGTCGCGTATGATGATTGCGTTTTGCGAGTTGATTTGCTGCACGCGCGTCAGGTTCAGGGTCTGCCGCAAGCCGGTAATGATTTCGGTGATGTCCTGCGGGGTGAGCGTGTTATTGAGATAGAACGTCCGAACCACCTCGTCTTCCACATCTTTGCGTTTCTGCGGCTGGTCCGGCGCGACGAAAATAATGTTGCTCGAAATCGGCTTCCAGAAAGCCTTGCTCTCGAGCGAGACCGCATCCAGCGCCTGCTCCAGCGTCACGTTGGGCAATTCCGCGGTGATGCGCCGCGAGGAAAAATCCGGATCGAATATCACGCTCAACCCTGCCAATTTTCCGATGGTCTCGAAAATAATCTTGGCGTCGTTGGTCATCGTCAAATTAATCGGTTCGCGCGAGATGGGCTTCAACTGCGGCGGGCCCGCAAGAACTTCGGTCTCTTCGGGCGGCGTGGGAGGCTTGGGCGCCTCGGAGGCACTCTTCGCCGCCAATAATTCCATCATATGCTGCACTTGCTGTTGGGCGGTCGCGTTCGAGGGATCGATGGTCTGTGCTTTCTGATATTCCGCCAGTGCGGTCTGCAAATCGCCGCGATCGATCGCTTTCTTGCCCTGGTCCACGTGGAATTGCGCGTCCACGAACTTCAAGTGCGCCACTTTGATCTTGTATTCGAGGTTAGAAGGGTCGGCCCGCAGCGCCCGCTGGTATTCGACTAGCGCCGTGTCGTAGTCCTGAATCTGCTCGGCGTTCCGGCCTGCGTGGTAGTTAGGATCGCCCTTCGGACAGCCGGTCAGGAGCACTGAGGCGCACCCCAGCGCGGACCACAAGAGGAAACGGCGCAAATCAGACCTCCGCAGTGTTTCGACTAGCAATTCTCTCTGAGTCTAGCATCGAGGGTAGGATGCATCAAGGAAAGCCCGTGTTGCCGGTGACCCAACAATCTCCTCCCGAAATGTTACTACTCGGCAACAAGGCGGGGCTCTTGGAGGAAAGCGCGTCAGGGGCTGTTCGAGGACTCGAAAAGACGAACCTCAGCGGCTAAAGCCGTGCTGATTTTGCGGCATTTGCGGCACGGCTGAAGCCGTGCCCTGACAAATCATCCGAGTCGTCAGACAGACTCTTCGGCCGTCACGCCGTTCGGCGCTTTTGGATTCGCCTCATCCCCGCGCGCGAAATCTGCCACTGCCTTGCTCACACTCACTGGCGCCGGATATCATTAACTTCCGTGAAATCGGCTGCCAAAAAGGAATCTGAGGGCGTAAAAATCGTCGCGCAAAACCGCGCGGCGTCCTACAACTACCATCTCCTCGACAAGGTAGAGGCCGGCATAGCGCTTGTCGGTACCGAAGTGAAGTCGTTGCGAGAAGGCAAAGGGTCCCTTCGCGAAGCCTACGCGGAAGTTCGCGCCGGGGAAATCTGGCTGCAGAATTGCCATATCCCCGAATACCGTCCCGGAGGCCCCTGGAATCACAATCCTCTCCGCCCGCGCAAACTACTTCTTCACCGTCGCGAACTCGACAAATTCGCCGGGAAGGTTCAGCAACGCGGGCTCACAATGGTGCCGCTGAAAATCTATTTTCGCGGCGGGCGTGCTAAAGTCGAACTCGCACTAGCGCAAGGGAAAAAGTTTCACGACCGCCGCCAGGCAGAACGCGATCAGGAAGCGAAACGCGAAGCTAAGGAAGCAATCGCGCGCTATCGCCGGCGTTGAAATGTGCAGGACGAAAGAAGAAAGGTGAAAGCTAAAAATGCAGATTCAAATTGAATCCCAGCCGTTCGCATCTGTATCGTCCGACGCGCTCGTCACTTACGTTTTCGATAAGGACGATCGCATCGAAGGAATCGTAGCCGATCTCGACCGCGCGAGCGGCGGCAAAATCGCGCCCCTCGCCAAGAGCGGCGAGCTTAACGGCAAATCATTCGAAATGGTGCTGCTCCATTATCCGCAAGGCCTCGCCGCGCAACGCCTCCTGCTCATCGGGGCAGGGAAGCCGGATAAATTTTCGGCCGCCGATCTTCGGAGGCTGGCAGGAGCAGCGCTTCGCTATCTCAAATCGCGCGGCGTGAAGAAATTCGTGTGGCTCGCGCGGGAAAGAGACAACAACGCCGCCGCATTGCAAACCGTCGTCGAAGGTATAACCGCGGCCGATTTCGAATCGGACACCTATCGCAGCAAGAAGGAAAACAACAAAAATATCGAGGCTGTCGGCCTGGCAGGATTTCAGGGTGCTGATCTCGCGGCCGCTCTCGAGCGCGGCACGTTGCTCGGCGAATCCCAGAATTGGGCGCGCGCGTTGATCAACGAGCCTTCCAACAAACTCACCCCGCGCATGCTCGCCGACCGCGCGGAAGCCATGGCCAACGAAGCCGGCCTGGCGATCGAGATCCTCGACGAAGACCGCATCGCGGCGTTGAAAATGGGCGCGCTCCTCGGCGTATCGCAAGGCAGCGTCGAGCCGCCCCGCGTAATCGTCATCACCTACACGCCCGCGAATCTCAAGCCAGGCGCGCCGGTTCTTGGGCTTGTGGGCAAAGCCGTCACCTTCGACACCGGCGGTATCTCCATCAAGCCCGCTGATGGCATGGAAAAAATGAAATACGACATGGGCGGCGGGGCCACCATGCTCGGCGCCATGCGCGCGATTGCGCGGCTGAAGCCCGCGATTAAAGTGATCGCCGTTGTGCCCGCCACCGAAAATATGCCCGGCGGGCGAGCGCAGAAACCCGGCGACGTGCAGGTGGCCATGTCCGGCAAAACAATTGAAATCATCAACACGGACGCGGAGGGACGGCTGATTCTGGCCGACGGCGTCGCGTACGCGAAAAAGCTAGGCGCCACGCACTTGATCGATGCCGCCACGCTTACCGGAGCAATCATGGTGGCGCTGGCCAACGTGCACGTCGGCGCTTTCGGCACGCCGCGCGAATATCTGGATCGCTTCCTCGAGAGCACAAAGGCCGCAGGCGAAAAAATGTGGCCGATGCCGATTGATGACGAATATCAGGAGATGATCAAGAGCAATATCGCGGACATCCGCAACACCGGCAGCGGAAAAGGGGGCGGCGCAATTACCGCCGCGTGGTTCATCAAGGAATTTGCGGAAGATACGCCGTGGATTCACCTGGACATCGCAGGGACGGCTTGGAACGACGACAATAAGCCGTGGCTGGCGAAGGGGCCGACGGGCATCGCGATTCGCTCGATCGTGGATTTCGCGACGAAATTTTCGTGACGCCGTTTGGTGGGAAGGCAGAGGCTGGGGAATTGGGAGCCAGCGCGGGCAGAAGGGCGGGGCTGAAAAGCGGGAGGGTCTGAAGACCCTCCTCTACATCTCTTCCGGCGCTTCAATCCCCAATAATCTCAAAGCGGCCACTAGCTGCTTCTCCACCATCGAAGTCAACAAAAGCAAAAACGCTTTCTTCTCCGCATCTTCTTCAGAAAGAATCCGGTGCTTGTGATAGAACAAATTGAACGCTTGCGCCAACTGAAACGCGTACTTGGCTAGGAACGCTGGCTCTTGCGCCGAAATCGCTGTTTCAATCTGCGCGCCAAGCGATCCAGCCGTCAGCACCATATCCCAAATATCGTCTCCGCCCAGTCCCGCCAAAAATGCAGCTGCCGCATCTCCGGCGCGCGCAGCCAATCTTTGAGGATCCAGCGGCACTGAGGCCGATTGCTCCGCCTCCTTCCTCCAGATGCTGCGGGCCCGCACAATCGCATACAAACAATAAGGTCCCGTCTCTCCCTCGAAACTTAACGCATCTTCAAAATCAAACGCAATAATCGTGCCGCGCGTAAATTTCAGCAAAAAATATCGCAGCGCACCAACGGCAATTCTGCGCGCGTTCTCTTCGCGCTCGCTCGCCGAACTTTCAGGATGCCGTTCGTTCACCTCGCGGCGCGTAGCCTCGAGCAACTTGTCAATCAAATCGTCAGCCTTAACGCCCTGGCCCTTGCGGCCGCTGATATCCACGTACTGCTTTTTCGCATCCTCCGACGGAATCTCATAGCCCAATTCCGCGGCGCATCGCGGCGTGAGCGCCACAACGTCATAAGCCAAATGCTTCAGATGCTCCGCCTGTGCGTCAAATCCGCCCGCGCGCAATCCCGCCGCGACCACTTGCTGCGGATACGTCTGCCGCGTATCGATCACGTTATAAACGCTGCCAGCCTTCCCAAACTCGGGCTGATCACTTAAGTGCGATGTGTTCGTAGGGGCGCCGCTTGCTGCGCCCTCTTCGACGTAAGAATTGACCGAGCTGGTGATCCACGCTTCCCGTCCTGATGGATGCTTGTAAAAAGGACGATAATAAAAATCCCTCTCGAGCAATCCAAATTTCCAGAGGTGAAAAGCAATATCCTTCCCCACATACGTAACCGTCCCCGTAGAGCGCACAATAATCTTCACGTTCTGGTCCGCGTCGGAATCCTCGGTTTCGTCGCCTGCGCCCCCTCCGCCGACGCCCTCCGCTAACGGCATCACCCAACATCCGGCATTCTTCCCGCTTGTTGCCAAGCGGATCGCGCCGCGATCTTTCAACATCGCAAACGCCGCATCCCAAAATTTCAACTGCAGAATTTCGCTCTCGCGCGGGAGGAGATCGTAATCAATCCCCAGGCGGTCCATGGTCCGCAGATGGCACCGCACAATCGCCACGGAAATTAATTCGGCCATCTCCGCTTCGATTCCGTGCCCCTCTTCCATTTTCTTCAGAACATCCGCGCGCAATTCCAGCCTCTTCTTGTCCTCCTCAAGAAACACCGTCACACGCGCATACAGATCCCAGCAGTAGTAATCAAATTTCGGTGCCTCAGATAGGCGGCGAACTTCCTCGACTGTCTTCTTCTCGAGGTGCAAAAATCCCAGTACGACATCGGCAACCTGCACGCCGGTGTTGTCGATGTAGTTCTGCACCTCAACGCGCTCGCCCGCGTAACGCAAAATGCGCGAGAAGGAGTCGCCCAAAACCGCATTCCGCAAATGGCCGATATGCGCGGCCTTGTTCGGATTGATCGCCGTGTGCTCGACAATCGTCTTTGGGGCGTCCGCTCCTATGGCGCGTTCCTCGCGCCCCGCCAAACGTGCGACCTCGTAAAAAAACGCGCCGCGCTCCAAATGCGCGTTCAAATACCCGCCGCCGGCCACTTCGAAACGCGCCACCCCTTCAATCGGCCCGATCGATCCGGCAATTTCCTGAGCAATCACGCGCGGCGCTTTCTTCAGCCGTTTCGCCAACTCAAAGCACACCGGCGTCGCCACCTCGCCCATTTCCAGCCGCGGCGGCCGCTCGGTCAGCACCTTCACCTCAACGCCATATGCCAGGCGAATATGCCCGGCGATTGCCGCGCGAATCCGATTCACAATTTCGAGATACACATGTCTCCGATCGAAAAAGAATCCCGCGATTATAGGTCAAGCGCAGCAACTACGCGACGTTGCTTTCCTGCGGCGATTCTCCGGCGCTAAAGAGCAGCGTTTATGACGTTGCTATCTCGGAGCGCTGAAGCGTTCCTCCCCCGCATGAATGCGGGGGCTCCCGCCTGTGCCGAGGGTACGACCGGCGGGCCCGGCGAAATGCTAGCGCTCCCACGGAAATGCGCTGACGAATTAAGGCGGCAGACAAATTGGAGCCGATTTGACACTCCGCAATGCCCAGACTACTATCCTTTTTTCAATATTTTGCGCCGCCATCAAGTATCCGGCGTCAATCGCATGAAACTAGCCCATTTCGACTGCTTTTCAGGCATTAGCGGCGACATGACCCTTGGCGCGCTGGTTGACGCCGGTGCCGATTTGGCCGCGCTGGAAGCCGAGCTGCGCCGGCTCGATCTGAAAGGCTGGCAAATCTCCGCCGCCAAGGTGAAGCGCGGCGCGCTCTTCGCGACCCAGGTTAAAGTTGAATCGAGCGAGCATCATCATCACCGCGGCCTTTCGCACATTTTGAACTTGATCGATCGTGCCGAACTGTCGCCGCGGGTGAAAGATCGCGCCACGCGAATCTTTCGCCGGCTCGGTGAAGCGGAAGCCAAAGTGCATCAAGTCGAAATCGAGAAGGTGCACTTTCACGAAGTTGGCGCTGTGGACGCAATCATCGATATCGTCGGGGCCGCCATTGGTTTCGAGCTGCTGGGCATCGACGAGTTCTCGTGCTCTGCGCTTGATGTAGGTGCGGGAACGGTCAAAACCGCGCACGGCATTCTCCCGGTTCCGGCTCCAGCGACGGTCGAGCTTCTGCGCGGCGCGCCGAGTTTTTCGAGCGGCATCGAGCGCGAGCTTGTGACGCCGACCGGCGCGGCAATCGCCACTACGCTTGCGACACGCTTCGCTGAAATGCCGCCGATGAAACTCGAATCCGTCGGCTATGGCGCTGGCAGCGCCGATTTACCCGATCGGCCGAACGTGATGCGGCTGCTCGTCGGCGTGTCTGCCGCGATGGAAAAAGGCGAGCGCTGGGATCCGCCGGTGAGCGTAATCGAGGCGAATCTCGACGACATGAGCCCGCAGATTTACGGCTATTTCGTCGAACAGGCGCTGGCTGCCGGTGCACTTGATGTTTTTTCATCGCCGGTGCAAATGAAGAAGAATCGCCCGGGGCTGCTGGTCACGCTTCTCGCGGAGCCCGAGAATCTGAATCGGCTGATTGATCTCGTCTTTCGCGAGACGACCACGATCGGAGTGCGCACGCATGAGGTTCGCCGGCGCACGCTGCAGCGCGAATTCGTGGCGGTGGCGACGCCTCTCGGCGAAATACGCATGAAAGTCTCGCGCCTCAATGGCACTATGCTGAATGCCGCGCCCGAATACGAAGATTGCCAGCGCATCGCCGCGCAGAAGGGAATTCCGCTCAAGCAAGTTCTCGCGCTCGCCAACTTTCACTATCAGAAGCAACGCGAGTCGCCGAAATAGCCCATGGCCGAGCCGAAGCCCAAATTTTATCTCACAACTCCCATCTACTACGTGAATGCGCGGCCGCATCTTGGCCACACGTACACGACGATCGTGGCCGACACGATCGCGCGCTTCAAGCGGATGTGCGGCTACGATGTCGTTCTGCTGACTGGCACGGACGAGCACGGGCAGAAAGTCGAGCGAGCGGCGAAGGCTGCAGGCGTGACGCCGCAGGCTTATGCCGATCGCATCGCTCGTGAATACGAGCTGCTGTGGAAAGAACTTGATCTCAGCATCGATCGATTCGTACGCACCACCGAGCCGCGCCAGGAACGCGCCGTCCATCGGCTTCTGCTGCAGGCCAAAGACAACGGCTACATCTACAAAGGTTTCTACGAGGGCCAATACTGCGTCTTCGATGAAATGTATGTGGATGAGCCGCTGCCCGGCGGTCTTTGCCCCGAGTGCAAGCGGCCGACGGAAAAGGTTCGCGAGGAGAATTATTATTTCAAGCTTTCGGAGTTTCAGGATCGATTGCTGCAGCTGTACGAATCGCAGCCCGATTTCATCCAGCCGGAAACGCGCCGCAATGAAGTGATGGCTTTTGTGCGCGGCGGATTGCGCGATCTTTCGGTGAGCCGCACGACGATCAAGTGGGGCATTCCGTGGCCTGATGATGAGAAGCACGTGATCTACGTTTGGTACGACGCGCTCACCAGCTACATGACCGGCATTGGCTACGGCGACGATGAAGTGCAATGGGAAAAATATTGGCCCGCCGAATTGCATCTGATCGGCAAAGAAATCCTGCGCTTTCATGCTGTCTACTGGCCCGCGTTTCTGATGGCCGCCGAAGAGCCGCTACCGAAGCGCATCTTTGCGCACGGCTGGTGGCTCTTTGCCGATGAGAAAATGTCGAAGTCGCGCGGCAACATGCAATATCCCCAGCCGATCGCGCGCACGCTGGGCATTGACGCGCTACGCTATTTTTTGCTGCGCGAGATGGTCTTTGGCCAGGACGGCAATTTCAGCCGCGATGCGCTTCTCACGCGTTACAACGCCGATCTAGCCAATGGCCTCGGTAATTTAGCCAGCCGCACGCTGGCGATGATTCATCAATATTTCGGCGGCGTGCTGCCATCACCTTCAACCGATCCCACGGTTTCGCAGCTCGCCGTAACACTGGCGAGGAAGGCTGCGGAGATTCAAGACGTCGCCGTTCAAAGGTACGAGGAATTCAAATTCTCAGACGCGCTAGAAACCATCTGGGAACTGGTCGCGGCGACCGATCAATTCATTACCGAGACAAAGCCGTGGGTGCTGGCAAAGGAACCCTCGAAACAAGCGGATCTAGGCGAAGTATTATTTGCCGCGGCCCAAAGTCTTCGGCATATCGTGGCGCTTGCTTATCCGGTAGTGCCGCACGCAAGCGCGAAGATTTGGGGGCTCCTCGGCGAGAGGTCGGACGTTGCGTCGCAGGACCTGCAGCATTTGGCCTGGGGTGCGTTGCGGCCCGGCACGCAAGTCGGCGAGCCTGAGGCGCTCTTCCCACGAGCTGACAAGAAAGAAATTTCGGAGAGGATAGAAACCATGGAAGACGAAATTCGCAATCCCGCAGGAACGCCGCCGGCCTCTGCGCCTGCGGCAGGATCGGCGGCGCCGGGTGCTCCGGCTGCCGCGGCAGCTGCGGCTCCGGCCGCGAACGCCAAGATCGGCATCGAGGATTTCACAAAAGTCGAATTGCGCGTTGGCCTAGTGAAATCTGCGGAACGCATCGCCGGTGCCGACAAAATCCTGAAGTTGATGGTGGACATCGGCGAAGAAGTCCGGCAGATCGTCGCGGGCCTTGCCGTTTCTTACACGCCGGAAGAACTAGTCGGCAGGAAAGTGGTCGTGGTGGCGAATCTCGCGCCGCGCAAACTTCGCGGCGTGGAGTCGAACGGCATGATTGTGGCGGCGTCGGTCGGTCCCGAAGGCAAGCCGGTGATCTGTACGTTTGCTGAGGATGTTCCGGCGGGGGCAAAGTTGAAGTGAGCGGTGGTACCCAGCGATGGAGACACGAAACCCTAGCAGCTAAAGCCGGAGATAGTGGACGGCGTTTGCGGCACGACTAAAGGTCGTGCCCTGACATGGCAAAGAGAGCGGATGGAAATCATTGACTCGCACGCGCATTTGGAATATCCGCAATATGATGAGGACCGCGACGCTGTGCTGCAGCGGGCGCGCGATGCGGGCGTTGCTACAATCCTCGCAATCGGCGGAGCTGCGGGGCCCGATCATCTGGCCTCGGCCATTCCCTTTGCTGAAGCGCACGATTGGATTTACGCTACCGCCGGAATTCATCCGCACGAAGCCAAGCTCGCCACCGATGCGCATTTCGCGCAACTCGCCGAGCTGACACGCCACCCGCGCTTCCTCGCCATCGGCGAAATCGGCCTCGATTATTATTACGATCACTCGCCGCGTGAGGTGCAAGCACAAGTCTTCCGCCGCCAACTTGAAATTGCTCGCGCAACGAAGATGCCCATCGTCATCCATTGCCGCGACGCTTGGGTCGATTGCCTCGCCGTTCTTGAATCCGACTGGCGCAGCGCAGGCCTGGGCGGAATCTTGCATTGTTTCACTGGTACGTTGGAAGAAGCCCGGAAGGGAATCGAGATGGGCTTCCTGGTGTCTTTCACTGCCAACATCACTTATCCGAAGAACGAGCCATTGCGCGACGTCGCGCGCGAATTGCCGCTCGAGCGCATCCTTACGGAGACGGATTCGCCCTATCTCGCTCCGCAGCGGGTACGCGGAAAACGCAACGAGCCCGCGTACGTCGTGGAAGTGGCGCAGACTCTCGCGACTGTGAGAAACTCTAGTGCAGAGGAAGTTGCCGCTGCGACGGCGGCAAATTTTCGCCGCCTTTTCCGTTTGGGAGACGCGTGATGTCATCGGCCGCCCAGCCGCGGAGGAGTCCCATCTCAACGCTATCGGCGCGAGAGATTTTCGATCTCGTGAGGGACGATCTCGTGCTCGTCGAGCGCGAAATCGCGGCGCAGAGTAATTCGACGATCGAGCCGGTCGTCGAGATCACCAGTTATCTTCGCGAAGGCGGCGGCAAGAGGCTGCGTCCGGCGCTTTTGCTTCTGGCTGCGGGCGCGGCGGGATATCGCGGCCCGGGTGCAGTTCGGCTCGGTGCGGTGGTCGAGCTGATTCACAGCGCCACGCTGATCCACGACGACGTGATTGACGGCGCGAACACGCGCCGCGGCCGGCCGAGCGCCAATGTACGCTGGGGCAATCACATGAGCGTTCTGGCCGGCGACTGGCTCTACATGCAGTCCTTCGAAATGGCGCTGGCCGAGCGCAGCTTCGAAATACTCGACATTCTTATCGATCTCACTCAAAACATGGTTGAAGGCGAGCTGCTGCAGCTCACGCACATCGGCCGCATCGACGTAACCGAAGCCGAAGCCGCCGATCTTTCGTATCGCAAGACAGCCTGCCTTTTCAGCGGCTGCACGCGGCTCGGCGCGGTTCTGGGGCGTCTCGATAAGTCGGCGGAGGAATCGCTCGCTGATTACGGGCGTTACGCGGGTCTCGCGTTTCAGCTCGTAGATGATTTGCTGGATTTCACCGCGTCATCGGAGCAGATCGGCAAGCCGGTGCTGAGCGATCTGAAAGAAGGCAAGGTGACGCTGCCGCTGATTTTCGCCATGCAGAATGGCCTAGGTGGCGGAGCCGACGGACATGCCGCGGCGCATCGTATGGTGGCTACGGTGCTCGAAGAAAAGGGATTTCACAGCGTGTCTGCCGAAGACATTACGCGGCTTGTGAATGAATCTGGTGCGCTCGATCGTACGAGAGACTTGGCGCGGGATTACGTGCGTCGCGCAAAAGCTTGTCTAAGTGGTTGGCCCGAATCGCAGTTCCTCCGGGCGCTGCTTGCTGTGCCTGATTTTATTTTCGAACGAGAGAGTTAAGTGCCTCGGGTAGCGCCGGCATCCCTGCCGGCATCGTACGACCACAAACGTCGTTAAAGCCGCAATCGTGCGCGGAGCAATGCGTTAAATAAATTGCGGTCGTTGTGCTGCGTGGTCCGCGCGTGTTTAGCGTTCGTGGCGGGCTCGTGCTTGTCGGATGCCGGCGGGGACGCCAGCGGTACCACACCTTACTTCGCCGGCTCGATTTTGATGTTGTCGACGTAGGCGCCGTCGGGTCCGACGATCAGATCGGCGGTGATTTTGTCTTTCGGCTTCAGTTTGGCTAGGGCTGCGGCGTCGTGGATCGTGTATTCCATGGTCATCGCGTCCATGAAGCCGGGAATGGCGTCGGCATCTATGCTTGCGGATTTATCTTCGGCGTGAACGGCTACTATGGTGCCGCGCATTTTGTACGTCGGGAATTTCGAGGCCGTCGGCGCGGGCTTGCTGCAGCCGGAGGAAAGCGCACCGCAGAGGAGCAGAGTTCCGCAGAGAATTCGCAGAGTACGGCCGAACCCACCGACGTTGGATCCCGCAATGACTTGCGACATGATTCCTCCCTCTAGTAATGGAATTTGTAGCGGAATTCTACATAGATTTCGCGCGGATTGAAAAAGTGCGTGCCGCCAAAGGTCTCGCTGTTGTCGAGCAGGAAGCGGCGATTCGCAAGATTGATCGCGCTAGCGGCAACGGAGAAGTTCTCGCCAAATTGCTTCGATAGCGACAAATCCACGGTTGTGTGCCCCGGCAAATGATTTGGGCCATCGCCGTCCGTGAACCCCGAGCCGTAGTAGATGTTCGCTGATGCGGCTATGCGCCACGGGAGCGTCACGCGTCCGCCGAGGTTGAGCGTGTTGCGTTGATCGTGGTCAAGGAGAAAATAGCCTGCATCCGGCGGCGAGAAGTCGGTCAGGCCGCCGTTGATGGCGCCGCGTCCTTCGGCGATTTGATTCGAATAGGTGAGATAGATTTCCCCGCGATGCGCGATGCGCGGCGAATGCAGCGTCAATTCCCACCCGCGAATCAGCGCATTCTGAATCGTGAGCGGGAAGAAGACGTTGGAATTGCCGACGCTATTGTGATCGAAGAAATTGACGGCACGCGTGCGAAACGAATCAGCATCGAGCGACCAGCCTCTCCACGGAATCGTGACTCCAAACTGCGATTCTTCGTCGCGTTCGCCGCGCAGAGGGATGAAGCCGAGATTTTCGTTGGTGACGAATTTCAGCAGCGGCCCGGACGCGGTGATCAAAGGCGGAGCCTGATAAAAGCGCCCATAGAAGCCGCGAAAAACCCAATTGAGCTTGGGAATGCGCAGAGCGACGCCGGCGCGCGGGCTAGTGGCGTTCTCCGTCACGCCGCCGGAAAAATGCGTGTAGCGGACGCCGCCGTTCAGAGTAAGCCATGAGGTGGCCTTGAATTGTTCCTCTGCAAAGAGTGCGGCGAGGCCGCCATCGACGATTTCGGTGTCGTTGAAGTTGGGATTGCTGCCGTCATTGAACGTGAGGCCAAAGACTTGATTGTCGTGCTGGCCGAACCCATAGAAGCCGACGCGCGCGTTGTTCTTGCCCTTGACGAATCCAAGTGTGGCCTGGCCGCCGGCGTAAAACGAGCCGCGATTGTCCTGGGTGGCAATGGGGAAGTCGTTCGGATTCGCGTCATAGTGCGCGCGATTAAAGTGGTAAAACGGCGACACCGTCAGTAGCAGGCCCGAATTGAACGAGCGCACCCACGAGAAATTAACGAACGAATCCGCCTCGATTTCAGCATCGCGCGATCCGTTGCTATCGGGATCGGCGGGATCGTAAGGAATCTGGTAGAAATCGCGGCGAGCCGATGCGACCAGGCGAAGCTGATTCTGCGGATTGATATTGAAAATCAGATTGGTGAAGCCGCCAAACCCGTTATCGCGATCGTGAACGACTTCTGAGACGGGAGCTTCGAGGCCTAGATCGGAGCGATTGGTGTTGACGCTGGCATAGTAGGCGAAACGTTCGGTGTGGCTGCCGAAGCTGATTTGATCGTTCGTTTGATTGAAATTGCCGGCGCTGAGTACGAGCTCGGCCTGATTGTCGCGCTCAAATCCAGTGCGCGGCGCGACATCGAATACGCCGTAAGTGCGATCGCCATAATCGGCCGCATAACTGCCGCGCTGGACTTCGATGTAGTCGATGTCCTTGGGATCTATTTGCGGCCCGACGTTGCTGGCGATGTTGGTATTGGGGATGGGAATGCCGTCCACAAGCCAGCTCACTTGATGTCCGCCGCGAATGTGAAGTTGATCGTGCGTCATGTATGCGCCGGGAACGAAATTTGTGATCATGGCTAAACTGTTGGTGCGATCGGCGCCGGGAGTCGCGGCGATTTGCGCGCGATCGACGACGCTGGTGGGCGTGGCTGATTCGGTGACGATCTGGTTTTCTTCTTCCGAAACTTTGACCGATTGCGTGACGGCAGCGATGTGCAGCTCGAAGTGCAGAATCGGCGCACTGTCGGAAAGGACCGCGACGCGTTGAATGGCGGACTCAAAGCCGGGTTGCGCGACGCCGACGTCGTAGTTTCCAACGGCGACGGAATCGAACCGGAATTCGCCGCTCTGGTCGGTCGCGGTTTGCTTCGTGAAATCGGAACCCACGGCCGTCAGCGAAACAGTCGCCCCGGCGATGGGGCGGTGCTGCGGATCATGGACCAGGCCGCGAACCGTGCCGAAAATGCTAGCGTGAGCGAGCGCGGCAATGAGTGCGAAACATGTAGAGATGCAAAATACAATCCCAAGCCTGGGCCTGTGCATAAAACCCCCTGAAGTGATTTTTGATTGCGCGGGAGGAACGGACTACGCGCGCGGGGGTTCGAAGGGAGAAGATCTAAAGGCTGAGGGAATTATGAGGAAATTCGGCGCTGCTCCGGCGCGAGAAACTTCTGGAGCTTCGATGCCGGCTACGCTAGGGATAATGGAAAGCGGCATCAGGATCGTGAAGCCGTAATCGAGAGCGTGATTCGATGCCGGCTGGTCGCAGCAACGCGTCGAGGGAGCCTGACTGGCGCCATGGCAATGGCCGGCGGCGGGCCCTTTCGCCGAGTGATGCAGCGCGAGGCAGCAAGAATTGCTGCAAGCGTCCGCGCAGGCCTCGCTGCGTGCCAGCAGAGCCAGCGGTGTGGCCATGAGCGCGATCAGCACGAGAACGGCTTGGGCGCGACGCATCGAGCAAAGATTAACATACTGGCGACGGAAGTAGAAATCGCACGTAGAAAATGAAAGACAAGTTGCAGGCAGGACGAAAATCGGGCTAGGCTCTTGGGTCCATGTTGCCATTCAAGCTGATTTATGACGACCGGTACGACCTGAATCTCGGGGCGCACGTTTTTCCTTCGCAAAAATACCGGCTCGTCCATGAAGCGCTGCTCGCGCAGGGAATTGCGACGAAGGACGATTTTCTCGTGCCGGAGCCGGCGAAGGACGAAGACGTTTTGCTGGTGCACGGCAAGGAATACATACACAAACTAAAAACCGGGACGTTGAGCTGGGAAGAAAAGCTGCGGATGGAAATCCCCTACTCGAAGGAAATGGTGGAGGCCTGCTGGCTGGCGGCGGGCGGATCGATTTTGGCGGGGCGGCGGGCGCTCGTGGATGGCTGGGCTGGGAATATTGGCGGCGGATTTCATCATGCTTACCCGGATCACGGCGAAGGATTCTGCGCGATCCATGATGTCGCGGTGGCCATCCGGCGATTGCAATTCGATCGCGCGGTTGAGAACGCGATGGTGATTGATACGGACGTGCATCATGGGAATGGAACCGCGGCGATTTTCGGCGGCGATCCGACGGTTTTCACATTTTCCATTCACCAGGAACACAATTATCCGTATCCGAAGCCGCCTTCAAATATTGATGTCGATCTGCCGGATGGAGTGGACGACCACGATTATCTGGCGCTGCTCGAGAAGAATCTGCATCGCGCGTTCGATGAATTCAGTCCGGGGATTATTTTCTACGTTGCGGGAGCCGATCCTTACCGCGAGGATCAGCTCGGTGGACTGGCCCTTTCGCTCGATGGATTGGCGCGGCGCGATGCGATGGTTTTTGATTATGCGCGGCGACATCGCGTACCGGCAGTGATCACGCTGGCGGGCGGATACGCACGGCGCGTTGCTGATACAGTGCGGATTCACGTCGGAACGATACTCGCGGCGCGAGACGCCGCGCGGGCCGCGACGCTCAGCAGTTCTTCGTGATGAATCAGGGCGCGCGGCGAGTGATGGGCGCGAAGGAACGATCGATCGCGTTTGACAGGCGTTCGCTGAATTCCTCGGATTGGTAGCCGTTGATGCGGTAGGAGATTCTCCCGGTGTGATCGAGGACGATCACCGTTGGAAGTGAAAGCACCCTCAGGAAGTCATCGAGACCATCTGCAAAAACCACCGGCAGTCTCCATTTTTGTTCGTCGAGAAACGGTTTGACGCGCGCTTCGTCTTCATCGGTGTCTACCGCGAAGAAGACTACGTCGTTCCTGCCTGCATAATTTGCGGCGACGTTGGCGAAGAGAGGCTCGAGTTCGCGACAGGGGCCGCACCACGTGGCCCAGAAGCTCAACACTACAACTTTGCCCCGGTCCGGCCCGAGCGCAACCGGAGTGCCGTCGAGCTGGCGCAATGTGAAGGAGAGCGCATCCCGTGCATCGCGATTGCGATCGTGGGGCCGCGGCGTGGCGAGAGGAGGTTGCGTGTGGTCGTACGCGCCGAGGATGGCATCGCCGAGCCCGGAATCGCTACCGTGGACTTCGCGCCAGACGTTGCCGAGATTTTCGCGGATCAAATGGCGGTCGGCCGCGCCGCCGGGGCCGTTTTCAGGCAGGACAAACGCATCGAGATAATATTCGACGGCTTTTGAGAAATTCTTCTGCAGCTCGGCGAGTTCGGCAAGATGTTGAGCGGCTAGGGCATTGGGGCGAATGCTGTAACTTGCGGCAAAGTCCTTCACCGCATCGTCGGTCTTCTTCTGTTTCTCCTCGATTTTTCCGCGAAGGATGTAAAGAGCGAGGCGTAGATCGTTCTGTTGCGTCTGCCAATCCTGCTCCGAGATGCGCGCCGATTTCTCCGAGGAATTCGATTTCTCGACACGGTCGAGTACGCGCGTGAGATAGCCCCCGGCGCGGGCAAGGCTTTCATCGTCGCCGCGCTGGTCGAGAAGATTGACGGCGACTAGCATCATTTCGGAATCGTCCGGATGATTGGCGATGAGAAGCTCGGCATTTTCCAGCGCGCAGGCGGAATCCTTCAGTTGCTCGCAGCTCTCGACGAGCGCGCGATAGACGGCCGTCTTGCGCGGTGAGTCAGGGAAACGCTCGAGATATTGCTGCAGCTTACGGACGAGCGCAGCGCGATCGTTGCCGGCTTCGCGCACGGCGCGATCGAGCGCGGCGTCAGGGTCTTCGGCTTTTTTTGACGCAGGTTCGGGAGGTTGCGCGGCGGGCTGTACGGGTTTCACGGCAGGCGCCGCAGAAGCAGGAGAATTAGGCGGCGGTGGGGCCGGATCCTGCGAAAAACATGGAGAAGCCGAGAATAGCATCACTACAGCGATGGTGAGCGGTAGCGACGCGCGGATGGCGTGGCTCGAGAAGCGTCTCATTTCTGGTGCAGCGCAGCGTTCAGCGAGCCCTGGCGATAGCCGTCTAGGTCGATGGCGACGTAAAAGAAGCCGGCGCGCTTGATCCCGGCGTCAATGCGATCGGCCATGTCGCTTTCCAGCGCGCGCGGGAGTTCATCCTGCGCGATTTCGACGCGCGCAGTTTCGCCGTGAGCGCGCACTCGAAATTGGCGAAAGCCGAGCTCGCGCAGCGACTGCTCGGCCCTCTCGATTTTTGCCAGAAGCTCCGGCGTGACGGCGGTGCCGTAGGGTACGCGCGAAGAAAGGCACGGTGATGCTGGGCGATCCCAAGTTTCCAGGCCGGCACGGCGGGAGAGAAAGCGAATCTCGGATTTGCTGAGGCCGGCGTCGAGAAGCGGGGCGATCACCTTGTGTTCGGAGGCGGCGCGATGGCCCGGGCGAAAATCGCGCGTGTCATCTACATTTACGCCATAGGCGACGGCTGCGAAATGCCGCTCGCTGGCGAGAGCGTCGAGTTGCGTGAAAAGTTCGTCTTTGCAGTGATAGCAGCGATCGGCGTTGTTCGCGATGTAAAGCGGATTTTCAGTTTCGTGGGTTTCGACCCATTCGTGTCGAATTCCGTGATTGCGCACAAACGATTCGGCGACGCTGCGATCGTGCGCCGAGTAGCTGGCGGAAAGCGCGGTAATGGCAAGGGCGCGTTCCCCGAGCGCGTTCTTCGCCGCCCACGCGAGATATGCGGAATCGGCGCCACCGGAAAAGGAGATGAGCAGGGAATCGAGCTTGCGCAGCTTGGCGAGCAGCCGCTGCTCTTTCTCGATCGCCCCAGCTTCGTTAATCGACAGTGGCGAGAAGTTTCGCGCGGCTGCTGTTCCGTTTGCGGACATTTCGCTCATCGATTTCCAGTATAACGCCGCGTTGCTATTGAAAGTCCATAAGCACGTCGACCCTTGCGGTCTTGGGATCTTTTTGTAGGTAGTGGCCGATCTTTTCGTATCCCCAGGGCAGATCGCCGAACGCCGCGCGCGCACCTCCATTGACAAAGGCATCCACGACGCTCGCATCGAACACCGCACCGTCCGGAATTTTCCACGCCGCTAGAATGCGGCGCTCGCCTTCGAGAGAGAGGCCCGTGAGAACCAGCGCTCCCATGTGGTATTGCGGACCTTCGCTGACCACGACACGATAAGAGGCGCGCGCAGCAGCGTCGTCGAGTGCCGGAGTTTTCTCGAGCGCCGCGTCGAGGTAGCCCTTCTTGCCGTAAGCGTCGAGAATGTTCTGCCAACCAACTTCAAGTTTCATGCCGTCAGCGGAATCGCCGGGCTTCATGCCAGCGAGCGCGTCGAGCTCTGCCGCCGAAAATGCGGAGTTGCCGCTCCACGTCGCGCCCGCCCATTTGAAGACGGGCCCGGGCCGGATACCGATGATGGCTTTCACGCTGCTGGGAAGCGGCTTCGAGGGGTCGCCGGTAAAACGAGCCTGCGGAGCGTCAAACGTCACGCGCAGATTCCCATGTGCGAGATAAATGGGACGAACCTGCTCAAAGCAGAATCGGTCGATGACCACCCGTGAGAACGGCTTGCCGCGAAGGTCGCTAAGGCTCTGCTGAATGGCATGATCGTTTTTAGCGGTCGCATCACTGAATTCGACGCTCTCGATAGAAAGTTCGGGGCCTTCGAGACGGAATTGCTGAACGGTATCGCCGCTGGTGGCGAGCCGCACCGCCTGATGCGAGACCGTGCCCGTGACCTTCCGAGTTTCGAGAAGCTTCCCAAGCGCCTGCGAGATTTCATCGAGGAGAGTGCCATTCTCAGGAACGCGGCCGTCGTAGAGAGGCACGGCGGCTTTGAGAGCCAGATTGATTTCGTCATCGGTGAACCAAGGGAAATTGTCAAAAAGCGGCGCGACCGACGGCGCATCGGCAACTTGAAATTCAACCTCTACTTTGTTGCTTTGCGTCGCATAGCGGTACCGCACATCGGAGAAGACACCGAGGTGGGCCAGGCGATTCGCTGCTGCTTGGAGGTCCTCGCCGCGGATTGATTGGCCCTGCTTGAACCCGGATGCCGCGGCGATCTGCTCAGTAGAAAATCTCTTCGAGCCGCTCGCTTTTAGTGGCGCGAGCGTGCCGGAGACCGCCGGTGCGGGCACACCCTGAGCTTGCACACAGCCGCCAAGGATAAGAGAGAAGGCGACAAGCCAGGCAACGCGAAGCGCGAATCTGCTAGAAGTTAAGCGTGACATCCACACGATGGTTCTCGCGATCCAGTTTACGCGACTCCCGGGCGCTGGCCATCTTAAATCCCAAACGGCTCAGCCGCGGCGGAACTTCCTTCGTCAAAAACTCCTCCGGATACGATCCATCGAACACATCGCCCGGTTTCATCTTCCAGGCTTTCCGGAATCCCTCGGCTGCATTTCCAGGCAGACCCTCTATCTCGAGCTCGCCCATGCGATATTGGATTCCTTCTGTGACGCCAAGGTCAAAGGATACGCTTCCGTCGGATTCCTCAAAAATCTTCTTCACCTGAAATTGCGCTTCCAAATAGCCGGATTTCTCGTACATCGTGCGCGCGGCATCGAGTCCGCGGTTGAACTTGATCAGATTCGCCGGATCACCCAGGTGCTGCCCAAGACCTTCGGTGAGTTTATCGGGCGAAACCGCTTGCACGCCATGCCATAGAGCGCCGTTCCATTTGTAAATTCGGCCCTCAATGACTGGGATCAAGATTGCAATGTCGGGAGTTGCGATTTTCTTGCTGGGCGTGACCGACTCGATTTTTGGCTCGTCAAAGTCGGCGCGCAGATAACCTTTCTCCAGATAGACCGGGAGTAGCATCGCGTGCGCGTATTGGATCGTGGTCAGGCGGCTATAGTCTTGCTGCATCAGCTCCCGGGACGCGGCAGTCAGAGGGCCGAGAAATTTATCCTGGGCTCCTGAGAAATGAACCGCGCGAATAGGGAGATCGAGCCCCGTGGCCATGAAGATATGTTGAGAGATGGGCAGTCCGATTCCCGGCGTGTAGCCAACGTAATCGACTTGCGCGGGAATGTTTTTTGCCGCGAGGAATCGCGCCAACTCTGAGCGGACTTGACCGATTACGTCGCCGACCGGCGGCAGAACCATATCGAAAAACGGAACGTGTTCGTGAAGGTCTGCGATTAGCTCTTCGTCGGAGAACCAGACAAAATTGTCGAGAACACAGGGAAGCAGATTGGTTTCCTCGTCCACGTGGAACAGCACGGATATCTCGTCGGGACTATTGCTGTACTGATAGCGAACTTTCTTGAAAATGCCGAGAGTGGCCAGGCGATTTGCGGCGTTGGCGATGTCCTGAAGACTCGTGGGTTTGTCTACGACCAGGCCGCTCGCGGCGATAATCGTCGACTCCTTGAATTTTTGTTGGCCTTCGACGATGACGCCGGTAAGACGCGGGCGATACGCGGGATCGTTTTGCAGACGGGCCGAGGCTGGCGCCAGAATAATCAGCGCGAGTGACACGACCGCGATGATGGTAGGGGCAAATCGGCCGGGCATGCGG
The DNA here is from genome assembly GCA_963841235.1 of uncultured Acidobacteriota bacterium. Classification (GTDB taxonomy): domain Bacteria; phylum Acidobacteriota; class Terriglobia; order Acidiferrales; family UBA7541; genus Palsa-147. The sequence goes on along the minus strand of CAWJBU010000007.1, from coordinate 320,730 downwards.
GCATTTTATGCCAATTGCGTCATCGCCGGAACGGTAAAGAGGTTCGCTCGACGAGCGCCCGATCTACTCGACAGTGACGGACTTGGCTAGATTACGGGGCTGGTCGACGTCGCAGCCGCGGCGGACGGCGATGTGATAGGCCAGCATTTGCAGCGGAACAATCTCGAGAATGGGCGCGAAGATTTCGGGCGCCATCGGGATCTCGAAAATGTGATTCGAAGATTCGCGGGCTAGGCGATCGCCTTCCGTGACCACGGAGATCACTATGCCGTCGCGCGCTTTTACTTCCTGAATATTCGATGCAGTTTTTTCATAGCGTTGAACGGAGGCGGGATCGGAATCGTCACGCGTCGCGATTACGACTACGGGAAGATTTTCGTCGATCAGCGCGTTCGGACCGTGCTTCATTTCGCCTGCGGGATAGCCTTCGGCGTGAATGTAAGAAATTTCTTTCAGCTTGAGAGCGCCTTCGAGAGCGATGGGGTAGTGAATGCCGCGGCCGAGATAGAGAAAATCGGTGTGGCGGAAAAACTGGCGAGCGAGTTCTTCACATTCGGCGTCGTGCTGCAGGATCGTTTCCATCTTGTGCGGAATGCGATTGAGCTCTTCCATCAGTTTGATGGCAGCTTCGGCCGGGAGCTTGCCTCGGACCTGGCCGAGATAGAGAGCGAGAATGGCGAGGGCCGTGAGTTGTCCGGTGAATGCTTTCGTTGATGCCACGCCGATTTCCGGTCCGGCGTGTGTGTAGATCGTGCCGTTGGCTTCGCGGGTGAGCATCGAGCCCACCACATTGCAGATGCCCAGGATCTTCGCGCCTTTTTGGCTGGCTTCGCGCTGCGCGGCGAGAGTGTCGGCAGTTTCGCCGGATTGACTGATAGCCACGACCAAAGTGTTGGGATCGATGATCGGGTCGCGGTAGCGGAACTCGCTGCCGTAGTCGACCTCGACCGGAATCTTGGCGAGTTGTTCGATCATGAATTTTCCGGCTAGGCCGGCATGCCAACTCGTGCCGCAAGCGACGATCTTGAGATTCGTAAACTTGCGGAATTCCTGCTCGGAAATGTCCAGCTTGTCGAGGAAGGCTTTGCCGGTGTCGAGCGAGATGCGGCCGAGAATTGTGTCGCGGACGGCGCGCGGCTGCTCGAAAATTTCCTTCTGCATGAAATGCTTGTAGCCGCCCTTTTCGGCCATGATCGGGTCCCAGGAAATATTCTGCGGGGGACGCACGACCGTGCGGCCATCGAGATCGGTGACGTGCACTCCTGCGGGCGTGATGACGGCGACGTCGCCGTCGGCCAGGAAGAAAATTTTGCGCGTGTGATGGAGCAGTGCCGGGATGTCGCTGGCAATGAAGAACTCATTTTCGCCGAGGCCGACGACCGACGGCGGCCCGAGGCGGGCGGCGACAATCTTGTTCGGCTCACGCGAAGAAAGGACCGACAGTGCATAAACGCCGCTCAGACGCTTGGCGGCCTGACGCACGGCGTCTTCGAGCGGCTGATTTTTGAAATATTTCTCGATGAGGTGCGCGATAACTTCGGTATCGGTTTCGGTGACGAATTTGTGGCCTTCGCGGGCGAGTTCGTGCTTCAGCTCGAGATAATTCTCGATGATACCGTTGTGCACGACAACGATTTCGCCTGTGCAATCGCGGTGCGGGTGCGCGTTTTCTTCGGTCGGGCGGCCGTGCGTGGCCCAGCGCGTGTGCCCGATGCCGTAGACGCCTTCGAGCGGCCGTTCGCGAATCGCCTCTTCTAGATTGCGGAGCTTGCCGGAGGCGCGGCGGATGTCGAGCTTGCCGGCCTCGGTAACTACGGCAATTCCGGCGGAATCGTAGCCGCGATACTCCAGGCGCCGCAAGCCGTCCAAAATCAGAGGCACGACTTTTTTATGCCCGATATAGCCGACGATTCCGCACACGTTAAGTTTCTCCCAGAGATTCAGCGTAGCACATTTGATGTGATGGAGAACCGCGGCAGTGTGGCGAGGTTCCACCGGGGCAAAGCTTTGTTGGCCGTTTGGCGCTCCTTTTTGCTTCGATTTTCATTCGCTTGGCATTTTTTCTAACCGAAACAAGGGTTCAATTAAACCCTCCCGTAAGTGATAGAAAACAAAGAATCGGGTCTCGTTCTAACCGAAACACTTTGCGAGGGTCCCTGGAGCGATTTTTTCTGTCGCGGCGCATTTTTGCGGGGCTGGGGAGCTCAAATCGAGGTTCCCGTTTCTTGCGACGGCAATGTCAACGCGGGTGGCGGTTGGGCCATCCATTTCTCTGAATCTCCTAGCTGCTTAATTGAATGGCGCGGTTATCGGCGGGCTAACGAGAGCTGGCCGCGCGCTCACGGACTGCGGACTGCAGGAATAGGATTATAGTGTTTATATCACTTGTCAATGGTACAGGCGGTTCATTCTAGCGGTACTTGGCTGTGCGGCGCGTATGGATTTGCGGGATCGGAGGGGAGTGGGCGGGAATCGACGGGCAGAAAGTCCGAGACGTGGGCGAAAGGGCAGCGGGTTGATTTCGAGCTGGCTAAGAAGCGCCCAGCGCTAAAGCGCGTTCTTCAATGGCGCGGGATCTTCCGGAGCGCTGAAGCGCTCCTCCCCCGCATAAATGCGGGGGCTGCCACGTCACTTGCGGCTGCTGCCGCAGCGAATGCGGGGGCTGGCAACGAACTCGGGGTTGGTCTTCACTGCGGTTTTTTCTGATCGAGTTTTTCGAGGATCGTGCTTTCCCATTTGGCGTCGTCTCCGAATCCGGACTGCTGCCAGCGCCATTTGCCGGACGCATCTACGATCCAGAGCATCGGGATGCCGCTGTCCGGCGCGAGATCAGCTATGTAATCCTTCGCCAGAAGCACCGGAAACGTATATTTGTTTTTGTTCATGTATGGAGCAACATCGCCAATTTCTTCGTCGATGTTAAACGTCACGATCTGGACGTCGCTGCGGTCTTTAATCTTTTCATACAGCGCCTGTAAGGAAGGATGCTCCATCCGGCACGGGCCGCACCAAGTGGCCCACACATTGATCAGCACGGTCTTTCCGTGCAGCGATACGGCGGTCCATCTGCGGCCCGCCAAATCCGAGAGCTCCCATGCGGGGATATCTTTATTCGGAATTTCCCAACGCCCTTCGCTGGCAGCTTCAATAGGACGTGGCGCCTTAGCCAAAAGCCTTTCGGTATCCGCCGTGCCACCAAGTTCGTCCCGAAGCCGCACAAAATTTGCGGCCAGCGCATCATCGCCATCCGGTTTTGCGGATGCTGGACGAGAATCGAGCGCGGCGCGATACATCAGCAGCGCGTCAAGCTTGCGGCCGTTTAGTTCGGCCCACTTTGCCCGCAACGACCAGAGCGTCGATTGATCGCTGCGCTCATCGATCTTGACGCCCGATAGTTCATCCATCGCCGACTCGGCAAGCGCAGGTTTTTTGAGCTGTGCTGCTGCATCGAGGAGAATTCGCGCTGCCTGCGACTGCACGTAGAAATCATTGCGGGCGAATGCGTTCGTTGCGCCACTTGTCTGGATGTCTGAGGTTACGGGGACACCTCGCCAGCGCACGTAGCTTTCCCGTCCTTCGGCGACTAGAGCTGGCACTTCTTCAACTTGAATGTGTCTCTTCAGAAATTCGTCCGCAATTTGGAATAAAGCAGGAGGCGAGGACCACCAATCCGCACCTCCGCGCAGAGCCAGTTGCAACGCCTTCGCCGCCTCCAAGATTTGTTTCGGGGAAGCGTCATCCAGCTGGCTGAGCGCTTGGAATCGATTGTAGAGATAGAAGGAGTCGTTCGGCGACACTTTGAGACGTTCATCGAAGAACTGAAGCTGTGCCCGGTAAAACTCCTGGTTGGCAGATTTTGAATCGTTGGGCTTCGGATACGGATGCTCTCGAGACCACCGCTGCTCGACAATTTCTCTTGCTTCGTATCCGTCGGGATCTGCAGTCACGATGCGATCCTCAATGTGACGGAGCGCTGCGTCGTCGCCGACTTGTTTGTAGCCGGCGAGCAAGACGTTGAGCCTGTCAGCTTCACTTCCGAGGCCACCCTGCTCGATGCGAGTCAGGTCGCTTGCTATTTGTTTACGGACTTCAGCGTGTTCCGAAGGAGGACGCGCTTTGAATTCTAGTATCCAGACCGTTTTCCAAACTTGAAGATGTTCGGGATCGTTATCGTTCATCAAACGCGCGCGGAGCGGCGGAGCAATTTGTTTTGCCATTTCCAGAGTGGCGGTCTGCGCGAGGAGATTGAGGGCCTTATCGTAGAAGGATGCCGGACATGCTATGAAGTACTGGTCGAGCTGTGAGTGAGACTCGTCATGATTTGCGAAATTCCCGAAGGCATAGATTTTCGCTAGCTGGCGAGCAGCCAGAGGATACGCGGGAGGACCTGAAGCAAGCGCTTTGAGGCGACCGATCGCGGCGGGTGTGTCGGTGCCTTGGAGAGCGAACGCGTAGAGAAATGCGTCGTCGGCATTGGTTGGGTGCGCGTCAGCGAGCGCTTTGTAGCGCGCAATGACGGCAGCGTGCTCGCCATCGCTCTCTTGGGACTTCATCTCGATATAAGCCAGATTCAAAAAGAGATCATCAGGGTGCTGCTCGAGCAGCTCGGCGAGGATTGCCTTCCGCATATCTAGACGTTCGTAAGGAGAGTGCGCATTAACGTCCAGCCGCTTGAGCAATCGGCGCGTGTCGTTACCGGGTTCGCAGACCGTGGCTCTGGATGGCGCTGAGACAAGTGCCAGCGCGCCGATGAGAACCGCGATGAATCGTTTGTGGCGCATTGAAGCCTCGCGCTTGTCGAGTGGGCATAGTGTACTGCTTAAGACTTGCGGATTCTATATTCTTTGCGGGTTGGGGCGAAGTTGCGGAATGGGGCTCGATTGGCTGAAGGAGGCAGGCGGCTACGAACGTTTGTCGGAAAAGTCCGGATGTTGTCACATGGTCGAGTCCGGCGTTGTGTGGGGCTTTGATTTTGCGGCGAGGTCGTCGGACGGGCGCAGCAAGCGGCGCCCCTACGGGGACAGCGGCGTAGACGTTTGCGTCGTTAGGGAGTCCGGCGTTGTGCGGAGGTTTGATTTTGCGGCGAGGTCGTCGGACGGGCGCAGCAAGCCGGCGCCCCTACGAGGGAAAAGGCAACGGCAAATGCAGATTTACTCGAGGATTTCGAAGCGGAATTCTTCGATTACTGGGTTGGTTAGGACTTCGCGGGCAATCTTCTCGATTTCTTTTTCGGCTTCGGGTCTTGTCGCGCCGTCGAGTTGTAGGACGAAGAACTTTCCTTGGCGGACTTCCTTCACTTTGTTGTGGCCTAGCGAGGCTAGAGCGTGCCGGATGGTTTGGCCTTGTGGATCTAGGACCGTGCTCTTCAGCATTACCCAGACGTGTGCTTTCATTCGCGGCTCACAGTAATCCTAGAGTTTTTGCGCTGGAACGGAATTGATTCAGTAGCGGGAGCTTGTGTTCGGGAGCGACGAACGACGTGGTGAAACCGGATTCGATGATCTTGGCGATTTGCGGCTTGGTTAGGCCGAGCGAGATGGCGTGATTGTATTCGCTGAGCAGATCGGTGTGAAACATGGCTGGGTCGTCGGTGGAAAGCGTGACGGTGACGCCGCGGTCAACGAATTGCGGTAGCGGATGATCGGCGAGCTTGGCGTCCGGTTTCATCGTTTGACGCGCGAGGGCGCCGGTGCGCAGATTGCTGGTGAGGCAGATTTCGAGCGGGACGCGCAGATTGGCGAGGCGATCGGCTAGGGCGGGATCGCGCATGACCGCGATGCCGTGGCCGATGCGCTCTGCGCCGAGATGATCAATGGCTTCGCGAACCAGTTCCGGGCCGCCGATTTCGCCCGCGTGCATGGTGACGTGCAGGCCCTGATTGCGGGCGTAATCGTAGGCTGCGCGGAAATTCACCGTGGGCACGGCCAGTTCGTCGCCGCCGATGCCGAACGCGACGACGCCCTGTTTCTGAAACTTGGCGGCGTGGACGGCTACTTTCATTGCTGCGCTGGCGCCGAATTGGCGGGTGGCGTCGAAAATCCAGGCGATGCGCAGCTGGCCATTTTCGCGGTAGCGGCGAGCGACATCATCGATGGCCGCGAAATTTGCTTCGACGTTTTGGCCGTAGCGCTCCATCACTCCGACTGAAACGGTGATTTCCGCGTAGATGACGCGCTGGCGGACGAGCTCGTCAGCAAGCCGGTGAGTGATCAGCGCATAATCTTCGGGAGCTTTGAGGTAGCCGGTGGCCCACTTGAAGGCTTCGAGGAAGCCGGCGAAGTCGGTGTAGGCATAGCGAGCCGCGGCGGCCTCCGGCGTGATGGTGACGCCGCGCCGCGCGCCGAGCAAGCTGACCGTCTCGGGGCTGATGGAGCCCTCGAGATGCAGATGCAGCTCGGCCTTCGGGACTTCCGCGATGATAGATGCCAGGTCGTGCGTGTGCGTCATTTCACCATTTAGCGGGAGGGAAGCTGGGGCCTCCCTGCATTGATCCAGGCTGTCATCCAGTAGGAGGCGACGTCGGTCGAAGCGTCAGAGATTTGGCGAACAAGTACGGCTCCGGCCTGGCTGTAAAAGCGATCGTAATACTCATCGGTATAGTCGGACAAGCCCTGGCGCGTGCGGCGATCCGTAAGAAGTATGTTCTCGAGCCAGGAGTGCGCGTCCAGGCACATCTCGAAGGCATGGTCGGTGGCATCGTGGATGTAGACGGCTTGATTGGGGCGCACGTAGAAGAATTGCGAATAGCGATCGACTAGGCTGGTGTCGAAGCGATCGTCGACGCCTTGCTGCGCGGAAAGATGGCCGTCGAAGTTCATCGTTGTGTTGAAGGGATCGTGAGCTTCGGCTACGTAATAGGCGAGCTGGGCGGCGGCGTCGCGGGCCTCGTCCCAATTGTGGGAGCGCATCGCTTCGGTCATCTTTTGGCTATAGAGTCCGACGCTCCAGGGAAGCAGGCCGAAGCTGTCGAGCGTGCGCTTGCCGAACTTCTCGAGGGCGACTTTGTAAACGCGCGGGAGAGTCGAGTAAGGAAATGTGCCGTAGTGCTCGAAGCGAATGTAGGCATTGCGCGCGAGGAGAGGATTTTTCTTCGCGGCTTCGAAGGGATCGTTGACGTGCTGCATCAAGTAGCCGCGATTCGTTTCGAAATAGCTGCGGATTTCGTCGGGGAGGACATCGACGGCTTTATTGGCGATCAGCTTGTCGCCGTTGGTGCCCCAGGCCATCGCCGCGGGCGAGGCTGCGAGGATGCCTGCGAGCGCGGCAGCAACCGCGGCGCGAAGATAAAGCATCATGCGCCCGGCCCCTTTGACGGAGTTCGTCCGCGGCCTCCGGAGAACTCGCTGTGATGACGGCTGTAGGAGATATAGATCACTAATCCAATGATGAGCCAAACGAAGAATCGGATCCAAGTTTCGATCTCGAGGCCCATCATTAGAAGGAAACAGAAAATGATGCTTAGTGCCGGCACTACCGGACCAAGCGGGGCGCGGAAGCCGCGATGGCGGCCGGGATCGCGGTAGCGAAGAATCAGAACGCCGATGGAGACGAGGACGAAAGCGAACAGCGTGCCGATGTTCGAGAGATTGGCTAGTGTGCCGATATCGAAGAGACCTGCCGGGATTCCGACTACGAAGCCGGCGATCCAGGTGGCTACATCGGGAGTGCGGTATCGCGGATGGACCCGGCCGAAAAATTTGGGTAGCAGGCCGTCGCGGGACATGGCGAACCAAACGCGCGCCTGGCCTAGCTGGAAGACTAGCAGCGAGGAAATCATTCCCAGCATCGCGCCGAAGAGCACCGCGAGGCGCGTCCAGTGAAGTGTGCGACCGCCGGACGCGTCGTAAATCTTTTTCAGGGCGTTGACTACTGGGGCGGCATCGTCGAGCACCGATTGCCACGGGACGATGCCTGTCAGTACGACCGCGACGGAGATGTAGAGAACTGTGCAGATGCCGAGCGTGAGCAAAATGCCAATCGGCAGGTCGCGCTGCGGATTTTTTGCTTCTTCCGCGGCGGTGGAGACGGAATCGAAACCGATGTAGGTGAAGAAAATTATCGAGCCGCCGGTTAGGACGCCTTGCCAGCCGTTGGGGACGTAGGGATGCCAGTTGCTGGGGTGAATGTATTCGCTGCCGACGATCACGAAGGCTAGGATGGCGGCGATTTTCAGGAGCACCATTACGTTGTTCGCTTCGGCGGATTCGCGGATGCCGCGGACGAGAATAACTGTGAGCAGCATCACGATGAGAAAGGCGGGGAAATCAAATCCGAAATGCCAGCCGGGATCGTAGAGCGTCGCTCCGGCTAGATCCTGCATGCCGGCGGGCAAATACGCCGGCGAAATCCAACGTAAAGGAGGGTGCCAGCCGAACCAGTCGAGCAAATTCACCATGTGCTGCGCGAAGCCGACGCTCACGGCCATGTTGCTGACGGCGTATTCGAGAATCAAATCCCAGCCGATGATCCAGGCGATGAGTTCGCCCATCGTCGCGTAAGTGTAGGTATAGGCGCTGCCGGCGATGGGAATCATCGAGGCGAGCTCGGCATAGCACAGGGCTGTAAACGCGCAGACGATGGCGACGAGTATCAGCGACAGGCCCAGCGCTGGGCCCGCGCCGGGGCGGCCAGTCGTGGCGGAGTGGTGAATCAGAAAGTCGAGAAGCGGAGCATTGAGAATCGATGACGTATCGAACTTCTGGCCGGCAATCGCGGTGCCTATGACCGTGAAAATGCCCGAGCCGATTACGGCACCGACTCCCAGGGCGGTCAGGCTGAGCCAGCCGAGAGTTTTCTTCAGTTGCCGGTCGGGCTGCTCGGAATCCGAGATCAGGCGGTCGATGCTCTTGGTTTGGAAGATCTGGGACCCCACCAGTCACCTTCCTCCCGAGATAAAGACCACAAAATGTAACCTGAGAGGCCTGTCCGCGCAACGGCTTTGGGGACAGGTGGCGCCAAAGTGCTTCGGCTGACAGAATTCAGCCAAAATCTGGAATTGATCGGCTATCGCACTGATCCCGAAGTATTTGCGCGAGTCGATCAAGCGAGCTGCAGATTGGCGTAGCGCTCTTTGAGCTTCTTCGTGCCGTGATCGGGAAAGCTGATGGTCAGCAGGCGGTCGTCCTCTTCCTCTTCGACCGAAATGATTGTTCCCATGCCGAAAGTTTTGTGGCGCACGCGCGTGCCGACGAGCGGATGAGAAGTCTTGCGCGCGGGAGTCGGGCGCGAGGAGCCGCTGAAGCCGCTCCTGCCGCGCGATGTACCTCGCCCGCCGCCGAACCGGCTATAAGTTCCGTAATCCGGGTCTGGCTCGTAGCGGCGGGTTTCGCCCGGCTCGGCGAGCGAGCCGGCGACCGCTTCGATTAATTCGCCGGGGACTTCGGCGAGGAAGCGCGAGGGAGCGGAAATGCGCAGGCGTTCTTCGCCCCAGGTGCGGCGATAGAGTGCGCGCGTGAGCGTAAGTGATTGTTTGGCGCGGGTCATGCCGACGTAGAAAAGGCGGCGTTCTTCCTCGACATCTTCATCGCGTTCGGTGGAACGGCTGTGCGGCAGCACGCCCTCCTCGAGTCCCGCGAGATAGACGGTGTCGAATTCAAGACCCTTGGCACTGTGCAGCGTCATCAATGTTACGTTCACATTTTCGTCGAGATCATCTGTGGCGCTGACAAGCGCGGCTTGATCGAGCATGTCCTGAAGCGTCTGGCCGGCTTCTGTGGCTTCGGCCAAAGCATTGAGCAACTCGGCCAGATTCTCGGCCCGCGAAGTGTGCTCGATATTGTCCTGCTGTTCGATCCAGCCGAGATAGCCGCTCGCATCCAGAATGCGCCGTAGCATTTGTGCGGGCTGCAGATCCTTGACCTCGCTCACCAGCGATTCAACTAGAACTCGAAAACCCTGAAGCGCGGCGCCGCCGCGAGCAACGCCTGGCCGGACAACTTCGGGGATGGCGTTCCAGAGAGATGTCGAATGTTCGCGGGCAACCTTGCGAAGCGCTTCGACACTCTTGTCGCCGATGCCGCGGGGCGGCGTATTCAGGACGCGCAGCAAAGCAACATCATCCTCGGGATGAAAGACGAGCCGAACGTAAGCGAGCGCGTCGCGAACCTCCGCGCGTTGATAGAAACTGAATCCGCCGACGACCCGGTAGCGAATGCCGAGTCGCCTAAAACATTCTTCGAGCGCGCGCGATTGCGCAGTCGTGCGATACAGAACGGCAATATGCGAATCGGGTTCCTTGCGAATCCCGGTGGCGATTTCGCCGCTGATGAATTCAGCTTCGCCTCCGGCATCGTGCGATTCGAGGAAACGGATGCTCGCGCCGGCGCCTTTCGTGGCGCGCAGTGTCTTGCCCAGCCGCGAGCGATTGTGCGCGACGACTCCGGCGGCGGCATCCAGAATTGTCTGCGTCGAGCGGTAGTTCTCTTCGAGCCGCACCACCTTGGTTTCTGGAAAATGCTCGATGAAGCGCTGCATGTTGCCGGCCTTAGCCCCGCGCCAGCTATAAATGGACTGATCCTCATCGCCGACGATGCAGACGTTATTTTCCGGGCCTGCCAGAAGGCGGACGAGTTGCTCCTGCGCCGCATTGGTGTCTTGAAATTCGTCCACTTGGATGTACCGGAACCTCTCGCTCCAAGCTCGCCGGGCTTCGGAATGATGCTCGAGCACCACGACGGACTTGAGAAGCAAGTCATCGAAATCGAGCGCGCCCGCGCGCTGCAGGATCGATTCATACGCTTTGAAGACGGCGGCAGTGTTGCGGATGGCGGGATCGTACGCTTCAGCGGCCATCTCTTCGTGAGTGGTGCCGTGATTTTTGGCGTGGCTGATTCGTTCGCGCAGGCTACGCGGAGGATAATCGCGATCGCTCAGGCCCAATTGCTGAAGCGCGAGCTTGACGGCGCCCGTTTGCGCGTCATCGTCGTAAATCGCGAAATCGCGCGGCAGGCCGAGGCGCGTGGCTTCGCGGCGCAGCAGCCGCGCGGCAAAGGAATGAAACGTAGAGATCCACATTTCCGATGCGTCGCGGCCCGTGGCGCGCAGCAGATCGGCTATGCGATTTTTCATCTGTTCGGCGGCTTTATTGGTAAATGTGACGCACAGGATTGCTTGCGGCGGGACGCCCTTTTCGACCAGATAGGCCGCGCGATAGGTGATGACGCGCGTCTTGCCCGTCCCCGCACCCGCGAGAACGAGGAGTGGGCCGTCGGTGTGCTGCACCGCCTCGCGCTGGCGCTCGTTTAATAGATCAAGAAGGGGCATCGTGGGTGCTGGTTAAGGGTTCAATTTCTCTGATTTCAGAGCGGCCGCAATTGCGAAGCCAAAAGTCTAGCGGAGTGGGAGTCGCACGGCAAATGTCACGGAGATGTCGCCGGAGGGCTCGCCGGCGTCACTGGAACGGCCGGAGCTAGCGCCACTTCGAAAAACATCAATGGCTTGTTGCCGGGAATAATCTTGATGTCGGGAACGTAAAGCGTCGAATCGGAGGCCAGCTTGAAATTGTGGCTCAGATTAAAAAAAAGATAGCCATGAATGGTCGCAAGCGGCGGCACGATATCGGCATCGAGCGCCCGCGGCCGGATTTCTTCCGAAACCTGATCGACTTTCTTATCGTGCAGGGGCACCACAATGCCTCCTGGGAGACGCCTCCCAGAGGATGGATTCGGCGCACCAGCCGGGTAGACGATGAGCGTGGCAACTTCCCGCGCCTGCAGAGACTCGAGCTTCTGCGAGCCTCCGTCGGGCAGAGGCACCTCGAGGCGCACGCTCGAGAGATCCATGCGCATCGGCTGAGGCGTTTCGTTCTTGATGAAAACTTCGAGCGCGAGAATGCCTGCTTCGTAGGGATTCTTCTTGCCGAAGAGGGATTTCGATCTCGCGGCGTCGAGGCATGGATCGGCCGCAATCACCAGGCCTTCGTGCCGGTCATGAGCGGGCATATCTGCCGGACCGCGCGGTGGTGAAGGAGGAGCCTGTTGGGAAAAGAAAACCGAGAGGCCGAGCAGCAAGATCGGAAGCGGCTTAGTCATTTCGACTCTAAGATGCAGGCGTCGCGGCGCGCGTTGTGAGCCAAGAGCATGCGTTGTTCGTTTCTCCGCCGCGTCGCGAGCCACTATAATACCCGCTTTGCGCGCCGGACCGCGCGCGGATTCTCTCTCGACGCCGACGCATGTACTTCATTTATAGCCTGCTCACCGCTACTGGGATGCTCCTGCTGGCGCCGTACTACGCCGTGCAGGGAATGCGGCGCGGCAAGTACTGGCACAATTTGCGCGAGCGGCTGGGGAAATTACCGCCGCAAGTTGTCGCGCGTGCAGAAGGCGGCGAGGGAGCGATCTGGATTCACGCGGTGTCGGTCGGCGAGGTGCTGGCGGCGGTGCCGCTGGCGCAGGAATTGAAGCGGCGGCATCCGGAACGGAAGCTATTCATTTCGACCACCACCGATACCGGCCAGCGGTTGGCGCGCGAGCGGATGGGATTCGCCGATGGAGTCTTTTACTTTCCGCTGGACTGGGGCGCGGCGATTCGTCCGGCGTTTCGCGCTCTGCGGCCGGGACTTGTAGTCATCGTGGAGACTGAAATATGGCCGAATTTTCTTCGCGAGGCACGGCGCCGAAATGTGCCCGTGGTTTTCGTGAATGCGCGGATTTCGGAGCGATCGTTCCGGCGCACGCGTCAATTTGCGCGAATCCTGGGCGGCTTTTTTGCCCGCGTCCTCGGTGATGCCTCGCTATTCCTCGCGCAGAGCGATGCCGATGCGGAGCGGCTTCGCGAGCTGGGCGCGCCTTCGGAGCGCATTGAAGTGGCGGGAAATCTCAAATATGACGGTCAGCCTCCGGTGCGCGGGGCTTTCGGAGATTGGCTGGCAGAACAGGCGAGCGCACAAGAGCGCTGGCCGATCGCCGTGGCCGGGAGCATAGTCGCAGATGAAGAAGAGGCGGTGCTCGCGGGCTTCGATATCGCGCAGCGGCAGTGGCGGCGCGGCCTTTTGATTCTGGCGCCGCGCAAGCCCGAACGGTTTGAGGCCGCCGGTGCGCTCGCGCGCGAGCGAGGCTGGAAAGTCGTGGAGCGCAGCACGCTGAACATGAACGTGCCTCTCTCGGAGGATGCCGACGTAATCTTGCTCGATTCGATCGGCGAACTGGCCGGACTTTATTCCCTTGCTGACGCCGTCTTCGTGGGCGGCTCACTCGTTCCGGCAGGCGGGCACAATATACTCGAGCCGGCGTGGTTCGGCCGGCCGCCTGTGTTCGGCCCCTCAATGGAAAATTTTCGAGATATGGCGCAGGAATTTCGGAGCGAAGGAGCAGGCCTGCAGGTGCGCAGCGGAGAGCAGCTTGGCAAGGCCTGGGTGAACCTGATTCACGATACCGCTGGTCGCGAGCGCATGGGCCGGAAGGCTCAGGAAATTGCCGAGAGAAACCGCGGCGCGACAGCGCGTTCGCTCGAGCGCATCGAAGCTGTGCTTGCAGCCGGCCGAGGCCCCGCGTGACTTTCAGCGATACGATGCTTTGGCCGCTGTCGGTCGCCTACAGCTTGGGCGCGCGCCTGCGAGTCCGCCTGTATCGCGCTGGCATCTTTCGCCGGCACACGCTGAAAGGCGTGGTGATCAGCGTTGGCAACCTCACCGTGGGTGGTACCGGAAAGACGCCGATGGTGCTGTGGCTCGCAGAGCGATTGCTCGCCGAAGGGAAGAGCGTCGCGATTCTGACACGCGGCTATCGAGGATTCTTAAAAGGCTCGCAAGGGGAGGGAACTCCGCCACAGCCCGGGCAGAAGCCGGCGATTTCGGGAGACGAGCCGGAACTCTTGGTTCGTAGAATTGCTTCACGTGCGTCGTCGGAGGGCCGCTCTCGTGTCGCCATCGGCGCCGATCGACTGGCCAGCGGGCGCGCAGCGGAGCGCGATGGTTTCGATTGGTTTCTCCTGGATGATGGCTTTCAGCATCTCAGATTGGCGCGTGATCTTGATATCGTTCTAGTTGACGCGACAAACCCGTTCGGGGGAGGGAGGTTGCTGCCATCCGGGCTGCTGCGCGAGCCAAAGTCCGCGCTACGACGCGCCGACATCATTGTAATCACTCGCAGCACGCACGCCCCCGCGCTCGAAGCCGCGATACGCCGTGACTCCTCCGCGTCCATGTTTTTCGCCACGACTCGATTGGATGCCATCTCCCAGCCCACGATTACGAGGCAGGATTTGCCGGCCGCCGAATGGCGAACGAGGCGATTCTTCGCTTTTTGCGGAATTGGAAACCCGGCTGCTTTTTTCGACGACCTCCGCGAGTGGGGAATCACTCCCGTTGGGACGGCGAAATTTCCCGATCATCATCGGTATTCCGAGAGCGACCGCACGCGGCTTCAGGCCGACGCGCGGCGCGTTGCCGCCGATGCGCTCCTGTGCACCGAGAAGGACATTCTCAATTGCGGAGAAGCGCGGTCTGAAGGCCTGCCGGTATTCTTTGCTCGAGTTTCTCTTGCAATGCAAAACGCCGATGCCTTTTGGTCCGCGGCGGAAGAAATCCTGGCGCGACGCCGCCCGGGGATTTCGCTGTGAAGATCCTGGCACGCGCGCCGAATTGGGTGGGCGACGCGATTTTGTGCATTCCGGCTTTGAGGGCAGTGCGAACGCGCTGGCCCCAAGCCGAAATTTCGATTCTCGCGAAGTGCTGGGTTTCGGCAGTGTACGAAGGGCAGAGTCTCGCAGACCAACTGCTGGTGCTCGACGAAGCCGAGGATCCCGGGAAGCTGCTCGGCGCGGCCAAATTCGACGCCGCGATTCTTTTTCAAAATGCGTTTCACGCCGCGTGGCTCGCCTGGCGAGCGGGGATTCCGGAACGCATCGGGTATGCGCGCGATGGGCGGACGGCATTGCTGACGCGCCCATTTCCGGTGCCGCTCTCCGGCGAAATTCCGGCGCATGAAGCCTATTACTACGCGGAACTCGTGCGTCGCGCCGGCTGGATTCAAGCGCTGCCGAAGATCGACGAGATCCGATTGCTTGTTGCGCCCGCGACGCGCGAGGCGGCGGAGAAGCGGATGGTGAAAGCCGGAGTGCGCGGCAGTTCGCCGCGAATTGCTTTCGCTCCAGGAGCAGCCTACGGCTCGGCGAAATGCTGGCCCCCGGAGCGCTTCGCGGAGCTGGCCGATCGCTTGATTGCCCGCTTCGACGCCGATGTGATACTTTTCGGCGCGCCATCGGAACGCGATATCGCGGAGCGCATCGCGTCGGGCATGCGACGCCGTCCCGTGAATCTCGCCGGCCAGACTTCCATCGCGGAATTGAGCGCCTATTTTTCGGCATGCGACCTATTCATCGGTAATGATTCGGGAGCGATGCACGTAGCCGCAGGCGCAGGAGTTCCGGTGGTCGCGATTTTCGGCTCGACCGATCCGGAAGGCACCGCGCCATTGACGCCGCGGCGCACAATCGTGCGAAACGCGCCCTCGTGCAGCCCATGCTTTCTGCGCCACTGCCCGGTGGACCATCGCTGCATGGAGCGAATCGAAGTGGCCGCGGTCGAAAACGCGGCTGCGGCATGGCTGGAGACTTCGAAGCGCAGCGAGCACTTTCTTTCGTAGCGCCGGCAGCTTGCCGGCGTTTTTCGTAAGCTACGAGCGAGCGTTCGGTCGAGGCAAGAAGTCACATCGTGAAGGGGAATCCTTGAGCGCAGCAAGCCGCACAAAGTCGAAGACGGGGCCTAGCCGATCCGCAAGCGCCGATCTCAGCCGCCTGCTAGATCTGGTCTCCGCATTCCCGCGTCAGACGATCGCCCTGCTCGGCGACCTCGTTCTCGATCAATTCGTCTCCGGCGAAATTTCTCGCGTCTCCCGGGAAGCTCCAGTGCTGATCTTGCGTCACCGGCGCACCCGCGCTGTCCCCGGCGGCGGCGCGAACGCGCTGAACAATCTCGTCGATCTCGGCGCTAAGGTGCTAGCTGTAGGCGCTGTTGGGGACGACGCTTCAGGCCGGACGTTGCTCGAATACCTGCGCCGCAAGCGCGTGAACACCAGCGGCATCGTCACGGTGCGCGGCTGGACGACAGCGACGAAGACTCGCTTTCTAGCCGGCTGGACACACACGAGCGAGCAGCAAGTCCTGCGCGTGGACGATGAGCCGCAAGAGCCTTTGCCCGAGCGCGCGCGAAAACTCGTCGCCGCGAAGTTGCGCGAACGGGTGAAGCGCGCCGGTGCCCTGCTGGTCTCCGATTACGGATTCGGCGCCGCCGCTCCAGCCGTGCTTGGCTCGATCAAGACTGATAAGCCCGTGACTCTCGACTCCCGCTATGCGCTCCTTGATTTCAAGCGCCTGTCCGTGACTGCGGCCACGCCAAACGAGCCGGAATTAGAGGCCATCTACGGCGAGAAAATCGGGCAGGATGCCGCAAAGCTCGAATCGCTGGGACGCCGCACGCTCGAGGATCTGCATCTGAGAACTTTACTCGTCACTCGCGGCAAAGATGGCATGGCCCTTTTCGAGAGAGACCAACCGACGCGCAGTATCCCTATCTTCGGCTCTGACGAGGCCAGAGACGTCACCGGCGCAGGCGATACGGTGATCGCCGTCTTCACACTGGCTCTAGTCGCCGGCGCCACCGGAATTGAGGCCGCACATCTGGCAAATTTCGCCGCCGGCCTGGTAGTGATGAAGCGCGGCACCGCTACCGTCACGCGCGCGGAGCTGGAATATGCTTTGCGAACTGCGGCCACATCTGTGGGATAAGGGCCCGATGGATTCGTCAAGGAAAATTCTGGGACGCAAGGACTTGCGCGAGATGCTCGAGGAGCGCCGGAAGCGCGGCGAACGCATCGTGCTGACGAACGGATGCTTCGACATGCTTCATGCGGGCCACGTGCGTTACTTGAAGGCCGCGCGTGCCGAGGGCGACGTGGTCGTCGTCGGCGTGAATGCGGATTCGAGTGTCGGCGCGCTGAAGGGCGTGGGGCGGCCGATTCTTTCGGAGGCGGCGCGCGCGGTGTTGGTCGCCGGACTTGAGGCGGTGAATTACGTGGTGATTTTCGATGAGCCGAATGTCGAGGGGCTCTTGCGCGACTTGCGGCCCGACGTGCACGCCAAGGGAACGGATTACACCGTCGACACTGTGCCCGAACGCGAAACGGCCGCGAAGCTGGGCATCCGCGTGGCCATCGTCGGCGATGCGAAGAATCATTCGACGCGCGACCTCATCGCCCGCATCCGCGAACGTTGCAATGCCTGAGCGGCGCTTCCTCATCGTACGTCTCGGTTCCCTGGGCGACATCATTCACACCCTTCCTGCTGCTGCGGCTCTCCGCGATTCATTTCCCGATGCGCAGATCGATTGGGTGGTGGAGTCAAAATGGCGCGCGATTCTGGAAGGAAACTCCGATTTGAATCGCGTTATTTGCTTAGAAAGAGGGCGGGCGTCCGGCGTCGTTGCGACCGTGAAATCGCTGCGCAGTGGGAATTACACCTGTGCGATTGATTTTCAGTCGCTCTACAAGTCTGCGCTTCTGGCCTTTGCCTCTGGAGCGAATGAAAGACTCGGCTTCGACCGCAAATATGCTCGCGAAGGTCTGGCCGCATTGTTCTACACGCGGCGGATTCATCCGTCCGGTGCGCACAAGGTGGAGCACAATCTTGCCCTCGCTGCCGCTGCAGGAGCGGCGATGCCGAAGGCGGCGCGTTTCACGCTGCCGGCGTTGGCGGAAGCGGAAGAGTGGGCCGACCGGAAATTAGCTGGATTGGAGGCGAAAGGGTTTTACGTACTCTCCCCCGGTGGAGGATGGCGCTCGAAATGTTGGCCGACCGAACGCTACGGTGATTTGCATCGCGAGATATCGACTCAGCTTGGATTGCAGGGAATCGTCAGCTTTGGCCCTGGTGAGGAAAACCTCGCCGACGAAGTTGCTGCAGCATCGGGTTTGCGTGCGCCGATTGCGCTGGAGATGGATTTGCCGCACCTGATGGCGGCGCTGCGCCGCGCCAAGTTTCTGGTAGCGGCAGATACGGGCCCGCTGCATCTGGCTTCCGCGCTTGGCACGCCGGTCGTCGGACTATTTGGCCCTACGGATCCGGCGCGCAACGGGCCTTACGGCGAACCCTCGATCGTCGTGCGAAAGGCAGAATCCGGCGAAACGACATACAAGCGCGGCGCATCGTATTCCCCGGCGATGCTGCGCATCGAAGTGAGCGACGTGATGGCCGCGATCGACCGGCTTCTGGTGGCGCGGTAATGGCGTCGAGCTTCTTCACGCGCTGGCGAGTGCGCGCTGGATATCCGCTGGCGATTTTATTTCTCTACCTCGCGTCGCCGACGCCGTTCGCGATTGCGCTGGGCGCAGCCATCGCGGCCGCAGGGCTGGTCGTGCGCGGCGCGGCGGCGGGCCACTTGCGCAAGCTCGAGACGTTGACAACCTCGGGTCCCTACGCTTGGGTACGAAATCCCTTGTACTTCGGGAGCGCTCTTCTAGCCGCTGGCTTTGCCGTGGCAGGACATTCGCTTTGGGCCGCGCTCGTGCTCGTTGGATACTTCGGCACGTTCTATCCGGTGGTGATGAAGAAGGAAGAGGGCGAACTGAGCGAGCGTTACGGCGCTGCATTCATCGAATACGCCAAGCGCGTGCCGCTTTTTTTCCCGCGTCCGCCACGCCGGCATGACGCGCCTCAGCCAAGCGTCGAAAGTGGATTTTCCTGGGAGCAGTACAAGCGCAACCGCGAATATCAAGCGGCGCTGGGGGCGATTGTCGCTCTAGGTGTGCTCTGGCTGCGAATGAATTTGCCGAGATAGGCGGTGCAGGATTACTGCAAGCGGTAAACTTCGTGCATCACGCGTTGGAATTTGGGCCGGTAGATGAGATCGAAGGCGCGCTCTTTGCCGGGAAACATATCGAGCGCCAAACGCCGGGTGGCCGCGGCCATCGAAGCAGCTTCCTCCGGCGAAAGGCTGCCTGATGCGATGGTATCAAGCGCCAAATAAACCAAAATCCGCAGGCGCCGCATGCGCCGGCTTTCGTCGTCAATTTCGTCCTGCGTCGGCTTGCGCGTTTCCAATTGTTCCATACGTGGCCCAATACCCCCGAATTCAATTAATATGATACGGCGGTCCGTACTTCAATGGTACGAGGGGACAGGTTTCCATGAGTGAAAGCAGCGAAAAAGAACGGGTTGTCGTTGTGCACACAGCAGGAACGACGACCGAGGCCCTGGTGATTCGCGGGCTGCTCGAAAGCGAGGGGATTTCCTCTCCGGGATCGGTTTCGCACGACCCGTTTCCGCTACGCGAGACTCCGGAAGGCACGCACGGCGTGGAAGTCTACGCTTTGGAGTCTCGGGCCGGAGAGGCGAAGAAAATCATCGCGGAGCATCTGCGAACAGCGAAGAAAGAAGCGACCGCTGAAGATGCGGAAGCTGCGGATGAAGCCGAATAGAAGGGCAATCGCTGAATTGCGGCTTGCTCCGCCGCAGTCCGGTTAATTCAGCGGATGCGAATCGCGATACGGGTTCACCGTGAGTCTGTGCCCGTCGCTCAGCGCGGTGATGGCGCCGTCCTGATCCGTGCGCAGTAGCTTCGTGCCTCGTTCTTCGTACCGCTCGACTACCGAATCGTTGGGGTGCCCGAACGGATTGCCCTCACCGACTGAAATCACTGCGAACCGCGGAGCTACGCCTTCGAGAAAAGGCTCGGTCGAAGACGATTTACTCCCGTGATGCGGAACCTTCAGGAAGTCCGCGCGCAAATTCTCGTCGCCTGAACTTAATTCCTTTTCTGCTTTCGCCTCGATGTCGCCGGGAAGCAGGAAGCGCGTCGTTCCGTCTTGCAATGAAATCACCAGGGAATCGTTATTCTCTGTGAGAGGCGTGCCACCAGGCGCCGGCGGCCAAGCGATCGCGCATTGAACGGCCCCGAAATCGAACTTTTCTGTGGCGTAATGGTGAACGATCTTCACGCCATGCGCTTTCGCTTCGTCCAGAAGATCACGAAAAGCCGGCGCGTCGGAATCGAGGCCGACCCACAATTCGCTGACGGTGAAATCTTTGAGAATCGCGCGCAACCCATCGAGATGGTCGTGATGCGCGTGCGTCAGCGCAATGACGTCCAGGCGCTTGAGCCCGCGCGACCATAGATACGGCGCGACGACATCTTCGCCGATATCCGGCCCGGACCGGAGTCCGTGCGTAAACGTCGAGCCGGGTTCGCCACCGCCGTCGATCAGCATCGTCCGGCCATCGGGAAACGCGACAAAGATCGAATCGCCCTGCCCGACATCGAGAACTGTAACTTCGAGTTTTCCTTGAGTCAGCCGCGCACCGAGAGGGTGCACTGCGGCCCAAAATGTAAATCCCGCCAAGGCGACTGCGGCGAGCAATTCGGCGATTCGTGCAACACGCGTGGGCTTTCCGGATCGTATGCGAATTCGGCCGAGCCGCACGGGATTGCTGACCATATTCATTCGTGCCAGTCCGCAAAGCAGCACCAGAGCTGCGAACGATGCCGCAAGGAGCCACATCGCCGGCGCGGGCGTGCGAAATGACACGAGAGGAAGCGTCGCGAACCAGTGCACGGTCGCCAGTAGAATTTTTACGAGCAAGCCCAGCGCCCATGCGAGCGGCGCTGCGAGCCGGCACCAAATCAACTCGGCGCCCAGCGTGAGGAAGCCGAGGGGAACGATCAGACCGGTGAGCAAAACTGCCAGCACATTGCTGGCCGGTCCTGCCAAGGTAACGCGATGAAAATCGAATGCGAGCAACACCAGCATTCCAACTTGAAGCGCGGACGATAAGACGAACAGCTCCCACAGCCGCAAGCCTGCACGCAGTAGCACCGTAAGGAGCGGCTCGGATACGTAGGCGATTCGCTTCGGGAGCATCGCGCTCATTCGAGCGACAACCGCGCGCAAATCGATACGAAACTGCGCCACCTTGGGAGGAAATGACAAGTCGCGCAGCACATCGCCCAGATGCATCAGGCCGGCGAGATATCGTTCTGACGTGCGGTCAATCCACGGCAGTGCGAGGCCCGCGATCGAACCCGCGGCCAGAAATGACAGCTCGAAACTCATGTCGCGCAGCAACGAAGGATGGACTGCGAGCAACAGGATTGCAGCGACGGCCACCGTATTGAGCAGCGCGACTCGGCGATAAAGTGGTTGCGCGAGCAGGAAAAACGCGGCCATCAGCGTCGCGCGAAGAATCGGCGGCCGATCCTGAACCACTCCGACATAGAGCGCCAGCGTCGTCAGCGTGACGATTGCCGTCGCCCAAAGCGGCAAACGCAATTTTCGCCCCAGCCACATGAAGAATGCGCAAAGCACGCCGACGTGCAGGCCGGCGAGGACCAAAACGTGGAACGCGCCCGTCTTTTGAAAATCGAGCGAGACGTTGGAGTCCACGAACATCCGATCGCCCAGCAGCATGGCGCGCAGGATCGCGGCAATTTCCGGCGATCCCACGAATGTGGCGTCAATCTGATTCAACAGAGTGCCGCGAACGCGAGCCATCTGCTGGGCCATTGTCGGCGGCGGGCTGCCAAGTTTCTGCAACAGTTCCGAGCTGCGGAGAGTGCCGATCACATCCACGCCGTCGCGCGCGAGCAGCCCGCGAGTGTCCGGCGCACCGGGGTCCATGAAATTGCGAGGCGGCCGCGCGCGGACGAGCGCTTCGACGCGGTCTCCAGCGCGCAGCGGCGGCAGAGATTCCTCGGCGTCTCGCTTCCAGAAATAATTGACGCGCAATCCGCCGGCGGCGGGAATCACGCGGCCTGCGGTCTCAATGCTTTCCACGTCGACCAAATAGCGCGCACCCCAGGGCAGTCGCAGCGGATCTTCGCGCAAGCGGCCGCGCCAGCGCAGAGGCTGGCTCGTGTCGATCTTTCGCGATGCGACGAGCCGGCTGACGTTATCGCGCGGAACCGCGCTCCGCTCGATGGAGACGCTTGCGGCCCCAAGCGCACTCCAGGCAGCCAGAGCAAGAAGCCCTGCCGGCCATCGCGCGCGCAGGAATTTCGCCGCCACTGCGCCGGTCAGAACGAGAGCACCGGCGAAAATGAGCCAAGGGCCGACGCTCGAAGCTCCCGCGGGCCGTAGAAGAATTCCCGCGGCGAATGCAGCGGCGATCCAGAGTGCTGGAACTTTCATTAGTGCCTCTGGAGTGTCACAAGCGTCTCGATGTGAAACGTCTGTGGGAAGAGATCGAAGAAGTCGAGCGAGGCGATCTCGTACCCGCCGGCAATGAACGCAGCAAGATCGCGCGCCAGCGTGGAAGGCTCGCAGGAGACGTAAACGATGCGTGGGGGTGCGAGTTTTGCGATGCGTGCGGCGCCCTCGGGCGACAACCCCGCGCGCGGCGGATCGAGCACGATGCATTGCGGCGTGTCGCGGAAGCGCCGGAGAAATTCGAGAGAATCGGCTTCGCGGATCTCGAGCTTCCCGACGCGCTCGCGATTTGCCGCTGCGTTGGCCTCGCAATCGCGGGCCGCCACGGGATTCGACTCGACTGCGATCACGCGCTTGAAAGACTGCGTCAGTGGCAACGAGAAGAGCCCGACACCAGCAAACAGGTCAAGGGCAAGCGCCCCATTGCCGGCAGCGGTCGCAACGACCGCGGCCATTTCCCCGGCAAGAAAGCGATTCACCTGGAAGAACGAAAAATGGCTGACGCGAAACGTGACGTCGTTGACGGCGTACTCGATATGGCCTGGCCCGAAGAGCTCCATGCGGCTTTGGCTGACGGTCTGAAAAAGTATGCTCGCAGCCCAGGGCATCGCAGAACGAATTGCCGCAGCGAGATTCGCGGCGGCGGGAGGCATTTGCGCAAACGAGAGCGTCAGTAAGATGCTCTCGTCCGTCGAATCGGCGAAGGCTTCCGCTTCGCGGAGAGACCGAGGCAGCGCGGCGCCCGAGTTCATCGCCCGAATTGCGCTCAGTGTTTCCCCGAGGCGTGGCGAGAGAATGGGGCACGTCTCGATCGGGACCAGAGCGGACGACTCCGCGCGAAAATAACCAATCTGTGCTGACGCGCCGTTATCCGCCTCACGAACTTTCCATTGCGCGCGATTGCGATAATTCAGCGGCGACGCGGAATGAGTTGTAATCGGGGCCGTCCAGTCGATCTTGCCAATTCGGCGCAGCGTCTCGCGCAGAATTTCTTCCTTGTAGCGGAGCTGCGATGCGTAGGGAATGTGCTGGTAGTGGCAACCGCCGCACACGAGAAAATGTGGGCAGGGCGCCACAGCGCGTTCCGGTGACGGCGACACCATGCGTTCCGTCCGGCCGCGGACGAATTTTTTCTTTCGCTCGGTAGTCTCGATGGAGACCACTTCGCCGGGGATTACGTAGGGCACAAAGACGGTCGCGCCGTCGTGATGCGCGAGGCCGTCTCCGCCGTAAATTAATTTTTCGATCGTAACTTCCATTCAATGTCCTGGTAGCGCCGCCGTCCCTGCCGGCATCCGACGACTAGAAATCTCGCCACGGGCAGCACCATCGCGCGGACCACAAATTCCAACCAGCCGAATTAATTTTCCTATACGCGCCGCGCGAGATCGGGATCTTCGCCGACGATTGCGTTCGAAAGATGCCTGCAGGGACGCCGGCGCTACCAACCTAAAAGCGTCGATTACGCAGGCCTACGTCAAATAAAACAGGCTGAGACGCGGGACGGCGAAATGCTCGAAAAGGCGCTTCTGAATATACTGCCGCTCGAGCTGCGCGAGTTGCGTCGCGGACATTTTTCGCCGGTAGGGCGCGAGCTGCCGGTCGAGTTCGCGACGGAGTTCGAGCAGCAAATCTTCCGTGGCGGCGGCGTGGAGTGCTGCAGTCAACTTTTCCTCAAGGATCGTCAAGCGCCGCTCTAGATCTTCCAGGTCCAGCACGGCCGGCGACTCGACGATCGGTGCAAGTTCGGCCAGGCGCTTCGCGGCATCTTCGAAGCGTACCGCCAAATCCGTCCCTGCTACCGAGTTATTCTTCGCGGCCGCGAGCAGCTTTGCGGAATTGCGGGCGAAATAATTGCGAAGCTCGTCGCGGGAAAATGCGTCGGAGCCGGAGCGTGCCGAACGCGAGCCGTTCTCGGAAGGCCCCGCGCCGGCTGCAGCTTCCTGAGCCTCCGTCGCGGCATCAATCACTGCGTCGACGCAATAGGCGAGGCTTTTCATTTCGCGGCCACCGGCTGCGCGCCGCGAACGCGCGTAGGCCTCAAACGCGCGATCAATGCCCTTCAAGACGGCAGGAAGGGGAATTCCAGATTTTTGCCACGTTTCGACGATCGCCCAGTCCAGCGGCGAGACGAGCAGATGCGCCCCGCGCTTGCGCCAAAAGTATTCTTCAATCTCGGTGAAATAATTGAAGTAGTTGAATTCGGTCATCGGAATGGCGCAAGGCTGGGGCGCCGGCGTCTCTGATTTCAAGTTCGAGATTACCAGCAGCTTCTACTTGCGCGACTGCTTGCGAGGCACGGCCGTCGGCCCGGCGGCGGCTCCTTGCCTTCTCCCGGCGCGTCCCGGCTCGGAGTTTCGTTCCCAAATAATTCGCAGGCCTTCCAGCGTCAGGAATTCATCGATCGCTTCGATGTGCCGCGAGCCTTTGCCGATTAGCGACGCCTGGCCGCCGGTGGCCACTACTTTCGTTTTCGGCCCGAGCACTTTCTTCATGCGATCGAGGATGCCGTCGACCATGTCGACGTAGCCGTAGTACAAGCCGGCTTGCATCGACGCCGCGGTATTTGTCCCGATAATTTTTCCTGGGTCCTTGATTTCCACGCGAAACAGCCGTGCCGCGCGATTAAAGAGAGCGTCCGCGGAGATTCCGATGCCGGGGCAAAGCACGCCGCCGAGATATTCGCCGTTTTGTGAGACCGCGTCGAAATTCATCGCTGTACCGAAATCCACCGCAATGCAAGGCCCGCCATACTTCTCGAAAGCCGCGACGCTGTTCACAATTCGATCCGCGCCCACTTCCAGCGGATTGTCGTAGTGAATCGGCATACCCGTCTTGATTCCCGGCTCGACGAAAAGAGCGGGCAGCCCGAAATAACGCTCGGACATTCCCGCCAGCGTCGAATTCAGAGGCGGCACGACCGAGCTGATGATCACGCCGTCAATTTCACTCGAGTCCAGCGAGGCCAGCGTGAAAAGATCGCGCGCCAGAATTCCATATTCATCGATAGTCTGCTCGCGCGAAGTGGTGAGCCGCCAATGGCCGAGCAATTCCGTGCCGCGAAACACACCGAGGACGGTGTTCGTGTTGCCGACGTCCATGGTGAGCAGCATCAGGCCTCCACCACGTCGCCCGAGATCACCGGTTCGATGCGGCCGTCGTCGCGGGCCACGCGCAGGACGCCACTGGGCTCGAGGCCTGCGGTTGTGCCGATGAACGATTCGCTGGCCGTCGTAATGCGCACGCGCTTGCCTTGAAAGTAGCTCGAGACTTCCGCGAACCGCCGCACGATCGGTTGCGGCCCCGAAGTGACGAATAGATTGTAGTAGCGGTCGAGGTGGCGCAGCAACCGGACGAGGATTTCGAGGCGCGAGTGGACGTGGCCGCTCTCGATGCGCATCGATGTCGCAATTCCCGCAATCTCCGCGGGCAGGCGGGATTGATTGACGTTGATTCCAATCCCAACGACCGCGTAATTCACGCGATCCGGCTCGGCGTGCATTTCAGTGAGAATGCCGCAGAACTTCTTGCCGCCTACGAGAACGTCATTTGGCCAGCGGATGTCGGGCGCTGCGTCCAGTTCTTCGCCAACGGCGTCGCGCGCGGCCAGCCCGGCGACGAGCGTCAGCAGGGAAGTCTGCGCGGGCGAAATCGGCGGGCGCAACAGCACCGAACAGTAGATTCCGTTGGATTTTTCCGATGTCCAAACGCGCCCCGACCGGCCGCGTCCCCGCGTCTGCTCTTCGGCAATCACCACCGTGCCGTGCGCTTCGCCCTCATCGCCGAGCTCCATGGCAATGTCGTTCGTGGATTCGACTTTGAAGAAATGGTAGATGCGCTTCCAGAACGGCGTGTTGAGCAAACGCCGACTGATCAGTTTAGGCGCGAGAATGTCGGGAATTCGCGCGATGTGGTAGCCCTTGCTGGGATGGCCGTTCACGGATACGCCCAGAGCGCGCAGCTTTTGGATCCAGCGCCATACCGTGTCGTGCGAGACGCCGATTTCTTTTGCGATTTTCGTGCCGCTGATAACGATCGTGGAATTTTCGGAGAGCAGAGTGAGAAGCGCGTCGATGCGGCGGTCGGTTAGTCCGCGGATGTCTTTTAGGCGTTTGGCTTCCATCGGCGCGTGCCAGATTACTCGACGTAGGTTCGCGGGGCAAGTCGCCGATCGCTACCCGAGTTTCGCTAGCCGCTCGCTCAGTTTTTGATGTTCCAATTCTCGCTCAGCCAGAGTGGTCTCGAGATTCTGGCGAATTTCGGCCGGGGCGCGGTTGAGAAACACCTCATCGCTCAGGCGCTTCTTTTTCGACTCAATGTCCTTTGCAAGCCGGTCCACTTCTTTGCGCAACCGGGCAAGTTCCGCCTGTTTGTCAACGCCTTCGCCATACGCGATGCGCACATCGAATTGCGCCGTCGAGCGCACAACCCCAGCCTTGGAATCCAGCGCACCGACCGAGACGTTGAGCGACGAGAGCGCCGCAAGCCGAAGGACTGGATCGAGATTCTGGCGCACGAGTTCGGCGGTTGCCGCGTCGCTGGTCGCGAAATCAGCCGCCACTTTTTTCTTCGGATCGAGCTTCAGCTCGGCCCGAATCTCGCGCGCCGATTTGACGATCTCCTGAAGCACCTCCAACTGCTTTTCGGCGCCATCGTCGATCCAGGCAGACTTCGCGGTAGCGAACGTTTGGAGCGCAATGGATTTCTGCCCCTCGCGTTGCGGCAGGCGATGCCAGAGTTCTTCGGTAATGAAGGGCATGAACGGATGCAGCAGCCGCAGCGCCGATTCCATCACCGCGAAAATATTGCGCCAGGCCGCGATCGCCGCGTCCCGGTCCGCCCCGGTCAATTGCGGCTTCACCCACTCGATATACCAATCGCAGAAATCGCCCCAGAAAAAGTGATAAACGACGTGCGCCGCCTCGTGAAAGCGAAACTCTTCGAGCGACTTGTTAATTTCCGCGGTGACGTGCGCCAGCCGCGAGAAAATCCAGCGATCGACGAGCGGGAGCGTTTTTGGCCCAGCGCCGCCCGGTGAGTAGGGCGCGCCCTCGCGGATCTCGGGCGCCGCGAGATCTTCAAGCGTCGCTCCGGTCGCCTCAAACTTCTCGAGATTCATAAATAAAAACCGCGCCGCGTTCCAGATCTTGTTGGCAAATGCGCGAGCGCTCAGAATCTTGTCATCGGCGAGAATGATGTCGCTGCCAGGCGCAGCCATGCTCGCGAGGGTAAAGCGCATCGCGTCGGTTCCGAATTTCGCCGTCAAATCCAGCGGATCGACGCCCGTACCCTTCGATTTCGACATCTTCTGACCTTCGGCAGTCAGCACCAGCGAGTGCAAATAAAGCTGCCGGAAGGGAACTTGTCCCGTGAATTTGAGCCCCATCATGATCATCCGCGCGGCCCAAAAGAAGAGAATGTCGCGGCCGGTGATCAGCGTGCTCGTCGGATAATATTTCTTGAGATCCGCCGTCTCATCCGGCCAGCCGAGCGTGGAAAACGGCCACAAGCCAGAGCTGAACCAGGTGTCCAATACATCCGGGTCTTGCTCGATCTTTGAAGAGCCGCAGTGAGCGCAGCGCGTGGGAGTCTCGCGAGCAACGGTGATTTTCTTGCACTCCCCGCAGTGCCACGCCGGAATGCGATGCCCCCACCACAGTTGGCGCGAGATGCACCAATCGCGGATATTGCGCATCCACTCGAAGTAGACTCCCTTCCAGTTGTCCGGCGTGACCTGGATTTTGCCGGTCTCGACGGCTTCGATCGCCGGCTCGGCTAACGGCTTCATCTTCACGAACCACTGTGTCGAAGCGCGCGGCTCGATAATCGTGCCGCAGCGGTCGCAAGTCCCGATCGCATGAGTATGCTCAACCACTTTCTCGAGTAGCCCTGCCGCTTGCAAATCCGCAACGGCCTTCTCACGCGCTTCGAAGCGCTCGAGCCCTGCATATTTTCCGGCAGCGGCGCTCATGTTCCCGTTGTCGGTCATGACGTCGATCTCGGGCAATTTGTGCCGGCGGCCGACTTCGAAGTCATTCACATCGTGCGCTGGCGTGATCTTCAGCGCGCCGGTGCCGAATTCGCGATCCACGTAGGCATCCGCAATCACCGGAATCTCGCGATTCGCCAGCGGCAGTATCACCATCTTGCCGACGAACTTCTGATACCTTTCATCCTCCGGATTCACCGCCACGGCAGTATCGCCGAGCATCGTCTCCGGTCGCGTTGTCGCCACCACGATGTACTCTGTCGATCCAACCAGCGGGTAGCGGATGTACCAGAGCTTTCCAGCGCGCTCCGAGTGCACGGTCTCAAGATCGCTGATCGCCGTCATGCACCGCGGGCACCAATTCACCATGTAGTGCGCGCGATAAATCAGCCCATCCTCGTGCAAGCGCACGAAAGCCTCGCGCACCGCCCGCGAAAGCCCCGCATCGAGCGTGAATCGTTCCCGAGACCAATCGCAACTATCGCCGATCTTCACCATCTGCTTCGTGATCGTTCCGCCCGATTCTTCCTTCCATTTCCAGACGCGCTTCTCGAATTCCACGCGCCCCAGCTTGCGGTAGTCGATGCCTTCTTTCGCCAGCAGTCGTGTCACCACGCGCTGCGTCGAAATCCCCGCATGGTCCGTTCCTGGTAACCACAGAGTGTTGAAGCCCGACATCCGCCGCCAGCGCGTCAGGATGTCGATTTCCGTGTGATCCATCATGTGCCCTATGTGCAGTGAGCCCGTGACGTTCGGCGGGGGAATGGAGATCGACCAGTGCGGCCGGGGATCTTTCACATCGGCGTAGAAGAGCTTCTCGTCGAACCAGAACCTGGCCCAGCGCTCCTCAATTTCCTGCGGCTCGTATGCCTTGGGGATCTCGCGCGTCATCAGCTAGGCGGCCTCTCGCGTGCGAATTGTCGGTCGTGATGCGACCATCCGCGCGACGCAAGCCGCACGGCGAATCGAACCATCGTGCTACGAATTTTTTAATATACGGGCCGGATGGAGCAATCGTCAATCAGAGGAAAGAACCGAGCAGACCGAGCGGGGCTATTTCTTCGTTTCGTCGGGATTCTTGAGCATGTCCTCGACCATCGGCTTGACGACACCCTTGGCCAGCATTTCCTGAATCTGCGGGCCGAGTTTCTCAAGGATCTTCGCGACAACTTCGTCGATGTTCGGCGTCACAGCCGGCGCTGCCGCCGTAGCCGACGCGCGCTCGATCACTTCTTCGATCGAAGGAGCGATCGGCGCCGCAACTTCTGGCGCGACGACATCGGGGGACGCGGAAGCTTCAGCCGGCGACGCATAGCTCTCCGCGGCCGGCGCTTCCGAAACAGCGCTCTCTTGTGCCGGAAACGCGGGCCCTTCAGACTCAGATGTCGCGGATCCCTCGGCATTCATCGCCGTCTGCGCTGCTTCAACCAGCGGCGCTTCTGCCGCGAGCTGCGACGCAATCTCGCTCCAGTGCTGGCCGGAAACTTCGCTCGGACGGTCTGCGCCGACGGTTTCAGCTGGAGGCGTTGGTTCCGAGACCGCTTCAGCAGGAGCGGCTTCGTAGGTGGCTACCGGCGCTTCAGGAGACGCCTCAGCAACGGCCGCTTCATCAGCGCTTGCGGCATCAGTGCGCAGCGATTCCGAGGCTACTGGCGCTTCTTGAACCGGGGCTTGCGGAGAATGTGCTTCGAGGCGGCCCACCACGTCTGCCGGACTCGGCTCTGCTGAACGAGATGCCCGGGACGGCAAAAGAAAATCCAGCCACTTCCGCGGAGACGTCACGGTCTCGACGACCGCGCTCAGAATTGGCGCGGACTCTGGAGCCTGTGACTCTTCTACTTTCGCGGGCAGCACTTCAGCGGAATCCACCGGCGCAGCGGCTTGCACAGCTTCGTGGCTTTCAACAAGCTGTGTCTCTACCGCGGCCTCATGGCTCACGGAAGCTACTTCCTCCACCGCCGGTGGCTCATGAACGATTGACGCCGCAGCCTCGACAGTTTCGACCGCCGGCGCTTCAGCGTAGGTTTCAATCGCTCCCGTCGCGACGACGCTCTCCACACTCGACTCAACCTGTGGCTGAGCCGCGAATGGATCGGCTTCAAGCGCAGGCGCCTCGGCGCGCTGCTCCACCAATGGAGAAACCTCTTGCGCAACGCTTGCTTCCGCTCGCGCCTCGGCAGGCGCGTCAACCAGTTCCGCCGAGAAGCTCGGCACGGCGGCAAAATCAACTTCCTCGCGCCGCCGCCAATCCGCGCGCGTTCCGGAAAACTTGGCTTCCTCTTCCGCTTCGGTCTCAGCTTCGACTGCGGTCTGCACCGCGGCAGGAGCACCCGCCGCGCCGCCAAGTGGAGCAGCGGCTTCGGTCTTCTCATCGTCGTCGAGCGAGCGCCGGCCCGTCCCAAACATATACGCTTCTTCTTCGGGAGTCGGTTCAGGAAACGCTTCGGGCGCTGGCGGGGGAGCCGTCGGCACAACCTTTGGAAGCTCAGCCACGGGCTCAGCAGCAGCTTTGATTTCTGGTTTCGGCGCTTTCTCGAGCGCAGAGGTAACCATGGCAATCAGCGGATCGGGCGGCACGAAGGGCTTCTTGAGAACGCCATCCGCGCCAACGCGCCGCGCTTCCTGCTCATCCAGCGGATCGAAAGCGCCAACGAGCAGAATTACGGGGATTTTACAGAATCGCGGATCTTTCTTTACGAATTCGCAGACTTCGTACCCATTGCGGACGGGCATGAACACATCCGCCAGCACCACATCCGGATTCAAATCGGGAAGACGCCGCACGGCCGCTTCACCATTGCCGACGGCCACCACATCTATCCCGTGTTCTTCGAACGCCAACGCAACCATCTTCTGGATGTTGCTGTTGTCGTCGGCGACCAGAATCCTGGGCACCTGTTTTCCCCTTCGGGGGCGTCAAGTCTCGACACACCCACTCGTTCACTGAAACTCCATTGGTAGCACTAGGATTCGCGCGAGTCAACGAACTTGGAGGACAGGTTGACGCACCGATTAGCAGTCAAACGCTTTGCGGAAACACTCAAAACGCCATCATTTCGAGGACCGGAGCGACGAGGAATCTGTCTCTGGCCGTGGAAGGGCGAATTACCACGGAATGAGCTTCTTTAGCCCCTTCTTTTTCTTGCTGCTGGACTCCGCCTTGGGATCGGACTTTTCGGGAGTAGAAGCGGTCTGCTCGTTGCTGGTCCCCTTGCCAGGCGCGGCGCTCGGCGCCGCACCGGGGGCGGTTCCAACGGACGTCGATTCGCCCGCGGGTGTTTCATTTGGAGACGCTGCTGCAGGAGCCGCGCCTGCCGCTGCCGGTGCAGGCTGATCTGCCGGCGGAGTCGAGGAATCAGGAGTTGCGGAACTGGGTTCCATCGGCTTGGGCAAACTACCGGCATCGGAAGAGCCCGGTGCTACCTCACTAGTGCCAGCGGGATTTCCCGAAGCCGGAGGCGCCGCAGTAGTGTCCCCGGTCGAATCACCCGAACCAGCCGGAACCGTTTCAACCGCGATCGAATTTCCGCTGCCCGCTCCGCCTCCGGATGAGAGAACTCCCGGCACAGCGCCGGGTTTCAATACGTCGGTGGCGGACGTGGCCTCCACCGGCGGTGTCAAATTGGGCGCTCCGCTGCGCGCCGCCATCGAAGTGTCTGGGCCGGTCTTGATGACGCCCATCGTGCGGCGAATCACTCCGGGCCGCTCGTTTGCATATTTCTTTTGTTCTGCGGCACGCGCCAGAGCTTCCTGATCCGGCTGCGGAATCGGTACTCCCGCGGAAGTCAGCTTCTTTTTCGCATCACCAACGTAAGGTGAGGCGGGATACTCGCGCACGATGCGCGCGAAATACTGGTCCGCGATTTCGCGCTTTTCCCACTTGTCGTAAATATTGCCCGCCATCCACAGCGCCTTATCGCTCTGGCTGTAGAGCGGGTAGCGCTCGATGATTTCGTTCAGCCGCGCTGCAGACGCGCGGTATGAGCGCGGACCCTTCACGTAATAAAACCTTGCGACGCGATAATCGCCGTCGGCGATGATTTCCTGCACTTCGCGCAAGTGCTGCTCCGCCTTCGGCACCAACGGGCTGTTCGGATATTTGAGCAAGAACGCCTGAAATTCGTCCTCGGCAGATTCCGCGTCGGAATTGTCCCGGTCGGATTTCTCCATCATGCGGTAGTGAGACATAGCCACTTGCATCTGCGCGTAAGCGGCCTCATCGAGGAACGGAAAGAACGTGATGAAGTCCTTATACTGCGCCACGGCCTGCGTCAGATTCGAAGTGCCGCCTTCTTTGTAAAAAGAGTCGCCCATAGCCAGCTTGGCCTTGGCGAGAAATTCGCTGTCCGGATAGGTGTTGATCAGCGTCTGCAGGTCGAGCCGCGCCTCGGTGTACTTGCCTTTCTTGTATTCCACCATCGAGCGGTCGTACAGCACCTTATCCGGCTCGGCGGAAGACTTTGTGTCGGCCGCTGCCGGCTGTTGCTTCTTGGTTTTCTTCTGATTTTTATCGCTCGCAGCAAAGCTGGGAGCGGCGAATAGAGAGAGGAGAATTCCGGAAACAAAGACGACGCGGAGCTTCTTCACGATTGGATTCATCACACCTTCTGCGTTAGAGAATCGTGGGCCAGGGTTTGCATCTGCCGCACCGCCGCGCCGGGATCGGAAGTATGAAAAATCGAGGTCCCCGCCACCAACGTGTCCGCGCCGGCTTGCACCAGTTCGGCGACATTCTTCATATCGACGCCGCCATCCACTTCGATGCGGTAGGCGCCATTGTATCGCGGGCTCAGCAGTTTCAACTCCCGAATCTTATTAAGCGCGCCGGGGATGAAGGATTGTCCCCCGAATCCGGGATTCACGGACATCACCAGAACCGTGTCCACCCGATCCAGCACTTCCACGAGCGTAGCCACCGGCGTTCCCGGATTGATAACCACACCCGCTTCGACCTTCAGATCGCGAATTTGTGCCAGGACGCGATCGAGATGCGCCGTGGCCTCTTGATGTATGAGGATGCGATCCGCACCCGCATGCGCAAAAGCCTCGACGTACTCCCCCGGCCGCTCGATCATGAGATGCACATCCAGGGGTAAAGAGGTTGCCTTGCGTAATGAAGCCACCACCGGCACCCCGAGGGTGATATTGGGGACAAAGTGGCCGTCCATCACGTCCACGTGGATCACCGGCGCACCGCCCAATTCGACTTTGCGCACTTCGGCGGCGAGATTCGCCAGGTCGCAGGCGAGTATCGAAGGCGCGATTTCGATGGGATGCTTTCTCATGCGATCGCCCAAGATTCTAGCACAGCCGCGCGGGCCAGCTATTCCGCTACTTGCAGTTCGATGGGAGTTCCTGCCTCAATCCTGGCTCCGGGCGCAGGCGTCTGGCTGGCTACGATTCCGTGGCTCGCTTCGTCCCCGGTCACGAACGAGAGCTTCCCCAGCTTCAGCCCTGCCGAGGAGAGCTTTGGCTCCACTTCGCCCAGCTGCATCCCCTGAAAATCCGGCATGATGTAAACCAGCGGCGGCGATCCCAGCGACACAAGCAAATCCACGTGCGAACTGGAGGCGTCGGGCGCGCCGAAGGCGGGATACTGCATCACCACCGTGTCCGCCGGCTCGCCCGGCAAAGCCACGCTCGACACCTCGCCCACCTGCAAGCCGCTGCGCAATAATTGAATTCGATCGGCACGCAGGCTTTTCTCGCTCAGATCGGGAATCTTCACCTGCTGCGGCCCAAGACTCAGCGCCACATGTACGTATTGCCCAACTTTCACCCGTACCCCAGGCGGCGGGCTTTGCCGTACCACCGCATCGGCCGGCTGAGGGCTATAAACTCGATCCTCGACCTTCATCCCCAAACTCCGGCTGTGCAGCGCCACCTGCGCGTCGCTAAGGTTCTTGCCGGACACATCTGGGACGATCACTTCGCGCCCTTGAATCGCAATGCGGATAACCGTGATCGCACTCAAAAATGCCGCCGACGCCAAAATGAAAAACAGCAGCGCCACGCGCGCCAGCCACTGCAATCTCTCGTGAAATTCCATCGCTCTCTATTTTGGCCGACGCGCCGAGCTCAATCAAGCGCCGCAGGCCCAGCGACGCGGACGAATCAACTCGTTCTGTCCCGCTCGATAGCCACAGCAAAGAATCCGTCCGTGTAATGAACGGAAGGCAAAGCCCGAAACGCCCCGGCCTCATCGAAGAACGAAGCCGCCCAAAAAGTGTTGTCCGTAGGGCCCGGCTTTAGCCGGGCCGCTTTTGAAGTTTCATCCACCGCCGCCTCACCTTCCACAAAGTATCGTTCCAGTATTTGTTTCAACTCCTCCCGCCCCACTCGCCGGTATCCATTCACTCCGCCCAGCGCCTCTTCGATAACCGCTTCATTCTCCTCCGCCTCAAGCGAACAGGTCGAATAAATCAATCTCCCGCCCGCCTCAAGCTGTCCGAGCCCCGCTCGCAGCAAAGCCACCTGCCTCTCATGCAGCTCGCCCAAATCCTCGGCTCGCAAACTCCACCGTATCTCCGGATTCCGCCCCAAAGTCCCAGTCCCAGAACAAGGCGCGTCCACGAGAACGCGAGCGAACGTGCGTCGGAAGGGAAGCGCGAGAGTCCCATCCAACTCAACAATTTCAACTCCGCGCAAGCGCAGTCTCTGAAGGTGCTTCTTTATAGAGGCAAGCCGGTGCGCGTGCCGGTCCGCCGCAACGACTACCGCTCCAGGTCCCGCAGCCCGCGCCAAAGTCGCCGTCTTCCCACCGGGCGCCGCGCACAAATCCAGCACCGAATCTCCCCGCTGCACGTCCAGCAGCAGCGGCACCGTCTGCGAGCCCTCATCCTGAATCGAAACCCGCCCCTCGCGAAACGCCGGCGACTGGGCCACGCTCCCACGGCTCGCACGAAACGCGCCCGTCAGCCACCGTCCCGGCAATATGTGCAGCCCGCTCCGTTCCATCGAGCGCAAAATTTCATCCCTCGCGCTCGCATCGTGAATCACGCCCGCAAGCTCCGGCGCCCGATTGTCCGCTTCCAGCAGCGCGATCGTCCCGCGCTCGCCGAATCTCCCCAACCATCGTTCGACAAGCCAGGTGGGATGCGAGTGAAGAATTCCAAGCCGGTCGGCGAACGGGGAATTGGCCGGCAAAAGCGCAGCGACGTCTGCGCGCGCCGCCGCGCTAGCTCCGCGCAACACCGCATTCACGAAAGTAGCTGCAGATTTTTTGCGGCTCTGCTTTACGAGCTCGACGGACTCGTAGATTGCAGCCCGCGCCGGAACGCGATCCAGAAATCGGAGTTGATACAGTCCCAGCCGCAGCGCGAGCACGACTTCGCGATCGAGCCCCGCAATCCGCTTCCGGCTCTGCCGCTCGATCAGAAAATCAAGCAACCGTTGCTGCCGCAAAACACCCAACGCAAGCTCAGTCGCAAGCCCGGCATCTGCCGCGCTAATTTTCCCCGTCAGCGCCGAATGCAGCAAATCGCTCGCATAAGCCTGCTGCGTCTCAACGCGCAACAGCACGTCACAAGCAATTCGTCGTGCGGCAGAAACAGGCATGGTAGCTAACTCAGGTTAACACCGAGGCCGCAAGCAGCGCGCCCAGCTTTTCGACAACGCGAAATACGATCACAGCACTCACTATTTCTTCGATCGAAAACGACAAGCAAGCGAACAGCGCACTACGGGTGGGATCCCCCTCATTTATGAGGGAAGAGGAACGCCTCAGCGTTCCGGAAAAACCCGCTGCCATCCACGATGCGCTTTAGCGCTGGGAATCTCCGACTTTTTCGTCCGCCATCAACCGTGCCCCGTTCGCAAAATCCCGCGCCGCCATTCGTTTCCGGCCTTCAAGCTTCACCTCGGAAAGCGCCAACCAACTCCCGCCCGCGCAAGCCACAAGAACTTCGCCATGACTTGCGCGAATCAATCCAGGCTCGCCGCGCTCGCCGATCAAAGCAGGCCTGCCCCAGAATTGCATCACGTGCCCACGAAAAGTCGTAAAAGTCCCGGGCCAAGGATCCAAACCGCGAATCCGATAATAAATTTGCTGCGCCGTAAGCGACCAATTGGTCGCCCCATCTTCCTTTCTCAGCGGCCGCGCCACACTTGCCTGCGAATTATCCTGCACCTGCGGCACAATCTCTCCGCGCTCCAGTTTCCCAAGCGTGCTCACAATCAGTGACGCACCTACATCCGCCAGCCGCCGGGATAGCTCCGGCGCAGTCTCCTCCGCACCAATTTCAACTTCTGCGCTCTCCAGCATCGGACCAGTATCAAGCCCCACATCAATCCGCATCGTGGTGACGCCCGTGCGCGTCTCTCCGTCGATGATCGCCCACTGAATCGGCGCCGCCCCGCGGTATTTCGGCAGCAACGAAGCATGCACGTTGATCCAACCCAGTCGCGGAATCTCGAGCAAGGCCGCCGGTACAATCTGCCCGTAAGCAATAATCACAATCGCATCCGGCTTGATCTTCCCGATAAATTCCTGCGCCGATTCCGACTTGATTTTTTCCGGCTGAAAAACATGCAAACCGGCCGCGAGCGCGACATCTTTAACCGGTGGGCTGGCAGTCTCCTGCCCGCGCCCCCGCGGCCGGTCAGGCTGAGTAATCACCGCTTCGATGGAAATGTCAGGCGCGGCGAGCAGCGCGCGTAGAGACGGAACTGCAAATTCCGGCGTTCCGCAAAAAAGAATGCGCAACGCCACGAGGATTTACCACTCCCCGGCTTTTTTCAGCTTCCGGATTTTCCGTTTGATGAGGTCCCGCTTCAACATGCTGAGGTGCTGAATGAAGAGAATTCCATTGAGGTGGTCGATCTCATGGCAAAAAGCCCGCGCCAGCAATCCTTCGCCGCGCATCTCGAATTCCTTGCCCGAAGCATCCTGCGCCCGCACGGTAACGTATTGCGGCCGCATCACGTATCCGCGAAATCCCGGCACCGAAAGGCACCCTTCTTCTTCGCGCTGCTCGCCTTCCACGTGAATGATCTCCGGATTCGCGCAAACAATCTTGGCCTCTGAATTTTTCCCCAGCGAAACGTCAATCACTGCCAAGCGCACGCCAATCCCAATCTGCGGCGCAGCCAGCCCCACGCCCGAAGCTGCATACATCGACTCGAACATGTCGGTCACTAACTCCGCAAGCTTCGCGTCAAATTTCTCCACTGTCTTGCTAGGTGCCTCAAGCACCGCCGACCCATATTTCACAATTGGATGGATCATCGCTCCATAACCCCGCGCTCGTCACCGAAGTCGGTCGTAGGGGCGCCGCTTGCTGCGCCCGCCACAGAAGCCATCATCGCACTACTCGCCATTTACCCCCGCCTCTCGCTCCGCGCTCTTTCCACGTCCCATCAAAGTCGCGAATGATTTCGATGCCCCCAAAGCCATTTCAAATCTGAAATCAGTGCTGTCCCAACGTTGAAATCGGAATGTGCCATAAGTTGCTGCGAATGCGGGATTTGAGCGTGAAAAGGAGCGAAATCGATTTGAATTTCCGGCTACGCTACTGCCATTCCGGAGCGTCGGAGGGAATGGTGTATGAACAGTGGCCGAACGATCTTTGCGCAGGTGATGGATTTTCTTCCGCTGCCGGATTTTCGCCGTTGCGTTCAACGTTACCGGGGCGAGTACAAGGTGCAGAGTTTCTCGTGCTGGGATCAGTTTCTCTGCTTGGCCTTCGCGCAACTCGCCGGGCGCGAAAGTTTGCGAGACATCGAAGCGTGTCTGCGCTCGCAACACGCGAAGCTTTATCACCTGGGTTTCCGCGGCCGCATTTCCCGCAACACGCTGGCACACGCCAACGAAACTCGCGACTGGCGGATCTTTGCCGATTTCGCGCGCGTGCTCATCGCCAAGGCTCGCGCGTTGTATCGCGACGAACCGTTCGGCGTGGAGTTGGATCAGACCATCTATGCTCTGGATTCCACCACCATCGATTTGTGTTTGGCGCTGTTTCCCTGGGCGCAGTTCCGCCGCCGCAAGAGTGCCGTCAAAGTGCATACGCTGCTCGATCTGCGCGGCAGCATTCCGACCAATGTTTATGTGACCAGCGGCGCGGTGCACGACATCAACATCCTCGACGAACTGCTGCCCGAGGCCGGCGCTTTTTATCTGCTCGACCGCGGCTATTTGGACTTCGCCCGTCTGTACGTGCTCAAACAAGGCTGCGCTTTCTTCATCACCCGTGCCCGGCAAACGACAAAGTGCTGGCGACGCGACTGGCGGCCGGTGTGCCATGCCACGGGACTGCGGGCGGATCAGACCATTCAACTCACCGGCCCGAAGACGGCGCGTCTGTATCCCGATCCGCTGCGCCGCATCCACTACTTCGATGCCGAGAAAGAGATGCGTCTGGTTTTTCTGACCAACAACTTCCTGCTTCCCGCACTCACCATTGCCGAACTGTATCGCGCTCGCTGGCGTGTGGAGTTGTTTTTTCGCTGGATCAAACAACATCTTCATATCCAGGCCTTCTTCGGCACTTCGGAGAATGCGGTGAAGACGCAAATCTGGGTGGCCATCACCATCTACGTGCTCGTGGCCATCATCAAAAAAAAGACGCAACTGGACCTGAGTCTCTACAAAATCCTGCAAGTTCTCAGCATCACTCTTTTCGAGAAAACCCCGCTTTTATCAGGGTTTTCTCACATCGCCGACAACCTCGACGATGGCGATCCGCGTACGCAACTGAATCTGTTCAACTTATGATGGGACAGTACTGATCTGAAATTTCAAATTTGAAATTTCCTCTCCGGCCTTTCCCGCTTCAATTGCCCCCATCTCAAAATTCATCCAACTGCCGCCGATACCCGTCATAATTCCGCCGCGTCTCCTCCATCGAATCCCCGCCAAATTTCTCGATAAACGCCCCCGCCAACACAAACGCCACCATGGCCTCCCCCGCCACCCCCGCCGCAGGCACGACGCAAATATCCGACCGCTCATAAGCCGCCTTCACCGGCTCTTTCGTCACCAAATCCGCGCTAAGTAACGGCCGCCGCAAAGTCGAAATCGGCTTCAGATACCCGCGCACCACTACATCCTCTCCGTTCGTGATCCCGCCCTCAATCCCCCCAGCCCGATTCGCGCTGCGATGAAATCGCTTCCTTCCCAAGTCGTATCCAATCTCATCCTGCACTTCCGACCCAGGACTCGAGGCCCCCGCAACTCCGTCGCCGATCTCCACGCCCTTCACAGCCTGAATCGACATCACCGCCTGCGCCAGCCGTCCATCCAACTTTTCATCCCACTGCGCATGCGAACCCAGCCCCGGCGGAACTCCGCGCGCCACCACTTCAAAAACTCCGCCCACGGAATCCCCAGCCCGCAGCGCGTGATCCACTTCTGCCTTCATCTTCGTCTCCGTCTCATCATCCACGCAGCGCAACGGCGATTCGAGATTCTCGCAAACAATCTCAATGTCCTCCCAGCTTGCCCGTCGCTCGAGCTTCACTCGCCCAACTCCAATCGTATGGCTCAGCACGCGGACTTCAAATTCGCGCAAAAGCAATTTCGCCAGCGCTCCGGCCGCCACGCGCGCCGCCGTCTCTCGCGCCGACGCTCTCTCCAGCACATACCGCGCATCATGAAAATTGAATTTCAGCGCTCCGGCAAGATCCGCATGTCCCGGCCGCGGCGCCGTCAAACTCTTCCGCGAATCCTCCGCGCCCTCGACATCCTCGATCGGCAGCGCCTTCTCCCAATTCGGCCAATCGCGATTCTCGATCCGAATCGCAATCGGAGCCCCAATCGTCCGTCCGTGCCGCACGCCCGCCAGCACGTCCGCTCGATCGTGCTCGATCCGCTGCCGCCCGCCACGCCCAAATCCAAGCTGCCGCCGGTGCAGCTCCCGATCCACAAACGCCAGATCCACCGGCACACCCGCAGGCAAGCCGGAAATCCAGCTGACCAGCGCCTGCCCGTGCGACTCGCCAGCCGTAAAAAATCGCAGCATCGTAGAAATGCGCCCCGTGCATCAACGCAAACGCGGTATCTTACCGGACGCTCCCAAAAGCGTAAAGCTCGGCCAATCGCCGTAGTCCCGCATTCCGATGGGAGTCGCCGCATCTCGGGGGCAGCCCCCGCATTTCGGTGGTAGCCCTCGCATTCATGCGAGGGAGGAGCGCTTCAGCGGTCCGGAAAAACACTCCGTCTCTGATGATGCGCTTTAGCGCTGGCTCCCTGAAGCGGCTTGCGAAAAGGCTTGCGCCACAGCTTCTCGCCCCACTGCGATGCTCACTTTTCTGCAAGCCACTAGCCCGCACTCGAACTCCCTCTCGCAGTGCTTTGCGCCTGTCGATGCGAAGTGATACCTTCTCCACGGACTGAATCCTTCCTCGTCTCAATTTTTGGCTTATAGAAAGCGAGAGCCCGCTGACATGCAGATCGCGAGCCATCAGTTTCGTACCACGATACAGGCAATCTTAGTTTTGGGGCTCGCGCTCGTCGCCGCGCCTCTAGCCACAGCGCAGGCCCAATCGAAGCCGCAATCGGACGAACAATTTCAAAAGCTCATCCGCTCTGTCGAAGGCCCCGATCTCTTCCGCGCCTACTGCGCCTCTTGCCACGGCAAGGACGCCAAAGGCCACGGTCCCGCTGCCTCCGCTTTGAAAGCCACGGTCCCCGATCTCACCATCGTGGCGCAGATGAACGACGGCAAATTCCCGACGGATCGCGTCCGGCGAATCATCACCGGCGACCACGTCATCGCCTCTCACGGCTCTCGCGAAATGCCCGTCTGGGGCCCCATCTTTCATCAGGTGGAAGAGGACGTTGACCGCGGATACGTAAGGGTCGACAACCTGGTGAAGTACCTACAATCCATTCAAGCCGCAAAGCAAAAGTAAGCGCGGTGTGTCTGCGGCTTGACGCCTTGCGCCTCGAACGATACGCTTCTCCCGGCCCGGCGCACCGCGTATCATGACCACTCATGCTTGACGCAACCGAGAGTCCAACCCTCACCGGCGTTGTGACCGAGTCCCTCAAGCGCCAGGTTCTCGCCTTTCAGGATTATTGTGTTCTCGTCGCGCGCTCGCTCACAAATATTTTCACTCCACCCTGGTATTGGACCGACACTCTCGCGCAGATGGACAACATCGGCGTCGGCTCGTTGCCTATCGTAATCACCACCGGCTTCTTCATAGGTGTCGTGATGGTCTTGCAGACCGCCGCGCAATTCCAACGCTTCGGCGAGACCGCCCTGACGGGCGACGCAGTTTCACTCGCGCTCGTGCGTGAGCTGGGACCGACCATCACCGCACTGCTAGTTGCGGGCCGCAACGCGTCCGGCATAGCTTCCGAACTCGGCTCAATGGTAGTCACCGAGCAAGTCGATGCCATGCGCGCCCTCGGCACTGATCCATCGCGCAAACTCGTCACCCCGCGCGTGATCGCGACGGTTCTGATGCTCCCTCTGCTCACCGCCGTCTCCGATTTCGTCGGGCTCGTCGGTGGCTTCCTCGTGTCTTATTTCCAACTGCGCCTCAGCCCCGCGGAATTCTGGCATCGCGCGATTAACGCCCTGGACTTCGGCGATCTGATGCAGGGCATGTTGAAGCCGCTGGTCTTCGGCTTGATCCTGTCCACGATCGGCTGCTATCAAGGCTTGCGCGTGCGCGGCGGCACACAGGGCGTCGGTCGCGCCACCACCAGCGCCGTCGTGATCGCTTCGGTCACCGTAATCGTCGCCGACACGTTTCTCTCAAAAGTCTTCCTCTACATGTTTCCTTGAGCCGCCTCTCGCGCTCTCGCCCAAATTATCCCATTCCGACTTATAATCATGGCGGTCCACCGGTCCCGCGTTTCGTGCTCGCGCGGTGGACGATTGCCGGAGACTGAATGCCAGGAACCTCGCCGGGCGAACCGCTCGTGGTCTTTGACAAAGTGCACCTCGGATTCGAGGACACCGAGGTCCTTCGCGGTATCTCCTTCGAAATCGCCCCGCGCGAAACGTCCATCCTCCTCGGCGAGAGCGGCTCTGGAAAAACACTCGTCCTCAAACTCGCCGCCGGATTGCTGCGTCCTGACTCCGGTCGCATTTGGGTCATGGGCCAGGATCTCGGCCAGTTGGATGAAGTACAACTTCTCGATTTCCGGCGGCGTATCGGTTTTGTTTTTCAGGAAGGCGCGTTATTCGACTCCCTCAATGTGGACGACAACGTAGCCTTCCGGCTTCGCGAAGAAAAAATCACCGAGGACGAGATCGAGCCGCGCGTCCGCGAAGCGCTTCGTTTCGTCGAGATGGAAGACGCCATCGAAAAATTCCCCGCCGAGCTGTCAGGGGGGATGCGCCGCCGCGTCTCCATCGCCCGCGCTCTGGTCGATCATCCGCCGATTGTGTTTTACGATTCGCCCACCGCCGGTCTCGATCCCGTCACCTCGCAGACCATCATCACGCTGATCATGCGCCTGCGCGACACTCTCGGGGTGACCTCGGCCATCGCCACGCATCGTTTGCAGGACGCCTTCGGCCTGGCCAATTTTCGCTTCGATCCCGCCTCCAATCGCGTGGTGCAATTGCCGCGCAATGGCGAGCGGCCGGACGTTGCGCCGACCAACGTCCTGGTTCTTCGCAATGGCGAAATCTATTTCCGGGATGCGGCCGACAATCTATTGATTTCGAAGGACAAGTATCTGAGACAATTCCTGGTCGCAGCGGAGTGAGAGCATCGCGATCGGGGGAAGTCGCAAATTTAGGAGGGAATGATGGCGCAACGAAAGCAATTGACCTGGACCGAGCTGCGCGTGGGCGTGTTCGTGCTCGTCGGCTTATTCATCATGGCCGCAGCGATCTTCTACGTCACAGGCGGGGGCACCTTCGGCCCGAAGTATCGCCTCACGACTTATCTCCCGGAAGTCGAGAACTTGGACGTGGGCGCGGACGTCAGTCTGAGCGGCGTCAAGGTCGGCAATGTCGAGTCCATCTCCCTAAATAAGAATCCGACGGAGCGCATCTACAACATCGCCGTCACCATGCGCATCGACAAGCGCTTCCAGGAAAATATCCGCACCGATTCCTTCGCCAGCCTCGTCACGCAGGGGCTTCTCGGCAATCGCTACGTCAGCATCAGCCGCGGACTCACCGGCACTCC
The DNA here is from genome assembly GCA_963841235.1 of uncultured Acidobacteriota bacterium. GTDB lineage: Bacteria > Acidobacteriota > Terriglobia > Acidiferrales > UBA7541 > Palsa-147. The sequence goes on along the minus strand of CAWJBU010000007.1, from coordinate 277,512 downwards.
GCTGCAGAATGGCTCGACGGTCCCGAGCCAGGAAGAAAAGGCCATCCAGCAAATTGTCGCGCGCGGCATCGAGCTCGAAGAAAATCTCGGCACTCTCGCCAGCGACGTCAGCGACATCGTCGCCGATGTGAAGAGGGGCCGCGGCACCCTCGGCAAGCTGCTCACCGACAATCAGCTTTACGATCATCTGAACGCCAGCGCCGCAAAAATTGACGCCATGGCCGGAGATCTGCGCTCTGGGCAGGGAAGCCTCGGCAAGCTCATGACGAACGACGAGCTCTACCAAAAGGCCAACTCCGCGATCGGCCACGCCGATGATGTTCTCGCCGCCGTGAAAGATCAGCGCGGTACTCTCGGCAAATTTGTCTACGATCCGGCCGTTTACGATAGCGCCCACCAATTTCTCGACAACGGCAACGCCGTTCTCTCCGACGTACGCGCCGGAAAGGGCAGCCTCGGCAAGCTCGCCAACGACGAAACGCTTTTCAACAATCTGCGCGACGCCTCCGCCAACGTTCGCGATGCCACCGCCAAGCTCAATTCCATGCAGGGCAGCGCGGGCAAACTCTTCACCGATCCGCAGCTCTACGACAATTTGACTGGCGTGACCGGCGACATGCGCGGCCTGATCGCCGATTTCAGAAAGGACCCGAAGAAATTCCTGCACGTAAAGTTCTCAATTTTTTAACGGTAACCGGGTCGTCGAGCAATGCCGTCTAACGATTGATTCCGCCGCGGCGTGCGATTAGAGTTCGTTTGACAGCAACTGGGATTTGTCAGGGCATGACTTCAGTCATGCCGAATGCGTCTCTAATTTGATTGGCTTTAGCCACTGAGGTCGTGTTGCTCGGGTTCTTCCCCACGCTCGTATCTCCGGTTGCTCGCCAGCCGGAAAAATTGAGCGTGGGATCGATTGAACCGTCGCAACCGGGCCTCCGCCCAGCAAACTTCTTTCGCTTTCGCGGCATCTGTGGACAATACTTCCAGGCCCAAGGTGTGTTCCGGCCTTAATTGGGGAGACGAATGCAATTCATAAGACGATTTCCGCGCGTCAGTGACAGCGCGGCAAGCTATTTGATAGTGGGTGCGCTCTTCACCGCATCGGTAGCGGCACTACTGCATCCTACAAACAGCCGCGCGAACCACGCTCAACTCGCCCACGCGCACCTTGCAGCATCGCCATCGCAAACAGCGCCGCCTGTTTCGAAGCTCTCCATCTCCTCCGCCTACGGCAATCTCCCGCTGCGCTTCGAAGCCAATCGCGGCCAAGCCGATCCTCGCGTCAAGTTCCTAGCCCGCGGCTCGGGCTCCGAGCTGTTCCTCGCGAACACCGAGGCCGTCCTGGTCGTCACCAAGCCGGCCGATTCCCGGTTGACGAAAAAGGCAACGGCAATTCCTGCAATCCTCTCCAAATCCGCGAGGCAGGCAGTCGAGCATAAGTTCACTGTGATCCGGTTTTCCATACTCGGCGCGAATCCCGATGCCAAAATTTCCGGCCTCGATCCGTTGCCCGGCACAACAAGCTATTTCATCGGCAACGATCCCACCCGCTGGCGCACCGCAATCCCAAGTTTCTCCCGCGTCGCCTATCACGCCATTTATCCCGGCGTAGATCTCGTTTACTACGGTTCCGGCCGCGACCTGGAATTTGATTTCAACATCGCCCCTCACGCCGATCCGTCGCAAATCCGCCTGAAAATCGCGGGCGCCGATTCGCTCAAGACATCGCCAACCGGCGATCTACGAATCGCCACAGCAGCCGGCGAAGTCCGCCTAAATCGCCCCGAGATCTTTCAACTGATTGGCAACCGCCGCGAGAAAGTAGAAGGCTCATACGTCCTAGCGAGCAACAACGAAATCAGCCTGCAACTGGGCTCCTACGACTCCAACCGCGCTCTTATCTTCGATCCAGTCATTCAATATTCCACGTTCCTCGGCGGAACGACCTCTGATTCGGCCAACGGGATCTTCGTAGACACCAACGGCAACGCCTACATCACCGGCGAGACCAGCTCCACCGATTTCCCGACCACGAACGGCGTCCTCCAAACCAGTCTCCATGGCACGCATACAAACGCCTTCATCTCCAAGCTCACTCCCAACGGCTCAACGCTCCTCTATTCCACGTATCTGGGCGGCACCGGCGCCACGGGTGATATCGGCAATGGCATCACGGTCGATTCGCAAGGCGATGCGTTCGTTACGGGCTCGACTTCGTCTCCAGACTTTCCCTCCGTCAACGCATTTCAAAGCACGTTGAAAAGCGCCACAGGAAACGCGTTCGCATTCGAGTTGAATCCCACCGCGACTGCTCTCTTGTATTCCACATTTCTCGGCGGTACTGGAGCCAACGGCGACCTTGGAACAAGCGTCGCCGTCGATTCCGCCGGATCGGCCTACGTCGTCGGCATCACGTCGTCTGGAGATTTCCCTTTGCAGGGCGCTATTCAGGGGACGCTTCGCGCTTCCTCATCCACCGCGTTTGTCACAAAGTTCAGCGCCGACGGCACTTCGCTCGTTTACTCCACGTATCTCGGCGGATCTGGAATCACAGATGCTGCCGAAGCTGTGCAACTTGATTCTTCGAATGACGCCTTCGTGGTCGGCGCCACCGATTCCCCCGATTTCCCGACAACGACTGGAGCTTTTCAGACTATAATTCCCGGCGGTGGGAGCTTCAACGCGTTCCTAACGGAATTGAACTCTGGCGGGAGCGCTTTTGCTTACTCCACTTTTCTTGGCGGTACGGGTGGCAACGGAGGCGTTGGAGTGTCGCTCGCGCTCGACTCGAGCGGCGCGGCGTATCTTACGGGCTTTACGCAGGCCTCTGACTTTCCGGTCACACCTTCAGCTCCGATTCCCGGCACTACGGGACCTAATATCCACGCCTTCGTGTCCAAGATCAATCCAGCCGGCGGCGGTAAAAGCGACCTCGTCTATTCCACGTATCTCAGTGGCACCAACGGCCCCGATGAGGGCTTTGGAATTGCCGTCGATGCCACAGGCAGCGCCAACGTCACCGGCTTTGCCACTTCTTCTGATTTCCCAACCACTCCTGGTGCCATTCAATCTGCGCCGAAGAGCGCCGGAGGCAACGCGTTTCTCACCCGGCTCAACTCGGCAGGAACCGTATTCCTCTACTCCACGACTTTCGGCGGCAGCAATCCGAGCGGCGATGTTGGTCTCGGAATCGCTCTCGAGCCCTCTGGCAGCGCCTACATCGCGGGTCAATCTTTCTCCGCGGACTTTCCCACTACCTCGGGGGCTCTGCTCCCGAACTTCAAAGCTTCGAGCGGCAATTCAAACGGCTTCGTCGCTAAGCTTTCCGCCAACGCCGTCATCAACGTGTCTCCGGCATCGATCGATTTCGGTAGCGTGCTGCTGAACATCCCGAGCCAGCCGCAACTCGTCACCATCACCAATAATTCCTCGGCCACTCTCAATTTCTCCGCCCCGCCGGTTCTCTCAGGCGCGCAAGTTGCCGAATATTCTTCCGCCACCACATGCGGTGTCTCTCTCGCTCCGAACAAATCCTGCACCGTCACCATCAGTTTTCTTCCGACCGCAGAAGGCGTCGCCGCAGCCAGCCTGACTTTCACCGACGACGATCCCAGCAGCCCGCAAGTCGTCCCGATCACCGGCACCGGCGGCCTCGATTTCACTCTGACCGGCCCCGGATCCGAGAGCGTCTCGCGCGGCAGTACGGTCACGTTCACGGTCACCGTCACGCCGATTGACAATTCCACGCAGACGGTAGACCTGACTTGTTCCGGCGCGCCGATGGACGCCACCTGCACGCTTTCACCGGCCACGATTCCACTCGACGGCACGGATGCCGTGGCATCCACCGTGACGGTAATGGCCGCGTCGCACGTTCCTCCGTTGTCGCGAAACGAGCGCACGCCCGGCAATTTCCCGGGCACCATTCCGGTCGTCGTTGTCAGCCTCGCCATGCTCGCGGCATTTGCGCTCACTCGTCGCCGTGCCGTGCGCCTAAGCTTCGCCGCTGCCGCTCTCGCCTGCGTCCTTATCGCCGGCTGCGGAGGCGGCAGCGGTGGCACCCCGACGGGCAAATTCACGCTGGTAATCACCGGCACGCCCACAGACGGCGGCACCGTTCACACCACAGATATCGCGCTCACCGTAGATTAGTAGGGGGGCGGGTTCACACGCCCCCGGTTTGGCACTGGGTTTCAGGTGTCCCGATTCAGGGATGCCAAGGCAAAAGGAATTTCAGAAATCCTTCGTACATATCGCCGAACGCATGAGCAATCATGCTAGCCCGCAAACTCCGCCGCCACACCACAAGCAAGCCATAGAGCACGCCAAGCACGGTGATTACGACAACTTGCCGCCAGCCCTTGTACGAGTGCACCAAGCCGAAAACGATCGCCTGCAGCGCAACGCCGGCGGCGAGGCTCCCCGTCATCGCGTGAAACTGCTGCAGAAAATACCCACGAAACACGAGCTCTTCGCAGAATCCAACCACGATGCAAAGCAAGAAATAGGCTGGGATTTCCGCGAGCCCAGCAGGAATGTGATAGAACCCGGCCGGCGTTGATTCCGTGTACAAAATTCGCACACAAAGCAGCGCCGTAGCTTCCCAGATCACCCAGAACGGCAAAGCAATCGCGAAATCCCGCAGCACATCCCGCCAATTCGCCCACCGGCCGCGCACCAGATCCCAAAGCGTCCCTCCGCGCCAATGCACGCCGACAAACACCCAGTAAGCCAGCAAAATTTCAGCGCCGATCAAAATGAGGTACTGCAACGTGAACGAAGTTGCCTGCGACCCCACCGCACCGCCAAGCGGGCTAGGCCGCTCCTGCGGCTGCGCCCCGCGATAAGCAAAAAATCCAAGAATCAAAATAACGGAGACCGTATGCCACCAAGGCGCAATCAGTTTGCGCCCTGTTTCTTCTCTTCCATCTGAAATCTGAAATTTCAAATCTGAAATGCCTTTACAACGCGGAGTGCCCCATACGCCGTAGTTGCGCGTGGGGATTTTCGTTCACTGCATCGCTGTGCGCAGCAAGCCGTCAATCATTCTTGTTTCGACAGGTCTATCGCTTCTTCGCGCAACCATGACTCCCGTAGGGGCGCCGCTTGCTGCGCCCTCCGGCGACCGCGCCGTTCAATCACGCCCGCACACAACCTCGGAAGGACATCATTCTTGCTTCGAAAGATCGATAGCTTCCTCGCGCACCTTCCGCAAATCGAGCTTCCCCGATCCCAGGTGCGGGAAATCCTCAACATGAAAAAATTGATTCGCTCGCGGAATCCACAAATTCGGCAATCCCGAATGTGGCAAGGAATCCAGCACAGTCTTCAATTCCTCGTCCGTCAACGAGTGCAACACCACCAACCGCTCGCCCTTCTTCCCATCTGGCACTCCGGTGACCACGAAACTCATTTCCGTCGCGCCGGCGAGTTCGTGCAGCTTTTCTTCCACCTTGATGTGCGGCACCATCTCACCGCCAATTTTGCTGAAGCGGCTCAAACGATCCGTGATGGTCAGGAATCCATCTTCATCGAGCGTGGCGATATCGCCGGTCGCGTACCAGCCGTCTTGCAATACTTCAGCGGTTGTCTTCTCTTTGCCGAGATAGCCTTGCATCACATTCGGCCCGCGCACCAACAGCAATCCCGGCTGCCCGAGCGGCGCCGGCTCGCGCGTTTCGGGGTCCACGATGCGCACCGTCATCCCGGGCAGCGGATGGCCAATCGAGCCGCGCTTCGCGCCCACTTGCCGGAATCCCGGCGCGCGATAGTCAAGCGTGTTCACCGCCACTACTGGCGAACATTCCGTGCAGCCATATCCTTCGAGCGGCCGGATACCGAAACGATCCTCAAATGCCGCCGCCACGCGCTCCGGCAGTTTTTCTGCGCCCACGATCACGAGACGCAAACTGCCGAAATCTTCGGGTGAGCATTTTCTCAGGTAGCCTTGCAGGAAGGTCGGCGTCGAAATCAAAAACGTAACTCGGTATTCGCGAATCAGCGCGCCGATGGCCCCAAAATCGAGCGGGCTCGGATGATAGGCGGCGCCAATTCCGATCACGGCCGGAAGCCATAGCGTCACCGAGAATCCGAAGGAATGAAAGAACGGCAGAACGCCGAGGAGCCTGTCGTGGCGATCGAGCTTTATGGCCTGCGCCGTCTGCTCCACATTCGACACAATGTTGAAGTGCGTCAGCATCACGCCTTTCGGTTCACCCGTGCTGCCGCTTGAGAAAACAATGGTCGCCAGATCGTCGAGATGCGAACGCCGCTTCCCGCTCAGCACGCGCTCGAGCAAACGCGCCGGAAGCGGCCAGAGCAGCGCCGCGATGATCTTCTCGCTGATCCGCGGCTTCGCTGCAACTTCTTCGAGAAGAATTGTGATTCCCGGCGGTTTGATCGGCAGGCGATCGAGCAGCATCTTCGTCGAAATGGTGGTCTGCAACTTGCACTGTTCGCCGCACGACGCAAGCGTTTCATTCGACGATGTGTAGTTCAGATTCACCGGCACTTTGCCCGCGAGCATCGCGGCGAAGTTGAGCATCGCGCCCGGCACCGACGGAGGCAGCAGCACGCCCACCATTTCCTGGTCCTGCCAGGTTTTCTTGAGCCGCCGCGCCAGGAAAATCGAACTGAGCAGCACCGCGCCCCATTTCACGCGCGGGCGCCGCGCGTCGCCCATCGCAAACCGCAGCGGATGCCGGTGCGCGGTATGGATCAGCGCCGACGGCAAAGTTCGGAGCCGCGGGCGGCGATATTGAAATGCGCGGCTCTGCATGTCCTGCACCGATTGCCGCACCTGGAATGGCGTCGCATCGTGCTGCAGCGGCGTGCCGAAACTCACCGAAAGCGAATAGGGAAACTGCCGCGGGAATTTCCAGAAGAATCGTCCGCCTTCATAGCTGAAGATGCTGCCCCAAACTCCATCGAGGCTCACCGGGATGATTGGCGCTTCCACGTCCTGCATGATGCGCTCGAAGCCGCGACGGAAGGGAAGCAGCCGGCCGAGGCGCGTGATTTCACCTTCCGCAAAGATGCAGACAATCTCGCCGTTGCGTATCGCCTCGCTCGCGGTCCGTAGCGCGTGGATCAAATCGCGCGGACGCTGCGTCGAAGAAATCGGAATTGCATGGAGAATCGACGCGAACGGCCTGACGACCGGATGATTGTAAATATCCTCGAAAATCAGAAATCGGATCGGCCGGTCGCACGCGGCGATCAGCAGCAGAGCATCCACAAGCGAAAGATGATTCGCCACGAACAGCGCCGCGCCACGCTCGGGAATGTTTTCGCGGTTGTCCACGCGGATTTTGTAGAAAGTGTGCGTCAGCATCCACAGCAGCAGTCGCAGCAGCGCATCCGGCAGCATCCAGCAGACGTAAACCGTGGCCGCAAGCGTCATCACGGAGCAAATTAGGAAAACGGTTGCGGGATTCGGATGTCCAACAAAAATCATGGCGTATTGCGCAACCGGTTGCGCGGCGATGCCCACGAACGAGAGGAGATTCGCCGCGGCGAGAATTCCGCCTTTCGTCGCGGGATCAGGACGATGCTGAATCAACGCGTTGATGGGTACAGCGAAGAAGCCGGCGAAGAATCCCAAGATGCTCAGCAACACGGCGACCGAGTTGTAGGACAGGCCGTGGCGGAAGAGCAGCGCGGAAACAATCGTCATGCCAATCATTCCGAGCGGAATTAATCCGTATTCGATCTTGTTGCCCGAAAGATAGCCGGCAGCGAAGCTGCCGATTCCAATGCCGATGGAGAGAAATCCAAGCAGCAGGCTCGTACGCGCGTCCGTGGCGTGCAGGATATCTTTCGCATAGAGCACTACGTTGAGAAGAAGCAGCGAGCCGAGAAACCAGAAATAAACGTTGCCAATGACCGCAAGCGAAAGAACGCGGTCCTTGCGAATCAATCCGATTTGGTCGAGCAGGTCGCCCAGAGGATTCCAGTTGAAGCGGCTCGTGGGACGCGCGGCGGGCAGGCGCGAAATTCCCGTGCTGGTCAGGAGTCCAACGCAGGCCAGCCCGATCAAAATCACGCCAGACCAGTATTCGCGGCCGTGAAAAATTGTCGAGAGCTCGCCCGCGACGAGCGTGCCAATCAAGATTGCGAGAAATGTGCCGAGCTCGAGAATTCCATTGCCCCATGAAAGTTTCGGCTCGGGCAGCAACTCAGGTAGCAGGCCATATTTTGTCGGACCGAAGAGCGCGCCTTGCGTGCTGATGAGAAAAACTGCGGCACATTCGACGGGAAGGCTGTGCATCGCCAAGCCCGCAACGGCGAGCAGCGCCACGGCCATCTCGAAGAATTTCGTTCCGATGGCCACCGAGCGTTTGCTGTAGTGGTCGGCGAAGTAGCCGCCGGTCATCGAGAAAAGTAGGAAGGGAACTGCGAAGAGCAGCGGAATGATCAGGACGAAAAGGCGGTCGCGCTGCTCTTGCGGAATCGCCATGTCGAGAACGATGAAGCTGACGACCCACTTGAGGATGTTGTCGCTGAAGGCGCCTTGAAATTGCGTGGCGATGAGCGCCCAAAAGCCGCGTTGCCAGTTGGCGGGCGGTGCCGCGAATTCGGCGTGAGTTTGAGCTGCGGGTTCGGGTGGCGGCGAGTTAGGCGATGACTCGGAGGTTCGAGGCGGCAAGGGGACTCCTCGATTCGGCGTGTGCGGTGGCGGGATCGCGTCTGGGATATTTTGTGGTGACGTAGTCGTCGATCAATTTGCGGAAGGCTTCGTTGAGTTCGTCGTAGTTGCCTTTGAGCGTGACGAATTTTTGGCCGTCGATGTAAACCGGGCAGCTTGGCGCTTCGCCGGTGCCTGGCAGGCTGATGCCGATGTTGGCGGCTTTGGATTCGCCGGGACCGTTGACGATGCAGCCCATCACCGCGAGCGTCATGGCTTCGACGCCGTCGTATTGCAGCTTCCACTGCGGCATTTTTTCGCGGACGTAGCCTTGGATGCGCTCGGCTAATTCTTGAAATGTTGTGCTGGTGGTGCGGCCGCAGCCGGGGCAGGCGGTGACGCTGGGAGCGAAGGAGCGCAGGCCGAGGGCCTGGAGCAGCTCGCAGGCGGCGTAAACTTCGTCGCGTCGATCGCCGCCGGGCCGCGGCGTGAGCGAGATGCGGATTGTGTCGCCGATGCCTTCGCCGAGAAGAATTCCCATCGCGGCTGCGGACCAGACCAAGCCTTTCGCGCCCATACCGGCCTCGGTGAGGCCGAGATGCAGCGGTTGGTCGGTTTTCGATGAGAGGTCGCGGTAGATTGCGAGGAGATCATTCGGCCTGGAAACTTTACAGGAGATGATGATTTGATCTTTGCGCAGGCCATTTTCGAGTGCTAGCTCCGTCGATTGCAGCGCGGAGAGGACCATGCACTCGTTGATGATTTCTTCGGAGGTTCGGCCGAGATCTTTGTCGGTGTTCTCCTGCATTTTTTGCATCACCAGCTCTTGATTGAGGGAGCCGCCATTGACGCCGATGCGAACTGGCTTGCCGTGGTCGCGGGCTACTTTGCAAATTGTGGAAAATTGTTCGTCGCGGCGATCGCCGTGGCCTACGTTGCCCGGGTTGATGCGGTATTTGTCGAGAGACTCGGCGCATTTCGGATATTTGGTGAGAAGGACGTGACCGTTGTAGTGGAAGTCGCCGATGATTGGGGCGTCGCAGCCTGCATCGAGGAGGCGCTGTTTGATTTCGGGGACTGCGGCGGCGGCTTCGGGAATATTCACCGTGATGCGGACGAGTTCGGAGCCGGCTTCGGCTAGCTCGAGGCATTGGCGGGCGGTCGAGGCGATGTCCACCGTGTCGGTGTTGGTCATGGACTGGACGACGACTGGAGCGCCGCCGCCGACTTGGATTTTGCCGACTTTTACGCCGACCGTTTTGTGGCGCTGGTGGTTCAATTTGGGAGTCCTTTTGTCCTTTCCAATCTTAGCAGAAAGATGGCGGAGCTTAGTTTCTGACCGAAACAAGGGTTCAATTAAAACCTCTCGTAAGTTCAAGAAAACAAAGGATCGGGGTGCTTTCTAACCGAAACAGATTTCGAAGGTGCGAGTTTCGGAATTTGGATGGCCAAAGCTCCAAGTTGCGCGAGTTCGGGGCCTCGGTGTTTGTGGCGGTGAACGGGATGTTTATGGTGGAGGTGCTTGATGGATTGGCTGCGAAGTGCCCAGCGCTAAAGCGCTTTGTTGATCGCGCTGCGTTTTCGGAGCGCTGAAGCGCTCCTCCCCCGCATGGATGCGGGGGCTGCCACTTAACTGCAACGGCTCCCGGGCAGGAGCGCGGGGGTTCCCTCCACCCGCCGAATTTCAAGCGATCTCGAACTTGGACACTACACAACCGATTCGTGGTTTGGTTTGAGTCGCTTTCTGCGGCGGCGCCGGATTTGATGCCAGACTTCAATTTTCTGCCTCCTAAATCGAAGCTAGCATGGATTTGGGAGAAATGCACATGGGGCGTGCTGTGGAATCGGGCATCAGCGCCGGGGATGCGGCACGAGGCACGAGAGGTGCGCCAAATCTGGTGATTCAAGACCGAGCGGTTGCGTGGAGGTGAATGGCTAACGTTTCGGTGTGGGTTACGCGGGCGCAGCAAGCGGCGCCCGTACGAATACAAGACCTGACCGTACAGCGGGCCGGTGGTGAACCCCGGCCCCTACAAATACAAAACCTAACCGTAAACCGGGCCTCCGCCTAGGCGGACCGGCGCCTACTGAAGAGTTCTGGCTACTGCTAGCATTTCGTTGGCGCGGGCGCGGACGCGTACGTCTTCGGTTAGATTTCGCCAGCGGACTGTGCCGGTTGAATCGAGGAGAAATTCGGCGGGGCGGGAGATGTCGTGGCCGTCGGGACCGCCGCCGACGTGGAGAAGGTGATAGCGGCGAATTGCTTCCGCCTGCGGATCGGAAAGAATCGTGAACGTGAAACCAGCCTTGCCCGCAAGTTCACTCGAGACATCGGGCGGATCCACGCTGATGGCTACCACGCGGATGCCGGCGGCCTTGAATTCGGGAAGTAGTTTTTCGATGCCTCGTAACTCGAGGAGGCAGTAGGGTCACCAGTAGCCACGATAGAAGACCAGGAGGACGGCTTTTGGGGCGGGCGATGCGGCGTCCATTGGGGTAGGGACGAAGAGTTGGGCCAGGGAGACGGATTGGCCGTGCGTGTCGGTCATCGTGAAATCGGGAACCTTTTGGCCGATTTGCGGCGAGTCGGTGGATGGGGGAACAGCGCGGGCTTTGTAGAAGCCGAAGATCGAACCTACTGATAGCAGTAGCGAGAATAGAACGACGACGACACCGAAAATTCTTGCCGCGATCGTTCGTGGTTGCGCGAAGAGATTTTTCGCTCCGAGAGCAAGAAAGATGAGCGCGACTGCCGCTAGCCCTAGACTGAGCCATGGGATGGCGCTTTGGGCTGGCGGATTCAGAAAGAATGCGAAGTTACAGAAGACCGCGGACAGTGCGGCGATTAGGCCGAGCCAGAGGGGGGAATTTGTGCGCGGTTTGTATGCGTCGGGCATGAGGGCGTTAGTTTAACAGGGCTCGAGATGCGGAAGGAAGGAGACAACCGGATTTTGCTGTTTGGCTCGAAGTTAAGAAAGAAGCGTTGGGGATTCGGAGATTTCAAATTTCAAATTTGAGATTTCAGAGAAAAGCCGGGCCAGGGGCGTTGTGAGAGATCGCGAGTAGACTTAGATCAGGGGCTAGCGAGGTCGCGGAAAAAGTCGAGAATGCTGTCACGCAACGGAGTCCGCCGTCGCGCGAGGATTTGATTTTGTGGTGAGGTCGTCGGAGGGCGCGGCAAGCGGCGCCCCTACGAAGGCAAAAAAGCAAAAGCAAAAGCAGATCCCTCATCCGCCTAGGCGGATGAGGGATGACAACAGTTGGGCATTTTTTCGCCACCTGTAAAGCTGGATTGATATTGCGGCGTATGCGGCACGACTCAAGTCGTGCCCTGACACGTCTCGGAAATCTCGCACAGATTACAGAGCATTATGGCGACGATATGACGGTTCCTCGATGGATTCTGCGCAATGCAGAGTGTGGAGGCCGCTGCGCGTTCTGGGTGGCTGGCCCTTTAATTTTGCGAGAGGACTCTTATGGATACTTATTTGACTCCTGCGGCGGGGGGTGCGGCGACATCTTCTGCGCCTGCTCCTGCCTATCGGCTGTTTGATGCAACTTCCGTTTTCATCGCCTCGTTGCTCGGATCTCCTGTGGCTGGAGCTACTTTGATAGCGCTGAATTACCGGCGCATGGGAAAGGCGCAGAGAGCAATTCTTGCTCTGGTTATCGGGATTGTGGCGACAGTTTTGGCAAGCGTGCTGGGATACTTCGTGCCGTCGTCGGCAAGCATTGCAGTTGGCATCGGTGTAGCGTTGGGCACGAAGAGCGCGGCACAGTATTTGCAAGGGGCGGACGTGAACCAGCATGAGGTGCGCGGCGGGGCGCTCAGTTCGAGATGGGCGGCGGCGGGTGTCGGTATGGCGTTCCTGGCGGTGTTGTGCGGTGTGATTGTGGTTGCTGCGCTTGGACCTTGGGCGGACCATAAAGTGCTCGTCGGATCAAAAGACGAGGTCTACTACACGGGTTCTGCGACGAAGCAAGATGCGCAGGCGCTGGGCGAGGCGCTGAAGACGGCGGGCTATTTTCAGGACAAGGGATTCTCGGTGATATTATCGAAAGGCAAGGACGGCACGGCGATATCGTTCGTGGTGAAAGAGGGAGTTTGGGACGATCCGCAGATGCAGGCTGGGTTTGAACAGATTGGGCGGCAGTTGGCGCCGTCGGTGGGCGGGCTTCCGATCAAGGTGCGCTTGATCGATTCTTCGCGGGCTACGAAGAAGGAGATCGCGCTGGATCAATGAAGGAGAGGCTTGGCGGATGGCGCGGCCGGCGCAAACCTGCACCGTTTGAGGATTACCGCAGAGACGCAGAGGGCGCTGAGGAAGATTGAGAGCGGGAATTTGCTACTGTGGTAGTCCGACACGGCGGCGGAGATCGACGAAGCGCGGGTCGGAACGGATGCCGTCTAGACGCTCATCTGTGGGCAGATACTCGGCGAGATAGTAGGAACGATCTTTGTAGGCGCGCTCCAGCCAGTCGAATGCCTGATCTTTTTCTCCCAGGCCGACATAAATGATGGCGACGTTGTAGGGCGCGACCCAGCCGTGCGCTGACATCTCCTTCAAGTGCTCGAGGACCTTTTGCGCTTCCGCCTTTTTCCCGGACACCGCGTAGGCGTAGCCCAGTCCTGACCAAGCCTCACTATTGTCCTTCTCAAGCCCCGTCGCGCGCTGAAACTCGGACATGGCTTCCGCCATTTTTTCTTCGTGTTCATAGGCCCGGCCGAGAAAACTAGCGCCAAACCAGTAAGTCGAGTCGAGCTGATTGGCGCTGTGCAGCGCCGCAATCGCCGGGTCCCACTCGCGCGTAAACACGAACACCGCGCCGATGTTGAAACTTGCCAACGACGACAGCGGGTCAGCCTGCTGAGCGCGCTTGGCCTCGGCGATAGCCTCGTCCTTGCGACCCATCGCTGCGAGAAACCATCCGTAGTACACATGCGGCTCAAAATTATCCGGACTCAGTTCAATGGCTCTCTTGTATTCGCGCTCCGCGGCTGTCCAATTCCATTCGTACCAATGCGTCACGATCGCCAGTGAGAGGTGAGCCATCGCGTCGGACTCGTCGATCGCCAATGCTCTATCTGCCATTTCCTTGGCCTTTGGCCCCGCTTCGCTGGGAGACATAAACCAATCGATCTGATTGATATAGTTGTAAGCGAGACCGCTGTAGGCCAACGCGTAGTTCGGATCGATGGCAATGGCTTGATTGAAGTAGTCGATGCCTGTGGCAAACCCTTCCTTGCTCAGTTTGTTCGTATAGAATTTGCCTTTTAGGTAGAGCTGATAGGCTTCGGGATTATCGGTCGAGCCTTTGATCAGCTTCTGCTGGTCCGCTGCGGTCAGTTGCGAACGCAAGCGCTGCGATACCGCCCGGGCGATTTCGTTCTGCACCACCAGCAAATCGGCCATTTTCCGGTTGTACTGCTCGCCCCATAATTGTTTGCCGCTGCGCACGTCATCGAGCTCCATGCCGATGGTAAGGTCATCGCCGCGCTGCGCGACGCGGCCCGTCAGCACCGCCTGAACGCCGAGTTCTTCGCCGATTTTTTGCGCGTCCATGGCTTTGCCTTTGTAGTGGAACGCGACGCTGTGCGGAATCACTTTCAGATCCGGCAGCCGCGCCAGGCTATTGTTGATGCTCTCCGTCACTCCATCGGAAATGTAATCGGCGTCGGGATCGTTGCTGTGATCTTCGAGCGGCAGGACGGCAATGGAATCAATGGCGCCGGTGGCGGACCCGCGCAAATGCGGGTAGAGGGCCACCACGACAGCGGTGAGAACCAGCACCGCAATGCCAATGGCCACAGGGATCGCGTACCGTCTGCTGCGCGACGCACCGAGCGTGGAAGCTCCTTCGAGCGCCTGACGAAGTTCCGTGGCCGACTGCAAACGCTCGTCCGGGGATTTCGAAAGGCACTTGAGCACAATCGCTTCGAGCGCCGGCGGGGCTTCGAGCGGTTCCGGATTCTTGTGAATGATGGCGCCGATGATTGCGGCAGCCGATTCGCCCGCGAAGGCGCGGTGTCCCGAAAGCATTTCGTGCAGCACAGCGCCAAACGAGAAAATATCGGAGCGCGCGTCGGCTGGTCTGCCTTCGGCCTGTTCCGGCGACATGTACGCAGGGGTGCCCATGATAGTGCCGACCTGCGTGCCGCCGATCGTTTGGGTCAGGTCTTCGGCCGCGCTGCCGCGTCCCTGTTTCGCCAGACCGAAATCGAGCAGTTTCACGACACCGTCTTTGGTCACCAGAATATTTGCGGGTTTGAGATCGCGATGAATGATCCCTTTGGCGTGGGCGGCTTCGAGCGCCGCGGCGATTTGCGTGGCGAGGCGGAGCGCGTCGGCCGGCGAAAGAGGCTGCGGGTGTTCGCGAGAAACAATCGGCGCGCCGTCAACGCATTCCATCACCAGATAATCCGGGCCGACATCGTAAATCTGGCAGATGTTGGGATGATTCAGCGCGGCGATGGCTTTGGCTTCGCGCTCGAAACGCTCGCCGAATTCGGCGCCGGAAACCTTGATGGCCACGTCGCGATTCAGACGCGCATCGCGTGCGCGATAGACCGCACCCATTCCGCCCGCGCCAATGGACGCGAGGATTTCGTAAGGGCCGAGTTTGTCGCCGGCAGAGAGAGGCATGGCGGAGTCGGGGCTTAGTTTAGTCGAACGGCTTGCAGATGGGGAGTGGATTGCGAATCTTCGGGAGAGAATTTTGCGTACGCGGTCAGATCACAAAAGCTTTCTTCTGGGGTTTAGTAATTTTTTTTGCATCATCGAGAGAAGAGCACCGAATTACCGCAGAGACGCAGAGGGCGCTGAGGAATAGCGAGAGGGAATTGGGTAGTCTGGCGTGGGTTTGCGGAGTTGGCGCGAGTCATCTTCGCCGGATGCCGACCCCTCGCGGATCAGAGTAAACAGGGACGCCCTTCGAAGCGCAGGGTAAACCGGCGCTACCAGAGCGGTCCTACTTGGGCTTCTTGGAAGATGGGCGACGGGCCGTTGCGATTGGAGAGATGCAGCGTCGCCAGGTAGGGCTTGACTTGCGGATCGTATGTCACGGTGATGATGCCGCCCTTGCCTTGGGAGCCGTCGAATCCGCTGCGGCCATCGGAGCCGTTGGTGCCGCTATTTCCGCTGGGCGTTCCCATGCCGCCCTAGCCGCCTTGGCCGCCGCGGCCACCTCTTCCTCCTGATCCGCCGGGGCCGCCGTCGGCCTTCACCGTGAGCGAACCTCCTTGGGGATCGACGAGGTAGAGTCTCGTATGACCTGCTGCGGAGACGCTGGCTTGCAGGAGCGGATGGCTTCCCGGTTTGAGCGTCATGCGGACCTGCACTGCCGGGGCATTGCCTCCGGGGCCACCGTCTCCACCATCCGAGCCATTGGTGCCGTTCGTGCCGTCTCCACCCGGGGATGGATTATTCGGATCTGTGGAGCCGTTGCTGCCACTGGTGCCGTTCATTCCATCAGCGCCACTCATACCGCTCGACCCGGGGCTGCCGGAGAAATTGGAGACGAAGGCGACATCGTAGCGAAAGGGAATGTCGAGATCGGCGTGCACGTCCGGATGGGTGGGAACGGTGATGGCGACGTGGCCGGTTTTGCCGTCGCTGACTCGGGGATCTTTTGAAAGCGAGATGAGGCCTTTTTGGTTGACGGTCACTACCGTCGCTGTGACGCTGAGATCTTTCCACATTACCTTGCCGCCGCCTTTGCCTTCTGTCCGCAACACTTTGCCATCGGGCTCGGTGACCGTGACTACCAGCGGAGATTTTTGGCCTGGGGCGATTCCCGGACCTTGCGGAAGGCTGGCTTCGATGGAGGAGACGGGAGTTTGAGCCAAGTAAGCCTTCATGCCTAGCTTGACTTTCATAGCGGTGCAGCCGCTGAGTGCGAGCAGGAAGGCCAACGACAGGCAGGCTGTCGAGCTTATTCTCAGCAAGCCGCGGATGCGGATTGTGGTGATTCGCGAGATGGGTCTGGTGAGCATGGCTGGTGCAATTCTATTGACGGACGAGGTAATAGGAAGGTTTCGGATGATCGTTCAAACGGGCTTGCGATTGATCGTATTGCGGCAAATTGCTCTCATCGTTGCGGAGCGCGATTGAAAATCGGGCGCGGAGACCCTATCATCGAAGGACTCGCCGGAGTGGCGGAACTGGCAGACGCGCCGGACTCAAAATCCGGTGGCCGCAAGGCCGTGTGGGTTCGACCCCCTCCTCCGGCACCAGATTAGTCCTCAAATTAGATTCGAATCGAGTGCCGTTCCTGCCGGGCGAAGTTTTTTCCTCCTGAATAATTTCTGGTTCGGCACACGGCCGGAGAAGCAGCGCTTTTCGCGAAGGCCGATCGTTAGACATCTGCAACTTCGGCGGTTCAACCAATTTCTCAATGTGTTCCTTTCGGGACAGAACGCATACCGCGGTGCGGCTAACATAGCGGTCTGGATCTGCGAGTATTGATCTGAATTGAGGAGACAAAAATGGCTACACCGCAAGGCGTGAAGTGTGCTCATCCCATTTGTGTGTGCCTGACAACCGGAGGCAAGTATTGCAGCACGGAGTGTGCGGCTATGGAAAAGACACCGGACATCGAGTGCTTGTGCGGCCACACTCTATGCAAGGACCATACGCACTAGTTCTTGCTTAATTCAGGATTGCAACTCCGCATCGATGTGATCGAATTCGACTTTGTTAAATTGTTCTAAGGGAGAAATATGAAAAAACTCAGTTTGTCTGTAGCCATGTTGGCGCTCGCCACCGCCGGAATTCTGGGCGGATGTACAGGCACGGCCGCGAAGTCGCCGGATATTTCCGACACTCTTCGCAAATCGATGGATCAGGCAGGACTCAAGAATGTCACCGTCAGTCAGGATCTTGACAAGGGCATCGTGACGCTCGGCGGGCAAGTGACGAGTGACGCCGACAAGACAGAAGCCGAAACGCTGGCGAAGTCTGTGGCGGGCACGCAGGTGGTGGCGGATCAGATTGCCGTGCTGCCTCCGGGGCTTGAATCCGAGGCAAAGGCGGTGAACTCGGATCTGGACGCGGGGATTGAAAAGAACCTGGACGCGGCGTTGATACTGAACCGGCTGCATGAGAGCGTGAACTATAAAGTGAAGGCCGGCGTGGTGACGTTGAGCGGAGAAGTGAACTCAGAAAGCAAGCGCGCGCGGGCTGAGAAGGTGGCGAGCGGCGTGCCGAACGTGGCGCAAGTTGTGAACGATCTGCAGGTGAAAGATCAGAAGGCTAGCTCGTCGCAGTAACAGCGACTGCGTGGATTCACGGCTCTTGACGAAGGGCGGCTGCGTTGCGGGCCGCTCTTTCGCGGGCGACGGAGTGAATCGCTCTTGTGGGCTATCTGCTCGCCAGCTCGCTGAAGAGGGAGATGCTATGTCATTCGGACTTTACTCGATTGGGTATGCGTTCGTGATTTGCGGACTGGTTTATGGCGCTTACTTGATGCACATCCCGGGGCGTTGGATTTTGATGGGGGCGATTGTGTTGTTGGGGGTTGGGATTTTGTCGGGCGTGAAGGCTACGCGGCAGAAAGATCCGGTGGGGTAGAGATCGGTTCATTCGTTGGACCTCCCTTGAAGTGATAATCCTGTATCGACATTGCACGACATGGAATCTGGGGGCGCTTTTTGCCGACTTTGCGGGGCGCAGCTACGTTTGAACATGGGCGAACGGCGTGGAGATTTCCCGCAGAGACGCGGAGGGCAAAGAGTAGCGACAGAGAACCAGACTAGTTGGTCCGCGGCCGATTTGTGAAATTCGTGAGGTGTTCTTCGCCGGATGCCCGCAGGGACGCCGGCGCTACTGAGGCGGATTGACTTGGATTTTGGCGCGGCATAACATGGCGCTCCACATGGATTCTCCTCAGACCCTGATTGGCCGGACGGTTTCGCACTACCGCGTGGTGGAAAAAATTGGCGGCGGCGGAATGGGCGTGGTGTATCTGGCCGAGGATACGAAATTGGGGCGGCGCGTGGCGTTGAAGTTTTTGCCGGAGGATACTTCGCAGGACCGGCAGGCGGTGGAGCGATTCAAGCGCGAGGCGCGGGCGGCATCGGCGCTCAATCATCCGAACATTTGCACGATTTACGAGGTGGACGAGCACGAGGGGCGGCACTTCATCGCTATGGAGCATCTCGAGGGTGAGACTCTCAAGCACAAATTGACCGGGCAGCCGCTGGCGACCGACACGCTGCTCGATTACGCGATACAGATTGCGGATGCGCTGGAAGCGGCGCATGCGAAAGACATCGTTCACCGCGACATCAAGCCCGCGAATATTTTTATCACGCTGCGAAAACAGGCCAAACTGCTGGATTTCGGATTGGCGAAGCTCGTTCCGAAAGCGCAGGAGGTTGGCGAAGCGATGGGCGTTTCGGCGACGCGGACATCGGCCGGGGCCGGCGAAAATTTGACCAGTCCGGGATCGACGATTGGAACGGTGACGTATATGTCGCCGGAGCAGGCGCGCGGGGAGGAAGTGGACGCGCGGTCGGATATTTTTTCATTCGGCGTCGTGCTGTATGAAATGGCCACCGGGCGGCAGGCTTTTGCCGGGCCTACACCGGCGGTGATTTTCGAGGCGATTTTGAATCGCGTGCCCGTGGATGCTTCGCGGATGAATACGCAGATTCCGCCGGAGCTGGGGCGATTGATCGAGAAGACGCTGGAAAAAAACCGCATGACGCGCTATCAGAGCGCGGCGGTGCTTTTGAGCGATCTGCGGCGCGTGAAGAGCGACTTGCAGGCGGGACGCGCGGCGAAGGGTATCGAGAAATCGATCGCGGTGCTTTACTTCGAGAATTTAAGCGGAGCGAAAGAGGATGAATATTTTCGCGATGGAATGACCGAAGACATCATCACGGAACTGGCGAAGGTGAAGACGCTGGAAGTGTTTCCTCGCGCGGCGATTGCGGCGTTTCGGGATAAGCCGGTGACCGGGCCGGAGGTGGGGCAGCAGTTGGGCGCGGCGTACGTGCTTGGCGGGAGTGTGCGCCGAGCGGGGAACCGCTTGCGAATTACGGCGCAGCTTGTGGAGACGCGGACGGGGCGGTCGGTTTGGGCGGAGCGCTATGACCGGGAAATGAAGGATGTGTTCGAGGTGCAGGACGACATCGCGCGGAGCATCACGCAGGCGCTGCGGATTACGCTTTCGCCTCAGGAAGAGAAAACCATCGCGAGCAAGCCGACTGAAAACTTGCAAGCGTATGACTATTTCCTGCGCGGGCGGAATTATACGCGGCGGGAGAATCTGGAATTTGCCATGCAGATGTTCGAGCACGCGATCAAGCTCGATCCGAATTTCGCGCTGGCGCACGCGGGGATTGCGAATGTCTGCGGGATGCAGTTCGAATTGCACGGGCGGGACGCTCGATGGATCGAGCGAGGACTGGCGGCGGCGAACCGGGCGTTTGAGCTGGACCCACAGCTTCCGGAAGCGCTGGCGGGCCGGGCGCGGATTTATCACGCGCAGCAGAAATACGACGACGCGGTCCACTATGCGCGGATGGCGATTGAGCGCAAGCCGGACTGCGAGAGCGTCTGGGACATTTTGGGGCGCGCGCTGTTTTCGTCCGACCGGTATGCGGAGGCAATCAGCCTGATGGAGCGCGCGTTTGAAGCCAACGGTGACGACTATAACGTCTACGTCCCATACATGAACGCACTGGAGGCGAGAGGCGAGAAAGCGCGCTCCATGCAACTGCACGAAAAGTTTGGGAGCGTTCTCGAACAGCATCTGGATTTGGTTCCCGAGGACGTGCGCGCGCGGATATTGCTGGCGAACGACTACGCCTACCGTGGCAGACGGGACGAAGCGAGCCAGCAGATCGAGAGGGCCGTGGCGATGCGGCCGAACGATGCGAACGTGCTGTACAACGCGGCGTGCACGTACGCGTTGCTGGGGATGAAGGATGAGGGCCTGGCGATGTTTGTGAAATCGGCGGAGGCGGGATTTAGTGATTTTGAGTGGGCGTCGCGGGATGCGGACTTGGCGTCGCTGCATGAGGAGCTGGAGTTTAAGAGAGTTTTGGAGATGTGGAAGCCGAAGAATTAGAGCGGCGAAAGATTGGGGATTACCGCAGGGACGCTGAGTTTCGCGGAGGGGATCGGACATGGGCGGCGCCCGAAAGCTTGCTTGGTACGTCTAATAGATGTGGAAATCCTTTGACTTGGGTGATGGGGCGGCGCAAGATGCAGCGAGAGGGTCGGCGATGACTGGAAGTGGGATGACGCTCGAGCGGGTGGTGGAGAAGGCGCGCGCGCTGGATGATGAGGTGCGCAAGGAAGAATTGCGCGTTGGCGACCGCCTGCTTGTCACCACCATGAATTCCCGTTACACCATTTGGGTTTTGGGCGGCGGGCATTATTGGATTTGGGGCGGATGGTTTGACCGGCAGAAGATTTCGCCGCAGCGCGTGGGGATCAATGGATGTACCTGGGGCGGCAGCGCGATCAAGAGGGATATTGTGGCGGCGCCTGGATTGCGGATGGAATTTGGGAATAGTGTTTTGACCACGCGGATTCGAGCGGTGCAGGTGATTCGGGCGCGGGCGAGAGCGCGGGCGGAGTTTAATTAGGTTCCTCGGTTTTTTCCTCGGATGGACCTCAGGCAATTTCAAATTTGAAATTTCAGATTTGTCTCGTGACGCGTAGGCCGCGGATTTCCCGGAGCATTGGTTTGACGCGGCGGTCGTCGGAGGGCGTGTCGATTGCTTTGCAATCGCGCAGCGATTGACCGGCGCCCCTACGGGACGAATGCCTGAGGACGCGGCGCGGCGGCAATCCTGAGAGCATTTGGGCGGGCGCGCCGGAACCGTTGCCCTCTACTGGAAGGCGAAGCTTACGGGGATGGTTACGTTGTGGGTGGATTTGCTTAGCGTGATGGAGCCTAAGATTGAGTGGGCTGGAGAAATTAGCGAGATGAAGGCGCCGGGTAGGATTACGTAGCTTTGGAGCAGGTTGCCGTTGGGGTCCAGGAAATCGTATTCGTAGGTGCCGGTGTTGACGATGGGGCAGTAGAGCGTGACTTGGCCGTTGGAGCCGATGGGCCAGGTTTGGATGGTGGTCTTGACGTTGTTGGCGAGGCTGGAGAGGACGGCGCTTCCGGTGACCGCAGTGCCGTCGTCATAATGAACGGAGAGCATCAGCGGAAGTTTGGGAGTTCCAGTGCTTTTATAGGCGAGGGCGATGGCCGCCCATTGGTCTGAAAAGCCAAAAGTCATGGATGGTGTGACGCTTCCGGCTTGAGATTGTTTGAGATCGGCGTAGGCGCCTTTGCTGACTTTAGATTCGATCAGGAAAGGCTCGGTGGTGGAGAAGGATTGATTGTTACCGGTAGAGGCGGTGAGAAGAACATAGTCGCCGGGTTGCGACGAAGTCAGAGAGCCGGGCTGAGCCGCCGGTCCGGAGCCGGCAGCTAGAGTTGAGGCATCAGGCGACCCGGATGCGAGACCCGAGATTTCGGACAGGGAGATGACGCGCAAGGTGTCCGCTGATGGATTCGAAACCGTGAAAACAATGGCGCCCGCATTGGCGTACGCGACGCGATAGACGGCGAGGAGGTGACGGTTCGAAGTTTGAACTTTGAAGGCATCGAGGACCCAGGTGTTGGAGAGCGAGTCGGTGATGGTGGTTCCGGCCACGGATTGCACGTTTCCGAGGCGCACGACGGCGATAAGAGAGTTGCCCGCGGTGACGTTTCCGGCGAGATGCGCAGCGCAGGATTGCGATCTGCCGCAATCTTGCGAGGCCGCAGGCTGGGCGAGATCTTGAGCGCGCAAGGGCGCGGCGACGAGCGTCACGATGGTCAGGCTGAACAGCAAGAGTCTAAGTTTCATTGGCGTTTGGGTTCCCCTACATGAGATGTGACCGGAGCAAAACGGTGACCAAGTTTGAAGCGAAGAGGAGCCTGTAAGTCCTTCGAAATCAGACGCCTGTCTGGATTACAGGATTTCCGGTACGGGATTTTTACGGGAATTCTTTCCCGAGGCGGGAAGGATTGCCAAGGAGACCATTCCAGCTGCGCGGCACGATCAGGCCCGGATGGTGCGGAGGAAATTGTCCACGGAGCCGGAAAGTTCGGCAGTTTGTTCGGAGACGTGGGCGGAAATTTCGTTCATCTCGGAGATGCGGTGACTCATCGAGCCGACGAGATTGGCAGTGCTCTGAGCAGTATCGCGGACGGCGGTGATTTCGCGGCGGATTTGCTCGGTGGCTTTGGCGGTTTGCTGCGAGAGGCTTTTGACCTCGCTGGCAACTACGCCGAAGCCGCGGCCGACTTCTCCGGCGCGCGCGGCTTCGATGGTGGCGTTGAGAGCGAGGAGATTGGTTTGCGCGGCGATCTGGGAGATGAGTTTGACCACGCCGCCGATGCGTCTGGAAGCCTCGACGAGTTCGCCGACGACGGTATTGAGTTCGCGGGGGGCCGAGGCAGTCGCGCGCTGCTTCGGTGATGCTGCGCGTTCGAGTTTTGCGGCCGCCTGCGGCGGGGTTGCGAGCTCCGCATGAGCTGGTTTCGGAGCTGCGTGTGTAGCCGGGATAGGCATGGCGTCGGCTGAGCCGGCGGCTTTGGCGAGTTCTAGTGCTGCGTCGTTGACGCGCGCTGCCGAGGTCACGAGCGCCGATACGACTTTTTGCACGCTGGCTTCGAATTGGTCGGCCAGAGCGCGGCGGTTTTCGGCGGCTTGGGAAAGAGCCCCATGATTCTGCGCCATATCTGCGCAAGCGCGATTGATGAGTTCGGAAGTGCGGCGGAAGGAGCCGAGCATTCCGCGGAGGACGACGCGGCGGTAAAAGCGTTGCTCGTTGGCGGCTTCGAGCGGGGCGCCGGCTTCGCGGACGAAGGCTTCGGTGCGATCGAGAAGATCGTTGATGGCGTGCATGAGACGTTCGACATCGCCGCCTTCGTGGCAACGGAGGATGCGGACTTCGAGGTCGCCTCGCGCTGCTGCCTCGCAGGCTTGGGCGGCGCGAGTGATCCATTCGGAACGCGAAGAGAGGCGCGCAACTCCAGGAATGGCGGACTCCCGGTTGGCGTCGTCTTCCAGGCCATTCCCGGCGCGCGGCGGGCCGAGGAACGGGATGAAACGGCGCAACGAATCGAGAAGCGCGCCGGGACGCGAGACGGAGAGAGCGGGTGGGGGCATTGGATTCGGCTCAAAGTGAAAAGACAAATTCGTCATAGGTTGAGTTTTTCTCGGACATCATGCTTTGAAGAAGCTGGCCCCCGGCTTCCATTCCTCGTTTCAGATCGGAATGTTTCATT
Source organism: uncultured Acidobacteriota bacterium (assembly GCA_963841235.1). GTDB lineage: Bacteria > Acidobacteriota > Terriglobia > Acidiferrales > UBA7541 > Palsa-147. The sequence continues at coordinate 253,601 of CAWJBU010000007.1, read as the reverse complement.
TCTTCATTTCGGAGCTGACGGTAGACATTATCAAAGAGATCTACGGCGCGGCGTTCGGGAACACGGCGATTGGAGTGGTAACCGACGGGGCGGCCAGACGCGTCGAACGACGGAGTGACGTGGGCGAAAACCCAATAGTGATCGCCGTTCTTCGAGAGATTTTTGACGTAGGCGAAGATTTCTTTTTTGGCTTCGAGCACGTCCCACATGAGTTTGAAGACGCAGCGCGGCATGTCGGGATGGCGAATGATGTTGTGCGGCTGGTCGAGTAGTTCCTCTTCTGAATATCCCGATACATCGACGAACGTGCGATTGACATAGGTGATTTTTCCTTTGAGGTCGGTCTTGCTGACAATGACGTCGTCTTCTGCAAAAGTGCGCTCGTGATTCGTTAGATGGAGGACGGAAGACCTCAAGTGAAATCCTCGCTGTAACGTCTAATCGAGTTCATTCGGCAAGGGGAGGGAGAACTTTAGAGGAGCGAGGCTTGCGATGCGCGGGTTCAGGGGCTGGTGAGCAAGTCGCCACGCGGCTTGCCCGAAGCGCGCGGGGTCTTCCGCGATCGGCGGCAGACGCTAATCAGCAACGAGGTCGTCGGAGGGCGCGGCAAGCGGCGCCCCTACGGAGAGGGGTTCGAAGCGGCGGCGCGGTGAGCTACCGAGACGTGAAGCGGGAGAACATGACGCCGAGAGATTTGGCTTCGGGAAGTTTTAGGGCGAAGGTGGCGCCTAGATAGACGAGGCCGTAGGGGATCAGCACGATTATGGCGAGGGGGATGGGACGGTGCGAACCTGCGGCCCAGCGGATGGCCCAGGCCACCCCGGCCGCGGCGGCTGCTACCGACCAGATGGTTGATGAGAAGCCGAGCGAGAGACCCGTTTTGCCAATGCGGCGATTCAAGTAGTGGCGCAGGAGCAGAAACTCGACCCAGCCGGAGATACCCGCGGAGATGGTCAGTCCGGCGACGCCCCAGCGCGGATTGATGCCCAGAAGATGCGGCAGGGGAATGGCGGAGAGATAGCCGAGGATGGTGGTGAGCGTGACGCGGATGATGGCGAAGCGCAGGGGAGTGCGGGTGTCGCGCAAGGCGTAATAGGTGGAGGAGTAGAGGCGGCCGAGCGTTGATGCTAACAGGCCTACCGTTGAGCCGGCGAGAATGCCCCAAACGTACATCGCGTCGTCGTGGGTGAAGCGGCCGGATTGATAGATTGCTGATACGACGATATCGCCGAGCGCGAGAAACGCGACTACCGAAGGAACGACGAAATAGGCGATTTGGCGCAAGCCTGCATTGAGGCGCTGGCGGAGGGCACGCGCGACTTCGTCTTCGCTCCCGAGCTGACCGGACATTACCGGCAATTCGGCGGCGGAGACGGCCATGCCGAAGAGGCTGACTGGGAGCGTATAGAGAGTCTGCGCGTAAGACAGCGCGGCGACCGCGCCCGTGCCGACGAGGCTGGCGAGCACCGAATCGACATAGGCACTGATCTGCACAACGCCGCGGCTAATAAATACCGGAAAGAAATTGCGGACTACGGTGCGGATGTTATCGGCGCGTGCGTGCAGGGTGAGACGAAAGCGGCCGAGAAGCCGCATCACTACCGGCCATTGCACGCCGACTTGCAGCGCGCTGCCGACGACTGCGCCCCACGACAGGGCCGCGGCGAGCGGGAATTGCTGCATGCGGACGCCGAAAATGATCAGCGTGGCGATCATAGCGACGTTCCAAATCACTGGAGCCGTATAGGAGAGAAAGAATCGGCGATGGCTATTGAGAATGCCCAGGCACCAGGCGGAAAGAACGAGAAGTCCCGCGCCCGGAAAAAGAATGCGGACGAGCTGGATGGTGAGCTGGCGCTTTTCGCCGGTGAAGCCGGGGGCGATGATTTCGATGAGCCAGGGAGTGGTGAGAACGCCGATCAAAACGAGAAGGGAAGCGGTGAGAGCGAGCAGCGAGAAAATTCCGCCGGCGACGCGATCGGCTTCTTCGCGATCGTCGCGGGCCAGTAGCGCGGCGTAAACGGGAATGAACGAGGCGGAGAGGACTCCTTCACCGAACAGATTTTGCAGGAAATTGGGGATGCGGATGGCGGCTTTGAAGGCGTCGGCAGCATCGGAATTGCCGAAATAGTGGGCGAAGAAGCGATCGCGAATCAGGCCGGAAATGCGGCTGAGAAAAATTCCCGCGGCAACCAGAAATGCGGAGCGGGCGGTGCCGAAGCGGCGTGGCGCCGATTTCGAATTTGGAAGCGCCGGATCTTCGTCGATGGGAGCGGACGTGTTCAGCGGCTTATCCGGAGACTTCTGTCGCACCATTGTGTAAGCTAGAACGGAGGCGCAGGCCCGTCGAACTCCCGACGGCACGCCGCCACTCCGGAATCATTAAACGGGCTGCGCGTTCTCAAGTCAATTCCGAAGGGCTTTGGAGTTCCCAGGAGCGCGTACGGACCTGTGCGAAAGGCCGGGTTTGCGACTTTGACACAGACGCAGGCCGGGGATGTGGTCATTCGAGCGGCGATAGGCTATTTGTAATGGAAGTCTTGGAAGGGGCGATGTCCGAACCAAGCGTACATACCGAAGTTAGCGCCGATGGCGCTAACGAAGTGGAGACGACCGTAGCGACGCGCGAGACGCCGCACAGCGACAGGCTGGCGGATGGCGCTGCCACGATTGAGGCGAATCTGCGTCGATTGGACCGCCGCCAATGGTGGATGTGGTTGAGCGCGTGCGCAGTTATGCTTCTGTTGACGATCTGCGTCGCGTCATTCGAGTTCCCGACGCTTCTGAGGGTTGATTCCAAAACTTTCTCGTTCACGCGAGAGGATTCCGTCCGGGGGCTGATTGCGCTGGTTTTGGTGTTCAACATCTACACGCTCTACCAGCAACTGCTGATCAATCGCATCCGCAAGCAAATGGCGCAGCAAATTCACGCGCTGGCGAAAGTGGAATCGCTGGCCACGGAAGTTTACAAGCTCGCGGCGCTCGATCAGTTGACGGGGCTTTTCAACCGGCGATCGGCGGAGCAGCGGTTGGAAGAGGAGATGTCGCGGGCGATCCGGCATTCGCGGCCCTTGACGCTGCTGCTGCTCGATCTGAACAGTTTGAAACGCGTGAATGATACGCTGGGGCACGGAGCGGGCGATCTGGTGCTAGAAACTTTCGCCGAGCGGCTGAAGAGAGCCATTCGCGGGTCGGATTTGGCTGCGCGGTTGGGCGGCGACGAGTTCATGGTGATTCTGCCGGAGTGCCGGCCTGAAGAAGTGCGGCACGTGCTGGGACGTTTGAAGGGCCTGGTGGTCGAGTACGACAACACGCAGTTGCCCGTCACTTTTGCGGCTGGTTGGAAGGATTATTTGATCGGCGAGACGGCGCAGGAATTCGTGAAGCGCGTGGATGACGCGATGTACGAGGACAAGAAGGCCGCGCGGGTTTGAGTTGGATCCTCTCGCGATACGTTCCCTCCATAGGTTAAGATCGGAAGCGTCAAAGACAAAGTCAGAAACGCCGGCTGGAAGCCCTTCGAGGCTCAGGACAAGACGGCGCTACGCGATGGTTGGGCCAAAGTTCGTTTTCCGGGCTCATTGAGAATTTACTTGCGCGTCCTAGCACTGGATGCTTAAGATACCGCGATACTCGGAGGTGAGAGGCCGGTGCCGAAAGAAAAGCCAAAGGTGAATATCGGCGAGGTGATTCGGTCGTATCGCAGCGACCGCGGCTTGTCACAGGGCGATATCGAGCGGCGGACCGGATTGCTGCGCTGCTATCTCTCGCGCGTGGAGAATGGGCATACGGTGCCCTCGCTCGAGACTCTGGCGAAAATCGCAGAGGCCATGGAAATTAATTTGGCGGACTTTTTTCCGGGTAGCGATACTCCTCAGGACCGCGAGACGCGAAAGATGCTGGGGGAGCTTTCGGAAGAAGAGATTCGCTTCCTTGCGGAGATCAAGAGATATAGCACTACTCTTTCGGATGATGACAAGAAGCTAGTGCTGGCCATGATCCGCAAGATGGCTACGATTACTCCGCCAGTGCAGCGCAAAGCTGCTGCGCGGCGGGCGGAGTATTAGGTAGCGCCGGCTTGCCCTGAGTGTCGAAGGGCGTCCCTGCCGGCATCTTACGATTCAAACTTCTGCGAAATCTACATATCTAGCGCGGACGAGCTCTCAGGCCATCGGCCTCGTCGTGTGTCTTAGCATTCGTAGGGGCGCCGCTTGCTGCGCCCTCCAGACGACCTCTCGTTTGCCACATATCCAATTCGAGCGCGGACCAACACACCCACGTGGCTGTGTTTTCCGATCCGCGCGAGACCGTCCCAAAATCCTCCCGCGCGATCGGCGGATGCCGTCCCCTCGCGGATCGGGGCAAACAGGGACGCCCTTCGGCACTCAGGGCAAGCCGGCGGTACGTTGAGCTACGAATTGCCGCGGGCGGTGGCGCGGGTTTGAAAGCTGCGCGGCTCGACTATGGCGCGGAAGACTTTGCCGCGGCCGATTACGTGAGAGCCGGAGCGGGCTTCGACCTCAAAGGTGAGGAAACGGCCTTCCTGTGCGATTAGACGGGCGGTTACTTCTACTGCGGCGCCGGTCGTTACGGCCTTCAGATGGTCCACTTCGATTCGCGTTCCTACTGTGATCATGCCGGAGTGTAAGTGGGGCTTCGCGGCAGTTGCGGCTACCGATTCCATCATGCCGATCATCGCCGGCGTCGAGAGAACCGGGGGAAGCTCCGGGTCAAAGGCAGCGAGAGTCCAATTCGCGGGGACGTTTTTTTCGAGCTTGGCGTGAATTCCGTGGGGCAGCGTCGGATAGGGAGTTTTGTGTTCGGCGCTCAACGGGCGGGCTCCGGGCCGTCCACGGGCGAGGAAGCGTCGGCGCAAGAGCGCGGGTCGATGAAGCTCTTGGTGAATTCGGCGAGGGTGATGCCGAGTTGCGCCCAGAGGCGGCGTTTCAGGCTGCGATAGTCCTGTGCGCCGCTGAAGACATCGCGGATCAGGTCGCGGAAGGTGGCGCTGTGGTTCAGGAGTTGCACCATGCGCGTGGTGACCGCGCCGCCTAGAAAATTGCCGCAGAAAATCTTGCGGGCGATGCGCGCGGCGAATTCAAGATCGGCGATGAGCACGGAACGCATGCGCGCAGGATAGGCTTCGGGCTGGCCTTCGATCAGGGCTTCGGCAAGCAGATCGCCGGAGCGCATGGCGTAGTAGAGGCCTTCGCCGGTGATGGGATCGACGCACGCGGCGGCGTCTCCGGCCATGGCCCAATTTTTGCCGACGATGCGGCGGCGGCGCAGCGTGTGGGCTTGCGGCGACGGGAGAACGTGGCTGTAAAAGCGCGCGCCTTCGAGTGAAATCTTTTCATCGCGGACAAACTCGGCGAGATGCTCGCGCAAACGCTGGCTGGAATTTTGCTCCATCTTGCCGCAGATTCCGACTGAGACATGATCGGAGCGCGGGAATGACCAGATGTAGCCCTCGAATTGCTTGAGGAATTTCACTTTGATGAGCTGCTCGTCGGTCGGGACGAAATAGCCCAGAGTCATCTCGAGATCGGCGGCTTTGAGCGCGGTGGTTTCCGGGAGGAGCTGATTGCGAGCGCCTCCGGCGATTACGACGAAATCGGCGCTCGTATTTTCGCCTCCGGCGGTGAGATGGACCCGGCCACCGGAATGAGTGAGCTGCGTGACGCGCGAGCGGACGGTACGGCAACCGGCGGCTGCGGCGCGATCGAGGAGCAGGCCGTTCAGCACCGTGCGCGAATAAATCACGATGGGATGATTCATGCGGAAGCGGGCGCGATGTCCGCCGCTGGAGATCAATTCCGCGGTGCTGACGATTTTTTTCGGATGCGGGCTATCGAGCAGGAATGGATATGTGGAAATGGCTTTATGCGTCAGGCCGCCGCCGCAGGGTTTTTCCCAGGCGAGATGCTCGTCAAAAAGCGTGACATTGAATCCGGCGGAGGCGAGGCGTTCGCCGCACATGGCCCCGGCGGGGCCGCCGCCAACGATGGCAACTTCCTTCATCGAAATTCGCTCCCGCGGAGGGGACAAAGGCGTCAAGCAGAACGGGAGTATAGCATCAAATTCGGAGATGCACGGACGAGCCGAGATACGCGTAGTCGTTTGAGGCAACAGCGCGGGCGGCGGAGATCTGGATCAGCTTTCGCGAGAGAGATTTAATTCGATTGGCCGAACGTATTGCAGGCTGCGATGGTCCCGCTGTCCAGACCTGCGTTGAACCATTGCATGCGTTGTTGGGAGCTGCCGTGCGTGAAAGTTTCCGGGCTGACGTGGCCGGTGGACATTTTCTGCAGGCGGTCGTCGCCTACGGCCGACGCCGCGCCGAGCGCCGATTCCACGTCGCCCTTTTCGAGCAGGCCGCGTTGTTGCGTGGAATGCGCCCAAACGCCTGCGAAGCAATCGGCTTGCAGCTCGAGTTTCACGGATAACGGATTCACCTCGCGGGAATTGCTTTCCTGCAGCAGACGAACCTTGCCTTCGATTCCCGTGAGCTTCTGAACGTGATGCCCGAGTTCGTGCGCAAGGACATATGCCTGCGCGAATTGACCGGGAGCGCCGAAGCGGCGGCTCAACTCGTCGAAGAAGCCGAGATCGATATAGACCTTCTCATCTTCGGGACAATAGAACGGGCCTGTGGCGGATTGCGCGCCGCCGCATCCGGATTCGGTGTAATCGCGGAACAGCACGAGTTTCGCGTGGTGGTACTGCACGCCGGTCTGTTGCGGCAGGAGTTGCGTCCAAGTGTTCTGCACGTCGTCGAGGACGAAGGAGACGAATTGCACCGCGGGCTTCTCGGCCTCGTCTTGCGCAGGATTTGGCTGGCTGAGCGAAGTCTGTGGTCCTCCTGTTCCGCCGCCGAGAAGAGCGAAGAGATTGACTTTGAACACGAAACTGAGAATCACCAGGACGATGGCGCCACCGATGCCGATGTGAATGCCGCCGAATTGGAAGCCGCCACCGCCGCCTCCGGTCTGATCGCGGCGATCTTCGATGTCCCCGCTCTCACCGCCAGGAGTCCATCTCATGAGTTTCTCCTTGAAGTGAGGAGAAGCTAGCACGACGGTGAGGGCGGGGCAATACGCTGTTATCGGTATCGAGACGCCGCCTTTAGCCTCAAACCGAACAAGATGTAGCGCACCTGTGAGTCCGCAGTTTTGCGGAGCCTTGAATTCGCTCAGAGGTCGTCGGAGGGCGCCGCAAGCGGCGCCCCTACGGGAAATTATTTGCCGAGGGGCGGCGCGGGGGCTTGCGGTGCGCGTGATAGAATTTGAATTGCAGTGAATGTTTGCTGATACGGAGAACCCTGAGTGGGTGAAGTCGTTGCGCGGGCGGAATTGAAGCTGCGCATTAGTGCGCTCAAACGAGATGGAAAGCGCGTGGTGTTCACTAACGGATGCTTCGATATTCTGCATCCGGGGCATATTCGCATGCTGGAGAAGGCGCGGTCGCTTGGCGATGCGCTAGTTGTGGGCATCAACTCCGATCCCAGCGTGCAGGAGATCAAGGGGCCGCAGCGGCCGGTGATTCCGGAGGCCGAGCGGGCGGAATTGCTGGCGGCGCTCGAGGCGGTGGATTTTGTGACGGTGTTCGGCGAAGCCACGCCGCGCGAATTGATTGCCGAGATTCTTCCGGCGGTGCTCGTGAAGGGCAGCGATTGGGGGCCCGATGAGATTGTCGGGCGCGATGAAGTCGAAGCGGCGGGCGGTGAGGTGGTCTCCATTCCTCTCGAAGCGGGATATTCCACGACCAAACTGATCGAACGAATCCGGCGTTTACGCGCATGATTCTACCGCTGGTGGCAGAACTGTTGTCGCGGGTGGGGCGCCATCCGGCGGTCGAGGCGTCGCTCGACGACTTGCGGCGCGGCGGCAGTGAATCCTCGCTTGCGGGATTGACCGATCCGGCGAAGGGACTGGTGACGGCGATTTGCGCGGCGTCGCTGGTGCGACCGGTGTTTTTGGTGGTGGCGTCGAACCGGCGCGGCGAAGAGCTGCTCGAACCGATTCGATATTTCTTCGAGGCTTTGACGCGCAAGGCTCGCAGCCGCGTGGCAATTCTTCCGGCGCACGACGTCCTGCCTTACGAAAGCCGATCGCCGCACCCTGAAATTTCCGAGAAGCGCGCGTATGCGCTGTGGAGCCTTGCGGCGGGCGAGGCGGATATCGTTGTGGTGCCGGTGAGCGCGGCGCTGCAACGCATGCGCGAAACCGAATTTTACGCAGGGCTTGCGTCGCAGCTCGAACGCGGCCTCGATTTTCCGCAGGCTGGCTTGATCGCTCATCTCGTCAGCGTTGGTTACGAGAAGCAGGAGACGGTGGAATCGCCGGGGCAGTTTGCCGTGCGGGGCGGGATTGTGGACGTGTTCTCGCCTGAAACGGCGGCGCCGGTGCGGCTAGAATTTTTCGGAGACACGCTGGAGTCGCTGCGCGAGTTCGATGCGAACACGCAGCGATCATTGCGGCCGCTCGAACGCCTGACGCTGCTTCCGCTGACCGACTATCCGCGGCGGGCAGAGCTGCTCGAACGGCTGCAGGAGCCCGGCGTGACCGGCCGTGAAGATGAAGGCGTGCCTGCAGCGTTTTATCCCGGATGGGAATTTCATCCGGCGCTTTTGGGCGATGCGAAATCGAGTTTGTTCGAGCTTGCGGCGGAGGCCGTGGTGCTCGAAGACGAGCCCGAAGAGCTGCGGCGCGCGATCGAGGAATATCGCGCGCGCCTCGAAGCAGCGCAGCGCGTGGCGACGGGTGCGTTGAGCGAGGCGCCGCCGGGCAGCTACGTGATGAGCGATGAAGAATGGGCCGCGGAGCTGCGGCGACGGCCTCGATTGCGGCTCGAGCATCTGGCGATCGAAGGCGAGACGCCGGCGCGAGCGATGCTATCGCAGCCCACCACGCGCTATCACGGCAACGTGGCGGCTTTCATGGCCGAAGTGCGCGGGCGCGTGCAAGGTGGCGCGCAGGTGATGGTTTCCGCCGCGAGCACGGGCGAGATGGAGCGTCTCGCCGATCTGTGCCACGAAAACGAACTTCCATACCGGCTCGGGGAGCTCGATGACACCGCGACGGGCGTGCGTCTGGCGGAAGAAAGCAGCGGCGGCACGATTCCAGCTCTGGTGTTGTGCAAGGCGCCTCTCGCCGAAGGTGTCGCGTTTCCCGAATCGCGGCTGGCGATTTATGGCAACGCGGATTTATTCGAATCGCTTCCGGCGCCGACGCGGTCGCGTGGCCGGGCGACGAGCGCTTCGTTCTTCAGCGATCTCTCCGATCTCAAGCCGAGCGATTACGTAGTCCACGTGGACCACGGCATCGGGCAATTTGACGGGCTGCGGCAGATCGCCGTCGAGGGAGAAACTGGCGAGTTCATGCTGTTGCGCTACGCTGAAGATGCGCGGCTGTATGTGCCGCTGGCGCGCGTGGATTTGATTCAGAAATATCAATCGCTCGGCGGAGTCACGCCGCAACTGGATCGGCTGGGAGCGAATCTTTGGGAGGCGCGCAAGGCGCGCGTGAAAAAGTCGGTCGGCGACATGGCGCAGAAGCTTTTAGCGCTTTACGCCGAGCGACGATTGGCTGTGGGTCACACTTTTCCTGAGGATTCGAACTGGCAGAAGGAATTCGAAGACGCATTCGAATTCCAGGAGACGCCGGATCAGGAGAAAGCCGTCAGTGATGTGAAACATGATTTGGAATCGGCGCAGCCGATGGACCGGCTGCTGTGCGGCGATGTGGGTTACGGCAAAACGGAAGTGGCCATGCGCGCGGCGTTCAAGGCGGTGGGCGATTCGATGCAGGTGGCCGTGCTGGCGCCGACGACCGTGCTCGCATTCCAGCATTACGAAACTTTCAGGCGGCGATTCGCGGCTTTTCCGGTGAGGATCGAAATGCTCAGCCGCTTCCGGACGGCGCGCGAGCAGAAGAAGATTCTGGCAGAGGCCGAAGCCGGGCGAGTGGATATCGTGATCGGGACGCACCGGCTGCTTTCGAAGGACGTGAAATTTCAGAACCTCGGGCTGCTGGTGGTGGATGAAGAGCAGCGCTTCGGCGTGGCGCACAAAGAGCGCATCAAGGAGATGCGCAAGAATGTGGACGTGCTGACGATGTCGGCGACGCCGATTCCGCGAACTTTGCACATGTCACTGGTTGGATTGCGCGATATGTCGGTGATCGAGACGCCGCCGAAAGACCGTCTGGCGATTCAAACGACGGTAGCGCCGTTTTCGGAATCTATCATCAAGCGGGCGATGGAAGAAGAACTGTCGCGCGATGGGCAAATCTTCTTTGTGCACAACCGCGTGGAATCGATCGCCTCGGTAGCGTCGCTGATCAAGCGGCTGGTGCCGAAGGCGCGCGTGATCATCGGGCACGGGCAGATGCACGAGGCCGATCTCGAGAAAGTGATGCTGAAATTCATTCGCGGCGAGGCGGACGTGCTGGTGTGCACGACGATCATCGAAAACGGGCTCGATATTCCGCGTGCGAACACCATCATCATTAATCGCGCGGATCGCTTCGGGCTGGCGGAGCTGTATCAACTGCGCGGCCGCGTGGGGCGCTCGAATCAGCGCGCGTACGCGTATCTGCTCGTGCCGCCGGTCGGCGGGCTCACCACGCTCGCGAAACATCGGCTGGCGGCGCTGAAGGAATTCAGCGATCTCGGAGCGGGATTCAGGATTGCGGCGCTCGATCTGGAACTGCGCGGCGCGGGGAACTTGCTCGGACGCGAGCAGCATGGCCAGATCGCCGCGGTGGGATTCGATCTCTACTGCCGCATGATGGAGCGCGCGGTGGCCGAGCGAAAGGGCGAGGCCGTGACGCCGGAGCGGCGCGTCACTTTGAATCTGGGGCAAGACATTCGCATTCCGCGCGAATACATAGAAAGCGAAAATCTGCGATTGCGCATCTATAAGCGTATCGCGGAAGTTTCGAATGAAGAGGAACGCGAGGAAGTGCGTAAGGAATTGGAGGACCGCTTCGGCGCGCCGCCGCCAGCCGTCGACAATTTGCTGGATTACGCGGTGTTGAAAGCGCTGGCGGAGAGATTGCTGGTCGCGTCGATCGAGCGGCGCGGGGAGCAAGTAGCCGTGAAATTTCACGACGAGACGCCGATCAAGCCGGAAAAACTGGTGCGCGTGATTCGCGGCCGGCGGGGCATGCGTCTCGATCCAAGCGGCGTGCTATGGTTCGACTGGAAGAATGAAAAAGATGGAGTGGCTGCGGCGACCCAAAAGCTGTTGCTGCAACTACAATCGTAGGGCTAGAATTCAATCGTAGGGATGAATCGAATGCAAAGGCAAGGGAGCCGCATGAGCAAGGGCATCAAGAATATCGCGTGGACGCTGCTCGGCGTTGCGCTGGCTTGGGCCGCGCCGGTGGTGACGCATGCGCAGACCAAGGCGCAGGGCAACGGAAAGGTGATCGAAGAAATCATCGCGCGCGTGAACAACGAGATCATCACGCTCTCGGATTACGAAAAGGCTCAGGCCCAGCTCCACGAGGAAGTGGACCACGACTGCTCGACCTGCACTCCCGATCGCAAGGAAGCGATGTACGCCGAGCGGCAGAAGAATTTGCTGCGCGATGAAATCGATCAGCAGTTGCTGGTGCAGCGCGGCAAGGACATGGGCATCAGCGTCGAGGCGGACGTAATTAAGCAGCTCGATCAAGTGCGCCAGCAGAATAACCTCGCCAGCATGGAGGACCTGCAAAAGGCCGTGGAGGGGCAGGGACTTTCGTGGGATGAATATAAGCGCGGCATCCGCAATAATCTGCTTACTCAGGAAGTGATTCGCAAGGACGCTGGCGCGCGCGTGGATATTGGCCGCGAAGACGTCAAGAAATATTACGATGATCACAAAGAGGAATTCATCCGGCCAGAATCGGTGCTGCTGGCGGACATTTTTCTGAATACGGATGCGAAAACGCCGGACGAAATCGCGGCAATTCAGAAGAAGGCGAATGATCTCGACGCGCGGCTGAAGAAAGGCGAGGATTTCGCCGAGTTGGCGAAGCGCAATTCGGAAGGCCCGACGGCGAAGAACGGCGGCGACCTGGGCGCGTTTGAACGCGGCCAGCTCTCCAAGCAAATCGAAGATACGGTCTTCGCCATGAAGAAAAATGATATCAGCGACGTGATTCAGACCAAGACCGGCTTCGAAATCATCAAAGTTCTCGATCACTATGACGCAGGGCAGCAGCCGATGGAGAAGGTCGAGAACGAGATTATGAATCACATTTACGCGGAGCGAATGTCCACGATGTTTCGCGGCTATTTGGCGGAATTGCGCGAGCAAAGCTACGTGATCGTGAAGCCGGGCTACATAGATACCGCCGCAGTGGCCAGCAACACGGGCATCAAGGAAGTCACTCCGACTCCGGACGCGCCGGATAAGAAGCTATCGAAGAAGGCGAAGAAGGCCGCCGGGGGGCAGTGAAAACTCAATTCATCGCCGATCTGCGCGACGGTCAAGCCGTGGCCTCGACATTCCTGGTTCGCTCCAAGGAAGTCCGAACGTCGCCGAGAACCAGCCGTTCCTGGCTGCAGCTCGAGCTGGCGGATCGCACCGGCACAATTTCCGGAAAAATGTGGGATGGATTTGAAGCGCTCGTCGCGCAATTCGAGCGCGACGACGTGGTGAAGGTGCGCGCGCGGGCGAAGCTTTACAACGACCAGCTCGAACTCACTGTCGAAAGCGTGATTCCGGTCGCCGAAAAAGATTACGAGCTCGCCGATTTTCTTCCGCACACGAAGCAGGACGTCGAAAAACTCTATGCACGGTTGAACGAAGCGGTTCACGCCGCCGAAAACCCGTGGGTGAAGACGCTACTGGTAAGCGTTGTGGAGGACGCTTCCATCGCGCCGAAATTGAAGCGCGCGCCGGCCGCGATGACCATGCACCACGCCTACATCGGCGGCTTACTCGAGCATGTGGTGAGCCTCATCGAGCTGTCGCGGCTGGCGGCGTCGCACTATCCGGAACTCAATCGCGACTTGTTGCTAGCGGGCATCGTGCTGCACGATATCGGAAAGATCGAGGAATTGAGCTGCGCGCGCGGATTTGGTTACACCACCGAAGGCCAGCTCCTGGGTCACATTGCGCTTGGCCAGGCCATCGTGCGCAGAAAGATCGAAGCCATCTCCGGTTTTCCGCGGCCGCTCGCGGCGGTGATCGAGCATTTGATCCTGAGCCATCATGGCTCGCTGGAGTTCGGCTCGCCGCGGCTTCCTTTGACGCGCGAAGCCGTGGCGCTGCATTTTCTCGATGATCTGGATTCGAAAATGGCGGCCATTGAGACGACGATGGCCTCGGATGCGGGCAGCGGAGATTGGACCGAGCGAAATCCCGCGTTACGTCGGAACTTGCTGCGCACCTCGCAATATCTCGCCGAGCCGCCTTCGGAACCGGCGTCAAAGGCAGCGATTGCGGGAATCGCCGTGCACGCAGCCGCGCCGAAGGGCACGGATGGATCAAATCCATGAACGCGCCCGGCCCAAACGGCAACAAGAAAAGCGTTAATGGTGACCCGCGCCGCCGCTCGCTTCTCGATCTGGCCCCGCTCGAGCTGGATTGCATGAATACGCTCTGGCCGATCGGCGAAGGCACCGTACGCGAAATTCGCGATCAGCTTGCGCCGCGGCGTCCGCGCGCTTACACCACGATCATGACCATCATGGACCGGCTGGCACGGAAGGGAATCGTCGAGCGGCGAAAATCGGGCCGCGCGTATATCTATCGCCCGACTTTGAGCGTCGAGGACGCGCGCAGCCACGCGCTGGGGCAAATCGTGGAAAGTTTCTTCGGCGGCTCGCGAGAGACTGCTGCGGCTTATCTTCGCGACGGAGCGTCGCACGAGCCTGACGCCCGCGATGCGCGGCCCCCCATGGCCGCTGCTGCCGCTGCATCGGCATCCGCCGGATTAGGGCGAACTGGCGCCACAGCTCCGCATTCTGCTACGGCGCCGGACGGCGCTAACTCAACGCCCATTGCGGAGCGTACTTCGACGGCACGCACGCAACGTTCTGTAGATGATGCAGCTCCAATCGACGCTACACTTCTCTAGATGACCTCCATGTTTCCGACGGAACTGAAAATTCGTGATCGCTCGATTCGTCCCGCGACGATTCTCGCGCCCATGGCCGGCGTCACGGACACGGTTTTCCGCCGCGTGATACGCGAACTGGGCGGCTGCGGCCTGATCATGACCGAGTTCACCAGCGCCGAAGGGCTTACGCGAAATGAAGCGCGCATGCTGCACTACTTCTATTACGAGCCGGACGAGCATCCCATCGCCGCGCAGATTTTCGGCGCGGATCCGAAAGTGATGGCTTCGGCGGCGGCGCTCGCCGAAGATCTGGGCTTCGATCAGCTCGATATCAATCTTGGATGCCCGGCGAAGAAAGTCGTGAAGTGCGGCGGCTCGGGCTTGCTGCGCGACTTGCCGCTTCTGGAAGAAATTTTCCGGGCGGTGCGCGCGGCCATTCAGATTCCTCTTACGATCAAAATCCGCTCGGGTTGGGACGAAAATAATATCGTCGCAGTGGAAGTGGCGCGCATGGCGGAGGATTGCGGCGTCGAGGCCATCGCGGTGCATCCGCGGACGCGTCTACAAGGCTACAGCGGCGATGCAGATTGGAACGTGATTCGCGCGGTGAAAGAAGCGGTGAAGCTGCCGGTGATCGGCAACGGCGATGTTCGCGCTCCGGAAGATGCGGTGCGCATCGTGCTCGAAACCGGCTGCGACGCCGTGATGATCGGCCGTGCGGCGCCGAGCAATCCCTGGATTTTCCGGCAGATCGAGCAGTTCGTTGCCACCGGCCGCTATGATCGGCCGACTGAAGAAGACCGGCATCGCCTGCTGACAGATTATTTCCGCCGGCTGGTGGCCAGCGAAATGAAAGACGCCATCGGCAAGATGAAGCAGTTCGCCTGCTCGTTCACGCACGGCGTACGCAACGGCAGCGAGTTGCGGCACGCGGTGCACTCTTCGAAGACCACGCAGGAAGTGTTGGATCGCGTCGAGATGTTTTTTGAAGCTGCGCTGCGTGAGCCGGTGGCGGGTGATATGGTCGCGAGCGATGCGTCGGCCGTGCCGGCAGATTAGATTCGCCTCAATCGTCGCGGTGGACGAGCAGTTGTTTGTAGGCTTCGCGTTTCGACAATCCTCTTTCGCGCGCGGCCAGCTTCAGCGCCGCTTTCCGATCGAGATGTTCCTTTTCCATCAGCTCATCCACGCGCGCTGAAAGACTCACTTCGCCGCGCGCTGATTCGCCGGAAGCCGGAAGATGTGATTCCTCGTCCGCAGGTCCGAAGATGACGGTGATCTCACCGCGCGGCGGAGCTTCCCGGAAGCTCGCGATCAGTTCAACAATACGCCCGCGGCGAAATTCCTCATGCAGCTTTGTCACCTCGCGCGCGACGACGCACAGACGATTGCCCAGAATTCCGAGCGCGTCGTCGAGCATTTCCGCGATGCGATGAGGCGCTTCGTAGAACACTAGAGTGGCCGGAATCGCGGTCAGTGATCGCATCGATTTGCGCCGCTCGCTCGGCCGCGAAGGCAGAAATCCCGCGAATAGAAATTGCTCCGTAGGCATTCCCGAAGCCGCAAGGGCAGCCACCAACGCCGAAGCCCCCGGCACGGGCACGACGGGAATTCCGTGGCGAAGACACAGCGTGACGAGGCGATGACCGGGGTCGGATACCACCGGAGTGCCCGCGTCGCTCACCAGCGCCACTTTTGCGCCCTGCTCGAGCACGATCACCAGTTCGGGCGCGCGCGTCATTTCGTTGTGCTCGTGGTAGCTCTCGAGCCGCGTGTGAATATCGTAGTGCGAGAGCAGCTTGCGCGTTTCGCGCGTGTCCTCGCACGCTATTACGTCGGCTTCTTTCATCAGTCGCAGCGCCCGCAAGGAGATATCTTCGAGATTGCCGATCGGCGTGGCGATCAGATAGAGGCAGCCTTGGCCAGGAATGTGGTTCGCGCTCACCGGCTCGGGCGCGTCGCGGCGCTCCACCGGCAGAGACCCGGGCCTGTTGTTGCCACGAGAATTGGATTTGCGCATAGTGGCGATTTCGACGGAGCCGCTTGCAGCGCGCTGTCCGTCGTCGGCGCCAGTCTAGCACAGGAAACTCAAGCATCCTCGATACCGGCGGGCGCGGCGCGAGTCGTGATAGTATTTTCTTTTACCTGTCATTCATGGAGGGAAATTGTAGTGCCTCTCTACGAGTACAAGTGCGGGAAATGCGGGCATGTATTCGAGAAAATCGAATCCTATTCCGCTCCGGAGACCCGCAAATGCCCGAAATGTAGCGGCAAAGCGGTTCGCCTGCTCTCGTCATCGGCAATCCAGTTCAAAGGCACCGGATGGTACGTGACCGACTACGCCGGCAAGAATGCAGCGGAAAAATCGGGCGACGGAGAATCAAAGCCAGCGGCGGCAAAGGATGATTCTTCCTCAGCGAAGAAGCCGGATTCATCGAAAGAATCGAAATCGAAGGATTCGGGATCGAAAGAGTCAGGATCGAAAGAGAAGTCGAAGAAAAACTGACTGCGACTCCGGGTTCTCACTACTCCGCAAGAAAACTCCCAGCTGTCATCCCGAATCCGCCGAGGCGGATGAGAGATCTGCATTTTCTGAATGTGAAGCGTTCTACCTCAAATAATTTCTGGCGCTGAATTACAATTTCAGCGTCTTCAAGTAGTCCCGAAATGGCGACCCGAGTTCTGGATTCTTGAGCGCCAGTTCCACGGTGGCCTGCAGGAAGCCGAGTTTATCTCCCGCGTCGTAAGTATTTCCTTCATAAATGTAGCCCCACAGGCCGTGTTCCTTGGCGAGCAGCCGCATCGCGTCCGTGAGCTGGATTTCGCCGCCGCTGCCGGGTTTGATTCGCGCCAGGCAATCAAATATTTCGGGAGGAAAGACGTAGCGGCCGGTCACAGCGAGATTGGACGGCGCTTCTTCGCGCTTGGGCTTTTCGATCACGTCGTTGATGCGCATCAAGCGATTGCCGAAGCCGAGATCCGGGGCGGGGCGCGCGTCGGCGATTCCGTAAAGGTGGACGCGTTCGCGCGGCACTTCTTCAACAATGATTGCGCCCTGCCCGGTCTGCGCATAGACGTCGATCAGCGACTTGGTGCCAGGCTCGGGGCCGACAAGAATGACGTCGCCGAGAAGCACCGCGAACGGCTCGTCGCCGACAAGCTCGCGCGCGAGCAGCACCGCATGGCCGAGTCCGAGGGCCTCGCTTTGCCGCGTGTAGCTGAAATGAATGCCTCCGCTGATGCGCCGCACCATCTCGGCTTGCTCCGGCTTCCCGCGTTCTTCCAGGAAGTGCTCGAGTTCCGGCGCGGAATCGAAATGATCTTCGATCGCATTTTTTCGCCGGCCGGTGATGATAATAACGTTCTCGATGCCGGACGCGATGCACTCTTCGACCGCGTACTGGATCAGCGGCTTGTCCACCACCGGCAGCATTTCTTTCGGCTGCGCTTTGGTGGCGGGCAAAAAGCGCGTGCCCAGGCCTGCGGCCGGCAACACGGCCTTGCGGACTTTTCTGATCGGTGGATTCATGTCACTCCGTGATTTTTGTTAGCGACCTCGCACGATACAGTTCGATGCGCCGGACTGTCAATCGGAGTCGCTCGCCGCGTGCGATGAATCGCAACTTCCGCGGCCCCGTCGGTGCGTAGTGCCCTAGTCGGAAGTTACGTGCGGTTCTGGCGGCTCAGCATTTCGGTGGCAGCCCTCGCATTGATGCGGGGGAAGGAGTGCTTCAGCGCTCCGGAAAGGGCCTCGAATTGGAAGTTGCGCTTTAGCGCTGGCTTCCGAAAGCAGCGCCCAAGGAAGCTTGCGCCATCACGTCCCGTCCCGAAATTAGGTCACCACCCGCCGGTTCGATGGCGGTGAAGCCGCTCGTGCTACGATGCAAGTGGGAGCATGGTGAGTGAATAGCTCGAATAAACTCGACGCAGCGCCTTCCGACTTAATTCTCGGCATCGAGTCGTCGTGCGATGAGACGGCCGCAGCGATTGTCGCGGGTGGCAAGACGATTCTTTCGAGCGTGGTCGCATCGCAGATCGACATTCATCGCAAATATGGCGGAGTCGTTCCGGAATTGGCTTCCCGGGAACATTTGCGTCGCATCGTGCCGGTGGTTCGAGAAGCGGCTTCGCAGGCGGGAATCGAGCTGCGCGATGTCGGCGCGATCGCTGTAACGCGCGGGCCAGGGTTGGTCGGATCGCTCATTGTGGGAGTGACGTACGGCAAGGCCTTGGCGATGTCGCTCGGCAAGCCGCTGATTTCGGTAAATCATCTCGAAGGTCACGTTCACGCGGTTTTACTCGAGGCGCATGCAGCTGGGCGCGCGCCGGAATTTCCGGCAGTCTGCCTGATTGTCTCCGGCGGTCACACGATTCTGTATCGCGTCGTTCAAGCTGCGTCGGGCGATCACGGGAACGGCAGCGTTGTCCGCGGTGATGGAATGCCGCTTCATTACGGGCGAATCGGCGGCACGCGCGATGATGCCGCGGGCGAGGCCTACGACAAGGTCGCGAAAATGCTTGCCCTCGGCTATCCCGGCGGCCCGATCATCGATCAACTCGCGGCGTTTGGCGATCTGGCAGCGATTCGCTTCGCCGCCACGAAAATTCGCGGCAACGCGTATGACTTCAGTTTCAGCGGCATCAAGACGGCAGTTTTCTATCTTTTGCGAAAGCATCCCGAGCTGCAGGGCGAAATTGACGCGCGGGTCGCGGCGTTAGCGCGAGGCGAACGCAGCGCCGAATTGATTCGGCCGCTGTGCTCGAAATTCACGCTCGATCTGGTAGCCAGCTTCCAGCGTTCGGTGGTGGAGGATTTAGTCCGGCGAACGATGGCCGCTGCGGAAGAATTTAAGGCGCGATCGGTGCTCGTATCGGGCGGAGTTGCAGCAAACCGCGCGCTGCGCGCCGCGTTTGATGAAGCGGCAAAGCAAGCGCGCCTGAATGTTCATTTTCCGAGCCGTGCGCTCTCAACCGATAACGCGGCGATGATTGCTGCGGCGGCGTATCCGCGATTCCTGGCAGGCGAAGCCGCCGACGTGACGCTCAACGCCGAAGCAAATCTTCCGCTGGCGTGATTCTGACGTTCAGCTTAAAAAAAATCTAACGATGTCATCCCGATCCCGCTTGCGGGAGAGGGATCTGCATTTTCTTGGATTTGAATTGGATTGTGCGTTCGGCGCGCGACTTCAATGGCAAATTCAAAAACGCCGGCTGGCAGCCGGCGCTACGAAACTACTATCCGAGCGAACGATCGTAGATGTAGGCGAGGCCGTCGCGGGTGACCGCATAGACTCGCTCGCCGTCCACGCTCCAGCAGAGATCGAGCACCCCTTCAGCGTCGCACTCATCCACAATGCGTCCCGTTCTCGCTTCGGTGATGAACAACCTTCCATTCTCGGAATCTTTGAGCCACGAGGAATAGCACGCGAAAATCGGCAGAATCGGATGGCAGCGGCAAATCTCGGCGTTGAACGGAAGCGGAACGATGGCGCGCGAAGCGAGATTCGCCGCGAAAACTTTGCCGCCGGCACAGTAGATGAGATTTTCGCCGCGAGCATCCCAGCTCATGTCCGTGGCATTGCCTTGAATCGGAACGATCGTGCCGCTCGAGAGTGATGGCGCGGCGGCCAAAAGAATGTGATCGTCGGCCCACTCCTCCGGAAATCGTAAGGCAACCGCAATCAAGCCGCTGGCCGTGCTGAAAGCCATCGGTCCGAAGCCGGCCAGCACGGTGACCTCTCCCGGCTCGGCCTCCGCGGAGTCGTTGCGGATGGCGAGACTTGGATCGAGAGAGCCATGCGGCGTTTCATCCAGCGTGGGCGCGGCGTTGCGGCACAGCCAGGTATTCACGGTGCAATCGGCCGCAGAGGCGAGCCCAAAAATATTCCCGTCGGGCGACCACGCGAAGGAATCATCTAGGCTCGGTATCGCATACGTGCGCAAGCAGCTCTGCTTCTCAACATCGAATAGGTGCGCCTCGGGATTCCAGTCCGGCGACGCGGCCAAAATATACCGCCCGTCGGGTGACCATCGCACGACGTGAATTCCCAGCCCCGCGGCCTGCACGCTTTCGATTGTCAGCGGCAATTCTTCCGGCGGCGTCTCCGATTCCAAATCTTCGACGGTCAACGAGACGCGGGCAGATCCCGGACGGGTTTCAAGCGCGGCCATTTGCCCGAAGGGCGATACCGCGACGCTTCCATGGCGTGCCGCAGAGACCTTTCGCACGCGCCAGTGTGTCTCGACCGCGAGATCGCGAAGGCCTCGCCGCACCAGCGCCGCAGTGCGCACGGCGAGCGACTGCGTCTTGCGCGTCACGATTTCGGCAGTGGGTGGCAGCGAAGTCATCAAACGGAACTCGGCACCGGCCGGTGCGCCAGATTGTGCTTGGCGCGCGCGATCTCATACGTGATTCGCGCGGCGAGCTCGGAGAAAAGATCGTGGCCCTGGCGCGCGGCCTCATCGAAGCGAGTGCGAAGCTGGTATGAATCGGAATGCAGGAGCTTCTTCGATTCGGCCTCGATTTCGGTGAGTCGGTGGCGCGCCTGGCTGATGCGGCGAATGGTGCGCACCAACTCAGCCGGCGTTCCTTCTCCCGCAACAGACTCCGGCGAACATTCATACGCCGCGAAGACGCGCGAAAGGGCGGCCTCGTCTCCGAGTTCGTAAGCGCGATTGGCCTGGGCCATCAATTCCTGGCGCTTGGCGCGATCGGCATCATCGGAAGTGAGATCGGGATGAATGCGCTTGGCAACTTCGCGATAGAGACGTTTCAACTCCGGTGTAGGTGAAAAGATTTTGTGCTCGTGGGAAGCGTCGCTGGCAGTCGTAGAGCGCGTCTCATCAGCCCTGGCGCGAGCCTGCCGCGCCGATTCCTGCAGGCGAAGGTCGCCGGGATTCTCAGCCGCGAGCTTCTCCGCAAGCTGCGCTTTCAGCTCGTCGAGCTCGGCGTAGCGCGCGCCGACTTCTGCGAGATATTTCCGCTCGAATGATGACAGCTCGACGCGAAGGCTTGTGAGCTGCAGCTCCCGTTCGGCGAGGTTCGCCTCCAGAGCAGCGAGTTCGCTGCGCTTCGCTTCCAGCTCGCGATCCTCGGGACGCGTGATTTGGATGTCGGAATGGCTCGGCATTTCGAAAAGGCCAGGCATCTGCGGTCCAGATCCGGCTCTTATAGTGTATTTTCGCTTCGCCGGTTTGGGACTGGCCTAGGAGAATTTGTTTCCAAAATTGAGAGGGCGTTTCAAGCGGCCCCGGCCGCAGGAGAAAAAGACCGACACGAGAGCCGCCAAATTGTCGCTGCTTGACGAACGTCGCGCCGGCCACGGGGTTTGTGCCTTCGGCCAGATTCTATAAAATGGCTCCCGGGGTGATGGGCGGTCCCGCAGCTAGGGGATGCGCCACATCGAGAGGAGCAAGGGACCATGCAGGAAACCATCGAACAGTACAAGCAGAGGATCATGGGTTACTCGGGCGGCCAGAATCCGCTGAAGGTGCAAGCCGCCACGGCGGGCAAAATCGGGAAGCTGATCAAAGGCGTTCCCAAGGCGCGCCTGACGAAACGGCCCGCGCCGGGGAAGTGGTCGGTGGGCGAAATTCTGGCGCATCTCGCGGACTCGGAACTTGTGGCGGGCTACCGTATGCGCAGCATTCTGGGCGCGCCGGGTACGCCGATTGCCGCCTACGATCAGGACAAGTGGGCCGAGGCGGGGAACTACGCGAAGCATGATCCCGGGGCGTCTCTCGAAGTCTATCGGACGCTGCGCGAGGCGAATCTGAGATTGATGAAGTCGCTCCGGCCGGAGCAATGGAAGCATTTCGGAATGCACTCCGAACGTGGCGAAGAGAGCGTCGAGAGACTTTCGCAAATGATGGCGGGGCACGACCTCAATCATCTCGGGCAAATCGTGGCGATTCTGGCGCCCAAGAAAAAGTAGCCGCGGGAGCGAATTGCGCATCGCCATCGACACCGGCGGAACCTTCACGGATTGCGTGTTCGTTCGCGACGGACGAATTGAAATCCTCAAAGTTCCTTCGACGCCGCAAAATCCGGCGCAGGCGATCGCGAACGCGCTCGAGGAAATATCGCGCCGGCTTCCGGAACAGTCGATTGCTCCTCTAGATCTAGTCTGCGGCACAACCGTCGGCACAAACGCTGTGCTGCAGCGGCGCGGCGGCCGGGTCGTCCTCGTAACGACGGCCGGGTTTGAGGATGTGCTCGAAATTGGGCGGCAGGCGCGTCCGAAACTCTACGATTTTTTCGGCGGACGGCCGGAGCCGCTCGTCCCCCGCGACCGGCGGCTGGGATTGCGGGAACGCATTGGAGCAGAAGGCGAGATCGTCGCCCGGCCTTCGTCACGTGAAATCCGGGCTCTAGTTCGCCGAGTTCTCAAGGCGCGTCCCGACGCAGTTGCCGTTTGCTTCTTGTTTTCCTTCGCAAATCCCACGCACGAACGACATATCGCCAAAGCGCTGCGCGATGCGGGTGCCCTCGTCACCGCCTCTCACGAAGTCCTCCCTGAAATACGCGAATTCGAGCGAACCTCAACGACCGTTATGAACGCCTATTTGATTCCGGTGATGAGCGGATATCTGGCTGCGATCGAGGACTGCGCAAAGCGAATTGCAGGCCATGGATCGACGGGGAAGCGAAGCGGCGTTCGCGTAATGCAATCTAATGGCGGAATCATTGCGGCGCGCGCGGCCGCGTCCGAGCCGGTGCGGACAATTCTCTCGGGACCTGCGGGCGGTGTCCTTGGCGCGGAATACGTCGGGAGTCTTGCGGGCTACGACAAGATCATCAGCTTCGACATGGGCGGCACATCTACGGATGTGGCGCTGCTCGAAGGCGGCGCGCGCACGACCAACGAATCGGTGGTGGATGATTTGCCGGTCAGCGTGCCGATGCTCGACATTCACACCGTCGGCGCCGGCGGCGGCTCAATCGCGCGCATTGATCGCGGCGGAGCGCTGCGAGTCGGGCCCGAGAGCGCCGGCGCCGATCCCGGCCCAATCGCCTATGGAAAAGGCGAGCAGCCAACGGTTACGGATGCGCACCTGGTGCTGGGCCGCTTGGGCGGCGCAAGTTTGTTGGGCGGTGAGTTTCCGCTCGATCCGGCCCGAGCTCGTCGCTTCCTCGATCGCGCGCGAAAAAAAGCGCCGGCGATTCGCAGCGTCGAAGAATTCGCACAAGGGACAATCGACGTAATCGAAGCGACGATGGAGCGCGCCATTCGAGTGATTTCCGTCCAGCGCGGCCACGATCCGCGAGACTACTCGCTGGTAGCGTTCGGCGGCGCGGGCGGGCTACACGCTTGCGCCCTCGCCGCCGCTCTCGAGATGCCGCGGGTATTGATTCCGAAAATCCCCGGCGGCCTGTCTGCGTTGGGAATACTTCGCGCGGACGTAGTGAAGGATTTCTCGCAGACCGTTCTCGCCCGCGCGAAGACCGCCAGCGCCGCCCTGCGCGAATTACAGAGTGTTTTCGAGGCTCTGGAGTCACAAGGCCTCCGCCAAATGCGCGCCGAAGGACTTGGTGTGGTAGCGCCGGCGTCCCTGTTTACCCCGAGCCGCGAGAGGCCGGCATCCGGCGAGCAAGCCCTCGGCCACAGGCAACAATCACGCGCAGACTATGGAGCAGGCCAAATCCGCGCCGTAAGATCTCTTGATATGCGCTATGTAGGCCAGTCAAGCTCACTCAAAATCGCGGCGTCATCGGATTTCGTCGCGGACTTTCATCGCGAACACGAGCGCCGATACGGCTATGCCGACCAGATGCGCGAAGTCGAAATCGTAAACGTATGCGTCCGCCTAATCGGCCTCACGGCGAAGCCGAGTTTGCCACGCTCCCGTCCCCATAGCCGCCGTGCGCGGCCAGCGACTGATTCCGCAGCGCGGGTTTATTTTCACGGTAAATGGATCGACTCGCCGGTGTACGCGCGAGGGCGTCTGCGAGCGGGGAATCGGTTCGCCGGTCCAGCCATCGTGACCGACTATAGCTCGACGACGGTGGTCCTGCGCGGTTGGCAGGCGGACGTGGACGCTCATGAGAACCTCATTCTGACGCCGCTGGAAAGGTAGCCCAATGCGAACGGCGCGATACGTAGATTCAGCGCGGCTCGAAATTTTCAAGAATCTTTTTCATTCCGTGGCGGAAGAGATGGGGGCGGGGCTGCGGCGTTCGGCTTTTTCCCCGAACATTACCGAGCGCCGGGATTATTCCTGCGCGGTTTTTGATGCTGATCGCAACGTTCTCGCCATGGGCGATCACATGCCTGTGCATCTTGGCTCTATCCCGGCATCCGTGGTGGCGGCTACTGATGCAATTGACTTGGAGCCAGGGGATGCCGTGTTGCTCAACGATCCGTATGCCGGCGGGACGCATTTGCCGGATTTGACTTTGGTGATGCCGGTGTTTGCCGGGGAACGGCGAGGGGCGGCCGTGCGAGAGAAAAACATGGCCGAAAACCGGGCGGCGCTAAAGGGCCGCCCCTACAAACGCGGTAAACCGCTCTTTTATGTGGCCAACCGGGCGCATCACGCGGATGTTGGCGGCGCGCAGGCTGGGTCGATGGGGTTGTCGCGGGAGATTTTTCAAGAGGGCTTGCGGATTCCCCCGGTGAAGATTCTGGAGCGAGGGCGAGTGAATCGTGATGTTGTGAGAATGCTCATGGCCAATGTGCGCACGCCGGCGGAACGCGAAGGCGATCTAACGGCGCAGATCGCGGCTTGCCGGATCGGTGAGCGCCGGTTGCTAGCGATGGTCGCGAGGTACGGTTGGAAGGAACTGCACTACTACGCTAGCGAGCTCCTGAATTATTCCGAAGCGATGATGCGCGCGGTGATTCGAGGATTGCCCGACGGGACGTACCGCGCCGAAGATTACCTCGACGATGATGGCATCCGCGATGAGCCGCTGCGCATCGCGGCAAAAATTCGCGTACGCGGCGAGCGCGCCACAGTGGATTTCACCGGTTCGGCAGCGGAATGCGCGGGCAGCGTGAACGCCGTGCGCGCAATTGCAGAATCGGCCGTGTTCTACGTCTTTCGGTGCTTGGTCGACGAGCAGATTCCCGCGACATCGGGATTGATGCGGCCGATTGAAATGATCGCACCAGATGGGACGATCGTGAATGCGCGATCGCCGCGAGCCGTAGCGGGCGGTAATGTCGAGACTTCGCAGAGAATCGTGGACACTCTGCTGAAAGCGCTAGCGAGCGCCCTGCCGCAGAAGATTCCGTCGGCCAGCCAGGGAACGATGAACAATCTAACGTTCGGAGGGACCGAGTCGCGTCCGGGCCGCGAGCGTGGGCCGTTCGCTTACTACGAGACAATCGCCGGCGGCATGGGAGCGCGCCCAGGTCGCGAGGGAGTCAGCGGAATTCACACGCACATGACCAACTCGTTGAACACGCCGGTCGAGGTGCTCGAACATTCTCTGCCAATCCGCGTGCGGCAATATTCTCTGCGCCGCGGTTCCGGCGGAGCAGGGAAGTCGCGCGGCGGCGATGGAATCATCCGCGAATTCGAGCTGCTCACGCAGATGCAAGTGGGATTGCTGAGCGATCGGCGAAAAATTGGCCCCTATGGGTTGGCTGGCGGAGAGCCCGGAGCACCGGGGAACTGCGAAGTCAAGATTGCTGGGCGCAAGCAAAAGCTTCCATCGAAAGGAGCCTGGCATCTGCCGAAAGGCACTGTCCTGCGCGTCGAAACGCCGGGCGGCGGGGGTTGGGGGAAGCCCACGCCCCGCCGAACTAAGCGGACACAGGCTTCCCGTCAGTAATTAAGTGCAAGAAAAAATCAGGCTAGATCTAGTCAGGCAGCTTTGGCGCTTCCGGCATTTGCAGATGCGCTTTTGCCAGGGCCC
Organism: uncultured Acidobacteriota bacterium; assembly: GCA_963841235.1. Lineage (GTDB taxonomy): Bacteria > Acidobacteriota > Terriglobia > Acidiferrales > UBA7541 > Palsa-147. The sequence goes on along the minus strand of CAWJBU010000007.1, from coordinate 227,681 downwards.
GCACCAAATTCGCCTCAACCGCTTGCTCAGACGTATTGCGCGCGGTGGCCAGCTCGCTGACGAGCAGGTACTTGGCGCGCTCGAGCATCTTCTTTTCGCGGAATGAGAGTGGCTTGGTACGGCTGAGTGAGACAAGGCCCTTCAGGACTGCTGCGACTTCCATCAACGACCCGGTGCGCATCCGCTCGGAATTCTCCTTGAAGCGGTGCTTCCAGTCATGATGGCTCGCGGAGCGGCCCTTTTCGAGGTAGGCGATCACGTCGCCGGCCTGGGTGGTGCGGATGACGGGGCGCAATCCGACGTTATCTATATTGGTTTGCGGGACCATCACTTTGAGTCCGCTGGAGACGATCTTGAGCATGTAAAACCGCTCAGATCTGCCGTTGAGGTAGCCGAAACTGATTTGTTCGATGACGCCTACACCGTGGTTCGGATAGACAACCTTCTCGCCTAGCTTAAATTCCATAGGACGGAGTCCCCTCCCCGAACTGCGAACTGCATGTTGCAATATTAGGCACACGCAAACGCGCGAGTCAAGCTATTCCACGTGATTTTAGCGAGATAGAAGATGTTGGCCGATGCAATTTTGTGCGCCGTTTGGAAGAATAATTGCCCTATAATCGGGCACATGTTGGTCCTGGCAGTCGATACCTCGGGCATCGTGGGCAGCCTGGCGGTCCTCAAAAACGACGACATTTTGGGCGTCGTATCCACCTCTTCGGACGAGGCTTATTCTTCCCGCCTTTTCCGCCAGCTTGAGTTCCTGCTGGCTGAATTGAAGCTCGGATTGCCGCAATTCGACTTGTATGCGGTGTCGGCGGGGCCTGGCTCGTTTACCGGCTTGCGCGTGGGGCTGGCGGCGGTAAAGGGCTGGGCGGAGGTATACGACCGCCCGATTGCGGCGGTCAGCGCGCTGGAGGCCGTGGCGCATCAGGCGCATGTGGCCAGTGGCTTCGTTGCCGCGGTTCTGGACGGGCGGCGCGGGCAGGTCTTCGGCGCTTTGCACGAAACGGGATCTTCAGGCTTACACGTGATCGTGTCGGCGTGCGTTCTGGCGCCTGACGAGTTCTTGGCCGCAGTGGGAGAGCACGTGGCGCAGAACGACTTGACGATCGCTACTCCTGCGCCGGACATCATCGAGCCCGCTCTCGCTAAATCCGAAATCACAGCGCGCCTCGTCAGAGTTTCTCCAGTGCTGGCTCCGTCGATCGGACGCGTTGGTCTCCAGCACGCTGCGCGCGGAGTATTGACTACGGCCCTCGAACTCGACGCGAATTATATTCGCCGCTCAGACGCGGAAGTTTTGTGGAAGGCACAGTAACGATCCGCCGCCTCGAGAGCGGCGATGTGGTATCCGTCCTAGCAATTCAGGTTGGTTGTCCTGGCCTCGCGAAGTGGTCGAGGCAAGATTACGAAGCCGTGGCGCGCGGCGAAATGCCGGGCTGGGTCGCACTTCGCGAGAAGGATTCGGACGGGCCAGTCGACGCAACCAGTGCGGCAATTGTCGGATTCTTGGTTGCGCGCCTCGTAGCTCCTGAAGTTGAGATTCTGAACCTCGGCGTGGATCTCACTGCGCGACGGCGCGGCGCTGGAAGAGCGCTGCTGGCCGAGGCCCTGCGCTGGGGCGCCGGAAATGGCGCGCAGAAAGCGTTTCTGGAAGTCCGCGCGTCGAATCTCGCAGCTATCGAGTTTTACGAATCGCGCGGATTTCAACTAGCCGGACGACGCGCCAACTATTACTCCGCGCCCGTCGAAGACGCCGTACTTCTCGCCGCTCAGATCGCCTAGAACGGATGTAGACGAAGCAGCCTCATCAGTGCATGGTTCCAAATTATGCCGGCAGCCCCTCAGAATCATCGCGTCTTCACACTCCGCAAAGAGAGAGCGCTGTCATCCCGAGGGCCCGAAGGCCCGAAGGATCTCCAAGTTCGACACTTGCAACGACTATCGCCACGGCCGTCCCGTCCACGCATCACATGCCTTTTCAACATCCATCCTCTAAAACGTCGGATTTCCTATTGGCTCGGTGCTCCGGATTGTGATAGTTTGCGGGCATGTAACCAAGAATCCAGTTTCGGGAGGAACGTATGTCCCATATGGCGCGGGATATTCGGGAAACCCTGCTGTCAAGTGACTCGGAGTTCCGCAAGCTGGCCACCGAGCACTCGAATTATGAAGCCCAGCTCGAACAACTGCAGACGCAATCCTACCTGGACTCGGAAGACCTAATCATGCAAATCACGCTAAAAAAAATGAAATTACGCGTGAAAGACCGCATGGAGCAGATGGTCGCGCGCTATCTCTCCGAACCCACTTATCACTGAGGCGCCCGCCAAACTTACCCCGCGTGTCGTACAATGAGCGTGTATCTGCGTCACGATTGGCGCGATTAATCGCAACGGTTGCCACAACGGTGGTCGAATTGCCCGAACTGCGGGAGGGCTAAAGATCCTCCCCTAGGGGACTTGGGCCTCAACCTCGATGGTCAAAGAAGGATTCAAATTCGGATTGCCGCCGTTAATTTTGGGCCTTGCGCTAGTGTGCCTCGCAAAGCTGGCAGGCATCGGCGGGGTCTGGGTGTTTGCCGCGGGCATCGTGCTCGCGATACTGGGAGTGTTCGTCTTCTTTTTCTTTCGCGATCCGGAGCGCAAGATTCCGGGTGACGCAAACTCCGTCGTTTCGCCGGCCGATGGCCACGTGGTCGAAATCGTCGAAGAATCGATGGGCTCCCAGCCTGGTCAGCGCATCAGCATCTTCCTTTCGGTTTTCGACGTCCACGTGAACCGCTCGCCGGTGGCCGGGCGCATTGCCGGCGTCGAGTACCGCCCGGGCCGCTTTTACGCCGCCATGCGCAAGCGCGCCTCGGAACAAAACGAAATGAACGTCATTACCGTAGCCACACCTCGCGGTAACATCGTCTTCAAACAGATTGCGGGAGCAATCGCGCGACGCGTGCTATGCTGGAAGGCAGCAGGGGACGCAGTATCCCTGGGCGAGCGCGTGGGTATGATCCGCTTCGGTTCGCGCGTGGATTTGTGGCTTCCCAAGGACGCGGAGATACTCGTGCGGCGCGGCGAGAAGGTCGCCGGCGGGTCGAGCATTCTAGCGAGATGGAAATCAACGGTATAGATCCCTACGAGAAGCCGGAAGCCCCGCGCAAATCTGCCAAGCGCGGAGCCTATCTCCTTCCCGGCGCGTTTACCGTCGCTAATCTTCTCTGCGGCTATTACGCCATTCTGGCCACCCTCGACGGCAGCAACTCTGATTTCGAAAATGCCTCGCGCGCCATTGGATTCGCGATTTTATTCGACGCGCTCGATGGCCGCATCGCGCGCGCTCTCGGAGCCAATAGCGAATTCGGCAAACAATTTGACTCCCTGGCTGATGTCGTCAGCTTCGGCGTCGCTCCGGCGTTTTTGGCGTATGCCTGGGGCGTGCGCAGTCTGCCCATCAGCGAAGTAGGCCAGGCCGTGCACATCTACCAGCTCGGCTGGCTGGTGAGCTTCATCTTCGTCGTGTGCTGCGCGTGGCGCCTGGCGCGATTCAATATTCACGGCATGTCGCCGGGCGGCTCGGGCTATTTCGTGGGCATGCCCACCCCCGCCGCAGCCGGAATGATAGCCGCGACGGTGCACTGCATCACCGTGCCGATCCAGACGGTGAAAATGTCAATGCTGTGGCTGCTGCTGATGCTCGCGCTGGCAGCGTTGATGTCCAGCACCGTGCGGCATTTGAGCGGCAAGAATATCCGCTGGGACCGGCGGCAATCTTCACGGATGCTGGTGCCGATCGCGGTAGTAGTCGCCGCTGTGCTCTTCTACTCGGGTCCCACGCTGCTGGCAATCGCCTCGGCTTACGCGGCGCACGGAGTCATTCTGGAAGTCGCGCGAATGGTCCGGCACCGTTTCGTTTCGCGTCCTGCCTGAAAAATGCCCGCGCGGTCTGCTACGGCTCAGCGCGTCGCCATCGTCGGCGCTTCCTCTCTGCTCGGCAAAGAATTGAAACATGTGCTGGAAGACCGCAATTTTCCGGCGACGGATTTCGTGTTGCTGGATGAAGGCTTCGCCGCAGGCACTTTAACCGAAGCGGCCGGCGAGCCGACTTTCATTCATCCGCTGAATGAAGACAGCTTCGAAGGCGCGCGCTTTGCCTTCTTTGCCGGGAATAGCGAAACCGCGGCGGCCAATTGGGAAGCCGGGATTCGCGCCGGCGCCTCAGTGATCGATCTTACGGGAGGCGTGCCCGCCGAAAGCGGATCGTTCACTTGGATCCCGTCGCTGGACGCGTTGCTTCCGGCGCCCTCGGCTGCGATTCCCCCGGGTGCTGCAAAGCCCGCGAGCGCTGGCCAGAGGCGCCCGCTGTATCGCTCTCCGGGGTCAGCCTTGATCATGGCCGCGACTCTCACTGCCGCTCTGCGGGAACTAGATCCCGCGCGCGTGGCGATCGTTTTTTATCCTCCTGTTTCCGAGGCGGGCCAGCCCGGCGTGGATGAACTCGAATCCCAAACGACCAACTTGTTGTCATTCCGCGGAATCGAGCGTACGGTGTTCGACGCGCAAGTGGCCTTCAATTTGTTGACAGGATATGGAGCCGAGTGCCGCCGCAATCTGCGCGAAATCCGCGAGCGATTGGCGCGCGATCTCGAAAGCTACCTCGCGGGCCGCGCATCGCTTCCCGCAATTCAATTTGTGCAAGCGCCGGTGTTCTATGGCTACGCCTTTGGCGCCTACGCGGAATTTGCGAGTCCGCCGGATACGGCGCGTATCGAGGCTGCATTTACGGCGGCCGGAATGAAATTGGCGAAAAAGGACGAGGCGCCGCCCGACAATATCAGCGCCGCCGGAGAAAGCGAAATTCAGGTCGCGCTCGTGGAACGCGATTCCAGAGTCGCGAACGGCTGCTGGATCTGGGGCGTGGCGGATAACCTGCGCCTGGCGGCGACAAATGCGGTACGAATCGCGGAGGAGCTGCTTGTCATTCCGGCGTAGCTTGGCCGATGATCTCCCTTCGGGGCGGCATAAACGCGTGATGCGCGCGCACGCCGTCGTTCTCGCGGCGATATTTCTCGCCGGTTGCGGCTATCATGTCGCCGGACGCGCATCGAGTCTGCCCTCCGGATGGAAGACCATCGCCGTTCCCGCGTTTGTGAACCGCACGACGCACTATCGCATCGAGCAGCGCTTCACGCAGGCGGTGATTCGCGAGTTTTTGGCCCGCACCTCCTACAAAATCGTGCAGAATGAGGGCAGCGCCGATGGAGTTCTGCACGGCGAAGTGCTGACCATCGAGACCAGTCCGATACTCTTCGACGCCACGAGCGGACAAGTGACCACCATGCTGGTAACCGTGCACGCCAAAGTCGAACTCGTAGCGCGCGAGGATCAGAAGCCGGTCTTCAAGAACGACGATCTGGTCTTCCGCGAGGAATACCAGATTTCCGGCGACGCCAGCAGCTTCTTCGAAGAGCAAAACCCGGCGCTCGATCGCATGTCGCGCGAGTTCGCCGCACGCGTAGTCGGCGACGTCGTGGAGGGATTCTAATGCCGGCCCTCGCTCCCCAGGAACTCAAGGCGCGCCTCGCGGCAGGGAAGCCCGTTCCCGCGGTTGTCTTGCTCGGTTCGGATTCCTATCTGCGCGAACTTTGCCGCAACGCGCTGATCTCCACGTACGTCGCCGAGGGCACGCGCGATTGGGCGCTCGCACATTTCTCGGCGCGCGGCAGAGGCTGGCTCGACGCTTTCGAGCGCGCGCAAACTCTCCCCATGCTCTCGCCTCGCCAGGTGCTCATCGTCGAAGAAGTCGAAGCGCTCGAAGAATTGGGAGACAAATCGCGCGATGCGGCCGTGGAAGCTCTCGAAGCCTATCTCGCGGATCCCGCGCCGTTCACAGTTCTCGTGCTCGAGGCCAGCTCTCTCGATAAGCGCCTGCGTCTCTTCAAAGCCTTGAGCAAAAACGCCAAGACCACGTTGATCGTTGAACTCGTCATGGACCGCGAGCACGCCGAGGAGTTGGCCCTCGCCACCGCGAAAGAGTTGGGCGTGACCATGGATCGCGAGGCCGCGAGTCTACTCGCCGATGCCGTGAACATCGAGCCCGCCCGCATTCGCATCGAGGTAGAAAAACTGTCGCTCTACGTGCAGAAGACCAAGAAGATCACCTCGCGCGACGTGGAAGATTTGGTCGTTGACGCGCGAAAGCACACCGTCTGGGAGCTTGGCGATATGCTCGCGGATTCGCGCCGTGAAGCTGCGCTCGATTTTCTGGATTCTCTGATTCGCGACGGGGACAAACCCGCGGCCTTAGTCGGCGGCATCGCCTGGCGTTACCGCATGCTCATCGAAAGCGAATCGCGCCGCTCAAGGAAAGAGCAACTCCTGCAAGGTCTCGCCGCATTAGCAGAAGCCGATAGCCTGCTGAAGTCCGGCGTGAAGGATCAGCGCGCCGTCATGGAATTCCTATTCACCAAACTGACGTTGAAGTCGCAAACCGCCAGCCCCGGAACGTAATCGAACCCCCGCCGAACTGCACGTGTGTCACGACGTTCGTCAAGCGATCGGTTTTGCATTCGTAGGGGCGGGGCTTGCTCCGCCCGCGGCGCGCGATACTACGAGAACGCAAGCCATGCACCTACAAGCGACCCGATTCGTATGTCCGCCCGCGCTGCACCGCGTTCGACGCACCAATCCCTAATCGTCCGCAAAATTATTAGAAATCGCTGTAACTGATTGAAAATACAACGCGGATGTAATTTCTAATCGTCCGAAAACGCGCTCTTATTAGGCGTTTTTAGCCCCAGGAAGAAAGGCGCTATCTCGTTCCGGTGCCGCTAGGCTTTCTTCTTGGCTCGGAGCGAGTTAATCGCCAGCGTAAGCCGCGACTTATAGCGGTTCGCCGTGTTCTCCGGCAGCACGTGCTTGCGAATCGAGCGGTCGATCTCCGAAAAAGTAGCTCCCACAAGCTTCTGCGCCCCGTCAAAATCCCCTGCCGCCAGCGCCGCCCGCAGCTTGCGAATAGCCGACCGCACGCGCGTGCGGTTCACGCGATTCATCACCGTCCGCGTTTCCGTCTGGCGAATATTCTTCAATACCGACTTGCTCTTCTTCTTATGCTTGATCGGCGTGCCCTGCGGCATTCAGCTCTCCTTCAATCGATAAATTCAATTCTCTAAATTAACGGACGCACGCACCTTTGTCAATTTTCAGCGCTCATCCCGCAAGCGATCCACATTCGTTGACTTGTTTGCGTCCCGACCCTAACATGTGCGCCCAATGCCGGACTCCCCCTCCATGATCGGCCGCCCCATCTCCCACTTCCGCATCGTCGAGAAGTTGGGCGGCGGCGGAATGGGCGTGGTCTACAAGGCTGAGGACGTCACCCTGCACCGCTTCGTAGCCCTGAAGTTTCTTCCCGATGAAGTCGCCAAAGACCCGCAATCATTGGCCCGCTTCCAGCGCGAGGCACAGGCGGCATCCGCTCTGAACCATCCGAATATCTGCACCATCCACGAAATCGGCGACGACAACGGCAAAGCCTACATCGTCATGGAATTTCTAGACGGCGTGACGCTGAAGCATCGCATCGCGGGCCGTCCGATGGAAATCGAAAGCGTTCTCGAATTGTCTATCGAAATCGCCGACGCTCTCGATGCCGCGCATGGCGAAGGCATCGTCCACCGCGATATCAAACCGGCGAATATTTTCGTCACCAAGCGCGGACACGCGAAAATTCTGGATTTCGGATTGGCCAAGCAAACGCCGAAGCGCGATGCCGCGGCCTCCGACGCCACGCTCGCCACAAATGAGCTGGCGGGAGTAAGCGCCGAGCATCTCACCAGTCCCGGCGCCGCGCTGGGCACCGTCGCTTACATGTCGCCCGAGCAAGTGCGCGCCAGGGAATTGGACGCGCGCAGCGATCTATTTTCCTTCGGAGCGGTGCTTTACGAGATGACGACGGGCACTTTGCCGTTCCGCGGGGAAAGCTCGGGCGTCATCTTCCATGAAATTCTGGACGCTGATCCGGTTCCGGCGATCCGTCTGAACCCGGATATTTCTCCCAAGCTCGAAGACATCATCAACAAGGCGCTCGAGAAAGACCGCGAGACGCGCTACCAGCACGCGGCCGACATGCGCGCCGATCTGAAGCGTCTAAAACGCGAAACGGAATCACGGCACGCCGTACGAGCTAGCTCGGGGTCAGTGGCGGCGGTACAGGATTCCGGCTCTCAAGTGATCGCACAGCAGCCCGCGCTGTCATCAGGATCTGTTTCGGCTGCTCCCTCATCGCCTGCCGTGAGAGCTGCCGAGGTTCCGGTCTCGGAAGGAAGAAAACTCTGGAAGATTCTGGTGCCGGCTGCTGTGGTTGTGATTGCCGCTGTGGTTGCAGGAGTTCTGCTGTTGCGCTCGCGCTCAGCCGCGCCTTTAAGCGAGAAAGATACGATAGTGATCGCCGATTTCACTAACACGACCGGCGATGCAGTGTTCGATGGCACGTTGCGGCAGGGGCTCTCGTCGCAACTGGAGCAGTCGCCGTTTCTGAACTTGCTTTCCGATGAACGCGTGGCGCAGACGCTGGCGCTGATGGCGCAGCCCAAGGACGCGCGGCTGACGCGCGAGTTGGCCCGCGAAGTTTGCCAGCGCACTGCCAGTGCGGCCAGCATCGAAGGCTCGATTTCCAGCCTGGGCAGCCAGTATGTGGTGGGGCTAAAGGCAGTGAACTGCCGCAGCGGCGATGCACTGGCGAACGAACAGGCCACGGCCAGCGGCAAAGAGCAGGTGCTGAAAGCGCTGGGCGAGGCGGCGGCGAAAGTGCGCGTGAAGCTGGGCGAATCGCTGGCCTCCGTTCAGAAGTATGACGCGCCGGCGGATAACGTGACCACGCCATCGCTGGAGGCGCTGCAGGCCTACAGCCTGGGCTACCAGGCGCAGCTAGTGAAGCGCGATATCGCTGCCGCCATCCCGTTGTTGCAGCGGGCCATCAGCCTGGACCCCAACTTTGCTATGGCCTACGCGCGGCTGGGGGCGAACTACTACAACCTGGGAGAGACCGCCCGTGCCGCCGAAAATACCCGCAAGGCCTACGAACTGCGCGAACGCGTAAGCGAGCGCGAGAGGTTCTATATCGTTTCGCACTTTGAACAATACGTAGCCGGGAACCTGGAAGCAGCGCGGAAAACCTATGAACTGTGGGCGCAAACCTATCCGCGCGACGACACTCCGCCCAACAACCTAGGCAATATTTACTCCGCTTTGGGCGACTACGATAAGTCCCTCGCTGCGAAGCAGGAGACGCTAAAACTCAGTCCCGACGGACTCGGCTACTCGAACCTGATTAGCGGCTATTTGAGTGTAAGCCGCCTGGATGAAGCGAGGGCGACAGTGCAGGAGGCGCAAGCCCACAATCTGGATAACCCTGCAAATCACCTGGTCCTTTACAGCATTGATTTCCTGCAACACGATGCGGCAGGAATGGAACGCGAAGCGGCTGGGCTGATGGGAAAGCCTGGGTATGATGATGTAATGCTCGAAACCGAATCCGACACTGCCGCTTATGCCGGGCAGTTTTCGAAAGCCCGGGAACTGACGCGGCGCGCCTCCGAATCGGCCCAACGTGCGGATGAAAAAGAAACGGCGGCGGCCTACGTGGCCGAATCAGCGTGGCGCGAGGCGCTGGTGGGCAATCTGAGCTTGGCCAAGCAGCAAGCGCAGGCCGCGCTAGCTCTTTCGACCGGCAGAGATGTGGAAGCTGTATCGGCCATCGCGCTGGGTTTGGCTGGTGATGTCCCTCAAGCCACACGGCTGGCCGCCGACCTGGCCAAGCGCTTTCCGGAAGACACGATTGTGCAGTCTAATTATCTACCCACAATCCACGCAGTTACTGCTCCACAGGGGGGCGGCGCCAGCAAGGCAATCGAAGCGCTTGCCCCAGTTGCTCCGTACGAACTCGGAGGCACATCTCAGACCATTAGTTTCGCGCTCTACCCCGTTTACGTGCGTGGCGAAGCTTATGTGGCGGCGCACCAAGGCAGCGCAGCCGTGGCCGAGTTTCAGAAAATTCTCGACCACCCTGGCGTCGTCGCGAACGAGCCGATCGGCGCGCTGGCGCATTTGGGCTTGGGGCGCGCCTACGCGCTATCGGGCGACAAGGCCAAAGCCCAGACGGCGTATCAGGATTTCCTCGCCCTCTGGAAAGACGCCGATCCCGACATTCCCATCCTGAAAGAAGCCAAGGCAGAGTACGCCAAGCTGCAATAGTGCCGGCCAAGCCGCACCGCAATTTTCCAGCGGAAGTGCTGCGAGGACGAAAACGTGTGTGACAACGCTGCGTGCCTCTCGTCTTCTACGGACACTGGCCGTTCGTACTATAGGATTGGTGACAAAACGCTGCTAGCTTATCGATGCGAATTGCAAATGAGCCCGGCCGCCACACAAAGAAAAACAACCCCAGCAGGCAGTCCAATCCACGGTTTTCTATTCAAGACACGAAAGGGAGCAGAAAACGACGTAACTCTCAGAAAATAAAGCACCGAGGCCTTTTCTATTCGAGACAAAAACGCGCCTGTTTTGAGGGTTTCCTGATCCGCTGGAAACACTTTTGGAGCCGCCAGACAGACGCCAAAACGCCGCCACGCAATCTCGAAAGCTCGCTGCGATTGCAGACTATCGTGTAACAGCTAAATTTCAGATCCTATCAACAGCCACCATTCATTCGAAACCTAGGACAGCACACAGGTGCAGCACGACCAAACCACTGAGGCAAAACGAAAGAGGGCGCGGCTCTGCTTGCCGCGAAATTTAACGTGATCGCGCGAGCGTACCGGCTGGCACGAACGCCAAATTCCGGCTGGTACTATGCGATACATAACCTCAAGCAACATCATTTTTTGATTGACCTTTGTTCGACCTGACCTATTATCGGAGCCCACTAGGTCAGGCCAAATCGGAACTCCCGATTTGACTGTCAGGGAAAATTGAAAACGGACATTCTGGGGTACAAGGAGGATTCGTGAACCGAAGACTCAGTATATTCTTGCTCGCAGTCGTCGCGATGGTGCTGGTCGTAAGTTTGGATTGCCAGGCGCAAACGCTCCCGCCGATGACGCGCCACGTGCGTGACGCCATCACCACCGGTCAGGCGCGCTCAATCGGGAAACTGCCCGCCACCCAGTCCATGCGCCTCACCCTCGTTCTGCCGCTTCGCAATCAATCAAACTTAGATCAATTCCTGAAGGACCTGTATGATCCCTCCAGCCCGTATTTTCATCAATTCCTGACGGTAGATGAATTCACCTCCTTGTTTGGCCCCAGCCAGGCGGATTATGACGCGCTGATTCAATTCGCGCAGTCCAACGGCTTCAACGTGATCGGCACCTCCCGCAATCGCGTCAACTTGGATGTCAGCGGCTCGGTGGCGACCATCGAGAAGGCCTTCCACGTAACCATGGGCGTCTATCAGCATCCCACCGAGAATCGCACATTCTTCGGCCCGGACCGTGAGCCCACTCCCAACGTTTCCGTTCAGCTCTGGCGCATCGCCGGTCTCGATAACTATTCAATCCCGCACCCGGCAGGCTTGCACAAGAACAAGGGAGCGAAGCCCAACGCCACTACCGGCTCCGGCCCCTCGGCCTCCTTCCTCGGCAGCGACATGCGCGCAGCCTATTACGGCGGTTCAGCACTCACCGGCGCAGGGCAGAGTCTCGGCTTGCTCGAGTATGTCGGCACTGATTTGGCCGATCTGACCACCTATTACAACAACGCCCATCAGACCAACAGCGTCCCGGTCACGCTCGTCTCCACCGACGGCACCACCACGAGCTGCGTTGCGCCCGGCTGCGACGACACCGAACAGACTCTCGACATGACGCAAGCCCTTGGCATGGCCCCGGGCCTTTCCAACCTCATCGTTTATGTTGGATCGGGCGATGCCGCCATTTTCAATTCCATGGCCACGCGCACTCCGCTGAATGCGCAATTGAGTTCTTCGTGGACGTGGTCTCCGGCAGACCCCAACACCGATAACCCCTACTTCCAGGAGTTCGCCGCGCAGGGACAGAATTTGTTCCAAGCGTCCGGCGACAGCGGTGCGTGGACCTCGAGGTCTGCGATTTATCCGGCCGACGATGTATTCGTCACATCGGTAGGCGGCACCGATTTGGTCACCGGAAGCGCAGGTGGTCCGTGGAGCTCGGAGACCGCTTGGGTTGATGGCGGCGGCGGCATTTCGCCGGACAAGTATTCGATTCCGTCCTGGCAGACGACCGCGGCTGCTGGCTGCTCGAGTTGTTCAAAAACCTTGCGCAATGGCCCGGACGTTTCGGCCAACGCGAATTTCACCTTTTACGTGTGCGCCGACCAAACCACCTGCACGGCCAACGAATATGGCGGGACCAGCTTCGCGGCTCCCATGTGGGCCGGCTATATGGCTCTGGTCAATCAGCAGGCAGTCTCCAGCACGGGCAAAACGGTCGGCTTCATCAATCCGCTCATTTATCCGATCGCTGCCGGCTCGAGCTACGCCACTGATTTCCACGACATCACCAGCGGCAGCAATGGCTTTTCGGCGACGACCGGGTACGATCTGGCCACCGGCCTAGGCAGTCCGAATGGTTCCGGCCTGATCAATGCCCTCGCCGGAAGTTCGTCGAGTCCCAACTTCAGCCTCTCAGCTTCACCCGGTTCGGTTTCCGTGGTGCAGGGAAACAACGGCACTTCGACGATCACTAGCACGATCTCCGGCGGATTCAATTCGGCCGTTGCGTTGTCCGCGAGCGGCCAGCCGACGGGAGTGACCGTGACCTTCAATCCCACGTCGATCGCAGCTCCCGGATCTGGCACCTCAACGATGACGATGGCCGTGGCCGCGACCACTGCAACTGGCACATACACGATTACGGTAACCGGCACGGGAGGAGGCTTAACCAGAACGACCTCCGTCTCGCTGACCGTGACCGCGGCCGGCTCGGGCAATTTCACACTCACAGCCTCACCGACGAGCCTGGTCATTACGCGCGGCTCGCACGGCTCCAGCACCATCACAATTCATCCTTCGGGCGGCTTCACCGGCTCCGTGACGCTCTCCGCGGCGGGTATGCACTCCGGCACGACTGCAGCGTTCAGCCCGAATCCGGCGACCGGCACGAGCACGGTTACGTTCACCGCCAGCAGCTCGGCCACGACCGGAACGGTGACGATAACCATCACCGGCAAGTCGGGCACATTGACACAAACCACGACGATCAGCCTCAGAGTACGTCGCTGAGCGAAACGCAATTCGGCGGCGTGGCGCGAATTCAGGCGCCACGCCCGCCGCTCAGTCTTCAGTGTGGGGCGTCTGCAACAGGCGTTTCTTTTTCTTGAGACTACGACTGCAAGGGGCCGCGAGTTGGCCCCTTGTTTGTTTTTCGGCCCACTCGATCCAACCGGCATCTTCAACTCGCAGTTTTGGACTCCTGCAATACTTGCTTGTGATAGCAAGCAAGATTCTCGATCGCTCTTACAGTGTGTGAATTTGCGCCTCGGTGCGCATCGGCTTAGAATTGATGCCGGTCAGGCCTCTGCAGTTGAGGTAATTCATCCAGACATTCGAGAGGGAAGGCGAGAATCGTAATGCGGTCTCTTCGCATTGTCGCTTGCGCGGTGGGTTTACTTCTCATCGGCGCGCAGAAGCCTGGAAAGACGCAGCAGCTTTCACCGCACGGCTATGTCAACGATTTCGCCGGCGTCCTCAACGTCGAGACGAAGCAGAAGCTCGAAGCGCTCTGCACCGAGGTCGATCAGAAGGCTCACGCACAAATCTCCGTCGTGACGGTCACTTCGCTTGATGGCGAGTCCGTGGAGCAATTCACCGTGGACCTGGCCATGGGCTGGGGCATCGGTCCGAAGGGGAATAGCCGCGGCGTTTTGGTTCTGCTCGCGCCTTCGGAGCACAAATATCGGATTGAAGTGGGTTATGGACTCGAGCCGATCTTGCCCGATGGCAAAGTGGGCAGCTTCGGCCGCGAGGCCGTGCCGTTGCTGCGCGATGGAGATTACAGCGGCGCAGTGACGTTGATGACCCGCCGGGTCGCCGAGACCATCGCCACAGACAAAAATGAATCGCTCACAACCCTCTCCGAAATCCCGAACGCCCCCGAGCCGAAAAGCTCGGATGGCGGCAGTCTCGGATTCGTGGGCGTTCTTCTTCTAATATTTTTCATGTTCTTTGTGCTGCCGCGGCTGTTTCGCGGCTCCGGTAACCGCGGTCGCCGTGCAGGATGGTTCGGCGGGCCATTTTTCATGGGCGGTGGCGGGTGGAGCGGAGGTGGCTGGGGCGGAGGGGGGTCGTCGGGCGGCGGAGGCGGCGGGGGAGGATTTGGCGGCTTCGGCGGGGGCTCGTTCGGCGGCGGAGGAGCGAGCGGAAGTTGGTGAAAATTTGAGCGCGCGATTGCGCGGGGAAACGGCTCGGCAATCGCTGTCGCAGAAGAGCGGGGAATGGAGAAAGAACTCGTAGAGTTGATCGAGAAACTGAAGGAAGCGGCGGGCGCCAATCTGAAATCGGTGGTGCTCTATGGCTCCGCGGTTACGGGCGAATTCGCGGCGGGTCGGTCCGATTTAAATGTGCTGTGCATCGTCGAGCGATCGGGCGCAGCTCAGTTGGAGGCTTTGCGCTCGGCGGTCGCCTGGTGGATGCGGCAGGGGCAGGCAGCGCCGCTGGTTTTCACCATCGAGGAATTGCGCCGCTCGGCTGATATTTTCGCGATTGAGCTGCTGGATATCGTCGCCAATCACCGCACGCTCTACGGCGACGATCACTTCCTGAATTTCGAAGTGCCTACCTGGCTGCATCGCCTGCAAGTCGAGCGCGAGCTGCGAACTAACTGGGTTCGCTTGCGGCGGGCTGTTCTCGCCGCGCCGGCTAAGAATCGCGAACTGCTCGCGCTGATGACAGATTCAATCTCGTCATTTGCGACTTTGTTCCGTCATGCGCTGCTGGGCATGGGCGAGGCGCCGCCGCGTTCGATGCGCGAAGCTATTGAGGGAGCGGCACATTTGGTTGGGGCTGATCCTGCTCCTTTTTTGACGGTGCTGGAGGTTCGCGACGGAAAGCGTAAGGCTGCGGAGATTGATGTCGAGGCCGTGCTGCATGGGTATTTGGAACTCGTCGAATTAATTACCGACGAAGTGGATCGGCGGTTTCAGCCTCGGCGATGACGCAGAACCTTCGCAGAAACTGCTCTTTTGAATGAATGTGATACCGTATCGGCTGCGCAAGCCGGAGGAAATGGAATGAAGAAGTCAGTCGTAGTTCTGATTGTTCTGGTATTGATCGTCGTCCTGCTGGGCGGGATGTACGTCGGCCGCCGCAACCAGATGGTGACCAAGAATGAGACTGTGCGCTCGGACTGGGCGCAGGTCGACAATGTTCTGCAACGGCGCGCGGATTTGATTCCGAATCTGGTCGCCACCGTGAAAGGATTTGCCGCGCAGGAACAGACCGTCTTTCACGACGTGGACGCCGCGCGTGCCGCACTCATCGGCGCACAAACGCCGCAGGATAAAATGGCGGCGAACGGCCAGCTCGATGGCGCGCTTAGCCGCTTACTCTTGATCGTCGAGAATTACCCGCAGCTCAAGTCCAATGAGAGCTTTTTGAAGCTCCAGGATGAGCTTGCCGGCACCGAGAACCGCATCGCCGTCGAGCGCCAGCGCTACAACGACGCCATTCAGGACTACAACACTTACGTTGGCCTGTTCCCGAACAATATCGTCGCAAACATCGCCGGCTTCAAGCGCAATGAGGCGTATTTCAAAGCCTCGGAAGCCTCGAAAGAGGTGCCCAAAGTCGAGTTTCCACCGCCGAACCGCTGACCGGCGCGCGCATCCTTGACCGGCTTGTTGGCGTGCGCTACGCTAATTTGAGTGTTGTTCCGGCCTGCTTGCCACGAGGAGTTTGGCTGCCAATCTAGATGAAACAGACCGTTCGATTGCTGGGAGAAGCCTCGGATTTCTGCGGCACCCTCGACGAGAACCTGAAACTCTTCGAATCCGCCTTGCAAGTGACCGCCAACCTGCGGGACAGCAAGATCGAGATTGTGGGCGAAAGCGCGCGCGTGCAGGAAGCGGCGCGCGTCCTGAAGGAATACAACAACCTGGTGCGCGATGGCACCGTGCTGCAACGCGACGACATCCAGTCGCTGATTCGCGTAGCTGCCGAGGATCCAGAAGCGCCTCTTCGCGGCACGTTCTCGCCAGTGCGCGTACCGCGCTCCGTGGGCCGCAAGCAAATCACGCCCAAGGGGCTGAATCAGCGGCGCTATATCGAAGCGCTGGAATCTTTCGACATGGTATTCGCCGTTGGCCCGGGCGGAACGGGAAAAACCTACCTCGCCGTGGCGATGGCGGTCTCGGCGCTGCTTTCAAAGCAGGTAAACCGGATCATCTTGGCGCGGCCGGCAGTTGAGGCCGGCGAGCGTCTGGGATTTCTTCCCGGTACGCTGCAGGAAAAAGTGGATCCCTACATGCGCCCGCTCTATGACGCGCTCTACGATCTTCTCGAAACCGACAAGCTCGAGCGCTTTCTCGAAAAGGGCATCATCGAAGTCGCGCCGCTGGCGTTCATGCGCGGCCGGACGCTGAACGATTCCTTCGTGATTCTCGATGAGGCGCAGAACACCACCAGCGAACAGATGAAGATGTTCCTGACGCGCCTCGGGTTCAATTCCAAGGCCGTGATCACCGGCGACATCACGCAAATTGATCTGCCGAGCGAGCGCCGCTCGGGCCTGATCGAAGCGATCGAAATAGTGGGCAAGATCGACGGCATTGCCTTCGTCTATTTCGATGAGCGCGACGTGGTGCGCCACAGCCTCGTGCAGCGAATCATCAAGGCCTACGACGAGCACGTGGCCTCGCAGCCGTACGTGCCGGGCCGTGGCCCTGCGGGCACCGCGGCGCGCGAGCATCCGCCGCGAGTTCCGCGTCCTTAGCCAACCGCCCATGGTTCTCAACCGACAGAAACGTGTTCGTGTTCCCGTTGCCGCCGCTGGAGCGGTTTCTTGGCAGCGTCCTGCGGCACTTCCGGCTGCCTGCGGATAGCGTCACCGTGTGCTTCGCGCGCGACGCCGATGTGGCGCGCTGGAATCGAATTTATCGAGGGAAACCCGGTTCGACGGACGTCTTGTCTTTTCCTGTGAGTAGCAACGGCGCAGGCGCGAAGATTGTGCGGCAATTGAGAACGCGTCGCCGAATGGAACGAGGAATTCAGCGGCGGGCGAATATCTGGGCGATATCGCCATCTCGCCAGTCGGTCGCGCGCCGAAATGCCGAGCGCTTCGATCGCTCACTTTCGCTCGAGCTGCGGATTTTGATTCTGCATGGAGTACTGCATTTGCTTGGCTACGATCACGAAGCCGATCGCGGTGAAATGGAGCGCTACGAACTGCAATTGCGCTCGCGGTTCCGGCTGGCCTGAATCATGGCGATCTTTCTCTACACTCTCGGCGTACTTGGCCTGACCGCAGGCCTCGTCGTCTTCTCCTATCTCGATCGCGTTTATCGCGAGATGGGGCGAGTCACGACTCGCCGCATTCACGAGCACCTCGATGTGTTCGAAGCGGACGTCGAGCCGCGACTCCACTTGGAAAGGCATCGCGCGGCCACCGCCTTCAGCCTGCTGAGTCGCATGTGGCTCGTGCTCGTGGCCGTCGAGACCGCGCGGGGCGTACTGTTCTTCGTGCCCGGAACCTGGGAAGCCGTCGCGCAGATGGTGACGTTCCTAGGCATCGAAGTCATCCTGGCGATGCAATTCATCCCCTACGTGCTGGTGGCGCGGGCGTCGGGGCGATGGTGCGCGCCGCTGGTCCCGGCCATCCGTGTGTTCGTGTGGACGATCTGGCCGGTGTACGCGATTCTGGATCTGGTCGTGTCGTTCCTCAACATCACCGATGAAGACAGCGAGCATGGCGCCCCCGAGCCCGAGCAGCAAGCCATCGAAGCGCTGGTTGAAGCCGCCACGGAAGAAGGAATTCTCGAGCACGATGAAGCGCGCATGATCGAGCAAGTGGTCGAGTTCAGCGACAAGCGCGTCCGCGAAGTGATGACGCCGCGGCCCGACGTGATCGCCATCTCGGCCTCCGCCTCGCTCGAGCAATTGCGCAACCTGTTCGTGGAATCGAAGTTCTCGCGTATTCCTGTGTACGAGAAAAATCTCGACGATATGGTTGGGCTGGTTTTCGCGCGCGATATTTTGAAGGTTCCCGAAAGGGAGGCTGGACAGCGCATGGTTCGCGAATTGATGCGCCGGCCGATGTTTGTCCCTGAAACCAAGTTTGGTTCGGAGTTGCTCAAGGAAATGCGGCGCAAGAGCGAGCAAATCGCGATTGTCATCGACGAATATGGACTCGTCGCCGGAATTGTAACCGTGGAAGACCTCGTCGAAGAGATTATCGGAGAGATCGAAGACGAAGACCGCGCGCCGGCGCCCGACGTGGTGCGCGAGCCCTCCGGCAGCCTGGTGTTGCGCGGAAGCGTCTCCGTCGAGAAGTTGAAGGAACTTTTCGGAATTGAAATTGAAGAGACGCTGCAGAACGCCGGCGCCGCGACGCTCTCCGGGCTTTTGAACAGCGTGGCGGGCCACGTTCCGGCGATCGGAGAAAAGATCGACTACGACGGCCTGCAATTCGAAGTTCTCGAAGCCAATCAGCGCAAGGTGCTGCGGCTCCGCGCGCGGCGCGCTTTGGGCGCAGCGCAGTCCAGGACTATCTGAGTGGCGCAGCCATTCATGCACGAAATCACCATGGTGAAACAAGTTGGCATTTAAGTCCGGCTTCATCGCCGTCGTCGGGCGCCCAAACGCGGGAAAATCCACGCTCGTCAACACGCTCGTCGGCCGGAAAGTCGCGATCGTTTCCACGAAACCGCAAACCACGCGCAATCGCATTCAGGGAATCGTGAACCGGGATGATGCGCAAATCGTGCTCATCGATACTCCCGGCATCCATCGCGCGGGGAATGCGCTCAGCCGGCAAATGATGAGCGAAGCGAAGCAGGCCATCGACGAAATCGACGTGCTCTCGCTGATCGTGGATGCCGTAGTCGATTTCGGCGCGAACGATCGCTCGGCGCTCGAATGGATTGCGCAGTTTCATGGCCCGGTATTCCTGCTGCTGAACAAAGTAGACCGCATTCCGAAAGAGAAGTTGCTGCCGCTGATTGACCGCTACCGCGCCTTGCGGGATTTTGCCGAGATCGTTCCTATCTCGGCTCTGACCGGCGATGGCTTGCCCGATCTGGTGAAAACCTGGACGTCGTATCTGCCAGAGCACCCCGCCTATTTTCCGGCCGACCAATTCACCGATCAGCCCGAACGATTCCTGGCCAGCGAACTGATCCGCGAGAAATTAATTGGCGCCACGCACGAAGAGCTTCCGGCATCCGTCGCAGTTGCCATCGACACGTTTGAAGAATCGGACAAACTGGTTCGCATCCGCGCGACGATCTATGTCGAGCGCGAAGGCCAGAAGGGAATCGTGATTGGAAAGCGCGGGGAGATGTTGAAAAAGGTCGGCACCGAAGCCCGCATCGAAATCGAAGGTCTTCTTGGCGGCAAAGTATTTCTCGAATTATTCGTGAAGGTCCAGGCCAATTGGCGGCAGAAGTCCGGCATGGTTCGCCAGCTCGATTGGCATCATCAATTGGAGCAACTCGGCGGGGACGGCACAGAGGAGTAGGACGTCGTTCTCTCAGTTGGTGCGTTCGGCTCGCTCGGGCGCCGCGCCGGCAATTCCCAGCGACTTCATCTTGCGATAGAGATGGCTGCGCTCGAGGCCCAGAGCCGCAGCCGCCCGCGTCATATTCCAGCGATTCTCCTCCAGCTTCCGCAAAACAAATTCGCGCTCGTAAGCCGAACGCGCCTCCTGCAAGCTCGCATACGGCCGCTGTGGACTGCTCGAAGCCCCGCGAAAAACCTCCGGCGGCAAATGATGCGGCTCAATACGCAGCCCCGGACTCATGATGACCAGCCGCTCGATCAGATTCTTCAGCTCGCGCACATTGCCCGGCCACGGATATTGCAACAGCACTTCAAGCGCGGCAGGTGTTAGTTCCTTCGGGCGTTTGCCGTACGAGCGGCAAAATTCCGCGAGAAAATGCGCGGCCAAGATCGGAATGTCTTCCGCGCGTTCGCGCAACGCAGGCACTGTGAACGGAATTACGTTGAGCCGGTAAAAAAGATCCTCGCGAAATAGATTGCGCGCAATTTCATCTTCGAGCTTCTTGTTTGTAGCCGCGATCACGCGCACGTCCACGCGCACCATTTGATTCGAGCCGATGGACTCGACGCGTTGTTCCTCGAGCGCCCGCAATACCTTCGATTGCGTCTTCAGGCTCATGTCGCCGACTTCGTCTAGAAATAACGTCCCGCCATCGGCGCTCTGAAATTTGCCGAGCTTGTCCTCGCTCGCGCCGGTGAAACTTCCTTTGCGATGGCCGAAAAGTTCCGATTCAATCAGCTCCTCCGGAATTGCGGCGCAGTTCACTTCGACAAAAGGATTCGAGGAACGTGAGCTCTGCGCGTGCAGCGCGCGCGCAACAAGTTCCTTGCCTGTGCCGCTCTCTCCATAAATCAGCACGCGCCCATTGGTTGGCGCCGTAAGCGCAATCTGCTGGCGCAGCGCCTTCATCGGCACGCTGTTCCCCAGAATCTGGTGCCGCTGTTCGAGTTCCGCGCGCAGGCGGCGATTCTCGGATTCAAGCCGCAGGAAATCGAGCGCATTGCGGATAGCGAGCACCGTCTTCTCGAGAGATAACGGCTTCTCAAGAAAATCGAATGCTCCCAGTTTCGTAGCGCGCACGGCCGTCTCGATGCTGGCGTGGCCGGAAATCATCAAGACCATTGGAGGGGAATCGAACTCGTTGATTTTCTCGAGCGTCTGCAGCCCGTCCATTTTCTCCAGCCACACGTCGAGAAGCACGAGATCGAAGTGTCGCTCCTCGATCAGGCGAAGGCATTCTTCACCCGACGGTGCGGACTCGACTTCGTAGTCCTCTTCGCGCAGAAGGGAAGTCAGCGATTCGCGAATCCCGAGTTCGTCGTCGACAATTAGAATGGATGCGGGCATTTAATTTTCAATTCGTGAGAACGCTCAATCGGAAGTGCCTTCGCTCGTCAATTCATCGACCGGCGAATCTTTTGCCGCAGGGCTGGCGCTGGCTGAGACTGCGGCCGTCTCAATGGCCGGGAATCGGATGATGAAACGCGAGCCTACTGGCTCGTTGTCTTCTACTCGCAAAGAGCCGTTGTGTTCCGCGACGATGCGGCTGGCGATCGCCAGGCCTAGGCCTGTACCGCGATCCTTCGTCGAGAAATGCGGAAGGAACAGCCGCTCTTTGTCCTCCGGCGAAATTCCGTGGCCGGTGTCGGAGATTTCGATTTCGACCGCGTCGCCTTCTTCTCGCAGCCGCGTGACCACCGAGAGGCGCCGTAGCTTCGAGTCTTCCATTGCTTCGGCGGCGTTGTCGATCAGGTTGGCAAGAACGCGGCGGAGAAGCTCTTCGTCAACCCTGACCGCCGGAAGTTGGTCGGCGAGATTCGTGTTGACCTGAACTCCGTCGAGGCGGCCTTGAAATAGCGCGAGAGCGCCTTTCACGATCTGATTGATGTCCGACGGCGCGAGCCGCGCTGAAGGGAAGCGCGCGAATTGCGAGAATTCGTGAACGAGAGATTCGAGAGTATGGGCTTCGCGCTCGATCAGCCCGGCACATTCGGCGACCAGCGATCCAAGTTCCGTCTTCGGCACGGCAGGCTCGGCGCGCTCGAGGAATCGCTTCAGCCGCTGCGCTGATAGCATAATCGGCGTGAGCGGATTCTTGATTTCGTGGGCAATGCGCTGTGCCACTTCCTGCCACGCGGCCGCTTTCTGCGCGCGCAAGAGTTCCGAAAGATCGTCGATCACCACGACGAATCCGGGATTCGAGCGGCGCGTGCCGAGAGAACTGACCGTCACGGCCGCGCGCACCAGGCGGCCCGAAGCCGCGATTTCTATTTCGCGCGAAGCGACGCCCATCCTCAGCGAGCGGCGCATCAAAGCCTGCACCGGCCGCGAGGCTTCGTCGCCGAAGAGATCGCTCAGAGTGCGGGCTTCCCGCGCGTGCTCACCGAAAATGGCCACTACCGCGGAATTCACTCGCGAGATTCCGCCTTCCGCGTCGAGTGAGAGCACGCCCGTCGGAATATTCTCGAGAATCGCTTCCATCAATTTCCGGCGGCGATCGCGCTCTTCGAATGCTTGCTGAAGATTTCTGGTGAACTCGTTGATCTGGCGGCGGCCTTCGCCGAGCTGCGCGGTCATCTCATTAAATGAAGTGACCAGCGTTCCCAATTCGTCCTGCGCTTGAACCGAGACCCGATGATCGAAATTTCCGTGCGCCACTTCTTGCGTGGCCTCAGCCATCGCTTGAATTGGCACGGTGACTTGCTTGGAGAGAAACAAAGCTACCCAGGTGGTTGAAGAGAGCAGCAGAACCGTGATCAGCAGTAGCGCCAGAAGAATCTGATTCTTATAGATGCGAATTTGCCGGCGCTGTTGCTCGTAATCGCGCGTTTGGCTTTCGATGGTGGCAATGCTCGCGAGAAATCCGGGACCGAGCTTGCGGCCGACGTAAAGATTTCCTCCCGAGACCGGCGCGGAGCCGGTAATAAACGCGTCGGTATCCGTCTGCCAAACCTCCACGTTCGAGGGCAAAGCGCGCGCGAAGCGCAAGTGACCGTCCGCGAGAGCGGAGGGCGCGGCCTGCGCGATTCCGTTATTTGCGTCGGCAATCCAGATAGCATCAAGAGGAAGGGCAGTCCCGCCTTGCGATTGTTCGAGGATCGCTTTCACGCCGCGGGCATCGAGAGTAGGCGCCAGCCGCGCCGCTCTCAAGTTCAGCCGCTCGTGAAGTTCGCGAGAATAATCATTGAGCAGCTTCTGGCTCTCGGCGTTGGCGATTTCCAGTGGCTTCGGAAACCACAGATTCAGCGTCCGGTTGACCAGCGAATAGCTGAACATGAAAAGGAAGACCAGCGGCAGCAGCGAAACGCCCATGGCTCCAAAGACCATCTTCGTCTTGAACCGTGAGCCAAGCAGTCCCGCCTTGCGCTCGTTCCACAAGCGGAGAAGGCTGCGCAGCAGCACAAGCCCAAACACGAGGAACGCTACGAAGACGAACGTGGACAGCGCGAAGAGAATCACCAGCGAATTGCCCTGCTCGGGATGCACTGGCGCGCGCAGCGAGCCGAGCGTGAAGATCGTCGCCGCCAGCAGCACAACGGAAAGCCCGCCGACGGCGAGCCACAGTTTTCGCGTCCACGAGCGCTGCTTCAACGACTCTCCTTCAGAAACGACTCGAGCGGGCATTCAGTGCATCGAGCCTCACGCCCGCGGCACCAGTTCTTGCCCACCTGCACGAACAGCGCATGCAACTCATTGTACTGCCGAGCTTCCTGCGGCATATCGGATTGAATCAGACGCTGTAGCTCATCATAGCTGGTCTTCTCGTGCACCCAGCCGTGCCGCTGCATGATCCTTTTAGTGTAAGCGTCCACGACAAAAACCGGATGGGTCCCGCGCATAAAGCAAGATCGAATCCGCAGTTTCCGGTCCGATACCAAAGACTCCCAACAGTTTCTCGCGAAGCTCGGCCGTCGGTGTCCTGAACATCTTGGCCAACGAGCCGCGGTACTCCGCCTCGAGAAACGAGCAGAACGCCTTCAGCTTCTTCGCCTTCTGCCGAAAATAACCCGACGGGCGAATCAACCGCGCAAGCCGGGCCATCGGCACATTCAGAATTGCCTCGGGGCGGAGCATTCTAGCCGCGCGCAAATTCGCGATGGCCTTCTCGACGTTCGACCACGAAGTATTCTGAGTAAGGATCGCCCCGACAACAATCTCAAATTGAGTCTTCGCCGGCCACCAATGCTGCGGCCCCATCACTGTGGAGAGCCTTTCATAGTACTCGCGCACAGGAGGCAAGTTTTGTCGCTCGGGTGCCGATTTATGTCCTGAGGTCACCGGAGGGCTACTTTCAGCAACGTGCAACGCGCTCGCCTGCATTTACAAGCGAAGATAGCGACGCCTCACGGGCAAGTCAAGCCAGCTCTCTGGCCGTTCGGACAGGACTGTACTTTGGTACAGGGTGTTGCCTGTTACATGACGATGGGCTGAAGCGGTTCCCATTCTGACTCTTCGCGCATGCTAGCCTTTTCTATCCGGCGAAGTTTGCCGCTGGGGTGGTGGCGTGTCTTCCAGGCTTGGCGACATTTTGGTCAAAGACAGCCTGATCTCTTCCGATCAGTTGAAGCAGGCGCTCGACTATCAGAAGAAGAATGGCGGCCGGCTAGGAACTTGCCTGGTGAAGATGGGATTGGTGAGCGACGAAGACATTACCGCGGTGCTGTCGCGCCAGTACGGCGTGCCGTCAATCAATTTGAGATTTTACGAAGTGGACCCCTCGGTGATTAAGCTCGTGCCGCAAGAGACCGCCGTGCGCTACCAGATCGTGCCGCTTTCGCGCGTCGGCTCCACTCTTACCATCGCGATGACGGACCCGACCAACGTTTTCGCCATGGACGATATCAAGTTTATGACCGGCTTCAACGTCGAGCCGGTGGTCGCCTCGGAAACGGCGATTACGGAGGCCATCGGGAAGTTCTACGGCTCCGTCGAGGCCGGCGAAGAGCTCGACAAGGTCATGAAAGACCTTGCCGGCGATGAAGCCGAGATGGAGTTGGCGGCTGAAGAAGCCGAGATGGACCTCGCGGCTCTCGAACGGGCCGCCGACGAAGCCCCGATCATCAAGCTTGTGAACCTGGTCCTGACCGATGCCGTGAAGCGGGGCGCCAGCGACATTCATATTGAGCCTTACGAGAAGGAATACCGCGTCCGCTTCCGCATCGACGGCATTCTTCAAAACGTCATGGCGCCGCCCCTGAAATTGAAAGATGCCATCACCAGCCGCGTAAAGATCATGGCCAAGCTGGACATCAGCGAAAAGCGCCTGCCGCAAGACGGCCGCATCATGATCAAGTACGTGAAGGATGGGAAGAAGAAAGAACTCGATTTCCGTGTTTCCACCGTTCCCACTCTCTTTGGCGAAAAAGTCGTCATGCGTTTGCTCGACAAAGAGAATCTTCGTCTGGACATGACCAAGCTCGGCTTCGAACCCGAGTCCCTGGCCAAATTCGAACGCCAAATTCTGAAACCGTATGGCATGGTGCTGGTCACCGGGCCAACCGGTTCCGGAAAAACCAACACGCTCTATTCTTCCGTCGCGCGACTGAATACACGCCGAAACGAACATCATGACGGCCGAGGATCCAGTCGAATTCCAACTGGCCGGAATCAACCAAGTGCAGATGAAGGAGCAGATCGGGCTGAACTTCGCTTCGGCTCTGCGCGCCTTCCTTCGCCAGGACCCCAACATCATCCTCGTCGGCGAAATCCGCGACTTCGAAACGGCCGAAATCGCCGTGAAAGCGGCGCTGACGGGCCACCTTGTGCTCTCGACGCTGCACACCAACGACGCGCCCTCGACCATCAGCCGCCTTATGAACATGGGTATTGAGCCTTTCCTGGTGGCCACTTCGGTCAATCTGATCTGCGCCCAGCGGCTGGTACGTCGCATCTGCGTCGCGTGCAAAGAGCCGACGCCGCTTCCTCCGCAGGCGTCTGACGGACGCGGGATACACGCCTGAAGAAGCCAAGACGACGCAGGTATTCCACGGCCGCGGCTGCACCACTTGCAACAACACTGGCTACAAAGGCCGCGTCGGCTTGTACGAAGTGATGGAAATCAATGATGACCTTCGGGAATTGATCTTGGTGGGCGCCTCGGCCCTGGAATTGAAGAAAAAGGCGCTTGAAATGGGAATGATCACCTTGCGGAAAAGCGGGCTGACGAAAATGGCCCTCGGACAGACGACGATGGAAGAAGTACTACGCGAGACTGTGCTTTAAGAAAGGAACTGCCATGGCCGGAATCACACTGAGCGAGTTGCTGAAAAAAATGATCGAGATGGGAGGCAGCGACCTCCATCTTTCGACCAACAGTCCACCGCGTATCCGCGTGCACGGCAAGCTGCGCCCGCTCGACATGCCGCCCCTGACCGCGGCGGATACTAAGGCGCTGGCCTATAGCGTCCTCACCGACGCGCAGAAGCACCGCCTTGAGGAGAGCCTCGAGCTGGACTTCTCGTTCGGCTTGAAGAGCCTGGCGCGCTTCCGCGGCAACATCTTCCACCAGCGCGGCGCCGTCGCCGCCGTTTTCCGCACGATTCCATGGGAGATCAAGGGCTTCGAAGCCCTCGGTCTGCCGCAGGTGGTGAAAGTCCTCTGCGACAAGCCGCGCGGACTCGTGCTCGTCACCGGGCCGACCGGCTCGGGCAAGTCCACTACTCTCGCCGCCATGCTCGACAAGATCAATAGCGAGCGCGACGAGCACATGATCACCATCGAAGACCCTATCGAGTTCCTGCACAACCACAAGAAGTGCCTGGTCAACCAGCGCGAAATTCACTCCGACACGCACTCGTTCGCCAATTCGCTTCGCGCCGCGCTGCGCGAAGACCCCGACGTCGTGCTCATCGGCGAAATGCGCGACCTCGAGACCATCGAGTCCGCGCTGCGCATCGCCGAGACCGGCCACTTGACCTTCGCGACCCTGCACACGAACTCCGCCGTCTCCACCATCAACCGTATCGTGGACGTCTTCCCGGCGCACCAGCAACCGCAAGTTCGCGCGCAGCTTTCCATGGTGCTCGAAGGCATCCTTTGCCAATCGTTGCTGCCACGCGTCGACGGCCGCGGCCGCGTCATGGTCATGGAAATTCTCGTGCCCACCGCCGCCATCCGCAACCTCATCCGCGAAGACAAAATTCACCAGATCTATTCGGCGATGCAGACCGGAACTGGCGCATCGGGCATGCAAACATTTAATCAGAGCTTGGCCAACGCCTATTTCCAGAAGCTCATCACCCTGGAAGTGGCCTTGATGCGCTCGTCCAATCCCGACGAGTTGCAGGATTTGATCAACCGGGGCGTGACCTCGCCGTCCGCCGGCGGAATTCGCACCCCAGTCCGGCGCTAATAGCGCGCCAGGGAATCAAGGAGGAAGGAAATGCCAGTCTATACGTTTCGAGGTACGAATCGCACGGGCAACGTCGTTTCCGGCGAACGCACGGCGGCGAATAAGACCGAACTCGCGGCCATGCTGCGCCGCGAGCAGGTCAACGTCTCCAAGATGTCGGAGAAGGGCCGGGAGTTCAACATCCCAACCTTTGGAACCGGCGTTGACGCCAAGGAGCTCGCCGTCTTCACGCGGCAGTTCTCGGTGATGATCGACGCAGGTCTTCCTCTGGTGCAGTGCCTCGAGATTCTGGCCAACCAGCAAGAGAACAAGACCTTCCAGAAGGTGCTCACCGGCGTACGCGCTTCGGTCGAGGGCGGCGCGACGCTCTCTGCGTCGCTCAAGATCTACGACAAGGTCTTCGACGCTCTCTACTACAACATGGTGGACGCGGGCGAGACCGGCGGTATTCTCGACACCATTTTGCAGCGGCTGGCCACCTACATCGAGAAAAACGTCCGCTTGAAACGCGCCGTCCGGTCGGCCTTGATTTATCCGACCGCGGTCATCGGCATCGCGGCGTTGGTGATCACTCTCTTGCTCTGGAAAGTCGTGCCCATCTTCGTCACCCTGTTCAACGGCCTCGGAGCCGAACTGCCGCTGCCGACGCGCATCGTCATCGGTCTCAGCCAATTCATCGGAAGCTGGTACGGCTTCCTGATCTTTTTCGCTCTGGTCGGCGTTGCTGGAGCTATCGCCTGGTGGTACAGGACTCCGCAAGGACGCATTACCATCGACACGATCATGCTGAAGATTCCGGTTATCGGAATGTTACTGCGCAAGATCGCCGTGGCGCGCTTCACGCGCACCCTCGGCACCTTGATCTCCAGCGGTGTTCCGATTCTCGAAGGTCTCGACATCACCGCGCGCACGGCAGGCAACGCCGTCATTGAAAGAGCCATCACTAACACTCGTAAAGCGGTTGAGGCCGGACGCTCGCTCGTCGATCCATTGAAGGAGAGCGATGTGTTTCCCGGCATGGTGACGCAGATGATCGGCGTCGGCGAGCAAACCGGCGCGATGGACGCCATGCTCCAGAAGATCGCGGACTTCTACGAAGACGAAGTAGACGTCGCCGTGAAAGACATGCTTACTCTTCTCGAGCCCGCCATGATTTTGTTTCTTGGCGTGGTCGTCGGCGGCATCGTCGTATCGCTCTATCTGCCGCTCTTCTCCCTCATCTCCAAGCTGTCGGGGTAGCAGAGCAGGGAAGTTTCCAGGGCCGGGGAAGCCGCACCGCGCGCGTTCCCCGGCCAGTCTCATGACTTTGGGGGTACGCGGCGCCGGGCTAGCGGGAATGAATCCGAGTTCCGTGCGGGCCAGGGCGCCGGCCCGTGGGTAACGCATGGAACTCTCTCACGATACTGGCGAATGGCTACCGTGGCTGGGCCGCGTTCGCTTTCTTGTTATCACCTCGCTCGTTGCGTTGGTCCTCTTCGTCCGCGACGTAACCCATCTGGCCCTGCCCACGAAGTTCTTCGCGCCGACCGTGGTCCTCTGGTATTCGCTGGCCATCCTCTTCGTGATTCTTCTGCGCTGGATGCCGCGCGCCGCCTGGCACGCGCCTCTTCAGGTGTCCTGCGACGCGATCATGATTTCCGCCGTCGTTTACGCCACCGGCGCGCACGATAGCTACTTCACCTCGCTCTATCTGCTCATTGTTCTGATGGGCGCCATCCTGTTCTCGCGCCGCGGCGCCATTCTGACTGCGGCCGGAAGCTTTATCTTGCTCGGCGCCGTCGTCGAGTTGGCCTATTACGACGTGATTCCGCGAAACTCTTCCTCGGTACTCAGCCCGCGCGGATTGGAATTCTGGCTGTCCACCAACCTCTTGGCTTTTGTCGGCGTCGCCTATCTCGGCTCGGTCTTATCCGCTTCGCTGCGCCACAAAGGCGTGGAGCTCGAGGAAAAGCGCGAACAGTTGAAGGATCTGCAAGCCTTCAATGAAGACATCATCCGCTCGATGCGCGGCGGTTTGCTCACCATCGATCTCGAAGGCCGCATCATGCTGATGAACCGCGCCGGCGCCGAAATTACCGGACGCGGAGACGGTCCGAATCGCGCCGCGCACGTGCGCGATGTTTTCCCGGGATTCTGGCCCATCGAAATGGATGAGCGCGGCACGCCCCTCGCACTGCGCAAAGAAGTCGAATGCCGCACACCGTATGGCGTAGTGCGCTTCCTCGGAATTTCCATCTCTCCGCTGCGCACCGGCCAGAATCAATTGAGCGGCTATGTTTTCAATTTCCAGGATTTGACGGAACTCAAGCGCCTGGAGCACGAGGTTGCGGTGCAGGACCGCATGGCCGCTCTGGGGCGTCTCTCCGCCGCCATCGCCCATGAAATTCGCCAGCCGCTCTCGGCCATGACCGGCGCGCTGAAATCTCTCTCGCGTCTCGCTCCGCTCGAGGACGACGACCAACGCCTGGTCCAAATCGTCTCGCGGGAATCCCAGCGGCTCAATCAGATCATCACGGACTTTCTGGAATACTCCCGCGAGAAGAACTACGAATTCAGCGATCACAACGTCGTGGCCTTGCTCGACGAAACCCTGATGCTCTTCGAGCACCAGCCGGAGTTCGGCAAGAACTATCGCATTGAGCGGCGCTTCGCCTCGACGGCCGTGCGCGCGCGTGTGGACCGCAATCGGATCAAGCAAGTCTTCTGGAATTTATTGAACAATGCCGTCCGCGCCATGCCCGATGGCGGCACGATCACCATCAACCTCGAAGCGGAAGCCGTCTGGTTGCGCATCTCCATTCGCGACACGGGCATCGGAATCGATCCCTCCGAGGCCGCCAGAATATTCGAGCCCTTCCAATCCAGTTTTGCGCAAGGCACCGGACTGGGCCTCGCCATCGTCTATCAAGTCGTCCAGGCTCACGGAGGCCGGATTCATCTGAATTCCGAAAAAGGTCAGGGCGCCGAGTTTACGATTGAGCTTCCGAAAATGGGTCGCGGGCGCCGCAAGCCCAATTCCGCGCCACAAACTGAGTCGGAACCGGCCATCGAAGCCGTGAGGCAGGTCTGAGACCATGGCTCACGTGCTGGTGGTTGACGACGAACGATCCATCTGCGAGCTCCTCGAAATCACCTTTCGAAAAGACGGGCATCGCGTGGAGCTGGCCTCCAGCGGCGAGCAGGCCAAGCGCCGCCTGGAAACTCAGCTATTTGACATCATCGTCTCCGATATCAATATGCGCGACATGAGCGGCGTGGACTTGCTCCGCTATGCCCGCGAAGTTTCTCCGGAGACCGTCTTCATCTTGATTACCGGCGTTCCCACGCTCTCCACCGCCATCGATGCCGTCAATTTCGGCGCCGACCGCTACGTCATCAAAGGCGACACTCTCGTCGATGAATTGCGCCAGGCGGTGGCTAAGATTTCCGAGAACATCGAGCTGAAGAAAGAGACCGGCATTCTCCGCCGCGAGATCCGCCGCCTTACGGGCCTCGACCACATCGTCGGCACCAGCCCGAAGATGCGCGAGATCTTCGAGCTGATTCAGTCCATCGCGCCACAGTCCAGCCGCGTGCTCATCACCGGCGAAAGCGGCACGGGAAAGGAATTGGTCGCTCGTGCCATTCACGAGAATAGCGCGCGCTCCAAAAAGCCCTTCATCACCATCAATTGCGGCGCATTCCCCGAGACGCTCCTCGAGTCCGAGCTCTTCGGCTACATGAAGGGCGCCTTCACCGGCGCCGGCGAGAATCACCGCGGCCTCTTTCGAGCTGCCGATGGCGGAACGCTCTTCATGGACGAGATCGGGAATATGAGCCTCACCATGCAGATGAAGCTCTACCGCGTGCTCCAGGAAGGCAAAGTTCGGCCGCTCGGCAGCACCGCGGAAGAAGATGTCGACGTCCGCGTGATCGCCGCCACCAACAAGGATTTCGAGAAAGAAATCGCCGAAGGCCGTTTCCGCGAGGACTTGTATTACCGCCTGAGCGTGATTCCCGTCCATTTGCCGCCTCTTCGCGAGCGGCGCGAGGACATTCCGCTCTTGGCACGCTCCTTTCTGGATCGCTATCGCAAATCCATGTCCAAGTCCGTCGAGGCCATCGAACCCAAGGCCATGGAGCGACTCGAGACCTACGACTGGCCCGGAAACGTCCGCGAGCTGGAGAACACCATCGAGCGCGCCGTAGCCCTGGAAACCAGCCGCTGGATCACTTTGGAAGGCCTCCCGGAGCGTATCACTCGCTACTATCAGGAGCATCGCGCCGATCGTAAGCCCGTTTCGCGGGATCTCTTGGTGCCGGAAGGCGGCCTCGACTTAGAGCAAAAAATCGGCGAGATCGAACGCGCCTACCTCCTCGCCGCGCTGGAATGTACCGGAGGAGTCCGCGTCCGCGCCTCCGAGCTTCTCAAAATGACTTACCGCTCATTCCGCCACTACGCCAAGAAACACGGCGTCTAGCCCTCCGGCTTCCTTGCCATCGCATGCCGCTGCACACGAAGCCGATTCTCCAGATAGCGTTGGGGCTGCCTGGCGATGCGTCCCGTGGCGCTCTCAAGCGTGAAAGTGCCGGAGACGGACTGCGAATGTCGACTGGCGAGCCCATCTGCCCTTCAGGGTCAGGGCGGAGTGACGTAAAATGTCAACTTTCAGGCGGGATGCGCTGTTTCGGGAGCGATTGCCGGTCGCGGCCGCTGATCGATCGCATATAATCGATTGAAACAAAATGATATATAGAATCGCAACAAAGTACTGGAACTAGTCCCTCCTCTGGCAGCGCACTTGCAGTCTATAGCTGCGGCACCCCGCCAGGGAGCCGAATAGTTCTTTTTGCCGTCCAAATCTTAAGGAGAGAAGATGAAGAAGAGTCAGAAGGGTTTTTCGCTCATCGAGCTTTTGATCGTCGTGGCGATCATTTTGATCATCGCGGCGATTGCCATTCCGAACCTCTTGAAGGCCCGCATCGCGGCCAACGAGTCTTCGGCTGTCGGCACGCTGCGTACCATTAATACGGCGGCGGTCACCTATCAGTCCACCTACAACAACGGTTTCCCCCAGACGTTTGCGCATCTTTGGCGGCCCACCTCCGGGAACTTGCGCACTCTCCAACCTGCTCGACTCGACCTTGACGGCCAACGGTCAGAAGAGCGGCTACACCATCAGCTACACCCAGGTCACCGCCTTGACTGCGGCAGCCACCGGCTGCGGCGCTCGCGGGTTCGGCAACGTACGTTACGGGTGCAGTACCACTCAGCGTAAACGCCACGGGTAACCGCACTTTCTGCAGCGACGAATCCGGCGTGATCCACGTGGATCCGTCGGGCGGCGCGGCGCCGGCCACCGACGTGGCTTGCGAAGCTCTCTCGGCTCTGCAGTAAATATTTAGAAGTCCCACTTTGCGAAGGGGAGAAAGATCATTCTTTCTCCCCTTTTCGCATTTCTGGCGAAGCTTTGCAGCAAGTGGCAGCCCCGCAATTCAAGCCTGGGAGCCTCTGCAGTTGGGTGGCAGCCGCGCAATTCAATCCCGGGAGCTTCCGCAGTTGGGTGGCAGCCACCGCATTTATGCGGGGGAGGAGCGCTTCCGCGCCTTATGCGTCCCGATGGTTTGTATCGGGAAGCGCTCCGAAAAAGCGTCGCCATTAAAAATGTGCTTTAGCGCTGGGCACTTCGGAGCGAGCCCGTCAAGCAGCTCCACAGAGAAGCACGGGCCTTCAATTCCCATCTCGAACTTAGGACACCACCTGGTCTTTCCATGCCTTGCGGAGGCATCACTGGACTGCCATACTGGTAATGGTTTCCCGTGCGGCAGAGCCGCCGTCCACCCGGCCGCGCAGTTTCTGCTGTAAGGGTCGAATGGCGGGAATTACTCCGAGCGGTGGTCATGCGGGTCGCGGCATCTACGCGCGGATCGATTTGACCGCCTTCAAGCTGAGATGAGTCGATCTCATAAGTGCTTTTCAGGGGGTCGGAGCTTTAGCTCCGACATTGAATCGCCCGTAGAATCAAGGGCTTTAGCCCCTGAAGAAACTCAGTCTGGCTGTAGACATTATTTATGCTGTGAGTTCATTTCAGGTATTTGGACGCACCCGGTCCGTTTCCTCGATTCTAGCGGGCAAGGGAACACTCGTAGAGAGATCGATCGGTCGGTCATAAAAAAGCAGTTTCGGTCGACAAAAATTGTCACTTTTAGGGCCTGTTTCAAATTGGGATATCCGTCGAGTCACTTGTTTGGTCTGCAGCAGCTCTGTACGTTGCTGATTTGGCCAGGCTTATTGGAACTGGGCATCACAGCCCTGTAGAAACGGGCTCGTGGCAACGCGCTTGCACATAACTCAAGCATGACGCCAGCGAGTCAGCCCCTAGGCGCTGTAGCTGGATGTTCAAGCTGGAATTTACAAGGAGAGAAGATGAAGAAGAGTCAGAAGGGTTTCTCGCTGATCGAACTTTTAATCGTCGTGGCGATCATTTTGATCATCGCGGCGATTGCTATTCCGAACCTCTTGAAGGCCCGCATTGCGGCTAACGAGGCCTCGGCAGTCGGCACGCTGCGCACCATCAATACCGCAGCGGTCACCTATCAATCAACATTCAACAACGGTTTCCCCCAGACGTTTGCGATCTTTGGCGGCCCACCTCCGGGGACTTGCGCACTCTCCAACCTGCTCGACTCGACCTTGACGGCCAACGGTCAGAAGAGCGGCTACACCATCACCTATACACAAGTGAAGGCTTTGACTGCGGCAGCCACCGGCTGCGGCGCTCCGGGTTCGGCAACGTACGTTACGGGTGCAGTACCACTCAGCGTAAACGCCACGGGTAACCGCACGTTCTGCAGCGACGAATCCGGCGTGATCCACGTGGATCCGTCGGGCGCGGCGGCACCGGCAACCGACGTAGCTTGCGAAGCTCTCGCTTCCTTGCAATAGAACGGCGACAGCACTTTCACTCGCGTAGGGGAGAGAGCTTCGGCTCTCTCCTTTTTCGGATAGACCCAGCGGAGGCAGCGGGGAAACTGAAATGAGCACTCGGGTCCAAGTCGACAGCAGGGAAGCGCGGCGCAACGGCGCTTATGGTTTTTCACTCATCGAGCTTCTGATCGTCGTCGCCATCATCCTCATCATCGCCGCAATCGCTATTCCCAATCTCTTGAAAGCGCGAATGTCCGCAAATGAAGCTTCGGCAGCCGAGAACGTGCGCACCATCACCACCGCGGCAGTCGTCTACAACTCCACCTGGAACAATGGATTTCCGCCGACCTTTGCGACCTTCGGCGGTCCGGGCGGCAACTCTTCCACCTGCGATTTCGCCCAGCTCGTAGATAACACTCTCGTGAACGCCCCGAATCAAAAGAGCGGCTATCAATACGCGTACACCGTCTCCGGTCCGACAGCGGTCGTAGCTCCGACGTGTTCCGCTCCTGGCTTCTTTCAATACGTAGTTTCGGCCACTCCGCTAACGGTTGGGTTCACCGGCATCGCGTAGCTTCTGCAGCGATCAACCTGGCATCATCCATTTCGACACCACCGGCGCAACCACAGCCACCCCGGTGGCGTGCGAAGCTCTTCCCGCGCTCCAGTAGCACTCATTCAATTTGTTGCCTAAGCGTAGGAGGACCCGCCGGGTTTTTGGAGGGAGCCCTCGGATTTATGCGGGGGAAGGAGCGCTTCCGCGCTTTATGCGTCCCGATGGTTTGTATCGGGAAGCGCTCCGGTAAAAGCCAATCGCTCACGATGCGCTTTAGCGCTTGCTCCGTGAAGCAGCTCCATTGAAGACTTTCGTCATCACCCCACGTCGCGAAAATAGAACCGATTTTGCAGCGCACGTGCGATCCAAATGCACAAGCGCATCGCTTTCACGCTCTAATGCATCCTGCTAGACTCTTCGCGTGAACGTTCCAAGCATCACCTTTCTGCTTTTCCTGATCTATTCCGGCCCTGCGCAAACGGCCCCTCAGATCGTCCGTTCCGTTGAAGCGCGCTACTCCCGCGCGCACACTCTCGAAGCCAAATTCTACGAACGCTATCGCGCCTCCGGCCAGCCCGGACAATCGGAATCAGGCACAGTTTATTTCTCGAAGCCCGGACGCATGCGCTGGGAATACGAGTCGCCCGCAACAAAGCTCTTTCTCGTGGATGGCGTGAACGTCTGGCTTTACGTTCCCGCCGATCGCACCGCCAGCCGCGCCAAGTTGAAAGAGAGCGACGACTGGCGCACTCCCCTCGCTCTGCTCACCGGCAAAGTCCATCTCGATCGCCTGTGCGGGAAAATTGATCTGCTCGGCGCATCGGGGCAGGGCGATTCTTCGAGCGATGCTCTACTCGATTCTCGCGATTTCCTTTTGCGCTGCTCGCCGCGGTCCGCGGACGGCGCCGGGGAGACCTCAGCGTTCCGCGAAGTTCTCTTTGAGATCGATCCAGACTATCGCCTGGCGCGCGTCATTATCCGGGAGCCCGGCGACACGGAAACCGAATTTCGCTTCGGCGGCTGGCAAGAGAATGTCTCCGTCCCGGAATCGAAATTTCATTTCGATCCGCCCCCAGGCGTGACTGTAGTAAACGCCGAAGATCTGGCGCGCGGAATCCGCTAATCGAGGCGCCCTCGAGAATCGAAGCAATCTGGATAAGCCAGCCCCAAGCCGGCCACAGCCGTTGCCTTCTTGCGCACGAAAAGCGTCCCCGCAAGGCAAAGTTTCCGCCTCCAACGGCATCTCTCCATGGGTGGGCAATCCTCCCCGAAACCGTGCCGCAGCCGCCCGACGCCCCGCGGCCCGCTATTTCAGTACTCGCAGCAGCACCCTCCGCTGCGGGATGCCGCGCCTCGGGGATGTGCTAAACTTTGACTCTGTGGAAAAATCCAAGCTCGAGGAAGCCTCCGCTTAATGGCTGAGTACGTTTGCAAAATTGCAGATTCGACCGGCCGTGTCTTCGAGCAGGTCGAAACAGCGCTTTCGGAGAATGAAGCGCGCCACCGGCTCTCCGAGCGCGGCTTCTATGTTTATTCCATCAGCCAAAACCTCGGCTTGGCCAGCCGCTTTCGCCGCTCGGGCTCCAGCCGTCTCGTCCGCGGACAGGACTTCCTGATCTTCAATCAGCAATTCAACACGCTGCTCAAGGCCGGCCTTCCGATCCTCACCGCGCTCGATCTGCTGGCCGAACGCGCCGCGGCTCCGCGATTGCGCCCGCTTCTCGCCGATGTACGCGAGCGCGTGCGCACCGGCGCGCTGCTCTCCGAAGCCCTCGTCGCCCAGGCCGTCTTCCCAGCCGTCTATACCACCTCAGTAATGGCTGGCGAAAAGAGCGGCAGCCTCAGCACGGTACTCGACCAATACATCGCCTATCAAAAGACCACCAGCTCCTTTTTCAGCCGCCTGAAGAACGTCCTGATCTACCCGTGCATTCTGATCGTGATGGTCATCATCGTACTGTCTTATCTCGTGACTTTCGCCGTTCCGCGCTTCGCCGAATTGTATAAAGAGCTGAATGTACAATTGCCGACGATCACGCGCATCGTGCTGGCCATTTCCTTGCCGCTGCGTGACTACATCGTATTCGTCGTCGCGGGCCTGGTGCTGGTAGGTCTCTTGACGTTTTTCTGGGCGCGCAGCGAACACGGCGCTCTGGTGCTCGATCGCCTCAAACCGCGTGTCCCGATTGTCGGCAATATCTGGCTGAAAGCCCAGATCGCGCAATTCGTGCGCACGCTCTCCACGCTGCTGGCGGGCGGCTCGCCGCTGGTCACCGCGCTCGACACTGCCGCCGACGCCATGGGCAGCAAGCTGATTTCCACTTCCGTCCGCAAGGCCGCCGCGCAAGTTCGCGAAGGCAAACCTCTGCACACGACGCTGGCGGAAACGAAAGTGATGCCCGAGCTAGCATTGGAAATGATTGAAGTTGGCGAAGCCTCGGGCGCCCTCGCGCCGATGCTCACCAGCGTCGCCGAATTTTACGAACAGGAAGTAGATCTGAAACTCACGGCGATCCTTGCGTGGGTGGAACCGGCAATTTTGGTTATCATGGCCGCTGTGATAGCCTTCATTTTGATTGCTCTCTACCTGCCAATGTTCTCTTTGACCGCCGGGACAGTTCAGGGGTAAGAAGGAATGGGCGCCACAAATCGCAATCCGATCCCACCCAACCAGCCCGATCCCGCGGCTGAGATGGAGCGCAGCCGCCGCCTCGCGGAGCGCTATCGCTGCTCCTTCATCGATCTGCGCGACCAGCGCATCGATCCCGAACTCTTCCGCAGCATCCCGGCCGAGCTAATGTTCCGCTACAACTTCGTTCCGCTCGAGGCCCACGACCACTCGCTGGCTATCGCCGTTTCCGATCCGAGCCAGGTGCTCGTGAATGACGAGCTTTCGCTACTGCTCGGTAAAAAGCTGCAAATTAAAGTCGCCACGGCCACGCAAATCGGCGACATCCTCAAGCGCACCGAGCAATCGCAGCGCGTTCTCGACCAGGCCACCGAAGGTTTCACGCTCCAGGTTGTTCAGGACGACGAGGAGAGCGAAGAAAACATAACCATGGAGAAGCTGACGCGCGATACCGGCGTCAGCCCCGTCGTGCGCCTCGTGGACACCGTAATCTTCACCGCCCTCGAGCGCCGCGCCTCCGACATTCACATCGAAACGGGCAACACCGAAGTGGTCGTCAAGTACCGCATTGACGGCGTGCTGCAACACGCCATGGCGCCTCTCGGCAAGGAATGGCACGCGACCATTCTTTCGCGCATCAAGGTCATGAGCGAGCTCGACATCGCCGAGCGCCGCGTCCCTCAAGACGGCCGCTTCCGCGTGCGCTACAAGGGCCGCTTCATCGACTTCCGCGTTTCCATCATGCCCTCGATTCACGGCGAAGACGCCGTGCTTCGCGTCCTCGACAAAGAAACGCTCAGCGAAAAATTCCGCAATTTGACGCTCGATGTAGTCGGCTTCTCTCCCGAAGAGCTGAAACATCTTCGCCGCTACATTCGCGAGCCTTACGGCATGGTCCTCGTCACCGGCCCCACGGGTTCCGGCAAGACCACGACTCTCTACGCCGCCATCAACGAAATCAAGAGCGACGAAGACAAATTCATCACCATCGAAGATCCGGTCGAATATCAAGTCCGCGGCATCACCCAGATTCCAGTAAACGAAAAGAAAGGCCTCACCTTCGCTCGCGGCTTGCGCTCCATCCTGCGCCACGACCCGGACAAAATCATGGTCGGCGAAATCCGCGACCAGGAAACCGCGCAAATCGCCATTCAATCCGCGCTCACCGGCCACCTGGTCTTCACCACCGTTCACGCCAACAACGTCACCGACGTGATCGGCCGCTTCATCAACATGGGCGTCGAGCCTTACAATTTCGTCTCCGCGCTGAACTGCATCCTGGCCCAGCGCCTCGTCCGCCTGATTTGCGAGCATTGCAAGAAGCCCGTTCATTACGCTCCCGACCAGCTCGAAGAAATCGGCCTGAATCCCAATGAGTGGTCGAATGTCCCGCTCTATGAAGGCTCCGGCTGCCTCGAGTGCAGCGGCACGGGCTATCACGGCCGCACGGCCATCTGCGAATTGCTCGATCTCTCCGATCGCATCCGCGAAATGATTATCGCGCGCCGCCCCACCTCTGAAATCAAGCGCGCCGGAAAAGAAGAAGGGATGGTCTTCCTGCGCGGCTCGGGCCTTGATAAGGTACGCGCCGGCCTCACCACCATTCGCGAAATCAACAAGGTGACCTTCCTTGAGTAGCCTCACCGGCGCGTCGCTCTCGACTCCGAAGGCGGGCCTGTTCGGCAGGCTGGCGAACTGGTTCGACGCCATGCCGCACCCCGCAAGCGTCTGCGAAATTGCCGGCGATCACGTTTCGGCCGCGCGCTGGACCGCCATCGGCGGTCTCGATTCAGCCGCCGTCGAAGGTCTCGAGCCTGGCTCTGTTCACCCTTCGCCGGTCGATGCAAATGTCGTGAACGGCGAGGAGCTCCGCTCCGCTCTCCGCCGCGTCTTGGACCGCGTCGGCGGCCGCGGCCTGATGATGGCCCTGCTCGTTCC
Source organism: uncultured Acidobacteriota bacterium (assembly GCA_963841235.1). Taxonomy (GTDB): domain Bacteria; phylum Acidobacteriota; class Terriglobia; order Acidiferrales; family UBA7541; genus Palsa-147. The sequence goes on along the minus strand of CAWJBU010000007.1, from coordinate 188,553 downwards.
CGATCCTGCCGTGCGCGTTTTTATTCTTCCGTTTGAAAACTTGCCGCGCCGCGCAGACGAATATTTGCCTCTTCTCCGCTGGCGCCTCAAGAAGAGCGTGCCCTTCGACGTGGAAGACACGGTGATCTCCTCGATGCGCCAGGTAGGTCGCGACGGCAATCTTGAAGTCATCGCCGCCGTCGCCCGCAAGTCCATTATTCGCGAATACGAAGAGGCTCTCGAGGCCGCCGACGGCGTGCCCGGCGTGGTCCTCAGCTCCACTTTCGCCTGCTTGCCGCTTCTCGATGAATCCGCGGGTGCCATGCTCGTCCGCGTTGCCGGAGCCAATCTCACTACCGCCATCGTCCGCGGCCCTAATCTCTGCGTTTACCGTTCCACCGAAATGGCCGGCGGCGATCCCACGCATTTTGATGCTCGCTCGATCCTCGACGAGGTTTTTCCCGCGGTGGCCTATTATCAGGACACCTGGGGCGGCGAGCTCGATCGCGTTCTTGTCGCCGGGTTCGGCGACCGGGAAGAAGTCATCCGTTCGGCGATTTCCGAGGAACTGAAGGCCACGGCGCTGCCGTTAGCCGATGGAGACACGTCGCGCTCTCTCGCCAGCGACGCGCAAGATCTGATCGCTCGGGGCGGGGAAGCGCTCGCCGGCTGGATGGCCAACGGAAAATGAAACAGTCGTCTAAGAAGCGGCCACAATGAAGCTGAATCTCAATCTCGCGACGTCGCCGCTCGAGAACAACCGGCGTTTCATCGCCGGTGTCGGACTGGCCGGCATTGCTGCGCTCATCGCTCTGTTCATTCTCTCGCACCAAACCTATTCCACCTGGCGCGCCAACCGCGCGATCCGCTCCGATATTTCCCGCATCGAAAATGAAATTCAGGAGCAGACGGCCAAGGAGCAGGAGAACGCCCGCTTTTTCGATTTGCCCGACTCGAAAAAAGTTCTGGATCGCTCGAATTTCCTGAACTCGCTGATCGAAGCGCGCACCTTCCCCTGGCCGAAAATCTTCGAAGATCTCGAGAAGACCCTTCCTCCCGGCGTGCGCATCATCAGCATCGCCCCGCGCCTCGAAGGCGGCCGCGCCCTGATCAAGCTCACCATCGGTGCCATGGACGATCAGGCCGAAGTGGAATTCCTGCACAATCTCGCGCAATCAAAGGTGTTCAGCGGCATTCGAGTGAGCGACGAAAAATATAACGACAAGCAAGAAGCCAAAGGGCCGGGCAGCGACCATATCGTCATAGCGCTCGAAGCCTGGTACTCAACCATATGAACTGGATGTCTCGATCTCGCGGATGGAAGCGCGTGGTTCTCGCGGGCCTCGGCGCCCTCGTGGTCCTCGATCTCGGCCTGGGGATTCTTCTCTGGCAGCTTCGCCAGACCGATCCCACCGACCTAAGCCGTCAGCGCACCGCGCTCGAGACCAAGGCCAAGCTCTTGAAAGCCGATGTCGCCCGCGGCGATTCCATTAAAAAAGAAATGCCCAAGGTCGGCGAGCAGGCCGGTGAATTCTACGAGCAGCAATTGCCGCCATCAACGGCCGGATATTCCTCGCTCGTCGCCGATCTCGGCGAGATCGCCGATCAAGGCCGGACTCAGAACGTCGTCCACTTCGTTCCAGGATCATCTATTGCAGGAGCGCGGCGTAACCGAAATCCAGATCCAGGAAACCGTCGAGGGCGATTATGCCTCGGTGCTGAAGTACATCGCTGGCCTCGAGCGCTCGCGCAATTTTTATCTCTTGAGCGATCTGGGATTGGATTCGTCCGAAACGGGAGTGTTGCACCTGAAGCTGGTGCTGAAGACGTATTTCCGAACCTGAGCCATGACCCAGAAGAAACAACTCTACATTCTCGTCGGGCTGCTCGCGCTGCTCGCGATCGTATATTTCTTCAATAATAGCGGCTCGCTCGTGGGTCCCGCCGCCGTAGCGACCGATGCGAAATTCGAGCCGTTGAAAGTCGAAGATCCCGCGCTGCGCGTTTACGAGCTCGATAACGTTCGCAAGGCCGAGTACAAGGGCGCCGAGCATAATATCTTCGTCTACGGACCTCCACGGCCAACCCCGGAGCAGATCAAAGCGAAGGCAGCCGAAGCTCACGTCCGGCCTTTTGTGGGGCCGAAGCCCCTGCCGCCTCCGCCGCCCTTGGTCGTACCCGCAACATTCTTCGGCTACGCCACGAATCCCAAGACCAAGAATCGCCTCGCATTTTTCAGCACCACCGACGACGTATTCATCGTCGGGGAAGGCGGAATGCTCTTGAACCGCTATCGCTTGGTGCGCATCGGCAACGTCTCCGCCGATTTTGAAGAAGTCGGCAGCGGCAAACACGCCACCCTGCAGATGACGCAGCCGGGCGAAACCCCGGCTCAGCCGGAGACGGCGCCGCCGCAATCCCAATGAGATCACGCGAACGCATCTCGGCCCCCGGTCTCCCGCACCCCTCACGGCGCATCCCAGCTCGTAATCGCTCAGGTCAAGAGGGCTACACCTTGTTGTTCGCCGTTTTTCTGGTAGCCGTGATGATGATTTCGCTCACGACCGCCGCACTGAAAATCGAAACGCAAGGCCAGCGCGAGCGCGAAGAAGAAATGGTCTGGCGCGGCCACCAGTACGAGCGCGGCATCCGCCGCTACGTCGCCAAGTTCGGCCACTATCCCACGAAAATCGACGACATGGTCAAAGCCACCAGCGGCGTGCGCTACATGCGCGAAGCCTACAAAGATCCCATGAACAAGGAAGACGGCACGTGGCGCTTCATCTACGTCACTCCCGCCGGCGCCCTGATCGGCAGCGTTCGCTACACCTCGCTGATCCAAATGGCGCTGATGGACAAAATGGCGCAATTCGGCGGCGCGGGAATGCCGGGAATGGCCGGAATGCCCGGCGTCGCCCGTCGGATCAAGCCCATTCGGCAACTCCACCGCGTTCGGCGGCTCAAGCGCTTTCGGCAATCAAGGTTCCTCCGCATTCGGCCAGCAAGGCAGCAGACAACCGGGCGCGGCTCCGGGCTCTTCGCCGCAGAATCCGAATCAGTCGGGCGATCAGGGGAACTCGGACAACAACAACGGCAACGGCACCAACAACACCGGCAACAACAACGCCCCGGGCAATCCGCCCACGGGCCAGAATCCTCCGGGCGGCGGAAACTCGTCGGCGTTCGGCGTCGGCGGCCAGCCTTCGCAAAACGATAGCGCCTTCGGTTTCTCCTCGGGCCCAGGCGGCAGCTCTCCACTGGGCCAAATGGGAGTGATCGGCGGAAGCATCACCGGCGTAGGAAGCAAAGTCGAGAAGCCGTCGCTGAAGATTTACAAGGGCGCCAAGAAGTATAAAGAGTGGGAATTCATCTATAACCCAATCGAGCAGCAAGCCCAAGCCGCCGGCGGCATGGGCGGCGGCCTCGCAGGCGGCACGCCCACAGGCCAGCAGGGCACCGGCTCATCGTTCGGCAATCCAGGCGGCGGCATGGGCTCCAGCCCGTTCTCCCCGCAACCCGCTCCCCCAGAACTCCCCCCAACTAATCCGCAACCGCGAAATCCGTAGCCCCAGCCCCTCGGCACCCGCTAGCAGCTCCTCATTCTGGAGGGAGCCCTGGCACTCCCCAGACCCCCGCCTCTTGGTCTTTGCATTTCGGTGGCAGCCCCCGCGTTCTGCACTTCGTCCCGGCACTTCGCCGGCCCCTGCCTCTTGGCCTTTGCATTTCGGTGGCAGCCCCCGCATTCATGCGGAGGAGGAGCGTTTCAGCGCTCCGAAAACGCTTCGCCCTTGACGCTGCGCTTTAGCGCTGGGCCGTTAACGCAACTCGCGCCCAGTCTTCCGCCATCGCGTCCTCGTCCCCGTCTTCGCATGCGATGAATCCATCTCATATGTTTTGGTTCAGCCTGAGTTCGAATCGATGGCGTTCTCCGTGAGTGAGCATTCCTCGTCTCGCGCGGCGATTCTCAAGGCATCGATCAGACGACCAAGCTATCCCTCGGGATGGTTGCGTCCCCGCAGAGCCTGCTACCGTCTCGCCCGGCAAGTTCGTTGTAGCTTCTCCATGCCCATCCGTCTCGACTTGGAGTTAGCCCGTGGATCGGGAGCCGCCTTCTTTTCGGATTGTTTTCGACGGACGACACCGGCGAGGTATATGCGCACGAGACACTGCCGCAGAAATTGCTGCGCAGCACGCTTCGAGGTGAGCACAGCGGAAGCGCGCTCCGTTTTTGCCGGTCCGAACAACAGCAACGCGATCTAATATCAGGCTGCAGCTCTCTTCTTCCGCCGATCAGCGAGATCGAAGCGATCGAGGTTCATCACTTTGGTCCACGCCGCCACGAAGTCTTTCACAAACTTCTCCTTGGCGTCAGCGCATCCATATACTTCCGCAACGGCGCGCAGCTCGGAGTTCGAACCGAAGATCAGGTCGACACGGTTGGCGGTCCACTTCGGCTTGTTTGTCTTGCGGTCGCGGCCCTCGTACACGCCTTCCGAGCCATTGCCCGAAAACGGCTGCCATTGCGTGCTCATGTCCAGCAGGTTGACGAAGAAGTCGTTCGTCAGCGTCTCGGGCCGCTTGGTAAATACGCCGTGCGTGGACTTCGCGTGATTTGCGCCCAAGACGCGCAGGCCGCCGACGAGAACCGTCATCTCAGGCGCCGTCAGCGTCAACAGTTGCGCCCTATCGATCAGCAGCTCTTCCGCTGATACGCTGAACTTGGCCTTGAGGTAGTTGCGGAACCCGTCCGCGACCGGTTCGAGATAGCCGAAGGACTCCACATCGGTCTGCTCTTGCGACGCATCCGCACGCCCCGGCGTGAAGGGCACTTTCACGTCGTGCCCGCCGGCCTTCGCGGCTTTCTCCACCGCCGCGCAGCCGCCCATGACGATCAGGTCGGCAAGCGAAACCTTCTTCCCCTTTTTGCCGTTCGTCTGCGATTTGTTGAATTCCTTCTGAATCTTCTCCAGTGTCTGTAGGGTTTTCGAAAGTTTGGCCGGCTCGTTTACTTCCCAGTCCTTTTGCGGCGCGAGGCGAATACGCGCGCCGTTCGCTCCGCCGCGCTTGTCGGAGCCGCGGAACGTTGATGCCGATGCCCAAGCCGTCGAGATGAGCTGGGAAACGGACAGGCCAGACGCGAGAATCTTCGCCTTCAGAGCAGCAATGTCCTTAGCGTCGATCAGCCCGTGATTGACCGCCGGAACGGGGTCTTGCCAGATCAGCTCCTCCGCCGGGACCTCCGGTCCGAGATAGCGCAAACGCGGGCCCATGTCGCGGTGCGTGAGCTTGAACCACGCCCGGGCAAACGCGTCGGCGAACTGATCCGGATGCTCTTGGAAGCGCCGGGAGATCTTCTCGTACACCGGATCGACCCGCAAAGAGAGGTCCGTGACCAGCATGGTTGGCGCGTGGCGTTTCGACGGGTCGAAGGCATCCGGAATTGGCGTGGCGCCGCCTTTCGCTTGCCACTGATAGGCGCCGGCCGGACTCTTGGTCAGCTCCCATTCGTAGCCGAACAAGTTCTCGAAGTAGTGGTTGCTCCACTTCGTTGGCGTCTGAGTCCAGGTGACTTCCGGACCGCCGGTGATCGCGTCTGTGCCTTTGCCTGTGCCATGACGGCTCTTCCAGCCGAAGCCCATCTCCTCAATGGGCGCTCCCGCGGGCTCGGGGCCAACAACCTTCGGATCGCCGGCACCGTGGGTCTTGCCAAAAGTGTGACCGCCGGCAATCAGCGCCACCGTTTCTTCGTCGTCCATTGCCATACGGCGGAACGTTTCGCGAATATCCTTGGCCGCCGCGAGGGGATCCGGCTTGCCGTTCGGCCCTTCCGGATTCACATAGATCAGACCCATCTGTACGGCAGCGAGTGGATTCTCGAGTTCGCGGTCGCCGCTGTAGCGCTTGTCGCCAAGCCAGGTGTCCTCCTTGCCCCAGTACACCGCTTCGTCAGGTTCCCACACATCGGGGCGTCCGCCGCCGAAGCCGAACGTCTTGAAGCCCATCGACTCGAGCGCCACATTGCCGGCGAGGATCATCAGGTCGGCCCAGGAGATTTTCCGGCCGTATTTCTGCTTAATCGGCCAAAGCAGCCGGCGCGCCTTATCGAGGTTCGCGTTGTCCGGCCAAGAGTTCAGCGGCGCGAAGCGCTGTTGCCCGGCCCCGGCGCCGCCGCGTCCATCCCCGATGCGGTACGTGCCTGCGCTGTGCCACGCCATCCGAATGAACAGCCCCCCGTAGTGGCCGAAATCCGCCGGCCACCAGTCTTGACTGTCCGTCATCAGCGCCTGGAGGTCCTTCTTCAGCGCTTTGAAGTCGAGCTTCTTGAACTCTTCGGCGTAATTGAAGGCCTCGCCCATCGGATCGGACTGGGCCGAGTTCTGCCGGAGAATCCTGAGGTTCAGCTCATTCGGCCACCAGTCGCTGTTCGACCTCATTCCAACATTCGTGGTCCCGTGTACCACCGGGCATTTAGCTTCAGTTGCCATGGTTTGTTCTTTCCTTTCGATTAGTTAAAAATTGAATCAAGAGAACTGTGGCGAATTGCGAGCCCATCTTGGCTTTCCATCCGCGCAATCGCTGGCGGCTGCGCGTGCTGGCGCGCGCCGTTCATCCGGTATTCACGCGCGTTTGAAACCTAACGGGAAGCGCGCCGCCGGGCGCATTTCGTGCACAGCCCGCGGAAAATGAGTTCGCATTCGCGAAAAACCCGCTTGCCGAGCGAGCCCGAGGCAGGTCTCGGCAGGTCGTACCACTCGATGTCTTCAACATTGCCGCAGCGATCGCAGATGAAGTGGTGATGCCGCATGCCTTTCGCATCGAATCGCGCGGCCCGGCCCTCCGCCGCCACTTCACGCACCAATCCCGCCTGCACCAAGTCCCGAAGATTGTTATACGTGGTGGCTCTTGAACAGCGCGGATCCACGCGATTCACGGCCTCGAAGATTTCCGCAGCCGTGGGATGACTGTTCCGTTCCATCAAAAATGCCATCACCGCATAGCGCTGCGGCGTGCACCGCAACCCACTATCCTCGAAGGACCGTTTAATCGCCGCACCGTTCATCGATAGCTTAGAATATTTCTAATGTAAAAGTTTGTCAAGACTGGGCCTCTCCCCTGCCGCTGCCGGCAGAAAGCTGAAGGATGCCGCATGAGCATCCTCATCGAGTGGCCGTCCCGCTGCTCTTCAACTCGTCGAACGGTCTGGACGTTGCAGTCCCAGGGTTTTCAGGCACCCAGGGCAGTGGCGGCAGATTGGTGCGCAATCATGGGGCGCGATTCCTGGAATAGCACCACGTTCGAAACGGCCACCCGCGCCCCGCGTAATTGCCTCCAAATGGTCGGCACACCGGAAGTAATCCGTTTCATCCGTCACGCACCCCGCTGGCGGCGATTCGTTGACCCGGTACAAGCGTGCAACGTAAGATTTGCGGAATCATGCCCGAGAGCAACTCATACAGACCTATGGGCTGGTTAGGTATGTGCGTACACGGGACTATTCTCTGATTTGGTGATTAATTGAGTGAGCCTGCGCGGGGAGAAACCAAGATGCAAAGACGAGTCGGGGTGCTTTTCGCGACGACTGTTCTCATCTTTTTTGTGCTGGCCGCATGCAGAACGCGCAGCGCGCCAGAAGCGGACGACAAGCAGGCGGCCATCAATGTAGTTCTGGCGCACGAGCTAGCAGTTCAGGCATACGATTTCGATAAAGTAGATTCTCTGCACACGCCGGACGCGCGTGTGATCGACGCGTCCTATCCGCACCCATTCGAACCCGACGAGCGCCAATACTGGCAACTCAACAAGGACGCTGGCCTCCACGTGGACTACCATCCCCAAGACGCAGTGGCCGACGTGCGCGGCAATGTTGCGTGGGTCACCGTGACGTTGCACAGCACCTGGGCAGGCGATACTCCGGCGGGCCGGGCCATACTGGGAGGGAGCGCGTGGCGTGAGACCTACGTGGAGTGCTTCATCCTGGTGAAAACGCCAGCGGGTTGGAAAATTGCGTTCCGAAATACCAGCTCGCTTCCTCCCGATTTTGGCGTCGAGCCGGATTACCTGCAGGAACACGGCGGGATGAAGTTTGTCAAAGTGACCGAGCGCGGCCCCGCCGACAAGGCAGGGTTCAAACCCGGTGATGTGTTGATCGAGTACGGCGGGCGGAAAATCGACAACCCCGTTGACTACGAGAGACTCGTCTACGCGTACTACGAGGGCGAGAAGGTGATGGTCACAGTGATGCGGGGACACGAGAAAATCACGAAGGAAGTCAACCTGGAGGCAATGAAGTGAGCAAAGTGTGGCTAGTGTGAAGCGGGGACAGTGCTGCATAGCTCTCGGGAACTTGCCAGACAGGAAGTAATCCGACTCATCCGTCACGCGGCCCGCGCGGCGGCGATTCTTCCGCCGTTCCCTCGCAGCCTCCAATTTCCCATCCCGGCCGGCCTGAATCTTCTACTGGTGCCCGGCGAGCCTGTCCTTCTTCTTGTGTTCGCTCCGTTATCTGAACGGATGAACGTTTTCTCCATTTCCAGCTCAGGCAGGACGCTGTATCGGGTCGGTCTGAAATGGAATGAGGGCGCTTTCCGTGAGTGAGTCTTCCGCCCCTGGGTCGGGGATTCTCAACGCATCGATCACACGACCACGCTACCCCTCGGCGCTGTCGCATTCCTGCATTGCCCGCTTCCGTTTCGCCCGGCAAAATTATTGTAGCGCCGACGAGCCCTGAGGTCTCAACGTCCAGTTTCCTCGTCATCCGGCAACTGAGAATCCATTGGGTTCCACAACCCGACTTCCCATTACTAATCCCGGGCCAGGACAGATTACTTCCGGTTTGCCGGCAATTCGCGAGTTAGGAATTTCAGTCGAGAACTTTCAAGGGCCTTATCGCGGCCGCGATGCCGGCGGCACTATGTTGTTGGCGCGATAGTACGCCACGAGCTGGCCGTAGTGCTCGCCGCTGTCCTCGATGCCGACCATCCAGTTGTAGGAATTGTGGACCAACTTGTTCCCAAACGGAAATTTCGTCGTTTTTTCCAGTCCCGCGTCGCCCTGCTGTTGAATCAGGTTCGCTCCGTCCGCGACTGCCTGCTGAATCAGATTCACCACGTCGGCCTTCGTCTTGTAAACGTCTCGCGACGGGTTTACCACGTCCTTGCCCAGGTCAGGCCCGATGTTCGACCCGGAAACCGTCCGCATCAGGAGGTAATCGACCCCGGCGACGTGTAAAAGAGTTTGGGCAAAGGTGCGCTGGTCTTTCTGCACCTTGAAGTCGTATTTGTCTTCGGGAAAATCCTGGGCCATGGCGATGAGTTTGTTCCCGATGCTGTTCCACATTGCCAGCGTCTCGTCTGCTCGGGAAAGCGCAGGACGCGGAGGTTGATTCTGCGGCTGACCTTGACTGTAAGAACTGGTTCCGAAGACAGCAAGCAGTGTGACCGCAACTAGCACATGCGAAGACCGCCTCACGGTAAATTTCTCCTTTCGATTGGCAATAAACTGCGTAAACACACCCACGCGAGGCTAGGACTGTCCTTATGAACGGGCCGTAAATCCAGCAAGTTCATGCCTCGCGCAGGGCAATCATTGGGTCCACCTTGGTTGCGCGCCGCGCTGGAAGATAGCTGGCTAGAACGGCAACGGCAAACAAAAGCAGAGGAACGATCACAAACACAGCCGGATCATGCGGGCGCACGCCGTAAAGCAGGCTGCCCATCAACGACGCAGTGGATGCAGAAACGACCATGCCGGCCACAATTCCAAGGCCCGCCAGAACTACACCCTTTTGCAAGAACAGCTTCAGGACGCCGCCTCGCCCGGCCCCCAACGCCATGCGAATACCGATCTCGCGCGATCTTTGGCTGACCATGTAGGCCAGCAAGCCATAAATTCCGATGGAGGCCAGAAGCACCGCCAGTCCGGCGAACCCGCCCACCAGGTCGGCAGAAAAACGGCGTAAAGCCAGTGAGCGATCAAGGATGTCATTCATAGAGACAACATTGAATACGGGTAAGCCGGGATCTATGCTCTGGATTTCATGCCGAATCTGTGGTTCGAGCAGGGTCGCGGGCAGAGACGTCCGCAACACCACGCTCACTTGCTTGCTGGGGTCTTGATAGGTCGAAACGAAGATGTGGGGAACGCCATCGATGTCGAGACCGTCACTCTTGATATCCTTAATGATACCCACGACGGTCGTCCATGGCTCGGTAGGATCTTTTCCGAACCGCACTCGGCGGCCCAGCGGATCGCGGGTTGGCCAATACTTACGAGCGGTGCTTTCATCAATGATGGCCACCCGCTGTTTGCCGTCTTCATCGCCCTCGGTGAATGAGCGGCCGCGTAGCAGCGTCGCCTGCATCACCTTAAAATAATCGGGGCTTATCCGAATTCTCTCGGCGTGCAGATCCTGCGAGGACTCGACCGGCCTATCTTCAATCGCGAAGCCTTCAGTCGCTAAGCCACCGACCGCGTTGGGGTTGCTATTGGTGGTCGGTAGGGATGAGGTGAGCGCGGCGAGTTCTACTCCCGGAATTGCCTTCATGCGCCGCAGCAATTCACGATCAAAGGAGGCCTTACCAGGAATACCGAGATACGGATCCGTCTTCGGATCGTTGGGAACGCCTAGCCACGTGTTTGCCGTGACAACTTGAGTTGGATTAAAGCCTGGATTTTCCTGCAACAAATCCCGCAGCGTACGCAGCAGCAAGCCGGCTCCGACCATCAGTATGACGGCAAATGCCAGTTCCGAGACGATTAGAACATCCCGCAATCGACCGGTCCTAGTGCTGTAGCCGGAACCGCGACCGCCTTCACGAATGGCCGACGAGAGAGCACCTTTTGCCGAATGAAGCGCTGGAGCAAGTCCAAACACTAAGCCGGTAAGAATCGAAATCAGCAGAGCGAAGGCCAGTACCACCCAGTCGATTCGTACTTCGTTGAGCCGGGGAACGTTCGATGGCACAAAGCGCAGAATCAATCCTAAAGTACCAACCGCGGTTGCTATTCCCGCGGCGCCGCCGATGAGCGACAGCAGCATGGACTCGGTCAGCATCTGGCGCACCATGCGGCCGCGGGTCGCCCCCAGCGCCAACCGCACCGCCATCTCTTGTTGTCGCCCCGAAGCGCGCGCCAAGAGGAGATTGGCAATGTTCAACGATACGATGAAAACGATCAGGATTACCGCGCCCAGCAACACCAGCAGCATGGGCCGAACATTGCCTACCAAAGTTTCTTGCAATGGTTGGATCTCAATTGTCCATTGCGCCTGCGGCGGGTATTCGGTGGGAAAGTCGTGGCGTAATTGGGCAGCCATGGCAGTGAGCCGCGCCTGAGCTTGCTCCCGTGTCACGCCAGGCTTGAGTCGTCCGATTCCATTTATTAAAACCCGGTTACCACGTATTGGCGGGGGAAAGGGATCCCCGCTGAATCCGCCGGCGCCAAACACTTCCGCGTCGCCGGAAGTCGTCGGTCCAGGATGGCGAAATCCGCGTGGCAGAACCCCAATAATTGTAAGGGGATCACCGTCGATCCGGATGGTACGGCCGAGAACATTCGGATCGGCGCCATAGGCACGGCGCCACAGGCCATCGCTGATCACGGCCTCTGCAGCGAAACCAGGCGTGAAGTCCTGCGGACCATACAACCGTCCAATTTGCGGGATCACACCCAGCATGGAAAAGTAGCTAAAACTGGTATTGACCCCCTCGACGCGCTCGGGCTGTTTGGTGCCGGTCAAATTCTCGCTACCCTCAAAGATCGGGGTCACATCTTCAAATACACCGGCTCGCGTCTGCAGGTCATCCAGTTCGGGCTTGGAAAACCTAACGTCCCGCAATCCTACGCCGGGCTCGTTAAAGAAGATTCGTACCAAACGATCGGGATCGCGGTAAGGCAGAGAATGCAGCAACACGGCATTCACGATGCTGAAAATTGCCGTGTTGGCTCCCACGCCGAGAGCCAGAGTCAAAATCGCAACCGCGGTGAAACCTGGATTCCTGCGCAACAATCTCAATCCATGACGCATGTCCGAACCTAGTTCACCCCACCAGCGCACGCCCACGGATACCCGCACGGCATCTTTGTGAGACTCGATTCCGCCGAACTCAATCCTCGCCTGCCGCATCGCTTCTTGCTGGGAAAGGCCTTTGCGAACCAGGTCCGCTGCGCGGCTATCAATGTGGAAACGCACTTCCGTTTCCATTTCACTTTCAAGCCGCTGTCCCTTGACCATCCACTTCAACCAGGAGCGGAAGCGAGTGAGATTCATATCTCCTCCGGAGTAGTTCGCAGAATAGTCGCGATCAACGATGCCATGCGGTTCCACTTTTCGGTTTCCGAATGGAGTTGGCGGCGCCCGGCTGCAGTCAGGCTGTAGAACTTCGCCTTGCGGTTGTTGTCCGATTCCCCCCACTCGCTGGCGATCCAGCCCTGATGTTCCAGACGATAGAGCGCTGGATATAACGAGCCTTGCTGGATCTCCAGTTGTTCGCCAGAGATCTGCTGAATGCGCAGCAAAACCCCGTAGCCGTGCAGCGGGCCAAGCGAGACAGCTTTGAGGATCAGCATGTCCAGTGTGCCTTGCAGCAAATCAATCGCTTTGCCCATGGTCTCTCCTTGTGTGTCTAGGAGAGACCTTAACAGAGCTCTCCTAGTTGGTCAAGGAGAGAGTATTTTGGCGGGACAGTTGCTGAATGTCGGGCTATGCGGAAGGCATCCGAATGCCGACGCTGGATCGATCGGTGGTTTTCGCCCAGCGAGACGTGAAGTTGTCCAGAAGTCCGCTTGTGGGAAGTTCACCGTTTCACCGGATCGGTAATGATTAACGCGCTTGTTTTGACCGGGGCCCGCCGCCTTCCGCGCGGTCGGCACAACACGGAAACTAACCAGCACCTCTGGATTCCTAGGTGCACACCCGGTCGTATGGTCCGCCGCCCGGAAGTAATCCACTTCACGCGTCACGCGGCCCGCTGGCGGCGATCCTTCCGCCGTTCCCTCGCCGTCTCCAACTTCTGGTCCCGCCCGTCCTTTATCCCCTGTTGATGCCCGGCGAGCATGTCCTTCTCCGCGTGTTCGCTCCATTATCTGAACGGATGAACGCTTTCTCCATTTCCAGCTGAGGCATGACGCAACAAAGCCAGTTGATTTCATCTGACTCTGTTGACTTTCTCCCCGACGAGTGGCGTTCCGTCGCCGTAGGGGCGGGGGCCAATCGCTTTGCGATTGCAAAGCAATCGACCCGCCCGCGGGCGTAACCCCGGCGAAAACGTCGGCCATTTGCCTCCGCGCAACCCGATCGCGCTGTTTATGTGTTCCACCGGTCTCGGTAATCGGCCGAACGTCAACAGAGCCACTTGATCTTTGAATTTTTGGAAATCGACTTGCTTCCAGTAAATCGAGAGGTCTGAAGAATTGGCAGACAGATTCCCGAATCCGGCTCGCACAAGAACGACCTGGAAAGGAGAAATCCCTGGAATTCTAATCGCGTGCGAAATTATTAGAAATCGCCGTAACTGCAACAAAACAAACGATCGAGGTCATTTCTAATCGCGTGAAAACGCGTCTTTTTTGGAGGCTTTTTTAGCGCCCCGCGTGCCCGCGACGAGCGAATCGCCATCTCAATCGCGCAAGGAATGACAATTCTCGTCTGGGAATTGCGCGGACTACTTCGGGTGATTTCGCAACCGCTGGTTCTCGGCTTAACGGCTGATCGCAGGCTTCGGCTTGGCGGTGGCTTGCGCGTAGCGCGCCGTGATGTGCTTCACGTAATTGCGCGTCTCGGCATACGGCGGAATTCCACCGTAGCGCGTCACCACTTCCGGCCCGGCGTTGTAAGCCGCCAGCGCCAATTTCAAATCCCCGCGATAGTGGTCGAGGAGTTCCTTCAAATAACGCGTCCCGGCCTCAATATTCTGCACCGGATCGAAAACGTCGCTCACCGCAAAGCGCGAAGCCGTCGCAGGAAGCAATTGCATCAATCCGGCAGCCAGGCGCGGCGAGAGCGCATGCGGATTGAAATTCGATTCTTCGGCGATCACGCAAGTGATCAACATTTCATCCACGCCGTGCCTCTTCGCTGCGGCGCGGATCAGTTCGCTGAAAGGGCCGACGGCCGGCGGCGGCGTGGGATTCGGCTGGAACACATCTTCCGGCTCAATGGAAACGATTTCGCTCGCCGGCATGTCCACGCGGCCGCCGGGCACGGTTAGCCGCATGACGTCGCCCACTTGCTCGTAGCCGGTGATGTGCAACCGCTCGCCGGAGCGCAGCACCGCGTAATCCGCGCGCGCACACGTGGCGGCCAAAAGGAGCAGCGCAGGAATCAGTCCAATGCGTCGCATGCGTTCTTTACTTGGATGCTCATTCTCCGAATGCGTATGTCCGGATCGCGGCCGCAAGCCCTGCTTCATCGTTCGTGAGCGTAACCGGCCAGCCGCGCAATTTCAATTCCGGAACGCTGTTTCCCATCACCACGGGCAATCCCGCGAACTCGAGCATCTCGTGATCGTTCCAATTATCGCCCACAGCCATCACTTCATCGCGCGCGATGCCGCGGCGCCGCGCCCACTCCTCGAGCGTCGTCCCCTTCGAGCAGTTCCGGCTGATCACATCGAGAATGGAAAAATTCTTGGCTTCATATTCCGTGATCGCCAGCGAATAACGGTCCGCCGCCGGAAGCTGCTGCAGCAAACGAAACGCGCCGCGCACGTGATCAAATGGCCCAGTGAACATCACTTGAATCGGATCGTCAACATCCAGACACGCTTCGAGCGGCGACACCTGCGCGATGTATTCCTTGTTCCGCTCGAAGTACTGTTGCCGCGAAGGATCATTCCAATCGATGCATTCCAGGATGACCTGCCGCTCTTTCGGCCGATCAAAGATCACCGCAGCGCCGGAACGAAAATCGCGCGCCGCCTCGAGAACCATTTTCGCGGTTGCGCGCGGCAGCAGATGCCGCAGATGCGTTTCGCCGTCGAGCGATTTGATCAGCGCGCCGTTGTTCACGATCAGCCGCAGCTCGCATTCAAGCTGCTCGGCCACCGGCCGGGCAAAATCGAAGCGCCTTCCGGTAACCAGCAGAGACCTCGATTCCCGCGCCTCGCAGCTTCCACTAATGGCGGCGCGATTCGCCTCCGGGATTTTCCAATGGCTGTCGAGCAAGGTGCCATCAATGTCCATCGCCAGAAGCTTTACGGGCATGCCTCAATCTTAGCAAGCTCGCGCGTCTTCCGCCGCCAGAGTTCCGTCCGTTCACCCTCTTCGACAGCAGCCGAAATGGACGGCTTGCCCTAGTGTCGCCGTCTGCTAAAATAAATCCATCCGGTGGGCGGCTAGCTCAGCTGGGAGAGCGCCTCGTTCGCAACGAGGAGGCCGGGGGTTCGAATCCCCTGCCGTCCACCAGCCTTCGCCAAGGCTTCGGCTCGGCGTGCCAACATGCGCCGCTGCGCCGGTTTCGGCTCGGTAGGCCAGGAGAAGCGAAGGCTGTCGCGCCGGAGCGATAGCGTAGGCGGAATCCCGGGCGGCCCTCCATGAAATATGTTTACATTCTGCAGAGTCTGGCGGACACAGAGCGTTTCTACACAGGCATCACGGATGATTTGAAGGCCAGGCTTTCGCGGCACAATGCGGGAGCAGTCACACATACCGCCCGGTATCGTCCTTGGCGCATTAAGACCTACGTCGCATTCACGGACGAAGGGCGCGCAGTTGCGTTCGAGAAGTATCTGAAGTCCGGATCAGGCCGCGCGTTCGCAAAAGCGAGACTGTAGCTCCCCAGCCGTCCACCAATCTTCCGCCGTAGATCTACTAACGCCACCGCAACTCGTTTGACGCGATAGTACGCCCGTACCATCGACGCGCTCGATTGACCTCCGCATCCTTGAATCAGCAAGCGAATCCGCTTTGCTGAGGAGCAAGCGAACCGCAGCCATGAGCGCGTCGAATCCGCACCCGATGTTGCCGGACGGCGAAATGAACGCCGCCCAAGCCATGAAGGCCAGCGACCGCCGCCGGGCCGCTCGCGCGTCCGTGCTGATACCGGTGCGGCTTCGCCCGGTACGCTTCACGGATGGGAACTTCGAGGATTTGACCTCGACGGTCAACATCGCGCGAGGCTGCCTGTACGTCACCACCTGGCGCGATTCCTACTTTCCCGGCATGCGCGTGCTGGTCACTTATCCCTATATCTCGTCCGCGAAAGGGAGCGGCTGGGAATACCTCGGGGAAGTGGTGCGCTTGGAGACCCATCCCGACGGAAGATTTCGAGTTGCGGTAAAGCTTCAATTCGTAATGCAGTCGTCGCCCAGCCCGAGGCTGTTGACGCTCTGAGATTCTGGGCCAATCAGTGCCGCGACTCCGGCGTCTCCGCCCGGTGCGCTCGCGGCTGGCGATGATTCTTCCCTGTGAGGAAGGAACTGCAGGATCGGCGTGCGCGCTGAGCGATTCGAACTGAGTTTTCGAGGTCAAAATGATGCTTCACACAATTCATTCCGAGCCCGTCCTACTGGCCGTAGTTGGTGCGGCGCTGGTGGGAATTGCAATTTTTCTGCGGATCGTCGTGCCGCCGCACGTGAACCAACAGCCCAAACAATAGGCGCAATCCGAGGAAACGAATCAGAATTGCGTGGCTGCCGGGAAGATTTTCGACTCGCGCATTCGCGCCAGTTCTATTTTTCGCTGGTTACAACGTCCGGCTCAGCGGTGTTCGTGGGCAGTTCCGGCTCTTCAAGCCGCGGCTCGGCCAAATCTCCTAGCTGCACCTTTAGGTTGTTCGGATTCGTCGCGTAGGATATTCCGGTCGGAAAATCAATCTTGCCATCGCGAATCAGCTGTTCGATAACCATGTCGAAAGTCTGCATGCCTTCGTTATCGCCGGCGCGCATAGCATCCACGATCGAACGCGAATCGCTTTCGCCCTTGGCAACGTAGTCGCGCGTGCGCATCGTTGATTTGAGAATTTCGACCGCAGCGATCCGGCCGGATCCATCAATCTTAGGAATCAGCCGCTGCGCGACGATGAAGCGAAACATTCTCGCCAACCGGGAGCGAATGGTCATCTGCTCGTTCAGCGGGAACGCGCCGACGATGCGTTCGACGGTTTTTGCGGCATCAATCGTATGCAACGTCGAGAGGACGAGAATGCCGGTTTCCGCGGCCTCCAGCGCCGTCTCGATGGTTTCCCTGTCGCGCATTTCGCCGACGAGGATGACTTTGGGCGCCTGCCGCAGCGCCGCACGCAGGGCCGCTGCGAAACTAGGCGTGTCGCTGTAAAGCTCGCGCTGATGAATAGCAGCCCGTTTGTGAGGATGCAGAAATTCGATTGGATCTTCGATTGTCAGGATGTGGCAGGCCTTATGTTCGTTGATGCTGTCAACGATGGCCGCGAGCGTGGACGATTTTCCCGATCCACTCGGACCGGTCACCAGAACAATCCCATTCCGCAGGTCGGCGATTTCCGCCAGTTGCGGAGGCAGGTTCAGCGCTTTCAAGTCGGGAATGGTGTTGGGAATCACGCGCATGACGATGGCGCAACTCCCGCGCTGCGTGAATATGTTCACGCGGAAGCGGCAAAGTTTGGCCACCGCATAGGACAGGTCGCAAGAACCCTCTTCGCGTAGCTTGCGCACGAATTCCTGATTTCCGCCGATCACGTCCGCGGCGATGCGCGCCGTATCTTCCGAAGTGAGGACGTTGATTCCGGGTAGATTGAGCTGCAGGAGCTGGCCATTCACTTCCGCCATCGGAGCGCGTCCCGGCGAGAAGATCACGTCGCTGGTGCTCTTGGCGATCTCCAGCATTTGCCGGATCAGCTCGGGCGTGGGCAGCATGCGATGTACCGGCGCGGACGGCTGAACGGCTTGTTGTTTCGGACTTTCCCCCGAGGGATTGGGGTTGTCCATACTTGCACCCCTCTACGACGTCCAACTCTCAGTCTGAGACAGCAAGCCGCACTCCGCCATAGAGCCGTGGGACAGGTGTGGCTTAAGGATTAGCGCGGGGCATGCTCCGCGTCGTGGTGGTGCTCGGAGATCTCCGGCGCTTCACGGTCGACTTGAGAGGCGCTCGCCTCAACCGCTGCGGGAAGGGTGATTCGAAACGTTGCGCCTCCGCCACGGCGATTAAAACATTCGATCTTCCCTCCGTGTTCCTGAACGATTCCGTAGGAGATGCTCAGACCCAAGCCGGTGCCTTTTCCGACGGGCTTAGTCGTAAAGAACGGATCGAAGACGTGGCTGGGCGATTTAATTCCCGGGCCGGTGTCCGAGAAATCGAGGATGACGCTCGAATCCTTTTGGGTGGCGCGAATGGTCAGCACTCCGCCGCCGACCTCCTCAAGCGCGTCAATGGCGTTATCCACGAGATTGAAGAACACCTGCATAAGCTGGTTGGCGTCGCCGCGCACAGGCGGCAGCGATTCCGACGGAAGGAACTCGGTGCGGATGCCCTTGCCGCGCATGTCGAGACTGCTGAGATTGAGAGCGCTCGAGATGACCTGCGCCACATCGAGGAGCGCTATCTCCGGCGGGACGCGCCTCGCGAAGCTCAGCAGATTGGCCACCAGCGTCTTGATTCGCCGAGCCAACACCGCGGTTTTGTTGGCCAGCAACTGCTGCTTGTCGCTTAGCCCGCCTTCGCTGGCGAGCAATTCGGTGTAACCGAGAATGCCAGTGAGGGGATTGTTGATTTCGTGCGCGGCGCCCGCCGCCAGCTGCCCGAGAGACACGAGCTTCTCGGTCTGAATCATCTGCGTCTGGAGATGCCTGAGGTTTTCGAGCGCATCCTGCGAGGCTTTCAGGAGTCTCTCGCGATCGCGGTCCACCAAGCGCTGCCGCATGAATACGAGTAGGCCGGCGATGATCACGGCAATCTGCGTCACGCCAATTTGAAAGCTCCGCACCGAAGGCGGCGCTTCGTGGGAAACCGCGGCATAAAGCGCCATCACGGGCATCGAAAATACGGCCACCAGCGCGAGCCTCGCCGGCCACTCACTCATTCTCTTCGAGGCGTGCTCGAGCGTCTGAGGGACTCGGTGCGTCTGCAGCGATACCAAGCCCGCTGTCCCGAACCACACCAGCGCGGCCACGAGAGGAAGGTCGTACGGACTGCCAGTGTAATAGAGATTCTTGCCGATGGCTTCGTTGGAAACGTACACGCCCACGGCGAACAGCAACGAGGCGCAGCACAAATGCGCGTAAATCGTCTTCCATCGTCCGCGCGCCTGGAAGTAAAGAACCGCGAGACCTCCGGCGAGGAAGAGATTCTGGACGCCTTCGAGTGAATCGAACGCATCGTCGTACCGCGCCACATTCAGCGACACGTACTGCCAAGGCGTGACGATGAAGAGATAGAGATAAACCCACCAGAGCAGCAGCAGCGTGAAATTGATGTAGCCGAGATGCATGCGCAGATCATCGCGACGGTCGTGTGGCCGAAGAGCCAGCGCCCCAATCATGGGCACCGCATGGAGAAACAAGATCACATCGCCAACGTAAGGGTCCGGTATGGCTTGGTGCTTGAAAGCCTCGAGATACGTCCACAGGAATTGCCCGGCCATCCAAGCTGCTACTCCGAGACCGAAAAACATCCAGAACGCGCGGCTACGGCGGGGCGGGTGCGCTACATTCGCCAGGATGCAGCCTGCGGCGAACACGGCGGCGAGCGACATCCCCACGTCGCCAAACATAGTTAGGCGCGGACCCCGGCGGAACTACCAAGCCGCAAACCGTGAAGGTCCCGCAGAACACCAGCCAAGCCCCAATAATCAGCCAGTTCGTAGTTGGGTGCGCGGACGCGAGGTCCGGCCCGATGTGAATTTTGAGAGGTGCCTGGCTCATGAGAAGGTTTGAGCGACTTAGATAAGATTAAGACTGTGTTGGGCTTAGAGGGAGGAGGCAGTTGGAGGGTAGTTCCAGTACTGCAACATACCTAACGTCATAGAGCCGTTAGGACCGAGCGAGATACGCTAACGCGGCGAGGACCGGCTGGGCGAATGAACACCCAGAGCGGGCAGTCCAAATAATCCGGAACCAAACCGCTTGCGTTTCAGGGTTGCGGAGTCGTCAGTGACTGCCGCTGCGCGACGATCTTCCGCGCATTTTCGTAAAGAGCCTTGGCGCGCGGAATGGCGTTGATGGCTTCTCCGAGCTGCGGATCGTTCTCGAGTTCGACTCTTATAGCCATCATTTACGCCGAATACCGAAGTGAGAACCTCGCGCTTGATGCGCCATTTCAGCCAGTCGAGATTCGTCTTGATGTCGTCGTCGCTGTAGCGGATGTGTTCTTTGTCGAGATAGTGGCGAAGCTCGGCGATGACGGCATCATCGGTCGAGAAGTTCTTCGAAATCTCCGGCTTTTGGCCAAGATACGATTTCGTGAAGTCGCCCACGCCTTGCGGGAACGGGTAAAAAACTCCGCGGCGGATCAGGGTTTCCTGGAACGGCGTATTCTTTGGCGCAGGTACGACGATATCCGGCGTGATGCCGCCCTCGCCAAAAACCTGGCGGCCGCTGTCAGTCAATTTCACTTCCGGCTGGCGCGGCGGCTTGGGATTGTAGTGATAGTCATACAGCGAAACGTTTTTGTAATCGCGCTGAATCAGCCGGCCGCTGGGAGTGTAGTAGCGCGCCACAGTGAGGAGCATGGCGGTATTTTCGGTTAGTGGGAATTGCGTCTGGACGAGGCCCTTACCAAAGCTGGTCTCGCCAACCACCAAGCCGCGATCATGATCCTGCATCGCGCCCGCGACGATTTCCGAGGCCGAGGCGCTCTGCCCATTGATCAGCACGATCAGCGGCACGGTCACTCCCTGATTGCCGCGAACCGCATAAAACCTGCGTTCCGGCGCGGAGCGCCCGTGGAAGGAAACAACGAGCTGGTTCTTCTCGAGGAACATGTCGCCGATGCCCACGGCCTGCTGCAGCAAGCCGCCGCCATTGCCGCGCACATCGAGAATCATGCCGTCGAGTTTCGCGACATCCAGATCCTTGAGCGCAGTCGCAAGATCCGAATCCGTAGTCTCATTGAACGCCGAAACTCTCGCGTAGCCGATTCCCGGCTTTACCAAAGTGTAGAAATCGACGCCGGGGCGGGGAATTTCATCGCGCGTCACGCTGACTTCGATTGGCTTCTCCCAACCTTCGCGGCCCAGCGTGATTTTCACCTGGGTGCCCTTGGGGCCCTTCAATAGCTCCGCCACCTGTCCGGTGTCGAGGCCTTCGCAGGACTTGTCGTCCACTTTCAGGATGATGTCGCCAGGGCGGATTCCGGCCTTATATGCCGGTGAGCCGAACATCGGAGCGACAACATAGGTGTAGTTCTCTCGCGGCGCTACGGTCATGCCCACGCCGTAATAGCGGCCCTGCTGCTCTTCCTTGAAGCTGGCGTATTGCTTGGGATCGAAGAAATAGGAGTGCGGATCGAGAACACGCAGCATGTTGGGGATCGCGCCGTCGTACACAGCCTTATCCGTGTCGACCGGCGTGGCGTAATTGTGCTCGACGATCGAGAGCACCTTGGTGAACATCCGGTAGGAATCCTGGATGTCCCCGGAGCTGGCGCCCGTGGCGCGCACCGGCCGGCCGTAAAGTCCGCCGGCGATCGCGGAGATTGCCAGCACGCCGATAAAAAGAAACAGCCCGCGTTTTGGTGATTCCATCTTGTCTTGTTCCTCCGCGCCCCTCACCGAGCCAGTATAACATACAAGATTGGGCCAATTTGACAGCGCTGTGGCCCTACTCTATGATGCATTCGCACGCCGAAATGCCACCTCGATGCTCAGTATTCCTCACCTAATCATCATCTTTTTGGTTGCCCTGGTCGTATTCGGGCCCCAAAAACTGCCTGAATTGGCTCGGACATTGGGCAAGCTGATGGCTGAATTTCGCAAGGCGACGGGTGATTTGCGGTCCACCTTTGACGAGCATATGCGCGAGCTTGAGCTTGAAGCGCAGCGGCTCGATCTGCAGAAGCGCGAACTAGAACTCGCGCGCCAGCAATCGCAGCAGCGCGCGCAGCAGTCAAACGTGGCCGCCCAGCTTTCGCTGCCGGCTGCTGAGATGAAACCCCAGCCGGAAACGACGAAACAGGCTGAACTTCCGCTCGACGGGGCGGCAGCCCCGGTTGCGGCGCCGCCGGAGACTGTGCCGCGCGGGCGGGTCAATTCCGGTACCGGGCCCGATATAGCGCCCGATTCCTCATCTGATGGCCACTGATGGACGATCCCAACCAGCCTGATATTTCCATCGAGCAGCCGGCAGCGGTGCAGCCGCTGCCAATGCCTGCCGCTGCGCCTGCGTCCGCTGCGCCTAAGCGCGAAGAGGAAGAGGGCGGGCGGATGTCGTTCTTCGATCATTTAGTCGAGCTCCGGAAACGAATCATTCATTCGGCGATCGCGATTTTGATTGGGATGGTGATCGGGCTGACTGTCTCGGAGAAGGTATTCGGATACCTTGCGCGGCCCATGTTGGCCGCGCTGCACAATGCGCATCTCGAAGAAAAGCTGATCTACACCAGCCCGACGGGCGCGATCAGCCTGATCATCACCCTAGGACTCTACCTCGGTATCGTAATCGCGCTGCCCGTGGTGCTTTACGAAGTCTGGTTGTTCATCGCTCCGGGACTCTATCGCCACGAGCGTCGCGCCGTCTCGCTGTTCGTTTTTTCCTCGATGTTTCTGTTTCTCGGCGGAGTCGCGTTCGGATATTTCATCAGCTTGCCTTACGTGCTGAAGTTTTTGATCGGATTTCAGGGGCCGTTCAAGCCGCTGATCAGCATCAATGAATATTTCGACATGATCCTGATCGTGCTTCTGGGCCTCGGGATCATTTTCGAGTTGCCTGTGCTGATCTTCTGTCTTTCGCTCTTTGGCATCGTGACACCGAAGTTTTTGTGGAAGAATTTCCGCTACGCGATTTTGATCATCACGATTCTGGCCGCAATCGTTACTCCGACGCCGGACGCCACGACAATGGTAATCTTCATGGGCGTGATGACGCTGCTCTACGTGCTGGGAATCGGCGTCTCGTATTTGGTGGTGAGAAAGAAGCGGCGCGCACGAGAGGCCGCCGGGGAAGGGACGACTTAGGCGCATGAATCGACGCACGATGGGACTCACCGTAGCGCTGGGAGCCGGGCTTCTCGCGGTATTCCTATTTGCCTGCGGAAATGGAGCGCCGAAGGAAGGGAACTCCTCGCCCACCGCTGCGCAAGCGACGCAGGCTGCTGCAGCCGCGGTTGCGCCGTCCGATGCGTTGCCGGCCGATAAGACCGGAGGTTTCGACGGGGCGCGAGCCTTCGATCATGTGGCCAAACTTGTCGCCATCGGTCCGCGTCCTCCGGATTCAGATGGGATTCACCGCGAACAGGAATACATTCACGAACAACTCAAGAGTTTCGGCTGCCCGGTCGAGGACGATGACTTCCACGCTTCAACGCCCATCGGCTCCGTGGCCATGAAGAATATCGTTGCCAAGATTCCCGGCAGCGCGCCCGACATCATCGTCCTCATGACGCATTACGACACCCTGAAGCAGGACGGATTCGTAGGCGCCGAGGACAGCGCTTCGTCGACGGGACTGATGCTCGAGATGGCGCGCCTGCTATGCCCGAAAAAGCAGCGCCTCGGAATCTGGATTGCTTTTGTGGACGGCGAAGAGGCGTTCGTGAACTGGAATCAGGACAACGACAACACCTACGGATCGCGCCAATTGGCCGCGCGCATGGCCCTGGCCGATGAGCTCAAGCACGTCAAGGGTCTGATTCTCGCCGATATGATTGGTCAGAAGGATCCGCGTTTCGAACGCGACTCGAATTCGACGGGATGGCTTGTGAATCTTGTGTGGTCTACGGCCGCCAAGCTCGGGTATCAAGAGATATTCGTTTCTCGCGAGGCGGCTACGGAGGACGATCACTTGTCCTTCACCTCGCGCCACGTGGCTTCCGTGGACATCATCGATCTGAATGATTACATACAACAGGGCTACTGGCATACGAGCCAGGACACGCTCGACAAAGTCAGCGCCAGGAGCATCGGTATCGTCGGCCACGTAATCCTCGCCACCATCGACGATCTGCAATCGCGACCCCGCTAGGACGAGGCATTGGTACCGCTGGCGTTCCCGCCGGCATCCGACGAAGACAACTCCAGCCACAGGCAACTATCGCGAGCGGACTACGCAGCCGAAACAGAGCGAATTATTTGACGCTGGGCGTCGCGCTCAATTGCGGCCTTCGCCTACCCGCGCAGTCGCAAGATGCCAGCGGCGACGCCGGCGGTACCGATTCGTGCCGAATGGTGCGTGCTCAAATTGTGCTACATTCATGCCGAAGCTATGGAAACCATCACCGTTCGTTCGACATCAGGCTCGTATCCAGTCACCTGTGGTCGCGGCTCTCTCCGCCGCCTGCGGCCATTGCTCGCGCGCATGGATGATTGCACGGGCGTCTTCTTCGTCACTTCGCGGCGCGTCTGGTCGCATTGCGGTGCTCGAGTTGCGGCCGCTCTTCGGGGAATGCGTACGAACCGCCCGATCTTCATGAACGATGCCGAGCACGCGAAAAATCTGGAAACAGTGCAAGGCATCTACAGGGAATTGACGCGCGCGGGCGCCGATCGACGCTCGGTGATCGTCGCCGTCGGCGGCGGAGTGGTCGGCGACGTTGCGGGATTTGCAGCCGCGACCTATTTACGCGGCTTGCGCCTCGTGCAAGTGCCGACGACTCTGGTAGCTCAAATTGACAGCGCCATCGGCGGCAAAACGGGAGTGAATTTGCCGCAAGGGAAGAATCTTGATCGGCGCGTTCTATCCGCCGCAATTTGTGATTGCCGATCCCGAGCTACTGCGCATCGCTCCCGACGCGCCAATTTCGTTCGGCGCTTTACGAAGTCATCAAGTACGGCGTCATTGGCGACATCGATCTTTTCGAATACCTCGAGCGCAACATGCCGATTGTTCTGCGTCGCGACCCAAAGGCGCTGGACTGGATCATCCGCCGCTGCGTCCGCGCGAAAGCTGTCGTGGTCTCGCGCGATGAGAAAGAGTCCGGGCTGCGGCAGATCTTGAATTTCGGGCATACTTTTGGCCATGCGCTCGAGGCCGCGACGAACTACCGCCGCTTCCTGCATGGCGAGGCCGTCGGGTGGGGAATGCTGGTCGCGACCATCGCGAGCCTGGTGATGCGGCGGATCAAGACGAATGAATCGATGCGGATCGCAAATCTAATCCTAAGTGTGGGTCCGCTTCCCGGCTGGCACGAAGTTGATGCTCGACGAGTTCTGAAGAGCATGCAGACCGACAAGAAAGCGCACGCCGGAAGCGTCCGTTGGGTGCTGCCGCGCCGCGTCGGCGAAATCGAATGGGGCGTCGAGCTAAAGCCGCCATTGACGCCCGGCGCGATTCGCGAAATTCCGAAATTAGTGGCCGCCATCGGGGCGCGCAAATGACCGCGTCGCCGGCGGCCGAAAAATCTCCCACGGATAGCTTTGACGCGCCAACAGTCGCGCCTGGGTCGCGCCCGGAAGGCACGCGCGACGAGCGCGAGGCGGGCGCCCGCGTGCGCGAAATGTTCGGCCGCATCGCCCCGCGTTACGATCTCCTGAATCACCTGCTCTCATTTTCACTCGATCGCCTCTGGCGCCGCAGGACGGCGAGGCATTTCTCCGGAGTTCTTGCACGGCCGGGTGCATGCATTCTCGATCTCTGTTGCGGCACAGGCGATCTAGCCTTCGCTCTCTCGCGGCGTGGCGTCGAACTTAGCAAGACATCGGATGCCGCGTGCCGGGTGATCGGAAGCGACTTCGCCATCCCGATGGTCGAATTGGCTGCGCAAAAAGGCCGGTCGGCGCGAGCCCCCGCGACATTTCTCGCCGGCGATGCGCTGTCTCTTCCCTTCGCAGCCGGCACATTCGATCTGGTGACCGCCGGGTTCGGCTTTCGCAATCTGGCGAATTACCGACGAGGTCTCGCGGAAATTGCACGCGTGCTGAAGCCGGGCGGGGAAGTAGGCTTGCTCGAATTCTCCGATCCGCAACGCGGAATCGGCGCCGCCGCCTTTCGCTTCTATTTTCGCCGCATCCTACCGCGCATCGGCGGCGCGATCTCCGGCGACGCGCACGCTTACAATTACCTGCCAAACTCAGTCTCCAAATTTCCGCCGCCAGAAGAGCTAGCGGAATGGATGAAAACCGCAGGATTCACCGAAGTAAATTTCAAGCGATGGAATTTCGGCAGCGTAGCATTACATACTGGCAGGAAATCATAGTCCGCAAGAGATGCAAATAACGGTCGTAGGGGCGTCCGCCTAGGCGGACTGCGCCCGCCGAGGTATAAACCTGGCTAGATTGCCTTCACTATCCGTAAGTTAGGTTCTAATTCTCGAGGTTTAACGCGCGGATCTTGTGCAGCAGCGTTTTATACGAAACTCCCAATTTCTCAGCCGCCCGCGTCTTATTCCACTTCGACTCCCGCAACGCATTCTCAATCTTGTATCTCTCCACATGCGCCACAGCCCGCTGCGACACTTCCTCCAGCGGCCCTTCCCAGAGAAATTCATCCCGCAACATCCCCTCAGGCATCTGATCTCGCCCAGGCCGCGCCGCCGGAAGCTGCAATCCCGGCACGTCAATCTCCTCCCCATTTGAAAGAATGGCCGCCCTCTCGATGGAATTCTGCAACTCGCGCACATTTCCCGGCCAAGGATAACTGCGCAACCGCGCAATCGTCGCCGCGCTCATACTCAACCTTGGCTTTCGAAATTCCCGCCGGAATCGCTCGAGGAAATGTTCGGCAAGCAGCAAGACATCGTCGCCGCGATCGCGCAGTGGCGGAATCGTAATCGGCACAGCCGAGATCCGGAAATAAAGGTCTTCGCGAAAGATCTTCTCCGCAACCAGCCCCTGCAAATCCCGATTAGTAGCCGTGATCAGCCGCACATCCACGCCGACAGTCATCGTTCCGCCGACGCGCTCGAACTGCCGCTCCTCGAGCACGCGCAAGAGCTTGCTCTGAATCGCCGCCGGCAAATCGCCAATCTCATCCAGAAAAATCGTGCCGCGGTGTGCCAACTCGATCTTCCCGATTTTCCGCGCGCCGGCTCCAGTGAACGCTCCGCGCTCGTGACCGAACAATTCATTTTCGACGAGCCCCTCAGGGATGGCCGCGCAGTTCAGCGCCACGAAGGCCTGCTCGCGCCGCGGGCTCAGATGATGCAGCGCCCGCGCGAAAAGCTCTTTGCCCGTGCCGCTTTCGCCAAGCAGCAGCACCGTCGCGTCGGTCGCAGCCACGCGCTGCACCACTTGGCTCGCTTCCTGCATCGCGGCATGTTCGCCGACGATGCGCGGAAACCCATAGCGCTCTGAGTATTCTTCACGGAGCAGCAAATTCTCGCGCAATAGCTCCTGCTGCTTGGCCGCCCGTTCCAACAAAATCTTTAAATGATCGAGATCCACGGGCTTCTGAATAAAATCGAACGCGCCTTCCTTCATGGCGGTTACAGCTTCCTCGACGGATCCGTATGCGGTAACCAAAATCACGGGCAAGGCGCCGTCCACGCGACGCGCCTCGCGCAAAACATCGATTCCAGAATGCCCGGGAAGTTTTAAGTCCGAGAGAACAAAAAGGTACCGGCGCGCGCGAACTTTCTCGATCGCGGCACTTCCGTCGGGCGCCTCATCCACCAAGTAGCCGGAGCGCTCGAGAAACTTGCGCAGCATCGCGCGCAATTCGGCCTTATCTTCGACGAGGAGGACAGGTTCCATTTCGAGAGCGCCTATCGCGCCCAACCTGGATCGCCTCCGGCATGCCGGAGCGCGTCTTCCAAATCGGAGAGCGCGGCTTTATCAGAGGCGATGTCGGCCTGCTTCTTTTCGATTTTGCTTTGCTGGCCGATGATGTCGCTGCGCGTCACGCTCTGCTGCAATTGTTTATTGGGGTCGTTCGGATAGTAGTTGAGTTGCAGGTTGCTCATCTCGCGCTGGAGGATATCGAGGGTGGCCTGATCGCGGTCGAGCTTTGCGCGAGCCATGGCGAAGCGGCCGCGCCATGCTTGTTCTTCCTGCGCGAGGCTCGGCTTCTTGTTCGCCGGAACCACCGGAGCGCCGGTGCTGTCGACGGCGGGCTCGGCCCCGACGACGTTCACGTCAGCGCCCGAAGGCAAATTATCGTTAGTGAAGACCTTGCTCGTTTTGGTTTCGGGTTTCTTGGCCTCGCGAGACTTGCGCGCGGCATCGGCCAGTGAGGGCGCCGGCTGGGTCTGCGCAGGCGGATTCTCCGGCGGCGCGCTCTGAGACTGTTGCGCGGCCGCGCCGTACGCTGCCAGAAGCACGATGGCTGCAGGAGCCACCAGGATTCGTTTGCGCATACACACCGCCTTTCGGAGACCAGTTGCCGGAATACCCATTAGTTTAGATGCGGCTGGCCGCCGGGACAAAGGCCGGGGCCACCGGCTCCTGTCGCAAAGGTAACCAGAGGATGAACTCGGCACCGCCATCCGAGAGATTGCGCGCTTCGATTGAGCCGCCATGCTGCATGGCGACCTTTTGTACCACGGCGAGGCCTAGCCCGGTGCCGTCTGACTTTGTGGTGTAGAAGGGAAGAAAAATTTTCGGCAGATCAGCATCAGGAATGCCGGGACCATTGTCGACCACCGAGATGCGCTGCCATTTTCGCCCGGCGCGATCCTCGAACGACCCGGAAATCGTGACGCGGCCTTGCGCGCCGCGGCTACGAACCGCCTCCGCGGCGTTGCGCGTCAGGTTCAAGAGCGCCTGCCGCAGCAACCCTTCATCGCCCGGAATCTTCGGAGAAATCGCCGGCGGTGCGAATCGCGCAGCCAGGAACAGCTTCTTGAATCTCGTCCGCGACGCGCAGCACCAACGATTCGACGGGCAGCGTCTCGTAAGACAGCTCCAGCGGCTTGGCGAAGCGCAGGAATTCCGTGACCACATGAGTCAGCGCGCGTGTTTGCTCGAGGATGCGATCGGAATTCTCGAGCAATTCTCCCGGCGGCGCTTCCTGCCGGATCATCTGCGCGTAGCCGGAAATCGTCGCGAGAGCGTTCTTGAATTCGTGAGCGATGCCTGCGGACATTTCGCCGAGCGCCGCGAGGTTCTCCTTCCAACGCACCTGGCGCTGCAGATCCGTAAGTTCGGTGAGATCGCTCATCAGGCAAAGCGCCCCGGTAATTCTGGCTTCGCGCGTAGCCATGGGAATTGCTCCGGCGTCGGTTGTGCGCACGTAATTCGGAACCACGCGCTCAATCGGCGAAATCGTCACCCCAAGCTGCCGCACCTCTCCGGAGGGCGTAACATGCCGGATCTCTCCGCGATGAATCGTTCGCCCTTGGCGCAAACATGC
Organism: uncultured Acidobacteriota bacterium; assembly: GCA_963841235.1. GTDB lineage: Bacteria > Acidobacteriota > Terriglobia > Acidiferrales > UBA7541 > Palsa-147. The sequence goes on along the minus strand of CAWJBU010000007.1, from coordinate 159,223 downwards.
TCCGAGCAAATTGGCGAGATCGGAATCCGGATCGAGCACGTCCGTGTACGAGCGGTATTGCAGCCCTGTCACGCCCAGCGCCGTCTCGGCCGCCGGATTCGCAGAAGTGATTGCGCCCTTGGCGCTCAATAGCAGCAAGCCGGTGGGCATGTTGCGCGTGACTTCCTCGGTGATGCGCTCGGATTCCCGCGCGCGTTCCTGTTCGATGCGGTGCAGGCGGGCCAGCTCGCGCTCCTGGGCGCGCAGTTTCTCGATCACGCCCTGCATCGAGGCGGCCATGAACGCGGACGGATTATCTTCGTTCGCTTTCGCCGCCGTCCAATCGCCTTTGGCATCCGCTTCATGCTCGCGCAGCAGCTTGCGAATGGCGGTGCCGATCGCGAGCGCAATGCCGACGACGATCACGAACGACGCGCCGATCACCACCAGCGTCGTCGGCGAAACCGCGTGCGTGGCCGGAGCGAAAAGTAGGATGGCGGAAAGATTCATCTCACCGCACCTTCAGCAGCGACATATACCAATTCACGAACGGCGTTCCGAAGAAGACCACGATCATCGCCCCGGCGCCCAGAAACGTTCCGAAAGGCAGCTCGTAGTCGGTCCCTTTGCGGCGAATCGCGATGAACGCCACGCCGATCACGCTTCCAAGCACCGAGCCAAGCAAGTATAGTCAGCACCGTGCGCTTCAGGCCCAGGAATGCGCCGGCCATCAACATCATCTTCACATCGCCAAGCCCCATCCCTTCGCGCTTGCGGAGACGGAAGTAGCCTTCGGAGATCAGCCACAGAATGCCGCTGCCAAAAGCCGCTCCCAAAAGCGCATCGGCGAGCGAGATCGCCGGCATCGGAGGAGGGAAGGCGAAATAATGATTCGCGAGCGCGAGCGCTGTACCGTCGGCCGGCGGCAAGAACAGGCTCAGCACCAGCGCGAGCGCGAATCCGGTGAAGTTCACCACATCGGGAAGAATGCGCTCGCGGAGATCGGTAAACACGAGAATCAGCAGCAGCGAGGCAAAAATCGCCCATTTCAAGGTCTCGATCGTCAATCCGAAAATGAGATAGCAGACGAGATAAAGCGCCGCATTCAAGATTTCCACGAGCGGATACATCGGAGAAATCGGCGTGCGGCAAGCCCGGCATTTCCCGCCGAGAATCAGATAACTCAAGACAGGAATATTGTCGTACGGCTTGATCGGCGTCCCGCATTGCGGGCACGCGGACGCAGGCAGCACAATTGATTTACCCGCCGGAATCCGCACGATGCAGACATTCAAAAAGCTTCCGATTACCAAGCCAAGAAGAAACACAGCGCCAGCAATAAGAGGACCGGGAAGCATCCTTGCAATATGTCACAGCGAAGCGCCAGCCTCAATCGGCGCACAGCGACGCGTGCCCGAGTCCTAACCGCGAAGCGCGCAGTTCTCAGCGCCCTCAGCGTCTCTGCGGTGCGCCCTTGCAGTTTCTTGCGTCGCGATTAGCGCGAGCTAAGCTATATTCAATCCCTGCATGCTACGCGAATGGTACGAACAAAAAATCCGCGCCTACGAACACGGCCGCTGGGCCGATGAAAAGAATCGCCGCACGTTGCCGTTCGCGTGGGGACTAGAGCACATCGGCGGGCGCGCGAACGAACCCGATCCTCGCGGGTTTTTAAATCACTTTGTCGAAGAGACCCTTCGCACGAGCGACGCATGGTTCAGCCCGGAATCCATCGGCGATTTTCAGTTCACGCCCTCTCACGAAGCTCCCGGCGAATCCGGCGTCCTGACTTTCACGAGCCCCATCGAATCCCCCTGGTCTGAAAACAACACGGTCCACGCCCGTTTTTTCCCGGGACACAATTGCGGCCCGGCCGTCGTCGTAATCACGCAATGGAACGCGAAGTGGCACGAACAAGTCGCCGTCTGCCGCTGGCTTCAGAAGCTCGGTATCTCCGCGCTGCGAATGAGCCTGCCGTACCACGATCGCCGCGCCATTCCGGATCATCCGCGTGGAGATCATCTCGTTGCGCCAAATATCGGCCTCACCTTGCAGTCGAATCGCCAGGCCGTGTGCGACGTCCGCGCGTGCCTCAGCTGGCTCGAATCGCGCGGCTACGACAAGCTCGGCATCGTCGGCACCAGCATCGGTTCGTCGCTGGCGTTCCTCGCTCTAGCGCACGATCCGAGACTGCGCGCCGGCGTTCATCTTCACGTCTCCACCTACTGCGGCGAAGTGGTAGCGAATGGATTGACCACGTCGAATGTCTGGGAATCGCTGCGCACTCAGGTCACGCTCGAAGAACTGCGCCATTATTGGTCGCCGATCAGCCCGTTCCCGTATATCTCGAAGCTCGACGGAAGCGGAAAGAAGGTTCTTGCGATTACGGCCGATTACGATCCAACATTCTGGCCGGAGCTCTCGGATCAATTCATCGCCGCGCTCCAACGCGATGGAATCCGCTGCGAATCGCTCCATCTGCCGTGCGGCCACTACTCTCTCGGCGAGCCGCCCTTCAGCTACATCGCAGGCTACCGCTTCGGCAATTTCCTCTTCGAATCTCTGGCATAGATCAAACGTCTCCAAACGCGTAGATCGAGTCGCGCACGATCGCACACCCGTAGCGCCGGCAGCTTGCCGGCGTTTTTGACTTTCCGCGGCCAAGCCACGCCGCGACTCCATTCACACGAACGTATCTTCGAAAGATCCAATGGATTCAAGGCGGCGCTTGAGCGAATCAGTCAAAACCAAAGCGGAGGTGGTTCGATTGGTTCAGTTTCGTACGCCGAGGCCAATCACGCGAGCAATGCGGAGAACTTCCCTGAAGAAATGAGGGCAGCAACCGCCGCAATATCCGGCGCAAGCGACCGGTCTGCCGTAACAAATGCCGAAGCCGCGCGTACAAGTGCCTGCGCTTTTCGCGCTTCAACGCCCGTCTGCAATGGCGCCAGCAGATCAATCCCCTGGCACGCCGAAAGCAGTTCAATCGCCAAAATATTTTCCAGATTCGCGAGCATCGGCTGCAACCGCCGCGCCGCTCCCATCCCCATCGAAACGTAATCTTCCTGATTCCCTGAAGTCGAAATCGAATCCACCGAATGTGGCGTAGCCAGCGCCTTCATCTCGCTAGCCAACGCCGCCGCAGTGATCTGCAAAATCATGAAGCCGGAATTCAACCCGGCATCCTTGATCAAGAACGCCGGCAACCCGCTCGTAAGCGGATTCGTCATCTGCTCCACGCGCCGCTCGGAAACTCCCGCCAGAGTCGCGAGCGCCACAGCCAACTGATCTGCAGCCATGGCCAGCGGCTGGCCGTGAAAATTTCCTCCGCTCAAGACCTCGTCTGTATCTGCAAATACCAGCGGATTGTCCGTAGCACTGTTCAATTCAATCGTCATTGTCGCGCGTACATTCGCCAGCGCATCGCGCACAGCCCCATGCACCTGCGGCGTGCAGCGAAGACTGTAAGCATCCTGCACGCGCGGATCTTTCACCGCCGAGCGATGCGATTCGCGAATCTCGCTTCCACGATTGAGGCGCGCCAGATTGCGCGCCGTAATCGCATGACCCGGATGGGGCCGAGCAGCGGCAATGCGCGGATCGAAAGCCGTAGGCGTGCCGCGCAAAGCGTCCAGAGACAGTGCAGCGGCTACATCGGCGGTATCGACTAACATCGCAGCAGAGCGCAATCCCAGCGCCAAAAGCGCCAGCATCGCTTGCGTTCCGTTGAGCAGCGCCAGCCCTTCCTTCGCTTGCAGCGCGATCGGAGCAATTCCCGCCAGCCGCATGGCCTCGCCGCCCGCCATGCGCCGCCCCTGATAAACCGCCTCGCCTTCGCCAATCACCACCTGCGCCAGATGCGCCAGCGGCGCGAGATCGCCGGACGCCCCGACCGATCCCTGCGAAGGAATCACGGGATGCACGCGCCGGTTCAGCATTGAGCACAAACTCTCGGCCGCCACCGGACGTATGCCGCTGAATCCCTTGGCAATCGCATTCGCACGAAGAAGCATGATCGCGCGAACCTCAGCTTCGCTCAGGAGCGGCCCGACGCCCGCCGAGTGGCTGCGCACCAGATTCGTTTGCAACTGCCGAATCTGATCGTGCGAAATACGCACCGAAGCCATTTTTCCGAATCCCGTATTGACGCCGTAAGCGACCTCATCCGATTCCACCAGCCGGTCAATCACCGCGCGCGAAGCATCCATGCGCTTTCGCGCATCGGCCGCGAGGGAAACTTCGCGGCCGTCCAGCGCCACTTCGTACACGTTTTCGAGCTTGAGATCGTTTCCGGTGAGCGCAAGCGTCATAGGCGGCAGGGAATCATTTCTTCGAGATGGAATGTGTGTCGACGGCTTCGCCGCCGTGCGGCGCCGAGGCGATGCCAAAGTATTGCCGATATTTCTCAGGCAGAGATTTCGGACGGCCGAGGCGATCGCAGATCACATGAAACGTCTCGCCGTTGGCGAGCAGTTCGTTGGTATCGTCGCGGATGATTTCGTAGGCGAATCGAATCGTCCGCCGCTGCGCCTCGGCTACGCGCGTGCGAATCGCGCAGCACATCATCAAATTTCGCCGGCTTGCGATACCGGCAAGAAGACTCTGCCACGACGATGAAGCTATCGTCCTCCGATTCCATCTTCTTGTACTCGAATCCAAGTTGCCGGCAAAGCTCCACGCGCCCAACTTCAAACCAAAGATAGTAGTTGCCGTAATAAACCACGCCCATCTGATCCGTTTCAGCATAACGCACGCGCACAGTAGTCTCGTAAAAGCGTTCGTTCCCGTCGGAATGATGTGATTCACGATGGTGTGACATCGGCGAAACAGTGTAGCAGAGCCCCAGCAACGCCGTCATACGCCGAATGCGAACAATCTAACTTCCGTAGGGGCGCCGCTTGCTGCGCCCTCGGACGAGCTCGCGGCCAACTCGAGGCTCCAACCGACTGCGGAAGAACTCAGATCATTACTCCCGCCTTCAATGATCGCTCCACTTAGGAGCCCGTTTCTCCAAAAACGCCGACAATCCCTCGCTAAAATCAGGAGTAGATCGAATCGCAGAGTTTTCCTCAATCGCCATCGAAATCTCGCGATCCAACTCCGCCTCAGCCATCTCCAGCAATAATCTCTTCGTAGTCTCCAAGCTGGTCGGGCTGGAAGAAATCAAAGTAGCCGCCAAACGCCGCGCCGCCGGGATCAAATCGTCATTCGGCACGACATCATTGACCAATCCCATCACCCGCGCCTCGGCCGCATCAATGAGCCGCCCGGAAAGCGCCAAATCCCGCGTCCGCTTGTCGCCAATCTGCCTCCGCAAAAAAACCGACACCAGCGCCGGCACAAATCCGATGCGCACTTCCGTATATCCGAACTGCGCCGTAGGCACCGCAATCGTAAAATCAGCCAGCGTCGCGATTCCGCATCCGCCGGCAATCGCGGCTCCGTTGACGGCAGCGATCGTCGGCTTCGGAAATGAATAAATCGTGCGGAAAAGCTGCGCCATGCGCCGCGAATCCTGGAGATGTTCCGCAGGCGAGCGCGTGGCAATCGCGCGCAATTCGTCGAGGTCCATTCCCGAGCAAAACGCCTTGCCCTCGCCCGTCAGGATCACCACGCGCGCCACACTTGCCTGCGCCTCGGCCAGCGCCGTGATTACGTCGTCGATCATCTGCGTAGAGATGGCGTTGCGCTTCTCAGGGCGAGTAAGCGTAAGAGTCGCAATCCCCGCGTCAAATTCGAGTTTTAGCGTCTTGAAATCCATCTCGCTCTATTGAACTCTCACGCATCAAATAATCTACAGTCCCGTAGGGGCGGGGCTTGTTTACCCTGAGCCTCGAAGGGCTCCGCCCGCTCGGCGTAAACCTTGCGAATATGCCGGCCACGTCTCCCGCGTAAACCGCTGCCGCCTACGCATGCGCATAACTCTCCCGAATCTTCCCCGTCATCGCGCAAGCAATCGCCAACGACTTCGTATCGATCCCAGTGGCAACGCCGCGCGCGGACAGCGTTGCGATTACCGTCTCAGTAGGAATATTCCCCACCAAATCATCGCCCGCAAACGGGCATCCGCCCAACCCCGTCAGCGCACCATCAAATCGACGGCATCCAGCCTCATAAGCCGCAAGCACTTTCTCCGCCGCACCTTCAGGCCGGCTATGCAGATGCACGCCCAATTCGATTCCGCCCGCAGCGCCGCGCACTCGCACTGAATAATTCCGATATCGCCTCAGGAGTTGCCGTACCGACGGTATCCGCAAGCGAAACGGTGCGGACGCCGACGCTCTTCAACCAAGCCAGCGCGTCTTCCACAATCTCCGGTCCCCAAGGCTCCTCATAAGGATTCCCAAACGCCATCGAGATATAAACCACAAGCCCGCGCCCCGCTGCGTTCGTTTCTTTCTGCAGCTTCTCCACCAAAGCCCGCGATTCATCCCGCGACATATTCGCGTTCGCGCGCCGAAAGTAGGCCGAAATCGAATACGGATATCCGATCGTAGTCACCCCGGGCGTAGAAAGCGCCCGGTCAAGCCCCTGCGCATTCACCACGATGCCGATAATCTCAGGCGGCGTCGCCCGCCGGAAATGCGTGTGTCAATCGCCGCATCACGTCTTCGCTATCCGCCATTTGCGGCACATGCTTGGGCGAAACGAAACTTACCGCGTCAATATGCCGGAATCCGAGCGCCAGCAACCCGCTCAAATACTCAACTTTCGTTTCCGTAGGAATGATTTCGGTGAGCCCCTGCCAGGCGTCGCGCGGGCATTCAATAATCTTAACGGTGTCGTTGGGCATGCTGGTCGTAGGGCGCGGGCCTGCGTTATGTCTGCAGCACTCCGGTCTTGAATTCCCGCACGTCGGGATTCAGCGAAGCTGCGTCGAGAGCCTCGATCAGCGCCTGCCGCGTCTGCGCCGGATCAATGATCGCGTCCACCCACAGCCGCGCGGCCGCATAACGCGGATCGGTCTGGCTCTCGTAAGTTGCGCGCACAGAATTGTAAAGTTCCTTTTTGTCCGCGTCGGTCAACTTCTTGCCTTCGCGCTCGAGCTGCTTGATTTTGATCTCGACCAAAGTGCTAGCCGCCGCGTCGCCGCTCATCACCGCATAACGCGCCGTAGGCCACGCAAACACAAATCGCGGATCGTAGGCCTTGCCGCACATCGCGTAATGCCCAGCCCCAAAACTCCCGCCGCAAATCACTGTAATTTTCGGCACCACGCTATTCGCCACCGCATTCACCATCTTCGCCCCAGCGCGAATGATCCCGCTCCATTCCGCTTCCTTGCCCACCATAAATCCGTTCACGTCATGCAGAAAAACCAGCGGGATCAGATTCTGATTGCAATCGAGAATAAATCGCGCCGCCTTGTCCGCCGATTCGGTGTAAATCACGCCGCCAAATTCCAGCCGCCGCTCGCCAGTGCCCGCCGCGGCGATCTGCACGTGCTTCTTATTATTCGCGACAATCCCGACGGCCCAGCCGCCAATGCGCGTCAGCCCGCAGAGCAGCGTCTGCCCGTACTCCGCGCGGTATTCATCGAAGCGGCTGCCGTCCGCAATCCGCGCGATGATCTCGCGCATGTCGTACTGCTTGGCTGGATCGGACGAAAAAATGCCATAGATCTCTTCCGCCGGATGCGCGGGCAACTCGGGTTTAATCTGATTGAACGGCGCGCCCGGCCGGCGTCCCATCTTGTCCACCAACGAGCGAATTCTCTTCAGGCACGCGTCGTCGTCCGGCTCGCGAAAATCAATCGTCCCGCTGATCTGCGCGTGCATCTTCGCCCCGCCAAGCTCTTCCGCCGAAGTCTTCTGCCCAATCGCCGCCTGCACCAACGCCGGCCCGGCCAGAAAAAGCCCGCTGCCCTCAGTCATCAAAATGTGGTCGCACATCACCGGCAGGTAAGCCCCGCCCGCCACGCACATTCCCATGATCGCCGTAATCTGCGGAATGCCCATCGCGCTCATCACCGCGTTATTCCGAAACACGCGCCCGAAATCGTCGGTATCGGGAAACACATCCTCCTGCAAGGGCAGAAACACGCCGGCGGAATCGACGAGATAAATCGTGGGAATATGATTCTCAATCGCAATGTTCTGCGCGCGAATCACTTTCTTCGCCGTCATCGGGAAAAACGCCCCGGCCTTCACAGTAGCGTCATTCGCGATAATCATCATCTGGCCGCCCGGCCACGCGCCCAATCCCGGTAACGGTCCCAGCCGAAGGCGCTCCGCCCCACTCCTCATACATCTCGTAAGCCGCGTACAGCCCCAACTCAAAAAAATGCCCCGGCGGATCGACGAGCTTCGCGATCCTCTCGCGCGCCGTCAGCCGGCCCTTCTTATGCTGCGCCTCGATCGCCTTCGCGCCGCCACCCGCGCGTATCTTTTCCTCTTCGTTTTTGATCTCGGTCAGCCGGTCCACCATGCCGCGAAAATTCTTCTCAAATTCAGCACTCTTCGCGTTGATGGCGCTATGCAGGACAGGACTCGACAAGGTCTAAGCTCACTCCAAGCAGGGAATCTATTGCAGCAACCACGGGAGAGTATACGTAATTTGCCGCGAGCACGCGAGCGCACGAGGGTTGTGTGGGCTTGATTCCGAGGATTATCTATTTAGATTTCGGCGCCAAGGAAGGTGGAGAAGGAAATCCCTTCCCGCGGTGCCGCATCCAAAGCACAAATCCAACGGTGGCACCGAAAGGCAAAGAATAAATGGTAAACCAGCGCGCCTCGGGCAATCTCCATGCCACGAACACAAGCGCGACAGCTACAATTAATCCGATGGGATGCGCAGTGAAAAATCCCGCGCCATAAGGGCCAAAAGGCTTTACGTTGTCCGGGCCGAGCTCGTCGTCGCGCGCAAGATCCCGAGCCGAATGCGGCTCGTGCCTGTTGAGGAGATCCATGGCTAGCCACATTGTACGCTCCTTTTCCCGCAACAGTCAAGCTCCCAACCCTCCTCTCGGCCCTCAGCGTCTCTGCGGTAATCAGTCTTTGTTCGTCGTTTTACCTGCTTCAACCCTTGGAATCGGCCAACCATCCGCATATACTTTCTGGCTTGCGCGGCTGATATCTGAGCCGCAACTTTCTCGCTTGGAGGCGCCTATGCGCAGCGTTATTTCTCATGGGGAAAGGTCTGCCTCCGCGCCAGCCGCCAAGTAACCGAGCCATCCGCGCTTTCGGCAGATCCTTTCCTCGCAAGACTCCGTCGCCATTCTGAGCTATCAAACGATTTTCGACCCTTTGCCCGGGCGTCAACGCGACGCCCTCGAGGAGGAATCTCAAATGCAATTCGTTGATCTGGAGTTGGTGCGCCGCCTGGAAGCCGCCGAAGCGCAAGCCGCGAGAGAATGCGCGCAATTCCTCGCGCGCAAAAAGCCCGAAAGCGGCGCGATAAGCATCGACATCATGGGAGGAATGGCCACCTTCACCGGCATTGGCTCGCCAGTAACGCAAGCAGTAGCCATCGCGCTTCACGGCCCGGTAAGCGACAAGGAGATGGATGAACTCGAGAACTTCTATCGCACCCGCGGCTCCGAAGTGAACATCGAAGTCTGCCCGATGGCCGACAATTCTCTCTACGAGCAACTCGGCCATCGCGGCTACCGTGTCATCGAGCTTTCCGATGTCCTCTATCGCCCGATCGAAGCGCCCGCGAGGCCCACGACTCTTCCGCCCGGCGTCGAAATCCGCCGCACCACGCCAGCAGAAGCCCGCCTCTGGGCCGAAACTGTCTCGCGCGGCTTTCGCCGAGCACTTTCCCGTCACCGAGGAGCTAATCGAAATCATGGAAATGTTTTCGCAGCGCCCGTCGGATCGCGCCTATCTCGCCTACGCCGACGGCAAAATCGCCGGCGGCGCAGCTCTCTGCACGCACGAAAACATCGCCGGCTGCTTCGGCGCCAGTACGCTGCCCGATTTCCGCCGCCGCGGCATGCAAACAGCGCTGCTAGAAATCCGCCTGGCCGATGCCGCCGCATCCGGCTGCAACATCGCCATGAGCATCGCGCAGCTAAATTCTGCCTCGCATCGCAATATCGAGCGCCAAGGCTTCCGCGTAGCCTACACGCGCTCCAAATTCATGCGCAAATGGGAGTAGCTGTAGCTCGGGTCTTCAGACCCGAGGCCTTTGTCTTTAGATTTTAGGAATTATCTTCAAGGCGTACCCGCGCGCAAGTTCCATCGCACGCGGCAAAACCTCATCATCACCCACAATCTCTCGGACGAGCCCAATCGCCAAAGCCTCGTCCGCCACAATCGCCCGTCCAGTCACAAGAATCTCCGTCGTACGCGCCGCGCCAATCAATCGCGCCAACCGCTGCGTCCCGCCCCATCCGGTAACCAATCCCAACGCCGCGCCACGGTGCGCAAACACAGCATCGCCGCCCGCAACGCGTCCGCGGCACGCCAACGCCAAATCAAACCCTCCGCCCATGCAGTAACCGCGAACCGCAGCAATCACCGGCTTAGCCGAGCTCTCAATCCGCTCCATCACGCTTTGTCCCTCGCGCGCAAACTCCAGCGCCTCTCCACCCACCAGGGAAGTGATGTCGCCAAGCTCCGCCCCAGCGCAGAAAGCCCGCGCGCTCCCGGTAATCACCGCGCCCACAAATTCGCTCGCCCCCGCAAGCCGTTCGATTTGCCGCCCAAGTTCGCGCAGCACTGCACGCTCGAGTCGCGGCAATCCGCTCGGATGCCCCAGCGTAAGTCAAGAGAAGATCTTCGTGCCGGACGGCGCGAAGCACAGAATTCACAGCGAAATCAAGCCTTCGAAGAAGCAGCCGCAACGCGCTGCCGGATAAAATCCACAATCGCCTGCGTCGGCGTCCCAGGAAGGAAAATCTCCGCAATCCCAGCCTGCTTCAATCCGGGAATATCCGCCTCAGGAATAATCCCGCCAATCACCACGGTCGCGTCTCCCATCCCTTTTTCGCGCAACAAATCCATCAACCGCGGCCCGATCGTATTGTGCGCCCCCGAAAGTATCGATAGCCCGATCACGTCCACATCTTCCTGCGCCGCCGCCGAAGCAATCATCTCCGGCGTCTGCCGCAACCCGGTATAAATCACTTCCATCCCCGCATCACGCAGCGCTCGCGCAATTATCTTCGCCCCGCGGTCGTGCCCGTCCAACCCAGGCTTAGCAATCAAAACGCGTATTCTCTTCTCAGCCATCCCAGCCTTTCTCAGCGTCTCTCTTCGCCCTCAGCGTCTCTGCGGTAAACCCTCTTCGTACTACCAAACCAGCCGCTAAGTAATCGCCACCTCGTCGTAAATTCCAAATGCATCCTTCATCGCGTCGCAAATTTCGCCCAGCGTCGCGTAAGCCTTCACCGCATCATAAATGTACGGCATAAGATTCTCATTGCCCTTCGACGCCTTGCGCAAAGCCGCCAGCCGCCGCCCCACTTCCTCACTCGATCGCTCCGCCCGCAATTTGCTCAGTCGCTCGGCTTGCCGGTGCGCCACCGTCTCGTCAATTTGCAAGATGTCGATCGGCTTCTCTTCGGTAACGTAATCATTCACGCCGACAACAATCTTCTCCTTGCGATCCACTTCCATCTGATATTGGTAAGCAGCCTCAGCAATCTCCCGCTGCGGATACCCGCGTTCGATCGCTGCCACCATCCCGCCCAACGCATCAATCTTGCGGATGTAATCCCAGGCGCCAGCCTCAACTTCATTCGTCAGCGCCTCGACAAAATAGGATCCCCCCAGCGGGTCAACGGTATTCGTCACGCCGCTCTCATGCGCGATGATCTGCTGCGTCCGCAAAGCCACGGTAGCCGCGAATTCCGTAGGCAACGCCCAAGCCTCATCCAGCGAATTCGTATGCAAGGATTGCGTCCCGCCCAGCACCGCCGCCAGTGCCTGCAGCGCCGTGCGCACCACGTTGTTGTAAGGCTGCTGCGCCGTCAACGAACAACCAGCCGTCTGCGTATGAAACCGCAACGCCCACGACCGCGCATTCTTCGCTCCATATCGCTCCGTCATAGTCTTGTGCCAAATCCGCCGCGCCGCCCGGTACTTCGCAATCTCCTCAAAAAAATCGCTATGCGCATTGAAGAAGAACGAAAGCCGCGGCGCAAATTCATCCACGTCCATCCCGCGCCGCAGCGCCCAATCCACATACTCAATCCCATCGCGCAAAGTAAACGCCAATTCCTGAATCGCCGTCGAGCCCGCCTCGCGAATGTGATACCCGCTGATCGAAATCACGTTGAACTTCGGCGTATGCTTCGCCCCAAACTCAATCGTGTCGATCACCAAGCGCATCGAAGGCTCAGGCGGGTAGATGTATTCCTTCTGCGCGATATATTCCTTCAGGATGTCGTTCTGCAGCGTCCCCGCAACTTTCTTCCAATCCGCTCCCTGCTTCTCCGCCACCGCCAAATACATCGCCCAAATCACCGCCGCGGGCGAGTTAATCGTCATCGAAGTGCTCACGTCCGCGATCGGAATCTGGTCGAACAGCACTTCCATATCCGCCAGCGAACTGATCGCCACGCCGCATTTTCCGACTTCGCCCTCCGAAAGCGCATGGTCCGAGTCGTAACCCATCAAGGTAGGCAAATCGAAAGCCACCGAAAGCCCCGTCTGCCCCTGCGCCAGCAAATAACGGAATCGTTGATTCGTGTCCGCCGCCGCTCCGAATCCCGCGAACTGCCGCATGGTCCACAATCGCCCGCGATACATCGTCGCGTGAATCCCCCGCGCGTAAGGCGGCTCGCCAGGCAATCCCAGATCCCGCTCTTCATTCCAATCCGCCAGATCAGCCGGCGTATAAAGCCGCCGAATCGGATAACTAGAAACAGTGGTGAATTTCCCAGCCCGCTCAGGCGATTTCTCCAGCGTAGGCGCCAGCGTCTTGTCCTCCCATGCCTTCTCCGCAGCCCCAGGCTTGCGCCGCGAAGCAGGCGCCTCAGTGCCATTAATCGTTGAAGTAGACGATGGGTTCTTCGGATCAGCAGGCATGCTCAACGCTCCTGAAATCGACGAGATATCAGATTCCGACTCTCGTAGGGGCGCTGCTTGCTGCGCCCGCCTTTTTGTAGCGTAACCTCAACGGGCGCGATTGGCGAGGTAAACGATTGCCCTAATTCCCCTTGTAACTATAATTCCCGGGCGAAAACAGCTGCACATTCGCGAACGCCCCAGGAATATTAGGCGTATGGAAAATATTTCCATGCTGCGCATCCGCCACAGTAATCTCGATTCGTAGTCAGCGTCCGCCCCAGCGACTGGTCGTAATTGATAAATGCCTCCACCAAATTGATCCGCGCCCGCAATTCGTTCCCCTGCGCCGTCGTCAAGTCGCGCGAACGCAAGATCACGTTGTAACTCGTCGATGCCCCAAGCTGATACTTCTTCTGCTCCGCTTCCAGGGTCTGCTTCGCAAGTTCGCCGGCCTTGATCGCCGCATCCACCTGCGCGCGATCCTGCACCAGCGCAATCTGCGCGTTGCGCACATTCACGGCCACTGTATTCTGCAATTGCAGATACGACGTCTGCGCGGATCGTTCCATCAAAAGCGCTCGCGCGCTATCCGCCTGCGCTGCACGATTCCGGATCGGCAGCGTCAAATTCAATCCCACCGCGTACGTCGGGAAGTTGTTATGAAACACGCTAGACATCGTATCGCTGAATCCGCCTGTACTTGTCGTCGAGACCGCGTTGAACGCCGAAGGCGTCCCGACAAACACGGGATTGCCGCCGATCACCTCCTGCGTGCCGGCTGCGTTCACCACCGGCGCATTTAAGTCCGCCGCAAAAGCAGTCGGCGTCTCGGTCGTAGTCGTCGTATTGCCGCCCAATCCCTGGCTCTCATACTGTCCGAACAGCGTCAGAACCGGAAGCAGGGCATCGCGCGTAGTCTTCACTTGAATCCCGGAATTCTTCAGCAAGGTCTCGGCCTGCTTCACGTCCGGGCGGTTCGTCAATGCCTCTCTCACGGCATCGGGGAGCGCTGCAACAGCCACGTCGCCCGGCGTCGACAGCGTGGTCGTGGGAATGATCTCCACGTTTAGCAGCGCCGGATCCATCAACTGCTTCGTGATGTCATTCAGCAGCACGGTCTGCTGTTGCAATTGGTTCGTCTGCGCCACGATCAAGTTCTGCCGGTCCGTCGCGACTTCGGACTCGGCCGTCAACACATCCAGCGGCGCCATCGTGCCGATTTCGAGCTGCCGCTTGTTGTCGTTGTAGAGCTTTGTGGAAGTCCCCAGCGCCGCCTCTTCCACTTTCACGTTTTCCCGCGCAAACACATACTCCCAGTAAGCCGTTTCGACCGCGGTGATCGTGGTGATCACTTGCTGAGCGAAAAAATCATCCGCCGCCTGGCGCTCGTTCTTGGCTTCGGCGATGAAGCGCGTGTTCGGCAAAGTTCCGAATCCATTCAAAAGCTGCTGCTGCACCGTAATCGTGATGTTCGACGCGACCGCCGGATTGAATGCGTTCACCGCCGAAGTGCTGCTCGACCGCGTGTTATTCCACGCCACGCTCAACTGCGTCCCGGTGTGAAATCCCTCCGTATAGGTGATATTCGCCTGCGTTGAGTGCGCCTTGAGCGCCGCAATGCCCGACGCTCCCGTTCCGGAAATAAACGGGTTGTTCACCGGGATCGAAGCGTCGGCAATATTGAAGGTCCCCGTAAGCGATGGATCGAACGAGATAAACGGAATGTTCGCAAAATCCGTGGACGCACCGATCGTCGGCAATCCAAACGTCTGCTGTCCCGATTTCGCCCGCAGCACGTCCGTTTCTGCTTCCCACGGTGTATAGCGCGCGATGTTGATTCCCAGGTTGTTTTCGATGGCCAGCGTGATGGCGTCTTCCAGGCTCAGCATCAACTTGCCGTTCTGAATCAATTGCTGGATTCTCGGCGAGTTCGTCAGCACCAGCGGATCGATTTTAATCTGCCGGTACGCCGCGGTGATGTCCGGAAACACGTGTGGCCCGTTCGAATAGTCGTGCCCGAACGTCACCTTCAGATTGCGCGCCGCGTCCGTCTCCGCGCTCGAAGCTGCCGGTGGCAACTGCGCCGGTGTCTGGTCCGTGCTCGGCGCCACCGGCGGCTGATACTGCCCCGGCTGCTGCCCTTGGGACTGGCCCTGCGTCTGATCCTGGTTCTGTTGCTGCGGGGGCGGCTGCGATTGCGATTGAGCCGCCGCAAATCCCGGCGCCGTCAGCATTGACGCGCTGACCATCAGCGCCAAACCCGTTCGTAGTAGCCGTCCAGTCATTTTTCCTCTTCCTCTCACGAAATCGTACGCGCTATGCCTTCTTCTTAAGGCTTCGTAGGGGCGCGGCTTGCCGCGCCCGCTCTTGTGTGGCAAATCCTCGATTGCTGCGATTAAGATCCGCCCCGTGCTCGAATTTCCTATCAAACTACTGAAACGTCCAGACCTCTCCCTTTGTTTCACAAACCATTCCGGCTGCACGCTGAAAGCCACGTATGCCCTTTTGAAATGTGTCGGATAAGCGGGAAGCCGGCCATTCGTGTGTCCACTATCGGACACCGGCGGTTCGCAAGCGAACAGACCGAAGCGTGAGTCTAGCATCGCCACCGAGTGATTGACAACGCAGGTTTACCGGCCTAGCCTATTCGCCTCGCGCCGGTCATTCGACTCCGTCGCGACTCTTAGCCATGAAGCGCGAAGAAATTCTCAAGCTCCTCGAAGATGTCGGCGCCGTCCGCCAGGGCCACTTCGAGCTTTCCAGTGGCCTCCACAGCGCTACGTACATCCAGTGCGCGCTGGTTCTCCAGCATCCGCGCTATGCCGAACAACTCGGCCGCGCCCTAGCCCAGGAATTCACCGATCTCAAGCCCGCCTGCGTAGTCTCGCCCGCATTGGGCGGGGTAATCATCGGCCACGAAGTAGCCCGCGCCCTCGGCGTTCGCGCCATCTTCGTCGAGCGCGATCGCTCCGGCCAAATGGCCCTGCGCCGCGGCTTCGAGATCAATCCCGGTGAGCGCGTCCTCGTCGTCGAAGATGTCTGGACGACCGGCGGCTCAACGCGCGAAACCGTCGGTGTAGTAGAACAATCCGGCGGCCTGGCGATCGCCGCCGGCGCCATAATCGATCGCAGCTCCGGCCGCCTCGAACTCAACATCCCAGCCCGCGCCTTACTCGATCTAGCCGTCCCCAGCTACGAGCCCGACGATTGCCCGCAATGCCGCTCCGGCAGCAGCGCCATCCGCCCAGGCAGCCGCCACTTCCGCGCCACCTCCTAGCCGTACGTACCGCTGGCGTCCCGCCGGCATCTTACGACCACAATCGTGAGCAAGGACCGCGCCCGACCGCGGACCCAACAGCACATGCACCACCGCCGCCCGGCAAATTCAATGCGTCCCTCACCGCCGCTTGAACATGTCATAATCGCCGCGCACCCATGCGCAACATCAAACTCACCATCGCCTACGACGGCTCGCAATTCCACGGCTGGCAAATCCAACCCGGCCTCCCGACAATCCAGGGCCTGCTAGCCGATGCCGCCCAGCAAATCACCCAGGAAAAAATCCTGATCTTCGGCGCCAGCCGCACCGACAAAGGCGTTCACGCCCTCGGCCAGGTAGCACACTTCAAAACCCACTCCGCACTAACCGCCGAAGATTTTCGCCGCGCCCTAAACGCCTTACTCCCGCCGCAAATCCGCATCATGGCCGCCGAAGAAGTCGGCCCGGATTTCCACTCGCGCTGGCAGTCGTTAGCGAAGACTTACCGCTATCGAATCTTTCGCGCCCGCGTCCTTCCGCCCTTCGAGCACGGACGCGCCCTGCACTATCCCTGGCCGCTCGATGAGAGCGCCATGAAAGAAGCCGCCCGCCTCTTCGAAGGCACGCACGATTTCACCTCCTTCGCCGCCTCAACCGGCTCCGAAGACGACGACAAAGATCGCGACATGCTCCGCGAAATCTATCGCTCCGAAATCGTCAGCCATCCGTATGCCCCGTTCGGCGCCGCACCCAACGGCACAACCGCCGCGGCAAGCTATCAGGAATATTCCCGCAGCGACGCGCCCGAAGAAGCAGCCCAGGAACTCGAATACATCGTCCACGGAAGATCTTTCCTGCGTTACATGGTTCGCAAAATCGTCGGCACGCTTCTCGAAGTAGGGAAGGGAAAACTAGCCCCCGCGGATATCGCCGCAATCTTCGACGCCAAAGATCGCTCGCGCTCCGGCGTAACAGTTCCGCCCGACGGCCTCTACCTCGTCTCGCTCGAGTACCCGGACCCGACCGCATCGCTAGCGCACGTGCCCCGCAAGTCCGAGGCGAAAATCGGTTAGAATCAAGCCAACGATGTCCGCGCAAACTCAAACATCGACAATCGCGCCAAATTCCGCCGCAGCGGCAACCAGCCCCGGCTTCGTCGCCTCGATCGACGCCGCCTCGGGCCGCGTCGTCGCGCAAATTCCAGCCACTTCGCCCGAAGCAGTCCCGCGCCTCATGGCGCAAGCCCGCGAAGCCCAGAAATCCTGGGCCGCGAAATCCCTCCGCGAGCGCTGCAGCTATCTGAGAAAAATCCGCGACGCCATCTACGAGCGCCGCGAGGAAGTCACCAACGCCATCTCGCTCGAAACCGGCAAGCCGCACGTCGAAGCCGTCTTCGCCGAATTAATGCTCGCTCTCGACAGCGCCGATTTCCTCGCTCGCCAAGCTCCCGAATGGCTGCGTCCCGAGCCCGTCCCACACCACAATATCGGCGTGAAAGCAAAATCCGGCTCGCTCTACTTCCAGCCATTCGGCGTCCTCGCCATCATCTCGCCGTGGAATTACCCATTCTCAATTCCCATGGCGCAAATTCTTCCCGCGCTAGTAGCCGGCAACGCCGTTCTCCTGAAGCCGTCGGAGCTAACCCCGCACGTAGGCGAAGTCATCGCCAAAATCATCGCCGCCGCAGGAATTCCCAGCGGCGTAGTTCAACTCCTCCAAGGCGGAGGCGCAGTCGGCGCCGCTCTCGTCGAATCCAATCCCGACAAAGTATTTTTCACCGGCAGCGTCGCCACAGGAAAAAGAATCGCCGAAGCCTGCGCCCGCCGTCTGATTCCATCTTCGCTCGAGCTGGGTGGCAAGGACGCCATGCTAGTCCTCGCCGACGCCGATCTGGAAATCGCCTCCAGCGCCGCCGTCTGGGGCGGCTTCATGAATTGCGGCCAGACCTGCATCTCCGTCGAGCGCATTTACGTCGAGCAAGCCATCGCGCAACCCTTCCTCGAAAAGTGCCTCGAGAAAACCCGCAAGCTGCGCCTCGGCCCGCCATCCGACAAAGACGCGGAAATCGGCCCCATGATCCGCGTCACGCAGCTCGAAAAAGTCGAAGCCCAGTTGCTCGACGCCACGGCCCGCGGCGCGCAAGTCCTAACCGGCGGCAATCGCCGCAGCGATCTAGGCCCGAGCTTCCTCGAACCCACAGTCGTAACCAACGTCGACCACTCGATGCAACTCATGCGCGAAGAGACATTCGGCCCAGTCATTGCCATCCGACCGGTGAAATCGGCAGATGAAGCCGTAGCCCTAGCCAACGATTCCGAATTCGCCCTAAGCGCCAGCGTCTGGACCGAAGATGCAGCCAAAGGCCAGGAAATCGCCCAGCGCATTCGCGGCGGCTCGGTAATGATCAACGATGTCGCCAGCTACTACGGCATCTGCGAAGCCCCGCACGGCGGCAGCGGCGCAAGCGGCTGGGGACGCTCGCACTCGCGTTTTGGCCTGCTGGAAATGGTTCAAGTAAAATATGTGGATGTCGATCGCCTGCCGCGCACGCCCAAGTCCTGGTGGTTCGGCTACAATGAGAATCTAGCCGCGGCGGCCGACAGTTTCGTAGATTATCTTTTCGCCCCGCGCTGGTCGCGCCGCATGGCCGCCCTAGCCAACCCGCGCGGCGTGTTAGGCACCGTCATTCGCAGGCACCGGATTTAGTAGGGGGGCGGATTCACACGCCCCCGGTGTGGCCTTGGGTTTTGCACTGTACTTCGCCTAACGACTCTAAAAAAGGACACGAACCAATGCCCGACGCGAACGCCCCAAACGAAGCCGCACCAACAACCCCGCCCGCCGCCGCTCCTCCAGCGACTCCCCCGGCCAGCGCAACTGCAGCCCCGCCCGAATCCGCCGCCCCCGCCGCCCCAAAAATCAAAATGAAAAAGCGCACCCAGCGCGCCTGCGACGAAAAAGACGCCAAGGGCAAACTCTGCTGCGGCCATCTCAAACGCTGGTACGACTACCCCAAAGAAATCGAAAAACTCATCGGGCCCAAAGCAGAAATCTATCGCTGCGAATTCTGCAAGACGCTCTACAAACCCGATCTCTCATCCGGCCCGCACAGCTACACGCTGCGCTATTAGGGCGCTCGAAAAAGTTGAACCGCAAAGAACTCATCTACGATTGGAACACCGCGAAGGACGCCGAAATCCCGCCGGGCCGCCGCGTCGCGCTGAACGATGAAACTCTCCGCGATGGCCTGCAAAATCCCTCCGTCCAAGATCCCACCATCGAGCAGAAAATCGAGATTCTCCATCTGATGGAGGCGCTGGCCATCGACACCGTCAATGTCGGCCTGCCCGGCGCCGGCCCACGCGCCTATGCCGACACCGAAGCCCTGGCCCGCGAAATCGTCACCGCGCGCATGAAAATTCGCCCCAACTGCGCCGCCCGCACGCACAAGAACGATATCCGCCCCATCATCGAAATCTCGCAAAAAGTGGGCCTGAAGCTCGAAGCCGCAACGTTCCTCGGCTCAAGCCCCATCCGCCGCATGGTCGAAGATTGGACCGTCGATCATCTCAAGCGCATAACCGAAGAAGCCGTCACCTTTGCCGTTTCCGAAGGGCTGCCGGTCATGTACGTCACCGAAGACACCGTTCGCACCGATCCCGAAACCGTGAAAGCGTTGTACGAAACAGCGATTCGCTGCGGCGCCCGCGCAGCCGTTCTCTGCGACACGGTTGGCCACGCCACGCCCCGCGGCGCGCACAATCTCGTGACCTTCTTCATCGAAAATGTAGTGAAACCCTCAGGTGAACAAATTCGCGTGGACTGGCACGGCCACAACGATCGCGGCCTCTCCATCGGCAATTCGCTAGCCGCCATCGCCGCCGGCGCCGATCAAGTCCACTGCGCGGCCCTCGCGCTCGGCGAACGCGTAGGCAACACTCCCATGGAGTTGATGCTCGTGAATCTTCGCCTGATGGGCCTGATCGATCAGGATCTCTCGCGTCTGATGGAATATTCGCAGGCCGTATCCAACGCCACGCACATGCCCATCCCGCACAATTATCCCGTCATCGGCCGCGATGCCTTCCGCACCGCCACCGGCGTTCACGCCGCCGCCATCGTCAAAGCCTACAAAAAGAACGACCGCGACCTCGCCAACGCGATTTACAGCGGCGTGCCCTCGCATCTCTTCGGCCTCGAGCAAATCATCGAGATCGGCCCGCTCAGCGGCCGCTCCAACGTAATCTATTGGCTCGAGAAGCGCGGCATCGCCGCCACCGATGAACGCGTGGACCGCATTTTCTTCGCTGCCAAGCAGGCCCAGCGCATTCTCACCGAAGAGGAAATTCTCGCGCTCGTCGAGCCTTCGCCCCAGTCGCAGCCCGCGACGCCTCGCCGCTAGTGCGCAGGAGGCGCCAGCGCAATCCGGCGATGAAACTTTCCCTCGCTTCCGGTATTCTCTTGGCCATGGCCACCATCTCCCTGCGAGCCGCGGACATAAACGTCCAGGCCCTCGCGCGTGAGCCGGGCGTCACGCGCGCCACGGATTGGCTCGCGCACAACCTGGCCTGGATCACCGATCAGCAGATCCATTTGAACGAAATCCCCGCGCCGGAATTTTCCGAGACTGAGCGCGGCGTAGCGCTTCGCAAACTTTTCGACGCCAGCGGCCTGAAAACGCGCGTCGATGGGCTCGGCAACGTAATCGGCGAGCGTCCCGGCGCGCATCACGACGAAGTTATTCTTCTCGCCGCGCATCTCGACACCGTTTTCCCCGCGGGGACCGACGTTCGCGTCAAGCGCAATGGCGCGCGCCTCGAAGCTCCAGGCATCGCCGACAACGGCGCCGGCCTCGCCGCGCTCGTCGCCATCGCGCGCGCTCTCGAAGAAGGCCACATCCGCACCGGCATGACCATCGTCTTCGCCGGCGATGTCGGCGAAGAAGGGGAAGGGAATCTTCGCGGAATTCGCGCGCTGGTCGAAACCTACCGCTCGCGCCTCCGCGCCGTGATCGCCGTTGATGGCGCCGCCACCGATTACGTCACCACGCAAGGCCTCGCCTCCCGCCGCATCGAAGCGTTCGTCACCGGCCCCGGCGGCCACAGTTGGTCCGACTTCGGCGCCCCAAATCCGATTACGGCCCTCTCTCGCGGAATCGTGAAATTTTCCGGGATTTCGGTCCCCGATATGCCGCGCACTTCCTTCAACTTCGGCGTCATCGAAGGCGGCACCTCCGTCAATTCAATTCCGAATCGCGCCGCGGTGAAAGTCGACCTGCGCTCGGAAGACGACGCGCAACTCGCGCGCCTCGAAGCGGCCCTGCATGACGCCATTCAGAGCGGCGTCAATGACGAAATGGCCGCCGCGCAACGTGGCACCGGCTCGCTCGAGCCCGGCTTCCGCTCCCTCGGCGTGCGCCCGTCCGGAAAGCTGGCGGAAAATTCGGAATTGCTCGCCGCCATCACCAGCGTCGACGCGTATCTCAACAATCCATCGCGTCGCGAACGTTCCTCGACCGACGCCAACGTCCCGCTCTCGATAGGAATCCCCGCCATCGCTATCGGCGGCGGGGGTCTCGGCGGCGGCTCGCACAGTCTCGACGAATGGTATGACTCCACAGATCGTCTGGTCGGCCTCAAGCGCATCTTGCTTACGACGCTGCTGATCGCCCGAACGGCCTCGTGAGCCAACCCCGCGTGTTTCGTTTCGGCGTCAATCCGATTAATCGACTAAATCTCGGATTGTTCTGTGTCGCGCTTCTCTGCCTCGTTCCCGAAATCAGCATCGCGCATTTCTCGAATTCAACGGTGAATCACACTTCCATGACGGATTCGAACTCGCAGACGCCCGCATCTGATTCCGGCGCCGATTTGATTCTCACGAACGGGGACATTTACACCGGCGATCCGAATCATCCGCGCGTGGAAGCTCTCGCCGCTCGCGGAGAAGTAATTGTCGCCGTCGGATCGAACGATGAAATCGAGGGCCTGCGGAGAGCCACGACCCGCGTCATCGATCTCCGCGGCCAATTCGCCATGCCCGGTTTCAACGACGCGCACGTGCATCTGGCGGGCGCCGGCCTCGCCAAACTCAGCGTCGATCTCGAAGGCGCGAAGTCGCTCGCCGAAATGCAAGCACGCATTCGCTCACGATTGAAAGATTTCAAGTCTGGCGAATGGATCTTCGGCCGAGGATGGGACCACACGCTCTGGCCCGACAAGAAATTCCCGACGCGCGCCGATCTCGACGTGATCTCGCGCGAACATCCCATGTTTTTCTTGCGCGTCGATGGCCACGTCGCAGTTGCAAATTCCCGCGCTCTCGAGATCGCCGCAATCACTCGCACGACGCCCGATCCGTCCGGCGGAAAGTTCATGCACGATCCCGCGACCGGCGAGCCCAACGGTATGCTCGAAGAAGATTCCGCGATGGACCGCGTGAACAAACTGATCCCGCCGTCCACGCCGGATCAGCGCCGCCGCGCCATCGCATTGGCCCTCGCCGAAGCTTCGTCGTTCGGCGTCACGTCGATTCAAGATAATTCCGAGGCGCCGCTTTTCACGCTCTACGAGGAGTATCTCGACGGCCGCTCGCGCGACGGCAAGCCAGCGCCATCAGCGCCCGCCGCGGTCGATCTGCCGATTTACATTTCGCTGCACCGCGAGGGCAAACTTCCGTTGCGGATCACCGAGTGGCTGCCGTTCAATGCTCCGCTGGCTCAGCTCGAAGATCTCCGCGGCACTTTTGGAACAACGGACGCGTGGATCAAGACCGGCGCGCTCAAGGGCTTTCTCGATGGCTCGCTCGGTTCTCGTACCGCCGCGATGCTCGCGCCCTATTCCGACGACGCATCGACCTCGGGAATTCTCCGCGCCGATCCAGCCCAACTTAAGCAAATGGCCATCGCTCGGGACGCCGCCGGATTTCAAATCGCGTTTCATGCCATCGGCGACCGCTCGAATCGCCTGGCTCTCGATACCTTCGCAGCCGTACGCGAAGCAAATGGCGCGCGCGATCGCCGCGATCGCGTCGAACACGCGCAGATTCTCGCGCTGAGCGACCTCCCGCGATTCGCAGCGCTCGGCGTGATCGCTTCGATGCAACCGTGCCATCTGCTCGACGATGAACGCTGGGCCGAATCGCGCATCGGCCCCGAGCGCATCAAAGGCAGTTACGCCTGGAACTCGCTCGAGAAAACCGGCGCGCATCTAGCCTTCGGCACCGACTATCCCGTCGAATCCGTGAATCCGCTGCGCGGCCTCTACGCCTGCGCCACGCGCGAACTCCCCGACGGCGGCCCCGCAGGCGGCTGGCAGCCGCAAGAAAAGCTGCCCATCGAAACCTGCATCCGCGAATACACCGCCGGCGCTGCCTACGCCGAATTCGAAGAGCATCGCAAAGGCAAGCTAGCCCCGGGAATGTTTGCCGACATCGTAGTCTTCCCGTCAGACATCACGCGCCTAACCCCACGCGAGCTGACCAACGCAAAAGTAGCAATGACCATCGTGGGAGGCAAAATCGTCTACAACGCGTCGCAAAAAAGCATCGCCGCGCCATCTGA
Organism: uncultured Acidobacteriota bacterium; assembly: GCA_963841235.1. Lineage (GTDB taxonomy): Bacteria > Acidobacteriota > Terriglobia > Acidiferrales > UBA7541 > Palsa-147. The sequence continues at coordinate 135,465 of CAWJBU010000007.1, read as the reverse complement.
CTGAATCTCGCTGATTGCGTTAATCGAGAAGCTCAACGCCAAGAAGTGTGCCGTCCGTCTTCGCGTCTTCGGCGGGCAAGTAACTTATTTTCGCCTGGTGGCCCTGCAGTTCCGCGCACGCATTGAAATTGGACTTCGCTGGACCACTCGACGAGATTTCGATCTTCCCAATATCCCCATTCTGAAGCTCAAGCCGCGTCGATCCGAAATCGAGCGCCAGAGCGATCTCGCGCCCGGTGCAGGAAACTTTCGAAATCCTGCCCTTTGCGGAGTACGCCTCTCGCTGCGGAGGCATCTCTTTCTGCGCGCCGGAATCCTGCGCGGCCGGCTCCGGCGGAGTTTCCGTTTCCATCGGACGCGGCTCGTTTTGGTCGCTCTGAACCTTCTCGTCGGTGGCATCGCCATTATCAGAAGCTGGACGCGAGTTCTCCCCCGCCACACGGACGTGCGTCGCCGCGTCCGGATGATCGGCATTGTATCCCGCGACACTCCGAGCGTACGAGAGGAAGCCCTTCGCGGCCGCATGATCGCCGGGCCCGCGCGCAATCATGTCCGCGCGCAGTCCGGCAGCGATCGCTTCGGTATCGCGATGCAGACGTATGAGAACTTCTCCGAGACTAATTTGATAAGCGGAAGTTCCAGGCTCGAGCTCAATCGCTTTTTTCGCGAAGCCTAGAGCGTCGTTGAGCTTCTCGTCCTTTTCCGCCAGATAAGAAGCGAGCAGTCCATACGCCGGAGGAAAATTTGCATTGAGCGCAATCGAGCGCCGCAAGTCCGTCTCGACTTGTTCGTTCTTCGAGCCCTCCCCGTGCGCATGAAACGCCAAAAAGCTGCGGAAGAATAGCGTTCGAAAATTCTGCGGGTCGAGTTCCACAGCTTTGGAAAGCTCGTGCAGCGCCTCGAGATGTTGCCCTGCGGAATACGCGAGCATTCCCAGGCTCTCGTGTGGCAGTGCCAGCTTCGGATCGTCCTTCTCCGCTGCCTCGATCAGTGGCCGCGCGAGGTCCGCCTTTCCACGGTAAGCCTCGAAGTCGCCGCGAATGGCTTCGGCCTCCGCAGCAGAAAGCGGCCGGGAAGGGAAGTGTTTCTCGCTGATCTCCGGCGCTGATTTCAGCGGGAATTCGTAGAACGACGAATTCCCGATGTACTGCGCGAGTTGCCTCTGAAATTGCCCGAGGTCGCCGAAAGCCTGTCGCCCGGCGGTCACTGAGTCCGTTCCCTTCGTGAATGCCGTCAAATAATTTGTGATCAGCGGGCGGTGCGCGCCCTTGTCGCCGGCCATTAAGTAATGAACGAGCGCCCAGGATTCGGCGTAGAAGAGCGAAGTCTTGTTCTGCTCGTTGTAATACGGCGAGGAATGGTCCACTTGGAATAGCACGTCGAGCGGGATGAGCCGCCCGCCGCGAAGCTCGTAGAGCAATTCAGCGCTGGCGCGGCCGAGAACAGCATCCTTGCCCATCATCACCGTGTTGCCGTAGAAATCCGCGAAGCCCTCCGCGAGCCACAACGGCAATCCCGGCATGTAGGGAAGCGTGAGGGAGTGAAAATATTCGTGATAGATCGGCTCGTAGGCGTTTGGGCCTTCCAGGTCCGACCGCAGCGCGACGTAATACTTGTCCATGCGAAAGAAGAATATGCCGGCGAGATGCTCGTGGCCCTTGACCCAGTATTCGGGGAGAAGCTCCGTGAGGGATTTTTCATCCTTCGCGGCGATGACGGTGATCACCGGGCTTTCGTGCGCGCTGGCGTACGGCAGCGCCTTGCGGAATATTGCGCGAATCTGTTCGAATTGCACGGCGACGCGCTCGGCCGTCCCCTGCCCGCCATTGCTAACCACAATGAAATTCGGGCTGGTCACTTCCACCCACTGCGACTTATCCGCCGGAAGAGGAATCGCAAGCAGCACGATCACCAAAATCGAAGTCGCTAACCTTCGCGTCATATTAGCTATTGTTTATACACGAAGGAATATCCCGGAACAACCGGTGAGCAAACTAAAGTCGCGTGCTGTGGCCCGTCTCGCAGAGGCGGTCTTCGTTGCAGCGCTTCACGAGTGCCGCTAAACTTCGTCAGTTTATTTCGATGCGCGTGCATATTTGATGAGCCAGCGACTGAAAGCTGATTTGGCGCTTGGTGCCTGCATGTTTATCTGGGGCGCGACGTTCGTCGTCGTGCAGCAAGCGCTCGCCTATGCGTCGGTGTTCGCGTTTCTCTCCGTACGCTTCGTCCTGGCTGCGACGGTGATGGGCGCAATCTATTGGCGGACGGTGCGAAAGCTCGATCGCGCGGCAATCGTTGCCGGTACCATCATCGGCGTGTTTCTCTTCTCGGGCTACATCTTCCAAACCATCGCGCTGAAATTCACGACGCCTTCGAAGGCGGCATTCCTGAATGGCTCGAGCGCCGTGCTCGTGCCGATCCTGCTGGCGATTGTTCTGGCGCAAGCGAATCAATCGCTGGGCGTGGGCCGGCGCGGTAGTTGCGTTCTTCGGTCTCTACTTCGTAGCCGTGCCGCCGTCGGGATTCGGGAATTTGAATCTCGGCGACGTTCTGAGCTTCGGTTCGGCGGTGATGTTCGCGTTTCACATTCTGGCGGTCGCGCATTACAGCACGCGCCATTCGATCATGGGCTTGAGCTTCCTGCAGATCGCGCTGACCGCGGTGCTGGCCACGATTGCGTTGCCGATTGTTTCAGCTCTCGGTTGGGAAGCGCCGCGTTTCGAGATGACCTCCGGATTGATCTTCGCCGTCGTGGTCACGGCGCTGGGCTGCACGGTGCTGGGATTCACGGCGCAACTTTGGGCGCAGCAGCATACGACCGCGAATCACGCCGCGATTCTCTTCACCCTCGAGCCAGTCTTCGCCGCGCTAACTTCATACGTCGTCCTTCACGAAAGACTAAGCCCACGCACTCTGACGGGCGCCGTGTTAATCTTCGCAGCGATCCTTCTCGCCGAGCTAAAAGGCCCAGCCCCAGCAGCCATAGATTCCACCGGCCCAGTGGCAGAATCGTCGTAGCGCGCATCGCAGTTAGCGTGGCTTTCCGAACTTCGTCAGAAAGAAATCGCCGGCGTTCCAATGCGGCCGCTCCGTTTCCTGCGCCACTTCGTAGCCGATGGCCAGATCGATGCGCGCGAATTTTGCGCCCGCTTCGAAATTGAACGGCTGTTTCATATCGTCCTGCGGCGTGTGGTAAATCGTGCTCTCCCACTCGAGCGAAATGCTCTTGCCGTTCAACTTCGGGTCCACCGTCTTGAATCCTTCGGAGAGAAACACCGCGGGCACTCCCTGCTGCACGAAAGAATACTGATCGCTGCGCACGAAGAAAACTTCCTCCGGCATAGGATCCGGGCTGACCTCGAGATTCATGTGCCGCGCGACATCTTCAAGTTCGCGGCTGAGGCTCGAGTGTTCGACGCCCATGCCCACAATATCGCGGAAATCGTAGAGCAGCGCGACGCCATCCATATTGATATTGGCGGCGATCTGCGCAATCGGCACGGTCGGATTGTGCGCGAAATAATCAGAGCCAAGCAGCCCGGCCTCCTCGCCGGTCACGGACAAAAACAAAATCGAGCGCCGCGGCGGCGTGGGCATTTCGCTGAAAGCGCGCGCGATCTCCAGCATCGCCGAAGTTCCCGAAGCGTTGTCGAGCGCTCCGTTGTAAATGCCGTCGCCTTTGATCACTTCGCCGATGCCCAGATGATCGAGATGCGCGCTGAAAACGACGTACTCATTTTTCAGAGTAGGATCGGATCCCGGAAGAATGGCAGCCACGTTGGGGCTTTCCGCGGCGGTGAATCGCGTGGTCAGACGAATCGAAGCCTCAACGGGCAGCGAAAAACCTTGCGGCTTGTTCTGCGACGCATCGTCGAGCGCCTGCTTGAGCGTCTTTCGCGCGCCTTCGAACAGCGCCGCGCTCGATTTTTCGCTGAGCACCGCGAAGCCGCGAATCTCCGGAACGGAATCGTTCGGCACTCCGTTCGCGTCCAGCCAGCGAAGCTGCGGCTCCTGGAAAAATCGCACAAGCCGCTCGAACGGAATGCGCTCAGACATCGGGCCGGCCCACACGCCGATCAATCCAATCGCGCCGTGAGCCGCCGCCATCTTGGCTTTGACGTAACCGTCGGAGTAGTACGCGCGCGGCGCGTTCGGAAATTTCGATGGCGCGCCCCAAAGCTCGACGGCGATTTTCCCGCGCACATCCACCGCGGCAAAATCGTCGTAGTCGAATTCCGGCGCCGAAACTCCGTAGCCGACGAACGCAAGCGGCCCTTCGGAAGTGCTGAACGTGGCAAGCGGATTTCCGTCGGTGATGTAATCTTTCCCGAGCGCCAGCTTTTGTATTTTTCCTCCGCGCATGATCGACACGGAAGATGCTTCCGGCACGAGCGCGATGCGCCGCAACGGCACCGGCTGGAAATAGCTGCCGTTCACTCCCGCGGGCTTCAATCCCAGCTCTTCGAAGCGGCTGCGAACGTAGAGAGCGGCGAGTTGGTAGCCGCGCGTGCCCTGTGCCGCGCCCTTCGAGCAAATCATCGGCGAGATATTCCATGTTCGCGCGAATTCCGGCCGGAGTGATGCGATTCAGCAGCGCTGCAGGAGGGAAGGGCAGCGATTTTTCCTGCGCCGCGGCGATCGAGAGCGTGCACGAGCGCGGCAATTCACGACGAGCAAGCGACGCCAGGTCATTTCCCGGCCTCCAGAGCTAGTTTGACGTAGCGGATGGAATTACGTTTGAGGCTGCGCGATTTTCACGTCCACGGGATCGTACATCGGCGCGGATTTCGGATTCGATTTCTCGTAGGCCGAGATGTCGGGTTCGTGCTCGAGCGTGAGGCCGATGTCGTCGAGTCCCTTGAGCAGGCACTTTTTGCGGAAGGCGTCGATCTCGAAAGGAAGTGCGCAAGCCAATTGTCGTCGGTCACGATTTGATTTTGGAGATCCACGGTCAGGCGGTAACCTTCCTCAGCTTCGGCGCGCTTGAAGAGACCGTCCACGTGCGCGTCGCTCAGTGTCACCGGCAGAATGCCGTTCTTGAAGCAGTTGTTGTAGAAGATGTCGGCGTAGCTGGGCGCGATGATGGAGCGGAAGCCGTAATCGAGAATTGCCCAGGGAGCGTGTTCGCGGCTCGAGCCGCAGCCGAAATTCGCGCGCGCCAAAAGCACGCTCGCGCCGCGGTAGCGCGGCAAATTCAGAGGGAACTCCGGATTCGGCTTTTCGCCCGGCAGGTAGCGCCAGTCATAGAAGAGCACGCGGCCGTACCCTTCGCGCGTCTGCAGCTTCAAAAATTGCTTCGGCACCATCTGGTCGGTATCCACATTCACGCGATCCATCGGCGCCACAAGTCCCGTGTGTTTGACGAACGGCTGCATGCTCACTCCGCTCCGTTCACATCCCACTTGCGGATGTCCACGAAATGGCCTTCGATTGCGGCTGCGGCGGCCATCATCGGGCTGACGAGGTGCGTGCGGCTGCCTTTGCCCTGGCGGCCTTCGAAATTGCGATTCGAAGTGCTGGCGGAACGCTCGCCGCTGGGCAGCACGTCGTCATTCATGCCGATGCACATGCTGCAGCCTGCATCGCGCCATTCGAATCCTGCGTCGCGGAAAATTTTGTCGAGGCCTTCTTTTTCGGCCTGCGCTTTCACGACCCGGGAGCCGGGGACGGCCAGGGCCTGCTTGATGTTCTTGGCGATGTGCTTGCCTTCGATGACGTGGGCGGCGGCGCGCAGGTCTTCAATGCGCGAATTGGTGCAGGAGCCGATGAAGACGCGATCGACGGCGATGTCGGTGATCGGCGTGCCGGGCTTCAGATTCATGTAAACGAGAGCGCTCTCTGCCGCTTTTCGATCCACGGGATCTGCAAACGAATTCGGATCGGGGACGCGGCTGGTGACGTCCGTGACCATTCCTGGATTCGTGCCCCAGGTGACTTGCGGCGCCAGCTTGGCGGCGTCGATATCCAGGACGACGTCGTATTTCGCGCCGGGATCAGATGCCAGCGTTTTCCAGCGCGCCACCGCGTCCTGAAATTCTTTGCCGCGCGGGACGAACGGCTTGCCTTCGAGGTACGCGAACGTGGTCTGATCCGGCGCGACCATTCCTGCGCGGGCGCCGCCTTCGATGGTCATGTTGCACATGGTCATGCGCGCTTCCATCGAGAGCGCGCGCACCGCGTCGCCGGCATATTCGAAAACGTGGCCGGTGCCGCCGGCGATTCCAATTTTGCCGATCAGCGCGAGGATGAAATCTTTCGAAGTGATCCCCTTGGGTCGCGCGCCATTGAAGCGCACCAGCCCGGTCTTCGATTTCGCTTGCGAGAGGCATTGCGTTGCGAGCACGTGCTCGATTTCGCTGGTGCCGATGCCGAAGGCCAGCGCGCCCATAGCGCCGTGCGTGGAAGTGTGGCTATCGCCGCAAACCAGCGTTTGTCCCGGCTGCGTGATGCCGAGTTCCGGGCCGATGATGTGCACGATGCCTTGATTCTTGCTGTGCATATCGAAGAGCCGCACGCCGGTTTCTTTGCAATTGCGCTCGAGCGCTTCGAATTGTCCGCGCGCGTCGGCATCGAGAATCGGCAGCTCGCGATTTTTCGTCGAGACCGAGTGATCCATCACCGCGAAAGTTAGATCGGGCCGGCGCACTTTGCGTCCCGCAGCCTTGAGGCCGGCGAAGGCCTGCGGCGAAGTGCCTTCGTGGATCAAGTGGCGGTCGATGTAAATCAGTGAGGGTTGGCCGGGTACTTCTCGAACGATGTGCGCATTCCAGATTTTTTCGTAGAGAGTTTGCGGCGGCATAGGTTGGCAATCCGATTGTAACAATCTCCGGCGCGCACGCCAATGCCTAGCAGAAGGGAATTGCGCTCTCGCGCGAGGAATCCGAGTCAGTCTCAAGGCGCGATTTTCAAAGTTTGCTTGAATTTCTCGGTCGTAGGGGCGGGGCTTGCTCCGCCCGCGAGCGTAACCCCTGCGAAAATATTGGCCATTAGCCTCCGCGCAACCCGATCGCTCCGTTTGCGTATTCCACTGGCCTCGTGAATCGGCACGATGTCAACAAAGCCGTCTGAAATTTGAAATCTGAAATTGCCCTGTCGCCCCTTCCGCCGTTCGCGCCCTCTCCCATGCCCCATTCCACAGCATCCCCCCTTGCGCTCGCACCCAGACTACTGTTATCCCTGGAAAAGGAGAACTACATGAACACTAACAACAACCTCACCATAGACCATCAAGCCATCGCCCCCGATCCCGATCGCCACGCTCGTCTCTGCGCCATCTGCCGCCATCCGGACCGCGATCACATCGACTTCGACTTCGTGCAGTGGGGGAACCCCGATGCCATCGTCCGCCAATACCACCTTCGCCACCGCTCCACCCTCTACCGCCATGCCCGCGCCACCGGTCTCTTCTTCCTCCGCTCCCGCAATGTCCGCAGCGCACTCGACCACGTCATCGAGCGCATCTCCCGCACCCCAGTTGATGCCTCCGCGGCCGTTCAAGCCGTCCGCATCTACGCCCACATCAACGACTCCGGCTCCTGGGTCGAGCCCACTCGCAGAATCCTCATCGCCGAAGAAATTCCAGTTCCCGAGCAGTACGACCTCGTCCTCGACCCTTCCCTGGCCGCGAGCCTACGCGCCCGTGACGAAGCTATCGCGGCCGACGAGCGCGAGCGCAAAGCCGCCCGCGAGCGCGAACAACTCGCCGCTCAGCAGGCCGAACCCAACACGCCGAACACGCCCAACAAGCCCCAACCCATCGCCGCGCCGCAGCCAACGTTCCAAAATCCCATTCCCAGAGGTTCTGCAAAGTGTTTCGATTAGAAACGACCCCTTTCGTTTGTTTTCTTATACTTACACTCGGTTCTATTCGTACAGTCGTTTCGGGTAGAGCGAACAAAACTCGAACCCATTCTGAGGGCCAAAATAGCAACCGGCACGGCTCAATTCGATTGCTCGGCCGCAGCGGCCCAGCGTGAGTTCACCATGGTCATGGAGGCAGAGATCCCGACGGATCGGTAAGCCTCACCGAGCCACAGGCAGGAGTGCCTGTGCTACGGGGCATTGCACAGACGGCAACCTGGGTAGAACGTACGGGTGCCCGGTGCTTCCGGGCGGTGCTATACTTTAGATTCTTTTGGTAGGGGTGTCGGCGGAACGGAGTCGGGGCATGGGGATCCAGATTCGCGAATTGATGGACTGGGTGCGGCGGCGGAAGTTCTTTGCCGGCGTGTTGGTGATCTTCACGCTGGCGATCGGCATTCTGATTGGGACTTTGATTTCCGGCCGCGCTATGGCCACGCGGACGCAGGCCAGCAATGGCGCTACGCTGCTGGCCATCCCGGATCCCGTCTCGCTTAGCGGCACTTTTTCGGCCATCGCTGGCAAGCTTGAGCCTACCGTGGTGAATATTTCCACTACCCAGGTGATCGACCGCCCTAAGGGGCATCCGAAGCGCAAGCAGGGCGACCCGTTCGACGATTTCTTCGATCGTTTCTTCGATAATCAGGATGAAGGGCCTACGGCCGAGCGCAGCCTGGGCTCCGGCGTGCTCGTGGATGCCAAGGGCTACATTCTGACTAACAACCATGTGATTGATCAGGCCACCAAGATCGAAGTGACCATCGACAAAGATCCCAAGCATTACATGGCGAAATTGATTGGCACCGATCAACTCACCGATCTGGCGGTCATCAAGATTGACTCCGATCATGCCTTGCCTGTGGCGCGGCTGGGGAATTCGAATGGCGTGCAAGTGGGCGATTGGGTTTTGGCTATTGGCAGCCCGTTTGGGTTGCAAGCTACTGTTACTGCGGGAATCGTTAGCGCAAAGGACCGGCCGAATCCTGGGTTCCAATTTCAGAAATTTATTCAGACTGATGCGGCGATCAATCCCGGGAATTCCGGCGGGCCGCTGGTAAGCATGGCTGGGGAAGTGATCGGCATCAATACGGCGATTTATACCGGCGGGCGCGGATTTGAGGGCGTGGGGTTTGCGCTGCCTTCGAATACGGTGATCAGTGTTTACAACCAACTGGTGACCACCGGGAAAGTCACGCGCGGTTCGATTGGCATCAGTTTCAGCGAAGAGAACAGCGCGAATCCGGTTTTGCTGCGCGAATTGGGCGCTTCTTACGGAATCGTGGTGCAGGGCGTTGAGCCTGGTAGCCCGGCGGACAAAGTTGGGCTCAAGCCGGGCGACTTGATCACCGATGTAAATGGGCATCCGGTGCGGACAGGCTCCGATCTCGTCGATCCGATTGCTGAAACGGCGGTGGGCCAGAGCGTTCAGTTGCGTTACGTGCGCAACAAGGAAGCGCATGAGGTTTCGGTGGTGGTCGCGGACCGGGCGAAGCTGTTCCCGAATACGGCTGAGGATCTCGAGACGTCGCCTGAGGGAATCGAGCCGGCGGAATTTGGTTTGCACGTCGAGGATTTGACGCCGGAACTGGCGCGCAAGCTGGGCATCACCAAGCAGCCGGGAGTGATTGTTTCTGAAGTCGAGCCGGCCAGCTTTGCGGAAGACATTGAGTTCAACCGCGGCGACATCATCGTGGAAGTCAATCATGTGCCGGTGGCGAATCTGAATGAATACCGGCGCGAAGTGGCGCGGCTGAAGCCCGCGCAGGATGTGCTGTTCAAGGTGATCCGGCACGACGCGAACGATCGGGAATTGACCGTGTTTCTTGCGGGAGCGGTGCCCAACGAATGAGGCGCGAAGACGCGATCATCCGCGAAGCCCCGGCGCGTCGCGGCCATCGATTGGTGGCTCTCGCGACAGGCGTAGCTTTCGCGGCCTCGCTGTTGCTGTCCGTGCCTGCTTCGACGATTTGGGCTGCGTCGGGGTCGCCGCAGTCATCTAGCAAGTCGTCGTCGAAGAAGTCCTCAACATCCTCCAAGAAAAATAAGAAGGGGCGCCATCATTGGGAGCCGATTCAAAAAGCTCCTACGACGGACCGCATCGAGGAAATTCAAACCGCGCTCGCGCGCGAAGGCTACTATCACGGCGATCCCACGAAGAAATGGGATTCGAATACGCAGGATGCCATGCGCAAATTCCAGGAAGACCACGGCATGACCGGCACAGGGAAGCTTGACGCGACGACGCTGCAGAAACTCGGCCTCGGCTCGGACATCGCCGGAGTAAGCGCTCCGCGGCCCGTACAGCATCCGTCCGGGACGCCCGCGCCGGCTGCTCCGCCGCCGACCACGCCTAGCAGCGCCGCAAGCTCAGATCCTGGCTCACGCTGAGCCGCCGGTGCTCCCAACCCACGTTTGACGCGCGTTGCGGTGTCTGTTACTTTTCAAGTTCGGTTTCATGTTCAGTTGAACGGTCGCCGCGAAGTTCCTGCCGTCTCCACGCGGCGCCGCCTCTACGCGCGAAGAGCTGACCGATCCGGAGGAATTCCAATGGCTACCGCAGTCACGCCGAAGACTTACAAAAACTACATCAATGGGGAATGGGTGGACGGATCCGGTGGTGCCGGGATTGAAGACCGAAATCCGGCTAATCGTGATGAATTGATCGGGACATTTCCTTCGTCTACGGCGGCCGACGTCAATGTCGCGGTGGATGCGGCCAAGGAAGCTTACAAGAAATGGCGATTGGTGCCGGCGCCGAAGCGGGCGGAAATTCTATTTCGGGCGGCGGAACTACTCGTGGCGCGGAAGGAAGAGTATGCGCGGGAAATGACGCGCGAGATGGGCAAGGTGTTGGCCGAGACGCGCGGGGACGTGCAAGAAGCGATTGATATGACTTATTTGATGGCCGGTGAGGGACGTCGGCTGTATGGGCAGACTACGCCTTCGGAATTGCCTGACAAATTTGCGATGAGCGTGCGGGCTTCGATCGGAGTGGCGGCGCTGGTCACGCCGTGGAATTTTCCGATGGCCATTCCTTCCTGGAAAATTGCCCCGGCGCTGGTTTGCGGAAATACGGTGGTGATCAAGCCGGCGGCGGAGACGCCGTTCTCGACTTACAACTACGTGCAGGTTCTGGCCGAGGCTGGGTTGCCGCCCGGGGTGATGAACATCGTCAACGGGCATGGATCGGAGGCCGGGGCGGCGCTGATCAAGCATCGCGACACGAATCTAGTGAGCTTCACGGGCTCGACCGAAGTGGGGCGCATCATCAGCGAGACTTGCGCGCCTACTTTCAAGAAATGCCATCTGGAGATGGGCGGGAAGAACATCATCATCGTGATGGATGATGCCAATCTCGATCTGGCGGTGGATGGGGCGATTTGGGGAAGTTTCGGGACTAGCGGGCAGCGCTGCACGGCTACGAGCCGCATTGCGGTGCATAAAAAGATTTACAACGAATTCGCGGCGAGGTTTGTCGAGCGGGCCAAGGCTCTGCGCGTGGGCGACGGCTTGGATCCCAAGACGGACATGGGGCCGAGTGTGAACGAGTCGCAACTGCAGACGGTGATCAAGTACGTGGAGATCGGGAAGAATGAAGGGGCGAAGCTGGCGGCGGGCGGGCACCGGTTGGAGTCCGGGTCGCTGGCGCGCGGTTGGTTCCACGAGCCGACGATTTTTCTGGATGTGAATCCGCGGATGCGCATTGCGCAGGAGGAGATTTTCGGGCCGGTGGTGGCGACCATTCCTTTCGACACGCTGGATGAGGCGCTGGAAATTGCCAACGGCGTGGAATATGGGCTTTCGTCTTCGATTTATACGCGGAACATCAATCATGCTTACCGGGCGCAGAGGGATCTGGAGACCGGGATCGTTTATGTGAATGCGCCTACCATTGGGGCTGAGACGCATTTGCCTTTCGGCGGGATTAAGAATACCGGGAACGGGCACCGCGAATCGGGATTGGCGGCGCTGGATTTCTATACGGAGTGGAAGTCGCTGTATATCGATTACTCGGACAAGTTGCAGCGGGCGCAGATTGATAATGCGTAATGCGAGTCACAGCAGGGCGATTTCAAATTTCAAATCAGTACTGTCCCATCATAAGTTGAACAGATTCAGTTGCGTACGCGGATGGCCATCGTCGAGGTTGTCGGCGAAGTGAGAAAACCCTGATAAAAGCGGGGTTTTCTCGAAAAGGGTGATGCTGAGAACTTGCAGGATTTTGTAGAGGCTCAGGTCCAGTTGCGTCTCTTTTTTGATGATGGCCACGAGCACGTAGATGGTGATGGCCACCCAGATTTGCGTCTTCACCGCATTCTCCGAAGTGCCGAAGAAGGCCTGGATATGAAGATGTTGTTTGATCCAACGAAAAAACAACTCCACGCGCCAGCGGGCACGATACAGTTCGGCAATGGTGAGTGCGGGAAGCAGGAAGTTGTTGGTCAGAAAAACCAGACGCATATCTTTTTCGGCGTCGAAGTAGTGAATGCGGCGCAGCGGATCGGGATACAAACGCACAGTTTTTGGGCCGGTGAGCTGAATCGTTTGATCGGCTCGCAGTCCGGTGGAACGGAGCACCGGCCGCCAGTCGCGTCGCCAGCATTTTGTTACTTGCCTGGCACGGGTGATGAAGAAAGCGCAGCCTTGTTTGAGCACGTACAGACGGGCGAAGTCCAAGTAGCCGCGGTCGAGCAGATAAAAAGCGCCGGCCTCGGGCAGCAGTTCGTCGAGGATGTTGATGTCGTGCACCGCGCCGCTGGTCACATAAACATTGGTCGGAATGCTGCCGCGCAGATCGAGCAGCGTATGCACTTTGACGGCACTCTTGCGGCGGCGGAACTGCGCCCAGGGAAACAGCGCCAAACACAAATCGATGGTGGTGGAATCCAGAGCATAGATGGTCTGATCCAACTCCACGCCGAACGGTTCGTCGCGATACAACGCACGAGCCTTGGCGATGAGCACGCGCGCGAAATCGGCAAAGATACGCCAGTCGCGAGTCTCGTTGGCGTGTGCCAGCGTGTTGCGGGAAATGCGGCTGCGGAAACCCAGGTGATAGAGCTTCGAGTGTTGCGAGCGCAGGCACGCTTCGATCGCGCGAAGACTTTCGCGCCCGGTGAGTTGCGCGAAGGCCAAGCAGAGAAACTGATCCCAGCAGGAGAAACTTTGCACTTTGTAATCGCCCCGGTAACGTTGAACGCAACGGCGAAAATCCGGCAGCGGAAGAAAATCCATCACCTGCGCAAAAATCGTTCGGCCACTGTTCATACACCATTCCCTCCGACGCTCCGGAATGGCAGCAGCGTAGCCGGAAATTCAAATCGATTTCGCTCCTTTTCACGCTCAAATCCCGCATTCGCAGCAACTTATGGCACATTCCGATTTCAACGTTGGGACAGTACTGATTTCAAATTTGAAATTTCAGAGAGAAGAGCACGATTGGCAGCGTTGATCTTCCGCGGTTGCACGGAGATTTGATTGGGCTGGGTGGTCGGCGGAGGGCGGAGCAAGCCCCGCCCCTACGATTAGAGGATTGTTTATCCTGAAGAAAGTCAGAAGACCTTTTGCAAATTTCAGAGATCTTCGGAGGTGTTGCTTTGAAGCTGATTTCTTTTGTGTGCGGTGGCGTGCTTGTTTTGGCGTTGCTTATGTTTGCGACGGGTGCGGGGGCGCAGCAGCTAAGTCACGTTGGCGAATCTGGGGGCGCTGGGGCCACGCAGACTTTGCTGCCGGCTGCGGGGGATGGCTCGTGCGTTTCGCCGGCGATTGCTGATGATTCTGGCGGGCATGGATTCAATCTCGCGAATCTCGATCGCAGCGTTAAGCCTTGCGACAACTTCTTTCAGTTTGCCGACGGGGGTTGGATCAAGAGTCATCCTATTCCGCCCGAATATCCTGCTTTCGGCAGCTTTACCGAGCTTATGGAAAGCAATCGCGACAAGCTGCACACCATCCTCGATGCCGCCGCGAAGAACACTTCGGCTGCGCCCGGGTCCATCGATCAAAAAATCGGCGATTTTTATTTTAGTTGCATGGACGAACCGGCGATCGAGAAGGCCGGCATTGAGCCGCTGAAGGACGACTTCGCGCACATCGCCAAGATTTCGAGCTTGGCCGATTTGCAGGCGGAAATCGTGCGGCTGCATCGCGATGGGGCCGGAGCCGTCTTTGGCTTTAATTCCAATCCCGATTTCAAGAACAGCGGCGTTTACATCGCGGTGGCGTCGCAGGGCGGCATCGGCATGCCGGATCGCGATTACTACATCAAGACCGATGATAAATCCGTGAAGCTGCGGGACGCCTACGTGAAGCACGTGACGAATATGTTCGTGCTGCTGGGAGATGACGCGGCTGCGGCGGCCGCAGAAGCCAAGACCGTCTTGGCGATTGAGACGAAGCTGGCGCAGGCTTCCATGACGCGCGTGGAGCGCCGCAATCCCGACAACGTGTACCACAAGATGGATCGCGCGGCGCTGAAGACGCTGACACCTGACTTCGATTGGGATGGCTACTTTCACGCCATCGGGCACGATTCGATTGTGGCCATCAACGTCGCGCAGCCTGAGTTTTTCAAGACTGTGAATCACGAGCTCACCGCCACATCGCTCGATGACTGGAAAACTTATCTGCGTTGGCAGCTCGTTCATGATGCTGCGGATTCGCTTCCGAAGAAGTTTGTGGACGAAGATTTCGATTTCTACGGACACATTCTGACCGGGACGCAGGAAATCCAGCCGCGCTGGAAGCGCTGCGTGCGGGCTACGGATGGAATGCTCGGCGAGGCGCTCGGGCAGACTTATGTGAAAGATTATTTTCCGCCGGAGGCCAAGGCCGAGGCGCTGGAGATGGTTCACAATTTGATGGGGGCGCTGCGCGAAGATATTTCTACGCTGGATTGGATGAGCCCGGAGACGCGGAAAAAAGCGAGCGAGAAGCTGGACGCCATCCAGCTCAAAATCGGGTATCCGGACAAGTGGCGCGATTATTCCGCGTTTAAAGTCGATCGCGGAGTTTTCCTCGAGAACGCGCGGCGCGGATCGGAATTTGACCGGAATTACCGGCTGTCGAAGATCGACAAGCCGGTGGATCGCAAGGAATGGGGTATGACTCCGCCGACCGTGAACGCCTACTACAATCCGACGATCAACGAGATTGTGTTCCCGGCGGGAATTCTGCAGCCGCCGTTCTACGATCCGAAGCGCGATGATGCGATGAATTACGGTGGCATGGGCGCGGTGATCGGGCATGAAATGACGCATGGCTTCGATGATTCGGGGGCGAAGTTCGACGCGGTGGGAAATTTGAGCAATTGGTGGACGCCCGACGATTTGAAGAATTTCCAGGCGCGCGGGGATTGCGTGGCGAAGCAATTTGATTCTTACGTGGTGGAAGAGGGCTTGCACGAGAATGGGAAGCTCGTGGAAGGCGAAAGCATCGCGGATCTTGGCGGGCTCACGATTTCCTATGCGGCGCTGCAAAAAATACTGGCGGTGAAAAATCCCGGCCCGATTGACGGGTTTACGCCGGAGCAGCGATTTTTTTTGGCGTTCGCGCAGATTTGGGCCAGCAACGATCGTCCGGAATTTGACCGGCTGATGGCTAATACGAATCCGCACCCGCTGGGGAGATTCCGGGCGATTGGGCCTTTGGGGAACATGCCGTCATTTGCGAAGGCTTGGAAGTGCAGCGACAGTGATGCGATGGAGAGGCCTGCGGCGGATCGGTGCAGGATTTGGTAGGAATGCGGATTCGGGTGGGGGAGGGGATTTAGACGCTTGCGATTTTTGTTAGTGGCGTGATTCCGGGATGCGAAGGGAAAGCCCAGCGCTAAGGCGCATCGTTATTGGCGGCGCTGTTTCGGAGCGCTGAAGCGCTCCTCCCCCGCATGAATGCGGGGGCTCCCACCGGAATGCGGAGACTCCTCGCGGTGCGATGAGAGTCGACGACTTGGTCGCGTCGTTGTGGCGCGCGGCAGCCGCGCATCGAGGCACAAAGCATTTTGTTCGGCGCGATCCGAGGCCGCAAACAAAGAAGGCCGACAAGCGGGCGGGACTAAAGGCCCGCCCCTACAAGGGCGCTAACATTTTTTGTAGTGGTGCGTCCAACTTTGCGAGCAAGGACTCTGTTGACTCTCTCTCCCTGACAGACCAACTGATGGCCTGCTCCGCGCCCCGAGGGCCAACCTCGGGGCGCAATTTTTTTAGGCTACCGTGGCCACTTCCGGAACGGGGGCCGGCTCATCTATCGGGGCGCGCGGCAGCAAATCTTCCAGACCGTGGGCTTGATACCAGAGAACTTCGCTGGCTCTTTGCCACCATCTCATGCCCATCCAGAAGAGGACGATGAGTTGGCCGAGTATGAAGGATACCCGTGTCCATTCCGGCGGCACGTAGCGCACCCAGATGTGTAGCAGGATCGCTTCGCCGAGCCAGGTCAGGAAGCTGATGCGGAAATATAGCCAGAAGAGGCTCCCGAAATTCCCGCGCAACAATCGAAAACCTGCCTTCAGGCATCGCCAGGCGCCGGTTTCGCTCTCGGCAACGGCGGTGACTTCGGCCATGTCGAACCACAAGCGGACGGTCATCAGCAGGAACAGCACGATGACTGCGCCCGCGACCTGAATCCAGACGGCGGGAAAGGGTGAAATCGATTTCTTGTCAACGCTATCGGCGACAGAGGACGCGATGACGGCAATTACTCCCACGGGAATCAGCGCGACGAGCAGAAACAGCACCAGGCGGAAGAAGCGCCAGAAATAGCGGCCGCCATTCTGGAAGAATTCCATGGTGGTGAGCGTCGCGTCGCGCCAATACGCTTCCAGAATTCCGCCGGTGGCGAGCAGCATGAAGAAGAAGAACACAAAACCGAAGTGCATGCCCTCGTGGCCAAAACTCAACAGCGGCGACTGCCCAGACATCAATTCAATCACCGCGCCGAAACTAAATCCGTGAACGAGAAGGCGATCCGAAGCGAGGCTGCGCTGCAGGAACCAGTCGAGCCGGCCCATGGTGGTGCTGGCGGCGAAATGCGCCAGGGTGAGACAGACAAGGTACGGCCACCAGAGCACGCGCTGGCGGCGCCAGACCAGCGACGCGCCTCCGGTAAAAACTCCCGATTTCCCCTCGCTCATCTGGTCCCCCTCACGTGAGCCACGCCAGGATCTGGCCGATCCATTGATCGAAGAAAGTGCAGAGATTATTCAGCTTTTGAAAGGCCTTGCGGCTGCCTTGGGTGGTGCGGCTGGTGTTGAATAGATCGCGATCGAGCAGCAGTTGATGCTGCGGATCGATTTCCGCGGAGACGATCTCGTCGGGGCGGTCGTAGGTGTAGCGAATCCAGCGGTCTTTGCCGTCCCAATGCTCCATCAGCGCTTCGCCATTTTTGAAACGCATTTGCACGTCAACGGGCATGATGAAATCGCCTTTGCGATGCACTACGACGTAGTTGCGGTAACTGTTTTTGCCGGCGCCGCCGCCTTTGTCGTCGGTGGGATACCAGGGCAGGGGATCGGAGTGGAGGTCTTGCACCTCGTAGTCGAGAATTGCGGTGCCGGAGACGGCTTGCTCGAAATACCAGCGGAGATTTTGGCCGCTCACTTCTTCGACGGTCTTCAGAAAATCTTCGCCGGTAGGATGAGTGAAGCGATAGCGCATGAAGTAGGTGTGGATGGCACGGCGGAGCGTGTCTTCGCCGATGATTTTCTCGAGAGTGAGGAACACCGTAGCCGTCTTGCCGTAGGTGACGCCGCCGTAGGCATTGCCGTTGAGGAATTTCCACGCGGGCCGCGTCAAGGGATCCGTGTCCGCGGCGAGGTTGTATCCGAGGCGCTGCATTTCGCGTTCACTCAAGGTTCCGTAGGGGAGATTTATTACGTCGGCACCCGCGCCGTAAAGGGCGTCCATGATTTTTACTTCGGTGTAGCTGTTGATGCCTTCATCGAGCCAGGCCTCTTCGAATTCATTCGTGGCGACCATGCCGTACCAATACTGGTGGCCGAATTCGTGCTCGGTGACGAGTTCGGGTTCGAGGACGGACTTGGGCGTGAACCAACTCGTGTCGAGCGTGATGAGCGTGGGATATTCCATTCCGCCGGCTTGGAAGGCGCCGTGCGGCGGGTCGACCATGGTGATGCGATCGTAGGGATAGGGGCCGTACCATTCATCGAATTTTTGCAGGGTGCCTTTCACCGTCTCGATGTATCGAGCTGCCGATCCCATGTTTCCGGGGGAGACGAGCAGGTGAATTTTCACCGTGCCGGCGCTGCCGGTCCAGGAATCTTCTACCGGAGTGAAGGATGGGCTAGCGGTCCAGGAGAAATCGTGGACATCCTCGGAGTGGAAGAGCATGGTCTTGGTGCCGTCGGAATTTTCGGTGCTCGAGACTAGATCGCCGCCTGCGCCGACTACTTCGTTTTTCGGCATGGTCAGGTTGACGTCAAAGGTGCCGAAGTCGGCGAAAAATTCCGTGTCGCGGTGAAATTGGTGGCAGTTCCAGGCGCCTTTCCACCAGACGCCGACTTTCGGGAACCATTGGCCGACCATGAAGAAATCGCGCATGTATCCTGTGCGCGCTACCACCTGCGGCATTTGATCTTCGAAGGCGATTTTAAATTGCACGTCGGCACCGGCTGCGACCGGCTTCGGGAGCCGGATCTGCATGACTGTGTGGTCTGCGGTGTTGGTGTCGTCCGGCTGAGTGAAGTGCATGGTGCTGGTGACGTCGCCCATTCCGACGGCTTCGATCGAGCTGACGCGAATTGCGCCGAGATGTTCGGGCTTCCATTTGTATTCCGGGCTATCGAGGCGCTGTTCGGCCATCCAGGAGGATTGGGGTTGGAAGGCGTTTAGGTAGAGATGAAACGGAAAGTCTTGCTGGGGTTGGCCGGTCAGGTTGTGATAGGTGAGGGTTTCGGTGGCGGTGATGGTGTGGGTGGCGGGATCGAGCTTGGCATCGATTCTGTAGGCGACTACACGAGTGGAAAGCGGGACGCTGGCGGGGGCGGCGCTTGCGGGCTTCGTCGCAGCCTGCAGAGAGGCAATCGCTCGAGCTTGCGGCGCCGCCGCGCCGCCGGAGGCCATTGCCAACGCGCCAAGTATCGCCAACACTGCTGCGATCCCATTTCTCACAGCTACACCTCCGCACGCCGATTACGCGCTACACAGATACGCTATTGCCAGTGGATAAGTTTCGCGCGAGAGCATAGGCCAGTCCGTGCATTCCCGCAACCTCGTTCACGCGCTGGTCAGTGCGCTTCGACGGCGATCGAAGCAGTCGCGACAATGCCTTCCGCGGTTGTGCGGATAAGTTGGTTTTTCGTTTAGTCGCCGGAGGGCGCGTCGATTACTTCGCAATCGCATGGCGATTGGCCGGCGCCCCTACGACCGACAGAGGAGTCGGGGTCTTTAGGCTCTCCACTTTCTGGCTTCCATTACGCACTGAACGGGGATTTGCTGGACGTAAACTGCCTCGTCATCCTCTTGCAGCATCCGCTCGGTGGGCGACGGCTCCTCGAATGCCGTGACGCATAAGCCGGCCGAGTGTAGCGCGCGGAAATACCACTGCAGGGGGCGATGATAAGTTAGCGTGTAAAAATCCTTATTCGACCATCCGATCGGGCCGGCGAAGATTTCGCGATATCTGCGCACTTTCCTCCACACGCTCGTCTTGCCATCGTCCCCAGTCTCGACGATCCACTCCGCGTTTGCCGGGACATCGAAGCACGGATGGGAAATGCAGATTAGCGCGCGGCCGTCGGGTTTCATCACGCGGGCGATCTCGCGGATGGGGCGTTCGGCGTCGGGCATATCCATCAGGGCCATGGTGCACGTGACTAGATCGAATTCGGCTGTGGCTGCGAATTCGAGACGGGCTGCATCGCAATGGACATATTCGATGCCTTGCGGAGATTCTGATTCGCGGCGGCGGGCGTGTTGGAGCAGCTCTAGCGTTGCGTCCGTGCCGGTCACTCGTGCGCCCTGGCGTTTTAGCCAGCTGGTTAGCGAGCCATTGCCGCAGGCTAGGTCGAGTGTGCGCAGACCCGCTACGTTGCCCGCCATTTTTTTTACGCACGGGTAGATTAGTTCGCTGTGCCAGCGATCGCCTGCGTCGCCTTGGCGCGTGTCGAACCATTCAGCCATTTCGTTCCAGGAGCGGAGGTCGGGCACGGTGTCTCCTATTGATTCGAGCGGACGTTGCGGGACGGTGGCATTGCGTGAATTGGCGGCTTCGAATGGGGCCGAAATGCGGGAGGGCTGCCCTTCGGCCCCGGTAAGGGCCTCAGAGTAAAAAGACCCGCGCCTACAAGTGCTGGACCTCGCGTGCACTTTGCCACATCCGAGAGCTTGCTCCATCCCTGGCCACTGATTAGAATTGAATGGGGTGGATTGGCGCAAGAGTTTGACGCGGAAGTCTGCAGCGATCGCAGGACGGCTGGGGCAATGAGCACGCCATCTTTACAACAGAAGCGGCATCGCGAAGTTTTGAGCGACGTGGTGCGTATCTATATTGAGACGGGAGAGCCGGTTTCGTCGCGCAGTATTGCGCGGCGGCATCCTGAGCCACTTAGTTCTGCGACGGTGCGCAATGTGATGGCTGATCTCGAAGAGGAAGGATTTTTGTACCAGCCGCACACATCGGCTGGGCGGGTGCCTACGGCGGCTGCTTATCGTTTTTTCGTCGAGGAAGTTGCTACGCAGGCTACTGCGCGGCCGCAGGACCTGGAATGGATTCGGCGCGAGCTGGCTACCGCGTCGACGCCGGAAGCGGTGATGGAGCGGGCTAGCAAGATTCTTTCCGACGTGTCGCGCGGCCTGGGAATTATTATTTCGCCGCCGCTGGCGCGGACCGTGGTGCAGCACTTGCGATTTTTGCTGATTCCGGACGGGCGGGTGCTGGTGGTGCTGATCGGTCCCGGCGGACTTACACGCGACAAGTTGATTCAGACGGAGCGGCCATTCAAGCAAGAGGAACTCGATCGCATCGCGGAATTTTTGAACAGTCATTACTCGGGCTGGACGCTCGATGCGATTCGGGCGGACCTGCAAACGCAAGTTGCTTCCGAGCGAGAGCGCTACGATCGACTGGCGACCGACGCGCTGATGCTGTGCGACCCCAAAGTTTTGGGAGAGGATACGTCGCGCAATATCTATATCGAAGGCGCGGCGCAGTTGATCACCTCTTCGGAGTTCTCAAACCAGGAGCAACTTCGCGAGTTGCTTTCTACCATCGAAGAGCGCGGACGGCTCATCTCATTGTTGACGGGGTTCATCGAAGCGCCCGAGCCGGTACACGTGGAATTTGGATTGAAGGGCATTGCACCGGCTGGGAGCCAGCTCGCTTTGGTCACCGCGCCTTATTCGCATGATGAGCAATCGCAAGGCACACTAGGGATTCTTGGGCCGATTCGGATGCATTACGAGCGCGTGATCACCGCGGTGGCGTTTATGGCTGATTTTTTCAGCGAGGGTGAGAAGGGAAGTCAATGACGGCGAAGCATCACAACCACGAAACGAGCGAGCGGCCGGCAACGGAGACTCCGACGGCGGTCCCGGCGACGGGCGATCCACCGGCGGCGTCCGACGTGGCGTCGCTCGCAGATCAGATCGCTAAGCTGCTGGCTGAAAAAAGCGAGCTGACTGAGACGTTGATCCGACGGCAGGCGGATTTTGAGAATTACCGCAAACGCGTGGAGCGCGAGCGGCAGACCGAGCATCATCGCGGCATCGAGGGATTGATTGAGTTGCTGCTGCCGGTGCTGGATGGGTTCGAGCGGGCTTTAGCGGCTCACGCTGACCCGGGATACGAGAATTACCGCAAGGGGTTCGAGCTGATTTACCGGCAACTCGAAAACATTTTATCGAAGAAGGGCCTCGAGCAAATCGATGCCGAGGGGAAACCGTTCGATCCGAATCTGCACCATGCGGTGGAGCGCATCGAGTCAACCGATTACCCCGATGGAACCGTGGTCGGAGTTTTGCAGGCGGGCTACATGTTTCACGGGAAAGTTTTGCGGCCGGCGATGGTGCGGGTGACGGCGAACGCGGCGCAACAGACGTCGCAGCCGAATTGAATTCAAGGAGCGGTGAGATGGCGCCGATTCTGAAAGAATGCGGCGTCAAGCCAGCTTCGCGGAGATTTTAGAGAAAATAATGGCGACACATAACAAACGCGATTATTACGAGACGCTGGGCGTCGAGCGCAATGCTGCTGCCGATCAGATCAAGTCGGCTTATCGCAAGGCGGCGATGAAATGGCATCCGGATCGCAATCCGGACACGAAGCACGAGGCGGAAGATCAGTTCCGTCAGGCGACCGAGGCGTACAGCGTGCTTTCTGATCCGCAGAAGCGGGCGATGTACGATCGCTACGGCCATGCGGGCGTGCAGACGAGCGGCGCGGACGGCGGGTTCAACGCTACAATCTTCGAAGACTTCCAGGACATTTTCGGCGATCTCTTTGGCATGTCCGATGTTTTTGGTGGCCGTGGCGGGCAGGGCAGACGCACGCGGCGCGGGCAGCGCGGAGCTGATTTGCGCTACGACCTCGCGCTGACATTTGAAGAAGCGGCGACTGGGGTGCGGACGAAGGTCAAAGTCTTCCGCCACGAGAATTGCACTGGTTGCAACGGCACCGGCGCTAAGGCCGGAAGCGGCATGGCTGCTTGCCAGACGTGCGGCGGGCGCGGGCAGCTTCATTATCAGCAGGGCTTCTTCTCGATTTCGCGCACCTGCCCTGCATGCCAGGGAGCGGGGCAGACGATTCGCGAGGCATGCACGCACTGCCGCGGTCAGGGAAGAATTGAGCGGGAGAAGGTTCTCGAAGTTGCGGTTCCCGCCGGCGTTGATTCCGAGACGCGGCTGCGGCTTGCGGGAGAAGGCGAGCCTGGGACGAACGGCGGGCCGACCGGCGATCTTTACATCTTTTTTCAGATCAAAGAGCATCCTTATTTTGAGCGGCGCAATGCGGATCTTTATTGCACGATTCCGGTTACGTTTGCGCAGGCGGCGCTGGGGGCGAAGATTCGCGTGCCGACGCTTCACGGCGATGAGGATCTCGAAATTCCCGAGGGTACGCAGTCGGGGCAGATTTTCCGGAAGAAGGGCAAGGGACTGCCGAACCCTCACGGCGGAAAAGGCGATTTGTACATCAATGTCCGGGTGGATATACCGGTGAAGTTGACGCGGGATCAGAGGCGGATTGTGGAGCAGTTGGGGCAAGTTTTGAAGAGCGAGAATAAGCCCGCCGAAAGAAGCACCAGCTTTTTTGACAAAGTGAAAGATATATTCGGGTAGGCGTCGGCGATCGCCAGGAGTTCGGTGCGTATTATTCCTGGTGCGCTGGCGTTACTCGGGCGGGCGGAGCAAGCCCCGCCCCTACGACGGAACAAACAGTGCGTGATCGCATCCGATAGGTTTAATCAAACAAACATGCGACGACGATTTTTTGTTGAGGAGTTCAAACGCGGGGCGGCCGTGTTGCACGGGGAGGACGCGGCGCATCTTGGGCGCGTGCTGCGGGCTGAGCCCGGGCAACTTTACGAATTGAGCGATGGGGAACGCGTGTGGCTGGCGAAGGTCGAAGCTATCGCGTCGTCGCCACGGAATGGCGGATCGATTGAGTTTTCGCTGGTGGAGCCGATTGAGCAGCAGGCGCCGACGCTGAAGATTGAATTGCTGATTTCGGTGATCAAGTTTGACCGGTTTGAGTGGTGTCTCGAGAAGGCGACCGAGCTCGGCGTGTCTGAGATTGTTCCGATGGCCGCGGCGCGGAGCGAGAAGAGATTGATCTCGGCGGCGCCGAAACGGTCGGAGCGGTGGGAGAAGATCTTGCGCGAATCGGCGCAGCAGTCGCGGCAATTGAAGCCGCCCGTCCTTGCGGTTTTGACTCCGGCTGAGAAGGCTTTTGCGAATTCGCGGGCTGGATGCCAGTTTCTATTTTCTGAACGGGAGGACGCGCGCCCGCTGCGCAGCGTGCAGATGGGTTGCTTGAGCAAGTCGATTTCTGTGGCGATTGGGCCTGAGGGCGGATGGACGGATGCGGAGATCGCTTCGGCGCGGAAGTCGGGGTATTTCGAGACTTCGCTGGGGGAGGGGATTTTGCGGACGGAAACGGCGGTGATTTCGGCGATTTCAATTTTGCGGTATGCATTGGGGGAGTAAACGCGGGTGAGTAAACGCGCGGCGCGTTTACAGCGTCTAAGGAGTTACGAGGAAGCGCACGAATTCAGCACCGTTCGGCCTATGGCGTGGTGCGCCTCGACCGTGATATAAAGGCAAGAGCTTCGGAATGAGCGAAGAAACAAACGCCAGCCCCGTGTCAGCGCCTCCGCCTGAATCACATTCTACTTTTCCGCACGAATTGCGTGGATGGGTGCGCGATCTTGCGGTGGCGATGAGCCTGGCGTTGATCATCATCGTGTTTCTCTACCAGCCGGTGAAGGTGGAAGGCACGAGCATGGCGCCCTTGCTCTCGGATCAAGAGCGGATTTTCATCAACAAATTTGTTTACCGCTTTGAACCGATCGAGCGCGGCGACGTGGTGGTTTTCTGGTATCCTCTCGACCGCTCGAAATCGTTTATCAAACGCGTGGTGGGATTGCCGGGCGAGACGATTGAGTTGCGTCGCGGGCACCTTTTTATCGATGATCGCGAGTTGACCGAATCGTATGTGCCGGCGAGCTTCTTCGATGGATCGAGTTACGGGCCGCTGCAGATTCCGGCGAGCAGCTATTTCGTGATGGGCGATCATCGCGACAGTTCGAATGATTCGCGGATGTTTGGGGCGGTGGCGCGGGAATTTATTTACGGCAAAGCGGTGTTTGCATACTGGCCGGTGGACCACTTCGGGTCTATTTCTGCGGTCGAGGCCAGCTCGAAATGACGGGACGAGGAGGAAACGCTGACGCTGTCGCACGAAGTTCGCGCTACGCTGGCGCTCGAGGACGGGCGAGTTTTTAAAGGCCGCGCGGCGGGGGCACGCACCCGCCGTGGCGGCGAAGTCGTTTTTAATACCTCTCTCACCGGTTACCAGGAAGTTTTCACCGATCCGAGTTATTCCGGCCAGGCTGTCTGCCTCACTTACCCGCACATAGGAAATGTTGGCACGAACGCCGAGGATGAAGAATCGGCGAAGCCGTATATCGAAGCGCTAATCGTGCGGGAATTTTCGACTTTGGCTTCGAATTGGCGGGCTAGTGAGACTGCGCAGCAGTATCTCGAGAGGTATGGCGTGCCGGTGATTTGGGATTTGGATACGCGGGCGTTGGTGCGGCATTTGCGGACGGGCGGGGCGCTGCGCGGGGTGATTTCGACGGATGGAGCGGCGGCGGAGCAGCTTGTGGCTGAGGCGCGGGCGCTGCCGACGATGGCGGGGCAGGAATTGGCGGGGCGAGTTACTTGCGCGAAGTCCTATGGGTGGGCGAAGGGCTCGGTGGATTTCGAGCATCATGATGCGGCGCGGCATGGTAATGGCGAGAAGAGCTACCGCGTGGTGGCCTACGATTACGGGATCAAGCGGAACATTTTGCGGCAGCTTGTGGATCATGGATGCGATGTGGCAGTGGTGCCGGCGCGGACTTCGGCTGAGGATGTGCTGGGAATGAAGCCGGATGGAGTTTTTCTTTCGAATGGGCCGGGGGACCCTGAGCCGATTGGTTATGCGATTGAGAATATCCGGAAGCTGGTGGGGCGCGTGCCGATTTTTGGGATTTGTTTGGGGCATCAGTTGTGCGGATTGGCGCTGGGCGGGCGGACTTACAAGCTGAAATTTGGACATCACGGGTCGAATCATCCGGTGAAGAATCTGCTGACGGGGAAGGTAGAGATTACGGCGCAGAACCATGGGTTTTGCGTGGACCCGGATTCGTTGCCTTCAGGCGATGTCGAGATTACGCATGTGAATTTGAACGACCAGACGAATGAGGGAATGCGGCACCGGTCGTTGCCGCTGTTTAGCGTGCAGTATCACCCGGAGGCTTCGCCCGGGCCACACGATGCGCGGTATTTGTTTCAGGAGTTTGTGGGGATGATTGAAGAAGCGGGTCGCGGACGGTAATGCCGAAGAGGACTGATATTCGGAAGATTTTGATTATCGGATCGGGGCCGATTGTTATTGGGCAGGCTTGCGAGTTTGATTATTCGGGGACGCAGGCCTGTAAGGCGCTACGGAGCGAAGGGTATGAAGTCGTTTTGGTGAATTCGAATCCGGCTACGATCATGACTGATCCTGAGATCGCGGACCGGACTTACATCGAGCCTTTAACGAAGGAATACTTGGAGGCGATTATCGCGCGGGAGAGGCCGGACGCGCTTCTGCCTACTGTGGGCGGGCAGACGGGGTTGAACTTGGCGGTGGAATTGGCTGAGGCCGGGATTCTTGAAAAGTATGGCGTGAAATTGATTGGGGCTTCTTTGCAGGCGATCAAGATTGCTGAGGACCGGCTGCTGTTTAAGGATGTTTGCCGGAAGATTGGGTTGGAGGTGCCGCATTCGGCGGTGGTGAATGACGGCGAAGAGGCGATACGGCTGGCGGACGAGATGGGTTATCCGGTGGTGATTCGGCCGTCGTTCACTTTGGGTGGAACCGGTGGATCGATTGCTTACAACCACGAGGAATTTATTGAGGCGATTGCGCGGGCCTTGGATGCGAGTCCGGTACACGAAGCGCTGGTTGAGGAATCGGTGCTGGGGTGGAAGGAATTCGAGCTGGAAGTTATGCGGGATTGCCGCGACAACTTTGTGGTGATTTGCTCGATTGAGAATTTCGATCCGATGGGCGTGCACACGGGGGATTCGATTACCGTGGCGCCGGCGCAGACTTTGACGGACAAGGAATACCAGCGGATGCGGGATGCGGCGGCGGCGATTATTCGCGAAGTGGGAGTGGAGACGGGGGGATCGAATATTCAGTTTGCGATTGAGCCGGCGACGGGGCGGATGACGGTGATTGAGATGAACCCGCGGGTGTCGCGCAGTTCGGCGCTGGCTTCGAAGGCTACTGGATTTCCGATTGCGAAGATTGCGGCGAAATTGGCTTTGGGTATGACGCTCGACGAGATCCCGAATGATATTACGCGGAAGACGCCTTGCTCGTTTGAGCCGACGATTGATTACGTCGTTGTGAAAATTCCGAAGTGGCAGTTTGAAAAGTTTCCAGGATCGGATTCGACGCTTACTACGCAGATGAAGTCCGTCGGCGAAGTGATGGCCATTGGGCGGACTTTTGCGGAGGCTTTGAGCAAGGGGATTCGCTCGCTCGAGCCGCATACGCCGTGGCGGGCACCCGCGGAAGTTTCTGTGGCGCTGCTGAGAGAGCAGTTGGCGGTGCCGCGGCCGGAGCGGTTGCATTGGTTGTTTGAGGCATTCGAGCGCGGGATGGCGGTGGAGGAAATTCATTCGCTGACGAAGATCGACCCGTGGTTTTTGCGGCATCTGGAGGACATGGCGAAGCTGGACGGGCGGTTGGCGGCGACGAAATTTGACGCGGTGACGCCGGAATTGATGCTCGAAGCGAAGCGATCTGGGGCGAGCGACGACATGCTGGCGCAGCTTTGGAAGACTTCGGTGGAGACCGTGCGCGCGGCGCGGGGGCGGATGGGAGTGCGGCCGGTTTTTAAGCGCGTCGATACATGCGCGGCGGAATTTGAATCGTTTACGCCGTATTTGTATTCGACTTACGAAGAAGAGGATGAGGCGGACGCGGTGGACCGGCCGAAAGTGGTGATTCTTGGAAGCGGGCCGAACCGCATTGGGCAAGGGATTGAATTTGATTATTGCTGCTGCCATGCGTCGTTTGCTTTGAAGGAAGATGGCTACGAGACGGTGATGATCAATTGCAATCCGGAGACGGTTTCGACGGATTACGATACTTCGGACCGGCTGTATTTTGAGCCATTGACGCTGGAGGATGTTTTGGCGGTGATTGAGCGCGAGAAGCCGAGTGGAGTGATCGTGCAGTTTGGCGGGCAGACGCCTTTGAACCTGGCGCTCGAATTGAAGAGAAATGGGGCGCCGATTATTGGGACCGCGCCGGAATCGATTGACTTGGCCGAGGACCGGCGGCGATTCGGGAAATTGCTTGAAGAGTTGAAGATTCCGCAGCCGCGAGCTGGAACGGCTTTGGCGCCTGCGGAAGCACGGCAGGTGGCCGAAGAGATTGGATTGCCGGTGCTGGTGCGGCCCAGCTACGTCCTGGGCGGGCGCGCGATGGTGATTGCGTACGATTTGAAGACGGTCGAGGAATATGTGGCACAGGCGGCTTTGCTCGCCAGCGGCGGAACGTCGCGGCCGATTTTGATTGACCAATTTCTTGAGGATGCGATCGAAGTGGACGTGGATGCTTTGGCGGATGGGACCGACGTGGTGATTGCGGGAATTATGGAGCACATCGAGGAGGCCGGGATTCATTCCGGGGATTCTTCGTGCGTGATGCCGGCGGTGTCGCTATCGGATTCGGTGAAGAACCGCATTCGGGATTACACGGCGCGATTGGCGCGGGCTTTGAATGTGGTGGGCGTGATGAACGTGCAGTATGCGATTCAGAGGGATGTGGTTTACGTGCTGGAGGTGAATCCGCGGGCTTCGCGGACGATTCCTTATGTGAGCAAGGCTACCGGAGTGCCGTTGGCGAAAGTGGCGGCGCGCTTGATGATGGGGCGGAAATTGCGGGAGATGAAATTGCCGCTTTCGCATTCGAATGGCGTGGATGAATTGAGCGTGCGGGGATTTTACGCGGTGAAGTCGCCGGTGTTTCCGTTCAACAAGTTTCGCGGAGTGGATACGATTTTGGGGCCGGAGATGCGTTCTACCGGCGAGGTGATGGGGATTTCGACCAGCTATGGAGTGGCGTTTGCTAAGGCGCAGCTTGCGGCGGGGCAACGCTTGCCGCGAGAGGGAGTAATGTTTATCAGCGTGAATGATCGGGATAAGCGGCACGTGGCTGGGTTGGCGCAGGATTTGGCGCGGGCTGGCTTGAAGATACTTGCTACGCGGGGGACGGCGGCGGCTTTGACGGCGGCGGGGATTGCTGTGGAGACTGTTTATAAGGTGAATGAGGGGCGGCCGAACATTGTGGATTTGGTGAAGACAGGGAAAGTGGATTTGGTAATCAATACGCCTTTGGGTAGGGAATCGTTTTACGACGAGAAGTCGATTCGGCGGGCGGCAATTCGGTATAACGTGCCTTGTATCACTACGCTTTCGGCGGCTGTGGCTGCGGCGCGGGGGATTTTGGCTGTGGCGCAGCAGAAGATTGAGGTTTCTTCTTTGCAGGAATTGCATATGGAGGGGCGGCAGGCGGAGAAGAAGACTGCTAGTTCGCCTGCTGGAGCGGATTAGAGGGCAGGGAGAGGCGAAGAGCCGGGGATTACCGCAGAGACGCTGAGGGCGCTGAGGACAGAGGAGAGAGGCGAAGAGGGCCGAAAGGCGGGCGGGACTGAAAGGCACAGGCCCGCCCCTACAACGACAGCGATAAATCCAACACCAAAAGCGAAACATATGACGCTATCGGGAATATTTCCGCCGGTTACTACGCCGTTTGATGCTAACGGCTCGGTGGATTTTGCGAGCTTGAAGGGGAATTTGGGGCGGTACGGGGCTACTCGTTTGGCTGGGTTTGTGATGAACGGCTCGACGGGCGAGTCGGTGCTTTTGCGCTGGACGGAGATTTACCGGATTTGGGAAGTTGCGAAGGAGAGTGCCGCGGCTGGGAAGATTATGATTGCCGGGACTGGGGCGGAATCTACGCCGGAGACGATTGAGCATACGAATCGAGCGGCGGCGCTGGGGTATGACTTTGCTTTGGTGCGGACGCCGAGTTATTACCGTCCGGCGATGTCGGTGGAGGCTGAGGCAGAGCATTATTTGCGCGTGGCGGATGCGGCGAAGATTCCGGTGATGTTGTATTCGGTGCCGATTTTCACCGGGTA
Organism: uncultured Acidobacteriota bacterium; assembly: GCA_963841235.1. GTDB lineage: Bacteria > Acidobacteriota > Terriglobia > Acidiferrales > UBA7541 > Palsa-147. The sequence goes on along the minus strand of CAWJBU010000007.1, from coordinate 105,683 downwards.
CGCGATTGAGGCGCCGCTTGTGGCGCGCGTGGCGCATCACGGAAATATTGTTGGGATGAAGGATAGTTCGGGAAGCGTCGAGCGCGTAGCAGAGATTGTGGCTGTGGCGCCGAAGGGGTTTCGATTGCTGGTGGGATCGGCTTCGACGCTTGAGCCTTCGCTGGCGAAGGGAGCTTGCGGGGCGATTTTGGCTTTGGCATGTGCGTTCCCGGAATTGTGTTGCGAGATCTACGATGCGGCGCAGGCGGGCGATAGCCCGCGGGCGCACGAGCTGCAGAAATTGTTGCTTGCGCCATCGGCTGTGCTTGGTGCGAAGTATGGAATTGCGGGATTGAAATATGCGCTCGACCGGCTTGGGTATTTTGGCGGGCCGGTGCGGAGGCCTTTGCTGCCTGTTGACGAAACTGGGAAGCGCGAGATTGATGCGATGCTTGCGGCGATGACGGCTGCGGCGCGCGCGTCTTGATTGCTGCGTCCTTTCTTGGCGTGTATCATCCATTCCTTCATGGAGTCTCACTGTCTGCGGCTTGCCTCGCTGCCTCATACCACTAAATTATTTGCTGCTTATCTGGAAGATTTCCCGCGCGTGAAGCGGTTTTTTGCGCACGCGCCAGATGAAGCTGGCGTGGCGGAAGCGGCGCGTGGGATCGAGCTGCCTGCCAGCGCGCGACGGGCGGTGGTGGAGGTTTTGCGCGAGCAGAATCGCGGATTTGGAGGTGACGCGGCTACGGAGCAGAGTCTTGAGCGACTGGCGAAAGGAGCTGCGGCGGTTGTCACCGGACAGCAGGTGGGATTGTTCAGCGGGCCGGCTTATAGCTTTTATAAGGCGCTGACGGCGATCCGTTGGGCGGAGAAATTGATCGCGCGGGGGGTTGATGCGGTGCCGGTGTTTTGGCTGGCTACTGAGGATCATGACCTGGCGGAAGTGAATCAGTGCTTTTGGTTGACGAAAGATGGGACGGAGAGATTTTCGATTGCGGCGGCGGAGCAGCTTGCCGGGCGGCAGGTGGGAGAAATTAAGTTCGGAAACGAGATATCCGGCGTTGTGGATGCGGCGACGCGGGGGCTGGTGGGGCCGTATGCAGCGGAGGTCGAGAGGGCGCTGCGGGAATCGTATGCGGTAGGCGAATCGTTTGGCTCGGCGTTTGGGAAATTGTTCGCTCGGTTGCTTGCCGGGCGCGGAATGATTTTGCTGGATCCGCTGGATCGAAGTTTGCACCGCATTGCTGCGCCGATTTTCCGGAGGGCGATTGAAGATGCGGTGCCGCTGCGCGATGAATTGCTGGCGCGGAAGAAGGAGCTGGATAAATCGGGGTTTCACGCGCAGGTGAAAGTTACGGCGGAGACTACGCTGCTATTTATGAATATCGAGGGGCGGCGTGAGCCTGTGCGGATGCGCGGAGGGAAGTTTATTGCTGGCGGAAAATCATTTTCTGCCGATGAAATTCTTGGGGTCATCGAGAAGACGCCGGAAGTGTTTTCGCCGAATGTGCTGTTGAGAGCGATCGTGCAGGATACGTTGGTACCGACGGCGGCTTATGTGGGCGGGCCGGCGGAAGTGGCTTATATGGCGCAGGTGGAAGTGGTCTACCGGCGGCTCGGGACGCGGATGCCGGCTATTTTGCCGCGGGCGGGATTTACTTTGATTGAATCGCATGTGGCGCGCTTGATGAAGAAATATGGATTGAGCTTGGCGGATGTTTTTGAGGGACGGCAGCGGGTGCGTGCGGGATTGGCGGCGGGGTCTTTGCCGAAGGGTTTGGCTGGGCGATTTGACGGGGATGAAAAGGTGTTACGGCGGCTTTTGAAGAAGTATGAGAAACCCTTGGGGCGATTGGATAAGACTTTGGGCGGGGCTTTGGCGACGACTGAACGGAAGATTCTGTATCAGTTTTTGAAATTGCGGCGGAAGGCGGGAGCGGCGGAAGGATTTCGGTCCGGAGTTCTCGAGAAGCATGAGCGGATTTTGTTGGATGCGCTGTATCCGCTGCGTGCGCCGCAGGAACGAGCGCTGTGCTTTCTGCCGTTTTTGGCTTCGGGTGGGCCGGGCTTGCTGGATGAGCTTGCTAGAGTGGCGGACTCTTCGCCGCCGCAACATTGCGTTGTTGTTTTGTGATTCGGGCTTCGATTACGGACCGGGATTATCGCAGAGACGCTGAGGGTGCTGAGAGTCGCGGAGACCGCTTGCCGCCTTGGCGCATGGTAAAATTAGTCGGAGTTGATGGAGAAGCGCGATTAGGGGGATTTGATGAAAGTTACGGCGGGAAAACAGAAGGGGATGCAGGCTGTGGCGAATCCGCGCGGAGTGATTGCTGCGGCGGCTATGGATCAGCGTGGGTCTTTGAAGAGCGCTATTGCTAAGGACAAGGGGATCGAGAAGAGCGCGGTTACGCCTGAGATGATGGCGGAATTCAAAGAGGCGGTGACGCGGATTCTTACGCCTCATGCCAGCGCGATTTTGCTGGATCCGGAATATGGATTGAAGGCGGCGAAGGCGCGGGCGAAGACTGCGGGTTTGCTGCTGGCTTACGAGAATAGCGGGTACGACAATACGCAGCCGGGGAGGTTGCCCGATTTGCTGGACCATTGGTCGGTGCGGCGGCTGGTGGCGGCGGGGGCGGATTGCATAAAGATTTTGCTTTATTACACGCCATTTGATTCTGCCGGGATTAATGAAACGAAACATGCTTGGGTGGAGAGGATTGGGGCGGAATGCACGGCGGCGGATGTGCCGTTCTTCCTGGAGTTCGTTGGATACGAAGAAGGCGGCGACGAAAAGGGAATCGCGTTCGCGAAGAAGAAGCCGGAGATCGTGGCGAAGAGCATGGAGGAATTTTCGAAGCCGCAATATGGAGTAGACGTCCTGAAAGTTGAGGTGCCGGTGAATATGGCGTTTGTGGCCGGGACGCGGGCTTGCAAGGGGGAGTCGGCTTACACGCGAGACCAGGCTAAGGATTATTTCCGGAAGGCTGCGGCGGTGTCGAAGAAGCCGTTCATTTATTTGTCGGCCGGAGTGAGCAATGACGTTTTTTCCGAGACGCTGGAACTTGCGGCTGAGTCGGGGACGAATTTTTCGGGGGTGCTTTGCGGGCGGGCGACCTGGAAAGACGGGATGCCGATTTACGCGAAGCAGGGGTTGAAGGCGCTGGAAGATTGGTTGTCGAGCGAGGGCGTGAAGAATATTAAGAATGTGAACGACCGGTTAGCGGCGGCGAAGCCGTGGTTTAGTTTTTATGGGGCGACGTCGGTTTCGGCTTTGGCGGATTGAGATCGGATCGGGTTGCGCTGGGATGATTGGCGGGCATTTTCGTTTGGGTTACGCCCGGCGGGCGGGTCGATTGCGTTGCAATCGCATGGCGATTGACCCCCGCCCCTACGACCGAAGGATTTAGGCAGCTGAAGTCGTGCTCTGACGACGAAACGCCTCTCTCTACTCATCGATGGCTTCATCTGGAATGAATGCGCGCAGGGAACCGCATGGGGCTAGGACTTTGGCTGTGCGATCTTCGCGGCGGACTGAATTGATCAACATTACTGCGGAGATTCAGGGGCTTGTTACGGAGTCGGGTTGTAGCTCGGGCGTTTGCCACATCGATGTGCCGCATACTACTGCTGGCGTGATTATCAATGAGGGGTTCGATCCTGACGTGGCGCGGGATATGGAAGTTGCGCTTGACCGGATGATTCCGCTGAAGGGCGATTACCGGCACGCAGAGGGGAATTCGGATTCGCATATCAAGACGGCGCTGGTGGGGACGTCGCAGTCGGTGTTTATCGAGCACGGGCGGCTTGCTCTCGGGCGGTGGCAGGCGATTTTTTTCTGCGAATTTGATGGGCCGCGGCATCGGGAAGTGCGGGTGAAGATTGTTGCGGATTAGCGTGATTGTCCGCTCGCTGATGCGGTGATAACCTCTTCAGCGATGACGAGCGGGCTTTACATTCAGGTTCCTTTCTGCCAGACGAAGTGCACCTACTGTAATTTCCACACCGGAGTATTTTCCTCGCAACTTTATGAGCCCTATGCGCGGGCGGTTTGCCGCGAGATTGAGATGCGGGGGCGCGAGCCGTGGGGGGCGTTCGACACCGTTTATTTTGGCGGCGGGACGCCCAGCCTGCTGGCGCCGGAGAATCTCGCGCGGATTTTCTCTGCGCTGAGGGCGAATTTTCAGTGCGATATCGAAGAGGCGACTCTTGAGGCTGATCCAGAGACGATTACGCGAGAAAAGGCTGAGGCTTGGCTTGCGGCGGGCTTCAATCGCGTGAGCTTGGGGGCGCAGTCGTTTAACGATGCTGAGTTGAAGGCTGCGGGGCGGATGCACCGGCGGGCAGACATTTCTGCTGCGATTGAGACTTTGCGGGCTGCGGGATTTTGTAATCTGACGCTCGATTTGATTGCGGGGCTGCCGCATCAGACGGCGGAATCATGGCGCGATTCCGTCGAGAGCCTCGTGCAGCTCAATCCGGAGCATATTTCGATTTATATAATGGAGATTGATGAAGGTAGCCGGCTGGGGCGCGAGGTGATTTCGGGCGGGGCGCGGTACAGCGCGGGGGAATTGCCTAGCGATGACGTTATGGCGGACTTTTATGAGAGCGCTTGCGCGTGGTTGGCGGATGCGGGATTTGAGCATTACGAGATTTCGAATTGGGCGCGACCGGGATTTCGGTCGCGGCATAACTTGAAATATTGGCGGCGGGAGCCTTATTTGGGATTAGGGGCTGGGGCGCACTCGTTTGGTGGGCGGCGGAGGTGGGCGAATGCGCATGAGCCTGCGGGTTACGTCGCGGCGATAGAGCGCGGGGAACTGCCGACCGAGCAGGAACAAGTGGTGACTGATAAGCAGGCGCTGGAAGAGGAAATTTTTCTTGGGTTGCGGCAATTGTCGGGGATCGATTTGGGACGATTGACAGGCGGGCTGGATGCCGGGTTGCTGACGCGGATTGAGGAGATGCGGGGAGATGGGTTGGTGATTGTTGAGGGTGATCGATTGCGATTGGCGCCTGAGAGATTGGCTGTTTCGAATGAGGTGTTTGTGGGATTGATGGAGGCTGTGGGGGCGTGAAGAAGAAAAGGGGCCGAACTGCGGGAGGGTCTTCCGCCAAAGTTCTGGCGGACAGCGAAGAGCTTGCCCTAGTGGAGCGCGTCGACCTGCGCTCCGATACTGTCACTATGCCTACGGCTGCTATGCGGCGGGCTATGGCTGAGGCTGAAGTCGGGGATGATGTTTACGGCGAAGATCCAACTGTCAACCGGTTGCAGGAACGCGCGGCGGAGATCTTCGGGCGCGAGGCGGCACTTTTCGTGCCTAGTGGGTCGATGGGGAATTTGATTGCGATTAAGACTTGGGCGCGACCGGGGACGGAGATTATTTGCGAGCAACGGGCGCACACAAATCAGTATGAATTGGCTTCGATGTCGGCTTTGGCGGGGTGCTTTCCGCGGACTATTTTTGCGCCGGATGGAATTCTTAGCTGGGAATTGATCGAGCCTTTGATCCGGCCGAAGACTTACCTGTTTTCGCAGACGGGGCTGGTGTGGCTCGAGAATACCCACAATATGGCCGGGGGGTCGGTGCACCCTTTGGAGAGTGCGGAGGAAATCTGCGATCGGGTGCACGCGCTTGGGTTGCCGATTCATCTGGACGGGGCGCGAATTTTCAATGCTGCCGTGGCTACCGGGAAGAGCGTTGCGGAGCTTTCGCGGAAGTTTGATTCGGTGATGTTTTGTTTGTCGAAGGGGCTGGGGGCGCCGGTCGGGTCGATGGTGCTTGGGTCGCGGGAATTTATTGAGAAGGCGCATGTGACTCGGAAATTGTTGGGCGGGGCGATGCGGCAGGCTGGGGTGTTGGCTGCGGCTGGCTTGATTGCGCTGGAGGAGTCGCCGAAGATTTTGCGGCGTGATCATGAGAATGCGCGTTTTTTGGCTGAGGGGCTTGCGAAAATCAAGGGTATTTCGGTTGATCCTAAGAAAGTCGTGACTAATATCGTGATTTTTGATGTGCGCGGGACTGGAAAGACTGCGGCGGAGATTTCCGGCGCGTTGGCGAAGCGGAAAGTTTTGGCAAATCCGACCGAGAAATTTGCGATTCGGATGGTGACGCATTACGACGTGGACCGGGGGGCTTGCGAGCGGGCTTTGAAGATCGTGGGCGAGGTGGTTTAGGGGCTTAAGAAAGGCGCGCCGCAGAGACGCTGAGGGCGCAGAGGTCGGAGAAACCTTACGATGAATTCAGGATTGTTTCGGGGACGTGCGTCGTTTTGGACATTTTCGGGGGCTTGCATTTTGGGAGTCTTGTTGATGGGGCTTATCGGTACCGAACCTGCGGCCGGGACTGCCGCGAGCACACCGGCGACAGTGGAGGAGGCGCGGGCGTTTACGGACTCAGCCGAGAAGAAGCTGCTGGATTTGTGGATCAAATCTTCGCGGGCTTCCTGGGTGCAGCAGACCTTCATCACCGATGACACGCAGCGGATTTCTGCCGACGCAGACTTGGCTGTGAAGTCGGCTACGGCGGAGCTGGCGGCGGAGGCGCGGCGATTTGATGGATTGAAGCTGCCGGACGAAATCGCGCGGAAGCTGAGATTGTTGCGGCTTTCCGTGGACATTCCTGCGCCACGCGACGCTGCTGAGGCGGCCGAATTGGCGCGGATCAACGCTTCGTTACAGGCCGATTACGGAAAAGGGAAATGGTGCCCGGACGCGGATGCATCGAAATGCCTGAATATGGACCAACTCGAAAAAATCATGGCATCGAGCCGCGACCCGGAGGAATTGAAGCGCGTGTGGATTGGATGGCATGCGATTGCGCCGCCGATGCGTGAGCGCTACGAGCGGATGGTGGTGCTGGGGAACAAAGGGGCGCGCGAGCTCGGATTTGCAGATATGGGGGCGCAGTGGCGCTCGAACTACGATATGCCGCCGGAGAAATTCGCGGCTGAAATCGATAGATTGTGGGAGCAGGTGCGGCCTCTTTACGTTTCGCTGCACACATACGTGCGAACGAAGCTGCGCGAGAAGTATGGCGCCGGGGCTGTGCCGGCGGATGGACCGATTCCCGCGCATCTTCTGGGAAATTTGTGGGCGCAGGGATGGACGAATATTTATCCGTTGGTGGCGCCTCCGAAGGCTGATCCCGGGTACGACCTGACCGAGATTTTGAAGTCTCGGAATCTCGCCGCGACGGATATGGTGAAGTTTGGAGAACGATTTTTTGTATCGCTGGGGTTCGATCCGCTGCCGGAGACGTTTTGGAAGCGATCGATGTTTACGCGTCCGCGAGATCGCGACGTGGTGTGCCACGCGAGCGCCTGGAGCCTCGATTTTCGTGATGATCTGCGCGTGAAAATGTGCATCCAAATCAACGACGAGGATTTCACGACCGTTCATCACGAGCTGGGACACAATTTTTACCAGCGGGCTTACAACCAGTTGCCGCCGCTTTTCCAGAGTGGGGCGAATGATGGTTTTCACGAAGCGGTGGGGGATACGATTGCGCTTTCGATTACGCCGGATTACTTGCACCAGATCGGTTTGCTGAGTGCGGCGCCATCGGATTCCGGGGACCTGGCGTTCTTAATGAAACATGCGCTGGATAAGGTCGCGTTTTTGCCGTTCGGGCTTCTGATCGATCAGTGGCGCTGGAAGGTGTTTGACGGTGAGATCAAGGCGGCGGACTACGACAAGGCTTGGTGGGATCTGAAGAAGAAGTATCAGGGTGTGGCGCCGCCAGTGGAACGCAGCGAAGCGGATTTCGATCCGGGAGCGAAGTATCACGTGGCTGCGAATGTGCCTTACACGCGATATTTTCTCGCCGCGGTTTATCAGTATCAATTTCATCGCGCGCTCTGCAAGGCGGCGGGGTTTACTGGACCTCTGCATCGCTGTTCGATTTACGGCAACAAGGCAGCGGGGGCGCGGCTGAAGAAGATGCTGGAGATGGGGCAGAGCAAGCCTTGGCCGGATGCGCTGGAAGCGATCAGCGGGGAACGGGATTTGGATGCTTCGGCGATTCTGGATTACTACGGGCCGTTGAAGAAATGGTTGGATGAGCAGAACGCGGGTAAGCCGAGTGGGTGGTGATGGCAGAAGTGGGCGGGCATCGTGAGAGTCAGGAACGACGATAAAGACGGAATAGGGTTACGCGGAGGTTGTCGCGATCGTTTTCGCTAGGATGACGTGGGGCGGGCGCAGCAAGCGGCGCCCCTACGGCCGGAAAATTCTCTTCGCAGCGAGTTTGGCGGGTGCGCTGCGGAGCGACGCGGCGGAGACATGGCGTGTGCTATAAATGATGGTTTGAATTAACGCGCGCAATTTGAGGATAGAGGGCAGTCGAACACCGAGGAGAGGTTCACTTGGATTTTTCGCTAACGGAAGAGCAGCGGCAGCTTCGCCGGAGCGTCCGGGAATTCGCGGAGGGCGAAATTGCGCCGCATGTGATGGAGTGGGACGAGGTGTCTCAATTTCCCTCTGAAATCATGCCAAAGCTGGCGGAGATGGGCTTGCTGGGCGTGATTTTCCCTGAGAAGTATGGCGGGGCGGGGCTGGGTTATGTCGAATACGCGATTGTGATTGAGGAATTGTCACGGGTGGATGGTTCGGTTGGTATCACTGTGGCGGCGCACAATTCGCTTTGCTCGAATCACATTTACAAATTTGGATCCGAGGCGCAGAGGAAGAAGTATCTGCCGGATTTGACGCAGGGGAAGAAACTCGGGTGCTGGTCGTTGACGGAGCCGGAGGCCGGTTCAGACGCCGGTGGAACGCGCACGATGGCGGCACGAAAAGACGGCGGATGGGTGATCAACGGCTCGAAAACTTTCACGACCAATGGGCATTACGCGGACGTTTGCGTGGGGATGGCCGTTACCGACAAGGCGAAGAAGAGCCACGGGATTTCGGCGTTCATCGTGGAGAAGGGAACGAAGGGATTCAAGCCGGGAAAGAAAGAGAATAAGCTCGGATTACGGGCCAGCGATACTTCGGAAGTAATTTTCAGCGACTGCTTCGTGCCCTCCGAGAATCTTTTGGGTAAAGAGGGCGAAGGATTCGTCAATAGTTTGCAGATTCTGGATGGCGGACGGATTTCGATTGCTTCACTCGGATTGGGGATGGCGCAGGGAGCTTATGAGGCGTCGCTGAAGTATGCCAAGCAGCGCAAGCAGTTCGGAAAGACCATCAGCGAATTTCAGGCGATACAGTTCAAGCTGGCGGATATGGCGACGGAAATTGAGGCGGCGCGTTTGATGACGTATCACGCGGCTTGGCTGGCGGATCGCGCGATTGCCGCGGGCGATGATGGCGGCGGGAGATTTACGCGCGAATCGAGCATGGCGAAGCTTTACGCCGGAGAAGTTGCGGTGCGTGTGGCGAACGAGGCGGTTCAGATTTTTGGCGGATATGGATTCGTTAAAGATTATCCAGCGGAGAAATATTACCGCGACGTGAAACTCTGCACGATCGGCGAAGGGACGAGCGAGATTCAGCGGCTCGTCATCGCCCGGCAGCTTCTGGGGAAATCCTGAAGTACATGAATTGCGCCTGATGCCGATCACGACCGAAAGCTGGGCGGAGCAGGTGCGCGCGGGCGAGGTGCGCGCAATTTCGCGGGCCGTGACGGCGATCGAGAATCGCGAGCCCGAGGGGGAAAAGCTGCTGCGTGAACTTTTCCCGCATACCGGGAAGGCTTACCGTATCGGAGTGACAGGCGCGCCGGGCACGGGGAAGAGCACGTTGGTGGATAAGCTGGCGGCGCACTACCGGGGCCAGAAGAAGACAGTGGGGATTATTGCGGTCGATCCGTCGAGCCCGTTTACGGGCGGCGCGATTTTGGGCGATCGCGTGCGCATGCAGGGGCATGCGACCGACGCGGGAATTTTCATTCGATCGATGGCTACGCGCGGATCGCTGGGCGGGCTGGCACAGGCGACGAGTGATACGGCGCTGTTGCTTGATGCGGCGGGGAAAGAATTCGTTCTCGTCGAGACTGTGGGGGTTGGGCAGGGCGAGATTGAGATTGTGCGATTGGCGGATTGCACGCTGGTCGTGCTGGTGCCCGGAATGGGCGATGATGTGCAGAATTTGAAAGCCGGGTTGATGGAGATCGCCGACATTTTCGTGTTGAACAAGTGCGACCGCGAGGGGGCGGATCGGTTCGAGGAGCAATTGCGCGCGATTCTGGCAATTGCGCCCGAACGTGGCGGCTGGCACCCGCCTGTGGTGCGAACGATCGCCACCGAGAACAAAGGGATATCGGAACTCGCTCGGGAAATTGAGCGATTCCGGCAGCACACGTCGGGACCGGAGAATCGCCGTGCTAGAGAGATCGAGCTGTGGAAGCAACGCTTGGTTGAGTTGCTGGAGCAGCGATTGATCGAACGCGTGACGCGGGCGGGGATTGATGAGGCGGCACTGGCGTCGTTAGCGGAGAGGATTGCGAATCGCGAGACGGATCCTTACTCGGCGGTGAATGAAATCCTTGCGAAAGCTGGGATCGGAGAATCGAAGTGAGGCTGGGCGATCTGGAGTTCACGATCGTCAGCGACGGCGGATTTCGCCTTGATGGCGGCGCGATGTTTGGAGTTGTGCCGAAGCCGCTCTGGGAAAAGCGCATCGCGCCGGACGAGAGAAACCGGATCCAACTTTGCATGAACTGCGTGCTGGTTCGAACTGGGGGAATCACGATACTCGTCGAGACCGGCGCAGGAGACAAGCTGGATGCGAAGCGGCGGGACATTTACGCGATTGGAGAAGGGCCGCGGCTTCTTGATCGGCTCGCGGCGCACGGAGTGAAGCCCGATCACGTGGATATCGTGATTAACACGCACCTGCATTTCGATCACTGCGGCTGGAACACGCGAATGGTGGACGGGCGCGCGGTTCCCACGTTTCCCAATGCGCGCTACGTTGTGCAGCTCGGCGAATTGGAACATGCCAAGCGGCCTAACGAACGCGACCAGGCGAGTTACATGTCGGACAATTTTTTGCCGATTGAGGCGGCCGGGCAGTGGATGCTGCTTGAGGGGGATCGTGAAATTGTGCCGGGCGTGGAGGTGATTCGCGTGCCGGGGCACAATGCGGATATGCAATGCGTACGGCTATCGGGCGGCGGGAAGACGGCGTTTTGCTTCGTGGATCTAGTGCCGACTACTGTGCATGTCCCGTTCCCGTGGATCATGGGGTACGACCTGTATCCGATGCAGACGCTGGAAAATAAGAAGCGCTGGATTCCGGAGATCGCGCGGACCGAGGCGCTGGCGATATTTACACACGATGCGAACGTGCCGTCGGCTTACTTGCGGCAACGCGGCGATCAATTTGAAGTCGAGCCGGCGCGGGTGGATTGATATGGCGAAGAAGGCGCGGCAGAAATCGGAGAAGCCCCGCGATTCGGTGCGCATCGGGATAATCGGCGGCAGCGGATTGTATTCGATGGAGGGACTGGCGGATACGCGGGAAGTTCGCGTCAAGACGCCGTTTGGCGAGCCATCGGATGCGTTCGTGATCGGAAGGCTTGACGGGCATCGCGTGGCGTTTCTGGCGCGGCACGGGCGCGGGCACCGGCTATCTCCGAGCGAGATCAATTACCGCGCGAATATCTGCGCGATGAAGATGCTTGGCGTTGAGAGGGTGATTTCAGTGAGCGCGGTGGGCTCGCTCCGCGAGGAGTATGCGCCGTTGGATTTCCTGATTCCGGATCAATTTTTTGACCGGACGCGCGACCGGGCATCAACGTTCTTCGGCGGCGGAGTGGTGGCGCACGTGGGATTTGACCGGCCGACTTGTGGACAGTTATCGAGTGCGCTCGGGGATGCGTGCCAGCGTGCGGGCGTGAATGTGCATCGCGGCGGAACCTATGTTTGCATGGAAGGGCCGCAATTTTCGACGCTGGCCGAATCGCATACCTACCGGCAGCTTCGCTTCGACGTGATCGGGATGACGAATCTGACCGAGGCGAAGCTCGCGCGGGAGGCGGAGCTTTGCTACGCGACGGTGGCGATGATCACCGATTACGATTGCTGGCATCCGGCGCACGCGTCGGTGACGGTGAGCGCGATTATCGCGAATCTGACACGCAACGCGGTGAACGCGCAGAATGTGATTCGTGAAGCTGTGAAGCACATGTCGGCGCGGGAATGCAAGTGCGGCGCGGCGCTGGCTCATGCGATTCTCACGGACCGCAAATTGATTCCCGCGGCGGCGAAGAGGCGGCTTGCGCCGATTGCAGGGAAATATTTGTGATGAATTTGGGAGCGTAGATGTCTCTACTTGTGGTGGGCTCGGTGGCGTACGACGCGATCGAGACGCCTTTCGGCAAAGTGGACCGGACGCTGGGTGGTGCGGCGAGCTATTTCGCGCTGGCGGCTAGCCGGTTTACGCCGGTGCGACTTGTGGGCGTGGTGGGAGATGATTTCGAAAAACGCGATGAAGCCGTGCTGCGCGGCCATCGCATTGATGTAACGGGTCTCGAGCGCGCGCCGGGAAAGACTTTCTTCTGGGCGGGGCGCTACAGCCAGAACATGAACGAAAGGACGACCCTGGCGACGGAGTTGAACGTGTTCGCTGCGTTCAATCCGAAATTGCCGGCGGCGTACCGCGATTCGCCTTACGTGTTTCTCGCGAACATTGATCCTACGTTGCAACGCTCGGTGCTGAAGCAGATTCGCGGCAAGCCAAGGCTGGTGGCGCTCGATACGATGAATTACTGGATCGAGCGAACGCCCGCGGAGCTGCGCGAGACGCTGCGGCACACGCACGTGCTGATGATCAATGACGATGAAACACGGCAACTGAGCGGCGAGCACAACCTGCTGCGCGCCGCGAAGCGCATCTTTGCAATGGGGCCGAGGACTTTAGTGATCAAGCGCGGGGAGCACGGGGCATTGATGGTGCACAATCGTTTCCTGTTTTCGGTGCCGGGGTTTCCTCTCGAGGAAGTGCACGATCCGACCGGTGCGGGTGACAGCTTTGCGGGCGGGTTCATGGGCTATCTGGCGAGCGCAGGACGCGTGACGGACGAGGCGCTGCGGCGTGCTATGGTGTATGGCTCGGTGCTGGGGAGCTACGCGGTGGAGAAATTCGGGGTGGAGCGCTTGACGAAGCTCACATTGAGGGAGATTCATGCGCGCGCGAAGCGATTTCATCGTCTCACAGAGTTTGAGCTGTAGCTGAGGGCGCGGCTGCCCAACGATGTAAGCCAACCTGGAGCGGCGAAGCTGAATCCGATTGGTCTGGTGAGATTTACGGTTGGCCGGGAGTCGTGTTAAATCTGGCAGGCGCAACGGGGGATGCTCTTGAGCCGATTCGGCGGATGGTTGATGTTGGGTGCGGTTGTTTTCTGCGGTTTGGCCGGCTGCGGCGGGAGCAGTGCGCCGGCGGTCAATCCAACGCCGATTATGACCTCGATGTCTCCTGAGCACACCACTGCGGGAGGCGGCGCGTTTCAGCTGCACGTGGTGGCGCTCAACATCGAGAATAGCTCGGTGGTGGATTGGAACGGAAGCCCTCGCACTACCACGCCGGATCCCAATACCGGCCAGCTGGTGGCACAAATCCTCGCCACCGACATCGCCGCTCCCGGATCTGCGGAGATCACCGTGTTTACGCCGACGCCTGGTGGAGGGACGTCGAACAGCCTGACATTTTTTATTGATGCAGCGGACAATCCGGTGCCCGCGATCTCGGGTTTGAATCCTTCCTCGACGGCCGCGGGAGGAATGGCGTTCTCGCTGATGGTGACGGGCACCAATTTTGTGAGTCATTCGAGCGTGAATTGGAATGGTAGCCCGCGGACTACGACATTTGGCAGCGCGACGCAATTGACGGCATCAATTCTGGCCAGTGACATCGCGACGGCTGGTTCGGCGAATGTGACGGTTTCAACGCCGGCGCCGGGCGGCGGGACGTCGGCCCCGGTCGCGTTCAGTATCACCGGCGGCGCGTCTGTGCCGGTGAGTTCGAAGTCAGCGGCATTTACGCTTGTGTCGGTGAGTGCATTTGGCGATGCGTCGAACGGGCCCAGCGGAGCGCCACGGATGGATGAGACGGGGCGGTTCGTGGCGTTTGAATCGGCGGCGACAAATTTGTTGGCGAGCGGCACGAAAGCGGGAGTCTTCGTTCGGGATACTTGCCGGGGAGCGGCGCATTGCACGCCGGAGACGGCGGCGGTGGATGTCGCGCGGGGTGGAGACGGGCCGAATGGCGGACTGGGCCGCGGATTGGCCATTAGCGCAGATGGGAGATACGTTGCGTTTTCTTCGCTAGCAACCAATCTCGTTTTCGGTTCATTCCATGCCGGGCCGCAGATCTTTTTGCGCGATACGTGTCTCGGCGGCGCTGCGGCGTCGAATTGCACTCCAACGACGACGTTGATCTCGGTGGGGTCGAAGGGAATGCCGGGAGATGCGGCCAGCGAGTTTCCGTCGGTGAGCGCAGGCGGACGGTATGTGGCGTTCGCTTCCGCGGCATCGAATCTTGTTGCTGGAGCGAGCGCTAGTGCGGCGCAGATTTATTTGCGCGATACATGTCTTGGGTCCGCGCCGGCTGATTGTGTTCCACGAACGATCTTGATTTCGCAAGATGCGGCGGGTGGCGCGGGCAAAGGCGCGAGTTTGCAGGCGTCAATCTCGCGAGATGGCCGGTATGTGGCGTTTGATTCAGCGGCGCCAAATCTTGTGGCGGGTTCGTTCTCGGGGTCGTCGAATGTGTTTTTGCGCGACACTTGCCTGGGCGAGAGTGCGCCTGCGGGTTGTGCGCCATTCACGGCGTTGGTATCGGTGAGTTTGGAGGGCTTCGCAGCGGATGGAGCGAGCTTTACGCCTGCCATCAGCGATTACGGACGCTATGTCGCGTTTGTGACGCGTGCAGGCAACATCGCGGAGGGCGACGCGAGCCATGCGCAAAAGATTGTGGTGCGCGACACCTGCTTGAACGTCCCTCAAGCGGAATCCTCCGCGCCAAAGTCGTCGTTGATCTCAGCGCCGGGTTCCGGAAATGCGCACACGCCATTCATCAGCGGCGACGGAAGATTTGTCAGTTATATTGCCGACGGCGGAGGCGCGCTGGGCGGCTCGATACGCGTCTTCCTCGGCGACACCTGCGTCGGGACGAGAGCGTCGTCTGCGTGCGTCCCGCGGACCAGCTTGATTGCTCCGTCAGGACCGGGGAAGACGAGCGAGTTGGCCGGCGGATTGTTTGGTTTTGGTGCGCCCGTGAGTCTCGACGGCGAGGCGATTGCGCTTTTCTCCACCGGCCCCGTGCCCGGTCTGAAGGGAAACCTCAACGGTGTGGGAGACGTTCTCATTGGCGTGATGTCCGCGGCGCCGTAGAAACCAGCGGTTCTTAATTTAGTCTGCCAACAATCTGCGTTGCGGCACGTCGAAATAATGAGGTGTGTGCTCGGAGGTGAGACAGATGAAGCGAATTCGAATCCAGCGCCGGGGCGTAGTTCTGGGAACCAGCCTTGTGCTGGCCGCTCTTTTGGGCGGAAGTTTCTTCGTGCGCAGCTCTCGCGCGGGCGACGGCCCTCCGCCCGCCGGCGGGGAATTGACCGTTCCGCCGGTGAAGATAATCGACACCAAGCTTTCGAATGGGCTCCGAGTGCTGCTCATCGTGGACCACTCTGCGCCCGTGTACGCCATCGATGTCTGCTACAACGTCGGCAGCCGCAATGAACGGCCCGGGCGCACGGGATTCGCTCATCTCTTCGAGCACATGATGTTCGAAGGCTCGGAGAATGTCGGCAAGGGCGAGCACTTCATCTTGATCTTCAACAACGGCGGCGAGATGAACGGCACGACCAATGAGGATCGCACGACCTACTTTGAGGAATTGCCGACGAACCAGCTCGATCTGGGGCTGTTCTTGGAATCCGACCGCATGAAATCTTTGACGATCACGAAGGACAAGCTGGATAACCAGCGGAACGCGGTGCAGGAAGAGCGGCGGCTGGGCGTGGATAACGAGCCGTATGGCAAAGCGGAGCTTGATCTTGACAATCTTTCGTACGACAACTTTGCGTATAAGCACTCGACCATAGGCTCAATGGCGGATCTCGACGCGGCGAGCGTGGATGATGTGAGCGACTTCTTCCGAATCTATTACGCGCCGAACAATGCGGTGCTGACGCTCGTCGGGGATCTCGATCCCGATGCGACTCTTGAGAAGGTGAAGAAATATTTTGGATCGATCGCCTCGCAGACGATTCCGCCGGGGCCTGACTTGAACGAGGACGCGCATTATGGCGAGCGGCGCGAGACGGTTTACGATCAGCTCGCGCGGCTGCCGCAGGTTTTCATGGCGTATCACATTCCGCGCGGAAATACTCCGGAGAGCCGCGCGTCGAGTGCACTTTCGCTGATCCTCGGACAAGGGCGCAGTTCGCGTTTTTACCAGCATCTTGTGAAGGATAAGCAGCTCGCGATTCAGGTCGCAGCCTATTCGGATTCGCGCATCGGTCCAAGCTTGTTCTATGTCAATGCGACGCCCCGGCCCGGGGTCACGGTCGAGGACCTGGAGAAAGGTATCGATGCAGAGATTTCTGCGGTGGCGAAAGATGGCGTCACTGCAGCGGAATTGACGAAGGCTAAGGCCATCCTGCGGCGGCGATGGATACAAACGCGGTCTTCGGATTTGTATATGGCGGTTACGTTGGGGGATTTCTCGGTGAAATTCAACGATCCAAATCTGCTGAACACCCTGGGTGCGAATTACGACGCCTTAACGGTCGATGAAGTGAATGCCGTGGCGAAGAAGTACTTCGAACGCGACCAGCGGTCTGTGGTGATCACGCTTCCTGGGAAAACGGAAGCGGGCACGGCACAGGGAGGTGCACAGTGAAAGCCATCACGTGGATCGTTGGCGGTGCATTGGTCGCTTGCGGATTGGCCTCAGTTGTTGCGGCTCCGGCGTTTGCGCAGGCTGGTGGCGGCCAGGACAAATCCGTGCCGCTTTCCAAAGTGGAGCGGTTGAATCGGGCGCCGGTCAGCAAAGAGATTTTGAAGGTCAAGCTTCCGCAGGCCTCGACGCACAAACTGGCCAATGGCATGACGGTTCTGATTCTCGAGCGCCATCGGCTTCCGACGATTGCGTTGGAACTCGAGATGGAGCCCGGGGCGATCGCCGATCCTTCGCCAGGGCTGGCGAAATTCACGGCGGAAATGCTGCGCGAGGGCACCGCAAAGCGGAATAGCGCCGCGATCGCCGGAGCGACAGATGAGATCGGCGCGCAACTGAATAGCGCGGCCGAATTTGGAGGAAGCGAGTCGTCTATTTACATCGCTGGCCTTACGGATTCGACGGAGACGATGTTTGATCTGTTGAGCGACATCGTAATCCATCCTTCGTTTCCGCCTGAGGAGCTGGAGAAATATAAGAAGCGGCAGCTCGGGGATCTCGAGGATGAGATGTCGCGGCCCTATTTCCTGGCCGACAAGGAATTTCACAAGGCGCTCTATGGCGACACGAATTATGCCGTGACGGCGCCGACGCCCGAGCAGATCAACGCTGTGACTTCGGAAATGCTAACCGAGTATCACCACAAGTATTACGTGCCGGGGAACGCGGTGCTGGGAATTGTCGGCGACGTGAATACCGAAGCCCTGCTGAAGCTTGTCGAAAAATATTTCGGCGCGTGGCCGAAGACGGCGCCGCCGGACGTGAAGCTGGCTGAAGTCCCGACGCCGCAGGCGAAGAAAATCGTACTTGTCGACCGGCCGGGATCGGTGCAGACGAATATTGTTGCCGGAAACCTGGCCATCAAGCGGAACGATCCGGACTACTTCGCGTTGACCGTGATGGATCGCATCGTGGGAGGCGGACCGAGCGCGCGGCTGTTCCTGAATCTGCGCGAGGTTCATGGCTATACGTACGGCGCCTACAGTAGTGCGAATTCCGATGTGTATCGCGGGTCTTGGGCGGCGAACACCGAGGTGCGGACGGCGGTCACCGATGGCTCGTTGCACGAACTATTCAATGAGTTCAACCGCATTCGTACGGAGCCCGTTCCGGCGGCGGAGCTGGATGAGGCCAAGCGAGCGCTGGTAGCGAGCTTCGCTCTTTCGCTCGAAGATCAGCTCCAACTTTTGGGCGACGCTCTTGATGTTCACCACTTCGGGCTGCCCGAGGATTATTGGGACAAGTACCCTGAGCACATTGCGGCCATTGATGCGGCCGCGGTGGAGGCGGCGGGGAAGAAATACGTGGATGTCGATCACATGCAGATCGTTTGCGTCGGCGATGGAAAGGAAATCAAGGACGTGTTGGGGAAGTATGGGCCGGTGGAAGTCGCGGCCAGCCCCGCGCCGGAGCAGAAATAAGCGCTGGGCCGTGTGAATGATTGGTATCGAGCGTGACGCCTGAAGGGCGGGGGTGTTCGCCGCGCCCCTGCGAGCGATTTGCGATTCAGGAATCCGGCGCGCTGCCTCTATGGACTCCCTTCGCGGAATTCCTTATTCTCGATTTCTTCGATGCCTCAGCCCCTGAAACCTCGCGCACTTCGTCCGGGGGACGCGATTCGGGTGGTGGCGCCTGCGAGCCCGGTGGAAGCGGAGCGATTGCGGAAGGGAATCGCGGAGATTGAGCGGCTTGGGTTTGTCGTGCGCCACGATTCGCGGCTTTTGGAGCGCGATGGTTTTTTTGCCGGCAGCGCTCATGAGCGGCGTCGGGAACTAATCGAGGCGTTGCGGGAGCCGGATACCCGGGCTGTTTTTTGTGGTCGCGGCGGATACGGATCGGGCTATCTGTTCGACGGCGCTGTGGAGTGGGATTCGTTTAAAGACGCGACGCCGAAAATCTTCGTCGGGTACAGCGACGTCACATCGCTGCAGGTTTTCTTCTGGCAGAAATTCGGGTGGGTTAGTCTGTATGGACCGATGGTCGCGGCGGGGTTGGATCACGGCGCTGGTGCGCCGCACGGCTACGATGCGGCTTCGCTCTCGTGTGGTCTTTCGGAGACTCAATGGGGATGGGCGATCGAATTGCACGGTGAGACTCTGAGCAGCGGGCAAGCCGAAGGCGTTCTGCTCGGAGGATGTTTGACACTTGTCGAAACGACGCTGGGCACGCCGTGGGAACTGGACACGCGTGGCGCGATTCTGTTGCTCGAAGACCGTGGGATGAAACCGTGGCAGGTGGACCGGGGGCTGACGCATCTTCGCCAGGCGGGCAAGCTGAAGGAGATTCGAGGCCTCGTGTTCGGTGATTTTCCGGATTGCGAGCCGCCTGCGGGCACTGAGAGCGTGCGCGACGTTGTGGCGCGAGTGTGTGGGCCACTTGGCGTTCCGATCGTATGGGGCGCGCCGATCGGGCATACGCAATCGCCGATGCTGACGATTCCTCTTGGCGTGCGCGCGCGGCTCGTTGCCGAGGCTTCGGGGCGGCTCGAACTTCTCGAGGCGGCATGCCGCGAATGAGCAGGGAAGGCCATTGATGATTGGAAATCACATTGCGAGCCGTTCCGGGCACATCCATTTGTTGGGGATTGGCGGAGCGGCGATGGCGCCTGTTGCCGGGATGCTGAAGGAACGCGGCTATCACGTCACGGGTTCGGATACGAACGTCTATCCGCCGGCTTCGACGCTGCTCGCGTCGCTGGGGATTCCGTGGAACGAGGGATTTAGCGCTGAGAATCTGAAGCCTGCGCCCGATCTGGCGGTCGTCGGCAATGTCATAGCGCGCGGGAATGCGGAACTCGAGCACATTCTCGACGAGAAGATTTCCTACTGCTCGATGGCTGAAGTCCTCGAGGAGTTCTTCATTCCGAAGCACATATCGATCGTAGTCGCCGGGACACACGGCAAGACGACTACGACGGCGATGCTCGCGTGGATTTTTCAGGTAGCCGGAAGGCGGCCGGATTTTCTTGTCGGAGGAGTGGCGCCGAACTTCGGCGATCGCAGCTATGGGTTGGGCGGAGGCGAAGAATTCATTATTGAGGGCGATGAATACGAGACCGCCTTTTTCGATCGCGGGCCGAAATTTCTGCACTACCATCCCGACGAATTGATTCTCACTTCCTTGGAATACGACCACGCGGATATTTATCCCGACCTGGCTTCGATTGCGAAGCAGTTTCGGTTGCTGGTGAATCTGGTGCCGCGCCGCGGAAGGATTCTGGTTTGGGGCGAGAGCGAGGAAGTACGCCGCTGCACGGAGAAGGCGTTTTGTAAGGTTGAGACCTACGGCCTAACGGGCGAGTGCGATTGGTCGGCCGGCGACATGCTTTGGGAGGACAACGCGACGGTGTTTCGCGTGGCTTACCGCGGCAAAGAAGTGGCGCGGATTCGTACGCCTGTTGCCGGGCGGCACATGATTCTCGACGCGCTGGCGGCGATCGGATTGGCGTACGGGCGCGGAGTGGAATGCGAGGCGATCGAGCAGGCTCTGGCGACGTTTCAAAATGTGCGCAAGCGCATGGAATTGAAAGGCGACACCGGCGGCGTAACCGTCGTCGAAGATTTTGCGCATCACCCGACGGCCATACGCTTGACGCTCGAGGCCGCGCGAATGCGCTGGCCCGGACGGCGAATCTGGGCAGCCGTCGAACCGCGATCGAACACGATGCGGCGCAAAGTGTTCGAGAAGGTGCTGCCCGAGGCACTAGCGCTGGCCGATGCGGCGTTGATTGGTCCGGTCAGCCGGGCGCAATTGCTGAAGGACGAAGATCGCTTCTCTCCTGAGAAGGTGGCGGAAGATGTTCGCGCGCACGGGCGTCCGGCGCGGGCGTTTGACTCGGCGGAAGAAATCGCCGAATATCTCGCGGCGGAATCGCGGCCGGGGGATGTGGTTCTGATTATGTCGAACGGCAGCTTCGATGGATTGAGTGCGAAGTTGCTGGAGAAATTGGCGGCGCACACGGGAGCGCGCGTGTGATTGGATTCGCGCGGCGATTTGTTTTTCTTCTGCTACTTCTAATGCCGGTCGCAGGCCGCTCTGGCTCGGCGACGATCCGATATAGAGTCTCCTTCGAACACCCTGAGAAGCATCTGTTCGCAGTCGAAATTCAAGTCCCGCCCGTGCCGTTGGGGACGAAGGTGTCGCTGCCGGCGTGGAACGCGCTGTACCAGGTGCGGGATTTTGCGTATCGCGTCCGCGATTTACATCTCGTGGCAATCGATAGCTCGGACAGCAGTGGCGGCGCAGTCCGGCTGATTTCGGTCGACAAGCAGACATGGACAATCGGGCGCAGCGATGGCGGGACTTCCGGCAATGTTAACGCCGCGTTCGTTATTCACTACGAAATCGAGTGGAACGATCCGGGGCCCTTCAATTCACAATTGAACAGCGAACATGCGTTCGTGAACCTTGCCGAGATCCTCATGTACTTGCCCGATCGTCGCAGTGAGGACACTCAAGTAACATTTGAGCACGTTCCCGTTGGATGGCACATCGCTGCAGAACTGCAAGAGGGCAAAGCCGAGAACACTTTCACTGCCGAGAGCTATGACAAGCTCGTCGACGCGCCAGTGGAGGCGGGGAGCTTCTCAGATTTTGGCTTCGACGAGGCGGGGTCTCATTTCCGCGTGGTGATCGACGCAAAGGAGTGGGAGAAGCCGCAGTTCGAGAGCGATCTGCATCGCATCGTGAAATATGAACTCAGCATGATGGGCGGAGCGCCGTTCCACGAGTACACGTTCTTTTTCCATCTCGGGCCTTATATGGAAGTCGGCGGCGGAGGGATGGAACATTCGAATTGTACAGCGATCGCCGCAAGTTCGGAGCCCGGGGCAATGGGGATTGCTGCGCATGAATTTTTTCACGTGTGGAACGTCAAGCGCATTCGTCCGCAGGCTCTCGAGCCGGTGGACTATTCGAAGGAGCAGTACACGCGAGCGCTGTGGTTCGCCGAAGGAGTGACCAGCACCTACGGGTCATTCGCGCTGGTGCGGTCAGGCGTGTGGAATTCGCGGCAGTTCTACGGAGATCTCGGGGAACAGATTCAGCGCCTCGATTCTAGCCCGGCGCGGTTGTGGCAGAGCGTGGAGGAGTCGAGTCTAGACGCCTGGCTGGAGAAGTACGACTCCTACTATTCGCCCGAGCGCAGCATCTCGTATTACAACAAGGGGCAGATACTCGGGGTGCTGCTGGACATCGCGATTCGCGACGACACGGACAACAAGAAGTCGCTCGACGACGTGATGCGCGCGATGAATGAGGAATTCGCGAAGCGCGGGCGCTTCTACAACGAGAGCGGCGACATCCGCGCGACGATAGAAGAAGTTGCCGGGAAGCCATTCGAAGAATTTTTTCGCCGCTACGTTGGAGGCGTGGACGCACTGCCCTACGACGACTTTCTTGCGCGGGCGGGCCTGCGGTTGAGTCGAGGGAACAAGACCAGCGCCGATTTCGGGTTTAGCATGACACGCGGCCCCAGCTCAAGCTTGCTCGTCTCCGAAGTCACGCCGGGAAGCAACGCCGAGGCCGCCGGTCTGCGCCAGGGAGACATGATTGTACAAATCAACGGAGAAAACACCTCTCAGGCGCAGTACCGCTGGATGCGCAGCCGCGCTCCGGGAGACACTTTACCGCTTCGCATCCGGCGCGACTCGCAGGAGCAGGACGTGTCTGTGAAGCTTGGCTCGCGAGAAGAGAGCCAATTTTCGATCGAAGAAATCGCGAATCCCACGGAAAAGCAGCGGCGCATTCGCGAAGGTATGCTGCGCGGCTCGACGAACTGAACCGGAATGATCCGCACGATCATCGCCGTCGCGTACTTCACCCTCGCGGTGTATCTGGTTCTGCCTTTCTATATTCTCTACACGGCCATCAGCGGGAAGCCCGATCCGATGTACCAGATGGCTATGAAAGCGGTTCGGCTAGGTTTGCGCATGGCCGGGATTCGAGTGCACGTCGAGGGAGCGGAGAATATTCCGGCGCGCACGTGCATCTTCGCTTCGAATCACGTAAGCAATGTGGACCCCCCGGCGCTGGTGCCCTATATTCCGCGGCGCGTGGCGATTCTGGCGAAGAAAGAAGTGTATCGGATTCCGGTGCTGGCGACGGCGCTGCACCAGGTGCGCATTCTACCCGTGGATCGCGGCAACAAAGATGAATCGTCTGCGGCGGTGGACAAGGCGATCGAGTACCTGCGGGACGGCACGTCGTTCCTCGTTTTTGCCGAAGGTACTCGCAGCCGCGATGGACATCTGAAACCATTCAAGAATGGAACTTTTGTGATGGCCATCGAGTCGGGGGCTATGGTCGTGCCGGTGTCGCTGGTGGGGTCGCAGAAGTTGATGCGCAAAGGCGAGTGGTTTGTCCGGCCGGGGGACATGACGGTGCGATTCGGGCCGGCTGTTGATGCCTCGGAGTATAAATTCGAGCAGAGAGATGCGCTGCGGAAACGAGTCTTCGCTTTGGTCGCCGCAGGCTTGCCTGAAGAACAGAGACCGTTAGAGGATTAGCGGTCTCGATCCTTCGCGGATGCCATTTCATTGACAACTTTGCGAAAGTAGCGCGAAAATCCTTTCGCAGTCGGCCTAGGCGGACGCCCCTACCATTGCGCGGATGAACCTCTCGCATCCTTAATTAAGCGTCAGGTCCGCGAGCGCAGGCGCGCTACTTCGGCGGTCAACTCCCGCACTTGTTTTTGCAATTCCGGCAGACGGCTGAAGACTGCGATGGATTTCAGCCAATTCTTGTGTTCGATTACCGGTGAGCCGGAATAGAGAGCTCCTGCGGGCACGTCATTCGGTACGCCGCTCTGCGGTGTGATTACCGCGCCGTCTCCGATGGTGAGATGTCCTACGACGCCGACCTGGCCGGTGAGTACGCAATTATTCCCCACTTTAGCTGAACCGGCGATTCCTACTTGCGCGCAGAGTAGCGTATTCTCGCCGACTTTTACGGCGTGGGCTACGTGGACCAGGTTGTCGATCTTAGCACCGTTGCCAATATGAGTTTCGCCCATCGTGGCGCGGTCTAGCGTGCTGTTGGCTTGGATTTCTACGTCGTCGCCGATCACGGCGATACCGGTCTGGGGAATCTTGTACCACGTGCCGTCGGCTTGCTTGGCGAAGCCGAAACCGTCCGAGCCCACGACGGCGCCGTTCTGCAGCGTCACGCGATGGCCTATGCGGACGCGCTCGCGCACGACGGTGTGCGAATGAGCCATGAAATCGTCGCCAATTTGCGCGCCGCGATAGATGGTGACGAAGCTGTGGAGGACGGCGTTGTCGCCGATGGCGACATTTTCGCTGATTACGCAGTATGGGCCGATGTGGGCGTTGGCGCCGATGCGCGCTGAGGCTGAGATGCTTGCCGTGGGATGAATTCCGGGTGCGTATTTCGGAGCTTGATGGAACATGCTGAGAGCGCGGGCGAAATCCAAGTATGGATTCTTCGAGCGCAGTACTGCTACGGGCATGGGGCCGTCGTCGGGCGCAGCGAGAATAGCAGAGGCTCTCGTGCCAGCGGCTGCTGCTCGATAGCGGCGATTGCTGAGGAATGTTAGATGGCCCTTGCCGGCTTCCTCGATTCCAACGACGTCGATGATTTCGATCGCCGCGTCCCCTTCGAGCGCACAGCCCAACCGTTCGGCGAGCTCGCCGAGTTTCATGGTGGTTCTCCTCTACTTCTGACGCTCAATTTACATCAGTTTGGAACGAATGCGGGTGTTTCGAGGTGCGATTCCCATTTTTGATGAGAAACAAATTCGACGGCAATGTGGGGTTATTCCTCGAAAAGCTTGGGTTGCGCTGGCACAGCGACGGCTGCGGCTCGGGGGATTCGTTTTGCTGCTCCGACTACGCCCAGCACCTTTACCTCAGTCAGGGCGGAACGCGGGACGTAGACTCGAGAGCAGTTTCCGTGCAGATCGGGCGGGATGAATTGGATGCCGCGATCGAGAATTTCC
Organism: uncultured Acidobacteriota bacterium; assembly: GCA_963841235.1. GTDB lineage: Bacteria > Acidobacteriota > Terriglobia > Acidiferrales > UBA7541 > Palsa-147. The sequence goes on along the minus strand of CAWJBU010000007.1, from coordinate 80,835 downwards.
AGGAGTTCGTTCACCACGATACCTTCGAGAGTGTCGCGATCCCGAAACGTAAGCTTCAACCAGAGGCCTTCTAGCTTTGGGCGGCTGAGGAAGGACTTGCGCTCAGGCTCGTAAGGAAGGTTCAGATCATCGACGAAATAGATGGCCTTGATTTCGCTGGCCGGGACTGCCTGGTGTTCGCCGTCCGGCGTCAGGAGGTCAATGCTATCGGTGCCGGGCAAACTTGCCGGGTTGAGGTAGCCTTTGAGGGGAGTCAGGTCGAGTAGGAGGACGACGGCTTTCTTTCGCGTAGGTGTGCTGGAGCGGACTTTCACTTCAGGAGCACTTTAGCAGGAGAGTTGCGAAAATCACGAGGTTATGTTATCTTTGCCGTCAACCATTGTCAAGTTGTTGGCGATAAAAGGGTTAGCAACGGAGAACTCGGCGATTGACCGAACACCGGCAGGTCCTCCAATCCGCCTCTTCCATCACCTTAGCAACCATTATCAGCCGCATTTTAGGGTACTTACGGGATCAGAGAATCACCCTGCTGCTGGGTACGTCGGTGGCGGCGGACTGCTTCATTCTGGCGTTTCGGATTCCCAATTTGCTACGCCGGCTCGTGGGAGAAGGGGCGCTGTCCGCGTCCTTCATTCCAGTATTCACCGGCTACGTGGCTCGAAAGTCGGCGCGAGAGACCTGGGAATTCGCCGAGCGGGCATTCTGGACTCTGACTCTAATTCTGGTGCCCATCGCCGTGCTCGGGGTCATCTTCTCACGGCAGGTGATCTATCTCTTTACGCTCTTTGGCGCGAACCGGCTCGACTGGGGACTTGCGGTCTATTTGAATCGGATTATTTTTCCGTATGTGCTTTTTGTTGGGCTTGCGGCTTTGGCGATGGCGATCCTAAACAGTTTCCGGGTGTTCGGATTGCCGGCATCGACGCCGATCGTTTTCAATTTGACGCTGATTCTGTTTTCGACGGCTGTGGTTTACAAGCCGATCATTAATTGGGCGCCGGAGCCGTATCGGAGCCCGGCGGTGGCGCTGGCTGCGGGAGTGCTCGTAGGGGGCGCGCTGCAGTTTTTCATGCAGGTGCCTGCGCTGGTTCGTCGCGGCATGCGATTCCGATTTCGTCCGTCATTGTCGGACCCGGGAGTCCGCACGGTGGGACGCTTGATGTTGCCAGCGTTTCTAGGCGCGGGGCTTTATCAAGTTAATTTCTTCGTGAACACGATTTTCGCGATGTCGCCGAAGATGCCCGCGGGGAGCATTACCTCGCTTTATGTGGCGGACCGCGTGGTTGAACTTGTGCTAGGCAGCTTCGCGATTGCTATTTCCACGGCGCTGCTGCCGACGCTTTCGCAGCAAGCGCAACAGGGACGATTCGGCGATATGACGGCGACGTTTGGGTTTGCGTTGCGCGTCGTCTCGTTCGTAACGTTTCCCGCGGCCGTTGGACTGATCTTGCTGCGTGAGCCCATCGTGCGCGTGCTGTTCCAACACGGGAGATTCGAGGCTAGCTCAACCGCTCTCACTTTGCGGCCGCTGCTGTTCTATTCGCTTGGATTGCCGGCGTTCGCAGCGGTGAAGTTGCTTGTGCCAGTTTTTTACTCGCTGCAGGATACCGTGACGCCGGTACGCGTCGCGGCAATTGCGCTGGCCGTGAATATTTTGGGGAATGCGATTTTTCTGCATTGGCTGTGGAGATCGCTTGCCAACGGTGGTCCGGCGCTGGCGACCTCGCTTGCGGCGTACATAAATATCGGCGCGTTGTTTGTGATCTTTCGGCGACGGTTCGGGCGGGTCGGAGGCTGGGTTCTGCTCGGTTCGTTCGCAAAGACAGTTGCATGCGTCCTAGCCATGGCTATTGCTTGCGTCGCGATGCTGCGTTGGGTGCAGTTCGATTCGTTGCAGCGCTACTTGATTCAGGCAGGGACATTGGCGGGAATGATTATTGTAGCGGTGGGAGTTTATCTTACAGCCGCCCGGGCGCTTCGTTGTGATGAGGTAGATGAAGTCATCGCCTACGCGCGCAGCGCTGTTGGCGTTCGTGGCGCGGCGTAGTCGCGTAGCGCCGACCGTCGGGTGCGTTCAGTATTTGAAGGGAGAATAGTTGGAAGGCGTGATTCATGCGTTTCTGAGCTATCTGCGCGTCGAGAAGGGCGTCTCGATGAACACGCATGACGCCTATCGCCGCGACGTCGAGAAATTTCAGGAGTTCACGGCGAAGAGGAGGCTCAGGCTCGAGGGCGCGACGCGAGACACGATCGTCGACTTCCTGCGGTCGCTCTATGACCGCAAGCTGGACAGCCGGTCGGTCGCCCGCCACCTGGTAACTTTGCGGCAGTTCTTCCGCTTCGCTTTGATCGAAGGATTCGTGAAAGAGGACCCCACGGAGACGGTAGAATCGCCGCGCTTCCGCATGGGGCTGCCGATGTTTTTGAGCGTGGAGGAAGTAGATCGGCTGCTCGCCGCGCCTGATGCCGGGACGATCGTTGGTCTGCGCGACAAAGCGATGATTGAAGTGATGTATTCCGCGGGCTTGCGCGTCTCCGAATTGTGCGGGCTTCGGCTCAGCGACATTCATTTCGATTCGGGGTACGTTCGCTGCCTGGGGAAGGGAAACAAGGAGCGCCTCGTTCCCATCGGCCGCCAGGCTCTCGAGATCGTGCAGCGTTACTTGCGGGACTCGCGTCCGAAGCTTGCGCGCGAGGATTCTCCTGAACTGCTCTTTCTAAACAGGCACGGTGGTGCCTGTTCCCGGCATAGTTTCTGGAAGACGGTTTCGGACTGCGGCAGGAGGGCCGGGTTGCGGAAGAAGTTGAAGCCGCACATGCTGCGCCATAGCTTTGCAACTCATCTCTTGGATCGCGGCGCGGACCTGCGCGCGGTGCAGATGATGCTCGGTCACACGGATATTGCCACGACGCAGATTTACACGCACGTGGTCGAGGAACGGCTCAAGCAGGTTTACCGCGCGCACCATCCGCGAGCTTGAGTTGCTGGAATCGAATCGCACAGCATTTCGAAATGGGGACCCGGTAAGGAAGTTCGGCGCCCTAAGGGCGCTTCACAGTCAAACGATACATTGGCTGATCGGTGGAGGCCGAAGCTCTCATGCCTGATTACATGTTTTTGTTGGAAAGCCGGCTCTCGCCCGAGCAGCGGGCGGCGCTTGTGCGCGTACAGGAATTGGCGCGCGCACAGGATTCGAACGTGTACCTCACGGGTGGCGCGGTTCGCGATCTGATCTCGGGAATGCCGATTCGCGACCTGGATTTCACCATCGAAGGAAATCCGCAGCGCATGGTGCGCGAATTGGAAAAAGGCGGCGCGCGAATCATCTCCGAGGATGAGCGGCTGCGGCATTACGAGGTGGTGTTCGCCGGAGACGCGGACGGCTCAATCTCGGCCGCGCGCGACGAAGTGTACGAGCGGCCCGGCGCCAAGCCGGAAATCCGCTGGTCCACGGTGATGGAAGATTTGCGCCGCAGGGACTTTTCCTTGAATGCCGTGGCGATTTCGCTGAATCCCGCATCGCGCGGTTTGCTGCTCGATCCGACGAACGGCCTGGCCGATCTCGAGAAGCGAGAAACGCGTGCGCTCTCTATTCACGCCTTCACGAACCAGCCGATCCGGCTCATGCGAATATTGCGCTATGGCGTGCGCATGGACTTCAAGATGGAGCAGCGCACACAAGAGTGGTTTGAACTCGCGATCGGGCGCCGGCTGCATGAGAATCTTGATCCCGCAGCCGTTGGCAAGGAAGTGCTGCAACTCGGAAGAGAAGACAACCCGGCTGGAGTGCTGAAGCAGTGGGAAGCTCACGGCTTGATTGCCGCGATTCATCCGCAGCTCGTGCGCCGGCATCCGGATTATGACGGATTCACGCGTCTCAGCCGCGCGCGCGAGAGTTTTCTCTCTGTGGGGATTCGGCCGCGGTTGACGCTCGCGACGGTTTATTTTCTTCTGAAGCGCCTCAAGAGCCGCGAGGCCGCCGCCGCATTGCGCCATCTGGAGCTTCCGGCAAAAACGATTGACGCGATAAACGATTTGGCCCCCGAAACCGAGAAGGCGCTGAAGATTCTCAAGAGCCGCAAGACGGATTCTCCGAAGGAGGCGTATTTCTTCCTGGAGACGGTGCCGCCCGAACGGCTGGCCTTCTTGCAGGCTGAGTATGGTGATTCGAAACCTGTCTCGAAGATTCGTAACTATCTCCAGAAGTGGCGGCCGCTGCGATCGAGCATGCCGGTGGCTGAGCTTGACTCGTTGGGCGTGCCGCGCGGGCCGAAATTCGACAAGATCCTCGAAGATTTTTTCGAGGCACAGCTTCGCGGGAAGGGACGCGACCCGATTGAGCGCACGAAGATTTTGAAAAAGCTCGCCGGGATCAAGGACGAGCCGAAGAAGAAAGAAGAGAAGAAGAAATCGAAATCGAAAGAGAAGACCGAGGCGAAGGCTGCGCCCACGGCGGCGCCGAAAGCAGGCACGCCGCCGGAGACGAAGGCGCTGGCTCCGGCAAACGAAGCCAAGCCTGCAAAGCCCGCAGCGGCGAAGCCCGCGGCCCCTGCTTCTGCGGCTGCAGTTGAGAAGAAACCGCCAGCACACAAACCTCGGCCGGGGAAATCCGCGGGTAATAAATCGAAAGCGCGGCGTTGACGACCTTCAACGGATCATTTTCCCGAGCGCTCACGAGCGCCGTTGATGGCGAACTATTGCGCAGGGGTTTAGAATAGATTCCCGCATGGCTCACTCGAACTTTGTTCACCTCCATCTGCATACCGATTTCTCTCTCCTCGACGGAGCTTGCGATATTGGGGAGCTCGTAGACGAAGCTGCGCGGCGCGGAATGCCGGCCGTTGCCGTGACGGATCATGGCAACCTCTTCGCCGCTGCAAATTTCTATCACGAAGCCACGACGCGGGGCGTTAAGCCAATCATCGGCTGCGAGGTTTACGTCGCTCCGGGAAGCCATAAGGCGCGCGGCACCGAGGCCGAGCGCTCGAATCATCTCGTCCTTCTTGCCGAGTCCGATGAGGGCTATCGCAACTTAATCAAGCTAGTCTCCACGGGCTTTCTTGACGGTTTCTACTATAAGCCGCGCGTGGATCACGATCTGCTCGCGCGACATAGTAAGGGCTTAATCGCGCTTTCGGCCTGCCTGCGCGGAGAAGTTTCAGAAGCGGTCAGCGAAGGGAAACTCGACAAAGCTCGAGAGTCGGCTTACCGTCTGCAGGACATTTTCGGCAAGGGCAGTTTCTTCCTCGAAGTCCAGGATCAGGGCCTTGAAATCGAGACGCGAGTCAACCGCGATCTCGTGAAACTCTCCCGCGAAACCGGAATCCCGCTCGTGGCCACGAATGATTGCCACTATCTGACCCAGTCCGATGCGCGCGCGCAGGAAGTGCTGATGTGCATCCAGACCGGGAAGACCATGAGCGAGCAGAACCGGATGAAGTTCGCGACCGACCAGTTCTATTTCAAGACGGCGGAAGAAATGGCTCAGGTGTTTCGTGAGATTCCGGAAGCGGTGGAACGCACGGTGGCGATTGCCGAACGCTGCCACGTGAAAATCGAGCGCGTTACGAACTCATTTCCGGAATTTCAAGTGCCTGCGGGACATACGGCGGAGAGTTATTTCGAGAAAGTTGCGCGCGAGGGCTTTGCGGAGCGCATGACCCAGTTCGAGCGTCTCGCGGCGCAGGGAAAGCTGCGCCAGCCACTCGCGGCTTACGAGCGGCGTTTGAACGACGAGATCGCGATGATCAAGAATATGCGCTACGCCGGCTATTTCTTGATCGTCTGGGATTTTATGCACTATGCCCGCGCACAAGAGATTCCGGTCGGCCCCGGGCGCGGTTCGGCGGCCGGAAGCTTGGTCAGTTACTCGCTACGGATCACCGACGTCGATCCGCTGCAGTACGACCTGTTCTTCGAGCGATTCTTGAATCCCGAGCGCATTTCATTGCCCGATATCGACATCGATTTTTGCGTCCGGCGGCGCGGGGAAGTGATTGACTACGTGCGAAAGAAATATGGAGAGCAAAGCGTCGCGCAAATCATCACTTTCGGGACGATGGCCGCAAAGGCCGCGATTAAAGACGTGGGCCGGGCGCTCGATATGCCGTACGGTGAGGTGGACCGGCTGGCCAAGCTGGTGCCCAACCAGCTCAACATCACGCTCGAGAAGGCTCTTGAAGATTCGCCGCAGCTTGCACAGCAGCGTCGCGAGGACCCGCGCGTCGAGGACTTGATTAGCGTCGCGCTGCGGTTGGAAGGACTGGCGCGGCACGCGTCCACGCACGCCGCCGGAGTGGTCATTTCTCCTCAACCACTCACCGAAATCGTTCCGCTCTACAAGACTAATAAAGAAGAAATCACGACGCAGTACGACATGAACGCGTTAGGGCGTATAGGCCTGCTGAAGATGGATTTTCTCGGCCTGACGACGCTCACGGTCATCGACGACTCGGTGAAGCTGATTCGCGAGAATCGTGGCATTGAGCTCGATCTTTCCAGTCTGCCCCTTGACGATCCCGAAGTTTACAAATTATTTTCCACCGCCAATGTGACCGGGATCTTCCAATTTGAGTCCCACGGCATGCGGGACATTCTTCGCCGCTATCAACCCACGTGCCTTGAAGACCTGACCGCGCTGAATGCCCTCTATCGTCCAGGCCCAATTCAAGGCGGGATGATCGATGAGTTCCTCGCCCGCAAGCAGGGCAAGAAGAAAGTCACATACGACATGCCCGAGCTGGAAGAAATTTTAGCCGGGACCTGGGGCGTTATCGTTTACCAGGAACAAGTGATGCAGATTGCTAACAGGCTGGCGGGATTCTCGTTGGGCGAAGCCGATGTCCTGCGCTACGCGATGGGCAAGAAGAAAGCGCACGAAATGCGGTCCCAACGCGAAAAATTCCTCGCCGGTTGCGCGGCACGAAAAGTCCCGGCGAAAAAAGCGGAGAGGATTTTCGATTTAATGGAGGAGTTCGCAGCGTACGGCTTCCCCAAGGCGCACTCTTGCGCGTATGCGATCGTCGCCTACGAAACCGCCTATTTGAAGGTGCACTACCCAGTGGAATTCATGGCTGCCATGCTGACGGCGGAAGCGGGAAACACCGAAAAGGTGGTGAAGTTTATCGCCGAGGCGCGCAGCATGGGGATCACGGTGCTGCCCCCCGATATTCACGAGAGCTCGCTCTACTTCACGCCGGTCGGCGATCACATCCGCTTCGGACTGGCGGCGATCAAGAACGTCGGCGAGAATACCGCGAAAGGAATCTGCGAGGCTCGCGAGAAGCGGGGAAAATTCCGTGATTTTTTCGAGTTCTGCGAATCGCTGGACACCGGGCTTTTGAATCGCCGCGTGCTGGAGAGCTTGATCAAGTCTGGTGCGATGGATTCGCTGCCTGGGAACCGAGCGAGTCACTGGACCGACCTGGACGAAGCGATGAAGTATGGCCAGAGGCTGCATCGCGAGCGGTCGAGCGGACAAAGCGTGTTCTTCACGTCGGCCCCGGTGATGGCGTCCGCGGCGGAGCCGCACCGAGTTTCCAGCGTGGATGAATGGACGGAGGAGGAGCGGCTCACCGGCGAATACGCCATGCTCGGCTTTTATATCTCCGGTCATCCGCTGGATAAATTTGCCGGGCGGCTGAAAGAGTTGAACGCAGTGGAGATCGGCTCGCTAGAAGGGCGGCGCAACGGCAGCGACATAATTGTGGCGGGAATCATCGTACAATCGCGTCCGATGCGCTCGAAGAAGGGCGCGCGATGGGCGATCGCCACGCTGCAGGATCAGACCGGGATCGTTGAGGCGCTCGTTTTTCCAGAGGCTTTCCAGCGGCTCGAGCCGGTGCTGAAGAGCGGGACGCCATTGGTGATCAAAGGGCGCGTCAACGTCGAGGAGGTTGGGACGCGGGTGGCTGTGTCCGAAGCCCGGCCCATCGACCAGATGCTGCAGCGCGTGCCTGCGCTGCTCTGTGTGCGCGTGGATTTGAAGGCTGCCGATCAGGGAATGCTCAACGAACTCGATGAATTGATGGCCAGCCGGCCGGGACGTTGCCGCGTAGAATTTGATTTGCTGAGCGACGACGGCAGCGAGGCCAAGCTGGAATCTGCTCGCAGTGTGCAAGTCGACCCCGAACTGCTCGACCGTATTCGCGGAATTTGCGGGCCCGATGCGATTGTGATGCAGAAGTAGCGGAAAAGCCGCCCTTAAAGCTCGAATGGACGAACGCGAAAAAAGACGCCAGAAAGAGATCGACGCGCTGGAGCGCGACGTAGAGGAATTGCTGCGCTTATCCCCGAACGGCGACAATGCCGAAGAGGAAATCGAGCGTCTGCGCCGGCAAGTCGCTGAACTCAAGCACGATTTCTACTCGCATCTTGGCGCCTGGCAGCGCGTTCAGCTTGCACGCCATCCGCTACGCCCGTACACGCTCGATTACGTCCGCATGATTTTCGAAGGCTTCAGCGAAATCCACGGCGACCGCGCCTTTGCGGACGATCCCGCACTGATTTGTGGCATGGCGTTCTTTCACGGCAAGCCGGTTATGGTGATTGGGCAACAGAAGGGCCGCGACACCAAGCAGCGCGTAGCGCGGAACTGGGGACAGGCGAAGCCCGAAGGCTACCGTAAAGCGCTGCGCGTGATGCAGCTCGCCGCCAAGTTCAAACGGCCGATCTTTACGTTCGTTGATACACCTGGCGCCTATCCCGGCGTGGGCGCGGAAGAGCGCGGCCAAGCCGAGGCCATCGCCAAAAATCTGCGCGAGATGGCCCGGCTGCCGGTGCCGATTCTGGTGACCGTCACTGGAGAAGGCGGCTCGGGCGGCGCGCTGGCGATTGCTCTCGGCGATCGCGTGCACATGCTCGAAAACGCGGTGTACTCGGTGATTTCGCCGGAAGGCTGCGCTTCGATCATGTGGCGCGATTCAACGAAGGCCGAAATCGCCGCCGAAGCTCTGCGCATCACCGCGAAAGACCTGCTCGAGATGAAGCTGGTGGATGAAATCGTGCCTGAACCCGAAGGCGGCGCGCATCTCGATCCCGAGTCCACGGCCAGGACTCTCGATAATGTCCTTCAGACGTCGCTCCGGCATCTCGCCAAGATGGCGCCAGCCGATCTTTTATCGCAGCGCTACGAAAAATTCCGCCGCATGGGCCAGTTCTTCGCCTGATTTGTTCCGCGATATTCATTTCCAGTAGCCTCTCCCTCTAGCCGTGAAGGTCACGACTCGCAGCCATTGGAGAATTGGGCACGTCCGCTGTTGCCGATGTTGCTACGCTCGCGTCTCTCTCGTAAGTTTACGTTCAGACGGGCCCAGGGGGAATTGTGACCATGTCCGAGGTGTTTCGTCCATTCGAGAGGCTGGTGGAGATCAACATTCTTGGACGGACGTTCCTCGTCCCGGAGAAGAATTCGGTGCTCCGTTGTTTTCAATTCATCAGCCCGGAAACGATCCCGTACGGGCGGTTCTGCTGGAATCAAGACTGCCAGTATTGCCGCGTGAATTGCCAGTTGCCTGACGACGACCAGTCGCGGCCCATCCTGAGTTGCAAGTTCATGGTCTCGGAGGGCATGAATATCTCGGAACTCGCGCCCGAGCTGGTCGGGTGCCTGCGATCGAAGCTCGGCCACGAGGTCAAGCCGTAGATCCATTCGTTCGCAGCCGATTTGCGCCGCCCCCAGCCTGTGTCGTTCCATTGTGCTATCATCAGTGCCTGATATCGCGGGTTTAGGGCGGTGCTCTCTATGAAGGCTCAGACGAAGTTCGTGGTCGGTTCCGGGATCATTATAGTCACCCTGCTGTCGCTCGCCTACGTCGGATTCACTCAGAGCAAAACGTACTACCACACGCTTTCGGAAATCGCGACGTTGCACGGATCATCGTTGAATCAGCGCATGCGCATCGGTGGTGACGTGCGCGCAGGCTCGATCCAGCACCTGCCGGGGCGAGTGGAATTCGTTCTCGAAGAGCAGGGAAGAACGCTGAATGTGAGCTACGCCGGCCGCGATCCTCTGCCTGACACATTCAAAGACGGAGCCCAGGCGCTGGTAGAGGGACGCTTGCAGCCAGATGGGCGGTTTAACGCCGAGCAAGTTCAGGCCAAGTGCGCTTCGAAGTATGAGGCCGTGCCGCAACAGGGTGGGCAAACATCCGGCGCGAGTGACGCTTATCCGAAGGGCCAGAGTTAATCGAGGACCATCTCTTAAGTGGATATTTTCGGCTCATTCTCCTTACTGCTCGCGTTGATCGCAGCCGGCTATGCAATCGTTGCCGGCATTCTTGCCATTCGCACTCGGAATCCTCTGCTCACGAAGAGTTCGCGTCATGCCGGCATCGCGGTTTTTTGCCTGGTTACGCTCGCGGTCGCTTGCCTGGAGTATTTGTTCTTCACCGACAATTTTTCGATGGCGTATGTCGCGGAGCATAGCAATCGGGATCTCCCGGGATTTTACAAGTTCGCCGCTCTCTGGGCGGGCCAGGAAGGCTCGCTCCTGTTCTGGAGCTGGCTGCTTTCGATTTACGCATTTTTCGCGCTGTTCTTGAACCGTCGGAAGCATCCGGAACTTATGCCCTACGTGGGAGTTGTTCTCGCCTGCGTGCAGCTTTTTTTCCTCACTCTCAATAATTTCGTCGCCAGCCCATTCCAAGTTCTCGGCCATGCCGGCGCCGGTGGTGCATTTACAGTTGTATCTCAGGCGGACGGCCACGGTCTTACGCCGCTGCTGCAGTATTCGGAAATGGTGATTCATCCTCCGATGCTGTATCTCGGCTATACGGGCTTCAGCGTGCCGTTTGCGTTTGCCATGGCTGCGCTTCTCGGGCGTTATCCCGGAGAGAAATGGATTCACATCACGCGGCGCTGGACGATGATCGCCTGGGTGTTTCAGACGCTCGGAGTTTTGCTCGGCGCGCACTGGGCCTACGCCGTTTTGGGCTGGGGAGGATACTGGGCATGGGATCCGGTTGAGAATGCCTCGCTGCTGCCGTGGATCACCGGAACTGCGTTTCTACATTCGGTGATGATGCAAGAGAAGCGCGGGATGATGAAGGTTTGGAATGTCTGGCTGGTGTTCACCACGTTCATGCTGTGCATTCTCGGGACGCTATTGACGCGCTCGGGAATCGTCAGCTCGATTCATGCCTTCGCGCAGTCGTCCATCGGCACCTGGTTCGTCTCTTTCCTGGCGGTGACGTTTATCGCCTGCGCTTTGGCGTATTGGAAAAATCGCGACTACCTGCGAAGCGACAACCAACTCGACTCGCTGGTATCGCGCGAGTCCAGCTTTCTCTTCAACAATTTGATTCTTCTCGCGGCGTGCTTCGCGGTGCTCTGGGGAACGCTCTTTCCGGTTCTTTCCGAATGGGTGCAGGGGACAAAGATCAGCGTCGGACCTCCGTTCTTCAACAAGGTGAACGTCCCCATTGCGCTTTTCCTGATCCTGCTCACCGGAGTGGGTCCTCTTCTTGCCTGGCGAAAAACTTCTTTGGACGGCTTGAGGCGAAATTTCCTATGGCCGTTGGCCGGCGGACTCGTGGCTGGAGTGATCGCGTTCGTCGCGGGCTTCCGGCTGATCTATCCGCTGATTTGCCTGATCCTGTCGGTATTCGTTGTGCTGACGATTGTGGCTGAGTTTTGGCGCGGCGCGCGCGTGATTGCCGCGCGGAGCGGCGTAAATCTTCTCGCAGCGACGGGCCAGCTTACGATGCGCAATACGCGCCGCTATGGCGGCTACGTGGTGCATTTCGGGATGGTGCTGATCTTCATCGGCATCGCCGGATCCGCTTTCAATCGCGACGTGCAGCAAGAAATGCCGCCGGGCGCGCATATGAAGCTCGGGCCGTACGACATCGTCTCCCAGAATTTCGACCAGATCCAAACGCCCAATTACCAAGCAGAGCGCGCCACGCTCGAAGTTTTCCGCGACGGCAAGTCCAAGATGATTCTCTATCCGGAGCGCCGCTTTTTCCTCGCGAGCCAAATCACGCAGACACTGGTCGGGATCCAATCCACTCCGCTTCGCGATATCTATCTCGTGTATGACGGGCGGAGCCCCGAAACGAACCGGCCTGTGATTCACGGCTATTTGAATCCGCTAGTGAAGTGCATTTGGTTCGGCGGATTGGTAGTCGTACTCGGCACCATCCTCGCTTTGATCCCGAGCCGCCAGGCAGTAATGGTGCTTTCGCAAGCGACCGAAATCGCGCCCTCAGCGGCAGCGGGTCCTGTGCCGCATCCCGTCGGAGCAATTCATGGCAAGCATTAGCATACGCGGCGCGCGGATCCTTCTCGCCCTGATCGCCTGCGCCTACGCGGTGGCGCCAGTCGCCGTCGCGCAAAGATCAGATCGCGCCACCGAACTCGGAAAGCGAATCAACTGCATGTGCGCGGGATGCGCGGATTCCGCCGGGCTCTGCAATCATCCCGGCGCGTCATTTTCGGGTCCGTGCGACGTGGCCAAGAATGAGCTGAAAGAAGTGGACGAGCGCGTAGCTCGCGGCGATTCCGACGATCTCATCCTGCAGTCATTCATCCAGGAGTACGGCACAGAGGTTGTCATCGTTCCGGAAGCGAAAGGGTTCAACCGTTGGATGTGGCTGATGCCCATCGTTTTTTCGATCGCGGGAATCTTTGTTGTTCGCGCCATCTTGAAGAGTTGGCACCGACGCGCCGCGCAGGTGAAGGCGCAGCCGGCCCACGTCTCGCCCGAACTTCTGGCGCGAGCGCGGCATGAGATAGGCCCCGATGAGTAGCACGGCAATCACCCTCGCGTGTATTTTGCTGGCCTGCGCGACAATTCTGTTTATCTTTGTGATCGAACCAGACGCTTCCGATTCGGCGCCGCACCGCTCGAAACTCGATTCGCTTCTCGAGCGCCGCGATACGATCTACGAGAATCTTCGCGATTTGCGTTTCGAACATCGCGCGGGTAAATTTTCCGATAAGGATTACGACGAAATGCGGCAGGCGCTGGAAGCGGAAGCCGCTCGCGCTCTGGCTGAAATGGACCAACTTACCGGCAGCGCGCCCACGGCTGCAACGCGCCAGGCCATGACGAAGAAACCTAAGACGACGTGAACGGACTAAGATGAACCGCCTCCTCTCACAAATTGCAGCTGTACTGCTTGGCCGGTGGGCTATGGGCCGCCGCTACATTCGCGGGCACCGTTTCCGGCACGATCCACAACGGCACGAACAATAAGCCCGGCGCAGGCCTCGACGTAATCATCTTTCAATTGCAGGGCGGGATGCAGGAGCTAACCACCGTCAAATCGGACGCGCAGGGCCACTATCTGGTTGACCGCCCCGAAATCGGCAGCGGTCCGATGCTGATCCGCGTAGTGTATCGCGGCGTGAATTACCACCAGCCGCTTCCGCCGGGAACGTCCAAGGTGGATATCGAGGTCTTCGAACCTACCAGCGACCCCGCGTCAGTTTCTGTCAGCCAGCACGACATCGTTGTGCAGCCGTCGGGAACGAACCTGCTCGTTGGCGAGGAATTTGCGATTGAGAACAAGACGCAGCCTCCCGTCGCGTTTTTCAAGGAGGAGGGCACGTTCAACTTCGTGCTTCCCGATGGCGCGCAACTGAATCAGGTGTCGGCGTGGTCGGCAGCCGGCATGCCCGTCGTGCAAGGCACCATCGATAAGGGCAAGAATCGCAGCTCCATCGCTTTTCCGTTCCGCCCGGGCAAGAACGGCGTGCGCATCTCCTATCAGCTTCCATACCCGTCGAACAAAGCCACGCTGAAACTTGTTTCTCCGTACGCGGTGCCGGGGCTCTTCCTGGTGGCGCCGCCGACGCTGCAAATCAACGCGGCGGGCTTCAATCCTGGCGGGAGTCAAGACGGCTATACGATCTATGGGCGCGACGCAGTCGCCGCGAACACTCCCGTGGAAATCGCCATTTCGGGCACGGCTCCCCCTCCACCCGCCAACGCCGGTGGTGGTGGCGGTCCGGCTGATGATTCCGGCAACCCATCCGTGAATTCGCGGGCTAGCGGCGCAGCCGAAGCAGTGAACACGTTTCCCGCGCGCCTCGATAGCCTGAAATGGATTCTCGTCGCCGGTTTTGCGGCGCTGTTCGCGCTGGGCATCGTTTACCTCTGGCGCCGGCCGCAAATGGCCATTGCCGGCAATGGCGCGGCTTTACAGGCAAGCGCGCCGCCGCCCAGGCCAAAGGCTCCATCGCACCACGCCCCGGATTCCGTAGTGGCCACAGTTGACCGCGAGGTCGGCGGCAGCCTCGATGAGTTGAAGGAAAAAATCTTTCGCCTGGAGCTTCGCCATCAGGCCGGCACCATTTCCGACGAGGAATACACCCGGCAGCGCGCGCAAGTCGAGCAGACACTGCGCAATCTCGTGCGCGGCTGAGCGATCCCCTTGAATCCTGCGACGGGAAGCGAGCGTCTGGGACTCGTTTTCGAACAAGTGGAAAAGCGCTACGGCGCGCTCACCGCTCTTCGCCGCGTAAGCCTCGAAATCCAGCCCGGAGAATTCGTCGCGTTGCTGGGCCCGAATGGGGCGGGGAAGACCACGCTGTTAAGAGTCGCCGCACTGCTGGTGCGCCCCAATGCGGGGCGCGTGAAAATGACCGGCTCTCCCGCGGATTCCCCCGAGCTCTTTAAAAGCCGCGTTGGAATGGTGGCGCACAGTACGCTTCTCTACGACGAGCTAACCGCTGAAGAAAACCTTCACTTTTTCGCACGTCTTTACGGCGTGGCGAAGGTAGCTTCGCGAGCGGCCCAGCTTCTAGCCGCCGCCGGTCTGGCAGAACGCGCCTCGAGCCTGGTGCGCACATTTTCGCGTGGAATGCGTCAGAGGCTGGCCATCGTTCGCGCCCTGGTACATTCGCCGCGTATTCTGCTTCTTGACGAGCCTTCCTCGGGTCTCGACCCGCAGGGCCGCGTATGGTTCGCGGCCACGCTCGCTGCGCTGCAGCGCGACGGCTGCACGATCCTCGCCAGCACGCATGCCCGCGATGAAGTCCTGCGCCTCGCCACGCGCGCAGTGCGGCTCGAGGCCGGGCGCGTTGTATCCGATTCCGGCAGCGGAGGAAATCTGGAACTCATCCTGGCAGGTTTGCAGGGAACCGTGCAATGAACGCCGGACGCGCTGCCGCCATCATCGTCGCAAAAGAAGTGCGCGCGGAATTTCGCGCCCGCGAGCTGCTCAACACGACCCTCATCTTCGCCTTCGTCGTCGTGGTGATCTTCAGCTTTGCTTTCGATCCAACGACAGCGGAATCCCGCCGGTTCGGTCCGGGTCTGCTGTGGATAGCCCTGCTATTCGCGGGTTCGCTGATGCTTCAACCGTCCTTCGCCCGCGAGCACGCTAACGATACGCTCGACGCGCTTTGCCTGGCGCCCGTCTCTCCCTTCGCCATCCTCCTCGGCAAGATTGTGGCGAATTTCGTTTTTCTCACGGCGTGCGAAGTTTTACTCCTGCCCGTTTTCGCCGTGCTTTACAATGTTGCTTTGCTGCCGGTGCTGGGGCGATTGGTGATCGTGCTGATGCTCGGCACGTTCGGCCTGACCATCACGGGCACGGTATTCTCGGCGGTGGCAGCGCAAGCCCGCATGCGCGAGCTGCTCCTGCCGCTGCTTTTGCTGCCGGTCCTTGTGCCGCTCCTGCTCGCGGCTGTCGAGGCGACGGCAGGTCTTCTCGCCGATGTGCCGGAGCTGCAGCGCACCTGGCTCGAAATATTGATCGGCTTCGACGTCATGTTTTTTACGGCATCGTGGCTGCTTTCTGATTTTTTGCTTCAGGAATGAGGCTTTCGGAATGAAGAATACGATCTGGCAATCGCTCGTTGTGGGCGCGCTGATGGCCGTTGCGGGCTACGCGGCGCTGTTCATCGCCCCCGACGAAAAGACCATGCATGTAATCCAGCGGATATTCTATTTCCACGCACCGGCCGGCATGGTCGCGCTGATTGCCTTCACAATCGTGTTTATCGCCAATATCGCTTACCTGATCAACCGCCAGCCGCGCTGGGACTGGCTTGCTGTTTCCGGCGCCGAGGTGGGCATCGCTTTCAATAGCGTAGTGCTGATCACCGGGCCGATCTGGGCGAAGCCTGCCTGGGGCGTCTGGTGGGCCTGGGATGCGCGCCTGACCTCGACGTTAGTTCTCTGGCTGCTGTATATCTCATTTTTGCTGCTGCGAGATTTGATGGCCGATCCTGATCGCCGGGCAGTTTTCTCAGCCGTCTACGGCATTTTTCTGTTTCTCGATGTTCCGCTGGTTTATTTTTCAATTCGCATCTGGCGGACGCAGCACCCGCAGCCGGTAATTCTCGGCGGCCAGAACTCCGGCCTCGATCCCACGATGCGCAAAGTGTTCTGGTTCTGCTGGCTGGCGATGACGGGCATCATGGCAATCCTCATCCATCAGCGTTACAAGCTCGAGCAAGCGCGCCACGAATTCGAGGAATTGCGGCTAAGGGCCGAGCAGCTTTCGGCAGAGGAACCCGGAATTTCGCCACCGGCAGGAGCGATACGCGCCTGATTAAGGAGCAGCACGCATGAAGAACTTCGAGAGCTTGTTCATCGCCTACATGATCGTTTGGGCCATCTTCTTCGGATATCAGGTGACCATCGCGCGGCGCCTCTCGCGCCTTCGCGAAGATATCGAGCGGCTCAAATCGCAGTTGGGGAATAAATAGTCACCGAGGCCCGCTTGAAACGCGTAGCCATCGTACTCTTTCAACTAGGCGGGCCTGAGAACCAGGCGGCCGTCGAGCCATTTCTCTACAATCTTTTCTGCGATCCCGACATCATCGATTTCCCGCTGGCCTGGATTGCGCGCAAGCCTCTCGCCAAGTTCATTTCCACGCGCCGTTCAAAGACCGTCGCGCATCATTACGCAGAAATCGGCGGCGGCTCGCCGATCGGACGCCTTACGGCAGATCAGGGCCGCGCCCTCGAGGCCGCCCTCAGCCCGTACATCGCAGCGAAAACTTTCGTAGCCATGCGTTACTGGCACCCGCTCACCAGTGAAGCGCTTAGAGATCTCGCCGAGTGGCCGTATGACGAACTCGTGCTTCTGCCTCTCTATCCGCATTATTCCTACGCCACAACGCGAAGCAGCCTGAAAGAATGGAAGCGCCAGGCGCGGGGAAAGCTCACGCCAGCCAGCGCGCATCGTGGAAAGCTTTTACGATCATCCCGCGTATATCGAGGCCCTCCGCTCGAGAGTTGATGAAAAGCTCTCGAAGTTGCAAGATCCCGGAGTGGTCCATCTCGTCTTCAGCGCCCACGGCCTGCCGATGAAACTGATCAAGAACGGCGATCCTTACCCAGTGCACATTTCGAAGACTATGAATCTCGTGCTCGAGCGCGGCGGCTGGCCGAATCCGCGCGTACTTTGCTACCAGAGCCGCGTCGGCCCGCAGAAGTGGCTCGAACCCTCGCTGGTGCAAACCATCGACTGGCTCGCTGAAGAGGGCGTCAAGCGCATGCTGGTCATCCCGATTTCGTTCGTTACCGACCATATCGAGACCCTGTTTGAGGTAAACATCGAGGCGCGCGAGCAGGCCGAGAAGCTCGGCGTGAAGGAATTCGTGATGACCGATGGCCTCAATGATTCGCCCTACCTGATCCGCGCGCTCGCCGACCTTGTCTTGAAGTCGGTTGGGTTCGAGCGGGGCATTGAGACCGTCGCCGCAAGCCGCGGGCTCAGCGCGCGCGGTCTAACTCGTCCGCTACCTCAGTGAATTTGGCCGCAAAATCAGCGTCGCAATTTGCCAACTCTCCCTTGACACAGAATCCCCCGGCAGACTATAAAACGTGTGCATTCGTGCGACGAGATTTGTAAACTCTTTTTGCGTTTTTGCGGGGGTCATCCGCTCTACTTAGCGCGCCTATGGCTGATCAAACCGAGGGTAAGGTAGCACAGGCCGCGACCGCGCCTGCTGCGCCTGCCGCCGCGGATGCAAAAGCTGCAGCGGCGGCGAACAAGAAAGCGGTCGAAGAGATCAATAGAAGCCGTCGCCGAATCGTCTGGGCCTGTATTTGGGGATATCTTGGCGTCAACTTCTTGATGTTCCTCCGGTTTTTCTTTCCCCGCGCGCTGTACGAGCCCAATACCATTTTCAGCATCGGCTATCCCTCCGATTTCGCTCTGGGAATCGACCAGCGCTTCCTGATGACCAATCGCGTGTGGGTGGTGAAGGAACCGGACCGCCTGTTTGTTATCTTCGCGCGCTGCACGCATCTGGGCTGCACGCCCGAGTGGAAGCCCGCCGAGAACAAATTCAAGTGCCCGTGCCATGGCAGCGGGTACGACAGCGAAGGTGTAAATTTCGAAGGCCCCGCGCCGCGGCCGATGGATCGCTCATTCGTACAACTCGATCCCACGGGAAAGATCACCGTGGATACGAGCCGCTTGTACGTGGACGATCCGCGCGCGGGCGTGAATCATTTCAATGATCCGGGAGCATTCTTGAACGTGTAGAGTCTTTGGGTTTGTAGGGGCGGGCCTGCGCATTTCAGTCCCGCCCGCTTTTCGGCCCTCTCGCAAAAAGGCGTCAAGGGGAGCCCTCTCAGATGGCGGAAGAGAACGGCGGAAACGGAAGCAGCGCGCCGCCCGGCGCATCCGGCGGCAGCGGCGGGAACGGCTCAAACGGCCGCAAGTCCGGCGTCCGCGAACAAGTGGCCGTCCTGAAAGAAACCGTTCAGGCCAAGGCCAAAGAGCAGCTCGAAGAGCTGAAGCAGCCGGAAAAGACGCAGCTCTATCGCTCGATTTTCCGCGTCAAGCACGATGAAGAACCGCGCAATCGCGCGCTGAGCGTCCTCAGCAATGTTTTCTTCCATCTGCATCCCGCGAAAGTCAATCGCGACGCCGTGCGTTACAACTTCACCTGGGGCATGGGCGGCATCACCTTCTATCTTTTCATCGTCCTGACTTTCACCGGCGTCCTGCTGATGTTCTATTACCACCCGTCGAAGGTGCAGGCCTTCCGCGACATTCTCTATCTCGAGAACGACGTCCCGTTCGGCAAGCTGCTGCGCAATATGCACCGCTGGGCCGCGCACTTGATGATCATCGCGGTCTGGCTGCACATGTTCCGCGTATTCCTCACCGGCTCGTATAAGCGGCCGCGCGAATTCAACTGGTGCGTCGGCGTGCTGCTCATGGTTCTGACGCTGCTCCTCTCGTTCACCGGCTACTTGCTCCCTGACGATCAACTCGGCTTCTGGGCCGTCACGGTCGGCACAAATATGGCGCGCGCGACGCCGCTCTTAGGCCACGAAGGCCCATTCGGCTCGCTGCTAGGGATGACGCCGTATAACGACGTCCGGTTCGCCTTGCTGGGCGGCTCGATTGTGGATGCGAACGCGCTCTTGCGCGCCTATATCTGGCATTGCATTGCGATTCCATTGATCGCCGGAATTTTCATGGGCGTGCATTTCTGGCGCGTGCGCAAAGACGGCGGCATCTCCGGCCCCGCGCCGATCATGCTCGAATCGGAAATCAAAGAAGAGAAAGGCCCGCGGCCGGTGATCCTGAGACCTAGCGGGACGCCTTAATTTCTGACATGACCAGCACCGCCCATCATCGCTCGAGTGAGGTTGGCTGATGGACTGGCATCAGATCTGGGAAGTCGTCTCAACGCCCGACAACGTGCCCATCGTCGCGCTGCTATTTCTGGTCCCTTTTTACACCTGGTACGCCTTCCGCCAGGCAATCGCCAACGATCAATTGATCTCCATCATTGGCAGCGACCCGGCGTTCGCCAAATCGAAATACCGCAAGACGCAGCCGTGGGATCCGAAGTGGGAGCGCGAAGTCCATACGTGGCCGTACTTGATGCGTATGGAATTTCTGGTAGCGATCATCATCACCATCATCCTGATGGTCTGGTCGCTCACTCTAAACGCGCCGCTCGAGGAACCTTCGAATCCCAACGTCACGATGAATCCAGCCAAGGCACCGTGGTATTTCCTCGGCCTGCAGGAAATGCTGGTCTATTTCGATCCGTGGATCGCCGGCGTGGTGATGCCGACGCTCATCATCGTCGGCCTCATGGCCGTTCCGTATATCGACACGAATCCGCTCGGCAACGGCTACTACACCTATCGCCAGCGCCGCTTCGCCATCTGGACCTTCCTCGTCGGCTTCATCGGCCTGTGGGTGGTGATGATCGTGATCGGCACATTCATCCGCGGTCCGGGATGGATGTGGTTCTGGCCGGGCCAAACCTGGGATGCCGAACGCGTGGACTACGCCGTAAACAGGAACCTCGACGAAGTCTTCGGCATCAATGGTTCCTGGCTGGTGCATTTATTGCCGGCATCAATGGCGCCGATGGCCGCCATTTGGGCGCGCGTAATTTTTGGAATTTTCCCGCTGGCGATCTTCGCGGTTCTGGCAGGTCTGCTGATTCACAAGATCTGCATGATGACCGAATTCAGTCAGAAGATGTACAAGCGCATGAGCCTGGTTCAGCTCATCACCATGTATACGTTTCTGATTCTGATGATCTCGCTTCCCGTGAAGATCCTGCTGCGGCTGGTCTTCACCATCAAATACATCTGGGTGACCCCTTGGTTCAGCATCTAGCTGCTTATACGCCGGAGGAGGCTGCGCGTGGCTGATCTGCCGCCGAACGCCCCCAAAGACGATCCGATAGTCACAAGTTCCTTCAGCACGCCGCTGATGATCGTTTCGGTGCTTTTGATGATCACCGTGGCCTGGTCGCTGTGGGATGAAATGTACGGCTTGCGCCCGTGGCGCGCCTACCAGACGCGATTCGCGAAGGCTTACGCCTCGTATCTCGAAAAAGACGTCGCGCGCCAGAAGAAGCTCGAAAGCGACGTCTATTCCTCGCCGGACTACAAGAAACTCGCCGCCGAAGCCGATGCGCTCGAAAAAGCAGCAAAAGCCAAGGACGACGCTATCGCCCAGCAAATTGCGCTTCTCGACGCACAGCGCGCCGCGATCGGCGACGCCTTCAAAGATGCTCGTGGGAAAATCGGCCATCTCGTTTACGAAGTCGAAATCGTTCCGGAGAGCGATAAGAGCGGAAGGGCCGCGCGCACCAAGGATCTCGACGAAGCCAAGAAAGAAACCTGGAAAGTAGACTGGCCGCAGGCAGGCGGCACGATTGAGAAGGATAAGAAGTTCACCGCCGACCAGCTCAACGACACGTTTACGAGCCTGATGGCCGAGCGCGCCAAGCTCGTCGCCGAGCGCGGCGATAACGATGCGGCCGGCAAGGAAGCCCGCGCCAAAGCCAATGTCTACCTAAACGATCATCTTCCGGGATTGAGCGCCGCGGCGCTCGACGGACTTCTGAATAGCGCCAAGGGCTGGGACGAAACCCTCATCCAGATCAATGTGAATCCGCCGGGGGCTTCGATCAATTATCTCGGCGGCGCCGGCCTGGTCGATCGCTGCCAGTCGTGCCACATCGGCACGAATCAAAAGCTCGTTCCTCCGCAACTCACGCTTACCAAGGCCGATCTGGGCATGGCCAAGAGCAACGACGCACCCTTCACCAGCCATCCCGATCCCGACCTGATCAAAATCCACACGCTGGAACGCTTCGGCTGTTCGCCCTGCCACGGCGGCAACGGCCGCGCCATCGATTCCGTCACGCGTGGCCACGGCCGCTACGAGCACTGGCTCTGGCCCCTTTACTATCGCGAAAACTACGACGCCGGCTGCCAGCAATGCCACGCCGCGGACATGGTCACCGACCACGCCGAAGTCCTCAACCACGGGCGGCAACTCTTCCGCCAACGCGGCTGCATCGGCTGCCATCGCTATCAGGGCTTCGACAATCAGGACGAGCAGCTCGTTTCCGCGCGGCAGCAAATCATGCAGCTCGGCAGCGACAAGTCGGCGGACGAGCTGGAAATCCCGCGCCTGCAAAAGCTCGGCGATAACGCGCCGGACAACGACGCCGCCAACAAATATTACGCGCAGGCGACGAATCATCACGGTCAGCGTCAGCCGCATTGACGCGCAAGTCGCGGAACTCGAGCGCCGCAGCCACACGCTTCTCGAAGAAATCAAAAAGGTTGGCCCGGATCTAAAAGACGCGCGCCTGAAGCTGCGCAAAGAATGGATTCCATACTGGATCGGCCACACGCACGAATTCCGACCGACCACGAAGATGCCGCAATTCCGCCTCTCCGATGACGAAGTTCAATCCATCGCGGCATTTATCTGGCAATCCGGCCTGCCCGGCCCGGCTCTCGAGCATCAACCCGCCGGAAACGCCGCGCACGGCAAGGAGCTCTTCGAAGAGCGCGGCTGCCTCGCCTGCCACTCGATTGGCGAAGGCTCCAGCAAAATGGGCGGCACTTTCGCGGCAAATCTCAGTCGCGTTGGTGAAAAGGAAAATTACGATTACATCGTTCGCTGGGTCCACAATCCGCGCCAGCGCACGCGTCCCTATTGCCCCTACGAGAAGCGCGATCTTGGCCCGGAAGATTATGCCAAGCACAATCTACCGTTCGTTTTCGATCTCGATCACTCCAAGTGCCCCAACGACGGCCACGAGCTAGTCGTTCAGCAGCCGACGGTGATGCCTAGCTTGCGCCTCTCGATCGAAGACGCGCGCGATATCGCCAGCTTCTTGATTACCCAGAAGCATCCCGACGCCAGCTATTCTTCCGCCGATTACATGGACGATCCGGCGCTCAAGTCCAAGGGCGAGGATCTGGTGAAGCACTTCGGCTGCGCCGGCTGCCACGAAATCAGCGGCCTCGAAGACGAAGGCCGTATCGGCACCGAGCTCACCAACGAAGGCAGTAAGCCCATTGAGCGTCTCGACTTCGCTCGTTACACCGAAGAAGCCAAGCGCGGCGTCCTTCCCGACGGCAAGCCCTCGCCGCGCGGTTCGTGGTTCGATTCCAAGGGTTTCTTCGAGCAGAAGCTCAACAATCCCGCGGTCTACGACAAAGACAAAGTACACTCGAATCCGATGGACGCTCTGCGCATGCCCAAGCCGAATCTCTACGAGCCGGGCGACCTCGAAGCCCTGGTCACATTTCTTCTCGGCAGCACCGACCCGACCCTGCCGCAGGAATACATGTATAAGCCTGCGGATCGCCGTCGTTACATTCAAGAGGGCTGGTGGGTAGTCACGAAATATAATTGCATCGGCTGCCATCAAATCGGCATCGGCCAGCGCTCGATCCTGATGGACCTCCCGATGTATCAGGCGGAGTACAAGCAAAATCTGCCGCCGGTTCTGACGACTGAAGGCGCACGCGTAAATCCCGAATGGCTCAAGCGCTTCCTCGCGAATCCATCGTTGAGCACAACGGATACGAATCGCAATGGCGTCCGCACCTATCTCCAGGTGCGTATGCCGACGTTCTATCTGTCCGACGACGAAATCCGCAAGCTCGTCCTATTCTTCGAGGCCATGTCGTCGCAGCCCGAGCCCTACATTCAGCCGAAAGAACCGGCAATCACCGACACCGAACGCGCCATGGCCCGCGATCTCTTTACAAGTCCTGCCGCGCCGTGCCTGAAATGCCATGAAACTGGCAATGCGGCGCACGATAAGAACGCCATCGCACCGAATTTCCTGCTGGCCAAGGAGCGCCTGCAAGCTCCCTGGACGGTCCGCTGGATCACCGATCCAGCCAAAATAATTCCCGGCACGGCCATGCCTTCGGGCCTGTTCAAGCGCGACGGCGATCACTGGGTTTTCACCGGGTCGGTTCCCGGCGCGCTGCAGCATTACACGGGCGACCAAGCCGATTTGCTAGTCCGCTATATGTTCACGATGACGCCGCAGGAGCAAGCCGCTCTGCTGAGCCGCACGCCCTCGGGCGGCAAGTCATCAGGCGCCGGCGGAAACTAAAGGCCGCAGGCGAAACGATTCAACAGTAGGGGAGGGTCTTTAGCCCTCCCGCATTTCGGCCCGATTGCCCAGCCTCCGATTTGTCGCCACCGGACGCTGCGCGATACAATTTTCAAGTCTGCTATGCAAAGTTCACTGAGGAGGATTTACAAAATCATGAGAAGCAAGTGGCACGTCACAATATTCATCGCGGCCCTCGCGATCTTTTTCTCGGGCTGCGGCGGTTCGAAGGAAGCTCCCGAATCAACGTCCCAGCCCGCCGCTCCCGCCGGCGGAGGCGCCGCAGTTGACGCCACCACAGCCGGAGACGTCAGCGGATCGGTGACGCTCGATGGCGCCGCTCCCACGTTCAAAGCCATTAACATGAGCGCCGAGCCCTTCTGCTCCAAGGCGCACACCACGGCGGTCATGCCCGAAGATGTCGTCACCGGCGATAAGGGCGCGCTCGCCAACGTCGTCGTCTACGTGAAAGACGACATGAGCAAATACAGCTTCGACACGCCGAAAGATCCCGTTGCGCTCGATCAACGGGGCTGCATGTACACCCCGCACGTGGTCGCGCTGATGGCCGGGCAAACCATCGAAGTGAAGAACGACGATCAAACCACGCACAACATTCACCCGACGCCGAAGGACAATCGCGAGTGGAACCAGTCGCAGCCGCCCGGCGCCGCGCCTCTCGATGAACAGTTCGCCCGAGGCGAAGTCGCCATCCCGGTGAAGTGCAACGTGCACCCGTGGATGAAGGGCTACATCGCCGTCTTCAAGCACCCGTTCTTCGCCGTCACTTCGAAGGATGGCAAGTTTGATCTCAAGGGCCTGCCTCCAGGCACGTACACGATCGAAGCCTGGCAAGAGAAATTTGGCACGGTCGATCAGCAGGTGACCATCGGCCCGAAGGAATCGAAAACCGTCTCGTTCACATTCAAAGCCGCAGGCTCATCAGGCGACTAAAGTAAACGAACACGCCGAAGGAAAGGTGTCGTAGGGGAGGGTCTTCAACCCTCCCGCCTTCTCGCCCTGAGCGAAGCCGAAGGGTCGGCGCCGATTTTGGTAGCGGCGTCTCCTCGTGTTTGTTATGTAGCGCAACTTGCGTCACTTCCCTAAACATAGGAAACTCTAGCGCCGATTGAAAACAGGGAAGGGAATCAATTCCTAAATGGAAGCCCCCTCAAAATCCGCCGTCCATCGCTTCGCAATAGCCACAGCAGGCTTCACAGTCCTGCTCTTGATGGCGGGCGCGCTTGTGACAAGCAATGACGCCGCCGATTCCGTCCCAGACTGGCCGCTAGCCTACGGCAAAATCATCCCGCCGCTCGTCGGCGGAATCCGCTACGAATTCACGCATCGCGTGGTTGCCTTCATTGTGGCCATGCTGGCGACCGCCTTGGCAATCTGGCTCGCCGGCACCGAGAAACGCCCCGCGGTCCGCCGGTTAGGCTGGACCGCTCTTGCACTCGTCGTCGCGCAAGCCCTTCTCGGCGCCGCGCGCGTGAAGCTAGGCCATCCTCCGCTGATCGCCACATTTCATGCCACGGTGGCCCAGATTTTCTTCATCACCACTGTCGCGTTGGCTCTCTACACAAGCCCCTGGAGTCTCAGCGATCAAGCGCCGCACGAAGATCGCGGCTCGCCCCATCTTCGCTCTCTCGCGCTCTGGACCACCATCATAATTTTCGTCCAGCTCATTCTCGGCGCGGGATTCCGCCACGGCGCGTTCGGCATTCTGCCGCACCTAATTGGCGCCGTTGCCGTGACTTTCTTCGTGATCTGGACCGGCCGCACCGCCAAGAAGCGCTTCGCCAATGTCCCCGCGATTCGCCGCAGCGTAGTCTGGCTGCACGCCACCTTTGGCACTCAAATTCTGCTCGGCTTCGCGGCCTACTGGGCCGTGGCCAAAGCCATCAACGAAGCGCAACCCACTCTTCCGTATGTGATTCTGACCGTGGCTCACGTCCTCGTCGGCGCGCTCACCCTCGCTTCCAGCGTGATTCTGACGCTCATTTGTTATAGGCTGTTGCGTCCGTCCGGCGCCGTGGAGCTGAGTTCCCAGGCG
Source organism: uncultured Acidobacteriota bacterium (assembly GCA_963841235.1). Lineage (GTDB taxonomy): Bacteria > Acidobacteriota > Terriglobia > Acidiferrales > UBA7541 > Palsa-147. The sequence continues at coordinate 54,955 of CAWJBU010000007.1, read as the reverse complement.
TCGCGAGCGGCCGTATGAGAACCCGATGAATTCCGCCAGAGAAAACGCGATACCCGCAACCGAGCGCGCCTGGGCCTATGTGGCGCTCGCTAAGCCCGACGTCACCTTTCTTGTGGTCATCACCACCGTCGCTGGCTTTTACATCGCCTCGCGCGGCCCTCTCGATTGGGCGCTACTCGCGCACACGTTAGTCGGCACCACACTCGCCGCCGCCGGAACCGCCACGCTCAACCAGTACACCGAGCGCGAAGCCGACGCTCAGATGCGCCGCACCGCCGCGCGCCCGATTCCATCCGGCGTCATCCAGCCGACGGAAGCTTTCTGGCTCGGCGCAATTCTCGTAGTAGTCGGCGTGCTCTACCTCGGCATCTTGTCCAACGTACTAGCCGCCTCGCTGACGCTGACGACAACGGCGCTCTATCTCGGGGTCTACACGCCGCTCAAAAAAATCACGCCGCTGGCCACATTCATCGGCGCATTCCCTGGCGCCATCCCGCCGCTCATCGGCTGGGCCGCCGCGCGAGGCTCGCTTTCGCTCGGCGCCTGGATTCTTTTCGGCATACTTTTCTTTTGGCAATTCCCGCATTTCCTGGCTATCGCCTGGATGTACCGCGAAGATTACGCGCGCGCGGGAATCAAGATGCTCCCGGTAGTAGAGCCCTCAGGCGACCGCACTTATCGCCAGATCCTCGTCACCGCCGCCATCCTGGTGCCGATCAGCCTCCTGCCGTCGGTCATCGGCATCACTGGAATCGGCTACTTCTTCGGCGCGACGGTGCTTGGCATGGCGCTGCTGCAGGTCTGCCTGTGGGCCGAGCGCAGCCGCACCAACATTCGCGCCAAATGGCTGATGCACGCCACCGTGATTCACATTCCGATTCTTCTCGGCTTGATGATTCTGGATCGCGCGTTTCGATAGCCCTCGTCAGAACGCGAAAGGAGCAGACCAACCCCCTCCACATGGATCCGAAGAAGAATCAAATCGAACTCGCCATCATCAGCCTCTTTTTTCTCGTTCTCTCCTTGATCGGTATCGTCTGGTGCTTCACCAGCGGTTTGCTGGCCAGCGGCGTTGACGGCATTCTGCTCGTGATCATCTGCCTGATGATCGCCGGCGTATTCGCCCTGCAGATCTTTCCTCGTCGCTCTGCAGGCCGGCTGGATCAAGCTCCCCTCGCGCGACAAGAAGGCAACCGCCGCGGCCAAACCCGCGCCCGCGAAGTAGGTAACGCGATTGCACCTGCCAGCTCCCTGGGTCTATCAGCTTCCGGCGGCCAACGCGATACTCAACGGCACCAGCGCCGTCTTTCTTCTGACCGGCTACACCATGATTCGCCGCGGAAAAATCTTCGCGCACAGAATCTGCATGATTGCCGCCTTCGCGTGCTCGACGCTCTTTCTGTGCGGCTACCTCTACTATCATTTCACCGTCGGCCTGGTCCGTTTCGGCGGCGAAGGCTGGATTCGCCCGGTCTATTTCACCATTCTCACTACACACACGATTCTGGCCATCGTCATCGTTCCACTGGTGCTGATCACGCTCACGCGCGCATTGCGCAGCCAATTCCCGCGCCATCGCGCCATCGCGCGCTGGACGTTCCCGCTTTGGCTCTACGTCTCTATCACCGGCGTAATCATCTACTGGCTTCTCTATCGTCTCTATCCGCCGCGAATGCCGGGAACGCTTGCGCTCCTATCCGCCAGCCTGCATCATCTTCTCGGCTGATTCTCCCGCGATTATGAGCGACTCTTCATCCCCCGCAGCGCAAAAACCCTCCTTCGGCGGCCGCTGGACCTATGCCGTTCTGATTGTCGCGGTGCTGTTTGTTTCCATGCCCTTCTTATTCTGGAACGCCACCTGGTTCGGACGCCCGCTGACGGACGATCAGATCGCCAAGGCGTTTCAGGACCGCAAGCATGCCCGCGAGATTCAGCACGCGCTCACGCAGATCGAGCAGCGCATCGAGAAGAACGATCCGACGGTTCGGCGCTGGTATCCGCAACTCGTCACCTTCGCGGATGATCCGCTCCCCGAGATCCGCGTTACCGATGCCTGGGTGATGGGCCAGGACACGACCGCCCCCGAATTCCACGAAGCCTTGCGCAAAATGCTCGCCGACGCAGATCCGATGGTCGCGCGCAATGCTGCGTTGTCACTGGTGCGATTCGGTGACGCTTCTGGCCACGACGTCATCGTCTCCATGCTCGCTCCTTTCGCCGTGCCCGCTCCAAATCCGGGGGTTCTACGCCAGCGGCTCAAGCCCGGCGAGACCGTCAATCCTGGCACGATGATCGGTCACGTGGATGCGGGCAGCGAGAGCAGGGAAGTGCGCGTCAAAGTTCCCGGCACGATCGTGAACTGGACCGTCGCCGATAAATCTGCGGTCACCGAAGGCCAAACGATCCTCCTCCTCGCTCCCAGCCAGGAAATGGTCTGGGAAGCCCTGCGCGGGCTCTATCTGATCGGCCAGCCCGAAGACCTTCCCTCAATTGCTCCTTACGCCCGCGGCGCCGAATCCATGCCTCCTCAGATTCAGCAACAAGCCAAGCTGACCATCGAGCAGATTCAGTCCCGCAATTCGCACTGAGTTCATCATTGGAAACGGACACAGCCAGGAGTGTGGCTGTGCTACTGCGGCGCGATTTCATCTTTCGCCGCGCCTGTACTTTTGGCCAGTCCCGCTATACGGCGTGACTCGCTAAAATCTGTCTATGCAATGCCCGAAATGCCATACAGAAGTGCGTGACGTCGCGACATTCTGCACGCGCTGCCACGCTACGCTGCGCTTCAAGTGTCCATCTTGCAGCAATGAGCAGCGCCACGGCGGCACGTGCGACAAGTGCGGCATCGACTTCGCGAAATTCGCCACAGTGCTGATCGGCCAGACGCGCGCTGAACTCGACGTCGAGCACGATCGCCTGGAGCGCCGCTCCGGCCTGCTGAAGAATCTGCTCTTCGTTCCGCTGACTGGCGGAATCTCGCTCGTGCGCCATCTGCTCGTCACCAAAGAAAAGAAATAGCCGCCCACGCACAGCAGCAGCTACGCCAAAATTCAAATAAGAAAAAAGCTGTCATCCCGAATCCGCCTGAACGGATGAGGGATCTGCAGTTGCCTAGTCTCGAGGAGTATGTACCGAACTCACCTGCAGGCACGCCAACCCAAATCTCTAATTTCTTCGAAGCAAACTAGAACGGCATGGAGCCGTACTTGGCTTCGAATTCCGCAAGGGGCACCATGTCGATCGCGTCCCACGGGCAGCCTTCTAGGAAGGCTCCGTCCGGTCCTTTGCTGGTGCAGAGCTTGCAGCCGATGCAAAGAATGGGATCGACGAGAATGTGTCCGAACGGCGCATGTTCCGGATCTTCCACCCAGAACATGCAATCAGCCACAGGACAATAATCCACGCAAGCCGGCGAACCCGAGCAGCCGGTACACATATCGTTGATCACCGCGATGATGTGGGGTTTTCTCTTGCGCTTGTTGGTCGTGCCCGTCGATATCGGATATTGTTTTTCAATCTCGCCGTTCACGAATTTCGGGATGTCTAGTTCCAGTGGCACCGGCCAGCCTCCCAAGCTTCAAACTATGCGCTCATTTTGTAGTGCCGCGAATCGCGTGTCAACCGCGGCGTCGAGCGTTAATCGCGGACGGTCGCCGGCTTTTCGACCGCGCGGATCACAGCTTCGGTGAATTGCGCGGTCGTGGCGTTGCCACCAACGTCGCGCGTTCGTACTTGCCCATCACGATAAACGCGGCGTAAGGCGAACTCGATGCGGTCTGCCATCGCGTCCTCGCCGAGGTAGCGCAGCATCATGATTGAGCTCATCAACAGCGCCGTGGGGTTGGCGATGCCTTTTCCGGCGATATCCGGCGCGGTGCCGTGCACAGCCTCGAACAGAGCCATTCCTTCGCCGATATTGCCGCTGGGCACCACTCCCAGCCCGCCCACCAGCCCCGCCGCTAGATCGCTCATGATGTCGCCGTAAAGATTCGTGAGCAGCAGCATGTCAAACTGGTGCGGGTTCATAACCATTTGCATGCAGGCGTTGTCGATGATCAGTTCTTTGTATTCGATCTCCGGATACTGGGGCGCCACTTTGCGGATGGAAGCAAGGAACAATCCATCCGAGAGCTTCATGATGTTGGCTTTGTGAATAGCGTGGATTTTCTTGCGGCCGTACTTGCGGGCGTACTCAAACGCAAACCGCGCAACCCGTGTCGAAGCTTTCTCGGTGATGATCTTCAGGCTTTCTACGACGCCCGGCACGACCGTGTGCTCGAGGCCGGCGTAGAGGTCTTCCGTGTTCTCGCGGATCAAGACGATATCTACGTCTTGAAAAACGCTCTTCACTCCATCGAGGTTTTTCACCGGCCGCAGATTCGCAAAAAGCTCGAGGTTCTTGCGCAGCGCGACATTAATACTTGGCGGACCGCCCGCCACCGCCGTAGCCATGGGCCCTTTCAGCGCCACGCGATTCTTGCGGATCGAATCGAGCACTCCGGCGCTGATGAAATCGAGGCCCCGCCGCTCGAACTCCGCGCGTGCGGGAATCTCGTCCCAGTGAATCTCTGCGCCCGAAGCCGCTAGAATTTCCTGCACGGCTTTCGAGACTTCTGGCCCGATGCCATCGCCCGGAATTAATGTGACGGTATGCTTCATTTTCGTCTCAACATTTTAAAGGAAATCGGCACTACCGCAAACCGCGATTCGACGGCGATGTTCGGCGCATCGATTGTTTCGTATTGCCGATCGGGTAGCACAGGCACTCCTGCCTGTGGCTCCGGCCAAGATTCGGGACGGGTGGCCCTCCAAACGGAAAATCACACAGACAGGAGTGGCTGTGCTACCGGGCGCGATCTGTTATAATGCCGGTGTAGCATCGAAGATGATTTGACGAGCATCTAATCATTGGGAGAAAAACGAAATGGTGAATCTAACCCCCGTCGCGGTTGAGAAGGTGAAAGAAATTCTCACGCAGCAGAACCCTGTTCCGGCGGGCCTGCGCGTCGCCGTGGTAGGCGGAGGCTGCTCCGGTTTTAGCTATCACATGGCCTTTGAAAGCGCGGCCAACGAGAACAACGACAATATCTATGAATTCGACGGCCTCAAGGTCATGGTCGACCAGATGTCCGAGATGTACCTCGACGGCATCCAGATCGACTACATCGAGTCCATCGAAGGCTCCGGCTTCAAGTTCAACAACCCCAACGTGAAGAGCACCTGCGGCTGCGGCAGCTCCTTCAGCGTTTAAAAACTTCGGCTTACGAGACCTTCAAGGCCGTTCAGAGCGCCTAAAACCGCCTCTGCGAAGGGTGCAATTTTGTCTCGGTTAGAAATGACCTCCGCGCTTTATTTTCAGTAAGTTACAGCGATTTCTAATCGTTTCCGTGTATCGATTAGAAAATCTAGGATCCGGCTTGCTGCTTCAGCATTTTTCGTTTGTCTGGCGCACGGGTTCATTTGCGGTTTCCCAGAACAGACTAGCAGAGGATGTAGGCCAATCCTATGGCACTGGATGCGGAAATACTTGCGGCATTCGGGGCAGGGAATCCGGCCAGGATTACCGCAGAGACGCCGAGGACGCGGAGATCGGAGGAGACGGCTCGACCTGGATTGACTTGCTTCGGCCCGCGCAATAATATTCACCGCACATGACGGACTCGCAAGGATTCCTCGGGCAAACCATCTCGCACTATCGCATCACCGAGAAAATCGGCGGCGGAGGCATGGGCGTCGTTTTCAAGGCCGAGGACACGCGCCTGCGCCGCTTTGTCGCACTGAAATTCTTGCCCGATGAGGTGGCCAAAGATCCGCAAGCGCTGGCGCGGTTCCAGCGCGAAGCGCAGGCCGCCTCGGCGCTGAATCATCCCAACATCTGCACCATCTACGACATCGGCACGGAAAATGGCCGCGCGTTCATCGCCATGGAGTATCTGGACGGCCAGACGCTCAAATACGCCATCGCGGGCCAGCCGATGGACCTCGAGCGGCTCTTCGACCTGGCCATCCAAATTGCCGAAGCGCTCGACGCGGCGCATAGCGAGCACATCGTTCACCGCGACATCAAGCCCGCCAATATTTTCGTCACCAAGCGCGGGCACATCAAAATCCTGGATTTCGGCCTGGCGAAAGTTTCGTCGGGAAAGCCGGGTGCCGGCGGACAGGAAACCATGGCCACGGCTGCGGTGGATTCGGCGCAGCTCACGAGTCCCGGCACGGCTGTCGGCACGGTTGCGTATATGTCTCCTGAGCAAGTTCTTGGGAAAGAACTTGACGCGCGCACGGACCTCTTCTCGTTCGGAGTTGTGCTCTACGAAATGGCTACCGGGATGTTGCCGTTCAAGGGCGATAGTTCCGGAGCGATTTTCGATGAGATTTTGCACAAGAATCCTGTCGCGCCGGTGCGGCTGAACACCAGCATTCCGCTGGAGTTCGAGCAGCTGATCAACAAAGCGATGGAGAAGGATAAAGACCTTCGCTATCAGGGCGCCGCGGAAATGCGCGCTGACTTGAAGCGCCTGAAGCGCGATACGAGTTCGGGACGCAGTGTCGCGTCGAGCAGCTCGATTGGGAGCGGCGCAGTATCGAGCGGGGGAGCGGGTAGCGGATCGGCGGTAGTTGCGGCGGCCGGCTCAAGCGCCTACGCAACGGCAGCGGCGTCGCCAAGTTCGACGGTGGTGACGGCCGCAGCGCCGGCTCCGCGCAAATTTCCACTTGTAGGGGTCGCAGTTGGCGTCGTCGTATTGGCCGCGCTAGCCTTCGGCGCTTACAAATTCCTAAATCGCCCGCGCGCCCTGAATCTGCAAAACATGCAGATCACCAAACTCACCGACAGCGGCAAAGCCGGCGCCGTGGCCATTTCGGGCGATGGGCGGTACATCGTTTACGTGCTGGTCGACGGCGAGAAGCAGAGCCTTTGGGTTCGCAATGTAGCGACCAAGAGCGACGTGCAAGTTTTGCCACCGGATTCGCTGGAGATCATCGGCGTCACCTTTTCGCCCGACGGCAATTACATCGACTTCGTGCGCGCCGACAAAAGCCACTTCGCTCTACAACTATCTCTACACCATGCCGGTCCTCGGCGGCGCGCCGCGGCAGTTGATTCGCGACATCGATTCCACTCCCAGCTTCTCTCCCGACGGCAAGAAATTCGCCTATATGCGCGGCATTCCCGACCGTAACCAAATCGAAGTCCACATCTCCGACTCCGACGGCGCGAGCGATCGCTTGCTGGCCACCGTGCCTGGAATTCCGGTTACATTTGCGCTCTTCGGAGTGTCCTGGTCGCCGGACGGGAAAACCATCCTGGCTCCAACTCTGCAATACAAGCAAAAGACATCCAGTGGGTGCTGTCGGCCCTCAATGTTTCCGATGGCGCGGTGAAGGATATCTATTCCAACGACGACGGCCTGGGATTGCCGGCGTGGTTGCCGGAGAGCAACGCATTCCTTCTGCCGGTGTCGATGCATAGCGAGGATCGCGGGCAATTATGGGTGTTCTCGTATCCCGGCGGGGAAATGTCGCGGATGACGAATGATCTCTCCGATTACTTGCCCGCGCATCTCTATCACGCGCGATGGCCAGTATCTTGTGGCTTTCGGACGGCGCCGGGACGCGCACATCTGGATCGCCCCCGCAAGGACAAACTGCGCAAGCGCGCCAGCTTACCTCCGGGGATAGCTCGGAATTTGCGGTAGCCGGCGGCCCGTCCGGAAAAATCCTGTTCCGCAGTCACGGCTACGATGTCTTTTCCATAAACGCGGACGGCAGCCAGCGCACCGATCTGGCCCCCGATGCGCAAGAACAATTCTCTCGTCTCCGCCTGTGGAGATCGCTACATTGTATTCGACAAATTCCGCAACAATTCACTGGAACTCTGGCGCGCCGACGCCGACGGCTCGAATCCCGTCAAGCTCGCGGACCGCGTACGCCAGTCCAGATGCTCGCCCGATGGCACCTGGGTTCTGTTTGATAATCAGAACAATTGTCCCGCATGCCGATCGAGGGCGGAACACCCACCGAAATCCCTCTCACCGTGAGTCGATCTGGGCGGCTTCAGGCAATTTCGCCCGACGGAAAATCGATCGCCGTGCCTACTCGGAAGGCCGGCCGATTCCCACGTCGAAACTATCGTTAATACCGGCGGCGGGCGGGTCGCTTACGAATATCGCTGCTGTGGCCACGGGACGCCAACGGCATGGCTTGGGCACCGGACGGGAAAGGAATTCAATTTTCGATGGTTCGCAACGGCGCGGAGAATATCTGGGAGCTGCCGCTGGCGGGAGGGCAGCCGCGGCAGATTACGAATTTCACGGCCGATCGTATATTCGATTTTCGCTGGATGGCCGACGGCAAGACGTTGCTGATGTCCCGAGGCACAGTAAACCGCGACGTGATCCTGCTCAGCAATTTCCGGTAGGGGTTTCGGATTTGCCGGTATGTGAAATTAGCGGGTTAGCTCCGAAGTGCCCAGCGCTAAAGTGCATCGTTGAGTGCGTGGCTTTTTTCGGAGCGCTGAAGCGCTCCTCCCCGTCCGCCATATTTCTGGCGGACGGGGGCAAATCCACCGAAATGCTAAGTCCCCCTGCGGCAGAATTTTTAGGCGTTGCATACTCCCGGCGAACGAACCCTCTCATTGCCGGCACCGAGTCGAGCTCGTCTACTCAATGCCACGCGACACAAAAACGCCGGCTGGCAGCCGGCGCTACGCACGACATCGGCTTATTCATACCTGAGCGCCACGATCGGATCCACCCGCGAGGCGCGCCTTGCGGGCAGGTACGTAGCGATTAGCGCTACGCCACTTAACACCACCGCCGCTGAAATCATCACTAGCGGATCCCAGACCTTCACGCCGTAAAGCAGGCTGGCCATGAAGCGCGTCAATCCGAATGCCGCGCCCGCGCCGATCACCACTCCAATCACCGCCAGCAACATTCCTTGCCTCACGACCATTCCCAGTACATTCCCGCCGCTCGCGCCCAGCGCCATGCGGATGCCGATTTCCTGTGTGCGCTGCTGCACCGAATAGGCGATCAAGCCATAAATTCCGATGGCCGCAAGCAGCAGCGCCACTCCGACGAAGATTGTCAGCAGAGTCATATTGAAGTCCGTGCGCGCCGTGGATTCCACCAGCACCTGGTCCATCGAGCGAATATGCGCCACCGGCAAGCCGCCGCTGGCCGTGCGCAATTCTCGTTGAATCTCCTCGCTCAGGGAGAACGGCTGCACTTTCGTGCGCACCGCCCAGTGCATCGGCAGTACGCGATTCTGCAGCGTGGTCAGGCCGTCGCTTACTTGCGCGATCGGCACGTACATGATCGGCTGCGGCTCGCGGTTCAGCCCGTTATCTCTCACGTCGCCCACGACGCCGACGACGGTCCGCGCCGGCTCCTCAAATTCCGGGCCCAGGTCTTTGCCCAGCGTGATCTGCGCGCCGAGTGAATTTCCGTCGGGCCAATATCTTTTCGACATCGCCTCATTGATGAGCAAAACATGCGCCGAGGCTGCGTCGTCCGCATCTGTCAACAATCTCCCGCGCAACAGCGGGATCCTGAACACGTCGAAATAGCCTGGTGAAACATCTCTCCACTGCTCGTCACCGTCATACTTGCCATCCGTCGGTGTGCGTCCCGCAATGTTGAAGGGCAAATCGATAGTGCCCTCGAGCGGCAGCGTGCAGCTAACGGTCACGGCTTCCACTCCCGGCAACCCGGCGAAGCGCTGCTCGGCGGCGCGCACAACGGCGGCTGTTCCGGCCGTTTTCTCAAAGCGTGCGCCATTCAGCGACATCTCCATGGTCAAGACATTGTGCGGGCTGAATCCCGGATTCACCGTGCGCATTACCGTGAACGTGCGAATCAGCAGCGCCGCGCCGACTAGGAGCACCAGCGCCAGCGCCATTCCCGTTACCACGAGGATTGACCGCGCTTTGTTCTGGCGCAGCCCAGTGCCGGTTCGCGAACCGCTCTCCTTGAGCGTCAAACCCAGATCCGAACGCGAGGCGCTGAACGCAGGAATCAGACCGAAGAGTATTCCGGTGATCGCTGACACTAGCAGGGTAAATCCGAGGACGCGCCAGTCGAGGGAGATTGCCGCGGCGTGCTCGCCGATGCGGGGAATGTCTCCCGGATTGATCGCCAGCAGCGCGCGCGCGCCGAGGTAGCCCAGCACCAGCCCGAGCGCGCCTCCCGCCAGCGACAGCAAAACGCTCTCGGTCAGCAATTGCGAAATAATTCGCCGCCGCCCGGCGCCCAACGCAGCGCGCAACGCAATTTCGCGTTTTCGCAAGGTAGCCCGCGCCAGCAGCAAATTGGCTACGTTCGCGCAGGCGATCAACAGCACGCACGCCACCGCGCCCAGCAGGATCAGCAGCGCCAAGCGAACATCGTGCACCACGGCATCTCGCAGCGGCCGCGCCGCGACGCTTTCGTGTTCGTCCATCCAGCCGGGAAATTTTCGCCGGAATTCTTCCGCGGCAATGCTCATGGCTGCGTTGGCTTTTTCCAGCGTAACGCCGGGCCTCAGCCGCGCCGCGCAAACCAGATAGTTCGCCTGATCCTGGCTATTGGGATCGGGCTGCAGCGGCAGCCAAATATCCGAGGGCGGATCGGTGGCGAAGCCCGGCCCAAGTACCCCGACGATCGTGTAGGGCTCGTCTGCCAGCAAGATCGTCTTGCCCACCGCGCCCGGATCGCCGCCGAATCGGCTCTTCCATAAGCCGTTGCTGATTACTGCCACTCTCGGCCCGCCGGGACGGTCTTCGTCTGGCGTGAACGTGCGGCCCAGCGCGACCGGTGCGCCAAATACGGCGAAATATCCCGCCGAGGCGCGAATGCCCTTGATCTGCTCCGGCCGGTCGCCGCCGGTGACGTTGATTCCCGGGCCTGCAAAGTCGTAGACGGCGCTGGCCTCGAGCACGCTCGTTTGCTCGCGCCACACGTTGAATCTTGGGATCGAGACAGAAGTGCCGTCGCCTCCCGGAAAGTGGCGCATCAGCTGCACAATGCGCTCGGGATGCGGATAGGCCAGCGGCTGCAGCAAGACGGTGTTGATGACCGTGAAGATGGCCGTGTTCGCGCCAATCCCGAGTGCCAGCGCCAGAATCGCCGTGATTGTAAATCCCGGGCTGCGCCGCAGAGTTCGCCCGGCAAATCGCACATCCTGCATCAAATTCTCAAAAAAGTTAGCCCCGACCAAGAAGTCACACTCCGATCAGCCCCACCACTATCTACGAGTCCGGAGTCGAATTTGTTCCGTCAGGGGCCATCTGCGCACGCGGATGTATACTTTTGCGTTGCAGATCGTGCTGGAGGTCGTCGAATGAGGTTGCTGCTCAGGTTAGCATTTGTCGCGCTTTTCGCGTTTACGTTCTGCCTTGCAAAAGCGCTCGCCGCGCAACAGCCAACGACAGGCACGGCGATTTCGGCTGACGTCTATCTCAATACCTCCGAGGGCCTGTAGCAACTTATAACAAACATTCTTCAGTCGGCTCGCGAACATAACTCGGCGAAGGAAAGTGAGCTGATTCGCTCGCTAGTGTTGCCCGAGGATTCCGCATGGTTCACAGAGGAATACGGTCCCGGCTTCGGCGCAAGCCTGGCCTCGGCGTATCGCCGCATCGCGCCGGATCTCCAGCAGCAAATCAAGACCATATATGAAGGCAATGTGGAGCGCGGATGGATCACGCCCAAGATCCTGCGCTATACCGACCCGGAAAGCGTGAACTCTCCGCTGGACCACTTTCTGAACTGCATGGACCAGATTGTTCCGCTGTATCAGACCGCCTTTCAGGGAGACAGCCCAAGTTTCCACTTTTCGATGAAGCCCGGCGAGCGCGGAAAGTACAGCGCGGGCGATTTGGATGGCTACTTCGTATACGATCGCAATGCTTTCCGCTTCATTCCGATGGGCATTTTGATGAAGCTGCCCCACGAAAGGCCCGTCCGAATTAAATTAAACTCGGATGTTATGGCCTCCAAAACTATCGTGTCATTTCCCGTGGAAATGCCTCCCGACGCAATCAAGAAACACATGTCGGGGCGCGTTCTTGTTCACGTCGTTCTCGATGCCGGAGGGAACATTAAGGAACTAAAGTCTCTGGAAGGCGATCCAATCCTGAGTGCTGCGGTCGTAGACTCGGTCAAGCGATGGCGATTTGCGCCCACCAAGCTCGATGGCGACCCAGTCGAAGTCGAATTCGAGATTCCATACGAATTTCAAGTTCGCTGATCAGGTTGTAGTTCGCTTGGGTCTTCCAATCCATACCTCGCTGCGCGCACATTTGAATTACTCGCCCTCCCACCGTATTCTATGTACATCGAATGAAGATCGCCCTCGCCCAATTCAATCCCACCGTCGGCGATTTTGACGGCAATTCCGCCCGCATCCTCGAACTCGCCCGCGATGCCAAATCGCGCGGCGCCGACGTGGCTGTCTTCACCGAACTCTGCCTCTGCGGCTATCCTCCGCAAGATCTGGTCGAGCGCCCCGCCTTTCTCGAGCGCAACCAAATCGCGCTGACCCAGCTAGCCAAGGGCATCGCGTTGCCATCCATCGTCGGCTATGTCGGCCGCGCTCAGGACAACACCGGCAAGCCCGCCGCCAATTCCGCCGCACTGATCGCGGATGGCCGCATCATCTTCGAGCAGCGCAAAATGCTGCTGCCCACCTACGATGTCTTCGACGAGTCCCGCTACTTCCAGCCCGCGCATACGCAAACATCCTATTCCGCTAATGGCGAGCAGCTCGGCATCACCATCTGCGAAGACTGCTGGAACGACAAAATTTTCTGGCCGCAGCGCCTTTACGAACGCGATCCGGTCGCCGAACTCGTAGGGAAGGGAAGCTACCGTCCTTCTGAATATCTCCGCCTCTCCCTACACGATGGACAAGCAGGGCTTGCGCCTGGACATGCTGAGCTCCCTGGCCCGCGACATCGCGTGCCCGTTGTGTACGTGAATCAGGTAGGCGGCAACGACAGCCTCGTCTTCGACGGCTCGAGCGTCGCCTATCATGCCCGACGGCCACATCGCCGCGCAGGCCAAATCCTTCGAAGAAGACCTCGTGCTCTTCGACACCGCCACCGGAAAAGGCGACGCCCATTGCCCGCCGACGAACAATCTTGAAGTCGCCTATCGCGCCCTCGTCTGCGGCACCCGCGACTACGTCCACAAATGCGGCTTCCAGAAGGTCGTCGTCGGCCTGAGCGGCGGCATCGATTCCGCACTCGTCGCCGCCATCGCCACCGATGCCCTCGGCCACGAGAATGTGCTCGGTGTGGCCATGCCCGGCCCGTATTCCTCGGAGGGCAGCCGCCGCGACGCCAGCGCCTGGCCGAAAATCTGCAATTATCGTTTCTAGTGCTGCCGATCGATGAAGCCTTCGCCGCCTATCGAGTGACCTCGGCGAATCGTTTGCCGGCCTCCCGGAAGACGTCACCGAAGAAAACCTCCAGGCGAGGATTCGCGGGAATCTGCTGATGGCCCTGTCCAACAAATTCGGCTCGCTCCTTCTCAGCACCGGCAATAAGTCGGAGATGGCGGTCGGCTATTGCACTCTCTACGGCGACATGGCGGGCGGTCTGGCGGTAATCTCCGATGTCCCTAAAATGATGGTTTACGAGCTGGCAAACTGGCGAAACCGCGAAAGGGAAATCATCCCTCAGGAAACGACTCACTAAGCCGCCCTCAGCCGAGCTGCGGCCCAATCAGAAGGATCAGGATACCCTGCCGCCGTACGACGTCCTGGATCGCATCCTGAAGGCCTATGTCGAAGATCTGCAAGCGCCCGAGGAAATTGCCGACCACCACGGGTTCCCGCTCGAGCTCGTTCGCGACATCGCCCGCCGCGTCGATCGCAACGAATACAAGCGCAAGCAAGCGGCTCCGGGCTTGAAGATTACGTCCAAAGCATTCGGCTTCGGACGCCGCTTTCCGATCGCCAATCGGTTCATTCCGTGAAGGTACTCGATAGCACTGCGAGGAGATTTGAGCATGAAGCTTCGTCTGTCAGTAGTTCTCAGTCTGGTTCTATTCGTTTTCTCTGCCGCCGCGCGCGCGCAGGCTCAGCAGCCCGCCGCGAATACTCCCGACCAGGCGCACTTGATTGCCAGCGTCGAGTCCTATCTTCGCAATCTCTTCTCCTGGGGCCCGGCGTTTCAACTTAAGCTCGGCCCGCTCAAGGATTCGCAGCTTCCCGGCTTCTACGAAGTCCCCATCGCCGTGACGTTTCAAGAGCAGACCGACTCAGGCGTCGTCTACGCCAGCAAGGACGGGAAATACATAATCCGCGGTGAGCTCTACAACACGAGCCAGGACCCCTTCGCCGAGACGCGCGCCAAGCTGGTGACGAAAGACTCTCCCTCGCAAGGCCCCGCCAATGCCAAAGTAACGGTAGTCGAGTTCAGCGACTTCCAATGCCCGCACTGCCGAGTCTTGAGCCAAACTCTTAGGACGCTAGTACCGAAATATCCACAAGTCCGCTTCGTCTTCAAGAATTTCCCGATAACTCAAATCCACCCCTGGGCCATGACCGCCGCCATAGCGGGCCGCTGCGCCTTCCAATCCTCACCCGATGCATTCTGGAAAATGCACGACGCCATCTTTCAGCAACAGGAACTAATCTCCACCGAAATAGTCTATGACAAGCTCACAGACTTGCCGCCGCATCCGGCCTGAAGCGCGACGACTTCAAAGCCTGCCTAGCCGACCCCGAAGTCCAGAAATCCGTAGAAGCCGACGCAGCCCTAGGCAAAGAGCTAAAGATCTCCAGCACCCCGACAGTCTTCGTAAACGGCCGCGAAAACGTAGGCGGCGACCCAGCCACCCTAGATCAACTAATCGACTTCGAGCTCCATCGAACACAAACCACTCCGGAAGCCCAGAAATGACCCGGAGGAACGATTCTCCCCCACCACCCCCGACCCGTACTGAGGCGCGATTCCAAAGCCTTCGCGCAAATCAATCAACAAATCCACTCGCCGAAAACGCGACGCAATTCAAATACGCAGCCGTACTAATCCACAGCGACCAACCTGTACTCCTCACACACCCCAAACCAAACGACCGTCAAATTCAATTACGACACATAATAACTATTACCGGACGTCGCGTGAAAAGATTGCACGGGTTGGATAGGGTTGGTTAGCGGAGGCCGGTTTAGGGCTGCGCCTGCGGCTAGCCATGTTGCACAGTGTTTTAAGCGGTGCCGAGACTGAGCGCTAACCAGGCCCTCCCCTACAACGGCTAGCGCGCGCCGCCCCAGCTGGTCAGCTTTGTGTCGATGGAAGAGAAATAGATTTCGCCTGCCGACGTCGCGTAGGCGGCGTACTGACGCGTGGGCTCGTTCTGGAATGTGATTGTCAGAGTCGCACGGCCGTTTGCATCAAACGCGCTGAGAATGCCGGAAGTGATTCTCTCCGGCACGCCGACGGGGACAGATCCGTTTGAGGATGCGGTGCTCGAGAGAATTGCGCCGTTGGGCGCGAGAGTAAATTCTCCTATTCCATTTCACGGGCGGCCGCCCTGTCGCCGGGGTGAAGGTGAAACGCCAACGCACGGCCAGTGAAATTTGCGAGATTTGCGGAGTCGAGATCTTGGCGCTCGATTTCCCCTCGGAAATTCCACCGGCCGGATTGGCCTCGGATATCGCCCAAGGAGAACGCGGGAACGGAAACGCTCGAGACCGAAGACGCCGAACTGAAGCCCGACGCTAGACTCGGAGGTGCATTCGACGCGGTGTGCGCGTCGAAAATTACGTCGAAGGACAGATCTGTTATTTCGGCCGGCAGCGCCACATTGTGCAGCGTGACATGCACCGCTTCGTGCGGGATAAACTGGTGATCGTACGTGCCGGTGATCGGTGAGATTGATTCCGAAACTGGGATGTTGTTGGAGGAAGCGTCCATCTCACCATTCTTGATATTCCCTGCCCCGTCGGCGGTGAGGCTGCCGGCGGCTACTATGGTGTTGCCACTGTCGTCGTGGCCGCGGATTAGGAACGCGTAGGCGCCTTGGAATGCCGCTTGAACCGGCTCGATTGTGAATGAGAAGGAATCGCTCTTTGTCGGGTCGGCTACCGACGTGGCGGTAATCGTCGGCGTGTTGTTCGGCGGTTGCGGAGCGGTGTTGGGCGGCGTGTAAATTACGCTCAGCGGTTGCTCAGCGCTTAACGCGCCGGTCTGCGCCGAGGGCTCGAGCGACCAGATTACGCCTTGGCCGGCGACGTCATTGGTCACGTTGGCGTTGATGGTCACGCCGGGGCTACCTGCATTGATCTGCGCAAAGGGATTGGTGATTGAGACGTTTATGGGTTGCGTCGGAGCTTGAATCCGCAGGTCATCGAAATCGCTGCGCGTCGTGTCGGTGACGGAAGTGGCGGTGATCGTCGGCGTGTTGTTCGGTGCCGCGGGCAGCGAGGCCGGCGGCGTATAGACGACGCTGAGCGGCTGCGGATTGCTGAGCGCCCCGCAAGTGGGGCTGCAGGCGGCACCTTCTGCTGCGAGTGTCCAGGTGACACCGACATTTGCGGATCGAATTGCACCTGCGCGTTGAGAGTGACGGGCGCGGCTCCGGGCTGAATATTGGTGATCTTGTTAGTGATGCGCACGACGATCTCCGGAGCGCCGATGGTGAACGTGGCGGTGGTGGTGATCGAGGCGTCGGCGACCGCGGTAGCGGTGAGGATGAGATTATTAGGATTCGGCGGTTGTAGAGGCGCGGCGTAGTTGACCGTGGTGGTTGTGGTGAATGTGTCGGGACCGTCGGCGGTGGCGACGTTGGATTGAGTGCTTAGGGCACCGCAGGCAGAAGTGCACGGCGTGGTGGTCCCGCCGTTGCTGGGTTGGTTTAGCGCCAGAGTGAAATTTTACGCCACGGTTTTGCGTGTCATTCTGCGTGGTGACCGAGAAAACAAAATTTGTACCGCCGGCGACCGTGCCGGGCTTCGTAGTAAATTGAACGGTGATGGGGCCAATCTTGCTGCCGCTGCCACCACCACACCCGCAAAGTGAGATTAGAATTGCGCTGGCAAAAAAGAAGGCCACGAACTGCCGCATCAATCCCCCTGGATAGAAATGCGGAGAGCAGTTTATAGAAGCGTCAGGCACCCCGCAAGTTGGACGGGAAGAACCAGGATGAGGTTGCTTCCCGGCGCGAGGCGAGAACCGCGGGTTAACCGCAGAGACGCAGTCGCCGCTGAGGAACACGCCGATGAGCGCGGATCAGTTGTGGCCGCGGACCACGGACTAGGGGTCTGGCTTGGTTCACGGGGTGAAGTTTGACGTCCCCTACAACGACGCGTTGGCTGTGCTATCATCACGCGTTTGCGTTGCGGGCTTCGACGCAACCTGCGTGGGGCTTTGCGAATCGAAAGGCTTGGGAAGTGGGTGTTTATTCCGGGATGATACGAGGGCTCTGAATGCGGCGATTTTTCTTCGGCGGCGCACTGGTATCGCTGTGCGCATTGCCGTTTGCTTTGGGGCGGGTGGACGCGCGGGGCGGCACATCAGCCGGGGCTGACGCAGCTAGCACCGTGCGGACTTTGGCGCGCGGCTTTGTGGTCGGCGGATTAGCGACGGACTCTGCAGGGCGCGTCTACTTTACGGCTAACGATCGCATTTATCGCGTTTCTTCGGACTTGCGGATTGCGGCGGATGGGCGGGCTTTGCCCGGCGGAGCGCTGGAAATTGTTGCGGGAACTGGTGAGCGCGGCTCCTCTGGTGATGGGGGACCGGCGAATTTGGCCCAGCTTGACCTTGCCGCCGCGAATGGAAATCTTACCGCGGACGTGGCTGGGAATCTCTTCCTTGCGGATAGTTTGAACGATACGGTGCGGCGCGTGGATGCGGAATCGCAGTTGCTCTCCAGCGTGGCGGGTCGCTGGGCTACCGGAGTTGATGCGGCGGCTAGTTCACAGGAGATTCTGCGGCCTAGGTTGGTCGCTGCGGATGCTTCTGGAGATCTTTTCGTCGCCGCGAATAACATTTTGTCACGATTGGACTCGGCTGGCGCATTTTCGCAGATTGCAAGTGTGATTAATCCCGTGGGAATGGCGGTATCTCGGGATGGCGATGCGATTGCGGTGGCGATCGACGGCGGTGAGAGGCTGGTAGTTTTGCGGCGGTTGGATGGCTCGCATTACCGCGCGGACTTTACGTTGCCGGATGGGAACGATAGTGAGAACCCGAGTGCTCGCCGTGCAATTAGCCTAACGCAAGGGTCCGAAATGCAGGAGGGTCTAAAGACCTTCCCCTACAAATTCTCTGGATTGGCGATTGACGGTGCTGGGAACGTCTTTGTGGCTGCGCCGGATGCGAACATCATTGAGAAGCTAGACGCGAAAACGCTACGGCTCGAGACTATTGCTGGAGACGGGAACCGTGGTTCTTCGGGTGATGGCGGCGCACCCTTGGACGCGAAGTTCAATGCGCCTGGGGCGTTGACGATCGATCGCGATGGGAACCTCTTTGTGGCGGATACTGGGAACTTGGCGATTCGTGAAATCACTCATGCGGCGGCAGTGGCTGGCGTAACGCTTTCGCCGAACACGTTTACATTTCCGAACGAACCGACCGGCGGAGCGAGCTCGGCGGACGTTTTCACGCTGACGAATAATTCCGCGGTGCAAGTTACCGGTATTGCGATTGACTTCACGGGCGGAGCGACGCCGCCGGATTTCACCGAGACGAGCACTTGCGCTACGACGCTGGACGTTGGCGCGAGCTGTACCATCAGCGTTGTATTTATGCCACAGGCGGCGGGAGAGCGTTCGGCGGCTTTGCACGTCTCTGATAGCGATCCTTCGAGCCCCCAGACCGCTGCGCTAGCGGGATTCGCGGATGATTATGAGCTCGGGCTGCAATCGGGAAACACGGACACGTTAACAGTGATCCCCGGCGGGACGGCAAATTACAATTTGGCGGTCGTGCCCGACAGTACGTTCTCCGGGACGGTTACGATCGATTGTCCTGTGAATTTGCCGGCGGAGACGACGTGCGGATTGGCGGCGGGCACTTCTTCGAGCTCGTCTGGCGGGTCGAGTGGTGCCAGCGGCCCGACTTCCCTGGATTTGAATGTGTCGCCGGGAGTGCCGCAGAATTTTACGATGGCGCTGGTGACGATGGCAAAAGGACCTGCGGGGAAAAGTGTCGCCATGGAACAGAAATGGCCGCAGTTCCCTGCTCCGGGAGTGGGGATCGTGGTGTTGGCGGCGATGGTGACGGGATTTGTTGGTTGGCGCTGGGCCAAATACCGGGAGGGTCTAAAGTCCCTTCCCTACGGCGGCGCGGTAGGACTAGTTCTTGTTGCGGTCATAGTGGCTTTTGCGGCGGCGGGCTGCGGCAACGGGGGCACGCCTACGTTGAAAAAGAAGCCAGATCCGGGGACGCCTACGGGAACTTACAAGTTGAATGTGCGCGGCCTTTCGCAAGGCGCTTCGCGGGCATTTACGGTTACCTTGATCGTGACGCCGTAATCCGTAAATAAAATTCCAAACACAATCTGAGGGGTCGTTCTGAAGGGGAGGCTTTTCAGGCGATTCCGGGTTTCGAGCTCCGTCCGCGCGCTATCAACCAACAGCCATAGGCGATAGACACTAACGCCGAGCCCGAAGGTTACGAGCGCCGAAAACCAAGCCTCCGACCAGTCCCCCCCCACAAAATCAAAGGCTCGGCCGGAATTTGCGCAAGCGGCCGCAAGATTTTTCGTTCGCAAGAAATCTTGAACGAACCGCGGGATTTTTGTTGGCGCTGGTGCGTGTTCGCTGTTTTGTAAAGCCACGCGACGTAGTTCCAGCACCGGAGGGCAGGAACTACATATGTACTGTTTATGGCCACTAGGCCAGTGGCCGCGAAAATGGGCGCAGCGTACGTTGGAATCCTGTGATACTTTGTGGCAGCACCCGCCGTCCCCGGGCCTGCTACAGATGGAAATCTGTCGCCCGGAGGGCACATGAAGCGACTTCTCGGTCAAATAATTCCCGTCGTGATTCTGGCGCTCTGTGCTAGTGCCCTTCCGGCACATGCGCAGGCTTTCTATTACTGCGGAACGAGCCAGTCAATGGCGGCGAAGTGCTACGTAGGTAACGCGGTGCAATCCGGCACGATCTCGATTCCGCCGGGAATGTCTATGCAGCAGTTCCAGGCGTACGGAGTGGCTGTGCTGCGAATCCTGCAGTCCGGGCACAGCTATTTCATGGTGCTGGGTGCGGGCGCGGCGATTTCCGATGCCATGCCGCCGACGAATGTCGATGGTTCCGCGAACCAGGCAGCTCAAGATGCGGCGGTCAATGCCATTGTCGATTCGGCGTTGACGAACGGGCTGATCTCGCTGCCAAGTAACGTGAGCGAAGGTCAAGTGCAGCAGTTTGCGCGTGAGATCACCGACAAGATGAATACGAACGATGGGCCGTCGTTTTCGCCCGGCGGCGTGCTGCGGATGATCGATTCCTACATGACTACGTACACGGATTCGAGAGGGAACGTGAATTGGACTTCGGTGAACAGCGCGTTGAACACGGCGGTTACGAACATGATCGGCTCAGGAATGATCAAGATACCATCGGGCATGAACGCGGGGCAGGTGTCGCAATTCGCGGTGGGCGTGGCGCAGGCCATCGAGACGTACAAGACAGCTACCAATAGAAAGACTTTGTAAACGCGCGGGGGGCCGAACCCGCGTCTGCCACGGCTGACGCGGGTACACACACGGGAGGGCCGTAACGGCCCTCCCTTTTTTTGTGCGCGACAACGGCAATGGTTTTGGATTTGCAGGGAAGGGTCTTCAGACCCTCGCCTATAGGTCCCGACGAGCGCGTGCGGAAAAGTTACCCTTTATAACGGAAGTACTATGGCCGGATTGGGCGAATCCTTCTATAAATAGAATGAGCGTGACGCACCGGCGGCAGCTGCTGTGTGCCAATTTGTTCGCGCTCTTGTTCAATGAAGCTCATGCTCCGATGAATCCGACGAATCCAGCCGACGCCGCGACCCCGCCGTCGAAGCCGATTGTCACCAGTACCGACCGTCGGCGGCGGAAGCGCGCGAAGATTACAGCACAGGTGCATGTGCGCGGCGGACTTGGGTCCGTGAATATGTTCGAGGATCTGTGCACAAGCATTGATGTCTCGCGGGACGGTTTGCTTTTCACTACCATGCGCAAGGATTATTGGGTCGGGCAAGTCCTCGATGTGACTTTTCCATATTCATCGGCGGCGACGGCGATCAATACGGCGCAGCGCGCCAAAATCGTGCGCATGTTCGATACCAAGGACGGAAAGGCGGCGGTCGCGGTGCATTTCGACGCCGCAGCGAATCGCGATGCAAAAGTGCCCGCAGTCGGTGGGCGTGTAGCGGCGCAAACTTTTGCGCCGCAGACGATGGTGCTGGCCGTTGAATCCGACGAGCGGCTAGCGGAACAGATTCGAGCGCTGCTGCAGCAGGATGGCTATCACGTGGTGATCGTGAAAAATGCCAAGCAAGCGCTGGACGTGTTGAAGACCACTGTGCCCGCGGTGATTTTGGCGGAATTTGAGGGGGAGGAGCTTGGCGGGCAAGATTTGTGTTTGATTGTGAAGAAAGACGAGCGCTTGAAGCACATTCCGGTGATTTTGATTACCCAAGCCGCGCAGCCGGCGGATTATTCGACGAGCCATCAGTATGGCGCGGTGGTTTGCATGGCCAAGCCGTTCAAGCCCGAGCGATTGCAGCACGTGGTGAGATTGGTGGCTCCGCCGCCCGCGCAGCGATCGGCGTACGGCGCGAAGCTGGGATACGGCGTAGAGCGAACGTTGTAAACTCCCCAAAAGAAAGATCTGGCGGATTGGGCCTGGCTTCTCGTTTGCAGGGGAGGGCTAACCCGGCCCGCCGCTACAAATTCAACACCCACGGCTTTGGTTGCGGTTGGCCTTGTTGATCTTGGGTATGCGGCGGTCTCAAGGTGAATGTCACGCCTTGCTTGGCGTTTTCGTCCACGGTGTGCTGCGTGTCAAGATCGTCCATGTCCATAGCATTCGCACCGCCGTAGGTGGTTACGTAGTGCAAGCGTCCGCCTTCTAGCCAGTAATCGATTACGCCGAAGCTGCTGCCGTCTTTCAGATAGAGCACAGTCGCGCCCGGCGCAGGAGCCGGAGCTTCAGCGCCTTGCGGCGCTACGGCTTCGTCCGAAGTAGGCTCTTCGCTCGGGGCGCCGGGGCCGGTGAAACCCGGCATCTGATTCTCCGTGCCGACGTAATTGCTGGCTCCGAAATCGTAGCCTGGATACGCGCCGTAACCCCAGGGACCGAGGTAGCCGAATCCGCAGGGGTTGTAGCCGAACATGTACCCGTAATCGAAGCCGAAGTCGAAGCAGTTGTCGAAGTAAAAGCCCGGATAGAAGCCAAAAGGATAAAAGCCGCCGAAGAAAAATGGATTATTGAACGGAGATCGTCCCCGCCCGCGAACGTGGCGCGCGGATTGAGTTCGCATCGCGATCGTGCCGTCTCCCCGGCGTACGGTGAAGGCGTTCGGAGGCGTTGTGCTAATCGCACCGGTGCGTGAAATCATGGCACCGCTAGACGGGGCAATGGGGCCGAACACCGGCCGGGATTTAAGGCCCGCGCCGACAAGACCTGGGTCCTCCCAGAGGAAACCCCGTTTGCCGAGCGTCTGTGGAGCTTCGGGCCCCACGCGATTCGAGTGATACGGTGAGGCTTCCCAGATGTACCCTGGCTCGGCTACATGCGTTGCCGGTACAGCCGCGCGAGCGCCGGCTGATTTGCCGGGAGCGCCTGGTGCAGCGACGGGCCCCCCGGTGCCTACGGCTGTTGAACCAGAGTGAGGAGCTGGCGCGCTTGGCGGATGCGAGGCTGAACCGTGTTGGCTGCCCCCGGAAGGATGCGCGCTGCTAACGGGATGTCCGCCGCCGACATGACCGCCCCCGCCGCCGAAGTGTCCTCCACCTCCGCCGCTGGAATGGCCACCGCCACCTCCGCCATGTTGAATGGCGAGGGCTGGCGTGGCACTGAACAGTAACAAAACGACGAGAATCTTCCCTGCATGCCGGAAGGCTTCACAAACGGTGCACTTCGTCGCGGAGGTGATGCCGAGGCCCCTGGAAAGTCCATGATTCACCAGGTGTGTCATGAGCGACTCCTTCGGGGGACGCGCTCCATTCTACTCTATTGGACGCGAAGCGGAGTGACGGAGTTGCGTCAATCGCGATGTGTGAGATGAATATCGATTTTTCATATGCATATGAAAGGCGACACTCCGAAGCCCTTCCCTACGAGACCGTTGTGCGAAGCCGCCATAGCAATAAGGCCCCAAGGATTACAGAAGCAACGCTGGCCGTTTGAGCGTTCGTCATGCCGAAAAAGGAGCGTGGGTTGATGCGGATGAACTCGACAAGGAAACGGGCTACGCCGGTGTAGATCATGTAAGCGGCGAAAACTATGCCAGCGGGGCTGATCGCGCCGGAGGCTCCATCAATGCGGGCGAGTGCTTCGCTGGCGGACTTTCTGGCTTTCGCGTTGCTCTTCTCGCCGGGCTGGCGGATAGGGGTCTTGGCCTGGCTCGCTCCCAAGCGCCAGAGCAGCCAGGCGATTAGGGCGGCTGCAAGGAATTCGTAGATGGGCGTTGGGTGGACTCGCTGCGTCGTGGGCACCACGCCATTCGGGAAGCTCATCGCCCACGGTAACGACGACGGGATGCCGTAATCG
The DNA here is from genome assembly GCA_963841235.1 of uncultured Acidobacteriota bacterium. Classification (GTDB taxonomy): domain Bacteria; phylum Acidobacteriota; class Terriglobia; order Acidiferrales; family UBA7541; genus Palsa-147. Next base: position 31,258 of record CAWJBU010000007.1, on the reverse strand, counting down.
CCGTCGCCGGAAAGAAGGCAGCCTATTCGGCCTATTCCGTAGCCAAGAGCCGCTGCGGGCGATGCTGCGTCAAAGAGAGTAAGAAGCGGGATGCGGAAGCGATAGCCCAGGTAAATGAACGCGGCGATGCCTGCGATCAGGCCGCCGAACCAGGCAAAACCGTAGCTGGTAAAGAGCTGGCCCTTCGGGTCGGCAAAGAGCTCGCGAGGAGTTTCAAGAACGTGATAGAGCTTCGCGCCGATCATGCCGGCCAGTGACGGAATGGCGACGAGCGTTTCAGCTTCGATTTCGATGCCGCGACGTTTCAGATCAGCGCGCATCACGAAGAATGCGCAGATCATCGCCGTCGCGACCATGAGTCCAAACGTCGGCAGGGTGAGCGGACCGAGATGCAGGAACGGGATCATCGCGCGTCGAGTATACATGACGCACGGCGACGCTTTTGCAGCAACACGAGCTTCGGTTGGCGCGGGCCGATCGGCGCTAGGGAACCTATACGGATTTCTGCGCGTATCTATGGCTTGGGGGTGTGACACATGAACACTTTTTTACAGGATGCTCGGTATGCCTTGCGCATGCTGCGGAAGGCGCCGGGATTCACTGCTGTGATTGTGCTTACTCTAGGGTTGGGGATCGGCGCAAGCACTGCAATCTTTTCAGTGATTAACTGCGTCCTGCTGAAGCCACTCCCCTACTCTTCGCCGGATCAGATAGTTTCGCTGTTCGAGACAGAATCGGCGGAGGGGCAATTCCCTCTTACCGGCCAGGATTTTCTCGACTGGCGACACGACAATCAGACTTTCTCAGATATGAGCGTTTACAGCCAGCGACAGCCCGCGAATGCTAGCGGCGCGGGCGAGCCGGAGGAAGTCAATATCGCTGCGACGCAGGCGAATTTCTTCTCGCTTCTTGGCGTTCGGCCGCTGCTGGGGCGCGCTTTCGTGGCGGATGAAGATACGGATGCAAATCGGCACGTGGCAATTTTGAGCTATGGATTTTGGCAGACGCACTTCGGTGGCGGCCGCGATGTGATCAGCAAGAGCGTCGTGCTTAACGGCGAGTCGTTCACGGTGATCGGTGTGATGCCGGCGTGGTACCGCACGCCGGGTGCCGCCGATATCTGGACGCCGATCGACATGGCACCGAAGAAGCTTGGGCCGCGCGGCGAACATTACCTGCGCGCCATTGGGCGTTTGAAGCCGGGAGTGACGCTGGCGCAAGCGCGCGCGGATCTGAAAGCCGTTTCGGCGCGATACGAGAAGCAATTTCCGGATTCGAATAAGAACGTATCAGCGATTGTGATTCCATTACGCGAAGTGTTGGTAGGCGATTCATCGTCGCAGCTCTGGACGATGTTTGGCGCCGTGGCGCTGGTTCTGTTGATCGCCTGCGCAAACGTGGCGAATTTGATGTTGGCGCGTTCGACGCAACGGCAGCGCGAAATGGCGCTGCGCGGTGCGATCGGCGCGACGCGCGGGAGGCTGGTGCGGCAATTACTGACCGAGAGCGTGATCGTGTCGCTGGCCGGCGGCGCATTAGGCGTGGTGCTGGCGTTTATCGGCGTGAGCCTGCTGAGGGACGCACAGGGCTTCGATGTGACGCAGCCGACTCCGATTCGCATTGATGCAACAGCGCTGGCGTTCAGCCTGGGCGTAAGCGTCATGGTTGGGTTGCTATTTGGACTCGCGCCGGCTCTACAAATTTCTGATCTGAATTTAAGTGACTGGCTGAAATCGAAAAGTACGGGCGCACTCGGAACCGGTGGACGCGGTCGGTATCTGCGTGAGGTCCTCGTGGCCGGCGAGATTGCCTTGTCGCTCGCACTTCTGATTGGCGCGGGCCTGCTGTTGCGCACTTTTGCGAAATTGCGCGCGGTGGATATGGGTGTTCATGGCGACAACGTGCTGACGGCCGAGGTGAATCTGCCGGCGGCGAAATACAAGACGATCGATCAGTGCTACGAATTTACACAACAGTTTGTCGCCGGCCTGCGCGCGTCTCCGGGGATTCAATCGGCGTCGATTTCCACTTCGCTGCCGCCCGAAACCGGAAGCAACGGATACGTTCAGGTGGAAGGAACGGCGATGGGCGAGATGGAAGGGCCACTCGTCGCGTGGAATTACGTGACGCCCGATTATTTCAGGACGATGGGGATTCCCTTGCTGCAAGGCCGCGTTTTTACGAAGGAAGAAATGGAACGTGAGGACGTGATCCAGCGAGCGGCCTACGCGCTGAAGGATGACGAGACCAAACTCCGGGACATGATGAAGCATACGGAACGCCCCGTGGTGATCAATGACGTGATGGCGAAAAAATTCTGGCCCGGCGAAAACCCCATTGGGAAGGGATTCCAGCACGACGGCATGCAGCGCATTATCGGCGTCGTGGCGGCCGCCAAAAATACCGGGCTGCGCAGCCAACCGATGTCCGAGGCCTATTTTCCTGTGCCGGAAACGTTCTGGGGCGAATCGGGATTCGGATTCGTGGTGGAGGTGCAAACGTCCGGACCGCGCACGGGCGCGGCGGAGATTCTGCGCGGGCGTGTGAAGGAGATGGATGGGGCGCTGGTGGTCTATCACTTACGTACGCTGCCGGATCTGATCGCCGCGGACATGACGGATACGAGTTATCAGACGACGCTACTGGGGGCGATGGCGGCTTTGGCGATGCTGCTAGCGGCCGTGGGGACGTATGGCGTTATGTCTTACGCCGTGGGCCAGCGGACAAACGAAATTGGGATTCGCGTGGCGTTGGGCGCGCAGCAGCAGAATATCTTGACCATGGTGCTACGTCAGGGGATGGTGCTGGTCGCAGCTGGGATTGGGGTGGGACTGATTGTGGCGTTTAGCGCGGCGCGCGTGATGCGCGAGATGCTGTTCGGCGTTGCGCCAACCGATGCGCTGACCTACCTAGGAGTCTCGCTGCTGCTCGCCGCCGTGGCCTTCCTCGCGTGCTACATCCCAGCCAGGCGCGCCATGCGCGTAGATCCCATGGAGGCATTGCGCTACGAGTAGACGGCACGTTTACGACGCCACCGGATGGATCGGGGTTTGTTCTTGCATCTGGCCGGGGGTGAAAAAGAACTTAAAACCCAAACGTGAGCCGGGTGTGAAGCGAACCCCCGCACCTTCGGACGACCACACACCTCTCAGACGACAGACGCTTCCTACACCCAGCCTTTTTTTTGGAAGGCCGGTACCCGGAGACCGTTAGCGCGGCCAACTGCACGAAAAGCAGCAAATCCGGTTCTGTGAAATTGAAGCAGGATTTGCCTTGCTTGTGTTTCTTCAGCTCCGGCGAAAGATCTTTCTCGAGTTCCGGGCAGGCGTACAGCGGCATCAGATGAAAGCTAACGTAATTTTTCTGAATGAGCACGCTGCCGAAGTACATCGGCCTGCCTCTGAACGTCGGCTCCAGCGAGACAAGCTCGTATTTACCAGGCTCATCCTTCGTGACGCGCAACTTGCCGTCGAATTCGCTGAGGATGGCGCGCAGCGCGGCAAAAGTGGCGAGCGAATTCGGAGACGAATTCTTGACCGCCCCCTTGGGTGAGGATTTGCTTCGGACGGATTTCGCGGACGGCGATTTCTTGGCGGCCGACTTCTTACGAGGGCGCTTTGGCATCGCAGGATTGTACGCCCGAAGCGGCGTCCGGCATAAAATCCGCTGAAACTGCCGCAGTCGTTGTTGGAGTAGAGGCTCTGAAGACCCTGCCCTAAAGTGCTTGCGGAAGAAGGCGAGCGTCTCTTGCCAGGCAGCTACCCTTGCTCTTGCTGTGGCTTCCGGAGTGCCGCCGAATGCGAATCGGAAGCCGAATGTTGGGATTTTCGAGACTAACGTTGTAGCCGGCGTGTGCGGCAGCCGCAGCGAGTGGCCGGCTCCCGGATTTCGCAGGTGTCGGACCTCATAGGCGAATTTCTTCGCGGCAAGACGCTCCTCGATTTCTTGCGACATTTTCTCTGACGGCCAGATCATATCCGCGCCGGCGGATACCAGCAGAATCGGGGCGCGAATTTTCTCGACCTCGATTGCGGCCCGGGCTACTTCTTCGCGCTGCTTGAACGAATCGCGGTGCAGATTCACAAAGCGCACCGGCTTGCGCAGGGTGATCAGCCGCGCAGCCGTCCAGATGCGGAACCAGCTCAGGCGATACGGCACGAACGGCAGCGGCTCGCCGCGATGCGTCCAGGAAGAGCGGCGGCCGTTGCGCGAGCGCGTGGTGGATTCGCCGCCCTCGGGAGGCCGCCCAGTTCCCTGCCAGACGACATTTCCCGGAACAATTCCTGCGACCGCCCGCAGTAGCGGAATCCGCGATGCCAATAGCAAAAGCGCTAGTTCCCCGCCCCGCGATGTGCCGTGAATCGCCAGGCGGCCGGGATCGACTTCAGGTTGGCGGCCGAGCCAGGCGATAGCGCGCTCGAAATATTCGAGCGGAATGCTATTGAGCGATACAGGCAGCGGATCAAAGCCGAAGTAAGGCAGCGCGAACGCCGCGAAGCCGTGTGCGGCGAGCGCTGCGGCTGTTTCCCAATCGAGCCCGCCGCCCGAGCCGCCAACGGTGATTACCGTCGGGAGCTGTATCGCGCCCCCGGCCTTGTCGGATTTGGCGCCCCTCTGCTCCGGGATGAAGAGCAGGCCGGCGAGACCTGGCTCTTCGACCGCGCGAATGATCGTGTCGGGCGGAACGAAATGGCGCTCCAGGCGCGCACGGGCGATGCGGCGGATCTTCGGGCTCGAGGCTTCGATCGTCACTTCTGCTGGCGTCAGCTCTTTTTTTAGATATTGGTCGTGCTGGCCCGCATCGCCGGGATTGAGCGCGAGCGACCAGAAAAGGCCCATGGGATCGACGCCGCGATAGCTCCCACCGCGAGCGGGGTCTTCGGCGAGATCTACTGTGCCGTCGGTGCGCACGGTGAAATCGGCGTGCGACTCCCAGCGGCGTGAGGAGTCGTCCAGAGTCCAGGCGGTGACTCGGACGAGTTCCCCCGGCGGCGCGCCGATGACGCGAATACGCACGTCACGGTCGACGAACGCCGGGTTCGGCGTGATCTCGATGTGCATGTCGCCCGAAGCCATGGTTAACCACCAACCATGATACGACGCGGACGAAGTTGTAGGGGAGGGTCTTCAGACCCCTCCCCGGGTTCGGCTTTAGTTTCCGGGCGACGACCGGGCGAAGATGAAGACCAACGCCAAGAAGACCGAAAGCCGGGTCGGGTCGTGTACCCTGGCTCATATAAGAGGAGTGGCCGAGGACGGCGGGGCCAAGAATCGAGAGGGTCTGAAGCCCTTCTCTACCCTGGTCCGGCGCGATCTGTTCCTCAGTTGAGCCTCAATTAAGCTATTGAATTTGGGCTAGATGTATGGTAACCTGATGTTGCGTTTGTTGCTCTTGTGTTTGCTTTTGACGCAGTACTGAGGCTGCAAGGCAACGTGCCGAGCAGCCTTTTGTTTTGTGGACTAGAGGCGAACCAGCGCGCAAATAGCTTTATCCATAACGAGGTAACACTGAAGTGAAAGAACAAGGAACTGTGAAGTGGTTCAACGCCAGCAAGGGATACGGATTCATCCAACGCCAGTCCGGGGAGGATGTTTTCGTCCACTTTTCGGCGATCCAGGCCGAGGGATACAAGTCCCTCAACGAAGGCCAGGCCGTCGAATTTGAAGTCAAGAAGGGCCCCAAGGGCTTGCAGGCCGAGAACGTAGTCAGCCTCTAGTCTCTGACTGGCGGGGCGGCTTCCGGGCTGCCCCGCCGTTTCTTGTGTTAGGCAGCAAATCTTAGCAATACCCAGCCTCTTCTAATACGCACGGCCTACTAGGAGGACTCAATGCAGGTACTGTCCGAAGGTCAAGTGGTACGTCACGACATCTATGGCAACGGCACCGTTACGGAATCGAATTCCGAGCGGACCATGATCGATTTCGACGATCACGGCGTGAAGAAGTTCGTCACGAGCATCTGGGTGGCCGAGCTGATCGGCGAAGCCCCGGAGAAGCCGTTGAAGCCGCGGCGCGGCGGACGGCGCAAGAAGTCGGCCACGGCGCAGGCGAAAGCCATTGCCAAGGCGGCAGCCGCAAAGGCGTAATTCCTCTCCGAATTAGACGCTATTCAAATTCAAAGGCCCGTCCCTGTAAGGGACGGGCCTTTTTTATTTATCATCGTGCTAATTGCGGTTTGGCATTGTAGGGGAGAGTCTAATAGACCCTCCCCTACGTGCGGTTCAGGTTCCCGGGAAGCTAGAAGTGTAGCTTCAACGCGAATTGGAGTTGACGTGCGGTGGTTGTGCCGTCGGAGTGCAGCGGCGTTGTCGTCGATTGCCCGAAATCCGCAAACTCGATGAACTGGTGAGGTTGGCTGAATTCCGGACGATTGAAGACGTTGTACGCTTCGGTCACGGAACTCGAGATTGAAGCGTTCCGTGATCTTGGTGGTCTTCGCCACTACCATGTCCCAGTTGTTAATTCCGGGGCCGGTGAAAACGTTCTTGCCGAGATTGCCCGGGCCGCCGAAATCCGGCTCGGAAAACAATCCAGGATTCGGACCAAACTGCAGTCGCGGTGAACTAGTCGGAGCGAGTGGAATCTTCGCAGCGCCCGGATTGAAGTTTGCGCGTTGCGTGCTCCCAGTTCCATCACTGTCACGCAGCACGAAGATTTCGAACGGGTTACCAGCGGAGAAACGTCGAGATTCCGGACAGAGACCATCCTTCGAACACTTTGCCAACAAACCCGTCGCTCAAATGCGCTTTGCCGCGACCCACTGGCAGCTCCGCTGTGTAATTCATCACGAAGCGGTGCCGGGTATCGAAGCCCGAATTGCCGCGCTCCTTGCGCAGATCGAAAGAGTTCGCCGGGAAAACGAGATTGCCCAGCTCGGGTCTCAGCGTATCCCCGGAATCATCGATCGAGTGCGAGTATGTGTAAGCGCCCTGGAAGAACAGCCCGTGAGAGAACCGCTTGGTAACGGTGGTCTGCAGGCCGTGGTAAATCGAATTGGCAACGCTCTTCTCTAAGTTGGCGTGGAAGAACGCGCTGTTGTTCGACGCGGTGAATGGGAAAGTACCTCCGCAGTCGCTGGCCGACGTAGAGGAAGATGCCCTGATACCTCCGAGAATGCATTCGGCCCGTCTAGCGCATCTCGAACGGATTCGACCGGGTCCTGGCAGACGTGTCGAAGTTGCTGCAACCTTCGCGGGGATCCGGGGCGTTTCCATCGACAACGCGATGCAGATGATTTCCCTTCACGCCCACGTAGTTCACTTCGAATTGGATGTTGCCGGGCAATTCCCGCTGAACGCCGAAGTTCCACTGCTGGATGCGGGCGAGCTTGAACTTAGTGTCGATCAAGCCCGGAAACGAGAGCGAACCTGCGGCTGGAAAGTCGGCGACCGTTGCGCTGGGCGCAGCGGCCGTCGGAGGAATCGGCAAGTTGGAAAGCTGGTCCGCTGAACCGGGTCCAAAGGTCAGGAACGCGTTATCCACCGCAGAGATTCCCGCCGGCGGATTGCCGCGGGTATTGCCCGTGATGTTAAAGAAGTACCGATCGCGGTAGATTCCATAGCCGCCCCGCACGGAAGTTTTTCCGGTCCTGAAAGGATCCCACGCGAAACCTACGCGCGGCTCAGCGCCGGTATAATCGGTCGGGTAAAGCGGGTTGGCCCCACCGTGAGTTACCTGTTGAAATGTGATCGGACTGGGTCCGGCGGCTTCGGCCGGCGTCACGCTGGACAGCAGATTGTGGACCTCCCATGGCGTGCCGGTGATTTCATACCGAAGCCCAAAGTTTAGAGTGAAGTTGGAAGCGAGTTTGAACTGGTCTTGCGCGAATAAATAAACATCGCGCTCACGTTCACCGCGGATGTCACTTCCCACTCGTACGGGACTGGCGCCGGGAGTGAAAAACTGCTCCTGCGACTCCGAATCCACTGAGCCGAATAGGGCCCAGACGGTATCTTGCAGGGCCTGGTTAAATTGGGATGCCGCGGCGGTGGTCGTCGATTCAAGTCCCCCGTGGTTCGTGAAAATGGAGAACCCAGGAGTCGAACGAGTACTGAAGTTATTTGAATCGTTGGAGTACTCCGACGCGAACTCCGCTCCGAACTTCAGCGTATGGCGCCCCTTGGTCCATGTTACGGTGTCTCCCGCGTTGTACGTCCCGAAGGGACGGGTCTGCGCGTTGCTATCGCCCAGGCTGGCGCAGCCGATGCCGGTAAAAGTGGGTAGATTAAAATCGCGACCTCGGCCAAACACGTCCGCCTCACCTAGCCCATCGATCAATTTCAGACCGGTGCATCCAAAGGCCGCGCTGGATCGCACGCCGCTCACTCGCGCGTCGTTCAAGATATGCGAGCCAAAAGTAGACGCCAAGTGCACAGCTGCACTCTGCGTCAGGCCCGAGAACGACACACCTCCAATGCCACTCGGAAGAACTTCCGACCCGCCTCCATCGTCAAAACCCTTGTTGGCGATATAGCGAACCGACAAAACTTCATTGGAGCTGAAGTTCTGGTCCACTTTAATCGTGTAGTTCTCATTGGTCGAATGGTCCGCGGCTCCGAAATTAAGGTGCCCCGTCACGCCGGGGATTACATCATCCCCTGCGCTGGGGCTGGGTGAGGGATAGAGCGCCAGCACTTTCTGAATGATGGGGTCTCGCGTAAGCCCGAAGACGTTGTCGGGAGAACCCGGCGTGCTGACATCGAAGGCCTGCCCGGCGACGTTGAAAACTCCGGACGCGAAAGCAGGATCCGGAACGACCGCCTGACTGGTTGTCGTCGTCGCGAATCGTTGTCCCTCGAAATTGCCGAAGAAGAACGTCTTGTTCTTGAAGATAGGCCCACCGAAAGAAGCGCCAAAATCGTTGCGCGTATACGGATTCTTCGGCGTGTTGGGTTCATGATTGAAGAAATCACGAGCGCCCAGCGCATCCCAACGGCCAAATTCATACACGTCGCCGTGGTAGTTGTTGGTTCCGCTGCGCGTGATGATGTCAATCACAGCTCCTGAGTTCCGGCCAAATTCTGGCAGGTAGGCCGAATTGATAACGCGAAATTCCTCTGTGTCGTCGGGGTTCAAAGTCACTAGCCCGGACGCTGGAACTCCGGGGTCATTATTGTCCGCGCCGTCGAGCTTGAAATTGTTATTCTGCTCGCGCGAACCGTTGACCGAGAATCCACCCAAGCCGCTGTTAGTTCCGGTTGCACCAGGAGTAAGTAGAATCAACTGATATGGGTCGCGAAGGATCAGCGGCAATTCCCGAACCTGGCGATCGTCGATTACGCTGCTGACCTGCGCATCGGTAGTGTCGATCTGCGCCACGGTCTCGCCGGAGACGACGACCGACTGCGTGATGTCGCCGACTTCCAACCGCACGGAGAGAGTGAGCGCCTGATCCACGGTGAGGACCAGTGCGTTAAATGAGGCGACTTTAAAACCGCTGGCTTGAACCGAGACGTTATAGGTTCCCGGCGGAATTTGAGCCATGGTGAAGTTTCCGTCACCGGTCGACTCGATCGTGCGGTCGATGTTGGTTTCCAGATTGTGAACGGTGATTTTGGCTTTGGCGACGACTCCGCCGGTGCTATCTACAACGGTGCCGGTGATCGTCGCGGTTTGCGCGAATGCGGAATTTGGCGCCACTAACCCCATCAGGGCCAAGAAGACGAACTGCGCCGCTCTTGAGAAATACTTCCATGCCACTGTTCCTCCATTACGCCCCGATCGGGTAGCGCTCCCGACCTCGCGGGCGCGAGCGGAGACACATCCCGAATCACTACACCCCCTGCAATTCCCGGACCAGCTTGTGCCAGGATTAACAATTTAGACGTAAGCGATGTAAATTAGGTGAGTTAGACGCTCCAAAAATACGAAGTCAGACGCGAAGATAATGGAGATTTGCAGATTCATACGCCCCGCCGGATATGTCTCCGCGTACGGCGCGTATGCTCGACGACGGACGATTCGGAAGTGAACAACGTGCGAAAGCGGACATCACCTGAGCCTGGTTTTTGCACGAGAGAATGCTCAAACTCCGCTGATCTTCCCACGTGTTCGTTCACCCTTGCTCCACGAAAATCGAGATTAGGGATTCCCGGGGCGCTCCAAGCGAGGCGATGGATTTGGCAATCGGAAAGAACTAGGCCGCGCCCTCAGTGATCGGCGCCGAACCGTGAGAGGGCGTGAAGACCCTCCTCAAAGAATGCCAACACTGAGGGCCAGGCCTTGGGTGATTCTATGAGTTACCTTGAAGTCGCCTATGACCAATGAAAAGCTTGAGTTCTGGGCTATGTTGAATTATATACGTAAAACAGGAAAGCTATGTGGCGCAGGACTTTCCATAGGCTACGCGGCCCGAACAGAAGTTGCTAAGTCGCTGCAAAACAGGACCTTAGCCATTCTGTTCGGAATTGACTGAGCTGGAAGGTAAACTGCACACACGACACGGGGCGTGTCTTGGTTACCTGGCACTATAACCTCGAAATTTTGATGAAAAATCTGTCAGGGGGAGAGGTGTGTCGATGAATACGAGCAAGATTGTACTGCGATTTATGCTCGTGCTCGTAGCGTTCCTGTTGCCTGCCGCGGTATTCGCGCAGACCAGCAACGGAACGATCGCGGGCACGGTTACAGATCAAAGCGGCGCCGTAGTACCTAAGGCGACGGTCAAGGCGGAGAGCACGCTGCTGAACGTATCGCGCGAAACCACAAGTGACTCCGCGGGGACATTCCGCCTGGAATCCTTGTCGCCCGGGACCTACAGCGTTTCTTTCGAGGCTTCGGGCTTCGATGTCTACCAGGTGAATGATGTGATGGTCCCAGCGTCGCTCACGATCATAGTGAACGCCAAGCTGAACGTCAGCGCCGTCAAACACACCGTGGTGGTCGAAGCGCAAGCCGGCCAGCAAATAGATACTCAATCAGGCCAGATTAGCACGAACCTGAACACGACCGAGGTGTTGAATCTGCCCCAAAACTCACTCAATCCTGCGGAACTCGCCCTCACGCTCCCAGGCGTTCAGGATGCCAACGGCTACGGGTTCAGTAACGGCGTCGACTTCTCGGTAAACGGAACGCGACCGCGCGCCAACAATTTCCTCGTGGACGGGCAGGACAACAACGACTATGCCATCTCCGGCCAGGCCTTCCAGCCCAGCAACATCGGCGCAGTGGAGGAAGTCACGATTCTCACCAACGCCTATTCGGCGGAATTCGGACGCGGCGGCGGTTCGGTGACGAACTACATCTTTGCCAGCGGATCGAACCAGTTCCACGGTAAGGCGTGGGAAATTGCACACACCTCCGACGTGGACGCTGTTGATGCTGCAACTGCATTTGCGGGCGGCACAAAGCCCGTGTTTATCGAAAACATTTTCGGCTTCAGCTTTGGCGGGCCGGTCAAGCACGACAAGCTATTCGTGTTCGGCACCGCCCAGTGGGATCGCTCCCGGACGAGTGCGAATGGCAGCCCGCTGCGCCTGCCGACAGATGCGGGCGTCGCGACTCTGCAGGGAGTTTTGCCGACCCTTTCCCCCGCTGGACAAGCGAATGTCAACTATTTGCTCGCCTCAATGGGAAGCCTCCGCGGGAACCCGGCAGTCCAACCCAAGACGGTGAATCTTGGCTCCGGACGCGGAGAAGTGGATACCGGACTCGTCGTGCGTAACGGCGTGAGCGAGCCATCGAATGACCGCCAATGGGACGTGCGCGCCGACTACCACGTCTCGAGCAGCGACTCACTGTATGCCAGCTACGTGCGCGATGATTTCGTGCTTACGCCCGATTTCTTTAACAACTCCGGCTCTTACCCGGGTTTCGACACAAACCAGGGTGGGCCGTCGCAGCTGTTCCGGTCGGGCTGGACGCGAACGATCGGCTCGAACGTCGTGAACGAGCTGCGGTTCTCCTACACCAACATCGGATTCACGTTTGGAGCCACCCCTGCAGCCGCGTCGAATCCCTTCTTCCATTTCCCAACCGTCGTCTTCGGAGCTGACACCGGTTTCACGGAGCTGGGCTTCAGTCAAGGTGGAACTTTTCCACAAGGGCGCGCTCACAAGACCTGGCAATTACAGGAGGCGCTCAGCTATTCGATTGGACGGCACACGATCAAAGGCGGCATTGACATGACCTTCCTCTCGGTCGTGGACACGGTTCCGTTCAATTTCGACGGGATACTTACTTACAACGCCGGTGGAGGCTTCACGTCATTGGGTAACTTCATCGACGATTTCTCAGGGCTGTCCGGAGGGTTGTCGATCCAATTCGGAAATCCAATTGTTAAGCCGAGTGTCACTATGTACATGCCCTACATACAGGACACCTGGCGTGTGAAGGATAACGTGACCCTAACCTTCGGGCTGCGCTATGAGTATTGGGGCGTGGTCGAAAACTTGGAGCAATTTCCTGCAGTCAATGTAGCGCTCGGCAACCCACTCAGCAGTTCAGTTGCGTTCCCGGGCTCGTTTGCTTTTCCGGAGAAACCGGACCGAAACAACTTCGGTCCGCGTTTCGGATTTGCGTATACACCGCACTGGGGCGGTTGGATCACGGGGCATGACAAGACCGTCATCCGCGGCGGGTATGGCGTCTTCTACGACGGGTTGTTCACGAACATATTGGACAACACCGCCGCGACCGCGCCGAACGCGCTCGGCGCTCAAGAAGTGGGCCTTGGGCACTGCGGCCGATGCATCGCCAACCTCACCGGCGTGCTCGCCGCCGTCGCCCCTTTTAATAACCCGCTCAATTCGATCGACACGGTGAACAACAACCTGCGCAATCCGGTGACTCAGCAGTGGAACCTTGAAGTCCAGCGCGAATTACCCGGGCGGTTCATCCTGACGACAGCGTACGTCGGCACGCGCGGCTCGCATCTCTTCGTCAACCAGGAGCTCAATCCAGGCTCGCCGACACAGGCACTGGGCAATGGCCGTGTCAATCCGGGACTCGGGAGTGTGACCTCGAGAACGAACGGCGCGGATTCGTGGTATCACTCGGGCCAGGTCGAAGTGGAACGCCGGTTCCACACCGCCTTTACACTTCGCGGTTCATACACATACTCGAAGTACTTGGATGACGGTTCTGAGGTATTCACCACGACGGGCGGGAGTTCGGTGGCCGAGATTACAACCAACCAGCATTTCGATTGGGGCCCCTCGGCATACGACCGGCGTCACCGATTCGTAATGGCCTACATTTGGGACCTCCCGTATGTTCACGGCAACAAGTTTGCGAGGGTCTTGACGAAGGGCTTCACGCTGTCAGGTATCGGGACGGTTCAAACGGGAGCGCCTGGGACGATCACTGACACCTTCGACATCAATGGAGACGGTCGCGGGAACGATCGGCCCGTCATTGGCAACAAAGCCCAGCCGTTTACTTCACGTGGATTTGACGGATCCCTATTCGGGTTGGGGCCACCGGGAACCTACTACGACATTGTCCAGTGTTTCCTTGGCCCCACGTGCATTCCGGAAAGCGCAAGCGCGTTCCATTGGTTGGTTCCGCAGTTCGGAACGCCGTCCGGCAATCTAGGCCGCAACACGTACTTCGGACCGGGGCAGGTCTTCTGGAATACAAGCATCCAGAAGAAGTTCGACCTGCCGTTCGGCAAGCTCGAGCAGCAGGCTCTAACTTTCCGGTGCGAAGCGTTCAACGTGCTGAATCACCCGAACCTTTTCACGCCGTCGTCGGTTACAGGCGTTCCGTCAACCTTGAGCCTGTTTGATCCGCTCTTCGCGGATAACGCAGCCACCATAGGCGGTGGAAGAGTTATCAAATTCTGGCTGGTCTACAGCTTCTAGTTCAGCCGGACAACCTGCTTCGACAAGCGCCCCGGGATCGGCAGATTCCGGGGCGTTCTGTTTTGGGTGCAGGGTGTCTGTTTGACGTCAGCGGAAATGGGAGCGAAGTGAGAGCAGATCCGCTTTGGCGGACCCGCTCATTCAACTCCAGACCGACAGAGACCTCTGACGCGCGCCGATTCTATGCCGGGATTACCTTGTGGCGGATGGCGTAGCGCACCAGTTCGCTGAAGGCGCCGATTCGCAGCTCGTGCATGATGTTGTTGCGGTGTAACTCAACCGTGCGCGTACTGATGTCCCGCAACTGCGGCTGGGGACTAGGAGTGCCGCCTTCCGTTGGCGGCGCGCTTCTGGACCGCCAACGGCTTCATCCGGCTGGTCAAATCGCGCCTTGAGGCAACACATTTCCAGAACCGATTATCTGACCCGACGATCTGCTCTTCCAAAAAACGGAAACTAAGCTCCCGAACACCTCGAAAATCCCTCAGAAGTGGTTCGAATTCTCACAAGTCAAGAATGCAACTGAATCAATCTTAAGATAGATAGCTGAGTTCGTTTTGCATTTCTAGCATTACGCCAGCTCAAGACTCATTGAGGCTGCCTCCTGAGAATAGCACCGATCCTTGATCCGTCGTCGGCAGCTCATGCAGAAAAACCGCCGCTGGACTCACGTAATCTTTCTCGATCGACGAGTCGCGTCGAAATCCCTTTCTTGCCACAATCTCGTCAGGGTCGCCTCGATATAATTGGCCAGCGAGCGTTTGTCCTTTTTCGCTTCTTCGACAAGTCTTCGTTTGAAGTCCGATGATACCCGAAGGCTCATAGATTCTGTCTTCCGCATTTCGGTAGCCATCTGGCCCGGCATGCTACACATTCGGATTATGGGCGTCAAGGAGGTTGCGCGGCAAACTCTGCGCTTGACAGTGTATTACAAACAGCTTACACTCAATATACAATGAAATACATCAAAGACGATGATGGAAGGCGGTTAGAGGTTTTGGTGGGGCTATTAGCCAGGAGGAGTACCGTGCAAAGAACAACTAAAGTAGACCTGATAGGTCAAAATCTGCGACTGGCCAAGCAGCTTTATCCTGCGATGCCGCGAGGCGGCCTCAGGGCACTTCGCGACCTGACAAAGGGCCTTCGTCTCTCAGTGTCCCAGGGCGAGATCTTATGCATCGACGCGAAATGGTACGTAACCCACGCGGGCCTTCTTCGAATAGCTCTTCGCCGGCGATGCCGTGGAATCCGCACGGTCTTGCAAGAGCGACAGTGCGACCCACTAGCCGGCCGATGGGTATTTAAGGCCACCGTTTACAAGGGTTCGGAGTCGAAGGCTTTTGTCGGCTACGGCGACGCCGATCCTTCCAATGTTTCTCCTTTGGTCCGCGGCGCTGAGATGCGCGTGGCTGAGACGCGCGCTGTCAATCGTGCTCTGCGCAAAGCTTATGGAATTGGACTTTGTTCGATCGAAGAGCTCGGGTCTTCTTCTGCTTCGCCGATATCTCCCGCGGCGCTTCAGCACCCGGGCGGAACGTTCATAGCTCGAAACGTATCTAGCAATGGTAAGCCACGGTTACGCGACCAACTCTGCCTTCTAATCCGTCAGCACAACCTCGACCCCGCGCTCGTGAAGGCCTTCGCCGCCGACTTCTGCGGCACGCAAACGCTCAAAGAAGCAAGTCGCGATCTCGTCGAATCCTTCATCTCCCATCTCGCCACAGCGGCCAAAGAAGATCGAGGCGCCTTGGTCTGCAAACTCAATTCCTATGCCCAATCCACGGAGGCAACGTCATGAGACGCCACATTCCCGGGCCTGCATTCAAGAGCACCAGAATCAGGAAAGTCAGCTCCAGGGATTGTTCCTGGTCCGTGTGGATGGGGCTTCCTACCGCTGGCATCCGCACAAACCTTTCTTCTCGCTCCGCTTCGTGATCCAGGAGCCCGAACCGTTTGCCACACGGTCCTTCTCCGGGCGGCTCTACTGCAGCGAACGCGCGCTTTGGAAGCTCAATTGGTTCCTGCGGGATTTTAGCTACGACCCTGAACTCCTTGGCCGCGATCAAGTCGATGAGAAAGCCCTCCTGAATCTTCGAGGCGTCTTGCGCACATCGCCCATCGCCTTCAATGGCCACTCCTATCAGAATCTCGAATCTTTCGCGCCGGCAGGAGAGTGGGAAGAACTTTCCTGCGCCACGGTCAATGAGATTCCGAAGCAGGGGAATGTCGATGATCTTCAGTCACACACAAATCAGTCAGTACCTGCGCTGTCCGCGCAGCTATCGCTACCGCTATCTCGAAGGGTGGCACGAGAAAGAAACGCGCGCGGCCATGGTCTTCGGTCGCTCGCTTTGAGAAGGCTCTTGGGGCCTGCTTCTGCCACGAGGATCCGAGTGCCGTGCTCTACAAAGAATGGGGTGCGTATCGGGATGCTCCCTTTGAATACAAGAAAGGGGATTCCTGGGACCGTCTGGTCCATCAGGGAGTCCATCTGCTCCAGAAGTTCGCTCAGGATGATCGCGCTCGGATTCCCCGGCCGAAGAAGAACTCTGCAGGTCAAGATGCTCCGCTCGCTCCCCGGAGAACAACGAATTCGTTTCCTACATTGACGCCCTCGGGGAGCTCGATGGCACGCCCTGCGTCATCGACTGGAAGACCACGACGAGCCGTTATCCGGAAGAGCCCGAGGGATTGCTGGCGCTCGATCCTCAGTTGATTTGCTACTCCTGGATCAGCGGAATTCCCGAAGTCGCCGTGGTCGTGTTCGTACGCAAGAACCAGCCGGAGATTCAATACCTCCGGGCCACGATTTCCGAAGAGCAACGGCGGGAGTACGGTCGGCTGGTTGAAACCACAGTTGCTCAGATCGAAGCCGGACAGTTCGTTTCGCACAGCGGCATCCGGTTCCCTCAAAACGGCTGCGTGAGCTGCCCTCATCTGGGGCTGTGTCTCAACAACCAGCCGTTGATCGACGCGAATCTGATTCGCCGGCCAGGAGCCAGCGACCTTGATTGGCTTAACGACCTTGACGACTAACGGGAGACCGCTCGAGGCGCCGAAGCTCAATCGCCGAAGGGCTCTGTTTGTGCTGTCGAAGATCGATGAAATCTTGGCCTGGGAAAAGGCCATCGATCAAGAGCGCGATACCCGGTTCGTGGATCTTGGGCGCTACCTGTGCGAAGTCCGTTCCGGGCAATACTGGCGGCTCGACAATCTCAAGTCCTTCGATGAGTTTCTCGAGAAGCAGCTTTCCGGGCTCGCGGCGCAAGGCCTACTACCTGATGACCATCCATGAGCAACTGCCGCGGATCCCGAAACTGCACCTGAAACAAGTGGGCTGGTCGAAGGCGACGGAGTTGGTGAAGGTGGCGCGGCGGGATGGGCAGGAATTCGATTGTGCAACCTGGTTGCACCGGGCTCAGCAATTGCCCAAAGAAGAATTCAAGCACGAGGTCGAAAAGCACCTCACAGGCAAAGAGACCGAGCCGTGGGAGATCCTGTACTTCAAGGTGTACAAGAGCCAGCTCGCGGTGATCGAGCAGCCGCTCGACACCTCTGCGCTGATGCTCGGGACGGACAAATCTCGCGGCTATTGCCTGGAGATGATCGCCGCCGATTTCCTGGCAGGAGCGAGCCTGGAAGCTGGCGCGGAGAGTACATTGTTTTTGGCGCTCGCTCGGTTAATCGACGCTCTTCCCGTGGCGCAGAGGCTGCAGGTGTTGGACATTGTGAGGAGCGGCCTTGAGACGATTCAGAACGGAAGTCGCCGCGACTGAGGCTTGAGCCCGAGGCGTATCGCCGACTTTCCCGCGAAGTGCTCGCGCGCGATGGGTGGCGTTGCCAAGACTGCGGCACGGCACAAAATCTTCAGGTCCACCACCTCCGCTCGCGCAGCCAATTCGGAGATGATGCTGAAGAGAATCTCATTACGCTCTGCGCAGGCTGTCATCGAGCCAGACACCTGCATCGCCAGAACACAATAGGGCAAACCGCGAGAACGCGCAGCCACGTTTTCGGAGCTTCCCGCGCCGCAGTCCACTGAGGAACTGCAGATGGACCAATGCAGAGATTTGATTGCTCCTGGATAATAAGGTAAGCTATTGCCTCTGGGTTTCTCGAAAAGAATCGAACGCCGGTGCGAACTGAAGCAGTTTTCGCCCGGCGCTTTTTTTTGGCCGAAGAGAACTGATATTGGTGCGCGCCGGAATGGCTCGAATGAGTTAAGGGGCTCTGATGACGATGGATCTGGGCGATGAGGATCGGGATGGAGGTGCGTAGGCAACAACCCAAAATTAATGCGGAGGATTCACGATGAAAGCGCATCAGGATCATCGAACTCTAAAATCATCATGACAGATTTTACAACGCTCGCAGATGGCTCGGTTGCCGAGTTGATCGAAGATCCCGACGACGCGACGCAGACTCTGTTTGCGGTGTGTCACGGTGGGATCACTCGATACGAAAGACAGCTCGAAGTTGGCGGCCGGACCATCGTCCCGTTTCAACGACATGACGATGTTTTGAGGCACATCCGACTGGCGCGTGGGGCCCAGCCGTACAATCACGTGATGGAATTATTTGCTGGAATATTGCAAACGTTTCATAAATGTGTTGATCTCGACCACGTGCACCTCTGCTGGCTCAGTTACCTCGCACTCAGCACGTGGTTCATCGATCGCCTTCCCGTCGCTCCTTACCTCGCCTTGCTTGGGCCTCCGCAATCCGGGAAAACCACGATACTCCGTGTCTTGAGTTTGGTTTGCCGGCGGAGCTTGCTGACGAACGATGTGAGCTCGGCAGCATTCTATCGTGCATGTGACCGCTCCACGCCGACTCTGCTTATCGACGAAACGGCCACGGCGGGCGACAAGCAGAAGCTCTTCCATCTTTTGCGGACTGGATCAACTCCCGGATTCGTTGCGTTGCGGCGGGGTGATTCGTTTCGATGCTTTGGCGCCAAGGCCGTAGCTTGGATTGAATTGCCGAATGACGCTGCTTTGAACAGCCGGTGCATAATCATCCCAACGAGGGAGAGCCGTCGCAACAACTTGCTGAGGCCAACCGATCCTTGCATACTGAAGTTCACAGATACTTTGCAACGAGCGGCACTGCAATTCCGACTCGAAAAATACCACGCGTTGACGGCACCCCAGATACCCGAGGGGCGGCAAATTTATTCGAGATCGAGAGATATATTTCAGGCGTTGGGGCTACCGGTCAGCGAGGAACCGAGGCTCCTAGACCCACTTGCTTTTTTCCTTGAGGACCAGCAGCAGTTGAGCCGGGAGCCTCTGTCGCCTCGCCAAGCGGCCGTACTTCGAACATCGCTTGCTTGCGCTCACGATCGGGCAACAGAGCGCCACCTTTTCTTGATGAAGTCCTTCACACAGGCGGCAAATCTGTCGCTTAAATTTGTCGGCGAAAAGTTTCAAATGAACGAGCGCGAGGTCGGAGCAGTTTTGACGTCTCTTGGCATCGCAAATCGGAAGCGCACGAACCAGGGCTGGGCCATATGCATGGATCGGGCGCTTCGGGAATACCTCCACCGCCTCGCAACAGAACACGGTATTGGGAATGAAGCGATCCAGTCGGGGTCGCGCAATAGTTGCGAGTTTTGCAATGAACCCCGCAACGGCGAACCTTCAACACAGCTCCTCCCAATCAAATCAGCCCAGCCGACTCGGGAATCGCAATAAGATCGATCAACGCAAAATCTTCACCGTCGAAGAGGTCGCCGCTCCGCGAATTCGCGCACCCGAACTCATTCCGCCAAACCAATCTGAAACCGCTCACGAATTCGCGGGCGTGAACGTCGTGAACATCGTGAACATCCGCCGATGTATCCCAGAGCGTGGATCTCGGCTCGAGATCGCCCTTATTACGCTCAGGATTGCAGAGCACTGATTCCCTCTACTTATAGTTGACGACGACCTGGCCGTCGACGACTCGGATGTCGTTTACACCAGCGGGAAGCTTCATTTTGTCGCGATTCTCCGGGGAATCCAGAATGTGGTCGGCGACGGATTGCAAGGTTGAAGCGGGCAACGGCATCGAGCCGATGGCACCGCTGATTGGCTCGAATTTCAGATAGCCGCCTTCGGCACGGATGTGGCCATCCAGCTCCATCGATAAGTCCTGGCCGTGGAAATTGAAGACTACGTATGCCTTCACCACGTCCCCCACCATATCCACCTTGACGTCGCGCACCGAGGACTGAACCTCCTCGAGCGTAGGCGTCTGCTCGTTGGCGGCGGAAGCGGCGCCGGGCGCTGGGGCCACAGGCGCGGCGGGTGCCGTTTGCGGTGCGGGAGACGCATTTCCAGCGGCCTGTGCGGCGACGTTATTGGCCGTTGCCAGATTGGCGTTGAGATAGGAATTGAGCTCTGTGCTATCGAGCTCCAGCTTGTGTGGGGTCCCCATGGACTGGGCGACCTGCGAATCGCGAATCTTCTCCTCCGCGCGCGCGGCGGCGGAGGGATCGGTCACCACCGGCGGCGGAGTTCCCTTCCGTAGGATTAGCACGACGATGAAGACGATCAAGCCGAGCGTGACCCACTGCGCCACGCGATAGTACTGGCGCGCTTTGTCGAAGACGGACAGGGTCGCGCACTACGTCGTGCGCCTCGGTACGGCCCGGACGAGTCGTTTGCAGTACGCCCTCCGCCGGGCGCCAGGCGCTCTCGGGATTGGATTGGTCGGCATAATAGGCAAAAAGAGAGTTACAGCGAGCGCAGCGATCGCCGCCATCCTGTTGATTTCCGCAATTGGGACAGATGATTTGAGACACGCGCACCTCGCAGATTCAAATCTAGCACTGGCGCGCAAGTTGCGTAATTGGCACGAGGGGCAGCGGTGTGGCGGCGGTACCTGTACGAAAGAGCAGGAGATGGTCCTCGGAGAGGAGGGTCTCCAACCTCTTCCGGCCTTGCGACCGCCTTGCCATTCGCATTTGTAATTGCTCAATAGCGAACCGCACCACGGGCCGAAAAACAGTGCCAAGACTGAAGGGTATGGAGACCCCGTTCGCTAAGACTGCGCGTGGTGCGCCATTCGCCCTCTGTAGCGGCGAACCAGCAACGCGATGGTCAGGCCTATGCAGAAGAGTAGCGCCGCGACCCCGTTGATGCGGGAGGCGAGTGTCATGGCTTTTTCGGCATGCGGGACGCGGGTTAGCGGGAGCACCACGAAATTCATGATCATGTAGACTACGCCGCCATAAACCAGCCCGCAGATTACTGGCCGACGGACGAGAATTTCGAGCCTACGGCTGGCCACGAAGAAAATAACGGTCCACGCGAGCGCAATCGCATAGTGGATCGCGACGCCCAGAGCTACCGACGCTATCCCAGCGTCGAAGGATTTCATCCCGACTAGTCCGCTGGCGATGTATTGGAAAATCATGTACGGCGTGACGTGGCGAAAGGCGTTGAAGATGATGTTTTCGCTGATGTCGAGCGTGCCGGCGACCAGTGTGATCCAGAGGATTGCCGTGATCGGACCCGAGCGGAAAAGCAGCTTGCTTGGCGTTGCGTAGGGGGCCATGCTCGCCGGCATCATACGCCGGAATGGCACGATGAGCGTAGCGGTCGTAGCGCCCGAAGTACAGGTGGCCATTCGTTCAGGAGCGGCTGGCCTTAAACCATCCTTCAAGGCTAGCGGAGAATGACGAACTATGCTGGATGATGATGGGCGTACTTTACGCTCGCAGCACAGAGCGAACTCGGCCCTCTCGTACGGCAGCCACGGCGAAGGCACAAAAACGCGGTAGTACTCTGGTACCGCCAAAATGTGACTACTCCGCTAGAGGTTCCGGGCGTTCCAGTTGGTACCTTTAACCATCGCGCGGGACGCCTCCGCAGGTGTCCTAATCACCCGACGCGAAGTCATCGAGCCGAGCTCGTAACGACTGAGGATGGGGAATCATGAAGAAGCGACAGAATGCAGGCAAGGCGCAAGGAAATACCGGGGGCTACTCAGGCACCGTCGAAGCCGAACATCTTGATTCGCAGGATCTCTCTAGCGCATTCATGTCCGATGCGGATCGCAAGGCAGGAGCGTATCGCGCGGATTCGAGCTCCGCAGTAGCGACGCTCGAGGCGCCCATCGAGTCGCCGGTCGTGAGTTCCGTCGTGGCAGCAGCGAGCGCGCCCGAGGCGCAAAATGCTGCGTTCCATTCCGGCAAATCAAATGGCAACGGGCACAGCTCGAACGGCGGCAACGGCAACGGTCACAATGGCGGCGATCATGGCGGGCACCACGGCGGTCATGGTCACAGCGGCCACGGAAGCGGCGGCCGCGAGCACGGACAGGAGCGCCGCCGGCGTCGGCGCGCGCTGATTTCCGCTCCGGTGCGCATACGTTCTTTGAATATCACTGAAGAAGGTCCCAGTGAAGTGACGACGACAATTGACGTCTCACGCGGCGGCATCTTCTTCGTCAGCGAATTGACGAGCTACGAAAAGCACATGGAAGTCGCGGTGGTCTTTCCGTTCAGCGGGATTCCGGGCGATGTGCACGCCGAGCAGATGGGCCACATCGTGCGCGTCGTGGAGTATGACGACGGGCGACGCGGGATTGCGGTCTCTTTCGAAAAGCCGGCCGTAGTGACCGATGAGGCGCTTGTCGATTCCGGCGGGCGCCAGCTTCAGCCCCACGTGCTACGCGCGCCGGGCATTCCTGGCGTGGACGTTGTGGCCGAACAAAAAGAAGTCAAAGTGCTGATTCTGGAAGCCGATTCGCGCGCTCGCGAATCCATGAGCAGTTATCTCGGCAGCGAGGGTTACGCCCCCATTACTGCCGCTACGGGTTCGAAGGCTCGCGAGATGCTGGCGACGAATGTTCCGGCCGTGGTCATCGCCGACGTCGAAGGCGATAGCATGGCAGGCTTCGATATCTGCGCCTTCATCAAGAGCGACGAGCGCCTGCGCCACGTGCACGTGATTCTCGTGACCAGTTCGGCGTATCCCAGCGATTACGCCAACGCACACGCTGTGGGCGCAACGATTTGCATGGCCAAGCCGTTCAAGCAGGAAAAGCTGGGGCAGATGGTGAAGCTCTTGGCGCCGCCGAAACGGTTGACCGCGGACAAGTCAGCGGCTCGCACAAATGGCGAGCAGACCCCGAACGCGAACGGCAATACGAACGGGGCGGCGAAGAGGCCGATGGTCTCGACGCTTTCCTCGAACGGCTACACCAAGCCAGCGGTCCCGACACCGGCACCTGCCGCGGACCAGCACGAGTTCCGCAAGCTGTGCGACGCCGCGGTGCAAGAGAAGCGTGTGCGCGACGGCGATCGCTACGACGTGAGCGACACGGATCAGAACGTAAGTGTGGCCGCGTCGAAGGATGGAAAGAGCGAGCCGAAGGGCGGATTCGCGGCATTCCGCAACAAAGCAGCGTCGCTCTTCAAGCGTTAATCAGAGCAGCTCTAGTAGGGGAGGGTCTTTAGACCCTCCCGCAGTTCGGCCGTACTGCTTATTGATAGAAATCTCAGCCTTGGCACGACCGAATAGAATCGGCCGAGCTCCCGGATCTAAAATTGGGAGCATCTTGATACAATTCCTAGAAGCTCTGCTTTCCCGCACTTACGTATCGTCCATTCGTACAGTTACTCGATTCGCGCTGAGGAATATCCCGCCACCCATGTCGCTCTCTTCGAGCGATAAAATTTAGGGATGCAATGTCCGAATTGTGGTCACGCAAATCCCGATGGCGTTGCCTTCTGCACTGAATGCCACGCCACGCTGGTCTTCAAGTGCCCGAAATGTTGGCATGAACAAAATCACGGCGGAAAGTGCGACCAGTGCGGCACCGATTTCGCGCAATTGCAGGGCGTTTATTTCGGCAAGGTAGTGGCCGAAGAGATGAACGACACGCAGAATGAAGTGAACCGCGTCAATGCCGCCGCAACCGCCGTCACGAATCCGGCCCTGACTGTATTCTTTATTGTGTTCCGCTGGATCTGCACCCTATTTTTCGTTTAGCGGACAACCTTGTTTTGGAGAGGCGATGTTCGTTCCTCCCGTAGAGTCAGATGGCATTCCCCGAACGCGGAAATATCTCTGCGGCGGAAACAATCCCACGCGCGCACATTCGCGCCCTACCGCGTTCTTTAGTTGGTTTATCCAGTATAGGAACGTGTTTACGCTGACGCCGACGAGCACCATAGCGCGCTTGTATTCCACCGCGCGGAGAAAATAAATCACGAAGAGTTTCCGGCGCCCCTTCCATTCGCGGCGGCGCAACGCGCGCGCGCCCGCGGACTCGAAATCGGCCACGTATTCGGAGGCGCGCACAGTTTCCGGCCGCCAGACGTAGCCGCTCGAGGGCCGCTCGAGGTCGATCGCGGGCATCTTGCGGCCGATTCCCTTCCCCAGCGAGCGGTAGCGCGTCAGGCAGACGTCGAAGATTTCTCGTGGCTTCACGTCAGTTCTCGCGGCCGGTCCAATCGTCGGGATCGCAATTCATCGCCCGTGTCCACGCATCGAAACACTCCTCCCAGCCATCGAGATAGCCGCGCGCGTATTCTTCCGCCAAGCGCTGGCGCTCGCAAAATACGCGCTGCATCTCGCAGCTTTCGTGGCGCTCCTGTGGCAAGGCATTCCACGCTACCTGCAATCGCCATCCCAGCTCACGCGCGAGGCGCGCCATCCAGTGCAGCGGAGTTGGAAAATAGACCGCCACGCACCGACGCGGTTCATACCACGCCATGCTCCAGCCGCGCGGTATGCGCGCTCCCCAGGTGATCTCGCGACCGACAAGAAATCGTCGCTTCCGGCGAACTCTTTCCCAGGCGGGAGCGCCTGTGTTTCCTTGGCGCGACTCCGTTTGACGCGGCGCAAACCGATCCCCACTCGCAATTTCCGCCGTGATGTTTTCTCTTTCAGTTGATTCCATGACGCTCGCACCTCCAACCATCGGATTGAGAACCGATTTCGCCAGACCCCACACCACCGAAGTGCTCTTACTCAGAAACAGAGCGACCGCTTTCCAACATTGAGATCACTGCGTCGCATCAGTCGTCGCGTCCGCGATATTCAACAGATGCCGCAATACGCCACCCGAATCAGCCGGTAGCCGCGCTCGATAGCCACTAAGCGCTTCAGTACTTTCGCCGTAGGCCTCCCGCAGTACGAACACCCAGGATTCGCAGCAACCGCAGTGCCCGGAACGGGCCGCATTAAAGTCGTTCGATTTCTCCGCGCTGCTACGCTTTTGCGCGCTGCCTCCCGCTCCCGCGCGCGGTTTTCAGGCACCGCCCGCCATCTCCGCATGTATCCGCGTTTTTGAGCTTTCTGCCGCTCCAATTTCGCCAAGAGCGCAGGCGACTTTTCCTCCGCGCGTCCTGGCCGCCGCTGCGCGTCTCGCCGCATCCCGCCCGCCGACGCCGCCATCGCCCGCCTCCCACTCCGGCCGACCCTCTCCGACAGTACCAACCGAAGACACACGTATTCGCCTTATCGCCGCCCGAACCTTTACGGTGGGTACGGTTGTACTACGTCTAAATTCCCTTATCCTTCACGCCTTAGGACAGCACCGTGATCCTAATCCGGTGCATCCCGATCGGAGGCACGTACGACATGCGTGACAGGACGACGCCGTTTCAGTACCTCTTGGAATGCTCCCAGATGTCGCTCGAGGATTTCGAGCTTGCTCGTCTCGATCGCGCCGCGAGTTTGCGAAAGCAGCTGCGAGACGTCGCCGAAGAATGGGTCGAAGCCGAAGTCGAGGCTCAGTTGGCTCGATGGGTGCGCGAGAACCGAGGCCGCTCCGCGGCGAGAACTGTAAAGTTCCGCGAGTGCGAAGACGAGCTGGAGGGGCGCGCCCGCGCCCTCCCCTCTGCGCCGCGCATCGCCAAACCGAAGCGCCCTGCGCTCGTAACGGAACTTCCGGCTCCAGTTCCGATATCGACGCGCCTGCGATCTCCCCGCGCGCCCTCGCGTCGGGCACTCGCGCCTGCGCCTCGAGAACAGCGCGAACCCCGCCCCGACGCTTTTGCCGCCGTGCGCTACATCCGCCGGGACTTCGAATCTCATTAGCGCAATACCGCACGGAGATCGGAGGTTTGCGGCTCGCCGCGGTAAGAATTTGGCGTCGTCTAAGCGACCCGGTCTTTCGGCGGTCACCACCATCATCACGGATGACTCATTCAGCTCGGTCTCGGCGCGCAGCACCTCAGTCAATTTGTGAACTCCCCGCATCCGAAAGCCTTGCGCCCGATCCACACTCAACTTGATTGCTCCTGGCTGCCCGTGTCCTGAACGCAGCGCAGTTCTACGCTCGACTAGCTAGCCCCACCGTATCGAAACGTGCTCCGTCCTCGTAATCATCCGTACCGTCGCCGACATCACCTAGCAGGATCCGTTCCCCGTCGAAAACAGCGCTAGCCCCGTACGCGCACGCCGCCGAACTCCCAGCCCACGTTGCCGACTGCCCAAATGCAAAATCGGATGCCCGAGCAGACAGAATCCCGCGCCGTCTTCCCGCCGGCACCGACCCCTCCATCCGCGTCCTCCGACCTCCAAGCCAACAGCCCACCGGTAACTCCCCAAAACCAGCACCCACTCTTCTCCTACCAACCACCAATTCCACTCCCAAGCCCAACCATAATTAACTATTCCAGGTAGTTGGGTTGGTTGATGGCGTCGAGCGGCTGCTGGGCGGAACGGCATTCTGGGCGGTGCTTTGCGGGCGGTTAGGGTTGGAGAGCTGGCGCGGGTTTGTCGTCCGGGGGTTATTTGACTATCGGATTGTGGCTGGGGGTTAGATCGTGCGTGAGTGTTCGAGTCTTCGGCTGCTTTGGGGGCTTGATCGCAATGCGGTTTTCGTGAGGTTTTCGGCGGTTTCTGGGGGACTTCTGTTTGGATGGCTCAGAGTGGCGGCGACGTGCGGGTTGTGCGGAGATCTTTTGGTGAGCCGATTTCTAGGAGTTGCTCTTTGCGGTAGATCAGGGCGTTGATGTTGTACGGGGCTAGTTCGAAGCCGTGGCCGTGGGTGATGGCGTCGGTGGGGCAGGCTTCTACGCAGTATCCGCAGAAGATACAGCGGGAGTAATCGATGTTGTAAACCTTCGCGTAGCGTTCGCCCGCGGAAATGCGATTGGCATCGGTGTTTTCGGCCGCTTCGATATAGATGCAGTTGGCCGGGCAGGCTGCTGCGCACAGGAAACAGCCTACGCATTTCTCGAGGCCGTTTTCGTCGCGATGCAGGACGTGGATGCCGCGGTAGCGGGCTTCGAACTGCGTGGGGCCGATGGGAAAGAGCTCGGTGGTGGGCTTGCGGAACATGGTGCGGAACGTCACGCTGAAGCCCTTCACTAGGGTGGCGAATGTTGCGCCGACTTCTGTGAGTAGCGAGCTCATTGCATTTCACTTTAGCAAAGTTGGTGGACGGCGGCAAATTCGTACGGAGGAGTATACACTTCGAAACTAATGGAGCTTTGCCTCCGAGCGACCGGCCTAAGAGAATTGTCTCGAACGCTAGAGGCAGTCAGCGAGAACCGGCGAAACGAAATTTCAGCGGCTAAACAGGTTGCGTTAAAATGCGCCAGTCCTTCGCATCAGCCGACAGGCTCCAAGCTGCCTTGTTGGCGCGAGTAGTCGCCAAGCATTGGACGCTTAGGTCCTTCAGCTGAGCTCAGGATGACAACGTTTCGACTTTTTCCGCAGCCTGTGAAGTCGTTCCCTGACAAACTCATGTGGGTTTTCAAGCTGGCTGTGAACTTATTCGCCGGGGGGCGAAACGGGAGGCGGGCCTAGATTGCCGGGCTTGCCTGTGAGAGCGGAGATGATTTGTTTGCCGTGGAAGCGCCCGTTTTCTATGAAGATTTCGCCTGTATATTTTCCGCCGAGGATTACTCCCGCTACGTAGATTCCAGGAACGTTGCTTTCTAGAGTGGTTGGATTGCAGACCGGCTTGCGCGTTTCGGGATCGAGAGCGATGCCCATTTTCTCGAGGAAGGCGAAATCGGGGTGGTAGCCGGTGAGGGCGAAGACTTGCGTCGCGGGAATTCCCTGCTCGCCCGTGCCGTTGCTCACTAGAACTTGACCGGGCTCGAAGCACAGGACTTTTGTGTCGAAGTGCGCGCGGATCTCGCCGGCGCGGATGCGATTTTCGATGTCGGGCTTTACCCAGTATTTGAGCGTTGCGCCGAGAGCGGGGCCGCGATGAACGAGCGTAACGCGGGCGCCGGCACGAAAAAGTTCTAGGGCCGCTTCGGCGGCGGAGTTTTTTGCTCCGACGACCACGACATCTTGCTGCCAGTAGGGGTGTGGATCGGTGAAATAGTGCGCGACGTGCGGGAGATCTTCGCCCGGCACATTCATCAGATTGGGGCGATCGTAATAACCTGTGGCGAGGACGACCTTGCGGGATTTATATGAATGGCGCTGGCCATTGGCGTCGCGCGTGGAGACTTCAAACGCGCCATCCTGGCCGCCAATGCCTTCGACGGTTTCGTAGAGGCGGAGTTCGAGGCCGTAATGGTCGGCGGTGCGGCGATAGTACTTGAGCGCTTCTACGCGGTTGGGCTTAGTCTCGGCAGAAGTGAGCGGCAGATCGCCAATCTCCAGGCGTTCGGCGGTGGTGAAGAAGACCATGTTTGTCGGGTAGTGGTAAATCGAGTTGCAAAGGCAGCCTTTGTCGATTACCAGCGGACGCATTCCGGCGCGCTTGGCTTCGATGGCGCAGGCGAGGCCGGTGGGGCCGGCGCCGATGGCGAGCAGGTCGAAAGTTGGTGCCTCGAGAGTGCTCATCGACTTCTTTCGAGCTTTGGAAACGAGCTTCGTTTTTGTTCGATTGGAACGACGCGCCGTTCCTTGTTTTCGATGAGTTGCTTCATTTTCTATTCGCCGTTTTATCGATTAGGAGCCACCAAATTGCCCCGCATGTGAGCGACTCGAAACCGCGATCGTGGCCATGAACTCGCCGGTGATTTTGATGAAGCGCGGCCGACGCCGGATTCAGGTTAGCACGGGATGCAAATCGGAGTCGCGTGGCACCGCCTGGGCTCAGGTTCGGCGCTAGAGCGGATCTTGCGGGCTTGCAATTCGTCGCTGAGGCAGCCAGGAGTGGCGGCGCTACTGCGCGTTGACTTGACGCGACTTGCTGCATAATATGCACGCGGTGGCTGATTCCTCCTCACTATCTGGGCGGATGATTTCCCACTACCGGGTTTTGGAAAAACTCGGTGGCGGCGGAATGGGCGTGGTGTTTAAGGCTGAAGACACTACTCTTCACCGCTTCGTGGCTTTGAAATTCCTTCCTGATGAACTTGTCCGAGATCGCCAGGCGCTGGAACGATTTCAGCGTGAGGCGCAGGCGGCTTCGGCTCTCGATCACCCGAACATTTGCACGATTTATGAAATTGGCGAAGCGAACGGCCGGCCGTTCATCGCCATGCAATTTCTTGACGGCGAGACGCTGAAGCGGCGAATTTCCGGGAAGGCGATGCCGCTCGATGAATGTCTGGATTTGGGGATCGAGATCGCAGATGCGCTGGATGCGGCGCACGCGCGCGGCATCGTGCATCGCGATATCAAGCCCGCGAATATATTCGTGACTGCCCGCGGGCACGCGAAGATTCTGGATTTTGGGCTGGCGAAAACGCTGTCGGCACCCAGCGGGCCGGCGGGACAGGAAACGGCCGATGCGGTGTCGCCCGAACATCTGACGAGTCCGGGCAGCACGCTGGGAACGGTGGCGTACATGTCGCCGGAGCAGGTGCGCGCGAAGGATCTGGATGCGCGGTCGGATTTGTTTTCGTACGGCGTGGTGCTGTACGAGATGGCGACTGGAGCACTTCCCTTCCGCGGGGAAAGTGCGGGCGTGATCACGGAAGCGATTTTGAATCGCGATCCGGTTGCGGCGGTGCGATTGAATCCGGATTTGCCGGCGGAGTTCGAAAGGATCATCGAGAAGGCGCTGGAGAAGGATCGCAAGCTGCGGTATCAGGGCGCGGCGGAAATCCGCGCGGATATGTCGCGGTTGAAAAGGGACACGGAGAGCGGGCGGTCGGGATCTGGTTTTACGGCGGCCTCGGCGGTCGAAGAGGCGCCGAGTTCCGGTCGAGGTACGGCGGCGCACTTGAGCGGAGCAGGAGCGGAGCAGGCGCGAGAGAGTTCGTCGCGCTACCGAGCGGTAAGTGCGGCCGCGCCTTCCGTGGCCGAGCCGGTGGGAAGTACTGTTCGCATCGGCGCCGCGCGGCCGAAGTGGATGGTTCCGGCGGCGGCAGGAATCGCCGTGCTGCTGCTTGCGATTGGCGGATTTTTTTATTTCCATCGGGCCCCGAAATTGACGGAGAAGGACGCGATTGTCATCGCGGATTTCTCGAACAGCACGGGCGATACCGCGTTTGACGATACGCTGAAGCAGGCGCTTTCGGTGCAACTGGCGCAGTCGCCCTTCCTGAATATTCTTTCCGACGAAAAAGTGAATGCCACGCTGCATCTGATGGGCCGGGCGCCGGGCGACCATTTGACGAAGGAAGTGGCGCGAGAAATCTGCCAGCGGACATCGAGCACGGCGATGCTCTCAGGGACGATCGCGCAAGTGGGCGACCGGTACGCGCTGGTATTGAAGGCGGTGAATTGCGCGACGGGAGATTCGCTAGCGAGCACGGAGGCGGAGGCGAGCGACAAGAATCACGTACTGGACGCGCTGGGCAAAGTGGCCACGTCAATGCGCGAGAAGCTGGGTGAGTCGCTGGCAACGATTCAGAAATTCGACAAGCCGCTGGACGAGGCGACAACTTCTTCGCTGGAGGCGCTGAAAGCGTATTCGGAAGGACGCCGCGCGCAAGCTTCAACAGGAGATCCCGCAGCAATCCCGCTTTTCAAGCGCGCCATCGAGCTGGATCCAAATTTCGCCAGCGCCTACCTCGGCCTCAGCGTGGCGTATTCCAACCTTGGGGAAGCTGAGCAGTCGAACGTATACACGCGAAAGGCTTATGAGCTGCGGGACCGGGTGAGCGATCGCGAAAAGTTCCGGATCACGGCGGACTATTACGAATATTGTATCGGTGATGTCGAGAAGGCGCTGCAAGCGTTCGAGCAGTGGGGCCAGGCATTTCCGCACGACCCTGGGCCAGCAGTCAATATTGGAGTATTGGAGCAATATTTAGGGCGGTATGACAAAGCGCTTCCCGCGACGCAGGAATTTCTGCGGCTATCTTCGAACAGCAGCGTCGGCTATGGGAATCTGATGGGCATCTACATTTCGCTGAACCGGCTCGATGAAGCGAAAACGACCTATCAGACGGCGCTGGACCGGAAAGCCGGCGAGCTTGCAGTACTCCACGCCAATATGTATTGGCTTGCGTTTCTGGAGGGTGACAACGCGGAGCTGGAAAGGCAGTTGGCATGGGCACAGGGGAAACCGGGAGCAGAGGACTTTCTGGATGCGCTCGCGTCGGATACCGAAACGTTCCACGGACGGCTTGCTAAAGCGCGGGAGCTTTC
>CAWJBU010000006.1:0-157202 GCA_963841235.1 uncultured Acidobacteriota bacterium | reverse complement strand
GCGGAGCATTGCTGGGACTATCGGCGCTGGGCGTCGTGTTCGGCGACATCGGCACCAGTCCGCTCTACACGCTGAAGACGGTGCTCGACACCACCGGCGCGCATCCGTCGCCGCCGGCCGTGCTCGGGTGCTCTCGCTGATCGTCTGGACGCTGATCGTCATCACCTCGGTCAAATACGTCGCCATTGCCGATGCGCATCGACAACGACGGCGAAGGCGGCATCCTGGCGCTGATGTCGCTGCTGGCGCTGAAGAAGCATCAGCGGCCGGCGATCGTCGCCGTGGGGCTGTTCGGCGCGGCGCTGATCTATGGCGACGGCGCGATCACGCCGGCCATCTCGGTGCTGTCGGCGCTGGAAGGGCTCGACATCGCGACGCCGGCGCTGCAGCCCTACATCCTGCCGGCGGCGGTGGCCATCCTGATCGCGCTGTTCGCGCTGCAGCCGACCGGCACCGCGCGCATCGGCACGGCCTTCGGCCCGGTCATGGCGCTGTGGTTCGCTGTCCATCGCGGCGCTCGGCGTGTGGGGCATCGCGCAGCATCCGGCGGTGCTGGCCGCCATCAATCCGCGTCTACGGGCTGCGCTACCTGTTTTCCCACGGCTACGCCGGCTTCCTGGTGCTCGGCGGCGTGTTCCTGTGCGTGACCGGCGCCGAGGCGCTGTATGCCGACATGGGGCATTTCGGCGCCCGGCCGATCCGGCTGGCGTGGTCGGCGCTGGTGTTCCCGAGCCTGGTGCTGAACTATGCCGGGCAGGCGGCGCTCGTGCTCGCCGGGCGCGCCCACCGAGCGACAACATCTTCTACCGGCTGTGCCCGCCGCCGCTGCTGGTGCCGCTGGTGGTGCTCGCGACGGTCGCGACCATCATCGCCAGCCAGTCGATCATCACCGGCGCGTTCTCGATGACGCGCCAGGCGATCCAGCTCGGCTGGATGCCGCGGCTGCGCGATCACGCAGACCTCCGCAGAGGGCTACGGCCAGATCTACGTCGGCGCCGGTCAACTGGATGCTCATGCTGGTCACCGTCGGCCTGACGCTGTCGGATTCGGCAAGTCCGATAACCTGGCCGCGGCCTACGGCATCGCGGTGTCGGTGACGATGCTGATGACCTCGGCGCTGCTGTTCATCGCGATGCGCGAGATCTGGGGCTGGAGCCTGCGGCCAGCGGGCGCTGGCGCGGCGCTGTTCTGTGGTCGACGCCGCCTTCTTTGCGGCCAACCTGATCAAGGTCGCGGACGGCGGCTACGTGCCGCTGCTGCTCGCGGCATCATCTACGGGCTGATGCTGATCTGGCATCGCGGCGCGCCGCGGTGGTGCGCGCTGCCAGCCAGACGCTGATCCCGGTCGACGACTTCATCGCCGACGTGGCGCGCGGCACATGCCGCGCGTGCCCGGGACCGCGGTGTTCATCTCGCGCACCTCGCGCGATACGCCGCCGGTGATGCGCTGGCACGTGCAGAACAATCGCGCCCTGCACCAGAAGCTGTTCGTCCTGAAGGTGATCACCGAATCGGTGCCGTGGATCGACGACGAGCGGCGCCTGGCGGTGACTGAACTGGCACCCGATTTCTGGCGAGCCACCGCGCGCTATGGCTTCATGGAACGGCCGGATATCCCGCAGCTGATGCGCCAGACTCCGGCCTTCGGCTGCGCCTCTGCAGCTCGATGATGTCACCTACTACGTCGGCCATGAAACCATCGTGCGGGCCGAGGAGGTCACGGGTTGTGGGCGGTCGAGGAGAAGCTGTACGCGGCCATGGCGCGCAACGCCACCCACATCAGCGATTTCCTGCGCCTGCCGAGCGACGGGGTGGTCGAGATCGGACGTCAGATCGCCATCTGAGCGCCTACAGACCCAACTCGCTCAATCCCGGGTGATCGTCCGGCCGCCGGCCCAGCGGCCATAAGTACTTGCGTTCGGAGGTGCGATCGGCAGATCGTTGATGCTGGCGTAGCGCCGGGCCATGTAGCCGGCGGCGTTGAACTCCCAGTTCTCGTTGCCATAGCTGCGAAACCACTGGCCCGAGTCGTCATGCCACTCGTAGGCGAAGCGCACCGCGATGCGATTCGCGGCGCAGGCCCACAGCTCCTTGATCAACCGATAGTCCAGCTCCCTGGCCCACTTGCGCTGCAGGAACTGTCGCACCTGTTCGCGGCCGACCGGAAATTCGGCGCGATTGCGCCAGTCGGGTGTCTTCGGTATAGACCAGTACTACGCGATCGGGGTCGCGGGTATTCCACGCATCCTCAGCCATGCGCACCTTGTGCGCGGCGCTTTCCGGCGTGTACGGGGGCAGTGGCGGCTTGCTTTCCATATCGATCCCTGGTGGGTGAGCGGTTGCGGTGAAGTTTACGCAATAATGCAGACCGACCAATAATGGAGATCGCGCGTGACTCACCAGCGGAAAAAACAGTTGCCTCTGATCGTCGGCCGCCCGGCACTGGTCATGATCGATTTCCAGCGCGATATGTATTTGCCCGGCGACGTCGGCGGCATCCCGCGCATGCCCGGGGTCGAGCAGCGCGTGCCGCGCGCCCGGGCGCTGGTGGACGCGGCGCGCAGGCACGGGGTGCCGGTGATTTTCATCCAGGAGGTGCATCGTGCGATCACATTGACTTCGGCCGCGAGCTGGATGGCCAGGAGGGGGTGCATTGCATCGAGGGCCAGCGCCTGACCGAGATCGCCGCCGAGGATATCGACTATCGCCCCGGCGACTATTTCGTGCCCAAGCGTCGCTACTCGGCGTTCTTCGGCACCGACCTGGAGATCCTGCTCAAAGGCCTCAAAGCCGAGACGCTGATCCTGACCGGCGGACTCACCGATGTCTGCGTCCACTACACCTTCGTCGACGCCCACCAGCACGATTACCATTGCCGCGTGGTGGAGGATTGCGTCGGCGGTTCCGGCCAGGAGGCGCATGAGGCATCGCTGCGCGCGATGGATACCTGCAGAGCGGTGCGCGCCGCAGCAGTGTCACGGTGCTCTCCCGTGTCTTGGGGTCGCTGCGCTTTGCAGCCTTGAGATAACGCTGCGTTGTCGCAAGGCTGGAATGGCCGAGAAAATCGCGCAGCGTCTCGACATCCATTCCCGCCCGACTGCGGTTCGTCGCCCATGTCTTCCGCAACGTGTGGATGATCCATTTCTTGCAGACGGGATGATGCTTGCAGGACAGTCCCTCCTTGCAGGCCGGGATGCTTGCAGGGATGCTTCCCTTTAGTCTTGGCAACGCAATGTCCGCAATTCAGACCCGCCCGCAAAGCCACGCGCTTGATGATTCGCAGCAAGTGAACGTCCGGTCTCGCCGTTCCGGTTCTGGAAAACTAGTATGTCATCGGGATGGCGTCCGCCGCCGGTCACGCAGACGCTCCACGAGCGCGTCCGAGATGGGTACGATTCGTTTTTCCTTGTCCTTCACCCGCCAGCCATACTTCTGTTCCTTCGAGTAGATGCTCACTTCCTTCTGGTCGAAGTCGATGTCGTGCCATTCGGTATGAGCCCCTTCTCCATTGCGGAAGTTCACCCCGAAGAAGAACTCCAGCACGTCCCGCTCCTCGACATTCGGCTGCGGCAAGCAGTGTGTTGAACTCGGAGTCGGAATAGACCGAAACCTCCTTCTCCTCGAATGTCGGCCAATCGCTCTCTTTCAGATCATGGTCAACCTTGTATTCGTTCAAGAACGAGACGGTGTTGAGGAAGTGGTTGAACACGGTGCGGTCGCTGATTGGGAACCCATAGCGGTCTTTCGATTCGCGGAGGAAGGGCTTAAACCGGAGCACAACTTTCTTGTCGATGTCCTGAATGTATTCGACGCCCTCCGCCTTGCAGTATTTCAGGAACAGGCTGGTCGAATCACGGTAGCAGCGGAGCGTATCCTTGCTCCATTTCTTCTCGTACGCCTTTCCGGTAGTCAGGTATTCCGTTATCGCGTCCGCAATCTTGGTTCTGGAATCAGACCGCTTTGCCGGCCGCTTCTGGCAGCGCCACGCCGTTCTGGTTCGCAAAGAGCCGCACGCTACGGTCTTTCAAGATCGCTAGCGCCTCGTCGAGCGTGGCCGCAGTATCGAGTTTGCGCTTGCCATTAAGGGAGTAACGGACACCGAACTGGAACGCATCCGGTCGGGGTTTGGGGCTTCCGTTCTTGGCGATATCACACAGCACCCAAGGAAATCCTTTGGTGCGGACGCGTTGGTAGAGTCTTGCTTTGGCCTGTGCCATGTCTTCATCCTCAGTAGATAATACTCAGCGTTTTGGGAATTCAGCCGGGCTATCTGAGGAAAGTGGCAACAGTACTGGTAACAGTTGGTGGGTTTTAGCGATTTATCAGGGCTTTTGCGAGATTGGCTGGGAGGCCTGGACTCGAACCAGGATAATCAGATCCAGAATCTGATGTACTGCCAATTGTACGACCTCCCAGCAGCCGGGGAAAACAAAAGCGGGCCGCGAGCGCGACCCAAAAGCAGTTTAATGGGAGGGTAGCAGTTCGTCAACCAGACGCGTTTTGGGTAGTGTCCTAGTATGAAGTCACTTGAAGCTCGTAGGGGCCCCGCATTTATGGCGCCTGGGAACTCCCCGCTATCTAGAGCCCCCGCATTTATGAGGGGGAAGGAGCGCTTCAGCGCTCCGAAAAAAACTTCGTCTTTGACGATGCGCTTTGGCACTGGATCCATGAGGCGGCATCCGTGAGTGAGCAGAAAGACGGCAATGGGGTGATTACGCGTAGGCCGCTGAACAGAATGCAGAACTCAGCTGGGGCGAGCGAGGCCGTGCCCGACGTCGTGTGGAACTTCTGGGCACGCGCCCCAGTAATCGCGGCGGAGAAAATCTGGGCGCTTGGCGATGAGTTCCGCCCAGGAATGTTTCCAGCTCAGCAGATTGGAAATTACCGTGCGGCGCGTGGGCTGCTTTTCATGCAGCAGGCGCTCGGTGGCCATGACCCCCGGCTCGGCGTGGAAGCGGCGCTGCATGGACGAATCGCAGAGCGCGTTGGTGATGGAAAGAAGAGTCATGCCCTGGTGATGCGCCATCCAGTTGCGCACCACTTGGTGGCGCTCCCCGCGTGCCAAGCGCGACGCGGTGAAATCGCCGGCTTCGAAGAATCCGTAGGCCGATAGCCAGCCCAGCTTTTGCATGCGTTCAAGGTTATCCATCGCGCCGCGCGGATCAGTCGCGAGCGCGAGGAACGTCGAATAGGGCGACACGACGAGCTCGTCCGACGCTCCGTCATGATTCAGGCCAAGACCCGGTACGCCGAACGCGTGATAGCGATAGTGGCCGTCCGGATTTCTTTGCGCGCAGGAGGATTCCGAAATGCCCCACGGAATCGCATGGCTGCGCGCGAAGCGCTGCTGGGCGCGGACGGCGGCGCGAGCGCTATGCTCGAGCATGGTATTTGGATACGAGCGCATCCACAGAGAAGGCATCAGATAT
This sequence comes from uncultured Acidobacteriota bacterium, assembly GCA_963841235.1. Classification (GTDB taxonomy): domain Bacteria; phylum Acidobacteriota; class Terriglobia; order Acidiferrales; family UBA7541; genus Palsa-147. Next base: position 151,773 of record CAWJBU010000006.1, on the reverse strand, counting down.
TCGAACATCGTGCCGGTCCAGGAGACCAGCACGTCTTCGCGCTCGCAGTTCGTCTGCGTGCGGTCCAATTGGAACCAGGCTTCCTGCGGCATTTCGTTCTTGGCGATAGCGCAGAACACGGCGGCGCGGGCTTCGGAAGCCATGAGGTCGTAGTGATATTTGCTGACGGCCTTTTCGTCACCGTCATAGCCGATCGAAACCATTTTCTTCTTGGAGTTGTACAGGAAGCCGAAATCCATGGCATCGGCGAGAGCACCGGCTTCGTGAGCGAGATCGGCGAGGCGCGCAGCGAGCCGGGCATAGATTTCCTGCGAACGCGCGACCGCTGCTCGCAGATGCGGCAGCGCGGCGCGAGCCTCATCGTTTAGCGCGCCGCTGCTCGACAGCGCCTGGAGTTTCTCTTCCAGGCTCTCGAGCACCAGCGGCGCCGATTCGATTGTCAAGTATCGGAGATCCGGCTTCTGGGCGCACTCCAACAAATTCCATACGGACTCGAACTCCGGAGCGAGCCATGGTGCCAGATTCGCCACCATGCGGATCAGGCTTCCCACGCGAACCGAAAACTCGCTCACCCACCAGCGGATCTCCTGCGGCAATTCCGAGTCCGCGACTTTTTCTTCCAGGATTGCGGCGTCGAGATCAAGGGTCGAAAGCGTCTTGATCCATTCGGTGCCGCCGGACGGCAGCGCCTCGAACCGCTGCTTCAAATCAACCATCGCGCGATACAGTGCGGAGATGCGCGGCTTCTTCGCGGCAAGCTCTGCAAGCAAATTGACGTGATCGCGAATCCCCTGCCACAGATTTTCGCCGAACAGCGGCTGCTTTGCGGCTTCCAGGCACCCGTGCTTCAGCGTCCAGAGCGAGCAGAGCAGATTGCCATTGTCCACCGTCGAGACGAACAGCGGCTTCACCGGTTCGAGCGTGCGATTGTCGTACCAGTTGTAGAGATGCCCGCGGTGTTTCTCCATGCGTGCGACGGTCGAGAGCGTCTCGTGCGTATCGTGAATAAATTCGTCAAGCGTGAGATAGCCGAGGTCGTAAGCCGCCTGTCGCGAATTTAGGAGCAACCCCAGATTCGTAGTCGAGATGCGATGCGCCACGAGTGGGGGTTCGGCCTGAACGATGTCGGGAATCAGCCAGTGCTCTTCCCTATTGCTGAATTCGCGGAAGAAGCGCCAAGTTCGAAGCGCCGAATTGCGCAACAGCGCCCGATCGGCGGCCTTGAACGGCGATTCGCTCGACTCGCGCGGCTGATTGAGCCAATCGCAAATCCACTTCGACGAACTCCAGAGGATCAGGAACGGCAACGCAATCGCCAAAGAAGCAGGATGCGTGACGGCCACCAGCGCGCCGATCGCAAAGGCAAGGAACACCGCCCAGTCAAGATAAGAATCGACGAGCGTCGCGGCGTTCGAATTCGTCTCGGAATCGGCCGCAGTCTCCCATTCGAGCATCTTCTTGCGCGTGACCAGAGTGCGCACCATGGTGCGGACCACGGCGTCGCAGGTAACGAGAGTTTGATGGCAAAGGAATGTCAGCCGGATAAATAACTTCGCATGGGCATTCGCGAAATCGCGGAAAAGCGATTTCCAGAAGCCCTTTTCGAAAAGCGCGCGCCCTGCGGTCAAAATCGAAAACGCGAATTGAAAGTATGTCGGCAAGAAAAAGATGGCCATGGCCGCGAGCGTCCAATAGAGCGCCCGGCCGGGTAGAAAGAGCCAGCCGCTAAGAAGCAGCGCGAACGTCGCAAATTCCGTAAGACTGCGACGCAGATTATCGACGATCTTCCATCGCGAAATGTTCGAGAGTGGATTGCGCGCGAGATGCCCCGAGTGCTCGGGGACGCGCGGCAGCAGCCAGAAAATGATTTGCCAATCGCCGCGCACCCAGCGATGTTTGCGGCGGCTGAAGGCGCTGAAGTGCGAAGGATAATCGTCCACCACTTCGACATCGGAAACCAAGCCGGCGCGCGCGTAGGCGCCCTCAATCAGGTCGTGGCTCAGAATCGCGTTACACGGAAAGCGCCCCGCGAGGACTTTCTGAAACGTCTCGACTTCGTAGATTCCCTTGCCAGTGAAAATTCCTTCGCCGAAAAGATCCTGATAAACGTCGGAGACCGCGCGCGTGTAAATATCGAAACTCGTGTCGCCCGAAAGCAACGATGCGAGCCGCGAGCGCCCGGCGGATTTGATGCTGGTATCCACGCGCGGCTGCAGAATTCCGTAGCCTTCGATCACGGTGTTCGTTGCCGCGTCGATCACCGCGCGATTCAGCGGATGCGCCAGCGTGCCGATCAGCTTGTGCGCCGCCTCGCGCGGCAATTGCGTATCGAGATCGAGAGTAATCACAAACTTGACGCCGTCGAGAAGCGCAAGATCGCCGGTCTTGACTGCGAAATTGTCCGCCTGATTCAGCAGAAAGCGGTTGAAGTCCAGCAGCTTGCCGCGCTTTCTCTCCCAGCCCATCCAGATGCCTTCCGCTTCGTTGAAGACGCGGTTGCGGTGGAAGTGGAAGAAAGCGCCGTTGCCTTGCGCGGCATATTTTCCGTTGAGCTGCTCGATCAAGCGTGAGCAAAGCGGCGCCAGCGCGTCCTTCTCATCGAACTCGACTTCCGCGTCGGGAGGATCGGTGAGCAGTGCAAAATGAACGTTGGCGTCGCGATTCCCGAGGAAGCGTATCTCAAGATCGCGTACGGCGTGCCGCGTTTGCTCCTCGCTTGTGAGCAGAGTGGGCACGACAACCATCGTCTTGCAATCCGCGGGAACGCCCGCGGAAAAATCGAGCCGCGAGAGCTTTCTGGGCCGCACGAAGCGAGTGACCACGAGATTGACAATCGAAACCGCGCAATCCAGCGCCGGTATCAGAAAAAGCGCAACGACGAGAAGCCCCGGAAGCTTCGTCCGGGATAGCGCAACAACGCCGGCCATCAATCCGATCGTCAGCACTTCGATCGCGACCAGGTAGGAATAGTCAGGAAACTTGAGCAGCAATTGGCGCATCCGCGACGCCAGGGACGCCTTATAGCCGATCGCACGCTCGAGATCCGCGCGGCCCTTATCCACCAGGTAGTAGCCGACGTGCGCGCGCCGTTCACGCGCTCTGCCGCTCAAGGATGCCTGTACCTGCGCGCCACGCGCCAGATCGACGGCCGCCGAAGCGATTTCGTGTTCCGGGCGCCCGGAAGCCTTTGCCAGCTCCGACACAGCCGCGCGGTAGTTCTCGCGGCTCGTGAAATCCATGCACGAGTAAATCCCGCCGGCGTCTTGCCGGAGAATCTGCTCGCTCAAGTCCATTTCGCAGAAGACCGATTTCCAATCGAGATCTGAAATTGCCTGCAGCGACTCCACCAGGTCGCGCAGCCGGGGCGAATCTCCGTCGCCAATAGCTTCCAGACTTTCTTGCGGCCTCGACGGCAAAGCGCCGCACATCGCGGCAATCTGCTGGACGATGGCGAAATCGAGGAACGGTTTCAGATGCCAGGCTTCGGCCATCTCGATCGGCGAGGCGAATTGCACGCTCGCGACGTAGTCGCGGAACCCGGCATATTCGAAACGGTAGCCGGCGTCCTCGAGATAAGCCTTCGCTACCGCAAGCGCCCGGGGAACGACGCTTTCGTCCGCCAGCTTCACTCGCAACATTTCGTCCGCGCGTTCGATCCCTGCGCCGGCTTCCTGCAAGGCCAGCCGCGTGAGCGAAGCGTTATCGAGAAACACGCGCGCGTTCCCAGAAAGTACGACGCCGGTCGAAGTAATCTGCAAAAGCTGCTGCACCGTTTCCTGAATCGCCGCCGAAACCGACTTCAATTGCTCAGTCAGGGCTTTTTGGCAGCTTCCCTCTCGCGTTAGCGTCCAAGCAGAGATCCGTGAATCGCGTTCGGACGGACGATTGCCTCCGGCGATCTCCGCGAGCCTCTGAGAAAGGGCGGCCTCGCGGTCCGCTTCCGCGGGGATGTGCGGCAGAATCTCCGGCTGTACGAACAGAGGCGCCGCGTTATTTAGGTCCGCCGGTGTTTGGTGTGCTGTCGCCAAGGTTGAGTTCCCTCAAACTCCTACCGGTAATTTGCCGCCTGCAACTCGAACATTTCCGCGTAACGCCCGCGATCCTTCATCAGCCGGTCATGCGGGCCTTCCTCCACGATTTTTCCGTCCGCCAGAACCAAAATGCGATCGGCCATGCGCACCGTGGAGAAGCGATGCGAAATCAGAATGGCCATTTTTCCGCGCGTGAGATCGGCAAAGCGCTCGAACACGGCGCTCTCGGACTTGGCGTCGAGTGAAGCCGTCGGCTCGTCGAGAATCAGCAGCTGCGCGTCGCGCAAATAGGCACGAGCCAGCGCGATTTTCTGCCACTCGCCGCCCGAAAGGTCGACGCCGCCGTCGAAGCGGCAGCCGAGCACCTGGTCGTACTCGTGAGGCAGCCGCTTGATCGTGCCTTCCGCAAGGCTCTTCATCGCGGCATTGCGGATATGAAAGATATCGTTGGCGCCGTCGATGCGGCCGATGGCGATGTTTTCGTAAGCGGTCATGTCGTAGCGCATGAAATCCTGGAATATGACGCCAACTTCCTTCCAAAGGTCTTCCAGGTCGTATTCGCGGAGATCAACACCGTCGAGCAAAATCGCCCCGTCGGTTGGATCGTAGAGGCGCGTCAGGAGCTTCACGATCGTGGTTTTTCCCTGCCCGTTTTCGCCGACTAAAGCGACTCTCTCGCCCGGCTCCAGGCGGAAATTGATGTTCTGGAGCACGCGCCGCGGGTTGCCGGGATAGGCGAAGCCTACATTTACAAATTCGAATCCGCGGCGAATTGGCCGCGGCGCCACCAATGCGTTCGGCTTTGAGACGATGCGCGGCTTGACCGAGAAAAATTCCAGCAGGTCGGTGAGGAACAGCGCCTGATCGGCAATCCCGGAGAAAGTCGAGAACACCGCCTGGATGTTCGCGCTCGCAGCGGCAATCGCGCCGGCGAGAAACGTCATCTGCGCCAGCGTGAAGGGGCCCATCACAGTGCGGTAGATCACGTAAGCATATGTGCCGTAATAACCGAGCGTGCCGAGCAGCGTGAGCAGCGCCCCGAAGAACAGCTTGCGCCGCGCCAGGTCCACGGTCTGGCGGTGCAACCGGTCGGAAATGCCTCGATAACGTCCGACGAGGAACGGCCCGAGCCCGAAGAGCTTCAGTTCCTTGGCGCTGTCCTTGCTCCCGCCAAGAATTCGCAAGTAATCCAACTCACGGCGCGCCGGCGTCTGCGAGAAATTCAAGGAATAGCCGAGAAACGCGAAGTGCGTTTCGCCGAGGAACGCGGGAACCACGCAAATGACCAGGAAGAACAGCAGCCAGGGAGAAAAGAAGAAAATGCCCGCGGCCAAGCTGACCGTGGTGATCACTTCCTGCACCAGCCGCCCGCTCATCTGAATCATCATCACGCGGTCGGTGCCTTGCACCCGCGCGCGGTCCATCTTGTCGTAGAAGGCGGGATCCTCGAAGCGCGTCAGATCGAGCCGCGAGGCGTGCTCCATGATTCGCGTGCTGATGTAGCGCGTGAAGCGGTCGGCAAGGACCGTGTCGCAGAAATCGTTGGCGCGCGCGAAAATCGTCGCCAGGCTGGCCAGCGCAAATTCCAACGCCACGAGCCACCAGAATATGGCCGGAAGCGCAGCGTGAAACGCCAGGTCCCGGTAAACGGCGTCAATAATGAGCTTCGTGACCCACAACATGGCCACGGGCACAAGCGACACGCAGAAGCGGAACACCAGGCTCGAAACGACGATTCCCGGCGCCGCCTCCCATACCATGCGAAACACCGGCGGAATATTCCGCAGTGCCTTCAGCCGCTCCTGCCACTTCGGCCTCGGCGGCTGCTCCGAACTTTGAACGTCTGGGCTCATTTGCGCTTCTCTTGCGTCTTCGCGGCGAGCGTTCCTCGCCTGCCGGCCTGCTTCGCTTATCAGGCTCCCGCCATTTCTGGGTATTCAAATCGGCGGATTCGAACTATTGGGGAGAAGTAAAAACCAGCTATATGATGGGCTCGGAGAGAGAATGGAGACAGCTTCGGAGCGGATATCGAAAGATAAATGCAGGTTCTGGCTAGCTGACCGCTCGAACTCTCCAACGACCCCCTCCGCGAGATCCCTGGTGCGCGTACCGCCCCCGAGAATGCATTGTGCACGTCAAGTGCCAGCGGAGTGCCGGTCCAAGCGACTGAAATGAAGGGCTTAACAATCCGCCAGAAGTGCACCCTTATGCCTTTCTTTCGCTCTCTACGTAGCTTCTACCTAGTGTTTCGAAACGGTGAGAATGAGGTTCGCAGAAGGGGCAGTTAGCCGCGCAGCGGAGCGCGCTCCGGCTCGGGCGCCACGGGGACGAGTTCCTTACCTCGAATGTAGTAGAGCGTCCCGCGCCACTCCACGCGCCGGGTGAGGAAACTCGAAACGAATACTACGAACGCGCAGGCATCGTGCACCGGAAGCCGCCAGATGTTCCGGCGCAACAGAGGATCGCGCAAGCCCCAGACGCCCACCGTCCAGGCCATCAACGACCGCAAAATCACATAGCCCGCCAGATACGCCGCAGAGATTTTGAGTGAGGGAGCCACCGCCATAGCCAGCAGCGTCCACGCGAATCCATGCACGAAGATGCGGCCCGCGTACCCCGCCGGAGTGGCATGGCGGATGGCCAGCGACCAGCGCAACTGGTGCCGGAAATATTCCTTCATCGAGGTCTCGGGATAAACGGTGTCTACCGCCTGCGCCGCGATCTCCACGCGGTATCCGAGTGCCGCGATGCGATGCCCCAGCTCGTAATCATCGGTGAAATGGTCGACGAGATCCTCAAATCCGCCGATCTCGGCCAAGCGCTGCTTCGTCGTCGCCATAGTCGCGCCAAGCGCGAAACTCACGCCGCGAAAAAGCCACGCGATCAAAACGCCCCCCGCAAAGTCGGAAGTATTCCCGAGCGCCTCTATGATCGAGCCGAACGACTTCCCGGCGATGCCGCGATAGAGACAGGTCACCGCGCCCACACCAGGATCGCGAAACGGCGCGACCACCGCGCGAAGATAATCCGGCGCCACGCGTATATCGCTATCGCTGATCACCACCAGGTCGTGGCGCGCCTCGTTCACCATATTCGAAAGCTTGTTGACCTTGTTCGACGAACCCAATTGCTCGGCGCCGACGAATAGCCGGATCGAGCGTTCGGGAAAATCGCGAATTAGCTTCTCGAGAATGGGTATCGCCGCGTCATGCTCGTCGGCGACATTGAAGAGAATCTCGTATTCGGGATAATCGAGCCGGCAGAAGCTAGCGTAATTTTCGTAGGCGTCGCGATCCAGTCCGCGAATCGGCTTTAGGATGCTGACCGGCGGCGCGAAATCGCGGGGCAAAGCGCGGTGGCCCGCCGAAAAAGCGCAGCGCGGCAACGGTCGCCACCAGATAATAAGCGAACGGCGCCACCGCCAGCACCAAGATCAAGAAGCGCAACTCATGCCAAACATTCATTCGACGCCTTTAACCCAGGCAAACCAGCATCACGCCCACGCAAACCAACCCCACTCCCAGCCAGCGAACCACTGAAACGCGTTCGCCCAACAATACTTTTCCGCCGAGCGCGCCCGCCGCATAACTCAGCGCCGTCACCGGCACCACAAAACTCACGTTCTCCCAAGATAAAATCGCCAACAGCGCGAAAAATGCCAGCGCCATCAGCACAATCCCGCACCACATCCACGGCCGCTGCACCGCGCGCATCGCCACGCGGAAAATATTCCGCGGCGAAAAGTCATGCACCTCGCCGATCTGCTTCATGGCCCGCGCGACGGCGATTTCCCCGCCCGTTCCGCCGCAAACGATGACGAAGAGCAAAATGGCGTCGCGCATGTTCACGCCTGCTCCGTCGTGCGCGGCGGCGTCTGCGTCACCAAAAACACGCCAAGGCAAATCACGGCCACGCCGATCCAACGCGTCGAAGTGACCGCCTCGCCCAGCAGAAAATAGCCCAGCACCGCCACCACTCCATATCCGATCGACGACGCCGGCTGCACGAAACTGTAATCGGCCCAGGAAAGCACCAGCGTGTAAGCCACAAAAAACAGAATCAGCAGCAGAATCCCGAGCCACACCATTCCGGATTCCAGCGCCCGCGCCAGAAACGGCATCACGTCGCTCGGCCGCCAGCTCGAAAACGTGCCCACGTGCTTCATGCCCTTGCTCAGAGAAATATTTCCCAACGAGCCGAACATGATCACGAAGAAGATCAAAATCGAAGTCTTTAGATGCAGACGTGCTTCAGGTTTCATGCTCGATGGGCTTCATTCCCCGACGCGCCCGAAGTCACCGGCTCGAGCGATGGTACCGCCACCACCGTCTTCTTCTCGATTCCCTTACGCGCCAGCTTGCGCCGTTGCGCGCGCAGGCGCATAAAATCGACGGCCTCGTGGAACAGACGCTTGCGGTCATTGGCGTCCCAAAGTCTCTCGCGCACGAATCGCCAGGCCACTCGCGGGCGGAAAAAGTATTCGTCGTAGAAGCGGTGCACTTCGCTCATCATCATCTCGCGCGTCAGGCCGGGATACTCGAGATGCGGGAGCTGGTGGCCGCCGTCATCGGCGATCGCTTCGCCGTGCAGGAAGCCGCTCTGCGCCGAGATGTTGTAAAGCTCGGTGCCCGGATAGGCATGCGCCAGAGAAACCTGGATGGATTCGCAATCCAGTTCCTTGGCGAAGTCGATGGTCTTCTGAATCGTCTCTTTGGTCTCGCCCGGCAGGCCCAGAATAAAATCGCCGTGCACATTAATCCCAGCCTTCTTGCAATTCTTCACGAAGCTGCGCGCCATCTCCACGGTCGCGCCCTTCTTGATGTTCTTCAGAATTTGCGGATCGCCGGACTCGAACCCCACGATTAGCAGCCGCGCCCCCGCATCCGCCATGGCCTTGAGCGTCTCGTAATCGCTATGCACGCGCGCCGTACAGGACCAGCGGTGCCCCACGTGCTCGATTTTCTTGCACAGGTCGATGACGCGATCCTTGCGAATATTGAACGTATCGTCGTCGAAGAAAAATTCCTTGGCTTGCGGGAATAGCTTGTGCGCCGACTCGAATTCCCGCGCCACATTCTCCGTCGAGCGCACCCGCCAGGCATGCCCCGAAAGCGTCTGCGGCCACAGACAGAATGTGCACAGCGCCGGGCAGCCGCGCGTGGTGTAAAACGACACGTACGGGTTCAACAAAAATGGCACATTGTAATTCTCGATCTTCAGGTGCTTGGCATAGACATCCGTCGCAAACGGCAGCGCATCCAGTTCCTCGGTATGCAGTTGCGGCCGCGACTCGTTATGCACCACCTTGCCGTCCTTCAGATAACTCGCGTTCTTGATATCCTTCAGCGGCATCCCTTGCGCATATTCCACCACGGCGTGATCGAATTCGCCGCGCACAATGAAATCGATTTCGCCGTTCTCCAGCAGCGTCTCGGACGGCTTGATCTGCACGTGCGGCCCGACAAAGCAGATTTTTATGCTGGGATCCTGTGCCTTCATGGCCCGCGCCATTTTCACGTCGCTGCGGAGGCCCACGGTCGAGGTGAACAGCACCACAAATTCGTAATCTCTTGGCGATCTTGATCGTCTCGTCTTTGGAGATGTGGTGCGGTGGCGCGTCGAGCAGCCGGCTCCCCGGGAGCATTCCCGTGGCGTAGGACAGCCATACCGGATACCAGTAGGACTCGATCTCGCGCGTCGCGGGCCAGCGCGAGCCTGCGCCGCCGTCAAATTTCTCAAAACTAGGCGGATTCAATAGCAGCGTCTTCATTACAGACGTCATCGGTTTCCATCCTCCCCGACGTTCAATTGCTAAACTGTAGACCAGGCGTGTGTTGCTGGGCCCCCAACGCACACACGCAACCATTGTACTCGATTCGCCGCGCATCTCCCAAACGCGACCCCCGGGCGATGTCGCGTCTATACACTATTGGAACACCGCAGCAACCTCCCCGGTTGCCCCGCCGGGTGCCTCCGCCCAGGCGGACGCCGCATTTGCGCGTGGGGAGTTTCGCCCACTACTGGAACGCCGCAGCAAGCTGCCCGGTCGTCTGCAATAGCGAAAGCTGTCCCTGCTTCCGCGCAAAATCCGCATTAAGGAACTCCACCCATTTCTCGCTCTCAGTCAAACGGTCCTGCTCCAGTTCCCGCAAACTCGACTGCCCCTGCTCGAACCGCGTCTGCGTAATCGCCAACGTCTCCTGCGCCAGCTTCAAATCCAGCCGCGCCACCTCGCGCCCAGCGTCCAGCTCGCGCACATCCCGCGCCTTCTGGCGTACTTCGACGCGCACTTCCTGCCGCTTCGATCCCACAGCGGCATCGGCCTCCGCCAGCTCGCTCTTCGCCAGCGCCACCGCCGCCGAAGTTCTCGCCGCAAAGAGCGGAATCTGCACCTGCACTCCAAGGTTGATGTTATTGCGCTGAAAATGATTATAAAACTCCGCGTAGTTGTTGTATTTCGCCAGCAGGCTGTATTCGCCAATAAGTTGCACCGTCGGCCAATAACTCTGCTTCGCCCCTTTCACCAAGTGCTCTCGCGCGCTGCGCTGATTTTCCGCTTCGCGCACATCCACGCTGCTTTGCAGCGCACGCGTCTCCAATTCCGCCACCGATTCCTGCGCGCTGGCCGGCAGCTCTTCGGGCGCAACCTCGAGAGTCCGCGATTCCGGAAACGCCAGCTGACTGCGCAATTGCTCCGTGAGCACGTCGTCCCGCCCCTCGAGCTGCAGAATCGTGTGCTCGATTTTGGCCGTGGTCAGCTCCCCGCGCGTCACTTCCAGCGGCAACTCCAACCCCGACCCCGCGCGCTCCCGCGTATAATCCAGAATCTTCTGCGCGCTCGTTTGCTCCGTGCGCAGCAATTCCAGCGCGTGCCGCACTTTGGCCAGGTCCAGATAAGTCGTCGCCGTGCGAACGATCACCGCATCGCGCGTGCGATCGATTTCCAGTTGCCGGTTCTTCGCCAGGTCCTGATCCGCGCGATACGTCCCGCGCAGCAGCGGATTGAAGAGCTGTTGCGTGTACGAAACGCTGAAGATCGACGGCGCCGTCCCGCCCGGTGTCTGCGGAATTCCGTTGCTGTAAATCCCGCCGACGCCCGTATAAATGTTCGGCCGGAATTCGGCGCGATCCAGGTTCGATTTATTGACCGCGACCGTGTATTGCAGCCGGGCCAGCATCAAATCATGGCTGTTCTGCAGCGCCAGCGCCACCGCGCGCTTCAGCGTCAGCGTTTCAGAATCCGAGCCCTGCCCTGATTCCTGCGCGCGCGCCGGCGCCGCGCAAACGGCGAGGACGGCAGTGAGAACGACGGCCAGCACGGCAGAGCCCCACGCGAATTGCTTCAGTTTCTGCGCAAGTGTTCGCGAAGTTTTGCTCATAGCGCCTCTATTCATATCGCAAAGAATCCGTCGGCTGCAGTTGCGCCGCCTTGTTGGCCGGCAGATAGCCGAAGATCAGCCCCGTCGAGCACGACACCACAAACGCAATCACCACAGAGATCCACGAAATCGGAACATGAATGTCCTGAGGCACAGGAAACAAACTCAAAAGCGCTTCCAGCAAAAAAGGAATCGCCACGGCAATCGCAATTCCGGTCAGCGCCCCGGTTCCGCTGATCATCAAAGCCTCGAGCAGAAACTGATACAGAATCGCCGCCCGTTTCGCGCCCACAGCTTTCCGTATCCCGATCTCGCGTGTGCGCTCCGTCACCGTCACCAGCATGATGTTCATGATCCCAATGCCGCTGATCGCCAGCGCAATCATCGCAATCACCACCAGCACAATCGTCATGGCCATGGAAATATGCCGCGCCGTCTCCAGAATCGATGCCAAATTCTGCACGCGATACTCGACTTCCGACGCGATGCCGGCTATTCAGATATTTCCTTCACCTGCCGCGTTACCATTTCAACGTGCTCCGGCTTGTCCGCCTGCACGTAGAATGTCTTGATGTATTCCTCGCCGGTGTAATAGCGAATCAAGCGAGAACGGCACGATCACCGACTCGGGCGTGATCTCCGATTGCCCGAATGTCGCAATTCGCTCGCGGAACACGCCGATCACAGTAAACGCCAATTCCCCGACGTGGATTTCTTTTCCCACCGGATCCTCGTTCGGGAATACGGCAGCGGCAAGCTGCGAAGTGATCAAGCAAACCTTACTCCGCGACGTCATGTCATCTTCGTCAAAATACCGCCCGCGATCGACGACCAGATGCCGGATTTGCTCGAACCCGTCCGTAACCCCCACGAGGCTGATCGGGTGTTCGATGCTGCCGACAACCACCACCATAGGCACTTCGCGAGTCCCGGCCGTCTCCACCACCTGCGGAATTCCCTCTTTCACCGCCTCGCGATCCGCCAAGCGATATTTCGTCCGCAGGCGTGGTCGTCTGCGCACCTCCGGCCCGAATGACTTCCGCCGAACACCAGATTCGCGCCCACCCCTTCAATCTGCGCAATGATGTAGCGCTTCCCCGCCAGCGCCACGGTCACAACCAGCACAATGCAAGCGCTGCCGATGATCACGCCCAGCATCGTCAGCAGCGCGCGCAGCTTATTCGACCGCAGCGCCTGCAACGCCAGCCGCGCCGTCTCACCAAACACCACAATCGAATTAGTTCGAATCTCCAAGCGGATGTACCTGACTCTATCTCAAAGCCGCCGCCGCCCGCACTCCAGGTTTCCAGGTCTGCATCGCGTCCCATGGATGCATACATTCACCCTATTGGAGTCACTAACCACCCAAAATGATGCTCTTAATCACAGGAAAACGAATAATGCTCCGAGCTTTCGCACCCGCGCGACCCTGGCATCTATATCGCTAGTGCATTTGAATTTTGGTGGCAGCCCCCGCATTCATGCGGGGGAGGAGCGCTTCAGCGCTCCGAAAAACCGTCGCGCCTTCCAATGCGCTTTAGCGCTGGCTCTCTGAAGCAGCTCCCCGAGAAACGCGCGCCAACGCATCACAGCCCGATACGAAGTTACAACTCCCACGCCGCAAGTTTGACCCGCCGCAAACCGCGATGTTATAAAAGTACCAGTAGTTCTTTCCCAGGTGGGGCCGTGGCGCAGTTGGGAGCGCGCCTCGATGGCATCGAGGAGGTCGTGGGTTCGAATCCCATCGGCTCCACCAATTTGAAGGAAACTGGAAACAGACGAGCTTTGTCAGGGCACGGCTTTAGCCGCTGAGGGTGTTGGCCTAGCTCTCACAAAGTCTGTTTGGCCCCTGAAGCACAGAATTCAAAATTCTGCGCAAATTGCATTGTCGCCGTCCTTATGCCTTATTTCTTCGATTTCGACTCGACGAATCGCATCCTCCGATGCCGCGTCGAAGGCCGCGTCACCGACGAAGTGCTTAAAGAATTTTATCGCGTCGCTGCCGAGATCGTCTCGCGCACCTCTCCGCGCGCAGGAATCATGGATTTCATCCGCCGTGACTGCGTTCGACGTTTCGCCGGAGACCGTTCGCGAGCTCGCCCAATCCTCGCCCGTCATGCCCGACCCGGAATTGCCGCGATTCGTAATTGCCGCCTCGCCGAAAGTCTTCGGATTGGCCCGCATGTTCGAACTGGAAGGACAGCACACGCGCCCGAATCTTCACGTAGTTCAATCGATGGAAGCAGCCTGCGTAATTCTAGGTGTGAATAAACTTCACTTCGAGCCGATCGAATGAAAATGAAGTTATCGAAGTGGCAGTCGCGGTTGCAGCCGCCGTTGCCGTTGCCTTTTCTCCCGTAGGGGCGCCGCTTGCCGCGCCCTCCGTCGACCTCAAACTAAAATCAACGCTCTCTCACACCCGCGGACTGCATATCACGATACACGCGTCCGTCTGTCTACCTCGAGGACCACTTCCCTACTTCCGCCAACCGTGGTACCACATGTAGCCGATCGTGAAGAGAAATCCCGCATTGTATCCAGGATTTTTGTTCCCCAAATTCGCGTTCGAATGATGAAACTCCACAAACTCGATCGCCACAGCCTGCCCAGGCTTCGTAAAAATATTCAACCCCGCAGCCCCCTGCGGCGTGAAATTCACCGATGAAGTATCCCCAGGCGGCAATCGCGATGTGCTGAACAAAATCCCGCCGGCCAATTGCCCGTAAGGCGACATGCGCTTCCAGCCCTTGAAATTCCAGCGCAAAATAATGGGCATGAAATGGAAGCCGTACACATTCCCATTCGCCGGCGTCAAAACCTCATACACCGGCCGGATTTCGCCCAGCATATTCAAAATTCCCGCGCAGCGCCCCGGGCCCATGATCGTCCGTCAACACGCGCCCGGCCCGGATTCCGCCAAACATGAAATCCGTGTCCGCGTCGTGCCCGTCGCCAAGCCCGCCGCCCACGAACCCGCCGAGTTCCCACGAGCCGTAATGAATCGCCTGCGACGGCAAACTTAGAAAATCCTGCGCCGGCTGCGACGCCGGCGCCGCGCTGGAACTCTGCGCGCGCGCAGCCGCCGCCATCGCCAGCAGCAAGCCGAGAATCAGGACGCTTCGGGTGTATTTTGCCATCGAGATCGCTTCACCTGGTTTTGGAATCGCCGCGGCTCGCCATTCGCGAGCCCCAGCGGTTTAGTATTTCCACGATTTCACATCCGCGCCTTCCGGCGCCGTTTTCTCCATCCACGCCGCCGCCTGCGGCAGAATCCTCTGGTTTACCGTCAGCCAGCCGTAGAGCGTCGCCTGATACGGATCGTCGGGCTTCACCGGCATGTGCGCATCGCCCGAGAAGCAGTGCGGCAAATGCGGCCCGTACTCGAAGTCCCCCGCAAAATAAGGATCGTTCGTGCTCGTCAGGAATTTCTCCAGCCGCCGCACGGCGTTATCCAGATAAAAAGTGTCGCGCGTTCCCACCTTGACGTGCAATTTCCCGACAAGCTTCGGCCCCAGCGTCTTCCAATCGCGCTCCAAAATGTAGTGAATGTCGGAATGTTCGCGCCAGTAAGCCGCCACGCTGTGATCGATTTCGCCCGTCATCGGATCCCAAATCGGCTTCGGATAACCATCCTCTCCCACCGGCCCAAACACCGCCTGAAAAATATCCAACTGCTCGGTCGAGCGCCCGTGCGAACCCAAAACCGCCTCGTAGCGCACTTCCGCTTCCGTGGTCGCGAGAATGGCGTCATCCGGCGTGCGCGCCAGTGGCCGTGGAATCTGCATCCACGGTCCGTCGGAATGGAACGCATTCTTATCCTCGTAAATGTTCACCAACATGTACGATCGAAAATCCACCGGATCGGGACAGAACACCCAGGCCCCATTGTAAAAATCCGGATAGAAAACTTGCGAGGCCAGCGACTCCCATCCACCCGTCGAGCCGCCGTAAACTCCGCGCGCCCAACCTTGTCCGATGCCGCGAAATTTCTTCTCCACCGCCGGAATCAATTCCTGCGTAATGGCGTCGCCGTAAGGGCCGACGTTCGCGGTATTCACCGCATACGAATCGTCGTAATAAGGTGTCGGATGTTGAATCTCCAGCACCAACATTCGCGGCATCCGCCCGGAAGTCCAATCCTGATAAAACTTATAGCTATATTCCGCCGCGAGATGTTCGAATCCTTTGAGCTCGTCCGTAGGCGGCTCGCTGCGAAAGCCGATCCCATCAAATAAATCGTGAGAGAAGTGCCCTTGCAGCACCATCAGCGGATAATGCGCGTCGGGATTTTCGTCGAAGCCCTCGGGCAACAGAACGATCGCGCCCATTTCCATCGGACGGCCCCAAAATTTGCTCAGAAGTTCGCTTTGGATGCGCAGATGCTTGACGTACTTGGTGTCTTTCGCAGGTTCGATCGGCGGAATCTTCTCCGTCAGCTCGATGCGCAACACTCCGCCGCCCGCGTAATCCACATGCAGCTTCTGCGGTTTGCTGAATAAATTCCCCGGCTTCGAGTTCCATTGCTGGCCTTCGCCGTGATCCATCGGCAGTTTCAACGTGTGGCCGTCGGCGCGATGAAACGTCTCGTAAATATTCAGCAATCCCTGGACGTAGTAATCTCCCGCCGGAACATCCGCAAGGCTCTTCGTCGGATAACCAAGCGTGCTGCGATCGAAAGTCGCCGCCGCCCCGCCCGCCAATCCATCCACATCCACGCCGAAAATTTCCTGCGAACTGGCGAAGAAGCTGGTGCCGAATCGCGGCTCTTGTTTCTCGTCTTTCGAGATCAGCAAATACATCCGGCCATCAAGAGGCGCATCGCTAAGATTTTTTGCGTAGGAAATTTCAACGCGAAACTCGGCAGGTTTTGTCTTGCGGTCCGCGCCGCCCGAAAGTGCCGTCGAAGCAAGCATGGCGATCGCAAGAACGACAACCAGCGAGAGCGCGAGCCGCCCCGCTCCAAACCGCGCGCTCAATCTGCGCACAACTCCGCCGCTCACATCCGCCAATCGCCCCTCCCCCGTCCACCGCGAAGTCGTCGAGCGTAAGGCACCCCGCCGCGTCCCGTCAAGTTACGCCTGCTCGCAATGTTTCCAATGCAAAGCGGTCGCTACTCGCCACTTTCTAGAACCGCATCGCCAAGATCGCGCATCCAATGCCTCCGACAAGGAAGGCATCGAACGTGAATCCCATTGCTAAAGATCCACCGGCCAGTACAGAATCTGGCCTGCTCACCACCACAACACGCTCAACTGGAGGCTCCATGAGTCGTCGTGCTGAATTACTCGCGGGTCGCATCGAAGAAGGCGCTGCCGGATTGGCTACCTTTGCCGAAGGACTCTCCGCCGCGGAATGGCTTGCGCCGGTCTCGTCCACCGACCGCCGTTCCATCGGCGCCATCGTGCACCATGTCGCTCTCGTGTACCCGATCGAGATTGATCTCGCGCGGGCTATCGCCGGCGGCAAGGCCGTCACGGAAGTCACCTGGGAGGCGGTCGCCCAGCTGAATGAGAAGAACGCCCGGGAAAATTCCGGCGTAACGAAGGCCGCAGCCATCGAACTCTTGCGCCGCAACAGTCGCGACGCCGCCGCCGCAGTACGCGCGCTCACGGATGACGAGCTGGATCGCGCGGCTCCGTTCTCGCTAAGCTTCGGCGCCCCGGTCACCGCGCAATTCGTAATCGAGGATCACGCCCTGCGCCATAGCTGGCATCACTTGGCCAAAATCCGCAAGACGCTAGGCCGGTAACGACGCCGGGTGCCTCCGCCTAGGCGGACGCCGAAGTTGCGCGTGGAGTTTTGCCTTCTCCGCTCTAAAAAAGAGCGTTTTTGTCTCGATTAGAAGGTGCCTCCGTCTTTTGTTTTCTTGCACTTAAGCCCGTTTCTAATAATTTCGTGTCTCGATTAGAACGGCGCGTGCCTGATTGGTTCCTCCTTTCGATTCTTCTTCGCTCACTCAATCGGTCTAACCGAAACAAGGGTTCAATTAAAATTTCCGTAAGTTGAAGAAAACAAACGGCGGATTTTTTTCTAACCGAAACATTTTTCGATGGTGCCGGAGCGCCAATTCTCTGGTTTTTTTGCTGATTCGCGCCCGCTCGAATTTCGCTCGCAAGGATAATCTCGTGCGGCGCGTGCGAAATTGATCTTGGCGTTGAGGCTATGTGTCGTCTTGCACTCCTAATCTCTAGAATTTTCGGCGCGAGCGTGCAGCAGGCCCAGGAGAGCCAGCCCCGCGCTTAGGGACTGCGCACTACTCGAATCTTTCTATCACAAGAGTACCAACTTGTCAACAGTTTTGTGAGGGTATCTGGCATTGTCGAGGTGGTGCCCATTCAAGGCGTCGATGGTAGACCGAAAGAGCGGGATCGATTTGCGCGGAGGTCGTGGCGAACATTCCGGCGGGGCTTACTTGGAGCTGGCGCAGCAAGCAGCGCCCCTACGGCCGGGGGAGCACTCACCGCGGGAACGGCAAACAAGAGCCAGGAATTTGCAACAATTAATACGGAGTAGGGCAGATCGGGGGCGAACATGGGGGCCCGAACGACTCAAAAAGTCAAACGCGGCGCCGAAACCCCCACCCTTCCCACAAACCGCGAAGAGTGGCGCACCCGCGAGAGCAAACCCGCCGGAAATGGCTGGGCCACCCGCCATTGGCGACATCCTTTCCTACGAACTGTCCGGGCTGCGTGCGGTAGGATTAGCGCAGGCAGCTTTGGCTAACGAGGAAAGAAATTCAATTCATGAGCCGATCATTCATTAGAGGAGCGGCCACCATATGAAAGCGGCGCAGACGGCGAAATCTCCGAAGGTGCTGGTGATCGACGTTGGCGGGACAAACGTCAAGCTCTTGGCTACCGGGCAGAAGGAGCCACGAAAATATCCGTCGGGTCCGTCGATGACTCCGCAGAAGATGGTGCGTCTGGTGAAGAAGTCCGTCTCGGATTGGAAGTTTGATTGTATTTCGCTGGGCTATCCCGGGCCAATCATCAATGGGCATCCGCTGCGCGAGCCGCACAATTTGGGACCCGGGTGGGTGGGATTCAACTTTCAAAGGGCTTTTGGCTGTCCGGTGAAGATTTTGAATGATGCGGCGATGCAGGCGATTGGCAGCTATAAAGGCGGGCGGATGCTGTTTCTTGGATTGGGCACGGGCTTGGGATCGGCGATGATCGTGGACGGAATGCTGCAGCCGATGGAATTGGCGCACCTTGGATACAAGCACGGCAAAAGCTATGAGGACTATCTTGGATTGCGGGGCCTCGAACGAATGGGCAAGAAAAAGTGGCGCCGCTACGTCGCCAAAATTGTGAAGAGTTTGAAGACCGCGTTGGACGCCGATTATGTGGTGCTGGGCGGAGGAAACAGCAAGAAGCTGAAGAAGCTGCCGCCGGGCGCGCGGCTCGGCAACAACGAGAATGCGTTTCTAGGAGGTTTTCGTATGTGGCAGAAAAATCACCCGGCCAACCCTTTTTGAAGCGGAACGGCTGGATCTATAAAAGGGGACGTCGAGAGAAAAGAGCCCGACAATCCGGGGCCGAGATCCCGAGCCTTCCCATACTTCGGGAAGGATGGGGCGCCCTCACGATCTTAAGGCGCCGGAAAGGTGGCCACCCGCCGGATCGGAAAGAAATCGCGGGAGCCAGACGGCCGGAAGAGTCAAAGACGGGGCCGAAAAGCCCCACCCTTCGCTAAACGCCGGGCCCGGGCTGATGATTCAGCCCGGTGATTGGCAACGATGGGCCACCCCTAAAACCGGTACCGCGCGGTTAATTCACAGAGTGGTAGAATTCCTCTCGGCACGCATGAGCGCCACTCCGGAAAATACGGAGGTCCGGGAAAGGGTGGGCCACCCGCCCATCGTCGCCTGACGGCGTCTCTGTCGTTGCTTGGATTGCGCCTATAATCGATCCTAGTCATTAGCGGGGGACTCGGAATGAGCGTAAGGAGCCGGAATGTATGGCTGTCAGTAGCACTCGGCGCGCTCGTCTTGATCATGGGTGGCTGCTCCAGCTCGTCTACGGCCACTAATAATACCGACAGCACTCCGCCTACGGTCTCCATCACTTCTCCTGTATCCGGTTCGACGGTAAGCGGCACAATCTCGGTCACCGCGACGGCGTCGGACAACGTCGCGGTGGCCAACGTGCAATTGCAGGTCGATGGAGCGAACTCCGGCGCAGCCGATACAACTTCGCCCTACAATTTCTCGCTCGATACAACGACGCTGACAAATGCGAACCATGCGCTGACAGCCGTCGCCACAGATACTTCCGGAAACCAGGCCACGTCCGCCGGCGTTTCCATTACGGTTGCGAATCAAAGCGGCGGCGGTGGCGCACCCGGCTATGCAAGCAACGGCGCGGGCTGCCCGCTCTCGAACGACCAGAACCAGACCCGCGATCAAGTTACGCAGTACCACTGCCCGCTGCCGAATTCCACGATCGCGGGCAATCTGCTCGTCGTGCAATTGCGCTACAACACCCCTGCGCAATCGCCATCGTTCACCGACAATGTCGGCGGCAATACGTATCAGCTCGGCGTCTCGTGCACGGACAATTCGAATGGCGTGGTCTCGGCGATCTACTACGTGCAGGGCGTGCACGCGGGCGTTAACGACATCGCCGTCAATCTATCAAGCACTCAGTTCGTGCAGATGCAGCCGTACGAATTCTTCAATGCCGGCGCGCTCGATCAAGCCACCTGCCAGTCCGGCAATGGTTCGACCGTCACGACGCCCGCGCTTAACGCCCTCACCACTTCGGGCGACCTCGTTTTCCAGCAGGCAGTGGTGGACAGCATTCAGCAGATTTCGGGCTGCACGAAGGGCTCGCAGAGCAATATCACTTGGACGCTGCGGAGCGCGATGATTGCTGACAGGTATCCTTCCTGCGTGCAATACGGCGTGTACAACTCAACAGCCTCGTTCGCCCCGTCCTTCACGCTGGGCACTTCGGCCAGCTTCATCACCGCGGCCGCAGCGTTCAAACCCGCAGCCACGGGCTCGGCTCCGCCCGCGGGCATCCGCGTGGTCTATGTCCAACACGACGACACGGACAACGAAGACGCCAGTTCCGTCCCTCTCGAAATGCCCATCAGCGGCAACATGTTCGCCATCCTATTTGGTTCGGGCTGCCAAGACCCCAGCACCACGGACTGTGCGTACCCAACCTCAGTTTCTGACGGGGTCAATAATTACCTGCAGGTGGGCGGGAATGTGGTGAGTCCGGGCCCCGATGGTGGCGCTTCGGTCGGCTCAGTGTGGTACGCCAAGGGCGTCTCGCCGGGCGCCTATTTCCCCAATTGGACAATGCACCCGCGGTCAAACGCCGCCAACGGCAGCACCATGTTCCTCTACGACATCTCCGGCGCGTCGAGCGATCCACTCGACACTTCGTTCGGCTCGAACGGGCTCGCCAGCAACACCGGAGATCAATCCACCGACGGTGGTAGCGGGGACGTTACGTCTCTGACGGCTTCTCCATCGCAAACCAATGAAGTCATCCTCGTCACTGTGGGCGCAGCCTGGAACACGTTTACCGGCATCACCAGCCCTTCCGGCGGCCAATTCCTATCGAGTCACTATACGACCGAGACGAACTCCAGCCACGACGATCTCAACGGCGGATGGATGTTGTTTTACAACGGCTCGTCCACATCTGCGATCACCGTCACCTGGGTGCAGGATGCCTCGAATTTTCCCGGCGTCGGCGACTGGATGTCCGTCGGCGCGGCGTTTCACTGAGAAATCCGGGTTACTATCGCGGACTGTAGAGCCATTCCTGCCCACACGCTTCGCCCCATGATTGAACGAGTCTCGCCAGTGACCGCTGTGAGATCGAGTCGGAGGTCGATGTTTGAGTGGCCTAACCAGTAGTGCAGAATCGTTGGATTCGCTGCTGACTTGCTTTAGCTTCGCCAGGCTTGGCAGTCGAGAGTGGCTAGACGACGTCGATGATAATTAGCGTGATGTCGTCCTGCTGGGTGGTGGAAGCCGGTCGCCATTGACGTATCTCAGAGAGCAGTTGGTCCGACAACTCCGAAGGCGAGCGCGACTGGTTGTCACTAAGGACCTGTTCCAGCTTGTGTCCGCCAAAGGAATCGCCCTTGGCATTCTCGGGTTCAATTGCGCCGTCGGTGTAAAGCAGGAAGCGATCGCCTGGCTTAATCGGCATGTCGCGAACAGGAAAATCGGGATCCGGAATGACTCCAAGGAGAATGCCGTTGCTCTCGATGGGTTCCAACTTATGCTCCCGCCAGAGCAGGAGCGGTGGATGTCCCGCGGCTGAGTACGACGCCTTGCGATTCTCCATGTCGAGCCACAGATAGGCGGCGGAAACAAACTGCTCCTGCATTTGGCCAAAGAGGATGCGGTTCATCCCGCGCAGAACTTCCGGCGGGTTGTGTGCGCTGGACAGAAGAGAGCGCATCGCCACCTTGACCATCGAGGCGATGAGCGCCGCAGGGACACCGTGCCCAGAAACGTCCGCTATGAGGAAGCCAACACGATTCTGGTCGACCTGAATGAATTCGTAGAAATCACCGGCGACGGCGGTCATCGGAAGATAAGCGGCGGTGATGCGTAGATTTTTGAGTTCGGGGACGCTGCCGGGGAGAATCGAGTGCTGTATCTCACGGGCGACGGCGAGCTCGCTTTCCATCGAAAGCAAGCGGCGCTCGCCGGCGAAGATCTTCTCAGCCGCCACGTATCCCAAGGAGAGGATGAACACGGCGAATGCGAGAGGCTCGAGCGCAGGTAAAGAAGGAAGGTCGAGAAAATGTTTCAGGTTGCTGTGGAGGGCCGCCGCTGCAAAGACCACAGTGCCGATAGCGAGAATCCGGCTGGGAACCGACAGGAATCTCCTCGCCAGGCTGGGGACGGCGATCACCACCGCCAGCACTAGCAGAACACTGATCCCCAGCAAGTTGTTATAGGGCAGAAACCTGTCCGGTGAATGGGCGATCAGCGAGGAGAAAACGCCGACAATGCCGATCAATAAAGCTAAGACGAGGGCGATTTGCAAAACGCGGCGCAACTTACCCAGGCTTATCTCCATCCAGAAGAGAAGCGCAGGAAGGATGAGCAGATAGGTGATAACCCATACGAGTTCGTCGCGCGCGGCCCAAACCAATTGAGGGAATATGGTTATCCCGGCCGGCGACTCCGCCAAGATCCGCGTTCCGTACATGGCGCTGAAGATTCCCTGCCAGATCAGTGGCCGGACTCCGCCGCGGCCGTGAATCGCCGCTATCGCGCAGGCCGCCAGACCGATGAGCAGGAAAACGGTGCCCAGCACGATGGCGCCTACCTGGCCGCGAAGCATCATCAGAACTTGATCTTCCAAACGCTCACCTCCCGGTGAACGCCACCATACCAGAGTCATGGAGTGCCGCAAGCGCAGCGATTCCTGGTTTCCGAATGCGGGCGAATAGCGGGCTGCTCGAAAGAAATCCACGTGTCTGATTAACGCTAAGACTTTGGTGGGTACGCTTTCTGAAATGATGAGGCGCTAGCGGCATGAAGAAAAAAAGTCAAAGGCGGGGCCGAAATCCCTACCCTTCCCACAAACCGGGAAGGATGGGCCACCCGAAGGCGCAAACGCTCGGAAAAATGTGGGGGATTTTTTCAGGTTGACATCTTACCCGAGCGGGGCGATACTCGGGTCAAATGTCTACCCAACAGAGCAACGAACGGCTCGAATTGCTGCAGGGCACACTCGATCTGCTGATTCTGCGCACATTGATTTTCGGGGCGCAGCACGGCCAGGGCATTGCGCGCGCCATCCAGCAAACTTCGGACGAAGAGCTGCTGGTCGAGCATGGCGCGCTCTATCCTGCGCTGCAACGGCTTGAGGAGCGCGGCTGGATTTCCGCGCGATGGGGCACCTCCGCAAATAACCGCAAGGCGCGCTTTTATTCGCTGACGGCGGCCGGGCGCAAGCAGCTCGGCAAAGAAACTACCAAGTGGAATCGATTGGCGGCAGCGATCGGACGGGTTCTGGAGTCCGAGGAGGGTTAGCCATGTTCCGACGCAAGCGTAACGCGGGCGACTTCAGCGCGGAAATCGAAGCGCACATCGAGCTGGAGACGGCGCGCTTGCAGGAACAGGGGCTCAGCTACGAACACGCGCGCACCGCGGCGCGGCGCACATTCGGCAACGTGACGATTTCCCGCGAGCGCTTCTACGAATCCGGCCGCTGGCTCGGCTGGGATCATTTCTGGCACGACATTCGCTACGGCGCGCGCATGTTGCGCAAATCGCCCGGCTTCACCGCCATCGCTATCTTGACGATTGCCCTGGGCATCGGCGCGACCACCGCGATTTTCAGCGTCGTGGATGCCACGCTGTTGCATCCACTGCCCTACCCGCAGCCCGAGCAACTCGTGAGCATCGAGGATGATCTTCCCGGCGTGGGCGCGCAGGACGTGGGCATGTCCGTTCCTGAACTGCACGATTTTCAGCGCTCCGGAATTTTCGAATACGTTTCGACCATCGGCGGCGGCGACGTGAATCTCACGGGCTCGTCGCAGCCCGAACGCATCACTTTTCTGAACGTCAATCCGAATTATTTTGCGTTGCTGGGCGTGAAGCCGCAGTTGGGCCACTCTTTCGATCCCGCGGATCAGACGCCCGGATTTACTTTGGAGGCGCTCCTCAGCGACGGGCTTTGGAAGCGGGCTTTCGCGGCCGATCCGGGAATTCTGGGCAAAAGTTTGCGGCTCGACAACGATTTGTATCGCGTGATCGGCGTCATGCCGCCCGGTTACCACGACCCGGGTCGCACCGCGGCGGAACAGAACGTCGAACTGTGGCTCGCGTCGGGTTTTGCCGGCCCGCCTGCTCCGCCTCCGATGCGCAGCAGCCGCATCCTTCAGGCATCCATCGCGCGAATCAAGCCCGGACTGACGATGGCCGCGGCGCAGAGCCAGGTGGACGCGCTCGTGGCCGCATTGCAGCAGCAATTCCCGGCGGATTATCCGCGGCAAAGCACCTGGACGGTGCGGTTGCTGCCGCTCAAGGAAAGAGTGGTTGGCAATGTGCGCCAGTCGCTGATTCTGCTGCTGTGCGCGGTGGGATTGGTGCTGCTGATTGGCTGCGTGAATATTGCGAATTTGCTGCTTGCGCGCGCCAGTGCCAGAGGCCGCGAGATGGCGGTGCGCCAGGCGCTCGGAGCGGCGCGCTCGCGGCTGATGTCGCAGTTGCTCACCGAAAGCCTGCTGCTTTCGCTGGCCGGCGGAATTGTCGGTCTGGCGATTCTCTTCTGTACCAAGGCGTTTCTGTTGCAGTTTTTGCCGGAAAGCCTGCCGCGGCTCAATGAAATATCGATCAACTGGTCCGTTTTGTTTTTCGCGCTGGTCGCTTCTCTCGCCGCCGGCGCGATTTTCGGCCTGGCTCCTGCGTGGCATGCCGGGCGCGTGGATTTGATTCCCATCCTCAAACAGGAAAGCCGCGGCTCGACTGGGTCCGGCGAACAAGCGCGCACGCGGCGCGTGCTGGTGGTCACGGAATTTGCGCTTTCGTTGGTGCTGATGATAGCCGCGGGCCTTCTGCTGCGCAGCTTTCGGGATTTGTTGCAAGTGCGGCCGGGATACAATCCGCAAAACATCATGGCCGTGCGCACCTGGCTGCCGGTGCCCAATGATCCCGATACAGATCCCTATCGCACCGCCGCGCAAGAGACGACGTTATTGCGCGAAATACTTCGCCGCGGCAGGACGCTGCCCGGAGTGGAAGAAATCGCCATCGGGGATGTCGCGGCTGTTCCGTTGGGTCATGGTTGGAGGGATCTGAATCCGTTTCCGTTGATGCGGGAAGGACGCGAGACTCAAGACAACCAGGTTCCGTTAGTCAATCGCGCGGCCGTGACGCCGGAATATTTTCACTTGTTGGGGATGACATTGCTGCGCGGCCGTTTATTCAGCGAGTTGGACAACGACAGCGCGCCGCGAGTTGCGGTGATCAACGAAGCGCTCGCGCGCAAGTATTGGCCCAACGCGGATGCACTGGGCAAACGCTTCAAGAGGCCGATGGATTCTTACTGGACTACGGTGATCGGCGTGATTGCAGACGCGCGCACGGAATCGCTGGCGCAAGCGCCCGTTCCGGAAATTTATTTGAGCGCATTTCAGCGCACGGCCAAGGATCTGGCCATTTTTTTGCGCGGGCGGATGGACACGGCCGCGATTCCCGTGCAGTTGCGCGAGCAAGTGCAGGCCGTCGATCCCGGCCTGCCGGTATTCGGCGCGCAGACGCTGGATGAAGCGGTATCGGCGTCTCTCTCCGAGAGGCGATTCTCGATGGAGATGGTCGGCCTGTTCGCGCTCACTGCCTTGCTGCTCGCCGGGCTTGGAATTTATGGGGTGATTTCGTTCCTGGTAAGCGAGCGCACGCACGAGATCGGCATTCGCCTGGCGCTCGGCGCGCAACAGCGCAACATCCTGCGCATGATGCTGCGGCAAGGATTGGGCCTGGCCATCGCCGGCGCCGCGGTTGGACTGGTTTGCGCGCTGATCGTGTCGCGCTTGATGGCTGGATTGCTTTATGGCGTGAGGCCGGCAGATCCTCTGACGTTTGCAGGTGTCGCCGTACTCCTAATCGGCGTCGCGCTGCTCGCTTGTTACATTCCCGCGCGCCGCGCCATCCGCGTCGATCCGCTCGTAGCGCTGCGATACGAATAGCGCGCGGTCGCACAGCCGCTCATGGCTGTGTCCGCTCGCTGCTACATTCCCGCGCGCCGCGCCACCCACGTGGATCCGCTCGTCGCGCTGCGAAGAGCCCTGCCGCACGTCTCCCCTTGACATTCTACCGGAAGCGCAGTACCCTCACCTAGTATGTCTACCAAAGAACATAAAGAGCGCGTCGAATTGCTGCAAGGCACCCTGGACCTGCTGATTCTGCGCACCCTGCTGCGCGGCCCGGTGCATGGCCACGCCATCGCCAAAGCCATCGAATTCAATTCCGACGAAGTGTTGCAGGTCGAGCAAGGGTCGCTCTATCCCGCGCTGCACCGGCTCATCAAGCGCCGGTGGATTTCGGTGGAAGAGGGGACCTCGGAGAACAATCGTCAGGCCAAGTTTTACCGGCTGACTCCCAAGGGCCGGCGGCAACTGGCGGTGGAGACGAGCAAGTGGGACAGGCTGGCGGGAGCCATCGCGCAAATCCTCCGGCCGGCGGAGCGGGAAGGTGAATCATGAGGCGGCGCAAGCGCATGCTCGAAGATCTCGAGCAGGACATCCGCGACCACATCGCGGCCGAAACGCAGGACAACATCGATCGCGGCATGCCGCCGGAGGAAGCGCGTTACGCCGCGATACGCAAATTCGGCAACGTAACGCGCGTGCAGGAAGATACCCGCGAGGTGTGGACTTTGGTTTGGCTCGAGCAGTTAGTGCAGGATCTGCGCTTCGCTCTGCGCACGCTGCGCAAAAATCCCGGCTTTGCCTTCACGGCGGTCCTCATCCTGGCGCTCGGCATCGCCGCCAACGTCATCGTTTTCGGCGTCCTGCAGGGATTAGTCCTGCGGCAACTGGATTTGCCTCATGCCGAACAAGTGATGACGCTGCAACCCAAAACCGGCGGCCCCTTTCTGTCGTATCCGGAAGTGCGCGATGTGCGCGAAGGGAATACGGTGTTTTCTTCTGTAGCCGCTGTCGAATTGAATGATTTCGGCATGGAAGCAAACGGCGTCACCCGGCCCGTCTGGGGCTACGAAGTGAGCGGGCAGTACTTCGATCTCGTCGCCATCAAACCGTTCCTCGGACGTCTGCTGCAGCGCGCCGATGACAATTTTTCGGGCGCCTCGGATGCCGCGGTGCTTTCCTACTCGGCATGGAAAAGTGATTTCGGCGCGGACCCGAAAATCGTGGGAACGGCGATCCGCGTTGACAAGCGTCCCTACACCATCGTGGGAGTCACGCCGGAAGGCTTTTACGGGACCGAAAAATTTGCGCAGCCGGACATTTTCATTCCCATCGCGAATGACACATCGCCGGCGCTCGTCAAACAGCGTGAGTCGCGAAGCACCAAGGATATCTTTTCGGTCGTGCGCATCAAGGATGGGGTCACTCTGCCCCAGGTGCAGGCGGAGTTGAACACTATTACTGCCCGCATCGCCCGGCAGTATCCGCAGGATGAAGAAGGGCTGGCGCTCAAGGTGGTTCGTCCTGGTCTGATCGGCGACTTTATCGGCGGGCCGGCGCGCGGCTTTCTAGCTGGTGTGATGGCGCTGGCCGGAGTCGTGCTGCTGGCCGCGTGCGCCAACCTCGGCGGCCTGTTCGCCGCGCGCACGGCAGACCGCGCCCGCGAGATTGCCATCCGTCTGGCCATCGGAGCGAGCCGCTGGCGCATTATTCGCCAGCTCCTTGTCGAGGCCGTAGTAATCGCGATCTTCGGCGGCGCGTGCGCCTGCGTTTTGGCGTGGATGGCGCTCGACGGCCTGGCCGGCTGGCATCCGGCCAGCAGATTCCCGTTCGAGTTCCACGTAATGCCGCAGCCTTCGTTGATCCTGATGGCGTTCCTGATCTCGGTGCTCGCCGGCGTTCTGTTCGGCTTGATGCCGCTGCGGCAAATATTCAAGACTGATCCAAATGAGGCCATCAAGAGCGGCGGAATCCAATCCTCCGCCGGACGCCGCTGGGCGCTTCGCGATGTCCTGCTCGCCGCACAAATTGCTCTCTGCTGCGTCACCGTCACTGCTGCTTTTGTCTCGCTGCGCGGGCTGGGCAAAGCACTCACCATGGACCTGGGTTTCAATCCCAAGAATGCCGTGCGCACCTATATCGATCTGAATCAGGCTGCGTATTCCAGCGATGCCACTGCGGATCATTTCCAGCGCCAGCTACTGGAAAGAATCTCGCAGCTTCCAGGAGTGGAAGCAGCAGGCTACGCCAATACCACGCCCCTCTCGTTCGACGTATCCCTCACCAACGTTTTCTCTCAAGAAGCCACCGATTTCAGGCCCTCCGCAAAAGCATTCGATACCTATTTCTATGCGGTCTCGCCTGGATATTTGGCCGCCGCTGGAACGCCGCTGCTCGCGGGACGCGATGTCAGCTTTAGCGACACTATGGACACGCCGCGTGTTGCCATCGTGAATCAGGAGTTCGCCCGGCGGCTCTTCCACACCGAGCAAGTCGTGGGACGCTATTTCAAAAATCGCAACGGCGCGTCCATTCAAATCGTGGGCGTCATGGCCGATGGAAGACACTTTACGCTCAGCGAAGATCCGCAAGCCGCAATTTTCTACCCCATCTCGCAGCGCCGGGACACAAGAATGACGCTCATCGTCCGCACTCAGCGAGTTCCAGGCGATATAGTCGCCGCCATTCGCGAAGCGGTTAGCGAGCTCGATAGCGCCGTTCCCATTCGCGAATCGGGCTCCTGGAACAGCCAGCTTGCGCTGAATCTCTTTCCATCCCAAGTGGCCACTGTCTCGCTCGGCCTCTTCGGCGCTTTTGGACTCCTGCTCTCGATCGCGGGAACTTTCGGCCTCGCGTCCTACTCGGTCAGCAAGCGGCAGCGCGAGCTCAGCATCCGCGTCGCGCTCGGCGCGCAGGCCAAGCAGATTCTCTCCACCGCGCTCGGCCGCATGCTCATCCTGCTCGCGAGCGGCTCTGTCGTCGGCATTCTGCTGGGAGTGGCAGCGAGCCGGCTGCTCTCCGTAATCGTTTACCAAGCCTCCGCGCAGGATCCCTTCGTGCTCGCCTGCGTCATATTGACGATGGCTGTCGCCGGAACACTCTCCGTCGTCGGCCCCGTCAGACGCGTCCTGCGCCTCGATCCCGCAACCCTGCTCCGCGAACAATAATTCTGCGAGCGCCGATGGACGGCTTTTGCCCGAGGCCACCCGCAATAATTAATCGGCCGCTACTGACCCCGGCTCGCGGGAGGAATAATTCCATTCATCCGCAGATACTCCACCATCTGGCCGTAGTGATTCATGGGGTGCGTTAGCGCGACCGCCGCGATTCCCAGACGCGTCACCTTGCCCTCGCCAAACGGGCTCTTCACCTGATCGGTCTGGTTCTTTTCGTTGATGCTGGCAAGCGCTTTGTGCAGATAAACGAATGAGTCCTTCGCGAACTTCAGAATGTCAGCTTTGCTGGCGATGGATTCCGGCCCGCTTTCGCCGCCCAATTCCACGGGCGGCTTTTGCTCGAGAATCGCCGCGCCAATCATGTAGTTGACCGCGGCCACATGCCTGACCTGCTGCGCGAAAGTGCGAACGCCCTTGAACTCTCCGTTCGTGGGCGCAAACGAATACTTGTCTTCCGGCATAGCGTCGGCGGCCGGCAAGAACTCGCCTTCCACCTGGCCGACGGCCCGATCCATGATTTGCGAAACGCTGCGGTTTTCCGCGGGTTTCGCCTGCCCCAGCGCGGCACTGCTACATGCAAATACAAGCACACATGTCAGAACCCAATGCGTGAGCTTCATGAGCATCTCCTTCAATCCAGTTTGTAAATGTGGACGAATCCGAAATGACGGACGGCGCCAATTCCAGCCCGTGCGTCGCGAAACGATGTCGCCGCACGGCCGCTCATCCTATCACCAGAACGGCCGCGCAGCACGGTAATGAGGTTTGCATTCCTGGTCTCGAGGGCGGGGAGCGCCCGCATTCATGCCGCCCGAGCCTCAGCCTTTCGGTTGAGACGGGTTCGATCCGGCGTGAGGGAGAAGAGCGAAGATCAAAACCAAAAAGAAAGAAAAGTCAAAGGCAGGCCCGAAACCCGCACTTTCGAAAACCCCGAGGATGCGGCACCCAAAATCGTAAATCCTCGGAAAAGCTGACCCACCCGCCCCGAGGACTAGTTGTACTCCTCAGCGCGATTGAGAGCGGAAGTTGATGCTGCCCCGTCTCAATTTCAGCTAAAAGCCCACGCCTGAAGCCGCTATTCGGCGCATGCCTTGTTCCGTTGGACTGAAGTCCAGCTCCCCCTGCTAAAGCAGGGGGCTGCCACCGAACTGCCATGCTGACGCACTTAGGCCGGAGCGCAGCACGAGTTTGCTGGAAGCCTTTGCAGTTTCGTGGAAGCGTAGATCATCGGGTGGCAGCCGCGCTATTCTTCGCGCAGGGCGGCGAGCGGATTAATCTGCGCTGAACGGCGCGCGGGCACGTAACACGCCAGCATCGCCACTGCAGCCAGCAGCAACGGCGCGCCGATTAGCAGCAGCGGATCGTTTGTGCCGATCGTCAGTGCTTCGACGAACAGGCTCGCCAGCGCAGCAAGTATTTTGGCCAGCGCCATCGCGCCCAAAAATCCCAGAACCGTGCCAACGCTTACCAGCGCGGCGCCTTCGCGCAGCACCAGCCGCAGCACCTGCGCGCGGCTCGCGCCGAGCGCCGTGCGGATGGCGATTTCCTTGCGCCGTTGCGCCACGGCGTACGCCGTGACTCCGGCGAGTCCGATGGCGGCCAAGATCAAGCCAAACACTCCGATTCCGCCGTAGGTTTGAGCCGAGAATCGCAGGGAGGCGCGGCTGCGATCGAGGTAAGCGCTGAGCGTTTGCACGTTGAAGATGTTCAGATTGGGATTGATGAACGCGATCTCGTTACGAATGCCGCCGAACGCGTCCGCTCCGGCATCCGAGCGGATCAGAATGGTGATGCCTCCCGCAGGTGGCCGCGCAAAATCGCGAGGCGTCAGCGGCAAATAAATAATCGATTGGCTGAAGCCCTCGACATCCTTCATGTCGCGGATGACGCCGACCACTTCGTAGGATTGCCTGTCGTCTCGAACGCGTTTGCCCATGGCATTCTGATTTCCGAAAAATTTGCGTTCGGCGCGCTCATTCAGCACGGCGGGCAACGAGATCGTCGGCGATCCGTCCGGCTGGCTGCGTTGATCGCGCTCCTCGAACTCGCGGCCGGCCAGCATCGTCTCGCCGAGCGCGGCAAAATATCCCGCGCCGACGGTTTCCTCCACCACTTGCTGCTGCACGCGCGAGGAATCCGGCGAGCCTTCCGCACTCATCGGCGTGGGTTCGACTCCGGAGGAGAAGGGCGGCTCGGCGGCCAACGCGACGCTGCTCACCGAGCCGGCGACCTTGAGCCGTTCGGTAAGTTTCTCGAAGAGAGCTTGCGTTTTTTCCGGCGCGTAGCCGTCGCGCACCGGATCGAGAGTCACCAGATAC
Organism: uncultured Acidobacteriota bacterium; assembly: GCA_963841235.1. Taxonomy (GTDB): domain Bacteria; phylum Acidobacteriota; class Terriglobia; order Acidiferrales; family UBA7541; genus Palsa-147. Next base: position 120,229 of record CAWJBU010000006.1, on the reverse strand, counting down.
ATCGTACGCGGATCGAATTTGGTTTCGAGGCTGGTTCCTTTGCTGATTCCGATGACGAGGAAGCCGGTCATCAGCAGCAACATGAGCGATGCCGCAACCTGCGCGACCATCAGCACGTTGCGCAGACCGAAGCGGCGATGTCCCGGCAAGCGCAGCGCCGAGCCCTCTTTGAGCGCCGGGACCACGTCGGCTTTCGTCGCTTGCATTGCGGGAACCAGGCTGAATCCGATGCCGCAGAGGATCGCGACGCCGAACGCAAAAACGCCGGCGCGCCAATCCAAGTCGAAATTGGATTCGATCGGCACCGTCATCGGCGGCGTGAAGTGCGAGTTCAATACCGAGAGGCCGTACGCAAGCGCGAATCCGGCCACGCCGCCGAGCAGCGAAAGCAAAATGCCTTCGCTGATCATCTGCCGTATCAGCCGGAAGCGGCTGGCGCCCACGGCCAGACGAATCGCGAATTCCTTGCGGCGACTGGCGCCGCGCGCGATCAGCATGTTGGCCAGATTCATGCACGCGAGCGTAATCACCAGGCCCATCAGCGCAACGAAGAATCCGATTAACACGGGCTTGATTTTCCGGGGAATCGGCAGATTGGTGCCGGCGGGAAGCAATACGATGCTTCGGCCTTTGTCCGTGCGCGGCAATACGGAGGGATCCTGCTCGTCGAGTCGCCGCGTGATCGCGTCGAGCGCCGCTTCCGCGGAATCAATCGTGACGCCGGGCGCGAGACACAGGATGGGCAGGAATTCACGGGCGTAGCGCTGATGCAGCACGTCGTTCGCGAGTTCCGGAGCGAGCGCGGCCGGCGCGGTGATCGGGACGAACAGTTCCGAGGGATTCACGGCCAAAGCGCCATTGAAATTCTGCGGCGTGATGCCCACGATCGTGGCGATTTGGCCATTCAGGCGAAGCAATTGCCCGACGGCGTTGGGAGAGGAATTGAGGCGATTGCGCCAGAAACGATCGCTGATCACTACGACGGGCGCGTCGCCGGTTTTGTCAAGTCCGGGACTGAGCACTCGCCCCTGCTGCGGCTGCACGCCGAGCACAGAAAAATAATCGGGCGATACGATTTGCCCGAACACACGCTCGGGTTTCGCATTCAGGTCGCCTTGGAAAGTTACGTTGAACGGGACGCTAGTCTTGAACGCGGCGGCGCCAGCGAACAAGGTCTTTTGCTCGCGATACTGCTCGACGTAGTAATACGATTCCGGCGCGAGATCGCCATCCGCTGAGGCCTGAAGCATCACGAGGTGCTTGGCATTCGCCGCTGCGGGTAGTTCGCGAAAGAGCATCTCCCATTTCGAGCTGTAAACGTTTGTGGTCAGCCCGATGCCGAGTCCCATGGAAATGATGCCGACCAGGGCGAATCCGGGAGACTTCAGCAACGCGCGCCATCCATAGCGCATGTCGCCGCGCATTTCGCTGAGGTACTCGAGCGGCACGCGGATGGCGATGTCCGCGATGAGCCGGATCAGCCCGGCGACGCCATGCCGCTTGGCAATTTCCTCCACGACGTCCTCCCCGAGTTGCATCACCTCTGGGCCATACGCCAATTTAAATTCGTGAGGAAAAGCTTGCGCCAGCCGGCGGTAGATTCGCAGCGCGAGATTCATGCCGTCGTCGCTCATCGCGTCACCTTTCATTCCGTTGCCAAGGCTTGCTTCACGCGAATGCTGCGAACCAATTCCTGCAGGCGCTCACATTCCGCGTCGAGCACGCGCTTGCCGAGCGGCGTCAGCCGGTAATAACGGCGGCGCGCGTCGTCCAGTTCGGGCGCGGGGCGCTCGTCGGATTCTTCGATCAGTTCCGCTTCGATTAGCCGCTTGATCGAGCCGTAGAGAGTTGCCGGCCACAGCCGCACTTTGTGGTTGGTGCGTTGCAAAACGTCCTGCATGATGCCGTAGCCGTGCTGCTCTCCGCCCGCGAGAGACAGCAGAATGTGAAACCACTGCGGTTTAAGGGGAATAAACCTTTGAGAATCAGCTTCAGTCATGAAAATATCTATATCATACGATATATATACGTGTCAAGAGGAAAATTGCGGGCTTGCCCGCTTTTTTGGCTCCGCGGGCTCGTCAATCAAAGACTGGCGCGAACGGCTGAATTGCCGGAGTCGAAACTATTGAGACGCTGTGCGGGTATCGCGTAGGAGGACTACGTCGGAGACGATGTGGACGCGGGCGACGGCGAGGGTCTTGCCATCGGGAGAGAATTGGAAAGTGCGGATATGATCCGACGTGAAATTCGTCAAGCGATGACCCGGCGAGCCATCGAGCGGCTGCGACCAAACGTTGCCGACGCCGTTTTCGATGATGCCGTAAGCGACGGCCTTCCCATCCGGAGTGATGGCAATGGGAAGAGCGATATCAGGGCGGGGATCGAGATATTTTGTGGACGCCTCGGAATTCACGGTTACATCAACGAGAGCCACCTTCTGCGTTGGCAATTGCGTGGCCGCATCGGTTGACGTCTCAAGCTCCGGCATCCACTTTCCATCGGGCGAAAAGTTCGCTGCACCTTGCATGAAGCCCGTGGGGACTACGCTTGCGTTGATGAGTTCCGGAGAGCCCCCGTCGATCGGCATCTTCATGATTCGAGATGTTACGCTGTCCCAGTAGTAAAAGGACGCTTCGTCCGGCGAGCACAACGGGAGAGTCTCATTCTTGCCGCTGGTGAGCTGCTTTGGGTGAGATCCATTCGCGTCCACCCGCCATACGTTGTAGGACGCCTTTCCCTCTCGAAGATAGGTGGCGAACAGAATGGGCCCGCCTCGAGGGCAAACCGACGACCAGACTATCCTCTCAGACGGGTCGCTGAGGAGGGTCGTTTGTCGGCTGCCGTCAGGTGACATTCGCAGGATCGAGGTCGTGGTGGTGACGATCAAATCTCCCTGGGCGTTCCAAGCCAAGCCTCGAACTTCGGCTTGGTTGGGAAGACCTGAAACCGTTACAGAGACCCCCTTCGCTGTCGCTGGTTGCAGCGTGACTGTATCCGTCTCCTGCTGCTGAATCGAGACCATAGACTTGCCGTCGCCAGAAAGGCTCAGCGTTCGATAGCCGTGAATATCGTTGGTGAGCGATTGGAACCGGCCGCCGGGATAGGAAACGAAGCCGATTTGCTGGTTGGTCGCGCCCGAGGAGCGATAATTCACGAGAAGACCCCGTCCATCCGGAGTCCACGCCAAGTCTGAGAAAACTCTGTCCGGGAACGACGTGAGTGGAGTGTCTTTGCCATTTGCAATGTCGAAGACGCCGATCTGTCCCTGCGCATTGCCCTGAGAATACGAAATAAAAGCGATTCGCTTTCCGTCGGGCGACCAAGAGAGATTGTCTGGACTGGGGAGCGGGGCAATTTGGAGAATCTTCTCGTCGCTGCCGTCGAGATTCGAGGAAAGGAGGCGATACTTGCCGGGTTCTGGGTCGTTTGCGCGTAGGTACGCCATGCGCTTGCCGTCCGGCGAAAAAGTTGGGCCGTAGTCGACATCGTTCACTAAAAGTTGCGGCGAGCCGCCGAGCACCGGCACTCGATACGCGCGGAATGAGGTCTGTGTTGTATCGGCCGCCTTGAGGTAGAAAATATAGTTCCCGTCCGGAGAGAACGCGGCGCTTTGAATTACAAAAGGATCGGGTTCGAGAACCTGAGTGTTGCTGCCGGTGGGCACGTTGCGAAGCCAGAGACTTTGTTTTCCGTTGTCGTTGATCACACTGACGACGTACTTCCCGTCCGGAGAAATTGCGGCGGCAGCGGCCTTGCCCGAGTTGGTGACTTGCGCGGCATCGAAGGTTTGAAATGGAATCGTCACGGTCCGGTTGGCAAGCAGCGAATAGACGCCGTATCCCGCCGCGAGTAATACAACAAGCGCAGCGACAACTCCGCCGACGAGCGCTCCTTTGTGCTGCTTGGCCGCCGCGACTACCGAACTTCCGGAGGCATGCGCGGCTTCACTTTCCCGCCGCAGCTCCTCGCGGATTTCCGCCCGGGCAGCAATCCGCTCCAAGGAGGGGGTGACGACCGCGGCAGTGGGTGAGGGCGCACGCGAATCGGCAGCGGCTACCGCGGTGGTGCCCGAACGCCCGGATTCGGTTTCCCTTTTCAGCCGCTTCAGATCGGCGCGCATGTCGGAGGCGTGTTGATAGCGTGTCTCGCGGTCTTTCTCGAGCGCCTTGGCGATAATGTGCTCGAGTTCTGCGGGAACATCGGCGTTGAACCGCACCGGCGGAATCGGCGCCGCGTCCAGAATGGACTTGAAAATGACTCCTGAACTTTCTCCACGGAACGGCAACATGCCTGTGGCCATTTCGTATAGCACCGCGCCGAAAGAAAACAGATCGCTGCGCGCGTCCAGTTCCTTGGCGCGCACCTGCTCCGGCGACATATAGGCAACGGTCCCGAGCGTGCTGCCCGGACTGGTCAGCTGCTCAGGGGCTACCGCATCGGCCGTAGCGTGCGTGGCCGATTGCGACAGCGAGGATGCCGACGGCAACGTCTTTGCCAGCCCAAAATCGAGAATCTTGGCGTGACCTCGCTTGGTGATGAAAATATTGGCGGGCTTGATGTCGCGATGTACGATGCCTTCGGCGTGCGCGGCGTCCAGCGCATCGGCGATTTCGATGGCCAGCGACAAAATTTCTTCGGTTTCCATCGGGCGGCCGGCGATGCGATGCTTCAGCGTCAGCCCGTCCAGAAATTCCATGGCGATGAACGCTTCGCCGTGCTGATCGTCAATTTCGTAGATGGTGCAGATATTGGGATGATTCAGAGCCGAGGCGGCCTTGGCCTCGCGCTCGAAGCGGCTGAGCGCCTGCGGGTTTTTCGCAACGTCGTCGGGCAGAAACTTGAGGGCCACAAAGCGGCTAAGTTTCACATCCTCAGCCTTGTAAACCACTCCCATTCCCCCGCCACCGAGCTTCTCGATGATGCGGTAGTGGGAAACGATGCGGCCGATCATAGGTTGCGAGTCCGGCATGTCCGCCGAATCTTAGGACGCGCCAAGAGGCAAGTCAACGAACGCAGAATGCTGCGGGCCAACGCTGCCGGGGCCAACGATGGCGACGCGCTGGTGCAGGAGGCATCGAGGTGTCGAAAGGAACTACGGATTGTTCTTGTGCAGCAGTTTGCGGCGAATGTCCGGCCAGAATTCCTTGAGCTCGTTGGCCAGGCCGTCGTAGAGAATCAGAAAACCGAAGGTGGATGCGTTGCGCGAAGCGGTGCGGTCCTGCGCGGGGTGGTAGATATTCGAGAGTGCCGCGGCGGCCGCATTGCCAACGGATTCGGAATAGTTGAAACCAAAGGAGCCTGAGTCCTTGCGCGTGACGAAGAGCCGATTCATCGAATAGAACGCACGATGAGAGAAGCTCCCCTTACCTACCTGGAAGTAGCGCGGATCTTCGTGGAGCAAGCTGGGAAAGACGGCGACGGTCATGTAGGTGCCGATGGAGTTGTCGGCAAACGATGCGCCGTAGCGTTTCCCATAGGCCTCCCAGCCTTGTCCCCAGGAACTCGGATCATTCTTCGCCTGCGCGACGGCTGCGAGCGCGCCGTTGAAGGGATAAGCAGCCCAATCAAAAACGCTGGCGGTGGCGATTCTGAATTTCTGGTCTGAGCTGAGCGGCGGAAGGTTCTCGGAAGTTTCCACGGTGCCGTAATTGGGTAGGACCTCGAAGAGGCGGTCGTTTACGGTGCCTGTTTCCTGTTCAAGCTTGCTCTTGCCAACCGGTTCGTCTGGCTTCTTCGCAGACGGATCGGGTTTCTGGTCCTGCGTCCCGTTGGTATCCGGAGCCGGTGAACTCGGGGCTGGCAGCGGGGCTGGCTGCTGGGCTCTCGCTGGAGAACCCAGGATCGCGGCCGCAATCAAGATTGGAAGAACAGAATGACGAAAGACCCGGGTTGTTCGCATCATTGTATTCAACAATGATGTCATAGGAGTTCCAGAATCCAGCGGGATTTAGCGTGATGAGGTTCCTAGAAACGGCAATCTTTCGAGCCCCGGCTCTTCCGAAAACGATCTCGTAAGTCGTTTATGTTCTATCTGTTAGCGAGATACCAAAGAGCTCCGCGCAAGTGCGAATGCAAAACGCACTGGGTCTGCCTTCTAAGGATGTCGGGGAGGCCAGAAGCACTATAATACGGAAACGGTAGGCTGGAATTTGACCCCGGCAGACGGAGCCAAAGAAGAGTGGTGAATCCCAACGAATCGCGCTGACCAATGGCCAGAGACATAATCAATTTCGACACTGTGCGAAAGATCGGACTCACCTTACCCGGCGTGGAGGAAAGCACCGCATACGGGCAACCAGCGCTCAAAATACGCGGAAAACTCCTGGCGTGTCTACCCGCTCATCGCTCGGCCGAGCCCGGCTCGCTTGCGGTGCGCGTGGATTTCGCTGACCGTGCGGCGTTGCTGGCTGAGGCACCGGATATTTATTACCTGACCGACCACTACGTCGACTACAACGCCGTGCTGGTTCGCCTCGCGCGCGTCAATCCCGCGGTGCTGCGGGACCTGCTCGGCATGGCCCACAAGTTTGTGACGCGCAAGATGGCGCCTCGTTCAGCAGCTAAGGGACGCGGCCGCGGGAAGAGAGCACCGCAGAGACGATGAGGAAGCGGAGGGAAGATGAGACATCCGCTCAGATTTGAAGGCCGAAGCGAAGCTGCATTTCGCGGCGGCCTGCTCTGGTGACCGTCAGGGCGCGGCAATCGCGATCCTGGATTACCCATATTCTTTTTAGCGCTACGTTCAACAATGCCGCTCCCATTGCGCCGCCGAGATGCGGGCGCCGCTCGCTCCAGTCGACGCAGGCAAATGCGAAACGCCGTCGCAAGGTGCGCATCGCCTCGATATCAATTCCGAGAGCTTCTAACGCCTTCGCTCCATTCGCTGTGAGTTCGTAGGCGCTATCGGTGCCCGAGCCGCCCGAGAGCCAGTGCAGCGCTCTGAAGCGATCGTTCAGAGCGACGCCCAGCGTGCCCGCAATGTGATCGTAGCAAGTGCGTGCGAAGCGCAAGCGAATTGGCGTGTTGGGCACGAACGGTTCGCGGGTCCCGCCCGCGACCACGCTCAAGGCTTCGAGCGCCGCGGCCACGTGGGCGCCTTCCAAACTGTAATAGCGATGTTTGCCCTGCGCGTGGACCTGCACCAATCGCTGCGTTTTTAGCCGATGCAGGTGCACGCTGGCTGTCGACGGCGTTACGCCAGCCACGGCTGCAAGCTCGGTGCTCGTGCGTGCGCGGCCATCGAGCAGGCAACAGAGCATGCGAGCGCGCGCCGGCTCGCCGATGGCCGCGGCGATTGTGGAGACGGCATCGTCCGCTCGATCTTCAACATCCATAGTTTGATGGTAAACGAAGCGTTCCTGTGAGGCAACCAACATACTTCCACACAGGCAGCCGACGCAGAGCGGAACCTTTCGCATCAGCCGCCGCGAAGCCATCGGCGGAATCGTCGCGACGATTGCGGCGCTGCGACTCAGCTGCGATGCGCCGGCCAGACCGGACGCGGAGGAGAGACCAATGACGATCGTGTGCGTCATACGCTACCAGATCGATCCATTCCAGCGGGATGCGTTCAAGAAATACGCCGAGAATTGGGGCCGCATCATTCCTCGATGCGGCGGACATCTTGTCGGCTATTTTTTGCCGTACGAAGGAACGAATGATGTTGGCTGGGGGCTGATCGCGTTCGACAGCCTGGCTTCGTATGAGGCGTACAAATCGCGTCTGAAGACGGATCCGGAAGCGCGTGAGAATTTCTCGATGGCGCAAACAAAACGGATCATTCTTCGCGAAGAAAGAAACTTCGTCGAAGTCGTCGACGGAACTTTCGGCATTCCCGCTTCCCTGCCCGCAGCATCGTGAAGTGACGATCGGAGCTAAGTTGAGTTATATTGCGTCTCGAAGGTAGGCGCTCGCTGGAGGAATCTTTCGATGCGCAATCGCATTCGCCAACTTGCAATCGCCGCGATGCTCGCGGCTGTGAGCATGTGTCTTTCGTTCGCGGTTGCCGCACAAGAAGTCCCGCCGCAACTCCAGCCTCCCGCCAACGAACAACTTCTCCTGCAGGTCCATGCGAAAGGCGACCAGATCTACACTTGCAAGAGTGACGCGGCACAATTCACTTGGACGCTGAAGGCTCCCGACGCCCAGCTTTTGGACAAGAATGGCAAGCCCTTCGGCAAACATTTCGCCGGGCCTTCATGGGAAGCCAACGACGGCAGCCGCGTTACCGGCAAGGCCGTTGCCAATTCGCCTTCGCCTGAGGCCGATTCCATTCCGTGGCTTCTCGTCACCGTCGTCAGCCACGAAGGCGGCGGCGTGCTCTCGCGCGCGACATCCATTCAACGCCTTAACACCAAAGGCGGCAAAGCTCCGGCGTCCGGCTGCGATGCATCGCACGCCGGCCAGGAACTGCGCGTGCCATATTCCGCCGACTACCGTTTCTACGCCCCGAAATAATCATCGCCGCGGTAAGTCTCGAGATGTGGCGCGTTCTTTAATCGCAAGATGCCGGCAGGGACGCCAGCGCCACCAACTGCTAGAATATCGCCCCTATGGCGAAGATCACTTTTCTCGGGGCTGCAGGAACTGTTACCGGGTCGAAATATCTTGTTGAAGCCGGCGGCAAAAAATTGCTGGTGGATTGCGGGCTCTTTCAAGGGCCGCGCGAGCTTACCGATCGCAATTGGCAGACGCTGCCGATTGATCCGGCAATGATCGATTGGGCGGTGCTCACGCACGCGCACATCGATCACACCGGCTATATTCCGCGGCTGGTGAAGAGCGGATATCGCGGACCTTTCTACTGCAATCCGGCGACGCACGAGCTCTGCAACATTCTTCTGCTGGATTCCGCCCACTTACAGGAAGAAGAGGCCCAGTTCGTCGAGAAAAAAGGCTACTCGAGCCACAAGCCGGCGTTGCCGCTCTATACCGTCGCAGAAGCGCAAACGGCGCTGGCGCAATTTCGCGAAATTCCACGGGCAGATTCATTCACCATCAGCCCGCAATTTTCCGTGCGGCCGCATGATGCCGGGCACATCCTCGGCTCGAGCTGGCTCGAGCTAACGATCACCGAGAACGGCAAGCAGATACTCGTGGTTTTTTCCGGAGACGTCGGGCGCTACGACCAGGTGATTTTGAAAGATCCCGAACCGCCCAGCCGCGCCGATTATTTGCTCTGCGAATCAACGTACGGCGATCGCGATCACCCGCCAGGTTCGCCCGAAGATGCGCTCGCTGACGTGATCAATCGCGTGGCGAAACGCGGCGGGGCGGTCGTCGTGCCCGCGTTCGCGGTCGGTCGCTCGCAAACGCTCATGTATTTTCTGCGCGAGCTCGAAGACCAGCAGAAAATTCCGCGCTTGCCGGTGTATCTCGACAGCCCGATGGCCATCAGTGTGACGAGCCTTTACGAAAACCACAAAGAAGATCACGACCTGGCGTTCACGCGCGACGAAGCCGCGCAGCACGATCCGCTGAACCTCGCAGAAGTGCACATGACGCGCAACGTCGAGGATTCGAAGAAGATTAACGACGTGGTCTCTCCGTGCGTGATTCTTTCCGCGAGCGGTATGGCCACCGGCGGGCGCATCCTTCATCATTTGGCCAAGCGCCTGCCGGATTCGCGCAGCGCGGTGCTGCTCGTCGGCTATCAGGCGGAAGCGACGCTTGGCCGGCAGCTTCAGGACGGCGCGAAACTCGTGAAAATTTTCGGCGAGATGGTGCCCGTGCGCGCGGAGGTGGTCGATTTACCGCAGCTTTCCGCGCACGCGGGGCGCAGCGAATTATTGCGCTGGCTTTCGGGAATTAAGGCGGCGCCGAAAATGACTTTCCTGGTGCATGGGGAGCCGGCGGCGCTGCAATCATTTCGCGGCGCGATTGATGCCCAGTATCACTGGCCGATAACGATTCCGGTCTACGGCCAGGCGTTTGACTTTGATTTGTAGGAAGAATAAGAGCGCGCCGATAGTGGAGCGACGGTGCGCCGCGCTGGTTTTTGAGATGTGGCGCGCAGATGGGTCGTAGGATGCCGGCGGGGACGCCGGCGCTACCCTACGCGGGACATGGCGGGGACTTCTTCGGCGCGCAAGCCGATTACGAACATTGGATGAGGCGCTACGCGGCCCCAACGCACCAATTCCCACGCAGCGCGTATGAAATTCACGTTGGGGACGATCGTCAGATCGAGGACCTGGCGCGTTTCGCCTTTGTAGAAGCGCTGTGGAATTTTCAGGATGGGTTTTGCGCCGAAATTCTCTCCGTCAGTTGATCCCCAGATCGCAACGTCCAGCGATTCCTGCTCGATCTGATCGAAAATATCCAGCGTGACAAGAAACGTGCGCGTGGCGCTCGAGCGGATGTCTGCCGTAGCGGCGTTGCCGTTTTCGGTCACGCGCGTCTGCGCTGGAATCAATTCGAGCGACGTGGGCATCGTTTCCTCTTAAAATCCGCGGGCGAATTCTAGCACGTTTGTTGCGATGACGGTTGTGCCGCGCTTGTCTGTGAGATGTGGCGTAATGGTCCTTCGAAAGATGCCGGTCCCGCATGCGGGACCGGCGCTACCTTAGCTTTGTCAGACGCTCTTCAGCGGCGTTTAGCGTTTTCTCGGTCTTACAGAAGGTGAAGCGCAATTGCTGCTTGCCGTCGGTTGGGTGGTTGTAAAAGCTCGAGCCGGGGACCGCGGCTATGCCGATTTCTTTCACAAGATACTTTGCAAAGGCTACGTCATCCGAAAATCCGAAAGCGGAGATGTCCGTCATGATGTAGTACGCGCCGCGCGGACGGAAGCAGCGAAAACCGGCCTTCTCCAAAATTCCCAGCAGCCTGTCGCGCCGAACCAAATAATCAGCCGCCAGTTGCGTGTAGTAGGAATCGGGAAAGCGCAGCGCCACCGCACCGGCTTCTTGCAGCGGGGCTGCGGCGCCTACCGTCAGGAAATCGTGCACTTTGCGAATCGCGCCGGTGACTTCGGCTGGCGCAATGGCCCAGCCCACTCGCCAACCCGTGACGCTGTAGGTCTTCGAAAGCGCGTTGATCGTGATAGTGCGGTCGTGCAATCCCTCGATCGTGGCGGGCGAAATGTGCTGCGCGCCATCGTAGAGCATGTGCTCGTAGATTTCATCGGTGATGAGATACGCGTTCCATCGCACGCAAAGATCGCGAATCGCTTCCATTTCAGCCCGCGTAAAAACTTTTCCTGTGGGATTGTTCGGCGTATTGAGAATGATAGCCTTCGTCGCGGGGCCAAACGCCGCGGCCAATTCCTCCGGATCGAAACTCCACTCGGGGGGCTGCAGCTTGACGAAGCGCGGCGTTGCACCGGAAAGAATCGCGTCCGGTCCATAATTTTCATAGAACGGCTCGAAGACCACCACTTCATCGCCCGGATTGATGATCGCCATCATCGTGGCCATCATGGCTTCAGTCGAGCCGCAGCAAACGGTGATTTCGCGCTCGGGATCAATCGCGATCCCCTGCACGCGCGAAAATTTCTCGGCGATGGCATCGCGGAATTTTTTTCCGCCCCAGGTGATGGCGTACTGATTGATGTCCACGGAAATGGCCTGCCGCGCCGCTTCCTTGATTTCCTCCGGCGCCGCAAAATCGGGAAATCCCTGCGAGAGATTGACGGCGCCGTGCTTCATCGCCAGGCGCGTCATTTCGCGAATCACGGATTCGGTGAATTGCGCGACTTTATGAGAAAGCCGCGCACCGCCTTCGGCGCGGCCCGGCATCGGCGCGCTCACCGGCGATACCCCCGGGCGGGCGCGGGCGCATGCTTCGTAGCGCGCTTTGTTACCGCCGGCGGCGCCGCGCTGGAGTACAGCCGCCTGTAAATCGCCGCATTTCTCAAAACGATCTGACAGTACTCGCGCGTCTCGGTGAAGGGGATGGTATCCACGAATTCCGCAGCCTCGGCGAAATTTTGTCCGGCCTTCCAGCTTCCCACGCGATCTTCTCCTGCGTTGTACGCGGCGAGCGCCGCTTCCACGCTGCCCCAGGTTTTGATGAGCCCCGCGAGATAAACGGTTCCGAGCCGAAGATTGTACTCCGGGTCCGTCAGCCGCGCCCTCGAATAACCCATGCGCATCTGGCGCGCCAGCAGCCGCGCAGTTTTCGGCAGAACTTGCATCAGCCCGTAAGCATTCGCGTGCGAAACGGCATTCGCCTCCCACGCGGATTCCTGGCGAATCAGCCCAGCGACAAGCATGGGATCAACTTTGGCGTGCTCCGCGGCCGCGCGCAATGGCTTCTCATAAGGCAGCGGGAATGCCGCGACCCAAACATCGCGCGGCACGTCTTCGAAGCGCCGCGCTTCGAGGCCCGGATAGATCATCCGAGCGGTGGTGATGGAAGGAGCGTAGTGACCGGCTTTCGCCGCGGCCTGCGCCGATTCGAGCAGCAGGCGCGGCTCGCCCGTGGCGACATAGGCGGCCCGCAACTCGAGTTCCGCCGATGAATCGAAGGCAATCGTGCGCAACAAATCGGCGCGCGCCTGGCGACTCGCGGCCGCGGCAGGAATCGTATCGCCGACGGACATCGCGGGCGGCGGCGGCAAAATTCGGCTCAACGCATCGACCGATGTTACCGGCCCTCCACCGAGCGTCTGCAGGTGGGACACCGCCAAGCCGCCGAAGTAAGTTTGCGGAAAACGGTCGTACAGTTTTCCGAAATAGGCACGCGCAAGGCCGGTATCGCTCGAATTTTCCGCTTCGCGGCCGAGCCAGTAAAGATTGTCGGTGATGAACGCCGAGTTCGGAAAGCGCTCGAGCTGCTTCTGCAAAAGGACCGCGGCTTCCGGCTTGCGCTCGAGATACGTAGTCCAGGCCACGCGCCAATTCGCGGTTCCGGCATCGCTGCTTCCGGCGAAACCATCCGCCACGCGAAAGTAGTAGGAAGATGCGCGATCGCGATCGAGCTGCACCCAGTAATAATTCCCCGCGGCGAAGAGAGCTTGTTCAGCCCAGCGGCTCAAAGGCGCGCGCGCGAGGATGGCGTCGACCGCGGCGAGCATCGGCGCCTCAGTGAGCGCGTTGCGATGCGCCTGCGTCAGCGAATACAGGCGCTCAGCGTCAGTGTCGGGATCGGTGATGGTGAGATCAGTGAGCGCGCTGAGCGGCGCTCCAAGCGCCACGCGGCATTGCGCGATGCGCAACTCGGCGTGTTCGCGGTCCGCACCCGTAACTTGCGGCAGCACGTCTATAAAGGCTTCGCGCGCTTGATACCACTCCTTCGTGGAATAGAGCGCTTCGCCGCGCGAGATGCGAACATCAAGCGGCACGGCCGGAAAATCGGCGCCGAGTTTTCCGCGCAGCAAATCGGCTTTCGAGCCGGCTTCGTGCGCGGATGTGCTCGTCGGATAGCGGTAGGCTACGGCGAGATAGTCGCGCGCTGCGTCTTGAAGTTGCCCGGCCGCTTCACGTGCCTGCGCGCGGACGAAGAGCAGATCGGGCTTCGTATCGGTGGGTGGATATGCGGCCAGCGCGTCGAGAATTTCCTGCGGCTGCGACGCGGCGAGCGCGGCTTCACCAAGAGTTTGCAGCGCCAGATCGGTCATCACTGAATCCGGGAAATCGTGGCGCAGGCGCTTCAGGCCGGCGATGGCTTGCGGATCGTGCTTCAGGGCGCGATCGGTTTCGGCGCGCCAATAAAGGATGTAGTCCTCGAGAAGAGGATCGCCCTCGGCTTTATCGAGCCACGCGCGCGCCTTGGCGTAATTTCCTTTCGAGTAATCGTAGTAACCAAGAGCCAGTGCAGCCCGCTGCCCGATTTCGCTCGGCTTCTTACCGGCTGCGAGCCCGCTGAGGCCGGCGTAAGCGGAGCCCGGATTTCTTTCGCGTAACGCGCGCGCCCAGATTTCCAGCTGATCGGCCGAGGCGGACTTCTTCACCGGCTCGCCCGTCGCGGCAGCGGCAGGAATGCGAAGCAGCGTCATCGCCGCAGCCAAAAACACGGCCGCGCCGATCCCCCCAATTCGAGCTTTCATCGTATGCGAGCTACTATCGCCGGACTGGCGAAGGATACGGGTATGCACCGAGGGCTTCGGGGTCGCCGTCCGCCAGAATCGCTACCAGCCAGTCATAAAAATAATCCACCGGTTGATCCTGGAGGGCTTTGAAGCGGCGATCGTATTCCTTGCGCGCCTTGTCCAAATCGTCCTTGAGGCGGATGCAAATGTCCCTGTTTTCGCGTGCCGCGCGCACATCTTTCGGCCGGAGCATCTTGATATCCTGCATCGCTACTTTGGCCACGCGCTTGGCGCGCCGGTGCATTTCCTGCACCTCGGGCGCGAGCGTGGTCACGTCGAACGGTGGCGGCGCTTCAGGTTCAGGCGCGGCTGGCGTCTCCTCGACTGCCGCAGGCGCTGCAGCGACGGATTCAACGGCGGGAGATTCTGTGGCCGGTATTCCGGCTTCGACCGGAGCGCCTTCTGCGATCTCATCCTCGATAGCCGCTTCTTCGGCCTCGAGTTCTTCCTCTTCGATTTCTTCGCGATGCGGTTTCGCGGCGGGAGCTGCGCCGGCAGCGGCTGCTGCGAGCATGTCGGCAGCAGCTTGGGCGCCTCCTGAGCTGCGATCGGCCGGACGGAGCGCCAACGTGACAAAATTGGTGAGCACGCCGAGGCCCGCGGAGAGTGATGCGGCTGCGGCTTGCGCGCGAAGCATTGCCGGGATCGCATTGGCGGCGTGGCTTGAGGCGCACGCGGCAGTCAGGTCGCCGTAAGCGTGCTGCAATTCCTCGACGGCGCGTTGCAGCGGCGCGAGATTGTCGCGCAAAGCGCGCGCGACCGCTTCTTCGAGCGGGTTCTCGGCCACGGGCGGCGCTATGGACGGCTTGTGAGCCTTGGTCATAGTGGAAATTGTGCTCTTCGATTATGGAAACCGTGTCCGAGAGTGTCAACTGAGTTTACGTCCCACAGTTCCTGGGAATGACGGCGGCGGGGCAGAGATGCCATGATGTCAGATGCCGCACTTTAGCCGCCGCACTCTCTACGTAGCTTCGCGTCTAGTAGTATGGTGTTCGCCTCTCGCCGCTGCTACTCTAACTCGGGAAATTAGAAATGAATGACGCCACCGCAAAAAAGAAAAACATCGCCGCTAGCACTCCGAATCTTCAGATTTCTAATCGATACACGAAAACGATTAGAAATCGCCGTAACTCGCTGAAAATAAAGTGCGGAGGTCATTTCTAACCGAGACAAAATTGCCCCCTCTGAGAGGTCTTTTTCGCCGCTCGCAACGGCTTTGGACATAACCTAAGCACCTCGAAGATCCTCGGAACAAGACCCCATTGCCAAGAGCTGCCCTTATTTAGGTTTGCTCGCCAGGACTTGGTATTGAGCGCCCAGGGGAAACTTCACTAGGAATTTTTCGAGCGGGCGCAGGGCTTTCAGGAAACGGGGAAAAACGAAGGCGAAATCGGTGCGAAGAATTTCGAAGCCGGCGGACTTCAAGAGTTGGCGCGCTTGACGCGGCACGAGCGTGATGGCGTCCTTATCGAACACGCAGTGCGACATCACGTAGCGCGTGCCGGGATTCCACGCGAAATTTTCCCAAAGCGCGAAAAGCCCGCCGGGCCGCAGCGAGCCATGGACATATCGCGCGGCGCCGATGCGTTGCTCGATCGGAATGTGATGGAAGACGCCGTTGCAATAGGCGAGGTCGAGCGTCGCGTCGGGCGAGTATTCGTTCATCAGGTGGAAGCGGCAGCGATCGGAGCCGACATTTGCGCGGGCTAATTCGATAGAGCGCGCCGAAACGTCCACGCCGATCGTTTGCGTGAGCCCGAATTCCTCGCACAGCAGCGGAGACGTCGAGCCGACGCCGCAGCCGTAATCGAGCCCGCGTGCGGCGGTGAAGCCGAGAGCGCGGACGCAGCGGCCGAACCAAGCGACGCGGCCTCGCGCGTAATACATGCGGTCTTCGCCGGAGAGCTCGAGCGCCGCTGCAAGACTGGCGTCGTAGTCGTCGGCGTATTGGTCGAATGTGGCTCGATCATTCATTAGAGAAAGATTGGCGAGGTGAAATCGCCGGCTAAATTTCACTCGTCGCGCTTCAACTCATAGTCGCCGATATAAGTGTCGCGGCTGATTCCTAACATGCTCAAAAAGAACGACGAGAAAATCAGCTGCACACCCAGAAAAAACCACAGAGACCAGAAAAGCACCCAGCGCACCTGGTTCAGCGGGCCGAAATCGCTGCGCGCCCATTCCGCAAACACCCAGGCGTCGCCCGCGAATCCAACGAGTGCTAAGAATACTCCGAGCAGAAGTCCGTGCTCGAGCTTGACGCGGCGCAACATGCGCTTGAGCGAAACAGGATTGCGATCGAAACGCTCGGCATAACTGAAGACTTTTGCGAAAAATCCTATGCAAATGATCTGCGCGCCGAGCAGCGTGAAGATCATGCCGAAGATCATGGTGTGAATGTCGAGGATGATGCGCGAAGTTAAATGACGCTGCCCGGGCAACAGCCAGAACACGATGGCGAGACCCAACACCATCAAAATGCTTCCCGGCAGCAGAAACAGCCAGTTCGGCGAGAAAAGCAACATGAAGCGCAGATTTCTCCAGCCGTCGCTGATGGTTTTCAAATGCGGCCGGCGCCCGCGCTTATCGGGCCAGAGAACGATGGGAATTTCGGTCATGCGTGCGCCGGCCTTGGCCGCCTTGATCACAAATTCCGGGCCCCATTCCATGCCGCTGGTGCGCACGTCGATGCGATCGTGAATCTCGCGCGTGAATCCGCGCAGGCCGCAGAGGCAATCGCCGATGCCGGTCTTGAAAAACAAATTCATCACCGCCGTCAGCCCGGGATTGCCGATGTATTTGTGACTCCAAGGCATCGCGCCGGGTTCGATGCCGCCGCGGAAGCGATTGCCCATCACCACGTCGTAGCCTTCGCGCCATTTGGCCACGAATTGCGGGACGGCGGAGAAATCGTAGCTGTCGTCGGCGTCGCCTATGATGATGAATCGCCCGCGAGCCGCCGCGATGCCTGCGCGCAATGCGTTGCCATAGCCGCGCGCGCTCACGCGAATCACGCGCGCGCCGCATTGCTCGGCGACTTCAAGCGAGCCGTCGGTCGAGCCGTTGTCGGCGACGATGACTTCGCCCCGAATGCCCGAAGTCTCGAAGGCTTTGCGCGCCTTCTCGATGCAAAAACCAAGTGAATTCGCTTCGTTCAAGCAAGGAATTACTACAGACACTTCGATGGCTTCGGCCGGATTGGCTTCAGGTCGCGGCGTCGCGCGCGTAGCGGTTCGTCGTTCGAGGTCCATCGTCATCGGGCCGGCTGCTGCGCATCATCGTAGCACGCCTGTCGCGATAAATAAGGATGCGCGGTGCGCCGTCCATCCGGCGATCGAGCGGAAATTCGGCAAAGAGGCTGTGCTATCCTCCGGTGACCAATTATGCCGGAATGGCTATCCCTCTCTAATTCAGGTCTCGATTTCGCCCTCGCGGCTCTCGTGGTCCTTGCGCTTTTGATGCCGCGGCTGGGCGATGCGCTCGTCGCGCGCATCGAGAATCTGGGCGCAAGTTTTGCGAGCCGCCAATCGCTCGTGGTCGCGGGCGCTGCTTTGGCCGCAATCTTGCTGCGTCTGAGCTTAGCTCCTTTCGGCCCGCTCATCCCTGTGCCGCACGTGCACGACGAGATGAGCTACCTGCTTGCTGCCGATACATTCGCTCACGGCCGGCTCACAAATCCGCCGCATCCGATGTGGTTGTTCTTCGACACCATCCACGTCAATCAGCATCCGACGTATATGTCGAAGTATCCGCCGGCGCAAGGCGCGTTCCTGGCGCTCGGCCAAATTCTCGGGCAGCCGTGGATCGGCGTGCTTCTGAGCGCCGCGGCCATGTGCGCGGCGATCTTATGGATGCTGCAGGGCTGGATGCCGCCGCGCTGGGCGCTGCTCGGCGGAATTCTGGTGATCGCGTGCTTCGCCTGCGGCAACTATTGGGTGGATAGCTACTGGGGCGGCGCGGTTGCCGCCACGGGAGGCGCGCTCGCGCTCGGCGCGCTGCCGCGAATCATCCATCATCAACGTCCGCGCGACGCCGTGCTTCTCGGCCTTGGAGCGGCGATTCTCGCGAATAGCAGGCCATTCGAAGGTCTGTTCTTCTTTCTGCCGATCGGCATCGCGCTCGCAGTCTGGCTATTCGGACGGCGCGCGCCATCGCTGCGATTCACTTTCCGGCGCGTAATTACGCCGCTCGCCTCAGTTCTGATTCTCACAGCGCTCTTCATCGGCTATTACAATTGGCGCGGCACCGGCAATCCGCTTCTCTTTCCCTACATCCTCAATAACAAGACGTATTCGACCACGCCGAATTTCGTCTGGCAGGATTTGCGTCCATCTCTCGACTACGCTAACACTCAATTCGACGACTACTACAACGTCTGGATGCACGACATCTATTCGCAAACGCGATTCGACGGCTTGTGGAGGGGTCTGGAGCATGAGTGGCAGGCCAAGGTGCAAGCGTTTCAAAAGTATTTCCTCCTGTCCGGTTTTCTGCTTCCGATCGTGTTCACTCTTCCCTGGCTAGTGCGCGATCGCAGGTTCAGGCAATTGTTTTGGCCCTTCGCCGCATGCTTTGCGGCGCTGACGACCGTGGTGTGGTTTGAGCCGCACTATGCCGCGCCGTTGCTCACGGCTCTGGTAGCGATCCTCGTGCAATCGCTTCGCCATCTGCGCCGCTGGGAATGTCGCGGTCGCCCGATCGGGATTGGACTGTCGCGCGCCATCGTCCTTTTCGTTCTAGCGACGCTTCCCTTCCGTGTTTCAGCCTCCTTTCGCGAGATGGCCGAAGATCCGAGCATCGAGCAAATGAAGTACCGCGTGCAATTCTTGCGGCAACTCGAAGCGATGCCGGGCCAGCATCTCGTGCTGGTGCGCTATACCGACGATCACGACGTAGGCCAGGAATGGGTTTACAATCGCGCCGACATCGATCGCGCAAAGGTGGTCTGGGCACGCGTGATTGCAGGCGTGGATAGCCGGCCGCTGCTCGACTATTATCGCGGCCGCGAATTGTGGGAGGTTAACCCGGACAGTGATCCCCCCACGCTGCAGCTTATTTCGCCGGAGGCTCACTGATGATCTTCAAGGGCTGTGCTTGGGGATAGGTGAATTGAAATTTTGACGCGACGATCTATCCGGTTTGGGTTCATAATGCGCGCCGTAGTTGGGCGTTCTAGGGGCGACTATCTCTCCTCATGAGGGGGCAGCATGAAGACTCGGCAATTCGTACTGATGGCTGCAGGTCTAGCTTTGCTCTGTATCGCGACTGGCTGCTCGAGTTCCGGATCTTCGTCTTCGAATCAAAATCCACCACCGCCTCCGCCGCAGGTCACAATTTCGATTTCACCGGACAAGGCTGCCGTCGCGACCGGCGGTGCAGCCATGTTACAGGTCACGCTTACCAACGACACCGCTGTAACCTGGACGGTCAATGGAGTGGCGAACGGCGATTCCGCAGTCGGCGAGATTACAACGCAGGGCCTGACGGGCACTTACACCGCGCCTCCGGGGCCTGTCGGTCTGGTGGCGACAGTCACAGCAACGAGCGTCGCGGATACGACTAAATCCGCCTCGGCAACCGTTTACGCTGTGCCTCCGGGAACCGTGACCGCAACCGCCAATTCGCTCGTCGCAGATTACAGCATCACGCCTCCCAGCGATGCCAAGGTATCCATTCAATTAGGTACGGACACCACGTACGGCCGAGCGACATCAGTGCAGCAGACGCCGCAAGGCGGAGGCGCGGTCAGCACGTTGGTCGCGGGCATGCTCGCGACGACTCTCTATCACATGTAGGCCATCGTAAATTTCCCGGACGGCACGCAGTACCTCGACGCCGACCAGACCTTTACCTCCGGAGCGATTCCGGCCGCCCACCTGAAGGCCGGTATTTCCGCGACAACAACTGCGGGAATGACTCCTCAATCCGGAATCGAAATGCTTGACCTGGTCATCGGCGGTGCGGAGGCGACGGACTTAGCCGGGAATATCATCTGGTATTACGAGGGCACCAACATCGTGGGCGGCACGATACTTCAGCCCATTCGTATGCTGCGCAACGGCCACTTCGCGCTTGTGCTGGCCCCGAACTCAGCGGTTCCTCTGACGGGGCCGCCGGTAACGCCGAGTACGACCGATGAAATCCGCGAAATCGATCTCGCGGGTAATACGATTCGCAGTCTCAACATCACCGATCTCAACACCCGGCTGGCCAACGCGGGGTTCACGCTCAATGCCCAGGTGATTCATCACGACATCATCGAGCTTCCCAACGGCCACTGGATCTTTTTCGTCAACTCGACGGAGGATTTTGTGAATCTGACTGGGCTTCCGGGCACCACCACGGTCCTCGGCGATGCCATCGTCGATGTCGATCAGAACTTGAATCCCGTTTGGGTTTGGAACTCCTTCGATCATCTCGATATCAATCGACATCCATTCCAATTTCCTGACTGGACGCACGCGAACGCGATACTTTATACCAGCGACGGCGATCTGCTGGTCTCGGTACGTCACCAGAACTGGATCATCAAAATCGACTACAAGAATGGACAAGGCACCGGCGACGTTCTGTGGCGGCTTGGGCAGGGCGGCGACTTCACGCTCGTGGGAGGAACCGATCCGACCGATTGGTCCTACGCGCAGCACGGCCCTGCCTTCTTTGGACGGTCGTCAGCCGGAGTCTTTGACCTCGGTGTAATGGACAACGGCGACGACCGCGCTTTTCCGTCAGACCAGACGTGCCAGGCGGCCGGATTTACGACGTGCCCGTTCACCACGGTACCGATCTACCACATCGACGAAAACGCGATGACCGCGACGTTGGTCTTCCACGATGTCACGGTGCCGTACTCCTTTTTCGGCGGCGATGTCGCTTCACTGGCCAACGGCAACGTCGAGTTCGATCTCTGCTCGGATACAACTACGGCGGTTCAGCCCGGCGCGTCCGTGACGGAAGTAACGCGCGAGGCCAACCCGCAGGTGGTGTGGAAGATGAGCCTCGGTGGAGACTATGGCTATCGAATGTTCCGGCAATCTAGCCTGTATCCCGGAGTGCAGTGGTAGTTTCCGCCACTTGGATGGGACTGCGCCTATCGGGGACTCCGGCCGCTGAGTCTCTACGCGCAGGCGCAGTTCTGGCTCAGCTTCGTCTTGAGTGGCGTGGTTTCTAACGGGAGCTCTGATGTAGGGCGTCGCAAGCGTCAGTGCAACTAGACGGTCCAGTCGGATCACGTGGGTCGACTCGGATCTCTTTGCGCTTCTGATATTCGCCGATCAAGAAGCGCAATCCCCCGCCCGCCAGCACGGCGAGAAGGGGATCAATGAACGGGACTCTGAGTCGCGTATTCATTACGAACGGCAAATGCGCGGCAGTTACGAAGACCGCATAAAACGCGAATCCAAAAGCTACGAGCCTCGATGATGAGAGGAGACTCGTCCAGCCGGCAATCGCGAGAGCCAATACCAACCAATATGCAATCACCGCGGCGGCGCGCAAGATTCGTTGCGCTGGCGGGAAGCTCCTGGTATCGAGCAACTGGTCTTTGCTGAACCAGAACGTCACGATTTTCAATGCAAAGAGTTTCAGGCCGGAACTCCAGCTCAGATTCTTCCAAGCGTCGATTGCGGCGGCGCGAGCTTGCTGGTCCAACTGATCTTCACTCGGAAATAGAAGCCGATGAGGATGGTTCAATTCAATGTCCGTGTGCTGCCAGCCTACTGCTGCGCGAAATCGCTCGCCTTCTCCGCCTTGAGCGCGGCCGTCAGGGGTCAATACGCCTTCCAGAAGGTTGATTCCTCCGTGCGAAGAAAAGAGAATCTTGCCGTGAAACACCTCGGCGTTGCGGAGAATCCATGGAGAGATGAGCAGACCTGCTACAAGACTTACGACGACGGCATGTTTCAAGCTGCGTCGCAGCCACAGGCAGCCGATGGCCGCGATTACCGGCAAGATCGCGCAGTTGAAACGGAGCAGTGTCGCGATTCCTGAAGTAATGCCCATCGCGACGGCGCCGTTCTTTTTTCCTTGAATTTCTTCCACGAATGAAAACAAGAATAAGGCGATCAAGAACGCCGCCAGTTGTTCCGTCTGAAGCTCTGTGCTTATGAGAACCAAGGTTGGAAGCGTGAGGGCAATCGCTCCCGCTATGACGCCCGCTTCGATGCCGAAAAGTTTCTCGGCAAGCTGCCAGCAGACATACGCGAGCGCGAGCCCGATCAGGAATTGAAAGATCCTCATCGCCAGGAGGTAGTGAGAGCCGAACACAACGTGAGCTCCTGCGAGTAGCAAGGGATAAAGCGGCGGGCGAAGAGCGGTCGGTTGACCGGCGTAGGTGAAACCGTTGCCTTGAAAGATGCTATCCGCCAACGTTATGTAGCGAACTTGATCGCCAATGCCGCTGAACTGGCCGACCGGGCGGTTCGCGGCAAGGACAAGAAGCGCGATTCGCCCTGCAAACCCTATGCATGCAATCACCAGGGCAGCGCAGATCAAAAGCCGATTTTCGGATTGCTGGAGTTTGAGAAGAAATCGTTTGATGCCGCGTTGTTGAGGCGGAGAACTGTTCTGACCCATCATTCTACATTTTTGACCGGAGTTTCCGATTCGAAGCTCTAGCTTGTGCAGAGTACGCTTGTCGCGCTCCCGGCACAATGAATTTGGCGGCCGAGCAATAGGCGGCGAGACGCGGCGGCGAATTCCAGCGCGGTCAAGTAACAGAGTGCGGCACACACGCGCCGCTTGGTAGCGTTGCCGGGTGGCGACCTTCCACTCGGAATGTTATCCTTAATAAGTAGGGGGCGACACGGTTTCGACGGAAGCTGTCGCGGCCCGAAGGCATGCCGGGCGCCACTTGCCCGTAATCGAGTGGAACAACACAACTGGCAACTCACAGTTGGCTCTCGCAGCCTAATTAAAAACTAGGCAGCGCGTCTCCTCCAGTGCCGCCCGCGTGCTGGAGATGAGGCGTCACAATGTGGGCTGGCCGGCGCATTTCGGTCCGCAATACGCCGGCGAGATCATCGGACTAGCTGTTCGCGTTTCTTGCCCGTACTGACCGCGAGCGGCGAACGCGCGGAGAGCCCGCAAGGGCCGGCCGCGAAGTGAACGGGCTACGCATGTAGTCTTCTGGCAGCAAGGCTTCTCGGACGGGGGTTCGACTCCCCCCGCCTCCACTTTATGATCGACTGAGTTTAGCGATGAGGGCAACCGGGCCAGCAGCACGGCCGGCGCATTCCTTCTTTAAGCTCTGATCGCGTCCTCTCGACGTGCTGCTTTCTGGTATCCGGTTTCTTCACCGAGATGACCCAGCAGATCCATTCATTGCGCGCTAGCGGGGTGATGTCCTCCCACGCTGCCTGCGCTGCCGGATCAGAAAACAGGGCCCTTCGTAAATCCGCTGGCACTTTATGTACGACACCGCCGGAGATTGCTTTTTTGCTCATAGGCTCATAGCAGAGCGCAAAATTGAAATCGGCCTACCTCGTCTTGAACCAGAACGGGCTAGACGCGGCGAACAGGTCCGATCCTTCCACGCTGATGCTTCCTTGCACATAAAACACTCCGGTTTTCGATGAAACAGGACCACCTATCTGACTGACCGCGTCTAAATAGTGAGACCACCAAGTCCAGATTGCAAAGCTAGTTCCCCACTGAAATGCGCCACCGTTCCATGGGTTATCCACTGAGTACATTGGTAATACGGCATCGCCATCGAACGTCCACCAAGCACCCCGATATGGATCTTGTTGCGGATTTACGATTTGAAACAGCGCATCAAATAGCAGGCCTTCCTCAACCACACTACTGTCGGCCTGAACCTTCAACACGACCGCGAAGGGATCGTTAACCATGAAGGAGCTCTTTGGCGTCCAAATGTTTCCAGGGTCAGCCGAGTAGGCGGCGCTTATATTTATGAATGACATTAGTGTTTTCCTTTCCGGCTGTCCGATTTGCGTTCTCCCTCCATCGCGACTGCCTGACCGTGGCTTTTGCCCTCAATCCGAGCAACGAGCTTGTGCTCCTTCGTTCTCCTGCGCGCCTCCACCAAACTGATGGGCTTCATCTCCGCTTTATCTCCGCTCTTAGGCATATCGCGAGCTCCTTCTTTTAGTGTTTCCTTCGTGAGCCGTTTGATTCCTGCTTGCCCAGTGCTGCAAGCAGCGGATCAGCTTGGCCCGCCGGCGGCGCATTGTAGTTAATCGATATTTTAAATACAACAAGCTTCAATTAACGGCGGGCGGCCCATGCCTCCGAGCCATTTGGATTTTAGAACTGTCCCAACCTTCGCAGATTTCGAAGAGTGGGGATTTTCGAGCCTGTTTCGTTCTGTTCCGCTGCCCGCCTATAATCCTTGCCCGGCGTCACAATGGAGTTCCTCAGTTCGATTGAGGAATATGACGGAGAACAAAATGAGATGCTCATTTTATTCAGGACTCGCGCTCTTGAGTGCTGCGCTGACTTTCTGTCTAGGATCTTCGGCGCTACCCAACGCGCAAGAGCCAGCAGCGAAAGCGGCCGCGGCGAGTGTGCCTGCGGCTTCGCCGATTTCCGGGCAGGTGACATTTCTCTATTGCAATGACCTCGGCAAGGCCAGCGAATTTTACGCCAGGCTGCTCGAGAAAAAACCGAGCCTGGATTTGGACTGGGTGAAGATCTACCCCGTTACCGAAACGCTGTCGGTCGGGCTGGTCGACAGCACGCACGGGGCGCTGCGGCCGTCGGCGTCGAAGCCGGTGATGCTCAGCTTTGTGGTGCCGAATCGGAAGCAAGTGGATGAATGGTATGCCAGACTGAAGGCGCTCCGCGCTGACGTGCCTCATTCTCCCGGGGCCATGGACCTGAAAAACGGACGAGGCATCTACAGTTTGTCGTTCAAAGATTCCGAAGGCTACAGCTTGGAAATCTTCAGCTGGGATTAAACGCGCTCGAAAGAGGCTGCCCCGCCGTCATGGGAGACGTTCGACGCTGGCGAAAGTGCGTGTTCGAAAATCTTCCAAATTTTTAATCGATAATCGAAAATTTTTGAAATGGCTGTAAGTTAATGAAAACAAGGGGTCGAGGGTAGTTCTAACCGACAATGACTTTAGGGGGTGCTCGGCGCCTGGAAACGGCCCAGCTTAAAAATATTTAGCCTGGCTTGTAACCTCTGCGTAATAATGGCGCGCTAGTTTCCTGCTTCCTGAGGGCACGAATGTCGCGCAACGGTTTTGTCGATCCGCGTCACTTTTTCAACCGGCACCTCTCCTGGCTGCAATTTAATGAGCGGGTGCTCGAGGAGGCGCGTGATCCCACCAACCTACTCCTCGAACGCGTTAAATTTCTTGGCATTACTGCCAGCAATCTCGATGAATTCGTTGAAGTGCGCGTTGCCGGTCTGCTGCAACAGGTCGAACACGGAAATCACGAAGCTGGGCCTGATGGCCGGACTCCGGAGAAGGTCTTGGGTGAGTTGGCCGAGAGAATTCAGAAATTTGTGGGCGAGCAATATGAGTGCTGGCGCGACGAGCTTGTGCCGCTGCTCGCTGAGGAATCCGTGCGCGTCTTGGGCCTTTCCGAGCTTCGCCCCGCGGCGCGTGAGCATATCGAGAAATTCTATGTGACTTCGGTCGAGCCGCTGCTTACGCCGGTCACGGTCGATCCTGCGCATCCATTTCCTCACGTGCTGAACAAAGCGCTTTGCCTGGCATTCCTTTTGCGGCGCAAGCGCCGTCGCTCGCACACTTATCTCGGCGTTGTCACTGTGCCTCGCGCGCTGCCGCGGCTCGTTCGGCTTCCCTCGCCCGAAGGCCGGATCGACTACATCTTCCTTCACGACATCGTGCACGCGTTTGCTGAGCGGCTTTATCACGGATACGAGGTGCTTTCCGCCGCGGCTTTTCGCGTTACCCGCAATAGCAATCTCTATCTTGAAGACGAAGAATCGCGGAGCATCCTCGATACCGTCGATACGCAGCTCCATCGGCGGCGCAAGGGCGAAGCCGTGCGTCTGGAAATCGAGGCGACTGCGGATCAGGAAATCATCGAACGCCTCGAAACGAATTTCCGGCTCAAGCCGTTTCAGGTTTTTCGCGTGCACGGACCCATCAATCTCTCGCGGCTCTTCCATCTCTACGAGGAAACGCCGCGCCCGGACTTGAAATTTAAGCCGTTCACACCGCGCGAAGTGGCGTTGAAGCCCGGCTCCGCCTCGCTCTTTGAAATGATCCGTAAGCGCGACCTTCTCTTGCATCATCCGTACGATTCCTATGCGACAGTGGTGCGCTTCCTCGAGAGCGCAGCGCAAGATCCAAACGTCCTATCAATCAAGCAGACGCTCTATCGCACTAGCGAGAATTCTCCAATCGTCCGAGCGCTAATTGACGCCGCGGCGAAGAAGGAAGTAGCGGTGGTCGTCGAGCTGAAGGCGCGCTTCGACGAGGCTTCCAACATTCGTTGGGCGCGCAATCTGCAAGAGGCGGGAGTGCAGGTCTATTACGGCGTGGTGGGCTTGAAGACGCATTGCAAGCTGGCGCTCATCGCGCGGCGCGAAGCCGACGGCCAGATTCGCCGCTATGCGCACCTCGGCACGGGCAATTACAATCCGTCCACTGCCCGCTTCTATACGGACTTGAGCTTGCTGACGAGCGACTCACACATCACCTCCGCCGTCCATCATGTGTTCGACTATCTCACTGCCTATTCCGAGCGCCGCGAATACCATCCTCTTTTTGTGGCGCCACTCAATCTCGGCAAGAATTGCCTGAGCCTCATTGCGCGTGAGACGGCGCATGCCAAGGCCGGACGCCGGGCTTTTCTGATCGCCAAGGTGAATTCCCTTCTCGATGAGGCCACTATCCAGGCGCTCTATCGCGCGTCGCAAGCGGGAGTTCGGATTGAGTTGATCGTCCGCGGGGCATGCGCGCTGCGTCCGGGCTTGCGAGGTATCAGTAGCCGCATCCGCGTGCGGAGCGTCATCGGCCGGTTTCTGGAACACAGCCGCGTTTTCGTCTTTGGAAATGGCGGGAAAAACGGAAATTTATTTGGGTAGCGCCGACTGGATGCACCGAAATATCTACGAGCGCGTCGAAGTAATGTTTCATTTGCGGAATCCTGCACTTTGCGATCAGGTGCTGCGCGAAGTTGTCGCGCCCTACATCGCGGATACCGAAAAGACGCGCTATCTGCTCGCCGACGGAAACTATGTACGTGCTCGCGAAGCCGGCGCAGCTTCCCGCGCCCGCAACGGCTTCCGCTTCAACGCGCAGGAGTATTTGCTGGGCTTTGCTCAAGGAGCTGCACCGCTACCGACCATTCCGGGCCTCGCGGCAATGTACCGCCTGGGATCGTCGAAGAAATCAGCTGAGGACTCTGCGTAGTGAATTTCGAAAGACAATCGGTGATGAATCGCCCGGAAGGGCAGATTTTTTTGTAGGCGTACCTGCGTCACTCCGCCAGATTCAACCGTTGCAGCAAATCCTTGAATCTTGCGTCGGAACGGATCGGATCGAATTCTGGATTTACTTTTAGCCAGACTAGGGACGCGTTGCGGTCTTGATAGGCTTTCTCGAGCCATTCCATGGCGTGATTCTTGTCGCCCATTCCTATGTAGATGATGGCAACCGCCCACGCCGACACGTACGACGTCTTCGCCAGGGCCACGAGCTCGTCTATGATTTTCTGCGCTTTCGCATGTTTCCCGGCTAGGCAGTAGGCGTGGCCGAGGCTTCCTTTCGGCTGCGGGTTGCCGGAATAGAGCATCACCGCGCGCTTCAGATAGAGAATGCCCTCCGCAAAATTCTTTTTCTGCACGTAGCAAAGCCCCATGCACCAGAAGGCGTTACCGAAATTCGAATCGAGCTCGAGCGTTTCGCGCTGGCGATTTCCACGGCGAAGTCCCTGGGCGCAAACGCCGTGAAAATAAAAATGGGCGAAGTGCCCTTCTTCGATGCGAATTTACCGATGATCTCGGGCGGCAAAAAGCTGGAGTGGGACAATTCGCTGTGGACGGCAGCGTGGGCTCTCTCATCGAGCGCGAGCGTGACCGCGTTTCAACAGGTACACGTGGTGGAGCAAGCGTCCCGAGTAATTTTTTTGACCGGGCTTTGGCCCGCAGCTCTCGCGCTTTGGGGAAAGACCAAAGCGGATTTGAAACCCGATGAATCGCATTGGGAGAACGGGAAATTGGTCGCGCCGAATTTGCCGCCGCTGCCACTGAAGGATGTTGCGCGCCGGGCTTATGCAGATGGCAATGTCATAGGAGCTGTAGTGCACGCCGTTTATCAGGCGCAGTGGATCAGCGCCGACTATGAAATTGACGACGAGGTTTACCATTGGCCGATTGACGGCCTTGCGACGCGCGAAGCTCCCGGGCTTGCGGAACTTGTGCCCGCGCAACACGGGCAGCGGCCAGCGGAGGCGCGCCGTGCGGAACGTCCGGCGGCGGATTACGAATTTCAACCGCGACGCAACACGATTCCGCCGCCGAAGGATTCGGCAAATTATGGGCGCAGCTTGTATGCGCCGTCGGGTGCGCTCATTGCGGTGGAAGTGGATAGCACGACGGGACATGTCACGGTGAAGGCGCTCGAACTGTTCCTCGATGCTGGGCGCGTGATTCAACCCGATCTTTTGAGCGGACAATTCCAAGGCGGCGTGGCGATGGGAATTGGCTATGCTTTGCTCGAGGAATTACCGCCGGAACTGGGTGGCGCGGGAGACGGGACATGGAATTTGAATCGCTATCGCCTGGCGCTTGCCGGTGACATGCCGCTCGAGCATTTGAAGCTCAACGTGCTGCCGGCGAATGGTCCAGACGCCAAAGGCAAAGGGATCGCGGAATCGGTGCTTTGCCCCATCGCGCCGGCGATTGCGAATGCCATTACGCACGCTACCGGAAAGCGCTTTCGCGATTTGCCGATTACGCCGGAGAAAATCCGGGCGAGCTTGGGTTCGTAAAGTTATGGCCGAAGAAACCATCTCCGTTTCGATCATCTTGAACGGCCGCAAGACCGAGCCGCGGCAAGTGCCAAAGAACATGCTGCTGCTCGATTTTCTGCACGATGAAATGGAATTGACCGGAACGAAATTCGGATGCGGCATTGGTGTCTGCCGCGCGTGCACCGTGGCCGTGCAACGCGTGCCGACCGCGCATCTCGTGCCGATGCTCGCTTGTTCGACGCCTGGCGAGCTTGTGAATGGCCAGGGCATTCGCACCGTCGAAGGGCTCGCGGATGAGAATGGACTGAGCAAGTTGCAGACGGCCGTGCTCGAAGCGTTTGCATTTCAGTGCGGCTATTGCACGCCGGGATTTTTGATGGCTGGAGAAATCCTGTTGGATGGATTGAGCCGCGTGCCCGTCGAGCGCGGCAAAGTAGACGAGGCAGTGCTCGAAGCGATTGGGCAGCACGTCTGCCGTTGCACGGGTTACGTGCGGTATTGTGAGGCGATGCGCAAAGTGATTCTCGAGGCCCCGGGCCTGGTGAAATGATCGGCCGCGCATGAAGCCGTCATTCAAGCAGGAAACATTTCTTACGCTCGCCGAGCGCGCGGCGTATTTGTCGGCCGCCGTTGTATTCTTCGCGTTCCTATGCGCGGCCCCTGCGGGCGCGCAGGACATCACGGCGTACGCAAAAGAATGTGCGCGCAAGATTGCGCCGGTGCAGGAGTTCGACTGCCTGAAGGGCGCCGAGATTCCGATTACCGTAAACCTGCAGTCGCCGCCTGGCTACCAGCCGCAGATGGATTGCGACCGGCCTTCCCTGCTCTATCACGCGGGCGAAAATACAGACGGAAGCTGCGTGCCATTTTCGCGCGCAATCGTGCTACGGGACGATGCGCAGGCACAGATCGTGGCGATTTGCCGCGAAGAAAAGATCCGCGACCGCGACCCAAAGCTTTTCGACGAAGTGGACGTGATCTCGCACAACGTGCACACAGGCAGTACGTGTTGGTTTCAGGCGCAGGCGACTGAGCCGCTCGCTCCCAATCGCGGATTGTTTGGCACGCGCGTGCCTTCGCCCGAGGAGCCCATCGGGAAGAAATTCTGGAATCCGCCAGCGGTGACGGCGAAAGGAAACTGCGTCACCTGCCACGATAGCGATCCGTTCATGTACTCCCCATATATCGCGCAGACGCGCCAGCTTCCCGCAGATCCCTTCGGCAAGTATGCGAACGATATCGGTGCAGTTTTTCGCGCATGGGAGAAACCGTCCGCGATCAGCACGCGCGGCAACACCTGCGTCGGATGCCATCGCATCGGCAATCTCACCACGTGCCGGCAAACGGTGCGCGAGGCGGTCGGGATCGCCGCCAGCCACGGCAGCGACGATTGGGCCAAGCAATATCCGAATTCGCACTGGATGCCGCCGGGAAATTCGATGACCGAGAAGCAGTGGGATCAGATTTATTCCGCGAGCGTGCAGAAGATTTTCGCCTGCTGCGCCAATCCGAAGGCACCTGAGTGTGAGATCACACCAATCCGCGGCGCCCAGCCGCAGAAGTGAAGTGCGCGAGATCCATACCCGTGAAATGTCAGACGATTTCTTGACCACAAGGGCTGTGGCGTCATCTAATCCGCGATGCCAAATTACATGAGACCTATCATTCACACGATCGCCCGGGCGTTGTTTCATGCAGGCGGATTGGGTTTGCTGACGCTGGGCGCGTTTGATTCGTCGCCGCTCGTTGTGCCCATGGGCAACGACTTGCTCGTGCTGGCGCTGTGCGCGCGCTACCACCAGCGCGTGCTTTATTACGTGGCGATGGCCACCGCAGGATCACTCATCGGATGTTTCGCTACGGACTGGATCAGTCGCAAGAGCGAAGGCGGACTGAAGAAGTTCGCCTCGGGCAAACAACTCGACTACATCCGCAAACAGGTGGAAAAGCGGGCTGCGTGGACGCTCTTGGGAGCATCGCTTCTGCCTCCGCCGTTTCCATTTACGGCGTTCGTGGCCGCGGCCGCGGCGTTCCGGTATCCGCGAACTAAACTCTTGAGTTTTGTCGGCCTCGGAAGATTGGCGCGCTTCACGATCGAGGCTGCGCTAGCAATTCACTATGGGCGGTGGATCATCCGGCAGGCCGAATCGCCGTGGTTCGAGCACGTGATGCTCGCACTCGTCGTGATTTCGATCGGCGGCAGCGCGTATTCCATCTACCAGTGGAGCAAGGGAAGCAAACCTGCGGCGACGCGCGCGGCGTAAATCGAATCTCCGCGGTGTTAGTGTTTCGAGTCGCCGGCGTATTCCGGATTGCGCGCCGGGGCGCGGCGGCGATGCGTTTGCTGCAGGCGGCGCAGCCACAGCAGTTCGGTGCGAAACTGCGCGATTGTCAGCGTGACCATCCACACGGCCTCGTGAAATTCGTGGCCGACCTCTTGAAGAATCGACTTGAGCGTGGCTTGCTCGCGAGCCAATTCTTTGCGCAGAAACGCGGCGCGGCGGCGAAGCTGGCGCGTGAAAACGCCGGGGCGCGCTTGCCAGGAAAGCGCCATCCAGGTTAGGAACGGCGGGCGCTCGCGCTGCGTGGTCCAGGCGTCGCGCTCGAGCGCGTCGGCGAGCGCGGCGCGGCCGCGCGCGGTAGTCGCGTAAACCTGCCGCTCCGGACCGGCTGCAGCGTCATCGGATTGCGCTTCGTGGACGAAGCCCAGGCGCGCCAGTTTTTCGAGCGAATAATAAACCTGCGGCTTCGATATGGCCGCCCAGTCGCGGACTTCGCGGCGCTCGAGTTCCAGATTCGCCTGATAGCCATGCATTGGCCGCTCGGCCAGCAGGCTCAGCAGGACGAGGTCGGGCGTTGTGAGGCCGCTGCGTTCCGCCTTAGCCGCGGGCATCGCGCGCCTTTCGCTTGCGGCTCCAATACCACCATTGGCGTTGGCCGGCGGGAAGATGCGGATTGCGCGCTTGCGCCACCGCCGCACTGAATACATCGAGGCAACAGATGTCCACAGGCTGGCCGGTCTTGACGCACAGGCGCTCGTAAAGTTTTTCCGGATTTTGGCGCGCGAGTTGCGCCACGCTGCGAATTCCGAGCAATTCAAAATCGCGAAGCATGGCGGGACCGATGGAATCGAGATCTGCGAGACGTCGCGGTTTCGAGGCCATGATTTTTCTCCTTGACGGCGATGAAATGATCGTGCTACGGTTCACTAGTCTAATTTAGACTAGTTGCACTGTCAAGGAGGAAATTAAAGATGCGCAGCACAATTTTGGCTCTGGCCGCCCTGGCCTTGCTCGCAACGGCAACCACGGGACGCCCAAAGCCCCAGGAGAAGAAAGCGATGAACGTGAAGAAGATTACCCCTGTACTGTTTGCCGCGGAAATCGAGCCGTGCGTGAAGTTCTGGGTGGAGCGCTTCGGCTTCGAGAAAACCGTCGAAGTGCCGGACGGCCACAAACTCGGATTCGCCATCGTGCAAAAGGCCGGCGTCGAGCTGATGTACCAATCCTTCGCCAGCGCCGACAAAGATGCTCCAGCGGCCACGGCGCAAGCGGTGCGCAAGGGCCCGACGTTTCTATATGTCGAGGTGGAGAATCTGGACGACATTATCGGCGCGGTGAAAGGCGTTGAACTGGCGATGCCCGAGCGCACTACATTTTACGGATCGCGGGAAATTGGCGTGAAAGATCCGGCGGGACATTACGTAACGTTTGCGCAAATGAACGCCGCGCCACAGAAGTGAAATTCCGGCGTCCACCGGTTCAGTGCGAGAGGATCACCCAGCGCGGCGCGCCCAGCAAGTTACGGTTTGACTTTCAGGTCACGAAGAAAATCTTTGTCGGCCTGGGTCAGTCTGTCAGCAAGGCCGCGAGCGCGCTCCCGCTGAAGGTGCGCATCTTCGTTCCAGAGAGGGATGAAGGTTTGACGGTCGTTTCTGTCGCTCATGGGGCACACTTCTCCTGTCCAAAATTACGCCTGCTTGAAAATTAGCGTCAGAGCGCGAGGCGCGCTAGTTGACCATCGTGACGCGAGCCGGTGTGTTCTCCTTGGCCTTTTCCTCGCGAGTTTCGCGAGCAACTGTGGCCAAGTCTTTTTCAGGCTTCGGTTGGCCGAGAGCAACGGCTTGTTTCCACGGGAGAACTTCGGTCAATTCGAACGAACCGGGATTGCGGTAGGCCGTCACGCCGTTGGCGACGCCGTGGTGGCGCACCATGGCCGGTGAAACGCTGACCGATCCGCCTGAGGCATAACCGCCGCCGAATCCGCCTGAGCCGGAGCTATTCGAATTATTACCGTTCATCCCGGCAGAGGGGTGCGTTTGGGCGTGCGAAATCGCCGGAAGAAACAGGAAGATTGAAAGGCACAAAATCTTTTTCATGACTTCTCCCTCGATCGAGCCGAGCAGACATCCGGTCTCTCAATGAGCGACGCCGCTGCACCGGCCCACGATTCTGGGATCGGCAAGAAACGGCCGGTTATCACCGCGCGCTCGAAATTCCTAAAGCTGCACTCGATAGTGATAGCGCAATCGGGACGCCAACCGGGCTGAGTTGTGAAGGGCTTCCGCGCCCTCAGATCTACGCTAACCGTAACATTCTGAAGCGCTTAAGCCACTCCCGGAGTGCGCAAAATATTGGTAACTTCAGGTACTTCTGAAGATAGCAAAACAGCAGTAGTAGAGCGGCACCCCGATGCCCGGGGAGTGGAGCCGTGGTGAGGTCTGCGGGGTGAGGCTTCGGGTGTATAGTGCGCGCGAGCGAGGAGGAATAGTGACCAACCCGGAAGATGCAGCTCTCGAGGAGAAGGCTTCGTCCGAAAACGTGATCCGCATTTCGCCGGATGGGCCGCTTTGTTTTCGCGGGCAGATCCAGATTGACGGCGAGGATGGGCGCGCGATTTTTTCGGATACGCGCGCGACGCTTTGCCGGTGCGGCGCCTCGCAAAACAAGCCGCTCTGCGACGGATCGCATTCAAAGATCAGGTTCAGCGACGGGGGAATGGCTGCTCCAGCCGCCGGCGGCGATGAAGAGACGAACTCTCCTGAGCACGGCGACACGATGAGGATTTCTCCACGCCTAAATGGGCCGCTACACGTGCAGGGCAGGCTGCAGATTGAAAACGCCACGGGCGAAATAATTTTTCGCGGCGATGACGCCTGGATCTGCCGCTGCGGCGGCTCGAAGAACAAACCATTCTGCGATGGGACGCACAAAGCCATCGGCTTTCGGAGCGGCGAAAAACATGGATTTCCGCCGTCGCGAGCGAAGGAACGACACTGAATCAGGAGAAGAGACAGAAATTGATGAATCGTCTGAAACGGCTTAGAGAGCAGCTCACGTGCGGGCCGCCAAACGATTCGGCCCGGCTCGCCGTCCGCTAATGAAATCGGTTTTTGTCGTAGGAGAAGTTCACCATCCCGTCGCGATAGTCAATCTTGATGTCGAGCATTCGCAGCATCGCGAAACCCAACGTGCCGGAAATCTCGGTGCCCGCGTTGTTGCTGATGTTCGAAAGATCGAAGGCGATCAGGTCGTTGCGATCCTGCACGAAGCGTGAGAAGTGAATCTTGACCCTGTCCGCGGTGTAGACCTTGGACACTTTTCCGCTCAATCCTTTGACCATATCGTAGTCGTCGCCATGTATTTTGGTCACTTCCCTGGCGGCATCGGTATCAATCGTGTTGTCGAATGCCCCCGTATCAATTAGAAAGTTTTTGGGAGGCTTGTCATTGAGGGAAGTGGGGATCAGCAACAGGTGCCCGACGCGATACACGCCGGAATAGTCTTTCATCTCCGGAGAGATGTAAGGATCGTGCCACGCGGACCTACCCGAGCGGCTGGATTCAAGGGAGGCGCCCGTGGCAGTGTCTTTGGGATCGCTGGGGAGTTCGCTCAGGCCGAACTTCGCGTCGGGTAAATTGATTTCCACGAGATAGTGCTGGAAAACGTCGGCGCCGATCAGGCCGTCGTCGTCGAGAATTGAGCGCTTGTCAACTACTTCGACGATACAATCATGAAACTCGAGTTCGCCGACTTTGATCGTATCGGCGAAACCCACGTAGCCTCCCGCCCCGGCCTTGCTGCCGATGCCGCCGATCTCCGTCTGTACGACGGGTTTGATGCCCGCCTTTTCCGCGACCCGCCGATCGACCAGGATTCCGCCCGCGCCGGTATCGAGCATGAGTTTGGCGCTGGCGCCATTCAAATTGACCGTCAAGCCGTACCCGCGCAAGTGACGCGCGTCGCTCATCAGCGGCTCGAGACGTGTCTGCGTCGAACTCACCTGGTTCACCTGCCGGCATCCACGATGAGGCTGCCCGGCTTCATCTTGCAGCAGTGAGAGCAAGCGCATCAGATCGGAGCGGTCCTTGGCATCATCATCCGTTTCGCCCGCCAAATAATTTTTCAACTCTTTCACGCGCTGATCGCGGGGTAGAGTGTCGAGCCACTCGCGGCGCACGTCGGGATCTTCGGGATCGAGACTGTAAGCCATCTCGATCATCTTTTTGGCGCGAGCGTAGTACGAAGCAGTCTCCGCGATGCGCGCGAGATCCAGATAGGCGCGCGCGCTGCGTCCGCCGGAATTCACGACCTTAACGAGCTCGTGATCGGCTTCGATTATTTTTCCCTGGCGGTAATAAACCTCGGCAAGCGCCACGCGCACATCGGGTGAATTTGGCGCCAGGTCGACCGCTTTGTTTACAGCTGCATAGGCTTCTACAACTTTCCTCTGCCTCAGGTAGACGCGAGTAAGGCCGGCGTACGCGGTGCCGGGGTCCGAGGCCGCGAGCTTGTTGTACGCATCCACCGCGGCGTCGAACTTTCCCGTCCGGTAAAGCTGCAGCGCTTCGGCCTGCGGAGTTGCCGGCGGGGATGGTGGCTTCGCTACGGCCGCTGCCACGGTTGCGGGCGAGCCGCTTGCAGGAGTTGCGGGTGCCGTCGGCTTGGCGGCGGGAGGGGCCGCGGCGTCACTGGGAGTTGGCGGCGCCGCTCCGGATTGTTGGGCGAACGCGACCGGCCACGCGATGGCGGCACAGACAAGAATAGCCAGGATCGCAGTCGGGAAAATGCGGCGCATGGAGGCCTCGTGCGGCAGTTCGTGCTGTCCTTGAATGGAGAGCGGCCGCTTTGGACCGAGTCTCCCACGGAAAATCGTCCGGTGTCAACGCGGAAGTAATTATTGAGGAGGTACGTAGCGGCAGATAAAAAAAGCGGGCTGGGATGGCTCGAATTGGACCCGATCGTCATTCCGCGCGCGGTGCGAGGTGAATTACAATTGCCGGACTATGACGAAGCCAGCGCAGATTCATCTGGGAACTTCGGCGTTCACTGCGGATGGATGGGAAGGCGTCTTTTACCCCGTGGGATTGAAGCCTGCGGATTACCTTTCGCATTACGCGACGCAGTTTGGCAGCGTCGAAGTGGACAGCACGTTCTACCGGAGTCCTTCACCGTCGATGGTCAAGCGATGGTACGACGTGACGCCGAAGGGCTTCGTGTTTTCCGCGAAAGTGCCGCAAGTCATCACCCATGAAAAGATGCTGGAAGATTCCGGCGACGATTTGAAACAGTTCCTCCGGGCCATGGATAATCTCAAAGAGAAGCTCGGGCCGCTGCTCTTCCAATTTCCCTACTTCAACAAAAAGAAATTCGCGACGCCCGAAGATTTCTTCGAGCGGCTCTGGCCGTTCCTCGGGGATTTGCCAAAGGGCTACCAGTTCGTCGTCGAGGTGCGCAATAAGAATTTTCTGGTGCCGGTGCTGGCGGACTCGCTGCGACAGTGCGGCATCGCCCTGGCGTTGATCGACCATCCGTGGATGCCGCCAGTCGATCAACTCTTTCAGCGGTTTGATCCAATTACCGCGGATTTCACTTACATCCGCTGGCTCGGCGATCGCTACGGAATCGAGAAGGTGACGAAGACGTGGAGCAAAACCGTCGTGGACCGCCGCCGCCCGCTTTCGGAATGGGCCAAGGCATGCCGGCTGATTCTAAAACGGGGCGTGAGTATTTTTGCCTACGCGAACAATCACTATGCGGGGCACGCGCCGGCGACGATTCGAATGTTTGAAGAAATCTTCGAAAAAACAAAGTGAGATTAGTCCAGCAGCGCCGACGCTACGGCGTGGCGGGATGTAAATCGAAATATCCGGTCAGATCCACATGGCCGGCCAGCGTCTCCGATTCCTGCCCGTGAATCAAAATGTGCAAGCGATGCAGACTCGGAACATTGGCCTCCAGCGTCCGCTCGATCGAATTCACCGCCAGTTGTTCGCTCAAAATTCCCGAAGGTGTTTCCACGCTCAATTCATCGGAAAAATCCGCGATGGCGGTGCCATCGGGCAGAACGTAGAACGCGAGGAGTTGCGCGTCCGGCGGGAGCGTCCGCTGATCGGGAGATGGAGTTTTCTGGATCAGCGCCTGGATCACCTGCTTGCCGCGCATAGCCGCGTCGGAGGAAAGCTGCAATTGAATTTGCGCCGCGGCGAGCTGGCCCGGAGCGCCGGGCGAGGCCCAATAAATAGTCGCGTTCGAGGCCGCGTCGGTCGGCGTGGTGATCGGCGCGCTCACGACGGCGCGGCGCGCCTGTTCTTCGCTGGCCTCATCCCGCGCCAGCCGATTGACGCGTTCATGCAACCCGCGAAGGCTCAGCAGGCCAACGACGACGGCCACTCCGAGAAAGACCAGCGTGATTTTGATGTTTCGCGACATCAATGCGCTCCAGCTTCCGGCGACGAGCGATAGGCGACGATGCCCCGCGCGACGCTAGCCGCCAGCGGCGTGAACATCGCTTCGAGCGCCCCGCGGTCCGCCACCGTCACGCTCGAAAGCTCCACCGCGACCGCAGGCGCGGCCACCGAGCGAAGATCGCGCAGCGGGACACCCGATGAAGTCGCAGGCGAGCCGGGAAAATTCTTCACGAGTTCGGCTTGAATCGCATCGGCAAGGCGATGGCTCGAATTTGAGAAATTCTCCTGCGCTCGGTCCCAAGGAATCAGATGGGCGAGAGGCCGCGGCGGCGCCAATGCACCTGGCGTCTTCGCGCTGGCGTCGAGCACAGAAGCGTTGGGCGCAGCGAACACGTAGTAGTAGGTGCGCACGCTGCCGACTTTGCCGGTCGATGAGACGTGAAAGCTGACCAGCAGCGCCGAGCGCTGCGCGTTGGCCAGCGTCGCGCGGTCATCGAATGATGGATCGTCGTCAGTCTCGCGCGTCAGCAGCACATGAAGACCCTGCTGCTGAAGCTGCAACCGCGTGGCTCTGGCCAGCGCGAGCGCGATGTCCTTCTCTACCTCGCCCGATGCGCCCCGCGCGCCATTGTCAGCCCCGCCGTGCCCCGGATCGAGTATCACTACAAAAGCCGGACGCTGCGGCGGCGCGGGTGGCGGAGCCGGGGCTGGTGCGGGAGCGGGCTGCTGAGGCGGTCCGGCAGACGGCGGCGGCTGCTGCTGTTGTGCCGGAGCCGGCGCCTGCGACTGTGCGGCCACGATCGGAATCGCTGCTGCAGCGAAGAAGAGAGCAAAGAGACGAAGCGAACTCAGGCGGCGGAATCGTTGCACGATTTGAAAGGATATCAAAAATCGCCGCGTCGGTGAGCCGCGCGCGCCATTCAGTTTCCGCGGCGGATCATGTCTGCAGCTTTTTCCGCAACCATGAACGTCGGCGCGTTCGTATTCCCGCTGGGAACGTGAGGCATCACCGAAGCGTCCGCGACGCGAAGTCCTTCGATCCCGCGCACGCGCAGCGAGGAATCGACCACCGCCATCGCATCGCATCCCATCTTGCACGTGCCGACCGGATGATACACAGTCTCGACGGCATTGCGAATGTAGGCCGCGATATCGGCGCGCGAAGTCACGCCCGCGCCGGGTAATAACTCTTTGCCGCGGTACCGATCGAACGGCCCAGCCGCGGCAATCCGTCGCGCCAAATCGATTCCAAAAGCCAGCGTATCCACTTCGCTTTCATCCGAAAGATAGTTCGGCTCGATCAGCGGCGGGTCCATCGGAAAATTGGATCGGAGTCGAATGCAGCCGCGGCTCGCAGGCCGGAGAAGTGTCGGCCCGATGGAAAAGCCATGGCCTTCAGGCCGCTCGAAGCCGTGCTTGAGGTAATAAACCGGCCCGAAGTGATACTGCAGATTCGGCGCAGCAAGATCAGGCCGCGTTCGCAGGAATCCTCCAGCTTCGGCGACACACGACGTCAGCATGCCGCGCCGAAAGAGAAGGTAATTCAGCATGCTGCCAATCGATTCGGCCTTCGCAAGGCTCACCGCCCGCTTCGATTCGTAAGCCACCGGCAAGAAAAGATGATCTTCAAGATTTTCGCCCACACCGGGCAGATCGAGCGCGACCTCGATTCCGTGCTGCTCGAGTTGTTTCGCCGGGCCGATCCCGGAAAGCATCAGAAGCTGCGGTGAATTCACCGCGCCTCCGCAGAGGATCACTTCCCGCTCCGCGCGCAGTGTGTATTCCTGCCCGTTGCTGACATATTCGATTCCCGCGGCGCGATTCCCTTCCAGCACAATCTGCGTGGCATGAGCGTGCGGCACCACCGTGAGATTCGCGCGCTTGCGCGCCGGATGCAAAAATGCGTCCGCAGAGCTTTGACGCCGCCCGCGCCTCTGCGTCACCTGATAAATGCCGACGCCTTCCTGCCGCGGGCCATTGAAATCCGAATTCGCCGGAAGCCCCGCCGCAACCGCCGCCTCCACGAACGCGCGCGACAATGGATTTACAGTCCGCAAATCCTCCACGCGCAGTGGCCCGCCCACGCCATGCAGCTCCGAGCCCCCGCGCGCCTGATCTTCCGACTTCAGAAAATAGGGAAGCACCTCGTCGAACGCCCAGCCAGGATTCCCCTGCGCTTCCCAGGCATTGTAATCCGCTGGATTCCCGCGGATGTAAATCATCGCGTTGATCGAACTCGATCCGCCGAGAACTTTCCCGCGCGGCCAGTAAAGCGCCCGGCCGTGAAGATGCTCCTGCGGCTCGGTCGCGTAATTCCAATCGAGCGGCGATTTGAAAAGTTTCGAAAATGCGGCGGGAATGCGAATTTCGCGGCGATCGTCGGCACCGCCGGCTTCCAGCAATGCGACGTGTACCTTCGGGTCCTCGGAAAGCCGCGCGGCCAAAACGCATCCAGCCGAACCAGCTCCGACAATCACGTAATCAACGGTTGCCATCAGCCAACAAGGATGCCACGGAGGAAGGTGAAGTACAAAGCGGAGGCCGCATCGTGAGGAGGGAGACTATGCCGGATCGACGGGCTTCTGCGCGATCACCGAAAGCGTCTCCTCGGACTGGAACAGCGACTTGACTCCGTAAGCGACAACTCCGCCGGCGATCAGCAGCAGGCCAAACGCCAAGCTGCTCATCCCCAGCACCTGCTCCGCACCGCCGCGCACAATCGCAAACCCAAGAAGCAGCAGCGGGCAAACGCCAACAAGCATCGCCCCCGGCAATCCGCCCGGAACGCGGAACGGCCGCCGCAGCGTAGGCTCCTTGATGCGCAGCGCGATCAGCGCCACAAATTCCAGCATCAGGCTAGTTCCGTAAAGCAGCACATCTATCGTCACCAGCCGCTCGAAGCCCAATCCCAAACAAAGCGCCCAGCCAATCGCGCAAACCACGATGGCCACCCACGGCGCCCGCGTCCGCTCGCTCTTCTTCGCGAAAATCTGCGGCAGCATTCCATCCTGCGCCATAGCCAGCGGCAACCGCGAGTAACTCATCACCAGCGCATTGAACATCCCAAACGCGCTCATCATCCCGCCAAGCACCAGCGCCACGCGCAGTCCCTGGCCCCCGACGAGCGCCGCAAGATCAGCCCACGATCCAGTCTCCCAAGCCGACGCGGGCGCACCGGTGAGCCACATCGCTGCAATCGGCACAATATAAGTGAGCGAAACCAGCACCACGCACAGAATCATCGCGCGCGGATAAACTTGCTTCGGCTTGTCCACTTCCGTCGCGATCGTCGAAGCATTGTCCCACCCCATGTAATTCCACATGGCGATCAACATTCCGCCGATGAAATCCACGCCCAGCGTCGAAGGCGCAGCGCTCGCGCCGCCCAGCGCCCCAAATTTGAACGGCGCAAGTATCACGATCAATGCGAAGGGCGCAGAGAGCAAAAAGAAAAGCCACAGCGATGAAATCGCCACCACGCGGATTCCCATGATATTCATGATCGCGCACACAGTGACGATCGCCAGCCCCACCATCAATCCGCGATTCCCCACCGAAAACCACGGCACCACTCGCGTCAGATACGCCACGAACAGCGTCGGATAAATCGCCATATCAAAAATGCTGGCCACCAGCGACAACCACGCCTCCTGAAATCCCCAGAAATTCCCCATCGCCCGGCGCACCCAGGCGTAATAACCGCCTTCGGCCGGAATCGCGCTCGAAAGCTCGCCGATCATGTAAGCAGTCGGGAGGCTCCAAAGCAGCGGCGTGAGCACCAGAATGAGAATGCCCTTCGCGTAACCCGCGCCATGAACGATATCCTCTGTGCCATATGTCCCACCGGACACCATAAAAAAGGTGGCAGCGACAAGCGGCCAGAGCGTCAGCTTTGCCGATTTTCTTTTTGTTTGGGAAATCACGCGCGGACGCGCGGTGGCGGGCAGCGAAACCGTACTCAATTTCTGTCGCTTCCTCCTCGAGCGATCCCCACTCTCACTCGGGCCCAAGTCCGGAGCGAGTTCGCACAGCGAAGAATACAAGCATTGCGCGCCAGTGCAAGAAAAATTTTCGAGTTAGCAAAAGTTTTTTCTAAGCGAGAAAGCGCACGCCGCGCCTCTCGAAATCGAATCGCCCGCGCCTCGCCGAGCTTTTGTTGACACGACCGAATTCGCCCGTCAAACTGGGGCCGCTTCGACGCGAGTCGTCACCGCCTGTCCCGCAGCGGGACCGGCGCACCAACAACTGGGAGATGGCATTTGCGCACGGAAGATCGCTCACCGGAAGACCTGCGGCCCATCAAAATCACGCCGGATTTCATCACCACGGCGGAGGGCAGCGTCCTCATCGAAGCCGGACAGACGCGCGTGATCGCCACCGCCACCGTCGATGATGGCGTTCCGGGTTTCCTCAAAGGCTCGGGCAAAGGCTGGGTGACCAGCGAATACGGCATGTTGCCTCGCGCCACCGAGCAGCGCACCCCGCGCGAATCCACCCGCGGCAGGCAATCCGGCCGCACTCTCGAAATCCAAAGGCTCATCGGCCGCTCTCTCCGCGCCGTCGCCGACCTCAAAGCCCTCGGCGAGCGCACCGTCTGGCTCGATTGCGACGTGATCCAGGCCGACGGCGGCACGCGGACGGCCTCCATCACCGGCGCGTTCGTGGCCATGGCCTTGGCGCTCGAACGGATGGTAGCAGCGGGCATACTGCGCACGGTGCCTCTGAAGGATTCCGTAGCAGCCGTGAGCGTAGGAATTGTGAACGACCAATTGCTTCTGGACCTCGATTACGAAGAAGATTCCCAAGCCCAGGTGGACATGAACGTAGTAATGACCGGAAGCGGCCGCTTCGTCGAAGTCCAAGCCACCGCCGAAGGCCGCCCCTACACCGGCAACGAGATGCAACAACTCCTCGAGCTAGCCGCCGCCGGGATCGAGCACCTAACGCAAGTCCAGCGCGAGCTGCTGCACATGAAATTCAGTGCCCAAGCTCGTTAGTCTGCAAGTAGCCACCTCGAATCCCGGCAAGCTCCGCGAATACCGTGAACTCGCCGGCGATCAACCCATTCAACTGGAAAGCGTCCCCGGAATCGCCACGCTGCCCGAGTTCGATGAGAGCGCGCCGACATTTGCCGAAAATTCGGCCGGCAAAGCGCTTTACTACTCGCGATTCAGCTCCGAACTCGTCATCGCCGATGATTCAGGCTTGGTCGTCCCCGCGCTAGGCGGCGCACCAGGAGTGCATTCAGCCCGCTACGCCGGACCAAATGCGACCGACGCCGACCGCGTCGCAAAGTTGCTAGCGGAAATGCGCGGTAAGAGGGGCAGCGAGCGCCAAGCCCGGTTCATCTGCGTCCTGACGCTGGCCCAAGCCAGCCGCGCCATCGCCGTCTTCTCAGATTCGGTCGAGGGAGTCCTCGCCGAGGAGCCGCGCGGCACCGGCGGCTTCGGCTACGACCCCATCTTCTATTTCGAAAAGCTGCACAAAACCTACGCCGAAATCTCGCGCCAAGAAAAGAACGAATACAGCCACAGAGGCCGCGCCTTCCGCAAGCTCCTGCAATTTCTCCTCTCGCCTGAGCCCTACATCTGAATCGCAGCCCAAAATAAACGAAGTCATCGTGCTCTGTTGATTTGCTCGGCCGCAGTTGACTTTCTCTGCCGTAGGGGCGCCGCTTGCCGCGCCCGCGGGCGTAACCCCTGCGAAATCGTCAGCCATTTGCCTCCGTGCGACCCGATCCGGCTGTTTATAAATTCAACCAGCCTCGTTAATCGCCGCGATGTCGATAAAGCCACTTCATCTCGACAAAGAACGCACCAGCCTCACCGCGCAGTAATTCTTTACCAACCCGACCCCGAACCGACATAGAATGCGCCCCATGCCCTACGAACCTTTTCGCGTAATCGAACAGCCCGGCGCAGCCGAAGGGCTGCAAATTCTCCATCTGAAAGGGCCGATCACCCATGAATCGTCGCCCAAATTGGTAGACGCGGTACTTGCCGTAAGCGGACTGCGCCTGATCATCGACCTTTCGGAAGTTCCGCTAGTAGATTCCGTGGCTATCGGCGCGCTTGTCCGCGCCTACGTACATTGCCAGAAGACGAACCGTCGTCTCGCCTTCGTAGGAATGAATCCCCGCGTGAAGAGCGTTATCAAACTCACCGGCGTCGATCCGCTATTCGATTCCTACGCAACAATCGCCGAAGCAGAATCCGCCCTTGCCTGATCCATCGCGGTTCGCCGCCAGCCCAAACCCGCCCGCCTCAACCGGAAGCCTGCTGCGCATCCTCGGCGTCACCTTCGGAATCGCCGTAACTCTTGGAAACTCGATCGGCGCGGGCATCATGCGCACTCCCTCGCAGATCGCCGCACGCCTTCCATCTGAATGGCTGATCATGGCGGCCTGGACGCTTGGCGCAATCTATTCCCTGCTCGGGGCCTGGTCTCTCGCCGAACTGGGCGCGATGCTCCCCAGCTCCGGCGGCTACTACACCGTCACGCGCCGCGCCTTTGGCGACTACATTGGCTTCGTCGTCGGGTGGACCGACTGGCTAAGCAATTGTGGCGCGAACGCCGTAGCTGCGATTCTGATTGCTGAGTACAGCCGCGATCTGTTCCCCGGCCTGAGCCATCCGATTTTGACCGGGACCGCGGTGATCCTCGCAATCGCGCTGCTGCAGTGGCGCGGCATCCGCTGGGGCAGCCGGTTCCAAGACATAACTAGCGCGATCACCGCTCTCGTCTTCTTCGGCCTGATCGCCGCGGCTTACCTGCGCCCGCAACTGTCGCTTGCAGCTCGGGCCGCCGCTGGCCCGCTCAGCGCCATTCCTTCCGGCTGGCCGCTCCTTTTCGCCTGCGTTCTCGTCCTGCAAGCGGTCATCTACACCTTCGACGGATGGTACGGCGCCATTTATTTCGGCGACGAGATTCGCAACCCGGGGCGCGAAATGCCGCGCTCCATGTTGAACGGAGTTTTCCTCTTGAGCGCGATCTATCTGCTGATCAATGCCGCGCTCTTTCACGTGCTCGGCGTCACCGGCGTCGCAAAAGAAAATCTCCCGATTGCGGCACTGGGCCAGGCGATCTTCGGATCGCTCGGCAACACAGCCGTGCGCGCGCT
The DNA here is from genome assembly GCA_963841235.1 of uncultured Acidobacteriota bacterium. GTDB lineage: Bacteria > Acidobacteriota > Terriglobia > Acidiferrales > UBA7541 > Palsa-147. The sequence goes on along the minus strand of CAWJBU010000006.1, from coordinate 75,472 downwards.
GATGGTCGTCGCGCTGTTTGCCTTGATCAACAGCGTGGAGCTTTGCGCCACGCGCGTGCTCTACGCCATGAGCCGCGACGGCTGGGGCGCCCGCGGAATCACTCGCGTGAATAAGGGCGGCACTCCATCCGCAGCGCTATTCGTAAGCACGGTGGTTTCGATCGCCTTTCTGTTGAGCGGATCGTTCGACAAAGCCTTGGCGGTCACGACCATCTTCTACGTGGCCAAGTACACGCTCTCGTATCTCGCCGTTTTCTGGCTCCGCAAGCGCGAGCCCACCACGCCGCGCCCCTATCGCGCCTGGGGCTACCCGTGGACCACAGCCGCAGCCGTAGCGGGTTCGCTAGCCTTCCTGGCCGGCGCCATCGTAAGCGACACGCGCAACAGCCTCTACGGTTTCCTGATTCTGCTGGGGAGCTATCCCATCTATCGCCTAGCCCGCAAGCGCGTCGTGCCCACGTAGCGCCGGCTGCCAGCCGGCGTTTTTGTGCGGCAATGGCAATGAACTCCAGTACGCGCGAAATCGTAAACAGCGGGATTTTCTTTCCCGGCCAAACGCGCAAACCCGCGATCGCGTTGAATCGGTGAAATTGTAACGTGTCCGCAGAAAGTCAAAAACGCCGGCTTGTCCTGAGTTTCGAAGGGCAAGCTGCCGGCGCTACGAGGCCCGCGGCGAAATTTAATTGAATCTTCACGCGCGAAATCGCCCGACGCCCTTCGCTTTCAGTAACTTATCCCTGCCCTCCCGCGTCCAACTTCCTTGCCACGAAATTGCTTGCCATGAATCCAATAGAGGTCTTTAATTGGGCGCTCTCCAGCCTGCCCTGAGGTGATCCATGGCTTCTCCAAGTCGTGCGCCGGAGCCTCTCGCGCCATTGCTCGATCGTCTGGCCGACGCGCGCGCTAACACGGACGCACTCTTCGAGCGCATCGCGCCCGCGGCGCTCTACGACCGCCCGATCCCCGAGCGCCACCGCCTCATCTTCTATCTGGGCCATCTCGAAGCCTTCGACTGGAACCTACTCGGACGCGGCGCCTTCGATTTGGCGCCCGAAAATGCTTCCTTCGACAAGCTCTTCGCCTTCGGCATCGACCCCGTCAGCGGCAATCTTCCCACCGACACCCCGTCCGACTGGCCGAAAGAGCGCGCCGTCCGCCGGTACGTTGCCGGTCTGCGCGAAAAGCTCGATAGCAAGCTGGCCGAAGCCTTCACCGGACCCGAGCCGAGCCGCGAAGTCGCCGGCAGCACGCTCGTGCACGTAGCCATCGAGCACCGCCTGATGCACGCCGAAACTCTGGCCTACCTACTCCATCAACTTCCCTACGACAGGAAACAAGCCGATCGCGTGCGCGTCGCCCGGCCCATAGGCGTCGAGCGCCTCACCACGGTGCAAATTCCCGAAGGCGACGCAACTCTCGGCACCCTGCGCCATCCAGATGCCGTGCCGGGGCACACGGCCGATCCGGCGTCACCATTCGGCTGGGATAATGAATTTGAATCCACCACCGCTCATGTCCCGGCCTTCGGCATCGGCGCCTATCCCGTAACGAACGGCGAATTCCTTGAATTCGTCCGCTCCGCGGGCTACTCGGATCAAAGCCTCTGGGGCGACGCGGCCTGGGCCTGGAAATCCGAGAAAGGCCTGCAATATCCCTTTCTCTGGGTCGAAGGCCGCGACGGCTGGAACTACCACGGGATGTTCGAAGAATATCCGCTTCCGCTGAATGCTCCGGTCTACGTGAGCCACGCAGAGGCTTCAGCCTACGCCCGCTGGGCCGGCCGATCGCTGCCCACCGAAGCGCAATGGCACCGCGCCGCCTACGGCACGCGCGAGGCAACCGAACTCGACTACCCCTGGGGCAACGAGCCGCCCGATCCCTCGCGCGGCAATTTCGATTTCGCCGCCTGGGATCCCACTCCGGTCACCTCACACCCCTTCGGCGCCAGCCGCTTCGGCGTTCACGATCTTCTCGGCAACGGCTGGGAATGGACCGCCACGCCCTTCGGTCCCCTGCCCGGCTTCGAGCCCTTTCCGTTCTATCGCGGCTACTCCGCCGATTTCTTCGACGGCAAACACTTCGTGATGAAAGGCGGCTCGCCGCGCACCGCCGCCTGCATGTTGCGCCGCAGCTTCCGCAATTGGTTTCAGCCGCACTATCCCTACGTCTACGCCAAGTTTCGCTGCGTGGAGGACTGACATGGCTACCGCCCGCCCAAGATTGATCGAGCGCATCGCAGAGACCGCCGTCGCGGATATGGCCGCGGAAGTCCGCGCCGGCCTTTCGCTGCCGGGGCAAAAGGAACTGCCGTCAAAATATCTCTACGATGAAATCGGCTCGGCGCTCTTCGAAGTGATCTGCCTTCTGCCCGAATACGGCTTGAGCCGCGCCGGCGCGCGCTTGCTGCGTCTCTATGCTCCTGAGATCATCGAGAAATTGCCTTCGCCGGTAATCGTCGCCGAACTCGGCAGCGGCAGCGGCGCCAAAACGCGCTGGGTCCTCGAAGCTCTAGCCGCCCGCCAACCGGTGAAATATTTCCCGATCGACATCTCCAAGACCGCCCTCTCGCGCTGCTGGCAGGAGCTCGGGCATTTGGATTCTGTCAGCGTTGTAGGATTCGAGCGCGCCTATCTCGATGGCCTGCTCGAAGTAGCCGCACGCCGCGAATCCGGCGAACGCGTCCTCGTTCTTTTCCTCGGCAGCACCATCGGCAATTTCGATCGTCCCGCCGGCGAAAAATTCCTGCAGCAAGTCCGCAATATCTTGCTCCCCGGCGATGCGCTGCTAGTCGCGACCGACCTCGAGAAGCCGGTCCATCAATTGCTCGCAGCCTACGACGATGCCGCCAAAGTCACAGCCGCCTTCAATCTGAATATCCTCGGCCACATCAATCGCGAACTCGGCGCCGATTTTGACTTGAGCCGCTTCGAGCACACCGTGCGCTACAACGAAGACGAGCGCCGCGTAGAAATGCATCTGCGCGCCCGCGAAGAGCAAGTGGTAACAATCCCAGGCGCCGCGTTTTCGTGCACGATCCACGCCGGCGAAACCATCTGGACCGAAAGCAGCCACAAATACAATTGCCGCGAAGTAGCAGCCATGGGCGAGCGTTCCGGCTACCGCTGCAGCGCCCAATGGGTCGACTCCGAATGGCCCTTCGCGCAAAGCCTACTAATCGCCCGCTAAAATATTCGTTCAGTTGTCGTCCGCGTAGCTCTGCGCCCTCTGCGTCTCTGCGGTGAGTCTTGCTACTTCCGCTGTGCTATATTTCACACTCGCCATGGCCAAAAAATCCAAGAAAATTGCACGCCGCTCGAAGTCCGTCAAACGTTCCACTCGCTCGAAATCACCCGCCGCGAAAAAAGCCGGCGGCACCGATCCAAGACGCGTAACTAAAATCCTCGAAAAATTAGACGAATCCTACCCCGCCGCAACCTGCGCACTCACCCACGACAATCCCTTCCAATTGCTCATCTCCACCATCCTTTCCGCCCAATGCACTGACGAGCGCGTGAATCAGGTCACCGCCACGCTTTTCCCAAAATATCCAACGCCAGAAGCATTCGCCTACGCAACGCCCAAAGATCTCGAGCAAGACATTCGCCCAACCGGCTTTTTCCGCAACAAAACCAAATCAATCATGGGCGCCAGCAAAAAGATCGTGGAAGAGTTCGGCGGCGCCGTCCCCCGAACGATGGAGCAACTCCTGACGCTCCCGGGCGTAGCCCGCAAAACCGCCAACGTAGTCCTCGGCACAGCCTTCGGCATTCCATCAGGCGTGGTGGTTGACACTCACGTCCAGCGCCTCTCGCAGCGCCTCGACCTCAGCGCCAACGAAGACCCCAAAAAAATCGAGCTAGACCTGATTAAAATTATCCCGCAGGACAGATGGATTCTTTTTTCACACCAGCTAATCTGGCACGGCCGCCGCGTCTGCCAAGCCCGCAAGCCCCGCTGCATCGAATGCAATCTCGAGAAGCTCTGCTACTCGAAAGACAAAACCGTCTGACCCGAAATCCCGGCGGCTAGCGATTCATTTCCGTGATTTTCGATATTTGGCGGGATCAAAGTCGAACCTCTGTTTGCAGCCGCTGCTGCAGAAATAATAGGTGCGGTCTTTGCGCTCTGTTTTGTATCTCGCGCTCGCCACTTCCACCATCGTTCCGCAAACGGGGTCTTTTGACTCTGCAGCTTCTGGCGCTTTCGGCGAGCCGGCCCGGCTGCGTCCCACCTGCACGATCTCCGCAAGAATGCTGACCGCGATCTCCTCCGGCGAAACCGCGCCAATCTGCAACCCCGCCGGCGCTTTCAGGGCAGCCACACGCCCGGCGGACACGCCTTTGTCCAGCAAGTCCTCAGACATTTTCTGCGCCTTCGTTTTGCTCGCCACGAATGCGACATACGCCGCGTCGGTTCGCGCCGCCGCCTCCAACCCCGCTTCATCCGACTCGCCTTGCGTCGAAACAACCACAAATGTCTGCGGCGTCACCCGGAATCGCGTCAAATCGAAATCCTCGCCAATCGCGTCCGCCGAAGAAAAATTCTCTTTCGCGATCCCCGGCGCCGTCACGCAAATCTCATAACCAATCGCCTTACCCAATCGCGCCAAAGTCTGCGCCACCGCCGACTTCCCCAAAATCACAATGTGCGGCTTCGGCAAAACCGGCTCGATAGTTCCCAAGGTCCCTCCACTCTGGCAAGCCATCGCGCAATCCACGATGCCCGCCTCGGACTTCGGATCCGCGTCCGGGCTGATGCGCATCAGCCGCGGCTTGCAACGCTTTCAAATCCTCCTTGCGAACAACGCGAAGCGGTGAAAAAATCAACGCGAGTTCGCTTGCCTCGAGTTTGTATCGATTAGAAATGATCTCCGTCGTTTGTTTTGTTGTAGTTGCGGGAGATTCTAATTTTGGAATTGTATCGATTAGACTTTTCTCCCGCCAAATAACTGGCGGCTAACCTCCCGTTTTGAGTTGTTCGGAGAGGTGTCTTTGTCACTCGCTGGGCTGAATCATCAGCCCAGACCCGAGCCCACTTCGCAGAGCCTGCCCCGCGCTCAAGGACTGCGGACTACCGGAATAGGTTGATACGATAGTTATCAAATGTCAATAGTCCCTTCGGTCTAAAGTCGGAGCGGCTGGCGGCGGAAATCGGAAACGGGAACACGGTCAGTGCAAACCGCCTCCTCTGAACCAGACGCCACGCGCCGCCGGGATTCCGTGACGAGCTCAGTGTCCGAATCTGGACATTGACTGTCGAAAACGACCATCCCCGAACGACTAGTTTATGGTAAGTGATTTATAATCTGGGTCTTCCTGTTGGCACGGATGGTGCTGACGGACGACGAGGGAGATAAGAGCCATGTCGTTTTACCGCGATGTAAAAGTTGCCTTCCACTCGCTACTGCGCAGCAAAGGGCTTGCGACCATCGTGATCCTTACGCTGGCGCTGGGCATCGGGGCCAACGCGGCCATCTTCACGCTCGTGCGCGGAGTGCTGCTCAAGCCGCTCGTCAACCGTGACGAAAACAGGCTTATCTACATCCGCCAGGGCGCCCCCGGCCTCGGCACCGATAACGTGGCATTCTCCGTGCCCGAAGTCAGGGACTTTGAAGCCAGCGTTCACTCCGTGAGCGAGTTCGGCGATTTCTCGCAGATGACCTTTACGATGGTCGGACTCGGTGAACCTCGCGGAGTTCAAGGAGGCGTCGTCGGCGGCTCCTACTTCGATGTCATGGGTCTGCGACCTGTTCTCGGCCGCCTCATCGGACCTCAAGATGACGGTCCCAACGCCCCGGGCGTCATCGTGCTCACCTATCGCTTCTGGTCCACCGTTTACCACAAAGATCCAGGTGTGATCGGCAAAACAGTTCGCCTCAGCAGCATCGGCGATCGTTCCGCCACGGTCGTCGGCGTCCTTGAACCCAGCGTGCCGTATCCCGCGGATACAGAGATCATCGGCAACGTGGTCACCAGCCCGCATCATCTCTCCGCCACAATGGTCACCGGCCGCGTCCATCGCATGACTGAACTCTTCGGCAAGCTCGCTCCCGGCGCCACTCTCGAGCAGGCTCGCGGCGAGTTGAGTACCGTCTACGCCGCCATGGAGAAGGACCACGCCGAAGCGTATCCCGCTAACGGCAACTTCCGCATTGAAACCAGGATGCTCCGCGACGAGATTACCTCCGGCGCGCGTACAGTTCTTCTCGTCCTACTGGCTGCCTCGGGCCTCGTGTTCATCATTGCGTGCTCCAACGTGGCCAACCTGATTCTGGCGCGGACGGTTCGCCGCGAAGGCGAGCTCTCGATCCGCGCGGCGCTGGGCGCCAGCACTTTCGCGCTGCGGCGAATGTTATTGGCCGAAAGCCTTCTGCTCTGCGGTGTCGGCGCAGGCGTCGCTTTAATCATCGCGCAGCCATTGGTCACCATCCTGGCTCGATACGCCTCGCGCTTCTCCGTCCGCGCGCTGGATTTAACGGTGGATTCCAGCCTGCTCTGGGTGGGCGTAGCGCTGGCAGTGGTCGCCGCGGTGATTTTGGCGTTTGTGCCGCGCCTGCCTTCGGCCGGCGCCGCGAATGGCATAAGCCTCGCCAGCGGAAGCGTCCGCATTACCAGCAGCACCAGCAGCCGCCAGCGGATCTTCGCCGTCACGCAAATCGCCGCTTCTTTTGTGCTCTTGGCCGGCGCGAGCGTGTTGATCACTACACTGATCGCGTTGCAAGCGCAGCAGACCGGTGTCGATACGCGTAAAGTCCTCGTCGTCGACGTTCCAGCGCTGTACAACGGAAAATCGCCGCAGCAAGTGCTCGATTTCTACAAGGAATCGATCCGTCGCATCGACGCGCTACCCGGTGTTACCGAGACGGCTTTCGCCGAAGTTGCTCCCTGGCGTGACGCCGAGAACTTCGGTATAGGTTTGCAATTCGCTGGCGATGGTCATCCCCATAGCTCAGACGATCCTCGCGCGCAGACGCGTACGATTTCTCCCGGCTTTTTCAGCGCGCTGCGCGCTCCCATTCTTGCAGGCCGCGATTTCAACGCGCTCGATGACGAGAATCACGAGCCGGTCGTGATCGTCAGCCAGACTCTTGCACAGATCATGTTTCCTGGTCAGGATCCGATCAATCGGCATGTCTATTGGACCGATCCGGTGCTCGAGTTTCTGCCCGGCACCGATGCCGAAAAGGCGCGAGTAATGTCGCCGCATCGCATTATTGGCGTCGTCCCAGATATGGACGACCTGCATATCGTTCCAGCGCCCACCCCCACCATTTACGGCACCTTTGCGGAAGGTGGCTTGTTCGGCGGTCATCTCTTCATCCACACCACCGGAAATCCTTATGCGCTGGTAACGCCGGTAACAAAAATTATTCGGGATATGTCCGCCGATGAACCGGTTGAGCACGCCGCCACTCTCGAAGACATCCGTGCCAAAGTGCTTGCGCCAGACCGCTTGAACTCCCTGGTCTTTGGCGTGTTCGCAGGGGTCGCGTTGCTGATTGCCGTAGTCGGCGTCGCGGGCGTACTGGCGTTTTCTGTGAGCGCGCGCACCCGCGAATTCGGCATCCGCTTGGCACTCGGGTCACAGCCGAAAAATCTGCTCCGAGGTGTTGTCACGGAAGGCGTCGTGATGGCTAGCGTTGGAGTTCTGGCGGGCGCGGCGTTCGGGCTTGTCGTTGCGCGCGTGGCAGGAAGTTATTTCGGCGACTTAAAAATGCCGGGCGCATTTCCGGTGATTGTTTCTGCGTTTGTGCTGTTAGGCGCGGCGGTAGCCGCTTCGATGCTCCCAGCAGCCCGCGCCGCCCGCGTCGACGTAATACAAGCGCTTCGCTCAGAGTGATTTTTTCCGGCGCGCCCAAGTTTCCCGTAAGCCGGCGAATCCTCCACGAGGAACGGCTCCCGTGGCTCGTCATCAAGATTTTCTCTGTCCAGACGATCAGCCGGTCTAGACGTATCAAGCCAACACAGCTCAGTCACAATGAACAAAGCACTAGGACGCCGGGAAAACGCGACCGTGACAAAACGTAAAAATAGCGAAGTAGATGAATACATAGCAAGATGTCCAAAAGAGGCGCGAGGCAATTTGGCGAAGATCAGAGCCGCCATACGGGCGGCAGCGCCTGGTGCCACTGAACGCACCGATTATTTCCAGTGGCCCGGATATTCCTACCCAGAAATTGATTATTACGACGGGATGTTTGCCTGGTTCAGCTTCAAGAAACCTTACATACGCCTGCATGTACCCCCTTCAGTAATACAAAAACATAAGAAGGAACTGGCAGGTTATGCCACAACGAAAGCCATTGTTAGCTTCCCACTGGGTAAATCTGTACCAATGACATTGGTGAAGAAACTCGTGAAAGCAAGTGTAAAGGCTATGAAGGATAAGTCGGAATAGACTTCGCCTAGAGTGCCCATTCCCATCGAATTCACTTTCCTCCGCCGGACAGTCTTGGTTTCTCTCTTTCTCCATTCAGTTTTGCCCCAAAATCCTAATTTGCCCTCAGGACTATCGGACCGTTATGTGGTATAGCGTTGCCTGATGCAATCGACGGCGAATTCTCCAGGGACCTCTACCGGCACCGAGCAATCGGCTAAGAGCCCCAAGGCGCGCCTGTGGCGGCACATTATTCTGTTTGGGCTTGCGGGCGGAATTCTCATCACGCTGCTCAAGTGGACCGAGTATCGCTACCTGGTCATCGAACATTCGATTGAGATCTATGGCGGACTGACGGCGGCGACATTTGCGGCGTTTGGCATCTGGCTCGGGCTGCGGCTCACGCGGAAGCAGATTGTCGTGAAGGAAGTGCACGTTCGTGTTCCGGCCGGGCAGCCATTTGTTGTGAACTCCAAGAAGCAAGAGGAGCTGGAAATTACGCCGCGCGAGCTGGAAATTCTGGAACTGATCGCCAAAGGCATGAGCAACCGCGAAATCGCGGAGAAGCTTTTCGTGAGCGAGAACACGGTGAAGACCCACTCGAGCCGCGTTTTCGATAAACTTGGCGCCAAGCGCCGGACGCAAGCCGTGCAATTGGGAAAAGAATTCGGGTTGATACCCTGAACAGCGCTCCGGAGGACAACACCGCTCCGAAGGACGGCTCTTAAAGGCGGCCACCTCAGTCCAAAGCATGATTTTTGGCCCTCCCGGCCAAAATCACCCGAAAGGATGACGACAATTCCGCAGGCGGCGGCTAGATTGCGCCAGTCGCCAAGCTTCAAATACCGGAGGATACGGAAGTGAAAAAGACAGTCCTTACGTTCGGGTTGATTTCCGGCGTTATTTCGTCGTCGCTGATGGTTTGCTTTATTCCGTTTTACAACCGGATTGGGAACGATCGGGCCTTGATCCTTGGCTACACCTCAATTGTGCTGTCATTCCTGCTGGTGTATTTCGGCATCCGGTCATATCGCGATAACGTGGGGGATGGCCACATCAGCTTTGCGAAGGGGTTTGGTGTGGGAATCTGCATCACTCTGATTTCGTGCCTGTTCTACGTCGGGACGTGGGAAGTTTTGTCCCGCACGGTTTTTCAGGACTTCATGGACAAGTATTCAGCGGCCATGATTGCCAAGGCGCAGGCGTCCGGCAAGAGTGCGCAAGAGGTGCAGGCGAAAATCGATGAGATTCAACAGATGAAAGTAAACGATGCAAAACCGCTTTACCGTATGCTGATGACGTTTATTGAGCCGTTCCCGATCGGATTGCTGATCACCTTGATTTCGGCAGCGGTTCTGAGAAAAAAGGCGCGGCCGGAATCGGCGCAGACCGCCGCGACGGCGTAAGGCACTGCCAATCCCCGCGCTGTGGTGTTGGGACAATTTGAAATTGAAGCGCTGTATTTCTATTACCGGACAGAAATTTATTTAAGAGAGAGGAAAAAATGGCTCGAGTCACTGGAATTGGCGGCGTATTCATTAAAGCGAAGACCGACGAAAAAGCTCTTTGCGAATGGTACAAGAAGAATCTCGGCATCAAGCTTGAGGACTGGGGAGGCTGCGCCCTGGAGTGGACCGAGGACAAAGCAGAGGATAAAGGTGCCACGGCATGGGCTGTCGCAGCGCCGGGTACGAAATGGTTCAGCCCGAGTGAATCGACTTTCATGATTAACTATCGAATCGACAATATGGACGAAATGATCGCTCAACTAAAGAATGCCGGCACTGAGCTCTTGAAGGGCCCCGAATTCCACGAGAACGGGGTATTTGCGTGGGTAATGGACCCCGAAGGAAACAAAGTCGAATTGTGGGAACCAAAGCTCTGGGACGAAAAAAACAAGAGGCCCTAGGGAAGAGAGCCGTCGGGGAAAAAAGTCAAAAACGCCGGCTGGCAGCCGGCGCTACGGAGGCGCACGCGGAACGCCGGCGCTTTGGGTGGCCGACACAGCCAGGAGTGGCTGTGCTACCGCAGTTCGTTAGTTTGATTTTGCGGTGGGCGGCGGGCGGCGGTTGCTGGGCTTTGGCTGTCTAGGGCGGCGAAGCGCGGATCGGTGCGGAGGGATTTTAGATCGTCGTCCTTTTCCATGCCCTTGCGGAGATCGGGTTCTAGCTGGTGATCGAAGGCGAATTGCAGGTTGGTGAAGGCTTCGTCGCGCTTGCCTTCGAGGGCCAGGGCGCAGGCTAGATCGTAAGCCGATTCGGCGGTGTTCTGATGATCATCGCCGAGGGCGCGGCGGCGGCCGGCGAGCGCGTCGCGGAAGACCTTTTCTGATTCTGGGTATTTCTTCTCGCTCTTCAGAATCGTGCCCAGACTTTTCAGCGTCACCAAAGTATCAGTATGATCGGGGCCCAGGACGCGGCGTTCGATGTCGAGAGTTTGCCGCACGAGCGTCTCGGCTTCGGCGTTTTTGCCTTCGATCTGCAGAAGCTCGGCGAGATTGCCCATGGTGACGAGAGTCGAACGATGTTCCGGGCCGACCGTTTTGAGCTTGGCCGCGAAGGTATCGCGAAGCAATTTTTCGGCTTCGGGGTAGCGCTTCTCGTTCACCAAAACCTGCGCGAGATTGCCCATCGTCAAAAGCGTTTGGGGATGCTCGGGACCCTCGACACGCAATTTGATCGCCAGCGCATCGCGATAAACTTTTTCTGCTTCGGTCCAGCGCTCTTGTTGCGAGAGGATGGCGCCGAGATTGTTCGCATCGCCAAGGGTCGTAGGGTCGTCGTCGCCCTTTTGTTGCCGGTCATATTCGTAGGTTTCTCGAAACAATTTTTCTGCGTCGGGAAATTTCCCTTCATAGGCAAAGTCGATGGCCAGATGCTGCCGGGCGATGCGCGCCTCTTCATCTTGAGGCCCGTACTCGCGCTCAGCGATTTCCAAGGTTTCACGATTCAACTTCTCGGCTTCTGGAAAGCGGCCTTCATCGTTGAAAACGAACGCGAGCTGCGAGGCGGACTGGAGCGTATCGCGATCCTTTGGGCCGAAGGCGCGGCGGCGCAGCTCCATCGTTTCGCGGTTGAGCTTCTCGGCTTCCGGATAGCGGCTTTCCTCGTCGAGCACGTAGGCGAGTTTGGACATCGAGGCCAACGTGTCGCGATTCTTGATGCCTAGAGTCTGGCGGCGAATTTCCGCAGCGCGGCTGAAGAGCGATTCCGCTTTGGAGTAAAGGCCGAGGCTGTCGTAGACGACGCCCATGACGTGCATCATCTGGGCTTGCAGCTCCGGATCTTTGGCGAGGCCAGTGTCGATTTCTTTGGAGGCTTTGTCGAGGATTTCGCGGGCGCGGATGTCGTTGCCGCGAGCTTCGCTGGGATTGGAGACTTTGAACATGCCGGTCATGAATTGGGTGACGCGGTCGGCGCGATCGCGCTCGCGTTTGATGCGGCGGAGCTCGAGGGTTTGCGCGATGCCGCCGGCAATCAGAAGAACAACCGCGCTGGCGGCCACGGCCACACCGACACGGTGGCGGCGAATATATTTTCGCGCACGATACGCGACACTTGCCGGGCGCGCGAGGACCGGTTCATTGCGCAGATATCGCCCGATATCCGCGGCGAGATCGGCGGGAGTGGAATAGCGGCGGGCGCGATCTTTTTCGAGGCACTTGAGAGTGATGGCGTCGAGATCGCCGCGCACCTGGCGAATGAGCGCGGGAGGATCGGAGCTGCGATTTTGCGCCGCGACGCTGGATTTATCGCCTTGCGTGCGCAGCCTGGTGCTCGGGCGCTGCACGTCTTCTTCGCGCAGACGGCTGCGGAATTGATCGGGAGGAGTGCCGGTGAAATCGAGCGGCAAGGAACCGATGAGAAGCTGATAGAGAATTACGCCGAGAGAATAGACGTCGGTGCGCGTATCCACGTCAACGCCGGCGGAATCGGCTTGCTCCGGGCTCATGTAGGCGAGCGTACCTACAATCATTCCCACTTGCGTGTAGAGAGTATCGGGAGTGAGGCGTTGTGCGGTGGCTTTCGCGAGGCCGAAATCGATGATGCGCGGAACGGGCTTGCCGTCCACCGCACTGACGAGAATATTCGAAGGCTTTAGATCGCGATGCAGGATGGCTTTTTGATGCGCGTGCTGCACGCCTTCGCAGACGCGAATGAAAAGCTCGAGGCGTTCGCGGGTGGTGAGCTTGTGTTCATCGCAGTAGGTGGTGATGGGAACGCCGACGACGTACTCCATCACGAAGTACGGGCGGCCGTGCGGCGTCGATCCGGCGTCGAAAACTTTGGCGATGGCCGGATGATCCATCAGGGCGAGAGCCTGGCGTTCCGATTGAAAGCGCGCGACGACTTCGCGCGTGTCCATGCCGGCCTTGACGAGCTTGAGCGCCACGCGGCGGCGAACCGGAACTTTTTGCTCGGCGAGCCAAACTTCGCCCATGCCGCCTTCGCCGACTAATTCGAGCAGGCGATACGAGCCGATAACCGCGCCGGCGACCGATTCGCCGAAATCGATGGTGCGCGCCGCGGTCGGCGCCTGGGTTTCGATCGGGAGCGTCGGACCTTCGGTAAAGGCGTCGCCTGGATCGCCGGGTTTGATTTCATCGTGGGACACGCGGAGCTAGCTCCCTGACAGACGCGAAAGTTTAGCGCAAGCGCTGCGGAGAGCAATAGGGCAGTGACGTGCGGGTGGATCGCGGGGCCGCGTCGGCTTCGGCCATGACGCGAGGTTGCTCTTGATCGTGCTAAAATTCGAAGCGATCGGGGCGTAGCGCAGCCTGGTAGCGCGCCTGCCTTGGGCGCAGGAGGTCCGCGGTTCAAATCCGCGCGCCCCGACCACTAACTCCTGATTTTTCAATTCACTCTTGCTGATGCCGGTTGCGCCGGAGCCCGAACTTGGGTCCATTTGGGTCCAAGTACGAGCTTCTCGACGCTCTCGACAGCGCGACGCTGCTCTTCCGGTATCGCGTGCAAATAAATCTCGCGCGTGATCTCCGGTGAGGAATGCCCGAGGAGCGATTGCATCGTCCCTATCGGCGTTCCCACAGCATCGAGCATCGTCGCGTGGCTATGCCGCAGCAGATGCCACGTAAGGCCTGGAAGCCCGAACTTTTTCGCGACGGGCTTCAGGTGTTTGCGCAAGAGATTCCAGCGATTCAACGGCAATCCCTCGCGCGTGGCAAATACCAGGGCGTTTGAGTCGACGACGGAAGGGCGGATGGCAGCGAGGATTTCTGCCGTCTCCGCCCCGATCGGAATGATTCGTGCACTGCGCTTCGTCTTCGGCCTGTCGAAGTGGCCGTCGTAGACGGTTTCCGCGACACGCAAGAGACGAGCCTTCAGATCGATACTTCCCCACCGGAGCGCCAGGAGTTCCCCGACGCGAAGACCGGTGAGCACGAGCAGCAACGTGATTGAACGCGCCGGGTCATGCAAGGCGAGAGCGATGTCCCGCACTTGGACGGGAGTGAGGACTACTCGCTCCCTTCCGTGCAGCCGTCGCGGGAGTTTCGTTTTTTGAGCCGGGTTCTCGGTGACGTAGCCCCATTCCTCGGCTGCTCCGAGAATCTTGCTCAACCCGCACTTGAAGTGATGGACGGTCTCCCAGGACAATCCGCTCCTGAGTTTCCGGCTGAGAAAGCTCTGCAACTCTTCTCGCGTGAGTTCCCGAACCTGCCGCGTGCCGAACGCCGGAATCAAATGCGTGTCGAGCATGTACCGGTAGTGCTTCTGCGTTGCGTATTTGAGTGTCGGCAGGACCACGGGCATCCAGTCCGCAGTGACAAAATCACTGAAGGTACGGACGGACTGCGGCCGGGCCTTGCCGGTGTTGATGGACTGTAACTTCTGCGACAAAACCTGCGTGGCGAGACGGCGCGTCGGCAACTCGGCGACCGTACCGATCACTTCCGATCGCCGTACCCTTCCGATCATGCCGGCTGCTTGAATTACGTCCTCCCACCAGCGGGCAACCCAGACTTTCTGGCGTTTGCCGCGCTGGAAAAGCGAACCTCGTTGATAACGTCTGCGAGCCATCGTTCCTCCTCCGATGGCCCGTCCAGCTTGTTCTGCGTCAATCGCGATTGTACTACCGCCGTGGAGTGGCGCGGTCATGCTCTTCTCTGCCGGTCCAAGAACTCACGCACGGCTTGCTCCTCGAAACGGAGATACTTCCCGAGCTTGAGGTGGGGCAGCCTCGCTGCTCCGCGCTTTCTCGTGCGCTCATACACCCAGGACACCGGCACGTGTAAGAACTCCGCGACCTCGTCGGCGGTAAGGAGCGCTTCGGGCTCCAGCGACACCCGTGGCGTATCGCGCTTGGTTAAGACCTCGCTCGTGACTGCTGTACCCACGTCCGTAGATCCTCCTTTTTCCTGCCAGTATGTCTTTGAGGGGACAAGCTTCCGTACCCAGAGTTGTGAGCAGAAGGGGTTGGGTTATTTGTATTGACCTAGAGAAGCTCCTCGACGATTCCCTTCGCCTCGTCAGCATTTTGCGCCGCCCAGACTTTGAGAATCGCCTTGTCGAACTTCAGGAGCTGAGCTTGACGCTCGTTGCGCGCGGAACGCTGCGCTTTCTCCACAGCCTGCCGGAGTTCCTTCGGCGCCTCTTTCGCGAGAGAGAGGTCGTCGGCGTCTTCGTCGCACTCGAACCCAAGTTTGCCGAGTGAAGCCTCGGCCTCCTTCAATTCCTTGTGCAACCGCCGCACCTTCTCAATCGATGAAGCTGCCCCGCGTTCCTCCGCCAGCTTGGGAAGAATTTCGCCCTCGATCCGATTGTTCAAGAAATATTCGGACTCAAGGCCGTGTTCGACGCGCTCCTTCGCATCCGCGAGCAAGTGAGCCATCCCTTTGCGCTGCTCCGCGCTGAAGGGTTCTGTTTGAGTTTTGGCTTTCGTTTGAAGTTTTGAGGTTGAGTTTGTCATGGTTGTTGTTGTGGTTCCCTTCTGCCCACAACACCAGGTACGGAAATCGTTTGGGCCGCCCACCCGCCGGGGCGCGAACCCCGGCGTGAAACCTCAGCCGACCACAATGCCGGTGACGTTGCCATCGCCGCCTTTTTTGCGGTTCTCTTCGGAGAAATCTTTCGCCATGCCCGCGAGAAAAGAGCCAAAGGCGTTCGCTGCGTCTCTTCTCGTCCTCGTGAAGCTCCGCCGGCGTCTTCGTTCTTCGCCGGAGCGCTCTCCACGATTTCAAGCTGGGACGGATCGAGCTCCAGAACCACCCTGCCGTTATCGGAATACCATTCCAGATAGGGATATTCGACGTACGCGTAATACAGGTCGGCTGCCGCGATGTGCGCGCGATACTTTTCGGAAAACATCTTGCGGCGTTCCTCCCGCTCGTTGCCCCGAAGTCCGACTTCGTCCCAAGAAAGCTCATTTTGCGCCATGAGCTTCTCTGCGAGTTCTTCGGTCCACGGGCCAAGCGGGATGCCAGCGGTGATGTCCCCCGCGGTGCCGCGTTGCACTTCCGCGATGCCGTCCACGTACGTCCCCCCGTTCTTGTTCCGATCGGACGGGTTGGGGTTCCTGAGCCGGATTTTCGTCCCGCGAATGTCTTCGTGAAAGTCTCCCGCGAGGTCGAACGTCACCCGAAACGGAGGCTTCCCGTTCCGGAAGAAGCGCATCCAGCCCGTGACTTTCCCTGCGGTGCGGTTGTCGAGTTCTCCGTCGATGAGGTTTTCGTAAGGCCGCCAAGCCATACGGTTTTTGGGGTTAGTTTATCCCGGGCCGTGCGCCCGGCGGGTGAGCGATAGAAGAAACAGGGAGCGTGCCGATCCCTCGCCGCGTGCGCTCGTCGTGCGTCGCCGGTTCGAGATGCGGCTCGCTCCCATTTTTGTCTCACGTCCCGCCGGAAGGAATCCGTACTCCTCATCGCGAGGTTACGTGCGGCCCTCCGACGGAACATGTGGGACAAACTCGTGAACATCCGAAAAAAGATCGATGCCTTCAGGTGGAACGAAGAGCAGGTTCGGGGCACTCGGGGTTGTGAATGTGTATTAGTAATCGTCCGGGAAGAGGAGCGTAAGCCCTTCGACCTCGTTTGGAATCAGCCACAAATTCTTCCCTTCGTAGGTGCCGGTCCGCCACGTGTCCTTGTCGGGTTCGATCTTCAACATTGCCCGGATCGCATCCTGGAGCGGGGTGATGTCGGTCACCTCGCCTGTCGCAGGAGAGCGTCCCAGAGGCTTTGTGAAATGGTCGAACACGGCTCGTGTCACGCGGTTGACTTTGCCTTCGCCGGGAAAAGAAACAAGCACGCCGTCTTCGAGCGCCTGACTGTCGCTATATTCCACGATCACGAACGGTTCTTTTTGCATAGGAGACGAGCTTCCCTCCCAGCCCTTCGTTCCGCCTCAAAGCACTTCCCTTCTCTCTGAGAAAAAATTGCGGGGAGGCAGTCTGTCTTCCGTCGCCGTGAAGGCCGTTTCGATGTACGGCGACGTGCACGGTGACAGAATTCGACCTTTGCCTCCCCGTTTGTCCGCGCGAGCCCGATTCAGCAGTGCAACCTGCAGTGGGTTATTCGCGCTGCTCGGTCAGGCGGGACAAGCTTGAAGAAATCGTGACGAACATTTCGCGGTCGCCGGTTCAATAACTATGACGACGCGAGTGCGGTGAAAGTGATAGAGCTGCCCTCGGAAGAGGCGAATGACAGGTTCCAGTCAGTCGAATTGTGCAGCAGTGCCCCCTCCACTCAACGTGTAGGAAGCGCCCTGGATATTATGAACGACCAAGTACCAACGGATCGTGCCGAGATCAAGATCCACGTGCTCATCCTTCGTGTGTCTGAGCACGCCGCGAGCGTAGACTTCGCCCTTGCGCGGGCCGGCTCCGATAAATAACAGCTTCTTCGACTCATGGTGCCCGTCCCTCCCAAGCACGTGACGCTCACGTAAGAGCCACGCCACGCTCAACGTCCCGCATAAGCTCGCGATGTAAGCAGCTTCGTGGGATCGCAAACCACTCTCCCTGGCGTCTCACGTTGGCTCCGCGCGCCTCCGCCTCCCGGACCACTTTCGGCTTCAAGAAGTTGAGCGCGTCCTCTAGCGATGCAGGTGCGCGGTCCGTGGAAAGTTCCGCAAGGAAATACATGCCGCGACCCACGCCGGTCTCATCCACCGCGGAGAGGTAGTACCGGTCTCGCACCCGTACGACGCTATCTCCAAGGGTATGGACCCGACCGCGTTTGCTCCGGCCCTGCCTGTCCTTTACGGTGACTTCCCGCCATCGCTCACCCGTGCTCGGGACGACGATGCCAACTTCCTTCCGAAGTTTCCCGGTGGGAATCGGCGCCTGGTTCCAATCGCGAACTTCGCCATTCGTCCAGGCCGCAGCGATCGAATGGAACGGTATCACCCCGAAGCGCGCGGGTGAGCTGTTGAAGGGTAGCGAGCACACTACGTTGGTGACCGCTGCATCGGGCCAGTTGAGCCGTGCACCGTTTACGAGCAGGCTCTCGTCTTCAACTCGAGCGGCCAGCGGGGTTTCCCGAGATTCCCGCCGTCTCCAGCCACTGCCCGAATACAGCGCGGGAATCTTCGAAGTCAACATGCCTTTGTCGGCCTTTACGTAAGTTCCACTTCCCTCTGTTCCGTTTTCAATGAACTGTTCGATCAGCTTTTGATGTTGCATAGGTTTTGTGACTTTCCTGTCCCTGCCATTCACCTCTTCAGAAAGCAGCTCTCGATAGACAACCCTCCTTTTTCGGAATTCTTTCGTGGCACGTGCCGGACGTACGTCCGGCAGGTCAGGAGTGAAACTCGAGACCATGCTTCGCAACAAGCCGCCGAGCCTCCGCAAGATCAGCCTCGCGCTGCGTAGCCTGGGCGAGCCCGATAAGGTTCGGGATATAGGGCGTTGCTTCCTCAACCATCGCCCGTGCGAGATCCCCGTACTCGTCCCCAAACCAGGACATCATCCCGTATTCAATCGAGCGGCATTCCCCGCGCTTGTCGAATTGGGAAAGGAACCGCATCGTATCCTCTCCGTTTTCGAAATACGTCCGGTAGAACCCCGCCCGGTCGTAATGGGCGATGAACTGGCAGTGGAGGTGGAGATGCTCGTAGAGGCGACGTGAGAAATCTTCGAACCGTAACCCGTTCCTCAGGAACTGCACCCAAGCCGTGAGCACAAGTCCTTTCTCGCGGGCGCTCATGAACGGCACGTCGCGAAACTCGTACTTCTTCATGGTGTCCCGGCGTACCCGCCTTCAAAGATACGTCGGCACGTACCACGAACCCTTTGCGCTGCCCGCGCCTAGCTGTACCGACAGCGCGAATCCTTTATCTATGACCCCTTCCTAATACCCCTGCTCTATATATAGGTAAGGTCCGGGGAATGAACGACTTCGGCCAAAAAGCCCCTCCTCTCGTGGGGAGACCTTGAAAGGAGAGGAAAACCCAAGCGTCAATCGTCTTCTGCTGCCAACAGCAGTTTCCTTGAGACGCCTCCGGGGAGTTCCACGAACTCGGACGCGAAGAAATCCGCCGAATTGATACCCTCAAGGGTCGCAGCCAGAACCGTGAGGGAAAGATCCCTGCGTCGCATAGCACGCGAAAGAAGGTCGAACCGCCGCTTCCCTTCGGTAAAAAGAAGGACCGCTTCGAAAACGAACCCGGGAAGCCCCTCGTCGTAGCTGTCGAGCTTCTGCAGCAGCTTCTCCTGCGTTTCCGTACCGCGGTCGTATTCAACGATAAACGCACGGCGCTCAGGAGTTTTCAAAGCAAATACCGCATCCGGGATTACGTGCCACGTCCAACCGAGACTCGCGAGCTGCCAGTACGGAAAGAAGTAGGCGATCGGTACCGTACCGGTTTCAACCGCGATGCGGATCTCGTTTATGCCCAAGAGGTGCTCAAGTTGCTTGGGTACATCGCTTCCGAGCGCAACCTCGACTCCTTTTCCCTCAACCATAGGCTTTCCTTTCGGGCCTACCGCATGGACGGCCTCCGCGGTTGGATGCTCACGGTACGAGCGGAGGTGGCCGGCATCCGAGAGCTTCCGCAACCGTTTCTGGACGGCGTTCAAGCTGGCATCCGGGAAATACAGCCGCCGGATCTGGGCTGTGGTGAGCCAGCGGCAGACTGCGCACCTCACAAGGATCTGCACATCCCGTTCCGTAACCCGCGGTTTCATTCATGAGGCCTCAGGAAGTTTTGTCGTTACGTTGCAGCGGTAACAGCGCACGACAACGGGAATCGTGCCGCACACCGGGCAGGGTCGGAGCAAATGCCCGCGATACGTAAATCCGCACGAACACTTCCAAATCCCCACAAGCGAGACCCGCGAACCGCACTCACAGACGATCTCCGGCTGCATCGCCAACTGGAAGAACTTCCATCGCTCGAGGCCTCGTCGCGCCGCCAAGAACAAGAGGATGGGGCTCGCGAGGACAAAAAGGACGATATCGACCAAGGAATCGTTCATCCCTGCCATGCGCTGCGCTCCTCGCTGTATTTTTTCTCGAAACGATCCACAAGACTCGATTCCTCGTGCGCTTCAAGCCACTCGTGATCCCGTTCCTCGATGAGCCTTTCATATTCCGCCCTTGAAAGACGCCTGCCCAAAGAAGCCTCGTCGCGAAGCGCCCCGACGATTCTTCGGAACTCTTCGCCTTCCGGAAGCTCGATGGTCCGTGTCCGGATCTTTATCGCTTCGGGACACCTGGTCTTGAGCCACAGGTATCCTGTGCGGTCCGGCAGGTGCGCGATGCCTTCCAGGGCCAACGCGCGTTCCTCTTCCGGGGAATAGCTTGCTCGTTCCCGATATGGGTGCAGGTCGGGACGGGTGCGCCTCCCGGTTACCGGAAGTGCCGCGCGCAAGAATTGCGCGTCCCGTGGCGTTCCCCGCAAGGTAAGCGACCAGCGAATGTTCGTATGCAAAATCTCGAGCACGCGCGCGTCGGGAACCGCGGTCGAAATGTTTTGGCAGAGGAAGCCGAAGAACGTGCCGAAGGACCGGGCCATCGTCAAAATGTCGGCCATGTTCTCCTGCTGTTGGCGCGTGAGGAAGAAATTCTGCGCTTCATCGGCAAGCCACAGGTAACTCACCGGCGGGACATTGGGGCGCGCGAAGATCGCCTGGCGAATGTCCGACAGCACCAAACCTTGGAGAAGCAGCCGCACGCCGCGAGATATCGACGACCCCGCGCAGCAGATGAGCAAGATTTTTCCATCGTTCTGCAGCTTCCTGAAATCGGGCGCGTCCGATCCCGCAAGCGAGAGCCGCACGCCTTCGGAAGCAAAGAGTGATTCCATGCGCGCGCGGAGCGCGGCAACGGTCTGCTTGCTTTCCTGCATGAAGTGGCGCGCAAAGTAGGCACGCGCCTCCGGATTCTTCGACCGGGTGAGGAGCTTCGAACGGAGTGTATCCGACTCGAGGACGTGGTTCAGGTAGGTAAGCGGCAAGCCGAACTCGGAGAGCAGAGAAAGGACATTCTTGAGCACGTCTGCGCCGCGCAGGGAGAGCTTCTCGCCGGCGGGCAGAAGTTCGCGCAGGGTTTCAAGACGGCTCGTGACGAAAAAATCCCGCTCCGTATACGGCCAGAGGGAGAGGATGTTGTACGGGCTCACCGCCTTGCGCGAAGAGAAGTCGATGATGACGATGCGGTTCAACAGCTCCTCGTGCGCTTGGCCTTCGAGCTGTTCGCAGACGGGCGCCGAGAAGATAGAGCGCCCGCTCGAAGAGTTCGCCTTTGGCGTCGAGGACGCCGAAGCTCATCGTCCGAAGGTCAGGGAATCCGGCGATGAGCGCCTCCAAGATCGCGCAGGCAGCCATGGTCTTGCCCGATCCCATGCCGCCTGTGGCGATCCAGCAGGCCTTCACACATTCGGCGAGCGGCACGATGACGGGCTCTTCCCAGTCGGTCTCGCCAAGTTGTACCTTTGGTCCCGGCTCGTTCCGCAACGTGGCGAGAAGCTCGCTCACGGTACGCCGCGAAGCACGGACGGGTGCCCGTGCAAGAGAATCGAGGTGGCGGGCCGTCGCTTGCGCCATGCGCCGCCCGGACAGTTTGCCTGCGAGCCATGCAACCTTGCTCATTGGTCCTCCTCGTTCTGGGGAAGCAAGGGAGTGCGCTCAGCACCGCGCCTCGTTCCCTGCTCACGCGGTCGGCCCCGACGGTACTTGCGTATCAGGTAGGCGAGCGGGCTCATCACGAGCAGGAAGAGAAGAAATCCAAGTATCGGCCACCGCAGGAAGTTCGCGCATGAGCGAAGCAAGAAGCTGAAGGCCGATGAGCAGGATGAGCGGATAGACCGCCAGTTTCAACACATTGGCCGGGCCTCGCTCCGGATCGATGAAATCGCCAAGTCGCATTTATTCCTCCAGACAAATATTTCGCACCGGAATCCCGGGCGAGTGATTCACTAGATATGACGACACGACCGCGCAGACGCTGATATGAAGTCAGGGCTCGGAACGGCGGGACGGCGACAGGCCGCCACCGGCAATTGCGGAATATCCGGAATTTAAGAGTTCGGAGCGTCGTACTCGTCAGGCAGGACTACGCACTTCCAATCGTCGGAAGAGTTCTCAGAGGACGGAGGCTTCGGCGACGGCTTCCGCCCTATGTCTTTCACGAATCGCCTTCTCGCTTCGATTCGCCGGTCTATTTCCTCGGCCGAGACGCCCCACTGCCGCCTGCTTCTCTCGGTCAACTCGTTCGCCCAGGCCGGATCTGCCGTTGCCGGGTCCGGGCAGATGGTTTGGAAACTGACGGCTCGCGAACGCACACGGCTCGCGTTCAACTTCATATAGCCGTTCCAGTGCGGACACTCGACGAGATCGTGCGCACCGACGACGGGCCAGAACACGGGTTCCAACAGGCGGGCGTCATCGGCACTCATGCGGAAGGCAGCCAGCGTTCCCACGTTCCCGAGGACGGCCTCGAGAACGCCTCGCGCCTCAAGTTGTTTCAAGTATTGCGTGGCCAGGACAAGCGCCAACGAGTATTTCCTCGATTGTGAGAGCAGCCCAGCGACGTTCTCGTCGCAGATCGCAGATGCCTCGTCGCACACGAGGAAATACGGCCTGCGCCGCTCGCGAGGCACGTCGGCGCGGCTCGTCGCCGCGAGATAAAATCGGGCGACGATTTGGGCCACGAGTACGTCGGCAACATGCTTGCCCAGTCGCCCCTGCGCCAGCTTGAATACGACGATTTTTCCGGAATCCATCGCGTGCCTGAAATTTAGCGCCATTTTCCCGTGGCCGATGATCCTGCGAAGCTGGGTGTCCTGCAGGAATCGGGCGAACTTCGAATTCACGTAGGGCGCTATGTTTCGAAGGCTGTACTCCGAGGAAGTCACGCGGTCCGCCTCTTCGACTGCGTCGATGACCTCCTCGTCCCGGAGCCGCGAGAGAAGGTGCGCCCGGAACTTCGGATTCCTCAAGACTTGAGGAAATTCCAGCATCGTCGGAGTGAAGTCCTCGCGATGCAGTTGATCGCCCATCAGCAATCTGAGTCCGCTCCGGAAATACTGCTCGAACACCGGACCGAAGAACTCGGGCTCTTGGTAGACGCTGCGAAGCGTCCCGTACAGCGTGTCGATGATGAGGTCGCGTTCCTCGACACTCTCCCACGCAAGCAAGTTGAGCGGCACGGGGAAATCACGGTCATTGAAGTCGACGATCATCAGGTCTTCGGAGCGCCCGCGCGGATATCGGGCGAGGAACTCGTCCGCCAAATCGCCAGCGGGATCGACCAGCGCGAGACCGTGGCCCGCATTTGAGATTTGGAGAACGAGATCGAGCAACCATGTGCTCTTCCCGGTTCCGGTGGCGCCGAGAGCGAGCAGATGATGCATCACATCGTCCTCAGTGATTTCAACCGGGCGCGCCACGCCTCGGTGCATGTTTACGCCGACCTGAATGCGGGAAGTGCCGTCCGATGAGGAGCTGGGCTGAAACATGACCGTTCGATAGCGGTGGACTCTGAGACCAAGATCACATTCTTCACCGATGATCGGGAGCCGAAATGCGCAGGCACTCTCTTCGGCTGATAGCACTTCGTCTTCGAAGAACTTGAACGCGCCAAGGGCCTGTTCAGGATCGACGGCTCGAACGGAGAATCCGCCTTCTAACGCGTTTTCCATCGTGCCGGCTGGAATGATCTCCGGTAATGCACTGACCGACGATGTTCGCCGCAACGTAGTCGGGACGGCCGGGCGAGAAGACGAGTACGGCGCCGCGCAATGCGCCTTCTCTGAGCCGAGCATAATGATTGAGGCTTGCATCTCTGATCGCTCGGGCCTGTTCGGAGAGCGTTATCTGCGCGCGCTCTGCGCCCGCAAGAAATCGCTCACAGGTATCGACAACATTTTCCAGGCGTCGGAGGGCATGCTTGCGCGCCAGGCCGTGCGGATCATTTCCTGCGCGCATGATTATCCAGCGAGGAGTGGGCACAGCGAGTAGCGATTTGAAGATGGCAGTGAAGTCCTCGCCGGAAGAAGGCGCCCAGGGGAAAACATGCCGAAGCTCAGTCCTCATCGAGGTTCGGCACCGCTCAGGGCCGGCTGCTTGATACCCCATCGTGGTTCGTTCCGCAGCAAAGGGTTGCGCGAGGGAAACACGTTCGGCGCGACGGCAGATCGCGAGGCATGACTCCGGTTCGAATGGGCGCGGGCCGCCGCCGACGCGCTCATACTCGACGAATGTCCAATCGGCGGACGGCCAAAAGGTTCTGAGAATTGCGTCGACTTCGACGCTGTCAGCCAACGCCGACTCGATGGCGCGTTGCCTGTCCTCGGCAACGACGTGGCAGACGAGCTTGATTTCGTTCCCGCCAGGTACCGCCAGATCGAGAGAAGGTGCGCTCTGCAGATGCAACTCCCAGCATGCGGCATGGCGCCAATGCGCCAGCAGGCTCAGCAGCCGCACATTCCGCAAGTGCGCGTCTATCCATAGCTTCTCGGGCTGCCTCACCGCCCCTGCCGAGACGAGCGAGCACTCGGGTCGAATTGCCGAAAGAGACAGGGCGAACGCCGCGTGCACACGCGATTTTTCGGCCCAGGACGCGATGAAAGGGACTCTCATGGGTTCGTGGTTCCCTCGTCGTGAGATTCCGCATGCTCTTGCATTCCGCCACTTCTCGTCGGCAGGCCAAGTATTTTTTCGATGGATGCGCCGGTCAATTCGGGGTAAGCGGCATGCAGTTCCGCGACCGCAGCGTCGAGGCCGGGAACGGAAAGCCGCAAACGACCGGATTCCATACGTTCGCTTTCGTGAATCTGTTTACGGTGTTTCATAAGCTCCTCGATACGGCCACGTTCTTCGCTTCCGGCGTCTGCGCGTCAGCGCCGGATGTCGGCGTCGTATCCATCGCGAGATTCTTCCCCAGGTCGGCAAGCATCGACTCGTCGCAAATCGCGCAACCTTTCTTCACTTTGCCGAAGGTCACGGCAAGCGGCGCCAGGCCCGAGTCGTACTTCGAAACGTTCGCGAGAAAAAGCGTGTGCTCGTAATCGATAAGCTGCCCGCGGTCGCTTTCCTCATCCAGCAATCCGAGGACGACCTGGAACATGATCCCCGTAATGACGAGGATGTTGGCCCACAGTCCGGCCTGGCCGGGGGCTTTCGTCGCGTCGAACTCGGGGTCCGTATATTTTCTGGGATCGGCGGGAATCTCGACCGTGTCCCGCCGGAAGCCCGCGTAGCATTCATAGCATGGCGTCTTCCCCGGCACGACGTAGAGGATCTCGCCGACGGAGGCCTCGCCCCAGCATCCGCCGTACACGACAGGAATGTTCTCGCGCAGCGAATATCCGTTGATCGACGACTCGCACGAGAACGAGTCCGTCGCCGCCACGACGATGTCCGGCGTGCGGGCTAGGTCATCGAAGCGACCGCAGACGGCTTCGACTTCCGCCGCAGGGTTCAACTCCTCAATGGCCCGCTTCATCGCAAGCGCCTTGTATTGGCCGACATCACCGCGGGAGAGGATGTGGCGACCGACGTTCGCGAGTGTGAGAACGTCGGGATCAACCAGCGTGAACCGGCCGATCCCCGCTCTTGCGGCCATGCTTGCCAAGGCGCTTCCGCCACTGCCGCAGCCAATTATGGCGAGGTGTTTCTGGGAGAGCCGTTCCGCTTCCTTCGGGTTCCTTGCAAATACCGGATCGATCATGTGCGTCTCCTTTTTCGATCGCTTCGAGTCTCGCTTGGTGAATCACGGGATCGTCGGAATCCACAACTCGGATTCCCATCGCGCTACCCTCCAAGCACTCGCGAGTGAAGTGATAAGGGTAGATATCGACCGCACGGTTTCTCCGCTGCATCACTCCGGCGATGAATTCCTCGGGGTGGAGCGTCTTATCGGAGCCCGTCAGGATCTGCCGCACGGTTCTATGGTCACCGCCCGAGAGCCACGTCATGCCCTGGGGATGCACATGGAACTCGCCGAGCCAGCGGATTCCGGGCATGGCGCTCCGGAGCGCGTCGTGCACGGCATTCGTGTGGTCGTCGTCCCCCGAGTAATGCGCCGGCTCGTGCGTGGACCGCCTGCCGGGACCCGTGACCGCGAGAATCACGTGCGTGACCGGAGTGGGTTCTTCGAGTCGCGTACCGAAGAGGGTCACGCCGGTTTCAAGACCGTCGGATGTTTCGGCGACCGAAGAGATGATCGCTTTCAAAACGTGTTTGGGAATTACGAGTTCTTGCATTTTTCGCTCCTTCATACTCAATCGAATTCAGCAACGTATTTCATTGCCATCATCATCGTCTGGGCAAATGTGTCTTCCGCCGGGTTCCACGCGTGTCCTTCGCGCTGGTAGCACAGCCGGTTGTCGTGAATCCAGTGATGGGATTCGGGGTGCGGATCCATGTACACGCCCGGCTCTCGTTCGGGGTATACCGAAATGGGGGTTTTGATCACGACGGCATACACCCTCCCAGTCCGCATGCCGGCGAGATAGCCGTGGAATCCCGCTTCAACGCCCGGTACCGCAAACGGCTGGAACTGAGGGAAGTGAGTCCGCATCAACCGCACTTCGGCTTCCCAACGTGGTGTCGTCAACATAAGAGGCTCCTTCGTGAAAAAGAAACGGGGCGTTGCCGGAAGGCGTTCGCCCCGTCCCTCTACCGGCTAAACCACTTGGTCTTCGGCAGGCGATAGCTCTGAGGTTTTTGATCCTGCTCTCGCTCGTCGCCGCCACCGGTCGATTGCGGTTGGCCCTCGATCGGTTGCACGGTGAGCCGGTCGCCTTGCACTTCGATTTCCGGTACGCGGACTCGATCCGTTTCGTTCCCGCTGAAAATGCTTTTAAGGCTCATATAGTCCTCCTAAGGACCTGGTCGGCGGACCGTTTGGTTTGACCCGAAGAAATGCGATCCGCCTCGGAGCATCTCCCGCGTCATGTGGGGTTGACTTGGAATGTAGCGGTGCTGCCTCACTATGTATGACGACCCGACACCGCTCATGATGATTTGTGCGCCCAAGAACCGGCGTAACCAGCCAGGGCGTTCAAAGCTTTGTGAAAAATAGAGGCGAGGAGGCTGCGCGACGCAGTGCACCTCGCCCGGTTTCGGCGTCACTCCCGCCGGAATTCCCCGCGTGGTAGGGCAGGGGTGAACGTACGGCCGTGTTAGACCCGACAAACGAGGCTGGTTTCCCGTGATGCTACGGGCATTGGCGCGTGGAGATTCTTGCACCATCACCCGTCGGCTTTCCTGCGGCTCCTTTCTCTCCGGCGCTCGGCCAGTGATGGCGAGACTATCCGCGCCGGATTTTGCGTTTTCGACCGGGGTTTGCTTATCGGTTCCGACGTGCCACATGTCACGAGCCCCGTCACGTGGCTCCACAGCCGGGAGTTTCAGTTCCGACTGCGGTTCACTGAGCGCCGCACCGGTAACTTCCATCGAGATTTTGCCCTCTTCTCGCGGCTTTGTTTCGGCGCTCGTTACCGCGTCCTTGTTCGGTATTGGTTCGGCTTGATTCGGTGACTCAATGACGACTCCCGCCGTCGCCCCGTCCTCAGGCATAATGGGAGCCGGCGGCGTACCGGGGTTGCGGGTTTGTCGACTCGCGGCGACGCCGGCCGATGGCGGCCCCGAGTTCGTGGAACATGCGAGCGGCTGTGCGCCGACGCTGTTTCCGGCTCGACAGCGTGGGCCGTCGGAAGACCGGAATGCGGGTGAACGACCAATAGAGCGACGAGAGATTCGAGTAACAGCCAAATGATCAGCGCCACGAGACCGGCTCCCAAGGACATTGAAGGTCGGGCTTGCGGTGCCTGCTCTTGTCGATATCCGTGCGGCTGCTCTGCGTTGCGAATGCGGGCCTGTTCTTCGGCGGTGAATTTCAGACGGTCGGTACCTCGAAAAGAATGTCGGCGAAGCTGGCAGTGTGGACACGTGAATTCTCCTTTGTCGCTCGTGTACCTGTTTTGAGCATATTATACCACTGAAATGCATACCCTCCACAAACATAAATTCCGGAAGCCCAACCTCAAGGCTATCGGCCGTCGCATTCGTGAGATCCGAGGGTTCGACCTCACGCAGACCGAATTCGGACGCATGCTCGATATCGGGCAGACGCAACTCTCTCGCTACGAGCTTGGCGAGAACCTCCCGCCAACCGAGGTGCTACTGAAGCTCAAGGCTTATTCCGGCAAAAGCATTGATTGGATTCTTACCGGGGAAAAGTCTGAAGCGAAGCGGTAGCCGCGAAGAGATCCTGTCCTATCCCCAGATGTATAGACGACGCGAGCGGCACGAATCTGATATTTTTCAATCGGCAGCCAGTTTCGCCCCGGCCATTTCAACGGAAGGCCGCTCGCCCGCCACGGTGCGAGCACTTGGCATACGACGGCATATGAACGAGGACGCGGAACATCTGTTGGATTGCCTCAGATTCGATGGCGCGGAAGACACCCGCGTTCTTGGGGTACGTTACGGCCAGCGAAGAAGCGGTATGCGCCTTGTGTTCAAGGGATTGGATGTTTTGTGAGGCTACTGCAAGTAGAGTTTCCTCAAACGTTGGTCTAAGACTGTGGGTCATGTTCCTCTCCGGAATGTTGATTTCCTTCAAGCAGGCTCTTTGGCTTGCGTCTGCTTTCAGGCTCACTGGTATAGACAGCGCGAGAGGCGTGAATGTGATATTTTTCAATCGGCAGCCAGTTATGCCTCGGCCAGTTCAGGAACTGGCCGTTCGCCCACGATGGTTCAAACACTCGCGTACGGAAAATACGAGCCTTAGAAAAGGAGGAGCGGTGGCCAGGACCGAACTTATTTCCAATCTCTCCTCATCTCTCAAGTAGGGCTGGCGAGATCCGTTTGTCGAGGAGAGGGTCCGTGTTACCTGGGATGCAAAATCGAATTCACGTGGATATCTAGACAGTTTGCAAGGGGAAAACAGAATTATCAGTTGGCGGGAGTCATCACTTTGGGGTTGCGCAAAGAATACATCGAACTGAGCTAATCCTTCGCTCCCACAGAATCAGGCAGCTCCTGCCTGAGTTTTCGGCGCACGAATTCAATCGTCTTCTGTTTTCGCTTTAAGTATTCGTCCACTTCCTCTGGCGAGGAGACAGCAATAATCTGCGTTAGAAGGTGGTCCGGAGAAGGAGAAATAAAATCTCGCGGAATAGTAAAGCAGATCGACCGCTCGTTGCCTCTATAACCAAGGGTGAGCAAAAGTGAGCTTACACCCCCACTAATAGATTGGTGTGATCGAACATAAGCATTACCGGAGTCATCCGTGTCCTCAAAATGCCTTCCCCAGACGTCCGTATCGGAAATATCGCCCTTTATTACATACAGAACGACGCCCAGCGATGTACGAAACGGCGTATGGAGACCCGTAATGTCGCAGAAGTACCACCCATCTGAGTTCACGCCCAATTTGACCTGGTACGTATTTTCACCGACAGGGATTTGAACTACTTTCGATATTTCCTCGGGTGCTCCTTCTTGTACCTCTTCCGCTAACAACCCCCGGCTTAAGATAGCGTCAAGCACAGACTTCCAGTTTCCTGCCGAAATATTAGCAGGACTCGGAATCTCTCCCGCAATGCGACTGAGGCCCCTAATTGTTCCTACACCATACACTTTCCCCAACTCAATTACGGAATCCGGCTCTTCATCAAGAAGTTTTCGCCAGTGCGCACGAGCCTGTTCAAAGTCAAGGTACCACGCCGGCCTATATTTCTTTACTTGAGGCTCCTTCCGCTTCTCTGGAAAAATCTCCGCAATTTTCTCCGGGCCGGAGAGAGCCGCTCTTACATCGTCGGTCTTTGCTCGATTCATGACTGACTTAATTGTCCTCTCGAGCTGTTGTCGAGGGGTCAGCTCAACATCTTCTGCCAGTATGCGCTCCTCGAATTGGCTGTCGGTGAGACTCCGGAGCCGGAGATAAGCGTCGCGGCACGATTTGCATTCGAGCAGGTGGAGCCCGACCTTTTGGGCTGTTTGCTCGTCCAACGTATCGGCTTCCAGGTCTACGATGAGGGAGGCGTCCGGGTGGGGTCCGGGAAGCGCGTCTGGACCGGCTCGATTCTCGCGGGCGGTCGCGATGAATTCCTGCACGAACGATACAAATTGCCTGCACGACGGGCATTCGTTCAGATGTGCTTCAACCAAAGCCCGCAATTCATCTCCGCGTCCACCCCAAGCGTATGCGGTTACTTCGTCGGATAACATCGAGCATTCCGACTTTTCGAATTCATTCATCAGCTGACCCCGGCCAATTCTTGGTAGATGCCATAAAGTGCGCGACCGTCGTGCTTGAACAGATGCGTGACATCGGCTCTCGTCGTCCCGCGCCTCTTCGTGATTTCGTCAATGGGATCACCTACGTTGATGCCTTCCAACAAAAGGACCTGGATCCATAGTGCACTATCCCGGTCGCGCTTGGTTTTCGCTCTCCGCATATGAATCTCAAGCACCTTGCCGAGCACTTTTTGCTTTTCGACATTACCGCGGAAATCCTCCAGGGAACTCGAGGCCGCTGCTCCGTATCTTTGAGCACCTTCTCGGCTTTCTCTCAGGTCGAGTGTCTCGGTTATTTTTCCTTCGACGTCTTGGGTTTCGAGTGGCACCGACTTCCTTTCCTCGATGGCCTTTCCGATGACGGTTCGGAGGAATTCAGTGACGGCGGCATTTCTCGAGACCCTGATTAACCATTTGTTGAGGTCCTCCGGAGACCGCAGACCACGGATTCCGCGCACCCAATTCAGCTGCGCAAGGGAAATGGCGTCATCAACCATGCTATCTGGGAAAAATTTCCAAGAGGCGTACGCTTTAACGAACTTCGTGATCTGCGCCAAGCAGCCGGCGGCGAATTCCTCTTCGACCGATCGGTTAGTGGGATCTGACAAAAATAGTTTCGCAAGCTCAACGAGCTCTTCGTAGGTCAGCGCTTTGGGCGACCGCCTAGAAGGCTCTCCGGTTGGCGATGAAGCTTCCATGTAGCTGTCCTACTGCAGGAATTGAACATGAGTCTGTCACAACCTAGCTCATCTAGCAATGACAAGTTAATGCGCCCACTTGTATTGCCTTACGGACATAGACAGCCCAGCCCGGATTTTTTTGACAGCTTCACGTGCAGAGGCAAATGT
Organism: uncultured Acidobacteriota bacterium; assembly: GCA_963841235.1. Taxonomy (GTDB): domain Bacteria; phylum Acidobacteriota; class Terriglobia; order Acidiferrales; family UBA7541; genus Palsa-147. The sequence goes on along the minus strand of CAWJBU010000006.1, from coordinate 44,543 downwards.
TTAATTGTCAGCCGGATGCAGCTCTCAAGGTCGTCGCACTAAACGGCTTCGACACGACCCCATCAATCATGAGTCTCAGATAGATGTGGTAGTTCGGTAGGCCGACCAGATCGCTCGCCCGGAACTCCGGATGAAACTCCTTCTCAAGAAGTAGGGCGTCCGTCAGTCCGACGCGAAATGCGACAGTCGTTCCAACGTTTCCGAGAATCGCGTCTCGCATCGGTCTCATCGAGCTGGCTCATGTGCTGTTGGGCCAGTACGAGGCCGACTCGGTATTTGCGCATCTCAGCAAGCATCGAAGCAAAGGCATTCGTCGTGAACGAGGGAAACTCATCCACATAGAGGTAGAAATCCCGCCGGCTTTCCTCCCCAACATCAGCGCGGCTCAACGCAGCAAGGCCGATCTTCGTTACAAGCATTGCGCCAAGTAGAGACGCCGTGTCTTCGCCGATTTTGCCTTTTGCGAGGTTTACGAGAAGAATTTTTCCTTCATCCATCACCTGTCGCGGATCGAAGGTGCTTTTCGGCTGGCCGACGATGCGGCGCAAGATGGGGTTCACGAGAAATTCGCCGACTTTATTCTGTATCGGCGCAATGGCTTCGGCGCGGAATCGTGCTGGATAGCTTTGGTATTCGCGCAGCCAGAAGCGGCGCACCTGCGGATTCTGCACGACCGCGAGTACATGGGCACGAAACACGGAATCATCGAGCATCTTGGGTACATCAAGAAGCGTGCTGCCGGGAAACTCGAGTAGCGCCAGCAGCGTATTGCGCAGGACGTACTCCATGCGAGGTCCCCAGAATTCCGCCCACATCTTTTTGAAAATGCTGATCAGGCCCGAAGCGACGAGCGGACGGGATTCTGTTTGTGTCGCTTGAAGTGGATTGAAGGCAATCGGGTGAACGGTATCCGGCACGTTGAAGTAGACCACGTCGGACTTTCGTTCGTCGTGGCAGATGACGCAACACTTGTTCCACCAAATCACCGTGTGGATCGAGCAGCGCAAAGCCTTCGCCGTTCGTCGCGTCTTGACGCGCCAAATTCGCGATCAGAGTCGACTTGCCGGTTCCCGTTTTTCCGATCAAGTACACATGGGCGCGGCGGTCGGCGCGCTTGATGCCAAATCGCCGCCGCGCGTCGCGGAAATTGGTCTCGGCGAGGACGGTGATCGGGCTTGGATTATTTTCCGAGGGACTATTCACCGCATCAGGCTATCGAATTGGGGCACACAAAAAAGACGGGCGATACTGCCACGCATTGAAAGCACTATGAACACGCCACTCGCGGCAACTTCGCCCGCCTTCTTCATTTTCTTGCAATCGCTACTCTGAGCGCGAGGCTCACACCCTGAGCCTTTCAGCACATTCCCAACTCAAAAGGAGATAGCGATGACCGAAGGACAGCTCGAAGTGCGTAAACAGAGGGCAGAACGAGATGTGTATGTCATCACCGCAGCACCGGAAGGATGGCGCGTGCGATCGGCCGGCAATCCGTCGAGATTCTATACGGTCTCGACGAATGGCACCGGGCTTCACTGCACGTGTCCCGACTTCGAGAAACACGCAGCGCAAGACCCGGCATGGCAATGCAAGCACGTACTCGCGGTTGAAGGCCACAAACCTCACAACGGCACCGGCGACGTGCAGGCCCAGCGCGAAACGGATGAGGAGCGCGCTGCGATTCAGAATGAAGCGCCGGCAGAGGTTCCACCGGCAAAGAGCGAACCGGACGCGACTCAGATGCTCATCAAGCGAAGTATCAGCCCGGACGGACGAATCGACTCCGTTTCAATTGAGTTCTCGTTCGCTCTGGTCGGTTTGACGGACAGCGAAGTGAAGAGCCGTGCGCTCAAAACGCTCAAGTTGCAGACCGAGATCGTCAAGGGCTTTCTCAACGGGGGAAATGCCAAACCAACCACCGCGAGGACCAGTGCGCCGACACCTCCAAAAACCAACGGCGTCACATTCGGCCGGTTGATCGATGTCGGTGTTTCAAACGGCCAGTACGGCGAGCGTTTTTTTCTCAATGTTCAGGTCAACGGACAGCGCGCGCGGTTCTTCGGGTCTGTCGATCAAATTGCCAAAGCAATCACGGCGGCCGGTGAGCAGATTTACGCTACCGCGATTGAGCCCGGTATGCGGCTCAACTTGCCGTGCCGCGTGGTCACGCAACAGAGCTCGGATGGCCGCTACCTCAACGTCACGCAAGTCCTTCCGCTTCCAGGACGCGCGAACGGAGAGTACCGCCAATGACGGAGATATTCGTTCGGGCGAAGGAAAAACGCCAAGATGCGGGGGCGACTCCGCATCTCTCTCACTCACGCATCCAGAAGTATCTCACGTGCCCAGAACAGTACCGGCTCCACTACGTCGAGAGGCTTCGGACCAAGATTGAAAACGCGAGCTTGGCGTTCGGCTCGGTGATCCACTTGGCCTTGGCCGAATACTTTCGGCGAAAGGCCGACGCGGTGGCGACGTTCAAGCGGGAATGGCAGGCGCTTCGCGACATCGAGCTTCGATACTCGCGCAGGGAGTCCTGGCAGAGCTTGAACGAAAAGGGTGCACGGCTGCTGGAGACATTCTGTCGCTACGACGCAGAGAAAATCGCCAAGGTAATCTCCGTCGAGACAGCCTTTGAGTTCAGCCTCAGCAATCTGAGTCCACCGTTTATTGGAACCATTGACCTGATCGCTGAAATCGAAGGCAAGCGGACGATCGTGGAATTCAAAACATCGATCTCGGACTATGAAGACCACGAAGTCGCGTTGATGGATCAACTCTCGGCATACACGCTCGCGGAACCTGATGCCGGGCAACTCACCGTCTGTGTCCTCACCAAGACCGCGACGCCCCAAGTCGAATGGCACAAGACACACCGATCGCCGGAACAGGTGCTCGAATATCTCGAGAAGGTCGAGATTGTCGCCGGGCAGATCGAAAGCCGAAACTTCTACAAACGCCCCGGCAAATGGTGTCGGCAGTGTGAGTTCTTGCCGGTGTGCCTGGGCGATTCACAGAAAGCGAAAGCAACTCTCGTTCAGATTGTCTAACCACCCTCAGAGGTAGCCCAAAACAGGCTGCCTCTCTTTTTTATTTGTACCTGCATCATGCTGGCACCTCTCGACCTTTGACTTCTTCTTGGTGGAGAGTAGGATCCAGCACAATGATCCGTACGGAGATTGTGCATGTGTGCGGAATTCCTGGCTCTGGGAAGACTTACTACTGCGAGTGGCTCGAACGACGGCAGGGATTTTTACATCTGGATTTCGATCAACTTCTGCGCGGTCAAGGTACGGAGCCCAAGCTGTCACTGATAGAACTTCTCCGCGGGAATCCGCATGCATTCATTGCGAGGCTTTCGCAAGAAGGCCATCCCGCCGTGATTGATTGGGGATTCCCACTATCGAGCCTTCCCGTTGTGCGATTACTTCAAGAAAAAGGGGTCGTGATTTGGTGGTTCGACGGAAACCGAGAAGCTGCGCGCCAAGCATTTATCACACGCGGCGATCCATCGCCGGAGGATTTTCAAATTCAATTGAATTCGATCGAGAGCAATTGGCCGGCGATCAAAGACATCATCGGAGCGCGCATCATTGAGACGGTGGCGCCGGGACCTACTCATGCGACGCCGGAGTGGATTTTCGAACAAATGTTTGCGCAAAAGTCCTAGCAGCTATCGACGATCTGTAGCTGTGTTTCTCTAATCTGATTCTGTGCCGCCCCAGGAGATAGGGGCCCTTGAGCCTAGCCCCGGCTTACGAGCTTACGACCTCGTCACGGGCTCCAATTGATGATCACCTCATCGACGCGCGGTGTCTGCGTCTGGCCGGTGTCCGAAACCAACGTGGCACGATAGCGGAAATAGCGATAACCGCTGAATAGCGCGTAGTTCAGAGCCTGTGTAGTGCTCGCCGCCGGAGTATAATATGTGGCCGACGATCCATCGGTGCCCCAGAAATTCCACGGTCCGGAAGAAGCGTTCGAAACGGCAAATTGAAATTCCGCATTCGTACCCGCGGGCTCATTGCCGTGCCAGATGAAAGAATTGAGCGCCGTGCCGCTCGCGACGCCGGTATCGAAGGTCGCCGAATCGAGAGTTCCGGTGGCCGCTGTAGTGGGATTCGTGCCCAGGGTCATCACACTCGACGTCGCGCTGTAAGATCCGGTGCCGCTCGCATTCGTTGCGGCAACTTCGTACCAATACGTCGTACTGGTCGTAAGTCCCGTGTCGTTGTAGCTAACCGCGCTGCTTGTGGGCAATAATAAATTGTACGTGCCGTTACTGCTCGTGGCGCGTTTGAGGTTGTAGAAATTAGCCCCGGATGCCGAGGTCCAATTCACCGTGAGCGTGCTTGTGGAAACATTCGTGTACGTAGGCGTGCCGGGAACACTTGGAACGCCACCGGTCCCGGCCGCTTTGAACGTCGCCATGACCATGCCCCAGTTCGATCCGAGACCATCGGGAGTAATGCCCGCGCTATAACTGCCGACCGACGAAACGATCCGATCTTCGGCCGCCGATTCCTGGGTGGTGGAAGTAGGATTTGGCTGCTCGATCGCAAAGTTCGCCCCGGGGGTCTCCCATGTTCTCTGAGCTCCAGGATCCTTAACGGCGGCGAAGATCAGGTCGTTCGCGTTCGTCGTGGTTGTGGGACCTACCGTTTCCGGCGTGGGATTTTGGCCGAAATTCGTCGCTATCGTATCAAGAGCGTTCGACCCGATGATGCCGGAATATTCGAAAATTTCCTGGTCGAGCGCAAAATTGGTATCGGTGATCGTTGCCGTTGACGTTACGTTGTTCGCTCCGCCCTTGACATTCATCGCATACCAGATCTGCATGGCTCCAAAACCGTTTATGCTAACGGCGGTCGTCGACGCAAAGGTATCGCCTTGCTTATCAACTACTGATGACCACGTTTGGCCGTCCTTCGAACTTGAGACCAAAACGATGATAAAATTTCCAGCCGTATTGTTTGAGTTAAAAGCCTCACCAATTACCGGTCCGGAATGCCCGGTAGAAGAATCGGCTTGAACGAACTTGATATTGTTGTTCGGGTTAGTCGTCGTGACGCTCGACGTCGCACTGAAGGGCCCGGTGCCGCTCGCGTTCGTACCGGCAACTTCGTACCAATACGTCGTGCTGGTCGCAAGTCCGGTGTCGTTGAACGTAAGCGCGGAGCTCGTGGGCAGGCGCAGATTGTACGTACCGTTGCTGCTCGTAGCGAGTTTGAGATTGTAGTACACCGTGCCCGTCGCCGCGGTCCAATTTACCGTGAGCGTGCTTGAGGAAATACTGGAATAGGTCGGCGTGCCGGGCGTGGTAGGGAGACTGCTCGTCATCGTGACGCTTGATGTTGCACTCAAGGGTCCGGTGCCGTTCGCATTCGTCGCGGAAACTTCATACCAATAGTTCGTATTAGGTATGAGCCCGGTGTCGTTGAATGTAAGTGCGCTGCTTGTCGGCAATAATAAATTATACGTGCCGTTACTGCTCGTGGCGCGTTTGAGGTTGTAGAATGTGGCTCCCGTCGCCGCGGTCCAATTTACCGTGAGTGTACTCGAGGCGACAGCGGCATACGTGGGCGTGCCGGGCGTACCGGGAGGACCGCCGGCCGGCTGCTCAAATGTCGCCATCTCCATAATGTAGTGGTCGCTGTCCGTGTTATCGCTCGCAGTGGCTTTGTAGCTCGCGGTAGAGGTCGTTACTCCATCTTCAGCTATATTCCCTCCCGACGTACTGATCGAAGTGAATCCGGTGCCCGCGCTTGCGGTACCAGTAAGAGGGACACCTAAACCGAAGATCAGTTCATCCAATGCATTGGTGGTGGCAGCCGTGCTCGTCATATTGTCCGCTCCCGTACCGACCGTCGTATTGGCCTGCCTCGCAGCGACATCGCAGGCAGTGGAAGTAGCCGCGCCGGAATATTCGTTGATCCATACGCGTATGTCGTCCGTGGGGTTTGTGCTTATTTTCAATTTGACGATGTTGCCGCCTGCCGTTGATGAGGCGATATTGTAAGCCGCATAGATGGCGGCCTTGTACGGGAACGATCCTCCCCCATCGAGTTCGGTGGCGCAAGGAACATAGCTGTTTCCTTTGGTGTCGGTGAGGGAAGTGAATGTGGCATTGTCGGAATATTTAAAGGCCACCACATTCATGTTTCCCTTGGTCTGGGCAGAAGTGAACGTGACCGCACCGGTGCTCGTTGACAACGCTTCGGCATCGTTCTGCTGGACGCGGGAAAAGACGGGCTTGAACGTTGCCATCACGCCAACGTAGTCGCTCGACGGCGCAAGCGTCATCGAAGCCGAAACCGCGCCCGCCGATGTCTGCACCTTGTCTTCATCGGTATATCCCGATGATGGGCCGCCCGTATTCCCCTGATCGATCCGTTTAGTGAATCCCGATCCTGCCGTGAATGTGTCCCCGGAACCGTTCTTTGTTTCCGCGAAAGCGCCGAAAATGAGGTCGCCGTTCACCTTCGTCGTAGAGGTTCCGGTGAGCAGGGTGCTCGTACTTGCGGCTTGTTTCGTCGATGTCACGTCGAGAGGGCTCGACGAAGCGATACCGCTATATTCGTGGATCGCCGTGGAGACATAACTGACTGACGGGCTGAGCGTGCACGTTACCGTTGGTTTGGTGCCCCCGGTAATGTTCGAGGAATAAAGGATGGTGATTCCCTTTGTATCGGCGGCCATAGTTCCCGAGGCCGCAAATTTGTACGTTGCGGCGGCATCGTTCGGATCGGAACAGGATATGGCGGGGTAGGTGCCCGCCGAGGAGCTGTATTGAATGCCCACGATGATAGTATTTCCCGTCGTCGTATTACTGTTGAACGTCGCCGCATCGGAACCGGTCGTGCTGCCGGAATAATGAGCCGACGAGCTTGAATTCTGCACTTCTGTAGGGGCGGCCAAAGAAAGATGGGGGGCAAGGAGGAAGAGCGCTGCTGCACCCGCGATGACAATATATTTTTTCATGGAAAATGGATTTTTGATCATTTTTTGAAAGCGACGACCTCGGCGAGCCATGGACTGTTACATATGCCCGTATATGTATACGGACCGGCAGTGGTCGCAACCATATATTGATAAAGATCCTTATCAAGGGTCGAAGCGGTAATCCATCCGCCGCCGCTATCGGACGCAACGCTGCAGCCCAAGTAGGCAAAAAGCAATTCATTCGCGGAAGCGGTAGTGACCGGTCCCGCGCTCGCGGTCCCGCTCACGGAACTCGACGCGGCGGCGTAGGTGTCAAGCGGAGAGGTTTTGCTAAGGCCGGAAAATTCAAACAGGGAAACTTGGAAGTGGTGCACCGCATCGGTCGTGACGTTTCCGCTAAGCTGTGCCGTAACGGAATTCGCTCCGCCCACAATATTCTTTGCGTAGTATATGTAGGCCGGCCAAACTACTGAGTCGGTTTCAACGAAACTCTGCACCGATCCGACCTGTGTATACGTATTGCCCGCCGTATCGGTGACGCCCGTCACGGTCACCGATGCACTGGGATAATTGATCTCGACGACGATAAGGTCACCCGCAGTATTACCGCTCGTGAACGAAGCAGTGGAGCTGGAGGACGGAGAACCGCTACTGCCGATGGTGGTGCTCCCGACCTGGATAAAACTGAGGGCACCGCTCGTAAGATTCGCAATATAGAAAGATCCCGTCGTACCGCTCGTATTTATATTCGTCGAGCTCGCAAATTGGCTATTCGTCGTCGTCACCGCGCCGCCAACCCCTCCTCCCCCCGACCAGTCGGTCTGGTCGAACGCATTGTCGCGGTAACGCGCGAGCAGAAAAGAGAATGTGGTCGTCGTACCTCCGGGCCAGTTGTAGCCTATGGTGATTTTTTTTGTCGACGGGTCGTACGATCCTCCCGAAGACACGAGGTTGCCGCCCGCATCGCGCATCGTGTCATCGACATAAAAGTAGCGGGAAAACGTGGTGGTCGAGACCGTTACGCTTTCCGTTCCCGTGGCGATCGTGAAAGGCGAGGCTCGTCGCGTGCAGGTAATATGTGTTCGCGGAGGATGTCGCGAGGTTCAATATTTTGGTCCAGTTGCCTTCCGACCAGACGCGCAGGTTGTTCGCGAGCTCGTTCGCAAGTGCGGCGGCGGCCTGCAAACGCGTGGCCTGGGTGTTTGCCCTAAGGATCGGAGCGATGACCGCGGCAGCGGCGATCAGAAGAAGCGCGCCGACCGCGATGGCGACGAGGATCTCGATGATGGACTGGCCGGCGTGCCACTTATGTCCAATAACCGCCAATTTGTTACTCATATCATAATTATAACCTATAGGTTATAATTATTCTAAGGAACTAGAGGCATGAGCCAAAGGCGACAAAACCTCCGAATGGCTGTCTAAAGACAGCTATCCTTTATAGGAAGATATGTTGCCCTGTAGTGCGATGATGGAGCTATTGAAAGCATTAGATAAAGTGATTTTCGATCCCGTGATTAACCAAATGTCTATTTTCGTCGAATTCTGACAAGAAACGAAAAGGTCAAATTCACTGAAGAAGAAGCAGAGGAATTATGAGCCCAGTGTGCATGGGTGACGAAAGGCAGGCGCCAGACCCCGTCGTCAGGATAGTTTGGTCCTGTTCAGAAGTAGCCCAAAAAGCTGCCTCTTATTTTCGTCAGCCATAACGCGAACTTTGTGGTGAACGCCGAAGCCGCCATACGTCGAAAACGTTCACCGGCTACCCGCACCGTGTTCCTATGATCTGATTTTGTGCCGCCCCACGAAATAGGAACAGTCCTCGCAGACGAGATCGTCTCCAGGATATGGACCGTTAAGAAGCTTCACCATCTCCTTTAGCTTTTTGTCGAAATTCGGAAGGTTTATTTTGACCGGGTCAATGTGGCTTGCAAATTCCACCGAGAGCGAGTGATTTTTGGCGTCCTTCACGAAATAATGGAGGAGAATCGCGCGATCGGACGACTTCAGACCGTGCTTCGCGAACATGTACGCGTAAGCGGTGAGTTGCAGCACATAATATTTCTGCTTGTCCGCCTTCGGAGCATAGCCCGATGACTTGAAGTCCGCGGGTATGAGGCGTCCGTCTTTTTCGACCAGCACTTCGTCGAGCTTGCCGCCGAGCTCGTATCCCACATCGTCGTTCACCACTTTGAGATGTGCTGTACTGCCCCGCCATTTGTTGAGAGTTTCGATATCGGAAAATAGCGTTATTCCTTCTTTCGCGACCGCGCTGACCTCCGGCGGCAGCTGCCCTTTCTCGCGATAAAAGTCGTAGCGCGATTTCAGAACGCTGTCCATGGCCATATTGAGCACCGGAGGAATCCCCGGCGCTTTGCCGTGGTGCTGCTCGATCCAGAAGCACGACTTACACTCCTCGAAGCCGTACAGGCCGCTCGGACTCAGTTTCCATAACCCCTTTTCGGTCTTGGGCATATTGTCGGCTATTTTTATTTACTGTCGGTGACGCTCTGTCCTAAGAAGGGCGGTGCGTGCAAATCCTCTCGAATGGCCCATACGAGCCTCGATCTCTATCTGTGCAGAATCCAACCCTTCTCCTTGACGAGACCAAAGATATCAAGGTAAGCGACACCAAATTGATCACACGCCCGGGGCAGGTCCGCAATTCCTTTCTTTTTTTCTTGCGTTATGATTCGTAGCTTCAACCGCTTTGCCTGCGCCAACAACCAAGGGTCCGCATTATATTTTTCCTTCCTTTGATGAACGAACTCTGTCAATCCGTTACGTCCCAGTTCGGCAATGATCTCTCCTTCTCTGCCGAAATTGTATCCGAGAAACTTGGTCTTGTTTTGGTGTGCCCACTCTTTCAAATCGTCGTATGGTCCTTCCATGATTTCTTCGTAGACTTCCCGGTGAGAAATTATCTCGCCCTTGGATATTAGTTCCGATACATTCTCCCAAATACCTGGGAAATTTGTCCTATTCGAGGGGCGATTTTCGTCAAACATATCATTGAACGCACACGTATCGATCGTGAACGCCGGATCAATCGAAAATAGATTGCTCATGGTATTACAAACTCTTGCCCAGTTTATTCGCGACCTTCCATAAATAAGTGGGTTGGATGTCCAGGTAATCGGCAGCCGCATCCCGAGTTATCTTTTGCTCGGCTGCCGCCTGGATAACCAGCTCAGAGAAGCGTCGCCCCTTACCATTTATGGCTTTGGTGTGAGGATATACGCGGAACGGTATCTCCGTCTTCAGTCCTGGTTCGTAGCCAGAACTCCATGCCGCTGTTTTTGCATCGAACATTTCTTGAGTTATAAGTCCGCATTCAAGGAATCGGAGAAGAAGGGCGGGTCTGCTCGCCTTAAATATCTCGCCGAGTTTTGTTATGTAGAAGTCAATCTGATCCGGGTCGAACGCGCCGGTAAGCTTGGCCAATTCTTTGGCAAATAAATCTGCCGGAATCAACACGCTTGCGGCGAATCTATTGCAGAATGCCTCTACTCCTCCTACCGATGACGTGAAATCATCGCAGATGCCGCCATGCCTTAGCAGAAGATGAGCGTACTCGTGAAGGAGCGAAAAAATCTTTGGTGCATAGCTCCGACCGCCCCACTTGCTGTTGACGACGACCGTAAATGGCTGGTCATCGGTCAATGAAAATGCGAGGGCGTCTTCGATCGGGAACGGTTCCTTTAGAACAAGGACGCCTGTAGCTTCGATCTTTGACCTCAGCCATGAAAATAAATTATCGGGTTCACGAAATGCAGCTTGCTCGTCAAATGTTAATCCAACATGCTTTCTGAACATGGAGGCCAGATTTGTGGCACTCGTGTTCGTGTTGTACTGTCCAAGTGTAAAATCAACGCGTTCCCCCAATTCCTCTGACAGTTCGCGCCCAATGATCTGGGCTCTTCGCGCAGATCGAACCACTAACATCGTTGCCGGAGAAATTGCCGAATCTCTGTTGTGCCGAGTTCGGAGATCCCTCAACTTCTTCTCTCGTTGTGGTGGTTCATCCAAAAAGAAAACGGCGAGCGGCTGCTTATATAGAGCTGCCAGTTCTTTCAGCAGACTGACTTTGACGGCTGTTGGCTTGTTCTCGACCTGATCAAGCAATGCCCCGGTCAACCCGAGCCTTCTTTTGCTTGGCTGGTCAAAATGCTTCAACACAACTTCTTTGGTGAAATTGGTATTCTCTCGTGCCCATCTGAGTACGCTCGGGGCAATTGTTAGAAGTTCGGGCATTTAAGTGTGAATTCAGAATATAGCTAGCGACAACATTGACTTCTTAAGTGTATCAAAGCAGTACTGCACTTCATATTTAGGAGATCGAGCACGGTACCGGATTGCTCCTTTCGAGGGGTGGGACCGATCGAATAACGTTTTGAATAAATCCTAAAGTTCACCGTGCACCAGAGCCTCTGAGTGGGCGAAGCGGTAGACGGGCACCGTAAAATCGTTGACGTATTGCCCAATCCTGGGCGGTGAGAATTTGCCGCCCGTGGCAAAGCCGCCCACCTTGTTTACCCGGGTTCAAATGCTATGATTGGCAAAAGTCGATTAATTTACACATCTCTCCAGGAGCAACGCAGGGGTCAGGTCACTTGCCCAGTTGGCGAAGCCAGTGAGCTGGGTGTGCCGAAAACGCTGGCCAAGGCCGTGCCTCTTCAACCTATGTCGCAAACAGAATTCCACAATCACAAAGCCTCAGCCGCCCTCACGGACCATGAAGTGACCGAAATCGTCAGCCGGCAATTGCCCAGCTGGAAAGCAGCTTGCGATAATGCCGAGGCGGACAGCGTGATTTGTTCTCAGAAGGCATTTGGGGAATCATTCGACGAGGCGCTTCTGATGGGCTGCGCGATCAAGTACGCAGCTATTGGCAAGAAGAAGGTAACGATACTTCCCTGATTCGCCGTGATTGACAGGAATGGCACCCGGCGCGCACGCGAATTCTGCGAGCGCGGAACAGCACGCCTCATGTCATCCAACATGAGATAAGGCCGCCCGCTTCGGTTTCGTGTCCTCAACCGCACGAGTATGAATCGTCGGGAAATACCTGTGTTTGGGCTGCCAAAACGGCTCAAGACGCCATACTGTCGAAAAAGGCAGATAAACGAAAAGACGGTCTCAAAACCAGTGAAGGAATATATCCGACGCACTCAATAGCACCGCGCCGCACTTATTACAGGTGATCTCCACCTTCCCGATCTCCAAAAAATCAACTGCTATTAGCTGTTTGGGGGGTCATTTGACCAGTTTACTCCCTGTACCAACGTACCATTGGCGAGCACAGTGCTTACATGTAATGTCCCGTAAAGGACAAAATCAATGAAACGACTACTCGTAACTGCAACCGTCGCGACTCTCTTTGCGTTGACATTCTCCGGCGCAACGTTCGCTCAGTATGCAACACCTCAGCAGGCGAAAGATTGGGAAGATGCTTGTGTGACAGAGGCAGCGGGTGGCAAAACACCACACCTTGGCTGTCCTACGCCGCCTTCCCAAACTCCTGATATTAGTGGACGTCCATCCATGCCAATAGAACAAATACGAGCTAGAAACGCGGCGGCGATATTACGAGCAGACCTTGCGGCATCGCAACTGCCGATGGGTGCGGCTGCGGCAGCGCCTGTTACTTTGCAACCCCCGTTACAAACGCCGATCGTTGCTCCAGTGCCGATACCTGCACCTAGTATGCCCGTGCCGGAAGTTAATACTTGGGTTGCGCCACAACCTCAGATCAATCCTTACATCCAAAGCCAACACCCATATACAGACGCAGGTAATGCAATCGGCGAGTTAGCCGGAGCGATTGGCAATGCGATTCTAGTGCATCGTATCCACAACTACTGTAAGAAGAATCCCGGCGGGTCAGTACAACCTCGGGGATATCCTAGGATGAAGTGCTCGACCATAAACGCTCATCGCTAAAGAATTCTAAGGAATGCATGCAGGTCTTAGCCTGAAATTCCCCGCATCCGTGTAGGCTGCTCGTCACGAACCCCGCCGATTTTTGAGACTTGCCATACCGCTAAAATCCGAGGCCCAATCCGCCGAAATTCGAGACCTGCCAGCGCCGAGTTCTCAGAACTGAGTCGAAGTGATTAGCGCAGAGGGCTACCGGAGCTTGGCGTATTCGGCTTTCGAGGCGACGAGGACGGGGATGTCCGGATCGGCGTTTTTCCACAGAGCGAAGAAGTTCTGGTAAGCGGTGCGGCTCTTAGCGGTGTCACCCGATAGCACGTAGGCGCGGGCCAGGCCTAAGTGCGCCAGCGCACCGATTGGTCCATTCTGGACGACGCCAGGGTGGTCGAGAATTTTCTGAAACTCGGCTGCGGCTGCGCTGCCCTGGTGGGCAGCCACATAAGCTTCGCCACGCAGGTAAACGAGGTAAAGAGCGGGAGCAATACCGGGAGAACCGAGTTCGTACGGAGCAGCCGGGGCAAGCGCTTCGATTGCCTTACCGGCGCTGCCCCCTTGTAGAGCAGTGGCTGCGTGGATTGTGGGCAGATAATTGAACTGCACAATCGTGTCTTCCGGAAAGCGTTTGGCCAGGTCGGCGGTCAGCCGCGTGGCTTGTGCGGCATCGCCCACCAGACCCAATGCGAAAGCCGATGTAGCTTCCACATCTCTGCCAGTCGAGAGAGCCAGCGCGGCCTGCGCCTGCTGCTTTGCCTGGCTCATGTTGCCCACCAGCGCCTCGCGCCACGCGGCTTCGGCCACGTAGGTAGCCGCCGTTTCTTTTTCATCCGCGCGTTGGGCCGATTCGGACGCGCGCCGCGTTAGTTCCCGTGCTTTGGAAAACTGCCCGGCATACGCGGCAGTATCGGATTCGGTATAGAGGATAGCGTCTTCGAATCCGGGCTTCCCCATCACCGCTGCCGCTTCACGCTCCATCCCTGCCGCATCGTGTTGCAGGAAATCAATGCTGTAAAGGCTTAGGTGATTTGCAGGACTATCCAGATTGTGGGCTTGGGCCTCCTGCGCTGTCGCCCTGGCTTCATCGAGGCGGTTAACAGTCATATAGCCGAGAACGACGTTTGCGTAGTTGGACCCGCTTTCGGGATTGAGTTTTAGCGACTCCTGGTTCGCGGCGAGGGCCTTATCGTAGTCGCCCAGAGAGGAGTAGATGCTGCTCAGGTTGTTGGGCGGAACGTCGTCGCGCGGATAGGTTTGCGCCCACAGTTCATAGGCTTTGCGCGCCGCTTCCAGGTTCCCGGTAACGAAATGTTCGTAGTGCGAAACGATGTAAAACTTCTCGCGCTCGCTTACCCGTTCGCGCAGCTCGTAGGCCTTGCGCATATTTTCGGCGGCCCGAGCGGTTTCGCCCAGGTTTCCGTAATTCGTACCTAGCCGCGCGTAGGCCATGGCAAAGTTGGGGTCTAGGCTGATCGCCCGCTGAAACAACGGGATCGCGGCAGCGTAATCGTTCCTCACTATGTGCGCCTGATAGCCCAGGCTGTAGGCCTGCAGCGCCTCCAGCGATGCCGTGGTCACGCTCTCCGCCGGCGCGTCATACTTCTGCACCGAGGCCAGCGATTCCCCAAGCTTCACGCGCACCTTCGTCGCCGCCTCGCCCAGCGCTTTCAGCACCTGCTCTTTGCCGCTGGCTGTGGCCTGCTCGGTCGCCAGCACGTCGCCGCTCCGGCAGTTCACAGCCTTTAGCCCCACGACATACTGGCTGCCCAGACTGGAAATCGAGCCTTCGATGCTGGCGGCACCGGCAGCGCGCTGGCAGACCTCGCGGGCCAACTCGCGCGTGAGCCGCGCGTCCTTGGGCTGCGCCATCAGGGCGAGCGTCTGCGCCACGCGTTCATCGGAGAGCAAGTTCAGAAACGGCGACTGCTCCAGTTGCGACGACAAGCCTTGCCGCAGCGTGCCGTCGAACACCGCATCGCCCGTGGTGTTGGTGAAATCGGCAAGCACGACCGTGTCCTTCTCAGTTAGCGTTGCTGGGCGGGAACGGAAGTAGAGACCACCGGCGATCAGCGCAGCGAGCAGAACCACGGCAGCAGGAACTAGAATCTTCCACAGTTTCTTTCCCGCGCTGGCGGGAACTTCAGCGACGTTTATGGCAGCCGATGAAGCGGCAGTGGGAACAGATCCTGATGACGCCGTTGGCTGCTGGGCCGCACGTTGAGAGCCTGTATCTTGTGGCGCGGCCACTGTCCCCGAACTCGCTGCGGACACTTGGCCTGAACTCGTGTCTCGCTTCAGTCGCATCAGCTCGGAACGCATTTCCGCCGCGCCCTGATAACGAAGCTCTCGGTCTTTCTCCAGCGCACGGTTGATGACATCTTCGAGCTTCGCCGGAACATCCGGATTCAACCTTACCGGAGCGACAGGAGCGTTATGCAGAATCGCGTCAGTTATCACACCCGATGTGTCCCCGCGAAAGGGGAGAGTGCCCGTTGCCATCTCATACAACACCACGCCATATGAAAACAGATCGGTGCGCGCATCCAACTCCTTGCCGCGCACCTGCTCCGGCGACATGTATGCCACCGTTCCGACGGCGGTTCCCGGACTGGTGAGGTGCTCCGCACTCACTCCCGCCATCCCATCTGCGGTCAGCGTGGCCTCCGAGACCATTGCTTCGGTTTTCGGAGCCAGCTTCGCCAATCCGAAGTCCAAAATTTTCGCGTGGCCGCGCGTCGTGACGAAAATATTTGCGGGCTTGATGTCCCGATGTACGATGCCCTTCGCGTGCGCGGCATCGAGCGCGTCGGCAATCTCCGTTCCCAAATTCAGGATGTCCTCAATCGGAAGCGGCTTACCGGCAATGCGGTGCTTGAGCGTCTGGCCATCCAGGAATTGCATGACGATAAACGGCTGGCCATTTTCTTCGCCAATTTCGTGAATCGTGCAGATGTTGGGATGGTCGAGCGCAGACGCGGCCTGCGCCTCACGCCGGAATCGTTCGAGTGCCTGGTGATCTTTGGCGAGATCTTCTGGCAGAAACTTCAGCGCAACGAAACGGTGCAGTTTGGTGTCCTCCGCCTTATAGACAACACCCATGCCACCACCACCCAGCTTCTCGATGATGCGGTAGTGCGAGATCGTCTTGCCAATCATTGCTGCGATGCCGCCTCTTGGCGACGCATGTTAGGCCGCGCACGAAGGCAAGTCAACGCGGGAGTAACGCGGGAGTAGCGTTGCGCTGCGCGCGTCACCCGAAGACCAGCGCCGAACGAACCAGGATAACTCCCGCATCCGCATAGGCTGCTCGCCCCGAACCCTGCCAATTTCCGAGACCTGCCACACCGCTAAAATTCGAGGCCCGATCCGCCGAACTTCGAGGCCCAGAACCGCTTCTCGATCTTGGACTTCTTCGTATCGGAGAGTAGGATTCAACGCAAATGACCCAAAATCTTATGATGTCCCGCCAAGCAGTATCGAAATATTGGTCGGACAAAAAATATGCGGCAATGATGATTTTTGTAGCCACGGATGACTACATCGCAGCTCGATGTTGCATCCTAAATGCACTATTTCCCGGTTTCATGCTGGCCTCTCAAGCCATCGAAAAATTACTGAAATCCCTGATCTACCTAGAGAGTGGCGACGAAATGGACACCTGCCACGACCCGTTTCGTCTTAAGGAAAAACTCAAGGCGCTGAAAGACTACGGCCTAGATAGATTCGATGACACGCTCAACAAACTGCACGACCATTTTCAGAGCAGGTATCCCGACAACCAGACAACCGGCAAAGGAGCATCCAGCAAAGAACTCCCCGAGATAGACGCACTATGGCTCGAACTCATCGAAAAACTGCCAGTACCCGATGAAGCAAAATATAGGATCGCCTTTTTCTCGTATCTCGTAGATCCGAATCCATATTGGAAAAATGACCATTGGCTAATAATTGAAAATAATGCCTTGGCACCAAAATTTGATTTCATAAAAAAGAAGTATCAAGAAATTTACAAACATCTATATCCTAATAAAGAGATTGCCTTTTAAGCCGAAGTCACCTATCGCAGGAATCAAAAGCACTATGGCTTTCGTACGCGGATGACCCCGCGGCAAAGCCGCCCGCCTTGTTTAGCCGGGTTCAAATGCTACGATTGG
Organism: uncultured Acidobacteriota bacterium; assembly: GCA_963841235.1. Taxonomy (GTDB): domain Bacteria; phylum Acidobacteriota; class Terriglobia; order Acidiferrales; family UBA7541; genus Palsa-147. Next base: position 27,516 of record CAWJBU010000006.1, on the reverse strand, counting down.
GAAAAGTCGATTAATTTACACATCTCTCCAGGAGCAACGCAGGGGTCAGGTCACTTACCCAGTTGGCGAAGCCAGCGGCCGGGTATGCCGAAAACGCTGGCCAAAGCCGTGCCCCTTCAACCCATGTCGAAAACAGAATTCCACAATCACAAAACACCAGCCGCCCTCACGGACCAAGAAGTGACCGAAATCGTCAGCCGGCAATTACCCCGCTGGAAAGCAGCTTGCGATAATGCCGAGGCGGACAGCGTGATTTGTTCTCAGAAGGCGTTTGGGGAATCATTCGACGAGACGCTTCTGATGGGCTGCGCGATCAAGTACGCAGCAATTGCCAAGAAGAAGGTAACGATACTTCCCTGATTCGCCGCGACTGACCAGGAATGGCACCCTGCGCGCACGCTAATTCTGCGAGCGTGGAACAGCGCGCCCCATGTCATCAATACGAGATCAGGCCGCCCGCTTCGGTTTTGTGTCCTCAACCGCACGAGTATGAATCGTCGGGAAATACCTGTGTTTGGGCTGCCAAAACGGTTCAAGACGCCTTACTGTCGGAAAAGGCAGATAAACGAAAAGACCGTTGCAAGACCAGTGAAGGAATATATCCGACGTACTCGATAGCACCGCGACAGTGCTTAACCTTTCCGTCCGCGTCAAATCCGCCCGTCTTTTAAGGCGTGGTTGTACCTCTATTTTCTGGTCGCCGGTGGATAACGTTGCCTTCCTGAAGGTGCAGGAGATCGTCGCGTATTCGCCGCAGCAACGCCGCGTGCTTTTCGGAGTAGCCATGGGCTTCGATATCTTGTCTCAATAGATCAAGCACGGTTGCAAGCGTTCCGAAATAATCGTCGGATGCGACGTGAAATTTGATGCGTTTCCTTTCCATATCCGATCATTGTGCGCTCGGGAGATGAAGGAAAAATAAAGAATTTCTAAAATCTTCCTGATGGCGGATTCTGCCTCACGCGGCTAGTTGACCCGATTTCCTTGGCAACTTCTCCCAGCTACCCAAGTCGATCGGCGCACAGTAATCTTGGGTCACTCAACGATGACCTCACCAATGAACCCCGATGCGGCCGACGAATTGGCAGTGCGGGACCATCCTGTGTTGCCACGCAAGCGTGGGACTGCAAAAAAGACACTACCGCTCGCCGGGATTCAAGTTAAATTTTCCGACATTCCAGCCGAAGAGAAAGACAGACTATTGTTCGAAGTGTTCGACATGCTTCTACGGAACCACGAATCACTTAAAGACCTATCCCCAGACCACCTTGCGCTTAGCGTAGAAAAATGTAAAGTGAAGGCAAAAGCAAGGCCCCCGTTTAATCCGCGGTCGAGAAAAATCTAAAAACAAGCGCGGCACCGGTGAGCCTGATACCCATTTCTACCAAAAGCATGTCCAAACACGCAGCAATCTTAATACGCGTGTCCACAGACGAACAGAAAGAACACGGAACGTCTCTTCCTCAGCAGAAGGCCGACCTCTTGCGGCTAGCGAAATCGCTCGGATGCGTGGTCACGAGGAACCACATCTATGATGATGGCGGATACTCAGGGTCGCAACTAACACACAGCGAACGACCTGGTCTTGGAGAACTCATCAAGGCGGCAGAAAGAAAGGAATTTGAAGTGGTCTTTGTGCAGTATGTCGACCGTTTTGGTCGAACGACGCTGGACAACCTCATCACGCGGGACAAGCTCAAGAAATTGGGCATTGTGATCCACTCATACTTCGAAGGAAGGATGGAAAACGATACGGCGGGAGATCTGCTTTTTATGTTCCACAGCTGGAAAGCCGAAGCCGACAACGAGCAGCGGAAAGAGCGATCGATACGCGGGCGGATAGCCGCGGCTCGCAATGGCAAGCACTGTATGGGGAGCCCCCCGTTCGGCTACCGGAGAGAGTTCAAAAGTAAGAAACTGATTGTCGTTCAAGCCTCGGCCGATTGGGTCACGAAATTCTACCGGTGGTGCGCCGTCGATGGATTATCCCTACGCGAAATCTGCCGAAGAGCAAATCAACTTCGGGCTCCGCTACCGGGCTCCAGACGGAAGCATCATGTCTGGCACAGATCCAGCATTCACCTTATTCTCACCAATCCGGCATACACCGGGAAAATTGTTTTTCGGCAATGGGATCGGCACGGAAACGAGAGGCCAAAGGAGGAGTGGGTGGAATTGTCTGTCCCCGCGATCGTATCAACAGAGCTTTTTGAAAACGTGCAAAATAAGCTTAGACAAAATCGGGAGAGGGCTTCGCGTAACACGAAGAGGACATACCTCTACGGAGGAGTTATTTTTTGCGGATATTGTCAGCATCGCCTTGGAAGCGGCTTTCAGCCTGCGCGACATCAAGGGCAGGGCACCCGGTACTATCATGGTCTGCAGAAGAAATCAGAAATCACTGTCGGTTTTTGTTCCCACTGTCCCCAGGTTGCAGAAAGTCGACTCGAGCCTGTCTGGGAAGCAATTAAGAATACCGTCTGTGATCCGAATTACCTACGTGCGAAGGTAAGTGAATACCGATCGAGCGATACACTGAACATCACCGATCGACTTTCGGAACTCGACCTACGAATCTCAGCAGTCGGGCTGCAAAGGAAGAAAATCTTGGGCGTTTACCTGCGCGATGCCAACTTAGATCAGAACGAATATCTACGCCTGGTCGACGAGATAGATAAGGAACACAGTCGGCTCACGGAGGAGAAACGGGAAACTGAGCAAAGGCTGCTTGGGGACCGTGAGCAACTACGATTGAGCGAGCAAATATCTCACACTTACGAACGAATCCGTGCACAAATGGCCGACGCTTCGTACGATACTCGAAGGGCGATCATCAGGAAAATCGTGCACAAAATATCAGTCTACGAGCGGCAGAACGAAGCAGAGATTGAATTTCATCTGGCCCCAGCGCGGGGAAAGCCAGGGTTATCATTCGCACCGAATATTACGCCTCCAGCAGCCTCGAAACAGAGCTCAGATAAATCATTTGTGTCCAGTTGTTCAGCGATGACTGGTCGCAAATTAGAGGCGCGAACCTTGCGAATTAAGGTGCCGATTCGGCCGGCGCGTTCAAGCAAGCCTCAGGAAGTGGCAGCCGCCTGAGCACTGGATTTCTCTTGAACCTCCGAGTCTGATTCAACTCAAAGCTACCGACATTTGCCGCTGGCGGAAAGATCGCTTACCTCAGAGAAAATGCCCCCGGGAATCGGCTATCTTCTTTTTTTATTTGGCTGCTTTAGGCTTGCCAACCTTTGACATCTTCGTAGTCGAGAGTAGGATTCAAGGAAAGTACCATGCCAACATCTCGCATTCGAAAGGTGTTCGACACAAAAGAGGGAAAGTATTGTGTCTTGGAAATCGATTCTCGGAAACGACTCACGACGTATCATGTTCGCTCAGGACAGAGCAAATTTCTTTCAAAAGTCATTCTACTTGGCTTTGCTGGATTTCCGCAGGGACTTTTTCTTAATCGAGATGGGTACGGGTTTAGCGGTAAGAGTAAGGGTTACTTCTTCCTCGAATCCTTGCGTCAGCAGACAAACCCTCACAAACCTTTGGAGCTGGTGATATCTGAAAGAGCTCGCACGGGGTCTTTCAAGGAGTCGCAAGCGAAAACAAGAGTCGTTATCCCCTTCCGTGAAGCCAGGCATCTTCTTGTCGAACTCGGCAGACTGAATCGTGGCCATAACAACGAATTGCGGGAAACGGTCGCTTCATTCTTGAGCACGGTCCTTCCGTCAAAAATGAAAATCTCGACCAACAGATTCGGCGCCTATCACCCAGGAGAACTTGCTGAGCTGCTGAGCAAGAAGGACATAGATAAGAAGTTGAATGAAGAGGATCTCAAGACATTCTCTAATTTTTTCCAGAAAGCCTTTAGTGGTCAGGTCCGCGGCCGCAAGAGCCTCATCAAGGAGTATCGAATCAAGTTCGCAAAAGCTGGTCGCAAGATCACCGAGAGAGTTTATCTTGATGAGGTCGTACGGGAATTCGAAGAAAAGCTGAAGAGGAAAACACGCGACGAAGAAGATTGGCAAAAGTTTCTAAAGGGGAAGGTCTTTCCGTTTCTTACGGGCTACGTCGATATCGTAGACAAAGAAAATATAGGGATCGACGAGAAGTTACCGGACTTCGTACTTGTGGACGTGTACGGGTTTGTCGACGTGTTCGAGATTAAAACTCACATTACTCCGATTCTGACTTTGGACGCCGATCACGGCAACTACTACTGGCGGAGCGATATTGTAGAGGCTATATCTCAACTCGAAAACTACCTAGACATCCTCAGCTTGAATCAAGCGGAATACGTTAAGAAGTTGAGGCGAAAGAGGGAGCTCGCGATAAAAATCATAAAACCTCGGGGCTATATTGTCGCAGGAATGAGCTCTGAGTTCGTCGGCAGGGATAAAGAAAAAATGGAGGAGGATTTCAGGCGATTGGGCCGATCCCTGAAAAATATAGATTTTCTCCTTTATGATGAATTACTGGCAAATCTAAAGAACATTAGGAGCAAGCTCGAACAATAGACGTGCTGAAGCGTGCAGGGTATCAGTAGCTAGTTCTTATCAGCTGGCCGTACCTCCCATAGCATTCTCCACCGAATCGGTTCTTGTGCGAGCCTATAGTCGAGTCCATACGACGCTTTGTGAATTTCTTGTAGCACTGCACGCACTGATAGGTATACCTCAAACCACCACTCCGGGCCCTTACCGAGCGCCTAGATATCCGAGCGACTCTCATCTTTCGCGGCCGGTCTGGATTGCCAAAGTACATATCGTCAACAGGCTCTCCTGCTTTCGCCAGTTCGATCTCGTAATCCTCTCTTGGTACAAATGCGGTTTCCGTGTTTTCGACTTGCTGCATGTTTTGCGCAACGAAAGTTCGTATTCCAGGGATGCCGGTCGAACCGCCTGATAGGTCATAGGCGAAGAAATACTCGCGCGCCCTCCCTCCCTGCGGCTGCTTGTATTTGAGTGCGTAAGGTTCAACGAGCCGCTCTCGGTCCTTATAAACAATCTTCAGAAGCGTTTGGGTTCTGCCGGCACGCATCATTGGGTTCCGCATCTCAGCCGGAAAATAGGCAAAATCGTTCCAGCTTGCTTCTGGGTATAGCGCGAACATCTCCTGAATACCTTCCTTGAATCGAGTGATGGCTAGGTTCACATCGAAAAAGACGCTTTTGGCGCATACGATGTTCCTTTGCCAAAACTCCCTGAAAACCTCAAGGGGCAATTCGAGTAGGATTTTTTTCACCACCCCAGGGCTTGGTTCGAAGATCGTTTTCTTCAGAAACGTCGAGACTACCTCTTGCTTGTTGAGTGCGATTGTCTGATTAAAGAAAACTGAATAGACATAGTCAAAGAGATCCGGCGGATGCTCGCGCTGGACGAGGCATTTCAGCTTAGCCGCGACAATCTCCTCCAGCTTCGCGCACGCGATTGTGCCTTTTACCGTATCGGAGTCTGAATAGGGGTGAATTAGGGGGCGGCTTTGGAGCGGGAGATAGGCCCGATCGAATCGCGTGATATCCATTTGAATCTTGATGGTGATGTGCTTGGAATTCCCGTAAAAGTCGGCGAAATAGATTCGCGCCTCATAGACCTTCAATTGGTTCCGTGCATCGACGTCAATCGTGAACTTCTCCCGCACAATGTTGCGTGCGTTGTCGAAAACAATGTTGGTCTGCTCGCCGACGAACTCGCACACGGTGTTAATCTCAGCTTGAAGAAAGGCTCGATCGATGTCTCTTTCGGTGCCGAAATCTAAATCCGAGGAGTATCGCGTACTTTCAAAATACCCCTTGCGTAGGGCATTACCGCCCTTGAGAAAAAGCAGATCTTTCAATCCGCTCATCGAGAACAAGCCGAACAGAAACCAACCAAAGACGTAATCGCGCTGTACGTCGGAGGTGTTTACCCCGAACTCGGCTGCTTTTTGCTCGATCTCGTTGGGCGTGATCATTATTAACAGAGTATAGCGGACGCGGATAAAGGCAAACTCCGCCGAGCTCTGGCTTAGGTCGACAAACCTAACCGCCCGCGCGACCGAATAAGCGTCAGGAACTGAAAGCTGCCTGAGGTGGTGTTGTGGTGCCCCCTCGCTTCTTCGGGCTTCATTCGCGTCGGGGCTGCGGCACAGGGCACTATTGTTTCCGGACAGGCTGGCCTGCACGCTTCAATTCCAAAAAAGGCCGTGATAGCGAGCAATGTCTCGGACCTTTGACATCTCCGTACCGGAGAGTAGGATTCAGAAGTAAAATCTATGTCATTCTCGAACGAATCGCCACCCCCTGAAGAAGTCTTAGAAATGGAGCCCGAGGAACTCGCTCCGTTTATTCTTCGCTACCTTCAGAAGCAGCCACAAAACAGCATCAATAGATACAATTTTAGTCTTCTGAACGATCAGGCCATATATCAGCGGCTCGGCCACGTAAAAGCTGAAGAATATGCGAAGTGTCTTATGGAGGCTTGGGTGTATCTCGAGCGCGAGGGCTTTATTGCTCCTCGACCGGGCCAGCAGGGTGAATGGGCTTTCGTAACCCGTAGAGGGCAAAAGGTAGTTGAGGCACAAGACTTCGAGGCCTATCGAAAAGGACACCTACTTCCGTCCGAAGGACTAGATCCTATTCTTGTTCAGAAGGTGCGACAGTCGTTTGTCAGGGGCGATTATGACACGGCTGTGTTCCAAGCGCTCAAGGAAGTAGAGGTCCGGGTTCGGAAAAAAGCTAAACTCACAAATAAGGATATTGGGGTATCGTTGATGCGAAAAGCTTTCAATTCGGTAAAGGGTATTCTAACGGCCAAAGGCGCCGACGCCGGCGAACAGACAGCCCGGATGGAGCTTTTTGCAGGTGCGATCGGAATGTACAAAAATCCGTCGAGTCACCGAGATGTGGCGTTCGCGGATCCAAAGGAAGCGGCAGATATCATTCATATGGCGAATCAACTGTTGCGAATTTTGGAGCAGTAAGGATTCGCATCAAGACACGCGTTTTACCGGAACGGCCAGAGGCCTAAATTCTATTTAAGTTGCAAAGGCGGTTCTGTCACTCACGTCAAATTCATCCGTCCTGGGTGCATGAGAAATCACAAGGAACCCTCGCCTTCTTCCCGAAAATCACACCATCGCCCGTATTTCAGGAAAGACGTCTTGGCTGCTTCGTCCCACACCGTCACGATTAGGGTAAAAATCTATCCCTCAACGAGGAGGAGGCGCCGAGACCGGGAAACGGCTTAAGAATGAAGAGCTCGCTCCACGGGCAAACCCGCATACCTTTTCAGGCCACGAGGATGTAATAAAATGGCTGTCGGCAAGACTCTTGAGATGTGCACCCACGGCGTGTTGTCAAGCGATGACTGGTCGCAAATTAGAGGCGGGGACCTTGCGAATTAAGGTGCCGATTCGGCCGGCGCGCCCGAGCAAGCCTCATGAAGCGGCAGCTGCGTGAAAGCATGTAATCCCTCTACACGTTCGAGTTAGATTCGGAGCTGCAAAACTTGCAAAGGGTGAACCGAGATCCAAAAATCGCCGATACCGTCAGCGCTCTTGGTTGGTGGCGTTGTCTTGCGCCGCGCACAAATCGTAGGGAGACGTATTTCCGGTGTACGAATCTGTCGCACCAAGATGAGGTAGTTATATGTTGCTTGAGTTGGGAATCCATGATATGGATAATAAATCTTTTTAGCCTTGAGGAGGGCCAATGCTCGTAACAACTCCCTCGGTCGATTTAGAGATGGTTAAAACAGCCACTGCGTTTCCCATAGACCCTGTTTTGAGGCGCTACGCAAGGAAGAATAATGTAGAGCTCGACGCAGTTCGCGGGCTCGAACGAGAGCTCAAACGCTATCTAGCCTTAATCGCCATGCGACCGTACGGCACGGAAGCGTATGGTGTGCGCGGAGAAGTCGACGAACTATGGCACACATTCATCCTATTCACGGGATTGTATTCAGACTTTTGCCAAGCAGTAGCTGGCCGCTTTATTCACCATGTGCCGCATGAACTGATGACGGGCGATTCAACTGCTAAGTACTCGCGTACCCTCAAAGTTTATGAAGAGATATTCGGGGAGCCTACGCCGCCTCACATCTGGCCCCAGATGGACGGGGCTGGTGCCAGCTGTGAAGGATCTGGCCCAGTTCAGTGCGATGGCTAAGGCTAACCTAGAACGTGTTGATTGTTAGCGTCCGACTGATAGACCTCGGTCTCGTCGTACTCAGTTTGAACCAGTCGCCGTTCTATCTCAGGAAGTATACCGTGTGACGCTGCGCGCTACCGGCACCACGTACAGAAATCACCTTTACAATTCGGAATCTCGCATTCAGCGCGTTCTCCGACGAAGTGGTGAGCTCAAGGGAAGGCTTGTTGCTGACTGTACTCACCACTTCCAAAATAAATGTGCCATTCAACTTGCGACGTATCGTCTCTAGATACTGTTCTTTGTTTTTCACGAATGCGAATGCCAGCCGATCAAGCACGAGTTCATAGTTATTGCGACGGAACGGATAGTTTGCTAATCGATTTAGGTCCCAGTGGTTGAAATTAACGTTAGGGAATTGTTTGCTGGCTTGTCCGAGCGCTTCGTTTGAACGATCTAAGGCCTCAACATCAAAGCCGTGGTTTGAAAGCCATCCGGCATATTCCCCAGTTCCGCATCCCAGGTCAAGAGCCGACCCACCGGAAATACCGCCCTTCTCAATCCAGGAAGTTAGATCCACCACTTTCTTACGCCAAGGCGTTTCTCCTGATCTGTAGGATTTATTCCAATCTTGTCTATCTATGTCCTGACTGTTGTTACTTATATAGTAATACTACTGTACAGGTAGTAGACGTCAAATCCAAACGATTATGGGGAACACCGCGAAGCTCGGCACCAATTACAGGGAGGAATCACTCATGGTGGGCACGAGTTCGGCAGCCAAGAGGAAACCCAAGCCTGATCTAACGGGCACTTGGAAATTGAATCCGGCCAAATCCGATTTCGGATTTGGTCCTCAGCCCAGGAGCCGAATTGACACGATTGAACACAAGGAACCGCACTTGAGGATTTCGACGCATTTGTTAGATGAGAACGGTGAGAGCACGACGATCCGGGACATGACAACCGATGGAAAGGTAGTGAGCCAAGCTGCGAGGCATTACAAAGCAAGGTGGGACGACACTATGCTGGTGATCGAAGTTAGAAACAATGAGACTAATGTCAAGACCACGGCTCGGCTTCAGCTTTCGCGTGATCGAAATACACTGACGAGGCAACAGAGATGGTTTTTCAAAACGCACGAAGAGGCGAAAGTAACGCTTCTGATGGAACGGCAAGGGCCAGCACGGACAGCCATTCGCGCGTGGACCCATACTCGGTCTGACGAGAGCGCGATTCGGAAAGTCATCGCGAACTTCGAGGAAGCGTACGCTAGACGAGATGGCGCCCTGTGGGTGAAGTATTTTACAGAAGACGCAGATTTTACACAGGCATTTGGAGTCTACCGGCAGGGCCGCTCATCCATTGCACAGTTCATGGGTGGATTCATGGCCCGTCAGCCGGCCATCCACCCAAGGGAAATCGGTCTGCAGATCAGCTTTGTGCGGCCGGAAGTGGCCTTCGTCGATTACCGCGGGGAGGTGGCTGGAATCAGGAACAGAAACGGTAGCGAGCAACCGCTGCGACGCGGTCACATGTTGCTGGTGATGAAAAAGATGCAAGGGGACTGGAAGATCGTGCACTACCGATTCTTCGATGTCCACATGGGCGCGATCCGCAAGGAGGAGTCGGCGCAGCGCAAATAAAGAATCTACGGTGGAGACACTGGCACATGAAGAAAAAGCTGCTAGTTTCGATTTTACAATAGTGGTTTTGCGGCCGCCACAAGCCCACTCACCTTTTCAACCGGGATGGAATCCAGACCCATAGAATTGCTAACTCGTGTCCAGAACAAAACGGACCCCTTCGCGAGGGGTGAAATCGACATTTCCGCGTGCAGCAAATCTTGCCGCCTCCGACAAATCCGCCCTCGGCGTGTCGTCAAGCGATGACTGGACACAAATCCAACCCGATCAGTGTGAAAATTAAGGTGCCAGTATTGCCGGCACGAGCTACTCGGCGGCAAGAGCCGAAAGCCGCGTGAGAAGCAATGGAAACCGCGGCCAATGCTGGATGCAACCTCCGAAAAAGTTACTGGTTTTGCGTCGACCCACTGAAATCGTCCTGAGCCACAACACCGTTCTTGACCGCCCAAATCATGAAGGCCACGTTGCAGGCTAGGTGGGCCAGGTGGTCTTCAGTTGTGTCACCTTCTTTGAACTTCTCAAGATGAACCAATGCGTGGTTCCAGGCATCGAGAAAGAAATCCTTCTGCCCGCGCTTCCAGTTGTAGGGACCGTATTTGACGGCCCCGGCAGAGAGCACGTGAGCGACGGATTCGAGAAACTCGAAAGGAATCAGATCGAAGCGAGGCTTGCGGTCATCCCGTTTTGCGCCTCCGTCGTACTGGGCAGAGCGCGTGTTCGATTTGGCGCGGCGTTTCATACGATTGAAAGCACCGTATCCCAAGGAACGGATCTCTGCCAGGAGGGCTGAATTGCCGGAACAGCAAGGCGGTCCCGGCGGATCCCCAGATTCCCGTAACATCGCTTGACAACTGAGCGAAACCGAATAGAATCGCCGAAATCTTTATATGTCGGATGAGAGTTTATCCCTGGAACGGATTCGCCCGCTTATCCGTCATTTTTTGCCGTTAGTCGATCTCCTTGCGGAATTCTTCGGACCGCACTGCGAAGTCGTGCTGCACGACTTCTCGCTGCCACGGGGAACGATCGTGAAGATCCGGAACGGCCATTTGAGCGGACGGCGGGTCGGGGGTCCGATCACGGACTTCGGTCTGCAGATGATTCGCCACTTGCGCGAGGATTCGAAAGCGCCGGTCCTCCAGACGAACTACACGTCGCGCGGCAAGGACGGGCGGGAATTGAAGTCCTCCTCCATGATCATCCGCGACAAAGGTCGAAATGTTGGCGCGCTGTGTATCAACGTCGATCTCGCGCCGGTTGAAATGCTTCGGCACTTCCTCGACGAATTCTGCAGAACGAGGCCGGCGCCGCCGTCCAGCGCGGACGGCGAGGAAATATTCGTACCGGACTTCCGCAAGCTGATGGACGAGCTCGTCGACAAAGCTATCAAGGAATCACGCTGCGTTCCGGGATTCATGAAAAAGCGAGACAAGCTCGCGGTTCTTCGAGCGCTTGAAACGCGGGGAGTTTTTCTGATGAGGGGCGCGGTGCGCGAGGTCGCTGCGCGGTTGGGTATCGCGGCCCCAACCATTTATAAGTACTTGAACGAACACCGGAATTCGCGTCGTAGCAATGCTTCCCGACGCACTGCGGCTCAACAAGAGAGGTGAGAGCTCGATGAAACTTCGATGGCTCGGATTTGCGCTGGTCTTGGTTCTTAGTCCTCGCCCGGCACGCGCGCAAGTGACCGTGGACGAACTGATGCATCTGCGATCGGTCTCCGATGTCCGCATCTCTCCGGACGGCCAACAAATCGCCTATGTGATCTCAACGCCGTCTTTTGAAACTGCGTCGCACGAAGGCGTTCTCTATCGAGTCTCCGCGAGCGGGGGAGATCAGCTGCAACTCACTCACAGCACGCGCATCTTCAATCGGCCGTTGCCTGCGCCGTGGTTGCGCTGGTCGCCCGACGGAAAGCTTATTTCCTTCGTCGCGTTCGTAGACGGCACGCCGCAGGTGATGGCGATGTCCGCTGCCGGGGGCGAGCCGTGGCCAATCACGGCGGTCAAAGATGGCGTCACGCGCTATGAATGGTCACCGGACGGTAAACGCATCGCTTTCAGCGCGCCGGATCCGGTCCCGGCCGACGAGGAGGCCCGAAAGAAAGACAAGAGTTATGTGAATCACGTAGACCGGAACCAACGTCCGCCTCGACTTTGGATTCAAGATATTCAGAGCGGAACTCCTCGCGCGATCTCTCCGGCCGATAAGACCGTATTGGATTTCCACTGGTCTCCAGACTCCAAGGGATTGATCTACGGGGCGTCGGACGAGCTTGGCTTCAACTCGCCATACGACTCGAGCATTTACGCCATCTCCGCAGATGGCGGAGATCCAAAGGTTCTCGTCCATCGGCCCGGGCACCAATCGGATGCCTCAATATTCTCCCGATGGGAAACTCGTTGCCTTCATTTCCTCTGGCGGCCGCGCAGGAATGATCAATGCGCTCGACCTCTACGTTGTCGCCGCCGACGGAAGCGGCACGCCTCGGGGACTCACGACGAAGCGCGAAATGTGGATCAGCGAATTTGCGTGGTCGCCGGACAGCCGCTCGATCGTGCTCATCCCCGACGAACAAACGAACGATTCCGGGGAGCACATGTTCGAGCAGGCGATCTTCCGAATATGGCTCGACGGCGATCGATTGGAGTTGGTGACGCCAGGGCGCGCCGCCAATTTTTCGCTAAGCCTGTCGGCGGATGGCAGGAAGATCGCCTATCGGTCGGTCGAAAGCCGAACGATGGGCGACGTGTTCACGATGGAGCTCGGTGAAGGCCGTGCCCAGAAGCTGACGGATATCAATCCCGAATTGCATAACATGAAGTTGGGCGATCTCGAGCCCGTAAGTTGGAAATCGTTCGATGGGAAGGAAATCTGGGGTTTGTTACTGACGCCTCCCGGATACCAGAGCGGCAAACGAATTCCGATGGTGGTGTATTGTCACGGCGGCCCGATCGGCGGCTTTACGTACGGCATTTTCCCTCAGTTCGCGCACATCGCCGGGCAAGTGGATCCCTATCCGAACGAGGCCATGGCGAGTGCGGGGATGGCGATTCTGTTCCCCATGCCGCGTGGCGGATCGGGCTACGGCGTCGAGGGATTCCGGGCGATCGTGAATCGCTGGGGCGAAGACGACTACAAAGACATTATGGCGGGAGTGGATGCCATGGTGGCGCGAGGCATTGCCGATCCTGACCGCCTCGGCGTCATGGGTGCTTCCTATGGAGGATTCATGACGAGCTGGATTGTGACGCAGACCGGACGATTCAAGGCGGCATCGACCGGCGCGAGCGTGAACGACTTGATCGCCGAATACTATCTCTCCGATGCCGGGGATTTCATGGTCGAGTACTACGGCTATCCGTGGGAGGACACAAAGGCGCTCGTCGAGCACTCGCCCATCACCCACGTGCAAAACGTCACGACGCCGCTCCTGATTCAGCACGGCGAATACGACTACCGCGTGCCGCTAGGCCAGGCGCAGGCGTTTTACAAGGCGCTCAAGGCGCTGCACAAGACGGTCGAGTTCGACATCTATCCGCGCGGCGGTCACGTGAATTTCGAACCGCCGCTCGAACGCGAGTACATGCGCCGGAATTTGGAATGGTTCGAGAAGTGGCTGGGCCTGAGTGCCCTCCGCCCTCAAGCAAATAGGAGAGGTGACCATGAAGACGCGATTGTTCCTACTCGGGATCCTCATGATCGGAGTCGCGGCGACGGGATTTGCCACCCGCGCCCAGACATTCACCTCAATCCTCGAAGGCACCGTCACCGATCCGCAGGGAGCGGTGCTGCCTGGAACGACCGTACACGTCAAAGGCGCGACGGCGGATCGGACCGTGAATACAGACGCTCAGGGCTTCTATCGCGCCGTCGAGCTGCCGCCCGGGATCCTATACGGTAACCGTATCGCATGCGGGCTTCGCGACGAAAGTACTTGAAGGCATCGTCCTTGTGCTCGACCGGACAGCGCGAGCTCGATATGCGCATGGAAATCACGCCACGCACCGAGTCTGTGACAGTGACCACCGCCGTTCCCCTGCTTGGACACGACCGAGTCGGCCGTCAAAGAAGTGATCGACAGCCGCACCATCGACTCCATCCCGTTGAACGGCCGAAACTATCTCGATCTGATCCTTCTGACTCCGGGTGTGGCCGTGAACACAAAGCGCGCGCCGACCTCTCAAGCCTCGACACGAACGGCGCGATCATGGGCGAGCGCGCCGGGAACACGTCCTTTCTGATCGATGGACTCGAAAATAATGACGATTTCCACGGCGGTGTGTTTCAGGCATTTACGCAGGATGCCATTCAGGAATTTGAGGTCATCGACACAGGCTTCAAAGCCGAGTTCGGCAATGGCTCGGCCGGGATCGTCAACGTCGTGAGCAAGAGCGGCTCAAACTCGGTTCATGGAGATGCCTTCTTGTTCGTGCGCAATGACGCTCTGGATTCTTCCGACGTGTCGAATTCACCGCCGCCCGCTCTACAGCGCTACGACTACGGCGGAACGATCGGAGGACCGGTTCGGCGGGACAAGGCATGGATTTTCGGCTCTGTCGAATTAGTGCAGCAGAAGGCCGGCGCGATCTTTCCTCCCAACGTTCCTGCGTCTCTCAGCGCTGGAGAAAATTTCAGTCAGGTTCCCGAGACGCACGACGCCCGCACGTTCGGGAAATACACCCAAAAGCTCACCGAGCACAACGAAATGCGCGTGGCGTTCAGTTGGACGCGCGCCAATCTAGCAGCATCAATTAAACGACCCGCTGGGTCTTCCGAGCACCGGCACGAACAGCTTGACGAACACGTGGCTCGGCAGTTTTGCCGTAACGTCACTTCTCAGTCCCCACACTGTTCTCGAAAGTACGTTCGGCGTCCGTGCGCAGAATTTCGGACAGAATCAAGGACTGTCCCTCGGCACGAGTTACAACATCTTCTTTCTCGATGACGGCAGCTCCTTTGACTTCGGCCCAGAACCCGGCAGCATCCAGTCGTTGAATCAAAAGTATTTCACGGGCGGGAAGTGCTAAGTTTTCTTCCAAGCGAGCACCACTCCGCAAAATTCGGATTTGAATACGTCCGCACGATGGCTGATGGCGTGAACGGCCAGGACTTGCAGAACGTCATCGTCACCATCCATCCGTTCTTCGATCTGTACGGCGTGAATTCGTTCCAGATCCCGCAGGGCGTCGCATTCTTGAACCCAGGCGACAATATCTCCCGGCCGCGGAACAACGGCTTCAGTTTTTTTGCGCAGGACGATTGGCGGATCATTCCGAGCCTTACCCTGAGCGGCGGACTTCGTTATGACTACGACACGAGATTCGATGCCAAGCGCAATCTCGCGCCCCGGCTCGGACTCGCGTGGAGCCCCGACAAGAAAACGGTGTTCCGGGCGAGCTGGGGTTTGTTCTTCGACCGCTATCGCCTAGGAATCGCACAGACGGTGCCGCAGCTCGGGGGATTCAACGGGAAGACCGTCGTGGAGTTGGACTATCCTCGCCTTGCGAACGACGCCCTGATACCGTTTCCTGGCAGTATCGCGGCATTCGCGGCTATGCTGGGCGATCCAAACTTCCTCAACACCCAGTTTTCAATCACGCCCGGCAGTCTGGTCACATCCGGCAACATCCAGTCTCTGACCGGCATGGCACCCGCGGACTTTGTGACGGCGGTGAATACTTACCTCGGCACGTTCGGCGTGCCGTTCACTCCCGTCGATTTCTCGCCTTCGACGGGTTTCCTGCGAAACGACATCACCGGCAACTTTGAGGACGAAATTCGCGTCTCAAGCCCTTTCCGAACGCCGTACAACAATACATTCACGGTCGGCGTCGAGCGCCAGTTGACGTCCACCCTCTCCGTCGGAGCGACGTATCGTGCGCCGGAGCATTCGGGACATCCTTGGCGTTCGAATCACGAACCTGTCGCCGGCGTCCGCGGCAGCAGGCACTCCGATCACGACGGACGGAGGACCGATCCAGCGAAGCTATGGGCCGTGGTACGACGGAAAATACAATGGATTGGTTCTGACGCTCAATACGCGGTTCTCGCACCATTTCCAATTTCAAGCGAACTACACCTTCGCCTCAAGTACGGACGACCTCTTGAACTCGAACTTGGGCCTGGGCGTGGGCGCGCAAGGCGGCGGGGCGGTTCCGACGAACAACAATGACATCGAATTCGATCGCGGCAATTCGGACCTGTTCATACCGCATGTCTTCGTGGCTTCGGGCGTCTACCAATTTCCGCTCGGATTTCAGCTGAGCGGCGTGTTCCGTGCGACGAGCGGCGTCTATTTCTCGGCGGTCGGATCGCCGATCGACTACGACGGCGACGGCATCGTTTCGACGCGGCCTCCCGGAACCAAGCGAAATCAGTTCCGCGGGCCCGCCTCCGTGAACTTCGACATGCGCGTCGAGAAGAGCTTCCGGTTCGGCGACCGGTTCTCGCTCTCACCGCTGGTCGAGTTCTTCAACATCGCCAACCGCGCGAACCCGAAACTCGTGAACACTTTTTGGGTCAATGGTGCCCCGGGACCGGACTTCGGCCAAGTCCTCGTTCCGCTTCCGGGCCGCGAGATTCAGATGGGTTTGCGCTTCAACTTCTGACCCAAAGGAATCAATTGGCCGCATTCGGCTAGGTGTTCTGTCACGCAAACATACTGTTACATCAGACTCCGAGCGGTGGATGTGAAGAGAGGATGCGATGAGTCAGAAAACTTTCTTGCTCGTAGCCGGATTAGTCTTTTTCGTGGTGGTCGTGCTGCACATCTTACGGCTTGTGATCGGGGGCGCGTGGACTTAACGGGATGGGCGATTCCGATGTGGGTAAGCTGGATTGCACTTCCCGTTGCGGGATTTCTGGCGTACGAGGGCTTAATATTGAGTCGAAGGGGCTGAGATCACCGTGCTGATCGGCGAACGCATTCGGGCCATTCGCGAAGCAAAGAACCTGTCGCAGGGCGATATTGAAACACGCACTGGTCTGATCCGCTGTTATGTCTCCCGAGTCGAGAACGGTCACACCGTTCCATCACTTGAAACGATCGAGAAATTTGCGCGCGCTTTCGAGATTCCCCTTTATCAGTTTTTCCATGATGGGACAGCGCCGCCCGATTCTGCGAGTGTGAGTGAAGCGGACGGCGCGGCTGAGTTCGTCTGGGGCGAAACGAGAAAAGAAACAAACTATTGGAAGGCGCTTCGTCGGATCCTCGCAAGGATGCCCGAGCCTGACCGGCACTTATTGATCTCGATTGCGCAGAAAATGGCCAACCGATAGGTGTTCGATTCAGAGTGCTGTATTGAATTCCGCCTGACTGAGACGCGACGCAGCAAGGGCCGGTCCGACCGCAGTTTGGTTCTACGGTTGCGGGTCTCTCCAGCGAGTTGGCGAGGCCTCGAATTTTGGCAGGTTAAGCCCCGCATTTTGGCGCTGCTGCGGGCCTCGGAAATTGGCGGGCTTTGCGGCGAGCAATCTAAGCGGATGCTGTGAACATCCTCGTTCGTTCGCGAGCAGATCCTTGCTCGTTCACTGTTTTGACTTGTATTCGTGATATAAGCTCCTGGAGAAAGGGTGGCCAGTCTCGGGTTACCCGTCACAGCTTTTACCATACAACCGACACCTGCACGCGTTCCCGTTTCGCAAATATGCAATTCAGGAGGAAAGCACATGAGCACAATCACAGTGAAAGATGGAACGACGATCTATTACAAGGACTGGGGCAAAGGTCAGCCAATCGTGTTTAGCCACGGCTGGCCGCTCTCGGCTGATGATTGGGACACGCAGATGATGTTCTTCCTCAACCACGGCTATCGCGTCATAGCCCACGACCGGCGCGGACATGGCCGTTCTTCCCAGACCGGCGACGGGCATGACATGGATCATTACGCCGACGACCTGGCCGCGCTAACGGCACATCTCGACCTCAAGGATGCGATACACGTCGGGCACTCGACCGGCGGCGGCGAAGTGGTGCATTACCTGGGGCGCCACGGCGAAAGCCGGGTGGCGAGAGCGGCGATCATCAGCGCGGTCCCGCCGCTAATGGTGAAGACGCCGGCCAATCCGGGCGGGCTGCCCAAGGAGGTGTTCGATGGGTTTCAGGCGCAGCTCGCCGCCAACCGCGCGCAGTTTTATTACGATGTCGCGGCCGGACCGTTCTATGGATACAACCGGCCTGGTGCGAAACCGTCTGAGGCAGTGATCTGGAATTGGTGGCGCCAGGGCATGATGGGAGGCACCAAGGCGCACTACGACGGGATCGTTGCCTTCTCCCAGACGGACTTCACCGAAGACCTGAAAAAGATTACTGCGCCGGTGCTGGTGATGCATGGCGAGGACGATCAGATCGTGCCGTTCGCAGATGCCGGTCCGCTTTCCGCAAAGCTGCTTAAGAATGCCACGACGAAGTTCTATCCCGGCTTCCCTCACGGGATGCCCACGACCAATGCGGACCAAATCAACGCCGACCTGCTCGCCTTCGTCAAGGGTACGGCGAAAGCGGCAGCATAACAGTCGACGTAGGGCCCCGGCCCTTCGCCTTGTCGCAAAAGGCCGGAGCGTGCGTTTTCATTTGGGCCCGCAAATCCCTAGGTGCGGTAAGCCTGGGTGAAAGCGGAAAAGGAACTAGCCATGGTCTCCAGAGCATCGGCCGAAGTTTCACGCCGTGAGTTCCTAGCCGCCGGAGGCATCGCGGCTGCCACAGCTTGGATCACTCCGAGGGCCTTGTTCGCTCAGTCAGACGACGTGCTCGTGCCTGGTGCGTTCAAGGAAGCCTCCACAGCTAAGATCACCGTTCAAACTCTTCGCCGTAATATCAGTGTTCTTTTGGGCCCGGGTGGAAATATCGCTGTTCTCACCGGACCCGATGGAAAGCTGCTAGTGGACGCGGAGATCGTCACCGCGCGTCCGAACGTTTCTGCAGCTCTAGCCAGCATCAACGCGGACCCTATCAAGCAATTGATCAACACCCACTGGCACTTTGATCACACTGGCGGCAACGCATGGCTGCACGAAGCCGGGGCTAGCATCCTCGCGCAGGAGAACACGCGCAAGCATCTCTCAGTAGATATGCGCGTCGAAGGCTGGAAGCACACCTTTCTAGCCGCGCCCGCCGGTGCGATTCCGTCAACCGTCTTTAAGGATGAACACACTCTGATCGTCAACGGCACCACTCTGATCCTGAAGCACTACCCGGCTGCTCACACGGACTCCGACATCTCCGTGCACTTCTCAGAGGCCGACATTTTCCACTCCGGCGACACTTTCTGGAACCGCGACTACCCCTTCATCGATTACTCGACCGGAGGAAGCATCGACGGGCAGATACGCGCAGCGGAGGCTAACATCGCAAAAGTGAGCGACAAGACGATCGTCATTCCCGGGCACGGGGCCGTGGGCGGCAAAGCCGATCTGGTCCTCTTCCGAGACGTGTTGGCCGAAATCCGCGAAAAAGTCGCGACTCTTAAGAATCAGGGTAATTCCCTCGCCGAGGTTGTCGCCGCCAAGCCTGGCGCGCGCTACGACGCGGAATGGGGCAATCTCTTCATGACCCCTAGCGCGTTTATTACGCTGGTGTATCAGGGCGTTTAGCATTTTCCCGGCCGCTCGAATTCTGACGCGGCTACTACTGGATCGTGTGATTGGCTTGGAGGTGCAGCAGGGAACTTGCTCGAAATGCCGAGACTCGCTACGATGAGTCACACGAGTTCTTGCACGTCCATGCCTTCCGATCCATTTAACGGGTCCTATGGGAAGCAAGCGCCAGCTGCCAGTGGCCGCGAACGTCGCCGCAATCCGCGTTATCCGTTAGTCGCCGAGGCCCGCGTGAGTGTCGTCGGATCCGGCACGGAGTTCAGCGTGCGCATCTCCGACCTCAGCATCAGCGGGTGCTATCTCGATTTCCTCAATCCGATTCCCAACGGTACCGATATCATCGTCAAGATTTCCCGCGACAACGGCGTCTTCGAAACGCCCGCCAAGGTCGTCTACGTTCATCCCGGCATGGGTATGGGCATTCGTTTCACCGATACCAAACCAATGCAACAAGCGATCCTCACCCGCGGGATCGCCGAACTTGCTGTCTTGGAAGCCTAGGCGTTCGTCGACGCTCAACTCAGAACGTGTCCTGAAACTTCCTGGTGAATCACGTGAAAAACATTTTCAAGGCACTCCGAGGCTAACGGTTCCCGTAGCTCATCTGAACGGATATGATTCAAGCCAGTCGCGGATTTTCTCTGGGAGCGCGTGGATGTCGTCGAAGAAAATCCGCTCGCGCGTCTGGGTTGGCCCCCTGACCGTAACCTCGCAGTGACCAAACGAAGCACGAATCAGCACTCTCCAATCTTCTTCGTTTGATCGAACACCGATGCAATCTCGAATTATACGTTCTATCCTCTTCTTGATTTCCGGGTCCGAGACTTCGTTCAGCTCGATAGAAACTGTCAAGTCGTACTCCCTGTCTCGATGTATATATCACTGTCTTGAATGCCGGGGAGCGTGCTACCTGACTTTTACACGTCGCACTACGTCGCTCGCTTCGCCCCGCAGTTTATCGCTCTACGCCAAGCTGGGTTTCGCGACGCTGACCATATTATCGTCGGCTTCGGCGGCACGAGCGCGAGCAGGACTACCCCCATAATCACAGGCGCAAGTGAGGCGGCCAGCAGTTATCCGCGGGCGCTTGCGTTTGGAGTGCTTGCACGGCCATAACGGTGGCGTGAGCAAAGGTGGCCCATGCCGTGAAGGCGATCAAGTTGCGATTCACCGACGGTTGACGCGACACGAGCAGTAAGAAATTTCCGAGTGTGACGTAGAGGCTATGCATCATCGGCTCGATGTCCCCGGACTGGTTCGAGCTGGATTTCCGGCTGAACGCGATGCTATGATTCGCCTCCTGCATGTCCTCTCGGAGGTCCGAAAGTGATCGCAGCACTAGCGAAGGGCTATCAGGGAGTGTGCTGCCTTCGATGCCGAGAGCCTGTTCCCGTTTCCGCACGGGTCACCAGCTCTCAGGACGAACTCGAAAATGGAAAGACCAACGTCCCTCACACATTTATTGCGCGCTGCAAGCTGTGCGGGCTCGAGGACGTGTATTTGGTCACTGCGATTGAAAAGTTCGACGGAGAGCCGCGGAAACGAATCGGTTAACGGACGACAGATTGCAACCTAAACGGTCGCACCGTGCGTGGCAGGGACTCCATTTCGCGCTGGATATTTAGTGATGGGCGGTCCAGGTTTTCCCGAAGGATCATGAGGCTGTGGAAGTCCGTAAGGATGCGCTTTTTCATTTCGTCAGAAAGGCGCACGTTCCCGGTTCCGATGCAGGCGAGCTTAACAGCAGTGGTGGCGACGTAGTTCTGAATTGCGGCTCGTCGAAGAGAATCCGATCCGCCCGCAGTCTCCCGTCGCATGTCCGAGCATCCCTTCTCAGCCGCCCGCAAAAAGTGCGAGACACAGAGAGTTTCTGCTTCTAATTCTTCCGGAACCTGGCTCCCGCAGCCCGGAACGGAGCACTTGAGCTCACTGGGATCGCTCATCAAAGCATCTCCGAGCACGGCAGGTGCCACGAGCGAGAATACTTGGCTTGGCCCCCGTCGCTTCGTCGTCAAACCGCCTGCAGCTTCGGCTTATCCTGCGAACCCGCTAAACTGCTGATTCAATTAGGGAAGCGCAGCAAAAGAAAGGATTGAGCGGGAACCCGTGAGGTGTAACTAAGCAAGACTTGAAACCAACTGCGGTAGCCCGATACCAAAATTGTGGAAAAGTTTTCCACAGGCAAACTGGAGGCCATTTTGAGTGGATCGCAGGCAAACCGCAGAAGCATCCTCGAAATGTACTTCTAACAGATCATGACGCGTGGCGAAACGCAGCCAGATGTTCGTCGTCAAGCTGCACATTGGGCAGCGAGAGATGACCAGCACTGTGGATTTCCAATAACCACTGCCGCGCGCGCTCGGCGCGGCGCTCAATAGTCATTGACGACACCTGTAGGCCAACGAAATAAGCGAGCAAGTCATCCTGGCCGACTATCTCCAAATGCGGCTGTGCGCCATGTTGAAAGCCCGCTCCATAAGCCATGAACACCATGCGGTAGCGCCGGGGTTCGGCAGGATTATCCTGATTCGCCCAAATTGTGTCCAAAGCTCCTGGAGTCATGTGATACTTCCAGCGTTTCACGCTTCGCTCAACAACCATGCCAACATAAGCACAAGCCCTAAGCCGACGCTGACGTTAGGGCCAATGGATTCTCGTGCCTGATGCACACGCATGAGGTAACCGGGCCTCTGCCTGGAGAGATATCAGAGGCCGGGCTGATCATTCGTTTCTTGGGTTCGGCGTTAAATGGATCACCGGCGGCTGGCAAGCGTAAAGTACGGCAGGCATGAGCCATGACATGATCCGCTATCGCATTTCTTGCCGTTGAATTTAGCGGTCCCGGCCACGGTCGAATCGATGTAGCGCCTTCCCAAACTCTGATGTTCACAGCCCTTGCCCCTTCGAGAAGAAGCGCCGTCTTGCGAGTTCGGGGCTGAAGAATCGCTTCGCCGCCTCGTCGCATGCTTCACGGGTGAATCGCTCGACTATTCGACCGTTCAAATCCACCCGCACAACCGACCCAAATCTACCGTCTCGGTACCAAGCCGCGCACGCCTGTTCAATTGACGGGAAACCGAGCCCTTCTAAGTTCGGGTTCCCACGGACGGTGAATCCGATCGCCATCATGTACCTAAACGTCGCAATTTATCACCCGAATGCATGATCTCAAGGTCTTTCACTGACGTTCGATTCGGCAAACCTCTGGGAAGGAACTGAAGAATGGCTCGGACAGCGTATTTGTATCACTTTTGCGGTCGCAGTCCAAGGCAAGTTAAAGGGAATCCTCTGTCTGATGTAAAGAACTTAGCTGCCGCGTAGTAACACTAACGGCGGCGAGGGCCAGCCGCCCGGTCTAAAGATGGAACGGAAGAAGGAGAAACACATGCGAGGAGAAAAGTTGGCAATCGAGCTTGCTCCGATGCGGCTAAGGGTTGAGAGGCTTGCCTCGAATTCCGCGATGCGCAGGCAGGGAACCGTGACGAAACTGTTGGGTATCCTATTCATTTCCGTGATGGCACTCGCAGCGCAGGCCGTCGATTCGTCCCACGAACAGGTGTTCAAAATCGTAGGGCAGATTCAGCGGGCCGACTATGAAGGCGACCGCGCCTCACTGAAGAGGCTATATGAAGAACTAACGCCGGTTGCGCAGAACACGAAACTCGCTTCCCGAGTGCGATATTGGCGGGGATTTGCGCTGTGGCGGAGGGCTATGAATGGATTCAACGAATCGGTCGACCCGAAGGAGTTAGAGGAAGATCTAACGCAGGCGGTCAGCGAATTCGGCGAAGCTCTTCGAATAGACCCTGGGTTTGTGGATGCAAAGGTTGGGGCTGTGTCGTGCCTGAGCAATCTCATATTCCTAAACCAGAAGAACGCCGCACGCGTGCAGGATCTAGCAGCACAGGCCGTGCCGTTGCGTAAGCAGGCCGAAGCGGCAGAACCTGACAATCCTCGCCTCCTTTGGGTGCTCGGTCCCATTTGTTGGTACGCGCCCCCCGAACGTGGATGCAGCCAGGACAAAGCGATGGAGATGGAGAGGAAGGGCTTGGAAGCGGCTCGGAGACAGAGAGGAGTGACGAGCGATCCTCTGGAGCCCTCGTGGGGTGAGCCCGAGTTGTTGGCGGCTCTTGCATGGACGAACCTCCACCGAACTGCACCGGACTTGGATGCAGCGGAGCAGGACGCGCGTTCGGCGCTTGAGCTTGTCCCCTACTGGCATTATGTGCGGGACATTCTGATTCCACAGATCCAAGAGGCCAAGAAGAAACCGCACTAGGGAGTCCGAATCGCGCTCCGCCGCCGGAATCGCGGGCGACTCTGACTGTATTGCCCTGCCCGCCGCGGTCATTTTTTGGCTATCTCTCGAATCGCGCCGGGAATAGAATTTGCACGTTCGCGACATGCTCCCTTGGAGATGTTAATGGCGCTGAGTTTTGCGAAAGATATTCGACCGCTGTTTCGTGACACGCCCGACGTGCACACGATGAAGGAATACGGGATCGACTTGTCCTCCTACGCGGATGTCAAAGCGAAGGCTGAGAAGATTTATGCGAACCTCGCCGAAGGCAGTATGCCATGCGACGAACCCTGGCCGAGTGGGCGCGTAGCGTTATTCAAACGCTGGATGGACGAAGGTAGCGATCCATGAACCCAGGATGTAAGGAGCGGATGCGATGAGTCAGAAATCTTTCTCTCTTGTAGCCGGATTGATCTTTTTCGTGGTGGCCGTGCTGCACATCTTGCGACTCGTCATGGACTGGAACGTAGTGTTCGCCGGTTGGAGCGTCCCCATGTGGGTGAGCTGGATCGCTCTTCCCATTGCAGGATTCCTGGCGTACGAGGGCCTGAGACTCTCGACGCGCTCCTAAGCAACCTTGCGAGAATTACAGCACCAAGTAGGGCGGCATGGTCTACGCGGGTTCCAGGCGAGTCTTCCGATCCGAAAGAGAAGCGACCTCGTACGTGTCGACCACTAAAATCGCGCCGGACGGGCGCCGGATCGTCACGTCATCTTTGGTCAAGTAAATCAACTCTCCCCAAAATCGACGCGTCGGTTTTCCTTCGCGCTCCGCTGGCTCTCCGCCGATGAAATCGATTGGCACCGCATCAATGACGCGGGGCTGTTTCAGCTTCACCTGCAGCGTCGTGAGGTTTCTTCGCCAACGTTCAAGGGCAAAGCGCGCATGCTTCCAGCTGCGGATCATCCTCTTTTTCGGCTTTCGGTTGGTGCGTTTCATTGTCAAGAGTAAATCCCCCGGAGAGGCGAGAAGGATGGGCGCTGAATTCCCCCAGGATCCAAGACATTCACACGGCTTCGGGAGGTTCATTTTTTGCGCACGCGTGCCAGTAAGGGTCTCTGAAATGCGATTCGCAAAGCCATGCCCCGCACCGCTCGCAGTGCCTCGTAGCAGGCGACAAGCACGGCTCATCAACGGGAGAAACGCCTTGGCGCAGCGCCGTCTCCTTTCCTCTGGCATTTTCTCGCGTTGGCATGAACCTGACTGTGCGACGCTTCTCACGGCGTCTCGTCATTGCGTGAGCTAAGCGCCCCGCTGATCCTTGCAATTTCTGCACCGGCGCGCCCACGGAACCGCTTCGAGCCGAGCTCTCGAAATCGGTTGTTTGCAGGTGTCACACACGCCGAATGTTCCCCGCCTGATTCGAGACAGGGCATCCTCGATTGCCCGCAGAAGATGCGGTCTTGAATGGTGCACGCATACTTGCAGGTCCGCTTCGGAATCAGCGCTGGCCCGGTCTATGAGATCGCCCCCTGGCTCGTCTGCAGCCGGCACCGGAGTAGCGGCTTCATCCGCCGTGGATAGCTCGTCCCGCTTGGCGAGCAACAGTCGCTTATATCGTTGTGATCCGTTGGCGCGCACGTGCGATCCTCTGAAGAAATCCGTCTGTTGCTCGCCATTCTACACCCACGCGAGGTCCTGTGATCGCAAGCCACAATCATTCGGACCATACGCAGTCTGACCGTTGCCGGTTATTTCTCGCGGCCCTACAATTTCGGATGTATAAGTGTTGAGCCGTGGAAAAAACGTTCGAGATCTATCAGATTAAGGTGGCGCTCCGTGGCTCGCAGCCGCTCATATGGCGGCGCGTGCAGGTCATGAGCGATACCTCGCTCGCGAGATTTCACGGAATCTTGCAGTGCGTGATGGGCTGGGAAGATACCCACGTCCACCGGTTTGTAATCCGCGGCGCGTGTTACGGCGTACCTGAACAAGACCAACCAGGTTCGCCGAAAACGAAAGACGAGCGCGCGTATATGCTGCGTGATGTAGCGCCGCATGCGGGCCAACAGTTCGCATACGACTACGATTTTGGAGATTACTGGCAGCATATCCTCGTGGTGGAGAGGACGATTTCTCGAGAAGAGGGCGTCTTGTATCCCTTGTGCCTGGCCGGAGCTCGCGCCTGTCCACCGGAAGATGTAGGAGGCATCGGTCGCTACGAGCATTTTCTCGAAGCGATTGCCAACCCTGCCCATCCCGAGCACGATGACTTCACAGAATGGATCGGGGGGCAACTTCGATCCCGAGGCGTTCGACCTAAATGAGGTCAATCGGAAATTACACAAGCCGAAGTAGATACCGCCGACTGCGATGTTCTTCACCTTTCCTCGCGCTCTTTGCAGTCAAGCCAGTGTCATGCCTAGCGCGCTACCTTCATTCGAAATTCTGGCTTCTTCCTGCCTGGCAGACAGTAACCCGAGCTATGGCGCACTTCCGACAATAAACGCGTCTCCGTCTAGACCGGCGCGAGAACGGTTGCCGATTTAGCGTTCTGAAATTGTAAAGTCGACGGTGGTGCGACCATTGGGAGCTACCGTTGCCTTCTTCTCCCAAGTGAGCGGGTCAGTGAAGAAGAGGCGCTTCGTTTTCGTCTGGGTGCCGACGTCGAGGACCGGTTCTTCGCGGGCAACGCGCCAGCCTTCGTGCCAGGCTATGATTTCGTATTCGCCAGGCGGAACATCCGTCAGACGAAACACTCCACGCTCGTCGGTGATCGCGTAGTAGGGATGGTTCACGACGAAGATGACGCCGTTCATCCAAATGTGCCCAGCGTTACACTTCAGATCGACGGTGCCGCTCTTGCGCATCGGCCGCGTCAGCAGCACGTTCGTCATGGGAAACGGGAGGTTGTAGTCCACGGCGCCCATCATGTGGATCGTATGCAGAATCGGATCGCTGCTTTTCATTCCGAAATCGCCGCCGGCTTGAACGAGCGAGATATGAGGGACGTAGCGGCAACTTTTCTGATCAAGTGAACGACGCGAATCGGGAAGATCCCATTCCTTTCCTTTGGTCACGCCCCGGAGATAGACGACGGTGTTCGCCACGCCGCCTTCGGGACTGATCTCGAGTCGTTTGAGATTTCTCGTTCCCACTTTTTCGGGATCGCAGACCTCCGCATCCTTCGTGATCGGGAGAGTGAGCGGCTTCGGCTTCTCACCGGTCCACTTGACGATACCAGTGATCGTGCCACCATCGGAGACGGTAACCACTTGATAGGCTGACTGCGCGCGCGCTGCGGGCGATGCAGATAGTGCTACGGCGAGAATTGCGGTCGCGGCCGAGAACGTACACGGCCTCATATGTTTCCCTATCCTCTTGCGCCTTTCGAAGGTGGCGGCCCTAAACTAAATCTCCGATTTGGACCTCTCGTTTGTGCATCGTACGCTTACCCTGTTGTCGACACAACGAATTTGTCAACGGAGAAGCGCGCCGGAACACCCAAGGTTTTTTCGAAAGAGTTCATCTTGGACATGTGGACTTCGACACGGAAACTGTGAAGAGCGTCTTCTTGAAAATACCTCGGCGTTAAGTAAAACGTTTCGAGACCGTCCGGCGATCGTGTTCTGTCCAGCGAACGGGCCAGGTCTCGAGTTTTGGCGGGTCAGGTCTCGAATTTTAGCGCTACCGCAGGCCTCGGAATTGGCGGGTGCGTGGCTACTGGCAGCCTATGCGGATGCGGGGAATATCCTGGTTCGTTCGGGGGGCGGAACCTCACATCGCGGGGTCTAGGGGCGGGACTCGGAAATTGGCGGGGGTTGTGGCGAGCAGCCTATGCGGATGCCGGGAATATCCTGGTTCGTTCGGGAGCCGGACCCTTCATCGCGGGGTC
>CAWJBU010000005.1:0-649957 GCA_963841235.1 uncultured Acidobacteriota bacterium | reverse complement strand
TTCGTCGAATTTCGGGCGGCCTGCTTTGTTTTCGGCGATCCATTCGCGGGCGAATTCGCCGTTCTGGATGCGCTCGAGCATTTTCTTCATGGTTTGACGAGTTTGCTCGGTGACGACTTGCGGGCCGCCGGTGTAATCGCCGTATTCGGCGGTGTCGCTGACGGAATAGCGCATGTAGTTGAGGCCGCCCTGGTAGATGAGGTCCACGATTAATTTCAGTTCGTGGAGACATTCGAAGTAGGCGATTTCGGGTTGGTAGCCTGCGTCCACGAGCGTTTGAAATCCGGCTTTGATCAGCTCGCTTACACCCCCGCAGAGGACGGCCTGCTCGCCGAAAAGATCGGTTTCAGTTTCTTCTTTGAAAGTGGTTTCGATCACTCCAGCGCGAGTTGCACCGAGGGCTTTGGCGTAGGAGAGAGCTAGTTGCTTCGCCGAGCCGGTAGCGTCTTGATGCACAGCGAGGAGCGCGGGAGTGCCGCCGCCTTCGATGAAAACTTCGCGGACGCGATGGCCCGGAGCTTTGGGCGCGACCATGGTGACGTCGATATCGCGCGGGAGTTGAATCGTGCCGTAGCGCACGTTGAAGCCGTGGGCGAACATCAGCATTTTGCCCTTAGTCAGATGACGCGCGATTTCTTTTTCGTAGATTGCGGGCTGGGCCGTGTCCGGCGCGAGAACCATGATCACGTCGGCCCATGCTGCGGCGTCGGAGACAGAGTGAACCGTAAGCCCCGCGGCGATAGCCTTCTCGCGCGATTTGCTTTCGGGATGCAGTCCGACGCAAACGGTGCAGCCGCTATCGCGCAGACTGAGCGCGTGGGCGTGGCCCTGCGAGCCGTAGCCGATGATGGCGATCTTTTTCTTTTGGATTAGAGCAATATCCGCGTCTTGATCCTGATAAATCTTGGCCATTCCCTGCTCCTTTGCGTTTCAGCTTTCAATGCCGCCAACGAGATTGTCGTGATCAGACCGAGTGTGAGGCTTCCGAGTCGCCCGAATCTACGCTCAAACTCGCTCCTTGCCGGGCGCGCGGGCGTTTCACGCCGCGCGTCATTACAACTTGGCCGGTGCGCACCATCTCGAGAATGCCGAACGGGCGCAGGACATCTTCGAGCGCGCGAATTTTCTCTTCGGTGCCGGTGATCTCGATAATCAGCGAATTGGGAGCGAGATCAACCACGCGGGCGCGAAAGACGCGCACGATTTCCATCAGTCGATGGCGCGATTCTTCGTGGGCCTCGACTTTAATCAGCGCAAGGCTGCGCGCGATGGTCGAGATGTGCGTTACGTCCTCGACGGAGAGAACGTTGACGAGCTTGTAGAGATTCGCTTCCACGCGCTGCGCCGCGCCTCCGCTGATTCCGGCGACGATGGTCATGCGCGAAATGCCGGGGCGTTCCGTGTGCCCGACGGCGAGCGACTCGATGTTGTAAGCGCGGCGGCGGAAGAGCGAAGCGACGCGGTTCAGCACGCCGGGCTGGTTCTCGACGTAGAGCACAAATTGGTGGAGCGTTTCGCTTTCAGGCATCGGAGGCTTCCTCGACGAGCGGGCTCGGGCGGCGGATCATGGCATGCAAATCCGCGCCGGCTGGAACCATGGGATAAACGGAATCTTCCTGCTCGACATGAAAATCGATCAGCGCAGGCCCGGGATTATTTCGCGCGGCATCGAGAGCGGGCCCAACCTCGGCGCGCGTGCGCACTGACATCCCCTGAATGCCGAACGCTTCGGCTAGCTTGGCAAAATCGGGGCTGATGATCGGCGTCGAGGCATAGCGGCCGTCGTAAAAA
Organism: uncultured Acidobacteriota bacterium; assembly: GCA_963841235.1. Lineage (GTDB taxonomy): Bacteria > Acidobacteriota > Terriglobia > Acidiferrales > UBA7541 > Palsa-147. The sequence continues at coordinate 648,166 of CAWJBU010000005.1, read as the reverse complement.
AATTGCTGCCACTGACGGACCATGCCGAGATAGCCGTTGTTGATGATGGCGATTTTGATGGCGATCTTTTCCTGAACGATGGTGGCGAGTTCGGGCATGGTCATCTGAAAGCCGCCATCGCCGGCGACGACCCAAACTTCGGCGTCGGGACGGGCGAATTTGGCGCCGATGGCGGCAGGAAGAGCGAAGCCCATCGTGCCGAGCCCGCCTGAAGTGATCAGCGTGCGCGGTTTTTCGTGGTGGTAATACTGCGCTTCCCACATTTGATGCTGACCGACATCGGTGACCACGACGGCGTCGCCATTCGTGGCGCGCCAAAGATCGTGAATCACGTGCGCGGCGTAGAGATGGCCGCTGTCCGGGAGATTTTGAATGTCGCGGACGGCGGAATCGTGTTTCAGGCTGTTGATATAGGCAAGCCAGTCGCCTCGATCCGTTTGCGTCACGCCGGGAAGCAGGTGCTGCAGGATTTCGCGAAGATCACCGATGAGAGGAATGTCTACTCGGACATTCTTATTAATTTCCGCGGGGTCGATCTCGATGTGGATTTTCTTGGCGCTGGGCGCGTAGGTCTTCAGATTGCCGGTGACGCGATCGTCGAAACGCATGCCGAAAGCGAGGAGCAAGTCGGATTCCTGAATCGCAGTGTTGACCCACGCTTCGCCGTGCATGCCCATCATGCCGAGCGAAAGCGGATGCGAGGCCGGAAAGCCACCGAGTCCGAGCAGAGTTTCGGCTACGGGAATATGCGCCTTCTCGGCGAAGGTCATCACTTCCCGCATGGCGCTCGAGAGAATGATTCCGTGTCCTCCCAGAATTACGGGCCTGCGCGCTTCGTTGATCAGGGCCAGCGCTCGCTCGAGCTCGTCCGGCTTGGGGAAATGCACCGGCTCATGCCGGCGAACTTTCGGCGCGGCCGCTTCCCAATTGAACTCGCAAGATGTGTTTTGCGCGTCCTTGGTGATGTCCACGAGCACCGGGCCGGGGCGGCCGGACGCGGCGATGTGAAATGCTTCGCGCAAGCTGGGAGCAATGTCCTCGGCACGCGTGACGAGATAATTGTGTTTGGTGATCGGCAGGGTGATGCCGGTGATGTCGGTCTCTTGAAACGCATCGGAGCCGATGAGTTTGCTGCCGACCTGGCCGGTAATGCAGACAATCGGCGAAGAATCGAGCATGGCCGTGGCGATGCCGGTGACCATGTTCGTTGCGCCGGGGCCGGAAGTGGCGATGGCGACTCCCACGCCGCCGCCGGCGCGCGCGAAGCCGTCGGCCATGTGCGTGCCGCCTTGTTCGTGGCGCACCAGCACGTGGTGCACGTGATAACGCGTCATCGCATCGTAGGTGGGGAGAATCGCGCCGCCCGGATAGCCAAAGACGCACTTCACGCCAAGGCGTTCGAGACATTCCCAGACGATCTCGGCGCCGGTCTTGATCACTTTGCGCGGCTCCTCTTCAGGCTTGGACGCTTCGGGCGGCCGACGCCGCACCGCGCGGTCGCCCGTCGAGCTGTTATCTGATTTCATCTAGTAGGCCTCATTTTAGCCTTGAGAGTCCAATTTATATTGCTGTCGGATTCGATAAATATCGCTTATGGCGCGGCCGTTATGGATCAAGCCTCGCTCCGCGCTTGTTTGGGCGCTCGTATTCGCATCCCTGCTCGCAAGATGCCGGCCCCTCACGGTTCGGGGTAAACAGAGACGCCGGTGCTACCTAAAACAAAAAACCCGCCTGCCAGCTTTTTCTCTGGCGGCGGGCTCGAAGAGCTGATTTGCTTCGCTGCTAGCTCAGCTGCCCCCGGCGCCAGAGGACACGCCCGGTACTACGACGGTAAGGCGTACGGGTCGAATCGCGTTCTGGCTCAGGCGCGGCATCGAATAAATCTAGTCGCTCGTATGTTAGTTGTCAACAATGGAGTGGCGCTGGGGTTCAATCGGAGCTGCGAGCGGCGCTATTTCGAACGGCGGGAACCGGAGTGTTGCCGGTAGAAGCTTCAGAAACACGCTTCGCCGCGGGATAGCAGCCTAGAATCCGAAGTTTTTCGGCATTGACGCGCAATTCATCGAGCGCGGCAGCCACATGCGCATCGGCTACCGAACCCTCGATGTCGAGATAGAAACTGTAGTGCCAGGGGCTGCCCTTCAGCGGGCGGCTCTCGATTTTCAGAAGATTAATTTCGCGGTTCGCAAAAGTGCCAAGAGCCGAATGCAGCGCGCCTGGCTGGTGCTTCAGCTTCACGACGAGAGAGAGCTTGTTGGCGACCGGGCTGACGCGCGGCTCGTCGGAAAGCAGCACGAAGCGCGTGTAATTTTCGCGATGATCTTCCAGATGTTCTTTCAAAACCGTGCCGCCATAAATTTCGGCGGCGCGCCGGCCGGCAATCGCGGCGACCTTTGGATCGCCACGTTCGATGACTTCGCGCACGCTTCCGGCCGTGTCGCCGGCCACCACACGCTGGATCCCGGGATTCTGCACGAAGAATCCAAGGCACTGCGCGAGAGCAACAGGATGCGACTGCACTTCGCGAATTTGCGTGAGACACGCGCCCGGGCATCCGATCAGATTGTGAGCGATCGGGATGGCGACTTCATTGACGATCAAAAGCGAACCTTCGAGCAGAAGATCGTAGGACTGATGGACGGACCCGGCCAGCGTATTTTCGAGCGGAGCGAGCGCGAGGTCGGCAATGCCAGCGGGAATAGCCGCGAAGAGCCCCTCAAAAGTATCGCAGGGCACCAGGCGCACATTTTCGCCGAGCAGCGAGACGATGGCCTCTTCGCTGAAGGCGCCACGCTCGCCTTGAAATGCGACGCGCGGAGTATCTGTGCGGTTCGGCATTGAGTGGCGTTCCTCGGGCGCGTTCAGCGATTATCCGGATTTAGCCACGACGCGCTCGAGAATCTGCGTGAGTTCATCGGCTCGAACTGAGTTGCCGGTGCGCCGCTCGGCCTCGGCCGTCAACTGTAACAGCAAAGAGCTGTTTGGCGCTTCACGAAGCGCCGATTCGTATTCCTGGGCCGCTTCGACAAAGAGGCCGAATGCCGCGTAAGTCGAAGCTCGCCCGAGTTCGCGCACCAGCGTGTCGCGGGAATTCCATTCGGCGAGCATTTGCTGCAATTCTTCTTCGGCGGGCGGAGTCAGAAGCGAGAACGATACCTCGTGCGTGTTCCCGGTCGCGTCCGTCATGCGGAGAAGAAGAGGAGCGGCTGCGCCGCGGTCGCGATAGGCAGCTAGCGCGCGACGCAAGTCTTCGGAGTCGAGCGATCCTTTCGCTCCCGGATACGCTGCTTGCCGCCAAAGTTCCCGGTCGCTGCCTTGAGCCGAGAGCGAGAGCGTGACGTCTCCATTAATATTCGCAGGGTTCCACCGCACCACGAGATTTTGAATCTCGGCGGCGCCGTCCTCGGGAGGCGACATGAAGATAGTCTCGCGCAGAGACGCTCCGCGCGTGGACGCGGGCTCGAAAGATTCCGCCATCTTCTGCAGAATTTTGCCCTGATGAACTTCTACCCAGCCTTTGTCCTTCGTAATCGTCTGACGTCCCTCAGCGAACATCACCGTTATGCTTCCCGCGCCTTTGCAGCGCAGTTGTTCGCCATCAATCAGTGGCCGCCTGCCGCTACGGCCAAGAGTCAGGTCTTTCGCAGCATGCGCGCCCGGTTCCATCAGTTCCGCCGAGCAATTCATTTCGGTGACCATGCCGGCAAACGCAGTCTGCTGAGCGCTCGCGATCCGCGGAATGCACAGCAACACTGCAGCCGCGCCGATCAGCGCCAAAAGCGCGGGCCAATGCTGTCGGGTCCGATGCTGGATCGTTTCAGCGTCCACGGGTTTCCTCATCAAGCGGGCGGTACGCATCCTCATCTTGTTTGAACAATAACAAACCCCACCCCAGCGTGAACATCCGCCGCGCGAACAAAGTAATGGCCACCAGATGGCGTTCCACGTTGCGATGAATCAGCAATCCGAACGCGACGAACAGCGAGTCGTCCCACATCAGATGGTGCACATTCACCGCATACACACCCGCACCGATGGCCACAACCACGATTAGAAACGTCAGTAAACCACTCAATCTATGATGCGCAATCCCGCCGTGGGGTTCCGCGGCGCGATAGCGCCAGCGCAGCAAAGCCACAGGCACCAGGACGAGGATCGCCAGGAGGAAGTCGAGCACCGAGCGGCCCTTGAACGTCAACTTCTCGAGCGGATGATGCAACAGCGTATAGGCTGCACACGCGTGAAGGTAAACGCCGGCCACCAGCTTTCCGCGATGGCCCGGGATGATGTGCTTGTCGCTGCCGGCCGCAGCCAATTGTCCCCGGCCAACGAATACGATTTTTCCGTCGAAAAGGTTGGGATCGCCGGCGATTCGCGGATCATCCCAAGGTACCGTTTGCGCGATCAATTCATCGATAGGGCCGTAGTCCACGTAGAATTCGGTCGCTGTGAATCCCTCCTTCGGAACGGAGGTCACCCGATCCAGCGCCCACGCGGCCCATCGCGGGGGAGACTCGATCGTAACGTTTGTCGTCGCCGCAGAGAGAGACTTCACCCGCCAATCTTGCGCTTGCTTGTTTTCGTCGAAATAGCGGACTGCGACGGTGTCCACCATTCGCTTCGGCGATTCGTTGTCGCCCGCCAAGGGAAAGCCGGAATACGCGGCAAGCGGCGCGTACTTCTGCTCATACAGGGCAAGCGAGGGCCCGAATAGCAGAGATTGAAAGGCAGCCACGTAAATCGGCACGCCCGGCTTTCCTTGCGCAGGATCGGGGCACAATTTCAAGCAAGCGCTCAGAAAATCATCATCGGCGTCCATCTGATCCGGGAACGGCGTGAAATCAACGTCAATTCCCATGGCCCGCGGCTTCTGTGCCGCGATTTTCTGCACGAGTCCTGCTAGCTGGGTCCGGTCGGTGTAATCGTAATCGTGCGACGACGACTGCGTCGTGTGCATCGAGGAGATATCAACCACGGCGACGCTGAGCTTGCTGGGATCGAACTTCGACATCAGCCGGAGCTCGAGAATGTCGTACATGGACTCGCGCATTTGCTCGCCGAGCGAAGTCTTCTCGATGCCCCAGTTGGCCACCGATAAGAGGCCTGTGATCACCAGGCCGATAAAGACATCCGCGATGATATGCGAGCGATGATGGGCGGGGGGCGCATCGGGAGCTTGCGAAATTGCGCGGCTGGTTTTCGCTCGATTGGGGCGAGGTGCTTTCTTTCCGCCGCGACGTTCCTTCATGGCGATTGTGCTCGTCTTCCCTGGGGACGCTGAGTCTTGGTGCCGTCCATACTAAGTAAAGAACCTGAAAGCGTCAATCTGGCGGACGCGCTCCGAGGCGCGGCCCGCGATGCTGAAGCGCAATTCCGGCCTTGACTGGCTGCGAATGCGGTTCTACCATTCCGAAAGCACGCTCGAAAGGGCGTGCACCGAATTTCATGCAGAGTGGCTGAGGGGTACGGGCCCTACGACGCCACGACAACCGGACCAGTTAATTTCGCTGGTCGCTCGGTGCCAATTCCCGCCCGGTTCGCGGGGGACATGGAGATTCGGAGGATGGTCGACCGCTTTGCGGTCGCACTTGAATTGAGCCTCATTCCCCTAAACCCGGATGAGGCTTTTTGTATTTATGGGCGCGCAGGGCCCAGCGCAGCCTCGGAGATAAGGCCATGAGCGTGCATTATTCGTTGCGATGTCGCGAATGCCATCGCGACCACGGCAATAAACCCTCGTCGATCTGTGAAGACTGCATGGCTCCTCTTGAGGTGCAATACGATCTTGATGCTGTGCGCGGGAAATTCACTCGCGAGGCGATTGCCGCGCGCCCGGCGAATCTTTGGCGGTATGCGGAGTTGCTGCCGAAACCTGAGGGCTATGATTCGGGACTGCCTGTGGGCATGACGCCGCTTGTGACTGCGCCACGGCTTGGCCAACGTATTGGAAGCCGGCGGCTTTTGGTGAAGAACGATGCGGTGTGTTTTCCGACACTTTCATTCAAGGATCGCGTCGTCGCGATGGCTCTGGCGCAGGCGAAGAATTTTGGATTTGAGACGGTGAGCTGCTCTTCGACGGGGAATCTCGCGAATGCAGTCGCAGCGCAAGCAGCGCGGCATGGATTCGACGCTTGGATTTTCATCCCGGCTGATCTTGAAGCGGCAAAGGTCGTCGGTACGCAAGTTTATGGAGCGCGCGTAACGCGGATTGCGGGCAACTATGATCAGGTGAATCGGCTATGCTCGCAGATTGCCGATCGCTATCGCTGGGGATTCGTGAATATCAATCTGCGGCCGTATTACGCGGAAGGCTCGAAGACGGTGGGCTACGAGATCGCCGAGCAGCTTGGCTGGCGCTTGCCGGATAATGTGGTCGTGCCGATGGCCGGGGGCTCGTTGATCACAAAGATTAGCAAAGCGTTCGGCGAACTTGTGGCGCTGGGGCTGGTTGAGGCGAAGAACGTGAAATTCTTCGGAGCGCAAGCTACGGGCTGCTCGCCAATTGCCGATGCGGTGAAAAATGCGAAGGATGAGATTGATCCGCAAAAGCCGAAGACCATCGCGCGCTCCTTGGCGATCGGCAATCCTGCGGACGGAATTTATGCCACGCGCGTGATTCGATCGAGCGGCGGCTGGGCGGAAGATTGCTCGGATGCGGACATCGTGACCGGGATTGAATTGCTTGCGGCGACCGAGGGGATTTTCACCGAGACCGCGGGCGGAGTAACGGTCGCGTGCGCACAATCGCTAATCGCGCAGGGCCGCATCGGCGCCGATGAGGAAACGGTGCTGTGCATCACGGGCAACGGCCTGAAAACGACCGACGCGCTGGCCGGGCGTTTTCAGCTTGAAGACGCGATCGAGCCGAAGATCGCCGCATTTGAGAAATTCATGGGGACTGCGGTGGCCGCCACAGCCACTGCCTAGAACGGAATGGCCGTTCGCGTCCAAGTTCCAGCGAGCACGGCCAATCTCGGGCCTGCTTTCGATTGCGCCGCAATCGCGCTGAATCTCTATCTGCGAGTTTCAGCCGAGCCGCGATCCGCGCCGGGATTCGAGATTCGCTATCGCGGCGTAAATGCGGATCGCGTGCCTGCGAGTGAAGAGAATCTAGTCGTGCAGGCGATCCGGAACTACGCCGCTTCGGCGAAGACGCCCATCGCGGGCGCCCGAATCGAAATCGAAAACGACATTCCCATCGGCGTAGGCCTCGGCTCGAGCGCCGCAGCGATTATCGCGGGATTGCTGATTGCCGCGGAACTCGCAGGAGGCAAGTCCGAGCGCGCGCTCTTGCTCCGCGAAGCCGCGGCTCTCGAACATCATCCCGATAACGTTACGGCAGCGCTATGCGGCGGTTTCGTCGTGGCCGCAACGAACGGCGGTGAGGGCGGCGGCCCGGGCGAAGTTCTTTTTCACCGCTGCGATGTTTCGGAATCGCTCGATTTCATCGCCGTCACGCCGGATCGCCCGCTTCCGACGGAGAAAGCGCGCAGCGTTCTGCCCGCGCAATATTCACGGCAGGATGTGGTGCAGAATCTGCAGCGCGTCGCACTTCTGACGGCAGCCTTCTGCTCCGGCAGCGGCCTCACTCCCGAGATTTTTCGCGATCGTATCCATCAGCCGTATCGTAGCGCGCTGATTCCAGGCATCGCGGATTGCCTCGAGTTTCGCCTTGAAGGTCTCGCCGGCGTGTTCATCAGCGGCGCGGGATCTTCAGTAATGGCGATTGCCACGAAGAATGCCGCAGAAATTGGCGACGCCCTCGTCGCGAAGTTCAGCCGCAACGGAGTAAAGGCTCGCGCGACGCATCTCAAAGCCGACAATCGCGGCGCGCAAGTTCTGAGGTAGCGCCGGCTTGCCCTGAGCTTCGAAGGGCGTCCCTGCCGGAGCTACCGTGCCAGGACACACTTCTGCGTTCCTGCGTTTACCTGCATCGCCTCGCCGCTTATACTTTTTCTGGGCCGCCCCGAACTCTAGCGCACTTGACGCGGCGCGATCCAAATTATGGCTACCGCATTTCTCCAATGTATCGAGGCAAGTTGCCGGCGGCGCTACTCGCTCGAGGCGAGAGAGTACCGGTGCGACGCGTGCGGCGGCCTGCTCGATGTCGAGTATGAAATGCCGCCGCCGGATCGCGCGGCGCTGCTGGCATCGTGGCAGGGGCGCAAGTCGAGCGCACTGATCGAAGACCAAAGCGGCGTCTGGCGATTTCGCGAGTTGCTCCCTTTCGTCGCCGAGGGCAAGGGCGTCGTAACACTGGCGGAAGGCAACACGCCTCTCGTTGAAGCTCCGCACACAGGCAAATGGGCCGGCGGCGTGCAATTGACGGTGAAACATCAGGGCGCGAATCCCACCGGCTCGTTCAAAGATCTCGGCATGACCGCCTGCGTCTCGCAAGCTGCCATCCTGGGCTGCGGCGTCGTCGCGTGCGCTTCGACTGGAAATACCTCGGCGTCAATGAGCGCCTACGCGGTTCGCGCCGGAATGAGATCTCTCGTCTTCGTGCCGGCCGGCAAAGTCACGCCCGCGAAGCTCGCACAGGCGCTCGAATTCGGCGCAACGGTGATCGAGCTCGCGGGAAATTTTGATCAGGCATTTCAACTTCTGCAGTCCTTGACCCGCGAACTGAATCTCTACCTCGTGAACTCGCTCAATCCATTCCGTCTCGAAGGCCAGAAGACCATCATCTTCGAAATTCTCGAGCGCCGCGGCTGGCGCGTGCCGGATTACATCGTCGTTCCGGGCGGGAATCTCGGCAACGTGTCCGCGATGGGAAAAGGATTATGCGAATTGAGGCGCTGGGGATTCATCGAGAAGCTGCCGCGGCTCGTCGTCACGCAAGCCGAGGGCGCGAATCCCTTCTATCGCATGTTGGCAGCAGGCGCCGCCGAGTTGACGCCAATCGCGGAGCCGCACACAGAAGCGACCGCCATCCGCATCGGCAATCCAGTCAATTGGAAAAAAGCCTTGAGGACCATTCGCGCGACCGATGGGCTGTGCGAGTCGTTGAGCGATGATGAAATCTTCGAGGCCAAGGCCGCGCTGGCGCAGGATGGCATCGGCTGCGAGCCTGCTTCAGCGACGACCGTTGCAGGCATTCGCAAACTGCGCAGCAGCGGAAAAATCGAAGCCGGCGCGGATGTGGTCGCAATTCTCACGGGGAATCAGCTCAAGGATCCGGAGGGCACTTTGCGTCGCCGCAGCGCGGAGGATTTGGCGAGCCAGAGGATCAGCGTTGATGCCGATGCCGGCAAATTGCGCTCAGCACTTCAGCGGTTTCTTAAGTAGCGCCGGCCTCCCTGCCGGCACGCAACTCCAAGTAATTTGAGTTCAAGCCGTTTCGGCGCAAAAAATTCCCGTCCGGCCGCGGTGCACTCGTCCAAGGATGCGGAGCCGCTCGCTCTCTTTCGTTTTTCTTCCCCGTTGACTTCCCCCCTTCCTGCGCTAGAATACGGCTCCCCGAAAGGATTGAATCACCTTGGCATCGTCACAAATGGCGCCAGCAATTTCACAAACGTCTTTCGCCGGATTGCAACTCCGGGGCCGCGGAAAAGTCCGCGACATCTACGAAGTCGGCACGGATCTTCTAATCGTAGCCACCGACCGCCTCTCCGCCTTCGACGTCGTTCTCCCCACGCCGATTCCGGACAAGGGCAAGGTCCTCACGCAGCTCTCGCTCTTCTGGTTCGACAAGCTGCACGGCATCGTTCCGAACCACATCATCACCGCCACCGATTTCACAGGCGCACTAGCGCCGTACGCCGCCGATCTCGCCGGCCGCTCCATGCTCGTCAAGCGCACCGAGCCCATCCCCATCGAATGTGTCGTCCGCGGCTATCTCTCCGGTTCCGGCTGGAAGGATTATCAAAAAACCGGCCGCGTCTGCGGCATCCCGCTACCCTCGGGTCTCGTTGAATCATCGCAGCTCCCCAATCCCATTTTCACGCCGTCCACAAAAGCCACCACCGGCCACGACGAAAATATCTCCTTCGAAGAGGCCGCCTCGCGCATCGGCGAATCCCTGGCCCTGCGCCTCCGCGATGTCTCCATCGAAATCTATACCCGCGCCGCCGCCTACGCCTCCGCCCGCGGCATCATCATCGCCGACACCAAATTCGAGTTCGGCCTCGCCGGCCACGATCTAATCTGGATCGACGAAGCCCTCACTCCCGATTCTTCGCGCTTCTGGCCCGCCGACGAATACGAGCCCGGCCGCGCGCAACCTTCTTTCGACAAGCAATACGTCCGCGATTATCTTGAGCGCATCGGCTGGAACAAGCAGCCGCCCGGCCCAGCGCTCCCCGCCGAAGTCGTCGCGGCCACTCGCGCGCGATATCGCGAAGCCTACGAGCGGCTCACCGGCCGTCCACTAGATTGATCGCCGAGCGATTCATCCCCGGGCCACGAAGGGAGTCCGTCGAAGCGTCACCGTGGAGCGTGCGACCGTGAAAGAACAACTCGAATCCCTCATCGGACAAATGGTCGAGCGCGGCATCCTGCTCGGCGAAGCTGTCAACGAATTCGAAAAGAAATTCATCAAGCGCGCCCTCGAGCGCGCCAACGGCAATCAATCCCGCGCCGCAAAAGTCCTAGGCATCCACCGCAACACCCTGAGCCGCAAAGTAGACGAATACAAAATCAACCCCAGCTCCCATCGCCGCCGATAGCTCCGGGTAGCGCCGGCGTCCCCCGTACCGCCGGCTTGTCCTGAGCGAAGCCGAAGGGCGTCCCCGCTGGCGCGCTTGTGAACGCCAACCCGCATCGCTCCCAAAAGCACGATCGACCACGCTAGCGTACCGCTGGCGTCCCCGCCGGCTCTTACGATTACAAATCCTGCCACGGGCAACTCTCATTCGCGGACCGTGCGGTCGAACCAACTCGATTTATTGTGCTTCGCGCTCCGCAGTTGATCGCAACCGTAGCCGACACGCGTGCTCGTAAGAGCCGGCGGGGACGCCAGCGGTACAAAGACAAAAAAAGGCCGCCGGTTTCCCAGCGGCCTTTTCCATCCCAATCGACAACGATTTTATATCCCTAATTCACCTAAGGCTTCGCCACCTTATGCGGCTTCCGCGTCTGCCCTTCCTTCTTCTCCGGCGGAATATCTTCCGCATTCACCTTGCCTTTTTCCCAGTGCAACATGAATGGCGAAGGATCATATCCGGTCAACGTCCCCGAGAATCGCACGCCATCATCCTTCTGCAAGCGGCTCGCTTCCGGCTGGCCCGCGATCTTCACGTCCATATTCGCCGTCGTGGCCTTTTCCATCTCGTCCGAGGTCGCTCCGGTAAACACGTGCAACTCAACCGTATCCGTCCCTGGCGTCACCTCAATCACTTTGCCCACCACTTCCGGGAAGTCCGATCCGCAAACGGCCAGCCACGTCATCTTCGCTTTGTCCCCGCCGCCGCCGAGATCGGTCAGCACGCTGAGAATGTTGAGACCCTGGCGCACCTTGTCCAAATCCGCCGCGCTCGGAATGCTATAAGTCGCCGGCCGATCCGGCGCCCCCGCCGCCAGTTGCAGCAATTCGCTCATCTGCGAATCAATCAAGTTATCGCAGCCCGACTGCTGATAGCGCACCAGCTGCTTCCGCAAATAATCCTTGATCTGCGCGTCCCCGGGCGCCTTCAACGCCACCGCCCGCGCCAATGCCCAGAATCCATCCATCGATAGCGGCGGATTTTCCTGCAGATACGCAACGCCCAACCGATACTCGGCCACGCCGTCGGTCGGCGCGTTCGTCAACGCACTCTTAAACGCCGTCGCCGCGTTCGGATAATCCTTCAACTGCAGTTCAGCAAAGCCCACCGTATCGTAAAACAGCGCGGCCACAGGCTTCTTCTGATCCGCGAACTGCTGATCGTTCATGTTCTCAGGCTTTGCCAGGCTATTGAGCGCAGTCAGGCCGTCCTGGCACGCCCCTTTGGCCTTGTTCAACTGATCTGCGGAATCCGGAGCCTTCGGGTTGTAGGCAAACTCAAATACCGCGCAACGTGAGTAGTATGCCTGTACCCGCGCCGCGTTATCCGCTTTCGGATCGCTCTCCGCCACATATTTGTCCGCGTATTCTGTCACCTTCGGATAGTTCTTCAACTCGTTGTACGTGCTCCAGTACATCTGATCGATGTACTTCATCAGCGTCGACTTCGGAAACTTCCCCACGAAATCGTCCAGGCACTTCAGCCGGGTTTGCGCGTTCTTTTCCGCGTTGCACGCCTGAAAGGCGTTATATTCCGGGATTGTATAAGCGGGCTGCTGCGCTGGCGCGTCCTGAGCGGCCGCTGGCTTGGCCTGCCAGCAGAGGAACAGCGTCACTGCCAGCACGATTCCTCTTCCGGCCATACGCTCTCGCTTCATTGTTTACCTGCCTCCTCGAACAGTTTCCTTCTCAGGTGCGACCGCCAAGCGGTCGGCCTAGGCAAGCGGTCGAAACCAAAGGAATTGCGACCCCTGCAGGGACAAGGTTTAGAAAAGCTACGGGATTATAGGAAAAGCATTTCAGCCGTGCAAGGCTAATTCGGCCGGGTTGCCGCTGCATTGCAATCTCCTGGCGCGCCCCGTCACCTTCAAACCTAGATGATAAGATGGTGACTCTGCCGCGAACGTCGCCTGGAGGAAATTTCACAATGAGTAGCGCAAACGTCACCAGCAAGCCGCTCGCCGGCATGACCGCGCTCGTTACCGGCGCAAGCCGCGGCATCGGTCTCGCCATCGCGCGCCGCCTCGCACAGCTAGGCGCGCGCCTCAGCCTCTGCGCCCGCGATTCCGCGCGCCTGGATACCGCAGCAGCCGCGTTACGCAAGGAAGGATTCGAAGCACTCGCCATGGTCACGGATGTTACCCATGCGAATGAGATTCAATCTCTCGTCGATCGGACACATCGCGAACTCGGCCCCATCGATATTCTCATCAACAATGCAGGCATCGGCCGCTTCGGCCCGGCCCATCAAATGTCCGAAGCGGACTGGGACGCCGTATTAGACACCAATTTGAAATCCGTGTTCCTGGTAACCCGCGCCGTCGCGCCGGGTATGATCGAGCGCAAGCGCGGTCACATCGTCAACATCAGCTCGCTGGCTGGCAAGAATGCTTTCGCCAACGGTGGAATCTACTGCGCCTCAAAATGGGGCCTAATGGGCCTGACCGCCTGCATGGCCGAAGATCTCCGCGCCCACAACATCCGCGTCTCCGCCATCTGCCCAGGCAGCGTAGCCACAGATTTCTCCCCGCACACCGGCCGAGACACCTCAAAGCTACTGCAACCCGACGACGTAGCCCACGCCGTAGCCACACTAGTGACGCAATCCCCCCAAAGCTTCATAAGCGAAATCGATCTCCGCCCCACCCAAAAGCCGTAAAAGTACCGCCGGCGTCCTCGCCGGCATCTTTCGATCGCACGCCTCGCCACATGCAACGATCACGCGCGGACGCACTCCTCCAATTTGATCCGATCCGTAGGGGCGCCGCTCGCTGCGCCCTCCGACGACCTCCCGCTAACCCAATGGCAACGCGCATCCGCGGCCTCCGCATTTCGTGACCACGTCTCGTATTAGAGGACCGTTCTCCGCCCGCGCCCAATCACGGCCCTTCCACAAACGCCTTCAACCTCCCCAACGCCTCATCCCACTGCTCCGACACGCCGTCCAGATATCTCCTCATCTCCTCAAGCGGCCCCGGATCAAACTCAAACAAACTCTGCCTACCCTCCCGCACGCAATGCACAATCTCCGCCCTCTCCAACACGCGAAGATGCTTCGTAATCGCCTGTCGCGTAATCCGCGATCCCTCCGTAAGCTGCGAGATCGACCGCGCCCCACCTCCGCAAAGCTTCGCCACCAGCTCCAGCCGCGTCTCGTCCCCCAACGCCGCAAACACCGGCGCCTGCCGCTTGTTGGCCACGCCGCTACGGCCTCTGCGCGACATAGCTCTCCACATTCTTCATCTGCGCCGCCCACCCGCCCTCATTCTTCCGCAAAGCTTCGTCGCGCCGCCCAGCGGGAATTTTGTCAAACCCCGACTCCGTAACCGTCAGCAGCGTCCCACTAGCCGTTTTCTCCAGCCGGAATTCCACCAGCGTTGGCGTCTCCTTCGAATAATCGATCTTCGGATCGATGGCATAAGGATGCCAAGTGAACGAAAACAACCGCTCACTCTCCATCTTCTGCACCACAGCCTCCCATTTCACATGCTCGTACCCAGGATGCGTAATGTGCCCGCGCGAGGTCTCCCCTGCCACGAACGGTCCATCCAATTTCACGCGGAACCACTCCCCGAACTCGCGGTAATCCGTCAGCGCCCGCCACACCCGCGCCACCGGTGCCTTCAATTCAATCCGCTTCTCAACTCGATTCTCCATTGTTAGGCAACCTCCAGGTTGCACATTATCGCCTTCCACTTCGATACGCAACCTTTTTGTTGCCTTTCCGAACGGCCAGCCCGCTAACAATCCGCGACTATTCGCGTCATGTAGTGTTTGACTCTAGCGTCGGCTCGGTTTATCAACCTCGATGCGGAGAATTCAATGAAAGCATTCCTCGTATCGCTCGCGTTTCTGGCCTGCGCACTTCCCGCCAACTGCCAATCCACTCCCATCCTCTTCCAGCACGTCCGCATATTCGACGGCGTAGAAGTGATTCCAACCACCAGCGTACTCATCCAAAACGGCCGCATCCGCGATATCGGGCCGGATCTCACCGATCCCTCCGCGCAAATCGTCGATGGCACCGGCAAGACGCTCTTGCCCGGCCTGATCGATTCCCACGTCCACGTTCACAGCGCAGCAGCCCTCGAGCAGGCCCTGGTTTTTGGCGTCACCTCCGAGTTCGACATGATGATGGCGCCGCGCCTGATGGCCACGCTCAAAAGCTCCGAAACCAGCAGCATGGCCGATTTCTGGTCCGCAGGAATTCTCGCCACCGCGCCCGGCGGCCACGGCACCGAATACGGAGTGGAAATTCCCACCATCACCGAAGCCAAAAAAGCGCAGGCCTGGGTCGATGACCGCATCGCCCAAGGCTCGGATTACATCAAGCTCGTCTACGACGATGCCACCGAGTACGGATTCCCGCGCGGACGTCCCACCCTCAGCAAACAAACGATGAAGGCCATCATCGACGCAGCCCACGCCCGCGGCAAGCTCGCGGTCGTGCACATCGGCAGCGAGTGGCAAGCCCAAGACGCCATCAACGCCGGCGCCGACGGGCTGGCGCATCTTTTCGTAGGCTCATCGTGCGACAAGCACTTCGGCGAGCTAGTGGCCGCGCATCATGCTTTCGTAATACCCACAATGACCGTCCTGCGCAGCATCTGCGGTCCCACCGCCTCGCGGCGCGAACTCATCGCCGATCCCAGACTCGAGCCATTCTTAACCCATGCCAATATCTCCAGACTCAAGGAAACGTTTCCATCCGCCAGCCGCGGCCTTTCCTGCGATGGCGCCGCCAAAGCCATCAAAGAGTTGAAGGCCGCAGGAGTTCCCATCCTCGCAGGCACCGACGCTCCCAATCCCGGCACCGCATACGGAGTGAGCCTGCACGAAGAGCTGCTCCTGTTAGTCGGCGCAGGACTCACGCCAGTTGAAGCTCTACGTGCGGCCACTTCCGCTCCTGCTCTCGCATTTCACGTCCCCGACCGCGGCCGCATCGCTCGCGGCCTGCGCGCCGATCTCGTGCTGGTCAATGGCAATCCCGATGAAGACATTCTGGCCACGCGCAATATCGTCGCAGTCTACAAAGCCGGAATCGAAGACCGCCGCGACTCCTATCGCGCCGCAGCCAAGAATTGAAACCAGGACTAAGCCCGTCCCTCAATCCGCAAAAACGATCCATCACCTAGCTCGCCTCTCGCGAAAACGTCGTCTCTCATAGGGGCGGGGCTTGCTCCGCCAGGTCCTCGATCGCGCACACGGCTCGATTTACCGCCAATGCGACCAGCCGATTGGAGCAGGTTTTTCGCCCGCCGCCGAATCCGGCTGAAATCCAGCCGCATCTGAAGTAGCATTAGCCCCCAATTCCAAGGAGGGATTCTCCATGCACATTCAGAAATGGATTCTAGGCTTCGCAATCTTGCTCGCCGCCGCGTTTCCGGCAGCCGCGCAATCCGCCCACGCCGACATCATGAATCAATCCGGCCAAAAAATCGGCGAAGCCAAATTTCATCAACAAAAAGACGGCGTCAGCATCTCGCTCAATGTCTCGCAGATCCCTCCGGGAATGCACGGCGTCCATATCCACGCCGCCGGACAATGCCTCGCCCCGGACTTCAAGACCGCCGGCGCGCACTTCAACCCCGACAACAAGCAGCACGGCGCGAAGAATCCGGCAGGCCCGCACAACGGAGATCTCGGCAACATCCTCGCCAACGCCGAAGGCAAAGCCAAAGGCTCCTGGGTCGATCCCCACGTCACTCTCGGCGACGGCCCCAATTCACTCTTCCAACAAGCCGGCACATCGATCGTAATTCACGCGCAACCAGACGACGAAACCACCGATCCGACAGGCAACTCCGGCTCGCGTTTCGCCTGCGGCGTAATTCAAAAATAATCCAGCGCGATCAAATTCCACGAGCGCAACGCGTTCAACTAAAGCGTCGACGCCAAAACTCAAAATCCTTGTCAGGGCACGGCTTCACAGGCTGCGGAAAAAAGGTCAAACGCTGTTATCCCGAACCCCTTTAGGGGTGAGGGATCTGCTTTTGCGGTTGCTTTTGCGGTTGCTTTTGCTTTTTGCCTTCGTAGGGGCGCCGCTCGCCGCGCCCTCCGGCGACCGCCACGTAAATCCACCGCGCCGCACAACCGCGGACTCCTCGGAATGGCAACGCTTTGAATTATTCCGAACTCCGTAGCATCGCTCGCGCCACCGCTCTCATCAATATAATCTGAGGAGCAAAACCGCAATGGAAAAGCCGGCCCAAACCACCTATCCCATCCACGAAGTCCTCGAGCGCCGCTGGAGCCCCCGCGCCTTCGACGCGCGCCCCATCGAACCCGAAAAGCTGCGCAGCCTGTTCGAAGCCGCCCGCTGGACCGCCTCGTCAAGCAACGAACAGCCGTGGTATTTCATCCTCGCGTGCAGAAGCAATCCGGAAGAGTTCGAAAAGGCCGCAGCCTGCCTCGTTCCCGGCAATCGCGCCTGGGCGGCAAATGCTCCCGCGCTCATCTTCGCGCTCGCACGCAAAGCGTTCGCGAAAAATGGCCAGCCGAATCGCGTCGCCCTCTACGATCTGGGCCAGGCCGTAGCAAATCTGGTGATGCAAGCCACGTCGCTCGGCCTCAGCGTCCATCAAATGGCCGGGATCGAAGTCGAAACCGTTCGCGAGACTTACGGCGTCCCCGCCGAATTCGAACCAGTCACCGCCATGGCCATCGGCTATCCCGGCGATCCCGAGACGTTGCCCGAAGATCTGCGCCGCCGCGAACTAGCCCCGCGCTCGCGCAAACCGTTCGACAAATTCGTCTTCTCGCGCCACTGGGATGTCGCGTCGCCACTGCTCAACGATAAAGCCGATTCGCCCGAGCGGTAACTCACAATCGCGGCAAAACAATTCCCTGCTGCGCCTGATACTTTCCCTTCTTATCCTTATACGAAATTTCGCAAACCTCATCCGACTCAAAAAAAATCACCTGGCACAATCCTTCATTGGCATAAATTTTCGCCGGCAAAGGCGTAGTGTTGCTGATCTCCAAAGTCACAAATCCTTCCCACTCCGGCTCGAAAGGCGTCACGTTCACAATGATTCCGCACCGCGCATAAGTCGATTTCCCCACGCAAATCGTCAGGCAACTCCGCGGTATGCGGAAATATTCCACCGATCTCCCCAGCGCGAACGAATTCGGCGGCACGATGCACACCGGCCCCTGAAATTCCACAAACGATTTCGCGTCGAAATGTTTCGGATCCACAATCGACGAATTCACATTCGTAAAAATCCGGAACTCATCCGCCACGCGCATGTCGTAGCCATACGACGACACGCCGTACGAAATCACGCCCTCGCGCACCTGCCGGTCCGCAAACGGCTCGATCATCTTCTGCTCCACCGCCATGCGCCGAATCCACTTGTCCGACTTCACGCTCATGAGCAATTCTCCTCGTCCCGCTAAAATCCGCAAAAATGGCAGCGCATCTTAGCCCGCCGCACTTCGCTTGACAACCCGCAACCCCCTGTCTAGCATAGATTTCGCCGCAGCCGGGAGGCCGTTGTGATCAAACTCGACATCGTGAACGCGGTCGTGCAGAAGACCAATATCACGCGCAACAAAGCCGAGCAGGCCGTCGAGACCGTCTTCGAAGCCATGAAGAACGCTCTCGGCAAAGGCGAGCGCATCGAGCTGCGCCGTTTCGGCGTCTTCAACGTCAAGCCGCGCAAGACCGGCATCGGCCGCAATCCGCGCACCGGCCAGCAAGTGAATATCCCGCCGGGCAAAGCCGTGCGCTTCAAGCCCGGCAAAGAACTTCAGTCGCTCGAAAACGGCACCGGCACGAAAGCGTCCGGCTAATCGCCATAATTCTCTAGAAACCGCGGCGCCTCCATTGGCCATCTCACATTTATGAGCAGCGGAAACGGGCACGCCCATGTCCCCGCCGAAGTCGTAGAGTTTCAATACCCGCCGATTGCAGAAGAAGTTCTGCGTAAGCCGCGCCACCGTCCGCTGTGGACGCCGCTGATCCTTTTTCTGCTGACGATTATTTCCACGCTCGCTGTCGGCGCTGAATTTTCCATCTCCTATTCGCAGAATCGCGAGCCGTTCTCGAGCGACGAAAACCCCTTCACGACGATGGCGCGCCCCTTCGAGCATCCCGAACTTCTCGCCCTCGGCATTCCCTTCTCCTTCACGCTGCTCGGCATCCTCCTAGCCCACGAACTCGGCCACTACTTCACCTGCCGCAAATACGGAATTGACGTCACCTATCCGTATTTCATTCCCGCGCCAACCATCCTCGGCACTTTCGGCGCGTTCATCCGCATTCGCTCGCCGATCCCCACGCGCCGCGCGCTATTCGACGTCGGCCTGTCGGGCCCGGTAGTCGGCTTCATCTTCGCCGTCCCGGCTCTGATTTTCGCCATCGCCAATTCGAAAATCGTGCCGGGCCTAGCCGCGGAAGCGTCCAACGGACTGCGCTTCGGAAATCCGCCGCTAGTCTACTTGCTAATTTCGATGCTGCGTCCGCACACGCCGCCCGGCGATCTCCTTCTGCATCCGGTAGGCCGCGCCGCGTGGGTCGGCCTATTCGTCACCGCGCTGAACTTGCTTCCAGCCTGGCAACTCGACGGCGGCCACATCCTTTATTCCCTGACGAGCCGCTTACACCGCCGAATCTCGCTCGCCGTCGGCGCAGTTATCTTTGCGATGGGACTGCTGGGCCTCTGGCCGAAGATTTTCTGGCCGGGCTGGATCATGTGGGGTGGTCTGCTCCTAGTCTTCTCGTGGCGCTTCCGCCACCCTCCGCTACTAAATCGCTGGGAGCCGCTAGATCCAAAGCGCAGAATGTGGGCCGTCTACGCCCTGATAATTTTCCTACTCTGCTTCACCCCCTGGCCCACGACCAATCCGTAGCTAGGCACTTCCGATCCCGTAGCGCCGGCTGCCAGCCGGCGTTTTTGACTTTCGTGGCCAATTCCCGCCCGCGCCATAGCCCAAGCCGTTGCATTTTCCTACGTGGGGGCGTCGCTCGCGCCGCCCGCCTTTCGGCCCTCCCTATCTTTCCCTTTCCTCGCCCCTCGCCACTACGTACACTCCGAAACTTAACGAGCCGAATAGTTGCTCTTCCGGTACAGCTGCTCCTCGAAATAGGTTTCCCAAACGCGCGCGAATCCCTCAAACTCAAACGGACGGAGATGATCCCAATCTCAGCCCTCATCACGATCAATCACGATCTGTGCTTTCTGCGGCTCTCTGGGCTTCGCGGCCTCCTGAACGTTCCACTTCTCGCCCCGCTGGGCGTGATTGCCATCGTGTTGTTTTGTCGAGCCATCGACAAATCGTTCTCTCTGCGAAAGCGCATCGCTTTGGGTTATCTGTTTTCCATCGGGATCGAGCACCTCTGGATAGGTCTCAATGGATTCACCGACTTCGACTTTCTCGCCGGCTTCGCGCAAATCCTGGCCTCTCCACAACCCTTTGCGTTCATGAATCTGATCCGTGCATATCTGACGAATCCAAACCACCCGTTACAAGATTTTGAGTACAGCAATTGGCCGCAAAATCCGCCTCAATGGGCATGGTCGTCAATTGCTTTCTCAATTGTAGGCGTGATTGCGATCGTCGGTGCCATTGCAATTGCAAGACGCTGGTCCATCGGCCTTCATATCTGGCTCGTAATATGCGCGCTCTGCGTGCTAGCGAGCATCACGAACATCATTCTTGCGTCCACCGTCGGCCCGCTATACGTTCGCGGGTCGTTCCTGCTGATTCTCCCCGTCGGGTGGTCAATCTCGTATGCCGCCGCATACTGGATCCTGCGGACTGATCGACACTACGATCGTTCACGGAGAACTTAGTTGCAGCACGACCTACACCGCCGTTCCGTAAGGTGACGCCCCGTTTTTTCGCTGCGACGACGTTCGGTAAGCGTTCAACACCATTCTTTCGCATTTTTCTGTTGACTTATCCGTTAATCCATGCCATCTTTTGAACGGCTCTGCAGTCGAGCCAGTGACAAAATTTGGCACCGCGACGCCTCGCGCTTCGCGAAAGGACTGAACCGAAAGCTACGCCGTAAACCTCGCACTACCAACTGCTTATAAGCTTCAGACTAAACCGCGCCACTCGCGCTCAAGGACAATCCGATGAACACAAATAAGGCCCCGGCCCCCGTGCCTCTATGGTATCGCGGGCAGATTCACGACATCGTCGTTTCCCGCCCCGATCCTGACCGCCCCGAAGACCCCGAACCGGACTCCGACGCCGCCAACCTTCCCATCCCCACCACCGCTGAGCCAAGCCTAAACCGCAGCAGCTCCAACACTTCCACTCCACGCCTGAAAAAAACTTATGACCGCCACCACCGCAAATGCGTCATCTGTCATCATCGCGATCGCGAAGCCATTGACGAAGCCTTCCTGCGCTGGCTTCACCCCCACGAAATCGTCAATGAATTCAAATTGCCCAGCCGCTCAGCGCTCTATCGTCACGCCGATGCCACCGGCCTCCTGGCGCTGCGTCGGCGACGCATGCACCGGGTGCTCGACCGGATCATCGAGCGTGTCGACAGCGCCCCGATCACAGGCAACAACGTGCTACGCGCCATCATCCTCAACACCCGATTCACTGAGGACGGGGCTTACGTCGAGCCACCCAAACGCACCGAAATCGCCTACATCAACGAGCGCAGCGAGCCCATTTCTAATCGGGACACCCTACGATTAGAAATGTCCACAACTCCAACAAAATAAAGGACGGAGGCAATTTCTAATCGGGACAAAAACGCACTTTTTTGAATCACGTTTGTAGGGGGGCGGGTTCACACGCCCCCGGTTGGCACTGGGTTTTCGGTTTCGCGTGTCCGGAAAAACCAAAATCCAAACCCCATGCCGAACCGGGCCGGCGGTGAACCCCGGCCCCTACGCTAGGCTCGTTGGATCTACGTCCACAATCACGGCGGTTTCGGGGATTTTGTGGGCTTCGCAGTACGCGATGCAGGCGGCCAAAGCGTGACCCAAAATCGAACGCTTGGGCGTCTTCAGTAGGAATTGGAAGCGGAATTCCTGGCGTAGGCGGGAGAGCGGGGCGGCGGCTGGGCCTAGGACTTTCATGCCCTGCTGATCGAACGGCTTTAGGACGGTCTCCAGGGCGCGGGACCATTGGACGGCGTGATCGATTTTTTTGTCGCGGATCAGGATGCTGGCTAACGCGGTGTACGGCGGATAGTGCAACATGCGGCGGAAGTGGGCTTCTTTTTCGAAGAAGCCGATGTAGTCCTGCTTCGCGGCGTGTTGGATTGCGTAGTGTTCGGGATAGTAGGTCTCGACGAGGACTTCGCCGGTCAGGCGGCCGCGGCCGGCGCGGCCAGCGACCTGCGTCAGGAGCTGAAAGGTTTTTTCGGCGGCGCGGAAATCGGGGCGGCCTAACGCCAGGTCGGCGGCTACTACGCCTACCAACGTGACGCGCTCGAAATCGTGGCCTTTGGCTACCATTTGCGTGCCTACGAGGACGTCGATTTCGCCTTTGGCGAATGCGCCGAGGACTTTTTGAAATTGCTGCTTGGTGCGGACTGTATCGCGATCGAGGCGGGCGATGCGGGCCTTCGGAAATTGGTCGCGGAGATATTCTTCGATGCGCTCGGCGCCTTCGCCTACGAAATACAAATACTCTTTCGCGCATTTCGGGCAGGCTTTGGGGACGCGCATGGCGAAGCCACAGTAGTGGCATTCGAGGCGTTGGCGGCTTTTGTGATAGGTGAGGCCAATGCTGCAATTCTGGCATTGCAGATAGGCGCCGCAACTGCGGCAGAGGAGGAACCAAGAATAGCCGCGGCGATTGATGAGCACCATGGCTTGCGTGCCGGCTTCGAGGCGTGCGGCGATGGCGCGGCGCAGGGCTTCGCTGACGGGCGCGGCTTTGTGATGCGCGCGGAAATCTTCGCGGAGATCTACGACCGCCACTTTCGCCATGGGCCGATTTTCGACGCGCGTTTTTAGTTCGAGGAGTTTGTATTTGCCGCTGCGGGCGTTTTGATAGCTCTCAAGCGACGGCGTGGCTGAGCCGAGAACGGCTATGGCGTTTTCGAGGCGAGCGCGATAGATGGCCGTGTCGCGGCCGTTGTACCGCGGCGTTTCTTCCTGCTTGTAGGCGGTTTCCTGCTCTTCGTCGACGAGAATGAGGCCGAGATTTTGAAGCGGGGCGAAGACGGCGCTGCGCGTGCCGACTACGATGCGCGCGTCGCCGCGGCGGACGCGCCACCATTCGCGCGCGCGTTCCTGATCGGGCAGCGCGCTGTGCAGGACGGCGACGCGCGGGCCGAAGCGGGCGCGCACGTGGCGGCCCATCCAGAGTGTAAGGGCGATTTCGGGGACGAGGACCAGGGCGCTCTTGCCTTTCGCTAGAGCGGCTTCGATGGCGCTGAGATAGACCTCGGTCTTGCCGCTGCCGGTTACGCCGTGGAGAAGCGCGGCTTGGAATTTGCCGGTGTCGAGCCAGTTGCGGATTTCGGTGAGGGCCGCGGATTGCTCGGCATTGAGGATATTGTTCGGCGGAACGTAGTCGGATTCCCAGGGATCGTCTTCGGGGATCAGCGGCTCTTCCCAAATTATGAGAAGACCGGCGGCTTCGAGTTTTTCGATGACGCGCCTTGTGACTTTGGCGCGCTCGAGGAGAAGCGGGAGTTGCAGCGGGCCGCCGGAATCGAGGAGGGCTTCGCGGACTCGCGCGGATTTTTCGTCGAGTGCGCTGCTGCTGCGGCCTGAAACCTTCCAAGCGACGATTTTCTGCGTGCGCGTTTGGCGGCGGAGCAGGATGTCGCTCCAGGTCAGACGGCCGGCGCGAACTAATCGTTCTGCGGCCGCTTCGCCGCCGGAGATTTTGCGCGCGCGTGCGGAGGTCCATTGATTGTCGGTGGCTTTCGCGCCATCGAGGACTGCTAGTTCGGCTACTTCTTTTTCGTTGGCCGGGCCGCGGGCTACCAGCTCTTCTAGATATTCGGCGCCGGCTTCGGTGAGCTTGTATTCGCGCTCTTGGCGGAGATCCGGTTGCGGAGGGAGTAACGCGTTCAGGGATTCGCCGATGGGGGCGATGTAGTAGTGGCTGATCCATTGGCCGAGTTCGAGGAGATTGGGAGTTAGAGCGGGGATGGGATCGAGAAGCTCGGAGATTTCTTTTACCCGCTCTAGCTCGATGGCGTTTTCGGCGTGGCTTGCGATTACGCCGATCATTTTGCGATTTCGGAATGGGACCAGGGCGCGGCGGCCGATTAGGTCTTCGGATTCGAGCCGCGCGGGGATGGAATAGGTGAAGAGAGAGCGGAGAGGAACGGGAAGCGCGACTTCGGCGAAACGTGGAGACATGGCGACTGGTTAGTTTAGCAGGGGAGACGGAAGAGCACCGCAGAGACGCAGAGGGCGCGGAGGTCGGAGGAGTTTCGCTAGCGCGTCGCGGCGGCTTTCTTGGGTTGCAAGCCTAGGACGGACATTACTTTTTGTAGATCTTTCCAGACTTCGGATTTTGCGGCTGGGTTGCGGAGGAGATAGGCGGGGTGATACGTGGCGATTAGGCGCGTGCCGCGGTATTCGAGCCATTCGCCGCGGAAACCGGAGATGCCGCGATTGGTGTTGAGTAGCATCTGCGCGGCGGTGGCCCCTAGGCAGACGATTACTTTGGGGCGGATGGCGTCGATTTGGCGGACCAGGTACGGCGAGCAGGTGGCGATTTCGTCGCGCTCGGGGAGCCGATTTTCGGGCGGGCGGCATTTGACTACGTTGCAGATGTAGACGTCTTTGCGCTCGAGGCCCATGGCTTCGATCATTTGCGTTAGGAGCTTGCCGGCGCGCCCTACGAAAGGGAGGCCTTGGACGTCTTCGTCGTGGCCGGGGCCTTCGCCTACGAAGACCAGGTCGGCTTTCGCGTTGCCGTCGCCGAAGACGATTTTGTTGCGCTGCTTGTGGAGTTTGCAGCGCGTGCATTCGCCGAGATCGGCGCGGATTTTTTCGAGCGTGTCGTTTTCGATGCGATCGGCGGCTTCAAATAGCGTGGGGCCGGAGGTGATGGGGAAAAGTGAGGCTGGAGTTGGCGCGGGGGCGGGACTTGTTGGGAATGGCGGACGGGATCGTGGCCGCTTCGGCATGGGTTCGGGATTTTCCGCCGCTGCTGCGGGTGCGGCTGTGAGATTTGCTGGCTCGGTTGTGGCGCGATCGCGATAGAACGGGGTTAGGCCGAGTTCGTCGGCGTAGTTGAGCCAGTTTTCGATGTTCGTGCGAGTTGCGTCATTCATACAGAGCGGTCCTTGCGTGAGCAAACTCGGCGCGCTTTTTTGGGTGGTTCTGATTGCACCTTTGCTCGTCGGATGCCGGCGGGACGCCAGCGGTACGTGGAGAGCCGGCTCCTCGCAAATTTTGAAACGAGATTGGAATTTTCGCCGGGGAGAGTTTACTTGGTTTAGTGGCGCAATTCGAGGGCTTGATCCAGGATTTTTTCGGCTACTTCGGATTTGGTCATTTTGGGGAGGGCGATTTCGCGATTGTCGCGTAGGAAGAGCGTGACTACGTTGGTGTCGGTGTCGAAGCCGGCGCCTGCTTGGGTTACATCGTTGGCTACGATCATGTCGGCGTTTTTGCGGGTTAGTTTGGCGCGGGCGCTTTGGGCTACGTTTTCGGTTTCGGCGGCAAAGCCGATTAGGACTTGCGAGAATTTGACGCGGCCTAGCTCGGCGAGGATGTCGGGAGTGGGCTCGAGCTCGAGCGTTAGGCGCTCGCCGCTGCGCTTGATTTTTTGCGTGCGCGGCATTGCGGGACGGTAATCGGCGACGGCGGCGGCTTTGATGATGATGGTGGCTTGCGCGGCGCGGTCGATTACGGCGTCGCGCATTTGCTGCGTGGTGCGCACGGGAACCCAGTCGACGCCTTCTGGTGCGGGAAGATCGGTTGGGCCGCTGACCAGGATTACGCGGGCGCCGCGGCGTTGAGCGGCGGCGGCTAACGCGTAGCCCATCTTGCCGGAGGAACGATTGGTCAAGTAGCGGACTGGATCTAGATCTTCGCAGGTTGGCCCGGCTGTGATTAGGATTGTTTCGGCGTCGAGGTCGTGGCGAATGCCGAGGACTTGGCAGACGGCGCGAGCGATGGTTTCGATTCCGGCCAGGCGGCCGGCGCCGGTCATGCCGCACGCGAGGTAGCCTTCATCGGGCTCGACTACGTGAACGCCGCGGGATTTTAGCGTGGCTAGATTTTGCTGCGTGGCGGCGTGCTCCCACATGTTGACGTTCATCGCGGGGGCGACGACGAGCGGTGCTTTCGTCGCCAGATAGAGCGTGGTTAGGAAATCGTCGGCGATGCCGTGGGCGAATTTGCCGAGGATGTCGGCGGTGGCTGGGGCGACGAGGAGCAAGTCAATGCGCTGGGCTACGGCGATGTGCTCGATGGCGCTATCGACGTTGGCGGAGGCGTTGGCTTCGTGGCCGAACATTTCGGTGATTACTTTTTGGCCGGTGAGAGCGGCGAAGGTGAGAGGAGTGATGAATTCGCGCGCGCTGCGGGTCATGATTACTTGGACGTCGAGTTTTTCCTGCTGCAAGCGGCGAACTAGCTCTGCCGCTTTGTATGCGGCCACTCCGCCCGTGACGCCCAGCGCGATTCTCATAGCTCTAGCTCGCTAGTGTTACTTCTTCTTTGCGTCTTCTTCTTCGCCGTGGGGAGTTTCGGGGGCGTCGAATTCGAGCAGGCCCTGGAGGAGCTCCTCTTCGGCTACGCGCGTGTATTTTCTGGCTTTCGGATTGTCGACCAGAGGGCGGCCTCCGAGCATGAGCTGGCGAGCGCGGCGGGCCACCACGACTACGTAAGCGAACTGGCTTTCCGGGGCTACTGTTGAAATCGGCATGATTGCTTCATCCTCCGAATGATTTCAAAATATCTTTGACGCGATCCTGATTGCGTTTCACGCCGCAGCGAGCGGCCAGAACGATGCCTTGCACTTCTTTTAAGGCGCGGTCGCGATCGTCGTTGATGACGACGTAATCGTAGCCCGTGTACTGCTCGAGTTCTTGCCGGGCGCGCTCGAGCCGCCTTGCGATTTCGTCTTCCGAATCCTGGCCGCGCGAACGGATTCTTTTCTCGAGTTCGGCGCGCGACGGCGGAACGATGAAAATGGCGATGGCCGCAGGCAGCTTCTGCTTCACCTGCATCGCGCCCTGAACGTCGATTTCCAGGACGAGATTTTTGCCGCTGCTGCGCGCTTCATCGAGCCAGCGTCGCGGCGTCGCGTACCAGTGCTTGCCGAAGACTTGCGCGAATTCGAGAAATTCGCCCGCCTGCTTCATTCGCTCGAATTCAGCTTCGGATACAAAATTGTACCACTTGCCGCCGCTCTCCGTCTGTCGGGGAGGGCGCGTGGTGCAAGAAATCGAGAGGAGCGTGCCGGGGAGAGCGAGGACGCTCTGGACGAGCGTGGATTTGCCCGAGCCCGACGGGCCGGAGACGATGAAGACCAGCGGCTCGGCGTTGGCGGGCATCGCTACTCGAGATTTTGAACCTGTTCCCGCAGCTTCTCGATCTCGGATTTGACTTCGAGAGCGAGCTGCGTGATTTCGAGGCCTTCGGATTCTGTGCCGGGAGTTTTGGAGAGAAGCGTGTTGGCTTCGCGCTGCATTTCTTGCAGAAGGAAATCGAGTTTCTTGCCGATTTCTCCGCCGGCCGCTAGCAGCGATTCGAATTGTTTGACGTGGCTGCGGAGGCGGGCGATTTCTTCGGCGGTGTCGCTGCGCTCGGCGGCGATGGCGGCTTCTTGCGTTAGGCGGCCCGCATCGATGGGTACCGCGGCCAGCAATTCCTTCAGGCGGGCTTCGATGCGGCGGGTGTAGGCGGGGAGCGTGCGCTCGGCGAGAGGCTCGATTTTGGCGGCGAGTTCGCGGATATTGCGCAGGCGATTCGAAAGCTCCTCGCTTAGGATGCGGCCTTCGGACTTGCGCATTTCGTCGAGCTTGCTTAGAGCTTCAGACAAGCAAGATTGCAGGACGGTCGCGAGTTGATCGTCTTCGCCTGCGGCCAGGCTCTCGGGAGGAGTGACGACTCCGGGGAGGCGCAGAATGTTGGCTAGATCAGGCTCGGCGGTCAGACCGAATTCTTTGCGCAGGCTTTGCGCGGCGGTGAGATAGGCGGCGGCGATTTCGCGATTCACGGCGACCGCGGCAGGGCCACTTGGGTCGTAGTGCAAGATGACGTCGACGTGACCGCGGCGGAGATGCGCGCGCACGGCCTGGCGGATGCCATTTTCTAGCGACTCGAAGCCTTCGGGGGCTTTGACGTGAATATCGAGGAAGCGATGATTCACGCTGCGCAGCGTTACGCGGATGACGCGGCCGGATTCTTCGCGGCGAGCTTGCGCGTAGCCGGTCATGGATTTAAGGCCGGGGGATTTTGCGTCCGTTGATTTGGCTTCGGTGGATTTCATAGGGCTCATGCTGGCAGCGGAGTCGGGCATATTCACATTGGTCCTGGCGCGGGAGATGGCATATCAGCGTCGAGAAATTGCATTTCGTAGAGGCGCCTGTAGGTGGCACCGTTGGCTAGGAGTTCTTCGTGGGTGCCGAGTTCGCGAATTGTGCCGCCGTCGAGGACGGCGATCATGTCGGCGCGGCGGATGGTGGAGAGACGATGGGCGATTACGAAGACGGTGCGGCCGGTCATTAGATTATTCAGGGCGCGCTGGACTAGATGTTCGGATTCGGAATCGAGTTCGGAGGTGGCTTCGTCGAGGATTAGAATCGGCGCGTCTTTCAGCAGGGCGCGGGCTATGGCCAGGCGCTGGCGTTGGCCACCGGACAGGCGCTGGCCGCGGTCGCCTATGCGCGTTTGGTAGCCTTGCGGGAGTTGCGTGATGAAATCGTGAGCCAGCGCAGCTTTTGCTGCTGCTACTACGCGGGCCTCGGGTAGATCGGGGCGGCCGTAGCAGAGATTGTTCCAGACTGTGTCGTTGAAGAGGATGGTTTCTTGCGTGACGATGGCCATTTGTTCGCGGAGGGAGCGGAGAGTTACGTGGTTGACTTCGAAGCCGTCGATTTGCAGAGAGCCGGAGGTGGCATCGTGGAATCGCGGGAGGAGATTGACGAGAGTCGTTTTGCCTGCGCCGCTTGAGCCGACGATGGCCATTACGCGGCCTGCGGGAACTGTGAGATTGATGTCGTGGAGGATGGTGGGGCCGCCGCCGTCGTAGGCGAAATTTAGATTTTCGAATTTCACTTCGCGGGCGAATCGAGGCAGCGCGGCCGCGCCGGGGGCTTCTGAAACTTCTTCGGGCAAGTCGAGGAATTGAAAAACGACCGTGGAGGCGCCGAAAGCTTGCTGGAAGAGTTGATAGATGCCGCCGAGGCGCTTGACCGGCTCATACACTTTAAAGAGTGAGTAGACGAAGGCGAAGAACATGCCCTGGGTCATGAGGTTGTGCTTGATTTGATCGCGGGCGTAGAGAATGAGCAGGGAGAAGACCACCGCAGCGACTACGTCCATGATCGGAGATGTCGCTACATAGGCACGCACCCAGCGCATGTTCTCGCGGAGAAGATGGCGGGCGGCTTCGCGGAAGCGGCCGATCTCGAAGCGTTCCATGCCGAAGGCTTTGACGACGCGGTTTCCGGTTATCGTCTCCTGCAGAATGTGGCTCAAATCGGCGAGACGGGAACGGCTGGTCTCCGAAGAGCGTCGAATTTTCCGGCCGAGCCTGCCGACCGGCACAACCACGAGGGGGATAAAGACGGCGGAGCCGAGAGCGAGTTTCCAATTGATGGTGAGCAGGACGAGCACAAAAGCAATGAGCGCGAAAATTTGGCGGAAGAAATCGGCGAGGAACTCGGAAAACGCGCTGCGGACTTGCTCGACGTCGTTGATGACCGCGGACATCAAGCGGCCGGCGGGATTGTGCTGGAAGAAGCCGATGGGCTGCTGAACCAGTCTGCTGTAGACGCGGTTGCGCAGATCCATCACGCCGGCGTGGCCGACGTACTGGATCGCGGTGCTGCCCAGGAATTCAGCCAGGGCCTTGGTGAAAAAGACCGCGAATAGCGAGAGCGAAAAGATGGTCCAAACGTGATGAATGGAGTGCGGGAAAAAGGAGTTGAGATCGATGGTGCGGCCGCCGGCGAGGTGGACGAGCGTGAGCGTCTGCTCGGTCGAGTGGGGGTTCAGAACCACGTCTACTACGGGAATGATCATGAGGGCGATCAGGCCTTCGGCTAGACCGACGATGGCCATCAGGAATACGCCGGCCAGGAAACGGGCGAGATGAGGCCGCACGTATCCGAGCAGTCGCCGGACTTCACTTGAGAAGGTCAATGATTCCCCGTTAGATAACGATACCACGCAATAGTGAAACGCTAGGTTCGGAGTGCGGAAAAGTCAAGCGAGGGAGCAGGATTGGATCAGCGCGTAGATTAGGTTGCGATGAGGCAACGCACAACGCGAGAAGCCGACCGCAGAGATGGCCGAACGACGGGGCCGAACGGCGGGGCCGAGAACCGGGCGGGACTAAAAGGCAGGCCCGCCCCTACAACGGCAGGACAGAGCGTCAGTGGAGTTGTTGAGGGCTTAGGCCTAGATCGCGGAGTAGGGCTTCGTCTTCGCTTGGCGCGGGATTCGGCGTCGTCAGGAGCGTTTCGCCGGTGAAGATTGAGTTGGCGCCTGCTACGAAGCAGAGAGTGGCGGCTTCGCGGGATAGTTGCAGGCGGCCGGCGGCTAGGCGGACTCGGGATTTCGGCATTAGGATGCGGGCTGTGGCAATTGTGCGGACCATGATTAGTGGATCTAGATCTGGTTGGCTGGCTAGCGGCGTGCCTTCGGCGCGAACTAGCATGTTGATGGGGACGCTTTCGGGATGCGGTTGGAGATGGGATAGCTGTTCTAGCAGGCCGATGCGGTCTTCGTCGGATTCGCCCATGCCTACTATGCCGCCGCAGCAGACGGTGATGCCGGCTTCGCGGACGGCGGCCAGCGTGCGGAGGCGCTCGTTGTAGGTGCGCGTGTGGATGATTTCGCCGTAGAACTCGGGCGAGGTGTCGAGATTGTGATTGTAGGCGGTGAGGCCGGCACGTTTTAGTTCGCCGGCTTGATCGTTTGTGAGCATGCCTAGCGTGCAGCAGACTTCCATGCCTAACTCGGCGACGCCGCTGACCATTTCGAGGACGGCTTGGAATTCGGGGCCTTGCGGAGCGTCGCGCCAAGCGGCGCCCATGCAGAAGCGCGAAGCGCCATCGGCTTTGGCGCGACGAGCTGCGGCTAGAACATCCGGGACGTTCATCAGGTTCTCGCGGGCGACGCCGGTGGAATAGTGGGCGCTCTGCGGGCAATATTCGCAATCTTCTGGGCAGCCGCCGGTTTTGATGGAGAGCAACCGGCACATTTGGATTTCGCCGGGCTTGTGGAAGGCGCGATGGACGGATTGCGCGCGGAAGAGAAGCTCGGTCAGCGGGAGTTCGTAGATCGCGCGGATTTGGGCGCGCGTCCAGTCATGGCGGACTTCATGTGGGAAAGAGGAACCTTGAGATGGAGCGGCGGCGGTTGGCATGGCTGCGTCAGGACTTGTCGATATCGCGGTGGATGACTTTGACAGTGTAGCCCTTCTTGCCCAGGGCGCGGCGGATTACTTCGGCCATCATCACCGAGCGATGGCGGCCACCTGTGCAGCCGAAGGCGATGGTGAGATAACTTTTTCCTTCGGCGATGTAGTGCGGGATTAGGTACGTCAGCAGTCCTTCGATCTTTTTCAGAAAAACTTTCGTCTGAGAGAAGGAGCGGATATAGCGGGCTACGCGCGGATCTTTGCCGCTGAAGGGGCGGAGCTTAGGGACAAAGTGGGGATTCGGGAGAAAACGGACATCGAAGACCAGGTCGGCGTCGGTGGGAATGCCGTGGCGGAAGCCGAAGCTCACTACCGAGACTACCAGTGGCTTGAGATCGGGATTCTGGAATTGCTCGACGACGATGTGCTGGAGTTCGTGAACATTGAACTTGGTCGTATCAATGATTACGTCGGCTAGGCGGCGGATGGGGGCCATCTTGCGGCGCTCTTCGCGAATGCCCTCGCGGACGGGCAAATTGCGCCCCACGGGATGCGGGCGGCGGGTTTCGCTGAAGCGGCGCATGAGAACATCGTCGCTGGCCTCGACGAAAACGAGAGTGACGTGCGTTTCTTTGCTCAACTTGCGAAAGATTTCCGGGAGCTTCTCGAGTTGCTCGCCTTCGCGGGCGTCAACGCCGAGAGCGGCGCGCTCAATTTCGCCGCTGCCTTGCACGTAGAGTTCGCTGAAAGTGGGGATGAAGGAAACCGGGAGATTGTCGACGCAGTAGTAGCCCAGATCTTCGAGAGTGTTGAGAACGGAGCCTTTGCCCGAGCCGGAAAGGCCGGTGACGATGACCAGTTGGCGCGAATCGCGCGAAGTCGCGTGACGCGTCACGGTGAGCTGGGTTACTCCTTTACGCGCCGGCGATGGGTGCTGGGAATCCGCAGATCTTCGCGGTATTTGGCCACGGTGCGCCGGGTCACCTGGATGCCTTCATCTTGCAGTCGTTTCGTAATCTGATCGTCGGTGAGCGGGTGCGTGGCGTCTTCGTCTTCGATCATTTTCTTGACGCGGCGCTTCAAAGACAGCAGCGACATTTCGCTGCCTTGCGGCCCGTTCACGGATTCGGAGAAAAATTCCCGGAGTTCTTTCACGCCCTGCGGCATGTGGGCGTATTTATTGGCGACGGCGCGGCTGACGGTGGAAGGATGGACGCCGACTTCTTCGGCGACTTCTTTGATCATCATGGGCTTCAGATGATCGGGGCCGTAATCGAGATAATCTTTTTGGCGGCGAAGGATGGATTGGCAGACGCGCAAGATGGTGTGTTTGCGCTGCTCGATATTTTTCATTAGTTGGATGGCGGCGGTGAAGCGTTCCTTGACGTAATTGCGGACATCGCGGTCGGCGGCGTCGCGGGCCAGCAGGCGGCGGTAAATCGGGCTGAGGCGCAATTGCGGCAGATCATCGTCGTTCATGATGGCTTGCCATTCGCCTTCGACTTTGACGAATTGCACGTCGGGCTCGACCAGGCGCGGCTCGATTTTGTTGTAGCGCAGGCCGGGCTTGGGATCGAGGCGCTTGATGACGTCGATGGCGCGCTTCACCAGCTCGGGAGGACGATTGACGGCGCGCGCCAATTCTTTGAGCTGATTATTTTGCAGGAGCTTGAGATGTTCCGTGATGATTTGCTTGGCTAGCTGGTTCTGCGGATCGATGACTTTCAGTTGCAGAAGCAGACATTCGGGCAAATCGCGCGCGCCTACGCCCGGCGGATCGAATTCCTGGACCATGGTGAGAGCTTCTTCGACGTCGTCCGCGGTGTAGTTGCCCGATTGCGCCAGTTCCTCGAGCGTGGTGGTTAGATAACCGTTCTCGTCCAGGTTTCCTACGATGTCGCCGGCGATTTTGCGTACGACCTCGCTCGAGATACTTACGCTGAGCTGCCAGGCTAGATGATCGGTGAGGCTTGATGGCGAAGAAAGGAACTTGTCGAATGAGGGGCGCTCGATTTCTTCGTGCTCTCCGGTTTTTGCGGCGCCGGTGTCGAGATATTGCGTATAGAAGGAACCAAAATCGAATTCATCGAAGGGGTTGGATTCTTCGGCTTTGTTCTCGGGAACTTTTTCGGTCTCGGCTTTGAGGAAGGCTTCGTCGGTGTAGCTTTCGGCTATGACTCCATCCTCGCCGAGCTCTTCGAGGACGGGATTGGCCATGATCTCCTGATTGATCATTTCGCGCAGCTCGAGGCGGTTGAGGGCGAGGACGCTCACCATCTGGACCAGCCCCGGCGTCAGAATTTGCTTCTGCGCGACGCGGAGATTAAGTTTTGGTTGCAGCCAGTTCATTTTCGTCGATCGCAATAAAACCCAAAGCCAAACCGGGCCGGTGGTAAACCCCGGCCCCTACTAAGAAAATGCAGATCCTTCGTCCGCCCAGGCGGACTCAGGATGACAGCTAAAAGCTGATTTCCCCCCAAAAACCCAAAGATCGGCAGCGCTAATTCAGCCGGAAACCTTCCCCTAAATAGACGCGGCGGACTTCGGCGTCACCACTTAGTTCCGCTGGCGTACCGGCGCGGAAAATCTTGCCGTTATTGATGATATACGCGCGGTCGGTCACTGCGAGCGTCTCTCTTACGTTATGGTCCGTAACCAGCACCCCGATACCGGCGGTGGAAAGATCGTCGATGATTTTTTGTAGGTCCACGACGGTCAGCGGGTCAATCCCCGAGAACGGCTCGTCGAGCAGGACAAAGGAGGGCGAGAGGACTAGGGAGCGGGCGATCTCGAGCCGCCGCCGCTCGCCGCCCGACAGAACGTGCGCCGGGCTATTCCGGACTCCTTCGAGGCCCATTTGCGCCAAAAGCTCCTCCACGCGGTCCCGTCGCTGCTCGGGGGTGACCGGCAAGGTCTCCAGCACCGCCATGAGGTTCTCTTCGGCGGTCAATTTGCGGAAGACAGAAGGTTCCTGGGGCAGGTAGCTGATGCCACTGCGAGCCCGGAGGTACATGGGGAGGTCAGTGATGTCCTCGCCATCGAGGAGAACACGCCCGAGGTCCGGACGGGCCAAGCCGACGAGGATGTAAAAGGTCGTCGTCTTGCCTGCGCCGTTCGGTCCGAGCAGCCCAACTACTTCGCCCTGTTGAATCTCCAAGCTGACATCGTCAACGACTTTCCGCCCTCGGTACGACTTACTTAAATCGGCGGCCTGGAGTTTCAACATGCCGGTTCATTTCTCAACCCGGTGTTTGGTCAGCGTGCGCGAACCTGCGTCAGAATCAATCAAAATCGTATCACTCGCCCGGAAGAAGGTCAAACTGCGGCCCGTCGTCGTGTCATTTGACCCATCGGTAAGAGTGGGTTGGCCGCCGGAGAGGACGAATTTTTCATCGGCGGCGGTGTAGTCGGCGCGTTCGGAGGTGCCGAGGCGATCTTTTTCGCGGACTTTTACGTTGCCGAGGGCGATGGCGTGATCGAGTTGGCGGCCTGATTGGGTTCCGGCGAGGCTTTTTGGAGGCTTGGATGGCGCTGCGGTGGCCGCGGAGGGCGGGCCTTCGGGTGTTAGGAACAGATCCAGCGTGCGGGATTGCAGGGATTCGTTCGGCGAATCCGCGTGCACGCCGTCTTCCAAATGGGCGCGGCCCTGGCTGCTCCAATAGGTCATTACCGGGGCTCGCGCTTTCCAGAGGACAGGCGAAGCAGGTTTATCACCTGCGGCTGGAGCACCGGCCGCCGGTGCTTGCGGGAAAACTGCAACAACGTTGCCGCGGGCTTCGATGCGTTGCTGCTCGCGCCAGAGTTCGATCGTTTCGGCGACTACGACGGAATCGCCTTGCCACATGCGGGCGTGGCCTGTGTAGACGAGGTGGCCTTCCTTGCCCGAGCCGGTGAGATTGTCGGAGGAGATGTGTGCCGGGCCGGGGCCGATGCTGGGATTCGCGGATTGGGCGGAGGGAGTTGCGAGGTACGTCGTGCGCACGCCGCCTGTCGCTGAGATTGCGCCGGTATCCTGTTGGATCTCGATTTTCGTGGCGGTGGTGCGAGTTTCTGCGTCGGCTACTGCGGGGGCGCCGGTGAGAGTGATGGCATTCGAGGACTTGAGCATCGTGGCGTGGCGGGCGTCGGCGGTGCGATCGGCTTGCGTGAAGTGAACATTTTCATCCAGATCGATGTTGTCCCAATCGCCGCCTTTGGCGAATGACGCGATCATCTTGCGCGCGGCGGTTTTTTGAGGAGCGGCGCCGCTGAATTGGCGTTCGATTTCGACGCCGGAATCGCCGAAGAGTTTGCGCATGCGATTCGCGGCATCGAATTCGCCGCGCGCTTTTGTGGTTCGCAGCGTCGTCGCGGTGCCGTCGGCGGCGGTGAGTTTCATCGACGCGGGGGCCAGCGTCGTGGCCGTTTCGATGCGGCGTTGCGAGCGGCGGGTGCCCGGAGCAAAGCGCATCTCCATCGAGGCGGTTTCAATCTGCTGCGATCCAGTGGTCGCCATGGTGAGGATGTTTACGGGATTGCCGGTCAGTTTCATGTTCAGCGGTTGATTGTTCTTCGGCTCCATAGCGACTTGCGCTTGTTGCGCGGAGAATTCGTCCGTGCCTTTCGGGCCGCTCTTCGTGCCGCGGATGTTTCCTGTGGCTGAGATGCCTTCGATCCATCCGGCAGGGTTGAGTTGCGCGTCGAAGGCATCGGCGGTGATGACGCCGGATTCCGGGCCGTCGTTGGTGCGCAGCTCGGGCCGGCCGCGGGCGCGCGCGCGGCGCGTGTGCAGGTCTTTGTCGAGTTCCAGTTCCATTTGCTGCGCGATCATCTCGCGGGTGCCCTGGCGCGCGTGGGCCGGGCCTTCGAGGCGGGCGGTGTGGGAGTTGCGGTCGTAGTCGAGGCGGCTGCCGCTTATGTTTGTGGGAATGCCCGCGGGGTTGTGCGCGGGGCGGATTTGGGCTTCGACGCTGTGCTCGAGGCGTAGAAGGCCGGGCTTGGATTTGTAGGTGAGGCCGGTGGCGCGGCCGTCGCCATTCGGGAAGTGGAAGACGACGAGGGCGGCGGTGGAGGCTTCGCCGGAGTCGCGGTCGAAAGTTACGTCGCTGGTTTCGACGTGAATGGCTCGCTCGTTCGGATGGTGATCGGGCAAGTCAGCGGATTCGATTTCCATTTGCGCGGGGCCTTCGCAGCGGATGCTGCCGGAGCCGGTTTGGTAAGTGCATTTATTGGTGTGCAGAGTGTCGTTGCGGCTGGAGTCGCGGCCGTAGGCGATGATGGTGACGTCTTCTAGTTCGCTGGCGTCTTGATCTTTGAACTGCGTGGCGCGCGAGGCTTTTACGGTATAGATGGTGCGTTCCTGTTCGACTTTTGAAAAAGTGAACTCGGCGGACTCCTGTTGAATGGTGGAGGCTACGGCTTTGGGGGCTTCGCGTTGCGCGCGGGCCATGCGGCGCGAACGGGCAACGAAGACACCTACGACCGTTGCTGCAATCAAGAAGGCGATTGCGGCGGCCCAGCGGGCGTAACGAGCAGCTTGGGCGTTGCGCATTGCGAATCGGTCCTGATGACGTTAGAAGCCGAGTATAGGCGAGTGGTTTTCGGGGGGCAATGTGAAGGGTTGGTACCGCTGGCGTCCCCGCCGGCTCCTACGAACGCGAATGCGGCTACACGCAACACTTATCGACGGAGCAATCGGCGCAGTTAATTTATGACTTGCTCCGGCTTCGAGTCTGGGCCTTGCGAAATTTTCGGTCGTAAGAGCCGGCGGGGACGCCAGCGGTACTGGGGAGGAGCCGCGTGGTCACGCGGCAGTCATTACTAGGATTTCGTGGGAGTCGCCTAGGTCGCGGGCCGCTGGGGTGACTATTGTTTTTGGGCCGATGAAGATTTTTTGTTGCTTGGTCATGGCTACGCGGATGTCGTTTTCGCTTACGAATTCCATGATTTTGATTTCGGGGGCCGGAGGCTTCGCAATTGGCGGCTTATCTGCGTCCGGTTTAACTGATGCACCAGAAGATGATTGCGCTGATTTGGCAGATGGCAACGGCGGAGCCGCGGCGCCTGCAAGTGGGCTGCCTACGTGCGCGGCAACCGCAGCTGCCGCGACTTCGGCTGGAGTCGGTTGATTCTTGCTGGCCGGATTTGCTGCTTCGGACTTTGCTGCTGAGCCGCGCTGGATTCCGCGCGCGGTGAAGACTTGCTCGACGATCTTGGCGATGGTCTGACGATCCGGGACGATTGTTGCAGCGGCGGGTGCTGGCGTTGCTGCTGGGATTCCGGAAGGCGCAATTGGTTTTGGTTCGGGCGATGCCTTCGCTGATGCGGCTGGAGCTGCCGGCAGCGATGCGCTGCTGCCCGCTAGCCGCTGATCCGCTGGAATTGTTCGGTGTTCAACCGGGCGAGATTCCCAGGCGATGCGCTTCAGATTCATCAAGTGATGCGGGCCGATGTTGTCCGAGGTGATGTTGCCGCCCGCTGAGCCGCATCCGAGCGTCATCGCTGGAAAGAGATTCGTCGAATAGCCGACTGAACCGTGGACGGCTGAGGTATTCACACAGACGCGCGAGGCGGGAACCTTCTCACCGTACTCACGGGCGGCGGCTTCGTTCTGCGTGTGGATCGACGCGGTGTGGCCTGCGCCGCCGAATCGCAGCAGCTTCTGGCAAATCTCGATTCCGCCCGCGAAATTTGGAGCCGAGTAAAATGCGAGGATGGGCGAGAGCTTTTCCGCCGAGAGAGGATATTCGCGACCGACGCCTTCGAGCCGCGCGATTAGCACCCGCGTGTTCGCCGGGACTTTGACGCCGGCCAGCTCAGCGAGAACCGTGGCGTGCTTACCGACAACTTTCGCGTCGGGAACATGGCCGTGGCGAAAGACGAGCTCGCCCAACTTGCGAATCTCATCTTCAGAAAGAAAATACGCGCCTTGGTTGCGACATTCTTCGAGGACTTTGTCGCGAATGGCGTCTTCGGTGACGATGGCCTGCTCGGATGAGCAGATTGTGCCGTAGTCGAAGGTCTTGCCGGCGAAAATATCCGCGACGGCTTTTTTTACATTCGCGGTGCGCTCGATCATTGCGGGGACATTGCCAGGGCCTACGCCATAGGCCGGCTTGCCCGAGCTATAGGCTGCGCGCACGAGACCCGTGCCGCCTGTGGCCAGAATTACGCCGGTCATCCGATGTTTCATCAGCTCTTGCGTGCCCTGCATCGTGGGGTGGTTGAGGCAAACGATGATGCCTTCGGGAGCGCCGGCTTTCAGGGCGGCGCGCTCGAGGACGTTGGCGGTTTCGCAAATGCAGCGCATGGCGCTGGGGTGCGGGCTGAGCACGATGGCGTTGCGCGACTTTAGAGAGATGAGCGTCTTGTAGATTGCGGTGGAGGTCGGATTCGTGACGGGAATTACGGCGGCGACTACGCCGAATGGTTCCGCGACTTCCGAGATGGCCTTCTCGCGATCTTCCCGAACGATGCCGACGGTTTTCATGTTGCGGATGGCGCGATGCACATCGACGGACGCGAGGCGATTCTTCGCGGTCTTATCTGTGACATTGCCGTAGCCGGTCTCTTCGACGGCTACGCGCGCGAGTTGCTCGCCGGCTTCGGTGGCCGCCGCGGCGCACGCGTCCACGATGGCGTCCACCTCGGCTTGGGAAAATTCGGCGAATCGTTGCTGCGCTTGGTGCGCCCGCTCGACGGCGGCGCGGGCTTCCTGGATGGAGATGAGGTCGGTATCGTGCAAACTCAAAAGGCCAAACCTCGCGGGGCTTCGAGAAAACTATTTCTTCGAGCCGGAGTGCGAACCGCCCGGCAAAATCTGTTCGACATGCTCGTGCGGGCGCGGGATTACGTGCACGGCCACGAGTTCACCCACGCGACGCGCGGCGGCTGCTCCGGCGTCCGTCGCGGCTTTTACGGCGCCGACGTCGCCGCGAACCATTACAGTTACATATCCCGAGCCGATGTATTCCTTGCCGATTAGAACGACGTTGGCCGCCTTGACCATCGCGTCGGCGGCTTCGATCGAGCCGATCAAGCCCTTGGTCTCGATCATTCCCAGCGCATCATTGGCCATTCGTCCTCACTCGCTCGCGCACCGATCCTGAATCGCGCTGACAGCCGGGCGGGGACTCTAGGTGCCGCTCGCCCGAGAAACTTAAGCTTATCTTATATGGAATCCAGCGCAGCCTAGCACGCTCGCCAAGTCGAATCAAGGAGATGAGGAAAACGGCTATGAAGCGAAATGGGTTTACGGACCGGTCGTCGCATCATTTGCCGGAAGCGTAGGACGCTGAGATCCTTAGGGCCCCGACCGGATCGGCGCCCACAGGATGGCAACACGCGTCGCCACCGAACCTGCACTAATGCGAATTAGTGCCCGAGGAATTTCTCTAGCTTTTCTACTTCGGCCTCGGCTTGCTTCATGTAGGTTTGAGCGCGGTCTGGATTCTGGGCGTCGAGAGCTTGTTGGGCTTTGGTGACGTCATTGTCCATGCGGGCTTCGGCGGCGACCATATCTCCGCGGAGACCGAGTCCTTGGGCGGACATCGAGCTTTTCAGTGTGGCTAGGCTGGCTTTTACCGAGGCTACGCGGCCGTTTAACTGATCCATTTGGTGCTCGGCTTGGGCTAGAGCCTGGGCGCGGGCTTCGGCTACGGCTCTTGCCTGAGCTTCGGCTTGCGCTTGTGCGTCTGCTGCAGCCTGAGCCGCCGCGGCTGCTGCGGCGTCCTGTGCCTGCTTGCGCTTGGCTGCTGCTGCGGCTTTGGCCTCTGCGGCTGGATCAATCGCGGGCGACGCCGCCGTGTTTCCGCTTGCTGAATCTGGAGCTGGATTAGCCGGAGTAGAGACCGGCTGAGCCTGCACCGGCGCGGCTGGACTTTGATCCGAGTTTTGCGGGAGCGCGGATTGTTGTCCGCTCGCTCGCGCTTTCAGATAGCGCGGCACGGCGAATCCCGCGGCGACGAGGACTACGAGCACGATTACTGCGCCGAGCGTGATGTAAAGGCCGCGATGGCTGCTCGCTTGCGCCGCGACTACAGCGGTCGGCGGCATTTGATTGGCAGTCGGCTGCGGCACGGGCCGCGTCGGAACTCTTGGCGGCGCCGCGCTGCTTCCCGGTTGAGCTACGGCGGGCGTCGGAGTCCATGCCGGAGGCGTGACTTGCGTCATCATTGGCATGGCCGCTTGCTGGCCCGTGCCCAAACTCTGTCGCACGCTGGCGAGCGCGGCGCGGAACGCATCCGCGGTCTGGAAGCGCATGGCCGGGTCCTTCGACATGGCCATAAGGATCATGTCGTTCAATCCCTGGGGCAGATCGGGGCGCAGCTCGATGGGCCGCTTGGCCGTTTCCTTCATGTGCGCGGCCATGATGGCGAAATCGCTGTCGCGCTTGAAGGGCTGCTTGCCGGTGACGATTTCATAGAGCGAGATGCCGAGGGAATAGATGTCCGAGCGCGCGTCCACGGCGCCGCCTTGAATCTGCTCCGGCGGCATGTAATTGAGCGAACCGAGGGCTGTGCCGGTAACCGTAAGACTCTGATCGTTGCCGGAGCGCGCGATGCCGAAATCCATGAGCTTCAGGACTCCCTGCTGAGTGATCATCATGTTTGAAGGCTTCACGTCGCGGTGGATGATGTTCCGCTGGTGCGCGTAACTCAGCGCCGCCAACGCGTCATCCATATATTTCAGCGCATCCGCCAATGGCACCGGGCCGTCTTCGATAAGCGCCGCGAGTGTCTCGCCCTCGACGTACTCCATGATCATCACGAGCTGATTGTCGGCAGTGAATGCGGTCTGCAGCGCGGCGATATTGGGATGATTGAGGCTCGCCAGCACTTTGATTTCGCGCAGGAAGCGGTCCGCGAGATCTTTTTGGCCGGCGAGGTCGGGGAGGAGAACTTTCATGGCCTCGACGCGGTCCGAGATCACGTTGCGGACTTTGTACACCTTGCCCATGCCGCCCTTGCCGAGTTCACCGAGAATTTCGTAATCGCCGATGCGCTTGCCGACTGTCTCGTCGCTCATGTCCGCTCCTATGAACTAGAAGTGCGTCCTCGGGCGGCGGAGGTACACCCGCGCCGCGAGGTTCGCTGCTATGTATGGTCAAGCATTTTACCCCCGCTTGCCCTCAATTGCTGATTGGAATTAAGTCAGGGCGGACGAGGAGATTCAGGCGGTGGGCAGGATACCGACGGTGGCGGCGGCGACGGCATCGCGCGTGGAATTCTTTACGTGATACATCGCTTCGTCGGCCAGGTGCAGCAGATCGGCCTTAGTTTTCGAATCGCCAGGATAGGAAGCGACGCCGACACTTGAAGTGATCTGCACTTGCAACCCGGCGCTCTGCAACCACACCGATTCTCGGATGCGCTTGTGCAGGCGATGCGCCACGCGAATGGCATTTTCCTTCGAGGTCTGCGGCAGCAGCACGACGAATTCATCGCCGCCGTAACGGAACGCCATATCAATCTGGCGGCAACTGCTCTTGATCATTTCCCCGACTTCGCCGAGCAGCCGCGAGCCCATCAAATGGCCATGCGTGTCGTTCACGGCTTTGAAATGATCGAGGTCAATGAAAAGCAGCGAGAATTCAAAGGCATAGCGATTCGAGCGGTAGATCTCTGTATCGAGAATGAAATTCAAGTGCCGCGCGTTGTAGAGGCAGGTGCAATCGTCCTTGATGGTCAACTCGTGGATGCGATGGACGTGACGCGCGTTCTCGATGGCGATTGCGGCATAATCCGCCAGCGCTTCGAGCAGCGCCAAATCCCGCGGACTGAAGCCTTCCTCGCCGACGCAATTGATCAGCTCGATGACTCCGAGACACTGGTCGCGAAAACGCACCGGCACGGCAACGATCGAGCGCGTCTCCATTTTGGTTTTTTCGTCCACCTTGGCGAAGAAGCGCGAGTCCTTGCTGGTGTCCGGCACGACGATTACTTCGCCGCTCTGCGCCACCCAGCCGGCAATTCCCTGCCCGACTTTGATACGCACGTCGCGCAGAGCTTCGGCGCCGGAGCCGGTGGCGATCTGGAAGTAGAGTTCGTTCTTCTCCTGATCCATCAGCAGCAGCGACCATGTGTCCGGCCGGAGAAATTCATTGATCTTCTCCATGATGGTGCGCAGGACTTGATCGAGCTGCAGCGAGGAGGTGAGCGCTTTGCCCAACTCGTGGAAAATCGAGACTTCGGTGGCGTTCGGGAGTTCGACCTCGCCTCCCGGATTCCGCCGGCGCTCGATTCCGCTGAAAGTTTTCGACTCGCTCACAATTCGCACACTACGACAGAGAATAGACAGCCCTAAAGCGAAGGGCGTTTCGACTAGACTTTGTCATTATAGAGAAGCCGTTGTAACTCCTGCAACGCCAACGCGCGGCCGCTTGTTGAAAAGACTACATTCGACGCGCCGCTCCGCAGCCACCCTGTACTTCCGGACAGTCCCGCCGCCGTCCTGATTCCCTACCGGCTGCGCATTGACACGTTCCCGCCGCGCGCCTATATTTTTACAAGAGAATCTATTCGACCGGATGCCACCTACACCTTTCGGCGAGCGCCTGAAACGCGAGCGTGAGTTAAGAGGCGTTTCCCTCGAGGAAGTATCCGGCGCCACGCGCATCAACACGAAATATCTCGAAGCGCTCGAAACCGAACAGTGGGACCAGCTTCCCGGCGGCGTTTTCAATCGCGGCTTCATTCGCACGATTGCGCGCTATCTGGGGATAAATGAAGACGGCATGATCTCCGAATACGCCCTGGTAACCAAAGATCACCCTACGGTCAATGTTTGGGTCCAGGACCTGGAAAAGCCACCGCGCCCATGGCTTCCTGCTGCAGTCATTGTTTTGGTAATTGCGCTCATCGCCGTCAGCGGATGGATTGCGTCGAAGCGTTGGGGCACCGTCGCACACGGCGATACGAAGGACCAACACGTTCCGCTCATCGCTCCCGTGTTAGCTGAGCCGGCTTCTGCGGCGCAAGTTGATCCATCTCCAGCAGCCGCGCCGGCGACGCTTCCTGCTGCCAGTGCGCCAGCCGAAGACACTGCCGCACCTCCAGCACCGAGCACGTCGCCCGAGCCCGATTCTGCAGCGGCCTCCGTGGTGCCCGCTGCGGACGCGCTCGCGCCGCACCCAGACAAGCTCGAGCTGCGCGTCGAGGCAGGCAGGAAAGCGCGCATCCGCGTCATCGCTGACGGCCACCCGCTATACGCCGGATGGATCGCCGCCGGCGAGACGCGAAATTATTCCGCGCGCGATGCGTTCAAAATTTCCGCCAGCGATTCCTCCGCCGTTTTTCTGGAATTGAATGGAAAGACCATGGCGCCGATCGGAACGCCCGGACGTCCCGGCCGCGCTACACTTACTCGCAAAGATCTCCGCGACAGCCCCGGAGGATCGCATTAGCACTGCTGCCGGCGATGATGTTCGCGCGGAAATACGCGCCAACCGCGCCCGCAAAGAGCGCAAGTTCGCTGTGTGCTCGGGCAGCCTCTCCCTTTCGCCGGAAGACCGCGCCGAACTAATGGTGATCCTTACCGAGGATCCCGACGGCGATATTGCCGAGCGCGCCGCGCTTGCCGTCACGGGCATAACCCCGCAGATTTTCGTTTCCGCAGTCAGCCGGCCGGACACCGACGAACGGCTCTTCGATTACTGCTCCTCCGAAATCGCCGAGCAGCCCGGCATCGCCGATGCTTTGGCGAAGAATCCGAAATGCCCGAAGGATCTGGTGGCGCGCGCGGCGCAGTATCTGACCTCATCCGGCGTTCAGGCGATTCTCGATGATCTTCATGGGCTTTCGCTTTCTTTGGAATTGGCCGAAGCACTCGCGAGCTGTCCCCATGCGACGGCGGAGCAGCGCGAGTTGATTGCGGAATTGAATTCGGGAGTGCCGGAGGCAAAAGCTGTTGAAGACGCGCTCAAGCACGCCGATATCGACGCCAACCGGCGGCGGACGCTAATCCAGAAAATTTCCGGAATGAACGTGGTTCAGAGAATCCAGTTGGCCATCAAAGGGCCGCGCGAGGCGCGCACGGCGCTGATCCGCGATTCCAATAAAATTATTCAGCGCGCCGTGCTGCAGTCGCCGCGGCTTACCGATCCCGACGTGGAAAACTTCGCGGCGCAGACCAATCTCAGCGTTGATGTGCTGCGCCTGATTTCCATGAATCGCAGCTTCATGAAGAACTACGTCAT
Organism: uncultured Acidobacteriota bacterium; assembly: GCA_963841235.1. Classification (GTDB taxonomy): domain Bacteria; phylum Acidobacteriota; class Terriglobia; order Acidiferrales; family UBA7541; genus Palsa-147. The sequence goes on along the minus strand of CAWJBU010000005.1, from coordinate 603,797 downwards.
CGTGAAGAACCTGGCCAACAATCCGAAGACGCCGCTGGATATTTCTCTCCGATTGCTCGTTCGATTAACGCCGAACGATTTGAAGCACCTTGGTGCGAACAAGAATGTCCCAGAAACATTGCGCACTTCGGCGGTGAAGCTCATCAAAGCACGCTCTGCGAAAGCCGCTGACAACGAGTAAGAGCTGCGGCGATACGCTCTTATGCGATTGGCAGGGCGCACTTCAGTTGGTTGGAGGCGTCCGCAATATTCCTTGCAGCACCTTCACGTCGCCATCGACTGCGCCGATCTGCAGACCGAGAATCTTGGCGATCATCGGATAAACGTTGACGTTCTCGAATGGCGTTACAGTCGCGCCGGGCCTGATGTCGGGCCCTTCTGCGTAGAAAATCGCGCGCATGGATTTCATGCGGTACGGGTCGTAGCCATGATCGCCTTTGATCGTCGCCATGTCGGGCTTTCCATCGGCGTGTGGCCGAATTAAATACGGACCTGTCTCGAGTATGATCGGATCCCCGGCGCGGGCGGAGCCGTCGAAATGCAGCTCGCGAGGAAATTGGCTCCGGCGATAAACCTCGAATTTGTCGCTTGCGCCACGCAGTTTTTCGTATGCCGTTTCCGCGGCGGTTTCGCTTTTTGGATAGAGGAAAGCGCCGTCCGTTTCGAAATTTGAAAAATCAGCGTAGCGATCGAGATCAATCCAATCACCTTGAACATTTTCCATGCCGTGATCAGCCACCACGATGAGATCGATCGGCAGGTGAAGCGCGTCCAATTTTGTTTCGAGCGTGCCCGCGATGCCGTCCAGATAGCGCGCTGCGTCCGCCGTCTGAGAGCTTTCCGGACCGTTGACATGCCCGGCGTGATCGGTATTCGAAAAATAGAGCGTGATGAAATGCGGCCGCTTGTCCGGCGGAAGCTTCAGCCAAGCGATCACTTGCTCGATTCTCGCATTATCCGGAAAACTGTTGTCGAAATGCAGGTAGTACGTGGGCCGCTCGCCGGCGATCTCCGCTTCCGAGCCGGGCCAGAAAAAACACGCGCTGCGCATGCCCTGCTTCTCCGCAAGCGACCACAGCGGAACGCCGCCATACCAACTGCCGTCCAAATTCGTCTTTGCGTCGCCGGAAGCATAGTGCTGTTTTCGCTCCGGATCGTAAAAGTGATTCGCCACGATGCCATGATGTTCGGGGTAGAGCCCCGTTACGATCGTGTAGTGATTTGGAAATGTAATCGAAGGATACGCGGGAATCATTCCTTCAGGTGCGCTGGCGCCGCGCGCGCCAATCGCTTCGAGATGTGTCGCACCGTAGAGCTTCGGATAGTCGTAGCGGTAGCCATCGAAGGAGACGAGGACGACGTAAGGCTTCGCTTGTTGCGCGGCGGCGTTGGGGCCGTGCTCGACGGTGATGACCGGAGCGATGGGTTGGGGATGGCTGCAGCTACGCGCCGCGAATAGCAATAGAACGGCGGCGAATAATGCGCGGGCGGTTCCGGCGGGGCTAGTTTTCATGGAAGCCTTTCGTTGCTCGAACTGCTTTGCGGCGTTGCCTGCTCGTGGCGGGATCGTCTGCTAATTTCCAGAGGGAGCGGCCAGCGAGGCCAGAATCTTCTTCTGATACTCCTTCGCCTTTTGAAGAATCTCGTCTTCGTTCAGGGTGAGCATCTTGCGCTCGTCCATCACCACGCGGCCGCCGATTACGACTGTACGCACATCCGTTGCCTTTAATGCGAAGACGATTTCGGAGTAGACGCTGTACATCGGCGTTGCGTGCGGCGCGCTTACGTCAACGATAATCAGGTCGGCTCTCTTCCCAGCTTCGAGCGAGCCGATTTGTTTTTCGAGATGCAGAGCGCGAGCGCCGTCAATCGTGGCCATTTCCACCACCTGCTGGGCCGGCAGGGCGCGCGGATCCATGTGCGAGATTTTCTGCAGCTTGGCGGCGAGGTCCATCTCTTCGAATAAATCTTGATTGTTGTTGCTGGCGGCGCCGTCCGTTGCCAGACCTACGGCGACGCCTGCTTCGCGCATTTCGATCACCGGCATCACGCCTGCGGCCGTCTTCATATTGCTCGACGGATTGTGCGAGCAGCCGACGCCGTAATGCGCGAGCGTGGCAATATCCGCTGCGTTGGTCCAGATACAATGCGCGCCGAGAACATCCGGGCCGAGCAATCCAATTTTTCCGAGATATTCCACCGGAGTCAGCCCATGTTTCGCGCGGCTCTGCTCGAGTTCGAACGGAGCTTCGGCAATATGAATCAGAATCGGCGCGCCATTCTTGCGGGCCAGTGCCGCGGAATCTTGCAGCGTCTTTTCAGAGCATGTGTAGATCGAATGTGGCGCCACCGCCGCGACGATCAGCGCATCACCCTTCCAATGATCGAGATATTTCTGCGTGTAGGTGAATGCGGCATCGAGGGTCTTATTGTCCGGCGCGGGAAAATCGATAATCGTCTCGCCCAGCACGCCGCGCATCCCAGCTTCTTTCGTCACTCGCGCGACGTCATCCTCGAAATAATACATGTCCGCGTATTCGGTGATTCCGCCGCGCAACATTTCGAGAATTCCGAGCCGCGTTCCCCAGGCGACGAAATCCGGCGTCACGTTCCGTGCTTCGGCCGGAAAAATATATTTCCGCAGCCAGTCATCGAGCGAGAGATCATCGGCGATGCCACGAAAAAGGCTCATCGCCGCGTGCGCGTGGCTGTTGATCAGCCCGGGCATCACGATGCGCCCATGGGCGTCGATGGTCCGCGTTGCGTCGTAGCGCGCCGCGATCTCATCGCGCTTGCCTATCGCGATAATTTCATCGCCGCGCACTGCCACCGCTCCATCCTCAATCACCCGCTTCGCCGAATCCATCGTCACGACGGTTCCGCCCGCGACGATCAAATCCACATGTTCCTTTTGAGGCGCCGCGTGGAGCGAAGACGCAACAGCGATAACGGCAAACGCGAATCCGAGAGCGCGGGAAGAGAGAGCGAAGATTGGTCTCGATTTAATCACTTGAAATCCTCAAATCAGTAAAGACAGTTACAAGAATGAGCGGTCAAAGGGCCGAGGCAAGAGCTTTGCGGCGGTCTCGCGCTCAACCTTGCCTTTCAGATTCGCCAGAATCACGGGCACGTCTCCGCAAAATTCCCAGATAATCTGGCGGCACGGGCCGCACGGCGGCGTCAACTTCTCGGTGTCGCAGACGACTGCAATGGCGTCAAATTCGCGCTCGCCCTCGGACATGGCTTTGAAGATAGCTACGCGCTCGGCGCACAGCGTCAATCCGTAGCTGGCATTCTCAATGTTGCAGCCGGAATAGATCTTCCCCGATTTTGTGCGCAGAGCCGCGCCGACGCGGAAGTTCGAATACGGCGCATGGGCCTTTTCGCGCGCGGCTCGCGCAACGTCAATCAATTCTTGGTCGTCGTTCTTTGCCCGCTTCTGTTTCATGTTCTATCCTGTCGCCACATCCGCGGCGATCCGCGGCAACACCGCGCGCAAGCAGCGCCACGAAATGCGCCTTCACGCGCTCGCCTGTTTCCATCACCTCGGCGTGATTGATCACTTGATCCAAAATTCCCGCGGCCATGTTCGTCACGCACGAAATTCCGAGGACGCGAATGCCCATGTGCCGCGCCGCGATCACTTCCGGCGCCGTGGACATGCCCACCAAATCCGCGCCGATGGTGCGCAGGTAACGGATTTCGGCGGGCGTTTCATAGCTGGGCCCCGAGAGCGCCGCGTAGACGCCCTCATACAAATCGAAGCCGAGCTGGCGCGATTCCTCGTGCGCAAACTGCCGGTAGTCTTTCCAATAGCCCTGCGTCATATCCGGAAAGCGCGGGCCGAAGCGCTCGTCATTCGGCCCGATCAGCGGATTCGAGCCTTGCAGATTAATATGATCGCGGATTAGCACGAGAGCGCCTTGCTTGAAGTCGGTGTTGATGCCGCCGGCGGCATTCGTAAGGATCGCCGCGCGAATCCCGAGCCGCCCCAGCACGCGCATTGGAAAAATCACGTCGCTCAGCGGGTATCCTTCATAAAAATGCACGCGGCCCTGCATCGCCGCGACGACGACATCGCCTGCTCTGCCGATGACGAGCCTGCCCGCGTGACCTTCCGCCGTCGAGCGCGGAAATCCAGGAATCTTCTCGTACGGAATGCGCGCTGCGCCGGTCAAATCATCTGCAAACGCGCCGAGCCCCGAGCCGAGCACGACGGCAACGCGCGGCCGCAAGCGAGTCTTGCCAAGAATGAATTTCGCCGCGCGCGACGCCCGCGCAAATTCTCCCGCCGCGCTTCCCTTGCCTCTCGCCGCGCGCGCCATCATCGCAGCATGATCCCCACGATCGACGCAGACATCAGATTAGCCATCGTCCCGGCCAGCATGGCGCGAATGCCCAGCCGCGCGAGATCGCCCTTGCGATTCGGCGCCAGCGCCCCAATCCCTCCGATCTGGATCCCGATCGAGCTGAAATTCGCGAAGCCACAGAGCGCGAAGGTAGCAATCGTAAACGACCGCGGATCAAGCGCATCTTTCATCGGACCCAATCGCTGAAACGCAATCAATTCGTTTGTCACCGTTCGCAAACCGAGCAAATTTCCGATCGTCGAGCAATCATGCCAAGGAATTCCGATCAGCCACGCGATCGGCGCGAATACCCATCCGAAAACTTGTTCGAGGCTTGCGGGAAACCACGCGATATAGCGCGTGAATCCCGCCAAAGATTCCGTCAACTAAATAAAGTAAGAGCGATGAAAGAAATCAGCATCGCGCCCACGTTAATCGCCAGGCTCAAGCCGATCGCTCGTGCCGCGCGCGATTGCGCCGAGCGTATTCGGATCGCGCTCGAGTTCCGCCATTTCGACTCTTGCCGCCGGTCTTTGGCGTGTCCGGTCTCCGGCACTAGCATCTTCGCCGAGCAAAATTGTTCCCGGCGCGGTCATGATCACTGCGGCCAGTAGATGCTTCGCTTCAATTCCGAACGCGATGTAGGCGGCCATGATTCCGCCGGAGACGTGCGCCATGCCGCTCGTCATTACCGTCATCAGTTCGGACTTGCGTCAAATCCGGAAGAAACGGCCGAATTGTCAGCGGCGCTTCGGTCTGTCCCATGAAAATGCTCGCCGCCACATTGAGTGATTCTGCACCGCTCGCGCCCATCAGGCGTGTCATCACCCACGCCGCGAGCCGGATGATTTGCTGCATGATGCCCCAGTGATAGAGCAGCAGCGAACACTGCCGCGATGAAAATGATCGTCGGCAGCACTTGGAATGCGAAGATGAATCCCTGCGGCGAGCCTTTGTTTGCCCAGTTCGCCGAATACGAACGACGAACCATAAAAAGCGAAATCGAGGAGCCACTTGACGCCGGCGCCGGCCTTTTGAAAAATCAGCGCGCCCGTATTCCCAGCGCATAACGATGAACGCGAACGCGATTTGCAGCGCGAGGCCCCAAGCCACGGTTTTTTTGTTAATCGCTTTGCGATCCGTCGAGAAAAGCCAGGCCAGGCCCATCATCGTCAACATGCCGAGCACGCCTACGAATCGATGCATGCGAAGCCTCCGCTTTTATGCGAGCTCTTTCGCTCCGATGATTCTGCGCACCAGCGGCCGCGCCGCCGGCTTCTTCGGCCCGATTACAAAGCTTCCCCCCAGCATCGCCAGCGCTTCGCCTTTGCGTTCCTCGGAGTTGAAATGAATGGTGCAAAGCGCGCTGCCCGCCTTCACTTCATCTCCCACTTTCTTTTCCAGCACCACTCCCACCGCCGGATCGATGGAATCTTCTTTCTTCTCGCGGCCGCCGCCCAGCAACATGCTCGCGATTCCTACCTGCTCGCAGCGAATCGCGGTGATGTAGCCGGCCTTCATCGTGAACGCTTTCGCCATCTGCTTCGCTTTCGGCAGTCGCCCGGGATCGTCCACCACTCCCGCATCGCCGCCCTGCAGCCGGATAATCTCGCGGAATTTATCACGAGCCCGGCCGCTCGAGATCATTTCCGCCGCGATTTCGCGTCCCTGCGATACCTTTCTTGCATTTCCCGCCAAGCGTCAGCATCCACGCCGACAAATCCAAACATAGCTCGCGCAAATCTTCCGGCCCGCCGCCCGCCAGCACTTCGAGGCACTCTTCCACTTCCAGCGCGTTCCCGACTTTTCTACCGAGCGGCTGCTCCATATCCGTAATCAGCGCCACCATCTTCTTCCCCATCCGCTTCCCAGTCTCAACCATCAACTCCGCCAAATAGACTGCATCCGTCTCCTTCTTCATGAACGCACCGTCGCCAGTTTTTACATCCAGGACCAGGGCATCGATCCCTTCGGCTAGCTTCTTGCTCATGATGGAGGCGCAGATCAGGTAGGGGCTTTCGACTGTGGCGGTGACGTCGCGCAGCGAGTACAGCTTTTTATCCGCGGGCGCAATCTCGGGCGTCTGGCCGATCAGCGCGCAACCGCATTCTTTCAAGACGCGGCGAAAATCAGCCAGCGAGAGATTGACGTTGAAGCCTGGAATCGCTTCGAGTTTATCGAGCGTGCCGCCGGTGTGCCCGAGGCCGCGGCCACTGATCATCGGCACCGGAAGTCCCGCGGCAGCCACGATTGGCGCGATTACCAGCGAAGTCTTATCGCCGACGCCGCCGGTGGAATGTTTATCCACCTTCACGCCGGGCACGTCTGAGAGGTCAAGCACCTGGCCGGAATGCAGCATCGCTTCGGTAAGCGCGGCGAGTTCCACCTGCGACATCCCGCGCCAAACTACCGCCATCAACCATGCGGCGAGCTGATAATCCGGAACGGAATCGTCGGTAGCGCCGCGAACGAGGAATTCAATCTCTTCGCGGGTCAATTCCCCGGCGTCGCGTTTCTTGCGGATGATGTCAACGGCGCGCATGCGGCGAGAAGTCAGCGAGGCTAGCACCCGGCCCCAACCGCGTCAATCCAACTCGCGCCGGCTGAACGCCGGATGGCCGTCCACATGGTCCTCGATGGCAATCAGCTCACGGCTTGCAGGGTTTCAGTTCGAGAGCCAGCGCGTGAGCCTCGGTCTTCCCGACGTTTTCCGAGGCGTGCGTGGTCGCTTCCCGCCAGAGGACTTCCCCGCCCTTCGCGCTCATGTCCGACGACGTGCCATCGGGAAGCGTCATGCGCAGAGTCGCGTCGTCGAATACATACACGAAGCCGGGCGGATGGGAATGCATCGCTTCTTTTTCGCCGGGCTTCAGATGATATTCGAGCACGCGGACGCGATCGTTATCAATCCACACTTTATAGTATTGAGGTGAGAGCTTTACAGGATCCTGAGCCATCAAGAGTCGCGCACCGGACGACGCGAACGCGCCGAGCACGAAGCCTATAATCACGTACGCCGCTTTCTTCATCTCTGTCCTCCGCTTGCTACATTTTGAAAATCCGCGTCACCGCGCTAAACGCAACGAGAGCCCGGCGTGACCCGGGCTCTCGTCGTCGTTCGATTCGGCATGTCATGGAGCTACAGATGGCAGCGGGCTACTTCGCCGGCATGTAGCTCAAATCCGGCCGGAATTGAATAATCGTGCTTCTTTCTTTCTCGATCGAGGAATCCAGCCGCCTGACGATCGAGTCCGCTTCCGACTGCCAAAAGCGTCCTTAATCATGTCGCGGTACGACTTCACGTCCGGCTTATCCTCAAAATCAGCCCAATTCGCATGGGCGAAGGTGAGAACAAATTCGCCATCCTCGCCGCCGTTCACCAGCGTGTACCATGCATAGTGGGGCGGCCATTTCGTCTTTTCGCCGCCTTCGTGAATTCGGGCGACCGCACTCCGGAAGTCCGCTTCGTGCCCCGAGCGCACGTTAAAAATAATTACCTCGAGGTACTTCGGCGGCATACCCATCTGCTCCGGGTTGCTCACTTTCGGCATGAACTCGTAGTAGCGCGTAACCAACTTCCCAACGTAGGTGCTGATCTCCTTGTTGAATTCCTCCAAGTCGGCCGCATCCGGTACTGACGGCTTGTCAAAATCTGCCCAGTGCTGGCCCACGCGTTCTACAAGATACGTTCCGGTGTCATCCCCGGTGAGGGTCTCCCAGACGAGCAACGGTTGAGAATCATTCTGCTGTTTGTGCCATTCCACCTTGGCCTTGCGCCCTGCTTCGTACTGCTTCACCATGCCACTCTTCGGCGTTTGGAATTCGATCGACGCGAGGTTCCCCGGCGTCTGCTGCGCAAACGCAGGAAGCGCCGCGAACAACAACACACCAATACCTGCAAGCACTCTTCCAATTTTCATTTATCCTCCGGAAATTTGAACTGTGGGCCCTGTCGTGTCGGGCCCGACAGTATCCCGCCGCATCGCGCCCTGTCAAGCGCAGCGGCCGATGTTGCGTCTAGCTAATTTGATTTTTTGGCGGGTTGAGACTCATCCGGGCTGACAAAATTGATCAAGAAGGGCGCAACTCCGTGCACCTGCAGAATCGTATCGCCCTTGCATTGCGCGTAGTGGTTCATATGCGGCGCCGCCCAAAAAAACCCGCCCGTCGGCACGTCTTTGAGCGCCGCATCATCCCATTTCGACCCCATTCCTACGGCGGCCGCGCCCTTGATCACCGTAACGTTCTCCGTCGTCGGATGCCAGTGCGGCGCGATCTTGGCTCCGTCGGAACACGAAAGGCGCAGCGTATAGGTGCGCCCCGCTGTCATCGGATCGCCCTGGATGATAGCAACCTTCAAGGTGCCGCCGATTTCAACCGACGGCGTGCCAACCATGGCAGCTGCCGGAACGTCGCCCCACTTCTCCGAACCCGGCTCGACAATCATCGGCTGCTGGAAGCCCGCGCAGGAATCTCTTTTGCAGGCGGCTTTGTCTGTGCTCCCGCGACTCCAGGGAGCAACACGAAGAAGATCAACAAACCTGTTCGCGCTATCGACATGCTTCCTCCTCCTTGAATTAGATTTGAGCTGCAATCTCCAGCCGAGCCGGAATTTCTGAATTGGACCGGTGTCTCCGCGAATCGTACGCTTCTCCTGCGCCGGAGACAACCGCGTCATAAGCAGCTGAGTGGAGCAGTCGCTAACTTGAAGACGAACTGGCGAAGTACGGCAATGGCCCGCGGAGAGTCGCGGTCGCGCCGGGCTTTGGGCCGCTTCTACTGTACGGTGACTGTAAATGTAGCCGGCTGCGTCGTGGTCCCATTCGACGCCATCACCGCAACCGTGTAGGTATCCGGCGTCGTGCCAGGATTGCCGCCCGAGCTACTGCAGCCGGCGAGTCCCGCCATCGCTGCGAACGCCATCGCCGCGAATGCCGCGCGCCGAGCGGCGCTTTCGGTCCGGCATGACGAGCAAGAAGATGAATGCCATCGTCGCGGCTGCCGCTGCCGCAATCCATCCCGGCGTCTTCGGGAAATTCCACGGCACATAGTGCACCGTTGATTTCGCGATCGTGGTCACATTCAGCGTTGCCGTTCCGCTTTCCGTATCAGGCGCACTCAGGCTAATCGTTGCGCTTGATCCCGACGAATTGAAGGAGCACGTCGGAATCTCCGCATCCGTCGACTTGGTGCCCGAAACCACGCAGGTCAGCTTGATGTCGCCGGTAAAGTTCGCGCCCGTAATGGTAACGGTCGAACTCGCCGCGGCGCCCACGGCAATCGCCTGCTGCGTGGGATTCGCTGCGGCGCTGAATGACTCGACAGACACAGTATCCGCGGCCGAATCACTCGCGCCGAAAGTCCCGTTGCCGGCGTAATGCGCGCTCAAGCTGTAGTTCTGCGTGGCGACCAGAGCGAACGAAATGCTCGCGCTGCCATTCGACAATGGAGCCGAACCGAGGCCCAGCGCCGATCCATCATCGGCCGTCGCAACTACCGACACATCGCCCGCCGGCGTCCCCGAAGCTGGAGGTCACGTTAATCTGCGCGGTGATGCTCTGATTCGGCTCGACGCTTGTCGCCGAAATCTGCAACTTCGTGGTGGTCGAGTTGAAGGAGACGCTGTTCCACTGCGTCACCAAATTGTTCACGTTCACGGAGCCCAATCCGCTCGCTGCGTCCCAGCCCACCGCCGATTGATACGCGGAGTTAGCGTTTCCGAATCCGGTCTCGCCGGATACCGTGTTGCTCCCCACGGTCACATCATTAAAGATGCAGTTTCCCGCGGGCAATCCAGCCTGGCTCGAGGCATTGCACGAGGATAGAGTCTCTGTCGCAGCGAGCTTGTACAGCACGTAATCGGCCTGCCCTTGCCGCGAATTCGTCCCCTGATCCACGAGCGACATGATGCCTGCAAAAGTCGGCGTCGAAGCCGAAGTCCCGCCCACAAGCGTGATGCCGGGATTCTGTGCGCTCTGGCAACTGTGTTCGAAGCAGATAAAGTAAGGAGCTTCCACCAACGCGGCCGTCAGCGAAACATCCGGCAAGCCGCGGCCCGGCTGATTATTCGGCCCAAGCGGCACGCCAATCCCCTGCTGCCAGGTAGGCACGGCAAAAAGTTGGCTCACGCCGCCGCCGCCCGCCGCGATATTCGGATCGACACATCCCGCCTGCCCCTGCGCGCAGCTATCGTTCCAAGTATCTTCGGGAATGTAGGAGAGCGCCGACTCGCCCGTGGCGTTGTTCGTCGCGCTCCAAAAAGTCCCCGTGCCTTCGTTGAATTCCGTTCCGCCCACTGCCACCGTGAATGGCGTTGAGGCCGGTATATTCACGGTGATCGGCCCGGCCGCCACGGTTTCAAAGTTCGGGCTATCGCAGCCTTCGGCGCCGGCGTCGCCAGTGGACGCGGTGAACGTGATGCCCTGCGCGGCGGCCTGCTCGGCGATGGCCTCTTCAAATTGTGCACCGGCCGCGCTGAATTGCACTTCGCACGCGCCGTAGCTTACGGTCATCACGTCGGCGAGATTGTTCTCGACCACGTACTGCGCGGACAAATCAGTGCCGAACTCCGTGGCCGTCGAGCCGGAAACCACAAACTTGATCTGAGCGCCGCGGCCTGTCGCTCCGGCCCATTCAGTGTCGAGCGTAGATTCAAACTGATCGCCGGAATCGACAATGCCGGGATCCGTGCCGTTGTGAACCACGGTGAAATTATTTCCCGGCAATCCGAATAGCGTATCGAACTCCGAAACGTCTGAGTTCACGATGTCGGTCACGCCCAGCACGGCGATCGTCTTCCCGGCGCCATTTACCTTAGCCGCGTATAGCGGCGCGATGTTGTAGATCGTCGCGTAATCGTCGGGTCCGAGCGCGTGCGTGCCATCCGACAAGGTGATGTGCCGGATCGGCTCGTCCGTGTTGTGTACGAGCGTCGCGCTGGTATCCTTCTTCACGTAATGCGGCGTCGGAAAGAAATCGTGCAGCGAAGCGATTCCCACCACCACGCGCGAGAGCGCCGCGGGAATTTGCAAATCGCTCGAATTGGCGATGTGCGCCTTGCCGTTCACAAGAAATTGATGAATCTCGGTATGGAATGCCTTGCGCACCAGTCCTGCATCGCCCGAGAATTCAATCGCTGTCCGCCCTTTCGTCACGTTGGTGACACGAAAGCCCTTTGCTTCGAGCCAACCTACAACAGCCTGCACATCCGCGTCGGCCGGGCCAAACTGTTTCCCGAACTGCTCCGGGGTAAGCCACTTGTGATAATTCGGCGAAGACTTGTCCTGCTGCTGATCGAGCAGCATCCGCAAGGCCGCTTCCTGCTGCGGGCTTCGCTGCAACACCAGTTGCAGCCGTTCCAGCGCCAGGCTGTCCGCCACCTTGCCGCGATCGGCAGCAACGCGCACCACCGCCGGCATATTCCCCTTCAAAGTAGCGAGCCTGGTCTCATCGATGCGCTGCGTAATCCGCGGAGGCGTCGTCTGGGCAAATCCGTTCGGAGAAAGAATGATAAGCGCCGAAAATGCGAGCGCAATTCTGATGAACGCTGGGCGAATGGATCTCATGTTCCCTGCCTTAGACAAATTTCACAAAGTTTGATGCGCACCCCGGCTTCGATTCACAGATACGAATCCGGCTGTTGCACGCGCGAAAGCCCTGAACGGTATCCCTGAAAGTAGATTCGAAGCTCTCTCCGGCGATCGAAAGCACCGGATAATTGCCGCGATTTTAACATAAACCTTTCGTGAAACATGCGGCTAGCTGATCTCTGCGCTAAGCAACCGACTGCTAGCAATACCATTACTCACGCGAGCTGACAGCGCCGCACCGCCGACGTAAAGCGAGCGCAACCCGCGCGGCTACTTAAGCTTGGCGTACTCGGCTTTGGCTTGCTGAAGGATGGGAATATCAGGATCTGCGTCTTTCCACAGCGCGAGGAAATCTTGATAGGCGGCGCGCTCTTTTGCCGCATCGCCTTGCAAAGCATAGGCGCGGGCGAGGCCCAAATGTGCCAGCGCACCAAGCAGACCGTTCTGCACCACGCTCCGATGATCCACGATTTTCTGGAATTCGCCGGCAGCCTCGGCGCCGTGGCCACCCGCCAGATACGCCTCGCCACGAACATAAGTTGGATAAAGCAATCCTCCAACCTCGATCTGCGGCAGCGCCTGGCCGAATTCGAACGCGCCGATATTGCCAAGTATCCGGATCGCCTCGTCCGGCTTCCTGGACGATATGGCATCAGATGCGCGGATGCTCGGCAACCAATAGCTGTTCAGGAACGAATCGTCAGGATACTTTTTCGATAGCGACTCCGACATTTTTTCTGCCTGGCCGGAATCGCCGGCTCTGGCCAGCGTCAGTGCCGCCAAAAGCTGCGTGTCATGCGTCGTAGCACGAGCGGCCGCTGACTGCACACTCCGCCGCGCCTGCTCGCGGTCGCCGAATTCAGCTTCGCGCAGCGCGCTATTCAACTCCCAAGTCGAGGCAGCTTCTTTCCGGCCGGCGCGGTCCGCGGATTCCGTAGCCTGCCGGGAAAGCTCCCGCGCTTTTCCCAATCGCCCGTAGTAGGCCTCAGTGTCCGAAGCTTCCGAAAGAAGCGTGTCTTCTGAGTCGGGCTTGCCCTTCGCCCACGCGACCTGGCGCACCATTTCCGCCGCGTCGCCTTCCAGAAACGCAATTCCGTATCGTCCGCGATGCAAGTCGGAGTTTTCTATTTTCACAGAAAGAGCCTGTTCGTACACGGCCTTGGCCTCGTCCAAGCGGCTCAGAAAGGTATAGTCGTCGAGAAGATTGCTGTAACCGATCGCGTCGTCGGGATTTAGCTTCTGCCCTTCCACCGTCGCTGTTACCGCTTTGTCGAATTGGGCCAGTCCGATATAGACGATTCCCAAATTCCCCCAGGGAATGAAATCCCGCGGGTAGGCTTGCGTCCACTGCTCCAGGACCTGGCGGGATTTCTCCAAATCTCCGGTTACGAAAAGGTAGTAGTCGCTCTCAATGCGAAAACGCTCGCGGTCGCTGACGCGATCGCGCAAGCTATAAGCTTTGGTGAAGTACTCATTCGAAAGACCGGTCTCACCCAAATTTGAAGACGAGACTCCCAAGCCAACCCAAGCGCTGGCAAAGTTCGGATCCAGCTCGGTCGCGCGTTTGAAGTAAGGGATGGCGGCTGCATCATTGGTTCGCGCAGCCTTGGAGCCGTCGGAATATGCCTTCAAGGCCTCCAAAGAAGAGGTCGTCGCCTGCTCCAGGGGCTTGTCGTACTTCTGGATGGTGGTCAGCGATTCGCCAAGCTTCTCGCGCATCTGTGTTCCCAGCTGCCCCAGGCTGCTGAGGACATGATCTTTGTCATTCACGTCAGTCTGCACGCCCGCGAGTGAATCTCCTGTCGCGCAGTTCACGGCATTTAGGACCAGGTTGTAATGACTGCCGACCTGCCCGATCGAACCAGTGAGCATCGCCGTGCTGGTGGTGCGTTGGCAGATTTCGCGCGCCACTTCCTTCGTCAGCCGCTCGCCCGGCTGACGTCCCATCATCCGGAGTGTATCGGTCACTTTTTCATCCGACAAAATGTTCAGGAAGGGCGACTGGCCCAATTGCGCGGTAAGCGCCTGTTTGAGCGTGTCGTCGAATGTCGTGTCGCCGGTGCTGTTGATGAAGTCGGAGATTACGATGGTGTCTTTCTCGGTCAATTTCGGCGCGCGATGGAAGAGGAAGTAAGCGCCGGTGGCCAGCGCCGCCAGAACCATCGCGCCGATCGCGTACATCGCGTACGGACTCAGCTTTCGCGCGGCCGATCCCGTTGTTCCGCTCGGCGCTTCAGCCGCAACGACAGCCGGATGCCGATCCGACGCTGAAGTCGCAGGTGCCGTGGCCGTCGTTCTCCCCGAGCCTGGAGTCACGACGCCGCCGGACGGCACTCCAGCCGTGCGTCCCGAAGAGGTTTTTTCCTCTTCAGGAGCCGGTTCGAGAGACACGCCTGAGCGCGTCGAATCCGTGTCGCGCTTGATTCGGCGAAGCTCGGCGCGGATATCGGAAGCGTGCTGATATCGCAGGTTGCGATCTTTCTCCAGCGCGCGAGTAATTACGTCTTCCAGTTTCGGCGGGATATCCGGATTCAACCGCAACGGCGGCACCGGCGCTCGATTCAAAATCGCGTTGGTGATGAGCGCCGAGCTGTCTCCGCGAAAAGGCAAAGTGCCGGTAGCCATTTCGTAGAGAACCACGCCGAATGAAAATAAATCCGTGCGCGCATCGAGGTCCTTCGCGCCCAACTGCTCGGGAGACATGTAAGCAACAGTTCCAACGGCCGTCCCGGGACTCGTGAGATCCATCTCGCTCGCGCCGAGCGGCGCGCCCATCGCCAGCGTGTCTTCATCGCGCGAAGGTTCGTTTTTCGGCGCAACTTTCGCCAATCCAAAATCCAGAATCTTGGCGTGCCCGCGCCGGGATTCAGGGTTTGTACTTGCAAACCCTGAGTCATAATACGTAACAAAGATGTTCGCCGGCTTGATGTCGCGGTGCACGATGCCCTTTGCGTGCGCCGCGTCCAGCGCATCCGCGATTTCAATAGCCAGTTCGAGCAACGGTTCGATCTCAACGGGCCGCCCGCCGATGCGATGCTTCAGCGTCTGCCCCTCGAGATATTCCATCACGATGTAGGCTTTGCCGTTCTCGTCGCCGATTTCGTAGATGGTGCAGATGTTGGGATGGTTCAGCGCGGAAGCCGCCTTGGCCTCTCGTTGGAAGCGGCTCAACGCTTGCGAATCCTTGGCCACTTCGTCAGGCAGGAATTTCAGGGCCACGAATCGATCAAGCTTGATGTCCTGGGCCTTGAACACCACGCCCATACCGCCGCCACCAAGCTTCTCAAGCACGCGATAGTGGGAAATCGTGCGCCCGGAAAATGAGGAAGAATCAGGCATGAGCGCGCCAATAGTATGCCGCTCGCCAAATCAACGCAAGCCGTTGCGACGTCCTAACGCAACATCGATTCAATTCCAGTCGCAGCGTGAGCCCCAGCCGTGTAGGGGAGGGTCTTCAGAGCCTGTCCCGACTTTACGTCGGGGACCCTCCGCCTTTCGGCCCCGTTGCGAAACACGTAAAGCCGCAATCACAATCCAGTAGCGCCGGCAGCCTGCCGGCGTTTTTGACTTTGCCTCTTCCACCCAGGTTACTCATTCCAGCCCGGCGTTTTTGCCTCGACTGCCATGTGACAATATCCGTACGATGGCGCGTCACGTTAAGTTCACGCAGCCGCAAGAAAGGCGCACCCGCATTGCTCGCATTTCAAGTTGAACACGGGAAATTGCTCGCGCTCGAAAAGCCGGCGCCACGGCTGCGGCCCGGCTGGGCGCTCCTTCGCGTGCGGCTGGCTGGCATTTGCAACACCGACGTCGAGATTCTCCGCGGTTACCACCAGTTTCGCGGCACGCCAGGACACGAGTTCGTCGCCGAAGTCGCCGCGGTTCGTGGCGTGTCGCCGGCCGTTCGCCGCAAGTGGCTGGGCCGCCGCGTCTGCGGCGAAATCAACGTCACATGCTCGGCCTACGGCTTCCGCCCCTGCCAATTCTGCCGCCGCGGACTTAAGACCCACTGCGCGCGACGCACCGTGCTGGGCATTGTCGCGCACGACGGCGCTTTCGCCGAGCATCTGGCGCTGCCGCTCGAAAATCTGCATCTCGTCCCGGACAACGTGGACGACGAACAAGCCGTGTTCGTCGAACCGCTGGCCGCGGCATGTGAGATTCTCGAACAACTGCCCGCGCGTAAGTTTCGCGTCGCTGCTGTTCTGGGCGATGGCAAACTCGCGCAGTTGATCGCGCGAGTGCTGCGCACCGCGATTCCTCGCGTCGTGATGTACGGCAAACATGAAGACAAACTGGCGCTCGCGCGGCCTGCGGGAATCGCGACTAAAAAAGTTCGCGGAGACGCCGGCGATCTGCAACGCGTGCGCGACACTTACCCGCTGCTGATCGAAGCGACCGGCTCGCCCAGCGGCCTCGCCATGGCGCAACAAATGACCGAGCCTCGCGGCACGCTGGTGCTGAAATCGACGTTTCATGGCGCAGCCCCGGTCGAAACCTGGCCGATCGTCGTGAAGGAAATCAACGTAATCGGTTCGCGCTGCGGCCCCTTCGCGAAAGCGCTCGCGCTGCTGCGCGCAGGCCAGATCGATCCCCGCCCGCTAATCACGCGCAGATTCCCGCTGGCCGAAGCGCAAGCCGCAATCGTCTATGCACAGCGCCCTGGCGTGATGAAGGTTCTCCTCAAAGTCCAAAGCCATAAATCGCAGCTCACCGGGCAGGTGGCTTAACCTTTTCCGATGGTTTCCGGTTTTGGGAGCCCCATCCTTCCCGGTTCTGGTGTTTGGGAAGGGTGGGGATTTTTGGTTCAGTCTGTGATTTTTCGGGCGGGTGGCGCAGCGCTTTTCCGAAGGTTTGCCGTTTTGGGTGCCCCATCCTTCCCGGTTTTGCAGTATGGGAAGGGTGGGGGTTTTCGGCCCGGTCTGTGATTTTTCGGCTATTCGCCTTCCAGGCGTAGATTGTGTTCTTGGACACGCCCACTTCCCGCGCCACGTCCTCCGGCGGGTGGAGCCCCTTTCTCCTTATCCGTATTTTCCGTTTTAAGTGTTTCCCGCGATCTGCGGCATGATAACACCCTTGATGTTGACGGTGCGGTTTCGGTGGGCTCTGGGTTTGGGTCTTGCCAGGGGTTTAGGTGTCGAGGTGCCCGAATCCTTCCTGGGGTGTGGGAAGGGTCGGGGTTTTCGGCATCTGTATTCGGCCCTGTGTTTCGACCACGATGTTCGCTTTTGGGCGTCGGCCTTGTCTTTTATTTTTATGCTTCGGAAACTTAAGCGCTGCTATGGCCATCACGATCAGCATTGACATTACTGTGCAGTTGTTATCGGCGCTTGCCGCTGCTAGGGATCAGGAAACGGGCGCGAAGTATTGTTTGTGAAAATCCTGAATGAGGTCCGCGATGCTTACGGATTTTCGCCCGGTGGGATTCGTGCGGGTGATGCTCGGAACACATTCGATCTTTCTGATTGGCGAGCCGGGCGGGTGGCTCAGCCTTTTTCCGCAGGTTTGCGGGTGCCCCATCCTTCCCGGGCTTGGTTTTTGGGAAGGGTGGGGGTTTTCGGCCCCGCCTTTGATTTTTTCGGCTATTCGCCTTCCCGCGTTCCCTCCGATCTGCTTTACGCCGGATCAATTCTCTCTAGTACCCCTCACAAAACTGTTGACAAGTTGGTACTCTTGTGATACAAAGGTTCGAGTAGTGCGCAGTCCCTAAGCGCGGGGCTGGCCCGGGTCCGGGCTGGGGTTTGGGCTGATGATTCAGCCCGGAGATAATCTTGAGCTAACTAGAAGTGTGCGCCGAAAGGATCAAAAGATCGGGAACATCAACCAATGCAAGGCGTCGCCAGCACCTGTAGGGGAGGGTCTTCAGACCCTCCCGCCGTTCGGCCATGTTTTCTCCCTCCGGCACCCCACCACCGCCAACAACCCCAAATTTCTAATCGGGACACCCTACGATTAGAAACGCACGTAACTCAAAGAAAACAAACGACGCGACCCAATTCTAATCGGGACAAAAACGCACTTTTTCCAATCGTGTTTTTTATCCTCACTCCGACCCCAAGCCACGCGCCTACGCCACAAATTGACAACCGCCGTGCCCCGTCATACATTTCCTCCCGATTCCGCGGCGCAATATGCAACACGCCGCCGAACCCACTCCAGGAGGAACCATGACGCTTAACCACCCCGCGGCAAACCTGAAATCACCCCTGAGCCGCCGGCACTTTCTGGCCGCTACATCCTGCTTCGGCGCCGCTGCCGCCTTCCTGCGCTATCTGCCGCAACCGGCCCTCGCCGAAACCATCCTGCAGGACAAACGCATCGCCGCCACCCCGATCGTGGACAAAGGCTACGCCTCCATCCGCAAAATCGGCGACGGCGTCTACGCCACCATCTCCGATCCCTCCAAGGGCTTCGACACGCTGTCGAACGGCGGCTTCATCATCGGCCGCGATTCCGCGCTCATGATCGAAGGCCTGCACACGCCGCGAGGCGCCATCCTCCAGCTCGAGACATTCCACTCCGTCAGCAAGGTGCCCGTCAGCGCCGCGCTCGACACGCACTATCACTTCGATCATTCCATGGGCAACGCCGCGTACGGCGTCCACAATATTCCCATCTGGGCCCACGCCGACACCGCTCCGATGATGCAGAAAAATTACGGCTCGATGCAGGGTCTCGATCTCGATGCGCTCCTCGCGCCGTTCAAGCGCCGCGTCGAGACCGCCGCCGACGATACCGACAAGCAACACGCCCAGAGTGACTTGAACGCGTTCACGGGAATGGCTCAGTCCGCGCTGAGCACCGTCCTCGCGTTGCCGAACCAGCCGCTGCATCCCGCCGATTTTCCGAAGACCATTGACCTCGGCGGAACAACGGTCGTGCTCGAAACTTACCCAGGCCACAGCGGCACGGACGTGATCGCCCGCATCCCTGATCAAAACATCGTCTTCGCCGGCGACCTGCTCTTCGACGCCTGGTATCCCGTGACGTTCGACGCCAACATCAGCGGCTGGCGCTCCACTCTCGAGAAATTCGCCGCGTTCGATAAGGACACGCTTTTCGTTCCCGGCCACGGCCAGCTCTGCGGCCAGGAAGGCGTGGCCACCGAGCGCGCTGTCTTCGACGATCTCGCCGAGCACGCCGCGAAAATGTACAAAGCGGGAGTGAGCGCGGAAGAAGCTTCGAAACGCTACGCGCCGCCCGATAAATTCAAGAATTTCCCCATCTTTGCCTGGGGCTTTTGCATCACGCCCACAATCGCCAAGCTCTACGAAGGATTCAAAACAGGAGGGTAAACCGCAGACAATAACAATCGATCACGCTGCCGGATGCAGACGAATCCAGCGCCAGGTACGGAATCTCGGCCGGGCAGCGAAACCTCAGCGGCAAGACGATCGTGCCAATTCCGCGGCTCACGTAAATTTGCGTGTGCCCCAGCTTCGCCCAGCCGACTTTGAAGCGAAGCTGCTCGGGCGAGCGTCCCCAGATCGTGCCGAGGAACGGCAGATTCACTTGCCCGCCGTGAGTATGGCCCGAAAGCACGAGGCCGATATTCTCCTTCGCCGCGGCGCGGATGATCGCCGGATTGTGCGAGAGAAGAATGGTCGAAGCGTCTTTGGGAATTCCGCGAATCGCGCGCGGCAAATCCGGCCGGTAATGCCAATCGTCAATTCCCGCAAGATAGAGTGACTGGCCGCGGCGCCGCAGCTTCGTATGCGTGTTGCGCAAGACTTCGATGCCCGAACGCTCGAGCGACTGGGAAATTTCCTCCGCTCCCACGCGGAAATCGTGATTCCCGAGCACCGCGAAGACTCCGTGTTTCGCCCGCACGTGCGCAAGGATTTCCGCAACCGGATCGATGTACGCACGCGAATACGTGACGAAATCGCCCGTTACGGCGACAAGGTCGGGCTCGAGCTCATTCACCGTTTCGACGACCTGCCGCAGCATTTCGCCGGGCAGAAACACTCCGTGATGGATATCGGATAGCTGAATGATGCGGAAGCCGCGAAATGCTTCGGGGAGAACTTCGAGACGAATGTGGTGATGCGTAATCTCGAAGCCGCTGCCCATGCGCTGCAGCGCGCGATTCGTCTCGTCCTTGCCGAGCGGATACTTTTCGACGCCGCCGCTGCGCCAGCGGGTGGTCAGGCGATGGATGGGATCGGCCAGACGCGGCCGGCGACGGCGTTCGGGGCTTTGGCGCTTCTTCATCGCTTCGCGGATCTCTCATTTCACCGTAACAACCGAAAACGACGGCGTCAACGCGACGGAAGTACCAGAGTTTCCTCGGTTGCATCTCGGGCTGGTACTCCGATGTGAAACGGCTGGGCACCGATGCCGCCCTATATCATTGGATTCATGCAACGCCATTCGGGCTCCGGCGTCTCTAAGCTGGCACGGAGCGGAATTTCGGAACTTTTTCTTGTCTGCGCGGAAGAACAATCGGGAGTGTGGGTGGAAGTCCCTGCTGATCGTCCAAGTTCCTGCTGATGAGGCAGTTGCGAGCCGGTGCGGGCGCAGGCTGCCCTTAACTTCCTGAAGCATCGGCTGCCCAGCTCAGTACGGAGGCCGGGGTGTGAAGATCCCTCTCTGGATGCGTTTCTGCGTCATAGCTCTCGTGGCTTGCTTGGCTGGTTCACAGTTCGCGCTGGGCCAGGCTGCGTCATCGCTTCGCGGGATTGTCACTGATCCGAGCGGGGCGGTGATCGCGAAGGCGAGTGTTCATCTGATTGACGCGAGCGCCGCGGAGCGAATCGCGACGACGGATGACAAGGGGCAGTATGTGTTCGAGGGAGTTGCGCCCGGATCGTACCGGCTTCGCGTGATGGTCAACGGCTTCGACACTTTCGAGCAAAGCGACATTTCATTTTCGGCCGGCAGCACCTCGACGGTGAACGTGCAACTGCGCATCCCCTCGCAGAGCGAGGCTGTTACCGTACACGCCACTGAAAACGCCGAACATCTGATCGCGCGGATGCGGCTGCTGCCGAACGCAGGTCCCGGCATCCGAGCAATCCGCCGCGACGCGGCCGGGCGCTATTACGTGCTCTCGGCACCCGGCGCGACGATCGATATTTATTCGCCGGCAGGCGTGAAAGTTGGGCAGGTGCCGGCCAAGCCTACGCCGGATACGGAAATCGAGTTCGGCGAAGATTTCTATCTCGATCCTTCGGGACGCGTGTACGTGGCCGATCGCGGCGCGAATGAAATCAAGATTTACGCCGCGAATGGAACGCTGGCAGGAAGAATTCCGGTTATCGCGCCGGTTTCCGTCGCGGCGCTGCCGGGCGGCGAGATAGCGGTCGCAAGTCTGGCTTCGAAACGATTTGTGGATGTGTTCGATGCGAACGGGCGGCGCATCCGCAGCATCGGGGGAGTTTCGGATTCGACCGACATCTCGACGCCCAGCGCCATTCTGAGCCGCGGATATTTCACCGACGACGACGCCGGACATTTCTATTATTCGCTGACGTATCTCCCCGACCCTACCATCCGCAAATACGATGAGTACGGCTACGCGGCGTATGAGATTGCGATTCCCGCGGATCAATTCATCGCGCAGGATGAAGGCAACACGATCAAGTTCGGATTGCGGCCCTCCGGCCCGGGCGAGCGCCAGGCGAATTCAACCGATCAGGGGATCGGAGCGTACGGCGGCGCCGGGATTGGGCGCGAGATGGGCGGATTTGGCGGCGGGATGCATCATGAGGGCGGCGGAGGAGAAGGCGAAGGTGGAGGAGGCTACGGCGGAGGCGAGCATGCGGGCGGCCAGTACGCGCATCGGGACACTACCGGCGTGCGCGCCAGCGTCAAGATTCAGACGCGAAATCGCCAGGCCGAGTTGAAGCCGGAGTTCAGCGCCGTCGGCGTCGATCCCGCGACGCAGGAAGTTTGGGCGGCCGTCGGCAATCTGCTTTTTCATTTCGACAAAGACGGCAATCGCATGGCCGCCTATTCGCTCTATTCCACCGAACAAGCGTTCATCAAGCCCAACATTATTCTCGTCGAGCCTGACCGGCTCGTCATCGCCGCAGATCCGTTCGGCATCTTCGCGTTTCCGCGGCCGGACAAGCAGCCGTCCGGCCTTACATCCGCGCAGTAGCCCACATTCCGATTCGGCACGTTGCTCACCCGCTGCAAACCCGAATGATAATAGAATCGCTGTGGGTAAAACGGATGCGTCCGATTGGCGGACAATATTTTGCGATTCTTGCGGCAGTTTGCTTTGCTGCGGGATTAAATGTGTATGCGACCGTGGCGTCGCTGGGGTTGCTGGCACGGGCTGGAGCGATTGTGTTGCCGGCGCCGCTGCATGGGTTGGAAAGTTGGTGGATCATTGGGGCTAGTGTCGGTCTTGTTTCTGGTGGAGTTTTTCGGGGACAAGATTCCGGCGTTTGATTTGATCTGGAATGCGCTGCATACGTTCGTGCGTGTGCCCGTGGCGGCGCTGATTGCGTATCTGGCTACGGCGCAGCTTTCGCCGGGGGAGCAGGCGCTTTGCGCGTTGGCCGGAGGCGTGATTGCGCTTGCAGCGCATGGCGGGAAAACGGCGGCGCGAATTGCAGTGACGCCTTCGCCCGAGCCGCTTTCGAATATTGGGTTGAGTCTCGGCGAGGATGTTCTCGCGATATTCTTGGTTTGGTTTGCATCGAAGCATCCTTACGCGGCGGCGGCGATTGTTTTGGTGGGGCTTGTCGTCGTGGTGGTGACGATTCGGTTTGTGTGGCGGGCTTTGCGGCTTTTGTTTGTGGGAGCGGAGAAAAGACTCTGATGCCGAGTCAGAGGCCGAAACGGAAGTTTTTCGTTGCTGCGACTGGGACAAAAACGCCGGCTGGCAGCTGGCGCTACGGGACTTGACGGACCGGGGACGCCTTTGTCGGGCGTCCCCGGTACTGTCAATCGGCTACTACATTTCGCTGCATTGAGTTTCGCAGCGTCTGGACCGAATCCAGCTTCCTAGGATTGGCGCTGCGCCTCGTCTGCTTCCTCTGCCAGACTGAGCAGCTTTTGCACGAGCGCGGGCTTCTTGAGCGGCGTTTGGCCGATGAAAAGCCCGTCAGCGACGAAAGAATTCACGGCAGCAACCGCTCCTGAGAGTTTTGTGGACGTCGGACGAACGATCGCCACGGGCGGAAACGTTCGATTGTGGTTGGTGAGGAAATGAGTAGGCTCGGGCATGATCAGGTTGGCCTGCAATGTATCCCCGTTTAGAGATTCCGGATCGGTCTCGCCCTGTGCGTTCGCGAGAACCGTAAATGTAACCGACGAGTTGTTGACCTTGTCGAAGTCGGTCAACGGAAGAGCGTTGCCGGCCTTGTCCTGCCAAGTCTGAAAGTGCATGGTCTCGCTGGGACCGATGCTCAACAAGATTCGCAGGACTTCGAGATTCGTGACCTTCTGGGCCAGCGTGGGATAGAGGCTCGTGCCGCCTTGCTCGATAAAAGCGAAATGGAAACCTGCGGTGAAGGCGATCGCTTGTAAATGTGCCGTGATGCTAGTTGTGTTGTCGCTGCTCAAGCTGCTGCCGGCGGTGTCGTTGTTGTCTCTTGGAATCGCCGTGTGCTGCCCGATATTCAGACTCGGGACTGCTTGAGCAAACGGCGCTCCCGGATCGAAATCGGGGTTGGTAATACTGCGGTACCTGGACCAAAAACTTGTGTCGATGGTGAGCTGCGTGAGGTTGGTGAGCCGCCCGGCGGTCTTGTTTGCTCCGTCCGCCTGACTGCTGGGCAAATTGGCAAAGTGACTGAGGTCAACCGCCTCTGCGCCTCTGGACTCCAAGTAGGCTTTCAGGAAGGCGGCATGGCTGAACTCATCATCGGTGTTGTCGTGGATGTACTGAGCCATGTCGCCATCCAGAATTTGAAGAGCACCAGTGTAGAGCGCATTACCGCCACCGACTCCCGATACTTCGTTGTCCTGGGTTCCTCCGAGTTCCGAGTATTGCAGCCAGAGATCTGCTTCGATCTGCTCTAAGGCGTTTAGAAACCTGAGAATAGCGATATCTCCTCTCGTGATATCGCCGCCATCTCCTTCTGCCTCAATCGTTCGATTGAACGCGGACAACTTACTGGCCATCAACCCACCGGCCAGTGTCGCCGCTCCAGCCGCAAACGCGCCCTTCTTCAAGAATGATCGCCGGTTCGACTTCCCTTTCAACGTAGATTCGGGACGGTCCATTGTATATCTCCTATTTTATGGAGGATTACAGTTCAGTGACTCTGTATCCCCAGTATTTAAGGAAATAACTTCAGGCCGCGCCGAAATTCAGAGAAACCTGAAATTTTCCTTCAAATTGAAGGGTACGGTTGGCGCTTTCCGGCATCCAATATTTCTTTCTCATCTCATGCATAGGCAAAACTTATGGAACTCCACCAACTCAGGTACTTTTGCGCAATCGCCGACACAGGAAGCTTCAGCCGCGCCGCGCATCAAGCGCACGTGTCGCAGCCATCGCTCTCGCAGCAGATCGGAAAACTCGAAGATGAACTGGGAACTCGCCTCTTTGACCGGCTGGGCCGGTCCGTAAGGCTCACGGAACTCGGGAAGATGTTTCTACCGCGGGCGCGTTCGGTGCTGCGCGATCTGGAATCGGCGCGGAACGACATCGTCGAGAAGAAGACAGCGATCACGGGCTTGATTTCTGTGGGTGCGATCCCGACCATCGCGCCTTATTTTCTCCCTCAAGTTCTCGCGACGTTTTCGAGGAAATGGGCGCAGACGCACGTGATAGTAGTGGAAGAAATCACACCGTTGCTTCTCGAGAAGCTGCGGGCGGGCGGATTGGACGTGGCGATCGTGGCGCTGCCGGTCCAGCTTCGTAATCAGGAATTCGAATCGTTCCCGTTGATGACCGAGAAGATGTTCGCGGTGCTGCCGAAACGGCATGAACTCGCGGGCCGGCGAGAGGTGTCGCTCGGCGAGCTGCACGGCCAGCCATTTCTGCTGCTTCGCGATGGACATTGTTTCCGCGAAACGGCGGTCGAAGCGTGCAAGAGAGCGCGGTTGAATCCGCAGATCGTGTTTGAGAGCGGGCAGTTCAGCAGCATATTGAGCATGGTTTCTGCGGGGCTGGGAGTCTCAGTTGTTCCGGCGATGGCGGTGGAAAAGCGCGGCGGGTGCTGCTTCGTTCCTCTAGTGGATCAACGTGCCGAGCGAACGATCGGGGCCGTTACGTTGAAGGGGAGATCGTTGACGCGAGCGAGTACGCAGTTCCTTGCGCACCTGGGCGTGAAGGCTTCGAAGAATGGCAATGGAGGGGCGCGCGTTTAGCAGCGCGGCGTTACGGAAGCGTGGCCGGACGGGCGGCGATTTCGGCGGCTATTGTAAGCATCTCTTGGTGAATTGTGCCGTTCGAGGCGAAGAGTTCGCGATCGCCTGCGTGATAGGGGCGGCCGGCGAAATCGGTGACCGTGCCGCCAGCTTCGCGCACGATTAGCATGCCTGCGGCAGTGTCCCACGGTTTCAGGCCGAATTCCCAGAAGCCATCGAAGCGCCCGGCGGCGACGCTGCAGAGATCGATCGCGGCGGAGCCGGCGCGGCGGACGCCGTGCGAACGCAGGGTGAATTCCCAGTAGTAGTGAATATTGGGATTGGACATGCGTTTGTGCGCGGGAAATCCGGTGGAGAGCAGGCTCTTCGAGAGCGTGGCGATGTCGGAGACGCGAATCGGTTTGTGATTGAGCTGCGCGCCCTGATTGCGGACGGCGGTGAAGAGTTCATTCGCGATGGGATTGAAGACGGCGCCGACCAGCGGCTCGCCATCGTCGAGCAGCCCGATGGAAACGGCAAAGACGGGATAGCCGTGCGCGAAATTGGTCGTACCGTCGAGCGGATCGACATACCAGCGGTAGCGCGCGGATTTCTCGGCGTCGCCGCCGCCTTCTTCGGCGATGATGGAGTGCTGCGGGAAGCGATTTTGCAGGCGCGCGACGATGATAGCTTCCGAGCGCTTGTCGGATTCAGTGACGATATCCACTTCGCCCTTGTACGAAATTTTCTTGGGGCGATCGAATTCCTGAAGCAGAATCGCGCCGGCTTCGCGAGCGGCTTCTACGGCTGTTTCAAGAAAGTGCGCGGCGTCGGAATTGGAATCGGTCATTTTGCGAAGCCCACCGAGAGATACTCCTTGCGATAGTGGAGCGGCGTGCCGCCTTTTACGCGAAGTTCGATGTGGCGATAGGCGTTGGGCGGCGGCTCCGGCTTGGGATAGTAGCTCAGAAGATACTGCGTGCGAAGCTCGCGATTGATGCGGTCGAACAATCCTTCCAACTGATCGAAATTATCGAGATAGAAGAGAGCGCCGCCGGTGCTGTCGGTGATGGTGATGAGTGCGTGTTCTCCGGCGGTATTGCGTCCGCTTTCCGTGGGGATTGGGCGGACGACGATGGAATAGAGGAGCGCGCTGGAAGCGATGGCTTCGCGGCGGGCGTCTTCAAATTTGGAGGAGCTGGTGGTTTCGCCGGCATCGGTGACGAGGACGATGACGCGGCGGCGATCGCGCGGCATGCGCTCAAGAGCGTGCGATCCGAGGACTAGAGCGTCGTACATAACTGTGCCTGCGCCAGCGGTCATGCGATGCGCGGCGGATTCGAGATAGTTGAGGTCGGCGGAGAAAGTGGAAAGCTGCGTGACTTCGTCGGAGAATTCGAAGACGGCGAGGTGATCGGTGGGGCGAACGACTTGACGGATGAAATGCGCGGCGGTTTCGGATTCAAATTTCAATTCCTTGGTGGTGCTGAGGCTGGTGTCGAGCATCAGGGCGAGATCGAGAGGCTGGCTGGTCTCGGCTTCGAAGCGGGAGATGTCCTGCGGGACGCCTTCTTCGAAAATTTGAAAGCTTTCCTTCGGGAGATCGAGGAGCGGATGGCCGTCCGCGTCGAAGACGCTGGTAAGGACATTGACGAGATTGGTTTGCACGCGGATGGCGCCGGGATTTCTTTGCGGAGCCTTGCTGGATTGCGCGGCGGCCGGGGCGCGGCGCGCCAGCGCAGCAGTGCCGAGTAGCGCGACGCAGACTAACGCCTTTGCGAGCGACTTCGCGAGTAGGTTCTTTTGTGGGTTCATCTAAGAGATAGATTCACCCGGGGCGGAATTGGCTGTCGCGGGAGGAACTTCGCCTTCGGCCCAAATGGCGCCATCGGCGAAGAATTCCTTCTTCCAGATGGGGACGGTGCGCTTGAGAGTGTCGATGGCGTAGCGGCAGGCGTCGAAGGCGGCGGCGCGATGGGCGGAGCTGACGGCGATGAGGACGGAGGTTTCGCCGATTTCAATTCGGCCGAGGCGATGGACGATGGCGACGCGATGGATGGCGAATTTCTCGCGCATATGCGCGCCGATTTCGCGGATTTTCGCGAGGGCCATTTCTTCGTAGGCTTCATATTCGAGATAGAGTGTGGGGCGGCCGCGGAAATTGTTGCGGGCGAAGCCGTCGAAGACGACGAGCGCGCCATCTTCGGGAGCGCGCAGGCTGCGCGAGATTTCGTCGATGGGGATGGGGCTGCGCGTGATTTCGAAGAGATCGGCGACGCGCGCGGCTTGCTGGCCGCCGCTCACGGGCGGAAGAAACGCGACTTCATCGCCGGTGGAGAGCTGGGAGCGGAAGTTCGACGTATTCCTGATTGATTGAAGCGGCGACGCTGGCGCGAAATTCGAGCAGGCGCGGGAAGCGCCGGCCGTATCGTTCGTAGAGATCTTCAATTCGCGCGCCTTCCGAGAGTTCGGCGAAATCCTCGCCGACGCCGGTGATTTCGCGAAGCTGCCCGAAGAAAAGAACGCGCACGCGCATGAATTCATTGTAGCCCGGGGGGCGACGGAATTGCCACGCATGCTGGGATGTCGTCGAACGCATGTAGAATGACGGCGCGTTGGTTAGAGACTGCACAAATTCACGAAGGAGCTAACGATGACTGCGTTTCAACAAGATCCTGATGCGAATGAGGCGTTTCGGAAATATCAGGCACAAATGCGACAGGTGATTGCGTCGCGCATGAAGCTGGTGCTGATTGGAGTGGTGATTGCGATTGTGCTGTATGCGTCGATTGCTTACGTGCCGGCCGGGCATGTGGGCGTGCTGACTTTGTTTGGGCGCGTGACCGGAGACGTTTTGCCCGAAGGGACGCATCTGGTGAATCCGTTCAAGGTGAACAACACGCTTTCGGTGCGCACGCAGGAATTGAAAGAGAGTGCGAGCGTGCCTTCGGATGAAGGATTGGTGATGACGCTCGACACTTCCCTGCTCTTCCGGCTCAATCCGGGGCGTGCGGCGGACGTGTTTCAGAAGATCGGGCCGAATTATATTGACGTAGTCGTGGAACCGACGCTGCGGTCGGCGATCCGCGCTGTGACGGCCATGCACAGCGCCAATGCGCTTTACACGGGCGGCCGGGAAGAAGTGGCGCAGAAAATCTACGAAGAACTGGTGACGCAGCTGGGCGGGCGGGGCGTCGAGGTGCAGAGCATTTTGCTGCGTGACGTGCAATTGCCGCAGATGCTGAAGACGTCGATCGAGGCCAAGCAGCAGGCCGAGCAAGACTCGCTGCGAATGGCGTTCGTGCTGCAGAAAGAAAAGCAAGAGGCGGACCGCAAGCGCATCGAGGCGCAAGGCATTCACGATTTTCAGCAGACGGTGGCGCAGGGCATCAGCGAGCAGTTGCTCGAATGGAAAGGAATCGAAGCGACGGAAAGACTCGCGAACAGCACCAACGCCAAGGTGGTGTTGATCGGCAACACGCGCAACGGTTTGCCGCTGATCCTAGAGCCCAAATAGTCAGAGCTCCTCGGGATGATCGAAGGCCGCGCTGGGGCGCCGTGAATGAGATCCGCTCAAGACGCTACTCCTTGTGTTACGAGGGGTTGTGATCGCTCGACGGAGTTTGGGAGAGGCGGGAGATCTCGTTGAGTTTGGCGGTGGCGCGGGAAAGAGCGGCGGCGATTCCGGCGATGGCGCGGCGGATCTGCTCGGCGTCCTTGTGCTCGATGGCTTCGGCGAGGCTGGGCATCATTACGGCGGTGTAGCCGGCATAGCTGCCGGGGGCCCAGAGCTGGTGCTTGTACCATGGACGGCCCGGAAGGCCCTCCGGCGAGAGGAAGGATTGCTCGACAGAGGCCAGGGCTAGATTGACTTGCTGGTGTTGCGCGGCGGCGCTCGCGGAAATTTCGAGCGCGCGAAGCGTGGGAGAGGTCCGTTGGGCGGCTTCGCGAAGTTGTGCAGCGGCATCGGCCAGCGGAGCCAAGTCGGCGTCGGTGACGCCAGCGCGTTTCGCGGCGGCGGTAAGCGCGCCGGCCTCGTGCTGAATGGTTTCGGCATACGCGGAATAATCGAACTGCAGCACATCCGCTTGATCGAGGCGCAGGACGAGCGTGCCGAGAATTTTCGCCAGCGTAGCGTGATAGGCGAAATCCGGATCGCCGAAGCGTTTCATCCAGAAAAAATCGTCATAGAGCGAATGATAGACGCCGTAATCGCCATTGAATCCGACATCGAGCGACGGAATTCCCGCGAAATCGAAGAACGGGCAGAAATCGGACCCGGCGCCGAGAGTGCCAAGAGGCGCGTCATTGTCGGTGCGGAGAGGCCGCTCGCGCGCGACGCCGCTCGGTTCGTTGACGGCGTGCTCGCTGTGCTCTTTCCATGCTTCGTAAACGCTGTGGCCGGTATTGGGATCGGAAACTTCGCGCGTCACTTCGCGAACGATGTCCTGAAGGGATGGCGTGGCGGAGGCGCTGAAATTCGGGCCGGCGACGCCGACGTCGGTATTGATGTAAGTGACTGCCTTCGCTTGCAACTCCTTGACATTGTCTTCCACCCATTCGGTTGAGCCGAGCAGGCCAGGTTCTTCTCCATCCCACTCGCACATGACGATGGAGCGCCGCGGCTTCCATCCTCCGCGAACGAGTTCGCCGAGAGCGCGCGCGGTTTCGAGCATGACCGTGGTGCCGCTGCCGGGATCGACGGCGCCGAAGACCCACGCATCGTGATGATTGCCCAGCACGACCCATTCGGAATCATCAGTGCCGGGAAGACGCGCGATGACGTCGTAGATTTTCCGCTGCTGATAATCCATCACGATTTTCAGATGAACGGAGGACTCGCCCGGACCGGTGTGATAGGTGATGGGCAGGCCGCCCTGCCAGGCGCGCGGGACTTTTGCGCCGATGAGATGCGAGAGGATCGCGGCGGCATCCTGCGCGTTGATGGGCATCACGGGAATGCGCGGAAGGCTGCGCGCGTCGGCGGGCGAAATGCGCTGCGCGTCGGGCGTGGCCGCGACGCCGGGCGTGAGCGGATCGCCGGGATAGATTTCGGTGTAAAGGATCGAGCCGCGCTGGATGGCGCTCATGGGCCGCCACGGGCCACGCGGGTAAACGTCGCCGGCATCGTAGCCGTCATCGGCGGGATCGGAATAAATCAGCAGCGCGGCGGCTTTGTGCTCTTCGGCAAGTTTGGATTTGATGCCGCGATAGGCGTTGCCGTAACGCACCAGGACGATTTTTCCCGCGACGCTCACGCCGAGCGATTCGAGCTGGCGGTAATCCTCGGCCGTGCCGTAATTGGCATAAACGATTGGGGCGGTGACTTCGCCCGGACGGCGAGTAAGTATTGAAGCCGATGGAGGCGCGGGAATCGTACGTGCTCTTGTCCCATTCGTAGGGCTCTTCTTGCGTGGCGAGGCCTTTTCTTTGCGGCGCGACGAGATCGAGTTTAACTTCGGTGGGTAGCGGGAGCCAGACGCTGT
The DNA here is from genome assembly GCA_963841235.1 of uncultured Acidobacteriota bacterium. Taxonomy (GTDB): domain Bacteria; phylum Acidobacteriota; class Terriglobia; order Acidiferrales; family UBA7541; genus Palsa-147. The sequence goes on along the minus strand of CAWJBU010000005.1, from coordinate 573,119 downwards.
AGGAGACGATCTTCGCGTCGAAGCCGTAATTTTCGTATTGCAGCCGCAGCCAGTCGGCGAGGCGATGGCTGCCTTCGGTGCCGGCCATGTGCGGCTCGGCGGTGATGTGCCGGAGATTATTTTCAGCGTGTTCGGCATCGGGGATTTTGCGGAGCCATTGCTCGAGTTGGCGCTCGGCGTCGGCGTGAGAGGCGGAAAAGCCGCGAATGCCGGATTGCGCCTCGATCAGAGGTGCCGGAGCGCACAGCATCACCGCGCCTATCGTAAGTGTCGCGAACAGAAACGGGAGATTCCGGCGGCAGGGATTCATGCTGGGCCGGGATGGAGAGTGGGATTCAAAGTCCGCCATTCTAGCGCAGATTCGATGCCGCGCGGATGTGGAAGGAACCAAATTTTTCACAGTTTCGGCGAGGATGATTTTGCTGAACGCGTGGAAATGCGAGACGCCGGGGCGGGTTCCTTGACGCGGAGTGGAGCGAGCCTTAGCGTTGAAGCATGCGCGGTGCGTGGCAGGTTGCCAGGGCAGCGCGGAGGAGTTCGATATGCGCGTATTGATGACTGGCGCTTCGGGATTAGTTGGAACGGCGCTTGCGGCGGATCTGCGGGCGGCGGGCGCGACGGCGAATCGATTCGTTCGGCCGGGGGCGGCGGCTGCGGCGGGCGATGTGGCGTGGAATCCAGAGACCGGTGAGATGAATTTGGCGGCGGCCGAGGGCGCGGATGCAGTGGTTAATCTTGCCGGGGCGTCGATTGGAGGCGGGCGTTGGACGGCCAAGCGCAAGGCGCTGCTGCGCTCGAGCCGCGTGGATTTGACGGAGCGACTTGTAGCCGGCCTGGGCCGATTGAAGAAGCCGCCGATGATTTTTGTTTCAGCCTCGGCGATTGGTTATTACGGCGACCGCGGCGAGGAATCGCTCACGGAAGCGAGCCCCGGCAGCCAAGATTTTCTTGCAGCGATTACTCGCGATTGGGAAGCGGCGGCAACGAAAGCCGGACAATTCGGAATGCGGACGGTGATCGCGCGATTCGGAATTGTGCTGGCGAAAAATGGCGGGGCGCTGCCGCAGATGTTGACGCCGTTCAAGATGTGCGTGGGCGGGAGAATCGGCTCCGGCAAGCAATGGATGTCATGGGTCGCGCTTGATGACGTGGTGGGCGCGATTCGATTTGCGATCGAGGATGCATCAATGCGTGGGCCGGTGAATGTTGTAGCGCCAAATCCGGCGCGGAATGCGGATTTTACGCGAGTTCTGGCGCGTGTCCTGCGCCGCCCGGCCATTTTTCCCGCGCCGGCTTTTGCGCTGCGATTGATGCTAGGCGAAATGGCGGACGCGCTGCTCTTGTCGAGCCAGCGCGTCGTGCCGCAGAAGCTATCGGAGCGAGGCTTTCGATTTCAGTACGCAGAACTCGAGGCCGCGTTGCGGCGCGCACTTGGGGCTTAAAATGCGCGACTGTTTCAGCACCTTGAGCCGAATTTCGACTTTCCAGACGTGGCCAGTCAGAGGATCGGTCGCCGTGCTCGCCTCTTGCGATTCGCCATCGCGCAGAATCACGTCGAAAGACTGCCGCAGCGAATTAATTCGCGGATTTTCCGGGCTCTCCGCGGGGATACTTCTTGCCTTGATCTCTTTCACGTCGGTTACCGAGACTGAAGAACGATCGAGCGTCGTCTCGATGCGAAAACGGCCGTCGCCGACTGCTGTGACGATACAGTCATAGTTGGTGCCGATATCGATATACGTGAATTGGTCTTTCTGCGTCATCACCGGCAGACGCGTGCCTACGCGCCCGCGCCTCTTCGTATTCTCGTCGGATTTTGCGGAGACAGAGAGCTCGTAGGGCAAGCTGGCGATTTCCTGCTTGTCATTAAACTCGTGAAGAATGATGGTGATTTTTAAAGGCGTGCGCTGATCGGGAGTGGGCTTGGAGTTCTCCTGGCCGTAGACGGAAACGGCAACAAAGAGTAGCGCGCCGGCGAGTGCTGCAATCTTTTTCCAGGATTTCATCGTTTGCTCCTGTCACGTGTTGGTTGTACTTATGCGTGCAGCATAAAGACGCCACTCGCGGCGCGATCGTTCAGTTCTCGCTTGGACCGGCTTCTGAATTCGGCTTGTCCATTGGCTGGACTTCGAGGAGGGGAATTTCGAGCGGCTTCGCGCCGGCCGAGTCATCGGATTTATGCGCGGCGCTCACCAGTGGTGTCGCGTCGATCCGGCCCTCCGCGATGGCTTCGGTGAAGCGAACTGTGGCATAGAGTTCACCGCGATCGATGCGAACTAGGAGCGCGGGCGAAGACGAAGCCGTGGCCGCGGCGATGACGGGATGCAGCGATGGCGTCTCCCGCGCGCTCGGTGCTGCGGCCGAATTCGCGTACACGGGCGCGGAGGGATGATCCGCTGCGGCTGCTTGCGCGGGCTGCGCGCCGCGTGTGGACGCAATCTGCACTTGATTCGCCTCCTGCGGATGCGGCGAAAACACACCTCGATAGTGCAGGAACGCGAGCAGAGCCGCGAGAGCGGTGGCGCCGGCGAGAAGTGGCAGCCAGCTAAGAAGCGGACGCGGCGCGCGCTTGGACTCGGCGGCGATGCGGCGGCGAAGGCGCGCGTTGAATTCGGGTGAAGGGAGCCGCTTCGAATTGCGCTTGCAGCTTTGGAGATCGAGAGCACTCAGAAATTCGCGGCGTGCGGCGAGTTCACGGCCGGCATCCTTCGCAGATTTCGAGATGCAGACGAAACGCCTGTACGTCGGCGCCGGATTCTGCGCCGAGAGCGGCCGCGTTTAGCGCGTCTTGATATTGCTGGCAGTCCATTGGAGTTTCTCCGCCATTTGCTTGCGAGCTAGAAATAATCGCGACTTGACCGTGCCTTCGGGAATCTCGAGAAGCGCCGCGACCTCGCGCGCGTCGTAGCCTTCGATTGCCGCGAGGACCATCACAAGGCGCAGCTTTTCGGGCAGCGCGTCGAGTGCGATGTTCACCTTGTTCTCGAACTCTCGCGACGCCGCGACGTCCTCGGCGTTCGCAGCGGCCGCCTCAGCCACGATCGGCGAAGGACGCGGCGGCATCCTCGTAGCGCTGGCGGCGCCCTCGCGCGCGAATACGATCGAGCGCGAGTCGCCATGCCATGCGCACGAGCCACGAGCGGAACTTCTCGCGATCGCGCAGCCGGTGAAAATTATGATAGGCGCGTACCAGCGCATCCTGCGCCACGTCCTCGGCTTCCGCGCGATTGCGCAAAACGCCCAGCGCCACGCGAAACGCCAGCGCGGGGCAATCGGCCAGCCGCTCCTCGAATTCGCGCGCCAGCGATGCGTCCGGGCTCACGAAAGTTCCCGCGAAGCTTTCCGCAAAAGCATCCATTGCCGTCCCAATGCGCAAGACGCCGCTCGATGGTTTGGAGTTCACTAAGTTTGGGGGGCGAGCTGCGGAGGCCTAAAGATCGAGCCGCGCAAGCAGAGCCTCGATGTTGGATGCATCCACGACGAGCTCGGGACGCTTGGTGGCGAGGTCCTCAGATTCATCGAAGGCTTGGAAGAGCCGCATCTTGGCTACGGCGTATTCTTCGGTGCCGTTGAGCGTGCGGCCCAGGCGGCGGGCGCAATCCTCGCGCGTGTTGCGGCCGACGAAGATGCGCATCGGAAACATCGTCTTGCGATCGGCGGAGACGTAGTAGATGTACTCGTTGCCGGGCTCGCCGTTGCGTTCCGCGGGCACTGCATCGTGAAATTGATACTGGTAAACGTAGCCGCTCTCGGAGGAGTAGCTTTTTACGCGCCGGACGATTTCGGGCTTCGCCATACGCGCATTATTCGGCCCGCCGCTTCCGGTGTCAATCGATGCGCCGCGCCGAGCAACCGCGATGCGATTCGCCGGACGATTCTCGCGACGTACGCTGTGCACTCGTGCGCATGCGGCCGATTGTGAGTGCCAAATCAGGATGCTGCAGTGCCAGCGTGGAACCGGACAGACTGCATTCTTCTTCGATTTCGTCGCGTGTTCTTGACCGAAGGCCATTTCTCAACTCCTCCATCGACAGCCACTTTCGAGCTGCAACGGATTGAATGAGCGCCTTTTAGCTCCGCTGCAGAGGAATTGCGGCTGAAGTTTTCGCTTCGACGCGCGCGTGCACCGGAGTGGCACAACGAATGCGAGTACTGCGATGCGATGACTCGCGAAATCCTCTCGAAACAAAATTGCATTTGCCGCGTGCGTCGGCAGCCGTTGCTGCGCTGCGAAGCTGCCATCCTTCGTGCTTGTGTGCGCTGTTGCGTTTGCTTCGGGATGCACAGGGACAGTCAGCGGCGGCGGCGGCGGTAGCGGTAGCGGCGGTGGGCAGAAAATGTTGCCGTCAAGATTTCGCCCGCGAGTGCGTCGCCAGTGCTCGGCGCGGCCGTCAATTTCCAGGCGAACGTGACGGGCGCTACGAACACCGGGGTCACCTGGACGGTGAACGGAGTAGCCGGCGGCAGCGCACAAACCGGCACGATCAGCTCGAGTGGGCAATACAGCGCACCCTCAATGCTGCCGGCGACTACGAGCGTCACTGTTACGGCCACGAGCGCCGCGGACGCGAGCGCGAGCGATACGGCGAGCGTTACGATCACCAGCGACATCGTCGTGCAAATTTCGCCGGTGGCGGCGGGCGTCTTGCCGGGCGCGACGCAGGCATTCACGGCGAGCGTGATGAGTTCCGGAAAGCCGGCGCCGGACGTGAAGTGGAGCGTGAATGGAATAAACGGCGGCGATGCAGCGAATGGAACGATTGCTTCGACTGGTGTCGACGCAGCGATGTTTACCGCTCCGGGAGCGCTGCCCTCGCCGCCGACCGTCAACGTGACGGCGACAAGCTTGGCCGATCCTTCGAAGTCGGCAACGGCGAGCGTGGGAATCGGCTGCACGAGCGTGAATTCGATCGCGCCGGCCTCGGCAACTCTAACGCTGGGCCAAACCCAGGATTTCGCGGCTTCGCTGTGCGTTCCGTCGGGAACGCCGGTGAATTGGGACGTCAACGGAGTTGTGGGCGGAAGCGCGGCGCTCGGAACGGTGACGAATACGGGAGCGCCGACGACCACATACACGGCGCCCGCGGATCGTCCAACAACTAGCCCGCTGACGATTCACGCAGTCGCTGATGGATTCTCGGCAGCAGCCACGGTGACAATCGTGAGCAACGTGACCATCAGCGTCGTTCCGGGCAGCGGGACGCTCGTCGTCCAGCAGCGCGCGAGTTTCACGGCGCTGGTAAGCAACTCGCCGGATGAATCGGTGGTCTGGACTGTGCAAGGCGTGACGAACGGAAATGTGCAGGTCGGCCAGGTCTGCGTGACGAATTCAAATCCGTGCGTGCCTCCCGCCGGCGCAGGCACCGGCACGATCGATTATTTGGCGCCCGGCGCAGTACCTTCGCAGAATCCAGTTCTGCTCACGGCAACGAGCAACGCAGACGCGTCGCGAAGCGCCAGCGCGCAAATCAAGATCGTCGGAACGGGCGGCGCGTCATCCGACGTCGCCGTTTCTCCTGCCAACGCGTTCCTTCCGCCATCCGGCTCGGCCCCAAGCCAATTGCAATTCATGGCCAGCGTGACGGGCACGACCAACACCGCCGTGACCTGGTCCGTCGCCAGCGGAGTCGCGGGATTGGGATGTAGCGGCACGGCTTGCGGCACCATCGATTCCAACGGGCTTTACACCGCGCCGGATGCCGCGCCCTCGCCGAATGCGATTTTCGTAACGGCAACGAGCGTCGCGGATTTGTCCCAATCGGCGTCCGCGTCCGTTTCGATCACCACGGGTCCAACGATCGAGCAGATTCTGCCATCAAGCGTGATGGCGGGAGTGGCGTCGGATTTCACGCTGGCGGTGAATGGAGCGGGCTTCGTCGCGGGCAGGGGTTCGGGCGCGTCGGTGATTCTGGTGAACGGGAATCCTCTGACGACGATTTGCGATTCGGCGGCGCACTGTACCGCGCCGTTGCAGGCGCAGGGCCTCGGCAATCCCGGCGTCCTTACGATTCAGATTCAGAATCCGGGCGATCCGGGGCCGCTGTCGAATCCCGTTTTATTCGTGATTGTTCCTTTCACGCTCACCGAGACGGTGATTTCGCTGAGCGGTTCGCAGCCCGAGAGCGACGGCAACGACATCGTCGTGTTCGAGCCAACCACCGCCGGCTCAGGTCCGTCGCAGATCAACGTCGATTTTGCCGGGCCGATCACCGCCGGACCGACGTGCAATTTCGATTCTTCGCCGATCACCGTAGTGCGCCCCGCGAGCGGCACGGCCACCTCCAGCATCTGCATCCACGGGAACACTCTCGATCCCGGCTTCTTCTATCAATTCAGCGGGCCTCCGGCGCCGGATATCTCGATCGCTCCATCGGAGCTGGCCGGCCTTTTTCCGAACACGATTGAACTGGACCTGACGATTTCGAGCGCGACGCTGCCCGGAGTGCGCACGCTCTTTATCACCACGCCGAATAACGATCAGGCGGTGGCTACAGCGCTCGTGGAGGTGCAGTGATGCAATCATACGGCTGGAGGAAGGCCGTGGTTCCGCTCGCTCGGGAACGATTTATCGCTGCCAACGCCGTTGGCGCGCGGCGATGCGAACGCGTAACGACCTTGGCGTTAGCGCTGGCAATGTTGCTGGCGGTGGCGCCGGATGCGTGGCCAACGACGTTCGTCAAAATATCGCTCGAGCAGCTCACTGCGGCAACGCCGCTGATCGTGCGGGCGCGCTGCCAGGGCAGCATTGTAAGCACGGAGAAAAGCGAAATCTGGACCATCACTTCATTTGAAGTGCACGAAGTTTGGAAAGGAAGCGCGCCGCAGGTCGTGCGCGTGCGCCTGCTCGGGGGGCGCACTGCGGAGCTGACATCGCATGTTGAGGGAGTGCCGCGATTCCGCGCGGGCGAGGACGTGGTGCTATTCCTCGCACCCTCGCGCGGCGGAAATTATTCGGTGACGAGCTGGGCGCAGGGAACTTTCAGGATTCACCGGGCCGGAGCGAATGCGCAGCTAGTCGTGACGCAGGATACCGCTGCGTTTTCGCCGGCGGAATTCATCGGCCGGTCATCCTCGCGCGGCGTGGACGGCAGTGCTGTGCGCGGCATACCGCTCGAGGAATTCCGGCGCCGAGTGGCGGAGTCGATTCCGCGGCAGCGCCTAGCGAGCTAGCGGTGGAGTTGAGTTCTCGTTTGCATTGGGCAATGACGTGTCGGAGTGCAGGGTAGCGCCGGCGCTACCAACGATCGAGCTGTTGGCGTGCAGAGGAAATTTCGATGAGAAAAATTCACAAGTCGTGCATGGCGCTGGCCGCGATCGCGGCGGCCGGCGCGTGGCCCGCGGCTCGCGGTTACGTCGTTGAGACTACGGTGCCGCAGGTGCAAGCCTGCCCCGCGCCCGATCGGTGGAATCTGTCCGCTGCGTCGCCGATTCAATTGCAGTGGAGCACTTCGCTGGCGAGCGCGCAGCAAGTTCTGACCGTCGCGCCGCTCGGCTCGCCGGACCAATTGATTGAAATCCAATCCGTGATCCAAACGGCGCTCAACGCCTGGACGGGCGTAGACAGCACCTCGGCGAATCCAAATTATGTGCCGGGAGTCGTGGGCGCGATCGGCACGACGAACGCTGCATTCACATGTACGAACGACGACGGCTCTGGCGCCGACGGTCTCAACACCATCTGCTTCAATCAATCGAGCGAAGATTTCACCATCGGAGTGCTGGCCTTCACGCGCACAATCACGGCGAACGCGCCCGGAGTATCAGTGGGCGAAAGTGGGCCGGCGGCTTTCGCGGGGCAACTGCTCGACTCGGACACGCTCTTCAACAACACGGGACAGGTGACCTTTGCCACGCCGGGAGTAATTCAGACGCCGCAGGGCGTAGGCTCCTACGATCTGGCGTCGCTCCTGACGCACGAACTGGGGCACTACTTCGGCCTGGATCATTCTGCGGTGCGCCGCGCCATCATGTTTCCCTTCGCGCCGCCGCCGGGGACCATGATTGGGACACCACCGACAGCCGCGGCGCCAGACAGCCAGCTCGCCGACGACGATCGCACCGGCCTGCGCGTGCTCTATCCGAATCCTTCAGAGACGCTTTACCTCGGAACCATTCGCGGGCGCGTGATTCCCGCGAATCCCGTTCGCGCTGGCGATTTTTCCGCCGACGGCGCCCGGGCAGAACGTCACGGGAATGTTCGGCACGCAAGTTGTGGCGCTCGATGCGGACACGGGAGCGACAGTAGCGGCCGCGTTCGGCGGATGGAGCTGCGACAATGCGAATCCGGCGGTGGCCTTCGACGGCTCTTACCGCATCGACCGATTGCCCGTGGGGCGCAACTACATCGTCTACGTCGAGCCGCTCGATGGCCTCGCGACCGGGCAGAGCTTCTACGAGGCTTCGAATGGACTTTGCGATGCGTCGCAAGCGAATTCGTGCACGCCGCCTGCGGTGAATACCAATTTCACCGCGCGCATCAAGCCGCAATAAATGAAAGCGGCTCCCGGGATGAGCGGGAGCCGCGGTGATCGAGTTGGTGGTGAATCCAGCCGGTTACTGCGTCGGGCTCACGTCCTGCGTGAAGCCGATGTTGTTCACGTCGCGCAACATCGGCGTTCTCGGCGGCAGAAGCGCCGGAGTCAGGAACTCCGTATCGAAGCTGTATCCGCGTGTCGGCGGGCCATACACCGTATTGCAGCACTTGAACACGCCGATGGCCTGCTGGCTGTAGAAGAAGCTGACGAGCGAGCCCTTGTAATAAAGCGTCCCGCTCCAGGATTCCAAATAGCGCAAGTAGTTGTGCACGCCGCCGTCGGTGCCGTAGTCCTGATTGGTTCCGGCGACCTGCACGAACTGAATGCCCTTGCCGGCGGCGATGGCCGTGCGGTAGGTGGTCGTATTGCCTGGCCGGCCGCCACTGGGATTGTAGGGGTAGGCGAACGAGTTCACGTCGTTCCAGTTGTTCGAAAGCAGTGTGACGGAATCGGCCACCACGGAAGCCGGGGCGTTGCCGGCGGTGACCATGGCGCTGGTGCCGCAGCTCGCCGGCTGGCAATTGTAGTCGGCCTGGATGTACACCGGGTTTTCCGAAGCTACAGTGAGACCGCAGGGTACGCCGTCGCAGGTGCCGATCGAGATCGTGCCGCCGTTCACCAGCTTCAGCGCGTGGCGGAAGAACAGCGGCGGATTCTCGCGTGCCTCCACGCCCTGGTCATATTCCGCACCGGGCCAATTCGTGCCCAGGCCCGTGCACGTCGCATCCGCGGTATTCGCCACAAAAACGCCCGCCGGAAAGAGCTTATTGCTGGCGTTCAAGCTGATGCCTGTTCCCGTGTTGTCGACCAGTTGGTTGGGGGTTTTAGCGTAGTTGATCAGCGCGCCAGTCCCGCCATAATCCTCGCCCGATTCGAAAATGCCGTCCGGGCAACCGTTGGCGGCGTCATTGGTGTTGACGTTATCGTTGTAGCCGAACGCTCCCGTCTTGCGCGCCACGGTTGGGTCGTTCACTTCGCCGCGACGGTCGGAGAAATAGACAGCGTAGCCGGTGACGTTTTCGGCCTTGTTGCCGTTTGCGCCGATGGTGCCCTTGAACCACTTCGTCAGATTATTGATATCCAGCTCGATGTAGTTCATCACGCCGGCGCCCGTGAGCGCGCCGTTGGGATTCAGGGCGACGCTCGGATTCGGTGGCGCCTGATCGCGTATGACGCCTTCGCGCGTGTCATAAAGCACGTTGGGCCAGTAGTCGTACGCATGGTAGTTGGCCGCGCCGTACACGATCGCCGTGCCGCAGCCGCCAACGACGCTCGGGGTGTACACGCTCGTTGGGTTATCGCGCAAACGCGCCAGCCGGATGACGGCGTTGAGGCTCGGATCGGCGCACCCGGACGGTCCGATCGCGACCGGTCCGCCTGCACTTGATGCCAAGGGGAATAGAGAAAGTGTACTCACTGAGCTCTGATGGATTTTCCCTGCGGCGGCGCCAAGATTGGCCGCCGCGATCGGGTTGAGGTTGCGGCCGATAAAGCCGAGGTTGAGAATTTCCTGAGTGACGTCCTGGCACGCGCCGGCGGCCGTGTGGATGTTGATGAGAATATATCCTGTGATGATCGGATTGTGCGCCTTGATCCAGTAACCGTCCGTGGCGCTGTAAGCTGCACCTGCCGCGCCGGAAGTCGGCAACGGGAGTTTGCCCTCCGGGCCGCCTGTATACCACGCCGGGGGCGTGGTAAACGTCGGAGCACCTGCCTCAAAGGCGAGCGAGGTCAGGTCTACGGGCGCACCGCAAGTGCCGGGTGTGCCGAGGAGAAGGGCCGATGAGTCATCGAGCAGAATATTGACGCTCGATAGCGTGAAGTAGCGCTCCGCGGTGAGCTGCGAGTTTTCAGCGGTCACCGGGCGGCGAACCAGTTCGATGGGAGTGCCCCCGACGCCCGGCGTGGCGATGGAAAGAGAGAGCGGTGCGACGCCCGTCGAGCCGCCGCGAATGTTCCCGGCATATTGCCCGGCATTCGTTCCGGTGGAAAGTGTGTACCAGTTCCCATTCACAGGAGCAGTCGCCACGTTGGCGATCGATACGTTGCCGTTCACCGATCCCTGGACCAACTGCAGGCAACTCGCCTCGGGAACCGTGGCGACCATAACGGCGCCGGGATATGGATTGTTACCCGGATTATTCGGCAAGGTGCTCGTCCAGCCCGTCTGGCACGTGTCGGTCTGCGGCGTCTGTGTTCCGGTGAGCCAGAACGTGGGATAGCCGTTCGACAGATTATTAACCACGACTTGTCCGACCGCAGTCACCTTATCGGCAAGAGTCAGCGTATTTCCGCTGGCCAGCCAGAGATTGCCATTGGTGTGCACGCGGCCGCCGAAATTAAATACCGGGCCGGGGAAGTAGCTCAAGTCCACCTGCGAATAAATTCCGAACTGGAAGACGGGAATGCCGACGGTCTGCACGGTGCGAACCAGCCGCGCTTCGGAACCATCCGCGAGATCGGCCTGAACCGTCAGCGTGAATGGCGTGAGCAATCCTTGCAGTCCGGCATACGCGCCGGAAAGAATCGTATGGTTTGTTGCCAGGGGAGCTCCACCGTTGGCCGGGTCCGGCGTATAAGTGATCTTGTAGCTCGTCGGCGTGCCGGTGTAAGACACGCCGGGTATCACGGGCGCCTTGCCCATGACGGTATTGATGTCGGCGACGCTGAGCGCGTTGGTGGCGCCGTACTGCGTGCCGAGGTCCGCGGTCATTTTTTCCATGCCGGCTTCGGCCGCATAGAAGGCGGCCTGGCGGTTGGCGTTGTTGCCGCCGAGCCGCTGGTTGGTCATCACCATCCAAGAAAGGCCGATGATGATCGAGGAGACCAGCAGCATCACAAGCAGTGCCGTGACCAGCGCCATTCCCTTTTCCCGAGTGGTATTCACGAACGTCCTCCTTGCAGGACACCTGCGGAATTTCCGTAGAGACACAAACTAGTTGTACCGGTTCACGAAGGAAAGACTGCGCACGCAAACCTTCGTGATCATGTTGTCGCGGAAGAATTGCCCGGTCACGCTATAGGCCGTATCGGAGCGCCCGCCGACGAACAGATTCACATTGCGGATCTGCGCGGGCGTGTCGAGACCCAGAGGCTGCTTGGCGTTGCCCGGCCCGGCCGGGTTGTACAGCGCCGCATTGTTGGGCTGCGTGATGCCGTAGCTAACTTGGAGGTCTTCGATGCCCTGCGCCACAGGCTGCGGGGCATTGAAATTGATCTGGCGGATCAATTGCGGATCAGCCGGATTCGTCACGTTGTCGACGTAGTAGGTCACCATCTGGACGCGCGCCGCTGTGGTCGGGGGGTAAGGACCGCCCGGGCTGGCGATACCGTTCTGCAGTTGTTTCAACGTTCCGGCCGTGGCTTTGCCGAGCATGGCGTTGAAGTTGAACGCGTCTCCGTTCGCGAACGATACGACCTGGCCCAAAACCGACGTGACCGTCTGAATGGCATAATTTTGCCCGTTGAAGAACATGATCAGATCGCCCGCACGGACTCCGTTATTGCCGGTGATGTTGATGCAATTCGCGTCAAACGTTGTGGTGCTGCCGTCGGCCGCGATGGAACCGTTACAGGCCTGCGGGTTTTGAGCGTTCGCGACTTGATAAACCGGATACTGGCTCATCTGGTGGTTGTTGGCGTCCACCAGCGAGTTATCCACGTACATCATGGTGATGAAATCGGTGACGGTTCCATTGACTGTCAGTCCCGGAGTGGGGGTGCCGCCGACGCCCGGAACGAGGTCCGTGATCGTTGAAGAGACCGCGACGCCGGGGAAGTTGTAGGCCTTTCCCGTCGGCGAGGGCCGGGCGATGGCCTTGGCCGTGCCGCCTTGCGGATAGCTGATGCCCGTGGTCGGCAGGCCTTCGGCCGCTTGGATCAAGTCGCGCTGCATGTTGTTCATCGAGGCGCGCAGATTCTGCTGCAGATCGGCCATGTCCGTAACGCCTTCATAGGCATGCTGCGCGTCCACCAGCATCTTCAGCGATACGCCGACGACGGTCACCAGGATGGAGACCGAGACCATCAATTCGAGCAGCGAGAATCCGCCCTTGCGCCTCATCGTTGTTCTCTCCCTCTGCGTCATCTTCACGGTTTAAGGTTCCTCGTCCCTGGGCATCGGTGGAATCGCCCTGGCGTATCGTTCTAGGAAAATTGCGAGATATAGCTGGTCAGTGTGTAAGAGCGATTGAACGAGCCCGTGGTGTACGTCACAGTCACGGTGATCATGCGCACGTTGTTCACGCCGACGATCGGGGTAATCACAATCGTGCGTCTCATGTTGTAGTAAACGGAAAGTTGAATCTGGATGTCATCAGCGGTGCCGAGAATTCCATCCGGGCCCGGCTTGATGATGGTGTCCGGTGAATTCACCAGGTCGTCCGCGGTATCCACAACGCCGTCTGGTCCCGGATCAACGAGGTTCTGGGCTCCGTCCTGGAAGATCCCGCCCTGGGCGACGTTCTGGATCTGGGAAAACGTAATGGCCTGGGTGTCGCGCGCGGTAAAGATGCTCTCGATCGCTTCGGACGCTTTCTGTTGGGCGATGAAATCCGCTTGCGACGAGTTCATGTAGGCGATGCTGCTGGCCAGCATAGCGGCGAGAGCCACCAGGCCGATGCCGAGCACCGCGAGCGCCACCATGGTCTCGACGAGAGTGAAGCCACTCTGGTTTACGCGCTTCCTCGATCTCTGCATGAATATCTCCTCTGCCCGCTTTTTCATTAGCGCGTCTCGAACCAGTTGGTGCCGGCGCCGTTGACGTGGTAGCTCCGGATGCGGCCGGTGGGGCCAAGGACGGTAACGGCGCGCGCCGTCGAAACCAGGTTGGTTTGACCCAGGAACACGGTGCCGTTCAGGTTGGCGCCGACCGAGTTGACGAACGTGCCGTCCGCCTGGAAGTAAATGCCCGCGGGCGGTCCGCCGTCGATGTTGCCGAAGTTCACGGCGGTGGCCTTCCCGAATGCGTCCGGGGTATCTGGCACGCCGCCTTCGAGCTGGAAGCTGACGTTGCCCGAGAGCGTAACAGTCGTCAGAATCACGTCCGCGCCGGCGTTTGGTGTCAGGCTGTTGCGCACGGTGATGCGGATCTGGTTGTTGCCGCCGTTGGCGGCATAATTGGGAAAAGTGATTTGCACGTAACGCCGGTAGGTGATGGCGTATTCGCGCGCCTGCCGGAACACATCGACGACTTGCGACGATGCCGAGTTGGCGCGGAATTGCTGCAGCGTGGGCGTCAAGTGCACGACGAGCATGCCTGCGATGGTCATCGCGAGGGCCACCACCACGAGCACCTCGACCAGCGAGAAGCCCTTGTGAGCGCGCTCGCTTCCGGTTCTCCTGAGATCTGTGCGTTCGTTTTCTTTCAAAGCATCCTCGGACACGGCCCCCGGGCACAGGGCTAGATTTCTGACTTGGTGCGGAGAATGGTGCACATGAGCGGCCATGCCAGAAATCTGCTAAGTTATTGATTTCAGGACGCCTAATGGTCTCAATTTGGGAAGGAGTTCCGAACCGGGGTTTCGACGGGGTAGAAACGTTACATAAGCTCACGAGCCGGAAACAGTACGAACCGGCTCTTCAGGACGCAAATATTGACCTCCCGAGCGCGCAAATCAACGATTCGAGAGGCCGAGGTTGATCTCAGAGTTTCAGCGCCGTCCGCGCAGCTTCACGAGCAGCCGCAGGATTTCGAGATACAGCCAGATCAGCGTGACCATCAAGCCGAACGCGCCGTACCACTCCATGTATTTCGGCACGCCCATACGCGCGGCAGTCTCGATGAAGTCGAAATCGAGGACCAGATTCAACGCGGCGATAACCACCACGAAGGCGCTGAAGGCAATTCCGATCGCGCCGTTCCCGTAAATCGAAAACGTGTGCACACCGAAAAGGCTGAGGATGATCGTGCCGAGATAGACCAGAGCGATGGCGCCCGTCGCGGCTATGACGCCGAGGCGGAATTTTTGCGTCACTGAAATGATCCGCGAGGTATACGCGAGGAGAAGAACAACGAGCGTGCCGAAGGTGAGGCTTACTGCTTCAATCGCGATTCCGGGAAACGATGCCTAGACCGACGCCGAAATGGCCCCGAGCACCAGTCCTTCGAGCAAGGCGTAGATCGGCGCGGTGATCGGCGACCATTCCTTCTTGAAAATGGTCACCAGCGCGACGATGAATCCGCCGATCGCGCCGCCGATCAGCAGCGGCATTACGGCCTGAGGTCCGGTGGTTGCGAATTTTTCCCACGTCCACGCAGCGCTGGCCCCAGTGAGGATCAGCAAGATGCCGGTCTTGTTCACGGTACCCTGCAGCGTCATCGCTTCGCCGGCCGCCACTGCGCCTTGAAAGGCTTTCGGATTTAGCGCCGGATTCGAAGTTCTAAAAAAATTCGCCATCGCAAATCTCCTGTGCGTTTCCGGCTCCGCGGGGTTACTGCTCAAAGAATATCGTACGGGAAGTTGGTAGCGCCAACGGGAATCGAACCCGTATTACCGCCTTGAAAGGGCGATGTGCTAACCGTTGCACCATGGCGCCACGGTGGGAGCGGGCGTATGAACCGGATGCCCGCAGCAACTGGAAATATTATCGAGGAACCTCGCGGAATTCACAAGCTCAGCGCGAATTTTGCGCCGCGTTCCGTGAGGCTTTGCTACCAGCCTTTGTTCTTGCGGAGCTGGGTGATGTGGGCGACGTGATGCTTGCCGTGCCATGCGTAGAGCGCCAGATTTTTCTCCAGCGTCATCTCGCCGAGTGCGGGATGGCGGAATTTGCGCGACCAGTCGGCGGGCTTAAGCGAGCGCAACAAGGTCACCCAGCGCGTGTGCAGCGCTTCGAGTAACGCGAGCGACGTTTCCACCGGCGTGGCGGCGGTATCGGCGAGCTCGGCCCAACGCGCTTCTTCGTAAGTCTTGATCGTCGGTTCGTCCTCGGTGAGCGCGAGCTTGAAGCGAACGTATGCGTTCATGTGGCTGTCTGGCACATGATGCGCGAGCTGCCGCACGGTCCAGCCGCCATCGCGATATGGAGTAGCCAATTGCTCCGCGGACAGACCGGAAACAGCGGCGCGCAGACGCGCTGGAGCGGCGGCGACCTCTTCGATGAATTTGGCGCGGTCGGCTTCGCTGATGCTTGCCGGTGCGCTGAATTTTCCAATGGGGTAACGCGGATCCTGCTCCATACGGCGTTCTCCTCGTTGCCAGACTCAGTGCGTGCGGTCTTGATATTCCTCGTGCCACGCCATTTGAATGGCTTCTAGCTTGCCTTCGTTTGATCCTTTGGGATCGCCGTTGAAGCCCGCTAGCTCTGTGACGAATTTGTGCAGATCCGTGAAGCGGACGGTGAGTGGGTCGGTTTTCGGAAACTTCTCGGCGAGTTGGATGCCGATCTCCTCGGCGTCGTCCCATCCGAATGATTCTGGCATGTGCGGGGCTCCTCGGTATGTGCGTTTGAGCTGGGGCGAACTCAGTGCTCGGCTTCCTTGGCGAAATTCTTGTTCCACTCGGGAATTTCGACAACGATATCTTTCGTGCCGTCGGGAATGCATTGGCAGCCGAGGCGCGATTTGGGAGTGACGCCGGGGGCTTCGTCGAGCTGATCGAGCTCGGCGTCGGTAGCTTCGTTGCAGGTTTCGAGGCCTTCGTGGACGATCACGTGGCACGTCGAGCAGGCGCACACTCCGCCGCAGGCGTGGTCGAGCCCCATGTGATAGCCCTGCGAGATGTCGAGGATGCTGCCGGGAATGCCGTCGTGGCCGTAGGGAATTTTCTCCGGGTCCACTTCGACGGTCTTCCCCTCCTTGACGAAGGTCACTTTGAATTTCTTCGTCGCGGGCGTGTATTTAGTTTCTTCGATGTACGGGTTGATGCCGCCCATAAATTACTCCTTCTCAGACTTCGTCGAGACGCTTGCCTTGTAGCGCGGTTTGTAGCGCGCCGTTCATCACCAGTTCTGCCAGATGCGTGGTCGTTTGGTTCAATATGTCGATGCGCGCGCGGACTTCTTTGTAATCCGTGCCGGCGACGGCTTCGCGAAGATGCGCGACGCTGTGCTCGATGGCGCGGCGCTCTTTGGCTGAAAGCTGCGCGACGCTCTCGTGTTTCAAGGTCTTCTCGGTGGCCTTCAAAATCGTGTCGGCTTCGTTGCGCGCTTCGATCAGCTGGCGCTCGGCGAAATCCTGCTCGGCGAACTCGATCGATTCCTCGAGCATGCGCTCGACTTCGGCATCGTTCAGCCCGTAGCTCGGCTGCACTTCGATGGAATGTTCCTGGCCGGTGCGCAGATCGCGCGCGGCGACTTGCAGGATGCCGTTGGCGTCGATCAGGAATTTTACTTCCACGCGCGCGAGGCCTGCGGGGCCCGGCGGAACTTTGAGTTGAAAGCGGGCGAGTGAACGGCAGTCCTTCGCCAGTTCCCTTTCGCCTTGCAGAACGTGCAGATCGATCGCTGTCTGATTTTCGACGCCGGTGGTGAACATTTCCTGTGCGCTCGCGGGAATTGTGGAATTGCGCGGGATAATCTTGGCGACGACTCCGCCCATGGTCTCGATGCCGAGCGAGAGGGGCGTCACGTCGAGCAGCAGCATGGTCTTGACGCCGGAATCGAGAATTTCGGCCTGCACCGCAGCGCCGAGCGCGACCACTTCATCGGGATTCAGCTCGCAATGCGGCGCGCAGCCCGAAATAATCGCCCACGGTCTTGCGCACCAGCGGAATGCGCGTCGAGCCGCCGACCAGGACGACTTCGTCCATGTCTTTCGCGGCGAGCTTGGCATCCGCCAGCGCCTTGCGCACCGGCTCCATCGTCCGCGCGACGATTGGCTGGATGAGTTCGTCGAATTCACGCAGCGCGATATCCCGCGCGTAGACGAGCCCTCCTGGCAGCGCCAGTTGAATCGTAGTCGTCGCATTGCTCGAGAGATCGTGCTTGGCGCGGATCAGCGCTTTGCGCAATTCCTGCACCAACTCGGGATGCGCGCTGAGATCGAGCGAGAACTGCTTCTGAATTTCGCCGCGCGCCATTGCCAGCAGGACGTTGTCAATATCGTCGCCGCCGAGGTGCGTGTCGCCGTTGGTCGAAAGTACTTGATAGATGTCGCCCTCGTCGGTCGAAATCAATTTCAAGATTGAGATATCGAATGTGCCGCCGCCGAAATCGTAGACGGCGACTTTGCCACGCCGCTGTTTGTGCAGGCCGTAGGCCAGCGCCGCGGCCGTCGGTTCATTCACGAGGCGGAGAACTTCAAGGCCGGCGATTCGACCGGCGTCTTTTGTGGCTTGACGCTGGGCGTCATTGAAATACGCCGGGACGGTGATTACGGCTCGATCGACTGTGTCATGGAAGAAATCTTCGGCCCAGGATTTCAGTTCGCGCAGGATGAATGCCGAAATCTCGGATGGCGTGAAGACTTTGTCGCCGAGGCGCACGCGAATCACGTTGGTGCTCGATGGTTCGATGCGGAAGGGAAAAATCTTCAGCTCGTCTTTGACATCCTCGGGCGCACGACCCATCAGGCGCTTCACCGAATAAATTGTGCGTTCCGACTGCGTAAGCAACCGGCGCTGCGCGGCTTCTCCCGCGACGATGGTTCCATCGGCGTCCACGCTCACGACTGATGGACAAAGTGCCGAGCCGTACGGCCCGACGATGCACTTCGGGTGTCCCGTCGCCGCGTCCATGATATGCGACCAGGCTGTACGTTGTCCCCAGATCGATTCCGACGATTCGTCCCATTACCCGGCCAGCCCTCGACTCGTGCTCCATGTGGCGCGTTGCCGGTCGACTCACGCTTAGATCCTTAGGCCAAAAAGCGGCCTCAGGATGACGGCCCTTCCGGCGGCGCTGTTGCGCTCGATCACGCATCTGCCAGTTCCTTCGCAACGCTTGCTACTAGATTGCGGATGTAAGATCTCCGATTCAGGATTTCATTCATCCGATCCATTAATTTCTCGCGAGCCGAGTCAGCGGCGCCGGCTTCGACTGCTGCGTCCCATTCCTTGCGTACTCGATCTAGCTCGGCATCGACTTCTTCGAGCTTCTCCTGAAAATCCTTCTCGGCGGATTCGAGGCGGGCGCGCAGCGCGGCTAGGTCTTCGCCGGCGGCGCGGGCTTCGCGCAGCTCATCGAGCGATTCGTTCAGTTCGAAAACTTCTTCGAGCAGCTCGGGAGGGGCTTGCTGCTTTGCAGCGCCTTCCTTGCGCATGCCTTTGTATGCGAGCAGATATTCGACGCGCGTGAGCGGATCGCGCAGCGCGCGATAGGCGTCGTTCAGCTCCGAGGAGCGCTCGAGCGAGAGATTGCGCTCGAATTCATCCGCGCGCATGAAATTGTCCGGATGCAGCTTCCAGCTTAGCTTGTGGAATTGCTGCTCGAGAGCTTCGGGATCGATTTGCAGTTTCTCGGGCAATCCAAAAAACGCGAAGTAGCTGGTGCCGCGCGGCAGCGGCTGAATTTTTCCGCACGCCGCGCAGAAATGGCCGCTCGCAACGGCGCCGCAGCTCCAGCACTTTGTGCCGGAAGCCGCATCTGTGCGTGTTTGCGTCACACTCATCTCAGTTCTCTTCGTTGCCGCCGCACGTTCGCTCAAGCGCGCGGCGATGCTGGCCTGAAAGGCCAGCACTACACAAACCTAAACTCTCGATTGCGCTGCGACCCGCAGGAGTGGGGACTGGCAGGCGCGGCCTAAGCCGTGAACGAGCTGCCGCAGCCGCAGCTCCGCGTCGCCTGCGGATTTTGAAACACGAATCCCCGGCGCATCAGGTCTTCGTGATAATCGAGGGTGGTGTTATCGAGGTAGAGAAAGCTCTTGGGATCCACAAAGATGCGCGCGCCATTCTCTTCGATCACTTTATCGCGACTGCGCGCCTCGGTCTCCAGGCGCATCGCATAGCTGAGACCGGAGCAGCCGCCCCCCTGCACACCCACCCGCAAGCCGCCGTTTTCGGCGGGTACTCCCTCTTTCGCGAGTAATTCGCGAATTTTGATGGCTGCTTTTTCGGTGACGTGAATCATAAAAACCCAGATCCAAACCGGGCCGGTGGTGAACCCCGGCCCCTACAAAGTCAAATGCGAAAACCCAAGGCCAAACCGGGCCGGTGTGAACCCCGGCCCCTACTGTGTTGAATTTTCTAACCGAAACGCCTGAACGATTAGAATTGCACGTAACTTCAACAAAGCAAAGAGTCGAGGTACTTTCTACTCGACACAAATTAACAACGCCCTGTTCGCCGCGCTAGCGATTTTTCAACTAGTGCGCGGAGGACTTGGTTTCGGCTCGTTGACCGCTTCGCCCTGCTTGTGCTTCCAGTCGGAGAGCGCGGCCTTGATGGCGTCCTCAGCGAGCACCGAGCAGTGAATCTTCACCGGGGGAAGCGCCAGCTCGCGGACGATGTCCGTGTTCTTGATGGCGAGCGCCTCTTCGACGGTCTTGCCCTTCACCCATTCGGTGGCCAGGGAAGAGCTGGCGATGGCCGAGCCGCAGCCGAAGGTCTTGAACTTGGCTTCCTCGATCACTCGAGTGTCCGGGTTCACCTTCATCTGCAGCTTCATGACGTCGCCGCATTCCGGCGCGCCGACCAGGCCCGTGCCGACGTTGGGGTCTTTCTTGTCGAGCGACCCGACGTTGCGCGGATTGTTGTAGTGCTCGATTACTTTTTCTGAGTAAGACATTTGGCGCTCTCCTTGTTAAATAAAATCAGTCACTTTGGAGCACGATTCCCGCGGCTAAAGCCGCTTCTGCGCGCTCGATGCGTTTCGCTGGACTGAAGTCCAGCTCCCCCTGCTAAAGCAGGGGGCTCCCACCCTACTCGCCGGCAGCGGTCCACTTCATTTTGCTTAGGTCTACGCCTTCTTTCGCCATTTCGTAGAGCGGCGAAAGTTCGCGCAGACGGTTGACGGTTTCTACTACCCGGCCTACCACGTAATCCACTTCTTCTTCGGTGTTGAAGCGGCCGATGCCGAAGCGGATGGAGGTGTGGGCTAGATCCTCGCCTACGCCGAGTGCTTTCAGCACGTAGCTGGGTTCGAGCGTTGCCGAAGTGCAGGCTGAACCGCTCGAGACGGCTACGTCGTTGATGCCCATCAGCAGCGATTCGCCTTCGACGAAGGCGAAGCTGATGTTGATGTTGTGCGGCAGGCGATGCTCCATCGAGCCGTTGATGTAGCACTCGTCGAGCTTGGACATGATGCCGTCCTTCAACCGGTCGCGCAGACGGCTGAGCTTGGCGGTTTCCTGCACCATTTCCTGCTGACAGAGTTCGCAGGCCTTGCCGAGACCAACGATGCCGGTGACGTTGAGAGTGCCGGAACGCATGCCGCGCTCGTGTCCGCCGCCATCAATGATGGCGGAAAGTTGCACGCGCGGATTCTTGCGGCGAACGTAGAGAGCGCCGACGCCCTTGGGGCCGTAAATCTTGTGAGCCGAGATGGAGAGCAAGTCGATGCCGTCGCGAATCACGTCCACGGGAATTTTGCCGGCGGCCTGCACGCCGTCCACATGGAAGAGAACGCCCTTTTCCTTGGCGATCTTGCCGATTTCTTCGATGGGCTGAATGACGCCGATCTCGTTGTTCGCGTACATGATGGAGATCAGAATCGTCTTCGGCGTAATGGCCTTGCGCAAATCGTCGAGATTGATGCGGCCGTCCTTCTGGACCGGCAGATAGGTGACCTCGTAGCCGTATTTCTCGAGGCGCTTGCAGGTATCGAGCACGGCTTTGTGCTCGGTGACCTGCGTAATGATGTGATTGCCCTTCTCGCGATACATCTCCGCGGCGCCCTTGATGGCCAAGTTATTCGATTCCGTCGCGCCGCTGGTGAAGATGATTTCTTTGGGCGAGGCGTTGATCAGCTTGGCCACCTGCCCGCGCGCGATTTCGACGGCCTCTTCGCCGGCCCAACCGAAAGCGTGGTTGCGGCTGGCGGCATTGCCGAATTTCTCGGTGAAATACGGCAGCATGGCGTCAAGGACCCGCGGATCAACCGGCGTGGTCGCGTGATTGTCCATGTAAATCGGAAGCTTGATTGCCATTCGTATCTCCTCAGTTCCCCCGAATTTCGTTCATAGCCTGAGTTCGACGACTTCGGAGGCCGGGGTTTCATCGGCCATCTGCGAGATCGTCACTTTATTCAAAACGTCGAGAATGCTGTCATTCACGCGGCGCAGCGGCGCGCGCACGATGCAGGTGGAAGTCTGGTCGCACTCGCCGCGATGCGTGACGCAGGACGTGATGAACAGCGGCCCTTCGATGGCGTGGATCGCGTCTAGCGCGGTGATGCGCGACGGGTCGCGGGCTAGCGTGTAGCCGCCGCTTGAACCGTGCCGCGCGGCCACTAAGCCGCCGCGCGCCAGCTTCTGGAGCACTTTGGCCATCAGCGTTGCGGAAATGCCGTAGACTTCGGCGATATCCGCGGCGCTGGCCGACGCTTCGCCGTGATGCATCGCGAGATGCTTGAGGGCGATGAGGCCGTAGTCGGCTTTCTTGGAGAGTTTCAACATGGTGCGATATGCGACTCTTTCAGTCGCAATTCGATTTTAGGCGCGACGGGGTTGTTTGTCAAGAGCGTAAAATGAGGGCAAGCCCTGCATTTACAGAGGGTTAAATCCCGACCATTTTAGTCCAAATGGGGTTGTGCAAGGTTGAACGGCGCAAAATCGGAGGTGAATGGTGGGGAGTTTCGTGAGGATTGCGCGGAGCGGGCGGAGCAAGCCCCGCCCCTACGTCCGAGGGATCAATATAGCGAGCTATTTTGCGGCATTGGGCTTCCAGTGATTTAGAAAATCGGTTATGTCGGTTGGGCCGATTTTGTAGGCGGATTCGAATTCGCCGTTCTTTTGGCTGGTTAGGAGTTGGCCTTTGCTGTCGAGGACTGCTAGAACTGGGACGCCCTTTTTTAGCGGGGTTTGCAGGCGCTCGGCTATGTCGAGATTCGCGTCGTAGCTGCCGATGTTGATGTGCACTACGTGATAGTTGGCCTTCATGATTGGAGCGATGGAGGCGGAGTGGAAGGCGGCGTCGAGGACGTGGCAGTCGTAGCACCAGTTCCCGCCGAAGACTACGATGACGTTTTTGTGGTCCTTCGTAGCGGCGGCGAGGGCTGCAGTCGAGATCCTTTTGGGCTTCGCTTGGATCGGGATAGAGATCGGGATTGGGGACGGCTGGTTCCGGCAGGCGGATCGCAGGTTTCGGAACCGGATTGCTCCGACGGCTCGCGGCAATCTTCCAGGTACCGTCTTCCTGCGTCCACAATTGCGTGAGTGAGAGGACGAAGTCGCGGCTCTCGCCTTTGTCTTGGATGGTGAGATAAACGCGCATGAGCAGGACGATTTGGCCGGATTGCGGTGTTTGGCGCAGGAGAACTTTGGGATCCATGCCAGTGAGGCCGGCGTTGTGCAGACTGCTCCAGAACGCGACCTCTTGGGTTGGATTGACGGCTTGGCCATCGGGCACAGTGCCCTGCGTCGTTGGCAGGTAAAGGCCCTGGAGAGATATCGCGTCGCCTTTGAGGACTGCGGACTTTCCATTGGACTGAGAGGCTCGAAGAGTTCTGGCGGTCGGAGCGCTTTTTGTTTTCGCGTTGGGGACGTGCGAGGCGGAGGTTTGGGATGGGGCATTTGCGGAAAGAGCGAGGAACAGCGAGGCGATCGATAGAAATTGTGAGAAACGGCGGATCATCTGAGGGAATCCTTTCGCTCGCCCCGGGTACTTCTTTATCGTAGCGTAATTTGGGTGGCGGTGCATCGCGGGCTGAGCAGGAGTGACGCGAGGATGATCGATCGGGTCGCGGAGGTAAATGGCGCGGGTTTCGGATGAAGCTTACTCGGGCGGGCGCGTCGATTGCTTCGCAATCGCACAGCGATTGACCGGCGCCCCTACGGGAGCGGAGGTGCGATACTCGCGGTGGATGGCTACAGCGGCGGCGCAACGAGGCCAAATTGTCGGGGGCGGGGCGCGGGGCGGCGGAGTTTTGCGGCGGATTTTGCGACGCGTGTGATGTGGTTCTAGGTTAAGATTGCGGCGGAAGTTTTGCGGATGAAACCTGTGATTGCGATCTGTCCCGGCTCATTTGATCCAGTGACGAACGGCCACCTCGATTTGATCGAGCGGGCGGCGAAGATTTTCGACAAATTGATCGTGTCGGTGTTGCGGAATCAGGAGAAAGAGCCGCTGTTCGATGTGAACGAGCGGTTGGAAATGCTGCGCGAGGTGATGCGGCCCTTTGCGAATGTGGAGATCGATAGTTTTGCCGGGCTTTTGATGGAATATGCGCGGCAGAAGCAGGCGCGGGTGATTTTGCGCGGAATTCGGGCGGTTTCGGATTATGAGTATGAATTGCAGATGGCTTTGATGAATCGCAAGCTGGAGCCGCAGGTGGAGACGGTGTTTATGCTGCCGGGCGAGGCTTATAGTTATTTGAGTTCGCGGTTGGTGAGGGAAGTGGCGAGGTTGGGGGGATCGTTGAAGGGGTTGGTGCCGGCGATTGTGGAGGAGAGGTTGCGCGGGAAGATTGGGTAGGTCGTCGAATTCGAGAATGCGGAGGCCGCGCTTTTTTTGGAGTGTTGATTGGGCCGTACGGTCGTCGGAGGGCGCGTCGATTGCTTTGCAATCGCAAAGCGATTGACCGGCGCCCCTACGAATCGCGCGGAAACGCGCTGCGCTAAATTAATTCTTAGGAGAGATTAGAAAAGATGTCTACGGCATCGCAGGTGGGGATTTTGCATCTTTCTGACGCTGTGAATCGAATTGATGTTTCGCCGACTATGGCCGTCTTGATCGAGGCTGAGAAGCTTAAGGCGCGCGGGATCGACGTGGTGGATTTCGGACCGGGCGAGCCGGATTTTCCCACGCCGGAGCATATCAAGCGGGCTGCGATTCGGGCGCTTGACGAAAATCGCACGAAGTACACGCCGACCGGCGGAATCATGGCGCTGCGCGAGGCTGTGTGCGAATGGCACGCTAAGAATTTGGGCTCGTCGTATCAGCCGAAAGAATGCATCGTCACTTCGGGCGGGAAGCTGGCGATTTTCAATGCCATTTCTTCGCTGATCAATCCGGGAGACGAAGTTTTGATTGCGGCGCCCTACTGGGTGAGCTACCCGGATATCGTGAAGCTTCCGGGTGGGACGCCGAAATTCGTGGCTACGCTGGCGATTGATAAATTCTGCTTGCGCGCTACCGATGTGGAAAAAGCCATCACGCCGAAGACGCGCTTGCTGATCGTGAATTCGCCGAACAATCCTACCGGCGCGGTGATTCCGCGGGATGAGTTTGCGCGGATTCTGGAAGTTTGCCAGCGGCGCGGGATCTGGCTGCTGTCGGATGAGTGCTACTCGCATTTCGTTTACGGGAGCGCGAAGCCGTTTTCGATCGCCAGCCTTCCGGGCGCGAAGGAGTGCGTGATTATCGCCGGGTCGCTTTCGAAGACGTTTGCGATGACCGGGTGGCGCATGGGTTATGCGTTGGCGCCCGAGCCGCTGGTGAGCGCGATGATCAAATTGCAGAGCCAGACGGTGTCCAACGTAACTTCGATCACGCAATACGCGGCGCTCGAGGCGCTGCGCGGGCCGATGGATTCGGTGGGCGTGATGCTGGCGGAATATGAGCGGAGGCGGGCGAGGATTGTGGCGGGATTGCGCGCGATTCCTGGAGTCGAGTGCACGGAGCCGCAGGGGGCGTTTTACGTGTTTCCGAAAGTTCCGGGACGCGGCGGGAAGGGCGCGGGCGATTCGGTGCAGGTTACGCGCGAATTGCTGGAACGCGAGCACGTCGCGGTGGTTCCGGGCGATGCGTTCGGCGCGCCCGGCCATCTGCGGATATCGTATGCGACTTCGCTCGAGCGGATTGAGGAAGGGCTGCGCCGCTTGACGCGATTTTTCACCGCGTCGGCGGCATAATTCAGGAATGGATGCCGCGCCGGCACGCCTCGAGCCCATTTTCACGCCGCGCATCTGGGGCGCCAAATCTCTCGCGCCGCTTTATCCGGAAATGACGGAGCTTGCCGAGCCGATCGGCGAAGCTTGGTTGACGGCGCACGAGAGCCGCTTTGTGAATGGGCCTTTTGCGGGCGAGACTCTGGCGCACGCCTGGAACAAAATGCCGCCCGAGTGGCGAGGTGCAAGCGCGGCTAACGAGCGCGATTTCCCTCTGCTCGTGAAGTTTTTGTTTCCGAACGATCGATTGTCCGTGCAAGTTCATCCCGAAGACGAATACGCGCGAAAACACGAGATTGCCGCGGGCGGGCGCGGCAAGACGGAGATGTGGTACGTGGTTGCGGCGGAGCGCGACGCGGCGGTGTGGATCGGTTTGCGCTCGGGAGTTACGCGCGAATCGTTTCGCCGGGCGATTGATGAAGGCAATGCTGAAGAATTGATTGAGCGCGTGCCGGTGAAAGCTGGGGATGCGATTTATTGTCCCGCGGGCACGGTGCATTACATCGGCCCGGGACTTACGCTTTGCGAGATTCAGGAATATTCGGACATTACCTATCGCATTTTCGATTTCAATCGCACGGGAGCGGACGGCAAGCCGCGGGCGCTGCATCTGGAGAAGGCGTTCGATGTGATTCGCTTTGACGAGCCGCGAGGCGGCAAAGTTGTGCCGATTCGCGTGAAACCTGGGGTTGCGGACGAGACTTACATCGTCGCGTGCCGGCATTTTGCTGTGATCTGCGTGGAGTCGCGCTTACCTTTCGAAATCCAGATGACGCCGGCGCATTTCGAATTGCAAATAATCCTGGAGGGGCGCGGGAAAATCGAATTCGAGGGGGAGCGCCTGGAATTTTCGCGCGGGCAGGCTTGGTTCCTGCCTGCCGGGCAATGCGAATACCGGATTCATCCGGCGGGCCGCTCGAAGATTCTGCGAACCTACGTGCCTGCTAATCCTGAAGATTTTGCGCGACATCTGGAATCGCCGGTCATGCCGAGATCGCTGCTTTCGAAGCTGGTGCACTTGTGAGCGCGGCGACGCGGGCGAAGTTGCATGCGCTGCCGGCTTGCGCGGTGTTGCTTGCAGGCGGGCGCGGCACGCGCTTCTGGCCACGCAGCCGGACGCGCTTGCCGAAGCAACTGCTGAATATTACCGGCGAAGACACGATGCTGCGCGAAACGGCTGCGCGGCTCGCGCCGCTTTTTCCGCCGCAGAATCTTTGGGCGGTGACGAATGTCGAGCAGGCTGCGGCTGTGCGGCGGCAGTTGCCGGGCGTTCCGGCATCGCATGTGATCGCCGAGCCGCTGGGGCGCAATACCGCGGCGGCGATTGGGCTGGCGGCGTTTCATCTGGCGCACCAGCATGGCGATGCGCTGATGGCGGTGCTGCCTTCGGACAGCTACATCGCCGATGGGGCGAAGTATCGCACGCTGGTGCGCGCGGCGCTGGAGCTTGCCGGCACTCCCGGCGATTTGATCGTGATGGGCATTCCGCCGACGCGGGCGGAGACGGGATATGGATACATCGAGCGCGGCGGGCTGGCGGCGCGACCGCATGGAGAAACCGCGTTTGCGGTGAAGCGATTTACCGAGAAGCCCGCGCCGGCGCTGGCGAAGAAGTATGTCGCGTCGGGGCGGTATTTGTGGAATGCGGGGATGTTTTTCTGGCGCGTCTCGACTTTTCTGGAAAATTTGCAGCGCCACCTTCCCGACACGTATGACGCGCTTCGCAAATTGGCGAAGACGATCGGAACGAGCCGTTATGATGCTGCGCTGAAGCGGATTTATCCGCGTCTCGAAAACATTTCCGTGGATTACGCCATCATGGAGC
Source organism: uncultured Acidobacteriota bacterium (assembly GCA_963841235.1). Taxonomy (GTDB): domain Bacteria; phylum Acidobacteriota; class Terriglobia; order Acidiferrales; family UBA7541; genus Palsa-147. The sequence continues at coordinate 545,833 of CAWJBU010000005.1, read as the reverse complement.
CGGCGACGCGTGAGAGCGGGCCGCAGCGCGTGTTTGTGATTCCGGCGAAAGTCGGGTGGAGCGATATCGGTTCGTGGGCGGCGGTGTACGAATTGCTGGCGCCGAAGATGGATGCGAACGTTTCCGCTGGGCCGTACGTGGCGCTTGAGGCTAGCGGCAACTTTTTCTGGAGCCCGTCGAAACTTGTAGCGGCTGTGGGCGTGCGCGATCTTGTGCTCGTCGATACGCCTGATGCGATTTTGCTTTGCCCGCGCGATCGCGCGCAGGACGTGGGCAAAATCGTGAAATGGATTGAAGAACAAAAAATGCGCAAACTGCTGTAGTGCGTTCTCGACCAGGCCAATGCGGATCTTCCCCGATTCCTTAATTCACGTATACTGACCCATCGTGAGCGCGATTCAATTTGGCACCGATGGTTGGCGCGGCGTAATCGCCGAGGACGTGACGCACGCGAACGTGCGCAAAGTGGCGTATGCGATTGCGCGCTACGTGGTGCGCTCGGAGAATGCGCAGAGCGGCGTGCTTGTCGGCTACGATACGCGATTTGCTTCGGAGCGATTCGCGCGCGTGGCCGCTGAGGCTGTGGCGATGACTGGGACGCCGGTGTGGATTGCCGCCGACGCTTGCCCCACGCCGGCGATTTCACTGCTGGTGAAATTGCGCGGGGCGGCCGGCGGAATTCAAATCACTGCGAGCCACAATCCGGCGCGCTGGAGCGGCGTGAAATATAAGGCGAGCTTCGGCGGCTCGGCCTCGCCCGCAATCGTGGCGCAAATTGAAAGCGAACTCGAGGGCGTCCATCGCGACGGCTTCCCGCCTCTTCCTCCGCGCAAGGATTTGATCCACTCGCTCGATGTGCGCACGCCGTATCTCGAAACGCTGGCGAAGCTGGTGGATTGGGACCGCCTGCGCGGCGCGAATTTCCGATTCGTTGCGGATCCGATGTACGGAGCCGGGCGCGGACTGCTGCGCGAGCTATTCACGCGCCACGGCGTCGCGTGCGATGAAATTCGCGGCAACCGCGATCCCCTTTTCGGCGGCGTGAACCCCGAGCCCATCGAGCCGCATATCGAGGCGCTGCGCCGCGCCGTGGTTGCCGGTGGCTACGACGCAGGCTTGGCCTGCGATGGCGACGCCGATCGCATCGGGGCCATCGATCGCGACGGCACTTTCATCACGCCGCACCAGATTTTCTCGATTCTGCTCTGGCATCTGGCCGGCACGCGGAAAATTCCCGGCGACGTGGTGAAAACTTTCTCCACGACGAAATTGATCGACAAGATTGCGGCGAAGTACGGGCGCAAACTCTGGGAAACGCCCATCGGTTTCAAGTATGTCGCCGAGCGCATGCTCGAGAGCGACGTTCTGATCGGCGGCGAAGAGAGCGGGGGCATTGGCACGAAACTGCATCTGCCCGAGCGCGATGCGACCGTGAATGCACTGCTGCTCGCCGAAGTGATGGCCTGGCATGGCAAGCGGCTCGGCGAGCTGGTCGCGATGCTACACCACGAGTTCGGTGAATTTCACTACGGGCGCGTCGATCTCGAATTGCATGCCGGACAAAAAGAGAAGGCCATCGCGTATTTTTCCGACGCGAAGCTCACGCGCCTCCTCGATTGGCCGGTGACGAAGCGCGAAAATCTCGACGGCATCAAAGTTTATCTTGGCGACATCGGCTGGGTGATGGTGCGCGCCTCGGGTACTGAGCATATGTTGCGGATTTATTGCGAGACGAATAAGACGGAGAGCACGCAGCGGGTGCTGGAGGAGGTCTGCGGCATCGTACGTGGGCTTTGAAGGTCCGCGAGGACGGGCGAATCGGGTTGCCGGGAGATTAGTGGAAGACGGTTTCGTGCGGTTGAGACGGAGCGGGCGCGTCGATTGCTTCGCAATCGCAAAGCGATTGGCCAGCGCCTCTACGAAGAAACTGCTAGTGCTCGCAAAGATGGGTTCATTCCTGAGGAAGTTAGGAGTTTTTTGTGAAGAGACGGCTTTATCAGCTCGATGTTTTTACTACTAAGGCGTTTGAGGGAAATGCGCTGGCTGTGGTTACGGACGGCGACAACATTTCAAACGATCGCATGCAGGCTGTGGCGCGGGAGATGAATCTTTCGGAGACAGTTTTTGTGCAACGGCCGACGAATAACCGGGCGCTGGCGCGGCTGCGGATTTTCACCACGCAGCGCGAGCTGCCGCTGGCCGGGCATCCGGTGATCGGCACGTGGTTTCTGCTGGCGCAGCTCGGCGTAGTGCCTGCATCGGAAGGGCAGGTGCGAATCCTGCAGCAGACTGGCGCGGGAATTCTCCCCGTCGAGCTTTCATTTCACGAGGGCAGGCCGGTGCGCGTGACGATGACGCAGAAGGCGGCGAAATTCCGCGCCACGCGAATCAAGCGAAATGCGATGGCCGCGGCGCTGGGACTCAATGCGCGCGACATCGTTGCGGATCCGCCGATCGAGGCCGTCTCCACCGGCATTTTCAATCTGATGGTGCCGATTGCATCGCGCAAAGCGCTCAGCAAAATCACCATGAATCTTACGGACGCCGCGAAGTTACTGCGTGGCGTCTCCCAAGTGGCTTATTGCTTCACGCTCGGCAGCGACGGACATGTCTTTTCGCGAGGGATGCTGCCCTGGGGCGCGATCGAAGATCCGGCGACGGGGTCGGCGGCCGGCTCGCTGGGCGCTTATTTAGTGCGTCACGGAAAATTGCGCGCCGGGGAACAATTGAAAATCTTGCAGGGCGTGGAGATGATGCGGCCGAGTCACATCGAGGTGGAAGTTGATGGCACGCGCGGAAAGCTCACGCCGCGCGTGAGCGGCGCGGCGGTGTGCGTTCTCGAAGGCCACATCGAGGCTTGATGCGAACGGCGTGACGCGAGCGCCGCGATTCGCGCCTATTCGGCCGACTCGAGATCTTTTGCGGCAGCGTCGAGAACGCCGTTGAGGAAAGCCGGGGCATCCTCGGAAGAAAATTTCTTCGCCAGCTCGATGGCTTCGTCGAGCACCACCTTCACGGGCGCGGTGCCTGCGCGCAGTTCGTAAATCGCCAGCCTTAGGATATTTCGATCCACTGCTGCGAGACGGTCGAATTTCCAATTTTGCGCGAGCTTTTCGACGAGCTTGTCGTTCGATTCCGCCTGTTCGACAGCGCCTTCGAAAAGCTGGCGCGCGAATTTGCGCGTGGATTCCACGGCTTTCGCAGATTTCCAGAAATGCTTTTCCACCTGCGCCGGCTTTTGCTGACCTAGGTCCCATTCGAAAAGCATTTGCAACGCGAATTCACGGGACTTGCGGCGCAGCGTCATTCTAACGCCGCCGCGAGCGAGGCGATTTTGGTGCAGCAGTGGAGCGCGAGGATGCGGGAGAGGCCGCACGAAGCTGGCGCGAGAGATTTCCCATTTCGACTGCCGCGAGACCCGCCTCGAAACCCTTATTGCCGCTCTTCAAGCCCGCGCGATCGATCGCTTGTTCGAGCGTGTCGCAGGTGAGAACGCAAAAGGCCATGGGCACGCCGGTATCCATCTGCGCGAGTTGAATGCCGCGCGCGACTTCATTCGAGACATGCTCGTAGTGCGAAGTTTCGCCGCGCAAAACGCAGCCGATGCAGATGATTGCGTCGGGGCGGCGCGATTCGGCCAGCTTTTTCGCCGCGACCGGCAATTCAAAGGATCCTGGCACGCGCACAATTTCAACTTGATTGTCCGCGGCGCCTGCGCGCTCGAGCGCATCGAGCGCTCCGGCAAGAAGCCGTTCGGTGATGAAGCTATTGAAGCGGCTGATGACGATGCCGAAGCGCAATCCGGTTGCGCTCAGGTTTCCGGTGATGGATTTCGGCTTTAGCTTATCGGCCATCGGTGATTGACGCGGTCATTATCTCAGCGGCCCTGAAATTTGGCGGGGCGCTTTTCGAGAAATGCGTTGGTGCCCTCGCGCATGTCTTCGGTGGCGCAGCAGAGGCCGAACAGCGTCGCTTCGAGGAATAGGCCCTCTTCCTGCGTCATTTCCATGCCATGTTCTACCGCTTCCATCGCATATTTCACGGCCAGCGGGGCATTGGCGCTGATCTTTTGCGCGATTTTTTCCGCCGCCGGAATCAGCTCGGGCAGCTCGACGACGTGATTCACGAGTCCCACGCGCAGCGCTTCGTCGGCCGAAATCATTTCGCCCGAGAGAAGCAGCTCGTGCGCGACGCCTTTGCCGCAGAGGCGCGCCAGGCGTTGCGTGCCGCCATATCCGGGTAGAAGGCCGAGCTTCACTTCGGGCTGGCCGAGGCGCGCATTTTTGCTGGCGATGCGAATCGAGCAGCAGAGCGCCAGTTCGCAGCCGCCGCCGAGGGCGAAGCCATTGATCGCGGCGATTGACGGCTTGCCCATGGTCTCGAGCTTGTGAAAAGCCGCCTGTCCGAACAGTGAATATTCTTTCCCTTCGACCGGCGTTTGCTTCGCCAGCTCGTTGATGTCGGCGCCGGCTACGAAGGATTTCTCGCCCGCGCCAGTGATGATCAGCGCGCGAACGCCGGAATCGGCGCGCGCCGCATCGAACGCGCGGTCCAGTTCCTCTACGGTCGCGCGATTCAAAGCATTCAGAACTTGCGGCCGGTTCACGGTGATCCGCGCGATCTGATCTTTTACTTCGTACAGAATGTTTTCGTAGCTCATCGGCCGCGACTCTTTCCCTTTTCCATTTTCACTTTTCCATTTGCCGCTGTTCTACCGCAGATCCAACGGCTTCGGTTTTGCCGGATCAGAGTAATCGTAAAATCCGCGACCCGCTTTCCGGCCGTTCCAGCCGGCCAGCACCATGCGCTTCAAGAGTGGCGGCGAGGCGAAGCGCTTCTCTTTAAACTCATCGAACATGATCTGCGAAATGTAGTAAGTCGTATCGAGCCCCACGAAATCGAGCAGCGTGAGCGGCCCCATGGGATGGCCGCAGCCGAGCTTCATAGAATTATCGATATCTTCGACCGACGCGACGCCTTCTTCGAGAGCGCGCACGGCATCGAGCAGGTACGGCACGAGCAGACGATTTACGATAAAGCCAGTGCGATCGGTGGTGCGCACGACGGTCTTGCCAAAGCGCGCGCCGAGCGCTACCGCTTCGTCAAACACTTTCGGATCCGTCGCGATGGTGCGAATCAGCTCCACCATTTTCATGACCGGCACGGGGTTGAAGAAATGCATGCCGATGAAGCGATCAGGGCGTGTGGTGAACGTGGCCATCTCCGTGATGGAAAGCGAGGAAGTGTTGCTGGCGAAAATTGTCTGCTTGGGGCAAATTTTATCGAGCGCGCCGTAAAGCTCCCGCTTTGCCGGAAGTTGCTCGATGATGGCCTCGATGATGATGTCGCGGTCCTTGAAATCATCGAGATTGGTCGTGCCACGCAATCGCGCGCGCGCTTTGTCGCGATCCGCCACTTGCAGCGTGCCCTTCTCCACAAGCCGCGCCAGATTTTTGTCGATCGATTGCAGGCCTTTGTCCAGCAACTGTTGGGTGACTTCGCGCACCACCACGTCGCAGCCCGATTGTGCCGCCACTTGCGCAATTCCCGAACCCATCAGGCCGCACCCCACCACTCCGACTTTCTCGATGGGCATTCCTCTTCCTCCCGGTAGATCGAAGCGAACCCAAGGATGGTACTACGAGAGCGACTCGACAATCATGGCGATCCCCTGCCCGCCGCCGATGCAGGCGGTGGCGAGGCCATAACGCGCGCTGCGGCGCCGCAATTCGAGCAAAAGCGTCAAGACGAGGCGCGCGCCGCTTGCCGCCAGAGGATGGCCGAGCGCGATCGCGCCGCCGTTCACATTCACTTTTTCGCGATTGAGGCCGAGCTGTTTTTCGACAGCGAGATATTGCGCCGCGAAGGCTTCATTTACTTCGACGAGATCCATTTGCTCGAGCTTCAGCCCCGCTGCGGCCAACGCCTTCTGCGATGAAGGCACTGGACCGATGCCCATGATTCGCGGCTCAACACCGGCCGTCGCCCAGGAAACGATACGGCCGAGCGGCTTCAATCCGCGTTCCTTGGCGGTCTTCGCGTGCGTCACCACCAGCGCCGCTGCGCCATCCACGATTCCGCTTGCGTTCCCTGCCGTGACGATGCCGTCCTTGCGGAATGCGGGAGGAAGCGCTTGCAGCGTTTCGAGCGTCGTTTCCGGCCGGCGATGATCGTCTTCGCTCACGGTCTGTGTCTTCTTGCCCTTCTTAATCTCAACCGGAAATATTTCTTCCTTCATGCGGCAAGCGCGAAACGCCGCTTCGGCGAGTTGCTGGCTGCGCAGCGCGAATTCATCGGACGCGGCACGCGTGATTCCGAGGTCAGCCGCCAAATTCTCGGCTGAATCCGACATGCTGCATCCGGCGATCGGATCATAGAGTCCAGTCACGAGTGAATCTTCCAGCTTGCCTTCGCCAAGACGGAATCCCGAGCGCGCTCCGCGCACGACGTGCGGGCATTGCGACATATTCTCCATGCCACCTGCGAGCACCAAACTCGCTTCGCCGAGAAGAATCCGCTGCGCCGCCTGGCTGATCGCTTCAATTCCCGAACCGCAAAGGCGGTTCACCGTCACCGCGGGAGTGGAAACAGGAAGCCCAGCCTTCAGCCCAACGTGACGCGCGCCATAAATCGCGTCCGAGCTCGTCTGCATCACATTGCCTAAAACCACGTGATCAAATTCTGAAGGGCTCGCGCCCGAGCGGCGAATCGCTTCGCGCGACGCTGCTGCGCCGAGATCGATCGCCGTCGTATCGGCGAATGCGCCGTTATAGCGCGCCATCGGAGTGCGCGCTCCTGCGACGATCACAATATCGGTAGGAAACATATTCCACCTCCGGACAAGCTAACAATATGACTCGTGATTTTACCAAACGAAAGGAACCAACTTGTCATTCACAAGTGTGAGGCACACTGCGAGAGAGAATCAAGGGGACGCCAGAACTAGAATCTTCTCTTCCGTCTTCTGCCGGATTTCATCCAGCCCGACTTCGGCGCGATTGATCCATTCCGTGACGCGGTCTTCGTTATCATCCGACGGGCGATACGCCGCTTCGGCAATCACCGCGCTGAGCGAAAGTCCTTCGCCGTTCCACGGGGCTTGAACCGCCGAGGCCGTCAGCCGGAGTTTTTCCGCGAGCAGCTTGGCGCTGCCGGCATTCGTATCGGGCAAAATGAAAGCCAGCGACCACGCTGTATATTTCACCGCGAGATCAGTTTGCCGCACGGCGCCGCGCAGCGATCTCGCCAATTGCTCAATATATTTTTCAAACGCCGCGTCACCATGTGCGCGGATCAATTCTCCGCCGCCATCCACATGCAGAATCACAAGCGACACCGGAGTATTCTGCGCCCGTGCGCGCGAGGATTCCGCCAACAGACACGCGACGTAAGCTCCGCGGCTGACGAGTCCGGTCTTTTCATCCGCAAACGCCATCGTCCGCACCACCGCTTGCGTTCGCGTATGATTCGCCGAAATCAAAATCTGATCGCCGACGGCTTGCAGGAAAAAACTATCGTTGGGCCGCCATTGACGCATGCGTTCGCTGCCCACCAGCACAGCTCCGGACGGCGCGCGCGTCTCCTTATCCACCAATCGCACGCCGAGCACCGTCTCGAGCTTTAATTCGCGCAGCATCGGAAGCCCCGGCCCGCTCAGTTCGATGCCGCCAAGCGTATCCGAAGACGACGTTTCGAGACTTGCTACGATCGACGAAATCTGCGCGCTTCCTGCAGGCACAATTCCCGGCCCAGTGAATTCAGCCGTGAGCGGCTCTTCACCTTTGGCGCCAGTGATCTCCACAATGCATCGCGAAACATTCAGATACTTGCCGATCTCCTGCGCTGCTGCCGTTACCACCTCGCGCGGCGTGGCCTGGCGGTACATCAAGCGCGTGAATTCCGAAATCTGCGAGAGATCGCGCTGCGTATCCACGTCGAAGCCGAGAATTCCGCCGACCGGCGCCGCAGGAGAAGCCGCGGGAACTCCGGGAGCGACCGTCGGCGCGGTCTTGGGCGCAGGCTTCTTCTTCCCTTTCGGCCACCAATTGGCGCGGTCGAAGAGATTGTGAAGCCTTTCGTTTTTCTCTTCTTCGCCCGGAAAGATTTCAGCGATCTTCTCGAGCCGTTCCACGGCTTTGGCATGCAGCGAATACTGCAAGAAAATTTCGACCTGCACGATCAAATCGTCGAGAGCCTGCTGGGCTTTGTGCTCTTCCTGCTGCGGAGCCGGCCGTTCGCCGCGAGTTCCGCCGGCGTTGAATCCTTCCGGGCGCGTGATGACGGAAGCAGCTTTCGCAGCGCGCGCCAGAATGTTCTTCAGAAATGCGGGATCGGCTTTTCCCTGCAGCTTGGCGATGCGCTGATGATTGCGATAGTCGTAGGGATCGATGTCCACGAGCCGGTCGAGAACGTCGCAGGCCGCCTTGATCGTGCCCGCGTCGAAATAGAGATCAAAGAGATGCACGAGCGAGTCGAAATATTTCGTCTCGCGATTCAATTCCTCATAAAGCGCGGCGACCAGCTTCGCCAGTTCCAACGAATTCGGATAGACCGTGGTCATGCGGTCCACTTGTGCCGCGAATTCGTTTTCGCGCCGCACATTCTTCATCCATTCCTTGGTCACTTGCAGGACATCTGCGCCCTTCTCGTCCTGCCCCGTGCGGATATACGCTCCGGCGAGCTCGAACATTTTCGTGAAGCCATCCTGCTTTTGCCGGTAGAAGGCGACGAAAGCATCGCGCGCGCGATCGAGTTGCCCTGTGCGGAGCAGCCCTTCGCCAAGAAGCGCGAGGAATGTCGTATCCGTCTCGCCGTCCGCGAAGGGATCGAGCAATTCGACGGCGCCCGCAGGATTACCGTGGCGCAGCCGCGCTTCCGCAAAGAACAGCGCGACGGTTCGATCGTTGGGCGCCAATTCGTGCGCGTGACGGAAATACTCGAGCGCCAGATCAATTTCGCCCAGCGACTGGCAAAGCTGCCCGGCACGCAAATAACTGTGGGAGGAAAGTTCCTTCTGTCCGAGCTTCTCGGCAAGCTCCGCGACCGTGAGATGCCGGTTGGGGTTCTCGGAATCAAGCTGCGAAATTTTCTCGTAGCAGCCGAGCGCCTCGTTCTCCTGATTCATCTCGTGGTAGCGCTCGGCCGCGGCGTTGTACTGTTCCACGGCCTCCGCCACGCGATTCTGCTTTTGAAGCTGCACGGCGTAGCGGATCAGGCGCTCCGCAGGTTGCGGCACGCCGCGCAGAAAGCGGGCATAAATCGCGGCAGCCTTGGCGGTATCGCTGGAATCGAGCAGGCGATCGAATTGCAGCCCGTAGTAATGCGCGGCGCGGACCGGCTCATTCAGCCGGACGTAGAGATCCCCCAGCGCGAGTATGGCTTCCTGATTCGAAGGCGCTTCGTCGAAGATCGCCTGATATTCTTCGACCGCGTCGCGCAGCTTGTTCTTCTCCAGGCTGCGCCGCGCCCTCTCGAGTTGCTTAGTGAGTTCCTGAGCCATCGGGACCCGCAGGTCTTCCGGCAATCGACAGCGCAGCCGTGCGCCGCTGACCCCCGTCAGGGACACGTGCTCCTAAGATTGCGCCGTCGCAATACTCGAATATAACCCCGACGGCTGTGCGCTCTTCAAACGAAATTAGGAAGCGTTGTGCAGGACTTCAACGGGGAGACGCGAACCTAGGCAGGCCGCTTCTGCGCTTCGGAAGGAAGATGGGTCATTTGCTCTCGAATTGTGCCGAGTGATAGCCCGCTGCGCAGAAACGCCGCGAATCCCAGGAACACTAGCGGCAAAGTAAGCGCCAGGAACGCGAAGATCGAAAATCCAGCCGCACTCGATTTTTCCACCTGGAATACGCTCAACCCCAGCACGCAAAAGAATTGGTATGACCCCACATTCGCCGGCGCATTCGGCAAGGAAACGCCAAGATTGATCACCAGCAACACCACCACCGCGCTGAGAAACGGAAGCGCCAGCCCATACGCCCGCATCAGCGACCACAATGCAAGCACCTGGCAAAACGGCATCAGCACCGAGAAAAGCACCGCGGAATAGAAGCTCGGCGCCGTCCCCATCGCGTGCAAACCGTACAGCGCTCGCATCCACCGGCTGGGCAGATGGTGTTTCGACTTGCCTTGCTCGTTGAAGAGATTCGGATCCCCCGCCATCCTGAACTCGAGATAGAGAATAATTCCCACCACGATAGCCAGCAGAATCAGCGCCGCCACGCCAAGCGTATCTGCCGCATTCTTAAACCGCCGTGGCAATTCCACGAAAAGCGAGGCCACTGCCAGCGCCGCCGTGGCCACCACCAGATCCACCAACCGCTCCACGCCGACGGACCCCAGCACCCTCCCGAACTTGATTCCCTCCCATGTCGATAGCAGATAGCTGCGCAGCAACTCCCCCGGCCGCAAAGGAAACAGGATATTGGTGAACAGGCCGGCAAAGACGGCCCGAGCCGAGCGCTCATATCTCACTCGGCCAAAGGGTGTCAGCAGCAGCTTCCAGCGGATGCTTTGGACGACGTAGCTCACCACGTCAAACAGCATCCCCAGAAATACCCATTTCCAGCTCACATTCGAGTATTCGCGGATGGTCCGGCGAAGGTGGAAGTCGCGGAAGACGTAGACCAGCGATATCAGCGCCAGTCCGTAGCCGATGAAGACCAAATAGCGAGGCTTCGGCCGGGTAACGATCTGTGTCGTCTCGCCCAGTTGCTGATTCCCCCCGAGAGAATCCGCCACGGGCCTGACCGGGCGGTAAACCCGCCTAAGCCTACGATATCCGTCCACCGGGAGCAATCCCAGTCAGCCCCTAACCGCGCGTAGGCGTAAGCTGAAGTTCCTACATAGGGCCATGCTCGCGAGCGATCTGCCTCGCTCGTAGCGCCGGTCCCGCATGCGGGATCGGCGCTACGAACGCTGCGCGGCTCGCGCCGCTGGCCGCATCCCTTAATCTGTGGCAAACTCAATTGTTTTCAGAGCGTGACTCATACCGCTCCGGCCGTTCAGGAATCGATGGATCCCCACTACATCCGGAATTTTTGCATCATCGCGCATATCGACCACGGCAAATCCACGCTTGCCGACCGCCTGCTGGAGCTCACCGGCGCGCTCACCCAGCGCGAGATGCACGAGCAGGTGCTCGACTCGATGGACCTGGAGCGCGAGCGTGGCATCACCATCAAGGCTAAGAGCATCCGGCTGCATTACGCCGCGAAAGATGGCCACGAATACCGCCTCAATCTGATCGACACCCCCGGCCACGTCGATTTCTCCTATGAAGTCAGCCGCGCGCTATCGGCCTGCGAAGGCGCCCTGCTCGTCGTGGATGCCAGTCAGGGGGTCGAAGCCCAAACCGTCGCCAACGCCTTCCTCGCTTCGCGCCACAATCTCACCATCATTCCGGTAATCAATAAGATTGACTTGCCCGCTGCGCGACCCGATTACGCCAAGGAGCAAATCGAGAACGTCCTGGCCATTCCCGCCGACGATGCGCTGCTTATCAGTGCGAAAAGCGGCATAGGCGTCGCCGATGTTCTTGAAGCCATCGTGGCGAATGTGCCGGCGCCCAAAGGTTCGGCCGATTCGCCGCTCCAGGCGCTCATTTTCGATTCCTGGTTCGATTCTTTTCGCGGCGCGGTAATCCTGGTGCGCGTGATGGAAGGGCGCATCGTTCCGCATATGAAAATTCGCCTGCTGTCCAATGATGAAGTCTATGAAGTGGAAGATCTCGGAGTCCTGACGCCGAAGCCTATCGCGCTGCCCGAATTGGCCGCGGGCGATGTCGGCTTCATCATTGCGGGCATCAAGCGTGTGGCCGATGCGCGGGTCGGCGACACCATCGTCGAAGCCGATCGGACTGCTCCGCCGCTTCCCGGCTTTGAAGCCATCAAGCCCATGGTTTTTGCCGGGCTTTTTCCGGTGAACGCCACCGATTACGAGCTTCTCCGCGATGCCCTCGGCAAGCTGCAACTCAATGACGCCGCCTTCTTCTACGAGCCCGAAAATTCCGTGGCACTCGGCTTCGGTTTTCGCTGCGGCTTTCTCGGACTGCTGCACATGGAGATCGTTCAGGAGCGCCTCGAGCGCGAATTCAATATTGATCTCATTACGACGGCGCCAAGCGTGCGCTATCGCATCACTACTACCGTCGGCGAAGTCATCGAAGTGGACAATCCTACGAAATTTCCGCCGCCCGCCTCTATCGCCAAGATCGAAGAGCCCATTCTCACTGCCATGATTATCACCTCCGACGAATCCCTCGGCGGCGTCCTGGCCCTCTGCGAAGAAAAGCGCGGCATCCAGAAGAATTTCGAATATCTCTCGCCCACGCGCGTCATGCTCAGCTACGAGATGCCGCTTAATGAAATCGTGCTGGATTTCTACGATCGCCTCAAAAGCGTCTCGCGCGGCTACGCCTCGCTCGATTACCACCTGGCCGGATATCGCGAAGCAGACCTGGTGAAGCTCGATATTCTCGTAGGTGGCGAGCCGGTGGACGCGCTCACTTTGATTTGCCACCGCGAACAATCCTTCGAACGCGGCCGCGAGCTGGTCACCCGCCTCCGAAAGCTCATCCCGCGTCAGATGTTCGAAGTCGCGCTGCAAGCCGCGATCGGCAGCCGTGTGATCGCCCGCGAAACCATCAGCGCCATCCGCAAAAACGTAATCGCCAAGTGCTACGGCGGAGACATCAGCCGCAAACGCAAGCTGCTAGAGAAACAAAAAGAAGGCAAGAAGCGCATGAAGCGAGTCGGACGAGTAGATATCCCCCAGGAAGCATTCCTAGCGGTACTCAAAGTGGCGAGTGAGCCTGAAGATTAGTTGGTAGCGCCGGCGTCCCCGCCGGCATCCGACAAGCGCAAATCTTATTCATCCACTACTGAACGGCAGACTTCGACGCAAACGACTCCTCCAGCGTTCCTAGTCGCTCCCAGTTCGCAAGAGCGTCGCTCGCTGCGCCCGTACTTCTTGCGCGTCGACTTTTGCGGCGCTAAACTTTCGCGTAAGAGACTTCAATGACGCTAAAAGTAGAGCGTTTCATCAAAGATCGCAAAGGCCGCAAAGTAAGTGTGGTTTTGCCGATCGAGGACTTCCGCAAAATTCAGAAGGACCTCGAGGAACTCGAATCCATCCGCGCCTATGATGCCGCCAAGGCATCAAACGACGAGATCATTCCGCTCGATCAGGCTATTGCCGAAACTGAACGCGACCGGAAGTGAATTACTCGCTTCTCATATCCCGCCGTGCTCAAAAGGGTCTTGCCGCTTTACCGAGAGAATCGTACGAACGTGTTCGAGTGCGAATTTACTCACTCGCAGAAAATCCGCGTCCGCTAGGTTGAGAAAAGCTCGCCGGGCGAGAAGGGTGGCGAATAAGAATTGGAATTTATCGCGTGATTTACGAAATTGACGACGCCTCAAGAAGGGTCGTCATCCTGCTGCTCGGCCATCGTCGGGAGGTTTACCGAAGCTAGCTCTTCTTCGTCACTCGCGCCCCAATCTGTCCGCGTGCCAGCCTTACGGAAACCTCTTCTCCCATCGCAACTTGTTCCGGCGCGCGCAAAACCTTTCCCGCAGCATCATAAGCAATCGCATATCCGCGCTTGAGCAATTCAAACGGGCTGCGTTCGAGACGTTGCACTTCTGCGGCTTCAAGACGGCGACGCTTCGCGATTATTACGCGGTCCATTCGCGCGCGCAAATCGTCTGCCGTGCGTTCCAGGCGTCTGCGCAGCCGCCCGACGCGAGCGCGCAAATCGAGCGACGCGACGCGAACCTGCGCCATCGTAAATCGCCTTCGCTTGCGCGCCACCGCGCGCTCGAGAGCGCCGCGCAAATCCGCCGAGCGGCGTGCCAGCCGCAGCCGGAAGGCCTCGGCGCGCCCGCGCAAATCGAATGACGCAACTCGCGCGCTCGACACCGTCAATCGCCGGTGCGCCACCTTCACTCGGGCGCGCAAGCCATCGGCGAGCGTGCTCGTAAATTCATCCACTTCCTGGCGCCGCCGTCGCAAAATCTGCTCCACTTGACGGAATCCGCGATGCACTTCGAGATCGCGCACGCGATGGCGCCACTCGCTCATCAGAAAACGCGTCCGCTGCACCGTGCGGCGCTGCAATTCCGCGAGATGCGTCACAAATTCCTGCCGCGTGCGCACCACGATTTCCGCCGCGGCCGACGGCGTCGGCGCGCGCAAATCCGCTACAAAATCCGCGATCGTGAAATCCGTCTCGTGCCCGACGCCGGTGATGATTGGAATTGCGGATGCCGCGATTTCCCGCGCCACGATCTCCTCGTTGAACGCCCACAAATCCTCGAGCGAGCCGCCGCCGCGCGCCAGAATCAGCACGTCCACGCTCGCCGCCGCGTTGAAATACTTCACTGCCGCCACAATTTCCTTGGCCGCGCCTTCGCCCTGCACCTTCACCGGGAAAATCTGCACCCAGGCATTCGGAAACCGCCGCCGCAGCACGCGCACGATGTCCTTCACCGCCGCGCCCGTTGGCGAGGTCACCACTCCGATCCGCCGCGGCAACATCGGCAGTGGCTTCTTGCGCGCCGCGTCGAATAGCCCTTCGGCCTCGAGCCGCTTCTTCAACTGCTCGAACGCCAATTGCAGCGCGCCCAGCCCGACCGGCTCGATCTGGCTCACGTAAAGCTGATACTCGCCGCGCGCGTCGTAAATGCTCAGCCCGCCGCGCACCGTAACCTGCAATCCATCCTCAGGCCGGAATTTCAAGCCGCGCAGTTGATCGCGGAAGCAGACGCACTTAAGCTGCGACTTCGCATCCTTCAAAGTGAAATAAAGATGCCCTGACTGCGCCGCATGGAAATTCGAAACCTCGCCCTCCACCCAAATTTCCGGAAATTCGCCTTCCAGCAAATCGCGAATCCGCGCAGTCAGCTCGCTGACTTTCCAGATGCGCCGCTTGGGCACCAAATTTTCAGGCGAAAGATCGAAGAGAAACTGGCTCATAAAATCACCGGCGGAAATAGCCAATCACCCAAAAAATCAAAGTCAACACAACGCTGATCGCGATGCAGGTAACAATCGGAAAATAAAATGAACCATGCTTACCCTGATAAAAGATGTCACCAGGCAACCGCCCCAGCCGAAACGGCAACTTCCCCCCAAAATAAAGCAACCCTCCAACGGCCACCAAAACCACGCCCAAAATCAGGGTAACGCGCCCGATTTCGCGGATTGGTTCCATTTGGATATTTGCGACCGTCCCGTAGTGGCGCTGCTTGCTGCGCCCAGCGGATGAACGCGAGAGTTTAATTACGCTATCTCACTCCCGGCGAAAAAATAGCCGATCTCGAACGCGGCGGTCTGCGGCGCATCCGATCCATGCGTGCAATTGAATTGAATGCTTGTGCCCAATTCTTTGCGGATTGTTCCCGGGGCGGCCTTGGCGGGATCCGTCGCGCCCATGGTTTCGCGCCATTTTGCGATGGCGCCCTCGGCTTCGAGGACCATCGCTACGGATTTCCCCGAGCTCATAAATTCGACGAGCTCTTTGAAGAACGGCCGCTCGCGGTGCACGGCGTAGAATCCTTCAGCCTCTGTTCGCGAGAGTTGTACCGACTTGATCGCCACGATCTGAAATTTCGCCGCATGAATCCGGCTCAGGATATCGCCGGTGAGTCCGCGCTTTACAGCATCCGGTTTGATAATCGCCAAAGTTCGCTCAACCGCCATTCGTTTTCGTCTCCTTAGATTTGGAAGCCTCGTCATAACCGGGCGCAGTCCGCCTGGGCGGACGCCCCTACGAAACCCATTGACGCTACCGCCGCTTCTTGCTTTTCCTCGCTGCGCTTTTCTTCGTTCCACCCTTCTTCAAAACGCGGGCCATCGTCTCGCCGATTTCTGCGGGGCTTTGCACGGTGTGGATTCCGGCGGCCTTCATCGCGCGATATTTATCTGCGGCCGTGCCCTGGCCACCGCTGATGATCGCGCCGGCGTGGCCCATCCGACGCCCAGGCGGCGCCGTTTGGCCGGCGACAAATCCCACCACCGGCTTGCGCACATGCTTCTTGATGTAAGCCGACGCAAGCTCCTCGGCGTTCCCGCCGATTTCGCCGATCATCACAATCGCGTTCGTCCCCGGATCTTCATTGAACATGCGAATTGAATCCAGAAAAGTCGTGCCGATAATCGGATCGCCGCCGATTCCGATACAAGTCGATTGCCCGATCCCAAGCTGCGTCAATTGATGCACCGCCTCGTAAGTCAAAGTCCCGCTGCGGCTCACCAATCCCACATTTCCTTTTTTATGGATGCGCCCCGGCATGATTCCAATCTTGCAGCGTCCCGGCGAAATAATCCCCGGACAATTCGGACCAATTAATCGCGTCGCCGAATCTTTCAGTGCGGCCGCCACGCGCACCATATCGAGCGTCGGAATTCCCTCAGTGATGCACACGACCAGCGGCAACTTCGCGTCAACGGCTTCGAGAATCGCATCCGCAGCAAATGGCGGTGGCACAAAAATCACCGAAGCATCCGCCTTCGTCTTCGCCACCGCCTGCGCCACGGTATCGAAAACCGGCACGCCTAAATGCTTCGTCCCGCCTTTCCCCGGCGTCACGCCGCCCACAACTTTCGTCCCATACTCAATCATCTGCTGCGCGTGGAACGATCCCTCGCGCCCGGTCAATCCCTGCACGATGACGCGCGTCTTCTCATTCACCAACACGCTCATCGCGCACCTCCCGCCAACTGCACCACCTTTTGCGCGCCGTCCCTCATGCCCTCCGCCACGGTGAAATTCAATCCCGAATCGCGCAGAATCTTTTGCCCGGCCTCCACATTCGTCCCCTCAAGCCGCACCACCACCGGCACGCGAATCCCCAACTCCCGCGCCGCCTTCACCACGCCTCCCGCAAGCACATCGCAGCGCAAAATCCCCCCGAAGATATTCACGAACACAGCGCGCACATTCGGATCGCTTAGCAAAATCTTGAACGCATTGCGCACCTGCTCTTCCGAAGCCCCGCCGCCGACATCCAAAAAATTCGCCGGGCTGCCGCCGCTCAGCTTGATGATGTCCATCGTAGCCATCGCCAAGCCAGCCCCATTCACCATGCAAGCCACGTTTCCATCGAGCTGGATGTAATTCAATTTGAACTTCGACGCCTCCACCTCCGACGGCGTCTCCTCATCCAAATCGCGCAATTCCGCGAGATAGGAATGCCTGAAAATTGCGTTGTCATCAAAATTCATCTTCGCATCGAGCGCCACCAAGCGCCCATCGCCCGTCACCACAAGAGGATTGATCTCAAGCAGCGAAGCATCCGTCTCCAGAAATGCCCAGTAAAGCGAGTGGAAGAACGGCACGGCCACCTTCAACATCTCCGCCGGCAACCCAAGCCCAAACGCCAGTTTCCGCACCTGATAATTCTGCAATCCAGTCGCAGGCGAAATCGCTTCGCGCAGAATCGCCTCCGGATGCTCCTTGGCCACTTCCTCAATTTCCATCCCTCCCGAAGCACTGGCCATAAACACCGGCTCGGCCACCGCCCGATCCACCAAAAGACTCAAATAAAGTTCGCGCTTGATGTCCAGCCCTTCTTCGATCAGCAAGCGCCGCACCAGCCGCCCCTCCGCCCCTGTCTGCGGCGTAACCAATTTCATCCCCAAAATCTGCCCGGCCAATTCCCCAGCCTGCTCCGGCGAACGCGCCAATTTCACTCCGCCGCCTTTGCCGCGCCCGCCAGCGTGAATCTGCGCCTTCACCACAGTCACCGGCGTCCCCAATTTCCGCGCCACGCCCTCGGCATCCTCCTTCTTGAACACCACTTCCCCGCGCGGCACGGGCACGCCAAATTTCGCCAGAATGGCCTTGGCCTGATACTCGTGTATCTTCATGAAACTCCCACTAGTGCTAAAATTTGCGCGACGTCGAAACGAGCCAGTTTACTCGGAACCCAAAAGGCGGGCAAGACGATGGCGCTCGAGATGCGCGCGGAATGTGAGCGGTGCGAAGAGCTTCTAGCGACCGAAGACGAAGCTTTCATCTGCTCCTACGAATGCACATTCTGCCCCCGCTGTGCCGATGAAATGAATCGCCTCTGCCCAAATTGCGGCGGCGAACTAGTAGCACGCCCGCGCCGCAAAGCCGCCGCGAAATCATGATCCAGCTCACCCAATCCGAGCTCTCGCGCTTTTACTTCCTCCGGCGTAGAGGCGGGGCTTGCTCCGCCCGCCCAAGTAACGCGTGCCGAACCTTATGCAAGATACTCCAGTCGCCCCAAACGAGCGCACTATGAATGCCCCTCAACCCCATCCATCGGCCCCCGCCCCCTCAGACTTCACTCTCCACCAAGCCCTAGAAAAAATCATCTCCGGCGAAGATCTCACCCGCCGCGAAGCCGAATCCTCCATGGAGCGTATCCTCACCGGCCAATCCAACGACGCCCAAATCGCCGGCTTCCTAGCCGCCCTGCGCATGAAAGGCGAAACGGTAGACGAGCTAGTCGGCTTCGCGAAAGTAATGCGCGGCCATGCCGCCCCAATTTTCCCGCAAGGCCGCAAGCTCGCAGCCAACGAACCCCTCATCGACACCTGCGGCACCGGCGGAGACACCCGCAGCACGTTCAACATCTCCACCGCCGCCGCGTTCGTAGTAGCAGGCGCCGGAGTCCGCGTCGCCAAACACGGCAATCGCTCCATCAGTTCCCGCTGCGGCGCCGCCGACGTTCTCGAAGCCCTCGGCATCCGCATGGATCTCCCGCCCGAAGCCGCAGGCCGCGCCATAGAAGAAATCGGCGTAGGCTTCCTCTACGCCCCCGCTGTTCACACCGCCACGCGCCACGCCATGAACGCCCGCCGCGAACTGCGCATCCGCACCGCGTTCAATCTTCTAGGCCCGCTGACAAATCCCGCAGGTGCGTCCTCGCAACTCGCCGGCGTCTTCGATGAGAGCTACGTCGAACTCCTCGCCCGCGCCCTCGGCGAACTGGGCATCGAGCGAGCCTTCGTAGTCCACGGAAACGACGGCCTCGACGAGATCACTCTCACCACCGAAACGCAGGTAGCCGAACTTCGCAACGGCGAAGTCCGCACCTACACGCTAGCCCCCGAGGATTTCGCCGTGCCCCGCGCGCCAATCGAATCCCTGGCCGGCGGCGATGCCCAGCACAATGCCCAAATCATCCGCCGCATCCTCGACCGCGAACACGGCCCGCGCCGCGACATCGTCGTAGCCAATGCCAGCGCCGCCCTAGTAGCCGCCAACAGCGCCAAAGATTTCCTGGATGGCGTCCGCCAAGCCGCTCATTCAATCGATTCCGGCGCCGCCCGCGCAAAGCTCGACGCGCTAATCGCCTTTCATCGCGCCTAAATGCCCCCGCGCATCACGCCCGCTCAAGTCCACGCCTTCCGCCTGACGCGCCATCACCTGGCCGGCACTCAGCGCTCCGATCTCCTCGCCGTAACCAGCGACGTCTGCGGCATCCAGGCCCAAATCATGAGCTGCGCTTATCTCTCGCTAAATGCCCGCCTACCTCAACTCACGCGCGAAGAAATCCGCCGCGCCCTAAACGAAAAACGCACGCTGGTCAAAACGCACTGCATGCGCCAGACGCTCCATCTCCTTCCCTCGACGCAATATGCCACCTACATCTCCGCCAACAAAAAAACGCGCATCAAGCAAGTCCGCAACGTAATGGATCGCTTCAAAATCACGGACCGCGAAGCCGATCAATTATTGCGCGCGCTCCTCGACGCTCTCGGCGAAAAGCCGTTGGCGCAAAAGGCCCTTCGCGCGGCCGTTCGCCCACAAGTCAGTAAGAAAGTGCGCGCCTGGATGGACAAAGTCTGGGGCATCGTTCGGCCCGCGGTAGTCGAAGGCCTGGTCTGCTATGGTCCCGACGAAGGCAACGAAATCACCTACGTGCGCACCGATCAATGGCTGCCCAAACAAAAATCCGTAAGCCCCGAGATCGCGCAGCAATTTCTGCTGCGCGGCTATCTACGCGCCTATGGCCCAGCCACCGCCCGCGATTTCGCCCACTGGTCCGGCATCTCCATGAAGGAAGTAACCGAAGTCTGGAAATCTATCGAAGAAGAATTCACTGAAGTCCAGGAAGAAGACCGCAAATCCTACATCCTGCGCGAAGATGAAGCCGCCCTGAGCAAAAGCGCACTAAAAAATCCCAATCTCCGCCTGCTCCCCAGCTTCGACGTCTTTCTATTAGCCCACGCCGAAAAATCCCACATGCTCCACGATCGCCACTACAAACGCATCTACCGCAACCAAGGCTGGATCTCCCCGGTAATTCTCCTGGACGGCCAAGTAATCGGCACGTGGACCCACGAACGCAAAGGCAAATCTCTCGAGGTCACGGTAGAGCCGTTCGACAAAATTCCGAAATCACTTCTCCCCCAAGTTGAAGCCGAAGCACAGCGCCTCTCAACTTTTCTGGGCGCAACATACAAATTGATTCTCCCGTAGGGGCGGGGCTTGCTCCGCCCGCCGAATGTCAACCGGCCTCCGATGCGCCATGTGCGATCTTTCGGCCCGCCGCCCCGACAATCGCTCCTCCAATCGCCCCACGACTAAAAGGGCTGTCATCCTGAGGCCGTTGTTTGGCCTAAGGATCTGAAGCCCTCCGCACCGCAATTAAGCACACTTCCGTCCACCAACTTTTTATCTCTTCTTATTCCCGCATGCAGGAACGCAAAGAATCCCTACACCGTCAAAAAATTCTCCAACAATCGAAATCCCACCCCGGTCAAAACCGACTCGGGATGAAACTGCACGCCTTCCACTTTCATCTTCCGGTGCCGCAAACCCATAATCACGCCATCCGCCGTCTCCGCCGAAATCTCCAATTCCCGCGGCAATGATTTCCTCTCCACGATCAACGAATGATATCTCGTCGCCGAAAAATCCTGCGGCAACCCGCGAAAAATCGTCTTCGCATCATGATGGATCTCACTCGTCTTCCCATGCATGATCTTCGCCGCCCGAATCACGCGCCCGCCAAACGCCTCGCCGATCGCCTGATGCCCCAAACAAACACCCAAAATCGGAATCTTCCCGGCAAATCTTTCAATCAAAGCAATCGAAATCCCAGCCTGCCGCGGCGTCCCAGGCCCAGGCGAAATCACAATCCGCTCCGGCCGCAAATCCGCAATCTCGTCCAAAGTAATCTTGTCGTTCCGCCGCACCACCAACGTCTGCCCCATCTGCCCAAGATACTGCGCCAGGTTGTAAGTAAACGAATCGTAGTTATCCAGCAGCAAGATCATGGTATTCGGCCTTGTTTTGTCTCCCGTAGGGGCGCTGCTTGCTGCGCCCGCCGCAGTAACGCCCGCCGAACCGCGCGCCACGAACTCCGCGAAACGTCGCTACTCGCTCCGGTTCTAACTCTTCCCTATTTTCCACCACCCACGTTGGCAACCTCATCCAACGCCGCCACCAAAGCCCGCGCCTTATTCACCGTCTCCTCATACTCCCGCTCCGGCACCGAATCTGCCACCACCCCGCCTCCAGCCTGAATATGCGCGTAGCCACCCTTCGCCACCAGCGTCCTCAAAGCAATGCACGAATCCAAATTCCCCGAAAAATCCAAATACAAAATCGCCCCCGCATAAATCCCCCGCCGCGTAGGCTCGAGTTCATCAATAATCTCCATAGCCCGCACCTTCGGCGCGCCCGAAAGCGTCCCCGCCGGAAAGCAAGCCATCAACGCATCAAAACAATCCACTCCCGCGCGCAATTTCCCGCACAAGCTCGAAACCAAATGCATCACGTGCGAATATCTCTCCACATACATCAACCGGTCCACCTTCACCGATCCATATTCGCAAACGCGTCCCAAATCATTGCGCCCGAGATCCACCAGCATGATGTGCTCGGCCCGCTCTTTCGGATCCGCGAGCAAGCGCGCCTCATTCGCGCGGTCTTCTTCTTCTGTGCGCCCGCGCGGCAAAGTCCCCGCAATCGGCCGGTAAAAAGCATCGCGCCCCTGCACCTTCACCAACATCTCCGGCGAGCTACCCACGACCGCCACATCATCCAGCCGCAAGAAATACATGTAAGGCGAAGGATTAATCACCCGCAGCGCGCGGTAAATCTCAAACGGATCGGCATCCGTCTTCGCCGAAAATCGCTGGCTAGGAACAACTTGAAAAATATCTCCAGCCCGGATGTAAGCCTTCGCCCGCCGCACGGCCGAAATGTAACGCGCCCGCGTAAAATTCGACCGTACCAAAAGACGCCCGCGCCGCCTCCCGCGCTTCACCCTCTCCGCCCGCAATGGCGCCTGCAATTTCCGCCGCGTACGCTCGATCTCCGCGACCGCCGCGTCATACTTCGCCCGCAGGCTGCCCTCGCCCTCGGTAAAAACATTCTGCACAATCCAAACGCGGTGCCGCACATGATCGAACGCCACCAACCCGCGATAAAACATCAACACCGCATCATCAAGCTTCAACTCATCGCTACCGGTAGAAGGAATCCGCTCAATCAACCGCACCATATCGTAAGCAAAATAACCAATGGCCCCGCCAATCAAAGGCGGCAATCCAGCAACGCGCACCGGCCGGTAGCGCGCCATCAAACGCCGCAAAACCTCAATCGGACTCTCATCAAATGTCTCGCGCCCCGAAGCCGACTCCACCACGCATTTTCGATCGCGCGACCGAAACACCTCCGCCGGATCAGCCCCCACAAACGTATACCGCGCAATATTCTCCCCGCCCTCCACACTCTCCAGCAAAAACGAATACTCAGCCCGCCGCGCAATCCGCAAATAAGCCCCAACCGGCGTAAGCAAATCCGCCGTAAAGCAGTCGTACACCGGCACAAGATTCCCGCCAGCAGCCAACCGCACAAACGATTTGTAATCCGGCTGAATCATAAATGTAGAAACCGTAGCGCCGGCTGCCAGCCGGCGTCGTTGACGTTGCTCTTGCTTTTTCTTTAGCGTTTGCCTTTGATTTTGCCTTTTCTTCGCATTCGTAGGGGCGGGGCTTGCTCCGCCCGCCCGCGTAACGCACGCCGCGCGCTCTGCTATAACCTCGATTGAGAATCTCGCTCTTGCCTTACTCCACGCCCGCCACCGCCGCGGCCATCTCCCTCACCGGCGCCCGTTCCCCCGTCCAAATCTCCCACTGCGCCGTACCCTGCGCCACAAACATCTCCAACCCCGACACCGTTTCGATGCCGCGCTGCTTCGCGAGGCGCAACAACTTTGTATCCCTTGGGCGATAAATCAGGTCAAACACCAAGCGGCAATTCAATTCCCACGCCGCCAGCGGCGATTCCGCAACCCGCGGAAACATCCCCACCGGCGTTGTATTCACAATCGCGTCAAAGAACTCCGCCCGCAGCCGCCGCCGCTCAATCGCCTCGCCGCCCACATCCCGCGCCAAAGCGCGAGCTCTCGCAATCCGCCGCGCGCAAACGCGGACATTTGCCCCGGCCCGCGCCAAAGCAAACGCCACCGCGCGAGCCGAACCCCCAGCTCCCAACACCAACACGCTACTTCCCGCCAGCGGCAAGCGCCGCTCCAGCGCTCGCAGCACTCCCACGTAATCCGTGTTGTACCCATACAATTCCCCGCCACCGCGCACCACCACGGTATTCACCGCCCCAATCTCCGCCGCCAAAGGATCGCAATCATCGAGATACCGCAAAATCGCTTCCTTGTGCGGCAAAGTCACGCTGAATCCCGCAATCCCCAGCGGCCCAATCGCCGCCAAAAAATCCCGCAAATCCCGCACCAGCACCGGCACGTAAACCGCGTCCATCCGCCGCGCCCGAAATCCCGCATTCTGCAACTGCGGCGAAAGCGAATGTCCGATCGGATCGCCAATCACCGCATAAACGCGCGTCCGCCTCGTCAATCGCTCCGCGCGATAAAGCGACGTCATTTCCTCGAACGAAATCTGCCCCGGCGCAGTAGCCTCCCCAACGGGCGCGTAAGCCAGCGCCGATCCCGCCCGCAACGCCAAAATCCGCGCCGCCGCAGCCGCATCTCCCATCGGCACGGCCACAACGCGCCGGCTCGTCCGCGCCAGCTTCAAAATCCGCAGCGCGTCGCGCAATCCGCGAGCCTCCGCCGCAATCTTGATCGCATCGCCTCTTGCATTCTCGATCCGTTTTCTCACGTTGCGCAGATTCGGCAGCGTCCTCCGGAAGTTGTGGTACGAAATCAGCACCCGCGCGACTCTGCGCAGCGCTTGAACTTCCTCCGGCCGCATCCATTCCGCGCTTTCGATCTCAAGATCCACCCACCGGCAACCAGCCGCCGCTGCCCCACGCAGCAACTCCAATTCTTCCCGAACGCCGCCCGCAAATTCCCCGCCCACACCACGCCGCCGGCAAGTCGCAATCAGCGTCACGCGCGATGCCGTCGCGAGCCCCTTCCGATTCGCCGACAACCATCGAATCATGCGCTCGATCTCGCCCGCACTCCGCAGCCAATCCAATCGCAATTCCACGGTCTTTGACACCCGCAACGCCCGCCGCAACGCACGCGCCATCGCCGCCGCGTCGCGCTCCGCCACCACCGCGCAAATTTTCCCCGTACGAAAGATTTCAGCCATCCCCGCTGCGCTCCGTATCCTCCGAAGAATCTAGGGCTTCTACCATGCGGTGCACAATGTGTAAAGCAAGCCCCGCGACATCCTTGACGCTAATACAGACCATTTGCTACGGTCGTGCAAGTGGGAACCCGCGCCCGCAGCGCGGCTCTATTCGTGTCCGAAGGAGCGAGATTTATGCGCGGAAAAGTTATCTTGATGGCCGGTTTCACCGTGTTGACCATCGCATTCGCAGCAACATCCCTGCAGGCCCAGGATCAAGTCCGAACGCCTATCCCCGCCGACATGTATTGCTCCGGTCTGGTGACCAAGCAAGCGCCTCCGCACGACACCGTGCTCATCACCGGTGAAGGCTCGGACTACAAGCTCACCTTCCAGGAAGGCGACTACGTCTATATCAACAAGGGCGAAGGACAGGGCGTCCATGTCGGCGATGAATTCAGCATCATCCGCCCGGTCACCGAGCCCACTGAAGTCCACTGGTTCAATCAGCAGTTTACGATCATGAAAGCCATGGGCACTCTCTGGGAAGATGAAGGCCGCGTGAAAGTCGTCGTCGTGCAGCCCAACGTCTCCATCGCCCAGGTCGAGAACTCCTGCGAATATCTCCAGCGCGGCGACGTCGCGCTGCCGTTTGCGCAGCGCCCCGCTCCTCCGCTCAAGCAGGAAGACAAATTCGATCGCTTCGCACCGCCCAGCGGCAAGACCAAAGCCACGTTGATCACCGGCAAGCACTTTCAACAGACCTACGGCTCCGACGACGTCGTCTATGTGAATTTGGGATCCGCGCAAGGCGTGAAAGTGGGAGATTACTTCCGCATTTTCCGGCCCACCGGCAACCAGAACGAATTCGCCTATCAGACCAGGCGTATGGCCTTCGACGCTTTCGGGTACGGCGCGGTCTCGAAGGACTTCAAGCCGGACAACACGCCGCGCGAGGTTCTCGGTGAAGGCATCGTTGTCCGCACGTCCGAGAACTCTTCCTCGGTCATCGTCACTTTCGCGCTGCGCGAACTCTACGCCGGCGATTCCGTCGAACTCGAATAGCCGGACCAGCCACCCGAAGCTATCGCGGCGCGGACATCGGGTCTGGGCTGATGATTCAGCCCAGATTCACAGATGTGTCCGCGCCGCTTTTCTTTTCCGCGTACTCTTCTTCCGAAAAAACTTCCGCCGTGAACGCAAAGACGCGCGTCGCAGCATCGCGCCACGCATCGCGCGGCAAGCCAGCCTTCGCACAAGTTTCTTCGAGGAATCGTTCCCGGCTCAAGCCATGCTCGGTAGCCACCTGAGGCAGCAGCAGCCCGCGCCGATTTCCCTGCTGAATCACCAATCCGTGCGTCCCCGGCACAACGTTCTCCGGCGCAATCTCTTCGACTGGCGTCAGCACCGAGATCTCAATTGTCAGTTCCGCGACTTCCTCCGGCCGCACCCGCTCGAACCGCGGATCCTCAAGCGCCGATGACGCCGCGGCAAATCCTACCGCCGTCAACAGCGGCATCTGCGCGTCGAGTTGCCCGATGCACCCGCGCAGTTGCCCCCGGCGACGCAGCGTGACAAACACGCCGGCCGGCTCGTGTAAACGGCCAGTTCCGGGATCAGCGCCGAAACCGCCAAACGAACCTTTTTCCGCTGCTTTCTCGATCACAATTCTCGCGGTGCGCAGCAGGATTTTTCGTTCGTTGCTATCGAGTGGGGACATTTTGCGGCTTTTTTTGCTGCTCGAGGATGAGCATGCTCTTGCGCCGCTCTTGCACGCGGTGGTTCACCTGGCTCCAAAACATCTGGAAATAATGCACGGCGGAAACGATGGCGCTCAGCACCACGGCCCACAGCAGCACCTTGCCGAGCACGGTCAACGAAGGATGCTTCGCCGCCAAAATCACCGCGCAGCCGCAGATCACCTGCAGCACCATCTTGGTTTTCCCGAGCGGCGTCGCCGGAATAATCAATCCTTCGGCCGTGGCAATGTTGCGCAAGCCCATCACGATGAATTCGCGCCCGATAATCACCACCACCATCCAGCCTTGCACCAGCCCCATTTCCACCAACGAAATGAACGCCGCGGAAATCAGCAATTTATCCGCAATCGGATCGAGCAGAATTCCCAGCGTAGTAATCTCGCCGCGCTTCCGCGCAAAATATCCATCCGCGGCATCGGTAGCGGCAGCAGCCAGCAAAATCAACACGCCCCAAACTTCGAAATGGATCGACATGCCCCAGAAATCGAAATTCGGTTCGCGCGTCAGCAGGACGACAACCAGCAGCGGCACAAAAAAGATGCGGAGAATCGTGAGGCTGTTCGGCAGGTTCATTGCAAGCGCCGCAAAAAAATCCCTCGCACTCGTTCAGTTCGTATTGTGCCGGGGAGATTTCACTATAGTCCCGCAATCGCACCCAGTCAACGGTACGCGCGCAAAGCGTTTCTCCTCCGACCTCTGCGTCGTCAGTGTCTCTGCGGTGCGCTCTCTCCGTGTCAGGCGCAAGCTCCGAAAAACCCCACAGCCGCAAAAATGAGCCCAGCGCAAGTCCCGCATCTGGTAACGCTTAGGACACAAATTGCCCTACCGTTGTGCAAATCTCCAAACTGCGAATTCAGCCCGTTTGAGCCGCACCGGCGCGAATACCGCCACTCCTACACCCCAATAACTCTTTTATTTTCTTTAATTTACATCGACTCAAAGCAGCGTCGCTGGAGCAGCACTTGCAGAACGGCCCCGCAGAGGACCCTCACGAAACCCCTAGATTCCACAGGATTTTCACAGCTTTTACCTTTCGCTACGTGACTAGATCGCATATGGCACCAGTCGCCGCGCCAGCGATTCCGGCACTTCGGCCTCGAGCGAAATGTCCGCATCGGTAGGCTCGGAGCTCAGCACGCGCCCCGCGGCATACACCATCGCCAGCGTCCGCCCGTCCGAAAGCGGCACGCGCAAATGCACCCGCGTAACGCGATCGACGGGCAGCGCCGCATCAATTTGCGCCAGCAAATCCTCGAGCCCGGCGCCCGTCACCGCGGAAACCAACGCGCCGCGCTCGCCACCGCCGTTGCCGTTCGTCGCAGCCTTCTGCAACGCGGCGGCCTCTTCGGGCGAAAGGAGATCAATTTTATTGAACACGCGCAGCCGCGGCCGATTCTCCACGCCCAGCTCGCGCAAAATCTTCACCACCTCGTCGTCGTGCTCGCTGTGCTGCGGGTTGGAAATATCGCTCACATGCAAAATCAGCGCCGCCTCCTGCACTTCCTCGAGCGTCGCGCGAAACGCGGCGATCAATCCCGGCGGAAGATCGCGAATAAATCCGACCGTATCCGAAAGCAGCACGCGCCGCCGCGACGGCAGCCGCACGCCGCGAATCGTCGGATCGAGCGTCGCAAACATCTTCGACGAAGTCAGAACGGTCGCGTGCGTCAGCGCGTTGAACAGCGTCGATTTCCCCGCGTTCGTGTAACCGACCAGCGCAATCGTTCCGAGCGGAATCGCCTGCCGCGCCTCGCGCCGCGTAGTACGCTGCCGCCGCACCGTATCAATCGCTTTCTGAATTTTTCCCACGCGCTCGCGAATCCGCCGCTTGTCGGTCTCCAGTTTCTGCTCGCCAGGCCCGCGCGTCCCTATGCCGCCGCCCAACCGCGAGAGATCCACGCCCTGCCCCGAAAGCCGCGGCATCAAATAATTGAGCTGCGCCAATTCCACCTGCAACTGCCCTTCACGCGTCCGCGCATGCCGCGCAAAAATATCCAGAATCAGCTGCGTGCGATCGATCACCCGGCACTCGGTGATCCGCTCCATATTGCGCAGCTGCACCGGCGTCAAATTGTGGTCCACGATGATCAACGGCGCCCGGTGCATCTTCGCTTCCATCTTCACTTCGTCCAGCTTGCCTTTGCCCACCAGCGTCGCCGGATCAATCGCCTCGCGCACCTGCATCAAGCTACCAGTAACGGTAGCTCCCGCACTGCGCGCCAATTCCTCAAGCTCCAGCAAAGATTCGCGCTCCACAGCCCCGCTGCGGTGCGGCGTAGTCTTCTTCAGGGTCACCCCCAGAAGAAAGACGCGTTCCCGATTGTCCACTGCCTGTGCAGATTTCATTCGGCGAGTTTATGCGCAGCCTGCGAGGTGTAGGTCAGCAGCAGCTCCATTCGCCAACATTATACGCCCACCGGCAACGTAAGCGCTCGCGCACACACGGCGCCTCCGCCTAGGCAGACGCCGTAGTTGCGCGTGGGGCTTTTGACGTTTCCGGTCTCTAATCGCGTTCGCGAAAAAGCGGTGTTTTGTCCCGATTAAAAATGAGCAACATCTTTTTTTGTCGTAGCTGCGGCCTATTCCAATCGGTAATTCCCGCGCTTCCGCCAGGACCGCGACGGCGCATTATTCTGGCTCGCGTGTCCCACCCGCCCGCACTCTCTTCTTCAGGAAAATCTCGATTCGATCTGTGGTCCAAACCGCAACGCCCGTGCCGAAGAAATCCTTATCTTCAGTCCACACGCCACAAGCTAGTCCAAGCGCCGTGGCGAGCACCGGCCAGTCAGTCTCGTCTCGGCCGCGCAACCGCTATCGAGCTTCTTCTTCAAAGACGCCGTAAAGTTTACGGTCGACGGGCTCAATCACCTTTCGGAGATACTTGAAGGCTGCTGGCAGATCGGACAGCGACACGCCGCGCTTTTTCAACAAGCGAGGTAGATATTTCCCGGCGTCATCGAAGGCAACATCTGGCGAGTAAAATCTTACGCTTTGTCCCGAATAAGTCTCGATGATCTGCCGAACGCGGCGTCCCAGGACGGCACGGATCAGGATGTTCGCGTCCAGGACAATCATTTCAGCGAGCAGTGCGCTTTCCGCGCCGGCGCAACGCCTTAAACTCGCTCACCAACTCTTCTTCATCAACATTCGCCAGCGCCTCGGCAAGACGGTCGGCCGCGGCTCTGAGCTCGGAAAGGTCCGCCGTTTTCGCGCGCTTCCGCCGCGTGGGAACATATACGCCGAGCGTCTCGCCGCGTCTGGTGACCGCCACGGGAATATCCGATTCAAGGAAAGTGGCGATTCGTTCGCGGAACTGGCGCACACCGACTTTGATTGTGGTCATGGCTACGGTCCTCGTTATCAGTGTACACACATGTGTACGCATTCGCAAGGCCCGTCCGTAGAACACGTGGCAATCGAGACCAGCCTAGAAGAGTATCACTCGATTCCCGATGCCTCCCCGCTCAGCGTCCTTCGCGCGCTGATGGACGCCAACAATCTCCGTCAAAAAGACCTAATCCCCATCTTCGGCTCAGAAAGCATCGTCTCCGAAGTCCTGCACAAGAAGCGCGAGCTGAACAAAACCCACATCGCCAAACTAAGCAGACGATTCCACGTCTCCCCCGCCGTGTTTTTCTGAATTACCCGTCGGGGTCAAAGGCGGGGCCGACCCCCCACCCTTCCCATACTACAAAACCGGGAATGATGGGGGACCCACACCTCAAATCTTCGGTAAAAGGCTGCGCCACCCGCCCTCTTAATTTCAATTGTCCGGCTTTTCTCGCCTAGCGCTTTCGATGATGCTCTCGCCTACCATGGCCAACCTTTTCCACCGTGGGCTCCTAACCGACAGAGCCCATCGATCCGTAATTCGACTGAGTAGCGTCTCGCACGCGGGGACGAGCTTTAGAAGCGGGAATTTATACTCGAGCACTTCTTTAGCGGAATCAAGAAGCACCTCGATCGCTAGCGGTGCTTTGATTCTCCGTGAGCTTCCCAGATGATCGGAGATGGCTTGATCGAGCACTTTGATGTGCGCATGCATGGCTCTCTTAGCTTCGTGTGCACTGCCATGCTCGACGCACGCTTCAAACGCCTTTACCGTCTCATCAAAATCGTGCCGTTGGCGGATTTGAGCAATTTGCGCGAAGCTAAGCCTATCCACCTCGAAAATGGCCTTCGGTTCGTATACGAGTTCCGGATGAATTTCCCACGTTCTGCCCTGGGGATAAGCCTCTGGCCCCAGTGCCGTCCGAACGAGATGGGGCGTTAACCCGCTCGAATAGGACATATCGAATCCGTCAGACTCCGCAATGTTTCGATTGTATGGCAGGATCAGCAGCCATTTTCGTAGCAGGTCCAACTCTACCGAGTTCAACTTGAACCGGTTAAGCTCTGGCCACAAGTCGCTCCGCCTAATCGCTTGGTCTAATGGTTGACTCAGCAGTCTAGCTTGAACGCCCTTTGTAGCTGTTCGTATCCTGGGTACATTTGACATCGCGAGGATGGACTCAACCGCCGATTCAACGTGCTTGCGGTAATCACTGGGAAGGTTTTTATACAACCGATAACGCTTCGCGTCTACGAATAAGGATTGAAGTTGATCGACGTAGATGCGGTATTGTGGCGCTTGTTGGTAGAAAGCTCCCAGAGTTAGCTTTCGGTCCGCCTTCAGTTTCTCAACCTGACCGAGCCTGGCCGCACTCAACTGATGCTCAAGGACAATGCCGTTCGCACCCCTGTGTGCGAGATCCAGTTGTGACGATAGAATTCCTTCAATATTTTCTTGGCGTAACGAAGCCGTTACATGCGGACAGCCACCATACGTAGTGGTCTCTAGAAGAGGCCTGAATTCGGGGCTGGGAACCAGTAACATTAGGTGCGGGTTGTGGAGTAGAGGCGTGTCAGAAAACACGAGACTTCGACAGAAAAGAAGTGACCATTTCAACGTTCGGCCGACCCGACCAGCCGAGAATTGAAGTGTTGGGTCGAGATCGGCACAGTGGAAAGGTTTACTCACGCCCTAGCAATCTCCCCGCGCGTCGAAGCGCGACGTAACTCGTCCGTACTTAGCTCGGGCCCTTCTCCCTCGATCGCGACGATTCGCTAGTACAGTCACTTTCTGGCCTAGCCGGCGCTTTCATAATCGATGAAGTTAAATTGTCGAGTGTCGAAGTGATGTTGCGTCAATTCACCCTTCTTGCAAATCCAGGTGACCGTCCGACGAAGCCCAAGCATTAGGCCAGCCTCGAAGCAAGCGCCCGGCCGCTGCCCTGTAAAATCCGCGGCCATGAACTGGCTGCCTTTGATCCGACCGGTAATCTCGTCGTCCATCCGATTCGCGTGCTGCGCCGGGCTTGAGCATTTCAAAATCCTCGAAACTTATACTAGCGAAGATAACCGAAAATGCTAGTCTCTCGAAATGGCAAGATTGCCGTGAAGCCCATCGTGAGTTTTGACACAAGCGGGATCAATGCTCTGTACCGCGACGGTGGGACAGCGGCGCCCTTATTCGCAGGTCTGGCTGCCGCCTACACTGTTCGACTGAACGGGACGGTGATCGATGAAATTATCGCGCATCGCGACAATCGCGGACGTGAGGGCCTGCGTGGACTATGCAGACGATTCTTGCAGAGCGACAGCGATATATTGCTGCCCTTTCATGAAATCACTAAGAAGTTGGCTGAAGCATTCCTGCGAGATGGCACGCTTGATTTTTCGAGACTCGACGTAAGGTCTACTGAATACGAGGAGTTCATACGCCAAGGGGACGTTTCGGAGTATGAAGACCTCTTTGCCGAACAGAGAGAGTCGGCGCGCCACGTTAGCAAACAGTTCGATGGTGTTTTTGACCCTGTTCGCGCCGGCTTTCAAAGGAACTTTGAGACGATGGATACCAGAAGGCCAGAGTCCGCCTCTGAGCTGGAAGCCATTTATAAGCGCTCCGGCGGGCACTATTGGAAGGTTGCCATCAACTTATTTGAACGAGCGACGGGCAAGCGAGTTGACGAGAAAACGATTCGACGTTTCATTATGGAGTGCCCGCCGTTTCGCGCGCTGTTGTCTGCTTTGAATGTCGCACTCTTTCACCGATGCGTGCCGGAAGAGCAGCGATCAAATGTAGCGGGCCGAAATGATCTGTTTATGTCCGTGTATCTTCCTTACTGCGACGATTTCGTCTCCAATGACCGTGCTCAACAAAAGGCGCTAAGAGAGGTAGTGTCGCTGGCGGACGTGCCGACGAGAATATGGTGGTATGAAGAATTCGCTCGTTCCTTTTCAATTGGGTCTCAGCGAGGGTAGCTTTATGGATGAGGGACGAAAGTCGTGTGGCGCGGGCGGGTGGCGCACTCTCTTGCGAGGTTTTGCCTCGGGTGCCCGATCGTTCCCGTTTTGTGGCAAGGGTCGGGGTTCCGGTCCCGTTTTTGATTTTTCCCCCCTTCTTTCCGGATTTGTGCGTCGCTCTTCTTCCTGGCGCCGGATCGGAACTGCCTCGATACCTCACAATAAACTGTTGACAACTTGGTACTATTGTGATACAAAGGTCCGGGTAGTTGGCAGTCCCTAAGCGCGGGGCTGCTTCTCCTGAGCTGGCTGCTGGTGTGCGCCAAAAATTTTAAAATGTTCTGGAGGCTGGAAGAAACGTCCGCGCCCTACAACCCTCATTCCTCGAACCGCTCGGATGAGACCCATTTCTAATCGCGTGCGAATTTATTAGAAATCGCTGTAACCCATAGAAAACAAACGACGGAGGTCATTTCTAATCGTGTCAAAACGCGTGCCTTTTAGGAGACAGGCGGCGGCCGAACTGGGCGCCAAAAGAGGAGAAAATGCAGATTCCTCACCCGAAAGGCGGGTTCGGAATGACAACGTTTGGGAGGGTGCGGGTTCGGAATGACAGCGGGGATGGAGGCGCGGAGAAGTCAAAAGTGTAAGAAAAATGCAAACGGCCTCAGGTCTGTCCTTCGGCCCCGGTGAGGGGCTCAGGATAAAAAGACCTGAGCTACATTTTTTGCGACGTCGCGAGCCACGTCAGGACTGTCGTCTCTAGGGCTATGCGATGGTCGGAATAGGAATGGTCTGTGGCCATGTGAGCTGCGGTTACTTTTGTGCTGCCGGCTTTTTTCGCGGCGGCTACGAAGGCGTCATTTGCCGGGGCCAGGCCGTCGTCGGAGGTTATGTCCAGGATTGGGCGCGTGGCTAGCTTTGGGGCGTTGGTGGCGAAGTCCCATTGGGCGTGATTGGCTAGGATTTCGCGGGCCAGGCTTTCGGGGGTGCAGCCGGCTAGCGGAGCCATGCCTTCTGCGGCTAACGCCGCGGCGATTGATTTTACGGCGTCTTCATCGCTGGAATTGGGCGCTTCGCGGCGCGCGCTCATGCCGCCTAGATTTGCGGCGCTGATCATTGCTACTGCTTCGATTTTGGGGTCTTGCGCGGCGGCGTAATTGGCCATGAAGCCGCCCATGCTGTGGCCGATCAGGACGATGTGGCTCGGATCGGCGCGCAGCTTTTTGGCGTTGGCGGGATCGCGCATGTAGGCGACGGCGGCTTGCGTGTCTTCGATGCAGTGGGTGAAGGAGAAATCGCCGGGGGAGCCCCAGGAGCCGCGATAGTCGAAGTAGAGGACGTCCCAGCCGGCGCGGCGAACGGCTTGCGCGAGATCGAGATTTTTCTCGTTGCCGGGGAAGCCGTGGAGGAGGACGACGACCGGATGCGGGCCGGGGCCGGCGGCGATGTAGACGAGCGCGTTGAGGAGCGCGCCGTGGCTGGGGAGCTGCATGGTTTCCATCGCGGCCGGGTTGGCGGCGTCGCGCGCGGGATCGCTGGAGATGGCGGCGGGAGCTTGTTGAGCCCGCGCTCTCGGAAGTAGAGCGAACGTCAGGGCGGCTAGCAGGAGGCTTGCGCGAAAGATGCGGATTGGTCGTGGCATGGTGGGATTGTTCGGGGCGCGAGCGGAGATGTCAACTGGATTTGGGATCGGGGAAAAAACGAGCGGAGGCAATGGGATACGCACCGGTGAGATTTACGCGGGGCGGGCGCAGCAAGCCGCGCCCCTACGACCGACAGATCATGCACCGCCGAGCAAGTCAACGGAGCCAGTGGCGCGGACATGGGCGTTTAAAGGATTCTCACATTTTGTTGTATAGAAGGTTAGGGAGAGGTCCGAGCTGACGGAGGTTCTTCGATGAAAAAGGTTGGGCTTGGCATTTTGCTGGGGGTGGTCCTTGGGGCGCTGGATGGAACTACCGCTTGGTTTACGCCTGAGGCCCGGGCGCAGATTGTTGGGATTGTTGTGGGGTCGACGATCAAAGGGTTGATCGCCGGGGTGGCCATTGGGTTCTTTGCGCGTAAGGTGAATTCGCTGGTGATGGGGATTTTGTTTGGGTTGGGAGTCGGGTTCGTGCTGGCGTTTATCGTGGCGCACTTTATGGAGCATGGACACTACTTCGCGATCATCCTGCCGGGGAGCATGGTGGGATTAATCATCGGATATGCGACACAGCGGTACGGCGGCGCGGTGGCAACCGGGCACTGAATTGTTCGAGAGGCGATGCGGCGATCGCTCGGGCTTGGAATCCATCGGAAATAGCTTGGCGGCGTTGAGGAGGTGCGAAATGGCTTGGAGGGCGATGTCGGTGCTGATTCTGCTGACTGCGCTTTCGTCGGCGGGCGCGCAGCAACCGCGGTCTGCAAACGATTGGAAGGATTTTGATTTTCTGCTTGGCGAATGGACATGGACGGGAGGAGGCCAGCCGGGACAGGCGAAGGGAACGTCCAACGTGCGGGCTGAACTGAATGGAACGGTGCTGGTGCGCAGGACGCATTTGGATTATCCCGCGACAAAGGATCGCGCTGCTTTTGTGCATGACGATCTCTTGTATTTTTACCACGATCCTGCCGACGGCGGCGTGCGCGCGATTTTCTTTGATGGCGAGGGCCACGTGATCCGGTATTCGTTGAGCGTGCCGCACGGCGAGGATGCGCTGCAGTTCGTGAGCGATGCGGCGCCGGGCGGCACTCGCTGCCGCATGACTTACGCGCGAACGGGAGCGGATTCGGTGGGTGAGAAATTCGAAATCGCTCCGGCTGGCAAGCCCGAGGAGTTTGCGACGTACGTGGAATTCGCGGCGAAGAGGGTTGGGAAATAGGAGCAGCGCGTGGAGCCCGTGGCTTGAGGATTAGGCTTTGGCGGCTTTTTTCGCGGTCTTCATTACCGTTTTTTTCATGCGGTTGGGGCCGGCCCAGTAGAGGCTTAGCTCGTGGCCGTCGGGATCGTTCAGATAGACGTGGCGCCAGCCCCAGGGCATCATCTGCGGCATTTTGGGGAGGTAGAAGCCGGTTTGCTGCAGCTTGCGGCAGAAATTGTCTAGTTCGGGGATTTCGAAATAGAGTCGGACACCGTCGCTGGCGATGGAATCGTTGGGGCCGGCTTGGTGCAGGGCGATGGTGCCGTCGTTGCCGGGGGCGCAGAGGCGGGCGTAAACGGATTTGCCTTCGTAGCGGAAATCTTCGATGAGCTTGAAGCCGAGGAGATCGTGGTAGAAGCGGCTGGCGCGCTCGACATCCTTTACGTAGATCATGGCGTGATTGAAGGAGAGTTTGCCGGCGGTGGTTGTGGCGGGGGGTTTTGCGGCTGGGCGCTTTGCGGGATGCTTGGCGCTGGATTTTTTTGCCGCGGATTTTTTTGGTGGTCGTTTTTTCATTGAGGCGCCTATTGCGGATTGCGCTTGCCGGGCAAGTATCGTCCTCGGGAATGGCGGCTGTCAATTGGAGTTGAGGATAGGGGCGGAGGAAGAGGATTTCAGCGGCGTGGTCTTCCGCGGTCGCGTTGTAGCATTTAAGTTACGGCGAGGTCGTCGGAGGGCGCAGTCCGCCTAGGCGGACGCCCCTACGAAGAAATACTGCTAAAGCTCCGGCGTGAGGTGGTTGAAAAGCAGCAGTGGCGCTTGAAAAGCACCGTTGGGACGGGGATTCGAGGGCGCTTTCGGACCGGACGGATCCAGCAACCCATTGATAATAGGGTAGTTATCGTGTTTCGCGTCGGAGGACTGGTTTGGCAGGGGTTGTGCATTTATGTATCGCGAGAGTCGCTAGGTTGAAGCGGATTTCGGTCGTGCTTCTAGATGGGATCGGGACTCTCAGAAGGAGTTCTGACATGAGATACCTACGAATTCTCGCAATACTTGGCATTTTCCTAGGAACGGCAACATTGGCTAGCGCGCAGAGAGTTGTGGTCGGCGTAGGAGTGGGCCCGGGCTACTACGGCCCGGCACCGATTTGCGCCTATGGCTACTACCCGTACGCGCCGTACGCTTGCGCGCCTTATGGCTACTATGGACCTAGCTGGTTCTCCGGCGGCGTGTTTATCGGAGCGGGTCCGTGGTTCCATGGATTCCGCGGACGGGGGTTTTACGGCGGGCGCGGGTTCGTCGGGCGCGGCGGATTTGATGGCCGGCGTGGATTCGAGGGCGGACGCGGGTTCGAAGGACGCGGCGGATTCAGGTCTGGCCCCGTGGCGCGCGGCTCGGGCGGCTTCTCTCATGGCGCGGCCAGCGGCGGGTTCCACGGTGGCTCCGCTCGCGGTGGCTTCTCCGGTGGTGGCGGGCACGGCGGCGGACATGGCGGCGGGCGTCGCTAAGCTGAGAAGTTAAGTCGAAGCTAGAACGAACAGGAAGATTGAACGGCCGGCAGCAAAGACTGCCGGCCGTTTCTTTTGCTAGCTGAAGCCGCCGGGGGGAACGCTAGTTTACGGCGATTACGACGAGAGTTGCGTCGTCGTGAAATTTTGCGCCGCAGAATTCTGAGACTTGCGCGAGCAGGAGGGCGTTCAAAGCCGACGCGGAGCTTGCGCTGTGAGATTTGGCGAAGGATTCGATTTTGTCCAGGCCGAATTCCTCGCCGTCCGCGGCCGCCGCTTCTGTGATTCCGTCGGTGAAGAGGAGCAAGCGATCGCCTGGGCTTAGCTCGACGGTCAAATCTTCGTATTTCCACGCGGGAAAAACACCGAGGACCGCGCCGCCCTGATCGAGTTGGCGGACGGCGCCCGGAGATGCGAGAACGGGATAAGGATGTCCGGCGTTGCAATATTGAAAAGTGTGTTTGCCGGCGTCGAGAACACCGTAGAAAAAAGTGACGAACTTGTCGGCGCCGATGTTGTCGCAGAGCACGCTGTTGACCTGGCTGCAAACCGACGCGGGGCTGACAGTGTCGCGCGCGAAGGCGCGGACGGTGGCCTGCACGCTAGCCATGAGCAGAGCGGCGGAGACGCCTTTGCCGACCACGTCGGCGATGCAGATGGCGAGGCGGTTGTAGCCGAGCGTGAGCACGTCGAAGTAATCGCCGCCAACGCCGCGAGCGGGATGCCAGGCGGCTGCGACTTCGAAGCCTGCGAGTTGCGGAATGTTCTTGGGAAGCAGCGACTCTTGAATCTCGCGGGCGCGCTGCAATTCCTGGTTCTGCATTTCGAGGCGCGCAGCGCCGAGTTCTACGGAATGCTGGAGCTCGAGGTTGCGGCGCTCGAGACGCTCCTTGGTGGAATTATAGAGAAACGTCAGGGCGCTGAAGACCACGATGATGAGCGACGGATACTTCCAGCCTGTCAGGATCAAGTGTGAAAGCGATTGAGGAGTAGGTGGAGCGATCCTCCAGACAATCACGCTCGAGATCACGTAAACGAACGGCGTGAGCAGGAGCACGAACGCCAGAAAGATCAGCCAATTGTAGGGAAATGGGCGCCCTCGGTAGAAGGAGCTCAATCGCTCCAACGGGAACGATATGAAATTACCGATGCAGAGAGAGTAGACGATGATGGTGAGGGGATTGATCTGCAGTCCGATGGCCCAGAAGGTAGCGGCTACGACCGCGGCAACAAAGATGTAAATGACTTGTGGCCTGAGGAAGTGAGTCAGCGATTTGGAGTTGATGGCCATTCGTGCGTGCGAATGCCCGCGGGTTTGACTGGCGAGTATTCTATAGCCTGAGACGCGGCGAAAACACGGAATTGAGATTCGTCGAGGGATCCAAGCCGTTGAACGGCGAGTGCCATGGAAGAGGTCGCGGAGAAAAAGGCGGCGGCAGTTTGGTGGAAAGGACAGATCCCTCATCCGTTCCGCGTGAGCAGGGCGGATGAGGGATTCAAACCAACGACCCTTGTGCGCAAATGCGAGGCCGGACGGTGCGAAGACACGTTACTTCCCGCCAATGGATAGGCGACTCGCCGAGTCGTGAAGCGCCAGCTACTTGGGCATCACTTCGCGCGCGAGATGGCTGGCGACCAACTCTCGCAAGTCATTGCGTGCCTTGCCTGCTGCTATCATCGCTTCGCGGCTGCCATAGTGCTTGGCGGCGATGGTTGCGCCATTGGCATCGAGTCCATCTAACGCCGCCCAGTTGGTATACGAAATGCCGACGGCAACATCCCAGTCGCCCGGGTGATCGATTACTGGGTTCGTCCAGACTTTGTAATCGGTGATGTAGCCCGCCTTTTTGAACTCGTCGTAAATGGGCTTTAGATTCTCGCGCAAGTCCTTCCAAAAGGCGTCGCCTTGGCCGGTTTTGATGGAGTAGTAGTTCACACGCCAAACAGGGCCGACATCGTAGTTCGGACTTTGCGCGGACGCAGCGGTTGCAGTGAGCAAAGCCGCGGCGAACAGAAACAGTGAGAGCGCTTTTTTCATCGTGCCTCCAAAGATTTTCAAGATATTCGTTTCGGGCCTAGGTGCGGTACCCAAATCGGAGAGGGCGCGAATCTACCACCGGCCCTGAAGCGCGTCAATGAAGGCTTTCCGTATTCGACGAATGCAATTGGCGTTGTGGGCGACGGCTGGATGCAATGAAGCAGCGACCCGGCCTTTGCCGCGAAGGTCAAAGGCCGGGCGCTGGCGATTAGGCTGACGCTTTCGCGGCCGAAGTCTTGAAGAAGGCGAGCAGATCGGCGTTGATCTGATCCTTGAGTGTGGAGCACATGCCGTGCGGGGCGCCGGGAATTACTTTCAGAGTGGCGCCTTTCACGATTTTGGAGGAGAGCAGGGCCGAGGCACCGATGGGCACGATTTGATCGTCATCGCCATGGAGAACCAGCGTGGGGACGTCGAATTTCTTCAGATCTTCGGTGAAGTCGGTTTCGGAGAAGGCTTTGATGCAGTCGTAGACGGCTTTGTGGCCGGCCATCATGCCCTGGAGCCAGAAGGAGTCGCG
The DNA here is from genome assembly GCA_963841235.1 of uncultured Acidobacteriota bacterium. Taxonomy (GTDB): domain Bacteria; phylum Acidobacteriota; class Terriglobia; order Acidiferrales; family UBA7541; genus Palsa-147. Next base: position 506,333 of record CAWJBU010000005.1, on the reverse strand, counting down.
CAAGCCTTGCGAGACTTTGGCACCCGGGCGATTGGCGCCGTAGAACGGAGCGCTGAGATCTTTCCAGAACTGCGAGCGATCGGCGAGGACGGCGGTACGCAGTTCATCGAATGCCTCGATCGGCATGCCGCCAGGATTGGCGGGGGTCTTGAGCATGAGCGGAGGGACCGAGCTGATGAGTACCGCTTTGGCGACGCGCTTGGAGCCGTGGCGGCCGATGTAGCGTGCCACTTCGCCGCCGCCGGTGGAGTGACCGACGTGGATGGCGTCGTGCAGATCGAGAGTTTCGGTGAGCGCCGCGAGATCATCGGCGTAGGTGTTCATTTCGTTGCCTTCCCAGGGTTGATCGGAGCGGCCGTGGCCGCGGCGATCGTGAGCGATGCAGCGGAAACCGCGATCGGCGAGGAAAATCATCTGGTCCTCGAAGGCGTCGGCGTCTAGCGGCCAGCCGTGGCTGAAAACTACGGGTTGTCCCTTGCCCCAGTCTTTGTAATAGATTTGCGTGCCGTCTTTGGTGGTGATTGTTGGCATGTGAGATCCTCCTTGGCGGGATATAGGTTCAGCGATTGGATTATGCGCGCGGCGATTGTGATTCAACAAAAAAATTGTGTTACAGGAGGTCGATGGCGGGAGTTGGAGCGATCGTGGACACCGACCGGATTATTACCGCGGAGACGCTGAGAACGCGGAGGGGGAGGAAACTTCCAATATGAGCGCAGCTGAGAACAAGGCCATGATGGTGCAGATTTATGCGGAGCTGGCGAAAGGCAACTCGCGGCCGTTCGTCGAAGGCCTGGCCGATGACGTCCGCTGGACGATTGCCGGGAAAACTAAATGGTCCCGGACGTATGAGGGGAAGGAGGCGGTGCTGAAGGAGCTGCTCGCGCCCTTGCGTTCACAGTTTGCCGAGCCGTACCGGGCGACCGCCGAGCGAATTATTGCTGAAGGCGATTTTGTTGTGGCCGAAGTCCGCGGTTACGTCACTACCAAGGCGGGGAAGGCTTACAACAACCGGTACTGCTTCGTGCTTCGTTTGGCCGGTGGCAAGGTGCGGGAGTTGACTGAATACTTGGATACGGAACTGGTGTCGGCGGCGCTTGGAGCTCCGGGGACGTGAAGGATCATCGGCGATGACGCGGGAATTATTGGCTGGTCGCTGCGGAGACGGGTTGCTCGGCGTAGTAGCCGTCGCGGGATTGGACCGTTAGATCTTTTTGTTTGGTCTCCAGGTGAATCTTGCGGTAGTCGGAGCTGTTGGGGGATTTGTCCGGGACGTAGCCGAGGATGTATTGGTCGCGCAGCTCCTGTTGAATCGCGTCGTAAATTTGATCTACCGTTTGCTTCTTTGAGACTTCGAAGAGGCGGCCGCCGGTTTCTTTGGAGATGCGATCGAGAATTTTCTTGCCGTCGGGGCGCTGCTCTCCTTGCGGCGGGTAGCGATGCCCGCCTCCGCCTCCTCCGCCACCGTGGCCGCCCCAGCCACCATGGCCGCCTCCACCGCCGTATCCGCCTCGTGAACCGTAAGGCTCATCGTCCTTGAAGAGGATCGAGTAGACGACGGTGTTGGCGCGCTGGGCGGATTCGATGGCGCTTGAGAGAGTTTCTTTGCTGCCGCGATCGACTCCATCGGAAAGAACGATCACTGCTTTGCGGCCTTGCAGTTTTTTCATCATGTCGTTGGAGGCGAGATAAACGGCGTCGTAGAGCAGAGTGCCGCCGCCATGATGATGCCCGCCGCCTTGGCTTGATTCTTCGAGCTCCGGCGTTTGCAGTTGGTCGAGCGCGGCCTCCAGTTTTTTGCGGGAGGTGGTGAAATCCTGGAGGAGCTCGACCTCGTGGTCGAAGTGAATGAGAAAGGCTTGGTCCTTTTTGTCTTCGCGCAGAGTGTGATCGACGAAATTCGAGCTGGCGGTGCGCTCTTTATCTAGGACGCGGCGCTGGCTGAGGCTGGTGTCAACGAGCAGGCCGACGGCTAGGGGAAGATCATTTTGGCGGGCGAAATAGGTGATGGTTTGCGGGCGGCCATCTTCGTCGAGGGAGAAATCGTCTTTGGTCAAGTCGGAGATGATTTGGCCGTGTTTGTCGCGGACGGTGGCGGAGACGGTGACGATGTTGGATTCGACGGAGATTTTTGGGGCTTGCTGGGCGGAGAGAGGTGCGCCTGGGACGAACAGTAGAAGTGTCGAAAGTAAGGACGAAATTGTGCGCACACAGTGCGGCAATCGATTCGCGGAGCGAATTTCAGTCGCGGAGTTCATGCGCAGACAAAATGACCGCCGTTAAGCATTCCGTTTGGGCGAGCCGAGAGTTCCATAGTTTGGGGCGTTTTCTCAGTTGCGAGAGGTAATGGAGTGAGAGCTCCGCGGTCGTGGGGACGTGTTAGTTGGCAGCGAGGTCGTAAGAGGGCGCAGTCCGCCTAGGCGGACGCCCCTACGAGTGATTTTTAAGAACTCGTAGCGGTGCCGATTACGATTTCTAGCGGGAGAATTATTTCTGGGCCTTGCTGGAAGTTTCTTAGGGCGGATTTGATTTCGTTGATGGCTTGCGTTTTGGATTCGGGGCTTAGTTGATTGAGGATTACGCGGAAGGGGGCGGCTACTTCGCTGAATTGCTGCCAGTATTCATCTACCGAGCCTTGCCAGCGGCCTTCTACTGTGCGGAATTCTTCTTTTGCGTTGGCGAAGCCGGCGGATTCGAGGGCGCTGCTCATGCGATTGGGTTCGCCGAACATGGCGATATTCGGTGCATCGGGATCGGGCTTGGGGAGTTCGATGTGTTTCATCAGGATTCCGCCGGTGCAGGCGAAGAACGGTTGCTCGCGGCGGCCCCAGGCTATGAAGGTGGCGCGGGATTTGGGTTTGAGGACGCGGAGACATTCGCGCAGGGATTTATTCAGGTCGGGGAAAAACATTATGCCGAAGCGGCAGGTCACGGCGTCGAAAATGGCGTCGGGGAATGGGAGGGATTCGGCGCTGGCTTGGCGGAAATTAATGTTGGTGATGTTGCGCTGGCGGGCTTGGTCTTTGATGAAATCGAGCATGGCGGGATTTAGATCGGTGGCGGTGACTTTGCCGTTGGGAGCTACCGCGAGGGCTTCGGAGAGGGCTGGGTCGCCTACGCCGCTGGCTAGATCGAGGACGTTCATGCCGGGGCTTAGTTGCGCGGCGTGGAGGAGGGCTGCCGTGACTTGGCGGGTGAAATCGGCTAGGTGGGTGTGCCATTTTTGCCAGGCGGCGATGGTTTCTTGGGAAGTCCATTCGTGATGGAGTTGTGCGCGGAATTTTTGGATTTTGGCGGGATCGGGGGACGACATTCCGGCGGCTCCTTGGTCGATCGGACGACGAGAGAATATCACGGGAGCGGAGGTAAATCGGAGTACGCGGAGGCGATTGCATGTAGCGTGAGCGAGGTCGTCGGAGGGCGCAGCAAGCGGCGCCCCTACGAAATTGAAACTCAGAACATTGCCCTTAGGTTTCGGCGGAGACACGCCGCACAAAAACGCCGGCGGGGACGCCAGCGGTACCAACGCGGGGCTACGGAATGGCGGATTGGGCTCGCGCTAGGATTTGCAGGGAACGTTGGAGGGCGGCTGGGTCGTCGCCGAAATTTGGGAGCCAGTGGACATTGGTTTCGCGGGCGAACCAGGTTTGCTGGCGTTTGGCGAAGTGGCGGGTGGATTTGCGGATTTCGGCGATGACGGACGCGGACGGCGGGTCGGAGTGATGAGGGAGCATTTCGCGGTAGCCGATGAACGTGAATGGTTTTGCGTTGCGCTCGACGCCGCTGCTTAGGATTGCGCGGATTTCTTCTTGCCAGCCTGCGGCTAGCATTTCTTCTACGCGCTGCTCGATTCTTGCGTAGAGGGCCGGGCGCGGGGGCTTTAGGCCGATTTTGATTGGGGCGAAGCCTTCGAGCGGAGCGCGGCCTGCGGCGTGGATCTCGTTCACGGATTTCTTCGTGAGGACGCGCATTTCTATGGCGCGGATTATTTTCTGCGTGTCGCGCGGAGCTATGCGCGCGGCGGAGCTGGGATCGAGGCGGCGCAGCAGGCGATGGAGATATTCCGGGCCGCGGCCTGCAGAACGCTCGCGGAGGCGGGCGCGCAGTTCTTCAGAGCGCGTCGGAGCGTCGGCCAGGCCTTCCAGCAACGCGCGGAGATAGAGGCCGGTGCCTGCGGTGACGATGGGCAAACGCCCGCGGGAGTGAATGTCGCGGAGAATTTCTTCGGCGCGGCGGCGGTAATCTCCGGCGGTGAAAATTTCGTGCGGCTCAACCAGATCCGTCATCCAGTGCGGAATTCCCTTTTGCTGTGCAGGCGGAACTTTCGCGGTGCCGATATTGAAGCGGCGATAGACCTGCGTGGAATCGCAGACGACCACTTCGCCATTGAGCTTCCCGGCGAGTGCGATGGCCAGTGCAGATTTTCCGGAAGCTGTGGGGCCGAGGATTACGGCCAGGCGCGCGGGCGAGCTCATCCCTGCCACTTCCAGTAGCGGTACAGGAGGATAGCGAGCAAAACGGCGGCGAGGAGAAGCGCGCCTACCACCTGCGTGCGCTGGAGTTTCACTGGTAGTAGTCGAGAGGAAGATTGTAGAGAAAGATGAAGCGCAATTCGATTTCGGGACCTTTGAACTGGGAGGGGAGCGGCTCGAAAGGATTCGATGCGCGGATGGAGGACATGGCGGCGCGATCGAGAGGATCTTTGCCGGAAGTGCGCATCAGGCGCGGATCGGGATTCGGGACCGTGCCATCATGCTCGATTTTGAATTGGATGACGACGATGCCTTTATCGCCCATGCGCGCGGATTCGGGAAGGATGGCGATCCAGTTGCGGCGGACGGAATCGAGAACGCGCTGGAGATATTGAGAGAAGTCCACGCCCTCCGTGGGCGTGAGTATTTGAATCCCGCCCGTTTCGCCCATGCCGCCGCCACCGCCGCCTCCGCCACCACCGCCGCCGTAGCTTTGATTGTCGGTGTAGAGCTTGCCGCCGCTGCCGCGATTGATGGCGTCCTGCACGTTATTCTGTAGCGCGCGGCCGGGCGACGAATTCGGGATGGAGAGATTGAGTTTGCCGGGCGTGGGATCGCTCTTGGGCGGCGGGATAGGCGAAATGGCGCTGGGATTCGGTTGCGCCGGCGTGGGAGTGGTTCGCGGAACGGGCGCAGACGGCAAATCATTTTTTGGCGGCACGGGAGCCGCTACAGGAGAGCTTGGAACGGGAGCCGGGACAGGCGACGGAATCTCCGGCGGCGCGACTTTGCGGATGATATCGGGATTGATGCGCACTTTCGGGCCCGGCGGCGCGAGGTTGCGCGGCGCGTCGCTGGGGATATAGATGATGTTGCGGAGCTGATCCTTGGCGGATGCAATTTCGGCGTCTGTCGGGACGTGCTTGAACATTTCCGGCGACGAGAGCGCGAGGAGAATTATGCCGACGTGGACGGCCAGCGAGACGAAGCGCGAGGCGTTGTTCCATTTGGCGTCGCGTTCCTCGTGCGGGCCGATAAGCAGATTTACGTCGCCCGTGGTCATCACGTCCGGCTCGATGACCTCGAGCATGTCGGCGGTTAGCGCCGGGAGCGTTTCGAGCTTTTGCACCTGTTCGGTGCTGGGGCGATCGACGATGGCTGGAACTACGGAGCGTTCATCGAGAGAAGTTTCGATGCGGCGCATGGGCGCGGAGGAGCTGGTGCGCGCGTCGAGGTGCCAGGTGCGGTCGATGAGCTTGCGGCCGACGATTACGTCGAAGGGAACGTGAGAGGGGATGGCGGAATTTTGGCCATCGAGCTCCTTGATGGGTAGATCGCGCGGGACGATGGTGCGCAGGTCGAGCGTCGAGGAGAGGCGGCGAGGCGCTGGCTTTGCGCCGTCGGTGGCGGCGAGCGGGCGAACGTCAACTGGGACCAGGGTGCGCGGGATCATCGAATGTCCTGGGGAGCGTAAGCACCGAGTTGGACGCGGCGAGCGTGCTCGAGGATGCCTGCCATCACGCGATCGGCTAGCTCGAGGGCGCGACGGGCGGCAGGGCCGTCGACGCGAGGTTGGCGGCGGGTGATTACGCTGTCGAGGAAGGCGCGCAGCTCGGCGCGCAGAGGCTCTTCGGGCGTCGTGGGGAGCTTCTCGAAATTTACGCGCGGGTCGTTTGCAGGTGAACCGGAGTCGAGGCCGCCGGAGAGATTTGCGGGATCGAAGGGATTGCCTTCTGGGACTGCGCTCGCACCCGAGTTACCTGAATTGTTCGCGGCTACGCGGACGCGTAGAGCGTCCTGGCGCGAGAAATCCAGCGAGATGTATTCGTGCTCCTGGAAGAAGCGCATCTTGCGGACTTTTTCGGTGGAGACGCGGCTGGCGGTTAGATTGGCCACGGCGCCGGAGGCGAATTCGAGGCGGGCGTGAGCGATGTCCACTTTGTCGGTGATTACGGGGATGCCTACGGCGCGGAGATCAGTGACGGGCGAATCGAGAAGCGCCAGGAGAATGTCGAGATCGTGGATCATTAGATCGTAGACGACATCGACGTCGAGGCTGCGCGGGGAGAAAACGCCTAGACGGTGCACTTCGAAGAAGAGTGGGCGCGTGACGATTTTTTCGGCGGCGACTACGGCGGGATTGAAGCGCTCGAGATGGCCGGCTTGGAGAATGCGATTCGAGCGGCGGGCGGCGGTGATTAGCGCGTCGGCTTCATCGAGCGACGCAGCTATGGGCTTTTCTACGAGAACGTCGATGCCTTGCTCGAGGAGTTGGCAGCCGATGCGGGCGTGCTCGACGGTGGGGACGGCCAGGCTGACGGCATCAACGCGGCCCTTGAGCGTCGAAATATCGGCGATGGCTTCGCAGGCGAATTCGGCGGCGACTTTGCGAGCGCGCTCGGCATTGGTGTCGACTACGCCAATGAGCGTCGCGCCATCGAGCGCGCGCCAGACGCGCGCGTGATTGCGGCCGAAATCACCGACTCCAACCACCGCTACGCGAATGGGATTGGGCGCGGCCATTATGTGCGCTCCTGCGGTGGCGGTGCTGGAGGGAACGCTTGAATGGCGATGCCTGCTTCGTCGGCGGCGGCGATTAGCGCGTCGCGATCGAAGAGCAGAGTTTTTCCGGCGTCGAGTGCTAGGGCCGTGGCGTTTGAGCGGCGCATGACTTCGATGGTGCGCAGGCCGACTACCGGCACATCGAAGCGCATGTCCTGCGAGGGCTTGCTAACTTTCACCACAACCAGGCGCTGGCCTGCGGTAATGCGGGCGGCGCGTTCGATGGTTTCGTCGGTGCCTTCCATGGCTTCGATAGCCACGCAGGCGCGATCGCGCACTACGACGGTTTGGCCGAGATCGAGAGCGGCGATTTGCTGGGCGATGTAGCGGCCGTAATGGATGTCGGTGGATTCGGTGTGGTCCGGGCCGCGACGGGTAAGAATTCCGGCGTCGGGCAAGAGCGCGCCGAGAAATTTTGTGGAATCGACCAGCTCAATGCCCTCGTCGGCCAGCACCGCAGCTACGGCGCCGATTAGCGAGTTGGTGTTCTTTGACGGTAACGCGAGAAGAAGCTTCGCAAGTTTCCAGTCGGGGCGAATCGAGCTGAAAATTTTGTTGTGCTTGACCTGGCCTGCCATCACGGCGCGCTTCACGCCTTCCTGATGCAGCAGATCAATCGTGCGGCTCAGTTCGCCGAGGCTGACCCAATGCAGGCGCGAGGCGCGGCGCTCAAGGTCCGGCGAGGCTTCTTCTTTGATCGCGATCACGGCCATGTCAATGCCGCGGCTGCGCGCGCCTTCAAGGACTAGAAACGGGAAATCGCCGTTGCCCGCGATCAGGCCCCAGTTCTCGACACCCGTTGTTTCAGCAATTTGAGTCATCGTCTATTTCGTGAGCCCACGCTCGGCCGACTCGATGAAGCTTATTAATAGTAAGACGTCTTCCGACCCATTTAAGGTTTCGCGCATCGCGGCGACGGCTTGAGTCGTATTGAGTTTTGAACGGAGGAGGAGGCGATAGGCTTTCTCGAGAGCGGCGATGCGCTCGGGGCTGAAGCCGTGGCGCTCGAGGCCGACGGCATTCAGGCCGTAGCAGCGGGTTTCGCGCGGGGCGACGATTTTCGAGAACGGCGGCACGTCCTGCGTGATCACTGTGTTGGCAGCGATATAGGCGTGGCGGCCGATGCGGCAGAATTGATGGACGGGACAGAACGCGCCGATCGTGGCGTAGTCTTCGACGGTGACGTGGCCTGCTAGAGTGGCGCCGTTGACGAATTCTGTATGGTTGCCGATCTGGTCGTCGTGGCCGATGTGCGCGTAATTCATGATCAGATTGTGATTGCCTACGCGGGTGACGGCGCCGCCTTTGGCCGTGCCGCGATTCACGGTGCAGAATTCGCGGAAGGTGTTTTCGTCGCCGACTTCGAGAGAGACGCGCTCTCCGGCGAAAGTGCGATCCTGCGGGTCGCCGCCGATGACGGCAAAAGGATAAATGCGATTCTTGCGACCGAGGCGTGCGGGGCCTTGAACGACCGCGTGATGCTGCAGGACGCAGCCATCGCCGAGTTCGACATCATCGCCCACGACCGCATACGCGCCAATCTTCACACCGGCACCGAGCCGGACCCGCGGTGAAATGATCGCGTGTTGGTGAATTTCTGACATGTCTCTCTTTGCGCTCAACGTGCCGGCGGGTTATTTCCTGTTCGCGGCGCTGGTTTCCGCCGGTTCGGATGCGGCCGGCACGCGGTCCACCATTTTGCACATGAGCGTGGCCTCCGCGGCCAGCTCGTTGCCCACGCTCGCGCGGCCCGCCAGCTTGCAGAAATCGCCGCGGAAAGCTTCGACGACGACTTCGACGCGCAATTGATCGCCGGGAACGACGGGGCGGCGGAATCGCGCGCCGTCAATGGCCACGAAGTAGAGGAGCTTCTTCTCGCGATCCGGAATTTCCAGCAACAGCAGAAGGCCGCCGGTCTGCGCCATGGATTCGATGATCAGCACGCCGGGCATGATGGGCTTGCCGGGAAAATGGCCGGCGAAGAAGTCCTCGTTGATGGTCACATTCTTGATTCCGACGATGCGCTTCAGGCGTTCCATTTCGATGATGGAATCGACCATGAGAAATGGATAGCGATGGGGCAAGATGGCCTGGATGGCGTTGGTGTCAAGAATCATGTTTGCCTCAGCGTGGCGTGTGCCGGATGAAGTGCTGCGCGCAATCCTGTAATTCTATCTGAAAGGCCTGGGGAGCGAAACCGTGCGGGCGTGCTACTTAATGCCTCACCGCTTGTCTGAGGGCCGTTCTGCTCGGGCATCCTTTATGACGGAAGCCAGTTGGATAGCCAGCAACGAATTCACGAGCTCTTCCATAGCAGTGACGTCGATCTTTTTTTCGTTCTCGTAAATCGCATCGGCTAGTTCTAGTGCGCTGTAGTAAGGCTTTTTGTCTCTAGAAATTAGTTCCGGTATTGTGGGCGACCCGGGCACACGATAACCAAGTCTCACACAAAGTACGACGAAGGAAGTCACACGAGACGTTCGACCATTCCCATCAACAAATGCGTGAATCCAGTTCAACCTCCACAAAATGTAAGATGCCAAGTGAATGGGCGAGCGGCTCCAGTTTGCATTCACATAGTCGCAGAGGTCTTCGACGAGTTCCGGAACTAGATGCGCTGATGGCGGCGAATGCTTGCTACCCCTTATGGCAATTCCTGCAGGACGAAAACTCCCAGCTAGGCCGCTGAGTCCCTCAAGGGCCAGGCGGTTCAGAGATATAATCGCGGATGGGCGTAGCTTGAAGGGCCGTTCAGGTTGAAAGCCAGTACTCAATCTGCTCTATTGCACTGTCGAACTGTCGGAGGCCATTTCTAGCCTCTTGGCGTGCCTTTTCGTCCGGATCGGATATTAATTCAGCTTCGAGGGCCTCACTGTGCCTATCCTCAGAATCCATAGCATGCTATTTGCGGTTCAGTTCGTCTGCTTCCTTGTCGACAGTCTCGCGCGTAATGCGCGAGTTTTCGATGTTCGTATTTCCATAGGCGAAGCTCCGCCTTTGCTCTTCTTTTTGCTCCGCAGAGACTTCGACGTTCTTGGCAGCATCCAGCAATTCTTGTAGTTCCTTTGTCACCGGGCAGACCCCCTTCTAACAGGTCACGAGATCTAGCTAGGCCCGTTGTTAAGGGGGGGCCACCCAGGAGATTAGTATTGTACCAATCGAAAGCTACGAGTAACAACAAGACGATTCCTAACGAGGATTTAAACCGGCGTGCGGAGCGATGTCCCTCGGCGGCGTGCTAGGATACGCGGCGCTTGGGGAGTTGCGCGGAGATCGATCGAAGCCGGCATGCTTTGGCGATTACGATTTTGCGCTGAGCGGAATGTTGATGCGGACGAGAAGAAAAAACTGGGCCGAGAAAACGGCCGAACACCGGGCGGGACTGAAGGCCCGCCCCTACGACGACGCGGCATTGCATCGCTACCTGGTCTCGCGCGAGAGGGAGATGGTGCGGGCGCTTCGGGCGATTGTGGAGATTGAGTCGCCTAGCTTGGACATGGCGTCGGTGGATCGTTGCGGGGCGCGCGTGGCTTCAGAGTTTCGGCGGCGCGGTGGGGACGTGCGGATTTTGCGCGATGCGCGGCGCGGAAATTTGGTGCGCGTCGAAATCGGCGCGAGCACATCACCAGAGGCCGGCCAGATTTTGGTGCTCGGGCATCTCGACACCGTTTATCCGATAGGGACTTTGCGGCGGATGCCGTTTCGCGTGGCGGACGGGCGCGCTTGGGGCCCGGGAACATTCGACATGAAGGGTGGAATCGTGCTGGCGCTTTTCGCGCTCGAGGCGTTGCGGGCTCTACGCATCACGCCACGGCGGAAGATTGTATTTCTATGGACCAGCGATGAGGAGATCGGCAGCGAGGCTTCGCGGGCACTTATTGAAAAAGAAGCGCGGCGGAGCAAGGCGGTGCTGGTGCTCGAGCCGGCGCTTGGCTTCAGAGGCTGCGCGAAGACGCAGCGCAAAGGCATCGGCGAAGTCGAAGTGATCGTGCACGGGCGCGCGGCGCACGCCGGCGTCGATCCTGAGCGCGGGGTGAACGCGGTGCACGAACTGGCGCTGCAGATTGCGCGCTTGATAAAGATGAACGATCCGCGGCGCGGGATTACCGTGCAGGCAAACGTGATTGCCGGAGGCACGGCGACGAACGTGGTGCCGGAATTTGCGCGGGCACAGGTGGATGTGCGATTTGCGCGGGCACGGGATGCACGCGGGCTTGAGCGCCGATTGCTTGGATTGCGGCCAATTTTGAAGGGAGCGCGGATTGAGGTGCGCGGCGGGATTAACCGGCCGCCGCTCGAGAGGACGGCGGGCGTGGCGCGGTTGTTTCGTCAAGCGCAGGCGATTGCGCGGGAGATTGGATTTCAGTTGGACGAGGCGACGACTGGCGGCGGATCGGATGGGAATTTGACGGCGGCGCTCGGAGTACCGACGCTAGATGGAATTGGGGCTGTGGGGGATGGGGCGCATAGTTTGCGCGAGCATGTAGTGGTGCGGGAACTGCCGCGACGCGCGGCTTTATTGGCTGGATTATTGGCGAGTCTATAAGAACGGGGCCGAACACCGGGCGGGACTAAAGGCCCGCTCCTACGGTTTCTTTTCAAAATGGAAAACGTCGTAGACGTAGTACGTTTTCGCATCGAGCAGGACGGCGTGGCCGCCGATGAAGACGTATTGACAGCCCTCGGGGGTCGGCGGGACGCGGCCTAGGAAATCGCCTGAGACCGTGTGAATGCGGGCGCGCAGATCGTCGGGCAGAACTTCGTGAACGGTTAGCTTCTTCTCCAGATCGGAAGGCAGGCGATCTTTTTTTCTCAGGCCTAGCGGGAGTTCGTCGTGATGGAGAGAGTACCAGGCGTGCATGGATTGGCGGTCATCAGCGTCGAAATGGAGGCGGTCGGGAGCTTGAGCGCTTTGCTGCGAGCGAGCGGCTGGGACCGCCAGGATGAAAACGCCTAAGAAGAGAAATGCGATTATCGTTTTTGTCTTCACGTTGCTTGCCCGAATAAATACGCGAGTTGAGTTTAGCATTGGCTCGCTTGGCCGTCGCGCCGACGTATGCGGCCGCGGTTTGGTAGCGCCGGCGTCCCTGCTTACCCCGAGCCGCGAGGGGCCGGCATCTGACGACCACAGGCCACACCACGGGCAGGAATTGCACGCGGACCACAGCGTTCAACCATTGCATTTTATTTAGTGCTGCGCGCCGCGCACGATTCCGGCCCTTGCGTACATTCCCGTTCGTAATATGCCGGCGGGGACGCCCCGCAGTAGCATCCGGGGCAAGCCGGCGCTACTACGGCTTCTTTGCTTCGGCGGGCATTATGTGGGAGGCGTATTTCTTGCCTTCCTTGGTGTTGTAATCGACTGTGGCCATGATGCCGGGCTTGATGTCGCCATCGGTCTTGGTGTTTTCGTCGATGATGAATTCGAGTGTGTCGGTCTTGCCGTCGGCTTGAACTTCGAGTGTGAGTTGCGTGCTCGAGATGGTCACGACTTTGCCGTTGACCGATTGACTCGGCGTTTCGTGCTGGCCGGGGGCGGGCTCTTGTTGGATCTCGGCACGGCCGTCCACGGCGGGCGCCGTGCTCGCGACGGTAACGCAGATGCTCAACAACACAAGAACGATCGCCAGGCCGCCAACGGTTCTCGCGAGCTTCATGATGAATTTCCTTCCAAGAGGCGGATGATTGTCGGGGAAACTCCCCTATGGCTTTATGATGCGTGTGAAGGCGTGAAGGTGTCAGCGAACGTGTCAGCGCACGTAAGTTCGGCGGAGGTAAGCGGAAGTCTGGTGAGCCAGTTCAGCGTAATCGAGACGCAGCGCGGTGATGAGCGCCGCTTCCGTGGAAGCGTCTGTGGCGACGTGATCGAGGAGGCGCGAAATGTCGCTCATGCCGCCCGTGTAAACGATGGCTTCGACGGCGGCCAGCGACCATGCATAGGCAAACGCAGCGCCGTCGCCCGAAAGCGCCATCCAGGAGCCTTCCATTTGCGCGAACGATGGAGCGGAATTGTGCTCGTAGGCGTCAATCAACGTCGCGGCGGCGTCCCGGCTGCGGCGGCCCTCCATGAATTGCGCCACGCCTTCCTGCAGCCACGTGGGGCAGCGGCCGTGCGTTTTTTGCGTGATGAAGCTGTGCGCGAGTTCGTGCTTCAGGACGTGGCTGAGTTCGCTAGTGACGGACGTGAGGCCCTGTACCGGAACGCGGATGCGGCCGTCATTGAGAGCGCCGGCCCATCCGGGAGCGCGAGTGATATCCGCGAACGCTTGATTGGTGTAGAGAATCACGGCGATCGGCTCGGGAGGCGAGAAATCGAGCTGCGATTGAAGATCGCGGTAATGCTCTTCGAGCGCGCGGAGAATGCCGCGCGCCAGATCGGGAGCAGCAGCGCCGGAATACTTCACTGAGAAATGCGCGGTCTCGCCTTCGCGATAGCTGGCTTCTTCGTCGCGATCCTGCTGAGCTTTGGCGAGCGCGCTCGCGACCTCGGGGTCCCCGCGAAGCTTGAGGGCGCGCTTCCATTCTTCGACCGCTTGATCGAGTTTGTTCGCGCCGGAATACGCCCAGCCCATGAGCTTGGCGACATCGGCGGAGTCGGGTTCGAGGCGGCGGGCGCGCTCAAGCGGATCCATCGCCGCGGTGTATTGGCTCTGGCGCAGATCGAGGACCGCCAGATTCAGCAGCAACGGCACGCTATCGGGCGCGAAAATCAGGGCGCGTTTGTACTGGTTTGCGGCGGCATCGAGTTGCCCTTTCGCCACCAGAAATTGCGCGGCGGCATGATGCGCCGCGGCCACTTTGGCGATGGCTTCGGGACTTCGGCCGCGCGCTTCATTCTCAAGACTTGCAAGCAGCGCCGTATCGATCGAGCCATTGCGCACGACGCGGTCGGCGATTTCCGCAAAGCCTTCGCTGAGATCCAGGCGCGGAGCGCTTACAGGAGGCGCTTCCGACCGGCCGAAACCCGAAGGCGAAAGATCGTCGCGGACGATACGATCGACGATCGAGCGCGGCAGGCTGAGTGTTCCGGCGGTAGTTTCGTAGCTAACGCGGTCGCTGGTTTCCGTGACGTTCGAGGCAATGATGTGCCGGCCGTTCTTGAGGACAATCGTATCCGCCGCGACCGAAGACACGGCCAGCAGGAGGAGAACCGCGATTGGCGCCACGCGTCGCACACAAAAATTCTAGCAAAGCCGCGGCGCCGCGCCCGCATCGGCTTGCCGCCTCAATGCCCTACTTGTTACAGTCGAATGCATGAGGAGTGGGGTTCGCGGTTTGTTGGCTTTGGGATTGGTGTCGGCATTGGTCGGCGCAGCCTTGCCGGTCCGCATGGGAGCATCGGGGACGGCGCCGCTCGCGGGGCCCGAGACCCGAATCGCGCGCCAGAGTCTGCCGACAGCGCAGGCCCCGAGCGATCCGCGCGCGCTTTATCAGGCGCTCAATGAACTGCGGCCCGATGGCGAGCACGTATTTGCGGTCCGTGATCTCGCCCTGCGCCGCAGCGCGATCGATTTCACACTGATTGAAGGCAAGCTGGCATTTCTCACCTCGCTCAACGGAAAGGTGACCGGCGCAGTTTTTACCGGGCGCGCGCACATCATTGCCACGCCGCGCGACGCGGCCGAAAGGCGCTCGCTGGTTAATTTCGTAGGCGTGCCGCTGCTCGACCAGGCATTCTCGCGCGCCTATTTCCGTTTCACTGACGACACGGCCGCCGAACTTCTCCGCCACTTCGAAGCTTCGGGCGTGAAACCCGCGTCCGATAGCGATTTCGCGGAGGAATGGATCAATACAGTCGGCAATCTAAATTCCTCCCACTCGCTGCGAATCATGATGGATTTTCTTTCAAGCGATCCGCAGCCCTATTTCTCTGCGGCGCTTGCCGGCGCTCAAGCCGGCCCATTCGATGTGCTTGTAGATCGCAGGCGCGACGAGCCCGTGCTGATCGGCGCGGTGCGCAACGCGCCCGGCGGCCCGAAATATGAAGTGTGGGCGTCGTTTGCCGCCCCCGACGCTCCGCCGGCGGGAGAGAACATGCTGCCCGTGGATTATCGCCTCGATACTTCAATCGGGGACGATCTCGCACTGGCGGGCGATGCGCATTTGCATCTGAAGGCCGCGCGGGACGGCGACCGGGTGTTCGGAGTCGAGCTTTCGCGATTGCTGAGCGTCGAGAGCGTCACGCTCGAAGGCGGCGCGCCGCTGGTTTACTTCCATAACGAAGACTTGAGCCGGGAAGAACTCGAACTGCGCGGCAACGACCTCGTATATATCGTCTTGGCGCAGCCCATGAAGCTCGGTGAGGAATTGCGGCTGGAAATTCGCTATCACGGTAGCGTGATCGGCGACGCGGGGAATGGAGTTTATTTCGTCGGCGACCGCGGAAGCTGGTATCCCCATGTTCTGGGCTTGGGGCATTTCACGACGTTCGACATGACCTTTCACTGGCCGCGGCGCCTGACACTGGTTGCCACGGGCACGCCGAGCGATCTGCGAGAGGATGCCGGCCGGCGCAGCGGACATTGGATGAGTTCGTCGCCGATCGCCATCGCCGGATTCAATCTCGGCGAATACGAGAAACAAGTGGCGGGAACGGGAAGCGCGACTGTGGAGGTTTACGCCAATCGCCAGATTGAAGACGCCATTCTGTCGCGGCTTCGGGAACGCTCGCCCAACTTCGTTCCAAATCTTCACCAGCCAGACTCCGGACTCCCGGAACCTCCGCCGATGGCGTCGTTCTCCGAAGGCGCTGCTCCTCCAAGTCCGGCGGGAGTATTGAAACAGCTCGGCGGGAGGATTCTCGATTCCATCCATTTCTTCGAGGGCATCAACGGGCCGTTTCCCTTCGATCATCTGGCCGTATCTCCGATTCCGGGAAGCTTCGGGCAGGGCTGGCCTGGACTGATTTATTTATCGACGCTCGCCTATCTGCCGCGCGAAACGCAGGAAGAAGCAGGACTGAAGAAGGGCGAGCGAGACGAACTGGCGCAGCTTCTGCCCTTTCACGAAATCGCCCATCAATGGTGGGGAAATGTGGTGGGAACAGCGGGCTATCGCGATACGTGGATCCAGGAGGCGATGGCGAATTATCTTTCGCTTATGTACGCGGACAGCCGGAAACCGGCGGCGCATGTACTGACCACTTGGCTGGGACGCTATCGCGCGCAGCTAGTCGAAGCGGTGCCGAACTCCGGCGAAATCGTGGATGATGCCGGGCCGCTGACGTTGGGCTACCGCCTGCGTTCCGCGAAAGCGCCGGATGCATACGAGCGAATCATCTACGGCAAGGGGACGTGGGTGATTCACATGCTGCGGGAAATGCTGCGCGATCCCGCGGCGAAAGCGCCGGACGCGCGATTTGAGGCCATGCTGCGCTCGGTGCTCACGGAGCATCGCTTTCAGGCCGTCGACGCCGCAGATTTGCAGCGCGCCGCTGAAAAACAAATGACGCCGGGCATGGACCTCGAGGGAAACAAGAAGCTCGATTGGTTTTTTGATGAATGGGTTCGCCAGACCGGGATCCCTCGCTACAGCGTGGAATTTCAGGCGCGGGCGCGCGGGCAGGAATTCGCGGTGAGCGGCAAGCTGAAGCAGGACAACGTCCCGGATTATTTCATAGCGTCCGTGCCGGTTTACGGCGTCGCGTCGGGCGGCAAGCCCGTGCTGCTCGGAACGGTTGTGGCCACCGGGCCGCAGACTTCATTTCATCTCACGAGCCGGTTCCGCCCGTCGAAGCTAGTGATCGATCCACAGGGCACGATTCTGTGTAAGACAAATTAGCGATTGCCCGCGTCGATTTTCGTCCGTAGCGCCTACGCGGTTCTTTCCAGCTCTTCGGCCATCTCCAGCAGCTTCATGACGCTGTTCCAGTTTCTGCCGGTTCCGGGAATCTTCAGCGCCCTCTCGAGCACCGCCCATGAGAGTTTCGTGCGCCCCATCCCGTTGGGAAAATAGATATAGAGTTCGCGGCCGATGATGTGCAATTCCTCCGGATCGCATTTGATCTTTAGGACCTGGCCTCGGACTTCAGGGCCAGGATCGGCGGCGAGGAATGTGACGAGCAGTTTATTCGGTTCGATGCCGCGGCGCTTCGCGAACGGATTTCGCGCGATCACGTCTCGCAGTTCGGCGGTGGTGCGGAGAATCACATCGGGGCGGCATGCGAATGTTCGCTCGATTCCATTCTGGATCCGCTTGGTGAGCAGGGCGAGATCTCGTTCTTCAGTTCTGAAAACGACGTTCCCACTTTGCACGTAAGTTTGCGCGTCACGTAGCTTGAGCGATTGATAGAGTTCGCGCAGCGCGTCCATCTTGATCACGTTGTGGCCGGCGACGTTCACGGCGCGAAGCATGGAGATGGTCACAGGCATGTCGGGCTTCAATATACCGCAAGGGCCTAGACGAATGTGGGCAACGCAGCGCCTGGAATCCTCGGCTCGACGAAGCAATCGAGGGGGGTTCTCTTTTCGCACCAACCCCCCTCCCGGCGCTGGCGAGCCACCCTTTGACCGTGCCAATCTTTCTCAAGGGGTGCATGACCTTGGGAAACACATTCAATTCAGCAAGCGACGTATCGGCGACCTGCCGCGCCAAGCGCATGGTGCCGCGCTACTCTTTTATCGCGTCGACGGAACTGACCGATGCGACCAACGCCACGCGCCTTTCCGGCCGCGTGACCGAAATCAGCCGCAAAGGGTGTTACGTGGACATCATGAACGCGCTGCCGGTCGGCGACGAGCTCAACCTGCGCATCTCCAACGACCAGGGCACGTTCGTGGCGAAGGGAAAGATTATCTACGTCCACGAGCGGATCGGCATGGGCGTAGTCTTCATGGATCCCGCAAAGGAACAGTTGGATATTCTCGATACCTGGTTGCACGAGTTGCCGCCTGGGGCTGCCATCGCGTAGCGTTGTTGGGCTGTGTGGTCTGCGGGTGACTTTTACCCGTGGCGTGATTGTGCTCGTCGGATGCCGGCGGGGACGCCGGCGCTACCAAACCCGCTGCAATCCCGCAGAATCCCGATGCAAGCTTGCTTTAGAATAGGCGGGCTTGCCTACCGCTGCTGAACTCGACCGTTTGCGCGTTGTGCTGGTCTCGACGCGGAATCCACTCAATATCGGCGCGGCCGCTCGCGCCATGAGCAATTTCGGTTTCCGTCACCTGCGCGTGGTGAATCCCTATGAGCCGGCGTATCGCGAGGCGCGCTCCGCAGTCGGCGCTACGGCGGTGCTGGCGAATACCGAGCAGTACTCGAGCGTCGCCGAGGCCGTGCGCGATTGCACGCTCGTGGTCGGAACCACGGCAGTGCGCCACCGCGAACTGCAACATCCTCTGCGACGCCTCGAAGAAGGCGCTCGATTGATCCGCAAGCGCATGGCCTCGAGCCGCGTCGCGCTGCTCTTCGGCTCGGAGAAATTCGGCTTATCAAACGAGGATTTGAGCCACTGCCACTGGCTGCTGCGCATCCCCACTCGCGAAGAAAATATCTCCATGAATCTCGGGCAGGCCGTGGCCGTCTGCCTTTATGAATTGATCCGCGATGCGAAGAGCGCTCGGCGATCCGAAAAAGTGCCCCTCGCGACTGCAGTCGAAATCGAGCGCATCACCGTGATGCTGCTCGATGCGTTGCGCACCAGCGGCTATCTGGGCCGCCGCCGCGTGACCGACGCCGAGCAGCGCATTCGCCGCCTCGTCCGCCGCCTCAATCTACCTGCCCGCGACGCCGTGCTATGGCTCGGTATCCTGCGCCAGATCCTCTGGAAGATGAACTCTGAGCAAGATCCGAAAGGCAAGCTAGCACGCGAGGATTGATCGGCGTTTCAAATTGTGGAACGCGCAATCAGCCCTCCTGGGAGCATCGTTTGCAGGGGTGTGCGTAAATCCTCTATAATTCAATGGAATTGAAGCGATTAGCGAAACGGAAGCAGCCGCGGCGTGCGCCCGCGCGAAAAACAATGCCAGATCTGGCCGACAAGATCAGAAAAAAGTTGCAAGACGAAATCAAGAAGCTAGAACACGAGCTGCACAGCGAGCTCCCGAAAGAGATCATGACCGCCCGCGCCCACGGCGATCTCTCTGAAAATGCAGAATATAAGTACGCCAAGGAGCGGCAGTCCTACGTTTCGGCGCGTCTCGGCCAATTGCATCAGCGCATGGCAGATATCGCCATGCTCAATCTAAGCAGCTTGCCGAAAGACCGTGCCGCTTACGGATCAACCGTCTGGGTACTAGACTTGAAGAAGTCCGAAGAGGTGGAGTATAAGCTCGTAACGACCGAAGAGGCTGATGCATCGAAAGGATTGATCTCCACCACTTCGCCGATTGGCCGGGCTTTGCTCGGGAAAAAAGTGGGCGATGAAGTTAAGGTGATCACTCCGGCCGGGACCAAGGAACTTGAAGTTGTGCGCCTGCAGACCATTTATGACGAAGAATAGAAGCGGAGGCCGATGCTGACGCGACGCATCGCGCGCCCGTTCGAATGGCTCCGTGACCGAGCCGCTGCTGGCATCGCATCCACCGGTGTCCCGCCAAACGTTCTCACCTGGTATAGCCTGATCTTGAATCTCTGGGCGGGGATTTTATTTGCGGCCGGGCGATTCGCAGCCGCGGGCGGAGTGATGATTGCCGCGGGATTTTTTGATGTAGTGGATGGGCCGGTGGCGCGAAAACAGGGGCGCGTTACTGTTTTCGGCGGATTTCTGGATTCGATTCTCGACCGCTACTCCGACCTGATTCTTTTTCTCGGGCTGCTGGTTTATTACGCGCAGGTGAACCGGTTTCTTTACGCGGTTCTGGTGGGCGTGGCGATGGCCGGTGGAGTGATGGTCAGCTATTCGCGGGCGCGCGCGGAATCGCTGATCGGCCGCTGCGAAGTGGGCTTCTGGGAGCGGCCGGAACGCATCGTGCTGATGATTATCGCCGCTCTTTCGAATCGCATGCCGCTGGCGCTCTGGCTTCTCGCGATCGGGCCGAACATTACCGTAATTCACCGCATTATTTACACCTGGCAGCGCACCAAGAAAGAGCCGGGCGCGGACGAAGCGGCGCTCGCGCAGGCCCAAGCGCAGAGGGATACTCCGCCGCCCGCCCGAGATTTGCACGACGCTCCGGCATTGCTCAGCCGCACGGCGCATCGCGGAGGCTAGCGGCATGGCGCGTCTTCTTGGCCTCGTCGGAATCCTCGTATTTCTCGCCGGGCTCGATTTGCTGTGGCAATCGCGGCGCGAAGTCGCTTTTTGGTTCACATCCGACATGAAAATGTTTCGCTCGAAATTGCGTGCCCCCGGCTCGCGCAGGCGGCCTCTCGAGCCTAAAGTCGAGCCGATCAGGCATCGGCGGAGGCTGCCGATGGTGCTGGGCATGGGGCTGGCGCTTGTAGGCCCGGTGATGATCGCAGTCAGCCTCACGCTTCTTCTGTTTGCGAGCGAGTAGCGGGCTTGCCGAATCCTTCTTGAAACCATCTCTCATCGTTCACGGCGGCGCGTGGAATATTCCTGACGGTGCGGTCGAAGACTGCCGCGAGGGTTGCCGCCGCGCGCTGGAGGCGGGCTGGAGAGTGCTCGCGCGCGGCGGAGCGGCGCTTGATGCGGTCGAGGCCGCAATCATCGTGCTCGAAGACGATCCCACGTTCGACGCGGGCATTGGATCGCACTTGAATCTCGATGGCCGCGTCGAGTTGGATGCGATAGTGATGGACGGGGCAACGCTAAAGGCCGGAGCAGTCGCCGGAGTGCAGCGAATCCGCAATCCGATTCGCCTTGCGCGGAAAGTGATGGAATCGAGCGAGCATATGATGATGATCGCTGCGGGCGCCGAGCAGTTCGCGCGAGAGCAGGGACTGCCGCTCTGCGATCCTGAAGAATTGGTGCTGGAACGCGAGCGCATGGCATGGCGGCGCTGCCGCGAAGATCGCCACGCGGCGGAGCATCACGTGGACCACGCCATGGGAACCGTCGGCGCGGTGGCAATGGACGCTCAAGGGCGACTCATCGCCGGGACCTCGACCGGCGGGACATGCTGCAAGCATGCGGGGCGTGTCGGCGATTCGCCGCTCATTGGTTGCGGCTGCTATTGCGATGCGGAGGCGGGCGGCGTTTCTTGCACAGGGCTGGGCGAAGCAATCATGCGCGTGGTCATGGCGAAAACCGCGGTCGAGTTTCTGCGCGCCGGACAGGCGCCGGATGCCGCCGCGAAGGCTGCCGCGCGAGTCCTGCACCAACGCGGCCGCGGCACCGGCGGCTTGATTCTACTCGACAAGAACGGCACTCCAGGATTTGCGTTCAACACGCCGCGCATGGCATTCGGCTACGTTGCGCCGGATGGCTCGTTCGTCGTTCAGCCCTAGGTGCAACTTTGAAGCTGTTCAGGCATCGTATCGATGAGGGAATGGTACCTGTTGATGATTCGAAGAGATTTTCTGTTTGGCGCGGCAGCGTTTGGCGTGATTGGGGCGATTGCTTGGCGGCATGGAAATTGGCTTGGGTTGGGGCCAGGTCCCGGGCCTGTCACTTCGCCGCCGACTCCCGCCGATCCCAGCGGTAAGCCTGTGCCGGTAACCATCGTGAAATTCAGCGATACGGGCGAGCGGATTGAGACTGTCACCACGCCGAAGATTGTGAAGACCGACGCCGAGTGGCGAAAGTTGCTAACGCCGAATCAGTACGACATCACGCGCAACGGCGACACCGAGATGGCCTTCACCGGGCAAGGCTACGACCGCCACGACAAAGGACTTTACCGCTGCGTTTGCTGCGCGAATGCGCTTTACAGCTCGGAGACGAAATTCGATTCCGGCACCGGCTGGCCGAGCTTCTGGGCGCCGATTGCGAAGGAGAATATCGTCGAGCGCTCGGATTCGAGTTACATGATGGTGCGCACCGAAGTCACCTGCCGGCTCTGCGACGCGCATCTGGGACATGTTTTTGATGATGGCCCGCAGCCGACCGGCTTGCGCTATTGCATGAATGCGGCGGCGATGAAATTCATTCCTGCCGTGAAGAGCTCTTGATCGCCGCTCGGTTCATCAATCCTGCCTTTAGATATTGCAAACGGCCACAGGCAGGAGTGCCTGTGCTACCAACACCCGCCTAATTGTTTTGCATTAGACCTTCGAATTGCGCGTTGTGGGATAATGCCCGCCAATTTTCCGGAGGTGCGCTCGATGGATCCGCTGTTTCTGCGCGACGTGCAGGAGAAGTCCGACGGGCCGCGCGCGAAGATGATTGAGATGATGCGCGGAATGGGCGCGACGGTGCCGCAGATTCTCTATCTCTTCGCTTACAAGTCGAAAGCGACCGATCATCTTTCGCGGTTCACCCAGGAAGTGATGCGCGGGCCTTCGCCGCTGTCACCCGGCATGCGCGAATTGATCGCCGCGTTCACTTCGGCGCGCAATCATTGCCCGTTTTGAACAGGCGCTCACTCCGCGGTCGCGGGGGAACTGCTCGGCGATAAGGAAAAAGTGAAGGCGGTAGTTCGTGATTTCCGCACGGCGCCGATTACGGATGCGGAGAAGGCGCTCTTTGCCTTCATCGAGAAGGCCAATGCGCGCGCGCATGAGATCCGGCTCGCCGATATCGAAGAAGTGAAACTCGCCGGCTGGTCCGACGAGGCGCTCTACGACGCAATCACCGTCTGCTCGCTCTTCAATTTTTATAATCGCTGGAATGATGCCAATGGCACGCGCGATATGTCGCCCGAGGATTATGAGGAGCAGGGAAAGCGGCTGGCGAAATTCGGTTACGTGATGGAGTGATGCCCAATACTTGGGCATTGCCGCGAGCCGAAAAAAAACAACGGCCGCAGGATAAAAAGACCTGAGCTACATCCCGCCGCCTACGCCAGGGCTTTGCGCGCGTTGTCTAGCGAGTCAAACGTCTGGAATAAGTGCTCGACGTTGGTCATCTTCATTAGCGCGCGGCACTTCTCGTTCATCCCGCAAAGGGCGATCTTTCGCCCCGCCTGCTTGAAGTGCAAGAAAACGGAAATCACCGCGCCCAGCCCGGCCGAGTCAATAAACGGAACTTCGGTGAAATCCAGAATGACCGTCTGGGCAGGCTCCGATCGCATCCACTGCTGGAAATCCGCGGTTGTCGCCATCACCAACGGGCCAATCAGGTGCAGGATCTGAGGTCCCCCTGAAACCGCGTCACTGCGCGTAAGAGACAGCCGTGGCGTATTCATGACCGCGGATTATCCGCAATTCGACCGGGAAACGAAATTACAATCGCGTTACAGCTCGATGAAAGAACTGTGAGAGACTAGAATCATCGGTGCACGAATTTCAGCGCGTTCAGCGGCCTGGGCAACCGCATCCAATGAGCGAGAAACCGGAAACGATGGCGAAGATTAAAGTCTATGTCACCTCCTGGTGCCCCGATTGCCGCAAGGCGCTGAGATTCCTCGATCAGCACGGCTTTGCGCATGAAGAG
Source organism: uncultured Acidobacteriota bacterium (assembly GCA_963841235.1). Taxonomy (GTDB): domain Bacteria; phylum Acidobacteriota; class Terriglobia; order Acidiferrales; family UBA7541; genus Palsa-147. The sequence goes on along the minus strand of CAWJBU010000005.1, from coordinate 482,867 downwards.
ATCGACGTGGACGAATCCGAGGAAGCCGAAGAGTTGGTTCTGCGCGTCAATGACGGGCGCAGGAAGGTGCCAACCTTCGAGCTGGATGGCCGCTACTTCTCTTGCAGTCCCTACGATCGAGAACGTCTTGCTGAAGAGTTGAAAAATCTGCAGAAATCTTGACGGCCCGCATTTCAGCGGGCGCACGGAGTCTGGCGCTACCAGTCCTCTACTCGGGGCCGACGCCTCGGGTCATTACTCCGGCGACCGTCAGATCCTGATGCAGAAAAACCATATCGGCGTCGGCGCCAACCGCAATTACGCCTTTTTTGCCCGCCAGACCCAGGCGGCGCGCCGGGCATAACGTCGCCATACGCACCGCGTCGATCAGAGACACATTCAGTTCCACCATGTTGCGTACCGCACGGTCGAGAGTCAATGTACTCCCGGCGAGCCTGCCTTCGTCATTTCGCGCCACGCCTTTACTTACGTGGACATCAATGGAACCGAGCCGATAGTCGCCATCGGGCATTCCGGTTGCGGAGATGCCATCACTGACCAGGATCACGCGATCCGCTCCCTTGCTGGCCAGCAGAATTTCGACAGCCGGAGAATCGACGTGGATACCGTCGGCGATGATTTCCGCGGTCACGTCGGGGTGCGTGAGGACCGCGCCGATAACGCCGGTGTCGCGATGGGAGAAGGGGCGCATGGCGTTGAAGACATGCACGGCATGCCGCGCGCCGCGTTCGATGGCCGCGTGCGCTTCATCGTAGGTCGCGTCGGTGTGGCCGAGCGCGACGACGAGATTGTCTTTCAGCGCTCGATCAATCAGCTCCAACGCACCGGGCAGCTCGGGCGCGAGCGTCAGAATGCGCGCCGTTCCCGCTGCGGCCGCGAGAAATCTCTCGAGCAGCGGAACCGAAGGCGCCGCCAGCGCCGATTCCGGATGCACGCCGCGCCGCGCAGGGTTGATGAACGGGCCTTCAAAGTGGATTCCGAGGACGTCTGCTTGAGGGAAGTGCGAAGACGGTCGATTTTTGGGACTGGCGATGAAGGCGGCTACGCCCGCCGCAGCACGGCACGTCTCCTCCGGGGGCGCCGAGACCGTTGTAGCCAATAGCGAGGTAGTGCCGTGGCGCGCCACACGTTGTGCGATCGTGGCAAGAACATCGGGCTCGCTGTCCATCACGTCCCGGGCGGCCGCGCCGTGAATGTGAATGTCGACGAACCCAGGGACAACGATAGTGTCGCGCGCCACGATATCGCGCGCATCGGCGGGCACCTGAATCTCGTCGCGGTGCCCGATCGCGGTGATGCGGTCGTCCTGAACGAGAATGACGCGGTCATGCAGTTCCTCATGCGGCGTGAGGATGCGATGGGCGTGAACGACTTGCGAAATCATGACCGGACATCGTACTCGAATTTGCAGGGCGAAAAACAGCGAAGGCTTGCGTCTTTGTGTCGGTTCGTTACAATTTAGACTTCACTTTCGAGGAGGCAGTGCATGGCAAACGAGAAGAACTTCATGGCCTGGAAGCGGCAGCATCGCCGGCGCAAAGCCGCCAAAGCCAAGGTCAAGCTCTACGAGCAGGGAAAGCTGAAGCACGATGAGCTACCAGCCCTGGCCAAAGAATTCCTAACCCGCAAGCTCCGCTTTCTGACGAAGTCCGCGTAGCGGTCTTGGTAGCGCTGGCGTCCCTGCCGGCATCCGGCGATTACAAGTCCCACCACGGGCAACAATCACGCGCGGACCACCCCGCGCAACCAGGATATCAATTTTGCACGGCGCGCCGCGCACGACTGCGAATCGTCAAGAAAAACCGCGCTCGTAAGATGCCGGCAGAGACGCCGGCGCTACAAAAATAAAAAGGGCGGCCGCTTCACCGGCCGCCCTTTTCCGTCTTGGGTTGTGTCAGGTCTTCCTATCAGGGTGAACTTTTAGTTGCCGGACGAGTTGTTCGTCGCGGTTGCGGGCACGGACTTCGGAACGCTCAAGTAACCGGCAATCTTCGTCGCAGTAACCGAATTCACGACGAACTCAACCGGCTTTCGTGATCCGCCTTCGAAGAAGTACATCGGCTCGTTGGTCGAGCGGTTCTTCTTCTCATAGCGCTTGTCGTCGGCATAGAGAACCACGGAGTAAAGATTCTTCTTCGGATTGGTACCCTTCAGTTCGACCATCACGTCGCCGACCTTCTCGCGCGTACCCTTCTTGTCGATCGTGAACTCGTAATAATCACGTTCGCCAAGTCGGCGGAGAGTCTCGACATCGTCATGGTTGCGGGCGATCAAGGTGCCGAATTCGCCGCGGGTCATCTGCAAATTGTTCTTGGTGGTCTCGAGGTCGGTCTTCACGCCGCCGACATCGCCGCTCACCTTGTTCAGGTCATCCACGCTCGCCTTGGTGGCCAGCTGGCCATTGACCGCGTTCTGCATTTCGGAAAGATCCTTGGCGTCCTGATCCTGGATCTTCTTGGCCTGCGCGCGGGCGCGGCCTACGTCCTGCTGCGTGAGTTTCAGCTTGTCGGTGACAACGCTGAGTTCGCCCTCGACCTGGGCGTTGGTCTCTTCGGTCTTGGCCAGGCGCTGGCTCAATACATCTTCATTCTGCTTGGCGGTCTGCAACTGTGCGCCGAGAGTCTGGGCCAAATCGTGGGAGTGCGACGACGCGCTCCAACCGATTCCGAGTGAAACGATGGAAATAATCCCTAGGATGACAACGGCCAAACCCACCCAGCGCGGCGTGGTGCCTTCCGTCGTTTGGTGCTGGCTGAGGTTCAGATCCTCGCTCATGTCTTTATCTCCTCCGGAAATTCCCTTGCGGATTGGATTAGGGCACGCATAAAGCCAAACTCACCGTGCCGCCGATACCGTGTTAAGCCATTGAAACAACACGTCTTATGCTACAATTCTCGACTTGAAACTTTGCCTGATTAGCGTTTGGCTGTGCAATCTTTACGTGCCCGCAATAGTTTCTTCGTGGAGGCCCTAGAAGCCGCGGGGGAAGCCCTGTAGGCCGCGGCCAGCCCCCGCCGCCGTCATCGCGCGATTGAACACTCGCGCGGTCGCTAGGAGCGCGTGATGGTCATGTTCTTCAACGCGGCAATCCGCTCGGCGAGCGGCGGATGCGTGCTGAACAGCCCCGAGAGCATTTGCCCGGGGCTGAACGGCGCGACGATAAAGAGCGACGAAGTCGTTGGCGAAACATCCATAGGGATGCGCTGGTTGTAAGCGCCAAGCTTTTGCAGTGCGCGAATCAGCCCATCTGCATAGCCGACCATCTGCGCCCCCGAAGCATCCGCTTGATATTCACGCGACCGGGAGATCCCGAGCTGCAGCAGCATCGCAGCAATCGGCGCAATGATGATCATCAGCAGCGCCGCTAGGCCGCCGCCCCGCCGGTCGTCGCCGCGCCCTCCGAATCCGCCGAAGATCATTCCGAAGCGCCCAATCTGCCCGAGATACATGATCGCGCCGGCGAGCGTGGCCGCTATTGAAGACGTCAGTATGTCGTAATTGCGTACGTGCGAAAGCTCGTGGGCGATCACTCCTTCGAGTTCTTCGTCATCCATCAATTGCATCAAGCCTTGCGTCACAGCCACTGAAGCGTGATGCGGATTGCGGCCGGTGGCAAACGCGTTCGGCGCCGCCTCAGGAATCAGATAAAGCTTGGGCACGGGAATGTTGGCCTTGCCTGCGAGCCGCTCCATCACCGCATAGAGCCGCGGCGATTCCTCGCGGCTGATCGGCTTCGCCCCAGACGATGCCAGCGCAATCTTATCCGAGAAAAAATAGGCCACGCCGTTCATCACCACAGCAACGACAAGCGCCAAGGTCAACCCTTGCCGCCCGCCGATCGCGCCGCCCGCGACCATCAGCAGCAGCGTCAGCGCCGTAAGCAAAAATGCAGTCTTAAATGTATTCATAAATTGCTGGCCTTTTCCCGCAGTAGCCTTTTGCAGCGCCGGGCTTCTAGCCCGGCATCTTAAGCCTCATCTCGAAAACGAGCCCAATTCCCTGCCTCACTAGTATTACGCTGCCCCAACCTTCGCAGTTTCACGCGTAAATACCATTGCCTCGCCGCTCGAATCCGCCTCCACCAGCACTTCATCGCCCGGCCGCACCTTCGCATCGAGAATCTGCAGCGCCAGCGGATCCTGAATCAATCGCTGTATCGCCCGCTTCAAAGGCCGCGCACCGTAAACCGGATCGTATCCCTCGCGCAGCAGCAGCTCGCGCGCCGACTTCGAAAGCTTAAGCGTGATCTTCCGCTCCGCGAGCAAGGCCGTGACGTGCGCGAGCTGAATCGCGATGATTCGTTCGATCTCTTTCTTCCCCAACGGATGGAACAGAATGATGTCGTCCACGCGATTCAGGAATTCGGGCCGGAAGATGGCGCGCAACGCCTCCAGCGCTTCTTCACGCGCGCGTTTCGGATCCTTTTCCGAGAGCTCGAAAATCGAAGCCGAGCCGACGTTCGACGTCATGATGATCACCGCGTTGCGAAAATCGACGGTACGGCCCTTGCCATCCGTCAACCGGCCGTCTTCGAGTATCTGCAGCAGTACGTTGAAAACGTCCGGATGCGCCTTCTCGATTTCATCAAGGAGAATTACGGCATACGGCCGCCGCCGCACTTGCTCGGTCAATTGCCCGCCCTCTTCGTACCCGACATAGCCCGGCGGCGCGCCGATCATCCGCGCGACTGAATGTTTCTCCATGTACTCGGACATATCGAGCCGCACCAGAGCCTGCTCGTCATCGAATAGGAATTCGGCCAGCGCGCGCGCCAGTTCAGTTTTCCCGACGCCGGTCGGGCCCATGAAAATAAATGAGCCGATCGGCCGCTTCGGATCGGAAAGACCCGAGCGGCTGCGGCGGATGGCGTTCGCGACATGCGTGAGCGCATCGTCCTGCCCCACCACGCGCATCCGCAAGCGTTCTTCCATGTGCACGAGCTTGTGAACTTCGCCCTCGAGCAGCCGGCCCGCGGGAATGCCGGTCCACTTGCTAACCACGCGCGCGATCTCCTCCTCGCCGACTTCTTCCTTCAGCATCGGATGGTCTTTTTGCAGCGATGCGAGTTTGTCGTGCGCCGCCTGCAGCCGTTTCTCGGCCGCGGAAAGCTTTCCGTAGCGAATCTCGGCCACTTTAGCCAGATCGCCGGAGCGCTCCAGGCGCTGCTCTTCGGCCTTCAGTTGCTCGATTTCTTCCTTGAGCTTGCGGATCGCTTGGATGGCTTCTTTTTCGCCCTGCCATCGCGCTTTCAGCGCGTTCGATTTTTCCTTGAGCGTCGACAGCTCTTTTTCGATCTGGCCAAGCCGCTCACGCGAATGAGCGTCTGATTCCTTACGCAGCGCCTGCCTCTCGATTTCAAGCTGCATGATGCGCCGCTCGAGTTCGTCGATCTCCGTCGGCATGGAATCGATCTCCATTCGCAGCCCGGCCGCAGCCTCGTCCACGAGATCAATCGCCTTGTCCGGCAGGAAGCGATCAGCAATGTAGCGATTCGAAAGCATCGCCGCGGCAACAATCGCAGCATCCTTAATGCGCACGCCGTGATGCACTTCGTAGCGCTCTTTCAGCCCGCGCAGAATCGCAATCGTATCTTCCACGGTAGGCTCGCCGACAAAAACAGGCTGGAAGCGGCGCTCAAGCGCAGGATCCTTCTCGATGTATTTGCGATATTCATTGATCGTGGTAGCCCCGATGGCGCGCAGCTCTCCCCGCGCAAGGGCCGGCTTGAGCATGTTCGAAGCGTCCATCGAGCCTTCCGCTGCCCCAGCGCCGACGAGCGTGTGCAGCTCGTCGATGAAGAGAATCACCTGCCCTTCGGCGTCTGTAATTTCCTTCAAAACCGCTTTCAGGCGATCTTCGAATTCGCCGCGATATTTCGCTCCGGCAACCAGCGCCGCAAGATCGAGCGCCACGATGCGCTTCGGCTTGAGCACTTCGGGAGCATCGCCCGCGACGATTCGCTGCGCCAATCCTTCAACGATCGCCGTCTTGCCGACGCCGGGCTCGCCGATAAGCACCGGATTGTTCTTCGTGCGCCGCGCGAGAATCTGCATCACGCGCCGAATCTCTTCATCGCGGCCGATAACCGGATCGAGCTTGCCGCGCCGCGCCAACTCGGTGAGATCGCGCGCATACTGCTCGAGCGCCCGGTAAGTCGCTTCCGGATTTTGGCTGGTCACACGATGGCTCCCGCGCACGCTCGTGAGCGCCTGCAGAATCGCGTCGTGGCTCGCGCCACTTTTCCTCAAAAGTTCAGCGGCGGCGTCTTTTCCACCAGATGCGAGCGCCAGTAGCAAATGTTCGGTCGAAACATATTCATCCTTGAAACGCGTGGCCTCATCGAAAGCCCGCGACACCACATCGTTCAGCGCCGGGCTCAGATACTGCTGCGAGACTCCCGAAACTTTCGGCAGCCGCTCCACCTGCCGTTCCACTTCCTTCGCCAACGCTTCCGGCGCCACGCCCAGCTTCGCCAGCAGCGGAGGCACCACCCCGTCGCCCTGCGCCACCAGCGCCCAGAGCAAATGCAACAGCTCGATCTGCTGCTGTCCTGAGCGCGCGCCCATTTCCTGCGCCGCTTGCAGCGCTTCCTGAGCCTTTACGGTTAGTTTGTCCAATCGGAGCATGGCGGTACCTCGCGTTGCGTCGTTCCACTTCGCCTAGAGTATAGATTCAATTCCTGCGCCCGAAGACACAAACGGGGCCGGGCCACCTATCGAGAGCCCGGCCCCATTTGCAACAGCGCTTACTTCTTGTCGCCGTTCGTGGCTTCCACGTTCACCTTCACCTGCTTGGGCTTCGATTCCGCGCGCTTCGGCATCTGCACGGTCAGCACGCCATTCTTGTACTCGGCATTGATGGCTTCCGTGTTGATCGTATTCGGCAGACTGAAGCTGCGGCTGAAGGATCCATAGGACCGCTCGACGCGCAGGTAATTGTCCTCGTTCACCTGCTTCTCGAACTTGCGCTCGCCACGGATGGTGAGCGTGTTGTTCTCGATGCGCACGTCAATGTCCTTCTCTTCGATGCCCGGCAGATCGGCTTTCAGAACCAACTCGTTTTCGGTCTCCTGAATGTCCACGGCAGGCGCCCAAGTCGTCAGATCGGACTCGGAGCTCCGGCCTGGGAAGGAAGTGTCAAACAAGCGGCTGAACTGCTCCTGCAGGCTATTAACGTTGCGGAAAGGTTCCCAGCGAATCACTGAATTCATTTCAGATCCTCCTAGAAGTTTTCGCTTATCTAAGCGCATGCGAAGCATAATATATGAGCATAATATTGTCAAGCTTTTTTCAAACAGCCTACAGCCAATGATTTCCGACCTTTATCATTCTATAAGACTCTTAGAATCAAGCACTTGAGATAATGCGTTTCGGGCACCGTGAGCAAAATGGGGTGATCCCGCGACTGCGTCCGGCGCTCCACCACCACGATCGTCCGGTGGGCATCATTCGCAGCCTCAGCCACAATCTGAAGAAAAAGCGCCTCGGAGATGTGGTGCGAGCAGGAGCATGTCACCAGGCAGCCCCCGCGCTTCAGAATCTTCATCGCCCGGAGGTTGATTTCCTTGTAGCCGCGATGCGCCGCCGGGATGCTATCGCGGTTCTTGGCAAAAGCCGGCGGGTCGAGAATCACCGTGTCGAAGCGCCGCTCTTCTTCGTCGAATTGCTTGAGCAGATCGAATGAATTGGCTTCTCGAAAGCTGACGTTTCCGATCTGATTCAATTCCTGATTGCGCCGCGCCGCGGCCACCGCGGCAGGCGAGAGATCGACCGCTTCGACACTCTCCGCGTTGGGCGCCACGGTCAGGGCAAAACCTCCGTGATAGCAAAAGCAGTCGAGCACTTCCCCGGTCGCGAAATTTGCCGCCGCTTGATGGTTCTCGCGCTGATCGAGGAAGCCGCCAGTCTTTTGCCCGTGGTGCAGGTCGTAGCTTAAGAGCAATCCGTCCTCATGCGCACGCACTTCCTCGGGAACCTCGCCGTGAAGCACCGAGACGCGCTGATCGAGCCCTTCAAGTAGCCGCACCTTCGGATCGTTGCGCTCGATAATTCCGCGCGGTGCAAAAAGCTCCACCAGCAAATCAACGAGCAACGGCTGGAATCGGTCCACCGACTGGCAAAGATTCTGCATTGCGAGGTATTCGCCGTAGCGATCCACCACCAGCGAAGGAATTTGGTCCGCCTCGCCATATATCAGGCGGAAGACTTCGGAATCGCCGACGGTGCGCTTGCGGAAGTCAGCAGCGGCGCGCAGGCGGTCGCGCAGAAAAGCGCGGTCCACTTCCACATCATCATGGGTGACCAAACGAATGGAGATCTGCGAGCGGTCGCTATAGAAAGCCCGGCCCAGAAACCGGCCGCGCTCATCCAGCACGCGCACCACCGCGCCGGGCTCGGCATCGGCCGCGCGCACATCGCTTCGATAGACCCACAAATGGCCCGATCGAAGACGCTCAACACCTCGCGGGCCTATGACGACGCGGTTTTCCGCCACTCGAGACGACCTCGCCAGCGAATCTCTGCGTGCTTCGCTACAATGACGGACAGCTCGCCATCACGGGGAGCAGACCCGCAACGTTTCGGCGGGCCGGCGATGTGAGCAGCGTGCGTCTGATAACACAGATTGCCGGAGAATTCCAGCGCGTTTGGGCGCCGTTCGGTGCGCCAAGCAAGCGGAAGTGGCCTGCATGCAACTGAGCGAACTCGATTACCAGCTTCCGCCCGAGCGCATCGCGCAGCGGCCGCTCGAGGAACGGGACGCTTCCCGCATGTTGGTCCTCGATCGCGTGTCGGGAAGCTGGGAAGATCGCGCGTTCCGCGAATTCCCCGCCCTGCTACGCGGCGATGAATTGCTGGTGGTGAATAACACCCGTGTGATCCCCGCCCGGCTTCTCGGGCGCCGCGCCGGAGTGCGGTCCGGACCGCGAGCGAGCGCTGGGAAGGCCCGCCGCGAATTCCTGCAATCTCCGATCGAGGTATTGCTTCTGAGGCGGCTAGCCGATGACGCGTGGGAAGCTCTCGTGCGCCCGGGCCGCAAGATCGGCGTCGGCGAAAAGATTCTCTTCGGCGAACCCGGCCAGCTCGAAGCCGAGGTCGAATGGCGCGGCGAATTCGGTTTGCGCCGTCTGCGGCTACACTCCTCGGGCGATCTGACGCAAACAATCGAGCGCCTCGGCCACGTCCCGCTCCCGCCCTACATCCGCCGCAGCGACGACCCAGCCGATCGCGAGCGCTATCAGACCATCTTCGCCAGCCGCAGCGGCGCCGTAGCCGCTCCCACAGCCGGCCTTCATTTCACGCCCGCGATTCTCGAGCAGCTCCGCGCCCGAAAAATCGAAATCGCCGAAATCACGCTGGAGGTAGGCCTAGGCACATTCGAGCCAATCCGCACCGAACAGCTCGAAGAGCACCGCATCCACAAGGAAGCCTACGAAATCCCCGAAGCCACAGCCCAATCCATCATCCGTGCAAAGCAGGAGCGCCGGCCGATCCTGGCCATCGGCACAACAGCAGTCCGCGCCCTGGAAGACGCCGCCGAAAAATCCATCGCGATTAGCGCCGCAGGCAGCGCCCAAGCAGATACGACGCTCCTAAATCCCGGACGCGCCGAAGCCGAAATCTTCCTCTACCCCGGCAAACCATTCCGCGTAGTAGACCAGTTGCTAACAAACTTCCACCTACCGCGCTCAAGCCTACTCGCCATGGTCGCCGCCTTCGCCGGCCGCGAAAATATCCTCCGCGCCTACGCCCACTCCGTCGACGCTGGTTATCGATTTTACAGCTATGGCGACTGCATGCTGATCCGCTGAACCGCCCGGCGATGCTGGACTAAATTCGCAGCGCGGCAGAGTGCATTTGCGCCGCGTGTCGTCTATAATGCGCAACCCGGCATCCAACGAGCCAGGTGCAATGAGATATCTGATTCTCAGTGACATTCACGCCAACGTGACCGGCCTCGAGGCCGCGCTCGCGGCCGTCGAAGGCAAATGGGATCGCGCCATTTGTCTCGGCGACGTGGTCGGCTACGGCCCCGATCCCAACGAAGTCGTCGACAAAATCCGCGCGCTCGATGCCATCTCCATTCGCGGCAATCACGATAAAGCAGGCAGCGGCCTCGAAGACGCCGCCGATTTCAATCCCGTCGCGCGCGCCGTCGCCCACTGGACGCGCGAAAAACTCACCCCCGAAAATCTCGATTACCTGCTGAAGCTCCCGACCGGCCCAATCCAACTCGATGGCATGGCACTCGTCCACGGCGCCCTGCGCGACGAAGACGAATACGTCTTCACGCAAGCCCAGGCGCTCGAAGGCCTTCTCGAAGCCCCACTGCCGGTAACTTTCTTCGGCCACACTCACCTGCAAGGCGGCTTCATCCTCGACGAAACCAACGTAGAAGTGGTGCGCCTGAAAGTACCCCCGGGCGTGGGATCGGCCAAAATCGACATCGCCGACGGAAAGACTTACCTCCTAAATCCCGGCTCCGTGGGCCAACCGCGCGACGGCGACCCTCGCGCCGGATTCGCCATCGCCGAACTGAGCAACCACTCGGTAGAATTCTGGCGCGTGCCCTACAACGTCGCAGCCGTGCAGGAGCGAATGTCGCGCTTTGGACTGCCGGAACCACTGATCGCGCGACTCGCCTTCGGCCGCTGAAGCCCGCAAAGGACTCCGCGCATGCCCGGTGATTTCGAACGCGAAGAAAAAAGCGCATTCCCCGTAGCCTTCGCAATCGGTATCGTCGTAGTGCTGCTGCTGGTCGCCGGCCTGATCCTGGTCACGCGCATGACCCGCTCGAAGGCCCCCGCCGCGCAACCGTTGCCATTCGGCGCCGCGGAACAAGCCGCAGCAGCCCGCATTCATTTTCTGGAGCCGCAGATGGCCCAAGCCTCAAACTACTTGAATCAGCAAGTCACCTACGTCGCCGGAACAATTTCAAACGACGGCGTAGCCACAATCCGCGAGATAGAAGTGAACTTCGAATTTCACGACCCGTTCAAGCAAGTGGTCCTGCGAGAAACGCGCCGCCTGCTAGGTCCGAACGCGCAACCAATCACCGGCGGCGCCCGCCGCGATTTTCAAATCACCCTAGATTACGTCCCAGCAGAATGGGATCAGCAATACCCCACAATCCAAATCACCGGCCTGCAACTCCAGTAGCGCCATTATTCCGTCAACGGTCCAAATTCCTGCAATCGGAATCCGTAGGGGCGGGGTTTGCTCCGCCCTCCGACGACCGACACCCTCGACAACAACCGCAATCGACCGCGGACTCCCGCCCTCAAATCGATCCCTCCCCGCCGTCTTTGAAATCTCAAATCTGAAATTTGAAATCTCTTCTCCCCTCATCCGCATTTCCGCAAACCGTACCTTTGTGCTCCCCTCCGCGCCGTGCTAACAATGCGATCGTCATGCCTGCGCCCAAAAATCTCAACGCACTCCGCCCCGGAACTCGAAATCTGGCGCAACGCTCGCCGTCGATAGGCCCTGCAAACCGCGCCGAAAGATCGTCTCGAATCTCTCCAAATCGTGCTCCGCGAGGCTCATCAAAATGTCCCGATTAGAAACAACTCCCATCGTTTGTTTTGTGCAACTTACGCCCGTTTCTATTCGGACACTTGTCCCGATTAGAGCGAATAAAATTCGAACCCATTTTTCAAGTAAATGAGGCCTCCTCGTAGGGGAGCGTCTTTTTACCCTGCGGCGCCGTACCGGCCCCGAAGGGCAGACCCTCCCGCTGTTCGGCCCCATATCTGAGCGAACCAATGTCCTCCCGCGCCGCAACTCAACAATCCCCGACGCCGAGAATCGACTGGCCGGAAATCGAGCAGACCCTCGCCGAAATGGTTTCGGCCGCCAGCGTCGAAGTCCACGAAGACGGCCAATGGCTCGCCGAACTTTCCGATCTGCGCTACGAACTGAAATGCGATGGCAAGAACTCGCTCATCCACCTCTGGTCCGACGAGCGCAATCTGGTCCGCCGCATCGTGCGCGTCCTGGAACATTCGCCGCGCAAGCTCATCTTCGAAGTACGCCGCTTCGGCCGCAATCGCCCGTCGCGTCTCGAATTCCTCCGCACCGACGGGCCGCGCAGCCAAAGCCGCGTGAGCGTCGAGACATTCCGGTCACGCTTCGGCCGCACGCTAGCCGAGAATTTCCCCGATGCCAACGTCGAATCGCTCACCGGCTCGCCCGATCTCGAACATTCTTTCTCCGGTCTCTACGTTCGCGGCGTGATGACCGAAGGCCGCCGCGCCGCAGCAATTTTGGCGGCGCCGCCGGGGAGCGACGCCGCAACAGTCAGCGGCGCGCTGACGTTCGGCCTGCTATGGCTCGATTGGTCGCGCGAACGCGCGACGCGCCGCCCGATCGAAGGCCTTCGCCTGTTTCTTCCAGAAGGCACGGCGCGAGAGACGCGCCAGCGAGCGAGGCCGCTCGCATCGTTCGCGCGCGTCGAGATCTTCGAATTGACTGAAAGCGGCGGACGCGTCCGCGCCGTGGATCTGGCCGACACCGGAAATCTCGAAAGCTGGCTCACGCCGCGGCGCGAAATCGAAGGCGCGCTCACCGCCGCCGGCGCCGCAAACGATCGCGCCGCAGAAAATATCGCCGCCGCCGTCCGGCCCGGCGCGAAAGAAGTCGCGCTGCGTTTTCGCGGCCTCGAATTCGCGCGCTTCGCAGAGGGACAGCTAGCGATAGGCGTAGGCGACGCACGCCGCGAGCCCGGGCCCTTGCACGCTGCAAAGATCGAAGCTCTCCTGAGCCAACTCGATCTCCACCGCAACCCGCTCGCTCACGAGCGCAATCATCCGTTCTATCGCGCCGCTCCGGAACGCTGGATCGAGACTCTGATTCAACGCGATCCGGCGCAGCTCGAAGCCCAACTCGATCCGCGATTTTTCTATTCCCAGGTGCCGGCCTTCTCCGCCGCCGATCGCGGCGTAATCGATCTTCTCGGCGTCACGCTGCACCGGCGTCTAGTAGTGATCGAACTGAAAGCCTCCGAGGATATCCATCTTCCGCTGCAGGCCGTGGATTACTGGCTGCGCGTCCGCCATCATCTCGAGCGCGGCGATTTTCAGCGCTACGGCTATTTCCCCGGCATCGAACTCGACGCGCGCCCGCCGCTGGTCTGGCTCGTAGCGCCAGCGCTGCGATTCCATCCTGCCACCGAGATTATCCTGAGATATTTGTCGCCGGAAATTCACATCACTCGAATCGGCCTGAACGAAGAATGGCGCCGCGGCCTGCGCGTGGTTTTCCGTCAGTGAGAAATTCTGAAGTGAAAAAAGAGCGCTACAAAAGAAGAAGGGAAGCAGCCTTGGGTTGCCCTGTGCCGCTTCCCGGGGTGTGTCCTAGAAGTGAGTTAATTATTGGACGCGCGTATCTTCGAAATGGTTGCACAAATCCCGCGACGGAAAAATCTCACGCTAAGGTCTTAGTAGAAGAGATACTTACGCCACTTCTCGTCCTTGTGGCCGATGAGCCGCATCAACTGCCGCGAAGTGTGCAGCGTGAAAGGCCGCGGCCGCCGCGCCAGTTTCAGCCCGGCTTCTTCCGGCGTGCGGTCGCCCTTGCGGTTGTTGCACTCGTAGCAGCAAGCGACGAGATTCTCCCACGAAGAATGTCCGCCGCGCGATCGCGGCATCACGTGATCGAGCGTCAACTCCGAAGCCGGCAACGCCCGCGCACAGAACTGGCAGGTATTCCGGTCGCGCAGCAAAATGTTCTTCCGCGAAAGCGCCCGGCTCTGCTGCGGAATGTGCCGGTAAGTCAGCAAGCGGATCACCGACGGCACCGATACAGCACGCGAACTCGAATGAACTTCCGATGGATGGATTTCTTCGGCCTGCGCCACGCCCTTCAGCATCAGCACCAGCGCCCGGCGCACCGCCGTCACGTTGATGGGCTCGAACGTGGCGTTCAGCACCAGCACGGGCGCCTGCATCACCGATGGCCGGCTGGCGGGAGATACCGAAGCTCGCTGCGCAGACCCGTCCGCCGAACTCGGTGGAATACTCAATCGGGGCCGAGGTCGCAAACCGTTCTTGAGTCGGTTGTCGATGGCGCGCTCCCTTTACTTCCCTATCTGGAACTACGCACGGTCGGAGACTTCAGTTTCATGGGCCTCAGCCATCACCTTCGTCTGGCCCATTACGGCATTAGATGCGCGAGGCTGGCGAATGGCGCGCGGCTGGGTCAGTTCTGGTACCACCCGCGCAACAGTCACCCCGTAGACGCTCGCTGCTCCGGCTTCCCGCAGCGCCCTGGCGCATGCGTCGAGCGTCGCACCGGTCGTAAATACATCATCTACCAGCAGAATACGCAGCTTGTCAACTTTTGCACCGCTCCGCGTTTCATATGCACCACGTACCGACTCCCAACGCTCCCTGAGCGTGAGCACAGACTTGGCCGGGCGCGGTCGCGTCCTTACGAGCAAATAGGTGGCCATTTTGAGCCCGAGGCGCTTGGCCAGCGGCCGAGCGATGAGCTCGGCCTGGTTGTAGCCGCGCTCGCGTTGCCGCAAAGGGTGCAACGGTACGGGTACGATGGCGTCAAATTCGACGCCGCCGAATTCCTCGCGCACCACGGGCTCAAGACGCCCTGCGAACCATCCGCCCAGCCGCTTCATCGACTCGTACTTCAGCAGCAGGATCGCCCCGCTGAGCGCGTCGTTGTACAGGCCGAAGCTCCTCACGCGATCGAATCCGTAAGCGCCACGCCGGCACAAGTAGCAGATTTTTTGAATGGATTCGGCCACGACAGGCGAGGCGAATGGGCGCCCGCAGCTCTCGCAATGCAGGCCGTCGAAGCGCCGGATTTCCGCGAGACATTCGTCGCAAATGGGAATCAGCGAAGCACTCGTAAGCGGCTCATCGCAAATCCAGCAGGGTGCGGGGAAAAAGATCGAGGCCAGCGAGTCGAGCGTGTCTTTGATCAGCAAGAGCGCCAACCCGCCAAGGCGGGAGACGCGCGCGACACTATCCCAAAATGGGCAGCAGGTACATTCCGATCATTACGTACGTATTTCTACGCAGAGCTGTCGGCGAGATTCGAGAAAATGCGGATCCTTCACTGCGTTCAGGATGACAACGAAGAGACCCCTGCGGCGAATCACAGCGCGGCGTTAGAGAATCCCCTGCTCCTGCTTTTCCTGGCAGGTGATGCAGTAGCGCGTCCACGGCACGGCTTCGAGGCGCTTCTGCTGCAACTCCTGATGGCACGAGCCGCACTCTCCGAACTCATCTTCCTTGATGCGCTCGAGCGCGTCTTCCACAAGCTGAAGCAGCGAGCGGTCGTTGTGCGTTTGGCCGAAGAGGAATTCCTTGGTGTAGGAATTGGCGGCCTTGTCGGCGAGGTCCACTGTGGGATCTTCGTCGGCTTCGCGGCCTTCTTGTTCGGTTCGCGCGATGGCTTTCAGCAGTTCATCGCGCCGCGTCTGCAATCTCTTTTTGTAGTAGTCGAGGCGTTTCTTGTCCATGGTTGCGTTCCATAGCGAGCCGCAATGGCCCGCAAAAATCAAACGATTGTACGAGTTCGCTAGAAGCGTGTCAAATCGCTCCGGCGAGCCCGTGTCGCGATTCAGTCAAGCCAAGATGAGATGCTACTCGGGCTTGGCAGGATGCAGGAGATGGAAAACGAGGAACATCAAAGCGACAACGAGGAAGCAGAATACGCTGCCTTCCGGCCCTACGGTTCCGCCGGTGAGCCAGCGCGCCCCCTGCATCGTGGAGTGCGAGAGCGAGCCTGGAGTGGTAGTGCCGCTATTCGGCACCGAGTAGAGGAATGTCTCGCCCCAATCGAAGCTGCAATGCAATCCAATCGCGAACCAAAGATTTCCCGTGCGCCGCAGCGTCAGACAGAAAAACATGGCGATCATGAACACGCTCGCGGCACCCACGAGCCCTTCTCCCTGATTGAACAGATGAGTCCCGCCAAAAAGCCCCGAAAGAATTCCCGCCGCCGGCCAGAATCCGACTCCGGATGCCAAGGTATATTGCGTGTAGCCGCGGAAAGCGAACTCCTCGAAAAATCCCACGAAGAGAAAGCCGACGAGAAAGAGGGTCCCGTCGATGAAAATATCCCGCCGCGTCTGCGCGATCGAACCGAACGAATATCCTTTGAACGCCGTAATCAAGCCGATCATCGCCGAAATCGCCACGAGGCCCCAGAGCATTCCTTCCCAGAAGCGCACGCCGAATGCCTCCTTCAGGGGAATCCCGTATTCTCCGGGCGCGCGTCGCTCGACTCTGGACATAATCCACGCAGGCACCATCACGATGAGAAAGAGCGCGATTTCCGAAATGTTCAGTCCCAGCGCGGACAGTTCGCCGGCGTTGATCGACGTGAGGGATTTCAAGAAAGGATTCAGAGGGCGCAACGCGAGCACCACAACGAAGCCCAGCGCGATAACGAGCGCGATATAGATCGCGAGTCGCCATCCGGCGCGCATTCCGTTCGGCCCGCTGAAAAACGTCGTGCCGGCAAACGGCGCCGCGTCACCGCGCCCTGCAGCGCCAGGCGTGTTCTCACCACCCCTCGACTGCTCCATGGAATCCATCCTCGCTACCGGAATTCGCTCAGTCACGCTGGCGGACGCGCGGCCATCTTTGCCGCCGCGCATCATAGGCCAGCATTTTTCAGAATCCTAGCCCAAATTATTCGTGGACCAGGCGTAGAAGCGTGCGGGCCGTTGAAAGTAGCGCCGGCGTCCCTGCCGGCATCTTACGACCTCAATCATCAGCGTAACCCGAGAGTGTGCGCGGATCGCTGTGCCAAATATATCGCTGTGATTGGCCTGGGTGGTCCGCGCGTGGATCCTGCCCTTGGCGTGATGTGTGTTCGTCGGATGCCGGCGGGGACGCCGGCGCTACCAAAACCGCTACTCGTATCGCAGGGCATTCATTGGATCTAGACGCGCGGCGCGCCAGGCGGGAAAGAGGCACGCCATGCTGGCGACCGCGGCCATCACCAGCGCGACGCCAACGAGAACGAATCCGTCGAGCGGCCGCGCGTCAAACAACATGCTGCGGATCAGCCGGCCGCAAATTGCTCCGCCGACGAGCCCGGTGAAAATTCCGATGAGCACGGGGCGCAGCCCATCCGAAAGCATGAGCTGAATGATGGAAATCCGCTGCGCGCCAAGTGCGATGCGAATGCCGATCTCATTGGTCCGCTGCGCCACGTCAAATGCGATCACGCCATAAATTCCGAGGACCGAGAGAAGCAACGCCAGCCCCGCGAAAACGCCCAGCAGCGTCGCGCCGAGCCGCCGCCGCGCCACCGATTCCGCCATCACCTGCGTCATCGTGCGCACGCGATAGACCGGCTGATCCGGATCGATGGCTTGAATCTGCTTCTCCACGCTTCGAGCCAGGCTCAGCGAGTCGCCCGAGGTCCGAATCACGAAATTCATGAACGGAGATGGATTCTGGTCCTGCAGCGCGTACACTTCGGTGCGAGACTTCGTCTCGAGCGAGCGGTAATGCACGTGGCCGACTTCGCCGATCACCGTCATCCACGGCATCTTGGAGGCACCGTCCCCGAATTTCACTCGCTTGCCGAGTGGATCCTGGCCGGGCCAATAATGCTCGGCGAGCGTTTCATCCACGATGGCCACCGGCGCCGACTTCGCCGAGTCGCGGTCGTCAAAATCCCGTCCGCGCAGGAATGGAATGCCCATAGTTTTGAAAAGTCCCGGCGAAACAACGCGCCCGTCGGCTTCCGGCGTCCTCTCCTCCGGTGGGACGGATTGCGTGTCCACGGTGATCGTGCCCGAGGAATTCCCGCCGCCCAGCGGAATCACGTCGATCAGTCCCGCAGAGTCCACGCCGGGCAAATTCTTCACTCGCTCGAGCGCTTCGCGAAAGAATGCGGAGACTTGTTCGGGCTTGGGATATTTCTCGTCGGGCAGCGCCGTGCTCATCTTCAGCACTCCATCGGCGCGAAAGCCCGGATTCACTTCCACCACGCGCAGGAAGCTCTTGAAGAGCAAACCGGCGCTGATCAGCAGCATCAACGCGATGGAAGTCTCGGCGGCCACCAGGAGGCGGCGCAGCCGCCGCGAAGAGGCGCCGACGGTCTGCGAGCGCCCGCCCTCGCGCAAAGCCGTGCAATTGACATCGCGAATCACTTGCAGCGCAGGGAGGATGCCGAAGAGTATTCCCGTGCCGAGAGAAAGCGCGGTGGTAAAGAGCAGCACCCGCAGATCGATCTGCGTGCCGACGACGCGCGGCAGCGCCACGGCATTCGATTGCGCCAACATGCGCAGGGCGATGGGCGCGAGAATCATTCCGATGGCCCCGCCCAGCAGCGAGAGTAGCAGGCTCTCCGTGATCATCTGCCGCAAGATACGCCGCCCGCCTGCGCCGAGCGCAATGCGGATGGCGATTTCGCGTTCGCGGGCCGTGGCGCGCACCAGCAGCAATCCCGCAAGATTCGCGCAGGCAATCAACAGCACCAACGCCACCGCGGTCATCAAAATCCAGAGCGGTTGCTTCAGGTCACCGGCGATATCCTGAATCAACGGCATCGCGGTGACCGTGAAATCGAACTTCGCGTAAGGATATTCGCGGTGCTGCTGCGTCATCTCGCGGCCCACGAGATCGAGGTCCGCGCGCGCTTGGCCCAGCGTGATTCCCGACTTGAGTCTGCCGATCACTTCGAGTCCATGATTTCCGCGATTATTCGGGGACAGATCGTCGGGCGCGAACGAGAGCGGCGACCACATCTCCGATTGATTCGGGTAATCGAATCCCGCCGGCAAGATTCCGACGACCGTGAAGGACTGGCCATTGGCGATGATCTGCTTGCCGGTGATTCCCGGGTCGGCTCCGAAGCGTCGCTCCCAAAGACCGTGGCTTAGAAGCAAAACGTTGTCATGCCCTTTCTCACCTTCCTCACTCGCAAACACACGGCCACGCTCGGCGTTTACTCCGAGTATCGAGAAAAAACTGGGCGAAACTTGCGCACCGACGACGCGATTCGCCGTTCCACTCGTGGTTACATTGAAATTTACGTTCGTAAAGGCTGCAACAGCCGAGAGACTTTTGTTCAGCTCCGTGATGTCGCGGAATTCCGGCGCGGAGATCCAGTTCTGATCGTTGGGCAGGCCGATTTTCGTGAAGCGCGTCCATACTTTCACGAGATGCTCCGGCTGCGAGTAAGGAAGCGGGCGGAGCAGGACGGAATTGACGATGCTGAACATGGCGGTGTTTGCGCCGATGCCGAGAGCGAGCGCGAGGACGGCGACGAGCGTGAAGCCGGGATTTTTGATGAGTACGCGGACGCCGAAACGCACGTCTTGCGCCAGCACGTCGAGCCACGCGCCGGCGCGGTTGCTGCGCACAGTTTCTTTAACTTGCTCGATTCCACCTGCTTCGATTCTTGCTTCGCGATGGGCTTCTTCCGGGTTCATTCCCTTGGCCATTTTTTCCTCCGCTAGCAAATCCACGTGGGCGCGAATCTCGTCGTCTAGCTCGCGGCTTATTTTTGAGCCGTGTAGGAGATTGCGCATTGCGCTTCGAGATCGGTTGAGCCAGCTCATCATTCGATAGTCTCGCTGGTTGTGCTTGGCCGTTGCGCGAACCCCTCAAGACCTGCGCATCGATTTGTGCGTCTTGCCAGTTGTTACGTCCGCGGGCGCAGCAAGCGGCGCCCCTACGGATGCCGGAAGCGGATGTGCGGCGCCACTTCGGATGCGCGGTTGCCAGTTCTTACTCCCGCGGGCGGAGCGAGCCCCGCCCCTACGAATGCGGGAAGCGCTTGGGCGGCGCGCTTGCAAGCCATCAGCGCTTCAGGTCGCCTCGAGGGCGCGGGCGATTGCCAGCGAGATGCGGCCCCAGCGCTCGGCTTCGGTTTCCGATTGTTTGCGGCCGGCTTTCGTCAGCACGTAATATTTTGCCCGGCGACGGGTTTCGGATTCGCCCCACGAAGATGCTAGCCAGCCTTCCTCTTCCATGCGATGCAGTGCGGGAAAGAGCGAGCCGGGCTTCACTTGAAATGTGCCGCGGGTGACCTGCTCGATGCGCCGCGAGACGCCCAGGCCGTGCAACGGGCCCAGCGCCAGGGCTTTGAGAATCAGCATGTCCAGAGTGCCCTGCAAGAGCTCGGTTTGTGCCTTGTCCACGTACTGCCCCTTCTGAATCCCCGCTATCTATAGACTCTCGATCGGGCCCTAAAGATAGCCCTATAGAATGTCAATACGTAGCGCCCCTGCGGAATGTTCCCGAGAATTGGGGGCTAAAGTTGCTCCCACCCGGAGCGGCTGATAGAATTCTGAATTCGGGCACTGAGCGCGGTTTGTGATGGGGTTCAGGGCCGCGCCTTTGGCCGGCATCGGTCATGTAGAACAGGCACGAAGTCGCAGGGCGCGCCAGCCCGCCGGGAGGACCAGTTTGGCCAAGTATGATCTGGTGATTATCGGCAGCGGACCGGGCGGGTATGTCGCCGCGATTCGCGCCGGGCAATATGGGCTGAAGACCGCTGTTGTCGAAAAAGATTCCTACGTCGGCGGCACTTGCCTGCACATCGGCTGCATTCCCACGAAAGTGCTCCTGCATCACGCCGAAATCTACGACAACTTCCAGCGCGCCGCCGAATTCGGCTTCGAAGTGAAAGATGTGAAGGTGAATTGGCCCGCGATCCTCGAGCGCAAGCAGAAAATCGTCAACAAGCACACCAAGGGCATCGAATTTCTTTTCCGGAAGAGCAAAGTGGAAACCGTCACGGGATGGGGACGCATCGCCGGTCCCGGCCGCGTTTCCGTCGAAAAAGACGGCAAGAAAACCGAAATCGAAACGACCTACACGATGCTGGCGACCGGCTCCGATGCCCGCTCGCTGCCTGGCGTGGAGATCGACGGCAAGACGATTCTCACGAATAAAGAAATTCTGGAGTTGCCGGCGATTCCGAAATCGCTCGTCATCGTAGGCGCGGGGGCTGTCGGCGTGGAATTTGCTTCGATCTTCCGCACTTTTGGCACCGAGGTCACCATTCTCGAAATGCTGCCGCGCGCCGTGCCTCTTGAAGACGAAGAAATTTCTGCCGAGCTGCTGAAGGCTTTCAAAAAGCGCGGGATCCGCGTCGAGCTCGAAGCTAAAGTCGAAACGGTGAAGAAGGATGCCAAGGGCGCGACGGTCGTCTTCAAAGATAAGACCGGCAAATCCGAAACGCTGAGCGCGGAAAAAGTTTTAATGGCCGTCGGCCGCCTCCCTATGACCGACAACACTGGCGTGGACAAAACCGCCGCGAAACTCGAGCGCGGCTTCGTGCACACCAACGCCTACATGGAAACGGCCGAGCCCAAGCTCTACGCCATCGGCGACATCGTCGCCGGCCTGCCGCAACTGGCGCACGCAGCCTCGATGGAAGGCTTGATCGCCGTCGGGCGCATGGCCGGCAAGGAAGTGCAGCCGTTCGATCGCCTGCGCTGCCCCAACGCCACTTATTGTGAACCGCAGATTGGCTCGATCGGCCTGACCGAGAAGGCGGCGCGCGACGCCGGCATTAAGATCAAGACCGGCAAGTTCCCGTTCCTGGGCAACAGCAAGGCATCGATCCTCGGCCATCACGACGGCTTCATCAAGGTAGTGGCCGAAGAAAAGTACGGCGAAATTTTGGGAGTGCACGCGATCGGGCCGCTGGCCACCGAAATTATCGCCGAGCCGGTGGCGGCGATCAGCCTGGAAGCTACGCTCGACGACATGGCGGCGGTCATTCACGCGCACCCGACAGTGTGGGAAGCCATGGGCGACGCCTTCAACGCCGTCCGCGGCCTGAGCATCAACGCGTAGCGCGTCGAGGATTATGTAATGCCGGTCCCGCATGCGGGACCGGCATCTGTCATTCGAATATGCATTCGCATCCACCAACATTTTCGAGCAACGAGTGCTGGCTCATCGACCTCGGGCTCATCGCCTACGCTCCGGCTTGTGAACTGCAGCGACGCGCCGTGGAAGCCCGCAAAGCCGGCGCGATTCCCGATATCCTGTTCCTCTGCGAGCATCCGCACGTGATCACGCTCGGCCGCAACGGCAAACCTGAGAATCTCCGCGCGAACGAGCGTGTGTTGCAGCAAATGAATGTCGAATTCCATCCCACCGACCGCGGCGGCGACATCACCTATCACGGCCCCGGCCAGATCGTCGGCTATCCGATTCTTGATCTCACTGCGCATCGCCGCGACGTGCGCTGGTACGTCCAGCAACTCGAAGAGACCATGATTTGCGCCACACGGGACTTCGGAATCGAAGCGCATCGCATCGAAGGCCTTCACGGCATCTGGCTCGACACGCCCTCAGGCCCCGAAAAGCTAGCCGCGCTCGGCGTACACCTGAGCCGCTGGGTTACGTCTCACGGCTTCGCCTACAACGTCTCGACCGATCTGCGCTATTTCGATCTGATCGTTCCCTGCGGCATCTCGGACAAGCGCGCCACATCGCTAGAGCGCGCCCTGGGCCGCGAAGTCGACAAGCCAAAGGTAGCCGCCGGGCTAGCCCGCCATTTCGGTAAAGTCTTCAACCGCAAAATTATTGATGCCTCGCGCGAGGAATTCGAGGCCGCCATGTCAGCAAGCCTCTCAGCGGATCGTGCGCCGGAGGACAGCGCGGTTGTTCATGGCTAAAAGCGCAACAATTAGATTTCGTAGGGGCGCGCCTTGCCGCGCCCGCGGCTTACAATGGAGCCCGGCATGATGCCATCAACCACGGCGGCCAAAACTAAATCTTCGGTCTCGGCACCGCTCACGCGCGACACATACCTCGGCCTCTACTACTACATGCGCTTGAACCGCGCCGTCGAAGACCAGATGGTCAAACTTTTCCGCCAAAACAAAATCGTCGGCGGCCTCTATTCCAGTCTCGGGCAGGAAGCGATTTCGGTTGGCACGGCCTACGCGCTCGAAAAGCGCGACTGGCTGGCGCCCATGATCCGCAACATCGGCGCGCTGCTGGTGAAAGGCGTGAAGCCGCGCGACATCTTCACGCAGCACATGGCGAAATACACCTCACCCACGCTCGGGAAAGACGGCACCAGCCACTTCGGCGATCTGAAGGATCTGCACATCGTCTCGCCCATTTCCATGCTCGGGGATTTGATCCCGGTGATGACCGGGGTGGCCATGGCGGGGCGCTATCTCGGGCAGGATATCGTGACCATGACGTGGATCGGCGACGGTGGCAGCTCGACGGGCGCGTTTCACGAAGGATTGAATCTCGCCGCGGCTCAACGCGCGTCGCTGGTGCTGATCCTCGAGAATAATCAATGGGCTTATTCGACGCCGGTCTCGAAGCAAGTGCCGCTGCGCGATCTAGCCGAGCGTGGCCGCGCTTACGGCATCACTAGCGTCACCATCGACGGCAACGACGTCGTCGCCGTCTATCGCACTGCGAAAGCGGCTGTCGAGCAATGCCGCGCGGGTAACGGCCCCGTGCTGATCGAAGCCAAAACGCATCGCATGCGCGGCCACGCGCAGCATGATCCGGCGGAGTATGTGCCGAAGAAGATGCGCGAATACTGGGAGGCCCGCGATCCCATCGCGCGCTACGAAAAATACCTAACCGAAAACAAAATCTGGGACGCCGCGGCCAAAAAAGAAATTGAAGCGCGCATCGAAAAACTCCTGAGCGACGACCGCGAATTCGCCGAGAACTCGCCGATGCCGCCGCCCGAGCTGGCCGAGCAAGGCGTTTATTGCGACGGCTGCCACACCATCGAAGCGGAATGGCATCGGCCGAAGTCGGAAGTCACAACGCCGAATACAAGCTTCGACACAACGCTGCAGGTCAAGGATTTCGGAGGAATCGATCAGGGCCTGAATGTCCCGACCGACACCGTCACTGACACGCCTTCTCGCGCAGCGAAGCCCACGCAAGCGAGCGGCAACGGCGCAGGCGCGCGTTCCGCATCCAAATCAAAATCCGCGAAAGCGCCCGCGCGCAAAGGACGCCGCTGACATGGCTCCCGTCACCATGCTCGAAGCCATCCGCCAGGCCATCTTCGAGGAGATGGATCGCGATCCCGCGGTCATCTCCATGGGCGAAGACATTGGCGCGTACGGCGGCGCTTTCAAAGTGACCGAAGGCCTGCTCGCGCGCTTCGGCCCCGAGCGCGTGATCGAAACGCCCATCAGCGAAACGGCCATCATCGGCGCGGCGTGCGGCATGAGCTATCTCGGCCTGCGGCCCATCGCCGAAATGCAGTTCATCGACTTCATCGCCTGCTGCTTCAATCAGGTCACCAATTTCGTCGCCAAGGGACACTATCTCTGGGGCGCGCCCGCTCCGATGGTGATCCGCGGCCCTTCGGGCGGCGGCGTGCATGGCGGGCCATTTCATTCGGCGAATCCGGAAATGTATTTCGTGCACACGCCGGGGCTGAAAATCATTTATCCCTCGACGCCTTACGACGCCAAGGGCCTGCTCAAGTCCGCGGTCCGCGACAACAATCCGGTTCTTTTTTTCGAGCACAAATTTCTTTACCGCCGCATCAAGGAAGAATTACCCGAGGGCGATTACACCGTGCCCATCGGCAAAGCCGTGACGCGCCGCGAAGGCCGCGATCTCACGATCCTCACCTATGCGGCGATGGCGCACACTTGCATCGACGCGGCGGCGGAACTGGAAAAAGAAGGCATCGAAGCCGAAGTCATCGATCTGCGCACGCTTCTGCCTCTCGACAAGGAAGCCATCCTCGCTTCGGTGAAGAAGACCAACAAGCTCCTCATCGTTCATGAGGACACGCGCACCGGCGGCATCGCCGGTGAAATCGCGTCCATCGTGTGCGAAGGCGCGTTCGAAGATCTCGATGGGCCGATCCAGCGCGTCACGTCGCTCGACACGCCGGTGCCCTACGCGCCGCCGCTCGAGGAACGTTTTCTGCCTAACGTAGCCAAGGTGGTTGACGCCGCGCGCGAACTGGCTCGATATTAGGATTCTGAGGAGACGCAAATGTCCGTAGACGTGGTAATGCCGCAGATGGGCGAAAGCATTTTCGAAGGCACCATCACCAAGTGGCTGAAGAAGCCGGGCGAGAAAGTCGAGCGCGACGAGCCGCTCTTCGAAATTTCGACCGACAAAGTGGACGCGGAAATCCCCGCGCCCTCCGCCGGCGTGCTGAAAGAGATCAAAGTAGCGGAAGGCCAGACTGTGCCGGTGCAGACGGTTGTCGCGGTGATCGATTCGAACGGAGCCGGAGCAGCGGCCGCGGCGCCCGCACCCGCCAAAGGCGAAGCGCCTACGCCCGAAGCAACGAAGTCCGCTCCCGCACCGGCAGCGAAATCCGCGCCGGCTCCGGCGGCGGCCAAGACCGCTGTCGCGCCACCGCCCCCGGCGGCGCCCGCGGCACGTTCCGCCGCCCCAACAGCAGGAGACGGGCAGGCCGGGCGTTTGGCAGGTGAAAAAGTCCGCAGCTCGCCGCTCGTTCGACGGCTCGCCAAGGAACACGAAATCGATTTGACGCAAGTGCCCGGCACCGGCGCCGGCGGACGAGTTGCCAAGCGAGACATTCTCGGCGCCATCGATGGCGGCACGGCGCGCGCCGGGGCCGCGCCATCAGCGGCTCAGCCTTCCGGCGCGGCGCGTCCCTCTTCACCGCCGCCGCCCGCTACGGGCGCGACGCAAGCGCACGCCGGGTTCGAATCCGCCGTGCCGCGCGAAAAGATGTACTTCGGGCATTACGAAGTGCAGCCCATGTCGGTGATGCGCCAGCGCATCGCCGAACACATGGTGCTCTCGAAGCGCGTCTCCGCGCACGTGTATTCGATCGACGAAGCGGACATGACCGCCATCGCCAAACTGCGCGCAAGCACCAAAGCCAAATTCGAAGAGACCACCGGCACGAAGCTGACGTTCATGCCCTTCTTCGTGCGCGCTGCCGTCGAAGCGTTGCGCGCGTTTCCGACCGTCAACGCCTCCGTCGACGGGACCAACATTATTTTGCATCGCGAATGCAACATCGGCATCGCGGTGGCTCTCGACTGGGGCCTAATTGTCCCGGTGATCAAGAACGCCGAAGAGAAAAATTTCCTGGGCCTGGCGCGCACGATGAACGATCTGGCCGAGCGCGCGCGCACCAAAAAGCTAAAGCCCGAGGAAGTGGCCGAGGGCACTTTCTCGATCACCAATCCCGGCGTCTTCGGCGGCCTAATGGGCCTGCCGGTAATCAATCAGCCGAACGTGGCCATCCTGGGCCTGGGCACCATCGAAAAGCGCCCAGTGGTGATTGATGATGCGATCGCCATCCGCTCGATGGTCTATCTGACGCTGAGCTACGATCACCGCGTGGTCGACGGCGCGATCGCCCATCAGTTCATGGGCAAGATCAAGCACACGCTGGAAAATTGGACCGAGAGCATTCTGTAAACAAATCTGCCGCGCGGCCGGCACGGCTCCCGTACCGCTGGCGTCCCTGTTTACCCCGAGCCATGAGGGGCCGGCTCTTACGAGCGCAAAAGAAACCCAGGGGCTGCCACACGCGCGGCGCGCCGCCGTCTCGGCACGCATCTTACAAGTACGCACGAAAGAAAAGAGCCGGCAGCGACGCCGGCGGTACCAAAGCAAACCCCGGAGCCTGCCATCCGCCACGCCGGAAATAAATCCACAAGCACAGTGCATTGGGGCACCCCTCCCTGGCGCGTAAATTTCCGCCCGCCATCCCGGCCGCTGCCCAAATCCGTCGACATCGTCATCCTCGGCGGCGGCTTCACCGGCCTCGCTGCCGCCGCGCAACTTCGCCGCCTCGATCCAAAATTATCGGTAGCCGTCTTCGAAGCCGGGCGCATCGGCCACGGCGCGAGCGGCCGCACCGGCGGCATCGTCCTCGGTGAAACGGCTGCGGGAGACAAGCCCGGCCTCGGCGACGTACTGGCCGCCTTTCCGAAAATTCTCGACGCTCTAAAAGTGCGCTGCGATCTCTCGCTCGGCGGCGCGTGGGAAATCGCGCGCCAAGAAGTTCTCGCCGATTCCCCCATCGCCTGGGAAGATTCCGGAACATTGCGCGTCGTGAAGAGGATTCCCGGCGGCTCGCTCGATCCGGGAAAAATGGTCGCAGGCCTCGCGCGCGCTGCCGTTCATGCCGGCGCGCTGATTTTCGAGAATCGCCGCGCCGAAAATATCGCCTGGCAATCTCTCGCCGAAATCACCTTTTCGCGCGGCGGGGTGCGTGGAGTTGTGCGCGCGCAGAAAATTCTCTTCGCGACAAATGCCCTGTCGCTCGATCTGGCCGGCTACGCGGAACAGCAGGCCACGCCGCGCCTGACGCTTGCCGCGCTCACTGCACCGGTGCCCGAGAAAACTCTCGCCGCCATCGGGCTCGGTGAGCGCAAGCCGTTCTACACCGTCGATTTCCCGTATCTCTGGGGCCGCGTGCGCCGCGATCGATCGATTGTCTGGGGCGCAGGGCTGGTGGCCGCGCCCGGCTCGCGCGATCTCGAAAGTCTGGACATTGCCACCGCAGAACCTGCGCGCGCCTTCGCGACCCTAGAAACGCGCATCCGCCGTCTGCATCCGGCCCTCGCAAAAGTAAAATTTACGCACCGTTGGGGCGGGCCAATCCTGTTCCGCGAGAATTGGACGCCAGTCTTCGCCCATCACCCCGCAAGCAAAAACGCGATCGTGCTAGGCGCCTACGCCGGCCACGGCGTAGCCCTCTCCCTCTATCTCGGAACATGGGCCGCCCAAGCGCTCCTCAGTCAGCGCGATCTGCCTTCTTGGGGCTCTCTCTCCACGCGCGCGAGGCGCTAGCGATCGAGGCGTAAATTGTTCTCCGCCGCAGTATGATGGAGTGCGCTTCGCGCATCGGCAGCCGCCGGTTCATTCCAATGAGCATGCCAATCGAAATCGCTCAAGCCCTCTGGACTCTCGAATGTTTCTTACCAGAAGACTGGCCGGGTGTGGCCTGCGATGCACTCGAACAGGGCCATGACGGCCCTGCACTTCGGCGACTAGCGGGCTTGATACAACCCACACACTTCGACATACGCGATCTTGTTCCCGAGGCTCTTATGGAAGCGGGACAGCAACCGATCACTGCGATTGTTGCGGGAATCCGTTACGCACAGTATGTTTCGCGGGAGATCGTCGCGAGGCAGATCGAACCGGCGGCAGGAACAGCCAAACTGGCGCGAATGCACAACCGTGTCATGGAGATCCCCGGCGCCGCGAGAATTTTTACCGGTTTCTATAACCTGAACGAAAGATACCTCCTGGCCAAAAACGGAATTCACGGCAGCGAACGGGAACTCGCCGCAGAGATTGTCGCACACGCGCGAAAGACGCTTCTGCTAGCGGAGGCCGAATAAGCGGCCGCCCTCGCACCCGTTCCTGAACGTTCGTTCGACCAATCCTAATTCACTCGCACGCGCAACTCCTCTGCAAACTTTTCGATGCGATTGAGCGGCACAACCGTGATCTTCTGCTCTTCGAAGAGACGCGCGACGAATTGGTGCCGCGGGTTCTCGCGCGACGGTTCCATCTCGACCACGGCCGTGAATTCCGTCTTCGTCACGGTCTGGGGCACGCGCGCGCGGATGCATTCGGCGGTGTAGACCAGCACCTTGGCCTGCGCCGGATCGCGGGCGATGGAAATGGCGTGCAAGAATCCGCGCGTGCCGTTCGCGCGGTAGCCGTAATCAATCCGCAGCGGATCGCCCGGCTGCGTGAATTCCTCGGCGCGCACGCCTTTCTCCATCTTCCCGAGCACGCGGTGCCGGCGGAATACATCGCTCAACTTCGCGCGGATCCACGCGCGGGTATTCTCGAGCAATCCCCCGCGCGCCCCGCGCGGCGGCGAGACTTGCGCCTGGTATAGGCGCTCGAGCTCGGCGTCGAAATCCTCGGCCAGCACGCCGCGCTGCGGACCGAATTGCACGGCGTTCGAAAGCGAGTCCTCGAGCCGCCGCAAGTATTCCGCCGCGCCTGCGTTTCCATTCCCGGCGCCGCCGGCCCGCAAGCGCGCGTCGAAATCCACGGCGAAGGTGCGCAGCAGGTTTTCATCGGCCGAGGGATGCAGCCGCCGCACGCGCGCGAACTCCGCCGGCTCATCGATCAGACGCGCCTCGCGACGGACAACTTCAGGCCGAGCTCGGCCGTCCGCCGCCGCGTCCTCCAGGATCACGCCGATGTTCACCCACTCATCGCGCAGCAGATTGGGCATGTAACGGATCACGCGGTAACTGAATTCTCGGGCATTTTCAGGATTCATAGTCACGTCCAGTTGGGAAAGGGATTGCGAGAGGATTTCCACGACGCGCGGATCAGTTCGGGCACCAGGCGCCTGCGCCGTTCGAGCTGGCTCAACATTTTCTCGAGCGCGTCGAGATCGCCCTCATACCACTCCGGTGGAATTTCCGCCGCCGCTTCGCCGAGCTCGGCTTCGCCAAGTTTTTCGAGGCGCGCCATCCACGGCTCAAACGCGTCCATTCCGCGCACGCGCTCATAGACCATGCCGCGCGCGTAAATCCCGCGCAGCGGCGCATCCGGAAAATTCCACTCCCCGGCGTTGAAGCAGAATCCGTGGTCGATCATCGTCGCGACATAGCGGGAGCCGCCGGTGCGCGCATTTTCAGCCCGCCCCGGCAAACTACCGTGGGGCCCCGGTAAGGGGCCCTGACAGAAGACAGCTTGCCGCCCGTTGGTATTGCAAGTCCACTTGTCGAAGACCAGTATTCCGGCAAAGGCCTCGAGATTCCCGACCTCGCGCAACTGCTCGTCGGGAAGAAAATCGTAGACCACCGTAGCCGCAGGATCGCCCGGAAACCGCGAGCCGAATTGCAATCCCGCGAGGCAGGGTTCCCGTCCCCGCCCCAACTGGATCACCAGCTCGTCGGTGCGCTCGATCAGCCCGCGGCGGACTTCGACCATCTCCGCTCTCGCCACCGGCAATCCCATGCGCGCCGCCAATCGCGAACCGAGCAATTCATTCGCCAGGATCCGCCGCCCCTGCGGGTTGTTCTGGAACTTCACCACGTAGTAGTTATCATCCGCGCAACGCATCAGGTGCGCCTGCGCCCCGCCCCGCATCCGCCGAATCTGCTCCACCGCCAGCGGCATCGCCGGGTATGCTAGCGAGCGTCTGCGCGTACGGCAAGCGAAACATGTTCCGTTCGGGAACGTAACGAAGTGAAACACTCAGGCAGGTCGGGTGAATCGGTAGGAAAACAAATGGGCGAGCAAACGAAACCGCCGGAACGCCGCGTCGCGCGGCGCTCCGGCGGTCGGAAAAGTTCCTTCCCTAGCGGCGCTTCTTGCCCTTCTTCTTCGCCGCCTTCTTCTTGGCGGTCTTTTTCTTGGCCTTTTTGGCCGGCCGCTTCTTGGCCGCCTTCTTCTTCCCCGCCTTTTTGGCCTTCTTCGGCGTCGCACGCGGCGCCGGCTTTGGCCGAGGGGCCGGAGGCGCCGGCGCCCGGCTCGCAGGCGCGGCCGGTTCTTCCTCTACCACGATCTCTTCGACTTCCTCTTCGACCACCTCATCGTGCGGCCCGCCGAGCTCCGCTTCTTCTTCCTCTTCCTCGTAGCGGGGCAGATCCTCGGCGTCGTCGTCGTTCATCTTGGCTCGAAACATTCCGTCCTCCCTCGGGGGCTACCGTCGCAGGCCGCGCTCCCAATTTCCTCGCGCTTAATTATCGGAGTCTCTTGTCTTTGTCAAGGCGCAAGGCGCACTAGCTTCCAGATTTTCGCCAGAAATCCGCAGATCGCATGGCGGCGGCAGTTCGGAGGCCGGGCGTAGACGTCTGAGTAAACCAGAGGACCATCTAAAGACATTATTGTCAATAAGTTAGGAGACGTCTCAGCGACGGATCGGGCCGCCTAGCGAGAAGGCTGCACGGTCAGGACGTCGCCGGCCTCGAGCGCCCGGCCGTTCAAAACGGGATTGGAATCCTTGAGCGCCTCGACGGTAGTGCCATACTGCCGCGCAATCGAGTACAGCGTCTCGCCCGGCTTCACGTGATGATGAATCTCTTCCGCCGCGGCATCGCCCGGCTGCGACACGCCCTGTACGTGTCCCGAAGTCCCCGTTGTCGATGCCGCCGGCGTCTTGCTCTTCGGATGCGCTGACGGCGGACCGCCGCCGGCATAAATCCTCAAGCGCGCGCCCTTCGGCGCAGAATTTCCGTGCAATCCGTTCCAGCGCTTGAGATCTTCCACGGTCACCGAAAATTGTTCCGCGATTCCGTCGAGCGTATCGCCGCGATGCACGCGGTAGTGCACCAATTTCAATTCCGTCACCGCCGCCGCGGGAATGGTCAAGCGGTCTCCGGTCTTGATCGCCGACGCTGACTCGAGATGATTCACATCCACCACCGCCGCGGGCGACACCTTAAAACTCTTGGCAATCCCCGCGAGCGTCTCGCCTTCCGTCACTTCGTGAATCCGCCAGCTCTTCCATTTGTCCGGTGGAATCGCCGCGATCGCCGCCGAGAATTTCGCTGCAGATCCGACCGGCAAGCGTAGCGTGAAATCCGCATCGTCCGGCGTAACCATGCGCAGCAGTTCCGGATTCAGCAAGCGCAGGTCATCGAGATCCGCTCCGGTAGCATCCGCCACCAGCCGCAGATCGATCGGATGCCCCGGCTTCACGAAATCCATCACTGGCGCCTTGTCGGGATCCACTTGCACGCCGTACAGCGGAGGATCTTTGGCCACTAGCGCCAAAGCCAAAATAATCGGCACGTAATTTTTCGTCTGGTTCGGCAGCACGTTGCGCTTCTGCAATTCCCAGAAATCCGCGTAGCCGGTCCGCTCGACGGCCTTGGCCACGTTGCCCGGCCCCGAGTTGTAAGCCGCCATTACCAGATACCAATCGCCGAACATCCCATACAAATCGCGCAAATGATGCGCCGCCGCCCGCGTGGCCAATTCCGGATCGGAGCGCTCGTCAATCCACCAGCTGCGATCCAGTCCATACTCCTGCCCGCGGAATGGCATGAATTGCCAGATCCCCCGCGCCCCGGCCCGCGAAACCGCCTGCGGCTGGAACGCCGATTCCGCCTGCGCCAGATAAATCAAATCCTGCGGCATGCCCTCCTCTTTCAGCACCCGCCGGATCATTTCGCGATAGCGTCCCGCGCGCCGCAAACCCGTCTCCACAATCAAGCGCCCGCGCTCGGTCTGGAAAAAACTCAAATATTGCAGCACCGAATCGTTCACGCACAAAGGCATGTCGTGCGGAACTTTCATCAATTCGGCGATGGCCTTCTGCGCCAGCCGCGGATCGCCCGAAGGCAGCGTGGTCAAATCGGCAATCTCGTCAATCGGCGCCGGCTCCGACATCCCCCCCTCGGTGGTATTGTCCGCTTCGTCGGATTCCGTGTTATCGAGATCGTAGGAGCGCATGGTGTCCACGATCTGGTCGAACAACTCCGCGAGCTGCACGTCGCTATCGACGGAGATGCCGCTCTCCTGCACCATATCCACGGCGCGGTTAAAAAGCTTGCGCGCCTCGTCGATATCCCCGGCCGCGTAATTCCGCTGCGCCGCGGTGTAATTCGCCTGCATCCGCGCGATCAAAATGTCCACGCGCGAGCGCCGGTCAATCAAGTTGTAAGCGGTGAAATTGGAGTGCTCGGGAAACGGCAGGCCGTCGTTCACAGTCTGCGTGGGCGCCGGTACAGCCGCCGCCGGGCGCACATGCACGGTATTTTTCGACGAGTCGTCGCAACCGCCCAGCAGCAGCCCCGCTGCCGCCGCCAACGCCATCGCCGCTTTCATACTTTCTCGCATCGGTCGCTCAAGCCCCGGGGTTTAGCCCAATCGCAAATCCCGCCGAATCAGACATCCCGCACCAAACCGGAGCGCACTCGACCGCTCCGCAACACGCGGGGTATCGAAAATTCTATGTTTTCAAGGGAAGCCGGGTCAATGGCCCGCTCAAACAGGAGGGTGACTGAAAGGGGACACAGGCCGGGTGCCTCCGCCTAGGCGGACGCCGAACTTGCGCGTGGGAGTTTTGAGTCCGAATAATGAAACCGTTCTACGATAGGCGCGATTTCAGCGCACCGAATCGCCTACGCCAGCGCCTGCCTCAAATCTTCAATCAAATCCGCGGCATCCTCCAACCCCACCGACATCCTCACCGTCCCCGGCACCACTCCCGCGGCCTTCAATTCCTCGAGCGACATGCGGTAATGCGAGGTATAAATCGGCAGGACCACCAGCGATTCCACCCCGCCCAGACTCGCCGCCAACAGAAAGATCTTCACCCGGTCGCAAAACCGCCGCGCCGCCTTCACTCCGCCCTTCATATCAAACGCCATCATGGCCCCAAATCCGCGCATCTGCCGCTTCGCCAAGCGATGATCCGGGTGCGCAGGCAGCCCGGGATAATGCACCCGCGCCACCTTCGGATGCCTGGCCAGGAATTTCGCCACCGCCATGGCCGTCTCGCACTGCTTCGCGACGCGTACGCCCAAGGTCTTCATCCCGCGAATCAGCAAAAACGCCGCGCCGGGATCCATCGACCCGCCCAGATAAATCACGTTGCTGCGCACGCGCTCCATCCACTTGCGGCTTCCCGCCGCGGCGCCTGCGATGATGTCCGAATGCCCGCCGAGGTACTTCGTGGCGCTGTGCACCACGATGTCGAATCCCATCTCGATCGGCTTCTGCAGCGCCGGCGATGCAAACGTATTGTCCACGATGGACACCAGCCCATGTTTGCGCGCAAACGCCGCGGCCTTCTGCAAATCCACCAGCCGCAAGCTCGGATTCGTGGGCGTCTCCACGTAAAGCGCCTTCGTCGCCGGGCCCACGAGCTTTTCAATTCCCTCGAGATCCGATTCCACATGCCGCACGCTGATTCCAAATCTCGGGAACAGATCCCGGAACAGGCGATAGCTCCCGCCATAAACCTGGTGCGAGGCGATCACCTCATCGCCCGATCGCAGCACCGCCAGCAGCGCGCTGGAAATCGCGGCCATCCCCGACGCCGTCACCACCGCCGCTTCAGCTCCTTCGAGTGAGGCGATCTTTTCCTCCGCAATCGTCAAGGTAGGATTCCCATAGCGGGTGTAGATGTAGGCCTTGTTCTTGCCCTCGGCCCAACCCTTCATCTGCGCGGTATTCGCAAACGTAAAGCTCGAGGTCCGCGAAATCGTAGTTCCCACAGCGGCATTCACGCCGTGATGCTCTTCCCCAGCGCGGATCGCCAGGGTCGAATCTCCCCACCGCTTCGTAGCTTTCTTTTTCATAGTTTAGCCAGAATCCCCCGCATGCTCTGCCGGAGCAAGAGCCAAATTGGAAACGCAGTAGAATGTATCATCTTGGGTGCGCCGAGGCGGGCGATCCCGGCGGCGGCGAATTGCGCAGGGAGAACAGCATGCATTTTGTAGCCTTCGGCGATCGAGGTCCCGGACAAATCATCGGCGCGCTCTGGGCCATCCTCGGCCTCTATTGGCTGATCGCCGCGTTCGGCCGAAAGCGCGCCGAGAAACGCGAACCTCCCGGCGAGCGGCTGGTCCATATTTTTCTGATGCTCGGAGGTTTTGCGCTCATCTATTCAGCCGACCCGCGCTTCGGCGCTCTCAATCACCGCTTCCTGCCGCAATCGCCGGCCATTGATTTCGCCGGCATCGCCCTTACTGCCGCGGGCGTCGCCTTCGCCATTTGGGCGCGCGCCCATCTCGGAAAATATTGGAGCGGCGACGTGACCATCCGCCAGGAGCACCGTTTGATCCGCACTGGGCCTTACAAATATGTTCGCCACCCGATTTACAGCGGCATGTTGCTGGCGCTGGTCGGCACAGTCCTGGTAATCGGCGAATATCGCGCCATCGTAGGCTTTGCCATCATTCTTCTGGGCTTTGTGAAAAAAGCCCGCAAGGAAGAATCCTTCCTGCAAACGCAATTCGGGACCGGCTTCGAAGAACACAAGCGGCTGACGGGCTTCTTCCTGCCGCGCTTCACGTAATCCGTTCTGGACATCGCGCCTCTGTTGTTATGAAATGGCGCTACCAGGAGCTCCCTTGGGCTACCTCGAAAATAATCTGGTTCCCGGCGAAAGGATCATCTACAAAACCGGCTACCACTGGATCGTAATGTTCTGGGCGATAGTCGTATCGCTGGTCCTCGACGCCGCGGGAATCGCCGCGCTCGTTCGCGGCCTAACCGTCACACACGACTCGGGCTCATCCACCGGTTTCGTAATCGCCGGGATCGCCGCGCTCGTACTCTCCACGATCATTCTTGTGAACGGCATCGTCCGCCGCCGCTCCACCGAAGTGGCCGTATCCAATAAACGCGTCCTCATCAAGACCGGCATCGTAGCCCGCAAGAGCATCGAAGTCCTTCTCAACAAAGTCGAAAGCATCGGCGTAGAAGAGTCAGGCCTCGGCCGCGTCCTCGGCTACGGAACGGTGGTAGTGCGAGGCACCGGCGGCACCTTCGAAACCTTTGACAGAATCAGCCACCCAGACGAATTCCGCCGCCAAGTCCAAGCCCAAATCGGCACCTCCGAGTAGCGGCGCGGTCTCGACTCAATTGTGTTTTTAGTTCGTTCGATGTCCCTGCGCGCCACTCCTGCGAAGGGAAAACCTGGAGACCGTAAGGGCGCCGCTTGCTGCGCCCGCGCACGTAACATTTACCGCATCGTTTGCCACGTCCACCGCCGCAGCATCGGAGGTCTACTTCAACGCGGCAGCTTCAGCCTTTGCAGCGCGGAAGATGGGAATGTCGGGGTCGGCATCCTTCCATAACGAAAGAAACGTCTGATACTCCTCGCGCGCCTTGGTGCGAGCGCCATCGGCTTCGCCGCCCTGCGCGCTTTGCGCCTCGAGCGCCTTCGCGCGCGCGATCCCGAGATGCGCGATCGTGCCGGTAGCTCCGTTAACCACGATGCCAGAGTGATCGAGAATTTTCTGATACTCGGCGGCGGCTTCCCGGCCGTGTCCCTCGGCGCGATATATTTCTCCTCGCAAATAAACCGCATTGAGCGAGGACAATATGAATCCGTTGCCCGCCACTGCGTAGTCCATCGGACGAACCACCTCGAGCTGCTCGAGCGCGTGAGCGTTATCTTTACCTATGAACGCGATTTGCGCGTTGATTGACGGCAGCCAGAACGATTGCTCCGCGGTGTCTTGCGGAAAGCGCTTGCCCAGATCCTGGACCAAGGCACGCGCCCGGGACAGGTCGCCCGCAAACGCGAGCGCAAATGCAGCCAACGACTCGGCATCGTGACTTCCTGGCGCAAGAGCCAATGCGGCCTCCGCCTGCTGCTTCGCCTCGGAAAGATTTCCGAAGAGCGCCTCGTTATAGGCAGCGCCCGCCTGTATCAGCGCGGCAAGCTCCTTGTTGTCCGCGCGCACGGCCAACTCCACCGATCGCCGCGCCAATTCGCGCGACTTTTGCAAGCGGCCGAAATACGCCTCCGTCGCCGACTCGACCCCAAGGATTTCGTACTCGACTTCCGGATGATGGTCGAACCAGGCGACCTGCTCGGCCATCAGCTTCGCGTCGTTTTTCAGGAATGCCACGTCGTAGAAATAGACGCGCAGGGGGTCGTCGTCCAGTTTTCGCGCAATGGCATTCTGGATTTCCTTCTGCGCGTCGTCCAGGCGCCCCAGGACAATGTATGCCTGCGTGGTGTTCTCGATGGCGATGATGTCTTCGGGAGACAGGCGTTCGGCTTCGAGGCAGGCTGTGAGCGCTTTGTCATGCTCGCCGAGACCAAAATACGCGCTCGCGAGATCGATAAATCCCACCGGGTCTCGCGGAAACTTTGTAGTCCATTCCTGGAAGGTTGCCATCGCCTTTGAAAAGTCGCCAATCGCTCCGTTGTAATACAGCCCGGTGATGTGCAGCTTTTCGTGTTCACTGGCGTGTTCGCGCAGTTCGTAGGCTTTGGTGAGATACTCCCGCGCGCGAGCCGGCTGGCCCAGATTGCTGTACATCACGCCCAGCCCGGTGTAGGCGCTGGCGAAATTCGGATCGAGTTCCGTGGCCTTTTGATAGTAAGGCAACGCCGCGCCGGATCCCTGCTCGAAGGCCGTCTTGCCCGCCAGGCTGTAAGCCTTCAACGCTTCGAGCGACGTGGTGGTGGCCTGCTCGAGCGGGACATCGAATTTCTGCACTGAAGCGAGCGACTCGCCCAGTTCGCCGCGCAGCTTTGTGGCGGCTTCGCCCAGCGAATCGAGGACTTTCTCTTTCCCCGTCGCGGTCACTTGTTCTTGCGCCAGCACTTCCCCGCTGGCGCAGTTCACCGCTTTCAGGCCGATCACGTATTGGCTGCCGAGACCGGCGATCGAGCCGGCGATGAAGGCCTTGCTTGTGGCGCGCTCGCAGACTTCGCGGGTTACGTCTGGAGTGAGCGGCGTGTTGGCTGGCCGCGTCATTAGCGCAAGTATTCCACGCACCTTTTCGTCGCTGAGCACGTTGAGGAATGGCGATTGACGCAACGAAACGCTGAGCGCCTGCTTCAGCGTGTCGTCGAAGACGGGATCGCCGGTGGAATTCGCGAAGTCGGCGATCACGACTGTGTCCTTGTCCGTGAGCGGTTTGCTGCTGCCGCGCCCTTTGAACCACCAAACGCCGGCCGCGATCGCTACGAGAGCGACGGCGGCAATGGCAATCTTCGCCGTGTTGCTGAAGGCGCCGCGTTGTGCGCTATCACGTGCTTCGTCCGCGACGGCCGTCGCGCTCTTCGTTTTGCCGGAGCCGCCCGCCGCAGTCGATGCCTTGCCGCCTGAGCTGCCTGACGATTGCATCGCGACGCGGCTCGAATCCGTGTCGCGCTTGAGGCGCTGCAAATCGGCGCGCAAGTCCGCGGCGTGCTGATAGCGCAGCGCCGGTTCTTTCTCGAGCGACTTGCTGATGATCTCTTCGAGCTTCAAGGGCACCTTGGCATTTAGCTCCGCCGGCGCTTCCGGCGCGCGATTCAGGATGCCGTCGAATATTTCCGCGGAAGTATTTCCGCCGAACGCGACTTTGCCCGTGGCCATTTCGTAGAGCACCACGCCGAAGCTGAACAGATCGGAGCGAGCGTCGAGCACGCGGCCGCGCGCTTGCTCGGGCGACATGTACGCGATCGTGCCGATGGCCGTGCCGGGGCTGGTGAGATGCTCTTCGCTCAACATCACGGCGTCGGCGGTGGCGCTGGCATCCACAGCGGCGCGGTTCGGCTCAACCGTCTTGGCGAGGCCGAAATCTAGAATCTTGGATTGGCCGCGCGCGGTGATGAAAATATTCGCGGGCTTGATGTCGCGGTGGACGATTCCTTTCGAATGCGCGGCGTCGAGCGCATCGGCGATTTGAATGGCAATATTTAGCGTCTCATCGAGCGGGATTGGCCTGCCCGAGATGCGGTGCTTCAGTGTTTCGCCTTCGAGCAGCTCCATGGCGATGACGGGCTGGCCGAGATGTTCCGTGATTTCGTAGATCGTGCAGATGTTCGGATGATTCAGCGCCGAGGCGGCGCGCGCTTCGCGGCGGAAGCGCTCGAGGGCGCTCGAATCGCGCGTGACTTCCGCGGGCAGAAATTTCAGGGCGACGAAGCGGCCGAGATTCGTGTCTTCCGCTTTGTAGACGACGCCCATTCCGCCGCCGCCGAGTTTTTCGACGATGCGGAAATGGGAAATGATTTGACCGGAAGCGCGATCGGATTCTGACATCGGCGGGCTATGTTAGGTTGCGCACGCGAGCAAGTCAACGCGGCCGCGTGGAGGCCGTCGAAGAAAATGCAGATCCCTCGCTTCGCTCGGGATGACAGCGATGGTGCCGTTGTCCGGAACGTATTACGCGGAAGCGGCGTCGCCCTCCTCTTCGTGGTGCGGCTTGTGCGCGGCGATTACTTTTTCGGCGATTTCGCCGGGCACGAAATCGTAGTGCGAAAATTCCATGGTGTAACTGCCGCGGCCCTGCGTCATCGAAGTGAGTTCGTTGGCGTAACTCAGCATTTCGGCAAAGGGAACCTGCGCCTTGATAATGACATTTGATGCGCGCGACTCGCTGCCGCTGATGCGGCCGCGCCGCGAACTGAGATTGCCCATCAGGTCGCCCGAGTAGATATCGGGGGCGTAGACTTCCACGTTCATGATGGGCTCGAGCAGCGCGGGGCGCGCCTGCTTCATACATTCTTTGAAGGCGAGCGAGCCGGCGATTTTGAACGCCATGTCGGAGGAATCTACGTCGTGATATTTGCCGTCGTAGAGACTGGCGCGGAAATCCACTACCGGAAAGCCGGCGAGGAAGCCGCGCTCGGCGGAATCGCGAATGCCTTTTTCGACCGAGGGAATCCAGTTCTTGGGAATCGCACCGCCGAAGATGTCGTCCACGAATTCCACTCCGGCGCCGCGCGTGAGCGGCTCCATCTTGATGCGGCAGACGCCGAACTGGCCGTGGCCACCGGTCTGTTTTTTGTGTTTGCCTTCCGCGTCGGCTTTGCCACGAATGGTTTCGCGATAGGGAACCTTGGGCGGCTTCAGCGTCAACTCGACGTGATAGCGCTTGCGCAGCTTGGCGACGACCACTTCGATGTGTTGCTGGCCCGAGCCGGAGAGCAGGAATTCCTTGGTTTGCAGATCGCGGCTGAAGCGCAGTGCGGGATCTTCTTCGAGGATTCGGTGGATGGCGGTGCCGATTTTGTCTTCATCGGCGCGCGTCTTCGGCTCGATGGCGAAAGTGATGAGCGGCTCGGGCAGGCGCGCGGGCGGATAGAAGATTGTGCCGTTTTTGTCGCCGAGCGTGTCGGCGGTGAGCGTGTCTTTCAGTTTGGCGACGGCGCCGATGTCTCCGGCTTGCAGATCGTTTACGGCGGTGGCGGTTTTTCCCTGCATCACTTGCACGTGCTGCAGGCGCTCCTCCGTGCTGCGATTGTAATTCGAGAGGTGGGCGTCGTTCTTCAGAACGCCTGACATCACCTTGAAATAAGAGATGCGGCCGGCGAAGGGATCGGCCAGCGTTTTGA
This sequence comes from uncultured Acidobacteriota bacterium, assembly GCA_963841235.1. Taxonomy (GTDB): domain Bacteria; phylum Acidobacteriota; class Terriglobia; order Acidiferrales; family UBA7541; genus Palsa-147. Next base: position 442,980 of record CAWJBU010000005.1, on the reverse strand, counting down.
AGACGAAGATGGAGCAAGGCTCGTTGGCGGCGATTTTGCGATCAACCGTGTCGCCTTTGTGGTCGGCTTGCTTGTGGCCGGTGAAAACTTTGCGGGCCGCGGGCGAGGGGAAAATATCGGCGATGAAATTCAGAATGGCGTCGCTGCCGATGCTATGGAGGGCCGAGCTGAGCATCACCGGCAGAATTCGCTTGGCGATTACGGCTTCGCGCAGGCCTTTCTTCAGGTCCGGGATGGGCAACGTGCCTTCGTCGAAAAATTCCTGCATCAGGGCGTCGTCGCCTTCGGCGACCATTTCGACCAGCGCTTCGTGCGCGGCTTTGGCTTCTTCGGCCATTTCGGCAGGAATTTCGCCGACTTGAGCTTTGCCGTCGCCATCGGGTTTGTACGTTAGCGCTTGCATAGTGATGAGATCGATCACGCCTTTGAAGCTCTTCTCCTGGCCGATAGGCAATTGAATGGGAACTACGCCGCGACCGAAAACATCCTGCAGCGATTTCATGGAGCGCTCGAAGCTGGCGAGTTCGCGATCCATCCAGTTGAGGACGAAGGCGCGGGGGATGTCGTACTCGGTGGCGAAATCCCAAACTTTTTCCGTGACCACCTGAACGCCGGCGGCCGCGTCGACGAGGATGAGAGCGGCATCGGCGGCGATGAGCGAGGCTTTGGTTTCGTTCACGAAAGTGCTGTAGCCCGGAGTGTCGAGAAGATTGATTTTGATCTTATCCGCGGCGCCGGGGGCCTGCCATTCGGCGAAAGCGACGGCGGTTTGAATGGATATTTTTCTGGCGATCTCCTCTTCGTCCCAGTCGGTGACGGTGGAGCCTTCGTTGACTTTGCCGAAGCGCGGGGTCATGCCCGCAGTGAAAAGCAACGACGATACGAGCTGCGTCTTCCCCGTATCGCCGTGGCCTACAATGCCAACGTTACGGATTGCATCGGTGGTGTAAGTTTTCATGATTGACCTCGATTGGCTGATGGCGGGAGGAGTTGCTCCGCCTCAGTATCAGAACATGGTGCGGACCAGACATGCCAGCGTGCCCCACGGGAAAACCGGGATGCTAACACACGGCGCGTCGCGGGTACAACTTTGTCGGAGGCCAATTCCCGTTGATGATGCGGTAAAAGCGTGATTAAAAAAAGCGCGTTTTTGTCTCGATTAGAACTGGGCTCGGTCTTTTGTTTTCAGTGGGTTGCGGCGATTTCTAATCGTTCGGTGTCTCGATTAGAAATTGCCCCTCTGCGGAGGCCCCGAGCGCCGGTGGTGACTCCTTTCGTCGAGTTGTGGTGCTGCAGCCATCGTTGCCGTTGCCAGATTAATGAGGCATGTCGCGCGAGTCAATGGAACTATGGATATATTTTGAGGGTGGTACTGTGTGCGGCTCCGCGAACCGGAGAAACTCAGGGTTCATCCTACTGCAAGAACTCGGCGCTGGAGAGCACATCGGAGATTAGCTGCCGGCCCTGGATGTGCGAGCGGACTCCGCCCGTGACCAGCACAATGTTGCCTGGGAGCAGCGTCGCCGTGTGACTCAAGCGCTCGGATTGCATGCCGGCCGCGGGCGAGAAAGTCCCGCTCGCGGGATCGAACAGCTCGGTGGTGCCGAGGGAGACCGGGACCGCGGTGACGCAATTATTGCCGCAGACTGCGGCTATGACGATCTGAGCGCCGCCCGCAATGCGTACGGTGCCGTCATCGAGCAACGTGGCCGTGTGGAAGACACGCACGGAGGTCATGCTGCCGGTCGGGGAGAAGTTCCCTTTCATTGGATCGAAGAGCTCGGCTGAGGAGAAGGTAGCGCCGTTGAGGTCGGCTCCTCCGGCGAGGAGTACGGTGCCGTCGTTGAGAAGTGTGGCGGTATGGCTGATGCGGGCGGTGGTCAGGCTGCCGGTCAGCGTGAACGCGCCGGTGGAGGGATCAAACAGTTCGGCGGAGGAGAGGGCGTTTCCACCGGAATCGAGTCCCCCGGCCACGAGCACTTCACCACTTTGGAGCAATGTCGCGGTGTGCGCGCCGCGGGCGACATTCATGTCGCTTACGGGAGTGAACGTACCGTTGGCCGGGTCGAACAGTTCGGCGGAGGCGAGAGAGTTCAGGTTGGTATCTTGTCCTCCGGTTACGAGCACTTTGCCACTTTGAAGCCGCGTCGCAGCGTGATGCGTGCGTGCGACATTCATGTTGCTGGTGGCGGTGAAAGTGCCGGTTGCGGGATCGAAGAGCTCTGCTGACGCGAGGGAGTTGCCTCCGAGATCGATTCCGCCGGCGACGAGGACGTTGCCAGTGTTCAGCGGGACCGCGGTGTGATCGGCGCGCGCCGTGGCCATGCTGCCCGTGGATGAGAATGCGGAAGTAGCGGGATTGAAGAGCTCTGCTGTGGCGAGGACGTTGTTGTTGTTATCCACTCCGCCCGCGACCAGTACATTTCCGGTGGTCAGTAAGGCCGCGGTGTGCCGAGTTCGCGGAGATTCCATGTTGATCGTCTGCGGTGGGCTGGAAATTTGAAGGGTGCAATCGAAAGGCGTGGCTTTTTGACCGGTTGAATCCTGGACCTCGACGGTAATGGGAAATGAGCCTGAGGAGCCCGGAGTGCCAGAAAGGACCCCGGCGGCGCTGAAAGTCATGTTGGTGGGCAGGGCGCCGGTTTCGCCCCAGGTGAGTGGAGGAACGCCGCCGGTGGCTGTGAAGGTGAAATCGGGATAGATTGTGCCCTCCGTGCCTGCAGGGGGTTGCGCGTTGGAGATGACCAGTGGCTGAGGCGGGGGGTTGTTTGAGCCGCCGCCACCGGCTGAGCTGCCGCCGCAGGAGGTGAGGGCGAAGGCGGATGCGAATCCCATTAGAGAAAGGCTGACGGTTAGGAAACGCTTCATGGCGGCTCCTGACGAACGAAGACGTTTGAACGCTGGCACGCCCCGGGCGATGGTGCTTCGGGTGGCGGGTAGGCGCAATGCAAAGCGGGTCAAAATTGGGTCATATTTGATTCACGATTGGATGTGATTCTGCGGCAAGGATTTGCGGGGATGGGGGTTGGGTACGGGCCAAAGAGTCCGGAGGCGAGTTTTGGCGGCACAACACCCTCCGCGGTTCACGCGTGTGTGCGAAAAGACGAACTACGGACCCTCAGCGGCTGAAGCCGGGGTGATTTTGTTGGGCTTGCGGCACGACTGAAGTCGTGCCCTGACAAACCTAATTGATATGTGACGTTTGCGGAATGAATGAGCGGTTTAGAAAAAAGGCGAAATGTTGGGGTTCCGAGGAGTCCGTCGTTTCGCGGCGCTCTGATTTCACGGGGAGGTCGTCGGAGGGCGCAGCAAGCGGCGCCCCTACGAAGGCAAAAAAGCAGAGGCAAAAGCAGAAGCCAAGGCAGAAGCAACGGCGGAAGCGAAAGCAGAAGTAGAGGCAAAAAGCAAAGGCAGATCCCTCACCCGGGACGGGGGTTCGGGATGACGATGTTCGGGGTTTTTTGCGCGGGCGGTAACGGCGGATTGATTTTGCGACGATTACGGAACAGTTGCCCTTCGACTTCGCTCAGGACGAGACTTCGTGTCGTGACAAGCCTAGCTGAATTCTGAGGCTTGAGGAGGCCGGCGGAAATCCCCACGCGCAATCCCGGCGTCCGCCTAGGCGGAGGCACCCTTTGCTTCGCTTGGGACCCTGGAGCGCGGCAGCGTGGTAGAATCCTGGCCAATTTGAGGTGGTGTGTGGGTCCGTCCGAAATTTCCTTCCGGGTGGCGCGATTCGAAAGCTTCGAGCTGGATCTTCGTGCCGGTGAACTTCGCCGCAATGGGGATGCCGCTGTAGGTCTTGCCGAGCAGCCCTTCCGAATTCTGGCGATGCTGGTGGAGCGCCCGGGGGAGTTGGTGACGCGGGAGGAGATTCGAAAGGCGCTTTGGCCAAACGGGACGGTGGTGGAGTTCGAGCACAGCATCAGCGCGGCGATCAACCGGCTGCGGTTGGTGCTGGGGGATTCGGCGGAGGAACCGCGGTACATCGAGACTTTGGCGCGGCGGGGCTATCGCTTGAGGGTGAAGGTTGAATGGGTGGAGCGGGCGGGCGAGCGAGCCGGGGCCGCCAAGGTCGCGGCCGGAGCGCGGACGCAGACGCCGATAGAACGAGGGCTGATCGGGAAGAAAGTTTCGCATTACCGGGTGCTGGAGATACTGGGCGGCGGCGGAATGGGAGTGGTGTACAAGGCGGAGGATTTGCGGCTGGGGCGGCGCGTGGCGCTGAAATTTTTGCCCGAGGAACTGGCGAGCGATCCTGCGGCGTTGCGGCGATTCGAGCGCGAAGCTCGGGCGGCATCGGCGTTGAGCCATCCCAACATTTGCACGATTTATGAGGTGGAAGAACACGACCGGAATCCATTCATCGTCATGGAGTTTCTGGAGGGCGAGACGTTGCGGGAAGTGATCGCGCGGCAGGCGCAGAGGAAAGCGGCGTTGGAAGTTGAACAACTGCTCGAGCTGGCTATTCAGGTGAGCGACGGATTGGACGCGGCGCATGGCCGAGGAATTGTTCATCGCGACATCAAACCGGCGAATATTTTTGTGACGTCTTATAGGTCAGGGTTTGCAAGTACAAACCCTGAAACCCAGCGCGGCCAGGCCAAGATTTTGGATTTTGGACTGGCGAAGCTGAGCCCGGCGGAGACGCCCGGCGCTGCAAGCGCGGAGGAACAGCGCGACGACGGCGCCGATCATGGAATGACGCGCGAGGGGGCAGTATTCGCGACTTCGGATCCGTTCGTCAGCCGGACAGGTGTGGCGATTGGGACGGCAGGATATATGTCGCCGGAGCAGGTGCGGGGCGAAAAGCTGGATGCGCGGACGGATTTATTTTCGTTCGGGCTGGTGATTTATGAAATGGCGACGGGGCAACGGGCATTCAGCGGAGAGACGGCGGCAGTGCTGCACGAGGCGATCGTCGAGCGCGTGCCTACGCCGGCGCGGGAGCTGAATCCTGAGCTTCCCGCCAAGCTCGAAAGGATTATTGAGAGGGCGCTCGAGAAGGATCGTGAAGCGCGATATCAGTCCGCGGCGGAAATGCGCGCTGAGCTGAAGAGTTTGAAGCGGGAAAGAGAGGCGAGGCCTGGGTCGCGAAAATGGATCGTGGCTGCGGGAATCATCGCGGCAGTGGTGATCGCGAGCGCGATTTTGTGGCTGGCCAAAACTCGGACGACCGCGAGGCAATCTGCACCTGAAACGACACTTCGCCAACTGACTACGAATTCCTTCGAGAACCGCGTGACTAGTGGGGCGATATCGCCGGACGGGCGGTACCTGGCGTACAGCGATATGAAGGGAATGTACGTCAAGGTGAATGGAACGGGCGAAACCCGAATTGTTTCGGCGCCGGAGGAACTCAAGAATCAGAAAGCCGGGTGGGAATGCGTGGCGTGGTTCCCGGACAGCAGCGAGTTCATCGTGAATGCGCACCGGTCGGGAACAGAATCAAACCGGTGGAGTTCAGAAGAGAGCAGTGTTTGGAGGGTTTCGGTGCTGAGCGGAGCGCCGCGGAAGATCCGGGATGCTGCGGTTGCGTATTCCGTATCGCGGGATGGTGCCTGGATTGGTTTCGGAACGAATCGAGGAAAGTTTGGGGAACGTGAAATCTGGTTGATGGGACCGGACGGAGGGCAGGCGCGAAAGCTATTTGAAGCGGACGAGGACAGCGCGATTTTCGGGCTGAGCTGGTCGGGAGATGGGAAACGAGTGCTGTACAGAATGGCCGGCCGATCGGGCGACTCGCTGGTGAGCCGCGATCTGGAGGGCGGCACCCCGACGATCTTATTGGGCACGAATGAGATGAAACGCGTGAACGATTATTTCTGGCTGTCGGATGGCCGGCTTTTGTACTCGGTGGCCGAGCCCGAATCGTTATCTGGGAGCCGTTGCAACTTCTGGGAGATGCGGCTTGACGCGCGCTCGGGCGCGCCCGCCGAAAAACCGAGGCGGCTCACAAATTGGTCCGGCTTCTGCATGAGCGGAATGAGCGAAACATCGGATGGCAAGGAGCTCGCGTTTTTGAAATGGAGCGGAAAGATGACGTCGTATCTGGCGGAATTGGAGAGAGGCGGGACGCAGATCGTTAGGCCGATGCATTTTCCGACGAGTGAAAGCTCGGAAGGCACGGTGGATTGGATGCCGGACAGCAAGGCCATACTTTTTGTTTCCAATCGCACCGGTCATTTTGAACTTTACCGGCAGGCCCTGGACCAGGACATTGCGGAAGGTCCGCTGACGAACGGGTATGGCCGCGATCCTCATGTGACGGCGGATGGCGGGAGCATCGTCTATTTTGAGCGCGGAGCGAATGGGGCGCCGCCTGCGACGACAGCGGAAGAGGTGATGCGAATTTCGATCAACGGAGGAACACCGCAGCGATTATTTACAGCGGCTCGGTACGGCATGATTTCTTGCGCGAGGTCTCGTGCGGGTGAGTGCGTGATCGGCGAGCCGAGTGAGGACGGCAAGCAAGTGAGCGTCACCATCCTCGATCCCCAGCGCGGACGAGGCCGTGAACTCTTTCGATTCGACGTGACCGCGAGCGGGAACGACGTTACCTGGTGGCTGCTTATTTCGCCCGATGGCCGCCGGATTGCGGCCATGCGATCCGCGGCTGGGCCGATTTACATTCTCTCTCTTGGTGGAGAAATATTGCAGCAGTTCGACGTGAAGGGCTGGAATGATGTGCAGGCTTTTATTTGGGCTGCGGACGGGAAGGGTTTGTTTGTTACCGCCGGGATGCGGAACGGCAGAGAACTTTTGCACGTGGATCTTCAAGGCAACGCGCACGCCTTATGGGAAAACGCCGGAGCGTCCGGCGAAACGCTTGCCTATCCATCTGCGGATGGGCGACATTTGGCATTCAGCAGTTGGGCAACGAACGGAAACATGTGGATGATGGAGGATTTTTGAGGGAGCTGGTTGGGTGCGCTGGCGCGTGCGGCGCGCGGATTTATTCGTAACGCAGGGCGCGGATAGGATCGACGCGCATGGCGCGACGGGCTGGGATGTATCCGGCTGCGGCTGCTACGGCGGCTAGAGCGAAGGCTACGGCTGTTAGGGTGGCTGGGTCATAGGTGGAGACGTTGAAGAGCAGATGGGCTACCAGGCGCGAGGCGGCTAGGGCGCAGGGCACGCCTAGAGCGAGGCCTGCGAGCGTCAGGCTGAGCGTTTCGCGCAGGACCATGCGGAGAATCGCGGCGCGAGAGGCGCCTAGCGCCATGCGGATGCCGATTTCGTTCCTGCGGCACGCTACCGAGTACGAAATCACGCCGAAGATTCCTGTCGCGGCCAGTGCCAACGCCATCGCGGCAAATAAGCTCAGCAAGTAGGTGCGGAACCTGGGTTGCGCGGCGGAAGCGTCGATCAGTTCGGGCATCATGGAGACGTCGGTGACCGGCAGATCCTTATCTATTTTGCGGACTTCCTGGCGGAACGCGGTGGCTACGCTCGCTGGGCTCAAGATGCTTTTTACTACGAAATTGGCGCCCCAGAACGGGGATTGCGTGTAGGGCACGTACATCTCGGGGCCGGGAGTTTGGCCCAGCGAAACGTCGCGGACATCGCCGACGATGCCGACGATTTCGCGCGGGGCGCCGGTATCCGGGGGAAGACCGAATGCGAGCCATTTTCCGAGGGGATTTTGATTCGGAAAATAAAGGCGCGCCATGGCTTCGCTGATTAGCGTGACGCGGGGCGCGCCGAGGCGATCGCGCTGATTGAAGTCGCGGCCGGCGAGGAGCGGAATTCCCATCACACGAAAATATTCCGGGCTGACGGAAACATAGTCTGCCGTCCTGGATGCGGCGGCAGGCGACGGCGGCTGGCCGACGATATCGAATCCCAGATTGACTTGGCCATCGGCGATGGGCCGGGGAACAACGATGGCGGAATCTTGCATTCCGGGCTGAGCCTGGATGCGCGCGAGCAATTCACCGGCGAAAGCGGACCACTGCTGGGCCGTGGAATATTGATAGCGCGGCAGCGAGACATCGGCCTGCACGATATTACGGGCGTCAAAACCGGGATTGACGGACATGAGCTTGGCGAAGCTGCGCAGGAGCAGCCCGGCGGCGACAAGCAAGACCATCGCGAGGGCGATTTCTGCTGCGGCGAGAAAACTGCGGGCGCGGCGGCGGGTGCGGCTTTCGCCCGCGCGACCGCCGCCTTCGCGAAGGCTGGACTGCAAATCGGAATCTGCGGCGAAGAAGGCTGGGGCTAAACCGAAGGCGCAGCTTGCGATGAGGGAAAGAAGCAGAGCAAAAGTTAAGACGGAATTATCAACGCGGATGGCGTTCACTTGCGGGAGGCTCTGCGGCAGGAAGGAGCTGAGGGCGTGGACGCCCCAGTAAGCGAGAACGATTCCTGCAGCGCCGCCGAGCAGGCCGAGCACGGCGGTCTCGCTGAGCAACTGGCGAATGATGCGGGCTCTTCCGGCGCCGAGCGCCGAGCGAACCGCGATTTCGCGCGCGCGAGAAGTCGCACGGGTGAGAAGCAAGTTGGCGATATTGGCGCAGGCGATCAGCAGCACGAGGCCGACGGCGCCCAGCAGCACGAAGAGCGGAGATTTCATCTTTCCGACGATCATCTCTTGAAGTGGAGACATGCCGGCCACCCAGCCGGAGTTTTCTTCCGGAAATTCCTTGGCGAGGATTGCGGCGATGGCATCGAGTTCGGCCTGGGCTTGCGTGGTGGAAACGCCCGGCTTCAGACGGCCGGTGACTTGCAGCCAATGCCCTGCCCGGCGGTCCATGAAGCTGCCGAAGAGCGGGTCTTGAATGAGGGGAATCCAGAGTTGCTCGGTATCGGTGAAGCGCGGATAGCGAAACGACGCGGGCAGGATTCCGATTACGGTGAAGGAGCGCTTGTCGAGGTTGATGGAGCTGCCGATTATGTTTGGATCTGCTGCGAAGGAGCTGCGCCAGAGATTTTCGCCGAGAACGACTACGGCTGGGGCGCCGGGCTTGCCGTCATCTGAAGTAAAAATGCGGCCGGCGAGAGGCATCGCGGCGAAGAGGGAGAGGAGCTCCGGAGTTATGACCGAAGTGTTCACGACCGTGGGCTCGCCGCGGCCGGTGAGAGTTAATTGGTGTTGCTGGCTTCCCGCTAGTTCAGTGAAAACGTGGTTCTGCTCGCGTAGCTCCGCAAAGTTCAGATACGACCAGCCCGTTTTTGCGGTTTTTTCTTGCGCTTGCACCTCGAACACGTTGAATAGCTGATCCGAATTTGCGTAGGGCAGCGGCTTCAGGAGCACGGCGTAAACGACGCTGAAGATGGCCGTGTTGGCGCCGATGCCGAGAGCGAGGGTGAGAACGGCTACGGCGGTGAAGCCGGGATTTTTGCGCAACATGCGGAGCGCGAAGCGGGCGTCCTGCAGGAATGTTTCGAGGATGGGCAGGCCGTGGAGTTCGCGGTTGGTTTCTTTTAGTTGCGTTAGGCCGCCGAGGCGGATGCGGGCGGCGCGGCGGGCTTGTTCGGGGGCCATGCCGCGGCGGATGTTTTCGTCCGTGAGCATTTCGAGATGGGAGTCGAGTTCGTGGGCGAAGTCTTGATCGACCTTGTGGGGAGAAAACCACGCGCGAGTGCGGGAAGCGAGGGCGCGAAGCCGAGCGAGCATGGCGTTAGCCCCGCTCCGCGATGCGCAGGACGCGGCCGATTACGCCGGAAATTCGCGCCCAATTCTGCGCTTCGGTGTTGAGCTGCTTACGACCGGATTTGGTGAGGGAATAAAATTTGGCTTTCCGGTTGTTGTCGGAGGTGCCCCAGGCGCCGGAGATCCAGCCTTTGTGCATGAGGCGCACGAGAGAGGCGTAAATCGTGCCTTGATTGATTTGCAGAGCGTCGTCGCTGATTTGTTCGATGCGGCGGGCGATGCCGTAGCCGTGGAGAGGGCCCATGGCCTCGAGAGTTTTCAAGACCATCAGATCGAGGGTGCCTTGAAGGATTTCGGATTTGGCGGCGGGCACGGGGCCTCCTGTGGCGTGTCCACATGAGTATGGCGAAAGACCTGTGGGATGTCAACGGGGGAATGCATTTGGCGTCAGGGGTTAGATGGTTGATCGAGGGACTGGGGGCGTTTCAGGGTGGGGAGCGACTTGATGGATTTGCCGGCCTTTTGTTGAGCGAGGCGAATTTCGTAGAGGCTCTGTAGGTTTAGCCAAAACTGTGCACTGGTTCCGAAGAAATGGGCAAGGCGCAGCGCGGTGTCGCCGGTGATGGAGCGTGTGCCGTTCAGGATTTGCGTGACCCGGTTAGTCGGCACGCGAAGCTTTCGCGCGAGAGCGGCGGCGCTCATGTCGAGAGCGTCGAGTTCTTCGGCCAGGTGTTCGCCTGGATGGATCGCGGTGAATGGCATGGCGATTCTCCTAGTGATAATCAACAATTTCCACGTTTGACGGCCCCGGCGATCGATCGGGCCACTCGAAGCAAATACGCCATTGATCATTGATGCGGATGCTGTACTGGCCCTTGCGATCGCCCATGAGCGCTTCAAACCGATTGCCGGGCAATGCGGCCAGGTCTTTCAGCGAGGTGGCCGCCTCGAGACGGTCGAGCTTCAGGCGTGCGGAGCGATCGAAGCCGGAGAATGCCTTGACCCGATCTCCGGCGGCGAAGTTTCTCGTCCGCTTGTCCCGAAAGCTGACGATCACTGAAATAGAATATCGAGAGTTATGCGTTACGTCAAGCGTAATGATTCCGAACGGCGAGGCGGAAAGGCAGCGGATTGAGATTGAGGGTGCGGCCGGCTGGTCGGCGTCGTGACATTGGGGCGCGCGGGCGCAGTCCGCCCAGGCGGACGCCCCTACGAAGAAACGGCGACGGCAAAGGCGGGGCCGAACGGCGGGGACCAAAGGCGAGGACGAACGGCGGGAACGAATGACGGGGCGAACGGCGGGAGGGTCTGAAGACCCTCCCCTACTGGGGAGGTTAGTGCGCGATTGCGGAGGTGGATTTGGCGGCTACTTCTTGGCGGATTAGGGCGCGCTGCAGGGCTACGGAGGCGCGGCGCCAATCGGTTTCGTTCGAGCCGGATTGTGCCAGGCGGGACTGAGCGCGCTGGGCGGCGGCTTCGGCGCGGGCGCGGTCGATTTCTTCAGCGCGCTCGGAAGATTCGGCCAGGACGATTACTCGTTCGCCGAGAACTTCGGCGAAGCCATCGATTATTGTCAGATAGTGCGTTTGGCCGGACTGGACGTAGCTGAGCGCGCCGATGCCTAGCTCGGTGATCAGCGGGGCGTGGCCTGGGAGGACGCCCAGGTAACCGTCCTTGCCCGGGATTTCGATGGAATCTACCGCGGCGCTTAGCACGCGGCGCGCGGGAGTGACTACCTCGAGTTGGATTTGGGCTGGCGGCATTTTCTAGGCGTTGGCGGCCATTTTTTCTGCGTTGGCGCGGACTTCCTCGATAGTGCCCTGCATGTAGAAGGCTTGCTCGGGGAGATCGTCGTGTTTGCCGTCTACGATTTCCTTGAAGCCACGGACGGTGTCTTCGATCTTCACGTACTTCCCGTCCAGACCGGTGAACTGCTCGGCTACGAACATGGGTTGCGAGAGGAAGCGCTCGATTTTGCGGGCGCGGGCGACGGTTTGCTTGTCTTCGTCGGAGAGTTCTTCGATGCCGAGGATGGCGATGATGTCCTGGAGATCTTTGTAGCGCTGAAGGATGGATTTCACCGAGCGGGCGACGTTGTAGTGTTCCTGGCCAACTACGCGAGGATCGAGAATGCGCGAGAAGCTGGCCAGAGGATCGACGGCTGGATAGATGCCGCGCTCGACGATTTGGCGGCTGAGGTTCGTGGTGGCGTCGAGGTGCGCGAAAGTGGCGGCGGGAGCTGGGTCGGTGTAGTCGTCAGCGGGAACGTAAATCGCCTGCACCGAGGTGACCGAGCCTTTTTTCGTGGAGGTGATGCGCTCCTGGAGTTCGCCGATTTCGGTGTTCAGGTTGGGTTGATAGCCTACGGCGCTGGGCATGCGGCCGAGGAGCGCGCTGACTTCGGAGCCGGCTTGGACGAATCGGAAAATATTGTCGATGAAGAGGAGAACGTCGAGGCCTTCTTCATCGCGGAAGTATTCGGCTACCGTCAGGCCCGTTAGGCCTACGCGGAGGCGGGCACCGGGCGGTTCGGTCATCTGGCCGTAGATCAGGGCGCAGCGGGATTTTCCGGGATCGCCGGGAACGATTACCTTGGATTCCTGCATCTCGAGCCAGAGGTCGTTGCCTTCGCGGGTGCGTTCGCCCACGCCGGCGAAGACGGAGACGCCGCCGTGCTGCATGGCGACGTTGTGGATGAGCTCTTGAATGAGAACGGTCTTGCCGACGCCGGCGCCGCCGAAGAGGCCGATCTTGCCGCCTTTGAGATAGGGCTCCATGAGATCGACGACTTTGATGCCGGTCTCGAACATTTCTAGAGTGGTGGATTGGTCTTCGAGGCTAGGAGCAGGGCGATGAATTTGATAGCGCTGATTGGCTTTGACCGGGCCGAGGCCGTCCACGGGCTCGCCGAGAACGTTGAGAACGCGGCCCAGTGTCTCGCGGCCTACCGGAACCGAGATTCCTTCGCCCAAATTTTCGGCCTTCATGCCGCGGACGAGGCCCTCGGTGGGCTTCATGGAGACGCAGCGGACGCGGCCTTCGCCGAGGTGCTGCTCGACTTCGCAGATCAGGTCAATCGGGTCGCGCGAGTCGAAGCCCTCGCTGGTGATGCGGACGGCGTTGTAGATGGAGGGCAGGTGATGTTCGGGGAATTCGACGTCGACGACGGGGCCGATCACCTGCACTACTCGTCCGATGGAGTGTTCGTTTTTTTCCATTCGTGGCTCCTGAGCCTATTTGAACTTTCTCGGATGCCGGTCCCGCATGCGCGACCGGCGCTACAAAAACCTTCGACCCATTCCCTCAGCGGCCAAAGCCGGGCTAATTCTCCGCTGCTTGCGGCATGACTGTCCTTCAACTGCGCTCAGGGCGAGAAGTCATACCCTGACAAAACATTCGCAATGTGAACTGCTAGCCGATGGCGCTGGCGGCGCCGCTTACGATTTCGATCAGCTCGCGCGTTATGCCTGCCTGGCGAATCTTGTTCATGTCGAGTGTTAGTTCGTCGATCAGCTCGGATGCGTTGATTGTGGCTGAATCCATGGCCGCCATGCGGGCGCCGTGTTCCGCGGCTGAGGATTCCAGCAGGATGCGGAAGATCTCCGTGTCCACGTAACGCAGGACCAGGGCTTTGAAAAGCTCGGCGCGCGGCTGCTCGTAAATGTAATCGACGAGCGATTCGGTTGGCTCCGGCTGGTGCGGCTGGCCGATGACTGCGGGATCGATGGGCAGCAGCTTTTCGGCGCAGAGGCGCTGGACGATTACGCTCTTGAATTCGTTGTAGATCATGTAGACCGCGTCCACTTCCTGGGCGGCGTAGAGTTCGATGATGCGGGCGCCGATTTCTTTGGCGTGGCGGAACTCGACGCTTAGGGAGACATTCAGGAATTCGCCGACGAGATTGTAGTGGCGCTTGCGGAGGACGTCGCGGCCTTTGCGGCCTACGGCGAGGACCTGAATTTTCTGCGAGGCGTGATCGCGTAGGAAATGCAAGGCGTGGCGGATGACGTTGGCGTTGAACGGGCCTGCGAGGCCGCGGTCGCCGGTGAGCAGGACGACGAGAATTTTCTCTTCGGGGCGGCGCTCGAGGAGCGGATGCGTGGCGGGGTCTTCCATGCGGGCCACGGCGGAGCGCAACACGCGGAGGATTTCGCGGGCGTAGGGGCGCGCGGCGGTGACGCCTTCTTGCGCTTTGCGGAGGCGGGCGGCGGCGATGAATTTCATCGCGCGAGTGATCTGCTGCGTGTTTTTCACGCTGCGGATGCGACGGCGGAAGTCGATTAGAGTGGGCATGCGATTCTATTGGGCCAGTTCACGAATGAGATAGGCCATTAAGAAAATGCAGATCCCTCACTTCGTTCGGGATGACAGCTAAAAACTCTAGTCGCAAAACACAGAATCGTAGACGGCATGAGATTAGTTGGCGGCGGCTGGAGCTTGGGCCGCGGCGGTTGTTGTGGTGAAGCGCTCTTTGAACGCGTCTAGGGCTTCTATCATTTCGGCGCGCAGAGCGTCGTCTATGGCTTTTTTCTCGGCTAGCTTGCGCAGCGTTGGGCCGTAGTTTGTGTCCAGAAATGCCAGGAGTTCCTTTTCGTAGCGGCGGCATTCGGCGACTTCTAGTTTGTCGAGGTAGCCATTGGTGCCGGCGAAAATTACGAAGACTTGCTTTTCGACGGAGAGCGGCTGGTATTGATCCTGTTTCAGCAATTCAGTGAGGCGAGCGCCGCGGATAAGCTGGGCTTGCGTGGCTTTGTCGAGCTGCTCGGTGCCAAACTGGGCGAAGGCGGCCAGGTCGCGATACTGGGCCAGATCGAGGCGCATGCGGCCTGCCACCTGGCGCATGGCTTTGATTTGGGCGTTGCCGCCCACGCGGCTTACGGAGATGCCGACGTTCATGGCGGGGCGGATGCCGCCGTTGAAGAGATCGGCTTCGAGATAGATTTGACCGTCGGTGATGGAGATTACGTTTGTGGGAATGTAAGCGGAGACGTCGCCGGCCTGCGTTTCGATTACCGGCAGCGACGTGAGCGAGCCGGCGCCGAGTTGATCGTTGAGTTTCGCGGCGCGCTCGAGCAGGCGAGAGTGCAGGAAGAAAACGTCGCCGGGGAAAGCTTCGCGGCCGGGCGGGCGGCGGAGGAGCAAAGAGATTTCGCGATAGGCTTGCGCGTGTTTCGAAAGATCGTCGTAGAAAGTAACGGCGTGGCGCTTGGAATCGCGGAAATATTCGCCCATGGCGCAGGCGGCAAAGGGGGCGAGGTATTGCATTGTGGCCGGCTCGGCGGCGGAAGCGGCTACTACGATTGTGAAGTCCATTGCACCGGCATCAGTGAGAATTTTCACGACTTGGGCGATCGTCGAGCGCTTCTGGCCGATGGCGCAGTAGATGCAAATCAGCTCGCCGCCGCGCTGATTGATGATCGAGTCGAGGATGATGGCGGTCTTGCCGGTCTGGCGGTCGCCGATGATCAATTCGCGCTGGCCGCGGCCGATGGGAATCATCGAGTCGATGGCCTTGATGCCGGTTTGCAGCGGCTCGCGGACAGGCTGGCGATCGACGACGCCGGGAGCGAGACGCTCGACCGGATTGCGCTGCTCGGTCATGATGGGGCCCTTGCCGTCGAGAGGCTCGCCGAGAGGATTTACAACGCGGCCGACGAGGGCTTCGCCGACGGGCACGGACATGATGTTGCTGGTGCGCTTGACCGTGTCGCCTTCCTTGATTTCGGAGTATTCGCCGAGGAGCACGGTGCCGACCTGATCTTCTTCGAGGTTGAGCGCGATGCCCGTAACGCCATGCGGGAAAGTGAGCATTTCGCCGGCCATGACTTTATCGAGGCCGTGGACGCGCGCGATGCCGTCACCGACGGAGATGACCGAGCCGACTTCCTCGACGGCGACGGTTTGCTGATAATTCTCGATCTGCTCGCGGATAATTTTTGTGATTTCGTCAGCTTTGATGCTCGCCATTCGTGCTCCTGTCGCGATTCAGAGAAATGCCGGTGATCAAATTCTAAAGCTTTCTGCTTCGAGTTGCGCGCGCAAGCGATTGAGCTGCTCGCGGATCGATCCATCGTAGATGGTTGAGCCGATTTGCACCACAGCGCCGCCGAGTAACGCGGCGTTCAGCGCGAATTGGGCTTCGATGCGCTTGCCGGTCATGCGCTCGAGGGCTGCTACGATTTCTTTCTTTTCCGCGGCGGAGAGTTCGCGAGCGGAGGTGACCGCGGCTTCGGCGATGCCTGCGCGGGTATTCAGCTCGGCGTCGAAGGCGGCGCTGATTTCGGGAAGCGTTTCGATCCGGCGATGATCCACGAGGATGTAGATGAAATTGCGGATGGCTTCGCCGATGCCGATGCGCGCGGCGAGCTTATCGAGCACTTCGTGCTTCCCTTCGCGCGTGACTGCCGGAGTGTGCAGGAATTCGCGCAGTTCGGGGGACGAAGCGAAGGCGTCGGCAAAAATGGCGAGTTCGCGGCGATAGGCGTCGGCGCTTTTGCGCTCGACGGCCACGTCGGCAAGAGCGACGGCATAGCGGCGCGCGATGACGCTCAATTGACGCTCCGGGAAAGATCGGCAACGAAGCCGCTGACGATGCCGGAATCGGCGCGCGGAGTGATTTGCTCACGGAGGAGAACTTCGGCGCGTTCGACGGCGAGACGCGCGGCGAGAGATTTGAGGGTGAGGACTGCGGCGCGTTCCGCGGCAGCGATTTCGATGTCGGCGGCGCGCTCGACTTTCGCGGCTTCTTCGCGGGTCATTGCCTTGATGCGCTCGCGATCAGCTTCCGCGTCGCGGCGAGCCTGCGCTTTCAGTTCGGCAATTTCGGTGTCCAGATTGGCTAGTCGGGCTTCGGCGTCGCGCTTTTTTGCTTCGGCTTCTTCGCGGGCGCGCGTGCCTTCCGCGACGGCGGCCTGAATGGATTCGGACCGGGCACGGAAATACGGGCCGGCTTTCGAGAAGGCCCAGACGAGAGCGGCGAAGACGATGGCGAAATTGAGCCAGCGGAAAATCCAGCCTTGGGTGGAAGTTGCGGGGCCCTCCTCCTGGGCGAAGGCGGGCGCCGCGAACACGAGCGCCGCAAAAATCAGCGCGGCGATGCTCGCAATGCGCGGATAACGGAAAATTGCCCGATTCAACGGCTGCCTCCTGCGGAGGGGGCGGTGCGCTCGAGAATCATTTTGGAGATTTGACCGGCGAGAGCGGGCGTTTGCCTTTCGATTTCGGCGCGGGCGGTTTCGGATTCGGCGGCGATGCGCTGCTTGGCTTCTTGCACCATTTCCTGGGTGCGGGCGCGGAGAGCGCGGAGGAGCTTGGCGCGCTCGTCGAGGACGGCCTGGCGGGCGGATTCTTGCTCGGAATAGACTTCTGCGCGAGCTTTCTTCAGGGCGTCGTGGTAACGGTCCATTTCATCGCGGGCGGCGGCTTGTGCGGCGGCGGCTTCGGCTTTGGCGCCGTCGATGCGGCGGGCGCGTTCGTCCATGGCGCGCTGGAGCGGGCCGAAGAACGTGGAGCGCATGACGAGGAAAAAGATAAAGACGATTACGACGGTTGGCAGAGCTTGGAGAACCAGGTCTTCGAGTTGGCGGACCATTTCCATTTTCTGCAAACTGCTGCGCTGCTCAGCTCCTGGATTATGCGACTGATCGAGCGCAGGGTGCGCTCAGGACACAAAAATAACAAGCTGCAAAGCTGGTGATTATCGCATCCGCGGTGTGCGGCGTCAACGCCGGGATGACGATCGAGTTGCCGGGAAATCCCGCTCGACAGGATGAGGCGTGCGGGATATTATCCCGCGCATGAGAATCTCTGCGCGAAACCGGCTGGTGGGCACGATTATTGAAGTGAAGCTCGGCGACATCATGGCGCATATCACCGTGAAAGTGGGCGAACATTTGGTGGAAGCGGTGATTACGCGGCGGAGCGTGGAGGAAATGAATTTGGCGGTGGGCGACGTGGTGGCCGCGGTGATTAAGTCTACTGAAGTGATGGTGGAGAAGGCCTAGGCAAGAACGGGCCCTGTCGGTATTTTAGAGCCCCTCGCGGTGAACGAATTTTTTCTTTACTAGATAGTCTCACCATAGCGTGCTGAAAGTGCGCCTGATACAATCTGCGCTTCGGCGGCTCGCGATTTGCGGCGCTGTGTGCGTTCTCTCCTAAGGAGCTCTCTATGTCTGCGTTTTCCGGTGTGGATTTTCTCGAATTTGATTCGCTGTTGAGTGATGAAGAGAAGCTGGCGCGGCAGACGGCGCGGCAGTTTGTGGATGCCGAAATCATCCCGATCATTGAGGAGTGCAATCGCGAGGGGAAATTCCCGATGCAGCTTGTGCCGCAACTGGGCGAGCTGGGATTTTTTGGGTCCAATTTGACGGGCTACGGTTGCGCGGAGATGTCGAACGTCGAGTATGGCTTGGTGATGCAGGAATTGGAGCGCGGCGATTCGGGGCTGCGAAGTTTTGTGTCGGTGCAATCGGGGTTGGTGATGTATCCGATTCATGCGTTCGGCTCGGACGCGCAGAAAGATAAGTGGCTGCCGCTTTTGCAGCAGGGGAAGGCGATCGGGAGTTTTGGGTTGACGGAGCCGCAGTTCGGGTCGAACCCCGGCGGGATGCTGACGCGAGCGGTGAAGAAGGGCGACAGCTACATTTTGAACGGCGAGAAGATGTGGATTACCAGCGGATCGATCGCCGATGTGTCGGTGGTGTGGGCGAAAGGCGAAGACGAAAAGGTTCGCGGATTTCTTATCGAGAAAGGGACGCCGGGATTTAAGGCTTTTGATGTGCACGGGAAATGGTCGCTGCGGGCTTCGGTGACTTCGGGGCTGTCGATGTCGGATTGCAAAATTCCCGCGGAGAATTTGCTGCCGGGAGTTGTGGGGATGCGCGGGCCGCTTTCGTGTTTGGATCAGGCGCGCTACGGGATTGGCTGGGGCGCAATTGGGGCGGCGATGTCGTGTTATGACACGGCCCTGCGTTATGCGAAGGAGCGGAAGCAATTCGGGAATAAGCCGATTGCTTCGCACCAACTCGTGCAGGAAAAGCTGGTTTGGATGATTACCGAGATCACCAAAGGGCAATTTCTGGCGCTGCAGGTGGGAAAATTGAAGGATCAGAAGCGCGTGCATCCTTCGCAGATCTCGATGCTGAAAATGAACAACGTGTGGATGGCGCTGGAGACGGCGCGTCTGGCGCGGGATGTGCTGGGCGCGAATGGAATCGTGGACGATTATCCCGTGATGCGCCACATGAACAATCTGGAGTCGGTTTTCACCTACGAAGGAACGAACGATATCCACAAGCTGATCATCGGCGAGAGGATTACGGGAATTCCGGCGTATTTCTGAGGTTACCAGCAATGCGACGGGATCGCCGGCCGAAGATTGCGTTTTTCGTTCTCGCGGCGATCGCGTTGCTCTTCTCTGTTGCCGGACGAGATGGGTTCGCCCAAGAGCCTAAGCCGAAGACCTCGCAGCAAGCCCCCAAAGATCAGGATAAAACTAATAAGCCGGAAGCCGGCGCGCCCGCGGCCACGGCGGAAGAGCCGGCGAAGCCCAAAGTCCGGACGATCACCGCATTTTTAAAGCTCGACCGATCCACTTACCTGCAGCAGATCCAAGATACCGTCGATTTCCTGACTAAAGCCAAGGCTTCGTACGAGAAGGCTGGGTTTGAAGTTCAGACGCTGCGGATTGCCACGCAGCCGTTTCCGGAATACACGCGCGATCTGCCGCCGGAGGATGCCTTTCAGTTTCTGCGCGAGCTGGATCGCCTCGCGGGAAAAGACGGCTTCCTCATTTCGGTGGGCCCGGCGATGCAGCACGTGGGAGATGACGCGCAGGAGGCCGCGTTGTTGGCGAACGCGCTCGCGCCCGCCGAGAATATGAATGGCAGTGTAGCGATAGCCGGCGAGGACGGGATTCACTGGGATGCCATCGGCGCTGCGGCGGGAGTGATTGCGTTTCTGGCGCAACATTCGCCGCGCAGCCAGGGCAATTTCAGCTTTGCGGCGATTTCCATGGTTCCGCCAGGGACGCCATTCTTTCCCGCGGGATTCAATTCCGGCAACGAACACCAGTTCGCGATCGGATTGCAATCGGCAAACGTGATTGCGGAAGCGCTCGCGGGGAAGAAAAATCCCGCGGAGGCGGAGAATGCCATTCGCGAGAAGCTGGGCGCGTCTGCGACACAAATTGAGCAGATCGGTAAAGATGTGGCGAAGGAGACCGGTTGGATGTACGAAGGAATCGATCTTTCGCCCGCGCCGTTGAAGCGCGATTCGATCGGCGCGGCGATTGAGGCGTACACGGGAGGGTGGATCGGTTCGAGCGGGACTCTTGCGGCCGCGGCGATGATTACGCGCGCGATTCAATCTATACCGGTCACGCGAGTCGGGTATTCCGGATTGATGCTGCCGGTGCTGGAAGATTCGGTGATCGCGCGGCGCTGGAGCGAAGGCTCGATCAGCATTGACGGCTTGCTTGCCTATTCATCGGTGTGCGGGACGGGGCTTGATACGATTCCGCTGCCGGGGCGCGTTTCGCCGGAGCAATTAATTAAGATTCTCGGCGATGTCGCGAGCCTTTCGGTGAAATGGAAGAAGCCGCTATCGGCGCGGCTATTGCCGATCGCGGGAAAAGACGCCGGCGACCGCACGGATTTTGATAATCCGCGGCTGGTGAATGTTCTGCTGCGGCCGCTGCCTTGAGCGGCCCAGATTCAGCGCACAATAGCGGACAATTTGATTATGATAGCCGCCGCTTGGCGTACCGCCGGCGTCTCTGCCCGCATCTTACGAGCGAAATTTTCGGGCGGGGCTGTGAATTTGCGCGGCGCGTGATTTTAGAAAAAGCGGAAATTGAGTGGCTCGCTAGTCCGCGCGTGATTAGTGCCGTTAATTAACTCGCGGTCGTAGGAGCCGGCGGGGACGCCGGCGCTACTTTAGGAGAGCACATGGAACGGGCGCTTAGTTTGGAATTTCTGCGTGTCGTGGAACAGGCGGCAATTGCATCGGCGCGCACGATGGGGTTGGGAGACGCGCACAAGGCCGATGATGTCGCGGTGCAGGCGATGCGGCATGAGATGGAAGACGTGCGCATGGACGGGACGATCGTGATCGGCGAAGGCGAGCGCGACGAAGCGCCCATGCTCTTCATCGGCGAAAAAGTTGGCATCGCGGCGCGCGACAGGAACGGGCTCTATCCGCAGGTGGATATTGCCGTGGACCCGCTCGAGGGCACCAATCTTTGCGCCACAGGTGCGCCGAATTCCATCACCGTGCTTGCGGCGAGCGAGAAGGGCGGCCTTTTGCACGCGCCCGATCTCTATATGGAAAAAATCATCGTCGGGCCGTCGTGTAAGGGCGCCGTGGATTTGGATGCGCCGGTGGCGGACAACTTGAAAGCGATTGCGAAGCGGCTGGATCGCGACATCGAGGATTTGGTGGTGATTGTTCTCGACCGCGAGCGGCACCAGAAGCTGATCGCGGATATTCGCGCCACGGGCGCACGCATCCGACTGATTGGCGATGGCGATCTCTCGGCCGGAATCGCCGCGACGGTGCTCGGTACCGGCGTGCACGCGGTGATGGGAACCGGCGGCGCGCCGGAAGGCGTGCTCACCGCAGCGGCGCTGCGCTGCTTGAACGGCCAGATTCTGGCGCGGCTGGTGGTGAGCAAGCCGGAGCACGAAGAGCGGTTGGCCAAAATGGGAATCAAAGATAAGAAGCGTATCTATGACACCGATGATCTAGCGCCGGGCAAGCGGATTATCTTCGCGTGCACCGGAGTGACCGAGGGCAGCTTGCTGCGCGGAGTGAGATTCTTCGGAGAAGGCGTGCGCACGCACTCGTTGATTCTTACTCTCGAAGAGCGCGAAGTGCGATTCATCGATTCCGTGCATCTCGAGAAACGGCCGGACGTGAAAGTGAGATTCAACTGATGCGCCGTTCGGCCGCGGGGAACATTCCGGCGCGTGCGCGCGTATCATTCAGCAGAATCAAGGGAGAGGTGTGAGATGGCAGCTTCGCCTATGCCGCCGCCGCAAAAAAGTTCGAGCAACGTAATCTGGTGGGTGCTGGGGATCATCGGCGCCTGCATCACGCTAGTGATTATCGCGGGGCTCGTTGTGATTTCGGTGCTGGTGCATAAGGTGCGCGTCAACGCACGGGATAACAAGGTGGAGATTGAAACGCCGGTGGGCAGCCTGAAGGTGAATCAAGACAACGAGCACACGACGGGATTGCCGGTGTATCCCGGCGCGACGCTGGAAAAATCGCAAGGCGTCAATTTTGATGTCGAGGCGAACGGCAAATCCGCGGGGCTTGCGATCGAGAAATACACTTCAGACGATCCGCGCGAAAAGGTGCAGGATTGGTATGCGTCGAAGCTTGGCGGTGAGTTCAAGCTGCAAGTCGGCAACCAAGGCGGCAACGATCAAATCCAGGGAGTGCCGATTAGTGTAAAGACCACCGATGTGTCTTTCGTGGATGATCGCGGAAACGGAGCGCGCGTCGTGGCCTTGGCGCGACACGGCGACGGGACGGAAATTACGTTGGTTCGCGCGGGGAAGAAGGAGCCGCAGTAGAAAAATCGCGGCGAATTCACAGAGAGAGTCCGCGATTGAGCGCGGCCCTTGCTGACGATCTGGGTCGTAAGATGCTGGCCTATGAGGCCGGCGCGACACAAACCGGCGGCACAGAAAAATCGGCCCGGGAGCCTTGAGTTGGCTCTCCGGGCCGTTTGATTTTCCGGGGCCCTCCGATGGGCCCGATTTCTACCTGTGAATCGCCGTGGCAGAGTGGCCGGGATGACGCCTCGGCATCTGCGACATCCGCTCCGATTGCGGGGCAGCGGGCCGCAGCGGCGGCGCCTGCACGGCGTTCGTGCTGACGTGGTCGCTGATGGCCTGAAGCCTCTTCAGAATGGACTGCCACTGCGCCCAATCGAGCTGGCGCAGGAACGGCCGAAGACCCTGAATGAACGGATCCTCGAGAACCGTCTCTCCGTTCGATTCCGGAACGAAGAAGCGATTCAGGCCCACGCCGAGAGCTTCGGCAATCTTCTCGAGCGTGCCGAGGCTGGGCGTCATCTGGCCGCTCTCAATGCGAGAGAGGTACGAGCGCGAAACACGAGAGCGGGCCTGGAGCTGGCTCTGCGTCATGCCGCGGGATTCCCGCAACTGACGGATCCGTTGCCCGATATTCTCGACCGTTTCGCGATTCGGCCAGTTTTCGAAGAGCTGGCGATCGTCACCCGGCAAATCCTGCGGCGAAGGCGTCGGAATTACAAACGTCACCTTCGGCGGCAGGAGTCGCAGACAACGGCGACAATTGCCCGTGCGCGTGCGGTACTGCACTAACCCGCAGACCTGACAGCGGATCACCTCACGGTCCATCATTTCCGTGCTTGCTGCATTGACGTTCTTTTCCGACACCGATTTCCTCGCAGACTATTCGGCCGCTGCGGAAGGGAGGGACTGCTAGCTGGGGAAGGCAGACAACTGGCGCGGCCGAGACTTTTCCACAGCCTGACACTTTTTGTCAAGAAGTTTCTTAATCGGCCTCCGGAGCGCGAAAGATTAGCGCAGCGATGCGTAAATCATGGGAGCAATTTTTCTTCCGCAGAGACGAATGTAGGCAGGTTTCTCGCAGAAATATGGAGCATTTCTACTGATATCGGCAGAAGTCGCCTCTAGCTTGAGCGCGAAAAGTATTTGCGAGGCCGGAGACCTCAGATTTCCACAGCCCTGTTGAAAACGTGCCGGCGTTACGGCGTCACGACCGGCAACTCGATGAAGCTGCTTTGATCCGGCGTGTGGTGAATGCGCTGTGTGGCCCTGTGGAAATCTTCCGGCTTCGCCCAAAAAATGTTTGGGACGAATGTTTGCGGGTTGCGGTCGTAGAGCGGGAACCAGCTGGATTGGATTTGCACCATGATGCGATGGCCGGGCAGAAAGACGTGATTTGCTGTCGGCATGGTGAATTTGTAGAGCAGCGGCTTATCCGCGGCGATCGGCTTGGCGGTTTCGAAGCTTTCGCGATAGCGGCCGCGGAAGATATCGGCCGAGATCATCAATTGAAAGCCGCCCATGGCGGGTTGCGTCGCCACTTCGTCGGGATAGACGTCGATGACTTTGACCACCCAATCGGAATCCGTCCCGCTTGTCGAGGCGATCAAATTGGCGATGGGTTGGCCGCTGATTTTGACCGGAGCGGTTAAAACATCGGATTCGTAGGCGAGGACGTCCGGACGGCCGGAGGCTTCGCGCTGGTCGTCTACCAGCCAGATAGACCAAGTATTCCCCTCGCTGTAGCCCATCGGCATGACGGGGCGCGGACGATACGGAGTTGGCTTGGCGGGATCGGAAACGTATTCGTCGAAGGCGACGTCGCCGGCCTTTGGCGCGCTGAAGCTGGTCTTCAGACCTGCGTTTAGATAGAGCGCCGTCGGCTGGATTTTGCAGCCAGAGTCGCAGCCCGCGGGCCAGGATTGCAGGTGGCGCCAGGTATTTGTTCCAGTTTCGAACGCCGTTACCGGCGATACTCCCGATTTGGGCGCGCCGTCCTTGAGATATTGATCGAGGAACGGGCGAAGGATATCCATCCGGAACTGAAGGCCCGTGTCGGCGTTGAAGCGGATGTTGCCGAGCGAACTGCCGTCGCCGATTTCCTGGCCGTGGTGCCATGGGCCCATGACCAGGAAGACTTTGTCGTTGTTGGTGTCCTTGGGCTTGATGGCTTTGTAGACCGCGATGGCGCCGTAGATGTCTTCCTGATCCCAGAGGCTATCGACTAGCATTACCGGCACTTTGAGCGGCTGATCGGCGAGGATCTTGTCCACGGCCTGATCGCGCCACCAGGCGTCGTAGCTCGGATGCTCGAGGACTTTGCGCCAGAAGCCGACTTGCTCGGCGCCGTGGAGGCGGCCCATTTCTCCGGCGGAACCGGCGGCCATCCACTCGTCATAATCGTCGTAGTGGCTGGTCCACCATTTGGCTCGATTGTCGCGCGTGCCTTCCTGCTCGTAGATGTAGCCCAGGTTTTGCTGGCGGAAGGCGCCGTTGTGGAACCAGTCGTCGCCCATCCAGCCGTCAACCATGGGATTCATCGGCACCGAGACTTTCAGCGCGGGATGAGGATTGACGAGTGCCATGAGCGGAAGGAATCCATCGTACGAAATACCCAGAATGCCGACCTTGCCGTTTGTTTCGGGGATATTTTTGACCAACCAGTCGATAGTGTCGTAAGTGTCCGTGGCATGATCGACGGGCGTGGGATTCTGCGGCCCGTGCAGCGGGCGATTCATGACGTAATCGCCTTCGGAGCCATATTTGCCGCGGACATCCTGCACCACGCGAATGTATCCGCCTGCGATGATTACTTCGGTCGCGTTGTCGTAGCCCTCGAGAATCGGACCGAGGTGAGAGCTAGCGGCATGTGAAGTTAGTGCATTGGCATCGTAGGGAGTGCGCGTGAGGAGGATGGGGGCGTTCTTGGCGCCTCTGGGGACGAGAATCACCGTGTGCAGCTTCACGCCATCGCGCATGGGGATCATCACGTCGCGGCGGTCGTAGTCGAAGCTGTAAGTCTTCGGCACTAGTTCTTGCGGCGTCTCGCTTGGGTAATCGGGATATTTCGGCGGCGGCGCGTTCTGCGCCTTCGAAGCCTGGGCGGAAAGCAGCGCTCCCATTCCGGCTGCGAGAAGAGTCAATGCGCGAAAACGCTTGATGGATATCATCGGTGCCTCGTGGTTGTCGGGATCATGAGGATGGGTGCTTTGCGGCTACACTGAGCCGCGCGATTATATCCAACGACAGATTCGCACGCCACTTCGCAACTCGCGTGGAACGTCCGTCGAACTGCGATTCAACGTACGGTCTCATTTGGGATTGCGATAAAATCGTGCAAACTGCGGGACGGAGCGTTTTAAATGTTCCTGAATAACGGAATGGCGATCACGGTAATCGCAGCAATGCTTTCATGCGTCGGCTGCCGGACCGGGGATCTCACGCGGCACCGCTACGGTATCAAATCGATCGCCGCGGTGGACGGCCAAACGCTCTCTCTCAAACGCGAGGTTGGATCGTTTTTCGACCGAACCGCTCTGTCGCTCAATGGGGATCGTTGCGTCGGTCCCAATAATGACGCGGATTATATTTTTATTGAACTAGGCGCAGGCGAATCGCCTTTGTACTACACGGTCAGACCGGACGGATTGGTTGTCTACGATTCGACCCTGCGTCCTCCAGCGCACGGTGCCTGGACACTCGCAATCCTGCAGCAAGAACTTCACGGTGAGCCACACTTTGGTGGGCACGGCGAAGACTACGTCGCCAAAGGCGTATCTAAGGCGCAACTGCTTCTCGCCGATTTGCAGGCGTGCAAATAGCACACGAGCGAACCGAACGAAGGCCGATTCGAGTATCATTTGGCGCAATTGCCGGCAATGGTTTTGTAGGGGCCGGGGTTTACCACCGGCCCGGTTTGGCTGCGGGTATTCACTGGCGGGGATTTCCCTGTCCGCTGCACTTTGTCCCTATTGAGAAAAACCCAAGGCCAAACCGGGGGCGTGTGAACCCGCCCCCCTACACTTGAGCTTGTGGCTATGTTACATTTTTTCGCGTCGAGGAACCGGAGGATTGATGCCGAATCGCGAGGATGCTTGGAAATTGCTTTGTGAATATACGGCTGGGGAGAGCTTGCGGAAGCACGCGCTGGCTGTTGAGGCATGCGTGCGGGCTTACGCGCGGAAGAATGGAGCGGATGAGGAATTGTGGGGCATCGCGGCGCTGTTGCACGATTTCGATTACGAGCGCTGGCCGAATGCGGAGCATCATCCTACGCAGGAGCATCCCTTCGAGGGCTCGAAGATATTGCGCGAGCATGGCTATCCGGAAGAGATGATTCGCGCGATTCTCGGGCATGCCGACTATACGAACGTGGCGCGAGTTTCGGCGCTTGATCACACGCTTTTCGCTTGCGACGAATTGGCGGGCTTCTTGACGGCGTGCGCGCTGGTGAAGCCGAGCAAGAAAATCGCGGAAGTCGAAACGGCTTCGGTGAAGAAAAAGCTGAAGGATAAGGCGTTTGCGCGGGGCGTGAATCGGCAGGACGTTTTCAAGGGCGCGGAAGAATTGGGCATGCCGCTCGAGGAGCATATTGCGTTCTGCATCGAGGCGATGAAGGGCGCGGCGGAATCCTTGGGGCTTGCTTAGAATCGAAAAATGGGCTCGTGTGCGTCTGCTTGCTTACAACCGTCCGCGCCCGGGCGCAGATGCCGGCAGAGACGCCGGCGCTACTTGACGGCGCAAGGCTGCTACTACTTCTTCGCTGGCCTCCAAATCATCCGTTAGCTGCGGGGCTTTTGCGCCTGCCGCGAGCAGCGCTTCGACGCTGCCGACATAGTCGCCTGTGGCGCGGTGCCAGCCATTTTTTGATCCGTAGAGAGCCCAGCCGACCGGAGTGCCCTTGAATTCGAGTTCCTGCGCATCGAGCGGCGCGTAATGGCGGAGAAGTTCGCGCACCATCTCGGCATTGCCGTGGAAGGCGGCCCAGTGCAGCGCCGTCTGATGATTTTCATCGAGCGCGCGGGCCGGCCAGCCCAGCGTGAGCATCATGCCCACCGCGCGCGTCTCATTTCGCCGAGCTGCGCCTACCAGACGGCCCCGGACATTGGGCGACAACGCGCGAATTAGATTGGGATGCTGCGCGAGTAATTCTCTGGCCAGAGCTTCATCTCCCAATTCGATGGCCTGCGCCAGGCGCAGATCAAGAGGGCTGCGTTCCATCAGCAGGCGGAAAACTTCTTCATGGCCGAACTCGCGGGCGAGCATGTGCGGAGTGGCGCCCCATCCAAAGCAATAAATATAAATAACGCCCGCGCTGCGCGGATCGTGCTTGGGGAAATCTTTTTGCGTGACGCTCATCCAGATGGATTGCGGATCGCTGTCGAGATGGCGTTGCACGAGCTGCGCGTCGCCGACTGCGGCGACCATCAGGATGTCGGTCTGTGCGCCGCGCGAGATTAGATGGCGAGCCACTTCCGGCCGGCGCGGGCTGTGCGCGGCCATGTACTGCGCGGGCGTGGATTCATGATCGAGACAGCGCGCATCGATTGCGGCGCCATGCTCGAGCAAGTAGGCGGCGATTTCGATTGTGGCGGCGAAGTGCAGCGGAGTTTGGCCGTCGCCTCCGCGTGCATGCACCAGCGATGGATTGGCTTCGACTAGTTCTCTGAGGCGTTCGAACATGCCGAGACGCGCGGCGGCGTGAACATCGACGAATGCGCCGCGCTCGATGAGATAGGGAGTGAGTTCGGGGGTGGACAGGTCGAGGACGCCGAAGCTGCCGGCCCACCATTTAGTGCGCGCGTTGACGTTGGCGCCCGCCTCGAGGAGCGCGTCGATCATTTCGCGGCTGTTGCGCTGGACCGCGGCGATCAGGGCCGGAGTGTCGAAGCTGTAGTTGGGCAGCGGCTCATCGAGTTGCGTCTTGAGGGCCGGATGAAGCGCAAGCACTTTACGCACTAACGCGGCGTCGCTAGATTTGATCGCGGCTTGCAGCGCGGCGATGGGCTGATCGCACAAGGTCAAGACGTGCGCTTTGAGCTTGGTCCAGTTGTCGAAGCCATATTCGCGGGCGAGGACGCGAAGAGCGCCGGCCAGCCTGGGCGCCGATTTCGCGAAGGAAACCTGTGCATCGCGAAAACGATTGACGGCCGCCGCTTCGCCTTGCACATATTCGCGCAAGAGCTGCTTGGCTTGTTTCTTGAGGTGTTCGAGATTCGGGCGTGCCGGCAGTTCGCGGGAAGACATGCTCACTCCTTCTTTAGCGCCCGTGGTCCGCTGCGTCGGGCAGAAGAGAGTGATTGCCGCTTCGAGCCGAAACGCAAGGTGGGATAGTCCCTTTCCGCGGACGGGGTGCACCCTTGATGTGCGGGGGTAATTTAACAGGTTGGGTGGATGGGGGCAAATGCGTTTCTGTCGTTTGCGTTCGTGAATTTTGGTTCGCGCGAGGAAGCGTCGCGCAAAAACGCCGGCTAACAGCCGGCGCTACGACGGAGGAAATTCCACAGCGATGCACAGGCTTGCACAGCCGTGCGATTCATACGGCTGTGCTAAGATCGCTCATCGATGAAACCTATTGCAGAAATTTTGGGGCCGGCGTTGCGGCGGGCGTCGCGGCGCGGATCGGCGATGTCTTGGCTGGCCGGGGCTTGGCCGGCGATTGTCGGCGCGCGGCTCGGCGAACGCACGCGGCCGCAGAGGCTTGCGGATGGCGTGCTCGATGTTTCGGTGAACGGCAAAGAATGGCGCGCGGAACTTGAAGGCGTGGCAGCGGAATTTGCGGGGCGCGTGAATGCAGCATGGGGCGGGTCGCTGGTGCGGCAAGTGCGATTCGCTACCGCGAGGACGCCCGGGCGGCGATTGCCGCGCAGCCTTGATAACGAGCATACGCCGTTCGTGCGAACGGGGAGTCACTCGGCGCGACGCGATCCTCCCGCGACACCGCGCGGCGAAGGCGGACGGCCGTGAAGATCAGTCGGGAAGAAGTTTTGCGCGTGGCGGAGTTGGCGCATCTCGAGCTTACCGAGGCCGAGGCGGAAACTTACCGCGGGCAGCTCGATTCCATTCTGGAATATATCGAGACGTTGAACAGGCTCGATGTTTCGCAAGTTGAGCCTATGGCGCAGATGGCCTATGCGCACGCGGCGCCCGGCGCGACGCCTCTTCGAGAAGACGTGGCGCGGCCTTGCGATGTCGGCGAGGCAGTTCTGGCGCAGGCTCCGAAGGCCGAGAAGCCGTATTTCCGTGTTCCCAAGGTCATCGAGAGATGACCACGCAGACATCCTGGACAGTCGCTTCTGTTCACGAGGCACTAAGCTCGCGAAAAATCTCCGCTCGCGAACTCGCGGACGAATATTTCTCGCGCATCGAGAAGCGCAATCCCGAGCTAAATGCCTATCTATCGTTATCAAAAGAGAGGGCTTACGAGCAGGCCGCAAAAGTAGATGCGCTTGTGGAGAAGGGCGCGGCGCTGCCTCGGCTTGCCGGAGTGCCGCTAGCGATCAAGGATGTTCTGAGCACGCGCGGCACGCGCACCACCTGCGGTTCGAAGATTCTCGAAAACTACGTGCCGCCTTACGACGGAACTGCGATCGAGCGGCTCGATGCAGCCGGGGCGATCTTTCTCGGCAAAACAAATTGCGATGAATTCGCGATGGGCAGCTCGAACGAGAATTCGGCCTACGGGCCGGTGCAGAATCCTGCTGCGCCAGGACGAGTGCCGGGAGGTTCGAGCGGAGGATCGGCGGCGGCGGTGGCGGCCGATCTGGCGGTCGTGTCGCTCGGAACCGATACGGGCGGATCGATTCGCCAGCCGGGGGCGTGTTGCGGGATTCCGGCGATGATGCCGACGTATGGCCGAGTCTCGCGGTATGGACTGATCGCGTTCGCTTCGTCGCTCGATCGTATTGGGCCGTTCGGCCACACGGTGCGGGACGTCGCGGAAGTGCTCGGTCTGATGGCTGGACCAGACCCGAACGATTCGACTTCCGCCGGCGTTCCGGTGCCGGATTACGCGGCGGGACTCGATGCGCCGATTGCCGGGCTGCGCATCGGAGTGCCGGAGGAATATTTCGCGGCCGGGCTGGATGCGGAGGTGCGGCGCAAAGTCGAGAGCGGCATCGCGTTACTCGAGAAGCTGGGATGCAAGCGCGTTCCCATTCATTTGAAGCACACGGAATTTGCCATCGCGACGTATTACATTATCGCGACGGCCGAGGCGAGTTCGAACCTGGCGCGTTACGACGGCGTGCGCTACGGGCTGCGCTCCGAGGCGGCAACTCTGGTGGAGATGTATCGCAAAACGAGGCGGCAAGGATTCGGCGCTGAAGTGAAACGGCGAATTATGCTGGGGACGTACGCGCTCTCCTCCGGCTACTACGATGCTTATTATCTGCGCGCGCAGAAAGTTCGCACGTTGCTGGCGCGCGATTTTGCCGAAGCCTTCGAGAGCGTGGACGCGATCATAACGCCGACCTCGCCGACGCCGCCGTTCCGGCTCGGCGAACGCACCGCCGATCCGCTACAGATGTATCTAGCTGATATATATACAGTTACAGGGTCGCTAGCAGGACTCCCCGGCATCTCGGTCCCGTGCGGGAAGACGTCTGATAATCTACCGGTCGGGATGCAAATTCTCGGCCCGCATTTCAGCGAAGCGCGCGTCTTGCAGATCGCGCATAATTTCGAGCGTGCTGGCGGATTCGAATCGTAGCGTAGCTCCGAAAATTCTCGTATAGGCGCGGGTCAATCGACGCGCCCTTCCACGGAACCTGCAACTGCCAGTTCCCTCCTGCTCTTGCGCGAATCGATTACTCGCTTTCGATGAAATCTCAGGTTACAGACGCGGATGTGTTTTACGGCGGTCCTTCCGCGGGTGCACTGCGCATTGATTTGACGGCGAGGTCGTCAGAGGGCGCAGCAAGCGGCGCCCCTACGGGAAAATAGCATTACCATTGGCGTCACGCACAACGCAGTACACGTAAGCTGTTTGAGGTACGCGTGATGAATATCACATTGCGATCGGAGTGCGGCAAAATCCTCCGCGATACTGTAGAGAAATTCCAGTTCTGGATACTTTTTTCCGCCTCGCATCCTGCTGCGAATATTCGCGCAAGAAATTGCGTCAGCCGGGGCTGGTTAAAACGCCAATGATTTCGGGGGTTCGGCGCGGCTTCCTAGTCCTTTAGTTTAACCGGACTAGAACGGAAGCACTATTGCAGGAGAAATAGTGCAGCGTCTACGATGAAGTCAGCATCGTAGTAAATGAGAGGGGCAAACGTGCTGACGATCAAGTCAAGCCAGAAGCTATTCACCGAAGACGAAGTCTCGGGGCTGACCGGAATCTGCCTCGATCACTTGCGGAATTTTGCGCGCAGCCGCCACCTGGGATTCATCGCGCGCGCGGCCGAAGCTGCGGGAGCCGAGGCGGATAAGTGGCTGTTCACGAACTCGGATTTGCTGGTGCTGGCGGTGCTGGTGCAGCGCTGCGAGCATTAGAGCCGGCGTCAAAAGATCGGAAGCCGTAGGATCAAAATGGCCGCCCCCATGGGCGGCCATTTTTGTTTTGGGAGACGTTCGTCGGGATTCGGATTCTCAAAATACTCGATACGGATTGGACGCATCGGGCCGCGGCGACGCTTCCAAGAGGGCCGAAAGACGGGAGGGTCTGAAGACCCTCCCCTACGGCTGCGCCGCCGATGGGTATTATTGTCCTCGCTTCGCCGACGCGATATTCTTGAGTTTGGCTAGCCAAACCTGGGTTGGCTGACCGCATCAGAGCCGAGTAAGGGTGGGCTGTTATCAGCGGCGGGATTCAAAGACGGAAGATCGGCGCACGGAGCCTTGCGGGAGCTTTGGGGCTGCTGCTGTCGGCTGCCGCCTTGCCACTTTTCGCCGGATTTCGTGCGCTGCAGAGCCAATCGAGCCCTGCGGCCCAGAGCGGCCAATCCTCCGAACGCTCCGATTCGGCGCTTCCGCGGGGCAAGAAGCTGGTCTTGAAGGACGGCTCGTTCCACATGGTGCGTGAGTACAAGATTGACGGCGAACGCGTGCGTTACTACAGCGTGGAGCGCTCACAGTGGGAAGAAATCCCCACCGACATGGTGGATTGGGAGGCTACCAAGCAGGCGGAAGCGGCGAAGCAGGAGGCGGATGCGACGCTGGCGGCGAAGGTCGGCAAGGAGGAGTCTGCGCGGAAGGCTGTTTTCGTGAACGTGGACGCGAGCGTCGAAGTGGCCCCGAACGTCTTCCTGCCCGACGGCGAAGGCATATTTGGGCTCGATGGCACGAAGGTTTTTGCCCTGGCGCAAGCGGAGACCGACGTAAAGCTGAACAAAACACAGGTGGTTAAGCAGATACTAGTCCCCATTCCCATCATTCCCAGCCGCCATACCATCTCTTTGCTCGGCGAGCACGCCAAGGTGCGATCGACGAACGGGCAGCTTGAGTTCTATGTGCGGACCAAGGACGGCCATACGCCGGACGTGGTTCTGATCCACGCGCGTCTGCATGGAGGCAACCGGCGGATCGAGAATATCGACCGCCTGTTCGGCGGAGAGATGGCGCGACGAGAGACACTGCCTATCGAGCGGTGGGAACTGGTTAAGGGCGTGTCGAGGCTGACGCTATCGGCGCCGCTCGAGCCTGGGGAATATGCTATCGCGGAGATTGCACGTGGCAGCGAGGATGATCTTTATGTGTGGGATTTTGGAATCGATCCCGCGCCCGCAGCGAAGTAGAGTTCGAATACCACCGATATCCCCGCTAGCGTCATACGACTGCAGATCCAGCCAATTGCACCTTTCAGTTGCGGACTTAATAGACGAATCAGCGGAACGAATTGAGCGCTGGGCTTCGCTCGTGATTTGCGGCTGTGGCCTACGGGGTTGGTCGTAAGATGCCGGCGGGGACGCCAGTGCTATTGAAAAAGGACTAAGACGTCTTGGCGGGTTGCGCTTCTAGGACTTCGGCCAGGAGATTGGCCAGGCCGGCTAGCTGGAATGGCTTTTGGATCGTGCGGGCGCCGCGGCTGGAGATGGATTCCACCACGCGGGCTTCGAGCAGGTCGCCGGTCATGAAGACGAAGCGCGGCGGATTGCCACGAGACTGCTCGCAGAGAATATCGAAAAGCTGCTCGCCGCTCTGGCCCGGGAGATTGTAATCGCAGAGAATGGCGTCGAACTGGCGATGAGCCAGCATGGCCTGGGCGTCTTCGGAGCTGGTAACAGTTTCTACGGCCATGCCGCGCGCCGCCAGGCCCTCGCAGACGAGTTCGCGAATGCCATCTTCGTCATCCACCACCAGAACCGAATGTCCCTGGAGCGCCGGGGAGAACGAGGGCGTGTGCGTGGCGGCCGGAGCATCGCCCACGCCTGTCAGAGTCAGCGACTGGGCGACGGGAAGAACAATGCGGATCGAAGCGCCACTGCCGAAGATGGACTGCGTTTCGATAGTGCCGCCATGCTCGCGGATGATGGCCATGCAAATGGTGAGCCCAAGACCGGTTCCGCCTCCCGGCCGCTTGGTGGTGAAGAAGGGATCGAAAACCCGGTTGGTGATGTCGGCCGGAATGCCGGGACCATCGTCCTCGAAAGTGATGGCGACATTATTCTCGAACGTGTCGGCGGCAATGGTAATCGTGCCGTGATCGCTGGCGCCGGCGATGGCCTGCTCGGAATTGATGATCAGGTTCAGGAAGACCTGCAGGAGAAGATTGGCGTCGCCTTCAATGGCGGGCAAGCCCTCGGCGGGATGAAACTCGACCTTTATCTTCTTTTCCTGCAATGACTTACCGTGCAGCTCGAGAACGCGTTCGACGATATCTTCGATGCGCACGCGCGCGCGCACAGGCGCAGTGCGGCGCGAGAACGCCAGCAGGCTTTGTACGATATCGGCGGCGCGACGCGCTTGCTTGTGCACCAGGCTGGTTTGCCGGCGCATGGTGTCGTCCACAGAGCGTTCATGCAAAAGATCGGTGACGCCGAGAATGGCGGTGAGCGGATTATTCAATTCGTGCGCTACGCCCGCTAGCATTTGACCCATGGCGGCAAATTTCTCGGTCTGCAGCAGTTGCTGCTCGATGTGCTTTTCCTCGGTGACGTCACGCGCCGAGGCGACAACTCCGGTCATGCGACCGTCAGAATCCGTCATAGGGCTGGCAGTGACGCGGACCGACCGGTAGCTGCCATCTTCATGGCGGACGCGGTACTCCATGCGAGCCGTGCGGGTGATCCCAGCCAGCAGATTATCCAGTTGCTTGCTCAGGTGGCGCGCGTCTTCGGGATGCGCGCGCTCTCCCATCTGCTTGCCGATTAGGTCGGCGGGCTGCAGGCCGATCAATTCTTCGCAGCGCGGGCTGACGAAGGTGTAGCGGCCTTCGACGTCGAGAACCACGATCAGATCGGGGAAGCACTCCACGAGACTGCGGCCGAATTCCTGCTCTTGATAGAGGCGTTTCTCGATCTCCACGCGCTCGGTGATGTCCACCAGAGTTCCCTGGAGACGCACGACATCGCCGGAACTGTCGCGGATGACGGAGCAGGAATCGAGGCAGCGCATCGCCTTTCCATCCGTGCGCATCAGAGTGATTTCGTGATTTTTGACAACTCCGGTGCGATCCAACTCATCCAGCATCCACTCGCGCTGATTGCGGTCTTCATAAAGACTCGGCGCGGAGACGGCCAGGAGATCTTCCTTCTTCTCAAATCCCAACATGCGCACCAGGGCCGGATTGGCCTCGAGGAAAGTCCCGCCGGGCGTGGTGAAGTAGACGCCTTCCTGTAAGGATTCGAAAAGCTCGGTGAAGCGCAGTTCGGATTCGCGGTAAGCGGTGATGTCGCGAGCCACACCGCTCGCGCCCACGACCTCACCATCTTTCAGAACCGGCTGGAGAACGGTGTCGTAGAAGCGAACCTCGCCGCTGCGGCGGAAGCGCACGCGTACGACGCCGCTCCAGGTACGCCGTTCGAGGAATGAGGACACGCCATCCCGAACGCTATCGATGGGCGGCTCGGAAATGAATTCTTGCAGGGTGTGACCGACGATTTCGGGGAAAGGCAGGTTCAGGGTCTCTGCGAAGCGCTTGTTGACGGTCTTGACGCTGCCGTCAAGCCCCAGATTGAAGACGAGGTGATCGAGGCTGTCGATCAGGTCGCGATAGCCGCGCTGCGAGCGCGTCATTACGTCCAGCATCTTCTCGATTTGATCTTCGGTGACCGGCGCGTCCGCACGCTCTTTCATGCCGCGGAGAAATGCGCGCAATTCGATGACTTCCCCTCTTTGCCGCCAGACGTAGGCGCCGAACAGAATCACCAGGACGACGAGGCCCACGGGCAGCGCTTCCAGGCGCATCGGCAGGACGCGGAAAGACTCCCACGAGGTGACTGCCAGGCCCACCGCCAATACAAAAAGAATCACGAGAATGTAGCGCCAGAGCGCTCCTTCGCGCCGCTCCATTTGTTCCCAGTGAGACGCGGGGCGGTGCGCCGGCGATTCTTCAGGCGATTGAGCTGAGCGAGGTCGAGGATCTTCGGTCATGAACAGGAGCCCACAGGTCTCCTTGAATTGAAGTGTACGGGCGCGTTTGGGCGGGAGCAAACTGAAAGGAGGGGCCGATATCCAGTTGCTTAACCCCGTAAGTACAGGTGAAAACCTGTACTTACGGACTGCTGTACTTTTGTGATGGCGAATCGGCTGAGGGTTCTCTGACCATTGGGCGGATGGCCGGGCGTGCGGCGGACGGAGAAAATAAAAACGGCGGCGGGCCTTTTCGGCCTGCCGCCGTTTTCGTTTGAATTGATTCCGGCCGATTAGCCTTCGGCTACCGCGTCGGTGTCCTTGCGCAGGAAATCGAGAGCGGCGGCTTCCTCGGGCGTTAGTTCGGGCTCGAGCTCGGCTGGCTCCTCGCGTGGCGTTTCGGTGAGGAGCTGGATATTGCGGTAACGCTCCAGACCGGTGCCCGCGGGAATCAGGCGGCCCATGATGACGTTCTCCTTGAGGCCGCGGAGGTAATCCACCTTGCCGCTGATGGCGGCTTCGGTGAGTACGCGCGTGGTCTCCTGGAAGCTCGCGGCCGAGATGAAGGAATCGGTCGAGAGCGACGCCTTGGTGATGCCGAGGAGCAGCGGACGGCCGGTGGCGGGACGACCGCCATCGTGAATGACGCGATCATTTTCCTCGCGGAAGCGGAACTTGTCCACCTGCTCCTCGAGAAGAAACGTCGTGTCGCCCACGTCTTCGACTTTCACCCAGCGCATCATCTGCCGGACGATGGTTTCGATGTGCTTGTCGTTGATGTTCACGCCCTGCAACCGGTAAACCTCTTGAATCGAGTTGACCAGGTAGGCCTGCGTGTACTTTTCGCCGAGGACCGCGAGCAAGTCGTGCGGATTGAGCGGGCCATCGATCAAAGGCTCGCCGGCGCGCACGTGCTCGCCTTCCTGAACGTTGATGTGTACGCCGCGGGAGATGGAGTATTCCTTCACCGTGCGGCCATCTTCGCTTTCAACGTAAATCTTGCGCAGGCCCTTGGCGATTTCGCCGTACTTCACGATGCCGTCGATTTCGCTGATGACGGCGGGATCCTTCGGCTTGCGCGTTTCGAAGAGCTCGACGACGCGCGGGAGACCTCCGGTGATGTCTTTGGTCTTGGTGGTCTCGCGCGGGATCTTTGCGAGCACGTCGCCCGGCTGCACCTCGTCGCCATCCTGCACCATCAAGTGCGCGCGGGAAGGCATGAGGTACTTCTTGCGAACGCGGCCGGCGGAATCGCGAACTTGAATCGTCGGCTGATGCTTTTCATCGCCCGGCGGCAGCGTAACGACGAGCTGCGACAGGCCGGTGACTTCGTCGACCTGCTCCTCGATGGTGACGCCGGACTGCAAGTCTTTGAACTGCACGGCGCCGCCCGTTTCCGTAAGGATCGAGAAGGTGTACGGGTCCCACTCGGCCATGATCTGACCGACTTGCACGGGCTCACCGTCCTCGACCTTGAGGCGAGCGCCGTAGACGACGTGGTAGCGCTCTTTTTCGCGGCCTTTTTCATCGACGACGGCGATGAGGCCGGAGCGGTTCATGGAGATGAGCAGCTTATTGCGGCCCTCGACCACCTTGAGATCGATGAAGCGGACGAAGCCGTTGTTCTTGGCTTCGACCTTCGATTGCTCGGTGACGCGGGTCGCGGTGCCGCCGATGTGGAAGGTACGCATCGTGAGCTGCGTGCCGGGCTCGCCGATCGACTGCGCGCCGATGACGCCGACGGCTTCGCCGAGTTCGACCATGCGTCCGGTGGCCAAGTTACGGCCGTAGCAGCGGGCGCAGGCGCCGCGGCGGGATTCGCAAGTGAGCACGGAGCGGATGTTGACGCGCTCGATGCCCGCGGCTTGAATCGCGTTGGCGAGTTCCTCGGTGATTTCCTGGTTGATCTCGACGATGACGTTGCCTTCGTAGTCTTTGATCTTCTCGAGCGAAACGCGGCCGACAACGCGGTCGCGCAACGGCTCGACTTCGACGCCCGCTTCGATAATCGGCTCGACGAAGATGCCGTCGGCCGTGCCGCAATCGAATTCGCTGATGATCACGTCCTGCGCCACATCCACCAGGCGGCGGGTCAAGTAGCCGGAATCGGCGGTCTTGAGCGCCGTATCGGCCAAGCCCTTACGCGCGCCGTGCGTGGAGATGAAGTAGTGCAGCACGTTGAGGCCTTCGCGGAAGTTGGAAGTAATCGGAGTTTCGATGACTTCGCCCGAAGGCTTGGCCATCAAGCCGCGCATTCCGGAAAGCTGCCGGATTTGCTGCTTCGAGCCGCGGGCTCCGGAGTCGGCCATGACGAAAATCGGATTGATGATGCCCGACTTGTCCTGCGCCTCGAGGGTCTTGAACATTTCGTCCGCGACTTTTTCTGTGACGTCCGACCAGATGGCGATGACTTTGTTGTAGCGCTCGCCGTTGGTGATCGCGCCATCGAGATATTGCTGCTGCACCTTGACGACTTCGCGCTCGGCGTTATCCACGAGCTTGAATTTGTCGCCCGGGATGACCATGTCGGTGATGCCGATGGAGATGCCGGCCTTGGTGGCGTAGAGGAAGCCGAGCTCCTTGAGATGGTCGAGCGAGACGACGGTCTTCTCCGTGCCGAAGCGCAAGTAGCAATACTGCACGAGCTGCTGAATTCCCTTCTTCTTCAGCAAGCCATTGATGAATGGCATGTCCGACGGTAGGTGATCGTTGAAGATCACGCGGCCTACGGTGGTGTGCAGGAATTGCCGGTTGAGCTGAATGGGCTCGGTGTGCGGCACGTCCTGATCGTCATAGGCGGTGGTAAGGTCGATTACTTCGCCGGTGTAGCGCAAGCGGATGGGCGTGAGCAATTCGACGTCCCCGGCTTCGAGCGCGAGAACTACTTCTTCGCTCGAGCCGAAAGCGCGTCCTTCGCCCTTGCCGCCAGGCTTGCTCTTGGTGAGGTAATAGATTCCCAGCACCATATCCTGCGTCGGAACGGCGAGAGGCATGCCGTTCGCGGGCGAGAGGATATTGTGCGAGCTGAGCATGAGCACGGAGGCTTCGACCTGCGCTTCGGGCGAGAGCGGAATGTGCACGGCCATCTGGTCGCCGTCGAAGTCGGCGTTGAACGCGGTGCAAACCAGCGGGTGGATGCGGATAGCCTTGCCTTCGACGAGCACCGGCTCGAATGCCTGAATGCCGAGGCGGTGAAGCGTCGGGGCGCGGTTGAGCAGCACGGGATGCTCGCGGATTACGTCCTCGAGGATGTCCCAGACCGTCGCTTCCTGCGCTTCGACGAGCTCCTTGGCCTGCTTGATGGTGGTGCAATGGCCCGCGGCTTCGAGACGGTGATAGATGAACGGCTTAAACAGCTCGAGCGCCATCTTCTTCGGCAAACCGCACTGGTGCAGCTTCAATTCCGGGCCAACGACGATGACCGAGCGGCCGGAATAATCCACGCGCTTGCCGAGTAGATTCTGGCGGAAGCGGCCCTGCTTGCCCTTGAGCGTGTCGGAGAGCGACTTCAGCGGGCGATTGTTGGTGCCGCGCAGAACGCGACCGCGACGGCCGTTGTCGAAGAGCGCGTCCACGGCTTCCTGCAACATGCGCTTTTCGTTGCGGACAATCACGTCGGGCGCGTGCAGCTCCATGAGCTTCTTCAACCGGTTGTTGCGGTTGATCACGCGGCGATAGAGGTCGTTCAGATCGGAAGTGGCGAAACGCCCGCCGTCCAGTGGCACCAGCGGCCGCAACTCGGGCGGCAGTACCGGAATCACGTCCAGAATCATCCATTCCGGCTTGTTGCCGCTCTTGCGGAACGCTTCGAGCACTTTGAGCCGCTTGGCGTACTTGATGCGCTTCTGCAGGCTCGGGTCAATTTTCATCTTCTCGCGCAGCTCTTCGCTGAGCTTCTCGACGTCCACGCGGCGAAGAAGTTCCTTGATGGCTTCGGCGCCCATGCGCGCGTCGAATTTCCCGGCGTATTCCTTCTGCAGTTCGCGGTACTTCTCCTCCTGCAGAATTTCCTTGTCCTTGATGCCCGGGGTTTCGCCGGTATCAATGACCACGAAAGCCTCGAAGTAAAGAATGTGCTCGAGGTCGCGCATGGTGATATCGAGCAAATAGCCGATACGGCTAGGCAGGCCCTTGAAGAACCAGACGTGCGAGCAGGGCGACGCCAGTTCGATATGGCCGAGACGCTCGCGGCGCACTTTGCTGAGCGTCACTTCCACGCCGCACTTGTCGCAAATCACGCCGCGGTGCTTCATGCGCTTGTACTTGCCGCACAAACATTCCCAGTCCGTCACCGGACCGAAAATTTTGGCGCAGAACAAGCCATCGCGCTCGGGCTTGAAGGTGCGGTAATTGATGGTTTCCGGCTTGGTCACCTCGCCGTGCGACCAAGAGCGGATTTTCTCGGGACTCGCCAGGCTGATGCGAATGGAATCAAAATCCGCGATCTGACTGGCGCGATCATAAGGGCTCGATCGATACAAGGGCAGTCCTCCCGTCCCGGCTTGGCCGGGACAAAAAACCTGTACGAAAAACGTTTCGCGCCGGTCTCGCAGGCGGGACCAGCGCGGTCAGTTAGTCAGCGACCTTTTCGAGCTGCGGCTTCTGCCTCTTCATCAATTCGACGTCGAGGCAAAGCGACTGCAACTCGCGGACGAGCACGTTGAATGATTCGGGCACGCCCGGCTCGATGCCGGGTTCGCCCTTCACGATGGCTTCGTAAATTTTCGCGCGGCCGTAAACGTCGTCCGACTTGGCCGTCAGCAGCTCCTGGAGAATGTGCGCGGCGCCGTAAGCTTCGAGCGCCCACACTTCCATTTCTCCAAATCGCTGGCCGCCGAACTGCGCCTTCCCGCCGAGCGGCTGCTGAGTAATCAGCGAGTACGGTCCGATCGATCGCGCGTGAATCTTGTCGTCCACCAGGTGCGAGAGCTTGAGCATGTAGATGTAACCGACGGTAATAATCTGGGCGAACGGTTCACCGGTCATGCCGTCGGCGAGCACGACCTTGCCGCTTTCCGGCAGGCCCGCGGCCGCGAGCATGTAATGGATGTCGGTTTCGCGCGCGCCGTCGAAGACAGGCGTGGCCACCGGAATTCCGCCGCTGAGGCTTTGCGCCAGATCGATCACCTCGGCGTCCTCGAGATCGACAATCGTCTTCCAGACTGAGGTTTGCCCGAAGGCGTCCTTGAACCACTTGCGCATGGCGTCGGCGCGGGTTCCATCGTCGAGCAGCTTGGTGATCTGCTCGCCGAGAACTTTCGAAGCCCAGCCGAGATGCGTTTCGAGAATCTGCCCGACGTTCATACGCGAAGGAACGCCGAGCGGGTTGAGAACGATTTCGACCGGCGTGCCGTCCGGCATGTAAGGCATGTCTTCTTCCGGAACGATGCGCGCGATCACGCCCTTGTTCCCGTGGCGGCCGGCCATTTTGTCCCCGACCGAGAGCTTGCGCTTCATGGCGATGTAAACCTTGACGAGCTTGATGACGCCCGGCGGAAGTTCATCGCCCTTCTTGAGCTTGCCGACTTTTTCGTCGGTGATCTTGCGCAGCACGTCGATCTGCCGCGAGGTCATCTCTTCGATTTCGTCGATTTTCTCGATGAGCAGAGGATCCTTGTCGGAAAGACGCAGGCGCTTCAGATTGCGCGTCGAGACTTTCTCGAGAATGTCACGCGTCAGCTCGGTTCCTTTGGTGAGCAGGCGCTTGTTGGTGCGCTCGTCGTGCAAGTCGGCGAGAAGCGATTGCCCGCCGAGCAAATCGGCGAGGCGCTTCAGGCGCTCGTCGGTGAGAATGCGGATTTCATCGGCGAGGTTCTTTTCGAGCTTGGCGACTTGACCGGCTTCGATGGCCTTGTGGCGTTCGTCTTTTTCGGCGCCTTTGCGGCAGAAGATCTTCACGTCCACGATGGTGCCCTCGATGCCCGGCGGGCAATAGAGAGAAGCATCGCGAACGTCTCCGGCCTTTTCACCGAAAATGGCGCGCAGAAGTTTTTCTTCCGGCGTCAGCGTGGTTTCGCCCTTGGGCGTGACCTTGCCGACGAGGATGTCTCCCGGACGGACGGTTGCGCCGATGCGGATTACGCCGCTTTCATCGAGATTGCGGAGGAAGCCCTCGTTGATGTTGGGAATGTCGCGAGTGATTTCCTCGGGGCCGAGCTTGGTGTCGCGCGCCTCGATTTCGTACTCTTCGATGTGGATCGAGGTGTAGTAATCCTCGCGCACGAGCTTTTCGCTCACGAGAATGGCGTCTTCAAAGTTATATCCGCGCCAGGGCACGAACGCGACCAGCACGTTGCGGCCAAGCGCCAGCTCGCCGTGATCCGTGCAAGGACCGTCCGCAAGGACGTGGCCCTGCTTCACACGGTCGCCGGTGCGGACCAGCGGCTTCTGGCTGATGCAGGTGTTCTGGTTTGAGCGCTTGAATTTCGTGAGCAGGTAAATGTCGGACCCGACTTCGCGGCTGAGCACGCCGGACTGATCGGATTCCACGCGCACGATGATGCGCTCGGAGTCCACTTGATCGACGATGCCGTCGCGCTTGCAGACGACCACCGCGCCGGAATCGCGCGCGGTTACGCGTTCCATCCCGGTGCCGACGAGCGGCGCTTCGCCCTTGATCAACGGCACGGCCTGGCGCTGCATGTTCGAGCCCATCAGCGCGCGGTTCGCGTCGTCGTTCTCGAGGAACGGGATGAGGCTGGCGGCCACGGAGACGAGCTGCTTCGGTGAAACGTCGATGTAATCCACTTCATCGCGCGATTTCAGGACGAAGTTGCCCGCCTGGCGGCAGTTCACCAGGTCCGTGATGATGCGGCCCTTTTCATCGAGCGCAGCATTGGCCTGCGCCACGACGTAGCGGTCTTCCTCCCACGCCGAGAGATAGAAGCAATACGGCTCGACGATCACGCGCCGGCGCTTCAACTCTTCGTTGGTGTCGTCTACTTTTTCGCGCTCGACGATGTCGCCGGCTTTGAATTCGCTGTCGCCGGAGTTCACCACCTGCACGTATTCGATCACCCGGCCGCCCTTGACCTTGCGGTAGGGCGATTCGATGAAACCGAATTCGTTGATGCGCGCGTAGCTCGAAAGCGAGCTGATCAGGCCGATGTTCGGGCCTTCCGGCGTTTCGATCGGGCAAATGCGGCCGTAGTGCGTGGGGTGAACGTCGCGGACTTCGAATCCGGCGCGCTCGCGAGAGAGACCGCCGGGACCAAGAGCCGAAAGACGCCGCTTGTGGGTGATTTCGCTGAGCGGATTGGTCTGATCCATGAACTGGCTCAACTGCGAGCTGCCGAAGAATTCGCGGATCGCCGCCATCACGGGCTTGGCGTTCACCAGGTCGTGCGGCATGGCCGTGGACATTTCCTGGTACACGGACATTTTTTCCTTGATGGCGCGCTCCATGCGAACCAGGCCGATGCGGAACTGGTTTTCGAGAAGCTCGCCCACCGCGCGGACGCGGCGATTGCCCAAATGATCGATGTCGTCCACCGAGCCGATATTGCGGCGCAGCTTGAGAAGATATTTGATGGCCGCGACGAAATCGGCCGGGTCGAGGGTGCGCTTGTCGAGCGGCGTCTCGAGGCCCAGCTTGATATTGAATTTGAGGCGCCCGACTTTGCTGAAATCGTATTTGCGCGGATCGAAGAACATGCCGTTGAAGAGCGCCGTGGCGGTCTCGAGAGTGGGAGGATCGCCGGGACGCAGCTTGCGGTAGATTTCGATCAGCGCTTCGCGCGGATTCTTGATGGCGTCTTTATCGAGCGTGCGGCTGACAATCACGCCGACTTCATCGCGCTCCGGGAAGCAGATATCCACTTCGCTGATGCCGGATTCGGCCAGCGTGGTCCACATTTCGGGAGTGAGCGCCTTATTCGAATCGACCAGCACTTCGCCGGTCTGGCGGTTCACCAGCTCGGCTACCGTGAAGGCGCCCTCGAGATCCGCAGCGGAAACTTCGGCCTGAGTGATCTTGGCCTTCACGATTTCCTTGTAAGCGGAATCGCTGATGCGCTTGTGCGCGCCGACAATCACTTCACCGGACCGCGAATGTTTGATTTCATGCGACAGCTTGCGCTCGATCAGGCCTTCGGAAACGTTCCAAAGCATCTGGCGGTCGCGCAGCGAGATGCGCTCGACCTGATAGAAGGTGCGCAGGATGTCTTCATTCGACTTCATTCCCAGCGCGCGCAGGAAAATCGAGCCGAGGAATTTGCGCTTGCGGTCGATGCGCACGTAGAGAATGTTCTTGGTGTCGTATTCGAATTCCACCCACGAGCCGCGGTAGGGAATAATTTTCCCGAGGAAATAGCTGCGATTGTTCGCCGTTTCGTAGAACACGCCGGGCGAACGGTGCAACTGGCTGACGATGACGCGCTCGGTGCCGTTGATGGTGAAGGTGCCGTTCTCGGTCATCAAAGGAATATCGCCGAAGAAAACTTCCTGCTCTTTGATGTCGCGAATATTTTTCGCGCCGGTGTCGGGATCCTTGTCGTAAATGGTCAGACGGATGGTGACCTTGAGCGGCGCGGAGTAAGTCATGCCGCGCTCCTGGCATTCGCTCACGTCGTATTTGAGTTGCAGCGTGACCGGATCGCCGCACTTGTTGCAGAAGGTCGGCGTGTTCTTATTGAACGTGCCGCACTTCGAGCAAATCACGTCGCCGGTGCGATAAGGATTGGTGACAACAGACGCTCCGCAATTGCGGCAAGTGGCGCGCAAATGATGCAGGCCGCGCAGATGGCCGCACTTGCACTCCCAGTTGCCGATGGCGTAGTCCACGAAGTCGAGCTGCGAGAGCCCGCGGAAATCCTGTATCGGAAACACGGAGGTGAAGACGGACTGCAAGCCCGTGTCGTCGCGCTCGCTCGGCAAGCGATCCATTTGCAGGAAGCGCTCGTAGGATTTCTTCTGGACGTCAATCAGGTTGGGAATCTGAACGGTGGTTTTGATCTTGGCAAAATCCAGCCGTTCCCGTTCCCGCGTCGGACGGTTTCCATTGCGCATTCTGAATTACCTCTCCCCTTTAGGGGTTGCCGGCACGCGCAGCAGGTTGCGACACCCGTGCTGCCCGTCCGGGAAGGACATGTTGCGAGGATGTTGGAACGTAAAGGAGCAAGTGCGTTGGCGAATTCCCCGGCGCTCCGAATCTGAGCGCGAACCGGACGCCACTACTTGATGTCGACCTTGGCTCCGGCCTCTTCGAACTTCTTCTTGATCGTGGCGGCTTCGTCCTTGTTCACGCCCTCTTTCACCGTCTTGGGCGC
Source organism: uncultured Acidobacteriota bacterium (assembly GCA_963841235.1). Classification (GTDB taxonomy): domain Bacteria; phylum Acidobacteriota; class Terriglobia; order Acidiferrales; family UBA7541; genus Palsa-147. The sequence goes on along the minus strand of CAWJBU010000005.1, from coordinate 398,047 downwards.
GCCATCCACCAGGTCCTTGGCTTCTTTCAAGCCCAGGCTGGTGACTTCGCGGACCGCCTTGATCACGCCGATTTTGTTTGCGCCGACGTCGGTGAGCACGACGGTGAATTCCGTCTTCTCTTCCGCTGCCGCCGCGCCGCCGCCCGCTGCCGCGCCGCCCGCCATCATTACCGGGGCTGCCGCTGCTGCGGAGACGCCGAACGCCTCTTCCATCTTTTTGACAAGGTCCGACGCCTCGAGCAGCGTCAAGCCCTTGATTTCATCGAGAATTGCTTCCACTTTGCTAGCCATTGCTGTTGTCCACCCTCCTAAGATTCCGCAACCACCGGAGCTGCGCCGGCGTCGCCGCCGGCAAACTTGTTGGCTTTCACTGCTTCACTGGTTACCACCGCAAGATTTCGTGAGACCGCTGAAAGCACCGTCGCGATTCGCTGCGCCGGCGCATTCAGCAGGAACATCACCTTGCTGATCAATTCTTCCTTCGAAGGCAGTTGCGCCAGGTTTTGGATTTCATCGATCGACACCACCCGGCCTTCCACCCACCCGGCCTTGAACTTGAATGCGGGCGTTTCCTTGGCGACTTTGGTCAGCACCTTCGCCAGCGCCACGGGATCGGTGCGCGTGTAGGAAATCGAATTCGTGCCTTTGAGACCCTTGAGTAGCGGCGCGGCCGGCGTGCCTTCTCCGGCGCGCTCGGCGAGCGTGTTCTTCACCACTTGATATTTCCCGCCCGCGGCTTCCACGGCGCGGCGCAGCTTGGTGTCCGCTTCGACGGTAATGCCCTGAAACGTAGTCAGGATTACGGTCGAGACGGTTGCAAGCTCCGCTCGCAGCGCGTCCGATTCCGTCTTCTTCTCTGCTTTCTTCTTCATTCCCGAATCTCCAATTCGACTCCGGTTCTACAATTCAGTGTTATGCGGCAGCGGCCGATAGGGAAACTTCCGACTCGGCGTGATCGATCGGAATGCCCGGCCCCATCGTCGAAGTCAGCGTGATTTTCTTGATGTACTTGCCCTTGGCCGCGGCGGGCTTGGCCTTTTGAATGGCCGCGAGCAGCGCGTGCGCGTTTCCTGCCAGCGCCTGCGCGGTGAAGCTGATCTTCCCCACCGGCGAGTGAATGATGCCGGTCTTATCGAGGCGGAATTCCACCTTACCGGCCTTAATTTCTTGGACGGCCTTGGCTACGTCGGTCGTCACCGTCCCAGTCTTCGGGTTCGGCATCATGCCGCGCGGTCCCAAAACTTTGCCGAGCTTTCCGGCGGACCTCATCATGTCGGGCGTGGCGATCACGGCTTCGTAATCAATCCAGCCTTCGGTGATTTTCTGCACCAGGTCTTCGCCGCCGACAAAATCCGCGCCAGCTTCCTGCGCCTCGCGAACCTTATCGCCGCTGGCAATCACCACTACGCGCTTCGATTTCCCGAGGCCATGCGGCAGCACCACCGTGCCGCGCACCATCTGGTCGGATTGTTTCGGATCGACGCCCAGATTCAGGACCAGCTCGACGGTCTCATCGAACTTCACGAAGTGCGCCTTGCGGAGCAATTCGGCCGCCTCTTCGAGCTTGTAAGGCCGCGCTTCGACGAGCTTCCGCGCCTTGTCGATATTCTTGCCGCCGATTCGATTGCTCTTCCCCATCTCGATTCGTCCCCCGCGCCCGATTCTTTCCGAAAAAATCTTAGCCGACGACTTCGATGCCCATATTCCGCGCCGTACCCATAATCGTGCGCACAGCCGATTCCAGTTTCGTGGTGTTCAAATCCACCAGCTTGACCTTGGCGATCTCTTCCACCTGCTTGCGCGTGACTTTCGCCACCTTGTTGCGGTTCGGTTCCGGCGAACCCTTTACGATTCCCGCCGCGCGCTTCAGCAATTCCGAGGCCGGCGGCGTCTTGGTGATGAACGTAAACGTCCGGTCGGTGTAAATCGTCACCAGCACCGGAATGATCATTCCATCCGGCTCTTTCGACGTCTTGGCATTGAATTGCTTGCAAAAATCCATGATGTTTACGCCGTGCGGGCCGAGCGCTGTCCCGACGGGCGGCGCAGGCGTAGCCTTCATCGCCGGCAATTGCAATTTGACTGTGGATTGAACCTTCTTCGCCATTCGCAGACCCTTTTACTTCATTAGATGCGCGGCAGTTGCAAGGCGCCCGCCGTGTGTTTCCTAAGCGACCTTCTCCACCTGCGCGAAATCGAGCTCCACCGGCGTCGAACGCCCGAAAATCGTGACCGAAACCTTCAGCGTGCTGCGGTCGGAATTCACTTCCTCGACCACGCCCGTAAAATTCGCGAAAGGCCCATCCACGATGCGTACGTTCTCATTACGGTCGAAGCTCAACTTCGGCTTGGGCTTTTCCGCAGTGCTCGATGCGCGGTTCACGATATTCTGCACTTCTTCGTCGGTCAACGGCGTCGGCGTGGTTCCCGAGCCCACGAAGCCGGTCACCTTCGGCGTCGAACGCACCACGTGCCAGGTGTAATCATCGAGATCCATCTCCACCAGCACATAGCCGGGGTAGCACATCCGCGGCGAAATCACTTTCTTGCCGCCGCGCACCTCGACCACCGACTCGGTCGGTATGATCATCTGCCCGATTTTGTCCTGAAGCCCGAACGCCGCCACGCGGCCTTCCAGGCTCTCTTTCACCTTTTTCTCAAACCCAGAATAGGTGTGGACGATGTACCACTGCTTCGCCATCAAGAATCCCTCTACTTGTGCCGGAAGTAGCTCCACATCCGGCTGAAAATTGTGTCGGTAATCAGAAAATAGATCGCAAAGAAAGCCACGGTGACGACCACGACGACCGTCGTCGATTTCACGTCTTCCCAGCTCGGCCAGTTCACCAGCTTCATTTCCGCGCGCACATCGTGAAAATATTTGCGCGTGCGCCTCGGATACTCCGTCAGACGGTCGATAAGACTCGACCCCTGGAGTGCCCCTTCGCTGCTTGCGCCCTCTTTACTCAATTTCCTCGCCGCCTCTGCCATGACCCCGCCCGCCTGCCCATCGCCGCCCCGCTTGCCACGCACGGCGTTTTGCTTTGCTGCCCCGCCGCGCCGCTCAAGAAACTGGCAGGGGAGGAGGGATTCGAACCCCCACTCTCGGTTTTGGAGACCGATGGTCTACCGTTGAACCTACTCCCCTACGGATGACTACTTGACCTCTTTGTGCGCCGTGTGCTTCCGGCACGTGTTGCAAAACTTCTGCGTTTCCATCCGGTCGGGATGCTTCTTCCGGTTCTTCATGGTGGTGTAGTTCCGGTTCTTGCACTCACCGCACTGCAATGTGATGATTTCTCGCATAGTCGTTTACTCGATAATCTCAGTCACGGCGCCGGCGCCTACCGTGTGCCCACCTTCGCGAATCGCGAAGCGCAAGCCCTTCTCGAGCGCCACCGGCGTGATCAGACTTACTTCCACCGACACGTTGTCGCCCGGCATCACCATCTCCACACCCGTCGGCAGCTTTACATCTCCCGTCACGTCCGTGGTGCGGAAATAAAACTGCGGCCGGTATCCCGTGAAAAACGGCGTGTGCCGCCCGCCTTCTTCCTTCGTCAGCACGTAGGCCTCAGCCTTGAACTTCGTGTGCGGCGTGATCGACCCGGGCTTCGCCACTACTTGCCCGCGCTCCACATCTTCTTTTTCCGTGCCGCGCAACAACAACCCCACGTTGTCGCCTGCTATTCCTTCATCCAAGAGCTTGCGGAACATCTCAACACCGGTGACGACGCGCTTCACCGTCGGACGGAAGCCCACAATCTCCACTTCCTCGCCCACTTTCACCTTGCCGCGCTCGACTCTTCCGGTAACCACCGTGCCGCGGCCCGAAATCGAAAAAATATCTTCAATCGGCATGGCGAACGGTTTGTCCACATCCCGCTGCGGCAGCGGCACGTTCTTGTCCACCGCCTCCATCAATTCCAGGATCGTCTTCTCCCACTTCGGGTCGCCCTCGAGCGCCTTTAGCGCCGAGCCCTTCACGACAGGAACGGTGTCGCCCGGAAATTGATACTTCTTCAAAAGATCGCGAACCTCGAGTTCCACCAACTCGAGCAGCTCCGGATCCTCCACCACGTCGCACTTGTTCAAAAACACGACGATGTAAGGCACGCCCACTTGCCGCGCCAGCAGAATGTGCTCTCTCGTCTGCGGCATCGGACCGTCCGTCGCCGCCACCACCAGAATCGCCCCGTCCATCTGCGCCGCGCCGGTGATCATGTTCTTGATGTAGTCGGCGTGGCCCGGGCAATCGATGTGCGCGTAATGGCGGTTGGCCGTCTCGTATTCCACGTGCGCCACCGCAATGGTGATGCCGCGCTCGCGTTCTTCCGGCGCGTTATCGATCGAATCGAACGCCCGGAATTGCACCTTCGCATTGGTCTTTGAAAGCACTTTAGTGATCGCCGCTGTCAGAGTCGTCTTGCCGTGGTCGATGTGCCCGATCGTCCCCACGTTCACGTGCGGCTTACTGCGCTCGAATTTCTCCTTCGACATCGCTCGTTTTCCTCGTCAGAGAGCCGCGTTTCGTCCGTCAATTCCTCGCGCTCGTCTGTTTTCTTCAGCGCGCCGCTCTGCTGCGCGCCGGGCCGAACCGCCGGGCCTTACCTTCCGTTCAGCATTCTGGAGCGGGGGACGGGATTCGAACCCGCGACCATCTGCTTGGAAGGCAGAGACTCTACCCCTGAGTTACCCCCGCTCGTCTCCAAGCTTTCCAGCACTTACTTCCTGCGCGCCACAGCATGGAGCCTGGGACCGGGATTGAACCGGTGACCTCGTCCTTACCAAGGACGCGCTCTACCAACTGAGCTACCCAGGCTCATTCCGGTGATCCCGCTGCGCTGCCGCACAATTCGAGCCGCGAGCGGGTAGTGCGCTTCTTTCACCTCGGATGTCTGGAACCGCCTCTGTCGCGTATCGCGCCAACTGCAGGTAAAACTCGCTCGTGCGGGACGCTGGTGGACGGGGGAGGATTCGAACCTCCGTAGCCCGCAAGGAGCGGCAGATTTACAGTCTGCTGGTTTTAACCACTCACCCACCCGTCCCGCGTGATTTGCCGGGACATAGCTGCCGCATTCCAACGGGAAAAACCGCAATGCAGAAAGGGCTCGTGCCCGGAGACACCAGCCCCAGCTCTTTTATCGCGAGGAATTCGTCCGCATCCCGCAAAAATTTCCCGGCTCGTAAAATTCAGCTGGCGGAGGGAATCGAACCCCCGACCCTCTGATTACAAATCAGATGCTCTACCAGCTGAGCTACGCCAGCATAGCTAAACCGAGCGAAGTTATCACAGCGGCAAAAGAATTGCAAGCAAGTTTGAATTTCCCGCCGCACGCCCGGTGCCAATCCCGACCCAGCATCCGACCCACGCGCCAGTATAGCACTAACCGGTCAAAAAATGTACCCGCTTGTAAGTACCATTCCGGCCCCGTCCGGACCCCGTCCGCAGTACTGATCTCTGTCAGTTCGAAGATTGCTGGAAGCCTTTCCCCGCGCTGCCTTTACTTGCTCTCTGACCCCACCTTATACTCAAAAAATGTCCTCTTCCGGCAAGCGCGCCCTGATTGTAGTTGCCATACTTTTCTTGATCCTTGCCGGCGTCGCCTTCTATTTCATCCACGGCTTCGGGACGAATCCCGTTCTCGCTCCGGGCGCCCCGCCGGATCTCTTCAGCCTGTTGCCGTCCGATGCTCCGCTGATCGTTTACGGCGATGTCGCCGCGGTGAAGAGTTCCGCGGCTTTTGCCAATGGGTCAGTCTTGTTCAGCCCGGGAGTCGCCGAGGACCCGATATACCGGGATTTCGTGCGCGATACAGGATTCGATTATTCGCGGGATCTCGACCGCTTTGTCATCGCCGCCTGGCCGAACGAGGACAAGCCCTCGACGGTTCTGACTGAGCGGATTCGCCTGATCGCGATCGCGGACGGCCGCTTCGATCACGCGAAGATTGATGCCTACGCGCGACGCGTTGGCCGCGTCTCGAATGTCAGCGGCCCCGTGATTTACGAAACGCCCTCGGCTATTCCGGGACAGGGAATCTCGTTTACGTTTCTCGGCGCGAACCGGATTGCGTTTGCCCAGGCGATGAGCCTCGATACGGTGCTGCATTCCGTGCAAGGATCGCAGCAGGATCCCGCCACGCGTGAGCGCATCGCCCGCGTTTCCGGCGCGCAATTCTTCGCCGTCGCGCGCACCGACAATTTGCCTAAGGCCATCGGCGCGCACGAACTGCAATCCGGCCAGCTCAATCGCCTGCTAAAGAGCATCCGGAATATCAGCATCTCCGGGCGTCCCGACGGCGATAATTTTGCCTTAGCGGCGGAAGCCGATTGCGATTCACTCTCGAACGCTCTGCAGCTCGCCACGCTTCTCGACACGATGCGCTGGCTTGGCCGCGCCGCTTTGGCCGATCCGCGGACGCGTGCCCAGATGCATGCGAACGATGCCGCGCTGCTCGATTCCCTTCTCCGCGTGGCGGCCGTCTCACACGACGGCCGCTCAGTCCGGCTGCGCCTGGAGCTTACGCCGGAAATCCTCCAAGCCTCACCCAAGCCACACTGAGCAGCAAATTGGCAGACGCCCCCGTAGCGTGCGGACGTGCCTGTGGGAAGATGTCAGCGCAATTTGCAAAAAATCAGGAGTGAGAAATACGGGCTAGTCGCCGTTCTGCGTCGGGGAAGCTTCCGCGCCGCGCAGATAACGCCACGGATTCACGGGAGTGTTGTAGAAGCGAACCTCGTAATGCACGTGCGGCCCGGTGGCATGCCCGGTCGCGCCTTCGAAGCCGATGATATCGCCGCGCTTTACCTGCGCGCCCACGCTGGTATTGAATTCCAGCATGTGGCCATACCACGTGGTGACTCCAAATCCATGATCGATGATGACCAGGCGCCCATATCCCGCGCGCCGGTCGACCACCGTAACCACGCCATCGGCCGTTGCACGCACCGCATCTCCTAGATGCGACGCAATATCCACCCCAGCATGAAACGCGCCCTCACCGCTGAACGGGTCAAGCCGCTCGCCGAATCGCCCGGTAATCTCGCCCACCACCGGCCAGAGCGACGGAGCGACGCTGCTGCTCGCAAACTGCGGCGCCGGCATCAGGCGCAGGTTGGGGCTCGCAGCGGCGACCATCGAGGCATTCGTTTGCAGATAGTTGAATTCAGCCACCGACTGACGGAACTCCGTTTCGGGCTCCTGGTAGCCGTCGCTGATGGCAAAGGGCGTTTGGCGGAGGTTCGTCAGCCCGTAAGCCATAGCGACTTCGCCCGCCAACGACTGCAGCGAGGTCAGTCGTTCGTTGGTATCCTTCACCTGCGTCTGCAAATCGAGGTATTGTTTCTTCAGGCTGTCCTGCTCGCGGCGCAGGGTATTGTAGTTGGTCACCTTCCAGAGCATCCGGCTATAGGAACCAGCCGCGAAAATGACCGTCAGGCCGCCAACCACAGCCAAGACGAGGAACACATGCAGGACGTAAAGAGGTATTTTGAGCCGGCGCACTCCACCGGAATCGTTTGCGGCTATAAATAGCGTGTATGACTTGCTCTTCATTCTTCGCCAAGACCGAAGGAGGCGCGCTACCCGGGGGAAGCGTAGCGACCACCCAGCAGCCCGACGAAGCTGTCGGGATCCGGCGACGAGGGCGCTGGGGCGAAAACCGTCGAATTGTAGGGACTCGCTTCGCATCCGTCAACCCATTTCTTCCAAATCTAGTAGGCACACTCAACTCGTGCCTTTATCAGAGTCACAGCTATAATCGGCAACTTGTGTTTCGGATTGACCCTATTTTCGGGTTTTGTGACCCTGGAAAACAACTGTACCGATGACCAGTGAAGGCGCATTGCTCAACCGTATCAGGAAAGCCGTCCTTTCGGACGGTGGGCGTACGGCGGCGTACGTGCGGCTAGGGATCGGAGACGACGCGGCGATCCTTAAGCCGCGTCGCGGCCACGAACTGATTCTCAGCAGTGACTTCCTGATCGAAGGCGGTCACTTCCTGCCGGCCGATCCTCCCAACGCGATCGGATATAAAGCACTGGCCCGCGCTGTGAGCGATCTTGCTGCGATGGGTGCTGAGCCGCTTGGCTTTCTCTTGAACTTGGCGACGCCGTCAGCACGCACTGGCGCGTGGCTGGATAAGTTCCTGAATGGCATGGATCAAGCAGCCCGGAAGTTCTGTATCCCATTGATTGGAGGAGACTTAGCCAATAATAATAAAGTCGCCGTCTGCGTCGTGGTGATAGGCGATGTCCCATCCGGACGTGCAATTCAAAGATCAGAAGCGCGCCCCGGCGATCTGATTTACGTCAGCGGCAAACTGGGTGCCGCAAGGCTGGGCCTCGAGATCAGCCGCAAGCGCTTCGACAAACGGAGGGACGCTCGCTCACTACTAACGCCGCATTTGTACCCCACGCCGCGTCTCAAGCTCGGAAGCTGGCTAGGACGCCACCGCGTAGCAACCGCCATGATAGACATTTCCGACGGCCTATCGATTGATCTAGCACGCCTCTGCGAATCCAGTCGCGTCGGCGCGGTCGTGTATGCCGACTGCATTCCCGAAGCTCGCATCCCGGAACCATGGCGGCGACGTCTGCGACTTTCGCCCGCCGCAGACTTAGATTTCGCGCTAAACGGCGGCGACGACTACGAGCTAGTATTTACAGTACCTGAGCAACGGGTCAAACAGCTGAAGCGCGCTCCGAGCGGCGTTCGCCTAACCTGCATCGGCGAAGTTACGCGCAAGCGAGAGGTCCTGCTCATCAACTCAACGGGGCAAGAATCACTGCTCCAAATCCACGGTTGGGATCACTTCAGGCGTCGTTAGTCTCGCTCCATCGCCCCAATTGCGAGGAGAGTGCTTTGGGGCCTGCTTCACCAGCTCACGCTTGATTTATCTTGACGATCTATACCACTCAGTGGTATATCCTACTGTGTGGTATTTATTGAATCTCTGGTATTCACCCGTCGGCTTCGGGAGTTGGCGGCCAGCTCGGCCGATCAAGTGTTGCGCGCCATACAGGACGATCTTTTAGCAAATCCTCACCGAGGACCGATGGTCACAGGGCTGGGGGGAATTCGAAAGGCTCGCACCACGAATCCTGGCAGGGGGAAGGGAAAACGCGGCGGCTTCCGCTACCTTTACCTCTACCTCGAACATCGCAGCCACGTGCACCTGCTTTTTCTGCTGGATAAGAACGAACAGGACGATCTGAACCCGGTCGAACGAAATCAACTGCGGAGTTTAGTTGCGCGCATAAAACAAACGTGAGGACGATCCATGGCGACAGGAAAGAAAAAGATAAAGGTATTCTCCGAAATGCACGAGGCGCTCGAAGACGCTCTTCGTTACGAAAACGGTGAGAGGGTGGATCTCGGCGTAACCGAGCTTCCACCACCACCTAAAGGGCTGCGGCCGCACGAGATTCGAGAGATCAGGCAATCGCTCAATGCCAGTCAAACCCGATTTGCGCGTTTCCTGAATGTAAGCGCCAACACCGTCGAGAGTTGGGAGCAAGGAACTCGACAGCCACAGCACGCAGCTCTGAAGTTGCTCGCAATCGCGAAAAAGCGTCCGAAGATCCTCCTGGAAACTTAGGCGGGTGAACGCGGCTGGCAGAGGTTCAGCGCCGCGCCTGATCCCAGACGAAAACTAGGCAATCCGAAACGCTCAGGGGTTCGGATTCGCTCTCGGGCTTGCGGTCGGCGGCGGAGGGGCTGCCACCTGCGTCAGCCCTTGCTCGGCGGCGTCGGCCGGCGGAGCCGTATCCGGCGTATCCACCTGCACGACTCTCGCAGGCGCAAGCTTTTCCAGCGGCACGACGTTCGGGAAATCCTCGACGGGCTTGCTATCCATCGCGCCCTTCATGAATTCGAGCCACACGGGCAACGCCGCCCGCGCCCCTGTCTCCTTCTTCCCGAGCGAAATGCGCTTGTCATCATTGCCGATCCAGACTCCCGCCGTGAGCGATGGCGTGAAGCCGATGTACCAAGCATCGGTAAAATCATTCGTCGTGCCGGTCTTGCCAGCGGTCGGCCGCCCCAACTCCTTGGCGCGCACGCCGGTGCCGAACTGCACTACTTCCTCCAGCATCGCCACCATCGTCCGCGCCACGTCCGGCGGAATCACGTCGGTCACCTGCGGCTTGGCTTCCTCGAGTAGCGCCCCATCGTAAGTGGTCACGCGCCGGATCATGTGCGGCTCGATGTGAATGCCGTCATCGGGGAAAACGGTGAACGCCGAGACGTGCTCCATCAAAGTCAAATCAGCAGCGCCAAGCGCCAGCGGCAGATACGGCGGTAGCGGGCTGGTGATCCCAAATCGCCGCGTGGTATCGATCACCTTCTGCACTCCAACCTGATCGAGTAACCGCACTGCGGGAACATTGCGCGAATCCGCCAGCGCCCGACGCAAAGTAATTCGCCCTTCGAATTTCTCGTCGTAGTTCTTCGGCGAATACTCCTGTCCTCCACTGCGAAAGGATACCGGCGCATCCACAATCGTATCGAACGGCGAAAATCCCTGCTGAATCGCCGTCGCGTACACGTAGACCTTGAACGAGCTGCCGGTCTGCCGGAAAGCCTGGGTGGCGCGATCGAATTTCGAGTCCTCGAAGCTCGACCCGCCCACCATCGCCTTGATTTCACCGCTCGGATTGTCAATCGCCAGCAGCGCGCCCTGCGCGGTCAGCGGCTGCTCGAGTTCCACCTTCGCGGTTGTCCCGGTAATGTCGAGAATCTTGAACAGCGCCACGTCGCCGGCCTTCAAAAGATCTCCGGGCGATTTGTGCCCCGTCCACGAAATCGAGGAGGCCGAAACCATCGCCGCATACGGCCCGATCTTCACCGTCGCTGCCGAATTATCCACGGCGCGCACGAGCCCGGTCACGTAGCTGCCCTTCTCAATCGTTCCGTGCCAGTCATCCGAATCGTAGCTATCGAGCTTGGCGACGCCTTCCTTCACGATATTGCGCAGCCCGCCGCGCCAGCCGTGCCGCCGGTCGTATTCATGCAAGCCATCGAGCACCGCCTGATCGGCGGAGCGCTGCATCGCAACGTTGAGCGTCGTATAAACGCGCAGCCCTTGCTCATGCACCGCGGCGGTGCCATACGTGCGCTCAAGGTATTGCCGGATTTCTTCCACGAAGTAAGGCGCGAAACTGTTCCGCGGCGTGGTCAGATGCAGTGTCAGCGGCGTCGCCGATGCGGTTTCCGCCTCCTCCGAGCTGATCTTCCGCTCTTCCGCCATATTCGAAAGAACCAAATTGCGCCGCGCGCGCGCTCGCTGCGCATGCAGCACCGGCGAATATTTTGGTCCCGGAATGATCCCCGCCAGAAGCGCCGCCTCCGCCAGCGTCAGCTTGCCCACAGGTTTGCCGAAATAATATTCCGACGCCGCTTCGAACCCGTAATTCCCATGCCCGAGATAAATCTGATTGCAGTACATGGTCAAAATCTGCTGCTTCGTGTAATGCCGCTCGATCTGAATCGCCAGCAGCATTTCCTGAATCTTGCGTCGAAACGAGCGATTCGAGCGATCGAGGAAAAGCCCGCCGGCAAGCTGCATCGTAATCGTGCTCGCGCCCTGCGCGATGCGGCGCTTGGTGATGTCGCGCCATGCCGCGCCAACCACGCGCGTAAAATCCACTCCCCAATGCTCTTCGAAGTGCTGGTCTTCAGTCGAAAGAATCGCGTCTTTCAGAACTTTCGGAATCTGCGGGTAAGTCAGCAGGATGCGGCGCTGCAGCGCGAAGCTGCCGATCGATTCGCCGTTATCGGCATAAAGCTCGGTGACCGTATCCGGCCGGTAGTCCTCCAGCGCGCGAATCTCCGGCAAATCACTGGTATACACAAACAGCAGCCCAACCGCCGCACCGAATCCAATCGAGCACGAGAGCAAAAACATGAACGCGAGACGCCCAAAGAGCGTGCCGCCCGCAATTCTTACCGGAGTGTGGTCAGGATGGTCCACGGAGTCCCTATTTTATCGCCGCTGGAACAATCGGAAAGCAAATCACTCGACGCGTTGCCAGTTACACAATCCGCCGCGCACGCCGTGTTCGTCAGCACACAGCGCTAATGCATTCCAATGTATGCGTCTGCTTCGATTTCAACCAGCATATCCGGCGAAACCAGCGCCTTAATCTCAATCATCGCCGTCGCCGGCCGGATCGCGCTGAATACTTCCCCGTGCGCGCGTCCAATCTTTTCCCAATCGGCGATATTCGTAACGTAGATGCGCGTGCGCACCACATCGCGCATCTTCGCCCCCGCTTTCTCCAGCGCCGATTCGATATTCTTCAAAACCTGCACCGTTTGCGCGTACGGGTCGCCCTTCCCAACAATTTCGCCGTCCGCGCCGGTCGCCGTAGTACCGGATACGTGCACGTAATTCCCAATCCGCACAGCACGCGAATAACCAACAATCGGCTCCCATTTCGTCCCGCTTGAAATATTCTGCCGCGCCATTCCGCAACCTCCTCTAGTTTGCCGCCCCGTTCATCGCGCTAAAATAACACGTCAACGTCGCTCTGAATCGTGCCAACAGCACGCGCGTAAAGCACGAGGCGACTCGACGGGCACGAATGATTTCTTCTAGCGGATTTGTTCTGCGATCACTTCGCCGCCGCTTTTATAGACTCTGTATGCCCGTGCGTAGCCTTTCGAGCGGATCACTTTGTAGATGCGGCCGTCGAGGAAGACGATCGCGCAATTGTTTTCTATCGCGATTCCGGTTCCGCCGGTCCTCCGGATCATGTCCCGGAAATGTTTTCGCCGGGGGATTCCCCGGGTCATGCTGTTGTAGTGCGGGCAGTGGATTCCCTTGATGAGCCCGAGGCCTCTCACCTTTATATATTTCCATTTTCGCGGGTTATAAAAAGACATCGAATCGGAATGTCCGGAATCAAACCAGCAGATGGACCCGGCGCTAATCCCGCTCACCACCGTTCCGTTCGCGTAGGCCGATTTGAGGAGTTTATCGACGCCCAGACGCCGCCAAACGCGCATCATCAGCAGAGTATTTCCGCCGCCCACATAGATGATATCCGCCCATCGAATCTTCGCCGCAATCACTTCTTTCGAAAGCTCTTCTTCGATCAGGAACAGGACATCGGTTTTGCATTTCAGGAATTTTCCAAAGTAGTTCTGAACGCGCTGCCAATAGCGTTGAGAATCCGAGCTCGCGGTGGGTATAAAAAGCAGTTTCGGATGCTTCTTGCCCGACAGGCGAATGATTTCGCGATCGATGGCTGCGGTACCCCGAGTCCGGATTTCTCCGCCGCCGATCGCCACAACCACTGTTGGCATCCGCTCCCCGTACGCTACTGCGAATTCCGTTAACAGCTTCCCGCTACAGATGAAGTAGGCCAGTCGGCCGAACGGCGTGCGCCGCGTCAGGCCCGTCAATCATCGAATCGCGCCCGCAATTCCGGGGACGTCACCGGACACACTTCGGGGCGGCGGCCGAAGATCCTGTACCGCACGCGCGCAATAAAATTGTAAACGCCGTCGCGAATCGGGCGCGGAATGATCGCAATGATTGCGCCGATGACGCGCCAGAATCCGCCGAGCCGCCGCAATACGTGAATAAACGCGTCGGAGCGAATCAGCAAGCGCTCATCATCGGTTAGCACAACGATGCTATCCGGCAACGCCGCGCGCCGATCGGCGGGAACAAGTTTCTCGATCGTCGTTCCTTGCAGCGGCGCATAACGGAAGCGCAGCCCCTCGGGATCGCGCGCGATCACGAAGCGCACCGCGCCATGGCACAATCCGCAATGGCCATCATAGAAGATGCGCTCGATCCGCGGCAGAGAACCGCCAGCGCGCGCCTGCGAATCTCCCGCCAATTTGTCCACCGCAGCCATAAATTCTCGTCGCTACATTCTCCCGCGCCGCGCATAGTAAATCCATCGCGACGCCGTCGAAACTGCTGCTTTACACCGATTCGCGAACTCTCTAAGCTAAGTCGTACGCTGCGAAAAAACGGATTGCGCCTATGAAATGCGACAACATCCTCGAAGCCGTCGGCAACACGCCGCTGATCCGGCTGCATCGCGTCTCCAGGGATTCGCAAGCCGAGGTTTACGTCAAAGCCGATTACCTCAATCCCGGCGGCTCGGTGAAAGACCGCATCGGCATTGCCATGATTGACGAGGCCGAGCGCAAAGGCCTGCTCAAGCCCGGCGGCACGATCATCGAAGGCACTTCGGGAAATACCGGCATGGGCCTCGCTCTCGTCGCTGTCGTGCGCGGCTACAAAGTCGTCTTCACCATCACCGACAAGCAATCGCGCGAAAAAATCGATCTCCTCAAAGCCTTCGGCGCCGAAGTCATCGTCTGCCCCACAGCCGTCGAGCCGGACGATCCGCGCAGCTACTATTCCGTGGCCAAAAAACTCGCGCGCGAAATTCCCAATTCCTTCTACCCCAATCAATACGAAAATCCCATGAATCCGGAAGCCCACTACCGCACCACCGGCCCGGAAATCTGGAAAGACACCGAAGGCAAAATCACGCACTTCGTCTGCGGCATGGGCACCGGCGGCACAATCAGCGGAGTCGGCCGCTATCTCAAGGAACAAAATCCGAAAGTAAAAGTAATCGGCGTGGACCCCTACGGCTCGCTCTACTACGAATTCGTCAAGACCGGCAAAGTCGGCAAAGCCCTCACCTACGTCGTCGAAGGCATCGGCGAAGATATTTTCCCTGGCACCATGCAATTCAAAGTTCTCGATGACGTCATTCAAGTGAACGACGAGGAGTGTTTCGTCTGGGCCCGCCGCCTCGCCAAGCAGGAAGGCATCTTCACCGGCGGCTCCGGCGGCGGCTGCATGGCCGGCGCGTTGAAAGTCGCGCGCGACGCGAAGAAAGGCGAAGTGATCGTCGCGTTCCTCCCCGACACCGGCACGCGCTACCTCAGCAAAATCTATAATGACGCCTGGATGCGCGAATACGGCTACGTGGACGCCGAGCTGCGCCTCACCGCCGCCGACGTCGTCCGCCACAAGCGCGAGAGCGGCAAGAAACGCGACGTCATCATTGTGCGCCCCGATCAAACCGTCTTCCACGCGCTGAACACCATGCAAAAGCAGGATATTTCGCAAATTCCGGTCTTCGAGGAAGACACCTCCATCGGCACAATCTACGAAGATCAAATCCTGAATCTCGCGCTGCAGGGCAAAGATCTGCGCAAGCTCGTCATCCGTGAAGCCATGGGCAAGCCGCTGCCGCAATTGCCCAGTAACGCCCCGGTCGAGCGCGTCACGCACATCTTGAGCCACGAAGGCCCGGCCGTTTTCATCGCCATGGACAACGGCAAGCCGGAAATCCTGACCAAGTTCGACCTCATGGACACGGTAGCCGGCATGGTCGAACAAAAGCGTTGAATCCCGAACGACGAGTGTTCTCAAGCTACTGACGGAAAGCGCTGAATGAGAAAATCCCCAAAAGAGAATCTGTGGCTGGCGATTGCATGTCTTGCATGCGCAGTCGTGCCGTGGGTTCATTTGGATGACTTCGGCGTTTCAGAGTTTAGCGGCGGTCGCCTCACCGGGCCGCTCCTTAAAATGGCCGGCCTTGGCTCCTTGTCGTTTCTGCTGGCGCTGCTCCTGACATTCTTACGTCGACGAGCTGCGGCGACTCTCGCCCTTGCTGCCACGCTACTATGTTTTCCGCTCTACTCTTACCTCTTGATGCCGGGACCATACCGTTGGGTATTCAAAGGCGAATACTCTGTCCCACTCGACCGACCATTTCATTGGGACAACTGGGCGGTTGTTGGAGTATTTAGTCTCGTCTGCGTTGCAGTTCTAAGCCTTCGCAGCTATTCCACAGTCCAAATGGACGTATAGTCGAATAATGGGAAACTGACTCACTAAGCGAACGGCAGTACGCTAGCGATGGTCATAACTCTCGCCAATGAAAATTGAAGAATTCAACGAACGATTGAAGAACGCGGTCCTCGTCGCCGATGGCGCGATGGGCTCGATGCTCTATGAATTCGCCGGCGCGCAACGCTGTCTCGAAGAGCTGAATGCCACGCAGCCCGAAGCCGTCTTTCGCATCCACCAAGCCTATCTCGACGCCGGCGCGCAAATCCTCGAAACCAACACTTTCGGCGCCAATCGCAACAAGCTCGCCGCCGCCGGTCTCGACGATCGCACCACCGAACTCATTCATCGCGGCGTAAAAATCGCCCGCGAAGCCCGCGAAGCCGCCCGCCACGAGGTTTTCCTCGCCGGCTCCATCGGCCCTCTCGGAATCCGCCAGCAAGTGCAGCATCCGCCCGCCGAAGAAATGCAATCCATCTTCCGCGAGCAAGCCGCCGCTCTCGAAGAACGCGGCGTGGATCTTTTTATCCTGGAAACTTTCAGCGATCTCGACGAGCTGATCGCCGCGATCAACGCAATCCGCTCTTTCTCCCGGCTGCCAGTAGTCGCGCAGCTCACCTATTCCGAAGAAGGCACCACGTTCGGCGGCACTCGTCCCGCCGAAGCCTGGGAAAAGCTGAAATCTCTCGACGTGCAAGCGGTAGGCGCCAACTGCACCATCGGCCCGCAGCTTCTCCTTCCCGTCCTGCGCGAATTAGCCGCAGCGGCAAACATCCCGCTCAGCGCCATGCCCAATGCCGGTTTCCCGCATCGCATGGGCGATCGCATCGTCTATCCGAAATCTTCGCCCGAATATTTCGCGCTCTTCGCTCGCGAAGCCGCAGAAATCGGCGTGCGTCTCCTCGGCGGCTGCTGCGGTACCACGCCCGAACACGTCCGCGCCATGGCCGAAGCAGCCAAAGCGCTGCGTCCGTCAACGCACGTGAAAGTTGAGAGCACCACAGTTGCGCCAATCGAAAAAGCCCGCCGCATCGCCGCGCGCGAGCCCGAAAGCAAACTTTGGAAGAAGCTGCAAAGCCAAAAATTCGTGATCTCGGTGGAAATCGATCCGCCCAAAGGCATCTCCACCGATCGCATCCTCGAGCAGGTCGGCCGCGTGATGGACGGCGGCAAAGTGGACGCCATTGACATCAACAGCGGCACGCTAGCCCGCGTCGGCATGGATGCGCTGATGCTGGCAGGCGCGCTCGAAGCTCACGGCTACGAAACCATCCCGCATCTCACTTCGCGCGACTCCAACATCATCGGCCTGCAAGCCATGCTCCTCGGCGCCTGGGCCGTCGGCGGCGTCCGCAACGTTCTCGCGATCACCGGCGATCCTCCGTCGCTTGGCGATCATCCGGAAACTTCCGGCGTCTATGAAGTGGATTCCATCGGCGTGGTCAAAATTATGTCGCGCCTGAATCAAGGCACCGACTGGGCCGGCAAAAGTCTCGGCGGCGCCACAAATTTCACCATAGGCGTAGCCGTCAATCCGGTAGCCGAAGATCTCGACGCGGAAATCCGCCGCTTCGAGCAAAAACTAGCCGCCGGCGCGCACTTCGCCATGACGCAACCGGTCTTCGATCCGGAACACTGGCAAGCATTCCTGAAGCGCCTGGGCGGCAAATGCCCCGTCCCAGTTCTAGTCGGCGTCTGGCCGCTGACAAGCTACAAGCAAGCCCTACGCCTGAACAACGAAGTCCCCGGCATAGTTATCCCTGCGCAAACCCTCAAGGAATTAGAAAGCGCCGGAAACTCCGCCCGCGATCGAGGCTTCGCATTAGCGAAGGTAATGCTGGATTGGGCCCGCACCGAGGTAGCCGGCGTCTACCTAATCCCCCCATTCAAGCGCTACGAAGAGGTTTTGGAACTGTTGTAGCGCTGGCGTCCCCGCCGGCATCCGACGACCCCCGCGTAATTTAAGATCGAAAACCAACGACGGACGAACGCGTAAATTTCGCAGCTGTCTGGAATTCAATGCCGTCATCACGCGCGCTCTCCGTCCTCGCTCAATGCGGTCAAATACTCCTCCGCTCGCCCGATGCCGGCGGGGACGCCGGCGCTACTTGACCGTCACCGTCCCCGTCATCCGCGGATGAATCTTGCAAAAGTAAGGAAACGCCCCGGCGTCGTTGAACGAGAATGAAAATAGGTCATCAGTATCCAACGCCTTCGAAGCAAATCTCTTATCCTCGCTCGTCACCGTATGCGGCACATCATCATGATTCACCCAGGTAACGCGCGTCCCCGCCGCCACGGTCAAATCCTTAGGCGTGAAATTGAAATTATCGATACCGACTTTCACTTCACCAGCACCTTTCGCCGCAATCGTCTTGATCACAGCCCCGCCGCCAGCAGCCATCATCGAGTGATCCGCCATCGGGTGCGCATTCCCTCCGCTCTCCGCTGAAAGCGGCGAATCCACGATCGCCAGAGTATGTTGCCCGCGCACGAAACTCACATTCGTAATCCCCAACACACTACGCAGCTTTTCAGCGGGCACAGTCATCGGCCCTGGCGACGCCGCCGTCCCCGGAGCAGGCTGCGGAAAGGCCGTAGACATCGCGGTATGAAACGTCACGTTCCCCTCCACCTTTTGCACGACTTGGTGAATGTGCCCGTTCAGCACCGAAACGCTCCCAAATTTCTTCAAATATCCCAGCGCCTGCGCGGCATCGTCGGTTCCCCAACCCCACTCCGGATAAATCGACCACAGCGGAATATGCGCGAACACCACAATCGGCGTGCTGCTGCCGAAGCGCTTCACATCATCTTCCAGCCACTCGAGCTGTTCCGCCCCAAGCTGCCCCAACCCGCCGGCCTTTAAATTCACCACGTTCACCAACCCAACAAAGTGCGCGCCCTTGTAATCGAAGCTGTACCAACCATCACCCTTCGTTCCCTTCCCATAACGCTCGCGATACTGCGCCCCGTCATCGCCCAGCACATCGTGCTCGCCGGGAACAAAATGCACGTCCTTCGTCCGCCCGCCGCGCAAAATTTGATCCACGGTGTCGAATTCCGAAGGCTTCGAGAGATGCGAAATGTCGCCGGTGTGCAGCAAAAACGCCGGCGCCGTGGGCAGCGCGTCAATCTTCGCAATCGCCGCGCGAAACGTTCCGGCCACATCCGGATTCGCCGCCTTGTTGAATCCCATGTGGCTGTCGCTAATCTGCGCAAACGAAAATTCGCCGCCGGCCGCACCGCTCCCTCCGCCCAGCAGCCCATCGAATGCCTGGGACTTCAAGACGCCGCCGGCCATGGTCCAAATCACGCCCGTCCCGGCCCAAGCCATACATTCCAAAAATCCGCGCCGGTCGAGTCCGTCCTTGTTCAAATTTTCCTTAATAAATTTCGCCACCGCTCGCTCCATTTCCGGCGCGGCGTCGTACGCACATGCCGCTGCCATTCACTCGCGAGTACCGGCTCAACCGCAAAATTATTCCCGGCCGCGAATAACCGCAAAATTCGGGAATAAATTGCGCCAATCTAGAGTCTAATGAGCGGATAGGTTCGGAGAGGCACCAGTTTGGAAAAGGCGATCGATCTCGGCCGCTTCGAGCAGGCCATCCTGCCGCATCTCGACGCGGCGCATAATCTGGCGCGCTGGCTCCTGCGCAGCGCGAGCGACGCCGAAGATCAAGTCCAGGAGGCCACCCTGCGCGCCTGGCGCGGCTTTGGTACTTTTCGCGGCGGCGACGGACGCGGCTGGCTTCTTGCCATCGTCCGCAACACTTGCTTCACCTGGCTGCGAAAAAATCGCCACCAGGAACTAGCCGACGAATTCGACGAGGACCTCCACTCAGGCGAATCAGTCACGCCGGATCCCGAGCGCGTTCTCTTCGAAGGCCTCGACACTCGCCGCGTCCAACAAGCCCTCGAAGAACTTCCCGCGGAATTCCGCGAAGCCATCGTGCTTCGAGAACTCGAAGGCATGTCCTACAAAGAAATCGGCGACATCGCCGGCGTCCCCATTGGCACGGTGATGTCGCGCCTCGCGCGCGCCCGCAAGCGGCTGCAAAAATCGCTCGCCGCGCCCATCGGAAAGGAGGCCTGAAATGCGCTGCGAAGAAGCCCGCCCGCTGATCGATTTCTATCTCGATGGCGAACTCGACGCCCTGCGCTCCGCCGAATTCGAACTCCACGCCCGCGGCTGCAGCGAGTGCACGCCGCAAATCGAACGCGCCTCGAAGCTGCGTTCCGCCATCCGCGAATCCGCGCCGTATTTCGCCGCGCCCGCTGCACTGAAGCAGCGCATCCGCGAATCTCTGCGCGCCGAAGCCGGCGCAGGCGCCGCCGAATCCGCGACGCGCCTCACCATCCCCCGCTGGCGCGTCGCCGCTGCCGCCCTAGCCTCGATCGCCGCGGCTTTCGTGCTGGTTTTCACGCTGCGAAGCCACTTCGCCGGCGTGGAATACGACGAAGACGAGGTCGCCGACCAGGTTGTCGCCAGCCACGTCCGCTCGCTGATGGCCAGCCATCTCACCGACGTAACCTCATCCGATCGCCACACCGTCAAACCCTGGTTCGACGGCAAAATCGACTTCGCTCCAAATGTCCCAGATTTCTCCGCCGAAGGCTTCCCACTAGCAGGCGGCCGCCTCGACTACATCAATCGCCGCCCAGTAGCAGCATTGGTTTACCAACGCCGCCTCCACTACATCAACGTCTTCATCTGGCCGGCGTCATCCTCAATGAACACCCGCGCGAAAACCGAATCCCGCGAAGGCTACAGCATCCTCCACTGGCAACACGCCGGCATGGACTACTGGTGCATCTCCGACACGTCCCCAGACGATCTCCAAGCCTTAGCCAAGCTGCTGCAGCAGTAGCCCGACGGTCGTCCCGGTGTCGTACCCGGCCGCCGCCGCATTCCGCGGTCATCCCGAACCCGCTTCAGCGGTGAGGGATCTGCATTTTCTCCCTCCCGCCTTTCTTCATTTTGGCTGGTTGGCGCTACCCCCCTGTGTCCCGATTGTTTTTTGGGTCGGCCTTTATTTTCAACGACTTACGGGAAAAACAATATTTGAGTGTCCCGATTGTTTGTCCCGATTGCTGTGCTCGGTTTCCGTCGTTTCGACCTGGGCTGAATCATAGTTTTTTCGTGGGCTGAATCATCAGCCCAAACCCGAGCCCAGACTCTTCGTTAGTTCTGGGCTGAATCATCAGCCCAGACCCGGACCCGGCCTTTGGGCCAGATCCTCTTGCCATACTTACCCTGAAAGTAACTAAGGTCAATAGTACGGCGGTATCAAATTGCGGTGAACGGGGGCTGAATTCATGGTGCCGAGAGCGGGCAACAGATAGGGAGGCCGGAAGAAAGATCAAAAGCGGGGCCGAAAGGCCGGGCGGAGCAAGCCCCGCCCCTACGACCGACGAACGGAGGGAGGGTCACAAGCACAATGGCGAGACGAGCGAAAGGCGGGGGGAAGATTCAGATCCCTCACCGTCGCGCATGCGGGACGGGTTCGAGATGACAACGGAATGCGTAGGCGGAGCAGTCTCACTCGCAGCAATTTTCATTCTTCGCGCAAAGCCACCAGCGGATCCACCCGCGTCGCCCGCCGCGCCGGAATGTAGCACGCAAATAGAGCCACTGCCGCGAGGATCGCGGCCACCGAAGCAAACGTAAGCGGATCAATGGGCGCAACATTGAAAAGCATCGAGCGGAAAAATTGCGTCACGATCGCGGCGCCCGCCAACCCCAAACCCAATCCGATCACCACAATCCTCATCCCCTCCCCCACAGCCATGCGCAGAATATCCAGCCGCTGCGCGCCCAGCGCGATGCGAATGCCCACTTCGTGCGTGCGCTGGCTGAAGGAATACGACATCACGCCATAAATTCCGACAGCAGCCAGCAGCAGCGCGACGCCCGCAAACACGCCCAGCAACTCGAGCGCAAACCGCCGGTCCGCCACGGACCGCGCAATGATCTGATCCATCGAGCTGATGCTGTGCACCGGAACATTGGGATCAACTTTTTCCACCTCGCGTCGCACCGCTTCCCCGAGACTCGCCACGTCGCCCCTGCTCCGCAGAAACACCACCGCATTCACCGGCGCGAACTGCCCCATGGGAACGTAAATATGCGGCACGCTCGGCGCATCAAATCCGTCCGACTTGATATCGCCCACCACGCCGATGATAACCAGCCCTTTCAACCCCGCGCCAAATCCAAACTTGATGTGTCGCCCGACGGGATTCTCATCCGGCCAATAGCGCCGCGCCAGCGTCTCATCAATCACGGCAACGGTTTGCGTCGTGCTCGTATCGCCAGCGGTGAAATTTCTCCCCGCCATCAAAGGAACTTCCATCGTGCGGAAATATTGCGTATCGACCACCGCAATATCCGCAGTCGGCTTGCGCTCCGAATCCTCCGCGCGCCCTTCGATAGAGAAAAGCGAATAATTTCTCCCCGAGTTCATCGGCAAAGTGTCGTTGCCTGCAATCGACGCCTGTTCCACGCCGGGCAGCACAGAAACGCGGCGATAAATCTCCAGAAGAAAATCGGCGCGCTTCTCTTCGACCGCATAAGGATCATGGGCCGGATCGTTGGATACAGGAATCCAGATCTGCGCCGTAGCCAGATGGCTGGGGTTGTATCCGGGACGCACTTCCAGCACCCGCCAGAAACTTCGCAGCAAAAGCCCTGCACCCGCCAGCAAAATAATCGAGAGCGCAATCTCCGAAACTACCAGCACTCGCGAAAGCCGCGTATGCCGCCTGCCGGCTCCCGATCCGCGCCCGCCTTCCCTCAGATTTTCCACTTGGCCAGGATTCGAGGCTTGCAGCGCCGGCGCCAGCCCAAAAAGGACGCCCGTAAAAATCGAAATCAGAAAAGCGAAAAACAGCACGCTGGCGCTGACGTCCACTTCATTGAGCCGCGGAATATCCGCGGGAGCGAGGCTGATGATCGCATTCTTCAAAAAGAGAACGGTGACGATGGCGACCACGCCGGAAATCATCGCCAGAAGCGTGCTTTCGGTAAGCAGTTGCCCCGCCAGCCTCGCCCGGCTCGCGCCCATCACCAATCGAATCGCAATCTCGCGCCGCCGTCCGGAGGACCGCGCCAAAAGCAGATTGGCAATGTTCACGCACGCAATCAGCAGCACAAATCCCACCGCGCCAAACAGGATGAACAATTCCGTCCGCTGCGGCCCGACCAGATCTTCTTTCACCTCCACAAGCCGCACCGCCCATTTCGCGGCAGCAGGATACTCGGTAGGATACGCCCGGCTGAGTTGCGCGACATAGGCATCGAGCCGCGCTTGCGCCTGCGCCACCGTCAGCCCGGGCTTCAATCGCCCAATTGCGCCCGGAAGCATCCTCAATGACCTGTCAGCCGGCACCGGAAACGGATTGCCGCTGAAGCCCGCCGCGGCCCAAACGTCCACGTCCGTATTCAGCGTCGGGCCCGGATGACGAAACCCCGCGGGCATCACCCCCACAATCGTGTACAGGTCATTATCGAGCCGCATTTTCCGCCCGAGTATCTTCGGGTCCGCACCGTAATTGCTGCGCCAAAAGCCGTCGCTGATAACGACCGGCTCCAGAAATCCCGGGACGGCGTCCTGCGTCGTGTAAACGCGCCCAAATTGCGGCTTCGCTCCCAGCAAATCGAAGTAATCGGGACTGGTGACCAGACTTTCGGCGCGCACCGTGCGATCTCCGCCGCCGACGGCCGAATTGCTCGGCGCCACCGCCGAAATCTCCTGAAACACGCCCGAACGATCCTGCAAATCCCAGAGCTCCGGCGCCGACATGCCCACATCCGCCTCGTTAGGCCCGCGCAGATCGTCAAAGACGCGCACAAGCTGCTCAGGATGCGGAAACGGCAACGGCCGCAGCAGAACGCCATACACCACGCTGAAAGTGGCGACGTTCGCCCCAATCCCCAGCGCCAGAGTAAGGATCGCGACAATCGCAAACCCGGGACTCTTCAGCAACATTCGCAGCGCGTAGCGCAAGTCCTGAACGAATGACCGCATGAATCCCTCCCGGGAGCGCGCCGAGTCAGTCGGCGGACGCGATTCTCCCCGCGCCTATATGGACGAACGATGCCCCACGCTTGTTAGCACGATTTCGACTAACTAGGTTTTCTCAGATGATCCAACAGAGGAAACAAGACCACCGCCACCGCAGCATTCACCGCCGAAGCAATCAGCAGCTTTAGACTAAAATAACTCGCAGGCCGCGCCAACAAAACCCGATCCATCAAAGTCAGCAAGAACTGATGGAAATGAAAAAATACCAAAACCAATCCGAACCGGCTTACCGGATGCTCCGTATCAATCCGCCCGCCGAATGAAGACGCCACGTAGCCAACGAAAGTTTTCGCAATCCCATAAAATCCAATCGGCATCTGGCTCACTGCATCCTGCAAAATCCCAATCCCCGTCCCCAACAGCAGCCCGGTAGCGGGATTCCTCCGGCTCAAAGAAAAATAAATCGTCACCAACAGCGGCAATTCCAAAAGCCCGGCCCAGCTCCCGAATTTATTCAAAAATCCCTGCAGCACGAGCGCCAGAAAAGCCACGCCTACAACGGCGCCGCCATAGAACTTATGCACCTCGATGTGCTGTTCGATCTGTGCCCGCGAACTCATATTCTCCCGCCAGCTCCACTCATCACTGCTGCGGCGCTTCCGCTTCTTCCGCCGGCTTCTTCATCGAAACTTCCTGCTGCGTCATCAGCACGATCACGTCTTCCAAGCGGTCCAATCGCGCCGCCGCCTCCACGGTAATCACCTGAAACGGATTCCCCTGCTTCACCGACGTCACCGTCCCGACCGGCAAATCCTTCGGATAAATCTTGTCCTCGCCCGAGGTCACCACCAATTCCCCCACGTGTACTTTCTCCTCGTTGGCAATGTATTCGAGCCGCAGCAACGGATCGCTCGTGCCTTTCACCACTCCGTGCGTGCGCGTCTCCGCAAATAGAGCGCCCACGCCGCTGTTCTGGTCGCTGATCAGCAGCACCTGCGACGAACCCGGCAGCACTTCCACGATTTTTCCCACTACGCCGTCCGGCGTAATCACCGGCAAATTCCGCCGCAAATGATCGTGCTCGCCGCGATTGATGAAAATCGTCCGGCTGGCAAGATCGGCGCTCGCTCCGATCACCTGCGCCACCAGCATCGGCACTTCCGTATGCGATTGCTTGAAATTCAGCAGCGCCGCCAAGCGGTCCGCTTCCGCCGCGCGGCTCTCCAGTTGCCGGTTCTGCAACTGCAGCTTGTCCATCTGCGCTTTCAGAAATTCGTTCTCCGCATGTGTGCGCCGCAAATCGATATAATTCCGCCAGCCGCCGCGCACCGAGGAGATCGACCACGTCGCCGCGCGCTGCAGCGGCGTCAGGAACTCCACCGCCCACACGCGCACCAGCCGCACGTCATTGTCGCGTTTAATTTGAAACGCCAGCAAAAGCACCTGCACCAAAACGACGGTGACTAACAGAGGAAATGGCCGTTGTCGTGAAGGAAAATCAAGCATCGAATGCTCTGCAACAGAAAAACTCTACTTAACGCTGATTCGCGATCCAAGTAGCGCCGGCGTCCCCGCCGGCATCCGGCGATCACAAATCTCGCCAGGACCAACGGTCAAGCGCGGATCCCCCACCTGAAACAGCGCCCAGTAATTCGCGCCCCGCTACGCAATCGATCGCGACCCATGCCGAATTTCTAGGTCGTAAGATGCCGGCGAGACGCCAGCGCTACCACGGCCACTAATCGATCGACACCAATCTCAACAACCGGAAATCACTGAGCATCTTCCCGGTCCCCAAAACCACCGAAGCCAACGGATCATCCGCAATCGAGACCGGCAACCCCGTCTCCTCGCGAATCCTCTTGTCCAAATTCTTGATCAACGCCCCGCCGCCGGTTAGCACGATGCCGCGGTCGCTGATGTCCGCCGAAAGTTCGGGAGGCGTGCGCTCGAGCGCCACGCGAATGGCATTCAAGATCGTGGCGATACATTCCGAAAGCGCCTCGCGAATCTCGTTATCATCAATCGTCACGGTTCGCGGTACGCCCTCAATTAAATTCCGTCCCTTCACTTCCAAAGTCAGCGGCTTCTCCAGCGGATAAGCCGATCCAATTTCCATCTTGATCGCTTCCGCGGTGCGCTCGCCGACCAGCAAATTATATTTGCGCTTCAAATAATGCATCACGGCCTCGTCCATCTCATTTCCCGCCACACGCACCGAGCGCGAATAGACGATGCCGCTCATCGAAATTACAGCAATGTCGGTAGTGCCGCCGCCGATATCCACCACCATGTTCCCCGACGGCTCTTCAATCGGCAGCCCCGCTCCAATCGCCGCGGCCATGGCCTGCTCCACCAGATAAACTTCGCTCGCCCGCGCGCGGTAAGCCGAGTCCTGCACCGCGCGCTTTTCCACCGGCGTAATTTCGCTAGGCACGCCAATCACAATCCGCGGATGCACCAGAACGCGCCGGTTATGCGCCTTCTGAATGAAATACGTGAGCATCTTCTCGGTAACTTTGAAATCCGCAATCACGCCGTCCTTCATCGGCTTGATGGCCACCACGTTTCCCGGCGTGCGCCCCAGCATTTCCTTCGCTTCGCGGCCCACCGCCACCACTTCGCCCGTGTTTTTATTGATCGCCACGATCGAAGGCTCGTTCACGACGATCCCTTTGCCCTTCGCGTAGACGAGCGTGTTCGCCGTCCCCAGATCAATCGCCAGGTCGGAGGAAAACAAACTGAACACCGACCGCATGCTGTAACCGTTTTTTGTCACAGGAACTTTCGCCTCCCCCCGGAAGCGGTCTACCGAAATCCTCGCTTCGCTTTCAGACCTCTGTCATTCAGAACGCAGCGCCCGACGGCTTTTTCCTCCTCACAATTCGCGTCTTTGACGAACTGTGAGTTGGGCGCGGAGTGAAGAATCCCTCCGTCCGCCATCCCCCGCTACGGAATCACAATCGAAACGCGCTTGATCGCCGTGCCGCCGCGCCGGTTCTGCCCGGTAATCACAATCGTCTGGCTGCCCTTGGACATCGGCGGCGTGAAATAATGAAACGTCCCGTCCGCGCGCACATCGGCCACTTTTTCGCCGTTGATAATCAGCGTCGCCCCCGGCTCCGTCCGCCCCGAAACTTCCACCAAGCTGCCGTGCAACTCCGTATTGTCCACCTCCAGCAGCATATCCTGCTCTTTGCCCTGCGCCACCAGAGTGAATTTGTACGGGTCGCTCAAATCGCTGGTAGCATCTTTGTTATCCACCGCGCGCACTTTCCAGAAATAATCTCCCGGCTCGAGCCCGGTAATATCGAGGCTAGTGTCCGCGGTGCGCTTCTCGAAAAGCACCTTGTTGAACAGCGTGGACTTGCTGATCTGCAGCAAATAAGCCTTCGCCGTAGCCACCGGCTTCCATTCAAAGTGCACCGGGTCTTTCTTCGGATCGGCCACAATGATCGGCGACAAATTCAGCGGCGAAATCAGAGCCGGCGGCGCCAACACCTGCTCCTTGGTAATCGTGCCGTTCGTAGGAAATGTGACGCGCTCCCATTGCGCCACTTCCACGTGTTCCGCGCCGCGTTTCATATCGGCACTGCCTTCATTCACCGTCATCTGCTGCTGCTGCGTCTTCGGATCGCTGCGCACTTCCGCGCGGCTGTTCTCCCGCAGCGACGCCACTGCATTCTCGAACGAAATATCGGCCTTCGATCCCGGCACATTCCATGTCGGCGTGGCCAAATCCACCTGACCGGCCTGAATATGCACGCCCACGCGTGTGGCCTTATCCTGCTCGATCAAGTTTTCTTCCACGGTCACGAGCGTATCGCCCTTCACCGTGTACGTCGTGCCGTCGGCAAACTGCAATCGCGCCACGCCTTCCGAGCCCGTCTGAATCAGATCTCCCTTATCCAGCGTCAATTGGTAGTCGGCGTTGGCCCACTGCACCGAATTCACCTTTTTCACCTGCACCTTGCCGTCCAGATTGACGAAGCGCGCCTGCTTGGCCGTCGGCGACGTAGTCGTCGCGCTGGGCTTCGTCAACGAATCCGCGATCTTGCCCAGCACGCTCCCCGAAGCCCCGGGGAAAATCAGGTAGGTAGCCCCTCCAACGATCGCCAGAAAAAGCACCACCAGCACGATCACCGTCTTGTAAGTGACCGAGTGCCAATACACTTCCACCTTCTGAATTTTGGGCCGCGCAGACGCAGCTGTCTTGGTCTCAATCATCGGAAATTACGCCAATTCTGCAATCTAGCATAGGGGTACAGCCCATTCAACGAACTCCAAATCATCGATGCGAATCCGCCAACACGCATCTTCGCCGCTGAATCCGAACTTTTGGGTTTCGGCTTGACTAACGAGGGGCGAAAACTTCTAGAAGTATCTCTCGCGAAGTAACCCAATATGGTGCGTCACGTGTCCCGGAATGATATAAGCCACGGCCCGCACCGTGAACGGATTGCCGCTAGCTACCCCGCGCCGTCCCCAAGCCTCCGGCGGCATGTTCCGCAGCAGCGAAATCGTCGCCAGCCGCACGCTCCGGAACTCCGCGATATGCGCGGCCCAGGAAATCTCGTCCGCGTTCGCGACTGCAGCAGCGATATTCTGATCAAATCCTGGCAAAGGCTCCGCAAATCCGCGCGCAAACCACAACGCCCGGAACGCAAAGGCCCTCTCCGTATCGCTCACGTGATTCAACACCTGCCGGATGCTCCACTTCTCCGGCGCATAACGCCACAGCGACTTCTCCTCCGAGATCCCCGAAAAAAATCGCAGCGACTCCTCCAGTTGTGCCTCGGTGACCGCCACAACATCATCGCGGCGCACCTTGTCGATGTAAGTGAAGTAATGAACCGCCGCTTCGTCGCTTCCAGGTCGTCCAATCATGACGCCATTCTAACCCCTCCGCGTTCCCGCCGTTGACCCGATTGCAGCTTGGCAACGCAATCGAAAAGGAATACTGTTGCCCAGTTCTTCGTCACTGTAAAACCCGACACAGGAGGCTTACACATGGCCAGACGCGCGTTCTTGGCTCAGCTTGCTGGTTTGCCGTTGCTGGCATTCGGCGCCAAGGCGGATGAACCAAAGAAACCTCTGAAGATCATGATGAAAAGCGCCTGGGGACCTGACGATCCAACCAGAGCCTCGTTTCCGTTCGCGCACGGGCTCGTGCTCGCCGAGGCCGGGCACCAGGTTCAGATTTTCCTCCTCGCGGAAGCCACTTCGTTGATGCGCAAATCCATGGTCAACGCAATTCTGCCGGTTGGCTGGCCGCCGCTCAGTGAAACCCTCGACAAAGTGGTGGCTAAACACATTCCCATTTTTTCTTGAGGGGCCTGTTCCCGGGCCCGTGGGGTCACGGAAACAGACTTGAATCAATGGAATGCAAAATTCGGCAGCCCGGCAATCTTCGTATCCCTGGTGGAATGGGCCGACCGGATTATCGTTGAATGACCTCTCATTCTCGGCGCGCTCTAATGCGCAGCCTCCGCGGGCGCGGCCAGCGACCAATGCGCATCCCGCAGTTGCCACCTTCCCTCGCGATACTCGACCACGCCCGTAAAATATCCGCTTTCTTCCACGCGCTTCCCCGCCGCATCCACTTGCACCTCGTGCCAACTCGTCCCCACCACGGCTAGATTCCGCGTCAGCGGATCGACGCGCAAATCATCGCCCCATTTCAACTCAATCTGCTTGATCATCGCCGCAACCGCCGGTAGCCCCGCGGTTACCGCCGCGCTATCCGCAAACGCCACGCGTCCGTCGACGGCCATAAAAAATGCCGGCGTATCAGCAAACTCCCGCCGCCAAGCCGTCGGCCCGTCGCGCGTAATATCCTGCGCCACACTCTGCATAAACGCGCGCACCTCGCCAGTGACCGCGGCAGCCCGCTCCGCCGACAAGTTCTCCGGCCCGCCCCGCCGGTCGTGGTGCATGTGGCATCCAGCAAGCCCCAGAGCCGCGATGACAAGAAAGCCCATGCGGTAGCGCATATCGCCTCCCACAAAAATCGAGCGAATTGTACCGCGAAAGCATGACGAACCCAGTCATGTCGCGCAGGTCTTTTTATCCTGAGACCCCTTGCCAGTGCCGAAGGACAGACCTGGGGCCGTTCGGTGTTGATGCCGCAAGTTCAAAATCGTAGGAGCCGGTCCGCCTAGGCGGAGGCCCGGGTTTGGCGTGGGTTTATTCCGTGACTAAATTGTCAGAAATTCCAGCGGCGTAATGATCCGCATCCCGCGGAATGGATCGAGATCCAACAGATCGGCATCCCCAGTCACGATGTAACTCGCCGCACCGCTCACGCCCAGCTCAAGAAGTTTGTCGTCGTCGGGATCGCGGCAAGCCTTGACTTCGACGTCTACCTCCACCCACCGTGCCTCGCGCGTCAACGCCGCCAGGAATCGTCGAATGTCTTCCTCATCCACGTACCGCCGAAATTGTTTGCGGCTCAGGACTTCGGACAACTCGGCGAGCAGCTCGAACGACAGAAGCACTTCACCCTTGCGGATCGTGCGGTCTAGAGCCCTTCGAGGAATCGACTCCGGGATCAGCAGCGCGCTAATGAGGACGTTGGTGTCAAACACGCAGCGCAACTACGCGCCTTTCAGCAGCGATTCCAATTTCTCCGCCGTAAGCCCCCGCGCCTTGGCCTTTCGCCCCACTTCATCTAGCACCTTTTCGAGCGACGCATACTTTTCCGCCGCCAGCTCGCGCAGCCACAAGCTGAGCAGCGCTCGGATCTTGCGCTTCTCCGCAGGCCGCGCCGCCGCGTAAGCCCGCGCCGTCTTCGCATCCAAAGGAATCGTAATTTTCGTATTCGCCATAAGAGCTCTCTCGCACAATTCTAAGACAGATTTCCAGCCATCGCCACACTCCGATTCGCAGTTGGCCTTTCGTCGTTATTCACGGGCAAAAGGCCTCGCGTCTGACAACCCGGGCTATATTTAGAGACCCGAAATAGGTCCGAAAACCCGCCTTAGATTTGATTTTGAAACTGTGTGTTTTTTCCCGATTAGACCTGGTCTCGTTCCTTTGTTTTGTTGGAGTTACGTGGGGTTCTAATCGTGGGCTTCCCGATTAGAATCGGGGGTGCTTGTGACATAGTGGTGTTCGATGATCAGGCGTTTGGGAGGTACGACGTAGGCGCCGTCGTCGCGGAAGCGGGCGCATATTTCTACGGCGCGGATGATGTCGCGGACGCTGGGGTTGGTACCGCCGGCTCTTTCGATGATGCGGTGGAGGGCGGAGCGGACGGTCTTGCGCCGGCGTCGCCAGAGGCCTACGGCGTGGGCGTGGCGGTAGAGGCAAGAGAGGCTGGGGAGTTTGTAGTCGTTGACGATGCTAGCGCCGTTCGCCCAGTGGAGGAAGGCTTCGTCGATGGCCTCGCGGTCGTCATGGTTGCAGATGGCGCATTTGCGGGAGTGGCGTTCGGGGGATGGAGGTGCATCGCCGGAGCTGTGGGCGTCCGGCCCGGGTGCTGTGTTCATCGGTTTTCCTTCGGCGCTTACGCGCGGTCTAAAGTGCTGATGCCTGGCAGTTTGTGGTGCGAGGTGAACGGCCGAGGTTCGCTAGGTTTTCCTTTTGGGGAAGCACACAGCTTCCCTGTGACAAATTTTGTCGCGGCTCGTGGATGGAGCCGAAAATAAGATAGCGCAGATTAACCGCTAAGTCAATATCAAATTGTGGCGGTACTCGGGTTCTTTTGATATCTTAGGGACTAATCATTGGTTACGGTTTTGGCCGGCCAATGTCCGGGATTCGACTACTCGGCGAGGATTTAGAAAGTATTGCCGTCCATCGTTGTGTTCCTTCCACAGGAATAGTGCATCGGAATCTGTCCCATCCATGTAGGGTTCGCTGTTCGCATCCAGGATGTTATCGGCGGCACTGCAATCGAGGTGTCGAGCACGAACGCCGGTCAGCACCGTCTGTCTTTGGCAGTGGCTAAATTGTCCAATCTTTGAGTGGCTAAGCATGCCGCGTATCATTATCGCGAGTAATAGAGCGCGCTTATCTGCCGTGCGCTCCGGCCGCCGGTTCTCGACATCTTGGTGGCAGAGCTCAATCCACATCTTGAGTTCGTCCTGGACGACCTCGAGTTCGGATCCGTCACAAAAGCATATCAGCCCGACGGGAAGCTGGTGTGGGATAGCGTCCACCGTGATATGAGGCACAAAGTGACGGCAGACCACGGCGGCGTGTAGTGGCAACAACCCGGCCAACCTCGCTTGCGTATCCCGATAGGTCCGCGGTGGAACATGCAGAATTTCTGCGCCATACACCTTTCCGATCGAATTAAGGAGCTCCGGCATGAAGCAGTCATCGATCATCTCG
This sequence comes from uncultured Acidobacteriota bacterium, assembly GCA_963841235.1. Classification (GTDB taxonomy): domain Bacteria; phylum Acidobacteriota; class Terriglobia; order Acidiferrales; family UBA7541; genus Palsa-147. The sequence continues at coordinate 365,844 of CAWJBU010000005.1, read as the reverse complement.
GGGCCCACCCAAGCTACCCTTATCACTTCGCATGCAAACGAACAGGGGCGTGAAAGTACGAATTGGCGCTGCTTCTGACCAGGATTGGTCGCCTAGCTGTAGGCAAGCTCTACTAACCAATTCGAAAGCTGTTCGAAACTCAGTTCGGCAGCACCGATGATCTCAACGGTTGGCCGAGGCCCGCGGCGCGGCCTCGGAGGTTGTCGGAGGTCTAGCCTATAGAATGTAAGACCGCCCGAGGTTGTGTCGGCAGGTCCCACAACGTGGACCGATTCGTCCTGTCCATCGGGGTATCGGAATACTCTGGCCCACGAGTACAACGCGCAGAGCATTCTTTCGGGATCGGCAAGTCTGAGAAACTGACTTGGGTCACGCGGAAGGGTGATTGAATACTGTAAGCCCGCACGAAACTCGATGACGCTTCCGCGAACGTCATCGAGATCGACGCGTGCGTTCGCGCCGGCGCACTCGACCAACGATATCGCTCGGGCGTTGAATTCCATTCACCCTGTACCTCAACAACGACCATTTTCCGAGCCGTGCCCTGACTCGCGAGAACTAGCCCGATCAATGTTTCGGCTCCATAAATTGGAGCGATCCGCGCAAGCGTAAAAGCTGATCGATCAGTTCGTCGACCAAGGCGGACAGCCGGGGCGTCAGCGTCGTCGTAGGCGTCGGTGTCGACGGCGGGACCTGTGGGACCTGCGCCAACGCGGGCTGCGCCGGCTCGGGTATCGGCAGCTCCTGGGGTTGAATGGACCAATTTGCGGATTGCGTACGTACGTATGGACTTGTGACAGCTTTGGGGTGCACGTTGTTCGATGTGGCCCAGGCTTCGATCGCTGCTACAACCTGTTGAATGTGGAAGCGATGCCAAGCCCTGCGAAGGGTGACACCCGCGGCAACATTGGTTTTAAAGTGATATGTCGCAGCGTCACCAGAGAGTGAATTGAGAAGCCGAGTCTTTGTAGTTTCATCTTGCATGTTCGCGAAGGATCGCATCCACTCGATGACGCGCTCCTTGCCGGAAGGGATCGGGAGCAGGACTTGTCCGGATTCGTCGACCCGATTCATCGCGTCATTTTTATATGCAATGTCTGTAATCGGGTTGTAAACCCACGTCGAGGAAAAGCTGTTAAACGCGTTCCACAAATCCGGCCGTACACGGATCGGGCCGCCGTGACCTAAGGCGCCCGGAGACGTAGGCTTCGCAGCGGGGGCCCACGGCGAAGTCGCGCCAACCGTAGATATACCCAGGGGAATCGGTGGCTTCGGGTCAGATACTCCCGGCAGAGTTATCCACAAATCGCCCCCCGGAGTATAGCCAAGCTGAATTAACCCGGCGCTCTGCGCCGCTCGCAGGAAATCCCCGAAGTTGGGGAATCCGAGCTGTTGCTCGCTGAAAGTATCGAAGCTACGACGGCGCATCTGGGGCTTTAATGTCGCCCCGAGGCACGTTCGACCGGTGGAGTGAAAATCACGGACTGTGGAGGTCAACAACTGGAATGCATGGTAGAGTGCATCGTTCGAGTTCAGCACGGGCATCCTCCGAAAAAAAAGAGTGGGGCTTCTCTTTCTACAAAGCACGGAAGCCCCATCTCTAGACGTTTTTTCGTCTGAATGCCGGCTAAGGAACGACGCGACAGGTTTCTCGGATAACGACTCCGGTTCCTGCAATCTCGAAGCCCGCCTTTGCACGAGCTCCAAGATCTATCAGGACCTGCCGCAGTCGAACCGAGTCGAGGCGCCCAATATTTACGCAAACTTAAGGTCGAGCTCGACCTACAGCACCTAGGGTTTCGCCACTGTAGGCACTTCGACACTCGGTCAACGGCAGGGTAAGTCTAGCGAGTCCGCATGGTGTCGTCAAGAAAAATCTTAACGTGTGTGGCATCAATGGGTTACGTAGGCTTTGAAGGTGACTTCTCGGTTTGAACCATGCCATTATCAGCGGTTTCGTTGCCTGTACCGGTCCGCTGGGTGCGCCGTGCATCATGGCTCCGGACCTCGGCGAGCGCTTCATGATGTGTGGCCGCAACGCCGCTGATGTGCGTCAGTCCACCATCGACGACACAAGATCGGCTTAAACGGAAACAGGCCTGCCTTCGGCTCGCAACGGTCAAGCGAGATAAGGCCGTTCCTCACTGCAAGGAATCCGTCAAAGGATCGGAGGTACGCATCACACCACGCCTCGTTTCCGTGGGCCGCCGGCACGTCGAAACCAAGCCCCTGAAGAGAGAAGCAAAACTGCTGATTGTTGACTAATAAGATCTCGTAGGAGTCGGACCTAGGGTTCAGGTAGTTCCATCCAAACAACCAGTAGGGAAATTGCGTTCCTTCCATCTCATGAAACCGCGCGATGTATTCAGCGACCGAGTTAATTACGGACATGGGATCAACGATTTCTAATTTCGCATAGATGTCTTGCCCGTGCGTCTTCGGGTGCGTGAGGTCTGCTCGGACGTCGTTGAAAAAGACGATTAGGTCCATGGAAGCCTTTGGGAGGTTCAACGGCGCTCCGAGCATGTCGGCGGGCCACTGCTTGAGTTTCGAAACGACTTTGCCTTTCCTAAGGAGGTTGAATATTTCCTCCTCAGACTTCGTTGCGCTCAGATGGGCACGCATCTTTTCGTTCAAGAAAGCTTCAAGGGCCGCGACGCCAAAGTAAAGCGAAGCTGTAAGGTGATGTGACCTCTCCATTCCGGTTTTCGCTTCGTTGGCTGTAGTGGCCTCCCGAAACAAGGACGAAAAATTTTGCCAGGCCGGATATGCGAGGACCATATCTTCTTATTATAAGGAAATTTTCGAATACCGCCCGGTAAAGCCCCGGCTGAAGGGCGTGAGCCACTCAACAGATTCCTCCCTGTGGTTCTGTGTGACAGGCAAGAAGCACGGGTCGAGTTGAGAGCGCAGCGTGCGGCGCCCGGACGGAAGAGGACTGCATCGGCGGGAGGGGAGGCCACTGTGCAATTCGGTTGAGCATGGGCGAAACGTGCCCTATAATTGCTGGTTTGGGCGCATACTGAGGGCGCTGACTGGACATGCTCGACGTTATTCAACAGCGGAAGACTGGCGTGAAGATTTTGATGGGAGTGATTCTCGTCATGATCTCGTTCGCCATGGTGATTACTTTGGTGCCCGGGTTGGTGCCTGGGTCGACCACGGCGACCAGCCCTGATGCTGTGGCGCGCGTGGGCGACGAGCAGATTACGCGCACCGATGTGGAGAACATGCTGAATCGCGAATTGCGCGGGCAGCCGCTCTCGCCGATGCTCAAGGGCTTGTACGCGAAGCAGGTGGTGGATCAGTTGGTTTACGAGAAGGCGCTGGAACTCGAGGCGCAGCGCCTGGGTTTGAAAGTCACCCCCGAAGAGCAGACCGAGCGCATCAAGAAATATATTCCCACGGCGTTCAACGGCGATACCTGGGTGGGAAAGGAACGCTACACGCAGGAAGTCGAGACGCGCACGGGAATGACCGTCACGGATTTCGAGGATTTCGTCCGCCAGCAGCTGCTCGAAGAAAAATTCCGCAATATTCTCACCGATGGTGTAACCGTCTCGGATACTGAAATCGCGCAGGAATACGTCCGCCGCAACGAGAAAATCACCATCGAATACGCGGTGTTCAAGGCGACGGATCTCGCGGCGACGATCAATCCGACGGACGCAGAGCTTGAGGCTTACTTCACGAAAAACATGGGCCGCTATCAGGTGGGCGAGAAGCGCTCGGCCTCCTACGCGCTGCTGGATCTGAATCAATTGAAGCAGCAGACCAAAGCGACCGACGCGGAGCTGCACGCTTACTACCAGCAGAATATCGACCAGTTCAAAGTGCAGAATCGCGTACACGTGGAGCATATTCTATTCAAGACCGTGGGCAAGACCGACGCCGAGGTCGCCGAAATTCAGAAGAAGGCCGAGGACGTCCAGAAGAAGGCCAAATCCGGCGGCAATTTCGAGGCGCTGGCCAAGCAATATTCTGAGGACACCTCGAAGGATAAGGGCGGGGATATCGGCTGGATCATCGAGGGCCAGACGGTGGCGGAATTCCAGCAAGCGGCCTTTTCTCAACCAGTTGGCGCGATTTCGAACCTGGTGAAGACGCAGTATGGCTTCCATATTATCAAGGTGCTGGAGAAGGAAGTGGCACGCACCAAGAGCTTCGAGGAGGTGCGTGGCGAGATCGAGCCGACCGTCCTTGATGCCAAGGTAAATGCCGAGGCCAACAAGATTTCCGACCAGATGGCCGCGGCGGTGCGGCAGTCGAATCGGCAGTCTCTCGATGACCTGGCGAAGAAGTTCAATTTGACGACCGGCACGACGCCCGTGGCCTCGGCCACTGAGGCGCTGGGCGATCTGGGTAATTCGCCCGATCTGCATCAGACGCTTTCCTCGCTGCGGGCCGGCGAAGTGAGTGCGCCGCTGCGGCTCGATCGCGGCTGGGCCATCATTTCCGTGAAGGATATTCAGGCGGCGCATCAGGGAACGCTGGCGGAAGTGCGCGAGAAAGTATTGGCCGACTATCGCCGCGATAATTCCGTGCAGCTCGCGCGCACCAAGGCGGAAGATCTGGCCAAGCGCGCGAAGACCGGCGAGCCGCTGGCCAAGGCGGCGAAGGCGCTCGGCGCCGAAACGAAGACCAGCGCGCCATTTGCCCGCGTTGGACAGGTCAGCGATCTCGGCGCGGCGTCGCAGTTTAATGCGGCTTTCAATATGAACGTCGACCAGGTCAGCGATGCAGCGCCGGTTGCCGCGAATTGGGTGGTGTACCGCATCGTCGCGCACGACACGCCGAAAATGGAGGAGTTGCTCCTGCAGAGGGCTCAGCTCCAGCAACAATTGCTGCAAACTAAGCAGCAAGCGGCCTATGAAGCGTTCAAAACGGCGCTGCAGGATCGTTTGAAGAGTGAAGGCAAAATCGTGATTGACGCGACCAACCTGAAGCTGCTGACGGGCAAGTCTTGAGAGCCTAAAGCATTTAATTTCAATAATATAAAAGTTTTCCACAGGGTACTTGCCGGGGCGCTCGAAGTGTGCCTACAATATTAGTGTCTGTAGCGCCCAACCCGTCGCTGCGGGATTTCTTAGAAATGACGGTCCCTCCACCGTCGTTCGAGTCACCAGCGGCGTGCTGCAGGCCAGGCCAAGTTTATTGTCGGGCTGAGTCGCATGCACTTGCAGGCGCAAAGCACCTGACAGCCCGAACCTGGTTTCAAGTTGTAACGTTTTGAAGCAAGTCCAGTCGCGAGCACAACCAGACGCATTCGAATCAGCGGCAGCGCGTGGATGCGCGCGATCGGGAGAATTCCGCCGGAAACTGACGGCGTACACTCGAGGAAGACCATGTCAAACAAACAGAACGGCTCGGGTAACGAATACCGCTGTGCTATCGAGAAAAATCAAAACGGCAAATACACCGTGCGCGTACGAGCCGCGTTCGGGAGAAGGGGCTGGGTGTTGCCAGTCTATTTCCTCGCGTCCACGTTCGACACGGCTATGAAGCGGTTGGAGGAAGCGCTGCAGCTCTTGCAGCGGAATGAAGAGCGGCTGTGGTTCTTCGGCCGCGAGCGCAGCGACGATCCGAATTTCGCCGAGGATCTGCTGGTGGATATCGGGCTGCGCCTCGATCGCCGGACGGAATTTCCGCGCAAGACGGCTGCGCTTGGAGTGCCGCGCGAGAAGTCTGTGCCGGCGGTGTTGCTGGCACCGGTGCGGCGGGCGCTGGCCGAGGCTGTGGAGACGGCGCGGGCGGCGGTGGCGGGAGATTAGTAGCGGCGGCTTCCCCGCCGGCATCCTACGACCGTTGCTTCGCTCCGGGCACTACTTTGCGCGGAGCTAACCCCCTTTTTATTAGCTGTCTACGGGTGTGTTCGGAGTGTGTCAGGGTGTTGGCGAGGCCGCGCGAAGGGTGAGCGTTGATTTGAAATAGAGGTCGTCGGACGGGCGCAGCAAGCCGGCGCCCCTACGAAGAACAAGCGACTGCCACGTCAACGGCGGGGCTACGGTTGTTTCGCGCGGATTACGATTTCGCCGTCGGCTATGTGTTGGTCGTTTAGCCAGACTCTGTATTTGTAGCTGCCTGGGTTGATGGCTGTGCGCGGGGGGCCGCTCATTAGGCGCGTGCCGGTTGGGGCCTGGAAGACGTTGCTTGAGAATGGGGAGCGGTTGGCGTCGAATTCGATGCGAAGATTCCCTGAGAGCGAGTGCCAAACCATTTGATCGCCCGGTTCGATCACCACTGTGTCGGGAAACATTCCTACTAGAACTAATTTTTCGGCCATAGTTTTATCGAGACTTGATCGATTGCGTTTGGAGCTCTTACAAAACCCCCACGCGCAACGTCGGCGTCCGCCTAGGCGGAGGCACCCTTCGCATCTTGCAACGATTCCGCTACTTCGAGACGATGTCGCGCACCGCGTCTGCTATGTGGCGCGCGGAAATGCCGAATTTGTCTAGCAGTTCATCAGGCTTGCCTGAGTGCGGCATGCCGTGAACGGCTAGGCGGATCGATCTTGCCGGCGCTGAACCGACATCGCCGAGCGCTGTGATGACTGCTTCGCCTAGGCCGCCTTCTTCGAAGTGATCTTCGACTGTCACTAGTTTTCCGCCCGTGGCGCTCAGTTCCGCGGCTATCGCTTTGCCGTCTAGCGGCTTGACGCAATAGAGATCGATTACGCGGACTGCGATTCCCTGCCCTTTCAATTGATCGGCGGCTTTCAGCGCTTCGTGCAGAGTGACGCCTGCGCCGATGACCGTGGCTTTGTCGGCGGGGCTTTGGCGCAGGACTTTGAAGCCGGGGATCGGGAAGTTCTCGTCAACCGAGTAGAGAATCGGCGTTTTCGGGCGCGAGGTGCGGATGTAGCAGATCTGGTTGGCTCGGGCTGCGGCTTCGGTTAGGCGCTCGGCGGAGACGCCGTCGGAGGGATAGAGGACGAGGGAGCCGTTGACGGCGCGGAACATGGCTAGGTCTTCTAGGGCCATTTGCGAGGGGCCATCTTCGCCGATGGAGACGCCGCAGTGGGAACCGCAAAGCTTTATGTAGCTGCGACTTATGGCCGCCATGCGGACTTGGTCGTAGGCGCGGGAGAGGAAGCAGGCGAAGGTGTCGAGGAAAGGGACTTTGCCGCGGGCGGCCAGTCCGACGCCGGCGCTGACCATGTTTTGCTCGGCGATATAGCCCTGGTAGAAACGCTCGGGATAGGCGTTTTGGAAGATTTCGGAGAATGTTGAATTCTTGACGTCGCCGCTGAGGGCTACGAGATGCGGATTTACGGCGCCGAGGCGCTTGAGCGCGTAGCCGTAGGCTTCGCGCGTGGCGACCTGCGATCCTTCAGGGTACGACGGTGGATCGGGCGCGGGGAAATTGGGCGGTGCGGGCAGTGATTTGCGCGCGTAGGACTTGCCGTCATCTGGAGGAATCGGCGGAACGGTGCCGACTTCTTGCAGAGCTTTCGCGAGCTCATCCTTTGAGAAGGCTTTGCCGTGCCAGTGCGGCTTGCCTGCGCAGAAGCTGACGCCGTGGCCTTTTATCGTGCGCGCGACGATGGCCTGCGGGCGATCTTCGACCGACTTGGCATGATCTAGCGCGGCTAGGACGGCGGTGACGTCGTGCCCGTCGATCACTTGGACATCGAATCCTTCGGATTCGAATTTGCGGCGATAGACTTCCATATCGTGCTGGTACATGGTGGGATCGCTTTGGCCGAGCGCGTTGATATCGGCGATGGCGGTGAGATTTTCGAGCTTATAGTGGCCTGCGAATTCGGCGGCTTCCCAGACTTGGCCTTCGGCCAGTTCGCCATCGCCCATAAGAACGTAAACACGCGTGGGGCTTTTATCGAGGCGCGCGCCCACTGCTAGACCTGCGCCGACGGAGAGACCTTGGCCGAGCGAGCCGGTGGCGGCGTCGACGCCGGGGATTAGCGGCGTGGGATGGCCTTCGAGTTCGCTGGTGAGTTGCCGCAGGGTCATGAGGCGCGAGAGGGGGAAGACGCCGGCTTCGGCTAGAGCGGCGTATAGGAGCGGAGCGGCGTGACCTTTCGAGAGCACGAAGCGATCGCCGTCATTCGAATTGGGATTCTTGGGATCGAATTTCATGGCGTAGAAGAAAACGCCGGCGACGAGTTCTGCGGCGGACATGCACGAGGTGGGATGGCCCGAGCCGGCGGCTGTGGTGGCCATCATCGAGTAAACGCTCAGGCGGCGGGCTTTTTCTTTGACGGCTTCGATGGTGGAAGCGGTGATTTGCGACGTGGCGGCCATGGTGGTCTCCTTTATTGGGCCTCTAGGGGATTGGATTGTAACGGAGATGGGATGGATTCCGCCAATCGGGAATTGAAAATTCAGATTGGCGCAAGCCGTGTTATCGCGACTGCAAAGAGAAGAGGGCCGAACTGCGGGAGGGTCTGAAGACCCTCCCCTACGTCTAGCGTGCGGCAATTTTGCGCCGCGGTTAGTCTTACTATCTGGCGCCGGTTTCTTCGCAAGATGCCGGCACGGAGGCCGGCGGTACTTTATTTCGAACACATCTGCGGCAAATATTCTGCCAGGCGTCCTAGAGTCTGTTGCCCGCCCTCGATCGATTTGTAGGTTTTGACGTTCAGGTCGCGGGCTGCGGCCGTGGGGAAGACCATGCGTAAGGTGAGCCTGGTTTTTTCCCCCTGCGCTTCGAACGTCCAGAAGGAGTCGAAGTGCACCTCGTCTGCGCCTTTTTTGCCGCCGACGACAGAGAAGCAGAGGCGCTCGGGCTCGACGACTTCGGTGAAGATGCAATTACTTCGGTAATCGGTGCCGTCCGGGCCGTGCATGATCTGTCGCCAAACGCCGCCAGGGCGCACGTCCATTTCTTCGATTGTGGTGGTGAAACCGATCGGGCCCCACCAGTGCGCAACGTGATCGAAACTGGTGATCGCCTGCCATACCAGCTCGCGCGGGGCGTCGAGAACGCGCGTGAGGACGATTTCGCGGCCGGAAGTGTCTTCAGCGAGGCTTCTTTTTGTTTCGGCCATGCTTTCTCTCCTTTGATTTCAGAGTGCGCAAATAGTCCTCCAGGCGATCCAGACGCTGCTCCCACACGATTCGATACTCTTCGACCCAGTCGGAAACTTGCTTGAGCGGGGCAGCCTCCAGGCGGCAGGGACGCCATTGGGCTTCGCGGCCGCGGGCGATGAGGCCGGCGCGCTCGAGGACTTTGAGGTGCTTGGAAACGGCGGGCATGCTCATGTCGAAGGGAGCGGCGAGTTCGGTGACGGAGGCTTCGCCGGAGATGAGGCGAGCAAGGATGGCGCGGCGGGTGGGATCGGCTAGGGCGGCGAATGTGGTGCTGAGATGATCGGGGGGCATCGTGCTGAACCTCGCGCTTAATTAACCGTCGGGTTAAATATAAAGTGTGCCGGGTGGGATGTCAAGGGCAATTTGGAGGTTGCAGAGAAGAAATTTCAAATTTCAGATTTGAGATTTCAAAGGAAGAGAAATGCAGCGGCGGGATGATGGATAGGTTGGAGGCCGCGGATTTGACGGAGCGTTGATTTTACGCGGAGGTCGTCGGAGGGCGCAGCAAGCGGCGCCCCTACGATCGGAGAAGCTTGGGGGCTTGTACCCGGCACAACTTTGACCAGGCGGAGGTTGTGAGAAAACGGCGTGCTGTGACTTTGCTTGAGCGTGTAGAATCGCTGGCATTGGAACGCTGCTGGGGAATTCTTTGGAGGTGCGAGCGTGACTGCTTACAACTTGAATGTTAATGGGAAAACTTTGAGCGTGGATGTTTCGCCGGAGACTCCTTTGCTTTGGGTGTTGCGGGATACGCTTGAGCTTACTGGGACTAAATTTGGGTGCGGGCAGGCTTTTTGCGGGGCTTGCACTGTGCAGATTGACGGCGAGGCGGAACGCTCTTGCACTACGCGGATTTCTACTGTGGGCGAGAGCAAGATTCGCACCATTGAAGGGCTTTCGGCGGATGGCTCGCATCCTTTGCAGAAGGCTTGGCTGGAGGCGCAGGTTTCGCAGTGTGGTTATTGCCAGGCCGGGATGATTATGTCTTGCGCGGCGTTGTTGGAGAAGACGCCGAATCCCAGCGACGCGGATATTGATGATGCGCTGGCGGGGCATATATGCCGGTGCGGGACTTATCCGCGGATTCGGCGGGCGATACATGCGGCGGCGAAAATGGCGGCGGAATATAGAGATACAAACACGCCGGGGGGCACGGCGCTTCATGGCGAGTGGAGCGGCACGCCGCAATTGGCGGGCGGAGCAAGCCCCGCCCCTACGACCGAAAAACCGACTGCGGGAGGTGCGCTGTGACTCGGCCATTTACGAAACGGGAGCGGTTGGATCTTGGGGGAAAGTCGCTTAGCGCTTGGGCGCGCGGCGGGATCGGGCGGCGGGAGTTTTTGCGGCGCTCGGCGGCGACTGGCGCGGGGTTGGTGATTGCGTTTTATTTGCCGGGGCGCGCGGGAGCTGCGGATGCGAACGGGAATTTCGCGCCGAATGCTTGGCTGCAAATCGATCCGCAGGGCGAGATTTCGCTGTGGGTGGCGCGATCGGAGATGGGACAGGGCGTGCGGACTTCGATGTCCATGATTCTGGCGGAGGAATTGGAAGCGGATTGGACGCACGTGAAGATCGTGCAGGCGGATTCGGATGCGAAATACGGCGATATGGTGACGGGAGGCAGCGCGAGCGTGCGGCTTGGCTGGGAACCGCTGCGGAAAGCGGGGGCGGCGGGGCGAGAGATGTTGATTGCAGCGGCGGCGAAGGATTGGGGCGTGCCGGCGGCGGAATGCTCGGCGCGGGATGAAGCCGTGCATCATGCGGCGACGAAGCGCTCGGTGAAGTATGGGGCGCTGGCGGAAAAGGCGGCGAAGTTGCCGGTGCCGAAAGAGCCGGCGCTCAAGGACGCGAAGGATTTTGAGATTGTGGGGAAGAAGGAACCGCGCGTGGATGGGGGGAAGATTGTTGTGGGCACGGCGAAGTACGGAGTCGATACGAAGTTGCCGGGGATGCTTTGCGCGGTGATTGCGCGGAGCCCGGTGTTCTCGGGCAAAGTGAAGAAATTCGATGCCAGCAAGGCGATGGCGGTGGCGGGAGTGAAGAAAGTTGTGGAAGTTCCGTCGGTGGAGATGACTTCGCCGTTCGGATTTGGGCCGGCGAAGCCGGGGCACCAGCATTTTCTTTCGAGCGGCGTGGCGGTGATGGCGGATTCGACGTGGCAGGCGATGCAGGGACGCAAGGAGCTGCAGATCGAATGGGATAACGCGGACCACGGAAGCGAGAACACCGCGGATCATCGCGCGCAGTGCGCGGAGATGGTGCAGAAGGCGGGGCAGGAAGTCAGCAAAGTCGGGGATGCGGATGCGGCGTTCGCGAAGGCCGCGACGAAGCTCGAGGCTGTGTACGAGGTGCCGTTCCTGGCGCATACACCGATGGAGCCGCCGAATTGCACGGCGCATTTCAAGGATGGCCGATGCACGATTTGGGCGCCGACGCAGAACGCGCAGGGGGTGCTGGCGGCCGTGGCTCATGCGCTGGAGATTCCGACTTCGGCGGTGACGGTGCATGTGACGTTGGTCGGCGGGGCGTTTGGGCGGCGGTTGAATGTCGATTACGGCGTGGAGGCGGCGCTGCTTTCGCGGGCGGCGGGAGCGCCGGTGAAGGTTTTCTGGACGCGCGAGGACGATATTCGCTTCGATTATTACCGGCCGTTGAGCGTGCACCGATTGCGAGCGGGATTGGATGAGCAGGGCAAGCTGGTCGCGTGGCTGCATCATATTGCGGCGCCGACTACAGATGGATATTACGAAGGGCCGGAGACGCCGGACGTTTCGGGCAGCGAATTGGGCGGGCCGGGAGTGACGAACGGAACGGTGCCGAATTATTTGCTGGAATGCAGCTTTTTGAAGACGGCCGTGCCGCGCGGATATTTGCGGGCGGTGGACAACATTGCGAATCGCTGGGCGATTGACAGCTTTCTCGATGAAGTGGCGGCGGCTACGAAGAGGGATCCGGTGGCGTTGCGGCATGAAGTGATCGGCGAATGGCACGAATTGCCGCCGCCGAAGGGCGAGGATGAAGAGCAAGTGGATGTGCGGCGATTGCGGCGCGTGATTAATTTCGCGGCGGAGAAGGCTGGGTGGGGGACGCCGCTCGCGGGAGAGCATCGCGGGCGCGGGATTGCGGGGAGCAATGCGTTTTCGAGCTATGTGTCGCAGGTGGCGGAAGTGACCGTTGCGAAAAATGGAGCGGTGACGATTGACCGGATTGTGCTGGCGATTGATTGCGGGCGCGTGGTGAATCCGGATATTGCCGCGGCGCAGCTTGAGGGCGGAATCATCATGGGGCTTACCGGGGCGCTGCTCGGGGAAATTACTGTGGCCGACGGGCGGGTGCAGCAGAGTAATTTCAATAATTACAAGATGCTGAGGATTAGTGAGGTGCCGCCGAAGATGGAAGTTTACTTTGTGCCGAGTGAGGAGGCGCCTAGCGGAATTGGGGAGTTGGGAGTGCCTTCGGTGGCGCCGGCTGTGGGGAATGCGATTTTTGCTGCGACGGGGAAAAGATTGAGGCGGTTGCCCTTGCGGATGGGGGAGTTGGCGGGGAGTTGAGGGGCAGCGAAAGAAGAAAAACCACGGATGTGGCGTACGCGCCTGCTGAGATTGGACGCTGAGATCCTTCAGGCCCCGACCGGGTCGGATTCTTCAGGATGACAACGTTTCCTATGTAGCGCGCCCCCGGGATTATGAAGAGTTCGAGTCAGCGGCGGAGCGGCCGAACGTGACTCTGTGGGCTTCGGGGCCTGCGATTATGACGATGGCGCCGATTATTAGGACGGTGCCGGCGAAAATTGCCATGGCGCTGGCGTAGCCTACGCGTTCGGCCAGGCGGGCTTCGATATACGGTCCGGTTGAAGCTATCAGTACGCCGATTTGATAGGCGAAGCCGGGGAAGAAGCCGCGCAGGCGATCGGGCGAGAGTTCGTTGATGTGCGCGGGAATTACGCCCCAGGCGCCTTGCACCAGGAATTGCAGCGCGAAGGCGCCGATTAGAATCCACGCGAGGCTGGGCGCGAAAACCCAGAGCGGAATCAGAGCGATCCCTCCTAGAACTGCGCCTGCCATTGAACGGCGGCGTCCCCAACGATCCGAAAGCAAACCAATCGCGAGACCGCCGCAGATGGCGCCGAGCATCGAGACTACCGTGATGATGGAGGTGAGTTTCGTGCTGAAGCCGCGTTGATGCTGCAGGAATGTCGGATAGAGATCCTGCGTGCCGTGAGAGATGAAATTCATCATGGCCATCAGCAGGATCAGATAGAGGAAGCGGCGGCCGTTGGAGAAAACTTCGCCGGCGTATTCGGTCCAGTCGTGATGCTCGCGACGCGAGGCAATCCAGGCGCCGCTTTCTTTTACTTTCGCGCGGATGAAGAGTGTGAGTAACGCCGGGGCGCCGCCGAGGAAAAATAGCGCGCGCCAGCCCCAGTGCGGGAAAACCGTCCAGTAAGCAATGGCCGCGAGCAGATATCCTAGCGCATAGCCTTCTTGCAGAATGCCGGAGAGGACGCCGCGCCATTTTGCCGGGACGGATTCGAGCGCGAGCGATGCGCCGACGCCCCATTCGCCGCCCATGCCGATGCCGTAGAGCAGACGCAGAATCAGGAAGACGGTGAAATTCGGCGCAAAGCCGGAGGCGAATTCGACTGCGGAGTAAAAAAGAATGTCGAGCATGAGCGGAATACGCCGGCCGTAGCGATCGGCGAGAAGACCGAAGAGGAAGGCGCCGATGGGGCGCGTGGCGAGGCTGGCGGTGATGGCCAGGGCGATATCCGCGACACTCAGATGGAATTCTTTGGCAATGGGCGCGAGAACGAACGTGAGAACGAAGAAATCGAAGGCGTCGAGCGTCCAGCCGAGGAAACCGGCGAGCAGGGCGTTGCGTTGATTCGCGCGCTCTTCGGCGGAAGTGGGACTCATGCGAATGGCGGAACTGGAATCGCGGGAGCTATTTGGATCCTTTGCCGCGAAGATAGGCGTCGGTCTTGGCGAGCCAGTCGGCGCGCGGCGGATTGAAAATGTCGAGCTCGATGGTGTCTTCGAGGGCCCAGGCCTCATGCGGCATGTTCGGCGGGATGCAGAGACCATCGCCCGGGGACAGCTCGATTTCGCGGCCGTCGATGCCGAATTTCATGCCGCCTTCGAGGCAATAGGTGAGCTGCTCGTTGACGTGGTGGTGCATCGGCACGTAGGCGCCTTTTTTCAGGATGACGCGGGCGAGCATCACGTTTTCACCGACCACCAGTTGGCGATCGAAGAGCGGATTGAGATGCTCGAGCTCGACATCTTTCCAGCGGAAATGCTTGAGAGTTGGCTGCGTCATGGGAATTCTCCCGGGATGAATAGCGCGGGCCGATTGTACACGAATGTTGGCGGGAGGAATTATTGGATGCAAGAGGGAAAGAAAAGCCACCGCAGAGACGCAGAGGGCGCAGAGAGGAGGAAATCGCAGAGTTCGCGGAAGGATTAGTCGCTGGGCGACTGGCTGGCTAGCTTCGAGCCGCGCGAGGACGGAATCGGATTATAGAGAAGTCCGCTGAAGAAACGCTCGCGGCAGGACGGGCAGCGATAGGCGGCGAAGCCCAGGATGCGCTTCAGCCATTTCAAGTGGCCGTCGAGCGCGAGGCGTCCGGGAATTTTCTCGAGAGCGAAACCGCCGCATTGCGGGCAGTGCGCGTACCAGATCAGCGCGATGGGAACGTACCAGGCATAAAAGCGATTCTGGCAGGAGCGGCAACGCCAGGGACGCAATTGCGTGATGCTGATCGCGTAGTCTGCCGCGCCCTTACGGCGCGAGCGGGTGCAGTGCGTCGAATGACATTCGGGACAAACCACAATGTCTCCCCACGCTCCTGAATTAACTTCCTAGGTACGGACTCTAATATAAACGAGACGCCCCGGCAAGGGGGAGCCGAAATATTCTTGGCGGCCGAGTGTAAGATACCGGAGGGAGATTTACATGGCTGACTACACGGCGGCACATGCGCGCGCAGGAATTGATGCGAAGCTACCGAAGATTGAAACATGGCCGAATCATTTTCCGGGATACGAGATTACGATTCGATATCCCGAATACACTTCGGTGTGCCCGAAGACCGGCTTGCCGGATTACGGCGCGATCACTTTACGCTACGAGCCGCGGAAGGAATGTCTCGAGCTGAAGTCGCTGAAGATGTATCTGCTGGCTTACCGGAGTCTCGGAATTTTCTACGAGAACGCGGTGAACCGGATTCTGCGCGATATTGTGGCGGCAACGAAGCCGGTGTGGTGCTCGGTGACGGGAGAATTCACGCCGCGTGGGGGGCTGACGACGACCGTTGAAGCGCGCTGGCCGCGAGGGGGTCGCGCAGCCGGAAGGCGCGCGGGATAGACTTCGCGAAGCGCGTTGGAGATAATGCCTAGCGTCGCTGGGGGAGCGCCGGCAGTTCACGGCGCAAGTTGTCGACCGCTAAGCGGTCGCACATAAATTAAACCGCTATGCGGTCTCGCGTATCAGGAGGATCGATGGTCACGCCGTCACAATTCACCGGCTCGGGCGAACCGCCGCATATCGAAACATCGTCAACGCCACGGTGGATTCTCATTCTGTTTGTCATCGCGTTTCTGTTCGTCATTTATTTGACTTATGCGAGCGTGACCTCGCGGCAAGCGCTGCAAAAAGGCTTCGATGATTCGAGCAAGCACGAGCAGGCGCTGGCGGCGGAGCTCGACAAGACGAATGCGCGCATCGCCGATTTGAAGGGCGAGATGGACGTGACCACGCAGAAGCTCGGGCTGACGCAGGATGAACTGGCGCACGCGCGCGCCCTGGCGCAGCAAGTGCGCAAAGATCAGAAGCAGAGCGATGCGCAGCTCAAGACGCAAATTGGCGCGGTGCAGGCGGACACGGCCACAAAATTCGGAGAAGTCTCGACCGAGTTGAGCGGGACGAAGAGCGACGTGGCGGCGACGAAGGCGGATCTCGAAGCGACGAAGGCGAAGTTGTCATCCACCGTCGGCGATCTTGGAGTGCAGAGCGGCTTGATCGCGCGCAATCACGAGGAAGTGGAAGAGCTCAAGCGGCTCGGCGAGCGCAACATTTACGAATTCAAGATCAAGAAGTCGAATCAGATGCAGCGCGTCGGGCCGATTCAGGTGACGCTGCGCAAAGTGGACACCAAGAAATACAAGTACACGATGAACGTGCTAGCCGACGACAAGACCATCGAGAAGAAAGACAAGACCGCCGGCGAGCCGGTGCAATTTTACGTGCACGGGTCGCGCGCGCCTTTCGAAATCGTGGTCTTCGACGTGACCAAGGATCAAATCGGCGGCTATCTCAGCACGCCAAAGGATGCCGCGCCGCCGGCTGCTGCCACTCCACCGGGCAATTGAGGCGCGGACTGCGCGCGTCCATGACCGCAAGCACCGCCCGGACTGGATTCAATTGACTCGAAACATTAAGAAGTCAATGTCTCTGCGGCGCATTGCGGGCGGATGCCTGCTTGCGGGGATTTGCGCGTTGGGCGCGGCGATGCCGGCGCAGCAGAAGCCGCCCGGGTCTCACTCCCCAGCCAGCGCATCTCACGCGCCAGCGAGCGAATCGCAACCGACGCCGATCGAGTTGCGGCTGCCGGCGACGGTGCAATTTTATTTTCACTGGCACGGCACAAAGTCGCTCGATGCTGTGCAGGGCAAGAATGGTCTCCTGCGCCTCTGGTCCGACCCTGACTTTGCGCCGATTCGGCGCACGATTATTTCGCGGGCTTTCGGCAAGTCATGGTTGCACTCAAGAACTGATCGCCTCACATCGGATCAGCTCGCCGAGCTGAAGCCGCTCTTTGAGAACGAAGCGCTGATCGGAAGCATGGCGCGCCAGGGCGAAAAATCACCCGGCGCCGCCGCCTCGGATGGCTTCCTGATCTACGACGCCACAGGCAAGGCCGAACTCATCCAGCAGGCCGAAGCGCTGCTGCGAAAATCCGCGGTCGGGGCGCCGAAGCTCGGCTCTTACACGCTCGGCAATGCGAAAATCGAATTTGCAGAGACGCCCGACGGTACGGATTATTCCGCAAAGGTCGAAAACTACTATCTGCGGGCGTCGCGGAAGGAAGTGATCGAGGAACTGGTGGCGCGTTTCGATGCGAAGGCGCCGAAAGGCGCGTCGCTCGCCGAAGACGCGGATTGGAAACGCGCGCGTCAGAATTTTGCTGACGGCGGCGTTGCCGAAGCGTTCGTGCGAATCGGAGATTCGAGCCTCGCGCGGGCGCCGAAAATCAAAGACATGAACGTCGACGCTTTCGCACGCGCCGTTCACCTTGAGCGTGTACGCGCATGGACCGCCAGCTTGAATTTCGCCGCCGATGCCACGCGACTGCGCTTCGCTCTTTTGGGCGACACTTCGGCGGGGAGCATCTTCGACATTGCCGGAGCGAGCGTGGCGGGTTTCGAGACCCAGCCGCTCGCGCGCGACGGCTCGTCCTATTCGGTCAGCAGGCTCGATTTGCCGGCCACCTATCAAATTTTGCATGGCGCCTTTCTCGATTCCCTGCCGCAGCAACAAGCCGGAAACTTGAAGGGCTTCGACATGCTGGGAGCGGCGTTGCTCGGCATGCCCGTGCCCGATGTGCTGGCGCTGCTTGGAGGCGAATTGGCGACGGTCTCGTCGGCGCCTGGCGATACGACGTACACCGATCTCTTCGCCATCTCGATTCGGAAACCGGAAGAGGTGCTGCGTGTCCTGCGGAAAGCGCTGGGGCCGATGATTCGGGACGAAGCGCCCGGCCGCGATGCGACGGTGCTGGAGCTGGGCACGAACTCGATCGAACCGCGAACGAAAGCGCCGCGGCTGCGACTTTCCTACGTCGCGGTGACGCCGCAGCTGCTGATTTATTCGCAGCGCAAAGCGATGGTGCTCGATGCGGTGACGCGTGTGAACGGCAGCCGCGTCTCCAAGGCTGAGTCTCTCAGCGGCAATCCAGATTTTCAACGCGTTCGCGCGAAGCTGCCGAATAGCGTGAGCGGCTTCTCTTACGCGCAAATGAGCAAGCAGACCTGGGAGCGCGAGTTTTCGGTGATGCTCGGCTCGCTGGCGAGGGCTTCCGCTTCGAAAGATTCATCGGGCGGCGGCGCCGCGAATGCCGCGGCGCCGGATTGGCTGCAGGGCGTCAATCTCGCGGTGTTCCCGCGCTATTTGCATTCCTATGCTAGCGGATGGTGGAAGACGGCCGACGGCGTCTACTTTGATTCCTATCTGCAGTAAATCGCGGGCGCGAATTGCGATCTCGATGTTAGCCGGCGGGGTGCTATCGCTGGCCTTCGCGGCGCGCGGCCGGGAACGGGCGCTCTTTTCGAGTCCGCCGCAAGAGCCGATTCAGAGCGTGTCGGCGCTGGTGATCGTGGAAGCGAGCGTCGCCGACGGCCGCGGGAATTTTCTTGGCAGCCTCGATCGCTCGCAGTTCCACGTGTTCGACGACGGCATTGAGCAGCCTCTCTCCATTTTCCAGACGATTCAGGAGCCGCCGGAAGTTTGCGTGCTGGTGGAGACGAGCCCCGCGGTCTATTTGATTCACCGCCAGCATCTCGAGGCTGCTTACGCGCTGCTCGACGGGCTTCCCTCCGATGCGCAAGTGGCGCTGGCGACCTACGACACGTCCGCGCGCGTGGTTCTGCCGTTCACGCTAAATAAAGGCGCGCTTCTCGAGACATTGAACGGCTTGCAATATTTTCTGGGCATGGGCGATCTAAATTTCTATGACGCGGTGAACGGCACTCTTTCGTGGCTCGAGACGCGCCACTCGAAGCAAGCGCTGCTCGTGCTTTCGACCGGCCTCGACACTTCGCCGCCTTTGCAATGGCAGGCGCTCGAACGGCACATCGAAACCGGCTACGCGCCGATCTTCACCGTCGCGCTGGGCGGAGAACTTCGCGATTTCAAGGGCAAGAAATCAAAGAACGAGTCAGCCGCGAAGACGAAGAAAAATAAGGATGAGAACGAGCCCAACACCGAATCGGCGGTGCCGTCGGCTTCGCAAGGACCTCCGGGGACACAGCCAGACTTTGAGCGCGCGACGAAAGCGCTGCGGGCGATTGCCGAAGAATCCGGCGGCCGCGCTTACTTTCCCGCCAAGCCCGGCGATTTCGTGCGCATCTACCAGGAAATTGCCGCGCAGCTTCGGAACCAATATTTTCTGGCCTATGTGCCTCCGGCGCGCGACGGCAAAGCCCATGCAATCGAGATTCGCGTTACCAACGCGCAAGGGAAGGTTCTCGGGTCGACGAAGGCAAACAACGGTCTGCGCGTCTACGCGCGTCAAAGTTATCTTGCAGCCGAAAAATGAACCGGAGATTCTGTACAATCGTGTCGCGATTGCTGCGCAGAGCGGGACGCGGCGGAACACACCAATGAGGCGGAGAGTTTCATGAATCCATGGCGGACGGCAAGATCACGCGCGACGATCAAATTTCTCTTTGTCGCGCTGCTGGCGGGCGGGATGGCGCGGCTCAGCGCGACGGCGCAGGATGCGCCAGCGCAGAACGGCATCGTCACGAGCGAGAACGTCGCGTACCGGTTCGCGTATGCCGGCAACGTGGCGCAAATTCCTCTCACGAACGTATCGGGCCGGATGTTGCTGCCGGTGAAGGTGAATACCGGCAGGCCGGGATTTTTTCTAGTCGCTACGGGCGATCCGCGCACTGTGCTGGACCCCAAGCCGTGGCTGCCGGAAGATGCGGCCGCCGGGACGCAGATTGATTTCGAGCACACGTTGTTTTCGATGTCGGGGATTGATATGCAGGTGTCGCAGGTGCTGCCTGCGTCGCTCGTGGATTTGTCGGATCAGGTGGGCCAGCCGGTCCGGGGAATTCTCGGAGCGGATGTGCTGCGGCAATTCGTGGTCGAGCTCGAATACGACCGCTCCGCGATTCATTTGTACGACGCAAAGTCGTTCGAATATTCCGGCAAGGGAATCAAGCTGCCGTTGATCATGCGCGGAGGCTTGCCGAGCATTCATATCAAAGTCGCGCCTCTGGGACACGCCGCCTTTGAAGACGACTTCGCGATTCAAACCGAATCGGACGGAGGTGTTTCGATTTCGAGGCCTTACGTGGCGGCGCATCATCTGCGCGTCAATAAAATCAAGGGATTCTCGCGCCCCGACGCCTCGGGCAATAAGACGCTTCTCGCGCGGATGAAGACGATTAGCATTGGGCCATACAATTTCGACGCGCCGATTGCTGAATTTCCTCCGGCGTCGGGCGCGGAAAATGGCAACGGCGGATCGATTGGGAATGCAATGCTCTCGCGATTTCGCATTTTTCTCGATCAACCGCATCAGCAAGTGATTCTGGAGACGGGCGCAAACTTCAGGAGCAGTTTTGATACGGATATGAGCGGCGTTGTGCTGGTGGCGAAGGGAGACAATCTGAAGACGTTTGAAGTTGCCGCCGTGGCGCCGAAAACTCCCGGCTCGGAGTGCGGATTGCAGAAGGGTGATGTGATCGCGGGGATTGACGGGCAGCCGGCTGCGGATCTCGATCTTTCAGGCGTGCGCGATATGTTCCGGCAGTTTGGCCACGAATATCATCTGACGGTGATGCGCGGCGATCATACCGTCGAGATGAAATTGAAGACGAAGCGGCTGGTGTAGTGAATTCGTCGCGCCGGCGCTACTGGGATTCGCCGCCGTCCGAGATTGGCTCGGGGCGCGGCAGGCGGCCGGCTTGTTGCAACGCGCGGCGCAACAGATATTCGATTTGCGCATTCAAGCTCCTGAGTTCATCGCCCGACCAGCGCTCGAGCGCGGCGTAGGTCTTCGGGTCGAGTCTCACCAGGAATGGCTTGCGTTCCGCCACGATCACCGCCTAGGTGTAAAGCGTTCCGGTGTTGACGACCGGTTGTGTGTGCCGGTCGCTACAGAGGACTACGAGTAGATTGCTGACCATCGCCGCGCGACGCTCGGCATCGAGCTCCACGACGTGCTTCTGCGACAGCAGCTCAAGCGCATTCTCGACCATGCCGACCGCGCCTTCGACGATCTTCCATCGGGCGGCGACGATCGCGCTGGCCTGCTGGCGTTGTAGCATGGCGCTGGCGATCTCCGGTGCGTAGGCCAGATGGCTGATGCGCGCTTCGATCACCGTGACGCCGGCTTTTGTCAGGCGATCCTGAATTTCCTTCTTCAATTGATCGGCAGTTTCGGTGGTGTGACTGCGCAACGACATTTGACCCTCGTTGTGCGCGTCGTAGGGATGCGACGTGGCCATGTTGCGCAGCGCGGATTCGCTCTGCACTTGCATGAAGTTCTCGTAATTGTCCACCTGGAAAATCGCTTCGGCCGTTTCCGTCACTTGCCAGACTACGACCGCGGCGATTTCGATCGGGTTGCCGTCGAAATCATTCACTTTCAGCTTGGCGGTTTCGAAGTTCCGCGTGCGCAACGAAACTCGCTTCCTCGCGGTGAACGGATTCACCCATCGCAGGCCGGGTTCCTTCAACGTGCCGGTATATTTCCCGAAGAGCGTGAGCACTTGGCCTTCGTTGGGATTGACGATCACGAATCCCTTCGTGAGGACCGCGATCAGACCGATGGCGATGGCTGAGATGGCGGCTTGCACAGGTACGTTCGCCCCTATGGCATATACCAGGCTCCAGATTGCAGCCGCCAGCGCGGCCAGAAGCAATAGGATCATGAGCCCACCGGGAATGGACCAGGCTTTTTTCTCGGCGATCATTGAGATGTCTCCTTTCCTTTCATTTATATCACAATGATATCATTTTGAAAATAGAAGTCAATGGAATCCTAGAGCGATTGTAAGTGTATATTTTTCAGTCGCTTACACGAAGGATGAGACCGAACGCCTGGCTGAGCGGATGGCAGAGTGCCGATGGATGGCGTTATTCGAATTCGCGGAGAGTTTCGGCCATCTGCCGGAGGCGATCATCGACGCGCGCGAAGATGGTGCCTTCGGGGAATTTCCCGGTGGCGTCGCGGCTACCGGCGCAGACACCGGTAAGAATCTCGAGACCTTCGGAGACCGATGAAACCGGATAGATATGAAATTTCCCCGTGGCCACAGCATCGATCACTTCCGCGCGCAACATGAGGTCATCAATATTCGCGCTGGGAATGAGCACGCCCTGTTTTCCGGTCAAGCCCTTAATGCGGCAGACGTCGTAGAAGCCTTCGATTTTTTCGTTCACGCCGCCGATGGGCTGGATGTCTCCCTGCTGGTTCACCGATCCAGTGACGGCGAACTCCTGCGAGATGGGAAGATCGGAGAGGGCCGAGAGCAGCGCATAAACTTCCGTCGAGCTGGCGCTATCGCCATCCACACCCGAATACGATTGCTCGAAGCAAAGACTGGCTGCGAGAGAAAGCGGCTTATCCTGTGCGAACATTCGGCGAATATACCCGCTGATAATTTGCATGCCCTTGTCGTGAAAGCGGCCGCTCAAATTTGATTCGCGCTCGATATTGATCAGCCCTGCTTTGCCGAGCGATACCGACGCCGTGATTCGCGCGGGCTTGCCGAACGCGTAGCCACCGATCTCGAGGACCGCGAGGCCATTCACCTGCCCGACGCGCGCGCCGGTGGTGTCAATGAAGATCAATTTCTGCTCGATCATTTCGCGGATTTTTGTTTCGGTCAGATTGTGGCGCTCGATTTTCGCATCGAGTGCTTTGCGGACATGTTCGCCCGTGACGGTATCGTTCCCGTTTTCGTGCTTTGCGACGTAGGAGGCTTCGCGGGCCACATCGGCAATCTCGAAAAACTTCGCGGTAACTTTGCCGCGGCGGCCGGCGCAGCGCACGCCATGCTCCATCAGCGCAGCAATGGCCGAGCGATCGAAGGAGCACAGCGCCTCATCTTCGGTGAGCTTGCGAAGGCGGCCGCTGAAGTGGCGGATCACTTCGTCGTTCCACGGCATTTCTTCGTCGAACTCAACGCGCACTTTGAAAATCTTCTTGAAATCTTCCTCGTAGGTGTAGAGAAGCTCATACATATCGCGATCGCCGATCAGCAGAATCTTTACGTTCACGGCGATTGGCTCGGGCTTCATCGCCGCGGTGCTGAACGGGAAGAAGACGTCCACCGGCTGAATTTCAAGCTTGCCGTGATTCAGCGTGCGCTTGAGGGTGCGCCAAACGCCGGTCTCAGTGAGCGCGTCGAGCGCGTACATCACGAGATAGCCGCCATCGGCGCGCAGCAGCGAGCCGCCGCGAAGATCCATGAAATCGGAACTCCAGCCGGCGCGATTGTCATAGCTGCGATGAATCGTGCCGAATACGTTCGCGTAAGTGGGCACCGTCTCGAAAATCACCGGGCAGGTTTCCTGCTCGCCATGAGCCAGGATGACGTTGACGCCATAGACGCGGAAAGGATCTCGCTCGCCGCGATCGAGGCGCGGCGCTCCGGTGAGGCTGTCCGCGGGCGGAGTCTCCTCTTCGCCTTCACGCTCTTTGAAGGGCTCGAGATTGTCGAGAATGTGGTGGCGGACTTCTTCGAGATATTCGGCGATATGCTCGTTCGGATATTTTTCCTTCAGCTCTTCGATCACGCCATCCACAAGCACCGACGCCGCTTCCTGCTCGAGATAGCTCATCTCGCTGGCCAATTCGCGTGAAAGCGAAAGCGTCTTGCGGTAGACGACCGTGAATTCCTGGCGGAACTGGTCGTACTTTCGTTCGATATCTTCCGCCGCGGCGGTTTCGAGCTTGCCGTCCTGCACCAATTTCGGAATTTCCTCGATGGGCACCATCTGGCCTTCGAGCACCGGGAAAATTTCGGGCAGCGCGACGGCGCCCACCTGCATGCGGCCCAGCGCAAACTGTTCGCGCGCGATGCGGCGCGTGAAATCGTCCATCAGTTCTTTCTCGCGCACCGTAAACCGCTCGACGATGCGCGCCTTCTGCCTCTGAAATGGCTCGCCTTCGAAAACCTGCGGAATCCGCCGCCGCAAAAACTCGATGCCCGATTCCATTTCTTTCTTGAAGGCGTTGGCCTGGCCGCGCGGCAAAGTCAGCAAGCGCGGACGATCGGCGTTCTTGAAATTATTTACGTAGCAGCGATCGGGCGCGGGCTCACGGCGCGGATTGAGCCCTTCGACCATGCGCGTGACCATGCCGCCGCGGCTCGTTCCCGAAAGCCCGCAGATGAAGAGGTTGTAGCCCGGCGCGGTCAGCTCGACGCCCATCTGCAACGCGCGCAGGGCGCGGTCCTGCCCGAGCTCGCCTTCCACCAACGGAGCATCCTTCGTCGAAGCGAAGGGCACACTCGCGGGATCGCAGCGCCAACGGAGTTTTTCCGGCGGCAGCCCTGTTGGATTCGGCGCTGATTTCGTGCTCATTTTCTTTTCCGAGGGCCGTACTCTAGCACGTGCGTCATTCAGGGCCTAACCGCTTTGCCGCGGGCGTGCCGTGATAGTTCTGGGTGGGTGTAAAGCGCGAGCACACTGGCGGTGGTGGCCACGATGATCGGGCCAAGTACGATGCCGAGGACCCCGAAGACGCCAATCCCGCCGACCACGCTGATGAAAATCACCAGCCCGCTGAGCTGGACGCGCCCGCCGATCAACCACGGCCGCAAGACGTTCTCGACCACGGCGATAATCCCCGCACAGACGGCAATGAGAACAACGCCACGCGCCGTGTGCCCCTCGACAATCAGCCCGATAGCCGTCGGCAGCCAAATGATCGATGAACCCACGACCGGCAACATCGAAAAGAACGCCATCATCACTCCCCAAAAAAGCGCGGCCTGGATGCCGACGATGGCAAACATAATGCCGCCGACAAAACCGTGCACGGCGGCAGTGGCCAGGCTCGAAAGCACACTCGCGAAAATCAGCTCGTGGGCGTCGGCGATTACCCGATCGCGGTGCTCTTCTTCAAACGGCAGCGTCCGGCGAATGCGGTCCATCACGTCGTCGCCATCGCGGAAGAGGTAAAACATCGCCAGGATCATCACCACCAGCGCGAAAAAGAAACGCGCGACGTGCCGCAAGACGACGCCAATCTCCGATGCCAGGAATCCCGCCGTCTTTTCGGCGTATTGATGCAGCAAAACGTTCAAATCTCCGACGCTTTCTCCGGGAATCTTTGATTGCAGCGATTGCCACGCTTTATTTGCCCAGGTGAAATGGCCTTCGGCGAGCTGCTGCTGGAGCGCCCCGGCCATCTCGATCGCCTGCCTCACGAACGCCACGCCAACCAAAATCAAAGGAACGACGATAATCAGCGTGACTGCGAGAGTACTGGCAGCGGCAGCCCAGGTGGCTCCGAAGCGCTTCTCCAGACGCTTATGCCAGGCGAAAAAGAAGACGACGAGGATGCCGGCCCAAGCCAGCGGCGAGAAGAAGGGCGCGAAGATCATGAAAACGAAATAGCCGAGCAGCGCCAACGCGCAATAAAACAATACGGTGCCGACCCTTTTTTCCGCTGTTGCCTCTGGACTCAAGCGCGCACGCTCCCCCCGGCCTCTGTTGCCGCCCGCGCGGGAGCCAAACCCACCGCGCGGGCACAGCGAGAGATAGATTCATTCGTGAGATTTGTCAACAGCGCGACGCGTGACACGGGCAGTGCTAGAATTCACGCGGAATGACGAACCCGGCCAAACCCGAATCTACCGCGTGCAAACACACCCGCACGCAAGTGATCGCCGAAGACGCCGATGCGAAATACGTCGAATGCCTGGATTGCGGCGCGATTCTCGAAGCCGGCGAGCTGAAAGAAACCACCGGGTTCAATGAGTCGCTTTCAGACGCTTGAAGCTCCCGTAGCGCCGGCTGGCAGCCGGCGCTACGAACCCAATGCGGCGTCGCTCGCCGGAAATAATTGGCTTATCTAATGGCGAGCTTTTCTATTAGGCGGGTTACATCATTGGCCGCAACATCGTATAGCGAATGCTCGTCTTCCTGCTCCAGCCGTTCGCTTAGATATTTCGCGGCTACATAGCTGGCTTCCCGGTCGCTCAAATCGCGGCCGGAGGCCTCGCGGAATTTCACGAAAGCAGTGTGCGCGAGCCCCAGCACAACCGGCTTTCCATCCACGAAAAATTTGCAATCAATCGTATCGCTGTGGCGCGTGGCGACTCCGTTCCAGCAATGCGAAAAGCGGCAGCGATAAGCGTAATCGGTGACTTTCGATCGCACATCAAAGGCCCCGATGAAATCGCTCATAGCCCCAAGATTTGGGATGCCGCTCGGAGTTTTGGTCTCAGTAGTGGTCATGGGACACGGCACCGCACACGAACCCGGTCAAAAACGTTTCGCAGTCTCGTGCGCGATTACTTGCCGACGTTGGCTTCGACCGGCTGCGATTGCCGGTAGCTCTGCACCGCGGCGCCCACTCCGGCGCCCGACGGAACGCGGAAGCCCTGATCGAGCAGCACCTTCTCGAGCGCGGCCAGGAAGAGCAGCACGTTCTGCCTCTGGCTTGAATAGCCCATCAGACCGACGCGCCAGATCTTCCCCTTCACGGGGCCAAGCCCACCGGCGATTTCGATACTGAATTCGTCCAGCAACTGACCGCGCACCTTTTTATCTTCAATGCCTTCGGGAATGCGAACACCGGTTACCGTGGGCAGGCGATCCGCCGGATTCTTCACGAAGACTTCGAGCCCCATGGCCTCCACGCCCGCGATCAGCGCGTGCTGATTGTGCAAGTGCCGCTCCCAGCGCGCCTCCAGCCCTTCCTCGAGGACGCAGCGCAGCGCTTCGCGCAACGCGTAGATCAGAGGAATCGGCGGCGTGTGGTGATAGAGCCGCTCCTTGCCCCAATAATTCATGGCCGACTCAAGATCGAAGTACCAGCTCTGCACTTTCGTCTTGCGCCCGCGAATGATCTCTTCCGCTTTATCGTTCACGGTCATCGGCGACAGTCCCGGAGGCGCGCTGATGGCCTTCTGCGATCCGCTGAAGCAAATGTCGATGCGCTCGCGATCGATGGCCAATGGCACGCCGGCCAGTGTCGCGACCGCGTCCACCACCAGCAGCGCGCCAAACTCATCGGCAACCTTGCGGTAGTCCGCGAGGCGCTGCAGCACTCCTGTGGAAGTCTCGCCATGCGTCAGCCCGATCAGCTTCAACTTCTTGCCCTTCGCTGCCCGGCGCACATCTTCGGGATCGACGGGGTGCCCGTAAGCGCCTTCGACGCGGATCACGTTGGCAGGCGTACGCTCGGCAATCACCGCCATGCGCTCGGAGAAAACGCCGTTCACGCAAACAATACAGTCGTCGCCGGCCTCGAGCGGATTCAGAACCGCCGATTCGATTCCGCCCGAGCCCGACGCGGAGAGCGGAAAAGTGACGCGATTATCAGTTTGGAAGACGCGGCGCAGCAAAATCTGCACGTCGCCTATCATGTCCATAAACCAGGGATCGAGATGCCCCACCATCGGCGTAGCCATGGCGCGATAGACGCGCGGATCTATGCACGAAGGCCCGGGCGTGAGCATTAGTCTTACGGGAGGATGCAATTCACCGATCGGTTCGTCTCTCATGGCACAAACCTCATGTGCGCGCCGGAGATTTCAACGGCCGGGTCGATGCAGACTGGAATCTGCGGCGGCAACAGAATAGTGGAATCTAGGCCCGGTCTACGACTCTAGTCTCTCGAATCGCGGAGCGCGGGTCAACTGCCAGGCCGGTTGGAAACAGAGACAAATTGTCTTAGGAAGAGGTGCCGAAAATATTCAGTCGCGAGTGCGGCCGCGCTCGTCATCTTCGACAAAGAGGACGCCGATGCCGGTCTTGTATTTTTCCGGTGCGGCTTCGCTGTAAACCACCGTGCCGCGGAGAGAAAGCAGACTGGGATGATTGTCGGCGGCGTTGGCTTCGATCACCAGGCGCAATTCGGATTGCAGCGGAGGCCGATTGGTCAAAGACAAATAGGCGCCGTACAAAGTGATGTCGCGCACGACGGCCTTCTCTTCGAAGACTTTACCGTCCTCGCCGATGCCTGCCACAGTCGCAGCGAAACGCAACCGGCGGCGCGGCCCGACGCGCGATTCACGCATGGTCACGTCCACGCCTTTTTCATTGAGCGAGACCGCCATGCCTTCCATCGCGGCCCACGTGGCTGCGAATTCCTGCCGCGCGGCGAATAGAAAACCGTCCACGGTTTTATCGTTCGAGTCCGGATCGTGGTGGAAGAGAAACAGATTGCTCGCTTTCACTTGCCGCGCGAGCTTGACGCATTCGAGCCAGCTCGAATGGCCCCAGCCCTTGCGCGTGGTGGCAAGTTGCTCCGGCGAACACTGCGCGTCGCAAATCAGCACGTCCGCGCCAGCCGCCAACTGCCGCAGATTTTCGTCGAATTCCGGCACGCCGGGCTCATTATCCGTGGCGAAAACCACCGAGCCACCGGGCGTATCGAGACGGTAACCGAGGCAGCCCTGCGGATGATTCAGCCAGCGCGTGGTCACGCGCGTTCCATGAATTTCAAATTGCTCGCCGCCGCCGAGTTCGCGGAATTCGCGGCCCGCAGTGAGCATGCTCAAATCCACGGGAAAGTAAGGGCTGGCCATCTGCGCTTCCAAGACCTTGCGCAGGCTGTCGGGCCCAAGATATTTCGATTCGAAGCTATAAAAATGAAAGCGGTTCTGCTGCTGAAAGAAAGGATGAAAGAACGGAATCCCCTGAATGTGGTCCCAATGATAATGCGTCACCAGGATGTGCGCTTCAATCGGCCGGTGGCCCGCATCCTCTTCCCAGCGATTGCCGAGCAGCCGCATTCCGGTGCCGCAGTCGAGAATGAATCGCGTGCCGTCGCCGGTTACGACTTCGACGCACGCGGTATTCCCGCCGTAGCGCCAAGTGCCGCGGTCGGGCGTCGGCGTCGAGCCGCGCACTCCCCAAAATGTCACTTTCGTCTGCGTATTCGACATTGCCGTACGATCAACCGGTGCGGGACGCGCGCCAAGCCCCGCTATCCCCCAGTTTTGCGCGCGCGATTCTGACCCAATTGCATGGTAGAAGCCAGCCAAGCGGTAAGTCAATCCGCATTCGCACCCGGCGTGCGTGCCGCGCAAACGTTGATGTGGTAACGCCGGCGCTGGTTCAATCGTAGTCAACCCGCGCCGTGTATGGTTACAATCAAGCCATGCACGTGCACGCGCACGATGGAGTGCATGATCATCACGGGCACTCCCACGCCCACGCTCACGAGGCGTTTTCCTCCTCCCGGATGACCATGTTCCTCGGCGCATCCGTTGCCGCTACGCTTCTGCTCGTCGTCGCGGAATTTGCTGCCGGTTATTTCGGCCACTCGATTTCGCTCCTCAGCGATGCGGTGCACAATCTCACTGACGTCCCGGCCATGTTTATTTCCTGGCTCGCGGGCCGTTGGGCACTGCGTCCCCCGACGAAAGAGCACACCTACGGCTTCCATCGCGCGGGAATTTTGGCCGCTTTCACGAATTCGCTGCTACTCGCCGGCGTTGCGGTCGTAATAGTCTTCGAGGCTGTCGAGCGGCTGCGAAACCCAGTAGCAGTTCACACCGGCTTGATGCTGGGCGTCGCGCTGCTGGCGCTGCTGGTGAATGGCGGGATCACTCTGGCGCTCGTCTCCGGCCGGCGCGATTTGAACGTGCGCAGCATTCTGCTGCATTCCTTCGGCGATGCGCTATCCAACGTGGCGATTATCGCTGGAGCTCTGGCGATGCGCTGGACCGGCGCGCACTGGGTGGATCCCGCGATCGGCATCGCCATCGGCGCAATGGTGCTCTGGTCCGGCTGGGGAATTCTGCGCGAGAGCAGCCACATCCTGCTCGAAGGCCTGCCGCGGCAAATGCGCCTCGAAGATGTGGCGCACACCATTCTCGGCGTCGCCGGCGTCCAGGAAGTTCACGACATTCACATCTGGACGATCGGGACGGATCTGAATGCGCTGTCCTGCCACATCCAGATTCCCGACATGCACATGGAACAAAGCTCGAAAATCCTCGAGGAAATCAGGAAGAGCCTGGCACGCGACTTCCACATTAGCCACACGACAGTTCAATTCGAGCGCGCCGGCCTACCGTCCGCATCGCAGCTCTACATGCCCGAACCACCGGAAGCAAAACAGAAGAATTAAGAGAGGTATGTAGCGCCGGCCTATCAGACCGGCATCTTCGTACGTCGAATGCTAATCGCGCGTCTCGGAACCGCCGCTACACCTAAATCGAAAGTTTCAACGGCGTGCCGCGCGCTTCATTCACCTTCGAAGTAGCGTCCGTATCAATTCCCGACACGCTCATCGTCCGGCGATTCCCTTCCTTGGTCACGTAGATGAGCTGGTCACCCTGTCGCGTAAACGCCACAGCAGAAACCATCGCGCCATTCTTCAGCACCAGGAGAAAATCGGAAGCTTCAGGCAACGGAGCGGGCGCAGCCTCTTGCTCAGCGCGAGGCGCGGCCTGTCCATTAGCCTGCCCAGCCGGAGCTGTCGCAGGCGGCTGCACGATAATGATCTGAGGCGCGGGCTGCGGCTGGGCATCCGGTGCGTCATAGCTCACTGGCGCCTCTCCGCCATAACCCGACAGGAAGAACGCCGGCTCTCCCACTCCACGATTTAGCCGCTCGGCGAGCGCCAACTCTGCCTGCGTCGCCGGATCGATCAGAGCCTTCTCAGCGAGATTGCCGCTGATGGCGGCTAGATGTTCGAAGTCGAATCCAAGTCCCGGAACCTGTCCCGTGAAATCTTGAAAGGAATCCGGACTCATCACGACAACATTGGGATTCGAATTCGCCGAGGTGGTGGTGCTCCCGCTCGTCCCACTGCTTCGCGGAGTGCCCGTGCCGCGCACGCTGACGGGCGCAGTTGGCGAAACATGATGCGAGTGCGCCGGCATCGTTCCCGTGCTCACATGAGAAACTCTGGCCGGCGGCGCTGCAGCCGGGGCTGCAGTTCCTGTTGCAACACCGCCGTGTTGCGCCCCTGCGATCAAAGGCAGAGTCAGAGCCGCTGCTGCTAAAAGCCCAAATCGCGTGATCTTACTCATGGCCGTTTGCCTCTATCTATGTGACGCCAATCCTCACCCAGCGGTTGCAGCCGATTCTACTCCTCCCTGCGCCAAAGAGATGCACAAAATCCGGGCACCGATCGCCGCCATTTGGTGTCCATTCAACAGGAGAAGATTGCATTCCTCAAGATCGGAGCCGCCTGTCTGCCCCGGACTTGCTCGGCTCCCAGACACACGGCGCTTGCTTTGCCGTTTGTCCTGAATATGCTATAAACATCGCGCTGCAAGGCAGCCGGGATGGAACCCTCGAATTCAGCTTCGAACGCGTGTGAAGGCACCTCCGGGGGTTCGGCTGCGCAACGGACGGATGAACCATCCGAGTTCTGCCCGCGCTGCTCGACCAGGCTTTCGGCGCGCAGTTGCAAAATGATTTGCGCCGCTTGCGGCTACTACATGTCTTGTTCAGACTTCTACTGAATCTGAACATCGGAATCTTTGAAACGGCGATTGTCAGGAGGCAAAACGTGGCACTGCGAATAACGGATCATGATGTGAACGGCGTTACCGTGCTCGATATCGACGGCCGGATCGTTCTCGGCGAGGAGAGCAACGCTTTCCGCGAGCGGGTCAAGGCGCTGATGGCGGCGGGAAAGAAAAAGATCGTGCTGAATCTGGCGAACGTCACGTACATCGACAGCGCCGGGCTCGGAACATTGGTCGCCACGTTCCATAGCGCGCGCTCGCAAGGCGCGACTCTCAAGCTCGCCAACCTCGGCACGAAATTCAAGGAAGTTCTGCAAGTCACGAAGCTGATGACCGTATTCGACGTCTTCGACAGCGATTCCGCCGCCGTCGCCAGCTTCAGCGCCTCTGCTTAAGATATTCGCCGCACGGGCGTTCGTCGTAACGGACGCCTCGTGCGGCCTTATTTCGCCTGCCTGAAGGATCTCGCGCGTAGTTCGACTAGCCATATCGCTGCGCTCGCCTTCTAGAGATTTTCATCCAACTTAAAAATCACCAAGCCGCTCAGAAGCTTGGGATAAAAATCCGTGGATTTCTGCGGCATCACGTCTCCGCCCAACGCAATCTGAACCACTTCCTGCACGTGCACCGCATTCAGCAAGCACGCCAGTTGCGCCTCGCCGCGATCCAACGCGGCAATCGCCTCGTGCATATCCCGCTGGTAAGTAATGTGCTGCTCCGCCACCACCGCTTCCGCCGTGATCTTCAGGCACCTCTCGATTAGTAGCTTGTGCAGCAGCACAACATCGAGCTTCCGCTGCGCCTCCGACACATCCGGCAGCACCTGCGCCAAATCCAGTCCCCGGCGCAGCACAAACAAATAAAATGCCCCGCTTCCAGCATAAACGCCGATTGCGTGCCGCTGGCGTTGCCGCTCCAATTCATGGGTGAATTCCGCAAAACTCGTCTTCCGTTCTTCATCGGAAGAAAATGGTGACGCGTACCAATCGAAGAACTTCGCCGCCTGCGATCGAAACCGCGCGAAATCAAAATCCGTGACGTTGCGGATTACGCGATGCGTCGGCAAGATCGTCAGCCCGCTGCCGTGCGTATTGAAGAGCGTCATCATCGCGAATTCGTAAGGCGCGTCCGGATTTTTCGTCGAATCACGCGCCCGGTATTCGTCGCGATACGCCAGCGCCGTCTCATAACGATGATGCCCGTCCGCAATCACCAACTTCTGCTTGGCCATCGCGCTCTCTATCCGCTCGATCGATCGCGCATCGGTGATCGTCCAAAGCCGGTGCGTCACTTCGTATTCATCCTTCAGTTCAACCGCAGGCGTCGTGTGCCCAATCGCATCGAGCATCGCGTCGATCTGCTTCGACGCGTCGTCGTAAAGCATAAAGAGCAAGCCAGTCTGAACGCGCGTTTGCCGCAATAACTCGAGCCGGTCGGCCTTCGGCGCCGCCAGCGTGCGCTCGTGCCGGAACACTACGCCGGCTTCGTAATCCTCCACGCGGCCAAGCCCAATGAATCCCCGCCGCGTGTGCCGCCCATGCGTACCCGGAACCGTGTAGTCCTGCTCGTAGGCATAAATCGCAGGCCCCGCATCGCGCGCCAGAATTCCCGCCGCGATCCACTCCTGCAATTTCCCTGCCGCGCGCGTGTAAACATTGTTCTCGGCAGAATCTTCCGCCAGCGCGCGCCCTTTCTCGACCGGGATCAAGTTGTAAGGGCTGGCCGCGTAGTAGCGTTCCTGCATTGCAGGCGTGATCTTGTCGTATGGCTGCGTCAGCACATCAGCAGCCGCAACGCGCTCCAGGTTGTAGCGATACGCCCGAAATGCCCGGATTTCCGCCATGGACTCCTCAGAACGAGCGAGAGAGAATCGAAACGAAAAAAGATTCTAGCAGCGCGAATTGAACCTATAAAATGGAATCGCAAATGGATCGGACCGCCAACCAGTGACTAGCGCATCCCGAAAATTCAACGAGGTCAACGTCCTGATCTTCGATCTCGATGGCACGCTGATCGATTCGAAGCTCGATCTCGCGCTGGCGGTCAATGCCATGCTTAAGCACAAGGGCCGCCCGCCGGAAACCCACGAAGCGATCTACGGTCTGGTCGGCAACGGCGCTCCGACGCTCGTCCGCCGCGCGCTCGGCGACGCCGCCAGCGAAGCCGAAGTCGAATCCGCGCTGGCCTATTTCCTCAGCTACTATCGCGAGCACATGCTCGACAACACCGTTCTTTATCCTGGCGTGCTCGAATGTCTGCAAAGCGTCGAGAAATATTCGCTGGCCGTCCTGACCAACAAACCCGTGCGTTTCAGCGTCGCCATCATCGAAGGGCTCGGCATCTCGCGCTATTTCCGATACGTCTACGGCGGCAACAGCTTCGAGAAGAAGAAACCGGATCCCATCGGCGTCGAAACGCTGCTGCGGGATTTCAAAGCAGCGCCGAAGCAAGCGATGATCATTGGCGATTCCGAGGTTGATGTGCAAACCGCGCGCAATGCAGGCACGTGGGCCTGCGGCGTCACTTACGGACTCGGCAGCGACCGCCTGCCGCAATGCGCCCCAGATCTGCTGCTAGATAGCCTGACGGAATTACCTCCGATTCTGAATGGAGGCCTTTTGTAGCGCCGCCATTTTAGGGCGGCATCTTCGTGGCCCGGTTCGCGACCGCTACCGCCCGAAGTGTGCGGCTGCAATTCCGATCCAACCCGCGGCTATGAAGCACATACACATGCAAACGGCGCAAAGATAGTAAGGGATAACCAGTTTGCTGTTGGGATAAAACTCTTGATGCTGCCTGGTGATTCGGCTACCCCAACGCAGAGGCGATACTCTCTCTCCTTCGGGAAGTTTCTCGTTGATTTGATCGACCATCGTCATAGCGATCATGTTCACAGCAAATGCAAAACCTCCGCCCACAAGAGCGAGGATAAGTATCGTTATCAGGTGGGGTGTCGGCTGCATCTTCGTTTCAACATGTAGTGGCTTACTTCGCGGCTTAAAATGCCGCCCGAAAAGGGCGGCGCTACACACTTCACTTCTTCGCGTAATTCTGCTTGTACCAATCCCAGGTGCGCCGCATGCCTTCTTCAAAATCTACGCTGGGTTTGTATCCGAGAATTTTTCCGGCTTGCTGGATATCGGCCTGCGAATGAAGAATGTCTCCGGTTCGCGGCGGATCGTATTTGGCCTTTGCCGATTTCCCTGAAATTTTCTCGAGCAGCTTCAGCACGTCGTTCAGCGTGATGCGCGCGCCCGTCCCGCCATTGAAAACTTTTCCGGATGCGCCGGGGGCCTCGCAGGCCTTCAAAGTGAGATCAACCACGTTATCCACATACGTGAAATCGCGCGACTGCTCGCCATCGCCAAATACCACAGGCTGCGCACCATCGAGCAACGCGAAAATAAATCGCGAGAGCACACCCGAATATTGCGAAGTCGGATCCTGCCGCGGGCCAAACACATTGAAATACCGCAGCGAAACATTCTCGAGGCCATACACGCGCCCGAAAACCTGCCCATAAATTTCGCCCACGAATTTGGTCACGCCGTACGGCGAAATCGGCTCGGGACTCATGGTCTCGACCTTCGGCAAGGTCGGCGTCTCGCCGTAAGCCGAGGAAGAGGCCGCAAACACCACGCGCTTGGCCTTGGCATCCCGCGCGGCAACCAAAACATTCAGCGTGCCATCGATATTCACGCGGTTCGTTTCGATGGGATCGACCACCGAACGCGGCACCGAAGTTCGCGCCGCGAGATGGATCACGTAGTCCACGCCGCGCGCCGCCGCCTGCACGTTGCCAAGCTCGGTGATGCTGCCGCGGCGAAACTCGATCTTGCCCGCGGCGCTGCGGAGGTTTTCTTCTTTGCCCGAAGAAAGATCGTCGAGCACCACCACGCCGTGCCCCCGGCGCACCAGTTCGTCCACAATATTCGAGCCGATAAATCCGGCGCCGCCCGTCACCAGGTAGCGCATGGCGTCACCATCCATGAAGCGGAGATTCGCGACCAGTTTCGCGGCGTGCTGCGAGGATTTCAGAAGCTCTGGCCCGCGCCCTACAATTCGAGTACGCTCGAATATAGCCCGTCCCTGAAGGAGCGAGCAACATGCTCCAAGAAAGCGATTTCAATTCCGCCAACGCGCATTCGATGCAGCGCGACAGCGCCCGGTCTGCAACGGCCCAACACATTCCATGAGCTCGCGCAGGTTTCCGTATCTCGTCATCTTGATTCCGCTCGCGTTCGCCGCGCTTCTGCTTCTTGCCCGGCCGCATCGCCACGCCATAGCGAAGCCGTCGGGTTCGGCCGCAGCCGCAAAGCCAGCGCCCGCCGCTGAACCGCCACCATCCGACACCGATCAAAAAACAAAGAAAGCATCCAAAGAACCGGCGAAAGAAGCGACCAAATCCGCCCCCGTTCCCTTCACCACCGGCGAAATCCTCGACTACGGCGTCTCCTGGGCCGCCTTTTCCACCGCCGCGACCATCCGCCTCAGCGTCATCGAGCGACGCAATCTCTACGGCTGGGATTCCTGGCACCTGCGCGCCACAGGCAGCACCGAAAATCCGGTGCGCAGAATCTTCGAAATCGACGACGAATTCGATTCCTACACCGACGCCGCCAATCTAGCCAGCCATCAATACGAGATGTACCTCAACGAAATGGGCAAAACCGAAAAGAACATGATGGAACTCACGCCGCAAGGCACAGTCGCGCGCGGCGGCATCGCCTCGGTGATCGTCCCGCCCGGCACGCGCGATCCCATCGCCCTGCTCGAATCCCTGCGCGCCTGGAACTGGGAACACTCGCCCGAAATGCGCACGCCGGTCTTTGACGGCCACAATCTCTACGACGTTCACGCCAATCGTGAAGTCGCCGACGAACAAATCGTGGTCCCTGCGGGCAATTTCCGCGCTACGAAAATCGCCATACACATCTACTCGGGCGCCACAGAGATGCAGCAAACGCGCTTCACGCTCTGGCTCGCCCGCAACGCCGCGCGTACGCCCGCAGCCATGGAGGCCGAGCTACCCTTCGGTACCTTCCGCCTGGAATTAGCGCAAATCACCGCCGGCAAGGAAGAAAAATAGGGCTGAATGGCATTGAGAGAGAGCTTCGGATAGCCCTAAAAGGGTGCCATTTTGTCTCGGTTAGAAATTACCTCCGTGCTTTATTTTCAACATGTTACGGCGAATTCTATTCGTTTTCGTGTATCGATTAGAATTCCGAGGGTTGGGGTTTTGGCTGCGGCATTTTCTTTGTTCTGCTGCGACGGGGCTCATTGGCAATTTCCCACCGAAAACTAGCAGAAGGTTACGGCCGCACCTATACGACGAGCCGTAGAACCACCCACGAAGAACATTCGAAGAATAAAGAATTCTTGGCCTTTGGGAATTTCGTGCGATGCGTCGAGGTCAGACCCGCAGCACTACGTCTCCGGCACAACCCAATCTTCCGGCGGAAAATCAATCTGCCAGAATCCCGCCGCAGCCTTCAGAAATTCGATTCCCACCTGCGCCTTCCCGCCCTGCGGATTCCCCACGTACACGGTGCGGCATTCGAGGCTCTGGCGCGTCAATTTGTGCGTCAGCGTCAAGGCCTGTCCCGCGCGCAGAGGAGAATTCAGCGCCAGCAGCGCCCCGTGGGCATTAACCACCAGCGTACGCGCCTCTTCCTCGAACGCCTTGCCGTCGGCCAAAGTGCCCTTCACCATCACCGGCACGCTCAAAAGCACGCGCGCGCTGCGCCGTTTCTTCTGCTCGGCGACAAGGCTACCCGTCTGTGTGTGCTGAGCCATTGTCTAATGATAGAGGGTAAAGCGAGCTTTTATGCCGCGATATCTGGTACAGCAAACGCGTTTCAGTAAACAGCCGACCCGTGCGACTGCGGCGCTTAGCTCAGCAAAGCACGATTTTTTCGCGGTTTTTCGCCACCCGCCGCGTCGCATTTCGAGAATCCACGACCAACTTAGCGGCCTCTACAATCGCGTTGTAGTCGTACAACGTATGGTCCGTGGCGATAAGCACACAGTCGTAGGAGGCCAGGGCGGCGGGAGTCAGCTCCACCGAGCGCATCTGCGAAAAATCGTAATGCCGCATCTTGTGCAGCGCCGGGAAATAGGGATCGTTGTAGTCCAGCTTCGCCCCACGCGCCGTCAGCAACTCAAGCAGCTTCAGCGAAGGCGATTCGCGCAAATCGTCCACGTCCTTCTTATAGGCGACGCCCAGCAGCAAAATCTTCGAGCCCTTCAAGCTCTTCTGCCGCTCGTTCAACGCATCCGCCACCGAACTGACCACGTGATACGGCATCGAAGTATTGATCTCGCCCGCCAATTCAATAAATCGCGTGGCAAAATCGAACTCGCGCGCCTTCCACGACAAATAGTAAGGATCGACAGGGATGCAATGTCCGCCCAATCCCGGCCCGGGATAAAACGGCATGAATCCGAAAGGCTTCGTCGCGGCGCTATCGATCACTTCCCAAATATCGATATCCATGCGCAGCCCGAGCAGCTTCAATTCGTTCACCAGCGCGATATTCACGCAGCGGAAAATATTTTCGAGCAGCTTCACCATTTCAGCCGCTCGCGTCGAACTCACCGGCACAACGCGCGACACAATCTGCGCGTAAAGATTCGCCGCCGCCCGTGCGCTCGGCGGATTCGTTCCGCCCACAACTTTCGGAATCTGCGCCAGGCCGAACTGCTTGTTGCCCGGATCCTCGCGCTCCGGTGAAAACGCCAGATAGTAATCCGTCGCGACATTTTCCGATCCGGCAGCCCGGGTGATCGGGCACCTCAGCCCGCCGCGTTCGAGAATCGGCAGTACCAGCTCTTCCGTGGTACCTGGATAAGTCGTGCTCTCCAGCACAATCAATTGCCCGCGCTGCAGATTCGGCGCGATTGAAAGCGCCGTCTGCTCGACGTAGCTCAAATCCGGCTCCCGCCGTTCATCGAGCGGCGTAGGCACGCAGATCAACACCGCATCCATCTCGCGCAGCTTGGTGAAATCCGTCGTCGCCCCGAACCGCCCGCCCTTCACGTGCTCGGCAATTTTGGCCGCGGAGATGTGCTGGATGTAGCTCTGCCCCGCGTTCAGCTTCTCCACTTTCCCGGGATCGGTATCAAAGCCCGTCACGCGCTGCCCAGTCTCCGCAAAGCGCAGCGCCAGCGGCAATCCCACATATCCGCACCCGATAATCCCGATGCGAATGTCTTTCCCAGCAAAAAATTCCGGCTTGCGATCCGCGCCCATCCGCTCTACGCTCCTGACTTTCGCTGCGATTTCACTTCACACGAACAACCGTTCGACTATAGCAAGTTTTCCGCGCGCACATCCTCCTCCATCCAGCCCGCGTGCAGCAAACGCCAACTCCGCGCGTTGGCAGCGCCGGCGCTACCAACACCGAACCATCTCTTGTATTCTCCTGCGCATGGACATCGACTGGCTCCGCCGCATTTGCCTCTCTCTTCCCCACGCCACGGAACAAATCCAATGGGAAGATGATTTGGTTTTCAAAGTCGGCGGAAAAATGTTCGCCGTGGCTCGCCTCGAGCCTGCGCGCGTCTGGCTTTCGCTCAAGACCAGCCCGGAAGAATTCGCCGAGTTAATCGAACGCCCGGGCATCATCCCAGCCCCCTATCTCGCGCGCGCCCACTGGGTCGCCCTCGAATCCGAATCCGCGCTTCCACGTCACGAACTTGAGCGTCTACTTCGCCTGGCCCACTCCCTAGTCGTCGCGAAACTCCCGAAAAAACTTCAAGCCGGGCTCCTCGCAAAAAAGCCCCGCGCAAAGAAACCCCGCAAACGTTAAGGCGCCGTGGCTTCGTACCGCCGGCGTCCCTGTTTACCCCGAGCCGCGAGTGGCCGGCATCCGACGACCGCAAACTCCGCAAAGGGCAACAATCACGCACGGAGCGAGCACTTCACGATCGAATCACCTTCGGTGACCGCACCGCTCCATTTCCACCTATCTTGTGAGAAGC
Source organism: uncultured Acidobacteriota bacterium (assembly GCA_963841235.1). GTDB lineage: Bacteria > Acidobacteriota > Terriglobia > Acidiferrales > UBA7541 > Palsa-147. Next base: position 326,405 of record CAWJBU010000005.1, on the reverse strand, counting down.
GTGAAATCCCCATCCTCAATGTTATATCCTGCTCTACGGGGGCCCGTAGCTCAGCTGGTCAGAGCGATGGACTCATAATCCGTTGGTCCCAGGTTCGAATCCTGGCGGGCCCACCAAACACGCGCGATCACTTGCTCAGCCCCGGCAACGCAGCCGGCCGTTCGGGAGAGAAGATAATGCCAAATGACTCGCATCAAAGAGCCGCAGAGTTTCACGATCTCGCCGCGCACGCGCACCGCGTCGCGGCCACGCACCACGGCAAAGGCGACCATCTGACCGGCCACGAATATTCCCGGCAAGCCATGGAACACTCCGCCAAAGCCTATGAGCTCGCCCAGGAAGCCTATCGAAAATCAGAAAGCGCAGCGGGCAAGAAAAAGTAGGTGCGGCGGAGTAGACTTCCGGCGCTAAAATCTGCGATAACGCCGGTATGAATTCGAGCGTAAGTCGACGCCAGCAAGCAGCGACGCACGAGAGTTTTTCCCGGGGAATCTTTATCTAGATTGTGGAGGATCCCATGGCTCTCAGCTATGCGAAAGATATTCGGCCGCTTTTCCGCGACGATCCCGACGTCTCCGCAATGAAGGACTACGGCCTCGACCTTTCGTCCTTCGCCGACGTGAAAGGCAAGGCTCAAGCGATCTACGGCACTCTCGCAGATGGCTCGATGCCCTGCGACGGGAAATGGCCCGCAGATCGCGTCGCACTATTCAAGCAATGGATGGACGAAGGCATGGCGCCGTAGCCTCGCGCCGATCATACGTAATCCCCGTTTGAACTCTGCCCCGCACGCGATCATTTTCCATGCGCAATCTCGATTCAATTCATTGACTGTTTATCGTTCCTTCATCGCCTGTTCTCGCTCCCCGCGCTAAATAGCCGCAATAGTCCAGCGCACCAAGATGTCTAGCCGGGTGTACGCACGCGCGCGCTCAACTGGCCAACCCAAGACAGAGGAGAACATGCGATGAGTCTCGCCACTTCGCGGACAAAATCACGGGCCGGCAGGATCGCCATCCTTCTCGCCGCCGCCATCGTCATGGCGAGCCCCGCCGCTTACGGCCAGACCGGCAAAGGCGCCATCACCGGCCGCGCCGTTGACTCCACCGGCGCTCCGCTGAAAGGCGCGAAAGTTGTGCTGCAACCTGCGGACTTCTCCGCCGCGACAGACGATCGCGGCGAGTTCATCATCCAGAACATTGCTCCAGGCCCGTACACCGTCACCGTCTCCTACGTCGGCTTCGAACTGTTCGCCTCCACCGTAACCGTCGCCGCCGGTCAAACCGCCCGCGTCGAAGCCAGCCTGAAAGTCGCCACCAAGAACGAGCAGATCATCGTCACCGCCGAGGCCGCTCGCGGCGATGCCGAGGCCGTAAATCGCGAGCGCACCTCCGACACCATCTCGCAAGTCATCACTTCCGACGTAATCACCAGCCTCCCCAACGCCAACATCGCTGACGCCGTCGGCCGCCTCCCAGGCGTCTCGCTCGAACGCGACGAGGGCGAGGGCAAGTACATACAGATTCGCGGCACCGAGCCGCGCCTCAACAACGTCACGCTCGACGGCATCAACGTTCCCTCACCCGAAGCCGACGTTCGCCAGGTCAAGCTCGACTCGATTCCCGCCGATCTGGTCGAGTCCATCGAAATTAACAAAACCCTCTCCGCCAACATGGATGGCGACGGCATCGGCGGCTCCGTGAATCTGGTCACCAAGACCGCCGGTGACCAACCCACCATCAGCCTCAACGGGCTCGGCGGCTACACTCCGATCATCGGCGGCCGCTACATGGATCAGTTCGACGGCACCATCGGCAAACGCTTCGGCGCCCAGAAGCGCTTCGGCATCCTCTTCGGCGGCAGTTACGATTTCAATGGCCGCGGCATTGACGACATCGAACCCGGCATCGATTCGGGTTTCGCCGCGCCCACTTACGACAGTATCGACCTTCGCGAATATCGTTACGATCGGACGCGCTATGGTTTCGCCGGCAGCTCGGACTATAAACTCGGAGAAGGCTCGGGCCTCTATCTTCGCGGGCTGTATTCCGACTTCAAGGACTACGGCGACAAGTGGGTCTACACACTGAACAGTGGTGATGTGCCTGAGTTCGGAACTTCCAGTCGGCGTCCGGATTACGCGATCGCCAGCCTGACCCTCGGCGGCAAGCACCTCTTCTCTTCCTCGTGGTTCAGTTGGGAACTGGCGGCCTCGCGCTCACGCCAGCTCTACGCGGCTGGTAATCCAAGCGCCACTTTCGATCCCATCTCAGGTTCGCCCTTGTCAAATTTGACCGACTGCGTCTTCGATCCTGCCGCGACAACCGACAAGTACATCCCGCAGTTTAGTCCCAGCTGCACCGCGGCGGGCTCTCCTGTCTACGATCCGACGCAATACCAACTCACCGCTCTGGCAGTCACCTCTCAGGGACTCACCGCGCAATTGAATCTTCAGGCGGGCGCTTCCTATGGCAAGACGTATCACCTCGGCTCCGTGACGGGAATTCTCGAAGTCGGAGGCAAGGTCCGCAACGGCCACAAATTCCAGAACGCCTCCGAGGACGATTATGTGCCGAGCGGCGCTGCTCCTGTGCTTGCCATGAGCCAGTTCCTCGACAGCTTCACAAACTCGAACTACTATAACGGCAACTACCGCTACGGCCCGGTCACCAACTACAACCAAATCGTTTCCTTCTTCAACGCCAATCCCGCGGATTTCACCCTCGACGTAAGCGACAGCCATCTAAACACCGATGCGAACAATTTCGGACTCATCGAGCGCGTCTCCGCGGGCTACGTGATGAATACGTTTCAATTCAGCCGATTCCGCATTCAGTTCGGCGTACGCTTCGAGGGCACCCAGCTCGATATCAACGGCAATGTGGTCACCAACGATGTCAACGGCGATTGGGTCTCCACCGCGCCCAATACTTCCAATGCGTCCTACCTGAGCGTGCTCCCGAGCGTCTCGATTCAATACGCCATCGGCAAGAACACCGACATTCGCGCCGTCTACGGCCGCGGCATCGCCAGGCCCGATCCTTTCGATCTCGTTCCCTTCGTCCAGCAGGATTTCTCGCAGAATCCTCCGGCCATCAACATCGGCAATCCCGATCTCAAGCCCGAATATGCCAACAACTACGATGTGCTCTTCGAGCACTACCTTCTGCCGTTCGGCAAAATTACCGGCGGGTTCTTTTTCAAGCAGCTCAGCGACCCGATCTATGAATTTGTTTCGCTGCCCACCACTGGCGAGTTCGCCGGCGATCAGGTTTTCCAGCTTAGGAATGGCTCGAACGGGCATCTTTGGGGGTTCGAGATCGCCTACTTGCAGCGCATGACTTTCCTTCCCGGCTTTCTCAGCGGCTTCGGAATCTCCGCGAATTACACTTGGACCGATTCGCGCGCCTATAGTCTGCCCGGCCGTCCGGATACGCCGGCGCTTCAGCGCCAGGCGCCCAATCTTTGGAATGTGAGTCCCACCTACGACCGTGGACGTCTTTCCGTTCGCGCCGGCCTGTCGTACAACGGCCCAAGCATTTTCGCCTATCAATATCAGAGCGGCGGAAGTCCGGATTTCGGCCCGCACGGTCCTGCCGGAGACCAATATCTCTATACGCACTTTCAAGTGGACGCGCAGGCCGCCATTCGCGTCGCGCCCGGCTTGCAATTCATCTTTTCGGGATTGAACCTGACGAACTCGGTCTTCGGCTTTTACAACGGCAGCCAGCAATATGTGGCCCAGCGCGAATTCTACAAGCCGACCTACGAGTTTGGCCTGCGCTGGAATCCAACGTTCGAGAAATAAGAGTTGTGCGAACCGCTAAATTTTGCCAGGGCGCGGGGGCGGCCGTGCCACAAGTGCCGTGAAATTGGAGTGGCTCTAGCCGCTGAGGTAAGATGGCCGAGTTCTCACATCGTCTCAGAGCATCGTTCTTGAACAGACGTGCAGCCGCGAGAGCGCTGGTCCTCTTTCTCGCCGGGGCCTCGATCGCTGCGACTCAAAAATCCGGGACCATGCCTGCGAATTCCTCCGCGGTTTCAACAGACGCCATACTGGCCGGCGCCGGCGACATCGCCGATTGCGCTGATCTCTCCGGCGCAGAGGCCACTGCCAAGCTCCTCGAACGAATTCCCGGCACGGTCATGGCCGTCGGCGATCTCGCCTATTCCAGCGGCACCGCCGAGCAATTCGCCAACTGCTACGACAAAACCTGGGGCCGCGTGAAATCCCGCACGCGTCCCGCCCCCGGCAATCACGAGTTCCACTCGACCGGCGCCGCTCCTTACTTCGATTATTTCGGCGCGGTCGCGGGCGACCCGAAGAAAGGCTATTACAGCTACGATCTCGGCGCCTGGCACATCATCGTACTCAACAGCGAATGCGACGAGCTGGGAGGCTGCGGCAGCGGCTCACCGCAGGAGAAATGGCTACGCTCCGATCTCGCCGCGCATCCCGTGGCCTGCACGCTCGCCTACTGGCACAAGCCGCTCTTCAGCTCCGGCGCCAAGCACGGCAACGACCTGGAAATAAAACCTCTCTGGCAAGCCCTGTACGAAGCGAACGCCGACGTCGTCGTCAACGGCCACGATCACGATTACGAACGCTTCGCGTCGCAAAATCCCGACGGCGTCCGCGACCCTGCCCGCGGCATCCGCGAATTCGTCGCCGGCACCGGCGGCAAGAACACCCGCGAGTTCGGTCAGATCGAATCCACCAGCGAAGCCCACAACACCGGCACATTCGGAATCCTCAAGCTAACGCTCCACGCCAAAAGCTACGACTGGGAATTCATTCCCATCGCGGGCGGCACATTCCGCGATCAAGGCACCGCATCCTGCCACTAAGCCTTTCGCCGGGAGACCACGTCCGCCAAAAATATCGCGGACGGCAAAAGGAGCGCTTAAGCGCCTCGCACCGGTGGGAGCCCCCGCATTCATGCGGGAGAGGAGCGCTTCAGCGCTCCGAGAAATGCCACGCCTCTAACGATGCGCTTTAGCGCAGGGAACGCCCCGGGCCAACGCGTGAAGCAACTCACTCGGAGCACCGAATCGCGACCGTATTCCGAGTTGACTTGCTCGAACCACGCAGCCTAGTATTTGTCTCGCAACCCGGAATACTGCACCGCACGAAAATTCTGAAAGCCCAGCTAAAAGGAGTACTTGCTCATGCACCGCACATTCGCAACATTGCTGCTCCTGATTCTCGCATTGCCGGTCGTCGCATCCGCCCAAAATCCTCCCGCCGCGCCGAAGCCCGGGCCGGAAGTGAAAAAACTCGAAATTTTTGTCGGCACGTGGACCGACGAGGGAGAAATAAAGCCCGGGATGTTCGCTGCCACGGCAACCAAGTTCACCAACACCACCCACATCGAATGGATGGAAGGCGGATTTTTCCTGATCGGCCATTCGGAAGAAACCAGCTCTATGGGCACCGAAAAGAGCATGGCGATTTGGGGCTACGACACCGAGAAAAAAGTTTATACGTATAACGAATTTGCTTCGAACGGCGAGACCATCACGGCCACGGGCACGCTCGACGGCGACACGTGGACATGGACCAGCGAGGCGACCATGGGCGGCAAGATGTTTAAGTCTCGCTACACCGTCAAGCAGGTGTCTCCCACGTCGTATACGTCCAAGTTAGAGATGCAGCCTGAAGGTGGCGCGTGGAGCACGGTCTTCGAAAGCAAAGCCACCAAGAAATAAATTCCCAACGCGACGCTCGGCAACATCTCCGGCGATGGTTTCGTAGGGGAGGGTCTTTAGACCCTCCCGCAGTTCGGTCCGGGGTGATCCAAATATAAAGTACGGCGCAACGGTAAGATCGCACACCACTCAAATAAGTCATCGTCTAAATCGCTGAACTCTCATTCCGCAAAATCCTCAGCGTCTAAAGTTCGGCGTATAACAATTGGAATCTTTGGCGGAGCCCTCTCGCAATCCCGCCCTCAATTCCACAGCATCCGCCCCATGAAATTTCCCCCAATCCATGCTACGGTCAATTGAGGAGGATTTGAATGAATTGGGCCCTGGTAGCGCCGGCGTCCCTGCCGGCATCTTACGAGCAACTCGGCGCCAATATCTCCTCATCCAGCGCGGACAGCTCCCGGAGTTTTTCGACTCCCTTCGCCCCGCAAGAATCAATCCTTCCCCGCCGCTCCACCGTTCCCAAAACCTCCAAAAACCGCTCCCGGGAATTTGTTAATCTGTCTCGAGTAGAAATGACCGCCATCCTTTGTTTTGTTAGACTTACGGGCTTTTCTATTCGTCCACACGTTTCGGTTAGAAACCATCGCTCGGAGCCCATTTCACATGCCTGATTTTCGTCCAAACCTGCTGGCAAAAGTGGCCGCCGCCGTCGCGTTGCTCGCCTCAATTCCCGCCACATCGCGCAGCAATCTCGCGCAAGAGCCGCAGCAGAAGACCGCCACTTCCGGCCTCGGCGGCGTCGGTCCCGTCGTGCAAGGCACGCCCGATGATCCGTTGCGCGATCCGCGCGAGACGCATCTGCGCCACGTCAAGCAGCTCACCTTCGGCGGACAAAACGCCGAAGCCTATTTCAGCTACGACGGCCAGCGCCTCATCTTCATGTCCACGCGCGAGCCTTACAAATGCGATCAGATTTTCACCATGAACATCGACGGCACGAATATTCACCTGCTCTCCACCGGCAAAGGCCGCACCACTTGCGGCTATTTTTATCCCAGCGGCAAGCACGTTCTCTATTCCTCGACGCATCGCGCCGGAGATGACTGCCCGCCGCGCCCCGATTATTCGCACGGCTACGTGTGGGCGGTTTATTCCGCGTATCAGATGTATTACGCGAGCGATGACGGCAAGATCGAGAAGCCGCTCACCGAGCCCCCCGGCTACAACGCCGAAGGCACGCTCTCGGCCGACGGAAGGAAAATCGTCTTCACTTCATCGCGCGACGGCGATCTCGACATCTACACGATGAACGCCGACGGCACGGATGTTCGCCGCCTGACCAACACGCTCGGCTACGATGGCGGCCCATTTTTTTCGCCCGACGGAAGATGGATCGTCTATCGCGCGCATCATCCTACGGGCGAGCAGGAAATCGCGCGCTACAAATCGCTGCTGGCGCAGGATCTGGTCGAGCCGAATGAAATGGATTTGTGGCTGATGCGCAGCGATGGCTCGCAACAGCACCAAATCACCAAGCTCGGCGGCGCAAGTTTCGCGCCGGCATTTTTTCCCAGCGGCCGGCAAATTATCTTTTCCTCAAATTACGAGCACGCCGGCTCGAGCCAGTTCGAGCTTTACTCCGTCGATCGCGACGGCAAGAAGGTCGAGCCAGTAACCTTCGCCGGCGGCTTCAGCGCCTTCCCGCAATTCTCTCCCAACGGCAAAAAACTGGTCTTCATCTCCAACCGCAACGCCAAGGCCCCGCATGAAATCAACGTCTTCATCGCCGACTGGGTGCCCTAGTCGCGCAGTCTGGTCTGCCCTGCCACTGTACCCAACTTGGCCGTCCGGCCAGTAGTAGCCGTCAATCGCATCGCTCATAATTTTCCGTCCCCGCCACCCAGCCTTCGGCGGCCACTTCGGGCAATCAATGAAGAGCAAAAACAAAATTCGCCAAGCCAAGAACTCACCGAACCTGACGCGAGCGCTCGTAGCTCTGTGCGCATGCCTATCGATAGTCTTTATCGCCGGCTGCGGCACGGCCAGCAGCGGCAAGAGCGGTTCCGGCGGTGGCTCCGGCGGCGGATCGAATCCCGGCGTGGCCATTTCTCCGTCGGGCGCGAACGTGCGCATCGGCGCCACGCAGTCATTCTCTGCAACTGTGACCGGCGCGGCGAACAATGATGTCACCTGGTCGGTCAACGACATGGTCGGCGGCGACGCCACCACCGGCACGATTAGCGCTTCGGGCATGTATTCCGCTCCGGCCACGCTTCCGAATCCGAATTCGGTGACGGTAAAAGCCGTGAGCACCAGCGATTCATCGCTCAGCGCGACGGCAACCGTCGATGTACTCAATCCGATTCCCGCCATCAGCGGCGTTCAGCCTTCGTCAATCAACACCGGCACATTCTCGCTCACTGTCACGGGCAGCAATTTCGTCTCCGGCGCGCAAGTGATGCTCGCGGGCGCGGCGCTCACCACATCATTCGTCTCGTCAACGCAATTGACGGCCACCGGCAACGCCGCATCGCCGGGAACTTTCGCCGTCAGCGTCACGAATCCCGATCCCGGCAGCGCCAGCTCCGGCTCCGTGAATTTGCTGGTGAACGGGACGACCAATCCGAGCGCGTGCAGCGGAATGAGCCTCGGCCAGGGCGGCAGCCTCAACGGTTTCCTTCCATTCCCAGCCGACAACGCATGGAACACGGACATTTCCGGCGCGCAGGTGGATCCAAACTCCGCAGCCATCATCGATTTCATCGGCCCGGGCATTACCATGCATCCGGACTTCGGCGCGGGCCAATATCAAGGCAGCACCATCGGCATTCCGTACGTTGTCGTCGGCAGCGGCCAGCCACTCGTGCCGATCGACTTCACGGCCTACGGCGATGAAAGCGATCCGGGCCCGATGCCGGTGCCGTCCGACGCGCCGATCGAAGGCTATCCGAATCCCGGCAGCGGCGATCGCCACGTGCTGGTGCTCGACAACTCGAATTGCTGGCTCTACGAACTCTATAGTTCGTACCCCAACAGCGACGGAAGCTGGAACGCGGACTCCGCAGCCGTTTGGGATTTGCTGAACTACAACGACCGGCCGTACACCTGGACTTCAGCCGACGCAGCAGGGCTTTCGATTTTCGCGGGGCTGGTGCGCTACGACGAAGTCGCGGCGGGCGAAATCAAGCACGCCATTCGCGTGACTTTCTCGCAGAGCCGCGCTGCGTTTGTGCTGCCTGCCACGCACTGGGCATCGAATTCGTCGAACGTGAATGCGCCGCCGATGGGCATGCGGCTGCGCCTGAAAGCGAACTTCGACATTTCCGGATTCTCTGCGGCCAACCAGGTGATCCTCAAGGCGCTGAAGAAATACGGCATGATCAACGCCGACAACGGGAGCTCGATGTACATCAGCGGCGCACCCGACGATCGCTGGAGCAACGACGATCTGCATTTGCTGAATGGAGTTTCCACTTCGAATTTCGAAGTCGTGAAGATGGACACGATCTATACCGCGTCAAACGTGCCGCAAGGCGCCGCGCCCACGATCAGCAGCTTCACCGCCAGCTCGACCAACGTATCGGCCGGAACGCCGGTCACGCTGAATTGGAACACGTCGTCCGCGTCGTATCTGGTCATCTCGCCGGATGCAGGCGCAGTGCGCGGCACGAGCGTCACTGTGACGCCGGCAGCAACGACGACCTACACGCTCTACGCTACAAACGCCTTCGGCCGCACCACCGCGCAAGTCACCATCACTGTTCACTAGACTCAAGCAGCGCCGGCTCTACCATAGAAATTCTGGCGACGAAGTTGCTTCACGCACTGGCTGTGCTCCGCAATACTGGCAATTGTTGGGGCGAGAATCTAACGAGAAAAAGAGATGAATCGCAAAGTATGGATGAAAACATTCACGTGCGCGGCAGCGCTGGTCGGCCTGCTCGCAGCGGACGCTCGCGGACAACATTCTGGGACGCGATTTGCCGACGGATTGCCGCTCGATCGCGCGCTGGCGGCGGAGCTGCAGCAGGCAATCGAGCATGAAACGCCGGCGCCCACCGCGATTGTGACGGTGGACGTCGAGTCGGGAAAAATTCTGGCTGCGCGCGGGATGGACGTGGCGGCGCACCGGCTGGAATCGCCGGGCTCGACGGTGAAGCCGTTCGTGGTGATGACGTTGCTGGAATCGGGGCGGCTCGATCCGCAGAAAAAGCTGCTGTGCCACAGGCCGTTGTGGATCGGCACGGTGCGCATGGATTGCACGCACCCGGAAGACGTGACGCAGCTCGATGCCACCGAGGCGATCGCGTATTCGTGCAACTCGTATGTGGCGCAGGCGGCGGTGCGCTTCGATGCAGATGAAGTCGTGCAGCTCTATCGGCGATTGGGATTCGATTCGGCGTCCGGACTGGCGGAAGGTGAGGCGACGGGGCGAATCGAGCGCGCGGGCACGCGCGAGGACATGGAGCTCGAGGCACTCGGGCATCGAGGCGTGGAAGTGACGCCGCTCGAGTTGCTCGAGGCGTACCGCAAACTGGCGCTGCGCGTGCGCCGCAGCGGCATGGCGGATGCCGATGCGCCGGTGCTGGCCGGACTCGAAGGCTCGGTGGAATTTGGCATGGGACATGCAGCATTCGTCGAGGGAATGAAAATCGCAGGCAAGACCGGGACGTCGGAAGCGCCCGGGCGGCCGCAGTCGCATGGATTTTTTGTGGGCTATGCGCCGGCGGAGAAGCCGGAGATTGCCATCATGGTTTACGTCGAGCGAGGGCGCGGCGGCGACGCAGCGGCGCTGGCGCAGCCTGTGCTCGCGGCGTTCGCGAAGCATCCGAGATCACCTTGAAAATCGCGCGCGCGTTCGCGGCTCAAAGCGGCAAGCACAGGGTGTCTCCGCCCAGGCGGACGCTGAAATTGCGCGTGGAATTTTTGGCCGCCTGGACCATTGCCCGTGCGCTCGTGCCGAGCGCGGCGAGAGCACAAGATGTGCGCGTCGGTCTCTTCACGATGCATCCTCCGGCGGCGGCCACGGTTCGAGCTGTTAGCGGCGAACTGCACTGGCGAACTTGCCCTTCCTGCAAAGAGAAATCCGGCGCAAGTGTTTCCGTGCGAGCTTCGGGCGAGCGATTGACGATTGCCGGAGCCGATGGCGTCGCTGAATTGCGTCTCACCGGGAACTACCGCATCGAAGCGGACGAACTTCCTGCAATCAATTTGCACTTTCCTTTGCGCGTTGATGCGCGCGAGGACCGTCTGAGCCTCTCGGTCACCGTGCCGCAGGAAGAATACGTCGCGGAAGTGCTTGCGGCCGAGGCGAGCGATTCATGGAAGGATGAGGCGCTGAAGGCCATGGCCGTCGCAGTGCGCACCTATGCAACGAAATTCCGCGGCGCGCACGAAAAAGACGGTTTCGATTTCTGCGATACGACTCATTGCCAGGTGGTGCGCTGGAATTCGAGGAATCCGCGAGCGCGCGCGGCGGTGGAGGCTACGCACGGCGAGATTCTGGAATTCGAGGGCGCGCCGGCGCGCACGTATTACCATCAGAATTGCGGCGGAATGGTAGCGGCTGCGAACGAAATTTGGCCGGACATTTTTGCGACGTATCTGCGCGGGCATACCGATCCCTATTGCGTTGTTTCCGGCGATTTGAAGTGGGAAAGCGTGATTGCGCTGGCGGACGTGGATACGGCATTGCGCGCCGCCGCGCTTGCGCCGCCAAGAGGCTGGACGGAAATCGAGATTGCTGGACGATCGACGAGCGGCCGGGCGCAGAAACTGCGGCTTGCCGGCGGTGCGGCGGATGATTTTCTGATTTCTGCGTCGACGTTTCGCTATGCAGTGTCGCGCTCGCTCGGATGGAACAAAATTCGCAGCGATCTCTTCGAAGTGCGCACCCAGGGCGATCGCGCGGTTTTCTTCGGACGCGGCGCGGGGCATGGCGTAGGAATGTGCCAGACCGGCGCGGAAGAAATGGCGGTCGAGGGTAAGGACTATCGCGAGATCTTGGATTTCTACTATCCGGGAACGCAACTGGCAAAGCAGGGTGCCACCGCGCAGTGGCAGAAAACGTCGAGCGATCATTTCGAATTGGAAACTACGGCGCCGGAGCAGGACGAATCGATTCTCCCAGCCGCTGAGAAACTTCTGGCCGACGAAGAGAAAAATGTGGGCTGGGATGTTTCCTTCCGCGTGCAACTGAAAGTCTTCGCGACGATGGACGCGTACCGGGATCAGACGGGGCAGCCGGGCTGGGTGGCGGCAAGCACGCGCGGGCGAGTCATTCGTCTGCAGCCGCTGGCGACGCTGAAAAGCAAAGGCGTTCTCGAATCCACGCTGCGGCATGAACTGCTGCATCTGCTGGTGGAAGAGAAAGCGCGGGCGGGAACGCCGGTGTGGTTCCGCGAAGGGCTCGTGCTCTATCTCTCGAGTCCCTCCATGAGTGGAGCACCGCATGACGCAGCGGATAGCTCGATGACGGTCGAGCAAATGGAAACGATATTGGAGAAGTCGCAGAAGCGCGACGAAGTCGAGAAGGCCTACGCCGCGGCGCGAACGCGCGTTGCTTCTCTCGTTCGCGAGCATGGCAAGGAAAAAGTTCTTGGCTGGCTAAGCCGCGGAATTCCCCGCAGCATCACTGCCGCTGGCGGTGACCGGCCTGCTCAGGCGTCCCACGATTGAGCAGACCAGCAGCCACGATGCGACAGCAAGAATGTAAGACGCCGAAAGACGCGCGGCCAAGCTGATGGCTTCGAGATGCAGCGTAGGATTCTTGAACTCGGGCGACCATTCCATGAGCGACGCGGGCGCGATGAATCCCGCCACCGCGGCAAGAAGCAGGACCAGCCAATAGCTCACGCGCTTCGCAGAATTTCTTACCGCTGCTCCGCCCGGCTTTCCGAACGCACGAATTCCGGAGTTCGCAGCTTCGACGAGCAGTGGCAGCACAAATCCAGGAATCACCACCCAGCGGATCGCGAACACAATTCCTTCCAGCGCGATTTGAAACCACGATGGCTCGAGACGCCGGCGAATGAATTCCGGCAGCAGCGAGCGGACGTAAAACGGCAGTGTGAGCTGCGCGGACTCGGTGGCATCGAGCAGCGCCCAGAGCACAAAGATCAGCGCGGCGCACGCGGCCACCGCGAGAATATTTCGCGCGGCGCGACCGAAAGCAATGCGAGCAGGGGCATTTTCATCGCCGTGCTGCGCGGAGTAAAAATTGAGTGTCCCCCCGTGGAGCACCAGCGCGGCCGCAGCAACGACCACGATCACAAGGCCGTTCAGCAGCAGATGGAATTCGGTCGCGACCGGCAGCAGCAGCCAGCCGACGAACAGCGCGAAGAGCAGCGGATTGGCTATGAATTGGATGAGCCAAACGCGCTTGCTGTGAAGCAGGCTCGATCTAGCATCGTGAAGAATTTCGAAACTCGACATTATTTCACCTCGATAATGGCCGCGTCGGTGGTCGCCTGGATCGACGGCTGGTACATGGGCTGGACCATGGCGGGGCTCACGTTGAATTTTCCGGGATTCACAATTTTCAACAGGTAGACGTACTCGTGATGACGGCCGTAGAAATCGGTCTGGAAGAATGCCACGCGGTCGTCGTGAAGTTCGCGGCTGACGTACCAGCGCTCCCACCAGGCGGGCTTGCTGGCGAATTCATAGAGATCGTCGCGCGAAATGGATTCTGCGCCCGCGGGAATCGGATCTTCGATCAAAAGATAGTGCAAATCGCTGCCAGCCACCGTGACGCGCACGGCTACGACGTCGCCTACGTGGAGTTCGCCCGCGAGCGGATCGAGGCGATACACGATGCGATCCTTCAGTTGTTCGAGCGCGAGGCGATAGTAATCGCGCGTGATGTTGAGCGAGAGCTTGTTCTGCTGGATCACGCGCTTCTCGTTCGAGTAGTAGTGGCCGCTGGCGGACCAATAGAGCCGGCCGGTGCCGGTTTTGTGGATGTGAATCGTGTTGGCGCCGGGGTGCAGCTGCGACGCGTCGAGATGAATGGCCGGCTGCGTGACGCTGAAGGAATCGGCGGACGTGAATTGATGCGCGAGAGCGGGCTTGCCGTTGATGGTGAGCTCGGCTTTGAAATTGGCGTCGAGCTCGTGGCTGGCTTTGACGTAGTCGGTGAGACCGAAAATCACCATTGCGGTTTCTTTGGTGCTGACCCAGAAATATCCGCCATCGCGATGATTGACCAGCCAGAACGCCGCTTTCGGCAGCAGCGCGCTCGAAGGCTGCACGCGGCTGAGAAGCTGAACGGCGTAAGCGGTAGTTTCCGCGTTGTCGTCAAATTCGAAGCCCATCAAATAGTCGTAGCTCGAAGGCCAGTAGGCTTCGAGTTCGCTTTCGGTGACCTGCGACGCGACTTTGTCGGCGATTTCTTTGGCGCGGCGCGTCTCGCCATTGATTTGCAGCGCGAGGCCCAGCATTGCCAGGCCTTGCGTGTTCATCGCGTCGCGCTTTTCCCAAGTTGCTTGCGTTAACTCGCCTTTGAAGACGTTGTTGAGCGCGAGCGCGTAGATCACATAGGCCTGGAGATTCGGCTCCATGTTCGGCGAGCGATCGAGCGAGGTGAGCAGATATTTCTCGGCATTGGCGAGCACGTCGCGACCTATGTCGTAGCCCGCGGCGTGCGCCTGGCCGAAGCCGCTGACGACATAGGCGGTCATGAACACGCGGCTATCGTCATCGTGCCACCAGCCCCAGCCACCATCTTCGTGCTGGAATCCTTTGAGGCGCTCGATGCCCGCGGCGATTTTCTTTTCGAGCTCCGGAGTGTCTACGGTGGATTGGAGATGGAGATCCTTCATCGCTTTCGCGACGACGATGTCAGGAAGGAAACTGGACATGGTTTGCTCGGTGCAGCCGTAGGGATAGCTGGTGAGGTAATCGAGCGCATTGAAAAGGCTGCCGGCCACCGACGAGCTCAGCGTGACGTCGAGTGATGGTGCGGATTGATCGGGATTGCCGGGAAGAGTGATGGTGACGTCGTTGGTGGCGTCGGCGGCGAGAATGCTGCCGGATTTTGCGTCGTTGAGTTTCACCCCGAACGGAATCACCGGGAGTGTGAGTTCGAGCGCGTCGGATTCTTCGTTGGTCAGCGCCTTCGCAAGGAGATCGGCCTCGGAAACGGATTGCGCGCGGACACGCCAGTCAAGCTTGGCTTCGCCGCGGCTGGGGACTTCGATTTCGCGCGTCTGGCCATCGAGAATGTCGAGACCTTTGATCGCGAGCGAGACGTGGACGGTCTTCGAAGCGGCGAGATAATTGTGAACGATCGTCGAGACTACGACTTCCTCGCCCTGGCGGAAGAAGCGCGGCACGGCCAGTCGCACCATTAGATTTTTGCGGACGATCACGCGATCGACGGCGCTGCCTACTTTCGTATCAGCGGTAACGCCGCGGACCGTCGCGCGCCAGGTGGTGAGCGAATCGGGGAAATTCAGGTCGGCGTGAGCGCGGCCGTTGGCATCGGTGCGGACGTCGGCGAGCCACAGCGCGGTATCTGGAAAATCTTTGCGGACCTTCGGGTCGATCAGCGCTTGGGATGGCTTGAGTTGCGCCAGCGCGGTGCGATTTTTTGACTGGTAAGCGAGGATCATTTGCTTCTTGCCGGCCTCGCCATTGAAATAATAGCTGAGCGAGGCTTCGGTGGAGACGCGGTCGTAGACGTTGGCGTAGAAGAAATCGTGTATGTCGCCGGAAGCTTCCGGAGCGATGGCGTAAATCGCTTCATCCACGATGCCCAGAGAAAATTCGCCGGCGACGGGCTTGTTGTATGCATCGCGGGCGATGATCGTGTAGCCCGCTTTCTGGCCCGGTTGAAATTGATCTTTGGTGCGCTCGATTTCTATGTGCAGTTTGGTCTGAATTGCCGGAACTTTCAGATTGCGCGTGGATT
The DNA here is from genome assembly GCA_963841235.1 of uncultured Acidobacteriota bacterium. GTDB lineage: Bacteria > Acidobacteriota > Terriglobia > Acidiferrales > UBA7541 > Palsa-147. The sequence continues at coordinate 310,840 of CAWJBU010000005.1, read as the reverse complement.
CGTAGAGCTTGTTGTCATTGAGAAATGCGGCGGCGACGAAGACGTTGGGTTGATCGTTACTGAGCAGCGGGATGTCCACGGTTATCGTTTGCGATTTCGCAAAGACGACTTTCTTCGTGTGAATGTTGCGGCCTTCGGTCGTGACGAGGACGTGCGCGTCGGGTACACCCGTCATGATCAGGACGTGCGCGGTGTCGCCGACTTTGTAGGATTTTTTGTCGGCGATCAGGCGAATCTGGCGGCGGCCTTCGCCCCACCAGCCCGCGCCGAAATCGTAGCCGGGAATCCAAAGCCACTCGCTTCCATTGACTTCACGATCTTCGGGAGTCTTGGCCGACGCTTTGAGAATGAAGCTGCCGGATTCCGTGGTGGTGAAGCTGAGGCGTGCAGTTCCGTCGTCGCCAGTCTGGCCGTCCTGCGAGGCGATCACCGTCTCATCCATGCGCGAGTAGTTCCATCGGTCGCGCACTAGATCGACGTGCACCGGCGTGCGAACAGGATGGCCGTCGTAATCGCGCGCAACGACGATGGCGGCGATTTTGTCGCCGGGCTTATAGATGTAGCTTTCGGTCGAGACGCCCAGCGCGAAGGTACCGTAAGTGGCGACCACGAAATTAACGCCGGAGATTTCGCGATTCGCGTCGTCGGTGACGCGCGCTTCGACGCGGTAGCGCAGGTCGCGGTGATGTTCGTCGGGCTTTGTGGGGATATGAACCGTTAGCTTGCCGTCGGCGTCGAGCTTGCCGGATTGTTCGGAGGCTTGCTGGCGATCGTAGTCGTAGTCATAGTCGCCTTGGGAATCGGAATCGTCGCCGCCTTCTTCTTCCTCGCCCGAATTTCCTTCATCGTCGCGATCGATGTACGGAGTCCAGAAAGAAGACGTGTGGACGACGTATTTGACGCTGGCGCCCGCGACTGGCTCGCCGAAATAATATTTGGCTTCAATCGTGGCGGTGATTTCGTCGCCTTGCAGCACGCGCGGCTGCGACGGCGTCACTTTCACTTCGTATTCGGGCTTCTTGTATTCCTCGACGTGGAAGCCGCCATTGGCGGAGCGGGCATTGGCGTCGCTTGTTGTGACGAAGATCGAGTAGTAGCCGAGAGCGGCATTTGTGGCCAAGGTGAAGTCGCCGTGGATCGTGCCGAATTGCGAAAGCGGCAGCTTCGTTCGCAGCACGCTTTTGCCGGTTGGATCTTGAATTTCAACTTGCACCGGCTTGCCCGACGGGAGTTGGTAGCTGTCGCCGTTGTGCGCGCGCAAGATCACTTTGAAATGAACGGTATGGCCGGGGCGATAGATGGGACGGTCGGTATAAATGTAGCCAGTGATGTCTTCGCCAGGATTGCTGCTGAGATTCCACGCGTAGGGCGTCAGGATAGCGACGTCTTCGCCGTGAACGGCGACGATGCGGATGTCCTGATAGCGGCCTTGCGGGAGCGCGGATTCGGCGAGGCCATTCGCGTCGGTGCGAAGTTTCGATTGCTCTTTGGCGTCCGACCAGATGCGCACATCCGCGCCGGAAACTGGCGCGCCGGTGCGGCGATCGGCCGCGAATGTCAGAACTTGCCCCGGCGCCATTTTCGTGATGATTCCTAGTTCGCTGACGATGACGACGGTGTAGGCGCGCAGCTCGCCGTTCGTGGCTTCCACCAGGTACACGCCTTTGCCGAGCGAATCGATGGGGATGCTTTCGCGCTCGTAATAGAAGTGCGAAGGAACTTCCTGCCGCCAGCGCAGGACGAGTTGCGAGCTATTGAGCAGCGGGACCTGCGCGAAGATGTCGGTCGTTGGAGGATTCGCACCGGGCTTGCCGCCGCTGGCAGATTGCGGATTTGCTTTGCGCTCCTGCGCTTCGCGGATTTTTTCGCGCGATTCATCGGAGAATTGTTCACGGAAGAAATTGCGGATGTTGGTCCAGATCCTGTGCTTCCAATCGTGGAAGCGCTCGATGGGCGTCGCGGCTTCGACGTGTTCTTTCGGGGTGGAGGTGCCGAAATTGTGTGGGTCAGCCAGGCGTTCGAAAAAGACGGCGGGATCGTTCACCTTGTAGACGCGAAATTCTAGAGCCTTAACTCCACTTGACGAGAGCCGAACGCTGACTTTGTCGCCGGGGAGGAATGTTTCGTTCGTCGAAAGAGAGAAATAAGCTTCGGAGTGGCGTCCCGCGGTGGGCATCGCGCAGAGTAACGGGAGCGCGAGAAGAAATGAAAAGCGGCGGAGCACGTTAGTTGCCCTCCCTCAAAATGTTCCAGCGATAGACACCGAGAAAATTGGAATTGCCCGCGACGGGGCGCCAGCGCGGCGATGGGTGATCGAGCAGCTCGGCGAGCGTGACCCGCCGCATTTCGCCCGGCGCTTTGCCGATCGGACCGGTGTGATAGACGACCACTGCGCCGCGCCAATCGGAAACTGGCTCGGGGAGCCAGGAGCTTTCGCCGACGTAGATCATCGAGTGGTAGGGCTCATCGGTTTCGAGCTGGCGGTAGAAGAGGAGATCGCCGGGGCGGGCGTCTTGCACGTCGTGAGAGACGAAGTGAGTGTTCAGGGATTTCAGCGTCTTGGCGTCTGCAAATTCGGCGAAGGCGCCTTTGCTGGCGTCGGCTTCGGAGGCTGGGCCTGCTGCCACGCGAAAAAGGGCAGCTCCTAGCGGCGTGAACGGATAGCGGTATTGGGCGATCGCGCCGGGATCGCTGAGTGGCGTGATGCCGGTTTCGCGCGTCCAGGCGGAATCGTGGCTGCGCAGCGCATTGCGATAGGAATAGCGGAGCAGGGCAGCGCAATCGTTGATTTCCGCCGGCACTTCGCCGGGCTGTCGGAAAGCCTGGTATTCCGCGATCAGCGCGAACCAGCGGCGGAAGGATTCGCGGTCGGCGGCCGAGTCGAGGCGGAGGAAATCGGGCGTCCCATCGCGGTAGCGGTCGGTCCAGAGTGCTGGCTGGCTCCGTGGCTTCGTGCGTGCGCTTGTAGTGTTCGCCTTAGCTGCTGCCGCAAGGGTGCCCTCGTTTCCGGAGACGCGGGCGGTTAGTCCCGCTGGAGAGGATAGGTAGAGAAAGCCGCTCGCGGCGGCGATGACTAGGGCATTCGCAACCAGCGACAAGAGCACGGTTGGCCCATGCCGAATGAGCGATCTCAGGGGCGGTAGAGCTGCTTGATGGGCTGGTAGAGCTTCGATTCGCGTGTGCATGGGCGCCGCCCTCTCGGTTCGGCGGAAGCTACGTGGGGAGAGGGAGCAAGAGGGGTGCCAGCGGAAATCGCTGTTAAATGGGCGTTTTGGAGAGGTCGGCCAAGTGAATGCGTGTCAGCAGCGCGACGCGTGTATGTGGTGGGACACGGAGTTCGAGAGCGCGACGGGACTGGAACGCGGGGGGTCGAGATGCCGAGTCCGCGCGTCAGTGGTGCTCGTCGCAGCTGAGAGATCGTCGGATGCCGGCGAGGACGCCAGCGCTACTGGGGGCGGATGAAGAAACGCTGTTTGTCGATGTTGGCTGCGACTGCCACGTCGAAGAAACCTACCATCATTTCATCCGTGGTTTGATCGCCCCAGGTTACAGAGCGGGTTGGATCCGGATTGTGCGGGTTCTTCGTGGAATTGTCGTACCAGGCTACGGCTTGGAGCATGGTTCCGGCTTTTATCGGCAGCGGCTCGGCCAGGCGGTAGCTCATTTGCCAGTGGAAGTGGTAATTGACGCGGAGGAGCGGTTCGAGGCTGCCGTTCTTGCGGACGATGTTGTACTCGAAGCGCTTGCCGCGCAGGTGCATGTGCGGGAAGAAGCTCAGCAGAGTGCAATCATTCGGCAGCGTGCCGTGGCCTTCGACGCGGAAATCGTCGACGCCGGGCGGGATTACGAATTTGTCGTTGGTGAGCTGAAGCGTCAGGACGCGCTGCGGCGGAGGCGTCTTGGCAAAGATCAGCCCCGCGCTGGTTTGATCTTCGGCGGCACGGCCGTTCGTGGTGTAGTGGATTTGAAAGACGAGGTCGGAGCCCGCCGGGATGAATTTGGCCGTGTTCGCGGGCCAATCATCCGGCGAGCTGCCCGGCGCGTAAACGAGAAGGATGTCGCTGTCGGTCCAGCGAGCATCGCGGCGCAGCTTTTCGTCGGCGAACATCGGGGCGGTGAACGGCGTGCCCACCGGCGCGCCGCGCAGCCACTTCGAATCGGGCGGACGAACATAGACCACGGCGTGATGGACGTGCTCGGGGCTCGAGGGAAGCACCTCGACCTTCTGCACCCATTTGTCTTCGGTGAAGCCGGTGGGAACGATTTCGTAGGTGTATTCGACTTGGCCTTGCGCGGGAATTTTCACCGCGACCGGCATCTCGACGATTTTGTCGGGTTGAGCGATGTTCCATCCGGCATTCCAGTGCCGCGGAGGAGGAACGTCGGCCGGATTGCCGGCCGGTGCGCCTGATTCGGACCAGGCGACTAACGCGGCGATCTCTTTGTCCGAGAGCGAGGGGTCGTTCGAGAAGTGGCCGATCTTTGCATCGGCGAACCATGGTGGCATGGTGCGCGATGCCACTGCATCAGCAATAGCCGCGGCCTTGCGCTGGACTTGCTCGAATGCTTCGAGTGAGAGGGTGGAGATTCCGCCGATCCGGTGGCAGCTTTGGCAGTGAGATTGGAGGATCGGAAGGACGTCGCGGTAGAAAGTCGGTTGCGCCTTGGTTGAATCTTGTGATTGCGGAGCGGCGACGGCAATTCGAGATGGTCCGGCGATTTTGGTTGCGAAGAAGAACGAGGCAAGTGCGATGGCGGCGAACTGCAACTCTCTTGATGTCCCGCTCGTCATATCGATTTGATTTTACGGCAATCTGTGCAATTCGCCGACGCGGGATGTAGCACAGCGACTCTTGGCTGTGTGCCGTCTCGACTGCCGCTATTGTCGAATCGTCGTAGCCACAGCATTCACAGGCAGGAGTGCCTGTGCTACCAGCGCGAAGCGTCTGATACACTCTTTCGGCTTGAGCGCGGAGGAACTAAGGATGAATCGGAAAATGGGCAAGCGGCTGGCAACGGTGATGGGATTCGCGGGCGCGCTGGCGTTCGCGATTGCCGGAGGGCACGCACACGCGCAGGCTCCGGCGGCGGCGAAGCCCAAATTGACGCAGGAGCAGTTCAAGAATATTCAGGTGCTCAAGGATTTGCCGGCTGACCAGCTGATTCCGGCGATGCAATTCATCGCTTCTTCTCTCGGCGTGGAATGCGAGTTCTGCCACGTGCAGGGGCAGATGGACAAGGACGACAAGCAGACCAAGAAGACGGCGCGCGAAATGATGTTGATGATGATGGCCATCAATAAGGAGAATTTTAAAGGCAATCGCGAAGTTACCTGCTTTACCTGCCATCGCGGATCGAACGATCCGGTGAGCACGCCGATCATTTCCGATGCGCCGCCGAAGCCGGAAGCTGAGAATGAAGCGGTCGCCGCGAAGCCGCTGCCGACGGCCGATGAAATTCTGGAAAAGTATTTGCAGGCGGTCGGCGGGCGCGAGGCAGTGGAGAAAATCACCAGCCGCGTCGAGAAGGCTTCGCTTTCGGTTCCCGGCGGGCCGGAAGTGCCGATCGATATCTTCGCCAAGGCGCCGGACAAGCGCATCTCCATGATGCACATGCGCGATGGCGACAGCATCACGGCCTTCGACGGGCACCATGGCTGGCTGAGCAATCCGGGACGCCCGGCGCGGCCGATGACGGAGCAGGAAAGCAACGTGGCCGGTCTCGACGCGCAGTTGCACTTTGCCGCCGACGTGAAACAACTCTTCACCAGTTTTCTCGTGCGGCCGGCGGAAAAGATCGGCGACCACGACGTCTATCTCGTGCAGGCGACCAAAGAAGGCAGGCCGCCGGTGCGGCTCTATTTCGATACCGAGTCGGGGCTGCTGGTGCGCATGATTCGTTACGCCGAAACGCCGCTCGGGCGAAATCCTTCGCAGGTGGACTTCGCCGACTATCGCGTCGCCGACGGCGTCAAGATTCCGTATCGTTGGACATTGGCGCGGCCGGGGCAGAGATTTACAATTCAGGTGAGCGAGGTGAAGCAGAACGTGCCGGTGGAGGATTCGCAGTTCGCGATGCCGGCGCCGCCTGCAGCTCCACCGAAAACGAATTAGCGGGCACGATGCGCCGCGTGAATTTGTCTTAATTAATTTGGAAGGAGAAAGTAATGGCAGAGAAAATCCCCGAGAAGTTCGCCGATCTGTTTCAGAAGAAAGCGTTCGCCAATTTGGGCACGTTGATGCCGGATGGGAGCGTGCAGGTGACGCCCGTTTGGGTCGATTTTGATGGGCAATACGTGCGCGTCAATACGGCGCGCGGACGGCAAAAGGACAAAAACATGAAGCGCGATCCGCGCGTGGCGTTGGCCATTGCGGATCCCGAGAATCCGTATCGTTATCTGGAAGTGCGCGGGCGCGTGGCAGAATTTACCGAAAAAGGAGCGGATGAGCATATCAATTCGCTCTCGCAGAAATATCTGGGGCAGGCCGTTTATCCGTACCGGCAGCCGGGAGAAGTGCGCGTGATGTATAAGATTACGCCGGAGCATTTCAGCACGATGGGTGGATAGTCGGACGAACTGTGTTGCGCCGCGGTGGATTTCGAGATGTGGCTTGCGTCTTGGTCGTAAGATGCCGGCGGGGACGCCGGCGCTACTTTAGGAATTCGCGGAGGCGGGCGTAGCCGTTGCGGCTCACTGGAATTTTTGCGCCGTTGGTCAAGACTGCTACGTGGGTATCCTTTCCGTAAGGCTCGATTCTTGCTACTCGCTCTAGATTCACTATGAACGAGCGATGGACGCGCAGGAAGCGGGCTGGATCGAGGATTTTTTCCAGGCTTGAAATCGTTTGCTGCTTCAGGTGCTTTTTTCCTTCGGCGCATAGCGAGACGTAATCGTCCTGCGCTTCCGCGTAATCGAGCTTGCCTACCGCGATGATCTGCACACGCGTTCCGTCTTTCACCACGATGCGCTCGGCGAATTGCGCGGGCGGGCGCGCTTCTGCGGCAAGTTCCGCCGGCGCGGGAATTTTCCCGCCGAGGCGCTCGCGGGCGCGAGTCAGGGCTGATTGCAGACGGTCCGCTCCGAAAGGCTTCAGCAGATAGTCCACAGCGTGGGCTTCAAAAGCGCGAATGGCGTATTGATCGTAAGCCGTGGTGAAAATGATGGCCATGTCGGTGCCGGTCAGCTCGAGGACTTCGAAGCCATCGAGCTTCGGCATTTGCACGTCGAGGAATAAGAGATCAGGCTTCAGCTCGGCTACCGCTTTGACCGCTTCGAAGCCGTTGGCACATTCGGCGGCGATTTCGATTTCCGCGTGGGCGCGGAGAAGTTCACGGAGCATCTGGCGGGCGAGCTCTTCGTCGTCGACGATGACAGCGCGGATTTTCGTTTGCGCGTCGGCGCTCACGATGCGCTCGCCTTTCTTTCCGCCGGCAGAGTTATGCTGACGCGGAAAGCGTCGCCATCGCTGGTTGCGTCCATGCGCGCGCGGCTACCGAAGGCCGTGGCCAGCCGCCGCCGGACATTTTCGAGGCCGAGGCCATTGCGGCGTTTCTTCGGCGCCTCGGCGTCCCATTGGTTTTCCACCACGATCGCCAAGTTCTCGCCCTCAGGACGAATGACCAGGCGGACCCAGCCGCCATCCACGAGATTCGAGATGCCGTGCACAACGGCGTTCTCCACCAGCGGCTGCAACAGCAGCGGCGGCACCTGGCAATCGAGCGATTTTTCGTCCACTTGCTCCTGCATGTCGAGACGCGCACCAAAACGCACTTTCTCGACGCTTAAGAAGGATCGCACGAGAGCCAGCTCTTCTTCGAGCGGGATCAGATGTTTTTCTCCGAGGCCGAGCGTGCGGCGAAGGAAATCACCGAGCAGGATACACATCTCGCGCGCCTTTGCGGGATCGGAACTGGTGAGCGCGCTGATGGAGTGAAGACTATTGAAGATGAAGTGCGGATTGACCTGGGCTTTCAGCGCGCGGAGTTCTGCATCGCGGGCGAAGACTTGCGCTTCAAGAGCGCGTTGCTCGGCGCGCTTCGAAGCCTCGATGGCGATCAGGACGTAGAAAAGCCCGACCGCCAGGAGATAGAACAACACTCCCAGAGCGAAAACGAGCGCGGTGATCTTCGCGACCTTCGGTTGCAGCGCTGTGAAATTGTCCAGGCGGGAGAGTCCCGAGCCGAGGGCGCGCGCCAAGAGCACCCAGAAGCCACCGGCGATGACCGCGCCGATTCCGTGCGCGGCGACGAGAGAGCCGATGCCGGCGCGCTCCAGCGGATTTCCCCGGCACGTGTACCAGGCAGAGAGGCACATGAAGGCGTAGAAGAGGCTCAGGGGCGCGACCAGCGCGATGGCTTCGCCCCAGCGGAATCCCGCGGTGGCTACGAAGAGATAGGCGACCAGGCCCGCGAGAGGAATCCACGCGAGGAGATAGAGCGTCAATCGCCGGAGATTGCCGAGAATTGGATGCACTGGATGAGGCCGCCGCGCTAGTTCTTGATGCCGACGCCGCCGAACATGGCGACGCCTTTCAGAATAAGTGTCTTTGCGGCCGGCGCGGCCGGATTCGGAACGGGCGATCGCGTTTCGTCGCCATAGCCGCCGAAAATTCCCATGCCGGAGACGACCACGTGCCAGGTCTCAGGCACTTTGATTTCCCCGCCGCCGAAAAGCGCGTTCACTTCGATTACGGCTTCTGCGCCTTCGATGTCGGCCTGGCGCAAATCCAGCTCGAAGCCGCCGAAAATTGCCAGGATACGTCCGCCGCGAAAATTCTTTGCCCCGATGCGATATTGGCCGCCGCCGAAAATGTTCACGCTGTCGAGTTGTGCGTCCGACGATACCGACCCGGCTTGCCTGCCTTGTAAGGTGGACCAAACCACATAAATCCCCAGCACGATCAGCGCGAACGGCCAAATGCGAAAGAACCGGAATTGAGGGTAACCAAACTCTCCGACCAGGAGCAGTGCGCCGAAGAGAAGCAACAGAGTGCCCCAGACGCGCTCTCCCGTCTCTTCACCTTCACGCGGGCCAAATAGCTTCGTCAGGCCGATGATCACCAGAATGAGCGGCCACAGATGATAAAGCAGGTCGGAGGGAACCAATCCCTGGCGCTCGAGCAGAAAGATGGCGCCGAGAGCAACGAGTACGATGCCGACGACCAGGCTTCCGCCGCGGGAATGGCGGCCTTTGACGGTCATGCCAATCACTGTGCCATCGCGATCTCTATCTTCAGACATGGTTTCCTCCGGTCGCGCCTCTCAGTTCGATAGTCAATTCTTCGCGCCGCCGCCGACGGCCTTGGCGAGAACCAGGGTCACCAGCGCAACGGGAACTAGCAGGATGCCCGCGTTCAACAAGGACATGGCGAATTGCCCCGCGGCGACGCGCCAGATCGAGCCTACCGCTACTCGCAGAATCCAAAAGGCAGTCTCCAGGTGGAGGTGAGCATACCCCAATCCGCCGGCCGCAAGCAGCAGCGCAAGCAGCGCAGGTCCCGCCCAAGTTCGCAGGTTTTTCATGATGTCTTCTCCCACTGTGAAATCATTGCCGAGAGTTGTTTCGCTGTTCATGAGGCGAGGTTAGACGCGGGCGTCGAGCATGTCGCGGGGAAATCGGCGAGTGGCGGCTGGTTACCGGCGAATGGAGGATCGAGCGGGAGGAAACCGGCAGCTTGGAGGGCGCACGCAGAGCCGCGCCGGCGGCATATGGACAAGGTGCTGGCTGCGACCGGCGCGAAGTTAGTTAGCCGGCAGCTTTGAGGCGCGCGAGCTGCGCGTCCAAATCTTCGAGAGCGCGCAGGAGCAGGGTGCGGTAGCGGGGTTCCGGATTGTTCTCGAGGTCACTCGTCACGCGCACGCGTGATAACTCGAGCACTTTCCTCTGGCGAACGATGTCGATTTGTTCGGGTGAAAGATTCCGTGGGTTATTGTTTTTATGGGACTCGGTAGCGTCGTGGATCTGGGCGTCAACGGCTTTGCTTTCCCATCCTCTGGCCATGCATTCATTATATCGCGACATCGCTTACTGCCGAATTTTTATCGGTAGCGTTTGCGCATTACGAACGCGCCGCGGCGCAAAGGCTAGTGCACGTCGGCGTCGGTGTGAGCATTGGAATTCTCGGCGAAGCACCAATGGACGAAGTCGGTCGTGAAGCGGCTGGCGACGGGAGCGGGGATATCTTTTTCATCAAGTTTTCGGAATTCGAAGCGGATTCCGCCGTCGGCATGCAGCGTGGCGAGTAGATAGCCATAGACATTCGTCATGGCCGCGCGAGCGCCCGAGCGGTCGTCGGGTAAAGCGTAGCGCACGGCCCCCGCTGTGCCGACAATCCAGCCGGGCAAGACGCCGCCATGCGCGCGCCAGCTCGGAGTGTTGAAAATGTTCGCCATGTAGTAGTGAGAATGGCTGGCGAGGACATAGATGCGCTTGTGAGCTTCGTTTTGCGCTCGGAGCAGATCTTGATAAACGTGCCGGCCGCTCTCTGTGCCGGTGGCTGATTCGTTCATGCTATGGCCAGAGGAAATGCTGTCGGGCAGGGCCTCATGCATTCCCACGATGATCGTCTTGACGCCGGCATTGGCATTATCGCCAGCCAGAACGCTTTCGAACCATCTGATCTGCGCGGCGTCAAACTGTTCGGGAGTCGCGTTGTCCATATTTATGAAATCCGCGCCCGCCATCATCCAGTGGTAGTAGGTCTTGAGGCGATAGTCGCGTGGATCGTCGCGAAGCCGCTGCTCGCGAAGGATAGGAGCATCGAGCCAGTCGGCAATCTGGGGGATTAATTCGGCGCGGGTTTTCGGCGAACTGGTTTCGTGATTCCCGATACCGAGGAAGACCGGGACAGTACCAAACGGAGCGATCTGATTTTCGAGAAAGTCGGGCCAAGCGTTAGTTAGGTATGCGGAGATGGTCATAGGCTTGGCGAGGTGCTCGGGCTCGTGCTGCATGTCTTCATCGAAGGTGTAGATCGCGCGGAAGTCGCCGAGATGCCAGTAGAAGGCGGCCTGGTCTGCGATCACTTTCGCGGCGATGCCGGGCATGACCACGTCGCCGCAGTTGCGGGAATCGCCGGAAACGGCGAAACGCAGTGTGACCGGGGTATTGTCGGGTGCTTCGACCGCGGAGATCGGCTCAACTCGCCAGCGGGCGCTTGAGACGGCGACTAAGAGCGAGACGATGGCGAGGCTGGCGACTCCTACTGCATATTTCATGATTGCTCCAGTGAGCCGGCGTCATTCTCTCGCTTGACGAGATATCGGGCAATGGCGATTTCGGAGACTTGGGACTTCCAAAAAGCGGGGCCGGAATGCGGGAGGGCTAAAGACCCTCCCCTACGAAAATCGCGGCATTGAATTTGCTTTCGGTTTGGCTTGCATTGCGGTTTAATCCACATCTCGCTGAATCCGGCAGAATTGCTCAATCGAGAGGCCTCCAATGCAGATTGCACCGTTTGAACTCGAGCGCTGGCAGTCAGTCTGGGAAAATCGCGTCGAGCTGAATATTTCCGAGAGTGGCGTCGAGCCGATGGTGATCCGCGATTTGCTCGATGATCCCGCGGCGGCGGAGATGCTTCTCGGCTTGCGCCTCGGCTATCCGCAGACGAACGGCACCGAAGAATTGCGCGGGCGAATCGCGGCGCTGTATCCGGGAGCGCGCGCGGAGAATGCGATTTTGACCGCGGGTTGCGCCGAGGCGAACTTCCTTGTTAGCTGGCTACTGCTCGAGCCGGGCGATGAAGTTGTTTTCATGCTGCCGAATTACGTGCAGATTCAGGGCCTGGCGCAGGCTTTCGGCGCGACGGTAAAGCCGCTCTGGCTGCGCGAGAAACTTCGCTGGGCGCCGGATCTCGACGAGCTTCCGCGCTTGATCACCAACAAGACGAAACTCATCGCATTGTGCAACCCGAATAATCCGACCGGCGCGACGCTTAGCACTGAGGCTTGCAAAGCGATTTGCGCGGCGGCGGCGAAGGTAGGAGCTTACGTTCTTGCGGATGAGGTTTATCGTGGAGCGGAACTCGAGGGCGAAACGACGCCGAGCCTCTGGGGCGGCTACGATCGCCTTTTCTGCACCGGCGGCCTTTCAAAGGCGTATGGCCTGCCCGGCTTGCGCACCGGATGGATCATCGGACCGCCTCCGATGATCGAAAAACTTTGGACCTATCATGATTACGCGAGCATGGCGCCGACGATGCCGACCGAGCGGCTTGCTCTTTTGGCGCTCGAGCCGGCGCGCAATGCGCGCATCCTCGCGCGCACTCGCGACATCGTGCGGCGGCACTATCCCATCATGCGTGATTGGGCCGCAAAGCACGAAGGTTTGCTGACGCACATTCCGCCGCGCGCCGGAGCGATTGCATGGTTCGGCTACGGCACCCGATGGAATTCGGCCGAAATGGGCGAAGAGTTGCGCACGAAAAAGGGCGTGCTGATCGTTCCCGGCGACCAACTCGGGATGGATTCCTATTTCCGCATTGGATTCGGCGGAGATGTTGAGGTATTGCGGAAAGCGCTCGGGCGCATCGATGAGTGGATGGCGGAAAAATCGAGCCGGCCGATGGCCAGCCGTGCTCCTTCGGCATGAGCGATTCGCGCAACCGCGTGAATAGGATGCACGCCGCTCTCCGCTTCGGCCGGTACACGCGCCGCTATCGTCTCGGAATCTTCGTCGCGATATTCGCTTCGGTAATTGCCGCGGGGCTGACGGCCGATCTCTCCGCTCAAGATCGCGACGAGCGCGCAGCCGAGCAGAAACTCCCGACCAGCAAGCGGCTCGCCGCGACGATTCCCGGGCGGCCGCAGCGAGTGAACAGCTTCCCTTCGAATCTCGTTCTCAGCGCGGATGGAAAATACGCCGTCGCGTTGAATGGAGGCTACGGCACGGCCGAATCCGGATTCAAGCAATCGCTCGCCGTCCTCGATCTCGCATCGAAGACGATCGCGGATTTTCCGGACGAGCGGCTCGATCTCGATGCTCATCAGACGTACTTTCTCGGGCTGGCGTTCAGCTCCGACGGCCGGCATCTGTATGCGTCGGTCGGTTCGCTGACCGATCCTGCCGTCACGGAAAAGGCGAGCCTGGGTAATGGAATCATCGTCTACTCGTTCGATTCGGGCAAAATCGCGCCGGAGAAATTCTTCAAGCTCCCACTTGAGACGGTGGCAGAACAAAAAGTCGCTGCACCGCTGAATAAAAAACTGAAACCCAATGAAGTAATTCCCTATCCCGCGGGAATCGCAGTCGTGAAGAAGACGGGCGGAGATCAACTGCTCGTCGCCGCCAATTTATCCGACGAGGCGATCTTGCTTGATGCAGCGTCCGGGAGAATTCTCCATCGCTTCGATCTCAGCACGGAGCGCGTGGTTCCGGGATCATATCCTTACGGAGTGGCGGTCACGCGCGATGGCACCCGCGCGTACGTGAGCCTATGGAATTCGTCTCGCGTTGCCGACATTGATCTGGTTCACAACGCGCTCGCGCGCATGATTCCGCTGCATCGGCCGGTTTCGCATACGGCCTCGGGCTCGCATCCGACGGCGATGTTGCTCAACGCCGATGATTCGCGGCTCTACGTAGCGCTCGCAAATTCAGACGACGTGGCGGTGATCGACACGAAGTCCGGAGGCGTCAAGGCATATCTCTCCGCGCGGCTGCCGGGACAGAAGTTGCTCGGCGTAGAACCCGTGGCCCTGGCGCTGAACAGCACGGGAACGCGTCTCTACGTTGCCGATTCCGGCGCGAATGCCATCGCGGTTCTCGATGCGTCCGAGGATCACAGCGCCGCAGCGCGCTCCGGCCGAATCCCTGTGAAGCTCCCGCCTCGAGAACCGCTCGGATTCTTCCCCACCGAATGGTATCCGCAAGCGCTTGCGTTACACGGCGATGAGCTCATCATCGCGTGCGGCAAGGGCCGCGGCACCGCGCCGACGAACCACGTCCTGCATCCCGACGGGAGCGGCAACAACGGCAAGTACGATTACATTTTCGAACTGCTCCACGGCTCGCTTGCCAGTGTGAATGTGAAGGAGATCGAGCGCAACCTGCCGGAGACGACAAAGACCGTGGCGGCCACGAATTTCGGAACCGGCGCCGATCAGCGGCTGCCTTTTCCTGAAGGGAAAAGCCTGATTCATCATGTGATTTACATCATCAAAGAAAACCGCACATACGATCAGATCTTCGGCGATCTGAAAGGCGCGAACGGCGATCCGTCGCTCACGATGTACGCCGAAGATATCACTCCGAATCAGCACCAGCTCGCGCGCGAGTTCGGCATTCTGGATAATTTCTACGACAGCGGCGAAGTTTCCGGCGACGGCCACAATTGGTCGACAGCCGCGATCGCCAGCGATTATCTGGAGAAAATCATCCAGCCCGGCTATCGCAACAAGGAAGAGCGCACATACGATTACGAGGGCGAGAACGCAAATCTGATTCCTCTCGAAAACGACATGCCGGACGTGAACGAGACGGGAACCGGATACATCTGGACCAATGTCGCGCAGCACCGGCTGACGTATCGCCATTACGGCGAATATGTGACTACGAAGTGGTGCAACGAACCAGACGCAACTACTTCGCCACGGCAAGGCATGCCTGCGCCGACCGGACATTCCTGCCCCAAGACTGCGATTCAGAAAGGCGAGCCGCTGCCTGCGAATTTTGGCCAGCCGCACGGCTCGCCGAGTCCCTGGCCGTGGCCGGTGCCGCTCATTGCCAGAAATATTGCCACCAAGCCGGAATTGCGGAATCATTTCGATCCGCGATTTCCGGATTTCGAAACGCAATTTCCCGATCAGCTTCGCGTGGATGAATTTATGAATGAATTCGAAGGCTTCGTTCGCGCGCGCAAGGAAGGGAAAGGCGCGACGCTGCCGAATTACGTGATGCTGCGTATTCCCAACGATCACACCTCCGGCACGCACCCGAATTACGCGACGCCTGCGGCGGCAGTCGCCGATAACGATCTAGCTGTCGGCCGGATCATCGAAGCGGTGTCGAGCAGTCCGTACTGGCAGGACACGGCGATTTTGATTCTTGAAGATGACGCGCAGGATGGGCCCGATCACGTGGACGCGCATCGCAGCACGGCGCTGCTGATCAGCGCCTATTCACCGGCTTCCGCTGCGAAGCCCTTCGTTGAAAGCGGGTTCTACACCACCGTGAGCATGGTGCGCACACTCGAAGCGCTGCTCGGACTTCCGCCGATGAATCACAATGACGCCGAGGCGCCCGTGATTGCCTCTCTTTTCTCCGGCGACGGACATCACGCGCCATTTCGTGCAAACTTTCGCAATCGCGAGAATGGCCTGATTTATCAGATGAATTCGCCGAGTGCGCCCGGCGCGAAGGAATCTGAAATGATGGATTTCAGCCATGCGGATCAGGCCGACGCCGCCAAGCTGAACGAGATTCTCTGGCGCGATCGCATGGGCGAGCGGCCGATGCCTGCGCCGCAACACAATGTGTTTCCCGCGGACGCGGACGACGATGACAGGCCGGCTTCAAAGGACCGATAGGCCCCTTCAGATTTTCGACTCAATGCGAGGTGAAAAATGATTCGACACAATGTGAGAAGAATGATGGCGACGGCTTGCGCGCTGACTCTGATCCTGGCCGCAGCGGGCTTCGGGCAGAGTTCCGCATCGCCGGCGGCCAAGAAGAGCGTCGCCATTCGCGCCGGCAAGTTGATCGACGGCAAGAGCGACAAGGCAGTCGCCAACGCGCTCATCTTGATTGAAGACGGCAAGATTGCCAGCGTGACGCTCGGCGGCTCTTCACCTGCGGGAGTCGAGCTGATCGATCTCTCGAATGCCACCGTCCTTCCCGGCTTGATCGATGCGCATACGCACATTCTGTTGCAGGGCGACGTCACCGAAGAGGATTACGACGTGCAACTTTTGAAGCAATCGATTCCCTATCGCGCGATCCTCGCGGCGCGCAACGCGAAGATTGCGCTCGATCACGGCTTCACGGCGCTGCGCGACCTCGAAACCGAAGGGGCGATGTACGCCGACGTGGACGTAAAGACGGCCATCAATCGCGGCGAAGTGCCCGGGCCGCGACTCTTCGTCTCGACGCGCGCGATGGCGCCCACCGGAATGTATCCGCTGCTCGGCTTCTCGTGGGAACTCGAATTGCCACATGGCGTGCAGCCGGTTGACGGCGTGGAAGGCGCGCGGCGCGCCGTTCGCGAGCAACTTTCGCACGGCGCGGACTGGATCAAGTATTACTCCGATCACGGCTATCACTACGAAGCCGACGGGCTGCTTCACGGCATCGTGAATTTCACCGACGACGAGGCGCGTGCGATCGTGGATGAGACGCACCGGCTCGGCCATCGCGTTGCCGCACACGCGATCAGTTCTGATGGAATCGCGGCGGCGCTGCGCGCAGGCGTCGATTCAATCGAGCATGGCGATGGCCTGACGGACGCGGAAATTGATGAGATCGCGCGCAAGGAAACTTACTGGGTGCCGACCGTGATGGTTGGCGCTGCCGTCGCGCCGGGACGCGGCGGGAATTGGATCAAGATGGTGAACACCGAAAAGGATGCCTTCGGCCGCGCGCTGAAGAAAAACGTAAAAATTGTCTTCGGCACGGATGCCGGCGGCTTTGCGTGGACGGAGATGAATGAGACGCTGGAATTTCACTATTACGTGGAATACGGCATGACGCCGATGCAGGCCATCCGCACGGCGACTTCAAGCGCCGCCGAGCTTTTGGGATGGAGCGACCGCATCGGCAGCATTGAGCCCGGGAAATACGCCGATCTAATTGCGGTGACGGGCGATCCGCTGAAAGATATCAAAGCACTCGATAACGTCAGCTTCGTGATGAAAGAAGGCGTCGTTTACAAGAACGAATTGAAGTGAGCCCGTACAAATTTTTGCCGAGGCGGCGCCGCACAAAGACGCCGGCTGGCAGCCGGCGCTACGAACGTCCCGCAAGCGCAGAACGACCCGGAAATTTTGCCACGGCACCCAACTCCTCTTCGATGCGCAGGAGTTGATTGTATTTGGAGATGCGGTCGGTGCGCGAGGCTGAACCCGTCTTAATTTGGCCTGTTCCGAGGCCTACCGCGAAATCGGCGATAAAGGTGTCCTCGGTCTCGCCCGAACGGTGCGATACCACCGACGCGTAGCCTGCTTTACGCGCCATCTCGACAGCCGTGATGGTTTCCGTCACCGTGCCAATCTGATTCAGCTTGATGAGAATCGCGTTGCCGATTTTCTCGCTGATGCCGCGCGCAAAAATTTCCGGATTCGTCACAAAAATATCGTCGCCCACCAACTGCAGTTTCTTTCCCAGGTCGCGCGTCAAGGCTTGCCAGCCGGACCAATCTTCCTCGGAAAGCCCGTCCTCGATCGAGACAATCGGATACTGCCGCACCCAATTCTCCCAGAACGCGATCATCTGCTCCGACGTGCGTTCGGACTTGTCGGATTTCTTGAAGACATATTTCTTCTTTGTCTTATCGTAAAACTCGCTCGCCGCCGGATCGAGAGCGATGGCGATTTGCTCGCCCGGCTTGTAACCCGCTGCAGTGATCGCTTCCAGGACTCTCTCAATGGCCTCATCGTTCGATTTCAAATTTGGCGCGAAACCGCCCTCATCACCCACCGCGGTCGAATAGCCATTTTTGTGCAGCACGGCTTTCAGCGCATGGAAGACTTCGACGCCCCAGCGCAGCGCTTCATGGAAACTCGGCGCGCCCACCGGCATCACCATGAATTCCTGAGCATCCACGGAATTGTCAGCGTGCGCTCCCCCATTCAGAATGTTCATCATAGGGACGGGAAGCTTGTTTGCTGACGGATCGCTCGAATACCGCGCAAGATATTTGTAGAGCGGCAGACCAGCGGCGGTCGCGGCCGCGCGCGCAGCCGCCATTGAAACCGCCAGGATCGCATTCGCGCCGAGCTTGCCTTTGGTCGGCGTACCGTCGAGGTCGATCATTTTCTGATCGAGCGCCTTTTGATCGCTGGCGTCCGATCCTGCAACTGCTTTTGCAATCGCCGTATTGATGTTCCCGACGGCCTTCAATACCCCTTTGCCGCCGTAGCGAGACTTATCGCCGTCGCGCAGCTCGAGCGCCTCGTGCTCGCCCGTCGAGGCTCCCGAAGGAACGGCGGCGCGCCCGCGAATGCCTCCCTCGAGGACTACATCGGCTTCCACGGTCGGATTGCCTCGCGAATCAAGAATCTCGCGCCCGTGCACAGATTGAATTTTTGTGGACATTCCTCAGCTCCTGAAATATTCGTTGGCCTACTGTGAAGGGAACTTAGATTGTCGATGGGTACGAGTGAACTCTCTACTCCGGCTCTTCCAGCATGGATTCCTGGCGCACGACGATCACCACGCCGTCATCTGTAATCTGATACTTCTTGCGATCGGCTTCTACATCGTAACCGATCACGGTTCCTTCGGGCAGGCTCACGTGGCGATCGATGATGGCGCGCCGTATGCGCGAATGCCGGCCTACGGTTACGTGATTGAAGATGATCGAATCCTCAACGTCGCAGTAACTGTTCACGCGCACATCGTAGCCCAGCACCGAGCCCTTCACCCGGCCGCCGGACACAATCGAACCTCCGGCCACGATCGAATCCAGCGCGATGCCCATGCGATCCGGATCGGCGAAAACAAATTTCGCCGGAGGATATTGCTGCTGCCAAGTGTGCAGCGGCCAGCCTTTGTCATAAAGGTTGAACACCGGCGACACTGCAACCAGGTCCATGTTGGCCTCGTAGTAGGCGTCAATCGTCCCGACATCACGCCAGTACGAAGTCTCCTTCTTATTTTCGTCGCGGAAGTTGTAAGCAAACACGCGGTGCTTTCCCAGAATCTTGGGGATGATGTCCTTCCCGAAATCGTGGCTCGACTGCGTGTCCTCGGCATCTGCAATCAATATCGGCACAAGAAGCTGCGTGTTGAATATGTAGACGCCCATCGAGGCGTTGACTTTGCCGGGATGAATGCGCGAAGGCTTCGGCTTGGCAGGCTTCTCTTCGAATCCGATGATCCGCCAATTCTGATCGGTTTCAATCACGCCGAACCGCCGCGCCGCCTCCTCCACATCCACTTCGAGCGTCGCGCAAGTCACCTCGGCGCCAGAATCGCGATGCTGGTCAAGCATCTTGCGGTAATTCATCTTGTAGATGTGGTCGCCCGAAAGAATGAAAACGTAGCTCGAAGCTTCGCTGCCAATCGAGTAGATATTCTGATAGACCGCGTCGGCCGTGCCCTGATACCAGTGCGTCGAGACGCGCATTTGCGGCGGCAGGACTTCCATGAAGTCGCCATGTCCCATCAGCGACGACCAGCCGCGCCGCACGTGCCGGTTCAAGCTCAGAGCTTTGTACTGCGTCAGGACGAAAACGCGGCGCAGATCGCTGTTGAGGCAATTCGAGAGGGTAATGTCAATAATCCGATACACCGCGCCGAACGGCACAGCAGGCTTCGCGCGGTCGCGCGTCAATGGCCAGAGCCTCTCGCCCTGCCCTCCCGCAAGCAATACTCCCAGCGCTTCGCGCATCGCCGACATAACCCATCCGCCCCATGAAATCCCACAGCCGGGGACAATTATTCTAGTTCTGTTCGGGCAGGATTGCGCAATTCTTTCTCGCTATTGCGCAAAATGCTGCTACGCCGGACGCCCTTACAGTGACTTGCGGCCTGCAAAAAGCCGGTACGCCTCGGCCAAATCATTGGTTGCCGGATTGCTAGCTGATTGAGTAGCATATTTGCGCCCGCTCGAGCGCGCTGTTTCTATTCTACCCTGCCAGGCGCGCGGCGAGCTCGCGGTGGTCAAGGATGAGCAGTGCCCTCTACGGGATCAGATCAATCCTCGTTCTCCGAGCCGCTCAAGCGGCAAGAGAATCCCTTGCCTGAGCGGCGTCGCGCCCCGAGAGCCAAACCAACCGGACTCACCTACGTCAAATTCGAGCCCGATAACGGCGGCACTCTCGTGGATGTCTGCGAATCCGGCCTCCGCTTTCAAGTCATCGCGCCGGTCGAAGAGCGTGGACGCATTCAACTCTGGTTCGTGCTGGATACGTCGAGCCATATCGAAGTCTCCGGCGAACTGGCATGGATTGATGACACCAAGCGCTGCGGCGGATTGAAATTCACGCACCCATCCAAGCTGGCGCGCGAGCAACTGCGCACTTGGCTTTCCCGCCAGCCGGCTGTGAGTGCACCTCTGGATACGCCGCTTTCTCCGACTCACGCCGAACTTGAGCCGCGTTCGAGTGAGAGCTCGCCCGAGAGCGATTTCGAGGGGCAGCTTCAAAATCTGCCGCACACCGATCCCGGGCCACTCGAGAGTCTTCTCGATAACATTCTTACATCCCTTCAGCGTCCCCATCCCGAAGAGCTGTTCGCGAGCTCTCCGGCCACGCTCGACAATCTCCAGCCGGTCCTGCCTGCCCCCGAACTCCGCGCGAGCGCGCCAGCGAATCTGTCGCGAGACGCTGCTCCGAAAAAGTCTTCCAGGGGCGCCCCTGTTCCTCCCATTCACCGCCGCGCGCCTCTTCCTTCGGCCCCAACTGCGAAAAATCCGCCGCTGCCAGCCCGCGAAGCTCGCCCGGATTCTCCGCCCGTTCCGCGATCGGAGCAAGCTCCAGAGAACAAATTCGCGCAGTTCGGGCTGACCGTGAACCGCGTCAGCGGAATGTTGTCGGTGCTCCGTCATGCCATCGCCTCCGAAGATTCCGAATGGCCTTTGACTATTCCTCCTGAAATTCCTCCGGCTGCTGTTAAGCCCAATTCTCCGACGGTGGCAATCGAGGCGGGCCCTCAGCCAGCAGCGCAGGTTCCGGAACTCGTTGCAGAGCAAGTAGCTGAACCCGTCCCGCAAGCTGAGATCGACGTCCGTCCGTGGTCCGCGGGCGCGCCGTGGCGAGCAGCGGAATCGCCGGTGGCCCGCGAGAGTTGGCGCACCAGGCTAGGTTCCCGAATGCGCGAGTACATTCTCGCGATTCGGCAGAGCATCGCCTCCGCGATTTCACAAGTCGCTGGCGCTGCGAATACTGCCGTGACGTCGACGACGCGATTTTCCTGCGAGGCTGGCTCAGCAACCTTGGCAGCGGCTGCGCGCGCAACTCGCGCCACGCAAGCTGCTGCTTCGACATCCGTGGATCGCACTTGGCGCGCCGCGCGCCAGTTCCGGCAACTCGAGCTACTGCAGACTTTCCGCGGCAAGCTGGCCCGTAAAGCAAACGTCGCAAAAGGGCTTTCGCCGCAGGTTCCATCCAACTTCGTTCGCGTGGAACCGGCAGCCAAGCGCGCTTCGCGTCCCGCACGCAATTGGCGTCAGCTCGAACTGTTGCAATCGTTCCGTGGCAAGCTGACGGACGCGGCAAGCGTCGCCAAGAGGGCGTCCTCGACTGCTATCTCCACCGTCGTTCCCATAGAGCCGACTTCGAGCGACATTCGCATCCTCCTGGGGATTACAGCCGCCCTACTCATTGCTCTGCTGATGTTCAGCTACCGCGACAAATTCAATTCACCCGTAAATTATTTCGCCGCAAACACGACGCCCGCGTTCAGCCAGCGCGTGACGCCGGCAGAGCCCAGCGCGACGCCGGAGAAGACTCCGGCACGGATAGTGAAAGCGCGCGTCGCGGCGCCCGCGCCCGCGCGGACCGAGCCTGTACGCACGGAAACGCCAGTGATCACCAGGCCGTCCACTCCGGAATTCGCAAGGGCGCTGGCCTACCTGCGCGATGACGGCAGCGGGCGCGATCCATCCACCGCCTCGCAGTGGCTCTGGGCCGCGA
This sequence comes from uncultured Acidobacteriota bacterium, assembly GCA_963841235.1. GTDB lineage: Bacteria > Acidobacteriota > Terriglobia > Acidiferrales > UBA7541 > Palsa-147. Next base: position 289,051 of record CAWJBU010000005.1, on the reverse strand, counting down.
CTCGCAAGGGCGACACCGCCGCGAATATCGTGCTCGCCGATCTCTACATCCGCGGCGATGGCGTTCCGCAAAACTGCGCGCAAGGGCGAGTCCTGCTCCTAGCGGCGTCACAAAAAGGGAACGATGAGGCCACCCGCAAGCTGCAGGAATTTGACGCCGCCGGCTGCGTCAGCACTGCGCAATAGTGTTGTGCGAATGATCAAACTGCGCGGACCGTACTCGTAGCTCCTCAAGCCAAGAGTACTAAACTGGTAATCACGCAGCCCGGCGATCTTCAAAGATCGGGTATCTCCTCAATTATCACTTGACTTCGAGTTCTGGCAAGGATAGAACCAGCACGCATTGCCGGTTTTGGGGAAAGCCGGTTATAATTAGTGCCTTACCAGAACATTTAATTTACTCGATCCGGGATGGGGGTGAATACGCGTGGCTGAAGTTGTCATTCAGGAGGGTGAGTCTCTCGAGAACGCTCTCCGTCGCTTCAAGAGGAAAGTGCAGTCGGAAGACATCATCAAGGAAATCAAGAAGCACTCTTACTTCATGAAGCCCGGTGAGCGGCGTCGTGCCAAAGCCGCCCTCTCGCGTAAACGCCTCCGCAAAAAGCAGCGGCGTGAGCAGGATTAGGCGATCCAACCCATTGGGTTTCCTCAGGCAATATCGTGCCAGCCGGCCAACGGGAACCGTTTCCTTCCCCACGTTCCAGTTTCGTCTGACATGGCCTGTCGCGCCGCCTGACCTGTCCTAGCCAGGCCACGGAGCGGCCCATGGAATTTCATGACAAAGTCCTGAAGTGCGCGGACTGCGGGGCGGAGTTTGTCTTCACCGCCGGCGAACAGATGTTTTTCGCCGACAAGGGCTTCAAGAACGAGCCCAAGCGGTGCAAGGCTTGCAAAGCTACCCGCGCGCAGGGCGGGTCTTCGGCTTCGAACGGCGGTGTACAGCGCGTCGAGACCAAGACCGTCTGCTCGCAGTGCGGGAAGGAAACCACGGTTCCGTTTAAGCCCACACAGGGGCGCCCAGTCTACTGCCGCGAGTGTTTCCAACAGCGGCGGACGATGGGCGCCGGTGGCAGCGCGAGCGGCGCTTCCGCGTAATCGCGGTAGCGTCGCAAACGCATCAATTGGGGCAACGGGTCACTACTTCCTCGCGTAACGCGGTGCTGAATCACCGCGAGCTATGCCTGCGCCGTCTCGCCGCTCAGCTGGCATTCTGTTGCTCCTCGCCCGAAGCCTCGCTTCAAAGCTTCCCCGGTTTGTCCGCGAACGTCATTCACTGCCAGCGAAAAAACTAAAAACGCTGTCATCCTGAGCGAAGCTAAGGATCTAAACGACCCATGCTCGAATTCCCAGGATCCTGCGTCGCGCCCCCGCCCCGAGCATCAAATCACGAGCGGTAGAAAAACCTCGGAGGCACCCATGGCCAAGCGCCAAAAAAAGCAGCCGAAGTCGCGCAGCCGATCCGCCAAATCACCACAACCCAAGCAAGCCAAGCCGGATTCTATCCACGCACTGCGCCAGCAATTGGCAAAATGCCTCGAGGCCAGCGAGGCCCACGCCTCCTGGCGTGACTCTTTCGCCGAAATGCCGCCCGAGCTGCGCGGCGCAAAATTTGCCGGCTCGCCGCACACAGCCTGGCAATTGCTCGAGCATTTGCGCCTCGCGCAATGGGACATCCTAGAATTCAGCCGCGATCCGAAGCACGTGTCCCCAGATTTTCCCTTGGGCTACTGGCCGCCGACTCCCGCTCCTCCGGACGATGCCGCCTGGGACAAAAGCGTGCGGGCCTTCCACCACGATGTCGAAGAAATACGCAAACTTATCCTCGATCCGCGAACCGACCTCTTCGCGAAAATTCCGCACGGCTCGGGACAAACCATCCTCCGCGAAGCCCTGCTGATCATCGATCACAACGCCTATCATCTAGGCCAATTAGTCCTTCTGCGCCGCTTACTGGACGCCTGGCCAACTCAGTAGCGCCGGTTTACCCCGATCTGCGAGGGGCCGGCATCCGACGAGCGCAAAATCCGCCAAGGCCAACGATCACGCGCGGACTGCGCAGCCAAACCAATAGCATCCCGAATCCGTACTATCCGCAATAGACGCGCAAACCCGCATCCCCTATAGTGACCTGATGCCCGCTGGGATCAATCTTCTGGAGCCTCTTCGCCGCTACTGGGGCTACGACTCCTTCCGCCCCATGCAAGAGCGCATCGTGCGCAGCCTCATCGCGGGCAAAGACACCTGTGTAATCATGCCCACCGGCGGCGGCAAATCGCTCTGCTACCAATTGCCCGCCGCTCTGGCGCCGAAAAGCACCGCCATCGTGGTATCTCCCTTGATCGCCCTGATGCAGGACCAAACCGCGCAACTCGCCCAGATGGGAATCGAAGCCGCGGTCTTGAATAGCTTCGTAGCCAAAAAAGAGGCCAGCGCAATCATGGACCAGGCCGCCCAAGGCTGTTACCGCCTGCTCTATCTCTCCCCCGAACGCATCGCCCAGCGTCCCACCATGGCCTGGCTGCAGCACGTCCCCGTCTCCTTCTTCGTGATCGACGAAGCCCACTGCATCTCCGAATGGGGCCACGAATTTCGCCCCGAGTATCGCCAGCTCAACAGCCTGCGCATCCACTTTCCCGATCGCCCGCTAGCAGCCTTCACCGCCAGCGCCACGCAGCATGTCCGCCATGACATCATCGAGCAACTCAAGCTTCGCGATCCCGACAAATACATCGCCAGCTTCTATCGCCAGAATTTGAACTATATCGTCCGACAATGCGACGCCGAAACGCAGTTCTCTCAACTGGTGGACGCCATTCGCGCGCATCCCGAAGGCAGCATCATCGTCTACTCGCCGACAATCGTCCGCGTAAAAGAAACGGTGGACGCGCTCAAGGCCAATGGAATCGACGCTCTCGGCTATCACGGCAAGATGGAGGCTCCCACGCGAAGGCGCAACCAGGAAGCCTGGATGGCCGGCGATGTGCGCGTAATCGTCGGCACAATCGCTTTCGGCCTCGGAATAAATAAGGCCGACGTCCGCGCCGTCATCCATCTCTCACTGCCCAAATCCATCGAGCAGTACTACCAGGAAGCAGGTCGCGGCGGCCGCGATGGCCGCCCCACCGATTGCCTTCTGCTCTGGCAACCGCGCGACGCAGGCCTCCTCGGGCACTTCATTTCGCAAATTAAAGATGCGGCCGAGAAAGAACGCGCTTGGCAGCGCTACAACACCATCCGTGATTTCGTCGAATCCAATGCCTGCCGCCACCGCCGCATCTGCTCGCACTTCGGCGAGAAAACCAAGTGGGAAACTTGCGGCGCCTGTGACGTCTGCGGCTACATCCCCGATTGGCTCATAAGCCCGTTGCCGCCGAAGCCGCGCAAGAAGACGAAAACTCCACGGCCGCTGAAAAGCACGCCGATCCCTGCTCCAATTCCCGTACCAATTCACGCATCCGTCCCAGCGTCAATCTCGGCGCCAATTTCGGCGCCAATGCGTGCGGCCACAACGGCGGCTCTCCCGCCGAGAGTCACGCTGCCCGCGCCAGTAGCCGCCGATCTAGCCGAGCTGCGCGCGTATCTCCGCGAATGGCGCCGCCAGACCGCGCAACGCCAAAGTATCGCCGCGTTCATCGTAATGCACGACACGACCCTCGACGATCTCTGCGAAAAGCGCCCAACTTCATTAGCCGAGCTCCGCCAAGTCTTCGGCTTCGGCGTCCGCAAAACCGAGCTCTACGGCCAGGAAATCCTCGCAACCCTAAAGCAATTCCGCGAAGGCGCTAGGGCCGAACCCGCTCAGCAAAAGCTTCAAACTCGCGCCGCCAGCTCCAGTGCCAGCTAGGCATTTAGCGAAGCGCTCAAGCTTCTACCCCCTTGAGCTTGGGTTCAGAGTTGTGTCTCTGTTGATTTTCGGTCCGTAGGGGCGCCGCTTGCTGCGCCCATCCGAGTAAACAACACCCCGCAGCCGCCACGTCCTCCACTCACGCAGTGTCGATTCCCGTCACCGCGAATTCCCGCGCCATCTATTTCCGACGTCGAATCCTCGTCAACTCCTCTTGCGTTTATAATGAAACCTCACTTAAGGGGAACCACAAATGCCTCGCGCCCAAGCAATCGCAGAATCTGAATCCACCACGACCAAGCGCGAAGCCACTTTCGACGCCTTCCGCCGCTGGGGCTATCTCCAAGCTGATCTAGACCCGCTCGGCGATCTCCAACCCGTCACCATGCCCGAACTGGAAATCACCGGCAAAGACGCCACCGCAGCCCGCGCCTTCTACTGCGGCACAATCGGCGCCGAGTTCATGCACATCCCCGACGCCGATCGCCGCCGCTGGATCGCCCAGCGCATGGAAACGGAAGCCCCGGCGCCTGATCGCGAATACATTCTTGAGCGCCTCGTCCGCGCCGACATTTTTGAGCAAGTCTTGCAAACGCGTTATCTCGGCACCAAGCGCTATTCGCTAGAAGGCAATTCCGCGCTAATTCCTCTTCTCGATTCCATCCTCGATGATGGAAGCAGCCTGGGCGCCGAGCAAGGAGTCGTCGCGATGAGTCATCGCGGGCGCCTGAACGTGATGGTTCACACCATCGGCCGCGCCGCCGCGGAAGTCTTCGCCCGTTTCGAGGACGTTGATCCGCGCAGCGTACTCGGCGGCGGCGACGTGAAATATCATCTCGGCGCAACGGGCGAATACCTCACGCCGGCCGGCCGCCGCATCGCCATGCATCTCGTCTCGAATCCCAGCCATCTCGAAGCCGTCGATCCGGTAGCCATGGGCCGCGTCCGAGCCAAGCAAACCCGCATCGGTGCTGAAGGCCGCCGCCGAGTCCTGGGGATCGTTCTGCACGGCGACGCTGCTTTTGCCGGCCAGGGCATTTGCTCAGAAACGCTGAACATGGTCGGCGTCGAAGCCTATTCGGTGGGCGGCTCAGTCCACATCATCGTCAACAATCTCATCGGCTTCACCACCGTGCCCGCCGAATCGCATTCTTCGCGATTCTCTTCCGATCTCGCCAAGCGGCTGCCGATCCCGATCTTCCACGTCAATGCTGAAGACCCCGACGCCGTCGTCCGCGTTGGCCGCATCGCCGCCGATTACCGCTACGAATTTTCGAGCCCGGTGGTGATCGATCTGATCGGCTATCGCAAGCACGGCCATAGCGAAGTGGACGATCCGACCATCACGCAACCGCTGCGCTATCGCAAAATCCAGGCGCACGCGCCCCTCTGGCAGATTTATTCGCAGAAGATCGGCGTGGACGCCGCTCCAATGGCCGCAAAAGTACACGAAGATCTCGACGCGGCGCAAAAGGCGGCCGAAGAACTCGAGAAGAATCCACCTATGCGGGAGCTTCCGCCCTACTGGAATGCCTATCAAGGCGGGCGCTACAAGCCCGCGTTCGAAGTCGAGACCGCGGTCGAAGCAAATGAACTCGGTTCAGTCACCGACGCGCTTACAAGTTATCCGAGCGGATTCCACATCCATCCCAAGGTGAAAAAGCTCCTCGAGCAGCGCGCCGAAATGGGTCACGGCAAGCGTTCCATCGATTTCGGCATGGCCGAAGCTCTCGCCTTCGGCACGCTACTGCGCCAAGGCACTCCGGTTCGCCTGAGCGGCCAGGATTCGCGCCGCGGCACTTTCAATCAGCGCCATGCCGCCCTGATCGACGTCGAAAACGAAGATGTCTATTTGCCGCTCGCGCATCTCACCACCGGCGTCGCCTTCTTCGAGATCTACAATTCAACTTTGTCCGAAGCTTCAGTTCTCGGCTTCGAATACGGCTTCAGCCGCGACTACCCCGAAGCGCTGGTTCTCTGGGAAGCCCAATTCGGTGATTTCGCCAACGGCGCGCAAATCGTCATCGATCAATTCATCGTCGCCGCCGAAACCAAATGGAATCTTCTCTCCGGCCTCGTCCTTCTCCTCCCGCACGGTTACGAAGGCCAGGGCCCGGAACATTCCAGCGCCCGCATCGAACGATTTCTGCAGTTAGCCGCGCGCGACAATATCCAAATCTGCCAGCCCTCCACCGCCGCGCAATATTTCCATCTGCTGCGCCGGCAAGCGTTGCGCGCATGGCGCAAGCCGCTCGTAGTCTTCACGCCGAAAAGCATGCTGCGAAATCCCGCGGCATCGTCTCCGCTCACGCAGCTAACGAGCGGGCGATTCCAAAATGTAATTCCCGACGCCGAAGCACGCGACGCCTCGCGAGTTTTGATCTGCACCGGAAAAATCGGCCACGAACTTATAGCCGAGCGAAAGAAAAGGAAGGAATCTGGAACCGCAATCGTCTTTCTCGAGCAGCTTTACCCGTTCCCCGAATCCGAACTTGCGGCCGAGTTCGCGCGCCACGCCTCAGCCCGCGATTTCGTCTGGGTGCAAGAAGAACCGGCCAACATGGGCGCGCTCGCCTTCATGCTCCCGCGCCTCGAACGCATCGCGCACGGAAAGCCAGTCATCAGCGTGAAGCGCTCGGCAGCCGCGAGCCCGGCGACCGGCTCTGCCGGCGCTCACGAAGTCGAGCAGCGCACGCTTCTCAATTTGGCCTTTGCGACGTCCTCCGCGCGCGGCTAGCTGATTTTGCCGTGCAGCATGCGTTGCAGAGGGCCCATTTTGACACGATTAGAAATGACCTCGACCCTTTATTTTCAATGACTTACAGCGATTTCTAATAAATTCGCACGCGATTAGAAATCGCGCTTCGGGTCGCTACTTTTCTGCCACGATCAGGCTTTGCGGGGCCGGCGGGATCGCCTGGGTGGTCACTTTCGAATAGCCAGCGTTCCGGGCCATGCTATCGTATTCGCGAAACGTATAAGCGTCCCCCTCGAGCGTCGTACTCAGCATGGTGAGTGCGAATCCCGCGGCCGGCAGCGGCGTCACGCGATCGTCATTGGGAACAAATTCGACGATCACCGCCGCGCCTCCGGGATTCAAAGCCGCGTGAACTTTCTTCAGCAGGCCTTCATTCACTTCCGCGGAAAAGTGGTGCAGGAAATTGGGCAGCAGCACGAGATCGTATCCCGCTCCGAAATCCACCTCGAACGCGCTCCCGGGAATCGTACGAAATCTGTCGACGACGCCCAACCGTTGCGCGTTGTGTTTCGCCACCTCGAGCACTTGCGGCCAATCCACTGCAACCATTTCCATTTGCGGATTCCTCTGCGCCAATGTGATGCCGAACATGCCGTGGCCCGCGGCGATATCGAGCGCCTTCTTTGCTTTCGCCGCGCGCGCCTCAATGGCTCCCGCCACGACCGCCGCCACGTTGCCCATCATCGGGCCCATCGATTCCGCGAATTGGACCCAGATGGGATTCTCCGGCGTCGTGGATTCTCCTTCGGGGACCGCCGAGCCGCCTTTGCGCACCGAGTCGGTGAGGTAATGGAACATGCCCGCCATGCGCGCATCGCAAAGAAAATTGGCAGCCGAAGCAATGCACATGGGCGATTTGCGATTGAGAAACGCCGCCGAATCGGGCGTCAAAGCGTAAGACTGCGCGGCCTTGGTCAGGAATCCGAGGATCACCAGATAATCGCAGAGTATGCGAATTCCCCGCTCCGAAGCCCCGCAGCGCTCGGCGATTTCGCGCGCCTCGCCGGCTCCCTCTCCGATTGCCGTGAACACGTCCAGTTCAATCGCGGTCTTGATCGCCGCGGAGCCTTGATACGCCCGCGCTGTCTCGAAAAACAGTTCCGGCGATGGCATGCGCATTTCCCCTGTGGCCGACATAATGGAAATCCTCCCTTAAACCGATGGATAGTTAGGCCCGGCATCGCCGGACTTCTGCACTCATCTTGTTCCGTGTATTCTACAGGCGAACATGCGTCGACCAAAACCCGTCGTACTCACCATCCTCGATGGCTGGGGCTATTCTCCGGAGACAAAAGGCAACGCCATCGCTCTGGCTCGCAAACCGAATTACGACTCGCTGCTGAAAACTTTCCCGAATACTCTCATTCACACCTCAGGCCCATTCGTCGGCCTGCCTGAAGGCCAGATGGGCAACAGCGAAGTGGGCCACATGAACATGGGAGCGGGGCGCATCGTGCAAATGGACGTGACGCGCATCGACGCGATGATCGCCAGCGGCGAATTCTATCGCCAGCCGCTTCTGCTCGAAGCCATGAAGCGCGGCCGCACGCGCCAGCTCCATCTTCTCGGCCTGGTCAGCGATGGCGGCGTGCACTCGCACATCAATCATCTTTTCGCGCTGCTGCGCATGGCGCGCGAAAATAAAGTCGAGCGCGTCTTCATCCACTGCTTCACCGACGGCCGCGACACGCCGCCCGAAAGCGGCATGGGCTTCCTGCAGCAGCTCGAACAAAAAATGCGCGAACTCGGTGTCGGCCGCATCGCCTCCGTCAGCGGCCGCTACTACGCCATGGATCGCGACAATCGCTGGGAGCGCATCGAGCGAGCCTATCGCGCGATAGTTCACGGCCAATCGGATGTCACTTTCAGCGATCCCATCGCCGCCGTCCGCGCCAGCTACGAAAAAGGCGTCACCGACGAATTCGTCCTGCCGGCCGCAATCACCGAAACGCCAACGCCCGGTAGCCCAGCAATCGCGCGCGGCCCGATTCGCGACGACGATGCCGTAATCTTCTTCAATTTCCGCGCCGATCGCGCCCGCCAGATGACGCGCGCCATCGCCGAACCGGATTTCAAGGAATTCGCCGACGCGAATCGCCCGAAGAATCTTTGCTATGTGGCCATGACGCAGTACGAAAAAACCTGGCCCTGGCTGCGCTACGTGCAAGCCCCCGAAAAACTCGAGCACATCCTCGCGCAAATTTTCGGCGAACTGAATTACAGGAATCTGCGCGTAGCCGAAACCGAAAAATACGCCCACGTAACTTATTTCTTCAACGGCGGAGTGGAAAAACCGTATCCCGGCGAAGAGCGCATCCTAGTCCCCTCGCCGAAAGTCCCGACCTATGATCTGAAGCCCGAAATGTCCGCCGCCGGAATCACCGACGCTGTAGTCAAAGCCATCGAGAAAGGCGATTTCGACGCCATCATCATGAATTATGCCAACGCCGACATGGTCGGCCATTCCGGCAAACTCGACGCCACAATCAAAGCCGTCGAAACGGTAGACGAATGTCTCGGCCGCCTCTATCAAACGCTAAAGCCCAAAGGCGGCGCCTGGATCATCACTGCCGATCACGGCAACGCCGAAACCATGATCGATCCGAAGACCGGCGGCCCGCACACGTATCACACGACGAATCCTGTTCCGTTCATCCTAGCCACAGAAGACGGCGCCATGCGCCTAACTCCCAACGGCTCGCTCCGCGACGTCGCCCCCACGATGCTCGGCATAATCAGCCAACCCGAGCCAATAGAAATGACCGGCCGCGATCTGCGCGCCACGCCCGGCAAATGAATCGACCGAGCCCCGCGGAGACCAAGCTGCTCATTTGCGTCTGGCATCCATTCGATTTGTGGCGCCCTCCTGCATCCATGGCCGAAGCCGTCCGCGAGCGGTGGCCCGCTATGCGCGTCGTCCATTTGCCGAATTACGATCGGCTCGAAGCCGAACTTCCCGACACGCAGATCTTCGTCGGCTACTCCATCCGTTCGCATCAACTTTCCTGGGCGCGCCAATTGAAATGGATTCACTCGACTGCGGCCGGAGTGGCGCAGCTCACTTATCCCGCCCTTCGCGATAGCGGTATCCTCGTCACCAATGCCAGCGGCGTTCACAGTATCCCCATCGCCGAGCACGCCATGGGCATGCTCATCAGCCTGGCGCGCCGCTTTCCCGACGCGCTCCGCCACCAACAAGAACATCGCTGGGCGCAACAGGAAATCTGGGACTCGAAGCCGCGCCCGGGAGAGCTTCACGACGCGGTTGTGCTGCTGATCGGCCTCGGCGCAGTAGGAAAAGAAATCGCCAGGCGCGCTCAAGCCTTCGGAATGAAAATTCACGCGGTAACTCGTTCAGGCCGCGGCGACACGTCCCTCGCCACGAAAATTTATCACGCCACCGAACTGGAAACCGCGCTCGCGCAAGCCGACTACATCGTAGTAGCCGCACCTGAAACGCCCGCAACCCACAATCTGCTCGGCCCGCGTCAATTCGCCGCGATGAAGCGCACCGCGTTCGTGGTCAACGTAGCCCGCGGCTCGTTGATCGACGAAGCCGCTCTAGCCGCAGCCCTCGAGCAACGCAAAATCGCCGGCGCCGCGCTCGATGTCGCTGCCGAAGAACCTCTGCCGCCCGCAAGCCCGCTCTGGCGCCTCGATAATATCCTCATCACGCCGCACCTGGCCGCAGCCAGCGAACACCTCTGGCAACGCCAGACCGATCTGCTACTAAAGAATCTGGATCTGTGGTTCGCAGGCAAGGATTTGATAAATAGAGTAGATTTCGACCGAGGCTACTAATTAACGCGTCGTATTCTTCGTAGGGGCGTCCGCCTAGGCGGACTGCGCCCGCCCCATATTATCCTGGCAAACCTCGCGCCACGAGCCTAATCCCCCACCGAGCCGCTGATCGCGGTATACCCCTCACGCGCATAAACCACAATCTTCCGCGGCTTCCCCTTCTTATCGTTCACAGTAAGCGGATTCCCCTTGTCATCCAGCACTTCCACCTTCAACTTGTGGTACTTCCCGTCGTGCGTCGTATTCGACGGCACAAACCCGATCGTATATTGATTCCGCAGGAACGCCGTCACCGACTGAAATATCCCCGGCAATTCGCCGTCGAACCGCGGGAACCACGCAAATCCGCCGGTCATTTTCGAAAACGTGCTGAGCTGATTTTTGGCCTGGAGATATCCGACTCCGCCGTCGCGCGTCGAGCGCACGGCAATCTCTTCGGCAGTCCCCACGCAAAAGATCGTGACGTCGGTGTTCTTCAGCCGCTTCAGCGTCTGGTCCAGCGTGTGCTTGCTGAACGTATCGTAGCCGGAGGACATCAGCAAAATAGATTTCTTGCCTTTCACGTCCTGCAAACGGTCGATGGTTTCGAGCACGGCATCAAAGGTGTTCGCCTCGCTGAACCCGGGAAAAAACAAACTGGCGATAGCCTGCTCAACTTCTTCTTTGTTCTGCGTGAAATCCACTTCGATGTGCGTATTCAAATCGTAGGTAATCAGCGCGACCCAATCATTCTTGTTCAGATGGCCAAGGAAACCGTAGGACCAATACTTCGCAAACTGCGCGAACCAGCCGCCGCCGATATTGCTGAACTCCATCAGCATCACGATGGTGATGGGCGCATCCGTCGGCGCAAAATTGGTGATCTGCTGCGGCTCGCCATTGTCCGTCACGCGAAAATTGTCGCGCTTCAATCCCGTCAGAATGTTTCCGTCCTGATCCGTCACAACCGCATCCACATTCACCAAGTTCGAGATGATCGAGAGTTGATATTCCGGCTTGTTCTGGTCGCCCTGTTGGCCGGCGGCTGGTTTTTGCGGCTGCGCAGGCGGCTGCGGCGGCGGAGCCTGCTGCCCGGGCGGTTTGATCGGCCCGTTGTCCTGCTGCTGCGCCCAGGCCATCCACGCATCCGCCGGCACCGCCAGGCCAATCGTAAAAATGGCCAGCGCGGCCGCACGAATCCACTGATGCTTCTTCATAGTTCCCTCTCCAGCCCCGATTCTCCCCGTGAAGTCTTTGATGCTGCCACGGAGCCTAACGGATGGTCAATTGCTGCGCAGGGCACGCGCCCCCACGATCCCATCGGGCGCGCTTGGCCCCGTGCTAGGATGAGTCGTTCGCGCTCGATCTGCTCGGAAGTCCGATCTTTGGGGGGTGGGGATGTTCCGCAATTTTCTCAAGGTAGGAGCCGCGTGCCTTTTCGCGGCAACGCTCGCAGCGCCGGCAACGCTCGCGCAGCAGCAACCTCCGTCGCAGCCCGCCGCTGCGCCAGCTCCGCCATCTACCGACGTTACGCACATCACCGACGAGGCACTCGTCTGGCTCCAGGATTTGATTCGCATCAATACCAGCAATCCGCCCGGCAACGAGCTGGTCGCCGCGAAATATATCGGCGGAGTGCTGCAGAAGGAAAATATTCCTTTCGAAGTTTTCGAGAGCACGCCCGGGCGCGGCTTTCTCGTCGCGCGTCTCAATGCTGGCCCATTTCCCGATCCTTCTCGCGCATTGATTCTGATGGCCCATCTCGATGTCGTCGGAGTGGATAAAGCGAAATGGACCGTCGATCCCTTCGGCGGCGTGATCAAAGACGGCTACATCTACGGCCGCGGCGCCATCGACGACAAAGGCATGCTCGCCGCGAATCTCGCCGTGTTCATCGCGCTCAAGCGCACCGGCGCGCGCCTCAATCGCGACATTATCTTGTTGGCCGAAGGCGACGAAGAGGCCGGCGGCGAGACCGGCATGATTTTCGCGGTGCAAAAACACTGGGACAAAATCGCCGCGGCTTATGCCATCAACGAGGAAGGCCGCGTAATTCTCGCCAACGGCAAAGTTCAATATGTCGGCATCCAAGCCGGCGAAAAAGTTCCCGTCAACGTCGACGTGATCGCCACCGGCCCATCGGGACACGGCTCCGTTCCGCGACCTGACAATGCCGTCGTGCATCTTGCTGCCGCGGTTGCGAAAATCGGCGGCTATGAAGCCCCCGTCCAGCTCAACACCATCACGCGCGCCTATTTCGAAGGCCTCGCCAAGATCGTGGACGAAGACACCGGCAAATGGATGCGTGAGCTCGAAGCACCCGACCGCAAGGACCACGCCGCGCGGATTATTTCGCAAAATCAGATTTGGAACTCGATGCTGCGCGACACCATCGCTCCCACAATGCTGCAGGCCGGCATCCGCCAGAACGTGGTGCCCTCCACCGCGCGCGGTGTGCTCAATATCCGCCTGCTGCCCGGAAATTTGCTCGATCCGTTGCTCGGGAAACTCACTGAGCTGGTGAACGATCCGCAGGTTCGCTTCGAGCCGCAAACTTCTATCGGCCAGTCCGCTCCTTCTTCGCCGGTCGATTCCGATTTGTTCGCCGAGATTACGCTCACCGCCGCAAAAGAATTCCCCGGGACCACGGTCGTTCCCATGATGTCCACGGGCGCCACCGATTCGCAGCAGCTCCGCCTGCGCAGCGTGAAAGCTTACGGCCTGCTACCGTTCCCGCTCCCCGAAGCCGAAATCCTGCGCATGCACGCCGACGACGAGCGCCTGCCTATCGATTCATTTCGCAAAGGCGTCGCGTTTCTCAATCACATAGTCACTGGCTTCGCGGTTTCCCCGTAGTTGTAGGGGAGGGTCTTTTTACCCTGAGGCCACTTGCGGGGGCCGAAGGACAGCCCTCCCGCAGTTCGGCCCTCTTGTGGTTCGGGCCCATTCCATCGCCAACAAAAGCCGCTTGAGCTAACATCGAAGCGTTTGGAACAGAGGAAATAAATGCCGTCCATAAATCGGAGAGCCAAAATCGTCTGCACCATCGGCCCGGCCAGCTCCAAACCCGAAATCGCCGATCGTCTGGTCCGCTCGGGAATGGACGTGGCCCGCCTGAATTTCTCCCACGGCACTCCTGCGGAACACGGCCAGCGCGTCGCCGCCATTCGCCGCGCCTCCGGCACTCACGAAAAGCCCATCGCCATCCTCGGCGATCTGCAGGGCCCGAAAATCCGCACTGGCCGGCTTGCGGGCGGCGGAAAGATTACGCTGAACGTCGGCCAGAAATTTGTCATCACCACCGAGAATGTTCTCGGCGATTGCGACGGCGTCAGCACCACATTTCAACAGCTCCCTCACGTGGTGCATCACGGCGATCGCGTTCTCCTCAGCGACGGTGAAATCGCGCTTCGCGTTCAATCCACGCAAGGCCGCAAAGTAATCACCCGCGTGGAAAATGGCGGCGAGCTGGGCGAGCACCAGGGGATCAATCTCCCCGGCGTGAAATTGAAGATTCCTTCGCTGACTCCCAAAGATCGAAAAGATCTTCTCGTGGCTCTCGGGCTCGGCGTGAATTACATCGCTCTCAGCTTCGTCCGCTCTGCGCGCGACGTGAAAGCCGCCAAATCCGCCGTCGCGCGCGCCGGAAAGACCACGCCGGTAATCGCCAAGCTCGAAAAGCCCGAAGCCATCGAAAATCTCGATGAAATTCTAAGCGTCGCCGACGGCGTGATGGTCGCGCGCGGCGATCTCGGCGTAGAAATGAATCCCGAGCAAGTTCCTGTGGTGCAGAAGCAGATCATTTCCCGCGCACGGAACGCGCTTGTGCCCGTAATCACTGCGACGCAAATGCTCGATTCCATGACGCAGAATCCGCGCCCCACGCGCGCCGAGGCTTCCGATGTCGCCAATGCCATCTTCGACGGCAGCGACGCGCTGATGCTTTCCGGCGAAACCGCCGTCGGCCGTTATCCGATCGAATCCGTGGAAATGATGGACCGCATCATTCGCGTGGCCGAGGCCAGCATCACCGAGCCGCTGCGTCCCGCGCGTTTCACAGAACTGCATATCAACGAAACCATCGCCGAAGCGATTTGCCATGCCGCCGAAGAACTGCACATGAAAGCCATCGCCGTCTTCACCGAGTCCGGCTCTTCCGCCCGGCTCGTTTCCAAATATCGCCCGCGCGCGCCCATCATTGCCTTCTCGCCCAATCAAGAAACGCGCCGCCGCATCAGCCTCTATTGGGGCGTGCGCCCGCGCTCGATTAATCGATTGACAGATATGGACGCGCTGGTAACAGCGGCCGAGAAGCGTCTGGTCGAGGAAAAACTGGTTCACAAGGGCGATGTAATCGGAATTATTTCAGGCACGCCGTTAGGCGCCACAGGCACTACCAACATGATGCGCCTGCACCGCATCGGCGAAAAGTAGCGCCGGCGTCCCCGCCGGCATCTTACGACCGCAAATCCCAATCAGGGAAGTCGTCGAGAGCGGACTAACGCTGCTAAACCAAGGCGATGAATTCAGTGTTGTGCGCCGTCCGACGTCGCGCGACGAGCCTACGTCTGAAGTCGTAGGATGCCGGCGGAGACGCCGGCGCTACTTTTGACCGGCGCCCTTCAATTCACCCAATTATCCGGCCGCGAAGGCGGCTTATCCTGATGCTCCCGCGTATACACTTCAAATTTCTTCCGCAATCGCTGTCTCTGCCAATCCGAATATTTATTCCGGAACCCGTAAAAATAAGATCCTCGCCGCAAATAAAGAAACCCCGCCAACATCCCGCCCAAATGGCAAACATGGCTGACGTTGTCGCCGGCCCCTGAACTCAAACTAAAATAAAATTCCAGCGCCGCCATGATCATCACGTAAACCTTCATCGGCAACGAAATCGGAAACGGAATCAACCACACCGGCTGATCCGGAAACACAATCGCCGCCGCCAGCAGCACTCCATAAATCGCCCCGGACGCCCCGATCGTAGGTATCGCCGCAGTCCCCAATCCATGCGGATCGAGAATCGTCTTCACGATCACTTCCACAACTCCCGCGCCCACGCCGCAAGTGAAGTAGTAAGCGTAAAACTTCCGCGTCCCCCACGCCCGTTCCAAATCCTTGCCAAACATCCACAAAAACAGCATGTTCAAAAGGATGTGCCAGATCCCGCCATGCAGAAAAAGATAGGTAAAAAGCTGCCAGACAAATCCTAAATGCGTAACCGCGGCCGGCATCAACCCCAGGTAGTTGTTGACCTTGTGATACGCGTCGGCCCCGAGAAACATCCCCACCAGCGTCTGCCCCAGAAACACCACGGCACACGCAATAATCAGCGTCTTAATTCCCCGGGGAAACACACCGCGCAGGTTAAATCGCGGACCGTAATTGCGGAAACCACCCATCGCTCAACAAGTCTAGCGAGTCACAGACGCAACTGTCAAAGCACGGTGAGCAGCGCCGGCGTCCCCGCCGGCATCTTATGACCGAAATATCGGCGAAGACCACAATCGTGGGCGGATCGAGGTGATAGCTAAATCCGGCTAGTTGGGTTGCGTAGTACGCGCGCGATTGCTGCCCCTGGTTGACCGCGTGCTCGTAAGATGCCGGCGGGGACGCCAGCGCTACTTAATTCAACTTCTTCCTCGCGCTGATAAACAACGAAGCCGCCAGCAACAAGAACATCACAATTCCCACCGCCGACGACGCGCTAAACCCCGGAAAATGATTCGGCCCAATCGCAAACAATTTCGGATTCCACGGCAATCGCAACCCCACCATCAACCAATGCGGCGCATGTGAACTCAAATCCGGATCCTGAAATAAATTGATCACAATCGCCAATAATCCAAACACTCCTCCAGCCGCAATCAACCCGCTAGCATAAAGCGCTCCAGGACTAGCCTCGCTGTCCGTGGTCTTCTCTTTAGCGCTGGCCTCAATGGCCCAACGCACCAACCCCCCGGCAAACATCGCCGCCGTAGTCCCAATCGAAAGATAAGATCCCACCGCAAATGCCAGCGACCTCACGCCCAAAATCTCCACCGCGACCACCAGCGCCACGCCCATAAACACAAGCCGCCAAGGCAATCTCTGATTCAAAATCCCGTTGATGACGGTAGCCATCAAACGCGCCTGCGGCGCCGGCGCCTTATCGCTCCCAATCCCCTGCGCCCACTGCACTTCAATCTGCTTCGAATCGCGGTCATAAAGATATTCGCCGTCGGGAATCTCATGAGAGCCCAGCGAATTAATCAAAATGTAGTCCTTGCCCTGATACGTAAACGAATTCCGCTCGACTTGCACTCCCGTAGGCAAAGCAGAAATATTCAGCGGGATCCGCTGCGGCAAATATCTTTCCAACCCGGTATTCATCAAATTCAAAGTCCCGCCAATCGCCACGGTCGAAACCGTCACGCCGATCAGCAACCCAAGCTGCTGCCGCCACGGCGTCGAACCCACAAGATAACCGGTCTTCAAATCCTGCGAAGTAGCCCCGGCAATCGCCGCCGCAATGCAAACCACTCCGCCAATCGTCAAAGCCAGCACCGCATAATTCGGCGCCGTCCACCCGGCAAAAAAGAAAATCCCGCAGGTCGCCATCAAGGTCGCAATGCTCATCCCGCTAACCGGATTCGACGAATTCCCCAAAAGCCCGCTAATCCGCGAAGCCACAGTCACAAACAAAAATCCGAACACCACCACGAAAATCCCCGCAAATAAATTCTGATACCAAGTCGTGTCCGCTCCCTGCATCGGGTGAAACGTCAGCAGCACCCACATCATCGCGATAATCACAATCGATCCCAGCACCACCATGCGCATCGAAATATCATCGTCAATCCGGCTAGGCGCCGCCGACGACGCGCCTCCCTGCAACCGCATATCCTTAAATCCCGACCGCAGCGCCGAAATAATCGTAGGCATAGTGCGCATCAAAGTGATCAACCCGGCCGCCGCTACGGCCCCCGCTCCCATCGGCCGTATATAACTCCGCCACAAATCATCCGGCGTCATCAAAGGAATCGGTATCGTCGCCGGATAAATCGCCGTATTCCCCGAAAGCTGCCCGAAAAATTTAATCGCCGGCATAATCAAGAGCCAAGACACCACGCCGCCGGCAAACAAAATCCCCGAAACCTTTGGCCCGATGATGTAACCGACCCCCAAATACTCGCTGGTGATCGCCATCCGGAACGACGCTCCCGGCAACCACGCCGGCCGATTCTCCGGCTGCGAATTCCACATCTGAAATGTGTTCATGCAAACCGTATACACGCCGCCCAATCCCAATCCCCAGAACACGCGCCCCGCAAACGATCCGCCGCGCTCCCCAGCCACCAAAACATCCGCGCAAGCCGTCCCTTCAGGAAACGTCAAATTCCCGTGCTCTTTCACAATCAATTGCCGCCGCAGCGGAATCATGAAAAGCACGCCCAACCATCCGCCCAAAAGCGCCAAAGGAAAAATCCGCCAGAACGTAAACTCCGATCCAAATCCCAAAAAAATCAAAGCCGGCAAAGTAAACATCACCCCGGCAGCCAGCGATTCCCCTGCCGACCCGGTCGTCTGCACGATATTATTTTCAAGGATGGTAGCCCGGCCAAAAGCCCGCAAAATACTGACCGAGAGCACCGCAATGGGAATCGAAGCCGATACAGTTAATCCCGCACGTAAACCTACGTAAACCGACACGGCCCCGAACACAATCCCGAAAAACGCCCCCAACAAAATCGCGCGTATGGTGAATTCCGCCAAAGTCTCGGACGAATCCACATAAGGCCGAAACTCCCCCGGCGGCGCAGTAGAACTCCAAGCCTTAGACCCCAAATCTCACCTCCGCGCGCGCCCAAACCCCAGCCTCGCGCCAATTTCCCCCGCAAACCCGGCGAACTTAGCATCAGACCGCACCCGACACAAGCCGCATTCTAAGGTTCCGCCGGCCTGTCCTGATCCTCGAAGGGCGTCCCTGTTCACCCCGATCTGCGAGGGGCCGGCCTCTGACGACCAACCCGTACGCCACATCCCAAGCCGGCACGCGGCGCGACCAAAGCATCCCAGTAGGGGAGGGTCTACAGACCCTCCCGCCTTTCGGCCCCGCTTCTCGGCCCGCCTTTCGTCCCCGCTTTTCATTCCCTAAGTAATCTCCGCTCCCCCTCTGGCCGCTAAATTGCTCGCCAGCACCCAGGGCGATCGGAAGCTTGTCTTCTAATCTCCGTTGACAATCCCGGCCCCGCCATATAGCTTTACCAACACTTCCCCGCTCGGGAACTTACCCTGTTAACAAATAGGGCGAATCTCCAAGCGGGCGACACTCTCAGGAGCTCTAAACTCGATCGAAGCTTTCCGATCCCATAGCACGGAGTCCCGATGAAACTCAGCCGCCACATCCCCTTGCCCCTCGTTGCAGCCATCCTCATCGCGATACTCACTCTCTCCAGCGGCTCGCGCGCCAAAGACGATTGGCTACCCATCGATCCGGCCGATCTCGCCCTAAAAGACAATCCGCTAAGCCCCGGCGCCCACGCCATGATCCTCTATCGCGAAAATTCCATCGACGCCAGGCTATCCTCCGAACTCGAATACGATCGCATCAAGATCTTCACCGAAGAGGGCAAGAAATGGGGCGATGTTGAAATCCCGTTCAATAAAAACAGTGCGGACGTCAAGGACGTCCGCGCTCGAACGATTCGACCCGACGGAAGCGTCGCCGATTTTCAGGGCAAAGTTTATGAGAAGGAGATCGTAAAAGTCGGCGGCATCAAATATCTCGCAAAGACTTTCAGCCTTCCTGATGTTCAACCCGGCTGCATCATCGAATACAAGTACCGCACCCAGTACGACAGCGACTATTACGTCAACATCGAATGGGGCGTGCAAAGCGATCTTTTTACGCGCCTCGGCAAATTCTCAA
Source organism: uncultured Acidobacteriota bacterium (assembly GCA_963841235.1). GTDB lineage: Bacteria > Acidobacteriota > Terriglobia > Acidiferrales > UBA7541 > Palsa-147. Next base: position 269,759 of record CAWJBU010000005.1, on the reverse strand, counting down.
TCATGCCGGACACCAGCGACTACGCTCCTCCTCTTTACTGGCGTGAATATCGCGTCCCCGGCAGCGACAAGCCCACCAAGCAGAACAACGGCGCCCTCACCATGGAAATTCGCAATCTTCCCGGCCTCGAAGAGGAAGATTACATGCCTCCGAAGAATTTCCTGCGCGCTCGCATCGCCTTCTTCTACCGCGACCGCGATGATCCCCAGAACGAAACTCCCGACCAGTTCTGGAAACGCATGGGCAAGGCCTGGGATTCGCAAATGGAAAAGTTCGTCGATAGGAAAAAAGCGCTGCAGGACGTCGTCTCCCAGACTGTCTCGCCCGGCGACGCTCCCGAAGTCAAACTGCAGAAGCTCTATGCCCGCGTGCAGCAGATACACAATACCGGCTACGATCCGCCTCAGACCCAGAAAGAGGCGAAGCGCATCAAGACTAAAGAAAACAACAACGTCGAAGACGTCCTCAAGCACGGCTATGGCGATCCGCGGGACATCAATTATTTAATGATCGGCCTCGCGCGCGCCGCCGGCTTCGAATCCTCACGCGCCTATGTCGCGCCTCGCAGCAACAACGCCTTCTATCCCACCATGGAGGACGCTTCGCAGCTCTCCGCCGACGTCGTTTGGGTCAAGCTCGGCAAACAGGATCTTTATCTCGATCCAGCTTCCAAATTCCATGCTTATCCTTATCTCCCCTGGTACGAAACCGGTGTCACCGGCATACGCCTCGACAAGGGCGGCAAGACCGACATCGCCATTCCCCTCAGTCCGCCTTCCGATTCCGTCCGCGAGCGCCACGCCGACGTCAAGCTCGACGACGATGGCACTCTTTCCGGCAAGCTTGACATCACCTATTTCCGCCAGTGGAGCGCCGTAAAGCGCGAGGAAGAGCGTGATGATGACGAAGCCGGCAAAAAGAAAGACATCACCGATGAACTGAAGACCGTTCTTCCCGCCGGCGCTGTTTTTGAAATCACCAGCATGACCGGCTGGGACACCAACTCCGACCCTGTGCACATCGAAGGCACTGTACGAATTCCCGGCTTCGCCACCGCGGCGGGACACCGCGTACTTGTACCTCTCACTTTTTTCCGGGCCACCCAGCCGGTTTCCTTCCAGCACGAGAACCGCATCAACAACATCTATTTTCATTATCCAGAAATCGAGAAAGACTCCATCACCATCCACGTCCCTGCCGGCTTCAAAATCGAAACCCTCCCCCCGCCGCAAAAATCTAGCCCGGGCGGCGGCTTCGAATATTCCGTCACTTCCAGCCAAAACGCCGGCGTCGTCACCATCGAGCGCCAATTAACCATCGCCGGAATCAATTTTCCGGTCGGCAACTACTCAGCCATTCGCATGTTTTTCAATACGGTGAAAACTGACGATGACGGCCAAATCGTTCTCCAGCCCGCGCAAGTGGCCAAGGGGAATTAGTTCCCTAACGCTCGGCGCGCTGATTCTTATCGCCTTCGCTGCGGCCCGCCTCGGCGCGGATTCCGTGCCCGACTGGGTCAGCGTCGCAGCACGCGAATCCATGCCGCCGCTGCCCAAGGATCCCGTCGCCGTCATCCTGCTCGACGAACAGATCACCACCGTCCGCGATTCCGGCGAAATCGACTCTCTCTACCGCCGCGTCTGCAAAATCCTCCGCCCCGAAGGCCGCGATCGCTACGGCCACGTAATTGTTGAATTCGACAAAGATACGAAGCTCTCCTCTCTCAAGGCCTGGACTCTGCCGGTGAATGGCAAGGATTACGAAGTCAAAGAGAAAGACGCTATGGAAACAAGCATGTTCAGCGACTCTCTCTACAGCGATATGAAAGCAAAACTCCTGGAAATTCCCGCAGCCACTCCCGGCAACGTGGTCGCCTACGAATATGTTCAGAAGCGTCGCCCCTATATTCTCGACGAAGTTTGGGATTTTCAGGAAACCATTCCAATCCGCCGCACGCGTTTCACTCTTCAACTTCCGCCCGGCTGGGAGATGAAAACGCAATGGGCCAATCATCCGGAGGTCCAGGAAAAGAAAACGGGCGACAATTCCTATACCTGGGAAATGGAGAACGTGCCGGCGGTGGAGGTCGAGCCTGAGATGCCGCCGTGGCGCGTGATCGCCGGCCGCATGGGCGTGAAGTATTTCCCGACGGCCACGAGCCCTGCAGCCAAGACCAGCGGCTCATGGAAGGATATCGCTCTCTGGTACGCTGGCCTCACCACCACCAGCCGCGAAGCCACTCCGGAAATCAAACAAAAAGTGGCCGCGCTCACCGCCAACGCTCCTACCGCCCTCGATAAGATCAAGGCCATCACCGATTTCTTGCAGCGCCAGATCCGCTACGTCGCCATCGAAATCGGCATCGGCGGATTCCAGCCCCATCCCGCTTCCACCGTCTTCCAATACAAGTACGGCGATTGCAAAGACAAGGCCACGCTGCTCAGTTCCATGCTCCACGAAATCGGAATCGAATCCTATTACGTCGTCGCGCAGGTCGATCGCGGCATCATCCGTCCTGATTTCCCGTCTCCCGGCTCCTTCAATCACATGATTCTGGCCATCCGGCTCCCCGACAGCGTTGACGGCAGAAATCTCTACGCCATCGTCAAACATCCAACCCTGGGTCGCCTTCTCATCTTCGACCCGACGGATGAATACACTCCTCTCGGGTATATCCCCGCCTCCGAACAGGAAAACTACGGCCTGCTCGTCACTCCCGACGGCGGTGAATTGATCTCTCTTCCGCTTTTGCCTCCCGCAACCAACCGCCTAATGCGCTCCGGAAAACTGACGCTTTCGCCTGCGGGAGATCTCATCGGCGATATCAACGAAGTTCTCTGGGGCGGCCCGGCAGTTCTCAGGCGCGCGCAGCTTCTGGGGGTCACTCCCGCCAATCGCTCCAAAGTCATCGAAAGCTTTCTCGGAAGCCATCTCAATAATTTCCACCTGACCTCCGCAACTGTGGGCAATCTCGAGCAGTACGATCAGAATCTGGTCGTCCATTACAAATTCATCGTGGATAGCTACGCCAAGACTGCCGGGAATTTGCTTCTAGTCCGCCCGCGCGTCCTCGGCAGCAAAGGCCCGGAATGGGACCTCAGCATCGATCGCAAATATCCGGTCGAGTTCGACGAGGCCACCGTCCAAACCGACGATTACGAGATTTCCCTCCCGCAAGGCTACATCGCTGACGATCTTCCCTCTCCTGTCGACGTCAAATCCGACTACGGCTCCTATCGCAGCAAAATCGAGCTGACCGGCTCCACCCTCCACTACCAGCGCGTCTACGAAATCAACAAAGTATTCGTCCCCACCCAAAAACTCCCGGATATCCGCGGCTTCTTCAAAGAAATAGCCACAGACGAGCGCGCCAGCGCCGTCCTACGCAAATCCCAGTAAGCACCGACCAGGCGATTCGGCGCAATGCGCCGTATCGCCGGTTTACCCTGAGATCCGAAGGGCTGCCAGCCGGCGTCTCTAGAGCCGTTCGGTGGCAGCCCCATGCTTCAGCAGGGGGAGCTGGACTTCAGTCCAGCGAAAAAAGCATGCGCTCCTAAAACCGGCTTCAGCCGCGGGTCTTACTCCGAAATTGCCGCGGCGCTCATTGCGTCAGAAGCACAGCTCGGAACGAGCCGCCTGCCTCAGCAGGGCAGTTCGGTGGCAGTCCCCTGCTTCAGCAGGGGAAGCTGGACTTCAGTCCAGCGGAAAAAGCGTGCGCCCCTAAAACCGGCTTCAGCCGCGGGCCTTTCGCTTTCTTCAAAATCTCAAATGCCTCTATGAATTCCCTAGCCGGCCGCAGGGGCGCCGGTCAATCGACGCGCCCGCCGCACAATCCGATCCGGCGGTCTCCCCGTAGGGGGCGGGTTCACACGCCCCCGGTGTAGCCGTGGGTTTGCGTCTCCCCAAAAATGCAGTTTTGGAACTAAAATACCATTGAATTATGATAACTATAATGTTATCAACGATTGGGAAGTACGCAACCCCTAAGCGCGGGGGCGGCTCTCGTGAGCTGGCTGGAAGTGCGCGCCTAACAATTCAATAGCCAGGAGGTTCGCCAACTTGCTTTGCGCCGCCAAGACCGTCATGAACCCGGAAGCGCTAGGCAGATTCACCCACCGATTCCATGGCGCAAACGGGCCCGCCCTCCGAGGCCCAGGCGAAGAAAAAGCTAATCGAGACACGAATTTATTAGAATCGTCCGCAACTCCAACAAAACAAACGACGGAGGTCCTGTCTAATCGATACAAATCACGCCTTTTTTATTGCGATTTTTGGCCTCGCGGCAACACAAAAACCACTCGCGCCATCTCCGGCAGCATCCGCAATTGCGCACGCTGCACGCGCCCGGCCCGACGCCCAGCCTCAGCCGCCAGCCCCGCAACATCCTCGCGGCTAAGCTCCAGCGAATAAATATCCGCCCGCCGGGCATAAGAATACTCGACATAAGCCGGCCGCCGAACCGATGCCAGGTCCATCACGGAGTCCCAAAAACTCCGCAGGCGCAGCAAACGCCGCCGCCGGCCGGATTCGCGCGATATCTCGACCGAATGTCGCGGTGGGCTCCCGCTTGATTCGAAAATCACCGCCGTACACGCAGCCGGATCAAACGCCCGCGCCTGATCGGCCACCGGATACGCCGCCAGCGCCGCATCAAAATCGGCGGACGCAGCCTCGAATCCGCTCCACCAATAACGATAGCCATGATAAACAACCGACCCAGATCGCAAAATCTGCGCCACGCGCCCGGCATCGAGCCCGGTGACGGTCACAATCATGTCCACCAGCTCCGCGATGCGAAACGTCTGCCGCACCACCGGCCGCAAACTCAAATACTCGGCTTCATCTTCGGTGTAACGCACCGCGACGTTTTCAGGAAGGGCCATCAGCAGATTTTCGCAAGAAAGGAAATCAATCGAATGGACGGGCGATCAGCCCATCTTCGCGAGCCGCTCGCGCACGCGATCGCTCAAAATCTTTCCATCCACGGTCTTGCCTTCGAGCTTGGCCTTCGCCGCTTTCACCACCGCGCCCATTTGCTTCGGCGAATTCGCACCCGTCTCCGCAATCGCCGCCTCGATCGCCGCGGCCATATCCGCGTCGCTCGCGCCCGCCGGCAAATATTCCTCGATGATGGCGATCTCTTTCGTTTCTTTGTCGGCGAGTTCCTGCCGCCCGCCCTTGGTGAATTGCTCGACGGACTCGCGCCGCTGCTTCAGCAGCGTCTGCAAAATCTGGATCGATTCCGCATCTTCGAGCGGCCTCATCTTTTCGACCGATTTCAAATGCAGAGCCGACTTCACCATGCGCAGCACGCTCAAGCGCAGCTCTTCCTTCGCGCGCATCGCCGTCACAATGTCTTTCTGGATCTGGTCTACAAGCGGCATTCCGCCGTCCTCCGTCAATCGCGATTTGAAAATTCAGAATACCACACGCGCGGCGCGTGCCGGGATTTGACAGATAGCGCCGCCGCCCGTACGCTTTTCATCATGAAAATTGTAGTCGCAGACAAAATCAGCGAACGTGGCATCGAACTCCTGCGCGCTCCGGGCTGGAACGTCGTCACGCCGGCAAAATCAGGCGCCGCGGATTCGCTCGCCGCCGAACTGGCGCACGCCGAAGGCCTCATCGTGCGCAGCGCCACGCGCGTCACCGCCGAATTGCTCGAGAAAGCGCCCGATCTGAAAGTCGTGGGCCGCGCCGGCGTCGGCATCGATAACGTGGACGTCGAAGCGGCCACGCGCCGCGGCGTCCTCGTCATGAACACGCCGGGCGGCAACGCCGTCAGCGTCGCCGAGCACACTTTCGCGCTGCTGCTCTCGCTCGCGCGCTCCGTGCCGCAATTCAACGCCGCGATTCACGCCGGCCGCTGGGAAAAATCGAGCGCCATGGGCACCGAAGTGCGCGGCAAGACGCTCGGTCTCGTGGGCCTCGGCCGCGTCGGCACCGAAGTGGCGCGCCGCGCGCAGGCTCTCGAAATGACCATCCTCGCGCACGATCCGTACGTGAGCAAACAAGTCGCGCAGGAACTCGAAGTCGAACTCATTCCGCTCGCCGATCTTTTCGCCCGCTCCGATTACATTTCGCTGCACTCCGCGCTCAGCCCGAGCAACGAGAAGATGATCAACGCTGCCTCCATCGCACAAATGAAGCGCGGCGTACGCCTCATCAATTGCGCGCGCGGAGAACTTGTTGACGAAGCCGCGCTCGCCGAAGCCCTGCGCTCGGGCCAAGTCGCTGGCGCCGCCCTAGACACTTTCGCGCCGGAGCCGCCGAAAAACTCGCCGCTCATCGGCCTGCCGAACGTGATCGCCACACCGCATATCGCCGGAACGACGGCCGAGGCTCAAGAAGAAGTCGGGATTCAAATCGCGCTGCAAGTGAAGGACTACCTCGTCGAGGGGATTATCCGCAACGCGGTGAATCTGCCGTCGCTCTCCAGCGAACAGTATCGCCGCCTGCGGCCGTATCTCGAGCTCGCCGAGCGTCTCGGCTCGCTCGTCGCGCAAGCCGTGGATGGCCGATCGGATCGCGTGCGCATCCGCTATGCCGGAGAAACTGCGGAGCTAGGTTCGCACGTGCTGCGCAGCGCCGTGCTGGTGGGAATTCTGAATCGCGTGCTCGATGAAAAAGTGAATCTAGTGAACGCAGGAGCCGCAGCCGCCGCGCGGGGCATCGTCGTTGAAGAGACCACGCGCCGCCGAGAGCGCGGCTTTCCCAACACGCTCGAAGTCGCACTGGGCGGCGCGAAGGAACTTGCGGCCGAAGGCACGGTGCTGCAAAACGCCGCGCCGCGCATTCTGCGCTTCGATGGAATCGAACTCGAAGCCCCGCTCGAAGGCACGCTGCTGCTCACGCGCAATCTCGATGTCCCAGGCGTAATCGGCGCGATCGGCACGGCGTTGGGCAAACTGGGAGTGAACATCGCAACTTTCGCCCTCGGCCGCAGCGCCCCAACGCAGGGCGCTCAAGCGGTGGCAATCGTTCGTCTCGACGGTGATGTGGACGATTCCGTGGCCGCGCGCATCCGCGAAATTCCTTCGATCACCGAAGCGCGCCTGCTTCGCCTGCCGGAGTGGTCGCCGAAATCCTGATTGGCTCGTGAGTGGAAACACGCCGATGATCGGTACAGTCCTCAAATTCGTCGTAGTGCTCAGCAAGCGCACGGATTTATCGGAAGAGAAATTTCGCGAATTCTTCCGCGAAGTTCACAGGCCGTTGGCGTTGAAAATCCCGGGACTGCTAAGGCACGCAGTCAATTTTCCCGTTGCGGATGAGACGCGAAAACATCCGCAATGGGACGCGATAGTCGAACTTTATTTCGAGGGCCGCGAAGCGATGGAAGCCGCGTGGCGATCGCCGGAGGGAGTCGCGTCGACGCGGGACCTCGAGGAGTTTGCGGACTTGTCGCGCTCGAGTTGGTCGATTGTCGAGGTCGAAGAAACGAGGATGTAGGGGCCGGGGTTTACCACCGGCCCGGTTTGGTTGTGGGTTTTTCCGAATCGCAGTCGACGAGAAAACCCAAAGCCAAAATGGTGGCGTGTGAACCCGCCACCCTACGCGTAGCGCCGGACCGATTCTTCGGTTTCGGCGAGGACGCCGTCGCGAAGCGTGATTGTTTTTCCCGATGCGGACGAAACGCGCTCGCCGGGAATCACGATGCCGACCAGATTCAGCGGATCGGCGGCCGCTAGCGTTACTGATTCTTGCGCGACTGGTTGACGGGCGCTGGCGCGTAACGACTCGACTGCTACGGGCAGCGCGAACTGTTCGCCGAGGAAGCCGCTGACGAAACGGCCTCCGCGGATTTGGCCTTGATCTTCGAGGCGGCGGAAGGCGATGAGCAGCTCGCGCCAACGCGGCAAAATCGTTTCGCGCGCGATCATTTCGCGGAAGACGACGCCGTAACGCCGCAGCAGCATCCAGCAGGTCGCTTCGGCGACGCGCGCGCGATCCGCCGGCTCGCTGGCGTAGAGCAGCGACCAGCGGCCGACGCTGTGACGCGGACGCGAACTCTGACCGCGGCCCTGGCCCGAGCGGCGCTTGGGATCAATTAGCGCGCGGATGTTGTCGAAGCCGTCGGCAGTGATCATCCCTGCGGTCACGAGCTCCCACAGCGCTGTTTCGATTTCGGATTTCAATTTTCCGGTGGCGCGGACGATGTCGGCGAAAAACGATGCGCCGCGCTGGCGCAGATGTGCGAGAACGTCGCGCGCGGCCGCGCTCAGCGCGCCGGATTCCCTTGCGTCCCCTTCGGCGTGGCGCGGAATCATCCAGTCGGCATCTTCGCGAATGAAGAATGTGAGCGGTGCGACGCTCGTCGGGATCACGCGGCGAATCGCATCGCTCGCTTCGCCGAGCGTCGAGGGATGCGGCGAGAGGCGCCCCCAGCCGACGGCGCCGGTTAGACAGAGGCTGTCGAGAACTTTGGGATCGTAATTGGCGATGCGCCGCGCGAGGATTTGCGATTCCCAGGCATTCGCGGGAGCTTCGAAGCCCTGGAGTTGCTGGAGGATTTCGAGCGTGCCGTGTTCGCCGAGAAGCCGTGAATTCGTCGTGACGTGCTGCCAACGCAGCAGCCAGCGCATGAATTGCGCCGCGTTCACGGGCTCGATTTGCTTGCGCAGAGCGCCGAGCGTCAGCTTGTGAATGCGGGCGAGTACGCGGCGATTGCACCATTCGATTTCGCCGCGCGATTCGCCGGTGAATGTGCCGCGCAAGATCGCGCCGCTCGCTTCCAAGCGCAGAGTAGTTTTTTCGATGTCGCTCGTCGCGACGCCGAGCAATTCGCCCAGCGCATTAGCTGTCGTTGGGCCGCTATGCGCGAGCCAGCCCGTTAGGAATAGAAGCAGCGCGTCTTCGCGCGACGGTTGAGCTTGCTCGATTGCCGGAAGCGATGTATCGAAAACCGCATCCGGAAATATCGCGGCGAAAGTTGCGGCCTTCTCGGCGGCTACCCAATAGATTCGGCCAGCGGCACGAGCGCGCTCGGCGCGACGCGCGGCTACCAGCGCGGAAAGATAATCGGCCCACGCGCGAGTGTTTCCGCTCGTGATGCTCGGGTGAAGCGAATCCAGCGATTCGGGCAACGCGACCAGATCGAGCAGCGCGTCGTGGAGTTCATCCGCGTCGCGGACATCGGGCCAGACTTCGGCGCGGACTTCGGCGATGGCCGCGGGATCGAGGCGGCCAATTTCCGAGAGTACCGACTCGGGCAGCGCGCGGCGCATTTCTACAGCGCGGGCGCGGCGCTCTTCGAGAGGCGCGTCATCGAGATAGGCGTACGGGTTCGCGTTCAGAATTTCGTGCGAGAACTGCGAAGGGACGGGCGTTTCGACCGCGAGGCAATTGATTTTGCCGGACGCGATATCGACGAGAACTTGCTTGAGGCCGTCGATGTCCATGGCTTCACGGAGCGCGTCTTTCATGGTCTCGCGGGTCAACGGATGATCGGGAATTTGGATATCGCCTTCGATATTTTCCTGACACGCGGCTGCTTCGGGAAAAACGGCGGCTAGAAGATCATCCGAGCGCATGCGTTGGATTTGCGGCGGGACTTTCTTGCCGCCCATGAAGCGCAGCAAGGCGAGAGAGCGGCCCGCAGCCCAGCGCCAGCGCGTGCCGAAAATCGGCGAGGCAAGGACGGCTTGCTCAAGCAATTCTTCTACGCTTTCGCTGTGGAGGAAATGAAAAACATCGGCTAGAGGAAAACTGTGCTGCTCGCCTAGCGAGATGTTGATGCCATTTTCGGTGGCTGCGGCTTGCAGCTCGAAATTGAACGAGCGGCAGAAGCGCTTGCGGAGAGCGAGGCCCCAGGCTTTGTTGATGCGTCCGCCGAACGGGGCGTGAATTATTAGCTGCATGCCGCCGGCTTCGTCGAAGAAGCGCTCGGCGATGATGGTTTGCTGCGTGGGAACGGCGCGGAGGACGGCGCGGCCGGCAAGGATGTATTCGACGGCTTGTTCGGCGCCGGGTTGATCCATGCCACATTCTTCGCGCAGCCAGTTGATTGCGGCGACGGATTGGTAGGGTGCCTGAACGGTTGATTGCGGGTTGATGGGCGGCTTCGAACAATTGAGATTCTCTTCCGCGCTCGAGCTCGGAGTTTGTTGCGTGGGAGGTCGTAAGATGCCGGCGGGGACGCCGGCGCTACTTTCGGGGCGCGGCGCGGCGGTGGCTGTTAGTTGACTTACTTGATCGCGGATTCCGGCGACTTGCTGCGAAAGCTCCATGGTTCGCGACGGAGCTTCGCCCAGCCAGAATGGAATGTTGGGCGGGGCGCCTTTGGCGTCTTCGACGAGCACGGAGCCGGATTGCACGCGGCGGATGCGCCAGGAACTGTTGCCTAGAAGAATGATGTCGCCGCGGAGGCTTTCTACGGCGAAATCCTCGTCGACTGTACCGATGACGACGCCTTCGGGCTCCGCGATTACCGTGTAGAGCGCGTTATCAGGAATCGCGCCGCCGCTGGTGATCGCGGCTAGACGCGCGCCGCGGCGGCCGCGCAGGCGATGATTCACTTGGTCGCGATGGAGATAGGCGCCATAGCGGCCGCGGCGCGCGGCGATACCGTCGGAAAGCATGGCGACAATTTCGTCGAAATCTTTGCGCTGCAAATTGCGATAGGGAAAAGCGCGCAGGACTAGCGCGAACAAATCATCTTCCTGCCAATCATCGGCTCCGCAAGCGGCGACGATTTGCTGAGCGAGGACATCGAGCGGAGCTTCGGGAATCTGAAGCTGATCGAGTTCGCCGTGACGCATCGAGCGAACGAGCGCGCCACATTCGATCAACTCATCGCGCGTGGTGGCGAAGAAGCGGCATTTCGGGATGGCGCCGCGCCAGTGGCCGGAGCGTCCGGCGCGCTGCAAGGCGACCGCGATGGAGCGCGGCGAGCCGATTTGGCAGACGAGATCGACTGTGCCGATATCGATGCCGAGTTCGAGCGACGCGGTGGCGACGAGAGCGCGGATTTCGCCGGCCTTTAGTTTCGCTTCCACCGCGAGGCGGCGCTGGCGCGAGAGGCTGCCGTGATGCGAGGCGACGGCATCTTCGCCGAGCAATGCCGCGAGATTGTGTCCGACGCGTTCGGCCAGGCGGCGCGTATTGACGAAAATCAGCGTGGAGCGATGATCCTGAACCAATTTGGCGATGCGCGCGTAAATTTCGTCCCACATTTCATTCGAAGCAACGGGGCCGAGTTCGCTCGAAGGCACTTCGACGGCTAGATCGATGTGGCGGCGCTGCGCGACTTCGACAATCACCGGAGCGGGGCGCTCGCAGCCCACGAGAAATTGTCCGACGAGCTCGATGGGCTTTTGCGTGGCGGAGAGGCCGATGCGCACGGGCGGTTGCAGCGTGATGGCTTCGAGACGCTCGAGAGAAAGGGCGAGATGCGCGCCGCGCTTGTCGTCGGCGACGGCGTGAATTTCGTCCACGATGAGCGTCGAGACGGTGCGCAGAATTTCGCGGCTCTTCGCGGCCGTGAGAAGAATGTAGAGCGATTCGGGCGTGGTGACGAGAATGTGCGGCGGGCGATCGAGCATTTTGCGGCGGTCGTGCATGAGCGTGTCGCCGGTGCGCACGGCGGTGCGGATCTCGGGCATCAAATAGCCGCGTTCGCGGGCGAGCTGCAGAATTTCGCCGAGCGGGGCGTCGAGATTTTTCTGGATGTCGTTGCTGAGGGCTTTCAGCGGCGAGACGTAGAGGACTTCGGTCTGATCGAGCAGATCGCCGGCGATGGCTTTGCGGACGAGGCCGTCAATGCAGGCGAGAAACGCGGCCAAGGTCTTGCCGGAGCCGGTGGGCGCGCAGATGAGGGTGTTGCGGCGGGCGAGAATTTGCGGCCAGCCTTGCTCCTGCGGCTCGGTGGGCGTGCCGAATTTGGCGACGAACCATTCGCGGACGAGCGGATGCGCCCAGGCGAGATCCGAAGTCTCAGGGAGTTGCGGGGTGAACAGGTGGCCCATTTCAGTTTCCCAATCTACACGCTGGCAAGTTTGTTCGCAGTGCGAAACTTCAATAATAGCATTGAGACGCGGACCGCAGCGAATTTGCCCGGCGAGGCTCGCGCGATTGAGCCGGCGATGATTGACAATGTTTATTCGATGTGGAACCCTACACGCGAGCGAGAATGCTGCGCGCTGCGGAGTAGTGCAGAAATGATGCACGTCTCGTTCTCACGCGCCTCCAGCAAAGCCTTGCCGAGGATTGATGAGCGCTGCGCGCCTCCAAGCCGGTGACACCGCAGTAGTCGAAGCCGCCCACCTCGATCATCTTTTTCAAGCATTGACGAAAAAAGGTTACGCGGTCGTGGGGCCGACGGTGCGCGAGGGCGCGATCGTTTACGATCGCGTGAATTCGGCGGCGGAGCTTCCCGCAGGTTGGACCGACGAGCAGAATGGCGGAACTTACCGGCTGAAACGCCGCGGAGATAATGCGCTTTTCGGCTACGCGGTGGGTCCGCACTCGTGGAAGAAATTCCTGCATCCGCCGGAACAGAAGCTGTGGCAGGCGGAGCGCGGGGCGGACGGCTTTACGATTTTTCAAGAGAAGCAGGTCCATCCGAAATATGCGTTCCTCGGCGTGCGCTCGTGCGAGCTGCATGCCATCGCGATTCAAGACAAAGTTTTCCTGCAAGGGCAGTTCGTGGATTCGGTGTATCAATCGCGCCGCGAGGATGTTTTCCTGATCGCGATCAATTGCGGGCAAGCGGGAGGAACTTGCTTCTGCGTGTCGATGAAGACGGGACCGAAGGCGAGCGCGGGATACGACCTGGCGATGACGGAGATTTTGCAGGACGGGCGGCACAATTTTGTGGTGGAGGCCGGGACGGAACGCGGCGCGGAGATTCTTTCGGAGCTTCCTCGCGAAGCGGCGGCGCAAGCAGACGTGCAGGCCGCTGAAAGCGTCGTAGCCGAAACGGCGCGGCACATGGGCCGCACGCTCGACACCGCGGGAATCAAGGAGCTGCTGTACAACAACTACGAGCATCCGCGGTGGGACGAGGTGGCAACCCGCTGCCTGACGTGCGCGAATTGCACGATGGTCTGCCCCACGTGCTTCTGCACCACGGTGGAGGATGTCACCGATCTTTCGGGCGATCATGCCGAGCGCTGGCGCAAATGGGATTCTTGCTTCACCATGGATTTTTCCTACATTCACGGCGGCAGCGTGCGCTCGAGCACGAAATCACGTTACCGGCAGTGGCTGACGCACAAACTCGCCACGTGGATCGATCAGTTCGGAAGCTCGGGTTGCGTGGGATGCGGGCGGTGCATCACGTGGTGCCCAGTGGCAATCGATATTACCGAAGAAGTTCGCGCCATTCGCGGTGAACCCGGCGTTGGCGCGAACAATTCAGGACGGAAAGAACATGATTGAAACTCTGGAACCGCTCATTCGAGAACATCCGTTTTTCAACGGAATGGACGACCGATACATCAAGTTCATCGTGGGATGCGCCAAAAACAAGCGATACGACGCCGGAGACGTGGTTGCCCGCGAAGGTGAACCGGCCGACAAATTCTATCTGATCCGCGAAGGAATGATCGCGCTGGAACTGATGATTCCGAATCGTGGCTTCACGACGCTGGAGACGCTCAGCGACGGCGAAATCGTGGGATGGTCGTGGTTGCTGCCGCCGTATCGCTGGCGCTTCGGAGTGCGAACAGTGCGGCCGACGCGAGTGCTGGCGTTCGACGGCAAATGCGTGAGATCCAAATGCGAAGAAGATCACGATCTGGGATATGAAGTGCTGAAGCGTTTTGCGTGCGTGACTGCCGAGCGTCTGCAAGCAGCGCGGCTGCAGCTCTTGGACTTATATGGCGCTTCCGTCTAATTCCGCCGCGACGTCGTCCACGGCCCTCGATCCGATGGTTCCTCAGCCATTTCGGATCGAGCGCGTTAAGTCTGAGACGGACGACACGTTTACGCTGGAACTCGCGCCCATGACGGACGGCGAACGATTTTCATTCCTGCCTGGACAATTTAACATGCTGTATGTCTTCGGAGTGGGCGAAGTGCCGATCTCGATTAGCAGCGATCCGGGAACGCTGCCGGTGCTGCGGCATACGACACGCATGGTCGGCGCGGTGACCAAAGCGATGGGGCGGCTCAAGCGCGGGGACGTGATCGGGATTCGCGGCCCGTTTGGCGGAAATTGGCCCGTCGACGAAGCGCCGGGGCGCGACTTCGTGATCATCGCCGGAGGCATCGGGCTGGCGCCGCTGCGGCCTGCGCTCTACCGGCTTATGGCGCAGCGCGAGAATTACCGCAAGATTGTGCTCTTGTACGGCACGCGAACGCCGGACGACATTTTATTTCGCACCGAACTGGAGCGCTGGCGCGGCAAGTTCGACCTGGATATTCAAGTGACGGTGGATCGCGGGACGAGCGCATGGCGCGGGAATGTTGGAGTGGTGACCACGTTGATTGGCCGCTCGCCGTTCGACCCGAGGAACACGATTGCGCTGGCTTGCGGGCCCGAAGTGATGATGCGTTTTGCGGTGGCGGAATTGCAGCGCCGGGGCGTGAGCTCCGATCGCATCTACATCTCCATGGAACGCAATATGAAATGCGCCGTGGGATTTTGCGGACATTGCCAGTACGGGCCTACATTCATCTGCAAGGACGGGCCGGTGTTCCGCTTCGACCGCATCGAGCCGATATTCAACAAGGCGGAGATTTGAAATGGCTCAGAAGCGCAAACCTAAATTAGCGGTCTGGAAATTTGCGTCCTGCGACGGCTGCCAATTGAGCCTGCTGGATTGCGAAGATGAATTGCTGGCAGTTGCCGGCGCGGTGGAGATCGCGAATTTTTACGAGGCTTCGCGCGCCGTGGTCAAAGGTCCATACGATCTCTCGCTGGTCGAAGGATCGATCACCACGCCGCACGATGAAGAGCGCCTGCACGCGGTGCGGCGTGCCACGAAATTTCTCGTGACCATCGGGGCTTGCGCGACGGCCGGCGGGATTCAGGCGCTGCGGAATTTCAAGAACGTGAAAGAATTTACTTCCATCGTCTACGCGCACCCGGATTACATCGAAACGCTGAACAAATCCACGCCCATCTCGGATCACGTCTTCGTCGATTTCGAATTGCGCGGCTGCCCGATCAACAAGCACCAATTGCTGGAAGTGGTCAGCGCATTTCTACACGGGCGCAAGCCGAACACTCCGGCGCACAGCGTTTGCGTGGAATGCAAGCGGCGCGGGACGGTGTGCGTGATGGTGGCGCAAGGCATTCCGTGCCTTGGGCCTGTGACGCAGGCGGGATGCGGCGCGATCTGCCCGGCTTACTCGCGCGGTTGCTATGCGTGCTACGGGCCGAAAGAAACGCCGAACATGGCGTCGATTGCCGCGGCCTGGAGCCAAATGGGAGTGAGTGAAGAAAATTTAGTGCGCGCTTTGCGGAGCTTCAATGCTTACGCCGAGCCTTTCCGCAAAGAGAGCGAGGCGCATGAAAAGTAAGATCATCAAGACTGATTTTCTGGCGCGCGTCGAGGGCGAAGGCAGCCTTTTCGTGAAGATCAAAGGCCAGCGCGTGACCGACGTGAAGCTGAAAATCTTCGAGCCGCCGCGCTTCTTCGAAGCGTTTTTGCGCGGCCGGAGATTCAGCGAGACGCCGGACATTACCGCGCGGATTTGCGGAATCTGCCCGGTCGCTTACCAGATGAGCGCTTGCCATGCCATCGAGGATGCATTCGGCGTGGTCGTCGATGGGCAGCTCCGGGCGCTGCGGCGGCTGCTGTACTGCGGCGAATGGATCGAGAGCCACACGCTGCACGTTTACATGCTGCACGCGCCGGACTTCCTCGGCTATGAAGACAGTATTCGTATGGCGAAAGACCATCCGGAAGAAGTGAAGCGCGGATTGCAGTTAAAAAAAGCCGGGAATGACATTGTAAATCTTTTGGGCGGCCGCGAAATTCATCCGATCAATGTTTGCGTCGGCGGTTTTTACAAGGTGCCGGCCAAGCAGGAATTCGCGGCGCTGGCCGAGAAGCTGAAATGGGCGCGCGACGCGGCGATCGAAACGGTGCGCTGGGTGGCCGGCTTTCCGTTTCCGGCGTTTGAGGGCGACTACGAATTCGTGGCGCTGCGCCACCCGCAAGAGTATCCCTTCAATGAAGGGCGGCTGGTATCGAATAAAGGGTTGGATATCGCGGTGCGCGACTACGACCAGTATTTTGTGGAGGAGCACGTAAAGCACTCGAACTCCCTGCATTCGCAACTCAAGGAGCGCGGCTCGTACTTCGTCGGTCCGCTGGCGCGCTACAACCTGAACTTCGACAAACTCTCTTCGCTGGCGCAAGAGTCTGCTCGGGCGGCGGGTATCGGCGCTGTGTGCCGCAATCCGTTTCGCAGCATCATCGTGCGCAGCGTGGAAATCGTGCAGGCCTGCGACGAAGCTTTGCGCATCATCGAGAATTTCGAGATGCCCGAGAAACCGGCGGTGCAATTCGAGCCGCACGCCGGAACAGGCTATGGCTGCACGGAGGCTCCGCGCGGAATGCTGTTCCATCGCTACCGCCTCGATGACCATGGCGTGATTCTCGATGCGAAGATCGTGCCACCCACATCGCAGAATCAGAAGACCATCGAGAGCGACTTGCTGCGCTTCGTCTCCGCCAATCTCGACATGAAGAAAGACAAGCTGCAGTGGCAATGCGAGCAGGCCATCCGCAACTACGACCCCTGTATTTCGTGCGCCACGCATTTTCTGAAGCTGAATATCGAGCGCGAGTAACGCCCATGGCGCCGCGAACAGTGATTATCGGCGTGGGGAACGCCCATCGAGGCGATGACGGAATTGGATTGATCGTGGCTCGCGGTCTGCGCGGCAGAATTCCGGAAGAGATCCGCATCGTGGAAGAAGCTGGAGACGGCGCGGCGATACTCGAAGCCCTGGCGGGCGTCCAGCGCGCAATACTAGTGGACGCGGCGCAGTCCGCAGCCGCACCCGGAACGATCCATCGCTTCGATGCTTCGGCCACGGGGATTCCGGCCGATTTTCTTCGGCTCTCATCGCACTCATTTGGCGCCGCGGCGGCGATCGAAATGGCGCGCGCGCTCGGCAAATTGCCTCCACGTACGATCGTTTACGGGATCGCGGGCGAGAACTTCGGCAACAATGAAGACCTTCATCCCGCCGTGAAGCAAGCCGCAGTCGCACTAATTGCGCAAATCGGTGATGAGCTGCAGGCTCCCGGAAGCTATCAGTTGCGAGCAATTAACGGACATCGTAAACTAACTTGAACTGCCGGACGAACTCCGACAGGCGGTTCGAAGTGCCCCACGGTCGGGGCGTGGCTCAGCCTGGCTAGAGCGCCTGGTTCGGGACCAGGAGGTCGGTGGTTCAAATCCACTCGCCCCGACCATTCTTCCGTTGGACTTATACTCCTGCGCAGTCTCGCCCATTGCGCAACTTTTCCGCACAGTATTTTTTACTGCACGGACAGAACTACATCTAGCAGCGCGTCAATTTTTCGGCGGCGCGCGGCGCCTCAACCGACAAATTCTCGCATCTTGTTGGTCCACACGGTGAACGAAGCGACTTCGAGTTCGCTTGCAACGCAGCGGTCCCCGCACAGGACTTACGGCTTCGACGAGTCCCCCGTGGCGGATGGGCGTGATTCGGGCCTGTGCTTCTCGATGGCGTCGGTCATACCGGCTTCCCACTTTTCGGTCCGGTCGTAGCCGGATCCTTTCAGGCATATTACGCCCCGGGTATTGATGATCCAGTTTTGCGGGATTCCGTCGACCTTCAGCGTGTCGGTGATGTAGTTGTAGGCCGGCAGCACGGTGAACAAGAAATGATGCTCCTTCATGAACGGCTCGATGAGGCCCGGATTGTCATCCATGTTCAAGGTAATGAACTGAACGTCGGGGCTGTCCTTGTATTTCTCGATCAGTTTCTGCATGCGAGGCAACTCCTCGCGGCAGAAGTGTCACCAGACCGCCCAGAAGTTCAAGAATGTTACCTTGCCCTTCAGGGACTCGAGGTTCCAAGTCTTACCGTTGAGGTCGGCGAGTTCGAACGCAGGCAAAGGATCGTTGACCGCTTGCCAGGTGAGCGAGGGAAGATCCGCCAGAGCGTCGGCACGGCGGCCGTACCAGATCTGCCAGCCTTCCCGGGTCCCGCCGAGGCCGGTCCATACGCGCAGTGCGTTGCCGGCGAGTTCATCCTTTTCGCCGGCTGCGGGTTTCTGCTGCGCATCGAGCCGCGTGAGTAGCGCGTTTTCATAAAAGGCCATGGCCTCGGGCTTGCGGCCCTGCAGCTCGGCCAATCGGCCCATGCGTCCCCAGTAGGCAGCCAACTGGATGGAATAGAGTTTCTTGCGGTCCTGCTTGTCGCCGGCCAGAGAGTTCAGTTCCTGGAGTCGCTGGCTAGTCTCAGAGAGCTTGGCGTTCGCCTTTTCACTTTGCTTGAGCTGAAGATAGGCGTCAGCCTGGTATCCGAGCGCGCCAAGACGCTGGTCACTCCGATAGAAGCTGAATTCGGCGACGTCATCCTTAGTGGCGTAGTAGTCGTACATGAGATTCTCAGTCTCAACTTCGAATTGCACCAGCCCCTTTTGCACCAGATCGACGACTCGCTCGGGCTGGAGGTGCTTCTTTGAGAGGCTTTCCGCTATCGAGAAATAGTCGTCCGAGCGCGGACCGCGTGGCCCGGCATTCTTGACAGCGACTTTGAGACCCTCGTCCGCCGCTGCCTCGATCTCATCCGGAGCTGCATCGAGATGAACCATGACAGCGAGACGGTCCAAGCGAAGAAACGTCAAATTCGGACGCTCCTTGATCCACGCGCTGGTCTGGGCGAGGCGTTCCGTATAGTAAGCGTGCTTCGCGTCAGCAGGAGCATCTTCGCCCGGATAGTGATGGTCTTCGTCCCATTTCGACATAGACGAAAGCTCCCAGGGATCCGGGAAACGAGTTAATCGCTCTTCTTTGGCCCAATCGGACCGTTTCTGATCGTCCGCGAGTTCATAGCCGTTCTCAAGCGTCCCGTACCACTTGCGCTCGGCTGCCAGATTGACCGCTCGGATGCGCTGTGGATCCTGCACTACCTGCTTGCGCAACTGGTCGTATTCCGATGGAGGGTGAGCCTTGAACTCGAGCGACCACAGGGTCCGGTAGGCTCCGATCGCGTCGGAATCGCTGCGAGATTGGATCAGCACGCGAAGCTTTGAGGCGCTCTGTGCGATCAGTGCTTTGTCATCTACCGAACTGAGCGCTTCGTAGCCGTCGAACGAAGCGGGACACGCGTCGAGGAAAGCCTTAACGTGTGCAAGGCTCTTCTCCTTGTCGAGAAATACCGGAGCGGCATAGATCTGCGCCAGCGCGAGGTGCGGCCAGGGAAAGTTGGGATCTTTTTGGAGAGCGGTGTCGAACAGTCTGATGGACTCGATCGATTGTCTGCCCAGCAACGCGAACGCGTAGAGATAGGCCACGTGCGCGTCGTCCGGGCTTTGCTCGTGGCGTGCTTTGAATTCGGAGATTGCCTTTTCGGATTCGAATTGACGAGCCATCGCGGTGATGTAGCGCCGCTGTACGAAAACGTCTCCAGGGTAGCGCTGGAGCAGCCCTTGAATGGTGGTGAGCCGCCTCTGGCCGAATTCCCAGTCGGCGTCAGCCGGAGTCTGTGCCGGCAACGCGTCGAAAACCGCCTTGACCGGCGGCGATGGCGCGCACGCCTCTCCGATTTGCGCCCGCAGCACGCGCGGAGCCAGGGACAAGAACAGAGTGATCGAGAAACACAACTGCAAGAAACGGGTCGGTCGGACGGCCGTGAAGCAGATTCGCATCACACCCTCTCTGGGTGGGAGGCCTCAGTACGCCCAGATTCTATTGCAGTGACGACCCAAATCAAACGAAAGAGAATTTGTCACGCTCGCGTGAACAATCGCTGGGACCAGGAGGTCGGTGGTTCAAATCCACTCGCCCCGACCACTTCTTTTGGAATCAGGGATTTACTCCACCAAATTGATTCGGCGTAGCTCGTTTTGCTAAGGTCGTCGCCATGTCCGAGCGTTCCACCGAGCAGATACGCGAGTTGCTCGACTCCCTTTATCGCGTGGATTCGGGACGAATCTTAGCAACTCTGATCCGCTTGCTCGGTGATTTTGATCTTGCCGAGGAGGCGATGCACGAAGCCTTTGCGGCTGCGCTGAGCGCGTGGCCGACACATGGAGTACCCGGCAACCCGCGACCATGGTTGATTTCGACGGCCCGGTTTAAAGCCATTGATACTCTGCGTCGACGGGCAAGATTTGATGCGTCTCAAGACGAGCTCGTGCGCTATCTCGAAGCGCAATCGAGTTCGGCGGAAAACTCCAATGAAGTGGACAGCCTGGAAGATGACCGGCTGCGCCTGATTTTTACCTGCTGTCATCCATCTCTCGCGCCGGAAGCGCACGTGGCGCTCACCTTGCGCGAGGTGTGCGGGCTGACAACCGAGGAGATCGCAAAGGCGTTCCTCACCACTCCGCGGACGCTGGCGCAGCGCATTGTGCGCGCCAAGGCAAAGATCCGAGAGGCGCGGATTCCGTACGAAGTGCCGACGCCGCTGGAATTGCCGGAGCGGCTGGGCGCGGTGCTGCAGGTGGTCTATCTCGTCTTTAACGAGGGCTACTCTGCCGCGGCGGGAGCGGAAGTAACGCGGGCCGAGCTGACCGGCGAGGCGATTCGACTGGGCCGCTTGCTGACCGAACTCCAGCCAGAGCCTGAAGCCATTGGGCTGCTTTCTTTGATGTTGCTGCAGGCATCTCGTCACGCCGCCCGAACCTCTCCCACCGGAGAGCTGATTTTGCTGGAGAACCAGGATCGCTCGCTCTGGAACCGGGAGCAGATCGCGGAGGGAGTGGCATTGCTGGAGCGCGCGCTGAAGTCCCGCCGCTTCGGCTCCTACACACTGCAGGCTGCGATTGCGGCCGTTCATGCGGAGGCGGAATCGGTGGCTGCGACCGACTGGAGGCAGATTGTTGCGCTTTACGACCAGCTGGTACGAATTCAGCCTTCGCCAGTCGTACAACTCAATCGTGCCGTGGCCATTGCCATGCGCGATGGTCCGGAAGCCGGTCTGACGCATATCGACGCGGTGTTGGAGCATGGCGAACTGGCAAATTATTACCTGGCGCATTCAGCGCGTGCAGATATGTGCCGCAGGCTCGGCAGGACGGCCGAGGCTCGGTCCGCGTATGAGAAAGCTCTGGCCCTGACCCAACAGGAACCAGAGCGGCAATTCCTGCAAGAGCGGATTCGGCAGTTGAAATAAAAGCGGAAGAAGCCAATGCGCCTATTGAGAAGACCAGGCGCGAAGCATGGTTCCAAACCCAATCGATCACGAGGCAACAAGCGGGGCGCTTCAGACGGGCAAAGAACGAGCCGTCGGCAAGCCGAGGCCTCGCTAGGGGGCTGCTGTGATCATGAAATTCTTGAGTCTAGGGACGACGGAGAGTTAGGATACGCGAGCTTAGAGTCCAAATCGGCAATTCCGGATCAGCACGGCACCTACCGTCCTTCACCTCCAGCGGAAACCGGAACTCCCGGGACAACATATTTGCAACGAGCATTGCATCGAAAGGAGCCATCAGTGAACGCCGTACAAATCGACCAGAAGAGCTATGAGATGCCCCCGCGAGAGGGGATCAGCATCGCGCATTTTCTCACGGTCGCCGACGTCGAGCGATCGGCTCGCTACTACGAAAAGGTCTTCGGCGCTCGCATCCTGACCATGGGCGACGGCAACGCGCCTCCGTACCTTCAGCTTGCGAATATCTGGATGATTCTCAACGTTGGGGGCGGGCCGACTCCGGATAAGCCGACGGTGACGCTCAGCGTCCCCGACCCGAATCACATCAACAGCTTTATGAATTTTCGGGTTGCAGATATTCAAGCGTGCTACGAATTGTGGAAAAGCCGAGGAGCCGAGTTCCTCACGCCGCCAATACCCAAGTACGGCGAGATTCGCTGCTACATCCGCGATCCTGACGGTTACATTATCGAGGTGGGACAGAGCACCGACCTCAAGTACGGCTAGCGCGCGGCCAATGCCCTTCGGCGAAGCGCTCGGCTTTGACGCGATCGCGTCGACTTTGATCTTCGGCGAGTACGACGCGGTGCTGGTGGACGCAATGATGAGGTGGCTGAGGCCGAGGCTTTCGCAAATTGGGTTGCTCTGCACAAGCTAAGATCTCGGAAAACAGATTCGATTTCAGAGAGGAGAACAAAATGACAGCAAAAGGAAAAGTCGTGGTGCTAGTCTCGAGCGGTCACGGCTTGCCATTGAAAGATGGGAAGGTTTATGCCGGCGCTGGCTACTATCTCAACGAACTGACGGTTCCGGTTCGCGCCTTGATGAAGGAAGGCTACGAAATCACTTTCGCCAATCCCAAAGGCAACACGCCGCAATTGGATGTCCATTCAGCTGTCGCCGATTTCTTCGGCGGGGACGAGGCTAGGCTTCAGGACTATCTAAAATTCCGCGACAGCCTAACTGGGCTGAAAAATCCAACTCGCATCTCGGATGTCATCGCATCGGGCCTGGATCAATATGACGCTGTATTCGTCCCCGGCGGCCATGGCCCGATGATCGATCTTCTGGATGATCCCGACGCTGGCACGGTAATGAGACACTTTCATGAAACATCCAAGCCTACGGCGGTGCTCTGCCATGGCCCGATTTCACTTCTCTCCGCTCTTCCGAATTCGACGGAGGTGGTCGCAGCGTTGGCAGCGGGCGATGCCGCTGGAGCGCGGGCAAAGGCTCAAGGATGGATTTATTCTGGATATAAGATGACCATCTTTTCGACGGCGGAAGAGCAGCAGCGGGAGCCGCTTGAGATTGGTGGTAAGGTTCTCTTCTACCCGGACTTCGCCTTGCGCACCGCGGGCGGTGACGTAAGTGTGGCCGCTCCATGGAAGAGCTACGTCCTGCAAGATCGCGAGTTGATCTCAGGTCAGAACCCGTTCTCGGACGAAGCGCTTCTGAAACTTCTTATACCGGCGCTCAACGAGAGAAGAAGTGAGGCGGCTGGCGCATCCTGAGTCGGATCAAATCGTCGCTATTGAACGAGTGAGGCTCTGGCAGCGTACGCAAAAATCAAAACAGGTTGCCATAATTCAATCCCTGCTTTGGAGATGACAGAGCTGTACCCGCATTGGGTAGCCAATCAGTCGTGGTTGATGTTCGGGTTCCCGCAGCCATAACCCACATCAACCCTAAGACATGCCTTAGAGAACCCCGTGCTGCTTTATCTCTCGACGCACATCGCAGCCGTGCGTACGACGATTGCTAATCCAGGTGATGTTAGATCCAAACTAAAGCGCGGAAAGATCAAAATTTCTGGGACGATTTGTCGACTTCCGGTCCTGCCGTTCGTCTATCGGATCAGGGCTGATGATTCAGCCTTGCAATATATAGTGAAGGCAGGGCAACCGCCCAGGGCGAAGACCGTTACAGGAGAATTGAGAAATCATGACGCCGTATTTGGTTAAAACAACAGCCAGATCTCGAAAACCCACTCTCATTCCGGGGGTCCCAACCATGCTGATTGCGAGACGAACTACAATTCTGTTCATTTCCTTGTCGTTTAGCCTCACCGCAGCAGCCCAGCAGAAGCCTTCTCCGCTTTCACCCTTTGTGAAGGAAGATGCACCGGTGCTAGTCCTGGAGCATGTGCGCCTTATCGACGGCACAGGCTCTGCACCCCAGGAAGATATGCGCATCGACATAGCTGGCGGCAAGATCACAGCTGTCCAAGCCGCCGGTGCGCACACCCCTTATCCGCCCAACGCCAAGGTGCTGGAGATGACGGGAAAGACCGTGATCCCCGGCCTGGTCGGCATGCACGAACATCTCTTCTATCCCACGCCGCAGCAACCCCAGGGTGGCGTGGCGTTCTATGGCGAGGCAGCGGACAGCGCTCCGCGTCTCTACCTGGCAGGCGGCGTGACGACGGCGCGGACTGCGGGAAGCGTGGAGCCGTACACCGACCTGGAACTGAAGCGAGAGATCGACGCAGGGTCGCTGCCCGGACCCAAGCTCGATGTGACCGGCCCCTACCTCGAGGGCAAAGGCCGCTTCGTGATCCAGATGCATATGCTTGCCGATGCGGACGACGCTGCGCGCACGGTGGATTATTGGGCCGCCGAGGGCGTGACCTCGTTCAAGGCATACAACTATCTCACGGCGGATGAGCTGAAGGCGGCCATCGACCACGCTCACGCCCACGGGCTCAAAATCACCGGGCATCTTTGCTCCATCGGATTCAGACAGGCGGCCGCGCTGGGCATCGACAATCTGGAACATGGCCTGGCAGTGGATACCGAGTTCTTCCCGGGGAAGAAGGCGGACGAGTGTCCCGGACTTCTTCCGAATTTGGCATATCTCGAGAAGAGCGTGGAAGTAGATGGGCCTGAAGTGCGGGAGACGATCCGTGACCTGGTAGCGCACCATGTGGCCATCACGTCGACGCTGGCGGTGTTTGAGAGTCTCGGCTCGAATCGCCCGCCCATGGATCGGGTGAGCGCGGCCCTAAAGACGCTCTCGCCGCAAGCCGCGAAGGAGTATCTGCTTGGCCGAGCTCAGGTGGCCGAGGGCGACTTGGCCGGGCCGATGCTGGGGAAAGAGATGAAGTTTGAGCGAGAGTTTGTGGCCGCGGGCGGACTGCTGATGGCGGGATGCGATCCCACCGGCTACGGCGGCGTAGTGCCGGGCTTCGGCGACCAGCGCAACATTGAATTGCTGGTCGAGGCCGGCTTCTCACCGGTCGAAGCGATCCGCATTGCCACACTGAATGGGGCACTCTACATGGGCAGAGACGCGAACATCGGATCGATTGCCCCAGGCAAGGCCGCCGATTTGGTGGTGTTGGGCGGCAACCCGGCGGAGAAGATTGAAAACATAGAGAAGGTTGAGCTGGTCTTCAAAGATGGCGTGGGTTTCGATGCTGCGAAACTGATTCGATCCGCCACCGAGCTGGTTGGCTTGCGGTGAGCAGGCAGGAACCGGAGAGGCAATTCCTGTAAGACCGGATTCGGCAGCTGAAATAAAAATTGGGAGAGCTGTCGATTTTCTGCCTCCTCAACGACTATAGGACGAGAGAACGAAGAGCTGCGGTTCCTGAGTGAACAGGAAACGAGTCATCGGGAACAAACTACAGAAACCAAGGAGAAAAAGTCATGCCACAATATCTGGTTGCTAATTACCTGCCCGACGACTTCGACCCGTCCACAGTAACCGAAGCGATGGTCGAACAGATCCACGCGCTCAACCGCGAACTGATTGCTGCCGGCGTAAGGAAGTTCGCCTGCGGCATTTCCCCGCCCGGCAGCGCGAAGACGCTGCGGGTCCAGCGCGACGGCAAGGTGCTCGTCACCGACGGGCCGTACACCGAGACCAAGGAGCACATGGGCGGATTTTGGATATTGGAATGCGCCGATATGGACGAGGCACTCGCGTGGGCCCGCAAGGGCGCCATCTTCAGCGATGCGGTGGGCGAGGTGCGCGAGCTTCTTTTCTTCCCGGCTCCGGAACAAGAATCCGGCGGAAGCAAGTAAATATAAATTTAGCGGCGCTGATCTGGCGTCCGCTCAACACTCAAGGAGAACACAATGCGTTTCATGATGATCATGTATCCGAAAATCTACGAAACCGCAAAAGCCGGCTTCGTACCCAATATGAGAGACATGGAGAAAATGGGCGCGTACAACGACGCACTAGGAAAAGCCGGCGTGCTGCTCGCGCTTGACGGCCTGACCCCGCCCGCGACGATGAGCGCGCGCGTTACCTTCAAAAACGGAAAGTCGAAAGTTACCGACGGCCCGTTCACCGAAGCGAAGGAAGTGGTCGGCGGCTTCTGGATCATTCAGGTGAAGTCGGTAGAAGAGGCGCTCGAATGGGCCTCGCGCATCCCCGGACAGGATAACGAAATGGTTGAAGTCCGCCGGTTGTTCGACATGACCGACTTCGATCCCGAGACCCAAAAGCATATCCAAGAGAGGTTTGGCGACGAGTGGGCTGAGACGAAACCGCAGTAAAAAAACTCTCAGCGTTTTTTCGATTTCGCGACGACTCGTACGACGCCTATGTAGCCGCCGCCGTAAAATGGAGAAAACACTCGCGCCGGGGCGGCACATCCTCGACGACTTCAAGGTGAACGATCCAGTGCGCAAGGCCTTATAGGCACCGATACATAAAGGGGAGCGGCGTAACCAAATGAGAAAGCTAATCTTCGCAATCAACACCACCCTGGATGGCTGCTGCGATCACACCAAACAAATGGTCGATGAAGAATCACTCCAACACCATGCGCTGCTCCTGCGAGATGCCGACCTACTCGTCTTTGGGCGTAAAACCTATCAGCTGATGGTTCCTTACTGGCCTGATGTCGCAAAAAATCCTTCTGAGACGAAAGCAGATATCGAATTTGCGAAAATGTTTGTCTCCAAAAACAAAATTGTTTTTTCACGATCATTAGAGAGCGCTGAAGATGAAAATACGAGAATTGTTCGCACGAACCTTCGCGACGAAATCCTTAAATTGAAAAAAGAACCAGGCAAGAATATTTTGGCCGGTGGTGTGGACATTCCTTCACAACTTATAGAGCTTGATCTTATTGATGAATATCGTTTTGTCGTGACGCCAATAATTGCAGGAGAAGGCAGACGGCTACTGGAAGGTGTTAGCCTACAGCAGAAATTACAATTAAAACTCGTTGAGTCCAAGATTTTTTCATCAGGATGTGTTGCGCTTCGTTACTTGAAACAGTGACAGAAGAGCCTGTTACCGGTGCGCTGCCGGCTCCCACCGAGGGGAGGAGAACGAGGAGAAGAACAATGAAATACATCTGTTTGGGCTATCTCGAGCCCGGCAAGTTCGAAAACATGTCTGAGAGCGAGCGCAACACCGTGCTGGACGAGTGTTTTAGCTACAACGACGAACTGCGCAAGAACGGACATTTGCTCGCGGAGGAACCGCTTCAGCCCGCCAACACGGCGGTGACCGTGCAATGGAAGAACGGAAAGGTTGCCGTGACGGACGGTCCCTACGCGGAAACCAAGGAGCAATTGGGTGGAATTCAGGTCCTGGAAGCGCGAGATCTGAATCACGCCATTCAGCTCATCTCCCAAAGTCCGGGAGTGAAGTTGCAGTGTGGAACAATCGAGATACGTCCAGCGGCGGATATCAACGAAATCATGAGGGAGAGCGAGCGGCGACGGCGAAAGGACACCTCGCGATGAGGGCGGCCACGAGGGAAAGCCGTACGAAAAGGATGATCAGTATCATGGCCACGGGCTGGTAATCAGCATCTGTTTCCTCGTGCCGAAGGCCGTGGCACAGTCGGATAAATAATCGAAAATGGCACCTGTCGGCCAATACTTGATGGAGAGTAATGTTTAGATTCTGCTGGCGCGGAGCGCCGCTCCCGAACTGTCCGCGCAGACGGGCCGCTTCTCCTCGCTTTGAATCGTCGAGCCCTCGAAACTCGATCACAATATGACGTATCGGAATTAAGGTCTGGCCCCGCTGCCCTTTCGAGCAGCGGAGCCAGTATCGGGGGAGTTAGGCAGGATGCGTCCCGGCCCGCGAGCCGGGACACGCCGTTTAGAGGAGATCGATGTAACTCACGACGTAAAAATCATCCGGGTAGTACACGATGATGAAGCCGTCCCAGAAGCCGACCACGCAGCCATCGGGAATCGGCGGCAGAAGCGCAATCACTTCAACGGGTACCGGCTCGATGTAGGTGACGCTCTCAGCCGAAATGAAGCCGCCAACTCGAATGTGCGGCCGGTTCGAGCGGTCGACCGAACGGATCTGCGCGTCGAAGTGCTGCTTGAGCGTCGTCTTATCCTGCGAGCGGAATGAATAATGAACGTTGGCCTGTGCGTGGACGCTCTTCTTGTTCTGATTGTTCTCTGAGCTCTTCGCCGTCTTCTCCTGCTTCTCCTGCTGCGGAGGATTCTTCGGCGGCTTCTCAGGCTTCTCTGCCGGATTGTTATCCGGTTGATGAGCCGGGGGATTGTCCGGCTTGGGAGGTTTAGCCGGCGGCTTCGGATCATCAGGCTGCTGTGGCTTCGGAGGCTTGGCAGGCGGCTTCTCAGGCGGCTTTTCCTCTTGCTGATCTTGTAGCAAACCGAAAGCCGTACCCTTCAACGGCAGCGGATGAGAGAATGCCGGAGCAGCGGCGAACGCCGCCGCGAAAGAAAGAGTGACGAACGGGATGAGTTTGTTTTTCACGATCGTGAGCCCTCCTTTGTGGAAGAGTGCTTGCCTTTCCTCTCCGGACCGAGATCGATGTTCACGTTCATAATTCGAATGGAAGCCCGCTGCAACTCATGGAGCATGCGGCGACAAACCAGAAAGTGTTAGCGGCTGCCATCATTTTGAGTTTCGTGTGAGCCAACGCGCCAATTGTGGAATTCCGACGGAGAAATGTCGATTCGGGGATTCCTGTAGTTAAGGGCGGAACGAACCGTATCCGAAATGAGAGGCGGAAGCAGATAGCCGCACGCGTAGTGCGTGCAGATCAAGCCGAACCAACAGCGGAAGTATGAATCGCGCCGGCTTTCTCGTATGTTCCACAAACAGATGCTGCCCAGAATTTCCTCTCCGCCGTGAAACCCTTGCGGGCAATAAGAAAATTAACCGGTTGACGAGCAAAGCGACAACGACGGTGCCCGCCAGAATCGAGCCGGAAATAATCCAAATGCGGGCGCCATCCCAAGATCCGTTCATCGCTCCATCCGCCCTTCTTAAGCAAATCGCTCCGGCAGCTTTTCGTCGCCAATCGCCTGTCGGGCGCTCGTGAGCCATGCCGGACATGGCACACACGACAGCAGTTGAGCGCATTGAACCGCCCGTTTCGACAAGCCCCAAACTCCCACTAGAATGATGATTTTTCACTTCAATTGGTGCCCGTAAACATCGCGCCATAAAAAAGTTTTCATCGGCTCGGTAATCGCACTCCAGAGAACCAACTACAGCATTTACGGTATTTCGGCAGGAAGACATTGACGGCGATAATTATTCCGATGGAAGATACAAACCATTTTCGTGGCGGTGCAATCGAATCGTTGAGCCGCACCGGGGGTAGTCAAGTGAGCGTGAGCAAGGTCTCCATATTTGTTTCCGGGCCTCCCCTGGCTCGCCGTGATGTAATCGATCGCCATTCCACCCACACCGTTCAGTTCTATCGCGAAGATCGATCACTGGTAGAGGCGCTCACGGAATACATCGGAACCGCACTCACGGATGGCGATGCCGCCATCGTCATCGCGACCGAGGCGCACAACGAAGCGCTGGTGCGAGAACTCAATGCCAACGGTTTCGACATTGCCAAGGCTGCCGCTGAAGGACGCTATCAGTCGTTCGAAGCCTCCCAAATTCTTTCGCAAATCATGACCGACGGCATGCTCGATGATTTGAAGTTTGCGAGCCTGGTGCGCGGAATCATCGACCAGGCCGTCGCTGCCGCCAAGCGCGATCGCCCGTGTGTTGCCGTCTTTGGCGAGATGGTCGCTCAGCTCTGGGCCGAGGGCAACCACGAAGCCGTAATTCGCCTAGAAGAACTCTGGAATGCGTTGGCCAAGACGCATTCCTTTTCACTTCGCTGCGCCTATCCGCTGAACGGATTCGGTGAGCACTCGCACGGCGCAGCGTTCACCAGAATTTGTGAGCAACATTTCTCCGTAATTCCCGAAGAAAGCTACTCCACTCGCTTCAGCGAAGACGACCGCAGGCGCAGAGTCGCCGAGCTGCAGCAAAGATTGGAGGCGCTCGAAAAAGAGAAGGCCCTGCATGAAAGCGCGCGCCAATTGCAGATGCTGGTCGAAGCCGTGCAGGATTTTGCCATCTTCATGTTGGGTACCGATGGGCGCATCAGAACTTGGAACATGGGAGCGCAGCGCATTAAAGGCTACAAAGCCGCCGAAATCATCGGCAAGCACTTTTCCTGTTTTTACTCCGAAGAGGACCTCAGAGCCGGCAAGCCGCAGCACAATTTGGAAACTGCCGCCCGCGAAGGACGCGTCGAGGACGAGGGCTGGCGTATTCGCAAAGACGGCTCCAAATTTTGGGCCAACGTGATCATCACAGCAGTCAAAGATGATCGCGGCGAAGTCATCGGGTACGGGAAGGTTACGCGAGACGCTACCGAGCGAATGTCCGCCCAGCGCGCCCTCGAAGAGTCGCAGCGGAAATTGCAGGATTCCGAAAAGTCTCTCCGTCAACTTTCCCTTCATTTGCTGCGCACGCAAGATGAAGAGCGCCGGCGTATCGGCCGCGACCTCCACGACAGCCTGGGCCAGAATCTCGCCGTCCTGAAAATGAAGCTGGATTCGCTCCTCACAAGATCCAACGAAAACCCGTCGAATGACG
The DNA here is from genome assembly GCA_963841235.1 of uncultured Acidobacteriota bacterium. Classification (GTDB taxonomy): domain Bacteria; phylum Acidobacteriota; class Terriglobia; order Acidiferrales; family UBA7541; genus Palsa-147. The sequence continues at coordinate 239,377 of CAWJBU010000005.1, read as the reverse complement.
ACAAAGATCTGCGGCAGTGCGCCCAATTGACCGGAGATGCGGTCAAGGAAGTTCGCACCATTTCCTATCTCTTGTATCCCCCGATGCTCGAAGAGATGGGTTTGAAATCGGCCATTCCCTGGTACCTCGAAGGCTTCACGAAGCGCAGCGGCATCGTCACCGACTTCGAAGTTTCGCCGGACTTCAAGCGCCTCCCGAGCGACATCGAGCTGGCGCTCTTTCGCGTTTTGCAAGAGTGCCTCACCAACGTTCACCGCCATTCCGGCAGCCCCACCGCCGACGTTCGGCTATTCGTTAACGACGACGCGGTGGTCCTGAAAGTAATCGACAAAGGGCACGGCGTGAACACGCAGAGTTTCGAAAAGTCCGGCCAGGATTGGATCGGCGCGCTGGGTGTGGGATTGCGCGGGATGAGCGAGCGGATGCGACAAGTCGGCGGTTCGCTGGAAGTTTCGTCGACCGCGGACGGAACGATCGTAACGGCCACGGTTCCGCTTCCAGAAGCGATCGAAGCGGAAGCGAAGCCATCGTGATGAGTCCACTAGACCAGTCCTCCTCTGGGCCCATCATCACTGCGCGGTCTGGCTCTAACGAGTCCGACCTAAGGGATTGCAGGGAGACTCGTTCGATGAAGCCCAAGATCCTGGTAGTCGATGACCACGAAATAGTCCGCGAGGGAATCCGCACGCTTCTCAGCAGAACACGCTCCGATTGGGAAATCTGTGGCGAAGCTTCGAACGCCGGAGATGCTCTCAATGCAATCAGGACTCTCGAGCCGGATATCGTGATTCTCGACATCACCATGCCGGGAACGAGCGGGCTTGAAGTTGCTTTACAGGTAAGAAATTTGCGCCTTCCCTCTCGCGTCCTCATTTTTACGATGCACGATTCTGAGAGGCTCGCGACAGAGGTTCGCAACGCGGGTGCGCAGGGCTACGTTCTAAAATCGCAAGCGGCCCGCGATCTAGTTCTCGCGATTGAACGGATTTTGGGCGGCGACACTTTCTTTGGTCCTCCAAGTCTGACATCGGCGTAACTCCCGAACTCTCTTCTCCGTTTCGGCACCTCCCTCGTGCCAGCGCCGATGGCGATTCGTCCGTAGGGTCGCGGCTCGCGGCGCCTTCTTGCGATCTCGGCGCCAAATCACCGCCGCAAGCCGACCGCGGAACAGCAGCGCCGCCCGGGCCCGCTCTGAATCCCGGCCTTGGTAGCAACGTAAGCACGCGACACCCTAAATACAGCAAACACTGTAGGGCCTTCTCCCCTCGCTTCATGCTAGAAAATCCCGGTTCAGGCGTCCGCAGCGCCTCGCCGGTTTCGGAAGCATTTCGCTGATTCGAATGCCGCCAGAACAGTAGTTGGAGGCCACGTGAAGAAATCCGATCGCAATGCAGCCGTGCTGGACGATCCTGCTGCCCACGACATGGCGACGCCGGCCAATGGGCAATCCAAATCGCGCTCCGAGGGTGCCCTGGAGCTCCGGATTATCCTGGAAAGCCTGCGCACGATGCGCAACGGCGATTTTAGCGTGCGCCTGCCGGGCTCGTGGACCGGTCTGCCGGGAAAAATCGCCGACACGTTTAACGACATTGCCGCCGCTAACCAGCACATAGCACAGGACTTGGAGCGCATCGGACAAGTCGTCGGCAAAGAGGGGAAAACTCGCGAGCGCACTCGCTTCCCCGAGTCGCGCGGCGCCTGGGGCGCCATCGAAGTCTCTGTGAACACGCTTATCGACGATCTTCTCCGACCGACCACGGAAGTCACTCGCGCCATCGCCGCCGTCGCGCAGGGAAACCTGACTCAAACCGTCCGTCTCGACGTCGACGGCCGTCCTCTCGAAGGTGAATTCCTCCGCTCCGCGCAGATCGTCAATACCATGATTCAGCAGTTGAGCGTCTTCACGGCCGAAGTTACGCGCGTCGCTCGCGAAGTCGGGACCGACGGCAAGCTCGGCGGCCAGGCTCAGGTCCCCGGCGTAGCAGGTACCTGGAAGGATCTCACCGACTCGGTCAACTCCATGGCCAGCAACCTGACCGGCCAGGTCCGCAACATCGCTGAAGTCGCCACCGCGGTGGCTAGCGGCGATCTCTCTCGCAAAATCACCGTGGACGTGCGTGGCGAAATCCTCCAGCTCAAAGAAGCCATCAACACGATGGTGGATCAGTTGCGCTCCTTCGCTTCCGAAGTCACGCGCGTGGCTCGCGAAGTCGGCACCGACGGCGCTCTCGGCGGACAAGCTGTCGTGCCCGGCGTGGCGGGCACTTGGAAGGACCTCACCGACTCGGTCAACGCCATGGCCGGGAACCTCACTGCTCAAGTCCGCAACATCGCCGAAGTCACCACGGCCGTAGCGCGCGGCGACCTCTCCCGCAAAATCACCGTCGACGTCAAAGGCGAAATCCTCGAACTCAAGAACACCATCAACACCATGGTTGATCAGCTCAACGCCTTCGCCGGCGAAGTCACGCGCGTCGCTCGCGAAGTCGGCACCGACGGCAAGCTAGGCGGCCAGGCTCAGGTCCCCGGTGTGGCCGGCACCTGGAAAGACCTCACCGACAACGTCAATTTCATGGCCAGCAACTTGACCGGCCAGGTCCGCAACATCGCCGAGGTTGCCACCGCCATTGCCAGCGGCGACCTTTCCCGCAAGATCACCGTGGACGTGCGCGGCGAAATCTTGCGGCTGAAAGAAACGCTCAACACCATGGTGGACCAGCTCAACCGTTTCGCGGGAGAAGTCACTCGCGTCGCTCGCGAAGTCGGAACTGAAGGCCGCCTGGGCGGTCAAGCCAATGTCCCCGGCGTCGCCGGAACCTGGAAGGACCTCACCGACTCGGTCAACTCCATGGCCGGAAACCTTACGGCGCAGGTCCGCAACATCGCCGAGGTCACCACCGCCGTCGCCCGCGGCGACCTCTCGCGCAAAATCACCGTCGACGTGAAGGGCGAAATTCTCGAGCTGAAGAACACCATCAACACCATGGTCGACCAACTCAACGCCTTCGCGGGAGAAGTCACGCGCGTTGCCCGCGAAGTGGGTACCGAGGGAAAACTGGGCGGCCAAGCGCAAGTCCCGGGCGCCGGAACTTGGAAGGACCTCACCGACAACGTCAACTTCATGGCCAGCAACTTGACCGGCCAAGTCCGCAACATCGCCGAAGTCGCCACCGCCGTAGCCCGCGGCGACCTCTCCCGCAAAATTACCGTCGACGTGAAGGGCGAAATTCTCGAGCTCAAAGACACCATTAACACCATGGTCGATCAGTTGCGCTCCTTCGCCTCCGAAGTCACGCGTGTGGCGCGCGAAGTGGGTACTGACGGCAAGCTCGGCGGCCAGGCTCAAGTTCCTGGAGTGGGCGGAACGTGGAAGGACTTAACTGACTCCGTCAATTCCATGGCCAGCAACCTGACCGGCCAGGTGCGTAACATTGCGGAAGTCTCCACGGCTATCGCCAGCGGCAACCTCTCGAAGAAGATCACCGTGAACGTGAGCGGTGAAATTCTTTTGCTCAAGGAAACCATCAACACGATGGTCGATCAGCTCAACGCCTTCGCCGGCGAAGTCACGCGTGTCGCTCGTGAAGTCGGAACCGAAGGCCGCCTCGGCGGGCAGGCCAACGTCCCCGGCGTAGCCGGAACCTGGAAGGATCTCACCGACTCGGTCAACTCCATGGCCGGAAACCTCACCGCGCAGGTGCGCAACATCGCCGAAGTCACCACCGCCGTGGCCCGTGGCGACCTCTCCCGCAAAATTACTGTGGACGTGAAGGGCGAAATTCTCGAGCTCAAAAACACCATCAACACCATGGTCGATCAGCTCAACGGCTTCGCCGGAGAAGTCACTCGCGTCGCCCGCGAAGTCGGCACCGACGGCAAGCTCGGAGGCCAGGCCGAAGTGCCCGGAGTAGCAGGCACTTGGAAAGATCTCACCGACAACGTCAACTTCATGGCGAGCAACCTGACCGGCCAAGTGCGCAACATCGCCGAGGTAGCCACCGCCATCGCCACCGGTGACTTGTCAAAAAAGATTACGGTGGACGTCCGCGGCGAAATCCTCCAGCTCAAAGAAACTCTCAACACCATGGTCGAGCAGTTGCGTTCCTTCGCCGCCGAAGTCACCCGCGTAGCCCGCGAGGTCGGCAGCGAAGGCCGTCTGGGCGGTCAGGCAAACGTGCCCGGAGTCGCGGGCACTTGGAAAGACCTGACTGACTCCGTCAACGCCATGGCCCGCAACCTCACTGCGCAGGTTCGCAACATCGCAGAAGTCACCACCGCCGTGGCCCGCGGCGACCTCTCCCGCAAAATCACTGTAGACGTCAAAGGCGAAATCCTCGAACTGAAGAACACGATCAATACGATGGTGGACCAGCTCAACGCCTTCGCCGCCGAAGTCACCCGCGTCGCTCGCGAAGTCGGCACCGGCGGCAAGCTCGGCGGTCAAGCCCAAGTCCCCGGCGTAGCCGGCACCTGGCGCGACCTCACCGACAACGTCAACGTCATGGCCGCCAACCTCACCGAACAAGTTCGCGGCATCGTGAAAGTCGTGACCGCCGTAGCGAACGGCGAGCTAACTCAAAAGCTCACCGTAAACGCGAAAGGCGAAGTCGCCGCGCTCGCTGAAACCATCAACAACATGACCGACACTCTGGCGACCTTCGCCGATCAAGTCACCACCGTCGCCCGCGAAGTCGGCGTCGAAGGCCGCCTCGGAGGCCAAGCTAACGTCCCCGGCGCAGCCGGCACTTGGAAAGACCTCACCGGCAACGTCAACCTTCTCGCCGATAACCTCACCAACCAGGTCCGCGCCATCGCCGAAGTCGCCACCGCCGTAACCAAGGGTGACCTTACGCGGTCTATTCAGGTAGAAGCCCGAGGCGAAGTGGCCGACCTCAAAGACAACATCAACACCATGATCGATAATCTGCGCCTCACCACCGACCGCAACACCGAGCAGGACTGGCTCAAAACCAACCTCGCCCGTTTCACCGGCATGTTGCAAGGCCAGCGCGACCTGACCACTGTGGGCCGCACGCTCCTCTCCGAACTGGCTCCTCTAGTCGGCGCACAGCAAGGCATCATCTATCAGATGGCCGGTGAAGAAGACGAGTCCCTGCTCCTGCTCTCGGCCTTCGCAGATGCCGGAGACGAAGGGCATCGCCCGCGCTTGAAGCTGGGTGAAGGCCTCGTCGGACAATGCGCCTCAGAAAAGCGCCGCATGCTCATCGCCGAGCTTCCCGAGCACACTGTCCCCATCCGCAGCGGTTTATTCCAGGCCGCCCCCAGAAATATTATTGTCTTGCCCGTCCTGTTCGAAGATCGCGTCAAGGCAGTCATCGAGCTAGCCTCCGTAAGCAACTTCACCAACTCGCATCTAGCCTTCCTCGAGCAACTAACCGCTAGCATCGGCATCGTGCTGAACAGCATCGAAGCCACCATGCAGACGGAAGGCTTGCTCAAGCAGTCCCAGCAGTTGGCCACCGAGCTGCAAACCCAGCAGAAAGAGTTGCAGCAAACCAACGAGCAACTAGCGCAAAAGGCTCAGCAACTCGCCGAACAGAACGTCGAAGTCGAACGTAAAAATCAGGAAATCGAGCAGGCCCGCGGCGCGCTGGAAGAAAAAGCCAAGGAACTCGCGCTCACGTCGAAGTACAAATCCGAATTCCTGGCCAACATGTCTCACGAGCTGCGCACCCCGCTCAATAGCGTGCTGATCCTCGGCCAGCAACTCAGCGACAATCCCGAGGGCAACTTGACCGCCAAGCAAGTCGAATTCGCCCGCACCATTCAAGCCGCGGGCACCGACTTGCTCAACCTCATCAGCGATATCCTCGATCTTTCGAAGATCGAATCCGGCACTGTCTCCGTCGAAGCGGAAGAAATCTACTTCTCCAGCCTCGTTGACATGGTCGTTCGTCCATTCCGCCATGAAGCCGAAAATCGCCGCCTTACTTTCGAAGTGAACTCCGATCCGCAGCTCGCTCGCAGCCTGGTCACGGACTCGAAGCGTCTGCAGCAGATCATCAAGAACCTGCTCTCCAACGCCTTCAAGTTCACCGAGCAAGGAAGCGTGCAGCTCTCCGTCTTCGTCGCTAAGAGCGGCTGGACCGCGTCTCATCCCGTGCTTTCTGCGGCCGGCTCCGTCATCGGCTTTGAAGTTGCCGACACCGGCATCGGCATTCCCGCAGACAAGCAGCGCATCATCTTCGAAGCTTTCCAGCAAGCCGATGCAGGCACCAGCCGCAAGTACGGCGGCACCGGCCTCGGACTCGCCATCAGCCGCGAACTGGCACAATTGCTCGGCGGAGAAATTCAGTTGCGCAGCACTCCCGGCCGAGGCAGCGCCTTCACGCTGTTCTTGCCGCAAACTTATATGGGCTCCTCCATACGCGGACCCTTGGAAGTGGATCGCAAATCCACTTTTACCACCACGCTTCAGCTTTCGTCCTTCAGCATGCAGGAACGCGCCATCGAGCTGGTTCCAGACGACCGCGAATCTCTGCAGCCCGGCGAATCCGAAGCCGTCTTGCTCATTGTCGAAGACGATCCGCATTACGCTCGCGTTCTCCGCGATCTAGCCCACGACAAAGGCTTCAAAGTGCTCGTCGCCCCGCGCGGCGCCGATGCGCTGGCTCTCGCCCGCGAGTTCCATCCCACTGCGGTTTCGTTGGACGTTTTCCTCCCCGATATGCTCGGATGGACGGTGCTGAATCACTTGAAGCAGGATCCCGGCACGCGTCACATTCCTGTCCAAATGCTCACGCTCGACGAAGATCGCCAGCACGGCCTCGCTCGCGGCGCCTTTTCCTTCGTCACCAAGCCAGCCACCAGCGAAGGCCTCGAGGCGGCCTTCTCGCGCATCAAGGAATATTCCGCGGCACGCCGCAAGCGCCTGCTGATCGTAGAAGACAATCCCGCCGAGCAGTTGAGCATCAGCGAATTGCTCGGCCACGATGACATCGACGTTTCCATCGCCGCCACCGGCAGCGAAGCTCTCGCCGCCATTCAGCAGCAATCCTTCGATTGCATGGTGCTGGACCTGCGCCTTCCGGACATGTCCGGCTTCGAAGTGATGGAGCGCCTCCGCGAGCGCCAGGATTCCAGCGATTTGCCGGTCGTAGTTTTCACGGGAAAGGAGTTGTCGGCCGAAGAAGATTCGCAATTGCACTTGCTCGCGCGCAGCGTGGTGGTCAAAGGCGTCGAGTCGCCCGAGCGGCTCCTCGACGAGACCGCGCTATTTTTGCACCGCGTGGTCGATCAGCTCCCGCCGGAAAAGCAAAACATGCTGGAGCGCCTGCACCGTTCCGACGAAGCGCTCGTCGGCAAGAAAGTTCTCGTCGTGGACGACGACGTGCGCAACATCTTCGCACTCAGCAGCGTCCTCGAACGCCGCGGAATGCTCGTACTCACTGCCGGCACCGGTCGCGAAGCCATTAGCATCCTCGAGTCCACTCCCGATCTCGCCATCGTCTTGATGGACGTCATGATGCCGGAAATGGACGGCTACGAGACCATGCAAGTCATCCGGCAAAACACCGCCTTCCGCCGTCTGCCCATCATTGCTCTCACCGCCAAAGCCATGAAGGGCGATCGCGAGAAGTGCCTCGAAGCGGGCGCTTCCGAGTATCTGGCAAAACCTGTGAACACCGATCAACTGCTGGCCGCGTTGCGCATGTGGCTGCACCGCTGACGCACGCGCCATGCAAAATTTTTGCAGGCATGATATGACTGGCACGACCGAGGGCATATGAACACCATCGAAAAAATCAACATCCTTATGGTGGATGATCAACCCGGCAAGCTGCTCAGCTACGAGGCCATCCTCGAAGAACTGAACGAAAATCTCATCAAGGCCAATTCCGGCAAGGAAGCCCTCGAGCAGCTTCTCAAAAATGAAATCGCCGTCGTGCTCATGGACGTCAGCATGCCGGACCTCGATGGTTTCGAGCTCGCGGAAATGATCCGGCAGCATCCGCGCTTCCAAAAAACCGCCATCATTTTCATTTCCGCGGTGCACTTGACCGACGTGGACCGCATCAAGGGCTACCAGCGCGGCGCGGTGGACTACATTTCGGTCCCCGTAATCCCGGAGTTGCTGCGCGCCAAAGTCAGCGTTTTTGCCGACCTGCACCGCAAGAACCGCCAGCTAGAAGTTCTCAATCGCGAGTTGCGCCACCTTTCCGGGCGCTTGCTCACTTTGCAGGACGAAGAGCGCCGCCGCCTCGCCCGCGAATTGCACGATGGTCTGGGTCAGGAATTATCCGCCGCCAAAATGATCGCGGACTCCGTTTCCATGCATGCAGCCCCCGTGCGCGAGGGGCAAGAGCTCGAGCAAATCAGTTCGTTGATCGAGGGCGCCATTCAGAAAGTTCGCAGCCTTTCTCACCTCATGCACCCTCCCTTGCTCGATGAAGTTGGCCTACGCGCGGCCGTTTCGTGGTATTCCGAGGGCTTTTCGAAGCGCAGCGGAATCGAAACCTCCATCCAGCTCGATCCGCCGGATTTTCCACGCTTCTCAAAAGACCTGGAAACCGCCGTATTTCGCATCGTCCAGGAAGCGCTTACCAACGTGTTTCGCCATTCCGGCGCCACCAAATGCTCGGTCACCGTGGCAAACAAAGAGAATCAAGTGCTGCTCTCCGTGCGCGACAACGGCAAAGGCGTTTCGGACGGCATTCTCAAGTTCCGCCCCGAGTGCATCGGCATCGGCATTGCCGGGATTCGCCAACGCGTCAAGGAATTTGACGGCACCCTGCGAATCAAGAATCTCGAGAAATCCGGCACGCTGGTGGAAGTGGTCCTTCCGGCCAGCAGAGCCCTCGCCGAAGCAGCGCAACCAGCCTTAGCCTCCACCGGCTGGGTTTGAGCCCGAAGCGATCTCTAGACCAGCGCAAACTCTGGAGTGCCGCGATCGTCGAACGTAGGGGCCGGTAGTGAACCCGCCCCCCTACTTTTGAGCGATTTTCGGTTGTAAAAACACCGCTTTTGACGCGATTAGAAATGACCTCCGTTCTTTGTTTTGTTTGAGTTACGGCGATTTCTAATAATTTCGCACGCGATTAGCCTTTTGTTCGCCTTTCTGGTGGCTGGATGCCCGACACTGGAGGCTGAAAGACGAGATTTTGGAGGCGGAGGCGCAGGGCGAAATCTCATCGAGGCTTTGCGGGGAAAAACGCCGGCTGGCAGCCGGCGCTACGGACCTTGGCGGAGAATAGGAAATGCTCTCGCTTCTGGCGTTTCTGCCAGGCATCCTCATACTCTCCTCTAGATTGTTCGCCACGGCAGTCAGGATTAATCGCCTGGCTGAGCCGCCTGCACTTGCAGGCGTAGTGCACCTGACATCCGGGACCTGGCATGCGGTCTGCGGACGACCAGTCCCTGAATAACGCGAGAGTAATAGTAAGTCAATGGTACGTTCGCGCTAGAACCAGGCGAAGGATTGCAGGGCGGCGACGGCCTTCCGCAGGTAAAAGTCACTGGCTGGATCACATACCAGAGTTATAAATCGCAATTCCCAGGCAGCCCGGATGGTTGCCCCCCGCTGACAACGATCTTCTTCCCGCTCTGCCGGCTCAAAATGATGTAATCGCCCGGTACATTTGCCGCGAGTTCTTGGATACGCGCGTGGGCGTCTTCAAGCGTGGGTGCGGATCCGCGCCAGAGCACGCTGCCGTCCGCATCTGTTTGAAAGACATCGAATGGGGGAATCACGGTCTCCATCGTATGCACTCTCGTTCGCTCCCGTCGTTGAACATTTGTCAGATCAGATTTTCTTCTTCGCTGCCTTGCTCCGTTCCAACGATTTTTCGCGCTGGAGTTCCTCGTCAACGATCTTCTTCACGATTTCCAGCGGAACCTGCTCGAAATGCGTTCTGCCTTCTTCCATTTGAATTGCTCCTTCCCGCACATCAGAACGTAGCAGGCTTGCTGCGATACGGGTCAAATCTTTAGGGATTCGAGCTTTATTCTTGGTACGCGCAAAACCGTAGGTTTAGCGGAATCAGAGGGTTAGCGGGGGGGCTCCGCAGGCGAGGGTCAAAATGTTTTGCGTGCCGATATTTTTCTTTACGCGCTCGTTATGATTACGTAGGATTCGCTTCCGTTACGGTAGTTTAACGTTTAGCAAGGAGGCCCGGTATGGATACCACTCGCGCAAAAATCGCCCCGATGCACTTTAAGACCATGGTGCAAGCCGACGTCCCTCAGGGTCGCAACGGCAAACACAAAGCCATCGTCACCACCATACTCAAGGACCTCGATCAGTTGAAGGAAGGTGCCGCGCTGAAGGTGCCGTTGGCGGATTTGTCGGAGACGAAGGAAAAGGTGCGTTCCGCGCTCAATCGCGCCACTCGCAAAGCGGGGCGTCACGTAGCTACAGCCACGGACACGAATTTCCTATACATCTGGAACGTAGGCGAATCGAAGGAATGAGCTGGCCTGATGTAGCGCGGGTTTTCAGCCCGGCATCCGTCGAGCTTCAATAGTCAAAATCGAATCCCGTCCGCGGACCACCGCTCCCGAAAAGTGCGGCGGATGCCCCGCCCTGCACGAGGCCCGGTGACTCGCCATACAAATCCTTTGCGCGATCGCGAGTACGGAACTCAGGCAGCCGAGGATACTTCTGAACTTTCCGGGCCTGCTAGCGCCCCTGCGGATTGGACGATTTCGCCGCAGGATTCGAGATAGGCGCGCAGCTCCATGCGGGCGCGGCGGAGACGCGTCTTTACCGTGCTGACGGTTAGGCCGAGGGCCTTCGCCGTCTCGGACGTGGAAAGCTCCTCGACGGTGCGCAGAAGGAAGACGTCGCGATAGAGCGGACGCAGGCTGGTGATCGCGGCGTTGAGAGCGCCGCGCAACTGGCGGCGCGTGAAGCTGGTCTCCGGATTTTCCGCCGGGCGGCGCATCTGCAGCAGAGCGTTGCTCTCGGCAGCGGTTTCGGCGATCTCATCCAACGGAACGCGGCGGCTGTCGTTGCGCTTGCGCAGGTTCATCAGGCCTTCGTTGATGGCGATGCGCGAAATCCAAGTGGTGAAACGAGAGCGGCCCTCGAATTGGTCGAGGTGGCGATAGGCTTTGAGGAACGTCTCCTGGCGGGCGTCTTCGGCATCCTGGTGATTCCTGGTGACGCGCAAGGCGAGGCGATAGACGCGCTGGTTGCAGTGCTTCACCAGGCTATCGAATTCGACCTCTGCGCCATTGCTCGCGGGCGCTGCCGAGGATCCCGGCGGCCGGCCTCGCCGCCTGAGGCTGCTGGGCATCGCAGAGCCATGCGGATTTGAATTTCGGAAATTCGACCAGCAAGTCGCCGCTCCACTCACTTTGCACCTCAGTTCCGGCGTCTCACCCCGGGCATGTAGCCCGGAGTAAGCGCTCGGTTTATGATTTGGCCCGCTGTGCCGCTGCCACCCGTGGGAGCGGAAGCACTGCGTTTTATGAGTGCCCCGCTTTTTGACTTTTCTCCCGCCGGCCGGAGGCCGTATCCGCTTCACGCGAATCATCCTCGCGCGTTGCGCTGATCGACTCGGTCGAGTCGCCAAGGTGCAGAGCCTTTACGAATTCCTCGGCCTGTTTCTGGGCCACTTCTTTGGCGATGCCGTAGCGCTCCTGAATCTTGCCAACGAGCTGATCGCGCTGCCCGCGAATGACGTCGAGATCGCTGTCGGTGAGCTTTCCCCACTTCTCCTTGACCTTTCCGGTCGCCTGCTTCCATTTCCCTTCCAGTTGGTCCCAGTTCATTCGATCCTCCAAGGTTTGGTCTTTTGCGAGGTCGCCGGAATTCCGACCACCTGCGAGGCACCCCGCCAGCTTGCACACACTAGGTAACAGCAAGCAGGCCGACGAGGAATACCCGGAAACCCTTACGGAGCAGCCAATTACTAGGTACATGGGAACGGAGCCCAGGGCATTTGGGGTCAGCCTGGTTGACCCCATTAAAGCGACTTTTTTTGACGCTTCGGGGTATCCAGCGGCTCCAGGCTGCCGCCAGGTCAGGCTTCGATAAAGTGATTTCGAATGGCGTAACGGACCAGCTCGCTTACGGAATGGCAATCGAGCCGGCGCATGATGTTTGCGCGATGCGTCTCTGCCGTTTTCACGCTGATACCGAGCGCTACGGCAACTTCCTTGCTGCTTTTTCCTTCGGCGAGGAGCTGCACGATCTCGCGCTGCCGCGGCGTCAGACGGCCCTTGCGCGTATCCACCTCGGCGGGTTCGAAGTCGCGCCTGAGATAACCGTCGAGCACCGTCTGCGCGACTTTTGCGGTGAAGAACGTCTTGTTGCGGCGCAGCGCTTCGAGTGCGGCGACGAGATCGCGGCCGGCGTCCGCTTTTAGGACGTATCCGCGGGCTCCCGCATCCAGCACTTCGCGAATCAGAGGATCCGAGTCGTGCACGGTCAAGACCAGGACCTTCGATTCCGGACAGTCTTTCATGATCTGGCGTGTGGCCTCGAGACCGTTCATCGAAGGCATGCTGATATCCATCACGGTCAAGTCGGGCTTCAATTCTCTCGTTTTTTCGACGGCTTCGCGGCCATCCGCCGCTTCGGCCGCGACCTTCCAACCGGGCTGCCCTTCGATTAAAGAACAGAGGCCCCTTCTGACGATTTCGTGATCATCAGCTACCAGCACGCGCATTGGTTCCACTTTTCACCTCCAAATAGATGGGTGGGCTAACGAGCGTGTTCTCTGCAAGGAGCACTCTCGTTGTTGGAGCCATTGACGACTGCCGGTCGTGCGGTCGGAGACCACAGAGGTTCGGTAGCGTTCGAGCATGAGGAGTTGAAGACCGCAAGACTTGGCATCTCCCGGTATCACGTCCACACAGAAGGAGATGCAAACTTGCCGCCAATATCGCGTGCTTGTGGAAATCTGCGCGGAAACTTCTCCACTGAAAAGACTTACCGGCAATCAGGAAGGCGGAGGCTCGATTGGAAGTTGCGGTTCTGCCTCTAAAATTTTTACACGATACCGGGTACGAGAGTAGGTATTGTGAGGCATAGGCCTCTACTGTGGATGCGCATAAAACGGATATGCATGCTTGACCCCCGCAATTTTTTTGGCGCACGAAGACGCGCATCCCCGCAAACGTCACGCCCCTTCCTCGGCGTCGAAAGTTTTGGGAATACAGTGATTGCTGTATGGGTTTTTGAACCCAGTACTACTATCCAAGAGACTTGGGAACAGCATTCAGCTTGGGACGTAACGGGAGGGCCCATTGCGCATACTAGTCGTCGATGACCACGATGTGGTGAGGCGCGGTCTGAGGTCAGTGCTGGAGGCTCATCCGGGCTGGCAGGTTTGCGCGGAAGCTACGAACGGGCGCGACGCCGTCGCGCAAGCGGAAGAATTAAAGCCCGACGTGATCGTGATGGATATCAGCATGCCGGACATGAACGGCCTGGAGGCGGCGCGGCAGATCAAGAAGACATGTCCGAAGGTCGAGATCGTGATGCTCTCGGTCCACTTTTCGGATCAACTGGTGCGCGAGATCGTGGATGCCGGAGCGAAGAGCTATATCTTGAAATCGGACGCCGAGCGAGATCTGGTGATCGCGGTCGAGGCGGTGGCGAACCATCGCTCGTATTTTACGACGCAGGTTTCGGAAATGGTGATGGATGGATTCCGGCGTCGAGATGCGGCCCCGAGTCCGCAGGCGCTGAAGCGAGAGCGGCTGACTTCGCGAGAGCGGGAAATCGTCCAACTGCTTGCCGAAGGCCGGAGCAGCAAACAGGTGGCGAGCACGCTCGGGATCAGTACGAAGACCGCAGAAACGCATCGCGCCAATATCATGCGAAAACTCGAAATCCACTCGGTGAGCGACCTGGTGCGTTACGCGGTGAGAAATCAGATCATCGAGCCTTAGATTCTCCTCTGAGATTTGTTGGTTCGCGGATGCTATGATTCCGGCTTCGAAAGAGTCCTGTCAGCTTTCCGTCTGATGCGAGCAACGAGGAGGCGATATGACGTTAGACGAGGCGCGGACCGACATCGTAAGCCGCCATCGGCGAACATTGGGCGTTTTTTGGATTGTGTATGGAATTTTTCGTCTCATCATGGGCCTCGGTCTAATTTTATTTAGTGGAACGGCCACGGTAATGTTTGGCGCGCTGCTCGCGCGAGTGCCCGATCCTTTTACGCTGATGAGCGAATTCCACATCGTTTACCTGGCTGTAGTAGCGTTAGCGTTTGTCTGCGGAGTGCTCGGAGTCGTCTCGGGCTTGGCACTAATGGGAAATCAGAGGCAGGCGCGGGTGCTTGCGCTCGTCGCAGCGTTTTTCTCGGTCTCTAACATTCCATTGGGCACGACGCTAGGAATTTATACTCTTGTCGTCCTGCTTGGGTCGCGCCCTGCGCCAGCCTCGGCCACGTAGTTCATCCTGCCGGAATCAAATTTCTCCGGTTGAGCTATTTGCCCAAGGTAATAAAAAGCCCAATCGAAGCGGCCGCCATCACTACCGTCGCAAACCAGCCCAAATACCGCAGAAACCAAGGCAATGTAAATTGTCCCATTACTTTGCGATTCGCCGTCATCATCATCATGACCACCATCGCGGGAACAGCTACGACGCCATTGAGCACCGCGGCCCAGATCAGAGCTTTAATGGGATTGAAGTGCAGCAGGGCCAGTGATAGACCGACGATCGTTGTGGCAGCGATCGTGCCGTAAAAACCTTTGGCTTTCTGGGGCTTTCGTTCCAGGCTGGCGGGCCAATTGAAAGCTTCACTGACTCCGTACGCGGCCGAGCCGGCAAGAACCGGAATGGCCAGCATTCCGGTGCCCACGATGCCCGCCGCGAACAATAGAAAAGTGAAGCGGCCGGCGAGCGGCTCGATGGCCTTCGCGGCCTGCGTGGCCGTCTGAATATCGGTTTGGCCGTGGGCGTGAAGCGTCGTGGCGGTTGTGAGGATGATGAAAAAGGCTACGAGGTTCGAGCAGGCCATCCCGATCACGGTATCCGCGCGAATGCGGTCGAGCTGCACCGGGGCTTGCACGGGCTTCTGTTTCAGCGGTTGATCGGCCGCAGTGGTCCGCACGTCCTCGGCTTCCTCCGAGGCCTGCCAGAAGAAAAGATAGGGACTGATGGTTGTTCCGAGAACCGCGATGAGCGCGGTGAAGTAGCCGGATTGCCTGGAGAACAATGATGGCAAAAGCGTGGCGCGGAGAGCCGCGCCCCACTGGACATGCACGACGAACACAACGGCGACGTAAGAAAAAAGCGCGAGGGTAATCCATTTGAGGTAGTGCACGTACCGGGTATAGGGCACGAAGATTTGGAGCAGCAAGGAGAGCAAGCCAAACACGATGATGTATAGCCAGGTGTATCCCGGGACGAGCAAGCTGAACGACGCGCCCATGGCTCCGAGATCGGCGCCGAGATTAAAGGTGTTGGCGGCGACGAGCAGGCCCACCATGCTGAACAAAAGCGGCCGCGAGTAGTGGCGGCGCAGATTCGCCGCAATGCCCGCGCCCGTCACGCGTCCGATTCGAGCGCTGATTTCCTGGATAGCCACCATAAGCGGGAAGGTGAAGAGCATCGTCCAGAGCATTCCGTAGCCGAATTGCGCGCCAACCTGGGAATAGGTCGCAATTCCGCTAGGGTCGTCGTCGGATGCTCCGGTGATCAGGCCCGGGCCTAGTTTTTGCAGAAGATTCTTTGCGAAGGATTTCTTTTGAGCCCCGGTGGGCGGGTGTTTAGAGCGATTTGGGGCTGGCAGATGATTCCCTCATGCTCACAAACGAATGAGCCTCAGACAAAGGCACTTTCGGAAATCTCGCATACCGAGCCAAATCGCGTCAACGCTTGGATTTTGTGCGCCTCGTCCGGCGGACTCGGCGCCTTGGACGCGCTGACGCGCTCTTGTGGATGATTCCCGTTTTTAAAGCAACACTTCCCAGAGCTGAACCGATCGTTTTGGCAACATGTTTCAGCACGTCCACTGACGACTCGCGCCGTCTTCGCCGTATCATAAATTACCGGCCTCTCTGCCGGCGAAACGCGCCGGCAGCAAGAATCTAGACGCGCTGCCGGTGCTGCACAATGCAGCAATTCTGGTATTTTGCCTCGTGTAGAAAGATTTAACCTACTTCTCTTCCTGCAGCGCCACGGCAGTCATCACCTAACGAGAGTTCTACCCGGGTATACAGAATCTTCCTGATAGCACCACGCCGCGAATGAGTGCATTCTGTCTGCGAAGGCGAAGAGTGCGGCGCCTTACGAAATTGCGCCGACGGCTTCGCTCGAAAGTTTTACGACGGGAGGAAAGTCATGAACCTGAAGCTAGCGGTGGGAGTAGTTGCGATGGCTGCGATGAGCCTGATGGCGTTGCCCGCAATCACCCACGCGCAGGACAATGCCAGCGACTCGACGCAGATGGTCACCGGCTGCCTGCAAAAAGGCTCCGCCGCGAATACCTACACGCTGACCGATGAAAACGGGAAGCTCTGGGATCTGCGAAGCAAGACGGTGCAACTCGGCCCGCACGTTGGCCACACCGTTACGATCAGCGGCACCATCCCGCAGAAATCCAAGGACGAGAATAAAGCTGCGGGCGACTCTTCGCCGCAGAATAAGCTGCGGGTGACAAACTTGAAAATGGTCAGCGATAGCTGCCAACAAAATAAGTAGCGCGGGGAGAGTTCCAAGAGTTGCGGCGAAAGCCGCCACCTGTGCCGGCTCGTGTAGGCCCGAACTTCATGTTCCGTCGTCGTGCGCGTTCAGAGACGATGGGGCGGAATGGAGCAAGGACCTACACGAGCCAGGCGCCATTTTGATGTTTGCTTTTGAAGGCCTCGCCGACTTTTTCCATTGGAAGCCTGTCCCGGCCCTTTTTAAAGCCTAAAGTCTCATTAAGTTCAAGCGATTCCTGGATGGGGATCGGCTCAACGTCCGCGCAGAACTGTGCGGGCGAGATGACGCCGGATAGGTGGGGCCGCGAAGGTAGCGCAACTCTGGGATTGCATTGCGCGTCTAATGAGGTAGAGTGCTTACGACGAGTGGGACGATCCGGAGTCTCGCGCCACCGAGCCATTAGGAGGCAGCGATGAGCAAGTTTTCCTTCCGCAATATTTCCATCCTTTCTGCGGCAACTTTACTTTTCATTTTTGCGCCTGGGACTGCGTTCGCGCAGCATGGCGGGGGCCATGGCGGCGGTGGCGGCGGCGGCTCGCATGGCGGTGGCGGCGGTGGAGGATTCCACGGCGGTGGTGGCGGCGGATTTCACGGAGGTGGTAGCGCGCGCGGCGGTGGCAGTTTCCACGGAGGCGGCGGCTCGGGTGGAGGACGGTCATACGGCGGCGGATTCCGCGGCGGGTCGGGCGGCGGACGATCGTTTAGCGGTGGACGATCAGCGGCGCCTAGTTTTCGTGGCGGATCGTCCGGTGGGTCGGGCGGCGGATCGCGAGGATTCGCTTCGCGTCCAAGCGGCTCGTCGGGAAACGGCGGGTCGCGCTCCAACGGCTTTAATGGAATGAACGGAGGACGCGGGCGAGTGTCGCCCACGTCCGGCGCGCGGAATTATGGAGCGGCGGACGGCCAATGGCATTCGTTCGGTAATCGCGCGGGCGGCGCATCGCAGTCCTCTGCAAATAGAAATTTCGGCGGATCGTCCGGCGCTGGACTTGGGCGGGGTGCCGGCGCATCGAATGGATCGTGGAATTCATTCGGCGGTGGCCGCGGCGCGGGAGCGGGAGGTTCGGGGAGTTTTCATTCGCTCGGATCCGCGAGCGGGTTGGGGCGCTCGGCAGGAGCCGGAAACGCGCGGATGAGTTCGTTCAGCCGCGGGTCGATCGGCACGCGGTCGTCGGCGATTTCACCTTCGCGGGCGATGTCGAATTTTGAGGGCAATCGCTTCGGCGGCTCGGCGTTGGGCCGGTCGGGAACGGGTGCTTCCTCGTTTGGCGGATCGCGATTCGGCGGCACAACGCTTGGCGGCCGCTTCGGGACATCGCCTTCTTCAGGTTCGCGGTTTGGTTCGGTCTCGCTTCTCGGCAATCGCTTCGGAGCGGGGCGCAGTGCAACTGGCTCCGGTTTCGGCGCGTGGGGGCTCGGATCTGGCGGACGCGGCTTTGGCGGGCGCGGCTTCGGCGACCGGGGCTTCGGTTTCCGCGGGCGTGGATTCGGAGGCGGATGCTGGGGCTGCGGTTTTGGATTTGGCTGGGGCGGATTCGGCTGGGGCCTGGGATTTGGTTGGGGCTGGGATCCGTGGCTATGGAATCCGTGGTGGGGATGGGGCGGCTTGTGGGCTCCTCCTTACTGGTATGAGCCATATTGGGGCTGGCCCAGTTACAACTACTATCCTCCGGATGCCGGCGCGACCTATGGATCGCCCTACGGATATGGAGATTCCACCTACAACGACGATTCGCCTGATTCGTATGCCTATCCAGATTCGGGCGGTAATCTCGATAACGACTCATCTGGCATGACGCTCGTGAACAACGTCGAAGCTGCGCCGGCAACGGATGCGGATTCTTCGCTGGCGGCTGTTCAGACTGCGCCTTAGATGCAGGCTCGCTAGATCCTCAATTTGCGAAGCGCGACACCATTCCCGCCGGGGAAGTTCGCCTTGGCGGTACGAGATTGCTTACCCCACGAGAGATGAAGTCATCTCATTGATGCTTTGCACGGCCAATTCGAGTTGCTCCAGCGGCTGAATGGTCTGTGCGAGTGCCGGAGAAACAAAACCTCAGCGGCTAAAGAGGTTGCGGAAAAAAGGCCAGTTCGACAATCAACCCTCGTATGTCGACGGGTTCAGTTGGCGTAAGTGGTTGCAACATTAGACGCTGAGATCCTTCGCTTCACTCAGGCTGGCAATGTTCCGACTTTTTCCGCGGCCTGGAAAGCCGTATTCATACTTCGGCATTTGCGGCACGACTGAAGTCGTGCCCTGACAAAGCTCACGAGCTACTTAGGCGGTAGTGGCGAGAAGCGGCTCGGGCTCCTCGGACGAAGGCTCGGCAACGGCTGCTGCTCGCCGGCGGCGATGCAGGCGCCTGAGAGCTGGGTGATTTGCGACTTCCAAGTCATCGAGGAACGATTGAACGGCGTGGAAGTTGGAGCGGAGCAACGGGCGGAGAGCGGACACCAAGCCGGACACGACATCGGAATTACGATCCGTGAGCGCAGACTTGAGAATTCTGAGGCTACGAACTTCAAGCTTCGGTCCTTTGGCATTGCGTTTAACGAGGCTGCCCGCGCTGACTACCGCGATGCGTTTCCACCAGCGGGAACCGGAGCGGGCCCATCCGTAAATCATTTCGTCCGGAATGCGCCGTTCTCGCCAGAGTGGGGCGACGATCGCCAGAGCAAAGGCATCGGCGGACGCGCGGCTATCGATGCCGGCTCCCAATTGGCAGAAGTCGTCGGGACGCAGCGAGAACAGCGCACCTTCGTGACAACCGATGAGTTCGTAGGCGAAGAGGCGAAACTTCAGACCCGGCTGGAAAAGCAGCAGCGCCGCCAGTTCGAGGAGAACAAACGAGGGCGCGTCGGCAAGACGCGCAGAGTATTCGTTGCGAAGCTGCCTGACGGTGGCCATGGAAGTGCGCGGCAAGCCGCGCAGCCGCTCTTCCACTTCCAGAGCGATGGACAGTACTCCGCTGATGTTCGAGACGGCCATGCGTCGAATCAACGATCGCCGGCTAGCCGGGATCGCCTTTCGCTGCATTAGACGGACAACGTGTCCGCCGCCCCGTTCAGCATTTGCGAAAAACGACTGGGGGAGCTGGAGCGCGCTGGCGCAGCCATCTCCCCCACGTCGAACGGTTAGACGTACCCCAGTTCAGTTCGTTAGAACGATACTTTCACTCCGAACTCAGCCTGGCGCGGCGCCCCGTAACCGAAGGTGCCGGACCCGAGGCTGACCAGGTTGGTGCGAGGTGTGGCACCGTGAGCCGTCGTGCCGTTTAGTGAGCCTTCCGAGCCATCCAGAATGCCTCTCAGCGTGTTGCCGGCTGCATCCCAGTTCTGGCGGTTGAAGACGTTATAGATGGCCGCTTCCGGCGCGATCACGAATTGCTCTGAAAGACCGTGCCAGATCTTGCTCGGCTGCAAGCGCCATGACAAGTGGAGATCCGTGGTGTAAAGCGGCGAAATCCCAACCTGTCCCGGAGGTGCCAGAGGGATGGTGGGAATTACGGCGCCCAGCGCGGTCAGTTGGGTCTGCGTGAACAAGCCCGCACTCACCAGCGCCTGGCCCGCGGGGGTAAGACCGCCGGCGACGTTCGTGTTGAAGTTGCTGATGACCTTATTGAGGTCGCCGACTTTGATGCTGCGCCCGAACGAACCGAGGTTCGTTCCCGGCAGAGGATCGCCGGGGCGGGCGTTTGTGTTTCCACCGAATGAACCATCACCGATGATGTCATTGGTGAAGATGCTGCCCGATGGCAACGTCAGTGTAACCGGCAGAGCCGTGGCCCAGTGAGTGAGCGTGCTGAAACGCAGCGCGCCAGGGAGATCCATGACTGTGCCGACCGTGAGCTGGTGAGTGCGATCGAGCCCGTTGGGACCGAAGAAATGGTTGGGGTTGTCGAAATCGGTCGCGCCGCTGATGAAGTCGGTGTCTATCGCCGTCGCCTTGTAACGCGCGAGAGCGTAACCGACCTGCATATTCAAGTTCTTAACGCCCGGCATGGGATGCCTGAGGGTAGATTTCAAGCCCACTTGCAGACCGTTGTAAACGGAGCGGCCGATCGGGAAAAACATCTGGTTCATGCCGACGTTGGGATTCACGCCCGCAAACGCGCACGTTGGGCAGGGGAAGCCGTTCGTGATGTCGAGGCTTGAATCCATACCGTTGCCGGCAAAATCTGCAATCTGGGCTCCCTTGGAAATGGCGCAATCGATGGAAGCTGCGCTGAAGCCCGCGCCGCACCCGAAGTGAGCGTCGGTGGCGGAAATGGCGTTTTGAGCGTTCGGGACGTTCAGGAAACGAGCGTCACCGATGTGATTGGTATCGTAGGAAAGAAGCGAGTGCAGACCGACCGAACGCACATAGTCCACGCTCAGCACTGTTCCAGGATGCAGTTCGCGAGCAACGCCGACGTTCATTTGCCACGTGCGCGGCGACTTGTATCCCGGATAGAGCGGAGCTGTTCCGGTCGCGGTCCCGGCGGCCAACGCCGTACCGATGAAGTTTGGATTGGCCTGAGGACCGGCGGCCTTGATCGCGGCTTGGTAAGCCTGCTGGAAAGCAACGATTTCAGGACCGACCGTCCCGATGGGCTGGCCGCAGAAAGTGGCGAGTGTCGGCGACAATGCTACCGGCACCGCATTGCCGTTGGCGCAAGCCTCCGGGTTGGACAAGAAGAAGCCCGATTGCAGACGAACAGAGCGATCGAACAGAACGTTGTTCCACACCGAGTTATCCCAGTAGAGTCCACCACCCGCGCGGATGACGGTTTTGCCGTCGCCCTTGGGATCCCACGCAAAGCCGAGGCTGGGGCCGAATTCTTTATCCGGCTGACTGACTGGATTCTCGAAGCCGCCGATGAACTGGTTATCAAACGCGGCATACTGCGGAATGCCCTTCAAGTCCGCGTCGGAGCGACCGGTATCACGCGTGTAGCGCAGGCCGTAATTCAGTGTGAATCTCCGCCACATCTTCCACGAGTCGCCGAAGTACGCTTCGAAGCGTGAGTCGGCTAAGCCGCCGGCAGGCAGGTTGAACTGCGGAGAATTAGAGGCGAAGCCGAAGCCATTTCCCAGCAGAACCGTATCTGCGAGGTAGTTGAGCGGATTCGAGGGATCAGCTCCACCTGGGATTTGAGTCAGCGTGGCGTTTACCTCTGGACCCGTTCCCACGAACGAAGCGAAGCCTCCGCCGAGCAGCCGATTGAACGCGGCACCGTAACGCAGGATATGCGCCCCGAGGATTCTGCTGCCGTCGTACTTCGTCTGCTTGTCGCTCTGATAAGTCTGCTGCGGCGCCAGGAAGTTCGGGCCGGAACAGAAATTGTCGATTCCCGAGAGGCAAATCAGGTCGTTGCCGATGTTGATGGCAAGGCCGGGGATCAAATCTTGCGAAGTGGGGAGCAACGTGCTTCCGTCGCCGATGATGTTGTGGAATTTCGTGTAACCGAAGCGGATGCTGTGCGAGAACGCGCCGGTATTGAAGTCGGTACCGACAGCATAGACTTTGGTGTGGTCGCCGTTGCCGAACGGTTGATAGACATCCGGGGCGAACAAGCGATTGGTGAAATTGTTTTCGTAATTAAAGCGAGCGAACACGCGCCAGTTGTTCTTCACCACGTAGTCGAGACGTCCCAGATATTCGTTATCCTTGAACGGCGAGGCAAAGCTGCCCGTGAGCGAAGTAAATGGCGCTCCCAAGGTGACCGGGTCGGCCTCTGCCTGCTGGGTGCGTTCCCAGTCTCCAAAGAAGAACAATTTATCCTTGATGATTGGTCCACCCAGTCTCACGCCATACTGTTTTCGCGAGAAAGGCAGAGCTGCCGGCGCAAAACGCGCGGCAAGCTGGTCGTTGCGGAAGTCGTAGAATCCTTCGCCGTGGATGGAATTGGTTCCGGAGCGCGTGGCCACGTTGATGGCGCCAGTTCCGCTAATCTCCGTGCTCAGATCGAGTGACGATCCTTCTACCTGGAATTCGGCGATGGCGCTCTGTGGAATGTTCTGCGTTGTGGTGCCGACGTTTTCGTCGCTGATGTCCACGCCATCAACTTCGATGCGCGCCGCGCGGCCAAATCGTCCGCCGAAGGAAACCGAGGAGTAGCCGTTCTTGGTGGGGTCGAATGTCGACCCGTCCTGAATTTGCACGCCGGGTTCGAGCTGCGCCAAGTCCAGGAAGTTACGGCCATTCACGGGCAGGTTATCGATTTGCTCGCCGGTCAGAACACCTTGAATGGTGGCCTGATCCGTATTGACGTGCGTTTCTTCGCTGGTCACTTCAACTACGGTGGTCGAGGAGCCCAAGGCCAGCTTCACGTTGTTCGGCGTAACCACGCCGACTTGCACGTCGATGGTCACCTGTGCGGTCTGGAAGCCCGGCGCTTCCACGCGCACGACGTAAGTTCCCGGGTTGAGTTGCCCGGTATTGTAGGTGCCGGCGGAACTGATCGGCACAGGAGTACTTTGCCCGGTTCCTTTGCTCGTCACGGTGATTTTCGCGTCCGGAACGACCGCGCCCTGAGGATCCGTCACCGTCCCTTCAATGCTGCCTGTCGATTGAGTCGTTTGCGCGTAGCCCGACGGGCCCAGAATGAGGACCGCCAGCACGATCGCAAAGAGCACACCGATCATGCGTTTACAATTCATCTAACCCTCCATTTGAAAAACAGCGTTCGCATTCGCAATCCAGCGGCATGCGCCTATGGCGCGAGCGTGCGGAGGTATGTGCAATTTTCATGTTGGAGGCCGTGAATCGCGGCTTATTCGGTATAAATCGTGCCAGCGTCCGCGAGCCGCTTATTTTTAAGGACTTGTAGCATTATCTGAATTCTTCTGAAGGGCAGATTTAGGGGGGTATTCGCAGGCGATTTCGGGACGATAATAGATTTCAGAACATGTCTATGATTATTCGTAATAGGTTTCAGGGCACGCAGCGACCGCGCTGCCTTCTTAGTTCAGCGCATCAGCAGCAATCGCTTCAGGTAATCACCGTACGACTTCGAGTGCAAGACGCGTTGACCTGTCGCGGGAAGAGTGGGAATCACTTTGGCAGACAAGGCGTCGCCGATGCGGCTGGCTAACTCGGACTCAATATCCAACGAATCGCCGAAGGGCCGATCGTACGAATCGGCCCAGATTTCCGATTGATCTGCGGCGCGAACCAGGCGCGCGGAAATGTGCACGCGGCCGTCATCTCGTTGAAC
Source organism: uncultured Acidobacteriota bacterium (assembly GCA_963841235.1). Lineage (GTDB taxonomy): Bacteria > Acidobacteriota > Terriglobia > Acidiferrales > UBA7541 > Palsa-147. Next base: position 215,548 of record CAWJBU010000005.1, on the reverse strand, counting down.
GTCACCCTCTACGACGTAACTTACTTTTAGCTCTCGGGCGATTTCCTGGACGCTCTTGTCCGCGTGCTTGTAACTCATCGCCGTCGTCTGCGCGATGACGCTGATTTCCGAGCCGTGTTGGCGCGTCAAATCGGTGATCAGCTCATCGTTCAAACCGTCGGAGAAATGCTCGTCCGCCGCATTTCCGGTGGTATCCACGAACGGAAGAACCAGCAGCCGAACCGGTTCAGGCGGCGTGGCGCCGGACGATTGAACGGTGATGTACCCGGCGCGGGCAATTATCAGGAGCGCGAGAGCGGCGATGGACAAAGAGATGAGGCGGCGCCTTGCAGTGGAGAGCCGGCGCGAGTGTGGAGATGTTTCCGATGGCGTGGGAGAAATAGAAGCGACGCCATTCGTAGCAGCTGGTTGGGGAATTGAGTCTGTCTCGGTCTTGATCGGCAAAATCGGTTCGATGAAGCGATAGCCCAGACCAGGAATCGTCTCGATGAATCGGGAGCCTTTTGATGAGTCGCCCAGCGCTTTTCTAACTTTGTAGAAAGCCGTGGTGAGATTGGCGTCGAAATCGACGTGCGTGTCGGAAGACCAGAGATGGCCGCGTAGTTCCTCGCGCGTGACCACTCGGCCCTGGCTCTCGACCAGGACCTTCAACAACGTAAACGGCCGGCCCTTCAGATGAATTTTGAGTCCGTGCCGACGCAATTCACGCCGCACGCCGTCAATTTCGAAGCTCTCAAAGCGATAACAACCCGAGCAAGCTGGCGGATCGCTCGTAGGAGCATCGTGAATCGAGGGAGATTCCGAGAGGAGTGGTGCGCGGTCTTCCGGTCCTTCATTCACTTTTGTACCCGCTCACGAGCAAACACGCTCCGCGATATTCGCCTACTTGTTCACGGCGAAGCGACCGCTGCCCCGGGGCGGTATGGCGTCTCGACTGCTGAACTCAATTTCGCTGCATTAGCCGGAGCCGGCTTGGTGGAATTTCCACGAAGCCGTGCTTCCCGTCTAGATGAGCGAAACATCCGCCGGCAAACCTCTGCCGGTTTTCTTCCGCGCAAGACCTTGGGAGCTCGGCTGCGTGAGACTGAGCATGAGAAGCAGCGAGAATCTGCAAGCGAAGCGAACCAGGATCAGCTCCCCTAGATACCCCACTTAGACGCGGGCAAGGTCTGAAAGGTAGCCTGAACTATAGTTTGAGGGAGACTGTTTCGACACGGCTCGTCCTTATCACAAGAATTTCCGTAAGCGGGCAATGTTCGGATTCGGAGTGCGCTCATCCTTGTTGAGAGCGCGACCTCCACGGATCAGCTCTTGCTCTGCCATTGCTTCAGCGCATCAAATTTTAGGTTCGTTTGGCGCCCTCACGAGGGCGGACGGGCGGAGCTGCTTGGAGGCAGTGTAGCCACTGAGAGCGAAGGTTAAATCGAGGTCGGCCAGGAAATTCTGCACCGTCTCGCGGACACCTTGCTCGCCTGCGATGGCGAGTCCCCAGAGATATAGCCTGCCGAGCATGATGGCATCGGCGCCGAGAGCCAAGGCTTTGAAGGCGTCGGCGCCCCAGCGGATGCCGCTATCGAAAAGCACCGGAACGCGGCCTTTCACTTTGCGCACGACGGCGGGGAGCGCGTCGAGAGCGCCGATGGCGCCATCGACCTGGCGGCCACCGTGATTCGAAACGATGATGCCGTCAACTTTGGCTGCGAGGGCTTTCGCGACGTCGGCGGGATCGAGAATTCCTTTCAGCAGAATCGGCAGGCGCGTGCGGCGGCGAAGAAAGGCGAGATCGCGCCAGGTGAGCGCGGGATTCGAGAAGCCGCTGCCCCAGAGGCGCACGACATCGATGGGATTCACTTCCGGCGGCTGGGCGAGCTGCGCGCGGAAGACGGGATCGCTGACGTAATTGGCGAGGCCTTCGCCGAGTAGAAACGGGAGGTAGCCGTTGTGGAGATCGCGCTCGCGCCAGGCGAGATAGCGCGTGTCGAGCGTGACGATGATGGCGGAGTAGCCGGCGCGTTCGGCGCGCTGCACCATGCTGGCCGCGAGTTCGTGATCTCTTCCCCAATACAACTGGAACCAGCGCGGGCCATGGCCCATCGCTTCGGCAACTTTCTCAATGGAATGGCTCGAGACAGTGCTGAGCACGAACGGAAGACTCAGCGACGCCGCGGCGCGGCCGCTGGCAAGTTCGGCTTCGGGGCGAATGATGCCTTGCACGCCGACCGGCGCGAGGATTACGGGATACGGCAGGTTTGTGCCGAGGATTTTTACACTGAGGTCGCGCGAGGAAACGTCGCGGAGCATTTGCGGGACGATGCGCCAGCGGTAGAAGGCTTCGAGATTTGCCTGCATCGTGCGTTCGCCGCCGGCGCCTCCGGCGACGTAGCCGTAGGCTTCTGCGGAGAGGCACTCTTTTGCTTTTTGCTCGAGAAGCGCAACCGGGATCGGAACTGACGGCTTTTCGCCGGTGAGGCGCTGCTGGTAGATTTGAAGCTCGCGATCGGGACCAATGGATTGCGGCGGCGACTGAGGCTTTCGATTCATTTGTGCGGCGGGATTATACTGCGAGGCCGGGAGATTGAGTGCGGGGGAATATTTTCAAATGACTGAATTGCGGTTTCGAATGCGGCGAGGTTCCGGCAGATGAAGACTGCGCTTTGCGTGATGAAATTCGGCGGAACTTCGGTGGGGGATGCGAGCTGCATCCGCCGCGCGGCTGAGATTGTGAAGTCGATGGCCGCTGAGCGGCCTGTGGTGGTCGTAGTCTCAGCGATGAGCGGAGTGACGAACCGGCTGATCGAGGGGGCGCGGCGAGCGGAGGCCGGCGAAGAAGAGAATTTGCGGGGATTGGTGGAGGAGTTGCGCGAGCAGCACGATGCGGCTGCCAATGGTTTGGTCAAAGATGCGAAAAGGCGCAAGGCAATATCGGCGGGATCCGCGGCAGTATTCGAGGAACTGGAGCGATTGCTGCGCGGGACTGCTCTGTTGCGCGAGTTGACTCCGCGTGCGCTCGACGCGATCTCCGGAATTGGCGAACGGCTCTCGGGGCCGCTCGTCGCGGGAGCGATCGCTGCGCTGGGATTGCAGAGCGAGCCGGTGTCTGCCACGGAAATTATTGTGACCGATGCGCATCATGGGCGCGCCGAGCCTTTGATGGCGCAGACGCGTAAGCGTGCGGAAGCGCGGCTGCGGCCGATGCTGGACGACGGCGTCGTGCCGGTGGTCACTGGATTCATCGCGGCGACGCTTGACGGCGTGCAGACCACGCTCGGGCGCGGCGGCTCGGATTATTCGGCAACGATTTTGGGAGCGGCGCTGGGTGCGGGCGAGACAATCATCTGGACGGACGTGGACGGAGTGAAGACGGCCGATCCGCGGCTCGTTCCCGAAGCGCGCACGCTGCCGGAGATTTCCTACAACGAAGCGGCGGAGCTGGCTTATTTCGGCGCGAAAGTGCTTCATCCCAACACGCTGCGGCCGGTGACGGCGGCGGGCGTGCCGGTGTGGATTCGCAACAGCTTCGAGCCTGAGAAACCGGGCACGAAGATCGCGACGGGAGGAAAATCGGCGCGAAATGGCGTGAAAGCGCTGACGGCGATTCGCGATGTCACGCTCGTGACGGTGGGCGGGCCGGGGATTGTCGGCCTGACGGACGTGCTGGCGCGGTCATTTGCGGCCACGTCGGCAGCGCGCGCGAACGTGCTTTTTGTGACGCAGTCCTCCTCACAGAATGACATTTGCTTCGTGATTGAACGCGCCGACGAAAAGCGCACCGTCGCGGCGTTGCGCGGAGCATTCGCGCCGGAAATCGCGGAGCATACGGTGGAGCACATCTCGGCGGACCGGAATGTTGCAATCGTCGCGGCGGTGGGAGAAAACATGCGCGGGACGCCAGGCATCGCAGGCCGCGCGTTCAGCACTTTAGGCCGCGAAGGAATCAGCATCATCGCGATAGCACAGGGCTCTTCGGAGTACAACATCTCGTGCGTGGTCGAGGCGTCGGCCATGCAGCGGGCGGTTAGGGCGCTGCACTCAGAATTCCAGCTCGACGAGCCCGGCACGGCGCCTCCCTAATTCGGGCTGTAGCGTAGAGTACTCATTCGACATTCAGTTCCGCGTTTGCCGCCCACAGATGGTTCTTCCACTGCGCCTCAGATTCGCAACGATACTTGACTATTTTCCGGTAGTCTCGGCGCGACGGCAAATCGACCGGACCCGCACAGATCGGATTCAACGCTCCACTTGGATTCAGCGACAGCTTCAACGGCCATGGGTAAGATTCTTCGCGTAATTTTTCGACGATCGTGCATGAGGGCTCGGGTGGGCAGCCGATGTTTTGTCCGTTGAGGCAAGAACGAATTGATGTGGTTCATGTCATCCGGCTGTTATGATGTGCCGGTAAGAACGGGGCGTTCAAAGAGGGACTTTCGCGGCGGCCCGCTTCTTTTCCTGGGATGCAGCTTCGCACTGCGATCTATCCAAAAGCTGATTTCCGAGGAGTGCTCCGCGCCAAACTGGTCAACGACGCTCAGCATCCCCGCGACCTGACCGCCGTGTTGAAAACAATCCGGAATTGAGTCGAATCCGTACCCGAGCAGCAAGCCTTCGATACTCTTTCCGAGCGGGAGATTTCGCCGAACGTCAGCAAGGTGATTGATCACGGATCCTCTCGGATACTCGAGGGGATATCGTCCAGGAAATTGGTACGTGTTATTAGGGCCGTTGCCCTCGTTCGGATCCGAGAGCCAGACGACGGGACCTCGCATCCATGGGACTGCGAGATCGAAAGCTGCGATCGCGAACGGCTCGCGCAGAACCGTCAGGCACAGGGAGACCATGTAGCCCGTGCCATCCAAATCTAAATCAAAGGCACTGGTTTCGGAAACACCTCCAATAAACTCAATGCGTAAAATACTTTGTGAGTCATGCCTGATCAGATCCGTTTGCGTTACCTCCGTGGGTACACCTAGCTGAAGCATTTGTTGCACGAGGTTGCGTCGCTTCATCCAATGCGGCACTTTCGCCATAGCTATTCTCCTTCCCGGAAAGGTCCCGGCCCCAAGGCGCAGCCGAGCTCCGCACCAGAGCTGGCGATCGCCGCGGAGCCGGCGATTCGGCAACTTACAATTAAAAATTACCTACACTACATACACTACCTACACGTTCCGCCTCGCCTACATGGATTCTGAAGTTGCCACATCACTCCTAACGGAAGCCGCGCCCGTGTTCATTCCGAGCGCTGCGCAGTGCGAACACCCCGGCGCTCGGTTTTCGATCGACGGGACGCCGAAATTGTGAGCTAGTTCGTGGATCTTGCGGCGGACGGATTCGGTCAGGCGCAACTTGACACCTCGGCTGTCCCGCGGCTCGAGTTTGAGCCCCAAATGCCGTAACATTTTGCTGACCTGATTCGGCTTGAAATCCCTCTCTTCGCCCCGCGCGGAGAAGATCGTCTTCATCTTGTCGGTAATCTCCCCGACATAAGGCGCCATCTCACTCGGAGTGTGACATGACATCAAAAGCGATTCGATCTGCACGACGATGGGATCGGTCCACTTCTCCTGACGAATCTCTGCGGCTTGGTCGGCGACAAGGCCGACGATCTCGGCTTGCAGGTCCTTATGCTCAGGGGTACAGGCTGCAAGACTGTTGATCGTCGCCCGCGTCGCGAATTCAGAAATCGAATTATCAAACCCGGATTCCTGCACCTTGCCGTACTCCGCGAAACGATACGAAAGCAGTCGCGGTTGAAATTCGCCAGCAATCCGGGCCATCTCTCGTTTGTCGAGGACGGGCAGCGCACGACCTATTGGGATGACCGGAATTCTGACCGCTCCGATCGCCCATGCTTGGAAGTATCCCGTGCAGTGGACGGCTTTGGAAGAGAACGGGCGCCAAAGACTGCCGCGACGCGGGAGTGTTTCTTCGCGATTCCGCGCGGCGTTCAGAATGCGCAGCGCCGGTTCACTGAGCTCCGGTTGATTAATGAGCAACGTTAGACCCAACTCCGTAGGCAGTGAACAGAGACCATACGCGGTGACTTCCGTCAGGAGCAAGGCATGGCGACACAGACATTTCAATAAGCCGAAAAGTTGCTTGAGCTCGCGGCATTCCGGCCCGATGAACTCGAAGGACGGCGCAACGTCGAGCGCATCCGTGACCCAGGTCGAGAGGGGTAGCCGAGCAACCAACCTCGCCAAATTATCAGGAAGACCGCTAAATCCTTGAATGAGGCGAACGAGATCCGCTAGCAGCTCCGGCACCGACTCGTTCGAATGAATTTCTGCCGGTAAATGTAGCTCGCGAGCAACGCTGGGATCGATCGCGCGCGACACATAGATTCGGCCTTCATGCTGGACGCGCGACGCGACCTGGGCGCTCTGACCGTCAAAAATCATCAAATGCAAACGATCCCGGTCGGTCGGATCGTGCACGGGTTCGATGAAACTGCCGTCCGCGAAAGCCTCGCCGAGCGTTTCCATCGGCTTAGCGCGCAAATCACAGACATCTGTCTCCTGGATGTTTCCGCTCTCCGATTCCATGTGGCCCCCAATGGTGTGGCTCGGATCAGCCCACCGGAGAAAAGCCTAGGTCGATCCTCAAGACTCAACTGCCTGCGCAAAAAAAAAGACGCCGGCAAAAGCTTCTCACCGACGTCCATATCAATCATTCACCAGAATTAACGACCTGCGAGATTCCTAGCTGGTCGTTTGTTCAAATACAAATTACATTTTATCACGCTTTCCGCGTTTTTCAAGAAGACGCACCATGCTGGGGGTGATCGTCGGAGCACAGTTATTGCAGGTGCGTTGCCGCTAATTTTTCCGGGGGAACGGATGCGAGGGCCGCTACGGCTGACCGCCGCGTTTACGCAGCTACTGCGACCCTGCGGCTGAGGCCAGAACGATGTCCGGCTCGGGCGAGTCAGCACCGCGGCCGATTCGGGATAATTCATTAAGGATCGCCGAACCATTCGAGTGCACGTTCGGGTCGTTTTGGTGGAACTCATGTCTGGATTGGTCTTCGTGATATAAGTGGTAGGCGCTCGACGCGCGTTACGTTGGTTGGGCCGTTTCACGTGCGCTGCCTATGACTCTCGAACACTCGGCGGCGCGGAGCTTCGATCTCGAGGCTACCATTCACCGCAGGTTACCAACCGGGTTGCTGTTCTTACCGGCCTCCTTCTGTGTTTCTTTTGCTGCCCTGAATTTCACACACCATGGTGGGACTGCACCGCGCGCGGATTCACGACACGATGTTTAAGCGAGATCTTGGGCGCCGGCTTCGCCGCGTTGTCGCTCCGTGATCACTCCGTCGCCCTACAAAGCGCACCGCCGAGAAAGTCAGCCATTCCCTGTGAGCAACCACTCAAGCGACTTCCCGGTCTCGACGCTAATTCTCAATAAAATTTCTGCCCCGATCTCAACCTTTCCGTGCTCCATCGCGGAGAGATAATTCTGGCTAACTTGTATGCGATGAGCAAAGACCTGTTGGGTCATATCGAATCCCCGTAACTCTCGAATTCGGCGTCCGACCGCGTTCCAATCAACTATGCCCACCGAATGCCGTAGTTTTTCTCTTGACATGAATATCCGTATATAGATAAAATAGCTATATAAAGTAACGTCGACTCGGTGCGTTTAATTCCAGGGTATCTATTTACATTCCGGCGAGACAAAGCGCAATGCAAGAAATGAAGACCGACGGAGGACAAACATGATTCGCGCTGGTTATAAGCATTCAATTCCCGTCAGATCGAACCTGAAGTTGGCCCGGTCTCTTTGGGGCACTCTTCCAATAGCTGCGGTCAAGCAGCTGAAGGAACTCACCGCGAAATTCCGGCTCTCCGTCGCTGCTGGCGATCTCCAGTTGCTCGAGGGTCGATGGTATGTGACTCATGCGGGCCTTCTTCGCATCGCCCAACGGCGTCGCTGCACCGGAATCAGAACTTCGGTCGATCGGCGGCTGTCCGATAGCAATTCAAATCGCTGGGTCTTCAAGGCTACTGCATATACAGCGGCTGGCCCCAAGGGCTTCGTCGGTTATGGCGACGCCGATCCCGGCAATGTTTCCGCGCTGGTCCACGGCGCTGAGATGCGGGTGGCTGAGACCCGGGCGGTCAATCGGGCTCTGCGGAAGGCATACGGGATCGGCCTCTGCTCCGTCGAAGAGTTGGGCTCGCTTTCCGGCCCGCCAACTTCGTCTCTCCGTCCCGACTCGGCCGAATGGATTTCATGTCGCGGGTTCTCCGAATAATGGTCAATCAACCTCGTTTCGGGATCAACTCTGTCTTCTGATCCGCCAACACAATCTCGATCCCGCACTCGTGAAGGCCTACGCCGCCGACTCCTGCGGCACGCAGACGCTCAAAGAAGCCAGTCGTGATCTGGTCGAATCCTTCATCTCCCATCTCGCGAAAACGGCGAAAGAAGATCGAGACGAGTTGCTCTGCAAACTCAACTCGTATGCTCAACCGCAGGAGGTGCAGCAATGAAACGCCATTTTCCGGGCTTGCACTTGGAATCTCAGAGCGCGAACGATCTGCTCGAAGGACTGTTTCTCGCTCGCGTCGATCAGGCCTCGTACCGCTGGCATCCGCAGAAGCCCTTCTTCGCGCTTCGGCTTTCGGTTCTTGAGCCGAAGCCATTGTCGGGTCAGAACATCTCAGGGCGTCTGTATGGCACACCGAAAGCTTTGTGGAAACTGAACTGGTTCCTCCGGGATTTTGGCTACGACCTGGACCTCTTTGCTCGGGATGAGGTGGATGAAAAGGCGCTTGTGGGCCTTACCGGCGTCGTCCGCACCTCCCGCACGACGCGCAACGGCCGCTCCTTCCTCAATCTCGACGCGTTTGCACCGGCCGGAGACTGGGAGGAGTTAGCCACTCTCGAAACTGGCAGCCAGCAGGAGAACGACGATGATCTACAGCCACACACAGATTAGCCAATTCCTGCGCTGTCCGCGCAGCTATCGCTACCGCTATCTCGATGGTTGGCAGGAAAAAGATACCCGTGCCGCCATGGTCTTCGGCCGCTCGTTTGAGAAGGCTCTCGGTGCCTACTTTCTGCCGGGAGGATCCGACATGCCGTGCTCCACAAAGAATGGGGAGCGTATCGGGATGCTCCATTCGAGTACAAGAAAGGGGATTCCTGGGATCGTCTGGTCCATCAGGGAGTCCACCTGCTCCAGAAGTTCGCACAGGATGATCGGGTTCGGATTCCCCGGCCACAGAAGAATCTGCAGGTCAAGATGCTTCGGTCACTTCCCGGAAACAACGAATTCGTTGCCTACATTGACGCCCTTGGAGAGCTCGATGGCACCCCCTGCGTGATCGATTGGAAGACTACCACCAGCCGTTATCCGGAAGAGCCCGAGGGATTGCTCGCACTCGACCCGCAGTTGATTTGCTACTCCTGGATCACCGACATTCCCGAAGTCGCCGTGGTCGTGTTCGTACGCAAGAACCAGCCCGAGATTCAATACCTCCGGGCCACGATTTCCGAAGAGCAACGGCAGGAGTACGGCCGGCTGGTTGAAACCACAGTTGCTCAGATCGAAGCCGGTCAGTTCGTTTCGCACAGCGGCATCCGATTTCCTCAGAACGGCTGCGTGAGCTGTCCCCATCTGGGCTTGTGTCTCAACAACCAGCCGCTGATCGATGCGAACTTGATCCGCCGGCCAGGAGCCAGCGACCTTGATTGGCTTAACGACCTTGACGACTAATGGGAGACCTCTCGAGGCGCCGAAGCTCAACCGCCGCAGGGCTCTGTTTGTACTGGCCAAGATCGATGAAATCTTGGGCTGGGAGCGGGCCATTGATCGGGAGCGGGATACCCGGTTTGTGGAGCTCGGCCGCTACCTGTGTGAAGTCCGCTCCGGGCAGTACTGGCGGCTCGACAATCTCAAATCCTTCGATGAATTCCTCGAGAAGCGCTTTCCGGGCTCACGACGCAAGGCCTACTACCTAATGACGATCCACGAGCAACTGCCGCGGATCCCGAAACTACACCTGAAACAAGTGGGCTGGTCGAAGGCGACGGAGTTGGTGAAGGTGGCGCGGCGGGATGGGCAGGACTTCGACTGTGCAACCTGGTTGCACCGGGCGCAGCAGTTGCCCAAGGAAGAGTTCAAGCACGAGGTCGAAAAGCACCTCACGGGCAAAGAGACGGAGCCGTGGGAGATCCTGTACTTCAAGGTGTACAAGAGCCAACTGGCGGTGATCGAGCAAGCGCTCGAGACCGCGGCGCTGATGCTCGGGACAGATAAATCGCGGGGCTATTGTTTGGAGATGCTCGCCGCCGATTTTCTGGCGGGAGCAAGCCTGGAAGCTGGCAGTGAGGGTACGTTGTTCATGGCATTGGTTCGGCTCATCGGCGCTCTTCCCTTGGCACAGAGACTGCAGATGCTGGAGATCGTGAGGAATGGCCTTGAACCGGTTCAAACGGAAGCGTCCGCGGCTACGGCTTGAACCCGAAGCTTACCGCCAGCTTTCCCGCCAGGTGCTCACGCGCGATGGATGGCGCTGCCAAGACTGCGGCACAGCACAAAATCTTCAGATCCACCACCTCCGCTCGCGCAGCCGGTTGGGAGACGATGCTGAAGAGAACCTCATTACGCTCTGCGCAGGCTGTCATCGAGCGAGACATCTTCGCCACATACCATAAATCAAGCCGGCCGAACGAGCTGCCACGTTTTCGGCGCCTCTCGCGCCAGAGCCCCCAGTTGAGACGCGGATGAAGCAACACAGCGAGATGATTGCCGCACGACGATAGTGTAAACTAGGGTTTCTAGATTTCGGTAAGACGACTAGCACGCCGGCGCGAAGTCACGCAGTTTTCGCCGGCGTCCTTTGTTTTTTGCAAAAGGTGGCGGGCGTAAAAAGAATGTCGGTCTCCTCGACAGCATGCTGGGTCCCTTACAACTTCAAGGAGACACCACATGTCGAAATCCATACGTCGAGGTTCAAGCTGCTCGCGCCGCCCAGGTCCGAGCGGCCCGCGCACGCCCGCAGGAAAACGGCGATCCGCGCAAAACGCCTCGAAGCATAAAATTTTCGCCGGAAGAATACTGCCGGACGAAACGAAGTTGGCCTCAAAGCTTTTCGCCCAATTTCAGGCAGATCTGCAGCCGCAATCCTCGTTGGAGCTAGAATTCATCGGTGAAATTGTCCAAAACCGTCTGCAGGCCCGCCGGATCGATAAATATTTTGTGCACGAAGTTATGAAGGCCCAGGTTCCTTTTCTTCTCGAGGACCTCGGACGGTTTGACGCACGTTATCGATCCGAGCTGATTTGTCCAGCAGATCCTATGGCGGCGCCTGGGGATGCAGCGCGTGGTCGTATGCATCCAGCACATTGCCTCGGGTTCCTACACGCGCTGAAGGACATGGTTGAGAAGTACGGCGCTCGGCCGGACAGCGACTTGGTCGTCCTGGACCGAATTTACGGTAGTGAGCTGACGGCCACCGCCACGGCTATCGTGCAATCCTACAAAATGCTTAGAATTGCGCAGGCCGAAGGCGAGAGCGCCGAGCGCACGAACCAGTGTGCCGCACTGCTGGCGAGCATCCTTGAAGAACTCGACCGCGAGATCGAGTCACAAGGACACCGCCTAGGACTCGAGGGCGCGCGGGACTTATACGAAGTCGGTACTGACCGGGCGACATTCCTGGACGAGTCCATTCTTAGCCGGATCGATCGAAATCGCGCCGCGAACCTCCGGCAGTTCATGCTTGATCTTGAAGCCATCAAGCGGATTCGCGGCCTACGGAAGCCCCCCGTGGACGCTCCGAGCGATTAGAGTTTTGGGCAATTCAGAGAGAGAACCAGTGCTTAAGCCTAGAGCGCATCAAACGCTTCCCTGAATTTAGAGCGTCAAACGCCCGCGTCTCAGATGCAGTGATTGCAGTCCCGGAATTGCGTCTCGGCACGAAGGTTGAGGTACCGCTGGCGGCGTGACGGTGTGTCGGGCTATTTCGATGTTCAACTTCGCGGGCGGTTTGTCCGCACGAGTCGCGATCTTCGTTTATTTATATAGTAGTTATATAAATATTATTATATATATTCAGAACTGAGTTATCGTTGTTGTTCAGAAGGCCTCCGCCACAAAATTACAAAACGAACTCGCCTATCCCCTTTAAATACAGCGAACTAGACACTCAGCGCCCGTCGATATTTGATGGCTTTTTGCCGCGATTGCAGGGCTTCGATGTCACCAATCCCCGGAATCCAAAGGCCAACTTGCGATCATTTTACTAATCGTCGCGGCGGCCCAGCACGATCCCCCCATCAGCATGATCGTGATCGCGCAAGGTTCGCCAGAGCACAACATTTCGTGGGTCGTTGAGGCGTCGGCCATGCAGTGGGCCGTCAGGGCGCTGCAGGCGGAGTTTCGGCTCGACGAAGCGGGCTCACCACCTGTCTGATCAACTCGCAAAAATGTACATCAACCGGTAAATACACCCAGAACTTGCCTGCTGGACGGGGGCCGCGAAACCCACGCAAGCGTCAGGAAAATCTACCTCCACTTGGAGAGGCGGTGCGAGTAGAGTGTTTACCAGACCAACTTCGCGCCGATTTGTATGTGCCGCGAGCCGCCCGACCCTATGACCGGATTGGCCGCCCAGACGTCAGGCGTGGCGCGCGCGACTCCCAGCGTGAAGCTGAATAGGTCATGGCGGACCGAGCCATCGGCAAAAATCGGATGGTTCAGGACGTTGAAAACCTCAGCGCGCAACTGCAGCTTTAGCCGCTCCGTGAGCTTCCAGCTCTTGCCCAGCGATCCATCCCAGTCCACGAAATCCGGACCGCGGAAAATGTTGCGGCCCATATTGCCGAAGGTTCCGACTGCGTTGGGATAGATCACCGTTCCATTTTCGGCAAAGCAGCCTCCCTCGTAATTCAGAGTGTTCTGCAAGGCCGCAGTGTTTGCGGCTGCCAGGCAAATGGGATCGGAAGCACCCAGAAAAGGAATGGTGTCATTTTTGACCCAGTGAATGTTTTTGGGACTGCCGAGGATGTTCCAGCGGTCGTTGCCGCCGTTGTTGAAGCCTTCTCCCGTGCCGGTTAAATCGCTGCCGTCGTCGAAGAATGAGTAGGGGTATCCGCTCTGCGCCTGAACCAGGCTCGTAATTTCCCAACCCTGCAACAACTGGCCCCAGGTTTTTCTGCCGGGAATTTCGTAGGTGGCGGCCAGAGTGAAGCGATGGCGGATGTCGTAATCGCTGTTTGCCTTCTCCGCCGGGAAGTCCAGGCTGTTCTGCGGAACGCTGGCTAAGTTGGTGGTACCCCCGTTTGTATCAATCGCATGAGAGTAGGTGTAACCGGCCAGGAGATAGAGGCCGCGCGAATACCGCTTGGTGAGCGTGACTTGCAAGCCATGGTAAATGGAAGTGGACTTATTGCCCAGGAAATTGATGAATCCGATGTACGGGAAACATGGCGAGTTTGGACAGTTAGTGGTGAACGGCCGGGCGAGTTCTTCGACGGCAGTATTGTCGCAGCCCAGGCAGAAGTTTGGATCGGCGGTGGAAATGGCCGGATCGGCTTGATTTGGATCGGTGATGCTGTAGAGGCGGACGCCGCGATTGCCCACGTAAGCGACTTGCAACATCATGTCGCGCATGAGCTCCCGCTGCACGTTCACGTTCCAATTCAGCACATAGGGCGAGCGAATTTTCTCATCCACCGCGAAGATGTTGCAGGGGAGCGTCACGCTGCAGCTACTCGTTGAACCGGTGGCTGCTGGGAAAATGGGCCCCGCGACGGACCAGTTGATCAGATTGGTGTTGGCGCCAAATACGAGGAACGTTGTGATGTTGCCGTTCCCCGAGACTATCGTGCCGTCCGGCATAATCTTTTCCAATCCGGTGGGATTGAGATTCAGTCCTCCGCCGCTAAACATAAAAGTGCGAATGGAAGGCTGAACGTAAATCATGCCGAAGCCGGCGCGAACCACCGTCTTTCCCGTTCCAAAGACGTCCCACGCCACTCCCAGTCTCGGCGAGACATTGTTGTAGTTGGTCTTGTACGGCTCGCTGATGCCAAAGCCAACCTGTTGCAACCCGTTTGTGGGTGAAAAATTGGCCAGCAGGTTGTGCGCTTCCTTGATCGGATAGGTGACGTCGTAGCGCAGCCCCGCGTTGATAGTCACGTGCGCGGTGAGCCGCACATCATATTGCGCGAACAGACCCCAGGATTTCATGCTCACTTTTCGCGCTGGGTCGCCATATTGCCGGCCCCATAAATCAACTGGCGTCCCCGCGATGAAATCCGGCAGATGAAAAAAGTCCACGCGGCCGCGGCCTTCGGTGGCCCGCAAATAATCGACTGCGCCGTTGCTGAACACGCCGCCGAACCGGATGCTGTGTATTCCGCGCGAATAGGAAACCGTGTCCGAGTAGTTTTCCGTGTGGCTCGGAGTGGTCCAGAGAGGCCAACTGGAATTGCCGCCGAGATAATTGAACTCGTGCGAGCCTGGATTGATGCGCGGGAATCCGAACAAATTCGGGTCGGTGATGCCGGTGTTTAGCCCGTAGGCGCTGGGATTCACGTTGGCATCCACGGGAGCGATCTTTTCGTAGAAGCGGTTATAGCTGAAACGCGCGTCGTTCACCCAACGGGAATTCGGAGTCCACGTCCAGTCGAGACCAAAGACTTGCGATTTCGGGAAGGCCTCGGAAAGCCATTGCGGAGCCACCGGCGAAGCATCCTCCTCGATTTCGTGACTATTGGCATACAGGAAGCGCGCGGAAATCGAATTGCGGTCATTAGGATGATAGTCGCTCTTGAAGACCAAATTGTCCTCGCGATTGACATTGTTAAAATCGAAGTTAATGGCCGAGGGGTCGCCCGGGTCAGCTGTGAGTCCGAGGTTCGTCGGGAAGACGGTCTTTGCTAGTGCGAGGCTGAGCGCGTTGCACGTGGAGGGAAGCGGACTGATGCCGCATCCGGCGGCAGCCTCGGCATCCACGATGCTGTAGCGCGTTACATCGAACTCGCTGGGATCCACGCGGCCGACGAGCGAGGTCGTCACCGGGCTATCCACTACGAACGGATTTCCCACCTTGTCGCGCACGCCTTCATAGTTGACGAAATAAAACCATTTGTCCTTCTTGATCGGACCACCCAGCGACGCGCCGAACTGATGCAACAAAAGCGCGGAAGTGGGCTCAGGCGCAGGATTGAAGAAATTTCGCGCGTCGAAGGCGCTGTTGCGATGGAAGTAGTACGCCGTTCCGTGTAGTTCATTCGTGCCGGACTTGATGCCGATATTGACGACCACGCCGGGTTTGACCCCGTAATCCGCCTGCTGCCCTTCCTGCGTATTGAATTCCTGGATGGAGTCGAGCGGGAGCGTGCTGGCGGGGGTGCCGGAGATGCCGGCATCATTCATTACCGTCTCGCCGTAGTAGGCGTCATTGTCGGTCGCACCGTCGATAATAAAATTGTTGTCGTCTGGGCGATTTCCATTCGATGTAAGTGTGTGGAAGCCTCCTCCGGGATCGCGTTGCACGCCCGGATGCAATGGCAGCAAATTCTGAAAGTCGCGGCCTTGCAAAGGCAGATCATTGATGGCTTTATTCGAGAGCACTCCATTTAGAACCGCGTTGTTCGTTTCCGTCAGCGGCAGTTCTTCGTTCACGTCGATGGATTGCGTGATAGCGCCCGGCTTGAGCCGGAAGTCGATCTTCAAGTCATTGCCGACTTCCACTTGAACGCGCTCGCGAACGACCTTCTCGAATCCGGCGAATTCGATGGTGATGGAGTAGAGTCCGGGTTCGATACCGGGCGCGACGTAGTCGCCTGCGCCGTTGGTCTCGAGGACGCGGGTCACTCCCGAGGCGGTATTCTGAATCGTGACCTTCGCGTTCACGATCGCGGCACCGCTCGAATCGGTAACTTGGCCGGCGATGCGTCCTTGCGCAGTTTGCGCCGGACTCCCCGGCGCCAGAAACGCGGCACAGATTGAAAAGATCAGCGAGAAGAATGCGAGACGGAGCTTCATAGACCCTCCTCGGAACTGCTCCTTGCCCGGGGACTCACGCATTTGGCGCGAGAAGTTGGAGCCGGACGGAAAGCGATAACTTAAGATCGAGTATCAGAACAGGATCGGGATAATCGCTGTGGCGCGCGATTTATAAGCCGGATTCGAGAGTTCCGACGCTTACCAGCGCGTCCACTTGTTCCAGTGGCGCGACCTTTGCCGAATTCAGGGACATAAGCCTCCCTGCCACCCCAGGCAGGTACGATGGAGCGGAGTATGGACAGGCGCACAGCGCGTGTCAAGCGCCAAGCTAAATCGATTCACGATTTGCAAACGAAAGCTGGCACGTGGTCTTGACCGACGCACGAAAAAAAGCTATCAACCTGTGCTTTTCATAAAGAGGAGTGCAAATGGAAATCGCGGCGCCGAAGCGATTATGGTTCCTGTTGTTTTTCTTGATGGGTTCTCTGGCGCCATCTGCCCAGGCAAAATGGCGTTATTTCCGAACGGGCCACACCGACGATAGTCACGCTACGCCGCGCGCCGGCTTTGCTCTGATGGGCGGTGGATCGAAGCAGGACGCCGCGTTCCGGTTTCTCTGTGAGCGGGCGAACGGCGGTGATTTTCTGATTCTACGAGCCAACTCCGATACCGCAACCGCCAAAGAGCTCGATGAGAAAATCCGCGGGCTTTGCTCGGTCAATTCCACGGCGACGATCATCTTCAATGATCGAGAGGATTCCGATGATCCGCGAGTCGTGCAGATCATCGATCAAGCGGAATCCATTTTCATCGCCGGCGGCGATCAATCCAATTACCTTCGATTCTGGCAGGACACTCCGGTGCAAGATGCGCTCAACCGCCACATTGCGGCGGGAAAGCCGATCGGCGGCTCGAGCGCGGGTCTCGCCATTCTCGGCGAGTTTTCCTTCGCCTCGATCATTGACACCATTCATTCGCCCGATGCGCTCGCCGATCCTTACGGCAATAAGGTCACGCTCTCGCGCGATTTTCTGCGCATTCCGCTTCTACAGGGAACGATTACGGACACGCATTTCGTCAAGCGCGATCGCTTGGGACGCCTCCTGGTTTTCATGGCGCGCATTCTGGAAGATGGCTGGGCGCAAAAGGTGCGCGCGATTGCTGTAGAGGAAGATGCCGCGGTTCTGCTCGAGGCCGATGGTTCGGCGACTGTCGTCGGCGCAGGCCCGACGTATTTTTTGGAAGCTTCAGGAACGCCAGCTAGCTGCAAAAGAAAAATTCCGCTCACATTCAGCGGCATCGCGGTGCATAGCGCGCCGAAGGGCGCGGCTTTTAATGTGCAAACTTGGACGGGAACTGGCGGCGACGATTACACCCTGGAAGTAAAAGAGGGCCGAGTCGAAGTTTCCGGCTCGGCCCACAGTATTTACTGAGAATCAGCTACGCTCAGCAGAATCCTCAGTGCGGGTGTTCTTCCTTCGGCTCCGATTTCGGCGCCGGCTTCGGCGCCGGCTTGGACTGCGGCGCAGGTCTTGACTGCGGCGCAGGACGGCTCTCAGGCTTGGGTGCCGGGCGGCTTTCCGGTTTTGGCGCCGGAGCCGGACGAGATTCCGGCTTCGGTGCTGGACGGCTTTCCGGTTTTGCCGCTGGAGCCGGACGAGATTCCGGCTTCGGTGCTGGACGGCTTTCCGGTTTTGCCGCTGGAGCCGGACGAGATTCCGGCTTCGGTGCTGGACGGCTTTCCGGCTTTGGCGCTGGACGATTTTCCGGTTTGGCCGCGGGAGCCGGGCGATTCTCCGGTTTCGGTGCCGGACGGCTTTCGGGCGTCGGCCGTGATTCCGGTTTGGGCGTCGGACGATTGCTGCTCGGCTTGTTCGTCTCCGCCGGACGATTCGCATTCGGCCGCGTTTCTGCCGGACGACTGGCTGCCGGACGCGTCTCCGCGGGCTTCGGGTTGTAAGTCGGCTTGTTGCGCGCCGCTACCACGCCGGATTTGAAATCATTGGGACGCGCCGTGGCTGCGACAGCCGGACGTCCGTGATTCACGGAAGCCCGCAAATCGCGATCCGCGCTGGCGGCGTGCTGGTGCTCGGTTTGCAGAGATGTCGCTGGCCGGTGTTGTTCATGCGCGTAAGTTTCTTGTTCGTGTGTCGGCCGCGCCTGAATTCCGCCGCGGCCGCCGTTGAAACTGACGTGTGTATCGTTCCTCACAACCACGTTTCTCTCGAACGTGTTGTGAATGATGGTGACGTTCACGTTGGTGACGCGGCTGTTGTAAAAGAATTCCCGGCCGCGCCACTCGCCGCCTGCAAATCCGACGCCGTCATATCCGAATCCATATACGACGCCGCCATAAAAGCCGACGTGAGGTCCCCAATATCCGTCGTGCCAGAGATAGACGCCATCGCCCCAGCCCCAATATCCGGGCGTCCACAGAAATCCAACTTCGGGTGCCTCAACCCACGTCCCCGGCACCCAGTAGTAACCATCCTCGCCCCAAGCCCAATAGCCGGGCGTCCAGATATATCCCGGAGCGGGGCAGACGGGCTGCACGTAAACCGGCAGCACCGGTGGAGCAATTGTGATCGATACGGCGACCTGAGCGGGAAGCGCTGACGGCATTGCCAGTATCAATGCCGCAAGCACGAGCAAACCAACGAAGCGTGCTGTACGCATTTTTTCACCTCACAAGAAAAATTAGAAACGACTATGAGAACGCACGAAAACCTTCACCTAAGTATGCATCTAATCAGCGTCTTCTGGGAATACGGGGATTACCTGAGGGAGACCGCCCACGGAATTGAGAGTCCCTGCCAGGCTGCGCGGCAAGATTCAACTAACATCTCTCTCTACGCGAATCAAAGCAGAGATCCTTTCTAAAAGCCGCTGCGCTTGGATTGCTGTTCATTCGGCCGCCGTTCCGGCAGGCCGCACGATTGCGGATTGAGCGAGGCGATCCACTCGCGGATCAGCGCGACGCCTTCCTCGTGTACCACGGCTCGCCCAATCTGCGGCATCATCGCCTTCGGTGCGGTGGATTCCATGCGATAAAGGAGAATGGATTCGCCCGGATGTCCCGGAACGAGATCGAATTGCAGCTCGCCCATCACGCCCGCGGAATTCGGCCGCTTGCAAATGCCGGAGTGCGCGAGGTCGAAATGCGTCGAGCGAAAATCGACGCCGGTGTAACCCGCGGTGCCCCCCGTCTGATGGCAATGCGCGCAATTATTGTCGAGGTAGGCCTTCGCGCGATCGGCAAGCGTTCCATCCGACGGATCATTCCACTTCGGCGCCCGCGGAACTGAATCGAGCGCAGGCGCGCCGCGCAGATATCCGACCTTGGTCAGATGCACGATTTCATTCTCGGCGCCGTCCGCATACGCATAAGTCTTGTTCAGATTTCGCGCCTTCGGTCCGATGGGAAGCAGGACCTTATTATTGTCGTGGCATTCGTGGCATTCGTTCGTATTCGGAATCTGATAAGTGAAATCGCGATGCTTCCCCGCCGCGTCGGTCCAATGAATTTCGACGGGATCGGGGACCAATCGCAGAAACGCCTCGTCTTCCTCCTTGTTCCAAATGTAGGGCAGCGGCAACCAGCCCGCACTCGTGTGCACCAGCAGCCGCGTCTCGATCAACCGCTCGCCGCCGCGCCGCCCTGCCTCAGGAAAAGCAAACGTCTTCGCGAAAATCGTGCCCACAGGAAATTCAAAAGGCCCGTCGTCGCGATATTCAGCCGAAACGCCCGGCGGCATCCACACGTAGCGATACTTGCTCGCGTAATCCGAAAACAGCGGCGTATTCAAATCGTAGGGAATCACTCGCGCATTGGGCTTGAGGCCATCGCGCGTGCTCTTGAAAAGACGCCACTCCGAAAGTTTCTTCGGATACGGTTCCGCGAGAGTCGCGCGAACATCCTTCTGCCGCGAAAACCCGCAGCCGCCCAGCACACTCGCGACACACGCCGCCGCGATCAGCGCCGCCCCCGCGCGCATACTTCGCATGGACGAAGAGAACCAATTCATCAAGGAGTTCCAGGCGCTCCGCCGGGCTTCGCATTCATAGTCTGCGGAATTGAAACGGCATCGAGCGCCGGCAGCATACAGCCGTATTTCTTCACGTCGCTCACCGGATGCTTCATATTTCCGGCCGCGTCAAAATTCAGAAACGTCGCCGCGCCATTGTTCGTCAAGCAAATCTGCCCCGGATTGTCGCCCTTGCGCGCCCATTTCGGATCGACCACGCCATCATATTGAATGTCCGGCAGCGCCCCCCCCAGCGCGCCCGCCAGCGCCTTGATCGTATCCATACGCGAATCGGGCGATTTCCCGCCGCCGGAAATATCGTTGTCATGAAAAAAAATCTGCTGCGTGTAAGGATAAAAGCGCGTGTCGCCCGGCTTGAAAACCGTCTGCGTAATCTGCGACTCCGCGGTTTTCTGCAAGCTGTCCGGCGAAACGCCCGTGTTGTAGTTCATCAAGAAAACATTCACCGTGCCGTTGTTCTGAATCGTGTTTTCGAACGCCTCGACTTCCTTGATGGCCATCACGTAAATGCCGGTTCCCGTCGGCAAATCGTGAATCGGCCCAAGGCTTTTCGGCGCAAAATTCGGCGTATTGTTGTCAATGATCTGATTCTTGAACACGCGCACGTGCTTCCCGTCCTGCCGCGGCAGATTCGGCAAATTGAAAACGCCCATGCCGCCGGTATTGTGCGTCGCCACATTTTCGTAAGCGTCCACGTTCTCCGAATTTTCGATCTCGTAGCCGTCCACGTTGTATTCCGAGCGATTGCGCCGGATCACCACATTCTCCGACTGCCCCACGTAAATCCCCGCGTCCGCCGCATCTCGCGCGATGGAATCTTCCACCAGCAGATTCTTGCACTCCACCGGATAAATTCCGTAAGGCCCGTTGTTCTCATTCGGCCCGCGCGTCCATTCCGTCCGCACGCGCCGCACAGTAATGTTCGTCCCGCCCTGAATCGTCAACGCATCGCCCGCCGGATCTTCAATGGCGATATCTTCAATCGTGAAGTCGTTGGCCTTCACCAAAACTCCCTGCGCTCCTTCCTTCTGCCCCGCAAACGAAAGAATCGTCTTGTCCATCCCCTTCCCGCGAAGCGTCACCTTGTCCACGGTTAGCGAAAGCGTCCGGTCGAAATGAAATTTCCCCTCAGGGAGTTCGATCACGTCCCCCGGCTTCGCCCCAATGAGCTGCTCCTGAAGATGCTTCTGAATAGCCTCCGGCGATCGCCGGCACCCAGCCACAAGCAGCAACGCGGGCAAGCAGCACACGAACATGAACCTGCGGACATTCCTCATGAGCGACTCCTCCGTGACAACTCAATTGGCAGCGGTGCTGTAACGTAGTCCCGCGACCAAGGTTTGTCAACGCGAGGCCCGCGTATTTTTTGGCGCTGAAATTCTTGGCACCTCCTTTTCTAACCGAAACATGGGTTCATTTGAATTTTCTGTAAGTTGATGAAAACAAAGAGTGGGGGTCGGTTCTAACCGAAACAAAAATCGAGGGAGCGCATTGAACGTTTGCGACCTCGTGGCAGGTTTCCTGGCGCTGGAGAGCTCGTTCATGCGATTGGATCGTGACCTGAAATCGATGTCTCCGTCCCCGATTAAGACGAGAGATGGCCGAACTGCGGGCGCAGCTTCCGTTACCAATTCAAGAACTAGGCGCTATTGAACGTGACATAGTTTCATATGTGAAGTCGCCATGCAAGGCAGCCGCCGACCAGTTCAGCAGCGCCGCGACGGGCGGCGGACAAACCCCGGGGCCGGAAGGGGCCGGTGGTGAGCCCTGCCCCGTCTTCAGGGCAGGCAGGTTGAATGAGCGGTCGCCGCTACGGAAGCGACGGCTGTCAGGGACAGGGCGCGGCTGAACTTGGCCTGCCAATCGGGTCACTGTCCCGCCGTACTATTTTCGCGAACGACGCGTCACGTTAATCTTTTAATCTGATGCCCCAAAGCCGCGACTCCAAACGTCGCAGCAAGAGGCTCGGTCTCCGCGTTCCGGTTCGCATTTATGGTCGCACCGCGGATGACAGGCCCTTTCGCGACACGACAGAAACGTTGCACGTGAATGCATTCGGCGCGCGGGTCGAGCTTGGCGCGCTCGTCACGCCCGGACAGACCATTCTCCTCGTCCACGGAATCACCGAGGAGGAGAAGGAATGTCGCGTCGTAGATGTCAGGCCGAACCGCCTGGGGAAATGGAAAGTGGGCCTCGCGTTCTTGAAGCCGGAAGGAAACTTCTGGCACATGTATCAACCGCTCGTTACCGCGGGCGCAGAAAGGGACGACAATGTGGAATAACGCACCTGGGAATCAACCGCCGGCCCCCAAGAGCAGCTACACCGCGTACGACGATTTCAAGTCGCCGTCCGCGCCGCAGCAGCAACAGCAGGTGTCGCGCGATGTGGCCAATCTCGGTCCCGGCCTGACGCTGAAAGGCGAGCTCACCGGCCAGGAAGATGTCTATCTCGATTGCAAAGTCGAGGGCCCGGTGAATTTCGGCGGCAATCGCGTGACCATCGGACGCAGTTCGGTGGTCGAGGGCGATATCGTCGCGCGCGAAGCCGTGCTGCACGGCAAGCTGAGCGGGGATCTCCGCGCGCACGATCGCGTGGAAGTGAAGAAGGGCGGCTCGCTCGTCGGCGACCTGGTCACCGGCCGCATCTCGATTGAAGAAGGCGCCTATTTCAAGGGCCACATCGAGGTCGATCCGAGCAACAAGCCGCTCAAGGGCGATCTCGGCTCGATGCTGCCGCGCGCCGAAAAAGCTTAATCGAATTTCGCGCGGCAGTTGCACAGGCACTCCTGCCTGTGCCGGTTTTCGACTCTGCGCCGTTGCGAATCGCAGGCAGGAGTGCCTGCGCTACCCTTCTACGCTGCCGAATTCGCCGCGCGCTGTACGCGCCGCCAGCCCAAATAAAAAATTCCCGCGCCAAGTCCAACCATCACCGCCGTTCCGATTACGATTTTCAACACCGCCAGAATTTTGTGTGGCTCTTCGGCCGGCGGCACGAGCGAGAGCACGATAGTCACGACGGAAGTCAAACATCCCAGCGTGCCGACCACATACGCCACGGGCTTTCCGCCGGGCACGCGAATGATCTCCGGCCCGGCCGGTTCGCGCTGCAAGCGAATCAGCGAGGCGAACAAATAAATATACGGAATGAAGTAGGTGATGATTCCCAGGCTCACCAGCACTTCATACGCGCCGTAAACGCTCGCACCCGCCTGCCCGAGAAAAATGAAAATAATTCCGAAGATGGCTTGCACCATCAGCGCGATGTACGGGCTGTTCCATCGCGGATGCAATTTGCCGAACGCTGGCGGAAGATAGCGGTCGATGCCAGCGACGAACGGCAATCTGCCGGACGTCGCAATCCACGCGCCGAGCGCGCCGAGATTGCTGATGGTGATGAGCAGCGCTGCGATGGGCGTGATGCCGCCGAGTCCGATCTTTTGCGCTGCGTGCGAAATGGCCTGCATGATGCCTTGCAGTCCGGTCAATTCAGTCGCCGGCAGCGCCACGAGCATCGCCACGCTGCCGAGAATATAGCCCGTGGTCACCACCACTCCGGCGATGATCAGCGCGCGCGGCATATTCCGCCGCGGATTTTCTACTTCGTCGCCGAGAAAGGACGCCGATTCGCTTCCACCCAGCGCGAAAACAATCGTCGCCCAGAACAGCACATCCTGAAAATGCGCGTGCGGCACGAGCTGCGACGGCCGGAACGAAGTCGCGGATCCGAATTTCCACCAGCACACGACGCCGATGAAATACAGAATGCCGATGGGCAGCCACGTTCCTATCGCGCCCGCGTTGTGCAGCCACTTCCCAACCGACAGGCCGAGGATATTTGCCATCGTAGCCAGGAGAATTCCGACCAGCGCGAACAGGATGAAATACATTTTGCTGTTCTGCAGATGACTCCAACTTGCAGGCCCGATGAAAAGCGCATTGCTCGCGGCAAAATAAAGCAATGAAGGAAAGTAAGGAATATTGCTGGTCCAATACAGCCACCCCGCAAGAAATCCGCCGAAATCGCCGAAGGCTTTTTTGCTCCAGACGTAAAGGCCGCCCTCTTGCGGATACCGCGAGGTGAGTTCGATCACCGAAAGTGCGAGAGGAAGATAGAACGCGCACCAGGCCATGAGCCAGATAACAACGGCGCTCGCCCCCGCCGTCGCCGCCGTGGCGATCCAGCGCAGACTGATGCCGGTGACGATATAAAACAAAAGAAGGTCTCGAAAACCCATCACGCGGCGCGGACGGTTCGAGACCTCGTTTTCCGGCATGATCCCTCGCACTCGGCGAAGTGAAATGGCCGCGCCATAATGCAACGGGATGCGATGAAATGCGAGAGTTTCGCTGGCTATTTCTTGTCGTGGCCGTAATATTCGTAGGCCGACATCGCTTTTTCGCCACCCTTCTTCCAGACGCGCGTATCTTCGTGAAACTTTCCGAGCGCCTTTGCCATTTCGCGAACATGCGAAGCCACCGCGCCGCAACACGCGCCGATATAATTCACGCCGATTTCGCGCGCCTTTCGCGCATAATCCCCCATTTCGCCGCGGCTCAATTGATAAGGATCGAGTTCGGTCGGAAATGCGGGCAGGCTGGTGAAGTCAGGATTCTTGTCAGTAGTGCGGAAAGCCACCGGCTGGCAGGCGAGATATGCGGTGACCGCTTTGCGCATTTCCGCCATCAACGGCAGCGTATGCTGCGGGCTGCGCAGGCAATTTATACCGGTGATGTCGGCTCCGGCATCCACCAATGCCCGCGCGCATTCCGCCGGTGTCTTTCCCTCCGGCGTCTTCGGCTCCATCTCGAAGCACATGGTGACCATCACGGGCAATCCTGTCTTCTTCGCGCGCTCGACGCACAACAGCGCCTCGCCGAGATAAGAAAACGTTTCGCCGATGATGAAATCGATTCCCTCGCTCACCTGCACGTCAAGCTGCTCATCGAAAAGTTTCCGCACGCGATCGTGCGAGGCTTTATCGCCCGGCTCGTACATCCAGGTTAGGCTCAAATTCCCAGCGACGACGCAGCGGTCGCCCGCCACGCCTTTCGCGATCCGCACCGCCGCGCGATTCAGATCCGCCAGCCGGTCTTCGAGCCCCACGGTCGCCAGCTTGTCGCGGCTGGCATAAAACGTGAGCGCTTGCAGCACATCGGCGCCCGCCTCGCGAAACTCCACATGCAATTCGCGCAGCGCCTCCGGATTGGTCAGCGCGACTTCGGGCGTAAACGGTCCCGCGCGGACCCAGCCGCGCTTCTCGAGTTCGAGTAAATATCCGCCGTCGCCTAAAACGACGCCCTCTTTCAATCTCTCGAGGATTCCTTTTTTCATTGTGGCTCTCCTAAGAACTTAAGCTGCGTCTTAATTTCTGACGCCAAATTCCCTGCGCTAAAGCGCATCGTTCAGGTCGGCGACTTATCGGAGCGCTGAAGCGCTCCTCCCCCGTCCGCCATATTTCTGGCGGACGGGGGCTGCCACCGTGATTCGCGGGCTCACGCCCGCGTATGCTTCGGACGTCGGCGTGACTTAGGGCGTTTTTTGTCTCACGCTACTCCGCGCTTCATATCTTTCAATACTTGGCGGGCTGCGTTGTAGCCTGGCGCGCCGGTTACGCCGCCGCCCGGATGTGCGCCCGCGCCGCACAGATAAAGGCCGGAGATTGGCGTGCGGTAGCGCGCCCAACCGGGAACTGGGCGCATGAAGAAAAGCTGCTCCAGCGAAAGATCGCCGTGAAAAATATTGCCCTCAGTTAATCCGTAGGTGCGCTCGAGATCGAGCGGCGTCAAGACTTGCCGGGCCACGATCGACTGCGGCACGTTCGGGGCGTATTGCGCGATCATCTTCACCACGCGATCGCCAAGTAGCTCGCGCTTCTCATCCCAATTCCCCTCGCGCAGCTTGTAAGGCACATACTGCACGAAACAAGTCATGATGTGCTTCCCGGCCGGCGCGAGCGTATCGTCCACGTTCGAAGCCACGACGCAATCCACCCATAGCTCTTCCGGCAGATCGCCGAATTTCGCGATGTCATAGCAGCGCTGCGCAAATTCAAGCGAAGGAACCAACGTGAAAAAAGATCGCTGGCCGATCGGCCAGTCGCGCGGCATCCCCTTCACGCGCGGTTCCTCGCTCAAGACAAAATTCACTTTCGCGCACGGCCCCGCCATCTTGATTCCGCAAATCGCGCGCCGGAATTCCTCCGGCAATTCGCTCGCCTCTACTAGCCCCAAAAATGTCCGCTTCGGATCCGCGTTCGAAAGCACGAGCTTCGACCGAATCTCCGTCCCGTCTTCCAATATCACTCCACGCGCGCGTCCATTCCGCGCGTCAATCTTCGCCACTGTCGCGGACACGCGAATCTCCGCCCCAAAGCCTCGCGCCGCCTCCGCCAAAGCCTGCGTGATCGCCCCCATCCCTCCGATCACATGCCCATAAAATCCCTGTATTTCTCCATCGCCGCCGCTCAGAAGATGAAACAACAGCCCCAGCGCCGATCCATTGTCGTAAGGTCCGCCATGCTTTCCATAAACATTGTTCGCCAGAATCAGCGTCTTCATCTTCTCCGATTCGTAATTGCGATCGAGAAACTCGCCGAGGCTCCCCGTGAAAAACGCGACAAACTGCGCCACTTCCTCGCCCGAAATCCCGCGAAATCTTTTCCCCGCGCGCAGCAGTTCCATCCAACCCGAAATTCCATTCGCGCCCACGTCCGGAGGCGGCTCGAGAAAAAACGGCTGCAGATAACGCGCCAATTTTTTCAATTGATCATCGACGCGCGCAAACGTCTCCGCATCGCGCACCGAAATCTTGCGAAACTCCTGCAAAGCCGGCTCGCGCTCCGCCCACCACGGCAGCACCGTATTGTCAGGAAACGCGACCAGAATCGCCGGATCGCATGGCACCATCCGCAAGCCGTGCGCGCCGAGATTCAAATCGCGAATCACCGTCGGCCGCAACATGCTCGCGATATACGAAGTTGTCGAAGCGCGGCACCCCGGCGCAATCTCCTCCGTCACGCAGCAGCCGCCCACAATCTCCCGCCGCTCGAGCACCAACGTCGAAAGCCCCGCGCGCGCGAGATACGCCGCCGCGGTCAGCCCGTTGTGCCCCGCGCCGACTACGATCGCGTCATAGATTCCCTGCCCCGCCGCGCCCATCGGCTGCTTTGACCCTCAGTCAGAATCTTGTTGCTAATCTGCCCGCAATCATATTACATTGCCTGTTTCGCGCGCTTTTTATGATGTGACTTCAGGTCATCATGGCCCATAAATCCCAGCCCGCCGTATTCAGCCCAGCTCCGCGCTCGGAGCCGCCTGCGCGCCCGCGCCTCGAAGCCAAGCGCGCCCGCATCATCGAAACCGCCATGCGCCATTTCGCTGAGCAGGGCTATCACAATGCGCGCATCGAAGATCTCGCTTCGGAGCTCAATGTCGCGAAAGGCTCGATCTTTCAATATTTCGGCAGCAAGGCCGGCCTATTCCTCGAGGTGTACAAGCGCGCGGCGCGTTCCTTCGCGAAATATCTGGATTGCCCCGCCCCGGTGCGCGAAAAGGGATTCTTCGAAGTCCTGCGCTACTGGCTGGTGCGCACCGAGCACATGCTGCATGAAGATTGGATTCCCTATCGCGTCGTGCTGGTAGGAAATTACGGCGTGGATTTGACGCTCAAGCGCGAAATCAACCGCTTCCTGATCGCCGAAGATCCCTACGGCGCCGCCGCGGCCGTGCGCTTTGCTCTCGCGCGCGGCGAAGTTCGCACCGATGTTGATCCTGCGTTGATCGCCTCGATTCTCGAATGGACCGTCGAACGCTTTCAGGATGCGCTGCTCACCGAAGAGCTCGATCCGGGCCTCTTCCCGCACCCTGGCGATCAAGAAAAGAATAAAGTTCGCATTCAGCAGTTTCTAGCGGTGCTTCGCGGCGCCATCGGCTCGCGCTCCACCCGCGCGCACCCCGCAGATTAGTGAGAAAGCTGTAGCGCATCACGGAGCACGCAATGGATCAAACCGTCCAGGAAATTCTCTCCATCTACGACGACAAGGCCGCTCTCTCCGACGCTTACACCATTCCCGCGCCCTGGTATTTTGACGAGCGCATCGCCGAACTCGAACGCCGCCGCGTCTTCAGCAAAACCTGGCAAGGCATCGCCCGCACCGATCAACTCGCCAAGCCCGGCCAATACATCACCGCGCAAATCGCCGGCGAACCCGTCGTGGTAGTCCGAGGAAATGACAATGTCCTCCGCGCCTTCTTCAACGTCTGCCGCCATCACGCCGCCGCGGTCATGACCGAGCCCGCAGGCCAGGCGCAGCATCTTCGCTGCCCGTATCACGGCTGGACCTACGGCCTCGACGGCGCGCTCAAAGGCATGACCGAATTCGAAGGCGTCTGCCAGTTCGAGCGCTCGCAGAATGGCCTCGTTCCCATTCGCGTCGAAACTTGGGAAAATTTCGCCTTCATCAATCTCGATCCCAAAGCCGAATCGCTCGAGAAATTTCTAGGCGGCCTAGTAAAGCGCGTAAAGCCGCTGCAACTCGGCAAGCTGCAATTCTTCGAGCGCCGCAGCTACGAACTGAAATGCAATTGGAAAGTGTACATCGACAATTTCTTGGACGGCGGATATCACGTTCCGCATCTCCACAAGGGCCTAAACAGCGTCCTCGAATATGTGAACTACACCATCGAGAACGAAGACCGCTTCTGCGTGCAAGCCAGTCCGCTAAAAGATTCGCACGAAGACGCCGACGCCTCCGCCACGCGCAAAGGCGACATGGCCTACTATTTCTGGCAATACCCGAATTTCATGGTGAATTGGTACGAAGGCTATCTCGATACGAATTTAGTTCTGCCGCTGGCTCAGGATCGCTGCCTGGTAATTTTCGATTTCTATTTTGAAAAAACGGATGACCAAGCCGCCAACTACAATCGCCAAAGTATAGCCGTAAGCCATCGCGTGCAAGAAGAGGATGTGGATATCTGCGAAGCCGTCCAACGCGGCCTAAATTCCCAAGCCTACGTAGCAGGCCGCCTAAGCGTAAGACGCGAAGCCGGCGAACATCTGTTTCATCGCCTGTTGGCCGCCGATTTAAAAGGCACGCAAGCCGCCGCAGCACGGTAGCGCTGGCGTCCCCGCCGGCATCTTACGAGCGCGATTTCAAATTGGCCACCACTGCAGCGCGGACCACGCCGCAACAACACATCGAATTTGAAGGTAAGCTCCGCGCGCGCGCGTGCAGCCTTTAGCGACGTCGGCGGTCGTAAGATGCCGGCGGGGACGCCGGCGCTACCCACCTGTGTCATAATCGTGCGCGTAACCTGATCACGGAGGTGTCCACCTCATGTCCGCCACGCAGACCCGCGGTCTAAATTTCCCTCGCCCGCCGCAGTTCTCGAATCTCGCCGACGAGCGCCGCCACCGCAAAGAACGCCTAGCCGCCGGCTTCCGCCTCTTTTCCAAATTCGGCTTCGATGAAGGCGTCACCGGCCACATCACCGCCCGCGATCCGGAACTCACCGATCATTTCTGGGTCAATCCGTTCGGTATCCACTACAGCGAAATCCGCGTTTCAAATCTGATGCTGGTGAACGACAAGGGCGAAATCGTCGAAGGCAAGCATCCACTCAACGGCGCAGCGTTTGCCATTCACTCGCAAATTCATCGCGCCCGCCCCGACGTAAACGCCGCCGCGCACGCGCATTCACTCTACGGCAAAACCTGGGCCTCGCTCGGCCGCCCGCTTGATCCCATCACGCAAGATTCATGCGCATTCTTCGAAGATCACGCGGTCTTCGCCGATTTCACCGGCGTGGTTTATGAAACCTCGGAAGGCGAGCGCATCGCGCAGACTCTCGGCGAGAAAAAAGCAGCCATCCTGCGCAACCACGGAAATCTGACGGTGGGACGCACGGTTGACGAAGCCGTCTGGTGGTTCATAACCATGGAGCGAAGCTGCCAAGCCCAATTGCTAGCCGAAGCCGCAGGCAAACCAATCCCGATCGATCGCGAAAATGCTCTACTAACGCGCAATCAAGTAGGCAGCCACGAAGCCGGCTGGTTCCAATTTCAACCTTTGTGGCAAATGATCACCAAGGCGCAGCCCGATTTATTCGACTAGTGGCGCCGGCAGGGACGCCGGCGCTACTGTGCTAATCAAAAATCACAGTTTTATTCCCGTATAACAAAATCCGGCTCTCGATATGCCACCGCACTCCTCGCGACAAAACCACCTTCTCCAAATCCCGCCCCTTCTGTATCAAATCCTCCAAAGTATCCCGATGCGAAATCCGCACCACATCCTGCTCGATAATCGGCCCGTCATCCAAGACTTCGGTGACGTAATGACTCGTCGCTCCAATCAATTTTACCCCGCGCTGATATGCCTGCAGATGCGGCTTGCCGCCCACAAACGCCGGCAAAAACGAATGATGAATATTAATGATGCGATGGGGATAATTCCGGATGAAATCGGTCGAGAGCACCTGCATGTAGCGCGCCAGCACAATCAAATCAATCCCCAGCGGCGCGAGAAGTTCTAATTCTCGCTTCTCCGCCTCCGCTTTATTCTCTTTCGTCACCGGCACAACCTGCAGAGGCACGCGATAAAAATCCGCCAAAGCCTGCACGTCCGGATGATTGCTGATAATCAGCGGAATCTCGCAAGCCAGCTCGCCGCTGCGGTGCCGGTAAAGCAAATCCGCCAGGCAGTGATCGTACTTCGATACAAAAAGCGCCACGTTCGGCCGCCGGCCAGACGAAGCCAGCCGCCACTCCATCCGAAACTTTTCCGCGATCGGCGAAAAATGCCGCGCAAATTCGCCCACCGGGATCGCAAAATCCGCCAAATCCCATTCGACGCGCATCAAGAAAAGCCCGAGATCCTCATCCTGGTGCTCGTCCGCGTGCAAAATATTCCCGTTATTGCGAAAAATAAATTCCGCAATCGCCGCGTTCAACCCTTTCTGATCCGGGCAACTGATCAACAAAATCGCACTGTTCTTGCTTCGCGCCAATCTTCCTCCCTCAACTCTCCGTCACTGCAGGTCCCGCGGCACCTGCTCCTTCCACTCTTTCTTCCGCACGATTTTTCCATTCTCCCGCGCCACGCGCTGATACTGATATTTGAGCTCTTTCGCATCGCTCGAAATATCGAGCACCGACTGGAAGAGAATCACGCGCCCTTGCAGCGAAATTTTCGTGAACGCCACGCCATGCACCGAGCTCAGCTCGGGATGCTCATCCGAAGCGGCATAAAATAATTCCTCGCTATATTCCTCAACGCCCCATGGAAATCTCGCGCTGGCCGTACCGTGCCAATGCACGCGCGCGGTGCGATGCGCCTCATCCCGCGTCACCTCAAACGTTCCCGGCCAAGCCCCGCCCGTATGCTTGTACTCCGGCAAAGAAGGATCGGGCTTCGACGAAGGAAAATGCGGTACGGAAGCCGCCGACACAGGCACCGTAGGCAACACCAGCCGCGAAGCATCGCCGCCGCCGAATTCAAGCGTCGTCGTCATCGCATACGGTGTCGGCCAAAACATCGGCCACAGCGCATTCGAAATCGCCAAGCGAATCCGGTGCCCGAGCGGAAACACCCACGAAGTCACATGCAAATCGAATCCGATTCGGTAGGTGACTTTCTGATCGAGCTCCTGCGGCTGATCGGCCGAAAGCCGCTGCGCCGCATTCAATCCCGCGCCGGTGATCAACGTGGTCGTTCCATCCGGCGCCACATCCGAAAGCCGCGCCACCCAATCCGCCAGCGGCGCATTCGCCGAAACATTCAGCTCCACGTGCGGAAATCCGAGAATCGCCGTCTCGTTCTCCACCGGCGCCGAGTCATAGACCAAACTGAACGCGTCCACCGGCCGCTGATCGTTTGTCAACTCGCCCCACCAGAATCCGGCTTCGATTCCTGCTGACGGAATGTAACGCAGCTTGTCGGTCCCATCTTTCGGCGCCGCATCGTTCAACTCATGATTCGCGCCAAGATACAGCGTCTTTTCTTTCATTCCCGCCGGCGGCCAGGAATTCTCATTCCGCCACTCGCCCGGAATTTCATTTAGCTCCATCCCCGGCGGATACCAATGCCGCTGATAAACCGCCAATTTCGGCTCGTTCTCAATTCCATTCTGCGTGCCCTTCAACCAGCGGTCCCACCAGCGCACGGCCATCTCGCGCCACTCAAATTCCGGCCCAGGCACCGCCCCATTCGGATACGTGTGATTCCACGGTCCTAGCACCGCCTTCACCGGAGTCTTCATCTTCGTCAGGAACCGAGGAATCGTGTCGCGATAGCCGTCGTAATATCCGCCGATCAAAAACACCGGAATCTGAATCGAGTCATACACTGGCTGCGCCAGCGGCTGCCGCCAGAAATCTCCGTCGCGCTGATGCCGCAAATAATTGATGAACCACGGCGGTGAATCAAATCGCGGCGCCAGATGCTTTTCATCCATCGGAAAGTCCGGCGTCGCCGCCATCATCAATTCCTGATCCATTCCCAATTCAAATTCATCTGCGTGCAAGATTCCGTCAATGTAGTGAATGTCGTCGTGAAAAAGCTGCTCGGTGGCATGCGCCGCGATGACCGTCTTCAATGCCGGCGGCCGCCGCGAAGCCAACTGCAGCGCGTTGAATCCGCCCCAGGAAATTCCCATCATTCCCACGTTTCCGTTCGACCAAGACTGCGCAGCCAGCCACGCAATCACTTCCAATCCATCCTTCTGCTCCTGCTCCGAATACTCGCGCTCCGGCGGCGTCCCCTCGCTAGTGCCGGTGCCGCGAATATCCACCTTCGCGCAAACATAGCCGTGAGGCACAAAATACGAATACATCTCGTAGTCCCACTGCTCTTCCCAATCATCTTTCCGGTAAGGCAAATATTCGAGAATCACCGGAAACTTATCGGCAGCCTTGGCGTCTGCCGGCGAGTAAAGCGAAACCGCCAAGCGCACGCCA
This sequence comes from uncultured Acidobacteriota bacterium, assembly GCA_963841235.1. Classification (GTDB taxonomy): domain Bacteria; phylum Acidobacteriota; class Terriglobia; order Acidiferrales; family UBA7541; genus Palsa-147. The sequence continues at coordinate 182,581 of CAWJBU010000005.1, read as the reverse complement.
TCCGACATAGGAATCCAAGTCTTCTCAATCCGCACGCCTTCTTTAGTAACGACCGGCTTAGCCGCCGTCTCCGCAGAAGGCGTCTGCGCAGCACCCGGCGCCGGTGCCTGTGCCGGAGCTTGCGCCTCAGCCGAGCCTTTTGGTGCCGCCTGACTTTGGGGCGCCGCCTGATTTTGTTCCGGCTCCTGCGTTTGCACCCGCTGCGCTCCGCCAAGCGCAATCATCGCCGCCAACCCCATCGCAGTAACCGGCAAGCCCGCACCCAACAAAATTCTCCCCGCCGAAAATCTCTTCATGAATTCCCCTATGCAGCTATGAATGGTCCGCCAAAGTTGCCGCGCTCTTCGGCCCCTCTGAAATTTCAAATCTGAAATCAATTCTCTTCGAGATCCGCCCCTCGCATTCGGCCCGCAGCCTACCACACTTCATTCAACCCAATCCCCCGGCCGCCTTTCCCTCCTGTCCCACCTGTACCAGAATCCCATTGCGCCCCCGCACCGCCCAACGCTATCATTAAGCTTTCCGGAGGCACCCATGGATTGGACGACCCCAAGCTTCGAAGAAATCAACCTCAACTGCGAAATCAGCTCCTACGCCAACGCCGAACTCTAGTCTCACCCCATGCAGGTAAAAATCCTCGGCTCAGCCGCCGGGGGAGGCTTTCCACAGTGGAATTGCGCCTGCTCGAATTGTGCCCGCCTGCGCGCCGGCAATTTTCACGGCAGCGCCCGCACGCAAGCCCAGCTAGCCGTCCGCGAATCCGGCAGACCCTGGTGCCTGATCAACGCCTCGCCCGATCTCCGCGCGCAGATTCTCGCTGATGTGGACTTTACGCCGCGAGCGGCACCGCGTGACTCTCCGATTGCCGCGGTGGTGCTCAGCGGCGCGGATGTAGATCAGGTGGCCGGGCTTTTGCACTTGCGCGAATTCCATTCCTTCCGGATTTACGGCACAGCTTACGTCGAAGCGCTGCTGCACGAAGAAAATTCCATTTTCAGTGCGCTGCACCAGACGCACCCGCAGGCGGAATGGAAATTGATTTCGGCCGGCAAAGACCGCCGACGTGCAAGCGACGGATGGAAGCGCGCTAGGCCTGAAAATTACGGCGCTGAGGATCGCGGCCAACGGCCCCTCGTACGCGCGGCAGAAATTTTCCTGCTGCGGGGGACGAGACGACTGAGGCGGTGCTGGGGATTTACGTCGAGGCGCCGAATGGCGCGAAAATTTTTTGCGCGCCGACGCTGCCGCGGATGGAAGATTCCTGGGTGGCAGACTGGAATTCGTGCGACGCAATTTTGATTGATGGCACGTTCTGGTCCGACGACGAACTAGTCCGCACTCGCGGCGGCGGCAAATTCGCGCGCGGCATGGGCCATCTACCGATCTCCGGCCCCGGCGGCACGCTCGAGCGCCTGGCCAAAATCACGCGTCCGCGCAAAATCTACTATCACATCAACAACACCAACCCCATCCTCGACGAAGACAGCCCCGAACATCGCGCTGTGCGTGAAGCCGGCTGGGAAATCGCGTACGATGGAATGGTTCTGGATTTATAAACGCACCGATGAACGCACCCTCTTCATCTCCCACGCCGCGCCCAGCAGCGATCTAGCCGCGCGTCTTCGCCAAATCGGCGAAGAGCGCTACCACCATCGCCATCCCTTCCATCTGCGCATGCACGAAGGCCAACTCACTCGCGGCCAACTGCAAGCCTGGGCCCTCAATCGCTACTACTATCAAAGCCGCATCCCCATCAAAGACGCCGCCATTCTCGCCCGTTGCGAAGACGCCGATCTCCGCCGCGCCTGGCGCAAGCGCATCATTGATCATGACGGCGACGGCACAAAACCCGGCGGCATAGAAAAATGGCTGCGCCTGGTAGAAGCCACAGGCCTGAAACGCGACCAAGCCACAAGCGGCGAAGGCGTCCTACCAGCCACGCGTTACGCCGTAGACGCCTACGTCCATCTAGTCAGCGAAAAATCGCTGCTAGAAGCCATCGCCTCCTCGCTCACAGAAATGTTCAGCGGCTCGCTAATCACACTCCGCATGGATCGTCTCCGCCAACATTATCCGTGGCTGACAAGCGGCCTGGCCTATTTCGAAGGCCGCCTGACGCAAGCCCCTGAAGACGCCAATTTCGCGCTCGCATGGGTAACGCAACACGCCCGCACTCCAGCCGAACAAGATCTAGCCTGCAACGCCCTGCGCGCCAAATGCGACATCCTCTGGGCCCAGCTAGACGCTCTCTATTTCGCCTACGTCGAACCGGGATGGCCGCCCCCAGGCGCATTCCAAATCGCCGACGCAGATCGCGCGAAAAACATAACCATGCCGCGCCCATCGCCAGAATCCAAGACCGCGCCTGGCCCCGGCTGCCGCCTAAGCGACGCCCCCAATCAAGAAGCCACGCTGCTGATGCCCGAAGGCGCCCTGAAACTCCGCGGCCCAGGCCTGCAAATCATCCGCAGTTGCGACGGCCAACACACGCTAGCCGAAATAGTCGCCACCCTCCAATCCCAATTCCGCCAAGCCGATCCAAAAAAAGTAGAAAGCGACACCGACCGAATTCCTGGAACAACTAAACGCCCGCCGCGCGGTAGATTTCGAATGAGACACAACGTACCGCCGGCGTCCCCGCCGGCATCCGACGACCGCAATCGCAACCCACAACCTCAACCCGACCGCGGACCACAACAAAACTCAATCCATGCCCGGCCCTCTAGCCCTAATCGCCGAACTAACCCACCGCTGCCCGCTCCACTGCGTCTATTGCTCAAATCCCCTACAAATGAAACCCCGCGCCGAAGAACTCCCGACGGAAACTTGGATCAATGTTTTCGAGCAAGCCGCCAATCTAGGCGCATTGCAACTCGATCTAACCGGCGGCGAACCCCTAGCCCGCGCCGACCTAACCGAACTAATCGCCGCCGCCCGCAACGCCAAGCTCTACACCAATCTAATCACCTCGGGCATAGGCCTAACGCCCGATCGCCTCGACGCGCTAGTCCGCGCAGGCCTCGATCACATCCAACTCAGTTTTCAGGATTCCCAAGCCGCGCAAGGAGATGAAATCGCCGGCACCACCGCTCACGAAAAAAAGCTAGCCGTAGCCGCCGCAATCAAAAAACATCGCATAGGCTTCACGCTAAATTTCGTAGTCCACCGCGGCAATCTAGCCCGTCTCGAAGAAATGATCGCCCTAGCCGAAAGCCTAGGCGCCCAAAAAGTAGAAATCGCCCACGTCCAGTATTACGGCTGGGCCACAGAAAATCGCGCCGCGCTATTGCCAACGCGCGCCCAACTCGATCGCTCCCTAGAAATCATCCAAGCCGCCGAAGCCCGCCTTCGCGGCCGCCTGCGCGTAGAATACGTAGTCCCCGATTACTACGCTCGTTATCCCAAAGCCTGCATGGGCGGCTGGGGCCGCAAGCTAATGCTAATCGATCCGTCAGGCGAAGCCTTACCGTGCCACGCCGCGCGAGTAATCCCCAATCTCCAATTCGAAAATGTAACGAAGCGCCCGCTAGAATGGATCTGGCAAGAATCCGCCAGCTTCCAAAAATTCCGCGGCGAAGACTGGATGCAAGAACCCTGCCGCACCTGCGACCGCCGCACAATCGACTTCGGCGGCTGCCGCTGCCAAGCCCTTCTCCTAGCCGGCGACGCCCCCGCGACAGATCCAGTCTGCTCGCTCTCCCCCAAGCATGAACTAGTCACAGCAATAACAGATCGCGCCAATTCCCCAGAAGCGCACACTACACCGTCGAAGCTCGCGCGCGATCTAGCCGCCCCATCATGGATTTACCGCCCCAACCCTTCTTAAGAGTTCCCCCGCCAGCTCCTTCTGCGCGTCGAACGGGGTCAGTCTCCGATTAGCGCTAATCAAGAGTTGACTGGCGCTTGCTGCTGGTAGTAATCCATTAGCGGCCCAACTGCATTAACATGCACTCGGACTTGCTGTTCTCGCTGGTTTTTTGTGGCAAGAGGACAAAGGTAAGGAGAAAGATTATGAAGTTTAAAATGACGGGAGCGGCGGGATTGGCCGGGGCCTTTGTTGCAGGCATGGTGGTGGCGACGGCGTTGGGTGGGGGGATGGCAGGGGCGGGGGCGGCGGCGCAGGCGCAGGGGCAGCAAGTCACCGTGAAGAGAATCATCAGCCCGACGGTGTCGGACGACGACATTGCTTTGCTGCGGCGAGATCTACGTGCCATGAAAATGCAGGTGATTGGGGAGAATATGTCGCTGTCGGAGGACGAGGGGCTGAAGTTCTGGCCGATCTACAACCATTACGTGAAGGACTTGCAAGAAGTGAACGATCAGAAGTATGCGCTGTTGAAGCAGTACGCGGAGATGTGGGCAACGATGACCGACCAAGATGCACTGATTTATGTGCGGCACTGGTTGGAGGCGGACGGGCAGGCGCAGGCGCTGCGCTTGCAGTACGTGCCGGTGGTAAGCCAGGTGTTGCCGGGAAGGAAGGCGGCGACGTTTTTTCAGTTGGACCGGCGGCTAAACATGATCATCGATCTGCAATTGTTTTCGCAGATTCCGTTGGCGCATGTGAAGGAGTAGGAGGGAAGAAATATCAGACATCCGAAATCAGATAATCTCTCTAGGCTAGCTTCCCATTAGTCGGGTGGTCTCAATGGGTCGACGCAACACTTGCTCGAAGTCTTCTCTTGGGAGTCTACGAGGCTAATTTCGTTCGCGAGTGTTGATTCACAAAGAACACTGCCCTGCTTAGGTTCTGATCGAGTCTTGCCGTACAGACCGATTCTCAAGGGGAAGTGTTGTCAGATCAACGGATTAGATGGCGTTGCATCGACCGGTTGAACTCGCACGCATAATCGGAAACTTAGCCGCAAGCCCGCACTTATACGAGGTGCGCCTCACCAGCGACTTTGCTAATCTCTAGCATCCCGTGGAAAAGAACGAGAAGTTCGGCGACCGGCCACCCGATCCAGCCACGGACTCTCCGCAACTCCCAACCAGCGCGCCGACAACTCCTCCCGAAATCGCCTCCGTCGCAGCAGGCCCCAACTTCGGCTTCAAAGTCTTCCAAAACACCCTAGCGCAATTAGGCGGCAAAGGCGGCAGCGTCTTAATCTCCGCCGCCACCAGTATTCTCCTCGCGCGCTATCTGGGCCGCGAACGTCTCGGCGAATACGGCGCCATCTACGCCTATCTCTCCATCTACTCCTGGCTGGTCACCTTCTCTCTCGACCAAATCCTCGCCCGCGACGTCTCCCAGCGCCGCTCCGAAGCCTCCGCCTTGCTCCACACCGGCAGCGTAATCGCCTGCTTCTTCGCCTTCGCCGCGGGAATCATCGCGCCGCTCTCCGCCCCGCTCTTCGGCTATAGCGGCCCGTTGCGCTGGCTCATCGCCATCGCCGCCGTCGATCTGCTCATCATGCCGCCGTTCAAAATGCCCGGCATCATTTTCCAAGTAGATATGCGCCAGTGGTACGCCGTGGGCATCGGCTTCGCGCGCCAAATTCTCTGGCTGATCGCCGTCGCGCTGCTGGCGTTCGGCAACGCCGCCTTTTACAAAGTGATCATCGCCCGCACTCTCTGCGGCGTGATCGAAGCCGCCGTCACCATCTACTTCATATATCGCCCCGGCTTCCTCGACGGCCCGCGCACATTTCTCAAAAGCGAGGCCGGCCGCATGATGCGCGACGCCTTTCCCCTCGTTCTCTCGAACCTCGCCGTCAACATCTACCACCGCATCGACCAGGTCATGCTCCACAAAATGTCCGGCGACAAAGTCCTCGGTCCCTACGTCATCGCCGTACAACTCACCGAATTATTCAGCACGCTCCCGGTAGCTCTGATGTCCTCGCTCTTCCCGGTCCTCGCCCTCTACGCCCACGACGAGGTAAAGTTCCGCCGCTACCTCTCCGAAAGTTACCGCTTCCTTCTCGTCGTAGCCTTCGCCGCCTGCGCCCTGGTCACTCCTGCTGCACACCCATTTATCGAACTCGTCTACGGCCAGCAATTCAGCGCCACCGCCGGCCTGCTCATCGTTTTGATCTGGTCCGAGGTTCCGATTTTCTTCGGCGTGGCCCTGGGAAACGCCCTGGTCGCGAAAGGCTTGCAGAAATATTTTCCGGCCTCCACTTTTGTAGGCGCGCTGGCCAACATCGCCATCAATCTGGTTGTGATCCCCCGCTATGGCGCACTCGGCGCGTCTTGGGCGACCGTCATCAGCTATTCCCTTGCGGGCATTTTCTTCCTGCTCGTGTTTTCCGAATTGCGGTCTTACGTTTTGATGGGCCTGCGCATTTCGGTGATCCCATTTCTGCTGGCGCTGGGAATCACGTTCGGGCTCAGGGCTCTGCCGTGGGCATTTTGGTGGAAGCTGCTGATCGCCGCGATCGCCTATCCGCTGGGCGCGTGGGCCTTTGGCGTAATTCGCCGGCAAGATATCCAGTACGCCCGCCAAATCGTAGAAGCAAATTTCAATTTCCTACGCACATTCCGCCGCCGTCCGTAGCAGTTGCACGGTTCATTGCTCACTCCGCTCTCTGCGCCCTCAGCGACTCTGCGGTATTTCCCCGGTGCATTTGGCCGCGGCTCCTACTTCTTGCGAACAAAATCGAATTTCACCGCAAACGCCTTGGCGTCCGAAGCATGCGTCAGCGCAAATTCGCGCAGGTCCGCCGTCGACGCCACCAGCACCGCATCGTCCATGTCCACCATCTCGTGCTTGATCAGCGCCGGGTTGGCCTTCAACGCTTTGTCCGTCCACTCGTCATCGAGAAATCGCAGCGAAAGCGAATCGCCCGCCAGCTTTGCAGTTCCCACCATGTGCCCCGGAATGAAAAGCTCCAAGACTTCCGAATCCTTGTACTTGGTCTGCTGTTGCACCGCATCGACAAATAGCTGCCCATTCACGCGAAACAGCCGCACTTCCCACGAGCTCTTCACGTCCGGCTGCGAGTCGTCGAGCAGGGAAATCGTGTAGCCCTGCTTGATGTCTTGCGCGAACGTCCACTCCCCGCCCTCCTCCGTTTTGCCTTTGTCATCCACGGAGAGCCAATTGCCCGCAAATCCAGGCTCGAGCACGAGATCTTTGTCGTTGTACCACGGCAGCAGCGACATTTGCGGCGTGCAAGAAGCCAGCGGAATCAAAAACAGAATCATGACTACAAAAAAAATCTTTCGAAATCTCATCGGCGGCACTCCCTAATTTTCTACACGCTACTCCACTCGCCGACGCCGTGCAACGGCCAGCCAGTAGCACAGCCACTCCTGGCTGTGAGCGCCGCCAATTGCCGATCAAAAACCACAAGCAGGAGTGCCTGTGCTACCTGGGACAACGCCGACGCATCCGTGCGCTTCAGCGATGCTTGATGAAGTCGCCGGTATGCAGGTCGGCCATGGCCTGGCGGATCTGCTCTTGCGTGTTCATTACGATCGGGCCGTACCACGCGACCGGCTCCTGGATCGGCTTGCCCGATACCAGCAGGAAGCGAATGCCCGCGTCGCCCGCATGGACGGCGATTTCGTCGCCGCGATCGAAGAGCACCAGCGAGTGATTGCTGACGTCATACACGGGCGCGGCCGCAGGATCGGTTCCCGACTCGGTGAGAACCGCGCGCGGTTCCGAGGAGTCGCGGAAAGTGCCGGAACCCGCGAACACATAGGCGAAGGCGTTGCGCGTGGTCTCGATTTTGAGACGCTTCCGCTGGCCCGGAGCAACGGAGATGTCGAGATAACTCGGATCGGCGGCCACGCCTTCCACCGGTCCCCGCTTGCCCCAGAAATCGCCGCAGATGACGCGCACGCGAGTGCCGTCATCGTCGGTGACTTCGGGGATCGCGCTGGCCGGAATGTCCTGATAGCGCGGATCGGTCATTTTCAGCGACGCGGGCAGATTGGCCCAGAGCTGAAACCCGTGCATGCGGCCGTTCGGATCGCCCTTGGGCATTTCCTGATGCAGGATTCCGCTGCCGGCGGTCATCCATTGCACGTCGCCGGCGGTCATTTTGCCTTTGTTGCCGAGACTGTCGCCGTGCTCGACCGAACCGGCGAGCACGTAGGTGATCGTCTCGATGCCGCGGTGCGGATGCCAGGGAAATCCCGCAAGATAATCCTGCGGATTCTCATTGCGGAAATCATCCAGCAGCAGGAACGGATCGAAATCCTTGGTCTTGCCGAAGCCGAAGGCGCGCTGCAGCTTTACGCCGGCGCCTTCGATAGTGGGCTGGGTTTGCAGGATCTTTCTTAACCGGACGGAGTGACATGGGATTCCCTTTCTGCCGCGAAGAGGCACGCGGCGTTTCCGGGTGCCTCTTCGTGCGGATAATTTAAGCCTTTATGAACTGGACGTCGAGCGTGAGGGTGACCTCTTCGCCGACCAGAATGCCGCCGGTCTCGAGCGCCGCGTTCCAGGTCAAGCCGAAGTCTTTGCGGTTGATCTTCGTGGTCGCCGAAGCACCCAAGCGCGTATTTCCCCAGGGATCTTTCGCCGGCGAGGTCGGTCCTTCGACCGTGAATACTACGTTTTTGGTGACGCCGTGAATGGTAAGGTCGCCCGCGACGGCCAGTTCCCCTTCGCCAGCGCGTTTGATTTGCGTCGATCTGAAAGAGAGCGCCGGAAACTTCTCCACATCGAAGAAGTCGGCGCTCTTGAGATGCGCATCGCGCTGAGCGTCGCGCGTGTTAATCGAGGCCGCGGCGATCGAAATCTCCACGTGCGATTTCGTCGGGTCTGTCTCGTCGTGAGTCAGGACTCCCTGGAGGCCACTGAATTGGCCCTTCACGTTGGAAATCATCATGTGTTTCACTTTGAATTCGGCGACGGAATGAACCGGGTCGATGTTCCAGGTGGAGGTCGCGGTTTGCGGTGCGGCTACTGTGCTCATCGAAGTCTCCTTTCTATTTTTACTGCCTTTCATCCGGATTTGATGCGTTACACCGATATTCGTTGCAACAAATATTAAGTCCAAAAAAATCAATCGCACTGCGCGGCGGGCTGCCCGCAGCAGATCTGTCAAGGCCCGCAGGCGGTTCCGCCCCAGGTGGCCGAGTTGCCGGCGATGCGCAGCCCGCACCGGCCCGTCGAGCCGCGAGAGCAGCTTCAAGCCATCGGGCGTGATTCGGGTGATCACCGTCCGCCGGTCCTTGGTTTCCCGGGATCGCGAGATCAGGCCGCGCTTCTCGAGACGGTCGAGCAGCCGGGTGACATCCGGATCGCGCGTGATCATGCGGCCGGCGATTTCCCCGCAGGCCAGCCCTGCGGGCGCGCCGCGCAGGATGCGCAGCACGTTGTACTGCGTCGCCGAGAGATCTGCGGCCTTGAGCACTGGGATCAGGCGGCGGGACAGAATGTCGGTAGTGCGCAGCAGATCGAGGAACGCCATTTCCTCGGGGCAGGCCGCGCTCCCGCGCCTCTTCTCCGGCAGTCTCGCTTTCTTCAGCACTCCAACATAATACTCGTTATAACGACTATTGTCAAGACATCTAACTAGGGGCCAGATTTCCGGACTGGACACAGCCGGCCCTGCGGTCGGGCCAGAAGTTCGACCCGATTTTTGCGGTTTGACCTTAGTTCGGGGTGGCTTGCGGTTTCTCGCCGAGTTTGGCTTTGGAATCCTTCAGCATCTGTGCGACTTGTTGCTGAAGCCGCTCGTTCATGCCGTCAATTTGCTTTTGGAGAAGTGGCATCATTGCCTGCATCGCTTCAGCCGTCATAGCGGGCGTTTCCCGTCGAAGCTTTTGACCGGTCGGCGAGGAAAAGAACACCACGAGCGCATCGATGTCGCCCTTCGTCAAATACTTCTGGTACACCGGCACCATCGACTGCAGCATCTCGTCCCAGGGGAATGACTTCATCATGTCATCCATCTCCTTGTCCATGCGTGCTTCGAAGTCGCCCGGGAGCTTGTCTTTATCCTTCATAAATTGCTCGTGGATCATTTGATGCATCGGTTTAGCCATGGCGTCCACTATTTGCGCCATCATTTCGCGCGAATGCAATACATCGAGATATTTCTGCACATCCTCCTTGGTAGCCGGAGCGTCCGCCGCAGTTTGCTGCGCCCAGGTTGCGGCCGAACAAAGAAGTCCAAGGATGAGAACCGGAATTAGACGCTTCATGAGGAACCTCCAGTGAAGGAATCCGGAATTTACGATTTCAGAAATATCTCTGAATAAAACCCTATTCCAGCAACCCTCTGATGTCAAGCTCAGTGGGTGTCCCACCTTGTCTCCATGTCCATATTTTCAGTTTGCGTCGTTTAGAGCGGATTGAGCGAAGATAACGCCGCCGATGTTAGACGTGCAGCCTAAGCGTTTTCGAGGGTTGGGGTGGGCGCTCCTCCATATGAACGAAGGACAGCCTATGATGCAAGCGCGCCGGAAGAGGCTGGCCCGCCTGCCGGACCGCCCGCGCGGCAGTTTCAGGCTGGCTCGTTTGTTCCGCTGCTTGGGCCTGCGAAGCCGCCCCAGCGCGAGCGCATGCTCTCGCGGTACTTCTCGCGCTCTTCGGGCGTCATTCGCTCCCAGCGCTCGCCCATGCGCCGGCGAAAATTGGAGCGATGCGAGCCGTGCATGCCCAGGCCTCCGAACAGAATGCGGCAGAGAGCCAGCAGTCCGAACGCCTGCCAGAAGGTAATTTGCCGCCACCCGAACAACATGGGCAGAAGCCAATTCCAAAGACGCATCACCAGTTCGCCGCCGATGAAGATGAAGAGCGCGAGCGCCAGCGGGCCCAGGAAAACAAACCAAAGCCATTTCTTTCTCATGGTGTGTTCCTCATTTCTTCAGAAACTCGTCGTGAATGCTCTGCAATCGTTCGCGCAGATGAAGCACCGCGTAGCGCTTGCGCGAGAGCAGCGTGTTGACGCCGACGCCGCTTTCTGCCGACAACTCCTTGAAGCTGCGCCCTTCCAGTTCGTGCGCGACGAATACTTCGCGCTGTTCGTCGGGCAATTCGCCGAGCGCAATTTCCAGCTCCTCCAGCAGCACGTTGCGCACGTACAGCGCTTCCGGCCCGGCATCGGGCGACGGCAACAGATCCTCGATGCGCAGCAGCTCGCCCTCTTCGCCCTCGACGGCCGCGTCGCTGAACCTCTCCGGCTTTTTCTTGCGGAAAAGGTCGGTGATGCGATTGCGCGCGACGCGAAAAAGCCAGCCGGTGACGTGCTCGATCGGCATCAGCAGGCGATTGGCTTCCACCAGTTCGTAGAAGACCTCCTGCACGATGTCCTCGACGTCGGAGGGATCGGGCACACGCCGGCGGATGAAGTTGCGCAGCCGGGATCCTTGCTCCGCGATGACTTCCGAGATTTGACGGTCTTGCTCGGTCATCGTGGTGATACTCGACAGCTCATCCATCCATTTCTGTAGACGAACGGGGGCCGCAAATATTGTAGAGATTCGAAGCGGCGAAACGGGGTAAGCGGGGATGGTGCGCCCACCGGAATAGGATACGCCAACGGTCCACGGTAAAGGATGGGCGACCCGCGTGGCCCACGCGGCACGGCGGAAATCGCGCCCCGACAAGTCGCGGGATTGGGAGGAGCTTAGCCTTCGCGGAGAATGCTGGCGGGATCGATGCGCATCACTCGCGCGCCGGGAATGGCGCAGGCGATGGCGGCGATCGCCAACAGAACGCCCGCAGCGGCGGCGAAGGTGAGCGGATCGGCGGGCGAGATGCCGAAGAGCAGGCCGCTGGTGAGTTGCCGGGCCGCGTAGGCGCCGAAGAGGCCGATCGCGGCGCCGACGAGCGCCATGCTCATGCCCTGGCGCACTACGAGCGCGAGAATATTCGCGGAGCTCGCGCCCAGCGCGACGCGCACGCCGAACTCCTGCGTTCGCCGCGCGACCAGATACGACATCACGCCATAAATTCCGACCACGGCGAGCGCGAGCCCTGCCAGCGCAAACGAAGCGAGCAGCGCGGTAGTGAAGCGCTGGCTGCCGATCTGCTTGGCCACCAGATCGTCCATCGTTTGCACTTCGGCGAGCGGCATATCGGAATCCATTTCGTGGAGCTGGCGGCGGATTTGCGGCAGCACGAATTGCGGGTCCGAGGCGGTGCGCACGAGCAGATCCTTGAAGCCGTAATTCACCAGCGGATGCTGCGCGTACAGAACTAGGATCTGTGGCTCGGGAGGAAGCGCCAGGCCGACGTTGCGGATATCGCCGATGACGCCGATCACCGTGACGTCGGATGCGTCCGAAGTGTTCGCCCCGAGCGGCAGGTTCAAAAATGACGGCGGGCCGATGTGAATCTTTTGGCCGAGGGGATCTTGCGTTGCGAAGTAGCGGCGCTGCAATTCGCGGCTGATGAGAGCGACGGGAGATGTCGTCGCGGTGTCGGATTCGGCGAAGTCGCGGCCGCGAAGCAGGGGAATTCCCGTGGTTGCGAGGAAATGCGAATCCGTGACGCCGAACTGGGCTTGCGGAATATCTTGAACTCGCGTCGCTGTATTTCCGGCGATGCCGAGCATCTGGCTCCAGCCGTTGTAAGGTGGAAAGAGAGTAGTGACGCTCGCGTCTTGCACGCCGGGCACGGCGCGGACTCTCGCGCCGAATTGATCGCAGAAGCGGGTGATCGAATCTGGATTGGGATAGCGGATGTTGGCTAAGTAGATGTGGCCCTTGACGAGATGTTCCGGGCGCACGCCCAGATTTTGCCGCTCGAGCCGCATGATGCTTTGCACCAGCAATCCGGCGCTGACAAGCAGCATCAGCGACATGGCCATTTCCGTCACCACGAGGACATTGCGCATGCGCTGGCTGCTGCGGCCAGCAGTCCCCGAGCGGCCGCCTTGCTTCAAGGCTTCGGCGAGATTCAGGCGCGTGTCCGTCAGCGCGGGCGCCAGGCCGAAGAGTAGGCTGGTGATCAGCGAGATCGCGAAGGTGAAGGCGAGCACGCGCGCGTCGAGTGAGATCGCGGCGAGTTGCGGCAAGTCTGCGGGATGAATCCGCGCGAGACTCGCGAGGCCCACGTAAGCGAGAAGCAATCCCGTAGCTCCGCCGGCAAGTGAGAGAACGAGCGTTTCGGCGAGCAATAATCTGATGAGTCCTCGCCGCCCTGAGCCTAATGCCGCGCGCAGACCGAGTTCGTGGTGTCGCGCGGAGTTGCGCGCCAGTAGAAGATTGGCCAGGTTCACGCATGCGATCAGCAAAATCAGCGCGACCGCGCCCATCAGGAGAAACAGCATCGGCCGCATCGGGCCGACGCGCGTGTCAATCAATTGCTTGACGACGACGCCTACGCCGTCGTCGACCGGATGCGCTGCAGCTAAGTTGGCGGCGATAGTCGCGAGGTCCGCTTGCGCTCGCTCGAGGCGGACGCCCGGCTTCATTCTGGCCAGCACCGTAAAGCCGCGGCCGGCGCGGTCAGATTCCGACAATCCTTCCGTGAACGAAGCCGGCGTCCACAGCTCGGGCGCGCCGCGCTCCATCCAATCCGGGATGATGTCCGGCATGACGGCTACGATCGAGTACGGTTCGTCGTTGATTAGGATCTTACGATTGAGAATTGATTTGTCTCCGGCGAAGCGGCTTCGCCACAGGCGCGCGCTGATGGCGGCTACATTTGCTGGTTGATTTCCCCGTGCCTCTTCTTCGGTGAATGGGCGGCCCATCAGCGGAACCATGTCGAGAATTTCGAAATAGCCGGGCGGCACGAGGCCGATGTTCATCTGCTCGGGTTCGATAGCGGCGTCGGCGAAGCTGACGTTTTTGCGCCACATGTCGTACAGGATTATTTTGTCCAGCGTGTGGCTGCTTTTCGCGAAGTCCTGAATGTCGGGCCCCGACGGGCCGCCGGGATTGCCGTAGCCCAGGATCAGCGCGCCATTTTTCGTCGAGAGGATGCGCACCAGCCGATCGGCGGCCGGGAACGGCAGCGGCTCGAGAAGCAGCGCGTTCATCACGCTGAAGATGGCCGTGTTGGCGCCGATGCCGAGAGCCAGCGTGAGCACGGCTACCGCTGTGAAGCCTGGAGATTTGCGCAGCGAGCGCACGCCGTAGCGCACGTCTCGAAGAAATTTCTCGAGCCACAGCAGGCCCCACGATTCGCGCACGTCTTCTGCTGCCAGCGCGGAATTGCCGAGTGCTCGGCGGGCGGCGTAGCGCGCCTCTTCGGGAGCGACGCCCGATTCGCGTTGCTCTTCGGCTTCGAGATCCAGATGCGCATCGAGCTCGCGGCGCAGATCGCTTTCGAGAACGTCGCGCCCGAACAGCGGCGCGAGGCGCGCGCGAAAACGATGCTGAAGGCGTTGCCAGAAATTCATGATTGCTCACTCGCAGCCGGACGTATCACGCGCGCGATGGCGCGCGCGAGTTGCTTCCACTTCGATTCCTTGCTGGCCAACTGCTGTCGGCCTGCTTCGGTGAGCCGGTAAAATTTCAGCTCGCGATTGCGATCTTTCGGAGTGTCCCACTTCGCGGCGATCCAGCCTTTGCGCTCCATGCGATGTAGCGCGGGATAGAGCGAGCCATGCTCGACCTGGAGAACGTCCGCGGTGGTGCGCTGGATGTGCTTGGCAATCTGATGCCCGTGCGCCGCCCCAAAGAGCAGCGTGCGCAGAATGAGCATGTCGAGCGTCCCGGGCAAGAGTTCCGCCCGCCCGGCAGGTTTCGCGCTCGTCATTATAGTAGAATGTCTACCATACTAAGGGTAGACGCACTACCTCCGATTCGGTGAGCCGGAACGCTTATCCGGCTGAGGCCGGCTTACGCTGCGGGGCGTCTTAACTCGCGGAAAATGAGGGCGTGAGATACCAACAACGGTGGGACGATTGCCGTCACGACATAGAAGCCCGCTCCCAGCCAGCCGGGCACGAGGTGCACTCGCGGGCCTTGGTACATCGCAAACAAAAAATCGGCGGCGCCCCAGGAGTTGAAAATCCAGACGGCGACTATTGCCCACGAGGCCGTGCGTGAGAGCGCCCCCACGGCAATGATGGCCAGGATTCCTGCTGCGCAGTCGCCGTACGCCGCGGGAAGGGCCCATGCTTTTGGCAGCGATTCATTAACCACGCCGGGCACCAGAAAGCTCAGTCCGAGGAACCGCAAAAACATGTGTGGTGTTACCAGCCACAGCAGCGCTTCCCGGCGGCTCTTGGCGCGGAGCCACGGCCATACCAACAGCGCAGCCGCCACGATGGAACTTATCAGGCTCATCAAAACACTGAGTCCGAAGATGGCCAGCGGGTCCATTACGCGATCCTCGCCTCTACACTTCTCAGTCTCACAAGTTCGATGATCGTAATGTGGGCAGCGATTCAGAAACCGCCAAACGAAGGATTGGGAGCCCCCGTCCGCCAGAAATATGGCGGACGGGCGAAGGAGCGCCGTAGCGCTCTGGGAAACGCTCTGCCTTTTAACATGCGCTTCAGCGCTGGGGTTTTTCTATTCGGTCGCCGCGCCCCAACAGCGCAAACGCCGCTGAAAGACGGGCCAGCCGCTTGCGCCACCCGAAGCCGTAAGCCTTCGGAAAAGGCTGCGCCACGTGCCCCACCCGCCGAGATTACTTAGAGGCTTTTGCGCGCTCCGACCAGATCTTGCTCGCGGCACTGTCGTCGACCGCTGCCGCAATGCTCACACCGCTTTCTGCAATCTGTTTAACAATCGCCGCAGGAGCATTGAACTTAGTGGCTTGACCGTATGCCTTGTCCAGAAGAGTCAACGATTCCGAGGCGCGCCCTTCCCGGAAATACACGATCGCTAAATAAAGCAGAGACCAATCCTGCGACATCCGGATATCATTGCTTTCTTCGGTGCGCACGAATTCTTGATCGGAGCGAGCAGCACGTTCGATCTGCTCGTCGAATAACGCGACCGCCTTTTGCAATGACTCTTCGGCACTTTTCCAATTTTGTTGCCCCATCCGCGCCACACCGATCGAGCTAAAAGCAATTGGGTAATCGGAGTCATCAAAACCCGGCCAAACGGGTAAGTATTCCATGGGCTTCTGAAACATTTTCTCGGCTTCGGCAAAGTGCTCGGCGGATAGTTCGCAATCGCCGATACTTCTGTACGACAGAAAAAGAAACTTGTTTCGCGGAATGTCAAACTTCGCTTTTTCAGCAAGCGGTATGATGACCGAACGGCACTTATCGATGATCCCGGCGCAATCATGAGCTCTTTGCGCGGCATACACACTCTGGTAGGCCTCGTTGATTTTTCCCTCTTCGCTTTCTTCTGGTGTCAAATTCGCCGTCACTACGACCGACTGTTGGCGCGTCAGACGACCCTGCGAGTTGGGCTGGCTGGATTGTGAGGGCGGCGTCTGGGCGCCGTTCCCCGTGGACTGACCATACGCCTGGGAGCCGCAAAATAAACTCAGCAGCGCCAATCCGGCGATAGCCGCTATAGAACTTATCGACAAATGTCGTCTCCTCGTCGCAAGCATTTGGAATTCTACCCTACCCTATATCACACTATCAATTCACTACACCTGTAGCACGCGAGCTCGGCCGAAAGGTCTTGAGCTAGCCAGCTCCCATACTTCCTCTGAAATTGCAAATTTAGAATTTGGAGTTCCGTCTGCAGCCCTGCGCCCGGTTGCCGCGCTCTGAGCGCGGTGCGACAATGACGCTTCACAACCGAAGTCGCGCGGCGGCGGGTGGCCCACCCGTCACCCCAACACCGCAAACGTCGCAGAAAGACCGCCCACCCGCCGCCTTTCGTCGCGGATGCGAATTCTCCTGGAGTGCCACTCCCGCACACTCACAATCACCACTGTTACTTTTAGAAAACCCACCCTGAACCTAATCTTCCCTTAATCCCCGCCGATGGTACTTTGGATCAGGCTGTCCTGTCCTATTGGACAGTCCATAAATAGAATTCCTTCGCGCGGCCAGCCGGCGCAGTTCCCCCTTTCCCCGACTTCCGATCGACGGCAAAAAAACTAACTAGGAGGAATTGAATGAGGAATTCGCTTGTGCGTTTGTGCCTGTTGACCGTATTTTTCGTCGCCCTACCCGCAGTTCTCATGGCGGCAAAAGAATCATCACCCGCGAAACGCGTAGCGCATCCACCGCTATACGACGCCGCAAAAGAAGTCACTCTCGAAGGCACCGTCGAAAGTCTCGTCACCAAGCCGGCTCCAGGAAAAATGTTGGGCGGGCACTTGATGGTCTCCACCGCGAAGGGCTCCGTAGACGGCCAGATCGGCGCGTTCGTACTTCGCGGATCGCACGCGTTCACCGCGACGCCGGGTGAAAAAGTAAAGATCACCGGCGTGATGGCCACCATTCATGGCCAGCAAGCTTTTCTGGTGCGCACCATTGAAACGCCCGATCGCACCGTAGTGGTCCGGGACGCGCACGGCTTCTTCGTCTTTCCCGGCGCCCACAGGCCGATGACGCGACTTCGTCCCAGGGAGGCGCGCGATGAATCGCCAACCACTCTGGATCGTCCTCACGCTAATTCTTGCGGCCTCCATTTCCGCCTGCAGCAGCACCAGCCATAAAGTCACGCCCGCGGCGATCACCGTTGCCATGTCCACGCCACCGCCCGCATCACTCGTCGTCAACCGCACAGCATCCATCGCCGCCACCGTGACGAACGACTCCGCCAACGCAGGCGTCGATTGGACGTGCACCCCCGCAGAAACCTGCGGCTCATTCAATCCAGCTCACACCGCGAGCGCTGCCGCCACCGTCTTCACCGCGTCAACAACCGCTGGCGCCATCGTCATCACCGCGGCTTCCACAACCACACCCACAATCACCGCCACCTCCGATGTCACCGTCGACCCAGCCACGGTAACCATGCTCCTCGATGGAACGTACACCTACTTCATGAACGGCTGGACCGAAAATGGTCCCTATAGCGTCGTTGGCTCCGTGGTGCTCGACGGCAACGGAAACATCACCGGAGGGGAGCAGGATGCCTTCAACTTCGATACCTCCACGCTCTTCACCGCCGATGCCATCCAGCCCGCTACGGCCGCAGTCGTAGTCGGCAACGACGGCCGCGGCACCATCACTCTCACTCCCACATTGGCTCCCGTTGAAACTCTCAGCATCGCGGCAGTCAACAGCAGCCACGTCCTGATCACCGAATTTGACCTCGTGGCAACCACGACTGGTTCGATGGATCTGCAAACCGCTCCCGCGTCTATTCCCACAGGGCGCAACGCCTTCGCCCTGTTCGATTCTGAGGACTACTTCTCGTACGGCGGGGTGTACTCCTCCGACGATTCTTCCACGATCACAACAGGAGAAATCGACGCCAACTTCGAGTTTCAGATGGACCTCGATGATGGCGTGACGGGCTCTTACACAGCTCCTGACGCCGCGGGCCGCGGAACCATTACCCTAAGCATGCCAACCTTCGGCAAAGGACCCTTTAGTGGCGAAAAATTCTGATCCGCTAGCGACGAGTCCAGCCACTCCGCAGACCATGCAATTCGCCTACTACGTCGTAGGTCCCGAAGTGTTTCGGCTGGTCGAGATTGATTCTAATTTCTTCGCCAGCGGATCCATCTACGGGCAAGGCTCGGCAATTTATTCCGAGCGCTTCGCTCGGCAGCAGCTTTGTTTTCGGCGTGTCCGGAGAGGAAGACTACGGCATCGGCGGATACGCCATGGCCGGTCAGTTCACTGGCGACGGCGACGGCGGCTTCTCTGCCGGCGTTGCCGACGTCAACGAAGGCGCCGGCGATCCCGTTTTGGCGGGTGACCTCACCAGCGCCGAATACTTCGTCAATTCGAACGGCTACGCCGGCTTCGAGATATTCAGCGAAAACACCGCTGGTCTAACCACATTCGGCGTCTATCTCGTCGATCCGGCTCTCAACATTGCCGACCCGAATAGCTCCACCGGCGGCGGCGGCGCTCTAATGATCGAGCTCGACGACGACAATAACGGAACCGGGATCATCGTCCCGCAAACTTCCGGCGCAACTTTTGCCGGCAATTACGCGATCACCCAGGACGGTGCGTATGAGACGGAAGACTCGTTCAGTTTCTTCGATCTCGTTGGACAGGTGAACTCCGATGGGACCTCCACCTTCACCGGTCTGGCCGACTTTAACGACGTACTCAAACACCGGCCTCAATCCGGATATCACCGTCTCCGCGACGTACCTCGCAGACGAGGCCAATCCAGGACGCATCACGGCCGTGGTCACTCTCGCGGACGCGGAAGTACCCGACAATGTCACCCTCTACCAAGCGAGCAGCTCTCTGTTGCTGCACGTTGACGTAGATTCCACCGGCGATGGTCTCGGCACCGTCGGTCTCGGGGTCCTCGAACACCAACAGCTGTCCCAATAAACAGATCTACATCAACAACGCATCCGGCACGGCCGCGCAATCGGCCCTGCCGGATGCGCTTCACTTTTGACATGTTCTTGGACCCGTCCCGCAGTAGCACAGCCACTCCTGCCTGTGTCTGTCAACAAAAGCTATCGTCGCCATCCCTACGCGAATCGCACTGCCAGCCGCAGACACAGGCAGGAGTGCCTGTGCTACCGTTGCTGCGCTCTCAGCGCGGTGCGATAATGACGCTTCACAACAATCGTCGCGCGGTGCGAGAGATCACCACACAAAAATCTGCACCGGCGCGCGGGGGGAAGCCATGGCAATCCGGGACACCTGGATCGAGAAGCGCAAGGCCGGCATGAATGGGCACGGGCACAATTATTCGCAGATGCATTTCGCGCGGCGCGGCGTGGTCACGGAAGAGATGGAATTTGTCGCGAGGCGCGAGAAGATCGATCCCGAACTCGTGCGCAGCGAAATCGCGCGCGGCCGCGCCATCATCCCCGCCAACATCCATCACCTGAATCTCGAGCCGATGGGCATCGGCGTAGCCTTTCGCTGCAAGATCAATGCGAACATCGGCAATTCCGCCACCACTTCGAAAATCGAAGACGAACTCGAAAAGCTGCACCGCGCCGTGCACTACGGCTCCGACACGGTGATGGATCTCTCCACCGGCGGCGACATTCCCACCATCCGCAAAGCCATCATCAACGCCTCGCCCGTGCCCATCGGCACCGTGCCGATTTACGAAGCCATCTCGCGCGTCCGCCGCCCCGAAGATCTCACCATCGAGCTGATGCTCGAAGTGATCGAAGAGCAGGCCGAGCAAGGCGTGGACTACATGACCATTCACGCGGGCGTGCTGCGCGCAGCGCTGCCGCTGGTGCGCAATCGCATCACCGGAATCGTCAGCCGCGGCGGCGCGCTGCTCGCGCAATGGATGGCCTTCCACAAGAAAGAAAATTTCCTCTACGAAAATTTCGAAGCCATCTGCAAAATTTTCCAGAAGCACGACGTCAGCTTCTCGCTCGGCGACGGCCTGCGCCCCGGCTGCCTGGCCGACGCCAGCGACGAAGCCCAATTCTCCGAGCTGAAAGTCCTCGGCGAGCTCACGAAAAAAGCCTGGGAGCACGACGTGCAAGTGATGATCGAAGGCCCCGGCCACATTCCGATGGACCAAATCGAGCTGCAGGTGAAAAAAGAAAACGAGCTCTGCTACGAAGCCCCGTTCTATACGCTCGGCCCGCTCGTCACCGACATCGCCCCCGGCTACGATCACATCACCAGCGCCATCGGCGCGGCGATGATCGGCTGGCACGGCGCGTCGATGCTTTGCTACGTGACGCCGAAAGAGCACCTCGGCCTGCCGAACGCCGACGATGTCCGCCAGGGCGTAATCGCCTACAAAATTGCCGCGCATGCGGCGGATGTAGCCCGCCACCGCCCCGGCGCACGCGATCGCGACGACGCCCTCAGCTACGCGCGTTTCCTCTTCGACTGGAACAAACAATTCGAACTCTCGCTCGATCCCGATACCGCCCGCGCGATGCACGATGAAAGTTTGCCGGATGATTTTTATAAGGAAGCGAAATTCTGTTCCATGTGCGGGCCGAAATTCTGCTCGATGAACACCACGCAGATCGCGGAGATCTATCAGGGACTCGACCAGAAGGACCGCGAGAAGAAATTCGTCGAGCTGCTCTCCAGAGTCGATAAGTAAACTGGGCTGAACTTGCGCGCGGAATTCCGTCGAACGCCTTCGTCGAAGTTTCTTTCAATTGCGGCGGTCGTGTGTCTGCTCGCGGGCTCGCTCGTCGGCGGATGCTGCTTATCGCGCAGGCGTGGAGAAGTGGCGCGCTGCTTATGAAGCTTCGCTGAAATCGGATGATGGCTGGCTGACTGTCGCGGGGCTTTTCTGGCTGCACGAAGGCGAAAACAAATTTGGCTCCGATCCGCTGAACGACATCGTTCTCAACGAAGCTGGCGTGCCTGCCGAAGTCGGATCGTTCGATATGCATGGCGGCAAAATCGTCGTGCGCATCAATCCCGGCGTGCAGATCAAGCTCAAAGGCAACGCCGTCGAATCGGCGGCAGTTCTTCCCGATTCCGACGACCGGCTGGCGCTCGGCGATCTCTCGTCTGCTCGTGCACCGCAGCGGCGAACGCTACGCTGTGCGCCTGAAGGACAAGAACAGCAAATTGCGCCGCGGATTTGCGGGGCTGCGCTGGTTTCCGATTGATGAGGCGTATCGCGTGACCGCGAAATTCGTCGCTTACGATTCGCCCCGCGCGGCCGAGATCCAGAATGACGCGGGCGACATGCTGAAAATTCCCGCCCCCGGATACGCGGTCTTCACGCTCGCAGGCAAAGAATACCGCCTCGAAGCCCTCGACGAAGGCGGCGCTAAGCTCTCTTTCATTTTCCGCGATCTGACCAGCGGGAAAGAAACCTACGCGGCCTCGCGTTTTCTCGACGCGCCGCTGCCGAAAGACGGCCACGTGGTGCTAGATTTCAATGAAGCTTACAATCCTCCGTGCGCGTACAACCCGTATACCACCTGCCCGCTGCCCACGCCGGAGAACCGGCTGCGCGTGCGCATCGCCGCGGGCGAGATGATGTATAAAGGAAGTCGCGGGCAGTAGGCAGTTGGCGGTCTCTTTCGCGCACGTGTGACGTTTAGATCCCCTCGAGGGACTCGGGGCAGGGTCTTAGCTTCGCTCAGGATGACGCCTTTTTCTCTTGGGCATGTGTGCGGAGGAACCGGGGAACCTATGCAGCTTCGCAAGCGTAGCTTCATACGAGAGGAGACGCGGCTATGACACTCCTGGTCCTCATGGCGCTGCTGTATTTCCTGCCCACGCTGATCGGCCACAACAAGCGCGCCGCCGGTGCGATTTTTCTCGTGAATCTGCTCACCGGCTGGACGATTATCGGCTGGTTCGTCACGCTAATCTGGGCGTGCATGGCGGATGCGCGGCCGGTGATGGTCTACGCAGGCCACGGCGTACACTATTGCAGCCGCTGCGGCACCCCGCAGTTCGTAGGCGCAAGATTCTGCAGCGCCTGCGGCCGGCGTATTGTAGGGGGGCGGGTTCACACGCCCCCGGTTTGGCTTTGGGTTTTGTTTTTTGCGTCGTCGAAATAAGCCTTGACACAAGGCGAATAAAAAGCGAAACTCTCGCACTCTCTGTAAACCTCATAAAGGAGCTACACCATGCCTATGAACCAAGCCTTACTCCCGGAATTCGACAACGAAATGGCCAAGACCCGCGAATGTCTCTCGCGCGTCCCGGACGCCAAGTGGGATTGGAAGCCGCACAGCAAGTCCGGCTCGATGGGCTGGCTCGCCAATCACATCGCGCAGATGGCCGGCTGGACCGGCGACATGCTCACCACCGAATCGCTCGACATCGCGCCGGGCGGCAAGCAGATGGAATTCCCGTCGGCGAAGAACCGCCAGGAGCTGCTGGCCATGTTCGACAAAGGCACGGCCTCGGCGCGCACGGCGCTGGCCAAGGCCACCGACGAGCAGTTCGCGCAGAAGTG
This sequence comes from uncultured Acidobacteriota bacterium, assembly GCA_963841235.1. Classification (GTDB taxonomy): domain Bacteria; phylum Acidobacteriota; class Terriglobia; order Acidiferrales; family UBA7541; genus Palsa-147. Next base: position 159,790 of record CAWJBU010000005.1, on the reverse strand, counting down.
GACGCTGCTGCAAAACGGCCAGGAATTCTTCAGCATGCCGCGCATCGCCGTCTTTCGCGGCATGATCATGAACCACATCATTCATCATCGCGCGCAGCTCGGCGTCTATTTCCGCCTGAACGATATTCCGGTGCCGGCGCTTTACGGGCCGTCGGCGGACGAACAGCAGATGGCAGCCACGGCGGGATGACCGAGCCAGCTTCAAGCGAACAGCTTCGCGAGGAATTCAATCGCTGGGCCGATGCAGGCAAGGGCGAGTCGATGGAGCACGAGCACTGGCCCATCACTCGCCCGGTGCTCGAGCGCATGCGCGTCGCCCCGGCGGACAATATTCTCGATGCCGGATCCGGCGCGGGCTGGCTCTCGCGGATTTTAGCCGGCCTCGCCAACGAAGGCCGCGTAGTCGGAATGGACATTTCCGACGAGATGGTGCGCCACGCCCGCCAGAAGAGCGGCGATTTCGGCAATCTGGTCTTCGTGGTAGGCGGCATCGAAGAAATTCCCTGGGAAGCGAATTTCTTCGATCACGCAATTTCGGTAGAGTCGTCGTATTACTGGCCGGACCCCGCAAAAGGCATCCGCGAGCTGCACAGAGTCCTGCGCGAATGGCGCCTCAGCGTGGATTCTAATTAATTTTTATCGCGACAACCCGTACTGCCATCAATGGGCGCGAAAAGTTGCAGGTCCCGGTCCATTTATTCTCAGCCGAAGAATGGAAGCAGCTGTTCCGCGAAGCCAACTTCGCCGAAGTAACCCACGCGCAAATCCCCGATCCAACGCCCACGCCGCAAGTGTACGAAGGCCGCTGGTTCCGCAACGCCGAAGAGCTAAAGAAGTTCCGCGAAATCGGCGCACTATTAATTCAGGCGACGAAGTAGCAAAAATGTAGCTCAGGTCTTCAGACCTGAGGCCTTTAGCCTTTTCTTCGCGCGTACAAAAAGAGTACAAGCAACGGAAACGGCAACTGCAAACGCAAAGGCTAAAAGCCTCACCTCTGAAGAGGTGAGCTACATAGCCGAGCCACATTGGGTGCTTTACATCAGCTCCAAGGAACCGGCCATAGCGGGGTGTTGCGATCAGCAGGCATCTCAAACGCGTCGGGCTGAAGCGCGAGGTTTGCCTTGCGCGAGTAAAACGCCGCGCTATACCACGGCCACTCCTCGACGCTGGTTACCAGTCCAGCCACGACTGGATTATTGTGGATATATGCGAACTTCTCCGCGAAATCCGCAGCGCGCCGAAGTATGAAATCAAAATAGCGCGGCTGCCACAGCGCCCCTTTTCTGTTGCGTAGCTTAGATATCGCGTAGCCGGATGCACCTTTCCACTCGCGCATGATCGCAGCCAGCAGCGATTCGGTAGTCCAAATCAGAAGATGCGCATGCGTCGGCATGATCACGTACGCGAAGAGCGAAAATCCGTGTTTGGCGCGGGCTTCCGCAAGATCGGTCAAGCAAAGGTCGCGTTCAACCGGGTCGAGAGCCCGGATATTCTTCTCGATGTTGGTGGTGATGAAAAAATATCGGTCCGCGTCCTCAATGCGGCGAATCCGCGACATGTTGAAAGTGTAATGTAGCTCGGGTCTTCAGACCCGAGGCTTTTAGCTTTTTCTTGCTCTAAGCCTGGAGATTACCCACGGAGATGAAGCGAACGCCGCACGAATGTAGCTCAGGTCTTCAGACCTGAGGCCTTTAGCTTTTTCTTGCTCTAAGCCTGGAGATTACCCACGGAGATGAAGCGAACGCCGCACGAATGTAGCTCAGGTCTTCAGACCTGAGGCCTTTAGCTTTTTCTTGCTCTAAGCCTGGAGATTACCCACGGAGATGAAGCGAACGCCGCACGAATGTAGCTCAGGTCTTCAGACCTGAGGCCTTTAGCTTTTTCTTCGCGCGTACAAAAAGGCACAGCCAAAGACCAAGGCTAAAAACCTCACCTCTGAAGAGGTGAGCTATATAGAGGAATGCTCGACCGTGCTCTCGCCCTCGAGCAGAGCCTTATCTGTTTTGCCGTGAAGGAGCGCTAGCAAATCTTTGCTGAACCTGGAGAGGGGCTCGTAGGTGGTCAACACCTCGATCCTTGCTGTCTTCTGGGACTGCGCCCTGGTGGTTTGCCAAGCTTCGGTCGCCATGCGACTCTGAATGCCGATGTAGCCGCGCTGGGCGTCGGCGAGATAGACCGTGATGGCAAGATGCTCAACCTCCACGCCATCATGCCGTTCCAGCCGCGAGAATCCACCAGCGATAGAAAGCCTTGGATCTTCGCTGGGTAGCGGGAAGGCTCCGATCGCTTCCGCGAATTCTTCGATTGCGGAAGTATTGAAGTACGCGCCTCCTTCGCCAGCAAATCCGGCGGCCTCTGCGCGTGCCAGCAGTTTCCCGGTTCCGTCACCATCATCTTGGAACCGAAGGCGAAGGTAGCTGCTTGTCATTTCCCCGTATCTCCGTAAGAACTGACTGAAGCATTTTACAAGCCTCCTGCCGGGCCCCACACACAAAATTGAACCTTTCGGGCTATTGACATGGGCGTGAACAGAATTAAGAATGGACGCGTAGTTCGCTGAAGTCCCGGCGCGAGGGTTGGCTCAACTGAGCCCGCCGCGGTCCGCGCCAAACAACTTGAAATCTGGAGGTTTAAAGTGCCCGGCAGAAACGCCGCGTGCGCCAGCATTGCTTTTGGAAGAGCGAGGCTCGAGAGGCCGCGCAAAAGGCTAAGAGCTTTGTCAGGGCACGGCTTCAGCCGTGCCGCAAACGCCGCACAATCCGTACGGCTTCAGCCGCTGAGGGTCGTCACTCGCCCGCCTCAACCCATTCTTCCCGCGACATTTCTAATCGGGAAGCTCACGATTAGAACCCCTCGCAACTCCAACAAAACAAAGGATGGCGCACCCCTCTAATCGGGAAAAAACACATGTTTTACAGAACGCGATTTGAACGCGACGATCCAATCGGCTCGGCGAATGCCTGCCGCATCCGAGGTCGTCACCGACGAAAGGAGCCACCAGGGACGGTGGCACTACGGGGACCGGACGGCCCGGCCCGCAGCGCATTTCTAATCGATACACGAAATTATTCGGAAGTATGTACTTTACGCAACCCGCCCTTCCTAGCAGAGCGCGTTTCTCAATCTGAGATTATCTCTCATCCTACGAAGTACTCCCCTACTGGGACAACACCAACGCACTGACCTCAATTTACACTTCAGTACAGTAGTTTACAAAATGTCGTTCGCCTATTAATCGCCTGTACCAATGGGCAGGCGGTTCGTCCAAACGGATAGGATACGGCGCAGTACTTAGCCGAGATCGGGGTTCGAATCCCTGACCGCTTAAATCTTCGGGGGAATATATTCGGAAAGCGGACGTACTTGAAGGGTTTTTTCCCAAATAGCTGAGCCGCCTAAACTAACTCGAAATAAATAAGACCCGAACGAATGAAGTACCCACGGAACTAAGAAAATTGTAGTGCTCCTGTAGTGCTCCCCTCTAAAACTGGACACCTCAGTTAGGTAAGATCAGGGCCTCCAAAACAGGAGGCAACATGGGCAGGAAACCACGCGTAGATCGATCCCCAGAAGAGAAGTGGCAGATCGTGCAGGAGGGCATTAAGAGCGGGAACGTTTCGGAGACGTGTCGGAGATATGGAATTGCTCCGAATCTGTTCTATCGCTGGAAAGATGAAGCGGAACAGGGAGCGAAGGCAGCGCTTGGGGGGAGAAGCGCTGCCGCGGCGGAAAGCGAGAAGGATCGCCGCATCCGGCAACTGGAGCGGACGCTGGGGCGGAAGTCGCTGGAGATTGAAATCCTAAAAAACGTCGTGGGGGAGTGAGCTGTGGTGCGGTTCACTCCCAGGCACGAGAGATGATGACGCAGGGCTACACGGCCACGCTGGTGGCGGCGACGTTGGCGATCAGCCGGTCGAGTCTGTACTACCGGAAGCGGCCACGAGGCAGTCGCGCTGATCGCACCTACGATGAACAGATCGTGATGGCGTGCGGAGAGAAGCTGGCGTACGGCTATCGGCGAGTGGCGTGGTGGCTGCAGCGGAAGAAAGGGCTGCCCGTGAATCGCAAGCGGGTGTTACGGGTGATGCGCGAACGGGGGTTGCTGGTGCGCTCGCGTCGTCTGCGCGCACGAAGGAAGAAAGAGTGGGGCCGCGTGGAAGCCGCCGAGCCGAATCAAATCTGGCAGTCGGACATGACCAAGATCTGGGCGGGGCCTGCCGTGGGCTGGGCTTATCTGGTGTGCGTGATCGACTGCTGTACGCGGGAGATCGTGGGATGGAATCTCTCGCACCGCTGCCGGACCGAAGACGCGCTCCGAGCGGTGGAGCAGGCCGTGCTGAATCGGCTTCCCGCGGGAAGCCGTGAGGCTCGCTTGACGCTGACGACCGACAACGGGACACAGTTCACCTCTTCGCGCTTCTTAGAGACGTTGGGGCGGCTCGGCATTACGCACCGGCGGACGGCGTATCATCACCCGGAAGGCAACAGCTACATCGAACGGTTCCATCGCAGCTTGAAGGAAGAGGAAGTGTGGACGTCGGAATATCGCAGCTTGGAAGAAGCGCGCGCATCGATCGCTCGTTGGATCGAGGAGTACAATCACGACCGGCCTCACCGCGGAGTCCAAAATCGCACTCCGCACGAGGCCTTCTTGGCTTTCGCAGGTGTACTAAAAAACGAGGCCCTGACTGTCTAAATTAGTGGGGAGCACTACACAAAGATGCCGATAACTGTGCATACGAACGAAGAAATCAAAAACACTTCCCTCAGAGTCGAGGAGCATATCTTTCGCAAATGCCGCATTATAAATTGCCTAGTCACTTACGACGGAGGCCCTTTTGAATGGCACGAAACTTCTTTCGAGAACTGTCAATGGTCTTTTCGAGAGGGGGCAAGAAATACTTTTCAATTATTACAGACGATCGGCATGTTGAAACCGGCACAAGCGGTACCACAAAACTTACCGGGCAGTTCGAAAGCGAACTAGAACAGATTTCCATAATTTCTCCTTCCGATGAATACAAAACTCATCGGCAGTTATTGATTTGTAGGGACTTTAAACTCTCTATTTTCAATGGGTTGTGTAAAGTCCCTACTTCCGAAATTATTAGAATTCACCGCAACTCCTACAAAACAAAGGACGCCACCCCGGTCTAATCGAGACAAAAACGTGCTTTTTTCAAGCCCGATTTTAGCCCGGCGACGGCATCGTATCGCTACTTGCTCATGGCTTCGACGAAGATGTCCTCGAACTTCTTTACGTCGGCTTGCAGTTGAACTGAGGCTGGATGAAGTTGCGGCGGGGGCTTCAGGTGGCCGGCCCATTTTTCGCGATCGGGGGCACGGGGGCCGCTGTACGGGAGAAGAAAATCCGGGAGCTTGGCCGAGGGCTTCCACATCAGCATGATGCCGTATTGCGGGCCGTGCTCGATGTCCACGTCCACGTACATTTCTTCGGACTTGGTGATGACCGTGGGATCGATGATGTAGGCGACCAGCAGTTCGTCCCACATCATGGACCACGTGGTCAGTCCGGGAGGAGGAGGAGTTTGCAGATAGATTTGATTTACGTGCTGGGCTAGCGGGCCGCCCGCTGCGACCACGCGGCGCATCAGCCGCTCGCTCGACCAGACCTGCGCGCCCAACTCGCCGGGGCTGATTACGATTTCGTTCCACGGCTCGCGCATCACGATGGCCGCGGCTTCGGGATCCCACCACCAATTGAACGACGGGACTCCGGTGCTGCTGCCGCCCATGATGTAAATGGCTTTGGTGAGCGGCACGATGCCGGGATCCATGCGCACGGCCAGCGCGATGTTGGTGAGCGGACCGCCGCAATAGAGGATGACTTGGCCTGGGTTGGCGCGGATGGTGTCGATGATGAAATCGGCGGCGCGGCCCGGGCGCGGCTTCAGTTTCGGATAGCCGCCGGGAGGCGCCCAGGTTTCGCTGGGCTTGGGCGCGTCGGGATTGAAGGAGCCGTGCCAGCCGACGAAGGAGCCGTAGAGGGCTTCGCGGAGTTCTTGCTCGCGCGACGTGTTGAGCAGCGGATTTTCGGCACCCTTGATTACCGGAACGTCGGGGCGGCCGGCTTGCTCGGTGGCCCAGACGGCGAAGACGGTGGCCGGTTCGACCCATTGATCGCCGGTGACTGTGGTGATGCCCAGCAGATCAATTTGCGGGGCGCGCAGCAGCATGAGGAGAGAGAGGAGATTGGTGCCGCCCGGGCCGGCGCTGTCTTGATCGGCGATGACTTTGATTTTTTGCTGCTGGGCCGGTGTCGCCGGGCAGAGGAGGATGGAAATTGCGATTGCGGTGAGGAGCGCTAGCCGTTTCATATTGAGTGGCACCTTTCTGGAGCTGCGATTGTGGCGAATGGCGGGAATCATCTTCGCTATTTTGCGAGAAGTGTCAATGCCGCCAGGGCTGCGGTTTTTTGATCCGTAGTCCACGGCGGGCCTAGCGTGCGGCCGGCGTTCGAAATTTGGCGCTGCAGCTTGGTTGCTGCTTTGCCGAATGTTTGCTGAAGCTGAGCTTCGAGATCGCGTTCTCGAATGCCGGTCACGGGGAGAGCGAGGCTCTCGCAGGCTTTTGCGAAGACTTCGCGGAAGAATTGGCCTTCGGCAGTGTGAAGCAGCGGATGCGCGACGAGAATTTTTGCGAGAGGAGGCAGCGGGCGGCCCGACGCCAGCACCACCGCGGCGCCTGCTACCCGAAATTGGCGAGCGCTGAGTTCGGCTAGCAAATCGCGGATGGCCTGCGCGGCCAGGCGTTTTGAGTCTGCAAAACATCTGGCGATGAACTTTTCCGCGTCGGGAAGTTCGAGATTCGCGGCGAAATGATAGGGCTGCTTCGCGCCGGGCGTTGATTCCGTGATGACGACGATTCGCCGGCGCTCGATCACTTCGATTTTGCCGGCGGAGTTGGTGACGGCGACGAGCGCGCCCCATCCGGAATGCATTCGAACGCCGATGGCTGCGGGCTTCATGTTAGAAGTTAGTGTGCGAATGGCTTGCGAGGAGATTATAAGGTCATTCGGTAAGCGTCTAGCGTGGTGATTTGGATTGCCGCGGGTTGCTGCGGAGGCGGCGAGTGGCGAATTGGTTGCGGAGAGCGAATGTGCGCATCGTGCGCGATCTTTTTGTTTGCGGGCTTCTTCTTGTAAGTGCGCTGATTCTCGGCGCGCCGCTGGGATCCGCGAACAGCAAATTGATGCGCGTTCCGCGCGGGAAACTTTGCGTTACGGAAGGTTCGCTTGAGGAATTGGCCGGAGGACGATTGTCCGTGAAAGTTCCGAAGATGCGCGCGTATTTAAATGAAGTTACGCCGCAGATTGTCGAAGCGGACTTCACTTATCTCGGCTCGACGGGAAATGAGGCGCGGCTGGGATCCGGAGAATTGCGGCGGCAGTTTGGGTTGAAGCTGCGCGCGCAAGATGCTTGCAACCTGGTTTACGCGATGTGGAGGATCGAGCCGGAATCGAAGATCGTGGTTTCCGTTAAGAGCAATCCGGGACAGCACAGCAGCTCGCAATGCGGCAATCGCGGATACCGCAACATCAAGCCGCGGCGCAGCTCGCCCGTTCCCGCGCTGCGTTCCGGGGCAGCGCATGTGCTTCGCGCAGAAATGAGCGGAGCGGAGATGAAGGTGTTCGCGGATGGCTCGCTGGTTTGGGAGGGTGCGTTGGGGCCGGGCGCGCTGGGCTTTGATGGGCCAGTCGGAATTCGATCTGACAATGCACATTTAGAACTCGAACTGCGCGCCGGCGAGCCTGCGAAGGCGCAAGCCGGGCGTGCGCCCGGTTGCCGGACGGGCGCGGACGAATCCGAATGACTCGACCGAAGTGTGAGAGGAGAAAAAGGTGAAGGCTGCGGTGCTGCATGAATTGGGCCGGGCGCCGCGATATGAGGATTTTGCGGAGCCGGCAGCGGGCAAGGATGAAGTGGTTTTGCGCGTGCGGGCCGCTTCTCTGAAGCCTGTTGACCGGCAGATTGCGAGCGGGGCGCATTATGCCAGCCCGCGAGAATTTCCGGTGATTTGCGGAATGGATGGAGTTGGAGAACTCGAAGACGGCAAGCGGGTATTTTTCGGCGGGCCGCGGCGGCCTTACGGAGCGATGGCGGAAAGGACCGTGGTGCCGTGGCAGTTCTGCTTTTCCTTGCCGGACGGGATTGACGATGAGACTGCTGCGGCGCTGCCGAATCCGGGAGTTTCTGCGTGGCTGACGCTGATGCAGCGCGCGAAGATGGCGGCGGGCGAGACGGTGCTCATTTTGGGCGCGACCGGAGTTACCGGACAGCTTGCGGTGCAAATCGCGAAGCTGCTCGGATGCAAGCGCGTGATCGCTGCGGGGCGCGACGAGCGCAGACTTGGCAGGCTGCGCGAATTGGGCGCGGACGCGACGATCCAGCTCGATCAGCCTGCAGACGCTCTCAAGGATGCATTTGCGCGCGAGGCGGGCGAGGATGGATTTGATGTGATTATCGATTACGTTTGGGGAGCGCCTACGGAAGCTTTGCTGGCGGCTCTTACGCGGCCGGAATTTGCGGCGGTGACGAAAGAGACGCGGTTGGTGCAAGTGGGCGAGAGCGCCGGGGCGACGATTTCGTTGCCGGCTGCGGTTTTGCGCAGCACGGCGCTGACGATTATGGGAACCGCGGGGATCCCTTCGCGAGAGATTCTGGCGGAGGCGATGGAGCAAGTTTTGGGACGCGGAGCGCGCGGAGAATTGCGCATCGAGACCGAGCGTGTTGCGCTGGCGGATATTGAAGCGGCGTGGCAGAGAAAGGAAGAACCGGGGCGCAGAATCGTGGTGATTCCGTGAGCTAGGCGAGTTGCTGCAAAATGGCTTTACTTGGATTTTTGCTCGTCAGCGGTCTGCTCCTGCATGTCTTCGACTTTGTGCCAACTGGAATTGGGATTGTATTCGTTCACGGCTTTGGCGGCTGTGCTGGTTTTCGCGCCGAGGTCCTTTTGGTAGACCACGCCATCTGCGCCGACGATGAACGTCATTACGCCCGAGGATCTGTATTCCGCGGGATAGGCTAGGAAAGCGAATCCTTCGGTCATTTTGCCGTTTGCGATGTAGTTTTTCGCGCCGCCCGGGGCATTTTTCCCCTGACGAGTTAGGACGTTGTAGAAGTAGCCGCGATAAGGCGTCGGAGCGCCATTTTCACCCTTGACGTAGCCTTCAGCGACCGCGCCGCGCTACCAGCGGCCCGATGGGGCTTTGCGGCTCGCTCCCGGCGGCTTTCCAGTACAGGCCGTTGTGCTGGCCTTCATCGCTGAAGATTTTCTGGGCGTACTCGTTGTGCTGCATGGAGTAGTATTCTTTTTGCGCGGCGGCCAGCTCCTGGCAAACGCGGATGGCGGATAGTTCATTGCGGCCAACGCGCCGGTACAAGATTTCTTTTTTTCCCATGCCGGTGTCGAAATACCAGGAATTGCCTTTCTTCACGAGCGGAATGGGCGTGGGCCAATTCTCCGCGCCGATGTACAACATCGTCATGCCATCCGGTTCTTTCACCAGACGATGCATTTGCTGATATTTCTGAACGAAATTGGCGCGGTTCTGGGCGTCCTCGGTTTCATCGCCCGAGGAGACGATTTCTTTTCCGTCCGGTCCGAGGATTTCGAGCATGGCTTTTTCGTCGTTACTCTGCGCTGCGGCGACAATGGCCTTGGCCGCCTCTTCCGGCGATGAAAATGTTTTCTGGCCCTGTTGCTGCGCCAGGGATCGAGCGGGAATGAAACCCGTAAGAAGAATGATCAGCGCAGCATATTTAGAAAGATTGGCCCAAGGAGATTTGCTGGAGTTCCACTTCGTTCGCCGCATATGGATTCTCTCCATTTCTAAAATTCGCGATCTGCCGGGAACAAATCGAGCCTTCGTTTAGTGACGGCCGCCACCGCCGTGAGATCCGCCTCCGCCGTGGAATCCTCCGCCGCCCATGCTGGCGCTTCCGCGTGACGAAAAGCCCCTTGTCTGGCCTCCATGCTCGATGCCGCTGAAGGCGCCCGAGCGTGTGCCGCTCTGACCGCGAGGTTCTGCGTATCCGCGAGCAGCCGGCCTGCTTCCGCCGAATGGCCGGGGCTCTGCGCCGGGACGATTGAAATCTCCCGGACGCGCGCCGCCGGCTGCAGGTCTTCCTTCGCCGGGCCGGCCGGCAAATCCGCCGCGCGCGGCTCCGCCACGGTAGAAGCTGTTGCGGTTGTAAAAGACGGTGCTTCGAGAGTAGTACCTGTTGTGGTTGAAAACTGCGTAATGATTATGCCAATCGAATCCCCAATGACCCCAGCCCCATCCGAAACCGCCGAAGAAGCCGATACCGAAGCCGACTCCGAAGGAGAGGAACGGGCCGTCGTACCAGATTCCGGGATACGCGTACCAGCCCGGCCACGGGGCCAAAGGATATCCGTAAATGAGCCACGGATCATACGCGGGGACATAAACGACATCAGGGCTTGCAGGCTGAATGGTGATGGTCGAGTCATCCGCAGTTACGGTTTGCTGCGGAGTGGATTTGAGATTGCCGGCTTGTTGCGCTTTCTGGCGCATTACTTGTACCGCGTCCATCACATCTTGTTCCTGATTGTAGTAGGCGTCGCCGAGAGATGAGGTCCAGGAGAGGTTCTTGTCCATATTTCCGAGGACGGATGGAAAGGCGGCGAGCGCTTTGACGCTCGGATCCCAGTTCTGTTTGTCGACCTCTTGAGCCAGAGCGTCGTCCTTTAAGTCCGGATGCGATTGCAGGAATCGGTCGGCCTCGACGACTTGCTCGGGAAAAGTGGACGCGGCGAGGATTTGCGCGACGAGCGAATCGGGATAAAGCGCGATCGGAGCTACCAATTGTTGCAACTGTTCGGGAGTCTGTTGCGCGTATGCCGGCGCGGACGCGGCTGGCGCCTGATCGGTGGGCGGCGGAGGAGCTTGATCCGGCGCCTGCGGATCTTGATAGGCGGAGAGGCTCTGAGGCCAGGTTGCGAACAGTAGAGCCAAGGACATCAGGGAGACCAAAATTTGTTTGGCCAATCGAGGCCCTGAGATTCGTGCGGCCCATGCGGAAATATTCATGTTCTTGAACCTCCTCTGCGACTGCATCGAGTGCGGCCTCTGGTGTTTAAGATGAGCGGGAGAGGGATTTTGTTTCATTTTTTGTGTTGGGGCTGGGGCGGCGGGATGGAAGGAGCAAAAATCAGTAGGCTAAAAGCAAGCACTAAAGGCCTCGCCTGTGAAGGGGCGAGGCTACATAGTGGCTACGCTGCGGCCATTTGCTGCGGGGTTATTTTGCTGCTTCGTAGGCTTGGTTGAGCCACCAGAGTGCGTCTCTTATGTCGTCCGTTGAGTGCAGCTCGAAGGAATACCATTTGGCGCCGGGGGTTTGTCGACTCGAATTGATGCGCGGGTCTTGTTTGGCGCGCTGCGTTAGCGCAGGGGGCATAGGAGTGAACTTGAAGATGAAGGAGTTGGGAGAGGTGAGGGCGCGGGTGCCGGGCAACGCCGCGAAGATTACTTTTTCGCGATAGAAGCCGGCTAGGCCGAACATGGGCCGGGAATTTACGCGCGGCCAGGTGCTTAGTTCGTGTTGGAGCATGGCTGACCATTCGCGCATTTCGTCGGAGATGCGGAGGAGCTTGGGGCGCTGGGAAACGGACGGCTTTGGTTTGCTGGGTGAGTGGCGCGGCGTGTTTGGGCTCCTGACGGCTACTGAGAATCGTAACATTGCTTTTGGAATTGTTTATGTGCCGCGGGTGGGATTCGCGGCTTGTGGGAGGGTTATCGAAAGAACGCAAAAGCTGGAGCAAAAAATTTCAAATTTGAAATTTCAGATTTGAAATGGCCTTGATCATCACGTGCCCATTCACGAGGCCCTTGGAACACAGAGGTTGTCGGATCGGCGGCGCGGAGGCAAATGGCAGACGTTTTCGCAGGGGTTACGCCCGCGGGCGGAGCAAGCCCCGCCCCTACACGGATGAAAATTCATTCGTCGTGGAGGAAGTCAATAGAGCTATTTCAAATTTGAAATTTCAGATTTAAGAGCGAAGACCCGAAACGGAAAAGCAGATAGAGAGAGCCCGGAAGGACCAAAACCTGAAAGCGAAGGGCCTCGCCTCTGAAGAGGCGAGCTACATAGAACACGCGAGATACATTTTTAGGCGAGTAGCATCACGTCGTACTTGTGGCGCGGGACTCTTTGCGGGAATCGGACAGGGCGGAGGCTAGCTCGGCGGATTGTTTGATTGGGGGGCGGCAGGTGGTTTCTACGCAGACTAGGGCTTGGGAATAGTCGAGTGGGAGATTGGGGATGGTTTCGTTTAGGGCTGGAGGTAACGAGGAGTTTTTGCTTTCGGGAGTCACACGTAGGACGGATTTGGCGTAGCGGTAGATTTTGTTTGCGGTTTTTTCTAGGGCGCTCGCTGTCGGATCGTTTTGCGGGCCGGTCACTACTACTTGTAGGACGTGGCGATCGTGGAGCAGGGCTGCCAGGGCGTAACTCGCGGCGAATAGGCCGAATTGCGGGGCGATTTTGGCGAAGGCTTCTAGGGTTTTTTCGGCCCAGTCGTGATAGAGGCGGTTGTTTGTCAGGGCGTACATGCGGTCGCAGAGGATGGCGGCCATGGAATTTGTGCCTGGGGTGGGGGAATCCTGGAACGGCTTGCGGGCTAGATCGAGGCCGCCCATTGCGGCGGCGTCGCGGGAGCGATCGAAAAAGCCGCCTGCTTCGGCGTCGGCGAACTTTTCGATTGTTAGTTTCAGGGCGCGCTCGGCGAATTCGAAATAGCGGATTTCGAGCGTACTTTCGTAGGCGTCGAGTAATGCCAAGGCCATGAAGATTTGATCGTCTAGCGTGCCTTCGAGCGACGGGCCGCCTACGCGATGGAGGAAGCCGCGCTGCTCGTCCCAGGCTTCGTTCAGAATTCGATCGATGGTCTTCAGCGCGAAATCTTTGCAATCCTTGCGATCGAGAACGCGTGCGGCTTCGAGGTACGCTGAGGCGAACATGGCGTTCCAGCTTACGTAGCTGGTGGCGTCGATGGCTGGAGTTTGACGCTTTCGGCGGGCTTCGAGAAGTTGGCCTTTGGCGCGGGCGAGTAGCAGGCGGGCGTCCGATTCGCTGAGCTTTAGTTCGCGGGCTACGTCTTCGATGGTGCGGGCTACCCAGAGAACATTCTTGGCTGGATTGTGGTGCATTTCGCCGTGGGCTTCTACGTCGTAGTAAAGCTCCATCGCGCGGGATTCGTCGGGGGTTAGTGCGGCGCGGAGTTCTTCTTGCGTCCACGTGAAATAGTCGCCGTCGTCGTCGAGAGTTTGGTCGGCGTCCTGGCTGGCGTAGAAGCCGCCTTGCTTTTGATCGGAAAGGACTTCGTTGACCCACGTGATTATGCCTTCGGCGGTTTCGCGGAAGAGCGGGCGCTGCGTAACTTGATAGCCGTGAAGATAATTTCTTAGGAGTTCGGAATTGTCGTAGGACATTTTCTCGAAGTGCGGGACCAGCCAGCGCTCGTCGACCGAATAGCGGTGAAAGCCGCCTGCTAATTGATCGTAAACGCCGCCTTGGGCCATCGTCTCGAGCGTTTTTTCCACTACCGTTAGTAACGCGGGTTCTTTGGTGGATTGATAGCGCTCTAGTAGCAGATCGATTGCTGCGGCGTGAGGGAATTTTGGGGATTGGCCGAAGCCGCCGTTGCGTAGATCGAACATGCGAACGATGGCGCCGACCATCTCGTCGACGGCGCTGGGATCGAAATCGGCGCGGGCGCCTTTGAAGACTTCGGCTTGGGAAACGGCGTCTTCGATGGCTTTGGCGGTTTTGTCTACTTCGTCGCGGCGAGTGCGGAAGGCTTCGGCTACGCCGAGAAGGATGCGGCGAAAACCGGGGCGCCCCATGGCGTCTTCGGGCGGGAAATAGGTGCCGCCGAAGAACGGTTTGCCTTCCGGCGTGAGAAAAGCTGTGAGGGGCCAGCCGCCCTGGCCGGTCATGGCGCTTACTGCGGCTTGGTAGCGCGAATCAACATCGGGGCGTTCGTCGCGATCTACTTTTACCGGGATGTAATGCTCATTGATGATGGCGGCTAGCTCGGGATTTTCGTAGCTCTCGCGATCGATAACGTGGCACCAGTGGCACCAGACGGCGCCTACATCTAGGAGGATGGGCTTGCCTTCGGCGCGGGCGCGAGCGAAAGCGGCATCGCCCCATTCGTGCCACGCGACGGGTTGATGCGCGGCGGAACGGAGATAGGGGCTGACGGAATCCTTCAGGCTGTTGCCGGCGGATTCATGCAATGGGTCGCTCACTGGATGGGATTTATGTAGCCCGAGTCGCGCGGATCGATGGGCTTGCGGCCGGCGAAGCCTTCATCCTGGCGATGATAGAAGCGGATGCGATCTTCGCCGAGGCGCCAGCAGAGATAGACGGGTTCGCCGTGGATGCGTGCTGGGAAATCGAGGAGGCCGACGTCGAGATCTTTTACTACGCAGCCGGTGGAGTGAATGCGATCTAAAGAAGCTTGGAGATTGGCGGCTACGCGATCGCGTTCGAGGCGGGTGTTGGCGGCGCGTTCGTAGGGAATAATTACGCCGCCCTGGCGGACGATGCGTTCGGTGAGCGCCAGGATTTCGGATTCTAGATCGGCCATTTTCTTGCGGATTTCCATGGCTTCGATGAGGACGGGCTCGAGTTCGGCGCGAGTGCGCTCGGCTTCGCCGAGGGTGAATAGTTTTTGTTGTTCTTCGTTTTCTTCGCTCATGCGTTCTCTTTTTTAGCCGCCTATGAATACCATGGTTCTTGACGGTGGATGGAAATCTGGCTCGTTGATGCGATGGCCTTTTTCTTTTTCGTAGACGGCAGCGCGGATGTCTTCGGCGATTTGCTCGTCGGTGTGGCCATTGCGGAGCATGGATTTTAGATCGTGATCGTCCTTGCTGAAAAGGCAGGTGCGAAGTTTGCCGTCGGCAGTGATGCGGATGCGCGAGCAGTGGCCGCAGAACGGCTGCGAAACGGGAGCTACGAGGCCGATTTCGCCGCGGCCATCGGCGAAGCGATATTTGCGGGCGGTTTCGCTGCGTTCGTGGGCGATGGGGACGAGCGGCCAGCGTGCTTCGATGCGGCGCTTGATTTCTGCGGCGGTGACGACGAGATCGCGCGTCCAGTGGCGATCGGCGTCGAGGGGCATGTATTCGATGAAGCGCATGATTAGATCGCGGTCGCGGGCGAATTCGGCGAAGGATTCTACTTCGTTGTCGTTGATGCCGCGGACCAGGACGGCGTTCACTTTCACCGGCTTGAGGCGCGAGGACTGGGCGGCGTCTATGCCTGCCATTACTTTGCTGAAGGATTTGGTGCGCGTGATCTCTTCGAATTTGGTCTGGTCGAGGGAATCGAGGCTGATGTTGATGCGATTCAGGCCTGCGGCCAGGAGTTTTTCGAGACGATCAGGGAGGAGATGGCCGTTGGTGGTGATGGAGAGATCGGCTACGCCCATCTTTTTGAGCGCGGCGATGAAATCTTCCACGCCTTCGCGGACTAGCGGCTCGCCGCCGGTTACGCGGACTTTGCGGATGCCTTGGGCGATGAGGATGCGGGCGAGGCGCTCGAGTTCGTCCCAGCGGAGGAGTTCGTGGCCGGCCATGTGATTTTCCGGGTCGGCGGAGCGGCAATAGACGCAACGGAAATTGCAGCGATCGGTGACGGAGATGCGCAAGTCGGTGATGGGGCGGCCGAATTTGTCGGTGAGGGGCATCTGGTGATTGGATTCTTGCGAGTCGGTGATGGACTCGCTTTGAGGTTGGTTGAGTGCGCTCAATTTAGATTCTCAGGTTCACGATGGCCCTGTTGTAGCTAGTGCCGCACGCGAATGCCGGCCGACCCTTCGGCTTCGCTCAGGGCAAGAAGGCCGGCGCTAGATAAACCTTCGGAAAATTGAAACGCCCGAAACCTGGTTTGGAATCGGGCGAGAGACGACACCACCGCTGTGGCGATGCCGCTGAGTCTCCTTTCCAAACACGGGTGGCTGAGGCGTTTCCGCCCGAACCGTCATCCCGCGATGCGGGATTCGCCTTCTGTCGCGTGGGTTGTCTCTCCGGTAGCGACGGGAGGTCGGAGCAAGGCCATTCTATATCGGGCGGGGCCGGGGGGCAAATCGGGCGGGCTTCCTTTTTAATAGCTGCGTTCGTGTAACTTTTCGGCTGTTCGTGGATACCTATTACGACAGTTCAATTTCCTGAGAAGAATCGAACGTTTGTGGAATCGGGCCGGACGGTTGTGTGCCCGAACGAAGGGGAATCATGGCTACGAACGCTGCACCAAGAATCGAAGATGGCAGACCGAAACCGGTGGCGCCGTGGTGGCACACGGGGCTGCTGATCGCATTGTTTCTGGGATTGGCGGTGGGCGGGGCGCTGTTTCAGCGGCATGCGCGCTCGCAGCCGGGGGTGTTGCAGGGCCGCCCGCACGTGGTGCAGCTTTACCTTTCGCTGATTGCCATGGAGTGGGGGCTCTTCATTTACGTGTGGAGGGCTGGACTTAGCAGGACCGGAACGACGGTGAGAGAGCTAATCGGAGGAAGATGGGCGAGCGCGAAGGACGTCTTCGTGGACGCGGGGCTCGCCGTCGGCGTATGGGCCGTTTGGATGGTGGTGGAAAAGGGGTGGGATCGTTTGCTGGGAGCCAGCCATGCAGCTTCGATTGAGACTTACTTGCCGCAACGAGCGGTGGAAATTCTTTTGTGGATCGGCGTGTCTATCAGCGCGGGGATTTGTGAAGAGTTTGTGTTTCGCAAATATTTTCAAAAGCAATTTGAGGCGTTCGCGCACACCAGATGGATCGCTTTGATTTTGCAGGCAGTGCTCTTCGGGATTTCGCATGGTTACCAGGGAGTGCAGGCGTGCTTGCAGATTGCTGTTTTCGGCGCGCTTTATGGGTTGCTCGCTCTCTGGCGCAAAAGCTTGCGGCCCGGGATGATTGCGCACGCGGGGTCGGACATTCTGAGCGGCATCTTCGGAATCTGAGAAATCGTGCGCAAAAAAGCCGTCAGCGATGTAACTTTCCGGGCGCACATGGATAACTTCTACGGGACGGCGAGATGACCGGCTTCGGCGAGCTTTACAAGAAGTACGCGCCGGATGTGTACCACTTTGCGTTGTACCTTTCGGGCGAGCGGGCTGAGGCTGAAGACATCACATCCGAGACGTTTGTGCGGGCGTGGACTTCGTCGGAGCCGGTGAGGGTGGCGACTGTGAAGGGCTACTTGTTTACGATCGCGCGCAATCTTTACTTGCACGGGCTGCGAAGAAAATCGCGGCAGGTTGCGCTCGATGATGAGCTGCGCGATCCGCAGGCGAACCCTTACGCGCAAGCGGAGCAGAAGGCAGAGTTGCGAGCGGTGCTCGCCGGGCTGCAGAAATTGCCGGAGATCGACCGCGCGGCATTGCTCATGAGGGCGTATCACGAAACGCCTTATGAAGAAATCGCGGCGGCCTTGGGAATTTCGCTGGCGGCTGTGAAGGTGAAGATTCACCGGGCGCGGCTGGCGCTGGCGGAGATTCGCGGCGCTTAGTGATTTAGAAGGTTTCGAACCTTGGAGGGAATGAAATGAACGTCACGCGGGAAGTGATTTTGGATTTGTTGCCGGTATATCTGGCGGGCGAGGCAAGTCCTGCGACGCGCGCCCTTGTGGAGGAATATATGAAGCAAGATTCAGAACTTGCACAGCGGATTCGTCTGCTTTTGGCGGAGAATTTTGCCAAGGGGGTTCCTTCGTCCTTGCCTCCGGAACTCGAGTTGAGATCGCTGCGGCGCACGCGAGCGCTGCTGGGCTGGCAGCGGTGGCTCTTTGGATTCGGGATTACCTTCACGCTTCTCTCGCTCAGCAACGAGTTTTCTTTCGCAAACGGGCACTTCAAGGAATTTCATTTCTTGCTGCGCGATTATCCCGTGCAGTTTGGGATTTGCTTGACGCTCGGGCTGGCCTGCTGGATCGTTTATTTCTTCATTCGGCGCCGCCTCAGACCAACTGAGCGACGGACTTGGCGGATCGGCTCGCGTGCGGAAGATGCCAGAGGAGCAAAGGCGAATGGGGGACGCGCGTCTTATCGAAATTCGTCGGTGAGGGCGCGTTTCCACTCGTGTCCTGGGAGTTCGAACGTGCTTTCGGGTAGATCACCGGCTGCTGTGACCTCTGTGACGCGAATCAACATTCCCAGAGTGCCGTTGCGCATTACGCGGATCTCGTGCGCAACTTTTGCGCCACCGAAATCCGCGAACTCGAGCCTTCGCGTCTGGATTCCGAGAAAATACGTAATGAGCAGATTCCCGTTTTCGTCAAACCAATAGCCGCGCGCGTGTTCTGGGTCCAAAACGCCTTCGGGGCTCTCGTATCCGCTGAGAACTCGAATTGTTTTCACTCCATCTACTGTCTCGCGGTTGATTCTCCAATCGGACTCGACGAATGTATCCAAGGCCGGAATCGGCTCCATCACTCTCAGAACCAGTCGAAGAAGGTTTACGTCCGATCCCTCCAGCCATTGGTATCGCGCATCGCCGCGCCTGGCGCGCACGCAGCGGCTCCTCCCGATCGTTGCTTCCCTGCGCCATTCGTTGTCGTTTTTCCAGGTGTCCACGTACTGTCCGTTTTCGACCTTCCCCACCGCGACAGCGGCCTGGAAGGTCACCTTCAATACATAGGGTTGCCCGGTTCCTGCGGCTGGAAATGAGGCATGTCTCCCGCGCTCGAAGTAGACGCGAGCACTCTCGAACGATTCCGCGCCAGTGGGTCTGACCGTCTTGAACGGCATGGTGATGCGCGAGACCACTTGTACGGGCACACCGTTCTGAAGGTACGGCTTGAACTGCATCGAACCGACAAACTTTCCTACCGTTTCGCTCACACCTGGGTTGTCGGAGACGATTGTTCCCACCTCCCGCACTCCCCCCAAACGATCGACAACGATCTCGGTGGTCAACACTCCCTCGAGTGGGCCATCTTTCAAAGGAGGCCAGACCACGGGCGCCATGGGCAGCAGATTTTTTCTCAGGGCGGTCTCTTCCACGAGTATTGTCTGCAGAAGCGAAGTATCGCCGCCGCTCGCGCCGGCGTCAAAGAACGTAGCGGGGACATTCCCCAAGTCTTCGAGCGTGGTGACCGTCGCCGTCACCTCCGGCGATCCCACGCTCACCTTGCGCGCGACCATGCGGCCGTGAAAGCTCTTGTACTCTTGAAACAAGCCGTCCCAACCCAGATCGCCTGCATTTTGGAGCAAGCCCGTGCTGTCGGTAATCGCGACTGCCGCGCCCATGCCCTTGCTCACGGTTCCGTCGGTACTCATCGTGGTCCAGCTGAAATGCGTGGTCCCAAACAATTTTTTAACGTCTGCTTGGTTCACCTTTTCCAGCACTTTGTCCAACGACGGGACTGGTTCGATCAACGCGACGCTGGTTTCCCGAAGCCACTCGGGAAAATAGTCGCCTTCGCTTTTTTGCCACTCGCGCTCGCCGTTTACGATGGCGATCTGATGAAACTCCGGCGAGCGGACTTCACGTTTCCACTGCGTCGGCGAGGCCCACCAGAATTCGACCTCGCCCGTTCGGTTCGATCCTCGATCTCTTTCGAGGCTGGGAGCCAGCACCGCCTTCAAATGGAATGGCTTCGTTCCAGGCTGATTGAGGGTGGATCGTTCTACGGCCTTCTTTACGATCTTCGAATCGTCAGTGCGAACCGACCGCGGCAATCCCAGGGCGATTCCTAGCACGATTACGACGCGGACCAGGTTTCTGACTTTCATTTGCGAAGTGTATACGTAACCATGCGTACTTACAATTGGTCGAGCGATTGTGCGGCGGGATTTTCGGGTCAAGGAATTTGGATCGGGATCGCTCCATTTCTCCTTCTTGGGGCATTCATTCCTCTGTTAAGGTTGGGAAGTGCGTGCAGTCCGGTTGGCTCCGAATCGAATCTAAGGAAGTATGAAAACTTCACGTTTCATGTCGACGTTGCGGATTGCTGGGGCTGCGTTTATTGGAGCGGTCGCGCTGATGGCGCAGCAGGCGGAGGCGCAGGCGCCGAAGAGTGCGCCGACTGTGCAGCAGGCTGCGGCTGCGGGGCCGCGGACTACTGAGGCTTCGGAGGTTCTGGGCGGATTTACGATTGGCGGGCAAAGATATACGGTGGTGGCACGAGTGAGGAGTATTTCCGGAGCTAGCGATGCGAAGTTTGCGACCACGCTGGTGGGACTGGAAATTCGCGACGCGCATCGCGCCGGGGTTTACGCGAAGAGCTTTTCTGCCGATGTGCAGGACGGGCGTTTTGCGCGCATTTTATCCGCATCGGCTTCCGCGTTTGAGGGGGCGGGCGGGGCGCTGCTGGTGATTCGTTATCTCGAGGAGCCTGCGGCGGCGGGCGAGGGCGAATCCTGGCAGGTGTTTGCTCCTGTGAATGGCAAGCTGACGCTGATGGGAGTGCCGCTGCCGCCGGGCGGAAATGAAAATCTCGCCGTCGGCGGCGTGGTGGCGGGAGTGATGGTGGAAGGCGGAGTGAACGTGATGCCGCTGGTGTCGAAAGCGGAGCCGCTGGAATTCCGCGCGTGGGCTGGGAATTTTTACGTTTATGTGCCGGTGCGCATTGACTGGGAGCACGGACAATGGGGCGAGGGGGAGCAGTGCTTTAAGAACGACAAAGGCAGCTTGGAGAAGACGGGCTGCAACATGCGGATTACGGCGGTAGCGCAGCCGTCGCGCGCACCGGGATCGGTGGTGAGTCTTTTCGAGGCGCCAGTGGACGACCGCTTCCACGCGTCGCAAGTTCCGATTGAGAGCGGCACGAAGTTTGAGATTTTGGATGCACGAGCGGTGGTGAAGTGGAAGGAGAGCGGCGAACGCTTGTTTTGCCAATTTGAGGATATGTGGCTGCACGTGAGATTTCATGGGGATTTAGGTTGGATACATTCGGAGACGGATTTTGCGGCGGTGGGTTTGCCGGTTGGGGGCCCGCCGGAGTAGTGGTAGCGCGGGTTGCGTAATCCGCGGGTGATTTTTGCACGTAGCGGGAATCGTAATCGTCAGATGCCGGCAGGGACGCCGGCGCTACCTGGTTGTGATAGAGTTTTGGGCCGATGCGCATATTTGTGCTGGGGGTGGGGGGCACCGGCTCACTGCTGGCTAAATTGCTGGTGCGACAGGGGCATACGGTGTGGTGCGGCGACCGCGATGTGGAGCGGGCGCGGCGGTTTCTGGGCAAGAAAAGCGAGATTGAGGTCTTCGAAGTAAACGCGCGGAATATCTGGTCCATCATTCGCGCGGGCCGCGGTTGCCATCTGCTGGTGAACGCATCGCCTGCGGTCTTCAATGAGATTATTTTGCGGGCGGCACTGCGTCTGCGCGCGCATTATTTAGATCTGAATTCGCGTTTGACGCGTAATCACTTTAAGGCCGAGCAGCTTCGCTATCACAAGCGATTCGTGTCCAAGAACCGGATTGCGGTGATCAACGCGGGAGTGGCGCCGGGACTGACGAATCTGTTAGTGAAGCGCGGGGCGGAATTGCTGGACACGACGGAAGCCGTGCAGATACGGCTGTACGAGAGCACGGAGAGCGCCAGTCCGGTTTCGACGTGGTCGCCGGAAGTGGCTTTTGATGAGGCAGTATCGAAGCCGATTTATTACCGTCATTCGCGATTTCACAAGGGCAAGCGATTCGGCGATCCGGAGAAGTTCCGGTTTCCGGCGCCGATCGGGGAGGCGACGGTTTATCTGGCGGCGCAGGATGAAGTGGCGACTTTACCGTACTTCATTTCGATGAAAGATTTCGACGTGAAGATCGGCGGGAATGATTTCGACCGCCTGCGGAGATGGTACCGGCAAGGCAAGTTGACGAAATCGCGCGGGCTGGTGCTGAAGCGGTTTCCGAAGACGCTGTCGCCGAAGGCTGTGGCGAAATTGTTTCGGAAGAAAATTTTGGAGAATGCGCGGTTTGCTGCGGCGGTGCTGGTGCGCGGGGTGAAGGCCGGGCAGCCGATGATGATTCGATGGGATGCGGGATTTTTGAGCTTGTTCCAGATTTTGCGGCGTGGAATCCATTCGACGCCGATTTCTTATGCTACCGCGCATCTGGCGGCGCTTTTCGTGCGGCACATGCCGCGAGATGCGGGCGTCTATCCGCCGGAATCGCTGCCCGGAGAGGTGCGACGCGCGATCATTGCGGACGTGCGCTCGCGGGATATCCGTATATCGCTGAAGATGATTCCCCTGAAACATGTCGAGGAAGAGGAATAAAAAGACAATCCAGAGCATCTATTAAGACGAGGAGGTCTTCTCGCCGATGCGTACGCGATTAGTCAAGGTAGCCATTTTCTTGCTTCTGATTTTGGCGCTGGCATTCATTGTTGCAACGCAAATCAATTTGAGCGCATTGCCCGAACCTGGGCCGTTCGAGACGCGAATGGCGACGGCTTCGAAGCGGTGGATCATCGCGCGAGCGGCGCGGAAGTCTGTGCCAGCGGAGCCGAATGGGACCGCAGCGGATCAGGAAAATGGAGACATGCTTTACGGGATGGACTGCGATTCATGCCACGGGAAGGATGGGCGGCATCCGACTTCAACGGGACAGTGGATGTATCCGCGCGTGTTGGATCTTGGATCGCCTGAGGTGCAGGGATGGTCGGACGCGGAATTATTTTGGATTGTGAAGAATGGGGTGAGATTTTCGGGGATGCCGGCGTTTGGGAAAGTGCAAAACGATAAGGAGATTTGGGATTTGGTGCGTTACGTGAGGTCGTTAGGAAAACCGTCCGCGCCGAGTAAGTAGGCGCGGCGGAGATGGGCGACACGGTTAAAGAGGTAGCAGAAAATCGCCAAATCGATGATTAACCGATGCGTTGCGATGTGTTCTGTTGGCGTAAGTAGTCGCGAACATTAGACGTTTAGATCCTTAGCTTTGCTCAGGATGACAACCTCTAACTTTTTTGCGCGAGATGCAGATTGTGGCGCGAGCTTGGACGAAGAGGCCCGCCACAATTCTGACGTGCAGGCCCGGCTAAAACGCGGGCCCTACGGGTGCTCGAGGTTCACTCGCAAATTGGTCGATTTGCGAGGATTCCGCACAGTCCGATTTTTAGCAACTCGCTTGCGCTCGAGAGCGTCTAAGTAGCTGTAGTCGAAATTGCTGCACAAATTTAAGGGAAAGGATTAGGAGAATAAAATGAACAGGAGAACGAACACCGTGGGCCGGTTGTTTGGCACTGGCGTTCTGGCGGTCGTTCTTGGTTTGACCGCCGTTCCTTACGCCAGCGCTGCGATAAATCCATCTAATAACGGCAATCATACTTTGGCGCCGAGCGATACGAAGCAGTACGAAAGCTGGTTGAAGGAAAAGGTGCGGCACGAGCTCGTGATGCTGCCGTTTTTGTCCGTGTTCGACAATTTGCAGTATCGCGTGGACGGTTCGACCGTGACTTTGGAGGGCCAGGTGCGCAATTCGGCGCTGAAGCCCGACGCGGCGAACACCGTGAAGCGCATCGAAGGCGTGACCAAGGTGGTGAACAATATCGAGGTGCTGCCGCTTTCACCGATGGATGATCAAATCCGCCGGCAGACGTATCGAGCGGTATTCGGGTTTGCGCCGCTCGGGCGCTACTCGATCGAGCCGATACCCTCGATTCACATCATCGTGAAGAACGGCAACGTGACGCTGGAAGGTAAAGTGGCGAACCAGGGCGATAAGGATGCTGCTTATCTTCGGGCGAATGGCGTGCCGAATGTCTTTTCGGTGACGAACAATCTGGTTGTGGATAACAGCTAACCATTGGTTGGGATGTACGGGCGGAGAGGCGCGAGTCTCTCCGCTCTTTTTTTTGTTCGGAGTAGTTTCGGCCAAACGCTTCGGTGCATTGATGCTTCGGACGCCAAGGCAAATCACGGCGTTATCTGGACGATTGAGTCCGCGGTTGAGTTCGGCGTTGGCCGACCGAAGCGGTCGTAAGATGCCGGCGGGGACGCCGGCGCTACTTGGTCTCGCCTGAATGGAATTCTGTCCAGGGGCCGGCGTCCATATCGCGTAGCGACGGGGCTTCCCAGGAGTATTCTGGGTGGGCTTTCAGGAAGGCTGCGGCTTTGAAATCGCCGCCGCAGGGGTGGCCGGCGCGGGCGATTAGGCTCATGTTTGCGGCCATTTTGCTGTCGGCGACTTTTCCTTGCACGGCGCCCATCGGATCGAACGGCTCGAGCTCCCAGGCTTTGGAGCCGGAAGGATCGGCGTCCATGTGGCCGCAGAGAGTGCGGCCGCTGGGGCCATCTTTGCCGGTGAATGTGTCGTGATGATCGGAAAGCATCGCTTCTGCCAACGAGACGTCAATTTTTCCTTTTGATTGATCCATCAATTCGTTCCAGCGCTTGTGGCGGGCGTTCGGTGAGGCGTCGGCGTCGTTGTTGTCCCAG
Source organism: uncultured Acidobacteriota bacterium (assembly GCA_963841235.1). Lineage (GTDB taxonomy): Bacteria > Acidobacteriota > Terriglobia > Acidiferrales > UBA7541 > Palsa-147. The sequence goes on along the minus strand of CAWJBU010000005.1, from coordinate 135,366 downwards.
ACTGTGTCCTTCTTCTGCACTTCGGGATCGCTTACGAAATTCGAGCTGACGTAGACGCCGTCTTTGGTGCGCCAGACGCGGTGGGCTTTCAGGCCCAGCTCGAATTGCGCGATCTCGCCCGTTTTGCGATCGCCGAGGAGCCAATCGTTGGCGTAGCCGCCGTTGTTGCCGTCGAGCATCATTTTCATGTAGTCGTCAATGTTGTCCGCGTATTGCATGGCTTTGCGGGCGCGGACGAATTCGGGCCTGCCGTTGGGGTCCCAGCCTTTGAATCCGGATATGGTGGTTTCCGTGACCATCAGGCCGCCGGAATTTTCGCCGAAATCATCGTCGCTGACGATTACGCCGGGATAGCCATCCATGATCATTCGGTAGCCGTGCTCGGGGGCGATATCGAAAATCACCCGCCAGCGCTCACCTTGCAGATAGCTGGTCCAATTGTTGTGAGCCATTACGATTTGGCCGTCTTTGGTCCAGCTTCCGGTGGCTACGAAGGCGCTGCAATTGCCGGGGCTTTGGAGATGCGGGGCATCAGCTACTTTTTCTTTTTCGTTGAACCACGGCGTGTAGTAGCCGGGGAGTTCCATGAAGGCATTGATGGCGACGAGGTCGTCGATATCGATTTTCACGCCGTGGGCTTGGGCACCGGCGACGATTCCGTTCAGTTCTTGCTGATATTCGGCGTCGATGTGCGGCCAGAGCATGTCGTGCGCGGCTTTGCGGAAGAAGGACCAGTCGCGCTTAGTGGTGTGGGTGTCTTCGAGCTTTACAGAGGCGAAGGCGTCGGCGATTTCGGGGGCCAGGAGATAGCCGTGCTGGTAGCCGATCTGATCGGGAGTGCCTTGCAGATGGACGTAGGTCCATTTGCCGCGCTCGAAGCGGTAGGCGCCTGCCAGGCGCGGATCGTTTGCTCCGGAGCGGCTGGAGGCTGCTACTGTCGCGGCGATCTGCTGGCTGTCGCGCTCCACCATATAGAGAGCGGCGAGGCAGAGGCATAGCGTGACGGCCATTACTGCGGGCAGATTGCTGCGCTTGGAGTTCATGCTTGGCCTCCGGAGGATTGGCGTGAGATTCGCTGACATATTAGGGAGGGGCGGAGGGCAAGTCAATTGCATAGCGCGGTCGGAGAACGTGGCACAATCCAGGTTTATTGTGACAAAAACGCCGGCTGGCAGCCGGCGCTACGGGAGCCAACTAACAGCAGCGATTGATTGTTGAATATTTTCTACGGAGCGAGTCGGAATAGAATTCCTCGCGGGTCATTCTCTTGCCGGCGGAAGAGATAGCGCGGCCTTCGATTGCGGTGCAGTGGCGCAAATAATTCTCGTAGGCTGCGTCGCCGGTTACTTCGCGGAGCCATTGCCAGGCTTTTCGCAATGCGCGGCTCGCTCGTTCCATTCCTTGCGGCATTAGTCCCCCTCGGCCCAGCGCGTGGGTACGTATGGAGCTTCGTTCAGCGCGGCCTGTTTGCCTGCAAATAGAATCCCGGCCCAGACGGTCAAAGCCTCGAACAATAGCGCACAGACCATTAGTGCTAGCACTCCGGTGACTACGGCGTCGAGACGATTGTTGAAGATGAGGCGTTGCGTTGCCGAGATGCGGTCGGGAGGAATTGCGCCGGTGGCGATTTGAGAGGCGAGCAAATTTGCCTGTGCCAGAAATCCGAGCCGCGGACTCGCGTCGAAAATTTTCTGGTAACTAGCGGTCATGGTGACGGCGACGAGCATGGCCATGGGCGCGAGCGTTACCCAGATCCATTTCAGCTTGCCCATTTTCAGCAGGATGGTTGTGCCGACGACGAGCGCGACCGCTGCGAGCAATTGATTGGCGATTCCGAAGAGCGGCCAGACGCTGTTGATTCCGCCGAGTGGATCTTGCACTCCTTGCCACAGAAAATAGCCCCAGGCGCCGCAGATGAGCGCGCTCGAAATCAAGATCCCGGGAATCCAGCCCCGCTGGCCTAGCGGCTTCCAGATGTGGCCGCCGAGTTCCTGCACCATGAAGCGGCCGACGCGCGTGCCGGCATCGAGGACGGTGAGGATGAATAGCGCTTCGAACATTATCGCGAAGTGGTACCAGATGCCGAGGAGGCGATCGCCGCCGATCGTGCCGCTGAAAATTTGCGCCATTCCGACGGCAAGCGACGGCGCGCCGCCGGTGCGATCGAGTAGCGTGCGCTCGCCGACGCGGTGTGCGAGCGTGATGATGGCGTGGGGATCGAGCGGAAAGCCCCAGGACTGAATTACTGCTGCGGCCGCCTCGGGCGTCTTTCCCACGATTCCTGCCGGAGCGTTGATGGCGAAATACACGCCGGGCGAGAGCACGCAGGCGGCGATCATGGCCATCACGCCGACGAAAGATTCCATCAGCATGGCGCCATAGCCGATCACGCGCGCGTGCGACTCGTGCAGGATCATTTTGGGAGTGGTGCCGGAGGAAATCAGAGCGTGAAAGCCGCTGACGGCACCGCACGCGATGGTGATGAAACAGAACGGGAAGATTTTTCCGGCAAAGACCGGGCCTGAGCCATCGATGAAGCGCGTGAGAGCGGGCATCTGCAGCGTTGGGCGGACGAAGAGGATGCCGCCGGCGAGAGCGACGATGGCGCCGACCTTGATGAAGGCGCTCAGATAATCGCGAGGCGCGAGGAGCAGCCAGACCGGCAGAGCCGACGCTGCGAAGCCGTAGATGATGATGGCGATTGCGAGAGCGGGGCCTGAGAGAGTGAAGGCTTGCGACCATGAGGGGGAGGCGTTGACCCATTGCCCTGCTACGACTGCCACGAGCACCAGAGCTACGCCGATCAACGAGGCTTCGAGGATGCGGCCCGGCCGTAGAAAGCGGAGATAGATGCCCACTAGCACGGCGATGGGGATGGTCATGGCGAGAGTGAATGTGCCCCACGGCGAATCCTTCAGCGCTTTCACTACGATCAGAGCGATAGCCGCCAGCAGAATCACCATAATGGCGAGCACTGCGAGGAGAGCTAGCATTCCGCCGCGCTTTCCTACTTCTTCGCGCGCCATTTGACCTAGAGATTTGCCATTGCGGCGCATGGAGAAGAAGAGCGTGGTGAAATCCTGGACGCAGCCGCCGAGGACCGCGCCGAGAATCAGCCAGAGTGTGCCGGGGAGGTAGCCGAATTGCGCGGCGAGCGTTGGGCCGACGAGCGGGCCGGGCCCGGCGATTGCGGCGAAATGATGGCCGATGAGGACCCATTTGTTTGTGGGGACGAAATCTTTGCCGTCTTCTAGGCGCTCGGCGGGAGTGGCGCGGGTGTCGTCGAGGGCTAGAACTTTTGCGGCGATGAAGGAGGAATAGAAGCGATAGGCGACGACGTAGGTGGCTACAGCCGCTACTACGAACCAGACGGCGTTTAGGGGCTCGTGTCGCTCGAAGGCGATCGCAGATAGCGCGACGGCGCCAGCTAAAGAGATCGCAGTCCAGAGGATTGTTTTTAGAAGCTTACTCATGGTGGACCGGCTGTTGTGTGGATGACGGTCGATGTGCCGGGTTAAAGCGCGGCGGGACAAAAGGCGCAGTCATGGCTTCCACTTTGCTGTTTCCGTGAAGTGATATAGCGGGAGTACATCGCGAAATACTTTTGCTGCTTCGCCTGCGAAATTTGGGCGCGTGGCGCTCGCGGCGGAAAATTTTCTACGCACAATCCAGGCTTTCAGCTTCTTCCATTCCTCGGGCTTTATGGGCCAGCCTGAATGTTTGATCCAGTCGTTCTTTTCGCTGGAATACCAATAGCTTTCGTACTTTCGGCCGAGGCGCTTCCCCTGCTTCTCGACCCACGCGCCGTGCTTCATTCCGCGTGCGACTCCTACTCGCGCCAGGCCGCTCTCCTTGCCTTCGAAATAATTGCGGAAGCCTGCGGTCGCGCCGCCGGTCGAAGCGCCGACGTAGAGAGTTGCGCCGCCATTTTGGCGCGCTTGCTGCGTGCGGAACAGAACATACATCTGCGTCTTGTACGGCGTTTTGTCGCGCGCGAATCGGATGTCGCGATTGATGCGGGAGAAATTGTCACCACTGCGCCCGGTCACATAAATTTCGGGATCGAGTTTCGTTGCTGCCGGAGCAAGTTGTTCGAGAAGTGCGCGAAACGGTTGGACGACGCAAGCTTGATAGCGCTCGCGATTGGCGTCCATCCAGGGTTTGTTGTTATTGCGGCCGAGTTCGCGAAGGAATTGAAACGTTTCCGCGGTCAGGGCCTTCGTGTTCGCTGCCATGTCAGAATCTCCGCGCTGTCGGCGCCGCTTCCGAAGCGCGATTGTACTCGAATCGCGCCCGCGGTGAACGCTGCTTTCCCGGCTGGGCAGCGGCGCTGCGCCTCTTGCGATTCGTGCTCGCTATGATAGTTTCTTTCGGCGAATCGGACTGCGGCCTCCCCGGGGCGAGCGACCGCCGCACGATTCAGAGGCTGCGCCGCGCCCCGGCGCTCCATTCGATCATTCCTGGAGGCGTTCGATGAGGAAGGCGTCCAGCTGTGTGCGCGTTTGGTGTGCGGTGATTCTCGTGGTGGCGTTTTGCGGTAGCGTGCGCGCTGCAGACAAACACCCGTTCGGGATCGATGATGATTCCGCGCTGCGCCGGGCGCGAGCCGTGGCGGTCTCTCCTGACGGGAAGACGATTCTTTACGATGTGTCGCACTCGGGTGTGAAAGGTCCGCGCGTGCATGAGTGGCGCTTGATCGATGTCGGCGGCGCGAACTCGCGCAAGCTCGAGCTTTCAGAACATTTCACGCCGTCCGGCTTTACGAAAGAGGGCGATGCTCTCTATGGAATCGAAGAGATCGATAAGCTCGGCCGGTTGTCCATCGTGCCGCTCGCGCCGGGGAAACCAACCATAACTTTGTCATTTCCTTCCGGAGTTCATTCGGCGTTTATTTCGCCAGACGGGACGCACCTTGCTGTGCTGGCGAATCCGGAGGCCAAGGATCCGCTCGCAGAGGTGCATCACGTGGTTGAGGATGCGCAGACTTCCCTCTACGTGATCGGGGTGCATGGCGAGAATGGCGCGTGGTGGTGCCCCGCGCTGAATTACATCGGCGACATCGCGTGGTCGCTTGACGGCCGTGAGATTGCCGTCGTCACCGCGACGCCGAAGATTGGGCATCACGATCTACATTCGTACATTGACGTGTGCAGCGCTTCGGGCGCGCGACGTGTTTCGGAGATCGCGAGCGCGACGGCTGGCATTGCGTGGGTGGATGGCGGGCGGGAGTTGGCCGTTGCGGGCACCACGACCTCAGTTCTTACCCCGGAGCACATCTTTACGGTTCCTGCGAGTGGCGGGCCGCTGACCGATTGCACTGCCGATCTGGCCGGCTCGGCTTTGACTATTACGTCCGATGCACACGGCGGAGTTTGGGTGGAGACGCACCGCGGCGTGATCACGGATATTGATTCATTTCGCGACGGCAAACTGGTGCCGATGTTTCGCTGGCCGGAAGGCGCCATCGCAGGCCCTCCCGTGAATACATCATTCTCGAGTTCACCGGATGTTGCCGCGTTCACCGTGGGCGATCCATCGCATTCGATCAATGTCGCTGTTGTGCGCGATGGCAAGCTGGAGAAAATCACGCATGAAGGAGACGATACTCTCGCTTCGGTGGATCTTGGCGAAGTGCGCGTAGTGCACTGGACGGCGAAGGACGGCACTAAGCTCGAAGGCCTCGCCACGTTTCCTGCGGGATACGACTCGGCAAAGAAATATCCATTTCTCGTTTTGCCGCATGGCGGGCCGGAAGCCAACGATACGTTGGACTTCGATTACTTCTCGCGGTTGATTTCGGGGCTTGGCTACGTGGTGTTGCAGCCGCAATATCGCGGCTCGACAGGGTACGGCTCCGAATTCCTGGCGGCGATTTATCAGCACTTCGGCGACCGGGCTTATAGCGATGTGGACAGTGCGACCGATTTCGCGATCGCGCAGGGCTGGGCAGATCCGAATCGGCTGGCGATCTTCGGATGGAGCGCAGGCGGATTCATGACTTCGTGGACTGTCACGCAGACGCATCGCTACAAAGCGGCGATTGAAGGCGCGGGCATCACCGATTGGTTGAGCTTCGTTCCGACGAGCGACATCTGGCAGGTGGATTACGACGCGCGGTTGCAGGAAAAAGATCCTACGCCGCTTCTGCAATTCTCGGCGGTGATGCATGCGGACGCGGTGACCACGCCGCTTTTGATTCTGCACGGCGAAGCGGATATTCGCGTGCCGACGTTTCAGGGGCGGGAGTATTTCATTTTGCTGGCGGAACGCGGGAAGACGGTTCGCATGGTGACGTATCCCGGCTCGCCGCATTTTCCGGTGCTGGGCGAACAGCGGCGCGACGTTTTTAAAGAAGTGGCGGATTGGTTGGCGCGGTATAACCCTTAAATGCGTCAAGAGCTATTGGCATATGGAATGACGCAAAAAGTTGTCTTTCTAAGGGGTCCGCGGCTGTGCGGCGCTTTGATTTTATAGCGCGGTCGTCGGAGGGCGCGGTAAGCGGCGCCCCTACGAAGCGAACGGTAAATGCGATCGGGAACTGGGCCAACTCGCCCTCAGAGGCTAAAGCCGCGCAGATTTTGGGGCTATCGCGGCGTGACTAAAATCATGCCCTGACACAACGATAAGATTTAGTGTCCTTTGGAGGAATTTGCGAAATGAATCGCCGATTTTGGCAAGCATGTGCCGCAGTCTTGGTTTTCGCAGCCGCGCTCGCTGCGCCCGGTGCGTTTGCACAGGCGACCGACGCGAAGCCAGCCGCTGCGCCTGCGAAGAAATCGCCGTGGAAGCCGGAGGATTTCGTTTTCACCGAGGCTGCGAGCGGATTCCGTATTTCGCCCGACGGGAAATGGGCGGTTTGGGTAAAGGGATCGGCCGATAAGGACAAGGACGCGCGCGTCAGCAATCTTTTTCTTTCGAGCCTCACTGAGAAAAAAGAAATTCAGCTTACGCGCGGCACAGATACCGTTTCGGGGCCGCGCTGGTCGCCTTCGGGCGAGATCATCGCGTTTCTGAGCACACGGGCGCTGCCGAAACCCAAGCCCGAATTTGCGCCTCTGCAGCTTTGGCTAATCAATTCGCGCGGGGGCGAGGCCTGGTCCGTCACCGAATTTGAAAAAGGGATCAAGGGATTCGAGTGGATCGACAACGACACGATTCTTTTTAGCGCGGAAGAGGACGCTTCGCTCTACCAACGCGGCGCGAAGGAGCGCAAGGACGATACGACGGTGGTGGACGATGAGCCGCACGAATCGCCGGTCCGCCTTTATAGATTCTCGATCAAGGACAAGAAGGTGTCGCGTGTCACCGACAACACCGACTGGATCGAGAATTTCGATGTTTCGCGCGACGGCAAATGGGCCGCGGCGGTGGCTTCACGCGAGCTGAGTTATGCGTGGGATCAGAAAATTGCGCCGGCGACTTATCTTGTGGAGCTTTCTACCGGCAAGCACACGGAAATCTATCCCGACGGGAAGATTCGCCCTTACTTCGTTCGCTGGGCTCGCGACAATTCCGGATTTTATGCGCTTGCGCCGTACTCGAGCGATCCGCGATTTTTTACCGCTACGATCAACAAGCTTTATTTTTATGACGTCGCCGCGGCAAAAAGCGCGGAAGTGAATCTCGATTGGGACCGCTCGATCGGGTTCGATTTTGAAGTTACGAGCGATGGGTTTATCGCGCTGATGGCCGACGGCGTTTATTCCAAGCCGGCGCGGTACACGCGGCATGGTGCTACATGGTCGCGCGAATGGATCTCCGGGGATCAGCCGCGGAATTGGTTCAGCGTTGCGCTTGGCGATGACGATCACTTTTTCGCGTACGAATACACGACCGCGAGCACGCCGGCGCAGTGGTATCGCGCACGGCTCGATGGCGCCAAAGTCAGCGGCGCGGTTCAATTCACCGACTTGGACGCGCAATACAAAGACAAGACCATCGCGAAAACCGAGGTTTTGCATTGGAAGGGCGCGAACGATGATGACGTCGAAGGGATTCTGTACTACCCGCTGAACTACGAGGAGGGGAAAAAATATCCGCTCATCACCGCCACGCATGGCGGCCCCGCGGGCGCGGATCACGATGCCTGGGACGAAAATTGGGCATACTCGCAGAATCTGCTGAACCAACGCGGGGCTTTCATCTTAAAGACGAACTATCACGGCAGCAACAGCTACGGGTTGAAGTGGGTTGAGTCCATCTGCTGCGGGAAATATTACGATCTCGAAATTCCTGACATCGAGAAGGGCGTGGACAATTTGATTGCGAAGGGGCTTGTGGACCCGGATCGCATCGGGGCGCTGGGCTGGTCGAACGGCTCGATACTTTCGATTCAGCTCATGGTCGTCGACCCCGATCGCTATAAAGCTGCGGCTGTGGGCGCGGGGGACGTTGAATGGATCAGCGACTGGGCCAACGTGGATTTCGGCGAATCCTTCGATGACTATTATTTCGGGAAGTCGCCGATTCAAGACCCGGAACTCTATATCCGCAAGTCACCCATCTTCAAAATGGATCGGGTGAAGACGCCGACGCTGATTTTCTTCGGCACGGTGGACCGAAACGTTCCAACCGAAGAAGGTTGGACGCATTACCGGACGCTCTATTCGCTCGGCAAAGTTCCGGTGCGGTTTTTGCTTTTCCCCGGCGAGCCGCACGGGCCGCGGAAGCTTTCGCATCAACTGCGCAAGGTGACCGAGGAGCTGGCGTGGTTCGACAAATATCTCTTCGACGCGAATCCGCCTGAGAATGAAGCTTTCAAGAAGGATTCGCCGTTGGCTACGGCGCTGCGGCGGCGATTTGTGGCGAAGACGGGGACGCTTTATGGCGTCGAGTTGCCGGTGGCGAAGACGACCTCGAGCACTCCTGCGCCGCCGACCGTGATTCCGGAAGTGGTGAAGCGCGGCGAGATCGAGATTGGGCGATTCGAGGTAACGCGGGCGCAATACGCTGCGTTCGACACAAGCTACAAATTTGATGCGGGCACTGAGAATTATCCTGCGAACGGGATTTCGTTCGATCGCTCCAAAGCCTACTGCCTATGGCTCAGCGGAGTTTCCAATCAGACTTATCGCTTGCCGAATGAATCCGAAGTGACCGACCTCTACAAGGATCGCCCTGGCGAGAATACGCTTGATTATTGGGCCGGCTACGCGATCAATCCTGAAGACGCGCAGCGACTGGAAGTCAAGATCAAGCAGATCGCCGGGACCGCGCCACTCCTGAAAGAAGCTGGAAGCTTTTCGGGCCAGGGCGATGAGAACGAGGAATTAATTTTCGATCTCGGCGGAAACGTGGCGGAGTGGGCGATTGCGGCGGACGGCTCGGGCAAGACGCTTGGCGGCAGCGCGGACCGCCCGTCGGATTCGAAGGCTCGTTACCGCGCTGCCGACGGCGATTACACCGGCTTTCGCGTGATTCGCGGCGCGCCGAAATCGAAGTAAGCGATACGCACCCAACCAGATTGGCTCTTGTGCGCGACCCGGCCGGCTCGTAGGCTGCACTCATGAGCGAATTCACTCCAACACCGCGCACACAGGTGCGCCGGCTGCCTGATCGCGGCCACTATGACTCCGAAACAATCTATCGAATCCTCGATGAGGGATTTTTGTGTCACGTGGGATTCGTCGTCGATGGGCAGCCGTTCGTGATTCCCACCGGTTACGCGCGCGTGGGCGATTCGATTTATCTGCATGGCTCGGCGGCGAGCCGCATGTTGCGGACATTGGCAGGCGGGGTGCAAGTTTGCGTCACCGTGACGCTGGTGGATGGGCTCGTGTTGGCGCGCTCGGCGTTTCATCATTCGATGAATTACCGATCGGTCGTTATTCTTGCGACGGCTCACGCCGTTGAGGAGCCCGCGGAAAAGGCGCGGGCGCTCGAGGCGTTCACCAATCACGTCGTGCCCGGGCGATGGGATGCGGTGCGGCCGGTGCGCGATTCAGAAGTGAAAGCGACTTCGGTGTTGAAGCTTTCGCTGCAGGAAGTGTCGGCTAAGATTCGCACTGGGCCGCCTAAGGATGAGCCCGAGGATTACCAGCTTCCGATTTGGGCTGGGGTTTTGCCGCTGAAATTGATTGCGGGAGAGCCGATTGCAGATGCCAATTTGCCGGATGGGGCAAAGGTGCCGGAAATTTTGAAGAATTATTCGCGCGCGGAAATGGCGAGCTGGGCGCGGCCGCGAAGAATGCCGGCCTGAAAGGCCGGCGCTACAAAATTCACCGGCTAATGGCAACCGCAGGTGCGTGGGGTGCAGCCGCAGGAGGCATCCGTTGACGCGGCAGAGCTGGAGCTAGTCGAGGCGCTCGAGCCGTTGCTGCCGTTATGCGCGGCAAAGACCGAGAATTGAATACTCTGGCGTTTGCTTCCGCATTTCGGACATTCCACTTTCGAACCGTTCGACATCACGATGCGCTCGTGGCGCGTCTGGCATTCTTCGCAAACATATTCGTAGATCGGCATGACTTAGAGATCCTCTGCAGGAAAAAAGTTATACGCCGGCGGCGCGCGATTCAAGCACCTCAACGCTCTCCGCCTTAGCTCCTTCCTGCGCGAGCCATTCCTCGGCGAGGATAGCGTAGAGATACGAATCGCGCCATTCGCCCTTCTGGAGAACATCCTTGTGAAAAGTGGCCTCGCGGCGCATACACAGTTTTTCCATCACGCGATAGGAAGCTACGTTGCGCGTGTCGCAAGTCGCCCAAATGCGGCGCAGGCCGAGACGGCGAACCGCCGCGTCGATTAGAGCGTGCGCAGCTTCGGTGGTGTAGCCCTGGTTCCAGTAGCGGCGATTCAAGGAGTAGCCGAAGTCCGCGGTCCGGGTGCGCTCGTCCTTCACGTCGATGCGAATCGTGCCGATGAGGCGCTTTTCGATTTTCAACTCGATCGCCAGCGTGACGGAGTGCTCGAGCCCGTGCTCCTGCTCTTTCAACCAGCGGCGCAGCACTGCCTGAGTCACGTCGTGCGTGTTCGGCCCCCAGTCGGTAAAGCGCGTGACTTCGGGATCGCTCGCGTATTCGTGAATATCCGGCTCATCGCTGATGCGGAATTCGCGCAGAATCAGCCGGTCAGTCTCAATTGGAAACCAAGCTTCCATGTGTTCATGTTAGCCCGTCGGAGCGCTGTGCGACAAGGCGTTCCGCGCAGCTTGGTCTCAAAGTAACTCGAGGAATTCCTCGACCGTCAATTCCGCCTGGCGCAAAATGCTTCGCAAAATCTGTACGGGCAAGTCGAACCGATCATGCCTGGGCACTGTCACTCTCAGATGCAGCTTTGTTCGATGCCGGAGTTGCGCGTGACTACCAGTCTGATGGTGAATGAAGAAGCCTGCGCGTTCGAGAGCCCGGAGTATCTGCCGGGGCTTCAGGACCGGCAAGCCTGAACTCATTTAGGCCGTGAATGCGATTCGCAGCGTTTCCGTATGAGACTGGCGCTCGTCGGGAATTGGCTCGCCGGATTTCCGCAGGCCTTCGATGTGGCAAAGAATGGCGTCGCGCGCCATCTCGAGAGCTTCCTTCTCGCTGCGGCCATAGGTGATCACACCGGGAAGCATGGGCACCGTAACTTGATATCCTGTCGGATTCTTCACTCGCCGGATCAGTTTGCTTCCCCGTCGCACTGGCGGCAACTGCTCGGATACAGGAGTCAAGACAACTGTGAAATGATAGAAATGGCGTCGGCGTTCGTTGCCGTTCGCGGCTCGAAGTTTTGACATTCTAGATACTCTATTCCAAAGCTCCATCAGAATCAAAAATGAAACAGCCCCGTTGCGAAACCGGGGCTGTTGTAACAATTAGGATTTTGTTTGAGAACGAGGCTAATCGCCGGCGACGGCGGCTTGCTCGGCTTCGGGCTTTGCGGCTTCCGGCTTCGCGCCGTTGCCGTTCCCGTTGCCATTGGAGTGGCCATTGCCGTTACCGTTCGAATGGCCGTTGCCGTTGGCCGGCGCGATATTCGTCAAACCGACTTGCACGCTTGGCGTGGCTGCCTTGATGGCTGCTACGCTGCCAATCTGCACGACCGTCTCCGGGGCCTTCTTCAGCACCAGCTCTTCGTAAATCTTGCGCACCTTGGCGGCTTCTTCCATGGCCTGACGGCGGCGTATGCGGTCTTCCTCGGCCGCGGTCTGCGGAATGTCGTGCTCCAGGTGACGAACGCGCGCCGCATCATCGCCGTCGATCCGCAACGAATGTTCGTAGCTGTTGAGGTCAACTTTCTTGCCCTTGGCATAAATCTCGTGCTTGCCGTGGGTCTTGTACCACTGCGCGACAGTCGCGTTCTTGTACATGTTCTCGATAATCTTCCGCCAGCCGATGCCGGTGTTGTAAGCGCAGAAGGAAATTTCGCCCTGCTGCGTCGCGTAAGGAATGATGCACATTTCCGTGCGGCGGAAATCGTAGTTGAACAGATCCTGGAACCACATTCCCGCGATGAACAGGAAATTCCACGGATCGCTCTGACGGCGCTTCATGGCGTCTTCGTAAGTGCGCTCGGGGCTGGTGCGGCCGTATTTCTTGTCCGCATCCTTGGTGAGCGCCCAAGTTTTGTCGAACTTCTTGAAGAGGTCATAGAGCGCGAGGCTTGGCGGCGCTTCAAAGGGCTTGTAGTTCTTGAGCAGCGCCATGGCCATCATGAAATTCGAGAAGCCCTTGCCGCGTGCCGCGTCTGTCACTGCGGTGACGTCCTTGACGAGCTGCGGAGTATCGAGGAAACGCGGCACCGGCGCCCATTCTTTCGTTTCCTTGTTGATCATGATCGCGGTGCCGACGCCGCAATTCGGGTGGCAGCCGCAGCTCAGCGAGCCCCACTGCGAATCCGGGCCGTGAGCGAGATCCGAGAAGCCGGCAAATACGCTGACCAGTGAAATCGGGAACCAATCGCGCGTCGGCTCTATCTTGCCGACCTGATTGCTGACGTCCTGCGCGAGATGCGAAAGGGTATAGCGCTGGCGCATCCGGCGTTCGGGAGTGATTTCCTCGTCGCGTCCGGTGAAAGAGACCGGCTGGAACGAGACGAACGCGATTTTCTTCGGGTTTTCCATCGCGAACTTGACGATCGGTCCGACTTGATCGTTGTTCACGTTGTTGACGATCGTGGTGACGAGGACGATTTCGATTCCGGCCTCGTGCATGTTCTCAATCGCGCGCAGCTTCACATCGAACAGGTTTCCGACCTGGCGATGGCTGTTCGCGTCGTTGCCGATGCCGTCGAATTGCAGATAGGCGTAACGCAGGCCGGCTTCGAAGGCCTTCTTGCTGAAATCCTTGCTCTTGGCGAATTCGATGCCGTTCGTCGCTGCCTGCACGCTGTTGTAACCGACTTTGCGCGCATAGCGCACCGCATCCAGGAAATAAGGATGCATGGTCGGCTCGCCGCCGGAGAATTGCACCGACATCTGCCGGCGCGGCTTGATCATCAGCGCGTTATCGAGGATTTCCTGAATCTCTTCCCAGCTCAACTCGTGGACGTAGCCGACTTGATTGGCGTCCATGAAGCAGGGATCGCACATCATATTGCAGCGATTGGTGAGATCGACGGTGAGAACCGAGCCGCGGCCGTAGCGCACTGTGCTTGAGCCATGGCGATGCAGCTTTTCGTCGTTGTGCGCCGGGATATCGCGACCGGGGAAGTTCTTCTCGATCCAGGAGAGGAACTTCGAATCAATAGCCATCAAATCTTCGCAGCGGCCGTGAATGGGACATTCCTTCACCATCCAGACCTGGCCATCGCGCTCGATAATCTGAGCCTTCACTTCGCCGACCTTTTCGTGAACGAGGTCGGTCCAATCCTTTTTGCCATTGAATATGGCCTCGCGCGCATCGTGGACGCAGCCCGGGCAAAGCGAATCGGTCGTCCGCGGCCAGCCGAGCGTCGGCTTGCTCTTCTCCCACGACTTCAGAAGCGGCTTATCGGACCACTTCGGCGTGAAAGACGGATTCGGATTGCGCTTATTGAAAAATTGAATGGCGTCAAAGGTGATCCCTGCTGCCTGGCAGAGCACCCAATCGAACGATTTTGCGATCCTTCTAGTTGCGAGCATAACTCCAGCCCTCCTCAGATAATTCTAGACGACCCAATTATGACTGACTTGGCCCCCCAAGTCATGAAGCGCCTGAGCGGAACTACCGAACCCCACACTGCGCCCTAAACTCTTACCGTACCAGAGTTTGCCGGTTTCGGGCACCCCCGTCCAGCCCGAATCGCCCAAAGGGGTGGAATCGAGGTTAAACGGTAACTGGGTGCAGTCTATGGCAGCCAGTCGGGGCCGCGGGCAGGCGCTAATTCCCAGAATGGGGCGATTCCAGACCGCCGGCGGACGCCAAAACCGTGCTGTCAGATGGCGGGACGACGACCGAGGTCCGCACATCGCGCCACCTGAAGTCGGCCAAGACGGCTAAAGCTCAGCGTGCCAGCGAATCCGAAGAGGCTGCGCCGCGCCACCGTACAGGACTCTCATCCAAATTTTACGCGCATTTCACCGAAGATTTACGGCACCACGAGTCGAAGGCGATGTAATGCTGCGGCGGGGGCCGTCTGCTGGTCGGATTTCCACAGAGAGGAGCTTGACACGCCGCAGCGGCGGAGATATTTACTTGGCGGTTTCGGATTGATGGGTACAGGGGTGTATCCGTTATTCGCGGGGTTGAGCAATAAAAATTAGCCCTCAATGAGGGAAGGGGTGTTTACGATGAATCGAACGATCCTTCGTTTCGTCGTGCTGACGATTTGCCTCACCGTCCTTTTCACCGCTCATGTTCAAGCTCAAGCAACGCTCGGCGCAATCAACGGCACAGTCACGGATAAAACTGGAGCGATAGTGCAAGGCGCTACCGTAAAGGTGCGCAACGTCGGCACAAACCTGGAGCAAACGATTACGACCAAAGGTGACGGCTCGTTCAGCGTCGTCGATCTACCAATTGGCAACTATAGCGTGACCTTTTCAAAAGACGGATTCAAGACCGTCGTCTTCACGCAAATCCTCGTCCGCGGCGCACTGACGACCACGGTGAACGCCTCACTCGAAGTTGGCCAAGTCACCGCCACGGTAACGGTCGAAGCTACCCCGTTGATGAATCAAACCGACACGTCGAATGGCTACACGCTAGGATCGGACTTGGTAGAGAACATCCCTCTAGGGACCGGCAGCTTTACGCAGCTTGCGATTCTCGCTCCGGGAGTAAATGCGGATCTATTGAGCGGCTCAGGAACGAATGAGGGATTCGGAAACCAAGCCATATGGGCCAACGGACAGCGGGATACTAGCAACAGCTTCACGTTCAACTCGATGGATGCCAACAATCTTTTTAACGGTAAATCCACGAGTTACGTTTCGACGAGCCGATTCATCTTGAACACCGGAGAATCATTCGGACTCGGCGGACAAGTAAATACGAATACGTCGGTGTACGATGCGGTTGGCCAAGGCCTGCCGACGCCGCCGGTCGAGGTGATTGAGGAACTGCACGTGACAACTTCGATGTACGACGCCTCGCAAGGCGCGCACAGCGGAGCGCACATCGAACTCACGACCAAGTCCGGCACGAATCAGTTCCATGGACAAGCCTACGAGTATCACGAAACCAACGCATGGGATGCCACGCCTGTCTTTTTCAAGGCTTTGGGACCTCCACTTGGAAGCTCGACACCTCCACTGACGAGAAATGTGTTCGGCGGCAACATTGGCGGCCCCATCCTCAAGGACAAGCTCTTTTTCTTCGGCGCCTACCAGGGCCAACGCGTCAGCGATTCATTGAATGGGTCGACAGAAGGTGTGTTTACGTTGCCCGGATTGACCGACGGTGCCCGGACAGCGGCCGACATCGCGAATCTCACAAATCTCGCCTATGGCACAACTCTTGGGCAGGGCGATATCGACCCGACAGCGCTCGCGCTGTTCAATCTCAAGACTCCGGGTGGCCAGTTTGTCATCCCGTCCACAACGCCCGCGGAGGCAGGCATCAACGGCAATTCGATTGTTCGAGGCCCAGCGAGCACCTTTAACGCGAACCAGGTCGTTGCGGACATCGATTACAACGTGAGCACCGCTGATCGCCTGTCAGGCAAGTATTATTACCAGCGAAATCCGTCAACGAGCCCCTTCGCGATCAGCAATTCGCCCGGTTTTCCGCAATCGCTCCAAGCAGGCAGTCAAGTCTTCTCCCTCAACAACACTACGGTTCTCACGCCGAGCATGACGTGGGTACAAAGAATCGGCTTCGCTCGCGAACTTGCAAACGCCACGACGGCGCAGTCTCTCAAACCCAGCGATGTGACCGATCTTGTCTTGCCGAACCCAAATTTCTTCCCCGGAATTGCAATTTTCAATTCGGACGGAAGCGGCAACAGCGATCACGAGCTGAAAATCGGCCCGTCCACTAACTTTGCGAACGCGGGCGTGTTTCAGAACCAATTTGAAATCGGTACGAGCCTCAGTTGGGTCCATAGCCGGCACACGTTTAACTTCGGCTTTAGCGGGGACTACGGGCAGCTCAACGTAATCAATCGTGAAAACGACGTGGCTCTCTTTGAGTTCAACGACTTCCCCGGGTTTGTCACCGGTACGGTCGGCGCACACCGCAACACTGGCACCGCCATCAGCGGCGAAACAAACCGCTATTTCCGCGCCAAGCAAACCGGCCTCTACGCGCAGGACGATATCAAAGTCAGGTCCAACCTCACCGTTGACATCGGCGTGCGTTGGGACTGGGACGGTCCACTGTATGAGAAAAACGGGGTCTTTACGAACTTCTTTCCCAAAGACTATAAATTTGATCTGCCCAGCGACACCATTCAAAATATAGGTCTCGTGGTCGCGGGGAATAACAAGGCTTTCGGGACGAAAGGCGTAAGTCCCTCCACACTCACGGGACGCCAATGGATGTTCCAACCGCGCATCGGCGTGGCTTGGAGCCCTCATTTCTTAAAGAATGTCGTTGTACGCGCCGGCTTCGGTATGTACGCCGATCGTGGCGAGTACTTCACGGAATTCTCGAATAGTGCTGGCCTCGGCATCAGCGGCCCGTTCGGGGTCACGACGCAACAGCCGTTCTCACTTCCGGTGAATGGGTCGTGCGTCACTTCAACCAAGTGTCTGAGCAACGCCCCATTCGGCACGGGCCCTCTACCGCTTCCGCCCAATACTCTGCAGGGCATCATCAATCAAATCCCGAATCTTTCTGCATTGAGCGGCTGCCCGGATCCGGTGACTCCTGCGTGCGCGCCTTCGCTTGACACAACGCGCGCGTTCCTATTCGCTGGATACGATCCGAGAAACAAACTCCCGTATTCCGAGAATTGGAGTCTGGACCTTCAGTGGCAGCCCACTAACACCCTCGTAATGACACTCGGGTACGTCGGAAACCATGGCGTCCACGAAGTGATGCCAATTCCATTCAATACACCAGGAATCGCCACCACAAGCAATCCAATCAATGGGCAAAACATTACCTACGGCATGCAGCCGCTCGATCAGTTCGGCGATCCACTCGCGAATGAGCAGATTCAAACTCAGATCGGCAACTTCTCGTTCTCTGACGGCAATACGGCTCTGCGCGTACCATTCGTGGGCTATAACCCCAATTCGAATTTCTGGGAGGCGGAAGGAATATCTCATTATAACGCGCTTCAGGTAGGCGTTAACAAACGGCTAAGTCACGGACTCCAGGTCACTGGTGCATACACCTACTCACATGCCCTGGACGAGCAAAGCGGATTGGGTCTGTTTTTCAATGGAAACAACCCGCTCATCCCGAGATCCAGTTACGCGTCGTCGGACTTCGATCGTACTCACGTCCTGAACATCAGCTACGTGTACCAATTCCCGAAGATCGCAAATGCCTCGCGGCTTCTCGATCTTGTGGCAAACGGATGGGGAATCAGCGGGATCACCGTCGCCGAGAGCGGTCAACCGTTCGTGATGTACGACTTCTCGGGTACGATCGGCAACATTTTCTACAGCGGCGACGACTTTATCACCAATCCGATTCTTCCGCTGGCACCCGGTGTAACGCCCAAACAGGCGCAGCAAGGCACGACCGGCTACAACGCCAAAATCCCATATGTCAATCCGAATGTGTTCACAATTCCCTTACTCGCGCCGGGGCAGGATGGCGTGCCGAATTGCGGTCCGACTGCACCCATCAATGGACCGGTCACCACACTCTGCGACATGGTGGAATCAGGCTTCGGAAACACCGGGCGCAACACGTTTCGCGCCCCGTTCCAGGTCCGATTCGACTTTTCGGTGTCGAAGAACTTCAAGATTACCGAGCGGTTCAACTTGAAGTACGAAGCCGATTTCTTCAATGCCTTCAATCACCCGAGCTTCGACGCACCGAACAACAACATCACGCTTGATCCTTGCTTCAATCCACAGCCCTGCTACACGAACCCGCCTCCGGCGGACCAGTTTGCCGGGATCATTCAGAATACGCTTGGCAGCCCGCGGTTCATTCAGATGTCACTGCATCTTACGTTCTAGCTGCGGCGCGAGCTGATTTCGACAAGCCGGGCAGGATCGCGAAAGCGGTCCTGCCCGGTTTTCTTTATGGGCTTATCTAGGAAGCGGGAGCTTACTCGGCGTTCAGGGGAGTGCGCAGCACACCGATTACGAAATTAGCGAAATGCGAGGCTTCATCGTCGAGTTGAATCCAGCGGACTACGCAGTGCTTCTTCAAATAATCGGCAACCTTCGTCTCACTGATCTCCAGATGCTCGGCGAGGCGTGACTTGAACGACGGGCCGCTGCTCTCGCGCCGGCCGCGTCCGCCGCGCGAAAGCTGGCCGAGGGCAATGCGCAAGGTCTTGCACGATTCGACGTAGTAAGACGTCACCAGATCCGAATCCGCGATCAGAAAAACGCCCGGCCCGGCGGGAGCTTCATCGGATTCATCCAGGCTGTGGAGCTGGCTGCCCAGCAGGCGCCGCAACAGCGATTCGAGATGCGCCAGCCTCGATGCAATCGCCGGATCTCCGCCGCGGCCGTGCGCCACGCGCTCCGAGGGAAGCATCGGCGCTTCCGAAACTGGCTCGGAAACGCGCGACCGAGCAGCGAAACTCTCACGAGGGCTCGGGGCGCTCTCTGCGGGCGGATAATCTTCGTGAGCAGGAGGCGTTCGCGGCGGCGTGCGTGGCGGCGCCGGCATGCGGGAAGGTGTCGTCGTACGTGGCGGAGTTCGCTGCGATGTGGGCGATGCGCCGCTCGCCGGCGCAAATCTCTCTGCCGGCAATGCCGGAGCGCCCGGCCCGCGCCTGCGACCGCGTCCACCGCGGCGGCCGCGACGCCGGCGCTTCTTGCCGGCCTCAGTGGCTTCGGCGGGAGATTCTGCCGCGCCTTGAACTCCAGCCGCGCTTCCGGCTTCCTCGGATTCTTCGGAGTGGGCTTCTTCCCCGCCCGCCTCCTGTATCTCGCCGAAAACAGAAATCTGGGCTTCGTGTTCCTCGCCCTCATCGCCCGCGCCCGCGACCGCATGGGTTTCCGCGTCGCCCGCATGAGCCTCCGGCGTCGGCGCTCCCAGCCGCGTCAGCGCTTCCTCGACGCGCCTTTTCCAATCTTGCCGGCGGAATCGTTGATGCGCGGTGGTGTACCAGCGAATGGCCTCGTCGTTGTGCGCGGAGCGCTCCTCGACCGCGGCCAACTCGTACGCCACCATGGCGTCGCGAGTCTTGGCATACAGCTCGCCAAGTTTCGTCGCGGCCTCGGGAGTGTCCTTGACCTTGCGGATGCGGGCTTGTATCTGCCGCCAATTAGCCATGCCGCCGGATTGTATCAGTCCAGCCAGCCAATAATCCAGCAAGCGGCTGGTTTGCTTCGAGGCGCGTGCCGTGAGCGGCAGTTTCGTGCATCATGTTGGCGTGACCGCAGCAGATCGAACGCGATGGATCGTGGAGCAAGCCCGCTGTGTTGGCTTCGATCTTTGCGGCGTGGCCCCGGCCGAGGCCTTCGAAGAATTGCGACGCCTGCCGGAATGGCTGGCGCGCGGCCATGCCGGCGAAATGAATTATCTCCACGATTCGCGGCGCAGCGATCCGGCGCGCGTTCTCGAGGGCGCCCGCAGCATCATCGTCGTCGCGCTCAATTACCGCACGCAGCAGCCATATTCGACCGAAGTTCCCGCTTCACAAGCCGGCGAAATTCCCCGCGGCTGGATTTCTCGCTACGCCTGGGGCGACGACTATCACGATGTGTTGCGGCAGAAACTGAATGCGCTCGTCGCTGCCATGCACGACGAATTCCGTGACCCATTCGACGCGCGCGCCTATGTGGATACCGGACCAATCGTCGAGCGAGTCGCGGCGCATCACGCCGGCCTCGGCTGGCTCGCCAAAAACACGATGCTCATCAATGAGGAGTTAGGCTCGTGGCTTTTTCTAGGCGTGATAATCACCACGCTCGAACTGGAACCTACGGTTCGAGAGAACGAAGCGCTGCCTGCCGATCTCTGCGGCCAATGCCGCCTTTGCATCGACGCTTGCCCCACCGATGCGATCACGGAGCCCTATTTACTCGATGCGCGCCGCTGCATCTCGTATCTGACGATTGAACTACGCGGCGCAATTCCGGAAGAGCTTCGTCCAGGGATAGGCCGCATGGTCTTCGGCTGCGATATCTGCCAGGACGTCTGCCCCTGGAATCGAAATGCTCCGGTCACGGCGCTCGCCGAGTTCTTGCCGCGACGACTCTCCACAGCGCAGAACAGCGATGCACTCCAGAATCCGGCGGCCGCAAGAACGGAAGACGAAACACTTTTCTCGCCGCCACTTGAATCGCTCGCGTCGCTTAGCGAAGGCGACTTCCGCGAGATTTTCCGCGGCAGCCCCATCAAGCGCGCAAAATGGCGCGGACTCATCCGCAACGCCTGCATCGCTCTCGGAAATTCCGCGCTCGCGCCCCGCACCGAACGGCACGACCGAATCGTCAAAATTTTGGAACGCCTTGCCGAATCGCCCGACGCAGTCATCGCCGAACACGCCCGCTGGGCTCTCGCGCGGCTCGCGCGCGCCGATTGACACTTCGACCGAGGCCCGATAGCGTAGCCCCGAGGTTTTCGACATGATCGCAGCAATCCTCGCGTTTCTGTTTCACGCCGCGCAGCAGCCGCATATCAGCTTTCCGACGGGCGGCACGGCAACCGAAGAAATCGTCCTCCGCTGGCTGCACATCGTCTCCGGGATCATCTGGATCGGCCTGCTCTACTTTTTCAATCTCGTCGGCGTGCCGTTGCTGGGCTCGCTCGATCCCGCGGTGCGCACCAAGATTTACGCGCCGTTGATGTCGCGCGCGATGTCGTGGTTTCGCTGGTCGGCGATGGTCACGGTCCTGGTGGGCCTGCGCTATTTCACCATTCTCTTGAAAGCGGATGCCGTGAATGCGGGCAAACCTTCGCTGCTGTGGACCTGGTTCGGAGAGTGGCTCGGGATCTGGCTGGTGGCCTACGCAATCATCTACGCCTTACAGATGCCCTGGGGAGGCGCGATCGATCAACGCGCGCTGCGCGGTATGCTGATCGCACTCGTGGTGATCGCTGCGTCCTTCGCCGCGCTCTTCGTCAACGGCGGGCAGTTCTCTTCAAACAGCCATCTCTCGATCAGCGTCGGCGGCGGACTGGGTCTCGTAATGTTGCTGAACGCGTGGGGAATCGTCTGGCGCGCGCAGAAGCGGCTCATTCAGTGGAATCGCGCTGCCGCCGAGAACGGAGCTCCCATGCCGCCCGAAGCCGAGCGCCTGCGTCAGTGGTCGCTTTTCGCCGCAAGAGTCGCGTTCTGGCTTTCGTTTCCCATGATCTTCTTCATGGGCGCCGCCGACCACTATCCATTCCTGAGCAGCATCACCGATTAGCGCGGAGCCAGTTCTTCGCTTGTTGTAGCACCGGTCTTTTAGCCCGGCATCTTTAGCTAGAGCGCATCTGGCTCTGTTGACTTCCTCTGCAGTGGTTGAATTTCTCCGCCGTAGGGGCGGGGCTTGCTCCGCCCGCGGGCGTAACCCCTGCGAAAACATTGACCGTCGGCATCCGCGTAACCCGATCGGGCGGTTTCCGCATTCCACCCGCCTCGTTAATTGGCAGGATTTCAACAGAGCCATCGCACCTCATCGCGACTTCAAGATCGCCAATGCAAAATAACCGGCCCATCCATCGGATGCACCATCGGGGCACCTGTCCGCTTCGATTCCAAGTAAGCCGCCTTCAAAGCGAAATACCATTTCGCCGGCCGGTCGGCATCATCAATCAGCATCAATTTCGGCCGGTGCTTCAATCCAATTGATTGCTTCGCCATCGTCTCCGTATCCTGGCGGATAAATCGCGGCCCGAAGATGCGCAATCCCGCGCCCATCAGCGTTCCCCACGGCGTCACATTCCATGCCGCGCAAAAATCCAGCCGGCAGAGATCGCGGCGCACGGGCGTCACCGTCGCGCGGCTCGAGAACCACGCGCGGCCGCAACGCGTCTGCTCGAAGCGCATGTTAGGCAGCACGAAATCGATCGTAGTCGTTACCGGCGCTCCATAAAGCGCTTTCAGCAATTTGTATGGCGCGCTATTCGACGACGGCGTGTGCGTGCTCATCCGAAATCCATTCGGAATTGGCTCGAACGCCTTCTGCTTCTCGTGAATGCTGCGTCGGCTGCGCCACCACCAGGCTTGGTGAACGAACGGGCCGTGCGCCGGATCCATCAGCCCGATGATGCCGTGGTCCACGCTGACCGGCATCTCGGCTGAGAGATGCGCGATGTGAAAGCTCGAGCTGAATTTCGGCAATTCGGGCGCTGGAGGCACCGCGCCAGCGGCCAGCGGGCGTCCATCGGAATCAGGCACGAACACCCAGACATAGCCGTCGCGCTCTTCGCACGGAAACGCGTCCGCAAAAATCCGATCGCACTTCAGCTTCGAATCAGCGGTCAGCGAAGGGATGACGGCGCACTGGCCGCTGTGCACATCGAACTGCCAGCCGTGATAGCTGCACTCGACGTTTGCCGCTTCGAGCCGCCCGAACGAAAGCGGCATTCCACGATGCGGGCAGGCATCGCGCATCGCAAACGGCCGCCCCTCGCGATCGCGCCCCAGCACCAGCGGAATTTCCAGCAGCAGCGCCGTCGCCATTCTGTTCCGGCCCACCTGCGCGCTGCGCGCCGCGGGATACCAGAAGCCGAACAGCATGCCCGCGTCATCGCGCGCTCCCGATGCGAGTTGCGTCGCCGTTTCGCTCATAATCGCGAACGTATCGTATTACACGCCGCAAATCACAGCAACGCGCCCGCAATTTGACACACCCCAGCTTTGCGTCTATCCTCAAATTCAGGCCGTCAGCAATGACCACCGCGTTCTATTAGCCGAAACCCTCGCGCCGCCCAGACGGCGTTTGCAGCATCCGAGCAGTTTTCCCATTTTCTATTTGCCCTTTTCCATTTTCCGAAGCCCCTGAGGCACGGCCATGTCAAAAGACAAGCTTTACGACAAGCTGATCCAAATCGAGTCGAAGTACGAGGATCTGACGCAGCAGCTTTCTTCGCCAGAAGTCCTTGGCGATTCGGCTCGTTACCAGAAGCTCGCCAAAACGCACGCGGAGCTCTCCGCCGTCGTCACCAAATATCGCGAATGGAAAGAAATCGAGAAGGGTCTCACCGGCGTGAAGCAATTGCTCGCGGAAACCGACGATGCTGAGATGAAACAGATGGGCCACGACGAGCAACGCGTTCTGGAGGAACGTCTCGCCAACACCGAGCGAGAGCTCAAGCTTCTCCTGCTGCCGCGCGACCCGAACGATGAGAAAAACGTCATCGTCGAAATTCGCGCAGGCACGGGAGGCGATGAAGCCTCGCTTTTCGCTGGCGAGCTCTTCCGCATGTATTCGCGCTATGCGGAAACGCAAGGCTGGCGCGTCGAAGTTCTCGAAAGTTCGGCCTCATCTATCGGCGGCGTGAAAGAAATCGTCGCCGCGATTCAAGGCAACAAGGTTTACTCGAAGCTGAAATACGAAAGCGGCGTTCATCGTGTCCAGCGCGTCCCGGCCACCGAACAGCAAGGCCGCATCCATACTTCCGCCGCGACGGTCGCAGTCCTTCCCGAAGCCGACGAAATCGACATCAAGATCGAGGCCAAAGACCTGCGCATCGACACCTTCTGCTCCTCCGGCCCCGGCGGCCAATCCGTGAACACCACGTATTCCGCCGTGCGCATTACCCACATTCCCTCGGGCCTGGTCGTCTCGCAGCAGGACGAGAAATCGCAAATCAAAAATCGCGCCAAGGCCATGCGCGTCCTTCGCGCCCGCCTCTACGAACAAGAGCAGGAAAAGCAGCACGCGCAGATCGCGGCCGAACGCCGCGGCCAGATCAAGACCGGCGATCGCTCCGAAAAAATCCGCACCTACAATTTCCCGCAGAATCGCGTCAGCGATCACCGCATCGGCCTGACGCTTCACCAGCTTGATCAAGTGATGGAAGGCAAGCTCGCCCCAATCGTCGACGCGTTGGTTACGCACTACGAATCGGAACGCCTGAACGAAGAACTTGGCGGCGACGCCTGAAGAATTCTCGGCATTGATATGATGGGTTCAACCGTGGCAGCACCGAATGTTCGCGGAGCTTTGAGGGAAGCGATGGCGCGATTGGAGTCTGCCGGCGTCCCATCTCACGCGCTCGCCACCGAATTGCTGCTGATGCACGCGCTCAACCGCGATCGCACCTGGCTCTACTCGCACCCCGAAGACGAAATCTCGCCCGCCACACGCGAACAATTCCACGCGCTCATCGCGCAACGAGCCGACGGCGTCCCCACGCAATATCTAACCGGCAAGCAGGAATTCTGGGGCCTAGATTTCGAAGTGACGCCAGCGGTCCTGATTCCCCGCCCCGAAACCGAACACGTGATCGAAGTAACCCTATGTCGCCTCGGCGCCGACCGAAAAAATGCTCCGCTCCAAATCGCCGACATCGGCACAGGCTCCGGCTGCATATCCGTCGCACTAGCTCACGAACTACCGCAAGCCGAAATCGTAGCCACGGACATTTCGCGCGAAGCCCTCGAAGTAGCTCGCCGCAACTCCGGCCGCCACAAAGTAGCTAATCGCATCCACTTCATCGAAAGCAATCTCTTCGAAGCGCTGCGCGAAGGATCGCCAAAATTCGACGTCATCGTAAGTAACCCGCCGTACATCCCGCTGGGCGAAGCTCCGCAACTCCAACGCGAAGTCCGCGCCCACGAACCGCCAATCGCCCTATTCGCCGGCGTTGACGGCCAAGCCATCTACGCCCCGCTAATCCGCGACGCTCCAAATCACCTGATGCCCGGCGGCCTACTAGTCCTCGAGCTGGGCCACAATTCGCTCAGCGGCGTGCAAAAATTGATCGCCGAATCCCAATCCTGGACCCAAGTCCAAATCACAAACGATCTAGCCCAAATCCCAAGAGTATTGTCGGCCGTGCTTTTGTAGGGGAGGGATTTTAGCCCTGCCGCAGTTCGCCTCTTGTCATCCTGCTCGCATCTCGAACTCGCGCACAATCGAATCCCTCAGGTGTATATTCTTCTCTCCACCGCGTCATGCCGAAACTAGCCCGATTTCGTGCCAAGCATTCGCCGGTCACGCCATCTGTCCCACCCGGCGCGACTATTGAATTCACCTCCACTTCGGCCAGTGCGCTCACACCGATTCTGCACATCGACATGGACGCTTTCTTCGTCTCCGTCGAATTGCTCTCGCGGCCGGAGCTTCGCGGCCTTCCCGTAATCGTCGGCGGCCAAAAAGATCAACGCGGCGTAGTTACCTCCGCCAGTTACGAAGCGCGAAAGTTTGGTGTCCATTCCGCCATGCCGCTGCGCACCGCCGGGCGCCTCTGCCCGCATGGCGTTTTTCTCGATAATCGCCACGAACTCTATTCGCAATGGAGCGACCGCATCGCCGCAATCCTCGCGCGCCACGCACCGCGCGTGGAAATGGCGTCGGTCGATGAAGCCTATTTAGATTTCACCGGCACCGAGCGCCTGCACGGCCCGCCGCTGGTCGCCGCCGATAAACTTCTCCGCGAAATTCGCAAAACCACCGGCCTTCCGTGCTCGGCGGGACTTGCCTCCACGCGCCTCGTGGCGAAAGTCGCTTCGGAGCAAGCCAAGCCGCAGGGCCTCGTCTGGGTGCCCGCGGGAATTGAAGCCGAATTTCTCGCACCGCTCGACGTGCGCAAAATTCCCGGCATCGGCCGCGTCACCGAAGCTGCGCTCAACGCGCTCGGCATCTGCACCGTCGGCCAGCTTGCCGCGATTCCGCAAGAGAAACTCGAAGATAAGTTCGGCCGCTGGGGCACCGCGCTCTATCGCAAAGCCCTCGGCCAGGATTCCTTCGAATTCTTTCTCGATGCGGAAGCAAAATCCATTTCGCACAATGAAACTTTCGGCACCGACTCCAGCGACCGCGCGCAGCTCGAATCCACGCTCAGCTATCTCGCGCAAAAAGCCGCCAAGCGCCTGCGCGATTCCCGTCTCTACGCCCGCACCATCAGCCTCACGATTCGTTACGCAGATTTCCGCACGATCACGCGCAGCAAGACTCTCTCCGAGCCGACGGACCTAGACGGCGCGATCACCAACACCGTCAAATCTCTCTTCACGAAAAACTGGGACGGCCGCGCGAAACTCCGCCTCATCGGCGTCTCGCTGGAATCACTCTCCAGCGCGACAACGCAGCTCGCCCTGCTCGACGCCGACAAAAAAGAAAAACTCGAGCGCCTGGCCCGCGCCGCCGACAAACTCCGCGACCGCTTCGGCTTCACAAAAATCCAGCTAGGCGGCTCATTAACCTCGCCCGAAAAGCATTAACCCCGTCCATCTTTCTCTGCTCCCTCTCAGCGCCCTCAGCGTCTCTCCGGTGCACCGCTCCTGCCTCTGTCCTATAATCTCCGGCGATGTCCTCCTCCGAGTCCTCATCGAAAAAAGGCCTGGGCGATCGCGCCACCGGCGCGGTCCACGACGTTTCCGATTTCTGGACGCGCGTTACCAACGGCCTCGCCATGGATCAAATCTGGCGCCAATTCAAGAGCGACGCCAGCGAAACCTACGGCCTTTACTCGCGCGATGTGGACTGGAGCGCGATCCCGCAAAAGAAAGGCATCAAGCGCTTCTTCCGCTCCGC
Source organism: uncultured Acidobacteriota bacterium (assembly GCA_963841235.1). GTDB lineage: Bacteria > Acidobacteriota > Terriglobia > Acidiferrales > UBA7541 > Palsa-147. The sequence goes on along the minus strand of CAWJBU010000005.1, from coordinate 108,251 downwards.
CTGGGCGCTATTTCAAGTCATGCTGATGAAGCTCTCGCCTGCCCGGCGAATCCTGCTTCTGCTAGCCGTTGGACTATTTTTCTTCCCCGTCGTAGCGATTTTCTTGCCGCACGCGAAAGGCGAGGACGCCCCCAATTTTTACGAATTCTCCGCCATCGCCCTCTTCATCCTTCTCTCGCTCGAACTCGCCGATCGAGTGATCATGAAGCGCGATCTCGAAATCGCCCGCGAGATCCAGCAATGGCTCGTTCCTAGCGCGCCGCCGGCGCTCCCTGGCGTGGATATCGCCTTCGCCACGCGTCCCGCCAACACTGTCGCGGGCGATTATTACGATGCCTTCGAGCGTCCGTCCTCTCCGGGCAGCAGCGAGCCCGGTCCGCTTCTACTCGTCGTCGCCGACGTTGCCGGCAAGAGCGTTCCCGCCGCGTTGCTCATGGCCACATTTCAAGCCAGCCTCGACACCCTCGCCGCGATGCCGGGGCCGCTCGACGAGCTCGTTCGCGCTCTCAATCGTTACGCCTGCGCACATAGCCTCGGAGGCTTGCGCTTCACTACCGCGTTCTTCGCCGAACTCGACGCCTCGCGCCGCTCGCTCACCTACGTCGGCGCCGGTCACAACGCGCCCGTCCTGCGCCGCGCCGATGGCCGCATCGAGCGGCTCACGGAAGGCGGCCCTCCGCTCGGAATCCCGGTTGCGGATGTGCCCGCCAGCTACGCGTGCACGAATGTCGTGGTGGCTCCCGGCGACGTGCTCGTAATTTTCACAGACGGCGTCGTCGAAGCGTTAGATCAAAAGGAAACCGAATACGGCGAGACGCGCCTGATTGCCTGCATTCAGTCCGTGGGCCAATCCGACGCCGCGTCAATCCTCCATCAATTAATGAGCGACGTAGATCGCTTCGTGGGCCAAACGCGCCAGCACGACGATGTAACCTGCCTGGTCTTGAAGTTGACCGCCTAGCTTCTACGCAGATAAATGCGCCCTGTCATCCTGAGGGCCCCGACCTGGTCGGCGCGCGAAGGATCCCAGCGTTCAATGAGCGTATCCGAGAAAACGACGAGCCTTCGTTTTTGTCCAAAATTCTAAGGCTCTGTCGCGAACAAGCAGTCACAACCGCGGGTTGCTGAGGACCAGCTCTCCGTCCGCCACTACCGTGCCTTCAACGGATGGGCGCGACTTGTCGTAATGAAACACGCAAGGCTGGTAATGCACCAAATCCCACTGCATCTTGTGAAACAACTGGATCAGCCCGCCTTCCATCCGCGGGCTGTGCGTGCCAATGAAGAGCGACTTCACGTGCGCGCTCAAATAGGCGTGGCAACTGAACGCCACATCCAACTCCGCGCCCTGAATGTCCCAATGCATGTAATCGATCTTGTCGAGCGGCCGGCAAATGGTTTCGAGCGTGAGCCCCGTGACGGCACGGTGCGGAATCGCCACCCCGCGATAATCCTGGTCTTTGGCCTCGGCAGTGGCCGCGCCGCCGTGATCGCGGCTCGGATCAATCACCGGGAAAAACAATTTCGTATTCTCGGGCCAAACTGCAGCGCACAGCGTGCGGCATACAATCTCCGGCCTTTCCGCGTCAGAATACTTTTCGAGATTGTGGGCCAAATGTTGGCGCATGAATTCGAAGCGGAAAGGATCCGCCTCGACGCCCACAAGCTCGATCCTGCGAAATCCCAGACGCGCGCAAACCACTCCTACCGCGGCGATCCACGGCCCCCAACCGGCGCCAATCTCGACAGCGGTGATGGCCCCCGCATTGCGGCGCCGCTCGACCGCCTGCAGCAGTGCAACATACTCATGCGCTCCGCCGTACAATTTGTCCGTCGGAATCGGCAAGTCGGCAAAAACGCAGCCGCCCCTCGGCTGGACATCGGGAAACACCGCTAGGCTAGTCTCGACACCAATGAAATTCGTGAAATACCCGGGGGCCTTCGGCAATTGAGAAACGGGCACGCGAAACCGCTCGAGTATCTCTTGGTCCGCGGCGCAGATTTCAGTGGCACTCACGAAAGCACGTTTGCCGGTTTCAAAGATCCGCCGATGCTACTTCAATAAGCTCTATCGTCCTCGCATCGATTCACTTTAGAACTTTGCGCTGGTCAGGCCGCCGAGCTCGGGGCGCGATCGACTCCGTTTTTCAAGTAGCGCATCGGCGTGGTCCCAAGCTGTTTGCGGAACATGGAAATGAACGCGCTCGTGCTGCTGTACCCGGCGTCGAGAGCCGCTGCCGTGACTTTCTCTCCCGAGGCAAGCGCCTGCATGGAGTGAAGCAGCCGCAATTGCTGCCGCCACTTGCCAAAAGTCATCTCTGTCTCCTCGAGAAAGAGCCGCTGGATCGTTCGCTTGCTCGCGCCGCAGTCCTTGCACAGCTTTTCGAGAGTGGACTGCTCTCCGGGATTCGCAGACAGAGCCTTCGCCACTCTCATCGCCCGGGAATCCGAGGGGTGCGGCAACTGCAAAGGAATGGAGTCGACTGCGCTCAATTGATCCACGATGATCTCGACGATGCGCCTCTCCGCCGAAACTTTCCGATTCAATCGCTGAAACTTGCAAGCATGAAGAATCAGTTCCTTCAACAGCGGCGACACATTCATCACCAGGCATTTCCCGCCGAGACCGCGACAAAGACGCGGCAGAAAGTAGAGCGTGCGCATCGAAACCTGGCCCGACATGGCCACCGAATGCGGCGTATTCGCCGGAATCCACACGGCGCGCAGCGGCGGCACAACCCAGACGCCCTGCTTCGTCCGCAGCGTCATCACTCCTCTCGATGCGAACAGTAGTTGATCTTCCGGATGGGAATGTTCCGGGATGACATGGCCGTCTTTCAGGTCCGCAGAGACGCTGGCAATCTCGGCGAGCGGCCGGCCATTTCGGCCCAGCAATATGCTATGGCACTTATGCGACATTTCTTGTCACAATAGCGGGAGAAATTAGGCCCCGCAAGTGTTATTCCTGAGCACTGGAAACGCCGTCAAGGAGACACCGATGCTCGCTTCAGCAAAACTGACCGGCTTCATCCCCACAAAGGACTACGACAAGGCGCGCGCCTTTTACGTGGACAAGCTCGGCTTCGAGTTCATCAGCCTCGACCAATTCGCGTTGGTACTCAGCCTCGGCGGCCACAAGTTTCGCGTCTCGAAGGTCCCCAATTTCACGCCCCTGCAGGGCACGATCCTAGGCTGGGAAGTGGCAGACATCGAGCCCGTCGTCCGCTGGCTCGCAGAACGCGGCGTGGCCACCGAAAAATATCCTTTCGTCCAGGACAAGGAACTCGGTATCTGGACAACGCCCAACGGCGACCAAGTAGCGTGGTTCAAAGATCCCGACGGCAACATCCTCTCAGTTGCCCATCACCCGAAGTGAGACGCAGATCAAGCGCGCATACCTCGAACTGACATTTCGCCGGTGAGACGCTTTCTTCGCCGAGCGCTACCAGTCGCGAGTTCCAGCAGCGAGTGACAATCCACACTCGCGCCACCTAGCACGGGGCCGCGAATTCCCGCATAATCGGCGCATGAACGCGCGCGAACTTGCCGACAAAATAGCTCGCACGCTCCGCGATGCGGGCCATCAGGCCTACCTCGTCGGCGGCTGCGTGCGCGATCTCGAACTCGGTCGCGAGCCTGCCGACTACGATGTCTCGACCGACGCGCATCCCGAGCGCGTTCAGGAGCTTTTCCCCGACTCGCTGGCCATCGGCGCGCAATTCGGTGTCATTCTCGTAACCGAGGGCGGCGCTGAAGTCGAAGTCGCTACTTTTCGCTCCGACATTGGTTATTCGGACGGCCGTCATCCCGATCGCGTCGTTTACACCGAGTCCGCGAAGGAAGATGTCCTCCGCCGCGATTTCACCATCAACGGCTTGCTCCTCGATCCGCGCACGAACCAAGTCCTCGATTACGTCAACGGCCGCGCCGATCTTCGCGCGCGCATCATCCGCGCCATCGGCGAACCCGAGCGCCGCTTCCGCGAAGACAAGCTGCGACTCGTCCGCGCCGTCCGCTTCGCCGCGCGCTTCAATTTCGCCATCGAACCGGAAACCGCCGCGGCCATTCGCCGCCTCGCGCCTGAAATTCTCGTCGTCTCCGTCGAGCGCCTCCGCGACGAACTCACCAAAATCCTCGCCGAAGGCGCCGCCCGCCGCGGCTTCGAATTGCTCGACGAACTTGGCCTACTCCCGCACGTCTTGCCCGAAATCGCGCGCATGAAGGGCGTCGAGCAGCCGCCGCAATTTCATCCCGAAGGCGACGTCTGGATTCACACCCTGCTCATGCTCGGAATGCTGCCCGCCGGCGCTTCGCCCACTCTCGCCTGGGGCACGCTCCTCCACGATGTCGGCAAGCCGCCGACTTTCGCACCCCCCATCGGCCCCGAAGGCCGCATCCGCTTCGACGGCCACGTAGAAGTCGGCACCAAAATGGCCGAAGAAATCTGCCGACGCTTTCGATTCTCGAATGACGACACCGAGCAGATCTCGCTGCTCGTCGCCAATCATCTCCGCTTCAAAGATGTCCTGCAAATGCGCCAGTCCACCCTCAAGCGCTTCCTACGTCTCCCGCGATTCGAAGAACATCTCGAACTGCACCGCCTCGATTGCCTCTCCAGCCACCGCAATCTCGAAAACTACGACTTCGTCCAACGCTTCCTCGCCGAAACGCCGCCCGCCGAAGTCCGCCCGGCCCGCCTGATCAGCGGCGACGACCTGATCGCACTCGGCCTGAGGCCCGGTCCAGACTTCAAAGAAATCCTCCGAACTGTCGAAGACGCCCAGCTCGATGGACGCATCAGATCGAGGGATGAGGCCATGGCTCTGGCCCGCCAGGCATTGGCAGATAAATCCAGGCCAGCGACGAACTAGTCACGGTCTCTTCCTTAATCAGACCCATGGCGAACGAACAAAATAAATGTTATAAGTGCCTAATTTACATAGCGTTACAGCATTTACACACAGACTTTAGTGTGGTACACTCACTTCGCTTTATAGTGATGATGAACCCGCTGACACCTTTTGCCTTGGATTGCATCTAATCCTTCGTACGCCGATGTGTAATAGTGATTCCTAAGGGGGACCCAGTGGCTCCTAACCCGAAATCCGGCACTCAAGATTTGGCGATTCTCCCCGTCCGTGACACCGTTCTGTTCCCCGGCGCCGTCATGCCGCTAACGGTCGGACGCGAAAGCTCGCTCGCCCTCCTCGATTCTCTCGAGGGCAACGATAAGATTCTAGGCGTAGTCGCGCAACTCGATCCGCGCACCGAAGATCCGTCCGGCACCGACCTGCACAGCGTCGGCACCGCCGCCAAAGTTCACAAGATGGTGCGCATGCCCAACGGCAATGTGGTCGCCTTCCTCGAAGGCCTGAACCGCATTCGCATCACCGAAATTCTCGGCCTCAAGCCCTTTCTCCGCGCCCAGGTCGAGCCCCAGCCCGACCTGGACACCGAGCGCGACTCCGGCATCACCGCCCTCGAGCGCAACGCGCAGGAACTCTTCCGCGACGTGGTCGCGCGCTCGCCGCAACTTTCCGATGATCTCCAAAGCGCGATCAATACCATCGAATCACCGGCTCGCCTCACCGATTTTATCGCCGGCACGCTCCCTTCGCTCACCACCATGCTGCGCCAGGAGTTGCTCGAAACCGCCAGCGTCCGCACGCGCCTCGAAATCCTGGTTCGCGAACTCGCCAAAGAACGCGAAGTTCTCGATCTGCGCAATCGCATTCAGGAGCAGGTCCAGGAACAGGTCAATCAAGGCCAGAAGGAATTCCTGCTGCGCGAGCAGATGAAGGCCATTCAGAAGGAACTCGGCGATTCCGACGACACGCAAGCCGAAGTCGACGAGCTGCGCAAGAAGATCGAAGAGTCCGGCATGTCCGCCGAAGCCAAGAAGGAATGCGAGCGCGAGCTCAAGCGCCTCGCCCGCATGACTCCGGCATCAGCCGAGTACATGGTCGCGCGCACCTATCTCGAGTGGATGACTTCGCTGCCGTGGAACAAAACTTCCGGCACCGATGACATCGACATCGCCAAAGCGCAAGCCATTCTCGACGAAGATCACTACGATCTCGAAAAAGTAAAAGAGCGCATTCTCGATTATCTCGCCGTGAAAAAGCTGCAGCCCGGCATGAAGGGCCCGATCCTCTGCTTCCTCGGCCCTCCAGGAGTGGGCAAAACTTCTCTCGGCAAATCCATCGCCCGCGCCATGGGCCGCAAATTCGTGCGCGTATCTCTTGGCGGCATGCACGATGAAGCCGAAATCCGCGGCCATCGCCGCACCTACATCGGCGCGCTCCCCGGCCAGGTCATCCAGCACATTCGCCGCGCCGAAACGATGGACCCGGTCCTCATGCTCGACGAAGTGGACAAGCTCGGCCGCGATTTCCGCGGCGATCCGGCAGCGGCGTTGATGGAAGTGCTCGATCCCGAGCAGAACGCCAACTTCCGCGATCACTATCTCGATGTAGCCTTCGATCTCTCGAAGGTCATCTTCATCGCCACGGCCAACTGGATGGATCCCATCCCCGAACCGCTGCGCGATCGCATGGAAATCCTCGAGCTCCCCGGCTATACCGAGGACGAAAAAATTCACATCGCCAAGCGCTTCCTGATTCCGCGCCAGACTTCCGAGCACGGCATCAAGCTCGGCGAGCAAATCGAATTCACCGACGAAGCGCTGCACGAGATCATTCACAGCTACACGCGCGAAGCCGGTGTTCGCAATCTCGAGCGCGAGATCGCCAATCTCGTCCGCAAGCAAGCGCGCCGCATGGCCGAAGGCAATATGGCTAAGCGCGTCGTCACGCCCGAAGTCGTCCACGAAACGCTCGGCGTGCCGAAAGTCCGCCTCGAAAAAGAAGTCGAGGAGCGCGTCAAGCAGCCCGGCGTCTCTGTCGGCCTCGTCTGGACTCCCGCCGGCGGCGACATCGTCTTCATCGAAGCCTCCGCGATGCGCGGCGGCAAACAATTCACCATGACCGGCCATCTTGGCGAAGTGATGCAGGAATCCATGCGCGCCGCGTTGACCTGGGTCCGCGCTCACGCCGAAGAATTCGGAATCGATCCCGATTTCTTCCGCAAGCAGGACTTGCACGTGCACGTCCCCTCGGGCGCAATCCCAAAGGACGGCCCGTCAGCCGGCGTAGCAATGGTCACCGCGCTGGTCAGCCTGCTCAGCGGCCGCCCAGTCCGCCCGCGCGTAGCCATGACGGGCGAAATCTCGCTTTCTGGCGTAGTTCTGCCGGTAGGCGGCATCAAGGAAAAGGTGCTCGGCGCGAAACGCGCAGGCATCCGCGAAGTGATTCTGCCGAGCGAGAACGAGCCCAACGTGAAGGAAGACTTACCGCCCGAGCTAACCGAAGGCCTGAAGATCCACTTCGTAAGAACAGCGGATCAAGCCCTGGAGCTAGCCCTGGGCAAACTGGATAAGCCCCTAAGGCCAGTAAGCGGCGGCGGCCGCCGCGGCGAAGACCGCCCCACAACAGCCCCAGTCCACTAATCTGTAGCCGTGGGAGGGTCTAAAGACCCTCCCGCCTTTCGGCCCCGACCAACAAACCAAGGCCCGTCCACGCGACGGGCCTTTTACTTTTTCACCCAACGACGTTGAAGGAGTTCCAGCGGAATTGTGCTTGCGCGTCATCCCGCAATCGCGTAGGACTAGAAATTTCGATGATGAGTCGCTGCGCGTCCTCACGGACGCGGTCGGGGCAAGGCTAGAGATGCGCTACACACCGAGGCAGATTGCTGTCCGGGGCCGGGAGGCGGCGGGCCTTTTGGTGGCTTCGCTCGATCGCGAGGCCTACGTCGAGCGGTTCCTCCGCGGCTATGCGAACGATTACAACCGGCCGGCGATTATCACGCAGCCGATTCTGCATCGCGAATTGTTGGGCACAGTCCGGCGCGAGGCGTTACTCGCTATGGCGACGCACGTGGACGAGCTGGCCCCGCGATTCCTTGGCTTGGGCGAAAGCGTCACTGGCGGAGCTTCAGCGCGAGGTTCCGCAGCGCGGACAAAGGCGCGGGGCAAATCCTCGAAGCAAAAGAAGAGCCGAGCCGATGCGAAAAGCGCCGCGCTTCCGAAGCGCGGCACCGAAATCGCGCGGCAAAGCGCCGCCGAAGCCGCAGCGCTCAATCTCTTTCGCGAAGAATTTTTTGCGGCGTTGGGGCAAGCGCTGCGTTGGAGCCAGGCGGACTTCGAGGAATTTGCGCGCGACTACGATCTCTATGAAGCGGCGGGAGCGCATGCCGACGATGCGGCGCGCGGAGCCAGGGCAGCCGCGTCCGGCCCGTTCGTTGATCGCTGCGGCCTGCTGATCGATCCCTCGATGCTCGAGCAAGCCCGCCGCGCTGCAGGAAAATTCGAAACACAATTGCGCGCCGCAACGCTGCAAGCCCTGAAGCGCGTCTTCGCAGCACGAAGAGAGAACTAAAGTACCGCCGGTTTATCCTGAACGTAGCGAAGGGCGTCCCTGCTTCGCAACTACGGCCGCGCCTCTAGAACGATATTGAACGGCGTCTGCGTAGCCCGCCGCACGCGCGTAAATCCCGCATCCTTCAGCACCTTCGTCAGCCGCGCTTCCCCAGCCTGCGCGCCCAGCGCCAAGCCCACTTCCTGCGAAAGCGACGCAGGCGTGCACAGCGTAGTCGATGCCGAGTAATAAACGCGGCCAATGGGATTAAGATTGTCCTCGAGCCGATCGTTGGCATACGGCTCGACAATCATCCAAGTACCGTCGGGCGCGAGCGACTTCAGCGCGTGCCGCGCCGCGCCTTCAGGATCGCCCATGTCGTGCAGGCAATCGAAGAACGCGATGAAATCGTAGCCGCTCCCGGGAAAATTCTTCGCCATCGAGACTTCGAACTTGACGCGATCGCTCACCCCCGCTCGCTTGGCCGCTTCGCGAGCCAGCTCGATCGAGCGATCGTGATAGTCGAACCCCACGAAAGTTGATTTCGGATAAGCCTGCGCCATCAGAATCGCCGAAGTGCCCAGGCCGCACCCGACGTCGGCCACCTTCGCCCCCGCCTTCAATTTCGCCTCGACCCCGTCGAGCGCCGGAATCCACTGGCTCACCAGATGCGCCCGGTAATTCGGCCGGAAGAATTTCTCCGTGCCGTGAAAGAGTTCGTGATCGTGTTCGTGCCATCCGACGCCTTTGCCGGTGCGAAAACCCTCCTCGATTTTCGGCACGTCCTTCATCACCGATGAGACAATGAAGAAAAATCCCGGCAAATAAACCGGGCTGTCTTCCATCGCCAGCGCAAAAGCCTGCTCGGGAGGCAAAGTGAAAGTTTGCGCCGCGGCATCGTAGGTCAGGAATCCGCCCGCCGCCTGCGCGGATAGCCATTCGCGCACGTAGCGTTCGTTCAGATTGGTCTTCTGCGCCACTTGCGCGGAAGTAAGCGGGCCGGCGCCGGCCATCGCTTTATAGAGGCCAAGTTTATCGCCAAGAATGATAAGCGCAGCATTCATCGCCGCGCCCATCTCGGTGACGGCTTGGCCAAGGAACGCATTCAATTTCGATTCATCAATTGGCTGCTGAGCGGGAGTAGCCATCGAAGCACCTCGCTATGGAAAGTTCGTTCTGACGCCCTGAGAGGGTACGGAAAGTCTAAACACCTCCGAAAAAAGTGTCAACGCAGCATTGGTAGCGCCGGCGTCCCCGCCGGCATCCGACGAGCAAAATCGTAAATGAGGGCGACAGTCATGCGCGGAAGCACCTCGCCGAACAAGACCGATTAGATTGATGTTGCACCACACTGGTCGTTGAGATTTGACACGGTTCCGCTCGCAATCTGCCGGCAGAGACGCCGGCCCCATTTAACAACCGTAACGCTGACGCCACACCCTCCCCACGCGAGCGGTGTCAGCCCTGTTTCAATCTGCTACGCTCCCGTTAAGGTGCTTGTTCTCTTCTACATTCTGGCGATTCAGCAACTTCTGCAAGGCCTCTACTCGGTCGTGCAGGGACTCGGCTGGCTGCGTTTCGTCCGCCGCCGCCTCGCCACCCACGCGGGATTCTACAGCCCGCGCGTAGCCGTGATTTGTCCGTGCAAGGGCGCTGATCCAGGCCTCGAATCCAACCTGATGGCGCTCACGCACTTCGATTATCCCAACTACGAGCTGGTCTTCGTGGTGGCGAAGAGCACTGATTCGTCGGTGAAAGTCATCGAACGCGTAAAGTCGCTCAGCCGCCGGACTATTCATCTCGTGATTGCCGGGCCGCCCGAAGATTCGGGCGAAAAAGTGAGCAACCTCCGCAAAGCGGTCGAAGGACTCACCGAAGCCTATGACGTTTTTGTGTTCACGGATTCGGATATCGCTCCGAGCCGCGGCTGGTTAACGAAGCTGGTCACTCCGCTCGGAAATCCGCGCGTCGGCGCAACCACCACCTATCGCTGGCTCATCCCCGTGCGGCGCAATGGCAAGAGCGGCCTTGCCAGCGCAGTTGGATCGGTGTGGAACGCCAGCATCGCGACCATGCTTGGCGAACATTCTCGGAATTTCTGCTGGGGCGGCGGAACCGCCATCCGCCGGCAAGTCTTCCAGGAAATCGGCGGCCTCGCCTATTGGCAAGGAGCAGTGAGCGACGACTTGACGCTCACAAACGCGCTAAACCATGACGGACGCTTGATCGAATTCGTCCCGGAATGTTTCGCGCCCACGCCTTACGCTACGACTTGGGAGGAGTTGCTGGAATTCACGAACCGGCAAATTATTTTGACGCGCGTCTATTCCTCGACGATGTGGACCATCGCCGCGGTCACCAACGCCACCTACGTGCTCACCGCCCTCGTAGCCTTCATCGTGATTTTGAAGCAGATGCTGGCAGGCGAAGTCTGGGGCGAGACGCTGATGTTAGCATTCGCGATTCCGCTCTTCGCGGCCATCAAAGGCGCACTGCGCACGATCGCGATCGGAGATTTGCTGCCCGAATGGAAGCCGCAGATGCGCCAATGGGCTTGGACGTGGACGGTCCTAGCCCCGGTGATTCCGTTCCTATTCTTCGTAAATTTCTGCGCCTCGCTAGCCACCAATCAAATCCGCTGGCGCGGCATCCGCTACCGCCTAATCTCAATCAATCAAACGCAAGTGATCTCGCGCTAACAGAGCCGACCGCCGAATAACTCGCCGCCAGCAAACTAAGCTGCGCCCGTACAACGAAGCTCCGTAGCGCCGGCTGCCAGCCGGCGTTTTTGTGACAATCAATCTGCTCTGCACCCACATGCGCCCAGCCGATGCTTCGTAGGGGCGCCGCTTGCTGCGCCCTCCGTCGACCGCTCGCATGCCAAATCTCCAGATCTCGCGCGGCACAACTCCCGACCCATGAACCCCGTCGTCCCGTCTTCGGGTTCGTAGGGGCGCCGGTCAATCGCTGTGCGATTGCAATGCAATCGACGCGCCCTCCGTCGACGGCTCGCCACATCTCCAAATCTAGCGCGGCAGAATTCCCGAACCATGAACCGCGTCGTCTGGTCTTCGGGTTCGTAGGGGCGCCGGTCAATCGCTGTGCGATTGCAATGCAATCGACGCGCCCTCCGTCGACGGCTCGCCACATCTCCAAATCTAGCGCGGCAGAATTCCCGAACCATGAACCGCGTCGTCTGGTCTTCGGGTTCGTAGGGGCGCCGGTCAATCGCTGTGCGATTGCAATGCAATCGACGCGCCCTCCGTCGACTACGAATCTCTCCATTGGCAACACACACGCGCGGACTACTCAGCTCAATCACGGCAATGTATTTGATGTCGCGCTCCGCGTACAAGAGCAGCTTTCGCCGAATCCGGTGGTCCTAAGATGCTGGCGGGTACGCCGGCGCTACTTCAATCGAATACCAATCGCCGCCATCAATCGCCCGGTGATTTTCTCGCGGCGATAACTGAAGAGAAGATCCGTGCGGCAGGAAGTGCAAAGCTCGCTCGCCGATATATTCTTTGCCGCGACGCCGGCACCTTCAAGAATGGCGCGATTCGCGGCGCTCAAATCAAGCTGCACGCGCGGTGGCTCCGGCTGATGCCCCGGCGGCATCATCGTAAGCCACGGCAACGGATTCGGATCTTCCCCGGAAGCCAGCACGTCGTAAGGCCCATCGAACCATTCCCGCGCAACATCAAACTGGCTGGCGAATTCCTTGGCGACTTCCGGCCCAACTTCATAACAGCAGCGGCCGATGCCGGGGCCGAGCGCAGCGAGGATTTTTTCGGGACGCGAGCCAAAGAACATACGCATACGCCCGACAGTTTTCTCGGCAATGCGCTTGACGGTCCCGCGCCATCCGGCATGAACAGCCGCGACGACGCGATGCTCGGGATCGGCAAGAAGAATCGGAACGCAATCCGCAGTCTGCACGGCAATAAGAAGCCCGGACGCGTCGGTGACGAGCGCATCGCCTCGAAGCGGTTGCGGAGGCGCAGCGTCGATCACGTGAATGATGTCGGAATGGATTTGGCGCAAGGCGACGAGCGTCAAAGATTCCGCGCCGAGCGCCTTCTGAAACCGGCGGCGATTCTCTTCTACTCGAGCGCGCTCGTCCCATTCGCTGAAGCCCAGATTTAGGACGAGTTCAGTCTGCTTGGATCGGGCGATGGGATTTTCGAGGTGGCTCGCCCCGCCGCCGCGCGTGCTGAAACCATGCGCCAGCCATTTCTGGCGAGCAAGCGGCTCAGCCTGGAGGACAACGATGCCATCCGAGCGGCGTTGCGCCCATTCCTTGGCGCCGTTCGCGGCTGCGACTGCGTCCGCTGCGTGTGGCTTCTTCGTTCTGGGAGGATTTGCCGCTCGACGTGCCGTGCTACGCGTCTTCACCTTTCGATTATAGGTATAATCCGCGGGAGTTGCAGAGGCCGATTGCACGATTCAACGGGAGCAAGCGTGATTGTCGGGATGGGATTGGACATTGCAGAAATTGACCGGATTCAATCGGCCATTGAGCGCCACGGCAAGCCCTTCATCGAGCGCCTCTTCACACCGGCCGAAATCGCCTACTGCGAGCGCCACAAAAATAAATTCGAGCGCTACGCGGGCCGCTTCGCCGTAAAAGAAGCGGCAATGAAAGCGCTCGGCACGGGCTGGCGCCATGGCGTGCGCTGGCGGGACATCGAAGTAACGAACTTGCCAGGCGGTAAACCGACGCTGCGTCTAAGCGGCGTCGCCAGCGAGTTCGCGACAAAGCTGGGCATGAAGAATATCTCGCTCTCGATCACGCACAGTGGAAACTTCGCCCTAGCCCAGGTCATTTTCGAAAATTGACGCCGACGGGAATCGAAGACACAGGGCGCAAGGATCTCTCACAGTCGATTTCTAATCGCGTGCGAAATTATTAGAATTTCTCGTAAGTCAAACAAAACAAAGGACGGAGTGCATTTCTAATCGTGTCAAAAACAGCTCTGTTAAGCACGCTCTGCGCCGTGGATTTGAAGCAACGTTGTGGTTTCGTGCCAAGTTTGCCGCGGACGTGCTGCCAGCGTTGCAACCAAGCGCCAACCTGTTCGATTCCACAACGGTTTCGTCCCGGATTCGCTCAACCTCTTCGCCAATCCCGCCCGTGACTTTGCTAACTCATATCGCGACTACGAGATAGAAGCCATGAATCCTTGGCCAACTTCGTGCGTATTCTAAATGAGCAGAATCGCTTGATTTGACGGGGCGTGACCATGAGAACTTTTTGGCAGGATGTGCGCTACGGTTTTCGGGTGCTGCGAAACTCGCCTGGGTTGACGGCGGTAATCGTCCTGACGCTGGCCCTGGGAATCGGCGCGAATACCGCCATCTTCAGCATTGTGAACCAGTTCCTGTTTAAGCCGCTGCCGGTGCGCAATCCGAGCCAGCTCGTGGTGATCGCCTCGTCGCCCAGGGAAACACCGCTTCTCTTCCAGATGTCCTTTCCGGCGCTGCAGGATCTCCGCAAGCAGACCAGCGAGTTCTCCGATGTTTTCGCCTATCAGATTGGGGTTGGAGGACTCAGCCTGGACGGGCAGGCCGATCAATTCGTCTACACCTTCGTGAGCAACAACTATTTCTCGACGCTGAGACTCAAACCGGCAGCCGGGCGGTTGCTGCTGACCAACGAGGGCGAGACGCCGGGCGAGCCGCCGTTGGTCGTGCTCGGATATTCGTATTGGCAGCGTAGATTCGGCGGCGATGCGGGGATCATCGGAAAGCAGGTCCTGCTCAACGGCAAACCTGCGACGATCATTGGCGTTACTCCAAAGGATTTCCTGGGCACGGCGTTTATATTCGAGTCGCAAGGCTACGTGCCGCTGAGCATGATGGGGGCGGAAGCCGGCTCCGAGAAATTCTGGACCGATCGCAGTTCGCACGGCTTGCGCGTGATGGGGCGGCTGAAGCCCGGAGTGAGCGTGGCGCAGGCGCAGAGTTCGGTGCAGCTGGTTGCCGCGCGGTTGGCGGAACAATTCCCGGAGACCGATCGCGGTTACAACGTGCGGGTGATCCCCGAAACGTTCGCGAGGCCACAGCCCTATCCCACGAATATCGTGCCCGTCATCGCAGGAGTATTCCTGATTCTGGCGGCCCTGGTGCTGCTGCTGGCGTGCATGAATGTGGCGAATGTCCTGCTGTCGCGGGCGATGGCGCGGCAGCGCGAGATGGCCGTGCGAGCGGCGCTGGGAGCGAGCCGCGGGAGGCTAATCCGGCAGACGCTGACGGAGACGCTGCTGCTGTCGTTACTGGGCGGAACGGTCGGGATCTTCCTGGGAATCTGGGTGAGCTCGCTGAACTCGGTTCATGTGATCGCTGGCATCCCGATCAATCTCGAGTTTGCTTTCGACGGCCGAGTGTTCGCCTATGCTATGGCTGCAGCGGTTTTCACGGGGCTTGTCGCCGGCGCTTGGCCGGCGTGGAGAGCCAGCCGCGCGGACGTGAGCACGGTGCTGCATGAAGGCGGCCGCGGCGGATCGGGAGGCGTGGCGCGGCAGCGGATTCGCAGCGTGCTGGTAACGGCGCAAGTGGCGGGTTCGCTCATGCTGCTCATCGTCACCGGCCTGTTCGTCCGCAACGTCCAGAACGTGCAGAAAATGGAATTGGGGTTTCAGCCCGAGGGGCTGCTGAACGTGACCATGGATCCGCATGAGATTGGCTACGACTCGACCCGCACCAAGGAGTTCTATCGCCAACTGGAAGAGCGCGCCGGCGCTCTGCCCGGCGTGCAATCCGTGGCCATGGCTTACAGCGTGCCGATGGGAAATTACATGGACGGTAGCCCGGTCTATGTCGAAGGGCATCCTTTGCCTCCCGGCAGCCAGGCTCCGCAGATGGTGTTCAACCGCGTTACTCCGACTTACTTCGAGACGATGAAGACTCCGATTCTCCGCGGCCGCGCATTTACGAAGGCCGACGACGAACATGCCCCGGCGGTGGCTATTGTGAATGAGACGATGGCGCAAAAATTCTGGCGGAACGAGAATCCCATCGGCAAGCGTTTCAGCGCCGTAGGTGAAGCCGGTCCGTTTATCCAGGTTGTGGGAGAAACCGGGAAGGGCAAATACATTTTCATCGGCGAATCTCCGATGCCCGCCTATTACGTTCCGATGGCGCAAGATTCCAGCTCGATTCGGGTGCTGGAGATCCGAAGCGCGGGCGATCCCGCAGCGCTGATTCCCGAGGTGCAGCAGAAGATTCACGATCTGGCGCCAGATCTGCCGATCTTCAGCGCGATAACCATGAAGCAATCGCTGGGTGGGGCGAATGGATTCTTTATCTTCCGGCGTGGCGCGGAATTGGGCGCGATGATGGGGATCCTGGGGACGATTCTGGCGGTGGTCGGAGTTTATGGCGTGGTGTCGTTCGCGGCTTCGCAGCGCACGCGCGAGATCGGCATTCGCATGGCGCTGGGAGCCGGACCCAAGGAAATCCTGGCGATGATGATTCGTCAGGGTTTGGGGCTGGTCCTGGGCGGTGTCGCAGCCGGCCTCGCAGCCGCGTGGCTCCTGACGCGAGGCATGGGCAACTTGCTGGTAGGCGTAAGCACCAGCGATCCACTGACGTTCATAAGCAGCACGATCTTGCTGGCGGGAGTAGCTGTGCTGGCCTGCTGGATCCCAGCGCGCCGCGCCGCCGGCCTGGATCCGCTCGATGCGCTGCGATACGAATGATTCTATAAGGCTAGGACCCTGAGATTGGTGGCCGACACAACGTCGGCGTCTCAAGCTTTCGAACTGCCAAGCCGGTCGAGCAGCAAATCCGCCAACCCCAGGGCCATCGCAAACAGCACTACGCCGAGAGCCAAAGGCATCACAATCACAACCCGAATGCCGTCCGCCAGTGTTTGCAAGAGTCTGCCGGCCGTCGATTTGATCCGTTCCGAGAGCATGTTGTAGGCTGACCATTATTAGAAACCGGCCATGCCTGCGCATCCGTATTCCTCACACGTACGTATTAATTCATGAGCCGCAGCGCCGACTTCCAGCGGGCGATTTTCGGACCGATTGGCGAGGCGTCGGCCACAGGCTTTCAATTTTGAATGTCGATGTCTGCTTGATTGAGTTGCCCGGGCGCGATTCTGGTCGATAGTCTTCATTTGCGCTGTGCCGGGGAGAGACGCAGGCTGGCAGCCCTTCGAAGCTCAGGACTAGCCGGCGCTACGGAATGGGATCGATCGAAACTTGGTGCCACTGGTTTGCTGCGTGGCAGCCTGGGATTTTTACCTTCAGATAGTTGCCTGTCAGGGATTCCGTCCAATCTGCTCCTCGGCGGTTTAACGTTAGAGCGTGGTAGGAGCGGCCGGATTGGGTGGCGCGGAATTCGGCGGCCTTTTCCGCGCTCATGGCGCGGAGTTGGCGTGCGCGGGCGCGAATTTCTGCTGGGTCGATCGGATTGGGCAGGTTTGCGGCGGCGGTGCCTGGGCGGGGCGAGAAGGAGAAGACATGCAGGTAGGCGAAGGGTAGGCGCTCGATGAAGGCTCTAGTAGCCACGAAGTCCCCCTTAGTTTCATGCGGGAAACCTACGATCACGTCGGCGCCTATGGCGGCATCCGGTAAGAATTCGCGGATTAGGTCAATGCGGCGCTCATAATGCTCGGCGCGATACCAGCGGTGCATGGCTTGGAGTACGCGGTTGGAGGCGGACTGCAGCGGTATGTGGAGATGCTGGGCGATGCGCGGCTCGGAGCCGATGAATTTGAGTAGGTCCTCAGTGACGTCCATCGGCTCGATGGAACTCATGCGGAGGCGATCGAGAGGTGTTTCGTCGAGGATCCGGTGAAGGACGGATTGGAGCGAGGCGCGAGGCGTCAGATCGCGGCCGTAACCACCCAGATTTATGCCGCTTAGAACAATTTCGCGCGCGCCGGCGGAAATCAGCGCACGGACTTCGGAGACGACCCGGTCGGGTGCCAGGCTGCGGCTATTGCCCCGGACAAACGGGATCACGCAGTAGGAGCAGCGGTGATTGCAGCCGTCCTGG
This sequence comes from uncultured Acidobacteriota bacterium, assembly GCA_963841235.1. Taxonomy (GTDB): domain Bacteria; phylum Acidobacteriota; class Terriglobia; order Acidiferrales; family UBA7541; genus Palsa-147. Next base: position 90,825 of record CAWJBU010000005.1, on the reverse strand, counting down.
ATTTTGAGCGTGGGGCGCGTGTGTTCGCCGTCTTCCGCGGAGGCGGGGCCTGTCAGCACGGCGGATTGCGCGAAGATGTCGGAAGTAAGGATCTTCGCCGGGCCGCGCGCGAGCGACATCTCGCCAGCCGAAAGCGCCGCGACCGGGATCAGGCCGCAGGAGCCCGCTACGGGTACGGCGGCCGGATTCTGAATGAGCGCGCTCAGGAGTCCGGGGATTTCGGCGAGATGTGAGTTTCCGACGATCCATTCAACGCCCTCAAGCATCGCGAGTTCTTCCGGGGCGCGCTGCGCGTAGCACCCGGAGACCAAAATCCGAGCGCGGGGATTGGCGGCGTGGACGTGGCGGATGGCGTCGCGCGCCTGGGCGTCGGCGGCGGCGGTGACGGTGCAAGTATTCAGCACGACGATTTCGGCTTGGGAGTGCTCCCCGACGCGCGCAAGGCCGCTCGAGCGAAGTTGGCGCTCGATGGCGGCGGCGTCAGCCTGCGTCGCACGGCATCCGAAGTTCTCGATGGAGAATGTAGCCAATTATTCTTCTCGATTTCTCACGCGTATCGTAACTTCTCCGTAATAAAAATCCAGAATTTCACAGAAAGCGCGCGAACTACGGAATTGCGAACGCTTGGACTCGCGCTCAGCGCACTCTTGCGCTCGCATTTTGCGTCATGCGATGCGAAGTGTCGCGTCTCAATTTGGGAAAATTGGGAAGCGAAATTCCATCGAAACCCATCACCTTTCCTAATTTGCGGGCGGTACCAACACCAAACCACTCTAACTTGCTGAAAATGAAGCGTTTGCAGAACCTGTGTTTTGGTACGGTACTTGCGGTGCTCCAGTACGTGCATGCAATCATAACATCACTCACGGCCCTTCCCGAGACTCACACACTGGTTATTGTTGGCGCTGGACTGATCATCATTTCCCTCTTCCTGCGACGAATTCTTACTGCTATCGGCCCCTCGGGAAGCACGGACGCCAAATCCGGCGACGCCGCGAAGCAAGCATCCCAGGAATAACGGGCGAAAAAAATCACAACCGCAAGCTAAGCGCTATCTGTGTGTCCTACCAGCTTGCTTGGAGTTCCAAGTAACGCACTATTGTCGCCCCTTTTGCCGCAAATTAGCGCCAAACGAATGCGTTTGGACACGTTTTTCCGGGTGAGTGATTTTGGAATTACCGCGCTCGCCAATGCGATAGCACAGAACCCGCGAACCAAGAGCCGGGCCGAATCCCGGGAGGGTCTGAAGACCCTCCCCTACAGAACCTGGGCCCAAAAGAAGAGCCGGCTGAACCCGTCGGTCCAGCCGGCCATTGCGATTCCAGGAAGAGCTCAGGAGGACGGCTGAGGAGCCTCCATCTTCTTCTGCTTGATAGCTTTGACTTTGTCGACGAGATCGTCGGCAGTCTTCACATCTTCGTCCCGCACCTTCGGATCGGTTTCCATGTCGGCCTTCTGGCGGTAGAGCAAGTTGAGGTAGGCCATGGCGTCGTCGTAATCGGGCCGTAGCTCGATGCCCTTTTGGAGATTCTGGAGGCCCTCGTCCACGATGGCGCCTTCCTTGGCGCGAAAGTCGGTCGCCAGTGCTGGAGGCAAGGGATCGGTATCTCGAACGGGCTTCTTGCCCTTGTTGTTGTAGTCGGCGCGCAGGTCCTTATTGGCGCGATAGGCCAGCGACCAGTCGATGACGCCGATCCAGTAGTAGGATTCGGGATCGTCAGGCTTAATCTGGATATGTCTCAGGTGGTACTGCTTCGATTCCTCGAACTTCTTGGGATCGAAGGGAGTGCCGCCCATGTTGTAGAGAATCGCGCCGATTCCGTCGATAGCGGAGAGATTGTTAGGATCGGTGGCCAAGACTTCCTTGTATTCATTGATGGCCTGCTCACCCATGCGGACGTTTTCCTCGGACGGAGCGCCGGGGATGTACTGGGAGGAGTAGGCGGTAGCCAGGTAAAGGCGAGCGTTCAAAAGGCTCGGATCGAGAGCCTTGGACTGCTTGAAATCCTCGATGGCGGTATCGTACTGGCCGCCCTTATAGGCCTGAACGCCCTTGTTGAGAAGGTCGCGAGCCTTGAGCTTGTCACAGCCCGGCGCGACGGCCAGGCAGGCAAGAACCAGGACGAGCAGGAAGTGACTGCGGGGCTTGCGCTCCATTCCAGTATCTCCTTGATTGTTCTCGGCCGGAATCTAGATGCCCCCGTTCCGGCGAGCGGCCCGCCCGTTTCGATCAGGCCGCGGCGCGACGTGTGGAACCCCGAAGGACGAGCTAAAACGCCACGCTACTGACCGGCTTCGACTTTGGCGGTGATTAAGCCGACTTTGTCGATGCCGGAGCCGCGCATAATGTCGATGGCGCGGGCCACATCGGCGAAATTTACGTTGTCATCGCCCTTGACGAAGGCGACCTTTTCGGCGCGCTGCTTGAAAATATCCTCGAGACGCGGACCGAGCTGATCCCAGGAGGATTCATCCTGGTTGATCATGACCTTGCCATTCGCCTGGACCACCACCACGATGGTTTTGGCGAGCAGGGCGGGGTCTTCGTGCGCGTTAGGAGGCGCCGGCTGCGGGACGAGGGCGTCGAGACCGTGGGGCGTCGTGGGCGTGATCACCATGAAAATAATGATGAGCACCAGAAGAATATCGATCAACGGCACGACGTTCATGTCGGAGACAACGCCTTTGCTTCCGCCAACTGCCATTCCCATGTTCGAACTCCTTGACTAGAACTAGGCGCTGGAAGCTTATTGACCCGGAGGCGGAGGAGGCGCCTTCTTGCCGGTGTCGAGCTTCTCAGTCAGCAGACCGAGGTTGTCCACGCCTGCCGAACGGACCTCGTCCACGGCCTTGACTACGGTGCCGTACTTGGCGCGCGCATCGCTCTTGACGAAAACTGTCTTGTCGAGGCGGTTGGCCAGGAGGTCCTTCACTTTGTTGGTGATGTCAGCAAGGCTGACCTGGGTGGTGCCGAGGAAGTAGTTGCCATCACGAGTGACGGCAAGAAGGACAGCATCGTCCCGATCCGCCGCCTGCATGTCTTGCTGGTTCTCGACCTTGGCCATGTCCACGGAGACGCCCTTCTGCAACATGGGCGTGACCACCATGAAGATGATCAGCAGGACGAGCATGATGTCCGCCATCGGGATCACGTTCGGCGTGGACATCACTGGAGGCGCTTTCGGCTTGTAAGCCATGAGCTTACTTCTTTCCGCCCCGGCGCGTGATGAAGTAGTTGATCAGCTCCATCGAGGAGTTGTCCATCTCGACGTCGAAGGCTTCTACCTTGTTGGTGAAATAGTTGAAGGTCCACACGGCCGGCACGGCGACGAGCAAGCCGAGAGCGGTGGTGACCAGGGCTTCGGAAATACCGCCGGCGACGGCGGAGAGGCCGGTCGCTTTGCTATTGGCGATACCCTTGAAGGCGTTGATGATGCCGACGACGGTGCCGAAGAGACCGACGAAGGGGGCCGTCGAGCCGATGGTGGCGAGGCCGGAAAGGCCGCGTTTCATTTCGGCGTGGACGATGGCGACCGAGCGCTCGAGACCGCGCCGGGCCGCTTCGATGACCTCTTCATCGCTGACCTGCGCGGAAGCCGCCTGGAACTCGGAGAGCCCGGTGGCGACGACCTTGGCGATGTGGCTCTTCTTGTTGCGCTCGGCAATAGAGATGGCCTCGTCGAGCTTGTTGTCCTTGAGCGCGCCCGCGACCTGCTGAACGAAAACGCGCGACTGCTTGCGGGCGGCGCTGAACATGAGCGCGCGGTCAATCATGATGCCGACCGACCAGGCAGACATGACAAAGAGAAGCACGACGACGGTCTTCGCCGGAATTCCCATGTTGTGCCACATGGTGACGAGGTCCCAGCCGACGTCTCCGCTGGCGCCTTGCAACATCAGAAAGCTGGCCCATAGACTATTCACGAACATAAGATTTACCCCTCCTCGATTTCGTTCGGAGTCAGAATATTGCCAGCGAGATTCTGCCGGCTACCCAAGCCCTGCCCTGCCTGCACCTGTCACGCTCTCCGGCAAGCCGGAGCCGTACCGCCGGTCCTAACCGCTAAGAGTAAAGACCACGGAAATCGTTGTGTCCACTTCCACCGGCTCGCCATTGAGAAGCGTCGGCTGATATTTCCACTGGCGAACGGCATCCATCGCCGAACGCATCAGCAACGCGGGGCCGGAGATGTATTGGAGTTCCTGGACGGTGCCATCCTTGGAGATGATCGCGTGGAGGATCACCGTGCCCTGGACGTGGGCCGTCTTGGCAATTTGCGGATAAGCAGGCTGAATCTGGCGGATCATCTTGGCCGCTTGCACGTTGCCACCGATGCGGACGCGCTGCTGGGTCGGCTTCGGCGGAGGCGGCATGCCGCCACCCGAACCGCCGATAATTCCACCCAGGACGCCGCCCGCCGAGCCGCCGGCGATTCCGCCGGGGACGCCGCCGACGACGCCTACCGCGCCAACGTCAGGAGGCATCTCTTCTTCCTTGATCATCTCAACTTTTTTCGGGATGACCGTCGGCGCCATCATCTTGCCCGACTGAATCAGGCGCGCCACTGGCTTCACGATGCGCTGCACCGCGGCCGCCGGTGGCGGCGGTGGCGGAGGCGGCGCGGGCGCCACTAGAAATGTCGTGAGCAACTGCTTCGGCAGCGCCTCCGTGTAAATGAGAGGAATCAAGACGAAGATCACTACGATGCCGGCCTGAACGATCCCCGAGAGGATCACCGACCAACCCTTGTTCGTCTTCTTCCTTACGACGCTTGATTCGACCAGATCATCGAACATCTTTTGTGCCTCCCATGCAACCGCGGCGCGCTTAGGCTGCGGATCCAGCGCGTACCGCGGTTCTCTGACCCCTAAACTTGTTCCAAACCACGACGATGGGGGCTGCAATGCCGAAACTGGAGTATGTTCCTATCACAACTCCCACCACCATAGCAAAAGAGAAGCTGCGCAAAACTTGCCCGCCCATCAAGTAGAGGACCAGCACCGTGAGAAACGTCAGGCCGCTCGTCAGGATAGTGCGCGAAAGAGTTTGATTGATGGAGCGATTCACGATATCCGGCAGCGGTTCGCGGCGCATCAGGCGCGTGTTTTCGCGCACGCGGTCGAAGATCACGATCGTGTCGTTCATCGAATATCCGACCAGTGTCAGCAAAGCCGCAATCACCGTCAGCGAAATTTCATAGTGAAACAGGGAGAACAAGCCGAGTGTGATCAACACATCGTGAAACACGGCGATCACCGCGGCCGCGCCGAACACCCACTCAAATCGGAAGGCAATATATATCAACATGCCCGCCAGCGCATAGAGGGTAGCGAAAATGGCCTGGCGGCGGAGCTGGGCGCCGACTTTGGGGCCGACGATCTCGACATTGCGGATGGCGAAGTTGCCGAGCGAGAAGGAATCTTTCAGGTCGGCGACCGTCGCGGGATTCACGCCGGATACATTTTTCAAATCGTCGAAGTTGGTGACGATGCCGCCGTGATCTTTGTCGCGCGCATCGGCGAGGGCTTGCGCGAGTTTCGTATAGCGATCACCGGCGGTGGTGCCCAGGCTGAGCGGATCTTTCTGCGTGAGAAAACTTGCCAGCGAGGATGGCGTCTCAGAATTGAAGTCGGGCTTGGTGTCTTGTTGGCCGTACATTTTTTGCAGCACGCCGAGAATCGCTTGTTTGCCGGCGTCGAGCGATTGGGCTTCGTCCTGGCCGTGTTGTTCGAGACCGATGACCACGTCGTGGCTCGCTCCGGCGTTACCAAGTTCGCCGCTGATCTGCTGAAGGGTGCTATTCGTCAACCCCGCGGCCGCAAGGCCGTTGCGGAGTTGATCGAGAGGCGGCGCGCCGGCGAAACGGACATAAACCAAGGTCCCGCCGCGGAAGTCAATTCCGTAGCGCAGGCCGCCTTGCCGAATAATTGAAATCGCACCGATAGCCAGAAGGGTGAGCGACAAGGCGACGAAGTACTTCGCCTTCCCCATCCAGTCGATGTTCACGCCACGGAAGAATTCCATTCCCGAGTCCAATCCCGCTTTGAATTAGACACCATCAAGCCCCGAAGGGTTCCCGGCGAAGGAGCCGGATTCGACAGCGTCCTGCGTCTTAAGTGCAAAGGCCTCACTAGCTTGCGAGGCCGAGCCGGTTTATATGCTCAATTCTGCCTGCTGATTCATGCGCGACAAATGCCAGTCGAAAATCGCCCTGGATACATAGATCGATGTAAACAGGTTGGCCAGTAGACCTATCACCAAGGTGACCGCGAAACCCTTGACCGGGCCGGTTCCAAAGAGGAACAGAAACGCGGCAGATACGAGCGTGGTGATGTGCGTATCAATGATGGTCAGAAAGGCTCGATCGAACCCGACTGAAACAGCCGAGGCGTTGGCCTTGCCGCTGCGTAATTCCTCCCGGATACGCTCGAAGACGAGCACGTTGGAATCCACGCCCATACCAATAGTGAGAACAACGCCGGCAATGCCCGGCAGCGTCAACACTGCGCCGGAATAGGCCATGAAGGCGATCAGGATGACTAGGTTCAAGCCCAGCGCGACGATGGCGTTGATGCCGCTCAGCCGGTAGTACACCAGGAGAAATATCATCACTACGATCAGGCTGCCGATCGAGGCGCGCACGCCTTCGCGGATCGAATCGGCGCCGAGCGATGGGCCGACGGTGCGCTCTTCTTCATATTTGATGGAAGCCGGAAGCGCGCCTGCTCGAAGGACCAGCGCCAGATCCTTCGCCGAGTCCTGCGAGAAATTTCCTTCGATCAAACCGGAGTCTTCGATGCGGCCCTTGATGACCGGCGCGGATTGCACTTGATGATCGAGAACGATGGCCATGCGCTTGCCGATGTGCGATTCGGTGAAAGGCCCGAAACGCGAAGCGGCCGCGGTTGAGATCGTGAAATTGACTTGAAACTGGCCGGGATATTCGGTGCTGGGAGTCGGATTCGCATTGCGCAAATCCTGGCCCGTGACGATCGGCAGGCGATCGACCAGATACCAGACTTGCGCGCCAGCTTGGGCATTCTGCGCCTCCGACTTGCCCGGAAGAAATTCCGTGCCGGGCGGAAGAACGCCGCCGTGCGAGGCGAGCCCTGCCGCTTCGGAAGGATAAGTCTGATCGTCGTCCACGCCGCGCAGTTCGAGTTGCCCGCCCGCTTGAATCACGGCCTTGGCGCGCGTCGGATCTCCTTCGCCGGGAAGCTGCACGAGGATTTCATCGTCGGAGCGGCCGGTGAATGCGATGGTGGGCTCGGTGAGGCCCAGAGCATTGATGCGTCGCTCGATGGTTTCGAGCGACTGGTCCATTACGTTCTTGCGCAAATCGGAAACGATGGAGGGACGCATCGTCAGCAAGTAGCCGGAGGTCTCGCCCGCGGCCGGAGCGCTGCTCCATTCCTGAAATTGACTGTTGATGAGATCACTGAAAGCGCTCACGGAGGCCGGCGCCACCTCGCGCACCAGGATGTGCTGGCTATCCACGCGACGGATTTCGCCGACCGCGATATTTTTATCGCGGACCTGTTTGGTGAGCAGATCGACGGCCTGGTCGCAGCGGAAGCCGATGGCCTCGTCGATTTGAACCTGCAGGACGAGGTGGCTGCCGCCTTTCAGGTCGAGGCCGAGCTTAATGCGATTCGAAAAATTATCTTTTACGGCAGCCCATGACGTAGGGAAATCCGGCAGGGCGACGAGGCCATAGATACAGCCGACGATGACGATGGCGATAAAAATGAATTTCCACTTGAGCTGGGAATTCATGCGCGGAGCTTAACTCTCCTTTGCCGCTTCTTGTTGAAGTCCGACGATGGCGCTGCGCGAGAGCTTGATTTTCACCTGATCCGCAATGCGCAACTGCACTGTGTCGTCCTCGAGGCCCACGATGGTGCCGAAAATTCCGCCGTTGGTGATTACCTTGTCGCCGTTCTTCAGCGTTTGCAACATCTGCGTGGTTTTCTTCTGCCGGCGCTGCGCGGGAAGAATCAGCAGGAAATAAAAAATCAGCATGATCAGGATGAGCGGGATGAAGGTAACCAAACCGCTCGGCGAGCCCTGAGCGAAGAGAGCAAAGGCTATGCTGGGTTCTTGCATCACGTGATTTTCACGATCCTGGCGACGCCGTTCCGCCGCGACTTTCCGCCCGAGAAAAAGCCCCGTTAAATCCGGGACCCACAAAACCCTTACGGCACGTTCCCGCCTCTATACGCCCATCTCGGAATGCCTGTGTTCGAGGCGTGCCTGGAGGTCAGCGCGGAATCTTGGGAGATTCCCAAACTTGATAGCCTCCCGAATTTTGCGCATGGTGTCAAGGTAAAAGTGGACGTTGTGGTGGGTGTTCAAGATGGACGCGAGCAATTCGTTCGCGAGATAGAGATGGCGGAGATAAGCGCGCGAATAGCGGCGGCAGACGGCGCACGTGCACGCTTCGTCGAGCGGGCGCGTGTCTTTGGCATATTGCGCGTTTTTGATGAGCACGCGGCCTTGCGATGTGAAGAGGCAGCCGTGGCGCGCGCTGCGCGTGGGGAGAACGCAATCCATCATGTCCACTCCGAGCGCAACGTAGTCGACGATTTGCTCGGGCTTGCCCACGCCCATCAGATAACGCGGGCGATCGTGCGGCAGCTTTGCGGCGACTTCGGCTGTAATTTCGCAAGTGACGCTATGCGGCTCGCCGACCGCCAGGCCGCCGATGGCGTATCCGGGGAAATCGAGCTGCATGAGGGCTTCCGCATTTTCGCGGCGCAGGTCGGCGTGCGTGCCGCCTTGCACGATACCGAAGAGCATTTGGCGCGCGGCGTCGCCCTGGCTTGCGAAATGTTTGCGCGAGCGGCGCGCCCAGCCAAGCGTGCGCAGAGCCGCCTCGCCGGCGCGCGTGCGATCCGCCGGCGCTTCAATACATTCGTCGAGAACCATGATGATGTCCGCGCCGAGCGCCATTTGAATATCGAGGGCAAGCTCGGGCGAAAGGAAATGTTCGGAGCCATCGAGATGCGAGCGGAAGCGCACGCCTTCGTCAGTCACCTTGCGAAAATCCGCCAGGCTGAAAACCTGAAAACCGCCGGAATCGGTGAGGATCGGATGCGGCCAGGACATGAACGCATGAAGCCCGCCAAGCTGCCGAATCAATTCGTGGCCTGGGCGAAGATATAGATGATAGGTGTTAGCGAGAATGATTTCTGCGCCGAGTTCTTCAAGCGCCCGCTGCGTCAGGCCCTTGACCGTCGCCGCAGTGCCGACCGGCATGAACGCCGGCGTTTCGATCACGCCGCGCGGCGTAGTCAAACGGCCCAGACGCGCACCGATCGGGTCAGTCTTCAGAACTTCGAAGTGAAATCCCATCCAGCGAATTGTATCAGGCCCGCGCCGGCATCACGAAAAGGCGCCGACCCAGCCGACTTTGGCGAGGGTGAAGAGCGCCCAGCAAATGACGACGATGGCGATCCCCTTGCCAATGGAGACTTTCTTGGGACTCGCCGCCGAGTAACCGATGCCCATCAGCGCGATGGTCCAGAATACGAAGAGATTCAGCGAGGTCCCCAGCGTCATCAGCCAGCGCGGAGAATCGCCCGACAAGAACGCGCCCACATTGTCGGCAACGAGATTTTCGATATTGATCGTATCCGGCGCCTTCACAAACAGCAGTATCAAACCAATGATCGCGCCAATAATCGCCGGGGTCCATGAGTAGGTCACAATTCCCAGAGAATTCACAAAAGTCACGCGCGCCCCCGCGACGAGATTGAAAATTCCCATCAGCACCGCCGCTTCGAGCAGCGCCGCTATGGGAACCGCTACGACAGTGCTGATGTACGCGACGATGGGCGCGAATTTTGCTCCGCGCTCCACAGCTTCGGCCTTTTGATCTGCAGGCATGTCCGCGGTCCGCGAGCTCTCCGCAATCTTCTTCTCAACCAAGCCGCGCCATCCGACGCGCTGGCCGAACACGGCGACTACAACGACTGAGAGCACCACAATAATGACCAGCGGCAGCGCCCAACTGGGCTTTGCGGCGATGTCCTCATAGGTCGCCTTGGGACTGAACAGCACGCCGGTGAGCCGCGCGAAATCGCCCATGCGAGCGGGCTGCGGTGCGCCGCTTTCCATGGAGCTTGGAGGCGTAGTCATTGTCGTGCTCCTTCCGGGACGAGACGATTGATCGCTGCCGTCTAATACGCACGGACTCGCGGGATATTACAGCGCGGGAGTGTATCGCAATCGCATACGAAATTGGAAATTCTGGATGATCGCAATGGCGCGACGCGACCCGGACGCCGGCCGTTGGTAGCGCCGGCGTCCCCGCCGGAATCTTACGACCGCGGCCGTCAGCGAAAGCCCGAAATTATCCGCGGCGCGAATATTTAGAAACAGTGCGTTGGCTCGAGTGTGTGGTCCGCGCGTGAGTGTCGCAAGCGGCCAGACTTGGAATCGTCGGATGCCGGTCCCGCACGCGGGACCAGCGGTACCAAGACGCTACGCAGGAATTTCCGGTACGGCGGCCAGCAGCGATTGAGCGTAAGGATCTTTCGGATGCGTCAGAACCTCAGCAGCAGGCCCGAATTCTACGAAGCGGCCGGCGCGCATCACCGCGACGCGCGTGGCGAGTTGCGCGACCACCGGCAACGAATGAGAGATGAGGATGTAGGTCAGGCTCAGATCGCGCTGGAGCTTGGCCAGCAACTCGAGAATTTGCGCGCCGACAGAGACGTCCAGAGCGGAGACGGGCTCGTCGCCGATTACGATTTCCGGGCGCAGGATCAGCGCGCGAGCGATGCCGACTCTTTGCTTCTGCCCGCCGGAAAATTCGTGCGGATAGCGATTGAGCGCGTCCGCTTCGATTCCGACGGCGGCGAGCGTTTCGACGATGCGCGCGCGGCGTTGCGCGCTGGTGAGCCGCGGCTCGTGAATGGCGAGCGGCTCGCCCACGATGGCGGCGACGCGCATGCGCGGATCGAGTGAGCCCGCGGGATCCTGGAAGACCATCTGGATGCCGCGGCGCAGCGCGCGCAGTTTGCCCCCGCGCGCAGCGAGAAAATTCTCGCCGCGGAAATCGATTTCGCCTCCGTCGGGCTCGATCAGGCGCATCAACATACGCGCAAGCGTCGTCTTGCCGCACCCCGATTCGCCGACGATGCCCAGCGTCTCTCCGCGTTCGAGCTCGAGGCTGACCCCGTCAACGGCGATAGCGTGATGCGATGCCGCCGCGAAAGCGCCCGCGCCAACCGCATACGACTTCCGCAAATCACGGACCGCAAGAATCGGCGGCGTCATCGCGCACCTTCAAAAGTAGCGCTGGCGTCCCCGCCGGCATCCGACGAGCAAACCCCTCGACCAAGGGCACCAATCGACGGCGGACTCAACAAGCGAGTGACAGCGGGAATCCCCGTCATAGCCCACCATCGAGTGGAACAAGCACGCATCTAGCCGCGTGCCCCGAATTAACGCGCCTCAACTCGGGAACCGCCGCATCACATTCCGCCCGCCGAAACTCGCAGCGCGGCGCAAACGCACATCCCGCAGGCAGCGCATCAAGAGGCGGCACAATGCCCGGAATCGGCGTCAACTTCCCGCGCGCGAGCCGCGGCGCAGCCCGCAGCAATCCGGCAGTGTAAGGATGCCGCGGCTCGCGCAGAATTTCCTGCGTTGGGCCTTCTTCGACGATGCGCCCCGCATACATCACCGCCACGCGCGCAGCCACCTGCGCCACCACGCCCAGATCGTGCGTGATGAAAATCATGGCCAGGCCGAGATCGCGCTGCAGCCGCACGAGCAGCTCGAGAATTTGCTTTTGCACGGTGACGTCGAGCGCAGTAGTCGGTTCATCGGCGATCAAAACGCGCGGCCCGGCCGCCAGCGCCATGGCAATCATCGCGCGCTGGCGCAGCCCGCCGGAAAGTTGATGCGGATATTGCCGCGCGCGCAATTCCGGCTCGGGAACCGCAGCGCGCTCGAGCGCGGCGACGGCGCGGCGATGCACATCGGCGCCGCCCGCGCGCGTCTCGTGAACACTGATAGCTTCCTCGATTTGCGCGCCGACGCGCAGCACAGGATTGAGCGCCGTCATCGGCTCTTGAAAGATCATCGCAATTTCGCGCCCGCGAATCGCGCGAAGTTCGGCGGGCGCGGCGCCGGTGAGGTCCGTGCGGCGAGTGGATCGCGCAGGCGCGTTGCCGTTGCGCGGCTGAAGCCAAGCCTCGCCGATGCGCCGCGCCCCCGGCGGCGTGAGCCCCATCAGCGCCAGTGCAAGCATCGTCTTGCCCGAGCCCGATTCGCCCACGATGCCCAGCGTCTCGCCCGGCGCCAGCTTGAACGCAACATCATTCACCGGCCGCACCCAACCACGTTCAGTCGGCAACTCGACCGTCAGCCCGCACACATCGAGCAAAGCATTCACACTTACATCATAGAATGAATTTAGGCTGACGCGGCCTTGTGCGGCGGCAAACAGATACTCCCTGCGCTGATCAACGAGAGACTAACGCTGTGCGAGTGGGATGACAAAGCGCAGTGCGGTGTGCGTTGCGGAAAAGCTGCAGACTTTGTTGTCGGTCAGGCCGGCGGATTTGCCTGCGGCGATTACTTCGATTTCGCGAATGTGCTGTTTGCCTTTCGGATAGACCACCCAGATTCCGCCGTTTTTCGCGATGAATTTGCGCAGGCGCGCGAGATGCCTCAGCGCATCTTTCTCCTCCGCTCCGAGGAAAATTAAATCGAGATCGCCTGCTGGCTTGGTCACTTCAAATGTCGGAGAGAACGGCTTAATCTCATTCAGAAACGATGCATCGAGAATGTCGAGGATGAGAATGCGCTGGCCGGGCTTGACGCCGAGCTTGTCGAGAAGCGAGCGGTGCGAATAATCGCGTTCGGGCGGCCGCGACTTTTTGCGTGAGGGCGGCATAGCTCAGCGCTCGATGACCGTCGTCTCACCAAATTTTTTGCCGAGATCTTTCAAGTAAGTGTCAATCGTCGCGGTGTAGCCGAAAACAAAGCGCGCCATGAAGCGGAAGAAGCGATTGTGTATTTCGCCGTCTTCCTGAATCTGCACGATGCAACCGTCCGGAGGAATCGGGAGAATATCGGTCGTCCAGGTGCCGCCGAAAGGAAGCTTCGGGTCGGCAATTTCGGTGACGAGATGGCGCGGAGCATCCGATTCGAGCACTTGAAAGGGGATCGCGTTTCCGTGACCGTCCACTTCCTGCCAGGCGCTGAATGAATTCTTGGATGTGAGCGTTCCGGTGCTCTTCAGATTAGATCGCCAGGATGGAAATTTGTCGTACTCGGTGATCGCTTGCCAAAGCGCATCCGGTTTCTGGCGATAGCGCGCCACGCGCACCACGGAATGCTTTTCGGGCAGCGATGCGCCGACCGCGTAGACCAGCACGATCAACGCGACGAGTATTCCGAGAATCCAAAATGTCCATTTCATCAAAACTCTCTCGCCGGAGCTTCCGCCGCCCCCGGTAGCACAGCCGCTACTGGCCACCGCGAGCCTCCGCCGCAAACACAGCCACAGGCAGGAGTGCCTGTGCTACTGACCTGGACGCGCGTCATCGGCGCGACAACCTGTACAATTAAGAGCTTCGCATGGCGGCCACATCACATTCCAGAACGGATTGGCGCGCGCTGCTCGCCCGGCGCGGCTTCCGCTACTTTTTTGCGGGCATGATGATATCGCTGTTCGGCTCGGGAATGAACTTCGCCAGCGTGACATGGTTCATCCTCGCGCAGACCGGCTCAACCGTGGACGTCAGCATCATGCTGATTTTCGCCACGCTCCCAGGCCTTCTCGTGCCCATCGCCGCGGGAGTGCTGATTGACCGCATCGACCGGCGATACCTGGCGATCACACTCGATCTGGCGCGGTTCATTTCGGTGGGAGCTTGCGCGGCGTTGATCGCTTTTGCGCACGCCGGTCTCCTGCTGATCTACTGCATGGTGCTCTTCAATGGTTTCTGCGCGGCGATTTACTGGGCGACGATCAATGCACTGGTGCAGGAAGTGGTGGGCGGCGACGAACTCGTTGGCGCAAATTCCGCGCTGGTGATCGCCGTGCAATGCGGCTGGCTGACGGCCGGCGCGCTGGTCGGATTCCTCTACGATCGTGTCGGAATCGCGGGCATCCTCGCGGTGGATTCCGCGACGTATGCGGCGTCGGCGTGGTGCATCTACATGCTCCGTCGCGGATATTTCACGCCGCGCACCGCGCGGCCCGAGGAAGCGCGCGCCGGTCTCGACGCGCCGCTGGCCGTGGCCGAAGAAACAGCTCTGCCTCCGCTAGTCGAGCCGATGCCCGATCCGGAGTTTCTGCGCGACCTGAAAGACGGCATCGCATATCTGCGCAGCCAGCCCGCCGTGATGGCCATGGGATTCACGTACGCGTGCATGGTCGCGGGAGTTTTCAGCGCGAACGTGGTGGTCGTCGCGCTGGCGAAAGACGTGCTGCATTCCGGCGCACGAGGATTTGGCGCGCTCGAATTCGGTTGGGGTCTCGGCGCGCTGATTGGCGGTGTGTCGGTCGGCATGTTGATGCGGCGCGTGCGCGTGACGCGGCTGCTAATCGTCGCGCTGGCAATTTTGGCGATCGGGCACTCGTTCTTTCCATTCGTGCACATTCTGTTGATCGCCGTCGCGATGCAAGCGCTGTTCGGCGGCTGCCGCGCGCTGACGGGAATCGTCACGCAGTCCTCGATCATGACCACGGTACCGAAGCATTTGATGGGTCGCACGCAGTCCGCAGTGATGGTGTTCTCGACGTCGCTGCAGATGCTAATGAGCTTCCTGCTCGGATGGCTCGCCGAGCGCGCCGGATTGATCGTGGCGTTCTCCGTGCTTTCGGGAATTTATTTCGTCGCGGTCCTGACTGCGTGGCACGCGCGAGGCCTCGCAGTCGGGCTGCCGGCTGAAGCTCCCGGAGATTAGAACGGTCGATCTGTCGCGCAGGAATTCCTCTTCGCGTTGCAGTCCGCTTGCCGCATAATTCCGCCGCGAGGAGGTCCTCTCCAATGCTTCCCGGATTGAAAGCGGTGCTGAACATTCATCCGCTGTTCGTGCATTTCCCGATTGGATTGTGGATTGGCGCGCTGATCTTCGAAATCATCGCAGTGCTGCGAAAAAGCGATGACTGGCACCGCACCGCCGCGCGGCTGCTCTACCTCGGCACGCTCGCAG
Organism: uncultured Acidobacteriota bacterium; assembly: GCA_963841235.1. GTDB lineage: Bacteria > Acidobacteriota > Terriglobia > Acidiferrales > UBA7541 > Palsa-147. The sequence continues at coordinate 75,644 of CAWJBU010000005.1, read as the reverse complement.
CAGCAATCGCGATTCTGACGGGCCTCTACGCCCAGAAATCCGTTCCCCCGGGCCCGGCGATGACCGTCGTCGGCATTCACGAAACGCTGATGATGATCACCACGAGCGTCGCACTAGCGTTGAGCCTGTTCGCGCTCGTCTTCCGCAAAGATTTCACGGCTAACTATCGCAAGCTGATGCTGATCGGCATGTGCGTTCTCACAATCCTGTTATTGTTGGGAACAGATCGCGGCGTGCAACTAGTCTACGGCTACGGCTCGGCGGTCGATTGGTCCACAGCCCAGCCGCAGAAATAGATCGCGGAATCCAAATTGCAAACTCATCAGGCTGTTGTCGTAGCGCTCCGGGAATCAGTAATCGTTGGCGGAGCCTTCTAGGAAGGCGCGGAGTTTGCGCGAGCGCGACGGGTGGCGCAGCTTGCGCAGGGCTTTTGCTTCGATCTGGCGGATGCGTTCGCGCGTGACGGCGAACGACTGGCCGACTTCTTCGAGCGTGTGCTCGCTGCCGTCGTCGAGACCGAAGCGCATCTTGATAACTTTCTCTTCGCGCGGCGTGAGCGTCTTCAGCACCGAAGACGTTTGCTCTTTCAGGCTGAGATTAATCACCGCGTCCGAAGGCGACACGACGGCCTTATCCTCGATGAAATCGCCGAGATGCGAATCTTCCTCTTCGCCGATGGGCGTCTCGAGTGAAATCGGCTCCTGTGCGATTTTCAAAATCTTCCGCACCTTCGCGACGGGGATGTCCATCCGCTTGGCGATTTCTTCCGAGGTGGGCTCCCGGCCGAGCTCCTGAACGAGCTGGCGGCTAGTGCGCACCAGCTTGTTGATGGTCTCAATCATATGCACCGGGATGCGGATGGTGCGGGCCTGATCGGCGATGGCGCGGGTGATCGCCTGGCGAATCCACCAAGTGGCGTACGTCGAGAATTTGTAGCCGCGGCGCCATTCGAATTTGTCCACGGCCTTCATCAGGCCAATGTTGCCTTCCTGAATCAGGTCGAGGAATTGCAGGCCGCGGTTCGTATATTTTTTGGCGATGGAAACGACGAGCCGCAGGTTCGCTTCGATCAGTTCCTTTTTCGCCTGCTCGGCCTCGATCTCGCCGCGCGTGATCACCTGCAACATGCGCCTTAGCTCAGTGGGATTGGCTTCGGCGATTACTTCGATTTCACGGACTTCCTGGCGCCGCGCTTTCAGATCCTTGCGGGCTTCGGCGAGAACATCTGCTTTGGAGGCCTCGACGCGGCGCTCGAGTTTCACGATTTCGCGCTCGAGAGACTGCACGCGCTCAACCGTCTGGCGCATCTTGTCGATCAGGCGTTTCTTCTCGAAGAGATTGAAATCGATATCGCGGACGCGCACGGACATCTCGACGCGGGTGCGGCCGAGCGCGAAGCGCGCGCGCAGATGGCCGCGCTTGTTCGAGCGCGGAGTATTCTCGAGTTTTTCGGCCTGCTTGACGGACTGGAGATACAGCTTGCCGATCTTGTCGATGCGCTTCAGCGTCTCGCGCGTCTTGGCTTCGATCTTTTCTTCGGTCAGCTCTTCATCGTCGAACTGAACGATTTCCTTGATCGAGCGAGTGCCGCGGCGCAAGTCTTCGCCGACGCCCAGCAGCTCCTTGAGGATGATGGGCGAGCGCGTGATGGTTTTCAGAACAAGAAGCTGGCCGCGCTCGATGCGCTTGGCGATCGCGACTTCACCTTCGCGCGTGAGCAGCGGAACCGTGCCCATCTCGCGGAGATACATGCGCACGGGATCGTTGGTCTTCTCGAGCGAACCGGGAGTGAGATCGAGCTCGCCCTCGTCGCCCGGAGATTCTTCCTTAGCGGCCGGCTCGGGGACTTCGGCGGAATCCGCAGCAAGCGCGGCCTTGGCGCTGGCGAGATCTTCGTACACGTCGATCCCGTAGCGCTCGAAAGTCGAGAGCAGATCGTCGATTTCTTCCGAGGAGTGAATTTCAGGCGGAAGAAGGTCGTTCACCTCATCATAGAGCAGGTAGCCGCGCTCCTTGCCCATATTGATGAGCTGCCGAACCTGATCGTATTTTTCTTCCAGCGCCAGAGTCACCATGTCTCTCCTCGCAGAACGTGCACTCTGCGTAGGGCGCAGAAATCTGCGCCGGCGTTACGTCGCGCGTTCCACGGCGGCGAGAGGCTACACCCCTGCCGCGCCATTCCAACTGAAGAATCTCGATTGGCGGATGTAATTCTGGTAAATCCGATCGCGAGTCCGGCCCCGGCCGCCCGTGCGCTGCCCATTGCGCTCCCGCCATGCCCTACGTTCATGGGATGCACGACGGACTCCACCCGTTTCTCCGCAAAACTTTAGGAGAATACCGCGCCGAACGATATCGAGTCAATTGGATGTCAATTAGATGTTACACGGGGCAAATTTGTTTCACCGGCGTGTCGCATTTTGTAAGTGGCACGAATTCAAGAAGAAACGGCACCGGACTGGCATGGAAAGGCTCGCCTCGTTCTCACCGCGGGCGAAGGGCTTCATGCGGACGGGCCCGAAAGAATTTTGCGAAGCTCCTGCTTGCGCGCGAGGAGTCGGTTCAGGTCTGCGCCGGTGGGGCGAGCTTCGATATCGCGCTGAACGGTGGCGAGTTCGACTTCCATACGGCGGCGGCGCATGACGCTGAGGCAGCTTTCGGCTTCGTCCCAGGTGGGGGCGGCGCCGGAATCGAAGAGAATGTCGAAGAGGACGCGGCGATCGGGAGTATCGAGCGCTTCGGCGAGCGAGGCAGGATCGAGCGGAGCGCCCGACGAGGCCGCGGTGAGCAACGCCGCAAAAATCTTCTCCGATTCTAGGCCCCGGTGAAGGTCGGCTTCGATCATGTCGCGCGCTAGTTTCTCGCGGAAGGCGTCGGCTTCGACCAGCATTTGCATCAGGCGGCGCTCCGCCTGATTCACTGGCGAGGCGACGAGTTCCGCTTTGGGCTTCACTTCGCTGCGGCGTTCGGTGGCGGCGCGGCGCAGGGCTTCGCGCAGAACCGGCTCTTCGACGCGCAGTTCGCTGGCGATGCGCGACGCCCACTCCGAACGCATCAGGCGATTCGGTACGCGCTGCACATACGGCATCAGGTAATTGAGAGTGGCGAGTTTTCCGGCGGCCGTCGAGCGATCTCTCATGCGTGCGCGGCTGATCAGGTAATCGAGATATGGCGGAGAATCGCGCAGGAGTTTTTCGTAGGCCGCGGCTCCCTTTTCTTTGAGGAACTTGTCAGGGTCGGCGCCGCCGGGAAGAGCGAGCACGCGAATTTCAAATTCTTTTTCGAGAAGAAGCGCCAGGGAGCGCTCCGTGGCGGCTTGGCCCGCGGTGTCGGGGTCGTAGTTGACCACGATGCTGCGAGTGAAACGATTGAGCAGCTTTACTTGCGGCTCGGCGAGGCTTGTGCCGCAGCTTGCTACGACGTTGGTGAATCCTGCGCGAGCTACTGCGATCGTGTCCATGTAGCCTTCGACGAGGATTGCAAATTCATTTTTGCGGATGGCTTCTTTGGCGCGGTCGAGATGGTAGAGAACGTTGCTCTTTGAATAGATCGGCGATTCGGGCGAATTCAGGTATTTCGGCATGTCGTCGCCGAGGGCGCGGCAGCCGAAAGCGATTGTTTTGCCCGATTCGTTGGCGATGGGGAAAGTGATGCGACGGCGGAAGCGATCGTAGAGGCGGCCGCTCGATTCGCGGGAGAAGAGGCCCGATGGTTCGAGAAGCTTGTCGGGAAATTTTTGCTTCAGATGGCGGTAAAGCGCATCGCCCGCGGAAGGAGCGAAGCCGATTCCGAAGCGGGCGATGGCTTCGCGGTCGAGGCCGCGATCTTCGAGATAGCCGCGGGCGGCGCGGCCCTCGGCTGTGTCGTTCATCTGGCGGGTGAAAAATGCGGCCGCTTCGCGATGCATCTCGACGAGTGCGGAGCGTTGTTGATTCTCGCGGCGCTCTTCGGGCGAACGCTCGCGCGGCGCGGGCATCGGGATGCCGCATTTTTCGGCGACGATGCGAATCGCATCCGGAAATGCGCACTTTTCCATTTCCATCACGAATTTGAAGACGTCGCCGCCGACGCCGCAGCCAAAGCAGTGATAAATCTGCTTTACGGGATGGACGGCGAATGATGGAGTTTTTTCCGAATGGAACGGGCAGAGGCCGCTGAAGTTTTGGCCGGTCTTTTTTAGGCGGACGTATTCGCCGACTACGCGGACGATGTCCGCTTGTTGTTTTACGCGATCGGCGAATGAACCGGCTTCAGCCATGGGATTGATCGACGCGGCGGCAGTGGCGGGCGTTGCGGCGGGGATTATTTGGGGCGGGCGCAGCAACTCTTCCTTCGTCACGGCAAGGCCGCGCCCCTACGGCCGGACGGCTTTGGATGGGCTTAGTTTTTCGGAGTGTTTTTTGCTTGTTTTGGGACGCATCATGGCGAGCCAGAAGCCTTGCAGAGGCGGCAAAAACAGTTGCGAAGTGGGCATTTCTAACCGAAACGTGTGGACGAATAGAAATGTCTGTAAGTCTAACAAAACAAAGGACCGGGGTCATTTCTACTCGAGACAGATTAACAAATTCTTCGGAGGGCTTTGGGGGGCGTTGGAGGCCACGGTTTGATTGCACGGGATTGCGGGCCGCGTGTGGAAAGCGATTGATGGGATTTGAAAGCTCGCTTATGGAGCTGCTTGACGGGCTTGCTCCGAAGGGCCCAGCGCTAAAGCGCATCCTTGATGGCGAAGCTTTTTCGGAGCGCTGAAGCGCTCCTCCCCCGCATGAATGCGGGGGCTCCCACCTAACTACTGGCGGTGGCCAATTCATTCCATATCTCCACTAACGACCGTAGCATGGAATTTGGGAAATTTCATGGGGTGAGGGCTGTGGAATCGTGTGCAAAATCCTTCAGCCGGAAAGATTCCTTGGATGGGTTACGCGGTCAACTCGACTACCGTGATTGCGGCGCCGCCGCGGTCGGCGGCTTCGGCGTGGATTTGTGCTACTAGCGGATGCGTGCGCAAGAATTCTGCTAGGCCTCGGCGGAGAGCGCCTGTGCCGTGGCCGTGAATTATGCGGACGCGGGCTTGATTGTTTAGCGCGGCGGTGTCGATGAATTTGTCTACGCGGGCGGTGGCTTCGTCTACCGTGCAGCCGATTACGTTGATCTCTTCGACCGACGGCTCGTCGGTGGACTGAGATTGCACGCGAATACCGGGGCGCGTCGCCGCGACGGGGTGCGCGGATTTTGGCGCGACGGCTTCGATGCCGAGAATATCGTCGAGCGCGATTTTCATGCGCATCGGGCCTGCTTCGACTTCTGCCGAGCGGCCGTCGACGCGGCGCAGGACTACGGCTTGCTTCATGCCTTTGACACGGAGGCGTGTGCCTTCGGTCAGCTCATCGATAGAGAGCGGCTTGCCTAGATCGGGCGAGACGCCGAGGTCGGCTTGTGAGGCTGCTAGAGTCTCGAGGACGGCGGCGTTGGCATCGTCGCGGGCGGCGGCGTCGATCTTGCCGAATTTGCGGCCTGTTGATTTTTCGAGTTCGGCGCGCAGCTTGCGATCTTGGATGTCGGAGGAGAGCTTGGTTACTTCGGCTTCGAGCTTCTTTACTGTGTCCGCGAAATTCTTTTCCAGCTCGGCGATGCGCCGGCGCTGGCGTTCGACCCATTCGGTGCGTAACGCGCGGCGCTCGGCTTCGAGAGCTTCGAGTTCGGCGCGAGAGCGGCGGGCGATCTCGTCGGATTCTTCGCGGCTGCGATGTAGATAGGCGATCAACTCGCGGGCTTCGCGCGTTTCGGGGGAGAGTCCGGCGCGGGCACGTTCGATGATTTCCTCCGACAGGCCGAGGCGACGGGCGATTTCGATGCCGCTCGAAACGCCGGGGACGCCGACGAGGAGGCGATACGTCGGGCGGAGCTGCTCCTCGTCGAATTCGACTGCGGCGTTGATTACACCCGGCGTCGTCGAGGCGTAGGACTTCAGGCGATCGTGGTGCGTGGTGGCGAGAACTAGCGATCCACGGCGGCGAAATTCTTCGAGCAGCGCGACGGCGAGGGCTGCGCCTTCTTCGGGGGCCGTGCCGGTTCCCAATTCGTCTACGAGAACTAGCGTTCGTTCGGTGGCGCGTTCGAGCATGCTCTTGAGATTCAACACGTGCGCGGAAAATGTGGAGAGATCGGCGGTGATGGATTGCTCATCGCCGATATCGGCTAGCACTGCGTCGAGAATCGGCAGCTCAGCGCGATCGGCGGCGACGGGAATTCCCGACTGGCCTGCGAGCGCGGAGAGACCCAGCGTTTTCAACGCTACGGTCTTGCCGCCGGTGTTTGGTCCACTGATGACCATTACGCGGCCGAGCGAATCGCCGCCTGTGCCGGTATTCCCGGCGCCATCGGCTGCGCCGCCGAGAGCGAGCGTCACAGGCACGACGCTGCGGCCTTGCGGCTTCAATGAGGCTTCGAGCACCGGATTGCGGGCGTTCTTCAGGCGAATCGCGATTTCGGGGATGAATTCGGGGATGGCGCAATCGAATTCGCGCGCGAAGCGGCCACGAGCGAAGACGGAATCGAATTCGGCGACGCGATCGGAGGCGAAGGCGAGCGGGCCGCGATCGAGGCGCAACTGATCCGTGAGCGCGGCGAGAATGCGGGCGATTTCGGCGGCTTCATCTTCGGCGAGCTGGACGAGGCGATTGTTGAGATCGATGGTCTCGAGCGGCTCGACGAAAACGGTTTGGCCGGTGGCGCTGGCGGCGTGGACTACGCCTGGGACGGCGCGGCGATCGGAGGCGCTGACGGGAATTACGAAGCGGTCGTTGCGCAGAGTGACGTAATCGTGGCCCGCTTCGTCGCCACGGGCGCGGAGGATCGCTTCGAGAGATTTCTGAATTTTTTCTCGGGTTTGCGCGCTGGAGACGCGTATGCGTTTTAGCGCGGGGGAGGCATTGTCGCTGATTTCGCCGTTCGGAAGGACGGCTTTGCGGATGCTTGCAGAGATCTGGCGAAAATCGCCGAGAGCAGCGGAGCGCTCGGCCAGGCGCGGGAATTTTGCGGCGTCGCCTTTAAATGTGGCGCGCAGGGCCGCGGCTGTGTCGGCTAGCGATGCGGCATCGAGAAGTTGGGCGGCGGAAAGGACGGATGCCGGAATTTCGAGAGCGGAGAGCCAGGATTCGGGATCGGCGAGCGAGCCAAAGCCAAGTTCCGATCCGGCGCGTAGATAGATTACGGCTTCGCGGATCCATGCGAATTCTTCGGTGAGAGCGGCTGCGTCGGATCGCGGCGCGAGCGCGAGGATTGCGCGGCGGCCGGGCGCACAGGTGGCGCGGCCCGCGACGATTTCGCGGAGGCGCGGGAATTCGAGAAGTTCTTCGGCGCTGCGGCTCATGCGATCAAAATGGCGGAGGATGTGGCGCGTGTCAAGGAGGCGAACGGAGTTGCGTGATTGCGGGTGGTGTTTTGATTTCGGGACGCGATGGTGCAGGCGGACGGCAGAAGGCAGGTCAACATCGGGCGGCCGGAAGCAAACCCAAGGCCACACCGGGCCGGTGGTGAACCCCGGCCCCTACGCGGAGCCAGCGCTGAAGCGCTCCTCCCCTGCATAAATGCGGGGGCTGCCACCGAAATGCTCGGATCCGGACGAACGTATGGGAGCGCCCCAGCACTTGCGCGTCACGATGCGAGGTGCGGAGAATTTGGATAGAATACGGCCCGTTTCGCGGCTCATTCTGAATGCTGGCTCAGCCACTTGCTGGAAATTAACGGAGGCTACCGATGAAACGCTTTGTGACCTCACTTGCTGCTCTTCTGATCATTCCCATCGCGCTGGCGCAGACGAAGCCTGCGGCGCCGCTCAGCCTGGGGGATTTGCATCATCCGATCGCTACTTCCAGTCACGAAGCGCAGCAGAGGTTCGATGAAGGGCTTACGCTGATTTACGGCTTCAATCATGAGGAGGCGCGGCGAAAATTTCAGTTGGCTGCGGATCTCGATCCGAAATCGCCGATGCCGATGTGGGGAATCGCGATGGCGGTGGGGCCTAATTACAACATGGACGTGGACCCAGAGCGCGAGAAGCAAGCTTACGATGCGATACAGAAGGGGCTGCAGCTTGCCGCCGGCGCGCCGGAGAGCGAGCGGGATTACGTCGAGGCGCTGGCGAAGCGATTTACGAATGATCCGAAAGCCGACTTGAAGCATCTGGCGGTGAATTATTCCGATGCGATGCGCGAAGTGGCGCGCCGATTCCCGGACGATCCCGATGCCGGAGCGCTTTTCGCCGAGAGCATGATGGATTTGAATCCGTGGCATCTGTGGAGCAACGACGGCAAGCCCGCGCCGGGCACGGAAGAAATCGTGGCGACGCTGGAGCGCGTGCTGCGGCGCTCGCCGGATCATGTGGGCGCGAATCATTTTTATATTCATGCTCTCGAAGCCTCGCCCTATCCCGAGCGCGCGCTGCCGAGCGCCAAGCGGCTCGAGAACATGGTTCCCGCCGCCGGGCACTTGGTACACATGCCGTCGCACATTTATGAAAACACCGGCTTTTTTCATCTCGCGGTGCTCGCCAATGAGCAAGCCGTCGCGGCCGACCAGGCGTTTCTGGCCACCGCGCCGCCCGGCGGGATGTATGGCGCGATGTACTTTGGGCATAATCTGCACTTCCTCGCGTTTACGGCGATGATGGAGGGGAATTACGGCAAGGCGAAGGATGCGACGGCGCAACTTGATGCGGCCGTGCGACCGGCTCTGGCAATGGTGCCGATGGTCGAGGCGTTTCTGCCTTGGTCCACCTTCGTGCAGATGCGATTCGCGCGATGGGAGGAAATCAAGAAGCTGCCTGCGCCGGATGCGAAGCTGGTGATGTCGACGTGCGTGTGGCATTTCGCGCAAGGATCGGCTTACGCTGCGACGCATCAACTCGATCGTGCGCGGGCTGAACGCACTGCGCTGGATGACGCGCGCAAGAGCGTTCCTGCCGGGGCGGCTTACGGAATGCTTTACAACGACGCTAGCGTTTTATTGGACCTTGCATCGAATTCGCTCGATGCGCGCATTGCGGATGCTGCGGGAGATCGCGCCGCTGCGATTGTGTCGTGGAAGAAGGCGGTGGCGATTCAGGATGCGATGAGTTACGACGATCCGCCTGAGTGGTTTTATCCGGTGCGCGAATCGCTGGGGGCGGCTTTGCTTGCCAATGGCCAGGCTGCTGAGGCGGAAAAAACATTTCGGGAAGACCTTGAGCGCAATCCACGGAATCCACGCTCGCTCTTCGGGCTTTGGCAAGCGCTGCTGGCGCAGAAAAAGTCCGTGGATGCGGAGTGGGTTCACCGGCAATTTGTTGAGGCTTGGAAATACGCGGATGGTGACGCGCGGTTGAGTGATTTCTGAGCGGAGTTGACCGGCGATGGGCGGCTTTTTTCTACGAGGTACGGAGACACAGGCAGGAGTGCCTGTGCTACTGGATGGCGAAATGCTTGCTTAGAATTTCCGCGGCTGCTGCTGGGGATGATGCGGTTTCGATGAGGCGCTCGGCGGCTTCGCCCCAGGCGGAGTGATGCGCGGTTTCGACTTCGCGGACGCGTTCGATCACTGGCTGCCAGAATTCGCCGAGGACGATCAGCGGTTTCTTATTGATGACGCGCTTGTTGCGCATTTCCCAGACGACGGCCAGCTCGACGAGCGTTCCCGTGCCGCCGGTGCAGGCAACATATCCGTGGCCGCGGCGAATCAGCTCGAACAGGCGGTCCTGCCAGGTCTTTACGCGAATTTCTTCGTCCACCCAGCGATTCGCTTTGGTGGAGAAAAATTCCGCGGTGACCGCGAGAGTGCGGCCACCCGCTTCCTTTGCGCCGCGCGATACGGCCTCCATCACTCCGCCATAGCCGCCGGTACATGCGATGAATCCTGTGGCAGCGAGCGCGGCGCCGAGCGCGCGGGCTTCTGCGTAAACGGAATCGTCTTCGCGCGGCCTAGAGCTTCCAAAGACGGTGATGACGCGAGCAGCCGCGTGCTTGCTCATTTGCGTTTCGCAGGAAGGCGCAGATCTTCGATCATCGCGGTGAGAATCGCGTCGAGGATTGCGGATTGTTCGTGCGAGGGCGCGGTGTTGTTGTTCGTGAACATCGAGAAAATGAGATTCTCGCCGTGGAGCGAGGTTGCGTAGCCGGAAATCCCGCGGACGTGTTCGAGAGAACCGGTCTTCGCATGGAGTCGGCCTGCGGCAGGCGAGCTCTTCAAGCGGTCTCCGAGAGTGCCGTCTTCGCCGGCGATGGGGAGCGTCGAGCGGAAGCTTTCGCCCCACGGCTGCCGCGATGCGTAGACAAGCATTTGCACCACCGCGCGGGGCGTCACCAGATTTTGCCGCGAAAGTCCCGAGCCATCGACGAGAACGGCATCGCCATCCGCAATTCCCGCGGCGCGCAGAAATTCATTCTCGAGGGCGATCCCGGCATCGGTGGTGCCCACTCCGGCTTTCTCGCGCGCGATGGCGCGCAGCAGCAATTCGGCGTGAAGATTCTGGCTGATCTTATTGAGCAAGCGGATGGATTCGATCAGCGGTAGCGATTTATGCTCGGCGAGTACGAGCGGCGGATCGCCGGGAGGCGGCGGAGATTGCACTGGGGCGGGCGTTAGCACATTTCCGCCGTCGGCTTCGCGCTCGGGAGGCGGCGCGTGTTTCGCGCGTGAGTTGCCGGAAATCACCACGCCGCGAGCCTCGAGCAGACGCTTCAGCATTGCCGCGGCGTATTCGCCCGGCTCCTGAATCGCTAGATCGATTTTTACGGGAGCGCCGCCTAGAGGGATCGAGCCGCGAACAAGGACCGGCTTGTCTCCCGGCTCGCGCACCACCGAAAATTTCGGCTTCGAGGCGCTCGGCCCGGTGGTGATCTCGTGGCCGAACGTTTCGTAGCCCGCCGAAGGCTCGACGGTGATCTGGGCGGGATCATCGAGATGCTCGCCGGGCTGAATATTGATCGTGACGGAGTTCTCGTTGACGGCGATGGCGCTGATCGGCGCGCCGAAACGGAAATAGAGATCGCCTGTGGTCCAGCCTTCGGGATACGGATCGTAGGCGAAATAGCTGTCGTCGCCGATGATGTCGCCGTCGATGCGCTTCACGCCGCGCGCGACGACGGCGTCGGCGAGTTCCGCGATGATTTTTTCGGCGGGACCATCGCGCTCCTCTTTTTCTACGAACGGCAGCCTGCGATTCGAGAGATCCGGATCGCCGCGTCCCACCAGAGAGAGATCGCCATGCAGGCGGCCGCTGGCATCGAGCTGCGCCTGCGTTTCGATGGTGGTGCGAAAAGTGTAGTCCGAGCCGAGAGTGGCGAAAGCGAAAGCGCTGGTGAAGATTTTGGCGTTGGATGCGGGGGTGAAAAGATTGTCCGCATTCAGCTCGTAGAGAGCCTGGCCGGTGGTCGCGTCGGTAACGACGATTCCCCAGAAGGCTTTGCGCGCGTTAGGCGCCGCGAGCGCCGCTACGACCTGCGCTTGAAATCGCGCGATATCCGGGCGCGGCTTCGTCGATTTTGCGGACGCGCTCTTCGATGCAGGCGATTTTCGTTGTTGCGCCCCGGCGGTTCGTGGCAACGCCATGATCCCGCAGAAGCACGCGAGGGTTAGGAAGCACAACGGCCCGTACCGAAACCTGCGCAAGCGCATCCGGATGTCCTCAACTAACATTCTGCAAACGATGAATTATATTCTAACCGTGCACGAGCCCGGCGCATCTCATAAGGTTGCGCAGTGGTTCGGTAAGTTTTATCATTGCGGCCCGGTGAAAAGGAGGAAGACAATGAAAAAATTCCTATCCCTCGTTCTCATGGTTTTGTTGACAGGATTTGTGTCGCTCTTCGCGCCGCAGCCTACACAGTCGGCCGAGGACAAGAGCAAGTACCTCGACCGCATTGAGAACAGCGGTGTGGTTCTCAAGGAAATTCTGGATGTGCCCGACGATATTCCGCAGAATCTTCTGGACAAGGCGGAATGCGTGATCGTTTATCCGTCGGTGCTGAAGGCGGCGTTCGGCGTGGGCGCAAGTTACGGACGCGGCGTGATGACTTGCCGAAGCGGAGAGAACTTCAAGGGGCCGTGGGGCGCGCCTTCGATGATGGCGCTTGAAGGCGCCAGCGTCGGATTTCAGATCGGCGGCCAGGCTACGGATTTCGTGTTGCTGGTGATGAATGACCGCGGTGCGAGTTCCATTCTCTCGAGCAAAGTGAAGCTCGGCGCGGATGCGTCCGCGGCCGCCGGTCCCAAGGGCCGCGACGCGGAGGCCGATACGGACGTGACCATGCGCGCTGAAGTTCTTTCCTACTCGCGCGCGCGCGGGCTCTTCGCGGGAATTTCTCTGGAAGGCTCGACGGTGCGTCCCGACAACGACGGCAACGAAACTGTTTATGGGAAGAAAATTTCCGCGCGCGAAATCGTGCTGAAGGGCGCGGTCACGCCGCCGGAAGAGGCTCATAAATTGCTGTCCGTGCTCGACAAACGCTCGCCGCACAACGTCTCCGACCACAAGTAACGACTTCTAGTTTCATCGAATCTGCGCTGGGCGTTCGATTGAGAAAATCGAGCGCCCTGCGCATCCAATCGATTCCTACGACATCAAATAGTGGTGCGCGGCGGAAGGCAATTCCCCGGCGCCGCTGCACTGCCCTCCGGGGTCGCCCCGCTTGACAGCCGGCAATTACTGACTTAGAGTCAGAATTGACCAGAGGTCGAATTCGATGAAAACCACGCGCTCACTTTCCGTTTCTCCCGTGCATTCTTCCCCCACCCGGCTGCTCTCGCGCCGCGAACGCCATTCCGCCGCGGTGCGCCAGCGACTTTTTGACGCGGCCATGCATCTCGTGGCCCAGCACGGCTTCCAGGCCACCACCGTCGAAGAAATCACCCAGGCCGCCGATGTAGGAAAGGGGACGTTTTTCAATTATTTCCCGAGCAAGGAAGAGCTGCTGAATTCTTTCGGAGAAATCCGGCTGGGCAAAGTTCGCGCGGCTCTGGAGGCGGCCGAGGAAGGCCGCGAGTCGATCGAAGAAATCCTGCGGCGGCTGGAACTGGCGCTGGCGGAAGATCCGGGACGTTCGGGAGAACTGGCGCGGAGCATTATTTTGACATTGTTGTCGAGTGAGACAGTGCGCCTGCGTGGCTGCGCGCGGCTGAAGCAAGCGCAAGCGATGTTTACGCGCATTCTCACTCTCGGCCAGAAACGCTGCGAAGTGCGCCGGGACGTTGCGGCCGCCGACGTGGCGCGGTTCTTAAAGGAATCTCATTTCGGCGCATTTTTGCTGTGGTCGCTCGAACCGTCGGGAAGTCTCGCGGCGGCGGTGAACCGTTCCTTCGAACACTTCTGGGCATTCGCGGCGGCGCAACCTCGCGCGCGCGCCAAGAAAGGCAACCGCCTATGATCGGGAAACGCTCGCTGCTATTCGGCGCCGCGATGCTGCTCTGCGCGGCGCAAGCCTTCGGGCAAATTTCGTCGAGTCCTTCCAGCGCGCTATCTCCACCGAGTCCCTATACCGGAAGCGTTCCAAACGGCAAGGCTACGCAGGAAGTTTTGAAAATCGGATTCTCGGACGCAATCGAACGTGGCCTCAAGTACAACCTGGGATTGCTGCTCTCGGAGCAAGGGATCACCTCGGCGCGCGGCGAGCGCTGGAAACAATTGAGCGAAGTGCTGCCGAACTTGACCACGAACACGACCGAGACCGCATCGAAAATCAATCTCGAGCAAAACGGATTCACCAAGATTCGCCTTCCCAGCTCGCCGTTCACGGGCATCAGCCCGATCGCCGGGCCGTTCGGCTTTTTCGATACGCGCGCTTACGTCAGCACTTCGCTGGTGGACTGGAGCGCGATTCAAAAGGTGCGTTCCGCGAGCGAGAGCCTGCGCGCCTCTAATTTTTCGTACAAGAACGCGCGCGAGTTGGTGGTTCTCACAGTCGGCTACAACTATCTGCTCTCGATCACCGCGGCTTCGCGGGTAGAAACATCCGAGGCGCAACTCAAGACCGCCGAAGCGCTCTACAACCAGGCGTCCGACCGGCTGACGGCCGGAACGTCTCCGCAGATCGACGCGCTGCGCGCCAAAGTGGAATTTCAAACGCGCCAGCAACAACTGATCGCCGCGCGCAATGATTTCGAAAAGCAGCGGCTCGCGCTCGCGCGCACCATCGGGTTGCCGCCGGGGCAGGCCTTCGAATTGACGGAGAAAATTCCGTACGACAAACCGGGGCCGATCTCGGTCGAGGCGGCCGTTGAGAGAGCCTACGCCGCGCGTCCGGATTTTCAAGCGGCACAAGCGCAGGTCCGCGCCGCGGAACTCGCGCGCCGCGCCGCCGTAGCCGAATATTTCCCGACGCTTTCGTTTGACGCGAACTACGGCGCGGGTGGAGCGACGCCGTCGCATCTAGACGGCACGTACCAGGCTCAAGGCTCGCTGAAGATTCCGATTTTCCAGGGCGGCAAGGTCCGCTCGGACACACTCAAAGCCGACGCAGAACTTACGAACAGCCGCAACCAGCTGGAAAATTTGCGCGGACAGATCGACCAGGACGTTCGCGACGCGATTCTCGACATGCAATCCGCCGCCGAACAGGTGGAAGTGGCGCGCAGCAACGTGGATTTGGCCGGACAGACGCTCGATCAGGCGCGCGACCGCTTTGTCGCCGGCGTCACCGACAACATCGAAGTGGTGCAGGCGCAAGATTCGGTCGCCGCCGCGAATGATTCTTACATCTCTAGTTTGTTCAACTACACCATCGCGAGAATTTCACTGGCGCGTGCCGAAGGAATCGCGGAAACCGGCGTGCTGAATTATCTGAGAGGCAAAAGCGATGCCACAAAAGACGGAAATTGAAGCCGCTCCTGAAATCAAGAGCAGCACGCCGGCGAGCGGCGTTTCGGATCACTCCGCCGCGCCGCCGCCGCGCAGCGCAAGTCCGGTGGCATCGCGCCGGCCGATGCGTGGCTGGCTGATCGTCGGCGCGGTCGCGGTGATCGTCGTGGTTGGAATATTCGTGTGGAATTATTTCGCGAAGTGGGAATCCACCGATGATGCGCAAGTGGACGGGCACATTAACGCCATCAGCGCGCGAGTGGGCGGCTACGTCACCAAAGTCAACGTAGACGACAATCAAGCGGTCGAGGCGGGCGCGGTTCTCGTGGAGATCGATCCGAAGGATTATCAGGTCGCGGTAGAGCGTGCCAAGGCCGAGTTCGAATCCGCCGAGGCGAGCGCGATGGCCGCCGAACACAACGTGCCGATTATTTTGGCCAACTCATCGAGCCAGCTCGAATCCGCGCGCGCCGACGTTGAAAACGCGCGCGCCGGCATTTCTGCGGCGCAGTCCCAGGCCGCCGCGGCGCTCGCGCAGCTTGCGCAGGCGGAAGCGAACGATTCCAAGGCGCAGAGCGATGTGGAGCGTTACAAGCAACTCGTCGCCAAGCAGGAAATATCGCAGCAGCAATACGAGTCAGCGCTCGATGCGGCAAAAGCTACCGCGGCAGGAGCGGTCGCGGCAAAGGCTTCCGCCGCTGCCGCTGAAGATCAAGTTCACCAGGCGCAGAGCCGGCTGCAGCAGGCCCAGGCGACGTTCCAGGCGGCAGAGACTGCGCCACATCAAGTGTTGGTGAGCAAGGCGCAATTTTCATCGGCGGACGCTTCGGTGGCGCAGAAAAAATCTGCGCTGGATCAGGCGATGCTCAATCTGCAGTACTGCACCATCGTCGCGCCCGTTGCGGGCGTGGTGGGCAAGAACGTCGAGGTTGGCAATAACGTTCAGCCGGGGCAGCAATTGATTTCCGTGGTTCCGCTCGATGATGTGTGGGTTACGGCGAACTTCAAAGAAACGCAGCTCAAGTACATGCGTCCCGGCCAGCCGGTAAAAATCTCGGTGGATGCTTACGGCCGCACCTACAACGGCCACGTGGACAGCATCGCCGGAGCCAGCGGGGCACGCTTCAGTCTTCTGCCGCCGGAAAACGCGACGGGCAATTACGTGAAAGTCGTGCAGCGCGTGCCGGTGAAAATCGTACTCGAGCCGGGCCAGAACAATGATCACCTGCTTCGTCCCGGAATGTCCGTGACACCCAAGGTCAAGGTGAAATGAGCGCGGCAGCGGCGACATTTTCGCCGGGCGAAGATATTTGGCGGCCGGCGGTCAATCCGTGGATCATCGCGCTGACGGTGACGCTGGCGACGTTCATGGAAGTGCTCGATACGAGCATCGCCAACGTCGCGCTGCCGCACATCGCAGGCAGTTTATCGGCGAGCACGGACGAAAGCACCTGGGTTCTCACGTCGTATCTCGTTTCCAACGCCATCGTGCTGCCGTTGAGCGGCTGGCTTTCTTCGCTGCTCGGGCGCAAGCGCTTTTATATGGGTTGCGTGGCGCTCTTCACGATCAGCTCCTTTTTGTGCGGCTTCGCGCCGAATCTCGGCACGCTGATTGTGTTCCGGATTCTGCAGGGCGCCGGCGGCGGCGGCCTGCAGCCGAGCGAGCAAGCGATTCTCGCGGACACGTTTCCGCCCGCCAAGCGCGGCATGGCTTTTGCGGTTTATGGCATGGCCGTGGTGCTGGCGCCGGCCATCGGGCCGACCATCGGCGGCTACATCACCGACAACTTCAGTTGGCGCTGGATCTTCTACATCAACGTGCCGGTGGGAATTCTTTCGCTGATGCTGACGCTGCGGCTGATTCACGATCCGCCATATCTCAAACAACAGAAGAAAACGACGCACGGAATCGATTACTTCGGCCTCGGCCTGGTGGCCGTGGGGCTCGGCGCGCTGCAAATCGTGCTGGACAAAGGGCAGCGCGACGATTGGTTTGAATCCCATTTTATAGTGATCCTCAGCATAATTTCCGCGGCAGCACTGATCGCTGCGGTTGTCTGGGAGCTGCGCCACAAAAATCCCATCATTGATCTGCGGCTGTTTCAAAACCGTGGATTTGCCATCGGCAATGGAATGATGTTCATGCTCGGCGTCGCGCTGTACGGCACCACCGTGCTTTTGCCGCAGTTCGTGCAAACGCTGATGGGATATACGGCGCAAGAGGCGGGGCTGGCGCTGATGCCCGGCGGCTTCACGGTGATGCTCTTCATGCCGGTAGTCGGATTCTTGCTCAGCCGGCGCGCCGACGCGCGCAAGCTGGTGGCGTACGGCATGTTCGTGCTCTCGATGTCGCTCTTTTACATGACGCGGTTTGACCTGCAGATCGACTTTTACACCGCCACAATGGCGCGCGTTTATCAGGCCGCTGCCTTGGCTTTCCTGTTCGTCCCGATCAATACGCTCGTGTTTGCGGATCTGCCGCCTGAGAAGAACAATGCCGCCTCGGGACTGATCAATCTCTCCCGAAACATCGGCGGGAGCGTGGGCATTTCGTTTGTGGAGACGATGCTCGCCCGGCGCTCGCAGGTCCACCAGACCTATTTGTCGCAGAATCTTTCGTCGGCGAACGGGGCGCTGCAAAAGATTCTCCATGGCGCGACGCAGGCGCTGCAGGCCCGCGGATCGTCGCCGGGGCTCGCCGCGCAACAGGCGCACGGACTGGTCTCCGCGATGGTCTCACGGGAATCGCTGATGCTCGCTTACGTGGATACTTTCCGCATTCTCGCCGTGCTGATTTTGTGCCTTGTGCCGATTGTGTTCCTCGTCAAAAAGCCCAAGGGCGGCGCGGCCATTCCGGTTCACTAGTCTGCAGCCGTGCGCTTGCGTCGGGAGCGCCGGATGGAGATATAATCCGCCACGAGTAGGGCTGGCACGTGGGCGTCTTTCGCGCATCACATGAGTGGCGATGTCCATTCGAATCATCACTGTTGAGCGTGAATACGGCAGCGGCGGAGCTGGGATCGCCGAAAAACTTGCGCGCCGGCTTGGTTGGAAGCTGTGGGACACCGAGCTGACGCAGGAAATTGCGCGGCGCGCGAAGGTTAAGCCAGAAGCCGCGGCGCATCATGACGAACGCGTGGATCCCCTCCTCTACCGCTTATTCAAAGTTTTTGCACGAGGCAGCCATGAACGCGCGCTGCCTCTCTCTGGCGAACAGCCATTCGACACCGACTGCATGGTCGATCTGCTGCAGCACGTCATCGAGGAAGTCGCGGAGACCGGCAATTCGGTGATTGTGGGACGCGGGTCGCCTTATATTCTTCGGAATCGCCCGGACGTCTTCAGCATCTTTGTGTTTGCGCCGATCGAGGAGAAGGTGCGCCGGGTGCGCTCGCTCGGAAGGAGCGAGGCTGAGGCGCGCGAATTGGTCAGCACGATCGACAAGGAGCGCGGGCAATTCATCAAGCGCTACTTCGGGGCCGATTGGCCGTGCCGGCAGCTCTACGACTTGATGATCAATTCCGACCGCGGCGATGAGTATGTGATCGAGACGATCCTCAATGGCATTGCCTTGGCAGAGAGAACCAACGCAGCAGCAGCGAGTCACTCCTGACGCTATTCCTCCGCTTGGCACGTTGTTGAATATCCCTTACTCTGGCTGACGCTATAGAGATCGTCCAAAGGATTGTGCGTGGCCTGCCCACTTTGTGAGATGCGGAAACCGAAGCGGTATTGCCCTGCTAAGACGGAGATGATTTGTGCGGTGTGCTGCGGGGAGAAGCGCGAAGTTACGATTGATTGCCCGCCGGATTGCTCGCATCTGGTGGCGGCGCGGCGGTGGGAACGCGAGCATCGCAAGGCTATTGTGCCGGCGGACGTGCCTTATCCCGATTTGTCGCTGCCGATGGATCTGATTCATGAGCACCAGCCGCTGATTTCCGGGCTTGGATATACGATTCTGAAGGCCGCCGCGGAAGTTCCTGCCGTGGATGATTCGAGCGCAATCGAAGCGTTTACGGCGCTGGCGGAGACTTACCGCACGTTGGGCACCGGACTCTATTACGAGCGGCCGCCGGATGCGCCGGTTGCGCGGGCGGTTTACATGCAGCTAACGCAATTTTTGGGGGAATACCGGCAGGCGGAGCAGAAGCAGGCGGGGTTTGGCGGAGTGAAAGATTCGGAGATATTCCGGTTGCTGGTTTTTCTTTTGCGTGTGGCGAAGTACGAGACCAATGGACGGCCGCGCTCGCGGGCTTTTCTTGATTTTCTGCGGGGGCAGTTTCCGCGGTCGGCGGAAGCTCAGGCTGAGGCTCCGCGGATCATTGTGCCGTAGCGAAATAGATTTGCGGCCGGTGGGCCGGGGCTTTTTCCCGGTGGGGGGCGTCTCCACGCACTACTCGATGCGGGGCGGTAGGCATCTCTTGGCGGTCCGTTCTTGCTATCGTTGCAGTTGGACCGTGGACGCCGACCTGCATCGCTGCGTAAGCCAGCGTGCCCATCAGCAAAATCAGTGAGCTCACCGATTTCATTCGCATCGCGTTCTCCTCATCTCGACGTTCACCGCATTGTTCGGCCGCAGCACCGGCATGCCCGGTAGGTGCTTGAATTGCGGCCCGGCCGGGGCATCCGAATTCTCCAGTTGCACCAAGCCCAGACTCATTTGCGGGGGGCCGCCTGGTGGTCCCACTGGCACTGCCGGCCGCGAACTTATGCCGTACTTTTTGCGCAGGGCGGCGAAGCGGTTGGTGATTTCGTCTGTGTAGCTCTTGGGCGCGCCGTTGTGGCGCCTGTACCATTCGTCGTATTGGCGGGCCAGGCGCGGAAACTTTGTTTGCACGAAGGGCAGGAATTGTTTTAGGGCGGCGGGCATCAGGTACAGGACGCGGGCGCCGATCCATTGCGCATCGGCTTCTTTCGCCGCTCTTACTAGCGTCTCGAGATCGGCGGCTGCGTCCGTGATTCCGGGAATAACCGGCATGGCCAGAACGCCGGCGGCGATCCCTGCCTCGCGCAGCTTCTTTACCGTCTCCATGCGCAGATCCGGACGCGGGGCGCGCGGCTCGAGCATACGGGCCAGGCGCGGCCTCATGGTGGTGATCGAGAGATTCACGGAAATCGAGGACTTCCCGGCGATGCGCTTGAGCAAATCCAAATCCTGCAGGACCTGATTCGATTTTGTGGTGATAGAGACACTCAGGCCCGAACGCTCGGCCATTTTCTGCAGAATCGCGCACGTCACCCCGAACTCGCGCTCCGCCGGTTGGTAGGGATCAGTCGCCGCGCCGATGGCAATGTGTTCGCCTGCGAGCCTCGGATTCTCCAAATCGCGGGCTACCAGCGCGCCGGCATCGCGCTTGGCATAAATCTTCTTCTCGAACTCGCCGCCATCTAGCTCCATGAATTCATGGGTGTAGCGGGCGTAGCAGTAGTGGCAGCCGAATTCGCAGCCTCGATAGGGATTGATGGTGTAGTTGAAGGGCACGCGCTCGGAATCGCAGCGGTTGATTATCGAGCGGACGGGTAGAACGAAATATTCGGTTCCCCGTTTGGCATCGGCGCGAGGGGAGGAAGCGGCGAGGCGCGCGATGCCGACCAGTTCCGCCGCAGGCTTCGTGCTCCGGTCAGGCACCGGAGTGGGCGCGGAAGCGCTGCAGGCGTTGTCATCGTTGCCGTGGCGAGCGGCATGGGGGAATAAGGTGAGACTGGTCTGCTCCGGCCGGGCGCGACGGATCCGGGAAAGATCCGCTGCCGGTCGAAGAGTGAGTGTAGTGGCCATCGAAAGCCTCGCCGCACGTTCGGGATAGTATTCGCCTTTTGTTCGCCCTGTCAAGAACTATTTTGCTTTTTCTTCGCCTGTACCTTCGTACAGGCCGGTAAACAGGGGCTGTCCGGAAGAACAAATCATGCCGGTGGAAACCCGGCCGATGAAAAGAGCAGGGTTCGAGAACTGGACTTTTATACTGGCAGCGATGGCAAACCCCGAGACAAAAAAGGCAGCGCCCGACGTCGGAATCCTGATTCTGGATTCGACGCCGGCGAGCCAGCAGGCATTGCGCTTGCTGCTGAGCGCAGAGGGCTGGCACGTGCAGGTGGTGACTGACGCGCACCAGACGCTGCAACAGCTTCTTACCGGGGCGTGGCATCTGGTGATCGCCAACGTCGAACTTTGCCCGCCGGGAAACCCGCTGTTCCTGATCCTGAACGATCTGGCGCATGCCGAAGGCGTCACGCTGGAAGCCGACGAAGAGGAAAAAGAGCCGACACGCACGGCGGTGAAGCGCAGTCCCGATGAAGTCACCAAGGTGCGCAAGCGGAGGCTGCGCGTTCTGTTTCTCGTTCCTCCGGGAAACGCGGCCGACGTGGTGATGGAACTGGAAGCACAAGAGCTGCCGTATTCCATACTTCCCTATCACTTCCACGACTTCTTCGAGAAGATCAGCGATCTGCTGATGGAAGCGGGGGCGATCGCGCGCTCGACGCGGACGTCACGCTTTGTGACCACCGGGCACGCACGCATGCAGCAGGCGGTGAAAGATCAGCGCGGGAATTCGATGTTCGCCTCGCGGGGCGAATATCAAATGAGCGAAGAGGAAATTGCGGAGTACGAAAAGCAGGAAGAAGATGAGCGGCGGAAGAAGAACAAGAGGGAGAAAGAAGAAGAGCGGGAAGTTTGGTAAGATTTTGCTCCGCCGGGCATTTGCGGTGCGAGGAAGAACGACTAAAACCCAATGCCACACCGGGGGCGTGGTGAACCCGCCCCCCTACAATGACTGTCTGGAATCCTGAAACTTATCTCAAGTACGCCAACATCCGTTTTCGTGCGGCGCTGGATCTGATTGAGCGCATTCCGCTCGGGCGCTGCGAGCGGGCTTACGATCTTGGCTGCGGGACCGGCCATCTCACACAGGCGCTACAGGAACGGTGGCCGGAGGCGCGCATTACGGGCGTGGATTCTTCGGCGGAGATGCTCTCTCACGCGCGCGGGGAATTTCCGAAGATTGAATGGGTGGAGGCCGACATCAGGTCATGGCGCGCTGATGCTCCCGCCGATTTGCTTTTTTCGAATGCTACGTTTCAGTGGGTGCCGGACCACGAGCATTTGTTGCCGTCGCTGCTGACGCAAGTGCGCAGAGGCGGATTTTTTGCGATACAGATGCCGCGGCACATCGACAGTCCCGGGCATCTGCTGCTGCTGGAGACGGCGCGGGAGGAGCGGTGGCGCGAGCGGCTGCTGCCGGTGACTTTGGGGCTCGTGGTGCATACGCCCGAGCAATATTGGCGCTGGATTTCGCCGCAGGCTGCGCGAGTGGATATTTGGGAGACGATTTACCAGCACGAGCTGGAGGGCGAGAATCCGGTGGTGGAATTTTTTCGCGGGACGCAGTTGCGGCCTTACATGCAGGCTTTGTCGGAGGACGAAGCGAAGGAATTTGTGGCTGGTTACGCGGATAAAATTGCGCGGGCTTTCCCGAAGCAAGCTAACGGCAAGACGCTCTTTCCGTTTCGCCGCATTTTCATCGTCGCCGAACGCTGAATTCGCCGCACGATCTGTGGAAAATTCAAAAGGCAGCCATCGCAGAAGCGGCTTCTGCGGTTCGCGGGAGCGTTGATTTGATGGTGTGGTCGCCGGAGGGCGCAGCAAGCGGCGCCCCTACGAAGAGACGGAACGTATTGACATGCGCGATGTTGCCAACTCGGGCGCAGTCCGCCTAGGCGGACGCCCCTACGAAGAAACTGCAATTCGTTCACTCGCTGTTTAGCTGGGCTTTGCCGTTGCTAAAATCTACCAGGGCCGGTGAGTGTAGATAGGCTTCCGCTGTTTCGCTGCTCTTCAGGTACGCATCCCAGAAGGCTACGCTGGCTACTTTTACCGTTTCATAGAGGACGGCGGGCTCGGTGCCTGCTTTTGCCGGGATGCCGGTGAAAGTCATGTGGCCGCCGCCATCGAGGACGATGGCGTATTTGTGGACGCTGTGAACCAGTTCGTAGGGTTTGATGCGCTGCTCGGGCTTCAGGCCGCCGACGCCCATATCGCGAGTGCCGGTCATTAACATGAGCGGGGCGGTGATGGCGGCCCAGGATTCTTCCTCGACGCCGCGCTGCCTGGGACCGGCGCCGGAGAGGACCAGCAGCGCGCTGACGCGGCGGTCGGCGAGAGTCTGCGGCTTCGATTCGCCCGCGGGAGTGAAGGTCAGGCCGCCGATCAACTCGGTGGTCAGCGCGCCGAAAGAATGGCCGCCTACGCCAATGTGCGCGCGGTCGAGCTTTCCTGCGACCGGCGGGACGCGCCGCTCGATTTCGTCGAGCGAATCGATGACGAACGATATGTCCCGGGTGCGATTGCGCCATTGCACGGGATCTTGAATGTCCTGGCTGAGGGTTGAGAGGCCCTGGAGCGCACCGCGAATCTGGCCATTCGATTTTCTTTGCGCGATGGAATCATCGTGCGTCGGTTGGATGGCTACGTAGCCGCGCGCGGCCCAGTATGCGGTGAGAGACGCGTAGGTATCTTTCGAGCCGCCGAAGCCATGGGAGAAGACGATTACCGGAAATTTTCCATCGGCCTTTGGGTAGGTGACCTTCACATGCAGGTCTTTGTTTCTTTGCGCGTCGTGCAGGACGAGATCGTCCGCCGTGGCAGTTTCGAATGGCCCTGCCACTGGCGTGTATGCAGAGGATTCGGATCCTCTGTCGGCGCGATTTGCCGCGAAGATATAGACGCGGTGGAGAACGAGAGCGGCCAGGAGCGCGAGTACGCTCAGGATGATTATCCGGCGCCGCAATAGGAGCGTCATCGTTGATTGTGCCTCTACGCTGTTAAACCCTGAGCTGTACAAAATGTCTCATGAATCGTGGCGGACAAGAGAGGGGTAGTTACGCCGGCGCTCGTGGCAAAAACCGGGCGCAGTCCGCCTAGGCGGACGCCCCTACGGAAGAAAAGGCAACTGCAACTGGAATGACGGGCGCGAATCAGGCGCGACGCGGCGCCTGCGATGGGACACCGGCGAGGGCGAGGATTTCGAAATCAGCGGGCGTGGCGAGTTCGACGCGGTTGCGTCCCGCGGCTTTGGCGCGATAGAGCGCCGCGTCGGCGGCCTGCAAGAGCGATTCGGTATCACGCGTGTGCCCGCAGTCCCGGACGGCGACGCCAAGACTCATGGTCAGGCGTAGCTCTCCGGCGGCGGTATCAAATTTCGTGGCTTCGATGCCCGCGCGAACTCGTTCGGCCACGCGAAGAGTGCCGGTGACGTCCGAGAGCGGCGCGAGAATGACGAATTCTTCGCCGCCATAGCGCCCGACCGAGTCGTAGGTGCGCAAGAGAGCAGTCATACGCAGGGCGACGCCGCGAAGGATGGCGTCGCCGGTCAAGTGTCCGTACGTGTCGTTGACTTGCTTGAAGTGATCGATATCCCCCATGATCACGCCGAAAGGCTTTTCCGTGCGTATGCAGCGCGCCAGTTCCCGATGTACCAGGCTCAAAATCTCTCCACGGTTGGGCAAGCCCGTGAGCGGATCGTGGGTGGCCTGGAATTGCAGCGCGTCGCGGGCGGAAATCAACTCGTCCTGAAGATGCAGGATACGCTCGCCGACGAAAAGGCGGGCCTGCAGTTCCTCGGCGTCGAATGGTTTGGTGAGGTGATCGTCGGCGCCGGCTTGCAAACCCGCGAGCATGTCCTTCTTCTCATTGCGCGAACTCAAGAGCAGAACGTAAACGTAGGGGTTGCCCGTCCTCGCGCGCACCTTGGCGCAAACTTCAACGCCTTCCATCCCCGGCATCATCCAATCGAGAATGGCGAGGCGCGGGGCCCCTTCCTCGTTCAGAATCCGCCAGGCATCATCGCCGCTCGATACCGAGGTGACGCGATAACCCCAGCGCGCCAGGAAAACTTCCAGAACGCGGCGGGAGACGAGATCGTCCTCCGCGACTAGTACATTTGTGCCTGCGGCAATTTCAGCGCTCATGTGCTTCTCTCCCGAACTGTGCTTCCGTCCCCGGGCAGGAATCCCGGGACCCGCTTCTCAGCGCGCGAACCGCGCCGCGAAATCAAAGGTACTGCCGCGCCCAGCGGAGCTCTTGACGCAGATCCGCTCGCCCGCCCACCGTGTGAAAATTCCGGCCAAGCGCGTCAAGTGGCGACCTTTCGAGGAAACGCTTCGAATTCGGCCAGCAAGCGTTTGATTTCCTTCTCGAGAAGGCCGAGTTTCTCCGGCGCGCCCTCCAACGTCTTGTTGCGACCCATCATCTCCAACTGTCGCGCGCGATCCGCCGCCGGGCCCGCGGAGAAATTTCCCGCGGCGCCCTTAAGTCCATGGGCGTTCAATTCCAGCGCGGCGGCATCGCCGCGCTCGATCGCCGCGCGAATCATCGCGAGGAGCTTGGGGGACTCCACTTCGAAAATGCCCATCAGCTCGCCGAGCAAATCCCGGTCACCGCCAACGCGCGCCAGCGCTCCTTCGAGATTCCACACCCGCGTTTCTGACATTGGTTCGTGCTCCTTTACCGCCTTCATGGGCAAGCTGCCTTTTCGCGCATATTGCTCCAGCAGTTCGAACAGCTCCGCGCTGCGAATCGGCTTCGTCAGATAGTCGTCCATTCCAGCCGCGAGGCATCGTTCGCGGTCGCCCTTCATGGCATGCGCGGTCATGGCTACGATCGGCAAATGCGCGCCCGTCACTCGTTCCAGGACGCGAATCGCCTGGGTGGCCTCGAAACCGTCCATCTCTGGCATCTGCACGTCCATCAGCACGAGCTGAATGCCGCCGCGCTGCACGAGATCCACGGCCTCGCGCCCGTTCTCGGCCACCACTACCTCGTATCCGACTTTCTGCAGCAAGCGCGTGGCGACCAGGCGGTTCACGGCATTGTCTTCCACCAGCAGAATGCGCATTTGCGGCTTGCCTTCTTTTTCGGCGCGCGCGCGAACCGGAACGATCTCGCGCGCCTCGATGGGGCGAGCGAAAATGTCTTGCAGCGTATCGTGCAGCTGCGATTGCTGGATGGGTTTGGAAATAAACGCATCGATTCCGCACTCCCCGCACGGCGTTCCGGAGTCTTTCGAGCTGGGCCGCAGCATCAGGAATTTTGGCGCGCTATCACCGAGCCTCCGCTCGATCTCGCACGCCAGCTCGAATCCGCCCTCGCTCGGCATCTGCGCGTCCGCCACCACAATCGCAAACGGCGAGCGCGTCTCGATACCGCTTTCGAGCGCTTCGAGAGCTGCGGTTGCGTTGCTGACTAACGCCGGCATCATCTTCCACGCGGTGAAAATTTCCTCGAGGATCTCGCGGACCGATTCGTTGTCATCCACCACCAGCACGCGCAACCCGCGGAGCATGTCCGGCTCGAGTTGCCGTGCCGGAGGTTGTTGAGCGGCCGCCTTGCCGAACCGAGCAGTGAAATGGAAGGTGCTCCCGCGCCCGGCCTCGCTTTCCACCCAGATGCGCCCACCCATCATTTCCACCAGGCGGCAGGTAATCGCGAGTCCCAATCCCGTGCCTCCGTAGCGCCGGGACATGGAGCTATCCGCCTGCGTGAACGCGCCGAATATTAAACTCTGCTTCTCCGCGGGAATGCCTATGCCGGTGTCGCGCACGGCGAAGTGCAGCAGCGCGCCGGTCTCGTCCTGCGCGTCCCTCGAGACTTCCAGGACGACCTCGCCTTTTTCCGTGAACTTGATGGCGTTGCCGATCAAATTGACGAGCACCTGCCGCAACCGCCCGGGATCTCCCATCACCCACTCCTCCACTTCCGGGCGGATGCGGCAGGCAAACTCCAGTCCGCGCTGGTGCGCGCGCAGCGCCAGCGTCTCCATGGTTTCTCCCAGGGACTTCCACAGATTGAAATCCACGCAGTCGAACTCGAGTTTTCCGGCTTCAATCTTCGAGAAATCCAAGATGTCGTTGATCACAATCAGCAGCGCATCGGCAGAATTTTTCACCGTCTTCAGGTACTCGCGCTGCTCGTGAGTCAACTCGGTGTCCAGAGTCAACTCGGTCATGCCCAGGATTCCGTTCATCGGCGTGCGAATCTCGTGGCTCATGTTCGCCAGGAACTCGCTCTTGGCCTCGCTGGCCGCTTCCGCCGCCTCCTTGGCGCGCTTGAGTTCCTCGGCCGCCGCGCGGCTTTCGGTGATGTCCCGCACGACGGTGCAAACGGTGGGCCGCAGGCCTTCTTCCGCGGGAATTCGCGTCAAACGCGCCGCGAACCACCGCTTGCCGCCGGGCAAGGGCTTTGGATATTCAATAATCTCGATTCGTCCCGTCGTCAGGACCCGGGCAATGGCCTCCCGAATGTGCTGAGCGATTTCCTTCGGAAGCGATTTTTCCAAGTTCTCGCCCAACAGCTCTTCCCGAGGCTTCATCAGCAGCTCGCCGTGCTGGTTCCAGACGTTGATGTAGGTGCCCTCGCCGTCCACTTCCATGACGATGTCATCGACCGATTCGAGCACGGCCTGCAGGCGCTCTTTGCCCTTGCGAACCGCCTCTTCCGCGGCTTGCAGCTCTTCGACTTTTTGGCGCAGGTCAACGGTGCGAGCCGTCACGCGTTTTTCAAGTTCCGCGCGGTGATCCTTCAGCGCCACGTCGCGCTGCTGGATGCGGTCGAGCATTTCGTTGAACTGGTCATAGAGAAATCCGATCTCGTCATGCGTGGTCTTGTGCGCGCGGATGGTGTAGTCGTTCTCCATGGTCACGGCGAACGCGGTGCGGGCCAGCTCCAGGACCGGGCCGGAAATGGTCTGCTGCAGCCGCGAGCTCAGTTGGTAGGCCGCGATGATGGAAATGAGGAGCACGCCGACGAGCGTGGCGATGTTGCGCAGCAAATGCGCGCGCACGGCTTCGAGGTCCGATTCTAGATAGAGCGAGCCCACCGCTTCTCGCTGCACCACGACCGTCCCGAAGGCGATGAGCCGCTCCGCCGTGAAGCGGCTGCCGTCTTTCGCCACGGCGGGCGGCTCGAAATTTTGTCCCGCACCGGCGCGCGTGTAGGTGGCGAATACTTTACCGTCGCGGGTGTACAGGCAGGCGTGCACGATTTGTTTCTGCGCCGCGAGCGCTCCCAAAATTTCGCGTCCGGCGCTGGCATCGTTGAATGCCAGAGCTGCGGCGCTGTTCGAGCTGACGATCTTCGCCAGCGTCTCGAGATCGCGGGCCAGCTCGCCGCGAAACGTGTAGCGGTCGTACACCGCCAGAGCGCTCCCGGCCATAATCAACGCCGCGGCGCACGTGGCCATTACGATCAGCGTCAGCTTTTCCCGGATGGACCTCTTGCGCAGCCAGTTCATTTCAGTCCTTCTTTCGCGCCGGATATTCGTGAACCACGTGCGCGAGGCTGAGCAGTTTCGAGCTCACCTTCAGCCCGGCTCGCTCGGTGGCATCCACGTTGATGATGAAATGCACGTGATTGTCCTCCAGCGTGAATTGCACGCCGCCGCCGCGCGCCGCGAAGCTCTCGCTCTCGCCTACCGTCAGCACCGGCGCAGCGCGCAATTCATCGAGAATTTCCGGCAGACGGCCGCGCTCCGATGCGCTGATGAAGAGAATTTCGCATCCGCCAAGTTCCTGCAGCCTCTTGCCGCGCCGCACCATGAGCGTGCGGTCGCTCAACGATTTGCCCAAGACCGCGCGGTCGAGCGCCTCGCCGAACGGGTCCTCGCCCAGCACGCAGACTCCGAGCGGCGCCGTGGCCCTGGCGAACGCTCGCGGCGGCCACTCCACGAATCGCGCGAAGTTGTAGAGGAACGCGGCCTTCACCTGATACTCCGTCGGCGCTTGATCGGCTCCGCCTTCCCCGGCAAATGAGCGGAACGGTGCCGCGGCAATCGAAGCCGCTGCCAACAACAGCACGCCGAGCCACGCGCCCTCGCGTTTTCTTCCGGCCGTCCTGGGTCCCCGCAAATGTCGGCAGCCGCTCAATTTCGTCCTGTACGATCTTCAGAAGCGCCACGCCAGCTTGACGTAGGCGCTGCGCTTGATTTCGTCCGGGATGCTATCCCCGAACAAATCGTTGAATTCCTGATGGTGATCGCGCAGGAGGTTCTGCCCCACTACGGTCACCGTGAATCGTTCTCTGAGCTGCCAGGCCAGACCGGTATCCACGCGTGTGTAAGACGGAATTCCCTGCGCGCGCAGGCGGTCCACGAACTTGGCTGAGGCATCCCAGCTGAGGCCGCGTCCGAAATTGACATGCGATTGCAGGACCGCCTGCTGCCGCGGATCGCTGCCTTCAATCTCTCTTGGAGTGTCAAAATCCTGGCTGGTCGGGTCGCGATGCATATGCATTTCGAGCAGCGAGTAGCTCGGGCGCAGCGACCATCGCACGGTCACTTGCCAGTTCCCCGAAATTTCCAGCCCATGTGTCTCGCCGTGCACGCCATTGCCGTTGATGAATGGAATCACCAGATGTGCGGGCGGCGGCGTATTTTCCGTGAAGGGCGTCTGCAGCTCGGTGCTGCCGAGATCTGCGAAGTGGTTGAAAAACGCGGACAGATCGAGCGATACGCGGCTTGAAAATTGCCGCCGGTAGCCGAGCTCCCAATCCACTACCTGCTCGTCCTGCTGCTTTGGGTTCCCGAATTCGCTCACCAGCGCCGGGACTCCACCCTGCCCGGTGAAAGCGCTGATGTTCTGCCGAACCGCGGTTTCCAGAGCTGAAGGATTGCGGTGCGCGTGCGATACCGAGAACCAGACGGCCTGCGCGGGCGACGGCGTCCATAGAAGGCGGGCCGCAGGCTGCACGCTGTAGCCGGTATAGTCTTCCCAGCCCCAGCGCGCGCCGATGGTGAACAGCAGGCGGTCCGGCACCAGGGTGATCTCGTCCTGCGCGAAGAAGCTGAAGAATTGGCTCCGGTGTGAGGGAGGAGCGAAAGAAAAGTTCAGGTTTCCCTGCGATTCGCCGAGTGAATTGCGGTACGCCACGCCCCATACAAAATCGTTCCGCGGCAGCGCCTGCACGTGATGCTGGAACTCGATGTCGTAAGTGTTGCGCTGTCCGCTGATCTGATCCTTGGAGTCCCGCGAGTAATGCTCGTAATAAAACAGCACTGAGGTCTCCGAGTGCTCCGATTGCTTTTCCGTCCACTGCGCAACCATGTCTGCTCCGAAAACATTGGTGATGGTGTTCAACACTCCGTTCAGAGGCGGAGAAATCGAGATCACGTCCTGCCGGATGCTTCCCTCCTCTTCGGTGTAGAGATCGCCGAGAACCATCAGGGAGTCCTTAGAGGAAAGCGTTGCATCCGCGCGCACCCCGCCACGGAGGGCATGCCAGGCATCCTCCGTCGGCCGGCCGTTCGTTCCGATGAAGTCGCTGACGTTCAGATACTTTCCGAAAAGCCGGTAGTCGAGTTTCGAGCCGATGCGCCCGGCGTACTGCGCTGTTCCCAGGCCTTGATCCTGCGTTCCGAATCCAGCGCTTACGAAGCCGCCTTTGGTGTCTCCCGCCTTCTTCGTCAGAATATTGATCACCCCGTTGACCGCGTTGACGCCCCAGATCGTCGCGCCCGGCCCGCGAATCACTTCGATGCGCTCGATATCTTTGAGCGGAAGATCCAGCGAGTCCCAGTACACGCCCGAAAACGTGGGGGTATAGACCGCGCGGCCGTCGAGCAGCACCAATAACTTGTCCGAGAATTCTTCGTTGAATCCGCGCGCGCTGATGGCCCAGGTGTTGGCGTTGATTTGCGCCACGTCCAGTCCCGGCACCATGCGCAGCAGATCGGGAATATTTGTGGCGCCCGAGCGGCGGATGTCCTCCTGCGTGATGACGAAAATCGCGGCGGCCACCTGCGACATCCTCTGTTCCTTCCTCGACACTGAAGTCACTTCCGTATTCATCAAGTCTTCGAGGCTCTTGTCGGAGAGGTCCGGCGGTTGCGAATGGACGTTGTCTTGCGGACACGCGAGCGGAGGAAAAATCAGCCACGCGGCGAACACAATGAGGAGGAATTTTCGGCCGGCCCGGAGAGCGGCGGCTCGTCCGGCGGTTTTTGCACCAATCATTTGCGCGGCTCGGCCGGTACCGGCTTGTTTCCCTTGGGTTCTCCTTTCTTTTCTTCGACGGGAGCTGCGTGCGCCGTGTTGGCGCTGGTGCCACCCGGCGTTCCTGCGTCGGCCGCGGGCTTGCGCACGCTGCTCCAGATCGCATCTGGAACTCCGCGAATGCCACTGGTAGATTCGCCTCGGCCCGTGCCTTCCGCTCCGGCCGCCGCCGCGCTGTGTTGCGCGGCCATCGCGGGAATCGCGGCTCCTCCTGCTATGCGGTCAAACGTCAGGCAGAGATCCTTCGCATCCCAGTCAATCGAGAGCACGTCGCCGAGATTCACTTGTTCGGTGGCCAGCAAACTCGCCAGCGGATAAACCAGATGCCGTTCGATGGAGCGCTTCAAGTGCCGCGCGCCGTATTTCAAATCCGTGCCTTCCTTCAGCAAGAATTCCCGCGCCGGCGGAGTGACCCGGAACAGGAATCTCCCGCGCGCCGTCTCCAACACGCGCTGCTGCACCATTCCCAACTCGATTTCCAAAATCGATTCGAGTTGTTCCGCGCGCAGCGGGTGGAAAACCACCACCTTGTCGATGCGGTTCATGAACTCCGGCGCGAATTTTCGCTTGGCCGCTTCCGAAGCCGTCCGCTCCACTTTCTGATCGAGCCCGTCCTGTGTCTCCGCTCTCTGTTGCGGCGCAAATCCCAACCCGCCGGTCATCAATTCGGTGATGTCGACACCGCCCAAATTCGAAGTCATAAAAATCATCGTCTGTGAAAGATCCACGCGCCGGTTGTCGCCCAGCGTCAAAGTCGCTTTATCCAAGATTCCCAGCAGCAACTGCCACAGCGAGTCCGACGCCTTCTCGATTTCATCGAAGAGCAAAAATGAAAGCTTCAGCTTCTCCGTATGAAATTGCCCCAAAGCTTCCTGGGTGATCAACGGGTGCGTCTCGCGATGGCCGAGATAACCCGGCGGCGAGCCGATCAATTTCGCAATCTCGTGCGAGTGCTGGAATTCGGCGCAATCCACCTTGATCACCGCGCGCGGATCGCCAAAAAAATTTCAGCCGTAGCCTCAACCACGCGCGTCTTCCCCGCCCCGGTCGGGCCGAGAAAAAGCAGATTGCCAACAGGCCGTCCCGGCGAATTCAATCCCGCGCGGAAGACCTGATAAAGATCCACGACCGCTTGCACCGCTTCGTCCTGCCCGACAATCTTTCGCCGCAATCCCGACTCAAAGTCCCGGGATTCCGCGCTGCGCATGAATGGATTGAGAAGCTTGTGTGGCTGCGTACTCATTGGGTCCCCCTTAGTCGCTGCGGGCGCCCAGCGTCCGCACGAACCCGGGTGACATCAAGCAGAACGGTGGCCAAATTCAATTCGGCACAGCGCGCTAAACGATTGGGATTGCGGGGCTTCGGCGGCTACCGATTTGGGAATTTCCGGCGAGGTTCGAAATGCGTTTCGGACTCAGCCACTTGGTTCGGTTTGAAACCCGCCGCTGGTTCCGGCGTCACGCGATTGTAATCTGGCCGTAATCTGCGTCACAAAACTCTTTGGGCAAAATACTTGCGTGTCCAAGTCTTGCCTCAAGCGGCGGGTTCCATTATGGTTGAACGAAACGAAGGTCCGGAGGCTGTGATCAAGAAGCGTATTCTAGTCATCGAAGACGACCGCGACATCGTCGAGTTGGTCCGCTACAACCTCGAGAAGGACGGCTATCAGGTCTTCACCGCTACCGACGGCGCGCTCGGCATGGCGCAGGTGAAGAAGTCGCCGCCCGATCTGCTGGTCCTCGACTTGATGCTGCCAAAGCTCTCGGGCCTCGAGATCTGCAAAGAGATTCGCCGCGACGCCGCGCTGAATCGCCTGCCGATCCTGATCCTCACCGCCCGCGGCGAAGAAGCCGACCGCGTCGTAGGCCTCGAACTTGGCGCCGACGATTACGTCACCAAGCCTTTCAGCCCGCGCGAATTCGTGGCGCGCGTGAAAGCGTTGCTGCGCCGCACCGAACCGGCCGCCGCCACCGAAAAGCTAATTGACGTCGGCGCTTTGCGCATCGATCCCGCCGCCTATCGCGTCACTCGCGCCGGGAAGCAGGTTCCGCTCAGCACGCTCGAATTCCGCCTGCTCTACTATCTCGCCGCGCGCCCCAATAAAGTTTTCTCCCGCGATCAGCTTCTCGATGCCGTCTGGGGCACCGACCGCTTCGTGACGCCGCGCAGCGTGGACGTCTACGTCCGCCGCTTGCGCGAGAAAATCGAAGAGAATCCGCAGTATCCTTCCTACGTGAAAACGATCCGCGGCGCCGGCTACTTGTTCGAAACCCGTGCGAGCTAAGCTCTTCTGGAAACTGGGGCTGACGTATTTGCTGCTCCTGCTAGCCGTTCTGGCCGCAATGGATTTCTTCGCCACCCGCATTCTGCGCAACGAATACATCCACTCGGCCGAAAACGAACTGGCCGCGCTCGAAAAGACTGCGCAAGGCCGCCCGCCGCAAATTGACGATCTTGCGGCGCTGCGCGCCTGGACCGATTGGATGGCGCAGAGCGGCGCGCGCGTCACCGTGATCACTTCGGATGGACTGGTCCTCGCCGACACCGCCGAAGATCCCGCCAAAATGGAAAATCACTCCGGGCGTCCCGAAATTCGCGACGCCTTCGCGAATGGCGAAGGCGAATCCGTACGCCACAGCGCCACGGTTAATCGCGATCTGGTCTATCGCGCCGTGCGCTACCAGCCACCTTCTGGCGCGCCCTTCGTGATTCGCATGGCCGTGCCGCTGGCCGAAGTGAGCGATGCCATTGCCGTGGTGCGCAGCCGCCTCGTCGTCGCCTCGCTGCTGATTCTGCTTCTCGGCGGTGGCGTCTCGTTTCTACTCTCGCGCGGATTCTCGATGCGCGTCGAGCGCCTCAAAGATTTCGCCGGACGTGTGGCCGGCGGTGATTTCCGCCCGCTCGAGCTCGAAGATACCGAAGACGAGCTCACCGATTTGGTCCGCGCGCTGAATGAGACCGCTGCGCGCCTCGCCGACACCATTCGCACGCTCACCGACGAGCGCAACCGCTCGAGCGCCATCCTTCGCAGCATGGTCGAAGGCGTCGCGGTAATTGACGCCAAAGAGCGCGTCGTTTTCTGCAATCAAGCCTTCGCGGAAATCTTGAGTGTGAACGCCGCGGGCAGTGAAGACCGGCCGCTTCTCGAAGTCGTGCGCCAGGCCGATCTAGTGGCGCTGGCCCGCCGCGCACTGCAGAGCGGCGAGCATCTTCAGGGTGATCTGGTGATCGGCACCGTCTCGCCGCGAAATTTCAACGTCACTGCCGCGCCGATCCCCGCGCTCGCTTCGCAAGACAAAGGCCGCGCTCCAGGCGCGAGCGTCGAATCTGCTCCGGGTGCGCCGCGGCAAGAAGTGCAACACGGCGCGGTGATCGTGCTGCACGACATCACCGAACTGCGCCGCCTCGAGCGTGTGCGCCAGGATTTCGTCGCCAACGTCTCGCACGAATTCAAAACGCCGCTCACCGCCATCCAAGGCTTTGCCGAAACGCTCCTAAGTGGCGCGCTCGAAGACGAACAGAATAATCGCCGCTTCCTGGAAATCATTCGCGATCACGCCGTCCGCCTCGGCCGCCTCACCGACGATCTCCTCAAGCTAGCCCGCATAGAAGCGGGCAAACTCGAGCTCGAATTTCAACCGGTAGCCCTGGCGGACATCATGGAAAGCTGCGCCACCACCACGCTGCTAAAAGCCAGCCAGCGCAATCTATCGCTCGACGTAAGTTTCCCTCCCGAGTTACCGCCAGTTCGCGGTGACGCCAGCCTGCTGCGTGAAGTGCTGCAAAATCTCCTCGACAACGCGGTCCAATACACGCAACCGGGCGGCAAAGTTTCCCTAAGCGCCGCCACTCACAATTCCGAAGCGGTGGTGACAGTAGCAGACACGGGCATAGGCATCCCCCTAGCCGACAAAGAGCGCATCTTCGAGCGCTTTTATCGCGTAGACGCCGCCCGCAGCCGCGAGGTAGGCGGCACAGGCCTGGGCCTGAGCATCGCTAAACACATAGTAGAAGCCCACGGCGGCCGCATCTGGGTAGACAGCGCGGTAGGCCAGGGCTCCCAATTCCATTTCTCGGTCCCGCTTTCGACGTAGCCTCGTTCCCGCAGCGAGATCGGCGCTACGACATTCTCTGCGCTCTGATGGGGGCGTCCGCCTCGGCGGACGGCGCCCGGCACGCGTGGCCCAACGGAAGCGGCTCCAGCACCCGAACATGCGGCCATCGTTCACCGAAGCCCTGACCGCTCGCGGGCGTGACGAATCTCGCTGTGTGAACTATTCCGCTCAATCGGTCGTATCGTAGGTAGCATTCCGTCAGAGGCGAATAGTGGCTCAACTCACTCCATATCCACAGGCAGCCAAGCCGGTATCGCTGCGCGGCTCCTGGATTTCAACAGCGCTCTGGTGGCTGATGCTGCTGCTCTCAGCAGTGATCGCGCTCTACGGCATGGCGTACTTCCTGCGCCTTCCGGGCGATGAGCACTTTGCGCGCTACATTTTTCCGTTGCGGTTGCACATTGCGGGAGGAATCGGGGCGCTGTTGGCGGGGCCGTGGCAATTTTCACAGAGACTGCGCGCACGGGCTCTGAATTTTCATCGCTGGCTCGGGCGATTTTATTTGCTGGAAGTTCTGCTCGGATCGGTGGCGGGATTTGCAATGGCTACTGTGTCGGAGGAAGGCTTCGCGACGCATCTGGGATTCGGGGCGCTGGCGGTGTTGTGGTTCTTCACCGGGCTGCAGGCTTACCGGCGCATCAGGCAAGGAGAAATCGAAGCGCATCGCGCGTGGATGACGCGGAATTTCGCGCTATCGCTGGCCGCAGTCACTTTGCGCGTTGAGTTGCCCTTCATGCTGGCGGCGCTGCACTGGCCGTTTCCGCGCTCGTACATAATCGTCTCGTGGCTGTGCTGGGTGCCGAATATACTCGTGGCGGAATTGTTGGTGCGGCGCAGAGCCTGAGAGAGCTGCACCGCAGAGGCGCAGAGGGCGCCGAGGTAAATCGAAGAGGAAGGATGATTCAGAGATTCAGGATGGACATGTATTGCTTCCACGAGCCGACCGCTTCGGAGTATTGCTTGGCCATCACTCGATGGATTTGATTCAGGTGGGTTAGGTCGTGCACGACCCAGGAGGAAATCAACTCGCCGAGCGTTACCGGGCCGAGTTCAGGATGCGTCCCCTTGCGGTCGAAATCTTGCGGAGTCAGAAGCAGCTCCTTTAGACGCTGCAGATTTTGCTGCCGAAGAGATTTGAAGCGGTCGAGCAGGTCATCGATTGGCCTTGTCTGGTCATTCTTGAATTGCGCGAAGCGATCGAAGGGGACAAACGCGGGGTTCGCGCCGTGCTCGACGATGATCTGAATTCTTGGGATCCAATCCGTGAGCTCGCCGTGAATGAGGTGCCCGACGACGTCGTAGCAGCTCCACGTTTCCTTGCCTTCAGTCGCGCGGAGCCATTCGTCCGGGAGATCTCGCAATAGAAGATCGAGACACGCAGGTGTCTTGCCGAGAATCAAAATCGCATCTGGCAATCGCAGTTCCATCGGCGGAATCCTCCAGGCGAGTACAGTCGGACTGCGGCGCACCGTACAGATTGTCTCATGCGCCGCAAATTCAAATAGCCACGCGCGATGCTTGAGGCCTCTGATAAAATTAACGAACTAGGATTGGATGCAAGGTCATGAACATCAAGCTGACACCCGAGCAGGCGAAGATCGTCAACGGAGAGTTGAAGGCCGGGCATTTTCGGACGGCCGAAGATGTGATTGCTGAAGCCCTGCGAGCCCTTCAAGAGAGGGAACGCTCTTCGGCGTCCAGCTCGCCCAACGGTGATCAACGCGAGGCTGTGCGTTAAATGCTCACGTTCGTTGAAACCAACCGCATTCGACTCGACGGCGTCTCAGTCAAACAACTGATTCACGAAGGCCATCGTCTGTGAGTGATTTTGTTCTGGACGCCTCCCTGGCGCTCCAATGGTTCCTCGAAGATGAAACGGACCGTAAATATAGCCTGAACGTACTCGCCGGCCTCGCCGAGAAACGCGCTCTCGTTCCCATCCTTTGGTTCTACGAAGTTGGGAACGGGCTGCTCATGGCCCACCGCCGAAAACGGATCTCACCCCAGCAAATTGATGTTTTTTTGCTCGTCTAAAGAAACTTCCGATCGATACCGCTCTTCAAACTCCCGACGAGATCCTCGAATTGCCCGCTCTCGCACGCGCGCATAGCCTTACCAATTACGACGCCGCCTATCTGTGGATTGCCATGCGTTCGAAGACGCCTCTGGCCACCACCGACTCCGAGCTCCGCAGAGCTGCAGCGGGCGTGGGCGTCCCAATTCTCTGAGCTATTTAATTCCCTCCGGTGAGTGACAGCAGGGCCAAATCTCCAGTTTACGGACTCGAAGGCGTAAGCGATTGGCAGGCGGACGTCATGACCAGGTTGTAGAACGTGGCGGTGGTGGAGGTGGTGGCGTATTGCGCGGCGGCTTGATTGCGGAAGGTGGCGTAGCGCCAGCGATTGTTGTTGGCCCAGAGGCCTTCGGCGTCGATGCCGATTACTTTTCCCGCGGCATTTTTGATCCAACGCTCATCTGTCGAGATCGTTAGGAACCAATCGGCGCGGGGTTCGGATTCGCCGGCTTTGGGATCGAACGAGAGTTTCAGGCCGCTGATGTCGGCGCCGTAGGTGATGTAGTACGTGAACGGTGGGCGTTTGCCTTCTTTGCGGAACTTCGCGCCGCTGGGTAATTCGAATGTTGGATCACTGCCTATGCGTTTCTGATTCTGTTGAGCCGCAGTGCAAGTCTCGATGGTCCAATCGGTCTGTTTGGAATCGTGAAGGACAACCCGGACTTCGTTCGCGCCGAGATCGAGAAGCTCGGTGACCGGGCGGAGATCGTCCTTGCGGAATTGCAGGACTTGGGCCGGGTAGGCGAAGTGAAAGCGGCCTTCGGAGTTGGTGGTGACGGCGCGGAGCTGGGGCTGCGGCGTGGGCGTTTTGTTAATCACAGTTACGCCGGCGACCGGATCGCCCGATTCGGAGACGACCAGGCCGTCGGCTGCAGAGCTTGCGGGCGGATCGGATTCAACATCGGAGACCGCGGTGATTAGCAGCAGGTTGCAGCAATTGAGATGGCCATACGCAGACGTGAGCTTAGTGCCGCCGGAAGTCAGCAGCTTGCCGCCCGCGGCGAAGAAGCCGCCGGTGAGCGTAGCGGTGACGCGGTAGAGCGGATTTTTGTCGCTGCGCGCGGTGATTAGCGAAATGAGTTTGTAGAAATTGTCGTCCTTGGCGAGGGCGAAGGAGCTGCCGGCGAAGACCAGGTTGGAGCCGGGCGTGCGCTCGGTATCGCCCGCGGTGGATTCGGTGGGAGTAGCCACGTCTCCGGCGAACATCAGCCAGATGTCGGGCTTGGTGCTGCAATCGTTTGAGTGCAGCGTGAAATCCTCGTAGCCGAGGCGGATGGTGCCGCGGACTTTGACGTATTTGTGATCGTAGGCGCGCGGGTCTTTCAGGACGGTGCAGAGAGGAGTTTCCGGAGTTTCGGATTGGGCGCGGACGGGTTTCGGCGTTGCGACGATCGCGGCAATTAAGAGCGCGAGGTAGATGAGTCTCGTGAATTTGGGCATGGCCGCGGAATGATAGCACCGCAGAGACGCTGAGGGCGCGGAGAGAAGAGGAGACGGAGCGGCTGGGCCGTGGCGGAAGATTCACCTTGGGTTCATTTGGGTGTAACTCGCGATTGATAAGATTTGGACGCGGAGAGTGTTGGTTGAGCCGCGGGGAGGCAGCATGGCTACGGCGGTCAATGGAATGGATGGAGGAGTCGAGGGAATCTATCAGGCGGCGCTGGTGAATTATCTGGTTTCGATGGCGCGGACGGTGGAGGGTTCGGTGAATCGCGCGATCGAGGCGTTGCTCGATCGCAATGAAAAATTGGCAGGCGAAGTATTTTTGACTGAGCCGCGGATCAATGAGATGGAGATCATCATTGACGAGCACGCGATCCGCTTGCTACGCGGCGGAAATCTGCCCGAAGGCGCGGTGCGATTGATTGTCGCCAGCCTGAAATTGAACAACGATCTCGAGAGAATCGGCGATCTGGCGGTGAATATCTGCCAGCGCGTGATTTCGTTGGCGGGGATGGAAGAAGCCGAAACGCCGGCGGAGCTTTTGCCGATGGCTGCAGCGGTGCGGGGCATGGTCAGCAAGAGCCTCGGGGCGCTGATTTTCCGCAATGTGGCGCTGGCGAATGAGGTGCTCGAGAGCGACGACATTGTGGACCGCTACCGCGATCAGATTTTTGAGAGTTTACTGGCGGGGATGAGAGAAGACGCGTCGCAGGTGGCGCCGAATCTGCATTTCGTGCTGGCGGCGCGGCATTTGGAGAGGATTGCGGATCACACGACGAATATCGCCGAGGATATTTTGTTCTGGGTGCGCGGGCTGGATGTGCGGCATGGACGCGCGCTGCAGATGGATTCCCAGGCGGATGTAGAGGGAAGGATTGCCGTGGTGCCGGAGGTTCCGGCGGATTAGAGTTTTGAATTTGCAGGGGAGGGTCTTTGGCCCTCCCCTACAACTGCCGGATGTAACCTAGAATTCATATCTTGCTGACGCGCTGTTCACCCGCCTGCGTTAGTTTCGCCACCGCTCCACGATTCACACGACCCATGGCACCCCGAACCACAGACCTGATACACCACCCCACCGACAACGCCCCCAAGGGGCCGGCGATACCCCTCGTTGGCCCCTTGTTTTCTTCTCGGGCGTACCGGATTGAGACGGGCGTTCACTTGGAATTCTCGCGGTTGTAACCCGGTTGTAACAAAGTCTCGAAAGAATTTGAGAAAGGAGAATCGCGAAAATGATGAAGAGATTCGCTCTAGCACTGCTGCTGCTGTCGCTCGCAGCGGCGGGCGTGGTAATGGCCGACGCGCCGATACTGATCAACGCGGCCGGCGCGACGTTTCCTTACCCCATTTACTCGAAATGGTTCGACGTCTACCACCAGAAAAATGGCGGCATTCAGATCAACTACGCGTCGGTAGGCTCGGGCGCGGGAATCGCGCAACTGACCAACGGCACCGTGGATTTCGGTGCGTCGGACGGCCCGATGAACGACGACCAGATCAAGGATTTCAAAGACAAGCGCGGCGTGGGCGTGCTGCACTTCCCGACGGTGCTCGGAGCGGCAGTGCCAACCTACAACGTCCCGAACGTGAACACAGATTTGAACTTCACGCAGAAGGCGCTGGCGGGCATTTACCTCGGGACGATCACGAAATGGAACGATCCCGAAATCACGGGAGCGAATAAGGGTGTGAATTTGCCGGCCACTGATATCGTAGTGGTGCATCGCTCGGACGGCAGTGGCACGACCTACATCTGGACGGATTTTCTTTCCAAGGTAAGCCCGGAATGGGCCAGCAAGGTTGGAAAAAAGACCTCGGTGAACTGGCCGGTGGGACTTGGCGGCAAGGGCAACGAAGGCGTGTCGGGGCTGGTGAAGCAGACGCCTGGCGCGATCGGCTACGTCGAGTTAATCTACGTCATTCAGAACAACATGACTTACGGAAAAGTGCAGAACGCCGACGGCAAATTCGTGAAGGCGGACCTGGCGGGCGTGTCGGCTGCGGCGGCGGGAGCAGCGAAGTCGATGCCGGATGACTTCCGAGTCTCGATCACTAATGCGCCGGGCGCAGCAGCCTACCCGATTTCGAGCTTCACGTGGTTGCTGATTCCGGAAAAGATTCCGGACGGGTCCAAGCGCGACGCGATCAAGGGCTTCTTGAAGTGGATGCTTACCGACGGCCAGGAGTTTAACGAAGGGCTGTCGTACGCGAGACTTCCGAAGCCGATCATCGCGAAAGAGCTGAAAGCGATTTCGCAAATCCAATAGTGATGGCAACCGCCTCGAGCACGATCGATCCCGCGGCCCCGGTCCAAACGGGGCCGCGTTCCTTTTTACGGCGATTCACGGAGGGCGATGAGATCGCGCATCTCATCACCTTGGTGTTTGCCGCGAGCATCCTGCTGATTACGGCGCTGCTCGTGTACCGGCTGTGGGTTGACTCGTCGTTGGCGCGGCACCAATTTGGCTGGAAATTCTTTTTTACGAGTACGTGGGATCCTGTCGCCGGGGATTTTGGAGCGCTGCCGT
This sequence comes from uncultured Acidobacteriota bacterium, assembly GCA_963841235.1. Classification (GTDB taxonomy): domain Bacteria; phylum Acidobacteriota; class Terriglobia; order Acidiferrales; family UBA7541; genus Palsa-147. The sequence goes on along the minus strand of CAWJBU010000005.1, from coordinate 34,616 downwards.
TTATCTACGGGACGGTGGTGACTTCGGCGCTGGCCCTATTGATCGCCGTGCCATTGGGATTGGGCGCGGCGATTTTCCTGGCAGAGCTGGCGCCGCGGCGGGTCTCGGATTCGCTGGCATTCATGATCGATTTGCTCGCGGCGGTGCCCAGCGTGATCTATGGCCTGCTGGGAATTTTCATACTCGTGCCGCTGATGCGCTCAGTGATCGCACCGGCCTTGCGGAGCACTCTGGGATTCATACCGCTGTTTCAGGGACCGTCATACGGCGTGGGAATACTGACTGCGGGACTCGTGCTGGCGATCATGGTGGTGCCGTTCATCATCTCAGTGTCACGCGAGGTGCTGCTGTCGGTGCCGGCGGACGTGCGCGAGGCGGCGCTTAGTTTGGGCGCGACGCGTTGGGAAGCTACTTGGAAAGTAGTGGTGCCGTTCGCGCGGACTGGAATTTTCGGATCGGTGTTTCTGGCACTGGCGCGCGCGCTGGGCGAGACAATGGCCGTGACCATGGTGATCGGCAACGATCCGCGCATCGCTGCTTCGCTTTTTGCCCCGGGCTATTCGATCGCGGCAGTGATCGCCAACGAGTTCAGCGAAGCGGTCGGCAATCTCTACGTGCAGTCGCTGATCGAGCTGGGATTGGTGCTCTTTCTGATTACCTTCATTTTGAACGGACTGGCGCGGATTTTAATCGTGAGCACGCAGCAGAAGGGAATGTCGCAGGCATGAGCGTTCGGACCATCTGGCGAAAATCGCTGAACGTGGTGATGCTGAGCCTGACGGGCGCATGCGCCCTGGTGACCGTATCGGTGCTGGGCTTGATCCTCGGTTATCTGGTGTGGAATGGCGGGAAATCATTGACCTTGGATTTTTTCACGAAGCTGCCGACGCCGGTGGGCGTAGCGGGCGGCGGGATGGCCAATGCGATTGTGGGGAGCGGGAAGCTGCTTCTCTTGGCATCGCTTATCGGAATGCCGATCGGAGTGTTGGCGGCGATTTATCTGGCGGAGTTTGGCGGGAAGACATTTTCGTTCATCGTGCGCTACACCACGGATTTGCTGAACGGCGTGCCTTCGATTGTGATCGGAATTTTCGCGTATGCGCTGGTGGTAGTGCCGATGCACCACTTCTCGACGCTGGCCGGCGGATTTGCGCTGGGCATCATGATGATTCCGATTGCGGTGCGCAGCACGGAGGAATTTTTGCGCGCAGTGCCCACGAGCTTACGCGAAGGCGCGATGGCGCTGGGCGCGAGCAAATGGAAAACGATTGCGACGGTAATTGTGCCGGCAGCATTCCAAGGAATTATGACCGGGCTGCTGTTGGACTTGGCGCGCGTGGCCGGAGAAACGGCGCCGCTGCTGTTCACCGCGTTGAGCAACCGCTTCTGGAGCCCGGGATGGAATCAGCCCATCGCCTCGTTGCCCGTGATGATTTACGACTACGCGCTTTCGGCCTATGACGACTGGCACCGGCAGGCTTGGGCGGCGGGACTGGTGTTGCTGGGGCTGGTGCTGCTGGTCAACATCGCTTCGCGGCTGTTGATGTCGCGACGCGCGTCGTTCTCGAGGTAGAGGCGCTAGAGTTAAAGGACTAAGTATGGGAGCATCGGGTGCAGCCGCCACGGTGAGAGCCATGCAAACTGCGATACCCGCGAAAATGGAGAGCGCGCAGGAGGCGGCACCGCCACTGCGCTTCAAAATCAGCAAGGTCAATTTTTATTACGGCGCGAAGCAGGCCTTGTACGACATCAGCCTCGACGTTCCGGCAAACCGCGTGACTGCGCTGATCGGGCCTTCGGGCTGCGGCAAATCCACATTCTTGCGCAATTTGAACCGCATGCAGGAAACCATCCGGCACACGCGGCTCGAGGGGGAAATTCTTCTCGACGGGGCGAACATCCTGAATATGGATGTGGTGAAATTGCGGCGGCGCGTGGGGATGGTGTTTCAGCGGCCGAATCCATTTCCGAAATCAATATTCGAGAATGTGGCTTACGGATTGCGGATCAACGGCTACAGCGGCAGCCTTTCTGAATTGGTGGAGAAAAGTTTGCGGCGCTCCGCACTGTGGGATGAAGTGAAGGATAAGCTGAACCATTCGGCTTACGCGCTTTCGGGCGGGCAGCAGCAGCGCTTGTGCATCGCCAGGGCGCTGGCCGTTGATCCGGAAGTGCTGCTGCTCGATGAGCCTTGCTCGGCGCTCGATCCGGTTACGACGGCGAAGATCGAAGAGCTGATGTTTCAGTTGAAAGATAGCTGCACGATGGTGATCGTGACGCACAACATGCAGCAGGCGGCGCGCTCGAGCGATTTCACCGCGTTTCTGCTCGATGGAAAATTGATCGAGCGCAGCGTGACTTCCGAGCTCTTCACCACGCCCAAGGATCCGCGCACTGAAGCGTACATCACCGGACGCTTCGGATGAGACGCTGAGGGAATATGGAACGCCACTTCGTACATGATCTCGAAGAGCTGAAGCAGCGGCTGCTGTGGATGGGCAGCCTTGCCGAGCGCGCCGTGCATCAGGCCGTGCAAGCGGTGCTGGATGTTGAGGAGCATCTCGCCGAAACGGTGCTCGAGGAAGAAAACGCCATCAATGAAATGCAGATGGAGATTGACGATCGCGTGACGCGGTTGCTCGCTCAGCAGCAGCTGGTGGCGATCGATTTGCGATTCATTCTCGCCGTTTCGCGCATCAACAACGATCTCGAGCGCATCGGCGATCAGGCCGTGAACATCGCGCAATCCGCCCTGCGCATCCTGCGTCATCCGCAAGTGAAGCCCTACGTGGATTTGCCGCGCATGAGCGAAATTGCCGAGGGCATGGTGCGCGACAGTTTGAACGCTCTGGTGCGCGGCGATGTAGATTTGGCGCGCAGCGTTCTCGCTCGCGACGATCAGGTAGATTTACTCCGCGATCAAATGTTCCGCGAGCTGCTAACCTACATGATGGAGAATTCCGCGGTAGTCTTCCCAGCCTTTGAGCTGATCCTAGTAGCGAAGAATCTCGAAAGAATCGGCGACCACGCCACAAACATAGCCGAGGACGTAATCTACATAGTAGTAGGCCGCGACGTACGCCATCCAGCGTTAGATCGAAGGTAGCTCTCGTAGGGGAGGGTCTTCAGCCCCTCCCGCCGTTCGGCCCCGCAGTTCGGCTCGGCCGTTGCCGCACGATTGCGCCCCAAATGCGATTACCCACGAAGATGGCCCACCAATCGGCGCCCCTAAAGCCTCAGCCTCGACGCGTAACCGGCCTTTACACGCTTAAGCGCCTGACAACCTGCAACGCCGGCCCTCCAGAAAACCGATTAGGCTTAAACTTCAGTAGCGTAACGTAATGCTGCGTGAGCGGTTGTGCTTGATATGCGCGGAGACTTGGCCGCGCGGGGAGGGTGTTTCATGGCTACGCCTGCTTCGACTCAAGAACTGCCGCCGCCGATAGCTTTGTTTCGATTGGCCACCGGGTTTTACGTTTCCTCGGCTTTGTATGTGGCGGCCACTTTGAAGATTGCCGACTTGATGGCTGATGGGCCGCGAGGATCGGCGGAACTTGCTGAGGCCGCGGGCGCGCATGCAGGTGCGCTTCATCGCGTGATGCGGCTGCTAGTTAGCGCGGGCGTGTTCACGGAGGACGACGCAGGGAAATTTGCGCTCACGCCGATCGGAGCTTGCCTGCGATCGGAGGGGCCCGGGTCGGTTCGCGCCGGGATTTTGCTTTTTGGCGGGCTGACGCAGACGGCCTGGGGCGAGCTTCTCTATTCCGTGGAAACAGGCAAGCCGGGATTTACGAAGGCTTATGGCAAGGACTCGTTCGCGTACATGGAAGAGCACCCGGAAGTTGCAGCGATGTTTGATGCAGCGATGGCGTCGTTTACCAAGCAAATTGTCGCGGCGGTCGTGGCCGCGTATGACTTTTCGGGATTCGCCGCGGTGATGGATGTGGGCGGCGGAAACGGCGAGCTGCTGGCGGGAATTTTGCAGGCGAATCCGAAGCTGCGCGGAGTGATCTTCGATCAAGCGCACGTGATCGACCGGGGCGGAAGAGAATCGGCGAGCTGGGGCTCGCGGAACGATGTTCGCTGGTGGAAGGCGATTTCTTCAAGGGCGTGCCCGAAGGCTGCGACGCAATTCTGCTCAAGCACGTGATTCACGATTGGAACGACGAGCAGGCCGCGGCGATTTTGAAGAATTGCCGGCGCGCGCTGCGGCCGGGCGGCAAAGTGCTGATCGTCGAGGGCGTTTATCCCGCGCGCATCGATCAATCGGAGATCAGCAAGGGCGTGACGGGCAACGATGTGAACATGCTCGTCTGCACCAGCGGGCGCGTGCGATCGGAGATAGAATTTCGCGCGCTCTACGAAGCGTCCGGATTCAAGCTGGCACGCATCGTGCCCACGCAGTCACGCGTGAGCGTGGTTGAAGGCATTCGAGCATAGATTTCCTTCGGTGAAGCGAAACGGGGCCATCTAACCACGCCAAGGTTTGGCCACGCTAGAGCGGGGCTCCAGGGTCGGACAGAACACCGATGTGACTCGCGTTGACACCCCTCTTGGCGGTCTCTAAACTGCAAGATTCGGGCTTTTCTAGGAGAATTCGCTGAGGCTTCGTGGGGTCATCTGGCTGATTTTGCTGGCAGCGGCGGGGGGTTTGGCTGGCGGATGCGCGCATGTCAGCACGAAGACGCACGTGCCGGCGGGGCAGGTGCCGCACTCGCTCGACGCCACGAAGGCCGAGCTGATTGAGAAGTACAACCGGCAGGCTGCGGCCATTCGGTCGCTCAATGCTACCGTCGCGTTGACGCCTACGGCCGGGTCGCAGTACAGCGGCGTGATCGAGCAGTATCATGAGGTGAACGGATTCATCCTGGCGGCGCGGCCGGCGATGATTCGCGTGATCGGGCAGGCGCCCGTGGTGGCCAAGAACGTCTTCGATATGGTCAGCGACGGCGAGACATTTCGCATCTTCATTCCGTCGAAGAACAAGTTCATCATCGGCCCGGCGCGATTCGAGAAGAAGGCCGAAAAGCCGATCGAGAATTTGCGGCCGCAGCATCTGGTGGATGCGCTCTTCTGGCGGGAAATTCCGAAAGATGCGCCGGTGCTATTTGAGGAAACGGAAGACGCCGCGGGACGGGCTTACGTGCTGACGGTCTTGCGGCGCGGCGATGGGGATGCGAATCTCCAGATCGACAGCAAGATTCGCTTCGATCGCAGCGATTTGAATGTTTCGGAGATAGAGAATTTCACCGGCGATGGAATTCTCATTTCCGTGAGCCGGTATGCAGACTGGCAGGCGGCGGGCACGGCGCAATTCCCGCACAGCGTCACGCTGGCGCGCCCGCGCGATGATTACAAGCTGGCGATTCAGGTGAAGAAATTGACGCTCAATGAGACCATTGCGCCGGAGCGCTTCCGGCTCGAACAGCCGGCAGGGAGCGAATTGGTGGAAGTGGGCAAAGAAGACAAGGGAGCGCAGCCGTGATTCCGCAGATGATCTTGAACAACGTGCTGCACCGGCCGATTCGCACAATCATCACGATCGTCGCGGTGGCGGTCGAGGTGATGCTGGTCATCATCGTGGTGGGACTGACGAGCGGGCTCGTGGCGGAATCGGCGAAGCGCATTGAAGGCGTGGGCGCGGACATCATGGTGCAGCCGCCGTCGGCGTCAGTGTTCATGGCCTTCAGCGGCGCGCCGATGCCGATTCGCCTGGGCGATAAGCTGGCGGAGATGAAATACGTGAAGTCGGTGGCCCCGGTGCTGCTGCAATTCAATTCCACGAATGGGCTCGACATCATCTATGGCATCGATCCGCAATCGTTCCACGCGGTTTCGGGCGGATTCGTCTTTCACTCGGGCGGCGATCTGGAACAGCCGAACGATATTCTTGTGGATGATGTCTATTCGAGATCGAAGCACGTCGTGGCCGGGCAGATGCTGCACATTCTGGATCATGATTTTCATGTGGCGGGGATTGTAGAGCACGGAAAAGGTGCGCGCCTGTTTGTGCTGTTGCATACGCTGCAGGATCTGGCCGGCGCGACGGACAAGGCCAGCGTATTCTTCATCAAATGCGAGCGCCCGGACGATACCGATACGGTGATGGAGGAGCTGCGCGAGCTGCTGCCGCGTTATGAGATTCGCCCGTTGAAGGATTTCATCTCGCTGATGACTTCTTCGAATCTGCCGGGATTGCAGGCGTTCATCAACACAATGATCGGAATTGCCGTGGCCATCGGCTTTCTGGTGATTTTTCTTTCGATGTACACGACGATCATCGAGCGCACCCGGGAGATTGGCGTGCTGAAATCGCTGGGCGCGTCGAAGGTGTACATCGTGCGGGTGATTTTGAGCGAGTCGACGCTGCTTTGCGTGGCCGGAATTTTGTTGGGCATTGTGTTTTCGTATGGCTCGCGCGCGCTATTTTTGAAATTGTTCCCGACGCTGACAATCTTGATCACCGTAGACTGGATTTTCAAAGCGGCGTTCATTGCGATTCTAGGCGGCCTGCTGGGATCGTCGTATCCAGCGTGGCTAGCCAGCCGCAGAGATCCGGTGGAAGCGCTGGCGTATGAGTGATGCGGAAGCTCCTACCGTTTTAAATTAATTCCCAACGCGAAAAACAAGGTGCAGGGCCGCACACCGGGCGGGACTGAAGGCCCGCCCCTACAACGGCCCGGACTGTTTCTCGTAACCTGGGCACTGTCGGACTGGTAAGCGCGGGTACTTCGCGAAATTTGGATCTGTGGCTGAGAGGCGGCAGAGGATGAATTGGCTGCCGCGATCATTGCGGATTTTCTGCGCGTGGGTGCAATCGGCGCAGAGGCCGGTTTGCTGGTGCTCGTCGGCTTCGTCGGCGGCAGCCATTTCGGCTTGCTACGACTCGCGTCCACGCAGGATTCTGGCGGCGCGGGCTACGCCGGATTCGCCGCTCGCGGCGCCATCGGTCGCTGCTTCGGCATCGCCGTTCGCGCCCGCCTGCGCGTCATCTACCGGTGTGTCGCCTTCGCCTGGAGCGAGGAAAAGATTGCTCTCGAGGCCATGCTGCTTGGTGTAGAGATCGAAATAGCGGCCGCCGAGGGCGTAGAGCGTCTGATGATTGCCGCGCTCGATGATGCGGCCCGCTTCGATCACCAGGATTTGATCGGCGCGGCGAATGGTCGAAAGACGGTGCGCGATGACGAACGTGGTGCGCCCGCGCATTAGATACGAAAGCCCCTGCTGAATCATGGCCTCGGATTCGGAATCGAGGCTCGACGTGGCCTCGTCAAGAATCAGGATGCGCGGATCGGCCAGTATGGCGCGGGCAATCGAAATGCGCTGGCGTTGGCCGCCGGAGAGCTTCACTCCGCGCTCGCCGATAATCGTGTCGTACTTCAGCTCGAATGATTCGGCGAATTCATCCACGCGGGCAATGCGGCAGGCCGCGAGAATATCGGATTCGCTGGCATCGGGACGCGAGAACGAGACGTTGTCGCGAATCGTGCCGTCGAAGAGAAACGTGTCCTGCAAGACGATGCCGAGCTGCGTGCGATAGGTATCGAGGCGCACGTGCGAGAGGTCAATGGCATCCACGGCCACCCGTCCGCTCGTCGGCGTGTAGAACGCCGCGATGAGCCCGATGATCGTTGATTTCCCCGCGCCCGATGGCCCGACGAGCGCCGTGACGGTTCCCGGCTGTGACTCAAAGCTCACATCGTAAAGTACAGGCTTCCCCGGATCGTACGCAAAGTTCACATTGTCGAATACAACTTCGCCCCTGATGGTGCCGATCGCGATGGTGCGGTTCGGATCGACATCTTCGGGCTTCTCGCTCAGGATTTCGCTGGTGCGCTCGAGTCCGGCCATGCCTTCGGTGAGCTGCGTGCCGATGCTGACGATCTGAAACACGGGCGCAACGAGCAGCGCCAGGAACGCAACGTAAGTAAAGAACGTGCCCTGGGTCATCGTCCCCGCGGTGACACGTTTCGCGCCCATATAAAGGATGAGCGCGCTCTCGATGCCCAGCAGCAGAGTGGAGGCGAGGTTCATCAGCGAAGTCGCCGTCAGCGTCTTGAGAATATTGTCGAGCAGCCGCCCGACGCCGCCGGCGAAGACTTTCTCTTCGCGTCCCTCGGCGCGATAGCCCTTCACCACGCGCACGCCGGCCAGTGATTCGGTGAGCCGCCCGCTAACTTCGGCATTCAATTTCGAGCGCGCGCGGTAGATGGGGCGCACTGTTGCGAACGCGCTGTTCAATCCGATGGCGAAAGTGACCAGGATCGAGATGGCCACGCAGGTCATCAGCGGGCTGATGCGCAGAAGCACCGCGAACGCGAACAAGCCGGTCATGGCGCTGCCCACGAATTCAACGAGTCCCGTGCCGACCAGATTTCGCAGGCCTTCGACGTCGCTCATAATGCGGGTGACCAGCGCGCCGGTCTTGGTCGAGTCGTGGAAGGACACCGGCAAGCGGCCGATGTGCGCCTGCACCTGCATGCGCAATTCGGCGATCATGCGCTGCGCGGCCTTCGAGAGCAGTTGCGTGAGCGCGTAGGAAGTCGCGCCCTGCACCGCGGCGGCTCCCAGCAGCGCGAGTACGAGCGGAAGCAGGAGCCGAATTTCGTGCTTGTTGAAGATGTTGTCCACCACGATTTTTGTGGACGCAGGAAGCACCAGGCCTGCAACGCGGTTGACCACCATCAGGAGGAGACCGAATAACAGAAGCCAGCGCTGCGGCCGCACGTACGGCCACACCTCGGGAAAAAGCCGGATCAAAGTGCCGGGAGTAGCGGCCAATTTCGAAGCGGTGCTGCCACCGGCCCCGGGATCGGACGCGCGCCGCGAAGAAGTGCGTTCGGAATGGAATCCAGAGCGAGCCATAGGACGAGCATCTATTGTCTAACATCTCGCAGGGAATTGCTTGGCGCGGTGCTGTGGTCGCTCCCCAGTTGGGGGAGTATAGATTCGCGTGCCTCGGTCGTATTGAAATCATTCTCCTGGTGGAGTACTTCGTTTTCGCGGATCACTTTCGCAAATATTTGACCTCGTCAGTCAATTAACCTTGTTTTATCCTGTCTCATTCCTTCCGGCTGGTCGTGTCTGTAGGGAGCGCTATTGAACCGTTGGCTCAAGGCAAGATGGCACAGGTTTCTGGGACGCCGCAAATTGAGGTCGCATCGCTTCCAGTCGGCTCTTGAGAACTTTCAAAGGTCGGCTGAGCAGGATCCTGGCAGTGTGCAAACCTCGATCGAGATCGGTTGGTGCTTTTACAAGCTGAGCGATTATCAAGCTGCAATCGACTCATACGAGCAGGCGCTTCAGCGGCAACCGGATCACGCGTCGGCGCACGCGTATCTCGCTTTAGTGTTGTCCAAGGTTCAGCGCCCGCGGGAAGCGATTGATGAGTTGCGACGCGCATTGCGTATCAATCCAAACTTAAAGAATCGTTTTTTTTCGAATCCTGCCTGGGAAAATGGCTTTCAGAGCAAGGTTGTTGGGAACACGCAGTCGGCCATCTGGAAAGCACGATCAAATCGGAACCGAAAAACGCTTCCGCTCACTACTCGCTGGGATTTGCGTATGCTCAGCTCCGCCGCTTCGAAGACGCAGTGAACGAATTTCAAGCATCCGCCAAACTAAATCCGAACTGGCCTGACACATATTTTGCGCTGGGAAGCAGCTTCGCGGAGTTAGGGCAGTTTGATAAGGCCGTCGGAGCATTTCTTCAAGCCATTCAGCTTCGTCCTGGTGATGCATTCACCCATTTTAATCTCGCGAGAGCCTACGGCGAACTGGGCCGGCACGACGAAGAGATTGGCGAATACAAAAAAGCAATCGTTATCGCTCCCCACGATCTCGGCGCTTTGGCCAATCTCGCAATTACTTATTCGCAGACTGGTCGTCACGAATCTTCCATTGAAACGTGGAGGCGCTTCATCGAATTAAAACCCGACGACGTGGCGGCGCTTACAAGCCTGGAAGTCGAATACGAGCAAACTGGGCGCTATCAGGAAGCCCTTGACGCCGCTCTCGACGTCGCACGCCTCGACCCGAGTGCAGTATCCCTCGGGAACGTCGCGGTATTTTTCAATCGGCTAGGGAACTTTGACGATGGCCTCAGGAATGCGCGCGACGCGATACGGCTCGACCCGCATTATGCGGACAGCTACTTCAATGCCGGGTGTGCGTTTCAAGGCTTGGAGGATCACAACGCTGCGATCCTTGAATATCAGAAAGCCCTCGAGTTGCAACCAGATTTCTTGAAGGCGCTCGTAAACCTCGGATTTGCGTTTCTAGAACTGGACCGGGCCACGGAGGCGATCGCTCCGTTAAAGCACGCTATTGCTTTGAAGCCAGAGTGTGTGGAAGCCCACGATTTCTTGGGTGTAGGCTTCCTAAAGACCGGCCACCGTCCTGAAGCGATCGAACAAGCTAGCATCTTGAAGAATTTAGATGGAAAATTTGAATCCACGCTTAGTAAACAGCTTGCCTCCGAAGATCCTAACGGTAAATAGGCGCTCGCACGCTCCCATCGCACAGGCCCGGGCATGACTCCGCAACCGGAAACTGAGCGCTCGCCCAGCGCGTGTCCTGCCTCGATATGGATTACAATGGCTCTATGGGTAAGCAGGAAAAAGCGGCGGAGACGCTGGATTTGCTGAAGCGAGCGATTCAGGGTGGGCTTTCGCGGGCTTATTCGACTGTCCAGATTGATTCGGAGGCTTACCTGCAGCACTTGCGGCGGGCGCATGGATTGCCGATTCTGGGTTACCGAGATATGTTCCGCTTGCCGGTGGCGGCGCTTGACCACGTTGCGGATCAGACCATCGCTTCAGCGAAGAAAGTTGCGGCGCTCGAGGGCGCTGGCGTGGGCATGGGCGGCATGCTGACGGTGCTGCCGGACATGAGTTTCTTGGCCATCATCGCCATGCGCATGTTGCAGAAGCTCAGCTTGATCTACGGATTCGAATACGCGACCGAGGAAGAGATCGTCCATCTCTGGATCGCGGCGGGAACGGCTGCGGGGCTCGATCTCGGGCGCGATTTGCTCGAAAAGGAAGTGCTCGAAAGATTCGTGCCGCGCGTGATGGAGCGCGTGGCCGCGCGCATGGGCGCCGAAGTCGCGGAAAAATGGGCGGGCCGGCTGATTCCGGTACTGAGCGGCGTGATCGGCGGAACGCTGAATTATTATTTCATCCGCGAATGGGGACGCCGCGCGAAAGAACACTTCCGCGAGCGCCACCTGATGCGCAGGCAACTCGAACTGGTTGAGCCTTCCTATCGCGAATTGAATTCCGGCACGCCGCTTCTTCCGTCGTAGCGCCGGCTGCCAGCCGGCGTTTTTGTCACAATTAACTCAGGCTGCGCCCACGTGCACCTCAGTAGCGCTGGCGCTACTTCATGCGAATAGCCTAGTCACCGGCGAAAATCGCGACTAGAATCGACTCTTCCCCTTCGGCAGAGAAGCGCTGCCGGGAGCGTGTGTTGGAATCCATACTCAAGACCGAAAATCTATGGAAGGTCTATCGCCAGGGCAAAGTCGACGTGCCCGCCCTGCGCGGTGTGAGTGTGGATGTGCCGGCGGGAGAATTCCTGGCCATCATGGGGCCATCCGGCTGCGGCAAATCGACGCTGCTGCACGTCATCGGCGGCCTCGCCAGCCCCACGCGCGGCCGCGTGCTCCTCGATGGCAATGATCTTTCGGCGCTGAGCGACGCCGAGCGCACGCGCCTCCGCCGCCACAAAGTCGGCTTCGTCTTCCAGCGCTTCAATCTCCTTCCCACGCTCAGCGCACGCGACAATATCGCGCTCGCGCAGCACATTCACGGCGACGGCTTCGACCCGCATCGCTTCGAAGTCGTCACCACGATGCTCGGCCTCTCGGGCCGCTTGACGCACAAGCCATCCGAGCTATCGGGCGGCGAGCAGCAACGAGTTGCCATCGCCCGCGCCATCATCAACGAGCCGAAAATCGTTCTTGCTGACGAACCCACCGGCAATCTCGATTCAAAAAGTTCGGACAATGTGCTGGCCATGCTGCGGCAGCTCAATCAGGATCTGGGACAAACGATCGTGATGATCACGCACAATCCCGACGCGGCGGCTTTTGGCCATCGCGTGATTCACATGCGCGACGGCCTGGTGGTGGACGCGGCGGCGGCGGACTGAATGCACAAGCTGTGGAACGCTCTACGCAGCACGCTTTTCTGGTCCTACGACCGGGGAAGCTGGCCCTACGACGTAATGGTCATCGCAATATTGATTTTCGTGCTGCTGACGCCGCGGAAGTGGTTCAACGATCAACCGTCAGCCACCACGGCCGCCGCCGCGCAGATCGAAGCGATGATTCAACTCGTCGCGCAGGACGACGTGGCGCACACACGCACGTACCGGCTAAGCGCCACCGTCCTTCCTCCCAACAAGCGGGCGCAGAAGCCCACGCCGGAACTCGAGGAAGAAACGCACGAAATCCTGGGCCGCACGGTCGAGGAGCTGAAGGGGCGAACCTTTCAGGTGCGGCAGATTGATCCGGTGCGCGCGGAAGACGGCACCGTGCAGTATTACGATGTAGCCGTTAAGTTATAGATTCGCGGGCAGTTCCTCACTGTTGTCGCTTCCGCGCGGAACCCTTACCGCAATCCATACGTCCAAATGTAGTGTGCTATGATGCGTCGGTTTTGCGCGCATCGCGCGCACACAGGTAGCACAGGCACTCCTGTCTGTGCTGGGCGTCTGATTCATGTTGGCTCCGGGGTGATAGTGCTGAAACGGCTTTTGGTAGCTTGCGTCTTCGCATGTTTGGCCGCCGCGGGAGTCGCCGCGCTGCAAGGCCATGCAGGGCTATCGCTCGAGAGCGCGCTCGATCAACTCGATACGCAAGCGCATGGATTTCACAGTCTCGCGGCGGACGTCGAGCGCACCAAAGTCACCGTAGTGGTGAACGATCGCTCGACGGAAACCGGCTCGATTCTCGTTCACGGCGATCACATGCGCATGGAAATCAAGGCGCCCGACGCGCGCACAATTCTTCGCACCGGCGATTCGTTTTTCATTTTCAATCCCAAGCTGAATCGCGTCGAGGAATACAACCTCGGAAAGTACAAAGCCTTCGCCGACCAATATTTGCTACTGGGATTTGGCACGCCGGGGCACGAATTGAAAAAAGGCTATCTGGTGACGCTGCGCGGCGAGCCGACGCTCGATGGCAAGAAAACCTGCGAGCTCGAGCTGACGCCGAAATCAGAAGCCATGCGCAATCAGATTTCGAAAATTCAGCTGTGGTTCGATGAAAGCACGTGGCTGCCGCTGCAGCAGCAATTCTTCGAAACGGGCTCGGATGATTACTTCGTGATTCGCTATTCGAATATAGTGCGCAACGCGAAAATCGACGAAAACGAATTCAAGCCGCACTGGCCCAAAGGCGTGGAAAAAGTAAAACCGCAGGGCGATTGAGCCTCAGGTAGCACAGGCACTCCTGCCTGTGGCCGTTTCTGTGCTTGTGATTCCCGGTAGCTGCTAACGGAAAACCTACACAGCCAGGAGTGGCTGTGCTACCCAGCCGCGCCTGCATGTTTCGCCACGCGGTCGCGAGCTTTATTCACAGACTGAACCAGGGCGGAGACGTCTGCCGGCATCGTGCGGAAATTGGTGATGCAGGCACGCAGCACAGTCTGACGCGCGCCGATGCGCGTTGTCGAAATCCAAGCTTCTCCTGAGCCGACCACTTCCTGCGCGATTCCTTCGAGATGTGCGGCTGTGTCCGAGTGCGCGCTGCGGGCATCTGTGAAGCAAACGATCGGCAGCGGCGTGCGATTGGCGATTTTCCAGCCGTTGGCGGCCAGTTCGCGCCGCAATGCTTCTCCCATCGCGGTCATGTGCCGTAGCGATTGCGCGTAGCCATCCCATCCCGCAACGGCGAGCGAGAGAAACACTTTCAGTCCGATGAAGCGCCGCGACCATTGCAGGGAATGTGCCAGCGGATCGGCGACTCCGTCAGCTTTTGGCGGCACGTAAGCGGCTTCGATGCCGAATGTACGGCTGAGAATCTCCGGATGGCGCGTGAGATAAATTCCCGCGGCCACCGGGACGGAAAGCCACTTGTGTGCGTCGAAGGCAATAGAATCGGCGCGCTCGATGCCGTTCAGCAGCGGGCGCAACTCAGGAACGAGCGCGGCGGCTCCGCCCCAGGCGGCATCCACGTGCAGCCACAGATTTTCGTCGGCCGCGATTGCAGCGATTTCCGGAAGCGGATCGATAGCGCCCGCGTTCGTCGTTCCGGCCGTTGCGACTACGAGAAACGGCGCATGACCGGCGAGCTGATCTTCGCGAATTGCAGATTTCAATCGCGTTAAATCCATTCGCAGATCGGCATCCACTGGAATCTCGCGCACGGCGTCGAGTCCGAGGCCCGTCAGGCGGGCGAACTTGTGAATCGAGTGATGGGATTCGGCCGATGCGTAGAGAACTGGTTGCAGCTTGATCGAGCGCATGCCGCGCGCTTGCCATTCCGGAAATTTCGCGGTCATGGCGGTGAGTAGCGCGGTCTGATTGGCTTCGGAGCCGCCGGACGCGAACGTGCCGTCGGTCTCGCGCGGATCGTAGCCGAATCGTTCGCCGAGCGCGCGAATCAGAAATTGCTCGACCTCGACGGCAAATGGGCTGTGCTTCCACGCCGCGAGTTGCGGATTCATCGCCGCGACCAGCGCATCGGCCGCAATGCCCATGGCCGTCGGCGCGGGATTGAAGAGCCCGAAGTAGCGCGGATGCGAGACTTGGACGTGCGTTCGGCTCATGCCGTCTGCCGCGAGTTGCAAAGCTTCGGCCGCAGACATCGGCGTTGAGAAATCTACGCCGGAGAGGAGTTGGCGCACCTGCGGCGGCGTCATCTCATCGACGACCGGCTGCTCGGGAATCGCGGAGATGAAGTCTTCGATGAGCCGCTCGAGTTGCAACCAAAGTTCGCGGCGCCCTGCCGCATCAAGCAACATCGCATCGCGCGAAGCAGATGAAGATGAAGGTTTGTCGGTCATGGAGAAACCATACCAGCCAGTCGGCGCTTCGTGTTGCAATCAATCGCGGTTTGGTAGCGCCGGCGTCCCCGCCGGCATCTTTCGAGCACCAATCTCGCCAGAAACAACGGTCACCCGCGGACCTCGCAAGCCCAAACAACCTCGCCGTACCGGACGTCGCGCGCTGCGCACGATCGCAGCCCAAACCGAAAATCTCGCTCGTAAGATGCCGGCGGGGACGCCGGCGCTACTCACGCGCGGCGCGCTGCCGGCGCTTTTGCTTCGTGCTCGATCAACGCCTGCTTGCGCGAAATGCCCCAGCGATACCCGGCTAAGCTGCCATCCTCACGAACCACGCGGTGGCACGGGACCACTATTGAAACGGGATTTGTCGCGCACGCGCGAGCCACCGCGCGCACCGCCGACGGCTTGCCGATCGCGCGCGCCACTTGCGTGTACGTGCGCGTCGTGCCGTACGGAATTTTCCGCAATTCTTCCCAGACGCGCCGCTGAAACGCCGTAGCCTGCACATCAGTGGGCAAATCGAGATGCGGCGCCCGCCCGCTCAAGTGCTCGACAATTTTACCGACCCAATTTTCGAGTCCGTGTCGATCGCGATGGATCGTCGCATGCGGATATTCGCGGCGCAATTCGGATTCAAGCTTGGCGTCATTCTCACCGAGATAAACAGCGCTGACGCCGCGGCTGGTGGCCGCAACGAGCACGCGCCCAAGCGGCGAAGCCGCAATCGTGTAGTGAATTTCCATTCCAGCCCCGCCGCGGCGATACGTGGCGGGCGTCATGCCCAGCTGTTGCGGTGCGCGTTCGTAAAGCCGGCTGCTCGATCCGAATCCTGCTTCATAGAGTGCGGTAGTCACGTCATCTCCTTTTTTGAGGCGAGACTTCAAGCGGCGCATACGATGCGCATCCACATACTGGCGCGGCGTGATGCCGGTAACGCGGCGAAAGGCCCGCTCAAGCGAGTGCGCGCTCAATCCCGAAAGGGATGCAAGCGCAGCCAGCGAGAGCGAAGATTCATCGCCGCCGGAATTCGCGAGCGTCGTCTCGATGTAGCGGCAAATTCGCCCCACATCCGCCGCGTGAGGATCGGCCGGCTTCGCTTCATCCGGCCGGCAGCGGCGGCACGCGCGGAATCCCTTGCGCTCGGCATCCGCGGGCACGCGGAAGAAAAGCACGTGCGCGCGCCGCGGTTTTCGCGATGGACACGACGGGCGGCAATAAATCCCCGTCGAGCGCACCGCGTAAACGAACGCGCCGTCCGCAATGCGATTCCGCGACTGCACGGCGAGCCAGCGCGAATCGAGTTCCGCGACGTTCCCGCGACTTGCGATTTGGCTTTGCGTTGCGTTCATAAGTCCGCTTTTCAATTCGCCTCAAATACGTACTCAACATACCTTTAGACGCTTTTGCAAACTATCCGATTCTTGCGCGCAAACTGTGCCAGCGCGAGCCGAAATATCGCAGCGCGAAATTGCGCGGCCCGCCAAATTGGAGCGATGTAGTTCCAGTACCATGCAGCCAAAGTGTTTACTCTTTGAACCAAGAATCCGCCACCTTTCGTTGACCGCATCGCCGGATTCCGGGATATTGCCTGAACCCGGCAACACCTGCCGGGTGACCACGGGGGGTCATTCAAAATGGCAGCGGCGCGCGACCTATTCGGGCAGCTTGGTGTCAACGCTCCCCGAAAAGAAGCGACGGAAGCTGGCGAGGCGGCGAAGCGGCTCATAGTCGTTCGCCCACGCCGCGTCTTCCTGGTGCCGACTCATGCCGTTGGACTGCCATTCGAGCGGCGCACGTGCCCGCGCGCGGTCCTGAATCTCCCCTTGCGTCTGATCATGGTGAATGGGCAGGCCCAGCCCCTCCCCATAACTCTCGTCACAAAAAATATCAGCTCGAGCGGCGTATTTTTCCTGGCGCCCTGCGAAATTGATAATGGCGCGGGAATCGAAATGGAAGTTGGGCTGATTGGCCGGCCGCTGGGCATGGGCAGCGTCCAGATGCGCACCGCGGCGCATGTGGTTCGCGTCGAGGATTGCGAGACACCGGGCTGGCGCGGCTACGCTGCTACGTTCGACGACATCGACTTCCGCCGCGACGATTCCCTTCCACCTCGCTTCGAAACCGCCTGATTCGTCTTCAGTAACGCCGGCGTCCCTGTTTACCCCGAGCCACGAGGGGCCGGCATCCTACGAGCAGGCCGGCAGCAAAAGCCGTAATCGACCGCGGACTCCAACGCCAAATGCTCCATGATTTTGTTACCATCAACCGGCCGTGATTCCTCGCCGCTTCCCCGCTCGCGCCATCCTTCTTGATTGGGACGGCACAATTCTAAATTCGTACGCCGCCGACTCGCGCGCCTACTTGCAGATGTTCCGCGCACTCGGGATCAACTGGGGGCTGCGCGAGCTGGCGCGGCACTATTCGCCGAACTGGCACAACGTCTATCGAGCCGCTCGACTTCCCCGGAATGCCTGGGAAGATGCGGACCGGCTGTGGTACGAAGCCTACGACGAGGAATCGCCGAAATTGCTCGCCGGAGCCCGCGCCGCCATCGAACGTATGGCGAAAAGCTTCACTCTCGGCGTGGTGACGAGCGGCAACCGGCGCCGCGTGCATCAGCAACTGCGTGATTTTCGTCTCGATGTGCATTTCGCGGTCTGCGTTTGCGCGGAAGACGCAGCGCACCGCAAGCCGCATCCCGCCCCTCTCAATCTGGCACTGCAGAAATTGAAGCTCGAGCCCGAAGCGTGCATTTACGTCGGCGACGCGCCCGAAGATGTCGAGATGGCCCGCCGCGCCCGCGTGCGCGTCTTCGGCGTCCGCGGCCCGTTCCCGACGGCGAGCCGCGTCCGCGCTGCCCGGCCCGACTTGATGCTCGCGTCGATCAGAGAATTGCCACGCCGCATCATTCCGATTGCTTAGAACGAGCGAAAGGAGCGGCGATTCTGGCGCTAAAAGCGGGCTGATTTGATAGAAAAGGGCCTGTTTTCGGCCGATTAGAAATTGAATCTGTCCTTTGTTTTCAGCGATTTACGGCAATTTCTAATAATTTCGCGTGCGATTAGAAATTGGGTCGGTTGCTCTGTGATTCTAGGGGGGTTCATTCGGGCGAGTACGAAAGATGGCCGAACGGCGGGAGGGTCTGAAGACCCTCCCCTACGACTGCTCTCAATTGGGCTTTGCGGGAGGCTGGCTCGGCGGATTCGCTGCTGCTGGCAGCGTTGGAACTGCAATCGGATTCGGCTGGAAATTGCTGGAGCGGACTATCAGCTTTAGTGGGATGCTTTCGCCCTTGGGCGGATTGAGGGTGTCTTCCGAGCTGATGTACGTCGGGAACCAATATTGCCCGGCGATGTTCTCGCGATAGACATCGAACATCTCGAACGGCAGTTGCGTGCCTTCCGCTTCCACTTCGCGGACGAATTTTCCTGAGCTCTTCACGATCACGAAATCGCGCTGGTCCACCCAGATCACGCCGTTGAATAAGCGGCGCGTGCGCGACAATTGCTTGGGCTCGACGCGAAAAATGTAAGTGTCCAGCTCGTCCATCTTCTCCGTACCCTGATATTTGAATTTGTAGTTGCCCACTTCGTCCGAGGTGAGCACGAAGAGCGGCAGGCTGGCGATGATTTTCACGTCCTCGAGCGTGAAGGAAGTCTGCTTCAGGGTGGAGACCGGCTGCTTGACGATGCGTTCGTAGCGCTGCCCATCGGACTTCATATACATTTCGCCGGTCACCAGGAATTCGCCGCCGGGATTGCTCTCTTCCTGCACCTTTACCGACAAAGTGAACGAATATTGATCGTAGGCTTTCTTCATGCGGTCTTCATTGGCGGCGAAGCGGCGGACAATTTCATCGGTGGCGACAGGAGGCGGCGCCGCGTCCGGCTGCACCTTCGTTGATTTCACTTCGGATTTCGGCGCAGGCGTCACGGGACCTTGCGCCTGCGCACGCGCGATGCGCGCCGGCGCGAGAACTAAAATTCCGGCCGCGACAAGGATTGCGATTCGCTTCACGAGTTAAGCCTCAAAACCTTAGATGCCGCCAGAGCCGCCGGGGCTGGCAGATTTGCACCGGCGGCGAAAAGACCGGCGTTTCGCGGCCTACGCGCGCAGATAATCCCCCTGCCAATCGCCCACCGCCATCTTGATCGCTTTCTGGCCGCTCAGGCTGCCATCCAGCACCTTACGCGCGAGCTGCGGCAGTTCCGCATCGCTCGCAAATCGCAGCGCGACCAATTGGTCGGGACGAAACTCCAGGATGCGCGGCTTCAAATCCGCCGGCAGCAACTGCTGCATGCGCAGACGCATCTCCAGGCGAATCACGCGGTCCTGTACTCGCAGCGCAAAGATGCGCCCAAATAAAGCCACCATAACGAGCGCCGCGCCGGTGAGCGCTGCAATCACCGTATCCGCGGAGAATTGATGAATCGCGCTACGAACCAACCACCCGAAATTGACAAGCAGCATCGGCAACACGAAAAAATGAAACAGCGGTTCAAAGCGCACATGATTCTTGAAGTTCTGAGCCATGAAGTTTCCTCCTCGATCTTTCGTTCGTCCGTTCCGCCGCGATTCTAGCAGAATCAGCTACCGTCCATCGTGCGGCGCGCGCAATCAATCGGGAGCGAGCACATGGAAACGCAAAGTGGCGCGAGTTTCTTCTCCCGGCTTCAGGATCGCCGAATGCAATTCGAGAAGCGCCGAATATCTCTTCGGCTCAATCTTCAGGCGTCCCGTATCCCAATCGAAAGCGAGGCCCGGGCGTCCCGCGGTGCGCACTTCGAGATGATTCGCATCGGCGGGAATTTCCAGCGCGGCGCCGCCGGGCACGAAATCCTCGCAGTGCTCGGCCTCCGGCGCAGGCGCTGACGCGGGCGCCGGTGTCTCGTTCGGCTGAGCCGCAGAATCTTTCTTCGGCGACGCAGTGGCATCTTTCGGTGAAGCGGCCGACCAGCAAAACTTCGTCAGCCGGCCGGGCTCGTCGAGCGACGGAACGGACTGAGTCGCAATGAAAGACTGCGGCTGATCCTCCGGCGAGGCAGCGCCGGCTCCGGCCTCTCCTCCGTTCGCAGCACTGAGTGCAACGCGATAGTTCACGCTGACCTCATCGCCATCCAGCTCGACTTTCTTCTCAATGTCCGCGCCATGCGGAAAAACATCGGCGGCGTGATAGCGCAGGCTCAGCGCCGTTTTCTTATCATCCGGCAGCCAAGAAGCTTCGTAAGTGCGATTGAAAAGTCCATAGCGGCCGCGCGCGCGTTCGGACGAAATCTCCGGCGGATTCGGCGTGAAGGAAAACCCATCGCGCAGGGCCCCAACGCTGCTCAGCAGATCGAATCCCGTGGACTTATCCACTAGCGCCAGCGCCCGCCCTCCGCTCGCGGGCGAGACGATCAGCCGCACACTCGAGTTCTCCAGCACCCATTCGAGCGCCCCATCGCTATCGAAATCGTAGCGATACGCCGTCGTTGCGTCCGTCCGCAGCGGCACGTAGAAAATCGGCGAACGCTTTCGGTCGTGGCCTTCGCGCGCCTCAATAATTCCATGCAACAGTCCATTCTCGTCGGGCTCCGCCGGTCTTCGCGCCGGGTCGTCCGCCGCGGGAGGCTTGAGCTTCGCCGTGTCCACGGCGACCTGCCCCGCGAGTATGCGCAGCCCCGCCGAACCTTTGTAAGCTCCCGTCACGTTGACATCAATGTCGCCCTTGAAGTCGCGATCCGAATTGCTCGCTTCGAAAGTGACGCGCACCGCGCGCGGATCGTCAACTAGCACCAGCGGCGGCGAGGTGCCGAGATTCGTCGTTGGGCCAAGCGGCAGGCGCAGCGCGTTCACCACCGACAGCTCCGACCATCCGCGGCCGCGATCCGATTCGCGCGGCACGGTGGGCACATGCGGAACGTAAGGCAGTTGCACCTTGAGCTTGCGCCGGAAGCTGGGCGAAGCCCCGCGCGAAATCGCCAGCGAAAGCTCGTGCCGCTCCGGCGTCCATTTCGTTTCCGGCGTGGAATCCTCCACTTCCACGTGTAAGGGCGCCTGTTCGAGCTTCAGCAGAATCTCGGCGCGGGCCGGTGCATAGAAAGAAAGCTCCAGCGTTTTTCCTTCGCGCGCCGCCTTCACAAGCTCCGCGCCGGCTACCGAAGCCTCGTCCGCGCAACCCGGAGCCGGATTTTCATCGAGGCACAGCGACACCGCCAGCGGCAGCAGCAGCGATTCGCGCGGCGGCACGCTGATATCGAGCTCCAGCCGCTCGGGCGATTTGCTCATCGAAGATGCCGACGGAGCGAGCACCATCAATGAAGCGTCGACGGTGTCTTCCCCACTCAAATTCGTGACGCTCACCCAGCCGTGCCCGCCGGTGCGCGCGCCGAGAATTCCAGTGCCTTCGTTGCTGATCAGCTCGGTCACCACCAGGCTGCTTGCGGACGCTGGATTGAGCAGCATTCGCACCACCGGATGGACGCCGGCCTGCGTCATTGTTTCTCGAAGCGCCTTGAGCGCCCACATGGAGATTTCCTGGCCTTGATTCTCGGCGAAGCTCTGCTTCAGGTTGATCCACGAAAAGAAATCTTTGGACGATTCGATGACGCGCCCGGCGCCGAATGCCCACGTCGCGGAGATGACCTCGGTGGGTTCAGCGCTCGCCGCGGGTGCGTCTTTCCAAAGCTCGGCGAGCGCGTTGCCGGGCGGGCGCTTGGGGAAAACGACGAGCGTGCCGCCCTGGCGAACGTACTCGACCAGCGCTCGCTGCGATTTTTCAGAAAGTTGCAGCGGGGAGGATTCCGCGAGGACGCCGCCGCGGGTGTCCGCCGCAGGCGCGCGATGCGGTTCCCCATCAAAGACCGGCAGCAAAATCATCGGATCGCGCAGAAGTTGCTCGACCGGCTGATATTCGGGGGCGAGCAGTTCGCTGGAAAGATGCTCGAGCTGCGCGAGCCGTTCGATCTTTTGCACGCCCTCGGAGACGCGGCGAATGTCCGCAGCCGTGAGCGAACTCTGGTCGTACGCACCCACCGGATACACGACGCCGAAATCGGCGCGCTTGTGTGCAGCGGCGAGCTGCCGGCCCCAGCGCATGATGATTTCGCCGTTGCGCTCGATGGCATCGGCACGGCGCCGCGAATGGCCATTGGGATCTAGCGCTGCGTTCCAAAGATAATTCTGATTGGCCCACGGGACGGACCAGCCCGCCGGCGTCACGCTATCCTGCAACGGGAAATAGCTGATGCCGTGCAAGCCGTGTGCGAGAAAGAGCCGCGAGCTGTCGAGAGTATTTTCGGCGTCGCTGTCGATGGGGCGATCGTCGTCTGCAGGCGCGTACCAGCCGGCTTGGTATTCGATAAGCGCGGGAGGAAAATTCGGCTGCGTCTTCAATTCTTCTGTGTAGAACTCAATCGTCGAAGCGTCTTCCGCGTTCAGCTTATGCTCTTTTGTCTCTGCGCCCTCAGGGTCTCTGCGGTGCGTCTCTCTCTCAGCTCGATCCGGATGCATGTACCACTGCCCCATCACGCCAATGGGATTTTCGAGCCCCGCTCCGGCCGCCGACACTCGCGCGTCGGTGGGATTGATGAAAACCGGAACATTGACGCCGCCACTGCGCAGCGCCTCTCGCGAAGATTCGAGGTAACGCCAAACCGCAGGCCCGGCGTAGTTCGTGCGCCCCGGCGCGATATCGTCATCCAGCTGTACGAATAGCAGCGGCGCATTCGGAATAACTGGCGGCTCGTTTTTCGCAGCTTGCGGCGCAGCCGGAGCAGCGCCAGCCGCTCCTGCCGAATTTGCCGGCGGAAGCGGCTCGTACGGCGACAGTTCGTGCGCCACGGCTGCGAGCCATTTCCGCGCGTAATCCATGTACAGAGGATTCGCGAGCCAGGCTTGCGCGGCGGCTGCCGCATCGCGGGCGTTCAATCCGGCCAGCGGCGGATATCGCCCCTCGAGCAGATCGAGTTCGTCCATGCGATATTCCGCCGGCATCGCCGCCTGAAAATCAGCCCGCTCAAGCAGCCAGCCCGGATAGCCGCCGTAGCGCCACTCATTCAAAATAAGCGGTCCCGGGCGGGCGATAAGCTTCAA
This sequence comes from uncultured Acidobacteriota bacterium, assembly GCA_963841235.1. Taxonomy (GTDB): domain Bacteria; phylum Acidobacteriota; class Terriglobia; order Acidiferrales; family UBA7541; genus Palsa-147. The sequence continues at coordinate 11,526 of CAWJBU010000005.1, read as the reverse complement.
GTTTTTGTCAGCAAGCAGCTTCAGCAACCCGCGCAAATCCCGCCGCGGATTCGAATGCCCGTCAAAATCGAATTGCCCTTCCTGCAGCTCGTGCCAATTCCAGGGGATGTAGATGTCGATCGTGTTGATGCCCAGGGCGCGGTAACGGTCGAGCGAAACTTCCCAAAGATCGCGCGGGATGCGGTAGTAGAAAAACGCTGTCGAGTGAATGAAGAAAGGCTCGCCATTGACGTGCAATTCCGGATAGCCGCCCTGCACGACGACTTCAACGCCACGAGCGCCTAGCGGAACAGCCGGCGATTGAGAGGATGCAGAGCCGACGGCGGGGGCTTGCGGCGCCGGTCGAGCCGCAGCAAAGGCGATAGTTCCGATCGCGAGCAAGCCGAATGCAAGGGCAAATCTAGTTCGGCGAGCGGATGGGGAGACGGTCATGGCAGCTCAAGCAGTCCGGGCAGCGTCAGCTGAAGGATTCTGACACGACTGCGCCAGATTGTCAGCGCCGCGAAAACACGGGCTCGACTGCTCGCAGCTTCGATGACTGGATGTCGCAATCCGCCACGGCTGGCGTCCGCCGAGTCTGATAGAATCGCGCGTTTGCGGCGGACGCGCCGCGCACGCTTTGACTGAGAAGCTCCAAGCGAAGCTCTTTCTTGTTTCCGGAATGGTGCAGGGCGTGGGGTATCGTTACTTCGCGCAGCGCGTGGCGGGGCAGCTTGGCATCGGCGGCTATGCCAAGAATTTGCGCGATGGGCGCGTGGAAGTTTACGCCATCGGTCCGGCTGAAGCGCTCGAATCGCTTCGCGCGTCGCTGGCGCGCGGCCCGCATTCGGCGGACGTTGAAAGTGTGGATGTGGAAGACCGGCCCATTGAGAAGCGCTACTCGGATGGCTTTTCGATTGAGCACGACTGGTGATCGGCGAGCGCGATAGGGAACGCTGAGATCCTTCGCTTCGCTCAGGATGACACTAAAGAAAGGACCGTCACTTGGACAGCCTGAAGAAACTCATCCGCGAAATTCCCGATTTTCCGAAGCCGGGGATTCTCTTCTACGACATCACCACGCTGCTGGGCGACAAAGACGGCTTCCACGAGATGGTGGACAAACTCTGCGAGCACTACAACGGCCGCCAGGTCGACAAAGTAGCCGGAATCGAAGCCCGCGGGTTCATCTTCGGTCCCGCGCTAGCGTATCGCCTCAAAGCCGGCTTCATCCCCATCCGCAAGCCGAACAAACTGCCATGGAAGCGCGCCGAAGTCGTCTATGAACTCGAATACGGCACCGACAAGCTCGAGATGCATCAGGACGCGGTGAAACCCGGCGAGCGCATTTTGATTTGCGATGATCTGCTGGCTACGGGCGGGACCGCCGCCGCCGCAACAAAGCTAGTCCGCCAACTGGGCGGAGAGGTGGTAGGCGCCGCCTTCGCCGTAGAACTAAATTTCCTAAAAGGCCGCGCCAAACTCCCCGGCGTAGACGTCTTCTCGCTGATGCAATACGACAAGTAGGCAACGTTTAATCGTGGATGCAATCGCTCAAGTCGAGGTTTCGTAGGGGCGCCGCTTGCTGCGCCCGCCGGTGTAACGCCATCCTCGCATTTGCCACTTCCGCAATCGCCGCGCAACCATCTCACGCCTTCTGCTTCCCCCGCTGCCGCACCACCTCAAACAAAACCACGCCTGCCGCGACCGAAACATTCAACGACTTCACTGGCCCCATCGTCGGAATCGAGACCACGTAATCGCATCGCTTGCGCGTCAATTCGTGCAGGCCATGGCCCTCGCCGCCGAGTACGATGCCGATGGCGCTCTTGTAATCGGCGTCGGTGTAGCTGCGCTCGCCGCGTTCATCGAGGCCGATCAGCCAGTAGCCCGCTTCTTTCAATTGCTCCATCGCCCGCACAAGATTCTTCACTCGCGCCACAGGCAAATGTTCCAGCGCCCCGGCGGAGGCGCGCGACACGCTGTCCGTCAATCCCGCTGCCCGCCGCTCGGGAATTACGACGCCCTGCGCCCCGGCCGCCAACGCCGTGCGCACAATCGCGCCAAGATTCTGCGGGTCCTCGACGCCATCGAGCAGCACGATGAGCGCGCGATCGTTTTTCTGCGCCAGCAAGTCTTCGAGCTCGACCGCGGCGCGCGAAGCTGCCAGCGCGATCACGCCCTGATGCTCGCGCGTGCCGGCGAGCCGATCGATCTGCACGCGCTCTTCGAAGCGCACCGGCACGCCGCGCTCGCGCGCTCGCCGCACGATATTTTCCATGCGGTTTCCGTGACGTCCGCTGGCAATCACAATGCGATCCAGAGGCCGCCGCGCCTCCAGCGCCTCTTCCACAGCATGAATTCCAAGCAAGTAGCTCATTTTTTCAGGGAGTAGACTTCAGGACTTAATCGTAGGGGCGCGGCTTGCTGCGCCCGTCCGATTGCGGCTCGCCGATGCGCCCGCCATAATCTTCAATCAATCGCGGGCGAGGTTTTCAGCACTCGATCGTAGCCACTGCATGCGCGGCAATAGCCTCGCCCCGGCCGATGGCATCCACGCCCTCATTCGTCTTCGCCTTGAGATTAAGCTGCTCAACTCCAATTCCCAGCGCCCGCGCCAACACCGCACGCATCGCCGGAAAATGCGGCGTCAACTTCGGTTTCTCGGTAATCACCACAGCATCGATATGCGCGATGCGGCAGCCGCGTCCATCGAGCAACCCGCGCACGTGCTCGAGAAACACCAAGCTCGACGCGCCTTTCCACTTCGCATCCGTATCCGGAAAATGCGTCCCAATATCCCCAAGCCCGCCAGCCCCCAGCAGCGCATCGCAAATCGCATGGCTCAAAACATCGCCATCCGAATGACCCGCCGGCCCTTTCTCAAACGCCAATTCCACGCCGCCAAGAATCAGCTTCCGCCCCTCGACCAAGCGATGAATATCGTAAGCGATCCCGGTAGCAACCATAAGAAGTGAGCTCTATCGCTCCTGCTTGGCGTGTTCCTGCTCCAGATAAAATCGCGCCAGATCCATATCCGACGGCCGCGTAATCTTCAAATTGCGCTCCGATCCGAGCACGACGTACACATCCTTGCCCATCCGCTCGACCAGCGAGGCCTCATCCGACGCCGTCACGCCATCCGCCTCCGCCCGCGCAAACGCCTCGCGCAAAATCTCGTAGCGGAAAGCCTGCGGCGTCTGCGCCAGCACAATCCTCTCCCGCGGAATCGTCCCCGTAATGCGCGCCACATCCTCCGGCAAGCGTTCCCTCTTCACTTCCTTCACCGTATCAATCGCCGGAATCCCCAAAATCACCGCCCCGCGTTCGCGCGCCTCAGCAATCAAGCGGTCAAGCTGTTCCACGGTCACAAATGGCCGCACCGCATCGTGAACCATCACGATTTCCGTCTCCGGCGCCACTTGCGCCAGAGCATTCGCCACCGATCGCTGCCGCGTCTCGCCGCCATGCACCACGCGCGCCGGCCGCCCAATCCGCGCTTTGCTCACGCGGTCCTCAAGAAACGAAAGTTCGTCCGCCCGCGTAGCCAAAATAAAATCAGTAATCGCCGCGCAAGCCGTCAACCGCCGCAAAGTGAAAATCACAAGCGGCTCGCCGCCCAACTCCAGAAACTGCTTGGGCGTCTCGACACCCATACGAGTGCCCAACCCAGCAGCAGGCAAAATGGCAGTGATGCGGCTCATGGCAGGATTCCGAGTCTAACGCATGTAGAAGAAGAACGCGAAGATGCCGGCAGGGACGCCCCGCAATAGCATCCGGGGCAAGCCGGCGGTACCAAAGCTACGATCTTCCTGGCTCCGGATAATAAGGCCGCGGCGGTCGCTCCTGCCCGCTCTGCGATTCAACCGAGCGCGGCCCAGCAGGCTCGCCGCTGCCCGTCGCCGAACGCTCGTCATACCGGCCGAAGATCATCTTCCCCGCCGTAGTCTGGTGCACTGAAGTCACGATGATATCGATGGTCTTGTTGATCATTTTCCGCGCGGCGTCCACCACCACCATCGTCCCATCATCCAAGTACGCGACGCCCTGGTTGTATTCCTTGCCCTCGCGCAAAATAAAAACGCGCATGGTCTCGCCCGGCAGCACCACTGGCTTCAAAGCATTCGCCAGTTGATTTACATTCAAAATCTCAATCCCCTGCAGCGTGGCCACTTTGTTCAAATTGAAATCATTGGTGATGATCTTGGCATCGTAACGCTTCGCCAGCTCGATCAACTTCATATCCACGTCGGCGACATTCTGGAAATCATCCTCAGCAATCTGCACATCGAGACTCGGAATCTTCTGAATCCTCTGCAGCACCTCGAGCCCGCGCCGCCCGCGCTGGCGCTTCAAAGGATCCGCCGAATCCGCCACCAACTGCAATTCGCGCAGCACAAACTGCGGAATCACCACCGCCCCATCCAAAAATTGCGCCTCAGCAATATCGGCAATCCGCCCATCAATAATCACGCTCGTATCCAGCACTTTGACCGTATGCCGCAAATTCCGCTCGCTGCCAAACAGCCCGCCGAGCGCCTGCAAGTTCAACATGTCGCCCTTGTTCGCCCCGACGATCAACCCGATATAAGCCATCACCAAAAACACGATCAAACTGAAAAACGACCGCTCCCCGTCCGGCATGCTGGTATTCACCAGCACCAGCGAAGTCAGGTAGGCCCCAAGTATCCCCAGAATCGACCCGATCGCCGCCCCAATCAACCGCCGCAAGCTAGCCCGCCTCAACCGCACCTCAAACAAAATCACCGCCACAGCGAACAGCAATCCCGCCAGCGAAGCCAACAGTTTCGTGAGATGGAACGGCTGGAAGTGATATCCCGCGGCGATGCACACGACCGCAAAAATCAACCGGATCACGAGCATGTCCCAAAACGATCCCACATTCGTCTCGGGCGAACGCGAAAGTACCGTCGGGCGTTGCTGCGGCGTTTCAGAAATCCCCGGAGAAGATGCTCGAGGTAAAGAATTAGGATGGCGTGCCATACGGACCTCTTATAAATCTATAGAAATTATGAATCCTACTAATCCAGATTCGAGACGGAGCGCTACCGTTGCCCCATCAGTTATGAAAGTTAGTATCTCCCGGCTGCGCGTATGAAATTATAAATGCCGTTGTCGAGGAGTATAGCACCACATTCGCAGCCCCGGTCAATCACGCCGGAAATCGATAGCGACCTCATCCGAACTCGCTTGAAGTTCCTAGGGGCACCGCATTTTGGTGGCGGCCCCTGCATTCATGCAGGGGAAGGAGCGCTTCAGCGCTCCGGGAAACGCTTCGCCTCTAATCCTGCGCTTTAGCGCGGGCTCCCCGGATCCGCATGTTCTGTCAAGACACGGCCACTCATCACGCGGAAAAAAGGCTCACCGCACTCAACCCGAGTTTGCCTAGCTGGACTCCTCGAACTACTAACATTTGTGATCTTTTCCGCAATCCTCAAAGCCGCCCCCCGAATTTCCCGCCGTCCCGCAAGACTCCCTCCACGCCCCATGTGACGTTTGTCACACGGAACAGTGACGTGCGTCGCCGCAGCGTTTCATTTGCTGTTGCTATATGGGACAGCAGGTGATTCCCCCGTTGGCGATGCACTCGGCGCCCGAGGGCGGAACCGGAGCTCGAAACGCAGTTGAGGAGGCAATTACCATGGTTACGCATACTCTGCCGATGCCGCCGCCAATCCTTCCCCGGCGAAAGTTCGAGCCCCCAAGTGCTGCCAATCTCGAGCAGACGCGTGCCAATGATCGTTTCGTGTCGGCGATGCTCGAGACCCCGTTTTGTAAGCCTGCGCGCCGGAGCCCGCTGGACTGGGGCGTGTCGCTGGTGCTGCACATCCTAATCGTCGCGATAGCGGTTCTGATCCCGCTCTATTACACCCAGTCGCTCGATCTCCGCGGTTTCACGACAACATTTCTGGTTGGGCCGCCGCCGCCCCCTCCTGCCCCTCCAGCCGCCCAGAAAATCGTCAGGTCCGCACCTACAGAGAAACTCCTGAAGGCCGGGAAGCTGATGTCTCCCGTTGCGATCCCTAAAAAAATTGCCATGCTCAAAGAAGCCCCAAATCCGCCGGACACGTCCGCGGACGGCGTCATTGGCGGAGTGCCGGGTGGAATTCCCGGAGGCTCGGCGGGTGGCGTCCTGGGCGGAATCATCGGAGGAGCAGCCAAGTCCATATTTGCATCGCCCGCTCCACCCCCTCCGACGAAGCGGATTGTGCAAGTGGGCGGGAATGTTAAGCCGCCGCGTGCGATATTTCAGAACGATCCGGTTTATCCGCCGATCGCCCGCGCCACGCATGTACAAGGCACGGTGCGCATTGAAGCGATCATCGACGAAGGAGGCAATGTCGTGCAGGCTCACGTGATCGACGGCCCCGCGCTGCTGCTCGCATCCGCGCTGCAGGCCGTCACGCAGTGGAAGTATCAACCGACGCTCCTGAATGGCCAGCCCGTTTCCATTCAGATGACCGTCTACGTGAACTATCGCCTGCACTAATTCTTACTGAGAATCCGGCCGGCGGCTTTCCTATAGTGACCGGCCGGTTTCTCCCTTCCAATCTTTGAGCTAGCTCCTCACCGCCCAATGCAGCCCTATCCCGCCGAATACGAACTCGCGCTCCTCGACCTGCACGTATCCCGTATGCTGCAGCAGCGTAGAAAAGTCTGCCACCGACACAAAATGCCGCACTGAATTCGGAATGTAGGTATAGACGAACGGATTTCCGTGCAGCACCGTGCTCCAAAATGCGCCCTGCGCATACATGTAAGCGAGAAATAGCGGGCGCAACACGCGGTTCCCCGGCAGGAAAAAATCCAGGCTCACCATTTTCCCGCCCGGCCGCGTTACTCGCTTGATCTCCTGCACCGCCGCTTTTAAGTTCGGGAAATTGCGCAGGCCGTAGCCGATGAAAACGCAATCGAACGACCCATCGGCAAAGGGCAGCGCGTTGGCATCACCGCAGACGATCTCCGTCAGGCCGCGCCCGCGAGCCACGTGTAGCATCGGCTCGGTGAGGTCCACTCCAACCACGTGCGCCCGGGGCAGTTGCCGGGCCATGAGTTGCGAGAAGTCGCCCGTGCCGCACGCCAGGTCCAACACTCTCGCATCATCCGGAAGCGACGCCTTCTCCACGCCGAGGAGCTTCCAGTGCCGGTCCATGCCATATGAGAAAGCCCGCGAGATGAAATCGTAGCGCGGCGCGATGGTCTTGAACATCTCGCGCATCAGGCGCGTGTCCTGTCTTTCGCTGGGAATCTTCATCAGTAGTCAGGTCTTTATCACCGCTGCTAACTGACGCCTGCGACTTCCTGAGGGTTTAGCCCGCATCGTAGATGGCCTGATGGGTCGGTTCCTGTAAAGGCCGGACGCCTTTCGATGGCCTAGTTCTCTTCGCCAGCAAAGCCAGCCTCTGCTCGTGATTCAGCGGCTCCCACGGCACAAGCTTCTCGGCCAGCACATCCATTCTGCGAAGCAGTGTCAATTCCAGGAATAGCTCCAGAAAATCCATGTCCCGGAAGACCAGCGAGCCGGACTCTCTCATCTTGCCGCGAATCCGCTCCAGATGCGCAGGCATCTCCGTCCAATGCAGGCCCGCACGGTGGTGATGGCAGAGGTGGTAGCCTTCATTCATGAAGTTCAGCTCATCAAACAGCGTCACGGTATTCGCAAAAAAATCTTCGGGACGTTCAGGATCGTAGAATGCGTGCTGCACCCATGCAGCAATCGCCGTGATGGCGTTCATGCATAGAAGAGGAACCAGCACGAACGCAATCCCAATTCTCCAATCGTAGATAAAGACAGCCGCGAAATAAACGTAGTACCGCGCCATTCCCCACAACATTCGTCGCTGGTTCTCTTCATCGCCTTCCATTCTGAAGTAAGCGTAAGGAGCAAGCCCCAGCACCGTCCAGATGTTGTCCGCAAGATACCAAAGAAAATCCAGCCGGCTCGTTCGATCGTAGCCGCTCGTGGAGGCGGTGTCGTCCGGTCCGCCGTTCTTTCTGTGGTGCAGACGCACATGCGCCGTCCGATCCAGTTCCGGAACGTTCCCATACAAATAGCCGATCAAGAATTCGACGTAGCGGCCAAACACCTTATCGTATTTCCCCGAGAAGTAACCCTGTTTCCGGTGCGCCTCCAAATGTTTGGCGCTGAACATCCTCACAAACCGTTCAAACTTGAGACCATACAGCGCAAGATAGAAAGCGATCGCCAGCAGGAGCCGGGGTTTCCCCAATACGAGTTGGAGCAGGAAAATTGGCACTGCGCTTAGGCTCAGCGAAACCATCAGCCGCAACGCGGGCGTGTCTCGCGGATCGCGCAGAACTTTCTGTCCGAGCCGCTCGAGGAATCGGTCGTAAGCCCGCGAGAAAAATTGATACCCGTCGCGTAAGGGACGAATCTTCCCTAAAAGCTTGATCGCACCGTAGCATCCGATGGAAAGCACAGCCACCAGCGATATCGCAGCCGCGCTGGCCAGAGCCATCACGACTCCCAACCACCGAAATACGAGGTTGGGTTTGATTCCTGTGCTCGTCGTACGCAAAAACGTCTTTGAACGAGCGCCTTTTCGCTCCTCGTTCAAATTCGAGTCCGTTAAATTACCCACGAATTGCATGTTGGTCGTTGCACCAATCGACGCGCTTATTCCGGCGTCACTCTCAAAAGGACTCTACGCCCAAGAAGCGCAAAGTTCCAGCCTCGAACGCTCGCGCGTGACAAACGCGGACACCGGACAAGCCACCAAAACGCCTGGCAGATTTCCGCTACTCTGGCTTATCGGGCGCGAATGGCAATTGTGATAAATTCAGGTCCGCGACCATGAAATTCAGCCATGCGCCCACGAAGAGCCACGAAAGTAACCTATGACCTCATTCTGCCGCTCCGTTGTTGCTGCCCTCGCTCTCACTCTGGCGAGTTTGCCGTCCTTCGCGCAAGGCAAGCCCAGCGAGTCGGACATCCCGGCTGACTTCAAAGCGCCGACATCCGGCTACGATTACGCCAAACGCGTCGAGATGATTCCCATGCGCGATGGCGTCAAGTTGTACACCGTGATCGTGACTCCGAAAGGTGCCGCGCACGCGCCGATACTTCTGACGCGGACGCCCTACAACGCCAAAGGCCGTACTTCACGCTCAGAATCACCGCACATGGCCGATGAGCTTCCGATTGGCGACGAATTCTTCATTCAAGCGGGCTACATCCGCGTCTTCCAGGACGTCCGCGGAAAATATGGCTCGGAAGGCGCCTATATAATGACGCCTCCTCCGATTGGTCCGCTAAACGCCAGCGGCATCGACGACACCACCGACGCCTACGACACGATCGACTGGCTGGTAAAGAATTTGCCGCAGTCGAACGGCAAGGTGGGAATGATCGGTTCGTCGTACGAGGGATTTACAGTCGTGATGGCGCTGATTCATCCGCATCCGGCGCTGAAAGTGGCGGCTCCCGAGAGTCCGATGGTCGACGGCTGGATGGGCGATGACTGGTTCCACTACGGCGCGTTTCGCCAACCCAATCTCGACTACATCGCGGGACAGACCTCAGCGCAGGGGCAGGGTTCGACCATTCCTCGCGAAGCGCATGACGATTACACGAACTATCTCAGAGAGGGATCGGCGGGCGATTTTGCGCGCGCCGGCGGTTTGGATCAACTGCCCTTCTGGCGAAGGATGGAGGAGCATCCCGCGTACGACCCGTTTTGGCAGGGGCAGGCTCTCGACAAAATCATGGCTTCGCTTCCGCTGAGTGTCCCGGTGATGTGGGAGCAGGGCCTGTGGGACCAGGAAGACATGTGGGGCGGCATCCACTGTTACACGGTCGTCGAGCCGAAAGACACCGGCAACGATAAAAACTTTTTAGTGATGGGTCCGTGGCGGCACAGCCAGGTGAACTACAGCGGATATTCGCTTGGACCGCTCCTTTGGAACGGCGGCACGACCACGCAATTCCGCCGCGATGTTTTGCTTCCATTTTTCAATCAATATCTGCTCGACGGCGCTCCCAAGGCCGATACGCCGCCGGTGCTGATCTACAACACCGGTGAAAATCATTGGGATCGCTTCAAATCCTGGCCGCTAAGCTGCGATCAGGGCTGCCCCAACAAATCGCGGCCGCTGTATCTGAAAGCGAATGGCAGTTTGTCTTTTGATAGTCCGGACGCCGCGGCACCGAAATACGATGAGTACGTCTCCGATCCATCGAAACCCGTACCTTACAGAGCGAGGCCGGTCGATGCCGACGACGACGATGCCTGGCGGCACTGGCTGGTTGACGATCAGCGATTCGTCGACGGCCGTCCCGACGTGCTCACGTTTGTCACCGAGCCGCTTACGACGCCGCTAAGAGTGAGCGGCGCGCCGGAGGTGAACCTCTACGCCTCAACCACCGGCAGCGACAGCGATTGGGTAGTCAAGTTAATCGACGTTTATCCCGATTCCGTGCCGTCGCAACCGGCGATGGGCGGATATGAGCTGGCTATCTCTCTCGACATTTTCCGCGGGCGCTATCGCACCAGCTTCGAACATCCCGATGCCATCACGCCGGACCAACCGCTGCTCTACCGTTTTGCCCTCCCGACGGTGAACCATGTCTTCTTGCCGGGACATCGCATCATGGTCCAAGTCCAATCGAGCCTGTTCCCTCTCTACGACCGCAACCCGCAGACGTTTGTGCCGAACATCTTCGATGCCAAGCCCGCCGACTACCAGAAAGCAACTCAGCGCATCTGGCATACTCCCGGAGACGCCAGTTTTATTGCCTTGCCGGTCGCGCCCTAAGCGCCGCGCTTCCCGGCGCTTTGGCGTTGCCCTTCACACTCCCAGAGCTTCGCACAGCATGCCTGATTTACGCGGTGGATTCAATGGGTCGACGCAACACCATCTGGTATAAATCTGCTTTCCAAGGTGGTGTTCATGACTCAAGGGAAACGGTTTGGGCTTTCCGCCGTGCAGAAGAGCGACATGTGGCGCTGTTGGAAGGCGGGACAGTCGTTGCATGAGATCGGGCGCGCGTTCGGCAAGAGTCATTCGTCCATTCGCTGTCTGGTGTCCCATCACGGTGGGTTTGTTCCTGCGGTCCGGAGGCGCTCGCTCCTCGCGCTCACGCTGCGTGAGCGCGAGGAGATCTCTCGGGGGATGGCTTCCGGCTCGTCGATACGTGAGATTGCCAAAATCCTGGACCGAACGGTGTCGACCGTGAGCCGGGAAGTCGCACGTCATGGTGGCCGTTCTGTGTATCGAGCCAACGAAGCCGACGGCGAGGCCTGGGAGTCGGCCTTGCGCCCCAAGCGGTGCCTTCTTGCCATCCATGTGAAGTTGCAGAAGCTGGTTACGAGTAAACTGATTCTGGACTGGTCGCCGGAACAGATTTCCGGATGGCTGAAAATCCAGTATCCCGATGACGAGAGTCTGCGCGTGTCCCACGAGACCATTTACCGCAGCTTATTCATTCAAGCGCGAGGAGTGCTGAAGAAAGAGCTGCTGGGGCACCTGCGATCCAAGCGCCGCATACGCCGCTCGCAGCACTCT
>CAWJBU010000004.1:45000-208228 GCA_963841235.1 uncultured Acidobacteriota bacterium | reverse complement strand
CTGCTAGAGTCCATGGTGCTGTATCGGAAAGGTTTTGGGACAGCGGTGATCGAACCTGTCAGCCGGCTCTTTCTCAAGAATTTGCTGTTCGCCGTAGTGACCCTCGCTGCATTTCTTCCGACATTGGTCACCAAGAAAATCATCTACGGAAGCTTCTTCAATTTCGGTTATACCGAACACTGGTTTTGGACGTCACCCGCTCTCCTGAAAGTATGCTTTTCCTCCGAGCACGGTCTGTTTACTTGGACACCGATTCTGATCGCCGCTGTGACGGGGCTTTTATTTCTATGGAAATTTGATCGACACCTAGGCCTCTATTCCATCGCGGTCTTTGCGCTGTACCTCTACGCCATCGGATGCTATGAAAACTGGCACGGCATTGCTTCTTTCGGAAATCGATTTTTCGTTTCCCTGACGGTACTGTTCATAATGGGTTTGGCGGCGTTTTTCGACTGGCTGGCACACGCGTTGGAGGTTCGCCGCGCCACCATACTCGCAACAAGCATGACGGCTTTCTTAATCGTCTGGAACCTTGAGCTCGTTTTCCAGTGGGGTATGCACCTCATACCGCCTGAGGCCCAATCTCTTGGCGGATGCGGCTTATAATCAATTTGCAGTGGTACCTGTGCGAGCAACTCATACGATCGAAGATTATCTGACGCGGCGGAAACAGCTGATGGATCACATCGAGGATGAAGACGTGAAGCAGCTCAAGTCACAGGCCCGCGGAGGGACGCGAGTGAGCACAATCGCCGCAAGTGCCACATCGTCCCCGCTTCCGAAGCCTCCTGTGCTTCGCATCACGCCGCCCGGCCGTTGGTGGGTGCTCCCATTCGGCGAACTGTGGGAGTACCGCGAGCTGCTCTATTTCTTGTTTGGCGCGACGTAAGGTCCGCTACAAGCAAACGGCCATCGGCGTCGCCTGGGTTGTCTTGCAGCCGCTTCTGACCATGGGCGTGTTCACGCTGTTCTTCGGGCGGCTCGCCAAGCTTCCCTCCCAGGGCCTGCCTTATCCCATCTTCTATTTTGCCGCGCTCGTTCCGTGGACGTATTTCGCGACCGCCCTGCAGAACGCGACCAACATTGTCGTGGAAAATCAGCGATGTCATCACCAAAGTTTATTTCCCTCGCTTGATCCTCCCCCTCTCGGCGGTCCTTTCCGGCCTGGTGGACTTCGCCATTGGCTTCATGGTCCTGCGGGTATGACGCTCGGTACGGCATTCGTCCCAGGTGTCGCGGCGCTATGGCTGCCGGTTTTGCTTCTTCTGGCCCTCCTCACCGCGTTGGGCGTCGGCCTGTGGCTTTCGGCGCTGAACGCGCTCTATCGCGACGTGCGGTACGTCATCCCCTTTCTCATGCAGTTCTGGATGTTCGCTTCGCCGGTCGCCTATCCGAGCTCGCTCGTCCCGGAGCGCTGTCGCTGGCTCTACGGCCTCAATCCCATGGCCGGCGTCATCGACGGCTTCCGCTGGGCCCTCACCGGCCACGGCCAGCCCCCAGGCCCGCACCTGGCCGCCTGCGCCGCTGCCGTCCTGCTCATCCTCTTCGGCGGCCTGCTCTTCTTTCAACGCATGGAGGGCGCCATTGCCGACCGCGTCTAACTCTGTTCTTCGATCTGTTCTCTTATCTTTGGTCTTTTCCTTTTTTCGGGGGCCCCACGGTTTGTTATGGCGGGTCGTTTTCTTCCGTAGGCCCACACATGACCACCGCCTCGTCATCCACGCCGAATGCCTCGGCAAAAACTATCGCCGCGGCCTGCAACACAGCTCGGGCATGCGCGAATCATCCGCAACCGCGCTGCAATCGCTGCTTTCCGCCGCACTAAAGACGAAACTTTCTGGGCCCTGAAAGACGTTTCCTTCGAAGTCCGCGAGGCGAAGTCCTCGGCCTCATCGGCCGCAACGGCGCCGGCAAAACCACGCTGCTCAAAATCCTTTCCCGCATCACCCGCCCGACCACCGGCTTCGCCGAAATCCATGGCCGCGTCGGCAGCCTGCTGGAAGTCGGCACCGGCTTTCACCCCGAACTCACCGGCCGCGAAAACACCTTTCTCAGCGGCGCCATCCTCGGCATGAGCAAGCGCGAAATCACCCGCAAATTCGACGAAATCGTCGCCTTCGCCGAACTCGAGAAATTCATCGACACCCCCGTCAAACACTACTCCACCGGCATGTACGTCCGCCTGGCCTTCGCCGTCGCCGCCCACCTCGAGCCCGAAATCCTCCTCGTCGACGAAGTCCTCGCCGTCGGCGACATCGTTTCCAGAAAAAATGCCTCGGCAAAATGGGCGACGTCGCCCGCCAAGGCCGCACCGTGGTCCTCGTCTCCCACAACATGGCCGCCATTAACGCGCTTTCCACTCGCGTTGTCATGCTGCAAGATGGCAGGATTACTTTTGACGGCCCTCCTGCCGAAGCAAGTGCTCGCTACTACGCGGAATCTATAGGGCCGTCCCAAAGTAATTGCAGCCTCGCTGAACGACCGCGAGAGGGAACGGCAAAGCCCGTTTTACCTCTCTTTCCATTCAGCCGTTGACCTTGGCTGGCGAGCCAATCAAAGTTTGTATTCCGGGCTGCGACCTCCGCATCGAATTCGAGATTGAATGCCACTGCCAAATCGCTGAGTCGAATGCTGCGGTGATCATTTACGACCAGAATGGAACCCGCGTCATCGACACAAACACTGCACAAAAAGGTAGCCATGTCCACATGGAACCAGGTCAAAAAGCTAAGGTTTCCTTCCTGCTTCGTGATTTACTACTCAAGCCCGGACAATACTCCATAGCGCTTTGGCTTGGCTGGCAAGCCATGGGAATTATCGACCACGTCGAGCACGCGGCAACCCTCAACATGATGGAAGGGGAAGAGAGCCGCCAGCACACAATCGTTTTTCCGGGCGTGTATCTTTGCCGCTTTGAGCACGAAGTATGCATCGTTCAATCTCCGCTGAGCGAGGTCCCACATTCGTGATAGAGCTCCGGCGTATTTTGCATCCTTTCCACAGATCAGGGTACACGCGTTCAGTTCTGAAGGCTTTGATCCCGGCTCGGTATCACGAGCGGGTGCGACTGTGGCTCCGACCTATCGGTGGAGTCCAATGGTGCCGGGTGGTGATGAACCGGGAAATCGAGCAGTTCATTCGGTCCTTGAATTGTCCCGATGTCGACGCCCTGGAGATCAGCGGCTCTGGATCAAAGGGCCGATACGGTTTCCGGAGCTACCAGATGGCTCAGTATCCGGATTACGACATTTGTATGGGGCCGCTTGCTCAGGAGCAATTTGATCTTGTTATTGCAGAGCAGGTTTTCGAACACATACTACGACCGGACTTAGCAGCAGCTCACGTATACCAGATGCTACGGCCGGGCGGCTACTTTATCATCAGCACGCCCTTTCTTGTGAAGGTCCACGAGGCTCCCTTGGATCTGTATCGCTGGACCGAACACGGGATCCGACAGCTACTGGAAACGACAGGCTTTACCGTCCTAAGCTCGGGCTCCTGGGGAAATTTGGAATGCCTATTCGCAGACATGAACCCGGGCCAGTCATGGACTTCGTATGACCCCGGGCGGCACAGCCTCCATAACGATCCGCAATTTGCGATTGTCGTGTGGGCTTTCGCTGAGAAGCCAAAGTTAAGGAATGCTTGTGTTCAGTAAACATTACACAAAGAGCTTTTACGAGCGAGTGCGAAACGGGTCAAGACGATCGGCCGAAGTCATCGTGCCTCTCGTATTAGAATTCCTCCCCGTGGGCAGTGTGGTGGATATTGGCTGTGGCGATGGAACCTGGCTGTCTGTCTTTCGGAGACTCGGCGTGGTGGACATACTTGGCATTGACGGCGAGTATGTTGATCGCGATCTTCTGCAAGTTCCGAAGGAATGCTTCCAGGCGGCTGATCTGACGAAACCCTTCGGCTTGAGGCGCGAGTTTGACCTAGCCCTATCACTCGAGGTCGCTGAACACCTCTCCCCTGCGTGCGCATCGAGCTTCGTGAAATCTCTTACTCGTCTCGCCCCGGCTGTCTTATTCTCGGCAGCCATCCCGTTCCAAGGGGGGAACCACCATATCAATGAGAGGTGGCCGGACGAATGGGCGGCGCTTTTCCGAGATCATAACTACGTGCCGATAGACTTCTTGCGAAAGCGAGTCTGGGAAAACGACGCGGTGGATTGGTGGTACGCTCAGAACATTCTGTTATTTGCACACCCAAGTCTCCTGCAGAGCAATATGGCCTTGAACGCAGAGTTCGAGCGAACTAACGCCAATCAACTTTGCTTAGTTCATCCCCGCAGGTACCTGGAAATCATCATGCCGGCTCGATTGGCTGCCTCGGGCCTAAGGGAAGCTTCGTGGCTGTTCATGGTTTGCTTGAGAAATGCCGTCACCAAAAGGATTGATTCGATCACTGGGAAGGAAAGACGCGCAAAGGCGTATCGGCCTGGACCTAAGAATTGAGTCTGCCATGGATTCTCCATCTGTCTCCGTCCTCATGAGCGTTTACAACGGCCAGGCGTTCCTGGCAGAGGCCATCGAGAGCATCCTTAACCAGACCTTCCGCGATTTCGAATTCCTGATTATCGACGACGGTTCGACCGATGCGACGGCTAAAATCCTTTCGGCGTATGCGAGCCGGGACGAAAGAATCCGGGTCCTTCGCCATGAAAACAAGGGACGGGCCGTTTCCCTTAACATCGGAATCAACATTGCCACTGGCGACTATATTGCCCGGATGGATGCCGATGACGTCGCAATGCCCTACCGTCTTAAAGAGCAAGTCGACTTTATGGAGCGGCACCCGGAGGTCGGCCTGTTGGGTGGGGCAGTTGATCTGATAAATACCACAGGACAGGCAATTAAGACTGCTCGACCTCCGCAAGAGGACTCGGAAATCAAGTCATTCATGCTTCTCTACAATCCGATGTTTCACCCGGCAGTAGTCATGAGAAAAGAAGTCGCTCTTGCTTCTGGGGGATACCGGAAGGCTCTCCTCGATGCTGACGATTACGACCTTTGGCTAAGAATGAGCGAGCGAAGCCGATTGGCTAATCTTTGCAAGCCGATACTGAAGTACCGGATTCATTCCGACCAGGTGTCGATCCGGAATTTGGAACACCAGACGCTATGCGTTTTGGCTGCGCGCACTGCTGCAAAGCTCAGGAGTCACGGCATTCCTGACCCTCTGTCGGACGTGGACGAAGTAACGCCACAACTGTTGGAGACTCTTGGCGTAACGGCGGCGGAGGTACAGGGGGCTCTCGTGGGCGCTTACGGATATTGGATGGAGATTCTAGGGCCGACAGACCCTGAAGCGACCCTTCGAGTGCTTCACGGGCTTTTGCAATTGTCTTGCCCCAAAATCTTCGACAGATCCGTGCTCGCCGATGCGTGGCTGAAAGCGGCGGGCATCCACTACCGGCAGGGCAGGCCCGGGCGAGCGCTGGTCTCCGCGGGACGTGCGGTCCTGGTTAGACCCGTCGTCGCGGGCCGGCCGGTCAAGAGGGCATTTGCGCGCTTGGCCGCAGCGTTCAAGAGTCGACGGTAGATGCGAAGGTGCCTGTTCATCGCCGCAAATGAATGGAGTAACTGGGGCGGAAGTGAGCTGCTTTGGAGTCAAGCAGCGGAGAAGTTGGCGCGGAGGGGAGTGGAAGTTCGCGTAAGCGTGCGGGATTTTGGCAAGCCGATCAGTCAAGTGGAGCGTCTGCGATCAGCAGGCTGCCGAGTTTTTCAACGCAAACCGCCTTCACTTCTCTACCGGCTGGGACGCAAATTGTTGCCGCTTCCGGAGTACGCGTGCAGGCATGTTCGCGCGGTGGGAAACGGCGTGGACCTGGTAGTGGTCTCACAGGGCAGTAATACTGATGGCCTCCCGTGGATGGAAGCAGCGAGAGCCGCAGGGTTCAAGTACGCGGTGATTGCGGAGGGCGCAGCAGATTTTTCCTGGCCGGACGATGAGGCGGCCGGAAGGCTGGGGGAGAGCTATGAGGGCGCGTGCGGTGCCTATTTCGTTTCGCAAGCCACTCTTGATTTGAGCCGCCGAGAATTTGCCACGCCCCTGCGTCGTGCCCGGGTGATCCGGAACCCATTCAATGTGCCATACGACGCGCGACCCGCATGGCCAGAGAACGTTGCCGACGATCTGCAATTGGCATGTGTTGGACGGCTGGACGTTGTGACGAAGGGGCAGGATTTGCTGCTCGAGGTACTTGCTGTGCCGCACTGGCGGAAGCGCAACGTTCGAGTATCCTTGGTCGGAAAAGGAGTAAACGAGCGCGTGCTGCGGCGGCGAGCGGAGCAGTTGAACTTGGCGGATGTCGAGTTTGTGGGCTACCAGAGCGATATCGAGGATATTTGGAGCAGGCACCACGCGCTGGTTTTACCCTCGCGGCAAGAAGGACTGCCGCTGACACTGGTGGAAGCAATGCTTTGCGGGCGCGCAGGGATCGTGACGGATGTGGGAGGAAATCGAGAGCTGGTCCGGGATGGCATCAACGGATTCCTGGCGAAGGCGCCGACGGTGGAACTGCTAGACGAGGCGATGAATCGGGCGTGGGAGAGCCGGGATCAGCTGAGGGAGATGGGGTGTACGGCGGCGAGCGACGTCCGGCAATGGGTTTCCGCCGATCCGAGCGAGGACTTTGTTCGGGAACTGACAGCACTGGTGGACGGGTGATAAGGCGCGCCGCATGGTCTTTACGAGAGAGGCTTGGAATCTGCTTGTTGCGCCTTGACAGGAAAAAAGCAGATTTCTCGGGCAACTATCGCCTTCGGAATAACGATTTGGGGACGTTCCGGAGGCTCTCAGGGTTTTCCAGCAGACTACCAGCTGCGGATGTTTGGACGAAATGAGCGCACCGCAAATCACGGTCCTGATCACCACATATAACTATGGCCAGTTCATTGAGGAGGCCATTGATAGCGTCCTCGCGCAGAATTTCCCGCTGGATAAAGTTGAAATTCTGGTCGTCGACGACGGCTCAACTGACGACACTTCTGAGCGCGTCCAAAAGTATGGTTCCCGCGTAGAATATTTGTACAAGCCGAACGGAGGACAGGCCTCGGCTTTGAACGTCGGCATCGCAAGCGCCCATGGCGAGATTATCGCGCTGCTCGACGCCGATGATTTCTTCCTGCCGAGCAAACTCGCCCACGTCGCGGACGCCTTCCTGCAAGATCCGGCATTAGGCATGGTCTATCACCGCTTGTGGGAATGGCACACGCAAACCGATGAGCGCCGCGAATGGACACACTTTTACCCTGTCTCGGGCGATATCCAAAAGGTACCCGATCAGTTTCTCTTGTACATCACTCAACCGACCTCATGCATTTCGTTCCGACGAAGTTCCCTGAATCGGCTTCTCCCCATCCCGGAAAGCATCCATATGCTGGCAGACTGTTACCTCGTCGCTCTCATTCCTTTCCTTTCGCCGATCCTCGCCATCCCCGAATTTCTCGGCATCTACCGCATTCATGGCGCGAACTGCTACTACGCCAACGAACGGCAAATGCCCGCAGAAGCCATGAAAAACAGACTGCAGACCTGGCAAATCGTGATCGACGCCATGCGCAAATGGCTCACTGACAACGGTTACAACGAAAAGCAACCAGCTGTCCGGGCATTCCTTGACCGCTGGAGCCTTTACCAGGAGAGCCAACGTTTTATCTTGAACCCCCCGGGGCGTTTGCAGTTTTTTCGCTATTTACAGGCCTGCAAGTCATATTACCGCCCGCACATGAACTGGCGCTTCCGGACTGTAAGCCTCGTTAACGCTTTTGGATCCCTCCTTGTAGGGTACGGGCATTTTTACCTGCTTGATCAATGGCGCTTGAGGGGCACCCGTTTTTTCCGGCGTCTTTTTAAGCCGCTCGCGCCAAGACGCGCAGACGAGCAGGCACCCAGCCCCAAAGTCTGACCCCGGAGCCCACACAGTGCGATCTGTTGACATAACAGAGCGGCTGATGACGAGACCGGTTTGAATAAAGAATTAAAATTCCAATTGACCTCGGATCATTCTGGTGACAGCCGTGTACAATGGGGGAGCTACCTCGAGGAAATGATTCTCTCGATCGTGCGCCAAGGATATATGAACTTGGAATGCACCATCATGGACGACGGTTCGACGGACCAAACGGTCGAACTCATTTAAGAAATATGAGAAGCATTTGGTGTGGTTCGGTAGTCAATCGAATAAAAGCTTGCAAGGAGCCTTGAATAGGGGCATTACGAGAACGATAGGGAATGCGAAGACAAGGATGGTTAGGATCCTTGCTTCGAGGCTCGAGCGTAGGGCTAGCCGCGATCCACGCCGCGTGTGAGCCGAAATGACAAAGCCGCTCATTTCCGCTCTCGTCAATACCTATAATCATGAACGCTACATTGAGCAAGCGCTGCTGAGCGTTCTCGATCAGGGTTTATCACCATCGGAACTTGAGATCGTCGTTGTTGATGATGGCTCCACAGACGATACTTCCTTCATCGTCAAGAAATTCGCTTCCCGAGTCAGGTACCTGCACAAAGAGAATGGTGGCCAAGCGTCTGCTTTCAACGCTGTAATCCCCGACGCGCGGGGCGAGATCATTGCTTTCCTCGACGGGGATGATTGGTGGACAGACACAAGCTACACCAAGTGTTGGAAGTCTTCGAGAAGAATGCAGACGTGGGAACAGTCGGCCATGGTTACTATGAGGCTCATGATGATGCCTCTCTGCTCGAAAGCGTCGTGCCGGAAAGAACATGCCAAGTCCAACTCAAAGACCCAGCTGGGGCGCGCTTGTTTAATGCGTTGCGGACCTTCTTTGGCACAAGCAGGCTCTGCGTTCGCAAGACGATTCTCGAACGCGTCCCCCCAATTCCCGAGGAGTTGACGTTTTCAGCCGACGCCTTCGTTTACACTCTGGCAGTAGGTCTTGGCTGGAGCTATCGTCCTGGAACAGCCGCTTACTTATTATCGCGTTCACGCGCAAAATCTCGTCGCGACTACTGAGCCAGCGAAGATGAGACGCAGACAGGAGATGCAGGCTTTGGTTCTTGAAAAGCTGATTCCTCACTTGTCCATTCTAAATATCCCTCAAGAGTCGAGGCGTGCTCTGCTCGAACCTGACTTCGTGGATGCCGAGCGCTTGAAGCTCGGGCGAAGTGGTGGCAAGCGGTGGCAGACGTTTCAAGTAGAAAGAGCCGCCTATCATCTGGACTATAAGGACGCCAGTCTTGGCTACCTTCTTTTTAAGGGATTAGTTCTCACTCTAACGCTCGTGATTCCGCCCCAGCGCTTTTATCAGTTAAAGCAATGGTACGCCGAGAAGAACATGAGACGGTTTCGGAGCGTCTTAGGTGAGCCGTCGCCGGCGGCTCCAATCCTTGTACACCGGCGCAAGATTGGAGCCGAGCGGTGACTAATCAGATGGGCTTCTCGCGCAGAACTGGTAGACCACAATCCTTGCTTCTGCAGCATTCCATCGCAGAGTGTGACTTTTGGATCGAAGGAATTGCCCATCCTCTTTCGCTTCTCCGCGCATAAAATTTTTTTGGGTGGTCGAGCCTCAACAATGAACAAAAATCAGTTCAAACACACCATCAGTTTGGGCATATCAGCGGAATTTGCGCTCAGCGTCACTTTGAGCCGGAAGTTTGCCTGGCCGATCACATTTTCGACGTGACGCCATTACTCGCATGGTTGAAGTCTTAGTCTACGGCACGCTATAAAGTCTATTGACCCCGCTACGAACTTGAGGAGTATGGTTTGATTCAATCGATATCGGGCGATGACGTCGATAACTGCACACTTGCTGCCCGGCGCGGAGAATCCTGACACATGAAAGGATCGTCACCTCTGAAGCAGCCTGCTATCTTTGCTTCCACGCTCTGCGGTCTGGCCACATTTTGAAACCGTGCTACGAGTTCCTGCGACAAGTTGCGAGACGGGCTCATGACCTCTGAGCGGTTGGTTTCAGCGATTGTAGTCAACTGGAATGGGGCAAGACATCTTGAGATCTGTCTGCCCTCACTGCTTTCTCAGTCGTATCGACCACTGGAAATTATCGTCGTGGACAACGCGTCCACGGACGGCTCGTCGGCAGTGGCCCAAAGATTTGGTGTGCGTTGGCTTTCTCTCGAGAGAAATATGGGTCTGGCGGCCGCGCTCAATCGGGGCGCCCAGGCGGCCGCGGGAGAACTCGTTTTATTCCTCAACAATGATATGCGATTCCACGAGTCTTTCGTTGATTCGTTGGCTTTCTCGATGGCGCAGGATCCTGACATTTTCTCGGTGGATGCACTCCAGTACGATTGGGCGGGAACCAAACCGGTGCACCTGGCTACACGCCTCACAAGAGAGCGCCGAGCGGCCGAATTTTGTTACTCCATGCTCCCCGGGCTGTATGTCCTCCAAGAAAGTTGTGGCTCCCCTACGAACGTGCTGATGTCGTCGGCCGCGAATATGCTAGTAAGAAAGTCGATGTTTCACTCGCTCGGGGGTTTTGATGAAAGGCTGCCGCTCGGCTATGAGGATGTTGAACTATGCTGGCGGGCTTGGGTCCGAGGCTGGAAAACCATCCTCAACCCAGCCGCAGTTTGTTGGCATCGTGTAGGCGCATCGAGCCAGTCGACCGAGGGGGCCGCGAGGCTGTCGATCCGTGGGATCTTGTGCGGCCGGCTGCTGACGGCTACCAAGCTTCTTCCGATCCGATTATGCAGTTACAACGTGGCTCGCCACTTTCGCCGGGTTGGCTGTGGATGTAGGGCATCTTCGCTGGGAGAAGATCTATGGATCGCGTTGGGGTGCTGACTGAATTCATGTGTTTTCTCCTGCCCCTTGTACGCGAAAGGCATGAGATTTACAGGTCTGGACAAACTAGCCCGTCTGAACAGCTCAAGCGCTTGTTGCAGTTGGCATAATGCGCAACATTGTTGATGCCATCGCTGTCGGTCGAACACAGAATCGGTAAAAACTGGCTCCCCGACCAGATACTGAAAGCTTTCGGCAGCAAAAACTGGGCTGGAACATTATCCATGGAGACGGACAAATATTTACTGTCTGCCAGCGGGAACGGCAAGATGGAATTTCCCACTAGAATATTCGATTGTGACCAGCGGGATGCGGGTGGCGACCGCAACGACCGGAGGGTGATGCAATGGACTTGCAGGCTCTACTAGATGATCCACCAAAAATTCATGAGTATAAGGGAAACCTCATCGTGTGGGGCCTGCTCCGATCCGTACTCGATTTCATCGATGCACACGTCAATGAGCGCTCAAAGACCCTCGAAACCGGATCCGGGCTGAGCACGATCCTTTTCGCACTGAAAGGAGGATCCCATCTTTGTATAACTCCATCGCAAGTGGAGATTGACCGCGTCCGAGATTACTGCAAGCATCACGGGGTTTCACTGCAAAACGTCGAATTCCGTGTCGATCTATCGGAGAATGTACTCCCAGGGCTTGGAGCAGACGAAATAGATCTCGCACTGATCGACGGAGGCCATGGTTTTCCGACTCCATTCATGGATTGGTATTTCATTTCAACCAAACTGAAAACTGGCGGGATACTTATCATTGACGACATCGGGATCTGGACCGGTCGCATTCTGACGGAGTTCTTGCTCTCGGAACCGGAATGGAAGCTCATAGAGTCGTTCGCAAATAAAACCGCCATTTTTGTGAAGGAACGAAGCTACCGCCCGTCGAAGGAATGGGTCGAGCAACCATACGTTATGCAGCGAAGCGAGCCCCTCGAACGTCATGAGTCCAAGTTCCGTCGAGGCTTGCGTCTTCTGCGCAGAGGCCAGATTCTGACGCTGATGCAAAAAATGGTACGCGAAATCAAGGGCTAGCCGTTGAAACTGGTCTGCATCAGACTCGCTCATATAGTTCACAAGAGCTTGAAGAATCCCGTACAATTGTCTCCAGAGTTTTCCAAGATGCCCTTCAAATTCTCTAGGGTGCCGGACCGTGTAAGCACGAGGATGCTTTGAAAGACTAGATCTGCCGTGCCGCGAATGTCTATTCCGATCCTATCGCCGATCATGCTGATTTTCTCGATGCGCCGGCCGATGCGCTTGCGCGCGGTCGGCGTGGTGAAGGAGTTTGATTCTTCTCCGTGATAGGCATCCGTCCCCTAGGGCGCCTCGAGCAACGCGACGATCGCTCGGCCACGCCGGCACGGGCCCGAACCGGTCGGCCACCAGGCGTTGTGATTCGTGGATGAACAATTGGACTCGGTATAATTGCTATCTTATGTTTTACTCGCTTCGAATTGACTTTGATGTGCTGTACGCATGAGACCGGGATCGAGTGTATAACGCCCTCGTGACATGAAAAGCACGTCCGTGAAGCAGGTCCAAGGGGCGAGAGGATTCGATTTTCCGCTGAACGGACCAGACACTCTAGGAAAGCAAAAACGACTGAGCTGCATGAGGTTCGGACTCATTTATGACTCCACGGATTCCCACATTACTTCCCGGTACCTTCGACAGGCGCTCCCAGAAACGGACAGTATCCACTTCGACCTGAACACACTCAAACCAAACGTTGACATCGAGCAATTGGTCGGCATTGCGGCCGAGCGAGGAGCAAAGCCCGACCTCATGTTGTACGAGACTGGGGCGCCAGGGCTCCCCCACGGCCTCAATCGAGTTTCCCTTCCCACAGCCATCCTTGACGTCGACACGTTTGGTTGGACCCGGTTTCGCTTAACATGGGCAATGCTTTTCGATTATGTATTTACGTGGCATCCTTCGTACGTTCCGCAATTTCAAAAGGCCGGACATCCGAAGGTATTTGCACTACCCCACGCAGTCGACGCCAGACTTTTTGGAGAATTCATCGTCGATACCGAACGCCAATACGACATCGGATTCGTTGGCAATCGCGGATTACCCCAATACCGTCGGAGAGACCGAGTCATTGCAAAACTCGCAAGTCGGTTTCAAACAAACGACTTCAAGCGGTGGTACAGCAGGGAGGAAATGGCCGATCTCTACCGGAGCTCTAGAATCAGCGTCAACGTGAGCCGTTCTGAGTTCCCACAGGAAGCGAATATGCGCTGCTATGAAGCGATGGCAGCGGGAGCGCTCCTCATGACGGAACTCCCCACAGAACTCACAGACTGGGGATTTCGCGAAGGAGAGCACTTCATCGGCTGGCGATCCGAAGAAGAAATCCCAGAGCTGGTTGATCAATTCCTTCGGCGGAAAGAGCAGCGGCTGGAGATTGCTCGTGCAGGACAGGCGCGCACGCTCAAAGACTTCACCTACCAACGTTGTGTCGATTCAATAGTCCAAGCCATAGAGAAGGACGACGGTCAACTGTTTGCGCCGGCGCGGCAATGGCCCCCTGAGGAGGTCCACCTCCTTTATTTAAGCTATTACTATCGTTTCCACATCCCCTGTGCCGCGCTCGAAGAGTTCCAGCTTTTGCGTCGTGCTAAGCGAGGTGGGTATTGGAGGGGGCTGCCGATGGTGCTGAAGACTCTGCGCCACGTTATTGGAGGTAGTTTGATGTAACTGCTACTATGGGGCTACTCGCCCGAGAGAGTAACTTGGAGAGGAATAATTGATGCGAGCTCTGGTCACGGGGGGAATCGGTTTCATCGGGACAAATCTTTCGGATCGCTTATTGCGAGAGGGGCATGAAGTCGTACTGTTCGACGACATCAGCCGCGCAGGTGTCCGGGAAAATCTTGATTGGCTTAGGGCGCAGCATCACAACCGGATGCTCTTCATTGAGGGCGATGTACGCAACTTCGAGGCGGTAGAGAATGCAATGCATGGCGCGGACGCCGTGTTCCATTTGGCCGCACAGGTTGCAGTCACGACATCCGTCGTCAACCCACGCAACGACTTTTCGATTAACGCGCAGGGAACCCTAAATGTTCTTGATGCGGCCCGGCAACACAAACCCATGCCAGTCGTTCTCTACACTTCGACGAACAAAGTCTACGGCGGGCTCGAGCACGTGCGAGTGGTTGAACGTCCTACCCGATACGAGTTTGAAAACCTTCCCCATGGCGTCCCGGAAAGCTGTCCGCTCGATTTCCATTCGCCGTACGGTTGCTCGAAAGGCGCGGCTGATCAATACGTGCACGACTACCACCGCATCTATGGCCTGCCCACAATCGTCTTCCGCATGTCTTGCATTTACGGGCCTCACCAGTTTGGAAACGAAGACCAGGGATGGGTGGCACATTTTGCCCTCACCGGCTTGCGTGCAGGTCGCCTCACGATCTTCGGCGATGGCAAACAAGTGCGCGACTTGTTATTCGTTGACGACCTCGTAGATTTGATGATGAGCGCCCGTTCAAACATACAGCGTACCGCTGGGCAGATCTACAATGTCGGTGGGGGCCCGACGAATACAATTTCCATATGGGCCGAGCTTCATGATCCACTAAAGCAGCTTCTCGGGACGCTTCCCGGCGTGGACTATGCCGATTTCCGCCCCGGCGATCAGAAAATTTACGTAAGTGATATTCGGAAGGCTCAGCAGCACCTGGGCTGGATACCGAAGGTTAGGGTGGCGGAAGGCCTGCGTCGTATGGTCGCTCAGTTGAACCCAAATCGTCCCATCGATGCACAAGGGAATTCTCTAGCTAACCGTAAGGCCAGTTATTCGCCAACGCCGTGATTCTTCCGCGATCCGATCTCGCATCCTGACCGAAAATGTCATCCGCTAGCGGCAATTCATCACCCATTGCTCTTCTGGGCAGACGGGATCAGCCGACTGATGCCTTGCGGGACTATTGCCAGTGCCTGGCAGGAGCGCTCGAGCGACGAGGCATCCAGATGGAAATCACCGAGGTCTCCTGGACAAGCCAAGGTTTTCCAGTCGCGCTTGTCGAGCTGTGGCGCAAGTGCAAAGGGTGGAGAGGACGTTGGGTTCTCGTGCAATACACCGCTTTGAGCTGGTCAACGCGCGGTTTTCCCGTAATGTTTTTGTTCTTGGTTTTGCTTTTGAGGGTTCGCAAAGCGCGCATTGCGATAGTCTTCCACGATCCAAGGACTTATTCTGGAAGTCGTTTCGTCGACTGGGCGAGGAGTGCCTGCCAGCGTTTCGTCATGCGTTGCGCATACCGGATCACAAACACGTCGATTCTCACCATTCCGCTCGAAGACGTCTCTTGGGTCCCGCGAGACCTTTCAAAGGCTGTCTTCATTCCCGTGGGAAGCAATATTCCCCCGTTGGCAAGTTCAATGTCGAATGGCTGGGCTGAGAACTCCAGGGCAAAGACAATTGCGGTGTTCAGCATGACGGATGGAGGAATCGCGCCCGAGATCGATGACATCGCTTTCGCCATCAGATCTGTCGAACAGCAAGTTCCGCGATTGCGCCTGGTGACACTTGGCCGAGGATCCAAAGCGGTAGAAGAGACGCTCCGGCAGAAGCTCAGCGGAGTGCGAGCAGAATTCGCAGCGCTGGGGCTTCTTCCACCAGAGGAAATATCGAAGATTCTTGCCTCGTCCGATGTGATGCTTTTTGCCCGTGGCGGGCTGTCTACGCAGCGCGGAAGTGCGATTGCCGGCATCGCTTGCGGCCTTCCCATCGTGGCCTATTCCAATTCAATCGCGAGGCCGCCGCTGTCCGAGGCTGGTGTTCTGTTCGTTCCACACGGAGACCGTGAGGGACTGTCAAATGCCATCGCGCGAGTGCTGACGCACAGTCAACTTTGGGAGGAACTGCACCGGCGCAGCTTGCATACCTACGAGAGTTACTTCTCGTGGGACGTTATCGCTGACCAGTTTGTAAAGATATTGGCCAATGGCTGAGCATAGGTACCGCGTCCTACTCGTTTGCTCTCATCCGGTGCCATACGCCGCCCCAATATTTCGGTTGATGGCTCGCCACCCAAAGCTTGACATCAAAGTTGCGTATTGTAGTTTGCAAGGAGCTGAGTCGGCGGTAGATCCGGAATTCGGCGTCGAGATCAAGTGGGATACCCCGTTGCTGGACGGGTATCCTTGGGTGCAAGTGGCCAACCGTTCTCCCCGACCAGGCCTCGGACGATTTTTTGGTTTAGTGAATCCCGGGGTCTGGAAACTCATCCGTTCGGGTGACTTCGACGCCATTGCTGTCTTTACTGGTTACATGTACGCAAGTTACTGGATCACCGTGGCAGCGACGAAGTTGCGGGCAATCCCTTTGCTTTTTGGCACAGATCTGACCACACTTGTTCCCCTTGACAAAAAAGCGTGGAAAGTTTGGCTGAAACCCTTGGTGGCGTCGCAGGTCTTTCATATGACCGATCTCGTAGGAGTCGGATCATCAGCTGGCCGCGATCTCATGCAGAAGCTTGGCATCCCCGAAAACCGGATCGCCCTGACACCGTTCGTGGTGGACAATGACTGGTGGACTGAGCGAGCCACGCGTATTGACCGGGCGGCTGTCCGACATGAATGGGGCGTCCCAGTCGAAGCGCCCGTCGTGCTCTTTTGCGCAAAATTGCAGCCTTGGAAGCGCCCGTTGGATCTGCTGAGGGCGTTTGCCAAGGCGGAGCTATCGGAAGCGTACCTCGTATACGCGGGAGACGGCCCGCTTCGCAAAGAATTGGAGACGGAGGCCTCCGCACTTGGTATTGCCGAGCGTGTACGGGTGTTGGGGTTTGTCAACCAGTCCCAGCTGCCCGGTGTCTATTGCGCTGGGGACGTGCTCGTGGTGTCCTCCGAACAGGACGCCTGCCCGGTCGTCGTTTGCGAAGCCATGTTGTGCGGCACTCCCGTGATCCTTAGCGACGAGGTGAAAGGCCGATTCGACCTCATCGAGGCTGGTAAGACGGGATTCGTGTACTCCTGTGGCAACATTAAAGAACTAGCTGAAAACCTCCGCCAGGTGTTGCTCGACCCATCGCGGTTGCGTCGAATGGGAGCTGCCGCACGGGCGCGAATGGAAAATTGGTCGCCCAAAGAAAACGTCGAAGCGTGGGCGGCTGCGATCGAACGAGCGGTGAACTTCAAGGGGTCTAAGAACCTTCAATGAAAGTCCTGATCTACACGCACCCGTTCGCTCCAATTGTGGGCGGCGCCGAAAGGTACGTGATGATCTTGGCGCGAGGCCTTTCTAGTCCGCCCCAACCGCTAGACGGTGAGACTGTCGATGTTACTGTTGTTACCCCATCGCCTGCTGGAAGTTTTGACGACTCGCAGATGGCGTTTCGAGTGGTCCGCCGGCCGAGTCTATTGACGCTTGCAAGCCTGGTGCACAAAGCGGATGTCGTCCAACTGGCCGGGCCGTGTCTCCTTCCTCTAGTGCTGGCTTGGCTGCTCCGCAGGCCCGTTGTCATCGAGCACCACGGCTATCCGCCAGCATGCCCGAACGGCTTGCTGTTTCATGAGCCGACGAAGACAGTTTGCCCAGGGTACTTCCTCGCACGCCGCTATCGCGAGTGCTTACGCTGCAACGCCGGAAATATGGGTTGGCTTAGAAGTTTTCGACTGCTTCTGTTGACCTTCCCGCGTCGGTGGTTTTGCCAACGAGTGGCAGCGAACGCCCCCATCTCGGTGCACGTCAAGAAACGTCTTGACCTTCACGGTTCGCAAGTCATCTATTATGGTATTCCTGAAGCCCCTTCCGACGAACAGTCTCAGATCATTAGCATTACAAAGCAATCGCCCCTCTGTTTCGCCTATGTGGGCCGACTGGTGAGCCTGAAAGGGTTGCCGCTGATCTTAGAGGCAGCGAAGACTCTGCAAGAAGAGGGGCACAATTTCCGGCTAAAATTTATCGGTGACGGGGCTGAAAAAACCGTACTTAAAAACCTGACACAGGAGTTGCGCCTTGCAGGGCGCGTCGAGTTTACGGGATTCGTTACCGGCGATGCTTTTCGCTCGGCGATGAATGACGTAAGTGTGATAGTGATGCCTTCTGTATGGGAGGAGACTGCCGGCTTGGCAGCGATTGAGCAGATGATGCGCGGCAGGTTGGTGATTGTCTCAGACATTGGAGGATTGGGAGAAGTGGTGAATGATTGTGGGCTCCGGTTCCCTCCAGGAAGTGCGGTAGCACTCGCCCGGTGCATGAGGAGCGTTCTCGAGAACCCCGAAATAATCGCTCAATATGGTGCTGCCGCACGCAACCGTGCTCTCGATCTATTCTCCGATCGACGCATGGTGAAAGAACATTTCGAATTGTACAGACGAGTTATCGGACCGGCCAATTCTGACGAAGAAGCACGCCAGCCGCTATGACCTCGGAGACAAGATGGCCTGCGCGATTGGCGGAAAGGTATTGGGTCTGGAGACTCTATCATCTTGTGGTAGCAGACGCGGTTTCGATCCAACGCCCCACAAAATACAGGATTGTTTACGAATATCTGAGCGGTGACTTGGGGCGGGCAGTCGACGTCGGCTGCGGTCCCGGTGTCTTTACGCGATTCCTCTGCGAACGCGCGCCCGAAGTCTGGGCGGCTGATGTAGATGAAGTATCACTCGGGCGAGTAAGAGTCCGGCATCGAGACAAGAATAATCTACATTGCGTCGTGACGTTTGCAGATCGCCTCCCTTTCACCGACGGCAGCGTCGACACAGTTCTTCTACTTGAGGTGCTTGAGCACCTGCCGGACGATGCTGCCTGCATCCGGGAGGTTTGCCGAGTGCTCGCGCCGGGGGGGAGGCTCGTTCTATCTGTTCCTGTGCCTCCGGGCGAGGTGAATGAGACTGATCCGTGGGGTCACAAGCGCGAAGGCTATCAGCTAGATCAACTTCAAAGACTACTCGGGGATAATGGTTTCGAGGTGCGAGATTATCGCTACGCGCAGTTCAAGTTTTCGCGCCTCGGAGAGAGATTAGTCCAGCGATGGCGCAGGTGGGTTCGTCTTCCGGCGCCTATTTTCTTAACTTGGGTGGGCTACCTAGACTATTTGCTCAGTCCTGAAGCGCGAAAAACAGGTGGCTGCCTTCCCGCCTGCATCCTTATAATGGCTCGAAAGAGAGGAAATGCTTTGGCACGCAAGAGCGTAAGTTCCACAGGATAACGAGACGCATGGCAAGCGATTGAGCAGGGTCAAATATTGCCAAGACAGCAGACAGGATTCGAGAAACTGTATTAGGTGTCGCCACGAGAGGACATGCAGTCCCGCAGTGAATTGCGGTGATGCCGGGAAACACCGAAGATGCAAAAAGCAACGCCTAGAATACTAAATCGTATTGAGTCCCTCATGCCGAAGCTTCAGCCACACTGGACATGCGCGTGATTGGTGCACCTATACATTCCGGGCGCAACCAAGCCTGGATAACCCCGGCCATCGGAGGCCTTGGTCTCTTTCTCGCGTGGTTTCTGGGTGGCTGGATTGCACGGGGCGACATGACGTCGGTGATTTTTGTCGCCCTAGGAATCGCCGTGTCCGCCATCACCGTATTTGTTCTGCGGGACTGGCGCACCGGCTTTTATGCTTTTCTCGTCTGGCTCCTCTTCGAAGATCTGTTCCGGAAATACATGGGCAATAACATGGCCATCTATTTCGGAAAGGACGTACTCGTTGGGATCACGTATTTATCGTTTTTCGCTTCTTTGCGAGCGGGTCAGGCCCGGCTTTTTCGACCTCCCTTTCGACTTTTCCTGATGCTGTTTTTCTGGTGGGGAGTTCTCGAGTGCTTCAATCCGCGTTCACCCAGCCTTTTCTATGGGCTCCTCGGCCTCAAACTGTACTTTTACTACATTCCCGTAATGTTCGTTGGCTATGCCTTGTTCCGCACTGAAGAAGACCTCCGACGGTTCCTGTCCGTGAACATGCTGCTGGCCGGCGTCATTTCTCTACTCGGAATCATACAGGCCGTCGTGGGAGTCAGCTTTCTTAATCCGCGGGTCTTGGCCCCTGATATACGCTATCTCTCAACTCTGCACAGGTACTCTCCGATTAGCGGCCAAGAAATCTATCGCCCACCGTCCGTGTTCGTTAGCGATGGCCGCTTCGCCTGGTATCTAATTCTGGTCTGGCTTATTGGACTCGGTGCCGTGGGGTATCTGGTACTGCAAAGGCGCCGAGGACAGACCTTGGTGTATGTCGGTACTGCTCTGGTAGGGGTGGCAGCCGTGTTGTGTGGCTCGCGAGGGACTTTCGTCTTCGTCGGCGCGAGCTCGTTCGTCGTCGCCGCGGCATTTCTCTGGGGTGCACCGTGGCGATGGGGAAGAGGTCGTCGGGTTGTGATGGCCATCCGGCGGGGAATCATAGCTGTGGCGTTGGGCCTTATTATCGCTGTCGTTGTGCTTCCCAGCGCCATTGGAGCGCGCTGGGCTTTCTACTCCGAGACGCTTGATCCCAGGAGTCCAGCATCAGAACTGGTTCACCGCACAAGTGATTATCCGCTGGCTGAAATGGCGAAAGCATTTCCGGAGACAAACTGGTTCTATGGCAGCGGGATCGGGACAACATCACTCGGCATGCAATATGTTGCCAGAATATTGGGAGCGCCGCCGTCCAACCTTGGAGTCGAGAGTGGCTACGGCGATCTAATCATCGAATTCGGGACTTTCGGGCTCCTGCTATGGATTCTCTGGACCGTCGCACTTGTGATCTCTTGCTGGAAAGTTGTTCTGCGGCTCAGGCAAACGTCGATGTTCCCGATCGCATTTGCCTTCTTCTGGTTTATCTTCTTGCTCCTGTTCCCAATGACCTTTGGGAGCATAGGTCCTTTTGAAAACTATATTTTTAATGCTTATCTGTGGTTGCTTGTAGGGATTCTCTTCCGGCTGCCTGCTCTCGAGCTCCTCCGAGACAACAAAACGTCTCTTCCCGACGGGTATAAGGGTTGATGGCCGCAAGGCTGCGAATCGCTGTGGTATCGCCCTTCCTCGACAAACAGCACGGAACTGAACGCTGTGTTCTTGAACAGGTCGTACGCCTCGCCCGCGAGCACGGGCACGAGGTCCACCTTTACTGCCAAAGAGTGGCGGACATTCCCGATCTGAAAGTCTTTGAGCGAAAGGAGAGAATTGCTTCAAGAGCGGACGCCGCCAATCACCTCATCTGGCATCGAGTCCCCTCCATCCCGGGCCCGCACCTGCTGAAGTATGTCTGGTGGTTTCTCGCGAACCACGCGGAACGTTGGAAGGATCGGAAATTCCGGCGACTGCACTACGACCTGGTGTATTCGCCGGGCATCAATTGCCTAGATGCGGATGCGATCGTCGTTCATATCGTCTTCCAGGAATTCTACCGGTTGGTGATCGAAGATTTGCGGCTGCGGCAGCTCCCCTTGCGGGCCGTGCCCCGCGCCATTCACCGACGCCTGTACTATCATCTGGCGATGGCGCTCGAGAGGAAAATCTATGCTAATCCAAGGGTGGCACTGGCCGCCGTTTCGCAGCTGACGGCTGACGAGGTCGAGCGCTTTTCCGCTCGCCGCGATGTACGAGTCATTCCAAACGCGGTGGAACTGGCTTTCTTCAACCCAGAGGCGCGCTTCTGCCAACGGGCCGAGGCGAGGCGCCGGCTGCATTTCGAGGAGCAAGACTTTGTTCTGCTACTCATTGGCAACGATTGGAAAAAGAAAGGGGTGGATACGCTGCTCGAAGCAGCCGCCCGTTGCCTAGATCTTCCCTGCAAAGTATTAATCGTCGGACACGATGATCGCGTGCTCTATGAGAGAATGATCGACCGCTTGGGACTACAAGATCGTGTGCAGTTTGTTGAATTGTCCGAGAATGTAGTTCAGTTCTATGCGGCTGCCGATGCCTATGTCGGGCCTTCGCTCCACGACTCGTTCGCCTTCCCGCCGGCTGAAGCCATGGCGTGCGGATTGCCGGTCATCACGACGCGCAGCAATGGCGGCTCACAGATGATCACGGATGGCGTAGACGGGTTTATATTGCACGATACGAGGGACTCCGAAGAGCTCTCCGGGAAGATTCGGAGCCTCTACGAGAATCCCGAGTTGCGGAACGAAGTGGGACGAAGAGCGGCAATTGTCGCCAAGGAATACAGCTGGGATCGGAATGCACAGCAGGTTCGCGAATTCCTCGAAGATGCACACAGCGGCAAGAAGCGTTAGGGCCGTGATGCCTTCGAGTTCAAAATGGCGCGAGGCGCAACAGGCCGAACATGAATGTTGGGCAGGCGTTGCAACAGACGAAAAGCTGATTTCTCAGACCCTAGCAGACAATGAGGAACTCGCGTCGCGCCTGAGGGCCATGCTCCCTACCAATCTCCCTACAACCATTGAACTCGGGATAGGAAGCCTCGGCGTGGGAGTGATCGGATTTCTTCCGGAGCTTCCCGTGCGGATTGGCCTGGATCCCCTGCAGCCGTTGACCCTGTGCTGCGGCGCTCTCCTTCGCCAGCAAGTGCAGAAGCTTCGGGAGTCGGTCCGCTACTTGAATGGAACCGGGGAAAGAATCCCTTTGAAAGACGAGAGTGTTGATTTGACGGTCTGCTGTAACGCCCTGGACCACGTGCGCGATGCGAATGCTGTGCTCGCGGAAATCCGGCGGGTCGTCCGACCCGGTGGAGCGCTTTTCCTAGAAGTGGACACATTTTCGATTACCGGACTACTGAAGTGGCATTTTTGGACGAAACGTCGACATGCCAGCGAGATTCTAGTTCGGGCTCACCCCTATCGCTTTCGCGAAGCGGATGTGCTTTCACTGCTCAGAAAAAATGGATTCGCAGTCGAAGTGAAAGATGGACACTCGCGACTGAGCGGGATTTTCGGGCGAAGTCACCGCTCACTCTTCTGGGCGCTGCGACGATGACGCCTTTCTACCCCAATCGAGCTTAGGACGTGAACAGGTACTCATCGAAAGAATATTGGACGCATTTGGCGCGAGACTTCGCCCGGGACGATGAAAAGGGCTTCGCCCCCGTCCTGCACCCGGGAGCTCCTGACTGGTTCAATGAAGCGATTGACCGTCTGCAAGCCAGAGCATGGAATGGCGCCCTAGATCGCTGTGCGTTAGGGAAAAATGCGCAGGTTCTCGACGTGGGTTGTGGCACGGGGCGTTGGGTTCGCCGCTTGGCGCAACGCGAACTCTCCGTCGTAGGAATCGACCAATCGCTCTCAATGCTGCGGCTGGCCCAAGAAAGAGGAACGCATTCACCGTTGTTTGTGGGGATGATTCAAAATTTGCCTTTCCGTGATGAATCGTTTGACTGTGTCTCCGGCATTACCGTTGTCCAGCACATTCTGCCTTCGGAGCAGGACCACGCGCTCAGGGAAATGATCCGAGTCCTGCGGCCTGGCGGATACTTGATTCTCTTTGAGCTGATTCGCGGACAGGGACCACATGTATTTTCAAGGAAGCCCGCCGATTGGATTTCTCAAGTATCCGCAATGGGACCCAGGCCGATTCTTTGGTTCGGTCAGGAATTTCTTCTTGTCGACAGGCCGATGGTTGCCCTGTTACAGCGGCTACGCGCGCTTGCGGGGTACGCCGCCTCGGAGACTTTGCCAGGCAAATCTCAAGACACGGGAGACCACACAGGATTGGGGTTGCTCGCAAGGCGCATCTACTGGGCAGTCCGGAAAGTTTCGGTGGTCACGTCGGTTTGGATCGAACCGGTTGCCGAGAAAATCTGCCCGAAGGCACTTGCGACGCACGGGGTTTTTCTTTTTCAGAAAGTGAAGGCGATTGGATGATCGCTGGACTTTTTACCGGACTCCTTACGGCCGGCGGGGTTCAAGCCGCGGGACGCCACACGGCAGCCGTTCTGTCGGAGATAGCGCACGAGCAGAAAGTGCCGTATCGTTTTCTGAGCTTGAACGACCCGACCGGTGAGCACGAAGGCCGCGTGGGGGATTCCCACTTCGTCCTCCGCGGATTCGGTCGAAGTAAGATCTGGTTCATTCTTTCCGCGATGCGGCTAGCCCTTGGGCGACCTCGCATCACGTTGGTTGCTCATCCGAACCTCGTCTCGGTAGCCACGGCGATGAAGGTTTTGGCCCCCGGGATGCGTGTGGTGGTGATGAGCCACGGTATCGAGGTGTGGAAGCCCTTATCACCGTTCCGACGATGGGCCCTACGTCGGGCTGACCGCGTACTGGCGCCCAGCACTGATACGGCCGAGAAACTGTCTCTGGTCCAAGGCGTCTCCATCAAAAAGATCTGCCGACTGCCGTGGGGTCTAGACCCGGACTTTTGGGCACTGGCGAAGAATCGCCAGGACCTGTCACTCCCATCCGGATTTCCGGAAGGACGCGTTCTGCTTACCGTCGGCCGGTGGATGGCGAACGAACGCTACAAAGGCGTGGACAACTTAATCCGTGTCTTGCCCGAGCTACTGGAGATGGAGCACGACTTTCATCTTGTGGCTTTGGGTGAGGGTGACGATCGACCCCGCCTCGAGGGGATGGCGAAAGAGCTGGGACTCGGCCAAAGAGTGCATTTCCTCAACTGGGCTCCGAAGAACGAGCTAGCAGCCTGCTACGCATCTTGCGAAATTTTTGCTCTCCCAAGCGGTGGGGAAGGTTTCGGCCTCGTATTTCTAGAGGCCATGGCTCTTGAAAAACCGGTTGTGGGCGGGGCACACGGTGGCACACTCGATCTCATTCAGAATGGAGTGACTGGATTCCTGGTACCGCACGGGGATGTAGACAAACTGGCCGGCGCATTGCGGGAATTGCTCATGGATGAAAGCCTGCGCTGCGAGATGGGACGAAAGGGCCGCGCGCACGTCCTGAGCCATTTCCAGTTCGAACATTTTCGGGCGGGACTCAAACGGATCGTAGCCCAGATGGACCTTTTCTGAATCTCAAAGGAACGATCTCCACGGATTCCGGACGACAGTTTCCACAGGTCGCAGGCGACTTGACTGCGGTGCGAGGACGAATGAGCCTACCCGATCCTCGGAAAGCAGAAGTATCCTAAATCTCTTGCAATCGTACCTTTTTCGCTCGGGAGGTCCTGGCACTTGGAAAGCCTGAAAGTCGGCATTGTCGGATCTGGTTTTATCGCCAAACACAAACACTTGCCTGCCTGGGAAAGAATTGGGCGCAAGGCCCGCGTGGTCGCTGTGTGCGACGTAAATCGTGCACAGGCAGAACAGCTGGCTCGTCAATTCGGCGTGCCCCAAGTCCACAACGATCTAGAACAAATGCTCGCGAAAGAAAGATTGGACATTGTGGACATCTGCTCACCTCCACGTACGCATGCCGCCCTGGCTGTCAGCGCTCTGCAGTCGGGGGCCCATGTCCTGATTGAAAAGCCGATGGCGGTGAGTATCGAGGAATGCGATGCAATTATCCGTGTTGCGCGGCAAGTACAAAGAAAAGTTTGTGTAGCGCACTCCGACCTTTTTTATCCTTCCTTTCTCCGTGCTCGCCAAATGGTCGCGGATGAGAAAATTGGCGAGTTCAGAGGGATGTACATTTTCCTGTCGACTCCTGTCGATTACATCACCTCTCGGGCCGAGCACTGGGCCCATCTTCTTCCGGGAGGCGTCCTCGGCGAGACCGGTCCGCACGTGGTCTACATGACCCTGGCTTTCATCAACCGAATCTTAGATGTCCACGTGACCGCCCGAAAGCTCCTGCACGAGTTTCCTTGGTCCCCATATGAAGACTACCGGCTGGAGCTCGTCGGTGAAAAGGCAACCAGCAGCATCGTCTTGACATATGCAACCTGCTGCTGGGCAGCCCAGGTGGTCCTTTGGGGAAGCGAGGGCCTGCTCAAAGTGGACCTTGAGACACAGAGCGTTGTGTTGCATCACCGGCGCGACTTGAGGCCGTCCACCCTGGGACTCTCCGCGCTGAGCGAGGCAGCGCAAGTGATGCGCAGCGGTTTGGACACCGCGGTGAGTTATTTGTCGAGGCGATTGGAAAATACCCACCAGCGTCTAGTCCGGGAATTCGTCGAAAGCATCACCAACGGGAAGCCGATCCCTGTGACGGCAGAGGAAGGTCGCGAAGCCGTGCGTGTAATGGATCTGATCGCACAGAATTTGAATTCTTCCACGGGCTGAATACCATGTGCGGCATTTCAGGCATCGCAAGCAAGCGCCTCTCGGCGGAAGAAGTCGCGAGCACAATCGAGCGTATGACTCAGGCGCTCCGGCATCGAGGCCCGGATGGCACCGAGACTCGGAGGTTTCTCCCGCCCGTCGTTTCCCATCCGATCGCTCTCGGACACAATCGCCTCGCTGTGATTGATGTTTCTTCAGCCGGCCGAGAGCCCATGTGCAACGAGGATGAGACGCTTTGGTTGGTCTTCAACGGCGAAATCTACAACTTTCCAGAGCTGAGGGCGAAACTTGAAGCTCACGGACACAATTTTCGTTCCCGCACTGATGCCGAAGTCATCCTCCATCTCTACGAGGAGGAAGGACCGCACTGCGCCGCCCAATTAAATGGCATCTTTGCTTTCGCGATCCTGGACCTGAAACAGGATCGGTTGTTGTCTGGCTCGGGATCCGATCGGGGTCAAGCCGCTCTATTATTGTCGGACACCGGATCACTTCCTTTTTGCTTCCGAGATCAAAGCGATTCTGCTTGCTCGCTTTTCGAAACCAATGTGAATTGGCAGGCGATCTCAGATTACTTCACTTACCTTTATGTCCCCGGGCCCGAGACAGCTTTTGAAGGAATTCAGCAACTCCCCCCCGGCCATTGCTTAGTTTTAGGCCTCAGGGATCTCTCGGAACGCCTCGAGCGTTACTGGTCGGTGCGGCGTCGCGAGGAGTTTGAAGCTACGTCTTACGAGGACCTAAAATTGCTCGCGCGCGATCGGCTAACTGCGAGTGTGAAACGTCAATTGGTCAGTGATGTCCCGCTCGGAGTTTTTCTCAGCGGGGGCGTCGACTCGACGATCGTCGCCGGCCTTGCGAAACAGCAAGAAGCGAACATCCGCACTTTTACGGTAATTTTTGAAGGCGAAGAATATCGTTTCTATAATGAGGCCGAAATGAGTCGGGCCGTCAGCCAGCATCTCGGCACGGATCATCATGAATTGCTCGTTTCCCGATCTGAACCTGCCGAAATTCTCGATTTACTTGAATATTTCGATCAGCCTTTTGGTAATCCCACTTCCTACCTTATGCATATGCTCTCCCAAACGGCGAGACAGCATATTACCGTGGCGCTGTGCGGCGCCGGGGGCGACGAACTCTTCGCAGGGTACCCTCGATATCGCGCCGTGCGACTTGCCCGTACGACTCGGCTGGATGCCGCGATCGCTTCCTCCAGTTCGGCTCGAAGGCACTAGAGATGGTTCGTGATTCATATCGGACGATGCACCTCAAACGAGCGCGAAAATTCCTCGAGGGCCTGGACTCGGATTTCTGGGTACAGTACGCGCAGTGGAC
Source organism: uncultured Acidobacteriota bacterium (assembly GCA_963841235.1). Taxonomy (GTDB): domain Bacteria; phylum Acidobacteriota; class Terriglobia; order Acidiferrales; family UBA7541; genus Palsa-147. The sequence goes on along the minus strand of CAWJBU010000004.1, from coordinate 181,011 downwards.
CTATTTCTTGAACGAGGACAAAAAAGCCCAACTCCTCCGGCGCCGCCCCGGAAGCACGCATCCCCAGAATCACCTGGCGCCATCCGCCCGGATCCTTCGCCTAGCGATGGAACGGAGCGCTCTCAAAGATGTCGACAACAAGATTCTGCACATGGATCTACAGACATTTCTCGTCGACAACATTCTTGAGTACACAGACAAGATGAGTATGGCCGTGGGGCTTGAGGTCCGGGTTCCATTGCTAGATCCCGAATTTGTCGAACTGAGCCTAAATACTCCGTTCGCCTACAAGATTCGCCCCGGAGTTCCAAAGACTACTCTTGAACGACGCGTTTAGCGATTTCTTTCCGTCCGCAGTTCGCACTGCGCCGAAAAAGGGATTCAACGCTCCGTTGGCACACTGGATCGTTACCGTTTTCGATTCCTACTTTGAGGCAAGCCAGTCCTCCGGTCATCCATTACGAGCGCAAATGGGAGACGATGTTGGAATTTCGTGGCGGGAAGGGATCCTGGATTGGAACTTCATAGAGCGTCTCCGCCAACAGCACCGCCAGGGACAACGGGATAACTCTTATGAGCTTTTTTCCTTCATCGTCTTCGATGTCTGGTGGCGAAAATATATCGCGCACACCTCGCCCATGCGTTTCTGGTGACAACGCAGGAAAGATACATGCGAATTCTCAATGTCTCACAAACTTATTATCCGTACTTAGCTGAGGGTGGTCGTCCCACAAAGGTAGCGACGATTTCTAGGAAACTGTCAGCGCGAGGGCACCGGGTCACGGTTCTGACGGCGGATCTAGGCCCGCGGGCAGCGGCCCCGTTCCCGGAATCTATCGAGCACACCCGTTGGGGCCGTCGGGCAGAATATGAGGGTGTGGAAATAATCTATTTGCGGACCCAGGCCCGGTTCCGAGCTATCACTTGGAACCTTGGTGTGGTACCTTTCGGCCGAGAGATCTTAGGGTCTTTTGATGTGGTTCATATCTATGGTTTATACGACCTACTCGGTCCGGCTATCGGCTTCTTCTGCCGACGTCGCCGAATCCCGTACGTCATCGAACCTATGGGGATGTTTCGTCCAATTGTTCGGAGTCTCCGCCTAAAGCGCATGTTCCACCTCTTCCTTGGGCGCGATTTTGTTCGTGGAGCACGCTACCTGATCGCCACATCCGAGCAAGAAAGACAGGAACTACTAGGCGGCGTGGAGTCCTCCCGCGTTGTCATACGCCGAAACGGCATCGAACTCCCAGAAAAACCTCTTACACGAGGTGACTTCCGTCGACGATGGGGGATTCCGAACGACACTAAACTCATTCTCTTTCTCGGGCGCCTTGTATCGAAGAAGAGCCCCGACCTGCTGCTCAAAGCCTTCGCCCAATGGCGTCAAAATGCACCAGGAGAGCAGGATGCCGTGCTGGTGATGGCAGGTCCCGAAGAAGGTGATGGGTTTTTGCCCAAGCTGAAGGCCATGGCCGATCAATTCAAGCTGAAGGAGCGCGTTTTGTTCGTCGGCCCACTATACGATGACGACAAATGGTCGGCCTATTGTGACGCCGATTTGTTTGTTCTGCCGTCACAGAATGAAAACTTCGGAAACACTGCTGCGGAAGCAGCCGCATGCGGAACTCCTGTCATTGTGACCGACCGGTGTGGAATTGCACCGTTCGTCGGGGACGCGGGACTAATTATTTCTCACGATCTCGGAGAACTCCAAAATGCACTGGGAAGGCTTCTTGAAGATCCATCACTTCGTCAACGATGTCGAGCCGGCCGTGAGGATTTCGTTGGCAAACTTTCTTGGGATGGCCCCATCGCCGAATTAGAGACACTGTATAATTTGTGCGTCTCGGGGGAACACGGGCGATGAGACTTCATCCCTTCTATAAATCGGCTTGGTATCTCGTAAATGCCCTCATCATGCTCTTGATCCCGTTGGCCATTTACTCGATGGTCTGGGAATACTCGACACGGAGATACCTAAAGGGATTTTCAGACGCTGTCGTTCCGCTTTCATCTCCGGCAGAGGAAAAAATCGGTGCCATCCTCACGTGGATGAAACTAGGGCCTTCTCGAATAATTGCCTCAGACTCACTGGAGTATCTAGTTCGGGATCCGACCACAACCCTAAACTATCGAGAACTGCTGAAAACTTGTGGTACGGCAACGAATGCATTCGTGAACCTCGCCAACACCTCTGGATTTCCGGCTCGGCGTTTGCTGCTCATGGATAGGAATTGGAACGTGGTACACGTTGTGGCAGAGGTGGAGCTGAACGGCCGGTGGATTGTCGTCGATCCATCCTTCCGCACCATTTTTCGGGATGCTCAAGGTCGACTTTTGACTCGAGATGACCTGCTCGATCCCAACATTTTGAAACAAGCAACAGGGAACCTTCCTGATTACCTTCCTGAATACAATTTCGAGAGAACGGCCCACGTTCGAGTCACGAAGATCCTTTATGTTGGCCCAATCCTTCAAAGCGGGTTAAACCACTTACTCCCTGGATGGTCGGACTCACTTTTTTGGACCTTCTTGCTCGAGCGGGAATCATTCGCTGTGATGGTGGCGGCTACCCTTTTTGTCAGCGTCCTGCTTGTGATTCGTCTTGCACTCCTATGGTATGGAGAAAACCGCCTCGGCTTCCGAATGTTCCGGGCAGGAGAAAGAATAACTCAAGCCGCCAGGACCCTGCTTCGGGGTCCGACTTAGAGAGTCACGGGAGTCGAGTTTCCTCGCGGGGGATCTTCCCGAACCTCTGCAGAGCTGTCCGCGATCCCGCTCGAATGGCAATCCGATGTGTTCGAGAGAATTGAGTTGTAACTTGGGACGGGCCAGGTCAGTTTATGACCGAATACGAGTAACAAGCCGGATTGGAACTCGGATGCGATGTGACTGATATTGTGAAGCTTGCTCCTGCCTTTCGTGCCGAGACATACGGTGCATCATAAGTCGTGTTGCAGGTAACGCTCAATTTTGCGCCAAGGGAACTGTCGAACGTGACGAGGATCTGACTATTAGCCGTCACGGCGGTTGTGTTCACAACTACAGAGCCTGACCCTGCTGCTACAACGACGCTCCCCGCGGCCGCCGATCCACAGACTGCCGGAGATGCGCTAGAGCGGCAGTCAGACAGTGTTCCGTACTGGGCCTCAATCAGTTCTTGTCCTGGCAACCCGCAAATGGTCCCGACTGCGCAGGATGAGCCGAAACTCTGGAGGTTATGGTAGGTCATCATGATTTCGCTATCCGAATACGTCCCTGCTGGAATGCGAGCATAGAACGGCGCGTAGAAATCAGCCGCACCGTTTGCCGGCGATTGTCCTGCGAATCCCAATGTGCATGGATTTTGGGAAACGTTGGAGATTTTGACGGCTAGACTCGCCCAATGCCACTCCCCATCGGTTGGTCCTGATGGCAAACTAGCTGTTGAAGAATATCCGGGTGTCTCAAGTTTCACAGAGCATCCAGTGATTCCAATTCCCCCGGGTGATGGCCAAGAGGTTCCAGAATTCAGGCGCTCCCACACTCCAGCGATCAGAACATCACCGACAGCGACGGTCACATTTTTCTGCGGGTAGAAATATGCCACACCAGACGAAGAGCGGTTACCCAACCTTCCTGCCCCTGTTGTGCCGTCGGGAGCAGTGATCCCCATGGTCACAGTGCCAGTGGTTGCAGACCAACTGCTCGGAAAGGAGTTGGCTTGATTAGCGAATCGTACGGCAATTGGTGAGAAACCACGACGCGATGCGTCAGTGTCTGCATAGACGTATCCGTTCTGAAAACCAACCTGCCCGTTTAGATAGGGAGCACCTCCAGCGGACTGCCCCACCCGACCGAGGATCAGCATTGGTCCTTTAACCATTGGTGACGCAGAACTATAAACATCTGCTACGTGCATGCTTTCCGCCGGACCTGCGCCATCATTTTCGACGGCACACACACTGCCATTGCACAATTTTCCGACAGGGTCGTTTACGTGAACTCCCTGCACAAGTGCGCTGGCGAATTGACCGGTGAACCAGACCGCGGCGGGTGCGTGGACGCTTTCTGTGTCAACCTCGGTGATGTCTACCATTTGGATTGATGGATTCACCGTGCCGGGATTCAGTTTGATGCCGCCCCCAGCGAGGTTCATGTGGTCAATAAAAATATACCCAATCCCATCATTGCCAGTTCCATCCAAAAGAACTGCCGCGGCGTTATTCGCGGTCGGTGTGTTGATGGCATCCAGGCCCGACGCACCGCAGTGCATCATGTAAATCCAGAACGAGCCTCCCACGATGTCCCAGGGCGGTCCGAGTCCTGGCCTCGCTGGAGGATTACCAGTTACGTTCCAGAAGGAGAGTCCGGAGGAGCCCCCTGTTGTCCCTCCCCTGCTATGGTTAGAGTCCTCTCCGATCACCACACTGCGGCCTGCGACGGAGATATTTAAATTCTGAAAGTAGAGAGGGCTTGTGACGCCTGAAATCCAGATGCCGGGATGTTTGATGTCAGCACTGCTACCGCATCGAGCCAGATTCGCTCTTCCCATGTGGGCGTTCGGTCCGTAGTTATCCTTCGGAATCCCGATGAACGTGACTGAGCCGCCCTTCATCTGCGCCCAGCCTGAAGGAGGTCTTCGGTAATTCGGATCTGTTGATCCCATTATCCATATTCCTGCACCAGTTACTCCATTGCACGATGCACCGTCATATATGTAGATGGTCCCCCCGCGTTCTGGAAGCGCCGCATAAGCAGCCATGACTGTCAGTTTCGCACTTTTCTCGCTTGACCCATCGTTCGCGTCATTTCCATTTCCGGAGACATATTGAGGCCCTTCGCCAGCGGGGAGTGACGTGGAGTAGTGTGTTTGCCGCAAAAATGGACTAATCACGAAGAACATCGCGACTGACACAGCCACAAATGTTATTTCAATTATTCGAGTCATGCGTCCAGATTCTGTGCCTCCATTTTTTTCCTTCACCTGGGATTCCCGTGTCGGTGTCGAGGGCGGCAGGCGACATGCACCTGGCTGCGTCAGAGCGCAATGCCCCTAGTTCTCAGCGCATAGATTCTCCCAGCGCGTCACACCAAGAGATGATGACCTATGACATTCCACGCTGAGGCGCAGCGCCTTCACAATAGACTAAACGAGGGGCGTGAAATAAACCCACTGCTGGCCAGGTGGCCTGAATTCCCGTGCAAATCTCCGCCATCTATCAGGTACGCTGCGCCCGACATTGCGGGCGTCGAAGGAGATCAGCCGGGCGCATGCGAACTCCTAAACCGTTCGAGCAAAATGCTGCCGGCATCCTTCCCCGGAACCCCATGCAGCTCAACGATCAAATCGCAATTCTTCAGCGCAGTCACCACGTCATCAGAGAACAAATCGACTTCGTAGCCTTCACAATCAGCGATGATGAGGCAGCGCCCGTCGGCCAGGTTCTTTAGAGTTCGCGCGCTGCACCAGCTCATCACATGAATCCGGTCAGCTACGCGATTTTCGCGGGCCATCTGCCGGCAATAAAAACGTGCGCGAGGCTCGCAATCAAAAGCATAAACGGTCGCGTCCATTCTTTGGGCGAGTCCCACCGCATAGTAGCCTTCAGCACAACCGATGTCGATGATCCTGTCGTAGTGCCTCGACGCGACTTCCTCAATGATTGGATGGAGCTCAAGCTCATATGTTCCGAAGAGAATGGGGATCGCGTGACGGCTCAGCAAGGAGCCCATCGAATACTTCATCCCTCGGAATGGCCCATGGAGGACAGTGAGTCCATACTCGGCCACTGTTTCGACGTTTGATTGGTAGACTCCCCATTCCCTGTGGAGTTGTTTCTGGTAATTTCTCGACCGGATGGATTGGATGGTCACCAAGAACCGTTTCGGCAGGAGAACTTCAGCGGTTTTCTTGATGTGACGGTTCATCGCCAATGTCGAGTATAGACCTCGTGCATCATGACAGCCAACTCGGGCGGGGTGGGCGGCAGATCCAGATCAAGGTTGTAGCGATCTTGTGACAGTCGTCGAAAATGGCATACTTCTTGGTGGTGCGGCCACGCAACTGAGATCACGATGGGTCTGCCGTGGCAGTCAGACTGTTCGGTCTGAGTTGCTATCTCGCTGTCTTCAAGGAAATAGCCGAGTTCGTCCTCCACTCCTTTGCTGCCCCTAATCTGCGGTGGCCACTTGGAATAGATAGCCGAGAGCTCACCAGTCCGCGAGGAGTCACTGTCTAAGTAGTTGTAATTTCACAGAGATGACTAGTTCGTTTTGTAATTTTACCTTTTTTCGACGGGCAAGAGCATCCGGGCCCAACGGGTCGAACTAAGGATTTGCCAATCGCTTTGCTCTGGATCGCGCGGGGGATAAACCCGGCGTGATGTCATCGACGAACACCTCGGGGGATGCAGACGGATAGGCGCTCCAGCCTCGGAATGCGTCGGTCGGGTTACACCCCGACTCCGGGTCCGGCCGGCCGCGATTCGTTTTCTTCTGTGCGGAGCGTCGCACTGCGCCAAATGAGGATTCGTGTGGTCTTTAGGGGTGCACGCCGATTGCGAGGCGGGGCGCGACGAGTTGCCCGCGGCGAATTCGTTGCACCCGCTCGAGCTGAGCCAGGGCGCGGTCGAAGGCGCGCTCTAGGCTGGCCTCGTATCGGATCAACCGTTCGAGCCCCGCCCCTTCGTTAATGCTGAGCCGGAGCACTTCTTGTATACTGCGTTCACGCTGGTCGGGTTTCTGTGATTTCTTAAATTCCTCGAGGCGATGAATCTCAGCGTCCAACGCCTTTAAAACCATTGTGTCGATTATATCTTTGCCCGGTAGGGGCTTATAATCTCCGCCGGCTTCCTGATCCTCCTGGACTTCTTCTACCTCCGAGGTCTCTGCATCGAGAAAATCCTCGTCTGTTAGCGGCTCATTACTTCGCTCTGCTTTCCAAGCCGCGTGGATTACTCTATGCGACCACCTTGCATACATGTTGAGCAAAGACCCCTGTCGATAATACAAGTCCATGCCGTAGATCTTTATCAATGCTTTGCATTTCTCGCTTTGATGCAGATTCGTCGCCATCGTCCCGAATTCCGTCGCGCAGCGCGGTAAGGTGGTCCAGGCACTGATCCAGGATGACTGGATTCGAAATACTCGCGATCAAACCGTTTTTGGACTTGGGTCCCAAGGATGCCTCGATCTTTTTGGCCTCTCCTTTTGCTGCTTCTCCAGTTCCGCCTTGTGGATCTGCTCGCTCTTTAGGAATTGACCGCGTCTCGGCAAGAATCAATCGCCGATGACGCCACAAGATCATCGCGAGTTTGTCTATCAGGATCTCTTCTAAAGTGCCCTGGGGCTGGAACCCCTTACGCAGACCATTCAAGAGTGATTCATAATCGGGGCGAGATTCCCCCTTGAGAACTACAACGCCACAAAAGATCCCGTGGGTCGTCGCGTTGAATTTAGCGTTGCCCTTGCCCTCTGGCTTTCGAGGGCCGGGGGCCCGCCCGGAGGCACTAGGGATTCACCGTTGTCCGATTCGGTCACGACAGTTCTCCGATGGTTGAAGGAGTTTGCACTGAGGGCCGGGCCGTTTCGCGACCTAACGTCCGACGCAGGGTTCCGGCTCCAAGGTCTTTACTCGTGCGAGGGTTGCTGCAACCGCACCGCGGGCTCGGTTGAACCCAGCGCCATGACGTTCTGTACACGCTCGAACCAAGAAATCGCCCCTCCCCTGGCTGAGCACCACCATCGTAGGTGTGAAAGGGGCCCAAGTCGAGTGTAAAGGCTTCGCACGTATCCTATGAGATACCGTTCCTCGATTGGCCGCCGGGCTTTTGGAGAGAGGACGCTGAACGAAATCGCCAGGGAAAACGCGGCTATGCGAACGCGAGTATCGTGGGATCCGATAGAGTTGTATTCAACATCAAACGCAACGATTACCGGCTGGTGGTGGCGATCAATTACCGGCATCAGGTCGTTTTCATCAAATGGATTGGAACGCACGCTGCGTATGACAACATTGACGTCAAGACGGTGAGGTATGAAGATTAAGCCGATCCGAGGGGACGCAGATTACGATCGGGCCTTGCGTCGAGTGGAAGAGCTATGGGACGCTGCGGAGGGTTCAGCAGAATCCGATGAGCTGGCCGTGCTCGCCACTCTCGTTGAGGCCTACGAGCGCGAGCACTATCCAATTGATCTTCCTGATCCCATCGAAGCAATCAAATTTCGGTTGGAGCAGTCAGGCAACGATTCCCGGACGCTGATAGGAGTCATCGGCCAGCGGACGCGTTTGCATGAGGTAATGCGACGCAAGGGACCCCTATCGCTGAATATGATTCGCAATCTGCACGAGAGATTCGACATCCCCGCAGAGGTTTTGATCCAGCCCGTGCGAAGAGCGCGTAAAGCTGCCGTCCATCGAAGGTCTCTGCGAAGCCGACACGTCGGCCTTTCTGGCAGGTGAGAATGAGTCGCTTGTGCGCGACCAGGCGGGAGTGTGACGCCTCTACGCCAATCAAACAAGCGGGGCCTGCTGCAGAAGTGATTGTTCGCTGATCACATCGCTGAGTTCAGCCTTATTGTCGAACGCGTTTCTTTGGCGTCGGTCTCCATTATTCGGTCGTGCGATCGCGCTTTCGGCTTGCTCTATGGTGTTTGGCGATGAAGATGTCTGGCTCGATGACAACCTGCGCATAGCGTAATGAGATTCTCTTCGGCATCATCCCCCAACCGGCTGCGCGAGCGGAGGTGGTGGACCTGAAGATTTTGCGCTGTGCCGCAATCTTGGCAGCGCCACCCATCGCGCGCGAGCACTTCGCGGGAGAGTTGGCGATACGCTTCGGGTTCAAGCCTCAGTCGCGGCGACTTCCGTCTGAACCGGTTCAAGGCCGTTCCTCACCACGTCCAGCAACTGCAGTCTCTGCGCCACGGGAAGAGCGCCGATGAGCCGAGCGAGCGCCAAAAACAACGTGCTCTCCGCGCCAGCTTCCAGGCTCGCTCCCGCCAGAAAGTCCGCGCAGATCATCTCCAGGCAATAGCCGCGAGATTTGTCCGTCCCGAGCATCAGCGCGGCGGTCTCGAGCGCCCGCTCGATCACCGGTAGTTGGCTCTTGTACACCTTGAAATAAAGAATCTCCCACGGCTCGGTCTCCTTCCCCGTCAGGTGTCTCTCGACTTCGTGCTTGAACTCTTCCCTGGGTAGCTGCTGCGCCCTGTGCACCCAGGGTGCACAATCGAACCCCTGCCGCTCCCGCCGCGCCACCTTCACCAACTCCGTGGCCTTCGTCCAGCCCACTTGTTCGCAGGTCAGTTTCGGAATCCGCGGCAGATGCTCGTGGATGGCCATCAGGTAGTAGGCCTTGCGCCGCGACTCCGGGAACTTCCTCTCCAGGAACTCATCGAAGGACTTCAGATTGTCGAGCCGCCAGTACTGCCCGGAACGGACTTCGCACAGATAGCGGCCCAGATCCACAAACCGCGAGTCCCGTTCCTGATCCGCCGCCTTCTCCCAGGCCAAGATCTCATCGATCTTCGAAAGCACGAACACGGCCCTGCGACGGTTGAGCTTCGGAGCCACCAGCGGTCTCCCGTTAGTCGTCAAGGTCGTTAAGCCAATCAAGGTCGCTGGCTCCTGGCCGGCGGATCAGATTCGCGTCGATCAACGGCTGGTTGTTGAGACACAGCCCCAGATGAGGACAGCTCACGCAGCCGTTCTGAGGGAAGCGGATGCCGCTGTGCGAAACGAACTGACCGGCTTCGATCTGAGCAACTGTGGTTTCAACCAGCCGGCCGTACTCCCGTCGTTGCTCTTCGGAAATCGTGGCCCGGAGGTATTGAATCTCAGGCTGGTTCTTGCGCACGAACACGACCACGGCGACTTCAGGAATTCCGCTGATCCAGGAGTAGCAAATCAACTGAGGGTCGAGTGCGAGCAATCCCTCGGGCTCTTCCGGATAACGGCTCGTGGTGGTCTTCCAATCGATGACGCAGGGAGTGCCATCGAGTTCTCCGAGGGCGTCAATGTAGGAAACGAATTCGTTGTTTCCGGGAAGCGATCGAAGCATCTTGACCTGCAGATTCTTCTTCGGCCGGGGAATGTGGACGCGATCATCCTGGGCGAACTTCTGGAGCAGATGGACTCCCTGATGGACCAGGCGGTCCCAGGAATCCCCTTTCTTGTATTCAAACGGAGCGTCTCGATACGCACCCCATTCTTTGTAGAGCACCGCACTCGGATCCTCCCGGCAGAAGTAGGCGCCGAGGGCCTTCTCAAACGAGCGGCCGAAGACCATGGCGGCACGCGTTTCTTTTTCCTGCCACCCATCGAGATAGCGGTAGCGATAGCTGCGCGGACAGCGAACGAACTGGCTAATCTGTGTGTGGCTGTAGATCATCGTCATTCCTCCCCTGGATTGCGGCACACGAGAGCTCTTCCCACTCGCCGGCAGGGGCAAAAGCTTCGAGGCTCTGGTAGGAGCGCCCGTTGAAAGTGGCGAGCGACGTTCGTACGACTCCTCGAAGGTTGAGGAGCGCTTTCTCATCCACTTGATCTTGCCCGAGCAGTTCGGGGTCATAGCCAAAGTCGCGCAGAAACCAATTGAGCTTCCAGAGCGCTCGTCGGCTGCAGTACAGCCGCCCGGAGAAGGAATGTGTGGCGAAGGATTCGGGCGCAAGGACTACAAAGCGGAGAACGAGGAATGGCTTCTGCGGATGCCAGCGGTAGGAAGCGGCATCCACGCGCACCAGGAAGAAGCCCTCGAGACGACGATCCATCGCTTGGCGCACTGAGTGAAGGCCCGGGATATGGCGTTTCATGGCTGCACCTCCACAGATTGGGCGTAGGAGTTGAGTTTGCAGATCAAAGCATCCCTGTCGTTTTTTGCAGAAGCCGCGAGATGGGAGATGAAGGATTCGACCAGATCTCGACTGGCTTCCTTGAGAGTTTCGGTGCCGCAGAAGTCGGCGGCGTAGGCCTTCACGAGTGTGGGGTCGAGGTTGAATTGCCGGATCAGAAGGCAGAGTTGGTCCCGCAGTCGGGGCTGGCCGTGACTGGAACCATTTCCGTTGCCAGAAACAGGCGCGGCTTGCTTGGGATGTGAAGCTGGCGTGGGCGGAGAGAAGGATCCGAGCTCTTCGACCGAGCACAGGCCGATTCCATAGGCTTTGCGGAGGGCGCGATTGACGGCGCGGGTCTCGGCCACGCGCATCTCGGCGCCGCGGACCAGAGGAGAGACGTTGGAGGGATCAGCGTCGCCGTAGCCGACGAAACCCTTAGAGTCCGGACGCCTTATAGACAGTGGCCTTGAACACCCATCGGCCCGCGAGTGGGTCGCACAATCGCTCTTGCAAAATCGTGCGAATTCCGCGACATCGCTGGCGAAGAGCTATTCTGAGAAGGCCCGCGTGTGTGACGTACCAGCGGCCATCTAGAAAAAGAAGCTCACCGGCTCCAATAGATAGACGATAGCGTCTCGATAGTGCCTCCAGGCCCTTGGACTCAGTACCGTGGATCTGATTTGGCCAAAGCCGCCTGGCAAGCCGGAGGTTGTTCGAGAACTGCTTTGTCCGTGTCCGACGCGTTCTTTCCATGATGCCACCTCTCTTCGTATCTATTTCAACAGCATACATTCTCATCCATCCAGTGTCAAGACACGTGTTGGAAAAACGAATTGTTTCTCTTACAATCGCGGCGCTATGAAGAAAGATGCTCCGCTCGCGTTTCGCATCCCGACTGACTTGAAGGAAAAACTGCAGGAAGTGGCGACGCGGGAGGCAGAAGTATTTCTCAGACCTGCGAAATTCTCTTGAGGCTTGGAATAGAAGGCTACGAAAGGGAAGGCTCTAAGTATCTCCAGCGTTTACTCTCCCGCCAGAAGAAAGAACCCTCCGAGTAGTTCCGGCCCGGCCGGATCTCGGCCAGCTCCCAGGCTGCGATAGTGAAGACGAAGCGCAGTGATAAGCGGTAGGTTCCGAAGCAGGGTGCTGATTTGGTCGCCGTCTTTCAGACGAGCCTTAGATTGGAGTGGAGACGGCCTTGCGGTCAGGCGACACACAATGGCGCGATTCCTGGCGAGATTGTGGCGAGAATATGGTAGGATTGTGGCGAGATTGGCGGCGAGAATATGGCGAGAACATATATACACGAACTTCGTGATTGGCCACGTTTTACCTGGGATTCAAAGACACTTGCTCCATTGCTATCCGATGTCCGGTTGCGCCAAGGCTTGCTCGTTGGGAAGATGCGGGGCTTTGGCTTGGCTTCCCGATGGACCGCTACGCTAAAAGTCCTGACGGAAGAAACAATCAAATCCAGCGCAATCGAAGGCGTGGTGCTTGATCCAGAGAATGTTCGTTCTTCCCTGGCTCGTAGACTGGGGCTGGACGTAGGTGGCCTCACGGCGCACAAGGATCGGTATGTCGATGGCGTAGTTGAAATGATGTTGGACGCGACGCAGAAATTCAGCAAGCCGCTGACAAAGGAAAGATTGTTTGACTGGCACGCGCATCTCTTTCCCGGAGTTCGCACAACGAACGACAAATTTCGGGTCGGCGCGTGGCGTGATGACAGCCGTGGTTCGATGCAAGTTGTGTCGGGGCCAATCGGTCGCCACAAAGTCCATTACGAAGCACCTGCGGCTGATCGCGTCGAAAACGAGATGGGAAGGTTTCTTGCGTGGTTCGACGGCAATGAACAAGAAGATCCGCTCTTGAAGGCCGCAATCGCGCATTTGTGGTTCGTCACGATCCATCCCTTCGAGGATGGCAACGGGAGAATTGGAAGAGCAATCGCTGAGATGTGTTTAGCCAGATCAGATAGTAGCTCTCAGCGCTTCTACAGCATGTCATCGCAGATTCTAGAAGAACGAAAAGAGTATTACGAAGTTCTTGAGAAGACGCAGGCTGGATCGCTCGACATCACTAAGTGGCTAACTTGGTTTCTCGGATGCCTGGACAGAGCCATTGAACAATCGAATCAAACCACGAGCAGCGCTCTTGAAAAGGAATTGTTCTGGAGGGCCTTAAAGCAACGGAAGGTATCTCTGAATGATCGGCAGACAAAAGTTCTAAACAAACTATTCAGCGGATTCGCAGGGAAGCTGACGAGAGACAAATGGATGAAGATGACGAAAGCTTCTTCGCGAACTGCTCTTCGAGACATCGAAGAGCTGATCGCCTTGGGCGTCATTGAGCAGGAAGAGGCTGGAGGAAGAAGCACTTCGTACAGGCTAAAGAAAATCGTTGAACAGAATTCCAAGACCCCAGAGGGCGACTAGCTGAAATCTATCCCCTTGAGTGGCCCATGACTGTTGGAAGTGTCATGTTGATCGGCCCAAATCCGCAAAAAAGAGAGACAAAAAAGAACAAATCGAGTTGTCAGACTTAATCAGAAATTACGGACTCCCGAAAAATCGCGGTGTCATGTAAGTGTCATGGTCACTCGCACCGGCCTTCTCATGGAAGGAGTTAGGAATCCGTTCAACGTAGAGTGGATCAAATTTACGTACTAAACACGAACATTTCCACGCTCCCTTCTGCTGTACAATCCGCGCGATTGCTTCCATGTCCGCCGACATCTCAACCAGGCTACGTCAATCCGTTATTGTATTCGGCTACCCGAGAAGTTGCTCGTCCGTCATCTGCCGGAAACAAGCGCGAAGTTCGGACCATGTTAGAATTTCGCCAATGAAGGACGAATCCGACGACCGGGTGCACACTTGCCCGAGCTGCGGAAGCCAAGCAGTTCGCCGCTCTCTCCGGCACGGCGTCATTGAGAATTTGATTTATCGGATTCTGGCGCTTCACCCGTATCGCTGCAGGGCCTGCGGTTCGCGATTCACAGATCGCGGTGTAGGACACGGGCGCACGAAGCCTCGAACCATGACGTAAGGAATGCATGCCTCGCGCATGACTTGGACCTCGAAACCGACGACTTGTCCTGGCCCATGCACTCCGCCCATTACTTCTCCAAGGCCAAAGACCGGATTCGATCAATATCCAAGTTCCCTTTGGCGCCCCAGCCTGTTACCCCTTCTGGAATCGCCGGGCGAAACTTCTCGTAGAGACTGAATGCGCTCTGCGAAAGCTGCTCTGGTCGGAAGGCTTTCGCAAGATCACGCATCGCCGCCCGTGCGGTGCCAAGTGACTCGGCAAACTTGCTCTCCAGGTATCGCTCCACGCTCTTTGCTTCGATGGGTGTGTTCTTGTTCACCGCCCGCACCCCATCCGCCGTGTTGATTGCGGGGACTTGTCGCCCGCAAATCTCAATCAAGAATTCCTCTCCGCGTTTTCGTGCACGCGCCTTTTTGACCTCTTGCGGCACAGGTTTGAATATGCCCAGGCGCCGGCCTTTGGATTGAGCTGTCAGACCAGCCACCGCCTTGCCAAGTGACAGTGCCTCGTCCTGATCAAATCCCAGTCTCTCGGCAACGGCAGTCGCCCAGAGCGTCAGGACGGGAGCGCGATTGATCAGAATTTTGCGTTCGGTCAAGGCTCACAGCGTACCGAACAGCACTGCGCGAGTGCAATTGCCCGTCCAGCGCAATGGGCTTCGCGGTTCCTCGCGGCATAGAATCCCAGCGTGCGGCCGGGTTGCTGTCGGGTTTACTAGTGATGGCGGGTTGCGTGTTTCCTCGGGGCGGCAGGGTGTGTGCGCTACAGCTAGGGCGTCCGATGCGACGCTCTAGAGTTTCTGGCGTCGTGTGCTTTGGTTAGGCTGCCTTTCAATCGCAGGGCTCGTTGTGCTGCCGTCGCTGCCTTCGACCGCATCTGCTGCCCTCATCCCAGACGCCTGCATCTGTTTGTGCGCCGCATTGTGGAATTCTAGCGCTGCGTCGAGTGCTTGCACTGTTGCCCGAAGCAGATGCGCCGCCTGAGCCATATCCTCATCAAGTACGGCACGTTCATCAACGCCAAATAGTTCCAGCAGTTCCTGGGACAAGTCGTTCACCGCGTTACTGAGGCGCAGCAATGCCTTGATTAGTTCAGCCCGCTGATTGTCGTCCATTGCGTTTATCCGCGCCGGTGCTGCCGTTATTTCTGGTGTCTTGTGATGCGCTGCCCGGTGTTGGCCTTGCCCAGACCGGGTCTGACAATAGCTACTACGAGAAAACCAAGAGCCCACCCTTTCGGCAACAGCGCGCGACGGTGCTAGGGGGTGCGAACGGAGTCGCCGGGGTGATGGCCTGGGACAGGCGTCACCGACGAGTCAGGTTGTTTTTTCTTGGGCGAACGGGCAGGCGAGCTTGCGGCGGCGTGCGGAAGTAGGTCGGTGAGGTCGGTGTCAATGCGAGCCATGGCTTCGTCAATGCGGCGGAGACGCTCGTCGCGCTGTTCGACGCCGGCGGACAAGCCGATCAAGGTGAGACTCTGGCGCACATTATTGTTCAACTCGGCGATCAGCGCGATTCTTTCTTTGGCTCGCTTGAATTCCTGATCGTGCGACACCTTGATCTCATACGCGAGAAGTGCTGCGCCGGCGAGCAGGCCGATCGCGACGTTGTTAATGATCGTCGCCCTCAACGGCATGCCTTTCATTTCGAGATAAACGTCAGAGATGAAACTCGCGCCAAAGAGGGCCACGCAAACCACGCCGATAGGCAAAATCCGATCCCACGCGAATGCCGACGTTCGCTTTGTCCCAGGCCTCATGACTTACCTCCGAATCGAAGCGGACTGGGTAATCCCACCGCAATTAGGGCAGCGTTCTCGCCGGTATTTCCATTTTCACTCCCGGCTGACGGGAACATACACCTCGGCCATTCGAATGGCAAATGGCCACGCGGGTCTTTTGATCTGGGTGCCTACAGTGACCTCAGCGCTCCAATTTCTTGTCGACGTCAGCTAGAAAGGCGTGAGTTGCATCAACTACGGAACCATCTTTGGGGATCATCCACATTGTCTCCGTGATGACCTTGAAGTATCCGGGGTCTTTGCCGCTGGCGCGCTCCGCTTCGACGAATATCACGGAGCCTAGTTCTTTGCCGTCATTCATTTTCACCTGAACTGACCTCACGGTAATACATATGCCATCCGAAGGCAGCTCGGACAGCTTGCCAGTCCACAAGGAGAACTTCAAGGAAAGCTGAATCTCGTCTGTCAGCGCCTGGCTGAATCTAATCCCGTTAATGTCGTCACTGACGTACCGAGCTTGCATGCTTACGGGCACCCTCTGCGCCATCGAGGCCGAGGCCGTAGATAGAAGAACCGCACTGAGAGCCACAACGAATAGACTTTGCGTTTTCACGTTTGTTTCACCTCGTTAGGCGGGCGGGGCAGCCGTTATGATTCTCGGGATTTTCCACTCGGATCATCTATCCCGCTTCGAGGCATGATAGCACTACGGGCGTGGGCCTAACCGGCCCAGCTAAAACTGTTTCGATTTCTTCGCTGGCCGTAGTTTTACACTAATGATTGGCGACGGTAGGAGAGCGTGCAACGCGGTTTGAGTCGTCGCGAAATCAGGCCATCCCGCACCTCGATCCGTGATCAAACGAATCATGTTTCGTGGTGCTGCCGAAACCGCTAGACATGCAGGTGGGATCGAAATCGCGCTGTTTTTTCAAAATAGCCCCTGATTATGCCCACGCACGGACGATCAAGTTTCTTTCGTGTAGAATCATCACTGCCTGGGCCACACAGAAATATGCTCGAGGAATCTTAAGGGGCTCGCAAGAGCGGGACGGCAGGTAATCTAACCAGTGTGTGGAATCTGCGGCATCGTCGGAATCGAATCAACGAAGGCGAGCGAGCCCATCGTCCGCCGGATGATGGCCGCGCTCGAGCATCGTGGTCCGGATGGCGAAGGGATACTTCTCGCCCGCGACGCAGCGCTCGGTATGCGCCGTCTCAGTATCATTGACGTCTCAGGCGGTGCGCAGCCCGTCTGGAATGAAGCCGGGACGTGCGCGGTTGTATTCAACGGTGAGATCTACAACTTTGCAGAGCTGCGCCGTGAACTCGAGTCACTCGGACACCAATTCCGCACCCACTCCGACACCGAGGTCATTGTTCACGCGTATGAAGCGTGGGGTTCCGATTGTGTCTTGCATCTCCGCGGGATGTTTGCCTTCGCGATTCTGGAATTACCGGCCGCGCGCGACGGCGAGGCAGCACGAATTTTCCTAGCGCGGGATCGAGTCGGAATCAAGCCTCTCTATTACGCAGTTTCCGCTGGCAAGCTCTTTTTCTCGTCGGAAGTGCGCGCGCTTCTCGCCTCCAGACAAATTGTGGGAGAGGTTTCACCCACTGCCATCGCAAGCTACGTTCTCTTCGGCTCTGTCGGCGAGCCAGAGACGCTCGTGGAGGGCGTGCAGTCGTTGCCTCCCGGCCATTGGGTCATGGTCTCCGCGAGTGATCCGACAGTCGCCCGGCCGCGGCCCTACTGGAATCTCGATACAGCGCGGGCGAAATGGCACAACGAGAGCCATGCCGAAAAGCCTGCTCCGCCGAAGCGCTTGCGGACACTGCTCGAGGACTCGGTGCGGAAGCATCTGATTGCGGACGTTCCCATCGGTGTCTTTCTCAGCAGCGGAATCGATTCGACGGTGTTGACTGCGCTCGCAAGCCAGGAGTGCGCTGGACTCCACACATTCACGCTCGTGTTTCCCGAACGCGAATTCAGCGAGGCCGAGATCGCGCGTCGGACGGCGCAGCGATTCAAGACCGATCATAGGGAACTCTTGATCAACGGCGAGGAAATGCTCGAGCGCCTCGATGAGGCCATCGGTGCCTTCGATCAACCGAGCATGGACGGAATCAACACCTACTTCGTCTCTTGGGCCGCGCGCCAAGCGGGCTTAAAGGTCGCTCTATCAGGATTGGGAAGCGATGAAATCTTCGGCGGATATTCGACATTTCAGACAACTCCTCGACTCGCGCGTATCTCCAAGCTCGGGAAAGTAATTCCACGCCGCCTGCGCCGGGCGACGGCGCCGATCCTTCATTTCTTGGGCGGACAGGTGAGCCGTGCTGATGCTGGCCGGAAACTTGCGGACGCTTGGCTGGATCCGGCCTCGCTTCCGGATGCCTATTTTCTCTCGCGCGCTCTCTTCCCACCGGCACGCGCCCGTACACTGTTAGCTGGGACGGACAAACTCATTCAAGAAGGCGCGTGGAGAAAATGGCTGCAGCAAGTCACCGATGAAGCTCAAGCACTCGACGGCGCGGCGTTGATTTCCTGGCTCGAGCTGCGTTCGTACATGGTGAACACGCTGCTTCGAGACACCGATGGCATGAGTATGCATCACTCGCTCGAGGTTCGTGTGCCGTTCCTTGATCATCCCGTTGTCGAGTATGCACTCGGCGCACAGGACGGGGCCAGACGCCGTAATCATCGCCCGAAGGCGCTGCTTCTTGCTGCGTTGGGCGATCTGCTTCCTGCGGAAGTCGTCGAGCAGCGGAAGCGCACGTTTACCCTGCCTTGGGAAGAATGGCTTCGCGGGGCACTGCGCGGCCGTGTCGCGACGGCGCTTGCCGAGTGGTCGCCTAGGCTCGAGCCACATCTTCCGGCAGCCGCGGCTCGCAGTGTCTGGGCCGAGTTTCTTGCCGGGGGAACGAGCTGGTCGCGGCCGTGGGCTCTCTACGTTTTGAACGAGTGGGTGAAGCAGAATCTCGAGAGCAGCGGCGCGACGGCTCAGGACGCCAAAGCACGATCCATACTGCCCACAGTGACGTGACACCCGAAACATCTCTATAATCGAATCAGCGCAAATTAAATGATCATCCTCGGAATTAACGCGTATCACGCGAATGCGTCGGCAGCGATTATTGTGGACGGGCAGCTCCTCGCCGCGGTCGAAGAGGAGCGTTTCAACCGCGTGAAGTACGCAGCGGGGTTGCCAGTGCAGGCGATTCGCTATTGCCTCGCGGAAGCCGGGGCCACGCTGGCGCAGGTGGATCACATTGCGATTCCTCGGAATCCTTGGGCACGGATAGGGACGAAGCTGCGGTACGCATTGCGCATGCCGCGATTTGCAATCGAGCGGGCGCGGGTGATGGCGCGGTTTTCTGGGATCAAGGAGGAATTGGCGGCGGCGTTTGAGATCGATCCCAGAGCGATTCGCGGGGCGTTTCATCGGATCGAGCATCACGTCGCGCATCTCGCAAGCGCTTATTTTGTTTCACCGTTCGATCGCGCTGCGGTGCTTTCGGTGGATGGGCTTGGGGATTTTGCCAGCGCGATGTGGGCGGATGGCGATGGAGCGACGCTTTCCCCACAAGGCGCGACTACGTTTCCTCATTCCCTCGGGATGTATTACACGGCGCTGACGCAGTATCTAGGGTTTTGGAAATTTGGCGATGAATACAAAGTGATGGGCCTGGCCGCTTACGGCGCGCCGCAATTTCTGGAGGCTTTCCGAAAAATTGTACGCGCCGATGCGGGCATGAAGCTCCGCCTCAACCTTGATTACTTCACGCATCAGCAGCAAGGGCCGGAAATGACCTGGCGCGATGCAGGAACTACGCCGGTGCTGGGGCGACTGTTTTCGGAGCAGCTCGAAAAATTGCTGGGGCCGGCACGGCGCGCGGATGAGCCGCTCGAGCAGCGGCATCGCGATCTCGCGGCAAGCATGCAGGCACGGCTGGAAGAAGTGCTGCTAGAGCACGTGGTCGAATTGGAGTCGCGGACGAAGCAAAAGTCGTTGTGCCTGGCCGGCGGCGTGGCGTTCAATTGCGTAGCGAATGGAAAAATGCTGGAGCGGACGCCGTTTGAGCGAATTTACGTGCAGCCGGCGGCAGGCGATGCTGGATTGTCGGTGGGTGCAGCGTTCGCAGTCGAGCACACGATTCTCGGTCGGCCGCGCACGTTTGTGATGGATCATGCGGGCTGGGGGCCGGGATTTTCGCAGACGCAGATCAGGCGTGCGATTGGCGAGCGCGTTGCCGGGAACGATGGCATTGAAATTCAGGAACTGGATGAAGACGCTTTGGTGGATGCGGCGGCGCGCGAATTGGCCGACGGGAAAATTCTAGGATGGTTTCAGGGCCGCGCGGAATGGGGGCCGCGGGCGCTCGGCAATCGCAGCATTCTGGCCGATCCGCGGCGCGCTGAGATGAAGGACGTTCTCAATCAGCGGATCAAACATCGCGAAATGTTTCGGCCCTTCGCGCCCTCAATTCTGGAAGAAGCCACGGGCGAATACTTCGAGCGCACCCATCCCTCGCCGTTCATGACCTTTGCTTATAGCGTGCGCCCGGAAAAACGCGCTGCTATCCCGGCGCCCACGCATGTGGATGGCACGGCACGCCTCCAGACGGTGAGCCGCCGGACAAACCCGCTCTACTGGAAATTGATTCGCGCGTTCGGCGATCGCACCGGCGTGCCGGTCGTCGTGAATACTTCGTTCAACGACAACGAGCCGATCGTCTGCCGCCCCGAAGAGGCGCTCGATTGTTTCCTCCGCACGCGAATGGATGTCCTGGTGATGGGAAATTTCGTTCTGCGGAAATCCGCGGTGATGAACGCGGAGGATGCTCCCGTACAAACATCCGCGCGCCGGCTGGCATGAGTTCTCGCGCTTTCGCAATGCAACCGCTGTCGCTCCAACTCGAAAATCAAACGTGCACATTCTGATCCTCAACGAGTATTACCCGCCCGATACTTCCGCGACCGCGAAGATGGCAGCGCTGGTTGCCGAAGCCCTGGCGCAAAAGCATCGCGTCACAGTCGTTGCGGGGCGCCCGTCGTACGATCCGAGCGAAACTTATCCGTATGCTTTATTGCGCAGGGACGTACGGAATGGCGTGACGATCGAGCGCGTCGGCTCGACGGCATTTCCCAGACACAAGATGCGGAGGCGCGCGTCGAATTACCTCACCTACCTCGCGCTTGCCATGCCGCGAGCGTTGGCGATTCGAGCTGACCTAATTTTGGCGATGACGGATCCGCCGGTAGCAGGCATCGCCGGAGCTTTTGTGGCCCGGCTCAAGCAGCGGCCTTTCGTTTACAACATTCGCGACATGTATCCAGACATGGCGCTCGGCGGCGGGATCGTCGGGGATAGCGGCTGGGTGCGCCTATGGGAGAAAATGCACCGGCGCGCGCTGCGGCGAGCAACGCGCGTAATCGTTCTCGGCGACGACATGCGCGAGCGAATTCTGCGCAAAGGTGTCGAGCCGCAGCGCGTGGTGGTCATCCGCGATGGAACAATGATTCCGGAAACACTCGCGGAGCAGCGCCATCCGGTCGCTCAGGAAATTCGCAGCGGATTTCCGTTTGTCGCGATTCACGCAGGCAATCTCGGCTTCTACGGCGCTTGGGACACGTTACTGCAAGCCGCTAAGATGCTCGAGCGCGAGAATATCGGGCTTGTCTTCGTCGGCGAGGGCGCCAATCGCGAGCGCCTGCAGCAAGCCGCGCAAGGCTCCGCCAATGTTCGCTTCCTTCCGTTCCGGCCCGTCGAAGAAATTCCTCTGGTGATGGCAGCGGGAGACGTACATATCATTTCCGTTCGGCGCGGCCTCGAAGGCGTCGTCGTTCCGAGCAAGCTATATTCAGTTCTCGCTGCGGGACGCCCGGTTCTGGCCGTGGCGCCCGAAGAGTCGGACGTCGTACGGATCGTGCGCGAGGCGCGCTGTGGTCTCGCGGCGGATCCGGACGATCCGGCTGCCGTGGCGAAGGCGCTCACGGCCCTGCGCGACAATCCCCGCGAGTTAACCGATATGGGTCAGCGCGCCAGAGATGCTGCGAAGAAATATGTTAGAGTGAACGAGCTGAAACGATTCGTCACGGTCATCGAAGAGGCGGCCAATCGCAACATCCCGTAGTCAAACGAACGGAATTCAGCAACTTGGCGCGGAGTTAAATTGGCGTTATTCAGGCGCGCTATACAAACGCCTGGCAGCGCCCAAATACTTGGGAAACTCTGATGTACGGTGATCTCCTGGCGTTTTTCATCGCGCTTTTCGCCACCGCTGGACTGACGGTGCCCGTGCGCGGCCTTGCCTTGCGCACCGGCCTTGTGGACAAGCCCGGCCCGCGCAAAGTGCATCTGAAACCGATCCCCTTGCTTGGCGGGGTGGCCATTTACTTCGGCTTCGCGCTGGCCGTGCTGGTCACGTCGCACACGACGGCGCGCGAGCAAACCGTCAGCATTCTTGCCGGCGCAGCGCTTCTTGCGGTGATTGGCTTCCTCGACGACGGCGGCGTGCTGCATCACCAAGTGAAATTGTTCGTGGGCATGCCGGCGGCAGCGCTTCTACTGATCGCTTCGGGAATCCGCTCGCACATCATCTCGGCGTTCGTTCCCGGCGAGACAGGAATCATTCTCGACGCATGCCTGACGGTTCTGTGGGTTGTGGGAATCACCGCGGCGTTCAGCATATTCGATCACATGGACGGGCTCTGCGCCGGAATCGCCGCGATTGCCGCGTTGTTTTTTACTATCGCAGCGAATCAGGGCGGCCAGGTCATGGTGCGGACACTCGGCGCGGCGGCGCTCGGCGCGGCGCTCGGATTTCTCGGCTGGAATTTCAAGCCGGCAAAGATCTTCATGGGCGACGGCGGCGCAATGTTCCTCGGCTTCCTGATGGCCACGCTGGGATTGAAGCTGCGCCCTGAAACGGGCGATTCGCAAGCCGGCTGGCTGATCCCGATTTTGATTCTGGGCGTCCCGATCTTCGATACGACGCTGGTATCGATCTCCCGCGCGCGCCGCGGATTGATTCCGTTCACTTCTCCCGGCAAGGATCACACCGCCCACCGGCTCTCAAATCTCGGCCTCGGACAAAGAGGCGCAGTGCTGGTTCTGTATGCGCTCGGAGGCTTCTTCGGCAGCATTGCAATCCTGATTCCGCTGCTGTCGCCCGCCAAGGCCTTCGGACTGGCCGCCGTTGTCGGCCTCTGCGCGCTCGTGGCTATCTATTTCCTTGAAAGTGCGCCGTATGAGCGGCAGCAAAAGTTTCAGAAACCTACAGCGATTCCCTAAAATCCCCCGGCGCGAATTCGTTTGTGGAATCCACCGCGTAGGATATACTTCCTTTCCCGACGCACGAGCCGCACGTCGATTTGTAAGTACGCAAGCGAGCGCGCCTGCAAATCCCGAAGTCATCGTGAACTTTGTTCGCTCGCAAGAGGGCATTTGCGGCCGCCTGACATGGAAAAATTCGAGAGCTAACACATACGGTGAACTCGTTGTCAGGCCAGAATCCACACGCCAAATCGCAGTCTCACGCCGCACCTCAGAAATTACCTGTCGCTGTCGTCGGAGGCTCTGCAGCGGGCTTTTTCACGGCTTCGCTGCTCGCCCAGCGCGGGGTCCCGGTGCGAGTTTTCGAGAGAGCCGAGACGCTTGAGCCGATCTCGCGCACGCTGATCGTCACGCACAAGCTGCGCACGTTGCTCGGGCGCGCCGCCGCAGGCAGCGTGGTGAACGAGATTCGCCGCTTCGAGTTATTCACCGACGGCCGCGCCGCGAAAATTCAGCTTAATGAACCCGATCTGATCATCGAGCGCTCCACGCTGATTCGCCGCCTTGCCGATGAGGCGCGGCGCGCCGGAGCCGAAATTACTCTAGGACGCCGCTTCCATGGCCTGCACAGCAATGGTGCAAGCCTGGTGCTGGATGTCGAACGCAGCGCCGATGGCGCGCGCGAGGAAGTGCGCACGCAGACTGTCGTCGGCAGCGACGGCGCAGCAAGCCGCGTGGCGCAATCCGCCGGATGGCCGCGCCAGGAAACCGTGCCGCTGGTCCAGGCGATCGTCGAACTGCCGAAAGACATGCCGCCCGAGACCGTGCGCGTCTGGTTCGTTCCCGACGACACGCCTTATTTTTACTGGCTGATTCCGGATTCCGCGAATCGCGGAGTGCTCGGATTGATCGGCGAGTCGGGCCAGGAAACGCGCAAACATCTCGAGCGATTTCTCGAGAAGCGCCATCTCGAACCCATCAGCTTTCAAGGCGCGCGCATTCCGGTTTACAACCGCTGGGTACCGGTGAAGCGCCGCGTGGGCGCGGGCGATGTCTATCTAGTCGGCGATGCGGCGGCGCAGGTGAAAGTCACCACAGTCGGCGGAATCGTGACCGGATTCCGCGGCGCGCTCGGCGTTGCGGAATCGATCGTGAATCGCGGCGAGAGTCCCGAATTGCGGCGCTTGCGGCGCGAGCTGGATATGCATCTGCTCCTTCGCCGATCGCTGCATCATTTCCAGCAGAGCGATTACAGCCGCCTCGTCGATTTGCTCAACGATTCGGCGCGCCGCTCGCTGAGCGATTATTCGCGCGATGAAGCGCTGAAAGTAATCTGGCACATCTGCCTGAGCCAGCCCCGTCTGCTCCTCATGGGTCTGCGCGGATTACTGACGGGCTCGCGGACATTCACTCCCTCGCCGCGCTCCTAGCTGCTTGCGACTTCCCTTTTCCTGCGAATCTTTCTCCACGTATAGTGTGTTGCGGTATGGCATCTGACGGATACATTCTCGGCCTTTCCGCTTTGGCGCACGATCCGGCCGCAGCGTTACTCGATCCGAGCGGCAAGATCATCGCGATAGAAGAAGCCAAGCTGGCGCGCACGCGCGAAGCGGCGGGGATTCCGCGCGAAGCGATCCGCTATTGCTTCGAGCGCGCCGGCATCAGTTGGCGCGATGTTTCGAGCATCGCCGTCGCAAGCGAGCCGCGCAAAGCCTGGCGCCGCTCCACCGGCCTGCGCCTGCGGCAAGCCCCGCGCGCGCCGGTAGCCAGCGGCTATTACCTCAGCAAGTCGGTCGGCGAGCTAGGACGCGAGCTAAATAATTTTCGCATTCTCGACGGAATGGCGGGCGAACCTTCCGGCCGCGTGATTGCCAATAGCCATCACGTCTGCCATGCCGCGAGCGCCTTCTTCGCCTCGCCTTTCGATCACGCGCTCGTTCTCGTAATGGATGAACAGGGCGACGGCCGCTCGGCGCTCGCCGCAATCGGCGAAGGCACCAACCTCCGCGTCATAAACCAACTCTCGTTCCCTCAATCACTCGCCTGGGTCTATTCGCAGATCACCGAATTGCTGGGCTTCACTCCGCACAAGGACGAGCAGAAGATTCAATGGCTCAGCCTCTTCGGCGCGCCGGCATACGAAGACATATTTCTCGAAATGCTCCGCCGGAAATCCTCGCCCTGGCCGAATCTCGATCCGCGTCGCTTCACACGCGGATTCACAGGCCGTCTGGCGTTTTCGGACTTGTTCTACCATCAGATCGGCATTTCGAAACCCGCAGAGAGGATCACCAACGAGACGCTGCGCGCGAATCTCGCGGCAAGCATTCAGGCCGCGTGCGCGAAAGTCGTGGTCGATCTTCTAGAATCGCTCCGAAGCGCGGACGAGATCGAACACCTGTGCCTCGCAGGCGGCCTCTTCCTGAACCCGCTTCTCGTCTCCGCGATCGAGCGAGGCACCGGCTTCAAAGATGTATTCGTGCAACCTGCCGCCGGAAATGAAGGCACGGCACCGGGCGCGGCGTGGAATGAATGGCATGGGCGGTTAGGCCGAAAGCGAGTCGCCCCGATGACTCACCTGTATTGGGGTCCGGCTTACTCAAACGATGACATCAAGCAGGTGCTCGACAATTGCAAGGCATCTTATCGCTGGGCGAATTCCGACGCAGAGAAAATCCAAGCGGCGCTGCGGCTGCTAGGCGCGGGAAAAATCGTAGCGTGGTGCCAGGGCGCGGCGGAATTCGGGCCGCGCGCTCTCGGAAATCGCAGCTTGTTGGCGTCACCGTGGGCACCTTTCGTGAAAGAAAATTTGAACGACTATGTGAAGCACCGCGAATCATTCCGGCCTTTCGCACTGGCCGTGCCGGCGGAGGACGCAGGTCGCCTATTCGAATCTGCTCGCGCGGCGCGATTTATGGCCTCCATGGGCGTCGTGAAGCCGGAAGCGCGTGAATTGCTGAAGGATTTTATTCTGCCGGGGAATCTGGTGCGCCTGCATGTAGTCGAACGCACAGCGAATCCGCTCTTCTGGCAACTGCTGAAGCAATCGGGCGAGAACTCGCCTGCGCCGCTGCTGGTAAACACATCCTTCAATCTCTTCGGCGAGCCGCTCGTAATTACGCCGCGCGATGCCGTACGCAGCTACTTCTGCTCAGGCACAGATGCTCTAGTGATCGGCAATTTCATTCTCTTCAAGTCGTAACACCATCGCCCCGCTCTAGTGCAACGCGTATTTCTCAATCCACTTCAGCTCTTCACGCACTTTGATTTTTCCATGCCACGGGTTTTTCTCCAGCGAATGCCCTTCACCCGGAAAGATCAGAAGGCTCGTCGGTATTCCGCGCGTAAAGAGAGCGCGTTCCAGCAAATATTGTTCTCCGATATAAACACGAATGTCGTCCTCGCCTCCGACAACAAGCGTGGGCGTCGTCACCTTGTCGATCTGCCAGATCGCCGCTTCGGCCTCGTAATTCGCTTTGGCCTCCCAGGGCTTTCCGCCCAGAAAATAAGCGTCGTCCATCGTCGTGTCGTCGTTCCCCCAATTGATGACGTTCTCGACGCCGCCCGCCCCCGTAACGGCCGCCTTAAAGCGCGTCGTCTGCGTGATGAGCCAATTGGTCATGTAGCCGCCATAGCTGTAGCCGCCGAGCGCCAGATGATTCGGATCTGCAATTCCTTCCTTCACCAGCGCGTCCACGCCTTCCAAAATATCTTTCCCCGGCCGCGATACGATGTGCGGAATAATTCCCAAGGCGAAGGCGTCGCCGTATCCCACCGACCCTCGATAATTCGGCTCGAACACTAGCCATCCGTTCGTCGCCGCCAGCGCCCCCCATTTGTACCAATCCGCCTCGAAGTAATTTGCATCGGATTCCTCCGGGCCGCCGTGTATAAACGTAAATGTCGGAAGATTCTTCGCGCCCATTTTTCCCGGCGGATAGACCAACATCCCCTCGACAGAAGTGCCGTCGTCTGCCGTCCAACGATACGGCTTCCCCTGCGGCAAAGCGCGTTCGATGAACAGCCGGTTAAAGGACGTCAGCGGCCGCGCCTTTGCGATTTCCGCCGCGCTCTCTGCGAGATAAACCTCGGAAGGCCGATCCAATGCGGAATAGACGAATGCGACGCGTGAAGAATGTGCAGCGGCAGAGAGCTTCTCGTACACGCCCGGCCAACCCGCGCGCTTCGAGAAATTCTGTCCCGGCCCAGACTGCGTATACGCCTGCACTTCCGTACCGAGTTGCCCGGCAGCAAAAAGGTCTCCCGTGGATAGAACGGCAAAATCGAGAATGGCGCCACCGAAGTCTGCCGCCCAGCGCGCATGCGCAGCCGGCACGCTCTCTGCGTGGCCCTCTCCCGCGGAACCCGCATCCACCCAGTAAACCCGTTGCTGCGCATCCTGATACGCGCCTTCGACCGAACCATACAGATACGAGAAAAATATGTGGCGATCGTCCTTGGCCCAACGAATATGCTCGTAAAGCGCCGCAGTGTGGCTCATTAGACGCGGAGGCCCAGCCCCGGCGGACTTGAGCTCAATAGCGTAGATCGAGTATGGATCGATCGACTCTTCGCGCTCCGATCGCGGTTCAGTGAAGAACGCGAGCCTTTCGCCGTTCGGAGACAGATCAAGTTGCGCGACGCGCTCGGAGATCGCCGCGATTTCATGCGTTGCCGGCGCGAGGTCGCCCGCGGGAGCGCCTTTCATCCACGCAGACTCGACGGCGGCAACGTCGACGCGGAAGATTTCATCGCCTCGCTCGGACTCGCGGAAACGGATGACGTCCTTCCATTCCTTTTTTTGCCCAGCTTTCTCTTCTTTCGATTGCGGATGCTTCGTGGCGAAAAAAATCGAGCGCGAGTCCGCCGACCACGCGAAGGAATGCACGCTCTCGTCGCCATCGCTGGCCGGAAATGCTTCGCCGCCGGAAGTCGAGATTACGTAGAGGTGCTCCGGCGGCTCGGATTTTTCGGAGCTCTCCGGCTCGTCTTCATCATTCCCACCGCCCCTCGATTTTTCCGCAGGCCGATCGGAGAGAAATGCGATCCAGTGGCTATCCGGCGACCACTGCGGTGAACGATCGTGGCCGGACTGGGTGAGAGGCACAAGCGCGCCATCGCCCACGCCGACGCGATAAAGCCAAAGATCGTCGCGATACCGGTTGGCGTCCCAATCGGCGCGCTCCGTGGCGATGACCACGGCGCCGCCATCGGGTGAGATGCGCACGGCTGTGAAATCGACCGAATTGAAGAATTCATCAAGCGTGATCGGCGGCTTCTGCTGCGCGTCCACTGGACGGCGGAGAGCGAAGCCGCAGACAAAGAGTATCCCTGCAATGGCGAGAACGAACGGAAGTCTGTGCATGATTTCTCCGGAGGCGCGAAAAGATATACTCTGGGCGCGAAGCAACGTCAAGAAAGCGGCGCAAATATCGGAGTTTTTTGTGGTGGCATTGTGACCTTCGTTCACGAACCAGGCAAGCGCGCATCGCGAAAGCGCGGTTTGTGGATCGCGCTAGTCGCGCTGGTCGTATTGGCGTCGGCGGCCGTGGTTGTGTTCCGCGGCATCGGGCGCTGGCTTGTGGTGCAGGACGCGCTCGAACATTCCGATGCGATCGTTGTCCTGAGCGGCGGTATGCCTTACCGCGCGCTCGAGGCGGCGAAAATCTACCGCCAAGGCATGGCGCCGCGAGTGTGGATCACGCGGCCGGCGAATCCCGGCGACGCACTGGGCAAGATGGGTATCTCGTTTGAAGGCGAGGAGAGTTACAGCCGGGCCGTGCTGATTCATGAAGGTGTGCCTGATACCGCGATTCGAATTCTGTTGCCGGTGATCGTAAATACAGAGGACGAAGAGCGCGCGGTCTTTGCTGAGATGCAGGCCGCGCATGCGAGCCGCGCAATTCTCGTCACTTCGCCCCCACATACGCGACGCGTCCGTGCTCTCTGGCGGAAGCTCGCCCCTGCCGGGCTCGCGCTGAATGTTCGGCCAGCGAACGGGGACGCATATGATGCGGATCACTGGTGGAGGACGACGAGGGATTCACTGGCGGTTGTCCGAGAAACACTGGGACTGCTGAATGCCTGGGCGGGACTCCCGGTCCGGCCGGCTTCTCATTGATCGAGGGGATCTGCGCAATGGCGATGCCGATCGCTCGGTCTAGCTCACTTTGGTCATCTGCTGGGCTTCGACGATTTTCCAGCGATCCCATTCCGAGCGCCGCACCAGATCGCGCAGCCAGAGATGCCACGCGATTCCGGTGTCATCGTCTTCGCTGCCATAACAGACCATGAATTGATGCCCGTTCGAATTGTGGCCGTTGCCTGGAGCTTTTTCGAAATCGGCAGTGGTCTCGTCCTGACCGGATTCATGGGCCTTGCGGAAAGGCTCGAGACGGCTCGGATCAAGCGGCAGGCAGAGAAGAATTCTCTCCTCGGGTACGAGCGTGATGACATCATCTTCGTTCGTGGCGTGGCGATTCTGAAGAGCACATAGCTCGAGTTCGCTGTCGCGCCAGCGCAACTCAATTGTCGGCACTCTTCCCGTTGCCGAGTTGGCCTCCGCTTCCGCAAGCGGCATTTCCCAGAGGGTCAAGGGCCGGGCTCCGTTCGAACTCTCCGGGAAAATATCGAAGCTGCGGGTCTGCCAGCTCGCAGATTTGCTCTGCGGCAGAAGTTCAGTCACCGTCAGAACCGTGTGGCTCCGCCAGCGTTCAATCTTCACCGAGCCAAGAAAATTACCATGTTCTCGGATGAAGGCAAGCTGTAGCTCGGTTGTTTCCAGCGTGTTCTGCCAGAAACGATCGCTCAGGCGGAGGCCGAAGGTGTAAATCTGCTCGAGGGGCGACGGAGCGGTTTCATCCAACCTGCGGCGGAAATTCGGGTCGGCCACTTCCTCGAGCGAGTGCAGCCGATCGGTAAGCCGACGGATGGACCAGGCTTGGTGCGCGAGAAGCCTCTGCCAGTGACGCGCCAGGATCACGAAAACGAACCCGACGATTACACAGAGTCCCAGCGCAACCCACAAAATGTCCATTTCGTAAGCCTTCCCTGACCCCCAGGGCTGTGTCTCACAGGGAGGACGAGACCGGCGGGATTGTATCCTATATCTGACGCACTCTGATAGCGCATCTACTCGTCCACATGACTACAGGCCATCTGGCTCTGTTGACATCCTCGCTACGACAATGAAAATTCGGCATATCCTACCGTTTGGAATTGTTGTTTTCTATCGAGGCAGGAGGTGCGATGGCCGAAGTCGGACTCCTGCCTTTTGCCAGCGTCGCCCTGCAAGTCTCCAAGGCGGTGCTCCCTCGCTACCGAAGTCGTTTCAGCAAACGTCTGTTCAACCAACCCCAGCTGCTTGCGATTCTCTGTCTGATGCGTTACGAGGACTGGACCTTTCGCGAGGCCGAGGTCCGGCTGAGCGAGCATCGCGAACTCCGTCAGGCGCTGGGGCTGGCCAGCGTGCCCGACTTCACAACCTTGTATCGATTCCTGCAGCGGTTGGACGATGTGACGATCGACAAAGCGGTAGGCGAGACGGTGCGTCGGTTGCGCGGGACGCGCAGGAAAAGCCGGCGGAAGGCCCGCGTGGCTGTCGACGCAACCGGCTTGGCGCAGGGCGCAGTCAGCACGTTCTTCGTGCGGCGCATGCATCATCACGGGCAAAAGCCACTGCCGTGGAGGCATTGGTTGAAGTGGGTGGTCGTGGCGGATTTGGAGCAGCAGTTCCTGCTTGCTCAGATCGCGCGACGCGGTCCCTGGAACGACTGTGCGAATTTGCCTGCGGTCGTCGAGACAGCTTCCCAGCAAACACGGATCGGGCTGGTGCTGGCCGACGCCGAGTTCGACAGCGAGAGAAATCATACCTACATCCGAAAGCGACTCGGCGCGCAGAGCGTGATTCCGGCCAAGCGGGGGAAGAAAACCTGGCGCATCCACGGTGTGCGCGCCGAGATGCGGCGATCGTTTCCGCGCCAGATCTACCGACGTCGAGCCTTGATCGAAACTCTCTTCTCCTCGGTGAAACGCAAACTCTCGGCACGGGCGCCCGGTCGCACGTTGGCGATGCAGAAGCGTCAAGCTCTTCTGCTCGGCCTGAGTTTCAATCTGTATCGCCTGAGGCATCGCTACCTTTTCTTGAGGATGTCAACAGAGCCAGGCCATCTCATAAAAACCTCAAGAGGATGAAGGCTCAAGCCGGTTGAAACTCAAGGTTGTGTAGTGCTCACCTCTAATTCAGACAGTCAGGGCCTCGTTTTTTAGTCTGCGATGGAACCGTTCAATGTGGCTGTTGCCTTGCGGGTGATGCGCCCTGATCGAGGAGCTAGGATGGTGTGAGCTAGACGGCGCACGCGCGGGTGCCGGGGCAGGTTCCCGCGTCGCGGTCTGCACTCGTCCGAACGCCGTGATGTCAGTGCAATCCCGATTGTGACGCCTGGGTGGCGCAAATGCGCGAGCCAGATGTACTGCAGTTTACGCCGACATCATTATCCAGACTCAGGAAGTAAATCTGTGATGTTCCACCTAGCGTACCTGACATTTGATCGTTATCAACGATGATCCCGCCGGTCACGAAGCCGTTCGCGCTGTCGAGGGTACTCGCCGTCACCCCCAACGTAGCGCTAGGGGCCGTCCCCGCGTTGATGGTGGCCCCGCTGGTCACGTTGAAACTGAAAACGCAACCGCTCGGACACGGACTCGACCCGTTACCGCTGTAGGTGCTGAAGAAGATGAAGTCCGGGGAGCTGCCGTTTTCGCCGCCGCCCACCTCTATGCCGCCGCCGATCTCGCTGATCGTGAAATCACCGGTTGGGCCTCCGCTTGTAGCGGTGAGATTAACGGTGACCGCAAACCCTGTAATAGATGCCGTAGCGCTGGCGTTGGGGACGGTACCAGTTCCGAAGCAAGGCGTAGGAGCGTCAGCGCACTGGACGGAATTCGCATTGATCGCTGCTTCCAAATTTGCAGCCGTATTCGCTTCGTTGTTCTCCGATGTGCTGGAGTCAACCAAATTGACCTGCACGTCGGTTGCGGTACTCGGCGCAGGAGTCCCCGTGACGAATGCATAGGTAACGCTGCCCACTGTCACCGATCGAGTTCCGAAACCGGGCCAGCCTGCCGGATCACCCACAATACTCACGTCGCCGGTAGCAGCGCCGCCATTTGGATTGAAGAACTCGGTTATCGGCGAGTTTCGTGCGGCGAGCGGGCCGAGGGTAGTGGTTTCGAGAGCAGGGCCGGTCTTTGCCGTGCCCATAACATTTGCGGTAATCGGTATCTGATACAAGGTAGCTGGTCCGACCGTGTTTCCGCCAACGTAGAGATTGCCGGAGGGAGTGCAGCTCGAGTCGCACGGATCCTCTGAGGTGAAGTACAAATTATCAAATGCGCCGGAGAGGAAAAATTCACTGCTGCCTCCAAATACGCCCACCGCCTGTTCGACGCCAGATCCGGAAGTAAAACCGGTCGGAAATTGGAACACGGCGTTATTACCATGGCTGTCCTCTTGCACGAAAACGTAGGCCATGCCGGCAGCAGAATCGACGAGGGGCGCGTCCACAATTTCTTCCGCCGATGCGCCCAAAATGCCTGACGTGCCGTAAATTTGGCCTGAAACAAGCGCCGGAAATCCGGGAGTACCTGCGCCGACGGCGTAGAAAAAGCCTGCGGAGCTCCCCACAAAAACCCTGCCCGTAGCGGGATCGAAGACCGGGCTGCCGAGGCTCGCCGTCAGCGTCACCGGCCAACTCGTCAATACTTCGGCAGCTGGAGTCGCGGTGGTGCCGTCGAAAACCGGGAAGAATTTGTGCAGCACGCCGGTATCGTCGCCAACGAAGAGAGAATCGTCCGCGTAATCGATCCAGGGATTGGAAAGCGAATCGCTGGGGCTACCGTTCAAGATGAGAGTGGTCATGCAAGGGGCGGCGCAAGTGGCGTAGTCGGAGGCGGAAAGCGCGGTGAGAGTTACGGGCGCACCGAGCGTGCCGGCTCCGGGAGGCGTTTGCGGAATTCTCAGAAGAACCAGAGAAGCGACGCCAGCTGTGGACTGGATGAATGCGATTTGCGAGCCGTCATTCGAAAACGAAGGCGCTCCGGTCACTGTGCCACCGGTGTTATAGGCCCAATCGACGCCGGGTACCGTTACGCCGCATCCTGAATACAGATTGAAGTAGGCGATGATGCTGGCTTGCCCGCTCGATCCATCCGCGCCCGTGGGATAGACGACGAAATCATTGGCGCAGCTCGCAGTGGTGGTATCGAACGACCACTTCGCCGGATAGCTCACCGGGCTGGGATTGCCGGTGCCCAATCCGATTCCCCAGTCTCGGTGTATTCGGCTCGACTTCCCGCGCTTGTGTTTGGTCGGACGCCAGGGGTCGCGCCCGCCTCCGAAGACAATTGTGTCTTGATCGGCGAGCAACTTCGATCCGGCCCTTCGCTTTTTCTGCTGGATTATGAAGCGAGGGTCATTTGTGATCTGCAGCCACGCGTCGTATCTGCGGTTCTGGATCGCATCGTCCTCAGAGCCGGGGTTCGAGAAGATGAGGTGACGGTGGCTCCAATCTTCTGGTGCGCCGGTAGCCGCGCGTTCAAGGGCCGCGCGCGCCACGGCAAGCGCGTGCCGATTCACCCACTCAGATTTCATGGAAGATCGAAGCTGACTGGCCGCCTGAACCGAGAGGGCGGCTGCCACGGCGAGAATCGCTAAAATAGCTACACCAAACCGTCCCAACTTCGCGTGTTTCTCGTGCATATACCTAGCTCCTGAGCTGCACAGGTTACGCGAGTCACCGCAAGTATCGCCCGGAAGTGACTCACGACCGCTCGCCGCACCACACGACAATGACTTAGACATCACATCTCCTAAGTGAGCAGACGCGCCGGTTGACCCACAATGGGATGCATTTCCGATGGAAAAACTGCGAGAGGCATTCGCCGATGCGGCCCAAATCAGGACTAGGTAGGGATGTGCTTCACTGTGTAGCGCGCAATCAAGTCCCG
The DNA here is from genome assembly GCA_963841235.1 of uncultured Acidobacteriota bacterium. Classification (GTDB taxonomy): domain Bacteria; phylum Acidobacteriota; class Terriglobia; order Acidiferrales; family UBA7541; genus Palsa-147. Next base: position 147,115 of record CAWJBU010000004.1, on the reverse strand, counting down.
AGTTCCCTCCGCGCCCGAACCGCGCCTCGTTCCGACCGCCTCCTGCGCTCTCCAGCTAACACGGTTTTGCGTTTGGCGCTGCTATACTCGCCGAGAGTGATACTCTGAGATAAACATCATGTCAAGACGATACTCAAGCTTCTTTTGGGGAAATTATCCAGTTGTACAATACGACAGACGGGGCAGATTCTTGACTGCAGCCACTCCAACGAAACCCCAATATCTCTCCGCTTCCGTGCCTAGAGGAGTGACGATCTGCTGGCTCGCTGCATCTAAGTAACCCAGAGTTGTGTGCCACTGCGTTGCGCAATATTCTCTTTGTCGCGGGTGTATCGGCCGGGCATTGAATCGTGTCCGGGGCTACTTGGCAATCAGCGGGAGGGAGTAACACGATGCAGCGTTGGGCCGTCAGCGTGACACTCGCGATCATGTTCAGCGCAATCGGTTTCGGAGCATCTGGCTGCGGGAGCGCGTCGAATTCAAATACCCAAACCGGCGGTGTCGCGCCCTCGATCACCACACAACCTTCCGATCAGACGGTGAATGTCGGTGGGACCGCTACTTTCTCGGTCGTCGCAGCAGGCACGCCGCCGCTCAGTTACCAATGGCAGCTGGATGGAACTGCCATCTCTGGGGCCACATCCTCGAGCTACAAAACTCCCGCTGCTGCCTCGAACAATAGCGGCGAAACATTCAAAGTTGTCGTGACAAACCCCCTCGGAAGCGCGACGAGCACGCCGGCCACACTCACGGTAAGTTCCGACACAACGCCGCCGACGGTTTCCATCACTGCTCCGGCTTCTGGCGCAACAGTTTCAGGCACAATTCAAGTCACCGCGACAGCCTCCGATAATGTGGCCGTCGCAAATGTTCAGTTCAAGGCGGACGGGTCAAATCTCGGGTCGCCTGTTTCGGCCGCGCCGTATTCCGTCTCCCTCGATACCACTACCTTGGCCAACGCGATGCACACGCTTACCGCGGTCGCCACCGACACCTCGCAGAATCAAACCACTTCGGCTGCCGTCTCCATCACCGTTTCGAACTCTTCTACAGGGATGGTGCCCGGCCCACTCCGCGTTTCCACCGCTAACCCGCGCTATTTCACCGCGGACGGCACCCACGTCGTTCTCCTGGCGGGTTCGCACACTTGGGCCAACCTGCAAGACCAGGGAACGCCCAACCCTGCTACGTTCGACTACAATGCGTTCATCAACTTCATGAGCTCGCACGGATTCAACTTCATGCATTTGTGGACGTGGTGGTTCCCGAACGGCGGCACCGCCCAGGAAGCCCCCATACAGTTCACCGCTCCTCCTTTTCCGTGGGTCCGCACGGGCCCGGGAACCGCCAACGACGGCAAGCCGCAATTCGATTTCACGCAGCTCGACGCGAATTACTTCAACCGGATGCGCTCCCGCATTATCCAGGCCGGGCAGAATGGCATCTACGTCTCCATCTACTTGTTCAACGGTTTCGAGTTTCAATTTGACGTGAACGCAAACGACGGCAACCCGTTCGAGAGCGGAAACAACGTCAACGGCGTAAACTGCCCCAATACCTGTCCAACCGACAACTCGCTCATTACTTCGCAAGTGCAGTCCATCGAGCAAGCCTATCTCACCAAGCTCATCCAGACCGTCAATGACCTGCCGAACGTGCTCTACGCGGTGTCGAACGAATCGCCTCCGGCCTCGACAAGCTGGCAGGCGGGAATCATCAGCTTCGTTAGAGCCACTGAGGCGGGGATGCCGAAGCAGCACCCCATCGGGATGGTGTTCCAGTTCTCAGGCGGCTCGGACTCAACGCTCTACGATTCGGCAGCCGACTGGGTCTCGCCAGCCTTCGGCGGTGGTGGATTGAATGTCCCGCCCGACGCCACCGGCCAGTGCCCGGTGCAAACCGGAAACAGCGGGGCAACGAATCCGTCATCCCCCAACTGCAAAGTCGTGATTAACGACACGGATCACGATTGCGGCATTTGCGGCGATCAAGAATGGGTATGGCAGAATTTCACACGCGGCAACAACACCTTGTTCATGGATCAGTACTTGGTCGACGCCCCATCATCATCTTTTCCCGGCTACAACAACAGTCCGGGTCCGCCCTGCACCGATAATCAATGCACGACGGTAGATCCCCAATGGGACCCGATTCGCAACGCCATGGGAGATATTCTCGTTTATGCCAATTCGAAAATTGATTTGCTGAACATGACGCCGCGGGATTCGTTGTCCACAAGCGGGTTTTGCCTCGCGAATCCCGGCTCAGAGTATCTGGTATTCACTACCGGCGGCGCCTTCACGCTTACCACGGTCACCGGAACTTACACCTTCGAGTGGTTCAATCCTTCGACGCACTCAGTCGTCTCGACGAGCTCCATCACCGTCGGCACGAGTCAGTCTTTCACTCCGCCGTTTGGCGGCGACGCGGTGCTTTGGCTGCACCAGTAGCGGCCCGGCGGTCCTCTCATTTCTGGCTGTGCACGAACAAAAAATTTTAGGCACTGACCTAATTCCGCACTCCTCTCGCCTCGCAAGGCCCGGTCTACGCTTTTTCCAGGCACCTCTGAGTCTCAGCAAAGGCCCATTCGTGCGAACTCGAAACATGTCGCTCTCGATCCTTGCCCCGATCATTTTCTGCCTAGGGATTGCTTTTCGTCCAGGTGCCCCGGATCTCACCTTCGCGCGGCCGCTGCAATCTCAGCAGCGCGGCTTCGTTCCCTCGAGTTCGAATAAATCGCCTTCCGGCGCGGCCAACGCCGGTCCTTACTACGCGCTGAGGTGACTGGCGATCCTTATACCAGCAGGAATGACGGGGAAACCCTGATTTTGTTTCCCTGGGGATCGTCAGCGGCGTGCCTTGACCTGTCGCGTGCGTCGACAAATCGCCATTTTCTCGGCTGCGAAGAAGAGTAATTGACGATCATTCTCAGTCATGCGTCCGAGGAGTCGAGCCACTTTCAGATAAAATTTACGATCCTGCACCGATTCGATCTCTGACTGGTCGAAATCACGGCTGAGAAGAACGGGTAGTGCCGACTGATCGCCTTCGTAGAAGACTTTCCATAGCGGCACGTCGAATGCAGCTGCGAGTTTCTCCAAGGTCCCAACGCTTGGAATCGTGTGGCCATTCTCGAGTCGGGAAATGTAACAACGAATGAGACCAGTACGTTTTGCAATGTCGCCTTGGCTCATATGCTTCGATTCGCGCAGTTGGCGTAGACGATCACTGATTATCATGGGACTCGAACAATAGGTGGTTTTAACAGGTTCGTCAAATTGAGGGCGATGGACGGATTCGCTTCGCGAAACGCCGCCCACAACTCACCACGCCAATTTAAGGACTAACTTCGCGTTCGATCACGTCGCGCGCTCGCGCCTGAAACCTTGTCCTGCATATCGGACAAATCAAGTTCAAATGAGACTCCCAGTGCTTCATATGAAGAAAGCGGAGTTCTTCGGCGGTCAAGACGACAAAGCCGTGGCAGATCCGGTTGGGACTAACGATTCCTGAAACGTTGATATCCATCTCTCCGCGGTTCTGTCCCGATTCCTGTAGAAAAGTAGAAGGCGTATTCTCCTGAGAAGTGAGGAACCAAGAACCCGGAATCTCTTAGGCGGAGGTTTCGGGCACAGGAGGAATACGCCATGGCGGAGACTAGCACTGCAACAGAAGCGGGCCAAGAGAGTTCTCTGCGAGAAGGGTTAGAGGCGGCGATTCGGGAGCGGGTGCGGGAGATCATCGAGATGGTGTTGGAGGAAGAAGTGGAGGGGGCACTGGGAGCCGGGCGCAGCCAGCGCGTGGCGGAGCGGTGCGGGTATCGGCACGGAGGCAAGCCGAGGAGGTTGATGCTGCGCACAGGCGCCGTCTCGCTGCGAGTGCCGCGGGGACGACTGATCACGCCCGAGGGTGGCGAGCGGGAATGGCACAGTCAGCTGGTGCCGCGCTACCGACGGAGCAGCCGGGAAGTCGAGCAGAGCGTTCTGGGCGTGTATCTGTCGGGAAGCAATACGCGGCGGATCCGCGGGGCGCTCGAGCCGCTGCTGAGCGGTGCGGCGCTGTCGAAAAGCGCGGTGTCACGGCTGGTCACGCGTCGGGAAGAAAGTTATCGCCTCTGGCAGCGGCGGGACCTGGCCGAAGAGAAGATTGTGTATCTGTACCTGGATGCGATTTACCCGAAGGTTCGCAGTGTGGGCCGCGTGGTGTCGCTGGCGGTGCTGGTGGCGCTGGGGGTGAAGGACACGGGCGAGAAGGTGCTGCTGAGCCTGATGAGTGCCGGAGCGGAGTCCAGCGACGGGTGGCAGATGTTGCTGGAGGATCTGGCGGCACGGAAGATGGGCCGTCCGCGACTGGTGATTAGCGACGGCAACGCGGGGTTGGGAGCGGCGCTGGATCGGCTGTGGCCCGGCGTGGCGCACCAGCGCTGCACGGTGCACAAGCTGCGGAACCTGATGGCGAAATCTCCGAAACACGCGCACGAAGCCGTGCGCGAGGACTACCACCGGATCGTCTACGCCGAAACTCAGCACGCGGCCCAGCAGGCGCACGCGGCGTTTCTGTTGAAGTGGAAGAAGCTGTGCCCCACCGTCGCGGCGAGCTTGGAAGAGGCGGGCGAGCAACTGCTGACGTTCTACCAGTTCCCGGCGAGCCAGCACCTGTCGCTGCGCACGACGAACATCATCGAGCGGATGCAGCAAGAGTTTCGCCGCCGAGTAAAAACCCAGGCGGCACTGCCCAACGAAGGCGCCGTGCTGCGGGTGTTCTTCGGGTTGTGGGTCAGCGGACAGATGAAGCTGCACCGCATCAACGGCTACCGCGACCTCGGAGAGAAAGAAGAGGCTACTGCTTAAAAGGAAAGATTTTCATGACTTCTCATAGAAAATGCGCTATTCACTTTTCTACAGCATTCGGGACACAACCTTTACAACATTCCGGCGCGACACATCATGCTCATTGTGGACGCGTCGTTTAGTGGCGTCACATCGGAGTTACGCTAATCCGCTACTCGATCGATAGGTCTTTGCAATCGCGTCGTCAATTCGAGTAAGGGTTCGACGGATTCGAGTCTAGAAAGACCGTGATTTTCGTGCTGAAATAGGATGGGCCAAGAAAAACCGAAACTACCGTCAAACAGCAGCTTCGTGAATACACAAGGGAACCAACGCGCTGGCATCCCAGAACGCCGTTGTTCTCTTCAGAACTCTTCTTCTCTATCGGCTATAACTGCCTTGATCGCCTTGTTTCCTGGAACGCTTCCCGTTGGGATTTTCAAGAGCTCCTTAACATCAAGTCGCACTTTGGGGAGACGCAGTTTCCCGGCCGCGACACGTGCTAGTTCCTGGTCGTTGGCGCCTTCCGCTAAAAACGGAACCAGTTTCGCCACCGGGCGATTTCGGTCTCGGATCACCACTTCTTCGTCGGCCTTGGCAAATGAAAGGTACTTGCTCAACCGATTCTTTAGTTCCGCCACATTTACGCTGCGCATTCGGGCTCACCTTCTTCATGGCTATTATCGCCACGAATAGACTGGCCATTCTCGTCTTACAGTGATAGTCAGTAAGTTTATGTAAGTTTATGTTGACAAATAGCTTGTCGTGAATTATGTGTTAATGTTTCATTTCGCAAACTTGCCTCAGAAATTCTCCTGTGGCAAGTCCGGGCGACTCGGCCAAGGATAGGAGCTTTGGGCCGGACTGGACGGCCCTAAGCCGGAGGCCGTCACGGGCAGACCGACCGGACCCAATCGCTTACGTGGTTCCAATTCAAGCTTGGGTGGAACGGCACCCTACTGGTTCAGAATTATCTTCGCAGCATCTGTGGTCCTCATTGGTTCCTCGGCATTCGCACAGACGAGGCTGACCCCCTCCAACTTATCCTTCGGCAACCAAGCAGTCGGCATAGCCAGCGCTCCTGCGACCGCGACGTTCAAGAATTCGCAAACCCTTGCCATGACGATCAAGAGTATCGCCATCGGTGGAGGGACCGCTCCGACCGATTTTGTTTCTGGAGGGAACTGTCCTATCAGTCCAAGCACGCTCGGCGCGGGAAAGAGCTGCAGCATCAACGTTACGTTTATACCTTCCGCGTTGGGCAGTCGAACGGCTACGTTGACGGTGACCCACAGCGCGTCCTCGAGCCCCCAGTCAGTGGCCCTCTCTGGCACCGGCGTGGCTCAGGTCACACTCTCGACGGCCACCTTGAGTTTCGGGACGGTGGCTGTTGGCAACGTCAGCGCGGCCAAATCAGTCACGCTGACGAACCGCAAGATCACGGCACTCGCGTTTTCCAGCATTTCTCCCAGCGGAGACTTCTCTATTGCAACCAACACCTGCGGCGCAAGTATCGCGGCGGGAGCCACCTGCACGATCGGGGTTACATTCTCTCCGGCTGTTACTGGCTCGCGCGCCGGCACACTGACATTCAACGACAACGCCTCGAACAGTCCACAGACAGTCAGCCTGTCCGGGACGGGCTCCTTGCCCGTCACCGTTTCCCCTTCGAGCCTGACGTTTTCCAGCCGCACTGTGGGCACGACCAGCTCTGCTCAAACGGTGACGCTGACGAACCATCTGAACACAACTCTGGCTGTTTCGCCGGTTGTTACGAGCGGAGATTTTGCGGTGGCCAGTAACACATGTGGCTCCAACGTCGGTGCGGGATTCACATGCAAAGTAGGAGTGACGTTTACTCCTAGAGTAATCGGCTCGCGGCCCGGCACTCTCACGATTCCCAACAGCGCCTATGGCAGCCCCACTCTGGTTAGCCTCTCCGGCACAGGCAATGCCAGCGGCCTTACCTCACTTACCGTCACGCCTGCTGGTCCGCAGATCCCGGTGGGAACTGCGCAGCAATTCATAGCCATGGGCAAGTTCAGCGGCGGCGGTTCTCAGGATCTCACCGCTTCCGTGGCCTGGAATTCGTCCGTTCCGGCCGTAGCGACGATTAGCAATACGTCCGGCACTCAGGGCCTGGCCACCAGCGTCGCGCAAGGCGCGTCCACGATCACGGCGACTTTGAACTCGATAAGCGGCTCAACCAACCTGACCGTCGCGCCGCCTGCGCTGGTCTCGATCGCGGTCAACCCCTCGAACGGAGCGGTTCCCGTAGGGCGAGCCATGCAATTTCACGCCACCGGGAATTACGCCGACAACAGCACGAAGGACTTGACCTCGTCGGCAACATGGACATCGTCCGTGGTGACCGTAGCAGCAATCGGCGCTAATACGGGCATGGCATCCGCAGCCGCGCCGGGGCAGACGACGATTCAAGCGACCTACAGCTCCATCAGCAGCAACCAGGCTATATTGATGGTTACCCCCGGCTTCGTTGCCACTGGCAGCCTCAACACCGCGCGCGAAGATCACACCGCGACGCTGCTGAACAATGGAAAGGTTTTGATCGCGGGAGGCTTTGACAGCACTAATAACGCCACGGCCAGTGCGGAGCTCTACGATCCCGCGGTCGGAACATTCGCGCCAACCGGCAGCCTGAATACCGCGCGCGAGTATCACACCGCAACGCTTCTGAACAATGGAACGGTACTGATCGCAGGAGGCTTTGACAGCACTAATAACGCCACGGCCAGTGCGGAGCTCTACGATCCCGCGGTCGGAACATTCGCGCCAACCGGCAGCCTGAATACCGCGCGCGAGTATCACACCGCAACGCTTCTGAACAATGGAACGGTACTGATCGCAGGAGGCTTTGACAGCACTAATAACGCCACGGCCAGTGCGGAGCTCTACGATCCCGCGGTCGGAACATTCGCGCCAACCGGCAGCCTGAACACCGCGCGCGAATATCACACCGCAACGCTTCTGAACAACGGAACGGTACTGATCACAGGAGGCTTTAACGGCTCCGTCTTGGCCAGTGCGGAGCTCTACGATTCCGTGGTCGGAACATTCGCGCCAACTGGCAGCGTGAACACCGCGCGCGAATATCACACCGCGACGCTGCTGAACAATGGAAAGGTTTTGATCGCGGGAGGCTTTAACGGCTCCGTCTTGGCCAGTGCGGAGCTGTTCGATCCTACGAGCGGGACCTTCTCGCCCACCGGTAGCCTGAATACCGCGCGGGAATATCACAGCACGACCCTGCTCAACAATGGGACGGTTCTCATTGCGGGAGGCGTTAGCGGCAGCGTCTTGGCCAGTGCGGAGCTGTACGATCCGACGGCCGGGACCATCTCGCCCACCGGTAGCCTGAATACCGCGCGGGAATATCACACCACGACGTTTCTGAACAACGGAATGGTTCTGTTTGCGGGAGGCTCTGGCAGCGCTAACATCGCCACGAGTAGTGCCGAGGTGTATGAGCCGGGCACCCTGACACCCTCAGGGCTCGTATCGATTTCTGTGAGTCCGGTTACGCCGGTAGTTCCTCTCGGCGCAACTCAGCGCTTTGCCGCTACGGGCACTTTCAGCGACGGCACTACACAAACGCTGGCGTCGGTGACGTGGAGCTCTTCCAGCTCCGTGGTGGCAACCATCACCGATGATGCCAGCAATCTCGGCGCGGCCGATGCCGTGGCGGCCGGCTCAACGACAATAATCGCATGTGCCGGCTCGATCTGCGGCACTACTGCTCTGACGGTAAGTTCGCCGGCGCTGGTCTCGATCGCAGTCACTCCTACGAACGGAGTGGTCCCAGTCGGGCTATCGATTCAGTTTCACGCTGCCGGGACGTACGCCGACAGCAGCACGCAGGACTTGACCTCGTCGGTGGCGTGGAGCTCAGATGCACCTCTGGTTGCGACGATAAACCTGGCTGGGCTCGCCAATGGTGTCGCTGCCGGAAGTTCAAACATAAGTGCATCCCTAAACGGCGTTACCGGCTCGACGACGCTGACGGTGAACGCAGCTCCTATGCCGCCAACGATTACGTCGCAGCCGGTGGATCAATCGGTCACGGCAGGGCAGGCAGCCACGTTCTCCGTGGTCGCCTCTGGGACACCACCTCTGAGCTACCAGTGGCAGAAGAGCGGTTTGGCGATAAGCGGTGCAACATCATCGAGCTACACGACTCCGGCGACGACCGCGGCCGACAATGGCTCGACGTTCGGTGTGCTGGTCAGCAATGCCGCGGGAAGCACACCAAGCAGCACCGCAACACTGACGGTCCAAGTGCCGCCAAGCATCACTACACAGCCGGCGAGCGTCACGGTAACGGCGGGTCAGATGGCCACGTTCTCGGTCGCCGCCGCGGGAACTTCGCCGTTGAGCTACCAATGGCAGAAAACCGGCGTGGCGATTACCGGAGCGACCTCGGCGAGCTATACGACTCCAACGACCACCGCGGCCGACAATGGCTCGACGTTCGGTGTGCTGGTCAGCAATGCCGCGGGAAGCACACCAAGCAACACCGCAACGCTGACGGTCCAAGTGCCGCCAAGCATCACTACACAGCCGGCGAATCAGACGGTAATCGCCGGGCAGGTGGCCACGTTCTCCGTGGTCGCCTCTGGAACAGCGCCCTTGAGCTACCAGTGGCAAGGAAATGGTTCTTCGATCAACGGCGCAACATCATCGAGCTATACGACTCCGCCGACCACCGCGGTCGACAACGCTTCGACTTTCCGTGTCGTAGTTAGCAATGCCGTAGGGAATGCAACCAGCAATACCGCGACGCTGACGGTCCAGGTGGCGCCCAGCATCACCTCGCAGCCGGCGAGCGTCACGGTAACGGCGGGTCAGATGGCCACGTTCTCCGTCACCGCCGCGGGAACTTCGCCGTTGAGCTACCAATGGCAGAAAACCGGCGTGGCGATTACCGGAGCGACCTCGGCGAGCTATACGACTCCAGCTACCACGACGTCCGATAACGGCGCGACGTTTCTAGTCGTCGTGAGTAACGTGGCGGGAAGCACGCCCAGCTCAGCAGCGACCCTGACAGTTAACTCCGATACGACTCCGCCAAGTGTCTCTATTACTGCTCCTGCTTCGGGGGCAACCGTCTCCGGCACTATTTCGATCACGGCATCCGCTTCTGACAACGTCGCTGTGTCCACGGTCCAGTTCCAGGTTGACGGAAATAACGTAGGACCAGCCGAGACGTCTTCACCCTACAACTTCTCGTGGGATACCACGAGCTACGTGAACGGTAGCCATACGCTGTCGGCCATCGCGACGGATACTTCGGGCAACAATGCGATCAGCTCAGGGGTGAACGTGACCGTCAGCAATCAGTCGTCCGGCGGCGGAATTCCGACGACCCTCGGGTGGTTCGATGTGGCGGGCCAGCAACTGCAGGGAAACTGCCCGCCGAATAATTTCGGCGGCTACGGGTATAACTTCGCATCGAACTGCAATGGAGTTGTCGTGGCGTGGAATGGAGGAATCGCCGATACGAAGCGCAATCGACTGTGGGTCTGGGGCGGCGGGCATAACGACTACGCCGGGAACGAAATCTACTACTTCGACCTCAACACGCTGAAGTTCGCGCGGGCCGACGACCCCTCCAATCCCACACCCACGTGCTCCGCAAACTACAGTGACGGCTCGGCCAGTTCCCGCCACACATACGGTGGTCTTGCTTACATTGCCAGTGCAGATCGAATGTTTGTCTGGGGCGGTGTGCCGTGGTGCCCTGGCGGTGGATTCAGTCAGGACACTTGGACGCTCAATCTATCGCAGGTCGGATCAGGCTCTCCAAACGGCTGGCAGCACATGGATGCGACGCTCGGCAACGGTGGCATCCACCCTTGCGCTGGCAACGGCAATCCCCAAGCACAGTATGACCCGAACACGCAACTCGTGTTCGTCAACGATTCGTGCTCGACGGGCGGGTTCTGGTCGTACAACTTCTCGACGAACAGCTATACGCACCTCAACACGGGACCCAGCGACCTGACCATCCACACGAACACGGTCATTGACCCGGTGAGGAAATTGTTCCTACGGTTCGGTGACGGCGTGGCCTCGAAAATCAGCATCGCGACAGGGAGTAGCTACACGGCCACTGCACTCACAGCGACAGCATGTGGCCCCATCATGGGGAACGCCGACGGACTGGCCTTCGATTCGGTGCTGAACCTCGTGGTGGGCTGGCCCGACTTTGGACCGACCGTCTATCTCTACAATCCCGACACAGATTCGTGCACGACGCAGACCTATAACACGAGCGCTCCTCCCGACTCGTCACATACGGGTTCTGCCCACACATCGAACGGAACGTTTGGTCGGTTCCAATACTTCCCGGCGATGGGCGTGTACGTGCTCGTCAACGACTGGAACATCGACGTTCACACGCTTCGCCTGACCGCCGGCAGCAGCGGAAGTGGCATGACGATCTCGAATGTGGCGGCGAACAACGTCACAACGAATTCCGCAACGGTTTCGTGGACCACGAGCGCACCCGCCACATCGCAAGTGATGTACGGCACGACGTCGAGTCTGGGGTCGTCCACAACGAAAAACACAACGCTTTCAACCAGTCATTCACAAACCATCTCCGGGCTCTCGCCGAGCACGCTGTACTTCTTCAGCGTGCAGTCCGTCGACGGCAGCGGAAACACGGTTACCAGCAGCGGCTACTCGTTCGGCACGACGAATACGACCGATAACACGCCACCGACCGTTTCCATGACGGCGCCGGCAAATGGCGCATCGGTTTCAGGAACCGCGACCGTTTCCGCCAATGCGTCGGATAACGTCGCGGTGGCAAGTGTGCAGTTCTTGCTGGACGGAGCGAATCTCGGCTCGGCGGTTACGGTTTCTCCCTATAGCGTCTCGTGGAACACGGCGATGACGAGCAACGGCCAGCATTCTGTCTCGGCGACGGCTAAAGATACGTCGGGGAATACGGCAACCTCCGCGGCCGTGGCAGTGACGGTGTCGAACTCGAACTCGCCGCCCGGGCCGCTCTCAGTCAGCAAGGTAAATCCGCGCTATTTCACGACTCCGAGTGGGAATGTGGTATTGCTCGCCGGGTCGCATACCTGGGAAAACCTGCAGGATCAGGGAACACCTGCGCCGGCAACGTTCAATTATGACAGCTACATGAACTTCATGAAGTCTCACGGCTTCAATTTTATGCATATGTGGACGTGGTGGCTTCCCAATGGAGGAACTGCCAACGAAGCGCCGATACAATTTACGGCGGCGCCGTATCCGTGGGTGCGCACCGGGCCTGGCACTGCGAACGACGGCGGGCTGCAATTCGATTTCACGCAGCTTGACCCGAACTACTTCAGCCGCCTGCGCGCCCGGATCATCGAAGCAGGACAGAATGGCATCTACGTCTCGATCTATCTGTTTAATGGCTACGAGTTCCAACTTGACGTGAACTCACATGATGGCAATCCCTTTGAGAACGGCAACAACGTCAACGGCGTCAATTGTCCGAACACCTGCCCGACCGACAACTCCAAGATAACTTCACAAGTGTGGACTCTCGAGCAGCAGTACCTCTCGCAGGTGATTAATGCGGTGAACGATCTGGATAACGTGCTCTACGCGGTATCGGACGAATCGCCGTCCCCGGGCTCGGACACCTGGCAGGCCAGTGTCATCAGTTATGTGAAAAGCGTCGAGGCTTCTCTGCCGAAGCAGCATCCCGTCGGCATGGTTTTCCAGTACAAAGGCGGGACAGACCAGACGCTTTATAACAGCGCCGCGGACTGGGTCTCGCCGTCGTTCGGCGGAACTGGACTGACTCCACCTTCCGATGCGACCGGGCAATGCCCGACCATCACCGGGAACAGCGGCGCGGCGAATCCGTCTTCTCCCAACTGCAAGGTAGTCATCAACGATACGGACCACGACTGCGGGATCTGCGGCTCGCAGGCGTGGGTTTGGCAGAACTTCACTCGTGGCAACAGCACGCTCTTCATGGATCAGTATCTTGTGAATGCGCCATCGTCAAGTTATCCGGGCTATAACAACAATCCTGGGCCACCCTGCTCGAACAATCAGTGCTCAACGGTTGATCCGCAGTGGGATTCCACACGGAACGCCATGGGAGACATTCTCACCTACAGCAAAAAGATTGATTTGATCAACATGACGCCGCAGGATTTGCTTTCCTCGAGCGGATTCTGTCTCGCAAATCCAGGATCGCAATATCTCGTGTACAGCGGGTCGAATTCGTTCACCTTAACTACGGTTCCGGGAACATATACGTTTGAATGGTTCAATCCTTCGACGCACTCGGTAGTTCAGACTGGTTCGGTGACAGTGACGACGAGCAAAACGTTTACTGCGCCGTTCTCGGGTGATGCCGTACTCTGGCTGCACAAATAGCGTGAGCAGAGTTCCCTGCTGAGATTTTGAAGGCAGATCACGCGGTGTTGAGCGCTTTTTGAGCGAGGGTACACGGTTGTGCGAAGATTTTCGGAGGTTTACTGGGTGTATTGCCTGGAATGAACGGTTTGCAGCCCGTATTCGCGCGGATTCGGCCACGCGGGGCTGCGCCATTTCCTTCGTGACGCTGGCAAGGACTGCTTTGTCCGATTTTCTTTTGTATTTCATTTTTGCCATGGTCCAAGGATGTCATCAGGCCCGAAGCAATGATGTTCAATCTGGGACAGCAAAGCCATACTGCAACATCATTGAACGTCTTGGATTGTTTGCTCAGCGACCGAAAGGATTTCAGCGCCTCGGTCGCAGAGCTAAGGTCCGAGCAGTTGTTTTCTGATTCGCGGCTGGAGAGACCGTGATTTTCGGTCTGAAATTAGACGGGCCAAGAAAAACCGAAACCTGCCCCAACTTTCAGGACTCCTGCATATTTGGGCCGAATTCGGCGTAAAAGCCACTCTCAGCGCGTGCAATGAGCAGGAACCGGCGGTTTAATACTGGGGCATATCCTGGGATTCTGATGGGTCGTCCAGATCAAGACAGAGATTATTTCAATTCTGCGTACTCGGCCTTAGCTTGCTGAAGGATGGGAATGTCGGGCTCGGCGTCTTTCCAGAGCGTGAAGAAATCATTGTAGGCGGCGCGAGCTTTGGCGGTGTCGCCCTGCAAGGCGTAGGCGCGGGCGAGGCCGAGATGGGCCAGTGCGCCGATGGGTCCGTTTTGCACAACGCTGCGATCGTCGAGGGTTTTCTGAAACTCGGCGGCGGCTTCGCTGCCCTGATGCGCAGCCAGAAAAGCCTGTCCGCGGATGAAGACAGGATAGAGAGCGTAGGTCGCACCTCCAAGCTCGTATGCTGCCGCGGCCTGAAGAACCTCGATAGACTTCGAAGCGTCGTTACGAGCGAGCGGGCTGACATTAGCGGGTACGGCACCAAAGGCCTTTCCTCCCAGCGCAAACGTTCCGCGGCTTAGTACACTCACATACCCACTTCGGATGGACTGTCATTTTCATCTAACCAGACGACGCGGGCCTGGCGGTGTCTGGCTCAAGTTGGATTTCAGCTCTTACCCTGTGAGGCCGCATTAGGTATGGCCATGAACCCCTTAGTCCGGCCTGGTCAACCGCAGCCGAGCCTGGGCCGAAACGTCATATCGAATTGGGGTGTACTGGCTTTTGGCATTCTCATCAGTTTCTTCTTATCGCCCTTCGTTGTTCGCCACCTGGGAAGCACCGGCTATGGAGTCTGGGTCCTGATCGTCTCTCTGACGAGTTACTTGCAATTCGTGGATTTGGGAGTGCGCAATGCAGTGACGCGCTTTGTTTCGAAATTCCATGCACAAGGCGACGATCATTCGGCTAGCCGTATTCTTACCTCCGCTCTGGGATTTTTCACCCTTGCCGCGTTGTTAGCGGTTATCGCCGGAGCGATGGCGGCCCTATTCGCTGTCCGGCTCTTTAATATCCCCGCGATCTACCAACGGCAGGTCAAAATAGCCCTCTTTTTGGCGGGTGCCAACGTAGCCGCGTGGCTCATTAAGGGCGCTTTCGCAGGATGCCTCGCGGGACTCCAACGCTTCGAGGCCATGAATGCGCTCGACATTGCCCTCGGCGCCGCACGAGCGCTCGGCGTGTTCTTGACGTTGATGTTTGGAGGTGGGCTCGTCGGTCTGGCGCTCGTCGAACTGGCGTACAGTCTGGCCGGCTGCCTCGCCCAATTATCGTTGAGTTTTCGGATTTACCCGCAGCTGCGGATACGCCTGGGCCTGTTCACGCGCCTGCACCTGGCGATGATTCTCTCCTTCAGTGTGTTCTCGTTCTTGCTCGATGTCGCTTTGGAGCTGATTTATTACACCGATGTGCTGATCATCGGGGTATTTCTCCCCATCGGCAAGCTGGCCTTTTTTTCCATCGCCACGAACCCTCGCAATTACTCGCGCAGCCTGGTCGCCGGACTTGCCAATGCCATGACTCCAGCCGCCAGCAAGCTGGATGCCCAGACCCGGCACGATGAGCTCAAGGGGTTCCTGCGCGTCGGTGCGCGCAATGCCAGCTTGATCATGCTGCCCATCGCCGTCACGTTCATCCTGCGTGGACGCACCTTCATTGACTTGTGGATGGGTCGCGAGTATGGCGAACTTTGCGGCCAAGTGCTTCGAGTCTTGTTCGTAGCGGCGCTCTTTAATGCCGCCTGCCAGGTTGCCCAGTCCGTCGTGCTCGGAATCGGCAAGCACAAGGCCGTAGTCCCGGTGCTGCTTGCCCAGGGGCTTTGCAACCTGGTGCTCGCCGTTGCTCTGGTTCGCTCCAGGGGGATCGTCGGAGTGGCCTGGGCAACCGCAATCCCTAGCCTAGCTACCAGCCTGCTGTTTTGGCCGTGGTTCATGCGGCGCACCCTTGGCTCTCCTATTCAGGATTACGTCATGTCTGCTTGGGTGCGTCCCGGCGTGGCAGTCTTGCCGTTTGCCCTTTGCATGTACGCATTCGAGCAACTGCTGCCGCCCTCAAATCTGATAATTTTCTTTCTCCAGGTCGGTGTTGCCCTGCCTCTGGCCTTCTTCGGCGCCTGGGTCTTCTGCCTCGACCCACTCGAGTGCCAGTCCTGTGAACGCAAAGCTCGCGAAATTTTAGCTCTCGTCTACGAGAGGATCTAGGCGGCTGCTGGATGCGCGTGTGCCAGAGGGCTTTGAGGCTGTTGAAAACTTACTCGCGAGAAATTTGCAGAAATTAGGTCGCGTCAGGAAGTTCTACAAACGATTTTCTCGGCTCAATCTGTCGGCGGCGACGTCGGTCTGCCGTTCGTTCAGATCGCTCGCGCCGCTGAATTCTTCGGCGAGAAAAGTTTATGAAGTTGCATCCGCCAGTCTGCTAATTCACAGCCAAAGACGTGCGCCACACGTGTATTCGAAAGAACACTATACGCAGGGCGAGCCGCTGGAGTGGGGTATTCGCGGGTAGAGATCGGAATCACGCGTCGAAAGATTAACGGCTGACCACCTGTCGCGGTACGGAGCCACGGAAAGCTGCTAGAATTCTGGGGAGCCTCTTCGAAAATCCTTTGTGCAAATTCATACCAAGTCGTCTCGCCTGCGGCTGTCAGGTGATAGATCCCGCCTAGTTCTGTTAGAGAGTCAAGACGCTTCTCGCTCGCGAAGAGTTTCGTCAAGATCGATGAGGTTGCGGCAGCGATCTCGCGCGACCAGGTGGGCGCCCCAGTCTGATCGTTCACCACGCGCAGCTCGTCGCGTTCTGTGGCGAGACGCAGAATTGTAAGCAAGAAGTTTTGGCCTCGCGTGCCGTACACCCAAGCGGTCCGAATGATCAGGTGAGGCACGCCGGACTCTCGTATGGCCTGCTCGCCCTCGAGTTTGGTCTTGCCATAGACATTTACCGGATTCGGTGGGTCAGTCTCTTCATACGGAGCCTTCCTCAAGCCGTCAAACACGTAGTCGGTCGAGTAATGCAAGAAGGCCGCGCCAGCTAATCTCGCTTCTGTAGCCATCAACGCCGGAGCTTCGGCATTGATAGTACGCGCCGTGACCTCGTCCGTTTCTGCTCGATCAACGGCGGTGTAGCCTGCAGCGTTCACAATCAAGTGCGGCCGAATCTCTCGAATCGCTCGGCGAATGTCGCTGGGTTTTAACAGGTCCAACTCCCCGCGATCCGGCGCAATCACTTTCCCCAAACGCGGAAGAAACTGCAAAAGTTCCGCGCCAATCTGCCCTGTCCGACCAGTCAACAGAATTTTCGGTTTCATTTCGACGCGTATCGAGGCAGGAATTCCCGGGGAACCGCGGCCAGCAGAGGGTTCTTCCTGTCTCTTTCCGAAAGCAGCGGGCGCTCAATCCCCCAGCTAATCTGCAGATCGGGATCGTTCCAGAGTATTCCGTGTTCGTCCGCTCGATCATAGTAATCGCTGCACTTGTAGAGAAACTGGACGGTATCGGTCAGCGCCAAAAACCCATGTGCGAATCCTGCAGGAATGTAAATCCCGTTTTGGGCGTTTGCAGAAAGTTTCACGTTCGTCCACTTCCCAAAGTGCGGCGATCCGAGCCTAATGTCGACTGCGACGTCCAGGGCCTCGCCTTCAACAACCCGACACAATTTTGCCTGAGGGTGATTCAGTTGGTAGTGTAGGCCGCGCAGTGTTCCCCTGCGAGAGGACGAATGATTGTCCTGGACGAAAGAATGGGTGATGCCGAGCTGGACGAAATTCGCGTGATGGTACGTCTCGGTAAAGAAGCCGCGACCATCGCGAATAATTTTCGGCCGCAGCTCCCACACACCAGGAAGCGATGTCTCAATTCGCTCCAACGGTAGGCGTGCTCCTTGCGGAATAGGTCAACAGGCCGGCGACGCGAAAAATCATCATGACTCTACCAGACTCCCCCGCTGGGGCGCTGATGTCCCGGTTTAGCGCGATGCCGGAGCACGGAACCGTTGCGCGGCATCCGACAAAACAAGGAAGGGACAAGCCGCATTCCCTATTGCGCTAGGGAAGTGAGGGCGCATCGCTGCTTGGCTAGCGAGGCGATTCCCGCGCCGGCCGCGCAATTTCATCGAGCGACGCCTCGCGGTTTTCATAGTATTTTTCGTAATATGCCCGATATTCGCCGCCACGAACTCCCGCTACCCAACCCGGATTCGACCGATACCACTCGATGGTCTGGCGCAATCCCTCTTCGAGTGGAATCGCTGGCTCCCAACCGAGTTCCGTCCTGATCTTGGTGCAATCGAGAGCATAGCGGCGGTCATGTCCGGGACGATCTGCCACAAACACAAGCTGCGTCTCTGGTTTGCCCAGCAATTTCAATAGCCGCCGCGCCATCGTCAGATTCTCTTCGATATCGGATCCGCCGATATTGTAAATCTCTCCGAGCCGGCCGCGCTCGAGCACCGCCAAAATCGCGCGGCAGTTGTCCTCGACATGGACCCAGTCTCGCTGCTGCCGACCATCCCCATATATGGGCAACGGCTGACTCTCGAGAGCGTTCGTGATCATCAGCGGCAGAAACTTTTCCGGAAACTGATGCGAGCCGTAATTATTCGACGACCGCGTGATTACCGCGGGGAATCTGTAAGTTCGCACGAACGAGCGCACCAGCAGATCTGCGCCTGCCTTCGAAGCGGAGTACGGACTGCTCGGCTGGAGGCGTGATTCTTCGGTCGCGTGAGTCCCTTCCGCCAAGTCGCCGTACACTTCATCCGTTGAAATATGAACAAACCGCTGCACTCGAAGCTTTCGGGCTGCCTGGAGCAAAATAAATGTCCCGGTCACGTTCGTCTCGATCGCCGGTGTGGGCTCGCCGATAGTGCGATCGACATGGGACTCGGCCGCAAAATGCACAACCGCATCGCATCCGCGCATTGCCGACTCAACGGTTGCGCAGTCACAGATATCCCCTCGCACGAATGAATATCGGGGATCACAACTGACAGCATCGAGGTTCGCTAGATTCCCAGCGTACGTCAATTTATCGTAGTTCAGAACCGCGATCTCCGGCCGGCAACCGAGGACGTGACGTATGAAATTTGAACCGATGAATCCGGCTCCGCCCGTCACAAAAAGTCTCACTGCGGCGCACCCCGCGAGATCGTTCGTGAATCGTGGTCTAGCGGGCCCATCTTGTTGGCGCCCGTCTTCGCCACGAGATTGTTGGCGCGAAGCAGTGATTCGAATGTGCCGGCGTCTGTCCACCATCCTTCGAGGATGTCGTACGTCAGCTTCCCTTCCTCTATGTAAAAGTTGTTCACATCTGTAATTTCAAGTTCTCCCCGCCCGGAAGGCTTCAGACGCCGAATTTTTTCAAATACCGTGTGGTCGTAAAAATAGATTCCAATGACGGCGTAGTTCGATTTCGGTGACTGCGGCTTTTCCTCGATTCCGGCGACGCGATCGCCGCGAATCTCTGCCACTCCGAACCGCATCGCATCCGGCACTTTCTTAAGGAGAATTTTTGCACCGTCCTTCTGTTTTTTGAAGCTTTCGACGGCGTGGCTGACGTTATTCTCGATAATATTGTCTCCGAGGATGACGCAGATCGGCTCGCCTCCTGCAAAATATTCCGCGAGGCCGAGCGCTTCCGCGATTCCACCTTCACCCTCTTGGTAGGTGTAATTCAGATGTTTCAATCCGAAATCGCGACCGTTTCCCAACAAGCGCAAGAATTCTCCCGCATTCTTGCCGCCGGTGACGAGCAGAATTTCGTGAATCCCGGCGTTCACAAGCGTTTGAATCGGATAGTACACCATTGGCTTGTTGAATACCGGCAAGAGATGCTTGTTCGTCACGCGAGTGAGCGGATTCAAACGGCTGCCGGTTCCTCCTGCGAGAACTACGCCTTTCATAGGTTTTTGCTCACTCCTCTGGTGCGGCGGAATATTGGGTCCACTCGAACAAATCAGTCTCGTAGCACCCCGGGCGTTCCGGCACGCTCGAATTGTGAAGGCACGGCCTCCGCTCGAGCGTCGCTTCGCGGGTTGGAGCCTGACCCACGCGAATCATAGTCTAACAGGAACCATCTGCCTACAGGTCTGACCAAGCGGAACCGTGCGATTCCCGATTTTTGCAGCAAGCACTGCAGTGTCGTCCGAAGCACTCCAACCCGTATTTCATGCTGCGAGTTAAATTGATTCAGAATACTTCGTCGAAATACTTGGATGGATCAAAAACCTCGCCGATGCGACAGCCGAATCAGATGCACTACGCCAGCATCCGGTCGTCGAATACCTGATTGTCAAAATTCTCGAGAAGAGGAAGGTTTGTCAACACTATCTTCCAAGAAGCGCAAAAACCCGTGTGATACTCCGACAACTTAGCACCCGTGAATATGATCTGAAAAGTCGTTCTGAAACGATCGGCGATGTACTTGGAGAGCGGCATTCCACCTTTGAGCGCGCCGCCCCCGATGATGAGTTTCGATTAGAAACACCATGAGACATCACGCCCGGCGGGTTGGTGGGACAGAACGGTACCATTCCACGAATTTCTTTAGGCCGTCTTCAAACGTTGTAACTGGGGCGTAGCCTAGAGAGGTCTTCGACTTTGTGAGATCGGCCCAGGCTAGAGGGACGTCGCCCGCCTGCATCGGTTGCGTAGAGCGTCTGGCTTTGCTACCGGTGGCCTGCTCGATGGCGGCGATCATCTCGTTGAGCGTTAGCGGATGCGAATTTCCGAGATTGAAGACCTCGAAGCGGGCACCATTGGCGACGGGCGGCGTGAAATCGAGCGCGCCGAACACCCCGGAGACGATATCGGTGATGAACACGTAATCGCGGCCGGAGGATCCATCACCGTAAACGGGGACAGGCTTGCCGGCTTCGATCAGCGCCGTGAATTTGTGAATGGCGAGATCGGGACGTTGCCGCGGGCCATAGACGTTAAAGAAGCGCAGGCAGTTTACGGCCAAAGGGTAGAGATGCGCATAGGTGCAGCAAAGTAGTTCTCCTGCAATTTTTGTGGCAGCGTAGGGAGAGATGGGTTGGAGATTCATCTCGCTTTCGACAAATGGAGCTTTGCTAGCGGCGCCGTACACGGAACTGCACGAACCAAAAATGAAATTCTGCACTCGGAATTCGCGGCAGAGATCGAGGAGATTGAGAGTGCCGGAGATGTTCACGCGCTCATAGAGCTGCGGCTGCTCGATCGAAGGTCGAACACCGGTGCGGGCCGCCAGGTGGATGATTATGTCCGGGCGGAAGGCGCGGAAGATTTCGCGCACTCGCGGAGCGTGGCAGATATCGGCTTCGTGGAAATCGAAGCGGCCGACGCGGCGGACGTCTTCCAGATTGGCGCGCTTCCAGGCGGGAGGGTAGAAATTGTCAAGAGAATCGACAATCGCGAGCTTTGTGCCGCTGCGGACGAGAGCCTCGGCGACGTGCGAGCCGATAAATCCGGCGCCACCCGTCAGCAGAATTTTTCGCGCGACATCTGCCAAGAAATCCTCCGCAACCGAGGGCCACAGGGCAGACTACCAACAATCTTTGCGCAGGGAAAGATACTGTTCGGTCCGCATGAGTAGCATACCCGCAGCGGGCAGGGCCAGTGGGAACGGTACAAGCGATCCTCCAGACTGTTTAAGTTGTCGGTCACAGCGGCGCCAGTAGCGATAAGACGTCTGTCGGCTGATGCCGTAGTGAAGCCGACATTGCGGCCCCGCTGGCTCCGTCAAGATCACGCCAAAGTGGCATAAGAGCAGGTCAAAGGCGCGGTTAACCCAGAGTCTTGGACCAAGGCGAGCCAACATCGCGTGGAGGATCTTGGCTCCCATGCAATTGTGGGACTCCGGACTGTAGGTATGGGCAGATGGTTGCTTATGTTTTATTTATAAAGTACAGTGCCGAGAATCCGTCACCGCAGCAATTTTATCACGCGGAGCGGTTATGAGCGTTCTTCGTCCGTGAGCTCCGAAATGAATGGAACCACCACAGCAGAAAGATTTCTAAACTGGGCCATTCAAGTCCTATTTATGCTCGCATTGGCCTCCATCGGCATTGCTTTCTATCATGGACATTTGCGCGGCAATCGCCTCGTGACTTCAACTGGCAGATACGTTTACGTGCAGGGAAGATCCCGGATCGGCATCCCAGTGATCTTTATGAATGACGGTCCAGGAGCGGCGGTGATCAATTCTGGGAGTCTTACCCTCTACGATGATTGGAATGCGTTCCAATTTGATCTTGAACTTGTTACGCCGCCCGCCGAAGACCGGAATGACGAGGACAGAAAAATCGAGCCTCTGTCGGCGCCGAATTCACTGAAATCACCAGTGACAATAAAAGCGGGCGATGCAGCCCAAGGCGTTTTCTGGTATTCGGCGAGACCTGCGGACTTTAAGTTTCAGGGTGATATCGACTACAGCGCCAGTTTATCCTTTCTAGGAAAGAGCAGTGAAGCAGGCAAAACTAACTCTTCCACCCCAACAACTGCATTGGAGTTGTGCTCGGCAATTGTTTTATTCCATATTGACGGCACCACTGCCAAGAACGCTGCACAAAATCAGAATACAACAATTTTTGTACTCACTGGATGGCCAACGCGTCCGTAACTTTGGTGCGGCCGCAGTCCGCATCCCAAGAACCGGGAATTGCTCGCAGCAATCGCGACCTGACCGGGGATTCTTTCGCCAGGCGGGTTGATAGAGAATTCGAATTCTTGAAATCCGCAAGCAAAGACGGCAATTCATAGTCTCGCAGGTAGATGTCAAATTCGCCAGCGCCTTCATCCGCGTAAAAAAACCAGCAAGCTCCGCCGCTTGTCGCGGCCCCAAATGTTGTGCGCCCACGCAATAAGCGCAAGCGGGTCTTTTGCCGTTGCCTGTCGATCAGCTCGAGGCGCAATCGTTTGGTGGAATGAGGAAACGCCTTGCCCAATTTGCGCAGGTCGAGTAATTTCAAGCTCTTGCGCGGCTCAAACTAAATCTCTCTAAGTAGAGTATTTTCAATATCTTAATTTTCCCCCGGGTTTCTCGCCCTCCTGGCGCGAGACGTGCGGTGTCGACCGCACCCCCGCTTCGCAGAAGCATGCCTGAAGGTGTGTCTGTGCTTCTCGGGGGATCCTGATACTTTCGATCGGGCGTTATCTAAAGGTGGCCGTGTGCGCGCTTCCGTAACGGAAACGGCGTGCGGCTCGGGCGGAGAGGTCCGCCCCGGATCGCGTCACGTTCCTGTCGCTTCGCGGTTCTACAGCTCGGCACAGGTCATCGGAGCTCTCGCGCTGTCGCTTGCGTTCTTCGCTCCGCCAACTCGGGCTCAGCTCCCTACCGCAATTGGCTGGACCGCGCTCCCCACAGCAACCTCGCTCGCAGGAAGCGGTGAGTGTCCTCCAAACAACTTCGGCGGCGATCCGTACCCATTCGCTGACAACTGCGCGAATGTAATCCGCACCTGGAATGGCGCGATAGCCGATACGATCGCCAACCGGCTCATCATCTGGGGCGGCGGCCACGACAATTACTTCGGGAACGAGATTTACTCCCTCAATCTTCTTGCGAATCCGATTACCCTGACGCGCCTGAAGGATCCTACGGTTCCCACGAATTATGCCAACCGCGCCAATTGCGTTGACGGCATTCCTCCGGGGAGCCCCGACTTTGCCCCCAATTCCCGGGAAAGCTATGGAGGATTGGCATTCATCCCTTCGGCAAATCGCATGATGATCTTCGACGGCTCCCTGGCATGTACGCAAGGCGACGGGAGCAGTAACACATGGACAATCCCCTTGAGCAATCTTTCCAATTCCAGCTCTTGGGTGCATGAAGATCTCACACTGGCCGGGACAAAGCCGAATGCCGACGGCAACGAGCCTTATGGCAACGTCTCCGCTTATGACTCCAACAGCGGCCTGGTGTTCGTCGCAGATAGCTCTGCCATCTACACCTACAATTATGCGACGAACACTTACACTCGCATCACAGCTGCAAAAGGGTTTGTCACGGGCATCTATTTGAGCGGTGCGATCGATCCCACGCGCAAACTGTTTGTTCTTGCGGGCGCGTGTTCCGGGGGAAACTGCGCGTCGGGCAATGGCGTCTTCGTCGCGGATATCAGTAATCCGGCGTCAACAACGCAACAAAACTGGACGGCGGCGACCATGGCCGATCCCAACTGCGCCGAATACCTCGACGGCGGCGTGAACCCCATTAATTCCGCGAATCCAGGAATTACGTTCGACAGCGTGGCCGATGACTTCGTCGGCTGGCCGAATCAGGGAAATAGCGTGTACATCCTGACCCCGGATCCGGTGAATAAGCGTCTTACATGCCAGAAACTTACGTTTGCGAACGGGCCGCCAAATTCAGCTCATGCCAACGATAAAGTCAACACGAGCTATGGAACGTTCGGGCGGTTTCAATATTTCCCCGCATTGGATGTCTTCGTGCTGGTCAACGACTGGAACATTCCTGCCTACATTCTTCGATTGCGAAATGGAGCGGACTTTACTCTCTCGGCGACACCCTCCACTGCCTCGGTGAATCAAGGAGGCAGCACACCGTATACCGTGAGTGTGGGAGCGGTGAATGGTTTCAGTGGTTCAGTGAATTTAAGTGTGAGCGGATTGCCGGCCGGAGCCACTGGGACATTCAATCCGACCTCCGTAGGAGCCGGGGCGACTTCGGCGCTCACCATCAGGGCGGCGACAAGTACACCCGTCGGGAATTCTACGCTGACAATCACGGGCACGAACGGCTCTTTGACACACTCGGCCACCGTAACGCTTGATGTCATCGCACCTCCAAGCTTCACACTTACCGCGGCGCCGACCAGTGCCTCGGTAAAGCAAGGTGCGAGCGCCAACTACGGGGTGAGTGTGGGAGCGGTGAATGGTTTCAGTGGTTCAGTGAATTTAAGTGTGAGCGGATTGCCGGCCGGGGCCACTGGGACATTCAATCCGACCTCCGTAGGAGCCGGGGCGACTTCGACGCTCACCATCAGGGCGGCGACGAGTACACCCGTCGGGAATTCTACGCTGACGATCACGGGCACGAGCAATGCATTGAACGCGAGCACTTCTGCAACGCTCGTTGTCACCAGCGGATCTTCGAGTGCCTCCATCACGTTCGTGCAAGGTGCCTATGACGTTCCTCAGGGCAGCTCGGGCTCGGTTGCCGCGACGTTCCCATCTCCTCAAACCCCCGGTAATCTGAACGTTGTGATTCTCGGATGGAACGACACAACCGCGATAATTAGCTCGGTAACCGATTCAGCGGGAAACGCGTACAGCCTCGCGAGTGGACCGACAAAGCAGAGCACAAACGCGACGCAACTCATGTACTACGCCAAAAGCATCCTCGTGAATAACGGCAAGACTAACTCTGTGACGGTCACCTTCAACGTTCCGGCTGCCTATCCCGACTTGCGCATTCTTGAATACGCCGGCGCGGATCAGACCAATCCACTCGATGTGGCCGCAGGTGCTTCGGGCACAAGCTCCACGGCCAGCGCCTCGGTGACAACTACGAATGCGAACGATCAGATTGTCGCCGGCGACTACATCCAGAGTATCACTCCCAACGGGGGAGCGGGATTTACGGTCCGCATGATCACCCAGCCCAACTCCGACCTCGTGGAAGACAAAGGCGTGACAACCACCGGAACCTTTGCCGCCGCTGCTCCCCTGAGCTCCTCCGGCTATTGGGTGATGAACGCGGCCGCCTTCCGCGTTGCCAGCGGTCCGCCGGACACCCAGCCGCCCACTGCGCCGACAAATCTTTCCGCGTCGGCGGTGAATTCGACACAGATCAATCTGTCGTGGACGGCATCGACCGACAACGTGGGGGTCACCGGCTACAAGGTGGAGCAGTGCCAGGGATCCACTTGCAGCAATTTCGCGCAAGTGGGCACGACTTCGGGATCGACCACCACGTATAGCGCCACGGGCTTGACGGCAGCCACGTCGTACAGCTACCGCGTGCGCGCCACCGATGCCGCAGGAAATCTAAGCAACTATTCGAATACCGCCAGCGCGACGACGCAGACAGGGCCGCCGCCTAGCGTGGCTTTCGTGCAGGGCGCCTATAATGCGCCGCAGGGGAATACCCCCTCCGTTGCAGCGACCTTCACCGGAGCTCAGGCTGCCGGCGATTTGAATATCGTGGTGATCGGATGGAATGACACCACCGCCACGGTGAAAACCGTAACGGACTCGAAGGGCAATGCCTACACACTCGCGGCCGGGCCGACGCAACTGAGCGGCATCGCGACGCAATCGATCTACTACGCCAAGAGCATTGCCGGAGCCGCAGCCAACGCTAATACGGTGACCGTGGCCTTCAACGGCTCAGCCGCATATCCCGACCTGCGAATCCTCGAGTATTCCGGTGCTCCGGCAACCAATCCCATTGACGCCGTCGGCGGCGCCAGCGGAACGAGCGCCACGGCTAGCGCCACTTTGACCACCGCCACAACCAATGCAAACGACTTGATCCTGGCCGCCGACTACATCCAGACCACGACGCCGGGCCCGGGCAGCGGCTTCACCACCCGGATGATTAGCCAACCGGACTCGGATCTCGTGGAAGACAAGAACGTCACAGCAACGGGAACGTACACCGGGACCGCGCCTCAGTCTGGGTCCGGCTATTGGGTCATGCAGGTGGTGGCGATTAAGTAGGCGGCGGGTTGCCCCTCCATTCCCGTGGGGTTTGCCGCTGGCGGGCGCGCCAGCCTGTTCGGTTAGGTTTGGAATTGCGGCCGCTCCCACGCGCAAAGAATATACTTAACAGTTAACACTCTCACGTGTTATCATTCCTCGCGTTCTGCTCAATGATCCAAACGGAAAGGACGCGGAAGGACAAAAGCTGGCCCATCCGCCCGGCCGACAGTATTAGGCGCTTTCTCGCTGCGGCCCTGCTCTTGTTCCTCTTGCCAAGAGGATTGTGTGTGCCTCGTACAACTGGTTCGGATCGACCAATCTCGGTAAAGCTGTGCCCTTTCTCCCGAATGAATCGAAAGCTCATGTGATCCATGCGTTTTGGGGCATTCACGAAGTCGAAATTTCTGTGACGTAAAACCCTGGCGCTTGTATTCTCCCCGATCCTGCGAACGATTACATCGATGCTTACGGCGATGTCCACACTCTGATCTATTCGGTCGCAGGTAATAAACTGACGATTTATGATGATTTTGATGTGACCGGGACTACTAGAGTCTATGAACCGGAAGGTCCATGGAGAAGCGTGGTGAAAACTTCGCGGGATCCGACTCGGAGCAAGATGCGTGAGAACCCTCAATAATACGAGGTCAATGTTGTCGATGTATCTTTAAACGAAGTCTGACGTAGAACTTTTTAAGGAAAGAGGAAACAACCTTCGGAACAGGGGCTAGTCGTGTGCGCGGCGCGGCTCGGTCCTGGCCGAAAGATCGTGGCCGAGCTGTGTGTCAACGACGAAACGGGCTACCACTCACCGTTTGGCCGGTCGGGATCGAACGAGCTGGGCGTTGGATGTGGGGGATAGGATCCCGCTGCCGGGCGGAGGTAGATTTGCTGACGCCGCATCAATCACCAGTACCCAGTCGTTTTGATCGGGGGGCGTGAAAGTTTGAGGTCCGGCTGTCGAGAATTTGCCGATGAGCATCGAAGAAGCGGTTTGCGGATTGTACCACCACGCTTGTGCCGAAGAATCGGAGATCTTCGTCATATCGATGGTTACCGCCCGCTGCGTAGGAACGTAAACGATGATACTTTCTCCGTCGCTCGTCCTTGCCGTTACGGCAATCGTTGCGCCTGATTGATTGCCCGCCGTCATCACCGAGTTGTTCGTGTCGGGCACAAGGAGCCAATGTTCCCTCGAGCGGAATAACGTCCCCAGGCTCTCCTGACTCACCGATCCAAGGGAGCCGAGTTGGGATTGCCATGTCGCACCCATCGTATCGTAATCCTGCGAACCGAACGACCAGATGGCATTATTGCAAAAGACTCTGCCCAAGTATGCTCCGCCCAAAATCGCCCCGAATCCCTCCTGTCGCAATTGGAGCGGAGTCGTGGAGTATTCGCCTTCGCACCAGTCTTCGCCCATAAACGGAGGGAGCCACGGAGATCGAGAATAATTCGTCTGTACGGATGCCGGAATATAGGATCGCCTCAAATATACCCAGTTCAAGTTAAGCCAGGATGGCGGTCCGGGCCACACGTCCAAGCTCGAATACCCGCCGCCCGCTGCGAGCGATCCATCCGTGAGGCGGGTCGCTTCAAAGGTCATCAAATGAACGCTATCTGTGGATTGAATGCCATTCGCAAGGTCGGACAGCTTTGGATACAGTCCGCTCGTCGCAGGATCCGCATCACCTCCAAGCGCCCAGATGATATTCGGAAAACTGCTGTAGCGTGCTCCAAGCCACGCGCCATAAGCGCTCACGACGTCATCGGAACTATTGAGATAACTGCTGTAATATCCGCTCGAAGAATTTAAACCAACGAATGCTGGATCGAGCAGAACCGTTATCCCGAAAGTTCCCGCGCGCTGTATGACGTAATCCACGTGAGACCAGTACGCGGCATCTTCATTCGTGAAATCCGGGCCGTCGAACGGCTTGTTGCCATAGTGATCGTACGGCGGGTTGGATTGGTAGGTGTTGTCCGCAGCGGCAAGCCAAATCGCGTTGTATCCCCGCGACGACCGATCCGTTAGATAAACGTCGACGTCGGAGTTGGATAGCTCGGTCACAAGCGTCCACGCCTGCTCCCCTGTTATAAAAAACGGCTTATTATTCTGGTCAACAAGATAACGACCATTTCCGCTAACTTTTAAGGGGAATATCGGCTGGACTGATGCGGCGGCAGTTGTAGCCGTGATCGCACTACTTAGCGCTGAGACATTCCCCACTGCATCGAATGCGCTCACCGAGTACGAATAGGCTGTCGAAGCGGTGAGTCCGGTATCCGTATAAGAAGTAACGGTCGTTTTTGCAACTTGGGCGTTATTCCGAAAAACGTAATAGCCAGCCACGGCGACATCGTCAGTTGATGCGGTCCAAGCCAGCGAAACGCTGGAGGCAGTGACGCCGGTCGCGGCGAGATTCGTCGGAACAGATGGCGGTGTGGTATCAGGCACTGACGACGTCGTCGCACTCACGCTAGCCGACCTCTCTGAAACATTTCCCGCCGCATCGAAGGCATCAACCGCATACGAGTACGTTGTCGAGGCCATAAGGGGGTCGTCAGTATATCGGGGAGTGGTCGTTGTTGCGACCGGAAGACCGTTACGGAAAACCTGATAACCGGCCACGGCGACATTGTCGTTTGATGCAGCCCAAGCCAGAGAAACGCTGGAGGCTGTGACGCCGGTCAGGACGAGATTCGTCGGAACCGAAGGAGGGCTTGTATCAACACCGCTAATCCCCACCCGGAATGCCGCGATGCCTGCTGCGTAATGCCCAGATGTAGGCGCGAGACTTGCGCTCGCCGCAATGGCGGCGGCCGCAGGCTGAACGTAATCCTCGGTTATGAAGCCATCCGCATCGCATCGATTCACGCGGGCCGTGAAGCCGCCTAACGCCGAACAAGTGTCTCCGACACCGGTGTACAGCTCCACGATACCTGCGAAGATGAGATCGCCGCTTGCCTTCGGCGTGATCGCCGGCGTCTGCATAGTATCGACGGCCTCTCCGCTGTAGTCAGTCGTCGAGGCAGTATCTAAAACGTTGACAGTTGCGAGCCCGCTATACTCATGTATGGACATCGATAGATAATTTGCGTTATTGAACGTGCAAATGACGGTCGGCGTGGCACCACCAGTGATGTTTGCAGCATAATAGAGTGCAATTCCCTGAGTCATGGCGGGGTCAAAGACGTTGAATGCCTGCGTATAGACGTTTCCTTGAGCATCGGAACATCCCGTGGGGGTTGCGCCGGTTTGCCCATATTGTTCGAAAACAACAATCGTGTCCCCGCTTACCGTACTATTGGGAAATGCGGCGGCCTGAATCGAAAAACTGTCGTACATATACTGGCTCGAGCTGGCGTTCTGAACATTTGAAACGGCAGCATGCGCGTTTTGTAGGAAACAGAAAGCACCGAGAAGAACGATTGAGGAAAATAGTTTCTTCATTAAGCCTGGTCTAAATGCAGTTCCTGTTGGATTTTTCCCTACGGCGTCACTCATGCCGCCTCACGGCGACACCGAGCGACTCTAACACGTACGCGAGTCGAAGAAAACAAGTAAGAGTCTCCACGCGCGTCGCATAAAAGAACAACATAATTCAAAGTCATGGCAGTACTGTAGCCATACACGAGGAATCAAGCTGTAGTGCTCCCCTCTAAAACTGGACAGCTCAGTTAGGTAAGATCAGGGCCTCCAAAACAGGAGGCATCATGGGCAGGAAACCACGCGCAGATCGATCCCCGGAAGAGAAGTGGCAGATTGTGCAGGAAGGCATCAAGAGCGGGAACGTCTCGGAGACATGTCGGCGTCACGGGATCGCTCTGAATCTGTTCCATCGCTGGAAGGATGATGCGGAACAGAGAGCGAAGGCAGCGCTTGGGGGGAGAATCCGCCTCGTAGTGGATACTTCGCGTTTGATCGTACTATTAGCAAAATATATGTATATCGTGCTTCCGCAACCCAGCATGAAAAAGGCGAAATTACAAAACGAACTCAAGTATCTCTTTTCCTTACAGTGTAATGGACAATTTGCTCCCTCACGCCAGAGATGATTTTGGCCGTGAATGCCTTCGCCGGATACTGGGTGAATCTCACGTATCTTCAATCGCAAATGAGGCCGAGCACGGGTCGAAGCCTCGATCGGCTCTGAAAATCTGCTCCTCTAACACTCGCGAGAAAGATTTGTTTGGGCAATCCGAGTAGATGGTTCAAAATGTAAGCAGTGTTGTCGGAGAGTTCAGTCTTTCCAACTCGGGGAGTTGCAATTGAAGATTTCGGTTGTTGGCTCGGGCTATGTGGGTCTTGTCACCGGTGCATGCCTCGCGGAAATCGGCCACGAGGTGGTGTGCACGGATAGCAATCTCTCTAAGATTGAGATCCTCGAATCGGGCTTGCTGCCGATTTACGAGCCGGGACTCGAAGGCGTGATCGCCAAGAACCGACAAGAAAAGAGGCTGAGCTTCGAACGCGAGCTTGCCAAGGCCGTAGCTGCCTCTGACGTTATCTTCATCTGCGTGGGAACTCCGCCGCTGCCGAACGGCGATGCTGATCTTACCGCGATCGATAGCGTGGCGCGTCTGGTAGGCACCGAAGCCCGCGGCTCGAAATTAGTGATCGAGAAAAGCACCGTCCCGGCACAGACCGGCCAGCAACTCAAGCGCCAGCTCAGCGTATACGGCCGGAACGGCGCGGCGGAATTTCGCGTGGCATCGAATCCGGAGTTCCTGCGGGAAGGAACGGCGCTCGGCGATTTCCTGCATCCAGATCGCATCGTCGTCGGCGTCGAGGACGCGCGGACCGAAAAGCAGATGCACGAGATTTACCGGCCGATTCTCGAGCAGCGCTTCAATTGCCCCATCCATTCGCCGTCTTGTCCGAAGGCCGATCCGCCGGCGTGGATGGTGACCACAATTAACAGCGCCGAATTGATTAAGCACGCTTCCAATTCATTCCTCGCGCTGAAGATTTCCTACGCAAATATGCTTGCCGATCTCGCCGAAAAGCTCGGCGCGGACATCGAGGAAGTTGTTCGAGCCATGGGAAAAGACCCGCGCATCGGCGAAAGTTTCCTACGGGCCGGGATTGGTTTCGGCGGATTCTGCCTGCCCAAGGATTTGCAGGCCTTCATGCGGCTCGCGCATCGCTGCGGCGTGGATTTCTCGCTGCTGAAGGAGGCGGAGAACATCAACAACCGCCGGATCGATCATTTCCTTGAAAAGTTGCGGCGGGCGCTGTGGGTGATCCGCGGGAAGCAGATCGGAGTTCTCGGGCTGGCGTTCAAGCCCAATACGGACGATATTCGCTTCTCGCCGGCAATTGCCCTGGTCGAACGCTTGATCGCCGAAGGTGCGCAGGTTCGCACCTATGATCCGGAAGCCATGGAAAAAGCACGCGAAGCCTATCCCAGTGTACCCGTCTGCGCTTCGGCGTACGAAGCGGCGCGCGGCGCGGATGCGCTGGTGATCGCCACGGAATGGAGCGAATTCCGCGATCTGGACTGGGCGCGCGTGAGAGATTTCATGGCCCGGCCACTCCTGCTAGATGGCCGCAACCTGCTCTCTCCCAATGAAATGAAAGCCCTCGGATTCGAGTATTACTCCCTGGGCAGGCCCGACGAGCAAGTTCTTATGACTGGAATCGTGTAGTTCAATGTTTTGTCGCGGGCCAGTTCTTCGCTGTCGCCTGCGAGACCTTTTGTTGAAAATATTCGAGCGTCAAGCGTAGCCCTTCCTCTAAATTCACTTTCGGCTCCCAATTCAGGATGCGGCGCGCCTTGGTGATGTCCGGGCAGCGCTGCTTGGGATCATCCTGCGGCAGCGGCTTGTAAATGATTTCTGATTTCGTTCCGGTCAGCCGCCGAATGCGCTCGGCGAATTCCTTGATGGTGATCTCCTGCGGGTTGCCGATATTCGTCGGCTCGTGCTCGCTCGATTCCAGTAGCCGCAGAATTCCTTCGACCAAATCGGACACGTAGCAAAAGCTGCGCGTCTGGCTGCCGTCGCCGTAAACGGTGATCGGCTGGTCGGTCAGCGCCTGATACAAAAAATTCGGCAGCGCGCGCCCATCATTCAATCTCATGCGCGGGCCGTAGGTATTGAAGATGCGCACGATGTGCGTGTCCACGCCGTGAAAGCGGTGATAGGCCATCGTCATGGCCTCGGCAAATCGCTTGGCTTCGTCATAAACGCCGCGCGGCCCGATCGGATTTACATGTCCCCAATAAGTCTCGGGCTGCGGACTCACTTCCGGATCGCCGTAACACTCCGAAGTAGAAGCCAGCAGATAGCGGCTCTTTTTCGCCAGTGCGAGTCCCAGCGTATTGTGCGTCCCGAGCGCGCCCACTTTCAGCGTCGGAATCGGCAGCTTCAAATAATCATCCGGGCTAGCCGGCGAAGCAAAATGCATCACAGCATCGACGCCGCCCGCGATCTCGATGTAACGCGTCACATCCTGCTGCATTAATCGAAAACGCGGATACGATTGCAAGTGCGCCACGTTTACCGCGGCGCCCGTCACCAAATTATCGAGGCACAGGACCTCCCAACCGCGCGCCAGCATCGCATCGCACAAATGCGATCCCAGAAATCCCGCACCGCCCGTAATCACCACTCGCAATCGCGTCGCTCCTTTCGAGCCCACTTCGAATGGCCAACAGCGACGGCCATTATCGCCGAAAAACCAACGAGATAGTAGGAGCGTTGCCCTACTGCGTCTTCTCCGCAGCGGGCGCCGGATAAGCCGTCGTGTGATCGTGCACCACGCGCCAGCCTTCCGGCAGCTTGCGCACGATCACGGTGTAGACGCCGGAGAGCCGGTCCTTCTCCCGCTGGAGCTGATATTCCCCGGTCGCGTAGGCCGCATCGGCGCTGAGGACCCGAATTTCGAGATTCGAGAAGCTCAGATGCCCCATGGCCTTGGCGTCGGGATAGACGCGGTGATAGCGCGCCAGAACCGCGTCCCAACCGCGTAGGATGCCGCTGGCGCCCACGAATTCCGTGTTCGGGGACTTCCAATAGCCCGCCATAAAGGCGTCGGTATCGCCCCGGTTCCATGCCGCCGTCTGGTCATCGAAGACCTTGCGGATCGCCGCCTCGTCGGATTGGCCTCCGCTCGCCGGAATGGGCCTTACCGCCAGCCAGCTGGCCGCAAGTGCAAGGGCGCAGCCGGCCGCGAGTCCTAGCCGTTTAAGGTACATCGTTTCCTCCCTATCTAAGTCACAGAGCCATAAGGCCTTACATAGATTGGTACTACTGGCCTATTGTCCAGTGCGGTTGCAAACGGCACGATGGTCTCGTTAAACATGATCGCCGCACTCATCTTCGTGATCTCAGTAGCAGCCCTCCTGCAGTTCGGGCTCTACGCCTGGCGGGCAGCTTTCTTGTCCGTCGCGAACCGGGAAATCTCGGCAGAGACCCGTGAGGCGATGGGCGCGGCGGCCGCCGCAGTCGATAATGGCGATCTTGAAGGCGCCACGAGGTGGCTGGACGTCAGCCCGAACCTCGCGGGCGAAGATCGCCGCCTCTGGACCGTCAAGCTCTATTACGTGGCCCTACGCGCGGTTGCCGGTCTGAGCCGCCTGGCCACCCCTGCCAGCGAGTGGTCGCAGCGGGAAATGGTCTCCTGCGCGCGCTACGCAGCAGTTGTAGTCGAAGAGCGCATGCAGCGCAACCGGCTGGTAGTAGCCGAGATGCGCTCGTTCTAAGCTGTAGCCTCCTTTCGCTTCTCTTTCACTTCACAACTCTTTTTAACCGAAACAAAAATCGATGACGCAGTTTCCGTTGTGGGCGAGGTTATCCCCCCTAGTGTTCCGTTTGTTTTGAACTCGATCCTTTGTTTTCAGTGAGTTACGGGAAAAACAATATCTGAGTGTCCCGATTGTTTGGTTCTTCTCCTTTCGGAGGGCGGCGGCTTTTCGCCCGTGTAGGTTATGTCGTGAAGGATTCCGGGTCCGACGCCTCTGCTGCGGATGCAGAGTGGGCCGGGTTTAGGGCTGCCTTCGAGTTCGCTACTAAATGCCAATGCAACACCTAAGTGCCTCATCCGCCAGGCCGATAGGCCACTTAAAGATTTAATTTTCGACGGGGACCCCTTCGACTTCGCTCTGGGCGGCCTCTTCAGCTTCACTGAGGACGAGCTTGCAGCAGGCTCAGGGGAAGCAGCCCCGCGCTTAGGGACTGCCAACTACCCGGGCCTTTGTATCATAAGAGTACCAACTTGTCAACAGTTTTATGCAAGGTATGAAAGGCATCGAGAGAGTTCCGATCTGGTGTAAGAAGGAGAGAGAAACAAGAGCAGACAGAAAAATCGACGGCGTGGCCGAAAAACCCCACCCTTCCCAAAAACCAAAACCGGGAAGGTTGGGGCACCCGAAATCGAAAACCTTCGGAAAAGGCTGCGCTACCCGCCGTGACGAATTCCGGAAAATGCGAGGTTCGCTGAGCGGAAGGAAAGTCAAGGGCAGCCCCAAGGCCCACTAAACGAAACCGGGGATTGGAGCTACCGCCATTCACTTGTTCTGCGTGAAGTTCGCGGATTCCAACGCGTCGGATACATGCCGCAACAATGAGGCGCGCGTAAACGGCTTTTGCAAAATTTCCAATCCCGATTCCAGTAGCCCGCGACGTCCCGCCCCGTGGCCCATATATCCGCTCATGAAGACGGCCTTCATCTCGGGCCGCGAGCGCGCAAGCACCGCGGCAAGATCCGGTCCGCTGATCCCCGGCATTACGACGTCGCTGAGCAGCAGGTGAATCGTGCCCTGAAAGAGTTTAGCGAGCTCAAGAGCCTGGTCTCCATTTTCGGCTTCTAGAACGGTGTAGCCACCATTATCCAGCAACTCGCGCGCCAGGCCCCGCATGGATTCGTCGTCTTCGACCAGAAGGATCGTGCCCGTCCCGCGCGCCTGCGTCGCCGAGGGGCTCGTCACAGGTTCCAAGCGGGAAAGTGCATCAACTCGTGGTAGATAGATTTTGAATGTGGTGCCGCGCCCGAGTTCACTGTAAACCCAAATGAACCCTTCGCTTTGCTTCACGACGCCGTAGACGGTCGCAAGGCCCAGCCCAGTGCCTTTTCCCAACTCTTTGGTTGTGAAGAAAGGCTCGAAAATGTGGGCTTGTGTTGCGGCATCCATTCCCAAGCCGGTGTCCGTAACGGCGAGGAGAATATGCGGGCCAGGCCGCAGCGGTGGATGCAGGCGTGCATAAGGGTCGTCCAGATCCACGTTGAGGGTCTCGATCGTCAATCTTCCGCCGTCGGGCATGGCATCGCGTGCGTTGACGGCCAAATTAACGATGACCTGTTCGATTTGTCCCTGGTCGGCCTTCACTTGACCCAGCTTCGGATCGAGCGCTGCACTGAGATCAATGTCCTCGCCAATTAAACGTCTGAGCATCGCTTCGATATCAATCACGACTTCGTTCAGGTTCAACGAACGTGGGTTGAGAACCTGTTGGCGGCTGAACGCCAGGAGTTGGCGAGTAAGAGTGGCGGCACGCTGCCCAGCCTTCTTGATCTGGGACACCTTCTTGAGCATCACGGAATCCGCGCTTAGCCGTTCCTCCAGATCTTCGCTGTAGCCGAGAATGACTCCGAGTAAGTTGTTGAAGTCGTGCGCGATTCCACCTGAGAGCTGCCCGACCGCCTCCATCTTCTGGGCCTGTCGAAGTTGGCTTTCCAGCGCTTTGTACTCTGTGACGTCCTTGGTGACCGCAAGCAAACACCGCTTTCCGGCTACATCGATGATTTCGGCCGAGAACATGCCCGTTCGCAATTCGCCGGATTTTATCCGAAATTTGACCTCCACATCGCGGAGGGAGCCCTGATTCTGCAACTCCTTGATGAGCCGCTCGCGGTCGCCAGGATTCTCCCAGAACAGCAGCTCGTCGGCGGTGCGGCCAATCATTTCCTCGCGCCGGTGACCCGTGTTTCGAAGATAACTCTCGTTAGCGTCAATGTAGCGACCATCGGAGAGAGTGCTAATGGTCATCGGCTCGGGACTGGCATTGAAAGCTTTGTAAAACGTGTCTTCCAGTCTCTTTCGCTCGGTGATGTCGCGAGCGATGGCGGAGGCCCCGACGATCTTTCCGTTCGAATCCTTGACGGGAGAAACCGTAATCGAGACATCAATACGTGTACCGTCCTTCCGCGCCCGGACGGTCTCGTAGTGCTGGATCGCGTCACCGTGCTTAATTTTCTCGAGGATGGCGAACATCTCGTCGTGGCCGCCCGGAGGCATGAGCAGGTCGATGGGCTGACCGATCGCTTCGCTTGCGGAATAGCCATACAATCTTTCTGCGCCCGCATTCCAGCTCGTAATCCTGCCCGCTAGCGACTTGCCGATGATCGCGTCATTTGACGATTCGACGATCGAAGCAAGTTGAGAGACTCTCTCTTCCGCGCGAGTGCGGTCGGTCACGTCCAGCACGACGCCGGACAGCCGGACCGGTTTACCGTGCGAATCATTTTCGGCGATGGCTCCCAAGACTTGCACGACGCGCTCCTCGCCGTCAGCGCGAATGATGCGGTAGGAATATGGTTCGAAGGGTTTTCCCTCGACCATGTGTTGGAGTGATTGATCGCGCCGCTCGGCATCCTCGGGGTGAATCAATTTGGCCATTGCCGGGAGTGTTGTTTCGAAGTTTTCCGGAGAGACTCCATAAATTCGGTACATTTCCGCGGACCATGAGATATTGTTAGTGACGAGGTCCCAACTCCAATTTCCAATGTGCGCGATGGCTTCTGCCTCGGCAAGTTCCGACTGGCTGGTGCGCAGGGCATCCTCAGCAAGTTTTCGGTCCGTGACATTCGTGGCCGAAACGAGCCTGGCACGATGTCCAGCCCATTCGAAGTCGTTCGAGATCACTTCGACGAAGATCAGAGTTCCGTCTTTCTTCTGATGCCTCCAAACCCCGGAGTTTTCGAAGCCCCCGGCGTCGCGCGAAAGATTTTTCTGCAGCGCGGACACTTCCTGTTGCGGGCGGATGTCCTTAATGGTCATGCGCAGGAATTCATCGTGGGAGTAGCCGTATTGCAGGACGGCAGCTTCATTGACGGCCAAAAATGCCAGTGTTTTCAGGTCGTACACCCACATGGGACGGGGATTTTTCTCGAAGAGGAGCCGGTAGGGTTCTTGAGACGAGAATGATGCTTCGGGAAAGCGGTTCCCTACGAGCGTGTCTTCTGGATTTGCTTTTGCCACAGAGCGCCCAGTTGGAGAGAGAGGCTTCCAATCGACGGAGAAACACCCCGCAAAGTGCCTGGAGTTTTTCGGAGCGTGGAAATCTTCCCGCCGGCAACTATGTTAGTGGTGAGGGTGCCGGTGGTCAAAGAAAAGGGGCGAGGAAATAGCTGAAGAGTAACGGAGAGAAGGGGCATTGGGAGGCAAACGAGGGCCGAAGGGCGGGCGGAGCAAGCCCCGCCCCTACGACGGAACAGGCAAGACAGGGACGACGGCGGGGATGAAGAGCGGAGGGCCGAAATGCAGATCCTTCTCTGCGTTCAGAATGACAGCGGGAGTTGCTGTCGGAGGACAATCAGTTTTTGTGTCCGATGAGAACGCAGAATCGAGCGGACGCTAGTAGGTCCAGCGGAGTAGGACTGAGCCTGAGGTGTAGCCTGCGCCAACCGCTACCAGAAGGACCAGGTCGCCCTTTTTTAGGCGCTTTTCTGCTAGGGCGTCCATTAGGCCTAGCGGGATTGTGCCTGCTGTGGTGTTGCCGTAGCGGTCGATATTTACCATTACCTTCGAATCTTCTACGCCGAGGCGTTGCTGCATGGCGCGGATGATTCTTAGGTTGGCTTGGTGCGGGACTACCAGGGTTAGGTCGTCGCTGGTGAAGCCGTTGCGTTCCAGGAGCTGGGCGGAGAGATCGCACATGCGGCGCACGGCGTATTTGAAGACTTGCTGGCCTTCCTGGTGGACGTAGTGCATGCGCTTTTCTACCGTTTCGTGCGTGGCGGGATGGAGAGAGCCGCCGCCGGGCATGTAGAGGCAGCAGCCGCCGCTGCCGTCTACGTCATGGCTGAAATCTAGGATGCCTTCGTAATCGGATTGTCGCGGGCTCGAGAAGGACTGCGCCGGCGCCATCGCCGAAGAGGACGCAGGTGGCGCGATCGGTGAAATCCAGGATCGAGGTCATTACGTCGCTGCCGATTACCAGAACTTTTTTGTGCGTGCCGGCGCCTACGAATTGGGCGCCTACCGTGAGCGCGTAGGCGAATCCCGAGCAGGCGGCGGAGA
This sequence comes from uncultured Acidobacteriota bacterium, assembly GCA_963841235.1. GTDB lineage: Bacteria > Acidobacteriota > Terriglobia > Acidiferrales > UBA7541 > Palsa-147. The sequence continues at coordinate 108,487 of CAWJBU010000004.1, read as the reverse complement.
GATCGAAGCCCCAGGCATTTTTTGCGCCGAGGCGGTCTTGAATCAGGCAGGCAGTGGCGGGGAAGAACATGTCCGGAGTGACGGAGGCGACTACGATCAGCTCGATTTCTTCGGGATCTAGATTCTTGTGGGCTAGGAGTTTGCGGGCGGCTTCGGTGCCGAGATGCGATGCGGCTACGCCGGGATCGGCGTAGCGGCGCTCGCGGATGCCGGTGCGCGTGCGGATCCATTCGTCATTGGTGTCTACGCGCTTTTCGAGCTCGGCGTTGGTCACGACGCGCGGCGGAACGTAGCCGGCTACGCCTGTGATTTTTGCGGCGATCCTTCGCGGCATCAAGGCTCCCTCAAAATACAACCGCGATTGTACGCAATCGCGCGGCGGAGCGGCAAGAAAATCGGGTGTTGGGGCGAGCAGAGGATGTGGTTGGCGTTTTGGTTTTGGTTACGCGGAGCGGGCGGGTCGATTGCTTCGCAATCGCACAGCGATTGACCCCCGCCCCTACGGAAGAAAAGGCGAAGGCGAATTTAGATCCTTAGCTGCGCTCAGGATGACGACGCGGAGAGAGGCGGGAGGATTTCGTAGCGGTAGGTGATTTGGGCGGTTTTGTTTAGCATGGCGGCTACGGAGCAGTATTTGTTTTCGCTTAGTTCGATTGTGTCGCGGACTGCTTTTTCGTCTAGGTTGCCGCGGAGGCGGTAGAGGATTTCTAGTTTGGTCCAAACTTGCGGAGGGTCTGGGGTGCGCTCGCCGGAGATCACTAGCTCGAGGCCTTCGAGCTTTTGGCGCTTCTTGGCTAGGATGATGATGATGTCGGTGGCGGTGCAGGTGCCGAGGGCGGCCAGGAGAATTTCCATGGAGCCGGCGGCGGAGTTTGGGGTGGGACCGTTGTCGAAGGGAATGGCGTGGCCGGAGGGAAGGGTGGCTAGGAATTGTTGATTTTGGACCCAGGTGATTGTGGCGGTTTGCATGTGGGGAGCTCCCTTCGGCGTTGAATCGTCTTTCAGGATGCGGGGGAGAGGCTTGGTGCGTCAAGTTGGTGAGATGGGTCGTGTCGTAATTTCAGATGGGGGAGCGAAAGAGTTGGAGAAGGCCCAGCGCTGAAGCGCAATGTTAAAGGCGAGGCTTTTCCCGGAGCGCTTAAGCGCTCCTTCCCCCGCATGAATGCGGGGGCTCCCACCAAAAGGCTGTTAGCGGGCGGCGCTTTCGGGATTGGGTTCGGCGATTTCGATGTCGGCTATGGGATCTGGGTTGCGGCGTAGGATTTCTACGAAGATGGTTACTAGTTGCGGATCGAATTGCATGCCGGCGCAACGCTGGAGTTCGGCTACGGCGGCTTCGGCGGTGCGCGGCTTTTTGTAGACGCGCTCTGACGTGATGGTGTCGTAGGCGTCGGCGATGGCGATTATGCGGGCGCCTAGCGGGATTTCTTCGGCGGAGAGGCGCTCGGGATAGCCGGAGCCGTCGAAATATTCGTGATGGTGGCGGACCATTTTTCGGACGCGATCCATGGCGCGCAAGGGATCGAGAATTTGCGAGCCGAGTTCAGTGTGAGATTTCATCGTTTCCCACTCGACGGCATCTAGCGGGCCGGATTTATTCAGAATGGCTTCGGGGATGCCGACTTTGCCGACATCGTGGAGAAGGCCGGCGAGGCGAACTTCTTCGACTTCGACGGCGCTTAGATTTGCGTCGGCGGCGATTAGCGCGGCGTAGGCGGAAACTTTTTGCGAGTGGCCGTTGGTGAATTGATCTTTGGCATCCACGGCGAGCGCTAGCGACGTGACCGTTTCGACTACCGAGGGATGCAATTGATCTGGCGATGCGCCTTCATTTTCTTCCGCGAGAGACCGGGTAAATTGCTCGATGCGGCGGCGAATTTCGTCGAAGGCTTCGGGGCCGGTGACGAACTGGCGCTTGAGAGTTACGCCCAGATAGGCCTCGAGAACATCCTGCTTCCATTTTTTGGTTTCGCCGGAGGCTTTGTCTTCGGTGGTGGAGACGGCGTTGCCGCCTTGATGTTTTGAGAGATACATCGAAGAATCGGCGACCTGGATGAGTTCTTGCGGCGTTGAGCCATGGAGCGGATAGGCGGCGATGCCGAAGCTGCCGGTGACGTTCTTGTCGCGAAGGAGTGGATCTGAAGCGACCCAGCCGCGGAGTTTGCTGGCTAGGGCGCGCGATTGATCGATGGTGGTTTCGGGCATGAGGATTACGAATTCGTCGCCGCCGTAACGGGCTACAACATCGGAGCGGCGGCAATTTTGCTCGAGGATGTGGGCTACTCGCTGGAGGACAACGTCGCCTTCGAGGTGGCCGTAGAAATCGTTTACGAATTTGAAGCGATCGAGGTCCATGAGCACGATTGAGAACGGGCGATTGGCGCGCGTGGAACGCTTCCATTCGGCGGAGAGAGCTTCCATCAGGAAGCGATGCGTTTTTACGCCGGTCAGGCCGTCGGTGATGGCTTGTTCCTGGGCTTTTTGGAATGTTTGCGCGTTGTGGAATGCGCCGGCGAAAAGATCGGCGAGCGTGCGCAGGAGTTGCATTTCGTCGGCGGTGAATTCGCAGGGCTCGGAGGATTCCACGTAGAGAACCGCGAGCATCTGATCGGCGTAATTGACCGGCAACGCGGCTGCTGAAACTGATGTCGGCAGGACGGGCCTTATGCTGCCGGAATGAACTTCGCGAATTACTTCGGCTTGGCCGGTGCGCGCGACCTGGCCGACCAATCCGTCGCCGAAGGCTATGCGACGGCCGAGAGCATCGCGGCGGCGGCCGCCTTCGGCCTGAACGAGCAATTCCTTGGCGGAATAATCTACCGTGGCGATGCCGATGTGATCGTAGGTTAGGCCGCGCTCCATTTCCGCGGCGATTTTGAAAAGCATTTCGTCGGGATTTAGAGTGGCGATGGCGTGGCTTGAGATTGCGTTCACGAGTGAGAGCTGGCGCGTTTTGCGCTGCTCTTCGCCGAAGAGATGGGCGTTCTCGATGGCTACCGATGCTTCGCTCGCGAGCACGCGCAACATTTCTAGATGGCCTTCGTCGAAGAGGCGCTCGCGGCGGCTGTGCACGGCCATCACGCCGATGGCGCGGTCATGCAAAATCAGCGGGACGCCGCAGAAGCAGCCGGTTTCACAGAGCAGTTCGATACCCTGGCGCTCCAATTCTTCCGCGAGGTGCTCGCGAATCAGGACCGGCTGGCGATTTTTGACGATGTGTTCGATCAAGTGATTGCCGGCGGGACGGGTGCGTTTCGGCAGACGCGCTTTGTCGTCAATTTCAAGCTCGAAGCGCACATTCGGCTGATCGGGCTCGTAGAAGGCGATATAGAAGCTGCTCACGTCCAGCAGGCGGCTCATCTCGCTGTAAATTCTTTCGAAGAGCGAATCGGTTTCGAGAGTGGAGCTGAGCACGCGGCCGATTTCGTTGAGGATGTGCAGCTCTTCGCTGCGGCGGGAAGTTTGCTGCACGAGATAGCTGTTTTCGACGGCCAGACCGATCTGGTGGCCGAGCGCGAGAAGAAGGCGCAGTTCGGCGGTGGTGAATTTGCGGCTGTCGGGAGTGCCGAGGAGGAGCACGCCGAAGACGCGCTCTTTCGCTTGCAGGCTGATTCCTACGACGGTGAGGAGTCCCTGGCTGAGAAGCTGTTTGCGGACAGCTTTGAAAGCGGGCTCGCGCTCGAGGGCTTCCCAATTGGAATCGCGCTCGAGTTCGGCGAGAACCATCAGGCCGCCGAGGCGCGCGACCATTTTCACCATGTAAACATCGAGACGCTCGTCCTGCACGGCTTCGCAGAAAGTGCTGCCGAGGCCGGTGGTGACTACCGATGCGGGACCTTCGGGATCGCCGTAGTGCAGGCAGAGCGCGCCGGCTGGAATGCGGGCTACGTTGAGGACGCGGTCGAGAGTTTGTGCGAGCATTTTTTGGATTTCGCCGCCGGCGAAGCTCGAAGTCGCGAGATTCAGGCTGGAAAGCGCCAGCATGTTGCGCTCAACGCGGCGGCGCTGCTCTTCGTAGACGCCCATGACCATCAACACGCCGGTGAAAAACTGCGGCACGACTACGAACAGGCCGAAATTTTTGCCCGCTAGAGACGGGATCATGGGCTGAACGGCGTTGAGCGCGACGAGCAAACCCCAGGCGGCGAAAGCCAGCGCGAGCAATGTATCCGCGCGCGATTCCTGATTGCGGCCGACCTTGGCGAAAACACCGGCCACGAGCAGAAGCAGCAATCCCGCGCCGAGCGAGACAGGAACCAGCACCCAGCCGCGCGAAAACGCAAGCGCCCAGACGACCGCGCCAAACGCTGCCACGATCAAACTCTGCGCCCAGCTTTTGTGCCCGGAATAAAGGCGCGCGGCGCCCAGGAGCGCGAGAATGGCGAGCGTCAACGACCAATCGGCGAGGGCCACGCTCCAAGCTAATTGGCTTCCGGCAAAGGTGACGGTGGCGAGCGAAGTGGAGCTGGAAGAGACCATCAGCGCGAGATAATGCACGGCCACCAGCAGCCACGCCAGCGACCATAGACGCAGATACATCTGCCGCTTCTCTCGAAAGATCGAGGCGAAGAAGATGGAGAGGAGCAGCGCGCTCGCGAAAAGTACGATTCCGCTCATTTTAACTAGGACAGTGCAACCGGCAGCCTGAGCCGGTGAAAGACACAACCTCAAGCCGAGCGTAGCAGAAAATATAAACGTCGCCCGGGCTTGTATGGCCCTGAGTTACGTTGGGGTTAACCACCACCGGGAACCTGAGGGTGATGCCGCTTTGTCACTCTCTGCTACCTCGATCACTGTAAGGGCGGGGAGTACGTGCGCGGCAAGAGTACTTTGGTACTTAGTGGGCCTGTGGCGGGTCGAGATTTGCCATCGTCGAGTTCTTCTAATTGCCTTCGCAGCCAAACCTCAGTCATTCAAGGTTCCGGCGATCTACCAAATGTCCGTTAGTGGGTGAGATCGAACCTCAGTGCGCATCCGTGGGTTGATCAGCCGTCCCGTCCGACCACTTGGCCACCGGAATCATAAATATGGTCAGCCGGTCCTGAGCGTCTTCAGATGCCAGAATCGGAGAGCTTGGCAGATTTGCGCCCCAAGTTTGAGCGTCGGTTTGCGGAACGAAAAACATCAAGTGCGGACGCCAGTGCCCGTTCCCATCACCCAAGTTCGCATCCTTCGACAGCATGTAGGACATCGCGCCGGGTTCTAGAGCGGGCAATTCCTTCTTATCGAAAGCGACTTTGAGACTGTCAAACATTTGCACTCTCGATTGTCCTGCTAGCACCAACTCGGTTTTCTTGATTGCGAGTGGAAGGTAGGTTCGTACTGCTGGCCCGTTGAGGCAGATCGGACCACGCAGCTTGGGATTCCAGAAGTCAGGAGAGTCGATTCCGGAGGCCCACCCTCGTTCCACGATACATACGAAACTGTTCGTACCTTTGACTGCGGTTTCGTAACCATGCTTTCCGAGCACCATTACTCCGGCATCGCGTGCGATGGATTCCGGAGCCGCGCTCCGCGCCAGGGCTATCTCGGCATCCCGATTCATCAGGTATTGCTCAAGCGGGGCCATGCTAGGGTACGGTGCTTTGGTGTCCTGCGCCTGCGCCGGCGACGCGGCGCTCAACACGAAGGCCAACACGATGACTGGTAATGCGATTGTCCTGACTATCGCTCGCTTCATTGATTTCTCCCGGGACATCGGATTCTCCTTGTGATGCGAACCGGTGCGGCTAAACTTTCCTCTTTATTGCCGCTTGGCAAGATACGTTGATATCAATATAATCTAGCTGTGTCAACATTTAGAAAACTGTCTTGGCTTCGTTAAGATTGTGGCAACTGACGAGGATGATGAAGCGCGGAGACAAACGGCCAACGTTTTCGCCGGGGTTACCCCCGCGGGCGGAGCAAGCCCCGCCCCTACGAGGACGAAAAGCCGTTCGCCGGGGAGAAAGTCAACAGAGCCAGCCTTCTTTTGAGACCACCCTTCAGGTCCGCGACTCGTTGCCTCTGTCTGCATGTCCAGCGAGCTGCGAGGGCGCTGGCGCGGCGCTTTGATGATGTACTGCGCCCACTCGGCCTGACCAATGGGCAATTCTCGCTGATGATGTCCCTGAATCGCCCGGAAGCGCCAGGTATGGCGGCAGTTGCGTCCCTACTGGCAATGGACCGGACCACATTGACAGCCGCTCTCAAACCGTTGCAGCGCCGGGGTCTGGTCAAGGTCGCAGCAGACGCGACGGACCGCCGCAGCCGGCTGACGACTCTAACGGCGAAAGGGCGGAGCTTGCTGGTCCGCGCCGTTCCCATCTGGCAGCGCACACATCTCGAAATTGAAGCGCTCCTTCATGATGGCGATCCGGAGCGCCTCCGAAAGAATTTGCGCGCCCTCTCCTAATCCTTTCAACAGGTTACGAATCATCCTCCGTGCGAGCTGCTTCAGCGTGGTGGGCTACCCGGAAGTAATGGCCCAAGTTCTGAATCACGCACTGATCGGAAACTGAGACGCTACTGTCGTCCGCGGGCTGCTCGATTTTGCTTGGCGCTTCCGCTAAGATGAAGAATTCTTGGCACGCTAGGGGAGTTCACCGGATAGATGACGCCATCCTCGAAACCACGTGTGCGTTTTGCGCCTTCTCCGACAGGTTATTTGCACGTTGGCGGGGCGCGGACGGCGCTCTTTAACTGGCTTTTTGCGCGGCATGAGGGCGGGACGCTGCTTTTGCGGGTTGAGGATACGGACGTCGAGCGGAATCGGCCGGAACTTGTGGATGGAATTCTCGATAGTCTGAAGTGGCTGGGGATTCAGTGGGATGAGGGGCCTTATTTTCAATCGCAGCGGTTGGAGATGTATCAGAAGGCTGCGGCGAGCTTACTGGAGAATGGGGCCGCTTATGCTTGCTACTGCCGCGCTTCGCAATATGCGGGCGCGGATGCAGCTCCGCCTGCGGGCGAGACTGACGATGAGGGAGATTCCGAATCCGCCGGGGCTGACACAAAGGCTGCGCGCCGCGCGCCTTGCGAGTGCCGCAATCTGACGGCTGAGCAGCGGGCTGCGAAGGAGCAGGCGGGCGAGCCGCACGCGATTCGTTGCCTCGTGCCACGATCCGGGGTCACAAAATTCGAAGACGCAGTTTTTGGCGCGCGTGAAATTCAGAATGAGGAGATCGAAGACTTCGTTCTGCTGCGCTCGAACGGATTGCCGACTTACCAGCTCAGCGTGGTGGTGGATGACATCGACATGCGCATCACGCACGTGATTCGCGGCGCGGATCATCTTTCGAATACGCCGAAGCAGGTGCTGCTTTATCTGGGGCTTGGCGCGACGCCGCCGATTTTCGCGCACGTGCCGCTGATTCTCGGGCGGATCGTACGCGGCTTTCGAAGCGGCATGGAGCGACGAGCGTGGGTTCGTATGTCGAGGAAGGATTTCTGCCCGAGGCGTTCCGGAATTTTCTGGCGCTGCTGGGCTGGTCATCGGGCGATGATACGGAGTACCTGCCGACGCCTGAGCTTCTCAAGCGCTTCTCGCTTGGCGGAGTGAGCCGGACGAATGCTGTGTTCGATCGGCCGAAGCTCGAATGGTTCAACACGCAATATCTGCAGCAGATGCCGATTGAGGAATTGCTGCCGCATGTTGAGGCGCAACTGCGCTTGGATGGCCTATGGCGCGAGGAATGGGCGGGAAGCGAACGTGCTTGGCTGGCGAGCACGGTGAATTTGCTTCGTCCGCGCACGCGGTATTTGAAGGATTTTACGAGTTGGGGGCGCGGTTTCTTCAGCGATGTATTCGATTACGAGGACGAAGCTCGGGCGAAATTTTGGAAGGATCCGAAGCTGGCCGATTTGCTGGGCAAGCTTGCGGATGGGCTTGCTGGGCTGCCGGACTGGAATCATGACGCTTGCGATCAGGCTTTGCGGCAGCTTGCGACGGCGGAGGGCGTTAAGGCCGGGCTCTTGATCAATGCTACGCGCGTGGCTATTGTTGGGCGGGCTGTTGCGCCGCCGCTGTTTGATACGATGGTTGCCATCGGACGCGATCGCGTCGTCGCGCGGCTTCGGCGAGCGCTGCCGTTTGTGGCGGGGAATCACGCAACGCCGGCAAACTGACATCGTGGAAATTGCAGACGCCTGCCGAAAGACAAATCCGCGAGATCAATTCTAGCGGCGCCAATTGCAAACATTTTCGTAAGGGTTACACCGAGCGGGCGGAGCAAGCGCCGCCCCTACGGCCGCAATGCCAATCATCACGTGGTTCGTTGGCGCCGTAGTCCGATTCAAAAACGGCGGCTGGCAGCCGGCGCGACGTTAGAGCTTGGGTTCGTTCTTGAAAATTTCGGGATGGCTGGGATGCGTTTTTGTTTCTGCTGTGGCTATGGAGACGTGTACTGGGACGGCTAGCTTTGCCGGGGGCAAGCACGCTGTCGCGTTGCAGGCTTGGTAGCGCACGACGATTGGCAATGTGATTTCTCCGAGCGGCGCGTCGTTTTGGGCTTGGAAGCGGAGCCAGATTGTGGCGCTGCCGCTGTATACGGAGAGCTTGTCCTCCGAGAACGCGAATTTGAGCGTCTGGCCTGCGGGATAATTGGAACCGGCCGGTTGGAATCCCGAGGTGTCGGCAAGCGTCGCATTGGTCGCGATTAGATAACTCTGCGACGGCGTGTGGGAGTTGATGTGATAGCCGGAAGTTATATTCAGCATCAGAGCCACGTCGACGGTGTGGCCACGCGGCACTTGCTCGAGAGAAACGTAAGCCACCGGCGTCACCACCGCGCCGGCATTCGGCTGAACCGCTGGACTCGCCGCTCCGTTTTGCGCCATTGAGGCTGCGGGAAGTAGCGCTGCAGAAATGGCGACCGCCGCGCAGGCAATCGTTCGAACGGTTGCTGATTTCATTTTCACACGCTCACCGCCGCGCCTAGCTGCTGCGTCAGAATGCGGCTCATCACCTGATTCAATGTTTCGCCGGTTTTGTCTAGGACGAAGGCTTGCTGCTGCTCCGACCAGCTGAGCTTGAAGCTGGTGGTCAGCGCGGAGATCCAGATTTGACGGACCGGCGCGTTCGGGCTGATCACGAAGCGCGTCTCGTTATCATCCTCGAATTCGACTTCGAGCTTGCCGCTGCCGCCTTCCACTTGGAAATCGTGCGCGTCGCCAAGCTCCTGGAGGCGCTTGAGCAGCGATTCGAACGCCGCGTCGCACTTCCGCTGGAATTCGTGCTCATCCATCATGAATGCAGCTTAGGACAGTGAAGGAATAGTTTGCAAGCCCGCCGAATTGAGAGCCGTGTAGCGCCTGGGTTCAGCGCTCTCTCAATGCGTTACAGAAATCGCGGTCACGCCGCCCTCAAGATCGCTCTGAATCGCATTCTCGAGATCATCATGATTCACGAGACCCATGATGTGTTTTGAGATCTTCCCATCCCGCGTGATTACGTAGCTCGTCGGCAGGCCCAATATTCCGCCGAATTTATCGCCGATCTCGTCGCTGCCCAGGACGATTGGATAATTTATTGAAAGCTTCTGGCCATCCACATCGAATTTTTCTTTTTGCAGGTAGGGGCCGACGACGGATGCGCCTTCCTCGTCCATTGCGGCGCCTAGAATCGTGAAGCCCTTGTCGGCGTATTTCTTCTGAAACTCGATCATCCAGGGAATTTCGATCTGGCAGGGTTCGCACCACGTGGCCCAGAAATTCACTACCACCACTTTGCCTTTCAGGCTTGCCAGTGAAATTTCCTTGCCGTCGAGGCCTTTGAACGTCACGTCCGGCGCGGTCTTGAATGTCTTCGGGTCCGCTTTTTCGTTGGCTGCGGCTTTTTGTTTCATCGGGCTGCAGGCGCGGATTCCCGTCGCGACAAAAACCAAGACCAGCCCCAGAAACAGAAGCAGACGATTTCTCTTCATTCCGTACGCTCCAATCAGAGCAAGAATCGATTCAGAAAGCCGAGCTTGCCGGATAGCCAGGTCAGGCGGTTCAAGAAGACCAGTCCACCCACGGCAAGCAACAGCACACCGCTGAAAACTTCGACCGCGTGCATGTGGCGGCGGAATTTTTTATAGAACTTCATGAAGCTGCCGAGGCCGATGGCCGTCAGCAGAAATGGGATCGCGAGGCCAGCGGAATAAACTGCGAGCAGGAAGACGCCTTGCGAGACGGTCTCGCGCGTTGCCGCTACCGCCAGAACGCCGCCCAGGATGGGGCCGATGCAGGGCGTCCATCCGAAGGCGAATGCGAAGCCCATCAGGAATCCGCTGACTGCGCCCGGCCGGCCGCCTAGCTTGCGGAAATGCAAATCGCGATTCAGCCAGCGCGTCAGGACCGGGCCGATGAGGAAAATCAGCGAGAGCGCGAAGATGTGCGCGGCGCGAAACTTTGGGCTGGTCAGGTCGGGCTTCGCCAGCAGAATCGCGCCCGCCGCAACTAGAATCGCGCCGACGATCAATCCTGCGCGAATCGAAATTTTTCCGAGCGCGCCGATTAAGTGCAGGCCGAAAAGCAGAATCATCGCGCCGGCAATTGGAGCGAGCAGGCTGCGATTGCGCAGCAGGAATGAGCCGACGGCGCTTGCCGATGCGCCTAGCATGATGAAGACGATCGAGAATCCCAGCACGAATGCGAAGGCGGAGCCGAGAAGACTTGTGATTTTTCCTTCGCCTTCGCTTAGCTCTTCGACGCCTACGCCGGAGAGCATCGAGACGTAGCCGGGGACGAGCGGCAAGACGCACGGCGAGAGAAAAGACACTAGGCCTGCTAGGAACGCCGCGAAGATTGAGACATCAACCAATTTTGCAGCTCCGTCTGCTCCGATTGGATGCCTGGCAATTGAAAAAGCTACTGGGCAATTTGTCATTTTCTCACATCTGCGGAGGCGCCGTCTGCTTTCTGAGATCGGGGAATTGTCCTAATTTTGGGGCGAGACTCAATGACTACACACTCGATGGGGGCTGCTTTAACGGCCCAGCGCTAAAGCGCAGCGTTAATGCGAAGCTTTTTCGGAGCGCTGAAGCGCTCCTCCCCCGCATGAATGCGGGGGCTCACACCGAAATTCAAATGCTCTTGCGGCAGGAATGCGGGGGCTCACACCGAAATGCTGGTCCCTTAACCACCGCTAGCGACTTCAGATTGGGACGTGCCGATCCGGCGCTACGACGAGCGGGGGCATCACTCCACTTGTCGGCGAAATCCGGCATTGAGTATGTCGGCGGCTGCGAGTGCGAATCGCGGCAAGTCATTGTCGCGGCGTGATTTACGGGGCTTCTGAGCGATGGCATTGGGCATGCCATTGCTTGCGCGAGGCCCGCGGGAAGCACGCCGGGAGCGGCGAGCGATCGCCGTTCGTTCTCGCGGGCCCTTTTATCCGCCGAGGAGGATTTCGATGACGCCGAATCAGATCACTAGCGCGCGTGTGGTGGCCGCGTTCGCGGCTGTCGGATTTTTCTTGTGGGCGGGAGGGAGCATCGCGGCCGATCTCGCGGCGCTGGCGCTGATCGTTGCAGCGATCGCACTCGACGGGCTGGACGGCTATCTCGCGCGCCGCAAGAATCTGGCGACTGCTATGGGCGCGCAGTTCGATATTCTCGGCGACCGAATTGTCGAGAACCTGCTCTTCACTTTTTTTGCCACCGGCGGCTTGGTGACGCTCTGGGTTCCGGTTTTCTTTTTCGTTCGCGGCACGATCACAGATTTCTTTCGCAGCTTCGCGGCGCGCTCCGGCCGCAGCGGATTCGGACGGAATGGAATGCACGAGACGTGGTGGGGACGAGCGCTCGTGGCGTCGCGAGCAAGCCGCGCTGCTTACGCTGCCTTGAAGTGCGTTTGTTTTTGTTATCTCGGCGTCGAGTGGATGCTTGCGCATGCGTCTATTTTTCAGCTCTCGGCGCGCGCGGCGGCGTCGATCGCCCTGGGCTCGCGCGTGCTCGTCGGCACAACCGTAGCGTTCTGCTTCATACGCGCGATTCCGGTTCTGTGGGAAGGGCGGCGGTTCTTCTCGCTGCGTCCGTCCGCGCCGCGCTCTGCGAGTCGTTTGCGGCGAACGACGGCAGCTCTCGCTGCCATTGCCGAGGCTGCGCGATGAGTGACGGCCGCAATTTCGGCGCGTTCTTCGATCTTGACGGCACGCTGCTTCCGCCGCCTTCGCTCGAACGGCGATTCATCGGCTACTTGCTGCGGCGGCGCGTGCTCCGCGTTGCGTCGCTCGTGGGCTGGTTCGTGGATGTGCTCGAGAACGCGCCGATCGGGACGCCCTTCGCCGAGGCCGATCGCTCTTACCTCGCCGGCTTGAGCGCGTCGCTCGCCGACGAATGGCTCGCCGATCTCCGCGCGCCGCTTCCCTTCTTCGCCGAAGGACGCCGCGCTCTCGAACAGCACGCCGCGCTTGGCCATCGCGTTTTCATCATCAGCGGAACGCTGGCGCCGCTGGCTCGCGCCGTCGCGCGGCTGTTGCCGGGCGAGCCGGAAGTTTGCGCGACAGAATTGAAGAGCCGCGAAAGCACCGCCCGTCATGAGACAGGCGCGCCGTTCTGGACCGGACGGCTCGCCGGGGAATGGCTGAACGGCGCAGCGAAAGCGCGCGCGGTACTCAGCCTCGGCGCGCGATGCAAACTCGATCTGTCACGCAGCTTTGCTTACGGTGACTCTGCGGGCGATATCGCGATGCTCGCGGCCGTTGGAAATCCGCGAGCGGTAAATCCGGCGTTCAGACTTGGGCGCGTCGTTCGCTCGCGCGGCTGGCAGATCGAGCGATGGCGGCAAGAAGTTTTCGCACCACGCGTTTGCGCCACGAACTCGGCGCTCGCCACTTCTTCGGAGAAAAATAGATGATGTTGCTTTCGAATGAGTACGCGGATGTGCGCGGAAGTTGGCAGGCATTCCGGCCGGAAGATGCCGGCCCCTCACGGCTCGGGGTAAACAGGGACGCCAGCGGTACAAAGATTCTTTCGGCGTGCGGGGCGTTTGAATGGGTGACTTTTTTTTATCTTACGCTGGTCAACACGCTCCTGTTTGCGTTCCAGCGGAATCTGGCGCCGGCATGGGTCTACATTCTGATTCATCAATGCATCGCCGTCGGGATCATAGCGTTGTCGTATGTCGCGGCGCGGTGGCCGAACGCGTCGCTGCGCTTTCTTCGCCACTGGTATCCGCTGCCGCTCTACATTTATTTTTTCGAGGAATTGCGCGGGCTCGTCCATCTGATATTTCCCGGTTGGTTCGACGCATGGCTGATCCGCTTCGATTATTCGCTCGGCCACGTTCACCCGTCGCTCTGGCTGACGCGATTCGCAAGCGCGCCGCTGAACGACTTCATGCAGGGCTGCTACATGACGTATTTCATTTATCTGGTTGCGCTGCCCGCGATTCTCTACTTTCGCCGCGAAACACGCGCGTTCTGGACGGTCATGACGGCGACCGCTCTCGCGCACTACTCGGTGTACGTAATCTCAATTCTCTTGCCCATCGAAAGCCCGCATTTCGCGCTTGCCGCGGTGCAGCCGCATCTCGAAGGCGGCGCTTCGACGGCGCTGATCAATCTGATCGAGCGTTTTGGGCGCGTTCATGGAGCTGCGTTTCCTTCGGCGCATGTGGCGGGCTCGATGGTGGCGATACTCGCTTCCTGGCGCTATCGTCGCTGGCTTTTTTGGCTGTGCTTGCCATTTTTCGTGGGGATGATGATCGCGACGGTTTATGGCGGCTATCACTATGTCGCGGATGTGCTGGCAGGAATGTTGGTGGGCGCAATCGGCTGGGCGGCAGGCCGTAAAGTAGCGCCGGCGTCCCTGCCGGCATCTGACGGACGTTCCCTCGAGCTACGAGCAACCTCGACCGCGGAAGATATCGCTAATTAAGTTCGACACAGCGCCGCGCTTGGCCTCGGTTCAAGTGGTGGTCTGAGGTCGTAAGATGCCGGCAGGGACGCCGGCGCTACTTTGGATGGCGCGTGTGGCAATCAGTTTCGGATTCGTAGAAACGCCCGATTTCTAGCAGCCGCGCTTCGTCCCAGTGGCGGCCGATTAGCTGCATTCCAATCGGTAGCCCTTCCTCGGTGAATCCGCAAGGAATTGAAATGGCCGGATGCCTGGTGAAATTCGCCGGGCGCGAGACGCGCACGAGCGCGGAGCGCACGGTCTCCTCTTCGCCGCGAATCTTCACGATGCTTTCGCCGATGCGCGGCGCGGCAATTGGAGCCGGCGGCGCCACGATGGCGTCCACGTCTGCAAGCGCGGCATCAAATTCCGCTACGATCGGTGCGCGCGCATCCAGCGCACGCAAATAATCCGCTGCGCGCACGTTGCCGCCCAGCTCGAGCCGCGAGCGCACATCGGCGCCATAGTCCGCCGCACGCGCGGGATAAAACCCGACGCTCTGGTGATAATGCAGCGCCTCGGCGAGCGCGATCTGCGTTCCCGCGTCCGCCGAATCGGTGATATGCGGAAGTGAAATCGGCCGCACTCGCGCGCCGCGCTTCTCCAGCAACTTCACGGCGGCTTCAATGGCGCGCGCAACCTCATCATCCACTTTCTCGAAGAAGAAATCGCGGGGCCAGCCTAGCGTAACGCGCAGGCGCCGCGATTTCCGCCCGCGGCCGCCCGCAGCCGGCGCGCGAAATGCATGCTCGTTAGCGGATATCGCCGCCAGCAGCAGCGCCACATCGTCAACACTCCGCGCCAGCGGCCCCACATGATCGAGACTCACCGACAGCGGAATCACTCCGCGCACACTCACGCGCCCGAACGTCGGCTTCAGCCCTACAATCCCGCAAAGCGCCGAGGGAATCCGAATCGAGCCGCCCGTATCCGTTCCCACCGATCCGAATCCCATGCCCGAAGCCAGCGCCACGGCCGATCCGCCGCTCGAACCGCCTGAAACGCGCGTGCGATCCCAGGGATTCCGCGCCGGGCCATAATGCGGATTCTCGTTCGTGATTCCGTAAGCGAATTCATGCAGATTCGTCTTGCCGATAATCACCGCGCCGGCTTGGCGCAACGCGCTCACGACATCGGCGTCCCGCGTTGGAACAAAATCCGCGAGAATCTTCGATCCCGCGGTCGTACGGATTCCCTGCGTCTCGATATTGTCTTTGAGAGGAAGCGGAATGCCGTGAAGCGGCCCACGATATTTGCCCCGCGCGATTTCGCGCTCGGCGCGACGCGCGTCCGCCCGCGCTTGCTGCGCAGCGACGGTAATAAATGCGTTCAGCTCGGGATTGAGCCGTTCTATTCTTTCGAGGACCGCATCGAGCAATTCAACAGGCGAGATCTTCCGCCGCCGCAGCATCTGCGACGCCTCGCGGATGGAGAGAAAGCACAACTCATTCTTCGGGACCGTCGGCACGCCAGCAATGTTAGAACACTTTCTCCTGCCGCCGCAGATTCCCGGCCGAGCCGAGGTTCGCGATCAACAACACGACGCGATACTGATTCTCCGTGCGCACCGTGCCGAGAGAAAGCCGGCGGTATTCGAATCCCAGACCGCAGCAGGATCCGTTGTAAGTGATCTGCGCCACCTGGTTCTGAAACGCGTGCTCGGCCAAATCGTAGCTGAAGCCCACGGCTGTATTCCATCCGCGGCGGTTCATGTCGCCATAGCCGAATAGCGCGCGCGCCTGATCCGTTCTGACGCGAAAGCTCGTCGTCGGCTGCGCCGGCGGAAGATTCAACGTCGAAAAATCCGCCACGGTGATGAATGATTCGCGATAAGGCTTCAATTTCAGCAGCGTTCCAATCGCCGTCATCTGTCCACGAGTGGGATCGAAATCCACCACGAATTGCGCGTCGTAGCGGCCGCCGGGCGTCACGCGAATATCGCTGATCACTGGAGAAAAGTGCCGCGGCTCATCCTGGAAAGCAAATGGCGTGAGCGAATCGAGCGCCTGAAACACGTTTCTCTGCCCGGGAATCAGCGCCCCGCCAAATGTGGGATCGAAGAAATATTTCTGCTTGATGTCCCAGCTCACCAACTCGTCGCCGCCCGAATCTCCCGATCGCCGGAACAATCGCTGCCGGAGGCCATATTCGATTTCGTTCGTGTCGGTCAGCGTCTCATCATCATCGAAGCGAATGAACCGGCCGAAATCATTCACGCCGTTCACATAGCGATAGACGAATTCCGGCTCGATCGTGTGTTTCCATTTGGCGCCCGCGCCCTCCCAGATGCGCTCGAAGGAGGGCGGGCGAATATCCAGCGTGAATTCCTCCGTAGTGCGCACGAACGATTGCCCAAGATACTGCGCAGCCGGAGTAAGCTGCCCGCCATAGGAAGTGGAACGCAACGTGAAGTTCGACGTCACTCCCAGCCACGGCCCCCAATGCAGCGGAATGGTCACGCTCGGCGCAATCTCGCTGCGCTCAACGAAACTCGGCGTCTCGAATCCCGTCACGGTATCCCTGCGATGCACTGCTCCCGTAAATGAATCAAAGGAAAAATAAATAGGAATGTGCTCGAACGGCGCCTGATCCACCGAACCGAAGCGCACTTCCGGCGCCGAGCGCAGCGAAATATACGTTTGCTGCGACGAGCTCAAAAAATTCTTGTAACTCCCCGCCGCAACATCAAAGCTGAATCCTGAAAAATTCTTGGTCGCGAACGTGGTGTTCCGCACTTCGGAATTCACCGCCTGTGAAAATGTCTCGGCAAACGCCAACCGGAAAGTAAGCGAAGTGAGCTGGTTCAAATCGACGACTGTCCGCCAACCACCCGGCAGAAACGCGTCGAATCCCAGATGGGCTTCGTGCCCGCCCTGTTTCTCAATTCCGCCGGGCTCCGGCAATCCGCGATCGATCACGCCGTAGTAGGAAATGTCGAGCTTGGCGTTTTCCCACGGACGCATGCGGATATCCGCTCTCTGGCTCCAGCCGCGCTTGCTGAGATACGTCAAGCCCACCATGGCATCCGCCCAGTCTGTGGGCGCCCAGTAATACGAATCGCCGAGCAAAAATCCCTTGGCCGTGGAACTTCCCGCATCTGGAATCATGAATCCCGACTGGCGCCCGCGCGAGGCCGGCAGCGTCGCATAGGGCAAATACACGATGGGAACGTAGAGCAGCCGGAAATCCGCATTCACAAGCTGGATATTCTTTTCGAGGCGCACCGTGGCTTGCGGCGCATAAAATTTCCAGGTTGGACGATCGGGGCGGCAGACCGTGATCCAGCCTTTATGAACCTTGTAAGTCGACTCATCGAGACGCTCAGCTTCTTCGGCTTCGAAGTGGAGGGGATTCGGACTGATTAGCAGCGTCGGATTGGGCCGCCGCTGAATTCCCAGCGTGGCGCGAACGTGATGGAAAGTGCCGCGCCCGTCGTTCAGATTGTATTGGGCTTCGTCGGCTTCGACGTGCTCGTCGAGCCGATCGAGCTGAATGTGGCCGCGCGCGATGACCACGCCGGTGTCGTCGTTATATTCCACGTGATCGGCGCGCAGCCGCAAGTCCGCGTAGTGCAGATCGACGTTTCCGTCGGCGTACGCCACGCGACCGACTTGGGTTTGCTTCTCCGCCTCGAGCGTAGCGACGGCGCCGCGCCGGTGCTGGCCTATCGCCGGGGCTGCGACGTGCTTTTTCGGCGAAGTCGTTTGCGCTCCGGCAGCCGGAGCAAGAGCAACCGTCAGAAGGAGAACCGCGAAGAATAGGCTTCGATGAAGGATTCTGGCCCCGATCGCGCCGCACATGGCGGCGGAAAGAAGTCCGAGACTAACACGCACTCCAAATTCCAGGCAACGCACGTCGTCTTCACTTCGTGCGTCCCCGCCGTCCGCGTTTGTGCTACGATACTCCCGCTCCCAATCACCGGGACGTCCGCGGCGCAAAACGTACAGGTGATTAACATATGCTCGAAGTGCGGCGCCATTCTGTTTGAAGACGCCTCCCGCTGCTCTTTCTGTGACGCGCCACTCACCGAATCCGCGCAACCGGACGAACTCGCCACGGTGGCAGCCAACGACGTAGAACCCGACTGGCACGTCGAGGTTGCCCGGCGGCTGGAACTCTATCGTGCGCGACGCCGGCGCGTCATGCCCGACGATACCCAATCGCCGCTTCCCTTTCACGAGGAATCCCATCAGGCAACTGACGAGGAATTCTTCATCGTGGATGTGGACGAGGAGCTCGATCTTCCGCCGCGGCCGGTGCGCAAGACCGCGCCCCCGCGCGCCCCAGAACGAGTCGAGATCTCTCCGCTGCAACCCGAACTCGATTTCTCCGCTTCCGGAGATCCCCGCGCCCATCCGCAAACGGCTCTCATCCCGGTGGCCGATCTTCACGAGCGCCGCCAGGCCGGCGTGCTCGATTTAATTTTCCTTACGCTGGCCTATGTCGGCTTTCTTGGCCTGTTCCGCTCGCTCGGCGGCCACTTCTATTTCGCGCGCGTGGATGCGGCCGTGTACGGCGCGGCGTTCGTTCTCTTCTATGCCCTCTATTTCTCGATCTTCACCATCTTCGGTGGCGCCACGCCGGGAATGCAGCTTCGCGGGCTTTACGTGGTCCGTCTCGACGGCACACTCGCCGAAAACCGCCAATTGCAATGGCGCGCGTTTGCTTATTTGCTTTCGGGCGGCGCGCTGATGCTCGGTTTTCTCTGGGCCTTCTGGGACGAGGACCATTTCACGTGGCACGATCGCATTTCGCATACTTACGTCACCTCGGCGCTGCCGCTCGGCCAGGAAGACTCCTTCGAGGTCGGACCGCCGCGGCAAACCTTGGCGCACAAGTAGCATCACATCATCTCCGGCCCTGCTTTAGTGGCTGGAATGTTATACTTGGCTGCTAGGCGAAAAGGCCGAGACCTTCACCCGTGGGGCACCCGTGAAGGCGGTCCAGGGAACCGGATTGGCGTCGTAGCCGGCCGAAGGAAACTCAATGAGCCGTTTGATGAAGCAGATAGTCGTATCGCTATCAATCCTGATCATGGTGTTCGTGGTTGCCGGCCATGTGATGGGGCGTCCGCCCGACGACAAGACTTACCGCTCCCTCACCGTCTATAGCGAAGTGCTCGAGCACGTGCAGCGCGATTACGTCGAGGATCCGGACATGCGCCAGGTCACCAGCGGGGCGCTGCATGGACTTCTCGATTCGCTCGATCCTGATTCGAGCTACCTGAGCCCGCTCGAATACACCGATTACAAAGACAAGATTCAGAGCAAGGCCACCGGCACCTCGGGCCTGGCGCTTTCGAAGCGCAATGGCTACATCATCGTGATTTCGGTGCTGCCGGATAGTCCTGGAACGCAGGCCGGGTTGCATTCGAGCGACTACATCGAATCCATCGCCGGATTTACCACCAGCCAGATGTCCATCGGCCAGGCGCGCGTGCTGCTCACCGGCCAGCCGGGCTCCACTGTGAAGCTTTCCGTGATTCGCCGCGCCAAAGTTGAGCCGGAGCAGATTGATTTGGTGCTGGCGAAAATCCCCGAGCCGAAGATTCTCGAAGAGCGATATGAGGGCGATGTTGCGTACCTGCGGCTGCCGGCGCTCGATGCCGGAACGGTCGCTCGCCTGCGCGACAAGCTGGTGCAGCTTGAATCCAAGGGCGCGCACAAGCTGGTTCTCGATTTGCGCGATTGCGCCATCGGCGAGCCGGCCGACGGCGTCAGCGCCGCTCAGCTGTTTCTTCCTTCCGGCACGATTGCCTCGCTGAAGGGACAGACGGTCTCCGAGCAAACCTTTACCGCTGATGCCACCAAGCAAGTTTGGAAAGCGCCGGTGGCTTTATTGATTTCGAACGGCACTGCGGGCGCCGCGGAAGTTCTCGCCGCCGCGCTCTCTGACAATCATCGCGGAGAGACGATTGGCGACCGCACTTTCGGCACCGCTTCGTGGCAACGCGTGATTCAGCTCGACGACGGCTCGGCGCTCATTCTCACCATTGCCAACTACTATACTCCGGCCGGTAAATCGATTCCCGCCGAAGGCGTCACGCCGACAGTGCAGGAAACTGCCGACGACGTTGCAGCGCTCAACGATTTGCAACAGACGACTTCGCCGCCGCCGGGACAAGTGGCTTCGCAGGATGATCCGCTGCTGAAGAAAGCGATTCAAATCGTCCAGGCGGGCGGCGTCGCGAAGAAGGCCGCGTAGTCACGTCGTGTCTCTGACGCGGCTCCCCAGCGATTCGGGCGAGCCGCGATTCTCCTCCTTAGCAAGCGAATGCAAAACTTCTGCTCTTCGTAGGGGCGCCGCTTGCTTCGCCCGCCCGACACCAATCCTTCTATCAATGTCGGCAAATAATCCGCCGCGTGCGCCACACCGAATTCGCCGATCCTATCGTTGCGTCCTGATTCCATGTATCGCTCTTGCTCTGATTTTGGCGGGTTGCTGGAAAAAACGCCTCTCCGCAAATGAAATTCACGCGGTCTCGAAGGAATTGGCGGACGCCGCCAGGAGCATAGCCGGAAAGCAATCAGAAATCGTAGTTCGCCCTGAGATGGCAAATCTCCCAGGCGGCCAAAGTTACTTCGCCGACGATCAGATCTTCATCATCCTCGACGATCTCAATAAACAAGCTGCTGTCGAAACGGCCCTCGACGGCGTAGCCCGCCGGCATCACCTCACGCACGGCTCAGAAACAGCCACGAACGGCGGCGGCGCTCGATTCGAATACTCCCGCGGCGACCAGCGCACTCATATCATCCATATCTTTGAGCACGTCGCCGAAGCCGCGCCGCATCCATCGAATCTGCCCGAAGACGCGCCGCGGCTCGCGATCATTATCGATGATCTCGGCCACGATCTCCCGCCCGTGCGTGAAATTCTGCAGCTCCCTTATCCACTCACGCTTTCCGTGATCCCCGGCCTTCCCAACTCCGCCGAAGTAGCCAACGACGCGCACAGTCACGGCGACGAAGTCCTGCTCCATCTCCCGATGCAGGCGATCGAAGCCGACGCGAAAACGGAACCGGTCGAATTGCGTGTCGGAATGAATTCAAGTCAGGTGGATCAAATTCTAAGCACGATGCTGGGGAGCGTTCCTCATGCTGCGGGCGTGAATAATCATCAGGGATCGCGCGCCACTGCCGATCCCGCGCTGATGAACGCGCTGATGGAGTCGCTCCAGCACCGCGGCCTTTTTTTCGTGGATAGCCGCACTACTAAGGAAACGGTGGCCTACGACACCGCCGAAAAAGACGGCGTCCGCGCTGCCTTCCGCAACGCGCAATTCCTGGACGACACGCCCACGCAAGCCGCGATCGTTGCGCAGCTCAATCGGGCGATCGCCGACGCCAAGCGCACAGGCTGGGCCGTCACGATAGGCCATCCGCACGAAGCTACAATCGCAGCCCTACGCGAACAACTCCCGCAAATAGAATCGAAAGGAATAAAGCTCGTATTCGTTTCGGAAGTAGTGAAGTAACGTCCGATCGCGTTTAATCCAAAATTTCCGCCGCGATCCCCAAGACCTGCTCGGCAATCGCCGGCGCCGACGTCAACCCCGGCGATTCAATCCCCATCAACTCAATCACCGCCGGAACATCCGGGTCGCGCTCAATAATAAAATCCGCGATCCCATGTCCTCCGGGCGGCACCAATTTCGCGCGAATCCCCGAATAACCCGGCACCAAATCCGCGGCCTCCAATTCCGGCACCATCATCTTCGCCCCGCGCGCGAAATCCTCCACCGGCTCGCGGTCCCGCTCGTAATCATTCTTATCCTCGACGTATCGCGCCGTCGGCCCTAGCAGCACCGTGCCCCATAGCGTCTTGGTCAAATGCACGCCGAGACTCAATCCATCGGCATGCGGCAACGGATAAACCAACCCGCGAATCAAATCCGCCTTCCCGCGCACCACTTCGCAATATTCCCCGCGCACGGGATAAATGCGATGCTTGGCCATCGACGAGCCCAGCATCGCCGCCACTTCGTCCGCAAACAGCCCCGCGGCGTTCACCAGGCAGCGCGCCTCAATCTCTCCCGCTTCGCTGGTCACCCGCACGCGCCCGCCGGCCGGCTCGAGTTTTTCCACCTTCGCGTGCGTGACAATGTTCGCGCCCTGCTCCGTGGCCACGCGAGCGTAAGCCTTAACCAACTCCTCGCTCGAGACAATTCCAGTGGAAGGCACCACCATCGCATGATCGCCCTCAACGTGCGGCTCCCGCGCGCGAATTCCCGCGCGATCCACGATCGCCAATCCCTCGACGCCATTCTTCCGCGCATTTTCCATCAAAGCCGAAAGCGCGGGCGCTTCCTTCGCCGACGCCGCCACGATCAATTTCCCGGTATTGCGGTGCGGCACGCCATGCGCCGCGCAGAATTCGTAGGTCAGCACATTGCCCCGCACGCAATGCCGCGCCTTCAAAGACCCCGGCGGATAGTAAAGCCCCGCATGAATCACGCCGCTATTCCGCGTGCTGGCTCCCATCCCAATCTTCGGCATCGCCTCCAACACGAATACGTCGTCCCAGCGCGCCGAAAGCGCCCGCGCAATCGCGCATCCGACCACACCACCGCCAATAATGACGACGTTAGCCTGCTCCATATTTCAATTATCGCGGAAAGTTATTCGATCGGCAGGAATTTCAGATGTGCAGTTGCCTTTCTCTTCGTAGGGGCGGGGCTTGCTCCGCCCGCGTTCGCACCATGCAATGCGCAGCCATTGGCTTCGCCTGCCCCTGACGATTCTCTCCGTCGCCTAATAATCCCCGCCCGCGGCATCAAAATATCCGGCGCAAGGCACCAACTGCGCCCCCGTCCCGTCATGCACCGCGTAATGATGCACCGACCCATCCGGCCCCTTCCCCCAAAGCGAAGCCCCGCCATGCTCGCCATCCTTATTCAACGCATAAAATAACAAATGAAATTTCTTCAACCGCGCCTTATCGATCGCATAATTCCGCACCACGCGATCCACGGCCTCCAGGCAAGCATCCTTCGGCGATTTCCCATGCCGCATCGCCTCCACAATCGTATGCCCGCCCGAAATCTTGATATTCTCCTCGCCGCGTCCCGTCGAGCCGCCTCCACCCACATCGCCATCCACAAAAAGCCCGGCCCCAATCACTGGCGAATCCCCCACGCGTCCAGGAATTTTCCACGCCATTCCCGAAGTCGTAGTAGTCCCCGAAATTTCGCCCTTGGCATTCACCGCCAAACAATTGATTGTTCCGGTGGGCGGATGCGCCACAACTTCCTCAATATGCGCCGCCCAAGCCTGCCGCTCCGGCGTATCCAAAAGCTCCGCCATCTTCTCTTTCCACTCCGGGCTATCCAATCCCGGCCGCCAATTCTCCGAAGCCGTAGCCTTCCAAGCCAGCCACGCCAGCCGAGACCGATCCGTCAGCAAATTCATAGTCGGAAATCCCTCGGCCATAGCAAATCGCAGCGCCCCTTCGCCCACGATGAACACGTGATTCGTCTTTTCCATCACCGCCTTCGCCACAAGCGAAGGATTCTTCACTTTCTGCAACGAAGCCACCGCCCCAGCCCGCCGCGTAGGCCCATGCATCACGCTAGCATCCAGCTCCACCACGCCTTCCTCATTCGGCAATCCGCCATAACCCACCGAATCGTCCTCAGGATCGTCCTCAACTTTCGTAACCACCGCCAACGCCGCATCCAGCGTATCGCCGCCGGCCTTCAACACCGCCATTCCGTCATCCAGATGCTTCACTCCATTCGCGGCAGAAATAATGATCGGCCGCGCCTTAGCCGCAACACTCTGCATCGCCGCATCCCCCGCGCCAGGCGCCGCTCCAAACAATCTCCGCCCGCTCGCCGCCAATCCACCGATCGCACTCGCCACAACAAATCTTCGCCGCGTCCAATCCCTCATCATCGCCTCCACGCAAAACATCGCACGCCGCGCAGCATAATTCCCGCCGCGTCACTCAGCAAGACCAGATTCGCTTTGATTGATTTCTCGTCAGACCCGCGAGGATTTACTTTTTCGGAGAACTCGCCACCGGCCCAGCACCCGCCGGCACCGGAGTCACCGCAGCAGCATCTCCGGCCGGCGCCGCCACCACCGCCCCCGCTCCCGGCCGCCCTTGCAGCATCTCAATCACCGCCTGATACAAACGCGTCCGCAAATCATGCCGCTCGCAAGCCCGCGTAATATATCGCACCGTAATTTCAATCCCAGAACTCGTCGGCCGCACACTAACCGCGGGCTCAGCCGAAAATGCCTGCAACCCGCGTGAAGAAGTAACGCGCTTCCATTCTTCCTCGGCAACTCGCGCGTTCTTCGAAGTCTCGGCGGCAACCATCTTCTGTATCGCCTGCGCAATCGGCGCTGGATCTTCACTCGAAGCAATAAAAACCTGCAACTCATCCCACAACCACTGTCCCGAAGTAGAAAAATTAAAGTAGTGCCCCTCGACCGCATAACTATTCACAAAAGAAACGCGACGCCCGGTAGGATGCCCGGCATCAGTCCAATTTCCAGTCTCGAGCAACACGGTATGCAACAATCCAATCTCGACGACCTCGCCTCCCACACCCTCAATCTCCACCCAATCGCCAAGCTGAATTCCATTCCTCCCCATCAGCACAAACCAACCCAAGAATCCGACGATGAAATCCTTCAGCACCACGGTCAATCCCGCGCCGGCCAGCGCCAGAACCGTGGCAAGCTGCGTAGGCAGCCCAAACACAATCAACAAGATCACCAACAGCGCCGCGGCCTGCACTCCGATCTGCACCACGGTGCTGATCGTCCGCAATCGCCGCCGCTCCACCGGAAGCTGCGAGAAATACCGGCTCACGTACGAATCCCCGATCACCGTCAGCACGCCGATGATCAAGATTATGACGATCGATACCAGCACCTCGTGCAGCGCTGTCCGCTCGCGCACTTGCACCAGCTGAATCCATTTTCCGTAAGTCCCATCCAGATCTTTCGCGGCCTGAATCCGCCGATCGATCTGCGCGATCGATTTCTGATCGTCGGCAAGGTGCGCCAGCGTGCTCATCGCCGCGGAAGTGTCTCCCTGATCCTGTGCCGGCGCGGTCCGCAGTTCCGGTTTCTTGGAAGTCTCGACTGTCAGTTGCGCCTCGAGCGTGTCGTGGCTCTTAGCGAGATCTTGTTCCAGGCGCACAGCGTCCTGCTGCACAGCCTCGATCTGCCGCCGCTTCGAACGCAGCCTCCACCACGCGCGCGTTTCGGCCACCAGATTCAGCGAATTGGTTTCATTGCCGGACAGCGCGGCCGCGGCCCCAGCTTTGTCGAGCGCGTCCTTCGTGTCCTTCGTCGAAGCGTCGTGCTGCTCCTTCATGTGCTGCAGCAGCGATTGCTTGTCGCCACCCGCATTTACTAGTTCCTGCTTGGCGCTCGCCAGATCGTCATCGTCCAGCTCGAGCTGGCCTTGCAGCAGATCGAGTTGCTCCTGCAATTTGTCCTGCGCGTCGCCTTTGGCCGCAGCCGTGGCCTTCGTCAGCTTTTCGTTCTCGTCTTCCTCAACGTCAATCCGCGATTGCAGCGCATCGATGCGCGCATTGAGTTTTTTGATCGCCGGCGTCGGCGTAGGCGGATGCTTGATGGCGGTCTGCAGCGCGCCATCGAACGCCAGGTCTACTTCCTGATCCGCCACGCGCAGCGCCTGCTGCACCAGCGCCAGCTCTTCCGGCGTAGTCGCCAGCGGCGCGAGCTTCTGCGCATTCTGCAGCGGCCGCTGATCGACGAGCGCCGCCGCGGCAAGTTCCGCCTTCGTCGACGCATCTTCCGGCGGCGCGGCGGGCGAGCGCCAGTCGCTCGTCCAGAAAACGCCCACAGCCGCCGCGATCAGTACGATCAGCAGCGCCGCCAGCGCGATCTGTGTCCCTTTTCCCATCGTGCCTTCAGTATCCCCGGAAAACCCTAATTGCTGCGCAAGTGCATCGCCGCAATCTCAAGCAGAACAATCTGACCGATCCAAGCGTTGCATTGGAAACCGCCGAAAATCGGCGAGGGCGAGAACCAAATTCTAGCACAAGCCGAAGGTTTGGTAGCGCCGGCGTCCCCGCCGGCATCCGGCGACCGCATGTTTCGCCACGGGCAACTGTCACGCGCGGACCACAAAACCTGTATTAATTTCGCGCTGAGTCCGCTCACAGTCACTGCACTCGCAGACATTGGCGCTCGTAAGACGCCGGCGGGGACGCCAGCGCTACTTACGGCTTGAATCCCACGCTCTTCCACAATTCCGCGCAATCGTACGCCACGCCGCCTGTAATCACCGTCTTCACATTCCGGATATTGTGGATATTTTCGAGCGGATTGCCATCGACGAGAATCAAATCCGCGCGCTTCCCCGCTTCAATCGTCCCCAGTTCGCCATCGAGCTTCATCACCCGCGCCGGAACAATCGTCGCCGCCTGAATCGCCTCCATCGGCGTGAATCCCGCCTCGACGTAAAGCTCCATCTCGCGATACAGGCTGTAACCCGGCACCGACTGATCCGTCCCCGCAACAATCGGAATCCCCGCCTTGTGCAGGGCCCCTACAATCGCCACATACTTCGAAAATGTCTTTCGAATAGTTTCGCGATACTCCGGCGGAACTCCTCCGCCCGCAAATTGCACCGCCAGCTCGGGCGCCACCTTCGCGACGCCGGGCTCGAGACTCGCGAGCGTTAGATCCGGTCCCACGATGAATCCTTCGAACACTACAAGAGTTGGATCGATCACCGTGCCATGCGATTTCAAAAATGCAATCGCGTGCTGCGCTTCCGGCGAATTCAAATCAATATTCCCCACGGCCTCGAGGCGATCGACTCGCTTCGCGTCCGCCGGCAACTTTTTGATCATGATATTCGCGACATACTGCACATGATTGATCTGATCCATTCCCGCTTCTACACCCTGATATGCGTCTACGCCCTCGGGGATGTGGCCCGTCACCGTCATTCCCAGGCGATGCGCCTCGGCGGTGATCGCGGAGATGCTCGCCAATTTCACCGAGCTGTAAATCTTGATCTGCTGAAATCCGAGATCGTGGTAGCGGTCCACCCATTCCTTGGCTTGCTCCGCATTGTTCACGCGCTCGACTCCCAGCGCCAGTGGCCCATCACCGTCCACGACGCCAGCGGCCAGAATGCGCGGCCCCAAACCGCGGCCGTTGGCGACGGCATCGCGCACGGTGGTGATGAATTCCAGTTCGTTGCCGACATCGCGCACCGTCGTCGCGCCTGCCGCCAGATAAATCGGGCCCCATTCCACCTGCTCGAAATGTGCATGCATGTCCCACAGGCCCGGAAGAATTGTTTTCCCGGCCGCGTCAATGATCTTCGCTCGTTTCGGAAATTTGACTTGCGCGCGCGGACCTGCCGCAATGATTTTCCCGTTCTCGATCACCACCGTCGCGTTCGGAGCGGGCGGCTTTCCAGTGCCGTCAATCAGCGTTCCATTCACCACCGCGATCAAATCGCTGCGAACGCCGGAAATTCCCTTGGCCCTTTCCGCCAGCGCCGCCATTTCGTCCGCTCCGGCGCGCGCCACAAACGTTCCGAGCGCCGGTTCATAGCCCTCGCGAATCGCTTCGAAGTGATCAAATTCCGCATCCACGCTGATTTCGGCGATGAGTTGTAGCTTGGCATCGAACCACAGCGTCTCGCGGCCCCAGATCAAGCCTTCAATCGTGAAGCGCTGCAGCTGCTCCGTCTTATCGCCAATTTTGATCTCATCGCTTCCGCGCGGTTCGATCTTCACTTCGCCGCTGGGAAACGTCCGCAGCTTCGCGGGCGATCCCTGCGCCTTCCAGTACTGCACCAGCAGCATCTGCATGGTTGCGGGCGCATATCCGGCGATGGTGAAGAATTTCTCGGGGCGCGCCTCCTCGCGCCACGTCTTGTTCTCGCGCACGCGAATTTTCTCCGGTCCGGCCTCGACGCCCTCATCAATCGACGCCGTCCGCGCATTTCGCCCGCTGATCTCAAATTCGGTCGGAGTCAAATCATTTTGAGAAACAAAGTGAACTTGCAGCGGCACGGGACTACCGCGATCGGTAAATTCAAAGCTGATCGAGAAATTCCGGCTGCCCGCCGCCGCCGTCTCCACATAAGTTTCCTCTCCGATTGCCTGCTCGAATTTGTGCAAACGGAACTTCGCCGTATTCTCAGCAGCCGCTTGCTGCGGCAAAGCGAGCGAACCCGCCGCACGCCACGCCCGCGAACCGGGCTCCGCTCCAAGCGGCCGCCCCGTCGGCCCAACAAGCCAGCACAAAGCGATCGCCAGCAAGATCCAAGCATTCCGCCGCACCAATGCTCTCACGTTGTTTTCCCCTCGATCCAATTTTCCCAAGCCACTTTGCGCGTCAAGCTCGTCCGCCAGAATATGCCAGTTCGCCCGCCGCCGAACGTCTTTTCGTCGCCAACCCAATTTGTCTCCGCGCAAGCACGACATCGCGACAATGCCGCAAGATGGACGGTAGAGGTGGCAGCCCCCGCATTCATGCTGGGGAGGAGCGCTTCAGCGCTCCGAAAAAGCTCCCTCTTTAACGATGCGCTTTAGCGCTGGGCCTTTTGATCAACTCCCGAGCGAGCACGCTCCATTGCCGCCCTCTCCGAGATCAAAACACAACCAGCCGGAAACCAAAGTTGCTCCGCAACCCCGCGAAAGCCTTGATTTCGCCGTAACGGCGCGTCAGTATGTGTCGCCCTGTCACGCAAACTATTTTCGCGGAGCCATCTTAAGAAATGAATCGCGTCGCAATCACCATTGCAGCAATTCTTGCCGCATTTTGTATCCCGAATTTCGCCGCGCCATCCGGAAATGCAGCTTCCTCACCGATTAGGAACGTCGTCGCTCAAAATCCAGCGCCGGCTGCCGAGCCTGCTTACACGATGAAGATTCAATTCGGCGTGCGCATCAAAATGCGTGACGGAGTCGAACTTTCCGCGGACGTCTATCGCCCCGACTCTCCCGGCAAATTCCCCGCCATCGTTCGACGCACGCCCTACGTGAAAGCGGGCGGCGGCGCGCGCGCCATCGATCGCATGCGCAAATACGTCTCGCGGGGTTACGTCTTCGTTTACGAAGACGTTCGCGGCCGCGGCGATTCCGACGGCACGTTCGTTCCCTATCGCGCCGATGGACAGGACGGCTACGACACGATCGAATGGTGCGCCGCGCAGCCGTGGTCGGACGGAAAAGTCGGCACGTTCGGCGGCTCCTACGAAGGCGTGAATCAGTGGCTCGCGGCGGTGCAGCAGCCGCCGCATCTCACCACCATGATCGCGCTCGTTTCGCCTTCCGATCCCTTCGTTGAATCGCCCACCGGAATTCCGATTCCGCAGGACATCAGCTGGTATTTTTTCACCGCGGGCCACGTTCTGCAGAACATCGACGCGGTGGACTGGAATCGCGTCTACGAGCATCTGCCGCTCGTCGAGCTCGACGAAGTGGCCGGCCGCCGCGATCAGAATTGGAAGGATCTGTTCGATCATCCCACGCTCGACGCCTGGTGGGAGCCGCTGCGCTATCAGAATAAATTCGAGCGCGTGCGCGTTCCCGTGCTGCACATTTCCGGCTGGTACGACGACGAGCAGGTCGGCACGCCGCTGAACTACATCGGCATGACCACCAAGGGCGCGACGCCGGAGATTCGCAAGAGCCAAAAGCTGCTGATGGGCGCGTGGCCGCACGCCGTTGACTCCACCAGCAAGCTCGGCGACGTGGATTTCGGCGCGGCCGACGTCATCGATCTCGATGCGTACATGCTGCGCTGGTACGACTACTGGCTGAAAGGCAAGGACACCGGAATCATGACCGAGCCGCCGGTGCGGATTTTCGTGATGGGCTCGAACGAGTGGACCAACGAGAATGAATGGCCGATGGCGCGCACGCAGTGGACGAATTATTACGTTCACAGCGGCGGCCGCGCGAACACGCTTTCCGGCGATGGCGCGCTCTCGACGACCGAGCCCGCGGCCGAGCCGCCCGACGCCTACCGCTACGATCCGAAGAATCCGACTCCTTTCATCACCGCGCCTTCGTTTGCGCAGATCGGCGGGCCGGATGATTACCGCTCGGTCGAGGCGCGCGACGATGTGCTCGTTTATTCGACCGACCCGATGAAGAGCGACACGGAAGTTTGCGGGCCGATTCGCGCCGAGGTTTATGCCGCGTCGAGCGCGCCGGACACCGACTTCATGGTGAAGCTCATCGATGTCTGGACCGACGGCTATGCCGAGCGATTGAGCGACGGCATGGTGCGAGCGCGCTACCGCGACGGCATGGAGTCGGCCTCGCCGCTCGAGCCGGGGAAGATTTATCGCTACTCGGTGGACGTGTGGAACACCTGCGAAATGTTCAAGGTGGGGCATCGAATTCGCGTGGAGATTGCCTCGAGCGGCGTGCCGAAATTCGACCGCAAT
This sequence comes from uncultured Acidobacteriota bacterium, assembly GCA_963841235.1. Taxonomy (GTDB): domain Bacteria; phylum Acidobacteriota; class Terriglobia; order Acidiferrales; family UBA7541; genus Palsa-147. The sequence continues at coordinate 78,218 of CAWJBU010000004.1, read as the reverse complement.
TCGAATACCGGCGAGCCGCTGGGCAAGATGACACGCATGCAATCCGCCGATCAGAAAATCTTTCACGACCGCGAGCATCCGACGCGTTTGATCTTGCCGATCGTTCCGCCGCGTCCGAGTGCCGCGAAATAATTTCGATCGCCTCCGAAGAAGGGAACAAACCGTGCGCCGACTGATTTTGATTTCTGCTGCGATCCTGCTCTCGACTTTCATCGCCGCTTCGCAAGAACAGCAACAACCTGCGCCGCAAGAGGCGCCGCCACAGCAGGCGCCGGCGCAGAAGCCGGGGACCGCGCGGCCGAAGATAGGCGTGCACGTCGTGGGAAAGGGTACGCCTGCTCCCAAGAAGGCTGAAGATCCGCTTCTCGCGCCGAAGATCGATCCTGATTCGCCGGAGGCGAAAGCGGTCGAGGCTATGTTCGGCGTTCACGAATTTTCGCAGGTCGTGATTTCGCCGGATGGCAAGCAGGTCGCGTGGGTCGAATCGCTGACGGAGAAGAACGGAGCGCCATCGCCGAATTCCGCGATTTACGTTGCGGACGTGAAAGATCCGAAGGCCGCGCGGCAAATCACGGCGGGGGCCACCGGCACGGCGCACGCCGAGAGCGATGTCGCATGGTCGCCTGATAGCAAGCGCATTGCGTTTCTCTCTGATGCGGCGAAAGCTGGGCAATCGCAGCTCTATGTTGCTAGCGCGGCCGGCGGAGCGGCACGGCGTTTGACGCAACTCAAGGGCTTTCTCGCTGCGCCAGGCTGGTCGCCCGATGGAAAAACGATCGCGTTGCTTTTCACCGAGAATGCCACGCGCGCGGCGGGGCCGCTCGTCGCCGAGACGCCGGATGAAGGCGTGGTTGGCCAGGAAATTCACGAGCAGCGCCTCACGCTTGTGGACGCGGCCAAGGGCACCGTTCGGCAGATTTCGCCGGCCGACATGTATGTCTACGAATTCGATTGGTCGCCGGACGGAACGCGATTCATCACCACCGCCGCGCACGGAAATGGCGACGACAATTGGTATGTCGCCGGGCTTTACACGGTGGATCTGGTGACGGGCGAAACCAAATTGTTTTATCAGCCGAAGATGCAGATTGCCGTGCCGCACTGGTCGCCGGGTGGCGAGACAATTGCATTCATCGGCGGATTGATGAGCGATGAAATTTCCGTCGGCGGCGATGTTTATCTTTTGCCGGCTGCCGGCGGCGAGCCGCGCGATATGACGCCGAACATCAATGCGACGCCGAGCTCGCTTGCGTGGATCAATGGCGGGCGGCAGATTTTGATCACTGTTTACGTGGACGGGCGAACCGGCGTGGCGCTGCTCGATCTCACGGCGCAGACGATCAGCGTGGTCTGGACGGACGTCGAGACGATTTCTTCTGGCTGGTTCGGCGCGGGTATGTCCGTGGCGAATGATGGCGTGACGACGGCGGTGATTCGCCAATCGTTCGTGCGCCCGCCGGAAGTTTGGGCCGGCGCGATCGGCGATTGGAAGCCGATCACTTCGCGCAACGCGGGGCTCGATCCTGCGTGGGGCCCGGCGCAGAGCATCCATTGGACCAGCGACAATTTCAAGGTGCAGGGCTGGCTGCATTATCCGCCGGATGTGGATACTTCGCTGAAGCATCCGCTGGTAGTTGCTGTGCACGGCGGGCCGGCGGCGATGATTTCGCCGATGTGGCCGATGCAGTGGAACTACGAAGTGGCGCTTGCAGCAGCGGGATTTTTTGTGCTGGAGCCGAATCCGCGCGGAAGTTATGGCTCGGGCGAGACGTTCACGCAGGCGAATGTGAAGGATTTCGGCTACGGCGATTTTCGCGACATCCTCGCGGGCGTTACCGAATCGCTCGCGGCGGCGCCGATTGACAACAACCGCGTGGGGATTACCGGCTGGAGCTATGGCGGCTATATGACTATGTGGGCCGTGACGCAGACGGACCGCTTTCGCGCGGCGGTGGCGGGCGCGGGGGTCTCGAATCTTCAGAGCTACTACGGGGAAAATTCGATTGACCAGTGGATGATCCCGTATTTTGGCGCGCCGGTGTACGACGATCCCGCGGTGTATGCGAAGAGTTCGCCGATTAATTTTATAAAGAAGGCCAAGACGCCGACTTTGATTGTCGTTGGCGACCGCGATGGGGAATGTCCGCCGCCTCAATCGTATGAGTTCTGGCATGCCCTGCAGGCGAATCATGCGCCGACGCAATTTGTCATCTATCCGAATGAGGGGCATTTGTTCGTCAATCCGGAGCATAATCGCGATGTGATCGCGCGGGCGGTGGCTTGGTTCAAGCATTATTTGTGAGTTTCCCGGGACCTTGATTGATTTTTGATTTTTTCGACGCGCCTCTGTTCTCCGAAAGTGCCTGCCTTGAGTTTGTATCGATTAGAAATGAACTCCGTCGTTTGTTTTGAGTGGGTTAGGTGGAATTCTAATTTTGGAATTGTATCGATTAGGATTTTTTGGCGAGATGCGGCGGAGCTGTCCTCGTGTGCGGCGCTACGGGGGCGGCGGCGCGATTGTGATGCTGTGAAAATCGCGTTTTTGTCCCGATTAGAAATTTGAGGGTTCGTGCGGCGGCCGAGTCCGGTTTTGAAAAAAGATGGCCGAACGGCGGGAGGGTCTAAAGACCCTCCCCTACAGTGGCTGGCGACTGCGTCACGCATTTTGGGCTTGCTCCTGCATCCTCCATTATTCTTGCGCACACTTTCAGCGGGCTCTGGAGAGCCAGTCCCGCGCTTAGGGACTGCGCACTACTCACGCTTTGATAGCATAAGAGTCATCATATTTCAATGGTACTTTCGGATGATACTTGGATTGTTTGGGGGAAGAGTGTGGTGACGGAATTATCGAGATGCGACCACCTTCGAAGAGGTTTTGCTCGCTGGAAGACGGCTCGGAATGATGGTCAACAACACCGTGAAAGTCAAAAACCCCACGCGCAACTACGGCGCGTGGGGCACCCTATGCTTGCTTGTGACACGCGGGGTGATCGGACGGAACGAGGGAATGAGGTCACGGGGCTACTTGCAGGACAATTTTGCCGCGGTTGTGGAGGGCGCCGGCTAGCATTTCGTGGGCGATGCGGGCTTGCTCTAACGGCAGCACGGTGCCTACGTCTGCGGTGATTTGGCGGGAGTCGAATAGGTCGGTTAGGGCGTTCAGGCGTGCGGTGGTTACCGCGACGTAAAAATAGACTGCCCGGACTCCGTACTGCTTTGCTGTGGCCTCCGGGATGGCTGAGACTACCGAAACTAGAATTCCGTCGGGGCGCAGGACGCGGAGGGAGCGCGCCTGCGTTTCGCCACCGACCAAGTCGAGAACGGCATCGACCGGCGCGAGAACTTCTTCGAAGCGCGTGGCGCGATAATCGAGGACTTTTTCTGCGCCGAGGTTGCGGACGTAATCGGCGTCGCGGGCGGATGCGGTGGCGATGACGTGAAGCTGGGCGCGCTTGGCTAATTGCACGGCGTAGGCGCCGACATTTCCTGCGGCGGCGTGAATCAGCACGGTCTGGCCAGGGGTTGCGTGAGCGTAATCGAAAAGCATCTGCCAGGCAGTGACGGCCACGACGGGAACTGAGGCTGCTTCGATATGGCTCAAGGTTTTCGGCTTTGGGGCCAGCATTGCGGCGGAGGCGCGGGCGAATTCTGCATAGGCGCCGACGAAACGATCATTTGTCGATCCATAGACTTCGTCACCCGGTTTGAAATCCGAGGCTCCGGGCCCGAGCGATTCCACTATGCCGGAGAGGTCGGAGCCGAGAATCAGAGGGAAGGATTGGGGAATGGCGCTTTTTCCTTCGCGAATGAGCGCGTCCCAAGGGCCGACACCGGCGGCTTTGACGCGCACGAGGACTTCGCCGGCGGCGGGTACAGGCGGGGAGACATCGGCGCTTACGATCGCGCTGGGCGGGCCGAAGTGGAGGATTTGTTCTGCTCTCATTTGTTCGACGATAATTTGATGCTCGTACCAAGATGTTCGGTTTGCGGCTGGGGACAACGGGAGAAGGCAAAAATCCGCGAGCGAGTACGGCGGGCGCGGAGCGCGATTCGAGCGAAATTTGAGGTGAAACCGATACGGCGCTCCGTTGCTTAGGAGCGGATCATAGTTAGCAGCATTCTGAATCTGCTGAGGGCTTTCAGAGAGTGAGGTTGATTGGCGGGCATTAGAACTGCTTGGCCTGCGGCCGTGCGTAGTGGTTTGCCGGAAACCACGATTTCCGCTTCGCCCTCGAGCACGTGGGCCATCGCGTCGAACGGAGCGGTGTGCTCGCTTAGGCCTTGGCCTTCGTCGAAGGCGAATAGCGTGATTGTTCCTGTCGCGCGGGTGATCAGCGTGCGGCTGACAACGGCGCCGTCTTGGTAATTCACTAGGTCGCTTACGCGGACGACTTCCGCGATGGGCATTTCACGTTTATTCTGCGGTTGCTGCAGACTCATCTTGGACCGCCTCCCGTGTGGCCTCCATCTGGTCTTGTCGGCTCGCCCTCAACAGCACACGCGGGATTATTCCGCCGGTGGGCCAGCCTTTTTCTTCTGCGGATTTCCCGTTTGAACGGTTGTCCCGCTGCGAGGGATGATAGCACTGCGAGAGTTGACTGGGCGGTATAGGCGCCGGCTGCTTCATGCGTCGAACGGCGGGGAGGTTTCAGATTTGAAATTGGAAATGCCTTTGTTGACATCCTGGCGATCAACGAGAGCGGGGAAATACATAAACAGCGCAATCGAGTGGTGCGGGGGCAAATGGCCGACGTTTTCGCAGGAGGTACACCCGCGGGCGGAGCAAGCCCCGCCCCTACGACCGGAGAGCGACAGATCGCCACGGCAGGCCGGGCACGGGCGACTGAGGTGCGACGGATCAGGCGGACATTTTGTTTAGGCGGTCGCGGAGATAGGACTTCCAACTGGCTGGGAGCGATGCTACTTGTAGGGCGCGCTGGACTGAGGCTGCGTCTTCGGGGGTGTAGGTTTTGGCTAAGTAGAGGCGGGTGATTTCTGGGATGGGGACGGCTTGGGGATCGCTGGCGAGCGGGGTGATTTCGTCGCCTGAGGTTACTTCGCCTTCTTTGGTTACGGCTACGTAGTAGCCGGTGCGGCCGCTGGCTAGGAAACGTTTTACCATTCCGTCGTCTTCGAATCTTATGCCTAGTTTGTAGCAGGGTAGGCGGGGTTGCGTGACGATTAGTTCGGCGGAGCCTACTGAGAAGCGGTCGCCTAGGTGGACTTCATTTTCTAGCAGGCCTTCGGTGGTGAAATTTTCGCCGAAGATGGCTAGCGGGAGCTCGCGATTGGGTAACTGCTGTTTCCAGTAGGCGTAGTGTTCGTGCGGATAGCAGTAGACGGCTTTGTATTCGCCGCCGTGGACGGTTAGGTCGGCTTGGCGATCGCCGTCGAGATTTAGTTTGCGTAATGGGATGCGGCCTTGGACTGGTTGCTTGAAGATGCCGGTGGTTACTGGAGTGCCGTGCCAGAGGACTTCGCGGGGGAGGCCGATGTTTAGGGAGATTAGTTTCATGGAGGTTTGATGCGAGGTTGGTCGGGGCAGATTCGGATTGGGTAGGTGGCGCGCGGTGGGTTAATTGAAACACAGACGCCGGACTACTTTGCCGGCGCTACGGGTGGTGGGTGGGTCCGCGGGTGAGCGGTGGTTGTGGGTTGCATTGCGGTCGTAAGAGGCCGGCTGGCAGCCGGCGGTGCGGAGATTTACGGGATAAGTCCGCGCGTGATTTGTGATTGTGGGGGGCTCTTTCTTCGGCGGACGCAGGCAGGAGTGCCTGCGCTACCTGGTGGTGGTACATTTCTAGTTTGAGAATTTGATGCTGCGGAGGGTTGGGGATGACTCGGTTCACTTTGAATGGGAAGAGCGTTTCGGTGGATGTGGATCCTGCTACGCCGTTGCTTTGGGTTTTGCGGGATTCGTTGGGGATGACTGGGACGAAATTTGGATGCGGGATGGCATTGTGCGGGGCTTGCACCGTGCATCTGGATGGGAAGGCGATTCGATCTTGCGTGGCGCCGGTGTCGCGGGCTGAGGGTCGGCGCGTGACTACCATTGAGGGGCTTTCGGAAAATTTGACCGATCCTTTGCAGCGGGCTTGGATTGAAATGGATGTGCCGCAGTGCGGGTATTGCCAGTCGGGGCAGATCATGAGCGCGGCGGTGCTGCTGGCTGCGAACTTGAAACCTATCGGATACGGAAATTGATGAGGCGATGGGCGGGAATATTTGCCGCTGCGGGACTTATCCGCGGATTCGGCGGGCGATTCACCGGGCGGCGGAGATTGCTGTTGAGCGGAGGAAGGGATGAGCGCGACGGCGATTGTTGGGAGAGGGGAAGCGCGAGTTGTTGTCGGGCGGCGGGAATTTCTTCGCGCGGGAGCGGCGATTGGCGGCGGGCTTTTGGTGAGCTTGTACGTGCCGCTGGCTAGGGACGCGAACGCTTTGCTGGCAGCGGAAGAAAAGGCGTTTGCCGTAAATGCGTTCGTGCATATCGGGGCGGACGAGAGCGTGACGGTGATTTCGGCGCACTCGGAGATGGGACAGGGAGTTTATACGTCGCTTTCGATGCTTTTGAATGAGGAATTGGAGGCGGATTGGGCGAAGGTGCGCGTGGAAGCGGCGCCGGTGGATAAGGTTTACAACCACCCGGTGTTCGGGATGCAGATGACGGGCGGGAGCACGACTTCGCCATCGGAATGGGTGCGCTACCGAAAGATGGGAGCGCTGGCGCGGACGATGTTGGTGGAGGCGGCGGCGCAGAAGTGGAGCGTGGCGGCGAGCGAGTGCCGCGTGGAAAAGGGCGTGGTGTTTCACGATGCGTCGCACCGGCGGGCAACTTACGGATCGCTGGCGGATGCGGCGGCGAAATTGACGGCGCCTGCGGACGTGACTTTGAAGACGGCGAAGGAATTCACGCTGGTGGGCAAGCCTACGCTGCGGTTGGATACGCCTTCGAAGATTAATGGCACGGCGGAATTTGGGATTGATGTGCATTTGCCGGGGATGTTGACGGCGGTGGTGGCGCGGCCGCCCGTGTTTGGCGGGAAAGTGGTGAAGTTTGATGCGAGCGAGGCGTTGAAGATTGCGGGGGTGAAGGCGGTGGAGCAGGTGCCGTCGGGCGTGGCGGTGATTGCGGAGGGATTTTGGCCGGCGAAATTGGGGCGCGACAAGCTGCGCGTGGATTGGGATCTGGGGCCGAACGCGAATCTTTCGAGCGAGCAGATGTTCCGCGAGTTTGCGGAGACGGCGAAGAAGCCGGGATTGATCGCGAGAAAAGTGGGCGATCCGGCGGCGGCGCTGGGTGGCGCGGCGAAGACGATTACGGCGGAGTATGACGTGCCTTATCTGGCGCACTGCATGATGGAGCCGCTCAATTGCGTGGTGGATTTGCGGGCGGATAGTTGCGAAATCTGGACGGGAACGCAATTTCAGACCGGAGATTGCGCGGCGGCGGCGAAAGTGGCGGGATTGCCTTTCGAGAAAGTGCAGATTCATACCACGCTGCTTGGCGGAGGATTCGGGCGGCGGGCGAATCCGGCTTCGGATTTTGTGATGGAAGCGGTGAACGTGGCGAAAGTGGCGAAGGCGCCGGTGAAAGTGGTTTGGACGCGCGAGGATGATTTGAAGGGCGGATGGTACCGGCCGATGTGGCATGACCGGTTTGCGGCGGGATTGGATGCGAGCGGAAATCCTGTGGCCTGGACGCATACGATCGTGGGGCAATCGATTTTTGAGGGAACGGGGTTTGCATCGTTTGGGATCAAGGATGGGATTGATGCTGCGTCGGTGGAAGGGGCGGCGGATATTCTTTACGGGATTCCTAATTTGCAGGTGGATTTACATTCGCCGAAGATTGGAGTGCCGGTGCAGTGGTGGCGATCGGTGGGACATTCGCATACGGGATTTGCGGTGGAGGCATTTTTCGATGAGGTGGCGCAGGCGGGCGGGAAGGATCCTTATGAATTGAGGCGGAAATTGCTGGCCGGGCAGCCGCGGATGCTGGCGACTTTGGAGCTTGCGGCGCAGAAGGCGAATTGGGGGGCGAAATTGCCGGAGGGAGTGGGGCGCGGGATTGCTACGCATTTTTCTTTCGATAGTTATGTGGCGCAGGTGGTGGAAGCTTCGGTGGGGAAAGATGGAGCGGTGCGCGTGCATCGCGTGGTTTGCGCGGTGGATTGCGGATTGGTGATCAATCCGGAGACGGTGCGGGCGCAGATGGAAGGCGGGATTATTTTTGGGCTTACGGCGGCTTTGAAATCGGAGATTACTTTGAAGGATGGGAGAGTGGAGCAATCGAATTTTTACGATTATCCGATGCTGCGGATTTTTGAGTCGCCGGAAATTGAGGTGCATATCGTGCCGAGCGCGGCGAGTCCGACTGGGGTTGGGGAGCCAGGGGTGCCGCCGGTGGCTTCAGCTTTGGCGAATGCGATTTTTGCGGCTTGCGGGAGGCGCGTGAGGCGGTTGCCGATACGGAGTGGGGATTTGGTTGGGGGGTCGGGGGAGAAGGCATGAATTGGCGCAGAGCGAATGGACTGGGTAGTAAATTTGAAAACCCACGCGCAAATTCGGCGCATGGGGCACCCTGCGGCGCGGAGAGGCGCGCGCCAGAAGACGGTTGCCAATGCGCGCGTTGCTTGGCTCGCGGCCGCCGTGATTGCGGGAGTGGCGATTTTGTTTGCGGCTACGGTGGGGGCTGGCGCGGCTGAAGCCTGATGCGGAGGCTTCGCGGGCGGCGTTCATGCAGGTTTATCGCGTGTTGATTTCGCCGCGGTGCCAGAATTGCCATCCGAGTGGGGATGCGCCTTTGCAGGGCGATGATAGCCACGTGCATACGCAGAATGTGAAACGCGGGGGGACGGGGCACGGCGTTTATGGGATGAGCTGCAATACCTGCCATCAGACGGCGAATCTTGCTGGGGCGCATATGCCGCCGGGGAATCCGAAATGGGCGCTGCCGCCGGCGGGGATGAAGATGGTGTTTCAGGGGAAGTCGGCGGCGGAGTTGTGCCGGGATATTAAGGATCCGAAGCAGAATGGCGGGCGGTCGCTGGAGGCGTTGGTCAGTCATGTTGCCAATGACGATCTGGTGGGTTGGGGATGGGATCCGGGAGAGGGGCGGACGTTGCCGCCTTTGACGCGGGCTGAGACTGTGGGGCAATTGAAGATTTGGATTGATGGTGGGGCGGCTTGTCCGTAGTAGAGACACACGCCGCACTTGCAGGCTCTCGCGAACTTGAGTGCCGAATTGGACGGTGAGATCGTTCGGGCCTGCGGGCCCTCAGGATGACGGCGCTTTCGTAGTGCGGGCTCGAAGGCACGGGCGACGAATTTTTATGGGATTCGACTTCACCCGCGGATGACTTGAGATGCTGCTGACGCCGTGGTCGCCGGATGCCGGCCTGAAAAAGCGGCGCTACTAACGGAGAGAGTTCTTCCGCTCATGACCTGAGATGTTGCTAACGGAGAGGTCGTCGGATGGCGGCGGGGACGCCCTTCGGCTTAGCTCAGGGCAAGCCGGCGGTACAAGAAAAAGAAAAGGCCCGCTCTAAACGAGCGGGCCTTTTTATTTTGGCTCTTTGAGTTTATCGAATGAGGCCTGCCAGAACCCGTGGTGAGTGGCCCTGGTTGCTTGCGCAATCAGGGTTAAACCTAAACGACTCTGGCCCGTGAGAGCCAGATGGACAGCCGACGCCTGCAGAACTGAGCAGGCCGAACTGCCTTTTCTTTTAGAAAGGAGGTGATCCAGCCGCAGGTTCTCCTACGGCTACCTTGTTACGACTTCACCCCAATCATGAGTCATACCTTGGGCGTCTGCTTCCTTGCGGTTAGCTTGACGACTTCTAGTACAGCCCACTTTCGTGATGTGACGGGCGGTGTGTACAAGGCCCGGGAACGTATTCACGGCGCCGATCTGATGCGCCATTACTAGCGATTCCAGCTTCATGCAGTCGAGTTGCAGACTGCAATCCGAACTGAGCGCGCTTTTTTGCGATTAGCTCCCCCTCGCGGGTTCGCGACGCTTTGTGGCGCGCATTGTAACACGTGTGTAGCCCTGGACATAAAGGCCATGCTGACTTGACCTCATCCCCACCTTCCTCTCCGTTATCCGGAGCAGTCCTCGTAGAGTTCCCCCTTGCGGGTGGCAACTACGAGTAAGGGTTGCGCTCGTTGCGGGACTTAACCCAACACCTCACGGCACGAGCTGACGACAGCCATGCAGCACCTCTACACAGGTCCCTTGCGGGAAGGCCTGATTTCTCAAGCTGGTCCTGTGCGGTTCAAGCCCAGGTAAGGTTCTTCGCGTTGCGTCGAATTGAACCACATGTTCCACCGCTTGTGCGGGCCCCCGTCAATTCCTTTGAGTTTCAGCCTTGCGACCGTACTCCCCAGGCGCATGACTTAACGCGTTAGCTCCGGCACGAGCCCCGTACAGGGCCCACGCCCAGTCATGATCGTTTAGGGCTAGGACTACCAGGGTATCTAATCCTGTTTGCTCCCCTAGCTTTCGTCTCTCAGCGTCAGTTGCGATCCAGCGAGCCGCTTTCGCCTCGGATGTTCCTGCAGATATCTACGCATTTCACCGCTACACCTGCAATTCCACTCGCCTCTCTCGCACTCTAGCACAGCAGTTTCGGCAGCAGCCTCAGGGTTAAGCCCTGAGATTTCACTACCGACTTGCCACACCGCCTACAGACCCTTTACGCCCAGTAATTCCGAGCAACGCTGGCCCCCTACGTTTTACCGCGGCTGCTGGCACGTAGTTAGCCGGGGCTTCTTATACCCGTACTGTCAATCCCTTGCGGGGTTTCATCCGGGTCGAAAGGGGTTTACACTCCGAAAAGCTTCATCCCCCACGCGGCGTTGCTGCGTCAGGCTTTCGCCCATTGCGCAAGATTCCCCACTGCTGCCTCCCGTAGGAGTCTGGACCGTGTCTCAGTTCCAGTGTGGCCGGCCATCCTCTCAGACCGGCTACCGATCATAGCCTTGGTGAGCCATTACCTCGCCAACAAGCTAATCGGGCGCGGGCCCCACCTCCAGCGGTCTTGCGACCTTTGATTCCAACGGCAGGCGCCATCGGAATGTTATGCGGTATTAGCCCAACTTTCGCTGGGTTATTCCCCACTTGAGGGCAGGTTGCCCACGTGTTACGCACCCGTTCGCCACGCGCCCACTCCCTGTATTGCTACAGAAAGCTGCGCGTTCGACTTGCATGTGTTAAGCACGCCGCCAGCGTTCGCTCTGAGCCAGGATCAAACTCTCATTTGAAACTGGTGTCTTGCGAATCGCGATATCGCCGGAGGATTGCTCCGCTGGCGGAATTTTGATTCGTAAGAACGAACTTATTAAATCGCTCGGTTTTCACTCAATCCCTGCTGCGCTTACTCGCGAGACGCAGGGCAAACCAAACGGGTTCTGGCACGTCTCATTCGATTGTCAAAGAGCTGAGTACTTCCTGGCCTGCAGGAAGGAGTACAGACAAACGGGAATGCTACCGCAGCGAAGGCAAAGAGTCAAGCTCAAATAGCTTGACGAACAAACTTTGTGCTGCCGGACTCGTGGCGATCATTCCGGACAGCGCCCATTATAACACTTTCCCAGCACTCCAGCCACGCGCGAGTCTGAGCGCTCAAGCAGCCGGAACGCACTAACGGCATTCTACAATGCTCTTGACTCTACATAGTTCCCGCGAAAGACCGCTAATTATTTCGGAAACCGCCGAGGCCCCTTCAAGCGGAGGCTTAGTTGGCACCCCCCCGGATGTGGGCCTATATTCTGGAAACTCATATATGAAAAATGAAAAAGCAGCCGTGCCAATTCATATCAATTTCATATAAATTCATCAATCTAAATCACTTAATTCATGTTTCTCAGTGGGCTTGAACGTGCACTTTGGACTGTACCGAAACGTGTGTGGGTGCTTTTCGGGGGACTCTTAGATTCTCAATGGGATACCAAAATATCAGGAGGAGTTCGATGAACTTTAGGCGACTTACCGTCGTCGTGTTTGCGCTGTTGGCCTTGTTGTTTGTCGGCCAGCAAGCTGCATTCGCGCAGGCTACCGTGGGAACCGGCAGCATCACTGGGGTCGTGAGCGACCCGCAGGGTGCAGCGGTACCGGGCGCGAAAGTCACGATCACGAACAAGGACACAGGTCTGAGCTTTCGACCTGACCACAAATTCTTCGGGCGTATACAACTCCGGAAACGTCGCGCCCGGCAACTACGTAATCAAGGTGGAAGCCCCCAACTTCAAGACCACGCAGGTCACCGTCGGCCGTGCAGGTCGGCCAAGTGGCCTCGACCAACGTGAAGCTGGAGTTGGGCGCTTCGACGACCATCGTCGAAGTGACCGCCGAACAGACGCACGTCAATGAAGAGCAGGCTACTGTACAGGACGTGCTCACAGCGCAGGACATCGATGAGCTGCCGGTAAACGGCCGCAACTTCCTTGATCTTGCGGCGCTCGAGCCCGGCGTGCAGATTCAGGACGGCTCGACGTTTGACCCGACCAAGAACGGCTACTCCTCGCTTTCGTTCGGCGGCCGATTCGGCCGCACGGCGCGAATCGAAGTTGATGGCGTGGACATCAGCGATGAGACGGTGGGAACCACCACCCAGAACATCGCGCAGAGCTCGATTCAAGAGTTCCAGGTGGCCAGTTCTTCGCTGGACCTCTCGACCGAATTGACTTCTTCCGGAACCGTCAACGTTGTGACCAAGTCCGGAACCAACCAGATCCACGGCGGTGCGTATTACTACGGCCGCAGCGATCAGATCTCCGCGCGCATCGCTCCGAAAGATTTGGCCTTCGGGCGCAAGCAGTTCGGTGGCGACCTCGGCGGTCCGATCATCAAGAACCGCTTGTTCTTCTTCGGCGACGTGGAGCGCAACCGACCAGACGCTGCAGAATCCGGTGCAATTGACCGGCGATTTTTCGACGCTCTCGGGCAGCTTCGGCGCGCCGTTCCAGCAGCGCCAGTACATGGGCCGTCTCGGACTACGAATATCAAGACCGGTTGGACGTTGTTCGCAAATTCACCTACGACCAGAACCTGAGCATCCGTGGTTTCAATCCCGGCGTGTATCAGCCGTTTGCGAACGTGGACCACACTCCGGCGTACGCGGTCGGGACGGACTTCACGACCGGGAAATTCACGCACAGTATTCGCTTCGGATACCTGAAGTTCCGCAACGGAATCGTGGATGCGTCGGCCGGCGTGTTCAATCCTGCCCCGGGCATCGCCATCAACATCACTCCGTCATCGGGTCGACCTGAGCTGTCTCGGCGGCGGCGAAGGTTCTGCTCGGGCACCAACATTCTGGCTCCGCAGAACACCTTCCAGACCGACAAGCAAGTGAAGTACGACGGCAGCTATACCTTTGGCAGCCACGTTCTTCGCTACGGCGTCGGCTACAACAAGATTCTGGGCGGCGGGTTTGCCAAGTTCTTCGGCATTCAGCCCATCGGTTTCTTCGATCGAAAACGCGGCGAACGAAGCCTTTGCGAACAGCCAGTCCATTCGCGCCCGGGCGGCGCGACCAATCCGCTGAACTGGCCGTCAACACGATTATCATGGGCAATGGCCAGGGTTTCTTCACGGAAATCCCGCAGTTCGGGCTTCCGGCCGGCGGCCAGTTTGACACACGCGTTGACTTCTACTTCGGGGACAACTGGAAGGTTCGTCATAACCTGACGGTCACCGCCGGTCTGCACTACGGTCGCGACACGGGACGTGCGGACAGCGATTTGCCGGCCATCCCGCAACTCGCCGCTTTCAACAACCAGTTCTTCCAGAACCTGCAGGGACGCAGTCAACCTCCCGAGCAAGAACTTCGGACCGCAGATTGGTATTGCTTGGGATCCGTGGGGCACGGGCAAGACCGTCATCCGCGCGGGCGCCGGTCTTTACTATGAGAACGCGATCTTCAACAACGTTCTCTTCGATCGTCCGGCACGTTTGCACAAGGGGTTGTTCTTTGGAACCGGTCCGGCGTGCTTCCTGGGATCGGCGATTCCTCCGGGCGCGTACTTTCCAGCAGGTCAACCTACCGCCGGACTCCCACTTTCTGCGGACACGCCATCGGATCGGCGGTTAGCCGATATCGTGGCTCTGCAGCAGGCGTATCAGGCAGCAACGGTTGCAGCAGGTCCGCAAGCGAACACGGCGTTCGTCGGGAACTCGCTGGCGGAAGGCGCCAGACTCGACGGGCGACCAATTGATTGGGCCGGGCTACCGCTCACCGCGGTCGATCCAGATCAATGCCGGCATTCAACACCAGTTCGGGCACGGCACGGTGCTAACGGCCGACTACGTTCGTAACGTCTCCACGCGTTATCTGATCGGGCTGGATACGAACAAGCAGGGCGATGCGCGTTTTCTGAACGTCGCGAACGCGCAGAACGCCATTTCGGCGACGAACGCGCAGTTCTGGTTGCGGCACGGGCTTCGGCTCCGCCTCGATCGATTGCGCCATTTCCAAGGGTGCGGCGATCTCGGCTTACGCTGGGCAACGGCCTCGATTCCGGCGTACGTCTTTCGCTAGCGGATTCCCCGTGCCCGACTTGCGCGTTCCCCGGCGTTAACCCCAACGTTGGCGAAAATCAACATGCTGTTCCCGATCGGCCGCTCGGTTTACAACGGCCTGCTGGTGGAGTTGAAGTCGAACCTCAACCACCCGATGCCGGGCGTGAAGCGGATGAACCTGATCGCGTCGTACACGCTGTCGCGGTTCGACAGCATGGTGACAGGACCAGGACTTCGTCAACAACGCTATCGACTTCAACAACCCGCTGCACTTCTTCGGACCGAGCGCGCTCGACCGCACGCATCAAGTCAGCGTAGGCGGAGTGATCGATTTCCCGTTGGCCACGCGAGTTGCGTTCGCAACGCACTGGGACACGGCGCCTCCGATCACGCTGTTTCTCCCGAGCACCGGCGCGCCGGGTGACATCTTCGTCACGGACGTGACGGGCGATGGAACCGTCAGGCGACGTCGTGCCGGGCAGCAACATCGGGGCGTTCGACCGCAGCGTCAAGCACGGCGACATCAACAAGTTCATCACCCACTACAACTCCACCTTCGCCGGGCAGTTGACGCCGGCGGGTCAGGCGTTGGTTACGGCGGGCCTGTTCAGCTTCGGGCAGTTGGCGTCGCTGGGCGCGGTTACGCCGACGCTGCCGCTTGCACCTCCGGGACAAGTCGGCGTGTCGCCGCTGTTTACCTTCGACGTGCACGTCAGCTGGGAATTGAAGGTGAACAAGCTGTTCCATGCGCTGCCTGAATCGGTGGTAGTGGAGCCGCAGATCGCGCTCTACAACCTGTTCAACTTCCACAACTACGATCCGTTCGGCAATGTCCTGAGCGGCGTTCTCGGCGGCTTCCCTGGATCGGCCAACGGAACGACTGCGCACGATCAGTCGGGTTGCCGGGACAGCTCCGGCGTTCTGGACTCGAGCAAGTGCACGGGCCGTCAAAACCTGATCACTCCCGGATCGTCTTCGGGCGTGAACTGGTACGCGGTTCCGCGTCAGGCTGAGTTTGGCGTGAAACTGACGTTCTAACAGCCGGCTCAAAATAGAACCTCAATCCCGGGCCGCGGCGAGTTTCAAACTCGCCGCGGCCTTTTTCTTTTTCACGCGCCGCCCGCTTTCGGTGACGAGGGCATGGGGCTGATTGCCTCTTCGCTTGCCTGATAACAAAAAAGGTGTAGTATCGCGCCCAACAGATTCCCGCCGGTCCTGGAGGGGCGCCATGCGATCCGGTACTCTGTCTTCTGTTGGTGTGTTTCTTGGAGTTTGCGCGAGCGTGGTGTGCCTGGGATTTCAACAGGCTCCTCTCGCTCGTCCGAAAGTTCCCACGGACTTCGGACAATCTCATCCGATTCCACCGGGAATCCGCGAAGGCGAGCAGAAGATCAACAATCAGCAGACCGATCCGCCGCGCGAGCCAAAAGCTCGCCCGGTCGATTCGGCCAAATTGAAGAGCGACGCGGCCGAATTGCGCGATTTGGCTGATGCGCTGCCTGCCTCGATCGATCAAGTCGCGAAAGGCGTGATGCCCAAGGACCTCAGCGACAATCTCAAGAAAATCGAGAAGCTGGCCAAGCACTTGCGCTCGGAAGTAAATCCGTAACGATCGGGCGCTGACCGCCGGGCTTCGCGATCGCCGCTGACGTGCTTTCTGGATGAAAGTAGTTTTGCCGCTCGCACGTATAATAGAAGAGACCAACCTGCCCCATGGCGACCAAGACCACGATGGCCTTCGGCGAAGCTGTGCGCATTGCCACGGCGAGCCTGTGGGCTCACAAAATGAGAAGTGTGTTGACGCTGCTTGGCGTGGTGATTGGCGTTACTTCGGTGATCGCGGTGGTCAGCATCGTTAACGGCTTGAATCGCTACGTCGCTGAGAAAGTATTCAATCTTGGCGCCGACGTTTTTCTCGTCAATCGACGGCCGGCGATCATCACGAATATCGACCAGTGGGAAGCGGCGCAGAAGCGGCGGAAATTCACGTTTGAGGATTACCAGGCGGTGCGCGACGCTTGCGGATCGTGCGAAGAGGTCGCGGCGACCGTGCCGCACTCGAACGGCGAATTGAAGTACGGCATGAATTACATCTCGAATGCCGACGTGCGCGGGTGGACGCCGCGGATGCCGCGCATTTACGACATCAATTTGGTCGAAGGCCGGCACATTACGGAAACCGACATGACGCGTGCGGCCGGCGTTTGCACCATCGGCTACGACATCGCCGAAAAACTTTTTCCGGGAGTAGATCCCGTTGGAAAAGATATTCGGCTGGACGGGCAAAGCTGCCTGGTGATTGGAGTGGGCGAGAAGCGCGGCTCGGTGTTGGGCCAATCGCGCGACAACTGGGTGATCATTCCGCTGACGCGCTTTCAAGTCATTTACGGCAGCGACGATTCGGTGTGGTTGTGGTTCAAGGCGGGCTCGGCCGCGAATCTCGAACGCACCATCGATGAGGTTCGCCAGATTTTGCGCGGGCGGCGGCATCTGGCCTATGCCACGCCCGGATGATTTCGTGATCGAGACGAATGATTCGTTTCTGTCGCTATGGGCTGGAATCAGCGGGGCTTTTTTTGGCGTCACCGTCGCGATTGCTGGAATTTCGCTGATTGTGGGCGGAATCGTGATCATGAATATCATGCTGGTCTCGGTGACGGAGCGAACGCGCGAGATCGGCCTGCGAAAATCGATCGGCGCGCGGCGCAATGATATTCTGATTCAGTTTTTGATCGAATCTTCGACGATTGCGGCGATTGGCGGCCTTTGGGGAATCCTTCTGGGCATTTTGCTGGCGAAGCTGGTGTCCTGGATTTCGCCGCTGCCGAGCGCCATTGAGATTTGGTCGATAATCACCGGCTTCATTGTGGCGACGAGCGTAGGATTGTTTTTCGGCGTTTATCCCGCGTCCAAGGCAGCGAAGCTGAGCCCGGTGGACGCGCTGCGCTCGGAGTAACAGGGACCGGCAAATGGATCGAAGCCCAAAAATCGGCCACATTCGCGAGGCGGTGATTCTGGCGATCGATGCTTTGCGCCGGAATCCGCTGCGGTCGTTCTTGACGGTTCTCGGCATCGTCATCGGCGTGAGCACGGTGATCGCCATCAGTTCCGTCGTCAGCGGGCTCAACTCCAACGTGCTTGGTTCGGTGCAGAGCCTGGGCTCGAACATCATCATTTGCTACCGATTTTCCTGGGCCACACTCGGGCGACTTTCGCCCGAAGTGCTGCAGCGCAAGGAACTCAAGGGCGAATGGGCCGAGGATCTGGCGCAGCTTCCGCATGTGGAAGCCGCGGCGCCATCGCTGCGCATCTTTCATCCGGAGCTCGGCGCTGGCTCCGCGAACGTGCGGCGCGGCGACGTGTGGGCCAAGAACGTGATCCTTCAGGGAAACACGCCCGCGATCGAGAAGATCTTCGATTTCAATCTCGAGCGCGGGCGATGGTTCAATGATACGGACGAAGATCACCGCTCGCCTGTCGCCGTCATCGGCCACGACCTGGCTGAGACGCTTTTCCCCAGCGGCGAGGATCCCATCGGCAAGGAGATTCTTCTCGAGGGAACGGAGATCACGGTGGTGGGAGTGGCGGCGCCGCAGAAGCAAGCGTTGGGCGGCGGGAAAAATCCCGAGGACAGTATCGCCATAGTGCCGCTAACGACGATGAAGAAGCTTCATCCTGAATTTCACGATTACGTTCTTTTCGTCAAAGCTACCGACGCGCAGTACGTGCCGGTGGTCGTGGATGAAACGCGGGAGATGCTGCGGCGGCTGCGGCGACTTCCTTCCGACAAGCCGGACGATTTCGAAATATTTACGCCCGATGCGTTTATCGATTTGTGGAAGCAGATCTCGACGGGAATTTTCGTGGTGATGTTTGCGGTCGGGTCGGTCGGGTTGCTCGTTGGCGGAATCGGAGTGATGAATATCATGCTGGTTTCGGTCACGGAGCGGACGCGCGAAATCGGCGTCCGCAAAGCGATTGGCGCGCGCCAGCAGGATATTCTTTGGCAATTCCTGCTCGAAGCTACCACGCTCTCCGCAATAGGCGGCGTCATCGGCGTACTTGCCGGGGGAGCCTTAGGGCTTGGAGTGCGATTAATTTTTCCGTCGCTGCCTACGACGGTCTCTCTGTTCTGGGTTTTGACCGGCTTGACGGTTTCCGCCGCAATCGGCATCGGCTTCGGCGTTTATCCTGCATGGAAAGCCGCGCGCATGAATCCGGTTGAAGCTCTCCGTTACGAATAATCGATATCGAAAATAGGCGGATTCGGCGCAGATGCCGGTCTTGAGGTTGGCGCCAATCGAGATCACTGCGACGCCAGGCGCTTCAAGGATTCTTCGAATGGCGGGCGCGCGACACCTTGCTCGGTAATGATCGCGGCGATGAAACGGGCGGGGGTGACGTCGAATGCAGGATGCGCTGCGTTTACGTCGGGGGCAATCCGCGTGCCGGCCATATGAGTTACTTCATCAGCCGATCGCTCCTCGATGGGAATCACATCGCCCGAAGGAAGCGAAAGATCGAGCGTCGAGACCGGTGCGGCCACGTAGAAGGGGACTTTATTTTCGTTCGCAAGGACCGCCATCGGATACGTGCCGATTTTATTCGCGGTGTCGCCATTTGCGGCGATGCGATCGGCGCCGACTACTACCGCACCGACATTTCCAGTCTTCAGGAAATGGCCGACCATGTTGTCGGTGATGAGCGTGAGCGGGATTCCGTCCTGCTGCAGTTCCCAAGCGGTTAGGCGCGAGCCTTGCAGATACGGCCGGGTCTCCGGCACGAGCACTTCGATCTTGCGGCCGCTCTCGATCGCCATGCGAATCACGCCGAGAGCCGTGCCGATTCCGCCCGTGGCGAGCGCTCCCGCATTGCACTGCGTCATTACTCGGCCGGATTGCGGCATCAATTCCGCGCCGAAGCGGCCGATGGCTTCATCGGCGTCGCGCCGCTCCTGATGAATCTGCTGCGCCTCGGCGATAAGCGTTTCGCGCAGGCGGTGCATTCCGCCCGCGCCGTCGCGCTCGGCCTCGCGCGCCGCGGCGTCGAACACGCGCTTGCAGCGCTCGATGGCCCAGAAGAGGTCGATGGCCGTCGGACGCGTCTGCGCCAGCGTCTCGCAAATCACCGGAAACTCCGCGCGCAATTCCGCCATGTTCCGCGCGCGCGATCCATCGACGCCGATCGCCACTCCCATCGCCGCCGCGATGCCGATCGCCGGAGCGCCGCGAATCTCCATTTCCTTGATGGCGCGAGCGATTTCGCGATAGTCGGTGTAAGTGTGATAGATAACTTCGCCCGGCAGGCGACGCTGATCGAGCATCACCACGCCCTCGGGCGTCCAGCGAATTGGTTCAGTAACGCGCATTTCTCGTGAACGTCCCTCGAATTAAGCCGCTTGAACTTCCATCTTACCCGATTCCAAATCGCGGCGCGCTACGCCCAGCCGAATTTCCGGGCCGCAACTAGCCGAATGGCGGATGTGCAGCGCATCCGCGATTTGCGATTCTCTCTGCGCCGGGAGAATCTCAAAGGCTCCTGCGCGAATCTCTAAGGAGATAGGAAATGAGCACATCGAATTCATCAAATTCGTCAAATTCATCGAGTTCCACAGCGGCGCTGGTGGCGCTGTCGAATGACCTGGCCAACGCCGTCGAGCGCGCAGGGCAGGGCGTGCTGGCGATTCACGCGCGCCATCGCGTTCCTTCGAGCGGCATCCACTGGCAGAAGGGAGTAGCCGTCGCTGCCGAGCACACCATCAAGCGTGACGAGGAAATTCAGATTTCGCTGCCGGATGGGCGCACGGTCGCTGCGACGCTTGCCGGCCGCGATCCCGGCACGGATATCGCCGTGCTGAAATTCGATGCGGGCGATCTCACGCTGCCGGTGACTAGTGATTCGTCCAGCCTGCGCATCGGCAATCTCGTTCTCGCCGTCAGCCGCAGCGAAGGCAATCATCTCGGCGCAAGCTTCGGCGCCATCAGCGCGGTCGGCGGCGCGTGGCGCACTTGGCGCGGCGGACAACTCGATCAATTCCTCCGCCTCGATCTTGCAATCTACATCGGCTTCTCCGGCAGCGCGCTGGTAAACGCGCAAGGCCAGGTCGTTGGCCTCAATTCTTCTGGCCTCGCGCGCGGCATGGCCATGGCGATTCCCGCTTCCACCGTGAATCGCGTCACCAAAGAATTGCTCGAGAAGGGCCACGTGAGCCGCGGCTTTCTCGGCATCGGCATGCAGCCTGTGATCTTGCCGGCCGCAGTCCGCGAGCGCCTGAAGCTTGCATCTGAAATGGGCGCGCTTCTCATCAGCGTCGAGCCGGATGGCCCGGCTGCGCAGGCCGGCCTGATGCTTGGTGACGTGCTGCTGGCGCTTGATGGCCAGGAGATTCGCGACACCGACGACATTCAGGCGCATCTCGGTTCCGAGAAAGTCGGCAAGCAAGTGTTGGCTTCAATTCTGCGCGGCGGCGCGCTCACGCAGGCAACGATTCGCGTCGGCGAGCGGCCGCGACGGGAGCGCTAAATGATTCTGCAAATGAATGGCGATTCCGCCGCGCGTTTTGATGAGGCGCTCTCCGCAGTCGGCGAAAAGCTGCGGCGCTCGACCGTGCAGGTTTTCGACGGGAGGCGCGGCGCAGGCTCGGGTGTCATCTGGCGGGAGGATGGATGGATCGTCACCAACGCGCACGTCGTTAGCGGCAATTCTGCGCGGATTCGACTCGCTGATGGCCGCACATTCGAAGCGGACATGATTGCACGCGCCGCAGAGCGCGATCTCGCTGCGCTTTACGTCGCCGCAAGCGATTTGCCCGCCGCGGAGATTGGCGCTTCGACCGCGGTGCGCGTCGGCGAAATCGTTCTTGCCGCCGGAAGCCCATTCGGCGTGCGCGGCGCGGTGAGCGCGGGCGTTCTTCACGCCGTCGGCGCCGTGCCGCGCGTCGGAAAGCAACGCTGGCTGCAAGCGGATCTCGAATTGGCGCCGGGAAATTCCGGCGGGCCGCTGGCGGATGCGAGCGGGCGCGTGATCGGGATCAATTCGATGATTGCCATGGGCCTGGGGCTTGCGATTCCGAGCCACGAGGTCGAGCAGTTTCTGCGCCGCGCGATGCGGCGCCGCGAGGCGGCATGATTCGTGTTCTGATCGCCGCGGAATCGGAAATTCTGCGCCGCGGGCTTGCGGCCAGCGTTCCCGAGGACGCGGCGATCGAAATTGTCGAGAGCTTCGATCCCTCTTCTGGCCAGCTCGCGGAGAAAATCGAAGAGTTGCAGCCTGACGCGATCATCTTCGAGCATCGCAGCAGCGAGGATGAGATTTTTTTGCTTCTCGCCGGACGCGAAGATGCGCGCGTTCCGGGAATTGTGCTGCTCGCGGAATCACCGACCGGCGATTTCGTGCGCGAGGCGATCGAAGGAGGCATTCGCGCCGTGCTGCCGCGCGATGCCACATCGGCAGAAATCTTCGCCGCGTTAGAGGCTGCGGCCGCGGGATTAGTCGCGCTCGATCCAGCATCGTTCGAAGCGGCGCTCTCAGTGCGCACGAACGGTCTGCACGGCGTAACTGGAGTGGCCGCGCAATCGCTCACCCCGCGCGAGATCGAAGTGCTGCGAATGATGGCCGAAGGCGTGGGCAACAAGGAAATCGCATGGCGCATGAAACTTTCCGAGCACACGGTGAAATTTCACATCAGCTCGATTTTCACCAAGCTAGATGTTTCAAGCCGCACGGAAGCTGTGACTCTAGGCGTGCGGCTCGGGCTGGTTCCTCTCTAAGTACCGCCGGCGTCCTCGCCGGCATCTTACGACCAAGAGCCCACCAAAGACGACCATCACGCGCGGATCACGCATCGCAATCGGAGCAGCGAATTGACGAAATGCGCCGCGCACGTTTCGGAGTTCTCGGTGACGGAAGCGCTCGTAAGATGCCGGCGAGGACGCCGGCGCTACCACTATTGCGCGCCCGGCAGATTCTTCAGGAAATGAGTGCCGACGAGAAATGCAAGGAAGAGCCAGCCGTTGTAGCCCAGGTGAAATAAATAGCTCGCGAGAACCGTCCCGCTTTTTGCGCGCACGAACGTAAAAACGATTCCCACGAGGACCAGCAGCCCAGTCTGAATCCATGCGCCGCCTAATTGCGGTCCATGCAGCAGGCCGAACAGGAGTCCTGTGAAAATGACGCTGCCGGCAACACCGAAACTCCGCGCCGCAACCGGATAGAGGAACCCGCGAAAAATCGTTTCCTCGACCAGCGGCGCCATCGTGATTCCGAGAATCAAGAACAGCGCGGCATTGAGCCGGTCGTGCATGAAGATTTCAATCGGCATGCCGTGCGGTTCACCGGCCAATTTCGATGCAAAGCCGATTACGACCGCAAAGGCGCAGCCGCCGGCGATGTAAGCGGCCGGACCGAACCGCAGACGGCGATCGCCGGAACGCAGCGAACGCCAGCCGAGCGCCCGCCAAAAGCTCTGCCCGTCCTCGCGGCCTACAAAGAAATAGAAAAATGCAAGTTGAGCGAGTGAAACGATCGCCGTGGCAATCACCGCGAAGAGCGCTTTTTCGCGCACCGAGTTCTGCAGGTCTTGCACCGAATGACCAGTGGCGACGGAAATGATCACCGCGGCTAGCCCCACGGCGAACGTGAGCGCGATCGTGACAACCACGAAAATCAGAATGTCTTTCCAGCCCCAGCGCGTGCGGATGTCTTCCGGAAATTTCAGAAGCTGCGATTCTTCGGGCGTCGGAACCGAGGGGGCGCCGAGGACGGGCGTCGGCTGCTCGGGCGGCGGACTGGAATCGGGGCCGGACATTTCAGCGCTTGGCCTTTCCGCGATCGGCTTCCACGAGAGCGGCCGCGAGCAGAGGCATTAGGATTTCGTGATGACCGGTAATGGCGATTCCCTTCGAGTGCGCTTTGCGCGTGCCGCGCGCCGTCGGTCGCTTCACCACATTTTGCATCGGGCGATAGTGCTGGATGAAATCGAAATTGGCGGTGGTGATGGGCACGAGCGGCGTGCCGAGATTGCGCGCGACGGTCACCGCTTTCAAGAATACTTCGGGCAGCATTACCGCCGAGCCCCAATTGAGATAGACGCCGCCGGGCTGCATCTGCCGCACCAGCGCGCAAAAAAGGCGGAAATCGCGGTGCGTCGCGGCGCCGAGCGCCTCGCCCGATGCGGCGCGGTGCATGTGCGGAATGTCAGTGCCGATCGCAAGATGCACAGTGACCGGAATGCGCAGGCGGTACGCATTGATGAGCACGCTCGCTTCGGGATGCTGCGCGCGCAGGAGCGCATTGCTGAGAAGTTTTCCTGTCGCTTCGCCCAGGCCGATGCCGCTGCGCTGCGCGCCGACCGCTGCTTCGTTCAAATAGAGGCCCGTTTCCTGCGCCATGCCGAATTTTCCGTGGCCTAGAACGGCCTCGACATCCTCGGATGTGCCGCCAACGAGCGCAATCTCGAAATCGTGAACCAGCGCCGCGCCATTCATGGCGATGCCGCTGACGAAGCCGCGCTGCATCAGATCAATCAGGATCGGGCCGAGGCCGACTTTGATGACGTGCCCGCCGATGCCCCAGAGAATGGTCCGGCGCTGCCGCCGCGCCAGCAAAATGGCATCGCGAATCGCGCGGAAATCTTCCCCGGCGAGGATATGCGGCAGCGATTCTACAAAATCAAAAATCTTCGCCCCGCGCTTATGCGGCCGCGCAAACTGGCCGGTATGAACTTTGCTAGGCCGGTCGGCCAGCGGATACGTCCGCACTCCGCCAAGATCAATCGGCGCGACGCTGTAGCGGCTCTTTCCGTTCTGGTGTTTCATTTGCGTGCTTAGATGCGATTCTCCGACGTGCGAGTCCCGGCGACTTTAAAGGAGATTCGGCGCACACGCAAGGCGAGGCGTGGCTTCAAGAGTGCCGCAGAGCGGGTGCGAGGACTTGGCCGGTATAGGACTTTTTTACGCGGGCTACCTGCTCGGGCGTGCCTTGCGCGACTATGCGACCGCCTTCGGCTCCGCCCTCTGGTCCGAGGTCGATGATCCAGTCGGCTTGTTTGATGACGTCCAGGTGGTGCTCGATGATGATCACCGTGTTGCCGAGATCGACGAGGCGATTCAAGACATCGAGCAGTTTTTTCACATCATCGAGGTGCAAGCCGGTGGTCGGCTCATCGAGAATGTAGAGCGTGCGACCGGTCTGGCGGCGCGAAAGTTCGCGCGCGAGCTTGGTGCGCTGCGCTTCGCCGCCCGAAAGGGTTGTCGCCGACTGGCCTAGCTGAACGTAGCCGAGGCCTACGTCCACCATTGTTTCTAGCTTTTGCTTAATCTGTGGAATATTTTCGAGCAGGTGGAACGCTTCCTCGATGGGCATATCGAGAATATCGGAGACGGAATAGCCTTTGTAGCGCACAGATAGAGTTTCGGAATTGTAGCGGCGGCCGCGGCAGACTTCGCATGTGACGTACACATCGGGCAGAAAATTCATTTCAATGCGGCGAAGGCCATCGCCCTGGCAGGCTTCACAGCGGCCACCCTTCACATTGAAGCTGAAGCGGCCGGGGCGATATCCGCGCTCGCGCGATTCGGGAAGCATGGCGAAAAGTTCGCGGATCGGCGCGAAGACTCCCGTGTACGTCGCTGGATTCGAGCGCGGCGTGCGGCCGATGGGGTCTTGATCGATCTGAATCACTTTATCGAGATGCTCGAGGCCGAGGACTGCGCGGTGCTCGCCGGGCTTTTCCATCGAGCGATAAAACTTCTGCATCAGGGCTTTGTAGAGAATGTCGTTGATGAGCGTGGATTTTCCAGAGCCGGAGACGCCGGTGATCAGGATCAAAGTGCCGAGCGGAAACACGACGTCGATGTTTTTCAGATTGTTGGCATGCGCGCCAAAGATCGTCAGCGCTGCGCCATTTGAAGCGCGGCGCTTGGTGGGAACGGGAATGTGCGCGCGCCCCGCGAGATATTGGCCGGTGAGCGAGCGCGGATTCGCGGCGATTTCTGCAGGCGTGCCGATGGCGACGAGTTCCCCGCCGGCTTTGCCCGCGCCGGGGCCGAGATCTACGACGTAATTGGCGCGGCGCACGGTTTCTTCATCGTGTTCGACGACGAGGACCGTGTTGCCGAGATCGCGCAGAGTCTCGAGGGTGCCCAGCAGGCGGCCATTGTCGCGCGCGTGCAGGCCGATCGACGGCTCATCGAGAACATAAAGAACGCCGCGAAGTCGCGAGCCGATTTGCGTGGCGAGACGGATGCGCTGGGCTTCGCCTCCGGAGAGCGTGGCGGCGGAGCGATCGAGGGTGAGATAGGCGAGGCCTACGTTGAGCAGAAAATCGAGGCGCTCGGCTACCTCTTTTAGCGGGCGCTCGGCAATGGCGCGCTGCCGCGGCGTGAGCTTCGGGAGAATGCGATTCACGGCGGCGCGGGCGTCGCTGAGTGCGAGACTTGTGAAATCGGCGATGGAGAGGCCGGCGATTTTCACGGCCAGACTTTCCGCACGCAGGCGCTTGCCCTCGCACGCGGAGCAGAGCGACGGCGACATGTACTGCGTGAGCCATTCGCGGTAGTTGTCGGAATTCGAATCGTCGAGGCTGCTCTCGAGGTGCTGCAGAACGCCCTGAAAATGAAGGCCTTTCTCGGTGCCGCCGTTCGAAGGATTCCCGTTGAGAATCAGGTTCTGCACTTTGCGCGGAAATTTCTCGAAGGGCGTATCGAGATCGAAGCCAAATGCGACCGAGGCAATCTTCAGCGAGCGCTGCAGATATTGCGAAGCCGAGCCGGGGCCAAGCCCGCCATCGAAGAGCGGCTTCGACCAATCCACGATCACGCGCGCGGGATCGAATTCGTATTTCGAGCCGAGGCCGTGACATTCGGGGCAGGCGCCGTAGGGCGAATTGAAGCTGAACGAGCGCGGCTCGGGGAGCGGCACCGAGATGCCGCAATCCGGGCAGGCGAGTTTCTCGGAATAGACATGTTCTTCGCCGCCCACGACCGCGATGGTGACCAGACCGTCGGTGAGCTTCAGCGCTGTCTCGATGGATTTTTCGAGGCGATCGGCGATGCCGTTCTTCAGCAGCAGCCGATCCACGACGATTTCGATCGTGTGATTCTTGCGGCGATCGAGAGGGATGGGCTCGTCGAGGCTCTTCAACTCGCCATCTACGCGCGCGCGGACGAACCCGGCCTTGGCGAATTTTTCGAATTCCTTTTTGTACTCGCCCTTGCGCCCGCGCACGACCGGCGCCAGAACCATCACGCGATCGTCGGGCTTGAGCACCATCACCGTCTGCACAATCTGCTCGGTGGATTGCCGCGCGATGGGCTTGCCGCACTTGGGACAGTGCGGCGTGCCGATGGCGCTCCAGATGACGCGGAGATAATCGTAAATTTCCGTGATGGTGCCGACGGTGGAGCGCGGCGAGCGCGTCGTTGTCTTCTGCTCGATGGCGATCGATGGCGATAGTCCCTCGACCGCGTCGACATCCGGCCGCTCCATCTGATCCAGGAACTGCCGCGCATACGCCGAAAGCGATTCCACGTAGCGCCGCTGGCCCTCGGCATACAGCGTATCGAACGCCAGGGATGATTTGCCCGAGCCGGAAAGCCCGGTAATCACTGTGAGCGTATTTCGGGGGATTTCGAGCGAAATATTCTTCAGGTTATGCTGCCGCGCGCCGCGAATGACGATGTTCTTGAGGCCCATGGGATAAGCCGCCGCTCACAGAGAGGCGGGATGCACAGTGGGTAAAATTCGCCCAGTGTAATCTTCCAAGATAGCAGGGCCGTCAAGCGCGGGTCAATCTGCGGTCGTGAGTGGAAGCTTTTCGGCGATGCGCTTGGGCGCAGTGTTGCGCCAGGCGGCGATTAGCGCGCGGCGGACTGTGGGCTTTTTTGCCGCGGCTAGCTTGACGTAGGTGGTGCCGCGTTGGCCCCAGGCGCCTTGCGCGGGCTTGAATACGCTGGGATCTGATTGAATGAACTCGGCTTGTTGATCGGGCCAGAGTTTGACCATGCCCCAGCCTTTGCTCGGGGCATTCAGCGTGGCGAAGATTTTGCCGCCGACGCGGAAGTCGGGATGATCCATGTGCGAGCTTTCTATTGATTCGGGGAGGCTTAGCGCGATTCGGCGGAAATCTGCGGCGGTCACTGCGGCGTCTCCTACGGTTCTGACAGCGTACGATAGCATGGACGGCTTCGCTAAAGAGGGTGGACAGGATTTGTCGGCGGCGACTTTTTACTAGGCGCGTGTCAAAATTGCCCGGCTGTGGATATCTAACTCCTTTAGATTGAGTCGGATGTGTTTGGTCTTTGGGCTGCATCCCATACGCCCGTCAGGGGGAAGGAAAGTCGAGGATCCCTTCGGGGATTGAGGGCTGGGCCGGCTTCCTTCCCCTTGCATTTTCCCGCCGACAAGGAAAGATTTTCTGCCCTCGCGATCGGCGGGATTTTGTGTTTCTGCTGCCTCTTCCGTTCGTCCTCTAAAGCGCGTTTTCGATAGCAGGAATTAATCCGCCTACGATTGGACATTCTCGACCGACAGAAAATGCAGATCCCTCACCCGCAGAGGGTTCGGGATGACAGCGCTTGAGTTGGTGGGCGATTTGCGGCCGCTGGCATTACTGAGTGGGCGGGCAGACATTTCAGACTTTGGCTGGGGCGGGAGGATTCGAACCTCCACCGTCTGCATTAACAGTGCAGTGTCCTACCGGTTGGACCACGCCCCAGCAGTGACGCGTAACATCTTGCCACAAAGCAAATTACTGCACAAAGGCCGGCTCAGACCAAGACTGCCCAGACGCGGCGGTGCTAGTTTTGGTGTCAGTTGGAGTCTCTGAGACGGCCCCGGCGAGCCGCTCCACTGCGGCCAAGGTGTGCTTCGGCGTCAGGTGCGAGTACCGCACCGTCATGGCGATGCTCTTGTGGCCCATAAGCTCCTGGACGGTTCGCAGGTCCACCCCGGCCATCACCAACCGTGACGCAAACGTGTGCCGCAAACAGTGCCACGAGAAGCCCCAAATCTTCGCTTGGCGGATGACTGGCTCGAACCAATACCGAGGCCCGGTCAAGCGCTCGCCTTGAAGGTTGCGGACCACCGCGCCTGTGCCGTCGCCGCGCTTTCGCAATTCAGCGAGCGCAGCGAGAGCCGGAGAATTGAGCGGGACATAACGCGTCTCGCCATTTTTCGAGCGAGGGATCGTGAGCACGCGCCGCGAGAGGTTTACGTTCTCCCAGGTAAGGCCGTACATTTCGCCTCGCCGCAAGCCCGTATTCAGAGCCAAATCTAGCTCTGGCGTATGCTCCGGGCAGACTGAGCCAATCGCCACACGCAAGCGGGCCTCTTCCTCTGGGTGCCAGCCATCGGGTGCGCGTATTGTTGGCAAGCCGGTGCTTCACCAGTCTTGCCGGGTTTTCCTTCACTTTGCCATTTTCGATTCCGAGGCGGAACACAAGCGAGATCAGTGCCCGATAGCGATTCACCGTTGCCGGTTTCCAGCCGCCTTCCTCGGCGGTTTGGTTCAAGTGCCGCTCAAGGTCTTGCGGCGTAATGGAATCAGCGGGACGCTCGCGGAAAGCTGCCAGTAGCCGGGGCATTCTGTAAGCATCGCTTTCGTAACTCCGCTTGTGCGTCCGGGAATAAATGAGCGCGTCGTGCGCCAGTTCAGCGAAGCTCACCATAGGCGTACGGAGGCTCTCCGGGAGCTTCTTCCGTTGCAGGCTTTCCGTCTTCCGTTTCCGGTAGAGCGTGAGGGCCGCACTTTTTGTGCCCGCCTTCTCCCTGCCGTATGCGCCCCATCGCGTCCGCGTACCGAATCCACCAAACGCCCGAACCGGGAAACCTTCTCGTACACTCCGCGCTGTTTCATGGCTTTTTCTCCTGCGCTGGACTGTCCGGAGTAATTCTTGTACAGGTCAATGCAGAGAGGATACCCATACTGCTCGTACGCCTGTGTAGCGCATACCAAACCCGTCTTGGTATCCAGCGCGACCGCCCCGACCCTCAGTCCGGCTACCACCGTGTTGGACATGATCGGGACGAATCGCTGGTAACCGGCGCGGCATTCCACAGGCTCGGTTTTTGCGGTTGGATGATTTAGGTCGCAGCCTTGGAGCGCAGAGAACAGAACAATACACGGAAGTAGCGCTTTCACGGTCTGCCTTCCTTTCGCGGACGCCCGCCGAGCTTGCCCCAGGTCTGCATTCTCTTGCGAAAACCATCCGCTCCCCACTTCTTCCTTCGCACCGCAATGCTCCGCTTTGCCAGTTCTCGCGCTGCTTCGGTTGTCTTACTCATATGTGAGAAACTGATAAGCTAACGCTAGGTTATTGTCAAGCGAACATCTACGATGCTACGATACGCACATGTCCGCACGAGAACGCAGGAACAGCCGAGCGGAATCTGCACAAGAATTGCGCTGGAGAACGTTCGCCAACTTTTCCAAGACAAGCTGCCCGTTCTAAAGGAAAAGCTAGAGCAGCATCCCGGCTGCCTGGCTGCCTGGAATGCCCTGTCTTACGCGGGATGCTCAGAGCCTGACCTTTACTGCTGTTTGACGAGCGTTGCACTCGGTTTCAGCTCTCATAAGCGGCTTCAGAGCGACCCCGTTCGGATGGATTTAAAGCGACTTCGCTCGCTCGTAGGAAAAACCAGTTGGGTCGCCCGTCAGTGGGCGCAGGAATTCCAAAGCCCGTTCGGGAAAGAAGTCATGCGGTTGGCCGCTGAGCGCGATCCCTTCGCAGGCAAGGACGAGTTTCTCAACATTCCACGGAGGCTTCTCTCGCTAGCGGGCTGGGCGAAAGACGTACACTCAGGAACCGAACATCAAAAACGCCCAGAATACGATGATGCCCTCGCCGAACTGTGCGAGTACGTAAAACTCAAAACTCGCCGCTACCACGACCCCGAGGTCTCTGCTTTGGTTTCGTTCGCAACACGTCAGGGTTCCGTCTGTGAGACGACTCTCCGAGTGTGGCGCTGTAGCAAGAAGGATGCGCTAGAACGTGCCCGCGTGCGACTTGCTCAACGTTAGAGCCGCTCACATTTTTTGCGCGATTCGCTAATCGTGTTTATCGTTCCCATGCGCGAGAATTCGCGCATGGGAAAAATATCAGAAGTCTCACAGCCGGAACGAAGCCCGTTCTTAATTTCCAAGCGAGAAACGGCGCGCGTTCTAGGCGTAAGTGTTAGAAGTGTTGAAAACTACATCGCCGCAAAAGAGCTGGTCGCCCGCCACATCGGAGGGCGGACCCTGGTGGATTTTAATTCCGTCCGGAAATTCGCTTCCCGCGACCATGCTTCACCTGTGAACGGCAATGGCCGACACTGCGCAGTGAGCCTGCGGCGCGAGAAGCGGCGCTCAAGCGCGGAGCCGATGAATTACAGGCTCGTCTTGAGTGGCTCTTGCGAGAACGGCCTCGTGCGCTGGCGAACGCGCGCCGTACCTACGTGAAGTTTTGCTTGCGTCTCTACCGCCGAATTGAACAGGCGGTAAAGGTGCGGAAGTGAGCGTAACACTCGAGATAACATCCTCGCCCGACTGCATGTGGTCAGACGTATCGGCGACCGGTACAAGGCGTTGTGTCCAGCTCATGCCGACAAAATCCCAGCCTGTCCATCCGAGAGGAAAACGGAAAAATGCTATTGAAGTGCTTCGCTGACTGCACGGTTGAATCGGTCTTGAGCGGCTGCGGCGGGAATCGAAGTCCGTGAACTGTTCGCTGAGTAGGTCCCGCGCCTCGCACATTGTGGCGACGTATGACTACCGCGACGAACAAGGAGCTTTGCTCTATCAAGTTGTGCGCTATGAGCCGAAGGATTTCAAGCAACGACGGCCCGATGGCAACGGCGACTGGGTTTGGAATCTCAAAGGCGTCCGGCGGGTGCTCTACCGTCTGCCGGAAGTGCTGAAAGCAAAATCTGTTCTTGTCGTCGAAGGTGAGAAGGATTGCGAGACGGCCCGCAGAATTGGGATTGTTGCGACCTGCAACGCGGGCGGGGCGGGCAAGTGGCGCGACGGATTACTCAGAGTGCTTGCGCGGCAAGCGTATTGCCGTCGTTGCGGACGCGGACGAGCCGGGCAGAAAACACGCGCAGCAAGTGGCAGCGTCCCTCTTTGGGAAAGCCGAATCGCTCAAGGTGTTGGAACTACCCGGCGCGAAGGATTTGAGCGAGTGGATAGACGGCGGCGGAACGCGCGAGGCCCTCGTGGAGTTTATTCGGGAAGCGCCGCAATGGACGGCGCAATCCAGCGCGACCGCCGAAGCCACAGTGGGTATCATTCGCACTTGGGATGAAATCCCGGACGCAACGATGATGGCAGCCACTAAAATCGAGTGGGTGGTCGAAGGAATTATCCCACGTGCGTCGGTTACGCTGATCGCGGGCGAGCCTGGGAGCTACAAGAGTTGGCTCGCGCTCGCTCTGCTTGGCAGCGTTGTATGCCGCAAGAAATACTTAGAGCGCGAATGCGCGGAACTGCCAGTTCTGTACCTCGACCGGGAAAACCCGCTGCCGGTTGTCCATGAACGGCTGGCAATTCTTGGAATCGAATCACTTTGCGATTCGAGGATTTGGGGCGGCTGGCTGCCCGACAATCCTCCGGCCATTGGCGATGAGCGGTTGCTCCAATTCGCACGGGAACGCTGCCCGCTCCTGATTTTCGATTCGCTGATTCGGTTCCACACTGCGGACGAAAACTCGGCGACTGAGATGGCTCAGGTCATGCAAGAACTGCGCAAACTGGCAAATGTGGGCGCGACTATTGTGGCGCTCCACCATCGCCCGAAGAGCGAAACCTCCCGGTATCGCGGAAGCAGCGATATCGCGGGCGGAGTGGACACGGCCTTTTCGGTGTCTCGTGACAGGCAGACGGGCACCCTGGAACTTGGGTGCTTCAAGAGCCGATTTATCGAAGAATTTTCTATGACTCTGCGTCCAGACTTGACGGGCGCGGGAGACTTCGCGGTGACAGAAGCCCCGGAAACTGCGACGGCGCGGAACGATGCCGAGCGACTCGCTCAAGCGATTCGCGCCAATCCGGGACAGACGCAAAGCCAATTGCTCGGCGCATCGGGGATTCCGACCGGCAGGGCGCGCGCGATGCTGGCACAGTTTGACGGCGAACTATGGCGCTCAGAGCGCGGCCCGCACAACGCGAAACTGTTTTTCCCTCTTGAGGTCCCGGCCACTGTCGAGATCGAGGTATAGCCCGATGACAGCCGAGACACTCATCGCTGCACTTGAGCAAGAGGGTGTCCGTGTTAGAGTCGAGGGCGAGAAACTGACACTTGAAGCCCCCGCCGACAAGGTGCCCGCCCAGGAAACTATCGCCGGGCTGCGACAGAACAAGGCCGCTATACTCAAATACCTCCGGGAACGTGGCCAGCCGCGAGAAATTCAGTTTGCCAGTTTGTCAGACCCTATGCCCCGACAAACTGACAAACTGGAAAGCTTGGCGTCACAGTCCCTTGACGCGGAGCGGCGGTTCGGCCAGCCGCACGCGAAGCTTTTCCCGTTCATCGGGTGCAAGGTGCGGACTCCGGCGGGTCCTGGAACTTTGATTCAGGTCTATGCAGACGTGCAACCGTATTGCTCGATTCAGATCGCGACAGAGTGTGCGTGCGATTCCCACCATCCGAGATAAACCTCGTTGCGACGTGAGGAACCAAACATGCCGCGAAACTGCCTACCGTGTGCTAGTCCT
>CAWJBU010000004.1:0-40000 GCA_963841235.1 uncultured Acidobacteriota bacterium | reverse complement strand
CGATGGTCGACCCTCAAATACGCAGCAGTTCAAAACGTCCAGATGTTGAGCATCTCACGGAGGCTGAGGCCGCGGTCGGCATCTCCTGTCTACTCGGCCTCGAAGAGACCACAGGCCGGGTATGTTCTCGGGATCCACCAGATTCGACGTATCGCAGTTCTTCCCCCAGGCCACTGTCGAACTCGATGCCCTGTATGTCATATCCGCGATTTACAATCAAAAATGGGAGCATGCTAGTGGGATCGCGTTGGTGGACCGCAAATCACGAATATTGGCCCCACGGGCTGGGGCGAAGTTGGCGTTTCCCTCCGTGAAGGCCTGGTATGCACGTGTGAAAGACGGTGACTTGCAGAAATTACGAGCCGGGCATGACGATCCGCTGAAGCGGTCCGGGGCCAGGTGGTATTAGCGCCCGAAAAGGACTCCCTATCGGCAAGCGAAGTATCGCAGCGTTTGATGTCCTAGCAAACCTGAGTGACCGGCAAGTCGGATAACCGGACATCTCTAACAACGTCGGCTCTGTCAAGATTTTTTTGAGCGCACTGCGCCGTTCACTCCGAAGAGTGTCTTCCTTCGTCGTGTTCTTTGGCCCAGTGTCGATGACCACGGCTCGTCTGTAATCTTTCGGTCGGTTTCGGTCCGACCTAAACATCTCTCCGATCAAACTTCGACCATGATTACTCGTTCAAACTCCCTTTGCAGGGAGCGGGATGCCCAATCAATGAGACGACGTTTTAGTTCACGCCATGTCCGGTACCGAGCTGTCCCGCGTGCGAACCGAACTCTAACGACTGCGAATACTCACATCCATTCCGCCACATCCAATACAAGCGAACTGCCAATCGGCGCCCCATCGCTACCTTGGCAATGCTTTTGTGCCGCCGTATCGCCAGGTGGCTGTACCGACGTCGCCAGTCAGGATGGACCCGTGCTGCCGCCTGGGCTGCCTCCACTAGCAGGAAGCGCAACAAGGAACTGCCTTGCTTGCTGATGTGCCCCAGCCGTTGCTTGCCCCCACTGGAGTCCTCACTGGGAATCATCCCGACGTACGTGCCGATCTGTTTGCCCCGTTCAAACCGTGTCGGAGTTCCGATGATCAACACGTAAGCGAGTGCCGTGAGCGCACCCACGCCCGGATGGGTCATCAGTCGCAGAACCTCGGGCCGCTTCCTGGCTTCCCGCTCGACCGCGGCCGTCAGCTCTTCAATCCTCGGATTCAGACGGTCCAGCAGTTCCAGCAACTCTTGCCGGCGCCGACTGGCCCAGGGAGCCAACGCGAGCTTTTCCAACTGCGCTCGCCCCTGTTCGCTGAACAGTTTCTTCTTCCAGCGATGGCCCTCGTTCATGGCCAACGCCTGCAACTGATTCATGATCCGCGTGCGCATCTGCACCAACCGATGCCGGTGCCACAGCAGTTGCCGCAAATCTCGGTTCTCCGGGCTCGGTACCCAGATCTGCGGGAAGTTATTTTCCAGCATCAGCCTGCGTAGGAGTCGAGCATCATTCCGGTCGGTCTTCTGCTTCTTCACTCGCTTGGCCTGGATCTCCGCTGGATCCCCAATCCACAGCTCGAATCCCAACTCTGCCAGCAGTCGCTCGAACCAGCGTGAATAGCCGGTAGCCTCCATTCCTACCCGCGCACGGACTCCTCGCTGCTTCAGCTCCCGGTAGAACTTCTCTGCTTGTCCATCGCTGTGGCTCAGTTCCTGTTCACCGCATTCCCCAGTCTCCTCTACACAAAATGCAATCGTCTGAAAGCTCGGGTGGTAATCTACGCCTATAATCATCAAGTTCGGCTCCTCTCTCCCGAGCCTGTGGTCTTCGACAAACCAGAGTCTACTCGGGTCGAGGAGCCGACGTTGTTATGCAATCAATCAGGGCAAGTTTCCGATAAGTGCGTCAATCAGGACTTAGCGCGGCCCTGGTTATCGAGCCTGTGATGACAGCCGACTCCCGCATCAGCACACTTCGTGATACAACACTCGGCAAGAATTTAGCGGGGTGATTTCCTCTCCCATGCGCGCCCGCGTTGTGATAATCCTGCTCACGATATTCTGTGTAAACGGAAGCAGCGGGCCAATGCTTGAGAATCACTCTGTCCCGAAGGACCGAAGTGCCCTCACAGGCGGTCGGTGGTTCCCATATGTGGTCAGCAAGCTGGCTCCATTGGAATGGTGGAGCTATCAGGAATCCATCGCCGACGTGAAGCGTGAGGACTATGCCAGCGATTGGAGATTTCAATTAGCTCGCCAGAATACGTGGGAGTTCCCCCGCTTCTGTTTCTCATTGTTCCGCCCGTCGAACGAATCCTTTATGGCTTTGCTGCGTGCCGTTGACGAGTATCAGGGTACGGTTGTGTGGCAAATGCACGATGACTGCATAGGAGCGTGGCCATCAAAGGGGAAATTCATGACACCCGTCCTTGGAACTGGTCAGAAAAAACTCGAAGATTCCGCCCGTAACCCACCTCAAGCTGACCCTGCGTTTGTGAAAAAAGCCGTCGCTGACATCCCTGTTTTCTGCACCTACCTCGAACAGCGCCTTGGGTTGCAAGGTCGTATCCCCACAGATTTTGACCCACGCTGGCTCACTCGTGAGGGGTTGGCGCAATCAAGAGGAGAATTTGAGGAGTTTTTTGAGCCGGGTTCGTGGACAGTGTTTTTGGCCCGTGACCCAAATACTTACGCCAAGACCTTTCAGCCGACTTCATCGGCAGACCGGAGCCTTAGCATCGGTATCGGGATGTTTCAATGCGACGAATTATTGAAAGAACTGGGCGCGAAGTGGGATGGTGCAGGCCAGTTGCTGGCTCTTCCCGATTTCCCCCTGCTGTCACGCTTCCCCGATATCGCGTCAGATGCTGTCTATCAACCGAACGAAATCGACCCGCTCTTGACAGAACTTCTCCGTGCTCAGGACCGTGTGAGAAAGTCTCAGTCGATTCGGGGATTGGACAATCTCATCCGCATAGCCCGGTGGGCCGCGAAATTGAAGGTCGGCATCTATTTTGGAGGACAGTGATTGCCGCTGGATTCTTACCTAACTCCCGGTTAGTCGGGTGGATTCAATGGGTCGACGCAACACTTGCTCGAAGTCTACTCGCAGGAGTCTGAAAGCCTAAGGTTTTTCTCGGGCGTTGATTTAAGCGCAGTGCCACTTTGTCCAGTTCCGACTGGGTGTAACCGGACAGGTCTGTTCTCTTCTGGAAGTATTGTCGTAATAGCCCATTCGTGTTTTCGTTCGAGCCGCGCTGCCAAGGGCTTTGCGGATCACAGAAGTAGACTTTCACATTGGTAGCCACCGTGAAGGTCTTGTGTTTGGCCATCTCTAGTCCGCGATCCCACGTCAACGAGCGGCGCAGCGCCGCGGGAAGCTTACGAACATGCCGAGTGAGTGCGGCGACGACCACCGACGTATCTTTGCTGGGCACCTTGATGAGTGCGGTAAAACGCGAATGTCGCTCCACCAAGGTCACCACGTGACTATTCTTTGAGCCGGCGATGAGATCGCCCTCCCAATGACCTGGAATGGCGCGGTCTTGGATTTCTGCGGGTCTTTCCCGGATGGAGATGGCGTCGACGATTTGACCGCGTGAGTCTCTAAAGATATGAGAGTGCTGCGAGCGGCGTATGCGGCGCTTGGATCGCAGGTGCCCCAGCAGCTCTTTCTTCAGCACTCCTCGCGCTTGAATGAATAAGCTGCGGTAAATGGTCTCGTGGGACACGCGCAGACTCTCGTCATCGGGATACTGGATTTTCAGCCATCCGGAAATCTGTTCCGGCGACCAGTCCAGAATCAGTTTACTCGTAACCAGCTTCTGCAACTTCACATGGATGGCAAGAAGGCACCGCTTGGGGCGCAAGGCCGACTCCCAGGCCTCGCCGTCGGCTTCGTTGGCTCGATACACAGAACGGCCACCATGACGTGCGACTTCCCGGCTCACGGTCGACACCGTTCGGTCCAGGATTTTGGCAATCTCACGTATCGACGAGCCGGAAGCCATCCCCCGAGAGATCTCCTCGCGCTCACGCAGCGTGAGCGCGAGGAGCGAGCGCCTCCGGACCGCCGGAACAAACCCACCGTGATGGGACACCAGACAGCGAATGGACGAATGACTCTTGCCGAACGCGCGCCCGATCTCATGCAACGACTGTCCCGCCTTCCAACAGCGCCACATGTCGCTCTTCTGCACGGCGGAAAGCCCAAACCGTTTCCCTTGAGTCATGAACACCACCTTGGAAAGCAGATTTATACCAGATGGTGTTGCATCGACCGGTTGAACCGGCACCACTTACCGGAGATCTCTAACAACGTCGGCTCTGTCAAATCTTTTGTGGACACACTTCCATATCCACTCCGAAGAGTGTTCTCTTTCGTCAGATTTCTTTGGCCTAGTGTCGATGACCACGGCTCGCTTGTAATCTTTCGGTCGGTTTCAGTCCGACCCACACATCTCTTCGATCCCAGCTTCAGACCATAATTACTCGTTCAAACTCCCTCTGGCGAGGGAGCGGGATGCCCATTCAAGTGGACGGCGTTCTACTGCACGCCATCTCCGGTACCGAGCTGTCCCGCGTGCGAACCGAATTTGACCCAGTCTGAATATTCCCAGCCCTTCCGCCACATCCAGTACAACCGCACTCCGAGTCTTCGGGCCATGGCCACCTTGGCAATGTTCCGTTGCCGGCGCAGCGCCAGATGCATGTACCGTCGTCTCCAGTCCGCATCACATCGTGCTGCGGCTTGCGCTGCTTCCCCCAGCAAGAAACGCAGCAGAGAACTGCCTTGCTTGGTTATGTGGCCTAGTCGTTGATGGCCCGCACTGGAGTCCTCGCACGGGATCAGTCCGACATAGCTCCCGATCTGCTTGCCGCACTGAAATCGTTCCACAGTCCCGATGATCAGCACGAAGGCCAGCGCCGTCAGCGGGCCCACACCAGGATGCGTCATGAGCCGCAGCGCCTCGGGCCACTTCCTGGCTTCCCGCTCGATCGCTGCGGTTAGCTCTTCGATGCTGGGGTTCATCCGGTCCAGCAGCTCGAGCAGATCTTTCCGGCGCCGCGATGCCCACGGTGCGAGCGGAAGCTGGTCCAGCTGTGCGCGCCCTGCTTCGCTCCACAGCTTTTTCTTCCGTCGCTGGCCTTCGTTCATCGCCAGAGCCTGCAGTTGATTCATGATCCGCGTCCGCATCTGCACCAGCCGATGCCGGTGCCACAGCAGTTGTCGCAGGTCCCGATTCTCCGGACTGGGTACCCAGATCCGAGGAAAATTATTTTCCCGCAGCAGTCGCAGCAGCAGTCGGGCGTCCTCCCGGTCCGTCTTCTGCTTGCGGACTCGCTTGGATTTGATCTTCGCCGCATCGCCGATCCACAACTCCATGCCCAGTTCTGCCAGTAACCGCTCGAACCAGCGTGTATAGCCCGTGGCCTCCATCCCCACTCGTACGCTGACTCCTCGCGCCGCCAGTTCCCGATAAAACTTCTCGGCTTCTCCCGCACTGTGGTTCAATTGCCGTTCCTCATACTCTCCCGTTTCTGTGTCCACCAACGCGATGTACTGGTCGCTCGGGTGATAATCCACGCCTATAATGATCATGTTCGGCTCCTTTCTCCCGAGCCTTTGGTCATCGACAAACCACAGTCTACTCGGGTCTAAGGAGCCGACGTTGTTATGCAATCATGTGGTTTTGGGACGATTTGTCCGGCTTCCGCGTTAATCAGGACCTGCGCGGTCTAAGGCATAGGCGAATTGTCCGGTTCGGCTCCAAACGGTAGACCACAGTGAATGCACTCCCTCCGTGGCTTGACTTTCCAAACAATGAACCCGGCCTGCTGAAATGAATATCCACAGCGCGGACAACGGGAGTAGAGGTACCTGAGAGTTGCGTAGATCCAAAAGACAGCGCAAATCAAGAAGGTTATGGCCAGTTGACGCGTCGCCTCGAAAAGGGGGTCGATGCGATTCTCTAGAAAAAACCATGCGACCCAAACAAGCGCAGCGTACACCATGAGCCATCGACCACGTCGAAGGCGACGCCATGTCTCCTCATACACGGACGCTGATGATAACAGCAGATTCGTCTGGGGTCGCATGCCGCCGCAATTCGGTTGCGTTCCAGTGGACGATAAGTCGGGTGGTCTCAATGGGTCGACGCAACACTCAAGTCGAACCCGATTTGCATTGAAAACTAAGGCTAAGTCGCTCGCTAGGGTTAGATCAGCCGGAAGACTACCCTGGCTAGGAATTGACCGAGGACAGCCAAACAGATCACTTCTTCCGGGGAAGCATTGTCGAATCAACGCATTGGATGGTGTTGCGTCGACCGCTTGAACCGGCACGGCTTACCGGACATCTCTGTACTAGCACTCCACATCTCCGGTAAACGTGTTTATCAGCACATAATGTCGCCACACTAGAAGACCAGAGAGAGGCTAGAGGCTACAACCACGGTTGCATGGTAGGTGGACCTACCGTACGGACGAGTGCCGGGGTCGCCTGCCACGCTCTCCCTCTCGTGCGTTCTACCAGGCTCGACGTTTCGCAATGGGGACCCATTTGAAAGAGCGAGCCGGTGTCAGTTCTGGTGTCAGTTGGCGATTCGTTTTGCTTCGCTGAGATGCGCAGTGCTTCGCAGGAAGAAGTTCACGGAAGGCTCATAAACACTGGTGATTTTCGCTGTCCTCTTTGTCGGTGCGCATGGCTGCGGAGTGGCCTCGCGCTCATTAACAGTGCAGTGTCCTACCGGTTGGACCACGCCCCAACCTGATTGAATATTAGCACGCGGGGGTGCGAGGTCGAGGCACTTGAGGGCGCAATCCCTCCGAATGGTTCGGCGGTATGAATCCGCGCGTGGCTTCTGGACTTGCGCACTGTTTCGGTCGCCGGATGCCGGCAGGGGCGCCGGCGCTACTTGCGCTCAATCTTTGGTCACGGGGTAGCCGGATTCGGTCCAGCCGCGCCAGCCGCCATCCATGGAGATTACGTTGGTGTAGCCCATTTTCTGAAGATTGTCGGCGGCGAGCGCGGAGCGGAATCCGCCGCCGCAATAGAGAACTACCGGCGCGCTGTGATCAGGGATGGTCTTTTCGATGTCGCGCTCGATGATCCCTTTTCCCAAGTGTATCGCGCCGGGGACGTGGCCTTTGGCCCATTCGAGATCTTCGCGAGTGTCCACGAGAATGAATTTTTCGCCGGCGTCGAGGCGTTTTTTGATTTCGCGATAATCGATTTGCTTGACGCGAGACTTGGCGTCCTGCACGAGCTTCAAAAATCCTTCTGAGTGTTGCACAGAACCCTCCGAATTAAGCTTGCGCCAGTTTAGTTGATTGCGGCGGCTATTCGTTAAAGACTTTCACCGTGATTTTTCCTCCGTCGGTCACCGTGGCGCGGAGCATACCGTTGGAATTGAACGGCGTGGCTACGTGGCCTTTGGGATCCAGGCCGATTACGCCGCCTTCGCCTTTCTGCTGGACGAGTTCCTTCATCACTACATCGTCGGCGGCTTGCTCGAGCGAGATGTGAAGATAGCGCACGCGGGCGCATATATCGGCCGCGACGGTGTTGCGAATGTAGAACTCGCCTACGCCCGTGCCGGAAATTGCGCAGCTATCGTTATTCGCGTACGTCCCGGCGCCGATGATGGGCGAATCGCCTACGCGGCCCGGCATTTTCAGCGGCGTGCCACCGGTGGACGTGCCTGCGGCGAGATTGCCTGCTTGATCGAGAGCAACCGCGCCGACTGTGCCGTAGACTTTGCGATCGTTGCCGGGGATTTGCGCGGACTTATTCTTCTCATTGGCTTTCATTTCCTGATACATCTTCCAGTATCGCTCATTGTAAAAATAATACGGCGAGACGAGTTCGATGCCTTGCGATTTGGCGAATTGCTCGGCGCCATCGCCGACGATGAGGACATGCGGTGTTTTTTCCATCACCAGGCGCGCGAGGCTGATGGGATTGGCGATGTGCTTCACGGCGGCGACTGCACCTGCGCCGAGCGTGCGGCCGTCCATGATGGCGGAATCGAGTTCGGGGACGCCGTCGCGATCGTAATAGCCGCCGCGGCCGGCGTCGAACAGACCGGAATCCTCCATTACGCGCAGAGTGGCTTCGACGGCATCGAGGCTCGAGCCGCCACTCGCTAGGATTTTGTGTCCTGTCGCGGCTGCTTTGTTGATGGCCGCTTTATCCGCATCGAGTTGCTCGGGCGATTCGGTTTTCCAATTCCCTGCTCCGCCGTGCACGACGAGGACGAATTTTTCATCCAGGCCCGGCGAAACGCGCGCCTGAAGAACGGCGGTACCTGCGGCGATGAGAATTGCAATCGGTACAAACAGAAGAAATAGTTGCGAGCGTTTCATTTGAATCTCCTGGGAAGAAAGTTGGAATTCGAATTGGAAGTAGCGGCGTGAGTTTACACCAGAGGCGCCTTGGACCGGGAGCCGAGGAAGGGCAAGTACAGAAAGCGACGGAAAGTGGCGCTTTAAGTTGGTCAAGTAAGTTGACCCAAACTGCGGGTGAGGGAGGACGGATATCATTGGGATTCACGGTTGATGCGGTAGGGAGCTCTTAGTTGAACGCTGACACAGCCAGGAGTGGCTGTGCTACTGGGGCGCTACATGTCGCGCCAGTTGGAGCCTACTTTTACGTCCACTATTAGTGGAACTTTGAGTTCTTGGACGTTTTCCATTGCTTGCTTTACGAGCTTTTTCAGGCGGGGGATTTCTTTTTCCGGGGCTTCGAAGAGCAGCTCGTCGTGGACCTGGAGGATCATTTTTGCGGCGAAGCCTTCGGCTGGGAGTTGGCGATCGATTTCGATCATGGCGATTTTGATTAGGTCGGCGGCGCTGCCTTGGAGCGGGGTGTTCATGGCGGTGCGTTCGGCGAAATTGCGAAGACTGGGTTGCGGAGAAGAGATTTCCGGGATGGGGCGGATGCGGCCGAATAGAGTGCGCGTTGCGCCGGAGATGCGCGTTTCGGCTACCTGACTGTCGAGCCAGGATTTTACTCCGCTGTAACGCTCGAAATAGGCGGCGATGAATTTTGCGGCTTCTTTCTGATCGATATTGAGATTGCGGGCGAGGCCGAAGGCAGAGAGGCCGTAGATGATGCCGAAATTGATGACTTTGGCGGCGCGGCGGTGTTCGGAGGTCTGTGCGAACGGAGCTACGCCGAAAACTTCCTGGGCGGTGCGCGAGTGGATGTCTTCGCCGCGGCGGAAGGCTTCGATCAGGACGGGGTCTTCGGAGAAATGCGCTAGGAGGCGAAGTTCGATCTGCGAATAATCGGCGGAGAGTAGCAGGTTGCCCTTGTCCGCGGCGAATGCGGCGCGGATTTCGCGGCCTAGTTCTGTACGGATGGGAATATTTTGCAGATTGGGATTCGACGAGCTGAGCCGGCCGGTGGCTGTGCCGGTTTGATCGAAGCGCGTGTGGACTCGGCCCGTTCTTGGATCGATGAGCTCGGGAAGCACGTCGGCGTAAGTGGACTTGAGTTTGGAGATTTCGCGGTAGTCCATCACTTTTTGCGGTAGCTCGTGGATGCGCGCGAGTTCTTCGAGGACTTCCGCGGCGGTGGAGCGTGGCTTGGCGCGAACGCGGCGCGGCATGGGGAGATTGAGCTTGTCGAAGAGAATTTCGGCAAGCTGTTGCGGCGAGCTAATTTTGAATTCCGTGCCGGCGAGCTTGAAGATTTGCTTTTCGAGTGCGGCGAGCTCGCTGACGGCGCGCTTGGAAATGGCGTCGAGGGCTTTCGGTTCGACGCGCACGCCGTGACGCTCCATACGCGCAAGAACGGGTGCCAGCGGAAGATCGATTTTTTCGTAAAGCTCGAGGAGGCCTTGCCTTTCGACTTCGGCCCGCAGAACGGGCGCCAGACGAAAGAGAAAATCGGCGCGCTCGCCCGCGGCGCCGGAAAGAGTTTGATTCAGATGACGAAGGACGACTTCGGGAAACGCGTGATTGGCGGTGGTCGGGCGAAGTAGATAGGAATAGAGAGCGGTCGCGTCGCGGACGCCGGCGAGCGGTGGCGCGTTGTTCTCGGATGGAGCGGGCGTCTCGGATTTCTTTTTGCCTTTGACGCGCGCAGGTTTTTTCTCTGCTACCTCGGCGTGAAGGGTGACGAGATCGAAGATTTTTGGATCGTGGACGATCTTCGGACGCTTTGAATCGGCGCGCCATTCTGCTATTGCTTCGAGAATTTTTCCTGCGTCGTCCAATGGCGCGGAGCGGCCGTGCCCCGGTGCCGTCGAGAATTCGATCGCGGAGATGGGGCTGCCGTAACCCGGCTCGACGTCTTTCTCTGGAACGAGTTCGGCCCAGGCGGCGAGAATTGTTTCACGTGAAGCATTTTCGTGGAGGAAGTGGCGCACTGCATCTAGCGACTCAAGTGCTTTATAATCAGTCGCTTGCGGAGGTTGCACGGTTGTGTCCGGAGCCAGGTCGCGCATCATGGAGGTGAAGCCAAGTTCGC
Source organism: uncultured Acidobacteriota bacterium (assembly GCA_963841235.1). Classification (GTDB taxonomy): domain Bacteria; phylum Acidobacteriota; class Terriglobia; order Acidiferrales; family UBA7541; genus Palsa-147. The sequence continues at coordinate 29,530 of CAWJBU010000004.1, read as the reverse complement.
TGAAGAGCGCGCGCAGGGCGGCTTCATCTGGTGCGGTGATTTTTAGCGCGTTGAGATCGAGCGGAACCGGTGCGTCGGTCGGAATCGTCGCGAGCTGTTTGCTGAGGCGCACGAAGGCGGCGTTTTTTTCGAGAGCTTCGCGATAGCTGGCGCGCTTCACGTCGGCGGTGTGGCGCAGGACTTCTTCGGCGCTGCCATATTCCTGGATGAGCTGGCGCGCGCCGACATCGCCGATGCCGGGCTTGCGGCGCTCGCCTGGAGGCGGCTTGTCATTCGGATCGCGGGCGCCGGGAATGTTGTCTATGGCGTCGCCCATAAGCGCCATTACGTCGGCAACTTTCGATGGAGGCACGCCCATTAGCTCTTCGACTTTTTTCTCATCGATGATGAGATCGGCTTTGGCGGGGTTGAGAAGGCGGACGCGACCGCCGACTAGCTGCATCAGGTCCTTATCGCTTGTGACGATGATGACCTCTAGTTTTTTGGTGGAGGCTTGGCGGGCGAGAGTGCCGATCACGTCGTCGGCTTCATAGCCGGGATATTCGAGGATGGGGAGGCGCATGGCCTCGCAGTAGCGGCGGACGTACGGTAGCTGAACGGAGAGATCTTCGGGCATGGGCGGGCGCTGGGCTTTGTATTCGGCGAAGAGTTTGTCGCGGAAAGTGGGAGCGGCGACATCGTAAACGACGGCAAGGTAATCGGGCTTTTGTTCGCGCAGTAGGCGCTTGACCATGGTGGCGAAGAGGAACGGGACGTTGGTGGGGATGCCGGAGGGGCCGCGGAGGCGTTGCGGCATGGGGGCGTAGAAGGCGCGGAAGATGTAGCCCATGGCGTCGATGAGATAGAGGCGAGGAGTTGCGGAGGGAGTCATCGCGGATGGGCGGAGGGATGAGTATAGCAGAAAGGAATTGAGAGCCGCTGAATGCGCGAACCGGTAACCTCAGATCCTTTGTCCGCCTAGGCGGACTCAGGATGACAGCGTTTTCTATTGGCGTGCCATCGGCATGAACGTGACAGTTGGACGCGATCGAAGCTGTTAGCGCAATCAAAACGATGGAGCGACGGCGGGAACAGGGCGGCCGGCGACAGGAGTCGGCGGGGCGGAGGCTGGGGCAGCTTTTAGTTCGTTTAGGTCGGCGAGGACTTGGGCCCAGTCTTTTGGCTTCTTTTTTGTGGCGAAGGGGATCGAGGTGTCGGCGTAGTACGCGAGAATATCGGCGCGGAGTTCCGGGGACATGTTTTTGAATTGGGTTTGCTTCAGGCGATCGAGTAATTCCGCATAGGCTTTGTCGGCCAGAGAGTATTCCCCGGGCTTGACCGGGCCACCGGTGTCGAAGTTCGTGTTGGGAATGGTGGGCTCGCCATTGGGAATCTTACTCAATTCGCGGGAGAAGCTTTCGACCGCGGCATTGAAGCTGGCCATGAACATCGTTTCCGTCTGCGGCGTGGGAGTTTTGAATTCGAGCGTCTTGAGCGGCCCAATCTTCGGAAGGATGCGAATAAGGAACGCGAGAAACTTTGTGCCGAAGCCGGGCGCCTCGTACTTTCTCCCCCAGTTCTTATTGAAGCTGGCGCGCGAGAGGTGGTAGAGAAACTTTTGGCGTGTCCGCGTTGGATCGGATTTCTGGATGTCGTCCTTCTTGAGCTGCCACGCGACCTTTGTGGCGCGGGGGATGAGTGTACTCACGTCGTAGCGATAGGAACCGATGGCTTTGTCGAGGTCGCCGAAGAGCGAGTCGAGCTCGATGCCATAGGTTTCCTGGAACGCGCGTTGAAGCAGGGGCTTGGAGACTTCGAAGCCGATGAAATCGTGGAAAGCGTCGGGGGCGTAGCGCTCATTCGCGACTTCGAGAACATCGAAGCCGAACTCGGTTTTCAGGTGAGCGGCGGGATTTTCGGCGTAGGTGACGACGTCGCCGTACTTGTGCCGCAAATTGGGATAGAGCATGGGGACGGCGCGATTGACGGCGATCGAGTGGCCGTCGTTGTCGGCCGAGTAGTGGGCGAGAGAGCCGAGGGCGAAGGCGTATTCGTTGAGGTCCTGCGCATCGCGCAAGAGCGCCCGGATGAAATCGGCGCTGCGGATATAGTGCACGATGTCGCTGAATTCGTGGCTGCCGTGCGGATAGTAGCCGAGGTCCTGGATGATGGCGCCGCCGTAAGCGTAACCGTGCGCGGTGCGGAGTTCGTCGTGCGTGGCGTTCGGAAAACGTGCGAGGAGCAGCGGGCGGATGCCTTTCTCCCAGGCGGAATCGATGATGGCCTCGTGCGCCAGGACGGCATAGGCCTCGCTACGAGGCGGGCAAAATGCCAGCAGCAGCAACATGACGCAAACGATGGCGGTGGGGCGACGGATCATAATTCGGACGGCCGCGCATTCGATGCGGCGCTCGGGCTGCCCGTTACAGGGTATACCGCTCGGGCCGTCCGAGCGACGCAATTTGAACGTAAGCGTTCCTGACGGTCACCGCACGAACAAGTGCAGCTAAGCGAATCGAGGCGGGACCGTGACTAGACCTCGTTAGGCTCTTGAGTCCTGGCGCAACTGATTGCTTGACGGCTTGACGGGTCGCGTCTCAAGATAATGGGCATTCTAGGAGTGCTTTGAGTAGGGCGTCTGGGGTCAGGCGAGTTGGTGGTGATGCCGGTGGATTGCCGGCGGGGGCGTTTTTGCAGCCGCAAAAAATAAGGAGAAGATGATGCGATCTTACCGGTCATGGTGCGTTCGGGGTGTGCAGGTGCTGGCGGCGATTTTGCTGGTCGCCATTTTTGCGGCGCCGGGGTGGGCGCAGACTTTCCGCGGGACGATCTTGGGCACAGTGACGGATTCGAGCGGGGCGGCGGTGGCCGGGGCGACCGTGACGATCAAGAATGTGGATACGGGGCTGATCCGCACGACCGTGAGTACGGGGGACGGCACTTACAGCGTGCCGGAGCTGCCGATCGGCACCTACACCGTCACGATCGAGAGGACCGGCTTTCAGACCGCGGTGACGACCGGCGTGACTGTGGACGTTTCGTCCGAGAGGCGCGTGGACGCCACGCTGAAGCCCGGGGCGATGAATCAGAAGGTGGAGGTCTCGGGCGAGACACTGCCGGTGGTGGAGACGACCTCCGATACGCTTGGCGGGACGTTTGAGAATAAAGAGCTTGTCGACCTACCCATCAACGGACGCGATTACACCAAGCTGCTGATCATGGTGCCCGGAGCGGCGGGCGAGCCGAATGGAGGCGGCGATTCGCCGGGCTCGTACGGGCTTTTCAGTGCGAATGGCAGCCGAGGCCGGGCGAACAATTTCCTGCTGGACGGCACGGACATGAACGATGGTTACCGCAATCTGCCAGCGATCAACCAAGGAGGAGTGTTCGGAACACCGGGAACGATTTTGCCGTTGGACGCAGTGTCGGAGCTGAAAGTTCTTTCGAATTTCGAGGCGGAATACGGGCGGAACTCGGGCGCAGTAGTGAACATCGTGACGAAGAGCGGGACGAACGTACTTCACGGCTCAGTATTTGAGGATTTCCGGAACAAGGTGCTCAACGCGCGGAATTATTTCAATACGTCAGACTTGCCAAAGGACGCGTTCCGCAACAACCAGTACGGCGGTGCTGTCGGCGGGCCGATCGTGCAGAACAAGACGTTTTTCTATTTGGCTTACGAAGGGCAGCGTGAAGGCCTGGCGATTACATCGGAAAACGTAGTGCCCGCATTGCCCGATTTTGCAGCGGCCGTTTCAGCTATCGGTGGCGATTCGAGCCTATGCAATACAACTGTGATTGCCTGTGTAACAAACCAGGCGCCAGGGGTCATCAATCCCGTCATCTTGAATTTGTTCAATTTTTGCGCTTCGAAGGGTGGGTGCTCCGGTGGAAAAGACGTTTGGCCAGCGCCGAACGTCGCGCCAGGCGGAAACACAACATTCAATTCAGCAGATTCAGCGCCGGCTTACAACAACGTGGACAGCGCGATTCTGAAAATCGATCATAACATCGGATCGAAAGACCAATTGAGCGGCCGCTATTTCTTCGGCAACAGCACCCAAAGCTTCCCGCTGGGGCTGGCCGGAGGAAACAATCTCCCGCAGACAAATACGTACGCGCCAATCCGCACCCAACTGGTTTCGATCAGCAACGTCACGGAGGTGTCGTCAAATCAAGTGAACGAGGCGCGATTCGGATGGAACCGCTACCGCAACGGGTTCTACTCGGCGGATGCGGGCTTATTCCGCAATCCCGAGAATACGCTGCACATGAATACCGGCGTGACGAGCTCGAACGATTTCGGGTTGCCAACAATTCGCTTCGGAGTGCTCTCGGCGCTCGGCGGCTCTCCTTATTCCAATCCGCGAAATCGCGTGGACACCAACTGGCAGTTCTTCGACAACTACTCATGGACTTTCGGCAAGCACGAAGTGAAGTTCGGTTATGAATTTAGGCGCACAGCCGTTGATTCGTTCAATGACTTCAGCCGGCGGGGCGTGCTGGTTTTTAATGAATTGTCTGATTTTCTGTTCGGGAAGCCGGCCAGCTCGGTGCTATTCAACAGCCGCGAGCAGGTAGGAAACACGAACCGCAAAGGCCGACAGAATAATCACGCGCTGTACGTGCAGGACTCCATTCGGCTGACGAGCCGGCTGACCGTGAACGCAGGAGTGCGCTGGGACTATTTCGGCGTAATCCATGACGCGAACGGACTTCTCTCGATTTATGATCCGACGCAGCCCACGTTTGGCGTGGTGTTCAGGAATCCGCTCTACAATAAGGACTTCAATAATTTTGCGCCGCGCTTGAGCGTGGCATGGGATGCCTTTGGAAAAGGGAAGACGATTGTGCGCGCCGGAGCCGGCATGTTCTATGATGATTTTTCGCAGGACGCGTTCACCGGACAGATTTACCTGAATTCATTCAATATCGGAGTGGCGTACAACCCGGCGGGACCGGATCCTGTAACTATCCTAAGGACTCCGAACCCGACGGTCCCTCTGGCTCCGGATGCGCCGATCTTCGTGCGCGATATCACCGGAGATGTGTCCACGGTGCCGAGGAACATGCGCACCCCGTACGTCTACAATTACAACCTGAATCTCCAACAGGAGATTTATCGAAATACGGTGTTGCAGGTCGGATACGTCGGGTCGCAGGGCCGCAAACTCCTGCGCCTTCGCGACCTGAACCAGCCGACGCAGTCGGAGATCACGGCCGCTGATAACGGCTGCACGTGCATCAACGATGGCATCGTACCCCGTCCGTTAGTCACGCCGATCAGCGCGCTCGAGAACTTTGCGCCGTTTGCCGTGAACCAGCTCGACGCCTCGGCTACTTCACACTTCAACTCGCTTCAGGCCTCGCTTACGCAGCGCAACTGGCACGGATTCACTCATGCGATTTCCTACACCTGGGGCCACTCGATTGATACGGCGAGTGACAGCCAGGACTACGTACCGAACGCGTCCATGCCACAGAACAGCAACAATGTTCAAGGCGACAAAGGGCCATCGAATTACGACGTGCGGAACCGGTTTGTGTGGTCGGCGACATACGACTTTCCAAAGTGGAGCGGAAGGTTGCGAGAGGGATGGTCAGTGGGCAGCGTTTTGACCCTGATGAGCGGACATCCTTTCTCGATGAACTACAACGGCATCGATGACTATAGCGGCGGCGGCGAATTCATTGACCGGCCGGATGTGATTGGTCCGATTCAGTACAATGCTGGCGACCCGCGGAATTATCTGAATCTGAGTTCGTTCACGGTGCCGTGCAACTACAATTCGGCATTCAACATCGGTGACGGGTTCGCAGATTCCTGCCAACCTGGCACGCGCCATTATGGCAACCTCGGACGAAATGCTTTGATCGGTCCCGATTTCCGCAACTTCGACATGGCGCTGAGCAAGCTGACTACTCTAACCGAGCGTTTCAAGCTGCTGTTCCGCGTGGACGCTTACAATCTGACTAATCATCCGAATTTTGCCAACCCGCTCGCCGTGGCGTTTTTCGCCGATGCCGCGCCGAATCGCACCCCAACGTTCCCGACTGGAATCAATCCGGTGACCGGACAGAGCCTGGGTACGCTTGCCATTACGGCTACTTCGGATGTCGGTCTGGGGAATCCGGTGCTGGGGGGCGGCGGGCAGAGGAGCATCCAGTTTGCGCTGAAGTTGATGTTCTAGGCGGCGGCGAGATGGCGGGAGAAGAATAGGACTTCAATCCTAGCGATGCAGCGGCGGGGCATCGGCTGGGCGTGACGCGACTTCAATCGAAGATGCCGGGCTGAAAGCGCGGCGCTACATAACCCGCGAGCCGGTGACTTTCCCTATCTGGGACCGTCTCCACTCGCTTTTCTTTCCCTCGAAAATCACCATTTGGCGGCGCCGGTCTGCTAGCCTATCGGCTAGCTCGGCTTGGGGCGGCGCGAGCCTGCCCTTGTAACCAGCCTGATATATTCCACCCCGTTCACGCGTATTGACTTATGGAGCGACGGAAATCACCCGACGGCATGAGCGCACAGAACCTTTCGGCCTCCCTGTCCCGGGTTCGCGAAGGCGATCCGGACGCGTGGGGGGAAATCTACCGGGAGTATGCGCCGGCGATCTACCGATTCTGCCGGCGGGCTTTGCCGTCGCGTGAGGATGCCGAGGACGCTACCACGGAAGTTTTTATGAAAGTGCGGCAAAAAATCGGGCAGTACGACGCGACGCGGCCTTTACGGCATGGCTCTACAAAGTGGCGGCAAACCACTGTTGGGACCTGCTGCGGCGGCGGCGCATCCGGCAAGACCTGGAAACCGAGGATGTCGAGAACATGCCGCTGGAGCATCCCGATCCGGGGCAACTCGAAAAGCTGCTGGAGCAGACGAGCGGGCAGCAGGTGCGCGCGGCGCTGGACAAGCTTCCGACGCGGGCGCGAATGGCGCTGGTGCTGCGGTATTACTCGGACATGAGCTACGAAGAGATTGCCGATTCGCTCGGGGTGCGGCGAACGTTTGTCGGCGTTCTATTGCTGCGCGCGCGGCATCATCTGCGCGACGCATTGGCGGGCACAGAATTGGCAGCGCAAGCATCTTCTGGAAGAGGATGAGCGATATGGCGGATCACTACGATGAAATGACGTTGCTGCTGTATCTCGAAGGGCAGCTCGAGTCCGAGCGTGCGCGAAATATTTCGGCACATACCGGCAACTGCCCGGGATGCAGCGCGCTGCTTAGGTCACTGCAGCACGAAGGCCTGTGGCTGCGCGAGTCTCTCACCGCTGCGGATGAAGCTATCCCGGCGCGGCTGTTGGAAGCTCCGAGCGCCGGCGTGCCATGGGGTTGGGTGATGTCGCTGGGTATGGGCGCGGCGGGAGTGTACGGGCTCTGGAGCGGAATCGTGGAGCCCTGGCAACAGCGTTTCGAGCAGGCGGGATTCACGCAAGGCAATCTTTTATCCATGCTGTTTTTTTCAGGCGCACTTTGGAAAGGTTGGGGAGAAATGAGAAACCTCGTCGAAATTCTGGCAACAGGGGCGGTAATGGTGATCGTCGCGATGCTGTTGCGGCACAACTGGCGGCGCTGGACGACAGTGGGCGTGGTGATGGGCGCGCTGGCATTCGCGCTGGCGACGCCACCGAGCGCGATGGCGGGCCAATATACCAAAGGCGAGCCAAACTATACGCTTGCTGCCGGGCAGAAGATCGACACCGATCTGTTTGTGACGGCCGACACCATTCGAATCGACGGAGACATCGCCGGGGACCTGTATGCGTTCGGGCACAACGTGATCGTGAACGGCCACGTGGGCGGAGACGTTCTTGGATTCTCGCAGAACATGCAAATCAATGGCCGCGTAGACGGAAACGTGCGGACCTGGAGCCAGAGCGTTACGATCGTAGGCTCGGTGGCGAAAAATGTTCTCGTGGGTGCGGATACTTTTGAAATCGATCCAAAGGGGACGGTTGGGGGGAGTATCACTGCGTTTGCCGGCCAGGTGAGCTTGGATGGTTCCGTGGGACGGGATGTCCTGGCTAAAGGAGGACATTTTTCGCTCGACAATAAGGTCGGGGGGAACTTGGAAGTGAGCGCTCGCGACATTTCCATAGGTTCCAGTGCACAGATTGCCGGCGGGATGACTTACAAGGGAGATAAGGCGCCAAAGATCGATAGCGGCGCGAAGATTACGGGGCCGGTGCAGGCAAAGTATGAAAAGCACGTTTCGAAGTACGAGACGTCACGCTACTACTGGCACATCCTGCTCAGTTGGGCGGCATCGCTTCTGTTCGGCCTGGCGCTGATTCTAGCGATTCCGGCGTTCTATAGCGATGTGCTGCGCGCGCTGGATCGCATGGGGATGTCGGGTGGAATGGGATTCCTGGCCGTGGCGGGAGTACCGTTTGCTGCGTTCATCGCCTGCATCACGATCGTCGGACTGGCGGTGGGAATCGCGACGATTTTTCTGTATTGCATCGGGCTGTATAGCGCGCATGTGTTTGTCGGCGGGTGGATTGGGCGGAAAATTCTGGGTGAGGCAAGCGGAAGCGGGGCGATGTTCGGACGCTTGGCGCTAGGGTTGGCGATTCTTTCAGCGGTGAGGGTTGTGCCCTGGGTCGGCGCCATTGTGGCGGCGATCGTGGTTTTGTGGGGAGCCGGAGCGATTGCGGTTACGGTTTATCGGCGCATGCGTCCTGTCCTGGCAGCGGCGTAAGCTGCTCGTTTACGGCAGCGCGTTCGGGTTTCGACCGACGACTACCGTGGCGACCACGCTCGGCGATCCGATGTTGGTGATCGTGTTGAAGACGAGGCCCTTAACGCTTACCGGATTTTGACTCGCCAGTCCGCCGATGCCTGCCGGAGTGAGATTCAGGAACTGCGTGGACGCCGATGTGTCCACGTTCAGGCTACTGATGTTCGTCGGCGCCGCAGTGGTGAATAAACTCGGTAGCGAGCCGAGAGTGAAGCTCGCATTACCGGCATTAATTACGCCGACATTTGCCGTCCATTCCGATTGACGCAAAACGATCTGGGTCGATTGGATTATGATTGGCGACGGCGTCAGCAGAATCGTGTCTGCGCGCACGAGCACTTCCTGGCCCACGACGAGATCCGCAGCGCTCGCGAATGTAAATCCCGAAGCAAGCCCCAGCACATCTTCATCGACGAGAAGCATTGCAGTCGGCTGAATCCTGACGGTGGCCGGCTGGCCGGCGGGTAGTCCGTTGGCGGCCGGCGCGCTTCCGTGCACGACGATCCCGAAAGTCGGCGGGTTGGCGAGGGCGTCCACACTCACCACGGTCCCTGAAATTCCGGTATTTCCCGAAGTATCTTCGAATGCGACGCTACCGGCCTGAAACGAACCATCTCCGAGCAGGCTCAAATCCGCGGCAATGATTTCGCCGGTGGTTACGCAGGTGAAATCGTTGGCGGCGCAAGTGAGGGCCGGAAAGAAAAATTGCGTGTTGCTGGTGGTGGACGCAGTCACGCTGATGCCGCCGAGCGTGGTGAAGGTGAATTTATTCGAGCCGACGGAAGTAACGACTCCGGCGACGTCTCCGGCGGTGCCAAGCACCGAGCTGGTCGTCACGTTCTGGATTTGGCTCAAAGCGAAGCCGCCCGGCGCGGCGAGATTGAACGACATATCGGATTGCAGCAGATTGTTCAGGCTGAAATCGAGGAGCAGTCCTACCGGCGTTCCGCTGGAGACCGTCAGCGGTAGTGGGGTGGAATTGAAATCAACCGTGGACGTCGCCAGTGACTCCGTAATCTGGCAGATTTGCCCGACCGCGCAGGTGCCGAGCGGAATGGACTGGTTCAAGATCGTCACGCTGGGATTCGAGAAAGTCAGGATCAGGTCGGTGTAGTTCCCCGCCGGAATGGTCATTTTGGCGAGCAAATTCGTGTCGGTCTGCAATTGCGTGACTTCGATGGTGACGGGCGAATTGAGCACTGCGACGTTACCTGGCTGCAGGACCGCGCCGGTAATCGTTATCGTGAACGAGAGCAGCGTGACGCCGCTGGGAGGTGTGTCCGTGACGGCCAGCGTGAAGGGAGCGGTCGAGCCGGAGCCGATTCCGCCACCGAGGGGTTTCGTGCCGCACCCGCTCACAAGCAAGATTCCGCTCAATCCTAGGATTGCGAGGAAGCTGCGAATTTGCATGGAAGGTCGCCTCGGCGAATAGTCTAACTCAGCGCGTGGGAGTCAACCGGGGCGATTGCCTAGAATGATACGGAGCAGTCGGTACCGCCGGCGTCCCTGCCGGCATCTTACGACCGGAAACGCGGGTGAGGGCTGAAATCATGCACGGCGCTCAGTGTTGAATAAACCGCGTTGGTTGGGCTGCGTGGTCTGCGCTTGACTGCTGCCCATGGTAGGACGTGAGATCGTCGGATGCCGGCATGGACGCCGGCGCTACCAGGGCCATTGAGCTTGGCTGCTAGATGATTGCGAGCTTTTTGCCTACGCGCTCCAGGATCACCAGCGCCGCTTCAAGTTCGGTGCGCTTGTGCGTGGCCGTGACGATGGCGCGAAGGCGCGCTTTGCCTTCGGGAACCGTCGGGTAGCCGATCGCAGGTGCGAATAAACCTTCGTCGAAGAGTTGGCGGCCAAATTCGAAGGCTTTCGCTGCCTCGCCGACGTGAATCGGAGTGATAGGCGTTTCGCTTACACCCGTTTTGAAGCCCAGCTTCTTGAGTTTGCGCTTGAAGAATTTCGTGTTGGACCAAAGTCGCTTGATTAGCTTCTCTCCGGTTTCCGAATCCAGCAGTTCGAATGCAGCGCGGCAGGCGCCCACAACAGCAGGCGGATGCGACGTCGAGAAAATGAAAGGTCTGGCGCGATGATAGAGGAAATCGATCAGCTCTCGCGAGCCGCAAACGTAGCCGCCGAGAACGCCGATGGCCTTGCTAAGCGTGCCGACCTGAATATCCACGCGACCGTGGCAATTTAGATGGTCCACGGTGCCGCGGCCATTGCGGCCGAGGACTCCGGAAGAGTGTGCGTCGTCCACCATTGTGATGCAGTGATATTTTTCGGCGAGATCACAGAGCGCGGGTAGATCGGCGATGTCGCCATCCATCGAAAATACTCCGTCAGTGACCAGCAGTTTTCTGCCGTTCCAATTTTCGGTTTCCTTCAGCACGCGCTCGCAATCGGCGACATCTTTGTGCTTGAAGACCTTGATGGTGGCTTTCGAAAGGCGGCAGCCGTCGATGATCGAGGCGTGATTCAGTTCGTCGGAAATGATGAGATCGTCTTTGCCGAGAATGGCGGAGACTGTTCCGGCATTTGCGGTGAAGCCACTCTGGAATACGACGCAGGCCTCAGTTTGTTTGAAGCGCGCAATCTGCTCTTCCAGCTCCATGTGAATCTTCATCGTGCCGGAAATGCTGCGAACGGCGCCGGTGCCGACGCCATACTTTCGCGTGTATTCGAGCGAGGTTTTGCGCAACTTGGGATGTGTGGTCAACCCGAGATAATTATTCGAGGCGAGATTGATGACTTCCTTGCCGTCCACGACGCAGACCGGCTTCTGCTCGCCGCCGAGAATGCGCAGGTGCGTGTAAACATGTTTCGCCTTCAGATCTTCGAGCGCGTCGTGAAGAAAATTTAGCTGAGGACGTGCGGCAGCAGTGGCCATGATGCCTCCCAAGGACTACCCGGAACGAAACAACATTATAGGACAGACGAGGGACTAGTGAGGCGTGCCGTTCGGATAGAAGAGAATTTTTCCAGCTTCGCCGGATTCGAGGAGTGCGAATGCTTCAGCGTAGCGGTCGAGCGGCATGCGCTCTTTGAATAGCGGATCGAGATTGAGCCGGCCGGCTTTCAATAACCCGGTCATCTGCACCCAGGTCTCGAACATGCGCCGGCCGTAGATGCCGTAAACCGTCGCGCCTTTGAAAATAATATCGGCGACGAGATTCAGTTCCACCGGGCGTCCTGGAATTCCCAGCAGCGACGCGCGGCCTCCGGGACGCAGCATCTGAAAACCCTGATGAATCGCCGTCGGATTGCCACTCATTTCGAGCAGCACGTCCACGCCCGCGCCGTCGGTGGCTTCCTTAATCTGCGCGACTACATCACCAGCGGCCGGATCGAAAACTTCATCGGCGCCCATTTTTTTGGCCAGCTCGCGACGATGCGCTTTGATCTCGATGGCGAAAATCTGTGTGGCGCCGCAAGCGCGCGCTACGTTGATGCTCATCAGGCCGATTGGCCCTGCGCCGGTCACCGCCACTGTTTGCCCGGCGATCGGCCCCGAAAGCACGGTGTGAACTGCGTTGCCGAGCGGATCGAGAATCGCGGCGTAATGTTCGGGGATCGCAGGATCGACTTTCCAGATGTTGGATTCGGGGATGCGCACGAATTCGGCGAACGCGCCATCAGAATCGATTCCGATGATGCGCACGTTCATGCAAACGTGCGGCTGGCCCATGCGGCACGGGCGGCAATGACCGCAAGCTACGTGCATTTCTGCGCTGACGAAATCGCCGGGCTTGACGCGGGTGACATCGGCGCCGATTTTTTCCACCACGCCGCAGAATTCGTGGCCGGTCGTGACCGGCGGATGCAGCCGCGAGGCCGACCAGCGATCCCAGTGATAAATGTGAAGGTCGGTGCCGCAAATCGAGGCGGCACGCACGCGGACAAGGATCTCGCTGGGGCCAATCTCAGGAATTGCGACGGATTCGACCGCCATGCCTTTCGCCGCGCGTGGTTTGCGCAGCGCTTTCATCATGGTTTTCGTCATGGCTGAAGGCATCGGGGTGCGTGGCGGCTGAAGTCTTCTCCGCCGGGGAAGCAATCCTAGCACACGGCGGCGGCGCGCGAAAACTTCACTCGGCCCGCGCCGTACTCTTCCGCTACAATCACCGCCTGTCTCCGGCGAGCTGCAACAGAAAGACGTGGGAGGAGCCTTTTGAGTTTCGGTGAGAGGCTGCAGGAAATCCGCACCGGATTTGACCGCCCGTTCTGGGTGGCCAACATTAGCGAGCTTTTCGAGCGCCTCTCCTACTATGCGGCCTTCGCGTCGCTCGCGCGGTATCTGCACGAGACGCTAAGCTTTCCCACCGAGCAGGCTGCCAGTCTTACGGGATTCTTCGGAGGGCTGGTGTGGTTTCTCGCGGCCTTTGGCGGGACGCTGGCCGATCGTCTCGGATTCCGCCGCTCGCTTTCTCTCGCTTACTTCATCTTGAGCTGCTCGTATTTTTTGCTGGGCTCGCTTGGCGCGCCGTGGCTTGGACCTGTGCGCGCGGCGGTGCCGCTCTTCGCGCTTGTTTTGTTCGTATTGATGCTACCGGCGTTTGGAATCGCGCTGGTGAAGCCGTGCGTGGTCGGCACTACCGCGCGGGCATCGAAAGAAAATGTGCGCTCGCTCGGCTACTCGATTTACTACACGCTGGTGAATATCGGCGGGGCGGGCGGGCCTTACTTGGCCTCCTACATTCATCAGCATTTGAGTGTCGAGAATGTCTTCCGCGCCGCGGCCGTTAGCGTCTTTCTGATGTTCTTTGCCGTGCTGATATTTTTCAAGGAGCCGCGGCGCTCGGGCGACGTGCAGACCGCGACGCTTGGCGAAGCCGCGCGAAACTTCCTGACCGTGCTGGGCAATCCGCGATTCATGCTCTTCCTGCTCATTTTCTCCGGCTACTGGGTGATTTACTGGCAGGAATTCATCATCTTGCCGCTCTACGTGCACAACTACGTGGACCCGCGCGCGGATACGGAGCTGATGCTCATTACCGGCCCGATCACCGTAATCGCGCTGCAGTTGCTCGTAAGTTTCCTGACCAAGAAAATTCCCGCATTCCGCGCCGTCACGCTCGGGACATTGATCTCGGGGCTGGCCTGGTTGCTGCTCATCATTCATCCGAGCTTCAAGATGGCGATCGTGACTCTTTTTGTGATTTCGCTTGGCGAAATCACGCTCTCGCCGCGATATTACGAATATATTTCGCGGCTCGCTCCTACGGGTCAGCAGGGCACCTACATGGGCTTCGCGTTTCTGCCCATCGGCATCGGGTCGCTGATCGGCGGCTGGTTCGGCGGAGTGTTAATCCATCGCTACGGCGAGATCGCGCACCAGCCGGTGAAAATCTGGTGGGCGGTTACCGGCGTGGGCGTTTTGACGACTGTACTAATGGTTCTTTACGATTTGAAGTTGAAGCCGAGCGCAAAAGTTTCGGAGTAAGATTGCAGTGATGAGATTCTTGCTCTCAGTCTTAGCGATCTTCAGCCTCGCGGTTGGCGCGGCGGCATGGCCGCAAGGCCAATCTCACCCTACAGAGATGCACGCCCAGGACACGAAAGCGATGGTGAATCACGGCGAGGGGGTCTTCAAAGAACACTGCGCCATCTGCCACTTCGCCGCCAGTTCGGAAAAGAAGGTTGGGCCGGGGCTGCGCGGCATCACGAAACGCGGACGGTTCTCCGATGGTAGCTGGGCAAATGTGCCGAACCTGACGCGTTGGATCGAATCGGGCGGAAAGGACATGCCGGGATACCGCAAGGAACTCAGCGACGCCCAGATTCATGATCTGCTGGCCTACCTGCGCACGCTGTAACGAATCTCTCTTCACGCCTCAAATGAGCGCCAGTGCTTCGTCGGTCGTGATCAGGCGCGCGCCGGCGGCGGCCAATTCATCGAGCGTGCGCTTGCCAGCGGCGGGATCTAGCGTCTCGATTGCGTCTTTCACCACCGCTACCTTTCGCCCGCGTTCGAGCAACCCTCGCGCGGCCTGACTCACGCAATATTCGGTGACGACTCCGAATACGACAAACTGTGCATCGGCTCCCAGCTTATCGACCAGAACCGCCGCCTGCGGATTCGTGAATACGTCGAGCTGCTGTTTTTCGAAGACCACCTGATGATGCGCGTTCCAGTCTTTCGGCCAGTCAAAGCTCAGCGAATTGGGAACGCGAATGAAATCGCTGGTCAGGCCTTCGATGACAATTTCTGCGCCGAGTGTGTTGCGGATGCAGTGCGGGGCGAAAATCGTGAATTCAGGATCGTCGGGAGCGTGGTGGCAGGCGCTCGAGACGAGAAAGACGCGGCCGTCGCGCGCTACATCCACCAGCCTCTTCAAATTTGGCAGCGTTTTCTCTGCGCCCGGCACGTAGAGGGCACCGCCCGGCAGCATGAAATCGCGCTGCGCGTCCACTTCCCAGAAGACCACCGACTTTGATGCCATGGGCCCGGCCTCGGGTAAATTACTTCGTCTTCGCGCGGTTGACGCGCTTTTTCAGCTTCTCGAGCAGCGACTCGAGCCGCTTGCTGTAGGATACCGGATAAATCACGTCGCGGCGCAATTGACGATAGCGCTCCGGCAACTTCGCAAGGCTTGCCCGGCAGCGTTCACGCGATTCGAGCGTCGAGGCAGCCGTGATGACGCGTTTTCCATCACGCATGACCTCGATGAGCTGCAACTCGGCATTCGTCACCGCTTCCGATGACAGCGCGATGCGATCGCCGATGAACTCACCATCAGCATCGGTGAACCGGAAAACCTGCTTGCGCCCGGGATAGGTGACCTTCGCCTGAGTGAGTTTTGCGGCTTCATGCACGCGGCCATCGCGCTCGACTTCGACGAGCTTGTACACAAGATTCAAATGCGGCGCGTCGCCCGGGGTGGCTAGCGCCGTGCCGACGCCGAAAGCATCGATCTGCGCGCCTTTCTTCAGCAGCGCGGTCATGTTGTCTTCGTCGAGATCGCCGCTTGCGAAAATCTTCACGTCTTTCCAGCCGGCGCGATTCAGTTCGCGGCGAATCCATTTGCTGTCCTTGACGATGTCGCCGCTATCGAGGCGCACACCGGAAGGCTTGCGTCCCATGGCGAGAATTTTCTTCAGCGCGGCACGAACATCGTAGGTGTCAAGCAATAGCACCGCGTGATCGGGAAATGCATCGAGAAAGTGGCGGAAAGCCGTGGCTTCATCCTCATGCGCCATCACCCACGAGTGCGCCTGCGTGCCATAAGTCTCCATTCCGAATCGCTGCCCGGCGAGCACATTCGAAGTTCCTACGCAGCCACCAATAGACGCGGCGCGAGCCGCGAGAAGACTGGCCTGACTGCCGTGTGCGCGCCGCGCGCCGAATTCGACCACCGGGCGCCCTTGCGCGGCGGTCACGACGCGCGCTGCCTTGCTCGCGATCATGGTCTGGAAGCTCATCGTCGCGAGGAGATAAGTCTCCATGATCTGAGCTTCGATGATCGGCGCGGTCACGCGAATCAATGGCTCGCCGGGAAACGCGAGGGTCCCTTCAGGCATCGCCCAGACTTCGCCGGTGAATCGGAATCTCTCAAGGTAATCGAAGAAAGGCTCGCGGATGTTGCGGAAAACCGGATGGCGGCGAAGAAACTCGATTTCTTCGCGGGTGAAATTCACATTTTCGAGAAAATCGAGGACCTGTTCGAGCCCCGCCGCAACAAGATAGTTCCGGCGGTGCGGAAGATTGCGGACAAACAACTCGAAAGTGGCGCGGGCGTCGAAGCCGGTCTGCAGATAGCCCGCGGCCATGGTCAATTCGTAGAGGTCGGTCAGAAGCCCCGAGTGCTCACGCATTGGCCGTGCATCGCTCAATGGGTTTAAGGCTGTTGCCGGCGCGTTCACGTATCGCTCATTGGCAGAATAGGGACCAAAAGACGAAACCCCCAAGCTGCCGCATCGCGAACGATGCGGGCTGTCCCTTGGGGGCTCGTCAATTCACCTTTTGGTGATCTTTGCGCCGGAAATCCCTACTTCAGAACGGCGTCTTTGAAAGCCTTGGCCGCGCGGAGCCGGACAACGGTCTTCGCCTTGATCTTGATCGCTTCGCCGGTAGCCGGGTTGCGCCCCATGCGCGCCTTGCGATGAGCTTTCACCGCCCGACCCAATCCGGGAATGACAAATTTGCCGGCGCCTTTCGCTTCTTTTACCGCCAGCTTGAAAAGTTCGTCAAAAAAATCGCCGATTTTCTTCTTCGGCACTTCCAGCTTTTCGGCCAGATGCGCCACAATCTTGGACTTGCTCATTGGGCTTGCCATCGAGTTTCAAATTCCTCCTCAGAATTAAGTTGATTACGATTCAGGGCTGCCGGACTGCGCAAGGCACTATAGCCGCAGCGTCCGCTTTGCGCAAGCGGAAACACGAAAAAAGGCCGGAAAATCGCTATTTTTGAGAATCGACCGCGCCGGGCGCCCGGCTGTTTCAATGCCGCGCAAAACGGTCGTAGAAAATCGCCACCGATTTGATACCGCCGAAGTAATTCTCGAGCGAGATGTGCTCATCCGGGGCATGTGCGTTTTCATCCGGCAGCCCGAAGCCCAGCAGCACGCACGGCACGTTGAAGGTATCGTGCATCTGCGTGACGAACGGAATCGAGCCGCCTTCGCGGATGAACACCGCCTTCCTCCCGAATCCCTGCTCCAGCGCGTGCATCGCTTGCTGAAAGATCGGATGAGAGTAGGGCGCCACCCACGGCTTGCCCATGCTCAGCACTTCGAATTTGCATTTCACGGTGTCCGGCAGCAACTTGCGGATGTATTTCTCTACCAGCTTGGCGATTTTCGGCGGATCCTGATTCGGCACCAGCCGCGTGGAGAGCTTCGCATGCGCCTTTGACGGGATCACCGTCTTCGCGCCCTCCTCCATGTAGCCGCCCCAAATGCCATTCGTCTCCATCGTCGGCCGGCACCAGAGCTGTTCGGGAATCGTGTATCCCTTTTCGCCGCAGAGAGCCGGCGCGCCCACATTCTTGCGAAAATCCTTTTCGCGCCACGGGAGCGAATTCAGCGCTTTGCGCTCGGTGCGCGAAATCGTTGCAACATCATCGTAAAATCCCGGCACGGTGACATGAAAGTTCTTGTCGTGCAGATTGGCGATCATCTCCGAGAGGATGGTGAGCGGATTCGGCACCGCGCCGCCAAATACTCCCGAATGCAGATCCTGCACGGGCCCGGTGATCTCGAGCTGATAATAATTCAGGCCGCGAAGGCCATACGTGATCGACGGCACGCCCTTGGCCAGCATGCTCGTATCCGACACAACCAGCGCATCGGCCTTCAATTGGTTGCGATGCTGCACCACGAAATCCCACAGGCTCACGCTGCCGACTTCCTCTTCGCCCTCGATCATCACTTTCACGTTCAGCGGCAACTCGCCTTCGGTCTTAAATAGCGCTTCCAGCGCCTTCAAATGTATATGCACCTGGCCCTTATCATCAGCCGTGCCGCGGCCATAAAGATTCCCATTGCGTATGGCCGGCTCGAAGGGCGGCGAAGTCCAAAGATTCAGCGGTTCCGCAGGCTGCACATCGTAGTGTCCGTAGAACAGAATCGTGGGCCGCCCGGCAATCTGCTTCGATTCGGCGTAAACCAGCGGGTGCATCTTCGTCGGATAGATCTCAATCTTTTCCATGCCCGCCGAGCGTAGCTTCTCCGCCAGCCATTTCGCCGCGCGCTCGATATCCGGCTTGTACTCGGACTTGGTGCTGACGCTGCGAATGCGCAAAAATTCCGTCAACTCCTCGAGATTCTGATCGCGATGATTCTCAATGTATTCCAGAAAATTCATCAATACGCTCCCAGGGTAGCCAGGATGATGGACGCCGGTGATGCGCGACGCGTTACCAGCAGAGGTGTCTTATCCCCAAGTCGCAAACCGCCATTCTACGGAAGCAGCCCGCATCCCAGCAAGCTCAAATGGCGTCGAAGTCGATTCGCGGCTCGAACTCCAACGGCTTGCAGGAAATGCCTGCAGTAGGCCGGCGCGCCCGGCGCAGCGAGACATTTTGGGCACCGCCCGAAAAAGTGCAGTTGACCCGCACCGCCACCGGGCGCACGATTGACTTGTGGAGACTGTAGCGCCCAGCCCGCCCGCTCGCCGCAGCACACGCGTCTTCACGCGCATTCCCGTGCGCGCCGCGGGCAAGTCCGCCCAAGGCCGCAAATTCCGCGAGAACAGCCAAACCATCGTCGTCAATGCTCACGGCGCGCTGCTCTACGTGCAAGCCGAACTCGAAATGGGCTCCGACATCCTGCTGATCAATCCGGTCACCGAAGAAGAGCAGGAATGCCGCGTCGTTTTTATCGGCGACCTTTCTGACAAAGGCCAGCGCATCGGCGTCGAATTCCTCTCGCCCGCTCCGCATTTCTGGGGCGTAGATTTCACGCCCACCGATTGGCCCGGCCGCGCCCCAGGCGCACCCGTCCGCTGAAAGCGATCCGTTCAAATTTCAATAGCTGAGATCGTAGTGGCGCCGCCCTGCCCTGACGCAGGAAGGGTTGCCGCGCCCGCCGGCGTACTTTCAGAGAGGCGGAAACCAAGTGTGTTGCAGTGAACTATTTGTAGAGGGACTTAACAAACTCAGGCCGGAGCACTTGCAGTAGATTGCTGTAGTCGTCGGTCCAAAGCAAAGGCGCTCTGCTCAGCGGCACCGGCGTCGCGAACTCCTTCATCTTCGGCAGCGCCAGACTCGCCGGATTCCGCGAAAGAAAAATCCACCGCGCCCCGCCGGTCGAGACCGCCACGCTGCTCATCTGTTGCGAATCACCGAGCCCTACCACAACGGGCGCCAGATCCAGATACCAATTCGAAATGTGAAAAGCGACCACGCTATCCGGCCCGCGCAATTCCCTGGTGTAAATTTCCATGGCCTCGCGCGTAAGCAGATGCAGCGGAATTGCATCGCCGCGAAATGCGTCCACGATCAACACATCGTATTTCTGCGGCTGGCCCTGCGAAAGTTCATGCTCGAGCGAGAGCCGCCCATCGCCCACTTGCGTTTCCACTTTCGCCGGCGAATCCTTCACGAAGGTAAAATAAGGGTGCGGCCCTTCGGAGAAATGAATCACCACCGGATCGATCTCATAAAAGCGATAGAAGTCGCCGGCGCGCCCGTACGCTGCGAGCGTCCCTACGCCCATTCCAATCAGCCCCACGCGCAGGGGCTGCGTCCCGCGCGCTCCCCTCGGAAAATCGTCAAGTAACATGCCGATGCCGGTCTTGCGGCTGTAATATCCGGTCGGCTCGTCGCGCCTCGCTGCATCAAGGAACTGAGATCCGTGCTGCACTGCGCCGCTCTGCATGCGTAGCGCATCGAACGTCTTCACAACATACTTGACTCCGAAGAAGTTGCGGTCACGCAGAAGCGCATAATCCGCATCGCTGCGAATCCGTTGCAGAGCAAAGAATCCGAATACGCACACCACGGCGAGCGCGGCAGCAGGAACCCACGGGAAATTCGGAGCGATAGCAGCCGCTCCACGGCTTTTCCGCCGCTGATGAATAAGCGCAAGAATCAACAGGACACCGAGCGTTACGAGCCCCTGACGCTGTGTCAGCAAAGGCTTGAGGAAAACTCCCATGATCGCCAGTGCCGCAAGCCATGTCGTTCGCTCCGTGCGTCCCCGGCGATCCTCCATCAAGAACGACCAAATCAGCAGCGCCCCGCACGCGATCAACGCGATCTGAAATTCCCACAGCCCGCGGAAGATGACAGGCGCGATCAGCACCACAATCACGCCTCCGAGTGCTCCGCCCGTCGCCACTAGCAGAAAAAAAGCCGTAAGATGGCGCGCGGCTGGCTTTGATCGCGCCAGTTCTCCATGACAAACCATGCAAACCGAAAAAAGTGCCAATGAAAAAATGCCGATCTGCCGCAGCGCCGCGACGCTCGCGCCGGCAGCGATTGCCTTCATCCCCTCACCGAGGCCCAGCGCATAGAGCGGGATGAAAACGACTCGCCGGTACCAGCGATCGCTATCGAAAGTGATGATGAATGACAAAAGGTAAAGGCTGAGCGGCACGACCCAGAGCAATGGAATCACGGCGATGTTCTGGCACAGCAGGTTGGTCGTCGCGAGAAGCATCACCGAGGAGCAGGTGGCGAGCGCGATCCAAAGTGCGTAACGCGCAGGCCCGGGAGCCGCAGCGAAATCTCCTACCGCCGAGCCAGGCGTTGGAATCTCGTAGTTCGCCTGGAAGTCGCTGTGGAATCGCCACGCTACCGCTGTGCACGCCAGCGCGAAAAGCACGAAGCCACACGACCAGAGCAGCGCCTGATGCTTGATCGTGAGCAGCCATTCCACCAGGAACGGATAGCTCAGTAGACCCAGCAGCGAGCCCGCATTCGAGAGCGCATAGAGACGATAGGGCGATTTCCCGCCGTGGCTGCGCGCAAACCAGTTCTGCAACAGCGGGCTCGTGGTCGAGAGGAGAAAAAACGGCAGAGCCACCGTGAGGCTTAGCAGCTCCAGAATTTTAGCGACTGGATTGTCGCCCGGCTCCAGCTTCCACGTTGCGCCCGGGGTGATCGGCGTTCCCCACTTCAACCAGAGAATGGACACGACGCCGAGTGTGGTGCAGAGCAAGGCGATGTGAAGGCGGCTCTGCACTCGCGCCTGGCGCCGGCTCGATAGCCAGTGCGCGTAACCATATCCAAGCAGCAGGAGAACCTGAAAGAAAAACAAGCTTGTGTTCCACACCGAAGGCCCGCCGCCGAAGCGAGGCAGAATGTATTTTCCGATGACCAGCTGAACCTGAAAGAGCAGAAACGCGCTGAGAAATATGACGGCGCCGTAGAAGAGCGCTTGATTTCGCGCTGGCGGAATGCCGACGGATTCGCGCGGAAATTCTCTGGCTGGCGTTTCGAACTCTGCGACATCGTACAACTGGGACATCTTTAGAGTTTTTCAAATTGAGACGCTTCCAAGCAACTGGCCGGAAGGCCCGCCATGCCACAGTAGTTACGGCGCTGTAGGTGATGCGGCGCGGACGGGCGCGGCAGTGCGGCGGCGCTGGAGCCAGTCGCCGACGCGCCATGCAAGAAGGAGAAAGACCAGCGCGGCGTAGAGCAGCGGCTTGCGGACATCGGATTTCACGAGCCAGTAGTAGTGAATCACTCCGGCAATCGCGCTGAAATAGATTGAGCGATGGATATTTTGCCAGCGCTTGCCGCCGAGACGCCGGATCCAGCCCGCCGTCGACGTGAGCGCGAGAGGAATCATGAGCACGAACGCCGTGAATCCGACGGTAATGAAGCGGCGCTTCTCAACATCTTTTAGCATCTCCGCGAAATCGAAGAATTTATCGAGCCAGATGTAAGTGGTGAAGTGCAGGCAGCCATAAAAAAACGCGAAGAGGCCAAACAGGCGCCGGAAGCGGATCATTTCGGGCAGACGCAGCACTTTTCGCAACGGTGTGATAGCCAGCGCGATGATCAGGAAACGCAGCGTCCAGTCGCCTGTCGCGTGCGTGATGCGCTCAATCGGATTCGCGCCGAGACCGTGATGCAGCCCTTGCCAGACGAGCAGCCCGGCGGGCGCGAGACACAAAACAAACACAGGTACTTTCGTCCATTTGTTTGCGAGGAGAGAATGCACGCGGCGGCTCCAGCTCAGTAATACTTTTTCAAATCCATGCCGCTATAGAGGCTCGTGACCTGGTCGCCGTAGCCGTTGAACATCAGCGTCGGCCGCTTGAAGAAATCGCCGAGCCGGCGCTCTTTCGCCTGGCTCCAGTTCGGGTGATCGACGTTGGGGTTTACGTTGGAGTAGAAGCCGTATGCAGCCGCGTAGGCAAGATTCCAGGTGGTCGGCGGTTGCGACTGCACGAAACGGATTTTCACCAGCGACTTGATGCTCTTGAAGCCGTACTTCCACGGAAGCACCATGCGCACCGGCGCGCCATCTTGATTCGGCAAATTCTCGCCGTACATTCCCACGGTGAGCAGCGCTAGCGGATTCATTGCTTCATCGAGACGCAGACCCTCAACGTACGGAAAATCGATTCCCGCCCATCGCCCCTGCGGCATCTGTTTCGGATCGTAGTAGCTTTCGAATGCCACATATTTTGCTTTCGGCGTCGGCTCGACCAGTTTTGCAAGCGTGCTGAATGAATAGCCGATCCACGGCACGACGATCGACCACGCCTCGACGCACCGGTGCCGGTAAATTCTCTCTTCGAGCGGCGCAAGCTTTAGAATTTCGTCCATCGTGAATTTGCGCGGCTTCTTCACTTCACCTTCGACGGAGACCGTCCACGGCGACGTGCGGAAATTCTTGGCATTTTGCGACGGATCTTCTTTGCCCGTGCCGAATTCGTAAAAATTGTTGTAGGTGGTAACGTCGTTGTAGGGCGTCTGCGGCTCGGTGGTACTGAACGGGCTCTTCGAGGAAATATTCAGTTTCGTCCCGGCATACACACTCTGTGCGGGCGACAACAAATCGAGAATCCTGGCGCCTGCGACTGCGGCAGTTCCGGCGAGCGTCATTCCTTGCAGAAATTTCCGCCGGTTGATGTACACCGATCGCGGCGTCACATCTGAGTATTTCAATTCATCCTGCCAATTGACCGACATGGCTCCCTTGCCGCTTCCTCCACCTACTTATGATACGCACTGGACTGGGTAATTAGATGTCCGGACACGTACAAAGTTCCTCGGAGTTTACGGAGCGCGCTTCGATCATGTGTCTCTTCAAAAGAGCCGGCGTTACGCGCGTTGCGGCTAAAATTCGGCCTGCGTGAAGAGCCGCCGCTTGGCCACTTCGACCAAAGCGAGATATGTCACCGTGGAAATCGCGAGAAACGCGAAGTATGGAAGCGGCAGCGGCGTGAATCCCAATTCGTGAGCGAGCGGCGAATAGGGCAGCCAGATTCCGATAATCACGACGAGGATCGTAGTGATCGCAAGAGGAGTGCTCGGGCGGCTCTTCAGTGGATTGCCCATCGTGCGAATCACGAAAAGCACCAGCGTTTGCGTGGCGAGTGACTCGACGAACCAGCCGGTGTGAAATTCCGCCTCGCCTGCATGAAAGTAGCGCAACAGAACATAAAATGTGAGGAAGTCGTAGATCGAGCTGATCGGTCCGATATAAAGCATGAAGCTTCGAATGAGTTTTATATTCCAACGCCGCGGTTTGCGAACGTAATCATCGTCCACGTTGTCCGTCGGAATCGTGACTTGAGCCGCATCGTAAAGAAAATTGTTGAGCAGGATCTGCGTCGGAAGCATGGGCAGGAATTTCAGGAAAATCGAAGCGCCCGCCATGCTGAACATGTTGCCGAAATTCGAACTCGTGCCCATCAGCAGGTATTTCAAAACATTGGCCGATGCCCGGCGGCCCTCGACGATGCCTTGGTGAAGCACATTCAGGCCGGGCTCGAGAAGAATGATGTCGGCGGCCTCGCGCGCCACGTCTACGGCGGACGAGACCGAAATTCCCACGTCGGCGGCGCGCAGCGACGGAGCGTCGTTGATTCCGTCGCCCATGTAGCCGACCACGTGGCCGCGCAGTTTGAGCGCGTGAATGATGCGGTGCTTCTGCATTGGCGAGACGCGCGCGAAGACCGTCGCTTCTTCGGCCAGATGCTGCAAGGCGGTATCGGTGGTGCGCTCGAGATCGTCGCCGAGAATGATCGTCGGATTGGCGAGTCCCACCTGCTCGCAGACGTGGCGTGCGACGAGTTCGTTGTCACCGGTTAGAATTTTGACCTCGACGCCGTCGCGCGCGAGCGCCGCGAGCGATGCGGCGGCGTCGAGACTCGGCGGATCGGCGAACGCGAGGTAGCCGGCAAGAACGAGCGACGTCTCATCGTCCTTCGTGTAGCGCTCGCGTGGCTCGATTTCGCGGTAGGCCGCGGCGAGCAGGCGAAAACCCTGGCTGCTCAGATCGTCGAAAGTCTTCCGGCAGCGATGTAGCGCGTCGGGATCGAGTGGAATCACGCGGCCGTCCGCCTCGTACGAATTGCAGACGGCGAGAATTCCTTCCGGCGCGCCTTTCGTGATCAGCAGGTGTTTTGCGGCGGAATCATTTTTCTTCTCGACTACAACGGAAAGGCGGCGGCGATCAAAATCAAATGGAATTTCATCGCGCTTCACGTAGGCCTCGGCGTCGGGCCGGTCGATTTTCAGAATTGCGACGTCGAGGGGGCTGCGAATGCCGGTTTCGAATTTGCTGTTGATGTAAGCGAGTGAGAGCGGCTTGTCGGTTGGCTTGCCGAGATAGTCCACCGAGGAATTAAGAGTCATCTGCCCGGTAGTCAGCGTGCCGGTTTTGTCGCTGCAGAGGGTGTCGATCGTGCCGAAATTTTGAATCGCGGGAAGATGCTTGACCACCACCTGCTTGCGCGCCATGCGGACGGCTCCCCGCGCGAGCGTGACCGAAGAAATCATCGGCAGAAATTCGGGCGTCAATCCGACGGCAAGCGCGACGGCGAAGACGAAAGATTCGAATGCGGGCCGGTGCATGGCCACGCGCACCACGAGAATAAATAGAACCATAAAAAACACCGTGCGCGAGATCAGCAGTCCAAATTGCTTCATGCTGCGCTCGAAGTCGGTTTCTTCGGGACGCATCGCCAGCCGGTCGGCGATCGCTCCGAAAATGGTCTGCGAGCCGGTCTTGAGAATCTCGGCGGTCGCGCTGCCGCTGACTACCGATGTTCCGAGAAAGACGAGATTGAGCGCGTCGGGGCCGGTCGAAGGTTGCCCGGCGCTGAGCTTGGCCTCCTTTTCGACGGGCATCGATTCGCCGGTTAGTGCGGACTGCTGGACGTAGAGATCGCGCGCTTCGATCAGCTTGCCGTCTGCGGGGACGAGATCTCCGGCGGAGAGCCGCACCAGATCGCCGGGAACGATTTCGCGGCGCTTGATTTCCTGCCACGTGGCGTCGCGCAGGACCGTGGCGGTCGGCGTGACGTTCTCGCGAAGCTTCTCGATGGCCTTTTGCGAGCGGTAGGTTTGAATGAAATTGATGGCGACGCCGAGGGAGATGATGACGAGAATTACGGTTGCGTCGGTGGCATCGCCAAGCGCGAACGATGCCGCGCTGGCAATGAGCAGGATGATGACCAGCGGATTTAGAAAGAGCAGCAGCAGCTCGAGAATTGGTCCGCTGCGTTTTTTCGGCGCGGGCTCGTTTGGGCCGAATTGCTTGAGGCGCTCGGCTGCCTCGCGCGAGGAGAGACCCGCGGAGACCGCCGGAGTTGCGGAAGCAGCCGCCATCAGACTTTCCTCGAGACGAGCATAAGATTTTCGCCGTAGAGGATGGCGGGTGAAAGTAGCGTGCGGCGAATTTCCTTGTTGCGCTTGCGTTGCTCTTCGGATTTTTCTTTGCGGAAAGCGATGAGAGTGTAGAGCCACATCCACGGTATGTAGATCGAGTAGGCGTAGCTAATAGGTTTGAAGTGCGTGCCCGCGACGTCCACGAGCCGAAATCCGGATACGTGGAGCAGATAGCGTAGATCGTGGAAAGTGCGCAAGCCGATGTGGTGCAGCGGGTGACGCCCGGTCTCTTCGAGCGGCCGTGGATTGCAATTGTAAAAGCCGCTGCCGAAAAATCGCATCCGCGAGCGCAGCGAAATTATGTTCGGCGTGGTAACGATCAGCAGTCCACCGGGCTTCACGAGCCGGTGCATTTCGCGGATGAAAGAGTAAGGGTCCTCGAGATGCTCGACGCCTTCGATGGAGAGGATGAGATCGAAGCTGGCGTCGGGCCACGGCAGCGGGCGCGTCATGTCGGCGAGGCGGAAGCGGCCGTCGAGAGCGGCGCGCGCGGCAGGCAAGAGTTCATCGACCATGTCCACGGCGGAAATTTCGAAGCCGAGCTTGGCGAGCTCGATGGAAACTTCGCCATCGCCGCAGGGAGCGTCGAGAATTTTTGCGCCGCGCGGCAGGCCGAGCGCCGGCACGCGTTTCAAAACTGAGGCGTAAATTCTCGGGCAGCTCGGTGATTTCATCGTGTGCGACGCTCGATTTCTAACCGAAACATCGGTTCAATTAAAACCTCCCGCAAGTCATAGAAAACAAAGGATGGAGGCTATTTCTAACCGAAACATTTAACGGAGCGTCCTGGTGGCGCGATTAACATGTTTCGTGAGGGTTGGGAGCTCGACGGCGGGCTCTTTTCGATCGCCGAGTTCCGCTTCGTATTGTGATGCCAACTTTTCATGCTTACCGCTCCTCTAATCACCGTAGCATGGATTTGCGGAAATTTCATGGGCCGGAGTCTGTGGAACGTGTGGAGTAAATGGCGCAGCGAATCCTTTGAACGGCGGCCCATCCCCGGCAAAGCAGCATTGCGACGCAAGCGATCGCCATCGAGGATTCGACCCGCGAAGACCAATCAGGTAAAATCAGAACTTCGCGCCCGTAACTCAGCTGGATAGAGTATCTGCCTTCGAAGCAGAGGGTCGGGGGTTCGAATCCCTCCGGGCGCGCCAGCGTCTTTCCTTCCATTCAGACATTTGGAATAATGCGCTCACGGTTTAGCAAGTGGGGCACTGGAAGCCGCGAGACGCAACCACCCGGAGTTAGTCCATGACAACATCGCTCTCTCTCGACGAGCAAAGGCTGGAGTTTGCGCGACGGCGCGGTATCGCGATGCCGTTGGCAGGTCTCATCGCATGGACCGTTGTTGGAATTGGCGGGGCCACGCTGCCGGCACTTCTGGAAGTGTGGCTACTCTTTATCGTGACCGGCTCGATCGCATACTTGGGAATGATGATCTCCCGCTTCACCGGTGAGAACTTCCTCGATCGGACTCGACCGAAGAACGCCTTCGATGGCCTGTTCCTTCATACGGTCGGCATGTGCCTGCTGGTGTACGCCATTGCCATCCCTTTCTTCCTGAAGGACTATACTTCCCTTCCGCTGACCGTAGGGATCTTGAGCGGCTTGATGTGGGTGCCGCTTTCGTGGATCCTTCAGCACTGGATCGGATTGTTTCACGGAATTGCGCGGGCGCTCCTTATCGTAGCCGCGTGGTATCTATTCCCTCACGCTCGTTTTGTCGCGGTTCCGGCGGTGATCGTCGGCATTTACCTGATTACGATCTTCGTCCTTGAGCGGCGCTGGCGGGAGATCAATCGGGCTCCTCAGGTCGTTGCTCACGCTCAGAGTGCTTAAAGGGATCACGCTTGTGACAACAAAATAAACGAGCGGCTCGCCAGGTTGAGAAATCCTCGCGAATATGATTCTTAAAGAGGCAGGGCCTGTTTCTTAGGCACGCGGCGCCTGGCCCGACTTGACGGTGATTGACGGGAAAGGTAGCTTCTTGATTGGAGTAATCGCGGGGTTGAATTGAAATCGTTGGATTGATCGGGGGTTACTGGATGGTGCAGGAGACACGGCGCGGAAATGAACCGGATCTGCGACGGATCGGGCTGCATCCCGATTTCTGGTATCCGCTGGCGCGATCGAAAGATGTGAAGAAGGGCAAGACGCACCTGGCGATGTTTGGCGGCGAACCGATCGTGCTGGCGCGAGGCGAGAGCGGCGAAGTGTTTGCGCTCGATGACCGTTGCGCGCACCGGCAGTTTCCATTGCACAAAGGGGTCGTGTGCGGCGAAATTCTGAAGTGCGCGTATCACGCGTGGAGCTATCAGAAGGATGGGCGCGTGGCGGGCGTGCCGTATCTGCCGAAAGATGCTTGCCGGCCCGAGGGAGTGAAAGGCTACGCGTGCCGCGAGGCTTATGGTTACGTTTTCGTTTTTGCGGGAGAGCGCGAGAAGGCCGGGCACGTGAGCTTTCCGGAGTTGCCGTACTTTCATTCGAAGAAACGTAAGACCATGCATTTCTGGCGCAAGGTGGAATGCCACTACTCGTTCATGCATGAAAATTTGATGGACATGAACCATCAATTCCTGCATCGCGGAATTATGGGGACGATCAAGCCGACGTTGCTCGACTACAGCAAGGGCGAGGATTGGGTCGAAGTGAAATACAAGTTCGAGCAGGCGGCGGGCAAGCCGGATCGCGGCGCCGATTTCATGATGGCCGGGCGGAAGCGAAAAGCTTCGGAGCGGAAATCGGGCGACGTGATGACCATTCGGACGCAATATCCCTATCAGACGCTGAGCATCGTGCGCGGCGGAGCGGATGAGCCGGCGTTCAATTTGTGGGTCGTTTATGTGCCCTACGGCAAAGAGCAGCGCAGCCACATCAGTTGCGGCATGTTGATGATCGAAAAGCCGCCGATTCCCGGATTAATCCACGTGATCTGGCCGCTGATCCGGCGATTTGCGGAATCGGTTTTCACCGAGGATCGTATGGCCGTGGAAGCGGAACAGAAGGCGCACGATGAGCAGCAAGGGGATTGGAATCAGGAGATCAATCCTGTGATTATTGCGCTGCGCGACGTGCTGATTCGCAACGGAGTGACGCTCAGGCCAGAAATTGCGCGCGCGGCGGCTGCGGGAGATTTTCGGGTAATGCAGAATGCGTGACCGTGCATTTCTTGAGCCGCGCAGATAAAGCATACTGCCGCTCCGCAGACTAGCCTAAAATCTACGATGTGCCCGGCCCGGCTGAAGCCGGGCCCTACGAATCCACGATGCGATTCGACGCCATTGTGATCGGCTCCGGCCAGGCGGGAAATCCACTTTCGTACGCGCTCGTGGACCAGGGTTGGAAAGTTGCGCTCATCGAGAAGGCGCAATTGGGCGGCACGTGCGTCAACACCGGCTGCACGCCGACCAAGACGATGATCGCCTCGGCGCAGGTGGCGCATTACGCGCGCAATGCCGGGCGCTGGGGAGTGAACGTGAGCGGCGTCGGCGTCGATCTTGCCGCGGTGGTGGCG
>CAWJBU010000003.1:0-41513 GCA_963841235.1 uncultured Acidobacteriota bacterium | reverse complement strand
CGCAGCGGCCTCGAAGCATCCCATTCGCCGAGATCAAGTGTGAGCGAATGCATCTTCGCGAATCCTTGATACGGCGCTTCGGGAAAATCCATCACGTAATTACGATCGCGCGCGCTGAGAAGCGGCAGCACATCCTCACCGCGATCTCCCCAAGCGCTCGCGGGCAAATGTGCGCCGCGGCTGGCGATCACTTTGAACGAAGGAAAAGGCGGATTGCTGGCGAAGTATTCGTTGGGATAGACCTCGACGTCGGCCGGATGGTCCACGGCCAGCAAACGCACGCGATCGAGATAATCGAGTTCTTCCATAGGCTCAAGCATGCGGAAGCTGATGCGCCCATCGCGCAACGCAACCTGCAAGCCATTCACCTTAAGATACTCATCAGGATCGGGAACATCGCGCTGCCCCGGCGCGATCCAATGCCCGACGATGCCGGGCCCGATCATATCGGCAAGAAACTCATATCGCGTGCCATTCCACACGAAAACAATCGGACAAGAACTCCCGCGCCGGTCGATCTCGTGAATCTCCTTGCGCGCATTCGCCGCAATTTTCACTTCATCCTGCAGCACGCCGGTCGGCCACAGCATGCGCACC
Source organism: uncultured Acidobacteriota bacterium (assembly GCA_963841235.1). Taxonomy (GTDB): domain Bacteria; phylum Acidobacteriota; class Terriglobia; order Acidiferrales; family UBA7541; genus Palsa-147. The sequence continues at coordinate 40,916 of CAWJBU010000003.1, read as the reverse complement.
ACATCCGCTTCCGTTTCCGTGCCCAGCCCAACGTGAAGATCGAGCGGCCCCTGGCTCAAATATCCCGAAGCCGCACTAATTTCAAATTTCTGCCGCATCGCCCCAGCGAAAACTTCAACCTTCGTACCTATCGCCGACTTATTGTCGTTGGTTCCCTGCAAGGCCAATTCCAGCCAATGATTCTTATTCCCGCCCACGTTGCGCAGCAGCACAGGCGCTGCGCCGAGCTGCGTAATGAGCAGCCCCATCGCGCCATCGCCGTCAAAATCAAATGGAATAACCGCGCGCGGATTTTTTAGCGCAATCTGATCGAGGCCAACATCCTTGCTCACGTCGCGAAATCCCGCCGGACCCTCATTGCGCAGCAGCGCGATCTTTCCGCCGGATGCATCCGCACCAACGGCCACAAGATCAATCCAGCCGTCATTGTCGTAATCGATTGCCGTGACGCCCCAGCCGCGCGTCCAACCCAGCTCCGGCAGCTTCACGCGCACGAAACCTTTTCCGCCGTCATTGCGCCAGAGTGAAATTCCCGGTATGCCTTCGTGCGTCAGCGCCACATCCATCCAGCCGTCTTTATCCAAATCGAATACCGCGACGCCCCGCGATCCTTCCGGTACATCGCTCGGCCACAACTCGCGTTTTTCAAAGGGCCCTTCGCGCCGATTGAAAAACGCCGCCGGCGGCCCGCCCGGATTCCCCGTCACAATGAAATCGATCGCGCGATCGTTGTTGATGTCCGAAGCGATCGCGCCCACGGCTTGAGGCCCGGCTCCAAGCCCCGTCTCCGCCGTGACGTCCGTAAACGTGCCATTCCCGTTGTTCCGCCAGAGCAGGTTTGAAACTTCGCCGGAACTCCGGAAATCTGCCGCCCACTTTTGTTGCGTCACGTAAAGATCGAGATCGCCATCGTGATCGTAGTCCACGAAAGTCATCCCCATCGCCATGCCAGGAGCCTTAATTCCCGCCGCCGCTGTCACGTCGCGAAATGTGCCGTCACCCTGATTGCGGAAAAGAGCGACGCGCCCGATGAATCCGACCGCAAGATCGGGCCATCCATCGTTATCGAAATCTCCCACTGCGCAGCCGATCCCAGACTCGTTAAAATTAATTCCAGACGCCCGCGTAACGTCGACAAACTTGCCGTCGCCGGCATTTCGATACAGCGCTGCCCGGCCGTCACCCACCGCATTGACGAGGAAAATGTCCGGCCGTCCGTCGCCATCAAAATCGAAGACACACGCACCGCGCTCAAAGGGAATTAACGGGCCCCCAACCACTATGCCCTTCACTGGCGGCACAATAAGTGGCAGGCCCGAGTTGGCCGTCACGTCCACAAAGTGCACCGGAATCGCCGGCTGCACGGGCGCGAGCGCCGCCGAAATCTGCTCGGCCAGCGAATACTTCCCCTGCTCGCCGTAAACCAGGCTCATCGGCGCACCCAATTTCGCCGCGTTCAGATGCTGAAACCGCTCGAGGTGCACCTTCGCATTCGCACCGTCGCCGCTGCGCTGATACGCTTGCGCCAATCCGAATTCCGCCGAGACGTGATAGGGATTGATCTTCAGCGCCGCGTTGAATTCCTCGATGGCCTTCGCATACTCATGCAATTCCGAATGAATTGTCGCCAGAAAATAATGTGTGTCCGCGTCGCCCGTATCAATCGCCATCGCCCTCGAAAATGCAGCCGCCGCCGCTTCCGAATTTCCCGCGGATTTTTCGAGCAGGCCGAGGTTGTACCAGCCGTGCGCATCCTCCGGATGCGATTGCGTAATCTCCGTCAAAATCTTTCGCGCCTCATCAGCTCGTTGCATATTTAGAAGAGCAATCGCAGTGTTCAATTGGGGGACATAATTCGCGGAATCGGCGATGACGGCCTGTTGAAATTCCTCCAGCGCGTCCTCAGGACGCTGCTGATCCATGTAAGCCACGCCGAGATTATTGGACCGCAGAACCGCATCCGCCTTCGCGGCAGCCTTCGCGTTCTCTTTTGATTGCTGGGACTCCGCGCGAAACAGAAGAGGAGCGACAAATAAGCAAGCAACAACAGTGCCAAATCCGACGGTCGTGAAGCGCGTTCGATTCAATCAGCCTCTGTAACGCTATTTTCGCGTCAACGCCTGCGCGCCGGCCAGCCCTGCGCCTTCCTTCAGCGTGAGGATCTGATCGGCGCGAACATTCTTCAAATTATCCGTCTGTCCGCTCGGCCAGCGCACCTCGATCGCATCCGCCTGCGCCGCTGCGCCGAGGCCAAAGGTTAGCACAAGCTCGCTCGACGATTCATAGCTCCCGCCGCTGCGCAGCATCTGATCCTGCGTTCCGCCGCCGGCCGTCACGCGCAGGACGGCGCCAATTCCATCGCGATTCGATTTCGTACCCACCAGCTTTATCCGCAGCCGGTGATTTGCGTTGCCCGAATTGCGGAACAGCACCGCCGGCCCGCCATTCGCCGTCACGGCAATATCTAACGCCCCGTCGTTATCAATATCGCCGTAAGCCGCGCCGCGCGCCACACGCCGCGTCGCAAATGCGGCGCCCGCCGATGCCGTCGTCTCGTCGAATTTGCCGTCGCCTAGATTCCGGAACAAATGCGGCGGCTCGGCATAGCGCACGCGATTCTGAATTTTTTCGATGCCATTCTCGATATGCCCGTTGGCGATGAAGATGTCCGGCCAGCCATCCAGATCGTAATCAAAGAAAAAGCAACCGAATCCCAGCGTCAACAGACTCGCTCGCCCGATCCCCGTCGGCGCCGCTTCGTCCACAAACAGCCCGTTCTTCTCGTTGTGATAGAGCGCCGCCATCTGATTCGAAAAATTCGTAATCAGCAAGCTCGGATAGCCGCTGCGATCGTAGTCCGCGGCATCCACGCCCATGCCCGCGCGCGCAATTCCGTCTTCGCTGAATGCGATTCCCGACGCCACACCCTTCTCAGTGAAAGTGCCGTTGTCATTGTTGATGTAAAGCTTGTTCGGCTGCGTGTCGTTGCTGAAGGCAATGTCCGGCCAGCCATCCCGATTGGCGTCCAGAATCACCACGCCGAGCGTCTTCGAAGTCGTATCGAAAAGCCCGGCCTTCTGCGTGGCATCCTCAAACGTCCCGTTGCCGCGATTGTGCCACAGCCGCACCGACGCGCCGCGATACGATTCCGGCGTGCAATACGATTTCGTTTTTCCATCCAGCGTGCAGTAAATGTCTGTTTGCGGCGTCCACTGCACGTAATTGCTCACGACCAGATCGAGATGCCCATCGCGGTCGTAATCCACCCACGCGGCGCTGGTACTGAATTCATTTGGCCCCGCTAGCCCGGCCTGCTTAGTCACGTCCGTGAACGTTCCGTTTCCATTGTTGCGAAAAAGATGATTCTGGCCCAGCGCGGTGATGAAAATATCGTCGAAGCCGTCGTTGTTGTAATCGCCGATGGCCACTCCCATCCCGTACATCTCGATAGCGAGCCCCGCCTTCGCCGTAACGTCCGTGAAAGTGCCGTCGTGATTATTGTGATAGAGCGCCGGATGCGACGCCGTCCGATGATGCTCCGGCCAGTCCGCGCCATTCACGAAAAACAGATCCTGCCAGCCATCATTATCGTAATCAATGAACGCGACCCCGGCGCCCATGGCCTCCGGCAAATATTCTTTTCCGAACGCGCCGTTGTTGTGCGTGAAATGAATGCCTGCCGCCCGCGTGATGTCTTCGAATTGGATCGTCGCCTGCGGCGGAGTAGAGAATCCGGATGCGGGCACGAGCCACGCACTCGCAAGAATAATGCAGCTGCCGAACAGGCAGGGAAGCATCGAGCGGCGAGGCTTGGCGCGCGGAGATTTCGTCGAACTCAATCTGTCCCCCCGTGTGCAGCAGTTGCAGATGGAGGCTTCGCGCTGCGCAGTTTCTCCGGCGGCACGGAATCATGCTCGTGAATCGGTTGCCGCTCGACGTTGTCCGCCGCATGTGCGCGCAAATAAGGACCCGTCAAGGTTTGCGCCGATTCATCCGCCTTGAATCGCAGATAGCGCTTCTGAAAGTCTGCCGCGCGATCGCTTTGTCCGAGCCCCGTATAGCAAAGCATCAAATTGTAGTTCGCCTCCAGATCTTCGGGATCGATTCCGAGCGTGGCATTGAATTCCGCGATCGCGTCGCCGTACCGCCGCTGCAAAAATAGAATCCGTCCCAGCTCATCGTGCACCACGCGGTCCTTCGGGTATTGCTCGAGCACTTTTCGCAAATGCGCGGCGGCATCGTCATAACGGCCCTGATTTCGCAGCACCTTGGCATAAAAGAAATGCGCCCGCGCGAGCGACGGCGAAAGTTCCAGCGCCTTTTCGAGCACCGTTTTCGCCGCCGCAAGATTTCCTTCCTGGAATCGCGCGCGCCCGATATTCACCCAGCCGTCCGGATTCTCGGGCGCGATTTGAGTGATCTTCTCTAATGCCGCCGCCGCCTCCTTCAAATCGCCCTGAAGCAACAAGCCGATGCCGTAATCGTTCCACCGCGTCCAATCTGCGGGATCGAGCTTTAGCTCGGGCGCAGGCTCAGCCGCATTCGCGGGCAGAACATTTAGCTGGGCGTTGTCCTCAGCCAACACCACGATTGGCAGCGCCGGTATCGTTTTTACCTGTCCTGAAACCCCGGTCGTATCGCCGGTAAAAATCCAGTGCCCGTCATCAAAATCCGATGTCACTTGCGGATGCGGCTCATTCGGATCGCGCACGCCGCCAAACGCAAACTGCGTGTTCCACCACATGAATTTGCGATAGTTCAATTTCGCGTGCAGCGAAATCCGCGAGCCAGCATCCGACGGAATTTTCAGCCGGAAGTGCACCGTATCCGCCGCGCCCGGGGGAATCAGATGCACGTAAACCGTCGCGCGCGCGGCCCATGCATTGCGCTTATTAATGTGATTTCCGTGCGCATCGATCAAAACCGAATGATAGAAATGTGCGCCGGGCTCGACCGGGCCGCTGCCGTTGTCCTCCGCCATGCCGCTCCAGAAAATCACGCGGCCATTTTCATCTGTCGCCGAAAGTTCCAGCCAGCAATCGAAGGCGTCCACCGTCCCGCCGGGAAAGAAATGCCCGACTTTGCGTGTCCGCACGACGACGTCTACGCGTGCGGTGTCGCCGCGCCGCACAGCCGCCGCAACGCGATTCAGCGGCCCGGTGACGGGCGGAGGCGGCGCCGATGTTTCTTCAGCCGCCGCGCCCGCCGCCGCAGGCCCGGGCGCTTCGGCTTCTTCACCGACGGCGAATGTGGTCTCCAATTCCGGCGCCGGGGCAATCTTCGGAGCGGCTGCGGCCGTCTCCTGCTTGGTCTCCGGAGTGATCGCGAAAATATCGACGCTGACCTGCTTGTCCTGCAGGAATTTCTCCGTCGCATCAAGCTGTGCTTCGTCGCGATTCGCGAACGGCACCGCTGTGTTCGCGGCCAGAAACCGGTGCGAGTGCACGATCTTCGGTTCCGCGGCCGTATCGTGCAACGGCGCGAGCGGCATGTGGCAATCCGCGCACGTCGAAGGCTTCGGCGGATAGTAAAACGACCGCGCGCCGTAGCCCGAGACCGCGCTGGCCTGCCAATTGTCGTAATCGTTGAATCCGCGCGTCCAGCGGTAGTGATTCACCGGAATATCGAGATGCACTTTGTGGCACGTAGAACAAAAATCCGCCGTTTGCGTGCGCATGAACGGCTTTAAGAAAGTCCGCCGGTGCGGCTCCGGATTCAATTCCACCAGAAAATCGTGGAAGCGCCGCACCAAAGGATTCTCGCTCATGGCCATGTCGTGCAGCGCCGGAACTTCGAGGCGGTAATCGCCTTGGCCCATCGTGCTCTTCACGCCGGTGATCGAATGGCACATCATGCAGCCAAGCCCCGCCTGTCCTGCGGGCGTGTTCTCGACTTCGCGAATCGGCTTGTCAAACTCGCCGCTGAAAAGCAGCGAGGGATCGTGGCAGCCCGCGCACCACCGCGATGGCTTGATGCCGATCGTGTCTTGCATGTACTCGATGCTCTTGCGGTACCACTGATTGTTGAACGATGAAAAATGATGCATCGAGCTTTGCCACTGCTTGTAAATGTCGGAGTGGCAGCGCTCGCACGATTGCGACTCCATGAAATATTCTTTGGCGATGCGCATCTGCTCGGGCGTCTGCGCGGAACTCGGAAAGAACGGCCCCTGCGGCCCGTCGCCTTCCGAGTCCATGCTCGCGGGCGCAATGCGCGGATTCTCGATCCGATTAGCGCGTTCGAACGGCACGGTGCGCAACCACCACGCTCCCGCAGTCACTGCCGCTGCAATGGCGAATCCGAGCGCGTAACGCAACGCGGCGCGCGTCGCCGATCCCGCGAGCCATCCGCGTCGCCCCGCCCACGCCGCGGCGAGAATTACGCCACCCGCGAGACACGCGCCGATGTGCGCATAGAGCAAAGGAAAGCGGCTGCGGGGCGTGCCGGTGAAAACGAGCGCAATTCCAATCACGCCGCCCGCCGCGATTAACAGCCAAGCTGTGCGCTCGGCCGAATTTCCCGAAGTTACCCTCCGCCAAAAGAAGGGAAGTCCCAGCAGCAGAAACGCTGCGCCCGCCAGCAAGTGCAGCAAGACAGTGCCTTCATAGACGACAGTCGCGTAAGGCCACGCGAAAAGGTAAGCGGCACTCAGGAAGAGAAAATAGAGAAGAAATGATCGGAGCCGGTTCATCTCAAGGCTGGCAGCAATCGTAATTCAATTTGAGCGATTGGGACACCACAACGCCAGAGAATCTGAAAAATCGCGGCAGTTTGTAGCAACGCCCGAGAGCGGTCAATAATATGAATCTACTAGAGCGAGCGTTAACCCGCGTTATGCGCTCGCGCCACCAGCAGAATCGCCAAAAAATAAAATAAAAACATCATCGCCAGATAAGCGCGCGCCTGCTTGTTCGCTCCCGCAAACTCCTTCCACACCAGGACGCCCCAGAGCGCCGCCACCATCGGCGCCGACTGACCAATGGCGTACGAAATCGCCAGCCCGATGGAATTTCCCGCCACGAGATTGAACACCGTGCCGATTCCCCAAATAAATCCACCGAGCAACCCAAGCATGTGCCCGCTGAATGGCGCTTTGAAAAATCCACCGAATGCTACCGGTTCTCCCACGAGCGGATGCTTCATAAAATAAATGTTCCAGATGAAGCAGGAGAGCAGCGCGCCAAACGTAAAGAAAACCGAAAGGCTGTACGGACCGAGCGCATTTCCTTGTCTCATCGCATGGGTCGAGAGCGGCGCCCACAAGCCCATCAGCACGCCCGAAACGATGCAGGTAATGATGCTCTTGCGCGAAACCGCCCGCCCTCCCGCTGGAAGCTGCCCGTAAGCCTTTCCATCGAGCAGCACTGCGACAATCGCACAGAGCACTCCTGCGCCCAGCATTACCGCGTTGCCCTTCGGTTCGCGCAAATAAGTGAGTACGACACCGACTACCAGCGCGATGCCGATCGAAACCGGGAACGCAATCGCCAGCCCGGCCATATCGATCCCCGCCACGAGCAGCAAATTCGCAAGATTGAAAATCGCGCCCGCCAGCATCGCGAACCAAAAGTTCGACGTATCCGCCGAGTGCACATTATTCAAAAAACTCGAAGCGTCGTTCCCGCTGCTGCCCATCGTCAGTGCGAGAATCAGGGAGACGATAAAAATCCCCAGCGCGTAATCCCAGTAGAAAAGCTCGAACCGGTAGTTCTTCACTCCCTTGTACGTGTTCGCCCAGGAGCCCCAGCAGATCGCCGAGGCGACCATCATCACCATGGCGATCGTAAAAGTCGGTGGCGTGAACATGAATTAGTCCTCTCCGTTGCGCCTATGTAGCGCCGGCCTTTCAGGCCGGCATTTTAGATCTCAATCGCTAAAACGAAGCCGCCGCTGAACCATTCTTCGAGCGAATGAACGCGACGACCTCATCATGCTTTGCCATTGCCCGCGCTCCCACTTTTGTGCAACAAAGCGCAGCACAAGCGTTCGCGAACATTCCAACTTTCTCGTGATCCCAACCTTGCAGCACGCCGTAAGAAAGGCCGCCCATGAACGCGTCGCCTGCGCCCGTCGTATCCACAACGTTTACTTTGAACGCCCGCACATGCGCGGTCTTCTCTTTGGTGGCAATCAGACAGCCATCGGCGCCCATTGTTACTGCCACCAGCTTCGGCCCAATCTTCAGCAACGCCGCCGCGATTCGATCGAAGTCGGTTTCGCCGGTGAGCTCGCGCGCCGCGGCCTTGCAGGGCTTCAAGACATCAACCATTTGCAGCGCTGCTGCCAAATCCTGTTCCGAGCCGAGATTCGCTTGCGCGAAAAAGCTCGGCGACACATCGAGATCAAAAATCACGCGAACGCCCGCGGCGCGCGCGATTTTCATCGCCTCGCGCACCGGGACGAGCGGCAACTGTGACGCCTCAGTGTGAAAGTGCTTTGCTTTCTGAATATGCGGCGCGAAGCGATTGTTCACCTGGAACGGCGAAATTTTCCCTGTGATGTTCGGGAACATGTATATGCAGCGATCGCCCGCTGCATCCACGGGTATCCATGTCAGCGACGAAAGCTCATGTTTCACGACCTCGATTCCGCTGCAATCCATTCCGTCCGCTTCGAACGCCTTGGTAATAATCCGGCCGTTGTCATCATCGCCGATCAAGCCGAGCCAGCCCGTCTTTGCGCCCAGCCGGGCGACTTGCGTGAGGTTATTCGCGGTCACGCCGCCGGCATGAATCTCCAGCCGCTCCGCATTGATTTTTTCCTCCGGCCCCAGCAAGCGCGGCACAATCGCGAAATAATCGACGGTGCAGCTCCCAATTCCGACTACATCAACTTTTCCAGCCATATAGCCCCCGGTGTTTGTAGCGCCGGTCCGCATGCGGGACCGGCATATTCGTTCGCGCTCGACGAGCCTATTTCCGCGAGGCTGAGAGCGATCCAGACCACGGCGGCGATTCGACGCCGCCTCATGGCCCGGTTCCTTCGCGAAAAGCGTGCGCTGCTTATAAATCTTGCGACGAGCCGCGTCAAGCGCGTCTTTTTCGGGGGAGCTTGTCGGCTGCTCAGATGTAGTTTCGCCGCAGTTTCGCTGGTGGACCTGAATTTTGGTGTTTTTCGCAAGTGTAAGACCGTGTTTTTGACGCGATTAGAATTGATCTCCTTCGTTTGTTTTGTTGAAGTTGTGAGCGTTTCTAATAATTTCTGACGCGATTAGATTTTTCTTCGCCTTTTTGGGGGCTCGAGACTGGAGACTTGAGGCAGGAAACGGCAAGAGATACCGCAGAGACGCTGAGGGCGCTGCGTTTTGGGAGGAGATCATGGGTTGTCCATGGAGTTGGGCCGGCTGGACTGCGGCTTCTTTGGAGTGGTGAAGCGTAGGTTTGCGGCGCGGCTTGCTGGTGGTCCATTCTGGCGCCGATTTTTGTCTGGTCTCAACGGCAGCGCCGAATAAAGGCTAGCATTAGATAACGCATGTGTCAATATTAAAGTGCTATTATCTCAAAGGGATAATTTGGGAGGATTTGTAACCGATTGGGGCGCTGCTTTCCTATCAGGGCGACGCGGACGGGCCGGGCGCGGTTTTGTTTCGCGATTCCTCTAACTCCCGCTGGCCTCCGAAGCTCGTTTATTCGGCGGGCCAGCTCAAAAGTGCCGTGGGTGCGCAATGCTATACTTTCGGCCATGCTTTTGGGCCTCCTCCTTCTTCTTTACCTGGGACCTTTGCAGTCGCCGTCGCGTCCGAAGCCGGTGACGGCTGGTGAACTCGAAAAGCTGGGGCAGGAATCCGTTGCGGAAAAGGATTGGGAGACCGCCGCGGACGAATTTCACCGCGCTATCGAGCTTGATCCCCGCACCGTCCGCCTGCGCATCGAGCTCGGTGACACCCTTGCCGCCGCAGAAGATTTCCCAGGCGCCATTGCCGCCTACAACGAAGCCCTGCGTCTCGATCGGCGCAACGAAGCCGGCGAGCTGGGCCTGGCCGAAGCCTACCGTCGCGTCGCCAATTACGACGAAGCGCGCCGGCAACTCGAGCGCGCCAAGCAAGATCATCCGGGAAGCTCCGCGCCGCGGCGAGCGCTTGAGCGCCTTGAAATCGAACGGAAGGAACACGAGCGCGCCGCGGACGACAACTCGGCAGCAGCGGATCGTCAGCTCCAAGAGGCGGGCGAGCTTGCGAAAAAGAACCAGTTCGCGCAGGCCATCGAACTACTCCATCAAGTCCTTAAGAACGATCCCGCAAATCCCGCTGCTAACGCGCTATTCGCAAGAGCTCTCTATTCCATAAATGAATTCGCGAAGGCCGGCGAAGCCATCGAAAAATCCCTGGCTGCACGCCCCAATGATCCCGGCTATCTATTTATCCGCGGAAAAATTCTCAAGAAGGAAAACCGCGCGGAAGAAGCGCTCCAGACCTTCGAAAAAATCACGCAGGCAAATCCGAAAGAATCCGAGGCCTGGTTTGAAATCGGCGCGATCCACCAGCAACTAGGCGACCGCAAGCAAGCCCAGCAAGCCTACAGGAAAGCCGTCGAGCTCTCGCCCGACGATCCCGCTTATCGCAAGGCGCTCGAATCGGTCTCCGGAAGCGGGTCCGGCGAATCGCCATGACCGGTTCGCGCCGGCGCGCGCCGTGGCGAAGGCCGGTCCGCGGTCATGAGCGAGACAAATAATTTGTAGAATTTCGCGAGATCCAAATCGTCCTGCACCTCGACTAAATCCTCACCCAAGCCCGGCTGCTGACCCTCGGCCCAGACCAAAGTGTCGCCGTAAGTCGCGCCGTGGTCCACGGATACGTCCATATACATCTTCGAAGTCTTGGTGATGATTGAAGGATCGAGCCATGTGGCTGCGGCTAATTCGTCCCAGAGATATCCTTCCTGCGCGTACTTGGCCACGTATTTCGCCGAAGCCGATTTACCCGCGGCGATTTCCGCGATGAGTTCCTTGGTCATGTGCGTTTTGATCGAAATGTCTACCGTCGTCACCACCACGCGCGGCCACGGCGCATGAAACGCGCGCCGCGCCGCTTCCGGATCGATCCAAAAATTGAATTCGCGCCGCGGCGTGTCTTTGAATTCTGGATCGTCGGTAACCGGCGCGATGCTTCCGCCCATCACGATCAGTTCTTTCGCCAGACTTGCAAAGTCCGGATCGATGGCAATCGCCAGCGCCAGATTGGTGAACGGCCCGCCCTCATAAATCGTCACCTGATGCGGATAGCGATGCACCATACGAATCAAGAAATGCGCTGCATCTTCGGTGGATGCCTTGATCTTCGGCACGCCCTCCACCATCGGAGGAATCACGAATGCCTCATGCACCGGCGATCCGTAATTCCAGGCGCCCTGATAAATCACCTTGCCGTATTTCGCCTCCCACTGCTTTACGTCCGCCTTCGTATTCACCAACGGAAACGCCGCGCCGGGCACCACGGGAATTTCAGTCCGCCCGATAATTTCGAGCAGCCGCAAAGTGTGCTGCACTTCTTCATCTCGCCAGGCATCTCCCGTTACGACCGTGATTCCCAACACATCCGTCTGCGGCGAGTTCACCAACGCGAGCACCGCCTGCATGTCTGTTCCGCCAGGCCCGGCGCAATCCTGATCGATGATTACTTTCCGACGCGACTGCGCACGCAGGGGCGCCGCGACAATCACCAGTAGAAGCGTGCAAAGAAGGATTTTGAAAATTCGGTTCACGGGCATATTTAGAGGAAGTCCGTAGGGGCGCGGCTTGCTGCGCCCACTTATTTCGAAGGATCGAAAACGCTTACCGCGACTCAACACCGTGCCCTCTCGAAGTTGGATTTCTCTTTAGGGGGTCAGGGCTTCAGAGCGTGTGTGTGAACCGGAGAAACAAAACCTCAGCGGCTAAAGCCGCATTGATATTGCGGCGTTCGCGGCACGGCTGAAGCCGTGCCCAGACAAATCCCGGGGTTCCCACACAGACTCTTCAGCCCTGACATTCAGTCGGCGAAAGGGCTTGGGATTTGGCCCCTGAAGCCACGCTTCCTCTACTCCCTATCCCAAACTCTCTAGTACATAATAGTGCGCGTCAGATGGTGCGGCCAGAACGTCGTGTGGTACGGCAGCCACAATCGCGCATCAATCTGAGGAATGATCACCTGCATATCCGCGGGACGAATCTTGTTGACCTCTTCGCGTAAAAGCGCCGTGGCATAAAGCATGTGCGCGCGAATCTCGATTTCCTGCGTGCTGTCGCGCTCGATCATCTGATAGGTATTGATGGCGTTCTCGAGCGCCGGCGAATACTTCATGATCCCTAGAATCCGGCAAGCCGCCGGGACAATATAATCCGCAAACGCGGTCATCTTTTCCGGATCATCCAGCTTGAACCATCCGCGCCGGTGCAGATTGGCATACAGCATCCAAATTCCGAGCTGCGGCAGCTTGTAAAACTTGATTTCGTGACCGTCGTATTGGCTCACATCATTGAATCGCGGAAATTCCTTCACCAGCCGGTCCACAATCCCATTTCCATTGTCATAAAGCCGCGGCGAGCAATCATCGATGAAATTGTGAAAATGCCCGTCGTATTTTTTCGCCAGCACGGCGCCCACTTCGTGCAGCACCGCCAGCTTTTCATCGAGCATGGGGATCTCGATGTTGCCGCTGAAAATCTCCGCCAACTGCTTGCGCGTAGCCTCCGCCATCCACTTCCCGTCGAGAATGGGAATCTTGTTGTCCATGGCACGCTTCAGGCAGGCAAACTCGGCATCCGAGTCCGACCAATTCTGGCCCTTGAATTCCGTCTGAAATTTCACGTGGGTCTTGAAATCGGTGAATGCGGTATCAATCGAATCCGAGACCATGATAAAATCCACGGCCTCGCGACGGTCTTCATTCCCGATTCCATAAGGCAGCGCGTATTCGGGCATGGGCAACGCTTCGTAGGCCATGAATTTGGCGACTTCAACGATTCGCTCGACGTCGGTGGAAACATCGCGCGAATGCTCGATCACCCGGTGCAGGCTATCGAGGACGGGACTGCCAATCGGTTTCGGCCATCGCATCGCCGTTCCTTGCGTCACGCCGCTTCCTCCAAAAAAAGAAGCCGCCAGGAGCTCATCGCTCCCGGCGGCTGCCAACATGATCGAACTTCCGAGCCCCTGAAGAAACCGCCTGCGCCCTGCGGGTCGTAAGCTCATTAGAAAATGAACTTGGCCCCGGCCTGGAACGCGAACGGCGTGCTGCCCGGCGCAACTTGTGAGATCGCACGGTAAGTTGCGCCTCCCGCCGAAATACTCTGGAAATATGAAAGCGACTTCGAGGTTAACGCGCCGCAGCTCTCACCCCTTGCTTGCGGCGCTCCCACAAAAATCGAATTCCACGGCACACAAGCCCCCGCTGTCGCATAGTCAATCGTACCGTTGGTGTCCGGGTTCGAATACAAGTTATGCCTGTTGGTCACGTTGTAGAAATCGCCCGACAGTTCCACGGTGAAGCGCTCGCCCAGCTTGAAGTCCTTCGCCAGCCGCGCGTCCCACTCCGCAAAATTCGGCTGATCGAACGGATATCGTTGCAAAAGGAAGGGTTTACCGCCTCCGATTTGAATGATCGGGCGGTCGTTGGGATGTGCATATCCCGAATTGGCCGCCCCGTCTCCATTGACGTCGGCATTCACATAGAGGGGGAACGGCACTCCGGAGTGCGCGATCACCGACGAGCTGAACAAGAAGCCCCAGGGAAGATCGACCACGCCTCCCATCTTGAACTGCTGCCGGATATCCAGGCTGTTCCGTCCGTAATCTAGGTTGATGTTGAAGGGATCCTGTTGCCCGAAATAAGTATCCGTGTCGCGTTCGCTCGCCCCATTGTCCTTGTTTTGCGACCACAGATAGTTCGCGAAGAACTGGAAGCGGTTTGAAAACCGCTTGGTGAGGTTTATCACCACCGATTCGTAATTTCCGTGCGCGTAACTTCCCGTTGAGTTTGTGAAGGACGCGAGTGTGGGATCGAGTAACCCGCAGAGAATCGATCGGCCGAATTGGTCCGTGGCCGGCGGTTCGTTTGTTTGGCCGCACGGGACGAAGTTCCGATACCACGCCTCTTCGGTTCCATAACCTCCCGTCCGCAGGTGCTGTGAATTAACCCAAGCGAAAGTGCCTGTCACCGTCCAACTCTTTGCGAACGTATGCTCGATACCCGCCGTCAGGCTCGATACTCGGGGATTCCGGAAATCCGGCTCAACGAAATTGGGTCCTGGGCATCCAATATCCGAAACGTTGCAAATATCGTTGATCCCTTGGGGAACTGCGTTTGGGAGCAGATAAGGAAACCCGGGGGCAGGGAAGCATGTCGGACTAAAGCAGAAGACTCCTGCGAACTTGCCGCCGCCGCCCGCGGGCATAAATATCGTTGGTAGTATCGCGTAGTACAAACCCCACGCCGCTCGAACTACGGTCGGCGACTGCGCTGATCCTACGTTCCAGGCTAATCCGATGCGCGGTCCAAACTGTTTGAAGTCATCTGGGACGCGCTGCGGAACTGGAACTGCTTTGGAGCCAGAACCCGTCCCGGAATACGTCGCGATTCCGGGAAACGCTGTCTGCGGCTGCGGATACCAGGTTCCATCCCACCGCAGACCGTAGGTCAAAGTAATGCGCGGCGTAATTTGCCATTTGTCCTGCCAGTACAGCCCCACGCCGGTCAAGTAATTCGGAAAAAGCGTGCCGGCGTTGAATAGCGGCACGTTGTTTAATCCCACGCCCTGAATCAGGCCGAAGGGAGCAAAATTGTTAACGTCTGGAGAGTTGAAATCGGAGATGCTTCCGAATTCGAATTCGCCTGCGGACCATCCGACGAACGTATCCTTGCGGTCCTCGAATGTGTCCGAGTCTCCTCCGAACTTCATGTCGTGCTTGCCGAAGGAGTAGGAAAAGTTGTCTGCGGCTTGCAGCTTGTCGTTTTGACCGTTGATCGGCAGGTAGTAGCGATTTCCAAACATGTAGTTGCCTACGAGCATCGTAGGCGTGCCCGGTCCGTTCGAATGCCGGATGCGGTTTTCAGCTTCGACGCTGATGCGCAGTTCGTTCACCTTGCGGCCCAAAACGGTATTCAGCGCAAAGACTGTGCTGATGCCCTCGTTGAGGAAGATCTCGGTCGTGTTAAACGGCACAGCAGTTTCGTTCTGCCCCAAACCGCCCGTAAAGCCGCTGGTATGGTTCCTCGTCCCGTAGGCACGCACGCTGAAGTGATTGGCCGGGGAAAACTGATAATCGTAATGGCCAAGGATGGTGAACAGGTCCTGGAACTGCGTGTGCGGCCCATTGAAATCCGCCAGGCTATTGACCCCGAAACAGGCGCTTAGGAAAGATTGTCCCGCGGTTGGGGTACCGCAAGAGCCCGGTAGAGCGAAGCCCGCGGTGGCCGCCCCTGGGACCGGAATCTCGCCGGGCGCGCAGGCACCCGGCAGGCAGTTCGCAAACGTGGGCCCGACAGCGCCGGCCAACGAAGTGTTGCAGTCTGCCACCGTTCCCACACCACAGAGGTTCGTAAGCAGCGGGCCGTTCTGCCTCTGGGTGTCGGTAGCAAGAAACAGGAACTGGCGGTCCTTGTGGATCGGGAAGCCAATTGAACCGCCGAATTGATTCTGCCGGTTGATGTTCGGCGGTTCGCCGACTCCGTCAGTCGCCGTGAGTCCGCTGCCGCGATAGTACTCGTGCGCCTCGCCGTGCACTTCGTTGGTGCCTGATTTCGTCACCACGTTTACGAGCCCGCCCGTGGCGCGGCCAAATTCAGGTGCGAAGCCGTTTGTGACCACCTGGAATTCCTGCACCGCGTCGAGTGGAATCGTGAAGTTCTTTGTTTCCAGCGATCCGAAGATTTCGCCGAAGAATGGATTGAAGCTATCCTGGCCGTCAATCACCATTCCCAGGTAATCGCTCTGCTGGCCGCCCAAACGAATGCCGCCGCGCAGTCCCGGAACGATTTGCGCGGAGGAGCTCAACTGCGCCAGGTCGCGATAATCGCGGCCGGAGAGAGGCAGGTCATCGATGTCTTTGGTGTTGATGACCTGATTGATGCCCGCCGTTGTGGTATCCACGGGCCCAACCGCCGCGGCGCTCACTTCCACGGTCGTCGTCTGGCCCTTTACCGGCAGCGTAACGTCCAGTTGCAGGCTCGCGCCGATTTGCACAGTAATGTCTGTGACCTCGGTCGCCGCCAAGCCCTCGGCCTCGGCGCGGAGCTTGTACACGCCGGGCAGCAGTTGCGGGAACGAATACGACCCCGTCTCGTCAGTGGTCAGCTCGCGCTTGTAACCCGTGGAGGGGTTGGAGATCGTCACCTTGGATTTCGGTACGATCGAATGCGTCGAGTCGTAGACGGTGCCGCGGATTTCGCCGCGTTCCAACGACTGCGCGTTCACGGCGGCGGCCGTCACGAGCATTCCCAGCAGCGCCATCGTCACCAACATCATCTTCCCAATCTTCATCGTTGCTCTCCCGTTCGATCTGAGCTTGCGAAAGGGCTTGTACTCAGGCGAAATCTGTAAGTCGTCCAGAATGTGCGGGCAGTCTGCGGCCGGAGACTCGCAACGCTTAGTACGATTCGCCGTTCAACGCGCTGGAACAGGACGACGACCCCCGCTACGAATGGGCCGTAGGGTATCGGTCAGCCCCCACCCTGTCAAGCAATAGTTCTTTTATATTAGAGGTGCGGCTGTTGAATTCTTCCGGGCCGCCGCGTGGGCGATGCTAAACTTCCGCCTCGCGATGCGCAAACGCCTCAATCTTCAACCAAATAAGCGCCGTACTGGCACGCTGCTCGGTGCGTTCCTTCTCATGTGCACGCTTGGCTTCGCCCAGACGCATCCGCAATCTCATAGCCGCGTTCCTCCGCCGGCACAAGCCAATCCGTTCCACATCCAATTCACCGACGTTACCGCCGCGGCCGGCATTCATTTCCATCACGAACGCGCGCAATCGCCCAAGCGCATGTACCCCGAAACTATGGGGGCCGGCGCAGCCTGGCTTGACTACAATCAAGATGGCTATCTGGACGCCTTCTTCGTCAACAGCGGCTTCACTCCGCTCTTTCATCCCGTGCAAGCGCCGCAGCCTGCGCTCTATCGCAACAATGGCGATGGGACCTTCACCGATGTCACCGCCTCGAGCGGCATCCGTTCCGACGGCACATTTTTCTTTGGCGTGGCCGTAGGCGATTACGATAACGACGGCTATCCCGACATCTACATGACTGGCTATCGCCACAGTGTGCTCTACCACAACAATGGCGACGGCACTTTCACCGACGTCACTGCCAAAGCCGGCGTGGGCAACGATGGTAATTGGGGCACAGCGGCAGGCTGGTTCGACTACGATCGCGACGGCAAGCTGGATTTATTAGTAGCAAACTACGTGCAATACGACGTGGATCATCCGACAGTCTGCGGCGATTTTCGCCCTGGCTATCAAGATATCCCGCAAGTCAGCAGCTATTGCCATCCGGACAATTTCGATGGCACTTCGCCGCGCCTCTTTCACAACAACGGCGACGGCACTTTCACCGACGTCACCGAAAAAGCCGGCTTGATCAACAAAGACGGCAAAAGTTTGGCAGTAGTCCTCGCCGATCTGAATGGCGACGGCTGGCCCGACATCTTTATCGCCAACGATACCCAGCGCAATTTCCTCTATCTGAATAACGGCGACGGCACGTTCCGCGACGTCAGCTACACTTCCGGCGCCGGCTTCAGCGAAGACGGCCGCCCGGAAGCCGGCATGAGCGCCGATGCCGCAGATCTCCGCAACGACGGCCGCATGGACCTGTTCGTAAGCCATCTCGACTTCGAACTGAATCGCCTCTATTTCTCGAACGGCGACGGCACCTACACCGACGCGACAATAACCTCCGGCATAGCCCAATCCAGCATCCTCAATAGCAGCTTCGGCGCGCGTTTCTTCGATTTCGATAATGATGGCTGGCGCGATCTGCTGGTCATCAACGGGCATATCCTCGACAACATCGCTCGCTATCATCCCGACGTGAACTACGCGGAATCCAAAAAGCTCTACCGCAACACTGGCAACGGCCATTACGTGGACGCAAGCCAAACGCAGCCGGCCGGATTCCTGGCGCCAAAGGTAGGCAGAGGCCTGGCGGTAGGCGATTACGCCAACGACGGCTGGCAGAGCTTTCTCGTGAACAACAATGGCGAAGAAGCCCAACTTTTCCGCAACGCCGGCGCAAGTTCACCGGCAGCAAAAACGAATCACTGGCTAGGAGTCCACTTGGTAGGCGCAAAAAGCAATCGCGACGGCACGGGCGCCAGCTTGAAGCTGATAGCCGGCGACTTCACCAGCTATGACCAAACCAAAGGCGGCATGAGCTATTGCTCCGCGCAAGACCCACGAATCTATTTCGGCCTTGGCAATCGCGCAAAAGTAGATCGCCTCGAGATCCAATGGCCCAGTGGCGCAAAGCAAGTCCTAACGAACATCGCCTCCGATCAAATCATCACCGTAAACGAAGAGCAGGGAATTACGCCCTACAAATTCCCCGCTCTCCGCAACAAATAAATCCATCGGCACCGCCGAACTCCAAGCAAACTGTCGCAATTCATCTCGCACAGGTGTAGCATCTGCCGTTCTTAGCGAGCGATGAGCGCGCGCGAAATGCTGTCATCCTGCGGCCCCGTGCATTTCGGGGCCTAAGGATCTAAGCGACCTAAGGAGGCAAACATCACCATGACTCGCGACTCAAGGAACCACTCTCCATCCCGCCGCGAATTCCTCAACACCACCGCCGGCATGGCTCTCGCCGCCTCTCTAGCCGGAATCCCACCGGCTGCCTCAGAAGCGGCCGCGTCGCAGCGCGTTCCACTCCGCGCCGACGCCACCAAGCCGCGCCGCATCGTCATCGACACCGATCCCGGCGTGGACGACGCCATGGCCATTTTCCTCGCCCTGCGCTCGCCGGAACTGAAAGTCGAGGCCATCACGCCCGTGTCCGGCAATGTCCCTCTGGCGCTGACGCTTCCGAACGCCCTGCGCTTGATCGAAATTGCCGGCCACCCGGAGATTCCCGTGGCCGCGGGCGCCAGCGTGCCGTTGGTGCGACATCTCGTCACCGCCAGCTACGTCCACGGCAATAACGGCCTCGGCGGCGTCGAGTTCCCCGAACCAAAAATAAAGCCAGTGAAAGAAACCGCATCGGAAATCATCCGCCGCATCGTGCGCGAAAATCCCGGCGAAATCACGCTCGTCCCCATCGGCCCGGTCACCAACATCGCCACGGCTCTGCGCAGCGATCCCGAAATTGCAAAAATGATCCCCGCCATCGTAATGATGGGCGGCTCAATCTCCGCCGGCAACATCACGCCCGCCGCGGAATTCAATCTCTACGTCGATCCCGAAGCCGCCCGTGCCGTCTTTGACTCCGGCATTCCCATTACCATGGTCGGCCTCGACGTCACGCGCAAAGTCCTGCTCGGTGATGAGCACGTCGCAAAACTCGCGGCCGCCCAAAATCCCGTCAGCCAGGCCGCCGCAAAGATCATGCGCAACGCCATCGATACCGTGCGCAAAATCGGCATAGGCAATGGCTCGATGATGCACGATCCGCTGGCCGTCGCCAGCATGATCGATCCCGAAATCCTCACCCTCCGCGACTACCACATCGACATCGAAACCGAAGGCGAATTCACCGCCGGCATGACCGTAGCCTGGGCAAAAGGTCCAGTGCGCGTCTCGCCACCGATGGCCGAAGCTGGAGCGCTCCCACCCGAGCGCGACACCACTTTCCGCCCCAACTGCAAAGTCGCGGTGGAAGTGAATCCGGAGCGCTTTTTCAATCTCCTGATCCCGCGGCTGACGCAATCCAGCTAGAATTTCTTGGGAAGTTTGCAGGTCTGAGGTTTCGCAGAGGTCTGTGTGCATCGCCCGACACCACTCAACACGATCCGCTCCGCCATCTTCGATTTCGATTTCACGTTGGCCGATTCCTCCAACGGCATCTTCGATTGCGCAAACACAGCCCTGGCCGAAATGGGCATCGCGCCGGCAAATCGTGAAGCGGTCAACGCCACAATAGGCCTCTCCCTCCGCGAAACCTTCACGCGCCTAACAGGAAGCGAAGACGCATCGCTCCGAGAGCAATTCGTCAGACATTTCCACAGTCGAGCCGATCAAGTAATGGTCACCTCCGCAGTCGTCTTCGAATACGTTCCCGAAACGCTCCGCCAACTGCGCCGCCAGGGCATCTCCTTAGCGGTAGCGTCCACAAAGCGCCGCATCCACATCGAAGCAATTTTAAAGCGTGAAGGTTTGCACGAGCTGTTCGCCGCAGTAGTGGGAGGCAACGACGTCCAAAACCAAAAGCCGCACCCCGAGTCGCTGCTAGCCGCGATGACCCAACTCCAAGCGTCACCGCACGAATGCATCTACATAGGCGACAGCGTAGTAGACGCAGAAGCGGCAAGCCGCGCCGGAATCAAATTCATCGCCGTGCTGACAGGAGTAACCCGAGGCCCCGAATTTTATGGCTATCCATCCGCCGCAATCCTAAAGCACCTAGGCGAACTACCCTGCTGGCTGGAATCCAAGACAAGTCAAACTCAAGAGAAGAAGTAGTGGGGGGCCGATCATAACGGGGCCGATGGAATATGGAGATGGCCCGTTCGGGTTGCGCGGAGGCAATTGGCCGACGATTTCGCAGGGGTTACGCCCGCGGGCGCGGCAAGCGGGCGCCCCTACGACGGAGAAATCCAACCACCACGGAGGATGTCAATAGAGCCATCTAAAATTTGAAATCTCCTGACGTTTCCCACTCTTTCACTTAGCCCCGGCCGGCGGCCGCGCCATCAACTCCACAAACATCCGTTCGAACTTTCCGCGATCCAATTCCATAGGCAAATGCACCAACTGCTCGCCCAATCCCGGATGCGCATCCTTCGTAAACACCCGCACATTCCCGTAACTAGCGCCATGATCAATATCAATGTCCAAGTAAAGCTGCTCTTCCTTGGTAATCACGCTGGGATCCAGCCAACCAGCCACCGCCAATTCGTCCCACATATATTCTTCATCCGCATACTTAGCCAAATACTGTGACGCCGCGCTCGGCGACTTCGCAATCTCCGCAATCAGAGCCTTGGTCATATGCGTCTTCACCGAAATATCCACGGTGGTGATGGTGATCTTGTGCCACGGCGAAGTCAGCGTAATGTGCACCGCCTCCGGATCCCACCAAAAATTAAATTCCCGCCGGTTTTCCGTCTGCCAATCCAGTGGCACCACCGGCGCAATCGATCCACCCATCACCACAAGTTCCTGCGCCAAGTCCGGGACCGAAGGATCAAGGCTGATGGCCTGCGCGATATTCGTCAAAGGCCCGCCGGCATAAATCGTCACCTCGTGCGGATACTTGTGCACCATGCGAATAATGAAATGCGCCGCATCTTCCTCCGCCACCTTGGTCGTCGGATCTCCCTCCACGATATGCGGCGTATCAAACGGCAAATGCCAACCACCGCGCTGCCCATCTCCCATATTCATTCCCGGCCGGTGCCCATTCCACGCCCCCTGGTAATGCACCACGCCGTAAAGCTTCTCCCACCGCTCAATAAAATCCATCCTGTTAATCAGCGGATAGATCGCCCCGGGATAAACGGGAATGTCCGGCCTCCCAACGATCTCCAGCATGCGCAAAGTATGCGCAATTTCCTCATCGCGCCACATGTCGCCGCTGACGACGGTAATCCCCAGCGTCTCCACGTCCGGCGACTGAATGAACATCAGCATGGATTGCTGGTCCGTGGTAGCCGGCCCGCGCGCATCCTGATCCAAAATCACTTTCTTCTTCTGCTGCGCCCCAGCCGCAGACGCAACCATCATTCCAACAAGAATCACGCAGATTGATTTGAGTTTCACCGAAGCCTACCCCCTATGGATTTGCGATCCCGGCGAGCCGGTGTTCATTCCGAATTGAAACACTTTGGAAAGTCCAATCGCTGATCCTCTTGAAACGTTTTCAAGCCGCCGCAGCTTATAGTTCCGCCCGCGCCGGGAGTCAAGCAAAACCCAGCGCGCTAAATGAATCGCCCCGCGCGTAAAATCCCCAAGAACCTCGAATGTTATAATCCGCAAATGCCCGACGCATTTCACGCGCGACGTGCTCCGAAGCGGCACAATTTAGCGATCCCGCCCACTCGCAAATCGCATTATCTAGTCGCGCTCTCGCTATCTCTGGCCCTGGCGCCCGCAAGCCGCGCACAAACACCCGCACAAGATCCGCGAGCGCTAATCGAGCAAGCCAAAGATCAATATCGCCATGGCCATTTCGCCGACGCCATCGCCAGCTACCAAGCAGCCCTGAAAATCGCGCCACACGACATCACCGCAGAAGTGCAACTTGCCGAAGCCTATCGCGCGGTCCACAACGAAAAAGAAGCCCGCCGTTTGCTGGAGCAGTCCGCTCGCGAACACCCCAAAAGCGCAGCCCCGCTGGCTGTCCTCGGCGATCTCGAAATCGAGATGCAAACCTACGAAGCCGCCATAAAGCACCTAAGTGCGGCCGTAGCGCTCGATCCTGCCAACAACGAATCCCGCGATCGCTTGGCCGCGGCCTACAAATCCAAAGGCGACGCCGCAGCCGCCCTGGCGCAACTTGCAAAGTCTCTAGCCCACGATCCCAACGACGCGCTAGCGCATTTCCTGCGCGCCCAAATCTACGACGACAGCAACGATGACGCGCGGGCGCTACCCGAGGCCGAAAAAGTCCTGGCCTTACAGCCGCAAAATCCCAGAGGCCGCACGATACTCGCGAAAATTCTTATCCGCATGTCCGAGACTCAGGACGCCGCAACTGCAACAGCCGCCTGCGCGCGCGCCGCCGAGCTCGTACAACCCATCACTGAATCCCAATCAGCCGATTCCGAAACGCTCTTCCTTCTCTCCCGCGCCCAACACTGCGCGGGCAAAACAGAAGAAGAAAAACAAACCCTGGCCAAATTCGAAGCCGCTTCAAAGATGCTGCGCAGCTCAAGAGAAAACGAAAACCAGGCCCTGCACCTCGTCCAACAAGCAAACGATCGCGCGCTCCACAACGATTTGCACGGCGCGCTCGATTTGATCCACCAAGCCCTGGAAAAAAATCCCAATTACGGCGCAGCCTATTCGCAACTCGCCAAGCTCTGCTACTCCACAGGCGAAATCGATAAAGCCGCCGAAGCAATCGCCCGCGCGCTCGAACTCACTCCCTATCAGCCGGATTTTTTGTACGTTCAGGGAAAGATCGACGAAAAACAAGGGAAGCAGGATGAAGCACTCGCATCTTTTGAAAAAGCCGCGCTGATCGATCCCAACGGAATCCGATGCCTATTTCGAAATCGGAGTCATCTATCAGCAAAAAAACGATCCCGCGCGAGCCAAAGCCGCATACGAAAAAGCCATCCAACTATCGCCCGATGACCCCGACTACCGCCGGGCAAGAGCGTCGCTAGACGCAAAGTAGCGCCGGTTTACCCTGAGCTTCGAGGGCGTCTCTGCCGGCATCCGACGAGCAAGCAGTTGCAATCAAACGCAATCACCCGCGGATCCCACCGCCAAATCCGCGCCCGATCCTTCACTAAAACTGAAACCGCATCCCGAACTGCGCCGCAAACGGCGTGGCGCCCGGCGCCAATTCGTCCAGCGTGCGGTACTTGGTGCCGCCGTTCGCAAGCGAAATATCTCCCGGCTTCGGCAGCGCCGTCAGCGGCGGGCACGACTGTCCCAGAATTCCCGGCGGGTTCGGTACGCAACCTGGCAGGTCAACAAACGCGCTGCTGATCCGGGTTCGAATACAAGTTGCTGGCGTTGGTTACGTTGAACAGATCGGCGGACAGCCGAATCTGATAGCGCTCGCCAAAGTTGAAATCCTTCGCGATGCGCATGTCCCAATTGAAGTAGTAGGGCTCGCGTCCGGGATAATCCGGCATCAAGAACGGCTTGCCGCTCCCGAGTTGCACCGCCGGGCGATCGTTGGTGCCAAATCCCTGGTTGCTGGTGCCGTCGCCGTTGATGTCCACGGTGATATACGCGGGATACGCCAGGCCGCTGTGCGCGATGATGTTCGTGCTCCAGACAAAGCCCAGCGGCAAATCTACGACTCCGCCGGCCTTGAATTGGTGCGTGATGTCCAGTCCGGTCCGCCCGTAATCCAGATTCAGATTGATGGGATCCTGCGGCCCGAAGAATGAGTCGGTGTCGCGCTCGCTCGATCCGTTCGCGAAATTCCGCGACCACGTGTAATTGGCAAACAGTTGGAAATGGTTTGAAAAGCGTCTGTTCACCGCCGCGACCAATTCGTGATAATTCCCGTGCCCGAAGCTGGCCAGCGAGGTGTTCGTAAACTGCGAGCAATCGAGCGGCTCGGAAGGGCCAAAGATCGGCAGGCCCGTCAAGGCGCAGGTCTCAAATGGTCCGAGCGGGTTTGGCACCTCATTTAGCAGCGTCCGCCCCAGCGAGTCGGTACCCACCGGAGTTACGTTGCGGTTCCAAATTGTCGTACTGAATCCTCCGACGCGAAGGAAGTCGGAATGTACGAATGCGTAGTTCACAGAAACCACCCAGCTCTTCGCGATGGTGGTCTCCACTCCGATCGTTAGGTTTTGCACCTTCGGATTGCGGAACGAAGGATCCACGTACGTGGGCGACGGGCAGCCCTCCGCCGATGCGCACAAATCCGATACTCCGAACGGCAGGGATGATGGGAAGATGTACGGGAACCCACCAGCCGCGAATGGCATTCCCAGCAGAGTGTCTTGCGGCGGCGTGCACCCGAAGATCGGCGGGCAGAACAGCGTGGCGGCGTTTGCGCTCCCTGCGGTCGGGAAGAAAATCGTCGGCGTCTGCGCATAGTAGACACCGTACGCCGCGCGGAACACCGTGGGGTGATCGGTGCCAAATGCATTCCACGCGATTCCCACGCGCGGGCCCCACTGCGTCCAGTCGTTCGGAACATTCTGCGGAACCGGCGCCGTGTGCGATCCCGAGCCTTGGCCGATCAGCACTGTGCTTCCCCAAATCGGCGACTGCGTGGCCGGATTTCGCGTGCCATCCCACCGCAATCCATAAGTCAACGTCACGTGCGGTGTCACCTGCCACTTATCCTGCGCGTAGAAACCGACACCGGTCTGGTACGCGGGCTTCAGTTCGCTGCCGGCAAATATGTCCTTGCCGTTGAGGCCGAATCCCTGAAAGAAAAAGCTCGTGTTCGGGCCTGTTGGAACCGGCGCCGGATGGTTGGCACAAATCGTAGGATCGCCGGTGTTCGGATCGAAATCGCAAAGCGAAGAGAACGTGTACTCACCGGCGCTCCATCCTGCGAAGATGTCCTTGCGATCGACGAACGAATCCACGTCGCCGCCGAACTTCATGTCGTGCTTGTTGAAGCTGTAGGAGTAGTTATCCTGCACTTGCAGCTTGCCGTTGTCGTTGTTGGCCGGCAGGTAGAAACGCTGGCCGAAGTTACCTATGCCGGTGATCTGAATTTCCGGCGCGCCTTCCTGAATCGGATGACGCTTGCGCGTCTCCCCTTCGATTCCCACGTGAACTTCATTCACTTTGCGGCCCATCACGGTGGTCAGTGAAAAGACGCCGCTGATGCCCTGGTTGATGAAATTCTCGGTGTTTCCGATGGCGTCAAACGTTTCCGACTGTCCCTGGCCGCCGGTAAATCCATTGGTATGGTTGCGGGTTCCAAAACCGCGAATGCTGAAGTGATTCGCCGGGCTGAATTGATAGTCGTAGTGGCCCAGGATCGTGAAGAAGTTCTGAAACTGAGTATGCGGGCCTTCGAAATCGTGCAGGCTGGTGGTAATCCCGTAGCAGGCGCTCAGCACCGGTTGCCCCACATCTCCCAGGCAATTCGCGGGTAGCACTTCGTTCGATCCCGGCAGCGGAGCCTGAATGATCGGCCCCGTCCCTACCGACGCCAACTGTGATTCGCACGCCGCATTGTCCGCGCCCGGCGAACAAAATACCGTGACCAGCGGGCCGTTCTCTCGCTGAATATCCGTAGAAAAGAACAAGAACTGCCGGTCCTTATGAATCGGGAATCCCACCGAGCCACCAAACTGGTTTTGTCGGCTGATGTTTGATGGATTCTTCAGCGCATCATTCGCGGTCAAGCCGCCGCCTCGATAATACTCATGCGCCTCGCCATGAAGTTCATTGGTTCCCGATTTGGTGACCACGTTCAACAATCCGCCGGTAGCGCGCCCGAATTCCGGCGCGAAGCCATTGGTGACCACCTGGAATTCCTGCACCGCCTCCAGAGGAATGGTCAGGTTCTTGGTTTCCAGCGATCCGAAATTTTCACCGAAGAAATTGTTGGTGGTATCCATTCCATCCACCACCAGGCCACTGTAATCGCTCTGCTGCCCGCCCAGTCGGATGCCGCCGCGCAGGCCGGGGACCACTTGCGCCGTGGGGCTAAGCTGCGCCAGGTCGCGATAGTCGCGGCCGGGGAACGGCAGATTTTCTACGCTTTTCGCGTCCAGTAGCTGAGTGATGCCGGAAGTCGAAGTATCAACGTTCTCGCCGCTAGCCTGCACTTCCACCGTTTGCGCCTGCGCCTTCAGTGGCATTTCGATGTCCACGGTAATCGAGGAGCCGATGCTCAGTTGCACGCCCTTTACCGTCGTGATCGCAAAGCCCGCTGATTCCGCGGTAATCGAATAGTTGTCGCCGGGGGGCACCGCTTCAAAATCGAAATCCCCCGAGGCGCCGGCGGTCAGCTCGCGCCGAATACCCGTCGAAGGGTTGGTCAGCGTCACCTTAGAGCCCGGCACTACCGCGTGCGTTTTGTCAGTCACTGTCCCATGAATCGCGCCGCGTTCCAGTGTCTGCGCGTGTAACGCTGGCAGGGCAATCCATAACCACGCGATCGCCAGCCAACCGGGAATGAGAATACGAATTCTCATCTTTTTGACGTTCATTCTCATTGCGCTCTCATTTTTCATAGATTCGCTCCGTTTCGCGAGAACGTCGCAATGAACCGGTGTGTCGCCAGTTCGAGCGCGAGCGCACACCTCGAGTCTCCGAATTCACGACCGTCGTGACGGTTTGCAACAACACACCCGCTACGCGCCTTAGATGCGCCGGCCGCCAGGAAAGTCGGGAATTTTTCTGTCTTCTTGTGTTGCGACAGAGGCACAGCGCGGGCGATTTCTACTTCCCCCGGATTCTGGAAATGAAGAGCTCCGCGAATTTCTCTGCGTTCGAACCCACCGCCACCTCTGCGTTGGGCTTCACCGGTTGCAGCGATTCAATCCACAGCCGGTCTTCGTGCGGCACATCCAGCTCGATAGCGTTCCGGCGATTCGCCACCGTCTCGCCGCGCGTAAACTCTCCGCGCGTTTCCACATCCACGTGCATCGGCTGCGTTTGAATCACCGAGCGGTCAATCGCGGCGCCGACCGCGAGCGGATCGTACATCGCCGTCCCATCCACGCCGAATTTCTGCGAGAGCGCGACCAGATACTTCAGCACCGCCACAGCAAAATCATTCTCGGGCCCGTGCGTCTTGCTCAGCTCCTCGACTTGCTTGGTGCCGAACAGCGTCCGCTCGCCCACGTCCGATCCGACCATCGTCAACGGCCAGCCCGCCTGAAACACAATCTGCGCCGCTTCCGGATCGCCGTAAATATTCGCTTCCGCCGACGCATTCACATTGCCGCCGGTGATCGATCCGCCCATGATCACCACTTCTTTCACCAGCGGCACGATCGAAGGATCTTTTTCCACAGCCAGCGCGATATTCGTCAAAGGCCCCACCGGCACCAGCGTGATCTCATGCGCCGCGGCGTGAATCATCTCAATGATCAGGTCCGGTCCCCAGCGCGAATCCGCTTTGCACTTGCTCGCGGGCAATTCCACGTTCGCCAGCCCGTTCGCTCCGTGCCAGAACTCCGCGGTGATCAATTTCTGAAACAACGGATGCTGCGCCCCGCCTGCTACCGGAATATCGCAACGCCCGGCCAGCGAAACAATTTTCAGTGCGTTCTCCAGCCCCTGCTTCGCCGTCACATTTCCGGGAACTACGGTAATCGCGCGGACATCCAGCTCCGGCGAATTCAATGCCAGCAGAATTGCCAGCGCATCATCCGTTCCCGGGTCGGTATCGATGATCACTCGCTGCGCCGCATGCAATCCAGCCGCAGACGCATTCGGCGGAGGAAGTACGCCGAGCGCTGAAATCGTCAGGCCTGCAATGGCGGCATGAAACAACCAATGCTTCGACAGGTTCACCAGGATGGGGTCCCCCAGCGTACGAATGGCGCGTAGCCTAGCTGCCGGAATTTACACTGTCAAGCGCAAACTGCGCAAACTGCGGAAACTCCACGCTGTCGCGTCGAAGAGAGAATGTCCGGTTTTTGCAAAGTAGAAGTGTCTGCTTTTCTAGGGGCCGGGAGGCCCCATGGAAGAGGAGCGGATAGAGTGAGCGCTCGCGAGTGGATACAATTGAAAATGTTATCGCCCCTCCAATTCGAGCTTTGATGTCAGGCGATGATTGTGCCTTGAATGGTGACAACTCGCGCATAGCGTAATGAGATTCTCTTCGGCATCATCTCCCAACCGGCTGCGGGCGCGAAGATGGTGGATCTGAAGATTTTGTGCTGTGCCGCAATCTTGGCAGCGCCACCCATCGCGCGCGAGCACCGCGCGGGAGAGCTGGCGATACGCCTCGGGCTCAAGCTTCAGTCGCGGCCGCTTCCGTCGGAACCGGTTCAAGGCTGTTCCTCACCACGTCCAGCAATTGCAGTCTCTGCGCCACGGGAAGAGCGCCGATCAGCCGAGCCAGCGCCAAAAACAATGTGCTCTCCGCGCCAGCTTCCAGGCTCGCTCCCGCCAGAAAATCGGCGGCGATCATCTCCAAGCAATAGCCGCGCGATTTGTCCGTCCCGAGCATCAGCGCGGCGGTCTCGAGCGCTTGCTCGATCACCGCAAGCTGGCTCTTGTACACCTTGAAGTACAGGATCTCCCATGGCTCCGTCTCTTTGCCCGTGAGGTGCTTTTCGACCTCGTGCTTGAACTCTTCCTTGGGCAATTGCTGCGCCCTGTGCAACCAGGTTGCACAATCGAACTGCTGCCCATCCCGCCGCGCCACCTTCACCAACTCCGTCGCCTTCGACCAGCCCACCTGTTTCAGGTGTAGTTTCGGGATCCGCGGCAGTTGCTCGTGGATGGTCATCAGGTAGTAGGCCTTGCGTCGCGAGCCCGGAAAGCGCTTCTCGAGGAACTCATCGAAGGATTTGAGATTGTCGAGCCGCCAGTACTGCCCGGAGCGGACCTCACACAGGTAGCGGCCGAGCTCCACAAACCGCGTATCGCGCTCCCGATCAATGGCCCTCTCCCAGCCCAAGATTTCATCGATCTTGGCCAGCACAAACAGAGCCCTGCGGCGGTTGAGCTTCGGCGCCACGAGCGGTCTCCCATTAGTCGTCAAGGTCGTTAAGCCAATCAAGGTCGCTGGCTCCTGGCCGGCGGATCAGATTCGCGTCGATCAACGGCTGGTTGTTGAGACACAGCCCCAGATGAGGACAGCTCACGCAGCCGTTCTGAGGGAAGCGGATGCCGCTGTGCGAAACGAACTGGCCGGCTTCGATCTGAGCAACTGTGGTTTCAACCAGCCGGCCGTACTCCCGCCGTTGCTCTTCGGAGATCGTGGCCCGGAGGTATTGAATCTCAGGCTGCTTCTTGCGCACGAACACGACCACGGCGACTTCGGGAATTCCGCTGATCCAGGAGTAGCAAATCAACTGAGGGTCGAGTGAGAGCAATCCCTCGGGCTCTTCCGGATAACGGCTCGTGGTGGTCTTCCAATCGATGACGCAGGGTGTGCCATCGAGTTCTCCGAGGGCGTCAATGTAGGAAACGAATTCGTTGTTTCCGGGAAGCGATCGAAGCATCTTGACCTGCAGATTCTTCTTCGGCCGGGGAATGTGAACGCGATCATCCTGGGCGAACTTCTGGAGCAGATGGACTCCCTGATGGACCAGGCGGTCCCAGGAATCCCCTTTCTTGTATTCAAACGGAGCATCTCGATACGCACCCCATTCCTTGAAGAGCACCGCACTCGGATCCTCCCGGCAGAAGTAGGCGCCGAGGGCCTTCTCAAACGAGCGGCCGAAGACCATGGCGGCGCGCGTTTCTTTTTCCTGCCACCCATCGAGATAGCGGTAGCGATAGCTGCGCGGACAGCGAACGAACTGGCTAATCTGTGTGTGGCTGTAGATCATCGTCATTCCTCCCCTGGATTGCGGCACACGAGAGCTCTTCCCACTCGCCGGCAGGGGCAAAAGCTTCGAGGCTCTGGTAGGAGCGCCCGTTGAAAGTGGCGAGCGAGGTTCGTACGACTCCTCGAAGGTTGAGGAGCGCTTTCTCATCCACTTGATCTTGCCCGAGCAGTTCGGGGTCATAGCCAAAGTCGCGCAGAAACCAATTGAGCTTCCAGAGCGCTCGTCGGCTGCAGTACAGCCGCCCGGAGAAGGAATGTGTGGCGAAGGATTCGGGCGCAAGGACTACAAAGCGGAGAACGAGGAATGGCTTCTGCGGATGCCAGCGGTAGGAAGCGGCATCCACGCGCACCAGGAAGAAGCCCTCGAGACGACGATCAATCGCTTGGCGCACTGAGTGAAGGCCCGGGATATGGCGTTTCATGGCTGCACCTCCACAGATTGGGCGTAGGAGTTGAGTTTGCAGATCAAAGCATCCCTGTCGTTTTTTGCAGAAGCCGCGAGATGGGAGATGAAGGATTCGACCAGATCACGACTGGCTTCCTTGAGAGTTTCGGTGCCGCAGAAGTCGGCGGCGTAGGCCTTCACGAGTGTGGGGTCGAGGTTGTGTTGCCGAATCAGAAGGCAGAGTTGGTCCCGCAGTCGAGGCTGGCTGTGACTGGAACCATTTCCGTTGCCAGAAACGGGCGCGGCTTGCTTGGGATGTGAAGCTGGCGGGGCGCAGAGAAGGATCCGAGCTCTTCGACCGAGCACAGGCCGATTCCGTAGGCTTTGCGCAGGGCGCGATTGACTGCCCGGGTTTCGGCAACGCGCATCTCAGCGCCGCGGACCAGAGGAGAAACATTGGAAGGATCGGCGTCGCCGTAGCCGACGAATCCCTTCGATCCTGAACGTTTAAATACGGTGGCCTTAAACACCCAACGACTAGATAAGGTGTCGCAAAACTCGAGGACAGGCTGAACCGCGATGGAAGAGCAACCCCGCCTGTGGGCCAAACGCAAAAGTCCTGCGTGAGTAACATACCAGCCGCCGTCCAGGAATAAACAGTCTCCGAGAGCTAACGAAAAACCGAAGTTCAAGGTCAGTTGCCGCAACTGGTCCGCCGTTCTTGATCCTCCTTGATTTCGGGTCGACTGCCCAATGTATCGGAGATTCTGACGTATCAGACAGCGAATATGGCGTTGTGAAGAAACTCTCTTGAGTTTCATTGCGACCTCCAATGACCACCGATGACTACAATTGACAGACAATGTTAGTCTCAGCCGATGCATTTGTCAACTGAAATGTGTTTGCGATGTTGGAAGGCCTACCTTAGAATCCGCTCAGAGCTACCATGAAAAAAGACGCGAAAATTGGTTTCAGGATTCCATCTGAGCTCAAGAGAGAACTGGCCCAAATTGCGAAGACCGAAGGACGGAGTCTTGCCCAAGTATGCGAGGTGTTTTTGAGAGCGGGAGCATCATCTTACAAGAGTAAAGGTGCCTCATATATGAAGGCATTTTTGCATCGTGAGGATCGCGGGTGATCTCATCGAACGAGAGGTTTCCCGCGCGTTCGGCTTCGTCGCTTAATGTGCGCATGATACTTCCGCTCCCCACAAGCGGTCGGAAGAAGGCGTTAAACGATCCAAAACCCTCTTCGACGTAAGGAGTAAGATTGCAGGTGAGGTGAATTAGCTTTTTAGCGCGCCGCGACGTACCCGGACTTAACGTCCCGACCACGGACGCCCGCCGCAAGCTGCTTGAGCTTCTGCACAAGAATTTGGAAACTGATGATTCGCGCTAGCGAGTTCGTCTTCCTCAATCAATCCATGGCTTCCGTGCTGAGTTGCAACATTGCTTGGAAGGCAGTGACGCCTCGATGGGCAAGGAGGCTACGAAAGGGAAGGCTCCAAGTGCCTCCAGCGTTTACTCTCCCGCCAGAAGAAAGAAGCCTCCGAGCAGTTCCGGCTCGGTCGGTTCCGGTGCTGCGATAGCGAAGACGAAGCGGCGACCGTGCGGATCGCGTCGCAGTGCAGTTCTGCCGCCGCATCGCGTCAGCTACGCGAATTTCAATTCAGATTGAAGTACTAATTATGATCGCAGCAGGACCCTACAGTTTACGCGCAGCCAGTTCCCTTAGAGATGGAATCGAAACGGAAACGGTTACGGAAGTCTCCGGCGGTTGCGTTCCGGTCCGAATCCCTTTTGCGAGCATCTCAATCGCCTGCCCCGCCAGAGGAGGGATGTGGATCGTCGCAGCCAGCAGTCCGTTGCGCACCCACGTCTGACCAGTTTTCGGTACACCATCGCAACCCGTAAATGCCAAGTTGAGCCACGCATCGCGCTCCCGTTTGTTGGAAATTTCCTCAAAGGCTTTGCGCGCCCCCATAGCCATCGAGTCGTCTTGTGCACCAACAAGATTGAACTTCCCTCTATTCGTCGTAGCCAGATTCAACCAGGAACGAACTGCCCGGTGAGCACTCTCCTCCGTCCACTGCCCTCTCAGGGTCCCGATTCGGATATCCGGCGGTTTCGTCTCGAGCATCCCGTAAGTACGTTCCTTGGCCGAGGAGCTGTGGGAAGGGCCTTCGATGTAAAGTACGGAGCCACCGTCTGGGAGCAATGCGGCAAACTGTCGTCCTTGAATACGGCCAATCTCAACGTGGTCGGAGCTGATCGTAAAGATGGGTGCTGTCGCACTGCCACGGAGTTCTGAGATATAGTTCGGGGTCCGGTTCAAGACCGCCCAACCCACTCCGGCGTCGCGAGCCGCTCGTCCCACCCGTGGCAGTGCGTCGCTGCTCACCGGTTCAAACACGATCCCGTCTGGCCGCGTCTCAGGAGGGCTTTGGAGCACCTTTAAGATTTGCGTGCTCTGATTTACGGCGTCGTTGTCCGCGTAGCAAACCTGCAGATCTATCTCCAGTTTGCGCGCCGCCTGTTCTGCAGATAGAGCCTGTTCTATTTGGAAGTCGTTCTCACGAGTCGGCAGGGAGACCAGTATCTTGAGCTTTTTCATCATGCCAATAGTTAACTTTGGATTCGCCGAAAGTCGCACCTTTGCTGTGACCCAAGGCTGCTTGTCGCCTTTAGTGTTCTGAGAGAATCATGCGGAAGGCACTGCGCTCAGCGGTTTGCCAGGGTGTCTATCGCTCCAAGACCTCGGAGCCGATGATCCGCTGTCACCAGCGCCACCGAACTCGCCCTCCTGCGCACGGTGCTGCGGCGCCGCGCCACAATTCTCCAACTTTAACTCTGTTCAGCTCTCTTGCAGGCTGGGTCCGTGCCCGCTTTTCCGGCTCGCAATCTCTCGGTCGAGAGAATCCCGAAGAATCGCCAACTGCTGCGCCAGCACTCGGCTCCGCTCATTTAATTTCGACACCCAAGAGAACAATTCGATCACCAAAAGCGTCAACCCAAATATCGCCAGCAGAAACAGTGCCGACGGCGGATAAGGAATCCCAAACAACTCCGCGATCTTGAACAAATACCGGAACCCAAGCGACGATGCCAGCAGCAGCATGATCGAGATCGCGATCCACAACAGCGCAAATCGCTCGGTAATCTTGCGCTTCCAAACCAGCCCCATCACCAGCGCAAAAATCACCACGGTGACCAGGAACGCCAGCGATTGGCCGTGCTCAGGCATCGAAGTATTCATTTGAATCCCACCTCAGGCTTCCGTATCAAAGTCATGAAAATCGCGAGCGGCACTTTCACCATGTAAATCAAGGATTTGAAACTGCCGATGCTCGATTTTCCCGCCGTCCGCTCCGACATCTCCACCGGAATCTCCAAAATCCGCAACCCAGCCCGGCGCGCCACAACCAGCGCCTCCACTTCCGGAAAATCCTCCGAGTAAGTCTTGGCAAGCAGCCGGATCCCGCGCCGGTTGTACACGCGAAACCCTGACGTGGGATCCGTGATCTTCGTGCCGCAAATAAGGGACAAAATGAACGAGAAGAACCGGATTCCCATCCGGCGCGTCGCCGTGGACTTAAATCCCCCGGCGGCTCGGAACCGGGAGCCAACCACCATGTCGCAGCCGGATTCGCGCAAGGCATCCAGCAATTTGCGGATCTCGCGCGGCGGATGTTGACCATCGCCGTCCACTTGCAACGCGCAGTCGTAGTCTTCACGCAGCGCGACCTGCAGGCCGGTCTGCACGGCTCCGCCAATCCCAAGATTGCAAGGCAAGGAAATAACTCGGGCGAGATTCCCAACGCACGCACGCGTGCCGTCGGTTGAGCCATCATCGATCACCACGACGTCACACGTAGGACACTCAACTCGCAGCGTTCGGAGCAACCCCGGCAACGATCCTGCCTCGTTATAGGCCGGAACAATGATCAGGAGGCGTTGCTTCCCCGCGCGTGCTTCGTGACCAGAGTGCGGCGAGTCAGCCGGCGGCTCCGGGACTTCGGGATTGGTCAACGGAGGCATGAGCTAGTCCAGAAAATTCAACGGTGTGCCAGCTCAGGGCCCGCCCCTTAGCCGGGCCTCGTCGGGCACAACCGCGCCACAAAGCTCCTTCCGCACCAAGCCGGAATGCGAACTGCTCCGTGGTCCCGCCGGAATGTCCGTCGCCTACGGCTTCTTCGTATCTTCCGGTTTCTTCTCAGGCTTCGGGACGAAGGTGAGCTTATCCACGTCGCAATTAAACTTGGTCAAATCGACGTTCGACGCCTTCGCCGCAGTGACGCATTCGCTTTCCATCGCAACTTGCAGTTCGCGCGCCTGCCGCTGCAGGTCGCTCATTTGGATCTGGATCTCCTGCAAACGGCGCACGGCCTTCAGGATCTTTAACTGCGAATCCTGCGGCAAGGGTTTGTCTTCCTGAGCTGCGAGTACCGGTATCGCCAGCAAAATGGCCCCAAGGACAATTCTCTTCACTGGGAAAATCCTCCTGGTGCTTTTTTAGCATCCCCGAAGATGCAATGCCTGAAAAAATAAACTTGTGTGACGTGCGAGGCACGGCTTCTTATGCGGCTCGCCACGCCCATGGGAAAAGGCGGGTGAAAAAATCGGCCACGGCGGGGCATGGCGATTGTCCGCGGGATCCTACTGCGAGATCACCATCTGCGATGTGCTTTGAAGGTTCATCGTCGTACCGCTCAAGTTGCCGATAAAGGGAAGGCTGAAGCCAAAGTAGTAGTTGACTTGCACTTGTACGATACAGCCCGCACTGTTTGCTGGGGAGTTGCCGCTGTTCGTGCAGCTCGTGCCATCCCCTCCGGTGCCCGGCCAGGTGGTGGTGACGGACACGCAGCCCTTAGTGGCTCCACTGCATCCGGCATTGTACATGCCGGCGGCCACCATACTCTGAACGTAGGCTTGCACTGCTGCGCTGTTCGCGTTACATCCGGTCATAGGAGCCGTGCAGCCTGCGCCGCGCACACTGGCCCAGCGACTCGCTTCGCGGGCTTCGTACGACACCCAATGATACGCGTACATCGCCCGCGAGAAATCGATAATCCCGAACATCAATGGGAACATGATCAAGATTAATACGAACGCAAACTCGAGTGTCGATGCGCCTTGTTGCCGCGAAGGATACTTTCGGTTAGTGGTTGGCTTATGCATAAACTTTATCACCTCTACTGAAGCCCATATCGCATCTTGGCTTGCGAGTTCAACGTAATCGGCGGAAACTTGCCAAAGATGTTGAACATCGGCGTGTAAGTGACCTTGGTCGTCACCAGCACAAACTGCACCGCGTGGCCGCTGGGGCAACTGCAGGAGGTGCTGTTCAATGTGCCGCCCAACGGACTGGAATTGTTCGAGCATTCGCAGCCCCACACAGCCTTGGGGTAGGTGGCAACCCAACAAGCATTCTTCCCGGCGCCGCAGCTTAAAGAGACATCCGGCGCCTCGCTCTCGGCCACGGATATCATATGGGCGGTGTCCACCATGGCGACCATGTTTTGCGAACCGTACTGCGCGCCCGCCCGCGCGGCGTTGGCGACCTCGATGGCCACGTAGCACGCGCGGCCGAAGTCGATGGCGCCGATCAGAAGCGGAACGAGCACGAAAACGGCGACCAGAGCCGACTCTACAAGGCTCGAGCCGCGTTCGGATCTGCTGGCTCTGCGTCCTTCCTTAGCCTGTTGCGCTTCGTCGTTCGCTTGCATCTTAATCCTCCGCTGCTTCCCTCCTACTGCACGAGCACGGCGCTGCCCTGCTTGATAGGCGACCCGTTGGGAAGGTTGGTATAGTTCCGGTTAAATGTAAAAGTCAAAAACCAGCTGATATCCTTGGCGATGAGGAATGAGTAGGGCGCTCCTGCTCCAAAGTTGAAGTTAAAACTGACCGCCGTATTCGGAAAGTAGTAGGCACCGACGTGGGATATCCCACCGCCGGCGCTAATATTACCATTGAAGCATGCCCCCGCCGTGCTACTCCCAAAGCCGCCGAAAAGCCCCGCGGCGCACGTCGTCGTGGCAGTATTACTGCGGTCTTCGAAGAACAGAATTCCAGCGTACGTACCCGTTGTCGGCGCCGAAAGTTGACAGCTTGCCCCGCAAAATGCCGAAAAGTCAAAATAGCTTGTGACCGTTCCGTAAGTCGTCACAGAACCGGCTGTAGGAGTAGTGCCGGTGTTGTAGAAAGTGACTCCCCCGGTCGACGTGCCGGCTGAGCCAGAGCCGCCCGAGTTCCCCGTGAGGTGCAGGCCACCACCATCGATGATGAACACCGAAGGCGAGCCAGCGGTGCTGTTCCAGTTTACCGCCGAGCCGAACAGATCGTTATCCGTAATTCCTCCATAAACCGTATAGGTCCCGGAGCCAAACGAAACCGTAGTGCTGCCTCCGAATGTATGAGAGCTCAACTGAATACCGGGTGTCCCAGCTGTTGTGGAAGCGATGCGGTACGTGCCCGGATTGAACGTCACCGTCGAATTTTGGATCAAGAATGCAGGAGACCCCCAGTATGAGCCTGGATTTATGGTTACGCCGGTCACGCCTACGATGTGCGTTCCTCCGCAATATACAGGGAGTTGGGAGACGGTCGCGCCGTTCGCAATAGTCTGAAAGCCTGCATTCCCAGAACAAGCGTTGGGAAGGGCCACAAAGGCCGGTGCCGGCAAGCTCGCGAAGGGATCTGCCACTGTCGTGGTGATCTTGACAGGCTTTGCAGCTCTGAAACCAGAGCCGCAGGTCCCGCCGAAGCTAAGGTTGTTCGAGCCGACGAGTTGAATGGACGGCGCACAAAGGAGGGCCGCCAAGCCGCCCAAGTTCGAATTGTCGACCACACCACAAGATGAATTTACGATTGAGAGGCTGATATTTATGGCGCCGCCGGCGGTCGTATCGAGCCCGTAGATGCAGTTGTTGCCTCCCGCCGCCACGGAGGAAGCTGAAAGCGTGACGCTGTGCACTCCGAAGATCGTCGAGAAATACGTGGGAACAGACGTCTTCGTGACGATGGCTTCGACGTAGGTCGGATAGGATGAACCCGCGTAGGGACCATGCTGCGGCGGTTGGTTGATGGTCACGGTGACGCCGTTGGCTCCGTCCACGAAGCCATTTTCAGAGGAGGCCGCCTTGCCCGCCGTGCAGACCGCAGACGGGCAGGGCATCCGCCGCTGCCGTAGTACACATCCATAGCGCCAGCAAGCGCTGCGGCGTCGGCAGCGGTCTGCAACTCGCGCCGGACGTAGCGCAGATATCCCATGTCGAGCGCCAAGCCAAGGACGCCGATTAGAACAACCAGCCCAATGGCCACGAGTACCAGCGATTGTCCCGATTCCCCGTTTCTTGCTCTCATGACACTCACCTCTTTCGGCGCGCCTGCCCCGGCTGCGCGGGAACCCGCATAAGTGCAAAGGTGCAACGACTTGCGCAAAAAGCCCTGAAGATTTCGCCTATCGCGCACAATGCCGCCGCTACTACAAACTTGGTTCAGCGGCCCGACACTACGAGTACGCTAGCGGCATGTCAGAGCGTGCCCCTAAACTCCTTTTCTCTAAGAAGTTACGGGGTCGACGCTGTTCGGGCCGCTCTTTCGTCCAACTGGACTCCACCGCGCGGGGAGAGTCGGGGAGACCCGCTGCAAGAATAGCTGCAATTGGAGTTCCGTTCCGGGGGCGATCTTGCTAGGACGGGGACCTTTCTACACCGCGTATTATACCATTCACGGCGAAGGATGGCGTGCGGTAAATCCCCACGCCGCTGCATTTCTTGATCTAGGCGCAGCCGCTAAGCCTGGCTTGATTCACCTTGCTTCAGGGGCCAATGCACGATGCAGGGCGTTCTCTAAGGCATCGCTGAAACCGTTCTCAATGAAGCCTGCGGCGTTGTAAACCACTTTTCCTCTCCGATCGAGGATGATCACAGTAGGCAAGGCATTGACGCTAAGAAATCTGCCCAGGCCGTCGGAGAACACCAGCGGCAATTCCCATTTCACCTCCGAAACGAACGCAGGCACCAAGGATTCATCTTCATCCGTGTTCACCGCAAGAAAGCTGACCCCGGAATTTTCCGGATAATGCCGGGCGATTTCGCCGAGGCGCGGCTCGAGTTGGCGACAGGGCGCGCACCACGTAGCCCAGAAGCTGAGGACCAGGACTTTTCCTTTGAAAGGCGCGAGCGGCAGCGGTGTTCCGTCAAGCCGGCGCAGCACAAACTCGAAAACATCCTTCGCGTCTTTATTTCGATCGCTCGCAACTGCAATAGAAGGCGCAGGCGCCGTCCGATCGTAAGCCGCCAGAATTTCTTCGCCCAACCCCGCCTGCGAACCATGCACCTGCTGCCACAGATTCCCAAGATTCGCCCGCACCTTCCGGCGGTCGATTTTTCTTAGGCCGATGTCGGGTAGGACGAAAGCGAGAATTTCTTGCTGCAGCGCGGGCTGAATCTGACCGCGCGTTTCGTCGAGCTGGGCGAGGGCTTCGGCCGCGGCGGGGTTGGCGCGGGTGGCGAAACTAGATTGGTAATCCTGGACGGCGTCGTCGTAGTGATGGAGAGATTTCTGAATGTCGCCGCGAACGAGATAGAGAGAGAGAAGAAGCTGCGAGTGGCGATCCTGCCATTCCGAGAGAGACAGGCGCTCGGGCCGCTGATAGGCAAAAGTGTTCAGGGTGCGATCGATGACATGCGTGATGTAGGCGAGGGCACGCGTTAGGCTGGCGTCATCGCCTTTCTTCTGGAGAACATCCACCGCGATCATGGCGACTTGAGTGTCGTCGGGCTGAATGGCAATGAGTCGGTCGGTGTAGTCGAGCAGGCAAACATCGTCATGGATTTCTTTGCAGGCGTTGACGATCGCGCGATACACATTGGCCTTTTGCGGGGGATCGGGGAAGCGGCGGAGATAATCCTGAAGATTGTGGACGAGAGCCGCGTGATCATTCCCCGCGGCAGTGACCGCTTTCTGGAGCTCCGTGGCGGCGTCCGTCTCCTGATCGCGTGAGGCCGGCGCGGCCTGTGATTGCGGCGCGGTCTGCGCAGGAGTCTGAGGGAACGCGCAGCGTGGCAGCGTGCCGTAAAGGACGATGCCGAGAAAAGTGAAGAGGCGCATCTCAAATCATTTTACCGCGAGAGAGTGGGTGAAGGAGAAAAACAGGCGTGGCGTGTCACTAGCGGCATAGTGGGGCCGTTTCAGTTTGCTTGAGCGCTGGGGAATTGCTATGAATAGCCTAGGGGCGTTGGCGGAGGCGGCAAAGACACGCAGGTGAGAACCGGGGAGGCCAGAATGCGAGGATATCGGGCAGGGCTGGTATTGGCATTCTTATTGTTGTGGGCGGCGCCGAGCGCGCTGGCACAAACCTCTGGCGCAGATTTTCGGCTTGGGAATCCGTTTAATTCGCCCGTGATGCGAAAGTATTGGAATCCGGTGGTGGGCGCGGGCGCCGCATTCGAGTTGACGGACACCGCCGGGAAGAAACTGACCGAAGAGTGGGACATTCTCAGCGAAGAAACGCTCGAGGGGAAGAAAGCATATTGGATGGGGTTTGCCTTGGACAATGCGGATACCAAAGGCAAGGTCAATGGGAAGATATTGGTGATTCCGGATGGATTTGAAGTGCGCAGGCTGATTATTCAGTTTCCGGGAATTGCGGCAATGGAAATGCCGATCGCTGACATTATCCCGCCGACGGATGAGAAGGAGACAGCACGGCTACTGGGTACAGATACGATTACCGTGCCTGGCGGGACATTCGAGTGCGAGCATTGGCGTGAGGCAAATGGGGCGGACGCGTGGGTGAGCGCCAAGGTCGCGCCGCTGAAGGTCGTGAAGAGAGTGGACAGGAACCAGACGCGGATCCTGGTGAGGACCATCAGCGCAGCGAAGGACGCTGTATCGGGGCCGGTGAAGCCCTATGATCCGGAGGTGATCGAGAAACTCTTGCAGCGGCAGAGTAAGCGCAACTGACTAGCAGTTTCTGTTCTTGCCCGAAATTGGGGGAAACTGGATCCTTCATCAGCGCAGGCAGATTTGGCGGTACGACGAAGGCGGCTCATAGATCCATCCGTGTAATCTTGAGTCGACGAACCCAGTGTTCGGGCAGGAGGAGTCGCGATTAAAACATCGCCGCTCCATGGTGGTCATACCAGCGGGCACATTTAATCCGGTGGAAAGCGCTGTCGTTTGGCCGCCGCCACTGGCAAGAACCTTCACCACTTGGTTGTTGGCGTAATCCGTAATAAAGACATCGCCGCTCCATCCACGGCCATACCAGCAGGAAAGGTC
>CAWJBU010000002.1:0-412426 GCA_963841235.1 uncultured Acidobacteriota bacterium | reverse complement strand
GAGCTCTTTGCCTGTATCTGTGAAGAAGTATTCCATCGAGAGAGTCGGATGGTACTGTTTCATGTACACGGCCAGCGCCGCACTGTCCTTGCCTCCGGATATTCCGAGCACATGTCTAGTCGCCATCTGGATCCCTCCGCTTGCCCATCTCGGAGACCAGAATTGCGCCAGCCTCCGCGAGTGCGGCCAGGAACACTTCGTCGCTGGCGCCGTTTGCCTTCCGATTCTTGAGGAATTCCTTGGCGAGCACCGCAGCCTTCTTCTTCTCTTGTGGCGACACTTCGACAACTCTTGAAATCGTTTTGGCGGTGCCGTTGCTTGGACCGAATATTACAGCAAGAGCATGTCGGGTCTTATCCCGATCCTGGAGTGGCGCGAGCGCTTCAGCCTGCCTCAAGGAAAAGGCCCAAGCCCCAAACTGCATGATTGCCGCCTCGATGTCTTGATCAATCCAATCACGTGACGGCTTGCTGACAGCCAAACTGATCAAAGACTCCAGATCTTGCTCGGCCGATCGGTAGTGCGAAAGCCGTGTAGCGAAGGCATCTAGTCTGAAATCACCTGTAATGCCCGCCACTGACGCTCCTCGTTTGTTTAGGTTCTCGATGCTGCCATCGTGACACAACGCCTCGAAGAGTACCGTCTCGACTCTGCTTAGAGCCTTCGGAAAAGCACTTTGCAGCTCTGTCAAGCATTCCTCCAGCGCCAGACGCTGAGGAGTCGGACTCACGCGATCTCTCCTTCAAAGCCGATGCTATGTCGGTGAACAAGACTCGATGGGGGTCGCTGGCGTTTAATAGAATCTGACGGATAGCTCGGCCTGCTCCGAAATGGTGATGGTCCTCGCTCGTCCACCCTGGCGACGCAAGAACCAACGAGACCAACGCTCGTGACACTTCGAGGGGCTCAGAAGCAATGGCTCGCTTTAATCGCGATGAAAGAAAATCGCTGATTACTGAAAGGATGCCTTTCTTCCCGCTGTCCGATTCGACAAACCGCCGAAACAATTCTCTTCGGTTCCTGGAGCCATTCATCTATCTGAAGTGTGCCAATTTCTGGAACAAACATGCCGTCGTGATAGAGAGCGAGCGCCCCCTGATTTGCAAGGAAGAAGGCGAGCGCGAACAGGAGCAACTCCGGCCTTTACGCCGAACGGGGGAGCTGACCAAACTTGGTACAAATCCGCAAGATTCAGCTCCGCACCTTTATGCAGTATCCGCCGTTTTGTTTCATTCCATAGTGGTCGGAGTGATGCACCTCGTCCGACTGACAGAGGCCGGTGGAAGCCAATTCTCTCATCAGCCAGCCGATGCAACGTTGTAGCTTGCAGAATCGTGTAGTACAGTCCAGCATCTGCGGAAGCCGTCGAATGAAAGTTTCTCCTTGTCCCCGCTTGAAAGCATCCGGTACATGAGGTCTCTTCGTGCTTTCACCGAATTCGAGGATGGACTCTCGCGATTGAGGAGCTGGCTCAAGAAGATTGGGGCTTCTGGGAAAACATAGGCTGCGACTTTGGAAGCAAGCGCTGACAGGCTCTGCCCTGAAGCATGCTGCACTGCTTCTCCATTCCAGAACCAATGCGCGGATGAAAATGCGTCACGCAAGAGATCATCGATTTCGGTACGCAACGCCTCTATACGTGCCCCTACCTCGCGCGCGGCCACCCTGTCGCTATCCAGCTCTTTCGAAGATACATGAGCATGTTTAAGTCCAAGAGCTCTTCGCTCAACTCGGCGATATGTGCCCCGTGCTCTGGTATACCGATGAGCAGTTCTCCATTGGCAACGTCACTAGATACTCGCGCTGCGATCTTCCGTGAACGGCTGGAAAGATCACCTTTGCTCGTCATCACCAAAAGGAATTC
Source organism: uncultured Acidobacteriota bacterium (assembly GCA_963841235.1). GTDB lineage: Bacteria > Acidobacteriota > Terriglobia > Acidiferrales > UBA7541 > Palsa-147. Next base: position 410,562 of record CAWJBU010000002.1, on the reverse strand, counting down.
GCCACAGCTTCCCGGTTGCGGCCTGAACTCCTTGCAATAGGATTCGAGTTCCTCAATGACACGGAGGTTCCTGGTCAGAAAATGCATCGCCCCAGATTGCTGGTAAACCCGCTTGGCGAGAACAGGCGGCAATTCAATCGACTTTGTCAGTGCGTACACATCTTGAGGACTTGCTTCAGCCCGAGCCTTGGCGACTGCTGAATCAATGTCGAAATCGCTGCCGGCATAAATTCCCCAAGCAGAAAGATGCTTTCGGTAGATGACGATTGACCACAAAGCAAGGTCGCGTAAAGAGGCGGCTACTTCCGACTCATAAGAATTTTGGAAAACAGCAGCAAAGAACGTCGAGAACAGGGCCAGGCCAGCGCCGGTCTTGAACATCTCGATGACCGCGACCGTCTTGACCAGATCAGCGTGCAGTGGCTTTCCCTTAATTTCTCCGCGCTCGACTGCTTCAAGTCCCAGAGCCCATCGGTGGCCGTCAGAAGACGCAAGAATGGCAGGCTCGAAATTGATATGCAAATAGTCCAGGAACTGCGCAGGAGAATAGTAGCCGAAGCGGTCTACGGTGGCTCGTTCAAGATACTCACGAAATCCTGAGGACTCTAGCGAGTTTAAGAAACCGAATATGCTTCTTTCGTTCTGGCCAAACCTAGCTGAGCTCGGACCTAGTAGAGCAGCCGTCACTGGATGAAGTGGCCAGCATGCATCAAGCCTGGCATCAAAGCGCGCTGCAACTGCAGAACGACGTTGCTCAATCGCGTGCGCTCCCGTTTTGCGATCGCAGCTGTTTCTGGATGCCTAGTTCCGCTTGAGGCAATCGCGGCTCCAATCAGGTCGATCTGTTCATCGGAACTAGCGTGGAGAGAAATGTCGAGGAATCGGCCTTGAACTTTTGCCCACTCGTCACGTTCTTCTCGACGCAGGCACGTAGCATATTGATCGAACGAATGATGGAGGATTCGCAACGACAGCAAGCTCCTTTAGTTCGCGCAGCGGCCTCGGCTAGTTCTTGGTAGAAGTAAATATCTGCGCCCAATTGTGCGGAGTGTTAAAGAAATTTCCCCAGCTCGTCAATGACGAGCAGAACTCCACGTGTCGAAGGGGACTCGGCTAGCGCAACAAGTTCGGAAATGACGTTCCTGGGTTTATCATTTCGTTTTGATCTACGGCCCATAGGAAGTCGGTCAAGCGTGGCCGCCAATTCCTCGGTTATGGGCGCTCGCTTTCCAACCAGTGGAATGACTACCCAGTTGCCAGTGGCGCCAGCATCGAAAGCCCTCGAAATTGAGCTACCACGCTCAACCCGAACCGCTGTTCTCGCAAGGCTGCGTACCTTTGAGTCCTCGTGCACCAGCGAGCAAAGGGCCAAGGCGAGAGACGACTTTCCACTGCCATACGGGCCAGTCCAAGTGAAAGCTCTCTGCTGAGTTTCGTTTATCTGTCGGGCTAAGGTTTCCAGTGCTGCTGTAGCCGAAGGCTGTAAAACAAAACTCTCCAATATGTCGTGTCGGCCAAGATCCGCGTCAAGGCGCACCGATCTAATAAAGCGACTATTGATTGAAACACATGAGGCCAAGGTCTTATTCATAAGCCTCCCGCAGCAAACAACCACACACGTCTGCCCGATTGAACCGGTCAGTCTTGTGGACTTGGCGGATTCCCGAGCTGTCGCTCCAGCGCAACGCTCCTTTGGTGATGTCCTCAATGCTTACGGAGAACTCCCCCACTGAATTCTCATCGAGCTTGAAAACGCGCCCCGGGGAGCCATAATCATGTGCAATTTTCTCGAACGAGAGAACCGATGCTTTCTCCGGCTTTGAATTCCAGAATTCGATCAGCGCGTATACAAAGAGAGAAGGCGATAGGGTACGTTTCGGCCCTCTCCTGAATACGTGCAACCCACGAGACGCAATCTGCGGCTGAAGCAGGGCGAGCTCTCCCAAGAGCGGCTGAGCGGCATCTTCGCGATCCGTTTGCAGTGCGGGGAGCATAGCTAGATACGCAAACATCGACATCTCGCACCAGAGTGCTAGTGCTGACCCGGTATGAGCGATCAGCACAGATGTTCTTGAGCGATTTCACTATGGAGTCTTTCTGTGAATGTTTGCTCGACAACGCAATTGAAGAGCAGCGCCAGGTGGTTGAGCGACGTCCGACCCCCGCCAATTTCCAGTGGACAAGCCATGCGGTAGTCGGATGTTCGCAATATGGATCAAGACCGGAAGGTCCCGGAATGAGCTGACGCTAAAGATGTTGGTCTCCAACTTCGCTATCTTGAGAAACTCCGTTGCCAACAACCAATGCTTGATTGCGGCTACCATGTTTTTTCCGACACCGAATCGAACGATCGCGTCCTGATCAGCGAAGCACTTTTGACGATCCGGCTTGCATGGTGTCGTTGACGGCATCGAAGGCTTTGCGAAGCCAGAGTTGCCTCAACGGAAAGGTTTCGTGTCCGGAAAAATGCAATGCTGTGTCGAGGCTGATAGGAGGAGTAGCACAAATGGGAGTGTAACTGGAGACTCCCCAGCGGCAAGACGCAACTGGGGAATATCACAGCAGGCGGGAGGCCGCCCCGGGAAGCGGGCGATCTGCTCCATTAATCATAAGTGTACCATTTTCAAGTACATATGCGCGTTATCCTTAGCGAGTTTTGAAGGCCTTGATTTATGTTGCTCGATGAAATTCTTGGCGGCTGTGGGCTCGACTGCCGGGTGAAAGAACTCCAACGCAGAGCTTTTGGAGGAGTCCATACCGGGCCGAACTGAAGCTCGATGAGACTATTGGTGGAGACTTCGGCCTCCCGGAGGGCGCGTGAGCTCGAGATGAAGCCAAAACGAGAATTGAGTAGCTCTGGGTGGACTTTAGTATCGGCGTTCACTTTCAAGCGCTCGGCAGTCAGGCACTGTGGACTGTGACAGGAACCCGTGGTCGAAGTGCCGATGCTGATTTGGATCAAACTCCACCTTTCGGCCAATCGACGACCACAACCGCTTGCAATCATCCTAGGCTGATGTTTGCCATAATCCCGATGCTGACAAGATCAGATGAGCGATTTCAGTCAGCCGGTAGGGTACAACTCTGCAGAATATAATTCGACGAGATCGATATCTGACGAACCCATACCCGACGGCAGCACAAAATCGAATAGAAGTGGAGAGGCCGCGGCAATGAGGAGACGGCCTCTAAGTTTTTTGTGCTGATTTTTCAATAGCCCTTCAATAGCACCAGCAATCCCCAAACTGATCGCTCAATCACGCGGCGCATCCTTGCCACGCGCTGCTCTCTTGGAGAGCTGTCTCTTCCGTGCCCGCCGCATTGTGACAGCAACGATATGTTGGCCGACGAAGAAACCATAAGGTGGCCGGAAGTTGCAGATTCCTGCGGTGTCGTTTGGCCAGAATCACGGGTTTGAAACCATAAAGTGACCGCAAGTCTCAGGTTGCAGGCATAACCTGGCCGCGAGTGCCTCTGGCTTTTGTGCGGAGTGTTCTGTCGACTATTTCGGAGAGAAGTTCATCGCTAACAAGCGTTCATTCCACCAGCAGAGCCTTGAAACAAATTCGCGAAAACTGGCGGAAGCCGCACAGGCTGTCGCGGTACCGTAGGGCCAGAGTGTGGAACCATATCATGGCCGCTATGGATTGAAACGATAAGCTGGCCGTTATGGCCAACTTATCGTTTCAATTTCACGCATCTTGGCAAACTGGACTGGATCAACTGGAATCGCCGCCATGCGCCCGGTCTCGGCGTTATAAAAGCCGCCGTGATATGAGATTTGCCCGTACCGCAGTAATCGAGCAAGCATGGCGAGCGAACTGACGGCCAGGGTCTGATTGATGTATGGCTCCTGCCGGTCCAGCGCCTCCACGGCCGAGCAACTTGGAAGCGCACTTTCCCCGATGCGTGATGTCGGCTATCTCAGGATAGAGCTCGAAAACCGTCGGAAGGCGTGTCTCCTGTGCGCGTGCGGAGACCGTCCGATCCCTGGGCTGGCCAAGGACATACTGCCCGCTGGAGGCGTTGTTGCCGAGGTCGAGATGATATGCCGGCGCGCGGAACTTCTTGAACGACTCGGCAATCTGATGGCGGGCCTTCCTGGTATCGACGCAACTGATCAGTAGATCGCACTCCGGCGCCGCGGCCGGCCCCTCCCCAAAGTAGCGTGCGGTATCGCCTTCCAGGCGAAGCCCCAGAACATGTTGATGCGGCCGACCAGGCACATGGCCTTGTTCGATCCAATATCGACATGGGAGAAAGGCTGACGCACGACGTTCACCTCGGACACAGTATCTGGGTCCATGACGGTGACGGCGAGTCCTGGTTGGCCCCAGGCGCGCAGGGCTTGCTCCAGGAAGGGGAGTTGGAGCAAGACCGCACTCCCGCTCCCGCCGGCGCCAACGAGCAGGACGCGCAGCGGGCGGGTGCTGCCCATCAGGCGAGGATGAAGGTGATGAACGGATTGCATGGTGTTCTGCTCCTTTCGCTATTTCTGGCAGCGGCGTATGAACTGCAGGAGGGTCTCGTGTGCGGTGACCAGGTACTGATCCGGAAAAGCATCTCTGCCGAGAACGCTCGTCCACATCGGGATGATGCCACCTTTATATGAGGTCAGCCGCACGGCACCGGAGGGGTGGGTGAAGGCGCTTTCAAAGAACCCTCGTTCCCACTCCGCCGTGACCGAAGATGACACCTCTGACGGTGGGCACACGCATGCTGCCAGTGCAGACTGAGCCGTCCTCGTAGGTGTTCCAGTACGGTGCACTCAGCAACTGAGTGCCGCTGGTGGGCCTTTCATTGCTGGGCAATGCCCGGACCGAGAGCTGTCTCTCTGTGGCGACGAACACCAGGGCGGGTGCGGAAACTTCCCGCCAGACAGCGCGTTCGCTTCTTTGTCCGTGGCCGATTCGAAAAACATGGGGCGCACTGCAGCCGGACACCACCAGGCGACCAAATCGTCCGTGAGACACAGAACATTGCTCGGCAGAACCTCGATCTCACGCACCGCCTTCTGGTTCAAGAGTTCACAGAGGCTTTTCACGAACTCTGCACTCAGAGCTTCCGGCGGGCCATAGTGGGGCCTGCCCTGCTCGTCGCGCAGCACATCGTGCACGGTGACGTACGCCTGGGTTCCCGTGTAGATCATCACCGCCTTACGCAGCTCGACCGCTGAGTTGCCCCCGATTTCGATGTCGGTGTTCATTCTTCTTCTCCTCGGCTTCGGTCCACAGCCTCCATTTCTCCGCCAGGCTGGCCACCTCCAACGCGATCTCAAAGTTGATCCTGAGAATCCTCCACGCCTCGCGCATCTCCTGGGGCTGGGAGGAATCAACCTTCAGGTCCACCACGGGCGGCGAAGAGCACTGGCTCCAGTTCTCAAGCTCTTCGTTCACCGTGGCGACAATGGCGTCCTGTTCGTCAAACGACAGAACCGCCACCGGAACAGGCCGCAGATAGTCGTATCCCTCCTCCTCCGGGTCTTGCTTGAGGCGTTTATCGATGGGAATGCGAGTCAGCGCATACATGCGGAGAAGCGACCTGATCCACACCCCAAACCGGCCGCCGGCGTGCGCACGGAGAATGCGCAGGCTGTGCCGGATCGAAACGTGCTTCTTGCGCGCTTCCGCGATGAATATTGGAGTGCAGCCATCAAGGTCGGGGATTTCGAACTCATCCCCTGCCCCGCCCTCCTCTTCACGAGATTCACTGGCCCACTCCTTCATCTGTTCCACGCTGGCCGCCGCATCATCGAGATCCCATGATCCAAGTGAGCGAACCAGCGTGTAGGCAAGGAGCTGGTAGAACGCCGCACCCAGGCCCGTCGCCTGCCCTTCGAGCGCCGTCAGCGGAGCCCGGCAAACGAGCTGGCCAAGGTGCCAGTGCTGCACCGAGATGTGGAGCTTTTGGTCGTCCGCGCCCCGGATCGCAACTGAGAAGTCGCTGAACTCTTCCTCAATTCGCGAGAGGCCGTGCAGAAAGCACCAGCGCCGCAGGGATTCGTCAACGAACGCAAGTGGATCGGCTTTGCTCTTCTCCCAGCTTCGGGTCGTAGCCAGCCCTTCCTCCACCAGGTTCTGGCAGAGCTTAAAGAGGAGCTTCTTCCCGGTGTAGAAGCTGTATTGGCTGTGAACCTCGTCTAACGGAGGAAGCGAGGCAGGGCCGCCGGGGGCGAGCAGCCCTACGCGAGTGGCAGAAGAAACTCTGGCGGTGGCGGCAGCATTCGGGAGGTCTGCCGCTGATTTTGAACGACGGCTGTGTACACCCCCTTGGACAGCCGCTGACTTGTTGCGCATTTGCAGAACCTCGCGAAAGCATGACTCTCCGCGCTCTCGTTGAGACCGCTCTGCTTTGCGCGTAACGCATCGCAGAGCGGCTGACGGCTGCGCAGACGGTCACTTCTGGGCGCTAACCGGGGACGCATTGGCTTAGCCTTTGCTTCCGATGGATCGCTGAATGGTGTAGCGGAGATAGCGGCCGGTTGTCTCGGGTCCAACGATGGTGGCCGTCGACATCTCCGGATACTGGAAGGTCAGGAACTCGCGGACGGCTTCCGGCGTGAGCTCCGGATTAGGATCGGGGATAATTCGGCCTCCGAATTCGAACTGTCTTTCCATTTGCGCGACTTCAATGGGCATAAGAAATAGATTTCTCCTGAACTGCTCCCTCAGTGAAGAGGTCACAGAGAAGTGGAATGTTTGTGGGCTGTATGGCCAGGAAGGAGAGGTGGGCGCTCAATTACGAGGCTGCGCCCACTTCGAGCGATGGCGCCGCAGGAGCAGAGGCGGCCGCGGCAACCGAATCATCTTCTTCTGTCTCCGCCTGGTTCTCCGCTGCAGGAGCAGCGTCGAAGAGGCTCGGCGGCGCAGGGGCTCGGACTTCTTTTCCTCTGCCGGCGCTGCCGTGGGCGTCGTTGGCTTGCCGCCAGTTGTGGCCTGGCCGGATTTCTTCTTCGCGGCTGCGACTGCAGCTTTGGCAGCTTCCTTGGCCTCTTCTTCCGCGGCCTTCACGGTCTTCACCATCTCATTGATCGAACCTTCGATCGTGAGCTGGCTGCCGACATACTGCAAAAGTGCCTGGTGCAGTCCTGCGTCCAGTTCTTCTGCAGACTGTGCCTTGAGCGTCAGCGCGCCAGAGAGGGCTTTGACCGCCGCTTCCTTGATGGAGCCAAACTCTTCGGCTTTCTCGTCGGTGACTTTCGGCATGATGGTGAGAACGATGGAGTCGCCGTTGGCGGGCACGGCAACGCTCAGAGAGACGGTGCGATTTCGTAACAGCGGTAGCAATTCAACGAACATATGGGGACGCTCCTTTGGGCAAGCGAAGTTATGCCCTCAGCCGAGCGGAAGAGCATCTGAGTGGGGGGCGGGGTTCAAATGATGGGCAGGGGAGATAAATCTAGGCGGCGTACTCTGAAGGCCGGGCAGCACGCCGCGTCAAGTCTGTCATGCGGTTTTGCCACTTTTACGAGACGCGTGAATCGCTTTCAGTCGGCAGGTGATCCGGAGACCATGAGGATGACACCGAGACATTTGACGGTGTGGACGTTGAACCCTCCGAACGTGGAAACGTAGGTAAGGCAAGCTTCATCGAAAGTCTTGGCCGCGATGAGAACAGTCCGTGGATGCGGCTGGCCGCCGGCTGGTGGAAGATCATCTTCGTCATCGGATTGGAGCGGCGGTTCGCGGAATTCATAGAGCAGTGCCTCGCACCCACCGTGAGGTCCCCGGCTGGAATCTGTCTTCCTGTTTTTTTTTTCCCATCGGATTCTCCTTGCTGAATAGTTGTTCTTTGTTGCGCCTCGAAATCGGAGAGCCGCTAGCTGGCGGGTAGGCTTTCCATGGTTTCAGATTTTCGAGCTCGCCGAACTCAGTGCTAGCTGCTGGCGATGGGTGTCCGTCTATGTGTCCATCTGACCATGCGCGTGGCTTAGGCTGCGTCAACCTTCATCGGCACGGCATCACGATCTGGCGGTTCATCGTCAGATCCATGCCGGTGACCGGCTGGAATTCAGCCGCCGAATTCTTGTCCTTCAGGATGAGCCTTACGCGGTCGCTCTCCGGGACCGACCGAAGAATGTCGCGGATGAAGTTGGCATTGAATGCGGTCGTGATCGGTTCCGCCACGTACTCCACATCGAGCGTCTCCTCCGTCTCGCCGTTCTCGGTGTTATGAGCCGACAGAACCAGGGAGTTCGCTTCGAAGTGCATTTTGACGCTCATCACGCGCTCGTCGGCAAACTGGGCAACGCGCTGCAGAGAGTTGCGAAGCGCATTGCTGTCGATCACGACCGAAATGGTCTGATCCTTCGGAAGCACGGCCGCATAGTTGGGAAACTGCCCGGTCATCTTGCGGGCGGTCAGCGTTTTGTTCGCAACCCTGAAAAACAGGCTGTTTTCGTCGTGCGCGAACGTGACCATGCCGTCCTCATACGGCGTGAGCAGGGCCATGAGCGTACCGAGAGCCTTCTTCGGAATCAGCAGCTTTGTGGCACCGGTGATCCCGGGCAGCGGCTTGTCGATCTTCAAATAGCCGAGCCGGTGCCCATCCGTGGCAACCATCGCCATGCCCTCGGGGCAGATTTCGAACTGCGTACCGCCCAAGGTGTAGCGGCTCTCCTGGTCTGAGACCGCGAAGATGGTCTTCTGGATGAGCGCGCTGAACATGGGAATTGGCACCTCGATCCCGGCCGCGGGAAACGCGGGCAGAGCCGGAAAGTTTGACGCCGCCATGCCAATCATCTTCGTCTTGCTGCGGCCGGCTTTGATGTTCACCCAGTTGTTCTCGGCCAGCGAGAAGAACACATCGCCCTCGGGGAGCAGCCTGATGTACTCCTAGAGCTTCCTCGCAGGCAGGGTGATGGTGCCGTCTTTGGCAATGGCAGCCGGGCAGGTGGTCCGCAGACTGCAATCCAGGTCGGTAGCAGCGATGTGCAGCGATCCATTGTCAGTCTTGAGCAGGACATTGGTGAGGATGGGAATGGTGGTCTTGCGCTCAGTCGCGGACTGAACGGCAGCGAGTTCACGAAGGATATCCGACTTCTTGACGACGAATTCCATTGGGAATGCTCCTGGTTGTGAAGTGGGGAAAGGCCGTGCGGCGATCGGGCGGTGCTTACGCGATGAGCGGAAGTTGCTCTGCGGGCTCTTCGCGTTCCGCTGGTGTCGCCTAATGGGGCATCGGGATGACGGCATCCCGGCGGTACTTGCTTTCGAGAGCGTCCAGCAAGGCAAGCTCGCGCGACTGGATGGAACTCGCGGCGGCCTCATTGACCGTCGCTACGAGTTTGAGCTTCGCGACTTCGCGCTGGACGGCCTGCTCCACGTCGGAGAAGGTGTAGCCGGGATCGCCGTGGCACGGCCATTGCATCAGGTGATTCACAAATGAGGCAATGCTCTCGGGGCTGTCAAACCACGTTTCGGCGAAGCCGTTGCGATCGAAGCAGGCTATATACCCGAAACACATGGAAAGCCGCGTGTAGAGCCTTTCGGTGAATCGATCAGCCAGAAATCCAGTCAGCATGAAGTGGAGTAGGCTGTTTCCGAAGGCGGCCTTTTCTTCGGCTGTACTCCACTTGGTGGGCACGAAGTCGGAAGCTGTGAAAAACGTGTGCATGAGAGATAGCTCGGTGGGCACAGAGTGAAATAGCAAAACAACGGGGTGCCTTGCGGCGGGAGAAACCGCAAGACACACCCGTTGCCAGGAGGCTCGCCCAGCAGGACGAGCCTCAAGCAGTTGAGGTTGGAATGGACGGCTAAGCCGCGAAGAGCGGGAGTTGCCCGCTGTCGATGTGCTCGGGCAACTTCCTTCTTCCGCTTTGAGATGGCGGCCATGGCAAAGCCGATGAATGACGGCTGAGCGCTGGCAGCCGAAGCGGCTGCCGCGGGAGGAACCTCTGGCGCTGCCATAGCTGCAACCAGCGGAAGTTCTGCCTCGGCGGGTATTTCACAACGAATCAGCGGGCAATACAGGAGCAGGCTGGGCAGAGCCAAATTGCGCCTGGCGCTGCTGGTTGACCTGCCGCCAAACATCGTCGGCAGTCTCCCCAACACCTCCCTGCTCGACCAGCTCGCGAGCCATGGCGGACATCATGTCGGTATCCTCCTCGATACCGGCAAGCCCCTCGCCGCTGAACTTGCCCTCCATCATCATTGAAACGAGAACCTTCCGGCCCATGAGGCGGATGCAGTTGCTCTGCATCGTGTTCGCATAGGAGAAGAATTTCACGCGCACATCGCGCCGCTGGCCGATTCGCCAGGAACGGCGGCTGGCCTGACGCAACGTGTAGGTGGAGTATCCCGTTTCGTAAAAGTAGATGGTGGGGAAGGACAGCAGGTCGAGACCAGTCTCCACCAGACGCGGATGGCAAATGACAACATCCACGCCCAGCGACAACTGGCGCTCGTACCACGCCTCGCGCTTGTCGGTGGCAACCGAAGGGCGAAGCACAGCAACACGGAAGCCGGCACCGCGCAGTACCGTATCGAGCCGTCCCACCACGTCGTGCTTTCCGGTGTAGGTAGCAAAGACCTGGCATTTACGTCCCTGAGCCAGCTCGGCGCGAATGTCATCAATCAGTTCACGTTCTTTCGGATAGATGACTTCGTGGTCAAGAATCGCGGGTTCCGCGACCTTGATGATCGTGTACTCGCGTGCTTTTCGATCCCACATCTTCCGGTAGATCGTCTCGAAGCCGAAGGGGTGGTCGGGGTAGCAGAGCAACGTATTCAGCATGATGCTCCTCAGACCCTTGTCCTTCGGGTACTGGTTGATGGTCTTTTTGATCTGTTCAGCGAGATCGTCGTAGGCGTCCCTCAACGTGTCGCCGGCAGCCACCTCGATGACGGTCTCGCTGTAGGGCGGGAGCGCATCTGGCGATGTCTTCCAGGGAAACGAAGGCCGTGGAGTCCATCAGGTGATTGCCAAACAGCATCGGCGAGCAGCCAGGGCGCCGCAGAATCTGAATCGACTTCTTCGGATTGCGAGAGCAAGCATTTTCGCTCTCCGTGATTCTTTCTACGGTCTCGATCACGCCATACTTGCGCTGAAACATCTCGCGCCCGGCGCCGCCCCACTCGAAGCCTTCGCGAACCATCTGCGGGGCATCGATGCGGTACAGCACGTTGTAGAGATCATCGGCGTATCCGCCCATCATCGTTCCGGTGAGCGTGATGACCTTCTTCGCGATCCGCGCGAGTACCGCCAGGCCGTTGCCCTGAGCGGTATCGCCGGCGAGCTGGTGCACCTCGTCGGCGATGGAGAAGTCGAACCAGTCCAGCATGAACCGGCCCATATAATCCATGGGAGCCATGCGCTGAATGCGTGCGCGGTCGGCAGACCAGAGAGGCGAATACAATTTCGTCCCGCCTTTGCTGAGTTCTACCGTCTCCGAGTATTTCCGGCGCTCGTCAAAGTCGTCTTCGGTGAGCACGCCGTTGTTCGCCTTCGCTACAGGTTGGAATGTGTCGATGTTGACGACACTGCCTGCGTGCTCCCTGCTGCTTCGCGCCGCTTTGCCGTAAACGTGTTTCCAGTAGTACCCGAGCTTGCCTTTCTCTTTTCCCACGATGAAGTAGGTCGGATAGGGATGCTGCTGGAGCCACGCACGCCGGCCCATGGCCCGCAATTCCGGAAGAGAGGTCGCGAGGCCGCGGCGGCGCATGACGCCATTGGCGTACTGAATCTCCACCACGCCGTGAGGCTTCTTCTGGTCGCCGCCGTTGCGCAGATCCTCGATGATGTAGGTTCTCGCCGAGGGCACCGTGATCAGAATTTCGCGCGCCCACTTTTCGGTGAGGTGTGGCGGGCACATGACAATCGTGGAGAACGGCTTGGAGTGGGAAGCCACTTGCAGTACTGCACGCGAATATGTATTGGCTTGCATTTCTCGAGGGTGACAACGCGGAGCTGGAAAGGCAGTTGGCATGGGCACAGGGGAAACCGGGAGCAGAGGACTTTCTGGATGCGCTCGCGTCGGATACCGAAACGTTCCACGGACGGCTTGCTAAAGCGCGGGAGCTTTCGCGGCGGGCGGTGCAGTTCGACCAGCGCAACGATCTGAAGGAGACGGCGGCGCTTTGGCAGGAGTTGGATGGGTATCACGAAGCCGTGACCGGGAACGCAGAACGAGCGAAGCAGGCTGCGGCGGACGGGCTGGGGATCGCATCGGAGCACGACAGCCAGATAGTTGCGGCACTTGTCTTTGGCCAGGCCGGGGATACAGCGCGGGCGGAGAAGATTGCCGATGATCTGGCGAAGCGCTATCCCGAGGACACGCTCGCTAATTACTACTGGCTTCCGGTGATTCGCGCGGCGGTTGCGCTGGATCGCAAGAATGCGGCGAAGGCGATTGAGATTTTGAAGGTGGCGGGGCCTTATGATCTCGCCGCTGCAGCGCCGGCCATCAGCGCGAGCGCGCCGTTGCTGCCGGTTTATGTGCGCGGTCAGGCGTATTTGATGGCGGGACAGGGGGCAGAGGCTGCGGCGGAATTTCAGAAGTTGATTGACCATAAGAATATGGTCGGAAATTTCCCGTTGGGGGCGCTCGCGCATCTGGGGCTTGGGCGGGCTTATGCGCTGACGGGGGATACGGCTAAGGCGCGGACGGCTTTCCAGGATTTTTTGGCGTTGTGGAAAGATGGGGACTCCGATGTGCCCGTCCTGCAGCAGGCCAAGGCGGAATACGCGAAGATTAAATAGCGCCGTCGGGACGGCAGAGGTGAAGTTTTATGCCCGATGATCGCGAAAATGGTTTAACCCTGTTCGTAGCGCCGGCTGCCAGCCGGCGTTTTTGTCTAGCGCGGGCGGAGACTTAGCCACGTGAAGTTATTTCGGCATTCTTGCTTGGGGCGCGTAGGGCACAAGTTGTGGGCTCGCGGAATGCTCTTGCGGTGGTAGCGGCGCAGAGTTGGCAGGCGTTCCACGAGCGCCGGTTAAAATCGCCGGCTGGCAGCGGCGCTACGGTCAGCGGCGGGCGATCTCGGCCACTATCGCGGCTTGCGCGCTCGCGGAGGCGGGCGCGAGAGATTGAGTTGCCAGGCGGGCGGCCAGGGCTTCCAGCATGTAAGTACGGTTTTGATAGGTCGCCAGCGTGGCTGGTGTCAACGGCTTTTCTTGCCAGACTTTGGCGTCGGCTTCGATTATCTGCTTTAGCCAATTTTGAAAATACGCGCTGTCGAAATCTCGCCGCGTGATTATGGCGCTGACGGTTTGGGCCAGGCGGTCTTGCTCGCCATAGGAATAAACAGTGGGCGCGGTGGCCAGGCGCTCGGCGATCGCGGCTACGATGGCGTGTTGATCGTCTTGGGTCAGGAGGTCGTTTTTGGCTAATGCGGCCAGGAGATCCGCGGTGTGGGCTGTGGCGTGGATCCAGCCTCTGTTGGCGTCGTAGCCGCGGAGATCGCGCTCGTTGGTAAGGAACGTGATGGCGTCGCTGAGAAGAGCATGGAAGCGCGTGGGGCCGAGGAACGGCGTTTTGAGTTCACGCTCGGCGAGCGAAGTGAGGACGAGCGCGGAGAACGAGCGCTTGAGGATCGGAGTCTGCTGCCCGGATTCGCCCAGGCCGATTTTCAGATTGGCGGTCCACTCGTCGAGGAACGGGATGAGTTCCTCGCGCGAGAGCTGCGGCCGACGGACAATCCATACGTCGAGAATCGAATACGCAATATCGTCGCGCAGCTCGGGATCGGGCGAGCCGAGGTAGCCGCTGAGTTCGTGGGCGAGGGCTACAGCGGATTCGCCCTCGGGGACGGCGTAGTGGTTATTCTGGATACTGTGCCAGAAGCCGCGATCGTGCTTTTCGGTGGATTGCGGGGCAGCAGCGAAAGCTGCGGGACCCAGGAGAGTCACAATTACTGAGGTAAGTATCAACCAGTAGAATCTCGACGTTCGTGCTCGCATTGTTCGTCCTTCCCTATCCATTTGAATCGCAGTTCGTCTCACCTCAGAGTGCGAGAAACAAAACCTCAGCGGCTAAAACAGATTGCGGAATAAAGCCCAACTGTCTCATTCCGGACGCCCTTTAAGAGTGAGGAACCTGCTTTCTGAGTTTGCTTTCGTAGGGGCGCCGGCTTGCTGCGCCCTCCGACGACCTCGTCGTAAAATCACCGCGCCGCGCAACCGCGGACTCCCCGGAATGGCGACATTTGGCGTTTTTTCCCCATCCTCTAAAGGCGTAGCGATTTTGCGGTTTTTGCGGCACGGTTCAAACCGCGCCCCGACAATTCTTACGCAGGCCGCGATTCCGGCAAACCGATAGTAGGATAGACGCATGAGCAATGCACCGGTGAGAGCTACGATTTCGATGGATATCTTAAATCAGGTGGACATCCGCGTTGGGACGATCGAGGCGGTGGAGGATGTCGAGGGCTCGGACAAGCTGGTGAAGATGCGCGTGAATTTTGGAGAGTTCTCGCGAACGATTGTCGCGGGAATGAAGCAGGAGCGCGCGAATCCGAAGGAGATTGAGGGGCGCCAGGCGCTTTTTGTGGTGAATCTCGAGCCGCGAAAGATGCGCGGCGTCGTGTCCGAGGGAATGTTGTTCGATATTGGCTACGCGGACGGCATTCGGCCAGTCCTCGCCGTGCCAGAAGATCGAGTGCCGGATGGCACGCGCGCTGGGTAATGTCTGGAAATCATTTCAGAAATCCGACCGGGCGGTTGACCCCAGGTCCGTCACGGGCCACCAAAGTCTGCGTGCGAACTGCGATGAATTGCCGCGGTCACGGCCTCACTTCGAAAGTCACCGCGGTTCCGTCGGAAAAAGTCGAAACGTTGTCATCCTGAGCCCGAAGCGAAGGATCTCTGCGTCTTTTGTTTGCAAGCGCCACTTACGCCCACTCGACCTCGCCTCGATCACCGTGCTGTACCGCTGATCGTCGGAATTGGCCTTTCGCCTTTTCCGCAACCTCTTCAGCCGCCGAGGCCCATCGGATCGAAAACTCGCACAGACGAACGCTATGGAGACCGATCTGCTTCAATTATTCGCGGAGGTGTCTAAATTTGGCTAATCGCGCTTCTTTCCGTCTCAAATACGAGCCTCAGGAAGGCGCGAAAATCGTGAAATTCTAATCGCGTGCGAAATTATTAGAAATCGTTGTAACTGCCAGAAAACAAAGGATCGGGTTCATTTCTAATCGCGTGAAAACGGGTCTTTTTTCATGCACTAACAGCTTCTCGACGGACCCACCGCACGCTGGATGCAGTCGCCATCGCGCGTGCTACGACAAATCTCACGTGGGTAATGCGTGAGCTGCTTTGGGTCGTTTCGTAACGGCTCGTCGTAAACTTCCGGACTTCATCATTCGGCGCGCGGCAAAGCGTATTTTCTGAATTTCAAGCGAACCGAGGTTGCTACAGTTCGCTTCTAGGTGCGGGGCTTCGCCGTAACTTCCTCGGCGCGCCGCGCCGGCTTGCGCGCCCAATTTTCGGGCCGATCTTCGACTTTCCAGAAATCGGGCTCGGGCTTGATGAACTCGACGCCGACTTGCGTCTTGCCGAGCAGGCGCGTGCCCATGGAGGTTACGCGCGCGAGGATTTCGTCATCTGTTGCGGGATTTCTGAGGCTGATGAGCTCGCCGGGAACTACCGGCATTGCCAGCAGAAGCAGAGCGCCATGAGCGTTGACGACGAGCGTGCCGGCGGTTTCTGAACTGCCGCCGCCTTGATGCCGGTGCACGACCACCTGGATGTGCGCCTTCACGCGCCGGCTGCGGCGCCGGAGTTCGGGACGGGCTGGCGGCTTGGCTGGACCACCCATGATTAAACGGTAGCAATGGCGCGGAGCAATTTCGAGGGGAATGTGGGAGATGGCGGCGTAAGCGCAAATAGACAGCGGGAGCGAAAACCGGGGCCGAAAGGCAGGAGGACTGAAGAGCCTCCCTTACGAGGCTAAACCACAAAAATGCAGATCCTTCGCTTCGCTCAGGATGACAGCCAAGTGGCTTATAGCGACAAGTAATTGCGCTGAGTTAATGCGCTAAGTCATCGCGCCGACTTAAGCGGCGGAGCTGGAGATGTCGCCGGATTCGATGTCGCGCAAGATGGCGCGCAGCGTGGCGGCTAGCTCGTCGCGGCTTACGTTGCTCTTGCGGAACAGAATCCGCAGGCGGAACGAATTGTCCTCCGGCTGAAAGTCGAAGAGGAATGGCTGCGGGCGCGGCGCCGGAACGTTTTCTTCCTGGCGGGCGCGGCGGGCTTCGTCGCGAGACAGGCCGCCGGCGGCGATGCGTTCGACCATCTCGCGCATTTTCTTTTCATTCGGCTGGCGCGCCACCTGCAGCAGCAGCGATTTGGTCGTGATTCCCTTCTCGATGCAGGATTGCGGATCGGCTCCGGGAATCACGCGGATAGAAAGCGTCTCGGTTACCGACGAGCGCGCTTTGCCGATTTTGCGGGCGATGTCGTCGTGCGTGTAGTCGAAATGCTCGGCCAGGCGCGAAAGGCCGTCGGCTTCTTCGAAGGCGGTGAGGTCTTTGCGCTGCAAGTTCTCGATCAGCGCGAGCTCGAGCGTTTCGGCGTCGTCGGCGATCTTCTCGATGCACGGAACTTCGTGCAGGCCCGCCGCACGCGAGGCGTGATAGCGGCGCTCGCCGGAGATGATGTAGTAAGTGTCTTCGCGCGGCACGAAGCGCACGAGCAGCGGCTCGAGCACGCCCTTTTCGCGGATCGAGTCGGCGAGCTCGCGGATATCGCCGATGGTCTTGCGCGGCTGGTCCGGATTCGGGCGCACTTTCTCGATTGGGATCATGCGGCCGATGGACGCGCCGCTGTAGCTGGCTAGCGTCTCGACGTAGTGCGCGTCATGCCGCATCTTGAGAGTGACGGGTAACCCTATCTTCCTCGACACGTTGCAATACCTCCAGGGCAAGCTTGCGATACTCTTCGGCGCCGGAAGATTTCGGCGCAAAACTGAAAATCGTTTCCTTGTAGGCCGGACTTTCTTCGAGACGCACATTCTTGCTGATGCGCGTTTTGAATAATGCGCTGCCAAATGTCGCGCGGATTTGTTCGTGCGTGTCGCGCGAGATGTTGGTGCGTTTGTCGAAGAGCGTGATGACCACGCCGAGAATTTTCAGCTCGGGATTGGGCCGCGAGCGGATGCGGCCGAAAGTTTCGAGCAAATCATCGGTGCCTTCGATGGCGAAATAGGCGGCTTGAATGGGGACCAGGAGATGCGTTGCGGAGACGAGAGCATTGACCGTGAGAATGCCAAGAGCCGGCGGCGTGTCCATCACGATGTAATCGTATTCGTGCAGTATCGGCGTGAGCGCGTCTTTCAATTTGAACGGCGCATCGAATTGGCCGGCGAGCTGCTGCTCGAGCTTCGCCAGAGCAAGACGCGACGGCGCCACAAAAAGATTCGGATCTTTCGTCGGGCGGATAACACTCGCAAGCGCCACGGGATGATCGCTGAAGATGTCGAACATGGAAGCCTGGAGTTCCGCGGGATCGAAAAAAGCGATCGTTGCGTTTGCTTGCGGATCGAGGTCGATCAGCAGCGTTTTCTTCTTGCGAAGAGCGATGGCAGCGGCGAGATTGATGGCGGTGGTGGTCTTACCGACGCCGCCTTTTTGATTGGCAACCGCGAGGACGCAGGCCAAGCCGAACACCGTTCCCTTCCCCGGCAACCGCAGGCCTATATATGGGAGAGGCCTGAAGATTCAGTACTACCCGGTGGGGCTAACTCTACCGATGGCGGGGGGATAGTGCAAGGGAAAAAGCGAGAGCTCGATGGGGGCCGGTGCTTTCAGTAGCGCCGACGTCCCCGCCGGCATCTTACGACATCCGGTGCCGGATGGAATCGCAATCTTGCGCGGCGCGTGGCGGTGCATCTATAGAGTTCGTGGGCTGCGTAGTCCGCGCGAGAGCAGTGCATGTGGCGCGAACGAGGTCGTCGGATGCCGGCAGGGACGCCGGCGCTACTTACATCTTGTAGCGGCCTAGATCTTCGTCGCTGAGATTCTCTAGCCATTTGCGGAGTTCTTCGTTGGTGCCCCGTTCGGCGGCGGCGGTGGAGACTTTCGAAGTCTTGATGACGTCTTCTTCGACGAAGATGGGGCAGTCTAGGCGCAGAGCGAGAGCCAGGGCATCGCTCGGGCGGGCGTCCATGGACATCATCTGGCCGTCGCGTTCCATCCAGATGAGCGCGTAGAACGTGTCGTCGCGCAGATCGCAGACGACCACGCGATGCACGTGGACGTTCAGACCTGTGAGGACATTCTTCAGTAGATCGTGCGTCATCGGCCGCGGCGTTTGCACTTTTTCGATTTCGAGCGCGATGGCGTTGGCTTCGTAAATGCCCACCCAGATGGGCAGCACGCCGCTGCCTTGCGTTTCCTTGAGGACCACTACAGGCATGTTGGTCACTGGATCCATCATCAGACCGCGAATCTTGACCTCGAGTTCCATGGTACCTCCCGGAGACTCAGACCAAGTGCTCGCCGACCAGGCTGTTGGGTCCCGAGCGCGTGACCTTGACTTGCAGGTATTCTCCCAGAAGATTTTCGCGCGGCGAAGAGAAATTTACAACTCGATTGCAAGAGGTGCGTCCGCCCCACTGATTGCGGGCGGAGTGGTGGGCGTCTACCAGGACTTCGAACGACTCGCCGACCAGCTTTTCGTTGAGCGCGATTTGAATTTGGCGCTGGCGCTCCATGAGTACCGCCAGGCGCCGGCTCTTCTCCTCTTCAGGGATGGCGTCGGCCATCGATTGAGCCGGAGTGTTGGGCCGCGGAGAATATTTGAAAGAATACACGCCATCATACTGGACGCGGTCGAGGAGCGAGAGAGTTGCCTCGAAATCGGAATCGGTTTCTCCGGGGAAGCCGATGATGATGTCGGAAGTGATGCTGATGGGGCGGCGCGCGGCGCGAATCCAGTCGATCTTCTCGAGATATTCCTCGCGCGTGTAGGTGCGCAGCATGGATTTCAGGATGGGCGTCGAGCCGGATTGGACTGGGAGATGGATGTGATTGCAGAGGGCGGGCGTTTCCTCGATGGCGCGGACGATTTCGCGCGTGAAATCGTTGGGATGAGAAGTCGTGAAGCGCACGCGGCGAATTCCCGGCACAGCGGCTACTTCGAGAAGCAATTCGACGAAATTCAGCTTGCGCGGGCCGGGGTCGCGATAGGAATTCACAGTCTGGCCGAGGAGTTGAATTTCGCTGTAGCCCAAATCGGCCAAGCGGCGCGCCTCGAAGAGAATCGCGTCGCTGCGGCGGCTGCGTTCCGGGCCGCGCGTATGCGGCACGACGCAGTAGGCGCAGGCATAGTCGCAGCCTTCGATGATGGTGAGATAGGCGCGGAAGGGATTATCGCGGCGCGTCAGCTCGGTCTCGAAGGTCTCGTCGGTATCGAGATCGAGGCCCATCACGCGGCGGCCGCCGGATTCCAGTTGCGCCAAAAATTCCGGCAGCTTGCGATAGCTGGCCGAGCCGCAAACGAGACTGACCCACGGCGCGCGCTCGAAAATATCCTCGCCTTCCTGCTGCGCGAGGCAGCCGAGCACTCCGATGATCTTATTCTCGCCCGGAGTGCCGCGAAACTCGCCCAGACGCGAGAATACTTTCTGCGCCGCTTTCTCGCGAATGCTGCACGTGTTGTAAAAAATGAGATCGGCTTCGGCGAGCTTCTCGACTTGCCGGTAGCCCCGTCCGGCCAGCACGCCAACAACTTTCTCCGAATCGTGGACGTTCATCTGGCAGCCGAACGTCTCGATATAGAAACTTTTGCCGGCCCCCGGCGTCACCGAGGCGGGCGAAGCCGCATCATATTGACGAGCGGAGGTTTGCGCAGCCGCGCTGGACGCATTGCTTCCCGCCGCAGTGCGCGAAACCAGCGATTCGAGGGGAATGTGGATACTCTCGCTCATGGAAACTCTCATCTTAGCACAGCGATTCACGCGCGGCAGACAGAGTAGACTGTGACGCGTAAGACGGCACCGCGAAAAGCGATTGCGGGTGGCTGCTTTGACCGCGCTTTTCGCATGTGCTAACGTAAAATTCGGTCGGATTACGATACAATTTCTGGGGGGACACAATTTTCGGAATCGCTGCGCTTTTCTATCAAGGAAGGATTCAAGCTCTAGTCGAGCAAACAGGCTGGATAGCAAGAATCGTCCTCGCAATCCTTCTCTTCCTCTCGCTATATTCTTGGGCCATCATTCTTGCGAAATCGCGGCTGTTTAGCCGCATTGAACCGCAAACGAAAAAATTCCTGCAAGTCTTTCGCTCCGGCCGTGGGCTGGCTGATCCGCGGACGCTGCGCGCCGCGGCGGGCGGTTCCCCGCTGGCGAATCTCTATGAGGCGGGCTTTCGCGAATTGCAGAGCCAAGTAGTCGGCACAAATCCCAGTGGCGGCAAGCCGAAGAACGTGAACGCGATCGGCGTGGAGATGAAGCTGAGTTCGGCGGAAGAGGTGCGCGCGCTCGAGAAGTGGATGCCCGCGCTGGCGACGATCGGCTCGGTCTCGCCGTTCATCGGCCTTTTCGGAACCGTGTTGGGCGTGATGGACGCGTTTGAGGGGCTTGGTACCGCGGGAGCGGCGAGCCTTCGTGTTGTCGCGCCGGGCATCGCCGAGGCGCTGGTCACCACAGCGGCTGGACTTTTCGCGGCGATTCCCGCGGTAATTGCCTACAACCATTATCTCCAACGAGTGCGATCCGAAGCAGCGCGGATGGACAACTTCGCCATGGAATTCGTCTCGCGCATCGAGACGCTTTATAGCTGACGCTATGCCGCAAACTTCGCGCGAATCGGGCTCGACACTTTCGGAGATCAATATCGTTCCGTTCGTGGACGTGGTGCTGGTGCTGCTGCTGATCTTCATGATCACGGCGCCGATTCTGCAATCAGGCATCGAAGTGGATCTGCCGAAAACGAAGACCGTGAAAGAAATCTCCGAGGCGCGACTGGTGGTCACCATCGATCGCTCGCAGCGCGTCTATCTCGGCGATACGCCCATCAATATTCATGACCTGGGCAACCAGGTTCGTGCAAAAACAACTGACCCAGCTCATCAGCCCGTTTTTCTGCGCAGCGATGAGACCGTGCCGTTCGGCAGCGTGACCACGGTGCTCGATGCACTGCAGCAAGCCGGCGTACTCAATGTGCAAATCGTGACCAAGCCGCTCACCGAGCGCGCGCAATCGCAGTGATATGGACGCTTACTTCGAACCTCCGATCGAGAGCCTCAAAGGACCGCTTAGGCTGTCCGCGATTTTTCATGTGGCGCTCTTTGCCGGCATGGTTTTTCTGATGAAAGCGACGCCGCACGAGGGCGACTGGGGAGGGCCTGGAGGTTCGATTTCAGTGGGGATCGTGGGCAGCGTGCCGGCGGCGGTTCCCGCGGTGCCGCTGCCGCAGCCGGATACGGTGACGGAAAGCCGCGTGGTGGACGAGACCAAAGGGCTTTACAAATCCGAGCCCGAGCCGAAGCCTAAAGTAGAAGACGCGACGCCGATTCCGAAATTTGAGAAGAACAAGCCGCCGAAATATGTGTCGAAGCCTTCAAAGTTGCTCGAGAACAAGACGCCGCCACCGACCAACGCCGTTCCCTATGGCGGCGGAGGAACGCCGGCAGTTCCCTACTCTTCCGCGACGACGTTCACGATGGGCAGCGGCTCAACGCAGGCGGGCATGGGATTCACGGGCGCGGGCGGTGGAAATTTTGGACAACGATATTCGTGGTACGTCGAGGCCGTCCAAAGACGCGTGAGCGGGAATTGGCTGCAAGCGACGGTCGATCCGAGTATACGTGCAGCGCCGCGCGCGGATATCTCGTTCCAGATCATGCGCGACGGGACTGTGGCGAATATCCAGATCCTGCAGTCGAGCGGGAACGCGTCGGTGGACACTTCGGCTGTGCGAGCGATTCGGGCGTCGAGTCCGCTGCAGCCTTTGCCGGGCGACTATAGCGGCGGATATGTTTCGGTCGATTTCTATTTTGATTTTCGGCGGCAGTAAGTTGGCCGATGCATTGCGCACGCGCCGGAGCTGATGGTAGACAGGAGAGCGGGAGTGAAAATGGAATCGCGGGCGGTGATTCGATTCGGGCTTCGTGGCGTGGTGTTGCTCGCCGCGCTCGTTGCCATGCTTTGCGTGGCGAGGCCCGCTGCGGCACAGGATTGGTTTAAGACCGGCACGGGGCTCGGCGTCGCCAAGGCGCGGCTGGCCGTAGCGGATTTCGGCGCGAGCGCGGCGCCCGCGCAGCCACTGGAGAAAACGTTTCACGATGTGCTGTGGAACGACCTCGAGTACAGCGGCATCGTCGAATTGGTCAGCCCGAGCTTTTATCCGCCGAGCGTTCCGACGCAGCCGGGGCAATTGCGACCCACCGATTGGAGCGCGGCCCCAGCGAACGCCTTCATGTTGGCATTCGGCAGTCTAGACGCGGAAGGCTCAAGCCTTGCCGCAAACGGAAATCTCTTCGACGTGCGCTCGCCGACCGGGCAAGCCGTGCTGCAAAAAATATATCGCGGCGCCGCGACCGACGGGGATGCGCGCAAGCTCGCGCACCAATTTGCCGACGACATTATTGCGCGCCTGAGTGGCGGACTTCCGGGCATCGCCAGCACGCAGATCGCGTTCGTAAGCGGCCGCAGCGGCAACAAGGAAATCTGGATGATGGATTATGACGGCGCGAACCAGCATCAGATCACGCACGTTGGCACGATTGCGCTGACGCCGCGCTGGTCGCCCGATGCCACGCGGATCGCGTTCACCTGCTTCGCGCCCTACCAAAAAGTTGTCTCGGCGCAAATCTGCCTCTACTCGGCGGAATCGAACCGGCTCATCAGCTTCCCGCGCTACAAGGGAACAAATAGCTCGCCCGCTTGGTCGCCGGATGGCTCGAAGCTGGCGTTCATGTCGAGCGCCATGGGCGACCAAGGAATTGTTGTGACGGACGCCGACGGCTCGCACATTAGGCGTGTGACGCTCACGAAGGCAGTGAGCACATCGCCCGTGTGGAACCCGAAGACCGGCCAGCAAATCATATTTGTGAGCGACCGCGGCGGCGAGCCGGTGCTCTACCAGATGAATGCGGACGGCTCGAACATCGAAAAGATCGCCATGCCTGACATGGGCTACGTCGTCGATCCGGCATGGTCGCCAAACGGACAGCTTCTGGCGTTTGCCTGGAGGCGGCCATCGGGGAACTTTGATATGTACATCATGGATATCGTGAGCCGCGCGCTCGTCGAATTGACTCGCGATGCCGGGCGCAATGAAAGGCCGAGCTGGGCGCCCGACGGCCGGCACCTCGTTTTTGAATCCACGCGAACCGGGACGCGCCAAATTTGGACAATGCTTGCCGACGGAAGCGAGCCGAAGCAGCTCACGTTCTCCGGCCAGAATGAGTCGCCGAATTGGTCTCCCAAGTGACGAATATGCTTTTCAACTCGCCGCTTAGCGCTTGCAGATACGGAAACACGCGGCGGCGGCAACGAATTTCAAGGGCCCAATCGTAGTACAAATTTCCGGCGCGGGTTCCAGCCATCGCCGATGATAGTGGTAGCGCCGAAGGAGGACTTTTGATGAAGGACTATTCTTTGCGACAAGTTGCAATGGTGTGCTGCCTGGCGGGTTTCGCTTTGCTCGTGGGCGGATGTAAAAAGCAAGTCGGTGCCGCGCCACCGGCTGCCGCGCCGGCGCCAGCTCCGGCTCAGCCGACCGTGACGATCAACGCTTCGACCACTTCAATCAATCCGGGCGAAGCGGCGACGTTGACGTGGTCGTCCACGGACGCGACGGATCTTAATCTCGCTCCGGGAGTGGGCCGCGTGGCGCCTTCGGGCACGACGACCGTGACGCCGGCGGAATCGACGACGTATCAAATTACGGCGAATGGTCCGGGCGGCTCGGCCACAGCCAGCGTGCGCATCACTGTAGCGGCGGCCGCTGCTGAAGCGCCTCCTGCGGCGCAGCCGGGGATGGACGAGCTTTTCCGACAGAACGTGCAAGATGCGTATTTCGATTTCAACAAGTCGGACTTGCGCGCCGACGCGCGTTCCGCGCTGACGCGAACGGCGGAATTCCTGCGCTCCTATCCGCAGATCAAGGTAAGCATCGAAGGCCACTGCGACGAGCGCGGCTCAACCGAATACAATTTGGGTCTCGGCGAGCGGCGTGCGCAGGCCGCCCGGGATTTCCTGATCCAGCTCGGAATTCCCACCGATCGCATGACCACGGTAAGTTACGGCAAGGAGCAGCCATTCTGCAGCGAGCACACGGAAACGTGCTGGCAGCAGAATCGGCGTGCGCACTTCGTGCGGGCGCAGTAAGCTGAGACGGACGAAACGGCTCGCCGGGCGTCAAGGAGCGCGTAGCTCCGCGACGCCCGCGCGACGGCAAGGAGGACGGATGTCGCGCAAGGGAACGGTTGCACTGGTAGTCGCGGCGGTATTTCTTGGGGCGTTCGCGGGACAGTTGATCGCGCCGCAGCCGGCATCGGCGGTGGCGCGTGAAATCATCGAGCTGCAGCAGTCCGTGGCCCAGCTTCTGCAGGGCCAGCAGGACATGCGCAGCGCGATGGACCAGCGCCTGGCCGAGCTTCGCACGCTCGTGAACCAATCGCTCGATTCGGAAAATCGCGTCAACAATCAGATGGGCGCGCTGCAGAAGACCTTCCAGGACGCGCAGGCGAATACCGGCGCGCGCGTGGATACGCTGGCCACACAATCGCAAGGACTCTCGGACAATATGCAGGACATGCAAGCGCGTGTCGGCAAACTTTCGCAGCAGCTCACGGACATACAGAATCTGCTGCAGAGCATTGACGCCAAGCTGCCGGGATCTTCGACGGCCGGCGGCGGTGGTGCCGGCGCGGGGTCCGCGCCGCCCACTTCGATGGCGCAGCCGCCGTCCGTTCCGTCTCCGATTTCCTCGGATACGCTCTATCAAAATGCGCTGCGCGATTTCAGCAGCGGGCGGAACGATCTCGCGCGGCAGGAATTTGGCGATTTTCTGAAGAATTTTCCGAGCTCCGATCTCGCCGGGAACGCGCAGTTCTATCTCGGCGAGATCAGCTATGCGCAGGGCGATTACCCGAACGCCATGGCGGCCTACGATCTGGTGCTCGTGAATTATCCGAAGAGCTTCAAAATCGCCGCGGCATCGCTGAAAAAGGGCGAAGCCATGCTTGCCACGGGCCAAAAGGCCAGCGCGCTGCGGCAGTTTCGCACTGTCGTCAGCAAATTCCCCGGCACGGATGAAGCGCGCCGCGCCGAAGCGCACGTTCGCGAATTGTCGCCGCGCGTGCCTGCGGCCACCACCCCGCACTAAATCCGTTTCCCAGCGCTCCGCGGCCCACTTCGGTTATACTCGCCTCAGCGGAAACCTCCGCAGTCTCTAAACAGGCAGGTGTTTTTATGTCCGTCAACAAAGTGATTCTCGTCGGCAGGTTGGGCAAAGATCCGGAAACGCGCTTCACCGGAACAGGCCAGGCAGTGTGCAATTTCTCGATGGCTACTGATGAGACGTACACCGACCGGTCGGGCCAACGGCAGAAGCGCACCGAGTGGCATCGCATCGTCATGTGGTCGAAGCTGGCCGAGATCGCGCAGCAGTATCTGAAGAAGGGACACCTCGTCTATATCGAGGGCCGGATTCAATCGCGGCAGTGGGAAGACAAGCGCGATGGGCAAAAGCGAACGTCGTTCGAGATTGTCGCGAATGTGATGAAAATGCTGACGTCCCGCGCGGAGAGCATGGCCGCAGGAGTCAGTGCGGGAGGCGGGGTCGCCAGCGGATCGGGTTTTGATGCGGATGCGCCTGCGCCGGATGACTCAATGCCGCAAGCCGGCCCGGAAATTTCAGACGAAGATATTCCATTCTAAACTGATCCCCTGCTCGAACGTTTCGTAGGGGGGCGGATTAACCACGCCCCCGGGGTGGATTTGGGTTCGCGGTTATATCCGGAAAGACCTGATCAACACCGAGCGGGTCGTGAACCCGTGCCCTACAAAGATCCGCACACACCCGATGTCTCACGCCAAGAAAGATGGCGCGCGATGATGACGGTTAGCGCTGGCTCTCAGCTTGGGCGCGATCGGCGTCGAGTTGCTGCAGGAACTTTTCGTACTTGGGCTGCTGCTCGGGAGTGAGGAGAGCGCGAATCCGCTGGCGTCCTTCGGCGCGGATCGCATCGGCCTGAGGCTTCTGCTGCTGCGAGAGTTCGTGCATGCGTGCGCGGACGTCGTCGATCACCACGGTGACTTGCTTCTCCTGATCGGGCGTCAATCCAACCTGGAGTGTGAGCTGCTTGATAACCTCGGTATGCTTCGGATATCCGGAAATGGTGTGTGCGCCGTTGGTCCTGACTTCCAGATAGTGCGCGCCCACGCCGCCGAAGACGACACCGAGCAGAAACACAGCCGCCACCAGAATCCCGGCCTTCCGTTGAACGCTGTTATTCTCCATGGCGCGTGTCCGTAATTCTCATAAACATCTCATCTTGGCTCGACGGGACGGTCATAGGATCGGCGAACAATCCACCCTGATCCGCGGAACGAACCTCTGCAACCGTCGGTTTCAGCGGCACACCGGACAGGCTCCCGTAAGCCACGAGCAAGGTGATCGCGGCTGCCGAGGCCCACACGGCGCGCAGCGCCAATATCTCGAGCGGCTTCCAGAAGCTCCTCTCCGACCCAGACCGCTGGTCCAGCGCCTGGATGCGCGACATCACCCGGCGCGTGAAAAATGGCCCCGGGTCTTCGACGGCGTCTCCAGCCAAACGCAAGATCGAGCGGCCGCGCAACGTTGCATCAACCGCCGCGGCACAACCTCCACAAGTTTGCAAGTGAGCCGCGACGCTTTCCTTCTCCGCGCCGCCCAATTCATCCGAAACATAGTCCTCGAGGACGGCCTCGTACTCCGGACAGGCTTGATACTCTTTTCGCTCGTCCATATGGCTCATCCCCTCCTTTCTTTCGACTGCACCCGGCCGTCTGCGCCGAAGCGGCGGCGGTAAACATCCATCATGGCCGCCCGGGCGCGAAACATCCGGACCTTGACTGTATTTACGTTCAATCCAAAGATCTCGGCGATTTCCTGAACCGAAAGCCCTTCCACTTCCTTCAGCAACAAAATCCGTTTGTCTTCCTCCGACAGGCTCGAAAGCAGCAGTTCGACAAGCTCCCGGGCCTGCGCCTGCTCATCCGGGCCGGCAGGGCCTCGGCCGACGGACGCATAGGAATCGAGGCGCTGGACCTGCTCTTCGGAAAGGTCTGATTCGTAGACTAGTGGCCGTACTTTCTTCTTCCTCAGCGAATCCCAGCATTCGTTCACCGCAATCTTGTATAGCCATGTGGAAAACGCCGAGCGCATGTCAAACCGGCGTATGGAGACGTAAGCCTTCAGAAATACTTGCTGGGCAATCTCTTCCACGTCTTCACGTCTATGCAAGATTCGTGCAACGACGGCAAAGACCCGCTGCTGGTGCCGGCGGACGAGCTCCTCAAAGGCTTCGACTGTGCCATTTTGGGCCAGCCGGACCAGTTCCCTCTCGTCTTTCTGACCAGCGGTCAGAACCCCGAGAGCGGGAATCGCTTGGGCAGAAGCAGCCACATCTTTTGGGACGTTGGGCATGGGGTTCCGGTTACACCCAGATTGGACGCGAAAAAACTTCGAAAAATCGCACTTTGTACTTGCAGCCAGCTAATGGCTATGTTAACACTACACGCATGATTATCGGCGATCGGCTACGTCTGTTACGCGAAACCAAGAAACTATCACAGGGCGACATCGAAAAGCGCACTGGCTTGCTTCGTTGCTACATCTCGCGCGTCGAGAACGGCCATACCGTTCCGGCGATCGAGACGCTCGAAAAGCTGGCGCGCGCGATGGAGATCCCTCTCTATCAATTGTTCTACGATGGCGAGGAGCCTCCTGAGCTGCCGAACCTTCCCAAGCGGAAGTCGGCAGATGATATCGCCTGGGGCAGCAAGGGGAAAGAGGCGCGTTTTCTGGGGCGCATGCGGCGTCTGCTGGGACGGCTCGAGGAGCCGGACCGGCGGCTGCTGCTGTACATGGCCCAGAAAATGGCGAACCGTTAGGGCGTACGACCTCTGAGTCAGCTGGTGCTCGGCCCTTTCATTCCCACTCGATAGTGCTCGGCGGTTTCGAACTGATGTCGTAAACGACGCGGTTTACTCCCGCGACTTCGTTCACCACTCGTGTCGAAATTCGCTCCAGCACTTCCCGGGGTAATCGCGACCAATCGGCTGTCATCGCGTCTTGCGAATCAACGACGCGCACGACGACGGTGTCGCCGTACGTTCGGCCGTCACCCATGACGCCGACGCTGCGAATGGGAAGAAGAACGGCGAACGCCTGCCAGACTTTCTCGTAGAGCCCCGCGCGGCGAATCTCTTCCACCACCACTGCGTCCGCCGCTCGTAGTGTGTCCAGGCGCTCCGGCGTGATCTCGCCGAGCAGACGCACGGCGAGTCCCGGGCCGGGGAACGGGTGTTTCACCAGGATCTCCTTAGGTAAGCCGAGTTCCCTGCCGATACGCCGTACCTCGTCCTTGAATAAATCCCGCAGCGGCTCGATTAATTCGAAGGGCATGTCCTTCGGCAGGCCGCCCACGTTGTGATGCGTCTTAATGGTTGCCGAAGGGCCTTTCACGGAGACGGATTCAATCACGTCGGGGTACAGCGTCCCTTGCACCAGAAAGCGGATTTTGCCGGCGCCGTTCACCGATTTCTCCGAAAGCTTGCGCGCCTCTTCGGCAAACACCTCGATGAAGTCCGCACCGATGGTCTTGCGCTTGGTCTCCGGATCGGTGACTCCGGCGAGCCGCGAGAGAAATCTCTGCGACGCGTTGACACCATCCACATTCAAGCCGACGCGGTTGCGCAGGAGATCGAGCGTCTCCTGGTATTCATTTTTCCGCAGGAGGCCGGTATCCACGAATACGTTCGTTAACCGATCGCCGATCGCGCGATGAACCAGCGCCGCCGCGACCGCCGAATCGACGCCTCCGCTCAGCGCACATAGGGCGCGCGCATCGCCTACTTGCCTCTGGATCGCGGCGACGGTCTCGTCGATGAAGCCGGCGCGGCTCCAATTCTTCTGCGCGCCGCAAATTTCAAAGACAAAATTCCGCAGAATCTCCGTACCGCAGTCCGTATGCAACACCTCGGGATGAAATTCGACCGCGCACAGTTTTGCGGCCGCATTTTCGATGGCCGCCACGGCATTCGATGTCCGCCCGGTGACAACGAATCCTTGCGGGAGCCCAACGACGTGATCACCATGGCTGTTCCAGATCTTCAGGCTGCGCGGAACACCGCTAAACAGCTTGGACTCTCCCTCTCGCTCGAGCTGCGCCCGGCCATATTCGCGGCGCTCAGCTTTCTGCACGTCGCCGCCTAGAACGTGGGCCATCCACTGCATTCCGTAGCAAATGCCCAGCACGGGTATGCGCAGCCGCAGAACTTCCGGATCGCAGACCGGCGCGTCTTTGTCGTAAACGGAGCTTGGCCCGCCTGAGAGCACGATGCCGATCGGATCGTGCCGGCGAATTTCTTCCAGCTTCGCGTTACACGGCAGAATCGCGGAGAAAACTTCCTGCTCGCGGATGCGGCGCGCAATCAGCTGCGTATATTGCCCGCCGAAATCGAGGACGACGATTCCTTTCTTGACGCTCACTGCGCTCCTTTCACTTCAACACGATATTGACGAGCCGCTTCGGCACCACAATCACTTTTGCCAGCGTTTTACCCGCGACCAGCGCCGCGACATGCGCATCTTTCATCGCTTGGTCGCGCAACTCACCTTCACCGATTCCGTCGGCCACCAAAAGCTTCGCGCGCACCTTGCCATTGATCTGCACCACGATTTCGTACTCTTCTTCGGCGGCGAGATCTTCGCGATAGTCGGGCCAGCCCCGTTTCATGATTCCGCCCGGGTTTCCGAGCATTTCCCAGAGTTCCTCGGCGATATGTGGCGTGATGGGCGCAAGCATCAGCACCATCATCTCGAATACTTTCTTGACGACTGCCGGATTCGCGCCCTCGCCGAGCGGCTCCTGCGCGTGCAGTTCGTTGAACAATTCCATGATCAGCGCCACCGATGCGTTGAAATGCCAGCGCTGCTCAAAGTCGCGCGTGATTCGTTTCAGCGTTTGGTGCGCCTTGCGGAGAAGCTTCTTTTCCTTTTCCGTCGCGCCTGCGATATCGAAGCCGTCATACGAAAGCGATTTCACGCCGCGCAAACGCTCCGCGTGCGCGTCCACGAGGCGGTAAACGCGTTGCAAAAAGCGCGAGCAGCCTTCAATCGCCTGCTCGCTCCATTCCAAATCCTTCTCGGGTGGCGCCGCGAAGAGCGTGTAGAGCCGCCCGGTGTCGCAGCCGTACTGCTCCGCCATCTCGATCGCGCCGACCACGTTTCCGCGCGACTTCGACATGGCCACGCCGCCCTTCTGCACCATTCCCTGCGTGAATAGGCGCGTCACGGGCTCGTTGATCTTCACTAGGCCGATGTCGCGCATCACCTTGGTGAAGAATCGCGAATAGAGCAGATGCAGAATCGCGTGCGTGATTCCGCCGACGTACTGGTCGATCGGAAACCAATGCCGCACGATTTCTTTGTCGAAGGGCGCTTTGTCGTTATGCGGATCGGTGTAGCGATAGAAATACCAGGATGAATCGACGAACGTGTCCATCGTGTCGGTCTCGCGCCGCGCCGCCTCGCCGCATTTCGGGCACTTCACGTTCACGAATTCGAGCGCGGTAGCCAGCGGCGATTGCCCGGTCTCAACGAGCGCCACTTTTTCGGGCAGCTTCACCGGAAGCTGATCGTCGGGAACAGGCACCAGGCCACATTTCGGACAGTAGATGACGGGAATCGGCGTGCCCCAATAACGCTGCCGCGAGATGCCCCAGTCTTTCAGCCGGTAAGTGATCTGGGCTTTGCCGAAGTCGCGCGCCTCGGCGTCGGCGGTCATTTTCTCGATCGCTTGCTCAGGCGCAAGTCCGGAGTAAGGCCCCGAAGCCACAAGCGTGCCCTGATCATGCTCGACAAACGGGACCGTCATTGTCTCGCCGACGAGCGGCGCAGCATTGAGCGGCTGCACCACCACGCGCACGGGCAAGCTATATTTGCGGCAGAACTCAAAATCGCGCTCATCGTGGGCTGGCACGCACATCACCGCACCGGTGCCATACTCAGCGAGAACAAAGTTCGCCACCCAGATCGGAATCTTCTCGCCCGAGAAAGGATTCAGCGCGTAGCAGCCCGTAAAGAATCCTTCCTTCTCCGCGGTCGCGATTTCCTCGGTCTTCAGCACCCGCTTGCGGAGGCGATCCCATTCCTCGTGCGTGCCTGCCGGCGCCGAAGCTCCGCCAAGCAACTTCGGCACCAGCGCGTGTTCTGGCGAGAGAATTACAGCCGTAGCGCCGTAAAT
Organism: uncultured Acidobacteriota bacterium; assembly: GCA_963841235.1. GTDB lineage: Bacteria > Acidobacteriota > Terriglobia > Acidiferrales > UBA7541 > Palsa-147. Next base: position 379,155 of record CAWJBU010000002.1, on the reverse strand, counting down.
CGTGTCGATGCGCGTCGTGAATACTTCAATCGCGGCGTCAGACGCTTCCACGGCAAATCGCACGCGCGCGCCCTTGGATTTACCGATCCAGTTCCGCTGCATCGTGAGAACGCGCTCGGGCCAGCCCTCCTCAATCTCCTTCATGTCCGCGAGTAATTGCTCCGCGTACTGCGTTATTTTCAGAAACCACTGCTCGATCTCGCGCGCCTCGACCAGCGTATCTTCATGCCGCCAGCAGCAGCCGTTCACCACTTGCTCGTTTGCCAGCACCGTCTGGCACTTCGGGCACCAATTCACGCGGCTCTTCTTGCGATATGCAATTCCGCGCTCGAGCATCCGCAGGAAAAACCACTGATTCCAGCGATAGTATTCCGGCTCGCAGGTGGAAATTTCCTTGCGCCAGTCGTAGCTGAAGCCGAAACGCTTCAATACGCGCTTGAATTCCGCGACGTTCTGCTTTGTCCATTCGCGCGGATCGATCCCGCGCTGAATCGCGGCATTTTCCGCGGGCAAACCAAAGGCGTCCCAGCCCATCGGGTGCAGCACGTTGAAGCCGCGCATCCAGCGAAACCGCGCCACCGCATCTCCGATGGTGTAATTCCGCATGTGCCCCATGTGCATGGTGCCCGAGGGATACGGAAGCATTTCGAGCATGTAGTATTTCGGGCGCGAGGGATCGACGTCGGCGTAGAAGGCATGCTGCTCGTCCCATACCTGCTGCCACTTCTCTTCGATCGCGCGTGGATCGTACTGGCCCAAGATCAGTTCCCTCGTCTTCGTGATTTCAGAGCTGCGCGGCGCGCGGCAGCCTTCGCGCGAGCCGCTTTTCGCGGACGCTCGCTCGGGTGCGCGCGGCCCGTTCGGCGTGCCGTTCGCGCTTTCACGCGGTGCCGAATCGCGATGCCATCTCGCCCTCGCCGCTGCTTCGGCACTTCCCTGCCCAGCAGCTTCCATAGCGCCGCGACGTTGCGGCGGTCATCGCCGGGCTTGTCAATCGGGGTTTCGAGAATGAACGCACGGCCCGCAAGCAGCGGGTGATTCAAAATTCGCCCGAACGCTTCCAGACCGATATGACCTTTGCCGATGTGATCGTGGCGGTCGACGCGCGATCCGAGCGGCGTCTTCGAATCATTCGTGTGAACCACGTACACATTCGCCAGCCCGATCGTCGTCTGCACATGCTGCAGCGCCCGTTCGAGGCCTTCCGCCGTGCGAATGTCATGGCCGGCGGCAAATATATGCGCCGTATCCACACACACGCCCATCGGCAAATCGCCGCACAGATCGAGAATCGCGCGCAGCTCCTCAAATCGCGAACCGACCGAACTTCCCTGCCCCGCCGTATTCTCGAGAAGAATTCGCAGGCCATCGAGCTTCAATCCGCGCGCCGCTTGCCGCAATCCATCGGCAATCGCCGAAATGGCGTCTTGCATGGAAGATCCGCAGCAGGCGCCGGGATGTGCCACCAGAAAATCCGCGCCCAGCGCCAGCGCCCGCACAAGCTCGCCGTGAAATGCCTGCACAGATCGGGCGCGAAGCACGCGATCCGGCGAGCCAAGATTGATCAGGTAGTTGTCGTGAATGACCAGCGGGCCGAGGCCCAAAGCCTCGCGGCGCTCGCGGAATCGCGCCGCATCGGCGGCTTGAATGCGCGAGCTGTCTCGATCGCGCGACCACATCCGCGGGCTTGACGAGAAAATCTGCAGCGCATTTGCGCCCAGTCCGTGCGCAATATCCAGCGCTCCGGCGATATCACCGGCAATCGAAGTGTGAATTCCAACGCGCGTGCTGCCGTCCTTCCACGCGGGCGGCGCGGGTGGCGGAGTCGGTTCCGGGCGGTATTCGTCCTCGTCTTCGTAGGCGGGTACTATGTTCTGTGGTTCTTCGGCCATTCCCTCAGAATTTCCCGGAAAGCAAACGGTGAGCGCCGCATCGACTTGCAGCACGAAGTAGTGTAACGGAATTTACGAAACGCCGCAAACGCGTCTGAAGTGACTCAAAATCGGCAATGGTTATGTAGCGCCGGGCTCTTAGCCCGGCATCTTCGAGCACAGTCCCGCCATCGATCGACCACTCGTCCGCAATCACGAATACAACCCCTCCTCAAAATTGCGATTCCTAGTTGCCCAGAATTGCGGTAAACCTCTCAGATTCATTTCTTGCGCGCGCAAAGGAGAGGCCACGAAATGATCGCATCGGCCCAGCGTCTCCGAAGAGGTCCATGGTCTCTGGCTCTGCTTCTGACGCTGGCGCTCGTTGCTGGCTCTGCCAGCCACGCAATTCCCGCACGCGAGCAATCTCCGCTCTCCCAACGATCCCGCCTCGACATTTTCGACACAGTCTGGCGCGATATTCGCGACTTCTACTACGATCCCTCATTCCACGGCGTGAATTGGGATCACATCCACGATCAATATCTGCCCGAAGTGCGCGCCGCAAAAGACGACGAGGATTTCTACGCCATCGTCCGGCGCATGACCGGCGAGCTCCACGACGCCCACACGCGCTTCTATTCCCCCGATCAATGGAAGCGCATCAAGCTGCACGAACACGCCGGCCTCGGATTCACCGCCGCGGAAGTCGAAGGCAAGACGGTGATCACCGCGGTCGAACCGGATTCCGAGGCGCTCCGCGCCGGCATTCAGCCGGGCATGATCGTCATCAGCGTCGATGGCAAGCCCATCGCGGACTGCATCGCCGAAGCCGCGGCCAAGCGCGAGTCGTCATCATCGGAGCGCGCCGATCAATTGTTCGTCTATCGCGACGTTTTTTCTGCGCCGATCGGTTCAGCCGTCAAACTCGGCCTCGCGCGCTTTGACGGCTCCGCATTCGAAGCGACTCTGACGGCGCAAATTTATCCGAATGTCCCGAGCGTCGAATCGCGGCTCCTGCCTTCGGGCGAGGCCTATATCGAATTCGACGGCTTCAATCACAAGACAGCGAAGGAGTTCAAAGCCGCGCTGGAAAAGGTTCGAAACGCACCCGGCGTAATCGTGGATCTGCGCGGCAATGGCGGCGGAGAGCTCGATCCAGTCATCGCGATCGCCGGCTACTTTTTGAACGACAAGACCTTGATCGCAAAATATACGACGCGCACGGGCAAGCCCATCGCCTGGCTCGGCGGCCTCGTCAAGCTGAAGCTCGACGTCGAGGCCGGGCAGCGCAGTGCAGCAATCTACGCTGGCCCCGTTACGCTGCTCGTCGGTCCGCGAACCGCCAGCGCCTCCGAAATTTTCTCCGGCGGAATGCAGGAAATCGGCCGCGTGAAAGTAATCGGCACGCAGACCTGCGGCTGCGTCCTCGGCATCACCAAGCCGAGAGAGATGAAGGGCGGCAGCGTCCTCGAAATCAGCGAATCCATGTGGATGACGCCAAAAGGCCGCAAGCTCGAAGGTGCGGGCATAATCCCCGATAAAATCGTCGCCCCTACAATCGCCGACCTACAGCAGAAGCGCGACGCGGCCCTCGCCGAGGCCGCGAAGACCTTGCAACAATCGCGGCCTGCATCGTCTTTCAAGTTCCCAGAAAGCGAGCCAGCGGTGTCATCCAGAATCCGCCGCGGCGGATGAGGGATCTGCATTTTCCGAATTCCCGGCAATTACAAAGGCTGCCGACCTCCGTCTCAGCTCTGCCTTGGAATTTGCAGGGCTCGAAACGATGAAGTAAACTTTTCGTTTCGCTGGGCGGCGCTTTCGCAAGCAGTGGCACGATGCGAAGGGGCCGAACGGCGGGAGGGTTGTCCTTCGGCCCCGGTACGGGCCTCAGGGTAAAAAGACCTTCCCCCACAACGGCGAAACCAAGGAAATTTTCTTCGATGCTTGTTGTAATGCAATCTCATGCTACCGAAGAGCAGGTGCGGGCGGTTTGCGAGCGCATCGAATCGCTGGGATTCAAGGCGCATCCGATTCCCGGCTCGATTCGCACTGCTATCGGCATCACCGGCAATACCGGCGCTGTGGACATCGGCTCGCTCGAAGCCATGTCCGGCGTCGTAGAATGTATTCCCGTCAGCAAGCCCTATAAGCTCGTCAGTCGCGATATCAAGCAAGAAAACTCGGTTGTCCGAATTCCCACGCCGCTCGGCGATGTCACATTCGGCGGCCCGGCCGTCGGCATCGTTGCTGGTCCCTGCGCCATTGAAACTTGCGAGCAAGCTTTCGCCGTCGCTGAAGCCGTGAAAAAAGCCGGCGCCCGCCTTTTCCGCGGCGGCGCTTACAAGCCGCGCACTTCGCCCTACAGCTTCCAAGGGCTCGGCGAGCCCGGGCTGAAAATTCTCGCATCCGTGCGCGACAAATTCGGCCTCGGCATCGTCACCGAAGCCATCGACAACGAAAGCCTCGATCTCGTCGAGCGCTACGCCGACGTGATTCAAATCGGCGCACGCAACATGCAGAATTTCTCACTCCTGAAACGCGCCGGCCGCGCCAAAAAGCCGATTCTCCTGAAGCGCGGAATGTCCGCAACGCTCGATGAATTCCTGATGGCCGCCGAATACATCATGGCCGAGGGCAACTACAACATCATCCTCTGCGAGCGCGGTGTGCGCACTTTCAGCGATCACACGCGCAATACCCTCGACCTGAGCATGATTCCAGCCGTGCAGCTCCGCAGCCATCTGCCGATCGTTGTCGATCCGAGCCACGGCACCGGCCGCCGCAATAAAGTCCTGCCGCTTTCGCGCGCGGCCGTCGCGGTGGGCGCCGATGGCCTGCTCGTCGAAGTGCACAATGATCCCGATCGCGCGCTCTCCGATGGCATGCAATCCATCGTTCCGTCGGAATTTGTGCAACTCATGGCCGAAGTGAATCAGATTGCGAGCGTGCTGCATCGATCGCTAAATTGAGCGCCACGCGCAGCGCGCCGATCAGCCGCAGGCCGCGCGCCTCCTCATGAAGAAGCTTCGCCTGAACTATCGCGTCGTAGTCCTCATCGCGATTCTCGCCGCGATCGGCGTCCAACTCATCTGGGTCGAAAAGCTCCCCGCCTACCTGCGCCCCGGCCTGCATCTGAACGCCTACGTGGCCAACACCGCCGACGGCACCATCTCGGCCATCGATCTCGTAAGACTCGCTCCGATCGCCACGATCGCCGTGGGCTCCGAACCAAGCGGCTTGCGCGCGCATCCTACCCGCCCGGAAATTTGGGGTGTGAGCTCGGCAGCGGGCGTGGCCTGGATCCTCGACACACGCTCGAATTCCATCGTCGCGCAAATTCCCACCGGCGCGCAGCCCTTCGCGCTCGATTTTTCGCCCGATGGACGCCGCGCTTACGTGGCCTCCTCCGGCTCGAACGAGATTCTGGCGATCGATTGCGCTTCGCGGCAAATCGTCGCTCGCGGCCACGCCGGACAGCGCCCGTGGATCGCGCGCCTCACTCCCGACGGCAAAACTCTGCTGGTCTCGAATCACGATGACAGCAGTGTCTCGCTCCTCGACACCAAGTCGCTGGCCGTGCTCGGCGTCGTCGAAGTCGCGCCGCGCCCCGAACAAATCGCCATCGTGCCCGACAGCTCCAAAGCCTTCATCACCTCGGGCGGCTCGAGCCAGGTCTCGGTGGTAGATTTGCGCCGGCGCGTGCTGCTCGCCAATCTCGATATCGGCGGCGTGCCCGACGATCTCGATCTCAAGAACGACGGCGGCGAACTTTACGTCACTTCTGCCGCGTCCCACGGCCTCGTGATTGTGAACACCGAGACCAACGAGGCGGTGGAATTTCTCCTTCTCGGTATGGCTCCGACGCAGGCCGCGCTCACCGCCGACGATTCCCTGCTCTTCGTCTCCGATGCTGCTGCCGGCCACGTCGTGCCTGTCGCGATTGACCAACGCAAAGTCGCCCGCCCCATCCAGGTCGGCCAACAGCCCGGCCCGCTCGCCTTCAGTCCCGGCGGCGATATGCTGCTCGTCGCCGATACGCAATCGAACGATCTCGCCATCGTGCGCACCGCCACCGGCGGACTCATCACGCTGATTCCGGTAGGCGCACATCCGCGCGACATCGCCATCAAAGAGTTCTGAGCAGAATCCTTTTGAGAGTTTTTCCAAGACTCCAGGGCCCTTGAGAGCCGCTAACGAGGCTTCTGGGGGGTGCAATTTTGTCTCGGTTAGAAATGAGCTCCGTGCCCTATTTTCAATGGGTTTCGGCGATTTCTGTTCGTATCCGTGTATCGATTAGAAAACCGGGGGCCGGGCTGGCTGCTCGGGGCGAATTTTCCTTCTGTCGTGAACGCGATCATATGCAATTTCCCACCGAAGGCTAGCAGCAATTGGCGGCGAACACCATCCTACGAGTCGCGGAACTACGTACACGAGGAGCGGCGAGCCTTTTTCTCGATCACACTCTTTAGGCCGCGCCGATGGTCTTCCGAACGGGTTAGACCTCGTGCGGGCTATTGCACAGCGAGCGTGAGTTGAACGCTGCGGCTGACGGCCTGCGTTGCGCCGCCGGGCGTGAAGGCACCGGTCACCGTGAGTGTGTAGGTTCCCGGCGGCGTGCCCGGCTGAAAAGTAGTCTGAGTCCCTGAACTAACGCTGCCGCAAGAAGTGAGCGCCACCGCCGCAAGCAGCACGAAGATGTAGAGCGACGCAACCGCGAGACGCGCCCAAGCCCGACGGCGCCTGAATGCCGCGGCGCAGAGCACCGCCAGCACGAATACGGCAATCTCCAGGCTAATCGACTCGCCGAACGCCACTCTGGGTGGCCAATGATTACATTTCGTGACCACCGGCGCGCCCGGCAGAGCGGCAACAGCCTGCTGCGTCGAAACGCTCACGCTAAATGGCGCCGCCCCCGTTCCGGAAACGGCCACGGGCGAAGGCGAGACGCTGCACGAGGCTTGAGCAGGAGCGCCCGAGCACGACATCGCCACACTCCCGGCGAATCCATTTAGCGAATTTATTTGCAAGCCATAATTTGCCGTCGCACCCGCACTTACGGCGGCCGTGACGTTTCCACTCGTACTCGCGGTCAGCGAAAAATCATCCGCCGATCCAGACAACGCGATGGTTTCGGGGCTATCCAGCGCATTGTCGTTGATGCTTAGCGTAGCGGCCGCAGCTCCCGCCTGCCCCGCCTGCGGCTGAAACACAACACTCACGTTGCACGACGCCCCCGGCGCCAGCATCGCTCCGCAATTCTGCGTCGCAGAAAATTCAGTCGCATTCGCTCCGCTAAGACCCAGACTCGAGATTACCAAGCCGCCGTTGCCCGCGTTCAGCAGTGTCGATGTTGCCGGCGCGCTGCTAGTCGCGGCAAGCTGCAGCGCAAAATTCAAGCTCCCTGGGGAGAGAGTAACCGCCGGCACAAGGCCTGTTCCCGAGAGCGTCACGGTCTGCGGGCTTCCCGCGGCCGAATCCGCGAACGAGAGCGAAGCCGTCCGAGCTCCCCCAGCGAGCGGCTGAAAAACCACACTGGCCTGGCAACTCACGCTCGGGTTCAGCGTCCCCGGGCAATTATTCGTTTCCACAAAATCGCCGCTGTTGGGACCAATGATCGCCACGGCTGAGATTTGCACCGGTGTTGTACCAGGATTTGAGAGCGTCACCGTCGAGGCAGCACTCGGCATCTTCAGCGTCTGTGCCTGAAAGCCGACATTCGTTGGCGCCACCGTGAGCGACGGCGAACTGATGCCCGTACCGCTTAGCGATACGCTCTGCGGCGAACCCGAAGCATTGTCCGAGAACGAAAGCGTAGCCGATTTGCTGCCGGTCGACGTAGGGGCAAACAGAACGTTGACGTTGCAGGACCCGGGAACGCCCACCGTGCCGCCGCCTGTTGGACACGTCGTCCCGGACGCGATCTTGAAGTCGGAGGAATTCGTTCCGTTGATTGCAATCGAGCTGACTTGCAGCGGCAAGCTGCCCGTGTTGTTAAGCTCAGTCGATTGCGTCCCGCTCGAGGCCCCAACGCTCTCTGAACCAAAATTGAGGGCGGCAGGGGCGATGTTGGCCGTCGGCGCTGCCGCCGTGCCTGTCCCGGTGAGGGCGACCAACTGAGATGCTGCAGAAACATTCCCTGAATTGTCCGTGAATGCGATGGTCGCGCTGAATGGCCCCATCGTTTGCGGCGCGAATGCAACGTTCAAGATGCAACTGGCGCCAGCCTGCACGATGGGCGGATTCGTGCACGTATTGCTGCCGGTAAATCGAAATTGCGCTACGTCAGGCCCAGTCATGTTCACCACGGAAATATTCAGCGCCAGATTCCCGCCATTCGTCACCGATAGCGTCTGCGAATTGCTGACGGTCCCGGCCGGCTGATTACCGAAATTAATCGAAGCGGCAGAGAGAGTGGCTAGAGGCTCCTGCCCTGCGCCGGTCAAGTTGATGCTCTGTGGGCTGCCCACCGCATCATCCGTGAAGGTTACTGCTGCGGTCTCTGCGCTCGGAATGGACGGCGCAAAATTCACCGTGAGCTGGCAACTAGCTTGTGGCACCAGCGTAGCCGGACCCAGCGGACAATCATTCGATTGCGAGAAATCGGACGCATCCGCTCCAGTAATGGCAATCCCGGAAATCGTGAGCGCCGCGGTACCGGCGTTGGTTAGAATTCCGATCTGCGGAGGATTCGGCGATCCAAAAAGCTGGTTCCCGAAATCCAGTTGCGGCGCATTGAACGAGACAATCGGCCCGGTCGCCGCGCTTTCCGCAAACGCCACAACAAATGCATCCGGCTTCGCTGGACCCGCCTGGCAACTCGCACAAATCGGCTGCACGCCATTTTGCGGATTCCCCGCCACTGGAAAATCATTCGACGTGGTGCTCCCAGCCACAATGATCTCCCCCGTCGGCAGCGCCGCGACGCCATTCCCCTGCGAATCGCTGCCCCCTCCGAGCAACGTCGCATAGAGCAACGACGCGGCGCCCGCCGCCGTGGTATCCAACTTCGCTAAGAACGCATCGCCGGTTCCGCTGAACGATTGCAGCGTGTTCAGCGTAGGAAAATCGAATGAGCCCGCATGCCCCGCCACATAAACCGCATCCGTTCCCAGCGACACCACTCCCAACGCCGAATCGCTCGCGCTGCCGCCCAGATAAGTCGCATAGCTCAGCGATGCCACGCCCGCCTGCGATTGGCCCACCGTCGCCAAGAACGCGTTCGCCGTTCCATGAAGCGCGGATTGGAATCCAGTTACCGCCGGCGCCGTCAGCGCGTCCGACGACGTCGTCGTCCCGACTACATAAGCATTGGCAGGAATGGCCTCATCGACCGCGACGGCAAAAGCCTGATCCGAATCTGTTCCACCAAGAAAAGTCGAGTAGATCAAGTCTTCCGAGCCCAGTCCCTTCGGCTTGAGCGAAATTAGAAACCCGTCGAACGCCCCGCCGCCATAGGTGGTCTGAAATCCATTCGTGACCGGAAATCCGGTTCCCGGCTGCGACGTAAAGCCGGCCACGTAGGCGTGTCCGAGAAGATCTACCGCCAGCCCGCTCACTCCCACCGTAACGGTCTGCGCTACGCCGTTGATATCCGTGTATCCGTCGATCCCAAAGTAGCTGAGATAGCTCAACGTACCCGCTGCGCTATACATCGCCAGCATTCCATCTGTGGTCCCGCCGCCAAACACCGTGCCGTAAGCGCCCGCCGTCACCGGCAAATCATGCCGCGGTCGTATCCGCGGCAACGAGCACATTCCCGCTCGGATCAAACGCCACGACCGGCGAGGCCTCGGTTCCAAACGCTCCGGTGCCATCGAGCAGAGTTGAGAAGACTATCGAGTCGCCTGCGGGACCCAGCAGCGTCAACGCCAGGTCACTCGTGCCTTTCACCAGCTTCGTCGAGTCCGAAACGAAATAGTCCGCTGAGGTAGTCGTGCCCACCAGCGCGACGCCGCCGCTGCTTGGCATCACCGCCAGCTTTCCGCCCTCCTCATCGCCACTGCCGCCAACGAAGGTGAGATAGACGAGCGAAGCGGCTCCCGTCTTTGTCGGATCGATTTTGGCAATGAAGAAATCATTGCCTCCGCCGCCGGGGCCAAATTTCTTCGTCACGCTTTCCACGAAAGACGAGGCACTGGCGGTCGTTCCGCTGATGTACACCGCCCCCGAAGAATCGAGAGCTACGCTGTTCGCGGAATCCGCTCCTGTTCCGCCGAGAAACGTCGTGTAAGTCACCGCTACGGAAGGATCGATCACCAGCGGCAGGTTCCGGTCATACGCGCCAACCCGGAATGCGAACTTATGCGTCGAAAGCAGCGCATAGCGTCCTTCGACACTCACGCGCCGCCCGGCGCTCACCTGATAAATCGCCGGATTCCGCAAACGGATGATGGCCGCGCGGCCCTTGATCAGAAGATCTCCCTCCGGGCTCAGCCGCAAATTCCGCGCGCCATTCACCTCCAGCCGCACTCGCCGCAAATCCGCGCCGCGCGCAACATCAAAATCCATCTCCGGTCCGCGCTCTCCGGCATAGACCAGGCAATCCACTCCCGGCCCCATCCCGACCGCCCCTGCACCCAAGAACAGCGGCACATCCTTGTGCCAACGGCTCGGGTCCTTCCCGTAAAAATAATTCGCGCTGCCCGGAAGCTCATCCCGTCCTCGCCAAATCAATTCCGGCGCGACGCCCGCGAACCGCAGAGAGATGGAATCAGGGCTCGAAATATGCGATGTGGAAGATTGCGATGCTCGAGTGGTGAAATGAATTCCATCACGCTCGAGTAAAAGCTCGAATCCCTCGCCTCTCGCGCGGTATTGCACGGCCGGATCGGCCTGCCCGCGATTTACTTCGAACGCCAGCGGAATTCCGCGTGCCCCCGCACGCAGGTGCGCCGCACTCAATCCAAGCGTAGTCGTCGCAAGGTCGGCGCTGCTCGCCACCGGCCGCTTTTCCGAACGAGCCACTCCAGTAGCCAGCGGCAGCACCAGGCTCGCCGCAACCGCCCCGATGGAAAGATAGAGTGAAGTGCGATGCCGCATGAGGCCCTAAGCCGGCAGCCAGCGCCGGCAGAATGGGCGAGGCTTCCGAACAAGCAAGCCCCAAAATATTTGTACTTCCCTCGCAATGCCGAAGGAGAGGGAGCCCGAGGAATGTCGCGCTGCGGCGAAGCAAAGTCAATCACATCGAGGCATGCATGATTACGTAGGTAAATCTGCGGTGGAACTCCGTAGCGCCGGCTGCCAGCCGGCGTTTTTGCGCGGCACTATCTCGATGACAATTTACTTGGGACCGCCGGTGCCGCCGTGGGTATTCTGATCGAAGGTTCTCGCACTCCGATTCCCTTCAATCCGTGACGAAGCACGCCTCCACTTCTATCTTGTGCGCTTACGTACCGCCGCGTGCGAACAAAAACGCCGGCTGGCAGCCGGCGTTACGGAGCGGAAGTATCTTTCAGCAGCACAACATCGGCCTGGAAATGTTTTCGTTGAATGCCGAGGGTCTTGGCATCGGGCGACCATCGGTAATCCCACAGATCGTCCTCGTCGCCCTCGGTGATGGCGTGCCCCGGGCCGCCATCCACGGGCTGGGCCCACAAGCTCTTGGCGCCTTGATCGCTGATCACGTAGGTCACAAAGTTCCCGTCGCGAGTAACCCGAAGCTGATTCACGAAGCGCGGGTCGGGAGTAAGCATGCGCATGGGCGCGTTGGAATTGTCGTCAAGCCCAATCAGCCAGACGCGGCCGACGGCGGCAGTCGAGCCCAGGTCCGCACCGCTGATCGCCATCCATTTGCCGTCGCGCGAAATGCCCAGCCCATTCAGCCCCAGCATGATGCTTCCGTGGGTTGGGAACGGTAGGCGCTCCGCCGCTCCGCCATCAATGGAGATGCGCATCACAAATTTCGCGTCGGCCTGATCGTAGTAATAAACCGATTTCTCATCGTGGGAGCACACCGCCCAGGAATCATACTCGCCGTGGCTGATCTGTTTCAGGTTGCGGCCATCCAAATCCATGCGCCAAATATCCAGCGTGTTGGCATTATTCTTGAACTGCCATTCCACCAACGCATACGAACCGCAGTGCACCACATCCAGTAGGTTCGCGTTCGGATCGCTCGTAAGCGTCGTCGAGGCTGAGCCATCTATATTGATCCGCCTCGCGGAATGAATGTCGGCAATCAACATTTCCTTGTCGTTCAGCCAATCGAACGCCACGATCATTTCCTGGCTGGGCAGCGGCACGCTCCCGGTGCTCTTGCCTCCGGCCGCGTCCTGCAGCAGGATCTTGTCGGTCGCTTGCATCTGAACCGTGGCGATCGATTTCCCGTCTTTCGATACGCCCAATCCCTGATAACCATTCAGGTCGTTGGTCAATTCATGCATCGCTCCGCCGGGAAATGATACGTAGCCGATCTGCCCGGCGATCGGCGAAGCCGTGCGCAGCCGGTAATTGATGAAAACTCCGCGACCATCCGGCGCCCAGCTCAAAGCCTGAATATCGCGATCGCCGAATTTGGCCAGCTCGCTGCTCTTTTTCGCCGCTAAATCAAAAATGCGCAGCACCGTGGCGGCACCGCCCTTGGAATAGATGGCGTCGGCGATGCGCTTTCCGTCCGGCGACCACGAAATAGTGTTCGCCGATAGAGTTGGTTCGGCCAACAGTATCTGTTCGTCGCTCCCGTCCGGGTTTGCGCTCAAAATGTAGTACTTGCCCAGTTCGGGGTCGTTCAAGCGGATGAAGACCATGCGCTTGGCGTCGGGCGAAAATGCCACTCCGCCGTCCACATTGCGAATCACGATTTGAGCCGCGCCGCCGAGAACCGGCACGCGCAGCAAATCAAACGATTCCAGGGTCTGGTCCGTAGCCCTGCGGTAGTAAACGTAGTCGCCGTCCGGCGAAAACACGGGATCGATAATGTAGAGCGGTTCTGGCGCAGTAATTTGGGTGTTGCTGCCCGTGCCCACGTTGAACAGCCACAAGCTCTCGCGCGCCTTGTCCTTGACGACGTTGAGGACGTAGCGCCCATCCGCGGAAATGGCCGTCTTCGTGACTTTGCCGGAATTCGTGATCCGCGCCGCCGTGAAATGTTGAAACGGCAGCGGAGGTTCGCGATGCATAAGCGGATAAATCAGAAGCGCCGCAGCACCTAAAATTGCGAGCAAGCCTAATCCCACGCCAACGAAGATGCCCAAGCGTCGCCCGGACTGTGTAGCGCCGGGCGTAAGCCCGGCAGCTTCATCTTTCGCTTGATCGAGTGAGGCCGCCCCGCCCAATCCCCGCGCCACCGACCCCGACTCGGTATCTCTTTTCAACCTCTGCAAATCCGCGACAAGATCCCGGGCGGTCTGGTAACGCAACTTGAGATCCTTCTCCAGCGCTTTGCCAATAATGCGATCGAGCTCCGCCGGCAATTGCGGATTCACTTGCGCCGCCGGAACCGGCTCGCGCTCCAGAATCGCGTGAAAAATCGAGCCTGCCGTATTTCCCGTGAATGCTTGCCGCGCCGTGGCCATTTCGTACAGCACGAGTCCAAAAGAAAAAAGATCGCTGCGTGCGTCCAGTGGCTCGCCGAGCACTTGCTCGGGCGACATATAGGCCACCGTGCCGAGCGCCGCACCTGGGCTGGTGAGATTCGCATCGTCTTCCATCGGCCCCGCATCGAGAGAAAGCGTTGCGTTCTCTTCGCGCTTCGTAATCTGCTTTGCCAAGCCGAAATCGAGAATCTTGGCCTCGTCCTCCGCGCTAATAAAAATATTTCCCGGCTTCAGATCCCGGTGAATGATTCCGCGCGAATGCGCCGCATCAAGCCCTTTTGCCACGCCGCTGGCAATTTCCAGCAGCGCATCTAGCTTCAGAACCTTGCCGCTCATGCGATGCTTCAGCGTCTCGCCCGCCAGCAATTCCATGGCGATAAACGGCATGCCATCCATTTCATCAATGTCGTAAATGGTGCAGATATTCGGATGGTTGATCGCCGAAGCCGCCTGCGCTTCGCGCCGGAACCGCTCCAGCGTCACATGATCTTTGCCCACATTTTCAGGAAGGAATTTGAGTGCCACCAGCCGCTTGAGCTTCGTGTCTTCAGCCTTATACACGACGCCCATACCGCCGCCGCCGATTTTTTCGAGCACGCGGTAATGGGAAATGGTCCGCCCGGAAAACGGCTGCGCATCCGTCATAGCGCCGCAATCTTAGCACGCGAATCTGCAAGGCAATTGTAGAGGAGGGTCTTTAGACCCTCCCCTACTCGGTCTTCCACGAACACGCCGCTTCACCGAGGGGAATCTCCAAATATCCCTCTGCCGGAACAACATCCACCGGCAATCCGCTTTCCCACACCGCCGCGCGCAGCAGCAGCGATCTCCGTCCCTTCACCTCAAACAGCCGCCGCTCCAGCGACAACTCGATAATCTTTCCCGCCGCCGCGGCCACCATTTCTTCCGGATGCAGAAAGCAAAGGCCGCCTTGCTCGAGCGTAATTCCCGCCAGCTTTTGCTCGCGGAAATTCAGCGTCAGCCGCATTTCCCGCGCATCCCAAGCCGTCACGCGAATTTCGTACTCCTTGAACTCCTTGGCCATTTCCGGAATCAGGTCCAGGCGAAGGAACAGATGCTGGTCATCGAATCCCCACATGAATCCGCCGATGACGAACATCCGCCCGTGCATCGCGCTGGTCTGCCGGTCGCTCGCGTAATATCCCGCGCCCAGCCATTCGAAATAGGTTGTCTCGCGGCCGTCCACCTTCACGTGCAAATATTCCGAAGGTTCCTCGCGCCGCGCAATTTCCGCGCGACGCTTGATCGGATGCGTCAGCTCGTCCGGCACTTCCTCGCCGAGCGCGGCGTACACCTCCGTCAGATGCTTGCGGTAGAGCGCATCGAATTCCGCATCGTTCGCCGAGCCGTGCTCCGGCCCATACCACCAGCACCAATCGCTGCCCTCCGCAGCCAGAATCGATTCGAAAGCATGCGCCAGATCGACGGGCGAGCGCTGCTTCCCGCCCTCTCGCGACACATCGCCCAGCGCCTTGGCATAAACCTCGCGCGCCCGCGTCAACATCTCCCACGCGCGCACATCTTCTGGATCGCCGATCCACACATCGAAGTTCGCGTTGATCCACGAGCCGGGAAAAATCCCCTCGGTAACTGGAATCTCACCCGCCGCCTCGATTGCTTCGCTCGCCGTGAGCGGCTTGATATCCGGATCGGCCTGCATGCGCGCATAAAACCGGCGCAGAAAATCGCGGCCATTCCCGTGGTAATACTCCCAGGCATTTTCCCCATCGAGGATCAAGCTCAATGTCGGCGGTCGCGCCGCTGTCCACCGCTCGCCAATCAGCCGGATGCGCCGGTGCAGATCGGCGGCCGCGGCCTCAGCATCCATGCGGCTATAGACAAAGCCGAGTAGATCCGAAAGGTAGTGGTCGCGGAAGAATCCCACAATCTCGCGCCCGCCGCGCCGCCAGCGCCACGGCGAATAAAGATGGTCCGCATTTTCCGGATAACCATGCGCGTCGCGCCAGAAGCCGACGCTTCGAGTCCGCCCCAGCACTCCCTCGTCCGTCGCAAACCAGCGGAAGCCCATCTCTGCCGCGATTTCCAGCGTCTGATCCGAGACCGATCCCTCCGAAGGCCACAGCCCCGCCGGCGGCTTTCCGAATCTTTGCTCGTGGAAGCTACGCGACCGCGCAAGCTGCTCTCGCGCATCTTCCGGGTAACGAAATGCCGGTTGCGGCAAGGGCGAATTCGCATTGGCCACGCGCGCGACATCGGTATCGCAGATCAGCGGCAGAATTGGGTGATAGAACGGCGTGGTGGAAATTTCGATCTGCGCTCGCTCCGCCGCGATGCGATACTCCGGCAAAACCGCAGCCAGCAATTCCATCTGCTTTGCCCGCAGAGACGCCTTCTGCTTCTCGGTGAAATGTTTGCCTTTCTCAGAGAGCGCCGAAATGACTGGATCGCGCGTGAAATATTCCTCGTCCATCCATGCCAACTGCGACAGCACCTGCAAGTCGCGCCAGTCTCCGGCGCTGAAATGCGCCGTCGCCGTTTGCGCTCCGGAAGTCTGCACCTGCCGGAACAAATCCACGTATCGCGGCCAGCGCGACATCAAATTGTCGTGATTCAATTGAAACGCGCGCTCGAGTATTTCCGCTTTCTGCTCCGCCGTCAGCGTTTCCGCCGCCGCAAACGCTGCGTCGAACCACGGCTCCTTGAATCGCCCGCTCGCATAATCCTCAATCTGCGCCGCGAGCGACGGCACCACGTTGAACGTCGCATGCACGCTGGGGAATTCCTCCATGATCTTCACCATTCCCCAGTAATCCTTCAACGCGTGCAAGCGCGTCCACGGCAGCACGTAGCTTCCCGTCGCCGGGTCGCGGTACTGCGGCTGGTGCATGTGCCAGATCAAAACGACGTGAACGGTCCTCACCGCCACACATCCCGCAAGCCTGCCTCCAGCATCATGCTAGAATGACCCCGCGCTGATATGCGCATCCTCGACAAATACATCTGCCGCGAAGTCTTCTCCCATTCGCTACTGGGCCTGGCCATTTTCACATTTGTTTTCTTCGTGCCGCAGCTCGTCCGGCTCATGGAGCTCATTGTCCGCCATTCGAGCGATGCAAGCAGCATCGCCCTGCTGTTCCTGTGCTCACTAACGCCCGTCCTCGCTTTCACGCTCCCCATGGCCACGTTAGTCGGCGTCCTCATCGGCCTCGGGCGTCTCTCCGCCGATAGCGAAATCACCGCGCTCAATGCTTCCGGCATCGGCCTTCGCCGCCTGCTCGTTCCCGTCGGCGTAGTCGCCACCGGATTCGGCGTGCTTACGCTTCTCGTCACGCTCTGGCTCGGCCCGCTCTCTCTCCGCACGTTCCATTCGCTCGAAGCCGATATGCTCTCCGCCCAAGCGCCCTTCGCCGTTCAGCCGCGCGTATTCGACGAACGATTCCCTCACCTCGTTCTTTACGTTCAGGATGTGGAAGCGACCGCCGCGCGCTGGCACGGCGTCTTCCTGGCGGAATCGGATGCAGAGGCCGGCTCGCATCTTACGCTGGCCGAGGACGCCATTGTAATTGCCGGCAACGATCGCAGCAACTTCGAGCTGCACCTCGGCCCCGGCACCACTCACCAATTCGATCCCCACGAGCCGGTGCATTACAACGTCACCACCTTCGGCTCGAGCGATTTGCCCGTCCAGGTTTCCTCGGCAGCCTCGCGGACACGCACCAATCTAAGCGATGCCGAACAACCCACCCGGGGACTCCTCGCCTCGTCTGGTGCCACGCCATCGCTCACCGCGCAAACCGAATTTCAGCGCCGCCTGGCCTTCCCCGCCGCCTGCTTGGTCTTCGCGCTACTCGGCGTAACCGTCGGCGTCCGTCCGCGCCGCGGCGGCCGCGCCGCAGGTTTCGTCCTTACCCTCGTTCTCATTTCGGGCTACTATTTCGTTTTCGTAGCGGGCGCTCACTACGCCCAAATCGGTAAAGTCTCGCCCATTATCGGCGTCTGGACCGCCAATATCCTCGCCACCGTTCTCGCTCTCTATCTCTTTCGCGGCATCGAGCAAGCCCGCGGCCAAACCGTCTTCAGCCAGGCCTGGGACGCCTGGAGTGCGATGCGCCAGAAGCGCCAACCCGCTCAGCGCGTCGCGGCCGTGGCCACCTCCAACGGCCCCGTCAGCATCAGAAACGGCCTGGTAGCGAAGCACGCCGCCGTCGCCGGAGGCGCCCAAGCCGCCTTTCCGCTGCTCTTCGACATCTACATCCTCCGCACCTTCTTCTACTATTTCGTCCTGCTGCTCGGCGGCTTCCTCGTCATCTTCGACGCCTTCACCCTCTTCGATCTCCTCGGCGATATCGCCCGCAATCACGCACCGATCGCCTTGGTCGTAAATTACTTCCGCTTCCTCGTTCCTCTGATGGTGTATCAACTCGCCCCGCTAGCCGCTCTGGTCGCGACGCTCGTCACCCTGGGAATGCTCGCGAAGAACAACGAAGTCACCGCCTTCAAAGCCAGCGGCGTAAGCCTCTATCGCCTCTGCCTGCCGCTCGTGCTCGCGGGCGTCGTTCTCGCCGGCGGAATGTTCCTCCTCGACGACACTTATCTCCCGTACGCCAATCAACGCCAGGATGCTCTACGGAATCAAATCAAAGGACGCCCCGCGCAGACCTACTTCCACCCAGCCCATGAATGGATATTCGGCGAGAACACCAAGGTCTTTAACTACGAAGTCTTCGACGCGGATCACGATCTCTTCGGCGGACTGAGCGTCTTCGAACTCGACCCCGCCACATTCCAGCTTCGCCGCCGCATCTTCGCCACGCGCGCCCGCTGGGAACCGCCGCTCAACGCCTGGGTCCTCGAAGCCGGCTGGATCCGCGATTTCGACGGCGGCCGGGTAAAAAGCTACGTCCCTTTCAAAGCCACATCCCTGCCCGAACTCGTCGAGCCGCCCAGCTATTTCAAGCGTGAAGTGCGCCAGTCGTACCAAATGAATTGGCGTCAGCTAGCCGAGTACATCCGCGGTCTGCAACAAGCCGGCTTCGACACCTCGCGCCTCACGGTGCAATGGCACAAGAAATTCGCGTTCCCAGTAATCGCCGCGATTGTGATTTTCCTGAGCGCCCCATTCGCCTTCCTGGTAGGCACCAGAGGCGCCGTCGGCGGCATCGCGTTAGCGGTAGGCATCACAATCGTCTACTGGGCCATCGCAGCCCTATTCGAAGCCATGGGTGCCGCCGGTCAATTACCGCCGCTGCTGGCAGGCTGGTCCCCCGACGCCATCTTCTTTTTCCTGGCCGTTTACTTCTTTCTGAAAATGCCCACGTAGGACTTGACGCCGCACTGCGCGTCTACTGATTCACTGGATATACTTTCAACTCCTCCCAGCCGCTGCCTTCTTTGTCGAGTTCGCGCGCAAAGCGCACGCCCTCTAGCTCCTCGAGCGTCACCTCTGCGGTGGTATAAATTTTGCACCCGATCACGAGGTGCCCTCCAATGGTCTCGCCTTGTTCCGTGGAGATCGAGAGATGAACATGCTCGCCTCCCTCTTCCACTGTGCCGGTGATCGAAACGATTTCAAAGTGTCCCGTCCGAACACTCGCATCCGGCCGATTAGCATAGCGAATCGACGCCTGTGTGAGGCTACCGACCGCACTCAGCACCACCGCAGCCTGAATATGCTTGGCCTGCACGTACGCACGAATCGCCTCCAGCAAATCATCCCCGGGCCGCAACCGCAGAACGTGAATTCTGGTCTTCTCCGTGTAAATCGCTTCATGGCGCGTGGCGAGTTGGTCCGTCCAGCCCGGAGGGAGCGCCGCCGCGTGTGGCGGATTTTCGGTCCCTGGGCTCGCCGGCGCCTTCTGCTTCGGAGCTTGCGCAAACGCACCGGCAGCGAGCAAGGCAACAAGCATCGCGAACACTCTCATGAATTCCTCCTATCGGTGATGCGGAGTAGCCGATCCTCATCTCGCGAAACGGGTAAGGTACACGAAAAGCGGGATTGCCAAAGCGGCCCGCGCGTGGGGTGCCCCATCCGCCGTCGTTGCGGGTGGGGCTTTTCGACCACTTCTGACCTATCCAATCAAAGCCACAATCTTGCCGCGCACCTCCGCCAACTCCTCCGCAGAGACGACGCCTTTCTTTCTGGCCTTGCGACGCCGCCAATCCAGGCTCTTCACCTGGTCGGCCAACACTGCGCTCGGCGGCGTTCCGGCAATGACAACCTCAAAAGGATAGCCCTTGATCTGCGTGGTCATCGGACAGCAAATCATCAAATCCGTCTTGCCGTTATATGCCGCCGGGCTCAGCACCAGCGCGGGACGATGCCCGGCCTGCTCGTGCCCCACATTCGGCGTGAAATTCAGCCAGACAATATCCCCAGCTTCCGGGATATAGCGTTGCGCCATCACCAAACCTCTTTGCCCTCACTACGCCCAAAATCAATTGGCTCATGCCGGTTCCTGGGATTAATCGCTGCGATCAGCTTCCGCAGATCGTAAGATTTCTGGCGCACCGGCTCGATGACGATCCGCCCGGCCTCCTCGCGCACCTCCACCGCCTCATCCAGCTCCAACTGCGTCGCTTCCATCACCGAAGCCGGAATTCGCACCGCCGCGCTATTGCCCCACTTTCTGACCGTTGCTCTCAAGATCTCCCTCCACACTTCTGTCTGCTATCTCCAAACATGCCGCAAATTCCTTCCTGTGTCAACAATGTATATACAGGAGATCGGCAGGATAGGAACTGCCTGGAAACAGTCGATGCTCGACTGCTTCTCAGCCCGCGTGCGCCGGGTGCCCCACCCGCCGTCGTTGCAGGTGGGGTTTTTCACTTTTCACGACTCGATATCCCGCCATCATCGCGAAGCGTTGCCAACCGAGGATCCCTCTGTGCCTTTCTCCTGCCTCTAGTGTCTAGCCTCCAGCCTCCAGAACCCCGTTGCATCCAAGTCACGGCCAGCGTACGATGCGCCCGCAATAAAACAGGAGCTCGCATGCCCAATCCCGAAGTCCGCTTCACCGTCAGCCTTTCCATCCCCGAAGAGAACTTCGCCAAATTCGAAGCCCTCGTCCAGCAAATGGTCGCAGGCACGCAGACCGAAACCGGCGCCCGCGGCTACGACTGGTGCCTCAGCAAGGACCGTAAAACCTGCAAGCTGATCGAAACCTACGCCAATGCCGACGCCGTCCAAGCCCACATCAACGGGCCGGTCGTGCAGCAGTTAGTGCCGAAGCTACGCGACATCGCCTCAGTAACGAATTTCGAAGTCTACGGCGACCCCGGCCCGCAAGCCACCGCCATCCTGAACCAAATCGGCGCATCCATTTACAGCATCTGGAAAGGCATAACGCGCTAACCGATGATTTTCCTCCGATGCAGCTCAGGTCTTCAGACCCGAGGCCTTTGCCTTTTCCTCTGTCTTCCCCACGCACCTCCAGCCCACACGCAAACGCCCTCGCAAAGTCCTCGGCCAAAGCGGCGCCAAGTTCAGCAAATCTCCGGGGAAGCACTCAGGTAATCAGTGGAATTCAGTCAAAGGTCGAACGCAGCCGTTCGACCGCGTTCAGTCAGGGATAGCGACGACGTTACCGTTAGCCTCATTCATCTGCCGCGTAGTCTCCCTATCGAGCTCCGCCACAGGGAACGAAAGCCGCGCACCTTGCGCCGTGATGTACACCAGCCGATCCCCAGAAATCGTGAACGCATTCGGCGTCACGATCTGCCCATCCTTGCGCACAAGAATGAGCGAAGCGCTATCCAGCGAAGTGGCATCGGTAGCAGCCGCAGCGGGCTCGCCCCCCGCCGGCGCATACTGCTCGCTAGGAGCCGGCGCCGTCTGCTGCGTCGTATCATACGAACCTTCATCAGACCCGTAGTCATACGGGTAATAGTCCGAGTAAAAGCCGGGATAAAATCCCGGATAACCAGCCCCGACAAACGTGACCACCCGCACTCGGTGCAACCGCCCAAATCGATCGCGCCTCATGCGGAACGAAGTCACCCGCGCGCGGCCAGCGTTCGCCCCGCTCACGCGCGTCGGCCCCACGGATCTCGCACTCACAGGCCGAGCCACCCTCGGCGCAACTCGAGCGACCGGCGCACGCGAAGGCGCCACCCGAGCCATCGGCGCGCGCGAAACACCTCCGACATGCCCGCCGCCTTCCCCCCGCGCTTGCCCCCATCCCGCACCGGCGAAAGCAAACACCAATCCAGCGCAAGCCGAAGCCGCCAACCCGAATTTGATTGCCTTCATCATGCCGAAGGTCCCGCCCTGCTAATCAAGATGCCCGGTTCCAAATCCCGGTTGCACCCATCATAACCCCAAAATCCCAGCACGCGCTCACTCCCGGCGGCCAGCTTCATCCCCGCGGTTCAATCTTCTCAATTACTTCAACTCCAGCCCTTCGCAGTTCCGCCATGAATGCACCCGGCTCGACCGCCTCAGCCAAAAAATGAACGCCGCTCCGCACGCCCTTACCTTCCGAAATCAAGCGCGCTGCAGCCGCCAGCGCCACTCCGTGAATCCAATAATCGCGCCGCTGCCGGTAAACAATCTGCACGCTCAGCGATTGCTTCCGCCCCTGCAAAATCCCCAGTACCTCAGCCGCAGCAAACCCATCCACAGGCAATCGGTTTCTGCGAAACACTCCGCGCATCAAGCGCACGCCAAGCCCCTCGGGCATCGGCACGGCAGCCATCAAAATCGAGGCCGCCACCGTCCGCAATCCCGAGAGGTAACTGTAAGTGAAGACGTCAAAATCCTTGAATCCGCGCCCCACCTCCTCAAGCTCCGGCGTCGAAAACATAGCGAACCGCCCCGGCCCCACAGGCGCACCCAAATCGACGCGCCGCGAAGTCTCCGACATCTTCGCCCGCGTCCACTCGCCCTTGCGAAAATAGCCGGCCCTGCGCAATCCCGTCTGTCGAATAAACCTCACGGCATCGCGCAAAGCATTCACCGACCACTCGCCCGAGTCCGCGAAATAAACTGACAGCGACTCGATCGTCTGCATCTCAACCCGAGCCCGAGCCGCTGCGTAAACCGGCACCACCTCGCTAATCCCCGGCATCCACCCAGCCGAAATCACGAACGACAAGCCCGCGCTTTCAATCTCGCCGCCGTGCGCCGTCATGCGTTCCTTCACGCACGACATCCCCGCCGCATCCACGTAATGGCACCGCTCCCGAAAAGCCGCCTGCGCCACGCGATCCTGCAACATCATCACCGGTCCCGCGCAATTCACGATGATCGCGCATCGCCCGCAAAATTCGTCCAGCGAGCGGGCATCAAGCACATCCAACCGCGCCGCCGTCCCCCGTCCATCAAGTTCCGCCGCGGCACCAGTCGCCAGCGCCAAGTCGCGCCCGCCGACAAGAATCGCCCCGCCGCAAGATTTCCGCAGCTCCGCCGCGACGGCTCTCCCAGCAGCCCCATAGCCGCCGACAACGCCAAAAGTAAAATTTCGCCCCATAACCGACCCGCAGCATACACGACCCCCGCCAAACGTTGCACGTTCCAACGCATCGCCGGCTCGGCCGCATTGATGGCCAATCGCCGTTGGTTTTTCAGTTCAATTCGCTTTTGGGATAGTTCTTGCAGGTCTGCCGGCAATCTCGAAAGAAGCCGTGATCGAAGTTCCTCCTCCGGGCTGCGACTGCACCGAAAACTGGCCACCCAAATTCCGCACGCGTTCCGCCATGCTGGCAAGCCCCAACCCTTGCCCTCCTCCGACAACCGCAGGATCGAATCCTTTTCCTTTGTCCGATATGCACAACTGCAGCCTGCTTGACGGAACCGTCAGCTCCACGCGAGCACAGCAGGCTCCGCTGTGCGTTTGTGCGTTGCGCAAAGCCTCCTGCGCAATGCGATAGAGGCAAACCACAATCTCGCGTGGGAGCACAGTCGGGACGTCGGCATGAACGAATTCAATCTTCATTTGACTTCGCTCACCGAATTCCTTGCAGTACTCCGTCAGTGCCGGAACCAGTCCGAGCAATTCGAGAGAAGAGGAATATACCTGGTGCGATAGAATCCGAACGCGTTCGCCGACGGCTCGGATTTCCGCCAAAGCCGCTTCTATCGCCCCGGCCAATGGCAGCCTTTTCTCCGCGCATTCTTTCTTCATTTCCGTGAGTTTCAGCTTCACCAGCAAGAGTTCTGTCCCGATTTCGTCGTGCAGCTCGCGAGCGATGCTGCTCCGTTCCTCCCCCTGCGCCTGCATGAGCCGGATGCTCAAATTGCGCAGTTCCCTTTCCGCATGTTCGCGCCGAAAAATTTCCGCCTGCAAGTCGGCATTCCGCTCCGAGACGTTCTTGGTATAGACATCCCCTTCGGACAAAGCACGCTGGATGCGCTCGTGTTTTTCAAGCAGCATCATCACCACGCCGATCCCGATGCCAAACGTATAGATGGAATCCAGAATGAGCCACAAAGGACGTATCAGCAGGCTAAGGTCAAACATTTCAGCGGGCCCGGCTCGCGAGCCGACGATCAAGTATCTGATGGCCGCAACGCTATACAGACCTTGATCAATGGCGTACAACGCGCAAAAAATCGCGGTCACAAGTTCCGCCCACGAGCGGCTCGCACGCCAATTCTTGAGAAAAACCCGCGCGCAGAACAAGAGCGCCACACCGAGCGCCACGGTTCGCGCCGCGTTGCGCAGAGAGAAGCTGGTGAGAGGCACATCCGTCAGCATCCGCGAAACCGCAAAGCTCAACGCACCTGCTGCGAGACCGAGTCCCAGCCCCACCCTCATCCGCTGCGGTGGAGGCCTCTCCCCCGTTTGCAGGCTCAACACGCCGAGGACGAGAAGTGAAACCTGCAAGAATCCTGCTTCCACGGACACCAGCGTCGCGACTTCCTTCACCAAGTGCCACTGCGCCGCCACGCGGAACGAAAGCGCGCCCAATCCGAGGTAGGCGGCGAACGACGTCCACGCCCATGCCCACAACCTAAAAAATTCTTGTTTGCGGAGCCGCGCAGAAAAAGACCACAGCAGCGTAACCAGGAAGATGGTTACCAGCAGTTGCAAATCCACAAGCAGTTGTACTTTTTCCATGGCCCGATTTCCCAAAACTCCGTCGATCCATCAGGCCCTAGCGTGCGAATTGATAGTTTCGGATTGTGAGAGCTACACCAATCCGGTGGTGGGCCTCCTCCCGCGCCAGCATTCGATTGTTAACGATTTCCGACCCGGCGTACGGGCGAGACCAACTCTCTCAAGTGGGACGTGATTGAGTACACCGTAGCGCTAAATTGCTCATGTGTCAACTGCATACGCTAATTAGAGAATGGCAGGATAACTCGGAGATTCGGTCGGCCTTTGAACTCTGTTCGCGTGCCGCGAAGTCTTGTCGGGGCGACGTCCTGACATTTTGCGCAAAAAGTAGAAAGCGCTGTCATCCTGAGTCCGCCTAGGCGGACTAAGGATCTAAGCGTCCCATCCCCGCAACTACTGACGCCAACGACTCATCTCGAACATATCGCCCCCCGACTCACCGCGACCCCACAACCCCGTCTTTCACCCGCGTATCCATCGCAATCCAATTCACTTCCCAATTCTTCCCCCCATCATCCGAAAACGCCTGCTCAAACCGGCATGACTCCGCCGTAATCTCCGACCACACATTCCGCACCAAAATCATTCTTCCGTTGAATTCCTCCTGATCGTAAAACTCCCCGCGCCCATTCCTGAACTCGCCAATCGTCGGCACGCTCAACGAACCGCCCCTGCTGTTGGCATAATTAAGACTCCACTGGTGCGACTCGGGATTGTAAAGACGCAACGACAGCCCTTCGATGTGCCCCGAAGCCCCATCGGCCTCGAGTTCCACCAAATTCGCGCGCCCATCCCAAATTTTCCGCACCACAGAAATTCCCTCATACGTGGCCCAGGTCGTGGACCCGCTCAGCGGATGCACCAGCCGCGAAAGATGCGTCTTCCAGGTTCCAATTTCAAAATCAAAATCGTGCTGCCCATCGCGCCGCGCCGCAGCCTGTTGCGCTCTAATTCCCCAAAGAGGCAGCAGGACAGCACACAATCCACAAGCGAGAACATAAGTCCGAATCTGTTTTCTCGCGTCCCTGCCGCGCGTCTCGCCGCGCTCAGTGCGTCTTATCCGCTTCATCTTTCACCTGCGTCTGGTCCGTAACCCAATTCGCTTCCCAGGTCTTCCCTCCATCGTCCGAGAAAGACTGCTCAAAGTGCGCCGAATTCGGCGTAATCTCCGACCAAATAAACCGCACCAGAATCGTCCGACCATTAATCGCCTCTTGGTCGAAGAATTCACCCCGTCCATTCTTGAACTCGCCGATGGTCGGCTGGCCCAAAACGCCAGTCCTGCTGTTGGCCCAATTGAGGCTCCACTGATGCGATTCGGGATTGTACATACGCAGAGTCAGGCCTTCGATGTGACCCGCAGTGCCGTCCGTTTCAAATTCCTCGATCTGCGCCCGCCCATCCCAAACCTTTCGCGTCACGGACGTCCCGTCGAACTCAACCCAGGACGTGGACCCGGTCAGAGGATGCTCGAGGCGCTTCAAGTGAATTTTCCAGGTACCCAGCTCGAAATCAAAATCGTGCTGCCCGTCCCTCGCAGCCGCCGCCGTCTGTCCGGCACCTGGATTCTGTGCCGCCGCGCCGGGATTTCGAGGCCGTTCATGCTTTCGGGCTGCATTCGAACCCGCGCGCGCAAAGCTTTGGCCCGAGTAGATGACAAAACCCGCAGCACCAAACAAGCAGCAAATCGATAATGTCCCAAGTCGCTTCATAGTTCATCCTCCCCGCGGCTCGAAGCCGCCCGCAGGACAAGCTAGTCCGTTCAGTGGTCTCTCGCAATAGCCACTTTGGTGTGATACGGTATGACCACTTTGGAGCATCCAGAATGAAACGCGTTTCTGCCAGCTTCCTCCCGCCGATCTCCCTTCAACCCGCCGGCAAGTTCCCGCTTTACCGCCAACTGTACGATTGGTTTCGTCAGGCCATCCTCGACGGCCGCTTGCGCCCCGCCCAGCGTGTCCCCTCCACCAGAAACCTCGCGGCGGAATTGAATATCTCGCGCATTCCTGTGCTAAACGCCTTCGAGCAACTGCACGCCGAAGGCTACTTCGAAACCTTCGTCGGCGCAGGCACCTGTGTCGCCAGCTCGATCCCGGACGACGCCGTTAGACCGGCAGCCGCAAAATTGCGGCCAGGGCAGCAAAGAAGAGTCCGCAAGTCCGGCCCGCGGCGGATGTCGCGCCTAGCCGCCGCTTTCACCCGCCTGCCCGAGCAGTCGTGGCTGAACAATCTCGGCGCGTTCAGAGTCAGCCTTCCCGCCCTCGACCACTTCCCCCTCGGCGATTGGTCAAAACTGGTGGCCCGTCATTCCAGAAGACCCGCGCACGGCATCATGGCCTATCACGACGCCATGGGACATCCGCCGCTGCGCGAGGCCATCGCCAAGTATTTGGGCGCGGCTCGCGGCGTGCGCTGCGATCCTTCGCAAATTCTGATCACCACCGGCTCGCAGCAGGGCCTGCAACTCTCGGCACTAGTTTTGCTGGATGCCAACGACGCGGTGTGCATAGAAGAGCCTGGCTATCACGGCGCCCGCCACGCATTCCTCTCAGCCGGCGCCCGTCTGATTCCGATCCCGGTAGATCAAGAAGGAGTGGACGTAGCCGCGATCATGCGCCGCGCGCGTGACGCTCGCGCGGTCTACATCACTCCGTCGCATCAATATCCGATGGGCATGACCATGAGCGCCACTCGCCGCATGTTGCTCCTCAATTGGGCCGTGCGCTCCGGCGCCTGGATCATCGAAGACGATTACGACAGCGAATATCGCTTCGCCAGCCGCCCCATCGCCTCGCTGCAAGGCCAGGACACCGACGCCCGCGTGATTTATATCGGGACGTTCAGCAAAGTCATGTTCCCGGCCCTGCGTCTCGGCTACGTAGTCGTCCCCAAGGATTTGCTGCCGGCCTTCTCCGCCGTTCGCGACGCCGCCGACGTCTTCTCCTCAACGCTCTATCAAGCCGTAATGACCGACTTCATCCAGGAAGGCCATTTCGCCCGCCACATCCGTCGCATGCGCATGCTCTATATGGAAAGGCGAACCACGCTGGTGAGAGCCATCCGCGCCGAAATGGAAGATCTACTGGAGGTAATCGGCGCCGAAGCAGGCATGCACCTGGTAGCCCTCCTGCCAGCAGGCACAAACGACGAGTCGGTAGCAAGAAACGCCGCCAAGCAAGGCATCTCCGCGCAACCCCTTTCCAGCTGCTACATGACCCCGCCACCGCGAGGCGGCCTGATCCTCGGCTACGGCGGCGCCAACGCAGATCAAATCCACGACGGCATCCGCAAGCTGCGAGTTATATGTAGCTCAGGTCTTTCTATCCTGAGGCCCCTTACCGGGGCCGAAGGACAGACCTGAGGGCTTTGGCCTTAACTTCAAATCAAAACCGAAAGGCCTCATCCGCCTCGGCGAATGAGCTACATTCCGGTTCGATTTTCATTCGCTTTGGCCAACCATCTAACCGAAACAAAAAACGGCGGACGCAGGAGCTTGATCGTTGGAGGTTTCAAGGAGGCAATGACAAGCACCGGTGGCCGGCGGCTGCGGTTGGCTCGGATTGGATTTTTGGAGGACGTGCTCTTCGGCGGCGGCGCGCCTCGTTTTTGGCTGATTTTTGCGCGTGCAAATACCCCGTTTTGTCCCGATTAGAATTGGTGTCCGTGTTTTATTTTCATGGAGTTGCGAGCGATTCTAATCGCAGGGTGTCCCGATTAGCTTTTTCTTCGCCTTTTTGGATCCTGGAGGCTTGATGTCGGAGGCTGGAAGCGCGGATTGCAGCGCGATTCGTTGTCGGCTCCTTTCGTGTGGCGCTCTACGAGGAGTGCCAAATTTTGTCACCGGCTCAATAGCAGAGCGGGCGTAGTGTGGCATGGATTAACGGATAAGTCAACAGGAAACTGCAGGGAGAAGCCAGCAATTCGGGGCCGAAATCCCCACCCTTCCCAAACTTCGGGAAGGATGGGCCACCCTCACAATCTTAAGGCGCCGGAAAGGCTGGGCCACCCGTCCCGCCTTCGAAAATCCAATCTGTCTAATTCGTCTAATCTGTCTACCTACCGCAACAGGTAGACGATTTTCCGGTGCTACAATTACCGGTATGGTGTCGTGGGTCACGCAACATTACGACTTGCTTTTTGGCGGCTTTGGAACGGTGATTATAGTGGGCTTTATTGGATATATTTGGCGGCGCTGGACGGGTAAGTCAGCGCATAGTGCCGGCGTCTCCCCGACTGTGTCGCAGAGTAACTCACAAAACTTCTCCCCCACCATAAACATACATGCGCCAGCCGTGCCCGTATTGTCTCCGCCTATTCCAGCGCTGCCGCCCAAGAAAGAAACGAAGAAACCTCCAAATATCGTTTGTTCGCGAGTCAAAGTGTGCACGACCACGCGGCTCGATGAGGATGGCGGAGTTTTTATCGAGGTTCCAGGTAGCGGAATGATGGGCGCCGTCGCAATCATCTACAATCACATCGCTCCTCGAGGAGATCAGATTCAAGCTGCATTAAACGTCAAAGCCCGAATGAAGTTTTACGCGGGTGACAAGATCGAGTGCTCTGAAGAGGTTGCCTACGGAACTTGGTTTGACCGAAAGATCGATTCGGCTGACATATGGCCCGAAGACTCTCACGATTTACTAATCGCAGTACGGATGTCGGCGCACAGTATTGGCCTAATTGAAGATCGCAGAGAACCAATCGCGGCTGATTACCGCGAGACTGCGTTTAAAAAGGAATTGATCGGCGAGGAGTTTGATGTGCAGGTGCGACTGGTTTTTGAAGACGAGCACAACGTCATGGGCGTTGAGGAGTTCTGGTTTCAAATCATGCTTACTGATGATTCGATGTCATTAAGAATGATCAATCCTTACGCTCGGTTTACATCGCCCCGAAGTTAGGCTTACGCAGTTGCATTCAATAAAAGAAAACGAACGGGTGGTCAAGAATTTTACCCCCCCCCCGTGCATTCGCGACTTGAAACTTTGGCGGCTCGTGAAGGGATGACAGCGCAGACTGTCCTGACGTAGCCGTACAGATCTTGACGTTGCTGTTGGGGTGTGTGCCCCATCCTCGGGTTTATCGAGGGCGGAGCTTTTAGGCCGAGCATTTGATTTTGTCTTTGGGGAAATTCCGTGAAGTGAGAAGGACGGGTCACCCGCCTGGGTGGTATCTAAAGAGATATGCGAGAGCAGTGCTCAATGCGAAGGTCGCTCAGCCTGGCGGCGGGCCATCCCCAGGAGCAACTTTTTTGAGGATCCACTCCTTCGCCATTCTTCGCCTCTGCTTCGTTAGTTCCTCTCCAGCCAGGATCGCAAGGCAATCCTGACTTGGCGTAATTATAGCAATCCCCATGTTGACTGCTTTTTCTCCTCCGGGCATATCGAGATCGCCCAATTGGGAATCTGTTTCATCCCAGTGGCCCCTTACCAGGCCCAAAAAGTGGAATTCCGTCTGCGTTTTACGTAGAGGTATTCCAAGGTTCGGGGTGGACGCGACAGGCACCGCCACATTCTCCTTAACGACGAATACAGGCGAGCCACTCAGTCCGCCAATCGAACGCAACTCTGCTAGATATCCGTAGTAGGGGACACCATCTTGCCCAGAAAGCGGCTCGCTAGGCATCGCAGAAATCATTCCTCCTCGCAAGATAGGCAAGTTTCTTTGCTTGCCCGAATGGCGAGTGAACAGTCCTACCACTAAAAGTTCATCGCCGATTCCAATATTCTTGTCTCGTATAGTTTCATCGGTCACAGCCATCTGATCGCCGATGGTCCTGACCTCGCTGCCGTCCGGAAGTTCGAGAATCGGAATGACACCTACGTCCGAGGTGTCGCTTAGAATCCAATCACCGCGAATTCGGAGATACTCCGACCCACCGGCTTTCAAATTAACGCGTATATGTAAGTCCTGGCCCTCGCGTTGCGCCGCTTCAACACAGTGTTTGGCCGTGATCAGGTATACAAAACTCAGATCTGGGCTCTCATGTGCGGAGACAGACATAAAGAATCCGGTGCCGCTGAATAGATAACGATCTTTTGGACGAACACAGAGAAAGCAAACGCACTCGGTTATATACTCGGGGACCTTCATTCTGGGCCACCAGTCTACTACGGAGTTCCCCGCGGGTATCCCACCCTACAGCTCTGCGCATTCTCGGTCCGCATCGTTTCGACCGCCGCGAGCCACGACAACATTCTCGACGTTACCGCGGGAGTCCCGGTGTTGCCGTAGATCGTACGTGGGCCCCACTCTTCCCAGTGTGTACGAAGGGAGGAGATTTCGGGCCAGTTTTCGGCCCTCGCGTTCGGCCGGTCTAACCTCCCGAGGAAGAGTGTGCTGCCCACCAGTTCCGGATTACGGCGCGGGGACGAAAGGCGGGGCCGAACCCCGGGAGGGCTAATTCGGCCCTCCGCTACAACGGAGGAGCATTGAGGAGGATCTGTTTCTTAAAGCATCGGTTGAAGTAGTTGGATGTGTTCCGGTGCGGACGTCGATGCGCGCTTGGTGGCATTCATTTCGTGTTGGGGAAATATCAAGTAATTCTTAAGATTGGTGGTGAGGCGGATTGCCCGGCGCTAAAGCGCATATTGTCGGGTTGGGCTTTTTCCCGGAGCGCTTAAGCGCTTCTTCTCCCGTCCGCCATATTTTTGGCGGACGGAGGCTGCCACCGAAATTCAAATGCGCTTGGGGCGTGAATGCGGGAGTTCCGCGATTGTAGAGAACGGACCAGCGCTAAAGCGAAACTTCAGCGGCGACGCGTTTCCGGAGCGCTCAAGCGCTCCTTCCCCCGCATGAATGCGGGGGCTGCCACCAGAACAGACGGAAAAGTCAAAACCGCCACCGGGGACGGTGGCGCTACTTGTTTGGGATTAGCGAGCGGACTTTTTGGATTACGAGGTCGATGCCTACCTCGTTTTGGCCGCCTTCGGGGATGATTATGTCGGCGTAACGCTTGCTGGGTTCTACGAATTCCATGTGCATGGGGCGGACTGTGGTGCGGTATTGCTGGATCACGGATTCGACGGTGCGGCCGCGCTCCTCGATGTCGCGGACGAGGCGGCGGATGAAGCGCAGGTCGGCGTCGGTATCAACGAAGATTTTGATGTCCATCAGCTCGCGCAGCGGCTTGCTGTCGAAGATCAGAATGCCTTCGATGATCGTCGCAGGGCGCGGCTCGAGACGCACTACCTGCGGAACGCGGCGGTAGTCGGTGAAATCGTAGGTGGGACGATCGATCGCGTGGCCGGCGCGGAGCAACTTAATGTGTTCGATGAGGAGCGGCGTGTCCATCGAATCGGGATGATCGAAGTTCTGCTTGACGCGTTCGGCGAGCGGGAGATGCGGCGTGTCTTTGTAGTAGTGGTCCTGCTCGAGGACGGAGACGTTTGATTCGGATAGGGCTTCGATGATGCGGCGGGTGATGGTGGTTTTGCCGGCGCCGGTGCCGCCGCAGATGCCGATGATGAGAGGCTTTGCCGGCATCGAGCCTCAGGCCGAGGCCGTTCCAGTCGCCGCTTTTGCGCGGGGTTTACGTGGGCGCGCCGACTTCTTGTGTGATGCTTTACCTTCGAGCACTGCTTGAGCTGCTGCCAAGCGCGCGATGGGAACGCGGAACGGCGAGGCGCTGACGTAGTCCATTTTGATGCGATGGCAGAATTTGACGCTCTCGGCGTCGCCGCCATGTTCGCCGCAGATGCCGATGTGCAGCTTCGGGCGAGTTGCGCGGCCGCGCTCGATGGCCCACTTCATCAACATGCCGACGCCGGCTTGGTCGAGAGTCTGAAACGGGTCGTCGTGGAAGATGCCGGCTTTCTTCTCGTCGACGTAATCGGGGAGGAAGCGGCCAGCGTCGTCGCGCGAGAGGCCCATCGTGGTTTGCGTCAGGTCGTTGGTGCCGAAGGAGAAGAACTCGGCGACTTCGGCAATTTGATCGGCGAGCAACGCGGCGCGTGGCAGCTCGATCATGGTGCCGACGAGATACTCAAGTTTTACTTTCGATGCGGCGATGATTTCGTCGGCGACGCGGCGCGTGGCGGTGTCGAGAATTTGAAGTTCTTTCTTGTCGAGGACGAGAGGGATCATGATCTCAGGAAGAACTTTAACTCCGCGCCGCTTGCAATCAATCGCCGCTTCGATGATGGCGCGCACCTGCATCTCAAGTATTTCTGGATAGGTGATCGCCAGGCGGCAACCGCGATGGCCGAGCATTGGATTCGCTTCGTGAAGCTGCTCGACGCGGCGAATCACAACTTCAACCTCTACTCCAATTTTCTTGGCGAGCTCTTCCTGCTTCTTGCGCTCGTGCGGAAGGAACTCGTGTAGCGGCGGATCGACGAGGCGGATGGTGACCGGGAGACTTTCCATGGCTTCGAAGATGCCAATGAAATCGCGGCGCTGGAATGGAAGCAGCTTGGCGAGGGCTTTCATGCGCGCTTCGCGCGTGTCGGCGAGAATCATCTCCTGAATGGCGAGCTGGCGATCGGCGCTGCGCTCGGGCTGTTCGAAATCTTTGAAGAACATGTGCTCGGTGCGGCAGAGGCCGATGCCTTCGGCACCCATCGAGCGGGCTTTGCGGGCGTCGTGAGGCGTGTCGGCATTTGTCCGCACGCGAAGGTGGCGGATTTCATCGGCCCAATCCATCAGCATTGAGTAGGCTTTCGGCGGATCGGGGCGGACCAGGCGCGTTTCGCCGGCGTAAACGGCGCCTTCGTTGCCGTCGAGAGTGAGCCAATCGCCTTTGTTGATGACGCGGCCGTTGGCGCGCATGCGTTTCGCGACGGCGTCAATTTCGAGCGATTCGGCGCCGACGACGCAGCATTTGCCCCAGCCGCGGGCGACTACTGCGGCGTGGCTGGTCTTGCCGCCGGTGGCGGTGAGGATTCCTTGCGCCACGAACATGCCGCCGACATCTTCGGGGCTGGTTTCGCGGCGCACCAGAATTACTTTTTCGCCGCGGCTGGCCCAGTCTTCCGCTTCTTCGGCGGTGAAGACGGCTTTGCCGACGGCGGCGCCAGGGACGGCGTTGATGCCGTTGGCGAGTTTGCGCGAGGAGAGATCGGATTTTGTTACCGTGGGATCGAGGACGGGATAGAAAAGGCGCTCGATGTCTTCGGACTTGATGCGGCCGATGGCTTCGCCGCGAGTGATCAGCTCTTCGTTGGCGTAGTCCACGGCCATTACGAAAGTTGCGCCGGGCGAGCGCTTGCCGGTGCGCGTTTGCAGCATGTAGAGCTTGCCGTCCTCGACGGTGAATTCCATGTCCTGCATATCGCGATAGTGTTGTTCAAGTTTCACTCGAACTTCTTCGAGCTGGCGATAGACTTTGGGCATGCGCTCGGCCATGTCGGTGAGAGGCATGGGCGTGCGGATTCCGGCGACGACGTCTTCGCCTTGGGCGTTGATGAGGAATTCGCCGAAGAAAGTTTTTTCGCCGGTGGAAGGATCTCGCGTGAAGCAGACGCCGGTGCCGGAATTTTCGCCGCGATTGCCGAAGACCATTTGCACGATGTTGACGGCAGTGCCGAGCAGGCCGGTGATTCTTTCGACGCGGCGATAGGTTACGGCTTTCTCGGCCATCCACGAGCCGAAGACTGCGCCGATGGCGCCCCAGAGCTGTTCGTGCGGATCTTCAGGGAAATCGTGGCCGGTCTTTTGTTTGAAATGGGCTTTGTATTCGTTGACGAGCTGGCGCCAGCCGTCGGCGGTGATTTGCGTGTCGTCTTTTACTTTCAGGTAGTTTTTCAGCGCGCGGAGGCGATCTTCGAGTTCTTCTTTCGGCAGGCCGATTACGACTGTCGAATACATTTGCACGAAGCGGCGATAGGCGTCGTAGGCGAAGCGTTCGTTGGAAGTTTTGCGGGCGAGGGCTTCGACGGATTTGGAGTTCAAGCCGAGGTTGAGGATTGTTTCCATCATTCCCGGCATGCGAGCGGGCCGAGCCGGAGCGAACGCTGACTAGAAGTGGATCTTTAGGATCGCCGAGCTTCTTGCCGACTTCTTCTTCGAGAGTGGCGAGATGATGGGAGACTTCGGAGCGAAGGCTCTCGGGATATTTCTTGTCGTGCTTGTAGAAATAGTCGCAGGCTTCGGTGGTGATCGTGAAGCCAGCCGGGACGGGGAGACCGATGCGAGTCATCTCGGCGAGGCCTGCGCCTTTGCCGCCGAGGAGATCTTTCATTTCGCCGTGGCCTTCGGCCCGGCCGTCGCCGAAGTGATAGACGTATTTCAAACTGCACCTCCCAATTGAAGGACATACTTTAAGATTGCGGACGTCGAGGTTAGCGGTGCCAAAAACGCCGGCTGGCAGCCGGCGCTACGAACATCAAGTAACGCTGCAGTTGTCGGCATTCCGACAAATTGTTCGTCGGCAAAGTTCAAGCAAAGCTTGAGTGGAAGCGCGGGCGTCAAATTCCCGGCGCGCCTCATTGTACCGGAGACCTCGAATGACTTCAGGTCTCACTTTCAATTCTGTTCCTCGGCGACGATCTCGGAGAAATCTGCGATTGTCGAGAATTCCTTTAACAAACTGGAGAGGAGGGCGAGGCGATTTTTCTTTACGTCTTCTTCGGGTGCCATCACTAGGACCTGGTCGAAGAATTTGTCGACTGCCGGGCGAAGGCCAGCGATGACTTCAAGTGCTTCTCGATACTTCGCGTGGCTCTTTAGCGCGTGCGCTTTTTCGCCGATTCGTTGCGCGGCTTCGTGCAATTCCCTTTCGGCATTTTCGCGGAAGAGTTCAGGTTGCACTGCAGAATTTCTGGCGCCTGCTTTGGCGGCGCCGCCGGCGGATTTCTCGAGGATGTTGCGAATGCGTTTGAAGGCCGCGGCTAGTGGAACAAAATCTTTGGCTTTGCGGATGGCTTTGATGGCGGCGACGCGGGCGATGGCGTCTACTAGGTCATCGCCGCCAGCTGCCAGCGCGGCGTTTACTTCGTCGTAGGCGTAGCCGTAGCGCTCGCGGAGGATGTAACGGGCGCGTTCGAGCATAAATTCGAGGACTTGAGCTTCGGCTTCGGGCTTTACTTCGATCTTTGGGGCCGATCTGGCGCAGAGAATTGGCTGCTGTCGAGATCGCCGAGGAAAGCGAAAGCGGGAGCTTGCGCTCGAGGAGGATTTTTACGATGCCCAATGCGGCGCGGCGAAGAGCGAAAGGATCACTTGAACCTGAAGGAATGGCGCCTACGGCGAAGCAGCCGACGATTGAATCTAGTTTGTCGGCGAGCGCTACGGCGCAGCCGGTGAGATTGCGCGGAATCGGATCGTCGAGGCCCACGGGGCGATAGTGATCGTAGATGCCCTCGGCGACGTCTTCCGGCTCGCCCTGGGCGCGAGCGTAGAGGCCGCCGACGATTCCCTGCAGTTCGGTGAATTCGCGAACCATGTCTGTGACCAGATCGCACTTGGCGAGTTCCGCGGCGCGATCGGCGTCATCAGCATGGGCGCCGAGAACGCCGCCCTGGCTCCACGTGTTCGCGAGCCAGCGGGCCAGGGCGCGCATGCGCTCTACTTTGTCGTAGTAGCTGCCGAGGCGGGATTCGTAGGTGACTTGCTTGAGCTTGGGGAGGTGCTCGCCGAGTTTTTGCTTCTGGTCCATTTCCCAGAAGAAGCGGGCATCGGAGAAACGGGCACGAAGGACGCGCTCGTGGCCGGCGCGGACGAGGCCTTTGCGGTCTTTATCGAGGTTGATGATGGCGATGAAGTGAGGCGCTAGGGCGCCGTGTTTGTCCGTGACGCCGAAATATTTCTGATGATCGCGCATTACGGTGAGGAGAATCTCTTCGGGCAAACTTAGAAAGGAGGGATCGAAGTCGCCGAGGATGGCGGTCGGGTATTCGTTGAGATAGGTGACCAGTTCCGTTAGCTCGGCGTCGGCGTGGAGACGGATTCCCTTCTTCGAAAGTATTACTTGAATTTCTTTCTCGATCTTTTTGTGGCGTTCTTCAGGTTGTGCGAGAACGAAATTGCGGCGCAGACGATCCACGAAGTTATGAGAGTCAGTGACCGTGATCTGCGACTTTCCGAGGAAGCGATGGCCCGACGTTGCGTTGCCGGATTCGACTCCGGCTAGCGTGAACGGCACGACCTTGCCGTCGAGCAATGCGACGATCCAGCGGATGGGGCGGATGAAGCGGAGCTCGCTGGCGCTGGTCCAGTACATGGAGCGCGGAAAGGAAAGCTCACGTATCGCTTGAGGAATAATTTCGGCGAGAAGGTCTTTCGCGAAGCGACCGGTGATTACTTTTTTGACCGCGAGATAATCGCCTTTCGGCGTGGCGACGATTGAAAGTTTATCTAGAGGAATTCCCTGCTTCTCGGCGAAGCTTTGCGCGGCGCGGGTCGGCTGGCCGACAGCGTCGTAGGCGACGGATTTGGGCGGGCCGAGAATTTCCTGGGCGATGTCGTCTTGCTTAAGGATTATTCCGCTCGCGATTGCTACGAGGCGGCGCGGGGCGCCGAAAGTTTCTACGCTTCCCTTTTGCGCGATGCGATGCGACGCGAATTGCGTCTCAAGTATTTGTTTAAGATCGTGAGCGGCTTTGGCGATCATGCCCGCGGGAATTTCTTCGCATCCAATTTCGAGCAGGAATTCGGCGCGGCCGCTCATTGTGCGGCTCCGGATTGTGCGGCGGCTTCGAGATGGCGTTGTTCGAGCCAGCCCGCGGCTACGCGGCAGGTCAATTGGCGGACGCGGCCGATCAGCGCGGCGCGTTCGGTAGTGGAAATGGCGCCTCGTGCATCGAGGACATTAAAGAGGTGCGAGCACTTGAGGCAAAGATCGTAGGCGGCGAGGATGGGAAAGCGGCGCTTGTCGTTTCGGACTTGAGCGCGGCATACGATTTCACGAGACGCTGCACTTCGGCTTCAGAAATATCGAACATCTTGCGCGTGGCGACGGGATCGGCCCATTCGAAATTGTAGGCGCTGAATTGCTGCTCTTCCGGGAAGCGGACCTGGCGATAACTCAGATCGCGCGACCAGCGCACGTCGAAGACGTTGTCCACTCCTTGAAGGTAGGCGGCGATGCGATCGAGGCCGTAGGTGAGTTCTACCGAAACTGGCTGAAGATCGAAGCCGCCGGTTTGCTGGAAGTAGGTGAATTGCGTGATTTCCAGACCATCAAGTAATACTTGCCATCCGATTCCCCAGGCGCCGAGCGTGGGAGATTCCCAGTTGTCTTCTTCGAAGCGGACATCGTGCTCCTTAAGATTGATTCCGACGGCTTGAAGACTTTGCAGATAGACATCTTGAATGTCGGTGGGCGTGGGTTTAAGTATCACTTGAAGCTGATGATGTTTGAAAAGACGGTTGGGATTTTCGCCGTAGCGGCCGTCGGCGGGGCGGCGGCTGGGTTGAACGTAAACGACGCGATAGGGCTCGGGGCCGAGGACGCGGAGAAACGTTTCCGGGTGCATAGTGCCGGCGCCGACTTCGACGTCGTAGGGTTGCTGGAGAATGCAACCTTTATCGGTCCAGAATTTTTCTAGCTTGAAGACGAGATCCTGGAATGTGAGACCTTGCGGCTTTGCTGCTGCCGCCTTGTGCGCCGGCTTCGCGATCTTTGCGGTCAATTCGTCGGCTCCCAGAGTTCGCGTGCCTTGAGGCGCTTTTCGCCGTGCCATTCGATCCAGTCGAGAAGATGCGACGTGAGCTCGTGAACTGCGAGGCCAGGCAGCTTTTCTTTCATCAATTGATCGAGCTTTTCGCTCAATATTCTGCGCGCGAGGGCAATCGTTTCCTTCGGCATCATCCGGGCGCCCGCAGGCTTGCATTTCGTACAGGCGATTCCTTCGAGCGATGGAGCAACGAATCCCGCTTCCTCTATGATGCTGCGGCCGCAGATGCCGCAAGTATCGAGAGATGGAAGCCAGCCCGCTAGCTTTAGCGTCCAGAGGCAGAAATATGCTAGAGGTACTGCGGGCTTAATGGATTGCTTGATGGCTTTGGAGACTAGAAGAAGCAAACGGAACGGAGCATCAAGAGGCTCGCGCTCGGGCAAAACCATTTCTGAGATTTCGCTGAAGAGAGCGAAGGCGACTCCGGCATCGTAATCGCGAAAGGCATCCATGAAGGATTCGATGAGTTCGCTTTGATTGATGCGGACGAGGTCGCGCGTTTCGCGTTCGAAATACCAGATGCGAATATGACTGAGGCGTTCGAGAGTGGAACCGAAGCGGCTTTTCGGCCGGCGCGCACCTTTGGCTACGCCGCGGAGACGGCCCGCGCCGCGGCTGAAGAAACTCACGATGCGGTCGGCTTCGCCGAGTGCATAGCTTTGAAGAATGATGGCCTCGGATTCGTGGAGTGGCATTAGCTGTCGGCGCGCCGACCGGCATTCTGTTTTCGACGGGCGCGAAAAGCTCACGCGATACTTTATGGTGAAGACGGCGCGTGAACTGGAACAAAAATTTTTATCACAGGCGTGAGCGGGGCGCAAATGATTCTGGAGACTGGAAGCTGGAAGGAAGTTAGAGGCTGGATTCGGAAGAGGCAAAAGCGAAACCGCAGGAATTCAAGAACCCCACGCGCAACACCGACGCATGGAGTACCCGGGGGCGCAAATGACTATCGAGCTCGCGCGGAGATTTCGGTGCGCAGGATTGCGCGAGGCTGGCGGCTAGTTATAGGTGATTGAAATTTGGTCCGCGTGGGCTAGAGTAGTCGCTTTGCTTGAGCCGAGTATTTGAAAGCATCGCTTGAAAATTGGCAGCGGAAGATGTTGGCCGTGATTTTGCGCTGCATGGCTGCGATTGGAGTTTGCCTTACAGCGGCGGGCGCAGCAAGCGGCGCCCCTACGAATGCAAGGATTTTGCGTGCGACAGGGTCAACACGAGGGACGGGCGGCGGTCTCAATTTGCGCGAGTTTTGAGGTTCTCGAATGACTGAGGTGCGACGCGTGGATGTTGTTGGCGTGGGGTTGAATGCTACCGATACGATCATTCGGTTGCCGCGATTCCCGGAATTTGATTCGAAGATGGAATTGATCTCGCATGACGTGCGGGCTGGCGGGCAGGTGGCTTCGGCTATGGTGGCTTGCCGGCGTTGGGGATTGAGCGCGCGATACATTGGGAAAATTGGGGAGGATTGGGCTGGGGAATTTCAGCGGCGCGAGTTGGAGAGCGACGACGTGGAGAGTCATTTGTTTCCCGTGGCTGGGTGCGAGAGCCAGCGGGCTTATATTCTTGTGGACGAGGCTTCCGGAGAGCGGACGATCTTGTGGAAGAGAGACGCGTGCCTGGAGATTCGGCCTGAGGAGTTGCGGCGGGAGTGGATTACTTCGGCATCGGCGCTCTTGGTGGATGCGCACGATACGGCTGCTGCGACGCAGGCGGCGCAGTGGGCGCGCGAGGCGGGAATTCCAGTGGTTGTTGATGTGGACAATCGATATTCTGGAGTTCAAGTGTTACTTGAACACATGGATTTTGTGATTGGATCGCGCGACTTCCCTGCGCGATTGACGGGAGAGAACGATCTCTTGAAGTCGTTGCCCATGATTCATGCGGAGTTCAAGTGCCGCTTGACGGGGGCGACGCTGGGGAAGGACGGCGTGATCGCCTGGGATGGCGCGCGATTTCTTTACGCGCGGGCATTTGATGTGCGGGCGATTGATACGACCGGGGCGGGGGATATTTTTCATGCGGCGTTCGTATATGGAGTGGTGAAGGGTTGGCCTTGCGAGAGGCTGCTGGAATTCAGTTGCGCGGCGGCGGGATTGGCTTGCACGGCGATTGGGGCGCGGGCTGGGATCGCGCCTCTTGCGACGATTGAGCATCTGATGAAGACGGGGGCCAAGCATGCGGCGGTTTACGAGCCGGGAGATTTAGGGCGGGTGGCTCGGGCGGTGTAAGAGAATGCAGATCCCTCGTCCGCCCAGGCGGACTCGGGATGACAGCCGTGCTATTCCGTCGAAGACCTTCGAGTGAATATTCGCATGATTCCGCTGAAAAATTTGAATACGCGGACGACTGTGCCGGCGGTTACGTTTTTTCTGATTGGCGCGAATGTGCTGGTGTTTTTGTATCAGCTGAGTTTGGGGCCGCACGCTGCCGAGCAATTCATTTTGACTTACGGCGAGGTGCCGCGGAATTTGCAGCTGGCGCTGGGCGGCGGGAGAGTGGCGCTCGGCGATGCGCTGCTGCCGTTTTTTACTTCCATGTTTTTGCATGGCGGGTGGCTGCATATTATCGGGAACATGTGGTTCCTTTGGATTTTTGGGCCGGACGTGGAGGAGCAGCTGGGGCATTTTTGGTATTTGGGATTTTATTTGATTTGCGGGATTGGATCGGGAGCGGCGCAGGCGGCGTTTAGTTGGGGA
Source organism: uncultured Acidobacteriota bacterium (assembly GCA_963841235.1). Taxonomy (GTDB): domain Bacteria; phylum Acidobacteriota; class Terriglobia; order Acidiferrales; family UBA7541; genus Palsa-147. The sequence goes on along the minus strand of CAWJBU010000002.1, from coordinate 338,393 downwards.
TCGCGGTTGCCGGCGATTGGGGCTAGTGGGGCGATTTCGGGAGTTTTGGGGGCTTACATTTTATTTTTTCCGTCGAGCCGGATTTTGACTTTGGTGCCGCTTTTTATTATTTGGTTCACTGCGCGATTGCCAGCTTGGATTTTTATTGCGTTGTGGTTTGTGGTGCAATTTATGAGCGGAGTGAACTCGCTGGGATCTTCGGCGGCTGCGGCTGGAGGTGTGGCTTGGTGGGCGCATGTGGGGGGATTTTTGCTGGGGATTGTGCTGGCTTTGCCGAAGAGGCCGCGGCGGCCGAATTATTATTATGCAGAGGCGTAGGGGGCGGGTGCTGCTCGGAAAAACCCAAAGCTAAACCGGGCCGGTGGTGAACCCGGCCCCTACTGTGGTGGCGCGAGCGGGATTGTTACGCGGATATTCTGTTTGCCAGCCAGTCGCCTACTTGTTTTGTTCCCATTTTGCCGCCTAAGTCTGGCGTTGTTATTCCTTGTTTGATTGCTGCTTGGACTGCGTGTTCGATTGCGCGGGCTTCGGCTGGCCAATCTATGTGATCGAGCATCATTGCTGCGCTTAGGATTGCGCCCATGGGATTGGCGATATTTTGTCCGGCGATCGTTGGGGCTGAGCCGTGGACTGGTTCGAATAGCGAGACTTGGCCTGGGTGAATATTTCCCGATGGAGCTACGCCCAGGCCGCCGATTGCGCCTGCGCCTACGTCGCTGGCGATATCGCCGAAAAGATTGCACGTGACGATGACTTCGAATTGCGTGGGGTCGCGGATAATTTGCATCAGCAGATTGTCGATGTATTGGTGGCTGGAATTGATTTCGGGATATTCGCCGCGCATTTTTTTGAAGAGGCGCTGCCAGATGTCGTGGCCGTAGGTGAGGGCGTTCGATTTGTCGCTCATGCAGAGGCGCGTGAGGCCGTTGCGGCGGGCGTATTCGAAGGCGTGGCGGAGGATGCGCTCGACGCCTTTGTAGGTGTTGACGTCTTCCTGGATGGCGATTTCGTCGGGGGTGTTTTTTTTGAAGATGCCGCCTACGCCGGCGTAGAGGCCTTCGGTGTTTTCGCGGAAGACGATGAAGTGGATGTCCTTTTCGGTGCGATCGCGGAGCGGCGTGAGGCGAGCGTCGAGGAGATAGCAGGGGCGGGCGTTGACGTAGAGATCGAGTTTGAAGCGCAGGCCGAGGAGAATGTCGGCGGCGTGCTGATTCGTGGGGACGCGCGGATCGCCGAGCGCGCCGAAGAGGATTGCGTCGAAATTGCGGCGGAACATTTCGGGAGCGTCGGCGGGGAGAGTGGTGCCGTCGCGGAGGTAGCGATCGGCGCCCCAGTCGAAATTAGTGAGGGCTAGATTTTTTGCCGCTCTTGGAGACGGCGGCGTTGAGGACTTTGATGGCTTCGGCGATGACTTCGGGGCCGATGCCGTCGCCGGGGATTACTGCGATGCGTTTGGATGGCGAGTCGGTGGGTCATGAAAATCGAGCCACGTTAGCACAAGCGGGGTGGGGTGTTGCAAATGCGAGGTGGCCGGCAGCGGGCGCAGCAAGCGGCGCCCCTACGAACTTCAAATTCGCCGAGAGCAAATGCCAAAATCACGGGCAAACTCTAGTCGGGTCCGGTGACCGTCTCACAGTCGTTCGCCCAGTGGAATCAGAATTTAGTAAGTGACCATATACTGTGGGGGTGAATGCTTCCTGGCTAACGCGTCCCCTATTCACCTCCAAGGTTCCACCACGACTCGCTAGAGCAATTTGGGTGGTACTTGCGATTGCATTCTGCGTCGCGGTTGTTTCTCCGGGGCTGGCAATGCTTGGCTGGCACGCAATTCACGGGAACGCGATCGAATCGCGCGGGGAAAAAGTGCCCGTGCCATTTGGGTGGACCGCCTCTGGAAGCGTGGACATGAGCGTCCTATTGATGCGCCTGCCGTCCACCCTGCTGCAGATGCATGATGATTATTCGTATGTTTCTGTTGGGAGAATGTCCCCGCGGCGCGACGAGACCCTGGAACAGTCATATGAAAGTTGGGAGAAGATGTATTGGAATTCCGCCTTCGATCAAGCGATTGTCTCCGGCCCCGATCGATCCGGTAGCGGTGGTCGAGAGACTATTTGCATGCGGTCCTCGTATCTCAGGGAGCCCGAGCGGGCTTCTGCATCGTGCCTATTGCTTCAGGGAAAGTTGCACGCGGAGTTCTGGGGAAAGAGAGCCGACCTCGATACATTTTTCGCGATTGTAGAGGGAGTGGAATGATTTTGTTGCGATGATTCGTGTGATTGGACCTCGGTTTCTAGCGCGCCGGGCACCCGTCTAAATGTACACCCCGTAAGCGGGCGCAGCAGGCGGCGTCCCTGCTAACCACTGCTGCGCGGGACGCGTCGGACCGCGAACTCAGACTGGTTCGGGCGGGATGGCGCGCGCGCCGAGGGCTCGCTCGGTTACGTACACGCCCGTCAATACCAACGCGCCGCCGATCAGGAGATGCGTTGTGAAGTGTTCGCCTAGCAGGAGGACGCTTAGGATGGGGACGAAGACTGGCTCCACGTACGTTGTCGCGGCGAGGCGCGAGGCTTCCATGTGGCGCAGGGCCCAGTAGTAGATCAGGTAGGAGATCACCGAGCTGCAGATGGACATGAAGCAGAGGCCCAGCCAGCCGGCCCAGCCTACGCTGTGCCAATCGAGGCGCAGGCCTTCGCGGATGGCCAGCGGCAGCAGGACAATTCCGGCTACCAGGAAATTGAAGAAGTTTAGCGTTACGGTGTCGTATTTATGTTCTACGCGCTTGGCCATGATTACGAAGATGGAATAGCCGAGGACGCTTTGCAGCGTGATTAGATCACCTTTTAGAGTTTGCGAGCCGACGGCGGTGAAGCCGTTTTCAGCGGCCAGCACCACAGCACCTACGAAGCAGAGCGAGATGCCGATGGCTTTGCGGCGAGAAATGGTTTCGAGGCCTACGAGCCGCGCGAGGATTAGCACGATTACCGGGGCTATGGCGATGATGATGGAGGAATGTCCGGCGGTGGTGAAATTCAAGCCGTAGGTAAAACCCCCTTGATTCATGACTACGCCGATGATGCCAAGGATGATAAAGAGCGGCCCATCGCTGCGATCGAAGGGCGTTTTGCGCGGGGTGCTGACGTAGATCAAGCGTCATTACGATCGAGGCTAGGACTAGACGGAAACTGACTAGAGTCAGGACCGGGAAGTGGCGGAGGGCGATTTTGCCTACTATGAAATTGATCGTCCAGATGAAGAGCATCAGGGAAACTAGCGAGAAGAGGACGGTTGGACGGGGGCGGTTGGCGTCAATCATTGGCGTTGGCTGAATCTCGCTCGAAGAGGCCCGGCTGAAGACCGGGCCCTACGGGGGATTCCTGCATCACTTCAGGACTTCCTCGCGTTTTGTTAGCGACTCGATGCGATCTAGGCGCGGCTCGTAGCCTATGCCGGGGGCTTCGAGAACTTTGATTGTGCCGTGCGGCGTTACTTCTACCTCCGGCGTGACTATGTCTTCGGCCCAGTATCGCTTGCTCGCGGAGACGTCGCCGGGAAGCACGAAATTCGAAAGCGTTGAAAGCGCGATATTTTGCGCGCGGCCGACGCCGGATTCGAGCATGCCGCCGCACCACACGGGAATCCGATTTTCGAGACACAGATCGTGGATGCGTTTTGCGGAAGTGTGGCCGCCGACGCGGCCCATCTTGATATTGATGATGCGGCAGGCGTTGAGCGAAATGGCGGTGCGCGCGTCATGGTAAGAATGAATGCTTTCATCGAGGCAGATCGGCGTATCCAGCTGCTTCTGCAGCTCTGCGTGATCGTAGATGTCGTCCCACCCTAGCGGTTGTTCGATCATGATGAGGTAGAAACGGTCGAGCTGTTTTAGATGCGCGGCGTCGCGCAGGGTATAGGCCGAATTTGCGTCCACCATCAGGCGAATGCGCGGCCAGCGCTCGCGCAGGGCGGCGACGGGTTCGATATCCCATCCGGGTTGAATTTTAATTTTGATGCGCTGATAGCCTGCGGCCAGTTCCTTCTCGACTTTGGCGAGAAGCGTTTCGATATTTGGCTGTATGCCGATGGAGACGCCGCAGGGGATTTCTTCGCGCGTGCCATCGAGAAGACGCCAGAGAGGGATTTTGCGCGATTTGGCTTCCGCGTCCCAGGCGGCGGACTCGATTGCCGCCTTGGCCATGTTGTGGCCGCGAATTGGCGCGAGAAAATCGTAGATGTCGGCGGCGGAAGAGAAATTGTGCTCGCGCACGTTGGGCCAGATGTGGTCGACGAGGATGTGCCAGGCGGTTTCGACGGTTTCGTAGGAATAGAACGGGTCTTCGCCGGCTACGCATTCGCCCCAGCCGATGGCGCTTTCGGATTCGGCTTCGACCAGGAGGATGCGGCGGAGATCGGAGATGCCGAAACTGGTTTGGAATGGGGCGATGAGCGGGAGATGGATTTCGCGGAGAGTTAGTTTTTTTAGGCGCATAGGAGCATTCGTAGCGCCGGCAGCTTGCCGGCGATCTTGTGAGCGCGTGGCGACGCGGGCGAATATTGGCTGAGCGGACCGACGATCGGAGCGGCGTCGGTTTCGAGCCATGGCGCACGCGCGAGCAGGGCCGCACAAAGACGCCGGCTGGCAGCCGGCGCTACGAGTGGCTTCGGGCGAATGGACGCCATTATTTATGTTGCCCCGCTGGCGGCAAGATTTCGGAGGCGATCGAGGACTGCGGTTGAAGGATGTAGTCGGTTGATGTTTTAACCGACTCAATGGCGGTGGCTACGTAGCCTTTCGCGAATAGGGATTCGAATTGCTCTCGGACCGTGGATTGAATTCGCTCGGCTGCGGCGCGATTGCTCGTGCGTAGCTCCGCGATGTTGGATGGAATCGAAATGCGAGCGGCTTCCCGGTATGCATTTTCCTCTTGCGACGCCGGTGCGCCCGCGATTATGCGATTTACGTGCTCGGAATCGAGCCACCATTCGGCGACCAAACGATCCGTGGGCATGCCCATGTGCAGAGGACTATCGGTGACGCCGTAGCAATTGGGAATCAGGCGGCGGATGATAGCGCCCAGGCGCATTAGATTGAAGCGGGCGTTTTTCAGCTCGAGCGGATCGAACGTCCATTCGACGAGATGAATGTTGCGCGAGAGGGCGTCCTGGCGCTGGAAGAGTTTTAGGGCGCGGCCTACACCGCGATCGCGATAGGGCTCGAGGACTGCGGTCATATGCGAATGGAGCGATGGGCGGCCTTCGTGAATTCCGGCGAGAGCTAGCGTGAAGCCCACCATTTCGCGGCCGGCGAAGGCGCCTAGAATTTGGCCGCCGGTTTCCTGGGCTACGACGAAAATTGCCGTGGGGACGAGAATGCCCGTGCCCCAAGTGATTTGCTCGAGGCGGAGGCAGTCTTCGTACTCGGCGAGCGAGCGGCAGTGGCGGACTTCGATGTCCGCGGCGGCTAGCGCTGCGCCTTCGATGCGTTCCATAGCTCTTCCATTGTTTCGCGCGGCGTATCGGCAAGCGGCGCGCCACGCTGTTGGGCTTCCTGTTCCATCCATTGGAAGCGAGCGGTAAATTTTCGATTCGCTTTTTTGAGCGTGATTTCGGGATCGAGGCCGGCGAAGCGCGCGAGATTCGCGGCGGTGAAGAGCAAGTCGCCGATTTCTTCGGCTATGGCGGGACTGCTTGCTCCGCGGTTGGACTTGGCTCTGGCTTGATTTTGGTCGCCGGATGCCGGCCCCGCATGCGGAGTCGGCGCTACTTGCTCGAACTTCGCTGATTTCTTCTTCTAGTTTTTCCAGCACTTCTTCGATGTTGGTTCCAGTCGAAGCCGATGTTGGCGGCCCGGCGCGTCAGCTGATGGGCTTCCATCAGGGCTGGTAACGCGCGCGGGACGGCGCTCAGAATTGATTCCGGCTTTTGTTGGCGCGCTTCCCTTCCCCGGATTCGATGCGGCGCTCTTCGGCTTTCAGTTTTTCCCAATTCTTAAGGACTTGCGCGGAGGTTTTGGCTTTCACGTCTCCGAAAACGTGCGGATGACGGCGAACCATCTTTGTGTGGATAGCCTCGATGACGTCGCGGATGTCGAATTGGCCGGATTCGGAGGCGATCAGGGAATGGAAGATGATTTGGAGCAGGAGGTCTCCGAGTTCGGAGGCGAATTTGCGCGGATCGCCGGAATCCATAGCATCGAGAACTTCGTGCGTCTCCTCGAGTAAAAATGTGCGCAGCGAGGCGTGGGTTTGCTCGCGGTCCCAGGGGCAGCCACCGGGCGCGCGGAGCCGGGCTTGCAAGGCGAGGAGGTCTTCGAAGAGAACGCCGGGGGCGCGTCGTTTGCTGGACGCGCGACGGCGGGGATTAATCCTTGCTGATGGCTTCTTTTTGGATCTGCGACGTGGCTTGCGTGAGGACAAGGTGAGTAGCGGCGCTCCTGGGTGAACCGACAATTTACGGCACGCGGCGAAAAATGACAAGAATTGAGGAGGGCTGCGTCCGGCGGCGATTTAGTCGGGCAACCTGAAGGCCACCACCGCGTCGCCCGAGGCGATCACTACGTACTGCTTTTGATCCAGCGAAAAGCTCATCGGCCCGGCGATGATCGGCGCGCCGGTCTGAAAATGCCATAGATCTTTTCCGGTGCGTGCGTCAAATGCGATCAGGTAGCCCTCCATGTCTCCTGCGAAGACCAAGCCGCCCGCCGTCGAGAGCGCGCCGGACCACGGCGCCGAAACATACTTGAATTCCCATTTGATCTCTCCGGTCGCCGGGTCCAGCGCGCGCAATGCTCCCCATGGCTTATTTTCAACCGGTTTGTAATAAACGCTGCCGAGATAGGGATGGCCGGGATGGAACGGCTGAGGCAGCGCGGTGAAAATGTCGCACTGTTCGCGCGCCACCACGTAGAGAAGTCCCGTCTGAGGACTGAACGTCGGCGACATCCAGTTTGTGGCACCTGCAGCTGCGGGGCACACCACCGTGCCGTCTTTCGACGGAGTCGCCGCGGGCAAGAGACGCGGGCGTCCATCGGGGCCTACCTCACTGGCCCAATTGATGTGCGCAAACGGCTTCGCCAGCAGAAATTTGCCGTCGGTACGATCGAGCAGGTAGAAGAATCCGTTGCGATTGGCATGCGCCAGTAGCTTTCGAGGCTTCCCATCGATGTTCAGATCCAGAAGCACCGGCACTTCGGTCGCATCCCAATCATGCGCATCGGCGGGAGTGAATTGAAAATGCCAGCGGAGTTTGCCGGTGTCGGCGTCGAGAGCGACCACGCAATTGCTGTATAGATTGTCGCCTTTACGCACAGAGGGATCGTCGGAGGGAGAGGGATTTCCGGTGGTCCAGTAGATCAAATTGAGGTCCGGATCGTAGCTGCCGGTAATCCACGCCGGAGCGCCGCCTCGCTTCCACGAGTCTCCCGCCCAGGTTTCATTCCCCGGCTCGCCCGTGCCCGGCACTGTGTAGAAGCGCCACGCGCGCTTTCCGGAATTCGCGTCGTAGGCGTCAACGAAGCCGCGAATGCCGTATTCACCGCCGGAGATTCCCACGATCACTTTGTCCTTTACCACCAGCGGGGCGAGCGTGAACGAGTGTCCGAGCCGGTAGTCTGCGGCTTCCACGTCCCAAAGCACGCTGCCGGTTTTGGCATCGAGAGCAACCACATGGGCGTCGAGCGTCGCGAGAAACAACTTGTCGCCTAGAGCGGCGAATCCGCGATTGACTCTGCCGCAGCACGCAATGACCCGGGAAGGCAGTGCGCGGTCGTAACGCCAGATCACGCGGCCCGTGCGGGCGTCCACGGCGTAGCCATGGTTGTCGGGCGAGGTGAAGTACATCACGCCATCGATGACCAGCGGCGTTGCTTCAAACTTTCCTGAGACTTCGGATTGAAACACCCAGGCCGGCGCGAGGCGCGATACGTTCGCGGCATTAATCTGCTGCAGCTCGCTGTAGCGTCTTCCGGAATAATCGCCGGAGTATGTGAGCCAGTTTTGCGGCGAATGCGTCGCATGCTCAATTTGCTCGCTCGAAACTTGTGCGCGGGAAGTGCGCGCGAACACGCAGATTAAGATCAGAGCGAAGAGGATAGAACGCATTTTCATTTTTGCGCCACCTCTCCTCGCAGCCCGTCGAGATAAGCCACCAGATCTTTCAGTTGAGAATTGTCTAGAATGTCGTCGCCGAAGGCGGGCATGAGCGTCTTCTGTTCGTAGGTGACCGTTTGTAGGTCAGTCTTAAGGTAGAGCCGCAAATTCTCCGCCTGATCCATGAATTGGATCGAAAATGAATCCTCATTGCGAAGCACGCCGGTGAATGATTGGCCGTCGCGTGTGACTACTGTGATCGTCTGGTAGTCGAGCGGCCATTCCATACCCGGTTGCATCAGGCCGGCAGCCAGGGCTCGATTGGGGTTGCGAATTTTGGCGGCGAGGTATTCGGGAGAGCGCGCGCTGCCGACGCGGGATAAATCCGGCCCGATCCGTCCACCTTTGCCGCGAATCATGTGGCAAAGCGCGCAGTTGGCATCGCCATAGAAGAGCTTCTCGCCCGCTTTCGGATCGCCCGGAGCTTTCTTGAGTTTCGCGGGAGCGAGGCTGCGCAGATAGGCGATGATTTCCCAAGTTTCGGCATCCGAGAGATCATTCGCGGGCATCAGCGTTCCCGAAACGCCTTGCGTGATCGTCCGGAAGAGGTCGGCGTCGCTGCCTCCGTGATTCCAGAGGCCACGAGTCAAATCGGGACCACGGCTGCCTCCCTGCGCATGCAGGCCGTGACAGAGCGCGCAGTTTATTCGAAATTGAGAGGCACCTTCCTGTGCTGCTTTTGCGTTTCCGGCCAACGGATTTTTGGTCGCTTGCGCGCCGACACTTCGGACGTTCGATAGGACCAAGACGATCGTGAGCGACAGAGTGAGAAGGCCAGTGAATTCAAGGAGCCCTGAAGTTCTCGGCCGGCGGCGGAGGTTGCGCTCTTTCATGTTGAGCCTTTGAATCAGTTCGATATCTGGAATTTTCGAATTCGGCCTCTGGGTTAGGCATCCTACGCTTCCTCTCGCTCCGAACACAATGGATTTGCCATACGAACGCGGCGATCGAAATCCGGCCGGCGGACTGCGCCGCACGAGCGTTGACTTGAATCGCGCCGCAACCTAATATTCGCGTCTATGACCGAATCGCAGTCGCTGGCCGGGCGCAACGTCTCGCACTACCGCATTCTGGAAAAATTGGGCGGCGGCGGGATGGGCGTTGTTTATAAGGCCGAAGATACTCGGCTGCATCGCTCTGTAGCGCTGAAATTCCTACCTGAAGATTTGGCGCGGGACCAACAGGCGCTCGAGCGTTTCCGGCGCGAGGCGCAGGCTGCTTCGGCGCTGAATCATCCCAACATCTGCACGATTTACGATGTGGGCGAAGAAGACGGCCGTGCCTTCATCGCCATGGAATACCTCGAGGGCCTGACGCTGAAGCACCGCATCGAATCGAGCGCGCTGCCGCTGACGCAAATCCTGGACCTGGGAATCCAGATTGCCGATGCGCTCGACGCGGCGCACGCGCAAGGAATTATTCATCGCGACGTAAAACCGGCAAATATTTTCATCACCAAGCGCGGGCAGGCCAAGATTCTCGATTTCGGGCTGGCGAAGCTGAGCCACGTGCATCGCGGCGCAATTACGGATGCGGATGCAACGGCCGGCGCGATCGAGCATGTGCTGACCAGCCCGGGCGCGGCGGTGGGCACGATTGCCTATATGTCGCCGGAGCAAGTGCGCGGCGAGGAGCTGGACGCGCGGACGGACGTGTTCAGCTTCGGCGTGGTGCTGTATGAGATGGCCACGGGGCGGCAGGCGTTTTCGGGCAAAACCTCGGGGGTGGTGTTCGACGCGATTCTGCATAGCGATCCCGAGTCGCCGCTCGGATTGAAGCCGGATTTGCCGTCGAAGCTCGGAGAAATCATCTCGACCGCGATGGAGAAAGATGCGTCGCTGCGGTACCAGACCGCGGCAGAGCTGGAAGCCAGCCTGAAGCGCCTGAAGCGCGAGAGCCCCTCGGGGCACGTGGCCAGCGGCTCGGCGGCGAGAAACGCTGGCGATTCAGGTTCGTCGGCGGCCGCCGTGCGGGCATCGAGTCAATCAGACGCGCAATGGAGATTGTCTCCAAGTCCAGCGTCGTTGAAGAAGAGCAAGTGGCCGAGCTGGCTCGCTGTGGGCGTCGTCGCAGCAATCGCGCTCGCTGCCGCGTCGTTTTACGCCGGAATGTCTGACGCACGGCGCCAAACCGGAACATCGTCGGTTGAATACCATCAGCTAACGTTTCGCCGCGGCACGATGCGGTCCGCGCGGTTCGCCCGTGACGGGCAGACAATTATTTACAGCGCAGCGTGGGAAGGAAATCCGTACGAGATTTTCACCACCAGCCCGGACAGTCCGCAATCGCGTCCCCTGGGCATTCCGCAATCCGAAATTCTCTCGGTGTCTTCTCTGGGTGAGCTGGCCGTCATGCTGCACAGCCACCCGATTGCCGGATTTATTTCCAGCGGAACGTTGGCGCGAGTCCCGATGACCGGCGGTGCGCCGCGCGAGGTTGCCGAGGACGTGCAGTGGGCCGATTGGTCGCCTGACGGCGCCGAATTAGCCGTGATCCGCCAAGTGCAAGGGCGATTTCAGGTGGAGTATCCGATCGGCAAAGTGCTGTACCAAGCTGACGGATGGGTGGGCAATCTGCGCGTGTCGCCGAATGGTGATCGCGTAGCGTTTGTGGATCATCCGACGGTCGGAGACGATCGCGGACAAGTGATGGTTCTGGACCGCAGCGGCAAGCGGCAAACTCTCGGGCAGCTCTGGGGCAGCGCAATGGGATTAGTGTGGTCTCCCGACGGCTCCGAAATCCTATTCACGGGTGCGCCCACCGGTTTTGCGCGGTCGCTTTATGCCATTGATTTGTCCGGGAACCAACGACTGCTGGCGCGCGTGCCGGGAATGCTTTACCTCCATGACGTGGCACGCGACGGGCGCATGTTATTAGGCCGGGATACACCGCGTTCGGGACTTGACTTCGTGACGGAGAAGCAGCGGGAGCGCGATTTATCGTGGTTCGATAATTCGAATCTAGCGGACATGCTCCCCAACGGCAGCGAGATCTTATTTACTGAGACGGGTGAAGGAGGCGGAAAGACGTACGGCGTTTATTTGCGGAAGACAGATGGTTCGCCGGCGGTGCGTTTGGGAGAAGGCACGGCGCTTGCATTGTCTCCGTCCGGGAATCTGGCTGCTTCGACCCATTTGGGAGACCAGCAGCCTTTGGTATTGCTTCCGACCGGGGCCGGGGAGCCTCAAACTCTTGCTCCCGCAGGAATCACGTATGCCACGGCGCTTTGGCTCGCCGACGGAAAGCGCTTGGCATTCGTGGGGAACGAAGTGAATCACGGCGAGCGCTTGTACATACAGGAGCTTCCGGGCGGAAAGCCGCGAGCGATTTCGCCTGAGGGCGTGGATTGGCTGGAGATTGCCATCTCACCCGACCAACGCTATGTCGCCGATATCGGACCGGATGACAAAGGATACCTCTACCCTGTGGACGGCGGCGAGCCGAAGCGAATCCCGGGAGTCGAAGAGGGCGATAAGATCATTTCATTCTCGCCGGATGGTAGCGCAGTTTTTGCGTACAAATACCGCGACCTGCCTGCACAGATTTATAGGGTCGAAATTGCCAGCGGCAAGAGGACGCTTTGGAAACAACTCACGCCGAGCGATTCGTCCGGGATTGATCACATTGCGCCAGTAGTTATGTCGCGCGATGGAAAGACCTTCGTTTACGGGTTTGCACGCTACCTCTCCGATCTTTACCTGGTCTCGGGCCTAAAGTAAGCGCACAACGCGCAGACGGGCTAGGACTCTGCGCTGGCGGCGCCGGCCTTTAGTCGCTTATTACAGAGGGGCAAGCTTGTCCGCTTGCTTCGCTGGGTGCTACACTTTTTCGAGACTAATCATCGAGATTGCTTCGGACTCCTGGAGAACCATCTTGGCTGATCCCAAACATGAAGAGACATTCAAGGTCATAGACCGGCGGCCGTTTACGGCTGAGGGCGAATTGCGCAAGGACGTTGTGGAAGCCGAAGAGCGGCGCGAGACGGAAGTCGCGGAGAAAATTGCGGCCTCGAAAGATGCGGCGGCGAAGTCAGATGCCGCGCGGCAGACTGCGGCGGCGGGTGCGGGCGATGCTTCCGTTGTCGCGTCCACGGAGAGCGCCGACGCGCCCGCTTCTTCGCGCAGCTTTCAAATGTTGATTGATTTTCTGGCGCGCAACGCGGCGGCCATGCTGGGCGGGATGAGCGATCCGCGAACTGGGCAGCCATTTTTGGATATTGAGGGCGCGCGCGAGATGATTGATATGCTGGACGTGTTGCGCGAGAAGACGCGCGGGAATTTGGCTGCTGAAGACGACCAGCTGCTGCTTGAGGTGATTGGCAGCCTGAAGCTTTCGTTCATGGAGATTTCGAAGGCCGCGGCCGCCGCGATGGCGGAGAAGGCGCGGGGTAAGGCGAAGTAGTTTTACGTTCGGGATGGACGCGAAGAGTGGCCCGGCTAAAGCGCGGGCCCTACGGGTCATTCGCGATTTTCGTTCTGCGATCAGATTTAGGGATTGCGTGGTTTTTCCTTCGGAGTTTTCCACTGCCTCCACTGCGATTGACTGTCCTCGGTTCGGGAACTTCAATGGGGGTGCCGACGCTTGCGTGCCCCTGCGCAGTTTGCCATTCGAGCGACCCTCACGATAAGCGCACGCGCCCTTCCCTGCTGGCGCAATTCGGCGGGCACAGCATTGTGATCGACACGACTCCGGATTTTCGTTTCCAGGCGTTGCGGGCGGGCCTGACGCGGCTTGACGCCGTGCTTTTCACCCACGGACACGCCGATCACATCATGGGACTCGACGATATTCGCCCATTCAATCTGAAGCAGGGCGGAGCGGTGCCGATTTATGCGTCGGCGGAGACGCTGGCCGTGCTGAAGCGCGTGTTTGCTTACATCTTTGACGATGTGGCCACGGAGAGCACGCTGCCGGGCGTCGAGCTACATGCCATTGTTGGTGAATTCTCGCTCTTCGGCGCGAGGATCATTCCGATTCCGGCGCGGCACGGGCCGAATCCGGTGCTCGGATTTCGGATTGGCGATGCGGCTTACCTGACAGACTTCAGCACGGTTCCGGACTCGTCGAAGAAATTGTTGACGGGACTGGACCATCTAGTGCTCGATGCGCTGCGCTATACGCCGCATCCGATGCATTCGAACGTGGAGCAATCGCTCAAGCTGGTGGAAGAATTGAAGCCACGGCAGGCATGGTTCACGCATATTTGCCACGATTTGGCCCATGAAGAGACAAACGCGAAGCTGCCTGACAATGTGCGCCTCTCCTACGACGGCTTAATTCTCGAGTCGAAAATCCCATGACGCTCGCGGTTCTGCATTCGCCGGCGGAATGGAAGGCGCGCTTTGGCGCCGACGAGCGCGGCTCGGCCGTTACGATTGGAAATTTCGACGGCGTGCATTTAGGCCATCGGGAAATATTGCGCCGCCTGGTCGAGAAAGCGCGGCGAGAAAAATTGCGGGCGACAGTGGTGACCTTCAATCCGCACCCGCTGCGGATTTTGCGTCCGAATGATGCTCCAGCATTGTTAGCGACTCTCGATCAGCGCCTGGCCATGCTCGAAAGCTGCGGACTTGATGCGGCACTTGTGTTGCCATTCGATGCGGAACTGGCGCGCCTGAGCGCGCGGGAATTCGTTGAACAAATCATTATGGGGACGCTGCGGACCAGGGCGATTCTCGTCGGCAACAATTTCCGGTTCGGACATCGTGGAGCCGGAGATGTCGCGCTCCTCCGGCAATTTGGCGACGAGTTTGGCTTCGAGGTCGAGTGCATCGACCCGGTGGTGTGCCGCGGAGAAGTGGTATCGAGTACGGCCATCCGGCGCGCTGTCAGCGAAGGCAGATTGATCGACGCGGGGCGTTTCCTGGGCCGTCCATATTCGCTGGCGGGAGAGATTCAGCCCGGGACCGGCCAGGGTCGGCGGTTCGTAGTGCCGACTCTCAATTTGCGTACGGCGCAGGAATTGCTACCGAAGACGGGAGTTTATGCCACGGAAGTTTCGGTGAACGGGCGCAAATACCGGGCCGCGACAAACGTCGGCATGAGACCTACGTTTGACGGGAAGGGATTGACCGTCGAGAGTTTCCTCTTTGATTTTGACGAGCAGATTGCTTCAGGGCCGATGGAAGTCAGCTTTTGGGCGCGATTGCGGGATGAGATGAAGTTTCCGGGGCCCGAGGCTTTGCGCGCGCAGATCGAGATTGATGCCGGGCGGGCTAGGCGATTTTTTCGATTGCTGGATCGCAGCGGATTGAAGCGGCAGTCGGCGTGAATGGCGGGTGGGACCGAGGAGAGGGCCGAAAGGCGGGAGGGCTGAAGACCCTCCCCTACAAAACCGCTACTTTTTGCAGTCGGCGCAGTAGCCGCCTATTTCGGTGCGGGATACAGTGATTTCGATTCCCGTGTCTTTTGAGATTTGGCGCTTTAAATCTTCGTAGAGTTCGCTTTCCACTTCTCTTACTTTTCCGCAGCGCAGGCAGGCTACGTGGATATGATCGCGCGGGCCGTGGCTCTCGTAGAAATGGCGATCGCCGCGGAGATGAAGCAGATCGAGTTCGTCGATCAGCCCGTGGCGCTTGAGCAGGTCAATCGTGCGGTAAACGGTGACGCGCGTGATATTGGGGTCGATCTTCTGGGCGCGATCCAGAATTTCGCCTGCGTCCAAATGGCGCCGCGCGGTTTCCATTACCTGCACGAGAACGCGGCGCTGGCGCGTCAGACGAATGCGTCGCGCGGCGAGCTGCCGCGTGAGATGGCCGGGCGGCTCATTGGCGTTGATTCGTTCTCCGGTGGAAACGCGGTGTGCTGATGCGCTCATCGCTGTCTTTCACGTGCGCGCCTTCGCCGCTCGATGCTGGGTGAGCAATCAGTGATGCGGGACGAATCGCGCTACGTCATTGTACATAACGATGGCGAAGATAACCAAGAGGAAGACGACGCCCACCTGAACGATGCGCTCTTTCACCGCCAGGCTCAGATCGCGTCGAAGGCCGCCTTCGATCGCCAGGAGGAGAATATGCCCTCCGTCGAGAATCGGGATCGGCAAAAGATTGAGCACACCGAGATTCACGCTGATAATGGCCAGCCACGTGACGAAATCGACCGGTCCGCGCCGCGCCGCCTGACCTGACTCGTGCGTGATTCCCACCACGCTCTGCAACTGCTTGATCGAAACGCGGCCGGTGATCAGCTCTTTCACCACGTTCACCACTTCTACCATCATGGAAAGAGTTGCAGTGCCGCCGGCCCGGATCGCTTTCAGTGTGCCAATCGGCCGGTACACCACCGGATCAGTACGTGAAGCGCCGATCATATAGTCCGGCTGGCCCAGTTCGGGCTGACCGCGAACGGTCGGCACATCAAACTGCTTCTCCTCGCCATTGCGCTGAACGACGACGTGCACTGCGGCGCCATGCGACGCTTGCACCAACGCCTGGAGCTGGGGCCACGTGACGATCTTCTGCCCATCAATGGACACGACGCGATCGTCGGCGCGAATCCCAGCGCGGTCCGCAGGCATGCCGGCTGCAACTTCGCTGATCACCGGCTGCAGCAGCGGATCGCCGAGAGTTTTCTCCACGTCGGGCCCGTTCGCGATCTTCACCGATAACGGAAGTTGCTGCCCGCCGCGTTCCACTTCCAAATTCACGGCCGAACCTGCGGGAGCTTGAGAAATAAATGTATAGGCCTGCTCCCACGTTGGGTTCTCGATCGTGGCGAGCTTAGCTACTCGGTCGCCAGGCTTCAGGCCTGCCAATTCGGCATTGGATTGCGCCGGAACGGCAGCGATGGTGACGGGCTGCGTCATGAAAACCGGGATCGGAACGCCCAGGATCAAGAAAATGCCGGTGGCCACGACGAACGCCAGGACGAAATTCATGAACGGCCCGGCGCAATAGATCAGCACGCGCTGCCAGCGCGGCCGCGAAAGAAATTCATCAGGGGCGCCAGTACGATCTTCTATGGGATTGTCTCCGGCGAGGCGTACGTAGCCGCCCAGAGGCAATGCGCTAATTCGGTAATCCGTCCCGTTGCGCTTCCAGCCCCAGAGCCGCGTCCCGTATCCGAGCGAGAACACCACTACGCCAACGCCGAATATTTTTGCGGCCACGAAATGGCCCCATTCATGGACCAGCACTACCACGCCAAGCACTACCGCGACCGCTGCAAGAGAGAGGAGCAGGCTGTTCATGAGCTCTAATTTTTCCTTCGTGCGATTTCCTGGCGCGCCAAACGCCGGGCTTCCGAGTCGGCATCGAGGACGTCCTCGATGCTATTCAACGCGCGCCCCGGCATTTTTTCCAGCACTCTTTCTATTACGGCTGCGATGCCGGTAAAGTTCAGCTTGCGCTCGAGAAACGCGGCCACGGCTTCTTCATCGGCGGCGTTCAGCGCGCAGGGCATTGGCCCACCCTTTCGCGCTGCTGCCCTGGCCAACTGCAAACAAGGAAATTTCTTGTCCGGAACCGGCTCGAATTCGAGCTTCTTCAATTCCGACCAATTGAGCGCGCATCCATTGGATGCGACCCGTAAGGGATAGGTTAGCGCATATTGGATGGGCATGCGCATGTCAGTTGGGCCAAGCTGTGCCAGAATCGAACCGTCTACATATTCGACCATCGAGTGAATCGTGGATTGCGGGTGAATGATCACCTCGATCCGCTCGAGATCCAGGCCGAAAAGCCAGCGCGCTTCGATGACCTCGAAGCCCTTGTTCATCATGGTGGCCGAATCGATCGTGATTCGCTGGCCCATCTTCCAATTTGGATGCGCCAGTGCTTGCTTGGGCGTCACTTTCTTGAGCTGTGCGAGCGGCGTCTTGCGGAATGGCCCGCCCGAGGCCGTCAGGACGAGCCGCTTCACTTCCCCGCGCTCGCCGGCGCGCAGGCATTGGTGGATGGCGTTATGCTCGCTATCGACCGGGAGAACTGCGACGCCGTTCTTTTTCGCCGCGGCCATTACCAGTTCGCCTGCGGCGACGAGTACTTCCTTGTTGGCGAGTGCCAGTGTTTTCCCAGCGAGGACGGCCTTATACGTAGCCGGAAGACCGACGACGCCTACGGCCGCGGAGACAACGATTTCGGCGTCGGGATGCGTCGCGACTCGCTCGATGCCCTCAGGGCCGTAGAGAATCTCAGGAAGCGGTGAGATTTTGGCGGCGCGCAGCCGATCGGCAAGCTCTTTGGCGCCGGCTTGCGTGGCGACGGAAACAAGTTTCGGCCGGTGCGTCGCGGCTTGCGCGGCGGCCAGCTCGACATTCCCGCCCGCAGCCATCGAGACCACGTCGAACTCTCCAGCCAGCGATTCGACTACGCTGAAAGCATTGACGCCCAATGGAGCCGGTCGAGCCGAGGATGGCGATTTTTCGAGTCATTTGCGAAGGCTGCGGTGTAACGGCGCGGCGCTAGAAACGAAAGCCGCTTTGCATCCAGACGATGCCCCACCAGACTACCGGCGCGGCGAGGATTAAGCTGTCAATGCGGTCGAGCATGCCGCCATGGCCCGGAAGCAGGCCGCTCGAGTCTTTCATGCCCGCGCCGCGCTTATACGCTGATTCTAACAGGTCTCCCAGTTGGCCCGCGATATTCGCGAGGCCTGCAATGACGAGCAGCGTCAGCCCGTCGGCGTGCACCCAGCGCGCGAAAAATGTCGCCACGACGAGCGACGCCGCGACATTCGCCGCGGCGCCTTCCCATGTTTTCTTCGGACTGAGCGCCGGAGCCATGCGCGAGTGGCCGAAGGTTCTTCCGATGAAGTACGCCAGCATGTCGCCGGCCCAGACCAGAACAAGCGTGAACAGCAAGAACAAACGGCCCGTTTCCGGAGTCTCCAAAATGCGGATGAGATAGCTAAACGGCAGCGCGATGAATGCGAGCGCGGCCGAACTCATGGCGAGCGATGGCAGGATCTCGGCCACGCCCTGGTGACTGAAAACGCCGATCATCGCCGCGCCGAACACGAAAACGATGGCCACGAACTCGATCGAAGAAAATGCCCCCGCTGCATGCTTGATTAGATCGGCCTCGGAGCCGATGACGTTGCGCACTTCCATGCCTTTCATCCATTGCGCGTAGACCAGGCCGACGGTGCACAGCATCGTCCAGCGGCGGTAAGCGCGCAGGCCCATGCGGTCGCCCAGCGTGAAAAATTCGTGAATCGCCAAAAGTAAAACGATGGTTCCTGCCGCGGCCACCGCCAGCGGAGGCCCCCACCAGATGAGCGCGACCACAACCGGAATCAGGACTGCGGCGGTGAGTATGCGGCGCAGCATTGGGCGTCAGGCGTGCCGGGCCGCAGCGCGCTG
The DNA here is from genome assembly GCA_963841235.1 of uncultured Acidobacteriota bacterium. Classification (GTDB taxonomy): domain Bacteria; phylum Acidobacteriota; class Terriglobia; order Acidiferrales; family UBA7541; genus Palsa-147. The sequence goes on along the minus strand of CAWJBU010000002.1, from coordinate 319,940 downwards.
GCCGGAGCCACCTGTTCCAGATGACCCAAGGCCCCCGTAGCGGCGTTCGCGTTTTTGATAATCGAGCAGTGCCTCAAAAAGCCGCGCTCGGCTGAAATCGGGCCACAGCGTTTCCGTCACGTAGATTTCGGCGTAGGCGATCTGCCAAAGAAGAAAATTGCTGACGCGCATTTCGCCGCTGGTGCGGATGAGCAAATCGGGATCGGGCAGCCCCGCGGTGTAGAGATGCTGCGAAATGGTTTGCTCGTCGGCGCGGAAGCCGGAGAGACCGTCGCGGCGTACGCGATCGAGGATGGCGTTAAAGGCGTCCACCAACTCGGCGCGGCCGCCATAATTGAGCGCCACGACTAGCTTCATGCCCGTGTTCTGCGCCGTATAGCGCATGGCTTCATCGATATCGCGCCGCACCGCGTCGGGCAATTGCTCCGAGCGGCCAATCACGAGCAGGCGGATATTGTTGCGATGTATCGTGGGCAGCTCTCTCTTCAAGTACTCGCGCAGCAAGCGCATCAAAAAATCGATCTCCGCCTGCGGCCGGCGCCAGTTCTCGAGCGAAAAAGCATAAAGAGTGAGCATCGACAGCTTGAGCCGCGCCGATGTTTCGATGATTTCGCGCGCCGCTTTTACGCCCGCACGATGCCCCGCCACGCGCGGCAGATGGCGGCGCTCGGCCCAGCGCCCATTGCCGTCCATAATCACCGCCAGATGCTGCGGAAATCGCCTCGGATCGAGCTTTTCCAGCAGCGCGGTCTCTTCTTTATTGGCAGGTTTCAGAAGCTCGGTGGCTTTCACTCGTTCACGCTCTGCGGAAGTGTCGCGTCAAACTAGCATAGGCACTGAGACCGCGCAACGGATGTCCGTAGCGGCGCTACCTGAGCGGCTAGCCTGCACCTGTCGGACCGAAAACCGATAACAGCGTAATCACGATCATGGAGATGCTGATGAACCACGCCACGATGTTGAAGCTGAGCGAATTGACGTACTCGCCCATCAAGTCGCGGCGATTCACTAGTAGCAGGATGAAGATCAGCACGATGGGCAGCCAAACGCCGTTCGCCACCTGCGAAAGCAGCAGGATTTTGAACAACGGCGCGTGCGGGATCAGAATGATAGCCCCGCCCGCGGCAATTAATCCTCCATAAAGCCCATAAAAAATCGGCGCCTCAGGAATCTTTCGGTCGATGCCGGCTTCGAAGCCCAGCCCCTCGCAGATCACGTGCGCGGTCGATAGCGGCAGAATCGACGCGGCGAATAGCGACGCATTCAGCAGCCCGAACGCGAACAAGTATGACGCCCATTTTCCTGCAAGCGGCGCCAGGGCTAGAGCGGCTTCCTTCGCGGACGAGATGTTCGTCATTCCGTGGACGTGCAGCGTCGCCGCGGTGCAGACGATCACGAAAAACACGATGGCCATGCAACTGATGCTGCCGACGAGTACGTCAAGCCGCGCGTGTTTGTACTGCTTGGCCGCCACGCGCTTCTCGACGAATCCCGCCTGCAAATAGAAAAACTGCCACGGAGCGATCGTCGTTCCCACCAGCCCGATGAACATCAGCAGGTAATCCTTTTGAAGGCTGAAGCTCGGCACCACCGTCTCTTTCGCCGCCACCAGCCAATCGGGCTTGGCAAAGAACGCGGACACGACATACGAAAGATAAAACGCGCACGCGACCAAAAAGATCTTTTCCACCGACCGGTAACTTCCGCGGACAACCAGGAACCAGACGACGATGGCGGCCAGCGGAACGGAAATATATTTGGTGACCCCGAATATCTCCATCGACGCCGCGACGCCCGCAAACTCCGCCACGGTGTTGCCGAGGTCCACCAGCAGTGCCGCAGCCATCACAAAGAATGTCGATCGAAACCCGAACTCTTCGCGGATCAGATCGGACAGTCCTTTGCCCGTAACCACGCCCATGCGCGCGCACATTTCCTCGCTTACGTACAGAGCGATGGTGAGAGGAATCAGGACCCAGAGCAGCCTGTAGCCAAATTGCGCGCCGGCGAGCGTGTAAGTAGTGATGCCGCCCGCGTCGTTATCCACATTCGATGTAATGATGCCGGGCCCAACAACGGCGAGAATTACGGCCAGCCGCCTTCGCAGCGCCCGCGTGCGCCGCGCAAACGCACTCCAGCGCTCTTTCCACTTGCCAAACGTCGTCGCCAATTCGACGTAGGTCATAGCCTCGCGCGCATGTGGCTCACAACATCGTCAACGGTGATCATCCCGACCGGCCGCGTGGAACCGTCCACCACCGTCAAGCTCCGCAAGTTGTACTTATCGAAGAGCTCAAAAACTTCGTGGTCCTTGGCGTCCGGATGCACGAACAGCAGCGATTCCGCGGTCAGTTCCGAGACGTGCTGCTCGGAATCGGCCAACAGCAGCCGCGCCAGCCGCACGGTACCGGTGAGGACTGCGTCGCGATTCACCAACGCCACGTTGTCGAGCTGATCGAGCGGCACTTCGTGGAAGCGGATGTAGTCCACGACTTCCCCGCGCGTGGCATCTTCGGCCACCACCACCAACTCGGTATTCATCATGCCGCCCGCCGTGTCCGATTCGAATCGCAGCAGCTCTTTCACTTCCGCCGCCTCGCGAGTCGGCATTTCGTCCATGATTTCATTCGAGGCCTCGGGCGAAAGGCGCGCGAGAAGGTCCGCCGCTTCGTCCGGCCGCATTTCTTCGATGATGTCCGCGGCCTTCTCAGGGTCAAGCTTTTCGACCACCTGGGTCTGCAGCCGCTTATCCAATTCAGCGATCGCATCCGCCGCCGTCTCTTCATCGAGCGAATCGACGATCGATTGCCGCTCCGCAGGCGACAGCTCTTCCATGATGTCGGCCAAGTCAGCAGGATGCATGGACGCCAGTTTCTGGCTGGTCATGCGCAATTTCACGCGCCGCAACGGATCGGACTCGATCAAATTCACGAATTCCCAGCGAATCGTGCGCGTCGGCAGCTTTTCTTGAATTCTCCGGATCGCTTCCGGCGGCATAATTCCCTGCAGCAGCCGCCGCACCGCACCGGGCAGACCCACATCCACGTGCGTCACGCGCATTTCCACGTTGCCGTTCGTGCGCTGCTCGTTGAAATCGATGTCGTTCACGCGCACCACTTTTCGCCCGCTGGTGTCGATGATCTGCTGATCGAGCAGGTCTTTGCGCACCGCCAGCCACGCCTCATTCGGATGGTAAAGTTCCAGCGCCGATTCATCCGTGGTCAGATTCATTTTGCCGGGCGCTACGGACGCGATTTGATCGTACTTGGCGATCAGCGGACGATATTGCCCGCGGCCCAGCAGCACCCGCGCGACGCGGTTGGGCTGGTCCGCGGGTTCGATGAATAGCTCCTTGACGCGGCCGACGAAATTGCCGGCGACGTCATAAGCTTCCGCTCCGAGAACTTCAGTTGCGTGCAACATGTTTTACGCTCCTGCGAAGACGGCCAATCGGCCGCCATGCAATTCGCTTGCCGCTACACTTGCACCTGTTTCAGTCTGAAACCCCTTTGAATCAGCGAGTTCCGCGGCCTGCCCGGCGCGCAAAAAAATACCCGCGGCCGGGGCAATCCGACCGCGGGTAGCAAGAATAATAGCTTCTCGTTACGCCCGGACGGCTCTCGCCTCCGCGCTCATCCCGTCTTCAACGCGCCTAGCCGCCGGTGAAAACAGGGGCGCCCGACCCAGCACCCGCGCCGCATTTTCCGGCACAGGCCGTCGAGGACTTCCTGAATCCAGATTGGAAGAACACTCCATTTCGTGCGCGTGTCCTCAGCGACCTTGTTAAGGGGAGATGCAATCTTTGTCAAGCAAAGACTGCGACTTGCGGTCACTTTTTTCGGCGATGGAAGACCAAATCCGTGGGCGTAATCCCGCGCCCGCGGCAATCCGCGACATACAAATCCCAATAAGTAGCCGTGATGTAATCGGCCGCCTTAAATCCAAGCAGCTTGGCAGCCCGATCGATGGCCGCCGGCGAGCCTTCCAGTTCCAGATAATTCCCAATCGGCGTTTCATCAAGGTCCAGATGCAGGTCTTTCAGCTTAGCCAGGCGATACTCGGTGCGATATTTCTCATAGCGGAATCCCGCACGAAATCCGAGCGCGCGCAATATAGCCTCGAGCCCCTCAGCCGGATGAAATTCGATTTCGAGTTCCTGCCGCTCCTTGTAGCGACGCGCTTCCGAAGAATCCACCATCCCCACAATCGGCGCCTTGTAAGTCAGAATCCCGCGAGCGGCAAACGGCAAGCTCCGCCCCGCACGCCGGCCACGCCCCGCCGCGACAGTCTTGAACGCCGGAGCCGCCGATTCGATCCGTATCCTCAAAAGCCGCCCAGACGAGCGCAGCTCCGCACCCGAAGTGTCATAAAGGGTGTTCCGCTCAAACATCCGCCGCGCAGCCACAGCCCGCAACCGCCGCAATTTCCCACGCAGCTCCGCAATATCGCGAACCCGCAGCTTAATCTCGATCTCGCGCCCGTCCGATGCCATATTCGCAAACTCAGTATAATCGCGAATTCACCAACGAAAAAATGTGCGAACGTATCCGCACAAACTCTGCTGCGACATTTTGGTGGGAGTTCCGGCATTTTGGTCGGAGCCTCGGCATTTAGGTGGGAGCCCCCGCATTCATGCGGGGGAAGGAGCGCTTCAGCGCTCCGGGAAGCTCCCGCCCCTTCCGACGCGCTTTAGCGCTGGAAATTCAAAGCAACGATCGCGCCCGGCCTTAAAATTTCACAAGCTCTCACCGCGCCCTCCCTGTTGCCAAAGCGCCGCCCTCCCGACATAATCGCCTTTCCTGTGCCAGGGCCGCATTCATGACGCCACCCGCCACTCCGCTGCTGCGGCAATATCACGCCATCAAGAAGCAGCATCCCCAAGCTCTTCTGCTTTTCCGCCTCGGCGATTTCTACGAGCTCTTCTACGATGACGCCCAAGTTGCCTCGCGCCTGCTGCAAATCACTCTCACCGCCCGCAATCGCGAGAAAGGCCAGCCGGTCCCGATGTGCGGCGTTCCCTATCACGCCGCCGAAGGCTATATCGCGCGCCTGATCCGCGCAGGGCATCGCGTAGCGGTCTGCGACCAGATGGAAGAAGCCGGCCCCGGCAAAAAACTCGTCCGCCGCGAAGTCGTCCGCGTAGTCACGCCCGGTACGGCCACCGAATCCGGCTTCCTCGATCCCAAAGAGAATAATTTCCTCGCCGCTGTCTCGCGCGATGCCGCTGGCTCGACGGTCGGCCTGGCCTACGTAGACCTCTCGACCGGCGATTTTCGCGCCACCGAATTCTCCGGACCCGGCGCCGAAAACCGACTGCGCGATGAACTCGGAATCCTGCGCGCCCGCGAAGTCCTGCTCCCGCGCCCCGCAACTCTCTTCCCTGCCGCCGGAGCACCGGAACTGAACGGCCTCGGCGCAGTGGAGACGAAGCTCGACGATTGGATCTTCCATCACGAATTTGCCAGCAGGCTGCTCGAAGAGCAATTCCGGGTGGCAACTCTCGAAGGATTCGGCCTCACGCGCCATCTGCAAGCCGTAAGCGCCGCGGGCGCCATCGTTCACTACCTCCGCGAGACTTCAGCCATCAGCGCCCGGAGCGAAAATGGCGCATCGAGCAAAGCAACGGCAAGCGCCCGCGCCACCGGCAACGGCAGCTCCACTCCCACCGCCGGCCTCGAGCATCTCGACACGCTACATTATTACGAGCAGCAAGAATCTCTCGCGCTCGATCAGGTCACAGTCCGAAATCTCGAGCTGATCGAGCCTATCGGCGGCGATGATTCCTCCGCAACTCTCGTCTCCGCGCTCGATGAAACCGCCACAGGCATGGGCGCGCGCCTGCTGCGCAGCTGGATTCTGCGCCCGGAAATCTCGCTCGCCGAAATCGAAGCCCGTCTCGATGCCGTCGAGCAATTCAAATCTCGCACCGTCGAGCGCGACGAACTCTTCCGCATTCTCGGCAGCGTTTTCGACCTCGAGCGCCTCACAAGCCGCGTCGCCATGGGCACCGCGACGCCCCGCGACCTCCTAGCTCTGCGCAAATCGCTCGAGCAGATTCCCGTGCTGCGTGGCTTTCTGCCCGCCGACGCACGCACCTCGGCTTCGCGAATCGCTGACCTTCATGACGCGCTGGATGAGCTGACCGACGTCCGCGAAGCCATCGCCCGCGCCATTGCCGACGATCCACCGGCGTTGCCGACCGATCCCGGCATCATTCGCCCCGGATTCGATCCTTCGCTCGATGAACTGCGCAATCTGAGCCGCACCAGCAAGCAGATCATCGCCGCAATGGAAGAACGCGAGCGCAAGCGCACCGGAATCGCCTCGCTCAAAATCCGCTTCAATCAGGTTTTCGGCTACTACATCGAAATCTCAAACGCCAATCGCGACCGCGCCCCCGCAGACTACGATCGCAAGCAAACGCTGGTCGGCGCCGAGCGTTACACCTCGCCCGAGCTAAAGGAATACGAACGCAAGGTCCTCGACGCCGATGAACGCATCCTCGAAATCGAGCGCCGTCTCTATTCTGAGCTGCGCGAGCAAATCGCCCGCGAAGCCCCGCGCCTTCGCCGCACAGCTTCTGCCATCGCGCAACTCGACGTGCTCGTGAATTTTGCGCGCCTCGCTGCCGCAGGAAATTACACCCGACCCATATTCACCGAAGAGCAGCCCGGCGAGCGCGGCGAGCTGCTGATTGCAGGCGGCCGCCACCCGGTAATCGAGCGGCTGCTCTCCTCGCGCGGCGAGCGCTTCGTCCCCAACGATCTCTATCTCGACGACAAATCGCAATCGCTACTGCTCATCACCGGCCCAAACATGGGCGGCAAATCCACCTATCTCCGGCAAACCGCGCTAATCGTGATCCTCGCGCAAATGGGTTCGTTCGTACCGGCAACGCAGGCGAAGCTGCCGATCGTTGACCGCATTTTCACGCGCATCGGCGCTTCCGACAATCTCGCTCGCGGCCGTTCGACTTTCCTGGTCGAAATGAGCGAAGTAGCGGTAATCCTGAATACCGCCACATCTGCAAGCCTCGTCCTCCTAGATGAAGTCGGCCGAGGCACGGCGACATTCGATGGTCTATCGCTGGCCTGGGCCGTGGTCGAAGCCTTGCAAGCTGGCGCGCGGCCGCGCACGCTCTTCGCCACGCATTACCATGAACTCACCGAGCTTGAGCGCCTCGTCCCCGGCGTGCGCAATGTCCACGTCACGGTGCACGAAGCCGGCAACGAAATCATTTTCCTGCGCCGCGTAGAATCCGGCAGCGCCGACAAAAGTTACGGCATCGAAGTCGCGCGGCTCGCTGGGCTGCCCCCGGCCGTCGTCGAACGCGCCCGCGAAATCCTGCGCCAGCACGAGCGCAGCGAGCACAAGCTCAGCGAAGAATTGACGCCCGGCGCAGTGCCGCCAGCACCGCCGCCGATCTTCACGCCGATCGATCAAACCGTCGTGAACGCCATTCGCGATGCCGACCTCGACCAACTAAAGCCGCTCGACGCCCTCAATCTCCTCGCCGAACTCAAGAAGCAGCTTTCATGACCCGTCGCCGCCGATTGCCAAAAGGCGAACTCGTGCTCGGCGTAATGTCCGGCACCTCGGCCGACGGCGTCGACGTCGCCTTGGTGCGCATCAGTGACAGCCGGGAGAAAGCAGCGTGGCGCGCATCGGCAGATCGGTCCGGCGGGATTTCCGCAAAGCTCGAAGGGATTTATTCGACAGCCTACCCAGCCAATGTGCGTGAAGCAATCCTGCGGATCGCCAATATCGGTGCGACGACCTCAGCCGAAATCAGCCAACTCGATTTTCTTCTCGGTGAGCTCTACGCGCGCGCCATCCTGGCAGCACTGAAGAAATTCCGCGTCGCTCCCGCAAAAATATCCCTAATAGGCTCGCACGGTCAGACGATCTATCACCAGGGCGCGCCGTCAAACTTTCTCGGCGCCGCACGCGTCTCTTCCACTTTTCAAATCGGCGAGCCCGCGATGATCGCCGCACGCACAGGAATCACAACGGTAGGCGACTTCCGCCCCGCCGATATCGGCGCCGGAGGCCAGGGCGCCCCGCTCGTCCCCTTCGTCGATTACATTGTCTACCGCGATGCCAAATTCGGCCGCGTCGCTCTGAATATCGGCGGCATCGCAAACCTCACCGTGATCCCCGCCAACGCCGCGCCGAACCGAGTCATTGCCTTCGATACCGGCCCGGGCAACATGCTCCTCGATTCACTGGTCCGTCACTTTTCACGCGGGCGCAGCACGTTCGATCGCGATGCCAAACTCGCGCTGCAAGGCCAAACACAAGCGCACCTTCTCGAAATGCTGCTCCTGCATCCCTATTTACGCCTCAAGCCGCCAAAAACCGCCGGACGCGAGCAATTCGGCGATGCCTTCGCCCGCGAAATCATCGCCTGGGGGCGCCCGCATCGCTCGCGCCCCAACGACTTGATCCGCACAGCAACGCTCTTCACGCCGCTCTCGATCGCGGAATCCCTTCATCGTTTCGTTCTGCCGCGTACCAAAGTGCACGAATTAATCGTCTCCGGCGGTGGCGCACGCAATCCGCTGATCATGGCGCAACTGGCAGCGTTACTGCCCGGAATTGCGGTACGCACCTCCGATGAATTCGGAATTCCAAGCCAGGCCAAAGAAGCCTTTGCCTTCGCAATTCTCGCCTACGAGGCGTTCCATCAACGCGCGAACAACTTGCCCTCGGCCACAGGCGCCCGCCGCCCCGCAGTCCTCGGCAAAATCTGCTATGCGCGCCCTCGCTAAGAGTCGACGCGGTCTAGATGCGCTGTTCACCGTGCTCCTCTGCGCCCTCAGCCTGCTCGGCTGCTCGCACGCCACTCCGCAACGCGACCCCGGCACGCTGAACTTCCTCATCGAAACGATGCCCACAAATCTCGATCCGCGCATCGGCACCGACGCCTTTTCCCAGCACATGCACGATCTGATTTTCAGCAGCCTGGTAGGCCGCGACGCGCAAATGAATTTCACTCCCGACCTTGCCACAAGCTGGGAAACCCCGGATCCGCTCACGTACATTTTCCATCTGCGTCGCAACGTGCGTTTTCACAACGGCGCCGCATTCACCTCCGCCGACGCAAAATTCACCTTCGATTCCATCCTCGCCGGCAACCTGAAGACCGCCAAACGCGGCTCGTTCCGCATGGTCGCCTCCGTCGAAGCACCGGACGATTTCACCCTCATCTTTCATCTGCGCGAGGCCTACGCCTCGTTCCTTTGGAATTTGTCGCGCCCAGGCGTAGGAATCGTCCCGCGCGGCTCCGGAGCGGATCTAGCCCAGCAGCCCATCGGTACCGGCCCATTCAAATTCGTTAGCCTTACGCCGGATGACGAAATCGTGCTCGAAAAGAACCCCGGCTATTTCGGCGAAATCCCCAAGATCGAGCGCGTGCGCTTCCGCCTCGTCCCCGACGCCACCGTCCGCGCGCTCGAACTGCGCAAAGGCAGCGCCGATCTGGCCTCGCCGTCCTCGCTCACGCCCGATATGGTCGTAGCTCTCTCGCACTATAAAGGCATCGAGGTCACGCAAGGCCCCGGCACTTCCCTAGCCTATCTGGCCTTCAATTTTGACGATCCGATTCTCTCGAAACGCGAAGTGCGCCAAGCCCTCGCCTACGCCACCGATCGCGCCGCCATCGTCGAACATCTCCTGCGCGGCCAGGCGCGCCCAGCCGCGAGCCTTCTTCCGCCAAATCACTGGGCATATGACGGCGATGTCGCAACTTATGCTTACGATCCCTCCCGTGCCGAAAAACTTCTGGACGCCGCCGGACTCCCCCGCGCCAAAGACGGCGTCCGTTGCCATCTCACGCTTAAGACCTCCACGGATGAATCGACGCGCCTCTACAGCGAAGTCCTGCAAGCACAATGGCAAAAAGTAGGAGTAGCGCTAGAATTGCGCCCGCAGGAATACGCCACCTTCTATTCCGACATAACTCACGGCAGCTTTCAGCTCTACACGCAGCGTTGGGTAGGCGGCAACAACGATCCCGACATCTACGAATTCGTCTTCAGCTCCAAGAAATTTCCGCCCGACGGCGCCAATCGCGGCCACTATCGAAATCCCCAACTGGACGCCCTGCTAGACCGCTCGCACGCCGAATCCGACCGCGAAAAGCGCCGAGCCATCCTCGCCGACATTCAGCAGATCGTAGCCGACGACCTTCCCTACATAAATCTCTGGTACCCAGACAACATCTGCGTCCATCGCGACACCGTGCAAATCGACGCCGTCGCCCCTTCCGGCGACTACACCTTCCTAAACAATCTAGAATTCCGCGCCCAACCTCGCTAGAGCGGGAGCCCCGCGGCTGGGTGCGGCTCGGTGCATCTCAGTGGCAGCCCTGCATTCATGCGGTGGAGGAGCGCTTCAGCGCTCCGAAGAAGGTTCGCTTTGCCGACGCGCGTTAGCGCTGGGCCCTTTTCTAATCGCACGCAAAATTATTAGAAATCGCCGTAACTCGCTGAAAATAAACGACGGAGCTCATTTCTAATCGGCCGAAAAGCGCCACTTTATGAACCTGTTTTGACCTACGAGGAAAGCGCCGTGCGGATCTGATGCTCGGAAACAGCCCCTTCGCGTACGATCATCCATTCATCGCCTTCAACGCGCACAATCGTCGAAGCCACCACAGCCCGCGTATCGCCGGCATCCAAAATCAAATGCAGCCGCTCGCCCAGCTGCTTCACAAGCTGCGGCGCGTTCGTGCAGGCCGGCGACCCGGAAAGATTCGCGCTCGTCCCAGTGATCGGACCGCCCACTGCGTCAATAATTTCAGTCGTAACTTTGGAATGAGCCCAGCGCAGCGCCACGCGGCCGGTATTGCCGGTGACCTTCAGCGGAATGCGATGGGTAGCCTCAAGAACAATCGTGAGCGCACCCGGCCAGAATTTCGAGGCCAGCACCAGAAAATTATCCGGCACGTCGCGCACCAACGACACCGCCTGCTCGATCGAATTCACCAAAATCGGCAAGGCCTTCGATTCCGGGCGCCCCTTGATTTCATAAACGCGCCCGATCGCGGCGAGATTGAACGGATCGGCAGAGAGGCCGTAGAAGGTATCGGTCGGCACACCAACAACTTCCCCACGCTGAATGAAACCCGCGGCATATTCGACCGCGCTGCGTTCGGGTGCGTGGGCTGAAATTTTCAGGACTTCCACGGGCAAAGTGTCGGCTCTTGGCGGGCTGCGCCGTGCTGCTAGGGCAAGCTATCATAGGCCGTCAAGCCCACGCAAGCAACGGAAACAAAGCCATTTCCGCAAGACAAAATGGCAACACGAAAAAGCTGCCTGCCAGCGATCCAGTTTTTTGTAGCGCCGGCCTTTCAGGCCGGCATCTTTTCTCCCCGTGCGCCGTGACGAAAAATTCCACGTCGCCTGCAAAAGCCCGCCCCGCTTTACGCCATTCCACGTGTTTGCTAGTCTCGCTAGCGATGCCACGCGAAGCCATTTCCGCACGGAAGAAGCCGCCGATGCGTGCACCGGTGCGCCCTTCAAGCTCTCCTCAGCCCGAACCGATTACCAGCCGCGACAATCGCTGGCTAAAACTTTTTCGCGAGGCTCTGCGAGAGGGTTTTCTCGCCACCGAAAATCTCATCGGCATTGAAGGCCCGCACCTGATCGGCGAAGCTCTGCGCTCCGGCATAACTTTCGATGCGTGTCTCGTGAGCCCTGCCGGTGAAAAGCATCTCGCCGCGTTGCCATCCGCGAGTTTCACCGGCGCCCGAGTTCTGCGCACAACGGATCGGCTCTTCGACGGCGTCGCTGCTACCGAACATCCGCAAGGAATCGCCGCGCTCGTCCGCCCGCGCGAATCGACTTTCGACGATCTCGTCCGCGGAGATATTCCGTTGGTCGTTGTTCTCTCGGGCGTACAAGACCCGGGCAATGTCGGGACGGTCGTGCGCTCGGCCGAAGCATTCGGTGCCACGGGACTTGCCGCCACGCGCGGCACCGCCGATCCGTGGTCGTCGAAAGCGCTACGCGCCTCGGCAGGATCTGCGCTGCGGCTGCCTCTATTGCGAGGCATGGCTCCAGCCGTTCTTATCGCGCAGTTGCGCGTCGCAGGCTTGTCGATTCTGGCCGCAACGTCTAAGCCCGCGCGCGATGCGGGCGCCATTCCAATCGCCTCGGCTGAGCAACTTCAAACCGCGTGCGCCATTTTTATCGGCAGCGAAGGCGCCGGTCTCGGGCCCGAGATTTTGCGCTCTGCCGACGCGCAGATTGCCGTCCCGATGGCGGCCGGCGTGGAATCGTTGAACGCGGGCGTGGCCGCGTCCGTAATTCTCTACGAGGCAGCGCGTCGCCGCGCCGAGCGAGCACAAACGTGAGCCTTTTCCGCGCCATCGAGCCGCAAGAGGAAAGCGCCGTGCCGCGTCCGCTCGCCGACCGCATGCGCCCGCAAACGCTCGATGAATGCATCGGCCAGGAAGATCTCCTCGGCCCCGGCAAGCCTCTGCGCGTGCAGATCGAGCGCGACGACATCGGCTCGATGCTCTTCTGGGGCCCTCCTGGCTGCGGCAAGACCACTCTCGCGCGGGTCATCGCCAATCGCACGCGCTCCGATTTCATTCCTTTCAGCGCCGTGCTCTCGGGCATCAAGGAAATCAAGCAAGTGATGACCACGGCGCAAGGCGCGCGGCAATATGGACGCCGCACCATCGTCTTCGTGGATGAAATGCACCGCTTCAATAAGGCCCAGCAGGATGCTTTTCTGCCGCACGTCGAAGCCGGAAACATCCTGCTGATTGGCGCGACCACCGAAAATCCTTCTTTCGAGGTGATCTCGCCGCTGCTCTCGCGCATGAAGGTGTACGTTCTCCACGCGCTCAGTGCGCAGCAGGTAGTTTCGCTGCTGAAGCGCGCCCTCGCGGATCGCGAGCGCGGCCTCGGAAATGAGAACATCGAAACGAATGACGCGCTCCTCGAGCGCATCGCCATCGTGGCCAACGGCGATGCTCGCGCCGCCTACAACATCCTTGAAGCACTGGTGCGCAGCGCAACGCCAGCCGCGTCCGGCGAATCAGCAGGACGCCGCGCTCTCACCGACGCTCTGCTCGAATCCGTCCTGCAAAAGAAGCTCCTGCCCTACGACAAAGCAGGCGAAGAGCATTTCAATCTCATCTCCGCGCTACACAAATCCGTACGCAACTCCGACCCGGACGCTTCGCTCTACTGGCTAGCCCGCATGATCGAATCGGGCGAAGATCCGCTCTATCTCGCGCGCCGGATGGTGCGTATGGCCAGCGAAGACGTTGGCCTGGCCGATCCCAATGCTCTGCGCGTAACTCTCGCCGCCAAGGACGCTTTCGAATTCATAGGCCCGCCCGAGGGCTATCTCGCGCTCGGCGAAGCCGCCGTCTATCTGGCCCTTGCGCCCAAGTCCAACGCGCTCTACACCGCCTACGGAGCCGTCAAGCAGGACCTCGAGCGCACAATTGCCGAGCCCGTCCCGCTACAGCTACGCAACGCGGTGACGGGTTTAATGCGTCATATTGGCTATGGCGAGGGCTACCAATACGCGCACGACACCGAAGACAAAGTCACGGACATGCAATGCCTCCCCGAGAGTCTCGCCGGACGGACTTACTACCGTCCGACGCGAGAAGGCTTCGAGGCCAAAATTCAGGAGCGTTTGGCGCAACTTCGTAAGCTGCAAAAGAAGCCGGCCGCATCTAATCAGCATGAGCCCAGCGAGCACCCCAGCGGAACCGGCATCCAAAAAGATCAATCGGCCAGCGGGCCACACGGCAAGAAGGACCAGCAGCCGTGAGTCCTAGAATCCGCGCGGCGCGCGCCGCGAATTCCTGCAGATTTGTGGCTGCTCCCATCGTTGGGCTGCTGGCAGTCGCGATTTTCCTGCTGGCCGCGTTTCCCTTCTCTCTATTTCCCGCGGCCGAGGACAAGCCGGCGTTCGTAATGGAGGAGTATTGCTCCACGTTCGCTTTCGCGCCGGATAGTCGCATCGCCATCGGCGTCTATCGCGTTTACAATCACAAAAAATACACTCTCGAAGGCGACGATCTCTGGATCGCCTCTCCCGACGGCAAGCGCACTCGCATCATCGAGGGCGCGAAACTCGTGAAAGTCGACAAGCCGCAGAGCTTCAAGATCAATGAAATTTCCTGGTCGCCCGACAGCCAGAAACTCGCCATCTACAAAACCACCTATTCCCTCGCCGGCGATAAAGACACGCTTACTTCAGGCGATTTGACCGAGCTACTCGATACCGGGGGCCGCGAAATCACCATCCAAGGCGTGAAGGAAAATCCGCTGGTCGGCGGTTACCAGGCCACTTGGCTCGCTGATGGCTCGACCGTCGCGTTCTTAACTGAGGTGGTCAAGCCGCGCGAACTCGTCGAAATTCACACTGTCAACGTCACCACCGGCCAAGCACTGAAACTCTTCGACCCTCATCAATACATTTCGGTGGTCTGGGATGCGGCGCGCAACCGGGCCATCGCCATCGAACGCGACAAAGGCATGAGTGGCCCCGCAAAACTCGTCTCACTCGATCTCTTGCACGACACGCGGAAGGAAATCGCCGATCTCGAAAGCGCCCAGGGCCAGCTCTCCATTTCACCATCCGGCAAGCGCGTCGCATTTTTTTACGATGGCGACGTCCTCGAGGTGCGCGATCTAGCCGCACCTTCGAAGTTCATTCACGTAAGAGTGGGCTTGGGGAAATACGAGTGGGCGCCGGACGAACGCCACATCCTGCTCAAGCGCGGCCCGGAGTCGCGTTCCGGCAATCTCATGTGGGTCAGCATTCCCGACGGCAACTTCACCACAGCGATGAACGACCTGGTCTATCGCGATTTCCACTACTCGCCCGACGGCCGTTTCCTCGGCCTACTGCGCATCACGCGCAACCTGGCCATCTACCCGTCGTCGTCGTTCTCCCCATAGCGCCGGCAGCCTGCCGGCGTCTGTGCACGGCCCGTTCGAAACGTATCAATTCGCGAAACGCGCGCGCACTCTTAATCCGCCTTAATCCGAAATCTCTTCGCGTGCTCCTTCAAAATGCACAAATCCATCACCACAAATAATCCCGCCCGCCGCGCCTTCTCCGCCGCTTCATCATGGATCACGCCTTCCTGCATCCAGATTGCTTTAGCTCCAATCCGAATCGCGCTCTCCACAACCTCGGGCACAAACTCCGGCCTCCGAAAAATGTCGACGATGTCCACTTTCTCTGGAATCTCCTCGAGCGTGGCATAGCATTTCTCCCCGAGAACTTCCTTCTCTGCCGGATTCACGGGAATGATCCGGTAGCCCGCGGATTGCATATATTGCGCCACGCCAAAGCTGGGCCGGAATTTCCGCGAGGACAGCCCAACCACCGCAATCGTCCGGCTCGATTTCAAAAGCTCATAAATCGGATCGCTCGGTCCCGTATTCACATGTTCTCCGGCTCCGTGCCCGGGCTCTCCCGGCGGCGGGCCGCTCATCGTCCCTCCCTCGAATGACTCGTACGATCCACTGCGCGCGTCGTCCCAACAATTTCGCCAAGCTCTTGCAAAAACTTCGCGTTATCTTCCTTCGTTCCCACCGCCACGCGAATTGCATTCGGCAAGCCCATGAAACCAACCGGCCGCACGAGCACTCCGCGATTCTCAAGCTCCGCCGCGACAGACTTCGCTTCGCGGGCAAGATTCACGAGCACAAAATTCGCGAACGACGGAACATGATCGCCGCCGATCTCATCGAGCCCATTCGCCAACTGCGCGAGCCCGGCACTATTGCACTCGAGCGATCGCGCCACATGCTCCGCATCGTCAAGCGCCGCCAGCGCTGCGGCCTCGGCCACGCCGGACGTGTTGTACGGAGCGCGCACCTTCTCAAGTTCGCGCAAGAGCCCTGCATCGCCGATGCCGTACCCAATTCTCAGTCCCGCCAATCCATAAATCTTCGAAAATGTCCGCAGGACCAGCATATTCCGCCCCGCCCGCACCAACTCAAGCGATCGCGAATAATCGCCGCGCTCGACATACTCCGCATACGCCTCATCAAGCACCACCAGCACATTTCGCGGCACGCGAGCCAGAAACGCATCGAACTCATCCGCGGTGAACATCGTCCCCGTAGGATTATTAGGATTCGCCAGGAAAATCAGCTTGGTGGTCGCCGGCAGCTGCGCAGCCATTGCTTCCAAATTAATCTCGTAGCCGCGCAAAGATGTCTCAACGAGATCCGCACCCGAGATTCTGATGCTGATGGGATAAAGAGGAAACGTGCTGGCCGAAGTCACTCCCGTGCTGCCCGGCCCAAGCAGCATCCGCGCCGCAAATCCAATGAGCTCGCTCGATCCGGCGCCGAGAATCACATTCTCATATGCCACGCCATGCAGCGCCGCCACCGCCTCGCGAAGATATTTGTCTCCGCCCTCGGAGTAGCGATGCCCAGCCGCGAGCGCCCGCCGCGCTGCCTCAATCGCCAGCGGAGACGGACCAAGCGGATTTTCATTCGACGCAAGCCGCAGCACGCGGCGGCCGAGTTCGCCTTCTAACTCATCCACCGACCGGCCCGGCACGTATGGCTCGACATTGCGAATCCACTCCGGGACCGCGTCGGCGGGCAGCGGCGTCATCCGCGATTTCGGCCTCGGCTGGCATTGCGGCGCGGCGGCCGCGCAGGCCGCGGCGGAGGACACGCGGCACTTTGCGGATGCGTCGCGGCCTTCTTCACCGCCGCCTCAAGCCCGGTCACTTCCTTCAGAGTCAAACTCCGGAATCGCCCCGGCGCCAAATCGCCAATCTCCAGGCTCGCGATTTTTATCCGCTTCATCTTCTCAACCGGATGCCCCATCAGCGCAAGCTGCTCGCGCAGAGGATCGCGGCTCGCGTCCGCCATGGTCACTTCGTACCACGGGTTATCTCCGCGCTGCCCGCGCTCGATGCGCGCGCGCGACACCGCAGCCGCCCTCGCGATTTCCGAATCGCTAAGATTGCCCTTCACCTTCAAGAGATAAGTCTGGCGCAGGCCGTGCGTGCGAATCAGTCTGTTCGCAAGCTCGCCGTCGTTGGTGAGAAACAGCAGCCCCGAAGCGTGATACTCAAGCCGCCCGACCGGATACACGCGCACCGGCACGGCGCTGAGCAAATCGCCAAGCGATCGCCGCCCTTCCGGATCGCTCAAAGTCGCGACAACTTCCGCAGGCTTGTGCAGCGCAATATAAACGTGCTCTTCCGCGCCCTGAAGCAGCTTGCCCGAAACTTTGATGTGATCGCGCGCCGAGTCCGCCCGCGTGCCCAGCTCGGTCACAACTTTCCCGTTCACCGTCACGTGCCCCGACACGATGAGCTGCTCCGCGCGCCGCCGCGAAGCGACGCCCGCTCGCGCGATAATTTTCTGGAGTCGTTCTTCCATGGAGAGAGCGGCGCCCGGGCCAATAGCCCGGTCAATCGCCGCGTAAATCCGTCGCCGGCTCTTCCGCCTCGGCCTCGCTCGAGGGCCCGCTTGACGCGCCGCTCACAGAACTGCCGGCCGCGGCTGCCGCCGTTTTTTGTTGTTCAAAAGCGTCAGCGTCCGCCGCAGACTCGCCCTCGAGAATCATCGGAGCAGATCCATTCGACCCCGCGCCTTCGCCCTGCGCTTCGCCCGCCTCCGGCTCGATCGGCGCAATTCCCTCATCCGCGCCCAACGCCGCCTGCGCCAATTGCTCGAATTCCTTCAAGCTCGGCAACTCTTCCAAATCCGAAAGCCCGAAGCGCATCAAGAAATCCTTCGACGTGCGATACAAAATCGGCCGGCCAATCACAGCCTTGCGCCCGGCCGTCGTGATCAACCGCTTCTCGAGCAGCGTCTTCAAAACACCGCCGCAATTCACCCCGCGAATTTCGTTAATCTCCGGCGCGGTCACTGGCTGCTTGTACGCTACGACCGAAAGTGTCTCCAGCGCCGGCATCGTCAAGCGCACCGGCGGCCGCAAGCTCTTGATAAATTTCCGCACCACGTCGTGGTGTTGCGGCTTGGTGTAAAGCTTCCAGCCGCCTGCCACTTTGCGAATTTCGATGCCGTGGTCGTCGGTCTGATAAGCGGCAACCAGCAGATCGAGAGCCGCGCGCACTTCCGTCTTCTCTCCGCCGACAGCCTCCGCGAGCTGCCCAATGGTCGCCGGCTCATCCGCCGCGTAAATAATGGCCTCGAGGGCCGATTGCATTTCCTGTGGTGTCATGCTCCTCCGCGCTTCCGCCTAAGCCGTCGCTGCCCCGGCGTCGCCCTGGCGATGTGACTTAATTCGCCGAAGCACAAATCTCATGCCCCACCAAGCTGTCATCGCGATCGCCGCCAATTCCAGAATAAAATCCAGAATTAAAATCGGTCCGGCCCGGAAGTAGTTGTGGCCCACGAACGGCGGCCAACACAAAGCCCAAAAACAAGGCTGCCGGTAGGGGGGCATGACGAGAGCCAA
Organism: uncultured Acidobacteriota bacterium; assembly: GCA_963841235.1. Classification (GTDB taxonomy): domain Bacteria; phylum Acidobacteriota; class Terriglobia; order Acidiferrales; family UBA7541; genus Palsa-147. The sequence continues at coordinate 301,499 of CAWJBU010000002.1, read as the reverse complement.
GTCGCTCAGGACCCAAATAATCACCAACAATGCGACGCTGTCGAGAATAACGATGCTCCTTACAGTTCTGCTCATTGTCTTGCGCAACCTCGCGTGTGCCGCTGCCAATAGTCACAAATACTGCTCTTCGATCTTTGCGATAGCCTCATCGCCTGAAAATACGACATCGAACATCTTGTGTTTCCGCAACCGGATATCCGAAAACAATTCCGACTGCACCAAAATCACCGCCTGCATCCGCACCATTTCGAGCAGCGCCAAAAACGCGACGATCATCGCCCGCCGCGTGGCGCACGATTCAAAAAACTCCGCCAGCGACACGGCTTCTTCGCTCGCATTCAACTGCTTCCTCAGCCGGCCCATCATTTCCGCGATGGTCACAGTCTCATGTTGCAGCTCGAATTTCGGAACTTCCTTCCGCCTCTCGAGCACCTGCTGAAACACTTTGATCAAATCCACGAGCGAAACCACCAGCTCGCCTTCCACTTCCTCGCCTTGATAAAGCGTGCGGTCCGGATTAGACCAGACGTTCGCTTCGATCTGCTGCTTCTGATAAAGCAGTTGCGCGGCATTCTTATATTTTTCGTGCTCCAACAGCCGGTGCACCAATTCCTCGCGCGGGTCCATCTGCTCTTCCGGCCCGGCCAGCGGATCCACCGGCAGCAGCATTTTCGATTTGATGTAAATCAGCGACGCCGCCATGTACAGAAAATCCGACGAGACATCAATATCCAGCTTTTCGAGCTGATGCAGATAATCGAGGTACTGCTGCGTGATTTTCGCAATCGGAATGTTGTGAATATCGATTTCCTGCTTGCGAATTAAATCGAGAAGAAGATCGAGAGGGCCTTCGTAGATCGGAAGCTGGATCTTGTAAGGTGTCGCCAAATCAGTCTCCGCCTGTCACTTTCTGCGTGTGGGGAGCCTGCGCGGGGCCCGCAGTCTTCCGCGCCTCGTCCCAGCCAAAAATCGCCTCGCGCACGCGTTCCATCGTCTTCCGCGCCGCCTTCTGCGCCCGCTTCGAGCCGTCATCGAGAATATCCCAGACGCGCTGCGGATGCGACTCAAAATCGCGCCTCTTCGCCTGTATCGGCTCGATCCACGTCACCAGATTATCGGCCATCAATTTCTTGCAATCCACGCAGCCGATCTCCGCCGTGCGGCATTCGCGATTCACGCGATCAATCGTGGGCTGCTGCGAGAATAATTTATGATACGAAAACACCGGACAGACATCCGGATTCCCCGGATCGGTCCGCCGCACACGCGCCGGATCGGTCATCATGTTCCGCACTTTATTTCGCAGCGAATCGATCGGCTCGCTCAGCGAAATAAAATTCCCATAACTCTTAGCCATCCGCCGCCCGTCCGTCCCGGGCAGCCGCGGCGTTTCAGTCAGCATCGCCAGAGGCTCTTGCAACACGCGCCGATGCTTAAAAAATGATTTCGCCGGCCCGGCCTTCTCCAAAAAGTTCTCGAATCCGACCTCCGCGATGTATTCCTTGAAAGTCCGGTCGTAAGCGCCTTCAATCTTCTCTCCTGCCTCGCCTTTCAGCTTCTGCACGACGTGGTAAACCAGATGCTTGAGCGCCGCCGCGTTGCCGTCGGAATAGAGGCTTGAATTAATCTCCACCCCAAATTGCACATTGAATCGCCGCGCGATTTCCCGCGAAAGTTCAACATGCGGCACCTGGTCCTCGCCCACCGGCACGAGCAATTCCTGCGTCGGCTCACCGTAAGGAAGAATATCCGCCGTTTGCAGTAGCGGATAACCCAAAAATCCGTACGTCCCAAGGTCCCTGTCCTTCAAATTTTCGATTTGCTCCTTGTAAGTCGGAACGCGCTCGAGCCAACTGAGCGGCGTAATCATCGACAAAATGACGTGCAGCTCCGCATGTTCCAACACGCTCGACTGAATAAAGATCGTCGACTTCTCCGGATCAAGCCCCACCGAAAGCCAATCCAGCGCAATCTGCAGCGTATTCTCGCCAATCGACGACGTATCCTCATAATGCGTCGTCAAAGCATGCCAATCGGCCACGAAGAAAAAGCACTCAAACTCCGGATCAGCCTGCATCTTCACCCAATTCTGCAGCGCCCCAAAATAATGCCCAATGTGCAGCCGCCCGGTAGGCCGCATCCCGCTCAAAACTCGTTTCCGTTTAGCCAATTAGTTCAGCTCTCCGCTACAACGTGCGATCTTCGTTGGGGCGCCGCTTGCTGCGCCCGCCCACGTAACGCCCACTGAAACGCACGCCACATCCCGGATTTGCCTGTTGCCGTGTACCGCCGCCCTCACCGCCCCAACAAATCCCGCGCAATCACCGTTCGCTGAATCTCGCTGGTCCCCTCGTAAATCGTCAAAACCCGCGCATCGCGGTAATACCTCTCCACATCCGTCTCCCGCGAATAACCGACGCTCCCATGCACCTGCACCGCCTTGTAACACACCCGATTCGCCATCTCGCTCGCATACAATTTCGCCTTCGCCGCCGCCGCTCCCCGCCGGCCCGTTCCGCGATCGCGCATCCACGCCGCGTTCATCATCAAACCGCGCGCCGCCTCAATCTCCATCTGCATATCCGCCAACATCCACTGAATCCCCTGAAACTCGCCGATCTTTTTCCCGAACGCCGCGCGCTGCTTCGCATACTTCACCGCGGCCTCAAACGCCCCCTGCGCCAATCCCACCGCCTGCGCCGCAATTCCCACGCGTCCGCCATCCAGCCCCTCGAGCGCAATCTTCAATCCCTGCCCTTCCTCGCCCAAACGGTTCTCCACCGGCACGCGGCAATCCTCAAAAACAATTTCCGCCGAGCGCGACAATCGTATTCCCATTTTATCTTCATAGCGGCTGATGCGAAATCCCGGAGAGTTCGGCTCCACAAGAAACGCCGTCACTCCCCGCGCGCCCGCCGCCGGGTCCGTCTTCGCAAACACCGTGTACACGCCCGAAACGCCGCCGTTCGTCACCCAACTCTTCGTGCCGTTCAAGATATATTCATCGCCCGAACGCACCGCCCGCGTTTGAATCGCCGCAGCGTCCGATCCCGCTCCCGGTTCCGTCAGGCAAAACGCACCCAAAATTTCCCCGCGCGAAAGCGCCGGCAAGTATTTCTTCTTCTGCGCCTCAGTCCCATGCTTCCACAGCGGCAGCCCGCCCACGGAACTCGTCACGCTGATCACCACGGCGGTAGAAGCGCAAACCCGCGCCACTTCCTCGAGCATCACCGCATAACTGACGGTATCCGTCCCCGCCCCGCCCCACTCTTCCGGCACCAACATCCCGCAACAACCCAGCTCGCCAAGCTTCCGAATCTGCTCGGCCGGAAATTTTTCATCGCGGTCATACTCCCGCAAAATCGGGCGCATCTCCGCTTCCATAAATTGGCGGACGGTATCGCGTATCAGAAGTTGATCGCTAGTAAGAGAGAAATCCATGCTCGAGGCCATTCGATGCTAGCACACCCGCAGCGCCGCAAGCCAAGCCGTGATTCTTGGTGGGAGCCTCCGCATTGATGCGGAGGAAGGAGCGCTTAAGCGCTCCGGAAACGAGACCTTTCTAAAACGATGCGCTTTAGCGCTGGGCGCTGAAGCAGCTTCGTCCGAAACGTGCACTGCGGAATCGCATTTCGACAACAGGAGCCGACCCGCCCCGCACATCTGCCGCGCACCAATCACCCAGAAACCTTCGCCGCTCCCGCCTTCTCCATCTCTCGAATCTTTTTCAACAAGGCCGAAGCCTTCCGAAACCAAGGCCTCTCCCGCCTCTTCAAATACCGCGGCAAGGTAGCCTTCTTCCTCAAAATCCTATCAACCCACTCCACAGCCTCGCCAGGCCGCCCCTCGCTCACCAAAAGCGCCGCAAAATTGTATTGCGTCTCCGATTCATTCCGCAGCGCCAAGACTTCGCAAAATAAGGACTCCGCCTCCGCCCCCCGCCCGGTCATCGCATAACACTGCGCCAAGAGCCCCTTCGCCTGCAGATGGTCGTACTTCGGATCCACCGCCATCACCTCTTCAAGATCTAATGTCGCAGCCGCGAAATCCGCCAATCCCATCTCCGCCATAGCCCGCCGGTAAAACGGATCAGGATGATCTCGCCGCGCCGCCAGCGACTGGCTAAAACACTCCCGCGCCCTTGCGAAATTCTTCTCCTCCAGATGCAGCGCCCCCAATTCTTCAAAATTCCCCGGCGAAGGATTATCCAAGACAATCGCCTCAAGCTCCCGAATCCTGCTACGTCGAGGAAATCCCTGCAGCACTCCCTGCAGCAACCCCAAATCCGGCAGCACTTCCGCCACGATGTACACCAGCGCCCCCAGCGGCCCGCCAATCAGCACAATCCAAAGCCAGTAGTACGCCGGGCGCCGCCGAATAAAATGCACGATAGCCAGAACTTGAAGCAGGATTCCGTAGGGATAAAACAGGTGGACGAAAAATCCCATGGCGCGCGACTATAACATGCAACCGAGCGTCAGTTCGCCACGCGCATCGAACGAAGCAGCCCCGTAGTTACGCTCGCACCTTCCGGGCTGAAAGGTTTTTCGGCCGTAGGGGCGGGGCTTGCTCCGCCCGCTGCGCGCAATACCCGCGGGCAACGCCATGGTCCGCTCTTGATGTGCGCGCTACAACTTGATCAAATCCCGCAACCTCTTCGTCTGCGCACGGCTCACCGGCACTTCCGTCTGCTTGCGGTCATTCATCTTCAGCATGTAACTCGATTTGAACCACGGCATGACTTCCTTGATGTGATGGATATTCACCAGGTAGGAGCGGTGCGCCCGCCAAAATGATTCCGCCTCGAGCGCCCCCGCCAATTCTTCAATCGTGCGGTAATTCGACACTCCCTCAAACTCGCGCGTAAAAATCGTAATCGTCCCATCCTCAATTGCAGCAAAAACCATGTCCTCGGCGTCCACCAGCATCAACCGCGACTGCGACTTCACCAAAAGCTTCACCGGCTGCGGCGTCTTCTCCAATCCAAGCTTGTCGACGAGCGATTCAAGCCGCTCCACCGCCGAAGCATTCGATTCCACCGCCTTCTTCGCCCGCTGAATGGCCTTCGCAATGCGTCCCTTGTCGAAAGGTTTCAAAACGTAATCCACAGCGTTCACTTCAAACGCCTGCACCGCGTAATTATCGTAAGCAGTAGCAAACACAATCTGCGGCACGCGCACCTTGCCCGCCACAAGCTTCTTAATCACGCCGAATCCATCCAACCCAGGCATCTGCACGTCGAGAAACACAAGATCCGGATTGTGCTCCTTGATCAACGAAACCGCCTCCAACCCATTTTTCCCCTGCCCGACAACATTGATCTCAGGAAATCCCTTGAGCAAGTAACTAAGCTCGTCCCGCGCCGGCCTCTCGTCATCGACAATTAGCGTATTCAGCGTCATCTCGCGCGCCAGTATAATGCTTCCGATGCCAAAATCGCCACGAACACCCGCAAAAGTCCTAGACAGCAGAATCCTCTTCACTGGCCCAGTCTTCGGCGTCCGCCGCGACCGCGTCCGCGAACCCGGCGGCGTAGAAACCACGCGCGACGTCGTCACGCACAGCGGCTCCGTCGTGGTAATGCCGATCTTCCCCAACGGCGACGTCCTTCTAATCCGCCAATATCGCCACTCCGTACGCACATTCCTCTGGGAACTAGTCGCCGGACGCATCGACCCCGGCGAATCCTCCCTCTTCGCCGCCAAACGCGAACTCCGCGAAGAAACCGGCTATCGCGCCCGCCGTTTTCGCAAACTCCTTCACCTCTTCCCCACCCCGGGCTTCCTAAGCGAATTCCTGGATCTCTACGCCGCAGAAGGCCTCATCCCCGGCGCAGCCACTCCCGAAGACGACGAGAAAATCACCGCCCGCCGCTTCACTCGCCCACAACTAGAGCGCCTGATCCGCAGCGGCAAACTCCACGACGCCAAATCTGTAGCCGGCCTCCTCTACCATCTCCACTTCCGCCGCAAATAATCCGCGCCGCGCCGCCCCGCACCACCCTCTGTGATTCCCGCCGCAACTTTCATATAATCCCCGCATGGAAAATCGCGAAATCGCCAAAATCTTCCGCGACACCGCCCACCTCCTCGAGATCGATGGCGCCATTATCGGCCGCTATCGCAGCTACGAACGCGCCGCCGACCTGATCGACAGCATCCCCGAACGCGTCGAAGACCTCGCCAAAGATCGCAAGAAACTCACCGCCCTTCCCGGCATCGGAGAAGGCATGGCCGAGCACATCGACGAAGTCCTCAAAAATGGCGATTACAGCCTGCGCCAAAAGCTCCTGAAAAAATATCCCGCAACAATCCTCGATCTCCTCGAGCTGCAATCGCTAGGCCCGAAAAAAGTCGCCCTACTCTGGAAGAAATTCAAAGCCGGCACGGTAGCCGATATCGAAAAGCTCGCCCAGGAACACAAACTTCGCGACCTCGAAGGCTTCGGCGAAAAAAGCGAACAAAATATCTTGAAAGCCGTCGAAACGCACAAACGCGCCTCCGGCCGTTTCCTCATCAGCACCGGTGACACGGTCGCCGAAAAACTCCGCGAGCACATCCTAGCCGCAGGCGAATCGGTAGAAGAAGTCACCCCCGCCGGCTCTCTCCGCCGCTTCAAAGAAACCATCGGCGACCTGGATCTGCTGGTCACCATGCGCCCCGGCCACGACAAGCCCAAGAATGTCGAAGCCGTAGCCCAGCACATTCTGAAATTTCCGGGCATCGAGCAAACGCTAGCTCACGGCGAGAACAAAGTAAGCTTCCTCCTCGCGAATAATCTCCAGGTAGACGTCCGCCTGCTCGACAAAAAAAGTTTCGGCGCCGCGTTGCTCTATTTCACCGGCTCGAAGGATCACAACGTAGCCCTCCGCGGCCGCGCCAACGAAGAAGGCTGGACGCTAAACGAATACGCCCTAACGGAAATCAAAGGCGGCAAAGTAATTGCCAGCAAAACCGAAGAAGATATCTATGCCAAGCTCAAGCTCAAATACATCCCGCCCGAGCTGCGCGAAAACACCGGCGAAATCGAAGCCGCCGAAGTCGGCAAGCTCCCGCACCTAATCGAGCTAAAAGACATCCGCGGCGATCTGCACATGCATACCATCGCCTCCGACGGCCGCAACACCATCGAAGAAATGGCCGCCGCCGCCAAAGATCGCGGCTACGAATACATCGCCCTCACCGATCACTCCAAAGCCGTCACGGTAGCCAATGGCCTCGATGAAAAACGCGCTGTCGAGCAAATCGCAAAAATCCATGCCGCGCAAAAGAAAATCTCCGGCATCCGCCTGTTAACCGGAATGGAAGTAGATATTCTGAAAGACGGCCGCCTCGACATGGACGATGAACTCCTGGCCCAACTCGACATCGTCATCACATCGGTCCATTCCTACATGAATCTCGAAAAAGCCGCGATGACCGATCGCATCCTCGCCGCCATCGAAAATCCCTACACCCAAATCATCGCCCATCCCACAGGCCGCCTGGTCCTCCGCCGCGATCCCTTCGATTACGACATGCAAAAAATCTTCGAAGCAGCCAAACGCCACGGCGTAGTAATGGAATGCAACTCCCATCCCGACCGCCTAGACCTAAAGGATGTCCATCTCCGCGCCGCACGTGACGCAGGCGTAAAACTAATCATCGACACGGACTCTCACGCCACCAGCCACTTGCAGCTAATGAAATACGGCGTAGGCACAGCCCGACGCGGCTGGGTAGAAAAAAAAGACGTAATCAACACTCTCCCGCTAGAAGCCTTCCTCGCCGCCCTGCGCCCCAAACCCCACTCCAAACCGCACGCCAAGCGGCGCTCCGCATGACCAAGGTAACGCCGCAACCACTTCCACAAAACCCGATTGAACTTTTCCCCCCGCACCTGCGTATCTCCATTCAGAAGCCACGGAGGCATCCAATGTTCAAGCCGCTACTAATCGCTCTAGCCCTGGCAGGCATCACCCTAGCCGCTTCATCTCCGGCGCATGCCGAAGACAAAGACCTGAAATACTCCATCACCGGCAAGCCCCAACTCTCCGTCCAAACCGACGACGGCGATATTGACATCACCACCGGCAGCGCCACAGAAATCAAAGTCCACGTCTCGACTTCCGGTTACAAGATCAGCGATCTGCGCTTCAATGAAAGCCAGAACGGCAACAACGTCAGCTTGGTTGTAAAAGCTCCCCACGGCAGCTGGAGTTTCTTTGGCTCGCATCATTCCATCAAAATCCAAATCCAGATCCCCGCCGAATCCGATCTCGATATTCACAGCGGCGACGGCAACGTCACCTCGCAAGCCGTCACCGGCAACATCAAAATTGACACAGGCGACGGCCACATCACCGCCCAAGGCCTCCGCGGCGACATCCATCTCCATTCCGGCGATGGCCACATCGAAGGCTCCAATTTCGACGGCAAGCTCGACGTCGACACCGGCGACGGCCACATCACCATCAGCGGCCGCTTCGACAGCCTCTACCTAAAAACCGGCGATGGCAGCATCCAAGCCTCCGCCACCGCGGGCTCCAAGATCGCCAATCCCTGGAATCTCCGCTCCGGCGACGGCAGCATCACCCTGCGCATCCCCGAGAATTTCGCCGCCGACCTAGACGCCCACACAGGCGATGGCCACATCAACCTAGATTTCCCGGTAAGCGTCTCAGGCTCGCTAAGCGAATCCAGAGTCCGCGGCAAAATGAACGGCGGCGGCGGCACGCTAGAAATCAATTCCGGCGACGGCAGCATCCACATCCAAAAGCTCTAAGCCCGCCGGCTGATAATACCAGCGGCCGATAGCTCCCGCGTAGGGGCGGGGCTCGCTCCGCCCGCTGCGGCCAGACCGAAGCTTCGCGCAAGGGAGAATTCGTAGGGGCGCTGCTTGCTGCGCCCGCCCGCGCCCGAAAGGTCCGGCAGCGTCGCTAAGCACCGGTGCAGTACGCCAGCCTCCGCGTCTTTCGTCCATTTTCCACCGCCACAAATCGCGCCGACCATCTCACTCCTCTTCTCTGGAGAGGCCCGCTTCATGTCAATATGGACCGGGATGAGTTCCTCAATCCTTTACGCGCGCCGGCTGATATCTCCCCGGCACATCCTGCTCGCTACTCTCGCCTGGTTCGCTCTCGCCCCTCACTGCGCCGCCCAATCCACCGACGACCCCACCCCCGAAGCCAACCCCGGCCGCCCCACCGTAGCGACTCCCGCAACGCTCACTCCGGTAGGCTACCTGCAATTCGAAACCGGCTTCCTAGGCGCCCGTCAATCGCCAGAATTCTCCTCGCAATACAGCTGGGTCGAAACCACCAAGCTGTCGGTCGCCCCGCGCCTCGAATTTCTGGCTTCATTCGAGCCAGTGGCTCGCAGTACGGGTGCGGGAATCTCCTCAACGGATGCGGGCGACATCGCTCTCGGTGTGCAGGCGCTACTCCGGCGCGGTGAGGGCGCCAAGCCGTCTATCGCTCTGAGCTACTTCGGCCGCGTCTATACTGGCGCGGCTGCCGATCTCGATTTCGGCAGCCCCTCAAATTCAGTCCTGCTTCTGGCCAGCGCCGAAGTTCACGGCTTCCACTACGACGCCAACGCCTTCTTCAACGATCTTTCCGACGGCCGCGCGCACCGCGCCCAATTCGGCCAAACTCTCTCCATCTCTCATCAGCTATCGGAGAAGTTTTCACTAACGGGCGAGCTCTGGCACTTCACCCAACCGTTCCTGCATGGCAACGCGCTAGGAAATCTCTGGTCCCTCGGCTACAACGCCGGCAAGAATCTAGTCTTCGACGCCGGCTTCGAACACGGCTTCACCAGCACCTCCACGCGCTGGGAATATTTCGCCGGCGTGACGTACCTCCTCCCCCATCGCCTCTGGCCCAGCCACCGAAGCAAGTAATCGAAGCGCCGTTTCGTAGGGGCCGGGGTTCACCACCGGCCCGGTGTTGCATTGGGTTTGGAATTTAGTTTGGAATTTGGTTTGGCACTTGGTTTGGCATTTGATTTTTTCTTCGTAGGAGCGGGGCTTGCTCCGCCCGCTGCGGAAACATCGCGGCCTGCGTGCTATGCACCGGCTCCGTTTACATCACGCCCGCCGCGCCCGCCTCCTCCCGAAATCTCCAATACGGAATAAACTGCGCAACCCCCAAAATCATCGTCGCTCCCACGGCGCCCCATCCATCGAAACCTCCAATAAACGAAAGATTGCAAAGCACCGCCGCCGCCGCAGCCATATATCCGAGAATCATCAGCGATCGCGCCGCCTTCCCGCGCGCCATGTTCGCGGGCGAAACGCTCGTCACCGCTCCCACTTCCGGCGTCCCCAAATCCCCAACCGGCACCTCATCGCTTGCCGCCTGCCGCCCATCGATCCACTCCTCCATCCGCTTCGTCAGTTCCTCCGCAGCCTCCCGCTGTTCTCCCAACGAGCGCGCTCGCTGCGGCCGAATCAAACACGCTCCCCCGCGATCCTTCGCCGCGTCCCGCCACTGAATCCTCACCGCCCCCGTCCGTATCCAAGCCGGAGATCCACGCACATTCCGCACGTCCAATATCTCTTCCCGCCGCAACGCGAAGCGCGCCTCTTCGCCAATGTACTCAACCACCTCCGCGCCGAAATAGAGCAACCCAATGTCCCAGGAAAAACTCCCGTCATACAGGCGCAGCGCCCCCTCTGGCGAAAAACTTACAAACATCCCGCCATCCTCCCGCGAAATCACGTTCTCGCTCTTCAACCGCGCCCGCAGCCGCTTCTCGAGCCGCCTGTTCCCAGAAAGAGAAAGACAGTCCATGGCGATGAGATACATGCCACACGTAGCCACGACTCCAAAAATCCACGCTCCAAAGAACGCCATTCCCTCCCAACCAGCCCAGTTCGCCAGTCCCAGTATTGCCGCGGGCGTGATCGTCCAAATCGCCGCAAAGGTCCACGAAACCTTCGCTCCCTGGCTCCGTTTGTATTTTGTCGAAAAAACTTTCCCCGCAATCGCCGCTGGCAAAGTGTAGTAGCTGTCTCCGGTAGTCCCCGCCTGCAGAATTTCGGCCAGCCTTTCCCGCGCGATCCCCGCCTTTCGCGCAATCGCTTCGGCTCGTCGCATCGTCGAGGGATGCGTCATCAACCATTCGCTCCATTTGCTCCAGCGCAACGGAAATTTATTCAGCCGCGTCACCTTGACCAGCCCCGTAATCATGGCCTCGGGATCGCCTACCAGCCTGATCGCCCCCGCATCCGCCGTTCGTTCGTTGGCCCGCGCTGTTAGGTAATAAATCAGCAAAAGGATCGCCACCATCAATGGAATCAGTCCCGCGCGCATCCAGTTCTGCATGATCGCGAGCGAAGTAAACGCCACCGCCACAAAAACAGTCAATCGCAGCGCGACGTGCTGCTTTTTCAAATGCGTCAGTTCGTGCGCCACCACTGCATCCACTTCCCGCCGCGTCAGATGCGTCAGCAGGTAGTCCGTCAACATCACCGTGTTTCCCTGCGCAGCAAATGCATTCGCCATCCGGCTTTTCGACGACGAAATCACATACAAGCTCTTCAGCCGCACCCCCGAGTTCGCCGCCAGCGCGAACACACGGTTGCGCAATTCCCCAGTGCTCAGCGATTCCGATGTCCGTCCCGACGCCGCCGCAATCTGCCGAATTCCGAAGATCAAAATGGCAAATCCCAGCAGCATGAAGAACACCACCCCGCGCCAGTTTTCCTCTCCAGTCTTCGTAACTCCTCCAACGAAGCACAGGATCGGCACCACAAACGTCGCTTGCATCCAGAACGCCTGTCGGAAAATCTCTCCGCGCGTCCATTGCGATCCGTGCACCTGCGCGATCACCGGATACGAAAGCACGCGGCACGCGATCGTCGTGAGCGCCATCGGCACCAGCCCGATCGCCGCCCATATCAGTGCCTGCGCTCCAAACAATCCCCGCGTGCCCGGATCACCGCCAACAAATGCAACCCATCTCCCCACAGCAGGCAGCGACAACAATCCCAGCCACACCAGCCAACCGACCTGCGTGCCAAACTACAAAAACCGCGCATAGCTGAACCAGGCCACGTCAGGATCAGCCGCGGCAGAACGCAGCACGTACCGCCGCATCCACAGCGTCGATCCGATCAGCACAATCGGCACCGCCGCCAGCGGCCCAAAAGTAATCGCAATGTCGCGCCACGTCACGATGCTCTCGTCTCCTGTCGCATCTTCGGGGCCGCGTACAATTTTCGCCCTGTCTCCCGGAACGATATCACCACTTCCGCCCCGCAAGTCTCCGCGGCGTACGAATCCTAGCCTTTCGGAGGGAGCCCCCGCATTCATGCGGGGAAAGAAGCGCTTCGGCGCTCCGGGAAAAGAGCGTTATTTTTAACGATGCGCTTTGGCGCTGGCTCCCTGAATCGACCCACGCAAGCCTCGCGTTATCGCGTCCCGCCGCGAATTCCTCCGACTCGCAATTCCCTTTCGATTTGCAAATCGAAACGCCTTCGCGCATCATATTTCGTCTCGCACACTTCGCGCCGTTGGCGCTGTCGCGATCCACAATCGCAATCAGGGGGAAATGAATGCGCAGGCCCGTCAGCATCGCGCCGCCGAAAGGCAAGCTGGGCGTCCTCACGCCGGGAATGGGCGCGGTGAGCACCACCTTCATGGCTGGCGTCGAGCTGGTTCGCCGCGGCCTCGCACCGCCAGTCGGCTCCCTCACGCAGATGGGCACCGTGCGTCTCGGCAAGCGCACCGAAAATCGCGCCCCGCACATCAACGAATTCGTTCCCCTTGCGCAAACGAGCGACTTGGTTTTCGGCGGCTGGGATGTTTTCCCCGACGACGCCTATCAAGCCGCCCACAAATGCGGCGTCCTCGAGCAACAGCATCTAGCCAAAGTCGAGAAGTTCCTCAAAGGCATTCGCCCCATGAAGGCCGCCTTCGATCGCGAATACGTGAAGAATCTAGCCGGAACGCACATCAAGAAGGGCAAAAACAAGTTCGATCTAGCGGAACAAATCCGCGACGACATTCGCACCTTCAAGAAGAAATCCGGTGCCAGCCGCCTGGTAATGGTCTGGTGCGGATCAACCGAAGTCTTTCTCGAGCGGCACGCCGTCCACAAAACGCTGAAAGATTTCGAACGCGCCATGAAAGAAAGTCACGACGCCATCGCGCCCTCGATGCTCTACGCCTGGGCCGCGATGCAGGAAGGCGTCGCTTTCGCCAATGGCGCCCCGAATCTCACGGTAGATATTCCCGCGATGCACGAACTCGCCCGCGACCGCAGGATTCCCGTCTGCGGCAAAGATTTCAAAACCGGCCAGACGCTGATGAAAACCATCCTCGCGCCCGGCTTCAAAGCCCGCATGATCGGCCTCAACGGCTGGTTCTCCACGAATATCTTGGGCAATCGCGACGGCGAAGTTCTCGACGATCCCGGCTCGTTTAAAACGAAAGAAGAATCAAAGCTAAGCGTCCTTGAATACATTCTCCAACCGCAGCTCTACCCCGAGCTTTACGGCAAGATTCACCACAAGGTCCGCATCAATTACTACCCACCGCGCGGCGACAACAAAGAAGGCTGGGACAATATCGACATCTTCGGCTGGCTGGGCTACCCCATGCAGATCAAAGTAGATTTTCTCTGCCGCGATTCCATCTTAGCCGCGCCCATCGTTCTAGATCTGGTCCTGTTCCTGGATCTAGCCCAGCGCGCCGGACTACGCGGCATCCAGGAATGGCTAAGCTTCTATTTCAAAAGCCCAATGTGCGCCCCAGAGCTATATCCCGAACACGACCTCTTCATCCAATTAATGAAGCTAAAAAACACTCTACGCTGGATGATGGGCGAAGACCTAATCACGCACCTAGGCGCCGAATACTACGACTGAATTTCGTAGCGCCGGCTGCCAGCCGGCGTTTTTGACTTGATGTAACCTAAGCACAGTAGGACGCCGCTCGCTAACTTTCCGTCGGATCCTCTCATCTTGACTTCGCTCGCTCCACGGCGTAGCGTTGCGCACGGTTTTCCCCTTCTGGTCGGGCAAATCTAAAATTTCGACGCCGGCCAAATCCGGCGCAACTCTGTCTCAAGGAGAATCTGAATGCATAGACGCTGCCTCGTTGTTCTGCTCGCCGCAATTCTGGCCACGCTCATCGCGCCGCCCACTTCCACCGTCTCCGCGCAATCCAGCTCGATGGAAAAGCCGCGCCAGTACACTTACGTCTCGCTCTGGGCCGTCCCACGCGCGCAATGGGGCGAGTACGACAAGGCCGAAGCCGCCTCCGAAGGCAACTACAAGAAACTGATGGATAGCGGCGCGATCGTCGGTTATGGCTCCTTCGTCCGCTCCGCCCATCAGGAAGGCGAACCCACGCACGGCAGTTGGTTCACTTCCACTTCCCTCGCCAATCTTATGCACGCGGAGGAATCCTTCAAAGGCATGGTGGACGCTCCCGTTTACGCCAATTCCAAACACTGGGACGACATTTACGAAAGCCGCGACTACAACGTCCACTCCGGCACGTTCACGAATGCCTATCTGCGCGTCGGCATCTTCAAATACAGGGAAAGCGGACCGCAGGCAAACGCAGTGACCCGCGCCACGCTCGGAAAAGCTCTCGACGGCCTGGTCGCAGACGGCTCGCTGCACGGCTACACCATTCAGCACGAATACATCCACACGATGGACGTAAATTCATTTCTCATCGTGATCTTCTGCAACGGCCCCGAAGGCCTCGACAAATACAGCGACATGGTCGACAGCATGGGCAAGGCCGATCCAGCAGGCTTCGCCGGCTTCGAAGCCAACGTAAATCCCGCGGGCCACATGGACGCCCTCTGGCGCATTCCAACAATGGCCAGCAAATAGTTCAATCGCGTCACACTCGAGACAAAATGACGCCCCGGCGCAAAGCCGGGGCGTCCCCGCATTTTGTAGCGCCGGCCCCGCATGCGGGGGCGGCATCCGACCTCAATCCAAACCCATCAACTCTTGCAGCCGCATCTCCGCCTAATCTAAGATACGCAGCACTCTCGAGCACAACGCTCGCGCCCACATGAAACGCCTTCGACAATTGCGAATCGCCCGCTCGGCTGCGACGACGATGCTGTTCTGCGCGCTCGTTACTCGCATCTGCTCCACGGCCGCGGCCCAAGATCCACCGGCCAAAAAGCGCATCGCCATCCTCAATTTCGACAATGGCACGCCGCAAGGCGGCGTCAATCCCTACGCCGCCATCTTCGGCACCAGCTCCGATCAAGACGTCGGCCGCGGCATCTCCGCCATGCTCATCGTCAAACTCGTCCAGGACGGCAAGTACACAGTGATCGAGCGCGCCGAGCTCGACAAAATCCTCACCGAACAGAATTTCGACAATAGCAACCGCGCCGACGCCACCACGGCCGCAAAAATCGGCCGCTTGCTGGGCGTCGACGCGATCATTCTCGGCACCGTCACGCGCTTCGGTCCCGACGACAAGCACACCACCAGCGGCGGCGGTGGATCCATGTTCGGCCGCGGCGGCATGAAGACCGTCAAATCCAAAGCCGTGGTGGGCATCTCATCGCGCGTCGTTAACGTCACCACCGGCGAAATTATTACTGCGTTCACCGGCACCGGCGAATCGGCCAAGGCCGGCGATATCACGCACTTCGCCGGACGCGGAATGGCCAGCTTCGACATGGTCGGCTCGGATTTCACCAACTCGCTTCTCGGCGAAGCCACGCGCAATGCCGTCAACGATATGGCCGCGCAGCTTGAGTCCGTCGCCGCACAAATCCCTATCCTTAAAATCGTGGTTGACGGGCTTGTCGCCGACGTCTCTGGCAGCACGCTCATCATCAATGTCGGCAAAACCGGCGGCGTAAAACTCGGCGACAAACTCGAAATCAGCCGCGATGTTCGCGCCATCACCGACCCCGCCACCGGAAAAGTTCTCACGTCGGTAGCAGACCAGCTTGGCATCGCCACGGTCACGCAAGTAGCCGACAATTTCTCCACCGCAACATTCTCCGGCGCGGGCGCAGTCCAGGTAGGCGATCGCGCCAGAAGCGCCCAATAAAAAAAGCCCCGGTTCCGCACACGGAACCGGGGCCAAGGTTTGTGTAGCGCCGGCCCCGCATGCGGGGCCGGCAGGTTTTCGCGGACTAAAACAAATTCCACAAAAACTGATTGTAGACTTCGTGGTGATACTGCACCTCAGGCGCCTTCACGAATGTCCCCAACTGCCGCGGGCAACGATCCGCCGAAGATTGTTTCAATTCCGCATAACGCCCCTTCACGTCCTCACCCAAAAGTTTCGTAGTCCACGCCGCCGATTTGAAATTCGCAATCGCGTCGTAGATGTTGTCCGGCAAATAGCGCGAAGCCTGCCGCAAATTCTTGATCTTCGCCGTATCGCCATCGAGTCCCGTCTTGAAGATCGAATACATCACCATGTAGGGATTGGCATCCGGCGCGACCGACCGCACTTCCACGCGCATGCTGCGTTCGTTCCCGATCGGCACGCGAATCATCGAGCCGCGATCCACCGGCGAAGCCTTAATCTGATTCGGCGCCTCAAAGTGCGGATCAAGACGGCGGTAGGCATTTACGCTGGCATTGAGCAGCAAGCAAATATCGTTCGCATGGGTGAGAATACGATCGATAAAAGCCCAACCCTTCTTGCTGAGCTTCTCTTCGCCCTTGGGATCCCAAAAAAGATTCTTGCCGTCCCCGCTGACCGAAACGTTGGTATGCATGCCGTTGCCGTTCACCCCAACCACCGGCTTCGGCAAAAAGCACGCAGTGAATCCCATGTTGTTGGCCACTTGCCGGCAAATCAGCTTGTAGAGCTGAATGCGATCGGCGGCGGCGACCACTTCGCCGTAGCCATAATTAATTTCGAATTGCGACGGGGCGACTTCCGGATGGTCCTTCTCATTCTGGAAACCCATCGCCCGCTGCACTTCCGCAGTCGTGTCAATGAAAGTGCGCAGCGGATCGCCGGGCAGCGAATGGTAGTAGCCGCCGGTATTCACGTAGTCGAATTTTCCGGTTTCGTGATAACGCCGTTCCGCATCGGGGCCGTTAAAAAGAAATCCTTCGATTTCGTTCGCGGCGTTCAGCGTGTAGCCTTCGTCCTTGTAGAGTTTCTCAGCAAATCCTTTCAGCACGCCGCGGATGTCGGCGCTGTAGGGCGAGCCGTCCTTGTCAATCACTTCGCCGAAGACCAGCACCTTGCCCGAGCCAAAAACGTCAGCCGGCGCCCAGTAGAACGAAGTCCAATCCATGGCCAGCCGCAGATCGCTTTCGCGCTGCGCGGTAAATCCGCGAATGGAAGAGCCGTCGAAAGTCAGGTTGTCCCAGCTATTGATCAAGAATTTCTTATCGTAATCGAGCATGTGCAAGCGGCCTTCGAGATCGCTGAAGAGCACGGTGACGGCCTTGAGGCGCTTCTCGTCGGTGAGATACTTGATGCGCTCTTCCTGCACTTTGTGCGCGGCGACGCGCTTGCGGCGCTGGTCTTTGGCTTTGAGGTTCAGCTCCTCCAGCTCGTCATAGGAAAGTGCCAAAAAATTTCGCAGTTCGTTCGACATTAATCTCCTTGCCTCTCAATGAGTTGGGATGAACCGGGCCGGATCAAATCGAGCAGCCTTGAGGATAGCACCAGCCGTTCAGCATGCACAATTATAGCGTCGCGACAAAGTGCGTCCAATCGAAAATCTGCATGGCGTGCCGCGAAATTTTAAATAGGCTTGCCAGTAGCGCCGGCGTCTCGCCGGCATCTTGCGAGCGCAAAGTCCGCCAGGGGCGCGGGTCGCGCGCGGACAACCCACGCCGGCCAGATCCATTTGTCAAATGCTGCTTGCCGCGCATCATTCACGCTCTCGCCGACGTCTGCGGTCGTAAGATGCCGGCGAGACGCCGGCGCTACTTTGACCCGGGCCGAACTGCGGGAGGGTCTGAAGACCCTCCCCTACAAAAGCCCCCTGCGACTTTCTGATTGCATCTAGCATCCGAACTATGTCTCATTCTCCATCCGCATAAGGAGCGCACATGAAAATCGGCATTCTCGGTTCCGGAAGCGTCGGGCAAACGTTGGGCGCAGGCTTCCTCAAGCACGGCCATCAGGTGAAACTCGGCACGCGTTCGCCGGACTCCGGCGAAATAAAGAAATGGCTGGCGGCCACGCCCGGCGCGACCGCCGGAACTTTCGCCGAGGCCGCAAAGTTCGGCGAACTGATCGTTCTCGCGGTCAAAGGCACCATCGTCGAAAACGTTTTGAACCTCGCAGGCAAGGACAATCTCTCCGGCAAAACGCTTCTCGATGCCACCAATCCCATTGCCGATGCCCCGCCCGTCAACGGCGTCCTGCAATTCTTCACCGGACCCAACGAATCGCTCGGCGAGAAAATTCAGGCGCAATTGCCGCAGGCCCGCGTGGTAAAAGCCTTCAACAGCGTAGGCGCCGGGCGCATGATCAATCCGCACTACGAGCAAGGCACGCCAACCATGTTCCTTTGCGGCAACGACCCTGCCGCTAAGTCGCAAGTCAGCGACATCATTCGCCAATTCGGCTGGGAGCCCTACGACGTAGGCGGCATCAACGCCGCCCGCGCCCTCGAGCCCCTCTGCATGCTCTGGTGCATCCCGGGCTTCACCAAGAATCAGTGGACGCACGCTTTCAAGCTTCTGACCAAGTGACCCGAGCCCGGAAGAGTGAACCGGCTCATTAAAGCAATTCCCGGCACATCAACCGAAGAGTGCCGAAAGGCGGGAGGGTCTAAAGACCCTCCCCTACGACACCCCTGATTCGGGGTTGTTCTTGTCTTGAATAGAAACGGCCTCGATCGTTTGTTTTGTGTCAGTTACGGGCGTTTCTGCTCCCTTCTGTGTCTCGAATAGAATGGTCTTGTGAATGACCTCCTGGGGGTCGCCTGGCGGTAAGGCGAAGTTGTCCGGGCGGCGCGACACGATTACGTGGCGAACCGGGTCGGTCCAGCGGCCATCGTCGCTCAGGTGGCTCTGGGCGCGAATGGCGCGGATCACGCAATCGCCGGATACGCTGGCGCTATCGGCCTGCTCGATGAGGCGATCGAGAGCGGAGCGGAGATTGCGGCGGCGGTACTCGTAAAGTCCGGTTGCGTGAGCATGACTGTAAACGGTCATGCGGGATGGCAGGTCGTACTCATCGAAAATATCGTGAGGACTGACCCAGTGAAGGAAAGCGTTCTCGATCTCGTAACGATGCGCAGAGCGGCAGATGGCGCAATTGCGCGCGTGACGCTCGGGATCGACGGGAGTGGGAACGCCGGGACGGTCGAGTGGGGTATTTCTGTTGGGGGCCATAATGACCGCTAGATAACATGCGGCGAGGGGCAAGAGTATGGTACCGATTGCGGGATTTGTCGCCGGACAAATAGTGTCGGGAGAGAGGAAGAAGCCACGCGACCGGGCAGGTTGGCACACCAGCGACGCTAGTTGCTCGGTGCGTAGTAGCCTTGGGCCGCGACGATCTCAAGATTGTGACTCACATAATCAATTCTGAGCTTACGGAATTTCCCATCGTGGGCG
Organism: uncultured Acidobacteriota bacterium; assembly: GCA_963841235.1. Taxonomy (GTDB): domain Bacteria; phylum Acidobacteriota; class Terriglobia; order Acidiferrales; family UBA7541; genus Palsa-147. Next base: position 281,978 of record CAWJBU010000002.1, on the reverse strand, counting down.
GTATTTGAGGAATTGTAGGTCAATTTGTATTGGTTTCCCAGATCGCTGGCGATCATGTTGAAGGCAGCCGTTAAGTCTTCCCTCTTGTGTACAAACATGCTGCGGCCTCCCGTAGATTCCGCCAGCTGCTTCGAGGTGTTGACGACGTCGTGAAGCGTCGATAACAGGTCGCCGGAACGGCCACTGGCTTTGTAGGCCGGATCGGCGTGGGCGAGATTCACGAAGTAAATTCCTTCGGCGGCGCGCAAGGCCGCCTCGACGGCGTCTGATGATTTGGTTCGACTGCAGTTGTCGTGTCCGTCAGCGACGACCACGATGGCGCGCCGTTTTGCCGGGGTGCCGGCAAGTTTGTTGCTGACCGAGGTGACGGCGTCGAACAAATCCGAGCACCCTACGAGATCCGATCCGGCCGATTTCCTGAGATTCCGCTCCATTTTCGCAGGCTCACTGGTAAAGTCGCTTACGAGCTCAACGCTATCTGAGAACTTCACGGCGAATCCGACGTTGCGACCCGTCAACAGTGCGCGGAAGAACAAAATCGCGGGTTCGATTTCACCGTGCGGGAGCGTGTTCCGCCGTTCGCCACTCACTTGCATCAGTAAACCCACAACAAGCGGCTCTGATTCTTCACGGGAGAGTGAGAGGATCAATTGTTCCTTGCCGTCCTCGAAGATTCTGATATCGGCTTTTGCGATTTCTTCGGGAAGTTTATTTTCAGAGGTGTGCATCGTAAGCCGGACGGTCACTTGAGATTCTGAGGCAGCAGCGCCCTGTTGCGCGGCTGGGCGGGGCGAATGATCTGCCGAATGAGAACGAGGCTTGGGCGACAGCGGGGATGCCGCCGCTAACAATGTTGCCACCGAGAGAAACACGCAGAGTCGTGGGTAATTCACGGTCGTGCGGGTAAATATATCGCATTAACGCTGGGAGTATCACATCACGAATGATGTTCGGGGCTGCTGCAAAGAGGAGTGCCTAAGTGAATTTGGCGCATTTGACGATGGGAGAACCTGAAAGGTCTTCTGCTTCCCCCTGGCCACACTCAGCGCTAGAAGCCGGGCACGACAGTACAAGTTGGCGTCAAGTGCGGATTGGCTTGAGCCGATTGTGGTATCGTTGCGAGTCTACGATGCGGTCTTCTTCGGGGTCGCAGGGAGTCCAGCCATTATGAAAGCTAGTTATAACGGAGTTGCGGTGCCACCTGACGGGAAGACCATTGAATATTTGAGCGGAAAATTCACGGTGCCGGATACGCCGATAATTCCCTTCATCGAAGGCGACGGGACTGGGCGCGACATTTGGAAGGCTTCGCGGCGCGTCTTTGATGCCGCGGTGCAGCGAGCTTATGGGGCCAAGCGGCGGGTGGCCTGGCTCGAGGTGTTTGCCGGGGAGAAGGCGTTCAATCAGTTTAAGGATTGGTTGCCGGCGGATACTGTGGATGCGATCCGCGATTGCCGCGTGGCCATCAAGGGGCCTTTGACTACGCCGGTGGGCGGCGGGATTCGTTCTTTGAATGTGGCGCTGCGGCAGATTCTGGAACTGTATGCCTGCGTGCGGCCGGTGCGATATTTTGCGGGCGTGCCTTCGCCGGTGAAAAATCCCGAGCGCATGAATGTGGTGATTTTCCGCGAGAATACCGAAGACGTTTACGCCGGGATCGAATGGAGATCGGGGACGCCGGCGGCGAAAATATTGATCGATTTTCTGAATAACGTGATGCTCAAGAACGACAAGAAACGCATTCGCGAGGATTCCGGCGTGGGCATCAAACCCATGTCGCCCATGGCGACGAAGCGGCTGGTCCGCCGGGCCATCGCTCATGCTGTGGAATTCAAAAAACGAACCGTGACGCTGGTGCACAAGGGCAACATCCAGAAATATACCGAAGGGGCGTTTCGCGATTGGGGCTACGAGGTGGCGGTGGCGGAATTTCGCGGGCAGATAGTGACCGAGCGGGAGAGCTGGATCTTGGATAACAAGGACCGCGACGCGAATCTTTCGATCGAGAAGAATGCCGCAATGATCGAGCCAGGGCTCGAGCAGATGACCGAGGAAGTTCACAACGCGATTTGCAACGAAGTGAAGCACACGCTCGATGCGATTTATGCGACGCACGGCGGCGGCAAGTGGAAAACCAAGATCCTGGTGAACGACCGCATTGCCGATTCCGTGTTTCAGCAGGTGCTGCTGCGGGCGAATGAGTACCAGGTGTTTGCCACGCCGAATTTGAACGGCGATTATCTTTCGGATGCTTGCGCGGCGCAGGTGGGCGGATTGGGGATGGCGCCGGGGGCGAACATCGGCGATGGATATGGCGTCTTCGAAGCGACGCATGGAACCGCGCCGAAATATGCCGATAAGGATGTTATCAACCCGAGTTCGGTGATGCTTTCGGGCGCGATGATGTTTGATTTTATTGGCTGGGGCGAAGCGGCGCGATTGATCGAGGAAGGCATTGGGAAGACGATTCTGCAAAAGCGCGTGACATATGATTTGGAGCGGCTGATGCCCGGCGCGACCAAGGTGAAGACGTCCGAGTTCGCGTCAGCAATTATTGAGAATATGGCGGCGGCAACCGCGGCGGATTGAGATCCTAGGAGGATTAATCGCATGAGGAAGAAAGTTACTGTGGTTGGCGGCGGATTCGTTGGCTCTACTACGGCGCAGCGGATTCTTGATGGCGGGTTGGCGGACGTTGTGCTGACCGACATTTTAGAGGGCGTGCCGACGGGCAAGGCGCTCGACATGCTCGAATCAGCGCCGATTCAGGGGACCGACGCGCATGCTGTGGGGATCTCGACGGCTACGAATGACTATCGCGAAACCGCGAATAGCGACATCGTCATCGTGACTGCCGGATTTCCGCGCAAGCCGGGGATGAGCCGCGATGATTTGTTGAAGGCGAATTATGACGTGGTGAAGGCGGTGATTGAGAGCATCGTGAAGTTTTCGCCAAATGCGATTCTGATTTTGGTGACGAATCCGCTCGATGCCATGGCGCAGGCGGCTTACAAGATCAGCGGCTTTTCGAAGAATCGCGTGATCGGCATGGCCGGGGTTTTGGATTCGGCGCGCATGAGCACTTTTGTGGCGATGGAATTGGGCGTGTCGGTCGAAAACGTACATTCATTCGTGCTCGGCGGGCATGGCGACGATATGGTGCCCTTGCCGCGCTATTCCACCGTGGCCGGGATTCCGCTGCCGGATTTGCTGCCGAAGGAAAAAATCGACGCGATTGTTACGCGCACGCGCAAGGGCGGAGCGGAAATTGTGAATTTGCTGAAGACCGGATCGGCTTATTACGCGCCTTCGGCGGCGGTGGTGGAGATGGTGAAGGCGATTCTGCTGGACAAGAAAAAAATCCTGCCTTGCGCGGCTTATTTGGACGGCGAGTATGGAATCAAAGGGCTTTTTGTCGGTGTGCCGGCGAAACTCGGCGCGCGCGGGATCGAGCAGATTATTGAAATCAAATTGCTGCCCGACGAGAAGGCGGCGCTGGATAAATCTGCCGCCTCGGTGCGCGAGCTGGTGAGCGTCTTAGGGCTTTGATTCGCGAGTAGAAACGAACTGGTGAAACCTGTCCTAAAGTCGCATTACATTCAGGGCATCAGGCTGTACTCTGCGGTAACAACTGCTGATTGTTTCCGCTAAGCTGATTCGACGGAGCGCGTTGCGTCGATCGCATGGGGTTTCGAAAAAATTCAGCTGACAATGGAGAGGCCGCGCCCGACGTCGAGACGCCGCGGCGGTTGACGCGCGATTTGCTGCGCGCGTTCGAGCTGGCCGTGATGCTGGCGCACAGCCGCGCGTCGGAGACGATTGAGGTCGCCGATCTGCTGGGGGCGATGTACATCGACAATTGGGACCATCTGAGGCGCTATTGGTCGGACACCAGCGCCATCGAGAAGACGCTGCGGAAGATGTGCGAGTTCAGCCCGTCGCGCTGGAATTACTGGATCAAAACCTACAGCGAGACGCGCGACGACCAGCCGCGAAAGAAATGGTTTGGCGTGCCGATTCCGCCGATGCGCCGCGCGGGTAAAGATGTCGGTCTTTTCTTCGGCAAGGATTTTGAGCTCTCAGAGCAGTTGAAGCTGGCGCTGCGCGCGGCAGACAAGATCGCGCCGTATTCGGATCGCGTGGGGACGCGGACGATTCCGATCGTGTCGAGCGATTGCGTGCTGCTGTGCATGGTGAAGAATACGACTTCGGATGTGGCGCGAAAGCTGTTGGCCACAGGAATCAATTTGACGCAGCTAGAGAAGGCTGCGCGCTTTCCGAAACACGCGCCGATTTAGGAGCTGGTTCCCCGTTACTCTGTGATTGTTGTGGTTTTGATCGAATCCATCTTCGGGAAATTCTTGTCTAGATAGGCCTTCCCTTGTGAGGTGATCAGGTGCTGCTGCGGCTGCTCGCCGTAGCCCGCGTAGATTTTCTTTACCACGTCCATTCCTTCGGTTACTGCGCCGAACGGGGCGAAGCCCTGGCGATCGAGGCCCGCGTTATTGGCGAAATTGATGAACAGCTGCGTGGTGCGCGTGTTGGGGCCGGCGGTGGCGAAGGTCAGCGTGCCCGGGCGATTGGATTCCTTGACGGGATCGTCTTTGATGTTGGCGCTCTGCCAGACAGCATTTACCGCGGGATACGCGCCGATGCCGAATTGCACGATGAAGCCGGGAACGACGCGGAAGAAAGCGGCGCTATCGAAGAAGTTGTGCTTGCAGAGATTGTAGAAGCGGTCGGCGCCTAATGGAGCCCAGGCGCGGGTGATCTTGATGGTGAAATCACCGGCGGTGGTCTCGAACTTCACCTGGAATGTTTCCGGGGCTTGATCTTTCAGATTGGCCGGGTGGAGCAATGCTTGATCGAAGCTCATTTGTCGTCCTTTAGGCGCGGGCTGGCCCGCGAATTTACACGGCGATTACGCCGCGGACAAACGCCGGCTGGCAGCCGGCGCTACTTTACGATTGCGGCTTGGGTGCTGGCTTCGGAGCTGGCTTGGCGGCCGGAGCTTTGTGAGCTGGGGCTGCGGCTGGCTCGCCGATGATTGTGGTGGTCTTTATGCTATCGATCTTCGGGAAATTCTTCTCTAGATACGGAGTGCCTTCGCTTTCGATCTTTTCCGGAGCGGGACCCTGGCCGCCCATCGCCGGCATCTCGCCGTATCCTGAGTAAATCTTTGTGACTACGTCCATTCCTTCGCTGACCGCACCGAAGGGAGTAAATCCTTGCGAATCGAGGAAAGTGTTGTCGGCGTAATTGATGAAGAGTTGCGTGGTGCGGGTATTGGCCCCTGACGTGGCGAAGGTAATTGTGCCGGTGCGATTGGATTCTTTATGCGCATCGTCCTTGATGACGGCGCTGCCCCAGGCCTTGGAAACAGCGGGTTGCGAGCTGATGCCAAACTGCACCATGAATCCGGGATGAACGCGGAAGAAAGGAGCGCCATTGAAGAAGTGATGCTTGGCGAGATTATAGAAGCGGTCGGCGCCGAGCGGCGACCAGGCGCGGGTGACGTTGACGGTGAAGTCGCCGGCGGTGGTCTCGAATTTCACTTGGAATGTTTCCGGGGCTTGGGCTTTTAGAGTGGCTGGATGGAGCAACGCTTGGTCGAAGCTCGCGTGGGCCGTTTTCGTGGCGGCTGGGGCGGCTTTTTTCGCGGGGGCTTGGCCGGCTGGTGCGGTTTGGCCCGCGGCGTTGGATGCGAAGAATACGAGACCTAGAGCGGCGACGAGCAGCCCGTTGCGGTGATGCGAGAGTTTCACGGCGTGTGTCTCCTTTTTTGAATGAAATCGTTCGATCATTTCGATTGTGCGAGAGATTTCGCGGTGGATTCTACCTGTTCCATTACGCGTAGGGTATTCTCGCCGAGAATCTTGCGAATGTCTGCCTCAGAATAGCCTTTTTTCAGCAGGGCGTCGGTGATTTTCGGGAGGTCGGCGGCGGATTCCATGCCGAAGGGCATATTGGCGCCGTCGAAATCGCTGCCCAGGCCGACGTGATCGGCGCCTACCAGTTTTACTGCGTGATCGATGTGATCGATGATTTTCTCCCAGCCTACGCGGGGGAGCTTTCCGGCGTTTACGGCTTCGCGGACCAGGTTATCGCCTTCGCGGAGCTGGCAATCTTCATCTTTGCCGCAGCGCTTGTCGATCTCGGCTTGCATCTGTTTGTCGAGATCGGGATTGGCCTTCGTGGCGTCGCGGTATTCCTGGCTCAGGAAGCCGATGTGGTAATTGATCTGGATCACGCCGCCTTTGGAGGCCAGGGCTTTGATCATGTCGTCGGTCATGTTGCGCGGATGATCGCAGAGGGCGCGGCAGGAGGAATGAGAGGCGATCATGGGGGCTTGGCTGACGGCCAGCGCGTCGTAGAAAGTCTTGTCGGCTACGTGGGAGATGTCCACCATCATGCCCTGGCGATTCATTTCGCGGACTACGTCTTTGCCGAAATCGGTTAGGCCGTTGTGAGCGGGCTTGTCGGTGGAGGAATCGGCCCATTCGTCGTTGAGGTAGTGGGTGAGAGTCATGTAACGCACGCCGAGGGCGGCGTAGCTGCGTAGGACGCTCAAATCGCTGGCGATCATGTGGCCGCCTTCTACGCCCATCAGGACGGCGATTTTGCCTTCGGCGTGGGCACGGCGGATTTCGGCGGCGGTGGTGCAGAGGGCGAGGTCTTTCGAGTGCGTGCGGACCATTTCGCGGACGGTGTCGATTTGATCGAGAGACCGCTTGACGGCTTCGGAGCCGGTTACGGTGCCGGACATCCAGATGGAGAAGAAGATTGCGCCTAGGTTGCCTTCGCGCATGCGGGGGATGTCGATGCTGCCGTCCGTGTGGCGGATGCCGATGTCGAAGCCTGGGGTTAGGAGGCGTTGGGTCGTGTCGTCGTGGGTGTCGATGATGATGGCCGAGGAGTGGAGTTTTTTGGCGCGGGGGGAGATTTCGTCAGTGGCGGCGGAAATGACGATGATTGAACCCATTAGCAAGGTGATGATTCCCAAGATTAGAGGGCGCATTTAGTATCGCTCCGATCTTGCGGCGAAAGACGCGAACAATTTAACAGTGTTGCTGGATTCATACGCTGAGATCCTTCAGCGAACCTTGCCGGTTCGCTTCAGGATGACAGCGCGTTGCAGGGCGCGTATGCGGCGCATGGTTACACGTTTCCTGCGCCGCATGGCGGGCGGAGCAAGCCCCGCCCCTACGAAAGAAAAGGCAACAGCAAGAACAGAAAACCCAAGACCACACCGGGCCTCCGCCTAGGCGGACCGGCCCCTACTAACGGCGAAAACATTATGGGCGGCCGGTGAACCAGCTTTTTACTGCGTGACGGATTACTTGGCCGTTTACGGCGGCTATGGATTCTGTTAGCGGGATGCCTTTGGGGCATACCTTCACGCAATTTTGGGCGTTGTCGCAGTCTTCTATGCCGCCCGGGCCCATTAGGGCTTCTAAGCGCTCGTGGGCGTTCATGGCGCCTGTGGGGTGCATGTTGAAGAGGCGGACCTGGCTGATGATTGCGGCGCCTATGAAATTGGAGTGCTCGTTTACTTTGGGGCAGATTTCCAGGCAATTGCCGCAGGAGATGCAGCGGGAGAGAGGGTAGCCTTCTTCCTGGACGGAGGGAGACATGCGCGGACCTTCGCCTAGAGGGTAGGTGCCGTCGATGGGGATCCAGCAGTGGGTGCGCTTCAGGCTTTCGAACATTACCGAGCGGTCGACTACCAGGTCGCGGACTAGAGGGAATTTTTCGAGTGGCTCTAGGCGGATGGGCTTTTCTAGATTGTCAACCAGGGCGGAGCAGGCTTGGCGCGGTTGGCCGTTAATTAGCATGGCGCAGGCACCGCAGACTTCTTCGAGGCAATTGGCCTCGTAGCTGACTGGGGTGACTTCGCGGCCGTCTTTGGTTACTGGGTGTTCGGCTATGTCTAGTAGGCAGGTGATTATGTTCAGGTGCGGGCGGTAGCGTAGTTCGAATTCTTCCCAGCGGGGGGATTCGTCTTTTTGTTGCTGGCGTTTTACGCGGACCGTGAATGTTTTGTCGGGCATTGAGCCTCGATTCTTGATGCCGGGGCCGAAAGGCCGGGCGGAGCAAGCCCCGCCCCTACGAAAGAAAAGGCGACAGCGAAAAACCAAACCAAAAACCGGGCGCAGCAAGCGGCGCCCCTACGAAAGAAAAGGCGACGGCGAAAACCTTGAAGCCAAACCGGGCCTCCGCCACGGCGGACCGACCCCTACGACCTTCGCCGCTACTTGGCGGCTGTGTACTTTCGTTCGCGTGGGGGAATCAGGCTTATGTCTACTGGCTCGTAATCTAGCCAGATTCTCCCGTTGTTGTAGCTGGCTTTTGTTGTCTTCAGCCAATTCTTGTCGTCGCGCTCCGGGTAATCTGGCTTGTAGTGGGCGCCGCGGGTTTCGTTTCTGGCGATTGCGCCTAGGGTGATTACTCTTGCCAGGATCAGCATGTTCTCTAGTTCGCGGGCGAATTGTAGGGTTTGATTTGCCCATTGCGTGCGATCGGAGAGATTGATTTTTTTGTAGCGGGCGTCTAGTTCGTCTAGTTTCGCCAGCGTGCTCTCCATGGCTTTGTTGTAGCGGATGACCGTTACGTTTTCGGTCATCGTTTGGCCCATTTCTTTCCAGATGGTTATGGGATTCTCGCTGCCTTGTTGATGGAGGAGCTTGTCGTTGGCTTCGCGCTGGCGGGTGCGTTCGGCTTCGAAGACGCTTTCGCCTGTGGCTTCGGCGCCTTTTTCCAGGCCGCAGGAATAGCGGACCGCGGCGGGGCCAGAGAGCATGCCTGCATAAATGCAGGAGACCAGCGAATTGGCGCCGAGACGATTTGCGCCATGATATTGGTAATCACATTCGCCGGCGGCGTAAATGCCCGGAATGTTTGTGGACTGGTCCTCGTTGTTCACCCATAGGCCGCCCATCGTGTAATGCATGGCGGGGAAAACCTTCATGGGCTCTTCGCGGGGATCACTGCCTACGAATTTTTCGTAGATTTCGAGGATGCCTTCGAGCTTGCGATCGAGGACTTCGCGGGGGATGTGCGTGACGTCGAGATAGACGGCGGCTTCACCGCCCACGCCGAGCTTTTCCTCGAAGACTACTTTGTGGATGGCGCGAGTGGCGATGTCGCGTGGAACCAGGTTCGCGTATTTCGGATACCACTCTTCGAGGAAGTAGAAACGCTCAGCTTCGGGAATGGATTTGGGCGGGCGCTTGTCGCCGGGTTGTCTGGGGACCCAGACGCGGCCGCCTTCGCCGCGGGCCGATTCGCTCATCAGGCGAAGTTTGTCTTCGCCAGGGATGGCGGTGGGATGGACTTGAATGAATTCGCCGTTGGCGTAATAGACGCCTTGCTGGAAGAGCGCGGATTGGGCGGAGCCGGTGCAGACTACGGAATTTGTGGAGCGGCCGAAAACGGCGCCGATTCCTCCGGTGCAGAAGATGGAGGCGTCGGCGCGGAAGGTGCGGACCTCCATGGTGTGGAGATTCATGGCGCAGATGCCGCGGCAGACGCCGGTCGAGTCAATTACGGCGGAGAGGAACGTCCACCCTTCGTACTTTGTTACTTTGCCTTCGCTCTCGTGGCGGCGGACTTGCTCGTCGAGAGCGTAGAGCAATTGCTGCCCGGTGGTGGCGCCGGCAAAAGCGGTGCGGTTATAGAGCGTGCCGCCGAAGCGGCGGAAGTCGAGTAGTCCTTCGGGCGTGCGATTGAACATTACGCCCATGCGATCGAGGAGATCGATGATGGCCGGGGCGGCTTCGCACATGCCTTTGACGAGCGGTTGATTGGCGAGGAAATCGCCGCCGTAAATCGTGTCGTCGAAATGCTTCCAGGTAGAGTCGCCTTCGCCTTTGAGATTTTTTGCGGCATTGATGCCGCCCTGGGCGCAGACGGAGTGCGAGCGTTTTACCGGGACGATGGAGAAAAGATCTACCGGCACGCCGGATTCGGCTACACGAATCGCGGCCATTAATCCGGCCAGACCGCCGCCAACGATTATGATTCGCGGAGTTCTCATTTTGTGATGTAGGCGCCGAGAGGATGCCAGTTGTAGTAGAAGCCGGCGATGATGAGCAGGCCCGCGACCGTGAATGCTACGCCGACGGCGGCGCCCAACCAGCCGAAAGCGCGTTGCGAGCGGACGCTTACCGCGATGCCCCATTTGCAGGCGAAATTCCAGAGGCCGTTGCCGAGATGAAAAGACGCCGAGACGATTCCGATTACGTAAAATGCGAGATAGTAAGGATTCTTCATGGCATCGGAGACATCGGCGTAGGTGGACATGCCACCGGTGGCGAAGCGCTCGATCCAAACGTGCCAGCCGATGAAGAAGAAGGCGACGATGCCGCTCCAGCGTTGCAGGACGTAGAGCCAGTTGGACATCCAGGGGTGGCCGAGGGCGTTTGATTTGCCTTGCCACCAGATGTAGAGGCCGTAAAAGGCGTGGAAGAGGATGGGAAGCCAGATGCCCAGGGCTTCGACCAGGAGGCGCCAGGGGATGGTTTGCAGATCGGAGGAGGCTTCGTTGTATTTGGCTACGCTGACCAGGGCATAGCTGTTGGACCAGAAATGTTCGGCCAGGAATGCGCCAATGGGGATAACGCCAGAGAGGGAGTGGAGTTTATCGAGGACGTAGCTTTGACGTGAGTCCGCTATGGCGGCTGGAGTACTCACTCCGAAACTTTCTCCATTCGTCCGGGGAGTGTAGCAGGCGATCCCGGAATCCGCGCGAGGCGCGGAGGAAAGACGAATTCAGTATAGGCAGGCGGGGATTTGTTTGCAAGGATTCGGAGTGCGAGAGGAAACGGTGGTTTGAGCGGCGTGTTAGAGTGAGGCGCGGTCTAGCACGAAGGGGCCCGGCTAAAGACCGGGCCCTACGGAACCGCCGCCTGATGAAGTGCGTCCGAGGGTGGAATGAGAATTCGAATCATTCGTGATCGATGCGCCAGGAGTTTCGCAAGCGCTGCTCTTGCGTTCGCGCTCCTTGGTGGAGGGCATTCCGTCGCGGCGCAGGATGCTGCCAAGCCTGCTGCGACGGCGGCCCGGGCTTCGCGGGTGACGATTACTTTGCTTTCTACTACTGATATTCATGGGCATATTGAGCCGATCGACTATTACTCGAATAAGGCTTCGAATTTTTCTTTGGCGAAGATTGCTACTTTGGTGAAAGAGCAGAGAGCGGAGGCGCCGAAGGCGCTTCTGCTTGATTGCGGGGACACTACGCAGGGGACACCGCTGGCTTATTACTTTGCGGTGAAGGATTTGACGGCCAAGAATCCTACGATTGCGGCTTTTAATGAGATGCATTACGACGCTATGGCTGTGGGCAATCATGAATTTAATTTTGGATTGGCGGAAATGTTGAAGGCGAAACGCGAATCGACTTTTCCTTGGCTGGCGGCGAATTTGAAGGAGATTTATACCGCGGGGGATGGATTTATCCGGCCTTACATCATTAAGAATGTTGGCGGCGTGCGGATTGGGATTGTGGGATTTGTTACGCCGGGGGTACCGCGGTGGGAGATTCCGGAACATTACCGCGGATATGAGTTCGAGCCGATCGTCGAGGCGGCGAAGCGCGTGATTCCCCTGGTGCGCAAGCAGGTGGATTTGCTGGTGGTGATTATGCACTCGGGGCTGGATCGCGATCCGGTTAGCGGAAAGATTTTCGAGGGGCAGGATATTCGCGGGGAAAATGCGGCTTGGGAATTGGCGGAGCAGGTGCCTGGGATTGATTTGATTTTTTACGGGCATACACATTCGGAGCAGGCGGAGTTGACGGTAAATGGCGTTTTGATGGCGCAGGCTAAGAATTGGGGTGGTTCGCTCGCGCGGGCGGATATTGTGATGGAGCGCGATGCGGCGGGGGCTTGGCGCGTGACGTCGAAACATTCGCGGGTGATTAAGACGACCGATAGCGTGGCGGCTGATCCGGCGATTTTGAAATTGGCGGCGCCTTATGAGGCGGCTACTGAGAAGTATTTGGATACGCCGATTGCGGTTTCGGAGAAGGCCATGGATGGGGAGCGGGGGCGTTATGAAGATGATCCGTTGGTGGATTTGATTCATCGCGTGCAGCTCGAGGCCGGGCATGCGGATGTCTCGATGGCTACGATGTTTTATACCGGCGTGCAGATTCCGAAGGGGCCGGTGACGGTGCGGCAGGCGGCGCTGTATGTTTACGATAATTCGCTTTACACGGTGGAAATGACTGGCGCGCAATTGAAGGATGCGCTGGAACACGCGGCGGGATTTTATCCGGGGTGGCCTGCGGCGGCTGGAGTGCCGCTGAAATTACCCGGATACAACGCGGATTCGGCGGAGGGCGTTTCTTATGAAATCGATTTGACGAAACCGGTGGGCTCGCGCGTGGAGAATTTGAATTTTCGCGGGAATCCGCTTGATCCGGCGCAGAAATTGCGCGTGGCGATTAACAATTATCGTTATACGGGGGGCGGTGGGTATTCGGTTTACAAGGGATTGCCGATTTTGGAGTCGCCGGGAGTGGAAATTCGCGATTTGTTGATCGATTATTTGACGCGGGTGGGCAAAATTCCTTCGGACGCGGATGGGAATTGGAAAATTGTGCCTGCGGAGGCTGCGGCGGCGATGGAAAAACAGGCGCAGGCTGAAATTGTGGACCGGACGCGATGATTTTACGCACGCTTGTTTGTAACATGGCGTTAATGTTTCGGCGAGGCGCGAGATGCGGCGAAAGTGCCGCCCTTAAAGAGCGGCGCTACATACGGCGGGATTGTTGTGCGCTGTGCGATACGTCGTCGCCGCGAAAAACCTTCAAAATGCGTTGACACCCCCTATCGTTCTTGCTAATTTTCACGACAGAAAAATTTTTCCGACTCTCGGACGCGGAGGCGCCAGCAGCCGGCACGATCCATGGCATTCGTCGCGAAGAAAATTTTCCTTACCAAGGGAGTCGGAAAACATCGCGAGAGGCTTTCGAGCTTCGAGCTGGCGTTGCGCAATGCGGGCGTTGCGGCTTGCAACATCGTTCGCGTGTCCTCGATTTTCCCGCCTTATTGCAAATTAATTTCACGCAGCGAAGGATTGAAGCATTTGAAGCCCGGGCAGGTGGCATTTTGCGTGATTAGTGAGAATCAGACGCGCGAGCCGCACCGCTTGATCGCTGCGGGAGTGGGATTGGCCTTGCCTGGGGATAAATCGATGTTCGGATATTTGTCCGAGCATCATTCTTTTGGCGAGACTGAGGAATTGGCTGGGGAATATTGCGAGGAATTGGCGGCGGAGATGTTGGCTACTACTTTGAATGTGGAATTTGATCCGGATCTTTCCTGGGATGAGAAGAAAGAGGTTTACCGGATCTCGAATAAGATTGTGCGGACGATGAATATTACGCAGAGTGCGGTGGGGGATAAGCGCGGGTTGTGGACGACCGTACTTTCTGCGGCGATTTTGTTGGGGGATGACGATTAGTTGTTGCGGTTCGTGCCTGAAAGACTTCCTTCCAGTCTGAAAACTTTTGTCTGTAGAGCGCTGCACGAAGTGCGGGCGCAGTCCGCCTAGGCGGACGCCCCTCCTGAAAAAGCTTGGGCAGAGGTCAGCATAGGAAGATTGGGGCGTTCGGAACGGAGCCGGCGGGGACGCCAGCGGTACCGTGGTCCGGGGCAATGATCGATTTTTATTTTGCTGCGGATTTTGATTTGGGGCGATCGAAATAGCCGATTCTTTCTAGGACTGCGCCTGCTATGAGCGGCAGGGCCACTGTCGCGTCGTCGAAAACTTCCGCTAGTTTGCCGCCTTCTTCGGGTGGGACGAATTTGCCCCAGCTCACTGCTTCCGTATAAGTGCTGCCGGACAGGCCGCCCCAGTGGACTGGCTCGGGACAGATGCGGACGCCGTAGTTGTAACGCTTGAGCGGGATTTTTTCGTAGCCGCGGCGGGCTAGGAGTTCGGCGTAGACGCCGAATTGTTGCGCCCAATTGCGCGGGACGCCGCCGCCGATGGTGAGCAGACCCATTTTCTTTGTGGCGAGCATTGTTGTGGCGTAGTGTTCGAAATCTTCGAAGGGATCGAAGCGCAGCGCGGGCTTCCCTTCCCGTTTTCGCAGGCGATTGTAGAGCGCGAAATCTATGCCGAGTTCGGAATCGCTGAAGGCGGGAACGAAAATCGGGACGTTGTGTTCGGCGGCGCTTTTCAGAATCCCGCGGCCCTTTGCGTGTTTCTGCAAATATTCACCGATGCGGCGATGGAGTTTCCAACTGCAGACGATTTCCTCGGGATCCCATTTGACGAAAACGTGGTCGACGACTTCTTCGACGTGATCGAGGTTGATTTCCGGCTCGAGCGAATCGTAGACGCGGTTGTAGCCGGCGAAGAACAGTTCGCGATCATCCATTTTCGGATCGTAACGGAAATGTGAGCGGCCGGTGGCTTCGACGAGACCGTGAGCCATGAGCGCACCGGTGGAAACGATGGCTTTGACGATGCCGGACTCGATGAGATCGCAGAAGATGAGGCCCATTTTGGCTACGGTCATAGCGCCGGCGAGCGTCATTACGATGAAGCAGTCTTTGTCGCGGGCCATGGCCTCGAGAACGTCGGCGGCATCGCCGACCTGGCGGCCGGTGAAAGCGGTCTGTCCCATGGCCCGGACGAGAGCGTCGACGGTGCGGGCCTTGGCGAGGTCGAGCGGGTAGATCGGCGTGAGATGATCGGCGATTGGATCGTGGAGGATTCGTCCGGTCGCGCCCTTTTTCTTTGCCATTCACTCCCCTCGCGGATAATGTATGCGCGCGTGTGCATTTTTGCGGCGGCGCGCGGAGATTTTGGTGCGTTGCGTGCGTTTGTGCGCCCTATTGATAGTACAAACGAGAGAAATAGAAAATAGGAAAGTGAGAGCGCGCGGGAGATCTTATTTTGTCGATGAAGCGCGATTGGACGTAGGAAAATGCAGATCCCTCATCCGACTAGGCGGATGAGGGATGACAGCACTTTTTCTGCGCTGAGAATGAATGCGAAGATTTCGAAACCTGTCGAGTTGGGTTTGAATCATACGATTGAGAATGGAGAGTGACGGCAATGTCGGTTGAGATGATGGCGCAGCAACGAGACTACGTTTTGGTTTTCTCGCATGGATTGATCTGGTGGATTTTGATTGGGCTTCTGGCGGGTTGGATTGCGGGGACGATTTCGCGTGGGCGAGGATTTGGGTGTCTGGCTAACATTGTGCTTGGGCTTGTGGGAGCGGTCATCGGTGGTTGGATTTTCACGAAGCTTGGAATTGTGTTTCTTGGCTTCTTCGGGAGCCTTGCGGCCGCGGTGGTGGGGGCTGTGGTGCTGGTGGCGATTGCGCGGTTGTTTAGTGGGAGTGGGGACCGGGATTGAGGCGTTGGTCGTGCTTGCATAATTGTCTTACGTTCGCCCGAGCGAAGCGGGCGGAGCAAGCCCCGCCCCTACGACCAAAGAAATTCTCTCCGACGAAGTCGATCTCTGACGAATCTTCGTTGCCCTCACATAAATTCTGAGGGTTGATCCCCTAAAGAGAAGTCCTCGAACGCGCTGCGTGGTACGATACTTCTTTCGCGAAAGGTTGGATACGAATTGAGTAATTCTTCTGTTTGGGCTATCCCGCTCGGCGGGCTCGGCGAGTTCGGGATGAACATGATGGCCCTGCGATGCGGCGATGAAATCATCGTCATCGATTCCGGGCTGATGTTTCCCGAGGCCGAGCTTCTCGGCGTGGACATCGTAATCCCCGACATCACCTACCTGAAGCAACGCAAGCAGCAAGTGAAAGCAATTTTGCTGACGCACGCGCATGAGGATCATATCGGCGCGATCCCCTACGTTCTCGGCGATCTGGACGTGCCGGTGTATGGAACCAAGTTCACGCTGGCGCTAGTGAAGAAGAAGCTTGAAGAGCACGGACTGCTGGAGAACGCCGATCTGCGCGAGATTGCGCCGGGGCAAACCATTTCCATCGGGCCTTTCAAGATCGAATTCCTGCACGTGACGCATAGCACGATTCAGTGTGTGGCGCTGGCGGTGCGCACGCCGATGGGAACAATCATCCACACCGGGGATTTCAAGATTGACCACACGCCGGTGGACGGCAAGTCGTTCGACCTCGACGCGTTTGCAAAATATGGGCGCGAAGGAGTGCTGGCGCTGTTCAGCGATAGCACGAACGTGGAGCGGCCGGGTTACACGCCCTCGGAACGCGCGGTTGTGCCGCGATTCGAGGAATTGTTCCGGGCGGCGCCGAAGAAAATCGTGGTCTCTTGCTTTTCGAGTTCAGTGCATCGCATTCAGCAAGTGATCGACATCGCGCTCGAGAATGGCCGTAAAGTTGGCATCGTTGGGCGCAGCATGGTGGACAATGTCGAGATCGCGCACAGCCTGAACATGCTGCGGATCCCCGACGGCAGCATGGTGCGGCCGCAGGATATTCGCACGTTCGATCCGAAGAAATTGGTTGTGCTGGCGAGCGGCACGCAGGCGGAGCCGATGTCGGCGCTTTCGCGAATCGCGGTGGACAATCACCGCTTGCTCACGATCGAACAGAGCGACACGGTAATTTTATCGGCGCGCATCATTCCCGGAAACGAGAAAGCCATTTTCCGGATGATCGATCATCTGTTCCGGCGGCAAGTGCTGGTTTATTACGAAGGCGGGCGCTCGTCGCCGATTCACGTATCGGGACACGGCAGCCAGGAAGAGCAGAAGTTGCTGTTGAGCCTGGTGCGGCCGAAGTATTTCATTCCGTTGCACGGAGAATACCGGCAACTTTTCCAGCACGCGGCGCTGGCGACGCAATTGGGCGTGGTTTCAGGCGAAGTGATTTTGCTGGAGAGCGGGCATCCGCTGGAATTCACGCCGAACGGGGCATTCCGGCGCGAGCCGGTGACGGCGGGGCGCGTGCTGGTGGATTCGGGCTCGCTTGAGGAAATCGAAGAGGTGGTGGTTCGCGACCGGCGGCATTTGGCCGAAGACGGAGTGGTGGTGACGATCATTGCCATCGACAAGCACACCGGGCGGCTCGAGGGGACGCCGGAAATTGTTTCGCGCGGATTCCTTCCTTCCGATGACGGGCAGGAAGTGATGAACAAGGCGCGCGAGGTGATCCTGAAGACGCTCGAGCAGTCCACGTCTGAGGAAAAAACGGACTGGAGCGTGATGAAGGAAAAAATTCGCGCGGATTTGAAGCGCTTCCTCAACAAGCAGACGGCGAAACGCCCGTTGATCTTGCCCGTCATTCTCGAAATCTGATGGCCAGACCTGCCACGAAGCGCGGAATGGACGCGCCTGCCGAATCCACACGAGAATCGAAGACCGCGCGCGAGCTTGACGCTGCGCAGAACGTGACGCTGCGGCTGCTGACTGACGCGGATTTCGAATCCGCCCATGAAATCGACCAGAAATGCTATCCGCGGGAGATTGCTTACTCGCGGCGCGAATTTCGCTGGTATTTGCGTTTGCCGGGGGCGGAAGGCATCGTTGCGGAAACTCGACGGGCGATCGCGGGATTCATTCTGACGGCCTGCTTCGAGCGGACGGGCCATATCATCACGATCGATGTGCTCCCGGAATTTCGCCGCGCGGGCGCCGGCACGGCATTGCTGCGGGCGGCCGAGGAAAGTCTCGCGCGACGCTGCGCCACGGAAGTCGAACTCGAGACGGCGATCGACAATGCCGCAGCCATCGAATTCTGGAAGAAGAACGGTTATCTGACGCGCGGCATTCTGAAGAATTATTACCCGGGCGGTTTGGCGGCCTATGCGATGATGAAGCGTCTTGACGGATGACACCTGCACACTTGGGGGTGCGGTGAGCGCATGTCGCTGATTCAAGCCATCATTCTCGCCGTCGTGCAGGGATTGACGGAATTTCTTCCGGTCAGCAGCACGGCGCACCTGATTTTATTTCCCTGGCTGTTTCACTGGCCCGATCCCGGACAAGAATTCGACGTGGCGCTGCACGCCGGAACTCTACTTGCCGTTCTGATTTACTTTTTCCGCGACTGGGTGGAGTTGACGCTGGCCGGACTGGGGTTCAATTACGGCGGGCGCGGCGGACCTTCGGCGATCCAACACAATCGCAAACTGTTCTGGTATTTGATGGCTGGGACAATTCCCGGCGGCATCGTGGGATTTTTGTTCGAGCACAAGATTGAGGACCACCTGCGGCAGCCGGTATATATCGCCGGAGCGATGATCGGCGTAGGGCTGTTGATGATGTATGGGGAGTATGTCGGTCGGCTGGATCGCGGGATGGATCGAGTGGGATTCGGCGACGCCATGGTGATTGGAACGGCGCAGGCGATCGCGCTCTTTCCCGGCGTGTCGCGCTCGGGGATCACGATTACGGAAGGGCTTTTTCGCGGCTTGACTCGCGAAGCGGCCGCGCGATTTTCATTTCTGCTTTCCGCGCCGATCATCGCCGGTGCGGCGGCGCATGATCTGCCGAAGCTGATCAAGCTGCATCACGCGGGACAGATCGAATTGCCGCTCTCGACGCTGCTCGTGGCGGTGGCCGTATCGGCCTTCGTCGGCTATATCGTGATCGCATTTTTCCTCCAGTATTTGCGGACACGCACATTGAAAATCTTCGTTTACTACCGAATCGTCTTTGGTATAGTCATTCTCGCACTCTGGTTCCTCCCAATTGGGGCCGCGCGCTAGCGCCCACGCGACCTGCATTGAAAGGCCTTCCCCTGCCCAAGGGAGATTTAAGTGCGCATCCTTAGTCCGACTGAAAATAAGCGTTTCAATGAATTGATCGGGTTCGCCGGCATTGTTGCGGCTGTATTGCTGGCGTTGAGCCTGCTTTCCTATTCGCCTGCGGACCCGTCCTTCAATGTGGCGGCTGCATCGCCTACGGCCGGGCCTGCGCGGAATTGGATTGGTCCGTTCGGGGCGCATCTGGCGGATTTGATTTTCCAGCTTTGCGGCTATACGGCGTTTTTGCTGCCGGTGGCGCTTTTTGTGGTGGGAATGCGCTGGTTCCGCAGCCATGCGATCGACGCGCCGTGGGCGAAATTGTCAGGGGCGCTGCTGATGTTTGTGTTCCTGCCTGCGGAAATCACGCTGGTGCACTTCCCACTTGTTCGCGGAGCGATTCCGGCAGGCGGATTAATGGGGACGATTCTCGCAGGGGGATTGCGCGCGGCTTTGAATCCTGTGGGCGCGAATCTGGTGGGACTGGCGTGCGTTTTGACGGCGCTGTTTCTGACTACGCGGTTTTCGTTTTCTGCGGCCGCGGCTTGGATGCGCAAGCCGATTGCTTCCGAGGGATACATCGGGCGGATGACGGCGCGATTTAAGGATTGGCGCGAAGAGCGCGAATCGCTGCGGATGCGCAAGCGCATGGAGGAAATCAAGATTGCCGGGCGCCGTCCGGTGCTACAGCAGGCCGTTTCGTCTAAGGACGCGATGGTGGACGAGGCTGAGGCTGATGCCGAAGAGGAAGAGCGTGGTGATTCCTCGCGCGAGACTGCGGTCATCAAGTTTCATCAGAACGAAATTGCCGCGCCCAGCAAGAAATCAGGGCCGGAGCCGAAGATTGCCAAGGGACACGCGAGTTACCGGTTGCCTTCGCCCACGCTGCTGCAGAATCCCGAACGCAGCGAAAAGATGGACGAGGACGAGCTAAAGGATTGCGCGCGGGCGATCGAGCAGAAATCGGAAGAGTTCGACGTGAAGGGACACATCACGCAGATCAATCCCGGACCTGTGGTGACGACTTTCGAGTTCAAGCCTGAAGCTGGAATCAAGTACAGCCGGATTACCGGGTTGGCGGACGATTTGTGCTTGGCGCTGAAAGCGGAATCACTTTTGATCGAGCGGATTCCGGGAAAATCGACTGTTGGGATTGAAGTTCCTAATCCGCATCGCGAGACGATTCGGCTGCGCGAAATTATCGAGTCGCCGGAGTTCGTGCATTCGGCTTCGAAACTGACTTTGCCGCTCGGAAAGGATTTGATCGGGCGGATTCGCGCGGCGGATTTGACGCAGATGCCGCACTTGCTGATTGCGGGAGCGACGGGAACCGGCAAGAGCGTGTTTATCAATTCCCTGCTGATGGGAATGCTCTATAAGGCCACGCCTGAGGAATTGAAGCTGGTGCTGGTGGATCCGAAGCGGCTCGAGTTGGGGCTGTATGAGGATATCCCGCATCTTTACACGCCGGTCGTGACTGATGCGAAAGTCGCTTCGAATGTGCTGCGGAATGCCACGCGGGAGATGGAGCGGCGGCTGAAATTGCTGGCGCAGCGCGGCGTGCGGAATATCGAGCAGTACAACCGGACGTTTCAGAAGACACAATCGCTTTCACTTTTTGATGCGGTGGAGGAGGAAGAGCACAAGCCGCTGCCGTACTTGGTGATCGTGATTGACGAATTGGCCGACTTGATGATGGTGGATACGAACAACGTGGAGGAATCGATTACGCGGCTGGCGCAGATGGCGCGGGCGGTGGGAATTCATTTGATTCTTGCGACGCAGCGGCCTTCGGTGGACGTGATCACCGGGCTGATCAAGGCCAATTTTCCGGCGAGAATTTCATTCCGCGTGGCGAGCAAGGTGGACTCGCGGACGATTCTGGATACGAACGGCTCGGAATCGTTGCTCGGGCGCGGCGACATGCTGTATTTGCCGGCGGGCTCTTCGCGTTTGCATCGCATTCACGGGCCGTACGTGACCGAGGATGAGATTTCTGAGGTTTGCTCGTTCTGGCGGGAGCAGGCGAAAGCGGTTTACAACGAGGAGTTGCTCAAGCCGCCGAAGGATGAGGGATCATCGGGCGGAGGCGGCGGTGGGGTAGGCGGCGATGCGACGGACGGCGAGGACGAAGTAGACGACGCGCTGTATCACGATGCGGTACGCGTGGTGTGCGAGATGGGTCGCGCTTCGACTTCAACGCTGCAGAGGCGGTTGAGGATCGGGTATGGGCGCGCGGCGCGGTTGATTGACATCATGGAGAAGGATGGAATTGTCGGGCCGCCGGATGGATCAAAACCGCGAGAAGTTTTGAAGAAGAAGGAATGGATGCGGGAGTTTGATGAGTCGCTGCACTGAGGCGAACACGCGACTTGACAGCCCGAAATCAAGAAACTGCAGATCCTTCACTTCGTTCAGGATGACAACGAAAGGCTTTTTCCTCGAACTGCAAGAGCGGAGTCGGCGGGTAATCGGCGCTTCGTGTGCAACGCCACGATCCGCACGACATCGCGGCTGTCGCTTACACTTGAGACCGTAAGATGCCGGCGGGGACGCCGGCGGTACTCTAATTCACGCTGGCTGGGGATGCGGCTGCTTTTCCTTGACCGCCGCTTTGCTTTTGCAGATATGCCGTTAGATTCGATTGCTGGAGCGATTTCAGCTCAATGCAGGCGTTGACCTGATCTTTCGCGTTTTGCAGCAGCCGCTCGGTGCCCGGCAGATGCTGCGCCGTCAGAAATTGCTGCGAATCATCGCGCAGCTTTGCGTCGCAGAAGACTCCGCCGACCTCGACGAGACCGCTTCCAAGCGAAGCATCCACCTTCTCCATGATTTCCTTAAAATCCGCCTTGAAGAGATCCCATGCGGCTTCCTGCGTCCGATAGTTTTGGAAAAGGATGCCCATATAGAAGAGATCCTGATTTTTCACCGCCGGGCTGAGCATGAAATCGAACGTGCGCTTGGTGAGAGCCGGATCAGGAAACAGGCCGAGCGCTCCGAAATAGGAGTAATACTCTTCGGGCGTCTTCGCGTTCTTCAGGTGTTCCATGAATTGGTCGTACAAAGCCGCATCGCCATTCGCGGCGGCGACGGCCAAGGCATTGCCTGCCAGCGCCTCGTCCACCGATTGCGGATCGCGCATGTACGCGTCGGCGATGGCGCGTGACTTGGCGACGAGTTCCGGATCGCGGCCGTAAAGCGCCAGCGTGCCGAAGACGTCCGAGCGCAGCGCGGTGCGTTCCGGCGATTCGCCGCGCATGGGCTGGCTGCCGAGGTCCGCGGCGATAGGCCGCACAAAATTCCGGACCCATGATTCGAACGCTGATCGCTCATCGGCGGCGACCAGAGTATCGTGAAGCTCGCCGATGCGTCCGAGCATGGTGGCGACCACGGCGCGGTTGCGCTCGCCCTGCAGATTCTCGAGCGTCGCGAGGTACTGGGAGATATCGAGGCGTCCGACGCGGACCATGGCCCAGGCGTCGCCGAGAAAGCGGATGCGCTCTTCGGGAGTGAAGGACATCTTGAGCGCGGCGGACATTTTATCGAAGGCCTGGGGCTCGTAACTCGAGCGGAAATAGCCGCGAGCGCCGGCATTGGCGTAGACCCAATCACTGCAGCCTTTGATCTCAAAAGTCTGCTCGGAAGCAGTCAGAAGAACGTGTGTCGCATCGTTTGCGCCTGAACCGCGCAGGGCGACGGGCACTTGCCAAAGTTCCGGCGAGGCGGCATTCAGCCGGGCGGCGTCCGCAAAATAGCGGTGCTGGGAGAGCGTGACCTTGGTGCGATCGCCCGAGCATGAGGACTTCACGCTGACGAGCGGAGCGCCTGGCTGATCGATAAAGCTGGCCATGATCTTGTCCACCGGCTTGCCCGAGGTGGCGGCGATCTGGTTCCAGAAGTCCTCCGCGGTGGCGTTTCCGTAGGCGTGCTTTTCGAGATACGCGTTCACGCCTTTCTGAAAGACCTCCGGGCCGACATAAGCTTCGACGGCGCGCAGCACCGAGGCGGCCTTGCCATAGGCGATGCCGTCAAAAAGCGCCGCGATATCCGCGGGCGTCTCAGCCTTCTGGCGGATGGGGCGGATCGAAGCGATGGAGTCGGTGGAGAGCGAGCTGCCGGTTTCCAGAATTTCGTCGAGCTGGTTGCGCCATTCCGGATGCCAGGCTTCGAGCGGCTTCCAGGTCATCCACGTGGCGAAGCCTTCGTTCAGCCAAATGTCGTCCCACCACTTCATGGTGACGAGATCGCCGAACCATTGGTGGGCCATTTCGTGTGCGATGGTGCCGGCGACATTTTCGCGGGCGTCGAGCGAGGCGGTCTTATCATCCAGGAGAAGCGCGGTTTCGCGATAAGTGATCGCGGCGGTGTTCTCCATCGCGCCGGCGGAGAAATCCGGGAAGGCGATCATGTCGAGTTTTTCGAAGGGCCACTTCGTGTAGTAATAGCGGTCGTAATATTTGAGAATATTTTCGGCCGCGGTCAGCGCGAAGGCGCCCAGCTCTTTCTTCTCGGGCACAGCGCAGACGCGGATGGGAATTCCGTCGGCGCCGCCTTCGAGGCACTGAAAATCGCCGACCATCATGGCAACGAGATACGAAGACATCTTTGGCGACGGCGAGAACTTCAGCGTGTGTTTCCCTTCTCCCGGACCCGGCGTGTCGGAGACGATATGGCCGTTGGAGATGCCCGTATCGCCCTTGTCGACGATCAGCGTTACGCGGAAGACGGCCTTGAACGCAGGCTCGTCGAAGGAGGGAAAGGCGCGGCGCGCGTCGGTGGATTCGAATTGCGTGACGGCATAGCGGCGGCGCGGGGTCTCGCTCAGATAGAAGCCGCGCAGCTTGTCATTCAGAATGCCGGTGAAATGAATGTGAATCTCGGCGGGTCCGGCGGGAATTTCTTTGGGAACCGTGATGGTCGCCTGCTCGAGGTTTTCATTCTTGGAGACGCCGGCGGTCTGCGTGATGCCGTTGGCGGCGACCGTGGTTTCCTGAAACTCGATCTCGGCGGAATTGAGGACGATGGAGGACGCGGGGCGCTTCAGCGCTACGTGAATGGTCTCTTCGCCCGTGAACGCTGCCTTGCCGAGGTCCGGCGAGAACGTCAGATCGTAGCTTTCGGGCACGACGCTGTCCGGCAGGCGTTGAGCGCCGGCTATCCCGCTGACCGCCAGACCGCAAATCACCACAAGCAAGAATCGCTTCATTCCCAAGCCTCCAGAATTAGTTCGTGCTCAATCGGCTTCACTTGAAGGATACGCGCGACACAGCGTGACTGTTCAATGCACGGGCGGCTGTGACCAGATTATCACATCCTACCTTAGCCTGATTGGACGAATTGGGGCGAGGAAAGAGAGCAATTCGGTGCCCGCGCGAGCAGGCGGGCGGAGGCGGACTAATGATGGCATGCGGCTTTTTTGATTGCTGCGCATTTCGCTTTGCGGCTCTGCGGCTTTTGTCTAGAATGAAGGTTTCTCCCGGTGCCGGGGTAGCTCACCGGTAGAGCGCGGCCCTGAAAAGGCCGGCGTAGGCAGTTCAACTCTGCCCCCCGGCACCATTCTTGCCAAGACTTTCGAATCCCTCCAGTCTCCCGTGTCTTACGTGCAATTTCTCTTTTGAACAAACCCTCATTGGTTGGACTTGTATGGCGACCGGTCGCGGGGGACAATTTCTTATCGTCGCGAAGGCGCACTTTGAGCTGGGTGCCGGTGTCTCGCGAGGGATTAGGTTCCGGCGCTGCCGGAGAGGTTGGGGGGAATTATCATGCGTGAGTCCAAGCACGAGAAATCCGCGAGCGAGCGGTCGAAGAGCGGCAAGTACGCTGGAGGGACGCAGGTTGTAGAGCGCCGCCAGAGCGTGCGGTTTCAATTCACCGCCAGCGCGCAGGTGGTGGACCGCCTGACCGGCGCGCGTTTCTCGACGCGCACGACGGACCTCGGGCCCGGCGGCTGCTTCGTCGATACGCTGGTGCCCTTCCCCGAGGGAACGGTGGTTCACATCTCGCTATCGAAAGGCCAGAACACCTTCGAGACCGACGGCTATGTGGTCTATTCGCAGACAGGCCTGGGCATGGGCCTGGCCTTCAGCGACCTGGTGGCGGATCAAGCTACCGCTTTGCGCGACTGGCTGAAGGAAGTTACCGCCGAGCGCGAAGCCACTTTCGAAATTCTGCGCACGGCGCGGAACATTTCGCCCCTGGCGCCTTCAAACGCCAACGAAAAGGCGATGATCGTCCGCATGGTTCATCTGCTGGTCGGCAAGGGCATGCTGACCGAAGCGGAAGGTTCGGCCGTGCTCTACGAGCCTGTTCTGTAGTTTCCGCGGCGTCAGCCGGCAGAATTTCGCGGGCTGAGCCGCGGCGCGATTCCCATATCCGGAAGCAAATACCGTCCCGAAACGGCGAAGTACCAGACGATTCCTGCCTGTATTGGGACAACTCCAATCAGGGCAATGCGAATCCACCTGAAGGTGGTGGCCACCTTCGTGCACCCACCGGTTGAGCACGGGAGGATTCGATGACAGAACGCAGACACGCTCACCGTTACGAGCTTTTCATTCCGCTGCAGGTCAATGCCGGATCGCCGCATTTTCCGGAGACGCGCACGGCTCATCTTCGCGATATTTCCACGCGGGGGTTGTATTTCATCGGGGACAATTCGATCGCGCCTGGCACGCACTTGGAGATTACTTTCGCGCTGCCGCCGGAGCGCGGGCGTTCGCGGCCGGTGCTGGTGCGCGGAAGTGGCCGGTCTCTGCGGGTTGATCCCGTGCCCGGCGAGCAGGGACGCTTGTTTGGAATCGCGGCGTCGATCCATCGCTTCGATTTCGTGCCGCCGGAAGAGCGCGCGGCTTAAGCGAACCGCGCACGAAGAGTTGTGTCGCGATAGAATGATGCCGGGCGGATTCTTGATCTGCCCGCATCATGAATTCCGAAAGCGCCACTCCCGCCAGCCGCGAGCGAATATATCTCGCCCTGCTTTGCCAGTCTCGTGTCGCCGAGCCGCTTCGCGCCGAGCTTGAATCGCTGCTTTTCCGCCACCCCTGGAAATCGGAAGATCACCGCGCCGTTTTTGAAGCGCTCGCCTCATGGCGTGCTGAGCCTGAGGTGATTCGCGTTGAGCTGGCGGCACGGCTCACGCGCCTCGGCTTTCCCGACACTGAGATCGAGGAATATTTCGCGCCTGCGGGAGTCTCGCTCGAGACTGCGCTCGGCTGGTTGCGGAACGAACTCTCAGCCGGGCCGGAGCGCACGTTGCCAGCGCTGATTCGCGCGGCCAAATCGAAATGACGCCCGGCGTGAAGCGCGCTCTCGCGTTGGTTGATGTCGTCGGTCTTCCCATCTTCATTCTCGTTTTCATCTGGCGGCTGCAGTTCACGACGAACTGGGCCTGGGTCGGATTTGTCGTCTGGATGATGGCGAGTTTCGCGATCCATCGCGACACGCCCAAGACGCTCGGCTGGCGCGCGGACAATCTGTGGCCAGCGACGAGACGCGCGGCCGCAGCATTTGCGATTCTGGCGTCGGCGTTAATCGTCACCGGCGTCGTGCTCCGCGCCCCGTGGCATGTGCCGGAGCATTTGATCAAACTCGACCGGTTGTGGAGTTATTTCGCTTTCTGCGTGTTGCAGCAGGTGGCGCTCAATTCCCTGCTGATGAACCGGATGTCGTCCTTGATTTCGACGCGCTGGCTTGCGGCCGGGCTGACCGGAGTGATTTTTGCGGCGTGCCATTGGCCGAATCCGGTGCTCGTGCCGCTCACATTTGTCGGCGGTGCGGTGATGGCCTGGCTTTTTGCCAGCGAGCGAAACATCACTCCTCTCGCCATCATGCAAGCGCTCCTGGGTACGCTGGCCTGGTGGGCTTTTCCGCTCACCTGGCACCACCACTTGCGCGTAGGACCGGGATATTTTCGCGGATAGTAGCGCCGGCGTCCCCGCCGGCATCTTACGAGCACAAATGAATTCACGTGCGCCAGTCGCGACCGGATCTATTTCGCCAATCAAAGCAGTGAATGTGACGTTCTGCTCCGCGCACTATCGCGGCGTTGGCTAAAGTCGCGGTCGTGAGAAGCCGGCAGGGACGCCGGAGCTACAAATTCACGGCGTTGAAGCGGCGTTCGGCAAAGCGGCGGGCGCGCTCCATGGTTTTTTCGGAAACTTCGCGGTGCGGATTGGTCCAGCGGCCGGCGATGGCGTAGCCACATTTCGAGCAGCAGCCATCCTTCAGGCGATTCTCCTCTACGTCATGCCACGAGCGGCGCAGCAGCAGGATTCCACATGACGGGCAATACGTGTGCGCCCCATCGCTGTAGATATTTCCTTCGTAGACGTAATGTAGCCCCACCTCGCGCGCCACGGCTCGCGCCGTGTGCAAGGTCTCGGGCGGCGTCTTCGGCTTATCGCGCAGCTTGAAATCGGGATGAAAGGCCGTGAAATGCAGCGGCACATCAGGCCCCAGATTTTCGAGCACCCATTCGGCGAGCTTTCGGGATTCTTCCGGGCTGTCGTTCAGCGTGGGGATGATGAGATTGGTGATCTCGAACCAGACGTTCGTTTCATTCTTCAGCCACTTCAGCGCATCGAGCACGGGCTGCAGGTGCGTCAGCGTAATGCGCCCGTAGAATTGCTCGGTGAAAGCCTTCAGATCGATATTCGCCGCATCGATGTGGTCGTAGATATCGTGAAACGCTTCGCGCGTGATGTAGCCGTTCGAAACCATCACGGTATTGAGGCCGTATTCCTTCGCCACGGCGCAAATATCGATCACATACTCACCCCAGATCGTCGGTTCGTTGTAGGTGAAAGCGATTGAAGGACAGCCGTAATGAATCGCCAGCAGCACCACGTCTTCGGGCGAAAGATTCGTCGAATTCACTTGATCGGATCGTGATTTCGAGATGTCCCAATTCTGGCAGAAAAAGCAGCCCATGTTGCAGCCCGCCGTGCCCATGGAAAAAACGCGCGTGCCAGGCAGAAAATGATTGAGCGGCTTTTTCTCGATGGGATCGACCTGCAGCGCGGCGGGAGCGCCATAGCCAAGGCTATACAATTTGCCGCCCTGATTCACGCGAATGAAACAGAAGCCCGATTGACCGTCGCCGATGTGGCAATGCCGCGGGCAGAGATAGCAGTGCGCTCGCCCTTCCGGATCGACTTCCCACCAGCGCGCTTCGTGCAGCGTCTCGGTTTTTTGGAGAATCTTAAGGTCTTGCATGGCGCTGAACCGCTGTGGCGGTCCCTGTCACTATTATACGCCTCGCAAGCGCTGCTCGCGCCGCCGCTCGGCTACCCAGGCCATAAATCTCCGCATTCGTTTCCGGTCGCGCCACAGGATGCGGATGAATTTCTGGCCGTCCATCTCCGCCGCCTCCGCGCCGTAGAATGTTTCCATGCGCCAGCGAATGTAGGGGCTCGTCCAGGGACGCAAGCGATGGCCTTTCGCGGTGATCCAGTAATAGCGGACGGCGGTGAAGAAGTGTCGGAGGCGCACTGGCACGAGAATACCATTGCCGCCGCCAATGAGGATTGCGAATTCAACGCGCCACGCGCGGCTATTGGATTTGCCGGACCCAGATGCGTTCCGTGGCGGGCTTGCCGAGATAAATCTTTCGCGCGTGGCCGCCGGCGATCGAGAACGTCATCGTCTGATCATACTCGCGGTTCATCAAGCGGAGCTTCACGCCCGGTTTCAATTCCAGGCCAGCGACAAATTCGAGAAACTTCGGATCCTTCTCGTATACGCGCAGGATTTCATACGTGTGACCCGGAGCGCCTTCCGAGAGCCGCACCGCGCCAATCTTCTTGCGCAACTTGGCCATGCCGCCAAATAGCGGCACGCCATGCGGGCAGCGGCTTTCGCGCCCGAAGCGCTTCAGCAGCAGCGCCGCGACTTCCGGCGAAATTCCGTGCTCGAGCTTCTCGGCCTCTTCATGCGCGCGCGTCCATTCGAGGCCGATCACTTGCGTCAGCAGCATCTCCGCGAGCCGGTGCCGCAGTACCAGATGCTGCGCGATCGCGCGCCCTTTCGCCGAAAGCTCGATGCGTCCATCGCGCCCGACGCGCACGTAACCGCCGCGCGTCATGCGCTTGAGCGCCGCGGTCACGGCGGGTGGCGTCACGCCCAGCTCTTCCGCCAGACGCGCGCTGATCGGCGCCTGTTCTTCCTGAACGGTTTCCCAGATGGCTTTTAAATAATCTTCCTGGGATACGCTGGTTTTCTCTCGCCTCACGATGCCTCAATCCGCAGCTCGCGCCGATTCGCGACCGATCTACGCGTCACTCGATTCTCTCAGCCGCCCGGCCAGCGACAGCACGCGCGCCTCGATATCTTCGCAGATGCGCTGGTACGTTTCCATATCCTCGCCGTAAGGATCCTCGACGTCCCAATCTTCTACCAACGAATTCGGAAACAGCGAGCCGCCCGGCATCCCGCTCATATTGATGATCAGATCGACGGCGATCAAAGTCGCTGAAGCAATCCCCTTCGAGCTCAACCCATCCGCCGGAACGCCGCGATCAAGCAGCGCCCGCCGCGTCGACTCCGCCACGCGCCCGAGCGGCGAAATTCCCGCGCTCTGCGGATCGATCACATCCCCAGCATGATGCCGCGCCAGCGCCTCTGCCATCGGGCTGCGGCACGAATTTCCCACGCAGATGAAAAGTATGCGTTTTCGCCGCGCGCGAGGCTGAGCCAAGTCATTCATGCCGATAGGATGACACAACAAGGAGTGATTTGGGCGATGGCCCGGATGCGCCGTCGCTAACGGGCTTAGTTCCCGTTCTTCGCCATCTTCAGAAATCGCTCATGAATCGACGTATCGTCGGTCAATTCCGGATGAAACGTAGCCGCCAGCACGCGCCCCTGCTCCACGAGCACCGGATGCCCCTCATACTCGGCCAAAACGCGCACGCCATCGCCAACTGATTCAATAATCGGCGCGCGAATAAAAACCATCTCCAGCGGCTCGTCCTTGATTTTCGATGCACCGAAATGCACATCGCTCGAAAGCTGCCGACCATAGCCATTTCGCAGCACCGAAGCATCGAGCAGCCCGAGCGAAGCCTGATCCGGATTATGAACTTCGCGGGCCAAAAGAATCGTCCCCGCGCAAGTCCCAAAAAACGCGCCGCCATTCGCCGCAAATTTTCGAATCGCCTCGAGCAACCCCTCTTCGGCCATCACTTTCATGTGCGTGCTGCTCTCTCCGCCCGGAAAATCAACCCGCGCAAGCCTTCAAGATCGGCGGGCGTGCGCACAAACACCGCCACGACGCCCAGCCGCTCAAGCATCCGCCCGTGCGCCTCATAATCTCCCTGAATTGCCAGCACGCCGATCTTCATGCCTAGCCCTTCACTACCACCCGCGCGTCTGCAGCAAATCCTTCTCTTCCATCTGCCGGATATCGAGCCCCTTCATCGCCTCGCCCAATTCCTCCGAAGCTTCCAGCACAATTTTCGGATCGCGCGCATGAGTCGTCGCCTTCACGATCGCCCGCGCCCGCGTAGCAGGATCGCTCGACTTGAAAATCCCGGAACCAACGAACACTGCCTCTGCTCCGAGCTGCACCACCAACGCCGCATCCGCCGGCGTCGCGATTCCCCCCGCCGAAAAATTCGGCACCGGCAATTTCCCGTGCTTCGCCACCCACTGCACCAGCTCGAACGGCGCGCCCAACTCCTTCGCCTCGTGCACCAATTCTTCTTCGCCGAGCGTAGTGAGTTTCTTCATGTGCCCCACAATCGCGCGCATGTGCCGCACCGCCTCCACAATATTTCCCGAGCCCGCCTCGCCCTTCGTGCGGATCATCGCCGCGCCTTCGGCGATCCGCCGCAGCGCCTCGCCCAAATTCCGCGCACCGCAAACAAACGGCACCTTGAATCCATGTTTCCAAATATGGTGCGCCTCATCGGCCGGAGTCAGCACTTCGCTCTCATCAATGAAATCCACCTCGAGCGCTTCCAGCACCTGCGCCTCGGCGAAATGCCCGATGCGCGCCTTGGCCATCACCGGAATCGACACGATATCCATGATCTCGCGGATAATCCGCGGCGAAGCCATGCGCGCCACTCCGCCTTCCTTGCGGATGTCCGCCGGCACGCGCTCGAGCGCCATCACCGCGCACGCCCCCGCATCCTCGGCAATCTTGGCCTGCTCGGCGTTGGTCACGTCCATAATCACGCCGCCCTTCAACATCTCCGCCAATCCCACTTTTACCCGCCACAATTTGTCGCCATTAAATTCCATCGTCGTTGTCTCCCCAAAAGTAGTTTGCAAACCCGTATCGCAATCCCGTTGTTCCGCGTCATCCGCTCAAGCGAGCGACATTCCCCGTACCGCTGGCGTCCCGCCGGCTCTGACGACCGCAATTTCCACCAAGTGCATCGGACTCGCGCGGACCCAAACGCCTCGCTACGCCGATTCACTCAGCCCGCTGCAATCCCCGCGCGACCTCAGCTATAAATTCCTCTCCCACAATCACAAATCGCCCGCTTCCGCGCGCCAACATGGCGCCTTCGCGATTTCGAATCTCGCACGCGTGATACAAATTCCGCCCCTTCGGCTCCCCCGACTCAAACGCCTCCACCACAATCTCCTGGTTCACCACAATGGGCTTCAAATATTCAATGGTCATCTCAGCCGTCACCGCCCGCGCCTGCCGGAACCGCGAAACTTTACCCATCGCTTCATCAATCACCAGCGCAATAATTCCGCCGTGCAAAAACTTCGGCCCGCCCTGATATTCCGGCCCCAGCTTGAATTCCCCGCGAATCCGCCGCGTCTCGTCGTCAGCCACAAAAAGCAATTGCATCCCTCGCGCGTTCCCCGCCCCGCAGCCGAAACAAACATTGTCCTCGCGCGGCTCGAGCCGCTTCACCGCGCTCATACCAGCGCCACTCGCCCCGACTCAAATCGCCGCGCCCCGCGCTGCTTTTTCTCGAGTTGGCTTTCCACCAGCGCTCCCAGCGTCTGAATCCCGCGCGCAATCTGCCGCTCATCAAGCGACGCAAATCCCAGCCGCATAGTATTCAATTGCGGATTCTGAAAATAAAAATATCGTCCCGGAACAAACAACACGCCTTTCTCGCGCACGTGAATCAAAAGCTCGCCCGCATCGAATCCCGGCGGCAACGTCACCCACAACGACATCCCGCCATCCACGCGCGTCCACGAAGTCTCCTCCGGCATGTAGCGCTCCAGCGCTTCCTCCAGCGCCTCCAGCCGCGCCCGGTACACCTTGCGCATCTTCGCCAGATGCCGGTCAAAATGCCCGCGGCGCACAAATTCCGCCAGCGTGGCCTGCGCCAATTGGTCGGTATGCAAATCCGTGGTCTGCTTCACGATGCGCAACCGCTCGATCACGTTCTCCGGTCCAACGCACCAACCGACGCGCAAACCCGGAAATGCCACTTTCGAAAAGCTGTCGATCTGAATCACGACGCCGTGGCGGTCAAGCGCCTTCAGCGAAGGCACCGCATTTCCGCGCACACGCAGCCGCGCGTAAATCCGATCCTCGACCACCGGAATCTGATAACGCGCGATAATTTCCAGCAGCTTTCGCCGCTCGGCCACCGGAATTGTCGTCCCCGTCGGATTCTGAAAATCCGGCGTAAGCAGCACCAGCTTCACGCGGTTCTGCGCCAGCAGCGCTTCCACCGCTCCGACATCTAAGCCCGCGTAACCAAGTTTCTCCGCCGTAGTCTCCACCGGCACGCCGATGCACCTCACCCGCGCGCCCGCAAAAATCGCAATCGCTCCGGGATACGCCGGATTCTCCATCAGCACCGTATCGCCCGGCCGCAAAAAAGCTTTGCAAAGCAAATCGAGCGATTGCTGGCAGCCATCGGTCACTAAGAGTTGCTCGTTGCGCGCCGCGATCCCCTCTTCGCGCAGCATCTCCAGAATTATTTTCTTCAGCGGCGGATATCCATCGCTAGAACCGAGCTGTAGAATTTTTCGTCCATCGCTTGTCAGCACCGCATTGCAGCAGCGCCGGAATTCTTCCACGGGGAAAAACTCATCTGAAGGCCGCGCATTCACAAACGCAATCGAATCCCCCTGCACTTCGGGCAAAAGCCGGCTCATTACTTCCTCAGCCCGCTCATCGGCAAACAAAGCTTCCCAGCGCACGCCGCCGCCATTGCCATTCGGCCGCGGAAGCGGAGTAAATTGCCGCCCGGCCGCCTGCGTCGCGCAAATAAATGTCCCGCGCCCCACATGCCCCTGAATCAACCCCTCGGACTCCAATTCGGCATAAGCATTCGCCACCGTCGTGCGATGAACGCCAAGCTGCACCGCCAATTCGCGGCTTGCCGGAATGCGATCCCCCGCGCGCAATTCTCCGGAATGCACCAGCGCGCGCAACTGATCGCGAAGCTGCACGTACAGTGGAATATGGCTTTCAGGCTGAATTTGAAGTGGCAGCATTGTCTCTTCTCTGCAGGCCAATATACACGCCAATTATAGCCTGAAAAGAGCCAATTTGTCTTTTCGCAGAACGCGCCGCCGTTCGTAGGGGCCGGGGTTCACACCGGCCCGGTTTGGCCCTAGGTTTTCCGGTTGGGAGCCCCCGCATTCATGCGGGGGAAGGAGCGCTTCAGCGCTCTGGGAAAGAGCGTCGTTTCAATCGATGCGCTTTAGCGCTGGGCTTTTCGCATTTCACAGGAAGCCGATCCGTTCATGCGGGCGAGCATCGTTCAATCACGCTATACCCAACGCCACACCGGAGGCGTGCAAACCCGCCCCCCTTACGTTTCGCGCCCCAATGGGCACACGAATTCCTCGGCGCAATTGATACGAAATGGAATTTTCTTCTGGGGATTACTTGCGGCGCCGCCCCGCCGCGCTGTTATGCCGTAGCGGTCTTCTCTCCCAAGCGCCGCATGCGTTCCTGCAACTTCCGCCGCAAATTCGCAGGCGCATTCGGATTGAACGCCACCAGATACCACAAAGGCTGCGAGCGGTCCCGGCTCAAACGCGAAAGCGTAGCCGCATCCGAATTCGGATGCCGCGCGATATTCTCGCGAATCGCCGAATAGGTATGATGCGAAAGCCGTGCCAAAGTCTTCGCCGAAACTTTCGGATGCTCGCTGATCAATCGCAGCAAATAGAAATCTTCCTTAGGCGCCTGCCGTGAGAGCGAGTCGAGCACCTCGGGCTTCACTTCCGCGCTCAACACCGTCCCGACCTTCTCATCCCAGCCCGCATTAATGCGGTTCAATTCCTGCGTTCGCGCGTGAATCAGCTGCTCGATCACGCGGCGCTCCTGGTCCAGGCGGCTCGCCGGCAGCGCGCTCCTCTCCACCGAATCCAGCACGCGCAATAAATGCTGCCGCTCGCCGAAGACGATCTGGCTCGTCCGCGGCGCCTTGTTCTTCGATGGATTCCGCACCAAATCCGAGCGCCTCATATTCCCCTCACTTATGAATGCCAAGTTCGCGCACGAGCGATTCGAATTCGCTCCGCCCGATCCGGA
Source organism: uncultured Acidobacteriota bacterium (assembly GCA_963841235.1). Lineage (GTDB taxonomy): Bacteria > Acidobacteriota > Terriglobia > Acidiferrales > UBA7541 > Palsa-147. Next base: position 247,793 of record CAWJBU010000002.1, on the reverse strand, counting down.
GATCTTCCGGCACCAGTTCCGTTCCCGCTTCGATCTTTCGTTTCAGGAAAAGACCCGCCACGTCGATCTTCTCTTCGCGGCTCAAGTAGCGGTTTTCGCGCTGCCACCCCGCTAGCGCTTCCCCCGGCACGCAGACGATAACCGCCCGCGCATCCACCTCGAAGAAGTATAGCTCCGGCTGGTCACCCGAGGCGAGCACGCCGGCCTTCTTGAAGGCCACCGCCCGCGCCGCGCCATCCTGCCCAAGCGCCTCGAATTTCTCCAGAACGGACTCGTAAGCCATCGGGGATTATCAAGGCGGCACCGCAAGCAAGTAAAGCAACCCGCGCAAAACTGTTTCACAGCGCGCAATACGTGGTTCTAGAACTACTCGCCGTGGACCGCCGCCGCAAATATGAGCCGTGCTATTCGCCACTGAATTTGCGACGGTCAGTCAGTCCCAACCGGATGCGGCAGCGCACTCCAATCCAACTGGTTGCGATTTCGCAATTGTGAGCTCTTCTCGCTGTCCGCAGGGCAAAAGTCTGCCTGCCCTTTCAGCTCCGGATATTCGTGGCACAACTCAACCAATATGTCCTTGGCATTCGCCGCGGCCAGCCGCTCGCCCCATTGCATCGCCTCTCCCTGGATTTTTGGCAAGACCTCCAAAACGCGCTTGCCCGAGGGCGTTTGGTAGAATTTCGTCGCGGCCTTGATATCGTCGTCGGTCAAATACTTGGCGTAAATTTGCACCAGACCTTCCAGAGCCTCCGGTCTCTTAATTAATCCGCCAAGCTTCTCGAAATATTCATCGATGATCTTGTCGCGATTCGGCGTCGCCGGCATCGCCTTCACCATTTGCTCGCGTACCGATTTCCCTAACTCCTTCACCGAGTTGGCAAACAGCTCCTGGAAATTCATCACCCCGAGCATTTCCATCACGTCGGCCCTGAACTGCGGATCGATCTCCTTGGGCCCAGAATCCTGGTCGCCAGCCGGGGCCGCTCCATCGCCATCGCTCAGCGTGTACACCACTGAAATTGTGGTGTCGACCTCCACCGGCTCACCATTCAGCAGCGTCGGTGCATATCTCCATTGGCGAACCGCATCCATCGACGACCTCATCAGCATCTCCGGACCCGATACGTATTGCAGCTCCGCGATCGTGCCATCCCTAGCGATCACCGCATGAAGAAGGACCGTGCCTTGCACGTGCGCCGCCTTGGCTTTCTCGGGGTAAATGGGCTGCACTTGGTGGATTATCTTCGCCTGTGCCACATTTCCCCCGATGCGGATGCGCATCGGGCGCGAGTTCGTCGCGGGAGCAGGTTCCGGCGCGGCCGGTGGAGGCGGAGGCGCGCTGGGCGTATCCTGCGCGCGCAGCGGTCTCCCGCCGCAAAGCAGCACGACAAGCACCGATCCCGCAACCGCGATCTTAGCGTTCATAGCCAGCCTCCAGTACCCAGTTAGCTCTGCGGATGAATGTGCATGGAATATACGCCCCGCGATTTCGTTAGGCGAGCGTCAGTCCGGTAGCACAGGCACTCCTGCCTGTGTCCGCGCGCGATTCTCCACAGCCGGCCATCAACAAACCACACAGCCAAGAGTGGCTGTGCTACAAACCGCCGCGTCGCAAGCAATACTCATGAGAAGATGAAAGAGCATTCGCAAGTGCCGCCCGGGAGCCAAACGCAATGACCGTTTTCGAAGACCACAAAGAAGAACTCGAGCACTATGAAACCATGATGGGCCAACGCCGCGGCCGCCTCGCCGTCTCCCTCGACCGCCTCACCAACGCCCTCGTCCTCGTCGGCCAACACGGCGTCTATTGCCACACCGCCCGCGATCCCGAAAAGCCGGTAATGGACATCCGCCAAATCACCCAGGAAATCCGCGACGCCAAATCCCTAATCCAAAGCGTGATGGAATCTCTCAGGCAGGAGCGCGACGCAGCTACGCCACGATCATAAGCAAGTCGCTGAACCTGCGGCGATGGCGTATCTCTATTCCCCGCAACCTTGAATGTTGATGCTGGCAAACGCCGGGTCGATCTTCCCATTCCACGATACGCTGCTGTATACCGGATGAGGAACGCTCGGATTCTCGTCCAGGAATTGCCTGACCTTCGTAGAATTATAAGGCTCACCGATGGGTATGAGCGATCGAAGCTCGAATTCCACGTTCGCATCGAGTCCTTGGATTGTGACGTCCCGGACCCGGTACTGCTTTTCCTGATCGAGCCGCAGCGTCAGAGCAATGACGCCGGTTTCATCGTTCACCTCAAAATTCGGTTCAGAGGTGAAATTGATGTATCCGAGTTCGCCGTAGCGCTTGCTTAGATTGTCGAAGCCTTCGCGGAGCTTCGACGTCTCAAATATGTCGCCACGCTTCAACGGAATCAGTCGCCTCAATTCGTCCGCGGGAATCACCGGCCGCTGATTTTCAGAAGTCATGAACCGGATTTCGCCGGCTCGATATTGACGCCCTGCATTCACGTGTAAGATCACTGCCACATGCTCGGACGTCGGATCGTGGCTCAACTGCTGAGCGGTTGCGGTCACTTCGGCGCGAAAGTAACCGCGATCCGACCATTCTTTTTTCGCGTTATGTGCCACGCTTTCCACGGCGCCGTCTTCGATCACCCAGGAATCCCGCTTCAGGCCTTCGGCGATTGTCTCTAACTCCGAATTCGTCAGCCGGGTCTCACCTTCGAGGCGAATTTCATCGATGTAGTACGCCTTGGAGACCACAATTGTTGCCGGATTGGGTTTGCAGGCGTCCGTATTGCGCTGCTTCTGCGCCAAGCAAGGGGCGACGGATGCAAACGAAAAAATCATGGCGGAGTAAAGCAGCAAGCGACGAACCATGTCTCAACCTCCCGTAAAGCGAGACGCGGGAGCCCAACCGGCTCGAGCCTACTCGGGATTATATCTCGATTGATTGCGGGATGTCATAACAGCGCGACGCGCGCTACCGCGGCCGGAGAAACGGATTGCTCTGCCGCTCTTCGCCGATTGTTGTCGCTTCGCCGTGGCCCGGCAGCACCAACGTTTCATCCGGCAACGCCATCACCTTCGTGTGCAGCGATTTCATGATTTCCGGAAACGACCCGCCCCAGAGATCCGTACGCCCGATGCTGCCAGCGAAAAGCGTGTCGCCCGCAATCAGCCGCGAATCCTCGCCGCCATTCGCGCTGCCGTGCCGCGATGGCGCGCGCGTTGTTCCGCTGCGTGGCGCCGCGTGCGGCTCGATAATCTCGCGCCCCGGAATGTAAAGGCACAGGCTGCCGGGCGTATGCCCCGGCGTGTGCATCACGCGCGCTTCATAGCCGCCCCAGCGCACCGCGTCACCTTCGCGCAGAAACTGATCCACATCGGTCACTTCCGGCGTAGGCATACGCAGCCATTTCGCCTGCATATCGAGCTTTTGATAAAGCTCGAGATCGCTCTCATGCATGAACACGGGCGCGCCGGTAATGTGATGCAGCGCCGCAAGCCCGCCGACGTGATCGATGTGCGTATGTGTGCTGACGATCGCCAGCACTTTCAGCTTGTGCCGGTTGAGGATTTCGACGATGCGCTCGACCTCATCGCCCGGATCGACGACGATCGCCTCGCGCGTTTCCGGATCTCCCAGGATCGAGCAGTTGCACTGCAACATCCCGACCGGAATCACTTCGTGAATTAAAGTTTGCCCCATCGCTCAAAGTATAGCCGATGTCCCGCCGGTCCGTTTCCGGACTCTGCGCCCTCTGCGTCTCTGCGGTAAGATGTTTCCGACAGCCGCTGATGGACGCCACCGCACAATCCGCAATCGAAACGCCGCTGCGAGCGCGGGAAGCCTCGCTTGGCGCGGAGTTTGCCACTTGGTTCGGCTGCACCATGCCGGACCGCTTCGCGCCGCTTGAAATCGAATATCGCTTCGCCCGCGAAACCGCCGCGCTCGTAGACAAGAACTACCGCGCGTTCCTTTACGCTTCCGGTCCTGATCGCCTGCGCTATCTCAACGCCGTGCTCACCAACGACATCCGCGAGACCGCGACCGGCCGCGGTGTCCCTTCCCTGCTGCTCAATCCGCAAGGCCACATCATTGCCGAGCTCGAGGTCTATGCCATCGGCGAGCGGCATCTGATCGTCAGCTATCAAATGATCCGCGAGCGGCTCATCGAAGCGCTCGACAAATACATCATCATGGACGACGTCACGCTCGAAGACGCGACGCCATCGCTAGCCGCGCTCGGCATCGAAGGTCCGCGCAGCCCGGAAATTCTGCGCGCCATCGCAGGCATCGAATTCGACGGCCTAGCCGAATTAGGCCACGTCGAAGCAACCGTCGCGGCCGCGAACAGCGAGGGCAAGCCCAGCACAATTCCCGTCCGCGTAATCCGCCGCTCGCCCGGCGTTCCCGGCTTCGAGTGCCTCGTCGCCCGCGAACATGTCGAAGCGCTCTGGGACGCGCTGCTCGCCGCCGTGCGTGCTCACGGCGGCGGTCCGATTGGCTACGCCACACTCAGCACCCTGCGCCTCGAAGCCGGCGTCCCCTGGTTCGGCTACGATTTCGACGAGACCGTAATCCCCCACGAAGCCGGCCTGGAAAATTCCCACATCAATTATTCCAAAGGCTGCTACACCGGCCAGGAAATCGTAGAGCGAGTTCGCTCCCGCGGCCACGTAAACCGCGTCCGCGCCGCCGTAGAATTTGACGGCAGCGCCGCACCCGAACGCGGTACAAAGCTCAGTGCAGCCGACAAAGAAGTTGGCCAAGTAACGCGCGCCGCGTTCTCGCCCGCCGCGGGCCACGCCATCGCCATGGCCTACCTCCGCCGCGAAGCCTCCGCGCCCGGCACGGCGCTCGAATATCCGGGCGGCGCCGCCCGCGTCATCACGTTGCCTCTCGCGCGCTGAACGCGTCGCGCCGACGCTGGCTTCGTGCCCCCAAATTTTTCTGCTTGCGCTGCGAATTACTGCTTGATGAAATTTAGGGAGCGGCGGAAGCTGCCGCGTTCGGCGTCGATTTTTTTCTGCAGCTGCATTATGGCGTAGAGTAACGCTTCGGGGCGCGGGGGGCAGCCGGGGACGTAGACGTCCACGGGAATCACTTGATTGACGCCCTGCACCACCGCGTAATTATTGAAGACGCCGCCGCTGGTGGCGCAGGCGCCCATCGAAATCACCCATTTCGGTTCGGGCATTTGATCGTAGAGCTGCTTGATCACCGGCGCCATTTTCACTGAGACGCGCCCGGCAATGATCATCAGATCGGACTGGCGCGGGGAGCCGCGAAAAACTTCGGCGCCGAAGCGCGCCACGTCGAAGCGCGAGGCGGCCATGGACATCATCTCGATGGCGCAGCAGGCCAGGCCGAAAGACATCGGCCAGATGGAGCTGCGGCGCGCCCAGTTGACCACCTTGTCGAGCGAGGCGAAGAGGATACCCTCTTCCTTGAGGAAGCTTTCGTCCTCGCCGGGACGCTCGAGCGTTACGCCTTTTGCCAGTTCAACGGCCATGGGCCCTTTCGCTGCAGCCGCGCGTCGTGTGCGTCGCGGCTACATCCATTGTCGCACAGATTGGAAGTTGCAGGTTAGAGGCAGGAGATTCGAAGGCGCGGATTTTTTGCGCGTTGATTTGCCGCTGCGTTTGCGACTCCGAAAATCGGTTTGGGTCGAGTTTGTATCGATTAGAAATGACCTCCGTCGTTTGTTTTGTGTGGGTTAGGGCGGATTCTAATTTTGGAATTGTATCGATTAGGATTTTCCGGACCATCAGGCTGAGGTTCCGAGCGAGGGCGGATAGCCACCGCAGAGACGCTGAGGGCGCGGAGTAAAGCGGAAGCCGTGCCGGCGAATGCGCCGCGCATTTTGCAATTGCTCCTATCTATTTGATTTTTGGGCGCAACGCCCGACCTCGCCGGGCTGAATCCTTCGTTAACTTGGGCTGACTCATCAGCCCAAACCCGAGCCCGGACCCGGGCCAGCCCCGCACTTAGGGACTGCAAACTTCCCGCTTGTTGATAACATTATAGTTATCTTAAATCAATAGTACTTTAGTTCCAGGACTACATTTTTGAGGAGACGGAAACCTACGGCCACACCGGGGGCGTGCGAACCCGCCCCCCTACGGGGAGACCAACGGAATGATTGGGCGCGGTCGTCCGGGGACGGGGTGGGCTTCCAATAGAAGAATCATGGTCCCGCGACGCGGGATGGTTGGTGGAGCCGTTTCGCCGGGAAGTGATTCACCGTGAGATTTCCAGAGTTCTTCGTCCTCCAACTCTCTGGCAACCACGCGGTGCGAAAGAGAAGGCACAAGATAAGTGTCGCTTGACTACGACTTCGATCTTATCCACGAGCACCCATACCCAAACATCGGAGTGCGGCTGCGCCGCCCGCCCGGTCTTGTCATCGGCCACGGAAATCTGCTGGTAGCGCGACTGAAAATCACGTCGTACGATCAGCACGGCACAGCTCTTTTTCCGAGCCTCGGTCGTCGAACAACTACCAGGTTTGCTCGGCACCACAAAAAGACAGCCTCGACTAATCGGCTGGAGACGGCCGCACCACGCGCCTTCGTGACCTTAACATTATTGCGGAGAGATGAGACCCCAGACACCGAGCATTATGAATACCACTCCAGCTACCGAGACGGTCATAGGATTCCTAAGAGGTGGCCGCTTTGCTTCCTCGGTCCGGAAGTAAGTCACCCAAGCGGCGATGATGGCGAGGCTGCCGACACCGAAGTTGAAAACCGGATTCCCGGGTCCCGGCGTCGCCCCCGACACCGGTCCGAGAAGCATCAGTGGTGTTTGCATCCGCCCGCCGTAGTAATATTTACGTATCCTCCCCCCCCACTGCCCGACCGAACAGGGAGCCCTCAGCGTAAACACCGGGGCCCGAACTAGTACCCATTAACCCGGCAGACGCACCCACGATGGGTGTGTGCACTCCGCCTCCACCGTACACGAGGCCCTCTGTGTGCAAAGTTCCTCCACTTCCCGTGATGACAGCGCCTACCCCACCTACTATACCCTCACCTCCGCCGGCTTCAACCAGTGCTCCTTTGCTCACTCCGCGTTTCGAATCGTATTCGGTTATGCCACCGGGCGGGTGGCCCACTCTTTCTCCCTTTGCGTATTTTCCGCTATGTGCATTTATCCTGATCGGTCGCATGATAACACCGTTGACGTTAACGGTGCAGTATCGGTTTTTCCGGGGTTAGGGTTTTCCGGGGGTTAGGGTTGGGTGCCCGATCCTTCCCGGTGTGTGGGAAGGGTCGGGGTTTTCGGTCGGGGTTTTCGGCCTTCTTTTCTTATTTATTTTTGTGCATCGAAAACTCAAGCGGTACTACGGCCAGCACGATCTGCATTTCGTCACCTGCAGTTGTTACCGGCGCTTGCCGTTGCTGGGGTCGATGCGGGCGCGGAATTTGTTTGTGAAGATCCTGGGTGAGGTACGCGACGCTTACGGATTTGCGTTGGTGGGATTCGTGGTGATGCCGGAACACATTCATTTGCTGATGGGCGAGCCGGCGAAAGGGACGCCTTCGACGGTGTTGCAGGTGTTGAAGCAGAGAGTGTCGCGGGAGATGCGGAGGCGGAGGAGGAAGAAAGTTGTTGGGCAGTTCAAGTTTCAATTTGGAGCTGAGGATTCTTTGCCGCAATTCTGGCAGAGGCGATTTTACGATTTCAATGTGTGGAGTCACAAGAAGAAGATGGAGAAGCTCGAATACATGCATATGAATCCTGTGAAGCGTAGATTGGTGAGTTCTCCGAGGGATTGGGTGTGGAGTTCGTGCGCGTGGTACGAGGGCAGTGATGAAGGATTGGTGAGGATCGATCCGGCGTGAAGAGGAACAAAGAACCGAAGCCGGAGAAAGAAAAATCGAAAACGGGACCGGGACCCCGACCCTTCCCAAAAGCCGGGAAGGATCGGGCACCCACGGCAAACCTTCGGGAAAGGCTGCGCCATCCGCCGAAGGATCTGACGATGGAATGGTGAGGATCGATCCGGTGTGAGGAAAATGAGAGGAGAACAAAATCGGAACGACCGAAAGTCAAAGACGGGGCCGAAAGGATGGCCGGAACCCCGATTTTTCCCAAAAAACCGGGAAGGATCGGGCACCCGCGGCAAAACCTCGGAAATGGCTCCGCCACCCGCCGAGCTTTCGATAGAAGAATCATGGTCCCGCGACGCGGGATGGTTGGTGGAACGGTTTCGCCGGGAAGTGATTCACCGTGAGATTTCCAGAGTTCTTCGTCCTCCAACTCTCTGGCAACCACGCGGTGCGAAAAACACCACGCAGGATAAGTGTTGCCCGACAACGCCTTCGTTCTTATCGACGGGCACTCCGCGGCAAACCCTCGGAATCGGCTGCGACACCCGTCAAGTTAAGTGTTGCCCGACGACGCGTTCGTTCATGTCGAGGGGCTCCCACGCAGCAAACCCTCGAAGAAGGCTGCGCCACCCACCCTAACAGGAGAGAATTGAGCTCCCAACCGCCAAGTCAGTGCCAGAGGGTGTAAATGTGCAAACGCTGAAAGAAGCTGGCGATTGGTAGAGCTAGAAAACCATTGAGAACAACATGGGCCACTATCGAGGCGCAAAGCGAATCGCCTAGCGCCAAGTAAACAAAACAAAGTAGCGCCTGTCGAGGGAGCGCCTCGAGGAATACCGGATGCCCGGCGGCAACCAGCGTGGACAATATTGCAACTGCAAGAATTCGGGGCAACCTTACGTTGAGCGACTTCAACAGAACGCCTCGACAAAACATCTCCTCAAAAATGGGCATGCAGAGCACTGACCAAAACAGGAAGACGTAGGGTGTTGTGGCAGGATAAAAATACTCGCGAGCATCCGCCACGAAAAAGAGTGGTGTCGCTTGCACTAGAACTGCGAGGGGCGCAGCGACAAAAATGTCCGTCCATCTGATCCGCCAGCGCGAAAAACTTAGAAGACCGGGTTTGTCGATCATTACGAAGCAAATTACGAAAATGGTTGAGCAAATTGAGCCGTAGTCAACCGTCTCACCCAATCGCAAAGGCCCAGATGCCGCTCGTTGAACTAGCTCTAGGAGAAACGCTATTCCAATCCAAGCAGCTAGGAGAAGGAGTGAAGAGGAAACTCCGTAGTATTGCGAGGTAGACGGTACTTGTTGTGTTTTTGATTCCTCCGTTGTCATACCTGCTTGGTTCCTTATTCTCGTAAGGCTGTGGGTCGAGCCTACTCGTGCAGATCATTCGTGTCTTGAAATGGATCGTTGTCTTGAAGTGGATCGTTAGGTTTTCTTTTTTTCTCCTCCTCCTCCAGAAGCTTCTTCGCGAGCGCTTCCATGATCTGCTTCTTCGCGCGGGTGGCCCACCCTTTCCGGCTCTCCGTATTTTCCAGAGTGGCGCTCATGCGTGCCGAGAGGCATTCTACCATTCCGTGAGGTAACCGCGCGGTACCGGTTTTAGGGGTGGCCCGTCGTTGCCAATCACCGGGCTGAGTCGCCTGCACTTGCAGGCGCACAGCACCTGACAGCCCGGACCCGGCGTAGTGCGAAGGGTGGGGCTTTTCGGCCCCGCTGTTCGGCCCTGCTTTTCGGCTCCGGTTTCGGGTTGCGGCCCCGCCTTATGCCTCTGGGACTCAAGCGCTACTATGGCCAGCACGATCTGCACTACATTACTTTCACTTGCTACCGGCGTGCGCCGCTGCTGCGATCGGTGCGTGCGCGCAATTTGTTTGTCAAAGTTCTCGGACAAGTCCGCGATGCTTACGGCTTCGCCTTGGTGGGGTTCGTGGTGATGCCCGAACACGTCCACTTGTTGATCGGCGAGCCGGCCAAAGGCACCCCTTCGACGGTGCTGCAAGTGCTCAAGCAGCGAGTCGCGCGCGGGCTGCGCCGGCGGAGGCGCGCCGCGGGGCAGTTGCAATTTCGATTTGGCGACGAGGGTGCGCTGCCGCAGTTCTGGCAGCGGCGCTTCTATGATTTCAATGTCTGGAGCCGGAAGAAGCGCATCGAAAAGCTGGGCTACATGCACATGAATCCGGTGAAGCGAGGATTAGTCAGCTCGCCGAGGAATTGGCCGTGGAGTTCGTATGCGTGGTACGAGGGCAAGGACGATGGATTAATTCGCATCGATCCCGTGTGAGCGGAGAACCGGCGATGGACGAGCCTACATACAAGGCGGGCCGAACTGCGGGGCCGAAAAGCCCCACCCTTCGCAGACACCGCGAAGGATGGGCCACCCCTAAAGGCAACACCATCGGAAGGCGTGGGCCGCCCACGGGCCGAAAGGTCCAGTTCAAAACCGAAAGGCCTTAGGTCTGGAGATCTGAGCTAAATTTTTATTTTAGGATCCAGTCGGTGGGGGGGCCTATGAATTGGAAGCCGTAGAGTTGGCCTGGGGTGTTGGGCCAGTCGATGCGGACGGTCATGGCTTTGCCGGTGAATTGCTGGCGTTGGGAGATGTGGAAGACGTCGATGGTCGAGTTCATGGCTAGATTTTCGCTGCAGGGGCAGCAGAAGCCGTGGGCGCTGACGTTTTCGGTGACCGAGACGCACTCGAAGGGGCGGCCCTTGGAATCGATGCCGCGGAGTTTTAGCGAGATGCGCAGGCGGATGCGCGGTTCGCAGCGGCGATCGGGGCGATCTACGCCGGTGGCTTTGGCCAGGCAGGCTTGCAGGGATTCGAAATTTACCGGCTTTTGGAAATAGGCTTTGGCGCCGAGATTTTCGCAGAAGTCTTTGTAACGCGCGGCGGATTCGCCGCTGACGATGAAGATGGGAATGAGTTGCGTGAAGCTGAGCGAGGAGAGCGTCTGGCAGATTTCGAAGCCGGAAAATTTGGGCATCATGAGATCGAGGAGAATGGCGTCGGGCTTGTGGCTGAGCGCGAGGGCGAGAGCTTCTTCGGGGACGCCGGTGTCGACGATGTCGTAGGTGTCTTGCAGGCGGAAGCGCATGACTTTGCGGACGGATTCATCGTCGTCGATGATCAGCAGGCGCGGCATCATGGCTCCTTTCGTGGCTGCGGTTGAGAAGTGCTTCGCTTAGATCCTTATCCCGCATGCGGGATCAGGATGACAGCTTAAAACATATGCAAAATGCCGGGCTGAAAGCCCGGCGCTACATATACCGCTATAGCCGGCGCGATCGGAAGTCGCATTGATGATCACGAGCGGCGATCGGCGCCGGCGAATTTTTGCGCTAGAGATTCTTCTACGCGGCGCAGGAGGACATCGCGCGTGAAGGGCTTGCGCAGTATGAACATGCCGGGATTCAGAACGCCGTGGGTGACGATGGCGCCGTCGGGATAGCCGGACATGTAGAGGATTTTCATGTCCGGGCGGAGGGCGCCCAATTTTTCGGCTAGAGCGCGGCCGCTCATGCCGGGCATGACCACGTCGGTCAGGAGCAAATCGATCGGGGCTTCGGATTTGGCGGCGACGGCGAGTGCGGTGGCTGCGTCGCGGGCTTCGAGGACGGTGTAGCCCTGGCTTTTCAGAGTGGTGCGCGTGAGCTTGCGGAGGGATTCTTCGTCCTCGACGAGCAAGATTGTGGCGGCGCTGTGCGCGGCGGCCGCGGAGGAAGGCTCTTGCGAGTCGGAAGATTCTTCGGCGACGTCTTCGGCGAGCGGCAGATAAATTTTGAATTCAGTTCCCTTCCCGACTTCGCTATCCACCCAAATGTAGCCGCCGCTTTGCTTGATGACGCCGTAAACGGTGGAGAGGCCGAGGCCAGTGCCCTTGCCTTTTTCCTTGGTGGTGAAGAAGGGCTCGAAGATGTGGGATTGCAGGTCAGCGTCCATGCCGCAGCCGGTGTCGGTTACTTTAATTAAAATGTACTGACCGGGAACCACATAGCGGAAACGAGTGCGGTCGGCTTCCGTGAGCTGAGCGTTCCTGGTCTCAATGCGCAGCTTACCGCCTTGCTGCATGGCGTCGCGGGCGTTGACGGCGAGATTGAGGATGACCTGCTCGAGCTGGCTTCGATCGGCTTTGACGCGGCCGAGATGGCGCGAGAGCGAAATCTGGAGTTCGATATCTTCGCCGATGAGGCGGCGGAGCATTTTTTCGACGTCGCTGAGGACGGCGTTGGGATCGAGGACCTTGGGCTCGAGAACTTGCTTGCGGCTGAACGCGAGAAGTTGCTGCGTGAGCGCGGCGGCGCGATTGCCGGCGGTTTGAATTTCGTCCACGGCTTCGCGCATGGGATCGGTGGGAGACATGCGCTGCTGGATGGCTTCGGCATAGCCGATGATTACGCCGAGGAGATTATTGAAATCGTGAGCGATGCCTCCGGAGAGGCGGCCGACGGCTTCGAGTTTTTGCGAAAGGGAGAGCTGCTCTTCGAGCAGCTTGCGCTCGGTGATGTCGCGATTGACGACGACGAGCTTTTCGACATCGCCGGCGTCATTTTTGACGGCGCTGGCGGTGGATTCGAGAGTGAGCCAGCGGCCATCCTTGTGACGAATGCGATATTCGATGCGGCGGCCCTCGCCGGTGCGGCGCGTTTCGAGCGCGGCTTCCATCACTTTGCGGTGATCGTCGGGATGGATTTGCTCGAAGGAGGAAGTGTCGGCGAGCTCTTCCTGGGAATAGCCGAGGATGGTGACGTAGGAAGGGCTGTTGTATATGCGGCGGCCGCTGACGTCGACGAGAGCGATCATGTCGGCGGCATTTTCGCTGATCAGGCGGAAAAGCTCTTCGCGCTCGGCGAGGCGCTTGCGGAAGCGATGAATCGTCAGCTGCTGGAAGAGGACGTAGAGATCGAAGAGCAGCACGACGCCGATCAGGCCGCGAATGCCGATGCTGGTGCTGATGGAATAAAAATTCGAGACGCCGGGAATCATCATGGGCAGAGCGATAAGCACGATTCCGGCGGTGAGCAGAAGCGTGACGATGATGCTGGAGGAGGAGAGCCACCACTGGCGGCGCTCGATGCGGCCCGAGGCGGCCGGGATGCTGGGGGCTGAGCTCTCCGGCGTGTGTTTGGTCGAGATCACTGGATGCCTTTGCGAAGCGGCTGCGGGCTTGATAAGTCTCGTACTCCCGGTGTCGCTCCAATCGCTTGTATCTATAAGGATAATTCAGTAGCGCGGCGCGCGGGGCGCGCGTGCATGCGTCCATGCTGTACTAGATACGGTGGCGGGCGCGGCGGGAGCGGAGGGCTGCTTTGGAAACGAAGCAGGGTTAGGTGCTGAGGGGAGAGGGAGTTACGGGCGAGGGTTAATACTTCGGACACGCGGGGAGGAGTGAGGAGAGAATGCACGCATCGGTCCCTCTTCGATAGCGCGCCTGATTGGCAGACTGCTGATAGACCGAAACATTTCCGATCAACGCACGTCGAGGTTGTGCCGAGCGTTGCGATGCGCGTTACTTGGGCGGGCGAAGCAAGCGGCGCCCCTACGACCGATAAAGATCAAGATCGCGTTGCCGCATCACCGATGCGTTGAAAACGTTTCTTGCGGGGCGGCGTCTATCAGGGGAGCACAAGGGGGTGCGCATGAAGCGGTGGCTGATCATTTTGTTGCTGGCGAGTTGTTCGCCGGTGTTTGCGCAGGAGGCTATGTTTCGCGGAAATGCTTCGCATACGGGAGTTTACGAGGGGCCGGGCGTGGCGCAATTCACGAGGGTCAAGTGGCAGTTTCATACCGACGGCGCGGTGATTTCTTCACCGGTGATTTCCGGCGGAGTGCTTTTTGTGGGCAGCAGCGATCATTTTCTTTATGCGCTGGATGCGGGGAGCGGCGTTTCTAGATGGAAATTCAAGGCGGAGAGCCGGATTACCTCTTCGCCGGCGGTTTCGGCGGGGCTGGTTCTATTCGGCAGCTATGACGGAAATTTTTATGCTGTGGACGCTTCGACCGGGAAATTGAAATGGCGGTTTCAGACTGAAGGCGAGCGGCGATTTGCGGGCAAGCATCTGCACGGCTCTTTGCCGGCGGCGGAATTGATGCCGGACCCGTTTGATTTTTATTTGTCGTCGCCGGTGATTTCCGGCGGGGCGGTTTATTTTGGCAGCGGGGATACGAATATCTATGCGCTGGATTTGGCGTCGGGGAAATTGAAATGGAAATTCAAGACTGGGGACGTGGTGCATGCTTCTCCGGCGATCGCGGATGGAGTTTTATATGTGGGGAGCTGGGACAGTTATTTCTATGCGCTGGACGCGGCGACTGGCGCGGAAAAGTGGCGCGTCAAGACCGGCGAGGATCATGAGATTGCAAACCAGCAAGGGATTCAAGCTTCGGCCGCGGTGATGGATGGCGTGGTTTATTTCGGCTGCCGGGATTCGAATTTTTATGCCGTGGATGCGGCTACTGGAAAGCAGCGCTGGGCTTTTTCGAATCATGGATCGTGGGTGATTGGTTCGGCGGCGGTGCGCGACGGGAAAGTTTATTTCGGGACTTCGGATTCGGGAATGTTTTATGAGCTGGACGCGAAGTCGGGTGCCGCAGTGTTTTCGCTCGATTTCAAGCATTGGCCGATGTTTTCTTCGCCGGCGCTGGTGGGCGATTTTGCATTCTTCGGATCGAATCAGGGGCGGCTTTATGCGATCGATTTGAAGGGGCAGAAGATTGCTTGGACGTTTGAGACTGATGGAGCGAAGAAGACTGGCGCAATTTATACCAAGGCCGATGGGTCGCCGAATTATGAGGCGGCGTTCGTGGACTTTTTCTATGACGACATGGTTTCGGGCGTGCAGAAGATGATGGCGCTGGGGACGGTGCTTTCTTCGCCGTTGGTGCAAGGCGGAGTGATTTATTTTGGGAGCGCGGATGGGAATGTTTATGCGTTGATGTAGGCGGCGAGGACTTATGACGCAGACTCTCGGGCACGTGGCGCTGGTGGTGCGCGACTACGATGAGGCGATTGCTTACTTCACGAAATTGCTTGGCTTTCGCTTGATCGAAGATAGCGACCTTGGAGGCGGCAAGCGCTGGGTAGTCGTGGCGCCCGATCGTGGGAGTGGGACTTCGTTGTTGCTGGCGCGCGCGGTTACGGCGGAGCAGGAGAGCCGCGTGGGGAATCAGACGGGCGGGCGCGTGTTTTTGTTTTTGCGAACCGATGATTTTTGGCGGGATTACCGGGAGATGAAAGAACGCGGGGTGGAATTTCTGGAGGAGCCGCGCGAGGAAAAGTATGCAACCGTTGTGGTGTTTCGGGATTTGTATGGGAATAAGTGGGATTTTTTGCAGATGAGGGCGCAGAACGACTCGAAATGAATTCGTGGTCCGTCCGGTGCCACGAGTTATTGCGCGCGATTTAGTCGCCGGATGCCGGCGGGGACGCCGGCGCTACCCTACCTTCAGAACTACTTTGCCGAATTGTTCTCTATTTTCTAGGCGGGCGTGGGCTTCGGCGGCTTTTTCCAGCGGATAGATTTTGTCGATTACGGGATTTAGGATGCCTCGGTTTACCAACTCCAGGACGGAATAGAGTTCGGCTTTGCTGCCCATGAAGCTGCCTAGTAATGATAATTGGCGGCTGAAGAGGAAGCGCAGATCGACGTGGACATCGTAGCCGGTGGTGTTGCCGCAGGTGACCAGGCGGCCGCCGGGAGTTAGCGAGGCTACGCTTTGGTCCCAGGTGGCTGCGCCTACGTGTTCGAAGACTACGTCGGCGCCGCGGCGATTGGTGAGGCGTTTTACTTCTTCGTGGACTTTGTGGGTGGTGTGATTGATGGTTTCATCGGCGCCGAGTTTCTTGGCTAATTGCAACTTTTCTTCGGAGCCTGCTGTGGCGATTACTCTGGCGCTCATGGCTTTGGCGATTTGAATGGCGGCGCTGCCTACGCCGCTCCCTGCTGCGAGGACGACCACCGTTTCGCCAAGGACGAGGCGAGCCCGCGTGATCAGCATGTGCCACGCGGTGAGAAAGACGAGCGGGACGGCGGCGGCTTCTTCGAAACTCAGACGCGTGGGCATCGGGACTACATTGACTTCCGGCGAGCGGACGAATTCGGCGCAGCCGCCAGGATGCGGTTCGCCGAAGAGGCCGTATTGGCGGCAGAGATTGTCGTTGCCGGAAAGACACTGCGGGCACTGGCCGCAGGAGATGCCGGGGTTGAGGATCACTTTGTCGCCGGGCTTGAAGCGCGTGACGTTGGCGCCGATTTTGGCGACTTCGCCGGAAATGTCGCTGCCCGGGATGTGAGGCAGCGGGATTTTGCGGCCGGGGATGCCTTTGCGGACCCAGAGATCGAGATGATTGAGGGCGCAGGCGCGCACGCGCACGAGAACATCATTGGCGCCGATGGTGGGTTCGGGGACGTCGGTGTAGCGCAGGACCTCGGGGCCGCCGTGTTCGGAAAAGATGATGGCTTTCATTTGGGCGGGGAGAAAGTAGCATTGGGGACGAAGCGTGTAAAGAATTGACGCGTTGGGAAAGAAAATTGACAGGGTTGATGGCGAGTTCTAACCTTGCAGTCGGGCCGAAAACCGGGCGGGACTAAAGACCCGCCCCTACATCGGCTCAATACCTACTACATTTATGGACCTATTCGAAGAAATAGTCAGAATGCGGCAGGAGGGACGGCGCGGGGCGCTGGCTACCATTGTGCATACGAATGGGTCGATTCCTTCGTTTGAGAGCTCGCGGATGTTGGTGCGCGAGGATGGATCGATTGCCGGGACGATTGGCGGCGGGTGCGTGGAGGCGGAGGTTTGGGCTGCGGCTAAGGACGTGATGAAAGTGGAGATGGCGCGGAAGATGACATTTAATTTGAACAATGAGGCGGCTTACGATTCGGGGTTGATTTGTGGCGGGACCTTGGAGATTTTTGTGGAACCGATCTTGCCGCAGCCGCGGCTCTTTATTTTTGGCGGCGGGCATGTTTCTACCGCCGTGGCGAAAGTGGCTTCGCTGGCGGGATTTTGGATTGGGATTGTGGATGACCGCGAGAGCTTTGCGAATGCGGAGCGGTTTCCGATGGCGGGCGAGATTTACACGACGTACGAAGACGCGTTTGCGAAGATCCGGCCGAACGCTTCGACTTATTTGGTGATTGTGACGCGCGGACATAAAGATGATATGCGCGTGCTGGAATGGGCAGTGCAGACGGGGGCGCGGTACGTCGGCATGATCGGCAGCAAGCGCAAGGTGCTTTCGGTTTATAAGGCGCTCGAGAAGTCCGGGATTCCGGCGGAGAAATTTGAGGGCGTGTTTGCGCCGGTGGGCCTCGAGATTGGGGCGCTTACGCCTGAAGAGATCGCAGTCAGCATTACGGCTGAATTGATTGCGGTGCGGCGGAAGGCTGAGAACCTTACTCATAAATCCGCGGGGCTCAAGGCGCTGGCGCATTCCGAGCGCGATTGAATGGGTGGTGGTATCAGGCTGCGGAGTCCGCGGGTGTGCGGCGATTTGATTTTGCATGGCGATCGTCGGAGGGCGCGGCAAGCGGCGTCCCTACGAAGGCAAATGCAACGGCAGATGCAGAGGGCTCGGCAATATTCACCGTAAACTCGGACATCGTGTGGCCCCTTCATGATTGCGGCGCTAATTCTTGCGGCTGGTGAATCGCGCAGGATGGGTAGCCCCAAGGCGCTGATTCCCTATCATGGTTTGACCTTCGTCGAACATTTGCTGGCGGCTACGCGGCATCCGCGGATTGGAATTACGCGCGTGGTGCTTGGGGCTGGGGCCGAGGAAATTCGTGCGAAGGTGCCGGTGAAGGATTCGCAGATTGTGGTGAATGAGGAGTGGGAGCGCGGACCGCTTTCTTCCATTCACGCGGGGTTGCGCAGCTTGCCGGACGACGACATCGAAGCTGCTTTGATTTGTCCCGTGGATCATCCGCTGGTTACTTTGCGGCTGGTTGGAGCGATTATTGGCGCGTTCGATCGCTCCGGGAAAGCGATTGTGCTGCCTACTTATTTGGGGCGGCGCGGGCATCCGGTGCTTTTCGCTAAGCGATTGTTTGCGGAATTGATGAGTGCGCCGATGGATGTTGGGGCGCGCTTCGTGGTGCGGGCTCATGCGAATGAGATCGAGACAGTACCGACGGAAGAGGAAGGCGTGGTTTTGAATTTGAACGATCCGGAGACTTTGGCGGGGCTCCGGTAGTGCACGAATAAGAAGAAGACTTACCGCAGAGACGCTGAGGGCGCAGAGGCTAGCGGAGTTTTGATAGGACGGCGACTAGACCATCATGGGCTAATTGAGCGCCGTGCATTGTGGCTGGAGGTAGGCCGCCTAGAGCTTCTGAGATTTGTTCGTACGTAGTTTTACGAAGTCCATCCAGCGTCTTCCCTTCCATCCATTCTGCTACGTAGGAACTGCAGGCGATCGCCGTCACGCAGCCTTGCGTCTTGAATCTCGCGGCGGCCACCTTGCCATCCTCGATTTTCACCGACAGGCGCAGGATGTCTCCGCAGACAGGATTTGTCACCTCGACTACGGCGGTCGCATCCAATAGGTCACCAGCGTTACGGGGATTCTTGAAATGGTCGAGAACTGCGGGACTGAACATGGAAGGAATTGCTAATTGTACGACAAATTCGGCCCGCAGCGATAGAAGTGTGCAAGGCTTTTGAAACTGGGATTTTTTCGATAAATCATTGACAGGAGTACAGTTGGAAGGTATTTTGATGCGTCCAGCTGACCTCGGTTCTTGGGACCAAGTAAAAAGTTTGCGCAGTAGCCCTGAGGAGGGCCACAGAATGTTTACACGACATCTCCGCGTGTGGATCACGCTCGTTGCCGCGGCGTTCATGCTGTGCGCGGGACCAGCATACGCGCAAGACGGCAAGCTGAAGATTCATGTGACGCCGAAGCAGGCGTACGTATTTGTGGATGGCAAAGCCATCAAGGACGGCAACCAGACGATCTCGCTGCCTGCGGGGAAGCATACGGTGGCCGTCGTTAATTATGGATACAAGATTTCGACGCAGGACGTGAACGTCGATGCGGGCAAGACGACGCCCCTCGACGTGAAGCTCGAGGCCTACGGCGGAAACGTTGGCGGGCCGTGGGGCCGCATTCAATTCCACGGAGCGGATCGCTCGGCGGTGCTGCTCGAGGGCAAGACGCCCGACTATTTCGTAGGGCACGTGGACGAATTCAACTGGGATTGGATTTGGAAGCAGGAGCTGCTCGTCCCGCCTGGCTCGCACAACATCACCGTGACGCGCAATGGGACGGAAGTGTGGTCCGGCACAGTGAATGTTGCGGCGAATCAGAAAGTGATCATCGATCTTTCGAAGAACGGCGCGACGCAGAATAAGCCCTGGCCGCGCGGCGAGGCGCTGATGAAGAAGAGCCCGTTGCCGCGTTTCAAGGCGGGGATCGCCAGCGCGACCGTGGTGGTTGCGCCGGTGACAATCGGCGGATTCACGGCTTCCACCACGCAGATCAATTGCGGCCAGTCTTCGACGCTCAATTGGAGCGCCAATGACGCCGTAAAGGGCAACATCAGCAACGTCGGCGACGTGGCAACCACAGGCACGCAGTCGGTCACGCCGCACGCGACGACTACCTATACTTTGACCGAGACGGGACCCGGCGGCGTGGCGACTTCATCTTCCACAGTGAACGTGAATACCGTGGTGGTGGCCAGCCTGGCGGCGAATCCGGCCGAGCTGCACTATCGCAAGATCGGCGAGAAGGTGAAAGTGCAGGACTCGACGACGCTCACCTGGACCACGTCGAATGCGGACAACGTCAATATCGACCCGCTCGGCAAGGTGGATCTAAACGGCAGCCAGTCGATCAAGGCCGAGCCCAAGAAGACCGACCTTGGCCCGGTGGATGAAACCAACACGTATTCGCTGAATGCCACGAACGTTTGCGGCGGCTCCTCGACGCAGACGGCTTCGGTGCATATCGTCGGCTCGATCGAGCCGGTGCCGACCGTGGTGCTCTACAGCATCTTCTATCCGACGGATTATCCCGATGCCAAGCACCCGACGACTGGATTGCTCAAGAGCCAGTCGACGCACTTGACCGAGCTTGCCGCCGGATTCAAGAAGTATCTCGAATACGATGAAGGCGCGAAGCTTTCGATCACCGCTTATGCGGATCAGCGCGGCAGCAAGAAGCACAATCAGGAACTGAGCGAACGCCGCGTCGAGCGCATCAAGCAATACCTCGTGGATCAGGGCGTGGCCTCGGATAAGGTCGAGACCGCGGCTTACGGCGACGAACGCAACCTGACCAAGGATGAAGTGAAGGGACTCGAGGAAGCGAATCCTGCCAAGGCGTCCAAGAAGCACGCAAACAAGCGCGTTTCCTGGCTGGCCTACAATCGTCGCGCGGATGTGGTGCTGCTGCCGTCAGGACAGAAGTCGGCGCAGTATTATCCGAACGACGCTTCCGATGTGGATGTCCTCTGGCAGCTTGCGAAGCCAAACATCAAGAAGGTGGAAAAAGAACAGTAATCGAAGTCCATTCGAGAAGAAAAGAGCGCCGGTCCGGCATCCCGGATCGGCGCTTTTATTTTGTTAGCGCCGGCGTCCCCGCCGGCATCTTACGACCGCGCGAGTCGGCGACGACCGTAACTGTGAGCGGAGCGAGGCGTAAGCTTAACGGCGCTGGCAATGTCGGGCAGTCCGCGCGCACCCGTAGCCCAAATCGAAATTTATCTTCGTCGGATGCCGGCGGGGACGCCAGCGCTAGCACGGCGCAGAAAAATCGGGACCCGAAGAATCCGGGGCCCGGAGATTAAACATGAGATTTCGAGGATGAACGACTACCGCGCCGAAGCGGCCTTCGCGGCGGGAGCCTTGTAACCGCACTTGGCTGCCTTCTTGAGCGCGTCGATTCCTTCCGCTACCGTGAGCAACGGCGTGGTCTTTACGCCCTTGCACGCGCCGCCGGCGGCGAATGCAATGGCGATCGCGGCGACTTCGACGTTGCTGGGCATTTCGATGATGCACACCGCGTCGTAATCGCCGAACGAAAACCATCCGTTCAGCAATTTCCCTCCGAGATTTTCGATCGGCGTGCGAATCGCATCAAAACGGTTCTGCGGATTCGCCACCAGCTTGTTCCATGATTCCGTGTTGTAGGCAACCTGCGTGAGATAAATGGACATGGGCGTCCTCCTTAGGCGGGCTGGGTAATTCCAATGCGGAGAGTCTCAAATGAAGCCGCGCAGAGTCAAGCACGCGCAAAGGTAGCGCCGGCGTCCCCGCCGGCATCTTACGACTTCAAACTTCAAGGAAGACGATGAACGTGCGCGGACTCCAAAGCTAATTCAACGGCACGGTTCATGTTGCGAGCGCCGCGCGCGACCACTGCCCACACTGAAGACTGTGCTCGTAAGATGCCGGCAGGGACGCCGGCGCTACGGGGCTCGTCGCTACGGCTGCGTATCGCGCAGCAGCACCACATCCGATTCCGTATGCGCGCGAACCATGCCCAACATCTTCCAGTCGGGCGACCAGTGGAATGCCTCTATGCGCTCGGCGGGGAAATTCGTGATCTTGCGTTTCGCGGAACCATCGAGCGGCTGCAGCCAAAGATTTTCAACTCCGCTTTCGCGGATCGGGTAGATCAAAGCCTTTCCATCCGGCGAAAACCTCAGATTACCCCCAATGCGCGGATCGGGATCGATAAGCTGAGGATGCGCGTCCGGCCCGGCGTCGAGCGCAAGCACGGCTAGTTTCAAGATACTCCGGCTCGGTTGGTCGGGCGGAGAAATCGCGGCGATGAATGCCAGCCGATTCCCGTCCGGCGAAAGCGCCACGTGCGGAGCGGCCACGATAGAATTTGGAATCGCGCTGCCGGGCACGACCTCAGGTGCGGCGGATCCGTCGACGGGCACGCGCTTCAGGTTGCCGTTCAACTCCATGTAGTAAGCCCACTTCGAATCGGGCGAGCACTCGGGATTCAAGTCCAGCTTTCCGCTCGAAAGTTGTCTCGGATTTGTGCCATCCGCGTCAACGCGCCACACGTCGACTTGATTTCCACCGCCGTGTCCAACCCAACTGAAGACGAGCGACCGTCCATCCCGGCAGGCGCTCAGTCCAATGATCCCCAAGCCGCTTAAAAGTACGGTCTTGCCGGTGCCATCGGCGGAAATTCGCACTAGATTGCCGCCTTCGAACAGATCGAATCCTCCGTTGGCCGCCCAGGCGAAATTAAAAACATCTTTGTCTTGAGGCAGCGCCGGGCCCGGCGGGTTCGCGCCCGTTCCCGCCGCGGGGAACACATAGAAGCTTGCAAGCGTTTTTTGTTGCACGGTGGCCAGAGTCTTGGCGTCGGCGGAAAGCGTGATGGTGATGTAGCTGTTGGTGTCCTTGGTCACCTGCTGAAATTGCCCGCCGGGAATCGAGGTAATGCCGATCTGCGTCCTCGGGCTGCCGGCTACACCCTGGTAAATGCCCAGCAGAGCCTCGCCATTGGGGAGCCAGATCTGTTTGCGAAGAAGCTTGTCCTTGAAGATCGCCGCCGTTTCCGACTTGCCGGAAACGATATCGTAGAGATGGATGGAGCTGAGTTCATCGCCACTTTGCGGGATGACAGCCGCAACCTGCTTTCCGTTGGGCGACCACGCCAGCGCTTGCGGAATTAGCGGAGTAGGTGCGGTGAAGAACGCCTTTTCATCCGTGCCATCCGGATTCGCGGTGAGGAATTGATACTTGCCGACTTCGGGGTCGTTCGCGCGCACGTAGGCAAAGCGCTTGCCGTCCGGTGAAAAGGAAACGCCCGAATCGATATCGCGGACAATCAACTGCGGCGCACCGCCGAGCACCGGCGCGCGATACAAATTGTAGCTAAATTGAACCGCCGTCTCCGCTTTCCGGAAATAGATGTAGTTACCGTCCGGCGAAAATCCGAGTTCGTTATAAATGGCGTCGGCCGGGGCGATCACTTGCGTATCACTGTTGGTGGGCACGTTGCGCAGCCAGAGACTGGCTTTGCCGGCATCAACCAATTCGCTCAGGATATATTTTCCATCCGGTGAAATCGCCGCCTGTGCGGATTTTCCGTTGTTGGTGATTTGCGAGATGGTGAAATTCTGGAAGGGTAAGGCCACGGGCTTTGCGCGCAGCAACGAATAAACCCCGTAGCCCGCGCCGACTATCAAAATCAGAACCACCACAGCGATTCCCACGAGCGCGCCTTTGTGCTGACCGGCGGCCTCGGCGACGACCGAGCTTCCCGACGGATGCGCCGCGCGCGCGGCGCTGTCGCTCTTCGCCGCCGCGAACACCGACGAATCTCGCGGAGCGCTCGCCGCAGGCTGCGCAGGTGAGCTGAGATGCTCTCCTGGCTCGTTCGCGATCGCCACGTTCTTTGCGGATCGCGTGGAATCCAGTTCGCGCTTGAGGCGCTTCAAATCGGCGCGCATGTCGGAGGCGTGCTGGTAGCGCGTGTCGCGATCTTTTTCGAGCGCCTTGCCGATAATGCGCTCGAGTTCCGCGGGAACTTCGGGATTCAACCGCACGGGCGCCGCGACCGGACGATTTAGAATCGCGTCGAAGATGACACCGGTGGATTCGCCGCGGAATGGCGACACGCCAGTGGCCATTTCATAGAGCACCACGCCGAAGCTGAAGAGATCGGTGCGCGCATCCACTTCCTTGGCGCGCACCTGCTCCGGCGACATATAGGCGATCGTGCCGACGGCGCTGCCAGGGCTGGTGAGATTCTCTTCCTTCGTTGGAGGCGTGAGTTGGTCTTGCGTTGCGTCGGCGCCCACGGCGGGAATTGCCTTAATGCCGACGTTTTTTGGCCAGGCCGAAATCCAGGATTTTGGCGTGCCCGCGTTTGGTGATGAAAATATTGGCCGGCTTGATGTCGCGATGGACGATCCCGCGTTCGTGCGCCGCTTCGAGCGCGTCGGTGACTTCCAACGCGATATCCAACAGCCGCTCGATTTCCATCGGGCGCCCGAGAATCACGTGCTTGAGCGTCGAGCCTTCGAGCAGCTCCATGCACAGAAACGGCTTGCCGTCGGCTTCGCCGATATCGTAAATCGTGCAGATGTTCGCGTGATTCAGGGCCGAAGCTGCGCGCGCCTCGCGGCGAAACCGATCCAGAGCGATCGGATCGCGCGCCGTTTCATCGGGCAGGAATTTCAGCGCGACCATGCGGCCCAGGCGCGTGTCTTCCGCCTTGTAAACCACGCCCATGCCGCCGCCGCCAAGTTTTTCGAGGATGCGATAGTGCGAGATGGATTCGTTGATCATTCGCCCCGGAACTCCGCGTCATATTAGGTCGCGACACCGTTCAAGTCAACGCGCGCACAATCGTCGGGCCTTTCCCTAAACTCCCCTTTGCCTCTAGCCGATAAAGCGAAAGGGAGATTGCGCCAAGTGTGCCCGGTCGGAACACTGTCACGGGCCGCTCAATCGCTCCATCGAAACTAATGTCGCTGCTCGTTAGAAAGGGGAACTCATCATGTCCGTACTAACTGCTCCTCGCGGAATCGAGTCCGCCAAATCGAATGATCCAAAAACCGCCCTGCAGGAGCAAAGTCTCAAAGATCTCGGCCTCGACAATCTCGGGCGTGTCTATTGGGATCTGCCCACGGCTGCGCTTTACGAAGAGGCCATTCGCCGCTATGAAGGAACGCTGAGTCATCTCGGCCCGCTCGTCGTGCGCACAGGCCAATACACCGGCCGTTTGCCGCAAGACCGATTCTTCGTGCGCGAGCCTTCCAGCGAACGCAAAATATCCTGGAGCCAAGTCAATCGTCCGCTCGATGCCGCGAAATTTGACGCCCTCAAGCACCGGCTCTGCGCCTATCTCCAGGGAAAGGACATTTTCATTCAGAACTGCTACGCAGGCGCAGACGAACAATACCGCATTCCCGTTCGCGTGGTCAGCGAGCGGGCCTGGGCCGCCCTTTTCGCCCGCACCATGTTTATCCGCGAGCTGGATCCTGAAAAGCTGGCGCAACACGTTCCGGAATTTACCGTCCTGCACGCCCCGAATTTTCACGCCGACCCTATAGTAGATGGCACGCACTCGGAAGCATTCGTGCTGCTGCACTTTGGGAAAAAACTAATTCTGATCGGCGGCACCGCATACGCCGGTGAAATCAAGAAATCCATCTTTACGGTGATGAATTACTTGCTTCCGCAAAAAGGCGTGATGGCCATGCACTGCTCGGCGAACTACGGCACTGATGAGAATGACGTGGCCATTTTCTTTGGCTTGTCGGGGACAGGCAAAACTACACTCTCCGCCGATCCCGATCGCACATTGATTGGCGACGACGAACACGGTTGGAGCGAAAATGGCGCCTTCAATTTCGAAGGCGGTTGCTATGCCAAAGTCATCCGCTTATCTCCCGCAGGCGAGCCCGAGATTTACGAAACCACGCGGCGCTTCGGAACGATCTTGGAAAATGTGGCCATGGACACGCGCACGCGGCACGTCGATCTGAACGACGCCTCGCTCACCGAAAATACACGCGCCGCTTATCCCATCACACACATTCCCAACATGACCCGCACCGGCAAGGCCGGACATCCCAAACACATCATCATGCTCACCTGCGATGCCTTCGGCGTTCTTCCGCCTTTGTCGCGCCTCACGTCCGCACAGGCGATGTATCATTTTGTTTCCGGTTACACTGCGAAAATCGCCGGAACTGAATCGGGAATCAAAGAGCCACAAGCGACTTTTAGCACCTGCTTCGGCGCGCCCTTTATGGCGCTGCCGCCGACGGTCTATGCCAAATTGCTCGGCGAAAAGCTGGCCAAGCACAATGTGGATGTCTGGCTAGTGAACACTGGCTGGAGCGGCGGCGCTTACGGACAGGGTCAAAGGATCAAACTCGAATTCACCCGCGCGGTGGTCAAAGCTGTTTTATCCGGCGCGCTCAAGGACGCGGCCACAAAGCTCGATCCGACTTTTGGATTTGCCGTGCCGGTGTCGTGCCCCGGCGTCCCCGATGAAATTATGAACGCGCGCGACGCCTGGAAGGACAAGACCGCCTATGACCACAAGGCCCGCGAACTGGCGGTAATGTTCGTGAACAATTTCACCGAGAATGCCGCCGACGCTCCGGTAGAGATCAAAAAGGCCGGCCCAAAACTCCACATCTAGAATTCAGCAATTCATCGGAATTTATGTCAGCGCGCGACTTTGCGTCTTACGAAACGGTTAGAGCGCTGTCATCCTGAAGTCCGCCTCGGCGGACGAAGGATCTCAGCGTCCGATGCCGGCGACGACTCTCGCCAACAAATTTACTCGCTGACAGCGGGCTGGCCTAGTCGCCGCACAAGTCCTACAATTCCGACACGAGAACGCACTCACACTTCGGAAAGGCTCCGCCATGACCGACATCACTCGCCTGTTTCAAGCCTTCCTCGCTCCCGCTCTCTTCGTATCCGCCACTTCCCTGCTCATCCTCTCGATCAACGTCCGGCTGATGGGCATCGTCAGCCGCCTGCGTCAATTCATTCACGCCAAGCATGACGCCGCCAAGAATGACCGCCTGCAGGAAGCCGAGGCCTACACGGCACAGATCACCGCGATCGAGAAGCGCGCCGCAATGATTCAACGCTGCTTCCTCCTGGTGCTCATCTCTCTCGCCGGAACGATCGCATCCTGCCTGCTGCTTGGCTTTGGCCTTTACTGGGAACATGCCGCAATGGCTGCCGCCATCGTTTTTGTTCTCGCCATGATCTCCTTGCTCGCCGGAACCTACTACTACATCCGCGAGGTTATCGTGGCGCTCAGTTCGGTCCGCGACGAGGCCCGCGATGTGCGCTTCATGGATCTCGGCCCGTTGCCCGAAATTCGCGGCCACCATCCGCTATAAATCGGTTCTCCAAGCCAAAGTCCCGCTGATGGCCATGTGTGTGTGTTTCTTGAACTCGCGAGTAGAATCTTGGGGTTGATGACGCGCCGTGCCGGCAAATTCGAGGAGCGCATCGTCTCACTCGCGCCGAACGCGACTTCCATCTTATTCGCGATCGGCGCGCGGCGTAGCGTCGTCGGCGTCAGCAAATGGTGCGGCGAAGTTGCGCCTGTGGGGCGGTTGGCGCGCGTGGGTGATTGCTGGAAGCTGGATGTCCGCGAAGTCGCATCTCTGCGTCCGACTTTAATCGTCGGGTCAGTTCCCTTCCGGCCGGAAGTTGTGGCGGAATTGCTGAAGCTGCCCGCCGCATTCGTCGCGCTCAATCCTCGAACTCTGGAAGATATTTACGCGGATGTCCGGCGGCTGGGCGGACTGACGAATCGCCGCGCTGCCGCCGAGAAATTGAGGTCGCGAATGAAGCAGCAGTTTGCCGCCATCGGCCGGCTCGCGGTCCGCGCGAAATCGCGGCCGAGTGTCTATGCCGAGGCCTGGCCGAATCCGCGAATCAGTTCCCCGCCCTGGGTGGCGGGACTTGTAAATCTCGCGGGCGGGAAGATGATCGTGCCGGCCGGCGAACGCGTAAATGACGCGCAAATTGCGAAGGCCGCGCCGGAAGTGATCATTCTCGCGTGGACCGCAACGGGCGAGCGCGCCGATCCGCGGCGCACTCTCGAAAATCCGCGCTGGCGCAACGTACCCGCGATCAAAAACCGGCGCGTCGTGGTCATTCGCGACGAACTGCTGAATAC
Organism: uncultured Acidobacteriota bacterium; assembly: GCA_963841235.1. GTDB lineage: Bacteria > Acidobacteriota > Terriglobia > Acidiferrales > UBA7541 > Palsa-147. The sequence goes on along the minus strand of CAWJBU010000002.1, from coordinate 220,327 downwards.
GCCGGGCCCGCCGCTCATCGTCGGCGCTCGCGCTCTTCTGCATGCCATTCATCCGGAGCTTTCGCCATGAAAACGCGTCGCGCGCAAACGCCGCCTTCACGTTCTTCCGAGCCGCTCGTCGTTGTCGCCGCTATGATTGAGTCGCGCGGCCGCATTCTGGCTTGCCAGCGCCGCAAAAATGACGCCTTCGGCCTCAAGTGGGAGTTTCCCGGCGGCAAAGTTCAGCCCGGCGAACAGCCCGCGCAAGCCCTCGCCCGCGAGCTGAAAGAAGAGTTAGGCGTCGAGGCAGCCATTGGGGAAGAGCGCTTTCGCACCCGGCATCGCTATGCTGAATTGGCCCGCGAAATCGAATTGATATTTTTCACCGCGCAAGCCGATGAAAAGGACATGCACAACCTCGCTTTTGAGGATCTGCGCTGGGTCGCGCCAGAGAATCTGCTGGAGTTAGATTTCTTGCCCGCGGATCGCGAGTTCGTCGCAAAGCTGGCGGCCCGGACTCCAGGAAAAACCTAGGATTCGGCCAGTCTGCAATCGCGCAGATCGTACTCTGGGAATTCCCCGCGGACTGAGTTAGTGTGCAAGCGGAACACTCCGTCATGGAATCTTGCGCCAAATTCGGGCCTACACACACTCGCATGATTCAGGGTACAAGCCACAGGGACACGATTTCTGGCCGTGACACGGTCACACGCATAAATCGCCGCAACTCATTGGAAACAAAGGACCCGAGTGATTTCAGGCCGTGACAAAATGGCACCCCCTTCCATTCCCGTTCCGTCGCGGGAGTTGCAGCGGCTGGGGCTGCAGCTTTCGCAACGTAACACTCTGACGTGCGATCTACTGGTAGTGTCTTAATTTCAAATTCTAGCCTCCGATTGCGGCATCCAACGTGCTGCGAATCCATTCCGATACGGTCTGTTTTTTCGTCTTTGCTGCCGCTTCGATCGCTCGCAATCTGTCTGGCGTAACACGCACACGCAACGTGCCGACTCTGGCGATTCCATTGGGCAATCGCGGACGTCCAGCTTTCTTAGGCCTCTTCACCAAGTCTGTAGTCCCTCACGATAGAGCCTCGTACTGCCGCTTGCGGCGAATCTATCGGGCCAACGTGAAGCACAGTGACGTAACGTCTCCTGCCGCTCTCAACATCATGTATCCACGCGTATAGGCGTGTTGCCTCAGGATGGTCAATTAACTCGAACACCTCAACTATTCCCTCCCATACAGTCTTGCCTTGAAAGACTTCTTTCACAGGCACACTCTCGACGTGCTTCGATTCGACGCCATGGAAGCGCCGAATTGTTTCTCGCAGCTTCTCGATATGGTTCACACAGTCGCCTCTATCAGATCACCAACCGTCCAGAAACTAGGTTCGATTCCCGCCGCCATTGCTGGGGTAGTCCGCAACGTGTTATGCCGCTTCACGAGATTGTAGTATGCGAAGTGGAGCGCAACTGCCGCCTCGAAATTCTCAATCTTCTTACTGAAAGCGTACGTTAGGCGAGTCAGGCGGCGCATGTGAAGGCGCGTAGTTCCGTTTAGGCGCTCAACGTAGCTAGTTGAAACCAACTTCATCTGTGGAAAGCCTACGACGCGGCGCTTCTCAGCCGAAACGAAAGATGCTGGACTATACTTGCGCTCCGGGTGGTCGTAGTGCTCGTCATAGGTCTTTATGATTTGAGCGAAGTCAACTGCGCCGCCAAACGTCTTTTCGATTGCCTCGACATAGACATTCAGAGCATCGCTCGAAATCTGGACTCGATTCGCCATCCGCGACGCTACATCGGCCACAAATGCATCTGCGGTCTCGTTAGTGCGCTTCCCGACCTTGAACGATGGTACGAGTTTGGTATCGGCGTCAATCGCGCAGAATGTCCAAACGTCCCCTAACTGCTGGTCATCCTCGTTCGTCACGTTCTTTTGCTTCTTGCCGATAAACCCCCACACCTCATCGAATTGCAGTTGATGACAGGATAGATTCCGCATCTTCTCGTCTAGCAGCTTGGCACAGCCGTTCCCTACGCGCACGCCAAGATTCATAATCGTATTGCGGTTAACGCCAGTCATACGCTCAATCTGGCGGATTCCCGAACCCTCTGCTAGGGCGCTGATTACCGCGATTTGCTTGTCTTTCGCTAGGACGTTTGGCATATCCATTCTCCCTGTCCCAATTACTGTACCCCAGTAATTAGTGCTTGTCAAGAGGTATTTTCGTGGTACAGTATTGTGGATATGAAAAGTCTGGTCGGGATCATCGTCCTGCTTACTATCGTCTTCGGCCAAATGGGGCAAAATGATCAGAAACGCTCCAATGCCGATGAGCACATAACCGCATATGCTGCGCGGAGTCTCTTTGGCCACTCCAATGTCGGCTGGCCTCGTAATTTCCAACAGTATCCCGAACAGCAACAGCAATACCCCCGCTCCGCGCGTTTCTATTGGGATTGGATAAGGAAGTTGGTTTTGAGATGGCAAACTTTCTCGCTTGATCCATCGTGGGCCCTCTTCTATGCGGCTTTGGGAGGAATTTACTATGCCGCTAGAACGCTCAAAGCCATTGACGTTCAAGCGGAAGCAACAAGAAAAAGTGTCGAAGCCATAAATCGACAGGCTGGAATCATGGAACGTCAGACCGCTGAAATGGCGCACATGGCTCAAGTTGCGATTAATAGCGAGCGTGCGTGGATCGTTGCCGAAATGATCCCAACGGCCACTTATTTCAAGGGGTACGGCTGGCATCGCAATCTGCCAGAGGGGAAGCATACAAAGATGAGTGAGGAGGAACTTATAAGAGGTGCTTATTTGATCCAGACCGTGAGATTTACCAATATGGGAAAAACCCCCGCTGTTATCACCCACTGGAGCGTTACAAGGATTGATGGTCGTGACCCATTGGGCGAGGTTGTCGATTTCGATCAACCTTACCATTCTCTGGCTGCTGGCGCGGTAATGGACGTTAGGGATCGGTTCGTGGATGTCTTTGAGTGCGCGGGGGATAGAGACTTTGTGTTTTTCGACCTCACCGTTACCTATAGACACGTTTTTGACAGTGAACCTGTTACCGAAGACCCGACCGTCTACACGTTCGTTAGCGGTGCCAAGAAGATTGAAAGAATGGGCGGGATACCCAAGCGCAAAGAGAAGAAACGTTCCGAGAATCCAAATTAAGACACTACCGATCTACTGGCGATTTCCACGCGGATTCCCATTCGTGATATATTCTTTGCGATGATTTTCAGTCAGCCGCGCGCTGACAGGAGCAAAGATGGCATCGAAAGTTAGCCGGGCGGTCATGGAGCCCGACACCGAGAAACCCGCCTATTCGAACGACCTGCTGATTGGCCTCTATACCGCGGTGCTGAAGTGCCGGATGTGCGACGAAAAGGCGCGTATCCTCTTTCGCCAGAGCAAGTTCGGCGGAAACTTCTACTCGGGAGTGGGCCAGGAAGCCACGGAGGTCGGCGCGGCCTATACCCTCCGCAAAGACGACTGGATCGCGCCGTCGCACCGCGACTGGACCTCCAATATCATCAAGGGCGCGCCGCTGAAGTTCTGCTTTGCACAGCTCTTCGCCAAGGCGACCAGCACGGACCGCGGGCGATCCTCCCCGGCGCATATGGGCTATCCCGAGCTGAATGTGATTACCCCAGCGAGCAGCATCGCCGGACAATTGGCCGTCGGCACAGGCGTTGCGTTCGGGCTGAAGCGGCTCGGGAAGGATTCCGTCGTCGTCTCGTTCTTTGGTGATGGCGCGACGAGCATCGGCGGCTTCCATGAGGCGCTCAATTTTGCCGGCGTGCATAAGCTGCCGATTATGTACGTCTGCCAGAACAATCTCTGGGCCGAATCGGTGCCGTTGCGCTTGCAGACGGCGCTGAAGGACCTTTCGGACCGGGCCAAGGCCTACGGCTTCCCCGGCGTCAGCGTGGATGGGAACGACGTGCTGGCAGTTTACGACGCGGCGACCAAAGCCATCGCGCGGGCGCGCGCGGGCGAAGGTCCGACGATGATCGAGTGCAAGACTTATCGCTGGTACGGCCACTCGGAAATTGATCCCGCGAAATACCGCACCAAGGAAGAAGTCGAGTCGTGGAAAAAGAAAGATCCTGTCGCGACCTTCGAGAAATCGTTGATCGAGAAAAAAGTTCTGACCGAGGCGAAGAAAAAGCAGATCGCGGATGGGATTACACGCGAAATTGATGAAGCCGTCGAGTTTGCCGAGAAAAGTCCTTATCCAGACGCGTCGGAAATCACGAATTTCGTCTGGGCCGACTAGCGGAAGGAAAACGAGAGCGAATGTCACGGACGATTACATATATTGACGCCATCACCGAAGCGCTCGATCAGGAAATGGAGCGCGACGATCGCGTCTTCATCATGGGCGAGGATATCGGGCCTTCGGGCGGCGTTTTCAAGGCCACCGCGGGGCTTTGGGAGAAGTACGGCGAGGACCGCGTCCTCGATACGCCGCTGGCGGAGAACAACATTATCGCTTCGGCGCTCGGCGCCGCGATGGTGGGTTTGCGGCCTGTGCCGGAAATACAGTTTGCGGATTTCATCACGCCGTCGATGGACGCGATCGTCCAGCAGGCGGCGAAAATCCATTACCGCAGCAACGGTGCGTTTAAGGTTCCGATTACGGTGCGCATTTGCTGCGGCGGAAGCTCAGGCAGCGGCCTCTATCACTCGCAAGAGAATGCCGCGTGGTTTACGCACGAGCCGGGATTGAAGGTGGTGATGCCGGCGACTGCATACGACGCGAAGGGTTTGCTTCTCGCGGCGATTCGCGATCCGAATCCGGTGCTCTACTTCGAGCATAAGAAGCTGTACCGCTCGGTCAAGGGCGATGTGCCTGACGACGATTACATCGTGCCGCTGGGCAAGGCGGCGGTGCGTCGCGAAGGGCGCGACATGACCATTTTGACTTACGGCTCGATGCTGCATCTTTCGATGGATGCAGCGGAGCAGATGGCGAAGAAGGGCGTCGAGACCGAGGTGGTGGATTTGCGGACGCTGGCGCCGCTGGACAAAGATACGATTCTTTCGAGCGTGAGAAAAACCAGCAAGTGCCTGATCGTCCACGAAGACAAGCGCACCATGGGAATCGGCGCGGAGCTCGCGGCCATCGTCGGCGAGGAAGCATTCGACGATCTCGATGGCCCTATCATGCGCATCACCGGACCGGATATTCCCGCAATGCCGTTCAGCCCGCCGCTGGAAAAAGCCTGGCAGGTAAACACTGAGAAGATCATGGCAGGCATGGAGAAACTCGCCGCGTACTAATTTCGCGTATTCGAACAGAATTCTTCGAGGGCGGCCAATCGGCCGCCCCTTTTCATTTCTGCAGCCGTTCGTAGCGCCGGCAGCTTGCCGGTGTTTTTGTGAGGCGATCCAGGGGCCTTGGGAGTTCGGCGCGGAGTCGGAACGGAGCCGTCTGGCTGCGATCGATGCTGGCCAAGTGGCATCGTGGCAGCGCGGTACAAAGTCAAAGACGCCGGCTGGCAGCCGGCGCTACGAAAGGGAGCAAGCCGCGATTTACGCGAGCATGCGGCCGCCATCGACCGCGAGAATTTGCCCAGTGACGAAATTTGATTTCACGAAGAAGGCGACCGCGTCGGCTATGTCTTGGCCCGTTCCGGTGCGATGGACCGGCGTGCGCTTGATGTAATCATCGTCGGGAGCTTCGCCTGGAAATTGAATTGTGCCGGGAGCGACGCTGTTCACGAGAATCTTCGGAGCGAGGCCGCGAGCGAGGCATTTTGTCAGATGGATCACGCCGGCCTTGGAGACGCAATAGTGCGTGAAGGCTGGCCACGCGAGGATGCCGCCCAGCGAGGAAATATTTACGATGTGCGCTTGCGCACTCGGACTTCGGCGAAGAAGAGGAATTGCGGCCTGGGCGCAGAGGAATTGGGCTTTTAGATTCGTGTTCATGATGCGGTCCCATTGCTCTTCAGTCAGCGTCTCGAAATCCGCGGCGAAGAATGTTCCGGCGTTGTTGACCAGGATGTCGAGCCGGGAGAATTCCTTTTCGATGGCGGCGAATAGTTTCGTTACGTCGGCTTTCTTTGAGACATCGCCTTGGATGGCTGCTGCGCGGCGGCCTGAGGCGGTGATTTTCGCTACCACTTCCTCGGCGTCCGATTTTGAGTTCTCGTAGTTGATTACGATATCCGCGCCTTCAGATGCCAGGCGCAGGGCGATGCTGCGGCCTATGCGTTTCGCGGCGCCGGTGACGAGGGCTACTTGGCCTGCGAGTGGGGTTTCGGACATTTGGTGCTCCTTCGCTTTCGGAGTGGGATCGAGTCATCACCTTAACATTGCGCGTTTTCGTGTCAACCGAGCACTGAGCATTGTCCCAATTTCTCGACGGCATTCGAAAGTTTATGCCTCCTAATAAAAGCTGCTCGATGGGATAGCTGCGAACTGCCCAGCGCTAAAGCGCATCGTTAAAGGCGATGTTGTTTCGGAGCGCTGAAGCGCTCCTCCCCCGCACGAATGCGGGGGCTGCCACCAAAAGTCGCGCGGACAGGTACCGCAGAGACGCAGAGGGCGGGGAGAAATGCAGTACAATCCTTCGGTTCGTGGAGGATGCATGAAGCTTGATCTCTTGGCGATCGCGGCGCACCCGGATGATGTGGAGCTGACTTGCGGCGGGACGCTGATCAAGATGGCGGCGCGCGGCTATCGCACTGGGATTCTCGATCTGACGCGCGGGGAGATGGGCTCGCGCGGAACTCCGGAGATTCGCGCGCGGGAAGCCGTGGCTGCGGCGAAGATCATGGGCGTGAAAGTGCGCGAGAATCTGGGGCTGCCGGATTCGCGGCTCGAAGTGAACGAGGAATACAAGCTCGAGCTGGCGCGCATGATCCGCGAACTGCAGCCGCACATTGTGATTCTTCCGTACTGGGAAGGACGCCATCCCGATCATTACTATGCCGGGCGGCTCAGTTACGAGGGCTGCTTTCTCGCGGGATTGAAGCGGCTGCCGATCGGCGGCGAGGCATTTCGGCCGTTCAAGATCATTTACTCGACCGCATACGAAGAGAACGTGAGGCCGAACTTCGCCGTGGATATCACGCGGGAATTCGATCGCCGCCGGCGGGCGATCCTGGCATACAAGTCGCAGTTTGCGCCCTCGGAAAAAGACAAGCGCTCGAAGGTCTACATTCCGTTGGACGAGCTGGAATCGCGTATGAGCGTGATGTCGAGCTATTACGGACGGATGATCGGAGTGAAGTACGCGGAGCCGTTCCTGACGCGGGAGATCCTTGCGGTGGACGATATCGTGAAGATGCCGGTGCGCTCGGTCTGAAGGAGACGGGCGTGCTAAGGGCTAGAAGTCTTCTGCACCCTGCGCGTAGGTAAAGCCTGGGAGTTGCTGGCCCTTCGTATTGCGCTCGACGCGGACGCGCAGCGGAGCTTCCGACTCGGCGCCGGCCTTGCGCAGCACAGCAAACGTCGTGAGCGCTTCGTTGTAAACCTTTGTAATCAGATAGGTTTCACCGCTCGTGTCCTGTTTCCAGACCTGCCCGACCTGTATTTTGTGCACCGACATAGTCGCCACAGACGAATTTAGACAGAATCGCGCGGGCCGTCAATAAGCTTCCGAGGAATCGCAGGAGGCAAAGAAACTCTTTTGCTCGAGGCGACATCGAAGTATCCAGGGCATGCAGGTTGACGGGTGTATAATGCCGTCAAGGCTCGCCGGAGGTGGTGAATGAATCCATGGGTCAGGCAAATCGGGGCCATTTTACTGACGGCGGCGCTGGCTTATCCCGTTGCATTCGCCCAGCAACCGTCGCAAGCGCCACCGCAGCAGCCGCAACAGCAATCTCAGCAACAGCCGCCGCCCGCCGATCAACAGTCGCAGCAGCAGGGCGCGCAAGCCGCTCCCGATGCGCAGCCTACGCAGCAGGCCGACGTGCCCGCGGATGAGCCTGGAACCAAGCCGGGCGTCAAAGGTGGAAGCGAGGCGGACGTCAACGCCATCGGCAACCGCAAGGTCGGACATGGGCTGGATATGTACTCGATGGAGCACGAAATTGCGCTGGGCAAGCAACTGGCGCAGGAAGTGGACCGCGTTTCGAAGTTCATCACCGATCCGGTGGTGACGGAATACGTGAATCGCGTCGGGCAGAACCTGGTGCGCAACTCGGACGCGCAGGTGCCCTTCACGATCAAGGTGATTGATTCCGATGTGGTGAATGCCTTTGCGCTGCCCGGCGGATTCTTTTATGTGAATAGCGGCATAGTGTTGCGGGCCGATGAGGAATCGGAAATGGCGGGAGTGATGGCGCATGAAATTGCGCATGTTTGTGCTCGGCATGGCACCCGCAACGCGACGAAGGCCAACATTATGCAGATGGCCACCATTCCGCTAATTCTTCTTGGGCCCGGCGGTTGGGCAGGCTACGGCCTCTACGAAGGCTTGAACTTCCTGATTCCCGTGACGTATTTGAAATTCAACCGCGATGCGGAACGCGAAGCCGACTATCTGGGCCTGCAATACATGTACAAGGCCGGATACGATCCGAATTCCTTCGTAACCTTCTTCGAAAAGGTGGAAGCGGACGAAAAGAAGCACCCGGGGACGATCCCGAAGGTTTTCTCGACGCATCCGCCGACGCCGGACCGCATCGAAGCGACGCAAAAGGAAATCGCGGCTCTTCTCCCATCGCGCGAGGATTACATCGTCACAACGTCGGAGTTCGATGTGGTGAAGAAGCGCCTCGCCGCGATCGAAGCGGGGCAGAAAGTCACCGACAAGAAGAGCGCAAAGGACAAACCGACGCTGCGAAAGAAGACGGAAACGCCAACGACCACGACCGGGACCGATAACACCGGGGATCAGAATCCCGACGATGACCGGCCGGTGTTGAAGCGGCGTCCGGATTAAGAAACGAACATTCGAATAGACTCAGGGCGTCCTGGTGAAATCGCGACGCCCTTTTTGTTTGTGGAATGCAATTTCACCGCAGAGACGCAGAGAACGCTGAGGAAAACTTGAGAATTACGAACGCTCGACTACTTCGGCTACGCCCATGCGCTTTAGTCCTTCGGCGTAATATTTGCGGTAGAGGACGTCCCACTCCTCGCTGCCCTCTAAGATTTCACGCTTCTGGGACGTGATCTTGGTGCGGACTTCGGTGTCGACCTGCTCTTCGAGTTTCAGGAGGGCGGTGAGGATATTCACGACCTCGAGTCGAATGGTGTCGCGATCCTCGATGAAATCCACTTCGTCGAGCGAAACCAGCACATCGATGATCTTGTGCGAGACGCGCACTGTTTTTTCGCGACTGAGTCTCATCGTATGGCGCTCGAGGCGCCGAGCAACGCTGCGCTAGCGCAAAATCAATTTGCGCTGGCGCGCCAATTCTCCCTTCACCTTCTTGTACATGTCCTGGTAGCTGACGCCGGTGCGGCGCATTTCGTCCGAATGCTGGTTCAGGATTTCGCGGACTTCTTCGTTCAGGCGGTCTTCGATGCCCAATTCCTCGGCCATGGCCTGGCGGACGCGCTGCGCCACGGCATCGGGCACCTTCGTTTCGATCATCTCGGCGGCGATCAGGCGCTTCACCACTTCCTTGGCCATGTAACCGACGAAATCGCGCTGCAGCAGCATTTCCAGCGTCTCCGGGATTCTCGATGAATCAATTTCAGTCTACTGTCTGCTTCGCCGGAGGTCAAGGAAAGGAGGAAAGCCGCCTTTGGGGAGAGCGTGCAGAAAATCGCGAGAGGATTCGCAACGAAGCGCTGATCCTTGAAGCCTGCCGGCCAAAGACCGGACCGGCAAGCTCCAAGGGATACGGGTCAATTTGATTTCTTTGCGGAGGGTCCACTCGACAAAAGGTCGGCCATGGTCGGGGTTTGGCTGCCCATGTAGCGCGTTGAAAGATTCTGAGCAAGCAGCGGATCGGACTTTGCCCCCGCAACCGCTTTCTCCACGTGTGTGCGGTGTTCGTCCTGCGGGCCTGCCAGCGTGAGGAGTGCAGCGGCGAATTCCATTTGCGGATCGTCGCCGCGGATTGCTATGGACTTTTTCACCCAGGCGTAGCCGTCTAGGCCGGTCGCCGGACTGTTCTCTTCCTTGCCGATCCACTGTTTGTAGGCTTCGGCGAGATAACCGGCGTCGAACCATGCCAACCCGTCGGTGCGGCCGGCGAATTCTGCGGAGGTTGCGCGAGTGTAGAGCTTCGTGAGCAGTTCCTTCGCGGCCTGCGGATCCTTGCGCGCGTAGAGAGTCGCGCGGCGAAGCGTTTCCATACGCACAAGGACGGGAGTATTGGAATCGAGTATCGCGAGGGTGTCGCGAACCAGATTCCCGGTGTCGTACTTTTCGCCGCCGCTTAGATTCCAGTCGTGGCTGACCCAGGGCAGCGATTTAGCGTTGCCGATTTCGATTTGGTGGCAGATCAGAGGAGGTCCTGCGTACGCTGCGGACACGAGGAGGAACAGCGCGGCGTAAGCTCCGGCTGCACAACGGACAGTGAAGTTACGTGAGGTTTTCATTGTGTTTGCGATCTCCTTTCGAGCGATGGTGTGTTACGAATGACAAGACGCTCGAAATATGGCCGCTGTTAACTCGTGGCGAGGGTTGCTGAAATTATTTCGCGGCATGTTCTGAGTGCGGCCAATTGCGCTCCCAATTGCGCCAGAGGCGGACGTCGCCGAGACCCAGTTGATTCCACCAGCTATCGAGCATGGTGCGATCGAGGCGAAGAATACCGTCGCGCGTCACGCCGGCCGGCGCGGGAACGAGCGACGCGAGCCGGTCATAGACGCGCGACCGATCGGATTCATCTGCTCGCGAGAGCAGATGCCAGAGAGTGAGTGCATCGCGCTTGCGAGCTTCGGCGAGGACGATAGCGAGCGCGGAGCTTTTCTGGGCGGGCGTCGCGCTTCCGGAATCGAATTGCGCGAGAGCTTCGCGCAGCTTTGCTGGGGCGTCTTCGAAATAGGGACTGCCGGGGCCTGAATTTGGATGCGTCGCACAGGCCGCGCCGGTTGGGATGAAGGATTCGTGGCCGTCGAGCTTGAAGCCGACCCAGCCGAATGAGGTTTGCAAAAGTCCGTTGCCCGAATCGTCTACGTGCAGCGTATAGACGCAGCCGAGATCTACGGCGACGGCTGAGGGAGTATACACGACGAAGCTGCCTGCGGGCGCCCAGATTTGGGCGTGAATCGTGCCGCGATCTAGAGCTAGACGCTTCGTGCCGGAACGCGCTTCGACGGCGCGCAGGCGAGTGTCGGGATCAACCTCGACTTCACCGGTGGCGCTGTCGGAGATAGTCGCGCGAGAGTTCTCGTCGGTCTCGAGCGTCTCGCCTGCCTGCAGAGGTGCCATCTCCCCGTTGATGCCGATCATCTTTGCGCCGATTCGCGGGGCGCCTTCCCTCGTAGAAACATTCCAAGCTGACTGGCTAATGGATGGCCGGTGCAGAGAATTCTCGTATTCTACGACGCCGACTGCGAGTAGCGCCGCGGCGGCCAGTCCCACAAATGCGGCGATGAAGCTGATGCGCACGCGGCGCGGCGCAGGAAGCGTCAGCGTCGCTGGCGAGAGCGCGCGAAAATCGGGCGCTGGCTGATTGTGCCGGAAGCGGCCCAGCGCGTTTTCCAATTTTTGAATTTCGGGATCAGGCTCGCCTGAGCCGTCCCACAAATAATTGTCATTCATAATTCGTCCTTCTGGCCCCAGCTCGACACAGCCAAGCGTTCCACATCATCTCCTCACGCCAGTTAGAGCGTTGAGCCCTTCACCGAACTCGCTCCGAGTTTTTCGCGGAGCTGTTGCATACCTCGGTGTAGGTTCACACGCACCGAGCCGGGAGTCAGTCCGGTGCGCGCGGCAATCTCCGGGCCGGTCATGCCTTCGACGAGGCGCAGGATCAAAGTCTCGCGATAGGCATCTGGCAGTTCGCGAATGGCGGCGAGGATTGCCGACGCCTGCGCCATTTCCGCGCTGGTCGCTGCGCGATCTTCGATCTGATCCGCGGGAAGCGATTCGGTCAGCTCCGTCGTGGGCCGCGAACGGCGGTAATAATCGTTGGCGCGATTGCGAGCAATGGCTGCGAGCCACGCGCCGAATCGCGCGGCATCGCGCAAGGAGCCGAGCCGCGGCAGCGCTTGGAGAAAAACATCCTGGACGAGATCGTCCACTTCGCCGGGCGGAACGCGCGCGAGGAGAATGCCGTGGACCATCCGTGCATGACGATCATAGAGGCGTCCATACGCGGCGCGATCGCCGCGGCGCGCGGCTTCCACCAGGCTCGTGTCGTCCGATACCGGCGCGGCCTCCCGGGCGGGCCAATCGGTCATAGCCGGTGATCCCACGAATCCCGCGCGAATGTCAACTCGGCTTCCCATGTTTGGCCGGTATAGGCCAGGTTCGCTTCCTCGGAGAGGTAGACGCGTATAAAGGATGCAGTGTTAACGCGCGACCAACATCAATTCGATCGGGCTCGGTAGCGCCGGCGGGGACGCCCGCGCTACCACGGCTCTGCCTGCGCGCGTTGACGCTTCCTGGTGCATCCTATAAGATTGCGGAGTTGTGAGGGCGGTTAGCTCAGCGGTTAGAGCATCCCGCTTACACCGGGAAGGTCCAGCGTTCAAATCGCTGACCGCCCACCATCCGCACAAAAGCAGAACAAAGCAGCAGACGCGCCGCTCAGCGTAACGAGAACATCTTCGAGTTACTTCCGTCGGCGCCGCGTCACATTCGCTCGCATCCAATCAGCGAATGCGGATCCGTCGAGTGTTCCGGCCGCCAATGCCAGCACCGCCTGCGCGGCATCTTCTTCCGTGGCATTGAAACGATGGCCGTTCAATTCAAGGAACAGGACGCCCACGAGAAAACCAGTGCGTTTGTTGCCATCGATGAAAGGGTGGTTGTGCAAGATTCCGGCTGTGTACGCGGTAGCCAGAGCAACCATGTCGGGGCATTTGCCATACGCGAGAAGTTGCCGCGGCCGGGCGAGGGCGGATTCGAGCAGCGCGTCATCGCGAAGGCCCACGGCGCCGCCGTCGAGAGCCAGAAGACGACCGTGAAGCGCAAGAGCGTCGCGCTTGTCGATCCAAACAGGCTCTCTCACTTCGCCAGAGTATGCAGCGTGTTGCGGTAGCGGCCGATGATGTCTTCGGCCTTCGCCATTTTCTTCTCGAAGGCAGGATCGTAGGGAGTCAGTTGATAAGCGCCATTCGGTCCCTCGATGAGGTAAAGTCGGTCGCCGTTGCCTGCGCGCAGGCGCTTGACGGCCTCTTTGGGCAGAACGACGCCCAGGGAATTGCCGATCTTGCGGACCTTGAGTTCGAGCATGGTGAGCCTCCCGACGTTATAACAATTGTAGCAACACAGCGTGTGGCAGGCAATGGGTTCGTTATGAGAGTTGGAAGAGCGTGGGCGACTTTCCCGATCGAGAGGCGTGCCGCCGCGGCGCCGAGGAAATCCGGCAACGGCACGTGCTGCGTCGCTTCGAGCGACGTGCTTGAGAAGATTGCCAATAATATTTTCCACTGAGAATTTGCGCCCACATGAACCGGCGATGTTCTTCCGCGTCATGTGTGATAGGATCGTTCCACGTGAATTTGCCGGAGGATTGCAGCGGCGATTCACGGGCAGTTTGTCTGGATTCTTGTCTTCAAATGCGGGGCCGTAGTTCAGCTTGGTTAGAACGCCTGCCTGTCACGCAGGAGGTCGCGGGTTCGAACCCCGTCGGCCCCGCCAACTAAATCAATGACTTGCGAAGCGGCCGCTTCCCTTCCCGCTGGTATTGCCTCGAAGTTTGCGAGATAACCACACCTTGCTCCCATCGCTGTGAGCTTCCGGCGCAGAGAACCTGGAGGCCGGGGCCGTCGTGCGGCGAATTGCCTGCCAGGCGCTATAATTTCTCAATGCGACGGGCCGCCGCGCTTTCATTGGGCGTATTACTAACGGGCGCCGCAGTCGCAGCTCACGCGCAGGCTCCCGCGCCGGAACCTGCTTATGTCGTGCGCGGACACCTGGCGGAGGTTCACCAGCACGCGCTCAAAGAACGGCTCGATCGCTTCCACGCCGAGGCTTCCGTCCAGTTGCAGCGCGACGCGCCGGGTCTGCTTCCGGCACTCGAACCGCCACCGCCTATTGCGTACGGCTACCAAATCCTTCCGCGCATCATCGCGGACCCGCCGCTCGGTCCGCTCGTCAAATCCCACGTTGTGAGTTTCAGTTGGCCGTGGAGCGATACACTGATCGCGCGGGAAATGGCGGACCTCGAGCGGCTCGAGTCGGACCTCGAGGCGGCTTCCCAAAAAACGGCGGAAAGCAGACACCCGACGTATGAAGCGATCGTCGCGGGCTACAAGAAAGCAGTGGATAGCCGCCGAGTGATTGACGCGGACATCGACTACAACTGGCTGTGGCAACGCCAAATAGCGAATGCCCGGCCATTCTTCGATGTCCTCACCTCGCGCTTGAACGCCGAGGTTGACAAACTGGAGCGGTCCCCATCTCCTGGGCAAGCGTTGGAAGCACCCGTGATTGATTCAGGCCCTCCTGATTTTGTGCGCGTTGATGCGTCTGCCGGCCGGTTGCGGATCGTCACGGTGCCGATCTATACGGACATCCAGGACAGCGCTGTGGTTGAATCTTTCCGGCGCGCGATCGAATCGTATTGGCACGTGTACGAGGGCCAGGACGAGTACCGCGTACTCCTGACGATCCGCACGATTCCACCGGATCGCCTGTACTGCGCACCGGGTGACGATGGGAAGGCGCCGGCCGCGGCTTGCGCGCCGCCGGCCAAGGGCGAGCACATCAACCTAGAGGCGCACGTGGCGCGGTTTCCGGTCGATGGGGCCGTGCTGACGACCGGCGCGGAATCGCTCAAACTAACCGCGGGGCGGGCGATCGTGCTCGGGCCGCATGATGTCGCGCCGCGCACGCTGGCGCATGAGTTCGGACATGTCCTCGGGTTTCCAGACGCCTACCTGCGCGGATACAAAGACCTCGGTGTTGATGGCTTCCAGGTGGAGGAGTTCGTGCCGAACTTTGAAGATATCATGTCGAGTCCCGGCGCCGGTTCGGTTCTCGCGCGGCATTTCAAAGCACTGATCGCGGCGAAGGAAATTCAGACACTGATGGAAGAGGGGCTGGATGCGCTCTACAAACAAGCGGATCCAACTGACGCGGCCGCGCGGTTCCGAGAGGTGCTAGCTCGAAATCCGAATCATTACGGGGCGACGTTGCAACTCGCCAAGGCTCTTGACCGGGCCGGGAAGCCGGAGGAGGCGCTGCCGGTTTGGCGCAGGATGATGGGAATGGCAGAAGCTGCCGGCGACGCGGAGACAATTCAAACGGTGCACACGCGGCTTGCGGATGCGCGCCAGTGAGAATTCGAGAGACCGATGGAACGCCACGGTCGCGGCAGTGGAGGCCGGATATCCGCGGGCTTGGTTCTCCCGATTGGAGTGGTATTGTTCGCGTGCCTTGCCGTTTATGTGATTCCGCGGACATCCGTTCTTGGCGCCATTTTGCTTATGGGATATCTTGGCGGAGCAACCGCGACCGTGGTGCGGATGTCCAACCCGTTGTTCGCGTTTCCGGTGGTTGTCGGCGTGCTGGTATGGGCCGGGCTGTTCATGCGTGATGAACGGCTGCGCACGCTGATTCCTGTGAGAAAATAACAGGGAGGGGCGGCCGGAAACCTGATTTTCAGAGGAGCGGGAGATGAGCACAGTACGCGTACTCGTGGGCACACGCAAGGGCGCTTTCGTTCTTACGTCGGACGGAAAGCGGGAACGATGGGAAATCGGTGGTCCGCATTTTGCGGGCTGGGAGATGTATCACGTTAAGGGATCTCCCGCGGATCCGAACCGGCTATATGCTTCGCAATCGAGTGGTTGGTTCGGGCAGCTGGTCCAGCGCTCGAGCGATGGCGGCAAGACCTGGGAGCCTGTGGGCAATAAGTTCGTCTACGACGGAGTTCCGGGCACGCATCAGTGGTACGACGGCACGGCGCATCCCTGGGAGTTCAAGCGCGTGTGGCATTTCGAACCTTCACTTGCGGATCCCGACACGGTTTACGCCGGAGTTGAGGACGCTGCGATTTTTCGAACGACGGATGCCGGTCAGACGTGGCAGGAACTACCCGGACTTCGCGGCCACGGCACGGGACCCAAATGGCAGCCCGGCGCCGGAGGAATGTGCCTGCACACGATTATTCAAGATCCGAGCGATTCGAATCGAATATATATCGCCATTTCGGCCGCGGGCGCATTCCGCACCGATGACGCGGGGAAGACTTGGCGGCCCATTAACAAAGGACTTTATTCGCAGTACATTCCCGAGCCGACTGCCGAGGTGGGCCACTGCGTTCACCACGTGGCGATGCACCACTCGCGCCCTGCCACGCTTTTTATGCAGAAGCATTGGGACGTGATGCGCAGCGACGATGCCGGCGATTCATGGCACGAAATCAGCGGAAATTTGCCGACGGATTTCGGATTCGTGATCGACGTGCACGCGCACGAGCCGGAGACCGTTTACGTTGTTCCCATCAAAAGCGATTCGGAGCATTTTCCGCCCGAGGGCAAGTTGCGCGTCTATCGCAGCCGGTCGGGCGGAAACGAGTGGGAAGCGCTGACGAAAGGCCTTCCGCAGAGCGATTGCTACGTCAACGTCCTGCGCGACGCCATGGCCGTGGACTCGCTCGATAAATGCGGTGTCTATTTCGGGACTACCGGCGGGCAAGTCTACGCATCGGCAGATGCCGGAGATTCGTGGACGCCGATCGTGCGCGATCTTCCCGCTGTGCTCTCGGTTGAGGTGCAGACGCTGCCATGATTCGAGTGGTACTGCCACCACATCTGCGGACGCTGGCGAAAGTGAGCGGAGACGTCGAGCTTGCTGTCGAGGGACGCGTTACGCAGCGATCGATTCTCGATGCGCTCGAGTCGCGCTATCCAATGTTGCGCGGCACGATCCGCGATCAGACCACGCAAGAGCGCCGGCCATTTTTGAGATTCTTCGCCTGTGAAGAGGATTTTTCGCACGAATCGCCGGATGCACCGGTGCCCGACAAGGTCGCGTCAGGCGCAGAGCCATTTTTTATCATCGGGGCCATTGCCGGCGGATAGCGATTTGGACGGACGCGAAGGTCCTCTGCAACGACGGAAGACGGGGACTAGTACCTCGCGGCATTTTCGTTACTCAATTCCTACAGAGTTTCAGATTTTTACGAGCTTTCTCTACCGGAATCCGTAGAGTTCTCCCCACAATCTGGAAGCATCCCTCCGCGAATCTGGATTCATACCCTTATGCGTGCGGCCAGTGAATTATTACGAAGTTTTCATCACATTCCTTCGACAACCGAGCATCCTCGCTGCCTCTCGCGTAATCCAATCGCCGCGAGAGATTCGGAACGCGCGCGAGCCCACTGTTCTCTTCCCTCGGGCTTCGGGCTGGTCGATCGCTCACCGTAGCGGGTCCCGTGCCGGTGCACGGCCAGATTGGAACAGCCGCTACTCGGCCATTTATCAAAAGCGCTCACAAAAATCTTAGAACGGAGGAGTTTAAAGTGACGAAGCACAGTCGCATCACGTTGCTTGGATTTTCTTTCGCGGTGGTACTGGCGCTGGCTCTTACGGCAGCTCCGGGACGCGCCGATGATGAAGGCTCGATTCTCAAGAAACTCACCAATGTCAGCCAGGTTGCATCCACGGTTCCGGGAAACGGCGACATCAATCCGTATGGCATAGTGGTCGTGCCGCGCTCCGTGGGAAATCTGCACGCAGGCCATCTTCTGATCAGCAACTTCAATAACAGCGGCAACGCTCAGGGAACGGGAACGACGATTGTGGATATCGCGCCCGACGGCTCCTCCTTCAGCGTTTTCGCTCAACTCGATCCGAATAATCTTCCTGGCGCATGTCCGGGCGGACTCGGCCTGACCACGGCGCTTTCCGTCTTGCAATCGGGCTGGGTGATCGTCGGAAGTCTTCCGACATCCGACGGTACGTCGGCAACGGCGCAAGCCGGCTGTCTGATCGTGATCGATAGCCACGGAAATCCAGTCGAGACGATTTCGGGTGGGCCGATCAACGGACCGTGGGATATGACCGCGTTCGATGCCGGCCCGTTCGCTCAGTTGTTTGTGACCAACGTGCTGAATGGCACGGTGGCGGCGAATGGTGATGTTGTGAACGGCGGCACGGTGGTGCGCATCGATCTCGCCATTGTCCCGAATCACAAGCCCATCGTCCTATCTGAAACCATCATCGCGTCCGGCTTCGCCGAACATACCGACCCGGCGGCGCTGGTGATTGGGCCGACCGGCGTGGCGCTCAGCCAGCCGTGCAACATCCGCGACGCGGACGATTGCGCCAAGGGCGGCGTCTTTCCGGGCGAGCGCGTACTCTACGTCGCCGACACGGCGAGTAACCGCATCGCCGTGATTCCCTTCCCGCTCATTCGGGGAAACTCCGCTGGTCCGGGCATCACTTTGACGAGCGGCGGAACTCTCAACGGGCCGCTCGGCTTGGCGGTCGCGCCGAATGGACACGTCCTCACCGTGAATGGAGTTGACGGGAACATCGTCGAGACAACTCCACGCGGGGTACAGATCGCGTCTGAACTCATCGACAATACGGGCGGCCCGCCGCCGGGCAATGGGACTCTCTTTGGATTGGCTTTTGACGGAGAGAACAAAATCTACTTCGTGGATGACGGGACTAACACTCTGAATCTGCTGCAGTGAACCGCTAGTACGTCGGGGCCATTGGCAAGAATGATCCGCTGGACGTAAAGGGCGCAGCAAGCCGCGCCCCTACGAAGAAAAAGCCAGTCTGTTGCAGTGGTGGCCTTTGGGCGGCTCGCGTTCTAGCGCGCTCGAAGGCGCCACTGCAACCTCGTAACTTCAGACTCACGTTTAGAGATTATTGAAAACGAATTCGACGGTTTCGGTGGAGTCTTTCGTGGCAGGCTCGTACTTCCAGCTTTTTACCGCGTCGATCGCCGCGCGAACCAGAAGTGGACTGCCTCCGAGGACTTTTGTGTTGCGGACCGAACCGTCGGCGGCGACGTTCAATTCAATCTTGACTTTGCCGTTCACATGCATTTCCCGTGCGAGCGGCGGATAGGCCGGATCGATCTTCGACTTTACCTGGCGTTTTGAGCTTTGGTCCGGACCAGCGCTCTGAGCTGACGCGGCCGAACCGCATGCCAGAAGTGCAACCAGCGCGAAAAACGAAAGCAATGCGCGAGTTTTCATGCCCTGCTCCCTGCGCGGACCATTAGACTGATACCCCACGATAAGGGAGCACGGCGGGTGCCACGATCGGATGGCTTTCGCGGAAGTTCGGTAGAATCGGCGTAATGCCTTGCAACTAGGGCTTTTACTGGCGCGTTTCCCTCAGAGATCGCCGCACCTCGCCACGCCCGTCGTCTCAGGCCCGGTGCACTCGAACGGGTTTTATTTCAGAATGTGACAGTTCCCGTCGCTGCGGCTTGACGAACTTTGCCGCCTTCCCTGCACTGCTGCGAACGCCGGTGATGTCTTCAGCACGCCATGCTCTGGATCGCCGCGATCTCTGAGTTGCCGCTGGCTCACGATTAACCGAGCCGAGCGTCGAAGAAGTGGTACCCGCACGCTTGGAGTTCGCTCATTCCTGTCATAATATGTGGGACTCGCTTCAGGAGACCGCAGAGTCCATGAATCCGGCTGGGGGCACCAAAGCAGTGCGTGTGCGCGATTATGAATGCGAAGGCCAACTGGCAAGACTTGCTGCGGGGGTGTCGCTCGCCGCGGCGATGCTTTTTCTCGCAGCATGCGGAGCGAAGAATCCGTCAGCCAACCAGCCTCCGGCAGCTGTAACGGTCAAGACGATCGTCGCGCAGAACGTCAACATTGCGGAGACAACCGAGTATCTCGCAACGCTCAAATCGCGACATTCGACTACCATCAATCCGCAAGTCGAAGGCCAGATCACGAAGATCTTCGTGAAGTCGGGCGATCGTGTGCCCGCCGGAAAGCCTCTGATCCAGATCGATCCGCTGAAGCAGGAAGCCACGGTCGGAAGTCAGGCAGCCGCGCGGGCGGCGCAGGTCGCAAACGTCGCCTACGCGAAGCAACAGCTCGACCGGTCGCAGAAGCTGTTCGAAGCGGGCATCGTGCCTAAGCAGGATCTCGATCAAGCGCAATCCAATTACGAGGCAGCGGAAAAGCAGCTCGAATCGCTCGGCGCGCAACTGCAGGAGCAACAGGTGGAGCTGCATTACTACAGCGTCGATGCTCCGACCGATGGAATCATTGGAGATATTCCGGTGCGCGTCGGCGATCGAGTGACCACCACGACGCTGCTCACCACCGTCGATCAGCCGGGCAACCTCGAGGCTTACATTTCCGTGCCCGTCGAAACCGGACGGAATCTGAAGATGGGGCTAGCGGTGCAGTTGCTCGATCCCACGGGGAAAGAGATGGGCGAGACGCGCGTTGATTTCATTTCTTCGCAGGCGGACGCGAGTACGCAGTCGATTCTGGTGAAAGCCACGGTCAGCAATCCGAGAGATGAGCTGCGCACGCTGCAATTCGCGCGCGCCCGCATTGTCTGGGGGACGCACGAAGGCACTACGATTCCAATCCTCGCAGCAACAAGAATTAACGGGCAATATTTCGCTTTCGTCGCGGAGAAGAGTGGAGCTTCCACTGTCGCGAAGCAGCGGCTTCTGCATTTGGGGGAATTGATCGGCAATAGCTATGCGGTGCTCGACGGCATCAAGCCCGGCGACCACGTGATCGTCGAAGGCACTCAATTCCTGATCGATGGCGTGCCCGTGTCCGAATCGCCGGCCGATGCCTCTCCAGGAGCTCCGGCATCCTGACCTCGTGCGCACAACAACTGAAATTGACTTCGCGGCCACCAATGGGACAATTCGCGCGCGGGACTGACGCATGTTCGTAAATTTCTTCATCAACCGGCCAATTTTCTCGACGGTCTGCGCGCTGCTGATCATTCTTGCGGGCGCAGTTTCCATCCCTACGCTGCCCGTGGCGCAATTCCCCGATTTGGCGCCGCCGCAGGTGACGGTTACGGCCATCTACAACGGAGCGAGCGCGCAGACGGTCGAGACGGCCGTCACGATTCCACTCGAGCAGCAAATCAACGGCGTGCAGGGCATGAAGTACATGACCTCGTCGAGCGGTAACGACGGATCGAGCAATATTACGGTCGTATTCGATATCAGCCGGAACGTAGACCTCGCCGCCGTGGACGTGCAAAATCGCGTCAATTCCGCGCTCGGCCGCATGCCGAATGAGGTAAAAACCACCGGCATTATTATTTCAAAGCAAGCGACCGGGTTCGTGTTCGGCGCCGGCGTTTACTCCGAGCACGGCGAGTACGATAGCCTCTTCCTCAGCAATTACATCGATCTCTACGTCGCCGATTCGCTGAAGCGCGTCAATGGCGTCGCCGATGTTTTCAATTTCGCGCCGCGCAAATACTCCATGCGCCTGTGGCTCGACCCGACCCGACTGGCGAGCCGCGGCATCACCGCCTCCGACGTCGTCAGCGCGCTCAGCGAGCAGAACGTGCAAGTTGCCGCCGGAGAAGTCGGCCAGCCTCCGGCGCAGCCCGGGCAGATGTATCAGATCAGCGTGCGCGCCGTTGGGCGTTTGACCGAGCCTGCGGAATTCGAAAATATCATCTTGAAGTCCGGCGCGGATGGAACGCTCGTACGCTTGAAAGACGTGGGCCGCGCCGAATTGGGCGCTGAAGCCTACAACGCGAACCTGCGTTTCAACGGCTATGACGCGATCGGCTTTGGCGTCACGCAGCTTCCGGGAGCGAATGCGCTCGATGTAGACCGCGACGCGAAGGCCGCGCTCGCAGAGCTTTCAAAGCGCTTTCCACCGGGGATGAAGTATGCGATCGCGTTCGACACTACCACCGTGATCGGCGAGTCGATTCGCGACGTGCTTTATACGCTTCTCCAGGCCATTGCACTCGTCGTCTTCGTGATTTTTATATTTCTACAGGATTGGCGTACCACCATTATTCCCGCTGTGACAATTCCTGTGTCGCTGGTCGGGACGTTTGCGTTCGTCAAACTGCTTGGATTCTCAATCAATACGCTGACGCTTTTCGGAATCACGCTCGCAACAGGCCTCGTTGTGGATGACGCGATCGTGGTCATCGAAAATGTGGAGCGCCACATCGCCGAGGGCATCAAGGAAGCGCATCGCGCCGCCGCAGTGGCGATGGGAGAGGTTGCGGGAGCGGTGGTGGCGACATCGCTGGTGCTCGTCGCCGTGTTCGTTCCGGTGGCCTTCTTTCCGGGCACGACCGGAATTCTGTTTCGGCAATTCGCGCTGACCATCGCGTTTTCAGTCTCGATTTCCGCCTTCAATGCGCTGACCTTGACGCCGGCGCTCTCCGCCGTCCTGCTGGGACACGAGCGGCGGGGCGCTCGAGGCATTCTCGGAGTATTCAATCGCGGAGTAACTTGGCTGACTCAGACGTATCGCGAGACGCTCGCGGTCGCCATGCGGTTCGCGATTCCCGCGGTCATCGTGTTTCTCGCCGGGCTCGGCCTGACTTACTGGCTTTATCGCCATGTCCCGCGCGGATTCATTCCGGAAGAGGATGCCGGTTATCTGATCCTCGCGATTCAAGCGCCTCAGGGAGCATCGCTCGGGTACACGACGAATGTGACCGGCCAA
Source organism: uncultured Acidobacteriota bacterium (assembly GCA_963841235.1). Lineage (GTDB taxonomy): Bacteria > Acidobacteriota > Terriglobia > Acidiferrales > UBA7541 > Palsa-147. Next base: position 197,630 of record CAWJBU010000002.1, on the reverse strand, counting down.
GCGGAGGCGGTCCTGTCCAAGATTCCGGAGATTGACGGCGCATTCAGCGCGGTCGGATTCAGCTTTGCCGGCAGCGCGCCGAATAGCGCCATGATGTTTGCATCGTTAGCACCGTTCGAGCAGCGCCCGGGCGAAGCGCATTCGGCTGAGGCCATCGTGAATCGCATGAGAGGTCCGCTAAGCCAGATTACCGGCGCCGTAATCGTGCCGTTCTCTCCTCCCGCGGTGCAGGGCCTTGGGAACTTCGGCGGATTTCAGTTCATCGTCGAAGATCTTGGCGGAAATACCTTACAAGCGCTGTCGCAAGCGAGCCAGGCAGTCGTGCGCGCCGGGAATTCGAGCAAGGACGTCACGGGATTGTTCACATCCTATACGGCGAACGATCCGCAATACGTCGTGACTTTTGACCGTGACAAGGCCAAGGCGCTGCAAGTTCCGCTCAATCAGATTACCGATGCGCTGCAGGTCTATATGGGCTCGGTTTACGTCAACGATTTTGATTTCAATAACCGCGCCTACCGCGTCTACATCCAGGCCGATCGTCAGTTCCGCGCGTCGCCGAGCGATCTGCAGAAGTATTACGTTCGCGCGTCGACCGGCGCGATGATTCCCCTTGAAAGCGTGATCCACGTCGAACAAGTCGCCTCGCCGCAGGTAATCAGCCACTTCAACATTCTCAGATCGGCGGAAATCGACGGGTCTGCCATGGGAGGACGAAGTTCCGGCGACGCGATTGCCTCCATGGATGACATTGCGAAGCGCGTTCTGCCGAAAGGCTTCGGCTACGAGTGGAGCGGCATCTCGAAGGAAGAACTCGAGTCGGGCAGCACCGCCGTATTGCTTTTCGGATTGGGAATTCTAGTGGTGTATCTAACGCTCGCCGCGCAGTACGAGAGCTTCTCGTTGCCATTCATCGTTCTTCTCGCGGTGCCGATGGCGCTGCTGGGTGCGCTCGGAGCGGTCTCACTTCGCGGCTTGCAAGACGACGTTTACTGCCAGATCGGCCTGGTGATGCTCATCGGCCTTTCGAGCAAGAATGCAATTTTGATTGTGGAATTCGCCGAGCAATTGCGCGAGCGCGGATTCTCGATTGTCGACGCCGCTATCGAGGCCGCGCGGATTCGTCTGCGGCCGATCTTGATGACCTCGTTGGCGTTCATCCTTGGAGTTCTTCCGTTGGTGCTAGCGCGCGGCGCGGGCCGCATCAGCCGCCAGTCAGTGGGCACCACGGTATTCGGCGGGATGATTGCGGCCACCACTCTCAACCTCCTGTTCATTCCGGTCCTCTACGTGATGCTCAAAGGTATTCAGGAGCGCCTGTTTCCTCCGAAGGAAATCACGCACACGCCTCCCGAGAAGTAAGTTTGGCCCCGCGGCTTGCCAGATGCGAATCGCGCCCGGCGGCAGCCTCGCTCCCTCTCGCGTTTAATAAACACTCGAAGTAAACCTTGCCAGTGCTAACATACGCGGTCACAATTTGCGCAGCTCATTCAGGAGGTGGCATGAACCTGCCGGCGCGACCGCTCGAGATCCGAAATTCCAGTTCAGAACGTCGCGGGGATCAAGCCGCTGATAGGTTACATCCAAGTTTTCTGGTGGTCTCTTCCCTGCTCTGCCTCTTCGCGTTCTCACCTGTTGCGGCCGCGCAAGACTCTTCGGGCTCGATTCTCGAGCTGAAGACCGGCTGGTCATTGCAATCGTCGGCAAAAGTCACCGGCAACGGCGCGTCGTTTTCGCAGCCCGGCTCGGGCGCGCCGGGCTGGTACACAACTGCGGTTCCCACCACGGTCGTCGGCGCGCTCGTTGATTTCCGGGCCTATCCCGATCCGTATTTCAGCGACAATCTGCGGCACTACCCCGGCATGAGCTACAAAGTCGGCGACAATTTTTCGAACGAGGACATGGCGAAGGACAGCCCGTTCCGCGTTTCCTGGTGGTATCGCACAGAATTTATGGTTCCGACCGCATGGGCCGGTAGAAGCGTCTGGCTAAATTTTCTGGGCATCAACTATCGCGCCAATATATGGGTGAACGGCCAGCAGATCGCCAAAGCTGAAGAAGTCGCTGGCGCGTTCCGCCGCTACGAGTTCGAGATAGGGCGGCTCGTCTCGGCGGGCAAGACCAATGCCGTCGCGGTCGAAGTATTTCCGCCGTCGCCGCACGACCTGGCGGTCACCTTCGTCGATTGGAATCCGCTTCCGCCGGACAAAGATATGGGCCTGTGGGGCCGGGTTTTTCTGCGCGCCAGTGGAGCTGTATCCGTGCGCCATCCGCAGGTGGAGACAAAACTCGATCTGCCCGGCCTCGACGTCGCGCATCTCACCGTTCGCGCGCAACTCCACAATTCTTCCGCCTCTCCTGTCGAGGGCGAGCTCCGCGGCCTGGTCGGATCCTCTGAAATTTCGCAACCGGTGACACTCGCGGCAGGCGAAACCAAAGAGGTCGCGTTCGCGCCCGAACAGTTCGGCCAGCTCAATTTCGTCCACCCTCGCATCTGGTGGCCGTATTCGATGGGCGCGCAGGATTTGTACGAACTGCATCTCGAATTTGATATCGGAGGCGAGCCCTCGGACAAGGCCGGTATTAAATTTGGAATCGACCAGATCAGTTCGGAGATGACTCCAAAAGGCCATCTGCAATTCGTAGTGAACGGAAAAAAAGTTTTGATTCGCGGCGGCGGCTGGACTCCCGACATGTTCCTGCATCAGGATCCCAAGCGCTGGGAAGATGATTTTCGCTACGTTCGCGGCATGAACTTGAACACGGTGCGGCTCGAAGGCAAGCTGATGGACGACCAGTTTTTCGATCTGGCTGACCGCTACGGCATTTTAGTGATGGCCGGATGGTGCTGCTGCGATCACTGGGAAAAATGGAAATCGTGGAAATCGAAAGAGCGCGAGGTCGCGACAAATTCTCTACGCGACCAAGTGCGCCGCCTGAGAAATCATCCGAGTGTTCTGGTGTGGTTCAACGGAAGCGACAATCCCCCGCCGGCTGATGTCGAGACTGCCTACCTCGGCGTCCTCAAAGAGGTTCACTGGCCTAAGCCGATCGTCTCCTCCGCCTCCGGCACGAAAACGAGCGTCACTGGCCCATCCGGCGTGAAGATGACCGGCCCGTACGATTACGTGCCGCCAAATTATTGGCTTCTCGATATGCAGCACGGCGGCGCATTTGGCTTCAACACCGAAACAAGTCCCGGCGCAGCGGTTCCGCCCATCGACAGCCTCAAAGCGATGCTGCCGGAAAAAGCCCTCTGGCCGATGAACGCGCTCTGGGATTACCACGCCGGAGGCGAATCGTTTCGCGACATCAAGCTTTACACTGACGCGCTCGAGAAGCGTTATGGCGAGCCGAAAAGCCTGGCCGATTTCGAATGGAAAGCGCAGGCTTCAGACTACGAGAGCGAGCGCGCTATGTTTGAGGCGTTTGCGCGCAATCGCGGCACCGCCACCGGCGTCATTCAATGGATGCTCAACAATGCGTGGCCTTCCATCATTTGGCACCTCTATGATTTCTATCTTCGTCCGGCGGGCGGATATTTTGGCGCGAAAAAAGCCTGCGAACCGATGCACGTGCAGTATTCCTATGACGATGGCTCGATCGTCGTCGTGAACGACACGATGCAGGACGCGCACGGTCTAAAGGTAACCGCCAAGGTTTACGATTTGGACGCGAAGGAGAAATACTCGAACGATGCAACGATTGACGCTCCCGCGCTCAGCACGGTGCGATCTTTTAAGCTTCCCGCGCCGAATGTCGCGTCAGCCGCCTATTTTCTTCGCGTCACTTTGCAGGAAGACAGCGGCGCAAAGTTAAGCTCGAATTTTTACTGGCTCTCGACGAGGCCCGACCAACTCGCGATGGATGGCCACACCTGGTACTACACTCCGGAAAAAACCTTCGCCGATTTTCGTGAGTTAGGCCGCCTCGCAAAAGTCACTCTATCTTACAAGAGCGACTTCGAGCCGGGGCCAGATGAAGGCGTCGAACGGATTTCCATCAAGAATCCAACGGATCGACTCGCCTTTCTCATCCATTTGCGGCTGACGCGCGGCGCGGGCGGTGAAGAAGTACTGCCGATTTTGTGGGACGATAACTATTTCGAACTGCTGCCTGGCGAGTCTCGCGATATCACGGCAAGATTCCGCACCGCCGATCTGGAACACGCGACCCCAGACGTGGAAGTCAGCGGCTGGAATGTTTCGTCGGCGACCCCGCGCTAGCCGGGCCGCGCGGATGGGTCCGATACACGAAATGGCCAAGCTTGCGTGTACTTCGCTCGAATCAAGAAAATCGCCACCCCGGCAGCCAGCGTCGCCGTGCCTACAGCCACATACGACCAGCCCGACGTAAAGAAGATGTACAGCCACCCAAAGAAGGCAATCACCGCCGGAATCGGATAAAACCACATTTTGTAAGGACGGGCCGAATCCGGGAATTTCCGCCGCAAGAGAGGAATGGCGAACACCTGCCCGATGAATTGCACCAGGATGCGCGTGGTGATCAGCCCGCTCACCACCCAGGCCAGCGGGAAAAATGCGGCAACGATTGATACCCCGCCCAGCACGAACAGCGACACATGCGGATAATGCTTTGTCGGATGAACCTTGGCGAACGCGCGAAAGAAATAACCATCTTTCGCCGCGGCATAAGGGATCCGCGAGTACCCAAGCAGGAGCGCGAAGACCGATCCGAACGCCGTCCACAGAATCATCAGCGTGATTACTATTGCCGCGCCGCGGCCGTAGAGCCGCTCCATGAAGTCCGAAACTATGAAAGACGAATTGATTCCCTCGCGCCACGGAACTACCCCGATCAGCGCCAGGTGAATCGCGCAATACCCCACCGCGCATATCGCGATGGACCACAAAATCGACCGCGGCACCACTCGCGCCGGATCTTTCACCTCGTCGCCGATGTAGCAGACGTCGTAGTAGCCGAGGTAGTTGTACACGGCGATCAACGTCGCGCTACCCAACCCCAAGAAAAACCCGCGCTGAAAGGCGAACGCGCCGGGCGGAAAATCGAACGCCAGCCGCGGATTGAAATGCGGAAAGCCCGCGATCAGCACCGCCGCCATCGTCAGCAGCGTGCCTATCCACAGCGTGACCGTCACCTTGCCGAGAAATTGGATTCGCCGGCTCAAAAGCACAACGGCAACCACGCCGATGCCCGCGGCAACAAGTTGCTGGCCGCGCATCGTCAGGCCCGGAAACAAATACGCCGCATAGTTTCCGAAGCCGATCATGCCGGAAGCAATCTCCAGCGGGCCGCTGAGAACGAATTGCCAGATGAAGAGGAAGGCCATGAGCCGCCCCCAGGTCTCGTGCCCGTAAGCCTCGCGGAGAAAGTGATAACTTCCGCCCGAGCCCGGCAGCGCCGCGCCGAGCTCGCTCCAAATCAATCCATCGGATATCACGATCAGCGCGCCGGTGGCCCAGCCCAACATCGCTTGCGGACCGCCCATCGTGGCCATGAGCAGAGGGATGGTGATGAAGGGGCCCACGCCGACCATGTTCGACATGTTCAGCGCGGTGGCGTGCAGCAGGCCGAAGCCGCGGGTCAAGTTCGGGCTGGAGTTCGAGGCCATTTATTAAACGCGGGCGCGCCATTGTAGCCGCGAAAAACGGGGAGAGCAACGGCAGATATCCGGTAAGTTTTAATAAACGCGAAGGGCGCCGGCAATCTGGGCGACGCGATCAGAAGGGATTCTGCTCCGAGTGGGGAGCTGGGGTGCTGTGCTTACGCGCAAGGCGAAAAGGGCGCAGCATCGCTTGCAGTCGCGACGCAAAGGCGCTGGTGTCTTCACCCGGCCACTCATCTTCGGCCGGAGCCGTCGCCAGCCGCCAGACGTAGCGCGTCGCCTCCCCGCGATTTTCCACCAGCGCAAATCGAAAGCGCAGCCGGCTCGCAGCGCTCCAGGTTTGCTTTTCGACGACCATTTTGCGCTGGACCAGCGTGGCCAATGCCGCCACCGCGCCATCAGCCTCGATCTTTTCTCTGATAGGATTCGGCAGCGAGACTTCCGTCAGCTCTTGCGCAAGCGAAAGTCCGAGGAGCAGCATGCGCCGCGCTCCGAGCGAATCGGCGGTCTCGAACACCGCATCCCAATCGAGCCGGACCGACGTCTCCAGCAGCGCCCCGAGATCGACCAGCCACGATAGCCGCTCCCAGAAATCTTTCGCGCCGTGGACGCACAGAACCGGCAACGCATCTTCGGCGCGAAACGTCGCCACGTTGCGGCCATCCACAGAAACCTGCGCAATGCGATTCGCAAAATGGGCAATGTTCAGTCGCACGGGAAAATGCCGCATCGTAAATTCGGTGTGCAACTCGACGAGAGATTGTCCCGACCCGCGGTAGGTATACTCGCCCGGAATCCGCGATGTCGCGGTCTCCGCCCCCCTCTTCCACGGAAACCTCGCGCGGTATTCGAGGGCCAGCATCGCTTCATGCGCCGCGGCGAGATCGCTTTGCGGAACGATGATGTCCAAGTCGTCGAACTGGCGCAGCGAAGTATCTAAATACGCCTGAGCCGCAAGCACCGGGCCTTTATACGGAATCGCTGCAATTTTGCGGGAGTTGAATACGTCGAGAATGCGAGCGAGCTCGTTGCCGAGAAAGAGAGCTCGAATAGCGTTGGCGCGCGCCGCCTTCTCCATGCGCTCGAGCCATAAGCTCGGCACGCGCGTGGAGAACTTGCTGAGATGCAGATGAACGAGAGGAATCAGCGCGTGTTGGTCCGCCAGCGCCATGAAGGCCGCCCAATTCAAATCGGGCCGGACGAGTACGCGAATGCGCTCGATGTGCGAGGCGCCGAGACGCGTCCGCGCGCAGCACAGCAGAAGCTGCATCTCCGGCCGAATTTCTTCTGCGCGAGGTCTCGTCATTTCCGCCCCGCAGACCGCCGGCGCCGCGATTCGACGCGGCCAATTTGTCAAATGTCAGTTACCGCCGGCCTGAGAGGGCTCCCTCATTGAATCTTAGACCATCGGGCGGCACTGCAACCAGAATTATGCGGCGCGATGCGCTCAGGCAGCCAAGACCATCCGCGGGATACCTGCGATAGGTTTGGCGCGGCTGATACGGCTCAGTTTCGATTGAAAGACGTCCGGATTCAGTCCTACCCGATGACAGACGGCTTCAAGATCCGCCGGGCTTTGCAGCAGAAATTTTTCGGCCTCGCGCTGCGCACGCGCGTTGTTCGATTGAAAGTCCAGCACCGCTTGAAGCAGCACTGCTACCCACAGGCGGCGCTCGGGATCGTAGTCGTGACGCTCCGGTTGGTCTTCATCCAGCTCGTCAACGTCGTTCGGTACAGCCGCTAGCTCGAGTTTCTCATCGATTTCCATTCTTCTCCCAGTTGGCGCCAGCTCCCTTCCTGCCGCGCACGCGAATAGGGAGATTGCACGCGGGACGCCAGTTGGCCCGCGCAAAAATGTTTTCCGAGCGATGCGTGTAAGTCTTATGTGCGGTTTGAGTTGCGCGGGCCAGGCAGCCGCACCGGTGGCAGCTCCGCAGTGTTCCCAATTTGGGATTATGCGCCAATGGCAAACTACCGTACCGAATGAAGGCAGTCGCGATAAACCGTAAGGGTCGATCGGACGCAGCAAACGAACTCAAATGCTGTTCGGGGTCTTTGCGGCGGTGACTACCGCCAGTGAACGCGGGCTACGGAGCGAATTTCTTCGCCAAGGCCTCGCGCAGTTTATGCGCGAGAGCGTTGAGCGTAAATGGCTTCTGCAGAAGCACGATATCGGGCCCGAGAATGCCGTGATGGACGATGGCTTGATCCGTGTAACCCGACATATACATGATGCGAATGCCCGGCCGGATGGCTTCGATGCGCTTGGTGAGTTCGCTGCCGCTCAAGCCCGGCATCACCACATCGGTCATGATGAGATCGATCGCGCCCTTGTGTTCCGATGCCGCCTTCACGGCGGCAGCACCGTTTTCGGCGACAAGAACTTTATAGCCGCTGATTTCGAGGTACTCGCGCGCGAGATCGCGCACCCCCTGCTCGTCTTCCACCAGAAGAATCGTCTCCGTGCCGCGGGGAATATTCTGCGATACTTCGCGAACTTCCTGCGGCGTGAGACTATCTTCCACTCGCGGAAGATAAACCTTGAATGTCGTTCCGTGCCCCGGCTCGCTATAAACCCAGATGTAGCCGCCGCTCTGCTTTACGATTCCATAGACGGTCGCGAGCCCGAGTCCCGTTCCCTTTCCTTTTTCCTTCGTGGTGAAGAACGGCTCGAAAATGTGGGCTTGCGTTTCCGAGTCCATGCCGCAACCGTTATCGGTGACCGCTAACATGACGTAACGTCCCGGGGTCAACACTACGGGCAAGCGCGCCTGACTGTTATCGAACTCCACGTTCTCGGTTTCGATGGTCAGCTTTCCGCCGCGAGGCATCGCGTCTCGAGCGTTGACCGCGAGATTCAAGATTACCTGCTCGATTTGACTGCGGTCGGCTTTTATGCGCCAGAGGTCCGCTGCGTTCACGGAGACCAGCTCGATATCCTCGCCGATCAGCCGCCGCAAAATCTTCTCCATGTCGGCGACGACGCTCTGAATATTCAGGACGCTGGGCGCCAGCATTTGCTTCCGGCTGAACGCCAGCAGTTGCCGGGTCAACGAAGCGGCGCGCTGCGATGCTTCCTGAATCTGTTCCGCATTGCGCCGGAAAGCATCGCCGGGTTTGGAGCGGTCGATGAGCAATTCCGCATAGCCCTGAATGACCATGAGCAGATTATTGAAATCGTGCGCGATGCCGCCCGCCAGCCGGCCGACGGCCTCCATCTTCTGCGCCTGGCGAAGCTGCGCTTCAAGCTTCTTGCGATCCGAAACGTCGAGCGCCATGCAAATCGCGCCATAGGGCTGGCCGTTGGGTCCGCGCATCGCTTCCACGTGGCATGCGTAGGATCCACCGCGCCATTCCATGTGGAATGTGCCGGGTTCGCCGGCCACGGCCCGGCGATGCTCCGCGATGGGCAAGAATCCGCAGTCGGAGGTCTCGAAAAACTCGTCCATCGTCTTTCCGATGACGTCTTCGGGCCGGACGCCGACGCGCGTCAATCCCGCGCCCAGGGCGGAAGTGAAACGCAAGCTCGCGTCGACGGTCCACAGAATCGCGGGCAACTGCTCGACGAGGACGCGCAGCCGCGCCTCACTATCGCGCAGCGCGGTTTCGGATCGCTTGCGTTCGATCGCCAGTGCGATCTGACCGCCGACAGACTCGAGAAACTCGAGATCGCGTTCGGTGTAAGCATTCGAGTCGGAGTAGTGCTGGACGACCAAAACGCCGATTGTGGCCGAAGCATTGCGAAGTGGCACGCCCAGCCACGAAGGCGAGGACGTGCCGACGAGTTCGACTTGGTCCACAGCGACGAGCCGCTCGAACGCGGACTGCGGAATCGATGCGGCGCGGCCCGTCCGGAATACGTACGCCGTGCAGCTTCGCCCCACTTTTTGCGGCGGCGGGGCAGAGTCGAATTGGTCGGCGAAGAACGGAAAATGGAACATGCCACTGGAGGGCTCGAACAGCGCTACGAAGCAATTCTCCGCGTACAGCACTTTTTTCAATGCCGAGTGGATCAAGCGCAGCAGGTCGTCGAGATTTTCAGTGACGTTGACGGCGTGCGTGATTTCAAGCGTCGCCTGCCGTTCGACCTCAGCGCGCTTCCTGACGGTGATGTCTTCGACCGTACCTTCATAGTAGAGCAGCTTACCGTTCTCATCGCGGACTGCATGGGCGTTCTCGTTGATCCAAACGCGTGCGCCATCCTTGCGAATCAGCTCGTATTCGAATCCTTCAACGACGTCGGTGGTCTCCATCAAGCGCTTGAACTCTTCGCGCCGCCTGGGTTCGGCGTAGAGCTGCGCGCCGATGTCTCTCACCGTTTCCATCATCTTTGCAGGTGAGTCGTAGCCAAAAATTCGCGCCAGTGCTGGATTCGCGCTGAGATAGCGGCCTTCCGCCGTCGTCTGGAAAATTCCTTCGATGGCATTCTCGAAGAGCGACCGCAGCCGCTCTTCCGCCGATCGTTGAGCCTTTTCGAGGCTCGTTCGGCTGGAGATGTCCTGGTACATGCCGAAGCTGCCGATTCTGCGTCCGTTGACAACCAGCGGAACACCGAGGATCTCGACTTCCACGTGGCTTCCGTCGCAACGGCGGCGCTTCGTCGTGTAGCGCACAACTTCGCCTCGCGCGACACGCCGGCTGATCTCAATTACTTCCGCTTCGCTGCCCTCGACCGCAACAAGCCGGTCGAGTCCTCTCCCCACCAATTCAGCCTGCGTATACCGGAACAATTGCTCGAAAGCGGGATTGCACATCTGCACGCGATCGTCGGAGCCGAGGACTACTATCGCGAGGGGATTGTTCTCGAGAAGCGCCTTCAGAATTGCGTCGTGCGTTTCGAGGCTCAGCGGTGACGTGTCCGAATTTCCAGGCGAGCGAACGACCGTGCTCAGACTGTTGCCTTCGAGGCTCGCCGTGCCGCTCTCTTGCCGCGCGCGATTTCGTCCTGAAATAACGTCGGTCGTTTTCGGCATGAGATGGAATGTGTTCGTCAGCCCGGCGCTGATGGAGACGGACGAACCCCGAGAACAATGCTCCGTTATGGCACACGTCCGTGCAATGGTACCTTCGTACTAAAAGGGACAGAAAACACAGGGTTTATCAACACCCCACAATCGGAGGCATTTCTCGCTGCAGTGGCCGGAATCGTGATTTCGTTATCCGCAGATTGCGCAGATTTTCTAGTGCAGTGGCGGCGGTTCCGGCACAGCTTCGCCATCTTTGCGCGGATCGGAAGCCCCAAAATTGACGCCGGTTTTGAAATCGCGGCGCACCGCTTGTCCGCCGCCGAAGACTGAGGAGAAGCCGTGCCTCACTTCGATCTTGTGCCCGCGGGACTCGAGATCTTTTCGAGCGCTTTCGCCGATGCGGTCTTCCATCGCGACGTCGCAGCCATCGAAAGTGTACTTGGTGAAGCGCGGAGCTTCGAGCGCGGCCTGGATGTTCATTTTATAATCGGCAATATTGGCGACGAATTGCGCGTGCGCCTGGGCCTGATTGAATCCGCCCATGATGCCAAATGCGATGCGCTCATCGCCGCGCGCCATGAAGCCGGGAATGATTGTGTGCAGCGGGCGCTTGTGGCCCGCGAGAGCGTTCGGCGAGGCTGGATCGAGCGAGAAGAGAGCGCCGCGATTCTGCAGCACGAAGCCGGTGCCGTCTGCCACGATGCCTGAGCCGAAGAGAGAGTAGTTGCTCTGGATCAGCGAAACCATGTTGCCTTCGGCGTCCACTACAGAGAGATACGTCGTGTCTCCGCCAGCGGGCGGGGGAGTTCCGGCCTTTGCGGCGCAATTGGCGTGTGCCGAATCGATTTCGGAAACGCGAATTCCGGCATAACGCTTCGAGAGCAGCTCGGCCAAGGGAATCCGGCTGAATTTCGGATCGCCGATATAACGCAGCAGGTCTGCATAAGCCAGCTTTTTTGCTTCGATCATGATGTGCAGCGAATCCGCCGAACCGGCCGCGGAATCCGCCAACGGAAATCTCTCCATCAGATTCAGCATCTCGAGCGCGGCAATTCCCTGCCCGTTGGGAGGAATTTCGTACACCGACCAATCGCGATACGTGGTTGAAATTGGCTCGACCCACTCGCTCGAATACTCGGCTAGATCTTCGAGTGTCATCGTGCCGCCGAGCCGCTGGGATGTCTCGACAATCGCGCGCGCGATCGCACCTTTGTAATAAGCATCGCGGCCGCCGGCAGCTACTTTTTCGAGCGAATTAGCGAGATCGCGATTGCGAAAGACATCGCCTGCGCCGGGCGCGCGTCCATCGGGAAAATACGTTTTAGCGGCGTTCGAATCGTTCCGAACTGTCGCCGCAGCTTCGTCCCAATCGACGGCGGTGCGCTCAGAGACCGGGAAACCATCGGCCGCGTAATGAATCGCGGGTGCGAGAACTTCCGAGAATTTCTTCCGTCCGAACCGGTCGAGCAGCTTGCTCCAGCCGTCCACCGCTCCCGGCACGGTGACGCTCTGAATCCCGCCCCCGGGCATCTTTTCGATGCCGCGCGATTTCAAAACTTCGATAGTCAGGGAAGCGGGCGCCCATCCGCTGGCATTCAGACCGTAGAGCTTGCCGGTTTTCGCGTCGTAAACTATGGCGAAGAGATCGCCGCCCATTCCATTCATCATCGGCGCGACGACGCCCATCACTGCGTTCGCAGCCACCGCCGCGTCCACCGCGTTGCCGCCGCGCGCGAGAATCGCGGCACCCGCCTGCGCCGCCAACGGGCTCTCGGCAGCGACGATTCCGCCGCGGCTCATCACCACCGAGCGCCCTTGCGTTCGATCTTGCGCGTGCGTGTCTCCCACGCTCAGAAACCCCAGTGCGAGAATAAGCAGGATGCGGATGGGCACACGAATTGTCCGTTTATGCGATTGGATTCAAACGCACGCAGCTTTTTTCGTCGCAGCGCCGGTCCTGCGTGCGGAACCGGCGCCAGATACGCCACTCTATTTCTTGGGGCGCGACTCGGGCGGAACAATGCCATTGTTCCGGTAATACTGAACAAGCTGGCCGTAATGTTCGCCCATGTGCTCGGTATAACCGATCCAATAGTCCAGTGCCTTCAAGATGCCAGCGTCGCCTTGCTCCTTGATAGTCGCCGCCCCGTCTTCCACGGACTTCTTCACGAACGCAACGATTTGCGCTTTGGTCTTGTAAGTATCGGGCGATGGGTCATTGGCGCCATCTCCGACTTTCTTGCCCGTGACGTGATTGAGGAGATCGTAGTTGGACCCGGCAATATGCCGCAGAACATCGGCAAACGTCCGCACCTGCGCGTTCGGGCGGTAATTGTATTTGTCCTCCGACCAATCCTCGGCCATGGTGATGATGCGGCCGCCGATATCGTTCCAGCTTTCGAGCACAGCCTCCGACGGCGTCTTCGGCTTCTTCTGCGCCGAGCTTGCTTCCTGCGCCCGCGCCGCGGACGCTCCCAGCAGCAAAGCCAGCGTCGAAATCACAGCCATCGTGAACAATCGATTCTTCATGTCATCCTCCTCTGCCCCGCTGTATGCCCCGGGCGCGCACAAGACTATCCATGTCCGTCGCGCAAGTCCAGCAACTCGAAGATTCTCAGCGAGCCAAAATGGAGTGTGATTGCATCAATCGCGAAGCGGCAGCGCTATGTCTTTTCAGGAGGGTCCGGCTCGACGACGGAGACCTCGATCTCCTCCGCCGTCGGCTCGCTGATCTCAGAAGCAACCTCGGCGTCACCCGGCAGCGGCAGCCTGCAATAGCCGCACCTCACGCTACCGTCGTGCACGCGGTTTCTCGCCTCCTCGACGGTTTCCGCGCGCAGAATTCTCCGGATTAGATTTGTGCTCCAGCATTTCGGGCAACGAAACTGGAACACGCAGACAAATACTTTTCTCATTCCCGGCGCTCCACCGGCCATACGCCTTCCAATCATACAACTACCTGATGTTTTCGCTGGACAGCTCTTTGCTGCTGGATGTAGCGTAGCGCCGTTCCTGCCTGTAGTTGTGCAACGTGAAAACGGAAGGCGGCCGCCATAACGAACCGCCCATCCAATTACGATTCCAAAGAGGATCGTATTCGGCCCGCTAAATTTGGCTGGGTGCGAGAGGAGGAGCGCGGATGGATGATCGAAGTCTGTTTGCAGGTGGTGCGTTTCTTATGTTCTTCCTGCTGTTCGCCGCGGCGGCATACATTTACATCTCGCTGGCGCTGCAAACGATCGCTCAGAAGACCAACACGGAGAACGCCTGGCTGGCCTGGATTCCCATCGCCAACATCGTTTTGATGCTCAACATCGCCCGAAAACCGATCTGGTGGATCATCCTGTTTCTGATTCCCATCGCTAACATCGTGGTGGCGATACTTGTTTGGATGGCCATTGCAGAGGCGCGCGGCAAGCCGAACTGGTGGGGGATTCTGATGATCGTGCCCGTCGTTAATATCATCGTGCCCGGCTATCTCGCCTGGGCCGATTGATCACAAATTCGACGTAGTCTCGACCAGCTTTCCCCGCGCGGCGGTTTTCGCCGCCGCGCGGTACGCTTGAATTCCTTCACGCGCAAGTTTGGAAGCTGCGCCGCGCTTCGCTAAAATGAAGTCGTCGTTCGCCGGGGGGCCTCGCGCGCCGAGACCGGCGTCCCCAAGGAGCCTACACTTTTGCCCGACGAGCCCAAAATCGAATTGGCAGTTGGCCCACGCGCAATCGCCCCGCAATCGTCGGCGGCCGAGATGCATGCGATTGTTCGCGGCGAGCATTCGGATCCGTTTCACATTCTCGGCCCCCACCGCGAAGCAGCCACTGGAAAACATTTCATCATCGTGCGCGTCTACCGCCCGGACGCCGCTTCGATCAACGTTTTGTGGAACAGCGAGCGCGCGGTCTATCCCGCGATTCGCGTTCATCCTGACGGCTTGTTCGTGGCAACAATTCCTGAGCCGCCGGCCGGGTCTCCCACGCAAAGCGAGAAGCAAGCGATCGGCGCAACCGCTTACAAACTACGCATTACGTTTCCCGACGGGCGCAGCACTGAAACCTACGATCCCTACGCCTTCCCGCCGGTGCTAACCGAATTCGATCTGCACTTGATGGGTGAGGGCACGCATTATTTGAAATACGAAAAGCTCGGCGCGCACGTGCGCGAGATTGATGGCGTGCGCGGCGTGCACTTCGCCGTCTGGGCGCCGAACGCGCGGCGCGTCAGCGTCGTGGGTGATTTCAATCACTGGGATGGGCGCACGAATCCGATGCGCCACTGCGGCTCGTCGGGCGTATGGGAACTTTTCCTGCCGGAACTCGGCGAAGGCGAGCTGTATAAATTCGAAATTATCCCGCGAAGCGGCGCGCGCCTCGAGCCCAAAGCCGATCCTTACGGATTCTGCGCGGAGGTCCGCCCGAAATCCGGATCCGTGGTGTACGACATCGATCGCTACACCTGGCAAGACGCGGAATGGCTGTCGCAGCGGGCCAAGCGCGATTGGCTGCGCGCGCCGATCGCCGCTTACGAAGTGCACCTCGGCTCGTGGCGGCGCTCTGGGTCCAATGGAAAGCAATGGCTTTCGTATCGCGAACTGGCCGATAAGCTGATTCCCTACGCGAAATCGCTGGGCTTCACGCATCTCGAGCTCATGCCTGTGATGGAGCACCCCTTCGACGGTTCGTGGGGCTACCAAACGGTCGGCTACTTCGCGCCGACCAGCCGCTATGGCAAGCCCGACGATTTCATGTACTTCGTCGACCGCTGCCACGCCGCGGGACTCGGCGTGATTCTCGATTGGACGCCCGCCCACTTTCCGCGCGACGCTCACGGCTTAGCCTACTTCGACGGCACGCATCTCTACGAGCACGCCGATCCGCGCAAGGGCTCGCATCCCGATTGGGGCACTCTCGTTTTCAATTACGGCCGCAACGAGGTCCAGAATTTTCTCGTTTCGAATGCGCTCTTCTGGTTCGACAAATATCACATTGACGGTTTGCGCGTGGATGCCGTCGCTTCAATGCTCTATCTCGATTATTCGCGCAAAGCCGGCGAGTGGCTGCCAAACCAGTATGGAGGCCGCGAAAACCTCGAAGCCATCGCCTTCATCAAGCGCATGAACGAAGTCGTGCACGAGCGGCATCCCGGCGCACTGACCATTGCCGAAGAATCTACCGCTTGGCCGGCGGTTTCGCGGCCGACCTACGTCGGCGGCCTCGGATTCGATTTGAAGTGGAACATGGGCTGGATGAACGACACGCTGAAATATTTCGCGCAGGATCCCGTGTATCGCAAGTATCACCACAACCAGCTCACTTTTTCGATGATGTATGCCTTTACCGAGAATTTCGTCCTACCGCTCTCTCACGATGAAGTTGTGCACGGCAAGCATTCGCTCCTTTCGAAGATGCCCGGCGACGATTGGCAGAAATTCGCCAACCTGCGCCTGCTCTTCGGTTATTTCATGGCGCACCCTGGAAAGAAGCTGCTCTTCATGGGCGGCGAACTGGCCGAACGGCACGAGTGGTCCGAGACGCGAAGCCTCGAATGGACGCTCGAGCAATCGGCGCCCCATCGCGGCGTTCAGCGCCTCGTCGGCGATCTGAATCGCGTCTATGCCAGCGAGCCTGCACTCCATCAAGTAGATTTCGACTGGCAAGGCTTCGGCTGGCTCGAAGTCCACGACGTGGATACCAGCGTCATTTCATTTATCCGCCATGCGTCCAATCACGACGATTTCATAGTCGTAGTCTGCAACTTCACGCCGGTGGTCCGCGAAGACTATCGCGTCGGTGTCCCCGTACGCGGCTTTTACCGCGAAATCCTGAACACCGACTCCGCCTACTACGAAGGCAGCGATGCCGGAAATCTCGGCGGCCTTCACTCCGATCCGCTAGGCTGGAACAACCAGCCGTTCTCCCTGAACGTCAAGCTGCCGCCGCTTGGCGCCGTCTACTTCAAGCTCGATAGCGGCGAAAGGTCCACGGACTGAATCTCGATCGACCTCTTGAATCGGCACGACGTCCGGAGAGCCAATTTTTCAATAGCGTCCAAATTTGATATCGATTGGAGCTCTCTGCGCGGCGGCAGCCGCGCATCGCGCAGGAGCCTTCGCATTCCGGTAGACCTGCCCTCCGTTGCCTTGGCGTAGGCGAGAAACCCTGCATTTTGGTGGCAGCCCCCGCGTTTATGCGGGGGAAGGAGCGCTTCAGCGCTCCGCGAAGATCCTCGCCTCTAATCCCGCGCTTCAGCGCTGGGCACTTCGGAGCCAGCCCGTCGAACAACTGCTTTCAAAAGCTTGGGGTGTCGAGCCCCATCTCGAATTCGAGACTCTTCCATCAAAAATTCGCCGCGAGTGGAACTTTTCTGCAGGGCCCTGCGTACATGAAGGCAGCGGTTCAATAGGAAGGAGTCCAAAGAGATGAAGAGAATTCTCCAAGCTGGGGCGGTGGTGTGTCTTTTGGCGACGGCGGCACTTGGCGCGGCGCCGGAAAAATACCTGCACGTGCGGGTCACAAGTAATTCGGACAAGGAAGTGGTGAGCGTGAATGTGCCGCTCTCCCTGGCCGAGAAAGTGATTCCCGCGATCAACCACGGAAAGCTCAACCAGGGCAAAGTCACGATCGACAATGCCGACATGAACGGAATCGACGTCCGAGCGATCTTGGAAGCTGTCAAGAACTCCCCGGACGGCGAATTTGTGACCGTGCAGGGAAAAGACCAGGACGTCCGCGTTGCCAAGTCCAAGGGAAACCTGGTCGTGCACGTCACGGATAAGTCGGGAAACAAGCAGAAGGACGGGGAAAAGAAGAACGAGAAGGTGGACGTGATCATCCCGATGGCAGTTGTGAATGCACTGGTGCCGACCGACAAGCATGAAATCGACTTGGTGGCGGCCATTCGCGCGCTGACCGAGTCCGGCGAAAAGCTCATCGTCACAGTGCACAGCGACGACGATGACGTAAAGGTCTGGGTGGACGCGGAAAGCGGTTCGAACGAGCCGAGCGCCCGCGAATAACTTGTCCCGAAAGTTCGGAACGAGAGCGAGGAAATTATGCTGCTAGTTGGAAAGATACTTCTCGGAGCCGCCGGAACCGTGGTGGCCATGGGCGCGGTGGTTTCAAGCGAAGGATTCGTAAATGTGCGGGTGCACGAGAATAAGCCGGACGGCGTACACCTGCACATCATCGCGCCCGTTTTGCTGATGAACGCCGGGCTACATTTCGTGCCACGGGAGCATCTGAAAGAAGCGGCCGAGCAGGTGCGGCCCTGGCTGCCAGTGATTGATGCCGCAGTGAAGGAATTGAAAAAATCGAATGACGTGGAGCTAGTCGAAGTGACCAGCCCGGACGAGCATGTGAAGGTGGCGACGCACGGTGGATCGATCGTCGTGGACGTCACCGATGCCGAGGACGAAGTCCACGTGGCGTTGCCTCTGAGCGAAATTGATCGCGTAGTCCACGAAATCGCAGCCGCGGGCCCAAAGATTTAGCCCCACCGCGCGGCGCGTTCCTGTCCACCGGGCGCCTACGGGCGCCCGAGTGGATTGGCCTTCTGCGGCGATCTTCACGCCCTTCGGCTCTGTAGCACAGACGCAACTGCCGCAAAAAGCAGCACGGCGTCGGGTGCCCCATGCGCCGCAGTTGCGCGTGGGGTTCTTGACTCGGCCGCCGCTCCCCTTGCCGTTACTGACTGCCGACGCTGCAATGCCCGCCTTCTGAGTCCACGAACTGCGCGAGTAAGCCGCCGAAATCTTGTTTTGTCGGTGGCATACTGAAGTTCACTCCCTTAGCTTTCATCTCCAGGTGGAATTTTTGGATCTCGGGAACCCGGAATCCCAATTCAACAGCTCCGGCGGGATTCTTTTCAGACGCTGGATGCAGCGCGAGCGTCGTTTCCCCGGTGACAAATTCGCTCCAGCCGGGAGACTCGAACTTTATTTAATTGCGAGCCCAGCACGTCGCGATAGAATTTCACCGCACGGTTCATATCAGCGACAAATTTAATCACATAGCTGAATTTCACGAGGGATTTCCTCCCTGTTCCGGGAGAATATCTTACGGGCGACGCGAAGTCCAAAACCGTTCGGTTTCGCGCCAAGAAATCGCTGACCACCGTCTCTCGCGGCAAGAAGCGCTATCTCCCGATTTGCTGCAATTGGAGGATGAGCCTGTAGCCCGCGTAGAGTCACTGCGGCGCTCGACTCCTGGAATTAGGTCAGTGCTGAAAGACCGCTTCAACCATTTTCCATTGCGCTTTGCGGCCTCATTCGAGCACGTTAAGCCACTCAGTTGGTGAAAGAAAATCTCGACGCCAGCTTCGCCAGCTTAAGCACCTTGTAGACGGCGACGCTCACGCCGCACAACAAGACCTTCACGCCTCGGCGGTCTGCTTCGCCCACTAGATCTTCCATCGCCCGCAGCGCACTCGCATCGATCCGGCGCACCGAAGAGAAATCCAAAACCGTCTCGCCCTGAGAAGTATCTAGTTTCTCCCTGGCCTCTTGCAGGTCCGGGACGAGGCGCTTATCGTCAACACTGAGCCACACTGGAATTATTTCCATAAACACCGCCATCCACGATTCAATCTCTTACTTCGCTGTACCTGCCGCCTTTGCCTGACCTCGCCCCTCATAAGCCTTCCAAAACAGCTCAACCAGCTCGCTCATCAGCGGCATGCGTGGGTTCGACCGCCAAGAAGGATCATCAAAAGCATTCTTGGTCATCTCGGGCACCGCTTCCTCAAATTCTCTCTTGGAGATTCCTAACTCCGCGATCGATCGCGGAACTCCCAGTTGATCGAGCAAATTTTCCGTCGACGCTATCAGCCTCTTAACCTTTTCATCAACCGTATGGCCCCCCAAGCCCAGCAAGTCCGCAATCGCAGCGTACTTTTTGTGTGCAACATATCCCTGCTGGTACGGTGACGGCATGAACTTCGTGGGCACAGCGGCGTTATACGCCATCACGTGTGGCAGCATGAACGCGTTGGCCCGGCCATGTGCCACGCGGAAACGCGCGCCGAAGGCATGTGCCAGCGCGTGATTCACGCCCACGGATGCGTTCGAAAATGCCAACGCCGCAATGCAGGCCGCATTGTGCATCATGCATCGCGCCTCTTCATTGCGGGGATGCTCGTAAGCGATGGGCAGGTACTTGAACACCAGCCGAATCGCTTGCATCGCGTTCGAGTCCGTGTACGGTGAAGCATAATTCGAAACGCCGGCCTCCAGCGCGTGAGTCAGGCAATCGATACCCGTGTCGACCGTAAGGACCTTTGGCATGGATAGGACAAACTGCGGGTCCACAATCGCCACGTCCGGACTCAGCGAGTAATCCGCGAGTGTCACCTTGCGCCCGCGCTCTTTATCCGTCAACACAGCGAACGGAGTGACCTCGCTCCCAGTTCCGCTAGTGGTGGAGATGGCAATCAGCCGCGCCCGGTTGATCTTATCCGTGGGGTATTGAACCACGCGCTTGCGTAGATCCAGAAAAGGCGCGGCCAGCTCTTCCAGATCCGCCTCCGGCGACTCGTACTTCAGTTTCATGATCTTGGCCGCATCGATCACCGACCCGCCGCCCAGCGCGATAATCTGGTCCGCTTTGTAGAAATTGAGCGTCTCCACTCCGTGCATCACGACCTTCATCTCCGGCTCGGCATCCGGAATCACCAAGACATGAACGTAAGTCTGCGGCGAAATGTGACGCCGGACGATGTCCACGTGACCGATGTGCTCCATCGGCGGGCTGGTAACGATGACGGTGGACTGCGATGGAAACTGCCGCACATTTTCGACCGCGTTCATGTTGAAGTAAATCTGATTGGGAACGCGGAACCACATGTGGGCCTGCGTCCTCCGCGCAACGCGCTTGATATTGAGGTAGTGAGACACATTTACGTTATCGGTCGTGCTGTTGCCTCCGCTGGTTCCACATCCGAACGAGAAGGTGGGCACCAGATCGTTGTAAACCGCGCCCAGAGCTCCGATGGAGCCCGGCGAATTCACAATGATGCGTCCCGCGTTCATCACCTCGCTGAATTTTCCGATAATCTCATCGTTGCGCGAGAAAATGACCGCCGTATGACCAAGCCCTCCTGCATGGTTCACGTCCACGCATACCTTCAGCGCCTCATCCACGGATCTCGCGCGATAGACCGCCAGCACTGGAAACAGCTTCTCGAGCGATAGGGGATGTTCGCGGCCTACGCCGTGAATCGGAGCAATCAGAAGTTTGGTGTTTGGTTCGACGGTAAGACCCACAAAACGCGCGATATCCGTGGCCTTCTGCCCGACGGCCATGGGCTGCATGAATCCAGTCTGCGGATCCATCACCGTGCGCTCAAGCAGCTTGGTTTCTTCCTCATTACAGATGTGCGCGCCCAATTCCGCAAATTTCCGCAGCGCAGCGTCATAGATCTCATCGTCAACCACAATCGTCTGTTCCGAGGCGCAAATCGTCCCGTTATCGAAGGTCTTGGAAACGATGATATCCACCACCGCCGTGTTCAAGTCCGCCGTTTTTTCCAGGTACACTGCCGTATTTCCGGCCCCAACGCCCAACGCGGGCTTTCCCGAGCTATAAGCGGCTTTCACCGCGCCCTGCCCGCCGGTGACATCAATTAGGCGCACGTCTTTGTGGTGCATAAGGTAGGCGTTGTCCTGCAGCGTATGCGATTCAAGGCAGGAAAAGACCCCTTCCGGCGCACCGTGCTTCACCGCTGTCTCATTCATGATCCTTACAGCCTCGGAGCAACAGTGCCAGGCGCTTGGGTGCGGGCTGAAAATCACCGCGTTCCGCGTCTTGATGGCCATGATGCATTTGAACAGCACCGTGGAAGTGGGGTTCGTAATCGGTGTGAGCGACAAGATGACTCCGATCGGTTCGGCCATTTCCACCAGATTGCGATCGGGAAACTCGCGAATGACACCGACGGTGCGTTTGTCCTTCACGTAGTCGTACGTGAACTCCGTGGCCACCATGTTCTTAATGACTTTGTCTTCCAGCACCCCCAGCTTGGTTTCCTCGATCGCCAGCCGCGCCAGATATTGAGCCTGTTGCAATCCAGCCAGAACCATCGGTTTAACAATGCGATCCACGTCTTCCTGAGTGAATTGGCTGAACACCGCAGCAGCGGTCCTCGCCTGATCGACGAGTCTTTCAAGGTAGGCAATTCGTTCCGCACTGAGGCTCTCTACAGCAAGCGGAATCTGGAACGTCTTCTTCTCTGCTTCACTCGCGATCATTGCCGGCCTTCCTTTCGTTTCGGGTGGAACCATCGCTGGCCTGAGTGTGTCTGCTCGGATCCGGTTTGTTTTGTATTGGTTCGCAGTCGTCATGCGCGCCGCAAGTCAGAGGCGAGGGATCATTACTTTTGCGCAGTTTGAAAATCGCCGGAGTGCCCCAACTCGTGCCGCACGACATCACAAAACCGGACCGGGCGTCCATCCTGAGCTCCTTACGTCCGCCCATTCACCGCCCCCACGTTAATCTGGCCTGCACTCCGCGTATGTGATGGGTATCACCTGTCCTTGTGACCTAAAGACTTTTGGAGCTGTGGAGGACCAGTAACCTGTCAAAAGCCGGGCACCTATGGTGAACTAGCGCTGATTTCTGTCACAGGGCGTCGCCCTGGAAGCCAGCAGGCGAGCACCACTTGGCAGGAAGGCCGGCTAATCGCACATTTGGCTCTGGGCAAATTTCAAAAGTCCGACGGGCGTGTTTTCCTGGCTTCGGGCTATCCTCAGGTGTCAACTCCTGCGTTCAATCCGGCGATTTTTGCTAATAATATGGACACGGAGATTGTTACGGGACAGAACTGGAGGCGATCATTTTCTGGCAACGGTCATACACTGAAATCTTCCGGATGGATCTACGAGGAATTACATGCGATCTGTAGCTGTTATTCGCCGCCTCGCGCGCTTTCCCGTCAAGTCCATGCAGGGTGAGGCGCTGCTTTCCGCCACCCTGACCCTTCAGGGATTCGAAGAGGACCGGCGCTACGCATTCGTTCAAGCCGCCTCGCACAGCTCATTTCCCTGGCTCACGGCGCGCGAACTGCCCGAACTACTCTATTACCGAACCTCAGTCGAAAAGGCGGGCTCGCCAGACGCGCTCGTGACGGTGACGACGCCTCGCGGCGAGAATTGGGCCGTCAGGAGCGACGAACTCCGCAAGGTGCTCGAGGCCCGATCGGGGAGGCCGCTGTTTCTGCTGCGCAATCAGCGCGGCTCCTATGATGTTGCGCCGGTTTCGCTCATCAGCCAGCAGACCGTCGCGCGCATCGCGCAAGAAAGTGGAACGAAGGAAGATTCGTGGCGGTTTCGTCCGAATCTGCTCGTCGATTTGACCGCAGGCGAGGCTTTCGAGGAATTGAAATGGGTCGGCCGGACTCTTCGCCTTGGGGACACTGCGAAAATCGCCGTCACGCAAGTTGATCAGCGCTGCGTGATCATCTCTCTCGACCCGGCCACCGGCGAGTCAAGCCCGGAGATTCTGAAAAGCGTCGTTGAGAAGCACGGGAAGTGCGCGGGAATTTACGCAGTGGTCCTCGTGCCCGGTGAAGTGCGCGCCGGCGACCCCATAATGCTCGAAGAGTAGCTCGGCAGTGTTCGCATATCCCGAAACTGTATCAGTCTCGTGAGGCTTGCCATCAAACGCCGCCGCTGACGTGAACGCATAGTCAGATGACCGGACATCCCCCGACCGAGGTCTGCACTTCTCCGGCATGCGCGTCCATCGGCCGCTCGGCACTTCAGATCGTGCCGCGTAAGCCGTGAGTCAGCTCGAATCGCCACACGTTTGCGATTTACAAGGGGGCAACCCTTCCGGAGCGAGGTGGTTCAGAGTCAGAAACGGGGGGTCAACGGAATGCTTTTCGGATACGTGGGTTTGGCTAACGGCTGTATTGCGGCTGCGCTTGCGGCTCTCGGGTTACCGGGCGGAATCTTCTGGCTGTATTTCTCTCCATCGATTCTGCTAATCATCGGCCTCGTAAAAATAATCAAAAGCGAGCTGCCGCGAGCGCACGGCCTCGACAAAATCCTGCCGTTCGGGCGATTATTTTTCACGATTCCACTGGTGGTCTTCGGAACGGAGCACTTCACCAACACAGCAGACATCGCCGGGCTCGTCCCGAGCTGGATTCCGGCACATATGTTCTGGGCTTATTTCGTCGGAACCTGCCTGATCGCCGCGGCCCTGAGCATCACAGTCGAGATCCAGTCGCCATTGGCGGCGACGCTCTTAGGCGCCATGTTCTTTTCATTCGTCTGCTTGATGGACATACCGGGCGTCATTGCGGAACCCGGCAATCGATTTTCTTGGACGCTCGCGCTGCGCGAGACGGCCTTCAGCGCCGGCGGTCTTGCCTATGCGGGATCTCATTGGAGCAGCGGAGGCAGACGCGGCGTCCCCTGGCTTGTAACCATCGCACGATTTTTCATCGCCATACCCGCAGTGTTCTATGGCGTCGAACATTTTCCGCATCCCGTGAATGCGCCAGGAGTTCCGCTCGAAAAAATAATGCCGCCGTGGATTCCCGGACGCCCGGAGTGGGCGTATCTAGCAGGCATCGTGTTAGTCGTGGCCGGGATAGCCCTTCTCGTCAATAAAAAAGCTCAAGTGGCTGCAACCTATCTGGGCATAATGATTCTGCTTCTCATGGCGTTCGTGTACCTGCCCCTTCTCATCTCCAGTCCCACCAGCCTTGAATCAATAAACTATTTCTTCGATACCCTTCTATTCGGCGGAGCAATATTCGTTTTGGCCGATGCCCTGAGGGAACGGACTGCAGCGATCTAACGGGACGTCTACTTACTTCATCAAATCACAAGGAATTCGCACACGCGGGACAAAAGAAAAGAGGCGCTCGGCAACCTCACAAGCGCCTCTTCTAAAGCATCAACGTAAACCGTACCTCACTGGATCACCTCCTTCTCGGCAAATGCGCCGATGTCGACAAGAGTGTCGAGTAATCCGATTATATCTCGGCTTCAGAAAGATCAAATAGATTTCATAAATACTGCGAGCAAGTCTTGGATGGCACGACTTCTCGCCCCGAGCGAACGCGAAGGGCAGTCGCGCCGCAATCCTCCCAAAATCTGAACGGCTTAAGTAGCTGAGGGTGTGGTCTTCTTAGGCGGGAGCCCGCGCATTCATGCGGGCTGGAGCTCTTCAGTGCCCCCCAAAAACGTCCACCGCTGTCATCCTGAATCCGCCTAGGCGGATGAGGGATGTGCATTTGCATTTGCATTTGCATTTGCATTTGCATTTGCATTTGCATTTGCATTTGCGTTTCTTCAATCTGAAATTTCAAATCTGACATCAGTGCTGTCCCAACGTTGAAATCGGAATGTGCCATAAGTTGCTGCGAATGCGGGATTTGAGCGTGAAAAGGAGCGAAATCGATTTGAATTTCCGGCTACGCTACTGCCATTCCGGAGCGTCGGAGGGAATGGTGTATGAACAGTGGCCGAACGATCTTTGCGCAGGTGATGGATTTTCTTCCGCTGCCGGATTTTCGCCGTTGCGTTCAACGTTACCGGGGCGAGTACAAGGTGCAGAGTTTCTCGTGCTGGGATCAGTTTCTCTGCTTGGCCTTCGCGCAACTCGCCGGGCGCGAAAGTTTGCGAGACATCGAAGCGTGTCTGCGCTCGCAACACGCGAAGCTTTATCACCTGGGTTTCCGCGGCCGCATTTCCCGCAACACGCTGGCACACGCCAACGAAACTCGCGACTGGCGGATCTTTGCCGATTTCGCGCGCGTGCTCATCGCCAAGGCTCGTGCGTTGTATCGCGACGAACCGTTCGGCGTGGAGTTGGATCAGACCATCTATGCTCTGGATTCCACCACCATCGATTTGTGTTTGGCGCATGTTTCCCTGGGCGCAGTTCCGCCGCCGCAAGAGTGCCGTCAAAGTGCATACGCTGCTCGATCTGCGCGGCAGCATTCCGACCAATGTTTATGTGACCAGCGGCGCGGTGCACGACATCAACATCCTCGACGAACTGCTGCCCGAGGCCGGCGCTTTTTATCTGCTCGACCGCGGCTATTTGGACTTCGCCCGTCTGTACGTGCTCAAACAAGGCTGCGCTTTCTTCATCACCCGTGCCCGGCAAACGACAAAGTGCTGGCGACGCGACTGGCGGCCGGTGTGCCATGCCACGGGACTGCGGGCGGATCAGACCATTCAACTCACCGGCCCGAAGACGGCGCGTCTGTATCCCGATCCGCTGCGCCGCATCCACTACTTCGATGCCGAGAAAGAGATGCGTCTGGTTTTTCTGACCAACAACTTCCTGCTTCCCGCACTCACCATTGCCGAACTGTATCGCGCTCGCTGGCGTGTGGAGTTGTTTTTTCGCTGGATCAAACAACATCTTCATATCAAGGCCTTCTTCGGCACTTCGGAGAATGCGGTGAAGACGCAAATCTGGGTGGCCATCACCATCTACGTGCTCGTGGCCATCATCAAAAAAGAGACGCAACTGGACCTGAGTCTCTACAAAATCCTGCAAGTTCTCAGCATCACTCTTTTCGAGAAAACCCCGCTTTTATCAGGGTTTTCTCACATCGCCGACAACCTCGACGATGGCGATCCGCGTACGCAACTGAATCTGTTCAACTTATGATGGGACAGTACTGATCTGAAATTTGAAATTGCCTTTGCCTCAGTAAGGCCACTGGCGTACCCTCGGCTTTTTCCGCAACTCTTCAGCCGCTGAGCTCATGGTTTTTCAGGTGGGAGCCTCCACATTAATGCGGGGGAGGAGCGCTTCAGCGCTCCGAAAAAAAGAAGATTGTCATCGATGCGCTAGCGCTGGGCAGCCAATCCCACCAAGTATCAATGCGGCTTGAAAGTCTTCCCAGTTTCGAGCAGCGTCTTCAATCGCGAAAGAATCCGTGGCCATCCGTCGGCACAAGCAGCGTAAGTAGGATCATCCTCAGCCCACTCGTCGTGCGTCACCGTTACCTTCGTGGCTTCGGTCTCCGGCACCAATTCGATTGTCGCGCGCGACGCCTTCTCATTTTGCCCCATCGCGAAGGTGTACTGAAACACTGTTGGCGGCTCAAATCGCAGCACCTTTCCGCGCACGTAGCTCACGGGCTTGCCATCGGGTCCCGCGCCCACCCATGCAAGCAAGCCGCCAGGCTTCAAGTCCGCCTGAAACTCTGCGCCTCCGAAAATGATCCGGTTCGACTCCTTCGACACAAAGCCTTCCCAAACATTCTCCGGAGTAGCGGCAATATAGAAGACATATTTCAGTGCCACTTGTTGGGCCATAATTGCTCCTCGTTCTTCTGCGCCATCTTATATCCACAAGAAAAAACCCACCAACTCAGCACTTCGATATACATCGGCTGGACGTCGAATTGGCCATTTTTCCGCAGACAGTTCAGCGGGCATAGCGCCACACACCCTCAAACCGCTTACAGTCCGGTCATTTTCTCCAGGCGTTCCGGGTACCGGTCTCCTTCCACCTTGATCTTCGACGCAGCCGCATCGATGTCTCGCAGGTCATCAGACGTCAGTTGAATCGACACCGCTCCGATATTTTCTTCTAGACGGTTTAACTTGGTCGTGCCGGGAATTGGAACGATCCACGGCTTTTGCGCCAGCAGCCACGCCAGCGCAATCTGCGCAGGAGTCGCATTCTTCCGCTTAGCAATCGCGCCGAGCAGGTCGATCAGCGCCTGGTTCGTCTTGAGAGCCTCTGGCGTAAACCGGGGCAGCGTGCTGCGGAAATCGGAGCTGTCGAACGTGGTGCTTTCCTTGATCGCACCCGTCAGGAAGCCCTTGCCGAGCGGGCTATACGCCACCAACCCAATCCCCAGTTCCTCGAGCGTAGGTATCACTTCCTTCTCGGGCCTTCTCCACCACAACGAATATTCGTTCTGCAGCGCGGTGAGCGGCTGCACCGCGTGCGCGCGGCGAATGGTCTTTACGCCCGCCTCCGAAAGTCCGAAGTGCTTGACCTTACCGGCTTGAATCAATTCCTTCACCGCGCCGGCCACGTCTTCGATGGGCACGTTCGGGTCAACACGGTGCTGATACAACAAGTCGATTACATCAATCTTCAACCGCTTGAGCGACCCGTCGACGGCCTGTTTGATGTGTTCGGGCCGGCTGTTCAAACCCGGCGCTCCCGGCCGGTTATCGCGGCCACTCAAATCGAATCCGAACTTGGTGGCAATCACCACTTTGTCGCGGTACGGAGCCAGCGCCTCACCCAAAAGCTCTTCGTTCAGGAACGGCCCATACACTTCCGCCGTATCAAAGAAGGTGATGCCGCGCTCCACTGCAGCATGGAGCAGAGCGGTCATCTCCTTTTTGTCTTTAGGCGGACCATAAGAAAAGCTCATCCCCATGCAGCCAAGCCCGATCGCCGAGACTTCCAAATTGCCTCTTCCGAGTTTGCGTTTTTGCATTGGCCTTCCTTTCACAAATGGCGCGCGGCTAAAACGACGCTACGTCTGCGGTCTGTTTCTCGTGCCAAACGAGCGGGCGAAATCTCTTCGTGCCGCTACCGTGACGCCAAGCCACATCGCAGACAGCATTTGCCGCCCAGTCATTTCTCCGGCTGATACCACTCTGGCGACGGGCCCGCCGCCGCTTCGATCTCTGGAACAAAACTCCGCTCCAGTTCCGCCACAAGGGCTGCAAAATTCTCGACGATTTTCTGCCACCGATCGGCATCACCGATCGGATATTGCCCTC
The DNA here is from genome assembly GCA_963841235.1 of uncultured Acidobacteriota bacterium. GTDB lineage: Bacteria > Acidobacteriota > Terriglobia > Acidiferrales > UBA7541 > Palsa-147. Next base: position 169,363 of record CAWJBU010000002.1, on the reverse strand, counting down.
CAGCCAAGTCGTTCGCGGACACCGGAAGCATCAGCGTAGCCTTGAATCCCAAACCCCAAACCATGAACATGGCGAGCACGTTGTGGCCCCACGTTCCTACATCAAGATGAAGCTCGAGCGTAAGGTTCGCTGGCGTGCGCCGTCGCAACGTAAACGTCCCCGATTCGCCGCGGCAGTTATATCCCAACGGCTTGAATGAGCGCTCCAGCGCCGGTTTTCTCGGCCCCGAAGTCACACCCAGCCCAGCCCCTCGCAGCGCCTCGATCCTCGGCACCAGTTCATGAGGTAGCACAGCCCGCTCCACAACTTCCTTCAAACGCGCCCGGTAGTCCAGCACAATGGCTCTGACAGCACGCGCCGCCTCGGGATTGGCGCTGGCAACCAACCCAGCCTCTCCAGGCATGCGCACACCGGGCGCGGAAGCCACATTGTTCTGCTCCGGCAGCGGCACTTGCACCGTGCGCTTGACCTTCCCGCATGCCGCCAGCACCGCCGCGACTGCGCTCGGAGGTGGCGGCAGTTTCTTTCCGCCAGGCTCGGCCTCCACCACCGTGCAAGCTGACAACGATCGGATGCGCCCGTTCACCCACCAACTATCCCCCAACAAAACTCCAGCTATCGTCTGGGCCGCATTCAGAGACACAGGAACCAAGTCTCCGAACGCCGCAGAATGAAAGTGAATTGCGACGCCGTGGAACGGAAAGGACCTGGGAACCCCGCCGGCGATCGCCTGCAAAGTCGTGTACGCCACAGCTTCGCCCGCACTCGGCGACAAAGGCCCGTTCGAAATTCGCCGCGCCCCCGGAATTTGCGGCATCGCCACGGCCGTGGTGACGAATCGCTCCAGCTCCGGATGGCGCTTCAGCACGCGGGCCACGCTCGAAACGCTTCCCCCGACCATCGCATCGGCGAACGTAAACTGAATCACGGGTTCACCCAGCCCGGCATCGAGGAACCCTTGGTGAACCCGGTCCATCATGGCCACCAGCGGTTCCTTTTTGCTCGCCGCAAACGTTATGAGCAAAGCCACACGCATGGAATGGCAGTGTACCTCTACTCGCTGTTGGGGGGAGCCCCCTCATTCATGAGGGGGAAGGAGCGCTTCAGCGCTCCGAAAAACCGACTACCATTAAAAAACGCGCTTTAGCGCTGGCACGGCCCCGGCCATCATTTCGGCCCCGCCTTTGACTTTTTATTTATCCCAGTTTTGCTTTTTTCTTCTCTCCCGCGTATCACGGAAACAACCTCCACACCCATTCCGTCGCCGTAATACAGGACGTAAATTAACCTCACCCGTCAGCCCAAGGTTTCGTGATACGCTCACCGCTCCAATTCTCGCCAGGCCGGCCAAAACCAGATTCGGCCCGTCCACACAGCTCTCGCTCCGAAGTTTTGATCTCAATCTACGAGGAGGATGGGATGAAGTACATGATCAGTTGGTTCGAACGCGCGCAAGGCTCGCCGATGGAGTACGAAAATACCCAGAAGCGCATCCTGGAAGTTTTCACGCAGTGGAAGGCGCCCGCCAATTTCAAGATCGAGGTGTTCGTGGTCCGCGTGGGAGAGTGGGGCGGCCACATGCTGGTGGAATGCGACGATCCGCTCACCGTTCACAAGTTCTGCTCGATGTTGCCTGCTTTTGAATTCCAGGCGCGACCCGTAATTCCCGTCGAGGACGCTGTCCGCGGCGAACTGGAAGTGATTGCGTGGCGCGATAAACTCAAACGCAAATAAAATTCGAGAGCATCGCACCAGATGCATGTCGCGGGATTCAGGGACACGCAAGGGAGTTCTCTGAACCCCACCGCTTCCTGTCTCATATTGCTGAATTGCAATTCGAGCGATGCGTTTCGATTCCCACGCGGCTTCGAAAGTAAGCTCTGGACCGAATCCATTGCGCCGTATCGAGCATCGCATGGGACGGGTTTCGATCACTGGCTCCGAAAGACGTATAGAAATCGCATTTGAAAGGAGCAACGATGAGAACGATCGCTTTTTTGCTGGTTTCAGTTGCAACGATGATTGGCGTTGCGGCCTCGATGCCTCCTGCACATGGAAATTCCGATGAGGAGGCCGCGCCGTGGGTCACAGAAAAGCCCGCTGGATATCGTGACTGGACGTGGATCTCCTCGGCCCATGAAGCGGGCAACCTCAACAGTTTAGGCGCTGTTTTGGGCAACGACGTAGCGATCAAGGCCTACCGGGCAGGGACAATCCCCTTTCCCGACGGCACCATCATTGCCGCTTTGCACTACAGTCACGTTCCGTCGGAGGAGAACAACAAGGTCTTTGGCCAGGCGCAATCTTTCGTTCCGGGTCCCCCCACAAACGTTCAGTTTATGGTGAAGGACTCAAAAAAGTACGCCGCGACGGGAGGCTGGGGGTTCGGTCATTTCAACGCAAATGGCAAACCTGTGGATGCCGCGTTCATGAAACCATGCTTTCCCTGCCACGCGCAGGATAAAACCCACGACCTCGTTTTCACGCAGTACGCACCCTGATAGATCATTCTTGGAATCGGGACTTGTCGGGGGACGTTAGCTAGCCATATCGGACGTGTGATTTCGGGACGACTCCTCTTGTCCGGCTTATGGCGGATGGCATCGCCATTTCCGAAAGTTTGCAGCGTGGGTGCCCCATCGGCCGTATTTGCGGGCGGGGTTTTGACTTCTCCGCGTTCTCTCGTACTCATCTCCCCCGACACCCGCTGCTTCAATATCGGCCTCAAGTAGCACAGGCACTCCTGCCTGTCTCCGCAACACTCGCATAAACCCAACCAACCGCAATCAGCCTCCAAGTCCGTGGCCACCGCAAAATCCCCGAGCAGTTGAAAAACTGCGCGCTACGCACTTTATCCACCGTAACCCGTCATTTGAAAGGCGCTCCGATTTCTGTTTGAATAAGCCCACGGGGAGTCCTCATGAAAATCTACAACGTCCCAGGCTATCTGATTATTTTTGCCTACGTGCTGGCTTGCATTTATTCAGCCCCGGCTCATTTGGGACCGTGGACGGGACTGTTGATAGGCGGCGCCTACTTTATCTCTTGTTGGTTTCTAGGCGGGTTGTATTTGGCCGATCTTCTGCATTTGGGAATCGCTCATCGCTCGCTCGACTATAAGGAATGGTTCATAAAACTCGTCACGGTCGTGAATAACATCTTCGGACTCTATGTAGATCCCATCGCCTGGGTCAATCGCCATCGCTTGCATCACAAACATGCCGACCATGATGGCGATCCCAACAAACTCTCAGGCGATGGTTTTTGGCGAACCATGTATCTCTGCGTCATGCCGTATCGCTGCAACGACAATCTGGCCACCGACAAGATTCTGAATTCGCTGACTTTTCGCGTGGTTGCCAATCCGGTTTTTGCCATCGTTGCACAAGCCGCTAGTTTTTATCTTCTCTGGAAATTGGTCGGAAGCCTGAAGTTTGCGCTGGTGATGTGGTTCGGAATTCGAATTTTCGCCCTGTGGGTCAATATGATTCAAAACTACTGGACCCATACCCGCGGTTTCGGATACCGCCGGTATCACGATGAAGAAGACAACGCCATGAACGTTGGCGAGTGGCTACCGGTAACGGCAACCTTCAGCGCTTGCCTGCAAAATAATCATCACCACTATCCGGGGCTATTGCGGTTAAGCCACGACGAATCGGAATACGATTTCGGGTTTCTAACGGTCAAAGTTATGAAAGTTCTCGGGCTGGTGCAGGCCACTAGAACGGGCGCAGAGATTCCAAAGGACGTTCCGCTAGCAGCGCTCGATTTTTAACGCGTTCACTTTCTTTTTATAAACGGATCAATCGTCTGCCGCACAAACCCGCTCGCAATCTGCTCGCCGTCTAGTCCGTAAACTTCCGGCCATTCATCAGGGTAGTAGTAGGTTCCGAAAATCTTATCGATCCACGGAAAATGAATGGCAAAGTTCTTGTCGATGCCCTCTTTTTGCGAAGTATGGTGCCAATGATGATATCGGGGCATCACGAGAAACTCTTCGATCCATTTGGCATTGGGACCGAAATTGCAATGCGTCCAGGTAGCGTGCAATGTCACAAAAATCAAATACGCCAGAATGATCGTTTGCGAAAATCCAAGCATCAGCGGCACAAGAATAAATCCGCGCACCAATGTATCGTCGACGAAGTGCGAGCGTGACCCCGCGATCCAATCCAGCGCCTTCGAAGAATGGTGAACGGCGTGAAATCGCCATAGAAAAGGCACCTTATGCAAAGCCAGATGAATAAAATATTCCGCAACGTCCGCAACCACAACGGCCGCAAAAAACTGCAAAAGCCAGGGCATTCGAGCGATTAATCCCTGAAGAACCGGAACACCCAAATATTTGGTGGCCTGCGTAGCAGGCAATAAAACCAGAAACGATAAAACCTGCAGAGGGAGATGCGTGGACATGAAATACACCACATCCAAAGTCCAATCCTTCCGGAATGTTCCTTGCTTGGGATACTGCGGCCACAGTCTCTCGAGCGGTACGTAGATGAGTCCCATCAAAAGCATATCAAGCAAAAACCAGTCCAGGCCGATTGCGGGCCCAGCGTGCAAAGTCTCGTTAATCTGTACGCTCGATCCACCCAAAGCCGTCGCCGCGATGGCCAGCAACGTTCCGGTCAATCCCAAAATCTTTTTCCTGCGCGTAATCGATGAAATGACTCCGAATATAATTGCCGCCACGATTAAGCATTGGATTAAAACGCGCATAACGTGCATTGGATAATGCGGCCGCAGTTCAGGAGAGGTTAGCAGCTGGGGAAAATGCAGGCACAAAACTCCGCCGAAGGAAAGAAATCCAAAAAAGGCCGATAAAATCCCGCTCCACCAGCCCGTTCCAAAGCCGGTAGACTCCGCATCGCCAAAGAATTCATTTATTTTTTGCTCGATCACGGTGTCACTAGTTTACGTTTCTAGCCTAATGCACGCTAGTACCAAGATAGCGACACACGCCGCGTCAACACCGCCCTCAAGTAGCACAGGCACTCCTGCCTGTCTCCGTAACACTCGCACGAATCCAGGCAACGACACGGACGCAACAACAAGGCCGAAGACATTCCCGATAGCCCCACCCTCGCAACCCGCGAAGGGCTAATCACGAGCGCGCTTGCTTGGCACAAACCCGCGAGTAGCGGTGTCAATAATCCCGACGAACAAACCCGCGCCACTGCCACGCCCGCCGGAGTCGCTCGGATTACCACGGCGGCGCATTCCATAAGGAGTCCTGATCATGGGAATGACACTCGATGGAAGTAAAGGCAGCCCGGTTTCGGATCCCAACATTGTTCCGTTGATTGATGTGCTGTTGGTGCTCATCATCATCTTCATGGTGATCACACCCAACGCGCCCACTGGTTTGCCCACACTAGTTCCCCAACCTCCTCCTCCGCAATCGAAACCCGCTCCACCCGATCCTCATACGATCGTGGTGCAGGTGATGCCAGGCGGGAAGCTCATGATTAATCAGGAGCAAAGCGACTGGAATGAGCTTGGCACACGCCTCTCCGATATTTTCAAGCAGCGCACCGATAAGGTGGCCTTCGTCGAAGGCGCCGAAGAAGTCCCATTCGCAGATGTGGCGCGTGCCATTGACATTATGCGGGGCGCGAGAATCGAACACGTGGGCCTGAGCACCGCCGCAGAAAACGTCCAAAGAGAGGCTCTCTAATGGGCGGGTGCCCCCGGCGGGTGGCCGAGCCTCCTCCGAGGGTTTGCCGTGAGTGCCCGATCCTCCCCAGTTTGCGGGAAGGGCGGGGATTTCCGTGCCGCCTCTGATTTTGTCGTGGAATCTCCTCTCGGCGTCCCATGCGAAACAATCGCGCGTGTTTTTTCTGCCGCAGTCGCTTTTTCTTCGTAGGGGCGCCGGCTTGCTGCGCCCGCGACGCCCGCCTTCGGCGTCCCCACGCGCGTCGTGCAGCGCGCTCCGAGTTCAATCCCATCTCGGCGGATGGCCTCGCCTTGTACGAGGGCTCGCCGTAACTGCCCGATCCTTCCCGGCTCGCGTGAACGCTCGAGGTTTCCACGAACGGAGTCGTTGGAGGGAGCCCCGTGCTTCAGCATGGGGAGCTGGACTTCAGTCCAGCGGAGAAGTCGCGCCCTTAACACCGGCCTTAGCCGCGGGACGTGACATCCCTTTTCAAGGACCACCCACACCTAAGCCACCTAAGACTCTATACTGCGCCGTTAACGTCAATGGTGCTATCATGCCGCGAAGCGGGATAAATGCTCAAAAGGGGAAATATGCAGGACGAGAAAGGCTGTGCCATCCGCCGAGGAAAAGATTTCTAATCTTTCCTAACCCTTAAGGTCCCTAATGCGAGAGACCCTCAAAGCGCTCGCTCGAAAAGCAATCTTTGTTGTGGCAGGCGCTTTCGTCGCGCTACCGATCGCAATTGCCGTCGCATATTGGTGGGCTGGACTCACTCCCCGAAGGCCTCCGTCGGTGCCCGTGAAAGCGGTATTTCTTTGGGCTCCCAACGTAGGAATTCCGGCTCACAAGCGCGGTGTGTGGGTGGACTGCGAATTTGACGCTAAAATCGGCTCCGATTATTGCCGAATCGCAAACATCGACGGTCAACTCGATTACCAGGGTATGTTTCGCTCGTACAGCAGCGGCTCGCCGGTCGTCGAAAACGATTTATTGATCGACCAAAGCGCCACGAATAAGAATTGGCCGGAACTAGCGTCCTGGCTACGCGACCACTGGGTACCTCTCGTTTATCTGAAAAACGGCGACGTGCTCATCCCCGAAGAAGACTACGAAAAAGGAAAGAAGAGACTTGACGCGAGGCAGAAATAAGAGGGGGGCGGCCAAGCCTTTTCTGAAGATTTGCCGTGTGCCGCCCCATCCTTCCCGGTTTGTGAGAAAGGTGGGGGTTTCGGCCCCGCCTATGACTTTTTTCGGCCATCCGGCTCCCCGCGTCCCTCCCGATCTGCTTTCCGCCGGATCAATTCCCACCAGTACCCCCCAAAAAACTGTTGACAACTTGGTACTCTTGTGATTCAATGATTCGAGTAGTGCGCAGTCCCTCAGCGCGGGGCTGGCTCTGCGAAGCCTGCCGCGAGTCCGCGCAAAAAATTGAATACGCAGGAGCAAGCTCAAAATGCACGGCGCAAGTTGTAGGGGAGGCCCTTCAGGCCCTCCCGGTTTTCGGGCATTTTTAACTCGGAGCGGCCCTTGTGACTTCCAGCCTCCAGCTCCAAGTCTCGAGCCTCTAAAATCTAATCGGGACTTTCTCTGAATTGAGTTTGCGTGGCACCGGGGAAGTCGCAGAATTGACCCAGGGAATTGTCCACGCATGAGATGTCGAGGTGATGGGGGCGGCCAGACTCGAACTGGCGACCCTCCCATTAGCACTGGGCCGCTCTATCCTTCTGAGCTACGCCCCCACACTTCGACAAATGTTGATCACGAATTTGACACCGGGCGGATTCTTCAGTAGGATGCCGGAAGAAATTCGCTCGCGGGTCAAGTCCGTGAGCACAGGAACCGGCCTACCAGATGTTGCGGTGGGCCGATTCTTTTTGCGGCCTATATTGCGACCGCGATGCGCGTAGTATCGACCTCAACCTGTGCGCTGTCAAGCGTTCAGTAGTGGAAAATAGTTCCGAAACTGTGCAACGCTTTTTCTCCAAAACAGTGATAGCCTAAGAACGTGACGCGAACGAAGAAAATTAAACCGCGCAAGGAATCAAAAAAGAAAATGCGCCCCTTCACGCGAGGCGCATTTCACAATTTGTTAGATCGTCTGACTACGCCACACGCTCCGAAACCCGCGCAAGGATAGCTCGGAACTGTTGATTCCCTTCCTGTCTCCGGTTGTAGCGGAAAGCGTATTCGTCTAGGTAGCTCTGCAAGTACTTCGGCGAAACCGAGTGATAGACTCCGCCGATTCCCCGCTTGATTAGACTCCAGAATCCCTCGACGCTGTTGGTATGAATGTGGCCGTCCCGAACGTACACGCCATCGCTGTGCTTCACTCTGAAGTGTTTGTAGTGTGCTCGCTTGCCCTGTCTGTCCCTCATTCCCGCGATGCGGCGATAGCCGTAATAATCATCGGTGTAGATCACGCTGCCGGGAACGACATGCTTGCGAATGAGTTTGCGCAGACGCTTTCCGGTTGTATCCGGCACCGCACGCGCGACAACTTTTCCGCCACGCTGGACGATTGCCACGACCGGAGATTTTTTCTTGTCGCCGCGTCCCGGTCGGCCATGCTGCCACTTGCGGACTCCGCCGTAATAAGTTTCGTCTACCTCAACCGTTGGCCCCTCCAATTCCAGATCGCCGTCTGACATCATGGAGCGAATCTGCTTGAACATGCGCCATGCGGTTTTGTAGGTGACTCCGGTTTCGCGCTGAATCTGTTTGGCAGAGATGCCGCAACGGGTAGAACCCATCAAGTACGCCGCGTAAAACCACAGCCGCAGCGAAGTGCTCGACTTGTGAAAGATGGTTCCGGCCAGCGGGAAGATGTGAGTGCCGCAAGACTGGCACGCATACGCGGTGCGGTTGCCGACGCGATGATGCTTGGTCTTTTGGCCGCACTTCGCGCAATCCGCCATTCCACCGGGAAAGCGGCGCTCTTTAATGTATTCTAGGCACGCGGTGTCGTTCGGGAACTCCGCGTTGAAGTTCTTGACGGTGTACCGGAGTGCCTTTGGGATGCTTTGTTTGACGCTTCTTGGGTAACTCATAATGGGTAAATCTTAGCAGAATCCTCTACTTGTTGTCAAGGGATACTTACCATCGGGACACCAAATTATTAGAAATCGACCTAAATCATTCAAAACAAAGGACAGCGCCCCGTTCTAATCGGGACAAAAACGCACTTTTTCGATCAGATCAAACCTCCCGCCTAATCAAAATTCTAATCGGGAAGCAAATTATTAGAACTGAGTCTAAATCATTGAAAAGAAAGGAGGGCGGTCACCTCTAATCGGGAAAAATCGATGCTTTCAGATCGCAGGGTCGCGCCGCTATGATTCGGACAAAAAGGGATCGTCTGGTTTACTTCGCCGGAACCCAATACACCTCCTGCCGCAGCGAGGCGATTGGGAATCCGCGCCGCCGTAAAATTCCCATGCCGTGCTCGATCATCTGCGGGTGGCCGCAGAGATAGCCTGTGGCGTTCTCGGGAGTGATTCCCCATTGATCCGCGTACTTGCGGATTAAATCCTCGACGCGGCCCACTTCCCCGCGCCACTCCGCGTCTTCCCACGGGCGGCTGACCGAAGAGACGTACTTGAGCCACGGCACTTCCGCGGCGATTTTTTCCAGCTCCTCGCTGTAGCCGAATTCCCAGGAGCGGCTGGCAGCGTTCAAGATATAGAGCTGGTGCTCGCCGGGGAATTTCTTATCGTCCCAATCGCGTTTGAGCGTGCGGACGTAGCTGACAAACGGCGCGATGCCCGTGACGGTGCAAAGAAGCAGATGCTTCGTGTGGCCGCTCTGAAGATCGATGGTGAAGCGGCCCTTGGCGATCTTGCGCATCTTCAGATCGTCGCCGGGATTCAACCTGAATAAGAGAGGAGTGAGATCGCCTTCGGGCACCAATTCGATGAAGAACTCGACGCTTTCTTCGTAAGGAGACGACACGATCGAGTACGCCCGCTCGACCAGCTTATCGCCCGAATGCACTCCCAGCGTGGCGTATTGCCCGGCGGCAAATCGAAACGGCGCTTCCGGCGCGATGCGGATCTTCCACAGATCGGAGGCGAAGTCCTGGCGTTCGATGACACGCGCACGATAAAACTTGTCTTCGGACAGCGCCATTCGCGATTTTCTCCGGGAATGGCGAGAATATCACGCGAGCGCGGCAAGCCCGTGCAGCGGAAAATTGGATAGCTGCTATCGATTTTTGCGTGCGCCGGCCGCGAGAGGCCGATGCAGCCCTGGAGGTTTTCAGAAAACGCGAGCGCGAGCCAAATCCCGTGGATCGCGTATAGCCGGGAGGCGTTCTACCTTGCCATCATCGGCTGCGGCGTTCCGACGATCTTGTCTTTCGCTCCGGTAATCACGTGAGTCAGGACCATCGACGCGCCGTCCTTTGAATTGTTCTTAACCAGGCCGTACGGCGGGACCTGCGCTGAGAGCCACATGTCGTTCCCTTCCTCGGAACGCCAGTGCTCGCAAGCGAATTCGCCGGCCGGAGTTGTAATCGTTTCCGCGCCGAGATTAGTTCCCTTCTTGCGAATGTCCACGGTGATTCTCTTTGAGCCGCTCATCTGCATGGGAACCTCCATCGGAGGCCGCCCGCCCATCTGGATGATGGTCTTCGAGATCTCCATCGTGCCGCCGTCAAAGGAGTAGAGCGATTTAATAATGAAAGGAGTGCTGGGATTCTTTCGATCGCTCGTCACGATCTCCATCCAGTACGCATCCTTGCCGCCGGCTGATTCTTTCCCGAGGAGAAAAATATCCATCTGCGATTTTTCTCCCGACTTGGATTGCGTCTCGTACGTGCCGCCCGATCCCGCGACCGGGTTCCACATTCCCTGGAAATCCGGCGCCTGAAACATGCCGCGCTGTGCGACGAGCCCTGGAGTAATTGCCGCGATCGCGAGAGCCGCCAGAACAAACCGTGCGAGTATCTTCATTCGATGCTCCTTTGAATTGAGCGCGCTATAACTTCGGCCGCAAGTTGCACGAGCGACTGGGCTCGTCCCTCGCGGCACTTCATCTTACAAGTCGCGGCCCTGGCTATCGGCCATCTTTGTGACGTCGAAACTCCATTTCAGCGTAAATTTCCCGGCGGTGCAGGAGAATTCCACGTTCTTCTCATCCGTGCCGATGGTGGTTTCGCCGTTGTCCGACTTCGCCGGAAAGATGTACAGAACTCCAGCCACTCTGCTGCCGTCCTGAGTTTTCTGGATGCGCACCGCGGTTGGAGTGAGCTTGCTCTTGGAGCGCTTGAGGGTGAGAGTCGCCGCGCCCTTGAGCGCGTTGTCGTCCACGTTTTGGAACGGCGTCATGTCCGGCCCGGTAACCACAACTTCATAGCCTTCCACGGGCTTGGCCAGTTCGGTCTGGGCATCGGCCTCGGTCATCTGCGAGCGCAAAACGCGATCGCGGATCATCGCCTCTCGAAACGTGCGCGAGGAAATCCAGCGCACCAGGAAAGAAGCCGTTCCTCCGCCGCCTCCGCCCATGTCGCTTCCCGCATTCCCGCCGCCGCCGGCCGAAGTGCCCCCCATGCTGCGCCCTGCTCCTCCGGCGCCACCGCTGCCCGACGGAACCGCGGAATCATCGACACCCCCGCTCGACCATGGAGCGTCCACACGCACAACATGAGCCCACGGCGAATCCTGAAAGATTCTTTGAAGATCCTTGGAGTCCCATTGCTGATAGGGCTTGTCCTTCCAGGGATCGTTCGAAGCCCAAACGGCAGCGGCGAGGGCGAAGCAGCCGATGACGATCAGAAATGTCTTACGCATAAATCGATCTCCTCCCCGAGTTCGCTGCTCAGCCGCCGGCATTTGCCGCGCGCAGCTAATCCCGGATCACGAATGGCGGGCGGCGGCCACGCGATTTGACCCTACAATTCGTTCGATGCGGTAAATCGGTTTGTCGTGACCCTCGAAGTGCGTACGAGTTAGAAGCTCGCCCACCAAGCCTACCGCCAAAACTTGTAAGCCAAACAGGAACAGAATCATGCCGAGAACCAGCAGCGGCCCGTGCTGCTGGAAAATCTGGACGTTGTACGCCGCTTTGTCAACGAGCAGGAACAAAAGAATCGCAAAGCCGGCCGCGCTGGCAAGAAAACCCGGAGGGCCAAAAAAGTGCAACGGGCGCGTCATGTAACGCAGCAGGAAGCGGATCGTGAGCAGGTCGAAGAAAACCCGGACGGTGCGCGAGAGACCGTAGTGCGAATGACCGCCGGGGCGGACGATATTGCGAATGGGGACCTCGACGACCTTGGCGCCATTCCACGCGGCCAGCGCCGGGATGAAGCGGTGCAGTTCGCCGTAGAGGCGAATGTCCTTGATAGTTTCTCGGCGGTAAACCTTAAAGGTGGTGCCGAAATCGTGGATGTCCACGCCGGAAAGCTTGGCCATCATCCAGTTTGCAATCCGCGACGGCAGGCGGCGCAGGAGGAAATTATCTACGCGTTTTTCGCGCCAGCCGCTGACGATATCGGCGTCATTGCTCTCGAAGGATTCGAGCATTCGTGGAATGTCGGCGGGATCGTGCTGCAGATCGCCGTCCATGGAGAGAATGATTTCGCCGGAAGCGTTGTCGAAGCCGGCCGCAAGAGCGGTGGTCTGGCCGTAATTGCGCTTCAATCGCAGCGCCGTGACGCGACGGTCGAAGCTGGCAAGCTCGGAAAGAATTTCGGGCGTGCGATCGGTGCTATGGTCGTCGACGAAAATGAATTCCACTGGTTCGAAGCGCCCCGTCATCACGTCGTTCAGACGAGTATAAAGCTCGCGGATACTGGATTCCTCGTTGTGCAGCGGCACGACGACGGAGTATTTCGGCGCAATTGCGCGAGCGTCTGTCACTAGTCTAGCTCCCTGTACGGAGCTAAGTGCACTTGCTGCTCTCGAACTGCGCCGAGAATGGCAGGATCCGTCAGGGCCTCGAGCTCGACTTCGCGTTGTTTCTTCAGCCGGGTCTCGGACCGCTCCAGCTCCGCATCGCACACTCCGGGGTGGCACACAATTTCGCTGATACCTTCGGGCAAGGTCTCGATCAGATGCTTCAGCGCAGCGCTCTTAAGATGGCCCGTTAGAGCTACTCCGAAAAAGTGCTGCGGCGAACGCAGATTGTATTCCCTCAGTCCACGGCGAAACGCAGGCGCGGCCATCCCGGCGGCCGAAGCGAGCATGCGCTGGGTGATGGAGCTGCCACCTGCAGGGGATGAGGGCGTACCGCGCAGCGTGCCGCGTTCGAAGGGCATGCGCACTCGCAGGATCTTGAATTCCTTGGCGATGCGGAAGAGCGCGTTCATCACCGCGGGATGCGCGTGCGTGTGCTTGTGAGTGTCCAGGTGAGAGGGCGTAATCCCGGCGGCGATGACGCGCTCGACCTGGGCGTGAAATTCGCGCTCGATGTCCGCTTCCTGAACCATGCCGCTCCACAGCCGGCAGGTGAGATCAAAGAGCGACTTGGGTAGATCGCCGTCGCGCTTCGCCAGCGAGGGGATTTCGGCGGGCGGCGCGACTGATTTGCCGCCGACGAGAACCAGATGGCAGCCGACATCGATTTCCGGGCAGTCGCGGGTGCGAGCTACGGCGTCGTCGAACGCCGGCCCATTGGCCATGATGGTCGTGCTGGTCAGAATTCCCTCGCGGAAGGCACGCAGGATGCCCTCATTCACGCCGGGCGTAAACCCAAAGTCATCCGCGTTGACGATCAATGTTTTCATTGGGCCTAGAACTCGTAGGACGCAAATAAATCATATCACGGTCGCGAACGTCAGCACGCTGCCGTAGCTTCATTGTATGGAACCGGTGTCCTCGATGCGGAGACAGACGTGCCGACGCGCCGAAAATAACAATTTGGTCCGAAGGAATGCAATTCAATTGCCGAATCGACCCAGGATGAAGTTTGCTCCGTGTAGAGTGTGCGAAAGTTTTCAACAGTTGTGTTGAAAAGTTTGTGGAAATCGAAGTTCGCACGGCAAAAACGGGCCGCAAATTCAGCGCCAAATGCATTTTGCACTATGATTGTGCATTGCGCTCGCACGCGAGATGTTTTTCGTCCGCCGGATGGGAGAAATTCAGGCATTACTTGAGATCGAAAGCGTCTTTGCGCGGCCGCAGCACCAAATCCCGAGGATTGCGGGCACGAGTGCTTCGAACCGAAGCAGAAAGAATCGGCAAGGCGGAATTGAAAGCAGTCTCAGTACCAGTGCGGAGGCTTTTCGAGTTTGATCTGAATCTCGACTTCGTCTTTGTCGATATCGTACCACTTGCCGTATGTGTGCCAGCCGGGAGCGATCACCTGAATCAGGATTTTGCCGCGCGGGACGCTGGGAACTTTTACGCTGCCATCTTGATTGGTCTTGAAGTTCTCCTCGGCTTCCTTGTCCTTGCGCGTGAAGAAGGTTTTGCCTTCGGGATAGCGAATATAGACGCTGGCGCTGCCGACGGGCTTGTTGTTCTCGGCCGAGACTACGGTGATGCGCAGCCTGGACTCGGGTGGCTCGTCGGACTTTTTGTCTTTCTTGGCTTTGGGATCAACAGGCGGCTTGTCCGGAACGTTTTTGCCGCTCTGGGCCGCGGGAGTCTGGTCCTGATCGGGCTTTTGGTCTTGAGACTGACTTGGTTGTGACGGCTGGGATTGCGGCTGCGCCAGAGCCGGACGCATCGCCGCGGGCGCGCTGATGGCGAAAACGGCAAACACCAGGAAGGCGGAACACGAAAGCCTCGCGAATCTTGAGATGCTTGTTCGCATCGGATGAAGGGGGACGCGGGTTGGGGTATCGGACATGCTCAACAGCGACCGGGCGAGTGGTTTGACTGCCCTCGGCGTGTGCGTTATTTTCGACGCGCTTGTTGCTGCGCGGCGTGGCACGTGACCCGCACGATTACCCGACAAGTTTGCGCAATCTGAGGGCGTTTCGCAAGCGGTGAAGTGTGGCACAGAGCGCCGGAGCGAATTTACGCCGGCCATTTGCCGGCGCCTGACGCTGCATGACTCAACCGGGAGAGTGAGGAGAAAGCTCGATGGGATTTTCGACTGACGCGATTCACGTGGGGCAGGAGCCGGACCCGACAACCGGGTCCATCGTTGCGCCTATCTATCAAACGTCGACCTACGTGCAGGACGCGCTGGGCCAGAACAAGGGCTACGACTATGCGCGCACGAATCATCCGAACCGCAAGGCACTCGAGCGCTGTATTGCGAAATTGGAAGGCGGCTCGGCGGCATATGTTTTTTCGTCCGGCATGGCGGGAATTGATTCCGTGTTTCGTTTGCTGCGGCCCGGGGATCATTGCGTGCTTTCGGAGTCGGTCTATGGCGGCGTATTTCGATTGACGACGCAGCTCTTGGTGCAGTTTGGAATGGAATTCAGCTATGTGGACACCTCGTCGATGGAGAAGGTAACGCGGGCGCTGCGGCCGAACACCAAGATGCTCTACGTGGAGACGCCGACGAATCCGACGATGATTGTGACGGATTTGGCGGCGGCTGGACGGCTGGCGAAAGAGCGCGGGCTGACGCTGGTGGTGGACAATACATTTCTAAGCCCGTATTTGCAGCAGCCGATTTCGTTTGGCGCGCACATCGTAGTGCATTCGATGACTAAATATCTCAATGGGCATAGCGATTGCACCGGCGGTGCTGTCGTGCTGACGCGGTCGGAAGATGCGGAGAAAATTTATTTCATTCAGCGCTCGGCGGGTGCTGGCTTGGCGCCGATGGATTGCTTTCTCGTCTCGCGAGGAGTGAAGACGCTGGCGGTGCGAATGGAGCGGCACAACGCGAATGGAATGGCGATCGCGAAGTATCTCGAGGCGCATCGTAAGGTGAAGCGCGTTGTGTATCCGGGATTGGCTTCGCATCCCCAACATGAGATCGCGAAAAAGCAGCAGCGTGGATTTGGCGCCATGATTTCGTTCGATGTGGGGAGCCTTGAAGCGGCGCGGAGCTTGTTGAATCGCGTGAAGTTGTGTTCGTTGGCCGAAAGTCTTGGCGGAGTGGAGACTTTGATTTCGCTTCCGGCGCTGATGACTCATGCTTCGATTCCTGCGGAGCGCCGGCTGGAAATTGGAATCACGGATGGCTTGATCCGAATTTCCGTGGGCATTGAAGACGTCGAGGACTTAATCGCGGATTTGGAGCATGCTCTCGAAGGAGTTTAGGAGCGGGGATTTTTCCCGACGGATTCTCCGAGCCAGCGGAGATATTGGGGCGAGCCTGCTGCGATTGGCATCGCGATGATTTCGGGGACCTCGTAGCCGTGCAGACGTTCGATCTCGCGGCGTAACGCGGAGAAGCGGTTACGGGAAGTCTTGATCACCAGCAGGAATTCCTTCGCGGACTCAGTGCGGCCCTTCCAACGGTAAATGGATTCGACGCGGGCAGTGAGGATGTTTACGCAAGCTGCAAGCCGCTGGTCCACAAGCAAGCGCGCGATTAATTTCGCTTCCCTTCTTGATGCGCACGTCGCAAGGACAATCACAAATCGAGTCATGAACCGTCCAGTTGGCCGCGGCGGCGCTTAGCCTTCGACAGGGCCGAAAGGCGGGAGGGTATAAAACCCTCCCCTACGGTAATTCTCTCGCGGTTGCCCGCCGGGGCTTGCGCTGCACGATACAATAGCGGCGGACGATGGGCAACGCGATCCATTTCGGCACTTCCGGTTGGCGCGGAATCATGGCCGATGATTTTACTTTCGCCGGAGTGCGGCGGGCTGCCGCGGCGATTGCCGATCATGTCCGCAGCAAGAATAAATCACCGCAAATTTTGGTTGGGTACGATACGCGCTGCTTTTCGGATGCGTTTGCATTGGCGGCGGCGCGGGTGTTGAAGGCGCGCGGTTGCGGCGTGCTGCTATGCGACGCCTCGGCGCCGACTCCAGCAATTGCTTACGAGATGGTGCGGCGGAAGATCGACGGCGCGGTGAATATCACCGCCAGCCACAATCCCGCGGATTATAACGGGCTGAAATTTTCGGGGCCGAATGGCGGCCCGGCGCTGCCGGAAATAACGCACGATATCGAGGCGCGGGCGGCGCGGTTCGGGCCGGAGGAATTTGCAGGGCCGGATGCAGGATCAAGCGATTCATTCGAACGCGTGCAGATTCGCGATGCTTATCTGGCGAGACTCGCTGAACTGGTACGGTTCGACACGATTCGCAAGGACAAAGCGGGATTTGTTTGTGACGCGGTGCATGGCTGTGGCGCTGGATGGCTTGATCGCGTGCTCGCGGATCATGGTATTGCCGTTACGGAAATTCGCTGCGAGCGGGATGTGTTGTTCGAAGGGACGGGACCGGATCCGTCGGAAGAAAATCTCGGGCCATTGCGAAAGGCAGTGCACGAGAAAAAAGCGCTGGCGGGGCTAGCTACTGACGGCGATGCGGATCGCTACGGCATTCTCGATCGCGACGGCGCGTTCGTTTCACCGAATCACATTCTCGCGCTGCTCTTCGATTATTTGCTCGAGTCGCGCGGTTGGAAACTTGGCGCTTCGCGAAGCGTGGCGACGACGAACCTGGTGGATGCTGTGGCGAAGAAGCATGGCGTGCCCTTCTACGAGACTCCGGTTGGCTTCAAGTACGTGGGCGAATTCATCGCGCAGGATAAAATCGCCATCGGCGGAGAAGAAAGCGCGGGATTGACGATTCGCGGGCACGTGCCGGAGAAGGACGGAATTCTCGCTTGCCTGCTGGTGGCCGAAATGATCGCGGCGCGCGGCACCTCCCTTGCGGAGCAACGCGCAAAGCTGTTCCTAGAGGTCGGGCGGGAGTATTGGCCGATTCGCGTCAACATTCATCTTCAGGAGGACGTGCAGCGGCGACTCCGCGATAAATTAGCGGCCGAACCGAAGGAGCTTGGCGGGCGCCGCGTGGTTGGAATGAACCGCCTCGACGGGCTCAAGCTGATTTTTGAGGGCGGCGATTGGGTATTGATGCGGCCTTCGGGGACGGAACCGCTGGTGCGGATTTATTCGGAATCGACATCGGAGAAAGCGGCGCACCAGATGGCGGGGGAGGCTCAGAAGTGGATCAGCGCGTGATGACATTCGGCATGCAGCTTCGCAGATTTTTCCGCGAGAATGCGGCCGCATTTCTATGGACGGGACTGGCGCTGCTCGTGGTGCAGGACATTTTCGGAACGCACGGGGTGCTGGCGATGCGCCGGTCGCAGCGGGAAGCTGCCGAGATTCGCAAGGAAATTTCCAAGCTCAACGACGAGAACCGCCAGTTGCAAGATCGCGTGAAGGACCTGAAATCCGATCCGAAAGCCATCGAGGAAATTGCGCGGCAGGAAATGGGATTGGCTCGGCCCGGCGAGTTAATTTTCAAGCTGCCGGCCAAGACGCCTGATACTGCTGCTGAAAAAGATTTAAGCGACAAGAAGACTCAGTCGACCGAGCAACCGCAATAAAGCCAGCCTTGTAGGCTATTTCCCCTGCGACAAGCCTTCGGCCACACCGAGAAGCGCGCTGGTCTCGAGCGCGGGCGCGTTGAGAGTGGCGATCCACTCTTTGGCGCCGACGGCGTCGCCTGCTTCGCTCTGCACGCGAGCGATTCCGCGGACGGCGAAAATTCTGAGCGCCCAGGCGCGGCGGTCGCTTTCCGGCAATTGATCCGACGTCGCCAGAGCCGCTTTGTAATCTCCGGCGCGGGCCTGCGCGACGGCGATGGCGGCGGTGACCGTGTTGGTATCGTAGCCGGCAGGAAGTTGCGCCAATGTGGAGCGCGCGCCTGCGATGTTTCCCGCGTCGGCTTGAGCTACGGCGATTTCTTTGATGGCGTCCTCGCGGTTTGTGGCCGCGGCGTCGTTCGTGATGGAATTGGCGGTTTGCAGCGCGGCGGAGACGCCGCCTGCGCGGGCTTGCGCGATGGCGATCGCTGTGAATGCTTGATTCTTGGTGAAGCCATCGGAAATTTGGCGGGCTGTTTCCTGCGCGCCGTGAAATTCGCCTAGGGCTGACTGCGCTCTTGCAATCTCCAGAAACGCGCGGCTCTTGTCGTAGCCGTAGAGATCACGGTAAGCCTGAGCTGCTGCCAAAGCCTTCGCGATGGTTGCAGTTGCTGCGGCGCGGTCGCCGTGTTCGGCTTGCGCCTTGGCGGCTCCGGCGAGAATCGTGGCTTGGGCGGCGCCGTCGCGGACGCGAGCTGCGGAAGAGAGAACGCCCGCGAAATCGCCAAATTCGAGCTGCGCGGCGGCGACTGAGGCAGCGGCTTGGCTGGCCGCATCGGTGGAGGCGCCGGAATCGGGCATGGAGCGGATGTACTCGGCGAAAGATTTCTCGGCGGCGGCGATATCGCCGGATTTCACCTGGGCGCGAGCGATTTCGTGGAGGAATTTGTTGGCGATGTCACCGGAAAGGATTGCAGCGGATTCGGCGCGGCGGACTCCTTCGACATCTCCTGCGGCAGCGCGCGCGGCGGCAATTCCCCGCAGAACCATATTTTTGTAATCGCGCTGCTGCTGCTCGCTGAGCGGGACTTTCAGGCCGGTGGCTTCGCCGCGCGTGGCGAGATCGGCGGTGGCGAAGGCTGCGTCGAGTTTGCCGGCTTCCGCTTCGGCGAACGCTACCTGAGAGAAGGCGCGAGCGCGGTCTTCGCTGCTGGGGATCAGCCAGATGGTTTGGTGCGCTTCCGCGAGGCGGCCCAGCTTGATTTGAACTTCGATGATTTTAGCGAGCGCGGCGGATTTTTGAGGCGGATCGGCGATGTCCTGCGCGCGCTTGATGGACTCTGCCAGGACGCTCTGGACGGAGATAGATTCCTTCGCGGCGCGCTTTTGTGCGGCCTGCGGCCGCGCAAATGCTGCGTGCGCGACTGCTGCAGCTAGGGATAATGCAGCAACGCGCGCGGCGAATCTCCCTGCGCCAAGAATGCGGCAAGCGCGCCTGAGTCGAGGCGTCATGGCTGAGTTGACGGCACAGGCCGGCGCCTGAAGTACGCGAGGATTTCGGCGCCCTTGCCCTTCATGCGCGTGCGCAGAATTGAGAGCCATACCATGGCGAGAAATATGATGAGCAAACCGATGGACGCGGTTGTGATGGTTTGCGCGCGCTTTGCGAGAATTGAGAAGCGGCCGTAGACGAACTCGATGTGCACCCAATAGACCAGCAGCGAAGTCTGACCGAGTTGGATGATCGGACTGAAACCCCAGTGACCAAGTCCCCAGCGGCACCAGGCGTACGTGCCAGAGAGAATCATTAGCAAGACGCCGACGCGCGCGAGGAAGAAATCGGGGCTGGTGTGCCAGTAATCGTAGGTCGCATAGAGCTGTGTGGGGCGAGCGTCGAGCCAGAGCGATAGTTTGTAGAGCAGCAGGCCCGTGCCGCCGAAGATGCCGAACGCGAGAGCTTCATTCTTGCGCGTCCAGTTGCTGAAGATAACGAAGCCGATGGCGAGTCCAGCGAATGAGAACGCGGCCCAGGGGAAGAGCGGAAAAAGCCACGGCTGCGGCTTGTCGAAGGTGTGGACGCCGTTAAGGTAGGACTCGAGATACCACGGCAGCCAGCGCGGCCGCGCTGAGGTCCAGATAAGCGGCGTCGCCATGGCGATCCCTGTGGCTGCGGCGATGGCAAGGAAGATATTGGTTACGCGCGTTCGGGTGAGCCGGCAGACCGCGCCCATCAGCATCATCGAGAAGCCGATCGTGTTGAGGACGTCGACGCGCAGCAGGTCCGTCCACGGCGACCAGGGATAGCCGAGAACGAATTCCTGAACGCGGAAGAGTAAGCCGAGGCCGAAGATTTCGGCGCCGCGGAGGATGGTGGTTTTGGCGATTTCGTTTGAAGAGAGATTCTTCTGGCGCAGGCGATCGGTGACCAGAGCGAAGGAAACGCCGGCGAGAAAGAGGAACAGCGGCGCGGGAAGCGTGCCGCCGAGCTGCGACAACTGAAAGAATTTCGTGTCGCGGGCCGGGCCGCCCAGCCAGGAATCGTAGCAATGCGTCTGGAACATCAGGACGCAGGCGAGGCCGCGCATCCAGTCGATGTAGGAGAGTCTGTTGGCTTTCGCGTCAGCCATCGCCGGCAAGTGCGACCAGAATGGCGGAGGCTCGCGCGCAAATCAAGTTCCGCGGATGAAAGTGCGGACGTAAAGTAAAATCTCGACCGATGCCGGAATCGCCTCGCACGCATGAACTGAATGCCGGAGTCGCCCTCGCGGTCTGGGCCGCGCTGCTGGTCACTGGTGTGCTTCTCGGGCTGCGAGTGGGATTCGGTGGCTGGCGATTTGCACTCGCGATGGCGGTCTGTGGGATTCTCCTGGCGGGTTACTTAGTCCCTGCTGCGCCGAGAGCGCGGGAGCGTCTGCTGTTGTGGTTGGGACTTCGTGGTGGCGCGCTGGTTGTGCTGGTGCCGTTGAGCGCGTATGCAATGTATGCGCTCGGCGTTGCTGAGGACTGGAAATTCGCGCTGCTCGGCGCGGCGTACGTGCTGATTCCCACTCTGCTGCTGGCGATGGCCCCGGCGGGAAATCGGAGTTCCCTGCTCGACTACGCCGCCTTGCTCGTCATCGGGCTGCCGGTGATATTCCGATGGATGTACCGGCTGTTTCCGTTTCCGCCGCCGTTGACGAATACGTTGACGATCCTTCTGGCGGTGAACGCGGGCCTCGCGGCGTTCATCTTTGCGCGGCGGCTTCCCGAAATTGGTTATGCGATTGAGTGGCGCCAGGGATTCGCGAAGGCTGTGGGCGTGAACCTTCTGCTTTTCACGGCGATCGCGATTCCGCTGGGCGAAGCCATCGGATTTATTCACTGGGAGCCATCGCTCGAGCGGCTGCACTCGGCGCCACTCATAGCGGTGGGGATTTTGGTTTTTACGGCGTGGCCTGAGGAATTTCTATTTCGTGGCTTGCTGCAGAATTTGCTGGCGCGGACGTTCCGGAATCAGTGGGCGGGACTTGCCGTTGCTGCTGTGATTTTCGGATTCTCGCACATTCTGCATGCGCCGTTTCCCAATTGGAAGTACGTGATCCTGGCTACGATTGCGGGAATTTTCTATGGGTTGGCGTGGATGAAGACCGGGTCGCTCATACCGGGCGCGATCGTGCATGGGTGTGTGGATGTGCTTTGGCATGTGTTGTTCCGGTGACGAATCCGATGGATTGCTCTTGCGGTACGCCGGAAATGCGCGGCGTGGCAATAATGGCGCGATCTTGCATGAAGAGGCTCTGCTAAAGCGCGGGCCCTACGGTCGGACTACCGAACTACGCCCGTTAGAGGGCTTGAGGCGGTGGCGTAGAGTTTTTTCGGAATGCGGCCGGCCAAGTACGCTTTGCGGCCTGCGCTTACGGCTTCGCGCATCGCTTCGGCCATCAGGACCGGTTCTTGCGCGCCGGCGATGGCAGTGTTCATCAGCACGCCATCAGCGCCCAGTTCCATCGCAACCGTCGCGTCCGAGGCGGTGCCTACTCCAGCGTCCACGATGAGCGGGACTTCCGTGATGCGCTCGCGCAGAATCCGGAGATTGGCGACATTTTGAATGCCCATGCCGGAACCGATCGGCGCGCCGAGAGGCATCACGGCGGCCGCACCTGCGTCAATCAGCTTGCGCGCAACGATTAGGTCGTCGCTGGTGTAGGGCAAAACGATGAATCCTTCTTTCACGAGAATCTTGGTGGCGCGGACGAGCTCTTCTGTTTCGGGGAAGAGAGTTTGCTCGTCCCCGATGACTTCTAGCTTGACCCACTCGGACAAGCCGACTTCGCGGCCGAGTCGCGCCGTGCGAATCGCTTCGTCGGCGGAATAGCAGCCCGCGGTGTTCGGAAGGATGAAAAGTTTTTGACGATCGATGTAATCCAGCAGCGATTCCTTCGAACGATCGGTCAAATTCACGCGCCGGACAGCGACAGTCACCATGTCAGCGCCGGAAGCCTCATGCGCGCGCGCCATTTCCTGAAAGCTGCGATATTTTCCCGTTCCAACGATAAGCCGCGAATGAAATGCGCGGCCCGCAATGACGAGATGATCCGACATGAGCTTTCTCCTGCCGACAGTTTAGCGCGACGCGCGGCAAACTTCAGGAAAGTTGCTGAGGGCGCGCCTCTTCGACGTCAGCGTAAATTCCTTCGATGATGTCGCGGTACCGCTGTTCAATGACGCGGCGTTTCAGTTTTAAAGTGAATGTCAGCTCACCGCTCGCTACCGTGAAATCCTCGGGAATCAGCGCGAACCGCTTAGGCCTTTCGTATTGCGCCAGATCTTTGGTCAGGCGATCGAGCTCGCTTGAGAACAGATCATGGACCCACGGATCCGTGGCGAAGTCCTCCCGCGGCGGCAGCTCGTGGCCCGCTTCGCGCGCCTTCGCCGCGACCGCATCGAAATTGGGGACCAGAAGAACGCTCACGAATTTGTGGCGCTCGCCTACCGCCATTGCATTCGTGACGTAAGGGCTGCTCTTCAGCCGATTCTCAATCGGCTGAGGCGCGACGAATTTCCCGGCGGCCGTTTTCAGCAGCTCCTTCTTGCGATCAGTAACCACCAGGTATCCGTCGGCGTCGAGATGGCCAATATCCCCGGTTCGCAACCAGCCATCGGCCGTGAACGTCTCGCGCGTCTGATCTGGCTTGCGATAGTAGCCCTGCATGACGCAGGCGCCGCGAACGAGAATTTCGCCGTCCTCGGCGATCCGCACTTCGACGTTGGGAATCGGCCGGCCCACGGTGCCGACTTTGTTAGCCTTGGCGACATTCGCGGATACGACCGGCGAAGTTTCGGTAAGCCCGTAACCCTGAAGGATGCGCACGTCGATCGCCGCGAAAAACTCGGCCAAATCCACAGCGAGCGGCGATCCCCCCGAAGAGAACATCTTCACGCGGCCACCGAGTCCTGCGCGAATCTTGGAGTACACCAGAGTGTTGGCGACTTCCCATTGCAGTTTTGTCCAGGGGGATATGGAGCGGCCATAAGCGCGCCACGGCGTCGCGGCTCTCGCTACGCGCGTGGCCCATTCGAAAATGCTACGCTTGATGCCCGTCTCGCGGCGCGCTTTTTCGAAAATGTTCGAGTAGACCTTTTCAAAAAAGCGCGGGACAGCCGCCACGATTGTGGGATGGACTTCGAGAAGCGCCTGAGAGACTTCTTCCATGCGCTCGACGTAGGCGACGGGAACGCCGCGAAAGATATAGCCGTAATCGATGGCGCGCTCGTAAACGTGCGACAGCGGCAGGAATGAAAGGCCAATATCTCCGGGCCCAATGTCTGTCTCACCGAGACCGTCGAGCGCATTCGAGGTCAGATTCGAGTGCGTGAGCATTACGCCCTTCGGTTCGCCGGTGGTGCCGGAGGTGTAGATGATGGAAGCGAGCTGATCGGAAGTGACTTTCTCGGCGGTGCGGCGGTATTCGGCAATCTCGGAGTCGCCGGCCGTGGCGATCAGCGCGTCATATTGCAAAATGTCGCCGCTGAGTCCGGGCGGAGGCGAAACCGCGATGATTTGCTCGACGGAAGTGAAGCGGTCGCGGCAGGCGACCAAACGGCGCACCTGTTCTGCCCCCGCGGCAATGGCGATTTTCGATCCTGAGTCATTGATGATGTAAACCATGCGGTCGGGCGATTCGTTGAAATAGAGAGGAACATGTACTGCGCCGATTCCCTGGATCGCGAAGTCCGCAATGTGCCATTCGGGACGATTCGGCGATACCAACGCCACGCGGTCGCCCGGCTTCACTCCCAGCATGGTCAAAGCCTTCGCAAGACCAGCCACGCGGCGCAGCATTTCACCGGCGGTAATAGATGTCCAAACGCCGTTGGCTCTGGACATCTGCGCGCGAGGGCACGCGTAGCGATCGACGGCGTCAAGAAAACACTTTGTGACAGAGGGGTAAGCCATCGCTTTCAATTCAATGTTACCCACTCCGCGCGTCGCACGCAACGCGCGCAAATTCGCGCCATACGATGCGGCTCGCCAGCGTGGCGCTGTCGAGTTGTTGGATTGTCACCGCACGCCCGTACTCAGTGCGATTCCCTGCACCGGCTCATTCTCCCGCGCTGTGACATCGCCCTGCGCCTGCGCTAAGATGGCGGGCGGAGGTTGCGCTATGGAGAAAATCGCGGAGGCCGATCGGGTGGCTGCGCCGGTGGTGCGCGGGCCGCGCGGCACCACGCGCTCCTGCCGCGGCTGGCAGCAGGAAGCCGCGATGCGCATGTTGATGAATAACCTCGACCCTGAAGTCGCCGAGAAGCCGGATGAACTGATCATTTATGGCGGGCGGGGCAAGGCGGCGAGAAATTGGGATTGTTATCACGCCATTGTGAAATCGCTGAAGACGCTGAGCGCCGACGAAACTCTGCTCGTGCAGTCCGGCAAGCCGGTGGGGATTTTTCGCACGCACGATTATGCGCCGCGGGTTCTGATCGCCAATTCCAATCTTGTCGGACACTGGAGCAACTGGGAACAGTTTGACGCGCTGGACCGCGCGGGCCTGATGATGTACGGGCAGATGACGGCGGGAAGCTGGATCTACATCGGGACGCAGGGAATTTTGCAGGGCACCTACGAAACATTTGCCGCTGCGGGACGGAAACATTTTGGCGGCGATCTGTCCGGGAAGCTGATCGCCAGCGGCGGAATGGGCGGCATGGGCGGCGCGCAACCGCTTGCGGCGACTTTGAATGGCGCGGCGTTTCTAGGCATTGATGTTGATCCGGAGCGCATTAAGCGGCGCGTGAAGACCGGCTATTGCGACGTGATGGTGAATGATCTCGATGAAGCGCTGCGTATTTTGAAGAACGCGATTCGCAAGCGCGAGGCGACTTCCGTCGGGCTGGTCGGCAATTGCGCGGATGTGGTGCCGGAGTTGGCGCGGCGGGGCGTTGTGCCGGATTTGCTGACCGATCAGACCAGCGCGCACGATCCGCTTTATGGCTACGTGCCCCGTGGTGTGAGCGCCGAAGAAGCGATGGAATTGCGCAAGACTGATCCGGAGGGCTACAAGAAGCGCTCTCTTGAATCCATCGCCGCGCACGTGGAAGGCATGCTGGCGCTGCAGAAGCTGGGCTCGGTGACGTTTGATTACGGCAACAACATCCGCACGTTCGCTTTCCAGCAGGGCGTGAAAAACGCCTACGACTTTCCGGGTTTTGTGCCCGCATATATTCGCCCGCTTTTTTGCGAAGGACGCGGGCCGTTCCGCTGGGCGGCGCTTTCCGGCGAGCCTTCCGACATCCATCGCTCCGATCAGCTCGTTTTGGAAATGTTTCCGCATGACGAAGTGCTCACGCGCTGGATCAAGTTGGCACAGAAGCGCGTGCGCTTTCAGGGATACCCGGCGCGCATTTGCTGGCTCGGCTACGGCGAGCGGGATAAATTCGGACTGGCGCTGAATGAGCTCGTGGCGCGCAGCGAATTGAAGGCGCCCATCGTGATCGGTCGCGATCATCTTGATTGCGGCTCGGTGGCTTCGCCTTATCGCGAGACGGAATCCATGAAAGATGGCTCGGATGCGGTCGCCGACTGGCCGTTGCTCAATGCCATGCTGAATACGGCGAGCGGGGCGAGCTGGGTTTCCATTCACAATGGCGGCGGCGTGGGGATCGGCTATTCGCTGCATGCCGGCCAAGTGACTGTTGCCGACGGAACGAAAGAAATGGCGGCGCGCATCGAGCGAGTGCTGACGAATGATCCCGGCATTGGCGTGGCGCGGCATGTGGACGCGGGATATCCTGAGGCCATCGAATTCGCGCGCAAGTCGGGCGTAAAGATTCCGATGTTGTAAAACGTGCGCTGCGGCGCACGCATCCGAACGAGACGGCGAGTCTGGCACGCGGGAGGATCACATGTACGTTATCACTGGAGCGACGGGGCATACGGGAAGCGTGATCGCGGATACGCTGCTCGCGAAGGGCGAGAAAGTTCGCGTTATCGCGCGCACCAAGGAGCGGCTCGATCGATTTGTGGCCAAGGGCGCAGAGGCGTTTGTCGCAGATGTGAAAGATACCACTGCGCTGACGAAGGCGTTTGATGGGGCGCGTGCTGTTTACGCGATGCTGTCGTCCGATTATCGCGTCGAAGACTTCCGCGGCGATCAGGAGCGCGTCACGGATTCACTGGCCGCCGCAATTGAGAAAACCGGCGTTTCTCATGCGATCTGCCTGAGCAGCATTGGAGCGGACAAGCCGGAACGAGTCGGACCTGTGAACGGCCTCCATTCATTCGAGGAGAAGATTCAACGGATCGCGAATCTCAACGCGCTGATCCTGCGGCCTACTTACTTCATGGAAAATAATCTGATGCAGGTGAAAATCATTCAGACCATGGGCACGATGGGCGGATTGCTGAAGAGCGATTTGGCGCTAGCGCAAATCGCGACGCGCGACATTGGCGCTTACGCCGCCGATGCTTTGCTGCAGCTCAAATTTACCGGCAAGACTACTCGCGAATTGCTCGGACAGCGCAACGTCAGCATGAAAGAAACGGCGACCGCGTTCGGCAATGCAATCGGCAAGCCGAGTCTCGGTTACTCTCAGTTTCCGGGCTTCGCCGTGGAGATGGCCATGAAGCAGATGGGCATGTCGTCGAGCGCGGTGAAATTGATGGTCGAGATGAGCGACTCGCTCAACAACGGATGGATGAAGGCGCTCGAACCGCGCTCGGCGGAGAACACGACGCCGACTTCGATCGAGAGTTTTGCAACTGAAGTTTTTGCGCCGATGTATCAGGGCAAGGCCGCCGGCGCTTAAGCTGCGGCGCGGTTATTCCTTGCCGAAGCCCGGGCCTCGTAGAACTTTTCCCGGCAGCGCGTTGGTCATTTTGCCGTCTTCGATCACCGGGACTCCGTTGACGATAACGTAGTCCATTCCCACCGATAATTGGTTCGGATTCTCGAACGTAGCGACGTCGTGTACGTTCTCCGGGTCGAAGATAACGATATCGGCCCACATTCCCAACTTCAGAACGCCGCGATCCGTGAGTCCCATGCGCTGCGCGGGCAAAGATGAAAATTTGCGAATAGCATCCGGCAGCGTGAGCAGCTTTTCGTCGTGAACGTACTTTCGCAAGATGCGCGGAAACGTGCCGTACGCTCGCGGGTGCGGATGTGCCTGGCCGAGAATGCCCTCGATAGATGTGCCTTCCGAATCGTTGTCGATCGATACCCAGGGCTGCTTCAGCGCCAGAGAGACGTCGGATTGCTGCATACCGAACACGGAGACGTAGGTGTACGCGTTGTCCTGAATCAGCAGATCGAAGATTGCATCTTTCGGATCCTCGTTCCACATCTTCGCAATCTCGGCGATCGTCTTGCCCTGGATCGGAAGCAGCGCCTTGTTCTGAACCTCGCTGACTAGGATCGACTCGGCGCCCGGAATCTCGTTCCACTCGTTGTCCCAGTCGGTCGCAGGCGTGTCCATTTCCTTCCTGATGCGCTCCCGAACCTTGGGATCGCGAAGCCGCTCGATCAATTTGGCGGTGCCGCCGTCGTGCGCCCACGGCGGCACGAAAGCTGAGAGCGAATTGTTCCACGCGGTGTAAGCATACGTATTGGCGGTGATGTCGAGGCCGGCGGCACGGGATTTTTCGATGAAGGAAATCACTTCGGGCATGCGGCCCCAGTTCGATTTGCCGGCTACTTTCAGATGCCAAATCTCGGCGGGAACCTTTGCCTCGCGGGCGATTCGCGCGGTTTCTTCGAGGGCGCCCATAATGGCATCGCCTTCGCTGCGCATGTGCGTGGCATAGATGCCGCCGTACCGCGATGCTTCCGATGCGAGCGCGATCAACTCGTCTGTCTTCGCATAGGGCGCCGGCGGGTACTGCAGAGACGTTGAGACTCCCATCGCGCCTTCGCGCATCGCGTCACGGACGAGCGCTTTCATCTGTTCCAGCTCGTTGCCAGTCGGATCGCGGTCCGCGTCTCCGATTACGACTCGGCGGACTTGCGTTGCGCCAACGTAGCTCGCGAGATTGATGCCGATGCCTTGCTTCTCAAGGCGCGCGAAATAATCCTGTAACGTCCGCCAATCGGGCGTGATCTGATAGTGCTCGTAGGTGAGGTGATCGGCTCGCAAGAGTGCCTCTGTCTGCGGGGCGATCGAACTGCCTTCTCCGGTAATTTCGGTCGTAATGCCTTGATAGATTTTCGACGGGAGTCGCGGCTCGACGAGAATTGTCAGCTCGGACTGCCCCAGCATGTCGATGAATCCGGGCGCAACGACTCGGCCACGCGCGTCGATCGTGCTTTTTGCGGATACTTTGCCGAGGCGGCCGATTGCGGCGATGTGTCCGCCGCGAATGGCGACGTCGCCCGCATACCACGGTGATCCGGTGCCGTCGAGGATGTGAGCATTACGAATCACAACGTCGAATGGCAGCTCTGCAGAACCGTTCGCCCGCGCGCGGCAACCGCGTGCAGCCATGAACGCCGCGAGCACGACGACTACCAGCGCAATCTTGATGATTCTTCCGATCATGTTCGCCCCTCGAATTCCGCGCATCGGCCCTGCGGTCTGGAATCCAACCGCTGGCATCATAGGCCAGATATTTTTGCGCTCCAAGATATAGCGCGCAGCGGTGGTCATAGCCGACAGGAAAAGCTACACTCTCCCCACATCTCATGAGCGAAACTCTGATTACCGGCTGTTCGCAACTTCTGACCCTTCGCGGGCCTGCGCCGCGGCGCGGCCGCGCGCTGAGCGATCTCGGCATCATTCGCGACGGTGCGCTACTTCTGCAGGACGGAATGATTCTAGCGGCGGGGCCGCGACGCGTGATCGAACGGCGGCGCGAAGCGCGGCGCGCAAAGAAAATCGATGTCGGCGGCCGGGTCGTGATGCCAGGCTTCGTCGACTCGCACACTCATCTGGTCTTCGCCGAAAGCCGCGCGGCCGAGTACGAGCAGCGCATCGCGGGCGCAACCTACGAGCAAATCGCAAAATCATGCGGCGGCATCCTTTCCAGCGTTCGAAAATTGAGAGCCACCCCGGCAACCGACCTGAAGACGCGCGCACACGCGCGTCTACGATACTTCGCCGCACATGGCACCACGACGCTCGAAGCCAAGACCGGCTACGGTCTGGATTTCGCGAACGAAATCAAGACGCTCGAAGTAATGCGCGAACTGCGACTCGAACAGCCGCTCGACATCGCGACAACTTTTTTGGGCGCGCATGTGGTTGCGCCGGAATACCGCAAACATCCGAAGGACTATGCCGACCTAGTCGCCCGAATCTGGATCCCCTACGTGGCGCAGTCGGGTCTGGCGCAGTTCAATGATGTTTTCTGCGATCGCGGAGCTTTCACTCTCCTGCAAGCCGAACACATCCTTGGCGCGGGGCTTGTTTGCGGACTGACGCCTCGCATTCATGCCGACCAGCTCTCCCGCACAGGCGCGGCTCGCCTCGCTGTGAAAGTGCGCGCCGCCAGCGCCGATCATCTTGAACATATCAATCCGGGCGACATCAGCGCCCTCGCAGGTTCCGACGTGGTGTGTACGCTACTTCCAGGTTGTTCGTTTCATCTCGGTGAATCGCGGCACGCACCCGCGCGCGAGCTGATTGCAGCGGGCGCCATCGTCGCGCTGGCCACCGACTTCAATCCCGGTACAAGCCCAACGATGAATATGCAAATGATCCTCTCGCTGGCATGCACGCAATTGCGGATGACCCCGGCTGAAACCATTGTGGCCGCGACGATCAATCCCGCTTACTCCCTGCGACGCCATCAGCGCACCGGATCGCTCGAGCCCGGTAAGATCGCCGATATTGCGGTGTTCGATTTGGCGGACTATCGCGAGATTCCCTACTACTTCGGCGTGAATACTTGCTGGATGACCTTCAAACGCGGCGAGATCGTGCACTCGCGGCAAACCGTCTGATCGAGATTTCCACTCGCACCATCCCTACCGGGCAGAGCCGGAATTGTGCGCATCGTGCTGGAATTTCGGCCATGAGCTGGGCATTAATCCGCCGCCCGTTCCCGGGACAGCCATGATGACGCCCGGATACGTCGCGAAATACACGGTTCCGTCCGGCGCAATCGTCGGCGATGACGTAACAGCGCTGTTCGTCCGAAACGACCAGAGCCTCTTGCCGTCGGGCGAGATGGCAGCGAATTCCGTGGCCACCGCGTAAATCGTGCCGTCTTCAGCCAGCACCGGCGAAGCGTCAAGCGCTCCCTGCATCGTCAGCTCCCATTTCTTATTCCCCATCGGGTCGAACGCATACAAAATTCCGTCACCGCCTCCGCAATAAACCGTTCCGTCCGCGGCGACGACAGGAGCGGCTTTGTTGCCCCAATGCGTCTTGAATTCCCACTTTAATTTTTGATCCTGCCCGACCGCCACGAATCGCGCGTTTCCTGCCGCGCCGTAAATGGTTCCGTCCGGCCCGAGCGCAATCCCCGAGTCGAAGGACCCATCTCCAGGCGGTGGCCAGCCACCATTACGTTCAATGGCTTCCGCAGTGAGATTTGGATACGACCATTGCGGGTCGCCGGCAGTGTCAATGGTGTTCAGCCGTCCGTGTCCGGGATAGAGGATCAAGCCGTTCTGCAGAATTGCAGGCGAGCCGTACTGACCGAACGGGATTACAGTCTCCCATCGTTTCTCGCCCGAATCGATTGAAACAGCGCTGAGCCCATGGCGGCCGGGTGTGTAATACGAAGTTCGGTCAATCGCGCCGCCGGATTGGTCGTAATTCACAACCGTGTCGATGCTTCCCTGCCACCGCTGCGTGCCATTGGAATTGATGGCGAAGACACTTCCAGTCGTAGTGGTCACGTAAATCGCACCGTCTGGCCCGATCACCGGTGAATCCTGGACGGGGCCGCTCCTAAATTTCCACAAGAGCGTTCCATCCGGGTTAAGCGCGTAGACGTTCCCGATCTGGCCGGCGGCGTAAATGGTCCCGTTATCCGCCAGCGCCAACGCCCCGGCAATCTGTTCGTGTGTATCGTAAGTCCATTTCGGCTCGATCTTTGTGGACGCGGCGCCAGGAGCTCCGGTGCTCGAAGCGCCGGGACGAAAGAAGAACGCGACGACAACGGCCGCGATCAATATCGATCCGACAATCAAAACGCTCTTCGGCACGCGAATTCCTCCGACTTGGATCGTAAAGGTGTACGAATGTGATTCCAGTATCGCCACGCTCGGATTTGCTGCCCATCTCGAAATCCGCCGCGTTGCCTCTTTCACAAACAGGCGCGCCATCGTGGCAGCGCAGTGTCGCGATCGGTGTTACAACAAGGGCCGGCTCGAGCAACATGGATACTGGCCGCTCGGCGCGAAATCCCATATGATGAAGAGCGCGTTTTCGTCGATGCGATCGAAATGAAAAGACTGATTGAGTGCGTGCCCAACTTCTCCGAAGGGCGCGACATCGCGAAGGTGGATGCCATCGTCGCCGCCATGCGAGCGGTGGATGGCGTCTATCTGCTCGATCGCGAAAGCGACGCCGATCACAACCGCTCGGTGATCACTCTAGCCGGCGAGCCGGAGGCCGTGGCAGAAGCAGCCCTGCGAGGCGTCGGAAAAGCGCAAGAGCTTATCGATCTAACGAAACATTCCGGTGCGCATCCGCGCCTCGGCGCTACCGACGTGGTTCCCTTTATCCCCATCGAAGGCGTCACCATCGAGGATTGCGTCGCGCTCGCCAAGCGCACCGGCCGCGAAATCTGGGAGCGCTACCGCATTCCTGTCTATTTCTACGAAGCAGCGGCGCAGCGTCCCGAGCGCGCCAATCTCGAGAATATCCGCAAGGGACAATTTGAAGGATTGCTGGACGAAGTTCCGCGAAACCCGGATCGCGCGCCGGACATCGGCGAGCCACGCCTGCACGCGACGGCCGGGGCAGTTGTCGTCGGAGCGCGAAAGTTTCTGGTCGCCTACAACATCAACCTGAACACATCGGATCTCGAGATCGCCAAAAAGATTGCCAAGAACATTCGCTACTCGAACGGGGGCCTGCGCTACGTGAAGGCCATGGGCGTCGATCTGCGCGCGCGTCATTTGGCGCAAGTTTCCATCAACATGACCGACTTCGAGCAGACGCCGCTGCACCGCGTCTTCGAGATGGTGAAGCGCGAAGCGGAGCGTCACGGCGTGACGATCGTCGGAAGTGAAATCGTCGGCCTGATTCCGAAGCGCGCAATCGAGATGACCGCCGACTTTTATCTGCAACTCGAGAGCTTCTCGCCCGCACAAGTCCTGGAAAATCGCCTGACCGCATCGCTGAGCGGCGCGGCGCTCGAGCCGGGCGGCAAGCTGGCGGCGCTCGCACAGCCATTTCTCGACGCCGTGGCGCAGCCGACCGCGACGCCCGGCGGCGGCTCTGTCGCCGCGCTTTCCGGCGCGCTCGCCGCGAGCCTCGGCCACATGGTCGCCGGGCTTTCGCGCAAGAAGAAATCCCAGGCGGCCTTCGTTGACGATTTGAGCGACGCCGTCGCCGAGTTCCATCGCGCCGCCGCGGAATTGAGCCAGGCCATCGATCGCGACGCGGCCTCCTTCGATGCCGTAATGGCGGCCTACAAGCTGCCTCAATCGTCTTCCGAAGAGCAAAAGTCGCGCGATACCGCCATCCAGTCAGCGCTTCGCGGCGCCGCCGAAGTTCCGCTCGAGGTGGCGCGCAAGGCTGTTGCGATTTACGAACGCCTCGGGCAACTGGAAGGGAATGCAAGCGCTTCTATGTCTTCAGACATTCGCGTCGGGCGATTGATGGCAGCCGCTGCCGCAAGAGGCGCGCTGGAAAACGTGGCCATCAATCTGGAATCCATCACGGATGCAGAATTTGCCGGGAAGGCGCGCGCCGAAGCCGCGTCGCTCGAAGCGCGCGTGGCTGAAAATGCCGTCGGCGCCGGCCGGAATTTGTAAGCTCGAGAAGCTCTAAGGTGAACGAACTGAGGAAAACCGAACAATGAAGCGCTCATACCTAAGATTGATTTTGGCCTCCGCGCTAGTGCTCGCAATTGTCGCCGCTGTACCAGGAGGCTGGACACTTCGCGCGCTCGCAGGAACATTGAGCACCGACGTGATCGGAATGTTCCCGAAAGACGTGGGCGAGTTCGCCTATGCCGATATGAAAGCGGCCCGCTCGCGCCCCTGGTTTTCTCAGCTTCGCGATCAACTATTGCCCGGAAATTTCCGCCAGTTCGAACAGTTCCTGACCTCCGCCGGAATCGATCCCAATACCCAGGTGGATGAAATGGCCTGGGCCATAATTCCCTCGTCGAAAGATGGCGGCGAACAAATCCTCGGCGTCGCGCTCGGCGGCTTTTCGCCGGCTGCGACCGAAGAGAAACTGAAGACGCAAAAAGTTCCCGCGGTAGAGGTTCACGGTTATCACCTGTACGCGTTCGGTTCAGGCGCCGGCTCGAGCGACATTCTCTTTTTCTTCCTCGATTCCAACACAGCAGCTTTCGGCAATCGCTCGGCGCTTGAAAAGCTGATCGACGTCCATTTTGGAGGGTCCGAGAGCCTTCTACGCAATGAACAGATGTTTCCGCTGATCAAAGAAGCCAATGGAAAGGGAACGATTTGGGCGGCGCTCGATGAGCACTACACGCACCTCGCCATGCAGCAGCTTCTGCCGCAAGCGAGCCAGTTCCCGCAAGCTTCGGCGATCATCGACCGGCTGAAGGCCATGGAAATTTACGTTCAGGCGGATCGCGGCGTGGATGCCCACTTCCAGGCCGTCTGCAATTCAGTGGACGATGCAAATGTCCTGGCCGCAGCCGCGCAGGCCGGAGTGATGTACCGCCGCTATCAGGAAGCTCAGTCTCACCCTGAAGTCGCGAAGGCGCTCGATTCCGTGAGCATCGCCCCGGCTGGAGACCGTCTCAAGGTCGAAATTCCGATCACCGAGGACCAACTCAACGGTCTGATCAAGAGCCATTCGTTCGTCCTTCAAATGTAACGGCGGAGATATACGCGGGGTGAATCCGGCGATCGGGAATTCTAGTTGCGGGCGGCGTACTTGATCAGCTTCAACTCGGTTTTGCCGTAACGCTTCTCGACAGTCACCTGATCCACTTTCGCTTTGAACCCAGCGGCGAAGGCTTCGATCTCCGAGTCGCTTCCTCCCGAGCATTGAAACGTCATTTCGATGCGGTCGGAAAATTCCTCGCAATCGATATGGAGTTTCGCGCTTGACCCGTTAAAGCTCTGCCAAACGTTCTGCCAAGCCTCTTGAGCGGCAATTTGTAATTTCCGGAGAGTCTCAGCTTTCATTTCCACGCGGCACGCATACTGCTCGAGAATTGCTCCCAGCGCCGCCGCCAGCCGCGGATCATTATCGGCATCGATTTCGGTTCGCGTTTGACTACTCCCCACGCGCGTCCACCACGCGGACATCAACCGCTTCGCGGCAATCCGGACAATAGTACAACCCATCGATGCACATGCGAATACCCTGCTGCGACTGGCAGAAACAACAATACTTCTCGCACGTGCATTTCTCTTCCGTCTTCTCGCACTGCATGCACAGAATTGGTCCGCTCATTGGCCTCCCCGGGGAATCCCAGGGCTTCCGCTCTCTTTGGCAACTATAGGCTAACCTTTCCAGCCGGACAAGACGCATCGCACGCAGCAATTACTACACGTAATTAGACTCACGTGCTGCCGGTACGTTTCTTGACACTCGAAAACTCGCATGCTACGGTGAACGTTGGTCATAATTTTGAGATTCCATTTGTGAGCACGCCCGCTACCGCTGAAATCCGCAAAACCGCTCTCAACGCTGTCCATCGCCGGCTCGGGGCCAAAATGGTCAACTTCGGCGGATGGGACATGCCCGTCGAGTACTCGGGAATTCTTTCCGAGCACGAAGCGGTGCGCACGCGGGCCGGAATTTTTGACGTAAGTCACATGGGCGAAATTGAGATCCGGGGCGAGCGAGCTCTCGATCTCGTGCAGCATGTGACCTGCAATAACGCCGCGAAACTCGTGGACGGCCAGATTCAATATACCGGCCTGATGACGCCCACCGGAACGTTTGTGGATGATTTTCTCGTTCACCGCATCTCCGATCACCATTATTTTCTTTGCGTGAACGCCGGGAATCAGGACGGCGATTTCGAACACATTCGCAGCAACAATCACTTCGGCGCGCAGGTGGAGAACACCGGCGCCCGCTATTCGCTTCTCGCGGTTCAGGGCCCGAAAGCGCAAGGCTTGCTGCAGAGATTCACGAAGGTCTCGCTCGAGGCGATTCACTACTATCACTTCGCGTTCGGAGACGTGGACGGCGTCCATTGCATGATTGCTCGCACTGGCTACACTGGCGAAGATGGTTTCGAAATCTATTTTGCGCCCGAGCACTCAGAGCAACTTTGGACCGATTTGCTGGATGCAGGCTCGGCGGCGGGCGTAATTCCGTGCGGCCTCGGCGCGCGCAATACTCTGCGAATGGAAGCGAGCATGTGCCTCTACGGCCATGAAATTGATGACACGACGACGCCGTGGGAAGCCGGCTTGGCGTGGATCTGCAAGCCTGAAAAGGGCGAATTTCTCGGCCGGGAGATTCTGGTCCAGCAAAAGCAGCACGGGATTGAGCGAAAGCTGGTTGGATTTGAGATGCTCGACAAGCGCATCGGCCGCGACGGATATCCTGTTGCCATCGGCGGGCGCGAACTAGGCTGCGTCACCAGCGGCGGACCCGCGCCTTTCTTGAAAAAGAATCTCGGCATGGCTTACGTTCCCGTCGCTCATTCTGCGATCGGGACCGCCATCGAAATCATCGTCCGCGGCCAACCCGCGGCCGCAAGAATTATCCAGATGCCTTTCTACAAAAGGCCCAAGTGAAGCATTGCAGCTTGGGAAAAACTATCTAAGGAGCACGCATGTATCCAGCGGACTTCCGCTACTCTAAGGACCATGAGTGGGTCAAGATCGAAGGCGGCACCGGTACGGTCGGCATCACCGACTATGCCCAGAGCGAACTCGGCGACGTCGTCTTCGTCGAACTGCCGAAAGTCGGCGCGCAACTAAGCGCGGGCAAGACGATCGGCACGATCGAATCAGTGAAAGCCGTCAGCGAAGTCTATAGCCCGGTCTCGGGAGAAGTGACCGCTGTGAACGAAGTGTTGGCGAACGCGCCCGAAAAAATCAACCAAGAGCCGCACGCCGGCGGCTGGCTGATCAAGTTGAAGCTCTCCAATCCCGGCGAGGCTTCAGCGCTAATGGATTCCGCCGCGTACACGGCCTACGTGGCCGAGAAATCGAAGGAACACTCGGCCTGATGCGTTATCTTCCGAAGAGCCCATCTGAACGCCGCGAAATGCTGGATGCCATTGGCGTGGCGACTGTCGATGAACTTTTTCAGACCATTCCCGAGAAATTTCGCCTCCGCGGCCCGCTGAAACTTCCCGGGCCGCTTTCCGAACCCGAGATCATCGATTATTTCAAGGCGCGTGCCGCGGAAAATTCGAGCGGCTACACTTCTTTCCTCGGCGCCGGCGTCTATAACCATCTCCGCTCGGTGGTGACGGACGCTCTCATTCAGCGCGGCGAGTTCCTCACTTCCTACACGCCGTATCAGGCGGAAATTTCGCAAGGCACGCTCGAAGCCATCTTCGAGTTTCAAACACTCGTCTGCCAGCTCACCAGCCAGGAAGTCGCCAACGCTTCGATGTATGACGGCTCGACCGCTCTCACCGAAGCGGTCCTCATGGCCGAACGGCTCACGAGCCGGCATACGGTCCTGATCGCGCGCACGGTGCATCCGGAATATCGCCAGGTGCTGCAAACTTATGCTCGGCATCTCGGCATCACCATTCGCGAAATCGGATTTGCGGCATCAGGCCAAATCGATCGCACGGCACTCGCACAAGAATCCTTCGCCGATGTCGCGGCCGTAGTCGTTCAGTCGCCGAATTTCTTCGGCGTCATCGAGGAGATATCTCAACTCGCCGAAGTCGCTCATGCCGGCGGCGCGCTGCTTGTGGACGGAATCACCGAAGCCGTCTCGCTCGGCATCGTGAAGCCTCCTGCGGAAGCCGATATCGTAGCCACGGAATGTCAAAGCTTTGGCGTCGCGCCAAGCTACGGCGGGCCGCACGTGGGCGTCATCGCCACACGCGACAAATTCGTTCGCCAGCTTCCCGGCCGCCTCGCAGGTCAAGCCTTCGACGCCGAAGGCCGCCGCGGATTCGTTCTTACCCTCGCAACCCGCGAGCAGCACATTCGTCGCGAGAAGGCCACCTCGAACATTTGCACCAACGAAGCGCTCTTCGCGCTAGCCGCGACGATTCACATGACGCTTCTAGGCAAGCAGGGCTTGCGCGAACTGGCTGAGCAGAATCTGGCCAAAGCGCGGTTCGCGCGCGCCGAACTCGAAAAGATTCCCGGCGTTCGCCGCGCGTTCTCCGGCCCGACGTTCAACGAATTCGTTCTCGAATTTCCGCGTTCCGTAAAAATGATCAACGCCGCTCTGCTTCGCGACAAGATCATTGGCCCGCTGGCGATCGGCACCGCCTACACCGATCAAACCAAGCGCGGCCTCGTCTGCGTTACCGAAACAATGCCGCGCGCCGAGATCGAGCGGCTCGCATCATGCATCAAACGCATCCTTGAAACTCCGGTCTAGGGAGAGCCAGCAAGTTGAGCGAAAGTCTGAAAACCGAACAGGAGATCAGCGCGTTGGAAGCTGACAAAATCAAGAAGGCGCGCCGCCACGTCAGCCAGAACGAAGGGCTGATCTTCGAGAAGTCCGCCCCCGGCAAGCGCGGCATCGAACTGCCGCCGCTCGATGTACCTGCGGTCGATGCGGCTCGCGAATTGGGCAAAGAAAACGTCCGCGCCGAAGTCGAAGGCTTTCCCGAAGTCAGCGAAATCGAAGTCATTCGCCACTTCACCCGGCTTTCCACGTGGAATTACGCCATCGATCTCGGCATGTACCCGCTCGGGTCGTGCACGATGAAATACAATCCTCGCGTGAATGAATTCGTCGCGCGCCTCGACGGTCTCGCCTCCGAGCATCCCTATCAGCCCATCGAGCTATCGCAAGGCTGCCTGCGAATTTTGAGCGACTTGCAAAAATGTCTGCTTGAAATCACCGGCATGGAAGCCGCAACTCTCGAACCTGTCGCCGGCGCACAAGGCGAGTTGACCGGCCTGCTGATGATCCGCGCGTGCCTCGAGGCGCGCGGCAATCCGCGCAAAATCGTGCTGATCCCAGATTCGGCGCATGGCACGAATCCCGCGTCGGTGGTCATCGCCGGATACGAAGTGCGGAACATCAAGTCGAACGCGCGCGGCCAGATCGACACCGATCACCTCCGCGAATTCGTCACCGAAGATGTCGCCGCGCTGATGCTCACGAATCCCAGCACTCTCGGCGTCTATGAGGAGCGGATCGCCGAGATTGCCGACATCCTGCACGAACGCGGCGCGCTGCTCTACATGGACGGCGCGAACATGAATGCCCTAGCCGGCATCACGCGCCCCGGCGATCTGGGCGTCGACGTAATGCACTTGAATCTCCACAAGACTTTTTCAACGCCGCATGGAGGCGGCGGCCCCGGAGCCGGACCGGTAGTCGCGAAGAAGTTTCTCGAGCCCTATCTCCCCGTTCCGGTCGTGATCGAAAAGGAACCGGGAGAATTCACCCTCGATCTCAATCGGCCGAAATCCATCGGCCGCGTTCGCGCCTATTGCGGAAATTTCGGAGTTTTGCTTCGCGCGCTGGCCTATACGCTCGCCTACGGCCCGGGAATCCGCCAGGCAACCGAAGACGCCGTAGTGAATGCAAACTATCTCCGCAAGAAGCTCGAAGACGTCTTCGATCTTCCCTACAATCTGCCGTCACTGCACGAGGTCGTCTTCAGCGATGCGCGCCAGAAAAAATACGGCGTCAACACCATGGACATCGCCAAGCGTCTGATCGACTATGGTTTCCATCCCTACACCACGGCATTTCCTCTGATCGTTCCCGGCGCGCTGATGATCGAGCCGACGGAATCAGAATCCCGCGAGGAGTGCGACCTGTTCATAGAAGCGATGCGCGCCATCGCCGATGAAGCGGAAAAGAATCCCGAGCTAGTGAAGACCGCGCCACACTCCACTCGAGTCGGTCGTCTAGATGAAGTCTCTGCCGCCCGTAAGCCAGTCCTACGCTGGAAGCCCTGATCGCAACGATGGAATCGCCGCACGGGTGGGATCTTTGGAGTCCGTCTGATAACTCTTACGGTTTGTCAGGGCACAACTTCAGTCGTGTCGCAACCGCCGCAAGAACAGTCCGGCTTTAGCCGCTGAGGGCGTGTCAAATCGTGCGATGAATCGAGGATGAATTCCGAAAGATTCCGATTCGAACTACTTCTTCCTACTATCCGATTCCGACTTTTCGTTAGCGTGCCCACGTGAAGCCGAAGCATTCACCCCGGGCCCAGCCTCCGCCGAAACGGTAGCCGCAGGAATCGCCACGCTACGCCCGTCAGAGCTCGCCCGCGCCGCATCCGCCGCCAGTCCCGCGACAGGAGAAGGCATCGGAATCAGCGCCCCTTCCGCTTCCTTCAAAAACACCAGGCGCTGTCCCTCCACATCCCAATCCACGGAAAGCACGTCGCCGAGATTCACCTGCTCGGTCGCCAGCAAACTTGCCAGCGGATAAACCAGATGTCGCTCGATCGCGCGCTTCAGGTGCCGCGCGCCGTATTTCAGATCCGTCCCTTCCTTCAGCAAAAATTCCCGCGCCGCCGGTGTCACCCGGAACAAAAATCTCCCCCGCGCCGTTTCCAGCACGCGCTGCTGCACCATCCCCAACTCAATCTCCAAAATCGACTCGAGCTGCTCCGGACGCAGCGGATGAAACACCACCACCTTGTCGATGCGGTTCATGAACTCCGGCGCAAATTTCCTCTTGGCCGCTTCCGAAGCCGTCCGCTCCACTTTCTGGTCCAACCCCTCCTGGTTTTCCGGCCGCTGCTGCGGCGCAAAGCCCAGCCCTCCGTTCATCAGCTCGGTGATTTCGCCGCCACCCAAATTCGACGTCATGAAAATCATCGTCTGCGAAAGATCCACGCGCCGGTTATCCCCGAGCGTCAAAGTCGCCTTATCCAAAATTCCCAGCAAAAGCTGCCACAGCGAGTCCGACGCCTTCTCGATTTCATCAAAAAGCAAAAACGAGAGCTTCAGCTTCTCAGTGTGGTACTGCGCCAAGGCTTCCTGCGTGATCAACGGGTGCGTCTCGCGATGGCCAAGATATCCGGGAGGCGAGCCGATCAATTTCGCGATTTCATGGGAATGCTGGAACTCCGCGCAATCCACCTTAATGACCGCCCGCGGATCGCCAAAAAGAATTTCAGCCGTAGCCTCCACCACTCGCGTCTTCCCCGCCCCGGTGGGGCCGAGAAACAGCAAATTCCCTACAGGCCGCCCCGGCGAGTTCAATCCCGCCCGGAACACCTGATAGAGATCCACCACCGCCTGCACCGCTTCGTCCTGCCCGACAATCTTCCGCCGCAGCCCCGACTCGAAATCTCGCGATTCCGGGCTGCGTTGTGTCGGATCAAGATGTTTTGTGCGCGTCGCTACGGTCATGATCGATCACCGGCCTCTCCGATTCGGCCCAAATGCTCTCGACTGCGATCTCTCGAACTGATCGAGCTTGACGTCGAGCGTCGAGCGAAGCAACCGCAACTGCGTCATCAGCTCGCGGCTCGAAGCGTCTCCCCCGGTCGCAAGTAACGGCGGCGACAAATCCGCCAGGTCCAAATTCATTATTCGGAGAGACTGAACCAAAGTCTGGACGTACGGTGAACGGATGTCAAAGAGTTCAACGCGACCATTTATCCTTTCACGCAACAGTGACCAATTGAGCGCAAGAAAGGGGTGATTGCGCGAGACCCTCCGCACCACTTCATCCGTAATGCGCGGCCGCTCGCCCAGATGTGCCAAATGAAGCTGCTGGACTTTTCCGCGGCGGCGCACGTTATGCACCAGAAAGTATGAATTGCCTCTCCGTCGAATGAATGCCACAACGTTCTCCTTTGGGCCGTCTGCGGCGTAGTGTATGGTCCGTCCACTACGCCGTCAATGATAGGATGCTGCGCGCATGAAATAGTTGCGTCGAATCGGTCACTACACTTTTAGAGGAATTCCGGCGAGAACTTTCAAGGGCGGCAGCGTACGGCGTGCGAGAAGTCAAGCCTCTCCGCTAGTGATTGGATGCCGCCCGGCGCGAAATGGATGGGATTGGATCATGACTTGGGATGTCGTATATCGCCTGGTGAAACAAATCCCGCGCGGGCGCGTCACAACGTACGGCGAGATTGCGCGCGCCACCAAAGTGCGCGGCGGCGCCCGTGTGGTCGGCTACGCCATGGCGGCGACGCCCCGCGGCCGCGGCATCCCGTGGCACCGCGTAGTCGGCGCAGGCGGCAAACTCATCATTCGGGAGCCCTACGGCTCGCTGCAACGAAAGCTGCTCGAAAGCGAAGGCATTGAGATCCGCGGAGCGCGCGTAAATTACAAGCAACACGGCTGGCGGCCCAAGCGTGCAAAGGCGCGGAACCCGTAGGGCCCGTGCTTTAGCCGGGCCTCTTCGTGCACGATCGCGCCACGAGCACTATGTGTGGTATAGAAGATTGTTCGCGCGCGTGCATAAATTTCGCGCCGACGAGCGCGTATTTCCGATCGCTGACCGACCACATCCGGCAAGGAACCGGACCAACCTTCGATGAGCGAATCCGTCATTCGAGTCGAGGACCTCTACAAGAGCTACGGCGACGTTGAAGCTCTCCGCGGCGTCAGCTTCGAAGTCCATGCCGGTGAAGTGTTCGGCCTTCTCGGACCCAACGGCGCAGGCAAAACCTCGACAATCGAAATTCTGGAAGGACTGCGCACACAAGATCGCGGAAAAGTCAGCGTCGCGGGACTCGATCCTCAAACTGCAGGCGCAGGCTTCAAACAAGAGGTCGGCGCAGTCTTGCAGTCCACTGCCTTGCCGGACAAACTGCGCGTCGCCGAAGCTCTCTCTCTCTTCGCTCACTTCTACCGCCGCAGGAACGATACCGAAGCGCTTTTGAAGCGATTTCAATTGGACGAAAAGCGCAACGCGTTTTACAGCCAGCTCTCCGGCGGGCAAAAGCAGCGTCTCGCGCTGGCCATGGCGCTCGTGAACGACCCGACCGTTCTTTTTCTCGATGAGCCCACGGCCGGCCTCGATCCCCAAGTGCGCCGCGAAATTTACGACATCATCGAGGAACTAAAGAGCGACAAAAAGACCATTCTCCTCACAACGCACTACATCGAAGAGGCCGAAAAACTCTGCGACCGCGTGGCCATCGTGGATCGCGGCAAAATTATCGCCGAGGGAACGCCGCGCGACCTGAAGCAGCGCTCAGGAAACACCACGCGCATCGAAGTGCGCCTCTCCCGCCCTCTGCAGCCGGGCATTCTCAAAACGCTCGACGGCGTTGCCGACGCCCGTGAATTCGACGGCACCTATGTGTTGCACTCCTCGCGCCCGCCGCAAACCATCGTGTCGCTAGTGAAGCAACTCGAAGCCGATGGCAGCGAACTCCAAAGCCTCGAAATGTTTTCGCCGTCGCTGGAAGATGTCTTCATCGAGCTGACCGGCCGGAGACTGAGAGAATGACACCGCGAGGAATCAATTCGTGAGGCACACCTGGGCGCTGACCAAGATTCGCATTCTCCTCTCGCTGCGCAACAAGACGTTCATGTTCTTCGGCGTGGTCATGCCGCTCGCGTTTCTCTTTTTCTTTGTGTTTATCTTCGGCGGTGGCAAGAGCGAGCGCATCGCATACGTCCTCGGCTCGATCTTGACGATCACCGTGATGGGCAGCTTTTGGGGCCTCAGCGTGCAGCTCGTCATGTTCCGCGAGCAAGGAATTCTTCGCCGCTTCCGCCTTGCGCCTGTCGGCGCCGGCGCGCTTTTAGCGTCGAGCATCCTGTCGAACTACGTTCTGATCCTTCCGCCCATCGCCATCGAAATCCTGATCTGCCGCCTCGCCTTTCACATGACCACCTGGGGCAATCTCTGGTACGTGTTTGTTCTCGTGACCATTGGAGCCGGCACGTTTTCGTCCTTCGGCCTTATCGTTGCCAGTGTCACTAACACGATGCAAGAGACCCAAGTCATCAATAATCTGATCTGGTCAGGTTTTCTGTTTCTCTCCGGCGCCACGGTGCCGCTGGCCGTTTTGCCGCGATGGATTCAACGCGTCTGCCTTTTCTCCCCGGCCACCTACATGGCCACCGGGCTCGAACGATCCATGACGCTCCAGGCGACGCCAAACGAAATATTGGTCGACGTGATCGCCCTCGCGATCGGGCTTATCGTCTCATTTGAAATCTCCCGTCAACTCTTTCGCTGGGAACCCGAAGCCAAAGTCCCGGGCCGTGCAAAGCTGTGGGTGGCAGTCGCCATGATTCCTTTTCTTGCCTTCGGCATCTATGAGAACGTCCATAGCAAACGGCTTTCTAATATTCGCCAGGGCTTCGGCGATGTCTTCAGCGGCGATGCTCCAACGCAATCTCCGGCACGAAATTGAACGCGAACTCATGAATCGAGCGCGGGCTATCCTGAATCAAACGTTATTGCGACAAGACTATCTCCCCGAATCATTTCGGAGGCTTCAATGGAACGCAAAGCGTCAG
Source organism: uncultured Acidobacteriota bacterium (assembly GCA_963841235.1). Lineage (GTDB taxonomy): Bacteria > Acidobacteriota > Terriglobia > Acidiferrales > UBA7541 > Palsa-147. The sequence continues at coordinate 125,159 of CAWJBU010000002.1, read as the reverse complement.
CCGTCTGGAAAGGCAATTTGCGCGAAGGAGCGGGCAGCGTCTCCACGCAAAGCGGAGTCCTTCGCGATACACCCTATGCGTTCACCACGCGCTTCGAGAATTCTCCCGGCACGAATCCAGAGGAGTTGATCGCCGCGGCTCATGCGGGCTGCTTCTCCATGGCTCTCTCGGCCCAGCTCATGACGCTGCGTCTGACTCCCGATAAGATCGCCACTTCTGCCACGCTGACATTCGAAAAGCTCGAGCCCGGATGGACGATCACGAAAATTCATCTCGACGTCACCGCCCGCGTCCCGGGTGCCTCCGCCGAGGCATTTGCCGGGGCGGCCGCGTCGGCGAAGGCCAATTGCCCGGTCTCGCGCGTCCTCAAAGCAGACATCACCATGTCGGCGAAGCTCGAAACCGAATGAACATCTTCCTCGTCGTCCTCGGAATCGCGATTCTCTTCGCGGTTCTTCTCGAGGCGTTTGAATCCATCATTCTGCCCCGGCGCGTCACGCGCCGGTTCCGGCTTACACGTCTCTTCTATCGCCTGACGTGGATTCCCTGGCGCGCCCTCGGCCGGCGCATGCATTCGTTGAAGACGCGCGAGTCATTCTTCAGCTATTTTGGCCCGCTTTCATTGCTGTTCTTGCTAGTCGTCTGGGCCACCGGCCTTGTCGTGGGCTTCGCGTGCCTGATTCTCGCCGCTGGCCCGCCGGCTGAAACATACAAAATTCCCATGCACTTCGTGGATGCTCTGTACATGAGCGGCACGAACTTCTTCACGCTGGGACTTGACGAAGTAGTTCCAAGAACAGCCTCCACTCGATTTCTCACGGTCACCGAAGCAGGCGTGGGCCTCGGCTTTTTGGCGCTGGTAATCGGCTATCTGCCGGTGATCTTCCAGAGCTTTTCCAGCCGCGAAGTCAGCGTCGTGCTCCTCGACGCGCGCGCAGGATCTCCTCCCACTGCAGCCGAGCTCCTTCGCCGCCACGCCTACCGCGGCGGCTTCGACGCGCTCGAGCGTCTCTATTTCGAATGGGAACGCTGGTCCGCCGAATTGCTCGAGAGCCATCTCTCCTATCCCGTCCTCTGCTATTTCCGCTCGCAGCACGACAATCAATCCTGGCTCGGCGCGCTAACCGCTATTCTCGATGCCTGCGCTCTGACCATCGTCGGCGTCGAAGGCGCATGTGTGAAGCAAGCTCAGCTCACCTTTGCGATCACGCGCCATGCCGTCGTCGATCTCGCTCAGATCTTTCACGCCACGCCGCGGCCTCCGCAAGAAGATCGTCTGCCGCCCGCCGAACTTGCCAGGCTTCGGCAATCGCTGCGAGAGGGCGCGGTCAAGCTTCGCGAAGGCGACGGAGAAGACCGCCAGCTCAAAGATCTGCGCGCGATGTACGAGCCATACGTGAATGCTCTGGCCGAGTTTCTGGCGATCAATCTGCCACCGTGGATTCACTCCCAGAAAGTAGTCGATAGCTGGAGCACCAGCGCGTGGGGGCGCATTTCCGGCGACGGCCATGAGGATGACATCGGCGCGCGCATTGACGAACATTTGTAGACCCACTCGAGGAGATACATGGCCAAGATGCTGGACCACATGGAGCGCATGGTGCGAGGCGAAGTTCCTCCCGCTCCGATCGGAAAACTCATCGGATTCAGTCTTATGGAAGTCCGCCCAGGCGAGGCCATCTTCAACATTGACACCGCAGACCATCACGCGAATCCTATGGGCACGTTACACGGCGGTGTACTCTGTGATATCGCCGACGCAGCGATGGGCTGCGCGTACGCCGCGGCCCTGGAAGATGACGAATCATTTACGACGCTCGAGCTCAAAATCAATTTCCTGAAACCCGTCTGGAAGGATCGCCTCACCGCCGTGGGACGCGTGGTGCAAAAAGGGCGCACCGTCGGCCTCGCCGAGTGCGTCGTCACAAACTCCAAAGGCGAGCGTGTGGCGTATGCAACTTCCACCTGCATGACGCTGCGCGGAGACCAGGCCCGCGGCCGCTGAGCGATCCTACCATCCGTCCATTTTGTCTTTTGGGAACCGGCAAGCCGCGTCAGCCGCATCGGGCGGCCCAAAACGCGTATGCTATACTTCGAGAGCAATCGGAGATTTGGAGCGCTCTGCATCGCCTGGAGAAATCGGATGGCCCTGACGAAGACCCAGAAAATCTGGCACAACGGCAAGTTGATCAATTGGGACGACGCCAAGATTCACGTCGTCTCCCATGTGGTCAGCTACGCCTCCTCGGTTTTCGAAGGCATCCGCTGCTATCAAACCACTCAGGGTCCGGCGGTGTTCCGTCTTCGCGAACACATGCAGCGCCTCATCAATTCCGCTTATATATATCGCATGGAGCTTCCTTACACGCATGATGAAATCTGCAACGCCGTGATCGAGCTCGTGCGCGTAAATAAACTCGATTCTTGTTACATCCGGCCGATCGTTTTGCGCGGCTATGGCGACGCGGGCGTGAATCCTTTCAACTGCCCCATCGAAGTCTATATGGCCTGCTGGGATTGGGGCCGCTATCTCGGCGATGAAGCGGTGCGCGAAGGCGTGGATGTGGGCGTGAGTTCGTGGCAGCGCCCCGCTCCGAACACATTGCCGCAGATGGCCAAGGCCGCCGGCAACTACATGAATTCCGCGCTGATCCGCATGGAAGCCATGGTCAACGGCTATGCTGAGGGCATCGCTCTCGATGTTTCCGGTCAAGTCAGCGAAGGCTCCGGCGAAAATCTCTTTCTCGTTAAGGATGGTGCGCTCATTACGCCTCCCATCTCGGCCGGAGCATTACCCGGCATCACGCGCAACACGATTATCACGCTCTGCCGCGACCTCAACATTCCCGTCTCCGAGCAAGTCGTGCCGCGCGAGCTGCTGTACATCTCCGACGAGCTGTTCTTCTGCGGCACCGCCGTGGAAATCACCCCAGTCCGCAGCGTCGACCGCATCAAGATCGGCAGCGGCTCTCGCGGACCAGTGACTCATCGCCTTCAGGAAGAGTTCTTCGCCCTCACCAGCGGCAAGAAGAACGACCGCCACGGCTGGCTGTCGCCAGTTCGTGTTCCCGAAGGCGCAACTGTCCGCTGACTCCCCTCTTCTTAGGGCGTTGCAGCGATCACTCGCTCCGAGATTTTGACTCCCGACGATTGATTCAGTAGAATCCCCGCCGATTCACGCCCTGAACTCGCCTGCGCCAGGATGCGCAACCCTTGCTTGGGAGGCATGACGTGTACAACCTATCGCAAAAATTGCTCGCCGAATTCATCGGAACTTTCACGCTGATTTTCATCGGCGCGGGCTCGATCTGCGTCGATCAATACGTACACGTCTCGGGCGGATCAGGCATCGGCCTGCTGGCCATCGCCGCCGCGCACGGCCTGGCTATCGGCATCATGGTCACCGCAATTGGCCATATTTCCGGCGGGCACCTCAACCCCGCCGTAACCATCGGTTTCTGGGTCACGAAAAAAATCAGCACTCTCGACGCTCTCTCGTACTGGGTTTCGCAACTCGCCGGAGCGACGCTCGCGGCCTATCTGCTGACCGTGGTCATGCCGGAATCGATCTGGCGCGCAGTCGGACTCGGCACGCCGGACCTCGCAACGGACTTCACGCGCTTTCATGGCATAGTCCTCGAAGCCATCACCACGTTCCTTCTCGTGTTTGTGGTCTTCGCCACCGCCGCCGATCCCAAAGGCGCATTCAACAAAATCGCCGGCTTCGCCATCGGCCTTACCATCACCATGGATATTCTGGCCTCTGGTCCGTTCACCGGTGCGGCCATGAATCCGGCGCGCGCGTTCGGCCCGGCGCTGGTTGCCCATCACTGGACCAATCACGGCGTCTACTGGGTCGGCCCGCTGATCGGCGGTGTGGTGGCCGGCTGGCTCTATAACAGCTTTCTCCTCAAAGAATCCTGAGCCGGCGGGGTTGCCGACTTGGAAATTTTCTAGCCGCGGGCGATTGTACGCTCCCATTTCACATGCTACGGTCGTGGGAGATTCTGCCGAAGGGGTCGCCCAGACATGGCTACAGGTATCGACGAGCTCCTGCGCCGCGCGGTTGAAAGCAAGGCGTCGGACCTCCATCTCAAAGTCGGGAACCACCCCTATCTGCGCGTTGACGGCATCCTCAATCCTGTCAGCGACGTCCCGCGCGTCACTCCTGAAGAAATGCTCTCGATGGCCTTCAGCATGATGACCAACCGGCAGAAGCAGAAATTCAAAGAGACCGCGGAACTCGACATGGCTTACGGCGTCGCGGGTCTCGGACGCTTCCGCGTCAACGTATTCCAGCAGCGCGGCAACGTCGGCATGGTTCTGCGCGTCATTCCCACGAAAATCAAGACCATTGAAGAGCTCGAGCTCCCGCGCGTCCTTACCAAGATCTGCGAAGAACAGCGCGGCATGATTCTCGTCACCGGCACCACCGGTTCCGGTAAATCAACCACTCTCGCGGCGGTGATTGATCGCATCAATTCCATCCGCCAAGAGCACATCATTACCATCGAAGACCCCATCGAATATTTGCACCGCGACAAAAAGGGATTCATCAATCAGCGCGAAGTCGAAGTTGACACTTCGAGTTTCTCGACCGCTCTGCGCGCCGCCCTTCGTCAAGATCCGGACGTGATTCTGGTCGGCGAAATGCGCGACGTCGAAACGATTCAAACCGCGCTGCTGGCAGCCGAAACAGGCCACCTTGTTCTTTCCACTTTGCACACTCTTGATGCCACGGAAACCATCCAGCGCATCATCGCCGTCTTTCCGCCGCCCGAGCAAAAGCAGATTCGTTTGCAGCTCGCCAGCACATTGCGCGCGGTCATCAGCCAACGCCTGGTTCGCCGCGGAGATGGTGCCGGCCGCGTTCCGGCTGTCGAGGTGATGATCACCACCGGCTTCATTCGCGATTGCATCATGAATCCCGATAAGACTCGCAACATCCGCGACGCCATCGCCGCTGGCACCAGCCAGTACGGGATGCAGACTTTCGATCAATCCATCTACGATCTCTATTCCCGCGGCTTGATCACTCTCGAAGAAGCTCTCATGCGCGCATCGAATCCCGACGAGTTCCGCCTCCGCATTCAAGGCGTTCGCAGCACCGCCGACGCCGCCCGCGAAGAGATGGAACGCGCCATCAGCGAATTCGACCGCAGCCCGCGCTAACAAAATCTCGAACACTCCACCCGCGTCTGGTTGCAGCCTCCGCCTGGAATAGCATTGCGTCCGCAGGGCACCGCTTTGCGCTGGCCTACGAGCGACTCGGAAGGCTTCCGGGAGGGTGCGATTTCTTCACGGCCTGAACTGAGGTCGGTCGTCTATTTTCAGCGAGTTACGGCGATTTATGGTCGTCGGCGTGTATCGACCATAAATGCCCTTGTTGGGCTGCTTGCTGGGGGCATTTTTTTGTGTAGAGAGCTCACACATTTGCAATTTCCTGCGAAAAGCTAGCAGGAATTTTCCGGCAGCACCAGACTACTAGCCGCGGAACTACGTAGAAGAGGGCGGGGAGCATTTTTCTCCCATGGATACGAGGCGCCACGAAGTGTCCCGGGAATGACATCGCTTGAACGCTCAAAGCTCCTCTTGCTTCCCTTCGCGCGTGCCTCTATCGTTCGATGGTGTTCTCCCGAACGAAAAAGAAGCTGGCTACGGAGAGTCAAATCTACGCCTCGGCGGTGCGCGCGCTGATGCGCCGCGCGCATTCCGTCTTCGAGATGCGAAAGTATCTGGAAGAGCGCGCCGAAGATAAGGCGGAAGTTAAGACTGTCCTTGCCCGGCTGCGCGAAAATCGCTATCTCGACGACGCGCGTTACGCGCAGGAATTCGCCCGCCACCGAGCAAAGCATCGCCGTCAGGGACGTTTCCGAATCGCGCGCGAGCTCCGCACTCGGGGAGTCGCCGACCCGCACATCGAGGCCGCACTCGAGTCGGTCTTCGCTGAAACAGACGAAGCCGCACTGGTCCGCGTGCGCATCAAACGCAAGCTCGCGCAAATTCGAGGGCCGATCGATCAGCGCAAAGCGGCCTGGCTCTATAGCGGGCTATTGCGCGCCGGATTTTCAGGAGATGTAATACGCGCCGAGCTTCGCGCCGCGCGCGTCGAGGCCGCGGCCGAGCTCGCCGAGCTGGAAGCAAACGCCGAGGAAGACCTCGCTTAAGGTAACTTCACGCGTGCGACGGCCCGCGCAGAATTCGCGCCGGGAGGAGAATGATCGCCTTGATCAGTTCAAACACGCCGTCAACGGTGATTCCGATGAGCCGGAACGGCAGCAGCAGAACCCACACGATGGGATAGAGAATCAGCGCCAGCAAAGCCAGCGGCCAACAAAGAAACAGCAGGATGCACCAAAGCAGGAATTTTGCCATCTTAGCCCCCACAGACTGCCACATATAGATACGCATGTGCCAGCCAATTTGCTCCATCTTTCTCTTGGCTTCGGTAGCGCCGGCGTCCCCACCGGCATCTTACGACCACGATCGTCGGCAACGCCCGCAATCATGCGCGGAGCAACGCATTAACGACCGGCAATGGTTTCGGTAGATCTTCCGCGCGAGTCGGGTGCCATCAACGAATTCTCGCTCGCCGGATGCCAGCGGGGACGCCCGCGGTACGTTCGTTGCGGCTCCCGGAGGCATCTGCAATAATGATTTGAGTTTGGCAACTTTGAGGTTCCCTTGACCGGCAACGAGATTCGCGAAACATTTTTGAAATTCTTCGAGGAAAACGGCCACCGCCGCGTGCGTAGCTCCTCGCTCGTTCCGGCCAACGATCCCACGCTGCTTTTCACCAATGCGGGGATGAATCAATTCAAGGACGTCTTTCTCGGTCTCGAGCAGCGCGAATACCGCCGCGCCACCACCTGCCAGAAATGCGTGCGCGCCGGCGGCAAGCACAATGATCTCGAGAACGTCGGCTTCACCAATCGCCATCACACTTTCTTCGAAATGCTCGGCAATTTTTCTTTCGGCGATTATTTCAAAAAGGAAGCCGTCGCCTTCGCCTGGGAACTGGTCACCTCGCCAAAGTGGTTCGCAATTTCAAAAGACAAGCTGTACGTTACGATTTTCAAAGGCGAACAGGGCATCGCACGCGACGCCGAAGCCTACGATCACTGGCTCAGCCAGGGCATCGCCAAGGACCGCATCCACGAATTCGGCACGAAGGACAATTTTTGGATGATGGGCGACACCGGCCCATGCGGCCCGTGCAGTGAAATCTTCTACGACATGGGGCCTGCCGCCTCCGATGCAGGCCACGCCGATTGCCAGTTCGGCTGCGATTGCGGCCGCTACGTTGAAATCTGGAATCTGGTCTTCATGCAATTCAATCGCGATGCCGGCGGCACGCTCAATCCCCTTCCCAAGCCTTCGGTTGACACGGGCGCCGGACTCGAGCGCGTCACCGCCGTCCTCCAGGACAAGATCAGCAATTTCGATACAGATCTCTTCGTACCGCTGATGAAAGCCGCGGCGAAGCTCGGCCACGTGGACGTTCACGATCCCAAATTGCTGCCGTCCTTGCGAATCATCGCTGACCATTCGCGCGCCGCAACTTTTCTGATTTCCGATGGAGTCGTTCCCTCGAATGAAGGCCGTGGCTATGTCCTCCGCAAGATCATCCGACGTGCGCTGCGCCATGGGAAGCTCCTCGATCTCCCCGTGCCGTTCTTCGCGGATCTTTCTTACGCCGTCCGCGACCTGATGGTTGGCGCTTATCCGGAATTGAACGAGTCAGTCGATCGCGTCGCCCGCGTTCTGCGCGCCGAAGAGGATCGCTTTGCACACACCTTGAACATCGGCCTGAAGAAGCTCGACGAAGATCTTGCGCCGCTTCTGGCGGAGAAATCAAAGGGCGGGGCCGCTTCATTCCCAGGCGCAAAAGCATTCCGCCTCTACGACACCTACGGCTTGCCGCTCGATTTCATTACCGACATTCTCCACGATCAGGGCATCGCCTTCCGGGAAGAAGAATTCAACGCGGCGATGGCGGAGCAGAAAACCCGCGCGAGAGCTTCCTGGAAAGGCGGCAGCAAAGAATCCGTTTCGCCCGCCTACGCCAAGCTCGCGGAAACGTTCAAGACCGAGCCCGATTTTTATTTCGGCACCACCACGCGTGATTGCCGCATCGAGGCCATCGTCACGAAGGACGGCTTGGTGAAGGAACTTCCCACGGGCGCTGAAGGCGAAGTCGTTCTCGATCGCACGACGATCTACGCCGAGTCCGGCGGCCAGGTCGCCGACACCGGCTCGTTCTTCGACAAGGATCAATCGCTCGACCTCGCGTCGGTGAAGGGCGCGTTCTATCCCGTCTCGGGCCTGATCGCGCATCGGGTAGCAGCGAAGGAAACGCTCCGCGTGGGAGACCGCGTCACCACTGTCGCCGATCCCGTGCGCCGCATCCGCGACATGCGGAATCACACCGGCACGCACTTGATGCACGCCGCGCTGCGAAATATTCTCGGCACACACGTGAAGCAAGCCGGCTCGCTCGTCGCGCCGGATCATCTGCGCTTCGATTTTTCCCACTACGCGGCCGTTGATCCTTCGGAGATCGCCGAAATCGAGCAGCAAGTGAACGAGGAAATCGTCCGCAATGCCGAAATCCAAACTGACCTGATGAATATCGACGCCGCCCTGGCCTCCGGCGCGCTGGCCTTTTTTGGGGACAAGTATCCCGAGCACAATGTGCGCGTGGTCACAATTCCCGACGCCGAGTATGCACGCGGGTTCTACAGCAAGGAGCTGTGCGGCGGAACGCACGTCAAGCGCAGCGGCGAAATCGGCGTTTTCAAAATTGTAGCCGAGCAATCCTCCGCCGCTGGCGTGCGCCGCATCGACGCCATCACCGGCGACGCCGCCCTAGCCGAATATCAGAAGTCGCTCGCGACGCTGCGGAAGATTGCGTCGCTGCTGAACGCCGGTGAGGATGAGGTTCTGGCCGCCGTCGAGCGACAGGCGCAGACCGTCCGCCAGCTGGAAAAGCAGCTAGCCGACGCCAAGAGGAAATCCGCGGTTTCCGGCGTCGATTCACTGCTCGAGTCCGCCCGCCAGATCAAAGGCGTTACTGTACTCGCGTCCACAGTCCCCGGCATCGACCGCGAAGCCCTCCGCCAGCTCGTCGATACGCTGCGGCAGAAAATGGGCTCGGGAGTGGTCATTCTGGGAACCGCCGAAGACGGCAAAGTTGCTCTAATCACAGGAGTTACGAAGGACCTCACCTCTCGCGTCCACGCCGGCAAGCTGGTCCAGGAATTAGCCCGCCAAGTAGGCGGTTCCGGCGGCGGCCGCCCCGATTTGGCAGAGGCTGGCGGAAAAGACACATCTGCCCTAGAAAGTACTATCTCCAGCGCCTACACCCTCGTAGAACGAATGCTATAATCAGGAGTTAGCGCCAGTTCGTCGCCGGGAGGTCCTCCCTCCTCGCGATGGGTGTGTCAATCGTTCGGATGAAGTGCTCTGCCTTTCCCTTGCCGGGTCTGGGCTGATGAGTTAGCCCAGCAAAATAATTGACGACGAAGCGAACCATCTCGGTGACTCTGCTCGCGCTCGGCATCGGGCTCAGTGTGTCCGTGCCGGCTCGCGCGCAGATTGCATCTCAGGTGGATGAATCCGGGAAGCTTGTGTTCGTAAATTCCGAGCCAGCGGGCCATTCGCCGCACCGCTCGGCTCCTCCGGGCTTTCACTTGTCGAAATCGGGTGAAGCCGCCAGCAATTCGGAGGCGGGTACGACCGCGGAAGTAATTCCGCCGGACCGGCTCGAGCGGATCGTTCGAGACGCTTCCGCCCGGCACAATCTGGATCCAGCCCTGGTGAAAGCAGTGATCGGGGTCGAGTCCAATTGGAATCCGGCGGCGGTTTCGCGCAAAGGGGCTTTGGGATTGATGCAACTGATCCCGACAACGGCAGGACGCTTCGGAGTGGGCAACGCGTTCGATCCCGCCCAAAATGTCGAGGGCGGCACGAGCTACTTGCGGACGCTCCTCGATCGCTATCACGGTGACCTGGAATTGACCTTAGCCGCGTATAATGCTGGACCGGGGGCCGTGGAGCGCAGCGGGGGCATCCCCAATATCCCCGAGACGCGTTCTTACGTCCAAAAAGTCACGGAGACTTATTTCCGGCCTGATTCCGGCCGCGATCCTTCTTTTGCGGGTCCGCGACGCACGCGCATCCGCCAGGACGTGGACGACAATGGCCGGGTAGTTTTCACGAACGAATGACGCTGGGGGGAAGTCGCTAGGCGCAGCCATGCGCACACTTTCAGTGGCACTAGGAGTACTCGCACTCGCCGTGTGCGTCGGCACCCCTGCGCGAGCTCAGCAGAAACCTTCCAAAGCGCGCGAGCAGTTTGAAAGAGCTGTGCAGCTTCGCACTGCGCTGGAAACCTGCGCTCCTTCCGACCGCACCGTTGATGCCTACAAGCAGGCGATTCTCTCGTTCAGAAAAGTCTACACGCTCGCTCCACAGGCCGAGGAAGTTACGCCGTCGCTCGTCGCCGTGGCGGAACTCTATGCCGAGATGGGACGGCAGTACGACGGCGATTATTTCAAGTCCGCCATCGATGGCTACAATTTCTTACTCAAGCAGTATCCGCATAGCCGCTACGCGCCTTCCGCGCTTTTCGCCATCGGCAAGATTCAGCAGGACGATCTGAAGAATCCGGACGCCGCGGAGACAACATTCAAGCAAGTGGCGCAGCGCTATCCGAAATCACCGAAAGCGAATGAGGCCGGCGCTGCTCTTAAGCAAATCGCGCAACTCCGCGAGGACGAGGCTCGTCGCGCTGCTGCGGTTGCTACGGGTGACGATGATCCTTCCGCACCTTTGAACGCTCCGGCCGGGCCCATCAATCCGAAATCCGGCGGCAAAGAGGCGGGCGTCGCTCAAGTCACTTCCGTGCGCACCTGGAACGCTGAGAATTACACGCGCATCGTCGTGGACCTGGGCGATTCCGTGAAATACGAAGCGGCGCGCATCGCCAATCCCGACCGCATATTCTTCGATCTCTATCAAGCCAAGATCGGCCCGGCGCTGCAGAACAAATCCTTCGACGTAAAAAGCGGATTTCTGAAATCCGTGCGCCTCGCGCAGAATAAATCGGGAGTCGTGCGTATCGTGCTGGATGTGGACGGTGCGCGAGAGTATTCCGCTTATCTTCTCAAGAATCCGGCGCGCCTCGTGATTGACGTGCACGGCGATGCTTACGACCGTCAGGTCTCTGGAACTCGCACGGTCGCCGCTGCTGATCCGAAGCCCAAACCCGCGCCGCCGGATCCGGCACCCGCCGCCGCGACGGTTCCCGCGGGCAAAGCTGCCAAGTACGGCCCCACGCCGCCCGCCGCTTCATCCGCGGGTAAATCCACCGCCACTGCGACTTCGTTGCCCGATCCCGTGGATGTCCTCCCGGTCCACCAGCCCAGCGCCCGCGGCCGCGCAGTAGCATCGCTGGCACCTCCGCCGGCGTCGAAGCCGACACATGATGGACAGCGCTCGCTCACGCGCGCTCTGGGATTGAAAATCAGCCGCGTGGTCATCGACGCGGGCCACGGCGGGCACGATACCGGGACAATTGGTCCGCACGGCCTGATGGAGAAGGATCTCTGCCTCGATGTCGCCTTGCGCCTCGGCAAACTCATCCAGGAAAAGCTTCCTGGCGCCGAAGTCGTTTACACGCGGAGCGACGATACTTTCATCCCGCTCGAGGAACGCACCGCCATCGCCAATCAAGTGAAGGCTGATCTGTTCATCTCCATTCATGCGAATTCCAGCCACGACTCGGACGCCCGCGGAGTGGAGACCTACTACCTCAATTTCGCCTCTTCGCAGGAGGCGCTTGATGTGGCCGCACGCGAAAACGCCCTCTCCCAGAGCGGCCTGCACGACTTGCAGGACATGATCAAGAAAATCGCGCGGAATGAAAAAGCCGAAGAATCGAAGGAACTCGCCGACGACATCCAGGGCTCGCTTTCCAAGCGCATGCAGCAAATCAGCCGCAACGAGCGCGACCGCGGCGTGAAGCGCGCGCCGTTCGTCGTGCTCATCGGCGCGAATATGCCCTCGGTGCTCTCCGAGATCTCGTTTCTCAGCAATCCCTCGGACGAAAAAATGCTCAAGAAGCCGGAGCAGCGCCAGCGCATCGCCGAAGGCCTTTTCCATGGCATGAGCGATTATCTCGAGAGCCTCAACAGCCTTTCCTATAACGAGCAGCGCCCCGCACCCCACGCCGCCTCGGCACTGGAAACTAACGGGAACTCCCAGTAGAATTCGGCATCTAACAGATGAGGCTCATGCGTCGCTTTCAAACGATCTCTCTGCTTGCATTGCTTGGCTGCGCTCTCGCGCTCACAGGGAGCGAAACGGCCCTGGCCGCCAATCCTCCAGCCCCTCCAGCATCGTTCGCAGGCTGGAGCCAGAGCGGCACGCCGCAAACGATTGCCCCCGCGTCCGACGCTCGCTGGCCAGGGCTGTGGCCAATATTTCAGGAGTACGGATTCGCTTCCGGCGAAGTGCAGCAGTACTCGAAGGACGGCAAAACCCTTTCCATCGCGCTCTACCGCATGAAAGATTCGTCGGGCGCTTACGGTCTCTATTCGTTTTTGCGCTCACCCGGCATGGGACGCGCCGATATCACGGATCACTCCTGCATCTCCGATTCCCGCGCCCTCATTCTGGATGGCGTAACCGTCGTGGAAATTACGGGGTCGGGCTTGGACTTTTTGAAAATCAGGCCGGATTTCAAAGCGCTGGTTGACGCTCTAGGGCCAGCACCCGCCGATAGTCCTTATCCAGACCTCTTCAAGCGTCTCCCATTGCGCGGCTTTCAAGAAGGAACCGACCGCTACATTCTCGGCCCGTCGGCCCTGCAGGCTTCGGTTCCGATTGCCGATGGCGATTGGGTCGGCTTTGCCAACGGCGCGGAAGCGGAGATCGGCCAATATCGCTTCAGCGCCGAGAATCACACTGCCACGTTGATCGTGATTGACTATCCCACGCCGCAAGTCGCCTCGAAAATGCTGAACGAATGGGCGGGCAAATTCAATCTCGACGCGCAAGATGCGGACAGCAAGAAGCCCGCAATCTACGCATCGCGAAAGTTGACGATTGTCGGCGTCGTATCGGGAGAAATCAGCGCAACCGAAGCAAAGGCCTTGCTCAGCCACCTCGATTCCGGCGAAGAGCTCACCTGGAACGAGCCGGGCTTCTCCCTCTCCGATTCCAATATCAATGCGGTGATCGCCAGCATTATTGTCGGAACGGGAATTCTTTGCATGTTTACTCTAGTTGCGGGACTCGCTTTCGGGGGAGTACGCCTAGTAGTAAAGCGGATTCTACCGGGCCGGATATTCGACCGGGGATCGGCGATGGATGTCCTGCAATTGGGCCTCGCCAGCAAACCCATCAACTCGGATGATTTTTACGGAATGGCCAAGGCGCCGTCGCCCTTGCCGGCCTCCCGCGAAAGCTAGGCATCCGGCAGTTCGGACAGCCAGAAAATGTCTGCCGAGTCGCGCATCTCCGGCCAGTGGGACCTGGGGGCTCCGATGGCCGCCTTAAGCCTATTACCCGCAATCACTTACAAAAAACTGCATTTGTAGCGTTCTTTCTTGACTTTCATATTCCCCCTCTTCTAGACTGCGGCTGAGGAAAGAGTTCGGCGGCCATCCGCGCATTGGCCGAAGAGCTTTTCTCCCCTCGAAGGCCCGCCTCGCCGCGGGCCTTCTGTCTTTCGGCTATCTCTGACGACCCCGAGTCATTTCTCGCGCGCCACCCGCCCCGCGCGATAATTTATTTCTGAAGGGGGCTAAACTAGTAGGACTGGGCGGCTTGGAAATCGGATTGCACCAGGATAGCCTGGGAAACTGATGGAAACCGACCGCAGACACGCTCCCCGACGGCGCCTGGATCAGCTCGCCTACATCCGGATAGGTGCGGACAACGGTGGACTCATCGCCGATCTCGGCGAGGGCGGCCTCGGATTCCAGACCATAGCCGCAATCGAGCGCGAAGGACCACTGCGCTTCTGGTTCACCCTCGACGCCGCCGATCGCATTCAAGCCACCGGTGAATTGGCATGGACCGACGAATCCCGAAAAGTCGGCGGCCTGCGCTTCACGCAAATCTCCCAGGAAGCCCTGGAACAAATTCGCGAATGGATGGAACGCGCAGATTCCCCGCTTGATGCCGAGCTTCCTCCGCGGCCTGCGCCGCGCGACCCGCTGCGTTTCTCGCCGCCGCCGCGCAAATCGAACGCGAGCAGCGTTCCGGTGACGAGTTCCCCGCTTCTGAATCAGTCCGTCGCTGTGGCCGCGCCTCCGCAGCCGTTACCGCCTCCCGCCCCGCGTCCCGAACCTCTTCGCGTGATGGCCAGTCCGAAGCACTGGTCGGCTCCAGTTCTGTCCGCGCCGCCGCGCGCCGTGGTTTCGCCCGAAATGGTTAAAGGCGCAACGACAGGCCTGACGGTTCTCGCCGTATTACTGACTTTAGTAGCGCTCGGCTTTGGATATCATCGCGAAATTGGCCAATCCCTCGCTCGCCTCGGTGCCAGGCTCGCTGGCGAATCTCCGCTGGCAGATGTCACTCCAGAGCCGGTTCCAGATAGCTCAGCCGCCGCTGCGCAGCAGCCTCTGCCAGCGCCGGCAGATCCGGCCGCAGCTGCTCAGCCTGCTGCCGTGGTCCCTCACGACGCGCAGCAGCCGAGCGGTGATGCGCAACAGCCGCAGTCGAGTTTGCCTACTACGCCGAAGCCATCGCCGCGAGCAACGACCGCCACGCGGCGTCCGCCCGCATCCGCATCTACGGCCGGCTTCCAGAATCTTTCGGCCAGCAAACCGCAGGGCGACGACTTTGGTCAACCTGAGCTCGATACCGCCCGCCAATTCCTCGAGTCCGACACTCCGAATACCAAGGAAGCCGCCAAGTGGCTGTGGATGTCCGTCGAAAAGGGAAACCCTGCGGCTGAAATCCTACTCGCCGATCTATTCGTCCGCGGCGACGGCGTGATAAAGAGTTGCTCGCAAGCCCGCGTACTCCTCGCCGCCGCCATCAAGCACGGCGATTCGGAAGCCATCAGGAAACTCAGCGCACTCGACGCCAGCGGCTGCCAGTAAATCCCGGTACCGCACAGCGACTTATCGCGTTAGACCTATTTTATCGGGGTTTCCGGTTCCTCCCAAGCATGGCCACACGCGTGACATCTCCACCCAGGACGCTCGACACGGGATTGGCACTTTTAGAACCAAGCTTCCATAGGCAACCGGCTTGTCCAATTCCTTGAAAGATACATCCATTGAATTGCATTTCGGACAGTGCGGCTGATGGTACTCGCCGACTCCGTCCACGTCGAAGCTCGACGGACGCTCCTGGTCCAATAAGATCACTGCAGCTTCAGCGTCTGGGCGTCTGACGCAAAGCTTGATACCTCCCAGCGCGTTCGATAAGAACCAATCCATGCGAATCGTTGTTGCGTCGGCCAGAAAGCAATCAATGCCCGCGGAAGTGAGCACGTCTTGCGCGATCAGAGCTACGGGGAGATCCGTAAACGTTCGGACCACCACGAGGTCCCCTGATTGCCCGGGATCCTCACGCTGCAGCACTTCGAGCTCAATCTTCAATTTACGCCGCGCTATCTCGCTTCTCAGAACATCCCTTGCAACGGGCGAAAGCGATTCAGAATCCGCCGCGAGTACGCGCAGTTCGTCTTCGGACAAGCCGGCATAGTGCCGCGCGAGCTCCTGTTTCCTCTCCTCCTCCGACCTGGCCATGGCTGACGCTATCTCCTCTTCGACGGCAATGCCCAGAAATATCGCAGCGCTTCCGGAATTCGCGCCGGCCAGTTTCCCCAACTGTGGCCTTCGTGCACCTCGTGATATTCCACCGCGAAGCCGCGAGATTGTAGGAAATCACGAAGCCGCCGGTTCCCCGCCAGCAGATCGTGATGTGAAACATTCGACTCATACGTTCCCACGTCGATGTGAAAACGCACATCTGATTTCGGCGCGGTAATCAGCTTCTCGAGGTCGGTATCGGCGAACACCGCACTCGATTGCCCCGCGCAATTCGCGATTACTTGCGGGTACTGCCCGGTCAAAAAAATCGAGATCAGTCCTCCCAGCGATGAGCCGAGCACCGCTCGCGATGCCGCATCGGGCTTCGTCCGGTATCTCGCGTCAATCGCCGGCACCAGCTCCGTTGCGAATGCCCGCGCGAAGTCCGCATTGGCCCAATACTCTTTGTTGCGGTCCAGCGGCGGCACCATCACCATCAGAATTGGCGGAATCTCGTTGCGCTGAATCATCGCATCCACGATCTCGTTGATCTTCCCGAGATTCAGATAATCAACGCCGTCCTGCACGTACAGCGTCTTGTAACGCTCTCTCGATCCGGCATATCCCGGAGGGAGATAAACCTTCGCGGCGCGCTCGTTATTCAAAATCCGGCTGGCGAACGAAAATTCCTCAATCGTGCCGTGCCGCAGGCTCGGCCCTGGCTCAAGCTCCGGTGGCGGAGCGTAATCAGGCATCGCAAAGTAGGAATTCGGCCCAAAGCCGCCGGTGATTCTCCGCGGATTCCAGGAATCGAAGATCCACTGCTTGTCATTCAGGACAAATTTGTAATCAAGGCGCGCATCCATCTCGTATTCATCCGCGCGATAAAAGAGATTTGTTCCGCTCACCTGCGTGAACGCTTCATTCGGCGTCCAGCCATTCATGTCGCCCGCGAGCGCGACGAGCGTTGCAGGGCCGCGATACAAAAAGATGGCTCGCCCGATGCGGTCCTTCGTTCCCTTTTCCACCAGCGGCGTGCCCTGCGTCTGCACGCAAGCCATAAACTCATCCACGACTTTTGCCTTCGCCGCAGGATCCGGCCCCGCCGCGACGCGTTCGAGGAATTGGGCGAACGGCAAACATCCAGAAAATTGTCCCGCAAGCGGCGAAGACGCCGTCGCCGCGGACGCCAGTGATGCACAGTAGGCCCACAGCTGCTCCGCCGCGCCAATAGCGCAGAGTGCCAGAAGCACGCGCAAGGCAGATCTGAATCGGAATGTCGCACTCACACCGCCGAGGATACCACCCCGCTCGCCGTCATCGGAACCGGCGAGAAACGCGCGCCCCCAAAAACGCGTGCACACTAATATTTTTCCCCTCAAGCTCATATCAAAGCAGCTAAACTAAGCGCCGCAATTTTCTCACTCCACTGCGAGGAAGCCCGCCACGCCCCGAACGTTGCTGATCGACACGGACACCGCTTCGGACGACGCCGTAGCGCTCATCATGGCCCTGCGCTCACGAGAGGTCCGCGTCGCGGCGATTACCGTCGTCGCCGGGAACATTCCCGTACAGCAGGCCACCAGCAACGCGCTCTATACCGCCGAACTCTGCGCTTCCGATGTGCCCATCTACTCCGGCGCAGAAAAGCCGCTGCTACGCAAGCTGGTCTGCGCGGATTGGTTTCACGGAGCGGACGGCTTGGGCGATCACGGATATGCGCCGAGGCAACGCCGCGCGGAGTCAAGGCATGCGGTTGACGCGCTGCTGGAGGCGGTGCGCGAGAATCCCGGCATCGAGATCGTCACGCTCGGACCGCTCACGAACCTCGCTCTAGCCTTATCACGCGAGCCTCGGCTCGCCGATTCCGTCAAGCGCTGCATCATCATGGGCGGCGCGCCCTGCTGCGAAGGCAACGTAACGCCCGCCGCGGAGTTCAACATCTGGGTCGATCCCGAAGCAGCTCGCATCGTGTTTCATTCCGGGATGCGCGTCGAGATGGTTGGTTGGCATCTATGCCGCGGCCAGGCGGCGCTGAACCAGCAAGAAATCGGCGCACTTCTCGCACTGAAAAGCCCGCTCGCCGATTTCGCCGTCCGATGCAACAGCACCGCTGCAGACGCCTACTTCAACCAAACGGGCGAACGAGGCATTTCCCTTCCCGATCCGGTGGCGATGGGCATCGCACTGGATCCCTCCCTGTGCACCTCGTCCAGCGATCATTTTGTTGAAATCGAAACGTCCAGCGATCTAACACGCGGCGCAACGGTTGTGGATCGCCTCAACGTCGCCTGCGATTCGCGAAATAGGGACGTCTGGGAGGAAACCATCGCAGCGCAACCGCGCAAGATTCACGTGTGCTGGACTTTGGATATCCCCGCGTGGAAGCGCCAGCTATTCGCCGCACTCGGCGCGGCAATCTAGCAGTTAACTCATGGGCATGAGTCAGATAGACTCATTGTATGGCTAAGCGTTTGCAAGTCATCCTGCAAGACCCCGATTACCGCGAGATTCAACGCATGGCCCGCGCTCGGCGCATGACCATCGCCGCATGGGTGCGTCAGGCGCTCGACCTGGCCCGCCGCCGCGAGCCCCTCGCCGATTTAGGCAAGAAGCTCGCGATCGTCCGCGCGGCGGTTCGGCACGACTTCCCTTCCGGCGATATCGGCGACATCCTGGCGCAGATCGAAAGCGGCTATTCCGGCGGCAAACCCGAGTGATCTTCGTCGATTCGAATATTCCGATGTACCTGATCGGCGCGCACCATCCGCACAAAGCCGACGCGCAGCGATTCGTCGAGCGCCTCATCAGCGAACGACAACGCCTGGTGACCGACGCCGAAGTGCTGCAGGAAATTTTGCATCGCTACGTCGCCATCGGCCGGCGCGACGCCATCCAGCCGGCCTTCGATGCCCTGCTCGGCATCGCCGACCAGGTCTTTCCCGTTGATCTCGCTGCAACCGAACGCGCCAAGGAAATCGTCATGGGACATCCGAGCATTTCCGATCGTGATGCCTTGCACCTAGCCATCATGGAACATCACGGAATCGAGACGATTCTTAGTTTTGATTCCGGCCTGGATGCTTACCCCGGAATCTCCCGCCTGCGCTAAGCCATCGCCAGCTGAGCACCTGCCAACAAAGTTGCTTTCGTCATTCGATTCTGAGAAAGTCGTCCGCCAACCGTCAGTCGAGGAAGGCTTGCCTCCGTTCGTCATCCTCCAACGTCACCACGCGCACGATCGGACACTCTACATTTCTGCGCGCTTGATTCTTGATTGAGTTTACGGGGCCGCGACCGGAAACTTCACCTGCGGGCTCGAACAGAACAGAAATTGGCGGATGAGCCTGTAAGCCGGATTCTGTTGAGCGCTTGCGCGCCCCAGCGATCATTCCTCTAGGTCCCGGATCGCTCCGGGACTCCAGCAGCCTACCCGAGGGTCATAACGGGCCGGGCCAGCCCTCCCCTCCTATTTGGCCTTGCTCCACGCGGGGTTTTCCGTGCCGCGAATGTTGCCATCCGCGCGGTGGGCTCTTACCCCACCTTTTCACCCTTACCGGACGTACGGCCGAAAGAGGCGGCTTGCAAGGTTTCCCTTTGAGCCGCCGCAGAGGCGCGTCGCGCACCGGCGGTCTATTCTCTGTGGCACTTTCCGTAGCCGGATTCCCTGCATGAGAGCTTTCGCCCGCATGCCGAGAGCGGCCCCCTGGCGTTACCAGGCGCGTTGCCCATGAATCGCTCGCCTTGCGGCCCGCGATTCCGGAGTCCGGACTTTCCTCCCGCGCCGCACTCTTGCGAGACAGCGCCAGCGATCGCCCAGCTCATCCGCCAATTCAATTATACGCGGAATCGCAATCCTTTGTAGGGGAGGGTCTTCAGACCCTCCCGCTTTTCGGCCCCGCCGTTTAGGTCGGCAACTATCACAAGCGGAGACTAAATCGCAGGTTCCTCAGCAGCCGGAATGCAAGACGAGCGCGGATCCTCCACAACAATCGGCGGCCAATAGCGAAACGGGACGTATGCGAGGGTCGCCCAGATCACGATTCGCAAAATCGTCCCAAGAGGAGGATGTGTAACAACCGGAGTGGAAATACCAACGTTATAAAGTCCGTGGAGTATGGCAGCGGGAATAACCGATCCTGATCGGATCGTGAGCCAACCGAACACGAATGAATGTGCGATACACAAAGCCGGCCGCCAGAAGAATACAAACCACGCCCAATTGCCAGTCCTCGTCCCGAAGTCTGAGTGAACATGAAATGCACTCCAGAAAATGCCGAGAATAACTAACCCGCGCAGCAAACCGTATCGATGCACAAGTCTGGGCTGCAAGTATCCCCGATAGATAACTTCCTCACAAAACGCAGGAACGATGTAAATGGCGATCAATTCCCATTGCGGCAGCGGAAAGTAGCCTTCCAAGACCGGCGCTTCTCTTAGCATGGCATGAGCAGAATTGGCCCATGCGAATCGATCGTAGGCATACGTGGCAAGCGGAATAGCCGCCCAAGTCGCGACCGCCACCACCAACGCGATGCCCACGAAGCGTGGCTCGGGGAGTGCGACGAATCCCTTCAATTCGACCCAGCGCGTGCTGCCAACGGCCCATGCAGCCACGCAAGCAAGTGCTGCGGGACCGGTCCAGTCCTGCAGATAGAAAATCCATTTCCACACTGGGTTCTTCGCCGGGTCTACGCCAAGTTCGTACAAACCGACAAACGGGGTCTCTGCCAGGCGGTACACAACGAACGCGTACGTACACGAAAACCAAACAAATCCCCACACTCGTCTCCCCATAGCATCGTCGGCGGATGACAAAATGGATCCCGTCGGAAGAGTCACCGGTAGCGGATCAATTCGTTTGGCCATTCGAAGAAGGAAGATAAAAATGCATAGAAGCCCGACCACCGCAAACCTCAATCCCGGGAGTTGCCAAAGCCAAAGCAGCGTCTCTCCGAGGCTTGGGCCAGAGCTGGCGGGCTTATCGAGGACCGAAGCGAGGAAATTTCTGGACTGTAGAGAAAATTGGATGCACATCACGATTACAGCCCACAGCGCAGGCACGCACACGAAAAGAAGGACATTGCGAATCGGGCGCCGACCCGGCCACAGGCAAAGAAACAGCCCGGCACTTCCGGCGATTTCAAGAAGAATCTCCCCGGCCCATATCGTGTGAACCCATGATTGAATTGTGCTGCCGTCAAGGCCGTTGAGATGCCACAGACTCAACATCAGCGAGTGACGGTCGAATTGACTTCCCTCCACCGGCCACCATCTCAGTTGTGACGAGACGTACAGCAATACCGATCCGCACAGGAAGAAAAGCTGCATGGGATGTTCTGGGAGAATTGAACGAACAAAGGCTGCTACTCGATTCACACGATACTCCCCTATTGCCCCGAATTATGCCTAGCGGAGGCGTTGTTTGCCAGAGATTTAATACTGGTTGGCTTAATGGCGCAGGCTATCTAATTCCGATGAGCTTTTCGAATCCGGCTTCGTCTAGGATTGGGACGCTTAGCTCTTTCGCTTTGTCGAATTTTGAGCCGGGGTCGGTGCCTACCACTACGTAGCTGGTCTTCTTGCTTACCGAGGAAATTACTTTGCCGCCGTGGG
Source organism: uncultured Acidobacteriota bacterium (assembly GCA_963841235.1). Taxonomy (GTDB): domain Bacteria; phylum Acidobacteriota; class Terriglobia; order Acidiferrales; family UBA7541; genus Palsa-147. The sequence goes on along the minus strand of CAWJBU010000002.1, from coordinate 103,770 downwards.
CTACCACCAGTTCGCCGGCCTCTTCGCGCGTGCGGTGGGCCAGGCCGCCGGTGAAGACGAATGTCTGTCCCGCCAGCTTGTTGCTCTTCGGCGCTTTGCGCTCCACTTTCGGATTTACGCCGGCTTCGCGCAGACGCTTGAGCATCTTCAAATTCGCAGGCTCGTCGAAAAATTCCCGGATGCTGGCGCCGACTTTCGGCCCAACTTCCGGAACCTCACTCAATTCTTCAAGACTCGCATCCGCAATCTTCTCGATCGATCCAAAATGCTCGGCCAGCAATTCCGCGGTGCGCTCCCCTACCATGTACAACCCCAGACCATTGATCAATCGGTCGAGCGAATTCTTCTTGCTCGCCGCGATTTCATCGAGCAGGTTCTGCGCCGATTTCTCCGCCATTCTTTCGAGATCGGCCACCGTATCGAGCTTCAGCGAATACAAATCCGCGAAATCCTTCACAATTTTCTTATCCACCAACTGCTCGACAATTTTTTCGCCGAGGCCGTCAATATTCATCGCGTGCCGCCCGGCATAATGCTGCAGCGATTCCTTCAATCGCCCCGGGCAAACCGCGTTCACGCAGCGATACGCCACTTCGCCCTCAGCCCGATGCACCGCGCTGCCGCAATCCGGGCACTTCGACGGCATCTTGAACGCATGCCGCCCCGCCCCACGCTTCACCACTTTCAACACATGCGGGATCACGTCGCCAGCCCGCTCGACCAGCACCGTATCGCCAATCTCCACGCCCAACCGCTCCACTTCATCCATGTTGTGCAAAGTCGAGCGGCTGACGGTCACGCCGCCGATCTGCACCGGCTCAAGAATCGCCGTGGGCGTAAGCACACCCGTCCGCCCCACGTTCACAATGATGTCCTTAACGACGGTCGTCTCCTGCCGCGCCGCAAACTTAAAAGCAATCGCCCACCGCGGCGCCCGCGAAGTAAATCCCAATTCGTTCTGCAGCGAAATCTCATCCACCTTGATCACAATACCGTCAATCTCGTAAGCAATCTTCTCCCGCTTCGTCTCCCAACCCGAAATGTAGCGCTCCACTTCCTCAATCCCATGGCAAACCTTCGCATCGTGGTGAGAGCTCTTGAAATGCATCGTGCTCAGAGCTTCCAGATTCAAAGAATGCCGCTTCAAAGCCGGCCGCCCATCCATCAGCAAGTAATAAGCATAAAAATCCAGCCGCCGCGAAGCCGTAATCGCCGGATCCAACACCCGCACCGCCCCAGCCGCCGCATTCCGCGGATTCGCGAATCTCTTCCCGCCCGCCTCCTCCTGCTGCTCGTTCAAAAGCTCAAACGCCTTGCGCGTCATAATCGCTTCGCCGCGCACTTCCAAATCCCCGCGCAACCCAGCCTTCTTCAAAGCCCCCGCATCCAGCCGCAAAGGAATCGAGCGAATCGTCTTCACGTTCGCCGTAACGTCCTCGCCGGTAGTCCCATCGCCGCGCGTCACCCCGCGCACCAGCAAGCCATCCTCATAAATCAAAGCCATGCTCAAGCCATCAAATTTATGCTCCGCAACGTAATCCACCTTCTCGCGCCCCGAAAGCTCCCGCACGCGCCGGTCAAAATCCGCCAATTCCTCAAACGAAAACGCATTATCGAGACTGACCATCGGCACCTTGTGCCGGTAAGTCTCAAATCCCGCCCGCGGCTTCCCACCGACGCGCTGCGTAGGCGAATCCGCCGTAATCAATTCCGGATGCTCAGCCTCAAGCGCCTTGAGTTGAACCATCAATTTGTCGTAGGAAGCGTCGGAAATCTTCGGACTATCCAGAACGTAGTAAAGGGTATCGTGCTTGCGAATATCCTCCCGCAAGCCATCAATCTTTTTAGTCGCAGCAGTCTTCGTCGCAGCCGCCTCTTTGTGTTTAGGCATCACGCCTCAAAGGAACGCAACCAGTAATAGCAGCGCGCCATTATACAATGCGCGCTTGTCTTCGTAGCGCTGGCGTCCCCGCCGGCATCTGACGAGCGCAGGGACGCTAAATGCGATTGCACGGACGGAGCGAGCGGGCCGCAAAGATGACGACGCCTAGTTGCTGATCGGAGTCACTTTTCGCGTGGGCGGTTGGCGTTGACGAAATCCTAGTTCGACGGACGCCGGCGCTTCTCTAGCGATGAAGACGAATTGTTGAGTTACGCCCATGCTTGATGGCATCCAAAACGCGCTACTAATCTACAACCTAGCCAGCGGCCGCCGCCGCCATCGACGCTTCGCCGAAATCGAAGAAGCCGCCCGCATCCTCAACGCCGCCGGCATCCGCACCGAACTAGCCCCCACCACCGGCCGAGGCACAGCCACAGGCATAGCCCGCCACGCCGTAGCGCAGAATCGAGATCTGGTAATCACTTGCGGCGGCGACGGCACAATCAACGAAGTAATCAACGGCCTAGCCGGCAGCCAAGTCCCCATGGCACTACTACCAGCAGGCACGGCCAACATCCTAGCCAAAGAACTAGGCATCCCCTGGGACATCCCCGCAGCAGCCCGCCTGATCCCCACGAGCAACATGCGCCGCATCGCCCTAGGCTCAGTAATGAACGCCACAGCCCAAGGCTACGTCGACCCCTCGCAAGGCTGCCGCTATTTTCTCTGCGTAGCCGGTGCCGGCCCCGATGGCGCCATGGTTCACGCCATAGATCCCGCGCTCAAAGATCGCACCGGAATCATCGCCTACTGGGCTGAAGGCATCCGCCAGCTAATCAAATACCGCTTCCCCGAAATGTCGATCAACTGGATGAATTCCCATCTGAACGCCACGCTAATCGTAGTAGGCCGCACCGCCCACTACGGCGGCCCATTCAAAATCACCACCGGCGCCAGCTTATTCAATGACGATTTCGAAATCGTCGCCTACACCACGCGCAGCCGCCTGAAATATCTAGCCGCGTTACCAGCTCTCTGGCTAGGCCAGCTCCGCAAGATCCACGGCATCTTCGCCTGGAAAACCAGCGAGGTAACCTGTCTCCCCGCCAGCGGCGAAACCGTCTACGCCCAGGTAGATGGCGAACCGGTAGGCACGCTCCCGCTTCACTTCCGCGTAGTCCCCGACGCCCTAACGTTAGTTGTCCCAACAAGCCCCAAAGTGTAAAGTTCCCGCGGACCCGGTACCGCTGGCGTCCCGCCGGCATCCGACGAGCGCATACTTCGGAGAGGGCAAAAGCCGACCGCGGATCAGGATTGCAGACACGGCCTCCGTCATTGCTATGGAACCCGCAACCCAAGCCCTAGCCGCCATCGCCCTCTCCCGCGCCGGCCTGAACAGGCTAACGCCCCACGCGATGCCAATTCTCGTAGCCGCCGCGCTAGCCCCCGATCTCGATCTGCTAAGCGCCGCAGCCGGCGCAGGCACATATCTGCACCTACATCGGACGCTGTTTCACTCAATAACCGGCGGCGTCGCGCTAGCCCTAGTCGCAGCCGCAATAGCAACCACAATCCTCCATCGCCGCAAGCCCCCACTCTCCTCTTTCCTCCGCGTCTCTGCGGTGAGCTTCTCCGGCCTTGCTCTTCATCTGCTGCTCGATCGATGCGACGCCGAAGGCCTCCGCCTATTCTGGCCGTTCCGCCCCACCTGGCAAGGCTGGTATCTAACCCCGAATCTAGATCCAATCATTCTGATACTCCTAATCGCAGCGATCGCACTTCCCGCATTATTCAAACTGGTAAGCGAAGAAATCGGCGAACGAAGGAAGCACCCGCACGTCCCACGCCGCTGGGCCATCGCGGCACTCACACTAATCGCGCTCTACCTGGGCGCCCGAGCCACCATGCATTCGCAAGCAATCGATCTACTTCAATCAGCCATCTATCGCGGCGAAGTTCCGTTGGCCGCCGGCGCCTACCCCGATTCCATCTCCCCATTCGACTGGCGCGGCATCGTAGCCACAGACAACACGCTTCAAGAAATCGAAATTCATCTAGGCAGCGGCGAAAAATTCGATCCCGACCGCGCCACCACCCACTACAAACCAGCTCAGCCGCAAATCCTGGCCGCAGCCGAAAAAGCTTCTGCAGTCCGCGCCTTCGTCCAGTACGCCCGCATCCCCATAGCCAGCGTCCAACAAACCGACTCCGGCGGCTGGCACGTAGAACTCCGCGATCTCCGCATCCCAGCAAGCAACACAAGCTGGGAAAACGCAGTAGCCTCCGTAGACATCAACTCCGCGATGCAAATCCAAACCGAAGAAATCCGCTTCGCCCACTAAAAATATCCACGATCCTATCGACGATGTCGATTTCCCTGTAGGGGCCGGGGTCTACACCGGCCCGGCTTCGCATTGGGTTTCCGCCGTTGATTTTTCTTTCGTAGGGGCGCCGCTTGCCGCGCGCGTCTTCCGCTCGACCCACGCGCAAGCGCCGCCGTCGAACTCGTACCTCGCACCCCAATCAAATGCATGGTTTCTGTTTCCGGTCGTAGGGGCGCCGCTTGCCGCGCCCTCTTCCGCTCAAATCACGACCGACAATCGCGATCGAAATCGTACCTCCCGCTCAATTCAAAATCTCCGTTCCCCTAATCCTCCGAACTCGACTCCCCACCACCGCTCGTCGAATCTCCATGCTTCCCCATCAAATGCACCACCGCATACAACGCCAAAATCACCCCCACCGCAATCAACGCCGCCGACCTCCCATGCGCCAACAAAAACACCGTCGCGGAATCGCCATACCGCACCGCCAAAATCCCCTCCCCAAAATATCGCAACCCGCGCCCAAGCAAGAGCGCCAACACAAACGTCCGCAAAGGAACCTGAAAAACTCCCTCCGCCAAAATAAAAACCTTAAACGGCAAAGGCGGCGGCAAAATCGCCGGAATAAACACGCTCAAAAACGCATTCGCATCCACCCATCGCCGCGCCCGCACCGCATGTTTCCCAGCCTTCGAATGAAAAAATACTTCCCCGCCCTTCTTAGCCAGCAAATAAAGCCAAATGCACCCAGCCAAGGACCCAATCGTAGCCATAGCCGCGTAATAAGGCATCCGCCCCGGATTCTGAATCGATTCCTCAATCACCAAAAGATCGGTAACAATCGGAAACGAAAGCACCGAAGAATCCAAAAACGCCACAACAAACAACCCCAATCCACCCAGCGTAGCCACGAGGTGCGCCAACCACCCAGGCAATTTAATTTTCGGCCCCTGCCAAATCAAAGCTCACCGTCCCATTCACAAAGCCCGCGATTCTATCAGAGCACGACGCACATCCAGCAATCGCCCCGGCCACCAGCACATCTTGGCGCGATCTCTCGCATTTTGCCGGGGCCCTCGCAATTTGTCGGGATCCTCGGGTTTTGCAGCGAGCTCTTGCATTTTGGTGGCAGCCCCCGCATTCATGCGGGGGAGGAGCGCTTAAGCGCTCCGAAAACGCCGCCTTTTTTAACGATGCGCTTTAGCGCTGGCCACTTCGCAGCTACCGCGTCAAGCCGCTCAATACTCTAGCTTTTCAAATCCCATCCCCAATTCACGCCCCTCCCTCCACCCCGCACCGTTTGACCGTCCCTCGCTGTCATGCTATAAAACATGGGTTCGCATCGCACTCCCACGAAAGATTTAGCCCTCTGACCTGCAATTGTTGCGGCGAATTGTGGCCGCAGGTCAGCCATGGAGAATCCTGAATGAGGAACGTCTCAACAAACGTGATCGCTGTGGCGCGCCGCGCAATTGCGCGAACTCTCGCCGCCGCCAGCCTATTCGCGCTGACCGCGCTTTCGGCCTTTGCGCGCACCGCCCCCGCACCGGGCGGCGAAGCCGCTCTCAAGCTCCCCGATCTCTCCAGCGTTCAATTCATGGGCGTCGATGGCCATCGCCTGCTTCTCTGGGGCATTCTCTTTTGCGTCTTCGGTCTCGGGTTCGGCCTCTTCATCTACACGCGCTTGAAGAATCTGCCCGTCCATCGCTCCATGCGCGAAATTTCCGAGCTGATCTACGAAACTTGCAAAACATATCTCATCACTCAGGGAAAATTTCTTCTGCTTCTGTGGCTGTTCATCGCCGTCGTGATCGTTCTATATTTCGGCGTTCTCGCTCCGGTTCCGGATAAGCCAATCAGCACCACGCTGCCGATCATCCTGCTTTTCAGCCTCGTCGGCATCGCCGGCAGCTACGGCGTCGCCTGGTTCGGCATTCGCGTAAACACTTTCGCGAATTCCCGCACCGCCTTCGCCGGTCTGCGCGGCAAGCCTTATCCGATTTATCACATCCCGCTCGAAGCCGGGATGAGCATCGGCATGATGCTCATCAGCGTCGAGCTGCTGATGATGCTCTTCATTCTGCTCTTCATTCCGGGCGATTATGCCGGGCCGTGTTTCATCGGATTTGCCATCGGTGAATCGCTCGGCGCTGCCGCGCTGCGCATTGCAGGCGGCATTTTCACCAAGATCGCCGACATCGGCTCCGACCTGATGAAAATCGTCTTCAAAATCAAGGAAGACGACGCGCGCAACCCGGGCGTAATCGCCGATTGCACTGGCGACAACGCCGGCGATTCCGTCGGCCCCAGCGCCGACGGCTTCGAGACTTACGGCGTCACCGGCGTCGCGCTGATCACTTTCATTCTTCTTGGAGTCAAGAGCCAGACCGTTCAAGTCCAATTGCTCGTCTGGATTTTCGTCATGCGCATCGTCATGCTCATCGCCAGCGCCGCCGCCTATTTCATCAACGGCGCCATCGCCCGCGCGCGCTTCGGCCACGCTGACCGCATGAATTTCGAATCGCCGCTCACCTCTCTGGTGTGGATCACGTCGTTCGTTTCCATCGCCTTCACCTACTTCGTCTCCTCGCTCATCATTCCCGATCTTGGCGGCGACCCAACGCAATGGTGGAAGCTCGCCACGATCATTTCCTGCGGCACGCTAGCCGGCGCCGTCATTCCCGAGTTGGTGAAAGTATTCACTTCCACCGAATCGCGCCACGTTCGCGAAGTCGTCACTTCGGCCCAGGAAGGCGGCGCATCGCTCGGCATTCTCTCCGGCTTCGTCGCCGGAAATTTCTCCGGCTACTATCTCGGCCTTTCGATGGTCCTGCTGATGTCCACCGGCTACATCGTCAGCACCTACGGTCTCGGCAGCCTGATGATCGCCGCGCCGGTTTTCGCCTTTGGCCTCGTGGCCTTCGGCTTTCTCGGCATGGGCCCGGTGACCATCGCCGTCGATTCCTACGGCCCGGTCACGGACAACGCCCAATCCGTCTTCGAACTTTCACTCATCGAACAAATTCCCAACATCAAGTCCGAACTCAAGCGCGATTTCAACATGGACGTAGATTTCGAGCGTGCCAAACACTTACTCGAAGAAAACGACGGCGCCGGCAACACTTTCAAAGCCACCGCCAAGCCCGTGCTAATCGGAACCGCCGTGGTCGGCGCGACGACGATGATTTTCTCCATCATCATGTCGCTTACTCACGGCCTCTCCGAAAACGTGGATAAGCTCTCGCTGCTCCACGCGCCGTTTGTTCTCGGCCTGATCACCGGCGGCGCCATGATTTACTGGTTCACCGGCGCATCGACGCAAGCAGTCACCACCGGCGCTTATCGCGCCGTCGAATTCATCAAGGCCAACATCAAACTCGAAGGCGTCGACAAAGCTTCCGTTGAGGACAGCAAGAAAGTTGTCGAGATCTGCACCAAGTATGCGCAGAAGGGCATGTTCAACATTTTCATCGCCGTCTTTTTCGCGACGCTGGCCTTCGCATTCGTCGAGCCGTTCTACTTCATCGGCTATCTCATCTCCATCGCCATTTTCGGCCTCTACCAAGCCATCTTCATGGCCAACGCCGGCGCCGCTTGGGACAACGCCAAGAAAATCGTAGAAGTCGAGCTGAAACAAAAAGGCACGCCGCTGCACGACGCCACTGTCATCGGCGATACCGTCGGCGATCCGTTCAAGGACACCTCCTCCGTCGCGCTGAATCCGGTCATCAAATTCACCACTCTCTTCGGCCTCCTCGCCGTCTCGCTGGCCGTGAGCCTGACCGCTGAGAAAGGAGCGACGCTGGCGCACTTCCTAGCCGCCGCGTTCTTTGCCGTTTCATTCGTCTTCGTCTACCGCTCGTTCTACAGCATGCGCATCCGCACCGGCTCCGACGCCGCCGTTAGTCCGCGCGAACGCGCCGCCGCCGACTGACCCACTCGTAGCGCCGGCTGCCAGCCAGCGCTTTTGACTTTTGTGTGACGCACCGCGCAAGCCAGCCATCTACTTGCGCGCCCGAACGAAACTTAGCCGTGCTGCCTTCTGCCGCGATGAAGGTCATTCGGCCGTAGGGGCGCCGGTCAATCGCTGTGCGATTGCGCAGTAATCGACGCGCCCTCCGGCGACCACAAACCCCAGCTACAAACGCAATCAACCGCGGACTCCCATTTCCGAACGAGCCCTCTTCGCCGTCATCTGAAATTTCAAATCTGAAATTTGAAATTGCTGTTTCAAGCTGCGAACGAAACTCCACCCACAAGAATTCTTGTCCTCGCAATCTCCGATAAGCGAAAATTGCTCTCGGCAGCCGCTCCTGCCGCCAAAACTCGGGAGGAACTCTTGAAGAAATTCGCCCTACTCGCCTTCTCATTCCTGCTTTTCGCGTCAGTCCCCGCCGCCTTCGCTCAAGATGCCGACCAACCCCAAGACGCCGAAGGCTGCAAAGATTCCCTACTCGTCTCCCGCTTCCCTGGCAGCCACATCAATTCCTGCGACAACAAGGAATACGAGCAAGCCGAAATGCCGGTGGGCCGCGACAAAGACGGCAACGACATCACCAAAACTTTCGAGGGCGAATATCACTACTGGGACATCGGCACGCGCGACGGCATCAGCAACATCCAGCTTTTCCGCAATTTTGAAACCGCGCTGCAAAAGGGCGGCTTTCACATCGATTACGAAGCCAAGCCCGACAAAATCACCGCGCACAAAGGCGGCACCTGGATTCTGCTGGCCTTCAGCGGCAGCTACTACTACCAGACGATCGTCACCGTGAAGGAAATGAAGCAGGAAGTGACTGCCGACGCTTCATCGCTCGCCGAGGAAATCAACAAGAGCGGCCACGTCGCGATTTACGGGATTCACTTCGACACCGGCAAAGCCACCATCCAACCCGATTCCGCCGACACGCTGAATCAAATCGTCAAGCTTCTCAGCGACAATCCCGATTGGAAAATGCGCGTCGAAGGCTACACCGACAATCAGGGCAACGCCGCAGCGAATCAAGCCCTATCGGAAAAGCGCGCCCAAGCCGTAGTCGCCTGGCTGAGCTCGCACGGCGTAGCCGCCGCCCGCCTCTCAGCCAAAGGCTTCGGCCAAACCAATCCAGTAGCCGACAACAGCACTGACGACGGCCGCGCCAAAAATCGCCGCGTCGAACTAGCCAAAATGTAGTAGCCAAAATGTAGCTCGGGTCTTCAGACCCGAGGTCTTTCGGTTTGGTTTTTGGTTTGCTCTCGGGTTCGCTAAACGCCTACGCACAACAAAACCAAAAATCCTCATCCGCCGCGGCGGATGAGCTACATCGCCTCAATCCTCCTCGCGATATTCCTCGGGAACGTCATCTTCCGGGACTTCGTGCGTGCGCACGGGCCCTCGATCGGCATCCGGAGCATTTTCGACGCCTTCGACGACCTCGGCCTCCAGGCTCTGCCCTTCCTCCAAAAGTTCATCGACGCTTTCGGAGTCAGCTTCCTCGATATCGGATAAGCCCTGGAGATCGCCCGATTGCCCGGCCTTGCCCGAACGCCTGCTCTGCACCGGAGTATATTCGGCCTGCTCGAACGAGTAGGTTTTTCCCCGGCCCTTCTTGCGACGCCGGGTAATTTTTCTCGCCGGAGCTGCCTTCTTCTTCAGCACGCGCTTCTTCGCGCTGAGTTTCGCTTTCTTCGCCTTCTTCACTTTCTTTTTTGCAGCTTTCTTCTTGGCCATGGCTGATTTTCCTTTCGCGTTAATTTTCGATTATTGCTCAATTTCGATGCCGCTGGCGCTCACCAGCTTCCAATCAACGCTCCGGTGGCAAAAACGATCGCTCCGCCCAGCGCCACCTGCATCGCGGCCGAAAATGTCGGCGTATCCATGTAGCGATGGCGGATCCACGTGATCACTCCCAACTCGACGACCACCACACTAACCGCAATGCCCGTTGCCAGCATGAAGTTCGGGATCAGGTACGGCAGCGTGTGGCCGATTCCGCCGAACGCCGTCATCGCGCCGCAGACGAGGCCGCGGAACCACGGAACGCCGCGGCCCGTGAGGCTGCCGTCGTCCGAAAGCGCTTCAGCGAATCCCATGCTGATTCCCGCGCCGAGCGATGCCGCAAGGCCGACGATGAACGCGTCCCGAGTGTTGCGCGTCGCAAAGGCCGCTGCGAATACCGGCGCGAGCGTCGAAACCGAGCCGTCCATCAACCCGGCAAGTCCAGGCTGAATAATTTGCAGAACGAATAGCCGCCGCCGCGATTCCTCCTCGCTGCGCTTCGTGTCCGGCTGCAGTTTATCTTTCTCAAGCTCCTCTGCTTTGTTCTCGTGCGTGCGTTCTTCCTGCGCCAGATCATCGAGCAGTTGCCGGATGCTGGCATCCTGCGCGCGCTTGGCTGATTTCTCGTAGAAGCGCCGCGTTTCTTCTTCCATCGCGCTGGCCTGCGCGCGAATGGCTTCGAGCCGCAGAGGCTTCGCCAGCCAGATAGGGCTGCGGTGGACAAAGCCCTGAACGTCGGTGCGCCGTATCAACGGAATGTGCTCGCCGAATCTCGAGCGATACAGCTCGATCAGGCGCCGCCGATGCCCTGATTCTTCGACGCGCATTCCGTCGAAAACTGCCGCTGACGCGGGAAACTCGTCGCGCAATCCTTCGACATAATCGGCATAGATCCGCTCGTCGTCTTCTTCGAGCGAGATGGCCAGCGCCAAAATCTCCTGCTCGGTAAGTTGGTCAAAGCGCTTCATAGCCAGCCTCTTTCGCTAAGCGAATTCCCCTTCGCAACTCCCGAAGCTATCAGGAATGCCGCCGTCGCCGCAACGCAAGAGCCAACCATTCATCTCGCCGTAGCATTCATCCCACTCCTCCCCGCGGTTTCGCGTTTCGGTCGTAGGGGCGGGGCTTGCTCCGCCCGCCGGTCGCCCCACGCACAGACCGCAACCATTCACCTCTCTCGCGCCAACCGTCCGTTCCGTCCGCGTACGCTCCGCCCACGCGACGCGAATTCCCGTTACAATGACCGCATGACGCCTTCGCGCCCGATTCCTCGTCCTCCTTTCTCGCTGACGTTGCGCGATGCCCTGCTCTGCCGCTGCCCGCATTGCCATGAAGGGCGCATCTTCGTCCGCTGGCCGAACAAAATGCTGCCGAAGTGTTCTGTCTGCGGCCTCTCGTATTTTCGCGAATCAGGTTATTACGTCGGCGGCATGATTTTCACTTACGGGCTCACGGCCCTCGTGTTGATCGCAGCCTACCTGATTCTTTTGCTTTTTCCCGACATCAAATCGCTTTCCGACAACGGCCGGATTGCGGTGTGGGCGATTTCCGCGTTTGTTTTGAGCGTTGTGCTCTCGCGTCCGGCTTACAGCTTGTGGCTTTCCTTCGATTATTGGCTCGAACCATGGCGCGTCGAGCGGAGTTGAGCGGCGTGCTTGCCCGATTGTTGCTGCCAGTGCCGGCCTGAAAGGCCGGCGCTACAAAAACCATGTTCTCGGATCGCACAAAATGGAATCTGGCGGCGAATCGCTTGAGCGAGGCGCTGGCGCGGCATCGCGTTTCCGGCAAGCCGCTGCTCGATCTCACCGCGTCGAATCTGACGGAATCTGGCTTCGCGTATCCTCCTTCGATTCTTTCCGCGCTCGTAAATTCCGACGCGCTGACCTATTCACCCGATCCGCACGGCCTCGACATCGCGCGCCGCGCGGTTTCGAGCTACTACGCGGCGCGCGGCGACGCTGTCGCGGCCGGCGACATTTTTCTGACTACGAGCACGAGCGAGGCCTACTCGTTCGTCTTCCGCCTGCTCTGCAATCCCGGCGACGAAATCTTGATTCCCGCACCGAGCTATCCGCTCTTCGACTATCTCGCCGGGCTGCACGACGTGAAACTCATTCACTACCCGCTCGTCTACGACCACGGCTGGCAGATTGATTTCCGCGAGTTCGAGTGGGCCATCACCGAGCGCACTCGCGGCGTGATCGTCGTCAATCCCAACAATCCGACCGGGCAATTCTGCAAGCCTGCGGAAATCGCGCGGCTCAATGAAATCTGCTCGAAGCGATCGCTCGCGATTATTGCCGACGAAGTGTTCCTCGATTTCGCGTTGAGCGGCGAGCGGGCGGCAAGCTTCGCGGCGAATTCGGTGTCGCTCACGTTTACGCTGAGCGGAATTTCGAAAATTTGCGGCCTGCCGCAAATGAAAGCGGCGTGGCTCGCGGTTTCCGGTCCGGCGGATTTGAAGCGCGAGGCAATCGCGCGGCTCGACGTGATCTCCGACACGTTTCTCTCGATGAACGCGCCGGTGCAGCTTGCGCTGCCGTCGTTTCTCGAGTTGCGCCATGATTTCCAGCAGCGGTTGATGGCGCGGCTGCGTGCGAATCTTGCTGAGCTTGACCGGCAGCTTGCGGCGCAGTCGTCGTGCTCGCGGCTTGAAGTCGACGGCGGCTGGTATGCGGTGCTTCGCGTTCCGGCGACGCGCTCGGATGAGGAGCTGGCCATCGCCCTGCTTGAATCGCGCGACGTCTACGTTCATCCCGGCCACTTCTTCGATTTTCGTCACGATGGCTATTTGGTTGTGAGCCTCCTTACGCCCGAGAGCGCTTTTGCCGAAGCGCTTTCGCGGCTGATTTTGTTTTTTCGAGCCGAGTAGTACTTTTTTCCGCTACCTTGGATTTGTATCGATTAGAACTCGCCGCTTTGCTTTGTTTTCAGCGGTTTGCAGAGGATTCTAATTTTGGAATTGTATCGATTAGGATTTTTGGCGGGTAGTACGGTCCCGGTTTCCGGATTTTCCTTTCGATTCTCGAATTGTGTGCTGCCGACATGCATTTTTACGGTAGCAAAGAATTTCGCCGAAGCAAATGGTACCGTCGTGTGGATCGCGTGGGTGGTAGTGAGAATTTTGATCTTGGAGACGTCGAAAGGCCAGCGCTAAAGCGCATCGTTCGGGTTTGGCTCTTTCCGGAGCGCTGAAGCGCTCCTCCCCCACATGAATGTGGGGGCTCCCACCTGAAGAATAAAATCCGGATGAACGCGTCGGAGAAAACCTACGGCCAAACCGGGCCGGTGTAAACCCCGGCCCCTACGAGTGGCGGCCAGATTTGAGGGAGCCGCTCGGATAGCTACGCTTACGGTCACGATGGTGGGTGACGCAAGCGTCATAGGGATGAGCGGGGGCGGAAATTTCAAATTTGAAATTTCAGATTTGAAATACGGCAACGGCATGAAAGCTGGGCCGAAATTCGCGGGGCGAGATGCGGAGACTTCATGGCATCAGAATGACTGCGACGAGAAGGGGCCGAAAGGCGGGAGGGCTGAAGACCCTCCCCTACGACGGCTACGGCATTGGAGCGACTCAGGCCATTCACGGCGTGGCATGGCTCCATGGCTGGCTGACGGGTTTGCGGTCACACTACCTGCGCGGAATTTTTGAATGTTGCGACTACTTTGGGGATTTCGTGAAACGCAGAGATTGCATGGTGGATTCGAGCTTTTCCAGCTCGCTGGGATCGAGCGCAAAGAGTTGAAACATCAGAACGTAGCTTTTCACCACGGTCGTGTATTGCACACCGTGTAACAATTCGTCGTTTTGATGGAGATTCAGTAAAGCTTTGGCAAAATCCTGACCCGCGATTTCTGTTCTCACCGGCGGACTTGCCAAGTCCGCGTCAATACCGAGATTTCGAGAAGCCTGCAGCGCACCGGCTGCCGAGTTCAATTTTGAACTGACCGATTCGCCGGGTTTTGCCGCAGCTGCGAAGATGCCAAAAAAAGCTTCAAAACCGGGCATTTTGCGAGACGGCTTTGGCACGACCATCAGTAGTGGGTGAAGGCGAGCGCGAATGACTGCGATAATGTCTGGGGCTGTTGGATCGCGGTCCTTTGCCGCGGTCAAGCTTTTGTCGAACAGGGGAAGAAAATCAGCCGGATTCATAACGATCCAGCCTTTTGGGAATTGAAGTGAGAAATCGAGGAACTTATTCGTATAGACATGGCTAGAAATGGACGCATCGTCGGGGCGCGCGGCTGGGACCTCGTCATCTCCCGCCGGCTTGTCTCCATTAGCGGCAGCAGCGTAGATCTGGCTATCCGGAGCAATCCGCGTTGCTTCGCGAAACTGAGCCAGCGCTTCTTCCTGTTTGCCTTTGGCGCGAAGAGCGGCGCCCAAACTGTAGTGCGCAGGAGCGTCATTCGGGAATCGGCTTAGATAGCTTGTCAGTTCTTCTATCGCTCCATCCAAATCGCCGGTGTGGAGCAGACACGCGCCAAGATGTTTGTGAAGAACCTGAAAATCGGGAAGGCGCACAATGGCTTCGCGCAATGCTGGGATGGCCTCGGTGTACTTTCCGTCAGCCGACAATGAGTTCGCTAGTTCAGCTTGCGCGACGGTGTGAGCCGGAAACATTCGGAGCGCTTCGCGAGCTTCCTGAGCCGCCTCGCTATACCGTTTCTGCCCGTAGAGGGCCGCAGCGAGGGCTCTGTGAGCCTCCGCATCCCCAGGCCAGAGATCGATAGAGCGGCGACTGTGAGTTTCCGCGTCGGCATAGCGACGTAAGGAGAGGAGGTCTGACGCAAAGGCCAATTGGAGGGTGGCGGAGTTCGGCGCGAGTAGGATGACCTGATCGTATTTCTCTGCGGCAGTGGCGAACTGCTTAGCTTCGAGGTCGGCGGTGATGGCGACAAAGTTGTCGTAAGCCTGGTCCCGGTCCGTGGAAAGTTTTGCCGCGGAACTAGCTTTCAAATCCTTCAGCACTTCGCGGAGTTCGGGGAGCGCAGGCAAATGCGCGACCGCTTCCATGAACGATTGATCTGCGGTGAAATCTGTTCCCCGCTCGCGGATGGCAGCGAGCGCGTAATGGGAATCGGATTTACCGGCGAGGAAGGCGAGAAGCTCGAGACGATCAAAGGGTGGTTGAAGGGCGAGCGTTGGTTGTTGCGGGGCTGTGGTTGGCGCGGACGGTGAAGATTGTGCGAAGGAGCGCGGAGTTGTGAGGGCGCAGAGGCAGAGGATGAGAATGATTTGAGTGCGACGATTGGAGTTCATCGGATGAGTTTTACGATTGCGTTAGATTATCACCTTTGGCCGGGATGGGACTAGATTTGGGAAATTGCGCGGGGGATGGAATTTTGGGCGAAAGGCGGGAGGGTCTGAAGACCCTCCCCTACGACGGGTGCGCCGACTACATCGGAGCTCATCGATACTTTTGCGATTCGCAATTCAATTACGGAAAAGTCAAAGACGGCGGCAGGCTGCCCTTCGAAGCTCAGGATAAACCGGCGCTACGAAAACCCGGGCCGACTCAGGTGGCACTCGGATGGCGCTGCTATTGGTTTGCGGGATTTTTTGGGTAGAAGAGAAGCGTGGCGATTGTGCCTGCGGCGAAGATGGGGGCGGCTTGATTTAGCGGGACGCCGGTTACTGCTAGGGCGAAGCCGAATAGGCTCACGATCTCTGCGGAAGCCAGAGTTAGCTGCAGGCCGCTGCGCCATTTTACTAGCGCGGCGGGGTCTGCTGGATTGGTTTGCAGAAATTGGCCAGAGCGGCGGACTAATCTAATCTGAAAGAGGAGAGCGGCGGAGAGAGCGGCGAGGGAGATGATTAGAACCGCTACGACTATGGGGGCCATGCCGGGTGCGGCGGAGTTGGGCGGGTGGGTGCGCTCGATTACGCGCCAGGCTACGACGATGTAGAACAGTTGCGAGAGTATTAGGAAGGTCCAGACGTTGCGCGTCCAACGGAGGATGGCGGGGATTGTGTTTGGGAGTTCGGGCATGGCATTCGGGCGCGATTTTGCAGCAGTTGGGTGCGGGATGCAAGGGTGGGGGGATGACGTTGGACGGCCGGAGATTGACGCAGATTTTGAATGGACGTTGGCATCGTGCGTATTAAAGGGGCCGACGGAATATGGAGATGGCGCGATCGGGTCGCACGGAGGGAAATGGTTGACGTTCTCGCAGGCGTTACGCCCGCGGGCGCAGCAAGCGGCGCCCCTACGAAGAAAAGGCAAACGCGAAAATCCGAACTGCCAAACGTGGTTCAGCGAGCGACGCGCCTACGAAAGAAACGGCCACGGCAAGAACCGTAAAACCAGACCGGGCCAGTGATGAACATCGGCCGTGCGACGGACCATCGCTAAAGCGCATTTCTCAGGCGCAGGTTGTTTCGGATCGCTGAAGCGCTCCTCCCCCACATAAATGTGGGGGCTGCCACCTGAAAACCAAAATCCAAACCAAAACCCAGTGCCAAACCGGCCCGGTGGTGAACCCCGGCCCCTACGGTTAGCGCGGTCGTTACGTGCGGATTAGATTCAGATAATTGCTCGATTGTTGATTGAAGCCTGGGAAGACTGCCGAAAGATCTTTGTTGCCTACGTGCTTGGCTAGGATTTCGCTTAGGACTGTGCGGTAGTCTGTTGTTACTGCCAGGTCGCGGCCTTCGTAGAGATGGGCTTCGGTTAGGCCTGGCCATTTTGTGTAGACCTTGCATCCTTTTACTGCGCCGCCCATTACGAACATGCAGTTGGCGTGGCCGTGATCGGTGCCGCGGTTGCCGTTTTCGCGGGCGGTGCGGCCGAATTCGGACATGCTTACGAAGACTACGTCGGCCATGCGATCGCCCATATCGGCGTGGAATGCGGCCAGGCCCTGGCCCAGGTCGCGTAGGAGATTGCTTAGCTGGCCTTGGACGCCGCCCTCGTTTACGTGGTGATCCCAGCCGCCGCTATCTAGGAATGCTACTTCCAGCCCTACGTCCGCTTTAAATAGCTCGGCTATTTCTTGCAGGCTTTGGCCGTAGCGATTCTTTGGATATTGGGCGCCGTTTTCTGGTTGGTAGGATTCCGGGTGGATTTTCTTCAGTTGATCGATGGCTTCGAAAGTTTCCTGGCCTACGCCGTGTAGGGCTTGATCTACCGTTTGCGCGTACATGGCTTCGAAGCCGCCTTCGGTGCTTTGTTGCGGGCCGAACATTTTGAATTGTTTTAGATCGGGGATGGCTACGGCAGGGGCTGCGCCTTGGAGCGTGCGCGGGAGATAGGGGCCGAAGGCTACGGCTCGAAATGTGCTCGGCTTTTCTTCTGGGTTGGATTGCAGGGTGCGATTCAGCCAGCCGTCATCGGTGCTTTTTAGGCCTGGCGTGCCGGATTCCATGAAGTCTTGGGCGTCGAAGTGGCTGCGCGTGGGATCGGGGGAGCCTACGGCTTGGACTATGGCCAGTTGGCCTTTGTGGAAGAGAGGCTCTAGCGGTTGCAGGCTTGGATGCAGGCCGAAGAAGCCGTCTAGGTCAATGGCTGCTTCGGTGCCGCCTCGCTTGGGTTCGGGGATGGCGATGCTCGGGCGCATTTGGTAGTAGCTGCGCTCGCCGAAGGGGACGACTACGTTCAGGCCGTCCATGGCGCCGCGTTGGAAGAGGACTACCATTTTCTTTTTGCCTGGGGACGGTGACGAGGCGATGGCTCGCTGAAGAAAGGACGGCATGGCGGAGAGGCCGAGCATGGCTATGCCGCCATTTTTTAGGAAGACGCGACGGGTTAGAGGCATGGAGAGGCTCCTGTGTTGATGGTCGTGATGCGGCGGAAAGCAATTTCAAATTTCAGATCAGTGCTGTCCCAACGTTGAAATCGGAATGTGCCATAAGTTGCTGCGAATGCGGGATTTGAGCGTGAAAAGGAGCGAAATCGATTTGAATTTCCGGCTACGCTACTGCCATTCCGGAGCGTCGGAGGGAATGGTGTATGAACAGTGGCCGAACGATCTTTGCGCAGGTGATGGATTTTCTTCCGCTGCCGGATTTTCGCCGTTGCGTTCAACGTTACCGGGGCGAGTACAAGGTGCAGAGTTTCTCGTGCTGGGATCAGTTTCTCTGCTTGGCCTTCGCGCAACTCGCCGGGCGCGAAAGTTTGCGAGACATCGAAGCGTGTCTGCGCTCGCAACACGCGAAGCTTTATCACCTGGGTTTCCGCGGCCGCATTTCCCGCAACACGCTGGCACACGCCAACGAAACTCGCGACTGGCGGATCTTTGCCGATTTCGCGCGCGTGCTCATCGCCAAGGCTCGCGCGTTGTATCGCGACGAACCGTTCGGCGTGGAGTTGGATCAGACCATCTATGCTCTGGATTCCACCACCATCGATTTGTGTTTGGCGCTGTTTCCCTGGGCGCAGTTCCGCCGCCGCAAGAGTGCCGTCAAAGTGCATACGCTGCTCGATCTGCGCGGCAGCATTCCGACCAATGTTTATGTGACCAGCGGCGCGGTGCACGACATCAACATCCTCGACGAACTGCTGCCCGAGGCCGGCGCTTTTTATCTGCTCGACCGCGGCTATTTGGACTTCGCCCGTCTGTACGTGCTCAAACAAGGCTGCGCTTTCTTCATCACCCGTGCCCGGCAAACGACAAAGTGCTGGCGACGCGACTGGCGGCCGGTGTGCCATGCCATTGAAATTTGAGATGAAGAAAAACCGGTGGATGGATTGGTACGTGGGAGTAGGCCGGCGAGCTGACGGGCGGAGCAAGCCCCGCCCCTACAATTCGGAAGCATGCAGGCGATCATCATCGGCGTCGGAATTCTGGTGGATGAATTGGCACGTACGAGTAGGCCGGCGAGCTGACGGGCGGAGCAAGCCCCGCCCCTACGATTCGGAGACTTGGAATTAATCATCATCGGCGTTGGAATTCTGGTGGATGAATTGGCACGTACGAGTAGGCCGGCGAGCTGACGGGCGGAGCAAGCCCCGCCCCTACGATTCGGAGACTTGGAATTAATCATCATCGGCGTTGGAATTCTGGGGCGCCTAGGACTAGGCCGGCGATTAGGGACTCGTTTACGTGCTTGATCGGATCGTCTAGGGCTGCTTGTAGGATTTGCGGGTCTTCCAGGCGGGCTTCCAACGTTGCTTGGGTTTGCTGGGCTACCTGATCGTCTAGGAATGCTGTTAATGCCCTTGCTAGGGCTTTGTGAGGGTCAGTGTCGGCGTCTTGGCCTAGTAGCGTTTGGAGATCGGATTTTGTGCCGGAGACCTTGTTGGACGACAACGCCAGGGCGAAATTCAGGCGATTGAGCAGCGCGCCGGTGTTGACCCAGGTTTCGGATTTATCGCTGTAGCCTGTGGGTGGTTGGGCTTGGAAGAGAGGCTCGCCCATGCGGCCTACCCATTGGGCTAGAGGAAGCGTGACGTCCACTTCTGCGCCTAGGGCGCGGGCGGTGCTGGCGGCAAGTTCGAACGGTTGCTTCACTTTCGCGCGATAGGCTTCTTTGGACCAGAATTCGGGGGAATAGATCATCGTTTTCAGGACGGCGCGGATATCGCCGTTGCTGGTGCGATAGGTTTCCGCCATGCGATCTACCAGGGCCGGCGGCGGATTATCGGAGACGAAATGGCGGGCTAGTTTTGTGGAGATGAATTTGGCGGTGCTCGGGTTATTCGCGAGCATCTTCAGGGCTTCTTCGCCGTCTTTCATGCCGCCGTAATTGAAGGTGCGGCCGAGGACTAGTTTTTTGCCGGTGGTGTGAATGCGATCGTCGAAGAAAAAATCGGGATCCTTGCGCGGGGCGTGGACGGTCCAGCCGGTTAGGCATTTGGCCATTTCGATTACGTCTTGCTGCGTGTAGCCGCCATCGACGCCCAGCGTGTGGAGCTCCATTACTTCGCGGCCGTAATTTTCGTTTAGGCCGCGCTCTTGTTTTTTGGCGCCGGCTTTCGCTGCGCTGCCGGGCTGGCGCGGGATGGGCGGGCCGAAGATGCCTTCGAAACGGCGGCGGCGCATGGCTAGCTCTTCTTGCATGCGTTTGGCGGCGATGGGATCGGCGCTGAGCCAGTTATCTAGATAGACCAGCATTGCCGGGCTTTTCGCTGTGGCTAGCAAGAGATCCTGAAATTTGCCGAGCGTGTGCGGGCGGATGGTGTCGCGGGCGTACGCGGTGAGCAGCCAGCGATCCTGATTTTTTCCGGCGAAGACATTGAAATGATTGAACCAGAAATCCTCCATCACGGCTTCGAGCTGGCGATTGCTGTAGATGGCGCGATCGAGTTTGGCCATGCTGAGTTCGACTACGATGCGCTGCGGGCCGACGATTCTGGCGAGTTGCTGCTCGGCGGCGGCGTTGGGATTTGATGGATCGATTCGCTCGGCGGCCGCTCGCGCCTTCTCGCGCTGCTTTTCCTGATATTCCTCTTTGCTCAGGCCTTCTTTTTTGGCGGCTTCATTCGGTTGCGGGAATTTTTCTACCAGCTTGTCGGAGGACATGCGCAACGTGGGATAGCGATCTAGGCGCGCTTCTAGCGCGGAGTCGTCAATGGAATTGGGATTGAGTTGCTGATCGATCCATTTCTCGAGGCCCATTTTGCGGACTTGTTCGATTTCGCCGGGTTGCGGGCCGTAGGCTAAGCGATTCAGGGCGTGAAGGATGGCTTGGTCTTCGCTGAGTTCGGTGATGGGGAGCTTGCCTTTGAAGGATTTCAGCGCTGCGGCCGGGTCGGGGTTCGCTTGTGCGGGTGAAATCGCGAGGATCAGGGCGGCCGAGAGCATTAGCGCGGTCAGTTTTGTCGTGACTATTGGCGCGATTGTTTTCACGGGGCCTGCCTGGTTTGCTGCTGGTGTCTCTAGTTTAACCCGCGCGGAAGAGGAAAGTTGCGGTTTGAGGGGGTTGTGGGCTTGCGCGGTTACCGTGCGGGTGATTGTAGTCGGAGAAGAGGGAGGGCTAACCCGGCCCTCCCCTACAACGGCGGGGGCAGACGCTAACTTGTGGGTCCGCGCTTGAGTTTAGATTGTGGCTGATTTTGTGGTCGTAAGATGCCGGCGGGGACGCCGGCGGTACCTTACGGACGGAGGGTGCGCAGGAATTCTTGCAGGATGCGTTGCTGGGGTTGATCTAATGCGGCGAATTCTACGCCGGCGCCTTTTTCGGTTACGTCGCGAACTGTGCATTGGACTTCGAACGTCAGCGAGGGATCCTCGATGCGCAGACGGAGAGTCTGGCCCATCGTTAACGCGTGGCGCGTGCGGACGAAAAGGCCGCCTGTGCCGATCACCGAAACTTTGCCGTCGAATTTTGGATCTAGGCCTTTGCAGACTAGGAATTGATGTTCGGGAAGCAGAATGCGCTTATGTTTGCGGCGATCTTCTACGTTTTGAAAGCTCATTGGCGGGAGGCGCGGAAGGCGTCTAGCGTCCAGGAATCCTGGCCTTCGTCGTGGCGCAGGACGTAATAGTTGCCGTCGCTGGCGCGGACGCGAAAATAAATCGCGTCGGGGGAATACCACTGGCCGTCCACTTCGTTGATCAGGAATTCGCGGCCGCGGAGGGTGAAGCGCTGCGGGCGTTCATCGGCGCGATAGCCTGAGTAGCAGCTCACATGAATGTCGTTCATGGTGGCGGCTCCTGGCCGGCGGTGGATTGCCGGCTGATTGATTATAGCAACTTCGGGAGTGGCTGGAGGCGCAGAGAGAGAAAGAACCAAAGAAAGAAAAACTAAAGATACCGCAGAGACGCTAAGTGCGCTGAGTTCGATCACGTGAATTTTAGCGCGCGGTGGGACGGGACTGGTGGAGTCAGTAGACGTCGTGCCCTGGGTGCAGTCCGCCTAGGCGGACGCCCCTACGGAAGAAAAGGCAACGCACTGCGTCACGCTAGGTGAATTTTAGGTTATGGGAATCGCTGAAGGGGCCTTCGCGGGTTACCGCGTTGTAGGCGGCGCCCATGAAGATCACCATGGCGGTTAGATACATCCAGAGTAGGAGACCGATCACGGCGGCGAGGCCTCGATAGACTGTGCCGTAGGGGACGACTCGCACGTAGAAGCCGAAGGCGATATCTACGATCCACCAGAGGATCGTGGCTACGGCGGCGCCGGGGAAAACATCATGCCAGGTGACGATGTCGGGTTGGCCGAGGCGATAGATCACGAAGACGATGCCGAGAGCGAAGAGCATGGCCAGGCCGTGGTACGCGGCGGCGGCGAGGATGCGCACCCAGGGCGCAAGAGTGTGATTGGCGAGCATCCAGCCGCGCACGGGCCGGCCGAAGATGGTGACGAGTTCGAAGGCCAGGAACGGAATGATCGTGAGGCAGAGGATGCCGAAGGCGCGGAGTTGCACGCGGACGTAGGATGTCGGGGCTGGCATTCTATCGATTTGGCGAAAGCCCTGAATCAGGCCCATGAAAACTTGCGAGCCGGCGATGAGCGTGCCGCCGAGCCCGAGCCAAATCCATTGCCAGGGATGCGCGGTGCGCCGTACGAAATAATCGAGAACCACGCGATCGCTGCCCGGGGGAACCATGCTTTGAATTTGCGCGGGTAGATCGCGGACCACGTCCTGGAAGACGGTGAGGCTACTCATGATGCCGAGAGCGAAGAGCAGCATGGGAAAAAAGGCGAGGAACATGTTGAAGGCCACGGCCTGGCCGAGGATGACGCACTCCGGAAACACACGGAGGAAAGATTGGCGCAGGTTTTCGACCACATGTCCCATGACGTGTGCCGGATTATAAAGGTTTCGCGGGGCGGCGGCTTGCTCTTTCGGAGTTGCCGCTGGGGTGAGCGCGGAGTAAACTTTTCGCGGCGAAAAGACCTTATGTTGTCATCGCGAATCCGCCTGCGCGGAAGGGAACTGCATTTCCTGACCCTCGCGATGTCCATGTAGCTTGGGAGGCGAAGAATGCCGCGAAATGTGCGCTGTGGATTGATTCAGGCGCGGTGCGAATGGTCGCCGGAGAAATATTCGTTGGCGGATATTCGCGAGCGGATGATTGTGAAGCACGAGAAATTGATCGGCGAGGCGGCGAAGAAGAAGACGCAGATACTTTGCCTGCAGGAGCTATTTTACGGGCCTTACTTTTGCGCCGAGCAGGATCCCAAGTGGTATGAATTGACCGAGGCGGTGCCGGGCGGGCCGACCGTCGAGCGCATGCAGAAATTGGCGCGGCAGTATGAGATGGCCATGGTGATTCCGGTGTACGAGCGGGAGATGAGCGGCGTTTTCTACAACACCGCGGCGGTGCTTGATAGCGACGGGAAATTTTTGGGGAAATACCGCAAGCATCACATTCCGCATTGCCATCCGGGATTTTGGGAGAAATTTTATTTCACGCCGGGGAATACCGGGTATCCGGTGTTTGAGACGCGGCACGCGCGCGTGGGCGTTTACATTTGCTATGACCGGCATTTTCCAGAGGGCGCGCGGATTTTGGGATTGAATGGGGCGGAGATTGTTTTCAATCCTTCGGCGACTGTGGCTGGATTGAGCGAGTATTTGTGGGAACTGGAACAGCCGGCTCATGCTGTGGCGAACGGATATTTCGTGGGGGCGATCAACCGCGTGGGGCAGGAATTGCCGTGGAAGATGGGGGAATTTTACGGGAAGAGTTATTTTTGCAATCCGCGGGGGAAGATTGTGGCGCAGGCGAGCCGCGATAAGGAAGAAGTGGTGGTGGCAGAATTGAATTTGGATGAGATAGATCAGGTGCGGCAGACCTGGCAATTTTTCCGCGATCGGCGGCCGGAATCGTATGGCGAGATAACGCGCACGGTTGCTGCGCCGACGGGGCGAAAGACTGAGGCGGCGGATTGAGGACGTGCTGGCGTAGGTGAAAGCTTTGGAACATCACCACGAGTTGCGGTCGGCGATCCGTTCGGCGGATTATCGTGCGGGTATCTGGCTCGCCTGGCTGCTGGTGATCCTCGGTGGCCTGTACGCTGGAGCTGGCATTTTCTCCAGCATTGGTGCGGGCAACAAGTCGCTGCTATACGGATTAATCCTAACGATCATGGTCGCGGGATTCGTTGTGGGTTCGGGCTTGCTGCTGATCCGTAAGGCGAAGATGGGACTTTGGGGGTTGTATCTTTTGTCCGCGTGGTTCGTACTGATCTTTTTGAGCGACCTGGTAAATGCCATCGCGACGAGAAGCGTGACCGGCCCACCCAATGCCATGATAGAGGTATCGTTCCTGCTGATTTGGTTCTCGGTTGTGGGATATTTTGTTAGTCGCCGACGGCTGTTTACTCGACTGTGGGGATGCGCGAGGTCGGCAGTGGCAGGCGGATAGGTTAGGCGTTACGCGGGCGGGCGCAGCAAGCCACGCCCCTACGATCGGAATAAGAAAGGTCGGATAAATGGCGACTGCAACTACTTCGGCGCAACTTTGCCGGAATTTTGTTGATGGCAGGTGGGTGGAATCTTCCTCTACGAAGATTGCGGAGCGGCGGAATCCCGCGAATACTGATGAGATTGTTGCTTCGGTGCCGCTTTCTACGCGTGAGGAGATGAAAGAGGCTATCGCAGCCGCGAAAGCTGCGTTCCCGGCTTGGCGAGCTACGCCTGCGCCTCAGCGCGGCAAGATACTTTTCAAGGCTACGCGGATCATGGAGGAGCGCAAGGAGGAATTGGCGCGGCTGCTGACTCGCGAAGAGGGCAAGACGCTCAAGGATTCGCTCGGTGAGGTGCAAAGGGCGATCAACATCACCGAGTTCATGGCCGGCGAGGCGCGGCGCTTGAATGGCGAGACTTTGACCAGCGAGTTGCCGAAGAATTTTGCTTATACGGTGCGGCAGCCTCTCGGCGTCGTCGGGGCGATTACGCCGTGGAATTTCCCCGTGGCCATTCCGGTCTGGAAAATTGCGCCGGCGCTGGTTTGCGGGAATACCGTGGTGTTCAAGCCGGCTACGATTACGCCTTTGACGGCGATAAAGATTGTGGAGATTTTCGAGCAGGCGGGATTGCCGGCTGGCGTGTTGAATCTGGTGATGGGTTCGGGCCGCGATGCGGGCGATGAATTGGTGCAGAGCCCCGCGGTGCATGGGCTCTCTTTTACGGGATCGAATGAAATCGGGACCCAGCTTTATTCTTGCGGAGCGCAGAAACTGAAGAAGATTCAGTGCGAAATGGGCGGCAAGAATCCCGTGGTGATTTTGGCGGATGCGGATTTGGGGCTGGCGCTGGAATCGACGCTGGCGGGTGCGTTTGCTTCGACTGGGCAGCGCTGCACGGCGACGAGCCGCGTAGTAATCGAGGAGATAGTCGCCAACGTTTTTCTCGAGAAGCTTGTGGAGAGGGCGAGGAAATATTCCGTGGGGAATGGGCTTGAAGCGGGCGTGGACATGGGCCCGTCGGTGGATGAATCGCAGATGAATACAGTTTTGAAATACATCGAGATTGGGAAGAAAGAAGCGAAGCTGCTGTGCGGCGGCGAGCGCTTGTCGGGGGCGAAATACGACAAGGGCTGGTTCGTCTCGCCGACGATATTCGATGACGTGCAGCCGCAGAGCGCGCTGGCGCAGGAGGAAATCTTCGGGCCGGTGCTCAGCATCGTGCGCGTGAAAGATTTTGACGAGGCGCTGGAAGTGGCAAATTCGGTGCGCTTCGGGCTTTCGAGCTCTATTTATTCGACGGACTCGAACAAGATTTTCGAGTTTGTGGACAAGATCGAGACGGGCATGACGCACGTCAATTCGCCAACCGTGGGCGGCGAGGCGCATGTGCCGTTTGGCGGCGCGAAAGACAGCAGCGTGGGCCCGCGTGAAGTCGGCCACGCAGCGATCGAGTTCTACACCGACTCCAAGATCGTTTACATCGACTACACCGGAAGCAAACGCGAATCGAGCATCTATTGAGCCTTCCGGTTATCTTCGCGGTGATTCCGAGGCTGCCCTAATGTCCGAGGCGCAGCTCAAGGTCTTGTTCTTTTTCGTTTGGGTCGCCGTACCGGGCTGTCTTCTACTATGGGGTTTCGTTCCAATGTTCCGCCGCCGACTGGAACGGATACCGATACGTGGGCGTGGCGCATGGTCTTTCGCTGCCTTGTGGCTGGGCGTGGTCACCGCGGCAAGCTATTTTGGCGCCATACTTCTTGACCAGTTCGGCGGAGGATTGGGTTCCTCAGATATGACGTTTGTGGCGTGCTTAGGTGTCGGATCACTTGCAGCAATCAGCGGAATCAGCCTAGGGATCTCAGGCCAGCATCACCCCAAAGTACCTGCCATCGCAGTGTCAGCATGGTTTCTGATTCTTTGGTTCTTCGGCGCCGCCGGGCACTGGGAGCGGTGACGCCGAGCGGAGATTGACGGACTCAGTGGACCTCTTCACGCGGGAAATTTATCTCGACATTGAAACGCTGAGGCTTTCGGATGAGGTCGAAGGCGGATGGAGCAGCATTCGCCATTTTGGCGTCGCCGTGGCGGTCACTTGGGATAAGGATCACCAATTTCGGAGCTGGTTCGAGGACGACGTCAAGAAACTGGTCGAAGAACTGGCGGCTTTCACGCGCATTGTCACCTTTAATGGCAATCGCTTTGATTTCGAAGTGCTGCGCGGTTATGTGGGAATCGACGCGATACGCCGCCTTTCGTTCGATGTGCACGAAGTGCTGCACAAGCAGCTTGGGCATCGCGTGAAGCTCGATTCGCTGGCCAAGGATACGCTCGGGAGCGCAAAGAGCGGGACGGGGATTGATGCAGTCGCCTGGTGGCGCGAGGGAAAGAAAGAGCAGGTGGTTCAGTATTGCCAGATGGATGTGGCGCTGCTGCGCGATCTCGTGGAGTTTGGGCGTGCCAAGGGATATGTGGTGGTCGGCGGACGGCAAGTGCGCGTTTCGTGGGATTAGCGGGCCGCGAAAGATGAAAGCGGCGCGCTCGATGATTCGAATTGTGCAGCGAACTTCGCTCCTCGTTCTGATTCTGGCCAGTTCCCTCCCCGCGGCCGGAAAGCTTACCTGGACACTGGAAGAGCGCGCGCAATTGAAGATCGAGGGGCACGTTCCGATTGCGTGGAACGTCTATACGATTGAGAAGCGGAAGAATCTTGCGCTGATTCTTCTGGGGCGGCGGTATCTGGCGCTGGACACGAAATCCAAATCGGTGTGGGAGATCGACCCGAAGGATTTGACTGCGAAAGGCAAGGATTTTGAGAGCGATGAGCCGGAAGAAATCGGAAAACGGATTCCAGTGACGGATTGGACGGCGCGGGACGTCGGGCCAGCAGAACGGATCTTGATTACACTGGGCGATTATGGGGCAAAGATTGAATTGGAGCTCCCGCATCTGATTGATTTGCGGCGGGGGATTTATTAGGCCGGGGCCGAAAGGCGAGAGGGCCGAACGGCGGGAGGATCTGAAGAACCTCCCCTACTGTTCTCGCAGAATTTGCAATTGCGGGGCTCGCGGATTATGGCGGCGTCGCGGGGGAATAGCGTGCCTAGCGACCAATCGAGGGCTACTTGAATTTGCTTTTTGAAACCTACCAGCTTGTAGAGATGGACTGCGTTCCAGAATAGCCAGGCGAAGAATCCGTGCAGGCGAAGGCCAAGCACGCTGACTACGGCGTCGTTCATGCCTAGCGAGACCAACATTCCCTGCGAAACATATCGGTAGCTTTCGAGCGGCTGGTTGCGCTCGAGGTGCGCGACGTTGCGCGCAGCGATTGTGCCCTGACCGATGGCCACTGGCGCGACGCGCGGCGCGTCGGGGGCGAGCGCTGAGGATGCGGAATCGCCGATGATGAAGACCTCCGGGTGTGATTCGAGCTGCAGATGCTCATTGACCTGGGCGCGGCCGATACGATCGTGCGAGCCGGGCAGCGATTCGACGAGCGGATGGGCGCGGACGCCGGCGGCCCAGATGATTGTGGCGGCTTCGAGAATTTCGCTGCCGTTGAGTTCGAGCGCACCATCGAAGACGCGGGTTACGCGCGTGTTGGTGCGCACCTCGACGCCTTCTTGATGGAGGCGCTTGAGCGCGTGCGGGCGCAGGAGCGGATCGATGCCGCCGAGAACATTCGGCGTGGCTTCGACAAGAACGAGGCGCAGTTCCTCGCGCGGAATGCCGCGGTAGCGGCCGGCAACGTAGCGGAAGAGAAAATCGCGCATCTCGGTGATCAGCTCGACGCCTGTGTAGCCGCCGCCTACCACCGCGAAGGTGAGGAAACGCTTGCGTTCGACTGGGTTCTGCGTGTGATCGGCGTGCTCGCAGATGTCCAGGATGCGATCGCGGAGGACCACGCCGTCTTCGAGGGACTTAAAGTCGATCGAGTTCTCGCGCGCGCCTGGAATTTTGAAGTATTCGGTGTGGCTGCCGACCGAGACGATTAGATAGTCGTAAGAGATTGGGCCCGAGGATGTTTCGACTTGCCGCCGCGCGACGTCGATGGATGTTACCGTGTCGCGCCGGAAGCGGTAATTGCGATGGCCGCGGATGTCGCGCACTGGCTGAACAATGTGGCGCGGGTCGATATAGCTCGAGACGATCTGCGGCAATAGCGGCGTGAACATGAAATAGTTCTGGTCGTTTACGAGCAGGATTTCGTGATCGGGCTGGGAATGGAGGAGATGCTCGAGCTCTACGGTGGCTTGCAGACCGCCGAAACCTGCGCCGAGGATAACGATGCGCTTCATCGCGGCTCCATTGTATTGGATGTTGCTGGTACCGATGAAGACGCAGGGAGTTAACGCACGTTTAGGGAGGTGCCGGCCTAAAAGGCCGGCGCTACAAAAGGCGTACGAAGCTTCGCATCCCGGTCAACTACATATTGGCTCGGACTTTTTCATTCCAGGTCATTGGCGGCTGCCCTGTGTCGATTTGCCGCATCGTGATGCAATTGTCCACCGGGCACACCAAGGCGCATAAGTTGCAGCCTACACACTCTTCTTCGATTATGCGCGGGACATGAACTTCCATGCCGTGGGCGTTTTGCTTGCCGTTGTGCTTCGTAGCGCCTACCGTGACCGCGGCACGCTCGATGCATTGATGTGCGCCGTCTTCGCAGGCTACGTAGCAAAGCTGGCAGCCGATGCACAGATCATGATTGATGTCGGCGATGACTTTGTAATTGAGATCCAGATCGCCCCAATCTTTCACATTCGGCACCGCGCGGCCGCGGAAATCCGCAATGTTGCGATAGCCGTGATCGTCCATGTACGCCGAAAGTCCGTCGGCCATATCTTCGACGATGCGGAAACCGTAGTGCATCACGGCGGTGCAAACTTGCACGATCGACGCGCCGAGCGAGATGTGCTCGGCCGCGTCAATCCAATTCCCGATGCCGCCGATGCCCACGATCGGAATTTTCACTTTCTTGGCCACGCTGGAGACCAGATGCAGCGCAATTGGCTTCACCGCCGGGCCGCAGTAGCCGCCGTGCGAAGATTTGCCGCCGACGATCGGGCGGGGCGAGAAGCTTTCCAGATCCACGCCCATGAGCGAGTTGATTGTATTGATCAGGCTGACCGCGTCGGCGCCGCCGCGTTCGGCAGCCAGCGCGATGTGCGTGATGTCGGTGACATTGGGCGTGAGCTTCGAGATCACCGGCGTGTGTGCGGCTTCCTTGGCCCAACTTGTGATCATTTCCGTGTAATCAGGGACCTGGCCCACGGCGGCGCCCATGCCGCGCTCGCTCATGCCGTGCGGGCAGCCGAAATTCAGCTCGAGCGCATCGGAGCCGGCATCTTCAGCGCGGCGGACGATGTCGTGCCAGGTTTCGCGCTTCGATTCGACCATTAGCGACGCAATTACCAAGTGCTTCGGGTAGCGCTTTTTCACGTCGGTAATTTCGCGCAGATTTACTTCGATGGGCCGATCGCTGATCAGCTCGATGTTGTTGAAGCCCATCACGCGCACGCCGTTGTAATCGATGGCGCCGTAACGCGAGCTGGTGTTTTGGATCGGCTCGCCGATCGTTTTCCAAACCGCGCCGCCCCAGCCTGCGTCGAAGGCGCGCATTACTTGCCCCGCGGTGTTTGCAGGCGGACCCGATGCCAGCCAAAAAGGATTCGGGGACTCGATGCCGCAGAATTTCACGCGTAGATCTGCCATGCGTTATCTCCTAGCTGCGGGTGATGTTTCGGTGGACCAACTCTTCCAAGCGAACCAGGCCGTCGTGCCGATCATGCCGAGCCAGCCAACGCCGCGAACGAACGCGGCGATCTGCGTATCGTGATTCAGAACGCCGAGCGAGTTGAAAAGATAATTCCAATCGTGGATCACAAATTCCGGATCGCCGACGGTTAGCAGCGGAAGATCTTGGGCGCGTGCGTCGGCCATGTAAGTGGCGATCGGCAGCAACTGCTCGAAGCAAAAGAAAGTGCAAAATGCGGCGCCTTGCAATTGCCGTTGGAATGCGAAATAGGCAGCCAAGGTGAACGGGACGAGGAGTTGCAGCAGCGTTCCTCCGGCGATGTGCAGGAATTGGCCGAAATAGCTGAAGAGGAGATGGCCGCCCTCATGGATGGGCACGAATACGACATCAATCATGAGCAGAAAGCCGCGGCCGCGCGCAGCCTGATAGAGGAAAAGCGCATAGAAAAGCAGCCAGCCGATGAGCGCATAACGCGGGACGCGCGACCAATCGTCCTCGAGAGTTTCAAGAACGGGCAGTCGTTCGGTCCATGACTCGGGCAGGCGCATCAGCGTCTAATTCACAGCGCGGGGACGGCCGAGCCACACATCCAGGCCGCGCGCAGCAGCCATGCCCTCGGCTACGGCGTCCACTACTTCTTTCCCGCCGTTCACGCAATCGCCGCCGGCGAAATATTTTGGATTGCCGGTCTGATGGTTTTCAGTCACGGCGATTGTGCCATTTTTTCTCAGCTCGATATTTTTCACCGGGCGCAGGAATTCCGTGACGGGCTTTTGGCCGATCGCGCGCACGACCATGTCCACGGGTAGCACGAAGTTCGAGCCCGGAATCGGCTCAGGAGCGGAATTCCTGGGGGCGCCGGGCGCAGGGCGCGTCATCACGCATTCGAGCCCGGTCACTGCGCCGGATTCGCCGATGACACGAACCGGGAGAGTGTGCCAGTGAAAATTCACGGTATCGCGCTGCGCGAGCGCGTATTCGTATTGGAAAGCCGGAATCTGCGATTCTGCGCGGCGATAGATGAGATGAACGGATTCGGCGCCCAGACGGCGCGCGGCGGTGACTACGTCGATGGCGGTGTTGCCGGCGCCGATGCAGGCGACGCGGCGGCCGATATCGACTTCTGCGAACGAGCGCGTTTTGGTTAGCTCGATGAATTCCAGTGCGCCATAAACGCCATGAAGTTCGGAGCCAGGGAGATCGAGACTCCACGTTTCACCGAGACCTACGCCGATGAAAATTGCGTCGAATTGCGCTTCGAGCATCGGAAACGATGCATCGCGGCCCACTTCTCTGCGCTGCTCGATTTTCACGCCGAGACGCTTCACCATTTCGACTTCGCGCAGGGAATCTTTAGCGCGCGTTTTGTAGGCCGCAATGCCATAAGTGTTGAGGCCGCCGGGCAAATTGTTTTTGTCGAAGATGGTGACCGCGTAGCCCCACTTGGCGAGTTCGGCGGCGCAGGCGAGCGACGCGGGGCCGGACCCGATGCAGGCCACGCTCTTGCCGTTCGGCGCGCCCGCGGAGAAGAGCTCGATGTTGCGATCGAGAACGTGATCTACCGAGTAGCGCTGCAGGCGGCCGATCTCAATCGGACGCTCGCCCTTTTCGGTCATCACGCAAGCGCCTTCACAAAGCGATTCGGTGGGGCAGACGCGTCCGCAGCTTTCTCCGAGAATATTTGCACTGAGGATGACGCGCGCTGATCCGCGCAGATTGCCTGACGCGATTTTCTTGATGAACGCGGGCACATCGATATGCGTCGGGCAGGCGATGGTGCAGGGAGCATCGAAGCAGTAGAGGCAGCGCGCGGCTTCGATGGCGGCCTGCCGCGGCGTCATGCGCGGGGAGATGTCCGCGAAATTCGCCTCGTACTGCTCAGGTGGCAATTTCGGTGCTGCTTCGCGAAGAGCCATTCGCTGCACTTCCCCCAAGAGAGCGCGACGAACAACTACAACCGCAATCGCGCGCCAAGTGTCGAATGCCGAGTGCAGATTCTAGCACTGGCGCAGTGCTGGCGTCCCTGCGGGCATCCAGCGATTGCGACTGCAACAACAGCGCTGACCAACCGCATACTTCACTCTACAACGCACGCCAGTATCTGGGTTGGCGCTCCGCGGACGATCGCGGTTCTCTCTGACGCTGCTGGTCGAAAGATGCCGGCGGGGACGCCAGCGCTACGTTTTGTGCTACGCTCCGTGATTCGCGCAGTCTGAGGAAATCACATGCGACTCGACACCATCATTCGTGGCGGCACAATCGTAACGGCTTCCGACACCTACAAAAGTGACGTGGGGATTAGCGGCGACAAGATTGTGGCCATCGCGCAGGAACTGAATCCCGAGAATGCCACGCGCATGATCGATGCGGTTGGGCGTTACGTGATGCCCGGCGGGATTGATGTCCATACGCACCTCGATATGCCGTTCGGCGGCACTACGAGCGCGGATGATTTTGAATCCGGCACGATCGCGGCGGCGCATGGCGGGACCACCACGCTGATTGATTTCGCGATTCAGTATAAGGGCCAGACCTTGCGGCATGCTTTTGATACGTGGATGGGTAAGGCTGACCGCAAGGCCGCGATTGATTATGCGTTCCACTGCATCATCACCGAATTGGGCGACGCGCAGCTTGACGAAATGGGGGCGCTGGTGCGCGAAGGTGTGCCTTCGTTCAAGCTCTTCATGGCTTATCCGGGCGTGTTCATGCTCGATGACGCCTCCATCTTCCGCGCAATGGGGGCTGCGGCGAAGTATGGCGGGATGATTTGCATGCACGCGGAAAATGGCGGTGCGATTGACGTGATCGTCAAGCGCGCGCTGGCCGAAGGGAAGAAAGCGCCGAAATATCATGCGCTGACGCGGCCGACCACAGCGGAGGCTGAGGCGACGTCGCGCGCCATCGCGTTGGCGGAGATGGCCGGAGCTCCCGTTTACATCGTGCATCTTTCCTGCAACGAGGCGCTCGAGAAAGTTCGCGAGGCGCGCGATCGCGGATTGCCGGCTTATGCCGAGACTTGCCCGCAGTACCTTTATCTCTCGCTCGAGAATATGGACGCACCGGGCTTTGAGGGAGCGAAATACGTCTTCACGCCTCCGCTGCGGGAGAAATGGCATCAGGAGAAACTCTGGCAGGGTTTGGCGAAGGATACGTTGCAAGTGGTTTCCACCGACCACTGCCCTTTTTGCTACAAGGAGCAAAAGGAGCTCGGCAAGGACGATTTCACCAAGATTCCGAATGGCGGGCCGGGGATTGAGAATCGCATGAGCCTTGTTTTTTCGGGCGGCGTGAACGACGGACGATTCTCGCCGAACCGGTTCGTTCAGCTCGTTTCGACAGCGCCGGCGAAATTGTTCGGCCTGTATCCGCGCAAAGGGACGATCGCGGTCGGCTCGGATGCGGATATCGTGGTGTTCGATCCGAACGAGGAAGTGGTGATCAGCGCGAAGACGCATCACATGCGCGTGGATTATTCGATGTTTGAGGGAATACGCGTGAAGGGTGTGCCGAAGATAGTTTTATCGCGCGGGCGCGTGTTGGTTGAGAACGGTGAGTTCAAAGGACGCGCCGGATCAGGCGAGTTCATCAAGCGGCGGCAGTATTCGGGGGCATAGCGGCGGTCGAGCGTGGGGCCGAACGGCAGGAGGGCTAAAAACCCTCCCCTATTCTCGGTCCACGCCTGCTACCCAGGGTATGCCCACGAGGCCTTCGCCGGTTTTGACTACGACCATGTCGTTGGGATGAAATCGATCGAAATCGGCGCGGCTCACCGGGACGCGCTCGACATTGTGGCCATCGCGCCACGAGTGGACTACGAGGCGATTGCTCGGAAGCGGGCCAAACATCCGCACCCGGCCGATAACTTCGGTGTGCCAAGTTTCGCGCGGGGCGCGATCGAGCCAGCCATTGGCGATCAGCAGCGCGCCCAACAACCACGGCACCGGGATCAGCCCGTAGTAAATGCGCTTGAGCGCTTCCAATTCGGCGTGCTGCAGCGCGCGGCGCTCGACCCACATGCCCAATCCCAGCGTCAAGAAAAACAGCAGCCCCACAAAAATCAAAATTCCGTCTACTTCGAGCGGCGGGAATTGGCTGCTGGCCACAACAAACGCCAGCGCGCCAAGAAGCAGAAATGCAGTGCGATTGAGAAGTCGCCGGCGCAGGGCCAATTCGGCGAGTGTCGAAGAAAGACCGCAGGAATCGCAGACATCCGCAGCGCGCTCGGCGCCGCAGTTCAGACAACGCGTCACTTCCGGCTCAGCTTCCCGAGGAAAAGGTCAATCTGCTCGCGCTCGGCTTCGGGCAAATCCTTGAATTCCACGGCCATGCCCCGGCCGGGCTCAACGCGACGCACGATGCAATCGATTTCGAGGACTTCGCCCAGTTTCAAGCGGGCGGTGAATTCAGCGCGCAACCAAAGCGGATGCTCGGTTTCGATGAACATGCCCATGTCGCCGATATCGCGCGTGACACACTTCAGAACCTCGGCCCCCCAGCCGATTTCAACCTCGGTTCGGAATGCATGTCGTAGCCCGCGGACGGGCATGCGTTCGCTCATGGTGCGCCTAGTGAGAGTTGGCGTTTGACCCGTTCTCTAATTCTGATGCTAAGCACGGAATTGAGCCAAGTCAATGCGTGTAAGTGGGATGGATGCTGGAGTCGGTACGGGTTCGGGAATCACGCAGCGTCGCGCCCGAGGCAGGAGCGGATCGGCCGAGCCATAAACTGAGCTGCTGGCTGCTATTGAATCTGGCGCACGCTAGCAGGCTCGGTGTTCCCGCAAACTACGTTTTCATCGCGGCCATTGGAGAGCAGTTGGCAATCAATATCTCGCGCGCTGCGAATGGCTTCGTCGGCCGTCGCGCCGGTGGCGGTCGCGCAGTGGCTGCCGCCGTGGAATGTCATGCAGACTTCGTACTTCAGGTGCGTCTGGTGCAGCGTCGAAGAAATCAGAACGGCAACCAGCACGACCGCGCCCGCCACCATCAGCCATCGCAATTGATTCCGACTGATTGCCATCGATCTCCCCGGCTTTTCGCTTCTCGGCAGCCGCGTTCATTCTACCAGCGAGAACGCGTTCCGCCCCAGTAGCACAGCCACTCCTGGCTGTGAGCGCTGTCGACTACAAGCAACGGCGGATGTGAGGCACAGACTGACGCAGGCAAGAGTGCCTGCGCTACTGGACCGACGCCGTCAAGCGCGGCGCGATGCAGGGTCTTTGGCGTTGGCGCGGCGCGCGACTTCGCGCCGAATGTACATCTTCAAATTTGGCGAGAGACTCTCGAGCGTGGAGATATCGCGCAAATCGCGCATGGTCAAATTCGGTAGGAAGGCGAGCACGATGTTGAGCGGAGTATGGCGATTCCGCAGCAACGCCAGGCGCACGTTGTAACTGGACGACCACCTCGGATGACGCGCGATGGCGGAGACCACTCGTTCCGGTGTTTCGGCACGCGCGAGCGATTTCAGCACTTGGCTCTCGGTCAGGAGCGGATTGGTCAGCGCCGCCGCGACGGCTTGCGCCTGACCCTCGGTGAGGATTGCGCCCACCGCGCGAGACGGCCCGCGCTTGGCGAGCGTCAGTTTCTGGCCGATCGGAAGCTGCGGAATTTTCGAGATCAGCGCTTCTTCAGCGAGCCGCCGAACTTCAGGCTGCGCAGCGGTGGCGAGCGCGAGACGCACCAGATCGAAAACGAAGAGCTGGCGAACCAGTGTCAATGCAACTTGCCGCGGCGAGTGCGGATGCGCCGCCAATGCGAAACGAACCGCTTCTGATGCGAGCCATTTCTTCTGAAGAGCTATTGCGCCGAGCACTCGTTCCGACACGTCGAGGCGTTCGAGAAGGATGCGCACGTGGGTTTCGTCGAGATTTGGATTTTCGATCAGCGCGAGGAGAATAGCTTCGTCTTTTTCGTGCACCAGCATCGCGATGTCTTGCGCGGACGCTTCTCGCGCGATGGCGATGTCGTCGATGGGATCAGTTGGCATCGGCGGCGCGGCCGGCCGCCGTCCGAGCCATGTTCGCGGCGGCTTCGGCCGGTGAAGTTCGCAGCGGGCCGATCGTAGCGCGGTCCGCAATCGCTGCGAGGTGCGCATCCACGAGGGAATCGAGGTAGGCGCAATGGCCGAAGACGCCGCCGGCGCGAACCAAGGGGAACTTTTCTCCGGCCAGCCCCAGCTTGCGAATGACGTGGTCGGCCAGCTCGACAAGAGCACCGGCCGCCGAGTCCAGGATTGTGCGCGAGACCTCATCGCCCTGCTCTGCGGCGCGGGCCACAAGCGGATAGACACGCGGAAAGACCTCGTCGGGATTCTTGGCGATGTGCTCGACGAGCGTGCCCCAGTTGCGGGCATCCAGCGATTTGAAAATGCGGTCGGAGAGGCTTGTGGCGGGCCCCATGCCGTCCTCATGGCGGCGGACGGCGGTAAGCGCACGGCGGCCGATATCGAAGGCGCTGCCTTCGTCTCCCAGCCACGGGCCCCAGCCTCCGGCGCGGACGGTCTTCCCCTCCGCGTTTCGCCCGTAGGCCACCGAACCGGTGCCGGCGATCAGCACCACGCCTACGCCCTTTTCGACCGCGGCTTCGAGCGCGATCTCAATGTCGGTGGTTACTCGCACTTCGGCCTTGGGAAAGGAGCGCTCGAGGAAAATGCTCATACGTTTGGCGACGGCCGGTCGTGCCGCGCCGCCGAAGCCGCCGCAAATTCCGCGGATGTCGGTGGCCTTGAGCGATTGACGCGCGAGTACCATATCCGCCGTACCGCTGACCGAAAACCACGCCTGCGGATATCCGCCCCTCAGAGGATTGGATGGGCCGCCCTGTGCGCGGCGAAGAACCTGGCCGTGCGCATCGAGAAGCACGCAGTCCGTTTTGCTGCCGCCGCCGTCAATTCCCAAGAAATACGACATGGAGGAAAGCTCCTTGTTCTATTGGCGCTTCATTGCGCCGTACTGGCGATTCCTTGACACTCCGCGGAGCGAGCGGTTAGCATCGCGCCGCTCTCCTTGACGCTACCGCATGCGAATTCATCCCGCCGATCTCGGTATCCTGATTCTTTACCTCGCCGGCGTCACGCTGCTGGGTGCTTGGTTTCGGCGCGGGCAGAAAGATGTCCGCGACTACTTCTTGGGCGGTAAAACGGCGCCTGCCTGGGCGCTTGCCTGCTCGATTGTCGCCACCGAAACCTCCACGCTGACCATCATCGGCACTCCAGCCATCGCTTTCGGCGGCAATCTCGGGTTTCTCCAGCTTGTAATTGGCTACCTGGTGGCCCGGGTGATTTTGTGCGTCGTGTTCGTTCCCCGGTATTTCCAGGGGGAATTTTACACGGCGTACCAGCTATTAGAGAAGAGATTCGGGGTGCGCGTCAAGTCGGCGGGGGCAGGGGTCTTTTTGGTTACCAGGGCACTTGCGGAGGGGGTACGGATCGCGGCCGTGGGGAAGGTTGTAAGCGTGGCGCTTGGGACTGGGAGCCGGACGGCGATCTTGATTGTGACGTTGCTCACACTTTTTTACACGTTTGAGGGTGGAATGAAGGCCGTGATTTGGACGGATGTGATGCAGCTGGCGATTTATCTGACTGGATCGGCGGTGGCGTTCTGGCTGCTGCTGCATCGGATTCCGGGCGGATGGAGCGAGGTTACCCAAGTGGCGGCGGCCGCCGGAGGGAAGCTGCGCATTTTCGATTTCTCGTTTAGCCTGACCCAAAGTTACACATTTTGGTCCGGCGTAATTGGCGGGACGTTTCTGACCATGGCAAGCCATGGGACGGACCAGACTTTGGTGCAGAGAGTTCTGGCGGCGCGGAATGAGCGCGATGGCAAGGCGGCGCTGCTCGGCAGCGGCATGATTGTCTTCATTCAATTCGCTTTGTTTCTCGTGATCGGCGTGATGCTCTTCGTTTTTTACCAGCACGCTGCGCCGGGAGTTGTGCCGTTGGATCGTGACCAGATTTTTCCCACGTTCATCGTGACCGAGATGCCGCCGGGGATTGCAGGACTGGTGCTGGCGGCGATTTTGGCTGTGGCGATGTCGAACGCGAGCGGATCGTTGAACTCGCTGGCTTCATCGAGCATCATGGATTTCGGCGCGGGCGCACGGGGCGGCGCGCGACGATCGGCCGGCGAGTTGCTGAGGCGCTCGCGGTGGATGACTCTGATCTGGGGGATCGTGCTGGGAAGTCTGGGGCTGGTGCATTGGGGGCCGGTGCTTGTGGCGGGATTGACGATTACTTCGATCACTTACGGCGCGATGCTGGGGGTTTTCTTGCTGGGCATGTGGAACAGGCGCGCGAACGCAACGGGCGCAATTGTAGGGATGCTTTTCGGGCTCGGGACCATGGTGGCCGTCAATCGCTTCACGATGCTGGCTTGGACCTGGTACGTGCTCGTGGGCACCGTGGTGACATTTGCCGCTGGATCGATTGCGAGTGCGATTTCGGGGGGCGACTTGAAGTCGGAGGCGGGTAGCATTGAGGCCGAAGGCGTGAACGAATGAGCGCGGGCTCCGGGACCAAGCGGCTCGAACTCGTTCGCGGGCTTGGCGTGTGGGCGGCGTCGGCGATCGTCGTGGGGACGATGGTCGGCACAGGAATATTTTTGAAGCCGAGCCAGATGGCCTCTGAAGGCGGCTCGGTCAGTGTCGTCTACGCGGCGTGGATTGTGGGCGGATTGCTTTCGCTCTTCGGCGCGCTCTCGTTTGCTGAACTCGGCGCGGCGATTCCCGAGGCCGGCGGGCAGTATGCGTATTTGAGCCGCGGACTTGGGCCGGTTTGGGGATTTCTATTCGGCTGGATGCACTCGACGGTCGGTGAATCGAGCTCCGCGGCTTCGATCGCGGCCGGATTTGCGCGCTTCTTGAGCGTCTTTGTGCCGGTGATCGCGGCGCCGATTTTCACTCTGCATTTCACGGTTCCCTTCTCCGGCAAGCCGTACGAATTCGCATTTACTTGGGCGCAGCCGGTGGCCGTGGGTGCGCTCGGGATATTCACGGTCATCAACTATCTCGGCGTTCGTGTTGGCGGGCGAGTGCAAGTAGCGCTGACGGCGATCAAAGTTGCTTCGATTCTGGCGATCGTCGCGGCGGCGTCTGTTTTCGGCCACGGCAGTTCCGCGAATTTTCATCCGTTCTGGCCTACGAAGACCGGAGTGGCTACGCTTTCTAGTTTTCTTGCCGCGCTGGCCGCGGCGCTTTGGGCGTACGACGGCTGGGAAGATCTGAATCGCGTAGGCTCGGAAGTCGAAAATCCGCAGAGAAATTTCCCGATCGCGATGGCTGGCGGGACGATTCTCGTCGCCGGAATCTATCTGGTGTTCAGTGCAGTCTGTTTCTACGTGCTGCCTTTCGGGAGCGTGGCTGGATCGCAGCATGTCGGGTCAGATGTTGTAGCCAGCTTCGGTGGGAGTGGAGTGGCGCGCTGGTTTACGCTGGTCATGATCGTTTCGGCGCTGGGCACGCTGAATTCATCACTCTTGAGCGGGGCGCGCGTGCCCTACGCCATGGCGCGCGATGGAGTTTTCTTCCGCGTCACCAGCAGCGTTCATCCGAAATTTCGAACGCCCACGGGCGCACTGATTTTTCAGGGAATCTTGGCCGGCCTGATGGCGCTCACAGGCACGTTTGAGGAGCTGACATCGCTATTCGTATTCGCAGCGTGGATATTCTATGCGCTGTCGGTGGTGGCGATGTTCCGGCTGCGGCGCATCGCGCCGGACATGCCGCGGCCGTTCCGAACTTGGGGTTATCCGGTCGTTCCCGCGCTGTTCTTAGTGGGCGCGGCCGCGCTTACGTTGAATTTGTGGATCGACCGGCCATTGCGATCGTCAATCGGTCTCGCGATGATTCTTTCCGGATTGTTCTTCTATCGCTATTGGAATCGCGCCACGAAGCAACCGGCCGGGCGCGAATCGTGATTTTCGGCAGCGAAATCAGCAGAGAAAATAATCGCACTTTGGACGCCGTGCGGTTCTAGTGGTAGAGCAAATATTTCTCGCGCATTTTTCGAAACGCATCGAGTTCCGACGCCCAGTCTAGAACGATCCTCGACGGGGCGTCGCCACGTTTGAGACGCTCGATTGTGGCGCTGGAGCCGAGAAGTTCATTGATCTTCTCGAGCTGAAAATTGGCCGCATACATTTTGTTGAGCATCGCGGCGATCTCAAGACCCATGAGCATCGAGTTGAGGCTGGCGCGATCCGTGATTACGAGTGAAATCCCGCCGCAGAGTTGCCCAGCATAGAGGCCCGACGCTGGGGTGAATCGCGTGGGGACGAAACGTACGCCGGGAATAAAGCGGCGGTTGAGTGCGTCGGCCATTGCGATGGGCTCGATCCACGGAGCGCCGAAGACTTCGAAAGGCGCGTCCGTGCCGCGGCCGACCGAGATTCCTCCCGCCTGCAGTATCTCGATGCCCGGATAAAGCAGCGCGGCATTCAGGCTGCGCAAATTCGGAGACGGCGGAATCCAGGTGAGGCCGGTCGCTTCGTAGCGGTCGGCGCGATGCCAGTCTTTCATGGCGATGACGTGAAGCTCCGCGCCAATTTTATTTTCGGCATTGAACAGTTGCGCGAGTTCCCCGGGAGTCATGGCGTATCGCAGGGGCATGGGAAAATAACCGGTGAAAGATAATTTGTCGCCATCCAGAATGGGCCCTTCGATGGTGACGCCGTCGAGCGGGTTGGGGCGATCGAGGACGAAGAACGCGATGTGGCGCTTGGCTGCTTCTTCCATCGCATACGCCATCGTCGTCGTGTAAGTGTAGAAGCGGACGCCGGCATCTTGAATGTCGAAGACGATGGCGTCCAGGTCCTTGAGCATTTCCTCGGTGGGCCGGCGCGTCTCGCCATAGAGACTGAAGACGGGCAGGCCGGTTGTTGAATCGGTCGCCGATGCCACGTTCGCGTCGGATTGTCCGACGAGGCCGTGCTCGGGGCTGAAGATAGCGGCGAGGTGCACTCCGTCGGCGTGCGCGAGCACATCGATCGATCGGCGCCCGCTCGAATCGGCGCCCGTTTGGTTGGTGATGAGGCCGACGCGCTTCCCGCGAAGCGGGGTGAATTGCTCGGCTTCGAGCACATCGATGCCTGTTTTGGTGTGGTCGCTCGCCGCCAAAACGCCCGCGAGATCGTAGGGCCGGGCGGCGTGGGCGCTACGCTCGAATTCCGACGTTTCTCCCCGCGTGCCGCCAATGTGGAGCGCGGCGGCGGCCGCTGTTGCAACTTTGCTGCGCAGACTGGAGATCGGCGGACGCCGGTAGGGATGAACCGAATTTGTGAGCAAAATGACGAAAGTTTCGCTCGCGGGATCGATCCAGATGGAAGTGCCGGTGAAACCGGTATGCCCGACTGATCCAAGCGGAAAAAACTCGCCGCGCGGCGATGAGTACTGCGAGTCGATGTCCCAACCGAGTCCGCGAATCGCCGGAATCCAGGGTGGCGATTGCGGAGACGCCATCTTAAGTATCGACGGTTTGGAGAGAATTCGCCCGCCGTCGCTCCCGGGCATGCGTCGGTCGCTCAGCACCATCGCGCAGAATTTCGCGACGTCAGCGGCTGTCGAGAAAAGTCCCGCGTTGCCGGCCACCCCGCCCATCGCTCGCGCCGTTGGATCGTGAACCATGCCGCGCAGCAGATGCCCCTTCCCCAAGCCGGCCTTCCCGTCCGCGGGCAAATCGATTTCTTCGGTTGGAGCGATACGGGGAATCCACTCGGCCGGCGGCAGAAACCGAGTTTCCTGCATGTGCAGCGGCTCGAAAATGTTGCGGCGCGCGAATTCATCGAGCGGCGTGCCAGACATTTTCTCGACGAGTTCGCCCAGGACGATGAAGCCAGTATCGCTGTAGATGAAGCGCATACCCGGAGGAGCAGCCAATTCCTCCTGATTGATTCCCGCGTAGATTGCGGATTTTCCGGAGCGGGCCGCGTCAAGTGGCGGATCTGGAGCGAGACCGCTGGTGTGCGTCAGCAACATGCGGATGGTGATCTGATCTTTGCCGTTCGACGTGAAATCGGGCAGGTAACGCGAAACGGGATCATCGAGCCGCAGCTTTCCTTGCTCGACTAGCTTCATCACCGAGGGCGCAGTCGCGATGACTTTGGTTAGCGAGGCAATATCGAAAATCGTATCGGTGGTCATCGCTTCGCGAGACGGCATCACCGCTCGCATCCCGATCGTCTTTTCGTACACAATCTTCGCGCCATGCTCGACGAGAAGGACGGCGCCAGGAATTTCATCGTGCTCGACGGCGGATTGCAGGATGGAATCGAGGGCCGAGAGATCGGGAGGGCCAGGGTTTGACTGTCCGCGAGACGATGCTGCAGTCATCGCTACGATGAAGATTGTTGCGATTACCAATCGAAGAATCTTCGGTGGGACGCCTTCGTTGTCTCGCATGGAACCGTGTGCTATATACAGCGAGGCGATGAATGCGTCAATCCAAGCGTCAAATTGGGCAGCAATTCAGGCTTCAATTCAGGAACGCAGGCGTGAGTGAATGCGCGGCCACTGGCGTTTCCTGCTATGCTTAATTTTCGCAATGACACTCGCCGGCCGCGCGTCGAAATCCGCCACCGCTAGACCGAAACGCTCCGCAGCGGACTCTCCCTGGGTCGAAAAAACACTGAAGAGCATGTCGCTGCGCGAAAAGCTGGGGCAACTGCTCGTCGTTTATTTCTTCGGCGAGTTTACATCCACGGAAAGCGGTGAATACAAAGATTTTGTGCGGCAGGTGACGGAGAATCACGTCGGCGGATTTATTCTGGGCACGAAGCGGCAGCCGCTAGGGATCGAACGCGGCGGAGTGTACGTCGCGGCGGTGCTGGCGAATCAGATGCAGAAGCGAGCCAAGGTGCCGCTGATCGTTTCGGCGGATTTCGAGCGCGGGACGGCGATGCGACTCGATGAAGGCACGGGGTTTCCTT
Organism: uncultured Acidobacteriota bacterium; assembly: GCA_963841235.1. Classification (GTDB taxonomy): domain Bacteria; phylum Acidobacteriota; class Terriglobia; order Acidiferrales; family UBA7541; genus Palsa-147. The sequence goes on along the minus strand of CAWJBU010000002.1, from coordinate 60,824 downwards.
ACGCGATGGCGGTCGCGGCGGCAGGCAATCCTCAGGACGCGTACACGGTGGGCAAGATCACGGCGCTCGAAGCGCGCGCGGCGGGAATTCAATGGATTTTCGCGCCGGACGCCGATGTGAACGACAATCCCGATAATCCGATCATTAATGTGCGCTCATTCGGCGAAGACCCGGTGAGCGTGGCGCGTTTCGTTTCAGCTTTCGTGCGCGGCGTGCAGGAAAATGGCGGGCTGGCGACGGCGAAGCATTTTCCCGGACACGGCGATGTGAGCGTGGATTCGCACATCGCCCTCGCGACGGTTCCGGGAGATCGCAAGCGGCTCGAGAGTGTCGAACTGGTTCCCTTCCGCGCGGCGATTGCCGCGGGCGTTGGCAGCATCATGACTGGGCATCTTGCAACGCCCGCGTTTGAGCCGGATCCGGAGTTGCCTGCGACGATGTCGCCGCACGTGCTGACGGATTTGCTGCGAAAGGAACTTGGATTCGACGGTTTGATCGTTACCGACGCGCTCGATATGGGCGGCGTCACGACGCGTTATCCGCCCGGTGAAGCGGCGGTGCGCGCGGTGCTGGCAGGAGTGGACGTGCTGCTGCTGTCGCCAACAGTTGACGCTGCGCTCGAGGGGCTGGAAGAGGCGGCGAAAAGCGGACGGCTCCCGGCCGCGCGAATCGACGAATCGGTGCGGCGAATTTTGCGTGCGAAAGAACGGCTGGGGCTCGCGAAGAATCGCTTCGTGGATGTGGACGCGCTCAACTCAAAATTCGGGAAGCCGGAATTCCAAGCGGCGGCGCAGGATATTGCGGACCGCGGCGTCACGCTGCTGCGCAATGATGCGCACGCGTTGCCACTCGACGCGACGAAGCCGCTGCGGCTGCTTGTCGTCGCGCTGTCCGGCGATCCCGATGCATTTCCCGGCGCTGATTTTGAAGATGAAATCCGTAATCACGTCGATTCCGTGACGGTGCTGCGCGCCGATACGCAGTTTTCGAGTGTGCAGTCGCTGAAGTTGCCGCCGCCGGAAAGTTACGACGCGGCGATCGTCGGCATCTGGGTCCGCGTCGCGGATCGCAAAGGCAGCGTTGGGCTGCCGGATGAACAGGCGGCGTTTGTGAATCAGATCCTCGCGTCGCCCAAGCCGGTGATCGTTGCTGGATTCGGAAGTCCTTACGTGATCGAGCGATTTCCGGCGGCTAAAACTTGGGTCGCCGAATTCAGCACGCAGGATGTTTCGCAGCGAGCGGTGGCGCGGGCGATTTTCGGGCAGAACGCGATTTCCGGAAAGATTCCTGTCACCGTTCCTGGCGTGGTCAAGCGCGGCGATGGCATCCCGCTCGATCGCGCGCCGATGACACTCGAGGCAGCGCCCGCCGATATGTCCGCGCGACTGAGCAATGCCTTCGAAATACTCGATCGTGGCGTGAACGATCGCGCCTTTCCCGGGGGCGTGCTGGCGGTGGGATACCGCGACCGTCTTGCCGTGCATCCGTTTGGCCGATTGACTTACGACAAGGGTTCGCCCGCAGTGACGGCGGAGACAATCTACGATGTGGCGTCTTTGACGAAGCCGATCGTTACGACGACGGCGATCATGATGCTCTCGCAGGAGCGCCGCATCGATATCAGCCTGCCGATTTCGCGCTATCTGCCGGAATGGACGCAGGCGGCTGCGGCTGATCCGAATCCTTCGTGGCGCGCGAAGGCTACGGTCCGCGGTCTGCTGCTGCATATTTCCGGCTTGCCGGCGCATCGCCATTTTTACAAGGAAGTTGACGGTAAGAGCGCCGTTCTAAAGCGCGTGATCGCTGAGCCGCTCGTGAGCGAGCCCGGCATGCACCTCGAATACTCGGATCTCGGATTCATTCTGCTGGGCGAGATTGTCGAGCGGCTCACTGGTTTTGATCTCGACGCCGTCGCGAAGGATTGGATCTGCGAGCCGCTCGAGCTGGCGAATACCATGTACTCGCCGCCGAAGAATTTGCGCTCTCGAATCGCCCCGACGGAAAACGACAAGGACTACCGCGAGAGGCAATTGCAAGGCGAGGTGGATGATGCAAATGCCTCGGCGATGGACGGTGTTTCAGGGCACGCGGGCCTCTTCTCCACGGCCGGCGATGTGTCGGTCTTCGCGCAGATGATGCTGAACGCAGGCATCTACGCGCATCACCGGCTGCTGGCGCGAGAGACGATCGAACAATTCACGGCGCGCGTCAAAATCGGCGATTCCGCGCGCGCGCTGGGATGGGACGTACCGGTTGCGCCATCATCCTCCGGGCAATTTTTCTCGGCACACAGCTATGGACACAAGGGCTTTACGGGCACTTCGTTGTGGATCGATCCTGAACGGGATCTCTTCGTAGTCCTGCTCACGAATCGAGTTTATCCTTCGGCGGACAACATCAAGATTCGCGAACTTAGTCCCCGATTGCACGATGCCATCATCGAGGGATTGGGGCTCGTTTCCGGCCGCGCCGCCGGGCGATAACTGGCAGGTCACAAATTTTGCATGGCGGCTTCCTTCTTTTCTTGGCGTATCAATTGAGACGCTATAATTCCGATGGTGAAATCCCGCACTTCTAGATTGCCTGAGACCGAGCGGCGGAATCCTCGTTCGGCAGGGCTGGACCGCAAGACGACGATTCAGGTCTTGAGGATTCTCAATCGCGAGGACGCGAGTGTACCGCGAGCCGTGGCGCGCGAGCTGCCCGCAATCGCTAGGGCGGTGGATAAGATCGTGCTCGCCTTTCGAAAGGGCGGCAGGCTGATTTATGCCGGCGCCGGGTCGAGCGGGCGCATGGGGGCGCTTGATGCGGCCGAATGTCCGCCGACGTTTGGCGTTCCAGCAAGGCAGGTGCAGGCGATTCTCGCGGGCGGGTTGCGCGCGATGACGCACGCCATTGAAGGAGCGGAAGACTCGCCGCGAGACGGCGCGCGGCAAATTGCGGCGCGGCGCGTCGGGCCGAACGATGTGGTCGTCGGGGTCGCGGCGACCGGGACGACGCCATTTGTCCTCGGCGCATTGCGGGAATCGAGGCGCCGCGGAGCCACGACTGTGGCGCTTACGGCGAATCGGCGGGCACCGATTGCGCGTCTGGCGCAGATCGTGATCGCTCCTGCGACCGGCGCCGAGGCGATTACTGGTTCGACGCGCATGAAAGCGGGTACTGCGCAGAAATTGGTACTGAACATGCTTTCAACTGTAGCGATGGTTCGCGCCGGCCATGTTTACGATAATCTGATGATCAACGTTGTGATGACGAATGAGAAGCTTAGGCAGCGCGCGGTGCGAATTCTGGTGGACGCGAGCGGGCGCCGGGCGTCGTCGGTGGAACACGCGTTGCGTCAGGCCGGACACGATTTGCGTGCTGCGCTGGTGATATTGAAGGCCGGAGTGGACGCGCAGCAGGCGAAGTGGCTGCTGGCAGCGAGCAAGGGTGATTTGCGGAAGGCGATCGCGGCGGGATTGCGATTGCCTCGAGGCAAGGATTTGAGTCAAGTGCGCTGAATGTAAGCACTAGACTCAGGGACGGACATGGATCGCTTCAAAATTGAAGGCGGCCGGCGGCTGGAAGGCACGGTGCGCATCAGCGGGTCGAAGAATGCATCGCTGCCTGCGATGGCTGCCGCGCTTCTAACGAGCGAGCCAGTGTGCCTGCAGAACATTCCCGCGGTGCGCGACATCATGACGATGGCGAAGTTGCTGGCGCACATGCGCGCGCACGTCGAAAGCCCCGATTTGCCACCGAGCGAATTCACGATCGCTGCGGAGAAGATTTCACACGCGGAGGCGCCTTACGAATTGGTGAAGACGATGCGAGCGTCGATTTTGACGCTTGGGCCGCTTGTGGCGCGCTTTGGCTACGCGCGCGTCTCGTTGCCCGGAGGCTGCGCTATCGGCGCGCGGCCGATTGACTTACACATCCACGCGCTCGAAAAGATGGGCGCGAAAACCACCATTGATCACGGCTACGTCGAGGCACGTTGCGACCGGCTGCGCGGGACGCAGATCCATTTCGACAAGATCACCGTTACCGGCACGGAGAATATTCTGACCGCGGCAGTTCTGGCCGAAGGCGAGACCTTGCTCACCAACGCCGCGCGCGAGCCGGAGGTGACGGACCTCATTGACCTGCTTACGAAGATGGGCGCGAAGATCGAAGGCGGCGGCACATCCACGATTCGCGTGCAGGGCGTGGAAAAGTTGCACGGCGCGACGCATGCCGTGATTCCCGACCGCATCGAAGCCGGCACTTTTCTCGTGGCGGCGGCGATCACGGGCGGCGACGTCAAGCTTTCGCACTGCGCGCCGCAGCATCTTGCGGCAGTGATTGAGAAGCTCGCGGCCTGCGGCGTCGAGGTTAAGAAGGAAGGATTATCCTGCCTGCGCGTTCGCGGGCCGCAAGCTCTGCGCGCTGCCGACGTGACCACCGCGGAATATCCGGGCTTCGCAACCGACATGCAGGCGCAATTCATGACCCTGGCCACGCAAGCCACCGGAAAATCCGTGATCACCGAAACGATTTTCGAGAACCGTTTCCTGCACGCGCTGGAGATGATTCGCATGGGCGCCAACATCACGATCGACGGCCACCAAGCCACCGTTCAAGGACCGACGCCGCTGAGCGGAGCGACGGTGATCGCTTCCGATCTGCGCGCTAGCGCTTCGCTGGTGCTTGCCGGGCTTATCGCCTCGAACACCACCTACATCGACCGCATTTATCACCTAGACCGCGGCTACGAACGAATCGAGGAGAAACTCCAGCAACTAGGCGCCAGCATCGAGCGGATTTGAAATTTCAGGCGAGCTACTTCAGTTTCGCGTATTCCGATTTGGCCGCGATCAGAACGGAGATATTCCGGCCGGCATCTTTTCAAGGCGCGCAACAGCCTACGCAGGCACTACCCGACTCTAATTCAGTGCTAACAAAGGAAAAAGTGAACACGGCCTCGCGCAATGTGAGGCCGTCTCACGGCCTACAGCCAAATCATTCGTGGGCTGACTGCGTACCAGTCTCTTTTTGCTGCTTATCGCGCTGCTCCTTGATTAGAGCTTTGCGGCTCAGGCGAATCTTGTTGCCTTCGATCGCCAGAACTTTCACCATCACCTGATCGCCTTCGCGCAGCGCGTCGCGGACCGTGCGGATGCGCTGTTCGGCGATTTCGCTGATGTGCAGGAGCCCGTCGGTGCCGGGGAAGATTTCTACGAATGCACCGAACTCGGCGATGCGCACGACGGTGCCGAGATACGTCTTGCCGATTTCCGCCGTTGCGGTTACTTCGCGGATCATTTTCAACGCCTGCTCGGCTGCCTTGCCGTCGTTGGCAAAGACGTGAACCTTGCCGTCGTCCATGACGTCGATCTTGACGCCAGTGGCTTCGGTGATGGCGCGGATTTTCTTGCCGCCCGGACCGATCAGGTCACGGATTTTATCGGTCGGAATCGAGAGCATGAAGAGATGCGGGGCGTACGGAGAAATTTCCGTCTTCGCGGTCTTGATGGTGGCTTCCATGATGTCGAGAATCTCGAAGCGGGCCTTTTGTGCCTGCGCAAGAGCTTCACGCATCATGTGGATGCTAACGCCGAAGACTTTGATATCCATCTGCAGAGCCGTGATTCCCGTGCGCGTGCCGGCTACTTTGAAATCCATATCGCCGTAGTGGTCTTCTGCACCGGCGATGTCGGTGAGGATCGCGTAGTTCGAGCCTTCGACGACCAGGCCCATGGCGATTCCCGCGCATGGCGATTTTATCGGCACGCCGGCATCCATCAGCGCCAATGAGCCGCCGCAGACCGTGGCCATTGACGACGAGCCGTTCGATTCGAGAATGTCCGAGACAACGCGCATGGCGTACGGAAAATCTTCTTCCGATGGGAGCAAGTTCAGAAGCGCCCGCTCGGCCAACGCGCCGTGACCAATTTCGCGCCGGCCCGGTCCACGCAGGAATTTCACTTCGCCCACCGAAAACGGCGGGAAATTGTAGTGCAGCATGAAGCGCTTGAAGGATTCCTCTTCGAACAGGAGATCGAGCCGCTGCTTGTCTTCTTTCGTGCCTAGCGTAACTGTCGCCAGCGCCTGGGTCTCACCGCGAGTGAAGAGCGCCGAGCCGTGCACGCGCGGCAGCAAGCTGATTTCGCAGGTGATCTTGCGAATCTGATCGAACGGGCGAGCATCAGGACGCCGGCGGCGAACGAGCATGTCGTCGCGGAAATACTTCTCGCGCAGGCGCTCGAAAGCGCGCATGGCGAGCTTCAGTTTTTCTTCGTCGTCCTCGGGGATGCTGGCCTTGATTTCCTTCTTGATGGCGTCGATGCGGCTATAGCTTTCAAGCTTCGGATGTTTCGCGGTGTCGAGAGCGTCGTGCAGCCGCTCGCCGAAAATCTTCTCGATTTCGCGAGCGAGATCTTCATCGAACGCCGGCGGTGTGACAGTCAGTTTAGTCGGCTTTACCTGCGCGTGCAGCTCGCGAATTGCGCCAACAATCTTCTTGACCTGCTCGTGGCCGAAAGCCAGAGCGTCCACGACCGTTTCCTCGGAAACTTCGAGCGCGCCTGCTTCGACCATCACGATCGCTTCATCCGATCCGGCGACGACGATGTTCAGCAAACTTGTCTTCTGATCGGCTACCGTGGGATTGCAAACCAGCTTGCCGTCGAGCAAGCCCACGCGCACCGCGGCTATCGGCTTGTCGAAAGGGATATTGGAGATAAACAATGCCGCCGCAGAGGCGGTAACGCCGATGACGTCAGGGTCGTTCTCGCTGTCCGCGGAAAGCACCATGGCGACGACTTGCGTCTCCGTGGACCAGCCTTCGGGAAAGAGCGGACGAAGCGGCCGGTCAATCAGCCGCGAAGTCAGAATTTCGCGCTCCGAAGGACGCCCCTCTCTTTTGAAGAATCCACCGGGAATTTTTCCAGCGGAGTAGGTGTACTCGCGATAATCCACGGTCAATGGAAGAAAATCTTTCTCGGTCGCTTTGTTGTCCATGCAGGCGGTGGCCAGGAGCACCGTGTCTCCGTAGCGGGCCACTACAGCGCCATGCGCTTGTTTGGCGATCTTGCCGGTCTCGAACGTCAACATTCTGCCGCCGATTTCCACGCTCACTTGATGAAACATATTCTTTGCAATCCTCCGCGCCAGGAACCGTCCGGACGCATTTCGAATCTGAAGGAAATTATTCCGTCAGTGTAGGAAGAGTGCGAAGGCGAGAAGCGGTGCGGAATGCGTCTAGCTCAGGGCGGCCTGCAAATACACCTGCGCCTCATGCGGATGCATGCCGGACACGACTGCGATGCGATTCGAGAGGCAGTTGCGGTCGAAGCCGCTCAGGTGAGCCGCGCTATTTGCGCAAACTAAGCCGTTCAACAATCTCGCGATACCGATCCGGGTCGCGACGATTCAAGTAATCCAGCAAGCGGCGGCGCTTGTTGACCATCATGATCAACCCGCGGCGCGATGCGTGATCCTTGACGTGGGAGCGAAGGTGCGTGGTCAAATAGTTGATACGTTCACTCAGCAGGGCGATTTGCACTTCCGGAGAGCCTGTATCTTTGGTGTGCTGGCGGAACTGCTCCATCACTTCAACTTTGGCCTCGCTCAAACGCATTCCCCTTTCTAGGACGTCGCTACCCCTGTGCGCTGTTCGTCTCTTCGTCTACCATTTCAGCGTAGCACACACACTTTGCGCGCGCCAAGCAACATTTTTTCGCAAACGGGAGCGGAAATTTTCGCTCGGGCGGGGCCGCGCGTGGCGATTCAGGACTTCGGTGTGCTCACCAGCGCGAGAAATTCATCGCGAGTCTGCTTGTTCTCGCGAAAGGCGCCGAGCATGGCGCTGGTCATCGCCGAGGAGTTCTGTTTTTCTACGCCGCGCATCACCATGCAGAGATGGCGCGCTTCGATAATCACGCCGACACCTTCGGGGCTCAGTTTTTCTTGAATTGCTTTGGCGATCTGGCTCGTCAGCCGTTCCTGAATTTGCAGGCGTCGCGCGTACATGTTCACGAGGCGCGCAATTTTGCTCAGGCCGATCACTTTCTTCGACGGAATATAGGCCACGTGGCATCTGCCGAAGAACGGCAGCAGATGGTGTTCGCACATGCTGAAAACTTCGATGTCTTTCACCACGACCATCTGGTCGTAGCAGACGCTGAACACCGCGCCGTTGAACAGTTTCTCCGGATCTTGGCGGTAGCCGCTAGTTAGAAACTGAAGCGCCTTCGCGAAGCGTTCCGGCGTGCGCTGCAGGCCCTCGCGGTTCGGATCTTCGCCGAGTTGAATGAGGATTTTTCGAACGAGATCCGGAATTGTCTCGGTCGTCTGATTTACGGAGATGACAGTCTCAACCTGTTCTTTCACGAGGATGGGCCTCCTGGCGTCTCACGATCGTATTCAAAGCTGTTCAGGCTTGTTTCTTGAATGCGGATGCGTTCGAGCCGCGCTGCTGGAAAACTCTCTAGGCGGCGAAAAATCTCGCGGCAGACATTTTCGGTGGTCGGCACGACTTCCTGGAATACCGGAACCTGCTCGTTGAGATAAGTATGGTCGAAAGCGTCGAGCACTTCGCGCTGAACGAACGAATCGAGATCTACGAGATTCGCGATCATTCCAGTTTCCGGATCGACGGGCCCGCTGACAGCGACTTCGACAATGTAGTTGTGCCCGTGGCCGTAGGGGTTGTTGCACTTGCCGTAGGCGAGCCAATTTTCGTCTTCGCTGAGCTGCGGGCTGTGCAGCCGGTGCGACGCCGCAAACGCGTATTTCCGATGAAGAGTCAGTTTCATGCTACGCCGTTCCGGGTGCAATCGACGAACAGATCCGGCGATTCGTGAAGTCGAACACGATCGAGCTGGCCGCGCGTGATCTTCGGCTCGAGCAGCCTCCAGATGAGCTGCGCGATGTTTTCGCATGTCGGGATCTGTCCGGCCAGCTCTGGGACCTCGTAATTGAGAAAGCGGTGATCCATGCGCTCGATAATCTCGCGCTGCAGAATCTCCTTCAGCTCTTTCAAATCGAGCACCATACCTGTGACTGGATCCGGTTCGCCGGCTACCGTGACTTCGAGAACGTAATTGTGCCCGTGGCCATGTGGATTGTTGCACTTGCCGAAGATCCGCCGGTTCTCCTCCGGCGAGAGCTTCGGATTGTTGTACAAATGCGCCGCCGAGAATTCAATCTTGCGCGTGATTCGGATCATCGCGTTCCCGTCGGGTAGCGCCGTCCCTTCCAGGCCACCGCGCCGCGCACTTGCTTCCAATACGAAGCCGTCAGGACGGCGGCATAGAGCAGACTTGCGGGCATATAGAATTGGATGAGCGAGAGCGGATATCGATTCCTCCGCAACGCGCGCGCGTAGCGGAAATGCCTGCCCAATAGAATTATCGCTGCGGCCGCGATAAGTATCCACCGGCTGCGGCCCGTCTCTATCAATCCGCAAATGAGCAGCGCAATCTCGAGCCACGGGAAGATCTCAACAATCTCTCGCGCGAACGCGCCCGGCGTTCCTCCCATTAGCTCGTAGAGATTTTTCGTCCAGCCTTGCCACATGGCAGCAAACGTCCGGTACATCCGCGTGCGAACAATCCCCTGCCCCGGCCCGAAGAAGATATTGCGACCGCTCGCCTTGACGAGACGCGCCAGCACCACGTCTTCCAGCACACGCGAGCGCACCGCTTCATGCCCGCCGATCGCATCGTAAGCATCGCGGCGGATCAACAGAAATTGCCCGTTCGCGGCCGCGTCCTGCAATCCGGGATTATTCACGCGCTCAAAGGAATATCGCTCCGCCAGCCGCGAATACACGAAGGGAATCAGAATTTCTTCTCCCAGCGTATCTAGCACTTGCTCCGGCGAGTACGAGACAAGGCTCGAGGCGTGCTCTTCCGTGTCCGCAAGCGCCTGCCACGCCGCCCCTGAATACAATTCGGTATCGGCATCAACGAATAGCAGCCACTCGCAAGTCGCGGCGCGCGCTCCGACAGCCGCCGCGTAATTCTTCCCCACCCACCCGGCCGGCAACTCGCGGATATCAATCACGCGCAATTTCGAGACGCTCTCTTGAAGCTCGGCCAAGACTTCGCCTGTGCGGTCCGTCGAGCCGTCGTTGACCACGATTATTTCGTGCACTTCGGCCTGGCCGTCGAGTGACTCGACAACCCGTGCAATGTTTGCGTCTTCATTACGAGCCGGAACGATCGCTGAAATCATCCGTAGTTTTCTCGCGGCGGGTCAGGAAAGGATTCGCCAGTTATTCACAATCACAGGTATTATAGTGTCCGTGGCGAGTACTCTAAAGCGGAATATCCTGACGGTCGTGGTCCTGGTCTTCATCCTGGGACTGGTCATGTCCTTTGCGACGCCCGAATACCGGCAGGGCGAATCGAGCCTGGCCGGCCGCACCGCACACGACTTCGATTTCATTCTCGACGGCAAGATGACGCACCTGTCCGACCTTCGCGGGAAGGTCGTAGTGCTGAATTTCTGGGCCACCTGGTGCCCGCCGTGCGTCGAAGAGACGGCGTCGCTGAACACGCTTCAAGCGCAGATCGCATCGCAGGGCGGCGTGGTCCTCGGCGTCAGCGTCGATGACGACGCCTCCGCCTACGAACGATTCCTCACCGACAATCACGTTTCTTTTCCGACCTATCGCGACACCACAAAGAAAATCGCCGCCAGCTACGGAACGAAAATGTATCCCGAAACCTACCTGATCGATCGGCATGGCAAATTCGCGCGCAAGATCATCGGACCGCAAGCGTGGGATGAAGGCGATATTCTGCTCTACGTGCAAAGCCTGCTGATCCAGAAATAATTCTGTCGCGACTCCAGGCACCGCCAACCGACACGACAACCCACCCGTGATTTCTCCTACGAGGACAGTTTCTCGAGGATCCGGCTAGAAGAAAAGATCCGGCGAAACGTCAAAGCGTTCGCTCAATCGCTTGATTTGCGTCTTGTTCAGCTCCCGTTTGCCGTTCAAAACTTCCGAAACGATACTGGGCGTCCCAAATACAACTACCAAATCTTTCTGCTTCAATCCATTTTGAGCCATCAAGAACTCGAGCACTTCGATCGGCTTCGCGCGCGGCAACTTGTATCGTTTCTCCTCGAAGTCCTCGATCAAGAGCGTCAACAACGCTGCCAGCTCCTTTTCCGCCGTGGTCAGCTTCTTATGCCGCCGGTCAAGATCATAGAGGATCTCTGTGTACTCCTCATTTTCCTTTTCGGTGCGAATCACCTTCGGCCGAAATTTGATGAGAAGCGATCCATATTCCCGGCTGACGCCCAGCGAGCTCATTGATTCCACCCTCCCTTCGAATACTCGGCGTGGGTCAGGACAAAGCGAATAAAAATTCTAATCGTCCGATAGTTGATTTCTGTCACGAGCCGATACGCGTTGCCCTTGATATTGAAGATGGTGAATTTCCCAGCAGCGTCTGCAGTCGGTAGTCGTCTTCGCACATCCATCAGATTTTCCCACGATGCTCGCTTGGCGATTCGGTACCAGGCGTCGAGTGGAGAAGCAAGATCGACGTGCTTCTCGGCCGCCCCTAGCAGCCTCTTGCGACTGATAACGTGCAATTTGCCCCGCTTTCAGTAGATTCGCGTTCTGCGAACTTGTCAAGGCAATTCTTCGCAGCCTGCGAACTTCTGAATCTGCGGCCACTGAACTGGATTTGAGGCTACCGCCCGGTTACGCGCTGCACGATGCTGTGTTTCCGGCTGTAGCCGAAGTAGATTGCCAGGCCGATCACGAGCCACACGAACAGTCGTGCCCAGTTCGACCAGCCCAGGCCGGACATGAGGAACAGGTTGGTGAGAATCCCGAGTACAGGAACGAGCGGCACAAGCGGCGTCTTGAACGGACGGGGCACAAATGGTTGCGTCCGCCGCATGATCAGGATTCCGCCGCATACAATCACGAAGGCGAAGAGCGTCCCGATGCTGGTCATCTTTCCAACCACCGAAATCGGCGCGAACGCCGCGAACAATCCCACGAACAACATCAGCACCAGATTGCAGCGCCACGGCGTCCGGAATTTAGGATGCACGCTGCTGAATAGCGGCGGCAGCAGGCCATCCCGCGACATCGTATAAAACACACGCGATTGCCCCAGCAACATCACCAGCATCACCGACGTGAGCCCGGCAAGCACCGCCAAGTTCATGGCCGTGCTCAGCCATGGGATGGGAATGCGCGTTAGTGCAATCGATAGCGGCGCAGGGACATTGAGTTCCTTGTAGTTCACCACTCCGGTCAAAACGTACGAGTACAGGACGAAAAGCACCGTGCAAACGAGCAACGAACCAATAATTCCAACGGGCATGTCCCGCTGAGGGCGCTTGGCTTCCTGAGCCGCCGTCGAGACGGCGTCAAATCCGATATACGCGAAAAAAATCACGCCGGCGCCGCTTACAATCCCGCTCCAGCCGAATTCTCCGAATTGCCCCGTGTTCGGCGGAATGAACGGAGTGTGGTTCGCGGGATTGATAAATTTCCAGCCAAGAGCAATGAACACCACCACTACCGATACTTTCAGGAACACGATCAGCGTATTCACGCCGGCAGATTCGCGAATTCCCAATATCAGAATTACGGACACAATCACCACAATCAAGACGGCCGGCACGTTGATGATGCCGTGCACCACCGTTCCGTCCGTCAGCGTGATCGGCTGAAACGGCGACGCGATAAATTTCGCCGGGAAATCAATTCCGAAGTTGTGCAGCAGCGCGATCAGCGTCTGCGACCAGCCGATCGAAACTGTGGCGGCGCCCACGCAGTATTCGAGGACCAAGTCCCAGCCGATCATCCAGGCAATCAACTCGCCCATCGTCGCATACGCGTAGGTGTAGGCGCTGCCGGCGATGGGAATCATCGTTGAGAATTCGCTGTAGCACAGCCCCGCAAAAACGCAGCCGATCGCGGCAAATACGAATGAGATGACGATGGCCGGGCCAGCCGCCGTCGCCGCGGCAACTCCGGTCAGCGTAAAAATGCCCGCGCCGATCACCGCGCCGACGCCCAAGGCAATTAAGGAGAATGGCCCAAGCGAGCGCCGGAGCTGATTCTCCCGCTCCGACTCTTTCATCAGCAGGTCGATCGTCTTTACCGCAAACAAACTCATAGAAGTTTTCGCCCGATTCCGATCATGGGCATCTCTATTAACGAAGCAGAGCCCGATACCACAAGTCTTGCATTGCCGCTTCCCCGTCGGTTTCGTGGTCGCAAGTAATCCGCGGAATATATCAGCAATACGGTGCGACGCAAGCGGGAATAGTCGCCCATGCGGGAAGCTCCCGCGGGTACGCTGGCAGTCACCGTTGCCTTCGTTGAAGAAACGATGTACTATACCCCTAGGGGGTATGTAGAATGAAGCAGGCTATAGCAGCGGCGTGCGGATGTGAGGCGCAGTCACGCCCCAAGAAGGCCGCGGGCGTCGATCCCGAAATCAAACTGGCGAATCTTCACCGCCTGCGCCGAATTGAGGGCCAGATTCGCGGCTTGCAGCGCATGGTCGAGGAAGACCGCTATTGCCCCGACATACTCGTACAGCTGTCCTCTGTACAGGAGGCGCTGCGAGCTGTAGGCCAGGCGCTGATGCGAAATCATCTTCGCCATTGCGTCGCGCAGGCTGTCCGCAAAGGCACAAAAGTGGAAGCGGAAGCCAAGTACGACGAGTTGTTGCAATTGATCTACACGCACGCCCGATGACGTCGAAACACGAGACAGTAACGCAGATTTCGATCCGGAGATTTGAAGCCAAAGAATGGACTCCATGATGGAAAGCGAGAAAGCAGTCGCGAGGACCGAGAAAGATCCTGTGTGTGGAATGAGCGTACAGCCGGAAAGCGCGGCCGCTCGTCGCGAATACGCCGGCAAGACCTTTTACTTCTGCGCAGAGGGATGCGCGAGGAAGTTCGACGCGACACCGCAGAAATACTTGGATGTGACGGTCACGTCCAGTGCCGAACCAACCAGCGCTGCAGCGCAATCGCCGGCCCGTTCGCCCGGTATCCTGGGCTCGGCGAACATTTACACCTGCCCGATGCATCCGCAGATCGCGCGGCAAGGTCCTGGCTCGTGTCCGATTTGCGGAATGGCGCTCGAGCCGCGCACTGCGACGGCTGAGGACGAGAGAAATCCCGAACTGGCGTCCATGTCGCGACGCTTCTGGGTTTCCGCAGCGCTGAGTCTGCCGGTCTTCCTGCTGGGAATGTCGGATTTTCTACCGGGTCAACCCGTTCAGCATCTGCTCTCGATGCGAGCGATCTCTTGGATCGAATTCGTACTCGCTTCACCCGTGGTGATTTGGGGTGGCTGGCCATTCTTCAAGCGCGGGTGGGAATCGCTGTTCAATCGCAGTCCGAACATGTTCAGCCTGATTGCGCTCGGCACGGGCACGGCGTTTGTCTATAGCGTCGCCGCTCTTCTCTTCCCCGGCATCTTTCCGGATTCATTTCGAATGAGCGGCGGAGATGTGCCGACTTACTTCGAAGCCGCGGCGGTGATCACTGCGTTGGTGCTGCTGGGACAAGTTCTGGAGCTGCGCGCGCGGAGCCGGACATCGGGCGCGATTCGCTCGCTATTGCGGCTTGCGCCGAAGACGGCGCGGATCGTGCGTGCGGATGGCAGTGAGGAAGACATTCCAATAGAAAACGTGACCGTGGGCGAAACGCTCCGCGTGCGGCCGGGCGAAAGAATTCCTGTGGACGGAATTATCTCCGAGGGATCGAGTTCCGTAGATGAATCGATGATCACCGGCGAGCCGATTCCGGCGGAGAAAACTGCGGGCAGCCGCGTGACCGGCGGGACGGTGAACGGAACGGGCAGCTTCCTGATGCGTGCGGAGCGCGTAGGGGCCGAGACGGTGCTCGCTCAGATCGTGCGTATGGTGAGCGAAGCGCAACGCAGCCGCGCGCCCATTCAGCGCTTGGCCGATGTGGTCGCGTCGTATTTTGTTCCCGCGGTTGTGGCAGTTGCGGCGATATCTTTCGTCGCGTGGGCGGTCTGGGGGCCGTCGCCGAGATTTGCGCATGGGCTGGTGAACGCCGTCGCCGTGCTGATCATCGCGTGCCCCTGCGCGCTGGGTCTCGCCACGCCAATGGCCATCATGGTCGGCACGGGCCGCGGCGCGACCGCCGGCGTGTTGATCAAGAATGCGGAGGCGCTCGAGACACTCGAAAAAGTGGACACGCTCGTCGTGGACAAGACCGGAACGCTGACCGAAGGACGGCCGCGGGTCGCGAAGATCGTTCCCGCCGCCGGCATGACCGACGACGGTATTCTGCGCTTGGCAGCATCACTCGAGCGCGGAAGCGAACATCCGCTGGCGGCCGCGATTCTGGGCGCGGCGGCGGAACGAAAAATCGCCTTGGCAGACGTCCAGGATTTTCGCGCGATCTCGGGCAAAGGTGTGACCGGCATCTTCGAAGGCAAGACTTCAGCCTTAGGAAATGCAGCACTGCTTGTGGATCTCGGAATCCCATCGGCGGAGTGGAGCGAGAAAGCCGAGACACTTCGCCGCGATGGCAGCACGGTGATGTTTGTCGTCGCGGATCGCGTGGTGGCCGGAATTATCTCGGTCGCAGATCCGATCAAACCTTCGACGCCGGAGGCCATCGACATGCTGCATCGCGAAGGGATTCGCATCGTGATGCTCACGGGCGACAGCCGGACGACGGCGGATGCCGTTGCCAAGCGCTTGAACATTGATCAGGTCTTTGCAGAAATCTTGCCGGCGCAGAAAGCGGAGATCGTCGGCCGATTAAAGAGTGAGGGTCATTCGGTGGCGATGGCGGGCGACGGAATTAACGACGCGCCAGCTCTTGCGGCGGCCGATGTCGGAATTGCGATGGGCACGGGCTCGGACGTTGCTATCGAAAGCGCCGGAATTACACTGGTGAAAGGCGATTTGCGCGGAATCGTCCGCGCGCGAAATTTAAGCCGCGCGACGATGCGCAATATCCGCCAGAACTTATTCTTCGCTTTCGTTTACAACATTTTGGGAGTGCCGATTGCTGCCGGCGCTCTCTATCCGTTCTTCGGATTGCTGCTGAGCCCGATCATCGCGAGCGCTGCGATGACGTTCAGCTCCGTCTCCGTGATCGCCAACGCCCTGCGTCTGCGGCACGTTCAGTTGTAACGAATTCAAGATCGCTTGGAACTCGGCTGCAGGTGGCAGCCCCCGCATTCATGCCGGGGAGGAGCGCTTCCGCGCCTTATGCGTCCCGATGGTTTATATCGGGAAGCGCTCCGAAAAAGCGCCGCGTTTAACCATGCGCTTTAGCGCTGGGCAGTTCGGAGCAAGCCCGTCAGGCAGTTCCAAACGGCAGCATGGGCTTTCAAATCCCACCTCGAAATTAGGACACTACATACGCTCGAGACCGCTATACTTGCACCCATGACTTACATGACCGTAACCTACGAACTGCAACACGCTCTGAAACCCGAGCAATTCCGCGCTCTCGGCCAATTCGCAAATACCTACGGCCTGCAACGCTTCCGCCTCGAAGAAGACAAAAACCTGCTGCACTTCGACTACGACGCCTCGCGCCTAAAAGAAATGGTAGTCGAAGATGTGCTACGCCGCGCCCGCATTCCCGTCCTCCGTCGCATCCCGCCCACCACCGCCAGCTAGCATCATGAATTTCGAAACGCTCGCAATCTGCGGCACACCTTGCCGGCCGTAGGGGCGCTCGCTTGCTGCGCCCGCCTCCAGTTGGCGTGCCGCTGCCGTAGCGCCTACCATCGTGGACACGTCTGCTGCGTGTTTGATTTCTTCCATTCGGCCGAGGAGCTAACCCTATCGATTGCACGGTGAATCGTCCACAGCTCGAGCGGCCCCGCTTCGGCGTAATCGCTCACTGCATAGCTCTGGCCATTCCTCGTCACGCGCAGGTCTTCGAAAGTCGCATGCGTAACAGCTCGGTCGTATTCTGCGGCCAGATCGAAAAAACGAGCTCTTTCAATGAACCAGGCGAGTCTTGCAAAGTCCTGAGATCGCACTCTCCCTTCCTTCACTTCACAGTATTCTGATCGATCCTGCGGCGTTCTGTTGCGGCAACGCATGGCGTAAGAGGTCATACTATTATCGGCTCTGAGAATGTAACGATATCTGCCGCAGAGTACAGCGGCGGCCGACTGGTAATCGATCTCCGTCATATCGGTGAGGAGATGCGCCTCGGCGGAGATATCGAGTCCGCCTGCCAGCCACATCTGAAGAAGCCGATCCGGTAACAAGCCCGAGAAATTATTTCCGAAGATCTTTAACCACTGAAGTTTTCCTAAATCTCCCAACGTGGCGGGTATCGTACCGGTAAGGTGGTTTTCGAACAGGGACAACGACTGAAGTTGAGGTAGTTGAGCAAGTTCACTGGGAATCGAACCCGAGAGGTCGTTCTGCTCCAGGTCCAGACCCACTACGCTCGCTGTGCTACCTGTAGCTCCGCCAGGTTCGCACGCGACCCCATGCCAGTCACACTCGCTTCCCTCCGCACCTAGCCAACCGAAGCGGTGCGTCCAGTGATCTCCATTGGCCGATTTGTAGAGGGCGATTAGGGCCTGACGCTCGCTTGCGGGTATGGTCGCGTTCCGACCGACATCCTTCTCAAAACCTGGCGGCTGGGGCGAGGCATCGCGTTGATCGATGGTTCCGACGAAGGCGCACTCTCGTCTTGCACTACTCGCGCTATTGCTCAGGCTCCGCGTGCCTTGAAGTGTCACGTCGTCCGGCAACGGCTTGCGCCGTCCGTTGACCTCGTACCACACGTCGCCGAAGAGCGCCCACTCGAAGTCTGACGTTTTCAACACAGCGCCTGGGCGGGGCCTGATGATTCGCGCATCACCGTCGCGAGGCAATGGCGGCGCTCCAGCGATGCCGAAGTCAATACACACCCAGCCGGCGAACCCGTCGGGAAGCAGGAAAATCAATTTTGTTGACTGACTGCTCGAAGATCGAACCGATTGCGCAGCGGTAAGCACCGCCGTGACGAGCCACATCAGCGAACTGGCGGCTAGTCCAATACGTAACAAATTCCTGACCATCGAGTCTCCTCAGAGGCCCGTTGTTCAATGCGCCAAACGTGCGAGTTTACCTCTGCCGCAAAGTCACTCTGTGGGAATTCCGCAATCGGCGCTGGGATTCGGAAGCCTTACACACTGGCCCCCAGGTCGTCAATCTTTCCGTTCAGTCCACGATAAGCTCTATGAGGCGCGTTCGCCCGCGAATTCCGCACTTCCGCACCTAGTTCCAGCCCATCCGTACCATTGGCAATACTTCAATATTTCCACACATTAACCAAGCGGCCGCGGCAGCGCAGCAGCAAGAACCGCACCGATTGAGGTTTGTGCGTAGCCGGATTCGCGGACGGGGAGCCAACACAGGTCAAAGCCGCGGGAAAAAGGAGCAGCTAACAAACAACCGGGACACTCAAATATTGTTGCAGGGCGTAAATGACTGATTTCAAAGGACAGGCACATCAAACAACCGGGACACATCACACCTATGCGGAGAGGTAGTGACTGCGACGGCAGGAGCGAGAAGACGTCGAAGGAGTCGCAAGCCCACTCGCGAAGCGAGCGCGGCCAAGGCCACGAAAGAAAGGACCACTATTTACAAACAATCGGGACACGCAAATATTGTTGCAGGACGTAAATGACTGATTTTAAAGGAGCGGCGCCTCAAACAATCGGGACACAGACAGAGCACAATGAACATCGATCATCAACAACTGCGGAGCGGAGAAGGGCCGAAAAATAGAAGGGGCCCCCGCTTGGGATCGGGAGCCCCTATAGGTTGCGTTCCGGTGACCCGGCCTAGGCGTGACCGAGTCATGGGGTCATCCATCCTAGCTTCCCTCTCAGAGGCAGGTGGGAACGACCCACGTGGCCTTGTGAGCAAGCCCCTTCCTCCTCACTCACTCGACCCTGCGGATCGTGTGGAACGCAACCCGCGACCCTTTTCAATGCAAACGAATGGCCCAAAGCGCACGGCGCTGCGGGAGCTCGATTACGCTGGATTTACGGGAGTTAGCAGATTGGGCAGTGGGCCGAGCGCGCTGGCGGCGTGCCGATCCGGGAAAGGGCGTCCCACCGCGGAATCAGCTTCAGCAGGATCGCGTCTCCGGTTTCGAAATCCGCGGAATGAGATCTTCTCAACCGTTCCTCAAAATACCTCTCTTATCTTGGGTGGAACAATCTCTGCCGCCGGGCATCTTACTCGCAGCCGCGCCATCTGTACTCATTTGCTGAATCGCGCTACGTCGATCGCTTGGAGATTGCGGGAGTGTGGCTCATAATTGAAGTGGTTGACTCGGTGGTGAGATGACGCGACTCGGAGTATTTCTGGCTGCTGTTTGCGGCGTGCTTGCTTTGCTCGCGGCTACGTTTGCGGGCGTGCGCGCGGGCCACAAGACTGCCTTGACGAAGCAGGCGGGAGCGATGTCGTCCTATGCGGCCGTGAAAACTGCGACGACGCGGTCGCCGGCCGCCGCAGAGAAGAAAGACGGCGATGACGACGATGCGGTCATCCGCTTCGTCAAGAATCCCGAGCCGCTGCCCGCGTTTCTGGCGCGCGACCTGGATGGCGGCATCGTTTCAACCGCGGCATTGAAGGGCAAAGTAGTCCTCGTCAATTTCTGGGCCACGTGGTGCCCACCCTGCCGCGAAGAAATTCCCGAGTTGGTGAAGCTCCAGGATACTTACAAAGATCAATTACAAATCATCGGAATTTCGGAAGACGAGGATGTCCCTCCAGAGGCCGTGCGAAGCTTCGCGCGCAGCATGCACGTCAACTATCCCATCGTGATCGTCAGCCGCGAATTGGAAAAAGAATTCGGCGGCATACCCGCCCTGCCGACATCGTTCCTGGTGAGCAAAGACGGCGGCGTAGTGCAGAAGCACGTGGGCCTCTTCCCGATAGTAGTGTATGACCACGAAATCCGCGCGCTGTTGGGATTGCAGGTCAGTGAAAAGATCGAGACGTTTGAAGACCTCGGGCAGATTTTCTTGAAGAATGCCGAGCACGCGACAGATTTGCCGGACGTAGATTTCACCGGCCTGAACGCGGAGCAGAAACAAGCGGCGCTGAAGCGGATGAATACGGATCCATGCACCTGCGGCTGCAAGCTGACCCTTGCGCAATGCCGCATTAACGATACGGCATGCCAAACGAGCCGCGGACTTGCTGCAAAGATCGTGGCTCAGATTTCCGGCAAGGAATCCAAACCTGCCGAACCCGCCGCAGCTCCGGCAACTACAACATCAGAGTAAGAGGCCATCTTCGCTTATCCCAAAAAAGAAGCAGCGTCCTTCGCCTCGCGATGGCCGAAGGACGCTGCCGGCAAAACGGTTCTTAACGCGCGTTTACTTGTCGAATTCCAAGCAGACCTTGAGCTGATGAATGGCTTCATCCGTGGCGCGGAGGGCCTCTTCGCGATGGCCGCCGAAATCGTGCCGCGCTTCCTTCAAATGCGCGCGCGCGTGCTCGAGCGATTCAATGGCGGCGCGAATTTCAGGATGGCGCTCCGGAGCGGCAGGCTTAGCCGTCGCGACCGCGCCCTTCGCGGCAGGCGGCGCAGCAGGAGCTCCGGCCGGGAACGTGAGCGCGAACATGAGCGCCGGCGCCGCGAAGAAACCTACGATTCTCGTCTTCATGAATGGATCCTCCTAGTCCGAATTGCGGCTCGGACGGCCGTGAGTGATTGCGGAATCCAGAAATGAAACCCGGTCAGCGTGGGAAAGTTGCTGGCGGCAGTCAGCGCCGGGAGCGCCGCGATTCCGTGACGCGGCAATTTTATATCGCCGCGTGGATCCGCAAGGCGCGGAGTTCGAATAGTGTCCACAAAGAATCAAGCGTTCAATGGCTTGTAATGAGCGAAGGCGAAGTCGAGTTGACGCGGCCTCGGCTCTCCATTAGTCTGGGCCGCCGGATTTTTGGCAGGGGCGATTTCGAGATCGGAGTCACAACTCATGCGTGGTGAACCAACGAAGGATGCGAAGAAGCTGACGCGCCGGGACTTTGCGCGTGCGGCGGCGATCGCTGCTGCGACGGCGGCGATGGCGCCAGGAATCGATGCCGGGACGCGGCTCGCCTCGCCCACTGGCGTTGCCGGCGACTCCAATCGCGCCGGTGGCGAGGATGCCGCGTCAGCCCGACAGGCGGAGATTGATGCGCGCGTCGCGGATGTATTCCGGCGCTACGGCGACCGGCTCTCCGCCGAGCAGAAGACCGAAGTCCGGCGGCTCGCGGGAGAATTGCAGAAGGGACTCGATAAGCTGCGCGCTTACCCGCTTGGCAATGGCGATCAGCCCGCGACAGTCGTCAGACTCGTGCCCGACGCTATGGAGGCGAGCCGTGCTCACCGCCGTTGAGAAGAAACGCGCGCTGCCCGGCGAGGATGTTCTGTATCTCTCTGTGCGCGAATTAGGACGGCGGATTCGCGCGCGGCAAATTTCTCCGGTCGCGCTGACGGAAGGCTACCTCGCACGCAGCGAGCGATTGAATTCGCAGTTCAATGCCTACGCGACGCTGACGCGCGACTTCGCGCTCGAGCAAGCTCACGCTGCCGAAAAGGAAATCGCGGCAGGACACTATCGCGGCCCGCTTCACGGAATCCCTTATGCCGCGAAAGATCTACTCGCAGTGAAGGGATATCCGACAACCTGGGGCGCGCGGCCCTTCGCGGATCAGACATTCGACTACGACGCGACGGTGATCGAGAAACTGAACAAAGCCGGCGCAATATTGATCGGCAAAGCCGCGATGATCGAGCTGGCCGGCGGAATGGGCTATCGCTTTGCATCGGCCTCTTTGACCGGGCCCGCAAAAAATCCGTGGAATGAAGGCTGCTGGACCTGCGGCTCCTCGAGCGGATCGGGCGCGATTGTCGCAGCGGCTCTGGCGGCATTTGCGATCGGCACCGAAACCTGGGGCTCCATCATCTGCCCGTCGGGCTTCTGCGGAATTTCGGGATTGAGGCCGACGTTTGGACGCGTTAGCCGCTACGGCGCGATGGCCTTGGCATATTCCCTGGACAAGATCGGACCGATGGCTCGCGCAGCGGGCGATTGCGCGCTGATTCTCGCGGCGATAGCCGGGCACGATTCCAAGGATCGCAGTTCCCTGCCCCCGGCCGAAGCAGCATTTGAATATGGCGCGCCGCTGCCGGCCAAGCTGAAGATCGGCTGGCTGACGAATGCATGGAAGAAAATTGATCCGGATATTGATGCCGCGACACACGGAGCGATCGCGGTGCTGGAGAAGCAAGGCGCGGTGGTCGAAGATGCGCAACTTCCGGACGGGCCGTTTGAAGCGGCGGCGGGGGTAATCATCAACGTCGAGGGCGCCGCGGCATTTCGCGATCTGATCGAATCGGGAAAAGTCTCCGAGCTCAACGATCCGCTTGGCCGTATCAGCGGCTACATCAACGAACAAATTGCAGCCGACGATTACATGCGCGCCTTACAAGTGCGCGGCATCTGCCAACAGAAAATAGATGAGCTATTCGAGAAGTACGACGTGCTGGCCGCGCCGACGTTGCCGGTGGCCGCAAGCGCTCTCGATGCAAATTTGGAGAAGGATCTCAACTTCCCCGACCCGTTGGGCGGAATGGGAAATCTCTGCGGATTTCCAGCGATCAGCGTGCCGTGCGGATTTACTTCGGCGAAGCTGCCGATCGGAATCGAGTTTGCCGCGCGCGTGCGCGAAGATACAAAGGCAGTCGCGGCTGCGAAACTGTATCAAGATCATTCCGACTGGCACACGAAGCGCCCGCCAATTTCCTAGCCGGCACGTTGGGACTTGAGCGTAGCAAGCCCGTTCGCGGTTCGATCAGCAGCGTAACTAGATGATTTCGCCCCGCGGATACGGCGGTTGACGCATCGGCAGAACGCCGCTACTCTTAACTCGCGTCGGTTACATTGGGCAGAAACGGAGTTAGTTAACTTGCTTCATCTCCTCTACGCAGTTCTGCTTATCGCAGTGAGTGTGCAACTTTCCTGTTTCGCGACCAGCATTTACCTTCATCGCTCACTAGCCCATCGCGGTCTCTACCTCAATCCGGTCGTGGCCTTTCCGATGCGGCTGCAACTGTGGCTCGCCACAGGAATCAATGCCAAGGAATGGGTGGCCGTCCATCGCAAGCATCATCGCCATACGGACGTGGAAGGCGACCCGCACAGCCCGGTGCTCGAGGGCTTGTGGCAAATTCTCCTGGGCAACGTGTATTACTACGCGCGGGAGGCCCACAACGAAGATACCGTCAAGACTTTTGCGCCGGATATCGGAAACGGCTGGTTCGACCGCCACTTTTTCCGCTACGGGATGCTGGGAGTTTTTTGCGGGATCGCGCTCTGCATGTGGCTTCTGGGGCCGGTGTGGGGCGGCATCGCTTTCCTCATGCAAGCGGCGACCTATATCTTCTTTAGCGCCGTGGTGAACGGAGCGAACCACGCGCTGGGTAGCCGGAACTTCGACAATACGGCGACGAATCTGCGGTTTGTTGCATGGATTACCGCGGGCGAAGGGCTTCACAACAATCATCATGCTTATCCGACCTCGGCGAAGTTCAGCATCCGCCGCGGCGAGTTTGATCCTTCATGGTTTGTGGTGAAGATTCTTTCGTGGATGCATCTCGCTCGGCCTCTGCGGTTAGCGCCGCAACTTGAATCCTAGCGCGTAGTTCGGCTACAGGGTCAAAATCCGGGAGGGTCTAACGACCCTCCTCTACGACACCTCCTCGGTTTATTCAATCCCTTGAAAATCCAAATTGGGGGCTTCTGCGTACTCCATTCGACGTTTATTTCATGCTTGAGTGAGGTTGCCGTGAGCGCAGAAGGCAAATCCGCGATGGTCGGGAATTTCGATCTGGAGCGCTACGTTCGCAATTCTAAAAAGGTGGACATCAGCGACATCGATTTGTCGCAGGCCGCGAAATATCCCTTGAGCGCGGCGGAGATTCGCAGCCTCACTTACATGATGGATATCGAGTCGCATACGATTGTTTATCTGCGCAGCATTCTTTCGACCTGCGCGATTGAGGACCCGGACACAACAGCGTTCTTGAGCTGCTGGGCTTACGAGGAGCATTTTCACGGGCGGACAATCGGTCAATTTCTGGCGGCGTGCGGGATCGAACATTCGCGCGACCGGCTGGCGGAAGTGCAGAAAGCCAGGTCATACAAGGAGTGGCTGAAAGATATGGGAGCGTCCCTAGTGTGCCAGTTCTCGCGCCACTTCCATGCGGCGTATCTGACCTACGGCGCGATCTCGGAGCTTTCGACACTCGAAGGCTACGGCGTGATGGCGCGACGCACCGAAAATCCGATTCTTGCGGAGATTATGCGCCGGTTGGCGAAAGACGAGCGGCGGCACTTTTCGTTCTATTACAACAAGGCCCGCATTCAATTGCAGCATCGCAACGCCCAGCGCTTGACAACATTCATCATCAAGCATTTTTGGCTGCCGGTCGGCGGCGGCGTGAAGCCAGATGCCGAAGTGGATTGGATTTTAAGTTTCATACTGGGCGATCCGATGGGAGCGGCGATCGCCGCGCGGATCGACCAGACCATCGCGAAGTTGCCCGGTCTTGGCCGGTTTGACCGGCTGTCGCGCAGCCGCGAACAGAGCTTGCGGAAAATAGCGCAGAATTCTGCCGCCAAGACCACCGACACAAGAGTCGGATGGACGCCGACCGCAGCGAATCGGGAGTGCCGCGAATCTGAGGGTTAGTTTACGTTTGCATCGAAAGCGCCGGTTTCGATTTTTCCGCCGCGCTTCACTTGGACGAAGATTCGATACACACCCGGCTTCGGGAAGCCGTAAGGGAACGAGACTTCCGAAGAAGCGTAACGCGAAGTCATTCCTGCCATTGCCATCCCCGGCATTTCTGCTGGGGACGATTGGTTCTGCGATTCTGTCGAGCCGAGAGTTGCTTCCGCTAGATTGAACGCCGCCATCGGCATCGAGCCATCGGGATGCACGTGGGCAAATACGCTGAAATCGGAGCGAATGAATTCGGCATGGCCTGCCATGCCCATATAGGGCTCGAGGTCCGTCACCGGCTTGCCGTTTGCATCCTCCACGCGGAATTTAAACCACAACAAGTGATCGGAAACGAGTGGGGCAGAATCGCGCTCCCAAATCATGCGCGCTCCGTTTGAGAGCGACGCCAAAGTACTGGACTGCGCGGCGCCAGCGAGCACGGGTGCGCTTGCTTCGGCATCGTCGCCTGCCAGCGGCTTGCCGGTGAGTTCGGGGACATCGACTTCGGCGACGAGCGTGTCAGGAAAACCGGAAGCACGGACGATATCGGCAAAAATCTTGTAATGACCGTTGGCCATCGGCGGCAGATCCTCATCGAAAGTCATCGTGCCGGTGCGGTCCGGATGGAGATGGTAGAAACGGTCCATCGCGGGCGCGCGCACCAGAAAAAGATGCATGAGGTGGCCATGTTCGGGAATCAGAGCGGTGCCGACCACCTCAGTTCGCAGCGAATGCCACTTTGATTCGCCGATTTCAAGACTCATGCGGCCGGTGGGATCGAGCTTCACGCCGAGCTTCGGCGCGACGTAGATCATCTGGGTGGCTCGACTGGCGGCCGAGACATTCCACCACAGATTCCCCAGCGCCAAAATTCCGACGACGATCACCAGAGTCGCCCCCATAACCAAGCGGGCCGCGAGCTTCTGCCGCGGAGTAGGCTGCTCGCCGGCCTTAAGCGCGCCTTCGCGATTAGCGGCGCCGACGATCGAAACGATCGCGATGACCAGCAGAAGCATAAGGCCGAAGAGGAGAATGCCGAGGCCCCGCTGCATCGCAAGTGTGTTGCGCGCGAACGCGGGAACGGGGACAGCCACCGTGCCGGAGCCCTTGTCGCCATCCGCTTCGATACGCACTTGCCACGAGCCGGAAGCCATGAGCCAAAGTTTACCCGCGAAAAATTGCGGATCGCCCGCTACCGGATTTACTACGTCGGGCGGCGGCGGATACTTCGAGCCTTCGCCGACGATATAGAGCGGCACAATTTTCACTTCGCGGATGCCGGGAGTGTCGCTGCGGATCTCGATTTCAGCCACTCCGGGAATCATTTGCGGCGTGCGAACCATCACTACGAGATGGTAGGGACCGGCGTCCCCCTGAAAATATACGTCAGGGCTGCCAACATGCGCGGCGCAGACCGGCGCGAAAGCCAGCACGAATATAAGCATTATTGGAGCGAGGTTCTTCACAGGGCGTTATCTGCGCAGACGCGAGAGCCAATCGCCAAAAACAATTCCGACAAAAACCGATGCGACGCCGGCGATCCAAGCATAGGCAAATCCCAAAGCAAACTGCGCGCGCGTCGATTCGTAAAGCTGGAATTGCCATGCGAGATGGTATTCAGATGGCGGGACTTGGTACGGAAAATAATTTTGGCCGAAAAACCAGTTCCGCGCGGCCGGAGTCATCATAAAGCTGCCCCAGGGCCAACTCACGATGACGAGAAACGCGAGATAGGCGGTGGCAGCTAGCACGGATTGCAGCCAGCGGCCGCTCTTCGAGAAGCGATTGAGGACCAGATCGAGGCCGAATGCCGCAGGGGCGAGAAGAATCGGAAATGCCATCGGAACCATGTGCGTGACGTTGGTGTAAACGGGACCGAGCCGCGGATGCGCGGGAAACAGCGGAAGAATCCAGAGCCCGGCGGCGGTTAGCAGCATGTAGATCGAAGCGATGATCGTGGCGCCGTAGCGCCGGCCGGAGGCGCGGGCATAGGCGACGAGCATCGTGGGCGTGCCCAGCGCCGCAACACGATAGAAAATGGCGCTGTGCATCATGGTCGGGTCGCCGTATTCGCTCACGAGAATCAGATGGAGAAACATCAGCACGCCGCAGAGGTAAAGGAAGAGGCGGTTGAGCTTCAGCTTGGAATCGCCTTCGGCGCGATTCATGACCGAGACGAGGAGTAGCAAAACGCCCGTGCCCACGCCCAGTATTCCAAGACCGAGGATGACGTGGGGCGGGCTCAGGATTTCTACGTCAAGCCCGAACGAATTGTGCCACCAGTTGTCGAACGGGGCGGAGGTAACCATGGTCACGCCGCCCCAGGCCGTGAGAAATGCGCCGACCGAGCCGCGGAATCCCCAGACGCGAACACCGGCGGATTTTGCGGCTGGATCGTGCGAAAACGTGGTCGAGAAGATCAGATACGCGCAGGTGAAAGCGGCGAGAATGCCCCCAAAATGAATGGCGAGATGCGCCGGCGTCCAGAAAGTGTCGCGGCCGATTGTTTCGTGCCAGGAAATGTCCCAGTAAAGTCCGAACGCGATGGAGGAGACGGCGAGGATGCCGCTCCACACGAACCACGGGACGGACGCCGTGCGTTCAGCGGCTAGATCGAACGAAACGCTGCGTGAAATCGACTGCGCCAAGCGAACCTCCCACCGCCGAGAATAGCAGACCGAGTTCCCACCGACAATCGAGTGCCGCCACGTCCTCGCGGCGGAATCCCGCGCTTCGATTCACTGTAAGTTTTTCTTGACACCTGCGCCTAAGCGCATGAATATACATAGGTCTGCATAATTAGTAAGACGCTGAGATGAACACGCACAAACGATTCCGGCAAGGACAGATTCTGAATCTGCTGGCGCAGATGAAAGTGGCGAATCAGGACGCGCTGCGCCGGCAGCTTGTGCATCGCGGCGTGCGCGTGACGCAAGCGACGCTCTCGCGCGATCTGCGCGAATTGAAGCTGGTGAAAACGGTGGAAGGCTACAGATCGCTGACGGCCGCGCCGGAAGACACAACGCCGAGTGCCCTGCCCCCGCTGGCGCGGGCGGTAGGCGAATTCCTTCTCGATATCCGGCCGGCCCAGAACATGCTTGTGCTGAAAACTCCGCCGAGCGGGGCGCAACCTCTGGCCGCGGCGCTCGACGCCCAACGCTGGAAGGAAGTTGCCGGCACGCTGGCAGGCGACGACACCATTTTGGTGATCTGCCCCACGCGGGCGGCGCGCGCAGCGCTCGAGAAGCGTCTCAAGGAGATGCTGCGATGACCGCCTCGTTACGGGTCGCCGTCGTCGGAGCAACGGGCTACGCCGGATTCGAGCTGGCGCGGATTCTTCTGCGGCACCCCAAGCTGGACAAGCCGACTTTCTATCTGCGCGATGCACATTCGAATGTTCATTGCCTGACGGAGTTGTTTCCGCAATTGCGCGGATGGGGCGAGGCGCCTTGCAAGCCATATTCGGTGGAAGCCATCCGAAAGAGCGGTGCGCAAGCGGCGTTTCTAGCGACGCCGCATGAGGCTTCGCTCGAACTTGTCCCGGAATTGCTGCAAGCAGGGCTGCGCGTGGTGGATTTGAGTGGCGCATTTCGCCTCGCGGATGCGGAGATATTTTCGCGATGGTACAAGCTGCCGGCCCCGGCGAGCGCGGCACTCGCACAAGCGATTTATGGCTTGCCGGAGCTTTACGCCGACAAACTGCCGCACGCGAAACTGGTTGCAAATCCAGGTTGCTATCCGACATCGGTCATCCTCGGGTTACGCCCGCTCGTAGAAGTGGGATGGATCGATGCCAGCCGAGGAGTTGTTTGCGATTGCAAGTCGGGAGCTAGCGGCGCGGGCAAGGAGC
The DNA here is from genome assembly GCA_963841235.1 of uncultured Acidobacteriota bacterium. Lineage (GTDB taxonomy): Bacteria > Acidobacteriota > Terriglobia > Acidiferrales > UBA7541 > Palsa-147. The sequence continues at coordinate 32,213 of CAWJBU010000002.1, read as the reverse complement.
CGAAGCGCGAGACGCACTTTGTCGAGGTGAACGGAAATTTTCGCGCGTATGGACTTTTCACGCACCGGCACACGCCGGAAGTCACCGAGCACACGGGCCTGGCGGCGGAGGATGTGATTTTCACGACTCACTTGCTGCCCGTGGAACGCGGAATCCTCTCGACGATCTACGTCTGGCTCGATGAGCCGCGAACGATTGAGGAGATCGAGGCGGTTTACAGGCGGTCTTATGCTGGCCGGCCGATGGTGAGGATTTCGCGGGCAAAGACGCTCCCGGACTTGCAGCACGTCGCGCGCACGAATTTCTGCGATATCGGATTCGCGCTCGATGAATCGGGCAAGCGGCTGGTGGTCGTTTCGTGCCTCGACAATCTTGGAAAAGGCGCGGCGGGGCAAGCGGTGCAGAACTTGAACGGCATGATGGGATGGGCCGAGGAGACCGGGTTGATATGAGATTGGTTGTCAAGATTGCGGGCGCGCTGCTGGAGAGCGATGAGACGGTGCAGAGGCTTGCGCTGCAAGTGGTCACGCTGACGCAGGCCGGGCACGAGCTTCTGGTGATTCACGGCGGCGGAAAGATTTTCACGGCCACGTTGAAGCGCATGGGCATTGAAAGCCAATTCGTAGGCGGATTGCGCGTGACCGATCGCGAGACGCGTGACGTGGCCGCGATGGTGTTCGGCGGCTTGCTCAATAAAAAACTATCGGCGGCAATTTCGCTGGCAGGCCAGCCCGCAATCGGAATCTCGGCGGCAGATGGCGCTTGTTTCCGGGCTGAGCCGATGAGCCATAACGAAGTCGCGGGCGGATTAGGATTTGTCGGGTACTTGACGGGCGTGGATGTGGAGTTTCTGGAATCGCTTTGGCACGCGAATCTCGTCCCCGTCGCTTCCTGTTTGGGGCTCGGCTCCGATGGCGAGCTCTACAACATCAATGCGGATCACATGGCCGCAGCATGCGCCGAATATTGCCGTGCGGACCGGCTGATTTTTCTCACCGACGTCGCGGGCGTTCTGGATGACGGCAAAGTGTTAAAGGCGGTAAGCGGCGCGGAAATCGAAGAACTCATCCGGCAAAACAAAATCTCCGGCGGCATGATTCTGAAGCTCGAAGCATCTAAGCGGGCTCTGGCGGGCGGAGTTCGCGAAGTACGCATCGTCGGCGGGACTCGGGCGGGCGCGCTTCTTTCCGCGGCGAATGGCGCAAAAGGACCGGGGACGAGAGTCACTCCGATGTTCGACGTGGAAGAGACCAAGGCGGCATCGCTATGAAGCGCAAGACGTCAGCAACGAACGCGGCGCAGGCGCGGCGCGACGAATCGCGGCACTTGATGAATACCTACCGCCGGCCGCCTGTCGTCTTCGTCCGCGGCAGAGGCTGCTATCTCTACGATGAGCGCGGCCGCGAGTATTTCGATTTTCTAGGCGGCATCGCCGTCAACGCTCTCGGCTATTCCCATCCGCGAATCGTAAAGACGATCCGCCGCGAGGCGGCTCAGGCGATTCATCTTTCGAATCTCTTTCACAATCCCTACCAGGGTCCTCTGGCGCGCAAGCTGGCGGAATGGTCGGGGCTTGATCGCGTATTCTTCACCAACAGCGGGACCGAGGCGATCGAAGGAGCTCTGAAGATCGCGCGGGCCTACGCGAGAGCGCGGACGAAAAATGGGCGTGCAACGCCAACACGCGTGCTCGCTTTGACGAATTCCTTTCACGGGCGCACGTTCGGCGCCCTCGCTATAACCTATCCGGCGAAGTACCGCGAGCCATTCGCACCGCTCATGCCCGGCGCCGATTTCGTGCGCTTCAACGATGTCGCTGACCTCGAAGCGAAATTTGATCCGGGAGTTTGCGCAATCGTGCTGGAGACGATTCAGGGCGAAGGCGGCATCTTCCCAGTGAGCGAAGCTTTCTGGAATCGCGCGCGCGAACTGGCCACGGCGAACCATGCCGCACTAATCGCAGATGAAATTCAGTGCGGACTCGGGCGCGCAGGGCGCGCGTTCGCGTATCAGAAATTCGCGACTCTGCCGGACATCGTTGCAGTCGCGAAACCTCTGGCAGCGGGTTTGCCGTTAGGCGCGGTGATCGCCAACGAGCAATTTGCGGCAGCGCTCTCTCCCGGCCTGCATGGCACTACGTTCGGAGGCGGGCCGCTAGTATGCGCTACGGCGCTCGAGGCGCTTCAGATTATCGAAGATGAAGACTTGATGCAGAACGCGCGCGAGCGCGGAGCCGAACTAAAGGCCGGGCTCGAAAAGCTGGCGGGCGAATTTGATTTCATCCGCGAAGTGCGCGGAGAAGGGCTAATTATTGGGCTCGATCTGCGTGTCGAAGGTGCGCCGTTCGTCGAAGCGGCACTCAAGCGCGGGTTGGTCATCAACTGCACCCACGAACATATCCTGCGCTTTCTACCGCCATTCATCGTGCGCCCTGCTCAGGTAAAGGAATTTCTGACAAAACTCAAGACCGTGTTTGCAAAGACGCCTCGACCGAAAGCGGTCGAGCTGCTGGAAAAGTTGAAAACCGACTCGGCTGTGGCGAAAGCATCGCAAGCTTCAACTTCGATAGCGACGCCGCTGCAAGCCGAACTTCCACTCGAGGCAAGGTAGGAGAGGAATCCATGGCAACCGCTACAGCAACTACGATTCCACTGCAAAATGATCTCTTAACAGGGATGGAATGGAACGCCCATCAAGTGCGCGAACTGCTGCATCTGGCGGCAGACGTCAAAGCGCGGCCCGATCGCTATCGCGGCGCGCTGGCTGGCCGTTTTCTCGCGCTGATCTTCGAAAAGCCGTCTCTGCGCACGCGCGTGACGTTCGAAGTGGGCATCGCCAGCCTCGGCGGCTCTGCCACGTTCCTCGATCACACCTTCTCACACCTCGGCGAGCGCGAATCGGTAGCCGATGTGGCGCGCAGCCTCGAACGCTGGACACACGGCATAGTTGCGCGGCTCTTTCATCAAGCCGTGCTCGATGAACTGGCGCAACATGCGCGAATTCCGGTAATCAATGCGCTGACGGATCGCTATCATCCGTGCCAGGCATTTTCCGATTTTTTCACGCTCGAAGAACATTTCGGCGGCCTGCGCGGTTTGAAAGTGGCCTACGTCGGCGATGGAAATAATGTCTGCCATTCGCTGCTGAGCACCGGCGCACGCCTCGGCGCGCACATCCGCGTCGCGTCGCCCGCAGGTTACGAGCCTGACTCAGCGGTAGTCAGCGACGCCCGGCGCGCGGCGCGCGACACGCGCGGAAAAGTCGAGATCTTCGAATCGCCGAGCGAAGCTGTCGCGGGCGCGCAAGCAATCTACACCGATGTGTGGACCAGCATGGGCCAGGAAGCCGAGGCATCAAAGCGGGCCGAGACATTCGCCGGCTATCAGGTGAACGACGAAATGTTCTCGCTGGCCGCGCCCGATGCCGTGTTTCTCCATTGCCTCCCCGCTCATCGCGGAATGGAAGTGACGGAAGCGATCATGGAATCGCCGCGATCAATCGTGTTCGATCAGGCGGAGAATCGCCTGCACGTTCAGAAAGCCATTCTGCTGACGTTGCTCAGCTAGCAAAGGAATTTGATGCCCTCGAAATCGACGATCGAAAAGACAAAGCGAAGAGCCGCTTCAAAGAATGGCCATCAACGAGGCCAATCAACGAGCGACAAACTCGCACAGAGACTGAAGTCTATGCCCGACGCGCGTTCCGGAATCGCGGCGGGCGCGTTCCCGAATCCGAAGAAAGTCGTGCTGGCGTATTCCGGCGGACTCGACACTTCGATCATCGTAACTTGGCTGAAAGAGACGTACGGCTGCGAAGTAATCGCCATGGTCGGCGATCTTGGGCAGCGCGAGGATCTCGAAGCGGCGCGGCGCAAAGCGCTGGCGACGGGCGCGAGCGCGGCGTACGTCGAAGATCTGCGCGAGGAATTCATTACCGAATTCATCTGGCCGACACTGCGGGCTGGCGCCGTCTACGAGCACAAATATTTGCTGGGCACGTCGTTCGCCAGGCCATTGCTAGCTCAGCGTCAGGTGGAATTAGCGCGCAAAACTGGCGCAGACGCGGTCGCACATGGCTGCACTGGCAAAGGCAACGACCAGGTGCGCTTCGAACTCGCGTGCAAAGCGCTGGCGCCGGAGCTGCGCATCATTGCACCGTGGCGCGAGTGGACGATCGCGTCGCGCGAAGATGCCATTGCTTATGCCAAAGCGCATCACATCCCGGTGGAGCACACGAAGGAGAACATCTACAGCCGGGATCGCAACATCTGGCACCTGAGCCACGAAGGCGGCCGGCTCGAAGATCCGGCAAACGCGCCGGATGATGCGATGTGGCAGTGGGTGATTGCGCCCGCTGCGGCTCCCGACAAGCCGGCGCGCGTCGAAATCGGACTCGAGGAAGGGCTGCCGGTCTCGGTGGACGGACGCAAGATGAAGCCGCTGGCGCTGCTGGAAGAATTGAATGAGCTGGCCGCCGCGCATGGAGTCGGCCGCGCCGACATTGTGGAAAACCGGCTAGTTGGAATCAAATCGCGCGGCGCGTACGAAACTCCGGGCGGCACTCTGCTGGTCGCCGCGCATCGCGAACTCGAAACTTTGTGCCTCGATCGCGAGACCGCGCATTTTCAGCAGATTCTCTCGCTGCGCTATGCAGAGATGGTTTACTACGGGATGTGGTTTACTCCACTTCGGGAAGCGCTCGATGCATTCTTCGCGAGTTCGCAGCGGCGCGTCACTGGCTCCATCGGTCTCGAGCTTTACAAGGGAAATGTGAGCGTAACAAGCCGCAAGTCGCCGAATTCGCTCTACCGCACGAATCTCGCGAGCTTCAGCATGACCGGCTACAACCCGAAGGACGCCGAGGGCTTCATCAATCTTTTTGCCCTGCCGATCACAGTTCCGCAGGAATCGGCGCAACAGGAAGCGGGAGTAAAGCGGCGTTGAGCGATCCAAAGAACCACAAAATGTGGGGAGGCCGCTTCGAGCGCGGGCCGGACGCGAGCTTCTACGAGTTCGAGCGCTCCTGGCGCTTTGACCGCCGCTTGCTGCCCTACGAGCTTGCCCTCGATCGCGCGTGGGCGCGGGGCTTGCGGGCGGCACGATTGCTGACGGCCGATGAGTGCGCCCAGATTGTGACGGCTCTCGACTCCATCGAAAATCGCGCACGGACGGATCCGAGCTGGCTTGACGCGTCGAATGCAGAGGACGTGCATCATTTTGTTGAAGTGGCGTTGATCGCCGCTCTGGGTCCGACTGGTGCCAAGCTGCACACCGGGCGCAGCCGGAACGAAATGGTGGCAACGGAATTCCGCATGTTCGTAAAGGATGCATCGCGGTCGATGTGCGAGGCGCTCGTTGCGCTGATCGAGTCGCTCGCGATTCAAGCGGCGAGTCATTTGGGCCTTCCGATGCCCGGAATGACGCACTTGCAACACGCGCAGCCGATTTTGCTCTCCCACTGGCTGCTGGCTCATGCCGAAGGTTTCTTGCGCGACACAGAACGACTACAGCTCGCCGCCGCGCGCGCGGATGTGTGTCCACTGGGCTCTGGTGCGCTCGCGGGCAGCGCTTTTCCAATCGATCGAAATGCGCTGGCGCGTGAGCTGGGTTTCGCATCCATCACTGCGAACAGTCTCGATGCTGTGAGCGACCGCGAATTTGCTCTCGAGTATCTTTTCGCGCTGTCCGTCGTTGCCACGCATCTCTCGCGCCTCAGCGAAGACTTAATCCTCTTTGCCTCCGCCGAGTTTGGCTACGCGATTCTTCCCGACGAATTTTCGACCGGCAGCAGCCTGATGCCGCAAAAAAAGAACCCGGACGCGTGGGAATTAATTCGCGGGAAGACCGGGAGGATCGTCGGCGCGCTAGTTTCGCTGCTGGTGACCATCAAGGGATTGCCATCGAGTTACCAGCGCGACTTGCAGGAGGATAAGGAGCCGTTGTTCTCGGCGCACGATGAGGCTCTAGCGATGGTGCGCGTCGCGGCAGGCGCGCTTCGCGCCACGAAGTTCAGCGAGTCAAAATTGCGCGCTGCGGCCTCTAATCCTGCGCTTCTGGCAACCGAAGCCGCTGACTATCTGGTGGCGCACGGAGTTCCATTCCGCGAGGCACACGAGATTGTCGGCCGCGTGATTCGAGAGGCAGAAAAGCGAGCTAAGTCGATCACAGAATTGCCGCTCGACGTCTTACAGCAACATTCGAAGGTGTTCGACGCGGATTTTTATTCGGCCGTAACCCTCGATGCGGCCATTCGGAGAAAGAGCGTGCCCGGAGGCACTTCCATTGAAGCCGTTCGCGCGGCGCTCGAAAAATTGCAGACGCGTCTGGGCCTGCGGGTGGCAGCGCGATGAGAATTCGCCGGGCGCGCCCTGCTGACATCGCGGAAATCCACGCGCTGATCTCACACTATGTGCAGGAAGGCATTTTGCTTCCACGCGAAGTGAGCGACATTCAGAAACATCTAGCAGGCTTCCTGGTCCTGGCCGATGGGGAGCGAGTTGTGGGCTGCGTTTCGCTCGAAATCTATCATCCGGCGCTTGCCGAGATACGCTCGCTGGCAGTGCAACCCGCAAAAGTCGGTCGCGGGCTTGGCGCGCGACTGGTGAAATCCGCACTGGAGCTCGCGGACCGCCGCCGAATTTCGCGCGTATTCGCTCTCACCAGTTCGCCTGAATTTTTCTTGCGTCAGGGATTTGAGCCCTCGACTCGCCACTCGTTGCACGAGAAGATTGACCGCGACTGCATCCATTGCGAGAAGGCTCGGACGTGCCGGCTCTCGGCGGTCGTCGCAGATCTTGGTTTGTCGAGCGCGGTATTCAATATTCTCGACGAGTCCTCCGAGCCAGTTCCGGTCGAATGAAATCCCACCTCTCGCTGCGCGATATTCCCAAGGGATTTTCGTTTTCCGCCGCGGCTTGCGGCCTCAAACGCTCGGGACTAGATCTCGGCATCATCGTGAGCGACTCGCCGGCTGCAACTGCGGCAGTATTCACCCAAAATCTAGTTCAAGCGGCGCCCGTTATCCTATCGCGAACCAATATTCGAAGGGCGCGCGGGCGCATGCGCGGGCTCGTGGTGAATTCGGGCAACGCAAACTGTGCGACCGGGGACGCAGGTTTGGCGGCGGCTCAAGCGACAGCCGCCGCGGCCGCGCGCGCCGTCGGCTGCACGCCGGAAGAGATCATTGTGTGCTCGACGGGCGTCATCGGAGTGCCGCTGCGCGTCGAAAAGATTGTGCGCGCCCTGCCGCGCTTGATAACTGCGCGAAAACACGCGGCGAGTTCATTCGATTCTCTCACGCGCGCCATCATGACCACCGATACGCGCCCGAAGTGGGCCGCCGAACGAATTCGCATTCGCGGCAAAGAGGTCCGGCTGCTCGGCTGCGCCAAGGGCGCCGGAATGATTCAGCCGAACATGGCCACGATGCTGGCGTTTGTAGTGACGGATGCTGCGATCGAGCCATCGCTGCTAGCGCAGGCATTGCAGCGCGTCGCCGGTCACACGTTCAATGCAATCACCGTGGACGGCGACACTTCGACAAACGATACGTTGGCGGTGTTAGCCAATGGAGCATCGGGCGCGACCAAGGTGCAACGAGCCGGAGCAGACTTTCGCCGATTCGGCGGCGCACTGGAAACGATTTGCGCGAAGCTGGCGCTCGACATTGTCGCCGATGGAGAAGGTGCGAAGCGGGTGATCGAGATCGAAGTGCGCGGCGCAAAGTCGGAATCGAGCGCGGAGATTATCGCCCGTACCGTCGCCAATTCTCCGCTGGTGAAAACCGCTCTGGCTGGCGGCGACCCCAACTGGGGCCGTATCCTGGCCGCAGCGGGGCGCGCGGGAGTGCGATTCGATCCCGAAGAAGTGGATATTCATGTTGCCGGCATGGCGCTCTGCCGCCACGGAATCGAAGTGCCGTTCGACGAGCGCGCCGCACACCGGCGCATGCTCGCAAAGTTCGTCCCGATTCGCGTCGATCTTCGCGCCGGCCGCGCCGCAGCGCGAATCTGGACCTGCGACTTCACCGGCGATTACGTCCGCATCAACGCCAGCTATCGCACTTAGTTCGCTGCAGATACTTCCGGGCCACGTTCACCTGCAAGCGCGCCGACGTTGTGAACCATCTCACCGCAGGACTTGAGGTACGAACGAAGTTCTACGCGCGCGCGCCGCAGACGCGTCTTTACCGTGCTCACTGTCACGCCGAGCGTTCTCGCCGTCTCGGAAGTCGAGAGCTCTTCGACGGTGCGTAGAACGAAGACATCGCGATAGAGCGGCCGAAGGCCGGCAATCGCCGCGTTAAGCGCGCCGCGCAACTGCCGCCGCGTGAAATTCACTTCAGGGTCTTCCATCGGTCGACGCACTTGGAGAAGAGCGTCACTCTCAATAACGGTTTCCGCGATATCGTCCAAAGGCACGCGGCGGCTGTCATTGCGCTTGCGAAGATTCATCAGGCCTTCGTTGATGGCGATGCGTGAGATCCACGTCGTGAAACGCGAGCGCCCTTCGAACTGATCCAGGTGGCGGTAGGCTTTGAGAAACGTCTCCTGCCGCGCGTCTTCGGCGTCCTGGTGATTCCTCGTGATCCGCAACGCGAGCCGATAGACCCGTTGATTGCAGTGCGCCACGAGGTTGTCAAAATGGGTGTCCGCCGAATGGCTCGCGGGCGACGCCGTCGAATGCGCCCGATGCACGTGCCGCGGGAGCTCGCTCATTGTCGAGGTACGCCGCGGTTTCGCACTTCTCAAATTCGACAAGCACGCTGCCACTTCACTCAATTTTGGCCTCAGTTCCAGCGTTTCACCGCGGGCACGCGGCCCTCGGTGAGCGCTCGGGGTTTGACGTGATGTGATTTTTTACGGCAATTCCGAATCAAAACTTCTATTTAAAGCGCAAGTTCTGTACTGCAAGTTACCATTCGCCTCGGAAGTGGTCTGTTCAAAATTGAACACACCATTAGCGTCCGCTCGTAACGAACGCTTTCCCTCGCAACTCTTTTCTGATCGACAGGAAGATCGACCTGCGCGAGCCTCTTTGAGCCCCCCTGGCAAGCGAGCTGTCCAACGCGCGCCGTTACCGGCGGACTGAAAGCCAAGGACCGCAAGACGTGACATCCCTGGATGTCGCGAGCACTCTCAACAAGACCCAACTGTTCGGGCCGGTTTTGCGACCCGCTGAAATCGCATTGGAACCAGCTCGACTTACGAGACTTGTCGGCAAGCAGCAGCTCGCAGCAGCAAGCCAAGCGCACATGCATGCCACAGCGTTTTACAGGATGCTGCGTGGCTGCATAGGGAGTCCCCTGTATGGCCTCATTCCCCCGATGCGCGTACAACGTGAAAGATGAAGTATGGAGCCCGACTCGACACGCGCTTCAGATTCGAGCGGATGCGAGCTTTACGGAACGATTCCTTTTATGGAGGAGACGACATGCTCCGATGGGCTTTGGGGTTCTTCCTGATCGCGATTGTGGCGGCAATCTTTGGCTTCGGCGGCATCGCCATAGCCGCAGCCGGAATTGCCAAAATCCTGTTCTTCCTGTTTGTGATCCTGTTCCTCGTCGCGCTGGTCGGCGGCCTCGTTCGCCGGGCCTGACCGCAGCCAATTCTTAAGGAGCGTCCATGAACTCAAAGACTGTCATCGGCATAGTCCTGATCGTCATTGGGATCCTCGCACTCGGCTATCAGGGAATCACCTATACGACGCACAAGAAAGTCGTGGACATCGGGCCGATCGAAGCCACGAAGAAAGAAGACAAGACCATCCCGTTGCCTCCGATCGTAGGAATCCTGGCACTCGCGGGAGGAGTCGTGGTTCTCGCGGCAGACCGACGTGCAAGTTAGGGACGAGCACATTGAGAACCATCGTTCGAGAAGTTGAGTAAATTTACGGAGGTGAAGAATGAAGAACTGGATCATTACGTTGGCCGCATTGGTCGCTCTGGCGACGCCGGCGATTGCCAAAAATGGCGATAATCCGAAGGATGAAGAAAACCGGCTGCAAAACTCGGGCAAGGTGATGCACGAAATCCTGAATGTCCCTGATGATATTCCGCAAGATCTGCTCGACAAGGCCCGATGCGTGATCGTGATGCCGTCGGTGCTGAAGGCTGCGTTTCTAGTCGGCGGGAGCTATGGCCGCGGCGCGATGGTTTGCCGCACCGGCAAGGACTATCGCGGATCGTGGGGCGCGCCGTCGATGATGGCGCTCGAGGGAGGCAGCATCGGCCTACAGATCGGTGGCGAAGCGACCGATTTCGTATTTCTGGTAATGGATAATCGCGGAGCCGACAGCCTGCTTCACAGCAAGGTGAAGCTGGGCGGCGATGCCTCGGTCGCCGCTGGGCCGGTTGGACGAACAAGCGAAGCAGATACGGACGCGTTCATGCGCGCGGAGATCCTGACGTACTCGCGCGCGCGTGGCGTGTTTGCCGGAGTCTCGCTGGAAGGCTCGACGCTTCGTCCGGACAATGATGGCAACCGGAATCTCTACGGTGAGCGCGTGAACGCGGAGAAGATCGTGTCCGAGTCGAGCGTGCACGCGCCCGACGCCGCCACCGGATTGATCTCCACATTGCGGAAGGCTTCGCCCGAGCGCAAATCGTAATCGAAGAGTGACTCCACCGAGGAAGTGGCAGACGCCGGTCTCGCGACCGGCGCCTGCCGCTCTTCTGTTCATACTCGCTCTAGTGCTGCGCCCGATTGAGCGTCCGCATCAGCACCGGCAGCATTTCTTTGATGGATTTATCCCAGAACTTCCAGTCGTGCCCGCCTGCCGCGTCGTGCGCTTCATAATGCGCGTGCTCTGCGAGTAGTTGCGCCGCAAATTGGCGGTTCAGGTCAATGAAAGCGTCGCCCTCGCCGCAAGCGAGATAGATGTACGGCAAGCGCGACACCTCCGCCTGCTTCAACCGAGCAAATACATCGTTTTCATTTCGAGCCGTGCTTCCCGGCGGTCCGAAGGCCTCGAGAAGACTCGCCTGGAACTCGGGCTGGCGCGGGCCGAGGTCGCTTGGGGCGTTGAGAGCGCCGCTCAAACTCCCGGCAAATGTAAATAGCTCAGGACGATTTAGAGCCAGATTCAGAGAGCCGTACCCACCCATCGAAAGCCCTCCGATCGCACGGCTTTCCCGCGCAGCAATCGTTCGATAGCGGCCATCGACTTCGGCGATCAAATCTTTGACGATGTAATCCTCGTATCGGTTTGACGGCACCGTCGCCGAATTCACGTACCAATTATTCCCCCCGTCCGGCATCACGATAATCAGATCGAGATTCTGCGCGTACTGCCGCAAATGCGAATGCGTGTCCCAATCTTTAAAATTGCCGTAGATGCCGTGCAACAAATAAAGCACCGGAAAACGACCCGCTGACTGCACGTATTTTTGCGGCAGATAGATTCGATAAAGCATGTCGCGGTTGAGGGCCGCGCTGCGAAACGTTACGTCTTTAACTATCAGCGCTTCCCGTGGCGCAGCGGCTCCACGCTTCTGTGCCTCATGCGGCTCGGTCGATGATTGGAACGATGGCGTGGCAATGGCTGCACAGAGACAGATGACGACTGAGACGGCGAGTTTCCGCTCAGCTCGCTTCATCGTGAGCTGCATGAAGCACCGGGAGCGCCCCGTCATGATTTGTCGACTCGGCATGCGGTAGCGGCCGGAAAGCGTATTCCGGAACAATTTCTCTGAGTGCGGCGCGGAGGCGTGCAGAATCGCCAACATCGACGCAGCCGCGAAGTCTCTCGAGACCCTGGCGGAGTTCTTTCCAGCTCGGCTTTACACCTTTCGCGCGGAAGATTTTCTCGCACGCGGTCTGCTCCACGACCTCCTGCGGATAGAAAAGTTCTTCTTCAAGCTTTTCTCCCGCACGAAGCCCGGTAAAACAAATGGGTGTAGCGCGAGAGTCATGACGCCCCAGGCGAATCATCTTTCGAGCCAGATCGACAATCTTCACAGGCGCGCCCATCTCCAGCACCAGAGTTTCGCCGTGCCGGCCGATCGCAAACGCCTCAAGCGCCAGCGAGACCGCTTCGCCGCTAGTCATAAAGAATCGCTTGCTCTCTGGATGCGTGATAGTCAAAGGCAATCCACATCGAAGTTGTTCTTGCAAAATAGGCACCACGCTTCCGCTCGATCCCAGCACGTTTCCGAAACGCACGGCCACACACCGCATCCCACTCTGCGGACACGACGCAAGCATCAACTCGCCAATGCGTTTGGTAGCGCCCATCACGCTGCTCGGATTGACGGCCTTATCCGATGAAATCAGCAGGAACGCCCGGCATCCCTCCGCTTCCGCCGATTGCAGCAAGTAATCGAGCGCGAAAACATTATTTCGCACAGCGTCGGCCACCCGCGATTCCAAAGCCGGCAAGTGCTTGTGCGCCGCGGCATGAAACACATATTCAATATTGTTCTTGGCCAAGCAGCGCCGCACCGCGCGCCGGTCCCCCAGGTCCGCCGCAACGAACGAGATGCGATCGAGTGGCGACAGCCCGCCCATCATTCGCTGTAGGCGCTCGATACGAGCGTCGTCGTGATCAAGACACACGAGCCTCTTGGGATTCAGCCACACAATCTGCTTGCACAGTTCCGAGCCGATCGAGCCCGCCGCGCCCGTTACGAGAACCGATCGGCCTTCAATGACTCTCCGGGCACCTTTGAGATCTATATCGACAGCCGCACGTCCAAGCAGTTCCACAAAATCGTCGTCGCAAAGCGCGTTCGCTGAGCAGCGCCGAGGCCCCGTAGCTCGAATTACCGATTTCAAGGTCTTGATAACTATTTCTAAATCTCTGCGGAAAGAAATGTTTTCGAGGTACTCCAAGCTGAGCCCAAGCTTGTCAGGCAGAATAACGTCTTCATAGCGCCTGGCAGCGTCTGGCGCCGCGGCAAGAAGTTCTTCTTCGTCGCGGAATGCGATGGCATCAGCGCCCGTAATGCCGGGGCGGAGAGCGAGGACTCCGCGTTGCAGCGGCGAGTAGCGCGCGACGTACACCGGCAGTTCAGGGCGCGGGCCCACGAGACTCATTTCACCGGCGAGAACATTCCATAGTTGCGGCAGCTCGTCGAGCTTGTAGCGCCGCAAGAAGCGGCCGAGCGTAGTGATGCGCTGGTCGCCGCCGATGGTAATGCCGGGGCCGCGTGTCTCCGCGCCAACTGACATTGTCCGGAACTTCGCAATCTTGAATGAAACGCCGCCCCTTCCCACGCGCACCTGGCGAAAAAGTATGGGCCCTCGCGAAGTGAGCTTCACAGCGCACGCGATCAGAATCAGAATTGGTGCGAGGAAAATCAGGCCAAAGATCGCCAGCACGATATCGAGAATTCGCTTGCCACCCCGTGCGTAAAATCCCGCGTTGATTTCCACCCGCGAGCGATCGAGTGTGCCTACGCCGTTTTCGGCGGCCGGCACCGCAGCCTCACGCCGATGCATGGGCTGCCCTGGCTTTCGTTCGTCGGCATTCCCGCGCGGTTTCGAGTACTGCGGAGATGACGCGCTCCACTTGCGCCTTCGTCAGATCAGGATAGATCGGCAGCGAAATGCACCGGCGGTACTCCCCTTCAGCGCGCGGAAAATCCCCGCGCTGGTAACCGTACCGGCGCTGATAGTACGAATGAAAATGCAGCGGAATGAAATGCACGCTACAGCCGATTCCCTTCTCCCGCAACCGCTCCATGAACTTGTCTCTGTCAACATCGAGCCGATCGAGCCTCAATCGCAGAATGTAAAGATGCCACGAACTGCGGCACTCCGCCGGCTCGACAGGAATCTCAAGCGCAGTTTCGGATCGGAAAGCATCCGAATAGCGCAAAGCGATTTTCCGCCGCGCGTCGCACATCGCGTCAGATTTCCCGAGCTGCACGACTCCGATCGCCGCCTGCAAATCCGTCAAATTGTATTTGAAGCCCGCGTCCATTACTTCATAAGCCGAGGATTCGCCGCTTTGCTCGCGACTCCAGGCTTCGCGGCTGATTCCATGCAATCGCAACGTGCGCATGCGTTTCGCGGCGATGCCATTGTTCGTGGTGATCATTCCGCCTTCGCCGGTGGCAAGCGGCTTCGTCGCATAAAAGCTGAAGCAAGTGAATTCGCTCACCGCGCCGATGCGCCGCGATTTATAGTCCGATGGAAGCGCGTGGGCGGCGTCTTCAATCACATGCAAGCTGTGGCGGCAAGCGATCGCCCGGATTGCATCCATATTGCAAGGCAGGCCGCCGAGATGCACGGGAATCACCGCGCGCGTCTTTGGCGTGATCCGGCGCGCGAAATCTTCCGCATCGAGATTCATCGTAGCCGGATCAATATCGGCAAAAACCGGACGAGCACCGGTGTATCCCACGGCTTCGGCCGTCGCGGTAAACGTGTTTGCCGGAACCACCACCTCGTCCCCCGCGCGAATTCCGGCGGCGACGAGCGCAAGATGCAGCGCGGCGGTGCCGGAACAGACGGCAATGGCGTGCCGCGCGCTCACGTACTCAGCAAACGCATGCTCAAACGCCGCGGTTCGCGGGCCCGTCGTCAGCCATCCGCTGCGAATCACTTCCGTGACAGCGCGGATTTCCTCTTCGCCGAGCGAGGTGCGATGAAACGGGATCGCTCCACTATTGCCTTCGATCCTCATCGTTTGCGAATCCATCCGAGATAATGAGTGCAAAAAATCCGGCAGCGTGCCAGCGCAGTATAGGCGAACGGCAGCGTCGCGACAGCGCGGCCAAGCGGCGCCGCGACGGTGATGCGCGCGAGTTCAACATCGCAACCGGAGAACAGGCGCGCGATTTCGGCCTTCCCTACTCCGCGAACGTCCGGATTCGCAGGATTGTCCACGAAGAAGTCGTACCAGACCACGATTCCGCCAGGACGCAGAACGCGCAGAATTTCGGCGGCAACCGCATCTCTCAAACTAGACGCGAGAATCGAGCTGAAGACCGTCATGCAGGAGATTATGTCGACGCTTTGTACGGCGAACGGCAGTTCGCCGGCATTGCAGCAAAACAAGCGTACGGCGGAAGGACACATTTCGTGCGCCGCGGCGATTCGCTCAGGCAGCAGGTCAACGCCAGCGAGGTTTGCAGGTGATGCGCCCCATTGCACGAAACGGCGCAGCCAGCGGCCCTCGCCGCATCCCACATCAAGTACGCGCGCCGCGGCCAACGGCCCGATGCGTTTCTCCATCAACAACTCGAGAATTCGACTCTCGAGTTCGCGCTGGAAAATAAGCGCACGCGGATTCGTTTCGGAATACCGATCCGGCGAAACTTCGCGTTTGCGCCGGGCGTACGCCGCGCGGATTCGGACAAGCTCGTCTTCAAATGGATTGGCGTGTGAGCCGGCAAGTTCGGCGTGATCGGTGGTCAACGACATTTTTCGTTGATCGCGCGCGAGATGCCGTTGAAGGCAGAGGCGAGCGCAATCTCCGCGCGAAACTATAGCGCAGATTGCGTCCGCTCAACACAATCGTAACGCCGAAAGGCGGGAGGGTCTGAAGACCCTCCCCTACAAATACTTAGCGCTCTTTGATGTCCGGTCCGGCATCGGCGATGCTGCCCTTCACCAGGTCGGTCTTGACCTCGAATTTCTGCTTGGCCAAGAGCTTCACATCGGTTTCGAAAGTCTGGTAACCGGGCAATGTGATCTTGATCTTGTGCGCGCCCGGGCTCACAAGCATCGCGCGCCCCGTGCCGCCGAATTCGCTCACGTGGCCGACGAACACATCGTCCACGAAAACGGCAGCGCGTTCGGGCGTAACGACGAGTTTGATTTCAGAAGTCGTCGGCGAGTATTGCACGCGCGGATCACGCAGCATCTTGACGTGCACGGTGTAAATCTGTCCGGGCTCGATCCTGATTTTCTGATCGGAATTTTCGTAGCCGGACTGGCGCACGGAAATCTGATGATCCCCGGGCATTAGCAGGACTTTCTTGTCGTCTTTCAGCTCGGACACGAATCCAAGGTACTGGCCGTCGACCCACACGCCGGAAGTCTTGTCGATCTTCGACGCGCCCTCGAAGCGCACTTCGCCGAGGACATTATTTTGCTGGGCGCGCGACGGAAACGTGAGCAGCGCAATGAAAACCGTGACAGCAAGGGCCGCGAGACACGAACGTATCGCGTTGGACATCCATTCCTCCTGCGGCTGGGGGCAAAATCAGTATTGCATAAAATGGGCACGTCAAAACCCGAAAACCCTCAGGTAAATCCTGTATGTTTCCGAGACGTAACGCCGGGCTATAGCGCGGCGTTCCAAACCACTTGGAGAGCAATTCTCGCGATTCACCTCCTACGAAGTTCCGCGGCCAGTTCCATAGGTTCGGCCGTAAATCTCTGCTAGCCTGCGCTGGGAAATTGCAAATGAACGCGGCCACAGCACATGGAAAATACACCTCTGCCGGCAGGCCGAAGCGCAATTTTCTAATCGATACACGGAAACGAATAGAAATCGCCGTAACTCACTGAGAATAAACGACGGAGGTCATTTCTAACCGAGACAAAATTGCACCCTTCAAAGGCCTCCCGAGCCGCTCTCAACGGCCTTGAATTCGTCGGGAAGACCAGGAAAGGTCGCGACGCAATCAGTTCGGCGCCGCAAGCCTACCGCAACAGAGTAGGGTAAAGCCGCGCGGCAATCGCCGATAGCACGATGAAAATTACGATCATGATTCCGAAATCGGTGGCATATCCGTGGACGCTCTCGCCACCGACGATCATCTGGCCGCGCAGCGCATCCACGAGGTAAGTGAGCGGATTCACCAGCGCCACAACTTTCAGCCACCCGGGCATGATGGCGATGGGATAAATCGCGTTGCTGGCGAAGAAGAGCGGCATGGTTAGCACTTGTCCGATGCCCATGAACCGCTCGCGCGATTTTACGATGCAGGCGATGATCAACGAAAACGTCGCGAAGATAGCCGAGCCCAGAGCAACTCCCGCAAGCACGGCGAAAATTTCGAGAGGCTGCCAGCGGATCGCGATGCGGAGAGCAATCGCGATCAGATAGATGATGATCGCTTGCATCACGCCGCGGAATCCCGCCGATACCGCCTTGCCGAGAACGAGCGAGATGCGCTTCGCCGGGCTCACCAGCAGCTTGTGCACGATCCCCAGGTCGCGCTCCCAGATCACGGCGATTCCATAGAAAATCGCGGCAAAGAGAACGCTCTGCGCCAGGATTCCCGGAGTCATGAACGCGAGATAGGAAACATTGCCGGTAGGAATTCCGCGCACGCGGCTGAAAACCTGGCCGAATACGACGAGCCAGAGAACGGGCTGCACGGCGCGGGTGAAAAGCTCCGTGGGATCGCGGAACAGCTTGCGCAACTCGACGTCGGCAATGGCCATCGTCTCGCGCCAGACTTCGACCACTACGGACGAATCAGCCCAGCCGGCTGGCTGTGCTGCGAGTCTGGCGGATGTCACGGTAGCTGCCTCCTTCCTGAATCGAGCCGCCGCTGAAATGCGCGAAGACGTCGTCGAGCGTTGCTTCGGGCCCCAGCCGGGCTTTGAGTTCCGCCGGCTTGCCCATCGCGGCGACCTGGCCGCGGTGCAGCAGAGCGAGCTCGTCGCAGAGCTCGTCGGCTTCGTCCATATCGTGCGTGGTGATGAGAATCGTCATGCCATAATTTTGGCGAAGATCACGCAGACGATCCCAGACTGTGTGCCGCGCGACGGGATCGAGCCCGATGGTCGGCTCGTCGAGGAAAAGAACCGTTGGACGATGCAACATTGCCTGCGCGAGCTCGAGGCGCCGAATCATTCCGCCCGAGTACGTTTTCACCAGGCGGCGGCCGGATTCCGTTAGCCCCATGAATTCGAGCGCGTCCGCGATGCGCGGCTTTCGCTCAATTCGCGGGATGGCGTAGAGCTTCGCCGAAAGCAGCAGATTTTCCTCGCCGGTAAGGCCGCCATCGGCCGAGAGCATTTGCGGGACATAGCCGATGCTGCGCCTCACTTGAGCGGGCGCGGCAACGATATCGAAGCCTGCAACTTTCGCGCTGCCCGATGTTGGATCGAGCAGCGTGGTGAGCATCTTGATCGTCGTGCTCTTGCCGGCGCCGTTGGGG
Organism: uncultured Acidobacteriota bacterium; assembly: GCA_963841235.1. Lineage (GTDB taxonomy): Bacteria > Acidobacteriota > Terriglobia > Acidiferrales > UBA7541 > Palsa-147. The sequence goes on along the minus strand of CAWJBU010000002.1, from coordinate 14,150 downwards.
CCGAGCAGACCGAAGATTTGCCCGTAAGGGACACTGCAATCGAGATGATCTACAGCCATGAGGTCGCCGAAGACTCTCGTGAGAGCTTCGGTCTCAATAGCGAAGCCGTCGCGCGCGGCCACGGCGTTGTTGGTTGTTGCGGTCATTCCCAGAGAGATCGGGCCTCAGACCGTTGCGCAAAGGACGTCGCGCTGCGGTCGAAACTCTGGGCGGCAAAATGGTGGCGATTCATAGGCGATTAGAATCTCACACTCGCGTTGGTTCAATCAAAACGACGCGCGACATACGCGTCCGGTTACGGCGGCGGATTCGAATTCCGCAGCGCTGTGATACATTGGCTCGCTTTCGGGCCATGTTTCGGGGGCGCGCGTGATTGAGCGGTACTTCAAGCTCGCTGAAAATCAGACCACCGTCCGGCGCGAATTGCTGGGCGGCCTGACCACGTTCATGACCATGGCGTACATCATCGCTGTGAATCCGCGAATGCTTTCGGAAGCGGGCATGCCGATCGAAGGCGTCCTCTTTGCGACGTGCGTTTCGGCTGCCGCGGCGACGCTGGTGATGGGCTTGTGGGCGAATTATCCGATCGCGCTCGCTCCCGGCATGTCGCTCAATGCTTACTTCACGTATTCAATCGTGCTGGGGCGCGGCGTACCGTGGCAAACGGCGCTTGCCGTTGTGTTTTTCTCGGGCCTGCTTTTTTTGTTGCTGACGCTGACTCAGGTGCGCGAGCAGATCGTGAACGGGATCCCCGATTGCCTGAAGTATGGCACAGCGGCGGGAATCGGATTATTCATCGCGTTTGTGGGGCTGCGAAACGCGAAGATTATCGTCGCGAATCCTGCAACGTTTGTCGGGCTGGGCAATTTCTCCGACGCGCAAGTGCAAATCGCAACGTTTGGATTGATCCTCACCGCGATTCTGATGGCGCGGAAAATCGGCGGGGCGATCCTGATCGGAATCGTCCTCGCGACGATTGCCGGAATTTTCCGCGGTCTGAGCCAATGGCCGTCGCACATTTTCTCGCTGCCGCATCCCGGAGGAACGCTCTTTAAACTCGATTTTGCGGGCGCGGCGCGGCTGCACCTGCTGGATCTGATCTTCGTCTTCTTCTTCGTGGATTTATTCGACAACGTCGGAACTCTAGTGGGGGTCTGCGAACAAGGCGGCTTCATGCGCGACGGCAAGCTGCCACGCGCAAGCCGCGCCCTGCTCTCCGATGCAACCGGCACGATGTTCGGCGCGCTGACCGGCACATCGACGGTTACTAGCTACATCGAAAGCGCAGCAGGAGTCGCGGCCGGCGCGCGCACGGGACTCGGAAATCTGGTGATCGCCGGACTATTTCTGATGGCAATGTTCTGCGCGCCGTTAGTGGCTGCGATTCCGGGCTACGCAACGGCTCCGGCATTGATTCTGGTCGGCACGCTGATGTGCGAATCCGTCGCGAACGTGCAATGGAATGATTTCAGCGAGGCATTCCCGGCTTTCTTGACCATCATCGCGACGCCACTGACGTTCAGCGTCGCGACCGGCCTGAGCCTCGGCCTGATTTCCTACACGCTGGTGAAAGTTGGTGCGGGAAAGCACCGCGAGATCAGCCCGCTGATCTGGGTTCTGACGGCAATCTTCTTGTTGCGCTACACGTATCTCGCCGCAGAATGATCGGCTTCAAGCGGCTGCATCGATCATTCCACGTCGAACAGAACCGAACGAACCGGCGAAAGGCCGCCGCCCGTCTCAGCCGCCTGCGCATCAAGCCGGTAGGATCCCGGCGGAACGTCCTTCAGCGGCACCTTGAAGCCCACCGCGACAATCGGATTCCCTTTCTGGCGATACATGCTCGCGCTCATCGGGCCCGCGGCGAACGCGTTCTTTCCCGTCTTGGTATCAACAACGCGATAACCGACGGCAACGTCCGGAGGATTTGCGTCGTCAGCATGCAGATCGTAGACCTGCGCATACATAACGACATTGTCGGTGCGCTTGAAGCGATTGCTGCTGGACGGCACGACCTCGAGGCCCTTGACGATGAGCGGCGTTCGATCGCCCAGCAACACGGACTCGATGTTCGAGGAAGGATCGTCGACCTTGCGGAGTTCGTTGCTCAGTGCCAAGCCGCTCATCGTGAACGTCTTGCCGTCGTAATCATCGATCGCCAGCGGCGTCTCATACTTTCCGAAGCTCTGGCCGCCCGCCGAGACGACCAGCGTGAAGCGATACTTGCCGGGAGCGATCTCGAACTGATTCTGATAGCGCATCGGCGATCCCAGGAATTGCTTCAATTCGTCCTTCTCGAGATCGAGAGTGACCGTGTCGCTGACGCGCGCGGCGACGCCGCCATCCGGGCGATACGCGATCCCGAGGAAATTGACATCGGCGTGAGACTTTCCCTTGACCTTGGTGAACTCGATCGAAGACGAAGGGATTTCCATGGAGAGATTTATTCGCGCGACATTTGGGGACGAATAGAAGAACGGCGTTTCAAGCGTTCCGGCCATGGTTCCCGGAGCCATGCCGATCGCGCGCGCCTCGAGATCCTTTTCGATCGGCTTTCCGGCCAGGAGATCGGTCGCCTTGACGTTGCAGTAGCCGCTGCGCGCCCGAACGCTGGTGCCGCCGCGCTCGACCTTCACCTTGAGCGTGTGGCAGCTCCCATCCGGCGACTCCAAGGGCGCATATCCCAGAAGGTAGTACTCGTCCTGCTCCTTGCCGATTTTCTGCAGCCCGGCAAGAAGGTCATTCGTATTGAAGATCGGAAATCCGCCGGTCCCCGACGCCAGAGCGTACATGACCTGCTGATTCGTCGTGGCGGACTCAGGGAATGGCGGGACGATCGAGCGCGGCGCAGTAATGCTATTTCCGAAAGGCACGCCGGGAACAGATCCGGATCCGCCGCGCCCCCCGCCTCCACCGCCGGTGCCGCCACCGGTGCCACCACCGCCGCCCTTACCACCTCCACCTCCCGTTCCTCCACCTCCACCGCCGCGGCCACCACCGCCTCCCGTGCCTCCACCGCCACCTGTTCCTCCGCCGCCGCCCGTGCCTCCGCCGCCGCCGTGGCCGCCTCCGCCACCGCCGCCGTGCTGCGCATAGACAAAGCCAGGCCCGTTTGCAGGAGTGAATGAGGCCAGCCGAATTCCGGGACCTTCACTTTCAGAAGATCGCGTACCGTCGCTGAATGCCAACCGCGATGCTTCCCCGGACGAGTTCCCTCGCGGCTGGATTCGATTGAAGCCGATAGTCGGGGCAACCAGGCCGCGGACATCGAGCGGATAAATTGCCACGTTGGCCTTATTGCAAGCATCGATCGTGGCGGGAAGCTCAGCTTCGACTTCGTCAGTAAGTGGGAATCCGGTGGTGAGAAGAATCAAGCTCTTCCTTCCCGGAATCGGCGCGAGATTTTTCGCGAGGCTGCGAATCGCCAGCATCGCGCTGCGGGCCCCGAAATCCGCCGCTGAAGTCGACAATGCCGTCAGGCCGGGCGAGACGATCGTGTCGGTCTGCGGCCCAGCGGGCTCACCGTTTGGCGCCACGGCAGATCCTTTCACCCCGGCGACGGCCTTCTTCAGCCGTACTGCATCCGAGGTGAAATTTTGCACGATGTGGAGTGTCCCTCCGAAGTCCACTACGGCCATCACACGATCCGGCCCGGCGTTGGCGTCGATGAACTTCGTTGCCGCGTCGCGGGCCTGAATTTGCTGGCCTCCGTCCATTGTTGAATCATCGAAAAAAAGGATCATGTAGTGCTTTTGTGTTCCCGGAGGCGCGGAGGGATCGGTGCCGAAAGCGAACATGGAAACGGCCTGGGCTTTGTTGTCCTCAAACACCTGAAAATCCTTGGCACTCAGGTCCGATACGTAATTGCCTTTTTTATCCGTAACCACCACGTCCACGCGGACGAGGCGAGCCTCAGACTTGAGAACAGTGGCGCCGGGCGCGGGCGCCTGCTGTGCGGGTTGCTGAGCGTCAGGTTGTTGAGAGGCTACGGGCGGCGGAGAAGCCTGCTGGGCTCGAGCCACGGCCAGAGAGTGAGTGCCACGCCAGCCGAGAACACAGATCAAAATGAAAAGTATCCAAGCGAGGCGCGAGGAGAGAACTGGGCGAGCCTTCATCTTCCACCCCTTCACTACGGAATTTCAACCATGCCGTTCGCCGCCGTCAAAAGCGCAGCTTCGGAATCGCGCGCGACGAGCCGGACCAAGTAGGTTCCCGGCTTGACGTCGAAGTTTGTGCGAATGTTCACGCCGGTGCGCTCGAGCTTGGCGAGAGTTTCGTCGCGGAGTTTCATCTCCACTGTCTTCGTTGTGCCAGTGAGGTAATTCCCATTCCGATCGAAAAGCCCAGCCACCACGGTCAGATCGTTGATGTTGCGGCCATCGGCTTTGCGGAATCGCAGCCGCCCGACGTCTACGTGGGTCATAACCGCGAGTTTCGCATCATTGGCATTGAGTTTATAAAACTGCGTGTGCAGTTCGACGGGCAGGTCGTGGATCTCTTCCTGCGAGTAAAGCTCTTCTTCCACTTCCTGCTTGGCGGCTTCAGCGGGATCCGTGCCGTGCTTGGGCATGTAGTATCCGCGGCGAGCCTGAATCTCGTATTTCTGCTTGGCGGTGAGCGTCACTTTTATATTGTGGTATTTCCCGTCGTAGGTGGACTTGAGCGGAGAAAATCCGAGGAGATAGGAATATGCCGGGGCGCTTGCCAGCACCTGAAAGCCGCCCTGGAGATCATTGCTGTTGTGAAAATGTGCACCGCCCGTGCCGTCGGCTAGTTCTTCGAGCACGTTTGATTGCTCGGACTGCTCGGCGACATCGAAATTAGTGTGAAGCCCAAACGTCTGCGTGGTCCCTAGAGTCGAATTGCTGATGTCTCCGCCGGGCGTGATGACATACAGGCCGCGGGCGTCGAGAGTGCTGATTACGACGTTAGCGCGCGCCGCGCGGTCCAGAACCGCGCTGAATTCCATCTCGCGCGTCGGGTAGAGAAATCCTCCAGAAACGAAAATGATGCTGCGCTGACCCGGAGTAGCCATGAGCCGGCGCACCATTTCGTCGAGCCGCCTCAATGCATACAACGTCTCCGAATCGCCGGCGTTGAAAACGGTTACGAGGGCTGTTTGCGCCAGAACCTGAGCGGCGGCGGCGAACTGACTGTTGTTGTCGTAGGCGCAAGCCAGCGCATCGGCGACGGCCACATTGATGGCATTGGAATCGTTTTCCACTTGTGCGAGATAAGCCTGGTAGTACGTGACCGGCGGACACTGATTCTGGCCGGTTGTGTCCACGGCGCCGACCGCGCGAGGCTGCAGTCGCATCAGCGCTTCATGAATTTTGGCGCGATCGTCGGTGAAGTCGAGCTGGTTCTGGCCCGAGATGGTGACGATGGCGAAGCGATCGGAAGGCGAGTTGGCCGATTTCACGTAATGGTCCGCGGCCTCGCGGCTGCGGAGAAGTTCGTCGAATTTCAAACGCGTGTCGTCGAAAAGAAATGCGACGAATCGCGACGGTGGCGTGAGCTTGGAGGTCGTAGTTGACGCAGGTTCGCCGGGAATCGGCTCGGGGCGCACCACGCGGGCCTGTAGCGATTCGGGCGTGTCCGCAGAAAAGTGAGTGATGGGCACGGGCTTCTTGGCGTCGAGTATCTGAAAATCTTCTTTCTTCAGATTACCGACGGGCTGGCCGTGAGAATCCCGGACTACGACTCGAACCAGAACCAAATTTACCGGCACACGCAAGGGCGGCGACGACTCGTGCGTGCTCATCTCTGGCGCCGATTGGGGCTGCTCGGTTGCCGGCGTCTGATCAAGAGACTTAGCGGGCGCGGGAGGCGGAGTTGATTGCTGGTTCGGATCGCTGGGCGGCGCCTGCGCGAAAGCACGCGTAGCGGGGATGGCAATGACAGCGAGGAGCGAGAACAAGACCAAAGAGCCGCGCGCGGCCAAATTGCGATGCACTACCGGGACAAGCATGGGCACTCCTGGGCTTGCCACGTATCCGCCCGCGCGGCTTGAATACGTGCGGCCTGAGGAACTAACCAAGCACTGTACGTGCGCGTTCACGCGCTGTCAATGCGCCGCGGCAGCCGCGAGCTATGAAGTCGGTTTGTCGGGTACCGGTTGGCTGGCCATGAAATCGTCTTTGAAGCGGAGCATGTAGGAATCGAGAAGTTCCTTGACGCGATCGGCCTTGGAAGATTTCAAGACGAAGCCGGCGTGGTGATACTTCTTCACGCGCATGGCAATTTCCGGATCGGTGTAGGCAGACGTGTCCGGCTGCTCCTGCCGCGCAAGAGACAAAATCACGCCGGAATACTCGCGCCGTGTTCTTGGCAATGTGTACGGGCGCTTGCCGCCGCCGACTTCGATGCGCGCCCATTCGCGCCAGAGATTGACGCCGGTGGCGGTTTCGACGACATCCGAAATGTAAGCGCCGCCAACGCGCGCGGCGATTTCGATGAAATAGAAATTGCCGCCGTCGTGAGCGCGCAGAAATTCCGCATGAGTGACGCCGCGGAGGAGTCCGAGCGCCTCGATCAGCTCGCGATTCAACTTCAGCAGGCTCTTGGCTTCGGCGCCCGCACGCGACAGCGTCCGCGTGGTGAAAACTCCGCCGTGATGCGCGACCTCGAACGGAGGCTTGCCGTAGGCGTGAGCTTCGGCGAAAACCACTTTGCGTTCGGCGACGATGCTATCCACGTGATAGACGTCGCCGGGGACAAACTGCTCGAGCAAGTAGAACGATTGCTGGTCCCCGAGTTGATCGAGCCAAGGCCAAAGCTGCGACGCTTCTTCGATCTTCTTCATGCCGATGCCGGAGGCCTGCGAGCGCGGCTTCAGCAGCCAGGGCGGCTTCACGCGCTCCATATAATCGCGCAGCGCGTCGTAATTCAGCACGTGAATGAAATCGGGCACGGGAATGCCGGCTTCCTTGGCGCGGCCGCGCATGGCCAGCTTGTCGCGGAAGTAGCGCATGGTAGTGAGCCCCATGCCAGGAACGCGCAAGTGTTCGCGCAGGGCCGCGGCATTTTCCATGTCGAATTCATCGAGAGCCACGATGCGATCGATGGGACGGCTGCGCGCGATGTAACTGACCGCGTAGATCAGATCCTGGAGAGGAATTTCAGCGGGAGTGACGAAAATCTCCTCGATGGCCTCGCGCGGCCAATCCGCCTCGCGAAACTTCTCGACGGTAACCAGCAGAACGCGGCAGCCCTCCTCCTTGCACGCGCGCATGAACTCCTGCCCCTTCTCATAAGAGGTGAGGCAAAGGATGGTGAGCGGCTTGGATTCCGGCATTTGAGATTCCGCGAATCGCGCGCCGCATGACTTCCGGCGGCGATTGGCGCGGATTATACAGGGGTCTCGGACGCTGGGAACAGGAATTGCAGGAATGGACCGACGCGCGCGGCCCAGGCTTCTTCGTTGTGCTCGCCGCCTTCGATGATTTCGAAATGCAGGTCGCGGCCGAGCGACCAGCCTTTGCTGCAAAGCACGTCGCGGAATTGCTCGACTCCTGGGACGATACGCGGCCCTTCGCGCGTGCCGATGTCCAGCCAGATGCGCGGGCGCGGATGTACTTCGGCGTGCGCTGCGAAGCGGAGCACCCATCCGCGATCCCACCAGACGGATGGCGAAAGCGCGGCCAACTGCCCGAAGACATGCGGATAGCGGAGCCCGGCGTAGAGAGTGAGCAGACCGCCGAGAGATGAGCCGCCGAAGCCTGTGTGCCAGGCGCTCAGAAGCACGCGATAGTTCGACTCGATGAACGGACGCAATTCCTCAATGATCATCCGCATGTATCGATCGGCCTTGCCGCCGCCGAGGCGTCCGGAACGCGTCGGAGTGTACTCTCGCACGCGGCGCTTGCCGGAATTGTAGATGCCCACGATGATGAGCGGCCGAATCGCGTCCGTGCCGATGAGATAGTCGGCCGTTTCTCCGACGCGCCAATATTTTCCAGGGATGAATGATGTGGCGCCGTCGAAGAGATTCTGGCCGTCCTGGAGATAGAGCGCGGGAAAGTGGCGATGAGGCTGCTGGTCGTAGCCGGGTGGCAGATAAATAATCAGGTCGCGCTCGGTGCGCAACAGGCGCGATTTGAATTTCTCGATTTTGTGGATGTGGCCGGAGCTCAAATCCGGGAGTCCTCTCCTTCGATGCGCCTGCGAAAGGCAAGTGTCTGGCTATTCGACTTGATTCGAGCGAAGCCCAATCAATTCTCTCCCTGCAGGATTTCTTTCGGCGTCGCTCAAGAATACCAGAAACGCGATTTCGCGCTATTTGCGGATTCTTCGCTCGCGCCCAAGCGTTGCAAATGAGAGTAGTGAAAGTTATTCTCGGCTTAGTGCGCGCTGCACCCGCGCGAGTCTGCTCTTGCCGGCGAACATGAAAATCTCGGCCTACATTCCCTGCTACAACGTGGAGCGGTATATCGGCCCAACGATCGAGGCCATGCTGGCGCAGACGCGGCCGCCGGACGAATTCCTCATCATCGACGACGGTTGCACGGATGGGACGCTGGATATCGCTGCGAAATATCCGGTGCGAATCATTCACCACGAAAAGAACAAAGGACTCGCCGCCGGACGCAATACCGCATTTGCACACGCGCAGCACGAACTGGTGGCCGCGATGGATTCGGATGCTGTCGCGGAGAAGCACTGGCTCGAGAGTTTGCTCGAAGCGTTCAATGATCCACGAGTTGTTGGTTCGGGCGGCCGTCTGCTAGAAAAGTATCGCGAGGGCGCGGCGAACGCGTGGCGGGCGGCGTACATGGCACAGGATCTGGGCGAAACTCGCATCGAGATCGAGTGGCCGTCGCCGAAAAGGCTCGGGGGCTTCGGCACTCTCTACCGCAAGAGCGTGCTATTAGCGGCGGGCGGATATGACGAAAGATATCGCACGAACTTCGAGGACGTAGACCTCTGCATCCGCTTGCTCCAGGCGGGACACAAGATGGTCTTCGAGCCGAGAGCCGTAGCGCATCATTTGCGCCAGGACACTGTGCGCAGCCTTCTGCGTACATCCTGGCGCTGGGAATTTTACAGTCACTATTTCAACGGCGGATATAACAACATCCCGCTGAAGCTGCTGCACAATTTTCGCTGGGCGCGCGCGATGATGTGGAACGACTGGCTCGACGGGCGCAAATCGCTGCTCGGCGTGGATGCGCTGATGCCGTGGTATCACTGCTACGCGGATTTGCGTTATGGATTGTCCGCCGAGCGGCTTCCCGACGTGAAAGCGGAGGGACCCAACTTCGAACTTTATTTTCCGCGGCCAATTCGCGCGCTGAGACGGCGCTACCGGAGTTCGCACCAGCGCGCCTAGAAATTGCGCGAGCGTCCCGCAGCAGAGTGCGCGCCACGCAAGAGGATCAGTGAGCGGCGCGAGCGGTGTTGCGCACGCCGGCCCCATACTTCGGCCATTGGCCTAAGAGGCCCCCGTTCTCGCCGATGTCTTGGATGGCGTAGAGCTTGCCGTCGGAGCTCTGGAAGTAGATTGTTCCGTCGGTGGCAACGGTGGGCGAAAAGACCTGGCCTGCGGCGGTGAATCTCCATTTCAGATTGCCGAGTGAATCGACGGCATAAAGATTGTGATCGACGCCGCCGAAAATCACTTCGCCATTGCTCGTCACCGTCGGAGAAGTGCGGATCGGGCTGCCGGAAGCAAATTTCCATTCGAGATGGCCGTCGGAATAGAGAGCGTAAAGTTTGCCGTCATCGCTGCCGAAATAGAGCGTGCCGTCATCGCCGATCGAAGGCGAAGTCGCGCGATCCGATAAATCAAACGCCCAGAGGCGCTTTCCCTCGGGATTGTACGCGTCCATGCCGCCCGCGCGCGGAAGATATATCGTTCCATCGGCGGCGACGACGGGTGCGCCACAACCGCCTTCATAAACTTTGTGATTCCATTTCACATTGTGCCCGCGGTCCGCATAGCTCAGCGTATCACCGGCCCTGGTGAACACCATTCCGCCGTCCGAAGTGAACGCCATCCCGGTAGCATAGCCGCGCCACATAACGGCCGGGTTGTCGCGCGATGTGCTGAGTTGCAGCACCGAGGCAGACGTGGCCATGAAGACTGTCCCATCGAGGGCGGAGCCGAGTTGCGTGACGGGGGCGATCGATCCGACCTCGCCGCCCTTGCCATCCGGGCCGACGCGGGCGGCGCCTCCGGAATCGCTGCTGGTCACATCGAACCAGATATTTCCGATGTCATCGATCAATACAAAGTGCACCGGAGCGTTCGCAGGTTGGCCGGGCGAATCGTAATGCCACTTTTCCGTGCCGTCGGGACGGATCGCATAGAGGCCCAGGCTGCCGCCCGCATAGATGGTGCCGTCATCGCCTATGGCGGGAGTTTGATCGGCATAGTATCCGTCGCGCGCAGCTGCCGTGAGGTGCGCCACTGTGAAATCCCATTTCTTTGTGGGCGATGGCGCGCTGACAGTTGCAGGCGAACCCCCCGAGCACGCAGTGATGGAACACAGTCCCGCCAGGACGATTCCCAAGACGATCGACGCCTTCTTCATGCGTCAATTCTACGGTCACCACTGAATCTGATCATGCGAATTGAGCTATCGAGCATGTCCTTTCAGTAACTTTTGCGGCAGAATCGAGGAAGTTTTCGCATTCGAAACCTCCGCGGACAATTTTCATTAGGGAAGTTGCGGGCAGCGGTAGGGTAACAACAGCGCTGTTCGTTCGGTCTTGGGCGAGCTTCAGGAGAATCATATGAGTCTCAAAGAGATTGCGGGCCTTGGGTTGCTCGCCGCGTGTTTGGTATTGCCAAGCGCTCGCGCCCAGAGTGCTGGTTCGCAAAGTCCGCCCGCAAATCCTGTTCCGGCAACTGGGGCGCTGACACCTCCCGGCACTTCGCAATCGGCCGCTCCAGCGCCGGAAAAGAAGCACGCGAAGCACGTTTATACCGACGACGATTTTGGCTCTGCTGCCAGCGATGATCTGCCCGCGGGAAGCATTCGCGCGAACAACATGGCGGCCTACTATCTGCCAAAGGACCTGATGACGGCGCAGCAGCTTGCATCTCTGCAGCAGTATGCCGATGCCCAAGCGGCCCACAATCGCATCCAGTCCATTGAATCAATCGCGAAGTCGTATCTGCGGGACGATGACGTGCCTTTTCGCGGCCGGGACGATTGGAACCGCAGAGCGTTCGATACCTGGACGGATATCTGGAAAGCGATTGACGACTTCGCGCAAAAATTGCGGGCAGTTCGTAGCCAAGATGCGGCCCTGCTCGCCCAGTCGCAGTACAGCCCGCGCGATATCGCGCAACTCCAGGAACAACGGACCCGATTGATCCAGGAATGGGAGCCCGCGGAAAAAGCCGTCAACCATTTCATCGCGCTCGAGGACGCGGCCAAGCAAAAAGCGTCCGAATGGCGGAAATACAACTCCAAGTAGAAGGCTCGCGCAATTCACTTCCCGATTGAAACCGCCAATTCGCACGCGACATCTTTAATTCGGCCGCGTCTAATAGCCTATTTGCCGGGAAATCTCGCGACGCGCCTACGTGGTTTCATCGCGCGTGTTAGGATTTGGCGAACTTTCCATGAATACGCTGCTCAGTGACCTCCGCTTCGCACTCCGCACATTCCGGAAGAGCCCTGGATTCATTGCCGTCGTCGCGCTTTCGCTTGCCATTGGGATTGGCGCGTGCACTTCCCTTTTCAGCATTGCGAATGCGCTGTTGATCCGGCCGCTGCCTTACAGGGACGCGGACCGCCTGGTGATTCTGTGGAATCGCTCGCCGGGATTGAATATCGCGCAGGATTGGTTTTCGACGGCCCAATATTTCGACATCAAGACCGGCCATCACGGGCTGGAAGAGGTGGCCATCGCTATCGGCGGGAATGAAAACCTCACCGGCCATGGCGACCCGGAGCGCGTCGGGGCGATCCATGTTTCGTCGAATCTATTGCCGCTGCTCGGCGAGAAGGCGGCCATGGGCCGGCTCTTCACCTCCGAGGAGGACCTGAAGGGCGCCGCGCCGACTGTGGTCCTGAGCTATGGAATGTGGGCGCGGCGTTACGGCAGCGATCCGCAAATCATCGGCAAATCTGTCCAGGTGAACGGCGTGTCGCGCGAAGTGGTTGGCGTGCTGCCGAAATCATTTTCATTGCCGCGCGAAGTGCTGCCCACGCTCGACGGCGCCGAACAGGCCGACATCTTGCTTCCGCTGCCGCTTGCTCCCGACGCAGCGCGGATTCGCAGCCATGAAGACTACAACATCATCGGTAAGCTCAAGCCGGGCGTGTCAGTGCGCTCAGCGCAGGCGGAGATGGATACGATCACCGCGCGCCTGCGCCGCGACTATCCCGATGTGTATCCGCCGAATGGAGGGCTGACGTTCGGCGTCGTGCCGCTTCTCGAACAGGTTGTCGGCGATGCGCGCTACTCGTTGATCGTGCTGCTCGGCGCCGTGGGATTCGTGCTGCTGATTGCCTGCGCCAACGTGGCGAATCTGCAGCTTTCGCGCGCCGTCGCGCGGCAGAAGGAAATCGCCGTGCGTGCGGCCCTCGGCGCGGGCCGCGGCCGGATCGTGCGGCAATTGTTCACCGAGAGCGTGCTGCTCGCGCTCGGAGGCGGAGCACTCGGCATCCTGTTTTCGTTCGTGTGCGTGCATTGGGTCCACGTACTCGGGCCCAAAAGCGTCCCGCGGCTCGCCTCGATTGGCGTGGATGGCGAAGCATTGCTGTTCACTGTAGGACTGTGCGTCTTCTCGGGAATTCTATTTGGCCTCGCGCCCGCATGGCGCGCCACGCAAATCGATCTTCACGGCACGCTGAAAGACGCCGGCCGCGGCTCGGCGGGCGCTGGCAGTGTCTGGGGACGCGGCAATAATTTGCGCCGCATGCTGGTGATTTCGGAGATGGCGCTTTCCGTGGTGCTGCTGATCGGCGCGGGCCTGCTGATTCGAAGTTTCGCGCGGCTGCTGCAAGTTTCGCCGGGATTCAATCCCGATAACGTGCTCACGACCGAACTCACCGTGAGCGGCCCGAAATACAAAGACGCGCAGGCGATCCTGGCAACGTATCACCAGCTCTGGGGACGTCTCGAATCGCTGCCCGGAGTGACCGCCGCGGGCGCAATCACCTCGCTTCCGCTGAGCGAAATGTACGCGTGGGGGCCCATCGTCATCGAAGGCCGCACTCCGCCGCCCGGCGAGCAATTCATTAATGCCGACCAGCGCATTGTTGGCGGGCATTATTTCGAAGCCATGGAAATTCCGCTGCGCCGAGGGCGATTTTTCAACGATCAGGATTCGCAAGAGAATCCGCGCGCCGCGATCATCGACGAGTACATGGCGCTGGAATATTGGCCGCAAGAAGATCCGATCGGCAAGCGCATCGCCTTCGGCGGGCTCGATGCCGACGGCAAATGGATCACCATCGTCGGCGTCGTCGGGCGCATCAAGCAGTACACCCTTGATTCCGACTCGCGTATCGCTTTCTATCTTCCGCAGACGCAATATCCGTCGCGCGCCATGAATGTCGTCCTGCGCAGCCGCACCGATGCGTCCGCGTTGACCTCAGGCGTGAAAAAAGAACTCCGCGAACTCGATTCCGATCTTCCCATGTACAACGTACGAACGATGCAGCAGCGCCTCGAAGAATCGCTCGCCCGGCGCAAATTCTCGATGGTGCTACTCACCGGCTTTGCCGGCCTGGCCCTGGCGCTCGCAACGGTCGGGGTCTACGGCGTGATGGCGTACCTCGTAAATCAGGGCACGCGCGAGCTAGGAATTCGCATTGCCCTGGGCGCGTCGCAGCGAAACATCCTCGCGCTAGTAGTGCGTCAAGGCATGACCCTGGCGCTAGCCGGAGTAGCCATCGGCTTGGCCGGCGCGTTCGCCCTGACGCGATTGATGCAGAGCCTCCTGTTCGACGTGAAGACCACTGACGCGCTGACCTTCGCGGCAATCCCGCTGCTACTGACGTTCATCGCGCTTCTCACCAGCTACATCCCCGCGCGCCGCGCCGCTCGAATCGATCCCATGATCTCGCTCCGCAGCGAGTAAATCGCTCGAGCGCGATTCGCCAGACCTACGAACAATAACCGCGCTGAAAGTCAAAAATCGAGAAGTGGCGCGCCCGGGGAGATTCGAACTCCCGACCCTCTGCTTA
>CAWJBU010000001.1:0-877972 GCA_963841235.1 uncultured Acidobacteriota bacterium | reverse complement strand
GCCCGGTGACGGGCGGAGGCGGCGCCGATGTTTCTTCAGCCGCCGCGCCCGCCGCCGCAGGCCCGGGCGCTTCGGCTTCTTCACCGACGGCGAATGTGGTCTCCAATTCCGGCGCCGGGGCAATCTTCGGAGCGGCTGCGGCCGTCTCCTGCTTGGTCTCCGGAGTGATCGCGAAAATATCGACGCTGACCCGCTTGTCCTGCAGGAATTTCTCCGTCGCATCAAGCTGTGCTTCGTCGCGATTCGCGAACGGCACCGCTGTGTTCGCGGCCAGAAACCGGTGCGAGTGCACGATCTTCGGTTCCGCGGCCGTATCGTGCAACGGCGCGAGCGGCATGTGGCAATCCGCGCACGTCGAAGGCTTCGGCGGATAGTAAAACGACCGCGCGCCGTAGCCCGAGACCGCGCTGGCCTGCCAATTGTCGTAATCGTTGAATCCGCGCGTCCAGCGGTAGTGATTCACCGGAATATCGAGATGCACTTTGTGGCACGTAGAACAAAAATCCGCCGTTTGCGTGCGCATGAACGGCTTTAAGAAAGTCCGCCGGTGCGGCTCCGGATTCAATTCCACCAGAAAATCGTGGAAGCGCCGCACCAAAGGATTCTCGCTCATGGCCATGTCGTGCAGCGCCGGAACTTCGAGGCGGTAATCGCCTTGGCCCATCGTGCTCTTCACGCCGGTGATCGAATGGCACATCATGCAGCCAAGCCCCGCCTGTCCTGCGGGCGTGTTCTCGACTTCGCGAATCGGCTTGTCAAACTCGCCGCTGAAAAGCAGCGAGGGATCGTGGCAGCCCGCGCACCACCGCGATGGCTTGATGCCGATCGTGTCTTGCATGTACTCGATGCTCTTGCGGTACCACTGATTGTTGAACGATGAAAAATGATGCATCGAGCTTTGCCACTGCTTGTAAATGTCGGAGTGGCAGCGCTCGCACGATTGCGACTCCATGAAATATTCTTTGGCGATGCGCATCTGCTCGGGCGTCTGCGCGGAACTCGGAAAGAACGGCCCCTGCGGCCCGTCGCCTTCCGAGTCCATGCTCGCGGGCGCAATGCGCGGATTCTCGATCCGATTAGCGCGTTCGAACGGCACGGTGCGCAACCACCACGCTCCCGCAGTCACTGCCGCTGCAATGGCGAATCCGAGCGCGTAACGCAACGCGGCGCGCGTCGCCGATCCCGCGAGCCATCCGCGTCGCCCCGCCCACGCCGCGGCGAGAATTACGCCACCCGCGAGACACGCGCCGATGTGCGCATAGAGCAAAGGAAAGCGGCTGCGGGGCGTGCCGGTGAAAACGAGCGCAATTCCAATCACGCCGCCCGCCGCGATTAACAGCCAAGCTGTGCGCTCGGCCGAATTTCCCGAAGTTACCCTCCGCCAAAAGAAGGGAAGTCCCAGCAGCAGAAACGCTGCGCCCGCCAGCAAGTGCAGCAAGACAGTGCCTTCATAGACGACAGTCGCGTAAGGCCACGCGAAAAGGTAAGCGGCACTCAGGAAGAGAAAATAGAGAAGAAATGATCGGAGCCGGTTCATCTCAAGGCTGGCAGCAATCGTAATTCAATTTGAGCGATTGGGACACCACAACGCCAGAGAATCTGAAAAATCGCGGCAGTTTGTAGCAACGCCCGAGAGCGGTCAATAATATGAATCTACTAGAGCGAGCGTTAACCCGCGTTATGCGCTCGCGCCACCAGCAGAATCGCCAAAAAATAAAATAAAAACATCATCGCCAGATAAGCGCGCGCCTGCTTGTTCGCTCCCGCAAACTCCTTCCACACCAGGACGCCCCAGAGCGCCGCCACCATCGGCGCCGACTGACCAATGGCGTACGAAATCGCCAGCCCGATGGAATTTCCCGCCACGAGATTGAACACCGTGCCGATTCCCCAAATAAATCCACCGAGCAACCCAAGCATGTGCCCGCTGAATGGCGCTTTGAAAAATCCACCGAATGCTACCGGTTCTCCCACGAGCGGATGCTTCATAAAATAAATGTTCCAGATGAAGCAGGAGAGCAGCGCGCCAAACGTAAAGAAAACCGAAAGGCTGTACGGACCGAGCGCATTTCCTTGTCTCATCGCATGGGTCGAGAGCGGCGCCCACAAGCCCATCAGCACGCCCGAAACGATGCAGGTAATGATGCTCTTGCGCGAAACCGCCCGCCCTCCCGCTGGAAGCTGCCCGTAAGCCTTTCCATCGAGCAGCACTGCGACAATCGCACAGAGCACTCCTGCGCCCAGCATTACCGCGTTGCCCTTCGGTTCGCGCAAATAAGTGAGTACGACACCGACTACCAGCGCGATGCCGATCGAAACCGGGAACGCAATCGCCAGCCCGGCCATATCGATCCCCGCCACGAGCAGCAAATTCGCAAGATTGAAAATCGCGCCCGCCAGCATCGCGAACCAAAAGTTCGACGTATCCGCCGAGTGCACATTATTCAAAAAACTCGAAGCGTCGTTCCCGCTGCTGCCCATCGTCAGTGCGAGAATCAGGGAGACGATAAAAATCCCCAGCGCGTAATCCCAGTAGAAAAGCTCGAACCGGTAATTCTTCACTCCCTTGTACGTGTTCGCCCAGGAGCCCCAGCAGATCGCCGAGGCGACCATCATCACCATGGCGATCGTAAAAGTCGGTGGCGTGAACATGAATTAGTCCTCTCCGTTGCGCCTATGTAGCGCCGGCCTTTCAGGCCGGCATTTTAGATCTCAATCGCTAAAACGAAGCCGCCGCCGAACCATTCTTCGAGCGAATGAACGCGACGACCTCATCATGCTTTGCCATTGCCCGCGCTCCCACTTTTGTGCAACAAAGCGCAGCACAAGCGTTCGCGAACATTCCAACTTTCTCGTGATCCCAACCTTGCAGCACGCCGTAAGAAAGGCCGCCCATGAACGCGTCGCCTGCGCCCGTCGTATCCACAACGTTTACTTTGAACGCCGGCACATGCGCGGTCTTCTCTTTGGTGGCAATCAGACAGCCATCGGCGCCCATTGTTACTGCCACCAGCTTCGGCCCAATCTTCAGCAACGCCGCCGCGATTCGATCGAAGTCGGTTTCGCCGGTGAGCTCGCGCGCCGCGGCCTTGCAGGGCTTCAAGACATCAACCATTTGCAGCGCTGCCGCCAAATCCTGTTCCGAGCCGAGATTCGCTTGCGCGAAAAAGCTCGGCGACACATCGAGATCAAAAATCACGCGAACGCCCGCGGCGCGCGCGATTTTCATCGCCTCGCGCACCGGGACGAGCGGCAACTGTGACGCCTCAGTGTGAAAGTGCTTTGCTTTCTGAATATGCGGCGCGAAGCGATTGTTCACCTGGAACGGCGAAATTTTCCCTGTGATGTTCGGGAACATGTATATGCAGCGATCGCCCGCTGCATCCACGGGTATCCATGTCAGCGACGAAAGCTCATGTTTCACGACCTCGATCCCGCTGCAATCCATTCCGTCCGCTTCGAACGCCTTGGTAATAATCCGGCCGTTGTCATCATCGCCGATCAAGCCGAGCCAGCCCGTCTTTGCGCCCAGCCGGGCGACTTGCGTGAGGTTATTCGCGGTCACGCCGCCGGCATGAATCTCCAGCCGCTCCGCATTGATTTTTTCCTCCGGCCCCAGCAAGCGCGGCACAATCGCGAAATAATCGACGGTGCAGCTCCCAATTCCGACTACATCAACTTTTCCAGCCATATAGCCCCCGGTGTTTGTAGCGCCGGTCCGCATGCGGGACCGGCATATTCGTTCGCGCTCGACGAGCCTATTTCCGCGAGGCTGAGAGCGATCCAGACCACGGCGGCGATTCGACGCCGCCTCATGGCCCGGTTCCTTCGCGAAAAGCGTGCGCTGCTTATAAATCTTGCGACGAGCCGCGTCAAGCGCGTCTTTTTCGGGGGAGCTTGTCGGCTGCTCAGATGTAGTTTCGCCGCAGTTTCGCTGGTGGACCTGAATTTTGGTGTTTTTCGCAGGTGTAAGACCGTGTTTTTGACGCGATTAGAATTGATCTCCTTCGTTTGTTTTGTTGAAGTTGTGAGCGTTTCTAATAATTTCTGACGCGATTAGATTTTTCTTCGCCTTTTTGGGGGCTCGAGACTGGAGACTTGAGGCAGGAAACGGCAAGAGATACCGCAGAGACGCTGAGGGCGCTGCGTTTTGGGAGGAGATCATGGGTTGTCCATGGAGTTGGGCCGGCTGGACTGCGGCTTCTTTGGAGTGGTGAAGCGTAGGTTTGCGGCGCGGCTTGCTGGTGGTCCATTCTGGCGCCGATTTTTGTCTGGTCTCAACGGCAGCGCCGAATAAAGGCTAGCATTAGATAACGCATGTGTCAATATTAAAGTGCTATTATCTCAAAGGGATAATTTGGGAGGATTTGTAACCGATTGGGGCGCTGCTTTCCTATCAGGGCGACGCGGACGGGCCGGGCGCGGTTTTGTTTCGCGATTCCTCTAACTCCCGCTGGCCTCCGAAGCTCGTTTATTCGGCGGGCCAGCTCAAAAGTGCCGTGGGTGCGCAATGCTATACTTTCGGCCATGCTTTTGGGCCTCCTCCTTCTTCTTTACCTGGGACCTTTGCAGTCGCCGTCGCGTCCGAAGCCGGTGACGGCTGGTGAACTCGAAAAGCTGGGGCAGGAATCCGTTGCGGAAAAGGATTGGGAGACCGCCGCGGACGAATTTCACCGCGCTATCGAGCTTGATCCCCGCACCGTCCGCCTGCGCATCGAGCTCGGTGACACCCTTGCCGCCGCAGAAGATTTCCCAGGCGCCATTGCCGCCTACAACGAAGCCCTGCGTCTCGATCGGCGCAACGAAGCCGGCGAGCTGGGCCTGGCCGAAGCCTACCGTCGCGTCGCCAATTACGACGAAGCGCGCCGGCAACTCGAGCGCGCCAAGCAAGATCATCCGGGAAGCTCCGCGCCGCGGCGAGCGCTTGAGCGCCTTGAAATCGAACGGAAGGAACACGAGCGCGCCGCGGACGACAACTCGGCAGCAGCGGATCGTCAGCTCCAAGAGGCGGGCGAGCTTGCGAAAAAGAACCAGTTCGCGCAGGCCATCGAACTACTCCATCAAGTCCTTAAGAACGATCCCGCAAATCCCGCTGCTAACGCGCTATTCGCAAGAGCTCTCTATTCCATAAATGAATTCGCGAAGGCCGGCGAAGCCATCGAAAAATCCCTGGCTGCACGCCCCAATGATCCCGGCTATCTATTTATCCGCGGAAAAATTCTCAAGAAGGAAAACCGCGCGGAAGAAGCGCTCCAGACCTTCGAAAAAATCACGCAGGCAAATCCGAAAGAATCCGAGGCCTGGTTTGAAATCGGCGCGATCCACCAGCAACTAGGCGACCGCAAGCAAGCCCAGCAAGCCTACAGGAAAGCCGTCGAGCTCTCGCCCGACGATCCCGCTTATCGCAAGGCGCTCGAATCGGTCTCCGGAAGCGGGTCCGGCGAATCGCCATGACCGGTTCGCGCCGGCGCGCGCCGTGGCGAAGGCCGGTCCGCGGTCATGAGCGAGACAAATAATTTGTAGAATTTCGCGAGATCCAAATCGTCCTGCACCTCGACTAAATCCTCACCCAAGCCCGGCTGCTGACCCTCGGCCCAGACCAAAGTGTCGCCGTAAGTCGCGCCGTGGTCCACGGATACGTCCATATACATCTTCGAAGTCTTGGTGATGATTGAAGGATCGAGCCATGTGGCTGCGGCTAATTCGTCCCAGAGATATCCTTCCTGCGCGTACTTGGCCACGTATTTCGCCGAAGCCGATTTACCCGCGGCGATTTCCGCGATGAGTTCCTTGGTCATGTGCGTTTTGATCGAAATGTCTACCGTCGTCACCACCACGCGCGGCCACGGCGCATGAAACGCGCGCCGCGCCGCTTCCGGATCGATCCAAAAATTGAATTCGCGCCGCGGCGTGTCTTTGAATTCTGGATCGTCGGTAACCGGCGCGATGCTTCCGCCCATCACGATCAGTTCTTTCGCCAGACTTGCAAAGTCCGGATCGATGGCAATCGCCAGCGCCAGATTGGTGAACGGCCCGCCCTCATAAATCGTCACCTGATGCGGATAGCGATGCACCATACGAATCAAGAAATGCGCTGCATCTTCGGTGGATGCCTTGATCTTCGGCACGCCCTCCACCATCGGAGGAATCACGAATGCCTCATGCACCGGCGTTCCGTAATTCCAGGCGCCCTGATAAATCACCTTGCCGTATTTCGCCTCCCACTGCTTTACGTCCGCCTTCGTATTCACCAACGGAAACGCCGCGCCGGGCACCACGGGAATTTCAGTCCGCCCGATAATTTCGAGCAGCCGCAAAGTGTGCTGCACTTCTTCATCTCGCCAGGCATCTCCCGTTACGACCGTGATTCCCAACACATCCGTCTGCGGCGAGTTCACCAACGCGAGCACCGCCTGCATGTCTGTTCCGCCAGGCCCGGCGCAATCCTGATCGATGATTACTTTCCGACGCGACTGCGCACGCAGGGGCGCCGCGACAATCACCAGTAGAAGCGTGCAAAGAAGGATTTTGAAAATTCGGTTCACGGGCATATTTAGAGGAAGTCCGTAGGGGCGCGGCTTGCTGCGCCCACTTATTTCGAAGGATCGAAAACGCTTACCGCGACTCAACACCGTGCCCTCTCGAAGTTGGATTTCTCTTTAGGGGGTCAGGGCTTCAGAGCGTGTGTGTGAACCGGAGAAACAAAACCTCAGCGGCTAAAGCCGCATTGATATTGCGGCGTTCGCGGCACGGCTGAAGCCGTGCCCAGACAAATCCCGGGGTTCCCACACAGACTCTTCAGCCCTGACATTCAGTCGGCGAAAGGGCTTGGGATTTGGCCCCTGAAGCCACGCTTCCTCTACTCCCTATCCCAAACTCTCTAGTACATAATAGTGCGCGTCAGATGGTGCGGCCAGAACGTCGTGTGGTACGGCAGCCACAATCGCGCATCAATCTGAGGAATGATCACCTGCATATCCGCGGGACGAATCTTGTTGACCTCTTCGCGTAAAAGCGCCGTGGCATAAAGCATGTGCGCGCGAATCTCGATTTCCTGCGTGCTGTCGCGCTCGATCATCTGATAGGTATTGATGGCGTTCTCGAGCGCCGGCGAATACTTCATGATCCCTAGAATCCGGCAAGCCGCCGGGACAATATAATCCGCAAACGCGGTCATCTTTTCCGGATCATCCAGCTTGAACCATCCGCGCCGGTGCAGATTGGCATACAGCATCCAAATTCCGAGCTGCGGCAGCTTGTAAAACTTGATTTCGTGACCGTCGTATTGGCTCACATCATTGAATCGCGGAAATTCCTTCACCAGCCGGTCCACAATCCCATTTCCATTGTCATAAAGCCGCGGCGAGCAATCATCGATGAAATTGTGAAAATGCCCGTCGTATTTTTTCGCCAGCACGGCGCCCACTTCGTGCAGCACCGCCAGCTTTTCATCGAGCATGGGGATCTCGATGTTGCCGCTGAAAATCTCCGCCAACTGCTTGCGCGTAGCCTCCGCCATCCACTTCCCGTCGAGAATGGGAATCTTGTTGTCCATGGCACGCTTCAGGCAGGCAAACTCGGCATCCGAGTCCGACCAATTCTGGCCCTTGAATTCCGTCTGAAATTTCACGTGGGTCTTGAAATCGGTGAATGCGGTATCAATCGAATCCGAGACCATGATGAAATCCACGGCCTCGCGACGGTCTTCATTCCCGATTCCATAAGGCAGCGCGTATTCGGGCATGGGCAACGCTTCGTAGGCCATGAATTTGGCGACTTCAACGATTCGCTCGACGTCGGTGGAAACATCGCGCGAATGCTCGATCACCGGGTGCAGGCTATCGAGGACGGGACTGCCAATCGGTTTCGGCCATCGCATCGCCGTTCCTTGCGTCACGCCGCTTCCTCCAAAAAAAGAAGCCGCCAGGAGCTTATCGCTCCCGGCGGCTGCCAACATGATCGAACTTCCGAGCCCCTGAAGAAACCGCCTGCGCCCTGCGGGTCGTAAGCTCATTAGAAAATGAACTTGGCCCCGGCCTGGAACGCGAACGGCGTGCTGCCCGGCGCAACTTGTGAGATCGCACGGTAAGTTGCGCCTCCCGCCGAAATACTCTGGAAATATGAAAGCGACTTCGAGGTTAACGCGCCGCAGCTCTCACCCCTTGCTTGCGGCGCTCCCACAAAAATCGAATTCCACGGCACACAAGCCCCCGCTGTCGCATAGTCAATCGTACCGTTGGTGTCCGGGTTCGAATACAAGTTATGCCTGTTGGTCAGGTTGTAGAAATCGCCCGAGAGTTCCACCGTGAACCGCTCGCCCAGCTTGAAGTCCTTCGCCAGCCGCCCGTCCCACTCCACAAAATTCGGCTGATCGAAAGGATATCGTTGCAGAAGGAAGGGTTTGCCGCCTCCGATTTGAATGATCGGGCGGTCGTTGTTATGTGAATATCCCGAATTGGCCACCCCGTCTCCGTTGACGTCGGCGTTCACATAGAGCGGGAACGGCACTCCGGAGTGCGCGATCACCGAGGAGCTGAACAAGAAGCCCCAGGGAAGATCGACCACGCCTCCCATCTTGAACTGCTGGCGGATATCCAGGCTGTTGCGTCCGTAATCCAGGTTGATGTTGAAGGGATCCTGCTGGCCGAAATAAGTATCGGTGTCGCGTTCGCTCGCTCCATTGTCTTTGTTGTACGAATACATATAGTTGGCGAACAACTGGAAGCGGTTTGCAAAGCGCTTGGTGAGGTTGATCACCACCGATTCGTAATTCCCGTGGGCGTAACTTCCCGTTGAGTTTGTGAAGGACGCAAGGTGCGGGTCCAGAAGCCCGCAAATGATCGTTCGGCCGAATTGGTCCGTGGCCGGCGGTGCGTTTGCTTGGCCGCACGGGACGAAGTTCCGATACCACGCTTCTTCAGTTCCGTAACCCCCCGTCCGCAGGTGCTGTGAATTAACCCACGCGAAAGTGCCGGTCACCTGCCAGCTCTTTGCGAAGGTGTGCTCCACCCCTGCAGTCAGGCTCGATACCCGGGGATTGCGGAAGTCCGGCTCAACGATATTGGGTCCTGGGCATCCAATATCCGAAACGCCGCAAATATCGTTGATTCCTTGGGGCACTGAGTTCGGAAGCAGATAAGGAAACCCGGCGCCAGGGAAGCAACTGGGATCGAAGCAGAAGATTCCAGCGGTCTTGCCGCCGCCGCCCGCGGGCATAAAGATCGTCGGCGATATCGCGTAGTACAGACCCCATGCGGCTCGAACAACGGTCGGCGACTGCACCGATCCTACGTTCCAGGCCAATCCGACGCGCGGTCCAAACTGTTTGAAATCATCCGGGATGCGCTGCGGAACTGGAATCGCTTTGGAGCCAGAACCCGTCCCGGTATACGTCCCGAACCCGGGAGTCGCTGTCTGCGGCTGCGGATACCAGGTTCCATCCCAGCGCAAACCGTAAGTCAGCGTAATCCGCGGGGTAATCTGCCATTTGTCCTGCCAGTACAGCCCCACGCCCGTCAAATAATTCGGGAAAAGCGTGCCGGCGTTAAAGAGCGGGACGTTGTTCAAACCGACGTCCTGAATCAGGCCGAAGGGAGCGAAATTGGCAACGTTTGGAGAGTTGAAATCGGAGATGCTACCGAATTCGAATTCGCCGGAGGACCACCCGACGAAGGTGTCCTTGCGGTCCTCGAAGGTGTCCGAGTCTCCGCCGAACTTCATGTCGTGCTTGCCGAAGGAGTAGGAAAAGTTGTCAGCGACTTGCAGCTTGTCGTTTTGACCGTTGATCGGCAGGTAGTAGCGATTTCCGAACATGATGTTGCCTACGAGCATCGTAGGCGTGCCCGGTCCGTTTGAATGCCGGATGCGATTTTCCGCTTCGACGCTGACGCGCAGTTCGTTCACCTTGCGGCCCAAAACGGTGTTCAGCGCAAATACAGTGCTGATGCCCTCGTTGAGGAAGTTCTCGGTCGTGTCGAACGGCACCGGAGTTTCGTTCTGTCCCAAACCGCCGGTAAAGCCGCTGGTGTGGTTCCTGGTCCCGTAGGCGCGCACGCTGAAGTGATTCGCCTGGGTAAACTGATAGTCGTAATGGCCGAGGATCGTGAACAGGTCCTGGAACTGCGTGTGCGGCCCGTTGAAATCCGCCAGGCTGTTAACCCCGAAACAGGCGTTTAGGAATGATTGTCCCGCCGTCGGGCTACCGCAAGAGCCCGGTAGAGAGAAGCCCGCGGTGGCTGCCCCTGGGAGAGGAATCAGACCGGCAGCGCAGGCGCCCGGCAGGCAGTTTGCAAACGTCGGCCCGACAGCGCCGGCCAACGTGGTGTTGCAGTCCGCCACTGTTCCCACACCGCAGAGGTTCGAAAGCAGCGGGCCGTTCTGCTTCTGGGTGTCGGTAGCAAGAAAGAGGAACTGGCGGTCCTTGTGAATCGGGAAGCCAATCGAACCGCCGAACTGATTCTGCGAGGCGATGTTGGGGGGCTGGCCGACCGCGTCATTGGCCGTGAGACCGCTGCCGCGATAGTACTCGTGCGCCTCGCCGTGTACTTCGTTCGTGCCGGATTTCGTCACCACGTTTACGAGACCGCCCGTAGCGCGGCCAAATTCAGGGGCGAAGCCGTTGGTGACCACTTGGAATTCCTGTACCGCGTCCAGTGGAATGGTGAAGTTCTTGGTCTCCAGCGATCCGAAGATTTCGCCGAAGAAGGGGTTAAAGCTATCCTGGCCGTCAATGACCATTCCCAGGTAATCGCTCTGCTGCCCGCCGAGGCGAATCCCGCCGCGCAGACCCGGAACGATTTGCGCGGAGGAGCTCAACTGCGCGAGGTCGCGATAATCGCGGCCGGAGAGAGGCAGGTCGTCAATGTCTTTGGTGTTAATGACCTGATTGATGCCCGCTGTTGTCGTATCCACGGGCCCAACCGCCGCGGCGCTCACTTCTACGGTGGTCGTCTGGCCCTTCACCGGCAGCGTGATGTCCATTTGCAGGCTCGCGCCGATCTGCACGGTAATGTCGGTCACTTCGGTCGCCGCCAAGCCTTCCGCCTCGGCTCGGATCTTGTACACGCCGGGCAGCAGTTGCGCGAACGAATACGACCCCGACTCGTCAGTCGTCAGCTCGCGCTTGTATCCCGTCGAGGGGTTGGAGATCGTCACCTTGGCTTTCGGAACGATCGAATGCGTCGAGTCGTATACGGTGCCGCGGATTTCGCCGCGTTCCAGCGACTGCGCGTTCACGCCGACGGCTGTCACGAGCAATCCCAGCAGGGCCATCGTCACCAACATCATCTTTCCAATCTTCATCGTTGCTCCCCCGTTCAATCTGAGCTTGCGAATGGACTTGTTCTCAGGCGAAATCTCGAAGTTGTCCAGAATGTGCGGGCAATCTGCGGCCGGTGACTCGCAATGCTTAGTACGATTCGCCGTTCAACGCGCTGGAACAGGACGACGACCCCCGCTTCGAATGGGCCGTAGGGTATCGGTCAGCCCCCACCCTGTCAAGCACTAGTTCTTTTATATTAGAGGCGCGATGGTTGAATTCTTGTGGGTGGCCGTGTGGGCGATGCTAAACTTTCGCCTCGCGATGCGCAAACGCCTCAATCCTCAACCAAATAAGCGCCTTACTGGCACGCTGCTCGGCGCGTTCCTTCTTGTCTGCACGCTCGGCTTCGCCCAGACGCAGCCGCAAGCTCATCGCGCCGCTCCGCCGTCGGCACAAGCCAATCCGTTTCACATCCAATTCACCGACGTTACCGCCGCTGCCGGCATTCATTTCCATCACGAACGGGCGCAATCCCCCAAGCGCATGTACCCGGAAACCATGGGCGCCGGAGTAGCTTGGCTCGACTACAATCAAGACGGCTACCTGGACGCCTTCTTCGTCAACAGCGGCTTCACGCCGCTCTTTCATCCCGCGCAGGCGCCGCAACCAGCCCTTTACCGCAATAACGGCGACGGCAGCTTCACCGACGTCACCGCCGCAAGCGGCATCCACTCCGACGGCACATTTTTCTTCGGAGTGGCCGTAGGCGATTACGATAACGATGGATATCCGGACATCTACATGACTGGCTATCGCCACAGTGTCCTCTATCACAACAATGGCGACGGCACTTTCACCGACGTAACCGCCAAAGCCGGCGTGGGCAACGATGGCAATTGGGGCACAGCGGCAGGCTGGTTTGACTACGATCGTGACGGCAAGCTGGATTTATTGGTAGCCAACTATGTGCAATACGATGTGGATCATCCAACAGTCTGCGGCGATTTTCGACCTGGCTATCAAGATATCCCGCAAGTCAGCAGCTATTGCCATCCGGACAATTTCGACGGCACTTCGCCGCGCCTCTTTCACAACAACGGCGACGGCACTTTCACCGACGTCACCGAAAAAGCCGGCCTGACCAACAAAGACGGCAAGAGCCTGGCCGTGGTCCTGGCCGATCTAAATGGCGATGGCTGGCCCGACATCTTCATCGCGAATGACACGCAAAGAAATTTTCTCTACCTGAACAATGGCGACAGCACCTTCCGGGACGTCAGCTACACTTCCGGCGCCGGCTTCAGCGAAGACGGCCGACCCGAAGCCGGCATGAGCGCCGATGCCGCCGATCTGCGCAACAACGGCCGCATGGACCTGTTCGTAAGCCATCTGGATTTCGAACTGAATCGCCTATATTTCTCGAACGGCGACGGCACTTACACCGACGCCACGATCACGTCCGGCATGGGCCAATCCAATATCCTCAATAGCAGCTTCGGCGCGCGCTTCTTCGATTTCGATAATGACGGCTGGCGCGATCTCTTGGTCATCAATGGCCACATCCTCGACAACATCGCCCGTTACCATCCCGACGTGAACTACGCCGAATCGAAGAAGCTCTACCGCAACACCGGCAACGGCCATTTCGTGGACGCAACCGCAACGCAGCCGGCCGGATTCCTCGCGCCAAAGGTAGGCAGAGGCCTGGCGGTAGGCGATTACGCCAACGACGGCTGGCGGAGCTTTCTGGTCAACAACAATGGCGAAGAAGCCCAACTCTTCCGCAACACCGGCGCAAGTTCACCGGCAGCAAAAACGAATCACTGGCTGGGAGTCCACTTGGTAGGCGTAAAAAGCAATCGCGATGGCACCGGCGCCCGCCTCAAAATCACAGCCGGCGACTTCACCAGCTACGACCAAGCCAAAGGCGGCATGAGCTATTGCTCCGCGCAAGACCCAAGAATCTATTTCGGCCTGGGCAATCACGGCAAAGTAGATCGCCTCGAAATTCAATGGCCCAGTGGCACGAAGCAGATCCTGACCGACATTCCCTCCGATCAAATCATCACCGTGAACGAGGAGAAGGGAATTACGCCCTACAAATTCCCGCCTCTCCGCCACAAATAAATCAATCGGCGCCGCCGCAACTGACAAGCAAACTGTCGCAATTCATCTCGCACAGGTGTAGCATCTGCCGTTCTTAGCGAGCGATGAGCGCGCGCGAAATGTTGTCATCCTGCGGCCCCGCGTCTTTCGGGGCCTAAGGATCTAAGCGACCCTAGGAGGCAAAAATCACCATGACTCACGATTCAAGAAACTCCTCTCCATCCCGCCGCGAATTCCTCAACACCACCGTCGGCATGGCCCTCGCAGCCCGGCTAGCGGGTATCACCCCGCGCCCCGCTGAATCCGCCGTGCCCCCGAATCTCCCGCCGCGCCCCGACGCCACCAAACCTCGCCGCATCATCATCGACACAGATCCTGGAGTGGACGACGCCATGGCCATTTTCCTCGCCTTGCGCTCGCCGGAGCTGAAAGTCGAAGCCATCACGCCCGTGTCCGGCAACGTCCCTTTGGCGCTGACGCTTCCGAACGCCCTGCGCCTAATCGAAATCGCCGGCCATCCGGAAATTCCCGTCGCCGCGGGCGCCAGCGTGCCGTTGGTGCGCCATCTAGTGACCGCCAGCTACGTGCACGGCAACAACGGCCTCGGCGGCGTCGAGTTCCCCGAACCAAAAATAAAGCCGGTGAAAGAAACCGCCTCGGAAATCATCCGCCGCATCGTGCGCGAAAATCCCGGCGAAATCACGCTCGTCCCAATCGGCCCGGTCACGAACATCGCCACGGCTCTGCGCAGCGATCCCGAAATCGCAAAAATGATCCCCGCGATCGTAATGATGGGCGGCTCAATCTCCGCCGGCAACATCACGCCCGCCGCGGAATTCAATCTTTACGTCGATCCCGAGGCCGCCCGCGCCGTCTTTGACTCGGGCATTCCCATCACCATGGTCGGCCTCGACGTCACGCGCAAAGTCCTGCTTATGGATGAGCACGTCGCAAAACTCGCCGCAGCCCCAAATCCCGTCAGCCAGGCCGCCGCAAAAATCATGCGCAACGCCATCGACACCGTGCGCAAAATCGGCATCGGCAATGGCTCGATGATGCACGACCCGCTGGCCGTCGCCAGCATGATCGATCCCGAAATCCTCACCCTCCGCGACTACCATATCGACATCGAAACCGAAGGCGAATTCACCGCCGGCATGACCGTAGCCTGGGCAAAAGGCCCCGTGCGCGTCTCTCCGCCGATGGCCGAAGCTGGAGCGCTCCCGGCCGAACGCGACACAACGTTCCGCCCCAACTGCAAAGTCGCGGTGGAAGTGAATCCGGAGCGCTTTTTCAATCTATTGATCCCGCGGCTGACGCAATCCAGCTAGAATTTCTCGGGAAGTTACCAGGTCGAAGGATTCGCAGAGGTTTGCGTGCATCGCCCGACGCCACTCCACACCATCCGCGCCGCCATCTTCGACTTCGATTTCACATTGGCTGATTCCTCCAACGGCATCTTCGATTGCGCAAACACAGCTCTGGCCGCCATGGGCATCGCACCGGCAAATCGTGAATCGGTCAACGCCACCATCGGCCTCTCCCTGCGCGAATCCTTCACGCGGCTCACCGGCGACACCAGTCCCGAGCGCCGCGAAGATTTCGTCCGCCAATTCCACTCCCGCGCTGACAAAGTAATGGTCAGCTCAGCTGTAATTTATGATTTCGTCCCGGGAGCCCTGCGCGATCTCCGCGCACGAGGAATCACGCTCGCAGTCGCCTCCACAAAGCGCCGCATCCACATCGAATCCATCCTGGAGCGCGAAAAAATAGCCGACGCCTTCGCCGTCATAATCGGTGGCAGCGACGTGCAGAATCAAAAGCCGCATCCGGAATCGTTGATCGCCGCGATGAGTCAGCTGAAGGTATTGGCGGAGGAATGCGTCTACATCGGTGATAGCGTCGTAGACGCTGAAGCCGCCCAGCGCGCCGGCATCAATTTCATAGCCGTGCTAACCGGCGTAACTTCCCGCGCAGATTTCGGTTCGTTCCCGCAGTTAGCAACGTTAAACCACGCCGGCGAACTCCCACCATGGCTCGAATCAGGCAGTGGCGGCGCCGCATTCCGATGTAATTCGTAGGGGCGGGGCTTGCTCCGCCCGCCGCCGTAACTCAGGGCACGCTAACCAAACCCTACGAGCATCGAGCTTCGCTCTCTTCAGTTTTAATTTCAAATTTATCTGAAATTTGAAATTTATTCCGGACGCCCGTTACTTTCCTCCGGCCGCCTTCGTTCCGGGCGTTGCCCTCGCCATCAACTCAACAAACATCTTCTCGAATTTCGCGCGATCCAATTCCACAGGCAAATGGACCAACTGCTCGCCCAACCCCGGATGCGCGTCTTTCGTAAAAACCCGCACATTCCCGTAACTAGCCCCATGGTCTATATCGATATCCATGTAGAGCTCTTCTTCCTTAGTGATCACCGAAGGATCAAGCCAACCAGCCGCCGCCAATTCATCCCACATGTATTCCTCGTCCGCATATTTCGCCAAATACTGCGACGCCGCGCTCGGCGACTTCGCGATCTCCGCAATCAAAGCCTTAGTCATGTGCGTCTTCACCGAAATGTCCACGGTAGTGATGGTGATCTTGTGCCACGGCGAAGTCAGCGTGATGTGCACCGCCTCGGGATCCCACCAAAAATTAAATTCCCGCCGGTTCTCCGTCTGCCAATCCAGCGGCACCACCGGCGCAATCGATCCACCCATCACCACAAGTTCCTGCGCCAAGTCCGGGACCGAAGGATCCAGGCTGATAGCCTGCGCGATATTCGTCAAAGGCCCGGCCGCATAAATCGTCACCTCATGTGGATACTTGTGCACCATGCGAATAATGAAATGCGCCGCATCTTCCTCGGCCGCCTTGGTCTTTGGATCTCCCTCCACGATATGCGGCGTATCAAACGGCAAATGCCAGCCACCGCGCTGCCCATCTCCCATATTCATCCCCGGCCGGTGCCCATTCCACGCCCCCTGGTAATGCACCACGCCGTAGAGCTTCTCCCATCGCTCAATAAAATCCATGTTGTTAATCAGCGGATATATCGCTCCGGGATAAACCGGAATGTCGGGCCTCCCGACAATCTCGAGCATGCGCAAAGTGTGCGCAATCTCCTCGTCGCGCCACATGTCGCCGCTGACGACGGTAATCCCCAGCGTCTCGACCTCGGGCGACTGGATAAACATCAACATGGATTGCTGGTCCGTCGTAGCCGGCCCGCGCGCATCCTGATCCAAAATTACCTTCTTCTTCTGCTGCGCCCCAGCCACAGACGCAACAATCATTCCAACTAGAATCATGCAGATTAGTTTGAGTTTCACCGAAGCCTACCCCCTATGGATTTGCGATCCCCGTGAGCCGGTGTTCGTTCCGTATTGAAACAGCATGAAAATTCCAATCGCTGATCCTCTTCAAACGTTTTCAAGCCGCCGCAGCTTATAGTTCCGCGCGCGCCGCGAGTCAAGCAAAACCCAGAGCGCTATATGAATCGCTCCACGCGTAAAATTCCCATGAACCTCGAATGTTATAATTCGCCGATGCCCGAAGCATTTCACCTGCAACGTGCTCCGAAGCGGCACAATTTCGCGATCCCGCCTGGCCGCACATCGCATTGTCTCGTCTTGCTCTCGTTCTCTCTCGTCCTCGCGCCCGCAAGCCTGGCACAAACACCCGCACAAGATCCGCGAGCGTTAATCGAGCAAGCCAAAGATCAAGATCGCAACGGACATTTCGCCGACGCCATCGCCGGCTACCAAGCAGCCTTGAAAATCGCGCCGCACGACATCACCGCAGAAGTGCAACTAGCCGAAGCCTTTCGTGCGGTCCACAACGAAAAGGAAGCCCGCCGTTTGCTGGAGCAGTCCGCGCGCGAACACCCAAAAAGCGCAGCCCCGCTGGCGGTCCTGGGCGATCTCGAAATCGAGATGCAAACCTACGATGCCGCCATCAAACACCTGACCAACGCCGTAACTTTGGATCCCGCCAACAACGAATCGCGCGACCGCCTGGCCGCGGCCTACAAATCTAAGGGCGACGCCGCAGCCGCCCTGGGGCAACTCACAAAATCCCTAGCGCACGATCCCAACGACGCGCTCGCCCATTACCTGCGCGCCCAAATCTACGACGACCGCAACGATGACGTGCGGGCGCTACCCGAGGCCGAAAAAGTCCTCCGGCTACAGCCGCAAAATCCCAGAGGCCACACGATACTCGCGAAAATTCTTATCCGCATGTCCGAGACTCAGGACGCCGCAACTGCAACAGCCGCCTGCGCGCGCGCCGCCGAGCTCGTAGAACCCATCACTGAATCCCAATCAGCCGATTCCGAAACGCTTTTCCTTCTTTCCCGCGCCCAACACTGCGCGGGCAAAACAGAAGAAGAAAAACAAACGCTGTTCAAATTCGAAGCCGCCTCAAAGACGCTGCGCAGCTCGAGAGAAAACGAAAACCAGGCGCTGCACCTCGTCCAACAAGCAAACGATCGCGCGCTCCACAACGATCTTCCCGGCGCGCTGGATTTGATCCACCAAGCCCTGGAAAAAAATCCCAATTACGGCGCCGCCTATTCCCAACTCGCCAAGCTCTACTACTCCACAGGCGAAATCGATAAAGCCGCCGAAGCAATTACCCGCGCGTTGCAACTCACTCCCAATCAGCCGGATTTTCTCTATGTGCAGGGAAAAATTGATGAAAAACAAGGGAAGCTAGATGAAGCAATCGCATCTTTCCAACAAGCCGCGCTGATCAATCCCAACGAATCCGATGCCTATTTCGAAATGGGCGTAATCTATCAGCAAAAAAACGACGCGGCACGAGCGAAAGCCGCTTACGATCAAGCCATCCAACTCTCACCCGAAGACCCCGACTACCGTCGCGCAAGAGCGTCGCTAGACGTAAAGTAGCGCCGGCGTCTCTGCCGGCATCCGACGAGCAAGCAGTTGCAATGAAACGCAATCACGCGCGGATCGCGCCGCCAAGTCCGCGTGCGATCCATCACTAAAACTGAAACCGCACCCCAAACTGCGCCGCAAACGCCGTGGCGCCCGGCGCCAATTCGTCCAAAGTCCGATACTTAGTCCCGCCATTCGACAACGAAACCTGCCCAGGTGCAGGCAACGAAGCGCAAGCATTCTGCAGAACACCCAGCGCCGGGTTGCAAGCAAAGGTATCAATAAAAGCGCTGTGATCCGGATCCGAATACAAATTGCTGGCATTCGTAACATTGAATAAATCCGCCGACAACCGCACCTGATACCTGTCCCCAAAATTAAAATCCTTGGCAATGCGCATATCCCAATTAAAAAACCACGGCTGCCGCCCTGGATAATCCGGCAGCAAGTAAGGCGCGCCACTCGATGGCTGCACCACTGGGCGATCGTTCGTCCCAAATCCCTGGTTGGTCACTCCATCACTATTCAAGTCTGTCGTGATGTAAGCCGGATAAGCCAATCCACTATGCGCGATGAAATTCGAGCTCCAGGTAAATCCCAGCGGCAGCGACACCACCCCCCCAGCCTTGAACTGATGCTCCAGATCCAACCCCGCTCGCCCGTAATCCAAATTCGGATTAAGCGGATCCTGCGGCCCAAAAAACGAATCCGTATCGCGCTCGCTGGAAGCGTCCGTGTAATTGCGCGACCACGTGTAATTCCCAAACAACTGAAATCGGTCTGCAAATTTCTTATTCACGGCCACCATCAGTTCGTGGTAGTTTGCCCGCCCAAAGCTCGAAAGATCGTTATTCGAGAATTGCGTCGAATCAAGCGGCCCGGTAATGATCGCCCGCCCCAGCGCGTCAGTGCCGTTCGTCATGAAGTTGCGGTTCCAAATCGTAGTGCTGAACCCGCCGATTCGCAGGTTGTCCGAATGTACGAACGCGTAATTCGCAGAGAACGTCCACGTCCGCGCCAAAGTATGTTCCACGCCCAAAGTCAAATTCTGCACCTTGGGATTCCGAAACTGCGGTTCAACATAAGTCGGCGAGGGACATCCTTCCGCGGATCCACAGAGCCCGCTAACTCCAAACGATAAAGCCGAAGGAAATAAGTAAGGGAATCCCCCCATGCTCTGAGCCGTTCCAATATTCGTATCCTGCGGCGGCGTGCATGGCGCACTCGGCGGGAAGAAAGAGGGGCTACAGAACAGGGTCGCCGCCGTAGTGCTCCCCAATATCGCC
Source organism: uncultured Acidobacteriota bacterium (assembly GCA_963841235.1). Lineage (GTDB taxonomy): Bacteria > Acidobacteriota > Terriglobia > Acidiferrales > UBA7541 > Palsa-147. The sequence continues at coordinate 858,428 of CAWJBU010000001.1, read as the reverse complement.
GAAGAAAAGAAAATCGTGGGCGTTTGCGCAAAATAAACGCCATAAGCCACGCGAAGCACCGTCGGATGCTCGGTCCCAAACGCGTTCCAGGCGAGCCCCACGCGCGGGCCCCACTGCTTCCAGTCATTCGGCACTCGCTGCGGCACCGGACTCATACGTTCGTTCGTAACTTGCCCAACCAGCACCGTGCTTCCCCAAATCGGGTTCTGCACTTGCGGATTGTGCGTCCCATCCCAGCGCAGCCCGTACGTCAAGGTAACGTGCGGCGTCACTTGCCATTTGTCCTGCGCGTAAGCCCCCAATCCCACCTGGTAATCCGGCTTCAAAGTATTCGCCGGAAAAACATTCCCGCCGTTCAACCCAAATCCCTGATCGAACGAACTCGGATTCGGCCCGGTCGGTATCGGCGTAGTATGATTCGCGCAAATCGCCGGATCGCCGCTATTGGGATCGAAATCACAAAGCGAATTGAATACGTATTCGCCCGCGCTCCAGCCCGCGAAAATATCCTTGCGGTCCACAAACGCGTCCACGTCGCCGCCAAACTTCATATCGTGTTTGCCGAAATTGTAGGCAAAGTTGTCCTGAGCCTGTAGTTTCCCGTTGTCATTGTTAGCCGGCAGATAGAATCGCTGCCCGAAATTCCCGATCCCGACGATTTGAAGTTCCGGCGCTCCATCTTGAATGGGATGCCGCTTCCGCGTCTCGCCTTCAATCCCCACATGACCCTCATTCACCTTCCGACCCATCACCGTGGTCAGCGAAAACACGCCGCTGATGCCCTGATTGATAAAATTTTCCGCATTCCCAATCGCATCGATAGTTTCCGTTTGTCCCTGGCCGCCGGTAAAACCATTCGTATGATTCCGCGTTCCAAGCCCGCGCACGCTGAAATGATTCGCCGCATTGATCTGGTAATCGTAGTGTCCCAAGAGCGTAAAGAAATTCTGATACTGCGTATGCGCGCCCTCAAAATCATGCAAGCTGGTCTTCAACCCATAGCACGCGCTCAGCACCGGCTGCCCCACGGCCGCCGCGCAATTCGCCGGCAGCTGCTCGTTCGACGCCACGCAATTTCCCACTCCCGGCACGCAAGGCGGCTGGATGATCGGCCCCAATCCCACCGCAGCCAATTCCGACTCGCACTCCGCACCCACGCTCCCCGGCGGACAAAATTCCGTTGTCAATGGCCCGTTCTCCCGCTGAATATCCGTGGACAAAAATAAAAACTGCCGGTCCTTATGAATCGGGAATCCCACCGATCCGCCAAACTGGTTCTGCCGATTGATATTCGAAGGCGTATTCAACGCATCGTTCGCCGTCAGCCCGCCGCCGCGATAATATTCATGCGCCTCGCCGTGCAATTCATTCGTCCCCGACTTGGTCACCACGTTCAACAACCCGCCCGTAGCGCGCCCAAACTCCGGCGCAAATCCGTTTGTAACCACTTGGAATTCCTGCACCGCCTCAAGCGGAATCGTCAAATTCTTGGTCTCCAGCGACCCAAAATTCTCGCCAAAGAAATTATTCGTCGTATCCATCCCATCCACAACCAATCCGCTGTAATCGCTCTGCTGCCCGCCCAGCCGCAAACCACCGCGCAATCCTGGCACCACCTGCGCCGAAGGGCTCAAAGTAGCCAAATCGCGGTAATCGCGCCCCGGAAAAGGCAAATTCTCCACGCTGGTGGAATTCAAAAGCTGCGTAATCCCGGCCGTGGACGTGTCCACCACCTCGCCGGTGCTCGCCGACACTTCCACGGTAGTAGCCTGCGTCCTTAATGGCATCTCGATATCAATCGTCACCGACGCCCCGATATTCAACACAATCCCTTTCACCATCGTCACCGCAAATCCGCTCGATTCCGCCGTCAGTGTGTATTCCCCCGGCGGCACAGCCTGAAATTCGTAATCACCCGACGATCCCGCCGTCAGCGCGCGCCGTATCCCTGTGGACGGATTGGTCAAAGTAACCTTGGCCTCAGGCACTACGGCGTGCGTCTTGTCCGTAATCGTTCCGTGAATCACGCCGGTTTCCAACGTTTGTGCATGCACGGCCATCGCCGCAATCATCACCCAAGCGATCGCCGCACCACGAAGAATGAGAGCGCCAATTCTCCTCTTCTCAACGTTCATCCTTTTTTCCTCTCTCCTTTCAAGATTCGCCCTAGGCCCGCAAAACGATGGAATCAATCGAGCGTAAGAATATCCGCACGTGCGTCCGCACTTCGACAGCGCGCACTCCTGACCGCGTGACAGTTTATATCAGGACACCCATCCCACCGGCGTTAGATGCGCGAGTTGAACAGAAAGTAAAAGAAAAATCTGGAAGTTTGCTTCGGCAGAAAATCACGCTGCTAACGACGTTTTCCTAGACCACGGTTTCAACCGGCTTCGCTTTACTTGCCCCGGATTCTGGAAATAAAAAGCTCCGCGAATTTCTCCGCGTTCGAACCCACCGCCACCTGCGCATTCGGCGTCACGGGATCGAGCGATTCAATCCACAGCCGGTCTTCGTGCGGCACATTCCTCTCCACCGCATTGCGCCGGTTCGCCACCGTTTCGCCGCGCGTAAATTGCCCGCGCGTTTCGACGTCCACGTGCATCGGCTGCGTTTGAATCACCGAGCGGTCAATCGCCGCTCCCACGGCCAGCGGATCGTACATCGCCGTTCCATCCACTCCAAATTTCTGCGAGAGCGCCACCAAATACTTCAGCACCGCTACAGCAAAATCATTCTCCGGCCCGTGCGTCTTGCTCAACTCCTCGACTTGCTTCGTGCCGAAGAGCGTCCTTTCGCCCACGTCCGATCCCACCATCGTCAACGGCCAGCCTGCCTGAAACACAATCTGCGCCGCTTCCGGATCGCCGTAAATATTCGCTTCCGCCGACGCATTCACATTGCCGCCCGTAATCGATCCGCCCATGATCACCACTTCCTTCACCAGCGGCACGATCGAAGGATCCTTCTCCACGGCCAGCGCGATGTTTGTCAACGGTCCGACCGGCACTAGCGTAATCTCGTGCGGCGCGGCGTGAATCATCTCGATGATCAAGTCCGGCGCCCAACGTGTATCCGCCTTACACTTGCTCGCCGGCAATTCCACGTTCGCCAGCCCGTTCGCCCCGTGCCAGAACTCCGCCGTAATCAATTTTTGAAACAGCGGATGCTGCGCTCCGCCTGCCACCGGAATATCGCAACGCCCGGCCAGCGAAACAATCTTCAGCGCATTCTCGAGCCCCTGCTTCGCCGTCACGTTGCCCGGCACGACTGTAAACGCCCGGACATCCAGCTCCGGCGAATTCAACGCCAGCAAAATCGCAAGCGCATCATCAGTTCCCGGATCCGTGTCAATAATTACCCGCCTCGGCGCGTCTGTTCCCACCGCAGACGCATTTGCCAGCGGAAATCTGCCGAGCGCAAGAAACGTCAGAGAGGCAAGAAAAGCGCACGTCAAGCGAAGTTTCGAGAAGCTCCTCAGAACACGACCCCCAGCGTACGAATGGCGCGTAGCCTAGCTGCCGGAATTTACACTGTCAAGCGCAAACTGCGCAAACTCTACGCTGTCGCTGCAAAGAGAGAATGTCCGGTTTGTGCAAAGTAGAAGTGTCTGCTCTTCTAGGGGCCTGGAGGCCCCATGGAAGAGGAGCGAATCGAGTTGAGCGCGAGAGAGACGGAACGGTTAAACGTGTTATCGCCCCTCCGATTTGCCCTATGATGTCAGGCCATGAATGTGTCTGGCTCTGTGACATTCTGCGCACAGTGTAATGAGATTCTTTTCGGCATCATCCCCCAACCGGCCGCGGGATCGGAGGTGGTGGACCTGGAGATCTTGCGTCGCGCCACAATCTTGGCAGCGCCATCCATCGCGCGCGAGCACCTCGCGGGCGAGCTGGCGGTACGCCTCGGGTTCAAGCCTCAGTCGCGGCCGCTTCCGTCGGCAGTGGTTCAAGGTTGTTCCTCGCCATGTCCAGCAACTGCAGTCTCTGCGCCAATGGAAGAGCGCCGATGAGCCGAGCGAGCGCCAAAAACAGCATGCTCTCCGCGCCAGCTTCCAAGCTCGCTCCCGCCAAAAAGTCCGCGGCGATCATCTCCAGGCAATAGCCACGTGACTTGTCGGTGCCGAGCATCAACGCGGCCGTTTCGAGCGCCTGCTCGATCACGGGTAGCTGGCTCTTGTAGAGTTTGAAGTAGATGATCTCCCACGGCTCCGTCTCCTGTCCCGTCAAGTGGCGGTCCACTTCGCGCTTGAACTCCTCGGTCTGCATCGAGCGCGCCTTGTGCAACCAGATTGCACTTTCGAAGCGCTGTCCCTCCCGCCGCGCGATTTTCGCGAGCTCCGTAGCCTTCGTCCATCCCACCTCCCGGAGCTCCGGTTTCGGAATCCGCGGCAGTTGTTCGTGAATGGCCATCAGGTAGTAGGCTTTCCGCCGGGATTCGGGAAAGCGCTTTTCGAGGAACTCATCGAAGGACTTGAGATTGTCGAGCCGCCAGTACTGCCCGGAGCGGACCTCACACAGGTAGCGGCCGAGCTCCACAAACCGAGTATCGCGCTCGCGATCAATGGCCCTCTCCCAGCCCAAGATTTCATCGATCTTGGCCAGCACAAACAGAGCCCTGCGGCGGTTGAGCTTCGGAGCCACCAGCGGTCTCCCATTAGTCGTCAAGGTCGCTGAGCCAATCAAGGTCGCTCGCTCCTGGCCGGCGGATGAGATTTGCGTCGATCAGTGGCTGGTTGTTGAGACACAATCCCAGATGAGGACAGCTCACGCAGCCGTTTTGAGGGAATCGAATCCCGCTGTGCGAAACGAACTGGCCGGCTTCGATCTGAGCAACTGTGGTTTCAACCAGCCGGCCGTACTCCCGTCGTTGCTCTTCGGAAATCGTGGCCCGGAGGTATTGAATCTCAGGTTGGTTCTTGCGCACGAACACGACCACGGCGACTTCGGGAATTCCGCTGATCCAGGAGTAGCAAATCAGCTGAGGATCGAGCGCCAGCAATCCCTCGGGCTCTTCGGGATAACGGCTCGTGGTGGTCTTCCAATCGATGAGGCAGGGTGTTCCATCGAGCTCTCCAAGCGCGTCAATGTAGGAAACGAATTCGTTGTTTCCGGGAAGCGATCGAAGCATCTTGACCTGCAGATTCTTCTTCGGCCTGAGAATGCGGACACGATCGTCCTGGGCGAACTTCTGGAGCAAATGGACTCCCTGGTGGACCAGACGATCCCAGGAATCCCCCTTCCTGTATTCAAACGGAGCGTCTCGATACGCTCCCCATTCCTTGTGGAGCACCGCAGTTGGATCCTCTCCCACGAAGCAGGCCCGAAGAGCCTGCTCAAAGCAGCGGCCGAAGACCATTGCGGCACGGGTTTCTTTTTCCTGCCAACCATCGAGATAGCGGTAGCGATAGCTGCGTGGACAGCGCAGGTACTGGCTGATTTGTGTGTGGCTAAAGATCATCGGCAACCTCCTGTCGCTTCTGATCGCCCAACGCAGTGCACGAGAGCTCTTCCCACTCACCGGCGGGAGCGAACGATTCGAGGTTCTGATACGAGCGGCCATTGAAGGCGATGGGCGAGGTGCGAATGACGCCGCGAAGATTTAGAAGAGCCTTCTCATCGACTTGATCGCGGCCGAGGAGTTCCGGGTCGTAGCCAAAGTCCCGCAGGAACCAATTGAGTTTCCACAGTGCACGTTCGCTGCAGTAGAGCCGCCCGGAGAAGGAATGTGTGGCGAAGGATTCGGGCGCAAGGACTACAAAGCGGAGAACGAGGAATGGCTTCTGCGGATGCCAGCGGTAGGAAGCGGCATCCACGCGAACCAGGAAAAAGCCCTCGAGATGACCATCCATCGCTTGGCGCACTGCGTGAAGGCCCGGGATATGGCGTTTCATGGCTGCACCTCCGCAGATTGGGCGTAGGAGTTGAGTTTGCAGATCAAAGCATCTCTGTCGTTTTTTGCAGATGCCGCGAGATGGGAAATGAAGGATTCGACCAGATCACGACTGGCTTCTTTGAGAGTTTCGGTGCCACAGAAGTCCGCGGCGTAGGCCTTCACGAGAGTGGGGTCGAGGTTAAATTGCCGAATCAGAAGACAGAGTTGATCCCGCAGTCGGGGCTGACCGTGACTCGAACCATTTCCGTTGCCGGAAACAGGCGCGGCTTGCTTGGGATGTGAAGCTGGCGTGGGCGGAGAGAAAGATCCGAGCTCTTCGACCGAGCACAGGCCGATTCCATAGGCTTTCCGGAGCGCCCGGTTCACCGCGCGGGTCTCGGCAACCCGCATCTCGGCCCCGCGGACCAGAGGCGACACGTTCGAGGGATCGGCGTCTCCAAACCCCACAAATCCCTTCGATCGCGGAGATGTGTAGACCGTAGCCTTGAAGACCCAATGGCTTGTCTCTGGATCGCAGAGTTCTCGCAAGGCGGTAACCTTGATGGCCGAACAGCGATCGAGGCGGGCTAAGCGCAGCAAACCAGCATGGGTGACATACCACTTCCTATCCAAGTACAGGAGGTCGCCAAGAGCTACAGAAAATCCGAAGTTAACAGTCAAGTCGCGCAACCCGCACAGAGCAATTGGTGTTAGCGGATCCGCCACAGAGCATTTCGCAAGTCTCAAATTCTGACGTACGAGCGCCTCTGCGCCACGACGCAATGGGGCATTCTGTCTCGTAAGGCCCGGGCTGGGGGCGTGTGTGAAACGGGGGTGAGTGTGCGATTTGATTTTCATGGGTTTTACCTCTCTCTAGATTCCGATAATAACAGCAAGGCTTGCTGTTTGTCAAATCACACGTGACTCGCTTGATCGAGGAGCAAACAGTTCAGGCCGGTCCAAACGCGGGCTACTAGAAAGGTGCGATGTCAGACCAGAGTAGAGGAAAACTAGAGATGACGGACTGCGTTCGATCTGTTCTTGCAGGGATTGAACAGACGGTATGAAAGCTTTCTATTTGGTTGTGAACTCAATGGTTTTTGTTTTAGTTGGAAAAGCGAAACGCGTGAACGCGTCTTTCCGTCTCAGAAGCGGCTTGAATTGATTGATAAAGGGGAACAACGCATAGTCCCCGGTTTAATCGCTAGCGCTGTTTTCGGTGCTACGAATCGAGCGCGGTTACAGGTTTTCAATTAATGAACGGTCAGGACTCCCTATAAACCTTTCTTCTTGCGCGGCCTCCCCCCTTTGAATTTCTTTCGCATCGCTGCGATCTTTCGGAAATACGCTGGCCCGCGCTTGGCAGTTCTCTTCCCGCCTATCTGTCCGGCCCGCCTTACGATTAGGGCATCTGGAATGGGGTTACCGCAATGTGGGCAATTGAGCACGAACGCAGCGTAGAAACGACTTGCTGTCTTGTCAATAAAGAGTCGCCCACCCGTTGCGAAAACGGTGCCAACCGGAATCATAACGGCCCCGCGTCACTGTGCCACGTCCACATGGGCGGCGTGAGAGGATCTCGTCGAGATCACGTGTGGATTCTGGATGTGCGTGATCGTCAAAGATGATCTGGTGCGGTGACAGCGACCCGTGCCGAGTTTGCGGTTCCGTAAAACACGGCGGCGATTCTTGCGGATAAAGCGTCCGCGCGGCCGCGCCGCGATCGTATTCGCGCGCCGCTGCCAAGAATCGCATCGCTCGTGCTCACGGCTGATAGCGATTTTTCTACTGTGTTGTTCGCGCGGAAACTTCTGCACGAGCATCGCGTAACGCCGCGCCGGTCTGGTTACTGCATCGGCTTTTCTTGTCTTGACAACTTTGTGGTCTGTGCCAAAATTGCGTCGAGAGGCTCCTCGCGACAGCGTCCGCTTCGAACTTTGAACGCGTGTCCGGCGGGGGAGCTCGTCGTTTCGCTTTGCTCTAAAGTGATCCGGGAAATTTTTTCTTCCCGGGCGACGAGTTCCTGGAGGAGCCGTGACTGCCAGAAGAAGCTCTCCCCGACGCAATTCGATCAACGGGAATAAATCTCGTGCCAATCTCCAAGCGGTGGTCGACCGGCGTCCGGTAACCTGGACGACCGGCGAGTTTTTCCCCGATGGCAGGTGCATCGAGTTGCTCCGGGACCCCAAATCGGGCCGCGCGACGCTCCTGTCATATGACGGCGCCAATTCGACGATCGCGCCCCGCGTCAAGACCCGCGGAAATGTTTATTTGCCTGCGGTACTCGAACCGTCATTCCTGCGCGCTATCACGTTGCCGTCGACGTCCACCGATTATGGATCGACCCTCGAACTCTTCACTGCAGTTCGAGCGCCACTTATAGCCTATGGCTTCACCGAAGAGGTGGCGCTCCCAGCCGCGTACTTTGTTTTTTCAACTTGGTTCCCGGACTGCTTGCCAACTGCTCCGTACCTTGCCATTACGGGATCGAGGCCCGAAGCTGGCTTACTTCTGCGACTGCTCGAATGTACAGTTCGCCATCCACTGCGTCTTGCTGAAATAACGCGGTCCGCTCTGTGCTCTCTTCCGCTGGATTGGCAACTCACACTGTTGATCGACGATGAGCCGACGAGTCGCTCGAGCCGGAGCTTGCTGGCGGCGTCGAATGATCGTGGTGCCTTCATCTCGTGGAAGGGCCGGCTGATCAACGTATTCTGTGCGAAAGCGGTTTATCGCGGGCTCGCGCTCAATGACGGCGACTTCGACGGAGCCGCACTTCACATCAATGTCCCGCCCTCTCGCGGGCGGTTGCCGATCCTGGATGCGGAAGCCCAGAGAGAGATCACCGAAAAGCTCCAGCCGATGATGCAGGCGTATCGGTGTCGCAACCTTGCCAAGGTGCGAGAATCAACCGTCGATTTCCCCGAGTTTGAATCGAAGCTTCGGATCCTGGCGCGGGTCCTCGGCGCCGGTATTGTCGATGCCCCACAGCTTCTGGCCGACCTCGAGCAGCTCCTCTCGGGCTACGAAGACCAAGCTCGAGCGGAGCGCTGGCGCGACTGGCGCTGCGTGACGATTGAAGCGTTGCTGTTCCACACGCATTCAGCGGGAAAAAACAAAGTCCATATCGGCAAGATCACAACGACTGCCAGAAGGATTCTGAAGGGCCGCGGCGAAAATGCATCCTTCGAGCCCGAGACCATTGGGGCCATTGTGAGACTGCTCGGGTTCACGCCGAAGCGCGACAGCAAGGGCTTCGCACTCCACCTCACCGAACACGTGCGCCGCTGGATTCATGAACTCGCGCGTGCCTATGATGTCGCTGCTGTGCAGGAAGGCGTGGCGCTCTGCCCGCTGTGTACGGAAATTCTTTTGGCTGCGGGCCCCAGCTCTCGCGTCGACGCAGGATCCCAGAAGAGCGGCGCGGAAGAGAAGAGGTCACGGTGATCCTGCGCGCCGGGCGGGGAGTGTATGGAGTGCATGTTGTGTACGTAATCGCGAGCAAGGAGCAGAATGCCGGCTTCGAATGTGCTATGGCAACAGACTCTGCGCCGCAGCCGAGCGGCTGGCGAAATCTAGATTTCGGGTCGCGGTGACGCGGCCAGGGAGAAAATGAAATGTGCAAGGGCATTAGCCAAACTGATCTAGCTTCGTTTTCTGAATTGGCCGCCGGCGGCATCCCGCTCGACGAGGAAGTCGTGGGAAGCCTGAAGGCCTCCGGCGGAGGGCTTTCTATATACCAATCGCTTACTTCCTTTGAGAGTTATGTAACAAACTTGGAGTTCGGCGGAACCGGCTACGTTTTAAGCCTCGAAATCTACAACGGTTCGGATCGGATCGTCTGGCCCTGCGCGTACCGCCTCACACCGCTCGCGAACGAGCGCGAATTTCGGTGGCTGGAAATCGCGTCGCCTAGAGTTGAAGGAGAGCCCCCCTATCAGTTTCCTGGAGAAACGTCAGGTGGATTCGGTGATGCTGAGGTTCTGAACCATCGTCTCGGCCGCAAGTATCGACTTTATCCTGGCGATTCGCTCGACGGCTTTCTGCTTGGTGCCGGGCAGCAACCGCTCTTGCCTGAATACCGCAACGGGCAACTCCTCGACGTGACGCTCTCGATTTTCGATCAGCGCGATATTCGCTACGAAGCGAACATGCAGCTTATGGTCGATCGAAAGCCACCAGTGAAGCAGCACAGAAGCAAACGAAATCAGCCCAGCCTGGGAGATCTCTTTCGCGAGGCGCGGGAGAGGGAATCGCGTCAACTCCGGGAGGTGGCCTGACGACAGGTTCACGCGGTATATTACTTTTGCTCATATGTTGTCTGGACGGGTCTACGATGCGCTAAGACGCGCGCCCAGATCGTGAATCGGGCTCGATAATTCCTTCAAGCAGTGGCCGGCGGTCCAGGATTCGGCATCGTCTGGTCCGCCGCCAGTCGTTTCAGAATTTCTTTGCCCCCGAGATTTCACATGCTCTGTCGATTTCCTCTGTGGTGAATAGTCTCGTGACCGTAGGGGCGCTGCTTGCTGCGCCCGCTGGCGAAGTGTCCGACCGGAACGCCCACTAGGACCACCGCGTGCCTGGGCGCCACGGTTTCGGGTTTGCATCGGGCGCGCGAATGAGCAGGATGTCAACAGAGCCATTTCAAATTTGAAATTGAATGCTTCGCATCCTACAACTCCATCTCCCTGCCTTCAAATTTCCCGAAGCGTGAACACGTTCGCTCCGTCGCTGCCTCCGCTCGTCTCCGTGTTATTCTCTCCCCCACATCTGCGATCCGTAGGGAGGCATCCCATGTTTCACGCATCCATTCTTCTTCTCGCATTACTCCTCGCCCCATCCGCTCCTCCAGCGCAAACGCCCGCTGACTCGCAAACTCTGCAATCCCTTCTCTCCGAAGTCCGCCAAATCCGCCACGATCTCCACTCCACCACCGTCTCGCTGCAAAGATCCCAAATCCTCCTACACCGGCTCGAAATTCAGGAAACCGCCGTCAATCGCGCCACGCAACGCCGCGATGAGGCGCAGTCCAAAGTCACCGAGATCGAGGACAATCGCAAAGAGCTCGCCTCATACATCAAACAATCCGAGGAGCAACCCGACAGCGCCGATAAAAACAACGAAGACAGCACCGCGCGCCAGTCGCTCCTATTGGCCGTTCCCCAGATGAAAGCCAAGATCCAATCCCTCGACGACGACGCGCAACAAGCTCAGGCCAAGCTATTAGAAGCCGAGGAACAACTGCGCCTGGAGCAAGCCAAGCTCGCGGATCTCGAAGGCCAGCTCGATCGCTTGGACAAATCCTTGGAGGACGCCGCGAGCCAATAGTCACAAATCGCGCGCTCGCAGAATCCGCATCGGATCAACTCACGAATCCGGTTGAGGAGAATCGGAAACCAAAGATGGCCACCACCAACTTACGGCAACCCGGCGAATCCAACCAGCTGATCGCCAGTCCCTGGCACACTCTTTTCGTCGTCGTCGCCGCAGCGCTCTACGCTTACCGCTCCACAATGACCGCCGCAGGCGTGCGCGCCGGTCTCGTCCACCGCCCGAATTTGTATCTGCGCACGATGCTGTTTGAATTGCTTTTCCTCGCCATCGTAATTTTCGGCGTGCGGCTTCGCGGCGTCTCGCTTGACACCATCTTAGGCCAGCGCTGGCGTTCCCTCGGCGCGTTCCTTGGCGACCTGGGCCTCGGAATCTCCCTCATCTTGGTCTCAACTATCCTGGTTTCCTTCGTCGGTGGTCTCCTGCACGCTACCTCCAATGAATCGATTCAATTCTTGATGCCGCAATCCTCGCTCGAAATGGTTCTTTGGGTCGCCCTCTCCACCGTCGCCGGCATTTGCGAAGAAGGCGTCTACCGCGGCTATTTTCAGCGCCAGTTCGCCGCGCTCACCCACAGTCTTCCTGTCGGAATTCTCCTGTCGGCCGCGGCCTTCGGCGCTGCCCACCTCTATCAAGGATGGCGCCGCGCTGTCCTCATCGCCGTGATGGGCGCTTTTTTCGGCTTCGTCGCTCAATGGCGCGGAACGGTTCGCCCGGGCATGTTCGCCCACGTCATTCAGGATTCCGTCGCGCCGGTGCTCATCAAATTCATTCACCACTAGCACCACGCCTTCCGCCAGATTGACTTGCCTCCAGCCGCGTCCTAACATGCCTCGCCAATGTCGGCAACGGGGTCTGCAACGGGGCAATGATCGGCCAAACCATCTCGCACTACCGCATCCTCGAAAAACTCGGAGGCGGCGGCATGGGCGTTGTCTATAAAGCCGAAGACACGCGCCTCGATCGCTACGTCGCTTTGAAATTTCTTCCCGATGATTTGGCGCGCGACCCGCAGTCTCTGGAGCGCTTCAAGCGCGAAGCCAAAGCTGCCTCTTCGCTCAATCACCCCAACATCTGCACCGTCTACGATATTGGCGAAGATGCGGGGCGCACGTTCATCGCCATGGAATATCTCGAAGGAACGACGCTGAAACATTCCATCGGCGGGCGCCCCATGGAGATCGAAACCGTACTCGATCTGGGCATCCAGATTGCCGATGGGCTCGATGCGGCCCACTCAAAAGGAATCGTGCATCGCGACATCAAGCCCGCGAATATTTTTGTGAGCGCGCGCGGCCACGTCAAAATTCTGGATTTCGGACTGGCCAAAGTCCCCCAGAAAAAAGACGGATCGCGCGATGATCCCACTCTGGCCACCGCCGCCCCCGGAAGCGTCAACGAGATTGATCTCACTAGTCCCGGCACGACGGTGGGCACCATCGCCTACATGTCTCCCGAACAATTGGGCGCCAAAGAACTCGACGCGCGCACCGATTTATTTTCCTTCGGCGCGGTGCTTTACGAAATGGCCACCGGCACATTGCCGTTTCGCGGCGATAGTTCCGCGCTCATTTCCGACGCGATTCTGCATCGCGCACCCGCCGCGCCGGTGCGTCTCAATCCCGACATTCCGCCGAAGCTCGAAGACGTGATCAACAAAGCGCTCGAGAAAAATCGCAATCTACGCTATCAGCACGCCGCGGATGTGCGCACCGATCTGCAAAGGCTGAAACGGGATTCCGATTCCGGACGCAGCGCGGCGACATCGTTGCCGCCGCTCGAGATGCCGGATGCATCGCCAGCGCCGCAAGAATCCGCGCGGCGGCAGTCTTCCGCGAAGCTGCGTACTTCTGCCGGCGCGACGGCGGTGGCTCCCGAGCTAATTTCTCCGCCGCCTCCCGCGACGCAATTTTTCCGCAGCCGCGCCGGACTGGCCGTTGCCGGAGCAGCAATTCTGCTCGTCGTAGTCGCAGGCTATTTCTTATTGCGCGGCCGCAGCGCCCGTCCGGCGGGCAGCGGGCAACACCGAGCCGTCGCCGTTCTCTACTTCAACAATCTCACGCAAGATCAGTCCCTCAACTGGCTCGACTCCGGCCTCACCGACATGCTCACCACCAATCTCGCTCAAGTGAAAGGCCTCGACGTTCTCTCCACCGAGCGAGTGATGGGCGCGGTGCAAAGCGCCACGAAAGATGGCAAAGCCCTCGATCCCGCGCGGGCCCAAAAAGTCGCACGCGACGCCGGCGCCGACGCTTACATCACCGGCGCGCTGCTGAAAGTCGGACCTACGCAATTGCGTCTCGATGTCCGCGTGCAGGACACCGCCTCCGGCCAAATCCTCTACTCCGACAAGCTCGAAGGCCAGGACGTGCAAAGCATTTTCGGCATGGTGGACCGCCTCACCGCGAACATCGCCGGCAATTTCCTGCCGGCTTCGGCGTTGCCGGCCAAGGGGCCGGAGATCGAGGAGGCTTCGACCTCGAATGTGGAGGCTTACCGGCATTACGAATTGGGAATGGATTACGGCCGCCGTTTTCTCGACACCGACGCGATCCGCGAATTCAACGAAGCGGTGCGTCTCGATCCGCAGTTTGCGCTGGCGTACATGGGGCTTGCCGACCAGTATTTTCTTGATGGCGATGGACGGCAAAATGATGAGATGACCAAGAAAGCGGAGCAATTGCAGGCGCGGCTTCCGCGATTCGAGCAACTCGAGTTGCAGGTGCATATCGCTGGCCGCTCGCGCGATCTGGATGCGGTGGCTGCGGCATTCAAGGCCGTGGTCGCGGAATATCCCCGCTCCAGCAATGATATTTCGAATTTATCCGGCTTACTCTCTGTGCTGGGGCGGCCGGAAGAAGGCGCGGAGGTTTGCCGTCAGGCACTGCTCCTCGATCCCAAGAACGAAGATATTCTGAATGGTCTGGCTTACAACCTGGCTGAGTCCGGCGACTTCAACGGTGGGCTTGCCGAAAACGACGCGTACATGGCGGTGCGTCCTGGGGATCTGAATCCGCTCGATTCGCGTGGCGATATTCTGTACGACGCGGGGCGCGATGATGAGGCTGTGGCTTCGTACCGCAAAGCGCTCGAATTGAAGCCTGACTTCAATGATTACGGGGAATATCTCAAGCTTGCGGTTGTCTATGCCGATCAGCGCAAGCCGGATATGGCCGATGCCATGTTCCAGCAGTTCGCGCAGCACGCTCTGCCGGTACAGCAACAGTATGTGCCGGGGCTTGAAGCGCATCTCCAGCAGATGCGCGGCGATTTTGAGGGCGCGCTGGTTAATTATCGAAAAGTGGTGCAACAGTTGGGGCGCGCGGGACAGAATGAAGCGGCGTCAAATTTCCTGCATCAGTTTGCGCTCTTGTCCATGATGCTTGGCGAGAATTCCTCGGCGCTTTCGTTTGCGCAGCAGCAGAAGATTGGGGATGAGGAACTCACTACGGTCACCTTATTGCAGACCTTGGCCGGAAATACATCGGCGGCGGAGCAGAGCATGTCGAAGTTCCGTTCCAGCCATCCGTATGTGGCCGCGCGGTATTTCGACGATCACAAGAAATTGCACGAAATGTTTGCGGCCTTGCAGCGCAATGACGGGCAGGCGGCGCTGGCTCAGGCCGCGGGTCTGCCCGATTTCGGTGAGGTGCGGTACTTGAAGGGTCGGGCACATTTCTTGCTGAAGGACGATGCGGCGGCGGAAACCGAATTCCGCAAGAGCTTGTTGTACGGGCGGCGCATGGACAATTTCGTGGACATGCGAGGTGCGTTCCCCGCGCAGGCGATTCTGACACACTATTTTCTTGCGCAGATGTACGAACGCGATGGCAAGCGCGATCAAGCCATCAACGAATACCAGGAATTTCTCTCCCACTTCGAGAATTCCCACACCAAACTCCCGCAAGTAACCGAAGCCAGAGCAACTCTAAAGAAGCTAATGCAATAAGCCTTTCGTAGGGGAGGGTCTTCAGACCCACCCGCGTTTCGGCCCCGTTGTTGGTCTCCCGCTCCTCCAGCCACCGAACAACCGTGTTAAAATCGCTGCCATGATGACAGCCTCGAAGAAGTACCACATCTCGCAAATCCTCTGGTCATTAGCTTGGGCAATCGCGCTGATCGTCACCGCTCTTCTATTCAAAGGCAACCCAGCCATTTATTGGATCGAATCAGCCATCGTCGTCGGAGCAATTTTCTGCCTGATGTGGAATTACGAGCGATCCGTCTCTCGCCGCTAAATAGATCTCGTTACTTCAATGTCTTGGCACCTCGCACCACAAAGCTAGCCGTTCATATTTCCCCGCGGATTGACTTGCGCTCGCCCGCGTCCTAACATGCGTCGCCGATGACGGAACTTCACCAATGATCGGCCAGACCATCTCGCACTACCGCATCGTCGAAAAACTCGGCGGTGGCGGCATGGGCGTCGTTTACAAAGCCGAGGACACGCGCCTGGAGCGCGCCGTCGCGCTGAAATTCCTTCCCGACGTTCTGGCCCACGACGTGCAAGCCCTCGAGCGTTTCAAGCGTGAAGCGAAGGCGTCCTCCGCGCTCAATCATCCCAACATCTGCACCATCCACGATATCGGCGAGGAAAACGGCAAAGCCTTCATCGTCATGGAATATCTCGAAGGCCAGACGCTCAAGCACCGCATCGGCGGACGCCCCGTGGATACCGATACGCTGCTCGATCTTTCCATTGAAATTGCCGACGCGCTCGACGCCGCTCACTCGAAAGGCATCGTCCATCGCGACATCAAGCCCGCGAATATTTTCGTCACCGAGCGCGGCCACGCCAAGATTCTCGATTTCGGGCTCGCCAAAGTCCCGCAGAAGAAAGACGCGCGCGACGATGCTACGCTGGCAACCGCCGCTCTGGCAGGCGTCAGCGAGGTCGACCTCACCAGCCCCGGCACCACCGTCGGCACCATTGCCTACATGTCCCCGGAGCAACTAGGCGCGAAGGAATTGGACGCGCGCACCGATCTATTTTCCTTCGGTGCCGTGCTCTACGAAATGGCCACTGGCACGCTGCCGTTCCGCGGCGATAGTTCCGCTCTCGTCACCGATGCAATTCTGCATCGCGCTCCCGCCGCCGCTGTGCGTCTCAATCCCGACATTCCGCCAAAGCTCGAAGACATCATCAACCGCGCGCTCGAAAAAGATCGCACGCTGCGTTACCAGAATGCCGCCGACATGCGCGCCGAGCTTCGCCGCCTGAAGCGCGACACGAGTTCCACTTCCGGCGTTCCAAGCGGCTCGCAGGCCGTGCCCGCGGCCTCCGCCGCGACGCAGTCCTCGGCCTCGGTCCCGGCAGCGCCGAGTGGTTCTGGAATTGCCGCGTCGTCCGTAACGCAGTCATCGGCGGTCCATTCCTCCGGCAGCTCGGTCGTCGTCGTGGCCAAGCAACATAAGCTGGGTCTCTCGGCCGGTCTGGTGGTTACGCTCGTGGTGCTGGCCGCCGCGGCTTACGGCATCTACGCGCTGTTCGCCGGCAAGACCGTCCCGCCCTTCCAGAATTTTTCGATCTCCCAAATCACCAACAACGGCAAGTCCGCCCTTGCCGCGATTTCGCCCGACGGAAAATACATTCTCAGCGAGTTGAAAGACGCCGGAAAATCCAGCCTGGTGCTGCGCCACGTGCCGACCAACAGCGACACGCAGGTGATCGCGCCCTCCGACGCCATCTATACCGATCTCGATTTTTCTCCCGATGGTAATTACATCTACTTCATCAAGGCCGAGGCCGCCGTGGCATCCTATCGCGATCTCTACCGCGCTCCGGTTCTCGGCGGCGCTCCTCAACTCATCACTCACGACATTGACTCCAACGCGTCCTTCTCCTCCGATGGCAAGCGCTTCGCTTTCATGCGCGACAACGATCCCGATGTCGGCAAATTTCAGCTGCGCACGGCCAACGCTGACGGCTCCGACGAAAAGCTGGTCGCCAGCGGTCCGACAACGGAAGCATCGCGATTCATTGCCTGGCAAGCGAGCGGTACCGGCATCGCCAAGGTGCAATACCAAGTGGGCGATCTGCTCTCCGTTCTCAAGCTCTTCGATACCGGCTCTGGCCAGCCCAAACAGTTTGCTTCGTTCAAGGACAAGTATCTCGAAAAAATAGTTTGGCTCCCCGACGGGAAGAGCTTGCTGGGACTGTATCAAGATCCATCCACAGGCTTCGTGCGCGATCAAATCGGCGTCATTTCCTATCCGACCGGCCAGTTCCATCCGGTCACCAAAGACACCAACAGCTACGGCACATTGACCGTTTCGGCCGACGCAAAGACCTTGGCCACCGTTCAGCACAGAACTCTGCGCAGCTTCTACGTATTCCCCGCGGCGGGCACGGCCCAGAACCTCCCGAATCCATCGCTGACCCAGGAAAAGGATTTGTTCCGTTTCGCCTGGGCCGGAACTGGCGGCTTCTACCTGACCGGCGCGAATGACGTCGTGCGCGTGTCCGCGGACGGGAGCAACAAGGCTGTTCTCCTGAGCAATACGGGAACGGATGGAATCGCTGCCTGCGCGGATGGCCATTTGTTACTCGCCTGGAGCGGCCCGGTCGTCGGAAACGTCCTCAACATCTGGCGCCTGGACGCGAACGGTGGCGACCCCAAGCAACTTTCCTTCGGCGCGTATGACGCCAATCCCGTGTGCTCACCAGATTCCAAGTGGGCGTATTTCGGCGATGAGAACGCCGGGCTGGCCATGCGTGTTCCTCTCGATGGCTCGAGCAAGCCGGAAGTCATTCCCGGCACCGAGATTCCCCATGCCATCATCTCGGCACGGCAATTCGGGGTCTCGCCGGACGGCAAGTATTTCGCCTGCGTGGTTACCATCCCGCCGACGTCGGGGTCTGGCGCGAGCGTGCAGAAAATAGATTTAGCGCCGCTCGACGGCGGACCTCATCCGCAACCGCGCCTGATCGATCCCGATCCGCGCATAAAAGGCCATCTGAGTTTCACGCCGGATGGGAAAGCCCTGGTCTATTCGATCCGCGCCAATGGCGTAGAAAATCTCTGGCTCCAGCCTGTTGATGGCTCGCCAGGCCGGCAAATCACAAATTTCCTCGGCGAACTGATCACCGGTTATCACTGGTCGCCGGACGGCAAGTCCATCGCCATGGTCCGCGAGCACACCGATTCCGACGTAGTCCTACTGCACGACACCGGCGCCAACTCCCAGTAGGGGAGGGTGTTTTTGCGCTGAGGCCCCTTGCCGAGGCCGAAGGGCAGCCCTTTCGCCTTTCGGCCCTGCGGCATCTTGCCTTGAGCAGATTGACTTGGCGAAAAGCGCGGCCTAACATGCGTCGCGCTCCACGGCACAGCGAATGTTTCCCACCTTTCCCGCTCACGAACTCACAGCAATATGTGCGATGGCGCACGTACGACGGAGCGGCCATCGAAGATGATCTCGATGAAGGCTGCGAACAACGAACCGCAAAATGAACACAATTCTTCCATTTTGCTGTTCCGCCTCCCCGGCCTTAGCGCCAAGCCCGAATCAGAGAAGACGATCTTTCTGATCGTGATTACATTAGCCATCTATTCCGTGCTCCGGAATCTACTGCAAGCAGCGGGGAAGCCTTTGTGGTTCGACGAAATACTGACACTGGTCGTCTCCCGCCAACCAAATCTATCCGCCATTTGGAGCGCATTGAAGGCCGGAGTGGACGGCAATCCTCCGCTGTTCTATTTGATTGAACGCGTCGCCTCCAGTTTCAGCTCGAACGAGATGCTCGCGTTTCGATTGGTCTCCGCGCTGGCGTTTGCGTGCACGTTCATTTGCCTTTACATCTTTGTGCAGAAGAGAAGCGGCGCGCGCGTCGCATTTATTTGTGCGGTCCTCATTTTTGTCACGCCCCTCAACAACAAGTACTCGCTCGAAGCCAGGCCATACAGTTTGCTTGTCGCTTGTTTGGCGCTTGCTCTGGTGTGCTATCAGCGATTGCCCGCGGCGCGATGGACCGTAGGACTGTTCCTGAGTTTGAGTCTTGCGGAAAGCCTGCACTATTACGCGGTGCTCGCTTGTTTTCCTTTCGTTCTCGCTGAGATTGTTCAGGTGTTTTCGACATCTCGGATCCGATATTGGGTTTGGCTTAGCCTGATCGGCAGCCTCACGCCGGCGTTGCTCTCCGCGCCGCTTCTTATGAGGCTCCGCCACTCGTACGCGGAGCATATCTGGGCGCGGCCTGAGTTCATGTTGATCCCCATGAGTTATGGCGGCTACTTCCGTCTCAATGCGCTGTGGGGCCTGGCGATCGCGATCATTTCTTTTCTCGTGGTCATCGCGGCCTGGGCGCGCGGCCGCACGCAACTTGAACTGACCGGCGGAATCGAAATCGCACCCGCATCCGAACACGCGCTGGTTTTGGGATTCCTCGCGCTGCCGGCCGTCGGCGTGGTCGCAGCGAGGATCGCGCATGGAGGCGCGGCCGATCGTTACTATCTGCCGGCTATCTTGGGGATTGCGATCGCGTTCAGCTATGTTCTGAGCAAAGTCACTCCCGCCGGATTTCAACTGGTTGCCGCTCTCATTCTCATTGCGGTTGCGTTTCAAGAGGCCGACGTTGTGCGTGCCGTTCTGCGGAATCCGCACGGAACAGATAGCCGCGCTCCGGTTCTGTCGCTCCTTTCTGACGCCATCGCGCGTAATGACTTGCCATTGGTACTTTCCAATGCGGGAGGATACGTCGAACTCTCTCATGTCGCGCAGCAAAGCCTGAACCAGCGGATGGTGGCTTTGGTGGATCCGCCGAGCGCGGTTGTTTACGCCGGAACCGACACCGTTGACCGGCTGGTGATCGAATTGAAGTCCTACGTCCCGATGCAAGTGTACGATTTCAAGGCCTTCGCCGCGGCGCATCCCGTTTTTCTGCTCTATTCGGATGGCACTCCGTTCGACTGGTGGCCGAGCCGGCTGATTCACGATGGCGCCCAAGTCGAATTGGTAGCAAAACAAGGCGGAGGAACGTTGTACCGGGTTACGCTCAATTCCGAAGCGGCGGCGGACCATTGAGAACGCGCTGGGCAGCAGATTAGCGCGGGCGTGGGCCAAATGGATTGTAGTAGCGTGCGTTGCAATCGCGCCGCGTACGCAGAAATAGGAGGTCTCGCCCGCCACGCGGCTACTTGGAGACTAGGTCGTGCTTTTCGAGTTTGGAGCGTAGGGACATAATCGCTTTCACTACGGCGGTGGAAGCGGCCGAAAATTCACTATGGCCGCCGAGCGCGGTGTCTCCCGAAACGCTCGCTCCTGAGTCCGCTTTGTGAACGACATCCGCGGCCGCCTTGTGAAAACGCGCATGCTCGGAGCGCAGTTGCTGGTATTCCGGTGATTTTGCGTGCTTCGCGCCGTCCCCGTGGATCCACTTTCCCAGCTCGCATTTGTCATCCTTCGCCACTTCCATAGCTGACAGGCTGCCGTCGGGCTTCTTCAGATAATCGCTCAGCTTATCCTTCCAATGACGGTGTGCCAGGATGGCTTGTTCGAAATCCATGTCGTCCTCCAAGTCGCGCAGCGGATCTGTGCAGGCGATCGCCCTTGCCCACTGCCTGCCGGTTCTTATCGGCAAAAGGGAACAAGGCATTCGGGGAATCTCATCAAAGCTTATTTGATCGGCGCGTTTGAGTTTCACTCCGGCACAGGGCGCGTTGAGAAGAAATCTTGACAAGCTTTGAGGCTTGGTGCGACCCTTGCCGCCTCTCTGTTGAACAAAGGAGTCCACATGGTAGCCAAGAAGAAGTCCAAAGCGAAGAAGAAGGCTTCGAACGTAGATCGTCTCGAAAGCGCCGGCGTGCTCGTCGCTGAACAGTATACGGACGAGGACAAGAAGACCGTCGAGAAACTCACGGCCACCGAAGTCACGGTGCTGATCAAAATGCGGAAGAAGCGGGGAGCCGCGCCCGAAGGGAAACATCATCTTCGGCCGAATGTTTTCGTTTAGCCCGGCGAATTTTGCCGGACGCGGTTCCGCTCTCAAGGCCCTTGAAATCTCTCAGCCATAGCAAACGGCTGCGCGCGAAAATGCGGCTGGCGCAGCCCTGCCTGTTGGAAGTCTCGGATGAGTTCTGGACGCACGTGCAGCTTGCCCAGATGTTCCCCGAATTCCTGTTCATGATGCATTCCATAATCCGCAGCAGCGTTTCGCTCCTTAACGCTGCGGCGGAATCGGCGCAACGCCGCGCTGATTCGGATGCGGTATGCCGGCAACTCGCGGGATATTACAAGACGCATGCGGTGGAGGAGGCGCACCACGACGATTGGCTGCTGGAAGATCTGGTCGCAATTGGCAACGAGCGCTCGGAAGTCCTCTCGCGGCTTCCATCGCCAGCGGTGGCGTCGCTCGTCGGCGCCCAATACTATTGGGCGTTGCATGTTCATCCGGTGGCGTTGTTCGGGTATCTGGCGGTGCTGGAAGGTAACCCGACTTCTCTGAAAGAGCTCGACGGCATCCGCAAGAAGCACGGGCTTCCGGCTGAGGGGCTGCGCACGATGGTCAAACACGCGCGCCTTGATCCGCACCATCGCGATGAAATTTACGCGCAGCTAGATGATTTGCCGCTGACGGAAAGTCAATCCGAGCTAGTAGCCATCAGCGCCTTCCATACCATCGAGCACATCAGCGAAGCGCTGCAGGAAATTCTGGATTCGCAGCGCAACGCAATCAAGAAAGCTTCGTAGCCCCGGCGCTACTTTGCTGCGCCTTGCAACGCTTCGAGTAGACGGTCGCCTAGCGGCGAACCCAGGCCTGTGCAGGCATTCCAGCCCGGACCCGCGTGATAGGCACCATTTTCGCCGTGAGTGATCGCGCGGAATGTGCCGCCTTCGCTGGGCCGCGCGGCGAGCTTGTAGAGCAGGGAATTCAGATAACCCGAATGTGCGCCCATGGCGTGATTCAGACGCGCCACCAGCGCGGCCCAAAGAGGCGCGACGGCGCTGGTGCCCGCGGAGACGCCGTCCACTCCACCGACTACGATGCGGCAACCCGTGTGAGGATCGGCTACCGCGGCGACATCCGGCACTCCGCGGCCGCCGTCTTTCGAACTTGAATGCGGGACCGCGAAATCCCGCTGCCAATAAGGCCGCGGAAACATGCGACTCACACCGCCGCCGGTGGCGCCGTGCATCCCATCGAAGACGCAATTCCAGACTGTTTCGGCTTCGATCTTGCTTCCCAATACTTTCAACTTAGTTCCGCCACAACCCAACGCGTACGGGCTGCTCGCCGGGAAATTTACGGATGGCTTGCCGGGCGTTCCGTTATGCGCGCCCGAGTCGCCGGAAGAAACGCAGACGGTGACGCCCACGTTGGCCAGGTTCTTCAGTACCTCATTAATCAGAGCCGCGTACTTCGGCGATACGTTCGGCTCCGGCTCGCCCCAGCTTAGGGAGAGAACGGAGGGGCGATGTTTCTTGTCGGCAAGAGCGGTGGTGAGCGCGTGATAGATGCCCTGCTCGGTGTTCGGCGCGAAATAGACAACGATGTGGGCGCCGGGAGCGAAGGCCGCCACAAGTTCGATATCCATGGTCGTCTCGGTCGTGGACATCGCCAGGTCCGTGGCGCGGCGCGATTCTGAATTGCCGTTCTTTGCGAAATTCTTTCCGCTGGTTAATGCGGTCATGAATTTCGTCAGACTCGCGCGATCGGCCGGCGCGTTCTTCGCGCCATCCACGGAGACGTCAGTGATTCGTGGCACCGGCAATTTCAACGCGGAAAAGAAGCTCTCCAGATCGCTGCGGTAATAGCCTCCGCCCAGTTCAATCACTCCGATGCATTGTCCTTTTCCGTCGGCATGGCGCGGAAAGCGGTAGAGTTCCGCGATGTCGTTCGGGGAAAACGCCGCGCGCCGCGCCCTCTTCACGCCCGTCGCGGGCATGTGGCGCCGCGCGGCAGGGCGGTCGTGCAAGCCGAGCACCGCCTGCACCGAGTCGGCAAGCTCCCTCGGAATATAAATCGGCCCACTGAATCCGCGGTGGCGTCCGCGCTCATGCTCGTATTGGAGCATCTCGATGCGAAACGCTTTGCTGAAATCGCCGGCGCTGCCTCGCAGCACAACGCTATGGCGGGCCGGGGAAGTCTCGACAACTTCAAATCCATGCTCATGCGCAAATTTCTCCACCTGCGCAAGATCGCCGGCTTGCGCGCCGTGGTTGGTCTCAAATTCTTCGCGCGAGAGATAGTGGCGGAAGCGCGGCAGGGTGGCGGCGAACTCGCGATCATCATGCAACGGCGCGGCCGGGCGGCGGTTGCGCAGCACCAGAGTGAGTTTGATGAACTCGTGCGGATCCGTGGGAGCCACTCGTGTCGCGCCGATATCGGGCGGAGCGCTGCCGAGGATGGGGATATGCGAGCTGCGAGAAGCCATGCCGTCTCATTCTCGCCGGGGCTGGGGCGGGCTTTATGGTATCACGAGGTCTGGCAGATCATCCGCACCTTGGAAGACGCCGACTAGCTGCCCGGCGCTACGATCGGAACGACGGCGAGCGTACTGGACGCCTTAGCGACCATCACAGGGCCCTTCTCACTCTCGGTCGATACCACAGCTTCCACGAAGACGAGGTTCTTGCCTGAGCGCAAGACTTCCGCGCGGCAAGTCAGGCTTGAGCCCGAAGCAGGGCGCAAAAACGAGACTTTGTTTTCCACGGTGAGTACGTCTCGGCCTTCGGGCACCGTCGTTGCCGCGGCGCCACCGCAGGTGTGGTCAGCGAGGGTCATTACGACGCCGGCGTGGAGAAATCCGTGCTGTTGTCGAAGAAGATCCGACGCTTCCACTCGCGTCTCACACCAACCCTCGCCGCAAGACGTCAGTTCAATTCCCAAGGAACGAATGAAGTTTGCTTTGTAAAAGATTTGTTGCACCAGGGCGAGATTCGCGCTGTTCATCTCGAGGTCACTTTCCGCTGAGTGGTAGCGGTGACGGGTTTCGTCATGGCCGAGCCTGTGCAGCGCCGCCGGACGCGACTTCCAACGCTCGCTCTCGCAGATCAGCGGGGATGGCGCGTGCTTTCCTCAGGGTCGTGTCCATATAGACCCCGACGATCTCGGAAACGGCGGCCAGCTCACCGGTTTCGTCATTAGTCATTTCGTGAAGCAACCGGACGGATTTCTCGTTGATTTCCAGCACGCTGGAACGAACCGTCACGATGTCGCCGGCGTGCAGCTCGCGCTTGTAGGTGATGTTCTGTTCGACCGCGGCCATCCCCGTGCCATGCTCGCGAAAATGCGCCCGCGTGAGGCCCAGCCTGGCGAGTAGCTGCCAAGTGGCCTCATCGAATTTCCCCGAGTACCACATGACGTTCATGTGGCCGATGTGGTCGCAATGCCACGGATAAACTGTGCCGCGGTAGGTGACGTCGAAATCGGTCATGCGAGATGCTCACTTTCGAGATTCGAATCGCATTGCACTTCCAGTTTTAGATGCAATCGCGCGGGTTGCGATTCGTTTTCTTAGGCGGCTCTAATTTTGCTTCGCACGCCGGAACTACTCTCGCGCGGTTGCGTTGACTTGGTGCGGCGCGAGACCTAAGATTCGCCGGTGCAAGATTCCCGCCCCATTTCCGGCGAAACCATTTCCCACTATCGCGTGCTCGAACTTATCGGCGGCGGCGGGATGGGAGTGGTCTATAAGGCGGAAGACACGCGGCTTCATCGGCCTGTCGCCCTGAAATTTCTTCCCGATGAAGTCGCGCGCAATCTGGGGGCTCTCGAGCGCTTCCGACGCGAAGCGGAAGCCGCTTCTGCGCTGAATCATCCCAACATCTGCACGATTTACGACATCGGCGAAGAAAATGGCCGCGCCTTCATCGCCATGGAATTTCTCGAGGGCAAGACTCTCAAACATTTGATCGAGGGCCGCGCGCTCGAACTCGAAACTCTTCTCGATCTGGCCACGGAAATCACCGACGCCCTCGAAGCCGCGCACTCGAAGGGCATCATCCATCGCGACATCAAGCCCGCGAACATCTTCGTCACATCGCGCGGACATGCCAAACTTCTCGATTTCGGCTTGGCGAAGCAAATGTCGCGTCCTGCGGACCTGGGAAACACCGCCGCGAAGCACGAAGATCCCAATCTAGCTCCAGAGCAGCTGACCGAATCCGGCATAGCTATCGGCACGCTGCCTTACATGTCTCCGGAGCAGGCTCTCGGCAAGGAACTCGACTCGCGCACCGACTTGTTCTCGTTCGGCGTGGCGCTCTACGAAATGGCCACGGGCAAGCGGCCTTTCCACGGAGACACGACGGCGGCGATGCTCGATTCGATTCTGCACAAAGTGCCGGTCGCGCCGGTGCGCCTGAATTCCGATGTGCCCGCGAAGCTGGAAGAAGTGATCAACAAGGCCATGGAGAAAGATCCGCGGCTGCGCTACCAGCACGCCGCGGACATGCGCTCCGATCTGCAGCGGCTCAAGCGCGACACCGTGGCGATGAGCATTTCCGCGTCCACCCGGGCTGCCGAAGATCGCCCGGCAACTGCGCGCACTGCCCGCGTTTATGCTGCGACGCGCCCGAAGTGGATTCTCCCCACGGCAATCGGGCTCGCGGTCGTGGTTGTCGCGGCCATTGGATTTTATGTGCTCCGCGGGCGCGGCAGCGGCATCGATTCGCTGGCGATCATGCCGTTCGAGAATGCCGGCGGTAACAAGGACGCCGATTACCTCAGCGACGGGATCACGGAGAGCCTGATTAACAGCGCCTCAGAGCTGCCGCATCTCAAGGTAATCGCTCACAGCTCCGTTTTTCACTACAAGGGCCGCGAGATCGATCCTCATACCGTGAGCCGCGAATTGAACGCCCGCGCGATTCTCACCGGGCGCGTGCTTGAGCGCGGCGACACTCTTTCGGTCAGCGCCGAATTGATGGACGCGACGAATGACCGGCACATCTGGGGCGCGCAGTACAACGAAAAGATGGACAATCTCCTCGACATACAGGAAAGCATCTCCCGGGAAATCATGGCCAATCTTCGCTCGCATCTCGAAGGGGAAGAAGAGAAGCGCGTCTCGAAGCATTACACCGAAAACGTCGAAGCCTATCAGTTGTATTTGAAGGGACGGTACAACACCGAGCAGTTCACGCAAGAAAGCGTCAACAAGGGCATTGATTATTTCGAGCAAGCCATCGCCAAGGATCCGAATTACGCGCTGGCCTACGCCGGAATCGCCGAGGCACATTTCGAAGTCTCCAGCCAATACGTGGCGCCGCGCGAGGCCATGCCAAAATTAAAGGGCGCGGCGTCGAAGGCGCTGAGCCTCGATGATTCGCTGGCCGAGGCGCACACGCTGATGGGGATGGCCGATGCCGTCTACGACCACGACTACTCTTCCGCCGAGCGGGAATTCAAGCGCGGCACCGAATTCAATCCTGGCTCGCCCTTTGTCCATCAGTGGTACGGCTATATATTGACCGGTATGGGCCGCGAGGATGAAGCGCTGGCGGAATTGAAGCGCGCGCAGGAACTCGATCCGCTCTCCGATACGGTGGACCTGATTTACAGCTTGAATTTTTGTTTCTCGGATCAATTCGACCGGGCCATCGAGCGCTCGCGCAAAATGATTCAGGCGGACCCGAATTTTTGGTTCGGGCATTTCTTTCTGGGATGGGCGCTGGCGCGCGAAGGCAAATACGACGAGGCCATCAAATCGCTGAATGAAGCCATCCGCTTGGGCGCCAGCCCTTATGCGCAAGGCTATCTGGGATACGCCTACGCGCTATCAGGACAAACCGCCAAGGCCCGCGAGGTGGCACAGCAGATGGAGCGAGCCTCGAAGCAATCCTATGTCCCCGTCTATCAAATCGCGATTGTGTATGTCGGCTTGGGCGACAAAGATAAAGCTCTCGAATTGCTGCAGAAGTCCTACGACGACCGCGAAGAAATCATGACCTTCCTAAAAGTCGATTCAACGTGGGCAAGCTTGCGCCCGGATCCGCGCTTTCAAGCGCTGCTGCATCGCGCTGCGTTGCAATAATTGTCTCGAAGTGATCCACTAAAAGAGACGTGTAAGCCGCTTCGTCAACCGATTTTGTGACATCGATGCTGAGACTGCGCCTGCGTCACGTTCAGGAATGCAGCGATTCGGCGCTCGCTTGAAAATCGGAATTTCCGGCCAAGTCCTTATGCGCATTTGACTTGCCTATGCCGTTATCGCTCCCGGTCTGCATTTCCGATGCACTGTGACGTGCGTCACGCGGGATAGTGACGCCAGTCGCGGCGCACAATTCTGCATGCGTCCATCATGTGGGTGTCGCGGGAGATAGCAAAGCGAGACCCGCGATGAGACCCGTAGCGAAGTTCCCAGGCAGCTTTCCCGCACCGCTCGCGGGGCCAGGCGCTTCGCCGGAAAGCAGGAGGTAACGCCCATGGTCAGCCAACCCTTTTCGATACCGGCCTTAATTGACCCGAACCGCTACCGCGGAAAGAAAATTGCGCCGGAGGCGCTGCGGCACGCCGGCGACAAAGATCTATTTGTCGATGCGTTGCTGGAACTGCCGACGGCGCATCAGCGACGACGCAATCCGCTTGATTGGGCGGTGTCGCTGATCGTGCATGTGACGCTGATCGCGGCTTTGCTGGCGGTTCCTTTGTACTTCAACGAAACGCTCGATCTGAAGGCTTTCTCGCTGACCATGCTGGTGGCCGTGCCTCCGCCACCGCCGCCTCCTCCTCCCTCGGCCATGGCCAGACAGATCGTGCGGCCGAAGATGGCGGATTTGGTCTCTCGCGGATTGGTATCGCCGACGTTCATTCCGCGGCAGATTGCGATGATCAAGGAAGATGTGCCGCCGCCGACACCGGATGATGGCGTGATGGGCGGCGTGCCGGGTGGAGTTCCGGGCGGCATTCCGGGTGGCGTGATTGGCGGAGTACTCGGCGGCGTGCTCGGATCGGTTGGTTCAGGGATGACAGGGCCGCCTCCGCCGAAAGCGGCGGTGAAGAAGATCGTGCGCGTTGGTGGAAACGTGAAGCCGCCGCGCTTGCTCAGTAGCCCGGCGCCGGAATATCCGCAATTGGCAAAGGCCGCGAAGATTTCGGGCACGGTGATTATTGACGCGGTGATCGATGAGAAGGGCAACGTAGTTGAAGCGCACGTCATCAGCGGCCCGGGCTTGCTAATCCCGGCGGCGCTGAAGGCGATCACATCGTGGAAATACGAACCTACCTACCTCGATGGCGAGCCGATTGAAGTGCGCATGCACGTGGACGTGAATTTCCTCCTGCAGTAAATGGGCGGCGAGTGGCGCCGGATGTCTCGGCGCCACTCGTTAACCTCACTTCGAGATCCCGCCGTGACAATCCGTGGCGCAAGGTAGGCAGTCCAGTAGCACAGGCACTCCTGCCTGTGGCCTCGTGTGGCCATCGCGAGCAGCCAAAGAACACAGCCAGGAGTGGCTGTGCTACTTATCTAGCGGCACGCGAACGGTGAATTTGGAGCCGCCACTTGCGGGGCTTTCCGCCGTGAGCGAGCCACCGTGGGATTCGGCGATCCAGCGGCCGATGGAGAGTCCCAGCCCCGCGCCGCCGGTTTCGCTCGAGCGCGCCTTATCCGCGCGGTAGAAGCGATCAAAGATGTGCGGCAGATCGGCGGCAGTGATGCCAGGGCCGGTATCGCGGACGGCGATTTGCGCCGTGCCATTGCTCGCCGCGAGCGCCAGCTCAATTTTCCCTTCGCGCGGCGTGTATTTCACCGCGTTGTCGAGCAGGATGAGCAGCAATCGCTCGAGCACGCGCGCGTCGGCTCGCACCCACACTGGCCCCGGCGGCACGCGCGCGGCGAATTGAATTGACTTCGGCGCGGCGAGAGTTTCGGCCTGGCGGCTGACACTGCGAACGCAATCAGCCAGATCGGTTCGCGCCAAGTCGAGCGCCCCCGCTGCGAGGCCGGAAGCGGCCGCGTCGGCGCGCGCTAGAGTCAGCAGATTGTCGATCAACGACGAAGTCCGCTCGGCGGCCTCCAGAATCTGCGCCAGGGCTTCGCGATACTCCTCGTCGGTGCGCGGCTTGCGCAACGCCAGTTCCGCGCTCGTGCGCATCAGCGCCACGGGAGTTCGGAGTTCGTGCGAAGCGTCCGCCGTGAATTGCCGGATCTTCTGAAACGCCGCGTCAATGCGCGTCAGCATCTCATTGAGCGTCTCGGTCAGCCGCCGCAGCTCGTCGTGCGCGGCGGGCACTGCCAGGCGGCGCGAGAGATTGTCAGCTCCGATGCTCCGCGCCGTGCCGATGATTTCGTCCACGGGCCGCAGCGCGCGCCGGCTCATCCAGTACCCGCCCAGCGAAGCCAGAATCAGAAGCGCCGGAGACGTGAGAAACAGGATCCACCGGAAGCGGTCGAGCGCCTGATCGAAGGATTCGGTCGGGGTGGCCACCTCGATCGTAAACGTCCGCCCCGCGGCTTCGACCTGCTCGCGCGCGGCGCGGAATTGCCGGCCGTCAATGTGCACGGTGGAGAATTCACGCGCTCCTGAATCGAACTGCCAATCCGCCATGCGGTCATGCGAGGAAGATGCCGCCCGCGCTGCGAGGCCTTCGTAGGTGTAGCTGTGGTCTGTGGCAGAAACTATCAGAATCAGGCCCGAGGCCTGCGTCCCGTTCAGTTCGTCCAGTTCGTCGTTGAGTGCGGACGCGCCTTCAGGCAGTTCCGTGCCAATCACGCCGCGAATTCCGGCGGCGTCCTTGCGCAGCGCTTCATCAAGGGTGGTTTCAATGCTGTGGCGCATGACAAAATCGGCTGCAGCGCCAAAAGCCGCAAAAGACGCGGCGAGCACCGCGAAATACCACAGCGTCAGCCGCAGGCGCAGCGGCAGATTCATTCGCCGGCCTCCGCTTTCACGTAGTAGCCGAATCCTCGCGCGGTATGTATCAATTTGCGCGCATGGCCTTCATCCACTTTGCGGCGCAACAGCCGCACGAATGCGTCGAGTGTGTTTTCTTCGATGTCTTCCTCGAGTCCCCAGACGGCTTCGATGATCGCCTGGCGCGAGGCGACGCGGCCGTTGCGGCGCATCAAAAATTCGAGGAGCCGGAATTCCGTGGGCGTGAGGCGAAGCTCCTCGCCCGCCCGCGTGACTCGACTGGCAATCGTGTCGAGCTCCAGATCGGCAACCTGCAGCGCGTTCGTCTTCACTTCGGGCGCGCGGCGGCTGAGCGCGCGAATGCGCGCCAGCAACTCGGCGAATGAGAACGGCTTGGTGAGGTAGTCGTCAGCCCCGGCGTTGAGCCCGTTGACGATGTCAGGGACGGCGTCGCGCGCAGTGAGCATCAAAATCGGCGTCTTCTTTTTATGGCTGCGCAAGCGCCGCGCGACTTCCAATCCATCAAGCCCCGGCAGCATCACATCTAGGAGAATGAGATCGAACTCGTACCCTTCGGCCAGCTCCAGCGCCGAGCGTCCATCAGCGGCAACACTGACGGAATGGTGCTCCTCTTCCAGGCCGCGCTTCAGCAGATTGGCCATGGCCCGCTCGTCTTCCACGACTAGGATTCTCATGCGGCTCCGCGCATCAAATCAGCTTCGCTCCCGAAGCTGAAGGATAGCTGAAAAAGCGGCGCACAGCGCGTGAGTCGCGTACCCTGGCGTAAGCAATCGACCGGCGGAGTTTCGGTGAGGGGTTCAGTGTCGCGGAAGCCCGTGAGGCAGCAAACCGACCAGGGCGCCCAGCAGGACGAGCCAGGCGGAATTGAGGCGGAATCGAAGCAGGAGGATAAGCGAGCTTGCGGCAAGTGCTGCCGTTACCAAGTCTATGATTGATGCGCGAGCGAGCTGCCACGCGACCACGGCGGTCAGCGCGAGTGAGGCGACGATTACGCCGTCCAGAAACGCTCCGGCGATTCGCGACTTGCGGATACGCGGTATGAGCGGCCCGCTGGCTGCAACGAGCACGAAGGCTGGAAGAAAAACGCCGGCCGTTGCGATCGCCGCTCCGGACGCGCCGTGAAGGAGATAGCCGATAAACGTGGCGGTTGTGAAAACCGGTCCGGGGGTTACCTGACCGATCGCGATAGCGTCCAGCAACTGCGAATCCGTTAGCCAACCTCGATGAACCACCAAATCTGCCCGTAGGAAGGCCAGCAGTACGTATCCGCTCCCGAAGACCACCGCTCCAATTTTTAGAAAAACTAAAAAGAGCGATCCCAAGCTGACAGGGACTGCGGTCGCGATTGCGCCAGTTGTTGCCGCGGCGAGCGATGGCGTCGCATGCGCGATCGGACGCAAGGCGGCGACGGGCCCAATTGATTGCATGCGCTCGCCTCCGACCGCACGTTGGATTTGCTTGGCGAGCACCACGGATA
Source organism: uncultured Acidobacteriota bacterium (assembly GCA_963841235.1). GTDB lineage: Bacteria > Acidobacteriota > Terriglobia > Acidiferrales > UBA7541 > Palsa-147. Next base: position 826,930 of record CAWJBU010000001.1, on the reverse strand, counting down.
TGCCGGCGATCACGAGTAGCAGAATCGGCTGGAGACCAAGAAAGCTCAGTAAAGCAGAAACTATTCCCACGACCGCGAGAAGCGTCGTCTTTATGGCCGTTCGGCTTAATCCCCACAGTGCCTGGACGATGATTGCAATCACCACCGGTTTGATCCCGTAGAGGATTCCGGCAAGAGCCGGCAACTTGCCGAAATGCACGTAGGCCCACGCGAGCGCTCCGACCATGCACGCTGCCGGAATGATAAAGCAGACTCCCGCCACGATCAGGCCCGGCCAACCGCCGCGGAGATAACCGATATGGATGGCCAATTCGCTCGAGCTCGGTCCCGGAATAAGATTGCTCGCGCCAAGCAGGTCGAGGAATTTCTCGCGCGACAGCCACTTGCGCCGACGGACAAATTCGTCTTCCATCATGGCAATGTGGCCGGCGGGGCCTCCGAATGCTGTTGTGCCGAGGCGAAGAAACGAGCAGGCGATTTCACCGAGCGGAGTCTTGCTGGTTGGCGATGGAGAACTCGATATTTTTTTCAATGCACTAGACATAATCGAACAGCGTCATGAAACCGAAATCCATATGCAATTGCTGATGGCAATGGAACAGAGTCAGCCCGGGATTATCCGCGACGAAATCCACTTCCGCTTCCTGGTAGCCTCCCACCATCACCACATCCTTGAATATTCCAGCAGTCGGCTTTCCAGCCAAGCTGGTGAGTTCGAAACTGTGCCGGTGAAGATGAATAGGATGAATGTCATCAGTGGCGTTGCGCATGCGAATGCGATAGCGCTTGCCCTGCTGGAGATGAAATGACGCGGGAGCCATTTCGCCGGTGATCGGAAATGAAGCTCCATTGATGCTCCAGCGATTGAATCCATCTTCGGCGGCATTGTCCTTCGCAAACACCATGTCAATGGTTTCGTCCGGCCGCGGCGAAGTCGCGCCGCCATTCGCGAAACGCGCGTAGTTCCACTTGAAAGGCGGCGGCGCGATCCATTGCGGCTTGCCCGGGCGCCCCGCGTATTCGACGACAATCCCCATGCCGTGCCGACGATCATCGTTATCGAGGTCCCCGAGGATCCAGACGCCGGGATGATTCATTTCGACGATGGCGGATATGCGTTCCGCTGTGCCCAGCCAAAGTACGGGCACCAGCGCCGGATTCGGCACAGGATTACCATCGAGCGCGACAACCTGAAACGAATGGCCCGGCAAGGCCAGGCTCCGAATTTCCGTAGCGCTGCCATTCAAAATGTGGAATAGGACGCGCTCGCCCTGCTTTACTCGGATGGGCTCACCGTGTCCAAGCATGCGTCCATTGATCGTGAAGGACCCATAGCCCACTTCATAGCCGTGCGGCATACCTTTGGCGAGCGACGCTTTCATCGCCGATTCGCCCATCTCCTCAAGCGTCTTATTCCGTGTCGCTGGAGAGAGAAAATCCTGAGCCATGTCGCCGCCGCGGCTGAACGTGGGCTCGAACTCCTTCAGCACGAGAAACACTTCGCGATCGTATCTGCCCGGATCGTGTTTCGGTTCGATGTACACCGGCCCCACTTCGCCGCTGAATTGCCCCGCGGCAAGATTCGCGCCAGCCCGGTTGTGAGTGTGATAAAAGCGGAAGCCAGCCGGGCGGGGCGTAAATGAGATTCTTCGTGTCCCGCGCGCCGGAATATAGGGCGTGCCTTCCTCTGCGGCTCCATCCACGTCGGTCGAAACTTTCTGGCCATGCCAGTGCAACTGCTCCGGCGCATCCGTTTCATTGTGAATATCTATGGTGACCTGCTGGCCATCCTTGAAACGGAGCAACGGCCCAGGGAACCGGCCGTTGTAAGTCGTCGCAGAGATGATCCGGTTGGGTGCGATCTCCACAGGAGACGTTTGAATGTGCAGCGTGAAGTCCGCGGAATCTGACTCGTTTGGCAATGGCGAGGTTTTGTTCTGCAGCGTCGCAAAAGCTGCTTGGGCCAAACTATTCTCAGAGAAAAGCATCAACGCCCCAGCACCAGCGCCCAAAGTCTTAAGAAACTTACGTCTCGAGTCCACCCGGTTCGTCATTGCTTCCCCCTCGAAATATTTTCGCGGCCAAGAAGCGCATCTAGCGACCACGCACCACCGCCCGCCAATATTAGAAAGAGAAGTGAGCAGAGCATCGCGAAATCCGTCCGCGCGTCGCTCACCATGTACCAAAAACCCTGATTAACTCGAAACAGCTCAGGCACCTTGGTGGTAGCAATTGCGGTCAGGATCACAACCAGAAGCGGAGTGGCCGCCACCGTTGTCCATAATCCCAGCAATACCAGCAGGCCACAGGCGATCTCAAAAGACCCCACAAAGTGAGCGGCGAAATATGGGTGCCAAAAGCCGATTCTCGTAAAACGAGCGACGCCCATATTCGGATCGATAAATTTAAGAATCCCCTGTGTGAAGAAGATCAGGCCAACGGCAAGACGAACAAGCAAAATACTCGCAGCGCCACGCGTCGGCTTAAAGAAGAACCGGAAGATAGGATTCACAAGCCTAGCCCAATCCTCCGCGGAAGATTTAGCATGCTGATCCAAGCAGAGAGCATCACCACGAGCTCCCCGCTTATATTAGACAACGATCACCGTCGAAGAGAGTCGCGAGCACTTCGCCCGTTATCACAACCTTGATCGCTTGCGGAGTGGTCTAAATCCGTGGCTTGGCGTCGAGCTGGATCCAATGACAAAGAAGCAACCAGATGACCCGGAGCGCGAAGTTTGGGGTTTCGGCGAGGGGACTCCTCCCAAAGTGCTCCCTCCTCGCCCGCCTTCGTCGACGATCGATAGGTGAAGCTCGTCGGAAATCAGGACAAGTTCGCCCGAAATTCCGCTCCACATTCTTGCCGGCAGCGGCAGGGTTCTTGCTGCGGCGGACGGCGACTATTTTTCTTGCAGCGATTTGAGGTAGTTCGTCAGATTCGTGATGCGCATGTTCACGATCGCGTCATCCTTCGAGCTGACGGACTGAAACAGCGGTCCCCACGTCGGCATCTCCGAAGTCCCGTGTGCGGGCGCCTTTACGCCATTGCGCAACACGCTGGCAACGTGATCGGCGGGGAACTTGCCGTCGTTCTTCTTCGCGAGAGCGGACAGGTCGGCCGGAGCGGTTTTCAGGTCAGCAGCCGCGGGGCCGTCTCCCTTTCCGGTTTTTCCGTGGCAGACGGCGCAGTACTGCTTGTACATCTCTGCTCCGGAGGAGGGATTGGACGCCTTAATCGGTTCCTTCTTGACCTGCTTATCCTGGGCGCTTGCCACGCCGGCGATCAGCAACACTGCTACGCACAGGGTCCCGAAACGGCACATTGCCCGAAGGGTCATGACGATCCTCCCATCCAGAGTGTTGAATTGAAATTTAACGTAAGCGATTGGCAACCGGTAAAGAACAGCAATCTTGTACTCTGGCGAGCGAGAGAAGTCAACGCACGAACGAAGCAGCCGCGTAGGAGAACCCCAGCCTGTGCGCGATAAGCGCACACTCGTGAATTGGCGTTCGTAGGGGAGGGTCTTCAGACCCTCCCGGTTTTCGGCCCCGGGTTCGCGGCTTCTTGCGCTCGCTCGCGCAGATAGAGGAACAGCGGCAAAGCAAACGACACGCCGACAAGACAAAGTCCGGCAATCGCAAATCCGCGGTGAGCAATCTTCAATCGCCGCGATTCCTGCCCCATAAAAACCACCAAAACGGCCGCAGACACGAGCACGTCAGCAACGAAAAAACTGCTGATCCGATTGGCAAACATTTGCGCCACGAACAGCCGCAAATCAAGTCCGTTGTGCACCAGCCACGGGACGAATTGCGAGTACGGAACGGCAAAGCCGATCACGCAAAGAAACAAGTAAAGATTCTTGCGGCTCATTCGCGAAGCTCCTCGCGGCCGATTCGAAGTCCAGTTTCGAAATTGATTTTCTGTCTACGAGTACGGGAAAGGCTACGAAAAGGTTTCGCGGGGTGATCAGTGACGGACTGTACGGAAAGCCCAGCGAAGGAGCGAAAAATTTGCCCAGGGCCTTCACTTCTTGATCGCAAAATAGATCACGTAAAACCAGCTGAGGATACCGTGGAGAATCATCCAAAGAATGGAATGGTGCACGCTCCAGGATAGCGTGACCGCCAGGATGCTTCCGAATCCCCAGAAGCCGACTCCAGCCGATTTGTGTCCGTCATCCAAGCGCCGTTCCTCTGCCCGCGCATTCTAGCACCAACCGGGCGGCTGCAACGGTGTTGTAGGGGAGGGCCTTTAGCCCTCGCGCCGTTCGGCCATATGCCGCGGATTCCGGACGCCGGATCGAAATGCAGATTCCTCGCTGCGCTCGGAATGACAATGAAATAAGGTCGGAATGACGATGAAACGGGGTCGGGGTGACAACGAAACGAAAGCGGTGGAATTGAAACGCGAGAGCAGAAGGACTACTGCTCGGCTAGGTGGGCGGCTTGTAGGCGAGTTTGCAGGGCGCGGAGGATTGTGTCGCGCGCAATCATGCCCACGATGTGTCCGCCATCCAGCACCGGCATTTGGTTGATATCTTCGCGCTGCATGCGTTCGAGCACATTCAGCACCGGCTCGGCAGGCTGCGCCCAGTGAATTTTATCGAGCGGCATCATGGCCGCCTGGATCGATGTGTTCGCCCATTCGTCGCGATCGACATGGCGCGCGGAATCGAGCGTGATCAGCCCCACGGGAACATCGCCATTGGTGACCACATGGCAGCGCCGTCCGGTGCGCAGCACTTCGTGCACGTAATCTTCAATCGAATTTTCGCGGCCGATCGAGGAAATGTCGTGGGTCATCACGTCCCCGGCGTGAATTCCGGCCAGCGCCGAGCGAATCGTCACTTGCGCATAACTTTCCTGCGCGGCTTGCAGCAGGAACCAGCCGATGAACGCCATCCACAGGCCGCCGATTTTGTTGCCGCTGACAAATTGCGCGATGCCGCCGAAAATCATCAGGTAGGCAATTACCTGTCCGCTGCGGGCCGCGTAGCGCGTGGCCTTGGCGAAATCCTTCGTAGCGCCCCAAACCAGTGCGCGGAACACGCGCCCGCCATCCAGCGGAAACCCGGGGACCAAATTGAACGCGGCGAGCGTGAAATTGATTTGCCATAACCACGTCGCCGTCGCGATGACCATTTCGCTCGCGCCGTGAATGCGCGTGATTAGATAGAAGACGCCGGCAAGCAGAAAACTGGTGAACGGCCCGGCAATGGCAATGTTGAATTCCTGCCGCGCGCTCGACGGTTCACGGTCGATGCGCGCCAGCCCGCCGAATACGAAAAGCGTGATGGATTGGACCGGCATTTTGTAGCGGATGGCAATCACGCTGTGCCCGAGCTCGTGAGTGACCACGGAAGCGAAGAAGAGAATTGAGGTAATGATGCCGAGCGCCCAATGCTGCGACGGACTCCAACTGGGATGTTGCTCTTTGAACTGCGTGCCGACCAAAAAGGTGATGAGCGCGAAGATGATGTACCAACTTGGGTGCAGATAAATGGGGATGTTGAGGATGCGGCCGATGCGGATGCCGGACGGTTGGTCCATTTCTCCCTCGGCGGCATTATAGCCAACCCGAGCCGCCGCGTCTGAGATTCCACGCCGTGTGCCTGCCGCCACGGCCGCCCCTGGCCGTTCTTGCCGCAAGTGCCGCGAAATCAACAATTCATGATTGGCGCATCGTTTGCCGATAGACGCAGTGCCGATGCTGAGGCAGCGGCGGTGCCCGGTAGAGAAGCGATGTGGAATCTCTCTTTCGGTGGCGTTTTAGCCATGAGAGCTCCCGGGCAGTAATAACAGAGCGTGGCGCGGTTTCAGAGCCTCACGGGAAGGAAGACGAACATGCAAGACACCATGGGACTGGCAGTAGTGGGATTGGCCGTGCTCGGCTCGATATCGGTGGCGGTGGTGGTCGAGTGGATGGCTTTGTGGGGATTGATGCAGATGATGCCCGCGCCCGATCCGGTGATGGCCACGCAGGGTGCTAGCAACTCGAGCGAGAACGCGCCCGATACGCATTGCGAAATGTCCGCGACGGAGCGCGGCAAGGCGCGTGCTGCGGCGCATGGTTCGGTGCGATGACTGGTGGGTGGCGCAGATGCTCCTCTTGAAGCTCATGCTGGCTGTCGGCGCTTGCGGAGTCTTGCTGACGCTGGTTGGCGTGGTGCACGACATTCGCGAATCGTTCGAGCTCGTGAGATTGACGCACCGCCGCGATGAGCGAATCAACGCGCAGAACTCGCGGCGAGCGAAAAGCGACGCCACGCGCCATGATTGACGAGATTGAGAATTCCGAGTCCCAGGGGCGAGGATGTCGCGCGGACGAGGAAGGAACCGCTGGCAAAAACCCTTGCGGGGTGGCTTCGATTCCGCCGCAACGAAGTTACCCTGCCGGCGGTTTGCATTTTCCGTGGCCGTTGCCCTTGTAGGGGAGGGCCGGTGTAGCCCTCCCGCGACGGCCGTAGTCGCCGTCTCCGCCACGCGCGCTGCGCGTGGTTTCGAAAACGGCGAAATATCAGCGCACGAATGCCTATGCTATGATGGCCCGTCACGAACCCCTGGCGCACAATGATGCGGGCCGCCCGCCGATTGCCCCCAGTTGCACTGCTTCTAATCGTCGCCTCGCTCTTCGCAGCCGCGGTCGCCGACGCACAACAGAAAAACTCCTGGGATAGCGCAATCGATTCGCTCGCGTCGAAGATCGCCGCGATCGCCGGCGCGCACGCGTCCGTGCGGCTGAATGTGAAGAACTTGTCGTTGCTGGATGCGGGGCGCGTAGGCGATTTTACCTCGGCGCTGGAGGCGCAATTGCAGCAGCGCGGATTGAAGATTGAGAACGGCGGCGCGGCGGGCGAATCGATCGATTTTACGATCGCTGAGAATTTGCGCCAGCTCATTTTTGCTGCGGCCATCGAGCATGGTGATTTGCGGGAGATTGCGATCGAGGCGCTCGACCGCGCCAAAGCGGATGGGAAGAGTGAGGCGTCCGCCCGCGTGCGATTGCAGCGCGAGCCGATTTGGTCGCAGCGCGAGCCGCTTTTGGATTTCCTGGTGATACCCGCGCCTTCGGCTGATGGTGTGCGGCGGCTTTTTGTGCTGGAGCCGCGCCGGTTGGTGGTTTACCGCTCTGCGGCCGAAGGTTGGCAGGTTGTAGAGTCGCATCCGCTGCTCGATTATCGTGTGCCGCGCGATGCCCGTGGGTTTTTCGCGCCGCCGCGCAGCGATTCGACGGAGCCATTCCCGCTGTATGTTGCGGGCGAGCGCTGCGATTTATCAATGAGCGGCGCGATTACCTTGAATTGCGGATACGATGCGAGCCCAGTTGTGAGCATGCAGCGCGATTTTGCGGCCATTGGCGGGGCCTGCGGCGGCAGCAATCGCGGTCTCGCGAGCGGACACGGCGATTGGACCGAGGCAGATACACTGAGCGTGGTTGAGGGCGACGGGCCGTATCAGAAGACCGGCGATGAAGAGATGGCGTTTCCGGGGCCGATTTTGGCATTGCGAGCCGGCGAGGCGGAGAACACGGCGCGCGTGATTTGGCGGGATTTGAGAACGGGGGCATATGACGCTGGGATTGTTACGGCTTCTTGCGGGGATTAGCGCGGGCGTGCTGGCTTGCGCGGTCGCGGCGGGAGGCATCCCGCGAGGAGAAGAGGGCGGAGCAAGCCCCGCCCCTACGAAACCATTGTTGATGGGCGGCGGTCTGTTCGCGTCCGAGCGGCCGATCTACGGCGGGACGTTGCACATGGAACTCGGAGCGCTCGCTGAGGCGCGTGGTCCAGGGTTTATATCGCCGCTTGACGAATCCGCTATGGCTCTGATGCAGCTTGCATATGAGACTTTGGTGCGGATTGATGCGCGCGGCGAGGTGCAGCCACTGCTTGCGGAGTCTTGGGAGCGCGACGCGTCTATGCGGCGATGGAAATTTCATTTGCGCAGCGGCGTGAAATTCCAGGATGGAACGCCGCTTGCTCCGCAAAGCGCTGTGGACGCGCTGCGGTCTCCGGATGAAGACTGGCGCGTGACCCCGACCAGCGACGGATTGCAGATCGAAACGCCTTCAGCGTCGTCGGATCTGCCCGCTACTTTAGCGAACTTCAAATATTCGCTGATCCGCGTCGCGAGGGGCGAGCAGCCGCGCGGCACCGGGCCTTTCAAAATCGAATCGTGGGAGGCGAGGAAACGCGTGGTGCTTTCGGCAAATCTGGATTATTGGGGCGGTCGCCCTTTCATGGATGCGTTGAACGTGCAGTTGGAGCGAGGCGCGCGCGAGCGGATGATTGATCTCGAAGTGGGGAAAGCGGACTTGATCGAACTGCCGGCGGAATTGGCGCGGCGCGCCAGCGATGAGAAGATTCGCGTGGAAACGACGCCGCCGATGGAATTATTGGCGGTGGTTTTTCCGCAGGGGCGCGCGGGTGCAGGCGATGCGCGCGTGCGCGAGGCGGTGTCGCGATCCATCGATCGTGCTGCCATTGTGAATCTGGTGCTGCAGAAACTGGGCGAAGCGGCGGACGGCTTGTTGCCGCAATGGATCAGCGGAACGGAGTTTCTGTTTTCGAGCGCGGCGGACGCAAGCGCGGCGCGGGCTTTGGTGAAGGAGATCGCGCCTGCTCCTTCGCTGGTCTTGGGATATGATTCGGACGATGCATTGGAACAAGGCGTAGCGGAGCGGATTGCGGTGAACGCCAGGGAAGCGGGGATTGCGGTGACAGCCTCGGCGATACCCATCACGACTTCGGTGGCGCGGCCGGCGCCAGCGAAATTCGACGCGCGCATCGTGCGTCTGAGCTTGACCTCGCCGTTACCACGACCTGCGCTCGCCGGACTACTTGGTGGCTTTGCCGCAGTGCTCGGCAAGGAGGATTCCGGATTGCCGGAAACGGCGGGGGCGGCGGAGATTTACGCGCGGGAGAAAGCGGTGATTGAGACTTACCGCGTAGTGCCGATTGCGCATTTGCCACGCGTGTATGGCTTGGGTGCGCGTGTGCGCAATTGGGCGATTCCGGCGGGGGCGGCTATGAACGGACTGCCCTTGGCGGATGTTTGGTTGGAGAGGGAAGCGCAGTGACATTTCGATCGAGATTGTTCTGGCTGTTCACGTTCTTCGTGCTGCTGGCCGTAGGCATCGTGGCCGCGGGCGTGACGCTGGTGACGCGCAACGCGTTCGAAGAACTGGACGCGCGGCGAACCGATGCTCTCGTGGCGCAGTTCCGAGAGGAATTCAAGCAGCGCGGGCAGGAAGCGGCGCTGCAAGTGAAGGGCATCGCCGACGCGGAAGCGACCACGCGCATGGCAATCGAATTGATGCGCCCGAACGCGGATGCATCCACCTATTACTGGGACGCGCGCAACGTCGCGTCGGCGCACCAGCTCGACATCCTGGATTTCGTGGCCACTGACGGCACGATTATTTCTTCCGCGGAATGGCCCGCGCGCGCCGGCTACAAATTGAATTGGGTGACGAATTCGCAAGATTGGGCCTCGGCGGGAGCTTTTCTGACGCGCATGGAAACGCAGGACGGCCCAACGCTCGGGTTGATGGCCGTGGCCAGCGCTGTGCCGGTGGCGGACAAGCGCGTCTATGTGGTCGGCGGGAAGAAACTCGGGAAGGATTTTCTTTCGACGCTGGCGCTATCGGAGGGCATGCGCGCGCTGGTCTATCTGAATCTGGATAAAGATTTCTCGAGCGATGCCTTGCTCGACGCAAACGGCCCGGTGCAGGAAGCGGAACGATTCGCGCCGCTGGTCGAGCAGGTGCGGCAAGCGCCGAACGAACAGACCGCAGGAATCACCTGGAGTTCCGACCCCGCGAGCGCAGAATCGTTTCATCTTTTACCGCTTCAGGGCCGCGCGAATGAATTGCTCGGAGTCTTGCTGATCGGAGCGTCGCAGCGCGAGCGCGTCGTGGTCGAGCATCGGATTATTTTGCTGGCAGTCGGAGTCGCTGGAATCGGCTTGCTGCTGGGCGCCATTTTGAGCTGGTGGGGCGCCGCCCGAATCACGCAGCCGGTGACGAAGCTGGTGAACGGCGCCAAACAAGTGGCCGCGGGGAATTGGAACGCGCGTGTCGATGTCCGCTCGAAGGATGATATCGGGCAGTTGGCCGCGGCGTTCAACAAGATGACCGAGGAGCTTGTCGAGCAGCGCGACCGTCTCGTGCAATCCGAGCGCGTGGCCGCCTGGCGAGAATTAGCGCGGCGGCTCGCCCATGAATTGAAGAATCCGCTGTTCCCGCTGCAGATTACCGTCGAAAATCTGCGCCGCGCGCGAAAAAAAGATGCCGAAGAATTTGATGAAGTATTCGACGAATCCACCGAGACGCTGCTGGCCGAAATCGAAAATCTGAAGGGAATCATCGGCCGGTTCAGCGATTTCGCGCGGATGCCGAAACCGGAATTGCGGCCGGTGGATGTGAACGAAGTCGTGCGCACCGTGGTGCGTCTATTCGAGGCGCAATTCAGCGCCGTGGGCCGCCCGCCGATTACCCCCGAGCTGCATCTCGAATCAAATTTGCCGGCGATCCAGGCCGATCCACTGCTACTGCACCGCGCAATCGAGAATCTGGTGTTGAACGCGATGGATGCCATGCCCTCGGGCGGCGTGCTCGCGCTGGCGACTTCGACCCACGATGGAAATGTGCTGATCGAAATCGTCGACACAGGCTCAGGCCTCACTCCGGAAGAATGCGAGCGACTATTCACGCCCTACTACACGACGAAGCAGCACGGCACGGGCTTGGGGCTCGCGGTGGTTCAATCGGTGATCAGCGACCACGGCGGCACGATTTCAGTCCAGAGCGAGGCGGGCGTTGGCACAACATTCCGGATTGAGCTGCCGATCAAGCCTGCTGTCGAGGCGCGCAGAACTGCAAAAGCCACGGCTGCGGCACCTCCGCCACCCGCAGCGCCTACGCCGCGCGTGCACGACGCGCCGCGTGCTGCGGCACATGATGCGCCCGCCGACACGCCCTCTGATGCCGCACCAAATTCCGCTGAGACCATGGCGACTTCGGAGCCGGAGGCTTAGGCGCGCGTGACGGCGAAGGCGCACGTCCTCGTGGTGGATGACGATCCGAATACCCTCGCATCGCTCGCTCGCGCATTCCGATTGGCGGGACACGAAGCGACGGTCTGCGACAACGCGACGCGGGCGCTCGAAATTGCGAAGAGTGAACGCATCGATCTGATTCTCTCCGATGTAGTGATGCCGGGAAAAGACGGCATCGCGTTGCTGGAAAACCTGAAAGCCGCAGGAATTACCATTCCAACCGTGATGATGTCAGGGCAGGCGAATATCGAGATGGCCGTGCGCGCCACGCGTCTCGGCGCCGTGGATTTTCTCGAGAAGCCCATCTCGACCGATAAATTGCTGCTCACCATCGAAAATTGTCTGCGCATCGCGCGGCTCGAAAATGAAAACCGCGATCTGAAGAAGCGCCTGGGCAAGCACGAAATTTTGTGGGTCAGTGGCGCGATGAAAGCGTTGATGGAGCAATTGGAGAGAGTGGCAGCAAGCGAGACGCGCGTCTGCATTCGCGGCGAAACGGGCACAGGAAAGGAATTGGTGGCGCGAACGCTGCATGAGAAAAGCGCCCGGCGGAATGGGCCGTTCGTGACTTTGAATTGCGCGGCGATTCCCGCGGAATTGATGGAATCGGAATTGTTCGGGCATGAGAAGGGCTCGTTTACGGGTGCTTCGGCGCGGCACGTGGGAAAATTCGAACAAGCCCATCGCGGCACTCTCTTTCTGGATGAAATTGGCGACATGCCGCTGGGGATGCAGGCGAAACTCCTGCGCGTTTTGGAGGAAGGAGAAATCGAGCGCGTCGGCGGGGACAAGCCAATCGCCGTGGACGTGCGCGTCGTCGTGGCCACGCATCGCGATGTCGAATCGCAGGTGAAGGCCGGAACATTCCGTCAGGATTTGTATCACCGGATTTACGTGTTTCCGATTTTGTTGCCGCCATTGCGCGAGCGCCGCGAAGATATCGGATTGTTAGCGCGGCATTTTGCACGGCAGGTGGCGGCGCAGAATGGATGGAAAGAGAAGGCATTCGCGGATTCGGCGATTGCGGAGTTGGAGAGGTATTCGTGGCCCGGAAATGTGCGCGAATTGAGGAATGTGGTCGAACGGATTTTGTTGTTGGCGCGGGGAGACGAGATTGATGGCGAGACAGTGAAGCTGGCGTTGCCCGCGGGCGCAGCAAGCAGCGCCCCTACGAATACCACGAGCGGCGCGGAGACCGGTGTCGGCACAAGAGATGGCACTCTGGCAGGGCGCACCGAGGGATTTGAGCGCGAAACGATTTTGGCGGAGTTGAAGAAGCATGGGCATCACATGACCAACACTGCGAAAGCATTGGGCCTCGAGAGAAGCCACCTCTATAAGAAGTGCCAGCAATTGGGGATTGATCTGCGCGCCGTACGAAAATCCGAATAGTAATTTTGCAAGCGATCTTCGTAGGGGCGCCGCTTGCTGCGCCCGCCCGTTTCACATTCCGGCGCGAGGTGCGCCAACTTGGGATTCTAAGTTCAAGAGTTCGTTCTGTTGCAAGTGAGGACGCAACGATCTGACGCCGCTCGATCGCAGTCCTCTGTGAAAAGGGCCTAACGGCGGGAGAGTCTAAAGACTCTCTCCTACCAGCGGAACCGCGGCGGCGCGGGAAATATGCGCGACAGAACTACGTGCGTGGGGATGTAGATCACGATCGTCAAGCCCGCGAGCATTGCGAACACGTGCACCGGCGCCGGGCCCCACTGGCGATGAATGATGGGATCGACGTGTGCGAAGTTGATGTTGCGCGCAGCGTCGGCGAAGCGCGACGCGATCATCGCTACCGCTGCGATCGCGAATTGAAGTCGTAGCGCACGGCGATCGTAGCCGGTGCGGCGTACGGCATAGATTAGGACGAACGGCATCAGGACGTGAAAACAACTGAATAAGCGCACCCACAGAGGATAATTCGGATCGAAGAAATAATCGGTGCCGCCGATGAGATGGCGATCGAAGATTATCTTTGTCGCGATGTCGAGCGCCCAGGCGGAGTCTATGACCAGTGAGCTTACAGCTTGGCTGGAGAGAAGCAGCGCGTTGCCGGTGAAGAGACCGACGCAAGTGAGGATTACGGCGATGTCGCAGAGAAAGAGGAACGTGGTCGGGCCCCAGAATTTCAGATAGATCGTCAGCCAGATGCCGAGCCAGATCAGCGCGGCCCAGCGGACCCACGCCGGGAACGGATTTGCGAAATCTTTGGACGAAACCATGCGGATATTGGAGCGCGCGTATCGTAGCAGAAAGTTCGGGTTACGGAGCGGCGGCGTGGGTGAGAGAATCGGGCAGATGGAAGCGTGGCAAAGTGCGGCGATTTGGGCGGGAGCAGCTCTCAGCGTCCCGGGCATGGCGGCATGGGGCGCGATGGCGCCTTCGTCGCAGCTTTTCGGCCGGACGATCCGCCACACGCAGGATCCCGGCGCGATTGCGCTCACGTTCGATGACGGGCCGAATCCCGCAGTCACGCCGGCGTTGCTCGAGGTGCTCGAGCAGAATTCGGTGCGTGCCACATTCTTCGTGATCGGCAAGCACGTGCGCGCGTTTCCGGAATTGGCGGTGGAGATCGTGGCGCGCGGCCACACCATCGCGAATCACACGGAGACGCATCCCCGGCTGATGTTCCACGGCGCGGCGAGTGTTCGTGAAGAGTTGCTGCGCTGCCGCGAAGCGATCGCAGTCGCGACCTCGAAAGAAATCTTGTGGATGCGTCCGCCATTCGGATTTCGCGGGCCGAATCTGGATGCGGTCGTGCGCGGGCTGGGATTTGCGGGCGTGGTGATGTGGTCGCGCTGGGCCTGGGATTGGAAGCCGCAGCCCGCAGGACCGGTGATCCAGCGCTTGCGGCCCGTGCGTGGAGGCGATATCGTCCTGTTACATGATGGCGATTTCGCCCGGCTCGAAGGAGATCGCCGGCACACCGTGGCCGCGATGGAATATTGGTTGCCGCGCTGGCGCGATGCGGGAATGCGTTTTGTGACCATGGATGATTGGAAGCGGAATCCTTGACGGGGTGAATGTTATGGACGAGAGAATGTTCTACGACGAGAAGGAAGAAACGAAACAGATTCCTCTGACGTGTCCGCATTGCCGGACCGAAAGCACTTTTCCGATTCGCTGGAAGACGCGCACCAAAAAATCGCAATTGCCGCGCGGCGCGAACGATCAGGACCGCGCGCATTTCGAGAAGGCGCGATCGTATATGGTGCGCGTCGACGACATGGTGGCATGCAGAAATATAAAATGCCGGAAGAGATTCGATTTGACCGGGCAGACTGTCGTCTTGATTTAGGGCGAAAGGGAAGATAGAAAGAACGAGGAAGAAACTGATTACCGCAGAGACGCTGAGGGCGCTGAGAAAGCTTTCAGATTTCTGGATAGAGTTCGAAGAAGGCGTCCAGCGATTGGCGCATCGTGGCTTCGATTTCCTTATGCGTGCCTTCGATCAGATGCATGGTGATTCGGGCGGTCTTGCCGTTCTTCAGGGTGATCGTCGCTTCGTTTACCGCGTCCAGTTCGTCGAGGGGAAATAATCGCATCCCGTAAACCAGCGCCAGTTTCGCCATTTGCATTCTCTCCAGATTTGCGAGGCCTATCATAAGGCCGAGGAAGAAATTTCGCTACCGCACTCAGCGCGAGACAGCGTCCTAATCTGAAGTCGCTCGAAACTAGTAAGCGCCCCGCATTTCTAGCTCTTGGAAAACCGAACTCCGGTAGGTGTCCGCGCAAGTCCGTGGGAGTCCTCGCATCTTGGAGGCAGCCCCCGCAAGTCGGTGAGAGCCCCGCATCCAGGTGGAAGGCTCCGCATCTCGGTGGCAGTCCCCGCGAGTTGGTGGGACTCCTCGAATTGCGGGGGCTCCCACCAAAATGAGGGGGAAGGGGAAGCTTCCCAATCCCCTGCACCCCATCTCCTCCAGGCGCCGACGGAAAAAGCGTCAGGAATGTGCCCGGTCTCGACTGTCAGACGTGTTTCCGGCCGCACCCTCCCCACCACCTAAGTCGACTTCGGATTAGGACGCGGCCACGTACCGTCCTCGCTTGGCTTTCGTTGCGGCTGCTGATACATTCGCTGTTTAGCGATGGTTGAGAACAACAATTCTTTGCGGATCCTTATTGTTGAGGATGAGGAGAACGCGCGTAAGGGTTATGAGGCGCTTTTGCGGCGCTGGAACTACGAGGTTTTGGGCGTGGGGACTGGCGAAGATGCGCTGGAGAAATTTCCTGAATTTCAGCCTGGCGTGATTCTTGCCGATGTGGAATTGCCTGGGATCAATGGGCTTGAGCTTCTGCAGCGGCTGGGCGAAGAGATTCAGCGCATTCCTGTGATCATCATTACCGGGCGCGGTAGCGATGAGCGCGTGATTCAAGCTATCGAAGCTGGGGCTTTCTGGTACATCGAAAAGCCGCTTAAGGCGCCGATTTTGAAGGCGCTGCTGGACCGCGTGGTCGGGAAGCTGCGGGATCAGCGGGCGGTGGCTTCACTTACGCGCGAATTGCGCGACACCGGCAAGATGGGCTCGCTGATCGGCATTTCGAAGCCGATGCAGGAAGTGATGCACCAAATCGAAATGGCCGCGCCTTCTACCGCTTCGGTTCTCATCACCGGCGAAACTGGTTCCGGAAAAGAAATCGTGGCGCGTACCTTGCACAAGCTTTCGCCGCGGGCCGAGCGGCCCTTTGTGGCCATCAATTGCTCGGCGATTCCGGAATCGCTGATGGAAAGCGAAATTTTCGGGCACGAGCGCGGCGCATTCACTGGGGCCGCGGAGCGGCGCATCGGCTGCTTTGAGTTGGCCGATGGCGGCTCGCTGCTTCTCGATGAAATCGGAGAGATGCCGGCGCCGACGCAAGCCAAGCTGCTTCGCGTCCTTGAAGATCACAAAGTACGGCGGCTCGGCAGCAAGACTGAGACGCCGGTAGATGTTCGCGTGATTGCGGCGACCAACAAAGATCCGCAGCAAGCCGTCTCGAAAGGGCAATTGCGCCAGGATCTCTTTTTCCGGCTGAATGTTTTTCACATTCATCTGCCGCCATTGCGGGAACACAAAGACGACTTGCCCGCGCTGGTTGAAAGCTTGCTCAAGGACATCAATCAAAAGCACAGCCGCCAAGTTACGGGCGTCGGCACCGAAGTACTCGAGCTATTCAAGTCGTATCCGTGGCCCGGCAACATTCGCGAATTGCGCAACATTCTCGAGCGCGCGGCGATCGCTGCGGATCGCGGAGTGATCGGCCGGCAGCATCTGCCGTCTGAATTTGGTCACGCACCTGTCGGTGACAATCTCGAACTTTCCGGCCTGCGGTTCCCTGTCGGGACGACGGTGGAAGCGGCCGAGCGCGAGCTGATCCTGCAAACGCTCGAGGCCACCAATCAGAACAAGACGCGCGCTGCCGAACTCCTCGGCATCAGTCTAAAAACCTTGCACAACAAGTTGAAGGAGTACGAAACGACTCGCAAGCATGCGGCTCAGCCTTAAAACGAAATTCACGCTCACGACGTCGCTGGTGGTGCTGTTTGTCGTCGCGCTGGTTTCGTGGCTGTTTGTCGCGAGCTTGACGCGCCAGGTGATTCACGACGCGAACGATCGCGCGAGCTTCGTGGCGCATCAAGCGCTGGTGGCGAGCGCGCAGGCGCTTGCCGAATCCGCCGAGCACGGCGAAACGCTGAATTCCGATAGCGCCGCCGACCTGCGTGAGTACGTTCAACATTCGCTCGACAATAGCAGCGCGCTGAACTCGCTGCTCGAATCCGCCATCGGTTACGCGCCGACGATCTACGAAATCACCATCACCGACCAGAGCGCGAAAGCGCTGGTGTCCAGCGATGCTGCGCTGCGCGGACGCCAGATTCCGGTGAAACCCAACGCTTCGCTGCTCGACCATGCGAGCCTGCTGGAGCAGATTCGCACCTTGTATGGCCCGCCGAAGGTTTATCAGGTGACGCTGCCGTTCGACGTGAGCGGCGTGCCGTTCGGCGAGATTCGCGTGGACATGTCTACCGCTCTGCTGCGCGATGAAATTTCTCACGGGCTGTTGGGTGCAGGGCAAATCGCGCTCGGCGCGGTGCTGTTCGCCACGCTTTTGGCTGCGGTGCTCAGCCGCATTGCGCTCGCGCCTCTGGCGCGCATTTCCGATCAGCTCGATCGCATCTCGGCGGGGCAATTCGATGTCGAGCCTGTTGCGCAAGCCGACGAACTCGGGCAGGTGAGCACCAAGATCAGCAACATCGGCAAGCAGCTTCGCGATGTGCGCGAAGTTTTCAGCACGTTGCGCGAAAATTTGAATCACGTGATGGCGGGGCTCGAAGATGGCTTGATGCTTTTCAACGCTGATGGGCGCGCGGTACTCATCAGCCCTTCCATCGAGAAATTTCTGGGCGTGCTGCCGGCCGCAATTCTCGGGCGGCGCGCCGGTGAAATTTTTCCGCAGGGCCATTTGATTCGCGATGTTCTGCACTTGAATGGCGATCGCATGCAGCCCGTCGAAGACGCCGAGCTGCAATTGGACAGCCCTGAAGGGCCGCGGCGCATCTCTCTAATATGTCAGGTCATCAGCGAAAAAGGCGAGCCGATGGGAACGCTTCTGACGCTGCGTGACCTCGAGTCCTACGAGCGTCTCGGGTCTCAACTGCAGGTTTCCGAGCGGCTGGCGGCGATCGGCCGCGTCACTGCCGGCGTCGCGCACGAAGTGAAAAATCCGCTGAATTCCATGCGCGTGTGGCTGGAAGTGCTGAAGGGAAATATTCCCGGCGATCTCGAAGGGCAACAGGCCGTGAAAATGCTCGATAGCGAAATCGATCGGCTGGATCGGGCGGTGAAAACTTTTCTCGATTTCACGCATCCCGTGGAAATCGATCTCTCGGAATCGGATTTGCCGGGGCTGCTGAACGAAATCCTGGAGAACGCGCGCCCTGCGATTGCCAAGGCCGGCGTTGTGCTGGCCACGCAAATTCCCGAGCGCTTTCCGCCGGTGCGCATGGATCGGCGGCTTATTCATCAAGCGGTTCTCAATCTGATTCTGAATGCCTGCGAGGCTATGGGGCCGGGCGGGCAGCTTACCGTCAAGCTCGCGCAGGACGCCGACAATGCGCAGATTCTTGTCTCCGACACGGGAAAAGGAATCAGCCCCGAGAATCGGAACAAGATTTTCCAGCTTTTTTTCACCACGCGGCCGGGAGGTACCGGAATCGGACTGGCCAACACATTTCGATTTGTCCAACTGCACAATGGTTCGATAGAATTTGAATCGGAGGTCGGCCGGGGCACGACTTTCACAATTGAACTGCCCCTGGGCCGCACGGCTGAAACGCCCGCGCCGCACGCGCGTGATATCGGACTCCCGTTTGCGCAAGGAAAGGTGTGAATGGAACCCCAGCTCCAATCGCGCCAGACTCTCGCTGCGTCGCTGCGACCGCGCGCGAGGCTCGGATTGGTGGTTGCGTGCCTGCTATCCATTGGCTTGGCGGGATGCCCGCGCGAAAAAGTTCACGCCAAGATGCCTAAGATTATTCCGCCCGTTCCGGCGGTGGTTGAGCCTCCGATTCCGCCCTACATTCTTGGCGAAGAGCCTGCCGACACGACGCTGGCGATGATTCCGGAATCGCTTCCTGCGCCGCCGCCCGAGCGCACGCATGCGAGTCCGCCGCGCAAGCCCGCCGCCGATCCTTCGCCGGCTGCGCATCCCGCGACACCGGTAATTTCTCCGCAAATTTCTGCCGGGGACCAGGCTGCCTACGAGCACCGCATCAACGAAAATATCAACACCGCCGAACGCAATCTGAAACAAGCTTCCGCGCACCAATTCAACGCCACGCAAAAAGATATGGCTGAGAAAATCAGAGGCTTCATCGACCAGGCACAGGAAGCAATGCAGGCCTCGGACTGGACGCGCGCGCAAAATCTTTCTCAGAAAGCGCAAGTGCTTTCCGGAGAGTTGGTGAATTCGTTTTAGTCTGCGCGGATTCACGTAGCGACCAGCCAAATTTCAAATCTGTTCGTCCGCACGATCGCGCTACTCGCATCGGCCGCCGTTGCCGCTACTGGATTCCTGCTAAAATGTTCGCGTGCCTACATCTGACGTAATCATTATCGGCGGTGGAATTATCGGGCTTTCGCTGGCGCATAAACTTGCGTCCGAGAATCTGCGCGTCGTGGTTCTCGATCGCCAGCAGCCCGGACTCGAAGCGTCGTGGGCAGCCGCCGGGATGCTTTGCCCTGGACCCGAATCGCCGGATGATGTTGCGCTCGTTCCGCTCGCCAAAAAGAGCTTGGATCTATATCCCGAATATGTAAGCGCAATCGAAGAAGCCTCCGGGGCGCGCGCGAACCTTCGACGCGATGGAACGCTCGAGCTTTTCTTTGGCGCGACGGCAGAGGCTGAGCGCGATCGGACCGTTGCTGCGCATCGAGCGCACGATCTCGGCACGCAGGCCATCGCGGCGGACGACGCGCGGGCCATCGAACCGACGCTCAGCGATACCGCCTTCGCCGCCGCATGGCTGCCGCATGAATGCTCCGTGGAACCGCGCGCGCTTACTTCCGCCGTCCTGCAAGCAGCAAAGAGACGCGGCGCAGAGATTCGCTCAAATGTGGAAGTCCGGAGTCTTGTGATCGAGGGCTCGCGTTGCGACGGCGTTGAATCGCAATCGGAAAAATTCACCGCGAAGCACATTATTCTCGCCGCCGGCTGCTTTTCATCCGCAATCGGGGCCGCCACCCGCGTCGCACCGACACGCCCCGTCCGCGGCCAGATGCTTTCGCTTCGCACGGCGCGCCCAATTCCGAATCACGTGGTTCGCTCGCACAGCGGCTACGTTGTGCCGCGCGGGAACGGGCTGCTCGTCGCCGGCAGCACGATCGAGCACGTGGGCTACGAGAAGGGCGTCACCGCCGCCGGAATCGCTGGAATACTTTTCGCTGCGATCGAGCTTGTCCCCGAGCTAGCCGACGCCGCCATCGAAGAGACCTGGTCCGGCCTCCGCCCTGACACTCCCGATCATCTGCCGCTGATCGGGCCGACCGAGATCGAAGGCCTCTGGCTTGCAACAGGCCACTATCGAAACGGCATTCTTCTAGCTCCGGCCACAGCGCAGATTTTGGGGGATTGGATGCTGCGAGGAAGACCGGAGTTCAACGTAGAAGCCTATTCACCGCACCGTTTTACTTCAGAAAAATCCACCGCCGCCTCGTGATCCTACTCGCCGGCGATCAAAGGCTTCCGATGTCATCCTGAATCCGCCTAGGCGGATGAAGGATCTGCATTTTCTTGCCTGTGGCGTCCCCTGCCTCAAAAATACGGTACACGCACACGTTGCGGCTCGCGGTTTGCCGGGCCAGCCAGCGACGAGGCCTGTCCTGGGCTCGTGAATTGGACTTTGTCGGCATCGAGATACATCGGGCGGTCGAGCACCGCATCGAGAGTCGTGCCGCGTGGCAATTCCGCCTCGGGTCCGCGCGTCAATAAAATTGCGGCCAATCCCACGGCAGCTCCCACACCGGCGCCGATGCCCGCGCCTGTTGCGCTGCGTCCCGCGATCGCGCCGATTCCTGCGCCGGCGCCCGTGGTCTTCGCGACGGTGCCGATATCTGTGCCCTTGTCGGTGTCTCCTTTGATGCGGCCTTCGCTGTCCATTGATTCATTTCCGCCCGTGGAAGCATTCGACGGGGCGCCCGCAAAGCTGACCATGTAGGCATTGGGGAGGATTAATGTCATGAGTCGAATGGCGATTTCGCCGCGGCCCTTCACGCGTCCTGGCCGCTTCGATTCCGTCACTTCGCCGCTGACGTATGATCCTGCGGGAATGATCACGCGGCCATCTTTCATCACTGGGAAAAGCGTCTCGAAATAGACGGGATCGCCCACCTGGGCGGTGCGAGTGGAGATGCCGTTGTGCAGTACGAGCGGCAGGCGCGTCCCGACCGGCAATTCGACCTTCTCGGCCCCAGCCGCTTCCGGCTTCGCCGC
The DNA here is from genome assembly GCA_963841235.1 of uncultured Acidobacteriota bacterium. Taxonomy (GTDB): domain Bacteria; phylum Acidobacteriota; class Terriglobia; order Acidiferrales; family UBA7541; genus Palsa-147. The sequence goes on along the minus strand of CAWJBU010000001.1, from coordinate 805,910 downwards.
AGGCGCTTCGGGTGCTGGAGCAGCGGGCGGAGCCGGAGTCGGTGCAGCGGCAGGCTCCGGCGCTGCGGCCGCAGGCGGCTGAGGCGGAGGCGGCGTCACGTCTTGCGCGCGCGCCGCTCCTGCCAGCGCCAAAACTGCCGTCAGTGACATCCATCTGAACCTGCGCCAGGAATTTCGCATAATGCCAACCTCCCGCTGCCTAACTCCGATGCGCATCTAACGCCGCCGGATGCCACACTCAGCCCGGGCCTGGAGCCAGAGCCCATCCCGCGCCAATCCTGTATATCAGTTAAACATCGAACCGAACGCCGCTTCAAGTAGTCCGTTTCCCGTGCGGCTATAATTTTACCAATGGGATCCCTCTCTCCCAATTCCGACCGGCTGAAGCCGGCCCTGTTGCGGCGCTCGCTCCGCCGCACGACGCTTTTTTCGATTCTGGTCACGGTGGTCCTGCTTGTGGCGGGAATCTTCGGCGTCGCTTGCGCGGTCATTCTGAATAGCTTCGAGAAGCTGGAACGCGCCGAAGCGCAAAAGAATCTGGACCGCGCCGTGGATGCGCTGGATGCCAGCGTTGACGGCCTTTCGCGTGTCGCGTCGGGTTATTCGGCGTGGGACCAGACTTACAATTTCGTACGCCAGGGCAGTTCCACCTTCGCGAAATCCGAATTCCCGAATGAGATGCTAGCGAGCCTCGATCTGAACTTCGTCGCCATCGTGGATTCTTCGAATGATCTGGTCTTCGCGAAGGGTTACGACCTGCAAACTCAGCACGAGACTGCTTTCCCGGCCGATCTTGCGAAGCGGCTGGAAACCAGTTCTTCCATCAGTCATTTCAGCGACGCGAAGGGCAGGACGACGGGTCTGATCTCGCTCGCGAACGGAACTGCTCTGGTTGTCTCCCAGCCGATACTGACCAGCGACAACCGCGGGCCGATTGCCGGTGCGTTCGTGAGCGGCCGCTGGCTCGATGCGCAAGAGATGGAAAGTATCGGGGCCACGACTCATCTCGACCTGCAGCTTCTCCCTCTGCATTCCGAAGGGCTGTCCGCGGAAGATGATGCCGCCGTGCAGCGCTTGAGTTCCACGTTTCCGCGGATCATCAAGCCGGTCAACGCGCAATCCATCGTCGCTTACCGCCTGCTCAGCGACATTGACGGTAACCCGGCCGCCGTCGTGCGCATACAGACTCCTCGCACGATCTATCAGCAAGGCCGCGTCAGCCTGCTGCAATTCTTTGTGCTGCTGCTCGCCTCGGCTGCGGCGTTCACAGCCTTGACTCTATTCGTGATCGAGCGGCTGGTCCTCTCGCGCGTCGCCAATCTGAGCAAGAATGTCGCCGCCGTCGGTGACCGCGGCGATCTTGCGGCCCGCGTGGACATGAGCGGCAACGATGAGTTGGCCGATCTGAGCGTTTCGATCAACCAGATGCTCGCCGCGCTCGAAAAATCGCAACAGGAAGCCGCCGAGCAGAGCGCGCGGCTGCGCATCGTGGTCGAACGCATGCCTGCCGTTCTCTGGACCACCGACGCCGACCTCAAGTTCGTAACTTCGATGGGCGCGGGCCTCGAAGCTCTCCACCATAAGACCAACGAAGTCTCCGGCCAGAGCCTGTACGATTATTTCGGCACGCGCGATCCCAATTTCGCGCCGATTGCGGCTCACCTTCGCGCTTTGCGCGGAGAATCGACGACCTACGTCACCAGTTGGATGAACCGCACCTTCGAAAGCCACACGGAGCCGCTCCGCGACGCGAACAACGCCGTCGTTGGGGTTATTGGCATTGCTCTCGACAGCACCGACCGCGTCCTCGTCGAGGAGGCGCTGCGCGAATCCGAAACCAGCTATCGTTCGATCATCGAGGAAGCTCCCTACGGCATTTGCCGCTGCACGGTCGGCGGCAGCTTCACGCTGGTCAATCGCGCCCTCGTGCGAATGCTGGCTTGCGAATCCGATGGCGATCTCCTGGGACTCAATATCGGTACCGACGTCTTCGAAAATCTGCGCGATCACTCCAATTTCATTGAGCAGCTCCAAGCGCAGGGCAGCGCTGAGGGCGTAGAGACTCTCTGGAAGCAGCGCGGAGGCAAATCCATCATCGTGCGTCTCGGCGGCCGCGCCGTTCGCGACGCGCGCGAGCAGATCGCCTATTTCGAAGTCATCGCCGAAGATGTCTCGGAGCGCCGCCAGCTCGAACTGCAGCTGCGCCAGTCGCAAAAAATGCAGGCCATCGGCCAGCTAGCAGGCGGTGTGGCGCACGATTTCAATAATTTGCTCATGGTGGTGAAAGGCCACATCGAGCTCATTCTCAACACCATGCCGTCGACCGATCCGCTTTTCCCGCGGCTCGATCAAGTTCAGAAAGCCGCCAATCGCGCGAGTTCTCTCACGCGCCAATTGCTGGCTTTCAGCCGCCTGCAAGTTCTTCAGCCGCAGGTGCTCGATCTCAATGGCATCGTCTCCGGCATGATTCAAATGCTCTCGCGCATCATCGGCGAGCATATCGAGCTGGTCTTCCGCCCCGGCGGGATTCTCGGCCGCGTGAAAGCCGATGCCGGGCAGCTCGAGCAGATTCTTCTCAATCTCGTAGTCAACGCGCGCGACGCGATGCCCAACGGCGGCCAGCTCACCATCGAAACCGAAAATATTGAGCTGGACGATTCTTATGCGCAGCTCCACTCCATCGTGAAGCCGGGGGCTTACGTCATGCTAGCTGTCAGCGATACAGGCTGCGGCATGGATCCCGCCACGCAGGCCAGAATCTTCGAGCCATTTTTCACCACGAAGGAGCCGGGCAAAGGCACGGGTCTGGGATTGGCGACGGTCTATGGCGTCGTGAAGCAAAGCGATGGCTACATCTGGGTCTATAGCGAGCCGGGCCAGGGCACCACGTTTAAAATTTATTTGCCGCTCGCCGCCGATGTAGTCGAGACGCCGAAAACTCAGGCCGCGGCGCCCGCGCCTGTTCGCGGCTCGGAGACGATACTTCTCGTAGAAGATGAAGAGAGCGTGCGCTCGCTCGTCGCTGATTTCCTCAAGACCACCGGCCACACAGTTCTCGAAGCCACGGAGGGCGAAGAGGCCATTCGCCTGGCTGCGGCGCACAGCGATCAAATCGATTTGCTCATCAGCGACGTGGTAATGCCCAAGATGAGCGGCCGCGAGCTGTGGAACAATCTCCGCAAGCGCATGCCTACGCTGAAAGTGCTGTTCATCTCCGGCTACACCGACGACTCGATCGTGCGCCACGGGGTAATCGACGGCGACGTGGCTTTTCTGCAGAAGCCTTTCACGATGCGCGCGCTGGCCGCCAAAATCCGCGAAGTGCTCGACGCTTCCGAAGTAGGCGAATACTCCAGCCAAACGCGCAACAGTTCTTAAGCCACCTGTCTTGAGCTCATCCCGATCCTGCGTGCGGGAGAGATATATGCATTTTCCGTTGCCGTTGCAGTTGGCTTTTCCTGGGTATGGGGCGGCCGCTTCAGGGAGCCAGCGCTAAAGCGCATCGAGAAAGGCGGGGCTTTTTCGGAGCGCTTCAGCGCTCCGAAAAACCCTCGCCACTGAACAATGCGCTTTAGCGCAGGGCCTTCGTCCGCAAAGCCGTAGACCCCCGCACTTTTTCCGCGCAAGCCTCCGCTCTTCGTCTGAGCCTCTGCTACCTTGGCCGCCCGAAGAACAACACGTACCCGTCAGGATCGCAAATCTCGAAGCCGCGCAGACCGTCATGCGTATCCTTCAGCGGCACGCTGAACGCGGCGCCACGTTCAGCAAATTCGGCCGCCAGCCCATCGGGGTCTGCTGCATAGACAAAGGCATCCAATCTCATGTACCGATGACGCTTGTGGTTCGGCAGCGGCGATACCTCTTTATCCGATTTCACAAAGATTTGTGCTCCGTCGCGGCCCACGATCGCGAAAAATGGATTCCGCTCCGGCTCCTTGAATCTCGTCTCAAAACCAAGCTTATTGCAGTAGAAGGCAATGGTTTGATCCACATCGCTCACGATGAAACATGGTGAAATCGCCTGCGTGGTCGCTCGTGTCATAAGCATGAACGCTCCGGCTGCTGATAAATCGTAGGATATCAGCGCGGCTTCGCAGTTTGCGGAAAAATGCCGAACTGCTGTCATCCCGAACTCCCTTTAGGGGTGAGGGATCTGCTTTCTGATTTTGCCTTCGTAGGGGCGCCCGGCCAATCGCTGTGCGATTACGAAGCAATCGACGCGCCCTCCGACGACCGCGCCGTAAAATCACCGCGCCGCACAACCGCGGCCTCCCCGGAATGACAACTTCTGGCTTTTTTCCCGCAACCGCTTCAGCCGCTGAGGCTCGTCTTTTCGCGTTCTCGCCTACCCCCGATCCCCTGCGACTCCCACCGCTCCGCGAGCTTCCCCGGGGCTCGCATGCCTGCTCCACCCTTTCCCAATCTGCACTTTCCATTCCCCCCGCCCAAGCCCTTCACATATAGTACTAGCGTACTATAGACCTTTGGTTACTCCAGAAATTACCATACTCCCGTAGTCCGCAGTCCCGAAGCACGGGGCGGGCTCTCCAGAGCTTGCCGTACTCCGCGCCGAATAATTGAATCTATACAGCTCATCCGCCCAGGCGGATGAGGCACTTTGGGGTGAATTGGCACTTTGTCTCAAATCCGAAAACAACGGCCTCAGGTCGAAAAACCTGAGCTACATCCGCGCCGCACCCCGGCGCCAACGGCCACCAATTTCTAATCGCGTGCAAAATTATTAGAAATCGCTGTAACTCGTTGAAAATAAAGGAAGGACGCTATTTCTAATCGCGTGAAAACGGGCCTTTTTAGGCTCGTTTTCACACCCGTTTTCGCGCTCTGCGCCACCGAAAAGATCAAAAACGAACTGTCAGCGCCGGGCCAAATAGAGCGGGCGCTGCAGCTCCAGCTCGAGCTTGGTGCCTACGGCCAGGTCCAATTCTTGGCCCAGGCCAGAGGACACTAGGAACGCCGTTAAGGCGCCCGTCGCGGCGCCGATGGCTGCGGCTTTGCCGTTCTTCGCGGCGGCGCCGGCTGCTGCTCCCAGGGCTGCGCCTGCGGCGGCGGCTTGCAGGTCGCGGTCGTTGGCGCTGGTGCGCGCCTGGATTTCGCCCTCTTTGATCTCGCCGGATTTCACCGCGTGCTCGCCGGGAACTTCGGTTACATCCGCTACTAAGGGCTTCCAGCCCCCGCGGGTTTCGATTTCATCGAAGCTCAGCCAGATGCGCGCGCGGCCCGTCGAGCTGCCGGGCTCGACGCGACTGACGTGCCCGCGAATGACGGTTCCGGCCGGAACCGCGTGGCCGTCCGGCGTATCGAGCGATTCGAGCGTCTTGGCCGCGAATTGCTGATGCGGCTTCGCGGTCTTTGTGTTGAGGTCGTCGAGGAGGCCGACCAGGAAACGCGTCCCGGCTGGCACTTGCGGCGATTGCCAGTCCGATTGCGGCTCTTGCTGTGATTGCGCGGTGCTCGACCCAGAATTATCGCTTTGCTGAGATTGCTGTTGTGCGGATAGAAATGCTGGCAGGCTGGCTGCGGCGAAGAATACAACAAGCAGCCAGCAAGCTGTTTTGAATCTCATGGGATCCTCCCAATAGATTTCAGCTTGGCTGTCTGCCGGATTCCACGCCGGTGAAAAGCCGACGGACAAATAGATGCTACTACAGATTGCGGGGTGGTTTGAGGCAAAGAAAGCTTTTCGCGATGGCCATGATGGACGCATATAATGCCGGATTCACATTTGGCGGGCGCCGAGGATTGGTTTCCTCGAATCCTGAGCAGCCCGTTGCGAATCGCTCGATTCTTCACTAACCTAGTTGACCCTTGACGCGGGTCGAGGTGCCTGTGGTGGGTTCGCAAGTTGGACGGAGGCTGGTATGAGAGCGTGGGTCCGCTGGGTGGTGGTATTGATGATCTTTGGCGCGTCAGCCGCGCGAGTCGCGTGGGCTGCCAGCCAGGACGACAAGGCTGCGACTGCCACTTCTGCGACGACTGCTGCTGCGGGCACTGCGACTGGCGCCGCTGCCAGCACGAACGACTCGACGGCGGCAGGGAACGCTGATGCCGCGACAACGCCACAGCCTGCGGCCGCGGCGACATCCGCGGCGCCCGATCCTGCACCCGCGAAATCGACTTCTGCGGATATTCATGCGGAATGGGCGCCGATGCCGGCATGGAGCGGCAATCCAGGAATGTTTACGGTCGAGACCGGCGAGACGCTGCCGCGCGGCGGTTTTGCGTTCACGGCCGGGGCGAACAAATTCTCGCGCGACCCCGGAAATATCACGGTAATCAATTACGGCTGGTCCTTCTCGGCGGGAATCACGAATCACATTTCGGCGTTCGTGAATTTTGATCCTTACAACTACGTTCACGTGGGGCGACCCGATCTGCTGAGTCTTTCTGCGAACACAGTTGGCAATCCGCAATTCGGGAACACGATTTACCGGACGATTGTGCCGTTGCCCGGAGCGGCGCCGGCGTACGTCGAGGATTATCCCTTTGCAGCGCAGAGCGGCGGCGGCGTGGGTGAAGTGGATCTCGGATTCAAGATCAATCTCGCCTCCGAGAGGCGCGGAGCGCCGGTCAGCTTTTCGATCAAGAACGATTTCTACCTTCCCACGCAGACTTCGCTCGGCGATTTGCTCAGCAACGGCAGCCAGAACGGGCGATTCAATTACGGAATTGGGGCGGAATTGAGCAAGTCGATTTTTCACGGCGGAATTGTGGCGGCGTTGAACGGAGAATATCGCTTGACGCTCGATCCGTCGTTCACAGTTGCGGGCGCGAGCCAAAACGTGCAACTGGCGGATCAAGTTCAGCTCGGCGCGGGGTTCCTGTTCTTCCCGCAGAAGCGATTTCAGGTGATTTCGGAATACAACGCAACTCTGTACGTCGGCACGCATACGCCGAACACGACTTTTGGGCCGCGCGATCCAGTGGATCAAGTGAGCGGCATTCGCGTGTATTTTTGGCGGAATTTCGCGATTGATATCGCCTATCGCTACATGGTGGATTTGACGAATCACAAGGACCGCAACGGATTCGTTTTGAAATTCGATTCGGCGCGCTGGCCGATGGCGGAAGCAGCGCCGCGATCCTCGAGCGATACGATCACGGCGACATGCTCGGTGGACCGGACATCGCTGCGAGCGGGATCGGGGGATCGCGCCATCGCGTCGGTGATGGCCAAGGATTCTCTGAATCTTCCGCTCAATTATTCATGGACGGCGACGGGCGGAAAGCTCGAGCAATCGGGTCCTTCGGCGCGCTGGGACGCGACTGGGCTTGCCGCAGGCACGTACACGCTGACGGCGCGAGTGGACGCCGGGTCTCGCGGGATTCCGGCGACCTGTTCGGTGAACGTCGCGGTGCAATAGCCGCGGCTGCTCCGAAAGCCTCCCGATCGATGATGATCTGACGTTCCTCAGTTTTGAACGGAACTGTTCTCCTTCGTTTACTCAACTGAGAAATAAGCACTTACCTCTTCTCCGTATTAATGCGGATTGCGGTGAATTCCAATCTGGGAATAGATTCACTCCGTGGGAATCGCCGCCGATAGGGATGAAGTCATCGGGCGCTCGATAGATCAGCCGACATTCCTAAAATGGCTTTGAGGTCGCAATCGGATTGGAAACTGCGAATCCCTGATTTCCCAGGATTGGAGGGTTTGCTAAGTGTCATCGAAACCTGAGCCTGCCCGCATTCTTGAACGCCCCGCGACCGTTTCCGTGCTCGTCGTTGACGACGAGCAATCGGCGCGCGATTTATGCTGCGACGTCGCCACCGATAGTGGAATTCGGGCGCGCGGCGCCTCGACCACCGAAGAGGCGCTCGAAATCCTGGACCAATTTCCCGTGGACATCGTGATAACCGACTTGCGCGTGCCGCAGCTTGGAGGGCTCGAACTGCTACGACGTGTGCGCGAGCACTATCCGCAGACGGCCGTGGTGATGCTGACGCAGTTCGGAACCATCGACAGTGCAGTCGAGGCCACTCGATTGGGGGCGGCGGATTACGTGACCAAGCCGTTTCGCGTCGCAGAACTGCGAACCAAGCTGGGGCGGCTCGTACATTCGCTGGAGACGGATCAGGAGAACCGCGTGTTGCGCGAGCAATTGCGGACGCGGCCTGGATTCGGGGAATTGATCGGGACGTCGCAGAAGATGAATCGAGTGTACCGGCTGGTCGAGAAAGTGAGTCATCACAGTTATCCGGTGCTGGTGCTCGGCGAGAGCGGGACCGGCAAAGAATTGGTGGCGCGTTCAATTCATTATCTGGGCGAGCGAAGGAACAAGCCGTTTGTGCCGGTGGATTGCTCGGCGCTGGTTCCCACGCTGATTGAATCGGAGCTGTTCGGCTACGTGAAAGGCGCGTTTACGGGCGCGGTTCACAGCAAGCAGGGGCTGCTCGAGTCTGCGGGCGGGGGCACGCTGTTTCTGGACGAGATCGGTGATCTGCCGATTGATTTGCAGGCCAAGCTGTTGCGCGCTTTGCAAGAGCACGAAGTGAAACCCGTGGGCTCGACGGAGCGAGTGTCGATCTCCGCGCGCATTATTGCGGCGACGCACCGCGATCTGGAATCGTCAGTCCGGGCGGGAACATTCCGGCAGGATTTGTTTTTCCGGCTGAATGTGGTGCAGATCAAGTTGCCGCCGCTGCGCGAGCGGAAGAATGATATTCCGCTGTTGGTGAATGCATTTCTGGAGAAATTCGCGGACCCGCAAGGACAGGCGCGGACAATCTCCGAAGACGCCATCGCGCGGCTGTTGGCGTACGACTGGCCGGGAAATGTGCGCGAACTGGAAAATGCGGTGGAGCGCGCGGTTGCGCTGGGATCTGGCCCAATCCTGCACGTCGGCGATTTGCCTTCCAATCTGCAGTACGGAACGCAGGAACGCTTGCCGGATAAAGATGAGTTCTTGCCGCTCGAAGAGCTGGAGAGGCGCGCGATTTTGCGGGCGCTGCGTGAGGCCGGAGGCGATAAGCTCGCCGCGGCGCGTCTTCTGGGGATTGGCAAAACTACGCTCTACCGCAAGCTGAAACAGTACGATGCTCAGACACCCGTAGCCAACTAGCCCAAGGGCTACGTGAGTTCCCGCAGGTTGCGATTCCTAGAGGGGGAACGGAATCGCATCGTAATGGGAATTTCTTAATCCGCATCTTCTCAGTCAACCCACTGATTCAAATCCACTTAAGTTATCCACAGGCTTGGTTCTTCTTGTGCTGTGTCTCTTGCGAGGAGAAGACACAGTGACACGCCAGAACGCACGGAAAGCCGCCCGATTCGTCCGAGTGACAATCGAATACGCCATCACCATTTGGATTGGGGTGTTGTGCGCATTGGGAATTGTGTACGGGCGCTAGCAGCCGCACGCATGAAGAAATCGATAGGGATGAAGCGCGAGGCTTCGGAAGCTCTGCTGTCCGAGATGCATGGCGGGGGGACGCCGGACTCTTCGCCGGCGGCGAGCGTCTCTTGCGCAGTGCCCGAGGCGACGCGAAGGAAGATGATGGCAACGACTGCGGTGAAAGATGAGCCGATGCACGGCACGGACGAAGCTGTCCTGGAAGCGGAACTGCGCACCGTGCTGGACGCCGTTCCGGCGGGCGTATTGCTGATCAGTCCGTCGGGGCGAATCCGGTTTACGAATGAGAAGTTCGCGCAGCTTTTTGGTCTCGATTTCGGAAGCATCAGCGCAATCAAGGAGTACAAATTGTTAGCCGGGATCGTCGAGGGCCGGTTCCGGGATGCGAAGGCGTTCTCGTATCGCTGGCGAGCGAGCCTCGACGGTTCGACGGATGCCACCTGCGATGAACTTGAAATCAGCCAGCCGGCGCGGCGAGTGCTGGAGCGCTATTCGCGGCCGGTGGTGGATCTCGATGGGCAGTCCGTCGGATGGCTGGAAACATATCAAGACATAACGAGCCAGCGGCATTTTCAGTCGAAGCTGCTGCAGACGGAGAAAATGGCGGCGGTGGGGCAACTCGTCTCCGGCATCGCGCACGAGCTGAATAATCCGCTGACCGCGATCATGGGCTATGCGCAGCTATTACTGGGCCGCGGCCTGAGTCCGGGGCCGCTGACGGAGGCGGAGCATATCTATCGAGAAGCGGAACGCGCGCGGCGGATTGTGAAAAATCTCTTATTTTTTGCACGCGAGAGCAAGCCGGAGCGCTCGCAGACGAATTTCAACGAGATTGTGGAGCGGACGCTGGCGCTGCGCGGCTATGAACTAAAGATTGAAAACATTTCGGTGGATTGTTCGCTGGCTGAGAATCTGCCGCCGACGCTGGCGGACCCGTACCAACTGCAGCAGGTTTTTCTGAACCTGCTAGTAAACGCCGAGCAGGCGCTGCTGCATAACCGCGGCGGCGGGCGGGTTTCCATTCGTACCTACCAGCCATCGGCGCAGCGCGTCGCGTTCGAGGTCGCGGATGATGGCCCCGGCGTGTCTCCGGAAATCGCATCGCGCATCTTCGATCCATTTTTTTCGACTAAGGCGCCGGGCGAGGGAACTGGTTTGGGCCTATCGATCGTGTACGGCATCGTGAAGCAGCACGGCGGAGACGTGTACTTCGAGAACCAACCCGGCGGGGGAGCGCGATTCGTCGTGGATCTCCCGCTGGTCTCCGCAGCCGAGGCGGAATCGCACAAAGAAATATCGCTGAACGCGGTGCAGACGACCGCGGTGGGCGCCAGCCGGATACTGGTGGTGGAAGATGAAGCTTCGGTGGCCAACCTGATTTCGGATGTTCTGAAAGAGGAAGGGCACCACGTCGAAGTGACGCTGGATGGCCAGGAAGGGTTGGCGCGTCTCTCGCGCGGCCACTATGACGCGATCCTGTGCGATCTGCGGATGCCGCGGCTCGACGGACAGGCATTTTACGATGCGCTGGTGCAAGCCGGCAGTGCGATGAAGGATCGCATTCTCTTCATTACCGGAGACACGCTGGCGCCGCGAACGCGGGATTTTCTGGAACCGCGCGGGCTGCCGCATCTCGACAAGCCGTTTCTGGTGGAAGAGTTGAAGCTTTCGGTTCACGCCATCCTCGAGCGTGATCGCCGGGTTAGCGGGGATTCACTCTTGGCGCCGGGCCGAAGCCGCAATGGCGAGCAATTCGAGGTTGCGAAGAGATAATGAGTTCGATTGCCAGCGTCGCGCGAGTCACCGAGCACGTGGTACTCCTGGGCACGGCGGACGATGCCATTAGTCACCGGATTGCCATAGCCATCCTGAAGTCGGGACAAGCGTGCCGTTTCGTCCCTGCCGCGACCCTTGGCGGGATGCACGAAGCGGTGCGGCGCGGCTTGCCATGCGTCGTTTTGGTGGATGACCGGATGCTCGGTGGCGCGTCGCTCGAAGAAACGCTGCTGCGGCTGACAGAGTTTGCGCCCGTCGCGCTCGTGGCAGGGCCGGAGAGAGGCGCGGAAGTGAGCCGCTGGGTGGCGCGAGGCGATGTCGAGTTCATTTCGCGCGTCGGAGATTTCGCACCGCTGGCGGCCGCGGTGGTAGTGCGACGAATTCGCTGGGCGGAGCAGGCGGAATCCGCCGCGGGCGTGCCGTGGAAGGAGTTACCCGCGGATTTCGCGGGGATTCTGCGTCATGAAATCAACAATCCACTAACGGGAATTCTCGGCAACGCGGAGCTGTTGCTGGCGCACAATCGCGACAGATTGCCGGTAGCCGCGGTGCAACGCGTGGAGACAATCGTGGACCTGGCGGTGCGTTTGCGGGAAGCCACGCGGCGTCTCAGCAATTCCATTGACGCCGAGCGCCAAGCAGTGCGCTCGGCATGAGTCGCGGCGACGCCGTGGACGGTGGCAGCGCGACGCTGGCGTGCGATTCCGGCAGCGCGTCGACGGCGGTTAAGCTGTGATCGTTGACGTGCAGAACGCGCAGCGGCGCGCGCCCAGCGGGATCTCGCTCAGGCACTCCGGGCACTTCCGCGTGGTCGGATCGGCGGGCGGCTCACGGCGTGCGCGGGCGATCAACGCGTTGATGGGCACGACCACAAAGAAATAGACCGCGGCCGCAATGATCACAAACGAAAGCAGGGCATTGAAGAATTCGCCGTAAAGAAACTTCGAGCCGTTGAGTTCGAAGAAAAGGCCGGAGAAATCCGGCTGCTTGGCAATCGCCGCGATCAGCGGCGTGAGTAGATCCTTCACCAGGGAGGTGACCACGGATCCGAAGGCAGCGCCGATGACCACGCCTACGGCCAAATCCACGACATTTCCGCGCAATAAAAACTGCTTGAATCCCTTCAACATCGCTTCTCTCCAATTGTCCGGAAACGCCGGACGTTTTTGTGTTTTTCTGAGCTATAGGTAAGATGCCGCGCGTCGATCCGAACGGTGGCGCCGTGCAATTTTGCGCCTTCAGCCCGCGATTCATAGGGCGACGCTGAGGCACCTTACCCGACTCCTTGGCCGGAGGCAAGGTCTGTGTCCGTGGGGGCATTGAACGAGCCGGTGAGGCAAGGTTATGCTTGGCGCGGTTCGCAATTTTGCTCGAAGAGGGCGTAATGTCGCGGCTGTTCTCAAGCGGGGTTCACTACATAGGGTTACTCGTTCTGTGCTGGCCTGCTTTCTCCGAGGCAGGCGCAACGCTGCGTACTCCAGGCGGCGGGGTAAGGACGTTCTCAGTGACCGTGCCGGCTAGCCAGGTCTGGACGGATACGAAGATCGATCTGAGAGCCGGCGAGAAAATTAGAATTGCGGCGACGGGGACGATTCAGTTTCCGGGCGTGGCGGCGAGCGGACCGGAGGGATTGCCGCGAGGTTGGAAGGATCTGTTGCGCGTGCCGCCGGTTAAGGATGCGGGGCGAGGGGCGTTGATCGGGCGCGTTGGCGATTTTGACGCGGCGCTGCCGTTCCTGGTCGGAGCGAAGCTTGAGGTCGCAGTGCCGATTGCTGGACGGCTTTTTCTGGGCGTGAATGAGCAATCGAGCGACACGGGCGATGGAAGTTTCGACGTGCAAATTCAAATCCTCGAGGCGGGATCGGCTTCGGGGATTCCGGCGATCGGAACTGCGGACGCCACCGCAAAATCCGGCAGCGACGCGACGTATGTCATGCCGCCGGAACGCTCCGTGCCTGCGCTGACACGCGACATCCTAAATAAAATTCCGCGCAGGATTTCCGACAAGGACGGACATCCCGGCGACATGGTGAACTTCGTGATTATTGGATCGGAGGAGCGGCTGAAGCGCGCTTTTGAGAATGGCGGCTGGGTGCTTGTGGATCGCACGAAGGCGGACGCTGTGGTTCATACCCTGATATCGACTTTGTCGAAAGAAGAGTACGTGGAGATGCCGATGAGTGAGCTTTATCTCTTCGGGCGGCCGCAGGATTTCGGATTCGCGCACGCGGATCCTTATGCGGTGGTGGCGACGCGGCATCATTTGCGCGTTTGGAAGACAGCGAGCGAAGTGGGAGGCGAGACGCTGTGGGCGGGCGCGGCGACGCACGACGTCGGATTCGAGAAGGACCAGCGGAATGGCAGCGTCACGCATAAGATCGATCCGGACATCGATCTGGAGCGCGAATACCTGGCTCGCACGCTGGTGGCATCAGGCGTGGTGACGCAGTGGGCGCACGTAACGCCCGAGAATGCACTCACCGAGGCAAAGACGGCCACAGGCGGCAGCTTTCATTCCGATGGGAGAATTCTCGTGCTGGTGGTTGGAGAGGGCAGCTCGAGCGGCGCGACGTCGAAATAGCAGAACGATGCACATCGAGCGCCGGGCAAGCGGCATCCCATCGCGGCATCCCATCGGGGCCACACTTTACATCGCAAGCATCTTTCCCTACCATGAGCGGTGACTTTGACCCCTCGGATGCGCATTTTGCGCATCTATTGGGGCGGAGCATTTTCGAATGTCACGAGCTCCTCGAATTGCGCTGATCGAGCCCGGCGGAGTGCGCCGCGAGGTGCCCATTGCGTCGACGCCATTCCGCATCGGGCGTCAGGCGGGCAATGAACTGACCTTGCGCGACAGCCGCATCAGCCGGCAGCAGGCGCAGATCATCACCTCGGAAGGCGTTTACGTTCTTGAGGATATGGGCAGCCGTCACGGAACGTACGTGAACGGCCAGAAAGTTTTGCGCCACGAGCTGCGGCCGAAGGACAGCGTCGATTTCGGGATGACCGATTCGTACCGGTTCATCTATCTGGGCGATACCGCATCGATCGAAGAGCTTCTCGAGAAGGTGGAGATTCCGGCGCCGACGGCGACGGGCGCGCGCGAGTTGTATCACCTGGGCGTGCTGCTGGAAGTGGCGCGCACTTTGGGCACCGGGCTTTCGCTGGAGGACGTGCTGACGACGGTGGTGGACGCTTCCATTGCGCTGACGCGCACGCAGCGCGGCGTGCTGTTGCTGGTGAATCAGCAAGGTGAGCTGCAGACGAGCGTTGCTCGGGATGACAAGCGGACGGCGATCGATCACAAAGCGGTGCAGATTTCTTCGGGCGTTTTGAAACGCGTGATGACCACGCGGCGCGAATTGATCGTCAGCGATACGGGCGAAGATTCAGCGGTGGGAGCGCAGGAAAGCGTCGCACGGCTCGAATTGCATACTGTGGTGGCGATTCCGATCGAAAAATTGCCGATGATTGAGGCGCTGGACGCGACCGTGTCCACGCGGCAGGGCGAATTGCTCGGCGTGCTCTATCTCGACAGCCACAATCCATCGAGCGCGTTTTCCGAACTGGATCGCGAAGTGCTGCGGACGCTGGCGCGCGAAGCGGCGAACGTGATCGAGAATGCTCGGCTGTTTGCGGCCTCGCGCGAAAAGGCGCGGCTGGACCACGAGATCGAAATCGCCAGCGAGATTCAACGGCAGATTCAGCCGAAAAGTTTTCCGCGGCTGCCCGAGCTGCAAGTGGCAGGCTTCACGCTGGCGTGCCATTCGGTCGGGGGCGATTGCTTCGATGTGATCGATCTCGGCGATGGGCGGCACGGGCTATTCGTCGGCGACATTTCGGGGAAGGGAATTTCCGCGTCGCTGATGGCGACGCTTTTGCAGGGCGTGATTTTCACGACCGCTACGCTGGACCGGCCGCCGGCGGAAATCGTCTCGCGCGTGAATCAATTTCTGTGCGAACGCAGCATTGAAGAGCGTTACGCGACGATGTTTTATGGCGTCCTGACGAGGGCCGGAGCGATCGAGTACATCAACGCGGGGCACGTTCCGGCGATTCTGCGGCGGAAAGGGGGAGAGCTCGAGGCGCTCGAGTCCTCGAATTTTCCCGTTGGGCTCTTCCCGGACGCCGAGTTTGTGAATGGAAACACGCAGCTCGAGAAGGACGATTTTCTGGTCATCTATACTGATGGAGTCTCCGAGGCGACGAATTTAAAGGGCGAACTCCTGGGCGATCTGGGGCTTCGCAAACTGATTCAGGATTTCTCCGGCGACAACGTGGACGAGCTTGCAGAACTGATCCGCCATGGAGTTCAGGCGTTTACCGGCGGCGCGCCGCAATCGGACGACATCACGCTGGTTGTGCTGCAGTATCGCGGAGAGGCGAAATGAACGCGTCGAGCGCGAGCGGAAAGGAGAATGCCTCGTCGCTGGAGCGGCTGGACGCGGCTTTGCGATCGATTCAAACCGAAGCAGCGCCCGCGGAACTCGCTGCGCAAATCGCTGGATTGGTGGCCGGAGGGGACGGCATAAAGGGAGCGCGCATTTGGCGTGACGTGTCCGAGCAGGCGGCGGTGGCAGCCGAGCACGGCCAATTGCCGGCTGCGGATGCGGCGCGGCTCCGCGCGCTTCGCGACGAACCTTCGGGCGAAGTTGTGAATGGCAGCTATGCGGCGTGGGTGCTCGGGACGGATGGAGAATGCCGCGGCGGGCTCGAAGTATTCGGTGCGGCGGCGCTGGATGAAGAGAAGCTCGAGTGGTTGCGGTTGGTGCGGCGCTATGCGGACGTGGTGCTGGTCAGCAGCGAGCGGCGCAGCGCGGTGTCGGGGCTGTCGATCGTTCTCGAAGCGACGCAGCGGCTGAATTCGACGCTCGATCTGGCGGAGTTGATAGACATCATTCTTCATCTTGCCACGCGCTATACCGGCGCGGATCGCGGCACGGTTTTTCTTTTGGACCGGGAGCGCGATGAAATCTGGTCGCTTGTGGGGCTGGGCCTCGAGAAGGAAGAGATTCGGCTGCCGGCTTCGCGCGGGATCGCGGGATGGGTGGCGCATCACGGCGAAGTTGTGAATCTTGCTGACGCTTATCAAGACCCGCGATTCGAGCCGGAAGTGGATCGCCGGCTGAATTACCGCACGCGGACGCTGCTGTGCTTGCCGATTCGCAACAAGAATGGACAGACGAGCGGCGTACTGCAGCTTTTGAACAAGAAAGGCGGTCCGTTTCAGGATGCGGACGTCTCGCTGCTGAGTTCACTTTCCGTGCATGTGGCGCTGGCGCTCGAGAATGCGCAGCTTCACCGCGATGTATTGGCGAAGCAGCGAATGGAGAGGGATCTCGCGCTGGCTCGCAGCATTCAGCTGGGGCTGCTGCCGGAGCGATCGCCGCAGATCGTGGGATTCGAACTCGAGGCGTCGCACCAGACTTCGCTCGAAGTGGGCGGAGATTATTACGACTTTATTCCGCTCGGGCCGCAGACGATGTTGAATGTGGTGGCCGACGTCGAAGGCAAAGGCGTGGGCTCGGCGATGGTGATGGCGAATCTGCAGGCGACGCTGCATGCGCTGATTGCGCACGTGCATTCGCTCGAGCGGCTGGTCTCGGCGCTGAATGAACGGATGCTGGCCGATACGCGCGGGCAGAAATACATGACCATGTATCTGAGCATCCTTGATCAGCGGAACAAGACGCTGCATTACGTGAATGCAGGGCACGTGCCGCCGATTTTGCTGCGGGCTGACGGCAGCGTCGAATACTTGCGCGAAGGCGGGATGGTAGTCGGGTTATTTCCGAACGTGCCGTTTGAGCGCGGCAACGTGAAGCTGAATTCGGGCGATATTCTTGCGGGCTATACCGATGGGATCACTGAGGCGAGCAATCCGGAGGATGAAGAGTTTGGCTACGACCGGCTCGTCGAATTGTTGAAGAAACATCGCAATGCTTCGGCGCGGGAGATCGTGGATTTGACGCTGGCTGAGGTGGAGCGTTTTTCGCGCGGCGGGACGCATGAGGACGACCGCGTGATGCTGGTGATGAAGATTCTCTAGTTCCCGGTATTTTTTGAGTCGGACCGGGCCGCCTGTACTGAATTCCTGCCGTCGCTTCGCGCGGCGCTCTCGAAAAATCCAAGGACGCGCTTTTCGAATTCATCATGTGCGACGCCGAAGGCCATGGTGTGCCCGGCGCCTTTCACGACCCATAGTTCCTTCGGACCAATTGCACGGCGAAAAATCCGGCGCGCGTGGCGGCACGGAATTATATGATCCTCAGTTCCGCAGATTAGCAGTATGGGGAACGGGCGAGCCGCTACGGCGTCTTCGGGCGAGACATCTGTTGCTTCGAATCTGCCCTCCTTTTCGGCTTGCGAGAGAGCCACAATCGCCGCGGGCCGAAAGAGAGTTTTGCCGAGCAGGGGGCTGAATTGGAGGCCGGCGTAATCGTAAGTGACTTCGCGAAGATTGCTGAAGGGATCTTCGGAGACGACGCCAGCGATGCGGACATCTGCTGCAGCCGCTTGCAAAGCGATGGCGCCGCCCATGGATTCACCGAAGTAGAAAAGATGGCGCACCGGCTCGGCGGCCAGAATCGCGTCGTCGATTGAGCGGGCGTCGTTTCGTTCCATCCAGCCATATGTGGCCATCGTGCCTTCGCTCTCGCCCTGTGCGCGCGAGTCCATCATGACAACGCCGTAGCCGCTTGCGAGCATGAATTTCGCGTAGCCGGCCTGGCTGCAGCGATTGTCGCCGACGCCATGCAAGATAACCACCCAGTCGCCCTTCGGCTTTTCCGCGCGAACTTTCCATCCGCGAAGCTTCGCGGCATCGGGCGCTGAGACTTCGAAATCGGTGCGCCGGCCATGAACCTCGGCAAACGCCCGATCCGCAATAGCAATATTCTCCCCGGTCACAGGCTTGCGGTAGGGATGCAGAATCCCGCGTCCCAGCATGGCGCCGACGCCTGCTGAGCTGGCCAGCAGAAATGCGATCACGGCAAAGAAGAGAACGAGGCGCTTAGTTATCGTGTTCATTACTATCAATGGTACGCGCTCGCCGCGCGAGATGTTTCATCGGCAGCCGAGCGTCTTGAAAAGCTCAACCTTTTACGAGCCGGTGGACGTGTAGCGGCGGGAGCCGAAATTCCAGGCGAGGATCGCGATTGTGAGACATGCGGCCGCGACCAACGGAGCAAGCGGCGTATAGCGCGCGAATTGGGCGCGCCGCAACATCCACGCCGTGGGATAAAACGACGCGAAGCCGAACGGAATGATCCAGCTCAGCAGAAATTGAATGAAGCCGCTGTAAATCGAGAGTGGATAGCGGCCGAAGGCGATCAAATTCCAGAATGGCGGGTGGATGCCGATGCGATCTTCGAACCAGAATGAAAACGTGCTGAGGAACAGAAACACTGAAATGTAAATTACGCCGCCCGAAAGAGCCCAGATCAACAGCATCGTGAGATCGAACGCGGTCCAGTGAATGTGAAGATGCCGCGCTGCATACCAAACCACTACTGAACCGGTCACAATTTCCTGCAGAGACTCAATGCGGAAAACTTCAAACAATACTTGGAAGAGGGACGAAATCGGACGGAGAAGGACTCGGTCGAATTTTCCTTCCATAATGTAGTTGTTGCCGAAGTCGTAGAGATTGAGGCTGAGGACGTTGAACAGGCCGTAGGGAATCAGCGAAAAGCCATAGAGAAACAGGACTTCTTCAAATCGCCAGCCTTTCAACAGCGGCGCCTTTTCGAAAAGAATGACGACGAAGCCGAGCGAGAAAAGCGTTGCGGCAAAACTTGTGGCCAGGCTGATGAAGAAATCGCCGCGATAGCTGACGCGCACTTTCGCGTATTGCGAGAAATAGGCGGAGAGAAGCGCGACATGTCGGTGAATTTCGCGGAAGACTCCGCTGCGAGCGGCCGGCGGCGCGATGGTTTGTGCGCTCATCTCATCCGCCTTGAATCGTGATCTTCTTCACCGCGCGATTCCACCACGTGTCGGCCAGCTTGAACAGAACGACGATCCAGATCCACTGCTTCGCAAGGGCCAATGCTGCGGCGTGCGCGTCGAGCTTGCCGAGATAGATCTGCAGGGGCGTGTAGGCGATGTGCTCGAAAGGCAGCCAGTCCAGAATAATTTGCGAGCGATGCGGGAAGAATGAGATCGGAATGAGAAGTCCGGAGAGCAATTCAATCAGCCAGTATTTGGCGCGAATCAGCGCGAGAATCGATTTCAATGGGATAGCACACGTGCCGATCATGAAATTAATTGCGGCCATCAGCCCGAAGCTACCGAGAGCTCCGATGAAAAACAGCGCGAAGTTGAGCGTTGAGGCGGGACCTTGCACCGGGAAAACCAGCGCGACGACGATGGCTGTCGGCAGCGTCAACAATCCGAGGCGAAACGCGGATTCGCCCATCGCGCGGCTGAACCACATCCACAGCACCGAGACCGGCTTAATCAAATCCATCGCGATCTTGCCTTCGATCACTTCGTACGCCATTTCCTGATCGATCGTGTTCCAGTAGAACGAACGCAAAATCCAGCCCACGCTGACGTAGGTCACCATCTGCGCGAGGTTATAGCCGACGATTTGTTCGCTGTTGGCGAAGACAGCGCGCCAAATGAAGTAGTAGACGCTGACGTTGATGAGGTAAGTGATGATTCCAGTGTAGTAGCGCAGGCGGAACGCGAGAATATTCACGAAGCCGACGCGGGCAAATTCGAGATACGCCGCGAGCGAATTCATCGGCGGCCAAGCTCGCTTTCTTCGATAGCCGGAGCCGCGGCAGGGGCCGAGAGCGATGCCTCGCCTGAGTAAATGCGCTTGATGATTTCCTCGATCGGTTCGTCTTCGATAACGATGTCTCGTAGCTCGACGGTCGCAAGAAGATCGCGGATGAGGTCGGAAGCCGAAATCTGCAAGCGGTCAAAGCGGATGCGGTAAGTCATCTCGTCTACTGGCTCAAGGGTCGCGCCGTTGCCGGCGAATCGCCCGAGGCTCGAGGCCTGGGCGCGATCCTTCAGCGCAAATTTAATTTGCTTGGTGCGCAGCAGGCGTTGCTTCAGCAGTTGGAGGTCGCCGTCGAAGAGGACGGTGCCGTGATCGATGATCACAATGCGGCGGCAAAGTTCCTCGATATCGTCGAGATCGTGCGTGGTGAGGAGCACGGTGGTTTGAAACTGGCGATTGATGGCGCGCAGAAATTCGCGGATGTGATGCTTGGCGACAACGTCGAGACCGATCGTCGGCTCGTCGAGGAACAGCAGCGGCGGATTATGCAGCAGCGCCGCGGCCAGATCGCAGCGCATGCGTTCTCCGAGTGAGAGTTTTCGCACCGGCGTGTAGAGATAATCCTTGATCCCAAGGATTTGGTCGAACATCTCCATGCGCGAGTCAAAATCTTTCTGCGAGACGTCATAAATGCGCCGCAGCAGCTTGAATGATTCGATCACCGCGATATCCCACCAGAGCTGCGTGCGTTGGCCGAAGACTACGCCGATGGTGCGAACGTACTGACGCCGCTGGCGGTAGGGCAAGAAGCCGTTCACGATGGCTTCGCCAGACGTCGGGACCAGGATGCCGGTGAGCATCTTGATGCTGGTGGATTTTCCGGCGCCGTTCGGGCCGATGTAGCCGACCATTTCGCCGCGGTCGATGGAGAGATTGACGCGGTCCACCGCCTTGATGGTCCTGTATTCGCGCACGAAAAGGTTCTGCAGGCCGCCCCAGATTCCTTCGCGGCGATGGAATGTGCGGAAATGCTTGGAAAGATCGGTAACTTGGATAAGCGGCTGAGGCATCGATTGTCAGCGACTATTCTACATTGCGGAAGGCTGCGAAAGTGCGCGGGGCGCCTCGACGCCGCAGAATTCGACTACCATTTAGACGCCGGAGTCGCAGCGTGGTTAGGAACGGAACAGCACCGATTCGCGATTGAACATCGTCACGGCCGCGCCGATGGCAATCGAAGCGTAAACGCAGGACGATGCGAAGATCAGCGCGATAAAGCCCCACGGATGATTGCCGGCCATCAATTCCTTTCCGACCAGCGTCGTGCTCAGGATCGGCACTAGGGCTGTGCGAGTGTTCAGCTCGACGCCGGGAAGCAGCGCGACGATCGCGGGCATGATCACTACAAATGTTAGCGGCGAAATGTATGTTTGCGCCTCGCGGAAACTCTTGGCAAAAAGCGATACGGCCAGCATGGCCGCGGAGAACAGCACCGACAGCGGCAGAATCATGACGAATACGGCGAGAACGCCGCGCGGATCAAGGGCGAAATGAAATCCTGGCTCGCCCTTCTCCAAAGCCTTGTCGATGGTGCTCTTGGCCAGCATGAAGGAAATGCCCATGGAAGTGAGGGCGAGGATGGCGGTCGCCAGTGAGGCTGTGACGACTGTAAAGAATTTTCCGAGCACCAGATCAGTGCGCGACACCGGGCTGGTCAAGATCGTCTCCATCGTGCCGCGCTCTTTTTCGCCGGCGGTGAGATCCATCGCCGGATACATGGCGCCGGTGAAGGCGAGAATGATTACGAAATACGGAACCATGCCGCCGAAGCCGCTCCCGCCGACTTTCTCAGGCGGCGCCACATTGTTTTTACTGACCTCAAATGGCCGCATCAGGCCTTTGGGCACGTTGCGGGCGCTCAAGAGGGACCGGGCCAACTCAGAGCGGTAATCACCCAGAAACTCTCGAACTGTATCTTGCGTAAGCTCAGATTTGATATCGCCCTCGTAGTAGTCCACCAAAACCTTGCCGGCTTCGCCTTGATTCGCAGCGGCATCGAAGCCGGGTGGGATTACAACGGCCACACGAATCTTCCGGTCGGTAATCTGAGTTTCGAAGTCCGGCGACTCGGGGACGATCTGAAACTTATCGCTCTTCTTGAGGGCCTCGACGATGCGCGGCGAGTCCTGCCCGCCGACGATCATGACTCGGGGAATTTCCTCTTTGGCCTTGTTCATCATGCTTGCGCCGAGCAAGCCCAGGCCCACGCTCAGCGCGGGGAAGAGCAGAATCGGAATCACGAACATTGAGATCACCGTGCGGCGATCCCGAAGCGAATCGACCATTTCCTTGCGATAGACCACTCCAATGTTGCGCAAGCTCATTGTTCATCTCCTACTACTTCGACGAAGATGTCTTCCAAATCCTGCTTAGCGTGCCGCCCGCGCAGCTCCTCGAGAGTGCCTTCTTCGAGAATGTTTCCGCCGTGAATGATACCGATCCTATCGCACAGCTTGGTGGCCTCGGACATTACATGCGTCGAGAAAATCACCGTCTTGCCGCGCTCGCGGCATTGGCGGATGAATTGCGCGATGGAGCGCGCGGCCATGACGTCGAGGCCCACTGTGGGCTCGTCGAAGATCATGACCGGGGGATCATGGACGAGCGTGCGAGCGATGGAGACTTTCTGCTTCATGCCGGTCGAGAGCTTTTCGCAGCGCCGGTCGCCAAAGCCGTTCATATCGAGCGCTGCGAAGAGAGTCTCCACGGATTTGTGGAGCGCGTCGCCGTCCATGCCATGAAGGCGTCCGAAATATTCCACCAACTCACGCGCGGTGAGGCGGCCGTATAGCGCGGTGGCCGTGGAAAGAAAGCCGACATTCTCGCGAACTTTCTCAGGCTCCTCGACGATGTCATACCCCGCAACTTTGGCCGTCCCCGAGGTCGGTTCGAGAATTGTGGCGAGAATGCGCAGCGTGGTCGTCTTGCCCGCGCCATTCGCCCCGAGAAGGCCATAAATCTGGCCGGGTTTGCATTCGAAGCTGATGGCGTTGACTGCGCGAACTTCTTTTGTCTTCTTTGTCGCGGGGAAGACTTTGCTGAGTTTTTGCGCTTGGATCATGTGCAGACTCTATTCTTCGCGCTGTAGTGGATTGAGAGAAGCGCAAAAGTGGTGCGTGCAATCGATACAAGAAGCAGGCCGCGACCGGAATTTCGTGGTGGGTTCGAAACTCAGATGCCGACCGCTCTATTCCCCCATCACCTTGATGGTGATTCGCTTCGGGCGCTGGCCGTCCAATTCCGCAAACAATACGAATTGCCATGGCCCGAGGTCAAGTCTCCCCTCGGAAAACGACACGATGACTTGATGATGCAACAGCAGGCTTTGGAGATGGATTCCGGTATTGCTCTCGAAGCGCCCGCGATGCTTGTAGTCCTCGCGCTCCGGCGCGACTTGATCGAGCCAGGATTGCAAGTCTTCGAGCAGGCCACCCTCATCGTCGTTCACGATAATCGCCGCATTGGAATGCAGAACGGAGACCAGGATAATGCCGTCCCGGAAGCTGCTTTTCTCCATCGCGGCTTTTACTTGCGGCGTGATGTTCACAAATTCGCGCTTGCTCTGCGTCTGAAGCGTGAGCTGTTCGTTGTAAATCTTCATGCGGGGCGGTTAGCCTTTGTGGCAGACGGGGCAGTGCTTGGCTTCGTAGTTGTCGAGCGTGACCTCGAACATATTGTTGCAGCCGATGCAGACGCGGTGAATCTTGGGCTTCGGCTTGGCGTCCGGCTTAGTGTCAGCGGATCCCTCGGAGGCGTGTGGTTCGCTCATGCGCGCATTTTACCACGGAGGCAGCAAAGTCGGCGCTGCTCGCACGCCAGCGCCGCAGGCACCTCGCGACCGGCGGATTTAATTGGCATCTCGGCCGAGGTGCCGGGCATCTTGTTAATAGGGGTACGTTTAGCTCCATTGTGGCGAGCTTCGTAGTCAATTCGCGATGCGCTCTGCTACAATTCGATGACATCGCAAAAAGCACCCTGGAATGAACAATCGAAACGGTAATTCGGAGCCTGGGAAGGGCCGTGGCTGGGTCTGGGGCGGCGGCGCACTGGTGTTGGCCGTCGTGTTGTTCATCGGGTTGGCGGGCCGGGGCGGAACGCCGGAAGTGCAAGTGGTGCAGGTATCGCGCGAGAAGTTGAACGCGGCCATCGCCAGCAACGGAAAAGTTGAACCCGTAAATGCCTATGTGGTGCGCGCGCAGATCGCTTCTTTTGTCTCCAGTGTCGACGCCAGCGAAAGCCAGCCGGTTCACAAGGGCCAGCGAATTCTTACGCTCGATTCGAGCGATGCGCAGGCGCAGCTTGCTTCGGCGCGCGCGGACTTGCTGACGGCCCAGTCGGATTTGCGCAATGCCCGGGCGGGCGGCCCGCCGAGCGACGTGGCGCAACTGGAAGGCGACCTCCACAAGACTCAAGCGCAAGTGGCGAATCTCGAGCAGACCCGGCAGGCGTTGCAGCAACTTTTCGCCAAGCAGGCGGCCACGCAGGCGGAAATTGACAAGAACGCACTCGATCTAGCAACGGCGCGCGCGACCCTTCAAACTCTGCAACAGAAGAAAGATGATTTGGCGCATCGCGCGTCGCTCGATGTCGATCGGCTTACACTACGTGTGGACCAGGACGAGGCGCTCGCTCGCGCGCTCGACGAGAAGGTGCGCTCCGCAACGATCTCGTCTCCCGTGGACGGCACGCTCTATTCGCTTTCCGTTCGTAAGGGCGATTACGTCACGATTGGCCAGGAAATCGCGGACATGGCGGATCTCCACAAAGTCCAAGTGCGTGCGTTCGTGGATGAGCCCGACCTTGGGTGGCTCGCTCCTGATCAAGTGGTGCATATTACGTGGGATGCGATGCCGAACCGCGAGTGGACTGGGCAAACGTTGCAGATTCCGAAGCAAGTGGTGGCACACGGAAATCGCAGCGTCGGCGAAGTGCTCTGTTCTGTTGATAACGATAAGCTCGAGCTGTTGCCGAACGTGAACGTGGAAGTGCGTATTCTAGTGCGCGAGCGGCCGAATGTGCTCGCTGTGTCGCGCGCCGCAGTCCGAGCCGATGGCACCGAGCGATATGTCTTCCGGCTCGAGGATGGGCGTCTGCGCCGCCGTGGCATCTCTGTTGGTATTGCCAGTGCTTCAAAATACGAGGTCCTCTCCGGCCTCTCGGAAGGCGACCGCGTCGCCATTCCGGGAGAAACCGACCTCAAGGATGGAATGGTCGTCCGCGCCGCGGACGCGAAATGAGAGGGCCTCAATGACCCGCCGAGCGATTTCCTGCATTGTCTCCAGTTGGGTCGCGTGCTTGTGCGCAGCGTCGATCGTGGCGCTGTCTGCCGATCGCGTGCTTGCCGACTCGAGTCCGGATGTGACGCAAGCGCGCCACCAGATCGAACTGGGCAACTATTCAGCCGCTGTGAATACACTCAGCAACGCCGTGGCGCGGAATCCTAACGATGGGGAAGCGCAGTTCTGGATGGCGCGGGCTTATTACGAAATGAAAGATTTCAATAATGCCGCCACCCACGCCGAGCGCGCCACGCAGATTGACCCGAAGAATTCGCTCTACCATCAATGGCTTGCGAGAGCTTACGGCGAGCAGGCCGACCGCGAACACAGCTTTTCGCTGGCGCGGAAGGTGAAGAAGGAATTCGAAGAGGCGGTGAGGTTGAATCCTTCAAATCTCCAGGCTCGGCGCGCCTTGGAAGAATTCAATATCGAAGCGCCCTGGATCGTGGGTGGCAATAAAGATGCCGCGCGCGAGCAGGCCGATGCAATTGCCGCCGTCGATCCGGTGGAGGGGCACCTCGCCCACGCGGCGTTTTATCGTGGGGTGCTGAAGAAGAATGAGCTGGCCGAAAATGAATACCGGTTGGTTCTCGAATCGAAAGTGGATCGCGTCGAGCCATATTTCGAGGTTGCCGATTATTACTTGGAACTCGGGCGCGGCGCCGACATTGAGGCCGCGATTCAGGCGGCCGAAAAAGTGAAACCCGGAGATCTGCGCATCAGCTACTATCGCGCCATCGAGCACATCCTCACCGGCACGCAGGCGAGCACCGCCGAGCCGCTGTTGAAAGCATACCTCGCGAACACGCCGGATCGAAGCGATTGGCCATCGCATGCCTCAGCGCGCGATTGGCTGGGGCGTCTCTATGAGCAGGAAGGGAAACGGCAGCAGGCCGCCGAGCAATATCGCGCCGCGCTGGAACTTGAACCGGGGAACAAAGAAGCGAAAGCAAAGCTGCAGAAGCTGGAACACACCTCGCAATAGTTGCAAAATTAGCTTGATGCGCGGGGCGTGCCGCTTATTGTCCGGTGACGTTGGCGTGCGACGGCACCGTCACGGTCGCGGGTTGCTCGAGCTGAAAATCGAGGACCGTTTCTGCCGGCACCTTCACCTGCTCGCCTTTGGTGCTGGCTTGATAGACGCCGCCGCCCGCGCCGCCGACCGTGGCACCAATCGCCGCGCCTTTCCCGCCGCCTGCGATTGCCCCGATGATGCCGCCGATCACCGCGCCGGCGCCCATCGCAGTGGCCGTTTTCTTTCCGCGTGAACTGCCCACCACGCTCGATGTGCTGCTGACCAGCGCATACGAACGGCCCGCGTAATCGAGCTTCACCAACTCAAGATGAAGTTCGCTGCGGCCGCTCATGCGTCCGGCCGTGCTCGCGCGCGTAAGGCGGATGTACACATCAGCGCCCTTCGGCACCACGGTTTCGTTGTTGACGACGATGGGCTCTTCGAGCGAGGCGTGAAAAACCTCTCCGGTATGATTCACTGCGGAATTCACCGGATCAATCATGCGCACACGAATCGTTGTCCCAGAGGCGATCTCCACATCCTTGGGCTCAGGAGGAGCCGGCGTCGGCACGGCCGCCACAGCCGGCGTTGGATTTGCTTGTTGCGTCGCGTCCGAGGGAACTGCTGCGGGCGTCGTCGGCGCTGGCGGAGCGGCCTGAGCCGCTGAATTCGGAGGAGTCGCGGCGTCCGGCGCCTGCGGGTTTGCATCCGCGTACGCAGCCATCTTCGCGCGCCGCTTCGATTTTCGATCGGCCTTGCGCGTCTTCACGCTTGGTATCGGCGTCGCCACCGGCGGGGACGGCGGAATCAGTGTCGCCTGAGGCGGTGCAACTGACATTTGATCGTCGACCTTTTTGATGCCGGCTGTTCCCGCAGCGAGTTTGTAAGCCTCCAGCCGAGCCGAGTCGTCGGGCACTTCGCCAGAAACGGTGGCAACGCCCTGATGCACCGTGACGTTTAGGCTCGAGCTCTTGAGCTGCTGGTCCGAGAACATTTGCGCCTTGATGCTCTCTGCCATTGCCGCGTCACTGGGCGCCTTCGCGCAGCCAAATCCGATTGAAAGAAATGCCAACGTGAGCGCCAGGACGTACCTTCGCCGCATCAGATTCCCCTCCGATTCATCTTAGCCGCCAGCCGTCAAACTCCGTCGAAGCTGGCGGCCGCGTCTCAGTCTACTATGATGCTGTGAAACATTGGATAGCTGCCCTTTTCCGGCTGGTACTGAAACTGTCTTTCCTCGCACTGAGCTCCGAAAAACCCGCTAGTGCTCTCTAGGAATTCCGGGAGAACGCGAAACTTTTTTCGCGACAGGGTGTTTGAATCCGGAGAGGGGAACGGGGCTACCTAGAGCGCCGCCCTCAGCCATCATCCATAGATTTGAAGGAGACCTGATATGAAATGGTCGAAGTGTGTCCAGAGCTTTCTCGCAGTTTTGCCCTTACTTCTGATCTCGGCGTGCAGCGGCGGCGGTTCCATGAATTCGACGACGCCACCGCCTCAGCAATCCGGCTCGATCTTTACGGTCGCCACTGACGCGCCTCTACCCAGCGTCGTGTCCTGCCAGGTGAACGTGACCGGCGTGACCGTTAACAATGGTTCCACCGACGTGAGCGTGCTCTCCCAGGCGGAACTCGTTGATTTCGCGCAATTGAGCGGACTGCATCAACTTGTGGATCTGACCTCGGTTCCCACGGGCACTTACGTCAGCGCGACGGTCACGATTGCGAATCCAGTTATCGGGTTCATCGACACGACGCAGAACCCGCCCGCGATCAACACGATGAATGGCACGCTTTCCACCAACATGGTCACCGTGACCTTCGCGAATCCGTTCACCGTCAACAACGGAGATCTCGTAGGCTGCGCATGGAATTCGACCTGCGCAAGTCCCTCGCCGTTGACGGCAGCGGACGAGTTACCGGCACAATTAATCCCATCTTCCATATGAAGCTTCTTGACGCGACCGATTCTCAAATCTCGATTGACGACTTTGCCGCGGGAGTCGTGGGCGTCACCGGCAACAATTCATTCACGGTTCAAGGGCCGCATGGGCGGCAGTGGAACGTTTCGACGGACGACAACACCGTTTTCGATGACCCGAACGAGCCTATCAGCGGATTCACAACGAATACGATTGTGTTGCTGACCGGCCAACTCGATCCCGTCACGCACGCGATCGATGCCTCCGAAGTTGATGTCGTCTCGGACGACGATTTCTACTTCAGCGGACTGCTGACCAGCGTGCGTCCGCCATCAGGACCGGCGACACAAGCCGATCTGTATGTCCGGGATGAATTGCCAGCAGTGAATGGCATCTCTCCGGGCGACATCGCGACGCTGGATCTGAACGGCACCGAGAAGTACCGCATCGGCCGCATCAAGTTGCCGCTCACCACGCTACTGTTCAACAACTCCGCGATGGCGGCAGGGCAGCGCGTCTCAATCGGCGGCGACATCAGCACTACCAACGGTACGACTACGCTGACTCCGCACCGCGTCGTTCTGCGACGCCAGGGCCAGGCGGGCACTCTCGCCGGTAACGTCGTCATCCAAAACGGCAATAACGGCAGCTTCCAGCTGAACGATAACTGGACCGCCGGGATCCTTCTGCCGCAGCCACTCACGGTGATGACCACGGATGCAACGAATTTCATCAACCTCAGCGGCCTTTCCGCGCTGCAAGGGCAGAGCGGAATCTCGCTGCGGGTCGTGGGCTTCGTGCTCATCAATCCTGCAACGAGCCAGCCCGTGTTCGTAGCTGGCGCAGTCGAGGAGCTCAGCGACTAACCATCTCGGCACCTCGCGAATCCGCGATCAAGTGCCAAGCCGCTGTCCTGCGGGCTCTGAACCGCAGGACAGCGGTTTTTTGTAGTTCGACAAACGCGGATGCAGGGAAGTGCGGAGCGATAGCGGGGTTGCGCAGAGCGAGAGCGGCGATCTAGCGATCGGATATTTCTTCGCAGGAACTCTGGAAAGCTATTCCATTCGAACCGCGACGATTTTGCTTCCCTCAACGCGTACTTCGATGGCCATCGGCGGCCGCAACCCCGATCCTTGAACCATTTCGCCGCGAACGAGGCCGTCGATCCCTGGCCCATATTTCGTCAAATCGAAAACGCTCCGATTGCACGGATCGCCGACCATCGGATGTTTAGCCTCGAATCCGTAGTACGTCGCCAGCCGCTTCATGTCCGTCACATATTCAAGACGGCATTGGCCGAAGGGCTCGATCAGCGAAAATCCCCAGTAAGAGCCGCCCGGCAGGCGCACCACCGTCGCTGGAACGCTCTCTTTCGTCACGGGGTTTAGCATCACAAATTGCTTGGATGACCAGGCCGATGGGAATTCCCCAGTCGAGCCAATTTCTCCCGGTCCGTGCGGCACTCTCTCGACGGGCGCAACCGCAGCAACAGGACTCGCCGCAGGCGGCGTAACTTCCGCACTGGCGGGTTCTGCTCTCTTCGATGCCAACGAGAACCACCAGAAAAATGACGCGCCAAGCATCAGCACGGCTCCTATGGCGATGGTCAGCCACACGGCGACGGGGAGCGACTTGGAGTTCGACGACCCCGACGCAGTTTTTCGAGCGACGGGGACGCCGGGAATCTGCGGCTCAACGACTTTGAACTTCTCCGCGCTGGGATCTCGTTCGGTCATGAAAGTCTCGAGTTACGAGACTTCCAGCTTGGAGCCAGATGCGCAGAATTTCAAGATTGGAGAGACGGAAGGGTATTAACGCTTTCGCATGTGGATTTCGGTGCCGCCGCGTTCGAACTTCACTTCGTCCATGAGCTGGTTGATGAGGAAAATTCCCCGGCCATGATCGGAGAAGAGATTCTGCCCGACCACCGGCTCCTTGATCTGCGACGGATCGAAGCCTTCGCCCTGATCGCGGACGACGATCAGCAAGCCGCGGTCGTTGTCGATCGCCACGCAAAACTCGACTTTCTTGCTCGGGTCGCGCTTCGAGCCGTGAACCATCGCGTTCGCCAGCGCTTCGCGCAGGGCAATCTCGACTTCCCATTCCTTGCCCGCCGCGCAGCCCATTTCCTTGACGAAGTCCATCACCCAGGAAACGACCGGCGTGATGGTGGCCACATCGGCCGGGCCCGAGAACCGCAGCCGCACGGCCAGCTTATCGGACTCGAATTCGCACTGTGGCAGAGAATCAGGGGCCATATATCCCTATATTATCGGCGTATTTGCTCAGCGCAAAGCGGAGATTTGGGCGCACACCATGCGCTTCCGATCCCGCCTGTGCACCTGCAATCAACAATCAAATTGGATGCGATGGCTGCACCGAGTGATGCGCGACGTATTCGTTCAAGTTTGCGACGCAAAGCAATAGCTCCAGAATCTTGCTCTGCTGGGCCAGATCACGCTTCTTGGCAAGTTCCGAGACCGCATTCAACGTGCGTTGAACGTCTGAGAAAAGCCAGTCGAGCGTCGCCGCGTCGGGTGATTCGCCCCGCTTGCAATCCTGCAGAGCTTTATCGGCTCGCGCGAACGCTTCGTCGAGAAAGTGATCGAGACACAGCCCCCCAGCCGCCAGCGCTGGAGGCACTTCCTCGTCGCATCCTTGGAATCGGCAGTGCGGGGAGGCAGCCGCCGCCATGACACACCCTTCGGCTTCGGCGCGAATGGAACGCGAAGCCGCGCATAAAATATCATATCTCGGAGCGCGGCATATATGGGGCGTTGCCCGGCGCGGCCCCGGAGAACGCCCCACGAAGAGGAGCAGGCTAGTCGATGCGAATCGAGCCGGAGCTGGTATTCAAGTCCACCAGAACTCCGCCGTTGCCGACCTTGCCGCGAAGCTCATGGGGATTGAGATTGCCGGACACCATAATCTGACGTTTGCTGTCGATCGATCCGCTGCTGGTGTGCGCCGCCAATTCGAATGACGCTGATTCCGGCAGCTTCACCGAGACGTTGCCCGAGCCGGTGTGCAGCTTCCACGGCCCCGCGGGCTCGCCGTCGGCGATGATGTTGCCGCTTCCGGTTGTGGCACGGACGGCGCCCTTCACGTGATTCAACTCAATTTCTCCCGATCCGGAAGTTGCTTCGATATCGCCCGCGGCGGTTTGTTCGAGCTTGATATCGCCGCTGCCGGTGGAAACCGTAAGCGCGCCGGCGATGCCGGTGGCGCGAATCGTTCCGCTGCCCGAACTGATGTGCGCTTTGCCCTGCGCGTTTTTGATCTCGACGTCGCCCGAGCCCGTGCTGGCGTGAACCTCGGCGCCGATATCGTGAAGTTTGAGGCCCCCCGATCCGCTCGCCGCCTCGACCGGCCCCGCGATTCCTTCGATATCCTCATCGCCCGAGCCGGACTTCGCCCGCAGATGAGTTTCTTTGGGAGTCTTGATTTCGTAGCTGATCGAGATGTTCTTGAAGAGATCGTGGTCGTCGCTTCGGCCGATGTGGATGGTATTGCCTTCTTGCTGGATCGGCGGGTTGTCTTCAATCTGCTTGATACGCGCGTCAGCGTCGCCGCCAAGATGCCAGCCGCTTGCCTTAATCCGCGCGTGGATTTCGATGCGGCTTGAATCCCCGGGTTGAACCGTGATGTTTCCGGAGCCGGTCTGAACGTCCAGATCCACCGGCCCGCTCACTGTCAGCGTCCGGTCAAAATGGCCCTCGCTATCGGCCAGAACCGGTTGCGCGCATATCGCCGCCAGCGTAAGCATCGCAGCGGCCACCAGAATGCTCAATCCCCAGCGCGAACGAATTCGCATCGTTGACTCCTTATTCGTAGATAGAGTTACGCCCCGCAGTAGATACGCAAACAACTCCTGGAATGTTCAGACGAAGGTCACTTCGGACGGTGAGCGTGCGTCGGGGTCCTAAAACAACGCGGCTACGCGTTCGCCCCATGGCACTTCTTGTATTTTTTCCCAGAGCCGCAGGGGCAGGGATCGTTCCGGCCGACCTTGGCACCGGCTCGGACGGGCTTCGGCGCTTCGGCTTGCGCTGGACCGGCTTGAAACTGAAGATCTTTTTGCTGCCGCTGCTGGCGGCGTTCGAGTTGCTGCTGAATTCCGAATTGTTTTGGCCGCGCAGGCTCCTGCCCGCCCGTAGCTTGCTGCGGCGCCTGCTCGCCTTCCGCCGGGCGCACAAGAAACAGGAAGCGGACCGATTCCGTGTCAATACGGTCCATCATTTCCTCGAATAGCGTAAATGCCTCGCGCTTGAATTCGACGAGCGGATCTTTCTGCCCGTAGCCGCGCAGCCCGATTCCTTCCTTCAAGTGATCGAGAGTCAGCAGGTGGTCTTTCCATTGCGTGTCCACGATGTCGAGCAGGATGCGCCGCTCGAGCCATCGCAGTACCGGCGCGCCGAACAGCTTTTCCTTCTCTTCGTAGCGGCCGTGTACCTTGTCGAGGAGCGTGTTCACCACTTCATCGTGATTCACGCGCAGAAAATCGATCCCCACGGCCTTGGCATCGAGCCCGAACTGATTCAGGACCTCGTTCGAGAATTGAGTGTGATTCCACTGTCCAGGATTGATTTCGCGCGGGCAGTATTTCTCGGCGATGTCGAGCGCGATACTGTCGGCGCGCTCGAGGATGTACTCCTTTTGGTCGGCGCCTTCGAGAACGTTGCGGCGCAGCGAATAAACCGTCTCACGCTGCTTGTTCATCACGTCGTCGTACTCGAGCAGGTGCTTGCGGGCTTCGAAGTTCTGCGCTTCGACGCCCTTCTGCGCGTTTTCAATCTGCTTGCTGATCATCTTCGATTCGATGGGCACGCCTTCGGTCATGCCCAGGCGATACATCAGCGCCTTGATGCGCTCGCCGCCGAAAATGCGCAGCAGGTCATCTTCAAGTGACAGGAAGAATCGCGACGCGCCGGGGTCGCCCTGACGGCCGGCGCGACCGCGAAGCTGGTTATCAATGCGCCGCGCCTCGTGGCGCTCAGTGCCAAGGATGTGCAGGCCGCCCATGGCGATTACTTCATCGTGTTCCGCGCGGCATTGTTCCGCGAACTGGTCATATACAGGCTTCCATTGATCGGCCGGAACCTGGAAAATTCTGCCTTCCTGTTGGAAGAGCACCATCGGGACATTCGCTGCAGGAGCCGCCAGCGTCGCGGCCGCCGACGATGTAGCTCCGCCGCCCAACTGCGCTGCTATCGCTCCCGCAGCGCCGCCTTCCGCCTCACCCGGAGTTTCGCTGCCCGCACCATTCCCGCCGATTACGGCGCCTGCCGGCGCATAAGGAATCGCCAGTTTGTTCTTCAGAAAATGATCGCGCGTCATCGCTTCAGGATTTCCGCCAAGCAGAATGTCGGTTCCGCGGCCGGCCATGTTGGTCGAAACCGTGACCGCGCCCTTGCGTCCCGCCTGCGCGATGATTTTCGCCTCACGCTCGTGCTGCTTCGCGTTCAGGATCTGGTGCGGAATACCGGCTTTCCTAAGCCATTCCGCAATTTTTTCCGATTTTTCGATCGAGATGCTGCCCACAAGCACCGGTTGCCCCGATTCAAAGTATTGCCGGATGCCGCCCGACTTCGTTCCGTCTTCCTGAATGATTCCATTCACTGCCGCTTCGAATTTCTCAGCTTCCGTGCGGTAAACCACGTCGGGATATTCGTGCCGGATTAGCACTTTGTTCGTTGGGATGGCCACGACATCGAGCTTGTAGATCTTCTCGAATTCCGCCGCCTCGGTTTCGGCCGTGCCGGTCATGCCCGCGAGCTTCTTGTACATGCGGAAATAATTTTGGAACGTGATAGTGGCGAGCGTCTGGTTCTCGCGCTCAATTTTCACGCCTTCCTTGGCCTCCACGGCCTGGTGCAATCCATCCGACCAGCGGCGTCCGGGCATCTGCCGCCCGGTGAATTCATCCACGATGATGACTTCGCCTTCTTTTACGACGTAGTCCACGTCCTTCTGATAAAGCGTATGCGCGCGCAGGGCCTGATAGACGTGGTGAATCGTCTCCATGTTGGCCGGATCGTAGAGATTGCCGAGGCCCAAGAGACGCTCGCACTTCGACACGCCCTCTTCGGTAAGCGTCGCGGTGCGATGCTTTTCGTCGAGCGTGTAATCAATTTCCAGGATCAGCTTGGGAATGATCTTGTCGATGCGATAGTACTTGTCGGTGGATTCTTCCGCGGGCCCGGAAATAATCAGCGGCGTGCGCGCTTCGTCAATCAAGATCGAGTCGACTTCGTCCACGATGCAGAACTGGTGGCCGCGCTGCACACAATCCTTGAGATCGTACTTCATGTTGTCGCGCAAATAATCAAAGCCGAATTCGTTGTTGGTGCCGTAGGTGATGTCGGCTGCGTAGGCGGCGCGGCGCTGGACGTCATCAAGATCGTGGACGATTACGCCCACCGACAACCCCAGCAGCCGGTAAATCGGGCTCATCCATTCAGCGTCGCGGCGCGCCAGGTAATCGTTCACCGTAACGATGTGCACGCCGCGCCCTGCCAACGAATTCAAAAACGCGGGCAGCGTGGCCACCAGCGTTTTTCCTTCGCCCGTCTTCATTTCCGAAATCTTGCCCTGATGCAGGACGATTCCGCCGATGAGCTGCACGTCGAAATGCCGCATCGAGAGCTTCCGGCGTCCAGCCTCGCGCGCCAGCGCAAACGCAGGAACCACGACTTCCTCGAGCGCTTCCTGCAGCCTGGCCTTGTACTCGCTGTCGGCGGGCTCAACGCCTTCGAGCCGCGCGGTCACCTTCGCCTTCAAAGCAGCCGCGCGCACGGGGAAATCCGCATCGCTGAGCCCCTGCATCTCGGGCTCGAGCGCATTAATCTGCGCCACGATCGGCACGATGCGCTTGATGTCCCGCTCGTGCTTCGTGCCAATGAAGCGCGCGATTACCTTGTTGAGTATTCGGTCGAATTCCATTTGGTTTATTAGACGCTGCCGAAGCCGTTCGCGCTGCTAAAGCCGAGCCGCACAGCTCCGGAAAAACGAAAGCAGCCCTGCCAGGCAGGACTGCTCGCTAAATCCTGCACTCACTATTCTAGCGTGTCCCAAGCACTTCGCGCAAAGCCGCGCGCCGCAAGCCGGCCAGCTTGCTGCATCGGCGAGCGCGCTTTATCATGAGGTGCGAGGATACGAATGCCCGATAAAGCCCCAATCCCCGGAGTAAAGAATCTCATCGCCGTCGCCAGCGGCAAAGGCGGAGTAGGGAAGACCACGGTCGCGGTGAATCTGGCGATAGCGCTGAAGCGCATGGGTTCGGCCGTCGGCCTACTCGACGCAGATGTTTACGGCCCCAACGTGCCGGTGATGCTTGGCACCACCGAGCAGCCGCGCGCCGTAGACGAACGCACAATCATTCCGGTCGAAGCCTATGGCGTGAAGATGATCTCCATGGGCCTGCTGAATCCCGGCGATAAGCCGCTGATCTGGCGCGGGCCGATGCTCCACAGCGTAATCCAGCAATTCCTCCGCAGCGTGCAGTGGGGCGAGCTCGATTATCTCGTCGTCGACCTGCCTCCCGGCACTGGCGACGTGCAGCTCACGCTGATTCAATCGGTCGCGCTCACCGGCGCGGTTGTCGTCACCACGCCTTCGATCGTGGCGCTTGCCGACGTACGCAAAGCCATCGAAATGTTCCGCCAAGTAAATGTCGAAATCCTCGGCGTCGTCGAAAATATGAGCTATTTCAATTGCCCGCACTGCAAAGGCCGCATTGACGTATTCGGCTACGGCGAAGGCCAGAAAATGGCGCAGATGTTCGGCGTGCCGTTCCTCGGCGAAATCGAAATCGAGCCGCAAATCCGCATCGGCGGCGACACCGGCAAGCCCGTCGCATCGCTCGGCGAAGACGCTCCCGGCTCGCCCAGCATCTACGCCATGGCCCGCAACGTAGCTGCCCGCGCCGCCGACATCAATCGTGCCTCTCCCGCCGGGCCGGTGGTGCAAATTTTGTAGTAGCTCCGCGTTCTTGTCTCGCTATTCCGCGTATGCTACTTTCGCTGTTCATCTTGGCGCAGTTTCGCGCGTTTGTGCGCGTCAGCTTGCGTTCGGAGCGGGAGCCTCGGCTTGATTCGAACCTATCGCGGGCACACGCCAGAAATCGGCGCAGGCGCCTACATCGACGAATCCGCCGTCATCATCGGCGATGTCTCGATCGGCGAAGATTCGAGCGTATGGCCGTGCGTGGTGATCCGCGGCGATGTGCACTGGATTCGCATCGGCAAGCGCACGAATGTGCAAGACGGCTCGGTGTTGCACGTGATGCGCGATCTGCATCCGCTAACGCTCGGCGATGACGTGACCGTCGGCCACAGCGTGGTGCTGCACGGCTGCACCATCGAATCGCGTTGCCTGATCGGCATGGGCTCGATAATTTTGAATGGCGCAAAAATCGGCGCAGGCAGCATCGTCGCGGCCGGCACGTTAGTTCCCGAAGGCACGCAAGTCGCGCCCGGGAGCCTTTTCATGGGCCATCCGGGAAAATTTCGGCGCGCTCTAACGGCCGACGATGAAGCATTCATCGACGCCCACGCCGCGCACTACGTCGAATATAAGGAAACGTACCGGTAGCTCGAATCGAATCGTTTCGTTAAGTTGCGCCCGGGCTTGGTGCCCAACGAGAGGAAACGTACAGAACGCAGCTCCGCCAACGCGCTAATGAGATTCCAAGCCATCAAAGGCACTCGCGACATCCTGCCGCCAGATTCCACCCTCTGGAATCGCGTAGAGCAGGCTGCCTGCGATGTTTTCGCCACCTACGGCTTCGGCGAAATCCGGCTACCAATCTTCGAGCAGACCGAACTCTTCGCCCGATCGATCGGCGCCGAGACCGATGTCGTGGCAAAAGAAATGTACTCGTTCGATGACCGCGACGATTCTTCAGTCACGCTACGCCCCGAGGCAACGGCCTCCGTCTGCCGCGCCTACATAGAGCACGGGATGCAGACGCTGCCCGGCAACGTGAAGGTCTACTACATGGGGCCGATGTTCCGCCGCGAGCGCCCGCAAAAAGGCCGCTATCGCCAGTTCTATCAAATCGGCGCCGAAGTTCTCGGACAATCCGATGCTCCCGCAATCGACGCCGAAGTCATCGAAATGCTTCTCGCGTTCTTCGAGAAAGCAGGTCTCGCTGGTGCAGCGCTTTCCGTGAACTCCATCGGCGATAAAAATTGCCGGCCGCAATACATCGAGACACTTCGCGCCGCACTGCTGAAAGTGAAAGATCATCTCGGCCCGGACAGCCAGCGCCGCATCGAGACAAATCCTCTGCGCGTCCTCGATTCCAAGCTGCCCGAAGAGCAAGACATCATCGAAAATCTCCCGCGCATCGCCGATCATCTCTGCGACGCCTGCCGCGCGCATTTCGCGAAGCTTCAGGACGAGCTGAAGCTTCGCGGCATCGCCTACCAAATCAACTGGCGCCTCGTCCGCGGTCTCGACTATTACACGCGCACGACATTCGAAATCGTCGCACCCGGCCTCGGCTCGCAGAATGCGGTCTGCGGCGGCGGGCGGTATGATGGACTGGTTGAATTGCTCGGCGGCCCGCCGACGAAAGGCATCGGCTTCGCCATCGGCACCGACCGGCTGATTCTCTCGCTGCAAGAAACGGGCAAAGCCGCTGCAGCGAAAAACCTCGACGTGTACGTAGCTTGGATGGGCGAAAAGGCCTACGCGCCCTCGGTAAAGCTGGCGCGAAAGCTGCGCGACGCAGGCTTCGCGGTCGAATTGCCGCCCGAGGAAATGAAATTCAAGAAATCGCTCGGCCTCGCCGACAAGCTAGGCGCGCGTTTTGCTCTAATCATCGGCGAGGATGAAGTCGCCTCCGGCCAGCTCACGCTGAAGTGCCTGGCCGATGGCGAGCAATCAAAATATTCGGAAGCCGCGTTGCTCGAACATTTGCGAGCCGCGCGCTGACCCAAGAGGAAACCGCAGACCTCCATGCTCGATTCACTCGGCAATCTGAAACGCACACACTATTGCGGCGCTCTCCGCGCCTCCGATGCCGACACCGAAGTCGTCCTCATGGGCTGGGTGCATCGCCGCCGCGATCTCGGCCAGCTCATATTCATCGATCTGCGCGACCGCGCCGGCATCGCGCAAATCGTCTTCAATAAGGAACAGCATCCGCACATCCACGCCAAGGCCGAACAACTCCGCGGCGAATTCGTCGTGGCCGTGAAAGGCAGCGTGGTGAAGCGCCAGAAATCGAATCCGGAAATCGCCACCGGCGAAGTAGAAGTCATCGCCACCGAGCTGCTGCTCCTCAACACCGCGAAGACGCCGCCCTTCCAAATCGAAGACGAAATCACCGCGAGCGAAGAGACGCGCTTGCGCTACCGCTATCTCGATCTGCGCCGGCCGAAGCCGCACAACAATCTCGCGCTGCGCCATCGCATCGTCCTCGAAATTCGCAAGGCCCTCGACGAGCTGGGCTTCTACGAAGTCGAAACGCCGATGCTCACGCGCTCGACGCCCGAAGGCGCGCGCGATTATCTCGTCCCGAGCCGCGTTCATCACGGCCAGTTCTACGCGCTGCCGCAATCGCCGCAGATCTTCAAGCAAATCCTGATGATCTCCGGCCTCGATCGCTATTTTCAGATCGTGAAGTGTTTCCGTGACGAAGACCTGCGCGCCGACCGCCAGCCCGAATTCACGCAACTCGATCTTGAAATGTCCTTCCCGCGCCAGCAAGACATCTTCGAAACGATCGAGCACGTGATGCAGCGCGCCTGCGCCGTTATCGGCGTGCAAGCGAAAGGCCCGTTCCGCCACATGGATTATCACGAAGCCCTGCGGCGCTACGGCTCCGACAAGCCAGACCTCCGCTTCGGGATGGAATTGCACAATGTGACGCAGTTTTTCGAGCCGGCCCGCGCCACGTTCGGCTTCGAGGGCAACGTGCAAGCCGTCGTCGCGCCGGGCGCCGCGGCGTTCTCGCGCAAGCAGCTCGACGAACTCGCCGAATTCGCGAAATCAGCGGGCGCAAAAGGCGTCTATACGATCAAAGTCGCGGCAGACGCGATCACATCCTCGCTCGAAAAGAATCTCGGCGCTGAAAAACTGAAAGAAATGGCCGCCGCGCTCGGCGCGAAAGCCGGCGATCTGATCGTCGCCGTCACCGCCAAGCAGCAAATCCCGCACCACGACACGTCTCTAAATGTCGCCGGGCAATTGCGCCTGCATCTCGGCGACAAACTGAATCTGATTGACCGCTCGCGTTGGGAATTTCTGTGGATCACCGGCTTCGCTCTCTTCGAATGGAGCGAGGCCGACAAGCGCTGGGTGAGCGCGCAACATCCCTTCACCGGCATCGTCGAGGAAGATATCGAAAAGCTCGAGACCGCCCCATGGGAATGCCGCTCGAAAGGCTACGACCTCGTCCTGAACGGCGTCGAGCTAGGTTCCGGCAGCATCCGGATTCATCGCCAGGATATCCAAGAGCGCATGTTCAAAGCGCTCGGCCTGACGCCGGAGCAGCAGCGCCAGCGTTTCGGCTTCTTCCTCGATGCGCTCACGTATGGAACGCCGCCGCACGGCGGAATCGCGCTCGGCATCGATCGCATAGCCATGCTGTTGGCAGGAGAGAAGTCCATCCGCGAAGTGATCGCCTTCGCGAAGACCACCGCCGCGCAAGATATCATGGCCGATTCGCCGTCTACAGTCGATCCAGCCCAGTTGGACGATTTGGGCTTGGCGATCAAGAGCACCAAGAAGGAGCAATGACATTTCTGCGCCCACAAACGGCAATTCTCGCGGCGATCGCATTCGCGGGAGCGATCGCAATTGTGGTGTGGCGGATGCGCCGGCTGAATCTCCGCGCGCAATTCCTGGTGCTGCTGGCGATGGGCGTCTCGATCGGCTTTGTGCTCATGACGGCCGTGCAGGTGCCCGATTTCCCGCGATGGCTGGCCGCGTCCTTGGTTCTCGTCGTATTCATCGCAGCACCGTTCGCGACGCGCACCTTCATGCGCAGCCTGAAGCAGGAAGAGCAGGAGCAAGGCCGCGAGCCAAATGAAAATGTTCGCTGAGCCTAAGAGCTCAACCGAATTAGCAGCCGACCAAGGAATCTAATCTAGCAATGTCGAACATCCGCATACTGCCGGAAAATGTCGCGAATAAAATCGCGGCAGGCGAAGTTGTAGAGCGGCCCGCATCGGTGGTCAAAGAGCTGCTCGAAAACGCGCTCGATGCCGGGGCGCGCTCGATTCGCGTCGAAGTCGAATCGGGCGGTAAGCGTCTGATTCGCGTCACCGACGACGGTTCCGGCATGAATCGCGATGACGCGCTGCTGGCCTTCGAGCGCCACGCGACGTCAAAACTGCGCACCGCCGACGACTTGCTTTCCATCGCCACACTTGGATTTCGCGGCGAAGCGCTCCCGTCCATCGCGGCCGTTTCGCGCCTGGTTCTCGAAACATGCGCCGGAGAAGGCCAGGAGGGAACTCGCGTAGAATTCGCCGGCGGAAAATTGATCAGTGTGAAGCCCGCCGGCCTGCCGCCGGGAACTTGCATCAGCGTCGGCGATCTCTTCTATTCCGTTCCGGCGCGCCGCAAATTCCTGAAATCCGAGACCACGGAGCTCGGCCACATCGCCTCACTCGTTACGCACTACGCTCTGGCGCATCCCGAGACTCATTTCGTCCTGAAGACTCCGTCTCAGGAGATCTTGAATGCGACTCCAGTCGAGCGCCTCGCTGAGCGCACCTATCAAATCTTCGGCCGCTCGGCTCTCGATGAGCTGGTCGAGATTCCCGCGGCCGAGGGTCCCATCCGCGCCGCGATCACCGAGCCATCGCTCGAACCGGGCGAGGAAGCCGCGAAGATTCGCGTGACCGGATTCGTCTCGCGCCCCGAAGTGCAGCGAAGCAATCGCAACGGCATCTACGTGTTCGTCAATC
Organism: uncultured Acidobacteriota bacterium; assembly: GCA_963841235.1. Classification (GTDB taxonomy): domain Bacteria; phylum Acidobacteriota; class Terriglobia; order Acidiferrales; family UBA7541; genus Palsa-147. Next base: position 764,828 of record CAWJBU010000001.1, on the reverse strand, counting down.
GCCGCCTCATCCGCGACAGGCTCATCCTTCATGCGATTAGCGACGCGTATCGCAATATCGTGCCGCCCGGCGTTTTTCCGGTCGTGCTGCTTTTTCTCGAGCTGCCGTATGAAGAAGTGGACGTCAACGTTCACCCGTCGAAAATCGAGGTCCGCTTCCGGCATCCGCAATTCGTCCACGATTTCACGCGCGACGCCGTTCGCCACTCGCTCTCGAATGCCCGCCCGATTCCCGGCTTCCCCGCATCTCGCGGCCAAGGCGCCGGAGCCGCAAACGTGGTTCCGTTCCATGACGGCTCTTCAGCAAATGCGAACGCATTATCAGAAATGGCAGCGGCCGCCGACCCCGCACTCGGTCCGCCGCGCGCCATAATCCCGCCTCTCGCCGTGCCAACGTCGCCCGGAGCAGGCTCGACTTATGGGGACGAGTTCGAATTATCGAGTGATCCGCTCCAGCCGCTCGCGCAGCGCCTGCAATTTGGTTCCGAAAACGCGCTCGAATTTCCAGTCGCCGCACGAACTGCAGCGGCCGCCGCGGGAGTATCGGGCTCTGCGAGCTCAACCGCGGTTGCTTCGGCTTCGGCGCAAGCCCCCGCAACGCTGCCGCGCGCTGAAGAAATCGCCGATCTCAAGCCGCTCGGCCAGGTGAACAACAGCTTCATCGTCGCGGTGAATTCCGAAGGCCTGTGGATCATCGATCAGCACGTGGCTCACGAGCGCGTGCTTTTCGAGCAGCATCTCCGCGCGCGTCGCGAAGGCGCGCTCGGCGGCCAACGCATGCTCGTTCCTCTCGTCGTCGAACTTGCGCCGCGGCAACTCGCGATCTTCGAGCAGATCGCTGAAGAATTGCGCGCCAACGGCTTCGAGGCCGATTTGATGGGCGCACGCTCCATCGCCATTCACGCCGCGCCAGCCGGAATCGCCGCGGGCGACGCCGAAAAGCTGCTCGCCGAAATCCTCGACGGCATCGCACGCGAAAACCAGGCCATCTCCATCGATTCGCTGCAAGCGAAGATCGCCGCATCCACCTCCTGCCACGCCGCGATCAAAGTCAACACGCCGCTCGAGCGCACGAAAATGGAATGGCTGCTCGGCGAGCTCTCGAAGACCGAATATCCGATGAGCTGCCCGCACGGCCGGCCCGTAGTCCTGCGCTACTCGACGCGCGACATCGAGCGCGCCTTCAAAAGAATCTAGATTCCCTCGCCGATGCGCAAGCTCATCATCGCGATTGACGGCCCGGTCGGCTCAGGCAAGAGCACCGTCGCACGCCGCGTCGCCGAGCTTCTCGGCTACGTGTATGTGGACACAGGCGCGATGTACCGCGCACTCGCGCTCAAGGCCCAGCGCCTCAATCTTCCGCTGGACGCCGAAGAGCGGCTGGCACAAATGGCAGGCGAGACGCACATTGATCTGCACATTGACGGCGGCGCGCAGAAAAGTCTCCTCGACGGCGAAGACGTCACAGCCGCCATTCGCAGCCCGGAAGTCGCGCAGGCTTCTTCTAAGATCGCGGTGATTCCTGGAGTGCGTCGCGTCCTAGTCGCCGAACAGCGCCGCGCCGGACAACTCGGCGGCGTAGTGATGGAAGGCCGTGACATCGGCACCATCGTCTTTCCCGACGCCGACTTGAAGATTTACCTCACCGCGTCCGTTGAAGTTCGCGCGCAGCGTCGCTGGCGCGAGCATCAGCAAAAGCGCGACACGGTAGATCTGGCGCGCACCATCGAAGAGGTCCGCGAGCGCGATCGCCGCGACGTCGAGCGCGAACATTCGCCGCTCAAGCGCGCGCCTGACGCCGTCCTCGTCGATAGCACCGCCATGGAAGCCGATGAAGTCGCGCGCCTGATCGTCCTCCTCGCCAAAGAAAAAACAAATCCGGGAACTTCCGCCGGCTCCTCCGGTGTCTAACCTCTAGCCGCGTGCGGCGCCGCGCCTGAGCCTTTGAGTCATCTGGCGCGTCAAGGAGGAATCGCTGATGCGCCGATTTTCTCTGCATGCCGAAATGATCCTGACGGACGCGCGCTACGCGATCCGCACCTTTACCCGCGAGCGTGGCTTTGCGATGACGGCGGTGCTCGCCCTCGCTCTGGGAATCGGCTCGAGCACGGCAGTCTTCAGCTTCGTCGACCGCATCTTGTTCCGCGATTTGCCGTATCCCGCCGGAGATCGGCTGGTCACCGTCGGAATGCTTGCGCCGATCGAACAGCGGGAATTCATGCTCGGCTCGGATTACGTCGTCTGGCGCGCCCAGCAAACGCCGTTCGCGGCCATGACTTCCTTCGACGCCTCGGGCGTCAGCGATTGCGATCTCACCGCGCCGAATCCCGCGCGGCTGCGCTGCGCCTACGTCGAATCCACGTTCCTCCCGACGCTCGGCGTCGATCCACTCCTCGGCCGTAATTTCACCGCCGATGAGGACCGCCCCAATGGCCCCAGCGCCGCATTGATCTCCTACGGCCTTTGGAAGAGCCGTTTCGGCGGCAATCCAAATATCATCGGTTCGACGTTTCCCCTCGACAAACATCCAACAACCATCGTCGGCATCCTCAACAAGAATTTCGAATTTCCCACTCTCGCCCAAGTGGATGTTCTGGTTCCGCAGCAACTCGATCTCGCCGCGCAACAGCGCCCGAAGACCGGCGCCGTTCTACGCGTCTACGCGCGAATGAAGCCCGGCGTGGCCGCAGCGCAAGGAAAGGCCGCGCTCGCTCCTCTCTTTCAAGATTCGCTCCAATTCGTTCCCGCCCAGTTCCGCCACGACGTCAAGCTCAGCGTCCGTTCGGTGCGCGATCTTCAGATCCACGATGTCAAAACCGCTTCGTGGATTTTGCTCGGCGCTGTCGCAGCAGTGCTCCTTCTCGCCTGCGCCAACGTCGCCAATCTGCTTCTCGCGCGCGGCACCGCGCGGCGCCGCGAAATCGCCATTCGCGCCGTCCTGGGTGCAGGACGTGCCCGCCTCATCCGTCAAAATCTCACCGAAAGCCTCGTCTTAGGCGTAGCAGGTGGCGCAGCAGGAATCCTTGTAGCCTCGTGGCTGCTGGCCGTTTTCGTCGCCATCGCTCCAGCCGGCGTCCCGCGCCTCGAACAAGCCGCGCTCGACACGCGCGTCCTTTTATTCAGCGTGGCGGTCTCGATGCTTTCGGCGCTATTCTTCGGCCTGGCCCCCGCGTTGCAAGCTCGTCACGCCGAAGCGCTCAGCGGCTCGCGCGCCACGCCAGTCTCGCGTGGATTCCTCAGCCAGACTCTTGCCGCCGCTCAGATCGCCATCTCGCTCACTCTGATCACCGCCGCAGGCCTGCTTCTCCAAAGCTTCCGCAACGTCCAAGCGGTGTCGCTCGGGATGTCCACCAACGGCCTGCTCTCCGCCACCGTCTCTCTCGGCGAGGCCGGCTACCCCGACGCAGCGCGGCAACAGGCCTTCTTCGAACAGCTCGAAGCGCGCCTCCGCCGCGTTCCAGGAATCGATTCGCTGGCAGTGACGGACTCCTTACCGCCGAGCGGCAGCATGCGCGCAAAGCCCTTCAACGCCCTTGAAATTGAGGGCGAGGCGCGCCATAGCGAATCCGCCGGCGGTATGGTCGGCTGGCGCGCCGTCACGCCCGATTATTTCGCGGTGCTCCGGATTCCCATCGTGCGCGGCCGCGGATTCCGTGATGAGGATCGCGACTCGAAGGAAGATCTCATCGTCCTGAGCCAGACGCTCGCCAAGCGGCTGTTCGCAGATGCCGATCCTCTCGGCCGCAACATACGCCTCGATCCCACAAGCCCATGGCACAAAGTGATCGGCGTGGCGGAAAACGTGAAGAACGGCGGAATCCTCGCTCCCGATGATCCCGAATATTATCTGGTGCGCAAGCATTCCCCGGCTTGCGCCCCGGCCGGCCCCGATTCCTGCCAGTCCTCGAGAGCGGCGAGCTTTTTGGTACGCACTTCACTGGCTTCCGCAGCGATGGCCAATTGGATTCGCAGCGATGTAGCTGCGCTCGACCCGGCGCTGCCCGTGACCATCGAAACGATGAACGAGCGCGTCGGCAAGCTCACCGCGCAACCGCGCTTCAACGCCTCGCTGCTCAGTCTCTTCGCCGCCGTCAGCGTCCTGCTCGCGGCCATCGGCCTCTATGGCGTCGTTTCGTTTCTCGTATCCCAACGCACGCAGGAATTCGGCGTGCGCATCGCCCTCGGCGCCACGCCCGCCAATATCACGCGCCTCGTCCTGGCTCGCGCAGCCCGCTGGACCGCTGCCGGTCTAGCGCTCGGCGTGTTCGCTTCCATCGCCGCCCGCGCCGCCATGCGCGGCCTGTTGTTCGGAGTTTCCGCAAATGCCGCGAGCAGCCTGCCTATCCCGGTTCTTCTGTTGATTGCGATCGCGCTCGTCGCCGCCTGGATCCCCTCTCATCGCGCCGCGAGGATCGATCCCGTCGAGGCGCTCCGCCGCGATTGACCTCCGCGGTTCGGCCGTCGGCCGCAAATACGAACCGCGCCCGATTTCGCCGCGCTTTCGCGTCCGTTACCCACTCACAGGCGTAGGACTTCCTACGATAATCTCCTTGCCCCAATCGAGCGCCGACATGTACAAATCCGGCACCTTCTCTTCTTTAATCTTCAATTGCGCCGCAAACCGCGACACTTCTTCCCACATTCCGGCTTCGTAATTCATCACGATCTCGTAGACCGAGCGGAAGCGGCCCGGCCTCCCGAGCAGCGACTCCTTGATTTCACTTTTCACGGGAACCTCCGCGAGCACTTTCGCCAGCGGCATATCCAGAATCGCATCCATGGCCGAGAGCAGCCCCATCAGGAACAAGTCATTCTCGTGCTGGCGCATTCCCGCCAGCGGCGCGAGCAACTCGCAGAAGCGCGCCCGAACCAACGGCAGCATCACCAGTTCGCCGGGCTTGTCTTCGCCCATCGCCGCAACGGTGACCAGCGAGACCCACTTCCGCACTCCGCTTTCGCCTAGCAGCGAAAGTGCGTGTGGGATCGAGTGCACCTCGGTTCGCAGCGCGAACGCCGGCGAATTCAGATACCGCAGCAAGCGGTACGCCAGTGAAGCCTCCCGCTTGATCACTTGCCCGATTTCCTTCAGGTCCAGCTCCGTCCGGTTTACCTCCTGCAGGATTCTCACGTAGTTCATTTTGTGCGCCGGCACGTCGCGCCGCTCCACCATTTGCGGCCGGCAGAAAAAGTAGCCCTGGAAATAGACGTAGCCGAGCTTCACGCCTTGCTTGAACATCTCGTGCGTTTCGACGCGTTCGGCGATCAGGTCGATCTTCCGCGGCGCAAACTCCCGCGCCAGCCTTTCGATTTCCGGCGGACTCGTCGTCTGGAAGTCCACTTTGATGAAGTCCGCCAGCTCCACGAACGGCTGCGCATCCGGCGTATCCACAAAGTCGTCGAGGGCCAGCCGGTAGCCGGCGCTCTTCAGACGCCTGCACGCATCGAGACACTCCGCATCGGGCCGCACGCTCTCCAGGATTTCCGCAACCACCAGATCGCGCGGCAGGAGCGTCAGATAGTCGCGAACTAAAAACTCCCGCGTGCAATTGATGAACGCGAGCCGCCCCTGCGTCAATTGATTGAGACCGAAGAGAAAGACGTCGTCCACCGCGGCGATCGACGCCTGCGGATCGCTGCTGGCGGTAAAGAAATTCTCGGGGCCTGAACGGCAGAGCAATTCGTAACCGAGGATGGATTTGTGCTGCGTGAAGATGGGCTGGCGCGCGATGAACGCTTTCATAATCCCCCGTCAGTTCCGGCCACACTTGGCCGTATGGTTTGCGCCGGAAAAGAAGGGGATTTACAGCCGGCAATCTAATTCTGGCTCAGGTCGGGCTCGACATGGAAGAAAGAAATTCGGCGTTGTTCTTGGATTTAGACAGCCGCCCGAGCAGCAGTTCCATGGCCTCCACCGTCGAAAGCGGGCTCAGCACTTTGCGCAGCACCCAGACGCGATTGAGTTCGTCGGCGGGCAGCAGCAGCTCGTCCTTACGCGTTCCGGAGCGGTTGATGTCGATGGTCGGGAAGACGCGCTTGTCCACCAGTCGCCGGTCGAGGTTGATTTCCATGTTGCCCGTGCCCTTGAACTCTTCGAAAATCACGTCGTCCATGCGGCTGCCCGTATCGATCAGCGCTGTGGCGATGATCGTCAGCGAGCCGCCCTCTTCGATATTTCGCGCAGCGGCGAAGAATCGCCGCGGGCGCTGCAGCGCATTCGCGTCGATACCGCCCGAGAGCACTTTGCCCGATGGCGGCGTAACCGCGTTGTAGGCACGGCCCAGGCGGGTGAGCGAGTCGAGCAAAATCACCACGTCGCGCTTGTGCTCCACCAGCCGCTTGGCCTTTTCCAGCACCATTTCCGCCACTTGAATGTGCCGCTGCGGCGGTTCGTCGAACGTCGAGCTGATCACTTCGCCCTTCACCGTCCGCTGCATGTCCGTCACTTCTTCCGGCCGCTCGTCAATCAGCAGCACGATGAGCGCGACTTCCGGATGATTCGTGGTCACCGAATTGGCCACCGATTGCAGCATCATCGTCTTTCCGGTTCGTGGCGGCGCCACGATCAAACCGCGCTGGCCTTTGCCGATGGGGCAGAGCATGTCCAGCACGCGCCCGGTCAAATTCTCTTTCGTCGTTTCCAGGCGAATGCGCTCTTGCGGATAGAGCGGCGTCAGGTTGTCGAAGAAAATCTTGTTCCGCGTGACCTCGGGGTCCTCGAAATTGACCGCCTCCACCTTAATCAGCGCGAAGTAGCGTTCGCCGTCTTTCGGCGGCCGCACCTGGCCCGAGACCGTGTCGCCCGTGCGCAAATCGAATTTGCGGATTTGCGACGGCGAAACATAGATGTCATCCGGCCCGGGCAAGTAGTTGTATTCCGGCGCGCGAAGAAACCCGAAACCATCGGGCAGGCATTCCAGCACGCCTTCCGAGAAGATCAATCCGTTCATTTCCGTTTGTGCGCGGAGGATCTGGAAGATCAGCTCCTGCTTCCTCATCCCGCTAGAGCCGGGAATATTCAATTCCTTGGCGATTTTCGCCAGGTCGGTAATGTTCTTATCCTTCAGTTCTGCAAGACTTACACTCATGGAGTTTTTTCCTTCTTTGGTTTTAGCCATTCGGCAAATGTGTTCCGGTTGGACTCCGGGCAGGTGAACAACTACTCCAGCGGCTGCGTCCAGATTCCTTTACGGGTTCCCTTACGAATTATGACGATTGCCTCGCCGCTTCCGTGCCATAGAAACGCCGGAAACGCGAGGAACGCCGGGGAAATTCAATTGGTCAACTTGCTATCCTGCGCCACATCGGCGCTCAGTTCAGGCTCTACTTCCGCCACCGGCGGGTGGCCGACGATGGGCAGGGGCCTCTCGAGCGCGATTGCCAAAACTTCGTCCATCATTTCCACGAACCGGATGGACATCTCAGCCTGGATTTCGACGGGAATTTCCTCGAGATCTTTTTCGTTGTCTTTAGGAAGTATAACAGTTCGCAGGCCCAGGCGGTGCGCGGCCAGCAATTTTTCTTTTACGCCGCCGATGGGCAGCACTTTGCCGCGCAACGTGATTTCGCCGGTCATGCACACATCGCAGCGCACCGGAATATGCGTCAGCGCGCTCACGATGGCGGTGCAGATGGTGATGCCGGCCGAGGGGCCGTCCTTGGGGATCGCGCCCTCGGGCACGTGCATGTGAATATCCAGATGCCGGTAGAAATCCTTGGGCAGGCCGAAGAACTGGCTGCGCGATCTTACGAAGCTCATGGCCGCCTGCGCCGATTCCTGCATCACGTCGCCAAGCTTGCCGGTCAACGTCAGCCGCCCTTTGCCTTGCATCAACTGCGCTTCAGTCGAAAGCACCTGGCCGCCCACTTCCGTCCAGGCGAGGCCCACCGCGAGGCCCACTTCGTTCTTCTTCTCGGCCCAGAAGTCGCGGTATTTCAGGACGCCCAGGAAGTCGTTGGCGTTCGCCGGCGTGATCTCGACGTGAAATTCTTTTCCGTCGGCTACCACCTTGCGCGCTACTTTGCGGCAGATATTGGCGATCTCGCGATCCAGATTGCGGACGCCCGCCTCGTGCGTGTAGTGCCGGATGATGTGCGTCACGCCTTCGTTCGTGAACTGCACGTTCGCTTCGGTCAGTCCGGTGGCTTCGCGTTGCTTGGCAATCAAGAAGCGCTTGGCGATTTCGTGTTTTTCCTGCTCCGTATAACCGGGCAGCCGCAGGACTTCCATGCGATCCTGCAGCGGCTGCGGAATCGTATGCAGCACGTTGGCGGTGCAGATGAACATCACTTTCGAGAGATCGTATTCGACATCGAGGTAATGATCCGTGAACGCGTGATTCAGTTCCGGATCGAGCACTTCCATCAGCGCCGCCGAGGGATCGCCGCGGAAATCCATGGACATCTTGTCCACTTCGTCGAGAACGAAGACGGGATTGATCGTCCCGGCCTTGCGCATCATCTGGATGATCTGGCCGGGCAGGGCGCCGATGTACGTGCGCCGGTGCCCGCGAATTTCAGCCTCATCGCGCACGCCGCCGAGCGAAACGCGCACGAATTTGCGTCCCGTGGCGCGGCCAATGGACATCGCGAGCGAAGTCTTGCCCACTCCCGGAGGCCCGAGGAAGCAGAGAATCGAGCCTTTCGGATTCTTGACCAGTTGCCGCACCGCCAGGAATTCCAGGATGCGGTCCTTGATTTTTTCGAGCCCGTAATGGTCTTCCGAAAGGATGACCTCGGCCGCTTTGATATCTCGCAGCTCGCGCGATCTCTTCTTCCAGGGTACGGCGAGCATCCAATCGAGGTAATTGCGCGAGACGGTAGACTCGGCCGACATCGGCGGCATCATTTCCAGCCGCTTCAATTCCTGCAGCGCCTTTTCCTGCACTTCCGTCGGCATGCCCGACGTTTCGATCTTTTTCTTGAGTTGGTCGATTTCGCTGGCTTCGCCGCGGCCCAGTTCCTTCTGGATGGCTTTCAGCTTCTCGTTGAGGTAGTACTCTTTTTGGGCGCGCTCCATCTGCCGCTTCACGCGCGTGTTGATGGTGCGGTCCACATTCAGCTTTTCGATTTCAACTTCGAGAATGTCGGCGATGCGGTTCAGCCGCTCGAGTGGATCGAAGAGTTCCAACAGCTCCTGCTTTTCTTCGACTGGAATCTGTAGATTCGCCGCGATCGCATCAGAGAGCTTGTTCGCATCCTCGACGCGCACGGCCGCGATCATCGTGTCGTAATTCAGGCTCTGCGAAAGCTTCACGTATTGCTCGAAAAGCCCAGTAACGCGCGTTTGCGCCTGCTCGAGCTGCGGCGTCGGTTCGCTCTTCACCGGCATCAAGCGCACGGTGGCGCGGAAGAAGCCTTCGTCGCTCGTCACCTGCACGATTTTGGCGCGCTCCGAGCCCTCCACCAGCACTTTGATATTGCCGTCGGGCAATTTCACGCTCTGCACGATGTTGGCGAGCGTTCCGACTTGATAGATTTCTTCCGGCTTCGGATCGTCCACCGAAGCGTCATGCTGCGTGGCGAGGAAAATCTTCTTCTCGCCTGCCAGCGCTTCTTCGAGCGCACGCACAGAAGCTTCGCGCCCTACGATGAACGGCGTCATCATCTGCGGAAAGATCACCATCTCCCGCACCGGCATCATCGGCACGCGCTTCACTTCGAGTTTTTCCCGGTTGAACATTCGCTCCCTGGTTTCTTATCCTGCCTTTTCCAACAGGCTCCAATTGATTTCGCGGCTCTTCACCATCTCCGCGTTCACCACAAAATCCTTCAGCTTCCGCTGTGCCGGCAGGTGGTACATCATCTCCAGCATCAGGTCTTCGAGAATCATGCGCAAGCCGCGCGCGCCCACTTTGCGCTGCAGCGCCAGCTCGGCCACGGTTTCGAGCGCGTCATCGGTAAATCGCAGCCGCACGTTTTCGAATTCGAATAGCCGCTGATATTGCCGCACCAGCGCGTTCTTCGGCTCCGTCAAAATCCGTACAAGCGCGGACTTGTCGAGATCGCTCAGCACGCCCACAACCGGCAACCGGCCGCAGAATTCCGGAATCAGCCCGTAGCGAATCAGATCGGTCGGCTGCACCTGTTCGAGCATCTCGATATTGCGCCGCGACGGCGTCGACGGCGCCGCATCGGCATTGAACCCAAGCGACTTCTGCCCCGTGCGCCGCTCGATGATTCGCTCAAGCCCGACGAATGCCCCGCCGCAGATGAACAGGATGTTCGTCGTGTCCACCGGCGTAAATTCCTGGTGCGGATGCTTTCGTCCGCCCTGCGGCGGCACGTTCGCCACCGTGCCTTCGAGAATCTTCAGCAGCGCCTGCTGCACGCCTTCACCGGAGACGTCGCGGGTGATCGACGGGTTCTCGTCCTTCTTCGAAATCTTGTCGATCTCATCGATATAAATGATTCCCTGCTGCGCGCGTTGCACGTCTCCATCGGCCGCCTGCAACAATTTCAAAATAATGTTCTCGACGTCTTCGCCGACGTAGCCCGCTTCGGTCAGCGTCGTCGCGTCCACGATCGCGAACGGCACTTCCAGCATGCGCGAAAGCGTCTGCGCCAGAAGCGTCTTGCCCGTGCCCGTCGGACCAATCAGCAGGATATTCGATTTCGTCAATTCCACTTCGCCCGGCTGCCGGTTCAGGAAAATTCGCTTGTAGTGGTTGTAAACCGCGACAGCCAGCTTCTTCTTCGTTTTCTCCTGCCCGATCACGTAGCTATCGAGAAAGGTCTTGATCTCAGGCGGTCGCGGCAACCGGCGATTCGCCGGACTGGCCTGCTCGCGCTTCTCATCTTCAAGAATCTGCTGGCAGACCCCCACGCACTCGTTGCAAATGTACGAGCGCGGATACTCGGATGGCGAACTGATCAGCTTCTCGACCTGCTCCTGAGACTTGTGGCAGAACGAGCAGCGCAACGGCTCTTCTGGCGTGAATCTCTTCACGAAATTTCCCGCCTCCCCCTGGAATCACCACCGGACACAAATCTTGGGAACATTCTACGGCTTGAGAGGGCGGGAGGGGGAATTTTCATCAGTGTCGCTGCTAACCCTTTGGAACGGCGTCAGCGGTGCTTCGAGATGATTTCATCGACGAGTCCGTACTCCTTGGCCTGCTGCGCCGTCATGATGAAGTCCCGTTCGACGTCTTTTTCGATTTTGTCGACTGACTGTCCCGTGTGGTGGGCGAGAAGCTTGTTCAGCGATGCGCGCGTGCGAATAATTTCCTTCGCGTGAATATCAATGTCGGTGGCCTGTCCGGAAAGTCCGGACATCCAGGGCTGGTGAATCAGCACGCGCGAGTTGGGCAGCGCGTAGCGCTTCTTCGGCGTACCAGCGGCGAGCAGCACCGCGGCGATCGAGGCTGCCTGGCCGACGCAGTAGGTGACCACATCGGGCCGCACGAACTGCATCGTGTCGTAAATCGCCATTCCCGCGGAAATCGAGCCGCCCGGTGAATTGATGTATACCGAAATATCTTTCTCCGGGTCTTCGGAAGCGAGGAAGAGAAGCTGCGCGGTCACCAGGTTCGCGACGTGATCGTCAATCGGCGTCCCGAGGAAGATAATGTGATCTTTCAGCAGACGCGAATAAATATCGTAGGCGCGTTCGCCCCGGTTGGTCTGTTCGACCACCATCGGGACAAGCGTTGTTGCTCGCGGGTTCGCGTCGTCCATATTTCTCATCGGGAAAATCCTGCTGCGTTGGAGAGCCCGGACCAGAATTACTTTTCACCCCTGGCTGTCGTCTGAATCCGGGACTGTTGGTAGAGCCAATCGATCGTTTTGTCGCTACGCAACTTCGATTTCATCCTATCGAGCGCCCCTTGCTTTGTCAAGCGCGCGCGCAGTGACGTTGCCGATTCGCCACTCGCTGTGGCCATAGCTTCGAGCTGTTTTTCCACTTCTTCTTCGGTTGCGTCGATATTTTCGGCGGTGGCTACCCGGTCGAGGAGAATTTCGGCTTTCACGTCGTCGGTGGCGCGCTGGCGCTGGCGGCTGCGCAGCGAAACCCAGTCCACGTTGACGGCGCGCGGATCGACGCCTTGCGTGGCTAGCGAGCGCACCACGCGCTCGAGGCGCGCATCCATCTGGCCTTCGATCAGCGATTCGGGAACAGGGAAGTCGTGCGTCTTGATCAGCACTTCGAGAATCTTTTCGCGGGCTTGCTCGCCCTGTTTTGCTTCGCGGGCGGCATCGAGTTGCTCGCGAACTTTCTTGCGCATCTCTTCGAGTGTGGTGAACTCGGCTTTTTCTCCGGCGACGTCCTTGGCGAATTCGTCGTTCAGCTCCGGCATCTTCTTTTCTTTGATTCCCAGAACCTCAACGGTGTAGTTGTACGTTTTTCCCCCGAGCTTTGGGTCGGGATAATCATCGGGATACTTCGCCGCGAAATTCTTCGTTTCGCCGGCCTTGGCGCCGCGCAGATTTTCGTTGAAGCTTTCGAGCGTTTCCTCTGAGCCGATGTGGCAGAGGACGCTTTCGGCGCGCACCGGCTCGCCGCCGCCTTCGGGCGTGCCGATCAATTTCAATTGCGCGAAATCTCCATCTTGAATCGCGCGGCCTTCCACCGGCGCGAAGGTTGCGGCGCGCTCGCGGATTTCTTCAATCGCCTTGTTCACTTCCGCGTCGCCGATTTCGAGGCTGTCCACTTCGATTTCGAGGCCTTTGTAATCGGTCAGCTCGAATTCCGGAAGAACTTCGAACGTGGCGCGGAATTTTACCGGGCCGTTCTCGGTGAAGTTCACCTGGTCGACTTGGGGCTGGTTCACCGGGATCATTTTCTTTTCCTGCAGCGATTGCGAGAGAACATCGGGAAGAAGGGAATCGAGAACTTCGCCTTTGATTTCTTCGGCAAATCGCCGCTGGATCAGAGTGACCGGCGCTTTGCCGGGGCGGAATCCGGGAATGCGCGCGACGCGTGCGAGGTCGCGCGAAATTTTCTCGGTGGCCTTCTTCACATTTTCGGCGGGAATCTCGAGTTCGAGTTCGCGCTTGCAGGTTTCTTCAGTCATGAGTTTATCCGCACGCTAGGATTTGCGTTTGGGTTCTGCCATTCGCGATTGCTTTGTTGCGTTGCAGGAAGGCCGGAAGCCGCGCAGCGGCCATTTCCTTTCGGAAAAATGAGTATAGAGGGAGCATCGCGTGGCGTCAAATCGCGCGAAAAGCCAGCCCTTTGGGAAATTCTATCCGAAACAAGGGTTCAATTAAAATCGCCCGTAAGTTATAGAAAACAAACGATGGGGGTCGATTCTAACCGAAACAAAAAATCAAACGCCCTATTTCGCTTTTTCTTCAGGAGCTTTTCGAGGACGCCTGCTAGCGAATCATCTCCTTTCGAGCGAATGAAATTGTCGTCTTCAAAGCCCGCCATCCAGCGCCAATGATCGTTCTCAGGACGCCACTTTCACCTTAGCATGGAACTCAGAGGCTTGAAAAGGTGGGCATGCTGTGGAACTCGGGGTGGATGGCGCGATCGTGGGCGGAGAGGCCCGTCCCGAATGCGGGAGCACGCACTACGGTTCGGAGCAGAGACTGCGAGCTCGTCACGGAGTAAATTGCGGGGAATCGGCTGGCGATTCCCCGCTTGGGTGGAGGAGCGGCGGAGGGAGAGAGCTACTCTTTCGGTCCGTTCTGCTTGTCCTTTTCCGCTTTTTCCTTGGCCTTCTTCATTGCTTCGACCGTCCACGGCGGAGTGATACCCACTTGGCGAGCGTAGGCTATCGATTGGCCGAGATGCTCGTGCGCGTGCGTGACGAGAATGTAGATGTCGTCGCCGAAATTTGCGTCCGGACCAAACTCTTTCAGCGGCTTGGCAAAATCGGCGTTGGACAACTTTTGGATGGATGCCTTGGCAAAATCGAAGGACTGATTGAGCTGCTCGATGATTTTGGCCTTGTCCGTGGTGGACTTTTCGAAATCCTTGGTCTCGAAGGTAATTGGGGGATTCGCGCCGATGAACTTCGTGAAGCCGTAGCTGGCCTGCGAGACGTGCAAGTAGACTTCGCCGATCGAGCGAACGCCTTCGGCCGGGCGCCAGCTGAATTTCTCGGCCGGGATGGCTTCAGCGAGGCTGACGTACTTTTTGTGAAGCTGATCGATATCGACGAGCGCCTGCGCCTTCATGTCGTAAGACGGAGGCGTTTTGTCCTCATCCGCGCCGGGACGCGGAGTCGCTTTGGCGATATTCGCGCTTGCCAGCAGAGCTACAGCCAGTGCCGATAACAAAGCCTTTCTCATTCCCCACTCTCCTTTTTTGGTGCCCGCGCTACACCTGCGATTGCGTCGAGATTTGCGTGATTCTGATGCCCCCTTCGCTTAAGGCGGACCGGGGGCGAATCCATGTTGAACTTAGACGCGCTTGGGGGGAAATACTCTTTTTTGGATGCTGAGGAGTGGCGGACGCGCGAGGTGGGGGCGCGCGATACTGACCTGAAAGGTCGGCGCTACATACGGCTAAGAGGGACGAACGGCTAAGAGGGCCGAAAACCGGGCGGGACTAAAAGGCAGGCCCGCCCCTACAACTTCACGGCATTAGCGCGAAGGCTGGACCTTGGGAATGGGATGACTTTGTGTCGCGGTGGAGAGGCCAGGGGGATTCGGCGTAGCCTATGGCGTATTGGCCGGAGTGGTTGCGGCCTACGAACCACATTCGGACTGTGCCATTTTCTAGCAGTACGGTTGGGGCTATGTCGCCGATTTCATCGAAGCTGCCGGCGCTGGGAGTGACGATGGCGTCGGGATCTACTTCCCACGTGCCGGTAGGCGAGGCAGAGCGGGCTACGCCGATTACGCGCTCGTTGTCTTTCACGCCGGTGAAGAAGAGATAGAGATCGCCGTCGGGGCCCATTAAGAGAGCGGGTTCGGCTACCCCGTCGCGCATCCATTCGGGCGGTGAGCTGGGAGCGAGAAGCGGCTGCGGGAGCTTGCTCCAGTGGATGCCGTCGGACGACATGGCGCCGAGAATGCGGACACCCGGCGCGCCGGGGCAATCCTTGTAGCAGTGTCCGGCATAGACCATCAGATAGCCGGACTGGTAGGGAATTATGTCGGGGCTGTAGATGGCGTCGGCGTCGAAGCTGCCGGGCGTCGGCATGAGAACTGGATCGGACTGGGCGCGCGTGAAAGTCAGGCCGTCGCGCGAGGTGGCCAGGCCGAGCGATGCGGGAAAGCCTTTGCCCAGGCCGGCTGGCGAGGTCGCGTCGCGATAGCCGGAATAGTAGAGCATGTAGCCCGAAAGTGTCTTCATCAGCAGCGGAGTCTCGAGATTCTCATCCCACATGCCGGGGCGGCCGCGAAGAACGTCGCCGTTCGCGGTTGCTGTGCTGACCGTGAGGCTGGAGATAGCGGACCAGGTCATCGAGTCGGAAGAAGTTGCCAGCGCGATGCTGGAATGCGGGCCCATGGGATTTGAGAGATCGACGCCGGTGTAGGCGAGCCGGAAGACGGATTCATCGGCGATTACGGATGGATCGGAGGCGACGTGCGTCGGCGCGGAGTAGACCGCCGCGGCATTCTTGTGCCACTGCGCCCAGCCGGTGGCCGGGTTGAAGGCGTTGTTCGGTGCCTGCGAACTGCCACAAGCGGACAGCAAACACGCGGCAAATAGGATGGCGATGCCGTTCTTCATGAGCCGTTATAAAGGACAAACCCAAAAAAATCAGCGGCCGGGCCGCTCCGCCGCTGCGTCAACCATGGTGCTCTAGGTTGGACGCGACGGCAAGAATAAAGTTGCGGCGATTCCCGGACCGATAGGCATTGGACGCGCGGTGGAGGCGCGAAGATGCCTGTGGCGCGGCGGATTTGTCGTTTCGGTTCATAGCGTTACGACGGGGGAGTTCTAGGCGAGGGAGTACGAGGATGGTGCGGAAGAAGGGAGTTGAACCCCTACGGCCTTTCGGCCACAAGATCCTAAGTCTTGCGCGTCTGCCAGTTCCGCCACTTCCGCTTGAAGCCGAGTATAACATTTGATTTTGCTGATGTGTCGGGCGTAAATGTGCCGTCGCAGTTTGACCCGGTTAGGAAATCGGATTGACCCCGCTGGGCGCCGCCGGCGTCGAAGTCGCTTTCGCAGCGACCTTCCCGGACCAAATTCGAAATGCCTTCGCGAATCGCTGCCAGTCTTCTCGCTGTCGCGCCAGACGCGCCGAAAAACACCAACGCGTGAGGTACATTGCCAGAATAAGCCAGAGGGCGGTGATCCAGAGGCTGCCGATCTGCGCGAACGAGCCGAATGCCGCGGAAGTTCCCAGTGACTTGGAGTAAGAAACGCCCTTGAACAGGTTAGTGATTTCCGTGACGGAGAAGATTGCGAGCACGAGGCTCGTGGTACCGATCCACTGCAACAGGTCATCGACTGATGACGTTTCGCGGCTCCATCTAGATCGAAATTGTTCGGACGCTTGGCGCATGATTAGCTCGACTGCGTTGATATTTGTCACATTTTCGGGATGCGCCCATTGCCGCAGCCCGCGATGTAATGACCAGCGGCTGAAGCGACGACCGAGAGCGCATAGTCGGGGCCAGTCCACATCTTCGATTGCATTCAACGCCTGACGGAGCTGATGCGGCTTCGTCACGGAGCTAAATCCAAGTACGGCCCACCAGCGGCAGATTCGGCAGACAAGGACGAGGGCGGATAGGGACAAATAGATCACCGCGAGCTTGGTTATAAAATCAATATGCACGTCGATCATGCTAGGGTCCCATCCGACATCGTTGGCTTGCATCGTGTGTCTCTCCGAAGGAATAGAAGCCGATCGGCGCGGTGATGTTCCCGAGGTGCGATGTGGTTCGACGTGTCTTCCGCGGGTGAGCGTGCGCGAATGGTTGTGTTTCCTTCGTCGGATGCCGGCGGGGACGCCGGCGCTACCCTACGCTCGCCGGAATGGCGGGTATAATCGGCAGCGCATATCAATATGTACAGCGAAGAGACTGATTTGGATTTCGTGGGCGCTTTTTGTGTTGACGATTGCTGCGCCGGGAGTTTGCGCGCAGACGAATAATAGTTCGTTGTCGCCGGATTGGTGCCGGGAATTGCCGCGGGCGCAGTACAAGAAACTCGAGCGCGTGGCTTCGGCTGATCCGTGGTTCGAGGTTTATCGCGTGGCGCCGGGGGTGTTTGCGATTTACGAGCCGCATCAGTTTGAGGAAGTGATTTCGTTTCTGATCGTGGGCGAGAGGCGAGCGGCGTTGTTTGATACGGGGTTGGGCATTGGCGATATCAAGCGAGTCGTATCGGGGCTGACGGCGTTGCCGATTGTGCTTTTGAATTCGCATACGCACAACGATCATGTGGGCGGCAATTGGGAATTCAGTGAAATTTATGGAATGGATACCGAGTTCACGCGAATCAACGCGAAGGGATCGACTGTTGACGCGCAGGCGGAGTTGACGCCGGATTCGATTTGCGGGGAGTTGCCTGCGGGATTTGACGCGAAGGGCTATGCTACGCGGCCGTTTCGCATCACGCGCTGGATTCACGATGGCGATACGGTGGACCTTGGCGGGCGAGTGCTGCAGGTGATCGCGACGCCCGGGCATACGTCGGATGCGATTTGCCTGCTGGATCGCAAGAACGGATTGCTCTTTTCCGGCGACACTTATTATCCGGCGCCGATCTGGCTTTACCGGCCGGAGACGGATCTCGACGCTTACGTTCGTTCCGTGGAGCGGATTGCGGCGCTTGCGCCTCAACTTCATTTGCTGCTCACTTCGCACAATGTTCCTGTGGCTGAGCCTTCGGAGTTGCCGAAGCTGTTGGTCGCGATCAAAAAAGTGCGGGCGGGAAAAGTGCAGCCCGTTTCCGTCGGTGAGGGGAAAGTTCATTACCGCGTGGATGGATTTGTGTTTTTGATGCGGGCGCCGGGATAACGAACGGCCGGCATTTTGCGCACGACAAGTCAAAGTCGCACCGACGGCAGGCCCCAACATTTGTGGGCGTGGTGGAATTCCGGAGCAGGTTGAACGCTGAGACCCTTCGCTTCGCTCAGGATGACAACACGCGCCGCCTCAGGAATCTCGAATCCGTGCTTCCACTAATTAGCTGAATATTTTAGTGCGAACTTTCCTTTGACTTCGGCTCGATTAGGCGCTTGGTTAGGATTACTAGGCCGAAGATTTGGGTCCACTCGGAGACTATGTTGCCTACTACCGAACCCCATTTGGCGTTGGGATCCATTTTGATGAAAGCGATGAGCCAGGCAATGCCGGTGATGAGTAAGAAGATGCTGAGGCCGTGATCGCGGAAGAAGGCGCGGGTGGGCGAGCACTCGTAATTTGGCGGGCGGCGGCTTTCAGCTGAGTGTTTTTCGTAGAGATATTTCGTGGCGAGGACGGTGACGACTACGCCGGACCAATCGGCGATGGCGTTACCGAAGAAAGAGCCGAGATGCGTGTTGGGGTCGGACTTGATGTAGAAGACGATCCAGCAAAGCAGGATGGCGCACGCCGCGATGCTCAGTGAATGGCGATGGAGGAAGCTTTTTTTATGATGATTCGCGGCTTTTTGGGCTGAGGGTTTCTCTGAGCCAGCGGTTTTAGCGGGAGTACCCAATGTTTGCCTCCGGGCGCACTAGAGGGGCGCGCGATCGAGCGAAACGATGAATTGAATGCCGGCGATGATTTTGCCTGAGAGGCGCGCGTCATTCGTAATGAAAAGATCGACGCGCGCGCTGGCGGCACAGGCGAGTTGGATGGCGTCGGGGGATTTTATGGAGCGATCCGCGCGCAGCTTTGCATAGATTTTTGCCGCGTCCTCGTCGAATGGAATGAGTTGAGAGAATGCCGGAATTTTATCTGCGTATTTGCGATAGAGTGCATCGTCGCCCTTCTCCAGTGGCTTCACAAGAACTTCACCCAGTGTCAGAGTTGACGTGACCAATTGATCGCCGCGCGCGATCATGCTCTCGTGAAGCCTGGTGACGAGTTCAGAAAGCGGACCGTAATCCTCCAGAAGATAAATGTAGATATTTGTGTCCCAGAAGACGCGGCTCAATCCCAATCCTCGCGGAGACGCCGAACATATTCGTCGGCGTGTTCATCGGCCCAGAGCTCTTTGCCCGTGCCGCGAAGCGCGAGGATGGAATCTGCGGGATCGAGAGCGGGGCGCTGCTTGGCATAGTCCGAAGCGTACCAGTCCAGAAGCGCGTGATAACAGGTGGGAATCGCGGCGCGCTCGGGGACGAAGCTCGAGTCGCGGCGCGCGTCGTTGTATGCGTCGCCTTGGCGGAATAAGCGGCGCGTGTGCTTGCCGGTGGCGACGAGGACACGGTAGCGGGCTGGATTCGGCGGATAGTTCGCTACGCAATGGAGAAGAACGTAGACGCGGAGTCCTGGGCGCAGTTCGCTGGTGATGGCTTCTTGGCGGGCGCGTTCGATAATTTCGTTCGTTGTGAAGTCGCGGCGGTCTGGTTGTTCGCGATGGAGCAGGGCAGTGGCGATCCAGACTTCGTCGGCGATTTTGATGGCGGCGTCGCGACTGGCAGGGGAGCGGCTGGTGCTGCGTAGCTTGCGTCGGGAAGTTGGAGCGGGTTTCATGCTGCTGCCATGGTAGTGGATGTTAGGGAATCTGTCAATGACAAGATGTCGGTACAATATGTCATTGACAGAGTGTATGAACATTCTGTCATTGACGAAATCTGTTGCCCCCATGCCTTGAGGTCATTGTGGCGCATTCAGGTTAGCTCGCCGCCATTCGAGTCCGAGGGGTCTGCGAGTCGGCGTGAGGGCCGCGATCGGCGTTGTCACTCGCGTCTCTGGATGCGGCGAAGGAGATTGCTCGGCATTTTGGCGGAATCGCCGGGGTGTTCCAATTCGGCTTGCTGGGTTGCGGTGCTTCTGCTACGCTACGCGGCCATTGGCGGTATTTCCCGGCGGAGGTGTCCATGGCATTTTGTGCGAAGTGTGGCGCGGAAGTGGCGGGAGGAGCGGCGTTCTGTCCGAAGTGCGGAGCGCCGAGCGCGGCAGGAGCTCCAGCATCAGGAGGCACACCAGTGAGCACGGCAAGCGGCGGGACAGGCTTGGCAGAGAACGTGGCTGGATTGTTGTGCTACATCGCGGGCTGGGTCACCGGCCTGATTTTCTTTCTGATCGACAAGCGGCCGTTTGTGCGGTTTCACGCGATGCAGTCGCTGGTTCTATTCGGCGGGATCATCGTTGCGTACATTATCTTGGGAATGCTGGCTGCGGGCTCGATCTTCGCCGGATGGATTGTTGGGCTGATCAGCTTCTTGATCTATGGAGTGCTGGGGCTGGGCAGCTTCATTTTGTGGATTCTCTGCATGATAAAGGCTTACCAGGGACAACGGTTCAAGCTGCCGCTTGTGGGCGATATCGCTGAGAAGTTTGCGGGCAACGCTTAGGGATTCGACCCGGCCTGTGGGGCGCGAGTTGGCGGCATTGGCGCCCCTCAGCAAACTTCGCTGCCTTCTCCAGACGACGCCTGTGGGCGATTTCGAAGCTTCGTTGCGCTCCTAATCTTCTTGACAAGCGAAACGTGTGCGTCCATTCTTTTTGGTTTTCCGCATTGGCATGGGCTTCTCTGTGTTCGTGTGATTCGGCGGAGAGAGTGTGAACGTAAAAGTCTTCTTCCACGATAAGTGCTTCGACGGGGCTTCGTCGGCGGCGATCTTCTCGCGCTTTTACCGCGAGCGGATCAATCCGGAGACGGAGTTTCGCTATGCGGGCATGACGCACAAGGCTTCGAAGCCTTTTGAGGATGATGTTTTCGACGGCGATGAGAATGCCATCGTGGATTTCAAATACTCGAGCTCGCCGAAATTGACCTGGTGGTTCGATCATCACCAGAGCGCGTTTCTCACGCCGGAGGATGCGGCGAATTTTCGGCAGGATCGCTCGGGAAAGAAATTCTACGATCCGACGTATAAATCGTGCACGAAATTCCTGGCTACGATCGCGTCGGAGAAATTCGGATTCGACGCGAAGCCGCTGGCCGAGCTGATTCACTGGGGCGACATCATTGACGGAGCGCAATTCGAATCGCCGGAAGCGGCGGTAGGGCTCGCGGAACCGGCGATGCAGCTCGCGTTGGTAATCGAAGCGGCGCCGGACATGGATCTGGTGCCGAAGCTGATTCCGTATCTCGCGACGATTCCGCTGGCGGAAATGGTGCGGCTTCCGATTGTGGAGCGGTATCTGGGGCCGCTGCTCGAGCGGCACAAGCATTCGATCGAAATCATGCGCGAGAGGGGGGAATCGCGCGGCGGGGTGATTTATTTCGATGTGAGCGATCTGGATCTCGAGGGCTACAACAAATTCGTGCCCTATTATTTGCATCCTGAAGCGCTGTACTCGGTGGGAGTGAGCGCGTCGCCGACTCGCTCGAAGATTTCGATTGGCACGAATCCGTGGCGCGAGGCGGATGCGGACGTGAATCTCGCGACCATTGCGGAGAAATACGGCGGCGGCGGGCATGCGCGCGTTGCCGCTATCAGCCTCAATCCCGAAGACCTGGCTCGTGCGCGCAAGATCGCCGAAGAGATTGCTTCCAGCCTGCGGCGCCACTAGCTCCCCGGCGTCACCTTCCAGTTTACCCGTAGCGCATCGGTGCGCAGCGTTGCGTTGACCCTCGTGCTGGTGGTGTCTAGCATCGATTTGCAATGGCACATGTTGATGTCACTACGGAAGTCGATCCCGTCGAGGCGGCGAGTGTTGCTTCCGCGCCGGCGGCGCCCGCGCCCGGTGGATCGCCGTGGATTTACCGGCCGTGGATCGATCTGCTCATTGGTTGCGGCGGGTGGTCGGCGCCGCTTTTGCTCACGGCTTGGGTGGCGGCATCGCGGGCGCGCGAGTGGGCCTTCGCGTTTTATTTTCTCGCGCTGATTTTCAATTACCCGCATTTCATGGCCACGATTTACCGCGCCTATCGCACGCGCGAGGAATTCCAGAAATATCGCATCTTTACGTTGCACATCACCGCGCTGCTGGCGCTCACGGCGATTCTGGCGCACGCGGATTTCCGGCTCGTGCCGTGGGTGTTCACGCTCTACATCAATTGGAGCCCGTGGCACTACTCGGGCCAGAATTACGGTTTGCTGATGATGTTCGCGCGGCGCGGCGGGACTTCGGTGACGCAATCCGAGCGGCGGCTGCTGTATTGGGCGTTCATCGCCTCGTACGTGATGCTGCTGGTGAGCTTTCATACGGGCGTATCGAACGATCCGTTCGTGCTTTCGCTGAATTTGCCGGCGAAGCTTTCCATTCCGGCGCGCGTTGCCGGCGGCGTCCTTTACGTTCTCTTCTCGGGCTGGGTAATCGCCGCGTGGGTGAAGCGCGGCGGCTGGAAGGGAATGGCGGCGCCGCTGACTTTGCTTGCGACGCAGGCGCTGTGGTTCGTGCTGCCGACGGCGCTCGGGCTCGTCGCCGGCGCTGCGATTCCGCAAACGCGATACAGTAGTGGGATTTTGGCGGTTCTACATTCGGCGCAGTATTTATGGATCACGAGCTACTACGCGCGTCGAGAGGCGCGGGCGGCTGGAAATTCATCGTGGCGGATGAGCACTTACTTTGTGACTTTGATCGCCGGCGGAATCGCGCTCTTCATTCCCGGGCCGTGGCTGGTGAGCTATGCGTTCCATTACGACTTCGCGGTGAGCTTCCTGATTTTCACGGCGCTGGTGAACATTCACCATTTCATTTTGGATGGGGCAATTTGGAAGCTGCGCGATTCGCGGATCGCATCGGTGCTTGTGGGCCGCGGCGAGCGGCGCGAGGCGGAGGCCGGAGCGAAAGCTACGAGCTGGCTTGGCGGCCGATCAGCGGCAGCCCATGCGTTTCGCGTGGCGGTCGCTTCGATTCTGTTCTTGCTCGGCGGCATGGATCAGGTTCGCTATTACACGGGTACCGATGAAGGCAATCTGCCGCATCTGCTCGGCGCGGCGATTCTGAATCCTTACGACAGTTCGCTCGAGATGCGCATCGCGCGCGCCGAATCGCAAGCCGGGCAGACGGAGAATGCGCTTGCGGCGTTCACGCGCGCCGTGGAGGTCAATCCATCGAATCCCGTGCCGCAGGAGGCGCGGGCGCGAGCGCTTCTGGTGGCTGGGCGATTTGACGAAGCCTACGAGCACTACCGGAAGATGCTGCTACGATTTCCGCGCGATACCGATGCGCTCGTGAATTACGGGCTGCTGGCCATGCGGCTCGGGCATTCGGATGAGGCCATCGAAAGCTGGGAGAAGGCGATAGATTTGGATCCGGCGCAAGCCAACGCGCAGCTCTATCTTGCCGAGGCGCTCGATCACAACGGCGAGCACGCCGCGGCCGCGCGGCATTATGAGGCCTATCTCGACTTGGCATCGAGGCAGACGGCGGAAGGATCCGCGCCGCTGATTCAACGCGCAGCCGTGACCCTCGAGCTCGCCGACGCTCTGGCACATAGCCATCAAGCGAACTCGGCCATACCAATGTATCGGGAAGCTGTGCGTCTGGCGCAGCAGGCTGGAAACGTGCGCCAGGACAGCCTGGCGGAATCACATCTAGCCGATGCGCTCGACGCGGCAAAGCTGCCGGCAGATGCTGCGGCGGCGTATCAACAGGCCATCGCGCTCGATGAGCGATCCGGCGACACAAACGCGGAGGCCGTGGACTGGTTCAACTATGGGCAGGTTCTATCGAAGACGAAATTACCGCTGCGATTCGCCTACGTGTGCTTCGTGCGCGCGGAGCAATTGCTCACGCCATCGCCGGGGCCGCAGCTTGATACCGTGACGAAGACGCGGCGAGAGGCTGAGACGCATTTGGGTGGGGAAGCGGCTGGCGTGCGCACAAATCTCGAAGTTACGTTGGCACAGGCGAAATCGCTCCCAGAATCGGCGATTGCGGCGCAGTGATGCACACAAATTGCGCCACTGGCTGCTGCCCAAGATAAGGATCCTTTAATCCGCTAGTTCCCGCTCGTTTTTTGACGGAAAAGTCACCTCGTCGCGACGCTTCGCGTGCTGCGTAAAGTCCCGCATCGCTGAGCCGATTAATCTGGCAGAGAACTCGTGTGCCAACTCGGCCTCGAGTCATCAAGAAAGGCCTCAGCAGTGGACGACGCGGATATCGTCAGGGAGTTTCTCGTAGAGAGCGGCGAGAATCTCGACCGCCTGGACCGGGAGTTGGTCATCCTCGAGCAATCTCCAGGCGATAACGAAATACTAGCCAGCATCTTCCGCACGATCCATACGCTAAAAGGGACTTCGGGATTCTTGCAATTCACTGCGCTCGAGTCGCTGGCGCACGTGGGTGAAAACTTGCTCAGCCGGCTGCGTGACGGCCAACTTTCTCTCAATCCGGAAATTACCAGCGAACTGCTGGCGATGGTAGACGCCATTCGCGAAATCCTGGCGAGCATCGAGACGAGTGGTGCCGAGGGAACGCGGAACGATCGCGAACTGATCGCCCGCTTGATGCGTCTTTACACCACTCCCACGCCGGCGCCCGTTGAACTACCCGCCGCGGCGGATTCGCCTCCGGCTGACGACGAAGACGATGCCCCGAGTCCGCCTCCGCGCCTGGGTGATCTCTTAATCCAAAAGGGAATGGCGCGGCCCAGCGAAATTGCGGACGCGCTGGAGAAGCAGGAGCAAGGCGATCCGCGTCATCTGGGCGAAATTCTGATCCAGCAGAATGTCGTCAAGCCGCACGAAATTCTTGAAGTGCTGCAAGTCCAGCAGACTACAAAAACCGTCGGCGCGGGCGACGCGACCATTCGCGTGGACGTCCACATTCTCGACAAGCTGATGAATCTCGTGGGCGAACTCGTGCTCACGCGAAATCAGATCCTGCAGCGCTTCGACGCGATCGAAAGCTGCGGCTTACTGCCCGCCGCGCAACGCCTGAATCTTCTCACCGGAGAATTGCAGGAAGGAGTGATGAAGACGCGGATGCAGCCCATCGGCAACATCTGGAGCAAATTTCCGCGTACGGCGCGGGACGTGGCGGTGAATTGCGGAAAGCAAGTGCGCATCGAGATGGAAGGGAAAGAAACCGAACTGGACAAGACGATTCTCGAGGCCATCAAGGATCCGCTCACGCACCTTCTGCGCAACGCCGTCGATCACGGCATCGAGACTCCCGAAGCGCGCCAGGCCGCGGGCAAGAATCCGGAGGGGCGCATCTATCTTCACGCATTTCACGAGGGCGGGCAGGTCAACATCGAGATTTCGGATGACGGCGGTGGGTTGAACGTGGAGAAACTCCGCCAAAAGGCCATCCAGAAGGGCGTTGTCACAGCGGAACGGGGCGCACTGCTCAGTGAGCGGGAGATCTTCAATCTGATATTTCTTCCTGGGTTTTCGACCGCGGAGAAAGTCACCAATGTTTCGGGCCGCGGCGTGGGGATGGACGTGGTGAAAACGAATGTCGAAAAGATCGGCGGCACGGTGGACATGCAGTCGCGGCCTGGCGCCGGAACGACGGTTCGAATGAAGATACCGCTGACGTTGGCCATTGTTCCCGCGCTGATCGTGACCTGTGCGGGCGATCGATATGCGATTCCGCAAGTGAATCTGCTCGAGTTGGTGAGAATTGAGCCGGAGCAGGTAAAGAACGCAATCGAAAACGTTCACGGCGCGCCGGTTTACCGGCTTCGCGGGAATTTATTGCCGCTGGTGTATCTGGACAAAGAACTGGAGGTGGACTCGGCGCGGAATGGCGCATCTGGAGGCGCGGCGGAGAGCGCCGCCACGGAGGCATCCGCGGGCGTGAGCATCGTTGTATTGCGAGCCGACGAGCAGCAGTTTGGCTTGGTGGTGGACGAGGTAAATGACGCGGAAGAAATTGTGGTCAAGCCCTTGAGCCGCAACCTGAAGAGCGTCTCTGCATATTCCGGGGCGACCATTATGGGCGACGGGCGAGTCGCGCTGATCCTCGATGTTCTTGGGCTGGCTCACAGATCGCGCGTCTTATCGAAGTCTCACGATCGAATCATGAAAGACGCGACGGAAGAGACGGACAAGCGGCCGGTTCAGACAGAGACGCTGCTTTTATTCGCCGATGAAGGCGCTTCGCGGATGGCGATTCCGCTCGCCCGTGCATCGCGGCTTGAGGAATTTCCGCGTGCCGCAGTCGAAGAAGTCGGCGGCAAGGAAGTGGTGCAATACCGCGGCGAGATCATGCCGCTCATCCATATAGGCGACGTGATTCAGGAGCGGAGAAAGAATCCGCGCGGCGTCGACGATGCGCCGGTCACACAGCCGGATTTCTTGCAGGTTGTGGTCTTCGCATCGGATGGCCGGAATTTGGGTCTCGTGATCGGCAAGGTGCTGGACATCGTCATGCAAGACGTGGGCGCGTTGAGCGCGGCCAGCCGCGAGGGCGTGCGCGGCTGCGCAGTAATTCAGTCGAAGGTCACCGAGCTGATTGATTTGGAGTTTATCGCGCAGCACGGAATGCATGAGGCCGCTGGCTCGCGCCAACCGGTGAACGCCACGAGTGAAGCTTGAACTGCGATGAGCCAGTGGGAGGAGAAGCGTATGCGGCCACGAACGGAAACTGGCCCGGCTAAGGCATCCCGGACCTGGTGGGGCGTGCGGGACAAAATCCGGGCCAGCTTCGGTTTCATTTTGTTGATCCTCGTCGCGCTGGGCTTAGTCAGTTTCACGCAAGTGCGCACCATTCGAAAAGCGGCGGATGAATCCGCCAGTGCAGTTGAAACGCGCCGGCTCTCGAATGTCCTGCGAACCGATACGTACCAGCGGGTGGCCGCGCTGCGAGGATATTTGCTGCAGGGCAACGCCGATATGCTCAAGGAGTATCACGACGCGACGCAGGATTCCGCGGACCACATGGTGCAGCTCGAACAAATTGTCGACACCGAAGATGAGCGGGCGACTCTGAACAAGGTAAAAGAACATCTCGCTGAATATACGAACATCGTCGATCGGGAAATCGAGCTGCGGAAGGCGGGGAAGAAGCAGGAGGCCGAAACGCTGGCTTTCAGCCAGGAGGGGGCTGATTCCAGAGACGCCGTACTGCAGTGGCTCGGCGAACTCATCGAACACGAGCAGCACATTGCGGGAGCGAGCGTCGCCGAGGAAAAGGAATTGTTCGCGCGGGTGCAATTGCTGGTCGGCATCCTGGTGCTGGGCGGAATCATTTCTGGCATTGTGACCGCCGTTCTGATCACCCGCGCGACTTTGAGGCCGCTCCAGGACATGCTGGAATTGATTGAGCACGTCGCGAATAACGATTTGACGGTGAACGATCTCAAAATCAGCAGCCGGGATGAGATCGGCCAGGCCGTCGAGGCTCTGAACAAGATGAAAAACAGTTTGGATAATACGATTCAGACTGTGGCGGCCAATACTCAGGGTGTGGCGCGATCGAGCGATGCACTTTCTGCCGTCAGTCATCAAATGAGCGCCAACGCGGAAGAAACCTCGGCGCAAGCCAACCTGGTCTCGGCAGCCGTCGCGCGTGTGACCGGAAGCCTGCGCACGGTGGCATCGGGAACGGAGCAGATGAGCATTTCGATTCGCGATATCGCCAAGAGCGCCACTGAAGCCGCGAAAGTCGCCACCGAGGCAGTGGGGGTCGCCGAGACGACCAACGCTACGATCACGCAGCTCGGCGCGTCCAGCGCGGAGATCGGCGAAGTCGTGAAAGTTATCACCACCATCGCGCAACAGACCAATCTTCTGGCGCTGAATGCCACGATCGAAGCGGCTCGCGCTGGAGAAGCGGGGAAGGGTTTCGCCGTGGTGGCGAACGAGGTGAAGGAGCTTGCTAAGGCTACGGCGAAAGCCACCGAAGACATCAGCGGGAAAATCGAGGCGATCCAGGGCGACACGACGCGCGCGGTGGACGCCATCGCGCGAGTGAGCGCGATCATTAATCAGATTCAGGGAATCTCGAGCACCATCGCCACTGCAGTTGAAGAGCAGCACGCCACGACCAATGAGATTACGCGGAACATTGGAGATGCCGCGCAGCTTTCGGATGAAATCTCGACCAATATCGAAGGCGTGGCGCAAGCGGCGCAGAGCACTTCGACCGGAGCATTTGAATCCAAGCGCGCCGCCGAGCAATTGGCGAAGATGTCGAGCGATCTGCGGGAGATCGTCGAACGCTTCAAGTGCAATGACGGCCTCTCAGCGCGGGACAGTGCCGGCCCGCGCGGACCGAGGCCTGTGGAAGCGCAGCACGCTGCGGAAGAGCTCGAATCGGTCGCGGTGCACGTTTGAGGCGCTGTTGATTACTTCGTGCCTGCGGCGCTTGCGCGAGAGGCTTCGAGCGCCTGCCCGAGCATCGCGAAGATTCGCGGCTCCCAGTCCAGGTGCTCCGGCTTCATCAGCACGGAACGTAGGCACGTTATTCTCTCCGCGTTCCACTCTACTTTCGGCGCGAAATCGCAGAAGAATTTCGAGGGCAGTTCCGCCAGCGCGAGATGCAGGCCGAGTCCCGCGGCCTCTTTGAATACTTTGTGAGATAGCTGAGAAATGCTTCGGGGGTCCGCGGCGCGAGGCGCGTAGATCACGATATCGAGTTCCGGCTCGAATGCCACAATCCAGCGCGGATCGTTTTTCAGCGCGCGATAGAGCGCGAGAGCGGCTTCGCGGCTTTGTGCGAGCCCTTGCGCGAATTCTCCGCCTCGTACGAGCGGTAACAGCTTTTGTGTCGCCCACAGCGCTACGGCCGCGGCACCAGGCCGCGAACATTCCAGGCTGATTTCGCCGAGGTGAAGATCGCCGGAGCTGAAGTAAGTGTAAGGCGAGTTGTGCTTGTAATATTGGCCGGCGGCTGGATCGCGGAATAGCACGCAGCCGCATCCGTAAGGCTGCAGGCCGTGTTTGTGCGGGTCCACTACGATGGAATCCACTTCGTGCAGCCGGTCGTATGCCTCTCGCGACGTCGCGCTGAGGTTTTCCGCCAGCGTGAAATAGCCGCCGTAGGCCGCGTCCGCGTGAATGCGAAAGCCATGCTTCTGGCGCATCGCTAGGATTTCCGGAAGCGGATCAATCGAGCCGGTTGCAGTGGTTCCGATTGAAGCGACAACCGTGCCGATATCGCCGCGCTTGACTCTCCGTTCGAGCTCGTCGAGATCCATTCGGCCGTGCCGGTCGCTCGGGATCGCCTCGAACTCAAGTTGCAGCACGCCGCTGATTCGCGCGTGCGTGTAGTGTCCTTGCTCGGACGCCACGATCTTCTTGCGCGGATGTACGCGGCCCGCGACCCACAGCGCTTCGAGATTCGCGACTGTGCCGCCGCTGCAGAGATGCCCGAGATGATCTTTCCAGCCGAACATGGCCGCCAATTCGCCGACGGCTTCCTTCTCCATCGCCGAGCTGGCGCGGCCTCCGTCGAGCGCGTGATTATTTGGATTGATCCACATCGCCAGCGCGTAGGCGAGCCGCGCCACCGGATGCGGCGGTTTCAGCATCTGCCCGGCGTAGAAAGGATGAAAATAAGGATAGTTATCGCGCAGCCTCGCGGCGGCTTGCGAAAGGACATCGGCGATGCGCTCGCGGCCGGGAATGGCCTGCTCGAATGCAGGCAAATTCGCGAAGCCCGCATCAAGCCGCTCGACGGCGGCGAGAAATTCCTTCAGCGTATCCTTCTCGAGCATGATTCCGCTGCCTCCCGCGCCGAAACAGATTTGACGCCCGCGCCGCGCAGAGCGAGTCTATGATATAACGCGCGTCGCCGCGGTGTGCGAGCCGATGCGGCAATCGGCGAGTCGCGCGCAGCGGGAACAAGTGGCGAGGTTCGAGATGCGCGCGAAGAGTTTTCTGTGGACGGGAATGATATTCGCGGGGCTGGCCGTCCTTGCCGCACAGGCTCAGCCGCAAAGCGAGGTGCCCTTGAAATCCAGCGTCGAGAAGAGCACGTTCGGAAAGCTCCATGACGGCACGGTCATCGACATGTACACGCTGAAGAACGCGACAGGCGCCACCGCGAAGATCATCACTTACGGCGCAATTGTGACCGAGCTTTGGGTGCCCGATCGCAGCGGCAAACCCGGCGATGTTGTCCTCGGGTTCGACGACCTAAAGCGCTATCTCGGGCCGCATCCATACTTCGGCGCCGTCGTCGGGCGCGTGGTGAATCGCATCGCCAATGCAAAATTCACTCTCGACGGCAAGACCTACGCGCTTCCGGCCAACAGCGGGACTCTCACTTTGCACGGAGGCAAGGTGGGTTTCGATCGGCGCGTTTGGAAAGCCGAGGCGCTCCCCGAAGCGCACGCCGCATCTTTGCGGCTCACATATCTCAGCCCCGACGGCGAAGAAGGATTCCCGGGAAATCTTTCGGTCACCGTGACCTACTCGCTCATTGACGGCAACGCTCTGAAGATCGAATATCGCGCCACGACCGACAAGCCCACGATTGTCAACTTGACGAACCACAGCTATTTCAATTTTGCTGGGAGTGGAACGATTCTGAACTACGTCCTCACCATCAATGCCGATTCCTTCACGCCATCGGATTCGACGCTCATTCCCACGGGCGAAATCAAGCCGGTGAAGGATACCCCGCTCGATTTCACGCATCCGGCGGTGATTGGCGCGCGCATTGATGCGCTCAAGCCCGATCCCGGCGGCTACGATCACAATTACGTTTTAAACGGCAACTCCGGCGAGCTGCATTTTGCCGCGCGCGTGAGCGATCCATCGAATGGGCGGCAAATGGAAGTCTGGACCACCGAGCCGGCGATGCAATTTTATTCCGCGATTCACCTCGACGGCTCCATCGTCGGAAAGCGCGGCGTGGCGTATCCCGCATTCGGCGCGCTGTGCCTCGAGACGCAGCATTATCCCGACGCGATCAATCACCCGGATTTTCCTTCGACGGTGCTGCGGCCCGGCGCGGAATTTCACAGCGAGACCATTTACAAATTTTCGGCGAAGTGACGCCGTTTAAAACTACGCCGCAGCCACACGCGCTTGGCGCGGCACCTGATTCGCCATGGAGGATGGATGCGATACAGAAGATTCGGGCGCACGGGCTTCGACGTCAGCGAGATCGGCTACGGACTCTGGGGCGTCAGCGGGTGGTCCGGCTCGGATGATGCGGAATCGCTGCAAGCCATGCAGCTTGCCGTGGATGCTGGCTGCAATTTCTTTGATACCGCCTGGGCCTACGGCGACGGCAAAAGCGACGCGATGCTCGGCCGCATCCTGGCGCAAAATCGCGGCAAGCGGCTTTTCGCGGCCTCGAAAATTCCGCCGAAGAATAATAAATGGCCGGGGTCGGCGCGCGATTCCTACCAGGATGCGTTCCCCGCAGCGCATGTCTTCAACTATGCGAACTTGATTCGCCAAAACTTGGGCGTCGATTCGATCGATCTGCTGCAGTTTCACGTCTGGGACGATAGCTGGACTGACGATCCTGAATTTCCGGCAACCATCGCCAAGCTCAAATCCGACGGGCTGATTCGCTTCTTCGGCCTGAGCGTGAATCGCTGGGAGCCGAACAACGGAATCCGCGCGCTGAAGACTGGCCTAGTGGATGCGGTCCAGGTGATCTACAACATTTTCGATCAGGCGCCGGAAGACAAACTTTTTCCCGTTTGCCGCGAGCTCAACATCGGCGTGATTGCGCGCGTGCCGCTCGATGAAGGCAGTCTCGGCGGCAAGCTCACTGCGGAGACAAAATTTCCGCAGGGCGATTGGCGCGCCGGCTATTTTGGCCCGGAGAATCTGGCCAACACGGTCGCTCGCGTCGAGAAATTAAAAAAGGTCCTACCGGCAGCGATGAACCTGCCGGAGACGGCATTCCGGTTCATTCTTTCGAATCCCGACGTCAGCACGACGATTCCCGGCATGCGCCGGCCGCACCACGTCCGCGAAAATATCGCTACGAGCGATGCCGGCCCGCTCGACGCCGCGCTGCTCGAGCAGTTGAAGGCGCACCGCTGGGACCGCACCCCGAAGCGCTGGTCGGATTAAGGCGAGTCTTCGTAGCGCCGGCTGCCAGGCGGCGTTTTTGCGCGGCGTCACCGCAAACGAAACTCGCCAGCAAGCTGCCGGTGCTGAGATCCCCCCGCGATGATCTCGAATTCGCATTAAGCCAAAAGGCCGATGAAGGGTTAAGATTCCGCGATGGCCGACTACATCGGCGCAATCGATCAGGGCACCACGAGCACGCGCTTCATAGTCTTCGATCGCACGGGCCGGACCGTCGCGCTGGCGCAGAAAGAGCATCGCCAGATTTTCCCGCAGCCGGGCTGGGTGGAGCACGATCCCGAAGAAATCTGGCGCAACACTCAGGAAGTGATCGCCGCAGCGATGGCGCAGAAATCGCTGCGGCCCGCCGATCTCGCTGCCATCGGCATCACGAATCAGCGCGAAACATCGTTGCTCTGGAATCGCCGTACCGGCGCGCCGCTTGGCAACGCCATCGTCTGGCAGGATACGCGCGTCGCCGATGCCGTCACCGAATTCAGCAGCGATGGCGGCCAGGATCGTTTCCGCGCGAAAACAGGCTTGCCGCTCTCAACTTACTTCAGCAGCCTGAAAATTCGCCGGCTGCTGGAAAACGTGCCAGGCGCGCGAGCCCAAGCCGAATCCGGCGATTTGCTCTTCGGCACGATCGATACCTTCCTCGTCTGGAAGCTCTCCGGCCTCGCGCGCGGCGGAATTCATGTCACCGACGTGACGAACGCCAGCCGCACGCAATTGATGAATCTCGAGACGCTCGACTGGGATCCGGAACTCCTCGCGGCATTCGAGATTCCGCGAAAAATTCTCCCGGACATTCGCTCGAGCAGCGAGCATTTTGTGGAAGCCACGGAACCCGCCATCCGCGGCGTCGCGATCGCCGGGATTCTGGGCGATCAACAAGCCGCGCTCGTTGGCCAAGCCTGCTTCGCCCCCGGCGAGGCGAAGAACACCTATGGCACCGGCTGCTTTCTGCTGATGAACACCGGCGAGCGCCCGGTTCCGTCGCAACACGGCCTGCTCACCACCGTCGCCTACAAATTCGGCTCCAAGCCCGCCTGCTACGCTCTCGAAGGCAGCGTGGCCATCACCGGCGCGCTGGTGCAATGGCTGCGCGACAATCTCGGCCTCATCAAAAATAGCGCCACCATCGAATCGCTCGCGCGCACCGTCGAGGATAACGGCGGCGTCTATTTCGTTCCGGCATTCTCCGGCCTCTACGCGCCCTATTGGAAGGCCAGCGCCCGTGGCGTCATCGCCGGACTCACGAGCTACGCGAATAAAGGCCATCTCGCCCGCGCCGTTCTAGAAGCCACCGCCTTCCAAACGCGCGATGTTCTCGACGCCATGGAGAAGGACTCGCGCATCCGCCTCGAAGCCCTGCGCGTCGATGGCGGCATGGTAGAAAATAATCTCCTAATGCAATTCCAGGCGGACATCCTGAATCGCCCCGTAGTTCGTCCAGCCAACAAGGAAACCACCGCGCTCGGAGCAGCCTACGCAGCAGGTCTAGCCTCAGGCTACTTCAGCAATCCGGAAGAATTGCGGACGAATTGGAAGGTCGAGCGCGAATGGCGGCCAACGATGGACGAACCGCAGCGCGAAGAACTCTATCGCCTCTGGCGCCGCGCCGTGAGCAAATCATTCGACTGGACGGATTGATCCTCTCGCATTCGTGCTCGCGCCGGGCGAGCAGCTCCGAGTTGAGCTGAGCGTGAGAGAGCGGATGACGGCACAGAAGATAGAGCCGCCATCCGCCGGATTCTCTATTGCTGCGTGAGCAAGACTCCCGTGCCAATCGTACCACCATCTACTTCGACGACAACGATCTGCGAATTCGTCGCCTGGTAGTAAACGAGGTTCAGCGTTCCGAAGCTCCCAATCATGAGCGTCCCGGTAAACCGTCCCGCATGGCTGCCGTCCGCCGAGATCGTTCCTGTGAGCGCTTGAGAAGGCAATAGATCGCCAAAGTTATTAAGATCGCCGGTACCAGTGAGGCTTGTCCCGCCGCTGGCTGTTAATTGCCCCGTGAGATCAATTTCGGCGAAATTTTCGTTGGACGACGTGATCGCCTGAAGATTCGCGCCGTACGCGCCATTGAAGCTGGGCGAATTCGCCTGCGGGATTATCGCTCCAGTCCCAACCGCATTCGCGTCCGAGTCGAGGAGTAGCGCGCCTCCTCCGCCCGTCGAAAGCGTCGGGTCAAGCATATTCACGCCGGGATCAACAAGATAGACCTGGAATTCGGTGACGTCCGAAGAAACGCCTCCGCTGAGAGTAAGAGAGCCGCGTCCGCCGACGAAACTCGAGAACGTGCTCCCGGCGATGGATCCGTTCGTTGCCGACCCATCGTCGTTTACGTCCGCGAACCCCGCCGTGACATTTCCATTGGCATCCGCGGTGAACTCACCGCCAACGCCAACCTGGCCGAGTACGCTCATCCCGGCATCCGTGAAGACGGAATTGCCCGCGAGGCTAGCCGTCGTGAGCGACCCGCTCCCTTGCGTATAGGCGCTGCCGGTCGTCTGAAATAAGTCGTCGACCTCGATAACACGCACCGCTTTCGCATTCACGATGTAATATGCAAACGTGAGCGTTCCGTCGCTCACCGCGATGCGGCCAAACGGATCGGGGCCCGAAACAACGAGAAGGTTTGTGGTCTCCGTGGTGAAGCCACTACCCGATGGGTCGTTGACGTCGAGCGTGACGTTGTTGAAGTCTCCCGACCCGTCTCCCGTCATGACGCCGCCAACCGCAGCGGGTTCGCCCACCTGCACGCCCACTCCGTTCAGCGCCATCGAAAACCCGCCTGTGATTCCGGATGCGTCGAGCGCATTCGGATCCTGGAGGTCAAGCGTGCCGCTCGAAGTCGCGGACGCGTCAAATTCCGTGATCAGCGCGTGATTGGTGGAGGTCAATACGAACTCGAGTGTTTGCACTGACGAGAAACTCGAACTCGTGAGGTTAATGCTGCCTCGGCCGTCAGCGCCCGAGGAATAACTTCCGCCGAGCGACACGGTGGTGCACGGCGTGGCAAGGTCGCAAAAATCTTCCTCGCCACTCGTGATTCCGCCATTGCCGTCGGCGACGATGCTTCCGGCCGCGACGTAGTTAAAATTGGAATTCTGACCCGAAACTATAAACGTATACTGACCGTTGAGCGCCGACGTGGTCGAACCAGTGGTAATCGTGGTCGTTCCCAGGACTGAGGCCGAATGGTCGGCGCTGGCCGTCGCCGTGATCGTCACCGTGTTGCCCGTGGGGACGCTGGCGGGCGCCGTGTACGTCAAGCTCGCGCCTCCATCCGTGTGGCTCGCGCTGAGTGAACCGCAGTCCGCGCCGCCGCAAGTTACCGTCCAGTCGACGCCGGTATTGGACGAGTTGAAGACAGTCGCGCTCACCGTTGCCGTTGCGCTCGTCTGCAAGGCTGCCGGTGGCGCCAGTGAGAATGCGATGCTCACGACATTGTTGTTGTTCCCGTTGCCGCCGCCGCAAGCCGCGAGTGAAGCCAGGCAGAATGCCGTGAAAACCACGATGAGGAGTTTACGGTTCATCGCAGACTCCCTCTGACGGGCGTCGTCGACGCGCCGCGCGTGGCAGTCAAGGATGGAACCAGGAAACCTCTCTCGTTCCGAATCGTATAAGTGTGCCCACCGGCTTCCACCGTGCGCACTAGAAAGATTTGATTGTGATTGACGGTAGCCATCACTCCGACGAGTTTGACGGAATCTCCGGCCTTAACCGCAATCGCCTTCGGGCCTTGCAGCGCGCGGCCCACGTGCGCGTCCACCGCTCCTTGTCCCGTGGCCACGACCAGATGGCCGCCGGCGATCATTCCGGCCCCCGGTTTCGTCACCACGTTGCTCACCGTGCCTTGCAGCGTTGTTTCCTTGCTTGCGTCGTACAGCGGCGCAGGACGCGCAGCCTTAGCTGACCCTGCGGTCTGAGCCCCGGCCGGTGCTGCGAACCACCCGAAAAATAGAAAAATTGCGAATGGAAAGATTACGAGACCTCTCTTCACCTTGACCTCCAGATTGAAATTATAAATTTACGCCGAAGATTCATCACTCAAAGCAACCGAATTGCTCTGGCTATCCGCGAGTTTGCTTCCATCTTTCGATGAGCACACGCGGCCTGAAGCATTCCTGCGGATCTACGACCCCGAGTAATTAGAACACTAGTCGCTACAAAGGGTTTCATTTCATTGCTGATTCGGTTCCATTTTTTCACCTCTCCGGAGGCTCATAGCTCTACGATTCTTCATAGAGGCGCCAACGAGCGGGCAATCGACCGCATCAAGCACTCGATCAGCGATGGAATTCTCCCGACGCACCGCCTGCCCCCGGGGGTTTCCCATCCAGGCGCGCGCACGGATGTCTTTCAAATTACACGTACTTGTTTGTGAACAACAATTGCGCTACACGCTTGCCGGGTACCCGTGACACGGTAGATTGGAATGGGGAGCCATCGGGTACCACCTGGGCAGGGGGCAGTTCATGAGATGTTTTGGGCTCGATCTCGCCGAGTTCCGGCAGCGGCATTTGCCGAGCAGCCTGCGCGCCGCCATCGCGGCAGCCGGCCTCGCCGCACTCCTCTGCTGGTCACCCGCCGCTGCCGCACAAGAAAGCCACATCGGAAAATGGACAGGCAACGCTCGAGCCGGCAAAGACCTCTTCCGCCGATTCTGCATCGGATGCCACGGCAAGGACGGCGATGGGAACGGCGAGAACGCGCCTTACGTTGATCCCAAGCCTCGCGATTTCACCCTGGGAATCTTCAAATGCCGCTCGACACCCACCGGGAGCCTTCCGCTCGATGAGGATCTCTTCCACACCATCGGCAGGGGAGTGGATACCACGGCGATGCCTTCCTGGCAGCCGCTGACCGATCAGCAGCGCGCCGATCTCGTCGCCTACATCAAGACTTTTTCGCCGCGTTTCCGCGAGGAAAAACCCGATCCGCCGGTCAAGATGTCGCCCGAAACACCCGATACATCCGAGAGCCGCGAGCGCGGGGAAGTGCTCTACCAGACGACTCTCAAGTGCGTGCAATGCCACGGCGAGACGGGCAAGGGCAACGGGCCCGCGGCGTCGACGCTTCGCGACGACAAAGACAATCCGATTACGCCGTACAATTTCACCGCTCTGAATCGCTTCAAGTGCGGTGACACAAACGCAGACCTCTACCGCATCTTCATGACCGGGCTCGACGGCACTCCCATGCCGTCCTTCGCCGACTACGTCACTCCCGATCAAGCCTGGGACCTCGTGCACTATCTGCGGACGCTGCAAGTGCATCATGCGGGCAAGGCCTCAGCCCCGGCAGCGAAAACAACTGCGAACGCTTCTTAAGTAGGATGGCACGCAGGAGATTCGCGATTCGAGTGGACGCAGCTGAAACAAATGGAACCGCCACCCTCGCACGGCGCAAGATGATAGGAAAACGCATGAGGGCGTACAAGTTTTCCGCCGCTGCCGCAATTCTTGCCGTCGCGCTATCCGCGTCTCCCGCCGCGCGCGCGCAATCAGCCTATCAAGTCGTCCAGGTGTCCGACGGAGGCACGATCGCCGGGATTGTCAAATGGACCGGCGAAAAGCCGAAGCCGCTTACGCTCCCGATTACCAAGGATCCGAGCGTCTGCGATCCCGACAAAACCGGAACGCGTGATCTCGAACGGATTGAAATCAGCCCCGAAGGCGGCGTGGCGAACACCGTCGTCTATCTCCGCGGCGTCGCGAAAGGGAAAGCCTGGGATCTCCCTGATTCGCGTCGCTCGCTCGACCAGGAGCATTGCCGCTACGTCCCGCATATCTCGCTCGTTCAGGCCGGCGGCGATTTCGGAATGAAGAGCAGCGATCCGATTCTGCACACGGTCCACATGGCAGGCGCCGTGGATTACAATCTTCCGTTTCCCATGACCAACGTGTCGCTGACCCGGCCCATGCGCAAGAGCGGCATGGTGGATCTGAAATGCAACGCGGGGCACATCTGGATGAACGGCGTCATCTTCATCGTGAATCATCCCTACTACGCGATCACCGATGAACACGGCAGTTTTCGGCTGACTGGCGTACCGCCCGGCGATTACGAAATCGTAGCCTGGCACGAAGGTTGGCGCGTAGCCCGCGAGGAACCCGTCCTAGACGTCGGCACGCAGACGAAAACCAAGCGCCTATTCTTCACCGAACCGCTCACCTGGGAAAAAAAGGTAACCGTCGCTGCCAACGGCCGCTCCACCGTCGACTTCACGATCTCAGAACGATAAGCACCGCGAAGCCGCTCTCTGTCGTAACGGCACGTGTGGCATCGACTCAACCTTGGTTTGCTGCCTTCGAACTCGAATGGTGGGCCGAGACTCGCCAACGATGCGGCGGCAAATGTGTGCGAGTTGCGACGATTACCCGAGCAGAACTGCGGGTTAGCAGAAACAGATCGAAGAAAGAGAATTACGAGAGTGGCGGAGCCGGAGTCCCGGCCGCGCCACTCTCGTATGTCAGGAGTTTACGGTTGCACTTCGACGTAGCCGGATCCCTGAACCGTCGTGTCCACATCGATGTTCAAGTTCAGGAATGGGCTCGCCTGGTACAGGATGATCGAGTTTGCCGTCGCAGCCCCGTTGACCGTCAACGCCAGTGTCGATCTTCCGGGGTTGGCCGCATCAGGAGCGAACGTCCCGACGAGCGTAACCCCTGGAGTCTGTCCTGTACCAAAGATCTCGTTCTGGTCGCCAGCGCCTGTCAGGTTGCTTACGCCATCCGACAACAGCTGGCCAACGAGGTCAAGTGGACCGGTAGTATCGTCGCCATTGAAACTGATCGCGTTGTTGGTATTGAATACGTCCGTCGCGTCCGTTTGCGGCGAAAGCACTCCAGTCATCGTTGCGGTGGTGTCGAGGTTAAGCAACAGCGCACCGCCCGTTTGGTTG
The DNA here is from genome assembly GCA_963841235.1 of uncultured Acidobacteriota bacterium. Lineage (GTDB taxonomy): Bacteria > Acidobacteriota > Terriglobia > Acidiferrales > UBA7541 > Palsa-147. Next base: position 726,021 of record CAWJBU010000001.1, on the reverse strand, counting down.
GAGTTATTCGGGTCAACCACGCTGACCGCCGGATCGACCGCGTAGACACCGAACGTCGTGATGTCCGTTTCGGTCGTGATCAAATCGCCTCCGGTGATCGCAAAGTTGCCGTAGCCGTTGGCGCCCAGAGTGTAGGTGCCGGTTACAGAGCCAGTTCCGATAACGGCTCCATTCTCGTTAGAGTCTGCAAATCCGGATGTGAGAGCGCTTACACCGTCCGTTGCAAACTGGCCCGCGATGCTTGAGAGGCCCGGGCTGGCAAACCCACTCGCACCGACGACGGAGGCCCCAATCGACGCCGCCGTGTAATTACCCGTGGCTGCGCCTTGCCCGAGAGCAACCCCGACGCCTAGTTCGAATCCATCGATTTCGACCATCGACAGCGCCTCAGGATTCACGATGTAGTACGCGAGCGTCACGGCTCCTATCGTGAAGGTACCTCGCCCACTCGCATCGGGGGCAGTGAATCCTCCCGTAAGCCCCGTGTATGCCGTATTCAGGGTACCGTTTCCATTTGTGTCGCCTTCGTTTGCTCCCAAGCCGCCGGCGCCATCCGTAGTGAAAACTCCGCCGTAGCCGAGTGGCGCACCGCCGAATTCACCACTGACGATATACGCAAAGCCGCCAGAGAGCTGCGTGAGGTCGCCCGCCGTAAATGTCTGGAAGTCCATGCTGCCGATTGACGTGGCCGCAGCATCGAACTCCTCGATCAGCGCGTGGTTGTTATTCACAGCCACGAGACTGAATGTTTCCACGCCGCCGACACCTACTGTCGGATCTGGTACAGCGGGCGATCCCGGAATGTCAACATCGACAGTCAAGCTTCCACGACCGTCCTGGCCAACTTGGTAAGTGCCACCCACGATCACGTCTGCGATCGATGGTGTCGCATTAGCTGCGTCGAAGAAGTCTTCTTCCCCCGACAGCACGTTGCCCGCGCCATCAAGATTGACGCTGCCCGCCGCCGTGTACAGGAAGCCCGCCGCGTCGAATCCTTCGACGTAGAAGGTGTAGTTACCGCTCAGGAATGACGTGTCTTCGACTGGAAAGACGACCATGTTCGCAGCAGCAAAGACGGTGCTGTCCGTCGCCGACGTCGCGGTGACAACAACAAGCATCCCGCCGGCCGCCACATCGCCTTCCGGAACACTCGTCGGCGCCGTGTAGCCAATCGTATCGCCGCTCGCCGAACTCGCGGCCGTAAGCGTGCCACAGTCCGCGCCGGTGTCGCATGCGAGGGTCCACAGCACACCACCACTCGACGCGTCATTCGTTACCGTCGCCGAGAGCGGGGCCGAGAGCTTGATTTCGAGCGCTCCCGGAGGAGGCGTTGTCATCGCCAGAATGATTAGCTGTTTCGGCTTCGAACCGCTGCCGCAAGCCGTCAGAAAGATCGCAATCATCGCGGCGACTAGAGCGAAAGAGAGGTTTTTGCGATTCATCGCGGACCTCCCGTCGTCCTGGACTTTCCAATCTCCGGGTTCATCGGCATCAGAATCACGCCGTGCTCGTTGCGAATCTTGTACTCCTGCTTCCCGACAGTGATCGTTCGCGCAAGGAATACCTGGTTGCTGCGGATCGTTTTCATCACGCCGACAACCTCGATCCGCGAGCCGGGCTCGACGTTCAAAGGATTGAAGCCCTTAAACGCGAATGGTCCCACGTGAGTGTCCAGTACTCCGGAAGCTGTCGCTAGCATGATGTGCGATCCCGGCAGCATTCCGCGTGACGGAGTGCGCAGCACATTCTCCACCGTGCCTTGCAGCGTAACTTCCTTCGTCGCGTCGTAAAACGGGGTCAAGTGCGCCTTCTTCGCTCCCGTCGCTGTCTGCGCCATTGCCGGCACAGCCAGCGCCGAGACGGCTAGAAGGGCAACCAGCCCAATGCCTCCCAACACTTTTCTCATCTTCTCTCCCTCCCCTTTTGAACTGTCGCCCTGAACCGACACGCGTGGAAGCAGCAAAACGGTACCAGGGGGACAGCCTGCTGCCCCGGGGCTCGCGATCGATGGACGAATTTTTGCGGATGGACGAATGTCCAGGAAACACCCCGCAAGAGATTATCATGCCCGTCAAGGCTAACAAGCGTTTTTTGCGGTGTGTGAGCCATTTTATACGTGCCCACTCTCCCCGCAATCGCGATCGAAAATTCGTCAATACCGGCCGCTCCCACCCGGTCGTGACTCCAATCCCGCCATACTCTCATCTAACTATTGGAAGTGCCGTGAGCACTTCAGGAGGAATTCAGCATGAACGCTGCCCAGATTGCACGCCGCCTGGCAGGAATTTTGATCGGCATCGGGCTATTTAGTTCTCTTCTTTCAGCGGGGCCTCGAGCCGTCACTCGGCCCGCGATTCGCGCCGTCGCGCAGCAATCCCACACGCGCAGCGACGCCCATTTCGAGGAATGGCTGAAAAACGAAGTCCGCCACCAACTCGTCCTCTTGCCGTACTATTTGATCTTCGACAATCTCGAATACCGCATCGATGGCGCTACCGTCACCCTCGAGGGTCAGGTCGTCCACGCCACGATAAAGGACGACGCCGGGTCCGCAGTAAAGAAAATCGAAGGCGTCGAAAAAGTCGTCAACAATATCGAAGTTCTTCCGCCTTCTCCCATGGATGACGATATTCGCCGCGCCGAATACCGCGCCATCTACGGCTTCGGCCCGCTCGAGAAATACGCCGTTTCGTCCGTGCCTTCCATTCACATCATTGTGAAAGCTGGACACGTGACTCTTGAGGGCGTGGTCGACAATCAGTCCGACAAAGACGCGGCCAATGTCCGCGCCAACGGCGTCGCGAATGTCTTCTCCGTCACGAACAATCTCAAGGTAGTCAAGTAAGCAACACGTTCCCGGGCGATTTGCCTCGCCGGATTCGGGAGGGCGTCTGCTATTATTCAGGCAGGCCGCCCTCTCGAACGTGGTTGGTGCGCCCGGCGCGTCGGTCGGCCGCCGCGATGCGCGCAGAAATGGGGGGAGAGCGTTCCGTCTGGCACTGATGGCATCCCCGCCCAACCAGCGCCAGGCCACTGGTTTGCGCGCGCGCGGTAGCTGAACGCGGTGCTCTCGCACGTGAATTGATTTTCGAACTATGGCCGAACAAGAATCCAATTCGCTGATGCGTCTCAGCTTGAGACTCGTTGCGCCGCTGGTCCTCAGCGTCGCTGTGGTCTCTCTAATCTTCGCCGCTTATCAGGTGCGCACGCAGGATCGCAGCATGCGCCGCGATCTACAGCGTCGCGCAGAAGTACTCGGCCAAAGCCTGCAAGATGATTTCGAGCGCGAGATCTCCGCCCATTCCGACGCTGCGTTGCATCGCACCATCGAGCGCCTCGGCCATCGCGACCATATTCTCGGCATCGCCGTATTCGACACCAAAGCCAATCCTCTGGGCTCCAGCACGGGTCTCGATTTCGGCATTCTCAATCGCGCCGCGCAGTTTGCAGGCTCTTGCGATAGCGATGCCGGCTGCCACGAGTTCTTCGATTCCAGCCAGGATGCGCAGATCCACATTTACGCTCTGCCCATCCGCTCGAACGACACTCTGGTCGGATCCCTCGCGCTGGTCAGCGACGCCAGCTTCATCCAGCAGGCGACGCGACGCATGTGGCGCGACAACCTGTTACATGCTGCGTTTCAGACGCTTTTCATTGCGCTTCTGGCCCTGGTCATGATGCGCTGGGTTTTCCGCGAGTCCATCTCGCGCGTCGCCGGATGGATGCGCTCTCTGCGCCTCGGCAAGGCTTCGGCGCAGCCGCCCGATCGCTCCGGCATCCTCGCGCCTCTAACTCACGAAGCCGCGCAGATGGCCCAAAGCCTCGACGCCGCGCGCGCCGCGGCTGATGAAGAAGCCCGCCTCCGCGAAGCCGGCGAATCCATGTGGACTGCCGAACGCCTGCGCGTCAGCGTCCTCGGCAAATTGCATAACGCAGCGCTTTTCGTCGTCTCCAATCGCGAGCCTTATCTCCACGTTCGCGATCAGGACAATTCCATTCGCACTATCGTTCCCGCCAGCGGTGTAGTCACCGCTCTCGAGCCGGTGGTTCTCGCCTGCGACGGCACCTGGATCGCCCACGGCTCCGGAAATGCCGATCGGGAAGTCGTCGACAAGCAAGACCATATCCGCGTTCCGCCCGACGATCCGCACTACACACTGCGCCGCGTCTGGCTCACCAAGGAAGAAGAAGATGGCTACTACTACGGTTTCTCGAACGAAGGCCTCTGGCCTCTTTGCCACATTGCTCACACGCGCCCTCTCTTCCGCCCCGACGATTGGTTCCAATATCAGCGCGTAAATGAAAAATTCGCCAAAGTCGTTCTGGAAGAGTTGCGCGGCACCGAATCACCCGTAGTTCTGGTGCAGGACTATCACTTCGCTCTTCTCCCGCGCTTGATCAAAGAGCAGCGCCCAGACGCGCGCATCGCCATCTTCTGGCACATTCCCTGGCCCAATCCCGAAGCCTTCCGCATCTGCCCGTGGCAGCGCGAACTTCTGAACGGTCTACTCGGCGCCGATCTCATCGGATTCCATGTTCAAGCGCATTGCAATAATTTCCTCGAGACCGTGGACCGCGCTCTCGAAGCCAATACCGACTGGGATCGTTTTGCCGTCAGCCGCCAGGGCCACCAGACTCTAGTTCGCCCGTTTCCAATCAGCGTCGCCTATGCGGACCCGAAGCACAGAGGCGACCTCCATGGTGACCGCGCTATCATGCGCCGCAAAGTCCTCGAGGAACTCGGGCTGGACGTCCGTTATCTCGGTGTCGGCGTCGATCGCGTCGATTACACCAAAGGAATCCTCGAGCGCTTCTGGGCCATCGAGCGCATGCTCGACGAGCATCCCTACTACCAGGGGGAATTTAGCTTCATTCAGGTCGGCGCACCCAGCCGCACCAATATCAAGCGCTATAGCGATCTCCTCGTCGAGGTACGCGAAGAAGCACAGCGCATCAACAACAAATACAAATCCGCCAAATCCAAGCCCATAATTCTTCTCGAGCGCCATCACGATCATCATGAAATTGAGCGCTTCTATCGCGCCGCGGATTTATGTCTGGTCACTTCGCTGCACGATGGCATGAATCTGGTTGCCAAGGAATTCGTCGCCGCGCGCGATGATGAGCGCGGCGTTTTGATTCTCAGCGCCTTCACCGGCGCGGCTCGCGAACTGGGCGACGCCCTCGTCGTCAACCCCTACGACGTCGAGCAGCTCGCCACAGCGATCTACACAGCCCTCAACATGGGCACTGATGAGCAGGAAAAGCGCATGGCGGCCATGCGCCGCATCGTCCGCGAGAATAATATTTACCGTTGGGCGGGAAACCTGGTAACCGCGCTGTCGGAAATCCGCATCGATAAACCGGAGAAGGTCGAAGCATGAGCATTCTGGATTCACAGCGCGGCAAGGTTCTCGAGCTTTCGAACGCCAAGGGCCGGGGCCACGCTCGCCGCCACAAAATCGTCTCCATCACCGCCGCGCCGCAATTCGGCTCGCCGCGGAATCTTTTCTCGGCTTGGGACGAAATCGCCGACGATATCCGCGAAGCGCGCTCCATTGCCGTTCTCTCGGACTTCGATGGCAGCCTGGTAAAAATCCAGCGCCATCCCGGCTCCGTACGTCTCGGCAAGCCCACCCGCGAAGCCCTCGCCGACCTTGTTCGTCACGACATTCTCGTCGGCATCGTCAGCGGCCGCAGTCTCGCGGACGTCCGCAAGCGCGTTGGCCTGGCTGGCATCTGCTACGTCGGCTGCCAGGGCTATTCCATCCAGGATGCGCGCGGCCATCGCATCACTCTCGCCAATCGCGATGAGCGCCGCCTGCTCGCTCACGCCACCGAGCAACTCAAAGAGAAGCTCGCCGGCCTTGATGGCGTCCGCCTCGAAGTCAAAGAAGCCACTCTCGCCGTGCATTACCGCGAAGCCGGCCGCGCCACCGCTGCGCGCACCAAGCTCATCGTTACCGAAGCCATCGCGGAAAATCGCGGCTTGCGTCTCAGCGGCGGCAAAAAAGTGTGGGAAATTTTTCCCGGCTCGGGCGTGGATAAATGGACGGCCATCCGTTTCCTGCTCTCACGGGAAGGCCACATGGAATCGCTTCTGATTTACGCCGGCGACGATGTTGGCGACGAGTCGGTGTTCGCCCGCATGTCGGGCATTTCCATCCTTGTCGGCAAGCGCCGCGCCACCGCCGCGCGCTATTCGCTCGAATCGCCGGTCGAACTCCGCCGCTTCCTCGAGCGAGTCGCGGACGCCCGCCGATGATGCGCTCGCAAGAGCCCTTTCAATTTGTCGCTGCCTCGTATCTTGTGCGCATCTGCCCGGAGCGCGCCAACAATCTCGCCGAACTCGCCGCCGAGCTTCGAACCGTCTCCGACAATTCGATTTTCTACCACACGTTCCAGAGCCTGGAAGAGCACCATTACACGCCCTTCTCCAGCGAGTTCGCTCAATGGGTCGTGGCATCTTGCAATCAATATTCGCTCGCCGAGCAAATGGCCGCTCTCGATGTCGGCCGCTTCGTCTCCATCGATGAACTCCGCCACGAGCTCGTCACCGTCATCGAGGATTACATCGCGCAATATCCGCAAGCCCGCGCCGCGCGCGGCTTCGAGCCCTTCTACTTCTGCGAAGAAATCGAATTTACGCTGCCCCTCGATATGCGCGCCAGCACTCTCGCCGAGCTCGCGGCGGGCATCCGCAATCTCAGCCCCCAATCGCTCCACCATCACTTCATCAATTCGCGCCTGCGCCTGCATCTCGAAACCAATGATTTCTCCCACTGGATCGAAAAGAATTTTGGCCTCACCGAACTCGCCGATCGCCTCAATCACGTCGACTTCCATACCAACACTCTCGACAGCCTCCGCGATGAGCTCGTCGCCACCATCGAGCCCTGGGTCAATCAGTGAGCGCCACCTCCACCGAAAATTCCGTCCGGCACGTCCGCCTCGAGGATCATGCCGTCATCGTGGGCCAGCCCGAGATCAATGAAATCCGCGCCATCGCCAAGCTTCTCTCCGGTAAGCGCATCAAGATGGTCAATTCCACCGCCGTCGGCGGCGGCGTCGCGGAAATTCTCAATCGCCTCGTCCCTCTGTTCGAGGAACTCGGCCTGGACATCAATTGGGAAGTGCTAAAAGGCGGCGAAGCGTTCTTCGCCGTAACGAAAGCCTTTCACAACGCCCTGCACGGCGAGCCTTACGACGGCCCGCCCGAATGGTTCGATACATTCCTCGCCACAAATGAAGAGAACCGCCTTCATATTCCGCTGGACGACGATTTCGTGGTCATCCACGATCCCCAGCCGGCGCCCCTCGTTCGCGCGCGCGATTCCCTGAGCCGTCGCACGCATTGGGTCTGGCGCTGCCACATCGATCTCTCTCGCCCGAACGAAAAAGTCTGGAATTTCCTGCGCCCGTTCGTCGAAAAATATGATGTTTCGCTCTTCTCCTCCGCGTCCTTCACGCAGGAGCTTTCCATTCCGCAATATCTCTTCGCCCCGACCATCGATCCTCTCGCCGATAAAAATCGAGAGCTCGATCGCGAATATATTCGCAGCGTCGTCGAGCGCTTCAATATCGATCCCTCGCGCCCGATCATCACTCAAGTCTCGCGCTTCGATCGCCTGAAGGATCCGGTCGGCGTCATCCAGGCCTATCGCATCGTCAAGCGCCACACCGATTGCCAGCTCGTTCTCGCCGGCGGCGGGGCCAGCGACGATCCTGAAGGCGAAGCCGTACTGATGGAAGCCCGCGAAGCCGCCGACAACGATCCCGACGTCTTCCTTCTGAATCTTCCGCCCTGGAGCCATTGCGAAATCAACGCCCTCCAGCGCGCCTCCACCATCGTCGTTCAGAAATCCCTGCGCGAAGGTTTCGGCCTAACGGTCACCGAAGCTCTCTGGAAGAAGAAGCCAGTAGTAGCTTCAGCGGTAGGCGGAATTGTCCGGCAAGTTCTGCACAAACTAACGGGAATGCTGGTCCACTCGGTAGAGGGCTGCGCCTACCAGATTCGCTACTTGCTAGCGAATCCGGAAGTCGCCCAAAAGCTAGGCGAGAACGGCCACGAACACGTAAAAGAAAATTTCCTGGTAACCGGAAACCTGAAGCGTTACCTCCTGGTTTTCTCAGTCCTCCAACAAGGCGGCGCATAGTCGTACCGCCGGCGTCCCGCCGGCATCCTACGACCGCCACCGTTGGTCCGAGCCGCAATCGTGCGCGGACCTCCACGCCTTTCGGCTACAATCACTTCGCTCCCTGCGCGTCAATCTTCTCAATCACAATCGCGTGCGATCCACCCCGCACATAAACTTTCCCCGTAGCCGTCACCTTTTGCCCCGCATACGGCAGCAATTTCGCATTCTGTCCCTGCGCCGGAATAGTCTCCCCAATCGGCCAATAAATCACCCCGCCATCCGCCAGAATCACCAACGGCGATCCGCCATTCGCGCACTTCGTCGCACACTCCGCGCTAATCGGCTTCTCCAAAGATTTCGTAAACGCGCAAGCCGAATCCAGCACGTAACCCTTCACCGTCTCCGTCTTGTCGGCCGCCCCGCAAAGCGCCGCCGCCAAAACAACGGCCGCTGCCACCAACGCCAATCTCATCCGCATGTTCATCGTTCCTCCGCGTAAATTTAACCGCCAGCCCGCAATGCAAAATCGCGCGCGATCCTCGATCTCCGCGAGTCCCAACGCACACACCCCGGCCCTGTTCGGTAACCGGGGGTTCGTTTTCTATCTAGATCGTCGTAGCTAGGGGTACGGAATTGCCGCCAATCTATTCGCCCCAGCCCAACAGCGCAATACTGTAAAACTACTAGCCCCAGCTTCAGTAGCGCCGGCGTCCCCGCCGGCATCTTACGACCGCAGAATGGATCAAAGCCCGTAATCACGCGCGTACCCCAAATTCACGGCACATTCACCAATCCATTCCGAATCGCATAAACCACCAACTCCGCCGTCTTATGAATCCCCAGCGCATCCATAATATTCGCCCGGTGCACCGACACCGTATTCGCGCTCAATCCCAACTCCGCCGCAATCTCCTTATTCGATTTCCCATCCACAATTTTCTGCAAAATCTCCAATTCCCGCGGCGTAAGCCCCGAATTCCTCTCGCCCTTCAACGACTCGCTCTTCTCCAATTGCGGAGCCAACACTTTCTCTCCAGCGGCCACCCGCCGTATCGCCGCCGGCAATTCCAAATCAATCGCGCTCTTCAAAATGTATCCGCGCGCCCCAGCCGCCAGCGCCTGCCGCACCAACGTATCCTCCGAATGCATGCTCAACATCAAAACCGCCGTCTCCGGCAACGCCTCGAGAATCCGTTTCGTAGCCGCAATCCCGCTGCCTCCCGGCAACGCGCAATCCATCACCACCACGCGCGCCTTCAGTTGCAGCGCCAAACGCACCGCCTCTTCCGCATCCCCGGCCTCGCCCACCACCTCCAGATCCGCCTCATCTTCAATAATCCGCCGGAAGCCCATGCGCACCAGGCTGTGATCGTCCACCAGCAGCACGGAAATTTTCTTAGCCATGCGCCTCAGCCTTCTCGCGCGGCACTCGCAAACGCACCAGCGTCCCGCCGCCCGCCGGCGCCGCAAATTCCAGCGTCCCGCCCAGCAATTCCGCCCTCTCGCGCATGGCCACCAAACCAATCCCGCGATTCACCACTCGTCCCGCGAATCCCTTGCCGTGATCTTCCACTTCCAGCTCCAACCCTTCGCCGCCAAATCGCAATCGCACCCGGGCCTCGCTCGCCCCCGAATGCCGCGCCGCATTATTCACCGCTTCCTGCAGCACGCGATAGATATGAATCGCCGCCCCGCCGTCCACCGCAAACGCAGCCCCAATTTTCTCGTACGCAATCTTCAATCCCGTCTGCTTCTCCACATTCGCCACATACCAACTCACCGTAGCCTCAAGCCCCGCCTCCTCCAGCATCACCGGATGCAAAGCCTGCGAAAGCATCCTCACTTTTTCAAGCGTCTCCTGCGCGATTCCCGAAACCTCGCGCAATTCCGTCCGCAGCGGCGAATCCGCCGGCGCATGACGTTCCGCCCGCCCCAGCATCGCTCCCACCGCCGTCAAAATCTGCCCGAACTCATCATGCAGCTCGCGCGAAATATGCCGCAGCGTGGATTCCTGCGTGGCAATCAACTTCTGCGCCAGTTCGCTGCGCTGCTCCGAAAGCGCCGCAAGCTGCGCAAAAAGCCTGCGGTTCGCCGAAATCACGTACAAGCTGGTCAAGAGAATCGCCGCCAGCGTCGCGGTCAAGAACAAATACACCTGCCGCTGCACGCGATCGTAAATCTCATTGGCCCGCGCCGCCGCTTCCTTCTGATTCTCGTTATTCTCCACCAGCAGCCGGTCCACGTCGGTGCTCAGCGCCGCCACCTGCGTCAACAACGAATCGCGAATCTCGCGCCGCGCCTCGTCCGTCTTCAATTCCGCCGCCAGCGCAAACATCCGCCCGATCTCATCCCAGAATTGCCCGAGCGCCGCCGCCAGATACTCGCGTTGCCCCGGATTCCGCGGCGCCACCGCAAGCTCCTCCTCCTTCCGCAGCGCGTCATCCAGATCCGTATGAATCCGCTGAAATTGCCCCGGCCAGGCAGTCAAAGGATAAGTCTGGCTCTCGTCCAAAATGTCGCGCATCGAAAGCGCCAAGGAGCTGAGATCATTCTGAATCCGCAGAAGCTGCAACGAATCCCGACGGTTCCGCTCGGCAATATTGTTCTGCAGCCCCCGCAACCCAGAAATCTGCCGCGTGATATACCCCGAGTAAGCCACCACCGCAGCAATAGTAATCACCAACCCCAGCATCAACCCAGGCGTAGGTGACCGCACAGCAGAGCTCAACATCGCCCGAGAATATACAACCCCAGCCGCAATTGCCATTCACACAGGGCAGCAACAGGAACCTACCGGCCGTAGGGGAGCTGGCTTGCTGTGCCCGCTGACGGCTTGGCAAGAGGCGGCAAAGTGTCTTCACCTGTTATTCGTCTGCTATTTCTTGTTTGACTGGAGAAAAATCGGTCTGCGGGGGATGGGGGTGTGTCCCGATTGTTTTTGCGCCGCTGTCTTGTTTTCAAGGACTTACAGCGTCAACAATATTTGAGTGTCCCGATTGTTTGGGTTCGCTTTTTGTTCGCAAAGCTGTAGGACGAAACACGGTTGGCCAGCCTGCCCCGCTCTCGAGGGCTCATCGCTCCAAGCCCCCCATCGGAGCCAAAGTGTAAAGGATGTCCTGATAACGCTCTGTAAAGGACGTCGTGAGACTGAACACACTCGTGCCTGTGTCCGTAACAGTCGCATCGATCCAACCAACCACACCGCGGCAAGAAGAGGGCCGAAAACGTGGCCGAAACCCCGCACGCTTCCCACAAACCGGGAAGGATGCGGCACCCACAAGAGCAAACCTGTCGGAAAAGGCTGGCCACCCGCCTCTCCGCTTTAGAATTGAGTGGGCCCCACGGACCCGATCCACTGGCTGACTTTGGTTGGGTCCTGGCGATGCATGTAGAAGAAGTGAGTCATCACTGGTTTAACGACCGGCTTACTCTTGTCGTCCGGCGTCATGGTCACGATCCCTCGAAACACTTTGAGAGAACCGCCATCCCAGTACTCGACGATATCGTGATGTGCGGTGAATCCCGTGTCTATGAATCTCCGGAGACTCTCGCGGATTTCTTCTCGCCCCTTCCATAAGGCCACGCCAAGGTGAGCCTTTGCGTCTTCCTTGAAGCAGTTGAAGCCCTCGCCGAAGGTCTTGTCATCGATCTCCTTCCAGAATGCCAACAACCACGCCGGCGGCGTAGTTTTCGTAAACGTGATCTGATTCATGGGGTTCTCCTTTTGATCGCGAATCTCGAGGTTTAGCAACAAACTCGCAGCACCCGCCCGCAAAGGCATGAGGCCGGCGGCGGCTCCAAGTCCGCCCAGCAGTGCTCGACGGCTGAGATGTTCGCGTTCCATAACACCTCCATAAGCATGGCGTTTCGGATGCCTCAATTGCGTCGCCATACTTTGCTCTATTGTGGTTCGATGCGAGTTGCTTGACGAGGGACGCAGAGGACAACAAACCCACGTTTTCTGCCATTTTCTCAGACCGGACGGATTTGCAACAAAGCCGAAAAACAGGTCGTTCTCCTGAGCTTGCGCGTCATGAGGCTATCTTGTGGATGCCGCCATAGCAGAGAGCCACAGGTCTCAAAGAAGCCACCACTCGACCGTAATCCGGTTTGGCATCGTGCGGATAAGTACCGAGAAGTCGGCTTGTAGGAAGCGATCTCCGCGCTTGGCATCGTTCCTGGACGGAATACGGGCGGGTGGGCAAGCCTTTTCCGACTGGTTTGCTTTTGAAGGTGCCCCATTATCGCGGGTTTCGAGGGTGGCAATTTCGGCCCGGCCTTTGAGTTTTCTTTCTGTTCGGTTCTGTTCTTCTTTCTTCCCACTCACGCCGAGTCGAAACTGTCTCGATCCCTTCACTAAACTGTTGACAAGTTGGTACTCTCATGCCGGGTGCCTCCGCCTAGGCGGACGGCGACGTCGCGCGTGGGTCCTGGGGGCTCCGGTCCCTCTCTCGCTCTGTCATTCCGAATCCGCCCAGGCGGAGAGGAATCTGCATTTTCTTTTCGGCGGCGTGAGCGAAATTACCCCTCGGCCCCGTCGATTCACGCTCTAATCAAATCACGGGTGCTTTCAAAATCCCCGCAATTTGCAAATCTGCAGCGCGCAAGGACTTGCCGGAAATCGGAGGGCATTCAGCGGTAAGCAAGGCGCTGAAAACTCAAAGGCGTGGCCGAAAGCCCCACCCTTTCCAGATACCAAACGCGGAAAGGACGGGCCGCCCCTAGGATCGAACGCGTCCGAAAAGGCTGGCCCATCCGCCAGACTGCGTTAACCTCGTTCTCTGGGAATCCGAGGATCGGAACAGCACCAGGGTGTTTCGCAGTTTAATGCGTTCTCAGACCAAGGAGGTCTCAAGAATGCCCGCACGCAACAAAGAACGACACCGCACGGATCGCATCGGCTGGCTACGCGCGGCGGTGCTTGGCGCGAACGACGGCATCCTTTCAACATCGAGTCTGGTGCTAGGCGTGGCAGCTGCTCATGCGACTCACAGCAACGTACTGGTTGCAGGGGTCGCCGGCCTGGTGGCTGGGGCTATGTCAATGGCTGCCGGTGAGTACGTGTCTGTCCATTCACAGGCAGACACCGAAGAGGCCGAACTTCAGCTTGAGCGCGCGGAACTCAAAGCGGACGACCAGGGCGAGCACAAGGAGCTGACTGCAATCTACGTCGCTCGCGGCCTCAATCCTTCGCTCGCGAAACAGGTCGCCGAGCAGCTGATGGCCCATGACGCGCTAGGCGCGCATGCCCGCGACGAACTCGGCATCTCCGACACTCTCCGGGCGCGTCCGATTCAGGCTGCATTGGCATCGGCTGGCAGCTTCGCTGTTGGAGCAGCCATGCCTCTCTTGGTCACCGTCATGGCCCCTGCGGCGGGTTTGATCCCGCTTGTCTCTGGAACTTCGCTGCTTTTCCTCGCGCTTCTCGGCGGGTTGGCTGCACGTGTGGGCGGCGCGGGAGTTACTGTAGGTGCGATGCGCGTCACGTTTTGGGGTGCGCTGGCGATGGCCGTGACCGCAGGCGTTGGCGCGCTCTTCGGAGCAGTTGCGTGAACGGGCCACGCGAAGAGCGGTTCTGCCTCGTTGCCGGGCGTGGAGGCAAAGGCCATCATGGGAACTAAAAAGTGCGCGACCTGGGTCCGGGAAGCGCTGATTTTTTCGACGCTCCTGCTGACCGTGCCCGTGGTCTGTGCGGCCCAAGAGGCAGATCGCTTCCAGCTTTCTTCCCCTGCGCTGCAGGCGGCGCAGTTAGGACCGCAGCCGCCATGCGGAAAGGAAATCGTTCCGCCCTATCCTGCTCTGAATGATTCAGCCATGGTGAAGTCATGGAACAAGTCTGAACTCGGCCGCGACTGGAGACCTCCCGCGTGCACGGGTTGGACTGCTGTGGGCTTTACGACGTTGGTGACTATAGCCACGCGATTTCGTTATACCCGGGGAGCTGAGGACTTACTTCGACACATCGGGGCAATCTCAGAACTCGCGGGCATGCGCTACTGGTCGACCACTCACCAGCGGTGGCAATCATTAATTGTGGACGCTCACGCTCTGAGCGGCTTGCGGGAGAATCAACGCCGCGAAGACTTCACGCCCGATGAGATGAGGGTAGGCAAAACACTCTACTTTGAACAGGTCGACAACCTTTCGGGCAAGGCCATCTACCAAATGCACGTTGCAGAGGCTTCGACGGACCGGCTCGTCATCGAAGTCGAAAATGTCAGCACGATGCGCTATCTCTTCATACCACTCTTCCATCCGGGCGACGTACAGTCGATCTACTTTCTAGATCGCGAATCGGAAGACGTGTGGCGCTACTACAGCATCGTGCGGACGGGAATGAAGGCGAGCGCAATGGTCACGGGAAATGAGTCTTCTGCGGTCAACCGGGCCGTTGCATTCTATCGTCACCTAGTCGGCATTCCAAGCGACCGGGAGCCTCCGGCGGCGCGATGAAGGCAGGAGTTCGTAGCTCTCGCAGTGTGGCTCACGGCTGCGCCGATTCGTAATGTGTTTGATGACTAGCGATTTGTTCGTGAGGTTGAGTCCATGAGTCGACCCTTGTTCTCGGCCCGCGCCGGGCGCGTCTCTCTCTGGTTGGGCGGTGCTGCGCTCGCATTCTTGGCGTTCGTACGTATTACAAGGGAGTTGATCGAAGGAGACGTCAGTGCTATGGACCGCGCGATTCTGTTAGCCGTAGCGCGAACGCGGACGCCATGGCTTACGGTCGCGGCAATCGACGTGACAGCGCTGGGATCGATCACATTGGTAGTGTTGTTTTCTGCCTTGGCTCTCCTGGTGTTGCTGGTGTTGCGCGACCGACTAGGCGCGCTCCATTTGCTCGCGGCTTCGGCGGGAGCAGGAATATTGACGCTTCTGACTAAGAACATCATCGAAAGAATTCGTCCAGAGGAGGCCCAAAGGCTAATCATAGTGTCGGGCTTCTCATACCCGAGCGGACATTCTGTTTCGACCTCTGCGCTTTACCTGACGATCGCGATCCTCGCAGGCCGTTCTGTAGAGAACTCGAGCGCAAGAGCCGCAATTTTTCTAGGCGTGTCGGTGCTGGTTATCATTGTTGGCGCCTCACGCGTGTACCTTGGCGTTCATTATGCGACTGACGTCGCGAGCGGTATCGCGCTAGGAGCGGCGTGGGCGCTGGTGCTCGCCGGATTCTTCACACATCTGGGTCATCGCGGCTCGTCCTGATGCCATTCGGTCAGATTCCGAATAGCGCGGCGGTCTCAATGGGTCAACGCAACACTCACGTCGAACCCGATTGGCACTGAAAACAAAGGCTAAGTCGCTCGCTAGGGTTAGATAAGCCGGAACACTACCCTGTCTAGGTTTTGACCGAAGACAGCCAAACAGATCACTTCTCCCGGGGAAGTATTGTCGAATCAACGCATTGGATGGTGTTGCGTCGACCGCTTGAACCGGCAGCGTTTATCAGGCATTGTCCCTCTCACGGTTCAGCCAGTTAGTCTCCCAGAGCGACACCATAAGCGAATAAGTCTCTTGTTATGTTACTGTTGGGCATGTTGCGTCACGGACGGAAATGCTAAGCGCCACTCGGCGCGAATTGCTCACTATTGAACGGCCATTGAGGTCGTGGTGTTATGTAAAAAACTCTCCTAGGTATCTGGACATGTCTCCGCAAAGGGCCATCGTTCCTCCGCAAAAAGCGGCTTCCCAGGATCGCGCTTTCAATGTGAAATTGTTTCTCGACTCGACCGGTCTGGTTAGTTCTATAAAGGGAGAAGTCAAGAAAAAACACCTCTCCGACGGCTGGAATTTTTCTTGCTTCGCAGCCCACTTGATCGAGCGAGGTCTGTTCTGATCTACCGCGCCATGTGCTCGGTTGCGGGGCCATGCGACCCCGTGGTTTGGGTTTTCTCTACCAGCGGTTTTCATCGCTATCTTGGCGACGAAGCCTGTCAGTTCCGAAACCAACAAAGCAGAAGGGTGGTCAATTTGGTGACCATAGTTCTATTGGGGACTCGTGGCCCATAGCTTTTTCGGGTTGTCCGAGAGGGCCTAGGGTCGCCTGAGAGACTGGGTGCCCGAGGCACACAGCGCCTAACTAACCAGCTGAGACTCGCTCTCGAACCCGAGTGTCTCGAGAACCCCACGGCCACCGCTGGAGAAATCCCCAGAGATGGAGCGGACTCGATCAGAGACACTCAAGCTGTTTGTGGTTTCAGATGTTGGGCGTCGAAGAACGCTCCTCTCTTCCACACGATCAACACGATGGTGGCAATCTTCCTGGCCAAGGTTAGACGCGCCATCTCCGGCCGGATGCCCTTGGTCAGCAAAGCGGTGTAGAACTCTTGAAACGGACCGGGTTTGCTCGCCGCCACGATCGCCGCGCCCTTAAACAGATTCTTCAGATCGTGATGGCAGTTGCGGTTCAGTCCGCGAATGGAGATCTGTTTCTTCGCGCGTTCGAGCTGCCCAGCAACGACACGGTGATCGGCGCTGCTTTGTGTCTCGATGCCCAAACCGCTGTAAGTCCACAGCTGTCTCTTGGTGCGGAATCGATGCGGGGTCTGCAGAATGCCTAGCAGTACAGCTGACCGGATCGGACCGATGGAAGGAATCTGGCAGAGTGGTTTCCAGGCCTGGTGTTTCTTGCCCTCCGCCAACAACTCTCGCCGCACTTCCTGACGCACCGTCCGCAGCGCATCGAGTTGTTGGTAGTAAAACTCGGCTCGCCGGCGCACTCCCGGTTCGCCGATCTTCCCGAGCCACTCGGCACGATGGCGCGGTGCATAGACCTGCTTGCCGCTACAAGGAATGGCCCAACTGCGATAGATGGCCTTCACCCGCGTCATGACCCGTCCGAGATCTTTGGTGACGGTCAGATAACTGCGCACCAGTTCCTTCAGAGTTCGTAAGCCGTGTTCACCGTGATAGACCGGGCTGAGATGATTGAGGCGCAGCAGCTCGGCCAACCGGCGCGCGTCGATCTTGTCACTCTGGTTGCCTTCCCTCATGGAGGCATTCTTTCGCGGATCGCACACCACCAGTTTCGTGACGTGTGGTCTCAACAGGTCGTACAACCAGGCGGCCGAGGTTCCTTCTTCAAACGTGACCTGCAAGTCTCCGCGCAGCCCATCGATGAACTGCAGAATCATGCTGGCTTTTGTCTCGATCACGCATTCCATCACGATCTTTCCGGCAGCATTCCTCACTGCGATCGAAATGCTTTCCTTGTGCACATCCATCCCGATATACTTTTTGCTATCCATTGAGGGCGTTCCTTTCTGTAGGGATTGAGGCAAGCACCCAAACCCTACTCCAAAAGGGGCGCCCTTTTATATTGCGTCGCCTAATCGGACATGTGGTTCTGGGACGATTTCACCTGTCCGGTTTATGCGTTAACCAGGACTTGACTGCGTTGCCCCTGCGGAGCGTCGCATCGCCGCACTGTTCGGCCCGTAAGGCGGCTAATTCTGCTTTGCCGGGCTGTCCTTCTTCTGTTCTGGGATGATCGTCCCCTGCTCGAAGCGTATGAGCCACGCGTCTTTCCGCTGGGTCCACACCGTGGTCACGCGGAAATGCTGTGGAAACGGCTGGCCTTTGTACGTCGCGTCTACTTCCATTATGCAGCTCAAGTAGGCCGCATCACGGGTCATCAACTTGAAGATGCAGTCCGACAATTTGTAGTCCTTCAACGTGACATCAGACCAGCCCGTCTCGATGTCCGAGCGGTGATACACCTTGCCATCGCCACCCACCTCTGCAAAATCATCGGAGAGGTGAGACAGCACGAAATTCAAGTCCTTGCGCTCTTCCGCTTCATACATCTGGTGGAGAGTGCTGCTGATCTGTTTCTGGGACGCCGATTCGTCCCGCGAACTCACTCCAGCGACAAAGACGGAAGAGACAAGGAGAACCGAAGCAGTCAGAAACGACTTTGTGATCTCCATCGAAGGCCCTCCGGAGCAGCAACCTGCAAATGTAACTGGCCCCAGTGCCGACTTTACCGATAAGCGGTGCGGGCATCCGATGCGGGCGCGTCTTCTCACCAGCCGTCGGTGGCCAGCAGTCCTCGACCGGTCGTTCTTACTCGCAGCGTCGCTTACGACGCCAGCCGCACGTCGAATTCAATTTTAACTTCGTCTTTGGCTCTAATGCCGGCTTTGCCGGGAGGCTTGATGCCGAAGTCGGTCTGCTTCACTGTGGCCTCGCCGGTGTAGCGGCCGTCCTTGAGCATCACTTGCACCGTAACGGGCCGCGTCTGCCCGCGCAATGTCAGATTCCCGCGCAGCGTCCAGCGTCCTTCGCCGGCAGGTTCCGCTCCTGTGGATTTGAACACGATCTCCTGATGACCCTCGCTATCGAGCACCTCCGGCCCCAGCATGGTCTTCTGCACGTCGGCGCGATCTTTTTCGGATTGGTCCTTGTCGATCACGCGCAGATCGCGTGCATTCACGTGAATTTCAACCGCAGGATGCGAACCGGTGTCCGCCGCACCGCTGTGAATCGACGCACGCACTTCGTGCTCGTGTCCCAGCCCTGAGAACGCGCCCGTCTTGCCGACGTGGATCGTTAACGTGGACTTCTGCGTGTCGATGGTGTGTTGCTGGGCGCTTACGCCCACCGCGCACACCAAGCTTGCTGCGATCACGAGCAGGATTCGCCTCATCGCTCACCTCAAAGGGAATTTTCATGCAGATCTAACTTGCGCGTTTGGGCAAGAAATGTCTGTTCATTAGGGAACACTGAGAGTGCGGCCAGTTCTCCGGGAAGCGCGGCGCTCAGGGCGCAACCGGCAATCCGATAAAACTGGCATTTCCGGGAGTATGCCAAATGCGCTGAGTTGCTTTCTGGTAGTCGGCGGGCTTGGCATCGAAGATGTTCGGCACAAACGTCTGCGCGGGTGGCCCAGCCTTTCCGACGCATTAAGATTGGCGGATGGGTCAGCTTTTTCCGACGGGTTTGCTTTTCAGGGTGGCCCATCCTCGCGGGTTTCGAGGGTGGGGATTTCGGCCCCGCCTTTGAATTTTCTTTCTGGTTTTGATCTACTTTCCTCTCCCTCGCACTGGATCGGAACTTCCTCGCTGCATTGCAGATCAGGATTCCGCTCCAGACTGTGCGGTAGTCGGAGAAAACCCAAGGCCAAACCGGGCCTCCGCCTAGGCGGACCGGCTCCTACGGCGATCGTAGGGGGGCGGGTTCACACGCCCCCGGGGTGGAATTGGGTTTTGATATTCGATTGGGGGTCGGGAAAAATCCACGGCCAAACCGGGCCTCCGCCTAGGGGCACCGGCCCCTACGGCGGATCGAAACTGTCTCGATACCTGCACTAAACTATTGACAAGTTGGTACTCTTATGATAGAAGGAATCGAGTAGTGCGCAGTCCCTAAGCGCGGGGCTGGCTCTCAGAAGCACGCTGGAAGTTCGCGCAAAATAGATCTTTATGTAGCTCATCTCTTCAGAGATGAGGCACTTTGGTGTGAATTGGCACTTGGGTTCGAATTCGAAGGCAGCTGCCTCAGGTCTGTCCTTCGGCCCCGGCAAAGGGCCTCAGGATAAAAAGACCTCAGCTACATTGACGGCCGCGAGGGAATTTCTAATCGAGACACGAAATTATTAGAAACGGGCGTAACTCCAACAAAACATTGACGGGTGCGCGCTGATGATTCAGCCTGCCTCATAAATCGACACCATGTCTAATCGAGACAAATCACGCCATTTTTCAACTCGGCGTTCTCTGCGTCTCTGCGGTCCGCCGTTGGCCTTTCTTCCGGCCTCGAACCTCCGGCATGCCCATTTCTAATCGCGTGCGAAATTATTAGAAATCGCCGTAACTTTCTGAAAACAAAGGCGGGTCCGGGCTGATGATTCAGCCCGGCGAAATAATGATGCCATTTCTAATCGCGTGAAAACGGCACTTTTTAAGCGCACCCAAGCCGGCCGAAAGCCGCTCAGCCGCGGACAGAAGCCGCCGGCTCCAGCGGCACTAATGCACTTCTAATCGATACGCTTACGATTAGAAATCGCCGCAACTTCAACAAAATAAACAACGGAGGGAATTTCTAATCGAACAAAATGGAACATATTAAGGCAAAGACGCCGGCGCGTCCTGAGCTTCGAAGGGCAGACCGCCCCTCAACGATGCTCGGGATGAACCGGCGCTAGGAAGGGATACGCGATACGTCGGAGTGTGGCTGGGTTGGGGCGCGCGGCGGAAAAGTCAAAAAACCCACGCGCAACTTCGGCGTCCGCCTAGGCGGAGGCACCCAACGCTGCAAACACGAATCACCTGGGAATCATTCCGATCGTTGCGAGCCATGTCTCCACTAACTGAGGCCATGCTGTAATTTGACGCTCTGTGCGGCGCAATCCGAACGCATGGCCACCATCAGCGTACAAATGCATCTCCACGGGGACACCAGCGTTCTTCAGCGCGATGTAGTAAGCCAGCGAGTCGTTTACGTCGTCCACGTGGTCATCCTCCGCCTGCAGCAAAAACGTAGGCGGCGTCTGGGCGGTGACATGGACATCGGGATTCAGCCCAAGATCCTTATCGGCATTCGCCGGATGACGGAGCACAAACTTTTTGGTGCCTTGCTTCGCATCCCATTCCGCCGCGGAAAGCGACAGATGTCCCGGATAAATGGCCACCGCAAAATCCGGGCGGCAGCTTTCTTTGTCGGCGGCATCTACAGCGGGGTACAACCGCTTCTCAAAATGCGTGCTCATCGCTGCTGAGAGATGCCCGCCTGCCGAAAACCCGAGCACGCCAATCTTGTGCGGATCGATCTGCCACTCCGCGGCGTGAAAGCGCACCAGCCCGACGGTCCTTTGCGCATCCTCCAACGCCATCGGTGATTCCGGATAGGGCCCCGATTTCGGATACGGCGCCGATTTCGGATACCCTCCTTTACCAGGCACGCGGTACTTCAACAGCACGCACGTGATTCCCTTGGAAGTCAGCCAGTCGCAGACCTCCGAGCCTTCCAGATCGATGGCTAGAATCTGATAGCCTCCGCCGGGAAACACGACTACCGCAGCGCCCGTATTCTTCTCCTTTGGCGCATAGACCGTTATCGTAGGCCGCGAGACGTGGCCCACGGAAACCCACGGTCTGCCGGCGACCAGCGAATCCGTTACCGTCGCGTCCTCCGGTGCCGCGACTGGCTGCGCATCCGGCGCCGCTCCCGGCCATATCGGAACTTGCGGATGTCCCGGCGATGGCTGCCAAGTAGTCTGCTGCGCGCTCAGACCGCCAGACGCGAACACAACACAGAGAGCAATGAACAAAGGCTTCATCACAATCCTCGCAGCTTAATATAACTCGACGCTGCCCGAAGCTGCAGCCATTCCGCGAGGTTGACTAGTGCGTCGCGAATTGGGAGTGGCGCTTGACTTGGCGGATGGCTGAGTCAAACTGGAATCCCTTCCAAATTGCTCCTCGGGTCAAGGACTGTCCACTCGTTTGTGGATAGCCGCCCGCAGAGCAGCCGCATCGAACCCGGGCTCCTGAAGAGAGTCGCGGGCTCCCGTTACTGCAGAAAGGCCGAGCTATGATTTCGTTTGCTCTCGCAATGGTCGGCTCCTACGACTACCGCCTGGTCACCTTGTCGGTTTTCATCGCCGTGATGGCTTCATACGCCGCGCTCGACCTGGCCGGAAGAGTGACTTCAGCGCGAGGCACGGCGCGCAGTGTGTGGCTCAGCGGCGGCGCCGTCGCGATGGGAATTGGCATTTGGTCTATGCACTACGTGGGGATGCTCGCCTTTCGGCTGCCGGTTCGTGTCGAATACGACTGGCCGACTGTGCTGCTCTCGCTTTTGGCTGCCGTGTTCGCATCGGCGATTGCGCTGTTTGTAGTAAGCCGGGAAAAGATGGGCCTCGTCCGTGCGTTGGCCGGCAGCGTCTTCATGGGCGGTGGCATCGCGGGCATGCACTACATCGGCATGGCGGCGATGCGCCTCCCGGCGATGTGCAATTATTCTCACGAGATGGTAGCGATTTCAGTCGCTCTGGCCGTCGTGATTTCTATGATAGCGATATGGCTTAGCTTTCGTCTTCGCGAAGAAACGAAATTGGAAAGTTGGCGAAAGTCTCTCAGCGCCTTCGCCATGGGCGCGGCGATTCCCATCATGCACTACACGGGCATGGCAGCAGCTCATTTCACGCCTTCCGCATCCGCGAATGAGGACTTCTCGCACGCTCTAAGCATCTCGGCGGTGGGCGTGGCCGGAATCATCGTGGTTACCTTCATGGTTCTTGGACTTACGATCTTGACGGCGCTGATCGATCGGCGCTTCACCGCGCAAACTCTGGCGCTGGAATTCAGCAGGCGCGCGGAGCTTAAGTTCAAAGGTCTGCTGGAGTCCGCGCCGGACGCCGTCATTATCGTGAACCGCGAAGGAAAAATCGTTCTCGTAAACTCGCAGGCCGAGAGATTGTTCGGGTATGCGCGAGAGGAATTGGCGCATCGCACCATCGAGACTCTGCTGCCGGAACGCTTTCGTGGCAAGCACGAGCAGCATCAAGCGCATTATTTCGCGGCGCCCAAAAACCGTCCCATGGGCTCAGGCTTCGAGTTCTACGGTTTGCGCAAAGATGGAAGCGAATTCCCGGCGGAAATCACCTTGAGCCCACTCGAGACCGAGGACGGCCTGCTCGTATCCAGCGCCATCCGCGACATCAGCGAGCGCAAACGATCCGAGAAGCGGCTGCAAGACAGCGAGAGCAAGCATCGCGCGGTGTTCGAGGAATCGGCGGATGCAAATTTGCTGATGGACGAAAATGGCTTCCTGGAGTGCAACGTAGCCGCGCTGCAGATGTTTGGATACTCCACGCGCGCCGAGATCGCCGCATTGCACCCGTCGGATATTTCACCCGCGAACCAGCCCGATGGCACACCATCGCGGCTGGCGGCCGACGTGAAGATTGCCGCCACACTTCGCACGGGCAAGCAGCGATTCGAATGGACGCACCGGCGCAAGAACGGTGAGGTGTTCCCGACGGAAGTTTGGCTCAAGGCGCTGACACTGAGCGGCAAGCCGAGGCTGCTGGCCGCGGTCCGCGACATGACCGAGTATAAACGCGCGGAAGAAACCGTACGGGAGACTGCGGCGCGCTTAAAATTGGCGGCCGAAGCTGCCCGGCTCGGCGTCTGGGAATACAACCTGGAGACGCAAACGCTGAGCTGGGATAACTACATGTGCCAACTGCATGGCATCCGGCCGGAAGAATTCCGTGGTGTTTACGAGGATTGGAAGAGGAGCGTTCACCCCGAGGACCTTGCGGACGCCCTGGCCGCATTCGAGGCTGCCATCTGCGCGAGAGGCGAATTCAGCAGTGAATTTCGTGTGGTGTGGCCCTCCGGTGAGGTTCGCTTTATTGAGGCTCACGGTGCAGCTTTCTGCGCCCCCTCCGGCGCCGTGCAGCGCGTGATCGGCGTCAATAGCGACATCACCGAACGAAAGCTTGCCGAAGCGGAAATGATCAAAGCCAAGGAAGCGGCCGAAGCCGCCAATCGCGCCAAGAGCGAATTCCTGGCCACCATGAGCCACGAGATTCGCACGCCGATGAACGGCATTCTGGGCATGACCGAGTTGGTTCTGGATACCGACCTTACTCCCGAGCAACGCGAAAGTCTGGCCCTCGTTCGCTTGTCGGGCGAGTCTTTGCTCACGATCATCAACGACGTCTTGGATTTCTCCAGAATTGAAGCGGGAAGACTCGAGCTCGAGCACATCCCCTTTGACCTGCGCGAAAGCCTCGGCGAAACCATGAAGGCGCTCGGAGTTCGCGCTTGCCAGAAGGGTTTGGAATTGATTTACGACGTTCAATCGGACGTTCCGGAAGCGTTCGTCGGCGACCCCGGCCGCATCCGCCAGATTGTGATCAATCTGGCCGGCAATGCCATCAAGTTCACAGAACACGGCGAGGTCTTCGTTAATGTCCAGCAGGAATCGCTCGACGCCTCCATCGCTTGTCTGCATTTTGTGGTGAAGGATTCCGGCGTCGGCATTCCCGCCGACAAGCAACAAATAATCTTCGAGCCATTCTCGCAAGCCGATGGCTCGATGGCCCGCAAGTACGGCGGCACGGGATTGGGGCTGACGATTTGCTCGAGACTGGTGAAGTCCATGGGTGGAGCGATTTGGGTTGAGAGTCAGCCGGGCCACGGCAGCACTTTTCATTTCACGCTGCGGCTGGCCGTGCAGGAAACTTCTCCTATACGTTCTGCGCTTCGCGCCGATAAGCAATCTCTTCACCCTGAGCAGTTGCGCGATCTGCACGCGCTCATTGTGGACGACAACTTGACCAACCGCACCGTGCTCACCGGCATGCTAAATCGCTGGGGCCTGAAACCCACGGCTGTCGAGGGTGGCCGGGCCGCGCTGCAGGCGCTCGAAATCGCAAAAAGCACCGGCCGCCCGTTTCCTCTGATTCTCTTGGATGGACAGATGCCGGAGATGGACGGCTTTACGCTCGCGGAGCTTATCAAAAAGGATCCAGACTTGGTCGGCGCCACTATCATGATGCTCACTTCCGCTGGGCATTTGGGCGACGCCGCGCGTTGCCGGGAGCTTGGAATTTCCGCTTACCTTGTGAAGCCGATTCGCCAGGGAGAGCTGCTGCAAGCAATCTGCCGCGTGTTGGAATTGGTCGCGAAGAAAGAACCATTGGTCACGCGACATTCTTTGCGCGAGGCGCGGAACCGTTCGCGCATCCTCTTGGCCGAAGACAACGCCGTGAATCAAACGCTGGCGCTGCGGCTGCTCGAAAAACGCGGCTACGTTGTTTCGGTTGCCAGCGATGGCCGGCAAGCACTCGAGGCGTTCGAGAAAGAAGACTTCGATCTCGTGCTGATGGATATCCAGATGCCCGTGATGGGAGGTCTCGAAGCCACCGCCGCCATTCGCGAATTCGAACGTCCTTCAGGCCGGCACACCCCAATCATCGCCATGACCGCACACGCTCTTGCCGGCGATGAAGCCCGCTACCTTTCGGCGGGCATGGATGCGTACATTGCAAAACCGATTCGCACCAGTGAGATGTTCGCAACGATTGAGAGATTTTTGAGCAGAGACGATGAGGATGTCGCGCCCGGCGAGGTCGAGACGCCGGAGAAACTCACCCATCCGCGCTAGACGTACTGCTTGCGATATCGAAGCGAGGGAAAGTGAACGAACTGCCTGGCCAATTCGTCCGGTTGAATTCCGAGGCGCAGCAGGCGCGGAGCTTGAGGCCGGGCGGGGAGCCCTTCAGGCTCAAGAATCCACGCGATTCGAACTACTTGCCGAACAGAAACTTGAAGAATGGGTGAGTCTTGGCCGCGACCACACGATGCGCAGTGTTATCCGCGGACGTCTGGCTCTGGTTTTCTGTTGCCGCCGCCTGATTCTGGGTCTGGCTGTCGATCTGAGTCGCGAACACCTGGTTCTGATTCTTCGACGAAGCCTCACGATCATTGTTGTGTCGCGCATTGGCGCTCGCCACCGCCGGAATTGCCACGACTCCCAAGATCGCTACGATAATTGCTTTCTTCACGTTCATCCTAATCTCCTTGTGTGAGGCCGATTGCCTCGGGGTGCGCAGAAGATTGCAACATAGGGTCCAAAAGGGTACAGTCCGTCAGAATCTAGGAACTCGTTTAATTTCATTGGGTTACAGACGGCAAGAGTACCCTGTGTGTCAAATTGTGGCAGGAGAGTATCCCAACAACTTCCCTTGGTAGGGGAAATTCAATTCCCACGCTGCTTTGTTGATATCGTCCGCCGAAAAGTCAAAAGCCGACTGCGTGGAGAACCGATGGCCAATCCGACGAGCAGCGGACGTATATCGAAGGGTTGAGTTGGCGTTAGTGGTTGCAAACATTGGACGCTGAGATTCCCTCGAGGGACTCGGGACAAGCTCTTCGCTTCGCTCAGGATGACAGAGGTGTGATTTTTTTTGCGCGAGATGTAAAGTCATGCCCTGACAAAACGTCGCAATTCTCTCACACGTTCTCTGTCGCTTCCGGCCTTCGGCACCGGCTCTGCGTTCCTCTCGCGCTGACGGACGTAATTCTGTATTGTGACGCGGGCAATGAAAGGGGAGCGGCGTGTTAGTTGTGGCATTTGCGTCTCATCCGGTTCACGACGCGGTGTTCGGCGTCAGCTATGCAGCGTGGCTGCTGTTCGAGATTTTCACCGGTCGATCCCGGAAATCGAGCGATCCGGCGCGAGCGCGAGATCGCGGCTCGTTCTTTTTCGTTGTCTCCATGATATGGCTCGGAGTCGGGTTGGATGTTGCGTCGCGCTACGTTCTCCCGTGCGCGGCGATCGAGCGCATGCGCACCGAAATTTTCTTCGCAGGAATCGCGCTGATTTGGCTGGGCATCGCGTTCCGTTATTACGCCATGCGCGTGCTTGGCCGCTACTTCACGTTTGATGTCGCGGTACACGCGGGGCAAACGGTGATCGAAGCGGGACCGTATCGCTTCATTCGTCATCCGTCGTACACAGGTGCACTGATCACTCTCATTGGTTTCGGCCTGGGGCTCGGGAATTGGGCGGGACTTTTCGCGCTGCTGGCTTGTGCGGGCATTGGATACGCGTATCGCATTCATGTGGAGGAGTCGGCGCTCATCGTGGAACTGGGCGAGCCTTACAAGGAATACATGCGGCGCACGCGGCGGATTGTGCCGTTCGTGCTCTAGTCTTGGAAATCCAGGGCTAATAGTTTTTCGGCGCAATCGAAAGGATGGCGATGGGCAAGCAACGTCTCGAAGCTTTCACCGATGGAGTCATCGCCATCATCATCACCATCATGGTGCTGGAGATAAAAGTTCCGTCGGGCCCGGGCCTCGCAGCCTTGGCCGCCAGCGTCCCGATCCTTCTCACCTACGCGCTCAGCTTTGCCAACGTGGGCATCTTCTGGAACAACCATCACCACATGCTGCACGTCACCGAACGCATCAATGGCACAGTCCTGTGGGCCAATCTTTTTCTTTTATTCTGGATGTCGCTAATTCCGTTCGTCATCCGCTGGATCGACGAAACGCATTTTGCCGCCACGCCCACGGCAGCCTATGGCGCAGTGCTGGCCATGTCCGCAATTGCCTACGTCTGGCTGCAGCGCTCTATCATCGCGGTCAACGGCGAGCACTCCAAACTAGCCCGCGCCGTAGGCCGCGATCTGAAAGGAAAAATCTCGCTGCTGCTCTATTTCGTGGGCATCGCCCTGGCGTTCGTCCGTCCGTGGCTGGCCATCGCCGTCTATGTACTCATTGCCCTAATCTGGTTCATCCCCGATCGCCGCATCGAATCCATCGCGTAATCGCAAGAGATTCGCTCGGCACTCGAATCCGCTACCCGCCGCGCAGCAGTCATCAACCTGAATAGTATTCCTTGAGGTACAATCCGCGGGCGAAGTACGGGGGCGCGATCGTGAGCAAACATCGAAGGATATCCAGACTAACGCGCCGATTGATCTGGTCGAGCGCGATTCTTGGATTGGCGGCGTCAGCGATACTAACGCTAGCCGGCGGAACGCGCGCGCAGGACACCTACCAAAAGCCGCCGGAAGCGATTCTCAAAGTCTTGAACGCGCCGGTGACCCCCAGAGCAAGCGTCGGCCGGGCGCGTGACATCGTTTTGCTTTACTCGCCGGTGTTCTACCCGCCGATCGCCAATCTCGCGCAGCCGTTTGTAAGGCTCGCTGGCCTGCGAATCGACGTAGCGACGAATGGGCCGCACAACGCGCCGCGATTCAACAACCTGATTTTGAAAAACGTCAAAGACGGGAGCGAAGTGAAGATTGATGTGCCTGCGGATTTCTACGTCTCGCATCCGTCGTGGTCGCCCGACGGTCACAGAATCGCTTTCACCCATGCCACGGATTCTGGCGTAGAGCTTTGGCTCGCCGATGCCCGGACCGGTAAAGCTGCAGCCATCCCCGGAATCAAGCTGAATTCGGCACTCACGCCAGCGGATCCTTCGGAAGAGAACTTGCCGTGCCATTGGATGCCGGAGGGCAAATCGCTTCTGTGCCAGATCATTCCGCCCGGCCGCGGCGCAGCCCCGCAACCGCCCTTAGTTCCCGCAGGTCCTCGGGTTCAGGAAAGTTTCGGCAAAGCAGCGCCAGTTCCCACGTTTGAAGACCTTCTCGAAAATGAATTCGACGCCAAGTTATTCGACCACTACGCCACATCGCAGCTCGCGGTGATTGATAGCCAGTCCGGCAAAATCACAAATGTTGGCGCGCCGGCGATTTTTCTCACCGCTGACCCCGCACCGGACGGAATTCACGTCCTGGTCGCGCGCATTCATCGCCCGTACTCTTACATCGTCCCAGCCGAGCTCTTCCCGCGCGACGTCGAAGTCTGGGACCTCTCCGGCAGCGTCGTTTACAAAGTGGCCAGTCTCCCGGCGCAGGAAAACGTTCCTATCGGCGGAGTCCCCACCGGCCCGCGCGAAATTGACTGGCATCCGAACCAGCCCGCGACGCTCGTATGGGTCGAGGCCCTCGACGAAGGCGATCCCAAGAAACAAGTGAAAGAGCGCGACAAGGTAATGTGGATTCACGAACCGTTCACCGGCGGCCCAATCGAACTGGCTCGCGTCGAAAAGCGCTTCGCGGGGATTTCCTTCGGAGAAAGCGGTGACCTCGCGATCTTGCGCGACTATGACCGCGATACTCTCCGCTGGCGCGCATGGTTTTTCAATCCCCAACCCACGCCCGACCGGTACTGGACTTTCCATGCCGACAAGCCCGACGAAAAAACTCTCGTTTGGGATCTCAGCACGCAGGACCGATACCACGACCCCGGTGAGCCGGTGTTGTGGCCGCTCACGAACGGCCACAGCGCCGTGATGCGGCAGAGCAGTTACATTTTCTTGATGGGCGAAGGAGCTTCCCCCGACGGAAATCGCCCGTTCCTGGATCGCCTGGACCTCAACACGATGGAAGTGAAGCGTATCTTTCAGGGCGAGGCGAAAGAGTACGAGGAAATCGTAGCCATGTTATCCACGGGCGGCAGCAAACTGCTCACTCGCCGCGAGTCTCCTCAGGACACACCCAATTTCTTCATCCACGATTCCGTGCAGTTTAACGGCAATTTCGCCGACCCGGGTTCGCTCACTCAAGTCACCGCCTTCACTCATTTCACCGATCCGGCTCCCGAGCTGCGCGCCATCAAAAAGCAACTCGTCACCTTCAAACGCGCGGACGGCGTGGACCTCTCGATGACCGTCTATTTGCCTCCCGACTATAAACAAGGGGAGCGCCGCCCCGCAGTCGTTTGGGCCTATCCCCTGGAATTCACAGATCCCACGGTCGCCGGGCAGGTCAGCGGTTCGCCCTACCACTTCACAACCATCCTGGGCCCATCGCCGCTATTTTTCCTGCTGGATGGCTACGTCGTGCTGGACAGCGTCTCCATGCCGGTGGTCGGCAATCCCGAAACCGTCAACAATACTTATATGGAGCAAATCACCTCGAGCGCCAAAGCAGCAATCGATAAAGCGGCGGAAATGGGCGTGATTGATCCGAATCGCGTCGGCGTTGGAGGGCACAGCTACGGCGCATTCATGACCGCAAATTTGCTGGCGCACTCCGATTTATTCCGCGCCGGAATCGCCCGCAGCGGCGCCTATAACCGCACTCTCACTCCCTTTGGATTTCAGAGCGAACGCCGGACTCTCTGGCAGGCCCCGGAAATGTACGTCAAAGTTTCGCCGTTTATGTTCGCGGACAAAATCAAAGCGCCGCTTCTGCTGATCCACGGAGAAGCGGACAACAATTCCGGCACGTTTCCGATGCAATCCGATCGCATGTACCGCGCGATCAAAGGAAATGGAGGTTCGGTGCGCTATGTCACGCTGCCGGACGAGGCGCACGGCTACTCCGCCCGCGAATCGATCGAGGACGTGCTCTGGGAAATGCTGACGTGGTTCGATAAATTCGTGAAAAATGCGCCACCGGCGGCAAGCACTCCCAAGTAATCCCAATTTTGTCTGAGAGATTTATGGGCAAGTAGCGATCGTTCCACGCTCATTCATCCCCGATCGCTGCACCGAGTCGAAGCTTTCGAGCTGGCGGTGCTATACTCCCGCGCAATCATGAGTTGCCCCTCCTGCGGAAGCGAAGTTCCCGGCGCAGCGCGCTTTTGCCCTTCGTGCGGCAGTGCGATGGATTTCGGATCTACGCCCACGCTGAGCCTTGATGCCGCTCAGCCTATCCCCGGCGCGCCGCCCGCGTCGTCGCGCAAACGCGAATCCTCTTCCAGCGCCAGGAGTTCCTCATTCTCCGGCTACGAAGCACGCTACGTTCCCGGAGCTACGCTTGCCGATCGCTACCGCATTGTTTCGCCACTCGGCAAAGGCGGGATGGGCGAAGTCTATCGCGCGGAAGACTTGAAGCTCGGCCAAACGGTGGCGTTGAAATTTCTGCCGAAGTCGCTGGCACAGACCGAAGAAGCGCGCGAGCGTTTCACCCGCGAAGTTCGCCTGGCGCGGCAAGTCTCGCACCCGAACGTCTGCCGTGTCTTCGATATCGGCGAAATCAGCGAGGCCACCGACGCCGGCAAAACCATCATCCACACTTTCCTGACCATGGAATTTGTGGACGGCGAAGATCTCGCCTCGCTGATGCGCCGCATCGGCCGGTTGCCGCCCGACAAAGCCGTGGAAATCGCGCGGCAAATGTGTGCCGGCCTTGCGGCCGCCCACGAACACGGAATCATTCATCGTGACTTGAAGCCCGCGAACATCATGCTCGATGGACGCGGCCGCGTGCGCATCACCGATTTCGGCCTGGCCGGGCTGGCCGCTGAAATCGGAGGCGCCGACGCGCGCGCCGGCACGCCCGCCTATATGTCGCCAGAACAATTCGCCGGCGGCGACGTTACGCCCAAAAGCGATCTCTACTCGCTCGGCCTCGTGCTGTACGAGATCTTCACCGGCAAACGGCCCTTCGACGCCTCCTCCAGCGAAGAAATGGCTCGGCAACGCGACAAGAGCGCGCCGACGCATCCTTCGCAGATCGTCAAGGATATTGACCCGCTGGTCGAACGAGTCATCCTGCGCTGCCTGGAAAAAGATCCTGCCAAGCGTCCCGCTTCGGCGCTGCAAGTTGCAGCCGCACTGCCGGGCGGCGACCCGCTCGCCGCAGCGCTGGCCGCCGGTGAAACGCCATCGCCCGAAATGGTCGCGGCTTCAGGGGAAACCGAAGGCTTGCGTCCAGCTGTCGCCTGGCTTTTGCTGGCGGGAGTGATCGTGTCAGTCGCCGCCTCGATTCTATTAAGCGCGCAGGCCAAGCTCTACCGCCGCGTGCCGCTCGAAAAACCGCCCGAAGCTCTTGCCGAGCGCGCCCGGGATATTCTGCAGAGCGTTGGCTACTCGGAGCGGCCGGCGGACACCGCGATGGGGTTCTACGAGGGGATAGGTTTTCTGCGCTATGTTGACGCACACGACAAGTCGAAGACCCGCTGGGACAACCTCGAAACCGGCGCGTTCGTCTTTTGGTATCGCGGCAGCCCGCGGCCGCTCGAGTCTCATAGCTCCACTCCGGATGCACCCATGTTCCAGACCGTATGGACAAACGACCCGCCGCTGGATATCTCCGGGATGACGTTGGTCAAGCTCAATCCACTCGGCCGTCTTGCAGAATTCATCGCAGTTCCTCCGCAGGTTGAGGAGCCGGCAAGCACTTCGCAGTCACCGGACTGGGCGCCGCTGTTCTCTGCCGCGGGGCTCGACCCGTCCAAGTGGCCGCCTGCACAACCAGCCTGGACGCCTCCAGTTTATGGTGACGTGCGCGCGGCGTGGACAGGCTCGCTAGCCGAGCGTCCTGACATCCCCATGCGCATTGAGGCTGCGGCCTACCGCGGCAGGCCCGTTTACTTCGAGTTGATTGGCCCTTGGACCCGCCCCGAACGCATGCAGCCAAACCAACCGGGCTCCGCCGAACTAGCAACTTCGGTGTTTTTCGTCGTTCTGTCGCTTTCGCTCCTGGCCACCGGCCTGATGCTCGTGCGACGGAACCTACGCCTGGGCCGGGGTGATCGCCGTGCGGCTTTTCGTCTGGCAGTTGTTGTTTTTGCGGCCTGGGGGGTGGCGTGGATTTGCGGGGCGCATCACGTCCCGACTCTGTACGAATTCGTGCTCTTCATCCAGTTCTTGAGTTTCGGGCTTCTGTTCTCCTGTCTCTCCTGGGTTTTCTATGTTGCGGTGGAGCCCTATGTGCGACGCCGCTGGCCCGCTACGCTGGTCTCTTGGAGCCGCTTGATGGCAGGCGGATTTCGGGATCCACTGGTGGGACGCGATGTGCTGGCCGGTTGTCTTTTGGGGGCGTTTTCGATCGTACTCGTACGATCGGGGTGGTTTGTTCCCTCCTGGTTCGGCCATCCTCCCCCACAGCCATATTTGGGTCCTCACTGGCAGTTTCTGGGCGCGCGTACCATCATCGCTTCAATATCGACCAGAGTGATCCTGGAGCTTTTTATCTCGCTTCTGTTCCTGTTTTTTCTGTTCTTACTCAGGGCTTTGCTGCGAAAGCAGTGGGCGGCAGCGATCGTATACGTTGTTGTGACCGCAATTTTCTATACAACGGGGAATCAAGCTGATTATGCTCCGGTCGTCTTGGTGTCCGGGCTGATCACCAACGCCCTGACTGTGTTTCTATTGATCCGCTTCGGCTTGCTGGCTGTGGTGGCTGCGGGCGTCTTCAACGATATCCTGGGGAGCTTTCCACTAACCACCCAGATGTCCTCCTGGTATGCGGGCATGAGCCTGGCCGGGATTCTGCTCATGGCCGCGATAGCGATCTATGCCTTTTACACCTCCTTGGGCGGCCGGCCGGTCTTTGGAGGCGCAGTCCTCCAGGAGTGAGCCCTTACCGTTCATGGGTGACCCGAGGAGGGTGGGGAATTCGGCCCCTGCTGTTGTCTTCTCGGTCGTAGGGGCGCCGCTTGCTGCGCCCGGCCTCGGCCTGCGTATGGCCACGAATTGCGTCCTACGGCGCCACTTCGCGTAATCGGTTCTGTTTTGTATCCGCGCCAAAGCGGCATGGTGCAGCCTTCACCGCGGGATTCAATTGGTCGGGCGTCCCGCTTTTGCCTCCTTCGGAGCCCGAACCTCGGAGTTCCCGCCCCGCAGCCCAAAATTAGTACGGAAGTACTCTTGACTCACTATTACTTCCACGCTATACCGGATCTGGTTGTCAGCAGTCCCTAATCGCGGGGCTGGCTCGCCTGAGCTCGCCAGACGTGTGCGCGGACTAGTCAAATAATGTAGCTCACCTCCTCTTATCCTGAGGCCCTCGCCGGGGCCGAAGGATAGAGGTGAGGCACTTTGGTGTGAATTGGAAATTGGATTCGAGTTCGACGGCAACGGCGTCAGGTCCAAAGACCTGAGCTTGCTTGCAGCCTCAGCCACCTCCGATTTCTAATCGGGAAGGAACTTATTAGACACGGGCGTAACTCGAAGAAAACAAACGACGCGACACCGTTCTAATCGGGAAAAAACACACATTTTTTTGAGCTGATTTCGGCTCGCGGGCGACGGGGCAACATCCTCGCCGCCCCGGTAATACCCGGCCTATCGGACAGTTACTGCTGAGCGCACGGTCCATTGCCCGCTGCGGTCCCGGATGTTCTCCTTGGATGATCGCGCATGTTGTTAAGGAAGGCGCCGGAAGCCGATTGCCGATGCGGTGGCTAAAGACGAGGTTCGAGTGGCGGAGGAAGCGGGCTCACGGGCTCGGTAGGCTCGTGGCATGCGTGTGTCTCGTCTTGTTATCACCGGCCGGCGTGCGTTCGGCGACGTTTGCGGAAGATGCGGTGGCCGGCTCGCGGCTGCTGAGCGAGAAACAGGGACGTGCGATCGTCAAAGCCGCCTGGAAACTGCAACAGGTAGCCGGTGCGCGAGACTGCTCGCACTTGATTCATCAGATCTATCAGAGCGCCGGCTTCGACTACCCGTACCAGAGCTCGTTCGACCTTTATGCCGGGGCCGAGAGATTTGCGCGCGTGAAATCGCCTCATGCCGGCGATTTGATTGTTTGGCCGGGACACGTGGGAATCGTCGTCAATGCGCCGCAGCATAGTTTTTACAGCCTGGTGAGAAGCGGACTAGAAGAGCAGGATTACGAAGGCCCGTACTGGCGCTCGCGAGGATCTCCGCGCTTCTACCGCTACCGCATCGATTCCGGCGGAGTTGTGGACGTGGCGACGCCGCACGCAGCGGCAACGGAGCCAGAGGAACCTGCCGCGACATACGCGGGGCAACCGGCAGCCGAATCACGCGGCGAATCGGCGGGGCTTGAGCTTCCGGCGAGCATCGCTATTGGGGCAGCGAAAAAGCAGCCTACGCGAGAGGAAGTGGCCGCAAGCATTTCACAACTGACCGTTGAAGATGCAAATGTCCTGAGCGCCGATGAGGCGTCAAA
Organism: uncultured Acidobacteriota bacterium; assembly: GCA_963841235.1. Lineage (GTDB taxonomy): Bacteria > Acidobacteriota > Terriglobia > Acidiferrales > UBA7541 > Palsa-147. The sequence goes on along the minus strand of CAWJBU010000001.1, from coordinate 691,482 downwards.
GATTCAGTTGCCGATCGTGATCGTCACGCAGCTCAGCGTGGGCCGCGTGGAATTCAAGCGCGACCACGGCTGGGCATATTTGCAAGTATCTTCTGTGGGGTCGATTTCGGGCGGGGCGTTCCGGCGTGAGCGGCGCGAGGAGGAAGTTCGCTGGCCATTGAAGCGCAACAAGTCGCAATGGGAGGCGATTGCGCCGGCCGATCGGGTTTACGCGCGGCAGGACGTGGCGATTCGGAATTTGGCGGCGCGGTTGGCGCGGCTTACTGCGGGTGATGCTGCTTCTCGCGATCGTGGAGTTGTGCAGCGGGAGAGCGAGCTTGCGAATTTGGTCGCCGCGCTGCTGGCGAGCGAGTGAGCGCGACGGAATGGCCGCGTTGGACTGGGATTGCATTCACGGTTCGGAAAAACCCGAGACAAGAACCAGGACAAAACCCAATGCAAAACCGGGCCGGTGGTGAACTCCGGCTCCTACTGGGATTTCGCCAGACGGTCTGCCATTTCCTTGGGCAGCGCGCGAAGGAGGCAGAGGAAAACGCCATTGGTCCAGCCGAAGCCCACCACGTTCTCTTTGTATCCGGCGCTCACCGCTGCTTCTGAAGAGCGCGTGACCGCGTTGTACTTTTCGCGAATCGTGCCGTCGCGGCGGAAATTCTCCGCCACGGTCGAAAGAAACTCGTACGAAATGCGATTGGCATCGTCATTGAATCCGTAGCGCCGCAAGCCTTCGACGGCGATCAACACCGTCGGCGCCCATTCGTACGGATAATCCCATTGCACGCCGCTCTCGTTGCGGCCCATCGCCAAGCCGCCCGGTTGCTCGAACAATTTCAAATTCGCGTCCACGGCGCGCGCCTGCTGAGGCGTCGCGAGTCCCGCCCACAAAGGATAAAAAGTTGTCAGGTATTCGTAAGACGAGCGCGTCTTAGTCGCGAAATTGTAATCGAAATACATTCCGCGCTTCTCATCCCAAAGATATTCCTGAACCCGCTTCTTTCGCTCCGCCGCAGCCTGACGAAATCCGGCCGCCGCGTCCTTGCGCCCCAGTGTTTCGTTAATTTGCGCGGCATCCATCTCCTCTGCGTAAATCAAGCTGTTCAGGCAAACCGGCGCGAAATGATCCGTCTCCGCGCCGTAAGGCCTGAAGCGGAAGGAAATATCAAATCCCGATTCGCGCATGGCGCGGTCGGCTTTGTAATACTCCGCTGCCAAATGAACGTGCCCCGAAGGATCGCAGCCGCGCCGCTCCTTGTCCGCCGGGTCGCAAGTGGCGACGTCATACGCGGGCCCGATATCGCGATTCGCCGGTTGCTCCGCCGAAGACCGCACGACGTAGCCATGATCAAGCTCTGGTTGCGACAGAAAAAATCCCGCCACTTTCGCGTAATAGCCCGATTCATCCTGGACGCTTTCCGGCGCCGGTCCTTCGCCAAAGTCGTAATAGCGCGAAAGCCCGGTGTCGCCGGCCAAATGTTCGCCGCGCGACCAGAGTTGATCGTTACGCTTTTCGTCCGCCATTGCTCTGTAGAGCCATTCGCGATCCTCGTGCCCGGCCTTCCTTTCGGCCTCATCCACCGCCAGGATCATCGCAGCCAGAAACGGTGGTTGAGATCGCGTCAAATAATAGGTTCGGTTCGCGTTCAGCACGCTTCCGTAGTACGCCATTTCAAACAGGAAGTTAGCGACCATCCCGTGCGCCAGCTCGATCCGCCCATCCTCGATCAGCCCGCGAATGATGAAGTAGCTGTCCCAGCCGTACATTTCATTGAATCGCCCGCCGGGAACAACGTACTTGTTCGGCAGATAGAGCAGCCCGGGCGGATTGATCTGTACTGGATCGACCTCTCCGGGTCGGTGAATCACTCGCGGCAGATGCGCGACTTTCACGCCGCACTTCGCGGAGAGCTGTTTCACCGACGCGGTCTCGGGATAATCGTAGGGAAGATACAGCGTCGGGCGCCCCGCGAGTTTTGGATCGGCGAATGTCTCGCAGTTGTCGAGCGAACGCGTGAGCTGGTCCCAGCCGGTCGCGATGTAATGGCGAATCGGCTCGAGGCTACCGGCCGCCGCCTGCGGTCGCGGAGCAGAGACGCCTGCCGAAGAAAGCGCCAGGGAGAGGGCGGCGTAAGAAATGGTTCGCGCGCATTTTTCAAAAATCATCGAATGCCGCGAGTGGCGCAGGCGTTCCTTCATGGTAGAAGTCGAATAAAGTCTAGCACCGTTGTAGAATCCCGCCCGGCGAATCCACACTGCACCACTTCGAGGCGCACATGCCCACCGGCGTTCAGAAGATTCGCACCACCTGCTGCATCGCGGGAGGCGGCCCGGCGGGAATGATGCTCGGATTTCTTCTGGCGCGCGCCGGCGTCAGCGTCATGGTGCTCGAAAAACATCGCGATTTCTTTCGCGATTTTCGCGGCGACACGATCCATCCCTCCACCCTCGAGGTCATGAACGAGCTTGGCCTGCTCGATCGCTTCCTGAAACTTCCTCATCAGGAACTGCGCGTCGTCGGCGGAAGATTTGAAGATGCAGAATTCATGGCCGCCGACTTCTCCCATCTGCCGGTCAGATGCAAATTCATCGCGCTGATGCCGCAGTGGGACTTTCTCAATTTTCTGGCGCAGGAAGGGCGGCGCTATCCGGCGTTTCAGTTGAAGATGGAATGCGAGGCCAAAGAACTGATTCGCGAAGGGGATCGCGTGATCGGCGCGCGGGCCACAACGCCGCAGGGAGAGTTCGAAATTCTGGCGGATCTGGTGGTCGCCGCCGATGGCCGCCATTCGGATTTGCGCTTGGCCTCGAAGCTCGGGGTCATGGATTTTGGCGCGCCAATTGACGTGATGTGGATGCGCATTTCAAAAGGCCCGGGCGACCCGGCGCAAACGCTAGGCTACTTGCGCGGCGGACAAGGGCTGGTGCTGCTCGATCGCGGAGATTATTGGCAGTGCGGGTTCATAATTCCCAAAGGCATGAATGACGCGATCCGAAGCGAGGGCCTTGAGTCCCTGCGGAAAAGAATGTCGCAAGTCGCGCCGTTCCTCGCAGAGCGTCTCGTCGAACTCAAAGACTGGGACGAGATCAAGCTGCTTTCCGTGCAAGTGAACCGGCTGAAAAAATGGTTTCTGCCCGGCTTCCTGTGCGTTGGCGACGCGGCGCACGCGATGTCACCGGCAGGGGGCGTGGGCATCAATCTGGCAATCCAGGACGCAGTCGCCGCCGCGAATATTCTCGCGGCTCCACTGCGAGCGGAAACGCTCACCGACGGTGACTTGCACTCGGTGCAGAAGCGCCGCGAACTTCCGACCCGGCTCACGCAATGGATGCAAATTGGAATTCAGAATACGGTCTTCAAAAGAGTCATTGGAAAGCCGTGGGAGGAAGGCAAAGTCCCGGTTTTCGTCAAACTATTCACGCGGTTTCCATTTCTTCGCCGGATTCCTGCAAGATTGATTGGAATGGGATTCCGACCGGAACACGTTCATACGCCCGAAGTGCTCAGCCAATAAAAAAGCCCCGAGGCGATTGCCTCGGGGCTTGGTCGATCGTTGCGCGGCTCATTCGCTCCGCTCTGCGCGGAGCGAGGGAGCCGATTGCGATTTAGTGACAGAAGAACGCCAAACGGCACGAGCCGGTGAGCGCGTCGAACGGCCGCGGGTACGGCCCGGAGAAAAACGGAATGAACTCGGGCGCAACCGGGACGATGCCGGCCGAAGTCTCGAAGATGTTGAAGTCCGGTCCGAGCGATGCTGCTTCCTGGTTGAGAACGCTGGGAATGATGGGAGCCCATTTCCCGTTCTCGAGACGATTCAGCAGCGTGCCCACCGCCGTGATGGTTTCCGCGGGCGTAAAGGCGCAATGACCCGCGCGATTAACGAAAGTTTGGCGCAGGAATTTTGAGTTATGCGCTTCGGCGACAACCTTCGCGTAGGCGGTTTCGTTTTCGTTGATGACAAGGCCATCGCCGACGGTGTGCATGGTCAGCACCGGTATGCCGATCTGGCCGTTGAAAATGATGTTCTGCGAGAGATATTGCACGGCCGCGGGATCGGCGGAAATGCGCTGCGTGGCGTTCAGAGTATTCAGGTCGGCGTTCAAATCGAGACCGGCGGCCTGATAAAGCGCGAGCACTTCGAGGAAATTCGGCGAGAGCAGCAACTGGATGCGGTAATCCACGCCAGTGTTCCAGGAAGGATTGCCGCCCGCACGAGCTTCGAGTTCCGCGCGGAAGGCGAAGACGAACGGAAAATCAACCTGGCCGTCCCATTCGAGCTGATTCGCGAGCTGATCCGCGAAATCGAGGCGTCCGGGTTTCGGAGATGTCGGCGTAAACCAACCGGGCGTGTCACCCATCGCTGCGGCGAGCGCTATTCGCGCTTGGCCCTGCGGAGTGGCGGCCGCGGCAGCGAGCGCTTCTTCTGCAATGGTTAGATTCCCTTGCGGATCGGTGATGTTCACTAGCTGCAGCCCTTGGCCGGGCGCGACCAGCGTGGAGAACACGAATTCGGCGTCGAGCGCGGAGTTCCACGTGGCTACACCGCCGGCGAGCACGCCGCACATCGGCAGCGCCGCGTCGAAGCGATCGGGATAATTCTGGATGAGGCCCGCGGTGATGATGCCGCCGAGAGAGTGTCCCCAGGCGATGGTTTTAGCGGGCGTGCCGAACTGTTGGGCGAAGGCATCGAGAACGGCGATCTGATCGGGCAGTGCTTCGTGAATGGCCCAGCCGGTGGTCGCGTATGAAGAGCCGGCGAGAGCGAAGCCGCTGGCGAGCATGAAGGCGCCGGTGGCGGGATCGCCGACGTCCTGCGCCGGATTCGCGCTGCCCGGAACCACATAGCCGTGGCTATAGAGAAAGAGAATGCCTTTCCAATTCGCGGGAACATCGATCTGGTAGGTTGCGCCGTCGTTCAGCGTGCCGGTGACAGTGGTGGTCTGCGCGGAGGCGCTGCTGGAAAACGCGAGAACCAAAATCGCTGCGGCGGCAAAAGAAAAAATCGCGTGTTTGCCAATGCGATACATTTCAAATTCCTCCTCAATCAAAACTCGAATCGTGTTGAAGCGGGCCTCAATAGTCCGGTGGACTCAGCGTCATGAAGTTGTGGACGAATCGATTCATCGCACGGTTCGTGGAGCGGGATGGAATTACGGGCCTCAGCGACCGAGCGGCGGGGACTATACACCAGTGCGCCGCAAAATGCGCCGACTGATTCTTTGCCGAAAAGATGCAACGAGAGGGAGGGACTAGTCCTACTAGACCTTAATCGCCGAACCGATCGGGAGGGTCCGACGTAAATTTTTGGCGCAAGTAGTTGCAAATATTGGATGCTGAGATCCTTCGTCCGCCTAGGCGGACTCAGGATGACAGCGCTTTGAATTCTTCCGCAAACGGTGAAGACGCGCATTGACGGAACTTCGTCGCGAGGAGCAATCGTTTATTTCTGGTGGGCGCGGTAGAGGATTACGCGGACCTTTTCTAGCGTGACCAGGCCGCCGCCGATCATCTCATCTAGGCTTGGGAGAATGCGCTCGACGCGTTCGGTGTCTTCGACCACTTCGACGACGATGGGCAGATCCTGGGACAAGCGGAGAATCTTGTCCGAGTGGATGCGGCTCGTGGAGCCATAGCCGCCGACCCCGCGCAGGACCGTGGCGCCGCTCAATCCTTCCTTGCGAAAAAATTCTACGAGGATTTCGTAGAGCGGCCGGCCGTGCCATTTATCGGACTCGCCGATGTGGATGCGCATCAGCGTGCGCTCGCCTTCGAATCGCTCGTGTTCCATGGGAATCTCCTAGAGAGCGTTGCCGAGCCGCATGCCGGCGATCATGCAGACGATGCCGCCGAGGACGCTTGCGCCGACATAAACGATCGCTTTCAGCCACTCGCCGTCGTTCAACATGCGCACGGTGTCCCAGCCGAATGTGGAGAAAGTGGTGAAGCCACCCATCAGACCGATGGTGAGGCCGATGCGCCAATCGGGGGGAACGGAAATATGATTGAGGCTGAACTCGCCGATGACGCCGAGAAGAAGGCATCCGATCAGATTGATCGCCAGCGTTCCGGCAGGGAAGCGCGCGCCCACTCGATATTGAATCCAGCCGTCGAGGCCGTAGCGAGCCAGCGTTCCCGTGGCGCCAAATGCAATCAGAAGCACGATACGCACAATTGCTCCGCTTTCCCGGCTGCGAGTGCTCCAAAAAAAATCTCCTGAGCGCCTCGCGGCACGCAGGAGTCATCAGTCCTTGTGGGACGGTTCAGGCGAACTCCATCGCCTTTTGTGATCGCTGAAATTTTATCGTGATGGCGACGCAACGGCAAGGGACGCTTCGCCATAGTGGCGTTAGCTCTCCCTCAGCGGCTAAATCCGCATTCCTCTGGCGGCCTTTGCGGCACGAGTGAAGTCGTGCCCTGACAAAGCGTTCGCGTTGCCAGAAAGTCGCCGAACGCGCGCGTCACTCAGTCGCAGCGAACGCGGTGAGTCTGTGCTCGCGCATTCCGGTCAAATCGGACTCATCGACTTCCAGGGCTGCTTCTTCTTCGGCCCATTCGTGAGCTTCGCTGTGCTTCATTTTTTTCAGAAGTCCAGCGGCGCATTCGAAGCAGCAGAAGCCTTCGGTTGCCTGGCGACCGCTTTCTTCGGTATGCGTTAGCCACTCATAGTAGAAGATCGGGGCGTTGGACCAGCAAACGTTGCAGCGCTCCGGAACTTCGTGCATCGGATCATATGTTGAAACATGTAGGCTTGCGCCCATTTCCCACCTCCCCCTTCTTCGAACTCGAACTTCTATTACTCCAAACTTATTGGCGTTGTGGCGGAACAAGCTCTGCCACTAGCCGTTCGTCAAATACTCGTGAATCGATTGCGCGGCGCGCCTGCCCGCGCCCATCGCGAGAATCACCGTGGCGCTTCCGGTAACGATGTCGCCGCCGGCGAAGACGCCTTTGCGCGACGTGCGCTGCGTCTCCGGGTCGGCTTGGATGTAGCCGCGCTTGTCGGCGGCCAAGCCCGGCGAACTTCGTTGGATCACGGGATTGGCGCTGGTGCCGACGGAGATAATTGCGACTGATACCGGCAAATCGAATTCCGATCCTGCGATGGGGACCGGGCGCCTTCGCCCTGATTCATCTGGTTCACCAAGCTCCATGCGTACGCAGCGCATGCCGCCGAGCCAGCCGTTGCCATCCGAAAGAAACTCGATGGGATTGGTGAGCAATTGGAAGTCAATGCCTTCCTGGCGGGCGTGACGGACTTCTTCGGCGCGCGCGGGCATCTCCGTTTCGCTGCGCCGGTAGATGACGTAGGCTTTGCGTGCGCCGAGGCGGAGCGCCGTGCGGATGGCGTCGAGAGCGGTGTTGCCGCCGCCGATCACCGCGACGTCCTTGCCACGAACCGAGACGATAGGTTCATCGTACTCGGGGAATTTATAGGCCTTCATCAAATTGACGCGGGTGAGAAATTCGTTGGCGGAGTAGACGCCATTCAAATGTTCGCCGGGAATATTCATGAACAGAGGAGCGCCGGCGCCCGTGCCGATAAAGACGGCATCGTAGCCTTCTTCTTGCATCAGCTCGTCGATGGTGACGGTCTTGCCGACGACTACGTTGGTTTCGAATTCGACGCCGGTGGCGCGCAAGTAGTCGATCTGCTGCTTGATGATATTCTTCGGCAGACGGAATTCGGGAATGCCGTAGACCAGGACGCCGCCGAGTTCATGGAGGGCCTCAAATACGCGGACGGAATGGCCCCTCTGCACGAGATCGCCGGCAACCGTGAGACCGGCGGGCCCACTGCCCACGACGGCAACTCTTTTTCCTGTGGGCGGGACCGTAGGCATGTGGACGATTCCCGTGCTCTGCTCGTAGTCGGCGACGAAGCGCTCGAGGTAGCCGATGCCGAGCGATTCACCCTTCTTGGTGAGGACGCAGGAGCCCTCGCAGTGATCTTCTTGCGGACACACGCGGCCGGTAATGGCGGGCAGAACATTGTCTTCGCGGATTTTGGCGGCGGCGGCAGCGTAATCGCCGGCGACGATCAGATCGACGAATTCCTGGACCTTGACGCCTACCGGGCAATGCGTCATGCAAGTGGGCTTTTGGCAATAGAGACAGCGCTGCGCCTCTCGCGAAGCGAGTTCTGTGGTGTAGCCGAGATTGACTTCTTTGAAATTGGCGGCGCGTTCGATGGCGGACTGCTCGAGCATGTGCTGCCGCGGGATCTTCATGCGCTCGCGCAGAGGCAATGTGGCGTGCTTGATTGGCGCGGTTTCAGGCATGAGATTCAATCTCCTGCTGGCAGCGCACCATGGACTCGCGCTCCGCATCGCGATACATCGCATTGCGTTGGACCAGAGTGGAGAAGTCCACGAGATGGGCGTCGAATTCAGGGCCATCGACGCATGCGAACTGGCTCTTGCCATCCACTAGGACGCGGCAGCCGCCGCACATTCCTGTGCCATCGAGCATGATCGGATTCAGGCTGACGATCGTGCGGATATTGCTGGGCCGCGTGACGTCGGCTACCGCTTTCATCATGGGGATTGGGCCGATGGCAATTACGCGGTCAATGTGTATGCCTCGTTCGATAAGCTCGCGGAGCTTGTCGGTGACGAATCCCTTGGCGCCGTAGCTGCCGTCGTCAGTCGTGATCAAAAGGACGTCGCTGACGTCGCGCAGTTCGCGCTCGAGAATCACTCTTTCTTTGTCGCGCGCGCCGGTGATGCAAACGACGAAATTGCCCGCTTTCTTCAAGGCCGCTGCCGTGGGATAAGCCATCGCGGTGCCGACGCCGCCGCCCATCACGACGACAGTGCCGAATTTTTCGATTTCCGATGCCTGACCGAGCGGGCCGACTACATCGAGGATGACGTCGTTAGCCTTGAGAGAATTCAGTAGATGAGTGGTCTTGCCAACCGCTTGCACGACGATGCTGATTGTGCCGCGCTGCGGATCGGACTTTTCGATAGTTAGAGGAATGCGCTCGCCCTCTTCGTAAACGCGGACGATTACGAACTGGCCGGGCTTCTGCTTTTTGGCGATGCGAGGAGCTTCGATCTCGAGCCGCGTGATCCCCGGGGCCAGATTCTCGGCGCCTGTGACCTTGAACATTTTTTCCTCGTGCAGCTGGGTCGAACCACTGCCCTTTCAGAGCCTTGGGCGACTTCAAGACACACCTAGAATGCGCCGAGAAAGGGCTCTCTCTCCGTGCCAAGGGTCACCTTGAAATGTGACCGACATCACAAAATGGAACGTATTTGGCTGATTTGTTAGGGCCCTGGCGCTGTGCCCGGCAGGGAACTGCAGGAACAAACTCAGTGGCCGGCGGTAGCCTTTTCGGCGCCAAGGCCGGTGTTGGAGCGGACCAGGAGCTCGTTGAATTTGTGGCGCGATGAGGGTTCGTGGCTTAAGAGTGTGCCTACGATTGCGGCCAGGAAGCCTAATGGGATGCTGACGATGCCGGGATTCTCCAGCGGGAACCAGGCTTTGGCCTGGATCAGGTGACGCGCGGAGCCAGTGACCGTTGGCGGATCGATCGCCATAAGGCTGGGGCTTATTAGAATCAGGCCGATGGAAGCCATGAGACCAACGGCCATGCCGGCCACTGCGCCGGTGGTATTGAAGCGCGGCCAGAAAATGGAGAACACGATCGCCGGCAGATTGGCGGAGGCCGCGACGCAGATCGCTAGCGAGGTTAGGAAAGCTACATTCACGGTGGGTCCTAACAGGATGGCGATGACCATAGAGATGGCGCCAAGCACGAATGCCGAGACGCGCGCGATGCGCACTTCCTCGCCGGGTTTGCGTTCGACGCCGCGGTGAATCACGTTGGTCCAAAAATCGTGCGCGAAGGACGTGGTGGCGCTGATGGTGAGACCGGCGACGACAGCGAGAATGGTGGCGAAAGCGATGGCGCAGATGAAGGCGAAGAAGATGTCGCCGGCGAGTGCTTGAGCGAGGAGAGGGGCGCTCATGTTGTTGCCGCCGTGGGTGGCGATGAAGTCGCGGCCGACGATGGTGGCGGCGCCGAAGCCTAGGAACGTGGTCATGATGTAGAAGCTGCCGATGAGCGCCATGGCCCAGATGATGCTGTGGCGGGCGGTCTTGGCGTCGGGGACGGTGTAGAAGCGTACGAGGATGTGCGGGAGGCCTGCAGTGCCGAGAATCAGCGCGAGACTCAGAGAGATTAAATCGAGCGGGCCGTACGGGGGCTTGTAGCGAAGGCCGGGTTGCAGGAAATCTTTCACTACTTCGCGGCCTTGATCGTGATAGGTGACGTGGCCGACGGCGTCGAAGAAGGCATACAGGCTGAAGTGGAAGTGGGACATAACAAGGAAGCTGAGAAGAATCGCTCCGACGGTGAGGAGGATGGCCTTGACGATTTGCACCCACGTGGTGGCTAACATCCCGCCGAAGACGACGTAAACAATCATCAGTACGCCGACTCCGATCACCGCGGTGCTGAAGGAAATGCCGGAGCCTTTGAGGAGGAGAGCGACGAGAGCGCCGGCGCCGACCATCTGCGCGACCATGTAGAACGTGCAGATAGTGATAGTGCTGAGCGCTGCCATGGCGCGCACGGATCGCGGTCGCAGGCGATAGGCGAGAACGTCGGCCATGGTGTATTTGCCGGCGTTACGTAGGGGTTCGGCGACTACGAGCAGTAGGGTGAGATAGGCGACCAGCCAGCCCACCGAGAACATGAAGCCGTCGTAGCCCTGGAAAGCGATGATGCCGGCGATGCCGAGAAAAGAGGCGGCGCTCATGTAATCGCCGGCTACGGCGACGCCGTTTTGCCAGCTTTTGATCTGGCGGCCCGCGGCGAAGAAGGCGTTGGCGCCGGCGGAGCGCCTGGAAGCCCAGTAAGTGATGCCGAGGGTGATGGCGATGAAGATCAGGAACATTACGAGAGGGGCGGACATGACTTATTGGCCGCCTTTCTCGTCCTTGGGCTTTTGCGCGGCTTCGATGATGTCGCGCGAAAGGGCGTCGAAGCGACCAGCCGCGCGAACGTAGAGTGCCGCGATGATCCAGGCCATGAAGAATTGCGAGAGCGCGAACAGATAGGCGAGATTGATGTCGCCCCAGACTTTGATGGTCATGAAACGGGGGGCGTAGCCGACCAGGATGGGAAGCAGGAAGTAGTAAACCATGAAGAAAATGAAGGCGGGAACGATGAAGATCTTCTTTGTGGCCATGAGGTCCCGGAACTCCCGGCTTGCCGCCACGCGATCCCAGACGGACTCGCCGTTCTGGTCAACGTTCGTTTCGTCAGGCATGGGCATCCCCTGTATTGAAAACTGCGGCTAGCTTGGTTCCGCCGGACCAGCGCGCGTGACTTGAGCGGCGCGAATCCTACAACGATTGCCAACGAGCTGTATACAACCTCTGAGCTCGGCCCTGGGGTTTCGCGATTGATGCTGGTGCTTAACCGGATTTGAGATCCCTAATCGAGGTGACGGCGAGTTCGAGGGAATCGCCGCCGGGATCGTGGGAATAGATCGAGGGAGGGTAGTTTCCGAAAGCGAATCTCCGGATGAGCCGCCGCGATGCATGAAAACGAGAATCAAACGGCGGCTAGTCCGCGACTGACTTGGCTAACGGGGGTTTTTTGTAGCTCTCGGGTGCGCGGCGCAGACATGAGCTGCGAACTCTTTGTCGCGCTGCTGTTGGTATTGAATCATCATCTCGTCAATCGATTTGCCGACGGGCGGCCCTGTCGGGTTAAACACCCACGCGCAATCGGAGCAACCCCAGCCCTGAAAATTCGGATAGACAAGCCATACCAATTTGCGACGCCTCACCTCCATGGCCCACCTCGAGATGCGGTGCGATTATGTCTCTTTGCGAAACGAACGAACATTGGACTTCGACGGCACGGCAACGACAAGCGCCTCACTCTTCATCGCCCTGAGCGAGGTTCAACACGAGTCGCTGTTTTTCGAGCACGCCTAAGGATGCAGGTGAATAAACAAAGCGGTAGAGACTAGCGATAGAACGGGGTGGTTGTCTGTCGGTTATCCAACACTGGCAAGAAGTGCTATCTCAATCCGAGGTCATCCTCGAACTGCCGAATGACGCCGTAGCATTCACAGGCGGATTTTTCGAGTTTCCTGCGGTTCAGAATCTTTACTGCACCGCGCACGTATTCCAGGATTCCCTTTTTTTGGAGGACGGAGGCCGCCAAGCTCACGGTGGATCGGTCTGTGCCCATCATAGTCGCGATGAAATCGTGGGTAATCGGGAGCGTACCGGAATCCACCCGGTCCTGAGTCATCAGAAGCCATCTTGAGAGGCGTTGCTGTATATCGTGCAGGCGGTTGCACGCCGCCGTCTGTGCGACCTGCATGCCTTGAAGCCCCGAATGCCTGTTCAACATCGTCTGTAGCTGCGGGGCCGAGCGCAAAATGCGCTCCAGCGCATTGCCCATCATTCGCGAGGCGTCACCGGCGATCTGGATTATTTCGCGCACTGGGCTTCTGCTGAGACCGGCCGCCAATCCTGCCCCGACATAACCCTCGTTACCGACAACACCCACTTCGACCGTTCGACCGTCTTTGGTGACTACAACTTGAGAAACCATTCCGCGGTTCGGGAAATAGACGAACTCGATATTTTCCGCCGGTTCGTGGAGGCTGAGATGATGCGGCAAGTTGATATAGGTCAAGTCGGGCCGCATCAATTCGTATTCACTGTCGGGCATGGATAACAGTATTTTGTTCCTGACCGGTTTTCCGGCGATGTTGGTTCGCTCGTCTGCCTGCGCGGCTCGAAAGTTTTTTCCAGCCATGTCACCCCCGAACGCGATTAGACACGCGAGTCCAAGCCGACCCACTGAACCGGTTACGGTTCATGGCGCGAAAAGCCTGTTTGACTCGCGGCCGCAAAAGATAAGTCAGCATCCAGACGGCCGCTGCCATCACGAGCAAATGGCAAACGATCATCGGGCCTGCCGGAATCACAAGATAGCCCATGAAGGTGAAGAGGCTGAAAATCGTACAGGCAACGCCCACGACGATGCCTACGATGGTTACGATCCGCGCCCACTCACGCAAGTTCAACACGCCAACCGCCACATAGACGGCAGCTCCCGCGAGAACCAGCAGTGAGAATCCTCCCGCGCCTCCCATCCCGGCGATCGCCACGGAGGCCGGGTCTCCCGCATCCCCGCCGGTCATCCCCACTACCGCAGCGAGGAAGAACGCCAAAGAGCCCAGTGCGAGAAGCGCCGCTCCGAAGAACGTCAGAATTGCGACGATGGTCACGCCGGTGGGGCGCTTCATAGTCTTTCTTACCTCCAGCACTTCGCATCACGTTGAACGGAGAGTCACACTGCTCGTCCGGAGCACGGGCAAGCAGCGTGACTTTCGGCTTTCTCGTCCAACGAAACACCATTCTTAATCGCGATCGTGGTCTGGATGGCTGTGGCGCCAGTTCCAGTAATTCCTCTGATTCTTGTGCTTCTGCTTTTCGTAAGGGCGATATTCCTCGTGCCGCTCCACCAGGTAGCCTCGGTAGGCGCGGTCTTCACGGTCATCCCAGTTGTGATAGTCGTGGTGGTTCGAGTCGTAGACTCGGACCTGAACGCTGGCTTGCGGCGGCGTTGCAGCGGCCGCGATGGAACCGGTTGCCGCAAGGGCAGCTGTTAGGATTAGTGCGTGTACGACTCGATGTGCACGGTGCATGTAAGAGTCCTCCAGACCGCGTTTTTGGATTCCCAAGTTTGAAACCACGGTAGGGTCTACTGTGCGCCTCGCGCAGGTGCAAAGATGTCCTGTACAGCACACATGCAGAGAAAGACGGCTAACTGGACTTGAGATTCCAAATCGTGGCGACGGCGAGTTCGAGGGAATTGCCGTCGGGATCGCGGAAATAGATCGAGGGAGGATTGTTTCCGAAAGCGAATTCCTTCTCGATGGGCACGCCGTGCTCTTGCAGGCGCTGGCGCCAGGCGGGCAGTTCATCGGGCTCGACGCGGAAGGCGGCGTGCCCCGCGCCGGTGGTGCCGTGCGGCGGCAAGACGCCGGGCAGTTGAGTCACGTCGGCGCGGAAGATCAGCAAGACGCTTGGCCCGTTGCCGACCTGGAATGCAGCGCCGCGGTCTTCGGGGAACACAGCATCGTTGATGAGGCGAAGACCGAGCACATCGCGATAGAACGTGACCGACCGCATCAAGTCGGTTATGCACAGCGAGGTCTCGAGAATCGCGTGTAGGCGCAACATGATTTTCTGCATTCTAATCGAGCTTTCGGCGGATGCAACAGCGGCGAGGGCATCCCCTTGACGCCCTATGGAATCGTAAACTATTGTCAAGAATAGGCGTGAACAGAGAATTGAGAATCGGGGCTTCCCAAGCGACTGCGCGCGTGCGGGCGCGGGCTAGCTTTGCGGAGCAACAGCCGCGATTCGAACTGCACCATTTCCTACTGCTCGCCGCGATTGCTGCACTGCTGGTTGGCGTGTTCTGGCTGTCGACCGCTTCACGCAGCGGTTTGGGATTTGAGGCTGGCTCGCACCTTCGTTCACTGGCGCGGGCTCACCGGGTTGCCGAGAGCGATGGCCAGGCGATTCAAGTTGCACACTCTGTAGTTTATGTAATATCCATCCTGCCCGAACCATTCGAGAGCAAGCGTCATCTTCCGATTGAAAGCGGTGCACGAAAAGCCGTCACCACAATTGCCGGTTGGTGGATTCCCCGCGGTCCTCCCGCGAAATCCATCTGAAGTTCCCGGCCGTTCAAAGTCCAGACCATCGCAATTGATCGAGTTCGCTGAGACGCCGATTTAACCCGGCGTGCTTCAGGCTTCCAGCGACGATGAGGGCGGTTCTCACCCACATAAGTATTCCCGGCAGGCGAGAGGAGGCTATGTTGAGTCCTCAAGCACGAATCAGCCAGGAGCAACTGGCAGCGCTGGCGCGGCTCGATACCTGTAGCATCGCGAACGCGATCGAGACGTTCGAAGTGCGGTTGCGGAATGCAGGGTTTGCCGATTCGCGGATCCGCTGCATGTCTCCAGCGCTTCCGCCGATGGTGGGGTATGCCGTGACGGGGCGGATTCGCTGCTCGCTGCCGCCTACGTACGGACCGACTTATCAAGATCGAACCGATTGGTGGAATTTTATTCTCACGGTTCCGGCGCCGCGTGTGGCGGTGATTCAGGACGTCGACAGGAACCCCGGGCTCGGCGCATTCGTGGGAGAGGTGCATTGCAGCATCCTGAAGGCGCTGGGTTGCGCGGGATACGTAACCAACGGCACGGTGCGTCACTTGCCGGCGGTCGAGGCGATGGGCTTTCAGTTGTTTGCCGGAGGCCCGGCCGTTTCGCATGCGTTCGCTCACCTCATCGACTTCGGAGGTGCGGTCGAGGTGGGAGGGTTGACGGTCTTGACAGGCGACCTGCTACACGGCGACCAGCATGGCGTGCTGAATGTGCCGCAGCAGATTGCCGGCGAGATTCCAAGTGTGGTGAACCAGATGGCGGGGCAGCGGCGCGAAATAATCGAGTTCTGCACGTCTCCGAAGTTTTCGGTCGAGGGGCTAAGGGACCTCATCAAGCAGCAGCCATGAAACCGGGATTTGACACCGCGCGATCGTGCGGTTCAGACAGGATGCCATGATACTCCGAAGCAAGTGGTTCGTATTTTACCTGGACGTGGGAGTCCTCATTGCCGCCTCATTCGCGGGAGGATGCGCGCATTCAGGAAAGGTCTCGGCCGAATCCGGTGGAACGGGGCCGCGCACGGTTGGAGTGGTGAAGGTGGAGCGCGCCGACCTAAAGCGGCAATTCCAGACCGCCGCGGAGTTCCGTGCGTACCAAGACATCAGCATGTATGCGAAGGTCGCGGGCTACGTGAAAGAGATTCACGTGGACATTGGGGATCGGGTTAAGAAGGGCGAAATCCTGGCGACGCTCGAGATCCCGGAACTTTCAGCCGATCTCGAGCATGCGCAAGCATCTCTGGCGCGCAGCGAAGAGGAATTGCGGCGGGCCCAAGGGGAATTAGACCTGGCGAAGGCGGCGCACGAAGTAGCGCGCTTGCAATACGAGCGTCTGTCCACGGTGGCGAAGACACAGCCTGGGCTGGTCGCACAGCAGGAGATCGATGCAGCGCTCGGCGCCGACCAACAGACCGAAGCGCAAGTGTTCGCAGCAAAGGCCGGCCTGGAAGCGGGCAAAGAGGAGCTCAACGCGGAAAAGGCGACGCTTCGAAAGGAGCAGTCGCTCATGGCTTACGCCAGCATCGTGGCTCCGTTCAACGGCGTTGTGACTCACCGCTTTGCCGACACGGGAGCGATGGTGGCGGCGGGCACCTCTTCCGAGAAGCAGGCGTTGCCGGTCGTGCAATTGGCGCAGAACGACTTATTGAGGCTGGATATACCGGTCCCGGAATCGGAGGTGTCCTTGATTCGCGTGGGGATGCCCGTCGCCGTATCGGTCGCGTCGCTCAACCGGACCTACTACGGCAGGGTTGTGCGCTTCGCGCGGCAATTAGATACAGCCACACGCACGATGATGACCGAGATCGACGTTCCCAATCCCCAGCTCGAGCTTGTTCCGGGAATGTATGCGACCGCAACGATCACCCTCCAGAGCAAGCCCGGAGTATTGACCGTGCCGATTCAGGCCGTCTCCAAGCAGGGCGACCAGGAAATCGTTCTGCGAGTAAACGAGCGCAATGAGATTGAAGAACAGCGCGTGCAGCTCGGCCTCGAAGAGCCCTCCCGCGCGGAGGTGATTTCCGGACTGAAACAGGGAGACCTCGTGATTGTGGGTGGGCATGGCGAGTTGCACAGCGGCGAAAAGGTGGCAGCGAAGGAAGTTCAATTAACGCCGGACGAGGGAGAAAACTGATGCCACGCTTCTCGATCCGGAATCCCTATTTCATCGTGGTTGCCTGTCTGATCGTGGCGGTTGTGGGAATCACGAGCGTAGTGCGTATGCCGGTCGATCTATTTCCCGCCATCAATATCCCGGAAGTCGTGGTGGCAACTTTTTACAACGGGATGCCGCCCGAAGAAATCGAGACGGAAATCACGGGGCGTTTCGAAAGATTCTTTACGCTTGGTGCGGGAATCGATCACATGGAGTCTCGGTCGCTGCCCGGCGCGAGCGTCATCAAAGTCTACTTCCAACCGGGCACGGACGCCGATTCTGATGTCAATGAAATATCAAACCTGGCCATGGCTGACCTACGGCGTCTCCCACCGGGGACTTTGCCGCCGGTGGTGCTGAAGTTCGACGCGTCGAGTCTGCCTGTTTGTCTGATTACGCTCAAAGGACAGGGATTGGACGAGACGCAATTGAGAGACCTCGGACAATTTGCGGTGCGCAACCAACTGGCCTCCGCGCCGGGAGCGTCCGTTCCGCCGCCGTTTGGCGGGAAATATCGACAGATCATGGTTTATGTGGACCCTAAAAAGCTGCAGGCGAACGAGCTCAGCCTAATGGACGTCGTCCGCGCCATCAACAATGCCAACCTTATTCTTCCCGCGGGCGACGCAAAGATCGGTCCGTACGATTACAACATTTATACGAACAGCCAGATTCGAAGAATTTCAGACATCAATGAGCTGCCACTGAAGACGGTCGGCGAATCATCCGTGAGCATCGGCGACGTTGGTTCGGCGCAGGATGCGCATACGATCCAGACCAACATTGTGCGCGTGGACGGGCAACGCTCCGTCTATCTGCCCATCATGAAGCAGGGAGGCGACACCAACACAATCGCCGTGGTGGACTCCGTTCGCAAAGTTATCGCGGGACTTGTGGATGTGCCGAAGCAGTTGGTCACAAACGTGGTGTTCGACCAGTCGAAGTTCGTGAAAAAGGCCATCGAGACGCTGCTTCACGAGGGTGCCATCGGATTGCTCTTGACCGGCTTGCTAGTGCTGATCTTCCTGGGCAGTTTGCGAGCGACGGCCGCGGTGTTCCTGTCTATCCCACTCTCGGCGCTTGCGGCGCTGATTGCTCTCAATCTTGGAGGTAACTCGATCAATGCGATGGTGCTTGCCGGTCTGGCGATCGTTTTTTCCCGCCTGATCGACAATTCGGTGATTGTGCTCGAGAATATATTTCGCCACATGGAGTTGGGGGAGACGCCGCAGGTGGCGGCGGAAAAAGGAGGCTCGGAAGTCGCGCTGGCAGTTCTGGCGGCGACTCTGACCAGCGCGGTCGTCTTCTTTCCGGTCACATTTCTTTACGGGGTGAGCCGTTTCTTATTTACGGCGCTGGCGTTGGCTGTCGTTCTGGCGTTATTTGCGTCATATTTCGTGGCGCTGACTGTAGTTCCCTTGTTCTGCGCGAAGCTCATCAAGGGCCATCATTCCGCCCATGCCCCCGTGTCAACGGGGGAAATGGAAGCGCCCCCGGCCCCGATCGCGACGAAGGCACCCTCGTGGGGTGAGCGATTCAATGTTCGGTTTCATCAGGCATTCTCGCGCTTGCTCGAGCGATACGACAAGTCAGTCCGGCAGCAACTGCAACGGCCGGGGCGAGTGCTTGCGGTCACGCTGGGCGTTTCGATCCTGAGTTTGGCCATCTATCCATTCCTCGGAGTGGCCTTTTTCCCGCGCTCCGATGCCGGACAATTCGTCATCAATTTGAAATCTCCAACCGGGACACGCGTGGAGGTGAGCGATCAGATTGTTGCGCAAGTTGAGAAGCTGGTCCGCGACGTCGTGGATCCCAAGGATTTGAAATTAATCGTCTCGAATATCGGTGTGATCCCGGGATTCTCCTCGATCTATACGAGCAATTCCGGGCCCCACACGGCGACGATTCAGGTGGCGCTGACCGACGGCCACAAAGTCGGC
Organism: uncultured Acidobacteriota bacterium; assembly: GCA_963841235.1. GTDB lineage: Bacteria > Acidobacteriota > Terriglobia > Acidiferrales > UBA7541 > Palsa-147. The sequence continues at coordinate 672,676 of CAWJBU010000001.1, read as the reverse complement.
AGCTATGAATACATGGATCGAGTGCGGACGAAATTTGCCTCGGACTTGCCGCAACTTAGCGCTTTCTTGCAATCGGGCGGATTGCAGGACGCTGTGCTCAACCAGGGCCTGCCTGCGCCTATCGACGTGCAGGTTACAGGATCCAATCTGGAATCCGACGATCGCACCGCGCTCCAAATCGCCGGCAAGATTCGCTCCGTGAAGGGAGTGAGCGACGTATACATCCCGCAGGATTTTGATTATCCCGCGCTGCAGTTGGATGTCGATCGAGTACGCGCCAGCGAATTGGGCCTCAGCCAGAAGGAGGTGATCGATAACGTCATCACCGCGCTGACCTCGAACGGCATGATCGCGCCGAGTTACTGGATCGATCCGAAGACTGGAAACGATTACATGCTTACGGTGCAATATCCCGAGCGCGTGATCAAGAGCTGGCAAGACTTGAAAGGCATTCCTCTGCGCGCCTCTCAGGCGGTAGACCCGACGCTGCTTGATACCGTGAGCAAAATCACGCGAATTGAGTCGCCGACGGAGGTGGATCACTATCAAATCCAGCGCGTCGTGGACATCTACGTGGTCCCCGCCGGCGAAGACCTCGGCCGCGTGGCGAGCGCAGTGAAGAAAATTATCGCGGGGACATCGGTTCCTGAGGGCGTGCGGATTCGGCTGGGCGGGATGGTCGAAGGGATGCAGGCATCATTTCGGAGTTTTGGCCTGGGGCTGATCCTCGCGTTGGTCCTTCTCTATCTGATTCTCGTCGCTCAGTTCCGCTCGTTCCGGGATCCCATGCTGATTCTGTTGGCGGTGCCTCCTGGGATCGCCGGCGTACTGTTCTTTCTATACGTGACGGGCACTACGTTGAATGTCCAATCGCTGATGGGTGTGGTGATGATGGTCGGCATGGTGGTATCGAACAGCATTCTGATCGTCGAGTTCGCTCACCGACTCCAGGAAGATGGTTTCTCCGCGCGCGACGCGATTATCGATTCCTGCCGGATCCGGCTCCGCCCGATTTTGATGACGTCGCTGGCGACGATCTTCGGATTGATCCCCATGGCCTTGAAATTGAGTTCGGGAAGCGAGGTGTACGCGCCTCTGGCGCGGGCGATTCTAGGCGGATTGACGGTGTCCGTGGCCGTCACGGTGTACCTGGTGCCGGCGGCATTCCTGCTGATGTATGGCAAAAGCGAGAATGAGCCTGCGCCCGCTCTGAGCGAAACGCCGGAGGTGCAGCCATGAAGCAACGTTTACTTACAGGCGCTGCTCTTTTTTTCCTGGGCTGCTTAACGCTGGAAGCGCAGTCGCTCGTCGCGCCGATCGGAGCGATTCCGGCCACCCGCCAAGCACAACAACCGCAGCCGGCCGCGCCTGCTGCCGCGTCTGCAGACGCGAAGCCGCTGACTTTGGCCGAAGCCGAAGCCATCGCCTTGAAGAACAATCCGCAGATCACGGTCGCGCGGCTCGAGGCGCTCGTGGCGCATCAAGATGTGCGCGAAGTGAGGTCGGCGTACTTTCCCACGGCTACGCTAAACATCACCGCGGTGGGCGCAGACCAGGGCAGCCGAATCTCCGCCGGGGCGTTGAATAATCCTGTCATCTACGAACGCGCGGCTTCGGGCGTAAACGTCGGCGCGATTTTGACCGATTTTGGACGCACGGCGAATCTCGTGGGCAGCGCGCAAGAACGGGCTTCGGCGGAGGACCAAAACTCCGCTGCAACCCGGGCGCAGATTCTGCTCGCCGTGGACCAGGCGTTTTATGGAAGTCTCGAAGCCCGGGCGCTATTGCGCGTTGCGCAGGAGACGGTGGATTCGCGCGCGCTGGTGGCCAAGAAAGTCGGAGCGCTGACGGACGCGAAGTTGAAGTCGGATCTCGATCTCAGTTTTGCGAATGTGGATCTCGCCAAGGCGCGGCTGCAATTACTGGAGGTGCAGAATAACTTGCAGGATTCGCTCGCGACGCTCTCCGCGATTCTTGGCTATCCCGATCTTCAGAATTTCGATCTAGTTGAAGAACAGGCGCCGTTGACCGCGCCGCCAGCGGACGCTGATCCGCTTATTGCTGAGGGATTGCAGCAACGGCCGGAAGTTGCGGCGCTGCAGCATGAGCTGACCGCGTCGCAGAAATTCAGCCATGCGGAGCACGATCTCTCGCGGCCAACGGTGAGCGCGCTGGGAGCAGTGGGTCTCGCGCCGGTGCGCGCCAATCAGCTCACGAATTGGTACGGAGCGGCGGGCGTGAATGTCAGCATTCCCATCTTTGATGGATTTCAGTTCGACGCGCGGGCCAAAGCCGCAGATTTGCAGGCGGATGCTTCGCGCCAGCGGCTGATGAATCTGCAAAATAACGTGGCGCGCGATGTGCGGACGAGCTGGCAGGCCTCGAGAAACGCCTACGACCGCCTGGATGTGACCAAGCAGCTTTCGGATCAGGCAAATTTGGCGCTGCGCCTGGCGCAGGCGCGCTACAATCTGGGCCTCAGCTCGATCATTGAATTCAGCCAGGCGGAACTGGACAAGACAGAGGCCGACATCACGGATACAGACGCACGGTACCAATACCGCTTGAGCCAGATCGTCATGGCGTTCACTTTAGGCCGCAAATTCTGATCCCGCTTCGCCGCCGGCCGGGTAAACCAATCTCGCAGAGGACGAATCAAATAGTTGGTCTGCTCGTTTAGACACCGGCTCACTCATTCTGCGAAGTCGCCCAGCCCTCCCGGGAGATGATTAATTCTGATGACTATGAATTCTTCGAGAATAGGGCCATGCAAGAAAGCATTGGGCGGGCTTTCCCGGTGGGCGTTTTTTGGTCCTCAGAGAATGGTCTGGCTGGGCCTCGGTGTCCTGCTTTGCGTCCTGCCCGCGTTTGCTCAGTCTCAGCAGCCCCCAAGCGATCCTGGAGCAGGAAATAGCCGTCCTGATGCACCGGCAACGGCGACATCAGTCGATGTGGACTTGCCTGGCCGGCAATTGCCCGGAAGCATGAGCGGGATAATTGTTGATGAAACCGGGGCCGCCATCGTCGGCTCCCAGGTCAAGCTTACGCGTGGAGATCAATCCAAGATCCAAGATGTCGTCTCCGGCGACGATGGCCAATTCTCATTTGACAATATCGCTCCCGGACCCTTCCAGCTCACGGTTGCATCGGTAGGATTCACGACGCAAACATTCACTGGAACGCTTCATTCGGGCGAGATTTTCGTTGTCCCGCAGATCAAGCTGCCGATTGCGACAAATGTCACCGTGGTGCGCGTGGGACTCACCAAGACCGAAGTGGCGGAAGTGCAGATCAAAGCGGAAGAGAAGCAGCGCGTGCTTGGATTCATGCCGAATTTCTACGTCAACTATGACCCCGACCCCGTTCCGCTGAACTCGAAACAAAAATTCGAGCTGGCGTGCAAGACGACGGTGAATCCCGCCAGCTTCGGTATCGTCGGAGCCATTGCGGGAGTTCAGCAGGCAGACAACAGTTTTAGCGGTTATGGGCAAGGCGCGCAGGGCTACGCCAAGCGCTACGGCGCTGCCTATGCCGACTTCGTCAGCGGAACTTTTATTGGAGCTGCGATCTTTCCCTCGCTCCTGAAGCAAGATCCACGTTACTTCTATAAGGGAACTGGCAGTAAGCCATCGCGGATTCTGTATGCCATGGCCAACGCGGTGATCTGTAAGGGGGATAACGGGCATTGGCAGGCGAACTACTCGAATATCCTCGGAAGTCTCGCCTCCGGTGGAATCTCAAACCTGTACTACCCTTCGACGGATCGCGGAGCAGAGCTAACGTTCGAAAACGCAGGAATTGGAATTGGAGCAACCGCCGTCGCCAATGTCCTTCAAGAATTTATTGTCCGGAAGTTGACGCCGCATATTGCCGAGCGCGATCCGACCAACCCCTGAAGCACAATCAAAGGATGTTGCTGGCGCGCCCGCTTCACGCGGTGCAACCAGTCCAGGGTGTTGTGAGTCTAATGTTTGGAGGGCGCTGCGGGGTTCGTATACGCCATCATCTTTAGTTTCTCATTTCAAGTTCCCGCGGCTGACCGGAAGTACAGGTAGAAGTTACATCACCCCAGCCCGTAGCTCCTGTCGCGCAGTCGGCGATCGGGCGCTACGCTGACCACTCAGCCCTCAGTGTGAAGCCGGAAGGAGCGGAATTCCTTTGCAACGATCGGAAGTGGCGCCGAAGTGTCTCAGAGCGGCGAAAGAAGCGGCCGGGCAAACGCTCGCCGTGATTTCGCGGTCGTGTGCCTTGGCGCTGCTGCTGGCGTGCGTCATTGTGCCGCGAGCGTATGGCGACGCGGGCGTGATATTGAACGAGTCGCTCGATACCAGCCTTGCAAGAATCACCGGCTCGGGGCACAGCGCTATCTATCTCTCCCGCGTTTGCCCGGCGGATTCGCCGGTGAAGCTGCGGCTCTGCCGCCCGGGCGAGCAGGGTTCGGTGATCAGCAATTACACCACGCTCGGCGAGGACCAGCCCTACGAATGGAACATTGTGCCGTTGAGCGTGTTTCTCTACGGCGTCGAGGACCCGGACAACCGGCCGATGATCGGCTCGCAGAAAATCAAGCATCTCCTCGAGGAACGCTACCGCGAGAAATTCCTCGCCGATTATTGCGACAGCGAATCTTGCCGGACGAGCGGCAAGGCCGAGTGGCGAGAGATGGTCGGAGCGACGATCTCCCGCAGCCTCTACATTTTCGTGGTGAAGACGTCGGTCGAGCAGGATGAAGCGCTCATCGCCGAGTTTAATTCAGCGCCGAACGTAAACCACTTCAATGGCGTCACGCGGAATTGCGCGGATTTCACTAAGCTCGTGATGGATTTCTATTTTCCGGGCGCGGCGAAATCCGATTACGTGAATGATTTCGGCATGACCAGCCCGAAGGCTATCGCGCGCTCCTTCACGCACTTTTCGCTCAAGCATCCGGACATGGAGCTGAGCGTTCTGCACTTCGCGCAAATCCCGGGAACGTACAAGCGCAGCAGCGAGGCCCGCTCGGGCACCGAGCAGTTGTACCACTCGAAGAAGCTGGTGGTGCCGATGGCGATTTTTGCGCCCTACGAATTGGGCGTGGCTGCTGGTTCGTACGTCCTTACTGGGCGGTTCAATCCGCTGAAGGAATCGGAGAAATATCCGACGGCCGACGTGGCTGAGACTCGGCAACAGATTGCGCTAGCGAAGGCGGCGGGCGACGCCGCGCGCGTCAAACAGCTCAATGCGGCAGAGCACCGCGAGCGACAGCGAGTCGCCGGCACTTCAGAAGAATGGAAGGACTATCGCGAGAATTTCGACGCGCTCGTGGCGGAAGCCGTCCGCGAAGAGGCTGTGGCGAATCGCGGGGACTTGAAGCGGCTGCTCAAGCGCATCGACGAAAAGGGCACGCTACGCATCGACGACAATGGGGCGCTGTGGGTGGCGATGTCTGAATCGGACGGCGCCGCCGAAGCGGGATTGAGCGCCAGCAATATTCTCGAATCGGGCTCCGACTCGCAGCTTGCCTACCGCGTGATGCTGGCGCGCACGGCGCACAGCTTGAGCGCTCCAAAACACAGCCGCGAGAACATGCCCGAATTCAAGCAAAACTGGAACGTCCTTCAAGACGCCCGTTCGAAGAACACTGTATCGAGCGCCCGAAGCGCGCCCGCCGCCAGTAGTACGGGCAGTTCTAGCCTGATCGCCGCCGGGGAAAATTGAGAATCGATTGACCGGTTTTTTACCCGCGCCTTGCACAGCTCGGCGTGCGCGGCGAAAGTTCTTTCCTGGCTCTGGCTCTTAAACCGATATCTTCTCCTGCGTGCAAACCTACATTTGATATGATGGTCGCAATCGTCATGCTGCAATTGCGCATTGCGACCGGCGCTCTCTCCCTCTTGTTACTCGGGAGTGTTGTCTGGTGCCAGCAAGCTGCGGTGCGCGCCGTTTCCACAAACCCGCCTTCGAGTGGCCCTCAGAATATCGTGATCGGTTTCGTCGGCGGATTCATCAGCCATGACAATGCGGTGCACGGCGGCGTAAAGCTGGCAGCGCGGTTGCGCGAGGATTATTCATCGGATGCGTACGTGAAAGTCTTCGAGAACCACCGCGGAGATGCGGCGTACCGGGAAATTCTCCGCCTCCTAGACACCGACCTCGACGGTTCGCTTTCGAGCGAAGAAAAGCAGCGCGCGCGGATTGTTATCTACGGTCACAGTTGGGGCGGCTCGGAAACCGTCGCGCTCGCCCGCCAACTGGAAAAAGACGGCGTTCCCGTATTGCTAACGGTTCAGGTCGATAGCGTCGGAAAAATCGGCGAGAACGATGAAGTCATACCGCCCAACGTGGCGCAGGCCGTAAATTTCTTCCAGTTGAATGGAATGTTGCACGGACGCGCGAAAATTCGCGCAGCGGATGCCTCGCGCACACAAATTATCGGGAATTTCCAGTATGACTATGCGAAAAATCCGGTGAGCTGCCGGAATTATCCGTGGCTCGCGCGTCTGCTCGAAAATCCGCACATCGAAATCGAATGCGATCCGGGACTCTTGGACCACATCGAAGCTCTAATCCGCTCCAAATTACCTCCGCCAACGCGGGACACCACGCCCCAGCCGGCAAGCCAGTAGCCCGTTATAGTCTCAAGTCTGCCCATACAAACAGTATCTTCGACGGCTTGGCCTGGGTGTCACTCGCTTGCGTGACGTACGTCATACAATAAGTGTGTAAATTGGCGCAAACTGGTTCGTTAGAGAGAGGGCCGAAAGAGAGGGGACTCTATGAAAGTCCTTCTTGCAATCGATGCTTCGGAAGCTTCGCAGAAAGTCATTGATGAAGTGCTGGCGAGGCGCTGGCCAAAAGAGACCAGCTTCTGCGTTTTGCATGTCGTTGATCTGAGCGGCACGTACCGCGTGCCGGCGATGATTGAATTGGATAAGCGCGCAGGCTGGGAGATTGTGCGAAAGGCGGCGGAGAGAATTGGGCGGACGGGGCACGAGACGAGCTCAGACGTGCTGGTGGGACCGCCGCGGCGCTCCATCGCGGAGTACGCCAAGGAATGGAAGGCGAACTTCATCCTGGTCGGCTCGCACGGGCAGGGAATGCTCTCGCGGTTGCTTCTCGGCAGCGTGGCACAGGGCGTGGTGCGGGCAGCTCATTGCTCGGTGGAAATTGTGCGGCCTGGCCGGCACCACGGCGCGGAGACGGTGCCTGGATTGAAGATTCTGCTGGCTACAGACGGATCGGCTTCCGCGTCGGTGGCCGCTGAATCCGTTGCCAAGCGCTCGTGGCCGGCTGGAACGGAAGTCCGAGTGATCAGCGTCGTCCAGCTTTTAACGCCGGAAAATCAATTGACGGTTGGTTCGCCCTCGTCGGTTTATCCCGCGAGTTTGCTGGAAGAGGTGCTGACGGAATCGAATGCCCACTCGCAGGAAGCGGTGGCGAAAGCCCAAAAGATAATGGTCGCCACAGGGCTGAAAGTGGCCGACGGGGCGACGACGCCGCTCGGCGATCCGCGCGAGGTGATCGTCGAGCAGGCAAAGAAATGGGGATCGGATTTAATCGTTCTCGGCTCTCATGGATGGCGCGGCGTCGATCGCGTGCTCATGGGCAGCGTCTCCGAATATGTCGCGATTCATGCGCCGTGCTCGGTGGAAATAATTCGCGCGTAGCCCCTGTTACCGAAGCTTGGATTTAGTGCGTAGCGGCGACGCTGTGCTTATCAGCGGAAGGCACGCCTCGCTCGGTCTTGATGGCTACGGCAGAGTTAAGAGAAATCGAGTCGGTTCCTCGCCCGACTTTGCGTCCAGCGACTTGAGGGAAGTTGGAACGCGACGCGCCGCCGATTCCGATGGCTTCCCCAGCGGCGTGCCCGGCCCGAATTCGCGCCTGCAGGATGAACAGCCCGCCGGTAATTCCATCCTTCGCCCATTCCATTTCCATCGGCTGATCGTGCTGGGCCAGTGCCGAGAAATGCTCTTCAATCTTGCAAGCCCACGTGGCGAGTTGGTGCACGTCTGATTCTCCGAGGCAGAAGCGGGCACGATCCCCGGGAGGCGTGGCTTCGCTGCGAATCGATCGCGTATCCGCATCGTACGCCAGTCGCACTTCCTTTGATCCGAGGCGCCGGCCAACGATGGATTCGATCCCTTTGCCCAACGTGAGCTTAGAGACGCGCCATTCGTCAGGAATCACCGTGCCTTGTGCGAGGAATTCGCCGCGACCATAAGACGCGGAAACTTTTACGACATCGCGCGATCCGGATTCGGTGTCGCCCGTGACGATGATGCCCGAGCATGCCAAGTCAGAACTCACCATGGGCATCACGCCGACGGAGAGCGCTACTTTGAGCTGCGAATATCCGTGACGCGCGCGATAGCTGACGGCGCTATCGGTAAAGAGTGAAGCGAAGCATTGATGGACGGCGCGAAGCAGGCCGTCTTCGCCGCGAACATTGAGGAACGTCTCGGTAGCGCCGGCGAAGGACGCTTCGATGGGATCCTCCGCGCTGGCCGAGGATCGCACAGCCATCTCCGGCTCGTGTTTTAGCCGCGTGACCAGCTCGTGATACGCATCGAGAATGTCCTCGCACATATCGTCGGGAAGCTGCGTTTGCAAGATATGGGTTCGCGCGGCATAACCGGCCTCGGCAAGCTGCTCGAGATCATTGGGATCGAGATTAGATAAGACGTCCTCGAGTTTCTCGCGCAGATTCTGCTCTTCGAGGTGGCGCCAGTAGGCCTCCGTGGTGATGGCGAATCCGTCCAGAACGCCGACACCTTCGGGCTTCAGAGCGACGAATAATTCGCCCAGCGACGCGTTCTTTCCGCCAACGCGCGTCACGTCGCTCATACCAATCTCGGAGAAGCGCAGAGTGTAAGCCGATCTCATACAAGTCCTTTCCATTGCGGCACTAAACTAACGAACCACACCACTACGCCCCAGTTCAGACTAGACCGTTCGACTGTTTGCGGATGCGACTTCGATCACGACGGGAGGTGATGAGGGTCACAGCCCGCGCGCGGCCGCGGAGATTTAATGGAGGAGCGAGAGGTGGACTATGAAAGCGATGCATGCCTTGACACTGGTCGATCTGAAGAACATTTTGATTTGCACCGATTTCTCGCAGGCCTCCGCAGATGCGTTCCCCTATGCCGCGGAATTGGCAAAGCACTTCGACGCGAAACTCGAGGTATTGCACGTCAGGCCGTCGGATCTCTACTCGCGCGTGCCTCCCGAGGGATGGGCCGCGCTTTCCGAGGCCGCCCGCGAACAAGCGCGCCAGAATGCGTGGACGCAATTGCGGCCTTACCCGGGAATCGCGCACGAAGTCGTCGTCGCCGAAGGCGAGATTTGGACTGAATTGCAATCGGAGATCGAGAAGAAGAACATCGATCTCATCGTCATCGGGACGCGCGGCCGGACTGGACTCGCGAAACTGGTGCTCGGCTCGACCGCAGAAGAAATTTTCCGGCAGGCGCCGTGCGCGGTCTTGACGGTTGGCCCATTCACGCCGCGTGAGCCGCAGCGGGAAGGCGAAATTTCGGACATACTTTTCGCCACGGATTTCAGTCCGGAATCCATGGCGGCTGCGCCATATGCGTTTTGGCTGGCGCAGGAATATCAGGCGCGGCTGACGCTTCTGCACGTGATCGACGATCAAAAAGCCGGCGAATTCGTCGCGCCGACGGATCTCGTGTCGGCATCGGAACGACTCCTGCGCAATCAGGTTCCAGCGGACACGGAACTGTGGAGCGAGCCGAAGTGCATCGTGGAGCGAGGCGATTCGGCGGACAAAATCCTCGCCGTTGCCGGGCGCACGAGGGCGGACCTGATCGTACTGGGTGTGCGGAAGCCGGGCGGCGTGGCTGGTGCGGCAACGCATCTTCCCATCGCGACGGCGCATAAAATCGTGTCTCATGCGCGGTGCCCGGTGCTGACGGTCCGCGGCTGAGGATTCGGACTTTCAAATTTGATTGGTTGCTGTCAGGGGCCTGTGGTCTGAGAGTCGTAGCGGTTGATTGTGGTTTCTTTCATCTGACCAAAAAAAGATCGGCCGGGCTGGGCGCCGGCCGATCTTTTTGTTTGAGCTGAGAAATGTTTGAATGGTTTTAGGCTGCAGCCATGGCTTCGAGAGCCGGGCGATTTCGAATCACGACGCTCGGGCCATTCGTGGAGATGAGCATCTTGTTGCGCATTTCCGTCAAAGCGCGCGTCACCGTCTCGCGCGAGATGCCGATAATTTGCGCGATTTCTTCGTGCGTCAGGCTCAGATTGAATCGCACGCCCAGCTTGGTTTCCTGTCCCTTGCTCGCCGATTCGAGCAGGAAGCGCGCCAGCTTCTCCGTAGCCGAATGAGTGAGGGCCAGATAGCGAATCTGCTGGCAAGCGCCGCGATAGAAATTGCTGAGCTGCGTCATGGCATTGACGCAGGCCTCGTGATTGTTGCGCATCAATTTCGTGAAATCCTCGCGCCGGATAAAATTCACCTGGCAGGGCTCAAGCGTTTCCGCAGTGACCTCGAACGGATCGCCGGAGAGCGCGGAGTGCAGGCCGAGCAGTTCGCCGGCCGCGGCGATGCGTACGATCACGGTCTTGCCTTCGAGCGAAGTCATTGTCAGCTTCACGCGGCCCTTGCACATCATGTACACGCCGCGCGGAGCTTGTCCTTCCACGAAAAGCACGGCGCCGCTCGGATAAGAGCTCGTGAACTTGACGGTCTCAAACGCCTTCATCGGGATGGGCGAGAGCTGGCAAAAGAAGCCATCCTTGTGTAGTGCGCAGCTGTGACAATCTTCCGTGAGTTGCATTCCGTATGGTGCGTTCATTTCGTTCCTCCCGTCAGTTCTCGTAAGTCAGGCCGGTCCCAGCCGGGCCTTCCAGCATCTTGCTTAGAAAGATCGAACCCCCCACCAACTTGGCGCCCTGATTCCGCATCTCCAGAAGCAGCTTGCGGCCGCGCCAATCGGCGAAACTTACGGCACTAAGGTCAACGACGAGCGCTCCTCCGTCAGTCCTCGATTTCAGCGCCGCCTGCCACGCCTTCTCGAGTTCCACCACCCAGGGCCCCTTCACGCGCCCTTCCAGAATTAGACAGCAGCCGTTGTCGCTGAGCCGAGTTGTCACTCGAAGCACCTTGTGTGTTCCTGCTGTGTATCGGCAAGCAGTGCGCCAATCAGGAGGGGAGAATCTTACATATCGTAAGCTATTGAAAATAAATCTGATGGATGTAATATCGACTGGAGGAATGGGGCATGCCAAGGCCGCACTGACGAGTGGTGACGAGACGAAATATCGCCACTTGGCGACATCTCGTCACTACGAGCCGATGTCAGCTATGCCGCGGTTTCTGCATCCCGGACTTTCGAGTAATCCAGCAGCGCCCGCACATCGTCATCCGAGAGCTGCGGGAAGTCTTCGTAGAATTGGCCGACCGCGCGAAAATCGCGTGGCGACAGCAGTGCGACGAATTCGTCCGCTTCCGCAGAAAGCAGCATCGATGTTGACAGCGGCGCGACGCCGGTGGCCACGATGACGCGCGCCGGACCAAGTTGCCTCAGCGCTGCGATGGCCACGCGCATTGTCGATCCAGTGGCAATCCCGTCGTCAACCAGAATCACCACGCGACCCCGAACATCGATAGCAGGCCGCTCGCCTCGATACGCCTTTTCCCTGCGCGCCATCTCTCTTCGCTCATCCTGGACGACTCTTTTGATCACCTCATCGCGAATGTGGAACGCCTCGACGACATTCGCCTCGATGAATCTTGCGCCGCGCATGGCGATCGCTCCCATGGCGAGTTCTTCGAAGCCCGGAACTCCCAGTTTGCGAACGACGAAAATATCCAATGGCGCGTTCAGCATTTTCGAGATTTCATGAGCCACCGGTACCCCGCCGCGCGGTAGAGCCAGGACGACGACGTCACTGCGCCCCGCGTACGAGGCGAGCCGTTCAGCGAGGAGCCGGCCCGCTTGTTCTCTGTCGCGAAGCTGTTCCATTTCTAGTCCTTCTCAACTTTCGGCAGTGGTCTGATGGGTTGTTTGACTTTGGACTATCCGAGCCGTCGCACCATGTGATGATGACGCGATTCTGACGAGCGAGTCAGGCGCCGATTTCAGGGTGCGGCTCAAGTAGGTAGTTCGTCATCTGCGCGCTCAAATTCTCGCGAGTCCGCGGCAACGACTTTCGGCGCGGTGCCGCCTTCTTGGCGTGACTCATCGCCATCTTCTTCTTCCCGGACTTCGACTTATTTCGCATCTTCGCTCACCTCAGTTTAGTCGCGCCTGGCTTCCTCCGGGACTCGAATGCATATACCTCGCCACCACTTCTTCCGGCAGCGCCGAGAGCGCGTCTACGCGATTAAGGAGAATTTCCTCGTACGCATTGTGGCCGCGCATGCGGTTAACAAGCTCTTTTCCCCAGAGACTTAACGTCGTGGTGTGGTCCGCGGTGGAGAACCTCAGCTCGTCGCGAAATCTGTCCACCAGCCGGACGATCTCCTGGTGCTCCAGATTGATGCGCTGGCGCTCCTCATCCTGGAGATAGCGGTCGTAGAGCGATTCCACCGCGCGGTCCTCGGAATGGCAGTGCTCGATAACCGCGCCCATGTGATGATCGAAAGCCCGAAGCTGGCTGAGTCCCTGCGCGCGCCGATTGAATTCCTGGCTGGACGTCAACGCGAGAAATTCCTCCAGCGTGTCCATGAGGCGGGCAATTTCTTCGTGCTCTTTGCGGAGATATTGAATTCGTTCGTGAAGCGCCATAACGTCCTCCAGTGCTCGACCGCGCTGCCTCTTCGCTTGCCCGCTCGCAAATTTCGCAGCGCAGGATCGAGCGGAACTTGAGCGTGAGCCCGACTCCCCAAAGCAACATCAGCAAGCCCGCTCCTGCGCTGCTACTACAAGATCACACAGCGTTACAAGCGGGACAGTGACGCGGGTCACTCACTCCTGTGACGTGCCGGATGGCTCGAGCCAAGAACACGCGGCTCAGAACTGCTTGCGGGAGATGCCCAGCTTCTGCATGCGGGAGTTGAGCGTGGTGCGGTTCATTCCCAGTCGCTCGGCAGCCCCGCCGGGGCCCCCGATCTTGCCGTTGGCTTCGCGCAGGACGCGAATGATGTGCTCGCGCTCGATCTCTTCGAGCGAGGACGAAGATGCCGCCGGGCCCTCCGCGGCTGGAGCAAGTTCGACCTGGGGAACATTCAGGACCGAGCCGCGCGACAGAATTACCGCCCGCTCGATCAGATGCTCGAGTTCCCGGATATTTCCCGGCCAGGAATAGCGCGTCAGCGCCTGCATCGTTTCCGGAGGCACGCTCTCAATGTTCTTGTTCATGCGCTTCGCAAACTTGGCACTGAAATAGTGCACCAGGAGCGCGATATCCTCGCGGCGCTCGCGCAAAGGCGGCACCACGATCGGGAACACGCTGAGGCGATAGAAGAGATCGCTGCGAAACTGCCCGGCGGCGACCATTTTCCCGAGGTCACGGTTCGTCGCCGCAACGATGCGGACGTCGGTAGTGATTGTGCGGCTGGTGCCAAGCCGCTCGAACTGCTTTTCTTGCAAGACGCGCAAGAGCTTGGGCTGCAATTCGAGCGGAATATCGCCCACCTCATCGAGAAAAATCGTGCCTAGATGCGCGAGCTCCAGCCGGCCGATGCGCTGCGCGATCGCGCCGGTAAATGCCCCTTTCTCGTGGCCGAAAAGTTCGCTTTCGAGCAAGCCGGTGGGAATCGAGGCGCAATTTACGCGCACGAAGTTATGAGCGCGCCGCCCACTGAGATCGTGGACCGCACGGGCAATCAATTCCTTCCCAGTGCCCGTTTCTCCGAGAATCAAGACGGTCGAATCCGTAGGCGCGACTGTCTCGATTTGCTTCAGCACCCTCATCAACGGCTTGCTCTCGCCCACAATCTCTTCGAAATTGAATTCGGTGCGAATTTCGTCTTCGAGGTAGCGCTTTTCTTCCACGAGTCTTTCGGTGAGCTCGGAGACGCGCCGAAACGCCAATGCGTTGCCGAGAGCGATGGCGATTTGGCTGGCCATCTGAGTAAGTATTCCGAGATCGTCGTCGCTAAACGTGCCCGCGCGCCGGCTGAACAGATTCAACGTTCCGAACACGCCGTCTTGGCCCAACAACGGAATCCAGCAAGCCGACTTCACCGATTGGTCCGCAAGCTGGGAGCCAACATCGAACGGCAGCTTTTCATTGGGGATTCCTCGAAGCAGCAAGGGCCTTCGAGCGGTGTATGCCCAGCCGGCTGGCGACCCGCCAAGAGGAATCAGCGCGTCAGCAGCTGGCGTCGCCGTGCTCGAAGGCGCTTCGATCGCCTGGATACGCAACATCTTCGATTGGCCGTCATACAGCGCTAGCGTCGCCTCGTCGAACTGCTTCACCTGCCGCAGGCAAGCGGCAATCGCCGTCAGAAGCTGGCGGATATCGAGATGCGCCGCGAGCGTGTTCGACATCTCCAGCAAAAACGCCTCGCGCGCCCGCTTGCCTTCGGTGATGTCCCGCGTGACTTTCGTAAATCCGAGTAGCTCGCCGTCTTTACCGTGCAGCGCGGTGATCACCACGCTGGCCCAAAATCGCGAGCCGTCCTTACGAATCCGCCAGCCCTCATCTTCGACGCGTCCTTCCGCAGCGGCCCGCCTCAGCTCTTCCTTCGGCTTCCCGGCCTCGACATCCTCCGCGGGATAGAAGAGCGAGAAATGCTGCCCGATCACTTCTTCGCCCTTGTAGCCTTTGATTTTTTCCGCGCCGGCGTTCCAACTCGCCACTCGGCCTTCCGCATCCAGCATGAAAATCCCGTAGTCTTTCACCTCTTCCACGAGGCGTCGAAAGCGTTCCTCGCTCAGCCGCAAGGCTTCGTCCGCGCGTTTGCGATCGGTGACGTCCCGGATCGCCGCGGTGAAAAGCGCGTCCTCGCCCTCATCCAAGGGACTTAGGCTGATCTCCACTGGGAAGACAGTGCCGTCCTTGCGCCGCCCGGAAAGTTCCAGTCCGGTACCCATCGGCCGGGCCCGTGGCGACACGGCATACTCGCCGCGGTGGTGGACATGCTCTTTGCGGAATTGCTCGGGAATCAGGATTTCGACGGGCTGGCCCAGAAGTTCTTCCCGTGAATAGCCGAATATCTCTTTAGTCCGGGAATTGACCAGGACGATGCGCCCAGATTTGTCGACGATCACCATTGCATCGGGCGCCGCTTCGAGCAAGCGGCCAAACTTGGACTCTTCCTGCGGCGCCGCGCCCGGCCTGGGATTGGTATTGGGATCGTTCACGACTGCGACGTTAGCATTTTGTACCAATTCGGGACAAGATAGACTCATGGAGTTGCGAGAACGCTATGATAATTAAAGCAGGTCACACGAATTTAGCGAGCACCTTGGGGAGTAGCGGGACTATGACCGATAATCGCAACGCGCGAATCGCCTATTTTTCCATGGAGATCGCCGTTGATCAGCGCATACCAAGCTACGCAGGCGGGCTCGGTGTTTTATCCGGGGATATGCTGCGTTCCAATGCCGACCTCGGCATCCCCATGGTTGGCGTGACTCTGGTCCACCGCCACGGCTATTTTCACCAGCACCTTGACGCCAAGGGGCAGCAGACCGAGAAGCCCGAAGAATGGCGTCCCGAATCGTTCCTGGAGGCGCTTGAACCGATCGTCTCGCTGCCCATCAACGGAACGAACGTAAAAGTTCGCGCCTGGCGATTCTGGATCGATGGCCTGATGGGCCACAAGGTCCCCGTCTATTTTCTGGATACCGATCTCCCGGAGAATCCCGAATGGGAGCGCACGCTAACAAACAACCTCTACGGCGGCGACCCCTATTACCGCGTCTGCCAGGAAGCGATTCTTGGCATCGGCGGAGTTCTCATGCTGCGCGCGTTGGGGCACGAGCGCATCAATCGCTTCCACATGAACGAGTGCCATTCCTCTTTGCTGATTCTCGCGCTTCTCGAGGAAAGAGTCGGGAAGCAAAATCTGGCTGCTGTCACGGAAGAAGACATCGAAGCCGTACGGCAAAAATGCATCTTCACCACTCACACGCCGGTTGCGGCCGCCTTTGATGAGTTTCCGCTCGAGCTGACCACCAAGATCCTCGGCGAGGATCGTGTCGCCGCTCTGAAACTCACACACTGCTGCCCGCGCGGCGCGATGAACCTGGTTTCACTGGCGCTCGACTGTTCGCATTACACCAACGGCGTCGCCATGCAGCACGGAAAAGTCTCCCAGCAAATGTTTCCCAAGTATCCGATCCACGCCATCACCAACGGCGTGCACGCGACCACCTGGACCTCGCTGCCATTCCAAGAGCTCTTCGACACGCACATCCCCGAATGGCGCCGCGATAATCTCTATCTGCGTCATGCCATCGGCATCGACGTGGATGAAATCCAGGAAACGCATTTAGCCGCTAAGCGCCAGATGATCGAGGGAATCGCGCAGGCCACCGGCGTAGAACTCAACGAGAGCATTCTCACCCTCGGATTTGCCCGCCGCGCGACGGCCTACAAACGCGCTGATTTGCTTTTCTCCGACCTCGATCGCCTGCGCGCCATTCGCCAGCGCTACGGTCCGTTCCAGGTGGTCTACGGCGGCAAAGCTCATCCCAGCGACCATGAAGGCAAAGCGCTGATCCGCAAAATTTTCGAAGCCGCCGCCGCGCTGCAGCGCACCATCCCCGTGATTTATCTCGAAAATTACGACATGCGCTGGGCGAAGTTGCTCACCAGCGGTGTGGATATCTGGCTGAATACGCCGCACCGTCCCTACGAAGCCTCGGGAACCAGCGGCATGAAGGCGGCGCTAAATGGCGTGCCCAGCCTCAGCGTCCTCGATGGCTGGTGGGTCGAAGGGCATTTCGAAGGAGTCACCGGTTGGGCGGTCGGCACAGACAAAGATTCCGCGCCCGAGGCCGAGGTCTTATCGCTCTACGACAAACTCGAGCGCGTTATTCTTCCGACTTACTACGCGCGGCCGCGCGCGTTTGCAGAAGTCATGCGCTCGGCGATCGCAGTGAATGGGTCGTTCTTCAACACGCAGCGAACGGTATCGCAATACGTGATGAACGCCTATTTCCCGGAGTATGGGAGCGAGCCGCAACACTCATCTTCCTCCGCGCCAATACCGGAAGAAATGGCCTCTCGCCCGACCTAACGCTCGCCCGACTTAGTGGGCCGCAGAGTCAGAATGTTGTCATCCTGAGTCCGCGTAGGCGGACTAAGGATCTAAGCGTCTAATACTTGCTACGACGTACGCCCACAGCACACGTCGATACACGCCAGTTGATTGTCGAACCAGCCTTTTTTCCGCAACCTCTTAAGCCGCTGTCGCAGACGACTGCTTCTGCGTTTCGTTTCCACAGATGTACGATTCCGCCGCTGTTCCCTTGGACTCCAAATTCCGAATCTGTGTGGCCAACCAGACTGCGAGTTCATCCTCGAGTTCTTCCCGAGTCCCCCAATGATAGAAGTCGGCGATGGTGTTCCCTTGTTCGTTCAGAGGAATCTCCCGGCACGGGACCCTGTTCTTACGGTTCTCTGCGGGCACGAACGGCATGAGCACACATTCGGAGCACGGCTTCGGATCTTTCGGGTTGTCGCGGTTCATGCATGTCGGTGAATCCTGGAACACGAACTGTGGACGCCAGGACGGTCTGTGGTAGCCGCCGCCATTCAGAAATTCGAGTTCACGTTTCAGAACTCCCGAAAGTTTGCTCTGTGCGTTGGTCACGGCCCACCTCCGCTATCTTTGCATTTCATTTGGCGCCTGAAGTGTCTCCCTGGCTGTGACTCGGGTCACTTCTCGTCGTGACTATGCTCACGCGGAGCTCCCCGCGGCGGCTCGCGCCCGCTCGTCACCGGTTCCGGTGACCCGTGTCACCGAACGAACCCTGATCTGGTCGCACAATACCCTTGTCGAATCAGAAGTGTGCAAGCTCCGCAGCTAGCGAGTTGAATCCGGAGCCGATGGGAACGAGCAACACTCGGAGGCGATTATGGCCAACGCTTCAGTTCTCCATGCCGTTTCAGAATTGCAAGATCCGCTGCATTCCCGTTACACCGATGCGCCACACTGTGTGGTAGCCGTCGATCGCACGCGCGCGCGATTTTTCCGGTATGAATTCGGCCGCCTCACGCCGATCGAAATGCGCAAATTCGAAATCGACCAATCGCAATGGAAGATGAAGGACCATGCTCACATGGCCCGCCGCGACACAAAGATGCCGCATGGCGCCGAGCGCGACGTCTTCAAGAAGCGCATGGACGCGCAATATCAGCACCTCTGCTCTGAGACCGCGGCGGAAATTCGCGCCGTCTGCGCGAAATACAAACTGGCCGGCATAATCCTGGTCGGCTCCGCGCGGCTAATCGACCCAATCGCGGAGGCGCTCCCAACGGATCTGAAGCCTAATGTAATGATGATTCCCAAGGACCTCGCGCGCTTTTCGATAAGCGAGTTGAAAGATCACATCGCTCCCGCCATCGCGCAATGGGAGCAAGCACAGCAGGAAATCGTCGTCTCCGATCTGCTCAGCGCCGAAAGCGGCGCCGTGATCGGCATCGACGAAACCCTCGCGCAACTCCAGGACGGCAGCGTCCGCAAGCTCGTGGTCGCCGAGAATCTAAATGCCCGGCTGAATCAATGTGTGAAATGCGGCCTGGCAAGCCGCTCCGCCGACCCACTCTGCGCAGCCTGCGCAAGCCCGCGCAAGCATGTTCAACTCCTCGATGTCCTTCCCGAATTGGCGAGCGCCCAGAAAACAGAAATCGAGCAAGTCAGCGGCACCGCCGCAGAAAAGCTACTCACCTTGGGTGGCATAGGAGCCTGGCTCCGCCCGCGCAGATAGCAGCGCCAGCACAGGGTGCCCCACGCGCCGTCTCTGCGCGTGGGGGTTTTGACGCTACAGCCTGCGGAAAAAGTCTAAACGTTGTCATCCTGAGCGAAGCTAAGGATCCAAGCGTTTAATGTTTGCTACTAATTACGCCAACTGAGCACGTCGGTATACATCGGCTAGTCGTCGAATTGCCCATTTTTCCGCAACCTCTCTAGTCGTTTCACTATTCTCCATGAATTCCGCAGCGCCAGCACAGGGTGCCCCATGCGCCGCTTTTGCGCGTGGGGGTTTTGACTCCAGTCTTTGCACTATTCTCCGTGAATTCCGCAACGCCACACCGATCCGCCTGCGCAGCAAGCATCCCCGCACAAAAAAAGGGCCGCGAACATCCGCGGCCCCTTCAAACCTGATCGCGTCTCCAACTACTGCTTGTCGTAAGCCGCCGTGCTGCTGGTCTTCTTGCCCGCGGCGTCTGTTGCGCTGATGACGACGGTGCGGCTCTTCCCATCGGCCGAGACCGTAATGCGACCCGTCGAGGTTACCTTGCCGTCCTTCTTGACGGTCATCGCCAGCGTGTGACTGTTGACGCGCTTGTACGCCCGCGTGTCCTGCGCCGTATCACCCGTCACCGGATAATCCTTGCCGTCGTACTTGCCCGTCCACTCGGTATGCGCGGGCTTGCCGTCGGCCGTAACGCCGTCCACGGTCACTTTCACGCTGTCTCCCGCCGCCGCGTACACGACCGTAGTATTTTTCGTCGTTCCCGCGGCGATCTTGGATTTGGCCTCGTTTAATTTCCAGGTTCCCATGTTCACGTCGTCAGCAGCAAAGCACACCACAGCGGCAGCCAGCATCGCCACCACCGTCAACAAAATCGTTCTCTTCCTCATGAAATCTCCTTTAACGAACTCCCAACTCAAACTGCAAACCGCCGCGAATCATACACCCGTTTTGTTGCCGCGACCTGCTCCAAACCACTTACAGCCGCGACGCAGAGTGGCTGCGCCTGCGCGGCGGCACGCTCGCGCGTGATCTCCGCTTGCATCAAGTTCGGCAGCTTCAGTCCACTTCGGCAAGAGTCTCTTCAAAGATAGTGAGAGAATGGCGAGGTGCCCGGAGGAAACGGATGGCAACTCACGCATCTCTCGCAGAGCGTTTGCGCATTACTCACCCGATCTTTCAAGCCCCGCTCGCCGGCGGCGGGGACACGCCGGAACTGGTCGCCGCGGTTTCCGAGGCGGGCGCGCTGGGGTTCATCGGCGCCGCTTATCTTACGCCACCACAAATCATCGAATCGGCGCGAGCAGTTCGCGCGCGAACAGTCCGGCCGTTCGGCATCAATCTATTCGCGCCTCTTCCGGCACCCGAAGTTCCAAAAGACACTCGGCTGGCGATCGAGCGCGTTGCCCCATTTTTCGCAGAGCTCGGCTTGTCGCCTCCGGGCATTTCCGCGTCTCCTGCCGTTTCATTCCACGAACAACTAGCCGCGGCTCTTGAATCCGGCGCGTCCGCCTTCAGCTTCACGTTCGGCATGCTCCCGGCAATCGCCATCGAGGCAATTCGGGCGCGCAAGATGTTCTTGATCGGCACAGCGACAACGTTCGCCGAGGCGGTGGCCTTGGAATCGTCCGGAGTCGATGCGGTGGTGACGCAAGGCAGCGAAGCAGGAGGCCACCGTGGAACATTCGCAGGCGATTTCAATCAGGGCATGGTGGGGACAATGGCGCTGGTCCCGCAGGTCGTCGACGCCTTGAAAATCCCCGTCATCGCTTCGGGCGGGATCATGGATGGACGCGGCATCGCGGCCGCGTTGGCGCTGGGCGCAAGCGCGGTGCAAATGGGGACGGCCTTTCTTATGTGTACTGAAGCCGGTGTCCCCGAATCCTACAAGCGAACCATTCTCGCCGCGCACGAAGATCAGACGCGCATTACCCGCGCATTCTCCGGCCGTCCGGCGAGGGGCATCGTCAATCGTTTCATGAATGCGGTCGAACCTGATGGCGCCACCGATGCGATTCTGCCTTTCCCGGCTCAGAACTCCTTGACCCGGCCCCTGCGAACCGCCGCAGCCAAGCAGGGCCGCGCGGAGTTCCTATCGCTGTGGGCGGGCCAGGGCGTTCGCATGGCACGCCGGCAATCGGCGCGAGAGTTAGTCGCGCGGCTGGTTGACGAAACCAAGGCTGCCGCAACCAAGCTGGCACGCGAGTTGTAATCGCCGGATTGAGCTAATCGCGAACGGCGATGCTCAGGGAGGAAGTTTGCTCGAACGCATGACGCGCCTTTCGCACAAGTGCCTTTTTCGACCTCGCCATCATCAGCGACTCCCGCCTCAGCCCCTGACCGACTAGACTTGTTTTTTGCATGACACGTTGATACAGCGGCCCCAAACTCCGGGATTGCCGCAAACGGATTATGATCGACGTCCTTAAAAAGCTTTTCGAGCACCATTTCCACTCGCCGGTCGAGCGCGTGCAGCCCGTCCAGGGCGAGCTCGGCGCTTCGGGGCGCAAAATTATGCGGCTGGCGGGCGGCAAATTCAGCGCCATCGGCGTTCTCTATGATGTGCGCGAAGAAAACGTCGCCTTCCTCGCATTCTCCCGGCATTTTCGCAAGCATGGCCTGCCGGTGCCCGAAATCTATGGCGAAGATTTGAGCCAGGGCGCTTATCTACAGGAAGATTTGGGAGACACGACGCTCTTCGAATTTCTTTCGAAAAATCGCGCCAGCGAAATCATCAAGCCTCAGGCCGTCGAGGCCTATCGCAAAGTTGTCGCCGTCCTGCCGCGCTTTCAAATCGAAGCCGGCCGCGATTTGAATTATGGCGTTTGCTATCCGCGCGGGGCCTTCGATGGCCAATCCATCGCTTGGGATTTGAACTATTTCAAATATTATTTTCTCCGGCTCGCCGGCATCACCTTCAATGAGCAATCGCTCGAAGACGATTTCAGCCGCTTGACCACCTTTCTCCTCACCGCGGATCTCGATTACTTTCTCTATCGCGATTTTCAATCTCGCAACGTCATGCTGCGCGACGGCAATCCCTATTTCCTCGACTATCAAGGCGGCCGCAAAGGCGCTCTTCAATACGACATCGCCTCGCTCTTGTTCGACGCCAAGGCCGATCTGCCGCCCTCGTTGCGCCAGCAATTGCTCGATCTTTATATCGCCCGCCTCGGGGAGTTCATCCCGCTCACGCGCGAAGCGTTCCTCTATCACTACTATGGCTACGTCTACCTGCGCATTATGCAGGCACTGGGCGCTTACGGTTTTCGCGGCTTTTATGAGCGCAAAGCCCATTTCCTGCAAAGCGTCCCGTACGCGCTCAGCAACGTGCGCTGGCTGCTGAAGAACGTTGAGTTGCCTCTCGCTCTCCCGACGCTGATGGACGCTTTCACCCGCATGGCGGCGTCAGAAAAACTGCAGCGCCTCGCGCCGTCGAGTACATCGCAGCCCGCGGCTTCCAAGCAGGAAAATCTGGTCGTGCGAATTTTTAGTTTTTCTTATCGCCAGGGCATCCCGAAAGACGAGTCCGGCCATGGCGGCGGATTCGTCTTCGACGCTCGCAGCGTCCCGAATCCCGGCCGCGAAGAAAGATTCAAGCCGCTCACTGGCAAAGACGCTCCGGTGATTGAGTACCTCAATCAGCACGAAAGCGTGCATCAGTTTCTCGCCAGCGTGATTTCGCTGGTAGATGCCAGCGTCAACGAATATCAGCGCCGCGGCTTCACCAGCTTGACGGTCTCGTTCGGCTGCACCGGCGGCCAGCATCGCTCCGTTTATTTCGCCGAGCAGTTGGCGAAGCATCTGCGCGGACGGAACGGCGTCGAGGTAGTGCTGCGGCATCTCGAGCAGGAGAGCAAGACCGCATGAAAGCGATGATCCTTGCCGCGGGCCTCGGCACGCGCCTGCGTCCGCTCACCGACAATCGCCCGAAGGCGCTGGTGGAAGTCGCTGGCCGCACCATGCTCGAAATCACGCTCGCGCGCCTGCGCTCTTTCGATATCCGCGAAGTCATCATCAACGTGCATCACTTCGCAGATCAAATTCTCGACTACCTGAAAGCCAACAACAATTTCGGCATGCACATTGAAATCTCTCGCGAAGAAATCTTGCTCGACACCGGCGGCGGCCTGAAGAAAGCCGCCTGGTTCTTTCTCGAAGGCCCCAACGCGCTCGACGCTCCTTTCGTTCTGCACAATGTGGATGTCATCAGCACCATCGATCTTCATCGCATGGTCCAAATCCACCGCGAAAATCAAGCTTTGGCGACCTTGGCTATGCAAGACCGCAAATCATCCCGTTACCTTCTCTTCGACGAGCAGCTTCAGCTCTGCGGCCGGCGATTCGCGCAGAATCAGAAAGATGAAATCGCTCGCCCGTCCCAGCAGCTTCACCCGCTGGCATTTTCGGGCATCCACGTAATCTCGCCGCGTCTCCTGGCAATGATCACCGAAGAGGGCGTATTCTCCATAATTAGCGCCTACCTCCGCCTTGCCGCCCAAGGCGAAAAAATCCAAGCCTTCCGCACCGACGAATACTCTTGGCGCGATCTAGGCAGCCCGGAAAGCCTGCAGCAAGCCGCTCAGGATTTGAATCAGAAGGTCTTTTTGTAGGAATTTCGGGTTAGAAAAAGCGCGTTTTTGTCTCGATTAGACAGGGCCTCGGTCGTTTGTTTTGTTGGAGTTGCGGCTGTTTCTAATCGTACGGTGTCTCGATTAGCTTTTTCTTCGCCTTGGGGCCGGAGAGTGGGCCGTCTGCGCGACGGATCCGGCGGGTGAATCTGAGCGGCGCAAAGCGATTTGGCGAACCTCCTTCTTATTCAAATTTTTTCGCGCAACTGCAGCAGGCTCGGGAGAGCCAGCCCCGCGCTAAGGGACTGCGAACTGCCTGGATCCTTGTATCATAAGAGTACTAACTTGTCAACAGTTTTCTGTGGCGTTTCAGGCGGTAATTCAGGACGTGGGGGAGCCGCGATGGTCCAGGTGCGATAAGGAGAAATTCCGAGCCGAATGATTGAGCTTGAGAACTGGAGAAACAAAACCTCAGCGGCTTAAGCCGCGTTGATATTATGACACTTACGGCACGACTGAAGTAGTGCCCTGATAAATCTCGCGGTTCCCGCACGCGTTTGGGACGCCCCAGGTCGGTCTCAAGGTTTGAGTAGCATTTTCTTTCCGCGGATATCTGCTAGTCGCGATCATTTCTGATTTGGTTGAATCTTGGACTCAGGCTCAGACGTTCGACACAGATCTGCAGCGACGCGCAGCGGCATTGAAGCAGTTTTTCGAGCAGCGACTTCAGGCGTTGAGATCGTGCAATCGTTTGCTCGACCTCTTTGATCTTGCGATTAGCCAGTTTCCGCCAGCGCGGCCCGACCGGGGAGTTTCCCCGCAATCCACTGAGAAAGATTTTGATCTCAGCGAGTGTAAAGCCCATCTGGCCCGCGAAGACGATGAGCAGCACGCGGTAAACGGCTTCGTCGGGATACCGGCGTTGCCCGCCGGTACGAAAAGGAGCTGGCAGAAGGCCGGCCTTTTCATAGTAGCGGATGGCCGAGGGATTGAGCCCGGCCCGGGTCGCAAGCTCTCCAATTTTCACGGCTTTTCCTCCCAGCCTGCCCTGCGAACTAGCGCTTGACTTAAAGCTGGCTTTAACTTTTAGCATTTGTAGCTGGGCGTGGCAAATCTGAAAGGAGCAAACACATGAAGAAGCTATTCGCGGGAATCAAGAAGCGCGGTGCGGCAGGTGCCACGCTATCACTACTGCTGCTGGCTGGAGGCGCGAAGCACGCGCAGGGGCCAGCATCGCAATCCGCCACGAGTACAGGGACACAGGCCTCGCAGGGAAGTAAGTTCTATTGCAACATCAAAGCACTCAATCCGGCCGAGCGCGCGCGGCAGAAGCAACTGACCGAAAAGCTCATCGCCGTGCGGCGCGAAATCGTGGAAACCGAGAAGGGCTACGAATTCCAGTTCAGTCCGTCATCCATCTCTCTTGCAGAATTGGCGGAGTGGGTGGCTGCGGAAGGCAAATGCTGCCCGTTTTTTGATTTTCACATCGATCTGGAACGCGAGGGCAGCCTGCTGTGCTTGCGTCTGACCGGCGAAGAGGGGATCAAGGCGTTCATCCGGACGGAATTCCAAGTACCGGCGAAGTAGCGATCTTAGAAGATAAGTCTATCCCGTTTGAACTACTGAAACGGGGCTGGCGCCGTTGTGTCGATGCTCAATCCTGGATCTTGATCACCGCGGCACCGCGGACGGCATCTTCTTTCAGCTTGCGTAGGGCTTGATTGACATCGCGGAGAGGGAAGAGTTCCGTTTGCGTGTGGATGGGAATTTCGGCGGCTACGCGGAGGAAATCTTCGCCATCGCGGCGCGTGTTGTTGGCCACGCTGCGAATTACGCGCTCCTGATAGAGCAAATCGTAGTCGAACGATGGAATCGGGCTCATGTGGATGCCGCCGAGGACGAGCGTTCCGCCCTTGCGCAACGCTTTCAGTGCAGTGGGAACGATTTCGCCGACGGGCGCGAAGACGATCGCGGCGTCGAGTCTCTCGGGCGGCGCATCGAAAGTGCCGCCGGCCCACGCGGCGCCCAGTTCGAGCGCGAGTTTCTGGTGCCGGGCATCGCGCGTCGAAGCGTAGACGGTTGCGCCCCAGTGCCGCGCCACTTGAATCGCCACGTGCGCGGCCGCGCCGAATCCGTAGAAGCCGAGGCGCCCGCCCTTCTCGATGCCGGAGAGACGAAGGCAGCGGAAGCCGATGATTCCGGCGCAAAGCAGCGGCGCGGCGTGCTCGTCGGCGAAACCATCGGGAATGGCGTAGACGAAATCTTCGGGAGCGACGATGTATTGGGCGTAGCCGCCATCGACGGTGTAGCCGGTGAATTCCGGATGGTCGCAGAGATTCTCGGCGCCGGAACGGCAATAGCTGCAGACGGCGTCGGTGCGATGCAGCCAGGCGATTCCGACGCGGGTGCCGAGAGGGAAGCGGCGAGCCCCGGCGCCGAGTTTCTCGATCACGCCCACAACTTGGTGCCCTGGAATGACGGGCGACTTGCGCGGCGGCAATTCGCCCTCGATGACGTGCAGGTCGGTGCGGCAAACGCCGCAGAAGCGGACGCGAACGAGGACTTGGAGATCCGCAGGCTGCGGAACAGGGACGTCGGTGAACTGAAGCGGCGCGGAGGCTATTGGTGCGGGAGCGTGAAGCAAGCAGGCTTTCATCTCAAATTGCTGCCTACGTGGCTGGCTGAATGAAGATGAACAAACGCTGGCAGTCCCCCGTCTAAACTAGCGCAACTTCGCGATCGAAATGAGGCTTTTTCTCGGCATGAAGTTTCAGGGCCACGCCGCAAGCCGACGCGATACGCTCCAGCATCGTGAGAGAACGACCGGAGTATTCAGCATCCTCAAGACGAGCGATGACGGACTGCGTTGTGCCAACTTTTTTGGCGAGTTCGGCTTGGGTGAATCCCACATCCTCGCGCATCTCGCGGACCAGCATCGCCAGATCAATTTGATGCGAAGTTCGCGCGAATACCTTCCGGTACCTAGTGCTCTTGCGCGCGCGCTGCTGGATAATTTCGGCGTGGCGGTCGGGTTTGGCGGTCTGTGTCATTGTCCGAACTCCTTCAAGATGATCTCCTTTTCCTTCGGCGATCCGGTGTAATGATTCCGGTATTTCATCCACAACTTTCGAAGCTGCTCTGCCCTAGCGATCTCGGCTGGCGGGGTCTGTTCTGTTTTCTTCTGAAACCCTGAGGTAATCACGATCAGCATTCCCGGCTGGTAAAAGAATAGAACCCGAAACATCCGGTCGAATTGCTTAACGCGCCGCTCGAAAATGTCTTCTGTAAGCTACTTCACAAATTTGCCCTGCATGCGATTGCCATAAACGCGCAGGCGATCGATGAAGGCGTCTATTCGCGCGGCTGCCTTGTCATCCAGCGAATCCACGAAGTCTGTGGCGGGCATCCGCCCGTTCGGCAGCTGAACATAGCCAATGGAAAACTCGCGGCTCATTGCCGGGACCTGCTCGATTTAATTATCGCATAATTGCTATAAAGCGGTCAACCGAAAGACGTGGTGAGCCGGGGAGGACTCGAACCTCCAACCCGCTGATTAAGAGTCAGCTGCTCTACCATTGAGCTACCGGCCCACGAAGCAAAAAATGATAACACGAACGGCGCGAATTTCTGCGGGGCTCCCGCCGAAATGCCGGGAATCCGCATCGAGATACGGAGAATGCCACCGAAATGCGGGAACTCAGTGCCTTTGCGCTCGCAGGATTGCGAGGACGGCGTCTTGTCCCGTTTTCTCTGCCCACGCCATTGGCGTTGCCCATGGTTCGGAGTCGGGCTCGTCGACCGGGGCGCCGCGCGCGATCAGCAACTCGATCAGCTCCTTTCGTCCCCAACGGCACGCCCAGCCGAGAGGCGTTGACTTGAGCAGCTCGTCCCGCAGATCGAGCCGGGCCCCGTGATCGATCAGCATGGCAGCAAAACGGGCGCGCTCCGCCCCGCTAAGCACGCCGTGCCTCGCCGCCGTGAAATGCAGAGCAGTTTGACCATAGCGCGAGACGTTCGCGTCGATCCCATGCTGCAGCAACGCCGCCATGCACCCGAAGTGGCCGTCGTGGTCCGCGTGGCTCGATCCCACGCCGCGAATCGGCTGGATCAGAATCCAGTGCCACCGGGAATCGTCGCGGCGCCAGTTCAACCGTTTTAGCGCCAGTTCGACGATTGCCGGGCATCCGTGGTCGGCCGCCGACCAGGCAAATTCCCTTGCCAGTTCCTCGCTGGCGTCGCCCTCGAGCTGCCGCCTGGCCTCGTCCACATCGTGCGCTTCGGCGATCATGTAAGGCTGCGGCTCAGCCCCGCGCGCCAGCAAAAGCCGTTTGACGCTGTCGTCCTTATGACCCCAGGCGTTGCGCAGCGGCCAACCGGAGGCATAAACGTTTGCGTTGGGGTCGGCGCCGCGATCGAGCAGCAGCTCGACGATTTCACGCTGCCCCGCCAGAGCTGCATACCACAGCGGAGTGCCCCAGCTTGGAGTGGGTTCTTCCAATTCGTCCAGCATGATCCGCTCGTCCACATCGGCTCCGAGGTCGAGCAACAGCCGGACGATTTCGATCTGCCCGTGATTTACGGCCAGGCTGAGCAGCCCGCCGCTTTTCCAATTGATCTCCCGCAGCACCGCGGGGTTGCCGCCGGCAAGTTCGCGAACGCGCTTCGCGTCGCCTAATGCCACCGCGCCGCGGATGGTCACCTCCGCGCCATTCTCCAGCAGCAACTTGGCGATCGCTGGAAACTGCTTGGCGTGCTCGTTGCGCGGATCGGCGGCGAGCGCCGCGCGGTCGAGCGCGGTCAATCCGCCGACGTCCTGCTTGCGCACCGGCGCGCGCCGGTTCAGCAGCCACGCGACCATCTTTTCGTTGCCCGCTTGCGCGGCGATGTGCAGTGGCGTCCCACCGTCGCGGTCACAGGCTTGGATCAACGATCCATCCGCCTCCAGCAGATGGATGGCTTCTGTATTCTCGCCCTTCGCTATGGCTTGATGAATTCGTTCTTGTGCAGGTGAGATGGTGGCGTTGGGGCAGCTCAGCTCCGCGCGGCGAAGCCGCTCTTCTTCCTCGATGATGGCGACGATCTCGCTGTACTCCCGATCCTTGGCGATCGCCAAAGCCGATGTTGCATCGCGATGCGGGAAAATGCCCTGGCGCGCATCGGCGCCGGCTTCCATGAGCAGCTTCACCATAGCTGCGTCGCGGCGCATCACCGCGTAGTGCAGGGCGCGATGCTCGTCGTTGTCCGCCATATCCATGGCGGCGAGTTCCGGGCGGGCATTCAGCAGGGCGCGCACCCGCGCAGCATCGCCGGCTTGAACCGCCTCGGCGAGTCTGGCCACATTCGCGCCGTCAACGAACGCTTTGAGTTTCGGCCAACTCTCGTAACCATAGGCGCGCGCCAGCACACGCTGGGCGTCATTGAGTGCGAACGCCGCTGGATCGGGCCGGCGCTCGAACTGCTGGATTTCCGCGACAGCGGCGGGATCGCCGGCGCGATATTGCTGCAGGAGGTCCTTGGCCTGCTTGCGCAACTGCTCCAGACTAGGCTGCTTGGGGAGCCGGCGCGTGGGAAAGGAACGGGGAACGTTTCCGGACATGACGATCTCCTTTCGAGTCATTGCCCGGAATCCGCGTGACGGGCCGAAAGAAGATGCGTCTCGAAAATGTCGAAGGACGATGATCGGTGGGCTCGGCAATTCCCGCGGACACGGCGGCGCCCGGAGCGCCAACCCCACTATAGCGCGGAAGTGGCGATCGGTGCCAAGTGGATTGACCATCGAGAACGCGTCGGACTCGGACGGCTAAACGGAATCCTGCAGTCGTGGACGCTCGGGGCCCAGCGCTAAAGCGCATCGGCAAAGGCGACGCTTCTTCCGGAGCGCTGAAGCGCTCCTCCCCCGCATGAATGCGGGGGCTGCCACCGAAAGGCAACGGCTTTCTGGCGGATATGCAGCGGCTCCGTTCGGGGCGACGCTCGCGCTGGGAAATGCGAGCTCCTTCAGAAAGGCTGCGGAGCGGGGCGGTGAATCAAATGGCATTCCAAGTTATCTAATCAGATGCCGGGTGGCGCGAAACTGGGCGGGGCGGCCGATTGCCGGCTTGCCTAGTGTAGGATAACGCGAATGAGCCGAACTGGGAGGGATGCTACATGACGGAGAAGATTAAGAAGTCGGATGCGGAGTGGAAGAAGCAGTTGGGGGCGAATGAGTATTTCGTGACGCGGCAGAAGGGAACTGAGCCGCCGTTTACCGGCGAATACGAGGAGACGGAGACGCCGGGGATGTACGTGTGCGTTTGTTGCGGGCAGCCGCTCTTCGAGTCCGACGCGAAATTTCATTCCGGCTCAGGTTGGCCGAGCTTTTCCAAGCCTGTGGACGAAAACAGCGTGGAAGTGGAGCGGGACACGAGCCACGGGATGCTTCGAGAAGAGGTGCTGTGCAGCCGGTGTGATGCGCATCTTGGGCATGTGTTCAATGACGGGCCGAAGCCTACGGGGCAGCGGTTTTGCATCAATTCCGCGGCGCTGCGATTGGAAGAGAAGGACGAGAAGGAGAAGAAGTAACGCTGGGGAATTTTGGGTATCGCTGGATGACTCGAAGAGAAAAGAGGCCCGGCTGAAGCCGGGCCCTACGGAATACTCGATCACCGCGTCGCTGCTGGGGGGTTAGTAGTCGAACAGGAATAGTTCGGGATGGGCATCGGACGGATCGATGGAGATTAGGCGCACGTCCGTCGGTGAAGAAATGTACAGGGCTAGGCTTGCGGGCAGGCCCGCGCCGCTTCCGGCCGTCACGACGCCGCGCCCATTTGACGCTACTGTGTAAGTTGCCGTCAGAGCTTGACCATTTCCCAGCGTGCCTCCGCCGTCTTCGGAATCGGTCGTTCCAGTGATATTTCCAGCGCCGTCCGCCGAGGCCACGCCGCTGAGCGTGGTCGTTTGGGCGTCTGTAAGAGACGGACCGCCGAGCGTGAATTGGCCCTGCACGGAGGCCAGGTTGAACGACGCGGCGGTTTGCAGTTCGATTCGGCCGGAGGTGGCGGCAGCGTCGGCGCCGATGAAAAATGCCTCGCTCGGACTTACGAGATAGCCTACCCCGAGGCGATTGGTGCTCTCGATGAGCGTGACTCTTCCGTTGGACTGCACGGTGAATTTTCCGACCGGCGGGACGGCCGCGGAGATCGAGCCGCCGTCGTTTTGATCGAATGTTTGTGCGGTGATGCTGCCCGCACTCGTGTTGCTGGGAGTGAAGAGCATCAGGCTGCCGAAGACGCTGGAACTGCCTGCGGCGTCAAGACCCGTGCCTGTGACGACGTAGTTGCCATTGAGCGATGCGTTGGCAAAAGGCCCGCCGGATTCGTGCCGTGCGATGCCGCCGAAGGGCGGAAGATTTGTGATCGTGACCTTCCCATTTGCCGCGGTGGATGACTCTTGCGTTGAAACGAAGAAGAGCTCGTTGGGAGAGATGAGGTAGAAAACGAAGCTCTCCAGATTCGGGTCGACGAATATCGTGAGCGAGCCGCGCCCGTTTGCCGAGAGGTTTCCAAACGAGCCGCTGATAGCCGCGAAGCTGGTGGTCGTGCCGGAATCGTTGACGTCCGCAGCGCCATTGCTGATCTGCGACGAGCCATCGGCGCGGAAGCGGCCGGCCATGACGCTGCGTTTGTTGGTGGCATCATAGCCGGGGAAGAGGAACGCGTAATCGCCGCTGAAGACCCCGGCTGTAAATGACGTCGAAGTTTGGCGGCGGATAATGCCCGCGCCGCGATTGCCCGAGTTATCCTGCTCGGAGAAAGTCAGATTTCCCTCCGCGTCGAGCGCCACTTGGAATGTCAGCGTGAGCGTCGTGGTGCCGCTCTCCGGGATGCTCCAGGTCATGCTGCCGCGGCCGTCCGATCCCATCGAGTAGTCGCCGGTGAACGATTGACCCAGCTTCAGACTGTTGGAATGAACATCGAGAGTGCCGGAGGAGATCGTTCCTTTGCCGTCGGCCGTGAACTGGCCGGCGAGTATCTCGGGAAATTCCGGCGCGCCTGCAGCGGGGCCGAAGCCGCGGAAGAAAAATGCGAAAGGACCGCTGAGGAGCAGATTGTCCTGGATCAGATTGCCGTTTGCGGCGATGGGAAGCGTGTAGGTCATCGTCGCGGTCTGCGGCGTGGATTCGGAATCGGCGACTTGCACTGTGAAGGTCGAGGAGCCTTCGCGGCTGGGAATGCCGGAGAGCGTGCCTGTGGATGGAGTGAGCGATAGACCGGGAGGCAGAAGTCCGGCAATCACGCTCCAGCTCAGCGGAGCAACGCCACCGGTGGCCTGAATGGCTTCGCTGTAAGGGACAGCGGTAGTGCCGCCCGGAAGGGAAGGAGTTGTGATCGTGAGAGGCGACGGAGCGTTGATGGTGATGCTCAGAGCCTGCGTCGCGGTTTGCTGCGGGATGGCGGAGTCCTGCACTTCGACGGTGAAGTTCGACGTTCCTTGAGTTGTGGGGGTGCCGGAAATTTGACCGATGGTGGTGGTCACCGGTGGCGAGCCCGTGGTTGTCGTGATCGTGGTTAACGTCAATCCTGGAGGCAGCGTGCCCGAGAGAAGGCTCCACGTTAGCGGCGGAATGCCGCCGTTGGCGCTGATGGAGGCGTTGTAGAGAACACCGACGAGTCCCTGGGGCAGCGTCGTGGTGACGATGGAAATGGGCTGCGCTGGCGCGATGGTGATGCTAAACATTTGAGCCAGGGTGGCCGGCGGAGTCGCGCCATCGGCAACTTGTACGTTGAATTGGGATGTCCCCGAACCGCTGGGAGTGCCGGCGATCGCGCCGTCCGTGCCGAGGCTCAGGCCCGCGGGCAGCGTGCCGGAAGCGAGAGTGAATTTCAGCGGGGTGACGCCGCCCGTGACGGCGAGCTTTTCGCTGTAGGGCACGCCGTTTTCACCACCGGGAAGCGTGGTGGTTGTGAACATCATGGCGATGTCGATGTTGATGGTCACATTGACGAGGATCGAAGTGTCGGCGGCGGACGTGGCTCGGAGCATCACGCTCTGTTGCGCGGCGATGTTGCCCGGCGCGGTGTACGTTACAGTGAACGGCGTCGAGTTCGAAAGGGTGCCGCAATCCGGGAGCGTGCAAGTCGGCGGGTTGGTGCTGGTGTCGTTGAAGACGAGCCAGGTTACGCCGGAATTTGTGGTGTCGTTTGAGACCGTGGCGGTGAACGAAACTACCTGCTGCGCATCGACTGACACGGTGCCTGTGGGAACGAGTTTGATGGAGAGGGCGCCGGCGCTGCTGCCGCCGCCGTGGCAGCCGGCAATCAGAAAAATCGCCACTAGTACGGGAACGATGCGGCCAATGAAATTCGGGAGGCGGAACCTGGCACCCGCCATTCTGTGGCTGCAAACCATCATGTAATGTTCAGCCGCGCGAGTGCGAGGCAACTCTCCTTCTCGAAGGCACTGCCAGGGCTTTGCAGGTGCGCATTCTGAAGCCAGCGGGGATTCAGACCCGAGTCCCACAAAAAAGGCGAACAAGGTGAATAGCAAAAGGAGATGAGAGTGTCAACGCGCTTTTCCGCGAGCGGCGGGTTCGGATGGAGGGCCTGGCGACGGCGTTGCGATGCGACGGGTCGAAGAGCTGGAAGCGGCAGGGGATTATGGCGAAATGGAGGCGCACCGGGAGGCGCGTATCGCGTCGACACGTCTAAACTCATCTGGGATAATCCCCCCGATTGCGTCAGGAGGCTGGATGCGCAGGGTCGCCCGTTCGTTGCCCGCGGTCGGAATCATCGCCGCATTGCTGGCGCTTGCCGGCGGGCTTTCTGAGCGGCTTTTGGCGCAGAATCCGCGCGGCGCGGTTCGCGGGATCGTTGAAGACAGCAGCGGTGCGGTGGTTCCCTCGGCTCGAGTGGTGATTCGGGCGGAGGCGAGATCGGTCGGGCGGGAGGTTTCGAGCGATGCGCGCGGGGAATTTCGGGTCGAGAATCTTCTGCCGGGTGCGTATCGAATCACGGTGAGCGCGAAGGGATTCGCTGAGGCGCAGGCGGACGTCACGGTCGTCGTCGGAGTGATTCGCGAAATCGGCGTCACGCTGCAGGCGGAGACGGTGCGCGAGTCCGTGAGCGTGCATGCGGTGGCGTCTTCGATTACGACCGAGCCGATCGACACGGCGAGCGTGGTGCAGCAGGGAATTGTTTCCGCCGGCGATCTGGAATCGATTCCTCTGGCGCATCGCAGCTTCGCGAATATCGCCTATATTGCGCCGGGTACGGAGCCCGTCGAGCCCTCCGATCCGACCAAGGCGCGCATTACCGCGGTTTCGTTCGGGGGAAGTTCGGGGCTGAACGTCGAGCTTTCGGTGGATGGCGGAGACAATTCGGACGATTACATCGGAGGATTCCTGCAGAATTATTCGCCCGATGCGATCGAGGAATTCGCGGTGAGAACCGCGCAGGAATCGGCCGAGACGGGTCGCACGACGGGCGGCTCGGTGTTGTTGACGACGAAGCAAGGTTCGGATGAATGGCACGGCGGCGCGGCATTCTACGAGCGCGACGCGGCGATGAATGCGCGGCTTCCAATCGATAATCCTGCGCCCGAACCGAAGCAGCCTTTTTCGCGACAGAATTACATCGGCACACTTGGCGGCCCGATCGAGAAAGGCAAGCTGTGGTTGTTCTCCTCGCTCGAGTATGTGCACGAGGATGCGAGCATTTCCTACAGCCCGGCGAGCCTCGACGAATTTCAGGCGCTGGCATCGCTTGCCTCGGAGGGGCTGATTACCGGCGTGAATTCGATTGCGGTGCCGAATCATGTGCCGGTGCCGTTCAACGATTTCCTGGGAACGGTGCGGGTGGATTGGGCGCAGTCGGCGAAGGCGCAATGGTTTTTGCGCGGGGCGCTCGATACCTACACCACGAATAACGATTTGGTGCAGCAGGCGACGTTGGAATCGACCGGTGCGACGTCGCACTCGAATTACATGAATCTGCTGCTCGATCAGCACTACGCGTTCAGCCCGACGTGGCTTGGCGCGTTCGTGTTTGAAGCCAGTGGGCTGCATCACACCGAGGCGCGCAATTCGAATTTCGGGTTCGCGCTGGCGTTTCCGTTCAGCTCGACTTCCAGCACAATTTCGGGTTTCGAGACTTTTGGCGACAATCAATTCGTTACGCCGATCACGGCGTTTCCAGTGCTGCGAAATCAGGAGAAATATCAATTTCGTTACGACGTGACGAATACTTCGGGCAGCCACGCTCCGCGATTCGGCGTGAATTTCATTCATGAACCCGTGTTGAGCGGGGCGCTGGCGGGGACTGCGGAAACGCTGCTGCTTTATCCGAACGACCCGAGCTTTTATGCCGCCGATCCGTCGCGATTTTTCTTCAGCAACGGATGCGCGACGCAGCCGTCAGCGGCATCCGGCATCACGTGCGAATTTACGCCGGCGGGGAATGGCGTGTTCACGCAAAACGTGCAGCGGCTTGGGTTGTACGCCGAGGATTCGTGGCGCATCACGCCGCGGCTCACGCTAAACTACGGCGTGCGCTACGACACTACATTTGGGCTCTTCACCGCCGAGGGGCGCTCGCAGCTCGAGAATCCCGCGCTGCTCACGCTGCAGGCGCTGCAGATTCCGCTCGCCGGCGGGGCGCCGCATGATTACCGCAAGGCTTTCGCGCCGCGGCTGGGCGTGGCGTACTCGCCGGGGCAATCGGGGAGAACGGTCTTGCGCGCGGGATTCGGGTTGTTCTTTAACGATCTGGCGCAGAACGGGTGGGTGACTGCGCTGCAAGCTGTGAATTCGCCGCTGGCGGGTCCGTGCGCGGCGCCGGGCGATTCAGGATGCGTTCCGGGAGGCGGCGACGGAGCGTTGATCGATCCACATTACAAGACGCCGTATGCGATCCACGTGACTGGAGGCGTGGCGCACGCGTTCAACAAGAAATGGACGCTGAGCGCGGACTACACGCACGAGCAGGGCGTACACGGTTATGCGCGCTACCAATATGTGGCTGGTTCGACGCTGTTCACGCCGCTCGCGGGCGACCAGGTGGATGTTCCGAACGTGGCGGTGCTCCGCAGCGATAATCGCTCGAGCTACAACGCGTTGATGGTGCACCTGCAAGGGAACGTTTCGCGGCGGTTCAATTTGGTGGCGAACTATACGCTTTCGAGAGCGAACACTTGGGGCTGCGTTCTCGGCGAGCTTTTCGATTATGTGGATGGTATCTGCAATCCGCTGCATGCGTTTGGGCCGGGCGACTACGGCCCGTCAGGTGAGGATGTTACGCACCGATTCGTTTTGGCCGGCACTTTCTATGCGCCGTTTGGGTTTGAGGTGTCCACGCTGGCGCAGGCCGAAAGCGCGCGGCCTTTTACCATGACCACTCCTTCGGACGTGAACGGCACAGGCGATCCGACCGACGATCGCGCGGTGGTGAATGGAGTGCAGACTTCGCTCGATCAATTTCGCGGGACGCCTTATATCCAGATGGATTTGCGGGTGAGCCGGCCGTTTCATTTTGCGGAGAGAATCAGCGTGATGCCGTTCGTGGAATTTTTCAACGTGTTCAACCGGAATAATCCGGGGGCGAATTTTGTGACGGATATTTCGGCGCTGCCTACGCCGGTGAATAGCCTTACGAATGCTACGGCGTTTTGTTTGAATGCGGCTTGTTCGCAGACGCAGCCGATCACCAGCGCTAATCAATTGCGCGTGCCCTCCGGGGCGCTGGGCGATTTTTTTGGGCCGGGTACGACGGTGGGGATTCCGTTTGCGGCGCAGGTGGGGATTCGGTTGTCGTTTTAAGGGTTGGTACCGCCTGCGTCCCTGTCGGCATCCGGCGATTGCACGCCCGGCTAATGGCAATAATCTCGGGCGGACCGACCGGCCGCTCTTAGTTGCATTCCGATCCGCGCACGATTGCGGCCTTTGCCGACGTTTGCGGTCGTAAGATGCCGGCGGGACGCCAGCGGTACCTTGCTTGCGGGCGAATCTGATTTGGCGGGTGTAACATTTGCGGAATCCGGGCATCCGAGAGAATGCTGGAGTGCGTACTTTGAAGGAATAAGTGAAGCTGGTCGAAAGGTTGACCTTGGCTGACGCAACCAACGAGAGACGAGCTAAGCAGATTCGGCGGCGGGAAATCCTGAAGCTTTCGCCGGTGGTGTTGCTGGGGGCGTTTGCTGTGCCGTCGGTGCAGGAGACGCTGCTCAAGGGAGGGCTTGCGTTTCACGACTGGGCTAGCGCGAAACTTTTCCGGCGCGGGCATCTTGCTCCTACATTTTCGGACGCTGAGTTGGCGGCCTTCGAGCGCTTTCCTGTGAATACTTATGACGTGGACGATCCGGGCGTGGATCTGGATGCGTGGAAGCTGAAGGTTAGCGGAGATGTTCAGCGGCCTGGTGAATACACGTTGGCGCAAATTCAGGGGCTTCCTCGGCAGCGGCAGAACACGCGGCATATTTGCGTCGAGGGTTGGGACGTGATCGGGAGATTTGGCGGCGCGCGGCTGGTTGATTTCTTGGATCTTGCCGGTGCGAATCCGCGGGCGCGATTTCTGTACATCGAATGCGCGGACGATTATTACTCGTCGCTGGATATGGAGACGGCGCGGCATCCGCAATCGCTCCTTTGTTACGAGATGTACGACCGGCCTTTGACGCGCGAGCATGGCGCGCCGGTGCGGATGAGCATTCCGACGAAGATTGGCTATAAGAACGCGAAGTATCTGACGCGGATTCACGTTACTGACGTGCTTTCGAAGCGAGGGTATTGGGAAGATCAGGGTTACAGCTCGTACTACGGATTGTAGGTTACGCATGAGAGCCAGCGTTCAAAAATCAAAAACCGAGCGTACACCGGGGGCGTGTAAACCCGCCCCCCTACGGACTCTTGCGGAGGCGGAATGAGCGCGGCTGCGCCGAAGAGAATTATAACTTGGGAGGCGCGAAAGAGTGGGGCGGAGGTGCGCGCGGCTTACGAGCATCCTTTCCTTGTGCGGTTGTGCCATTGGATCAATTCGGTGGCGCTGCTGGTGCTGATCGCCAGCGGCTTGCGCATCTTTCGGGCGTTTCCGAGCTTTGGGCCGAAGATTCCGCAAAAGGATTTCATCAATATTCCACAGCAGCTCACGCTGGGCGGTTGGCTCGGCGGGGCGCTGCAGTGGCATTTCACGTTTTTGTGGATTTACATCGGGACAGGCCTGCTCTATATCGCCTACGAGATTTTCAGTGGGAATTTTCGCCAGGTTCTGTTTATGCCGCGCGATATTCGCGGCGTGTGGCCGATGGCGCGGCATTATTTTCTTTTCGGACCCAAGTCGGAGTTGAATGAGCCGTACAATCCGCTGCAGAAATTGGCCTACACGTCTGCAATTCTTCTCGGCGTGCTGTCGGTGCTCACCGGCATGGTGCTTTATCGTCCCGTGCAATTCTCGTGGTTGGGACGGCTGATGGGCGGATTTCACTACGCGCGCGTGTGGCATTTTTTCGTGATGCTGGGATTTCTGTTTTTCATCGGCGGGCATTTGGTGATGGTGTTGTTGCACGGATGGAATAATTTTGTCTCGATGCTGAGCGGCTGGAAGAAAGATCCGGAGTATTTGCGTTAGCGCTGCGGGCTAAGGCGACGAGGCGCGCGAGCTACTGAGATGTCATTACCGGCGAAAGCCCGAAGCGAGGACGGAGGAGCGCCGTCCGGCGAGATTGCGTCGCTGGCTTACGAGCGCGCGCTCATCGAGAGAATCCGGCGGGGCGAGCGGGAACTTTTTGCGGAGTTGGTGCGGCCGTACGAGCGGCGCGTGTATGTAACCGCGTTCGCGATCCTGCAGAACGAGGCCGACGCGCAGGAAGTGGCCCAAGAGGCCATTCTGAAGGCTTTCGCGCATCTCGGGCAATTCCGGGGCGAGTCGCGATTCGGGACGTGGCTCACGCGCGTGACGATCAACGAGGCGCGCATGCGCCGTCGAAAAGAGCACCGCGAGATCATGAAGCCGTTTCAGGAACTCGAGAAAGAAGGCGAAGAGGGCGAGTTCGTTCCGCAGGATTTCGCGGACTGGCGCGAGATTCCTTCCGAAGAGCTCGAACGCAAAGAAGTGCGCGATCAATTGGTGAAAGCGCTGGGGCTGCTTGCGGAAAAGTATCGCGAGGTTTTTGTGCTGCGCGATATCCAGCATTTGAGTATTGAAGAAACCGCGGAAGCGATCGGCATCACTCCCGGCACCGTGAAGACGCGGCTGCTGCGGGCTCGATTGATGCTGCGGGAAATTCTTGCTCCGGGGCTTGGCGGCATTTGGAATCGCCCGCTGGCGTTTGAGAAGGGAACTAAGCCATGGACTTGAAATGCGAAGAAGTTTGGCTCGAGATTTCGAATTACGTTGATGATGAAGTGGACGCGGGGCTGCGCGGCGATATCGAGCGGCACGTGGCGGGCTGCCGGCGGTGTTCGGCGGTGCTTGCTGGGACGAAGAATGTCGTGCAGATTTACGGCGATGCGCGCATGTTCGAACTCCCGGCGGAATTTGGGGCGTCGCTGCATCGGCGGCTTTCGCTGCAGGCGCGGCCGGAACGCGGGGCGGCGGCTACTTGGATCGTTTCGCTGGCGGGAGCGGGACTTGTGGCGGCAGCGATGGTGATGTTCAGCTTGCCGCGATTTGCTGCGCCGGAGTTGCGCGCGCCGATGAGTGAACCTGCACTGCGCCCGCCGTCGGCCAACATGGTGGTGGTTACCGACAGTGGGAAGACATTTCACGTGCCCGGATGCACGTTCATTCACGGCAAATCGACGATGATTCCGGTGGAGGAGGCTACGAAGGAAGGATATAGCCCGTGCATTCGATGCGAGGCTGGTTTGCTGCATCGGACGGAGGCGAGCCGGCCATTGTCTGTGATTGGAGATTCGCGGGCTGCCAGATCCAACTTTGGAGACTAGATGCTCGGAGTTGCGTCGGGCTTGAAACATTCTTTTAGTTTGGGAATCCAATGCACATGACAATCTTTCGGACAAAACGCGCGGAGATCATTGCGACGGTCCTGTTGGTTTTGCTCGGTGGCGTTTCCGTGCCTGCCCGTGCCGGCGAGAATCTAAAGTTGAACGCGCATCTTGATTATTCGAGCGACTCTAACGATGGGCCGCTGATCACCGGCGAGCGCATGGACGATGGCGTTGCTGCGAGCAAGCCGAACTACATCATTTTTTATGGGGAGGCTTGCTATAACTCTAAGCGGCAGGCGCGGCGTACGGTGAGCCTCTACGAGAAGTATCGCGGGCGGGTGAATTTCGTCATCATTGATCTCGATTTGAAACATTCGCAGGAGCAAGATCAATTGATCTCTGCGCATTATCGGGGCTCGATTCCGCATGTGACTATTCTCGATCGAGCTGGGAAAGTGGTCTACGATCGCGCAGGGGAAGTCGGCGAGTCTGAGGTCGCTAATCTTCTCGATCCCCTCCTGAAGTAATCAGCACCGGGAGCCAGCGCTAAAGCGCATCGTCAAGGGCGAGGCTTTTCCCGGAGCGCGGAAGCGCTCCTTCCCCCGCATGAATGCGGGGGCTCCCACCTACGCCAAGGCTGCGGCGGGCAGGCCCACCGAACTGGGGGACTCCCACCACGCGGTTTTCAATTCTGCTAACTTTTTTGGTATAAAGGAGTGTTTGCGAGCGTGCCGAAACGCTGCTCTTGCCCAGTGTTCAATCCTCGCATCTAAATCGGAAGCGGCGAGTACTGCCCGCTTGGGAGGCCGGCATTGATAGAAGTGCAGGACTTAACGAAATCGTTCGGCGATAAGACCGCGGTTGACCACGTTTCCTTCAAGGTGAATAAAGGCGAAATTCTCGGCTTCCTGGGCCCGAACGGGGCGGGGAAGACGACGACGATGCGCATTTTGACGGGCTTCATGCCCGCTACGAGCGGAACGGCACTGATCGGCGGATTTGATGTGTCCACGGATTCGATGGAGGTGAGGAGGCGCATCGGATACCTGCCGGAAAATCCGCCGCTTTATACGGACATGAGCGTTCACGCGTATCTCGATTTCGTGGCGCGCATCAAAATTGTGCCGGCGGAAAAGCGCGAGGGCTTGATTGCTGATGCGATCAAGAAAACGAGCCTGGAAGATAAGCGCGACGAGCTGATCAAGAGGCTCTCGCGGGGTTATAAGCAGCGCGTGGGGATTGCGCAGGCGCTGGTCCACGATCCGGATGTGATTATTCTTGATGAGCCGACGGTGGGGCTTGATCCGAAGCAGATTATCGAGGTGCGGCACCTGATCAAGGGACTGGCAGGGAATCACACCATCATTCTTTCCACGCACATTTTGCCGGAAGTGAGCATGACTTGCGACCGCGTGGTGATCATCAACAAGGGCAAGATTGCCGCGGTGGATACGCCGGCGAATCTTACTTCGCAGCTTAAAGGCGGGCAGCGCGTGCATATCGAAGTGCAGGCGGATGAAAAATCCGCGCGCGCGGCGCTGCAGGAAATTCCGGGCATTCGCAACGTGAGCGTGGAGAGCGCCGGAGGAAGCGGGCGGATTGCGTTGACGGTCGAATCGGCGCAAGGGCAGGACGTGCGAAGCGCTATCGCCGCCAAGCTGGTGGGAAAAGGCTGGCCGCTATTCGAGCTGCGCGGGATGCATTTGAGCCTCGAAGACATTTTCCTGGAATTGACGACGGACGATTCGGCGCATGCCGAATCAAGCGCCAACTGAGGAGCGGAAGACGAAATGAAAGGCCTCTACGCGGTGTATCGCAAGGAAATGAGCCACTACTTCGTCTCGCCGATTGCCTACATCATTGGCGGCGTGTTCTTGATGCTCACGGGGTTCTTTTTTACGCGCGTTCTGGCGAGTGTCATCGAGCAAGCGTTCGAGATGGGAATGCAAAGCATGCAATTCGGGGGCGGGATGAACATCGATGTGCCCTCGCAGACGCTCCGCTATTTCTTCGGGATTCTCTCGTCGATCCTTTTGTTCCTGACGCCGATGCTGACGATGGGAGTTTACGCGGAGGAGAGGAAGCGCGGGACGATTGAGTTGCTGATGACCTCGCCGATCACCGATTTCGAAATTGTGCTGGGCAAGTTTCTTGCGTCGCTCTCACTGCTGGTTATTTTGCTGCTGCCGACCGCCGTTTATTCGATCTTCATGTTTTCGCATAGCGAGCCGGCGCCGCCGTGGAAGGTTTTGGTGTGCGCTTATTTGGGAGCGCTGTTGCTGGGGAGCGTACTGCTGGCGCTGGGCTCGCTGTTCTC
Organism: uncultured Acidobacteriota bacterium; assembly: GCA_963841235.1. Lineage (GTDB taxonomy): Bacteria > Acidobacteriota > Terriglobia > Acidiferrales > UBA7541 > Palsa-147. The sequence goes on along the minus strand of CAWJBU010000001.1, from coordinate 631,048 downwards.
GTCGCTCACGGAGAACCAGATCATCGCGGCCGTGCTGACGTTTGGCGTATTTCTGATTTTGTGGGTGATCGATTTTGGGTCGAGGAACACATCGAGCGGCATCGGCGCAGTGGTGCAATACCTCTCGGTCGTCCGGCACTATGATGATTTCACGCGCGGCGTTCTGGACTCTGGAAACGTCGTCTTCTATTTGAGCCTGATCGTGCTGGCGATTTTCTTGACGATTCGCAGTTTGGATTCGATGCGGTGGCGCAGGGCCTAGAGAGACATTTGCCCGCGCGGTGCAGCGTTTTCGAGGAGGAGCAGGACAGATGAATTGGGACCGCCAGGAATGGCTCCGTAATATTGCGACGATCGGCGTCGCCATGGCCATCGCCGGCAGCATTCGCTACGAACTGCAGGGCGAACTGCTGCTGTTGAGCAAAATCCTGCTCATCGGCGGCGGGGTGGTGCTCCTCGCCGCGCTGGTAATCGGCTATCAATCCATCATTCAATTCTTCTCGCGGCGGTCGTCGCGGCTGGGAACGAACGCGGCGACGCTCATTGTCTCGGTCGTCGCCATTCTCGGGTTCCTGAATTTCCTCAGCTACCGCCACCACAAGCGCGTGGATATGACCACGGAGAAACTCTTCACGCTGTCCGACCAGACCAAACGGATTGTGGGCGGCCTGAAGCAGGACGTGGATGTCTACTGGTTCGACAAATTGCCGGATATCGAATTCCAGGATCGGATCGGGGAATACAGGAATCTTAGCGCGCATTTGCATTTCAAGTTTGTTGACCCGCAGGAACATCCCGAAGTCGCGCGGGATCTCGGTGTCTCACACATGAAGCAAGCGGTGGTGGCGTCGGGATCAAAGCATCAGTTGCTCGAGGCCACGAACGAACAGGACATCACCAACGCCATCGTAAAGGTGACGCGCGCTACACAAAAGACGGTGTGCTTCGTCGAGGGCCACGGCGAGAAAGCGATTACGGCAAGCGATGCGGACGGATTTGCGGGAGTCAATAACGCGCTCATACAAGAAAGCTATCTGACGAAAAGCTTTGACCTGGCGACGGAAAGCAGCGTACCGGCGGATTGCAGTCTGGTGGTTATTGCCGGACCCAAGCAGGGATTTCTTCCGGCCGAAGCGCAACTTCTCGCGAAGTATCTCGACGACGGCGGCAAGGTGTTCGTCATGATCGATCCGGAAACGGATCCGAAACTCGACAACGTGTTCTCCGCCTGGAATATCAAAGTGGGCGACAACGTGGTGGTGGACGCCAGTGCGCTGAGCCAAGTGAGTCAGATGGGGCCGTTCGTTCCCATCGTCGTCACCTATGGCACCAGCCCGATTACGAAGACGTTCGGCAACGCCATGACTTTCTATCCGCTGGCGCGCACCGTCTCCATCGCCGACAAGAACAAAACCCAAGAGGGAACCACGGAGCTGATGAAAAGCTCGACGCGCAGCTTTACCATCCCGAAGCTCGATCCGAGCGTGAAGGAGATTAAATACGACGCGACGAAAGATACGCTCGGCCCACTTTCTCTCGGCGTGGCTTCGGAGCGGAGGGCCGGGCCGGAGCCGAGCCCCAAGGATGGGCGGCTGGTGGTGATCGGCAACTCGCAATTTGCGTCCAATCAGGCCGCGGGGCAGGTTCGCAACGCCGATCTTTTCATGAACACGGTCAATTGGCTTGCGGAAGACGAGGATCTCATCTCCATCCGGCCCAAGAGCGCGACCAGCCGGCGCGTTACTTTCACCGAAACGCAGAGCCGCGAGCTGAATTGGTTCAGCCTGCTGTTACTGCCGGGCATCGTGATTCTTTCCGGCGTTTACATCTGGTGGAAGCGGCGCTAGATCACCATGAAAAAGAGCACGGGGATCATCTTTCTGCTGGCTGCGGCGCTCGCCGCCTATGTGTATTTCTACGATTTGAAGCACACGAAGCCGAGCGACGCTTCGGGCGATTCGGATAGTAGCGTTCCCACTGGCGATGCGTCGTCTAATTCGAAGCCGGTGTATTCACTCACTGCGCCTGACATTACGAATCTTACGATCGAGCGCGGCGCGTTTACTGCCAGCTTTGAGCAGCGCGCAGATGGCTGGTACATGACGCAGCCTGTGGCGACGCGCGCAGAGCAATCGGTGCTCGGCGCGATCGCCGGCCAGCTCGGCAGCGTCCGCGTGGACCGCACGATGACAGCGGCACCGGATCGCATGGCCGCTTACGGTCTGACGAATCCCGCGGTGACTCTCGAATTCAAATTAAAGAATGGCACGCAGCACAAGCTGCAACTCGGCGCCAAGGATTTTTCGGGCCTCAGCGTTTACGCCGACGTGGATGGATCGAAGGACGTCTCGCTGCTTTCGGACACGATTCTGACCAGCAGCGACAAGCCGGTGGATGATTTCCGCGATCAGTCGGTGCTCGAGCTCGACAGCAACAGCGTCGCTTCGTTTGAAATCAAGAATGAATCCGGCACCATATCCGCCAAGAAGAGCGACGGCGTATGGAAAATTGAGAAGCCGCGCGCGGTCGGCGCTGATGCCGGGTCGATTTCTTCAATCTTAGGCTCGATCGGGACGGCGCGCATCGTTTCGTTTGCCAGCGATCCGGCGGATGATCTCGCGAAGTACGATCTGGCGCACCCGGCGATCACCTTTCACGCGCAGCTCGACAGCGGCAAGCTCGCCGATCTGCAGCTTGGAAAAAAAGATGGCAGCGCCTATTTCGCGCGCGATCCCTCGCGGCCGTTCATTTTCCGCGTGCAGGATTCCGTGCACACCAGCCTGAGCTCGAAGTTCTTCGACCTGCGCGACAAGAACCTCATTCGCGCCGAAGAAGGCGACATGGTGCGCGCCGAGATCCATAACGCCAAAGGCGCAACGACCTGCGTGAAGGGCGGGGATGGCGGTTGGGTGATCGAGCAGCCGGCCGGGCAGAAGACTCCTCCGCCGGCGTGCCCGAGTTTTTGGTCTTCGCTGAGCAATGCGCGGGCCGATGAGATTCTGGATACTCCGCCTGCGTCGGTCACCTCGCAACTGGCCAAGCCGCCTGTGCAGGTGACGTTGACGGACAAATCCGGAAAGAAAATCGAGATTCGCATTTCGGACGCGACGGGGAGTTCGGTTTACGCGCGGACGAGCGCGGGGCCGGAAGTCTTCAAGCTCGGCAAATCAATCCTCGATGACCTGAATTTCTCTCCGACTGGAATTCACGACTAGACAAGCTGAGGAAAAGGCTGGAGGGTTGGCATTCGGAAAATGCAGATCCCTCACCCTCCCGCTTGCGCGGGAGGGATTCGGGATGACAGCTTTTTAATAGATAACGATACGAAAGCCTAGCAGCAGGCGCGGGCCGCTAGTTCGGAATGCTGCGGGCGATCTTCGCGAACCCAGGTAGCCAGCAATTCAACCGTGCCGTCCGCGGGAGAAATGTAGAGATAGAAGACGTGCGTTTCGCCTTCGAGTTCGTAGAAATGCGAGCGCTTGGGGTCAGGGCGTACATCGGCGCCGCCGGCCAAAAGGGCCCGGAGGGATGCGAGCGTTTCCGGCGAGTGATGTCTTAGATCTTTGATGTCCATATTCATGACTTCATTTATAGCGTGATTTTCGGGCGCTGCGGCATCGCATCTCATGTTCGTTTCCTCACTCACTGACTAATACGCGTGACCCTGCCGAAATGTTCCACGCTTGAGACTGCTATTTCTCGCTGCCGTTTATCAGTTGGATTGGATGCACGGAAACGCCTCCGCGGCTCGAAAAAATCGCGGAATTCTGCGGTCCGCGCCTCCTGGTGGCGGTATTAGAGCGTTAACCCCCAACTAGTTACTTGCGCGGTCCCTGCGAAATTGCGATAGTGCAGCACAGTTTGTTTGCGTAACAACAATCCCGACACTCCGAGGCATCGAAACGTGAAGAAAAACAGCGCCAAGAAAGCGAAAAGCAGAACAGCCGGACGCCGGCCGTCTGGAAAGTCCACGCGATTCCATCGCGACAAGCGGCGCAAACACCGCCACTGGCAAGTGACGGTCTTCTATCGCGACGGCGAGCGATTCGCGCGCGTTTATATCGACCGCGACAGAGCCGAGCGCTTCGCCGCGCGGCAGAAGAAGTCGCCGGTGGTGCGATCGGCGCGCATTCTCGAAGTGGATTAACGCCGAGGGCTGCATATATCCGGTGCGTATCGGCAATTTCGCCGCGGACCTGAGTTTGGAGATGGGATTCCCGTTCAGGGGCGGCCCTTGTCCCGCGTTCGCGGGCGTGCTATAAAATAAAAGTAGTCGCGAAATGCACCGGTAAGCGGGATTCGTATAGTGGTAGTACGCGACCTTGCCAAGGTCGAGGCGAGGGTTCGATTCCCTTATCCCGCTCCATTCTTTCCTGAATTTAATCATTAGTTTTTTTTCCACAGGCCGTAGGCGCGCTTGTTCCGTTGCGGAGCGCGTTCGTTGCGACGCTCGCCGCGGCGTGCTAGAGTCTCCCGCGCCGAGCCCTCATGTTGGCGTACCTCTGCGGTCCGATTGAATTTGCGAATGGCGGCGGAAAACTCTGGCGCCGCAAACTCGCGCCATTTTTGCGCGAACAGCTCGGGCATCGCCTCTACGATCCCGCCGAGGACGAGAAAAAGAATCTGACCGACGAGGAAATGGCGCATTTCCGGGAATGGAAGGCGACGGAGCCGGAGCGATTCCGCCGCGCCGTGCGTAAAATCATTCATTTCGATCTCGATTTGATCGAGAACAAAGCGGACTACCTGATTTGCTATTGGGACGATCCTTCGAGCCCGAGCGGCGGCACGCCTGCGGAATTGACCGCCGCGTTTCGAAAAGGAATCCCCGTTTATTTGGTCTCTCCGCTGCCTCTCGAGCAAGTCAGCGGCTGGATGCTCGGTTGCGCGGACCAGATTTTTCCCAGCGTCGAGGATTTGAAGGAATTTCTGCTGCGCCGCTACGGCCGGGAGAAACAGACGCAATTTTGGAAGGAATGAATTTTCGAGCGGCTGGACCGCTCGAGGCTCCGAGTCCATGCAAAAATTGACAATCGCCGTTGGCAGCACGCGACGGCCGAAGCTTGACGGCGTGAGGGACGCGCTTCTCGAACTGGGGCCGCGGCTCAAACCTGAGGCGGAGTTCGAGGTCGTGGGGATCGCGGCGCCCAGCGGCGTGCGGGATACTCCGTTGTCGCGCGTGGAGATGATGGCCGGAGCGCGGAATCGCGCTGAGTACTTGCGCGGGCTTGCACTTGATGGACGCCAGTCGTGGGATTTTTTGGTGGGCGTGGAAGGCGGGCTTGAAATCGTTGAGGAGAACGGAGCGCGCTGGGTGTTTCTGGAGAACTGGGCTTACGTGCTCGATCGTGAGGGGCGCGGCTCGTTCGGACAATCGGGCGCAGTCGCCGTTCCGGAACCCCTGGCGAGTCGAGTTGTGGATCAGGGCGCGGAACTTGCGGATGCGGTGGATGCGTTCGCGGGCAGCCATGGAATTCGCGATGCGCAGGGTGCGTGGGGCGTATTGACGCGCGATTTGGTCACTCGGCGCGATGCATTTCGGCTGGCCGTGATCAATGCCTTCGCGCCGTTCTACAATGTCGAAGCGTATCGCGAAGATTCCGTTCGCCGCGCCCAGGCCCGGTGAATCGAGATATTTGTCGTTACGGCGTGTACTCGTCACGCACAACGCCGGTGTGCTAGCTTAGGTTTGAAAACGCGGGACAGTTGATCGCCGCGGGAGGATTTCGAGCGTGGACATCGTGAAGGGCAACATGGGTTGGATTGAGGTGGTCGTCGGACCGATGTTTTCGGGGAAGAGCGAGGAATTAATCCGGCGTTTGCGCCGTGCTGAGATTGCGCGCCAGCGCGTGCAAATTTTCAAGCCGGTGATCGATCAGCGCTACGCGGCGAGCGGGATCGTCTCGCATTCAGGGCTAGAGCTCGCGTCGGACCTGGTCCGGACGGCTGAAGACATCCTCGAACAAGTGCTGCCGCGCACGGAAGTGGTGGGAATTGACGAAGGCCAATTTCTTGGCGAGGGCCTTCTGGCGGTGTGCACGAAGCTCGCTGATTCTGGGAAGCGCGTGATTGTCACCGGTTTGGACACGGACTTCATGGGCCGGCCGTTCGAGCCGATGCCGCGGCTGCTGGCCATCGCGGAGGAAATTACGAAGTTGCTGGCGATCTGTGTGCGTTGCGGAAATCCGGCTGTGCACACGCAACGATTGGTGGCATCGGAGGAATTGATCGTAGTCGGCGCCGGCGGAATGTACGAAGCGCGCTGCCGGCGTTGCTTTGAGCCGCAGTTGGCCACGCAGAAGATTGAAGAAGGGAAGCAAGCGGCCGCGCGATCGCAAGCCGCGGCGAGTTGAGTGCAGGCCGCACTAAACGCCATCAAAAAGAGAGATTCCTAGTCGCTTCGCTCCTCGGAATGACGTGATTGAATTTGGCCGCCAACAGGTAAGTTTTTACGCAGGTTCTTCCGCAGCAACCTGAGGCGTTTCTCGTTTTCGTTTGATCCGTGCGCGCAGCTCGCGGGCCAGCGCATGATGCTCGGCGCATCCGACCACATCCAGGCCTGTGCGCTTCGCCGGCGTCTTTGAGCGCCCCCCGAGCAGCTTCTCAATCCGTGCTTGGCTCGCTTTCCAGGCTGCAGCACTGAATTGGCCCTTTTCATGGGCGCGCGCCGTGGCCGCGAGCGCGGGCATCACCAGAGCCCAATCGTGGCACAGCATGGCGATGTCGCATCCCGCACGGAAACATTCCACGGCAGCGGCGCCCGATGGATATTGCCTGGCAATTGCGCCCATACCGAGATCGTCCGCCAGGACGACGCGTTTGAAATTCAATTCTTGCCGAAGCAGATTATCTATGACGCGCCTCGAAAGCGTCGCAGGCCTTCCGGGATCAATCCACGGCAGCAGAATATGCGCGGTCATTACGGTGGGAATGCCCGCTTTGATGACTTCGGCAAACGGAATCAATTCCATTTCGCGGAGCCGCTCGAGCGTGCCCTCGAAAATCGGCAGCTCGAGATGCGGATCGGCTTCGGCGTCGCCGTGACCGGGGAAATGTTTCGCGCAGCCGAGAATTCCTTCGGCCGCGAGGCCGCGCGCAAATGCCGCGCCGAGTTCTCCGACGCGCTCGGGATCGGAGCCGAAGCTGCGATCCGACGTAACAGGGCTACCCGGACGAAAATGCAGATCGAGCATTGGCGCGAATACAAGATTGCAGCCCACGGCCAGCAGCTCGCGCGCGATCGCCCGTGCCACGGATTCAACCGCTTCGGGATCATTCAATTCGCCGAGTTCAGCGGCGGACGGCCATTGAGTGAACGGCTCGGGCAAAGCGAACTTAATGCCGCCCTCCTGATCGATTCCAATCAGCACCGGACCGTCAGCAGCGTCGCGGATTTCGTACGTGAGCCGCAGCAGCTCGTTCGGATCCTTGAAATTGCGGCGGAAGATGGTGACTCCGGCAAGGCCGCCGCCGAGCAGATCGAGCAATTCGCGCGGCAGAGTGGTGCCGGCGAAGCCGAGGAGGAATTTCTTCAGCACCGCGGCGGGAATATTCGAGCTATTGTCCATTTGCTATCACGCGTCCGCACTCGGCATCGCGCGCCGGGCGAGCCGGGTTATGCTGCATTGCTTCAGAAGGCAAAGCCTAACCGCGTAGGAGCTTCCGGGCAAGATGAGAATCGAATCTCGCGCACCCACCCGCATTGATCTCGCCGGCGGGACGCTCGATATCTGGCCGCTTTATCTTTATCACGAGGGCGCGGTGACGGTGAATTGCGCGATCACGCGCTATGCTTCTTGCACTCTCGAGGTGCATTCTCGACGCAAGAGCATCGAGCTGGCCTCGCGCGACACAAAGCGGGCGCAGAACTTTGCTTCGTTTGCCGCTCTCGAACGCGCACGCGATTATCGTCTGCCGCTTCTCGCCTATCTCGTGCGTCATTTCCGGCCGCGCGTGGGATTTTCGCTCTCGACCAACTCTGAAGCGCCTGCTGGTGCGGGAATCGGCGGCTCGAGCGCCATGGCTGTCGCTTTGTGTGCGGCGCTCGATCGATTTACACATGCGGGGCATGATCGCGTCGATTGGATTGAAATCAGCCGCGACATCGAAGCCATCGTAATTAAAGTTCCGACAGGCACGCAGGATCACTTTCCGCCGGCATTCGGCGGCGCCGCCGCGATTCATCTCGAGCCCGGACATGCACGCCGGGAAGCGCTGCGCGTGGATCTCGATGAACTCGAACGCCGCGTCGTCGTCTGCTACACGGGCGAGCCGCGGCAATCGGGCATCAATAATTGGAAAGTGTATCGAGCGCACGTGGATGGAGATCGGCGCGTGTTCCGCAACCTCGAAGTTATATCGCAGGTGGCGCAGGGCATGCGCGTCGCGCTCGAACGCGGGCAGTGGCGCGAAGTCGGGCGCCTGATGAACGAGGAATGGAGTTATCGCCGCCGGAATCTGCCGACGATCACAACGCCGGTCATCGACCGCATCATTTCTGGCGCGCGCCGCGCCGGAGCTATCGCAGGAAAAGTGAATGGCGCGGGTGGCGGTGGCTGCGTGACGCTACTAATCGAGCCAGATGCGCGCGCAGCCGTCGAGCGCGCTGTCGTGTCAGGTGGCGGCCAAGTCCTGCCAGTGCGTCTCGATCGGCGCGGCGTAACCGTTCGCGTCTTGCGCTGATTTTTTCATTCTGCTCGGATCAATCGCAGTCATTGAGCCGCCGGAAACGCCGCTTCCTCATTCCGCATCCAATCGCTCAAAGGGTCAAGGCCGCTTGCCGCCGAGAATTCGGGGAGAACTCAGCGGTGGGGCTTTGACGTACCCCCAAGGTGGAATAAAATGGGGGCCGAGGGCGAAGCATGGCGCGCTGGTCCAATCTAGCTCTACTTGGGATCGTCGGCGCCACAACTTTGTTTGCAGCCTCGCCCGATGTACCGAAGAAGTTCGATCTGCGTCCGGCCCCGCTGCTCGCGCCTTTGCCCGTTTCGAACGACACTCTGGATGCACAAGCGCCGCTGCCGAGCGTCCTTGTCGAAGTGGCGCAAGACGCCGCGCAGCACGCCAGGAAGAAGCATCAGCCACTGCAAGCCAGTTCGCGTCTCGAGTTGATCCGTTATATCTCCGGAGAATTTGCGAAGGCCGTAACGCCACTTCCCAGTGCGCGCAAGGGATTCCGGATCGACGTCGGGAAGGCCCTCGACGATCATGAGCTTCACCAATTGCTCGCCAACACAGGCACGGCCGTCAATCCCGGCGACACGGTACAAATCACGCGCCTCGAATTTCACGAAAAAGAAATCGTCGTCGATCTGAACGGCGGCTCGGGCCATCACTTCCGATTGAAAGATCATCTGCAAGTGGCCGTCGGGGGCGTGCCCACCACGACGACGAGCGTTTCGTCTCCGACGGAGACGGGACAGTCGATCGGCGTTACGCTTGTGCTCGACTACGGCAAGCCGCTCCCGGATATGGGCCCGGATGATCTCAAGCACGATCTCTCGCAAGTGCTGGACTTCAAAGATGAGAAATCCGCCGCCGTAAACTGGGTGGACACGTTGCCGCCTGAATACAAGAAAGCCATTCAGGAAAATCGCGCGCTCGTAGGGATGGATCACGACATGGTGATAGCGGCGCTCGGCCGGCCCGATCACAAGGTTCGCGAGCGCACCGAGCAGGGCGAAGAGACTGAGGACTGGATTTATGGCGACCCGCCGTCCAAGACGGTCTTCGTCACTTTCCTCGGCGACAAGGTGATTCGCGTAAAGGAATTCAACTGACCAGCCGATAATTATGTAGCTCACCTCTTCGGAGGTGAGGTTGTCGGTTTGACTTTTGCCCGGCCTCAACCTAGCATCGATTGTTCGGGTTTGCTCCACGCCCGGCCCGCATTCCTGGGCCGCAATCGCAAAAGCCCATCCGGAGGAAACATGCCAATTAAAGTAGGTATCAATGGGTTCGGACGGATCGGCCGCAATATCTACCGCGCGGCGCTCGGCGATCCGGCGATCGAGATCGTCGCGGTGAACGACATCACCGACTCGAAGACGCTCGCGCATTTGCTGAAATACGATTCGATTCTCGGGAATCTCACCAACAGCATCACGCACACGGACAACACCATCTCGGTGGACGGGAAATCCTTTCGGGTATTCAAGGTGAAGGATCCCGCGGAGCTGGATTGGCCTTCGGTGGGCGCGGAAATCGTCGTCGAGTCCACCGGCCTTTTCACCAAAGGCGCAGACGCAAGAAAGCACATTCGCGGCCCGGTGAAGAAAGTGATTATTTCCGCGCCGGCGACGGACCCGGATTTTACGATCGTGCTCGGCGTGAACGACAAAGCCTACGATTCCGCCAAGCATCACGTGATCTCCAACGCTTCCTGCACTACGAATTGCCTCGCGCCGGTCGCCAAGGTGCTTCAAGACACTTTCGGAATCACCGTCGGCACGATGACCACGATTCATTCCTACACCAATGACCAAAAGCTTCTTGATCTGCCGCACAAGGATTTGCGGCGTGCGCGCGCGGCTGCGCTGTCGATGATTCCGACTTCGACCGGCGCGGCGAAGGCGCTGCAGCTCGTGATTCCCGAGCTGAAAGGCAAACTCGACGGCTACGCCATGCGCGTTCCGACGCCGAACGTGAGCGTTGTGGACCTGACCGTCATCACCGATAAGCCCGTCACCGCGGAAGCCGCCAATGCGGCGCTGAAGCGCGCTGCCGATGGCCCGATGAAGGGAATTCTCGCTTGCACCGACGAAGAGCTCGTTTCCATCGACTTCCGCGGCAATCCGAATTCCTCGATCGTGGATACCGGCTATACGCGCGTCGTAGGCACGAATTGCCTTCAGGTGCTCTCGTGGTATGACAACGAGTGGGGCTATAGCTGCCGCTGCCGTGACCTGATCAAATTCCTGGCAGCGAAGCTGTAGATTTCTCATTTGTAGGGGAGGGTCTTTAGACCCTCCCGGTGTTCGGCCCCTGACGCTCCTCGGCCGAGAAATTATTCGAGCCACCAAATGAACAAGCTCTCCATCCGCGACCTCGAGATGAGCGGCCAGCGCGTCTTCATCCGCGTCGATTTCAACGTGCCGCTCGAAGGCGGCAAAGTCGCTGAGGACACGCGCATCCGTGAAACAATTCCGACGCTCAAATTTGCAATGGATCATGGCGCCCGGCTCGTCCTCGCGTCGCACTTGGGCCGCCCCAAAGGCAAGCCCGACCCGAAATACACTCTGAAGCCGGTCGCCGCACGCCTCGCAGAACTTATCGGCAAGCCGGTCGACTTCGCCTCGGATTGCATCGGGCCCGATGCCGAAGCCAAGAGCCGCGCGCTGAAAGATGGCGACGTGCTGCTCCTCGAGAATGTCCGCTACCACCCCGAGGAAGAAGCGAACGACGAGAATTTCTCCCGCCAGCTCTCCGCGCTCTGCGATGAACTCTTCGTCTGCGACGCCTTCGGCTCGGCGCATCGCGCCCATGCCTCTGTCGTCGGCATCACGAAATTCGTCAAACAAGCCGCCGCGGGCCTCCTGATGGAGAAAGAGCTGGCCTATCTCGGCAAAGCCGTCTCGAATCCCGAGCGGCCGTTCATTGCGGTCCTCGGTGGCGCCAAAGTCTCGGACAAAATCGAAGTGGTGCAAAATCTGATGAAGCTCGCCGATGGAATGTTGATCGGCGGCGCGATGGCCTACACTTTTTTGAAGTCGCAGGGGCTGCCGGTAGGGAAGTCGCTTGTCGAAGACGACAAACTTGATCTCGCGAGAAGCCTCCTCGATCAAGCGCGCACTAAGCATTTCCGCCTGCGCCTGCCGTCAGACCACGTCCTGGCGCAATCCCCCGATTCCACCGAGACGCAGACAACAGACATCGAGCAAACTCCCGAAGGCTGGATGGGTCTCGATATCGGTCCGAAAACCATCAAGGAATTCAGCCAGGCTCTGGCCTCCTCCCGAATGATTGTCTGGAACGGCCCGCTGGGCATGTTCGAAAAACCAGCCTTTGCCGCGGGTACGCTGGCAATCGCGCGCGCCGTGGCCGAAGCCACGGACGCCGGTGCCACCTCGATCGTAGGCGGCGGTGATTCCGTAGCGGCCGTTGAAGAAGCTGGCGTCGCCGACAAAATCTCGCATATATCCACCGGCGGCGGCGCCTCGCTAGAATTCCTAGCCGGCCGCAAGCTACCGGGCGTCGAAGCGCTCACGAACAAATCGTAGGGAAGGGTTTTTTTATCCTGAGGCGCCTTACCGGCGCCGAAGGACAGACCCTCCCGCAGTTCGGCCCCTCCGAGGAGACCGCATGCGCAGACCGGTAATCGCCGGCAATTGGAAGATGTACAAAACGCAGGCAGATGCCCGCGCATTCATAGCCAAGCTCCTGCCGTTAGTATCCTCGTCGAATCATTGCGATATCGTAGTAGCGCCGCCATTGACAGCCCTTGCAGCAGCCGTCGAAGCCGCCCGCGGCTCTGCCATCTCGATCGCCGCGCAGAACGCGCATTGGGACAAGGAAGGCGCATTCACGGGTGAAGTCTCGATGCCAATGCTGGTTGAAACAGGCTGCACCGGCGTAATCATCGGCCATTCCGAACGGCGCCACATCTTCCATGAAACCAACGAGATGGTCGCCAAAAAGGTCCGCGCCGCACTCGATTTCAAGCTCCGGCCGATCGTCTGCGTCGGCGAAACCCTCGCCGAACGCGAAGGCAATCTCACTCACGCCGTCCTCGAAACGCAATTCGAGGGCGCCTTCGCCGCGTTGACCGGCGATGACTTCTCGCGTATTCTTTTAGCTTACGAGCCGGTCTGGGCCATAGGCACGGGGCGCACGGCGACGCCGGAGATCGCCTCCGAAGCTCACCGGTACCTGAGGGAACTCGCGCAGAAGCGCTTCTCCACCGAACGAGCCTCCGCTCTTCGCATCCTGTACGGCGGCAGCGTCAAGCCCGACAACATCCGGGGATTGATGGCGCAAGTGGAGATTGACGGCGCGCTGGTAGGCGGCGCAAGCCTCGACGCGCAATCGTTCGCGTCCATTGTGAATTTCTAGCGGCAAATTGAGCCGTAACATAACGGCCAGCCGCGCAGGAGCAAGGAATGCCAACGGAAGTTAAATGGGGAATCTCATTCTTGGTGGCTGCGGGACTGCTCTATGTGGGCTGGAAGTACACTCCCGTGCTGGTCACGCTGCACGTGCTGGTCTGCTTCGTCCTGGTGCTGGTGATCATGTTGCAGAGCGGCAATGCCGCGGACCTCGCCGGCGCGTTCGGTGGAGCCGGCAGCCAGACTGCGTTCGGCCCGCGCGGCGCCGCGACGTTCCTCTCGAAGGCCACCACATGGTGCGCCATCGTGTTCATGCTCACGTCGCTGACGCTCTCGATCAAGCGCACGCCGACCGGCGTCTCTACCGGCGCCAGCTCGGTACTCGAGCAGACCACGAAGACCACCCCAGCCACGCCGCCCGCAAAGCCCGCGACGCCTCCGGCCAGCTCGACGCCGCAGCCGTCATCGCAAACGCCCGCTCCGGCGCCTTCGCCGGCACCAAGCAAGCCGCCTGCTCAGACGCCTCCCCCGAAATAGCCGCGTCTGATACAATTCGGTCTTCACCTCTCTATGCGGAAGTGGCGGAACTGGCAGACGCACCATCTTGAGGGGGTGGCGCCGCAAGGCGTGTGGGTTCGAATCCCACCTTCCGCACCAACATCGCGGCACGCCGCGATGTTGTCCCGAGCAAGTGCGCCGCAGGCGAACAAGCCGAGGGAAGGTAACAACGGCCGCAATAGTTGGCCCGATCGTTTAACCCGAGGCGCAATGCCCCAGGCCTCCTCCCGCGAATTCGCTCCAGGCTGGCAAACCTATCTTCTGCTCTGTGCCGACGGCAGCTACTACTGCGGGATCACATCAGACTTACAAACGCGAATCCGCGATCACGCGGCGGGCAGTGGCGGCCAATATACCGAGTCCGTCCCCGTAGTCGCACTCGTCTGGCACGAAATCCATGCGGACCGTCATTCAGCAGCAACGCGAGAGGCCCAAATAAAGCGATGGGGCCACGAAAAGAAAGCGTGTCTGGCGCAATCCAAGCCGCCGTTCCACACAATGGGAGAGGCCGTGTGGGTTCCCCTCGGTAAGACTCGGGGCTAGCTCGTCCCTCCTTCCGCACCAAAGTAGCGCCGGCGTCCCTGCCGGCATCTGACGACTACAAGTGTGACAACAACTCACGCTCGTCCGCGGACCACTTCCCGCATCAATGCGACTGATTTAGTTTTCTCTCGTGACCATCTTGTTTGACATCGAGTCTGGCCGGTCATACATTCATTCAACCTCGCGATCTGAATCTTGCGCTGTCACGCGAGAATCCCCGAGCTCACGGACCCGTGAATGACGCCCGCCCCCCGCACATTCCGACGATTGCTCCTGCTCGTCGCGCTCGCTCTACTCTCCGTCGCTGCATTCTCAGACGAATGGAAGCCGCGGCACGCGCTGGTTCCGCCGACGGGCGTGATGAATCTTCCTTCGGTGGCTGGGCCGCAGGATGTGCTCCTTGCTGGTCCGGATGGTCCCGGCGGCTCGGCTGCATGGCTCGCCGGCATGAAGGCTTGGCGCGAGGAGCGGCTCAAGCGCCTGCGCTTCGATAATTCCGAGTATTCGCGCCCTGAACTTGCCTGGACGCAACGCGTGTTCTCCCAGGTGCAAATGCTCATTTGGGATCGCACTTTCTACGATCCGGAGAAACGCGAATACACCGTCGATCGTTTCCTCGGCGATATCGAAGGGCGTCTCGGTCCGATTGATGCCGTACTTATCTGGCCGGTGTACCCCAATCTCGGCGTGGACGACCGCAATCAGTTCGATTTGCTGCGCGACATGCCCGGCGGAGTGCCCGGAGTCCGCCGCATGATCGACGATTTTCACCGCCGCGGCGTGAAAGTTTTCTTCCCGACGCTGGCGTGGGATTCCGGGACGCGCGACGAGGGCGCGCCGCCGTGGAAAGCACTCGCCGAGCTGATGAAAGGAACCGGCGCGGACGGCATCAATTTCGATACGCTCGAAAGCGTGCCGGCAAATTTTCACATCGCTGCGAACGATGCCGGGCATCTTCTCGCGCTCGAGCCGCAGTTCGCCATTCGCGATGAATCGCTCGCCTGGAGCACGCTTAGTTGGAACGATTGGGTCACTTGGGAGGACACACCGTACCCCTTCGTGCCCATGGTGAATCAGGCGAAGTGGCTCGAGTCGAGACACATGATCAACGTTACCGACCGATTCACGCGCGACAAAACCAACAGCTTGCAGCACGCCTTCTTTAACGGCGTCGGCTACGCCACGATGGAGAATCTTTGGGGCTTCTGGTACGGCATGGAGCCGCGCGACGCCGAAACAGTGCTGCGCATCTCGCGCATCGAGCGGGCCCTCGCGGAAGATCTAGTCACTGCCAACTGGGAGCCGCACACGCCGACGCTGCAAGCGGGCGTCTTTGCCAGCAAATTTCCCGCTGGCAAGCAAACGCTCTGGACCATCGTCAATCGCAACGAGTACGACGTGAGCGGCGAGCAGCTCCACATTCCTCACAACGCCGGCGCGCACTACTTCGATTTATGGCGGGGCGTCGAACTCACGCCAGACATTAGCGGAGGCGCGGCCACGCTGAAATTTTCGATCGAAGGCCTCGGCTTCGACGCGGTGCTAGTCAGCCATGAAAGTCTTCCGAGCGGCGAGCTGCGTGAC
Source organism: uncultured Acidobacteriota bacterium (assembly GCA_963841235.1). Lineage (GTDB taxonomy): Bacteria > Acidobacteriota > Terriglobia > Acidiferrales > UBA7541 > Palsa-147. The sequence goes on along the minus strand of CAWJBU010000001.1, from coordinate 615,320 downwards.
CTGCTGGCCTTCATGAAGGAACGCTCCGCGCGGCCGTTAAGCGCCTACACTCGCGAGTGGAGATCCTCGCCGCAGACGATTGTCGAGATCCCGCCGACCAAGCCGGCGGCGACTGCCCCAGCCGGAATGATCCACATCCCGGAAGCCGACTATGAATTCGAAGTGCGCGGCATTGAGATCGAAGGCGGCAACGATCCCGGCGTGGACGTGCAATATCCCTGGGAAGTTGCGCCGCGCCGGTTCCATCACCAGCGAGTGCACGTGAAATCGTTCTACATCGATCGCACGCCAGTGACGAACGCCGAATTCAAGAAATTTCTCGACGCTACGAATTATCGCCCCGCCGACGATCACAATTTCCTGCGCAATTGGTCGGACGGCACCTATCCCGATGGCTGGGCAAACAAACCGGTAACGTGGGTCTCGATCGAAGACGCGCGCGCCTACGCGCAGTGGGCCGGCAAGCGTCTCCCGCACGATTGGGAATGGCAATACGCGGCGCAAGGCGCCGACGGGCGCCTTTACCCCTGGGGCAACGAATGGGACGCAGAAGCGCTGCCTCCCACAGACCACGGCCGCACAATGCGCGCGCCCACGGACGTTGATGCATTTCCCAATGGCGCCAGCCCCTTCGATGTCCTCGACATGGAAGGCAACATCTCGCAATGGACGGACGAATTCCGCGATGAACACACGCGCGCCGCCATCATCCGCGGCGGCGCTTATTACCAGCCGCGCGGCTCCATCTGGTATTTCCCGCAAACCTACCGTCTCGACGAGCACCAAAAATTCTTGTTGATGTCTCCGGGGCGCGACCGGGCTGGCACGATCGGCTTTCGTTGCGCCGCTGACGCGCAGTAGCGCGGGCGGAGCGGTGCGTTGAGCCTGCCGTGATGCTGAAGAGATGGTTGACGTTGCGGGGCGATTTGCGAGGGGCGGACGCCCCTACGGGAAGAAAAATATGAAGCGCGGCGTTGGTCTAGTTGCGAGGTCCGCGCGAGCCTACTGCTCTCTCCAACCTGTGCGCTCGTAAGATGCCGGCGGGACGCCAGCGGTACCAGATGCGAATTCCTACAACCAACTTGAATTTCATACGCGGTCAGATATGATACGCAGTCTTGCGTGCAGGACAGTCCGGCTCTTCGGGCTAGAATCATTCGACTTCGCGCGGAAATGGGAGCGAATCTGATGCACAGAGATTTGCGCAGCAAAGGCTCGGCTGTCACGCCGGCCATCCTCGCTCTGCTGATAGCAATTATGGTCGGCGTCACGGTCTATGTCTTCGCCGCGAATCTCTATCCCGCTCCGCCGCCGATTACGGCGATCGGCCAGATGATCGACCGCCAGTACGACATGACGCTCTTCGTGACCGGCCTGGTTTTCATCCTCTCGCAGCTCGGCCTGGCCTACGCCATCTTCCGCTTCCGCGATCGCGGCCAGAAAGCGTCCTTCACGCGCGGCAATAACACTCTCGAGGTTCTGTGGACCTCCGCGACGATCATTCTTTTCGTTGGCCTGGGACTGCTCGGGCGCAAAGCCTGGGCGGAAACGCGTTTTGTCCCCGCGGAACCCGACGCCATCCATATCGAACTCACGACGAACCAGTTCGCCTTCAACTTCCGCTATGCCGGTCCCGACGGAAAGTTCGGCCGCATCGACACGGCGCAAATCAGCGCCTCCTCCGGCAATCCCTTGGGCATCGATTCCAATGATCCAGCAGGAAAAGACGACATCGTTACGCCGACGCTGACCGTCCCCGTCGATCGCCAAATCGAACTCGTGCTGCACTCGCAAGACGTCATTCACAATTTCTACGTTCGCGAACTGCGCTTGCAGCAGGATGCCGTACCCGGCCTGGCCATTCCGATTCATTTCACCGCCACGAAGATCGGGCAATACGAAATCGTCTGCACGCAACTCTGCGGGTTGGGGCATTACCACATGCGCAGCCTGCTCAACGTCGTTTCGGAAGCCGATTATCAAAGCTTCCTCAAGGCATCAGCGCAGTGAGCCCAGTGAGAGTGACAAAGTTCCGGCAGTCAGGAGGCCATGAATGAGTTCGCACGCCCATTCCGCGCCGCATGCCATGCCCGCGCCGACCGGGTTCATCAGCAAATACATTTTCAGCCTCGATCATAAGGTCATCGGCATCCAGTATTTCCTGCTGGCGCTGCTGGCCGTCTGCATTGGCATTGTCCTCTCGGTGCTCATGCGCTTCCATCTGGTGTGGCCGGGCGCGCATTTGCCGTTCATCAGCGGCGGCATCATGACGCCGGAGCAATACCTCGCGCTTGTTACCATGCACGGCACCATCATGGTTTTCTTCGTGCTCACCACCGCGCCGCAAAGCGGCTTCGGCAATTACTTTCTGCCGATTCAAATCGGCGCCGCCGACATGGCTTTCCCGCGCCTCAATATGCTCTCCTTCTGGACCACCTTCCTCGCATTCGTCGCCCTGATCGCCGCGTTCTTCGTTCCCGGAGGCTCACCCATCAGCGGCTGGACCGCCTATCCGCCGCTCAGCGGCCTCGGGCAAGTGACCGGTCCTGGCGAAGGATGGGGCCAGACGATGTGGATCGTAAGCATCGCGCTGTTCTGCGGCGCATCCCTGATGGGCGCGCTGAATTTCATCGCGACCATCATTGATTTGCGCGCTCCGGGCATGACACTGATGCGCATGCCGCTCACTTGCTGGGGCTGGTTCGTCACCGCCATTCTTGGCTTGCTCGCGTTTGGAGTGCTTCTTGCGGCGGGAGTCCTGCTGCTGCTCGATCGCTCTGCGGGAACCAGCTTCTTCGTGCCGGCATCCGAAGTCGTCACCGACACGCTGCTGAATCACAAAGGTGGGTCGCCCATTCTCTGGCAACACTTATTTTGGTTCTTCGGCCATCCCGAGGTCTACATCGCCATTCTCCCCGGCATGGGCGTAGCGTCGCATCTTCTTTCCACTTTTTCGCGCAAGCCGATTTACGGCTATCGCGCTATGGCCTACGCCATCTGCGGCATCGGCTTCTTAGGCTTCATGGTCTGGGGCCATCACATGTTTGTCAGCGGCATGAGCCCCTATTCGGGTTTCGCGTTCTCCGTTCTGACCATGGCCATCGGCGTACCATCGGCCATCAAGACTTTCAACTGGCTCGGCACGCTCTGGAACGGGAAGATTCAATTCAAGTCGCCGATGATGTTCGCGCTCGGCTTTGTCTCGCTGTTCGTCAGCGGCGGCCTCTCGGGACTCTTCCTCGCGCAGCCCGCCGTGGATAACCGCTTGCATGCCACCTATTACGTCGTGGCGCACTTCCACCTGGTCATGGGCGTCGCTGCAATTTTTGGAATCTTCGGCGCCACTTATTTCTGGTTCCCAAAAATGTTCGGCCGCATGATGAGCGAGCCGCTCGGCAAGCTCCATTTCTGGATTACCTTCGCCGGCGCTTACTGCATTTTCATGCCCATGCATTTCATCGGCATTGCAGGATCGATCCGCCGCTATGCGGATTACACCGGCGTGCAATATCTGGCGCAATTCCAACCGGTCCACAAATTCATGACCATCGCGGCGTTCATAACCGCCATCGGCCAGCTAATTTTCCTGTTCAATTTCTTCTGGAGCCTCAAGCACGGCGAGAAAGCCTCGGATAACCCGTGGAACGCCACCACGCTCGAATGGACGACCGCGACTCCGCCGCCGCACGATAATTTCGGCGGCCACTACCCGAGCGTGTATCGCGGTCCCTACGAATTCAGCGTGCCCGGCGCGACCGAGGATTACATCCCGCAGCATCTCGCGCCGCAGGAAGTCAGCCGGAGCAAATGAGGCCGTAGCATGCCCATCGTCACCGTAACCGAAGACATCGAGATCATCGAAACCAAACGCCGAGGTCCGCGCGGCCCCGGCCAGCCTCCTGGCGGCAATGGCGGAGACGGCGGCGGAGGCGCAGGCGACGGTTCTCCTGCGAGGCAGCGAGCCTACGTCACCGGAATGACGGTCGCGCTCGGCGGCATTCTGATGTTCTTCATGGCGCTGACCAGCGCGTACATTGTCCGCAAAGGTGCTTCCACCGATTGGCAAGCTTTTCCAATCCCGCGCATTCTCTGGCTGAATACCGCCATTCTCATAATCAGCAGCTTTACGCTCAGCCGCTCGCGCCGCGATTTCCTGCGCGATGACCTGGGCAATTTTCGCCACTGGTGGTACGTCACTACCGCTCTCGGCTTCCTCTTTCTCATCGGACAATTGATCGCGTGGCGGCAACTCGCCGCGGCCGGCGTCTTTCTGGCAACGAATCCCAGCAGCAGCTTCTTCTACGTTTTCACGGCAGCGCACGGCCTGCACATTCTCGGCGGCCTCGGCGCGCTTCTCGGCGTCACCTTTCACAAAGGACGCAGCCTCACGCTCGCAACTTCCACGAACATCGTCGCAATGTACTGGCATTTCATGGACGGCCTGTGGGTCTTCCTCTTGCTACTCCTAACTCTGGGACGGTGAAAATGAGCCATACGGAAACCGAAGGCATCATCGAATCCTCGTGGTCGGGCGGCCGAGCGCCCTTCGCGATCAATTCCAACAAGCTCGGCATGTGGCTGTTCATCGTCTCGGATTCGCTCACCTTCTCGGCGCTGCTCGTGGCCTACGCCTACGTGCGCCTCGCGAATCCGGATTGGCCGCGCCCCTTCGAAATTTGGCCGGCCATCGCGAAATCCACGCTGATGACGCTCATTCTTCTGAGCAGCAGCTTGACGATGGTTTTGGGAGTAGGAGCCGCCCATCGCGGTGATCGCAAGAAGACCGTGAAATATCTGATCTGGACCATGATTTTCGGCCTCGCATTCGTGGTGATCCACGCCACCGAGTGGTACACGCTAATGACCCAAGAGCACGTCACCCCATGGTCGAATCCCTGGGGAGTGCCTCTCTTCGGCGGCACTTTCTTCGGCCTCACCGGCCTGCACATGCTTCACGTCACCATCGGCGTCGTCTATCTCGCGGTCGTGGCCTGGGGCTTCAAGCGCGACAAATACGACGCCACCGACGTCGAAGTCAGCGGCCTCTACTGGCACTTCGTCGACCTGGTCTGGATGTTTATTTTCCCGCTGGTCTACTTGATGTCGGTCAATCTGAAGGGCTAGGAGCCTGCGAATGAGCGCACACGATGCCGCGATCGGAAATCACGAAGTAGGCAGCACAAAACTTTTCGCCACCGTCTGGTTCTGGCTGCTCTTGCTGACCGGAATCGAGGTCTTCCTGGCCTACCTGCGCCTGGCTCCGCCTCTAATGCTAACGATCCTGGTGGGCCTCTCGCTGATCAAAGCCGCGCTAATCGTGTCGTACTTCATGCACCTGCGCTTCGAACGCCTAGGCCTGTTCCTGCTACTAATCCCAGCCATGGTCTTCTGCATCTGCATGATGCTGATAATGTTCTTCCCAGACAGCCTACGTGTTGTCGGCCTCGGCGCTCACTAGTTCCAGTAGCACCGGCGTCCGCCGGCATCTGACGGCCGACAACGTCCGCTGATACCGTAGTCACGCGCGGACCAACCAGGCCAATACAACTTCACGCGCGATCGCGCTCACGCCCCCTGCGCCCCCGCAATCTTCGCCCTCTCCGCAATCAACCTCCCAATCACCAACCCGCCCTCATATTCTGGAATCACCACGTCATCCGCCCCCGAACTCCGCATCGCCTGTGCATAACGTTCCTGCCCCGCCCGCGTGATCACGCGCAAATTCGGATTCAAACTCTTCGCCGTAATCGTGATGTAAAGATTGTCCGCATCATTGTCAATCAAAGCGCAAATCCCCTTTGCCCGCTTGATCCCGGCACTCTCCAGCACGCCATGCCTCTTCGCATCGCCATGAATCACCAGCAAGTCTTCATTGAAAAGCTGGCGGTAAAGGCCCTCGTTCGATTCAATCAAGATGAACGGAATCTTCGCCTTGCGCAATTGCTCCACCACGGTGCGGCCCACCTGCCCGTAGCCGCAAAGAATGTAATGATTGCGCGTGTTCTGAATGGCCACCTCAATCATCATCGACCTCCAAATTCCGCCGCCCTCTGGATGAAACAAGGAAACCAGCACGCGTTCCGCAATCCAAACTTGAAAAAAGAAAACTCCCGCATACACCGCAATGCTGAATATCTTCGTGGCCTTATGCACGTGCCCTGGATCAATCGCGTGTGGGTTGAAGATCCAGAAAAACGCATCCACCAAACTTATTCGCGCCAGCCACACATACCCGCCCGCGCACACCACCAGGAATCCCGCCAGCGATAGCAGCGGCAACCAAAGGCGCTTCACCAACAAGCGCACAACATCGAAGAATGATATCCGGAACGCCATGTCCAAAAGTCAGAAGGGCGGGCCGACGGGCCCGCCCTTGAGATCTGACTCGGTAGAGGTTACTACGATCCGTGCTTTTTGTGCAGGTCGGTGCACACGGAAACGGCCGAGTTGGGATCGACCGCGCTATCGCCCTGTTGCACGTGCTGGATTTTCCCTTCTTTATCCACCACGATCGTCGTCCGCTCCGCCCATTCGAACTTGTCTCCCTCCACGTCGTACGGCCGCAGAATTCCGTACGCCACGAGAGTCTTCTTGTTCATATCGCTCAGGAGCGGGAAAGTAACGCCGATCTGTTTCGCGAATGCTGCGTTTGCGGCGGGACTGTCGATGCTGATTCCGAGGACTACGGTATCGCTGGCTTCGAGCTTGGCCATATCAGCCTGATAGGCCTGCAATTCCTTCGTTCAACCACCGGTAAATGCCAGGACGTAGAAGGCCAAAATCACGTTCTTCTTCCCGCGATAGTCGCTCAATTTCACTTGCTTCCAATTATTGGCCAGCAAACTGAAATCCGGAGCGACGTCGCCTGCCTTCAGCGTCGTCTTGGCGATGACCGGCTCTTCCTGCGCGATCGCTCCGCGCTGCACGGCCAGGCCGAGCAGCAGCGTCAATCCGCAGATGGCCGTAACCCATCGCTTCATTCGTTTTCTCCTGGAAGGGATTTCGAGGCGCCCCGCCTCGATCAAATCAATTATAGAGTTACTACGAGAGGAATGACAGACGAGAGTAGCGCGTTACTAAGGAAGGGGAAGCGCGCCCGCAGACTAGCGAAGTCTCCCGGGCGGGTCCGCGGGTTCCGGCACCGCAGCAACTTTAGCAGGTGTCTCGCCGATCGCCAATTTCGAGGGAGGAGGCTGAGCGATTCCCAGGCCCTTATTCATCTCCAAATGATCCTTGCCGCAAGCGGGACAATATCCTTTCCCCGTCTCTTCATCCCGCAAACTCGCCAGCTCGTAACATCCATGGATGCAATCGCAATACCCAGTTCCAGTGGACGTCTTGATGGGCACCAGGGCCATTCTTCAAACCTCCGCAGCGAATATTATCCGCGATCCCCGGAAGGTGCAAGGCTGGATGGAATTGCCTGCGATGAAGCGGCCCGCGCGAATTAAACGCGCTCGAGCTGCGCCAATTTGAATGATTCAACGGCTTCCCGGTGCAGTTTCAACCACAAGCTGTCGGGCATGGAGAGAAACACTTCGACCACCTTCGGGTCAAACTGCGTCCCCGCATTTCGTTGGATCTCGTCCCGCGCCGCGGTAATCGGCAGCGCTTTTCGATAGGGCCTGTCGGAAATCATCGCATCCAGAGTATCCGCGACCGCAAATATCCGCGACCCGACCGGAATGTTTTCGCCCTTAAGTCCCTGCGGATAACCCGAGCCGTCGTAGCACTCCTGATGCGTCAACACGATTTCAGCCGCGTCTTTCAGAAACGGAATGCGCTCCAGCACCGCAAATCCGATTTCGCAATGCTTGCGCATCACTTCGCGTTCCTCCGCGGTCAGCGGGCCCGGCTTCCGCAGAATCGAGTCCGGAATGCCCATCTTGCCGATATCGTGAAGAAACGCTCCGCGCGCAATCTGCTTCAGCGTGGCCTTATCCACACCCATGGCCTTGGCGATGGTGATCGTAAACGCGGTCACGCGCTGGCAGTGCCCTTCCGTCTCCGCATCTTTCGCGTCCAGCGCCCCGCCCAACGCCCCGAGCGTGTAGTCGTACGACTGCTCGAGATCTCTCAGCGTCTGAGAAAGCTGCTTCGTCCGCTCGGCAACTAGCTGCTCCAAATCGCTCTGGTACGTCTTGTTCTCCATCACCAGTCGGCGGTGCTCCAGCGCCCGCCGCACGCTCAGATAGAGCTGGTCCTTCTCGAAGGGCTTCAGAATGTAGTCGTAAGCCCCCTTGCGCATCGCTTCCAGCGCAATCTGAATATCGTGCATGGCCGTGACCATGATCACTGGAACTTCCGGATCATGCTCCCGCAATTGGGACAATAATTTTATCCCGTCCATTTCCGGCATCAGGATGTCGCTCAGAACCAGCGAATAGGATTGCTGGCGGAAAAAGTCCAGGGCAGCTTGGCCATTGGGCGCAATCTGGCACTCGTAGCCCTTCGCTTCGAGCAGCGTCGAAATGACTTCGCGGATCGCCTCTTCGTCGTCGGCGATCAGGATCCGTTCTCTAGACACAGGTAAGCCCCTGGCACAGTTTGGGTACGGCTTCCATTATCTCAGCGCAGTTCCTCCGGATACCCAGCCGTTTCCTGAGGATGTGCTGCGTCTTGCACTGGCCCGACGGCCTACGAGTACTACGGGGCAAATTCAGGCTGAGGCGGCGGCCGTGTTATAAGAGACGGAATTGCGCTGCTGATTTCCGGGCAAAGTGATGCTTTGCGATCGTAGGGGCGCGGCTTGCTGCGCCCGCTCCGAGTAAACCCTACCGGAACGTACGCCATTACCCCGACGTAAATCGATCGCTCCCTCTCGGCGTCTCATCAACCCAGGACTGGGCCCGCGGCCCACGGAGGGGAATGGAATCTATGACGTCTCCACCGTCCGCTGCCAGGCCGACAGCGTCTCCACCTGCCGGGAAAGTCCAGCCACAACATCCGCGAGGTGCCCCAACGTCGGCACTCCCACCCCAACGCCCAGCAACACACGAATCCTGGCCACCCGGAACAAAATTCGGAATCGAAGCTCCAGCTTCAGGCGCTCCAATTCTTCGCGGCGCTCCACCTTGGGCGAGAGCGATGCCAGTATCCTCGCCAGCCGGTCCAGCCGCGCAAAGTCCTCTCCGATGGCGTCCAGGTACTTTTGCAGCGCCCGTTGGCGTTCCCGCCGCAGGCGCGACGCGTCCTTCTTGGGCAGCCGCCGCCGGATAAAATCAAAGTCCTCCGTCGCCAGCGCCTGCCGCATTTGCGCGAAGTGAGTGCAATGGCGCGCCACCAGCGTTTCGATCTTCGTGGAGGGATCAGGCCCCAAATCCGACTCCGCTCGCAGCGGCCGCACCACAATCCATACTGCCACTGCCAGCAGCATGGCCGACAGCGCGACGAAGAATAGCGGTAGCAGCGTCACTGCAATATCTCCGAAACGCGCGCGTTCAGCTCCCTCAGGCGCGCATTTACTTCCGGCACGGACACTCCAAATGCATCCAGGTCGCGAGCTGGCGGCAACGCCGCCGCAGGAACTGGCTTCCAAACTGCCGCCAGCCATATCAATGACGCGATGCCGAACGAAACCATCGAAAGCCGGGAATAAATCTCGTAGTACGAACTCTTAAACGTGCTCATCATTTGGCTATTCCCGATCTGCGCCGCGGAGTAAAAGATCAGGCCCCCAACGATCAGCATCATGAATCGTTCGAACCTCACTTGGTAGTACTCCGCAAATACCAGAGCGAACGCCAGCGTTCCGATGATGGCCAGCTCAAGTCCACGCTGAAGTACAGTGATGAACACGGTGGCAGAATGCTGCTGCCCGGCTGCCGAATACGCAGCACTCACAAGCAAGAACAGCGCCACTCCCGCCAACACCAGCCGGCACAGCCGCCAGATTCCGCGATACGGGCTCAGGATTCGGAAACAAATATCTCCCACCGCCGCTGCTCGCAGCCCCATCATTATCGATTGTAAGGTCCAATACTCGTAAAATACCGACAGTGACCGGGGTCCGAAATATGCCTGGAAAGGCGTCGCGATAACTTCGCACAGCGCGACGACAATCAAGTACGAGGTGAAGACCGGGAGCCGCTTGAACAGTCCACTCCGGACTGCCACAAGTGCGACAAGAATATCCAGGCAAAAGCCGAGGGTCCATCGGAGATCGTCGTAGTTAAAGTGCATGGCGCCCGGGACACATCATACCATGCCAGTACCCGTTCCGTAATCGTAATAATGTGTCCCGGCGCCTGAAATCACTTCCTATGATGACCTGCCCTCACGACACCGCCACTGATCCCAATCGATTCGGGAACGGGGGAGGCGGCTGGCCGTTGCCGTCGAGTGCGAAGTTCGGGAACGGCGGAGGTGGTTGGCCATTTCCATCGAACCCAAAATTCGGGAATGGCGGAGGTGGCTGGCCATTGCCGTCGAGTGCGAAGTTCGGGAACGGCGGAGGTGGCTGGCCGTTGCCGTCGAAGCTCAGATTCGGGAATGGCGGAGGCGGCTGGCCATTGCTGTCGAAGGCGAAGTTCGGGAACGGCGGAGGCGGCTGGCCGTTGCCGTCGAACGATGCGCTCGTTAGCGCAAGCGTCGATCCGCTGGCCACCGCAAATTGTTGACTGTTTACCGAATGAGTGTTGACTCCGGCGGATACGGGGAGTAGCATCGCAACGGCAACTGCAAGACCCAGGACAACGAACAGGTGACTTCGATTCATAGGGTGACTTCCTCCTTGAGCCACGAAGCTTTGGCTGTGGAGGGAGAGCCATGAATCGGAGGTCTGAAATGTTCAGAAAACGGAACAGGCGGGAATATGGAATCTCTTGAACGCTTCCACCAAAATCAACGCATCATCGACGACTTCAGTTCGAGCACCCTCATTGCAATCTCCACCGACTTCGGGCGCCTAGTTCACATCGCTACACTTCGCGATCTCATCTCCGGGCAATACCGGCACGAAGGCCTCGAAGCCCTCTATACGGCACCCGCCGTCCACGAGGCGCTCCTCTACTGTCACGAAGAGATTTTTCAGAAGATTTTGGAAACACCGCTGGAACGGCAGGAAGTCCTCTTACGCGGATGGTTTGCGGAACTGGAGGGAGAATCTTCGGAAATTGCCGGCCGCTGGCTGGAACTCGAGGTTTACCGCATGCTGGTCCCGCTGGGGACCCCCGATTACCTACGCGATCTCTTCTTCTCGAATTTCCATCTGCTTCTCGAGCTCGTTTCTATCGACGCTACCGCCGTTCCGGCAGCCGCATAGCGACCCCCACCACGCGGCCCACAACTTCGATCTCATCAGGCCACTGGTAGAACTGCGGTGCTCGCGCGGATAGCCCGTAGGGGTGCAGCACCAAGCGATCTCCGTCCCGCGTGCACCACGAGCACCGGTACCCGCTCCGTAGATCCACGAAATAGATTGGCCGCTCGAATTCATTTCGAAACGGGCCGGCTTCAATCGTCCGTTGCGATGGATCCACCAGCACCAGTGACCCCGGCCGCACCAGTGGATCCATCCAGCAATCCTCCGTGCCGACGAATCCGTAGCGGTGTTTCGGTCCATCTACGATCGCGCCTTCGAACTCACGCCACGATTCCACCATGCGCGTCAGGCTGCTGGTGCGCCGCGGATCGAACGCCGGATCGAACTTCAGCGGCAGGTGCAAGCGGTAGGGCGCCCGGCCCAGATGCGTCTTCTTCGCGCCCCACGCAAAGCCATCCCGCAAATGTTCATCGAGCGGGATCTGATACCACTGGCAAACCTCGAACACATCAAGCTGGTACAGCGCGCAAAGCGTGTACAGCTTGTGCAGCGTCGGCGTCACGCCGCCGTTTTCGATGTCGGCCAGGCGGCTGATGCGGATCACGAATTCCGGGCGTCCGTGTTTGCTGGCGAGTTCAAAGCTGGATTGTTCCACATCGCGATACGTGAGCCCCAGCCGCTCGCGCACCTGTCTCAGACAATTTCCGGGCTGCATAATTCCCCCAAGCGCATCCCGTGGCGGGAGTCATGCGGGGATTATAACAGAGGCACAAGAGCCTGTTCCGCAAACAGAACAAGGCGACGCGCGCCCCTGTGCATCGTCCTGCTACTCTCCGCAATACTACGTAGAGCCGCGCAACTCCCTCTACGGAGGAGCTTTCTCTTAAAACCTGCTATTCTGTTTGAACGAATTTAGGTCAACCGGGGCGCCCATCACCATGAATCTCAATCCCTTTAGGCTCGGCACCATCTCCATTACTCTCGCCATTTTTCTGGCCTCTTCGCCCGGCCTTCGCGCGCAGCAGGCCGCCACTCCTCCGGCCGGTTCAGGCTCGCCTCCGGCCACCGACTCAAATCCTGAGTTCCTCAAGGCTGCCGATGAAGTGCTGCACCAGATGAGCGAACTCCTCGATCTCCCCATCAAGGCGCCTCTCAAGAAAAGCCTTCGCTCCAAAGCAGAAATTCGCGAATATCTGATTCGCGAGGACGAAGAAGACAAGAACCCGGGCCAGAAGTACGCCGATCAGAAAGCTCTCGAAGCCTTTGGACTGATCCCCAAAGATTTTCCGCTGGATAAATTCCTGCTCGACGTGCTGACAGATCAGGTCGCCGGTCTCTACGACGCCAAGGGCAAAGAGTTCTACATCGCCGATTGGATTCCTGCCGAAGAACAGAAAACCGTCATGGCCCACGAACTCACTCACGCTCTTGTGGACCAGTCCTTTGGCCTCGACGAATGGATCAAAGCCGCGCGCCCGAACGATGACGCCGAGCTGGCCCGCGATTCCGTCAGCGAAGGCTCCGCACTCGTCGCCATGCTCGATTACTCGTTCCTCGACGCCAAAATCAGCGTTCGCGGGCTTCCCGACGTCACCAGTTACATTCGCGCCAGCGCAGTCAGCGAAATGGAAAAGGATCCGCTGCTATCCAAGGCTCCTCTCATCATTCGCGACGAGCTGCTCTTTCCCTATCTCGAGGGCACCAATTTCACCCAGCAATTCCTCAAAGCCAACACCGGCTGGAAAGATCTCCGCAAAGTATTCGAAAATCCTCCGGTCTCTACGCAACAGATCATCCATCCGGATCTCTATCTGAAGGGCATCAAGCCCGCGGCGGTTTCGCTTCCGAAATGGCCGGGCCTCGCTCCGGTCGGCTGGAAATTACTCGAAGAAAATATACTCGGCGAGTTCGGTCTGCACGAAGTCCTGAAACAATTTGACGGCGAGGAGCAAGCGGAAAAAACGGCCAGGTACTGGAATGGCGACCGTTACGCGGTCTTCGAAGACGGAAAAACCAAGCAGCTCACGCTGATTCTGCGCCTGCATCTCGATTCCATCGACGATGCCGCGCTCTTCTTCGGCCGCTATTCTGAACTGCTCATGGACAAGTACAAGAAGACCACGCAGCTAATGCGCCGCCCGAATTTCTTCCAATTCCGCACCGAAGAAAGCAAAGTTTTCCTGCGCTGCGAAGCAAGCGATTGCCTGATCGTGGAAGGCTCCGACCGCGACTTCTTCGACAAGCTCAATCACGCCATCGGCTGGCCCGTCGCCCCCGCCGAAACCGAGCCCGCCGCCAAAATCACAGTCACGCAGCTTCCATCCCCCAGCGATTCGAAGCTAACTCCGAACGGCCCAGGCCTAGGCGCCGGCACGCTACACATGGACGTAAAGTTCCCGCGCTACTAAACAGCGGCAAGACCGGCGTGACAAACTAAGGGTCCGCGTATTTGAATTCTCCGACGTAGGGGCGGGGGCCAATTGCTATGCGATAGCAAAGCAATCGGCCCGCCCGCGGGCGTAGGCAGGGTTACAAACGTCACCCACGGACAGCGCTCGAATCAAGAGGTCCCCGCCGTCGCGCGCCTCAATCCCGATGTTACTCACGCCTCCCGCCGCACCACCATCAAAGTCAAATCATCCGTCAACTGCCGCCCATCCGAAAAGATCCGCAAATCTTCCAGAAATGCCGCCGACAACTTCTCCGGCGCCAATTGATGCTGCGCCGCCAAAAATTCCCCGACGCGCGCCCCGCCATATTCATTCCCATCTGCATCCCGTGCCTCGGAAAGTCCATCGGTATAAACAATCACCGTCTCTCCCGCTCCCGCCCGGAATTTCTGCGTCGTAAAAGTCGAATTGCCGAATAGCCCCAGCGGCATTCCCGTAGCCGAGATCGACCTCAATCCAGCCGTGCATCCAACCCACACCGGCAAATGCCCCGCGCTCGCAATCTCAACTTCTCCATCCGCCCCGCTCCGCCCGCAAACCAACGTGGCATATTGCCCGGCCGTGGCAGTCTCGCAAAGCAACCGGTTCGCCGCGCCCAGCAATTGCTCGAGCGGCAGTCCCACCGAAATCAAGCTCCGGAACATCGCGTGAAGTTGCGTCATTAACAAGCAAGCCGACACGCCCTTTCCCGCCACGTCTCCCACCAAAAAGAACACGCCCCGATCTTTCCCATTCGGCAAAATCACGTCGCAATAATCGCCGCTAACAGGCCCCGCCGGCCGGTAGTTGTAATGCACGTGCCAACCCGCCGCATGGTTATCGCGCGCCGGCAGCAATGCCCGTTGCACCGTAGCCGCCTGCTCCAAATCCGCCTCCAAAGCCCGCCTCTCCGCCGCACTCAAATGATCCAGGCAGAATCGCACCAGCGGATCAGCCATCAGCCGGTCCTGCTCGACGGACTCGTGGCACTCCTCGCAAAGCCCATAAGTCCCCGAAGCCAGCCGCCCCAGTGCCGCGTCAACTTCGATCAACAGGTTCGTCAACCGCGCATCGGCCGCCGTCGCCGTCATTGCATCCACAAGTAATCGTTTCCGCTCCTGCAGCGCACCCTGAAAATAATTGTTAGCAACAGTAGCCATGGGCCCCTCCACCAACGATCCTGAATCAGCACTCATCTCCACGCCATCCGCTTCCCGCAATCAAACTCCCCGTAGGGCCGGCTGCCAGCCGGCGTCTTTGCGCGGCCAACCAATCTCGAGCCCACTCTTCCGCACACGAGCCAACAATGCCTCCTATTTCGATTCCCCAACCAACCCGCGCGATTCATCACCAGTCGCATCGAGCAGCGATCTCCCCGAATCCCCGCCAGCTTTCCCTCGCAACCGCGCCAACCGATGCCCAAATCTTTCCCGCGCCTTCGCATATTGCGACGCATTCAAGAATCGCCCGTTCCGCGCCCGCCGCAATTCCGCCAGCGCCTCGCCAATCAATTCCGCCGCACGCCGAGGCTCCCGAAGCCGATGCTCGTAATATTTCGCCAATTCCTCGTAAGCTAAAATCCCATCCGGCAAAGCCCCCCGCAATTCCAGCCAAAGCGAAGTGGCCAACCCAAAATCCCCCTCGCGTTTCGCGAGCCTAGCCAAAGCCGCGCGCGCCGCACGATCCGCCGGACGCGGCAATTCCCCCGCGATCGCCCGCGCATAAAGCCCCCGCGCCCGCGATGCCTCCCCTCGCCTCTCGCATATCCTCGACACGCCATAAAACTCAAACGCATCCGCCCCAGCCGTTTCCGGCGCCTCCAGCAACGAAAACATCCGCGCCGCCAACGCCGCCAATCCCACCAAATCCATCTGGTTGTGCAGAAACACCGGCACCAATCCATCCGGCGCCCCGCCGCTCAAATACTCGAAATAAATCTGCGGGATCAATTCCGAAATCACGTCCGACGCACGCCTCTTCCCTAAAACATGCCACTCCAATTCCGCCAAACGCACCGACCCCAGCCGCAATCTCCAAAGATGCCGCGCCGGATGCAGCAAATCCAAATGCGCCTCAAGCCCACGCGGCGAAATCGCCCGCGTCATCCGAAACCGAGTCTCCAAAAGCGGCCAATCAAACGCCTTCCCATTAAATGTCACCAAAACCGGCCGCTCAGCCAAGCGCTCCGTCAAAGCCAAAAGCACCGAGTGCTCTTCACTATGATCCCGCATAAAAAACTGCTCCACTTGCAACCCGCCGCCGTCCCACCAAGCCAACCCCACTAGAAACGGATAAGTCCCAGTCCCGCCGGAAAGCCCGGTAGTCTCCGTATCCAGAAAAAGCCAATTCCGCAAATCGCAAGCCGACTCAGGCGCCCCAGGCGCAATCAATCGCAAAACCGCAAGCGAAGCTGCAAAAGCCTCAGGCGATTCATGCCACCGCCGCAAAACCAAATGCTCGCCAAATTTGTTAGCCCGAGTCTCAGCCCCAAGCAAAGCAGCCAGCCGTTCCCATCCAACAGGCAATTCCGGCGTACACCCGCGCGAAGCCGCCGGCCCGGCAGCCGAAACTCCGCGAGCCGGCCGCAAAGCCGCCACCCGCTCAAGCATTGATCCCGCCTTACGCATCCGATCTACCTAACTCCCCGCGATAGAGCCTTTTTTTCGTAGGGGCGGGGCTTGCTCCGCCCGCCGACGTAACGCTCAACGATCACGGCAACAATGTGCTCGATCAAACGCCGTCGCCTTTCCGTCTGAAATCTCAATTCTGAAATTTGAAATTTCTTTCCTATCCCCTATCCCTCAATCTCTATCCTCCTCAAAATCTCCAAAGCTACGCCCTTATCCCCCGCCGGCCCGACGCACGAAGGGCACCCACTCTCGCACCCGCACCCCGCGATCAATTCCCGCGTCCTCCGCAACAAAATTCCATGCGCCCGAAAAAGCGGCTCACTAAATCCAATTCCCCCAGGATAAGCATCATAAAGATAAAGATTCGGCTCAAAATAATCCCGCACCAAATTCGGATCCCCGAAATTCTCCTCCACCACCGCCGCGTCCTCCACCAAATCCGCCCCGACATTCGCGCTGGGCGGCCGTTCCCCAATCGCCGTCCCCAGATCCTTCCGGTCGCACATCAAAAGCAGCGCAGCCATCGACTCCAACGCATAAAGCAACCCAAACATCCCAGCCTGCCGCTCCGAAATCGAAAACGCGAGCGAAGCCACCAACCGCCTATCCAAAGTGATCCAAAACGAAGTCGTATGCATCTCGTTCTCAGGCAATTCCAATTTCCCAGCCCCAACATTCTCGTTGGTGAAGAACTTGATCTTCTTGAATCCCACCACCTGCGACCTCACCAACACATCCCCATGCGCTCGCATCGCCGGGCCCGCCATCAATTCCTCTTCCGCAATCTCCAAAATCCGCACCTGCGTATAACGAATCGCATCTGTGAAATAATCAACGTTCACGCGCTTCACGTAAGCCTTGCGCTCCTCAAAATCGAGCCGCTCCACGTGATATTGCTGCCCCTGGTGAATGTAAATCGCCTTCGGATGCACCATCGTAAGCGCGCTCGAAAAATCCACTTCGCCAATCACCTCCGGCGCTCCCGAAATTCCATCCTCGCTAGATTCGCTCCCGGTAATATCAATAATCACGAAATTGTCCGAAGTCACCGATCGCAAGCTCACCGTATCCGCCGGATACGCCTGCTGCACCCAATGCCAATTCCCCCCGCTATTGTGCAAATAACCCGCGTCCGACAATTTCTCGCAGAGCCCCGGTAAATCCACGCCGCCAAACTTCTCCTCCGGCGCCAGCGGCAAT
Organism: uncultured Acidobacteriota bacterium; assembly: GCA_963841235.1. GTDB lineage: Bacteria > Acidobacteriota > Terriglobia > Acidiferrales > UBA7541 > Palsa-147. The sequence goes on along the minus strand of CAWJBU010000001.1, from coordinate 597,798 downwards.
TCAAACGCCGCGCATTTCAAATGATTCACCAGAATCTCCAAATTATCCGGCTGCACGTAAGCGTGCTCCGGCGAGCGCCCGAAAAAATAATCCGGATGCTGCACCATAAATTGATCAAGTGGCGCCGAAGAAGCCACAAACACCGCGCAAGCCGTCCCGCTGCGCCGCCCGGCACGCCCCGCCCGTTGCCAAGTAGAAGCAATCGATCCCGGATAGCCAGCCATCACCGCGGCATCCAGCGATCCAATATCAATTCCCAACTCAAGCGCATTCGTAGCCACCACCCCGCGAATTTTCCCCTCGCGCAGCCCGCGCTCGATTTCCCGCCGCTCCCCCGGCAAATAGCCGCCGCGATACCCGCGAATCGGTTCGCCCCCGCCCGGCGAGGCCGGATAAGCCTGCCGCAAATAAGTGAGCATCACTTCCGTATGCAACCGGCTATTCGCAAACACAATCGTCTGCAGCGACCGCCCCAAAAGTTCCTTCGCCACGCGCGTAGTCTCATTCAAATAGCTGCGCCGAATTCCCAAATTCCGATTCACCACCGGCGGATTGTAGAAAACAAAAATCTTCTCCGAAGCCGGCGCGCCGTTCTCATCGAGAACTTCAACGTCCGCTTCGATCAACTGCTTCGCCAATTCCCCCGGATTGGCAATGGTTGCCGAAGAGCAAATAAATTGCGGCTCCGATCCATAAAATTTCGCCACGCGCCGCAATCGCCGCAAAACATTCGTCAAATGGCTCCCAAACACGCCGCGATACGTATGCAACTCATCCAGCACGATGTACCCCAAATTCTCGAATAGCCGCATCCATCGCGTATGGTGCGGCAAAATCCCCGTATGCAGCATGTCCGGATTCGTCAAAATCACATGCCCGCGCTCGCGAATCGCCCTACGCGCGTCAGCCGGCGTGTCCCCGTCGTAAGTAAACACGCCAAACGCATCCTCCAGCCGCGTAGCCAAATCATGCAATTCCGCAAGCTGGTCCTGCGCCAAAGCCTTGGTAGGAAAAAGATAGAGCGCCCGGGTATCCGCATTCTCCAAAATTGAATTCAAAACCGGCAAGTTGTAGCAAAGCGTCTTCCCAGAAGCGGTAGGCGTAACCACCACCAAATTCTTCCCAGCCCGCACGCGCTCAGCCGCCGCAGCTTGATGCGTATAAAGCCTCTCCACGCCCTTAGCCCGGTAAGCCGCCGCAAGCTCCTCCCGCACCCAAGCAGGCATAGCCGCGAAAGCAGCCTCCCGAGCAGGGAAGTGCTTGATAGCCGTCAAAACCTCGCCGCTACGATCGCGCTCAGCCAAAGCCCCAAGCGCCTCGCGCACAGCCTCAATCGAGGATCGCCCCCGCACAGCCAAAGTTTGCGCCACCGCTCCTCCTGATCGACGCCTAAAGCGCACCGCACCGCAGCTAGTCAGTCTTCGCCTTTTGTTCGCTGAGGCTAGCACGCCGCCAAAATCGGCGCAACTCCGATTTCGCGTTCGTACCGCTGGCGTCCCCGCCGGCATCCGACGATTACCTACGTAACCAAGGGCCGCCGTCGTCCGCGGATTCAAAAATCAGCAATTCCTCTTCGCCGTGATCTGAAATCTCAAATCTGAAATTTGAAATTTCTTCTCTCCTGTCTTCCAAGCCCGAACTCACTCCCCGACCTTGACACCACCACTCCCCACCCGCTATAGAATATTCATGTCCCAAGCCATCCTAATCTTCGATTTTGCCGGCAACGAAGAATCCGCCCAACAAGCCTGGCACCGCGCCGAATCCTGGAAAAAAGGCTTCCGCCTCGGCAACAAGCTCCTAGTAAAATTCGAGCGCACTCTGGAAGAATCCCCGTCTGAAGACTCGAAGGAAAAATCCAAAAAGAAATCCGAAGACGAAGGACAAAGCCGTATAAGACTTCTAATACGCCTGGCCTTCTCCGATCACGAAAAACTCTCCTACACGCGCTGGCTAGATCGCATCCCCACAGAGGAACCCTTCAAAGGCACAAAACAAGAAATCCATCACCAAAACGACCCCGGCTACGACAAAGCAGTAGAACTCTTCGACTCACTCGACTAATCCGTCCAAAAATCATCTCCCGGCAGGCCCCAAATTCCGCAACTCGTACCATGTGACTTCCGAAATCTTTGCGCTACTCTCGAGCAGAAACATGACGGCGAACCGATGTCGTCACCACCCGATCGCGTCACCGAAGGCAGCTTCAGGTGTCTCCATCTGTCCGGGCGCCGTGCTCACTCCGGGCATTCTTGATTTGCTGGTGAGCCTGCGCGTCCCCATTTCTATTCAAGACACGGGAGGGAGCAGAAACGCGCTCAAACCATTGAAAACAAAGGATCGGAGCCGTTTCTATTCAAGACAAAAAAGTGCACGAAATTGGGCTGTGCTAACCTTGATTTCGCTCGGAGATGCCATTTCTAGTCGATCCACCAAAAGGATTAGAAACGCCCACAACTCGTTGGAAACAAACGCGAGAAGCCATTTCTAACCGAGACAAATACGCGCCCTTTGATGAGCTCCGATTGCCGCGTGAGCGGCCCGAAATCGAACCCTCACGGCCAGGTATCTTCTCTGCCTCACGCTCCGCACCCGCCAAAGCCTTTCTCGCGCCACCCGCCCCAACTTTGGCTATAATGGGCCGCAATCGTTCGACACTCCTTTTGGGGCGAAGCCAAGCGATGCCGTCGCAAACCCGGACCAAGGTTTCGAGGTTTGACGCCTCGAAGTACCAGGGCCTCGACCGCGAAGCGTTAATTCGCATTTACCGCACGATGTTCCTCTCGCGACGCCTCGACGACAAAGAAATTCTCCTCAAGCGCCAAAACAGAATTTTCTTTCAGATTTCCGGCGCGGGCCACGAAGCCATCGGCGCCGCTGCGGGGTTACTTCTCAAATCCGGCTACGACTGGTTCCACGCCTACTATCGCGATCGCGCACTAGCACTGATGCTCGGCATGACCCCGCTCGAGATGCTCCTCGAAGCGGTCGGCGCGAAAGAAGGCCCAAGTTCCGCCGGCCGCCAGATGCCCTCGCACTGGGGCCACAAAAAAATTCATCTCATCACGCGCTCGTCGCCCACAGGCACTCAGTGGGTGCAGGCCCTCGGCGTAGCCGAAGCCGCCGGCTACTACGATGAATTTCCAAAAGCCCTCGAGCAAGCCAAGCACGCACCGCTCGGCGACGGTGTCACCCACGAGCCCGACGAAATCACTTATGCCTCCGGAGGCGAAGGTTCCACCAGCCAGGGCGAATTTTTCGAAGCCCTGAACATCGCGTCGAACCGCAAATTGCCGATTCTCTTCGTCGTCGAAGACAACGCCTACGCCATCTCCGTCCCCGTAGAAGTGCAAACCGCCGGTGGCAGCATTTCGAAGCTAGTCTCCAATTATCCAGGCCTTAAAGTCGAAGACTGTGATGGCACCGAGCCGCTGGAAATGTACGCGGTCTTCTCGCGCGCCGTAGCCCACTGCCGCGCGCGCCGCGGCCCCGCTCTCGTTCACGCGCACGTTATCCGCCCTTACTCGCACTCGCTCTCCGACGACGAAAAACTCTACAAGACCGAAGCCGAGCGCGAAGCGGAAGCTCATCGCGATCCGCTGCCGAAATTCGCTCTGTTCCTCGTGCGCGAAGGAATTCTCGAAGAGGCTGAAATCGAAGCCCTCGAAGCTGAAGTCGATCGCGAAGTGCAGGACGCGACCGACCGCGCACTAGACGCTGAATTGCCTGCCTGCGAAACGATCTACAACGGAGTCTATTCCCCTGATATCGATCCGACTTCCAGCGCCTTCGAATCCGAGCCCACTCCAAACGGCGCGCCGAAGACCATGGTCGAGATGATCTCGAACACGCTTGTGGACGAAATGGCGCACGACGAGCGCATTCTCGTCTTCGGCGAAGACGTCGCCGACGTAAGCCGCGCCGAATCTCTCGCAAAAGTGAAAGGCAAGGGCGGCGTCTTCAAGACAACCTCAGGCCTGCAGCGACGCTATGGCTCGACGCGCGTCTTCAATACGCCGCTTGCCGAAGCCAGCATTGTCGGCCGCGCCATCGGCTTGGCCACGCGCGGCCTCAAGCCCGTCCCCGAAATTCAATTTTTCGATTACATCTGGCCGGCGATGATGCAGATCCGCAACGAGCTAGCCACCATTCGCTGGCGTTCGGCGGGAGCCTTCAAGTGCCCGGTCGTAATCCGAGTGCCCATCGGCGGCTATCTAACCGGCGGCGCGATTTATCACAGCCAATGCGGCGAAGTAACCTTCACGCACATTCCCGGATTGCGCGTAGTGATGCCGTCAACCGCGCTCGATGCCTGCGGCCTCCTGCGCACCGCCATCCGCTCAGATGATCCCGTGCTGTTCCTCGAGCACAAACATCTCTATCGCCAACCGTACAATCGCTCGCCCTATCCCGGCCCCGATTTCACAATTCCATTTGGCCGCGCGCGCGTAGTCCGCGAAGGCACCGATGTCAGCATCATCACTTACGGCGCCGTCGTGCATCGCTCCGAAGTTGCCGCCGCGGAACTCGCGCGCGAAGGCGCCTCCGCCGAAATCGTCGATCTGCGCTCGCTCAGCCCCTACGATTGGGAAGCCGTCGCCGCCAGCGTCCGCAAAACGAACCGCGTGATCGTCGCCTATGAAGACACGCGTTCCTGGGGCTACGGCGCAGAAATCGCCGCCCGCATCGCCGATGAACTGTTCGAATATCTCGACGCCCCGGTCCGCCGCATCGCGGCTACAGATACGTTCTGCGCCTATCAACCAAAGCTGGAAGACGCGATCCTCCCGCAAACCGCAGACATAGTGAAAGCAATCCGCGACATCCTTAGTTTTTGAGGCGAGCGCGATGGGTTTGGTAGCGCCGGTCCCGTATGCGCGACCGGCATCTTACGAGCTAGCGTGTCTGATTGGAGGAAACTTTCCGCGGTCCAATCGCGTATACTTAGTGTCAGGTTCCTGCAGGAGGCACAACCATGAACTGCTGCAATTGCCGCCGCGACATCGCGGACTATTCGAACTTCTGCTACTTCTGCGGAGTGCGCCAAGCCGCTCCGATTCCGCAAGGCTCCGCGCCATGGCAGGGCAAGCGCCTGATGCGCTCGTCCACCGACGTGAAGGTCGCAGGAGTCTGCGCCGGTTTCGCCGAATATTTGGACCTGGACGTGACGCTGGTCCGTGTGCTCTGGGCGATTCTGACGATTATGCCCGTGCCGGTCCTGGGCATCGTCGCTTACATCGTGAGCTGGATCGTTATGCCGATTGCCCCGCTGCCCGTGCCGCATGTAGCGCCGGAAGCGCCGCCGCACCCGGTGACAACCACGTAGCCGGGAAGCGACGCGATTCCGGCCGCGCTATTTTTTTCGACGCGGGATTCGTTTTCGGAAGATGCCGGTCCCGCATGCGGGACCGGCGCTACAATGTGCTACTTCGCTTTTCCGGCTCGGCGTGGAGCGCCGCCTCCGCCATAGATCAAGTGGTCGAGCGAGATGCTTCCCGCGCCGACGGCGGCCAGCGTAAACGCCGCCACGGCGAGCACCAGCGGCAACTGATAATTTTGCACGTCGAGGAAGGTGCCCTGCGGCAAATGCACGCGCCAAATCGCGATTACCATTTCAATGGAGATCAGCAGCCCGGCAATCCGTGTAAACAATCCCGCCACCAGTAGCAATCCCCCAAAGAACTCGATCGTCCCGGAGATATAGGCGAAGTAACGGGGAAATCCCATATGCTGGAAGTTGTCGAGCCATTCCTTCGGATGTGCAAACAATTTCGGATAACCGTGATAAATGAAAATAGCCGCAAGCCCAAGCCGGAGCAAAAGTAGCGCCACCGGCTTCAATTTCTCAAGAAACTGCATCAAGTCACCTCGAAAATATGGAAACAACGCACCACTGGCGACCAAATTGTAGCAGACTTGCATCGCGGCTCCGTGCCTGTGTCGCTGCCACGTTTTGACTTCACTTTCGTCCGTTGCGGTTTGCAGTAAATCCAGCTGGGCGAAGGCTTAACATCCTGGAAATCAAGGAGGCAGTTATCTAATCAATTTATTCTATTGCTTCTGAATTCGCCGCTGGTTATAACTGTTTCCTAAATATGCCGTTTCGCGTAACGACGGCGAAGGGTAGATCCCGCCGGAGATGTCGCGATGCGAACCCTAAAAGGAAAGTTCATGGAGCCCCGTCACCCTGCCCGGCGAGCCTCCGCCGGCACTGACAATCGCTTCTCATTGATTAAGCACCGAGCCGGCCTTCGCTGCACGCGCCTGGTTTTCATCTACGCCTCTGTCCTCGGACTTGTGCTGCTCGCGACCGCAGTTCGACTGCGTGCAGACACCATTTCCGGCACCGTCAAGGATCCATCGGGCGCGGTCGTCCCCGGAGCCCGAATCGAAATCAGCGGCGGCGGTTTGGCGCAGCCGCTCGTTCTAAGCTCAGACGACTCGGGTAAGTTCACAGCGCCGAATCTGAGCCCGGGAAAATATACCGTGCGCGTCACCAAGGAGAAATTCGACGAACTCGTCGTTCCGGTCGATTTGAAGGGTACTGCGGATATTCCGCTCAATCTCACCATCGCCGCGCAGCAGGCGGAAGTCACCGTCACCGGGAAAAACATGGCCTTCGCGAACTCCGATTCAGTCTATCGGCAGCTCCGCGATCTGGGGCTGGGTCAAACCTATCGCTGCGAAAATCACACGATTCTTCTCGACGTTGGAGCCTTTCAGTTCAAATCGGGGACGATGACGATTGTGGCGCCGGTAAACAGATTCGTAACCGGCGTAGTCTTTGTCGGCGAAGGGCACTTCATCTTGAAGCCCGTCGACCCGATGAACGCGCGCGAATTGCTCCGCCGGACCGGCAGTCCTACGGTCGAGGAAGATTTCAGCGAAGCCGTTTTTCGTTTTACGGGGAGCCAGTATCCCGAGTTTGCAGGCACTCTGGGCGAAAAAGTCGAGACTCCCGAAACGGCCGTCCGCGCTTATCAGCACTGGAAGGAGAAGGTGCGTCGCCGGCACGAAATTCCCGAAAGCTTCACACAAGCAATCCTGGAAGGCGAGACGATCGATAACGTCGACGCCGACATTCTCGCGTCCGTTTACAATCCGCGGCATCCCGCTTTCATCAATGCATATATTCATGGCGCGAAGCACAAAGATTTGCGCTTTTTCGTCCGCACCCGCGTGGGCGCCATCCCGCAGCTCGATTCGCCCGAGGAAGTGGCGCTGATCAATCTCAGCGAAGGCATGGACGACGGCGTGTGGTATTCGGAGCATTTGCTTTCCGAGCTGAAGGCGGGCAAGGCCGATTCGCGGGAGGAGCGCCGCCTGTTCGCCACGAAGCGATACGTGATCGAGACGGTTATCGGGAAAAATAACCATCTGCACAGCTCGGCGACAATTACGTTCGAGCCGCTAATCGCTGGAGAGCGCTTGATGAAGTTTGGTTTGCTGCCCAATCTGCGTGTCACGCGCGTGACGGATCAGAACGGGCAGGATATTCACTTCGTGCAGGAAAGCCGCAAGGAGGACGGCTCATTCTACGTGATTCTCGACGAGGCGCCGCCTCTCCAGAAAGAACACTCGATCGCCGTGGAATATGAGGGCGACAAGGTGTTGACCGATGCGGGCGATGGGAGTTTTTATGTGAGCGCGCGATCGTCGTGGTATCCGAATTTGAACGGCTTCGGCGAAAAATCCCTCTACGATTTGACCTTCAAGGTTCCCAAAGGCGAAGTCGTAATCAGCGTGGGAAAGCAGCAGGGAGAAAGCACCGAAGCAGGCTTCGCCGTCTCTCACTGGGTTACGCCCGTGCCCGTCGCAGTGGCCGGATTCAATTACGGCCGCTATCAAAAGATCGATATGCCGGACACCATCACGCATTACGAGATCTCGGGATTTTATCTTGAGGATTTGCCGGACAGCCTGAGGCCGTATGCGGAGCGCGCGTTCTTGGAATCGATGGCTCCCAAAGGGATGACCAGATACGCGCTTGACCAGACCCGAGCACAGATGCAGGTGTGCACACGATATTTCGGCAAGTCTCCCTACGACAATGTGTACGTCACCGAGCAGCCCAACTTCGCTTTCGGGCAATCGTGGCCCAATCTCGTTTACTTGCCGATCTCTGCGTACATCGACTCGACGCAGCGCTGGCTTCTCTTCGGACGCATCGATGACAATTTCACGGGATTCGTGCGCGAAGTGACGCCGCATGAAGTGGCGCATCAGTGGTTCGGGCATGCTGTCGGCTGGGCGTCGTATCACGATCAATGGCTCTCGGAGGGATTCGCGGAATTTGCCGCGGGATTGTTTCTGCAGCAGGCCATCGGCAAGAACTGGCAGAAGGACTACATCGATTTTTGGGAGCGGCAGAGGAAGCGCGTTCTCGAAAAGAATAATTTTGGAGTTTCCCCGAATGATGCCGGCCCGCTCTGGCTCGGCCTGCGGCTCATTTCCCCCAAAACGGCGCAAGGCTACCAAAGCGTGACCTACGCAAAAGGTGCCTACGTCTTAAGTATGTTGCGCTCCATCATGCACGATGATCGCGCCGCGCCCGACGATCGCGAGAAGCCGTTCATCGACATGATGCACGATTTCGTCGAAAGCCACCGCGATTCGCCGGCGTCCACGGAATCGTTCAAGGCCATCGTCGAGAAGCATATGACCAAGCAGATGGACCTGCAGCAGAATCAGCGCCTCGATTGGTTTTTCGACGAATGGGTTTATGGCACGCAGATCCCGCGATACAGCTTCAGTTATGAAACGCTGCCGGCCGATAAAGGAAATGTCAGGGTGCGCGTCGAAGTGACGCAGAGCGAGGTGGATGATCACTTCGCGATGTTTGTCCCCGTGTACGCGGATTTTGGGAAGGGCATGGTAAGGATCGGCCAGGTTGCAATTGCAGGAAACTCCACGCGCAAAGTGGATTTTGTGATGGATCAGCGGCCGAAGAACGTCGCGATCAATTCTTACAAGGAAATTCTGGAACGGTAGTTTGCCGCGTGGATCGCGACGAGCGCGGGCGAAGTGCGGGGCAAAGCCAGACGCCAGCGCTTGCACTTTCTAGGAAGTGGAGCTTGCGCTGCCACCGACGAGCTTCTGGAATTCCGGGTCATCGTGCAGGCAATCGAGATCGGCATCTTTGGCCGCCCAACTTGGGTTGCCGTAGCCAGCCGCGAAGGCCTTCTTGAGCGTCTCGAGCGCTTCTTGTTTTCTGCCCAGGACGCCGTAGGTGCAGGCAGCATTGTAGAGCGTGTTGGGATCGCCAGGTCGAAGCGCGACGGCGGTTTGCAGGTGACGCATGCTTTCGTCCGCGTCTTGTTTCAAGTAGGCGAGTTGGCCGGCGAGCAAGACGCGCGCGCGAACATCTTCCGGCACGAGCTCGAGTTGCTGGCGGAGAACCTTGATCATGCGATCGCGCATTTCCTCCGCTTCTTTTTTGCGGCCCAGACGCTCGAGCGCGTTCAGATAGGGAACGTAAGTATTGTAATCGTCGCCGTTGGCTTCGATGGCGCGATCGACAATCGCCGCGGCCCTCTCGGGATGTCCGGAGGCAAAATACGCGCGGCCGAGAATGTTCCAGGAGCCTTCGCAGTCGGGCTTGCGCTCGATGGCGCGTTGGGCGAGCAGCGCGGACTCGTCGTATTTCTTCTGCGCATAGGCGAGGCGCGCGCGTGCGACGAGCACTTCCGGCAGATCGGGGGCAAGCGCAGTCGCTCGGTCGCAGGCTGCCATTCCGCGCTCGATCCATTTCGCGCTTTGGTCTCGAAGCTCGTAGATCAGCCCGCAGAGATTCGCAATCCCGGCGTGGGCGAGTGCGAAATTGGGATCGAGCTGGATTGCCTGTTCGAACATCTGCAGGCCGTAGTCCATATTTTCGCGGTGGGCGTAACTTCTTCCGCGGAGGTAAAAATCATAGGCCTGCGAATTTTCTGTCGGCTTGCGAGCGATGGTTTTTTCTTCTTGCGGCGTCAGCGTGATGCGCAAGGCCTGAGCAATGCTGCGCGCGATTTCTTCCTGAATGGCGAAGACGTCTTCCAGTTGCCGGTCGTAGCGTTCGGCCCAGACGGAATGTCGGGTCGAGGCTTCGACGAGCTGCGCGGTGATGCGCACGCGGCTGCCGGCGCGGCGGATGGAGCCTTCGAGCACGTAGGCGGCGCCTAGCTGCTGGCCGACCTGTTGCGCCGTGACCGATTTGTCTCGGAAGGCGATCATTTCTGATCGAGGGAAAATTTCGAGTTGGGCGATCTTGGAAAGCTCGGTGACGATGTCTTCGGTAATCCCGTCGCGGAAGTATTCATCTTCTTTCGCGCCGCTTTGATTTTCGAAGTAGAGCACGGCGACCGACTTCTGCTTCACTGCAGCATCGTGCGGGCCAGAACCCGGAGCGGCGGCTTTCTCAGCGGCGGGAGCGGGGCGGCGGCTCGATTCGATGTCGCGCTTAAGGCGCTTCAAGTCGGCGCGAAGTTCGGCAGCCGTCTGGCAGCGCATGTCTGGATCCTTCTCGAGCGTCTTGGCGAGAATGGCTTCGATCGCCACGGGCAGCCGCGCATTGAGCTCCTTCGCCGGAGTGGGAGCGGAGTGAAGAATGCCGTCGAAGACCAGAGCCGTCGTTGTGCCGGAGAAGGGAACTGCGCCAGTGGCCATTTCATAGAGCACCACGCCGAGCGAGAAGAGATCCGAGCGCGCGTCCAGCTCTTCGCCGCGCGCCTGTTCCGGAGACATGTAAGCGACCGTGCCCATCGCGCTGCCCGGGCTGGTCAATTGGTCAGTGCTCGGGAGACGCGTCTGCGTTTGCATGGACGCGACGCCGACGGATTCGGCGGTCGGGCGAAGATTGGAGGCCAGCTTGGCCAAGCCAAAATCGAGGATTTTCGACTGCCCGCGTTCGACGAGGAAGATATTCGCGGGCTTGATGTCGCGGTGCACGATGCCCTTCGAATGCGCCGCATCGAGGCCGTTGGCGATCTGAATGCCGATTTCGAGAAGCTCGGAGATATCGATGGGCTTGCCGGCGATGCGGTGTTTGAGAGTCTGGCCTTCGAGCAATTCCATGGCGATGAACGGGCGGCCTTCGAAATCGCCGATATCGTAGATCGTACAGATGTTGGCGTGATTCAGCGACGATGCGGCGCGCGCTTCGCGACGGAACCGCTCGACCGATTGGGCGTCCTGAGAAATATCGTCGGGAAGGAATTTCAGCGCGACGTTGCGGCCGAGGCGTGTGTCCTTGGCCTTGTAAACGACGCCCATGCCACCGCCGCCCACTTTTTCGAGCACTTCGTAGTGCGAAATGGTGCGGCCAACGATGGAAGAAGCATCCGGCATAGCCGAAGCATATTACGCTAGTGCGTAAGCAGGCGTCAAAGACCTGCGCGTTTCATTATTTCTGCATTCCAGGCACGGTGTTCGGTGGCATTGAGGAATGAGTCGTTAGCTCGCTGCCCGTAATGATTGCATTCCGAATCTGGCTGAATAGATCGGTGAGCGTGTTTGGCGTGTGGGGAATTAAAATCGTGTTGCTGTGATCGTTGGCGGCGATATCTTTGAGCGTGTCGAAATATTGTGTCATGAGGACTAGTTGCATCACGTCCTGCGGAGTTGAGCCGGGAACAGTTTTGGCGAAGTCCTCGACGGAGTCTTTCAGGCCGGTGATGATCGCTTTCCTTTGATTGGCGATGCCTTCGCCTTGCAGGCGCTTGGATTCGGCCTCGGCTTCCGCTTGCTTTACTAGCAGCATTTTGTTGGTCTCCGCGCGGGAGACGGTGGCTTCGCGTTCGCGCTGGGCGGCGTTGATGTCGTTCATCGCGGCTTTGACTTTTTGGTCGGGAACGATGTCGGAGATTAGCACCCTGACGATGGAGTAGCCGTACTCTTTCATGGAGGCGTCGAGGCTGTCGCGTAAATCGCCGGCGATGTCTGCCTGGTTTAAGAAAGCATCGTCGAGCTTCATTTTCGGGACATGCCCCAGCACGACGTTATAAACCATGGACTCGATCTGCTTGACCGGGTCGGAGAGCTTGTAATACGCGGATTCGACGGCCTCGGGGATGATCTTGTACTGGATCGAGACGGGGATCTGAACGAAGACGTTGTCCTGGGTTTTCGTCTCGACCTGGACGTCGAATTGCTGGACCTTCATGCTCAGGCGGCGAACGACCATCTCAAGATAAGGCGTCTTCCAGTTGAGGCCCGGACCGGCAACGCGCGCAAACTTTCCGAGCCGCTGCACGATGGCGACCTGCGAAGTCTCAACGGTGAAGAACGAGCCCAGCACGATGCTCAAAACGAAGAATGCGACGATGGCGACGAAAATCAGAAAAACGTAGCCGAGGTCCATGTTCAGTCTCCTGTTTGATTTCCGCGAGTGCCAAATTGCATTTGCGGAACGATCCGGACGATGGCGGCATTCTACCTTAGTCGGGCTTGGTTCAAAGGCGCGGAAATATTGTAGAGACGAGCGAAGGCCGGACACAGCCTTCGACTGCTGCAGGCCGCGCACGAGGGATTCCCTTACCGACGATTGTGCTCGTAAGATGCCGGCGGGGACGCCAGCGGTACCGAATGCGTTACACTATTGAGGCATTGATTCTGGTCGAGCGGGTGAGAATTGAATGGCTAACGTGAAAACTAAGAAGGGCTGTATCGGGATTCTTACCGGGGGCGGCGACGTCCCGGGATTGAATCCGGCGATTCGCGCGGTCACGTTCCGGGCGCTGCGCGAGGGCTACGACGTGATTGGAATCCGGCGCGGTTGGGCTGGGTTGGTGGATATGATCCGCGACGAAAAGTACGACAACAGCGACAACTTCCAACACCTTACCGAAGAAGTCGTGAATCGCGCGGGGCGCACAGGCGGGACATTCCTTCATTCTTCGCGCACCAATCCAGCGCGCGTGCGCAAGAGCGAAGTTCCAGAGCACTTGAAGGATTCCTACGCGGCGGAGAAGAATGATCTAACCCCTGAAGTTTTGAAGAATCTGGAATGGCTGGGAATGGAGTACCTCGTACCCATCGGCGGCGATGATACGCTGAGCTTTGCCGTGCGGCTCTATCAGGAAGGCATGAAAGTCGTCGGCATTCCGAAGACGATGGACAATGACGTCCCGGGGACGGATTACTGTATCGGCTTCAGCACTTGCGTCAGTCGCACGATTCAGATGTCGAACAATCTGCGCACGTCAGCCGGATCGCATGAACGCTTTCTGGTGCTCGAAGTGTTCGGGCGCTATGCGGGATTCACGGCTGTGGTGCCGACGATGGCGGGCGCGGCCAATCGCTGCGTGATTCCTGAATACAAATTCAATATCGAGAGGCTCACGGAGCTGCTGGTTGCAGACCGGCGAAAAAATCCGAGCCATTACGCGACCGTGCTGGTTTCCGAAGGCGCAATGTTTGAAGGCGGCGAGATGATCTTCGAGCGCGATGCCGCGGACGCTTTCGGGCACAAGAAGCTCGGCGGCATCGGCGATCTGGTCTCCGAGCAGGTGAAAGAACTCTCGGCGAAATTCAACAACGGCAAGAGGATCGATGTGATCAACCAGAAGCTTGGGTATCTTGTGCGCTGCGGCGAGCCCGACGCGATTGATTCCATCGTGCCGATGGCATACGGCAACCTGGCACTCGATCTGATTCTCAATCGCATTCACGGGCGGCTGGTGGTGCTGAAGAATGGCCGTTACGACAACACGCCGATTGATACCGTGACGGCGTCGAAGAAAATTGTCAGTATTAAAGAGAATTACAACACCGAGCGGCTGCGGCCGCAGTACGAGAGCTTCGAAATGAAGCCGTTGTTTCTGGTCACCAGCGACCTCGGTTAAACGATTCGCGCAGCAACGCCCGCCTACCCCTCCGCGGCGTTTTGACTCCTACATTCGCAGCCGTTTGTGCGACTGGCTAGAGACAACGTGTGTCTTTGTGCACCGCCGATTTCAGGCGGAGTTCGAAGGGACGATTTTGTCCCGGCGCGATGATGTAAGATATTTAATTCCGATGAGGAGAACGTGATGGCCACTGCCCAGCGAACTATTGGAGTGTGCAACGGTGGAGGAGATTGTCCCGGCTTGAATGCGGTGATTCGCGCCGTGGTGCGCACGGCGATCTTCGAATATGGCTGGACGGTGGTCGGGGTGAAGAATGGCTTCAATGGCCTTATCTGGCCGGAGCAATCCGAGGAGCTTACGCTTGAAACCATTCGCGGAATTTTGCCACGCGGCGGAACGATTCTTGGCACGACGAATCGCGGCAATCCCTTCAATTTCGTGATCGAGGAAAACGGCGAGTCGATCACGAAGGACTTCTCGAAGCAATGCATTGAGAACATGAGCCGCATGGGAATCGACGCGATGGTGGTAATCGGCGGCGACGGCACGCTGCACATCGCCAATGAATTCTCGAAGCTGGGCATGAACATCGTCGGCGTGCCGAAGACGATCGACAACGATTTGGAAGCGACCGAAATCACATTCGGATTCGACACGGCACTGCACGTGGCCACAGACGCCATCGACCGCTTGCACACGACCGGAGAAAGCCATCATCGCGTGATGCTCGTGGAAGTGATGGGCCGCGAGGCGGGATGGATTGCGCTGCATTCGGGTATCGCCGGCGGCGCCGACGTCATCCTAATACCCGAAATTCCGTTCACCATCGAAACCATCTGCGAATCGATCAAGAAGCGCGAAGCTGCGGGCCGCGATTTTTGCCTGGTGGTCGTCGCGGAAGGCGCCAACTTGCCCGCGAGAGATGCGCTGGGAAAGCCGATGCCCGCGGCGCGTCCCGGCCAAGTGGCCAATACGATCGGATATGCTATTCGCGAAGCGATGAACAAGGAAGTGCGCGTGACCGTGCTCGGGCACGTGCAGCGCGGCGGATCGCCCAGCCCGTTTGACCGCATTCTCGGGACGCGCTTCGGCGTCCACGCTGCGGATCTCGTGGCGCAAAAGGATTATGGGAAGATGGTCTGCCTGCGCTCCGGGAAAATCGAGTCGGTGCCGATCGAAACCGCTGTCGGCGCATGCAAGCTCGTCAATCCTTCGAGCGATCACGTGCATGCGGCGCGCGCCATCGGCATCACTTTTGGAGATCGCGCGGAATGAAGCGACTCGTCCTCGGCATCGCTCTGCTCGCTGTTGTCGGGGGCATCGCTTATTGGCGCGCGCATCGCAATCCCGCGCCGCTCGAGGAGGTGTTTGCCGGATCGCGCAAGGTGACGGTGTGGAGCAGCAACGCGCAGGTGCGCGAGCCGCTCGTTTACGCGAGCTTCGGCGATCGATTCGAAGTCCTCGATCACTCCGGGAATTCCCTGCAGGTGCGCACGGCGAAGGGCGTTGAAGGTTGGGTGGCGCTGAGCGACGTGCTTCCCGCCGATCTTTGGCAGAAAGCGCAGGCGCTCACGGGAGAAGCGCGCAAGATGCCTGTGCAAGCCGCGGCGCATACCAAGGTGCTGACGAATTTGCGGCTCGATCCCGGACGGGACGGCGCGCGCATCTTTCAACTCGGGCGCGACACTCCGGTCTCGCTGCTCGAGCGCCGTGTGGTGGATATTCAGGCGACGCCGACGGCGAATCAAGCTGACGATGATGCGAGCGCGGGCGAGCCGGCCACCACGAAGAAGGAAGATTGGCTGCTGGTGCTTGCTCACACTAAAGAGCAAGGCGATTTCGCGGGATGGGTTGTCGGGCGCTTCGTGGCCATGGATTTGCCGCAGCCGTTGCCCGATTACACCAGCTCTGCCGGCATGCGTGTGACCGGCTGGATGGAATTAAATCGCGTCACCGCGCAGGGCCAACCGCGCCCGCAATATCTTGTATTTGGCACGCGCGGGCCCGAAGGCGATATCTGCGATTTCTCGACGCTGCGTGTTTACACCTGGGGTGCGAAACGCGAGCGTTACGAGACGGCATTCGTGGACAGCGGCTTCTGCGCGCAGATGCCCGTCGAGGTAACGCCCGGGGCACAACTCGGCGGCGACGCTACTTTTCACTTTATGACCGTGGGCGAGTCAGGTAAACAAGAACGGGCGTACCGCATGCATCAGACCATGGTGCGCCGCACCGACGAGAATCGCGGGAAGCGGCGCGCGACGGCGAAGCTGAAAGCGAAACCGGTCACTAAGAATCACTGAGGTGGATGGCAAGGCTCGTTCCAGTCCATGAGCTTGGGAAAAAAGTCTATTCGAGTTTCGAAATTCTGCGGCAGCGATGTGGTGCCGCTCGTCGCCACGTGTCTCCTGGCCGCTTTCGCGATTGCCTGCGCCGGGACGCCGTCACCCGCGCAGGAAGTTCCGCCCGCACCACCTCTTGCTTTCATCGCCGAGTGGGGAGCGAGCGGCGGGGGCGCCGGGCAGCTCTCCAAGCCCGAGTGGATGGCCACCGACTTCGCCGGGAATATCTTTATCGCTGACTACGGCAGCGGCTTCATTCACAAATTCAATTTCGAAGGGCATCCGCTGCTTTCATTTGATGCCGGCGTTCCGCGGAATCCGTATCGCGTTGCGGTTGATTCCGGGAATGGGATTTATGCCATCGGCGAGGATTCCAATGTGTTGTACATCTGCTCGCCGCAGGGCGAGCATTTCCGGCATTTCGTGCTGGCGCCGCAGCGGCCGCATCAGGTGGCGGAGGCGGCTTCGGTGGACGATGCGGGGGATATTTTCGTGATTGTCGGCGGCGAGTCGCAAGGTAAGGGCGAATCGGCGAATCGCGAGATCCGGGAGTACAACGCGCGCGGGAGGCTGCTTAAAAAGTTGACGATGCCGGAAGGATCTTCGGCCGCGCCTTTTGTGCCTGCGGCGCTTGCGGCGGCATCGGATGGATATCTCTACGTTGTGGACACGACGAGCACGCAGGTGGCGAAGTTCACGCTTTCGGGCGATTACGTCACGGTTTGGGGAAGTCCGCCGGCGCCGGGAACGCCGGGGAACACGGATTCGCCGGGGCAGGGAATTGCGGTGACTTCGAAGTATGTTTTCGTGGCGGAGCCTGAGAATCGCGGCGTGCGGGCATGGACCGTTGATGGCCACGAGAAAATTGTGGACGACCTCGGCGGACGGCTGAAGGGCGCGAACGGAGCGTATCAGGTGGCCACGAGCCGACGCGGGGAGTTGTTGGTGCTCGATTTCACGGCGGCAAAGGTGCTGCGGTTCAAAATTAATTTTTAGTGCGCTACCGTGAGGTGAATTGATGGCGCTTTATTTGAGCGAAGCGGATGTGCGCGACATCCTGAAGATGGAGATTGCGCTGAAGGCCGTCGAAGATTCGTTTCTGCGGCTCGCCGATGGCTCGGCCGTGATGCACTCACGGCAGCGGTTGAATCCCGCGGCACATTCTTACCTTCATTACATGGCAGCCGCGGATTCGCGCGACCGGTACATGGGGTTGAAGATTTATACGAGCTCGCCGCAAGGGCTGCGATTTCTCGTGCCGCTCTTCCACACCGAATCGGGCGATCTGCTCGCGCTGGTCGAAGCGGATTATCTCGGCCAGATGCGCACCGGCGCGGCCAGCGGATTTGCGACGAAACTGATGGCGCGAGCCGACGCGCGCACGCTGGGGATTATCGGCACAGGCTTGCAGGCGCGGACGCAATTGGAGGCCATTGCGGCGGTGCGAAAAATTGAGCGCGTCTACGCCTTCGGGAGAAACGCGGAGCGGCGCGCGAAGTTCGCTCAAGAGATGACCGAGCGGTTGAAGATTCCTGTCGCCGGCGTGGATTCGCCCGAAGCCGCCGTGCGCACTGCGGATATTTTGGTGACCTCGACGAATGCGACGAAGCCGGTCGTCGAGGGACGCTGGCTGCGTCCTGGGATGCACATCAACGCCATCGGCGCAAATTTCCCGCAGAAGCGCGAGCTTGACTCGGTCGCGGTCTTTCGTGCGGGCATCATCGCCGCGGATTCGCGCGAGCAATCGAAGCTCGAGGCGGGTGATTTGATTCAGGCGTTTGCGGGAGACGAATCGAAGTGGTCGCAAGTAATCGAGCTGGCCGAGGTTGCTGCAGGGCGCGCGCGCGGCCGCACGAGCAGCGAAGAGATCACGCTATTCAAATCGAACGGGATCGCCATCGAGGACATCGTGACCGCAGGTCGAATTTATGAAATTGCCGTGGAGAAAAAGCGAGGTATCGATCTTCCGTTCTGGAGCAAAAAGAACGCGGCCGACGCCTGAGACTCCGGCGATCTATGCTCGCCGCTGCTGCAGCTTTTCACGAAGCGCGCTGTGCAAACGGCTGCGCGTGTCTTCCGGCAACGGCACTGGCTCCGCATTGCAGTAGATATCGATGGTCTTCTTGCACGTATCCACTACGATGCGGCACTTCTTGCACTTGGCGAGATGCTCTTCAAGCTCCGCACGAAGGGCTGGGCTGAGGGCGCCATCAAGGTAGCCGGAGAGTTCTTCAATCAGGTTCGTGCACTTCACTGGGTTTCACTCCGCCGAAAATACCGGTTCAGCTTCTGGCGCAACTTCAAGCGCGCGCGAAGCAGCCGCGACTTCACCGCGGGCACCGAAAGATGCAGCACGTCCGCGGTCTCTTCGGTGGACATTTCTTCGATGTCCCGAAGCTGGAAAACGATTCTAAAAGATGGATCGAGTTCTGAGATTGCTTCGTTCAGGATGTCGTGGAGCTGCGTTTGCTCGTAGCGCTCGGCCGGCGATGGGCCCCAGTCTTCCACGTCGCGGAAGAAGGAATCGTCGCCCGTTTCGATCTCCTCGTCGAGGGACACTTGGTTCGGCCGGCGCTTGCGCAGCTTCATGAGCGCCTGGTTGACGGCGATGCGCACTAGCCAAGTATAGAAGCGCGAATTGCCTTCGAATTCCGGCAGGTGCTCGTAGGCCTTCAGGAAGGCCTCCTGCATGACGTCCTCGGCGTCTTCGCGGCTGCCGGTGATATTCATGCCCAAGCGGAAAATCTTGCGTTCGTAACGGTTTACCAGGGTTTCGAATGCCGAGACGTCGCCCGCGCGCGCCGCGGTGACTACCTGCAGCTCGTCATCTACCGGAGCCGGGACACCACCGCGCGGAGGCGCACCGGCAGGAGCGGGCGTCACATTCACCGGATTTGCCTTGGGTGCGCTCATCTTTCTTCAGCCCGCCTCGCGCTGCCGGCGAGCTTCCATTAGGGTAGCATAGACGCTCGTTCTTGCCGAATCGGGCCACTGAGCGCCGGGAGCCGCGGCGGCGCTGCGGACGGAATCCTGGCAGTGGTATTATCGCCTCTGGTAATTTGACTCTTCGGGGGATTTGGTGATGGCAGTCACAACGACGACCGAGCACAACACTCTGCTGCACTACCGCGTCGAAAATGGCATCGCGATCTTCGAGCTGGACGATCCGCCGGCAAATACCTACAGCTACGAGATGATGCAGCAGCTCGATGCTGCCATTCTGAAGGCGCGCATGGATGACAATGTTCACGTCATCGTCCTGCGCGGCAAGGGCGAGAAATTCTTTTGCGCTGGGGCGAGCATCGCAATGCTCACCGAGGCTACGCCGGAATTCAAATATTACTTCTGCCTGCACGCCAATGAGACGCTCTCGCGCCTGGAGCAGACGCCGAAATTGGTGATCGCAGCGCTCAATGGGCATACGGTCGGCGGCGGGCTCGAAGTGGCGCTCGCCTGCGACATTCGCATCGCGCGGAAGGACGCGGGAAAGATCGGCCTCCCCGAAGTGAATCTCGGCGTGCTTCCCGGCACGGGCGGGACGCAGCGGCTTTCCCGTGTTGTGGGCCGCGCACGAGCTCTCGAGTTGATGGTGACCGGCAAGACCTTCGGATTCGAGGAAGCGCTACAGTTCGGGCTGATTCATCACATTTATGATTCGAAGTCGTTCTGGGATGACGTGCTCGCCTACGCCCGCCAATTCTGTCCGCCGAATAAAGCGGCGCGCGCCGTCGGCCGGATCAAGCGCGCGGTAGTCACCGGCTCTGAGCTGCCTTTCGCGGAAGCGCTGGGCTTCGAGCGCGAATTGCAGCAATTGCTCTTCACCAGCGAGGACGCGAAGGAAGGCCTGAAGGCATACACGGAGAAACGTCCGCCGCAATTCAAGGGCCGGTGATGTTTGCGGCCGAAGTGCGCGGATCACAATGCTATGATTGAATCGGATCAACGAAGCCGCTCGGATTTGGCGCGAGCCGGAGGAAAGTTCGCGAATGCGCACGCTGCCTGATTATCTTCGCAAAGGGATGAAGCTGGTTCTCGTCGGCTGCAATCCCGGCGAACGCTCCGCGCGCGTGGGGCATTACTATGCTGGGCGCGGCAATCAATTCTGGCCGCTGATGTATGAATCGGGCCTGATCCCGGAGTTGCTGAGTTACAACGATGACAAGCGCCTCGTCGAATTTGGCATCGGACTTACGGACCTGGTGAAGCGTTCTACGAAGAGTATGGAAGAAATCGAGCGGCAGGAATTTGCGGAAGGGCGAGTTTTGCTGGCGCAGAAACTGGAAGAGATCAAGCCGCGCGTCGTCGCGTTTAACGGAAAACTGGTGTACGAGCGCTTTGCCGGAGGCACCTGCAAGCTGGGTTTGCAGAAAGATACGCTTTATGGCGCGCACGTGTTCGTCCTGCCTTCGACGAGCGGCACTAACGCGGGCACCGAGCGCGGCGTAAAGATGCGCTACTTCAAAAAGCTTGCTGCATTGCTGAAGAGTTTGAAGAGCTAGCCTGGTTTTTCTCCTTGGGAGGAATCGTGTCGGAAGCTGCGCGTCCGGCGAGTGCAAATGTGATTTTCGAAGAGCGCGATGGCGCCGTTCTCACCATCACGCTCAATCGCCCGGATCGTTTGAATGCCCTGAATGTGGAGCTTGGCACGGCGTTGGCCGCGGCGCTGCGGCGCGCGAGCCATGATGCTACGGTGCGCGCGGTCGTGCTCACCGGAGCTGGCCGGGCATTTTGTGGAGGCGGGGATGTTGGCCTGCTGCGCGATGCGCGGATGCGCAATGCGCCTGGCGAACTGGTGGATCTCGTCAGCTCCGGAAAAGAGATCGTTCTGCTTCTTGCCACCATGCCGAAGCCTGTTCTCGCTTCCGTCAACGGCCCTGCGGCTGGCGGTGGTGCGAATCTCGCGCTCGCTTGCGACATTCGCATCGCTTCGGAGCAGGCCAACTTTGGCCAGAGCTTCGCCAAGCTCGGGCTATATCCCGATTTCGGCGGCACATTTCTCTTGCCACGGCTTGTGGGTCCCGCGCGCGCCGCGGAATTGTTTTATTCTGGCGAGATGATTCCCGCAGCGGAATGCCTGCGTCTCGGAATTTACAATCGCGTGGTGCCGCTGGATCAACTCGCCGCCGAAACAAAGTCCGCCGCTGCAGCGCTTGCCGCCGGCCCGCCGATCGCAGCGCGCTTCGTGAAGCAACTGCTCTTCGGGTCGAGCCGCGCGGAGCTTGAAAACGCGCTCGATGATGAAATCCGCCGCCAGGTCGAGTGCTTCAATTCCGATGATTGCGCGGAAGGATTGACGGCATTCTTCGAGAAGCGACGCCCGGACTTTCGCGGGAAATAACGGCAGGGAACCGAAATCATCTCAGACAAGCCCGACAACGACGCAACGTAAGTGGTAGCGCGATCCGCCCGACTGAGAAATTGTGACCACGACGAACAGTGAAGCTCAGATCGCAGCGCGCGGCTACACCGCCGGCGAAATCATGGTCGCGACGGCCGCGCGTGAAATCGCCGATGGCGAGCTTGTCTTCGTCGGCATGCGCCTGCCGATGCTGGCGTTTCTTGTGGCGAAGCGCACTCACGCGCCGAGCGCGGTCGGGCTCTACGAGAATGGCCTCATACGCGAAACGCCTTCGCCTCAATTGCTCTACACCATGGCCGATCCGCCGAATCTTCGCGGGGCCACGCAGTGCGGTCAGATGATCGACGTGATGGCGTTCCTGCAGCAGGGGCGAGTGCAGCTTGGGTTTCTCGGCGCGGCGGAGGTGGATCGCTTCGGCAATCTGAATTCGACGTGGGGCGACCGGCACGGCGAGACGCAGCGATTGCCCGGCTCCGGCGGCGCGTGCGATATCGCGTGCCTGGCGCAACGCACCGCGGTGCTGCTGGCGCATGAGCGCACGCGATTCCGCGAGCGAGTTGGGTACTTCACATCGCCGGGAAACGGACGCGGAAGTGGATGGCGGACGGCGCAAGGCCTCCCGTTGCGGTCCGGACCTTCAGCGCTGATTACGACGCTAGGAGTGCTGCGATTCGGCAGCGACGGCGAAGCATTTCTCGCTTCGGTACATCCAGGCGTGGGAGTCGAAGAAGTGCTCGCGAATACCGGCTGGAATTTGTACGTCGCGGACACGCTTGAAGAAACGCCGCCGCCGACCGTGGATGAGCTCGCGGCAATGCGCGAGCTCGATCCAAATCATTTCTGGACGAAATGATGGAGCAGTACTGAACGCCGCGACTACGACAGCCGGCGGAAAATTCGAGTCATGACTACAGCTTCCAAATTGATGACGATGCGTGAAGCGGTTGCGCAGCACATCCCGTCGGGCGCTACCGTGCTCCTCGGCGCCCAAATGGAGCAGATGATTCCGTTCGCAGCCGGGCATGAATTAATCCGCCAGGGTCGCCGGGATCTCACGCTCGTCGGGCCGATTTCGGACATTCTCTTCGATCAAATCATTGGAGCGGGCTGCGCTGCGAAAATACTGGCGGCGTGGATTGGAAATGTTTCCGCCGGTGTCGCGTATTGTTTGCGTCGGGCGGTGGAGCAGGGAATTCCGCTCCGCGTGGATGTCATGGATTATTCCAATTTCACGATGGCGCTGGCGCTTCATGCTGGCGCGCTGGGCGTTCCCTTCCTGCCAACGTATTCGACATTTGGTAGCGATCTGCTCAAGAAGAACGATAATCTTCGCGAATTCATCTCGCCAGTGAATGAAGATAAACTCGTGGCGGTCCGCGCGTTGCGGCCGGATGTGGCGGTGTTGCACGTGCAGCGCGCCGATGAACACGGCAACGCGCACATCTGGGGAAGCCTGGGAGTCGCGGTGGATGGAGCGCGGGCGGCGCGGAAAGTGATCATTGTCGCGGAGGAGATCGTCGCGCCGGAAGTGATCGCGTCGGATCCGAATCGCACGCTGGTGCCGGGATTTCTGGTCTCGGCTGTCGTGCATGAACCCGGCGGCGCGCACCCTTCGCCGGTGCAGGGTTTCTACGGCCGCGACCATGCGTTCTTCGCCGAATATCACGAGCAGAGCCGTAAGCTCGAAGATTTCGATAAATGGCTCGAGCGCTGGGTGGTGGGCGTAGCCAATCGTCGAGAATATCTGAAACAGCTCGGCGCAGCGCGATTCGACGCTCTCGGCGTGCGGGAACACGCGTTTTCGGCGGCGGCGGATTTTGGATACTGAGGGAACAAATATGGCTCCGGATCTACTTGAGAATATTGAAATAACACCGCGGGAAGTGAAGCAGCGTCTCGAGCGTGGCGAGAAGTTCCTGTTCGTTGACGTGCGCGAGCCGTGGGAGCATCGGACCGCGCACATTGACGGTGCGAAGCTAATTCCGCTGGGGCGGATTCCGGCGAGCCTTGCCGAAATCGAATCCGCGGGCGAAGTGGTGATTTTCTGCCATCACGGGATGCGAAGCCTGGACGCGGCGGCCTGGCTGCGCTCGCAGGGCGTTGAAGGAGCGCGCTCGATGTCGGGCGGAATCGAGCGGTGGGCAGTGGAAATTGATCCCAAGGTTCCGCATTATTGATTGGCGGAGGTACGAAAATGGCCAAAAAGAAAGCAGTCAAGTTTCTGCACAAGCCGACTTGAACGAGCTGCCGTAAAGCGCGGGCGGCGCTTGAGAAGCACGGCGTGGAATTGCATTTCCGGAATCTCGACAAGGAACGGCTGAGCTCCGCGGAGCTCGAGGAATTGATCGGCGACCGCGATCATACGGAGTTCTTGAATCCGCGGAACGAGTTGTTTCGCAAGAAGAAGATGAAGGACAATCCGCCGTCGCGCTCGGAGGCGATCCGCATGATGTCGAACGATCCGAACTTGATTCGACGGCCGGTGGTCGTCGCGGGCGGGCGCGTCGTGCTTGGTTTTGATCCCGACGAATACAAATCCTTCTGAGGGCCGCGCTAAATCGTGAATCCGATTATTGATATCCACATCCATATCCAGCCTCTGAACATGTTCAAGCCGCACGCGCTGAAATTGATTCAGCACGGGCGCAAAGACTATTCCGAAGTGGAAAAATACACAGCGAGCGCGCCTGAATTTTTGAAGTTCATGGATGCGGCGGGGATCGAGCGGGCGGGGCTCATCAATTACGTCAGCCCCGAAGTGATTGGATTTGGGCCGGAAGTGAATGATTGGATTGCGAACTATTGCGCCGCCGACCGCAACCGGCTGCTGGCGTTCGGCTCGGTGCATCCAAAATTTGTGCCGGATGCGGGAGGGGAAGTCGAGCGGCTGCACTCCATCGGAATTCGCGGCCTGAAAGTCCATCCTTCGCATCAGCTTTTTGCACCGAATGCTTACCGCGACGGATTTGGGCCGCTGGCGGCGATGTACGAGCGCGCGCAATCGCTGCACTTGCCGATCATGATTCATACGGGCACTTCGATTTTCCCTGGAGCGCGAAATCTCTACGCGCATCCGATGCTTGCCGACGATATCGGCGTGGATTATCCCGATCTGGTGGTGATTCTGGCGCATGGTGGGCGGCCGCTGTGGATGAACGAGGCATTTTTTCTGGTGCGGCGGCACAAGAACATGTTCATGGATATTTCCGGAATTCCGCCGCAGACATTGATGGAATATTTTCCGCGGATCGAGGAGATCGCCGACAAAGTGCTCTTCGGTACCGACTGGCCGGGCCCGGGCGTTCCCGGCGTGATCGGCAACATTGAGAAATTCCGCGCCCTTCCGATTTCGCCCGCAAGCCAGCAGAAAATTCTGTACGATAATGCCGCGCGGCTCTTTCCCGTCCGCGTGTAAAGCAACGTCCGATGCAAATCAAGAGCATCGCAGTGATCAGCGCAGGGCCATCGGGCCGCGACATCGCGCTTCTGTCGGCCCGCGCGGGTTATCCCACGGTACTAGAGGATGTGAACGCCGATACTCTAGAACGAGCCCTCGCCGCAATTCGCGCAGGCGAATTGTCTGCCGGCGATGGCGATGCGGCGATTTCGCGCATATCGATTTCGCGTTCGATAGAAGACGCGATGCGCGCCGCCGAGCTCATCATCGATACGACTCTCGATGAATTGGAGACCAAGCTGGAAGTGTTCACGATCTTCGACAAATTTGCGCGGCCCGGTGCGATTCTGGCGAGCTGCACGGCTTCGCTTTCGGTTTCGGAAATTGCTACGATCACCTTTCGCGCCGAGCGCTGCGTCGGGATGCGATTCGCGGGTCCTGCGTCGCAATTGAAGCGAGTCGAGATCGTGCGAAGCTCTCAAACGGCCGAAGACGTCGTTGCTGGTTGCGCTGACGTTGGACGCGGCATGGGCCTGGAAGTCGTGATTTCGTGCGAGCCGGCAGAATCGAAACGAGAGGTGGAGACTCGATGAATGCGCCACGCCGCAAGAAGGAGCCAGAGACGCCGCATCACCTGGCCGATCGAATCATCATTCAGCAGAGTGATCTCACCGAGATGGATACGGATGCGATCGTGAACGCGGCGAACAATGATTTGCAGCTTGGTGGCGGCGTTGCGGGAGCGATTCGGCGGAAGGGCGGCGACGCGATTCAGCGCGAATGCAACGAGATCGGCTCGATTCCTGTCGGCAGCGCGGCAATCACGGGCGGCGGCGATCTAAAGGCGCGGCACGTGATTCATGCCGCCAGCATGCAACTTGGCGGCGCAACATCGGCCAAGGATCTGCGAAGTTCGACGGCCATCGCGCTAAAGATTGCCTCGGAGAAAAAGTTCAAGACGATCGCGTTTCCTGCGGTGGGGACGGGAATCGCGGGCTTCCCGGTCCGCGAGTGCGCGGAGATCATGATCGAAGAGGCGATGAAGCATTTGAGCGGGACGACCTCCCTCGAGAAGATTTATTTCGTGCTGTTCGACGAAGAGACGCGCAAGATTTTTGATGGCGTCGCGCGGAAGGGCTTGCAGGCCGGAGCGAAAGACGAGTGACGCGCGTTGAAGAGGCGCCCAAGGATGCTCTCGAGAAAGTTCGCCGGGAATTGGCACGCTACGAGCATCCGCTATTTGCTTTCGAGGCGCGGCCGGCCGGCGAAGGCGTAGAGATTGACATCCGCTGCCGGCTCGACGGCGCCGGCGTTCACGTTTACGTCATGCAGCTTCGTCCGCGCGAGATCGAGCATCCGCAGTTTCCCTGGTCATTCCAAAAGCAGCTCTACGACAGCCTCCACGATTACGTCGTTGAGATGTTCACCCGCAATCCGCAACAGCAGGATTGATGCCGGCTGCTGCGCCGAGTTCGCCGCTTCAAAGCCGCTTGATCGAACGAATCCGCACGAATGGTCCCATCACGTTCGCCGCATACATGGAAGCCTGCCTATATGATCCCGAGTTCGGATATTACAGCGGGGTCACCGATCGACGACGCGCGGACTATTACACCAGCGTGGATGTGTCGCCGGTGTTCGGACGGCTTTTCGCGCGGCAATTGGAGGAGATGTGGAGAATCACCGGGCGGCCGGCACCGTTCACGATTGTTGAGGCGGGCGCGGCGTCGGGGAGACTGGCGAAGCACATTCTCGATTTCGCCGAAGAGAGCCTGCGCGAATTCTACGAGGCATCGCAATACGTCGCCGTTGAAATTTCGCCGACGCGGCGCGATCTACTCCGAGCAGCGCTGGCGCGGCACATCGCGGCCGGGCGGGCCTCGATCCATGACGAACTCCCTTCAGCCGTGCCGTGCGGTTGCATATTTTCGAATGAGCTGCTGGATGCGCTGCCGGTTCATCGCGTGGTGATGCTGGCAGAAGGATTGCGGGAAATATTCGTGGATTCGGACGGCGTACGTTTGATCGAGACGGAACTGCCGCCGTCATCGCCGGAAATCGCGGAATTTTTCGAGCGACAGAATATTGCGCTGCGAGCAGGTCAGCAGGCTGAGGCGGGTTTGGCGGCGTGCCGGTGGATTGAGGATGCGGGCCGGAGGCTTGGGCGCGGCTTTGTGCTTACCGTGGACTACGGACACGAAGCGCGAGAGTTGTATAACGAGCGACATATGGATGGAACGCTACTGGGCTACTCGCGGCATCGTGCGAGTGAGGATTTTTACGGCGCGCCGGGCGAGCAGGATCTTACCGCCCATGTGAATTTCACGGCGCTGTATCTGTGGGGGCAGCGCGCGGGGTTGAAGCTGGCAGGGCTGACTTCGCAGACGAATTTCTTGTTGGGCCTCGCGCGCAAGAACAATTTTGCTGATTTGAAGTCCGACGAGTGGAGTGAGATGGAAAAGACCCGGGCGCGATTGAGTTTTCAGAATCTTGTGAATCCGGAGGGGATGGGAGAGACGTTTCGAGTGATGATACAGCAGAAGGGAATTGAGGCGCCCCGGCTCACAGGTCTCCGAAAGCCATGATTGATCGTCGAAGTAACGAGATCGTAGGCCAGTTTCAGGATTTTGTGCCCGGGGCGTCGCCGCCTTCGCTGTAGGGCTTCTTTAGATAGCGCTCGGCCTCGGCTTGAGCGCCGCCGGTGTCGTCCTTCAGATGTTGGGCTTTGCCGTACTCATTCACGGCGCGCTCGCGCTGGCCGGTCAAATCGTAGATCTTGCCGATGTAGATGTGGCTCCAAACTTCCACCCATTTGTAATTGGCGTCCAGATCGCCGTCGAGCGCGCTGCGGAAGGCGTTTGCCGCGGCCTGATAGTTCTTCTGATAGAACATCGCTTCGCCCAGCCGGAAGTGCGCCAGCGAATTGTTCGACTGCAGATCGAGCGCGTGCTGATATTCCTGGATGGCATCGTAGAATTTGCCCTGTGCCACCAATCCCTCGCCGCGAGCGATCGAGGCGCGGACGCGCAGCTTGGGGCTGGCCTTCAGAAGATTATTATTCGGGTCGAGCGCAATCCCATTCGGCTTCGGGCGGCCAAACGTCTCGATGATGAAAGGCGAGACGGTGCCGGTCACGTTGATCGTCTTGTATTCCGGATTGCCTTCCGTATCCACCTTTACTTCGACGGGCATGCGAAAAGTATCGAGCTCCTGCGAGACCTTGCCGACCACTTTAAATCCCTTTTTCGTGCGGTAAACGATGTACTCGAGCTTGAATTCGGGGATGCCGGTGGAATTCAGCCATTGCGCGAAGAACGCCACGAGATTGAGTTTCGGCTGGCTAGCGGGAGGCGGAGCGGCCGCGTATTTTGCCGCGGCAAGTTTCTCGAATTCGGCGAGGTCCACATTCTCCCCGGCGTGCGCGGTATAGAAATTGTGCAGCAGCGCGCGAAACGGAGCATCGCCCAATTCGCTGTGCAGCATGTGAAAGACGAGCGCGCCCTTGTCCTGCACCACCGAGCGATACGAATCGGAAAACGGTTGCAGCCGCTGCGCCTGCGAAATCGGCGCCGCATCTTCATACATCAGCGTGCCGATGGCGAAATCCTCAAGCGCTTTCCTCAATCCGGATTCACCGTCAATTTCCTCGGCGAAGAGCGCTCCGGAATAACGCGATAGTCCGTCGGAGAGCCACGCATCCGATGGCGTCGCCGGAAGCACCGAATCATTCCACCACTGTCCCGCAGCGGCTTCCGCGACGATTCTCTGATTGGGTTTCTCCGTCCATTGCCGCGCGCTGATTAGCACGAGGCCCGGCGCCGAGTAAAAGGGCAGCGAACCGTCGGGCAATTGCGCGATGGCGACATCTCGATTGGGGAGGCCACCGTAGAGATCGGAGAAATAAGTCACGGCATGAGCGAGCGCGGCGCCGTAGTTGCTTGCCGTGCCGGTCTGCGACGGCGGCGTGTAAACGAGTACCTGATTCCCTTCGACTTTCACAGGCGTGAGCTGCAACGCTCCAGCCACGAATGTTCCGCCGGGCGATGGACGCTCGGAGTTAAACACATAAGTCGTCTGCCCGCCTGAGCCCGACTGCATTTCCGATTTGCCGGTGCCGATGACCGCGAACGTGTCCGGCACAGTGATCTTGAAATTGGAGGTGTAGCGGTTCGACGGATAATTCGTCAGCGGAAACCAGCGCGCAGGAAGAAGCAAGTAGGCGCTGTCTTTGTCCACGGAACCCAGCCGGATGCCCTTAGTCGGACTGTCATCTTCGAGAGAAAGAGGCCCGGCGTACTCAAACGTCACAGCCGCCGTTTTTCCCGCCACGAGCGCTTCCGGCAAATTCACGCGCAGATCGAGCGGATTATTGCGGTCGCGCTCGAATTCCAGCGGCTTGCCGTTTGCGCCGAGAACCGAGATCACTTTCAAATCCTGATGCAGCTCGACCAGCAGCGTCCGCGCCGGGGCATCGGCAAGGAATTCCACCTTCGCTTTCGCCGAAATCGTTTGGTCGGCGGGATGCAGCGTGACGTCCACGTCGTAGTGGGTGGCGTGCGCGGGGAAGCGGGAAGGCGCTTGGGCGCTCGCACCGGGAGCGAACGAAAGGGAAATGAGGGTGAGAATCGCCGCTGCAGGTGTCAGGGCGAAAGTCAAAATTCGCCTGTTGGTGTTGGGCACAGATTTTCCTTTCGCTTCTTTAAGATACCAAATGCGCCCGTCCAGTTGCTTTCAGGATTTTGCCGGAAGCATGGCGGCGAGCGCGTCGGCCGCGCGATCGATGGCGCCGCCCGGGCCCAGGCGCCGGCGGACTTCCGCCAGCTCGCGCTTCATCTCTTCGCGATCGGCCTCGGAACCGAGAAACCGGCGCACCTCGGCTTCGACGCGCGGGCCGGTAAAATCGTCCTGCACCAATTCCGGCACCACGCGCTTTCCTGCGATTAGATTCACCATGGCGAGAAACGGAGCGCGAATCATGCGGCGAAGGATGAAGGCGCTGGTCTGCGAGACGCGGTAAACCACCACCATAGGCGTGCCAAGCAGCGCGGCTTCGACGGTCGCGGTGCCGCTCGATACGATGGCGCAGTCGGCGCTTGCGAGCACATCATACGGCGCACCCGCAATTCGCTTTATTGCCAGGCCCGGACGCAAGTAGCGCTGAAAGAAACCCTCTTCGAGTCCCGGCGCTGCCGCCATTGTGAACTGCGGACGCAAATCGCGCGCGAGACCCTCGCAGGCATCGAGCATCGCCGGCAAATTCAGTGAAATCTCCGTTGGCCGGCTACCAGGGAGCAGCGCTACGACTGCTTTTGATGGATCGAGGCCCTGCGCGGTGAGAAATTCCGCGCGGGTCGTATTCGGCTTTACGACATCTACCAGCGGATGGCCGATGAAATCCACTGGAATTCCTGCCTTGCGATAGATCTCCTCTTCGAACGGAAAAATAACCAGGACGCGGCTGAGATTTTTCTTCATGGCATGAATGCGCCACGGGCGCCACGCCCACACCTGCGGCGCGATGAAATAGACCACGGGAATATTGAGGCGATGAAGTTTCTTGGCAAGCGGCAGATTCGTGCCGGGGGAGTCGACGACGATCGCCAGAGACGGTCGGCGGCTTGCGGCCTCTTTGCGTAGGCGGCGGAGGATTTTCAGGACCGTCGGAACTTTATGGATGACTTCTGTGATGCCCAGGACAGCGATTTCTTTGGCGTCGGCGATGATTTCAACGCCAGCTTCGCGCATGCGCGGGCCGCCCATGCCGAAAATGTGCGCTCCCGTGCGCGCTTGCAGCGCCTTCGCAAGACGCGCAGCGTGCATATCTCCGGAAGCCTCGCCTGCCGAAATCAGGATCTGCGGAGCGGAGTTCGATGGCACGGCTCAGTCGTCAGCCGGAAGCGGTCCGGCGGGGCCTGCCAGCGCGGCGCCAGGAATCGAGACTTGAAGTTCTTGGTCCTTATATTGGAGTTGATAAAGCCGATAGTAGATGCCGCGGCGCGCGAGCAGTTCCTGATGCGAGCCTTCTTCGCGCAGCCTGCCCTTATGGAAGACGAGAATGCGATCGGCGTGCTGAATCGTGCTCAGGCGGTGCGCGATCACGAGCGCGGTGCGGCCTTCGAGCAGACGATCGAGCGCTTCGCGAATCATTAGCTCGGTCTTTGTGTCCACGCTCGACGTAGCTTCATCGAGAATCAGGAAAGTGGGATTGTGCGCGAGAGCGCGCGCAAAGCTGATGAGCTGGCGCTGGCCGACGGAAAGCGTGGCGCCGCGCTCGGTGACGTCGGAAGCGACGCCGCCGGGAAGCGAGCGGACGAAATCGCCGAGACCGACTTCCTGGATTGAGCGCTCGACGGTTGCGCGATCGATTTCGCTACCGAGCCGCACATTCGACTCGATCGTGCCGGTGAACAGAAATGGATCCTGCAGCACGATTCCGAATTGGCGGCGCAGATCGTCAACTTTCAGGTCGCGAATATCTATGCCGTCGAGAAGAATCTCTCCACGCTGAATTTCGTACATGCGCAGAAGAAGCTGAATTAGCGTAGTCTTCCCTGCGCCGGTATGGCCGACGACCGCCACGGTCTGGCCGGGAAGAATGCGGAATGAAATGTCGCGCAGGACCCACTCGTCGTCTTTCGGAGTAGCGCCGCCGCGATAGGCGAACCAAACGTTGCGGAATTCGATCTCGCCGCGCGGCGAATGTATCGTCCGCGGGGCCGCGGCTTCGATGGTCGTCAGCGGCTCATCGAGTAGCTTGAAGATTCGCTCGGACGCGGCCATGGCTGTTTGCAGGATGTTGAATTTGTCGCTCAAATCTTGAATCGGGCGGAAGAACCGCTGCGCCCACATCATGAAGGCGACCAGCAGACCGGCATCAAGCGAGCCTCTGATCACTCGCACGCCGCCGTACCAGAAAACCAGCGCAATCGCCGCGATGCTCAGGAATTCGACGGCGGGATAGAAATAGGCGAAGGCGTTGATCGCGTCCTTGTAGGCGTCCATGTGCACGCGATTCAGTTTTTCGAATTCGCGCCGCGATTTTCGCTCGCGATTGAAAAGCTGCACCACGGACATGCCGGTGATGTGCTCCTGCAGGAAAGCGTTGATGCGCGCGATGGCCGTGCGGATACGGCGGTTGGCGTCGCGCACTTGCGTGCGGAAAATGAGCGTGGTGATCAGCATCAGCGGCAACGGAGAGAGAGTGGCGAGAGCCAGCTTCACGTCGTAATGCAGCAGCACGCCGACGAGAAATAGCAGCACGAAGAAATCATTCAGGATCGCGACGACGCCCGAAGCGAAGAGATCGTTTAGCGCATCCACGTCGGTGGTCACGCGCGTCACGAGCCGCCCCACCGGGCTGCGGTCGTAGAAGCTCAATGGCAAGCGCTGCAGATGCACGAAAATTTCGCGCCGCAGGTCGTACATGATGTCCTGACCCACACGCTGCATCACGCGCATCTGCAAATATTGCAAAGCAAAGCTGAAGACCAGCGCACCGAGAAAGCCGAGCGTGATCCATTCAAGCGAACGCAGCGCCACGCTGAAAGCGAGCTGGTGCTGAAGGACCGGCGTAATATCGTTGTCGATGGCGATCTTGAAGAAGTAGGGCCCGACGATTTCCATCGGCGCGACGGCCAAGGCCAGCGCCAAAGCGAAGAACACCCACCACTTGTACGGGCGCAGGTATTGCATCAAGCGCCCGGTCAGGTGCGAGTCGTATATTTTTCCTAACGCTTCTTCTTCGCGGATATCGCTCATGCGCGCGCGAGTTCCTCTTCCAGCAGTTGCTTTTGATAGAGATCGGCGTAGTAGCCGCCGATGCCCAGGAGTTCCGAATGAGTGCCGCGCTCGACGATGCGGCCATCCACCAGCACGACAATTTGATCGGCATCACGCACCGTCGAGCAGCGATGCGACACGATGATCGTGGTGCGCTCCTTCATCACGTCGCGCAAATGGTTCAGAATGCGCTCTTCGGTTTCCGTGTCCACGCTCGAAAGCGCGTCATCAAGCACCAGAATTTTCGGATCGCGGATCAGCGCGCGGGCCAGCGCGGTGCGCTGCTTTTGCCCGCCGGAAAGCGTGATGCCTCGCTCGCCGACCATGGTTTCGAATTTCGCGGGGAATTCGGTGATCTCGTTGTAAATGCTCGCGCTTCGGGCGGCATCTTCGATCTCCGGCTCGGTCGCGTTGTCGACGCCGAAGGCAATGTTCTCCGAAAGCTTCTCGCTGAACAGAAAAGTATCCTGCGGCACATATCCGAGCGCGCGGCGCAGCGCGCCGAGCGGCCACTCCCGAATCGAGCGCCCGTCCAGCGTCAGCGTGCCCGGCGGCGCTTCCCAAAGTCTGGCAACGAGCGCCGCAAGAGTAGATTTTCCGCTGCCGGTCGGGCCCACCACGGCGAGCGTCGAGCCGGCCGGTATGTTTAGGTTGATATCCTTCAACACGGGTTTAGCTTCTTTGCCATTTCCGCCAGTTGGATACGCAAACGTCAAATTCCGGAATTCGATCTCTCCGCGAATCTCGCCGGCTTCCCGCACCAAAGTCGAATCCTCCGTTGCCACGCCGATAAATCCCACCGCCGCATCGTCGATCGCCGGCTTGGCTTCGAGCACATAGTTCATGCGTCCCATCGAAGCCGCGCCGCGCTGGAAAATATTCGTCACCCAGCCGAGCGCCACCATCGGCCAGATCAATTGGCCCAGGAACATGTTGAAGGCGATCCATTCGCCGAGCGAGATGCGGCTCTGCATCACCAGCTTGCCGCCCTGCCAGAGCACGATCAGAAACGTCACGCCGATCAGCGCCGTCAGCGCGGGCATGAACATGCTCCAGGCGAGAATCAGCTTCATATTCTTTGAGACGTATTCGCGGTTCACGCTGTCGAATTGCGTCGCTTCCGATTGCTCCTGGCGGTAGGCGCGAATCACGCGCACGCCTGCAAGATTCTCCTGAGCGCGCGCGGAAAGCACGGCGAGCGAGGCCTGAATCTTTTCGAACAAATTGTGGATGATCTCGCCAAAGTAGCGCACCGCAAACGCGACCACGGGCACCGGAATCAGCACATACAACGTCAACATGGGCGAGATCAGCAGCATCACAGCCACGGCCAGAATAAAGGAGATGATCGTTGTCCCGCTGTACATAATCCCGGGGCCCAGCACCATGCGCACGTTGTTCAAGTCATTCGTGCAGCGCGACATCAGCTCGCCGGTCCGGTTGCGCACGTAA
Organism: uncultured Acidobacteriota bacterium; assembly: GCA_963841235.1. Classification (GTDB taxonomy): domain Bacteria; phylum Acidobacteriota; class Terriglobia; order Acidiferrales; family UBA7541; genus Palsa-147. The sequence continues at coordinate 563,646 of CAWJBU010000001.1, read as the reverse complement.
AATTCCGGCTCGAGCTGCATCAAACGCACCAGCAAGTCGTTGCGCAGGTCGTATTCGATTTCCCGAGACACGCCGATCAAAATCCAGCGCGTCAGGAATGAGAAAATTCCCTTCAGCGCAATAGCGACAATCAGCGCGAGGCAGAAGAATCCCAGGGCGTGTCGATTGAGCGGCGCATAATAGCGCGCAGCGAGATTCGTCAGCCAGCTCATGCGCCCCGCCAGCTTGCTCAGTGGGCTGGCTTCACCGTGCAGGCAATCGAAGATGATTCCCATGAGCAACGGGACGAGATTCCCAACGATGCCCATGGCCACAAGCGTGACGAGCCCGATCGTCATCCCGCCCTTGTAGCGGCCCAGGTACGGCAGCAGCCGCATGAGCTGCTTCCAGCCGGGCACACGGGCTTCCGCGGCCTTGGTCTGCGGAATTGTTTGTGCGGCAGCGCTCACTTGGGACTCACGTCTGGGATTTCCAAATTCGGCGCTTCCCCGAGAAACTGGTCGAAATTGCGGTCCAACGATTGGTAGCGCTTCACCTTCGGGTTCCAGCGTATCCCGATCGTCTGCTGGTATCCACCTGCGGGTTTGTCGAGCGGCGTGAAATACATCACCAGACCCTTATCCTCGTGCTGCTCGAACTGCAATCGCCATGACGGGACGGGTGCGAGCGGTGTTGCGCCGAGAAAGCCCTTCGTATTCTTCAAATGCTCGTCGCAAAGGAAAACCTGCTTCCAAGTTCCGCCGTCGTCCTCGACGATCGCCGCGCGCGTCAATATCGTTCCCGGCGCTTTGTTATCCGGCGTCTTCTTCAGCCGGTTGATCACCAGAATCTGCTGCTTGCCGGTCAACGCCAGGTCTCCGTAGACGAGCACTTCGGCTTCCGAACCCAGCGCGTTCTCAGCCACCAGCTCGATATCCGGCGGAATCGCTGGCGCCGCGGGCTTTGCAGGCTCTGCCGGCTGCGCGGGCGTCTCCGTCTTCGGATTAGACGCGCCAGAGCCGCCACAGGCACTCAAAAAAATCGCGAGAATCGCCGCGGTGAGAATAATGCCCGGTTTCTTCAATCCGTCCCCCCGGGGAGCTCGCTGAAGTGAACTCTATTGTATCCGGCTAGGCGCGAGGTGAAAAGCGGCTCGAGTGCGCCGGTTTCATCGCGCCGCCAGAATTTCTTCGATGCGCGCCTCGAAGTTCTCTTCGCCTTCGGACCACAGGCGCGTCGTCTGCACCGGCATGGCCCGCTCGATTCGCCGCATCCAGTCGAACAACTTGCGAATATTCTCTCTGGTCTTCTCCTGATACTCCTCCAGCTTCGCCGGCTGCGACATCAACTCGAAGAATCGCGCCTCATCGGGATGCTCGGGCGTCGCCGGCTGCCCGTTCCGAAAGCCCAGCAACCGCCCGTGACCGGTGAACTGGTGCTCGAGGCCCAGGTCCACCTGAAAATGGCCGAGCTCCTTCCACACGCCATCGTCATATTCTTCGCCATGGCAGAAAATCTCGAGAAGCTCAGGCCGCGAAACGAACTTCTCCGACGCCGCATCGAAAATCCACAAATCCCAATACGCCTGCACCTCGTAAGCACAATCGGCGTTCTGGAACTCGCGCGCCACTTCGACAATCGCAGCCGCATCCACAGGATTCGCGCGCAAATCAGGCTCGATCAAGGGCGTTTCCGCCGGGCTGATCGCACGGATCACCAGCCCCGTGAATCCAACGCCGCGTGGCAGAGAAGGGAACCGTCGAGAGAAATTGCCCAAGCCGCTCGAGCTGCACCTCAGCCCCAAATTCCGGGCACCAAACGCTACCATAAGCATGATTCGCCATCGGCCCATTATAGCCAGTTCCCGCCAATGAGCCGAATCGCCCCAGACGAGGGACTTGAATCAGTCTCCGACGACCCAACTAGCCAGGAATTGCGTCGTGGATCCTTTGGGAAGGATACAACGTGAATTTGAGCCAGATTCCAAGATTACCGGCGATGCGCAGGAGGTTTGGAGGGAAACGCTCTGACTGAGCTGCGTCGTCGCGTTCTTCAATTCCGAAGTCCACCGAAACGTTCTCGACGCCCGGGAAAGCGACAAGACGGGTTAGTTCGCTCCGATTCTGTTCAAGAAAGTGGATCGCGTCTTCAATCTGCACTCGAAGCTTGGAAAAGTCCGCGTCGCTCACAACGACGTGGAGTCCCGAGGCACTGAGCTTCGGACCTTCCGGTTGTGATGCCGGCAGTCGCGGCTCTCCGCGCCGGAAGATAGCAATCGGCTTTATTGCCGATCCAGCCAAGAACTCGTCAACCGCGAAATCGACTCCGCTCGCTCGCAGAACACATGACATGGTGCGTCCCCACTCCCGTCCACATGTTACTTGTGGGGGAAAGGAATTCCCGCGGAGGAGGCTACTTGGTCTCGTCCTCTTGCTTCGTCGGTTCGCTGGGGCCGAAATCGGTGGAGATGCCCATCAGGCGCTGGCGCAGGCTGTCGCCCATATTGGCCAGCACGTCGGAGAAAGTCTCGCGAAGGCGCTTTTCGGCCGCTGTCGCCAAGGCTTCGATCACGGCTTGGGAGTGCTGGCCTAGCGTTGTCGCCGAAGCCAAGAGCCACGAATTCGACGCGTTCTCGAGCCGCGTCTTGTATTGCTCGATAGCATCGTCGCTCGCGCGATTGAGCTGTCCAAGCCACGCGCGCTCCTGCTGCTCGCGCTGCGCGTGCCACTGCTCCATCAACGGCTTGAGCTGCGATTCCAAACTGATCCGCGCCTGCGAAACTCCCTGCGCCACGTTCTTGATCAGTTCCTCGCGGAATTCGCCGAGAGAATTATTCTGCGTCGCCTGCAAATCGGCGCGGGTCCGTTCGGCTGCGTCCTGAGCAGCTTGATCGAATTCGCTCAGCGTATTGCTGGCCACGCGATGCGTCTCGTCGGCAAAAGTGGCAGCGGTTGTTTCCGCAGCTTCCTTCAAGCGCTCGCGATTCCGCTCCAGCAGCTCGTTGGCCGATTCCGCCATCTGATTCTTGGCGTGATCGGCAAAGCTGCGGCTGTAATGATCGAGCTCCGAAGCCATCTTCCGCGAAGCCTCGGCGGCGCGTTCGTGCAGCAGGCTCGTCGAATGTTCGACCGCCTTCTCGAGCGAAGCCTGCATGCTCGTCTGCGCCTTCTTCGAATACCAGTCGGAAGCCTTCAGCAGCGATTCGAAAGTCGTATGCGTGGATTCGGTGGTCTTGGTCTCAAGCTCTTCCTCGGCCCGCTTCAACATCGCGCGAATCGATTCCTCGAATTGCACCGGGAATTGCGATGTCTGTTCCTTCAGCCGCTCGAGCGATTTCTGCAGCTCGGCTTCGGCAGCCATGCTGATCGTGGATTGCACCGATTGCTGCGCCGCTTCGGCCTGCGCCCGCGCCGCCGCCAATTCTTCCGCGGCCTTATGCGCCGCTTCCACTCCGGGCACGAGCTGCTGCTCGATCTGGCTTGAGACGCGATCGAAAATCTCTTGCGCCGAGGCGTCCAGCGCAGGCCCGAGTTGTCCCGTCCGCTCGGCCACCAAGCTATCAGCGCGCCGCTGCAGCTCCGCTTCCTGCTGCGACAGAAATTCCTGCAAGCCGCGGCGCACTTCTTCGAGTGTGTGATTCGCGGCACCCTGAATCAAATTCTTCGTTTCTTCGGCGCGCGCCTGCCCCTCGGCGAGCACGCCTTCCAAATTGCGCCGCGCATTTTCAAGCGCCTCATTCGCCGCACCGTGAATTTGATTCTTCGCTTCTTCGGAGCGCGAGTGGCCCTCGGCAAGAACGCCTTCCAGATTGCGCCGCGCGTTTTCGACCGCCTCATGCGCCGCGCCATGAATCTGGTTCTTCGCTTCCTCAGAACGCGCCTGCCCTTCGGCGACGCCTGCATTCACGGCCTCAATCTGGCTGCGCGCCTGCGCCGACGCTTCATCGAGCGAGCCGCGGATGCTGGCTGCCCGCGCGGCGATATCTTGCTCCGCCTGCGAGAGCAGATTTTGCGTGACGTCGTTAATCTGCTGATTCAGTTTGTCGGAGACGCCCGAAAGCGTAGATTGCAGCTCTTGCTGCCAGCGATTTTTCGCCTCGGCGGCTTCATTGTGAATCTGCGCGATGCTTTCTTCGCGCAATCGCGCGGCAGCTTGTTCCACATCCCGCCGCAACTCTTCGCTGCGTCCACGAGCCGCTTCATCGCTCGCAAAGTAAGCCGCCTCCGTCTCCGGCCGGTTGGCGAGCGCCTTGGAGATTTCCTGCTGCACCGCCTCTTGTAGCGCCTGCGATGTCGAGTTCTGATTCGCCTCGCGCACGGCTTGCTCGGCGGCGCGCGCAGTTGCTGTCTCGACGGCCGCGTGCAGCGATTCTCGTAACTGCGCTTCAAGTTCCTCGACGGTCTGCCGCGTGGCCTTGCGCGCATCCTCGACAACCGAAGATGCCCGCGCCGCCGCCTGATTCATCACCACGTCCAGCGCCTGCGCCGAAACGCGCGTCATCGAAGTTTGCACGGCCTGCTCGACGGCTTCGCGCAATTGCAAATCCACTTTTGCCCGCGTCGACTCGAGTTCCTCGGCAATCGCGCTGCGCGATTCATGGCGCGCTACCTGGTGCAGGCTCTGCCGCGCCTCGGCCACCAGTTTCTCCATTTGTTTCGCGATATCGGGCGTAGGAGAGGGCGGCGCGGGCGCCATCGCCATCGGCGCCTCTTTCGGCGGAGCCGAGACTTGTGCCGCGACTTGTGGCGGCTGCATCGGCTGCGGCGGAGCAGCGGCCGGCCGCTTTTCCTCGTGAGTTGCCACGGCGACCGACTCCAGCCGTATTTCCGGCCGTTCCGCCGCGGAAGGTACCGCCGGCTGGGGCGGCACAATTTCAAGCTTCTTCTCCGCAGGCGGAGCCTGCGGCGGCGGTGGCACGAATTTGGGAATTCCGAGGATGCTGGTGGATTGCACCACGCTTGGGGTTGCGGCGGCGGGCGCTGGGGCCGGAGCGGCGCTCTTAGCTTCTTCAGTCGCGGCGGCCCAATCGTCGGGCGGAAACGCGATGCCCCAGACGTTCCCAGCCTGCTCGAATTCAATGCCGATCTGGAAGAGTTCGCGAACCGTCCTCGGCCGCTGCACCCAAATGACCTGCCCCTTCACGGTCCGAGGCGGCAGCGAAGCCTCAGTGCGCGGGATTTCCAGCTCCACGACGGAATGTTTCGGGACGTAGTGCTTCGAGTGGTACTTGCAACCGTGACAGCTCACCATCACGGTCGAAGTGCGCTCTTTAAAAGGCTGCCCTAAAGCGTCGGCTCCGGCGACGGTGATCGGCACGGCCTGCACGATGCGCGTGCTGCGCCGTTTGCCCAAGCTGGGGTCGTTCGATGCGTCTGGTTCAGCCACGTGAGTCCTTCCAAAGCCCTCCGAGGGGGTTTTATCAGCCTAACACTGGTACGCGCCTGTAGCGCAGCCTCCGTGAGACCTGTTCGAATCAGTTACTTACGGATTGGAATCGCTCCAGCCCCGCCGCCCGCCCTGCTACCTGAGTACTACTCCGGACTGGAACCTCCGTTTTAGCGGATGAAACGGCCGCTTCATTGTCGCCTCCCGAAGCGGCTTCTATTCTCGTTGAAAGTTCACCCTATCGGCAAAGTGAGGTAGCCGGTGAAGAGTCGAATCCTGGCGTGGCTGCTAATTGTTGGCGTGGCCGGTACCGTTTCGTTCGGGCAGCCCAGACCCCGTAAAGCGCACTACCACTGCATGTGCTACGAGATTTGCAAGAAAGCAGCGGCGAATGAGCAGTGCGGCTTGATGATGTGCAACGGGCAGGATCCGAACTACAGAGCAGACTAGCATCGAGCTTGGTAACTTTGGTTCCCTGGCGGGCAAGCTCGATGCGTTCTAGTAGCGCCCTACCGCGCCGTAGTCGAGCCGTGAGCTCGTCCCAGCAGCGCGTCCTTCAATTCTTTAGCAATCCAGATCGGGCCCACCAGCAGGTAAATCAAGCCTTGAAAGAACGCCGGTTTGTTCCCCTCAATCCGGTGCCCGGCAAACAACAGAATCCAGCCGCCCAGAAACAGCGCTAGCCCCAGCTTCCAATGCATCAGCCCTGCAAGCACAATCCCCGCGAGGATCGCCGGGATGCCTATTCCGTGCATCACCTTGTTCCACGGATTGTGGTGCTCATGATCGTACTGCGCCATGTACCGCTCAATTCCAGCCATTCATCACCTCCACCGCGCCCGCGCGCACGCCACTAAACTACAAATCCCGCCGCCCCTCCATCGCCTTGTACATCGTCACTTCATCCGCATACTCCAAATCCGACCCCACAGGAATCCCCATCGCAATCCGCGTGACGCGCACGCCCAGCGGCTTCACCAGCTTCGAAAGATACATCGCCGTGGCCTCGCCCTCAGCCGTAGGATTCGTCGCCAAAATGATTTCCTCGACCGTGTTGCCCTTGAGCCTCTCGATCAAGCTCTTAATCTTCAACTGCTCCGGCCCGATGCCCTGCAACGGCGATAGCGACCCGCCCAGCACGTGATAAAGCCCGTCAAATTGCCGCGTTTTCTCAATCGCCAGAATATTCGGCGCGTCTTCCACCACGCAAATCATCTTCCGGTTCCGCGCCGGGCTCGTACAGTAATTGCACGGGTCGGTATCCGTAATGTTGTTGCAGATCGAACATTCGCGCACATTCTCTTTCGCATCGCGAATCGCATCGGCCAGCGCCAGCGCCTGCTCGCGATCCACGCGCAGCAGATGAAACGCCAGCCGCTGCGCCGTCTTCTGCCCGATGCCCGGCAAATGCTTCAATTCATCAATCAGACGGCTGATAGTAGGCGCGTAGTCGGGCATGTGGCTCCTGAAGAAGACCGCACAGAAGCATAGTATAACCGACGCGAAAAGCGAACTGCGGCAGGGTGGTAGCGCCGGCGTCCCCGCCGGCATCTTGCCAGCGCGACTTACCGCGAGGGCTGTAATCGTGCGCGGCGCAGGATGATCGATACAGCAATGTTGTCTGGATTTGAGAGGTCCGCGCGTGTGTATCGGCCCGACTCGGCTATTTGCTCGTCCGATGCCGGCAGAGACGACGGCGCTACCATCAACGCGTTAACAGAACCGCCATGGCCAACGACAAATAGAGCATGACACGCACAAACTGGCGGCAAAGAATGCGCAAATTGCGATCATCAGAAGGCGGACACGGGGCAACGAATGTTCGGCGCCGTGCGATCCTCGCCTGCCTCGTCGCATCCGTCAGTTTCTCTCTGCTTCCTCAGCCGCGCGCTCAAGTACCCCAGCCCGCGGTGTTACCCGCCACGATCGAACCGATCTATTCAAATGACCCAAACGACGCGTGGAATCGAATCTTCTACTACTTGTTCTCCCGCCGCTTCAAAGCCCGTCGGTCCGGCGATTTTCCGGAAGGCAAACCCTTCGAGGAATTCGAGGCGAATCGAAGATGCTCGTCAGCATCCTCTCGTCGAGCGAACAGAAACCGGCGATCGCTCCATCGATCCGCTGTATTACCCGTATCCAAGCACGGCGGAAGGCCGGCGCCAGCTGCTAATCGAGCCAATGTATTCCGGCATGTCGCGGCTTTGCAAGAGGCGCTCAACGACACCACGCCGCGCCCGGCCATCGCCCGCGCCATGATGCAAAGCGATCTCTGGGCTGCCTATGAAATTCTCCTCGAGCCATTATTCCCTGAAGACCGCAGCGCAGAGCTCGATCACCGCCACCAAATGGTGCTCGACCTGCTAGGCAAAATGGTTGCGAAGCTCGCTCTAACACGCGCCGAAATTCAATCGCTCCCGGATAACTACGACGCGGCCAGGTCCAAGTATGCGCTTCCCGATCTCTTCGGCAAAAACAGCGGCTGGATTGAAATCGAGTGGTTCCCGGATCGCACTCACGACTCCGTTGCCAATTATCGCCGCTTCACGCGCGTGTTCCTCAAGCCCGCTCAGCCACCTCAGGACAGGCAGAAATTCCTCGATTCTCTTCGCGATCCCCAACAGGATATGTCCGCAAAGTTGGACGGTGTCGCCCTCGTCATGCAGTCGATCCTTGTCGACTCACAGGGCAAGCTGGCGCCCACGCGGCTTACAACCGACGTTCAACTTCGCCTCTTCAAGAAATCAGATCAAGGAGTCTTCCAGGGTCCGGAAATCCGCGTCTGCGAACTGAGCCGCAAGCTGATGCTGACCGAGCCGGAAACCGGTGGACTCGCCTCCGAAGATGAAAACTCCCCAACGTACCGCGGCGGCTACGGCTTCGCTCCGCCGACCTATCGCAACGATCCCAACGACCCAGCCCAGCTCCGCCAATTGTCGTCAAACTCAAAACGCGCTGCCAACAATGCCACGGCGAAGACGCAACGTCGCTGATGACTTTCATGATCGCGCTCCCGCCGCATTCCAAGCCTCCAACAGTCAGGGAACTCGATCCAGCAGCCACCGAAGCCGCCGAAACCGCCCTTTCGCGAAAAACGCGAGCTACTACTTCAAATTGCTCCGCGCCTACTTCTGAGCGACAGCCGCTCACGCGATCCGTTGAACTTCCCGATGCGCTGTGAAGTTCAGCGCAAACCACTCACAGCGTCACATCGAATGACAGCTTCTCGATCATCTCGTCGAGTTCAGCCTGCGCTTGCTCCTGCTTCTTCTCGAAATCGGCAATCTCCTTCTGGATCGATTCCAGCCGCGTCTCCTGGTCATTCAAGCGCTGCAAATAGCGCTGCGTAAGCGCCCGTTCCTCGGCGCTGCCCTTCAGCGATTTCAGATTCTCGCGCAGCCGCTGTTGATCGTCGTAGATCGCTGTCATTTCGGTTTTCCGCTTCTCCACTTCGGCTTCAAGCGCCGCAACGCGATCTTTCTGTTCGATAATTTTCCGCAGCGCCTGCTCGATTTCCGCGACTGATCGACTTCTGCTGCAGCAAAAGCTTTGTCTGGTCCGCATCCAGCGTATTGATTGCGATGGTGCGCGAAAGTGGCATCGATTCCGCCACGGTAAGCGTCGCCGTGCTCTTCGGGTCGACGACCATCCGGAAGCGGTAGTAATCCGGCGACGTTTCCTCGGGCTTCGGCGTCCCGGTCCCCAGCGTCCATCCCGGCCTCACCGGATGCTCGATGATCAAAATGCGCGGGGTGCTATCTTCATTCCGCACCGTGTAAGTTTTCTGCTCGCGCGCGTCGTTAGTAAGGATCATCGTCCCGTGAACGATGCTCACCCGCCGCACTAAATCCTGATAGCTGCCCACGTTCGTAGTCACTCGCAGGCCGAGGTCCGCCGCATAAGAAAGCAACCGCTTCTCGCCGGCTTTCAGCGGGTCCATCAGTCCTTCGCCCGCGAACGTCTCATCTTCGAGCACGCTGAAGCTGCCGCCATCGAGCGTCAAAGGACTGGAATTCGTCAGCCACAAAGCCCGCAGCGGCCGCGCCGATTCGAGCGACGCATTCCACAGCGACACTTTCTCCGCCTCCACATTCGTCTGAATAATGGGCACAAGCGCCGACTGATTCTTGTGGATCGTCACCGGCCCCTTAACGTGATATTCGAAAAGATCTCCCAGATCACGCCCCAGCGCCGCGGCCTCAAGCTGCTGCCGCGCCTCGCCGGGGCTCATCGCCGGTGCCGCGGATGGCGCCATGACTCCCGCGCCGATCCCGGACGCCATTCCGCTGAGCGCTCCACCTCCAACTCCAGCCCCGTGACTAGAGCCGAGCGATCGTCCAGAGCCAAGGCTTCGCCCGCCGACTGCCGCTAGCTCTGCCGATTCGGTGTTTAGTGTTGCTGCCTGCCGCCGTGACCTCCACCGTCTCCGTGGCACCGCCCCTATCTGCAGCTCGACGTCTTGCTTCGTTCCGGTACCGCTACCCACAGCAACGTTTGACACTCTCGCTTTTTTGAAGCCCGGATATTCGAATTCCAGTTGGAAAGTACCTCGCGACAGATCAGCGAATTGGTATCTGCCTTGCGAATCGCTTCGCGTGGTTGCGAGAAGCTGCCCAGCTTCGCTCAGAAGCCTGACCTGCGTGTTGGGGACGACCGCTCCCGTAGGGTCCGTCACCATGCCGGTAATCCCGGAAAATCCCGCGCGCATCGTCCCTTCGTGCGTTTGCGGCGTAAGCTGCGCGCTTCGGGCATCCCGACCCACGGCCGTGTAGCATAGAAAGGCTGCGAGAGCTGCATGATGAAAGATTGCGGCGCCCCGGCCACCAGCGACAACTGCACATCATTCCAATCTTCACCGACCGTGTTGTCCACAATCGCCCAACCCTGCAGCAATGGCTTGCTCTCTGCCTTAGGCGAAAGCACGATGCGATACGTCGTCTTCCAAACCGGCACCTCGCTGATATAGCTCACATAGATCTGCCTCTCGCCCTTACCCTCAGTCGAAATAGCCATCCGCCGCAAATCCTGATCGCGCTCAGAAGCCAGCAGCGTCAAATATTTCCCGACTTCCTGATTCAACGTAGCGTCCATCAGCCGCACACTCGTAGCCGGCGTCAATTCCACCTCGCGCACCTCGCCTGCATCGGTGACCAGCGAAATCACCTCCACTTCAAGCGTCGTGCCGCCACTAACCCGCGTCTTGCGCTCCACGCTCAACAATCGCCCGGAATCGGTGGCGTCCCGCGCACTTCCAGCCGCGCCCCCCGCAGCGCATCCAGAAATTCCGCCACGCTCGTCTTCTCGCCAAGCGGCAGCCGCAGCGCCCCGAGCAACTGGCTCATCGGCGCCTCCGAGTTGTAATCCACTCCGGCGATTCGCCCGCCGCTCAAATCCAGAATCGTCAGCGATTTCAACACATCATTGAGTTGCCCGCTGGTGAAGTCGATGCGCACACTTTCGTCGCCGACCACTTTTCCCAGATGCTCGAAGTACCCAACGCCATTCTTGTAAAGCACCACGCGGTGCACCGGCAGGCCAGGCAACGCCCGGCCGCCAGCCGGTGTCTCAGAATTCGGCTGTTTTACCGGCGCGGCCGCAGTTGAAGTGGTCTTGCCCGCCACGCGCTTCGACTCATCATTCGGTCGCGCGGCCTGGCTCGGCCCTGGCGCTTGTGCCCCGGCTTGAGAGATAAAAAGAAGGAGTCCCACGCAAATCCAAGTCGCGGTTGGCTTCATGATGTCACCCCTCGTGCTCTTTGAACGCGCTCAGGCTAGAATCTTGCGTAGGTTTTATCGCGGAAGCTCGCGCCGGCCCCAGCGGTTCAGGCGCCCGCGGCCGATCGAACCGCTCTTTCGGGAGACGCTAATGCGGCGAACGACGCGCATAGCCAATTGGATCGCTCTCATCGCTGCGCTTTTAACGCTGGCGATTCCGGTCGCTGCCCAAAAAGATCGCTGGGAACAACTGAACTCCCAGGCCATTCAACTTCAAAAGCAGGGCAAAAACACCGAAGCGCTGCCAGTAGCGCAAGAAGCCGCGCGCGTCGCTGAAGCCACCTTTGGCGCAGAAAACTTCTCCACCGCCGTCGCTCTGAATCGTCTCGGCACGATTTATTCCAACTTGGGGAAGTACTCCGAAGCCGAACCCATTCTGAAGCGCGCTCTGGCGATCGGCGAAAAAGTCCTCAGCCCCGACGACAAAGGCGTCGCCGCGATGCTGAACAACTTGGCAGCGGTGTACGACAAGCAGGGCCGCTACGGCGATGCCGAGCCTCTCTACAAGCGCTCTCTCGCCATCACCGAAAAGATCGCGGGGCCGAACGATGCCGGGGTGGCCACAAATCTGAATAACCTTGCTTTGATCTATGTCAACCAGGCGCGCTACGCTGAAGCCGAGCCTCTCCTCAAGCGCGCGATCGCCATCGACGAAAAAGCCCTCGGCCCCGCCAGCCCGGGCCTCGCCACGGATTACCAAAATCTGGCGAGTCTTTACGCCTCGATCGCCCGCTACACCGACTCGGCCAACCTCTACAAGCGCGCCATGGATATCGATCTGAAAGCGCTAGGTCCCTATAGCCCGAGCGTTGGCACGAACCTCGAAGGCGTCGCTCATCTCGACGAGATGCAAGGACTCTACGGTCCCGCCGAGCCTATCCTCAAAGGCGCTCTGGCGATCTATCAGAAAGCCTATGGACCGGAACACCCCGTCGTTGCCACCGTCTTGTACGACCTCGGTCTGCTCTACGAATATCAGGGACGCCACGCTGAAGCCGAGCCAATGATGAAGCGGGCCGTGGAGATCGATGAAAAAGTTCTGGGCCCCAATAACGAGCAACTAGCCGCAACGCTCGCGGGACTCGCCATCGTCTATCGCGCCGAAGGTAAGTACAAAGACGCCGAGCCGCTTCTGAAGCGCGCCGCAGATATCGATGAAAAGGATCTAGGCCCCGAACACCCGCAACTCGGCGCTGTCCTCAATCTCCTCGGAGCGCTCTATGAAGCCGAAGGCCGCTACGCCGAAGCGGAACAACTGTACGCGCGATTTCTCGGCATCATCGTCAAAGCTCTCGGTCCGGAAAATCCCGGCGTCGCTTCGGGTCTGAACAACCTCGCCTCCGTTCTCACGAAGCTAGGCCTCTTCGCTCAAGCCGAGCCAAGTTTCAAGCGCGCCATCGCCATCGAGGAAAAAACGCTCGGCCCGGATCATCCCGATCTCGCCAGCAGCCTCGTAAATCTCGCCATGCTTTACATGGCGCAAGGCCGCTACTCCGACGCAGCTCCTCTTTTCCAGCGCGCTCTCGACATCATTCACCGCCGCATCCAGTACGGCTTCGCTTACATGAGCGAAAAAGATCGCCTCCAGTTTCTCGCCACGGTGCAGGGCATTTTCCCATCCTACTTCAGTTTTTCGTGCGCGCAGCGCGACCGCGATCCATCCGTCGCTGCTCGAATTTTCGACGTGATTTTGTGGGAGAAGGGCGCGATCGCCACAAGCGTCGCCGCGCTCCGCGCGCAAGTCGCCGCCACCGGTGATCCCGAAGCCGTAAAACTTCTCGACGATCTCACCGCGAAGAAAAGCGAGGCTTCGCAATTGGCTGCGGCCCGTCCGCCGGGCTGGCAAGCGACGCAAACTCAAGTCAACGCCGACGCCAATGCCATCGAACAGAAATTGGCCCGGCGCGTCAGCTCGTCTCGGCGAAAAAGACACCCTCGCGCGCGCCACTTGGAAGGATGTGCAGAAGGCTTTGCGTCCCGATGAGGCGGCCGTCGAGTACATTCGCTTCCAATTTCACGACGGCAAGGCTTTCACCAAGAATTTCGATTACATCGCGCTGGTCGTGACGCCCAATTCCGCGCTGCCGGCTCTCGTATTCCTCGGCGACGCCGGCAAATTGGAATCCACTCCGATGGCGGATTATCGCGCGGCCGTAGGACGCACGCGCGGCGTCTCTCCCAAAGCGCCGGCTCCGCAACAGGGCGCGGTGAATGCCGAAAGCAGCGCCGCCTACGACGCTTTCTGGAAGCCGCTCGAGCCTGCGCTCGGCGGCGCCAAGCGCGTCTTCGTCTCCACCGACGGCGTCCTCAATCAGATCCCCATGGGCCTCTTCGCCGACTCCGCCGGAAATCTCCTTCTCGAAAAATACGATCTCCGCCTCGTCAACAGCACCAAGGATCTTCTGAGGACGCCGCACCCGGCCGCATCAAAGACCGCGGTCATTCTCGGCAATCCAAAATTCGATTTGAGTGAGGCGGACGCCCGAACCGCACTCGCGAAACTCAACTCTGGCGATTCGCAGCAACCTCAATTCGCCACCGCCGCGACCGCAGCCCATCCAGAATCCGCCACGCGCTCCCGCGAAGCAAACGGCGGGCCGCTTCCGCCTCTCCCCGCCACGCAAATCGAAATCGACGCGGTCGGTAAACTTCTCGCCGCCTCAGGTTGGCAGGTCGCGCCTTACACCGGCGACGCCGCGCTCGAAGAAGTTCTCGATCGCCAGCGCAGCCCGCGTCTCGTCCACGTGGCCACACACGGCTTCTTTCTCTCCGATCAGGATCTCGCGCGCGAGAAAAAAGAGTCCGGAGATCAATCCGTCGGCGCCGAAGATCCCATGCTACGCTCCGGACTTTTCTTCGCCGGCGCCGATCGCGCCGAATCCGGCGCAGCTCCAGCCACCGGCCTCGAAGACGGCGTCCTCACCGCCTATGAAGCCACGCAACTAGATTTTCAGGGCACCGAGCTCGTCGTCTTAAGCGCCTGCGAAACCGGCCTCGGCGAGCAACATAACGGCGAAGGCGTCTTCGGTCTCCGCCGCGGCCTGCAAGAAGCCGGTGCCGGATCCATCCTAATGAGCATGTGGTCCGTCCCCGACCGCGAGACCCAGGAGCTGATGGCCCTCTTCTATCAAAATTGGCTAGCCGGTCAGGACAAGCACGAAGCCCTACGCCAAGCCCAGCTCAAAGAGCGCGAAGTAGTCCGCCAGCGCTACACAAAAGATCTCCCCTTCTACTGGGGCGCCTTCGTCCTAGTAGGTCGTTGACCGCGTATTTTCTAGCGTTCATCTCGCGTGAAATTCCAATCGGCAGTCGTAGGGGCGGGGCTTGCTCCGCCCGCAGTTCAAAATACCGAGCAGGTCACCACTGTCCGCCCATCATGCCCCCGATCAGCAATTAATAAATCCAACACAAACCCCCGGAGTCCCATTGACCACGCCGTCTTGTAGCCCAACAACCTTGAATGGGGGTCAATTTTCACTCAGAGCTCGGTGCCGAGTATCGAAGCACATGCGGACATTACGCTCAAACTCAATCTGCGCAAGCTCCGTCTCGAAGCATAAGCGTGCACCGAGCCATACCGTACGGCGCCATTTCGGCGCTTCCTCACAATCAATTCACCTATTTGTTCGCGGCGCTGCTGGCGTCGGCACATTTCCAACCCTCGCTCCACGCGCAATCGCCCAGCCTCCAGCCAACCAAGACTGCCGAGCAACTCGACAACGACAAACCCGTCCCCCTCTTCACCGGCAGCGCCGGCTTCATCACCTCGTTCCAAGGCGGCGATCCGCATCTCGGCCCAATCTTCACCGGCGTAATCCTCGTCCCGCTCGGCGATCGCTGGCTCTTCGAATCCCGCGGCACCTTCGAATCCGACATGGTGCAACTCCCCGGCCGCTCCGGCTTCCACGGCGAAGTAGAAAAGGAACTCGAATACGCCCAGGTCGATTTCATCGCCAATCCATATCTAACAATCACCGCCGGCAGATTTCTGACGCCGTTCGGCATTTATAACGAGCGCCTCTATCCCATCTGGATCCGCAATCTGCAATCCGATCCGCTGATTCTTCCCATCGGCATCGGCCCAAGTAACGCCAGCACCGGCGCCATGCTCCGCGGCGGTTTCAGCGCCAATCGCGACGTCACCATCAACTATTCGCTCTATTTCTCCGCGCCCTCCAATTTCGAGCCACTCACTTCCGAACGCACTATCGGCGGCCGCGCCGGCCTGTTCTTCCCCAAAGCGCGCCTCGAAATCGGCGGTTCGTTCCAGCATCTCCTTCAAGACGAACGCTCGAACCTCTTCGGCACTCATTTCATCTGGCAGCCGCCGTCGTTGCCCCTCGATATTCGCGCCGAAGTCGTGCACTCGCGGCGCGGCAGCGGCTACTGGCTCGAGCCGGCCTATCGCCTGAACCAATTGCCGTTCTGGCGCAACGAAATGCGCCGCACCCAAATCGTCGCGCGCGTTCAGCAATTCTTCCTCGGCGACTTGCCCGGCAGCGATGATCTGCCTCCCGTCAACACCCAGGAATTCGAATTCGGCGTGAACTATTACTTCATGGACGGCCTGAAGGGCACCGCCAATTACGGCCGTCAATTCAGCTCCGAGGGCAACATGAACGTCTGGACGTTCGGTGTCACCTATCGCTTCGTCGTGCCCCTCGGGCCCAGTGGGAGTCACTGATGAACAAGCGCCTGATTCTCACCGCGCTCTGTGCGCTATGTCTCGGTTCGTGCTTCTTCGCGGCCGCGCAGGAAACTAAGCCGGCCCCAAAGGTAGTCGCCTCCTCGCGCGATGCACAGACTTCCGCCGACTCCACCGATACCGACGCCCCAGCCGCACCTGCGAACGCCACGCCCACACCCAGATCCATCGAAGCCGCCGAGCGCCTCGAGGGCGAAAAACGCTTCCGCACCAACTGCGGCCGTTGCCATCAAGCCCCGCACAAATTCCCCCCGCGCGTCATGGCCACGGCCATCCGCCACATGCGCGTCCGCGCCATGATCACCGATGAAGACCAGCGTTTGATCTTGCGCTACATGACCCAATGACGGAAAAAAATGCCAGGCTCAAGCTGCTATGCTCGATTGCAGCCGCGCTCACGCTCTGGTGTTTTTCGTCCCGGGCTCCGCGGCCAGTCGCAACATCGCGTAATCGAAATTCTGGCCGATCGCGATAGCCGCTACAAAATCGCCGGCCAGAAAAATCCGGAAATCATCGCCAAGCCCGGCGAAGAATTGACGCTACGCATAACCGCGCGCAAAGCCCAGACCCACAATCGCGACGGCTCGATTCACGGTTTCTCGCTTCTGCGCGCCAAAGATCGCAAGCCCATTGACGGCTGGGACCTGCTTCTAAAGCCCGGCACCCACGAGTTCACGCTCACAGCCCCGGTCGAACCCGGCGAATACGTGATCGTATGCACCGTAATCTGCAGTCCCGATCACGAGCAAATGAATATGCGCTTCGTAGTGCAGCCTTGAATCGAACTTGAATTCGCGAAGAGCAGGGAGCAATACGAGATGCGAAAGATCAAATCATTCGTTGTCGGCGTCGCCATTCTTTCCGGTCTGATGCTGCTCAGCCCCTCGACCCGCGGCGAAGGCGAAAAAACCTTCATCGGCGAAATCGCCGACTCGCAGTGCGCCCTCAACGTCCACTCTCTCGATCGCTCGCACAAAACCATGATCAAAATGGGCAACGCAGGCAAAACCCCAGCCGACTGCGCCCGTTACTGCGTCTCCCAGCGCGGCGGCAAATTCGTCCTGCAAACCAAAACCGACGTCTACAAAATTGACAACCAAGCCGTAGCCGAAAAAAGCGCCGGCCTAAAAGTAAAAATCACCGGCATCCTAGACCCCAAAACCAACACCATCCAGCTCCGAACAATCGACCCACTCCCGCAGAAGTAACTCGCCGTATCGCTACTGGCGCTCAATGAATCGTAGCGCCGGCAGCCAGCCGGCGTTTTTGACTTTGACCGCCCGCCGAGTCACTCGCTCGACAGCACGCCAATCTCGTCCGCGGCGACGGTTGCCTACCGTTCCCGTAGGGGCGCCGCTTGCTGCGCCCGCCCGAGTAACGCACACCGATACCGCCGTCAACGCTCAGTTCCGTGAACTCGTTCTCAACGCACATCGCCCCGCATTACAATAAATCGACTCACTTCCCCGACGCCTCCCCGTCCAGCTAAACTCTCCCCATGCGTCTCGCATTTCTATTCCTCCTGCTCACCGCCAACCCAACCCAAGCACAAATCACTCACTACGAAGTAAAGCTAACTCCAGATCTCGACCACCAACTCCTCCACGCCGAAGAAACAATCGAATTCCATCACGAAGCAGGCAACGTCGAGCTGCACAAGCAACCGGGCCTACAACTCCTCAAAACAAAATCACCGGACGCCGACGTCACGCTAGCGGACGACTCGGTCACGATCCGCTTACGCACCAACGGCAAACATCTCCTACACTTCGAATACACCGCCGCCCCGCATCGCGGCATCAAATGGTTCGCCGACCAACCCGGCTTTGACACCGCCTTCTACTGCGACACCTGGATGATCTGCGACAACTCCCCAGCACAAAGAGCCACGCTGACTCTTGAAATCATCCTTCCCGCGTCAAGCGGCATCGCCGCCGTAGGCCCCGGCCGCTTGAAAAAACAATGGCTCGACAAGAAGGGCGAGCATTTCGTCTTCGAGCAAAACAATCCAGTTCAGACCTATCTCTTCAGTTTCGGCGTAGCCAAACTGATTCGCTCCACGACTCAAAATTTTGTTATTTACACTCTCGACGCGGCCATCCACCAAGCAGCATTTTCGAAAACCGCAGAAGCCCTGGCCTTCCTGCGCAGCAAAGCAGGCGTTGATCTAGCCGACGCCCAATACACGCAAGCCTTCCTGCCAGGCCCTATCGAGCAAGAAGCCGCCGGCCTGGCCCTCCTCCCCGCGAACTATCTCGCCAATCTAGAAAACGATCAGGTCTCAGACATGACCCACGAACTAGCCCATCAATGGTGGGGCGTCCTAGTCGGCATCCGCTCCTGGTCCGACTTCTGGCTCAACGAAGGCATGGCCGATTTCATGACCGACGCCTACCTCGAGCAACACAACGGCAAAGCCGCCTACGACGAGCAAATCGCCGCAGCCCAAGAACAAATGAACAAGCTCCGCGCCGAAGGCCACGATCGCCCGCTCCACTGGGAAGCCTGGAAAGATGCCCACGAAGCCCTAGGCCGGATTCCCTACGTGAAGGGCGCGCTGTTCCTGGATCGCCTGCGCAAAGAACTAGGCGAAGAAAATTTCTGGCGCGGCATCCAGCTCTACACCACCCGCAACGCCAACCGCCTGGTAGACGCCCAAGATTTCCAGCAAGCCATGGAAGAAGCCAGCAACAGCGACCTGAAATCCCTATTCAACGAAGCCGTCTACCACTAAGCGTAGCGCCGGCTGCCAGCCGGCGTTTTTGACCTTATCTTCGCCCTCCCGCCCCCAAGCGCGTTCCCACAATCTGCAATGAAGTCAACGGGCTCAGTTGACCTACTCCGCAGTCGTTGAATTTCTCCGCCGTAGGGGCGCTGCTTGCTGCGCCCGCCGCGCACCAATCCATCGGTGCGTACGCCACTTGCCTCAACTCCAGGCGTGCGTCCGCCCCACTCCGCAAATTCCCATCAATTGTCCAAATTAATTTGAACCGCTCGAGGAAGGCTTAAAACAATCCGGGAATTTTCAATCCGCCCATTCCAGGAATTCCACCGGCGAGATCCTTCACCTGCTTCGATAGCTCTTCATCCACTCTGCGCGTCGCATCATTCACCGCCGCGCGCAGCAAATCCTGCAGCATCTCTCCATCTTTGCTCGCAAAAACTTCCGGCTCAATCTTCACTTCCGTCAGCTGCTTCTGCCCGTTCATCTTCACCGTCACCATCCCGCCGCCCGCCGTCGCTTCCACATGGATTTCCTGTATCTGCTTTTCAAGCTTCTCCTGCGCCATCCGAAACTGCGCCAGCATTTGCTGCAGGGCTTTGACTTCCATGGCCTAGTCCTCGTTACGCCGTTTCACTTCCGAAATTCGCCCGCCGAATCGCTCCAGCATCGCGCGCACCATCGGATCCTGCTCGAAGCGCGCCTTCAATTCCGCGCCGCGCGCCATTCCGCTGCGAGCTGAATCGAGTTTAACACACACTCGCAACGGCTGTCCGATCGCCGCGCTCATCACTGTGCGCAATCGTTCCATCGGGTCGCGCGACTGCAACATCTCCGCCAGCGAGCGCCGCTCCGACGGAAAATACAATCTCATCTCCCCGCCTTCCAGTTCCCACTTGCTCACGTGTTCCACCATCGCCCAAAGAAACTTCTGATCCTGGAGCGCAGACTTTATCGCTTCGAACTGCGCCGCCGCAAGTCCCGATGTAGTAGCCTCCAGCGAATTCGCCACTACGCGCGGCGCCGAAGCCGGCGTCGGCCGCGCCCCTTGTGTGGCGCCGCTCTCGCGCGCGGAATCGGCAGCTTCAGTAGCCTCCGCCGCACGCTCAACAATCGGCGCCCGCACAGCCGCCGCCGCAGCCCCGCCGCTCGACGCCATCGCATCGTAACGCGTCCGCGGCGCGTCGCCGTGAGAAGACCCTTGTATAGCGCCGGCTTGCTCTGAGCTTCGAACGGGCTTCAGCCCGGCATCCCCGCTCGCGCCCATCGCACTATTCGATGAAACATTCGCCGCAGAAGTGCCAGCCGCGGTCGTAGCAGAAGCCGCAAACGATTTCGCAGCCGGCTTCGGTCGCGCCGTCGCCTCGCCGCGCATCTCCGCAATCACTTCCTCAAGCGACGCCATTCTCCGCGCCGTAACCAATTTCAAAATTCCCAATTCCATGTGCAGCCGTGTATCAGGCTTCCGCCGCAAATCATCATCGGTAGTAAGCAAAATCTGAAAGAAGCGCGTTAAATCCTCTTCACTGAATCGCCCCGCCTGTTCCTTCAATCGCGGCCGCTCATCCGCCGGCGCCGAAATCAAATCCGAATCCGCCCCGCAAACCTGCGCCACCAGCAGATTCCGCATATGCCGGATCGCCTCGCGGCAAAAATGCTGCAAATTGTGCCCATCGGAAATCAATCGGTGTACCAGCGTCAGCCCTTGCTCCGTCGATTGATTCCCAATCGCGTTCATCAATTCATCGAGAACGCTCTCCGCCACCACGCCCAGCAACTCGCGCACCTGCGTGTCCGTAATCTTGTCGCCGCAATAAGCGATCGCCTGTTCCAGCAGCGAAAGCGAATCACGCAAACTTCCTTCCGCCGCCCGCGCCAGCACCGCAATCGCTCCCGGCTCGATCTTCAGC
Source organism: uncultured Acidobacteriota bacterium (assembly GCA_963841235.1). Classification (GTDB taxonomy): domain Bacteria; phylum Acidobacteriota; class Terriglobia; order Acidiferrales; family UBA7541; genus Palsa-147. The sequence continues at coordinate 543,171 of CAWJBU010000001.1, read as the reverse complement.
TTCTCCGCTTTCACAATCCGCTCGAGCGCCGCACTGATCTCCGCGAAACGTCAGCGAGCGAAATTGAAAAAGCTGCGCCCGCGACTTGATCGTGTCCTCGAGGTCCTCAGGCTGCGTAGTCGCCAAAATAAAAATCACTTTATCCGGCGGCTCTTCGAGCGTCTTCAACAGCGCATTCGAAGCCTCATCGGTCAATTGATGCGCCTCATCCAGAATCACAATCTTGTAATGCCCGCCCGTAGCCGCGTAACGCACCATCTCCCGCAATTCGCGAATCTGGTCGATGCCGCGATTCGACGCCGCATCAATCTCCAGCACATCGAGCGAACTTCCCGAAGTAATCTCCCGGCACGAATCGCATTCGTTGCAAGGAGTCGCCGTCGGCCCCTTCACGCAATTCATCGCCTTCGCCAAAATCCGCGCCGTAGTAGTCTTGCCCACGCCGCGCACGCCCGAAAAAATGTAAGCATGCGCCACGCGATTCGACGCAATCGCGTTCTCCAGCGTCTGCGTCACGTGCCGCTGCCCCACTACGTCAGCAAATGTCTGCGGACGCCACTTCCGCGCAATGACTTGGTATGCCATGAGGATTTTTCGCCGCTGCTCCTGAAGCTCCGAAAAAAATCAGAGGAACTTCGGGTGTTCCGCGGCACACGAAGCTGACCCGCTACCGTTGCTCCCTTCCGGGCCTGGCGGGGTTTACGGGGAATCGTTGCACAGAGCCCGAAGTTCCACCGATCCGCAGGAAATTTTGTTCCCGCAAGCGAAAGTCTAGCACACGCCGTATCCCGTAGGGGCGGGTTCTTCGAACCCGCCCGCTTTTCGGTCCTCTTCCTCCAATACGGAAAATTACTCACGTGTGTTCACCGGCGCAGATGAAGCGAAATTTTTCGCGGCCGCGCGAACTGTCGCGATCATATATTGAGGGTTTTGCGTTTCGGTGGGAGCCCCCGCATTTATGCGGGGGAAGGAGCGCTTCAGCGCTCCGGAAAGACCTCGCGTCTAACGATGCGCTTTAGCGCTGGGATCTCCAAGATCCCGAGAAAACTATTTCAAAATTCGCTATTCCTGCGGAGTATTCGCCTGCGTAGAAGCAGGATTATTCTTCTTCAACGCCTCGCGCACCGGCTGCGCCACAGCAGCAGTCTCAACGCGTTCATCATTGATCGCCGCCAGCGTAGCCAGCGTCTTCGCGCTCTCCGCCGCCCGCCCAGCCTTGCTCTGCGCATCAGCCAGCAATTGCAACGAAAGCGGATCGCGCGGATCTTCCTGGAATTCCGCAACCGCCTCGGCAAATTTCCCGTCGAGTAGCAGCACTGCTCCGTTCGTCGAATGATAAGCAGCCTGAATCACGTTGCTGCGGCTCTTCTCCGCAAATGGCGTGATCTGCTCGAGCGCCTTCGCGGCAACATCAGCCATCCCAGCACGCGCAGCGATGAAAGCACGCGTCTGCAAAATCGTCGCAAGTTCCGCTTCCCGTTCCGCGCGCGGCAATTCGTGTTTCTGCGACAGCACCGCCTGCGCCGCGTCAAGATCTTTCAGCCCCGCCGCAGCGTCCGGATTGAAAAGCGCCATCGCCCGGTGGCATTCGGCCTCGTCGACCGCAAGATCTTCCTTGTGCGCCAGCGTCGCAAGCTCCGTGTAAGCCTTGCGCGCCTCCTCCTGCTGGTTCGCGCGGAAATAAGTCATGGCCCACAGCATGCGATATTGCAATTTTGTCGTGCGCTCCTTGGTCATCGCGATCGCGCGCAAATATTCCACTCGCGCGCGGTGCTCATCGCCCATGAACGCGTAATTCGAAGCGATGCCAAGCTGCGAAGTCGTGAAATTCGGCGAAATGAAAAGCGCCGCCTGATAATGCTCGATCGAATCCTTGAAATCTCCCGCCATGCGCAGCAGCTCGCCGTAAGAATCCTGCGGATTCGGCTGCCCGGGCAATTGCGCCACGTACTGTTCCATCAGCTTCGGCGTCTTGCTGTAATCGCCACTCAACGAATAGCAATAAGCCAGATTATTCAGCGCCGGATAATAATTCGGATCCACTTTCAGCACGTGCTGCAAAACCTCTTCGGCCCGCTCGTAATTGAGTTGCACGGCCAGCAGCCATTCGCCGTACATATTTCCGAGCCGCGAATCCCGCGGATACGACGCCATCAAATCGTTCACCGCGGAAATCGCCGGAATCAGATCGCCGTCCTTCGTGCCGATCATCCAGCGAATCAAAAGCTTTTCATCCGCGACGGCGTGCGCGAGAGTTTGCTTTGCAAGCAAGATTTCGTGTTTCTCTTCGCGCGGGTCGTCGCTGAAAAAAGCGATCGTCGCGTGCGCCAGAGCGAAATTCGGATCGGCCTTCGCCGCCCGGCGAAAATCGTTCAGCCCTTCCTCATCGAACAGCAAATCCTCGCGGTGCAACATCCCCAGTTCGTAATCGTGCCGCGCTTCTTTCGATGAAGTAGTCACCGGCACCTTGTCCGGCTTAGCTTCGTTATGAATCGTTTTCGCGGCCGCCGCGGCGGGCTTCGCGCCTGAATTTTTGCCTGTCTTCGAGGCCGGCGCTTGCTGCGCGCCCGGCGCCGCGGCCGCAACCAACACCAGTCCCGCCGCCAGAAGTCCGATTCTCAAAATGCGCTTCAATGAAATGTTTCTCATTGTTCCTCGCCAGTGGAAATTATTGCGCGCGTCCCTTCAGCACGTAGCCCGGATCAAACGGCTGCTTGTCATCAATCTTGATCACCTTCACGCCGCTGGTGATGTTGTACACATCAATGATGCCGATGGCGTTCGCGCTGGCCTCCACCGCTCTTCACCACATCTCCGTCGGTCGAGACGAACACGACGGACGCGCCCGACTTGCCGCGGCTTGCATCGGTCAGCGCCACTTTTCCTTCATCCGCCGAAACGCCCATCACTTTTTCGATGATGAATTTCATCGCCGGAGAACTCGGATCGCGCAGAACGAGAGTGATGGGATGGCCGTTCGCCCACGCTGCAGTTTTCCCGCGGAAGATTTTGCCCAGATCGGCCAGTGGCATCGCTTTCGTCGAATTGGCCGGGTGCACGATGACGGCGAAGTCGGTGGCGTACACGGCCGTAGCCGCAGCCGCCAGCGCAACCAAAAGACATATCGCCATCATGCGTTTTCGCATCACGCTGGTACCCGTTGAGCGATTCGGAGAATAAGCGGCGCCTCTGAGATGCCGCTTAAAAAAAGATTAGCACCGGCGGAGCAACAGCTTAAGCACGACGCAATCCCCGTTGTCCACCTAGTACCCTCAGCCTCGAGCGTCCGGCCTGGTAGCACAGCCACTCCTGTGCCTGTGCTACTGGCACCTCGGCACCCCATCCGCGGCCGCGCCGAAATCCCCACCCTCGAATCCCGCGAGCGCCCTTCCGCCGCGCTCAGCGCAGCCGCCGCACCTAGACAAGCAAAGCGGTCGAAAAGGCTGCCACATTCGCCGAAGCCCTGAAGCGGATTCATCTCCGTCCCGCCTCGTGTTATTCTCGTCGTCACATGCTTCACTCAGTATTTCCGCTCTCGAGCGTTGCCCTGGGTATCTTGGGTACGATCCTAATCGCCCTCTATTGCGTTGTTGTATGGGTCTTTTCGGGAATCTCCGTTCACAAGAGCGCGATTGTCGTTTGCTACGAGCCGCCTCAGGGAATGTCCGCCGCAGCCATCCGTTATCTTCGCGGGCGGGGATTTGACGAACGAGGATTCACCGCCGCAATTCTGAGCCTGGCCGCGAAGCAGGCAATCAATCTCGATGAGCGCGATGCCGGCTTCTTCATCAGTCCGGGCGAGGGCGAGCCCGCCGCGCTGACAGACGATGAACGGGCATTTGCCGATGCCTTGATGCCGCGAGGATTTGCCTTTGAACTGAACCAGGAAAACCACGAGCGGGTCTACACCGCGATTCGCGCGCTCAAGCTGTCTCTCGATCGCCAAATGGAAAAGACATTTCTGTCTTCGCACCGCACGCAACTAATGGCCGGCCTGTGCGCTTCTGTCGCTCTGTTTGCGTACTTGATTCTCACATCGGAATTCTCAAATCCGTTTCAAGTGGCCTTCCGTTCTTTCTTTGTCGCGATCTTCAGCCTGGTGGATGCCGTTTTGCTTCTCTATGTCGCGCATCTGCTCCGCGCGAGAAACTTTCTGAAACATCGTCCCGGCGATTCGCCCGGTGACGTCGCCACTACAATCTCGATGGCCGCACTGTTTGTCGCCGTTGACCTGGGTGCACTCGCGTTCCTCATTTGGGCGTCTTCGGCTTGGTACGCGGGATTGCTTTTCATCAACGTCGCATTGATTCCGGTGGCACACGTTGCGCTAACGACTCCGACGAAGAGCGGTCGCGCGTTGCTCGCTCAAATCGAAGGATTCCGGAAATTCCTCTCGGAAGTTGAGTCCGATCCAATGGCGCGCATGCATCGCGATGGTAAGTCGCCGGAGCTGTTCGAGAAGTATTTGCCCTATGCATTTGCGCTCGATGTCGAGGATCAATGGGCACATCAATTTGAAGACCTAGCAGCGAGCGACGCCGTCGGAGCCCTCGAAGGCCCCGCCGAATCTCTTTCCTCCGATTGGGCCACACTGGACCTGACGGCGTTTGGGATTTTCGTCCAGAAGTGGTTTCCTTTTGAGTTGGGCGAGATCAAGATCTCAGTAGGTCCCAGCAACTCTTTTTGAAGTTTCTCTCGTCGCCCACCAACAGCGCAGTCAAACGAGCAGCGTACCGCAGCGTACTCATGCTGAAAGATTTGTCAGGGCACGGCTTCACAGGCCGCGGAAAAAAGCCTTATAGCTGTCATCCCGAACCCCCTTTAGGGGTGAGGGATCTGCTTTTTGATTTTGCTTTCGTAGGGGCGCCTGCTTGCTGCGCCCTCCGACGACCACGGCGTAAAAATACCGCGCAGCGCACCCGCGGACTCCCCGAAATGGCAACATTTCACCTTTTTTCCGTAACCTTTCAGCCGTGCCGCAAATGCCGCAAAATCAAAGCGGCTTTAGCCCCGAGGTTCGTCTCATCTACTTCTCAGAGCGACCCTTTCGGCCACACGGTCGGCCTCGCGCTCTCATCTCGCACTTCTGAATTCCACACCTCCGTACCATTGACCCACGATTATTTCTGCGATATTCAGGATCTGGCTGTCTGCAGTCCGCAAGCGCGGGGCTGGCTCACATGAGCCGCCGTTAGCCGCGCCACCAAGATCAGACGCTTGAGATTCGACGCTGGAGGCTGGAACTCAACCTCCACGAAGGAGGCTTTGCGCGGGACATGAACGCGAACCCTACGTGCTGAGAATGTGACGGGGCCAGGACGCCCTCGGCATCTCCACTCGACGGAATTCGCGACTAAATCTCCCGATCTCGAAGAGAGCAGCAAACGGCACCTTCGCAAAATGTTTCGGTTAGAAATTTAATTGCCGTTTGTTTTCTATGACTTACAGATATTTTAATTGAACCCTTGTTTCGGTTAGATAAAGCGGAGGTTCGATGTTGGAGGCTGGACAAAACGCGGCAAGCCGGCACCCTGCGATCAGATTAAGAGCAGGCATTTCTAATCGAGACACCATACGATTAGAAACGGCCGCAACTCTAACAAAACAAACGACGGAGGACGGCTCTAATCGAGACAAAAACGCGCTTTTTCAAATACACGTTTCGAGCTAATAAAAGCCAATCGCCGCCACTTGCGCGCCTCGCGGCGCTCGTGCGGGTAAGAGCGAGAACGGAGGACCCGAGGCAGACTGAATCTTTTTGAGAATTCGCTTGGCTTATTGACAGCGTGGTGTATCTTACTCGCGGGTGCATCCTCCGCACCTGCTCCGCGGCGCCAGCGGCAAACCCCACGAAACGGGGAACGGAGGAACGATGAAACGATTGGTATTGCTTGGCGCTGTGGTGTCCATCCTGCTGTTGGTAACCCCCGTAACTCAGGCGCAGTCCACTACGCTCGTTCAGGGCACGCAAATCAAGCTCAATTTGATGAATGGATTGAGCACCAGCGTGGCCCGCAACGGCGATCCGTTTGTGGCCGAAGTGGCGGAGAATATTTTCTACAACTCGATGCTAGTGCTGCCGGCGGGAGCGAAGATTCACGGCACCGTGGGAACGGTGATCCGGCCCGAACACTTCGCCATATTCCGCGGGCAGGCGCAGATGAACTTGATGTTCAAATCCATCGAGATTGATGGGCGCATTTTCCCGGCGCAGATGAGCATCATCACCGTCTCGAACGGCGGAGCGGACGGGACCAAGCCGCGCAAAGACTTGAAGACGGACGAAGGCGCGGCGGTGAAAGAGAAACGCGACATCAAGGGAACAGTGATGGACGCGGCGATCGGCACCGGCGGCGGCACCGTGGTCGGCGTCGTTTTCAGCCACGTGATTCGCGGAACGGTGCTCGGCTTCATCGGCGGCACCGCTTACGTGATTCAGCGCAAGGGCAAGGAAGTGGAATTGCCGGCGCAGACGCAGTTCCTGGTGCGCATGGATAACAACGTTTCGTTGCCGATGGTTTCGGCGAACGGAACGGTCAGCAACGGAGCGCAGTAGCGCGCGCGGTTGACGAGAGCGGATGGCGCGCCGGCCCCGCGAGTCCGTACGACAGGATGTGTGTCGGCGCACGTCTTCGGAGAAGTACAGTTTGTTTGTCATTCTGAGCGCAGCGAAGAATCTCTCTTTCGCAGTCGCCGGAGAAGAAGAGAGATTCCTCTCCCGCATGCGCGATTGGAATGACGGCAGCGCAGTTGTTCGGCAACCTGTTAACTTAGGGCTTCACGAAAATATGAAGCATGTTTAGCAGGACTGCTTTCATAGCGGCCATTGTAATGCTTTGTGGGGTGGCTGCGCCGCCGCGTGAGCGCGGCGGCGCAGCCATCTTCTTGCAGACTGCTGGCGCGCCGGCAGCGAAGGCGGCGGCTTCGCCATCGTTGCCGGCCGATTTCAGTTTGCCGGAGGCGATGAAGGCGCTTTACGGAAATTATGACGCGGCGAAGAAGACTTCTACCTTCCGGTTGACGAAGAAATTTCCGAACACATTTTTCGACAAGCCGGGAAAAGTGGAAGTGCATGAGTTTTTGGCGGCCGGAGCGATGGACTCGGGCGCGATGAAAGTTTTCGTGCTGACGTACGCGGTGCCCGCGGCGGCGCCGGAATTTAGCTGCCACGCATGCGCGCCGGTGATCGGCGCGGCGATTTTTGCGAAGAAGGGCGACGCGTGGGTGCTGGAGAGCGCGGAGAAAGCTTACGACGTGCTCGGAAATTGGGGCGGGCCGCCGCAAGCGTTGGTGGTGCGCGCGGGGCCGGATCGCGGCGCATTCGAATTGACGCCCGGGAACACGAATCAGGGCGAGACCGAGGCATCGACGGTGATTCTGCTGCCGTGGAAAGGCGAAATTCGCGAAGCGTTTAGCGCCGAGACGGAATCGACGGAGCCGAGCGATTGCGGCGACGGGAATCAATGCGCGGACAAGACGGGCGAAGTTTCGTTTGCCCGCGGCGCGAATCCGGATTATGACGATATTGTTTTGACGATTTCGGGGACGGAGACGAGCGCGAAAACGGGCAAGGACTTCAAAGTCCAAAGAGTGCAGACGTGGAAATTTTCAGACGGCAAATATGTGAGCGCCGGCAAGTCGGACAGCGGGCGGGCTAGGCTTTCGGAGTGTGCGATTCGCTGGCCGCGGGTAACGCCAGGTACCAGTTGGCTTCGCCGTGGAGGCGGGCGGCGCCGACTGTGGCGCCTTTTGTCAGGCGTTCGAGCCAGGCGATTTGGTAGAGAGCGGGCCGCGACGGGGCGTCGGAGTTTTGATCGAGCGTCTGGATGGCGAGTAACGAATCGACGGGAACTTCGCGATTCAGGCGGAAGCAGCAGCCGTTGTCGCTGACGTTGATGGTGGCGGTGTGCTCGGTGAAGAAATGGCCGGCGGAATCGAAGCCGGAGACGACAATGAATATGGTGGCGGGATCGCGCGGATCGCGCCGGACCTGCAGCGGAACGGCAAGTGCATTGCGGCTGGATTTGCCAGACATTCTTCGAGAGCGCCTCAGCAGTTAGAAAAGTCTCCGCGACAATTTGGATCGAGCAGCGAGCGACGACGAATCAGGCGCTGGCGTGCGCGGCTTTTTTGTTGGCACGTTTGAGATGGCGATAGAGGCTGGTGCGGCCGATGCCGAGCATTTGCGCGGCGCGGACGCGGTTGCCTTTGCAGGATTCGAGAACGCGCTCGATGTGCATGCGGCGGACTTCATCGAGAGGAAGCGGGCGCCAGGGCTCGTCGTGAAAAGATGCGTGGCCATCGCGCCGCTGGAGATGCTCGGGCAGATCGGCGACGTCGATGAAGTCGCTCGAGGCGGTGATGGCGGCGCTGGAGAGAACATTTTCGAGCTCGCGGACATTGCCGGGCCAGTTGTGCTGGAGCAGAACGACTTGAGCGCGGCGGGTGAGGCCGAGGAGCGGCTTGCCGTAGGCTTCGCTATATTTTTTGAGGAAATGCTGAACGAGGAGCGGAACGTCTTCGGGGCGCTCGGCGAGGCCCGGAACGCGCAGCTCGATGGAGCTGAGGCGGTAGAAGAGATCTTCGCGGAAGCGTCCGGCGAGAACTTCGGCGCGCAGATCGCGATTCGTTGCGGCGATCATTCGAACGTCAACGGTGCGGACTTCGGGCGAGCCGACGCGCTGGATCTCGCGATTTTGAATTACGCGGAGCAGCTTGGCTTGCATGGGAAGCGAAGTTTCGCCGACTTCATCGAGGAAGACGGTGCCGCCGTTGGCGAATTCGAAGAGGCCGGGGCGAGTGTCAGTGGCGCCGGTGAAAGCGCCGCGAACGTGGCCGAAAAGCTGGCTTTCGAGCAGCGTGTCGACCATAGCGGAGCAATTGCAGACGGCGAAGCGGGCTTTGGAAACGGGGCTCATCTCGTGGAGCGCGTGAGCGATGAGTTCCTTGCCGGCGCCAGTGGGGCCGGCGATGAGAACGTTGGTGTAATGGCGAGCGACTTTGCGGGCGAGATCGAACATTTCAAACATGACCGGGCTTTTGCCGACGATGCCGTGAAATTCGAGATTGGTGAGGAGCTTCTTTTCTAGATCGCGAACCTGCGTGCGTTGCGCGAAGACGTCGGCGAGTTCGTCGAGAGTTTTGTAGAGGCGCGCGACGTCTATTGGTTTGCAAAGGTAATCGCAGGCGCCGCGCTTGATGGCTTCGATGGCTGAGTCAACGGAGTAATGGCCGGTGACGAGAATGACGTAAACGCCGGGATCGACTTGCAGCGATTTTTCGAGGAATTTCATGCCGTCCATGCCGGGCATGTGGATGTCTGCGACGACGGCGCGGCAACCGCCGCGATGGACGATATCGAGCGCCTGATCTGGATCGGTGGAACCGATGGCTGGGAATCCGGCCTTTTCGAGGCGCAGAGTGAGCTGCTCGACGTGATCGGATTCGTCATCGAGGACGCAAATTGGGAGATTTCCGCGATGCGTAGCTGCGAGCGATTTTTCGAGAGTCGCCATGGGAAGACGTAATAGGCACGGCGTGTACCAACTTGCGCCTTTGGCTGCGTAGAGTCGGAGCAATTTTGAGGATTTTTTTCGGGCGCGCCTGAAAGCGTCAAAGGCATCAGAAGAGGACGCTTAGCTGTCCGGATTCCGCGCGAATATCGGAATTCCCGGTGGAATGGCGAAACTGCGTCGAAGAGAGCAGCGCGACGCTTAGTTCCAGCACGGAAATCAAGTTTCAAAAGGGAATTTTTCGAGTGATGCCAGAGAGAGAGTGGGTTACAGCAGGCAAGACCGACCTGAGCGGCTAAAGCCGAGTTTATTTGGCGGCTTTTGCGGCATGACTGAAGTCATGCCCTGACAAAGCGGATTCCCACACGGACAGTGTGCTGAGAAATGGCCGATCTGGCGATCAACCGGGAGGGTCCGACGGGATTTGTTGGCTCGAGGAGTTGCAATAATTTGACACTTAGATTCCCTCGAAGGACTCGGGGCAGGCTCTTCTCCCGCACGCGGGATCAGGATGACAGCGTTTTGACTTTGTCCACAAGCTGTGAGGCAGCGCTCAAACTGGAGTCGCGGTTTTTCTCGCGTTTATCTGGCCGAGGACAATTCTTGGAGCACGAAGGACTCGCGCGGTTCTCGCGGATGCATTTGTTCGAGCCAAACGCGAGCGCGGCCGTCATGGTCGCGGGAACTGAGTTCTTTGGTTTGATATGCAATCGGAAATTGATTGGAGGCCGGGCCGTGCTGCAGAAGACGCAGGAAGACAATCGTGCCGGCGCGAAGCTCGGTTTTCAGGCGGACTGATTTCAAGCCGTCGGGCGTCCACTCGAGAGAGGTTTTCTCGACGAAGAAATTCTCCGCTGAATTCCAGCCCGAGACTTCCACGCCGTAATGCTGATCCTGGCCCGGAATGCCGTTCATGAAGAAAACCTCCGGGCGAGATGGAGCAGGAATGGGGCCAATCGAGCGATGCTTGGAGGGCTTGCTGGTCAACGATTTAGCGTGATTGACGAGGCCGTGGCGCGAGATTCAGTGCGTGCGGTTTGGTACAGGTGTTCGCGTTTGAATCAACAGGAGCTCTATGCGCGGTTCGGAACAACCCTAAGGAACTTGATTGGCAGCGCGCGGAGTTGGCGAGATCTCGCTTGCCCCGCACAAAGACGCCGGCTGGCAGCCGGCGCTACGGACGATTGCTTCGATCCTCGGCGAACATCTTGATGGTGAAAGGCGGCGCGAGCGGATGATCAGCCGTAGCTGGCGCCGGGATAGAGCAGATTTAGGGCTAGAGTGAAGATGCGGCCGAAAATTTTGTCGAAGAAGTACCAGGCGACGACGAGACCGATTAAGCCGAAGCCCTGTTTGGTCCAGCCAAGAAAGCGTAGAGCCATCGCGTCGCTCATGACGAGCGTGATGGCATTGTGTCCATCTAGGGGCGGGACCGGAAGCAGATTGAAGATGCCGAGGACAAGATTGAGGACAAAAAGAATGCTGAGAAACGTGGCGGCAAGACCCGCGCGGCCCGCGGCTTCGGTGACGTGAGTAAAATCGGCGCTCATGGGCGGGCGGAAGACGCCGTATTGAACGCCGATTTTGATGGCAATGGCGGCAAGAATCATCAGCGAGAAATTGGCCGCGGGCCCGGCCAGCGCCATCCACGCAGCGCGGCGCGGGTAACGCTGTTGCCAGTCCGGATCGTAAGGTGCGCTGGCCCAGCCGATCATCCAATGCGCGACGAGATAGGAAATGATCGGAACAACGACAGTGCCGAAGGGCTCGCGGCGAATGTGCGGCCAGGGATTCAGCGAGACTTGGCCGCCGTGAAACGCAGTGGGATCGCCGCCGAGCTTGGCCACCAGAGCATGCGCGCCTTCGTGGCAGGTGGTGGAGAACAAAAAGACGATATACCAGATAACGCCGAGAACCAGGATTTGTCCGGGATCGGAGCTCATGATGGCGCACAGAGTATTGCGAATGCGAGCGTGGCGCAAGGCGGGAGGTGCCGTCAATCGAGTTTTTCCACATGATTGTGGAAATCCGCCATGGCCAACAAAAGATGACACTTCCAGATTCCCGCGGAAGTTGTTTGCGGGTCTTGAGGTTGCGCGAAGGGGTGACACGTTTGCCAACTACAATCTCCCTTGACAGTCGCGCCAATTGAGAATAGTCTCCCGGCCACTGATCGCCCTTTTTTTTCGAGCGATTCCGAACCCTCGGCTTGGAGGAACCCATGCCCCCTCGTCAGAAGCCGGCGCGTCGTGTGTCCTCGCGCCCTCAGGCCCGCAAGTCCGGAGTGCTGCAACGCGAATTCGAACATTTGCTCGAACGCGCGGCGAAATATTTGTCGGCGCGGCGGAGACCACTCGTGCGCAGCGCGCATCACGGACGAAAGTCGCATCGAACGGCAGCGTAGGAATTCTGGCCGGAAGGGAAAGAAACTGGCTCCGGGGCCTGGACTCGAACCAGGATTCTAGGCTCCAAAGGCCCATGTGCTACCAATTGCACCACCCCGGAGTGGTGGAAAAAGTGTAGCAGAGTTTTGGGAAATCTCCGCGGTGGTTCTGCCTCCCTCGGCATCGGCTACCTCGCCTAAAATTCAAGGCTACAAGAGTTACCGCAGAGACGCTGCGCGAGAAATCTATGCGTCGCGCGGCGTTTGCCGGTGATGCTGGCTTCTGCTACGCTTCTGAATAATCGCTTCTAAAAACGGAGAGGTGTCCGAGCGGTTTAAGGAGCACGCTTGGAAAGCGTGTGTTGGGGAAACTCAACCGTGGGTTCGAATCCCACCCTCTCCGCCAGAATCCAAGTACGAATCCGTTTGGAACAATCTTGCTCATAGGACCGGCCAGACTTCGTTTCCACGGCACCTATTTGGCGTGATGCTGGCGCAGGCCTCAAGTCTTGCCTGATTGGCGTGTCCGGACGCGCCACGCGAAGCAAGGAACAAGATCGCAGCAAATCCGAGAAGGAGGGCCGCGTAGGTATGATATTCTTTACTGTAAAGGAGTAAAGTAAAGATGCGTCGATCGAGTCGAATTAGCAGCAAGGGTCAAGTTACGGTGCCGCTTGAGTTTCGGAGAAGGCTTGGCCTCAAGGCCGGGGATCGCGTGGAATTTGTGGATGATGGTGGGCGAACCGTGATCCGGCCTGAACAGGCGCCCGAGAATCCATTTCTGAAGTATGTCGGAGCTTACCCCGCCTTTACGAGCGTTCGTGAAATAAATGACTGGGTAAAATCTCTTCGCGATGAGAAGCCAGAAAAGAAGAAGCGATGAGAACGGCGGTCGATACGAACGTTGTGTCCGCGATTTGGTCGCAGGAGCCGGCTTCCGTTCAGGTCGCTACGACTCTCGGACGGGCCAAAAATGAAGGAGGTCTCGTTGCGGGCGCGGCGGTGTATGCGGAGTTGCTCGCGTATCCGAATATGACAGAAAAACTCGTCAATGGGTTCCTGGAGGCAACGGGAATAGATGTGGATTTCCAATTTGCGCGGGCTACATGGCTCGAAGCAGGACTGCGGTTCGCGCGCTACGCGGCGCGACGGCGTCGGGCGGCCGGCGGCGAACAACGACGCTTGCTCGTAGATTTCCTTATCGGCGCGCACGCCTTGGTGCAGGCGGATCGCCTGGTGACTCTTGACGCGAAGCGCTACCAGCGAGACTTCCCGGAACTAAAAATCATTCAGGCCGGCTACAGCTTGTAGCCGAATTTGCGGACTAAGGCGTGGCGGGCGGTGGCGTCTTCGGGGGTTTCGACGCCTTTGGGCGGAGCGCCGTCGATTACGCCCAGGACGCCGCGGCCTTGGCCGGTCTGGGCTACGATGGCTGCTACTGGATTGGCAGTGGCGCAGAAGATGTTGCAGACTTCGAAGCAGTCGCGGATGCGGCCTAGGACGTTTATGGGGAAGGCCTGGCGGATGAGCAGGGCGAAGACGTGGCCGGCGGCGATGGCTTCGGCGTTGGAGATGGCGGCGCGGCGGAGTTCGTCGTCGTTGGATTCGACGCGGATCAAACACGGGCCCGAGGCTTCGCAGAAAGGCTACGGCAAATTTTGCGCCGGGGACGGTGTTCATCATAACTTCGTAGAGGTCTTCGGCGGTTTTGATGAAGTGGGCTTGGCCGAGGATCAGATTTGCGCCTTCGGGGATTTGAAGAGGAATTTCGTGTAGTTCCATCTTGTCCTCACCTGTGTAGAAATTTCCCAATCTAGAAATGCGGCGAGCGCGGCGGAGAAGTGCGCGCGAGCGAAGTCCATTATCAGCAGTCAGTAAGGAGGAGGCAAGTGCGGGTGCGCGTGGCCACGAACGTGCTTTCGAAATCGCGCGGCGAAGTGCGACGAGGCGCCGCGAGGTTGCGCGAGAAATTCATGTACCGCGAATGATTTTTGTCGATACGTATGGCGCGAGGCGGCGCAGAGAAAATCATGATCTCTCCGGACCATGCAACAGGCGAAGACGATTCGCGCGAATTTCGTTTGGATTCGCGCTGCTGGTGCTGGGCATCGTGGCGATTCCGACGCCGATGCCGGGATTTCTGATGGTCGCGCTGGGATTGGGGACACTTGCGGCGGAATTTGATTGGGCGCGGCAGTTTTGCTGATCCGTGAAAGAATGACGCGTTGCGCGTGACGCGTTTGTGCGTGGACGGCGCGCCGGGAAGCGCCAGGATCCGGCTGAGATTCGTTACAAATTTAGTCCTTTGAAGTTTCCTCGGTGGCGTTTCTAGATCGAGAATCAAGGAACATTCGAAGCGCCGGCAACTTGCCAACATTTCAATCAGCAGGGCACGCTCCTAATCGCAACAGAACCGGCCGATTTTTTACCGTCGGCGATTGACCATCCCGGCCGCCGAAGCTCTGCTGAGGTGAGGGTCATCAGCCTCGCCGGTCCTTGGCCGACTTTCTCTCCGGCGACGGACGTCGACCAGCACAAAAGCAAACGGCAAGCAGGGCCGAACGGCGGGAGGCTGCTCTTGAAGACCTGGCTCACGGCACTACTTGAGAATTCCTTTGCGGTGATTCTGTTCATTTGCTTTGTGGCTGTGATTTGATTGGGCCTCTGATCGGGAGGCCTTTGATGAGCGAGAGATGGCGGGGGAAATGGGCGGTTGTTACCGGGGCTAGCGCGGGGATTGGGACGGCGCTGGCGCGATTGTTGGCTGCTGGCGGGACGAATTTGGTTTTGACGGCGCGGCGGCGCGAGAGGTTGGAGAAGCTTGCGGCGGAATTGACGGCTGCGAATAAGATTCAGGTGGAGATTGTGGCGGCGGATTTGGAGCGGCCCTCGGCGCCGGGGGAGATTTTTGCGTTTACTGCGGGCAAGAGGATCGACGTCGATCTGCTGATCAACAATGCGGGATTCGGGCATTACGGCTCGTTTCATCGAATCGCCGCTCGAGCCGCAACTTGGGATGGTGCAGGTGAACTGTGCCGCGGTGGTGCAGTTGACGCATCTTTATTTGCCGGGGATGGTGCAGAGGCGGCGTGGGGACATTTTGATTCTCGCTTCGACGGCTTCGTTTCAGGCGGTGCCTTACATTTCGGTGTATGCGGCTTCAAAGGCGTTTGATTTGTTGTTTGCCGAGGGGCTGGCGGAAGAGGTGAGGGGGTACGGCGTGCGCGTTTGCGCGCTTTGTCCCGGCTCGACTACTACCGAATTCCATCAGGTTGCGGGGCAGCCGGATCATTTGAAGAGGAAGCAGGAGACGGCCGAGAAGGTGGCGAGGGTGGGACTTGCGGCGCTGGCGGCGGGGAAGAGTTACGTGATTTCGGGAATTGCGAATTATGCGAGTGCGCATGCGGAGAGATTGGTGCCGCGGAGATTTGTTACCCGCACGGCGGCGAAGATGTTTGCACCGAAATAGGGAAACGTGCACTACCGGGCGAGAGGACGCGATGAGGCTGCGCTGATCGGCAGAAAACCCTACTCTTCGTCGTGGCCTTTGGCTTTGGCTAGTTTTTCGATTACCGATAGATCTTCTAACGTTGTGGTGTCGCCTGAGATACCGCCTTTTTGGGCTAGCTCGCGCAATAGGCGGCGCATGATTTTGCCGCTGCGCGTTTTGGGGAGGAGATCGGCGAAGCGGACTTCTGCGGGGCGGGCGATTGTGCCGATCGTTACGGCGACGTGCTCGATGAGGGCGAGTCGCAGCTCGCGCGACGGGATTTGGCCGGCGCGGAGCGTTACGAACGTGACGATGGCTTCGCCTTTGATATCGTCGGGGCGCGCAACGACGGCTGCTTCGGCTACTGCGGGATGGCTTACCAGAGCGCTTTCGATTTCCATGGAGCTGAGGCGATGGCCGGCGACTTTGATTACATCGTCCACTCGGCCCAGGACCCAGATGTAGCCGTCTTTGTCGCACTGGGCAGCATCGCCGGTGAAATAGACGTTCGGGATGCGGCTCCAGTAATCGCGGCGGAAGCGTTCGTCATCGCCATAGATGGTGCGCAGCATCGAAGGCCAGGGGCGCTCGATCACGAGATAGCCGGTCTCGCCGGGTTTCACAGCTTCGCCTTGCATGGTGACGACGCGAGCGGCGACGCCGGGCAAGGGACGCGTGGCGCAGCCGGGCTTTGTGGGCGTCGCGCCGGGCAGCGGCGAAATCAGGATCGAGCCGGTTTCGGTTTGCCACCAGGTATCCACGATCGGGCAGCGGTCCTTGCCGATCGCTTGCGAATACCATTTCCACGCTGCGGGATTGATCGGCTCACCGACTGTGCCGAGCAGGCGCAACGAGCTGAGGTCGTGCTGGTCGAGCCATTCCATGCCCCAGGCCATGAAAGCGCGGACAGCTGTGGCCGAGCTGTAAAAAATCGAGACTTTGTAACGCTCGATGATGTCCCAGAAGCGATCGCGGCGCGGAAAATCCGGCGCGCCTTCGTACATCACGATGCTCGCGGCATTGGCGAGCGGGCCATAAACGATATAGCTGTGGCCGGTGACCCAGCCGATGTCGGCGGTGCACCAATAGACGTCGTCGTCGCGGAGATCGAAGACCAGGCGCGTGCTCCACTGCGTTTGCAGAATGTAGCCGGCGGAGGTGTGCAGGACGCCTTTCGGTTTGCCGGTGGTGCCGGAGGTGTAGAGGATATAGAGCGGATGCTCGGAATCGAAGGCTGGGGCGGGGCAGTCGCTGGGGATTTTTTCAACGAGATCGTGCCACCAGAGATCGCGGCCTTCTTTCCAGCCGACTTTTTCGCCGGTGCGGCGGACGACTATGGATTTTTCGATCGTTGGGCATTTTTCGAGTGCGACATCGGCGGTTTCTTTCAGCGGCACGACTTTTCCGCGACGATAGCCGCCGTCCGCGGTGATTAGGATTTTCGATCTGGCGTCGGCGATGCGATCGGCGAGCGCGACGGCGCTGAATCCGCCGAAGACGACCGAATGCACCGCGCCAACGCGCGCGCAGGCCAGCATGGCGATCGGCAGCTCGGGAATCATGGGCATGTAGATCGCGACGCAATCTGTGGGCTTTACTCCGAGCGAGAGCAGCACGTTGGCGAATTTGCAGACGCGCTCGTGCAGTTCTGCGTAAGTCAATTGCAGCGTGGCGCCATCTTCGGCTTCCCAGAGAAGCGCGGGCTTGTTTCCGTTCTTTTCGAGATGGCGGTCGAGGCAGTTGTGCGAGACGTTCAGCTTGCCGCCGACGAACCATTTCGCGTGCGGCATTTCCCATTCGAGAGTTTTCGTCGGCGGCTCGAACCAGTCGAGATTCTTGGCCTCTTCGCCCCAGAAAGCTTCGGGATCTTCCGCGGCCTTGGCGCACATCTCTTCGTATTCATCCATCGAGCGCACGCGCGCCTTCTTCGAAAAATCCGCGGGCGGCGGGATGGGCTTTTCGTCGAGAACGTGCGGATCGAACTCTTGCATCGTTGTCTCCTCTGCGGCGAGGGCTCGAGGACGTTTACACGGCTGTAATAGTGAGCTCCAATTGCGCGGAGCGTGCTGCGGCTCTAAATTACGAGACACCCGCCAGCCGGTCAAGCCCGGCCGCGACAATCCGGCGCCAGAGTATGATTTGATATCGGCATGGATGAGAAAAAATTAATCGAGCAGCTTCGCGCGGAGGGATTTGGACATACGTTTGTCTGGCAGGATGGGGCGGATGCGTCTTATCCAGACCATACGCATGTGAGCGAGACGGCGCATATTATTTTGTCGGGCGAGATGACGCTGACGATGGACGGGAAGGCTGCGACTTTTCACGCGGGCGAGCGTTGCGATGTGCCCGCGGGGGCGGTGCATTCGGCGCGGATGGGCCCGCAGGGTTGCCGTTATTTGATTGGGGAGAAATGAACGAGCGGGGCCTAAAGGCGGGAGGGCTGCCCTTCGGCCCCGGTAAGGGGCCTCAGGGTAAAAAGATCCTGCCCTACTCTTCGTGCAGAGCAACCATTGGCTCTACCTTCGTGGCGCGAAGCGCGGGAATAACACTCGCGAGAAACGCTACCGTCGCCAGCAGGAGCGCCACGGCCGCTAGCGTTGCAGGATCAGTGGGGCTCACGCCATAGATTAACTTTGCTACGACTTTGCTGAGTGCGAGAGCGCCGGCGATGCCGATGGCTACGCCGATTAGTGTGGGCTTCATGCCATCTGCGACTACGAGCCGCAGCACGTCGCGGACTTGCGCGCCGAGTGCCATGCGAATGCCGATTTCGCGCGTGCGGCGGCGGACCGCGTAGGAAAGAACGCTGTAAATTCCAACAGCAGCGAGAAGCAACGCGAGTCCTGCGAAAGAAGCGAGCATGAGCATATTAAATTTCTGCGGCGTGAGCGAAGTGGCGATCAGCTGATCCATGGTGGCGATATCCTGGACGGATTGTTCCGGACTGAGTTCATGGACGGCGTCGGTTACGGCGGAAGTCAAGCCCGCGGGAGGCACATTCGTGCGCAGCGCGAGCGCCAGGGAGAAAGCATGCCAGGCGACGCCTTTAGGAGTGGTCAGCTGGCTCAGCGGGGAATAGAGCGTGGCGACTGGATCAATGGTATCCAGGCCATCCTGTTTGACATCGCCGACGACGCCGATGATTTCGCGCGGGCCGCCGGGGGAAAACGTTAGTGTCAGGCGCTTCCCGATCGCACTCTCGTTCGGCCAGAATTGCCGCGCCATTGCCTGGCTGACGAGCACGACGCCACGCCCGCCGAACGTGTCCGAATCATTGAATTCGCGGCCGGCAATCAGCGGGATGCGCATGGTGTGGATAAATCCTGAACTGATCAAGCGCACGGCGACTTCCGGCTGATCGGCCATTTGCACCACGGGCCGGCCTTCGATCTGGACGGGCTGAATAGAGCCGCCGTCGCCCGAGAGCGGCATGCTGTCTATGGCCGCGGCAGATTCTACGCCGGGTAGAGCGCGCAGGCGCCGCAGCACATCTTCGAAGAATTCAACTTGCGCGGCGGGAGTCGGCAATTGTCTTGTCGTTACGGGCAGAGACATGGTGAGCACATTGTTGGGATCGAGCCCCGGATTCACGCGGCGCAAATTCCACAAGCTGCGGATCAACAATCCGGCCCCAGCGAGAAGAATCAACGAGAGCGCGACTTCGGAGACAACGAGAATGGCGCGTGCGCGGTTTCCGCTGGTGTCGGCGTCGGTGCGGCCGAGGCCCGACTTCAGCGCTTCGTTCAAATTGGTCTTCGTCAACCGCCAGGCCGGGGCCAGGCCGGCGACGATACCTGTCGCGACGGAGACCAGAATTGTGAAGGTAAGCACCCAGAAGTCCGGTGAGATGTCCATGTTCTGCGGCAGATTATCGCCGAAGAAGGCGGCGATGGCCGAAACGCCGAAATTCGCGACAACCAAGCCCAGAAAGCCGCCGGCGATGGCGAGGAGAATCGTTTCCACCAAAATCTGCCGCACGATCCGGCGCCCGCTGGCACCGAGCACCGCGCGGATGGCAGCTTCCTTCTGCCTAGCGAGAGTTTTCGCGAGGAGCAGATTCGCGACGTTGGCGCAGGCGATGAGCAGCACGAAGCCGACGGCGCCGAGAAGAATCGAGCAGCGCGGGGCGAACGTCGCCGACCATGTCGGCATGCAGCGGAATCACGATCGCTCCCCAGCCTTTATCGTCGGCGGGATATTGATCGGCGAGACGCGCACGAAATCGCGTTCATCTCGGCTTGCGCTTGCTTCAGCGCGACGCCGCGCTTCAACCGCGCGACGACGCACCGAATGATGCTCGCCGCGCACCGCCTTCTCCTGATCGGTCCACGCCATTGGCTGCCACATCTTGCGCCCATTCCGGATAGCGAAAGTTTGCGGGAGCGACGCCGACGATGGAGTAAGAATCGCCGTCGAGATTGACCATGCGGCCGATGACGTTCTGATCTCCGCCGAACTGCGCTTTCCAGAATGGATAGCTGAGGATCACCACTCGCCCGTGACCGACCTGATCTTCATCCGCCGTGAAGATTCTCCCGAGGAGCGGCTGCATGCCGAAGACGGTGAAGAAGCCGTCCGTGACGCGCGCGAGGCGAACTACGTCGGGCTTGCTGCCGCCGGTCATGTCGGCATGATTGAAACTGTACATCGCCATACCGTCGAAGGATTTGCTTTGCGCCTTCCAATCCACGAAATTCGCGGCCGATACGGAGAAGCGATCAATGCCGGGAAAATTCTGCGGCGGTGGAGTGTGCCAGATGCGCACGAGGCGTTCGGGCTCGGAGTAGGGAAGCGGACGCAGAAGCACGCCGTTCACGACGCTGAAGATCGCGGTGTTGGCTCCTATGCCGAGGGCGAGGACGAGGATTGCGGTCGCGGCGAAGCCCGGAGATTTGCGAATCATCCGAAAGCCGTAGCGAAAGTCTTGAGGCAGAGAGGTCATTTCCGGTCCTCCCAGTTAGATTGGCGCCGCATCGATTAGGCTTCGCGCACAGCAAGCCATGGCTTTGATACGCACGGGCTTGGCCAAAGGTACGACTTCGTAAGCTGCAGAAAAGAAAGCAAGTTAGATAGACGCCTGGCGAGAGCTACGAGCCTCTTCCCGATGTTCAATTGCGCTAAACCCCGTTCGTTGGCGGACATGGAGCCCAGAAAGCCGGCCCGTCTCAGAGTCCTGCAAACCCCCGTGATTGTGGAACTTTCGGGAGCCGCTGAGTTAATACGTAACGAGAAGCGGCAGGGTTCGTCCTAATCAGGTAGATGCTGCAGGAGCCCGAATACTCAGATGACGACCTGCTGCGGCGAATCATCGCCGGTGATGAGGATGCCTTTGTGTGCTTCTACCGGCGCTGGCAGGGCCGCATTTACCGCTTCGCGCTGCATATGAGCGGGAGCGCATCGGTGGCGGAAGACGTGACGCAAGAGGCGTTCATGAGCGTGATACGAGACGCCAGCCGGTTCAATCCGGCGCTGGGCACCGCATCGGCTTATCTCTTCGGGATCGCGCGCAATCAGGTGCTGCGAAGGCTCGAGAAGGATCGCGTGCTGGTGCCGTTTCCGGAGCCAGGCGACTCTTCGCGGGATTCGCAATCGAAGATCGCCGGCAATGGCCACCATGCCATTTCCGTTCCACCCGTTGATCTCGCCCGCAAGCAGACGATCGAGCATGTGCGCGAGGCCGTCTTGAGTCTGCCGGGGCATTACCGCGAAGTTGTGGTGCTTTGCGACCTGCAAGAGATGAGCTACGAGGAAGCGGCGGCGGCGCTGGCATGCGCGATTGGAACGGTTCGCTCGCGGTTGCATCGCGCGCGGACGCTGCTGGCCGCGAAGCTATTTCGAATTGCGGCAAGCAGAGCCGAAAACGGCGGCGCGCGGCCGCGGGAGCAATTGAAGGATCATTTTATGAACTGCGCCGAATTCAGCGAACTCGCCTCCGATCTGGCCCGGAACGAAGGGCTTGACGACGCCACGCGGCAGAAGGCTCTGGCGCACGCGGATGCCTGCTCGCGCTGCGATGAAGAGCTGGTAATGGCGCGCGAGTTGACTGCCGCACTGCGCTCGCTGGCTTCCAGTGCCGTGGGCGCGGACGCTCCGGCGCGCGTGGAGGAATTCCTGCGCCGCGAAATGAGGCAACGCCGCGCGACGGTTGCGGTCCGCTCGCCGCGCGCGACGCGCTGGGCCATCGGCGGAATCGCGGGATTGGCGGCTGCGGCTTTGCTCTCGATCGTGCTTCTCAAGCCGGGGATTTTCCACCGGCAGGGAGCGACTTCGCCGGGCGGCTCGGCTGCGAGTGCGGGCGCATTAACGCACGTTGCGCAAGCGACGCCGCAAGTTGCGTCGCCGGCGGTCAACGCGGACACGTCAGCCGAGCCGAGCGCTGCGACGCAAGATTCGGACACCGAATACGCGACGGCTTACGTTTCGCTGCCCTCCGCTGACGGCGCGGCGTTTGCCGAAGATCAGACCATCGTGCGCGTCTCTCTGCCGCCCTCGGCGCTCGCGAGTTTCGGTCTGCCGGTCAGTTCCGCAGCCGGGGATTCGAATGTTCTCGCCGATTTCGTATTGGGCGAAGACGGCATGCCGCGCGCCGTCCGTCTAGTTCGATCGCAGTAGCGATTTTAGTTGCGATCCAAAACATCACCGCAAGGAAAGTAGGAGGATTAAAGATGAATCGGAAAATGTCAGGAATTCTAGTGGGAAGCATCGGCGCATTCTTGTTCGGCGCCGTGCTTCTTGTGCACGCGCAAGATGCCCCACCGCCACCACCGCCCGAGGCGGATATTCTCGGCGTGGAGATGGGTGCTGGGGCGCATCACGTGGTGAAGGGCGCGCCGTTCTCCGCTCAGTCGAGCGTTGAAATGACGCAGACTCTGGCCGATGGAACGCACATCGACCGCAAGTCGCCGGGCACGATCTCCCGCGATAGCCAGGGACGCACGCGCTACGAGCAGACGCTCTCCGGCATCGGGCCCGTGGCCGTGGCGCACAAGTCCGGCCAATTCGTGATGATTCACGATCCGGTGGCGGGAACGCACTTCGTTCTCGATCCTTCCACGAAGACGGCGCGGCAGATGCCGGCGCACATGCACGGCGGCGCGGGCTCGCCCGAAGCGGAGGGGGAAAAGCGCGCGCACGGCGATTCGGCGAACGTGACCGAGGAATCGCTGGGAACGCAGACGATCGAAGGCGTGGTTGCCACCGGTACGCGCACCACGCGGACGATCCCGGCCGGTCAGATCGGCAACGACAAGCCGCTGCAAATTGTGACCGAGCGGTGGTATTCGGCGGATCTGCAGACCGTGGTGATGTCGAAGCACAGCGATCCGCTCTGGGGAACTTCGACATTTACATTGACGAACATCAGCCGGACGGAACCCGCGTCATCGCTCTTCCAGGTTCCGGCCGACTACACGGTGAAGCAGGGCGAAGGACATCATCGAGGCTGGGGCGGACCGCCGCCGGCTGGTGCTCCTGCGCCGCCGTCTGAGTAGCGACGAAATACTGTAGTTCGGTGTTGTACGTAGGTGCCCGACCCCCGAGGCGGGCGGCGCGTGGAGGCGTCGCCCGCTTTCTTTTTTCCGTCGTAAATCTGACTGAGTTGAAAGTTAGGAAGTGTGTGCCAGCGCGGCCTTCGCAATTTTTCTCGTCGCGCTGGATACCGGCACGCGGGCGATGTCGGCCAGCGGGAGGCGGCGCGTGCGCTGGAGAATCGGCAGCGTCGCGACGCGAGCGCAGAATGGCACTAGCGTGATGTCGCGAAACGTCACTCCGTGCTTTGCATGCGGGAGTTCGGTGAGTGCTGGCGGATCGAAGCGCAGATGCGCGCGCAAATGATCGGCGAGACGCCGCCGCCGGATTCTTCGAAAATTGCACGGCGGGGAATTGCCACATGCGCGAGAAAAGTACGCCGTCGTGCGCGCCGGGATCGCGGACGAGCAACGTGCGCCCGCGCGAATCGAGGAGCACGGCGGCGGCGATGCGCTGCGTAACGCTCGCCTGCTTCTTTCGCGGCGCGGGAATCGCGTCAACGAGGCCGCGCTTGCGCGCCTCGCACCAACGCGCCACCGGGCACCTGCCACATTGCGGCGACTTCGGCGTGCAGATCGTCTCGCCAAGCTCCATCATTGCTTGATTCCAATCGCCCGCGGCTTTCGGGGCGAGAAGAGTTTGCGCCGTGGTCTCAAGCTTCTTCCAGCGTTGCGGCGCGCGCAGATCGCCGCGGGTGGCGTCGAGGCGCGCCAGCACGCGCGCTACGTTGCCATCGAGAACCGCGTGAGGCGCATCGAAGGCGATGCTGAGCACGGCGGCTGCGGTGTAGCGGCCGATTCCAGGCAGAGCGATCGCCGCGGCAAAATCACGCGGGAAACTGCCGTCGTGCTGAGCGACAATTTCGCGCGCGGCGCGCTGCAGATTTCGCGCGCGGCTGTAATACCCCAGGCCGGCCCACAGGCGTAGCACCTCCTGCTCGGGCGAGCGCGAGAGAGACTCAACGGTGGGAAACCGCGCCAGGAACTTCTCGTAGTAAGGAATCACCGCTGCGATGCGCGTCTGCTGCAGCATCACTTCGGCTAGCCAGACGCGGTAGGGACTGCGATCGCGCCGCCAGGGATGCTCGCGCCGGTTGGCGCGAAACCACGCGAGCAGCCGCTGTCGAAATGCGCGAACGGATCTCGGTGTGAGCGGCATGGTCGTCGCGCGCCATTGTCGCACATTCGGTAGCGCCGGCGTCCCCGCCAGCATCCGACGAGCGATTTTGCGGAGACAGAGGCGATCTTCGACGGAGCACGGTGTTGCTGAGTTGGTTGGTCCGCGCTCGACTGCGGTTTTTGCCTGCTTTGTGCTCGTAAGATGCCGGCAGGGACGCCGGCGCTACCAAATCCGGCCGCACTCGAGCCCTTGGTTGCGCGCCAAAATCGGGAAGGGTTGTTCTAAATGGAATCGAAGAAGATGAAATATGAGGACGACCACAGCTGCGATGGAATCGAGCGCTGCTCGCGGCGCGTAAGGACTATCTTGAAGACTTCGGTCTCGGCGGCTAGCTCATCGAGGAATCCGCCGCCGCTCTCGGACGTATCCGGTTGGATGAACGCGAGCTCGCGTAAAATTTCGTAAATGATCTCTCCAGCTGGCGCCATCGGCGTCGCCATTCGGTCGGTCCGAAATTGCATCACGGCATTAATCTCCTGAAAATGCCAGGCGATGCTCGCAGCCAGCGACACTGCGCGCTCGAAGTGTTCCGAATGTTCGGCCTCGCCCAGCTTGCCGAGATTCGCGCGCGGCGGCCCGACCAGAGGATCGAGTACCAGCATCAAGCGCCGCTCGTCTTCGCGGGAATATTCCCGCACTTTCAGCGAGCCCGTCTTTGCCGAAATCTTCCAATCCACAAAGCGCGCGCTATCCTGCGGCTGATATTGCCGGATCGAATGAAGATCGTGGCCGCGCCCGCGATAAAAGCTGGCCATTTCTCCGCTGATCAGCGGCAAGATTTCATAAGTCTGCTCGGCCGGCTCGATGTGCGGGTAAACAATCGCTTCCATCGGCGAATCTACTCGCCGGCCCTTTTCAAATAGTCCGAAAGGGAATTTCGTGCGAATGGAAAAAGCATCCTGGCGGTAGACTCCGCGCCGCGGAAAGACAAGCTGCACTTTTTGGCGCGCCGAGCTGCGCCGTGCGATATACGGGAAATAAACCGGCTGCACGAGGATTTCGGCGGCGCGTTTGTCCTTGCCCTCGCCTTCCACTCGCAGTGAAAGCGACGGCCAGATTTCTTTTTCGTTGCGGATCTCGATCGTTGCCAGCACGGGCTGCTCGGCGAAGAGCCGCTCGGGCAATTCGAGCCGCAGCTCGATTCCCGTCAACACCGCGCGCGAAAGCACGCCTGAAATCAAAATTCCCGCGAGCAGGCAACCGAGAACCAGAAACAGCAAATTGTTGCCGGTATTCACCGCGGCGAGCACGAGAACCAAAATCACGGCGAGATAGACGATGCCTTCGCGCGTCAGCTTGTAATCGATTTGATAGACGAGCCAGCGCAAGCTGGTGCGCTTCGCCAGCGCTGGCACGAAGGAGACCGCGACCCAGCCGGCCAGCGCGAGTGCAGCGAACGCCGCGCCCGTGGCCATCTTGATGCGCCCTTCTTGCGCAACGGCTGCGGAAAAAAGCGCCAGTACCATCGCTACAGCAAGCGTAGCCATGGACACGCCGAACAGGCGCCAGCCTGGGCGATCGCGCTCGCGCCAGATACGTGCGACGAATGAATCGGACATCAGAGTGGAACGCGCGTGGTTTCGAGGATTTCTTCGAGGATGGCCTCGGCCTGCGCGGATTTGCGCTGCGTCGAGACGTAGCGCGAGCTGACCACCACGCGATGCGAGAAGACCGGGAGAATGAGCCGCTTGAAATCGTCGGGAAGACAATAATCGCGGCCTTCGAGAAAAGCACGCGCCTGCGCGGCACGATGCAGCATCACGGCGCCGCGCGGGCTGACGCCAAGACTCAACTGCTCGGAATTGCGCGTGCGCTCGACGATTTCGAGCGCGTAATCGAGCAAGCTCTCTTCCACTTTGATCTGTTTCACGGCTTCCTGCATCGCCAGCACGTCCGCTGCGTCCATCGCGGCGGTAATCGATTCCGCCGGAGATGAGCTGCTGCCGTTGCGAATGATTTCTTTTTCGCTCGCTCGCGAGGGATAGCCCATGCGGATGCGCATCAAGAAAGCGATCGAGCTGCGATTCGGGCAGGGGATAGGTGCCGTGATGCTCGATGGGATTTTGCGTCGCGACTACGAGAAAGGGGTCCGGCAAATGATGCGTGTGATTGTCCACCGTTACTTGCGACTCGCTCATCGCTTCGAGCAACGCCGACTGCGTTTTCGGCGTGGTGCGATTGATTTCATCGGCGAGCACCACATTTGCGAAAATCGGCCCTGGCTTGAATTCGAAATTCTGCCGCACCGGATCGAAAACGCTCACGCCGATGACGTCGCTCGGCAGCATGTCCGAAGTGAACTGCAGCCGCTGAAAGCTGCAATGGAATGAGCGCGCGAGAGCCTGCGCCAGCGTAGTTTTGCCCACGCCTGGCACGTCTTCAATCAGCAAATGGCCGCGCGCGAGCAGCGTCGTCAACGCGAGCTGAATTACTTCCTCTTTGCCTTTGACGACGTGCGAAATCGACTTCTTCAGCTCCGCGAGCTGGCTGCCGGCGTTGCTGGTCTTGGTTTGCAATTGGTCCGGCCTTTTGCTACAAAATTAATGTCGCTTCCGGGGCGATTAGCTCAGTTGGTTAGAGCGCTCCCCTCACACGGGAGAGGTCCAAGGTTCAAGTCCTTGATCGCCCACCATGCCCCGAATTATTTTGCCACTGTTCCTTCGACTACCTGACACAATGATTGGTTGGATGTGTTCAAGAAGTGGTCAGAGGCGGAGAACATGACCTCGACTCTGCGATTTATCGAAATCTTAGCGTTAGGAACTTGGGTGGGGAGCATCATTTTCCTCAGCTTCGTAGTCGCGCCGGGCGCTTTCGGTGTGCTTGGCAGCCGCGATCAGGCCGGCACGATGGTTGGATTTGCGCTCGGGCGTTTGCATTGGATTGGGATCGTCGCCGGGCTAGTTTATTTGCTGGCGCTGGTAGTGGAACGGCGATCTGTTGCGGTAATTGCCCGGCCCGCGGCGATTGCGGTGGTTCTGATGATTGCACTGACATATTACTCGCAAGCGTTTGTTACCAGCCGGCTTGCGGGGCTGCGGCGCGAGATGGTTTCGGTGGACGCGACGCCGCGCGACAATCCGCTGCGCGTGGAATTCGACCGGCTGCACCAAATGTCGGTGCGGATTGAAGGCGCGGTGCTGCTGCTCGGTCTCGCCGGATTATTTCTGACAGTGCGGAATTTTTCGCCTCGTTGAGCGTCCCGAGACTTCGAATCAACTTTTTCTTCCGCGGACGAGAGCG
The DNA here is from genome assembly GCA_963841235.1 of uncultured Acidobacteriota bacterium. GTDB lineage: Bacteria > Acidobacteriota > Terriglobia > Acidiferrales > UBA7541 > Palsa-147. The sequence continues at coordinate 515,834 of CAWJBU010000001.1, read as the reverse complement.
CTTACTGGTCGCGTAGGCGGTCGTCGGATGTCGGCGAGGACGCGGGCGCTACCGAGCTTTCGGATTGACCTTCTTCGTGCGATGCAGATGCACGGCCTGCCAGAGATACCAGCTTGCTACGCTGCGATATGGCTTCCAGCGCTCGCCGAACGCTAGCAGCTCCTTCGGCTTCGGCAGCTTGCGCTTGCGATAGGCGAGCTTGAATCCCTGCTGCACGCCGTAATCGAGCGTCGGCAGGACGTCCGGCCGGCCGAGGCGGAAGATCAGCATCATGTGCACGGTCCAGACGCCGACGCCGCGCACGGCCGTCAGCCGCGTGACGATCTCCTCATCCGGCAGAAGTTCGACTTCCGCGAGGCTGGGCACAGTGCCATCCGCAGTTTTCTGAGCGAGATCTCGAATCGCGGCGAGTTTCTGGCGCGAAAGACCGGCGCCGCGCAGCGTGGCATCGGACGCGGCGAGAATTTGCGCGGGCGTGGGAATATTTCCGCCGCCTACGCGATCTTTCACGCGCCCGAAGATTGTCGCCGCGGCCTTGCCATTCAGTTGCTGATACACGATCGCTTCCATCAACGCTTCGTACGGGCTCGGATGCGTGTCCATCTCCATGCGGAATCGCCCGACGCGCGCGATCAAGATCTTCAAACTTTGCGTCGCAGCGCCGCAGGTGGCGGACGGCAGCGAGATGATTGAACGGGTAGGGCTTCGCTTTTTTCTTGGCGAGCGCGGTCGCGGCTGACGCGGTCATACAGGGAACCTCCGGTGCGTATGCTAGTATCACACGCTTATGCAAACAGGAATTATAGGGCTGCCGCAGGTCGGCAAGACAAGTTTGTTCCGCATTCTCACGCACGCGCGCGTGGACGCGCGCATGAAGCCGGGCGAAGCGCACGTGGGCATCGCGCGAGTGCCGGATGCGCGCGTCGCCAAGCTTTCGGAAATTTTCAAGCCGAAGAAAATCACCTACGCCACGATCGAGTACGTCGACGTCGGCGGAATGCAGCAGGATCGCGAGAAAAATGCCCAGTCTCTGGTGCCGTTGCGCGAAGCCGACGCGCTCGCGCACGTCGTGCGGCTGTTCGACGATCCGACCGTGCCGCATCCTGCCGGAAGCATTAACGCCATGCGCGACATCGACAATGTCGAAATCGAGTTGATGTTCAACGATCTCGAGCAGGCCACCAAGCGGCTCGAGCGTCTCGAGAAGGATTTGAAACGGAAGAAAGAGCCGCATCTCGAGCTCGAGCATAAGCTGCTCACCATCTGCAAGCAGGCGCTCGAATCCGAAAAGCCGCTGCGTGAACTCGAATTCAAGCCGGAGGAAATGAAGGCGCTTACCGGCTTCACGTTTCTCACCATCAAGCCGATGCTCTACGTCCTGAATCTGGGCGATGAAGAAGCTACGGAAGCTGATCGCGCAATCGAGAAACACAAACTCGAGAAGCTCGCCACAAAACCGCAGACCGCGGTCGTACCCTTCTGCGGAAAGATCGAAGCGGAACTCGCCGATCTCGACGATGCCGAAGCGGCGGAGATGATGAAAGCCTACGGCCTGGCCGAATCCGGCCGTGATCGTCTGATTCAAGCCACGTATCGGCTCCTCGGGCTGATTTCATTTCTCACCTGCGGCGAGCCGGAATGTCGCGCCTGGACCATCGAGCGCGGCTTGAACGCGCAAAAAGCCGCCGGCGCAATTCACAGCGACATCGAGAAAAATTTTATCAAAGCTGAAGTCGTGCGCTGGGAGGATCTCCTTGCCGCCGGGAGTTTCGCCGCCGCGAAAGAGCGCGGCCAACTGCGCCTTGAAGGCAAGGAATACATCGTGCAGGACGGCGACGTAATTCTCTTCCGCCACGCCGGCTGATTATGCCATGACGCACATCGCCGCAACGCGCATCCTATTCGCGCTCCTTCTCGGCGTGATCGCGGCCGCGGCGAACGTAATCGGCGGCCTGGCCATAGTCCGGCACCAGTGGTCGCGCGCATACCTGAAATACTTCATCGCTCTCGGCGCTGGCTTCATGCTGGCCGCCGCATTCCTCGAGATGATTCCTGAATCGCTCAAGCTGGCGACACGGACCGATGAAGTCTTCTTTCTGGTGCTGGGCGGCTACCTGCTGATTCATTTCTTCGAGCACACCGTCGCGCCGCATTTTCATTTCGGCGAAGAAACCCATAGCGAAGAACTCGCTCCGGCACATGCCGGCATCGCTGCGGTGCTAGGTCTGGTGATTCACACGTTTTTCGATGGCGTCGCGATCGCATCTGGCGTGCTGGTTTCGACGTGGCTCGGCGGCATAATTTTTCTTGCGGTTTTCCTTCACAAATTGCCCGAAGGCTCGACGGTAGCTTCTCTTACGCTCGCCAGCGGCCAAAGCCGCCGCGTCGCCCTGCTCTCCTCGATAGTGCTGGGCGGCGCCACGATCGCCGGCGTGGGCCTGATGTACGTCCTTCGCGGCGCCGTCGGCATAGCGCTGCCGTTCTCTGCAGGCGTGACGATTTACGTAGCCGCATCCGATCTCATGCCCGAGGTGAATCGCGAACCAGCGGTCGGGCTACCGGTGCTCGTGTTCCTCGGCGTCCTCGCCATGCTTCTCCTGAAACTGACCTTCCATCTCTAGAGCGGCCTTCGAGTATCCCTCTAACCAATTGAATATAAGCCGGTTATGGTTGCTCCTGCTTGTGCCAGGTACACCGTTTGGGCCGTTCGAAGCACAATCTCCCCGCTCCCCAGTGCCGCCACTGCACCCCTGCGGCGAACGCAACTTTATGGCACGCATGGTGTTAGATATGATGTGGCTGTTATGGCCAGATCCGACGTCCAGCTCATGCTGGAAGCCAAAGCGGGGAACGATGCGTCCTTCGAGCATCTGCTCCAGCGCTATCGCATCCCTTTGGTCAATTTCCTCTACCGCATGGTAAGGGACTCGGCCACCGCTGAAGACCTGGCTCAGGAAGTTTTTCTGCGCGTCTATCGAGCGCGTCACGGCTACGAAGCAAGCGCGAAATTCACGACTTGGCTTTTCCGCATCGCGACAAATCTGGCGCTGAACCGCATTCGAGATACGCGCTACCGGCAAATGGAAGTTTCGCTCGATGTGCGGTCCGAAGACGAGCAGCCCGTGATGGAGCTTCCGGCGCGGGAACTTCGCGTCGATCAGATTCTGATCGAGCGCGATCGCACAGTCATAATCCGCAGGGCCGTCGAAGCATTGCCGGAGAAGCAACGCATCGCCGTCTTGCTGCATAAATACGAAGAAATGGACTATTGTGAAATCGCCAAAGTTCTCGAGTGTTCGGAAGCGGCGCTCAAGTCGCTGCTGTTCCGCGCCTACGAGACGCTCCGGGTTCAATTGGCGCCGCTCGTAGGTTTGGCGGCGTCTCCCGCGCCGGCGGCCCCAGCCGAAGCCGGGAAGGGAAGGCTGAAATGAAATACGAAACGAATTGCGAACGCATCGCGGAATCTCTGATTCCCTATCTCGACGGGCGCGCGAGCAGCGCCGAACAGCGTCAAGTGGAAGCTCATGCGGCCGTTTGCGCGGCTTGCAAGACGCGCATTCAGGAATTCCGCCGCCTCTCCGTCGTGCTCGACGAGCTTCCTCGCATCGAGCCTTCGGGGGCTTTCGACGCGCACGTCCGCCAGCGCATCGCCAGTGAACCGCGCGCAAGCTGGTTTGGATGGATCGTTCCCGCGCCGCGGCTGGCGTTTTCTCTAGCGTTCTTGTTGGCGCTTTCGGTATGGACCGCGCGATTCGAGCCGGGAATTCCCGAGGCCACGACCGGCGCGGCACAGAGCGAACAGGACTTCCGCGTCATCAAGGATCTCGACGTTCTCGAGAATTACGATGTGGTCAAGAATTTCGACGCGCTCTCGGAACTGCCTGTTGCGCAACAGACCCAAACGCAACCGGATCAGCAGCAGGATAAGAGTCACGACGGACATATCTAGATGATTTGCCGCACATTCAAATTCTGGCTGCTGTGCCTGGTGGCGTTGCTTGCGCTGCCTGCACCGCCGGCGCACGCGCAAGGTTACCGCGCGCAAGCGCTCCGCGCCGCTGCGGCCCAACGCCGCGCTGATCGCCAGGCCCGGCGTGCCGCCGCAGAGGACGCAAAGTCGAAAGACGCCAAGCCCGAAACGCAGAAGGGCCAGCCGAATGTCCGCAGCATGGAAGGACTCCCTCCGAAGTGGGTTGAACAGCTCCGCGATCGCTCGCCGGAAGAACAGCAGCGTTTCATGGAGAACAATGAGCGCTTCAAGAGCTTGCCGCCGGAGCGCCAGGCGCAAATCCGCAAGAATCTCGAGCAATGGAATCGGCTGACGCCGGAACAGAAGAATGCCATCATCGACCGCGAGAAGTTTTTTGAGAGCCTCTCGCCGCAGCAGCGGCAATATATTCGCAACAACCTGCTTCCTCGCTGGCAGGCCATGCCGGTCGAGCGGCGGCAGCTTCTCTTGGGGCGCCTCCGCGTGCTACGCGATCTGACGCCGGATGCGCGAGCGGCGAAGCTCAACGATCCGGCTTTCATGCAGGGGCTTTCGCCCGATGAGCAGCAGACGCTTCGTGATTTGAATCTGCTCCGCAATCCGCTTCCGCCGCAGTAAGACCTGCAATTCGAAACCGGGAATTTTTGTAAAGACGTAGTCCGCGATTGTCCGCAGCCGTTGAACGTGCTCGGTAGTCGTCAGAGGGCGCAGTCCGCCCAGGCGGACGCCCCTACGAAAAGAAGACACCGCGAACAGCGGCTCAAACGCAGCCATGCCGTGCACCCGCGAAAATTCTGTTAACTCTTTCGGAACAAAATCAAGATTCGCCGTCAATTCAACAATGAATCGTCTAGGCTCGGCGTCGACGCACCATATCTAGTGGTGCGCATCCATCCCGCGCGACTGCGGCATTCACCTACGCAAAAAATCTTTTGATTTCTTTCGGATTCCGCTTGACAAGGCGCTGAGTCTGGCTATTATCAGTGGCCAAAAGTGGTACGAAGTGGTTGGTAGTGGCCAACACAAAGCATGTTTAGGGCTGATTTCAGGCGACTTGAGCTTATCAACAAATGCTTCGGGGGAACCATCCCGCAACTGTGGACGCGAAGGGACGGCTGAAAATCCCGCGAGCATTTCTGCGCGAGTTACGGGAAATGGGCGAGAAGTTCTACGTAACCAGCGAAGGGGGCGACAACGCGTGGGTCTTCCCGATGAAGGTCTGGGAAGAGAAGGAAGCGCGGCTTTCGCGAGCCTCCTCGCACAACCGGTCGAAGCAAAGATTCCTCGATCGCGTGAATTATTACGGTCAGGAAGTTGAGATAGATGGCCAGGGCAGACTCCTGGTTCCCGCGCTTCTCCGCGAGGAAGCGCAAATCAGCGGCGAGGTGAATGTCCTCGGCGATCTCGACCACCTGACAATCTGGAACCAGGCGAGGTTCCAGGATCGGCTGAAGAACAACCCGATTACCACGGAAGACGAAAAGGTTCTCGACGACCTGGGCATCTAGTTTTGAGCGTGCTGCATACGCCGGCAATGCTCAGGGAAGTTCTGGAGTGGCTGTGTATACGGCCCGAGGGGAATTATCTCGACGCCACCACCGGAACTGGCGGCCATCTTGTTGAAATTGCGAGGCGGCTGACCACGGGGCGCGCATACGGAATTGACCGCGACCCGCAGGCCCTGGCGATCACTGCAAGAACGGCTGAAAGAAATTGGAAAGAAGGCAACTCTGGTGAAGGCGAGTTTTTCCGAGATCGGCGAAGTGGCAAGACAGCAGCAGATGCCGCCGCTCGATGGCGTGCTGGCCGATCTGGGAGTTTCAACGTCTCGAACTCGATACACCGGAACGCGGATTTTCATTCCGCTATGCGGCGCCGCTCGATATGCGCATGGATCCCGAGCAGGCATTGACCGCCGAAGAAATTGTGAATCACTGGCCGGAAAGAGAATTGGCCGATCTCCTCTATCAGAAAGCCGAGGAGAGAGATTCACGCAGAATCGCCAGGATAATTGTGCGCGCGCGACCGATTCGCGACACCGCGCACCTGGCAACGGTTGTGGCAGGGGCTCGAAAAGCAAGGGGAAGGCAGAGACTGCATCCCGCGACAAAAACGTTTCTGGCGCTGCGGATTGCGGTGAATCGAGAAGAGGAGGAACTCGAGCAGTTTCTTTCGCGGGCCCCTGCCACTATATCTCCGGGCGGCCGCTGGGTGATTCTCAGCTATCACTCGCTGGAAGACCGCCAAGTGAAGCATGCCTTTCAGCGCCTCGCGCGCGAAGGCCAATTTCAAGTCCTGACGAAGAAGATCATCGAGCCCACCCTCGATGAGATTCGTGATAACCCGCGCGCGCGCAGCGCCAAGATGCGCGTGGCGCAAAAGTCGGAAGCCGCGGCTGCATAGCTGCGGGGCGGACAGCCATGACCGAATACTACACATTGAAGCGTATTGATAATTCTCGCTTGGTGCGAACTGCCGCGCCGCAACGCTGGCGCGAACTGGGGCGAAAGATGCTCGGAGGCGCCGCGCTCGGCGTTTGCCTGCTGACCTATGCATGGCAGCACTTCGAATGTATCCAGCTCCGCTATTCGCTCGAGCAGTTGCAGGCCGCGAAAACGCAGGCGACCGAGCTGAATCAGCAGTTGCGTCTCGAAGTTGCTTCGCTGGCGTCGCCGATGCGCATTGACGCCATCGCGCGGCAGCAGCTCGGACTCTCCGTGCCCGTGCCCGGCCAGGTGGCCCCGGCGCAGGGCAGCGTCGAAGGCGTAGTCGCGCAAGTTCGCACGCCGTCTGCTGCGACGCGGCCGTAGATCGATTTCCATGGCACGCCTCGCGGCCCGTTCCGAAACGCCGAAGTTTGGCGGGCCGAGGCACAAGCTTGCAGCGCCGGAGCCCCGGAAAAAAATGGAGCCGCGCAATCCCCGCGTCCGATGGCTGGTCGTTTTTATACTGGCCGTTGTTTGGATGGGCGCAGTCGTGGCGCGGCTTGGATACCTGCAGCTCTTCCGCTATAGCGATTATCTTTCCAAGGCGCAACGCCAGCAACTGCGCGTCCGCGAAACTACCCCGAAGCGTGGCTCGATTTTCGACCGCAATGGCCACGAGCTCGCCGTCAGCCTGCCTGTGGATTATTGCTTCGCCGACAGCTCGGAAATCAACGATCCCGACATGGTGGCGAATCTACTTTCGCGCGTTCTGAATATTCCGCCCGAGGAGATAGGCGCGAAGCTCACCGAGCCGCATCCGTTCCCGGTGCTGGCGAGAAAACTCACTCCCGAAGTTGCCGAGCGCATCGAAGCGCTGAATTTGCGCGGGATCTACGTGCAGAAGGAACCTGAGCGCGTTTATCCGCAACGGTCGCTCGCCTCTCAAGTCATCGGTTACGTGAACGTTGATCAGCAAGGACAGGGCGGCATCGAATACGCGCTCGACAAACTGATTCGTGGCAAGCCGGGGCGGGCGCTCGTGACCAAAGACGCCCGGCGCCGCGGCGTGGATCGCAGTGAGGTTGCTGCGCAGCCGGGAGCGAACGTCACGCTTACGCTCGATGAAAATATCCAATACATCGCCGAGAAAGAACTCGCCCAGGCGATCAGCGACACACAAGCCAAGTCCGGCTCGATCGTGATCGAAGATCCGAATTCCGGCGAGCTTCTGGCGCTCGCCAATTGGCCGACATTTGATTCCAACGATCCCTCCGATTTCCCAGACGACGTGCGCATGAATCGCGCCGTAGCCGCGGCCTACGAGCCCGGCTCAACGTTCAAGGTCATTACGCTTTCGAGCGCTTTCGAGAACGACGTGGCCACTCCTTCCGACCTCGTCGATTGCCAGAACGGCACAATCGTTGTCGCGGGACGCCTGATTCACGACTGGCATCCCTTCGGCACGCTCACCGTCGCGAATGTTCTCGCGCATTCGAGCGATGTGGGCTCGATCAAGATCGCGCTGAGGGATGGCGCGTCGAATCTCTACCAGACCGCGCGCAAATTCGGCATCGGCGAGCTGACTGGAATCGATCTGCCAGGCGAAAATCGCGGCCTTTTCCGGCCGCTCGAGCACTGGACGGCGAGTTCGATCGGCTCGATTGCCATCGGCCAGGAAGTTAGCGTCACGCCGGTGCAGATTACGACAGTCATCTCGGCGATCGCCAATGGTGGATTGCTCTATCGGCCGCACGTGCGGAAATTCGTTGGCGGCGGTCCGGCGACTGGGATTGAGAGAGCGTCGGATTCGGAGCCTGCGCCTCGACGCGTCCTAGATTCGAGAATCGCCGCGACCATGCGCGAGCTGATGGCCGGCGTGATTTTGGAAGGTACCGGCAAGCCCGCGGCTCTCAACGGCTGGACCGATGCCGGGAAATCCGGCACGGCGCAAAAGATTGATCCCACCACGGGGCGCTACTCTCCCGACAAATACGTGACTTCGTTCGTCGGATTCGCTCCGGTGAGCGACCCGGCCGTTACCATCCTGGTCGTTCTTGATTCGCCCATAGGCGCACATCACGGAGGCGAAGTCGCGGGCCCGATCTTCCGCCGCGTCGCCGAGCAAGTGCTGCAGTACCTGAATACGCCGCACGATATTCCGGTCGTCCCGGCCGTCGAAATGGCCGCACGCCGCCGCGACGCGTCGAATCCCGATGCCAGCGAGGACAGCGATCAACTTCAGACGGCCAGCGATCACCGCCACGAAAAGGGCTCCACTGCTGCACCGGTGCCGGCTATCGAAGCCGAATCCGAAGTGCCAAGCGCAGCCCCAACAGTCGAATTTGGCGGCGGACCTGCGATCACAGTTCCGAGCCTTTCGGGCCAGAGCGTCCGGGGCGTGACTGAGGCCTGTTCCAAATTGGGACTCACGCCGGTCCTCGTTGGAACCGGGTTTGCATTAGATCAGTCGCCGCAGGCTGGCGCGCGAGTGAATCGCGGTACTCGCGTCGTTGTCAGGTTCGGCCGCCCGGGCAAGTACGTCCCCGCGGATTCGCAAGGGGGCGGAGATTGAGAGCAATGGCTAAAGATCAGCATGACTTGAGCGGCGCCCCGGCGAAACCCGGAAAGCGAACGCCTGCGATGAAGCTCAGGGAAATTCTCGATGGTGTCGGAACGGTCGCGATAGCTGGCTCGCTTGATTCCGAAATTCGCGCCGTCGTTTGCGACAGCCGGAAAGCGCAGCCGGGTCGCCCTGTTCTTCGCTTTGCATGGATCGAAGGCTGATGGGAATCGGTTCATCTCGGATGCGATCGAGCGCGGCGCCACGGCTGTCGCAAGTGAAGATGTCCGGCCGAATGATGCGCCGCGCAGCATTATCTGGGTGCAACTCAAGAGAGATTCGGCGCGGCGTGGACTAGCGTCCGCCGCCGCCAATTTCTTCCATCATCCGGCAAGCGCGCTCAAGCTCGTCGGCGTCACCGGCACGAATGGAAAGACGACCGTATCATTTCTGATCGATTCGATCCTCCGCGCCGCCGGCCACACGACCGGCCTCATCGGCACGACCGGCTACACCACGCCGCGCGGGCCGCGCAAGGCTGTGAACACCACGCCGGAATCGGTGGACTTGCAGGAAATGTTCGCGGAAGTGCGCGATGCAGGCGGCTCGGCCGTAGTGCTCGAAACGAGTTCGCACGCGCTGGCGATGGATCGCCTGTGGGGACTGCGTTTCGCCGCAGCCGTTTTTACCAATCTCACGCACGATCATTTGAATTTTCACAAGACGATGGACGCCTACTTCGCCGCCAAGCAGCGCCTGTTTGAAGGCACTGGTGCAGTCGCGCCGCTCACCTCGATCATCAATATCGACGACGCTTACGGAAAACGCCTGCACGAGGAAATCAGCAAAAGAGAACAGCGCACGCTGACCTACGGCCTCAGCGATCCGGCGCAAATCACGGCGAAAAAATTCTCCCTCGGCTTCCATGGACTTGATTTCATTGCGCAAACTCCGGCTGGCCCGGTGCAAGTACGTTCGACGCTAGTCGGCCGCGTAAACGTTTACAACATCCTCGCGGCAATCGGCGCCGCGCTCGCTCTCGAGATTCCTATCTCCCCGTATCGAAGCCGGCATCCGCGAGCTGAAAGCCGTCCCGGGCCGCTTCGAGCAAATTGACGAGGGCCAGCCGTTCCACGTTGCGGTGGATTACGCGCACGCCGACGATGCTATCCGCAATCTGCTGCAAGCGGCGCGCGAACTAACGCCGAACGGCCGCGTGCTAATCCTGTTCGGGGCCGGCGGAGAACGCGACCGCTCGACGCGTCCGCTGATGGGCGAGGCGGCTGGCTCGCTCAGCGATCTGGTCGTCCTGACCAGCGACAACCCGCGGAGTGAAGACCCGTTGCGCATTATCAACGACGTGGTGGTGGGATTGCAGAAAGTCAATGCGCAGTACCGAATTGAACCGGACCGGGAACGCGCGTTTGACCTGATTTTTGACGAAGCTAAGCCGGGGGACCTGGTTCTCCTGGCGGGGAAAGGTCATGAAAACTATCAGATCCTCGGCGACCGGACGTTCGAATTCGACGATCGGGAAATGGCGCGGAAAGTCTTGCAGGCTCGCGGCTACCGCAAGGCTGCGAAGTAACGGCCAAGAGCCTCAATCTGCGCCACTTAGAGCGGCGAGCGGGCGATATTCGTCCGGGCAGCGGCGCGGGCGCTAATGCGGCGCCTTGCCGGTCGCTTTTCGATCGGGCGGTTCGCTCGAGCGGTATAAGTCATTTCTCCTCAGGAGAATGACGATAGGCCTATTGGAGACGCGATGCGGTGGACGATGGAACAGGTGGCTGGCGCTCTGGGTGTCGCGCTGCCTCCCGCGCTCGACCCCGTGGCCCGGCTGGCCGGTGTCTCGATTGATTCTCGCACGGTACGAGCCGGGGAACTGTTCTTCGCCATACGCGGACCGCGTCACGATGGACACGATTTTGTCGGTGAAGTTCTGGGGCGTGGCGTTCCGGCTGCGGTCGTGGAGGGGGTTCGCCGGGAGGATTATCCCGAAGAGATCCGCGGGCGGCTCTATCCGGTCGAAGACACTTTGCAAGCGCTCGGGCAATTGGCCGCCGCCGTCTTGCGCGAATGGCGCGCGGCGAAGCCCGAACGCCGGGTGGCAGCCGTCGCCGGGTCGGTGGGAAAAACGACCACCAAGGAAATTCTGGCGGCGCTGCTGGGCGCGCGGCTCCGCGTACTGAAATCCACCGGCAATTTGAACAACGAATATGGTTTGCCGCTGACGCTGTTTCAGCTTGAGGACGAGCACGAGGCGGTGGTCGTGGAGCTGGGAATGTCGCGGCGCGGCGAATTGGCGCGGCTGACGCGGATCGTCGCGCCGGATGTCGGGCTTGGTCACGCGCGTGGCTGTCGAGCATCTAGAATTTTTCGCATCGCTCGATGAGATTGCGCTGGCTGAACGCGAACTGATCGAGAATTTGCCGCGGCGTGGTGCGCGTGTGTCGCTCGATGGGCCGGGCTCCGGGAGTGATGCGGCTGTTTCGGTGCTGAATGCCGACGATGAGCGCGTGGCGCACTTCGGCGAAATCGCGCCGGGGCGCGTGATTACTTTCGGCAGCAGCGCGAAAGCCCAGTTTCGCGCCGAGAATATTGACGACCGCGGAATCGACGGCACGACATTCGATTTCATCGCGCCGGAGGGCAGCGCGCAGCTCAAGCTGCCGCTGATCGGCCGCCACAACGTGATGAACGCGGTCGCGGCGCTGGCGGCTGCAAGCGTCTGGGGATTCGGCGCGGCGGAAGCCGAGCAGGTATTTCCGAAGCTGCAGCCGGCCGACAAGCGCGGCGAAGTGGTGCGCTTCAAGCAAGGATTCGTGGTCATCAACGATACTTACAATTCGAGCCCCACGGCGCTCGACGCGCTCGTCGATCTTTTGGCCCATTCGACAAAATATCAGCGGCGGATTCTCGCGACTGGCGAAATGCTCGAACTGGGCCAGACTTCAGCCGAGCTGCATCGCGCCTGCGGCCGCCACGCCGCCGAAGCAAAGATCGACGGGGCGCCCGCGATTGATTGGATCATCGGCGTGCAAGGCGAAGCAGCCGCGCTTGTCGAAGCCGCCATCGAAGCCGGTCATCCGCGCGAGCAAACGAAATTCTTCGCCACTTCCGAAGAAGCCGGAAAATTCCTCGCTCCATTTATCACCCGCGGCGATCTCTTGCTCCTCAAAGGCTCGCGCGGCGTGAAAATGGAAAAGATTCTCGAAGCTCTCCGCGCCCGTTATTCCGATTCCGGCGCGCCGACGCAGCATCCGCCAAAATCCAAAGTCCCGCAACCTGCCGGCGGGTCCCGCAAGGGCCGGCGCTGAGATGCTCTACTATCTCTTCGTCTTCGTGCTGCGCCCGTATTTCAGCCCGTTCAACGTGTTTCGCTACATCACGGTCCGCACTGCCGTCGCGAGCCTCACGGCCATGGTCCTCTCGATCGTTCTCGAGCCGTGGGTTGTGAATCGTCTGCGCGCCATGCAAATCAAGCAATTCATTCGCGCCGAAGGCCCGCAGCGGCATCAAGTGAAGGCCGGCACGCCGACGATGGGCGGCGTCCTGATCGTCGCGGCCATCGCCGTGCCCACGCTCCTGTGGGCTGATCTGCGCAATCCTTACGCGATGCTGGCTCTCGGCGCCACGATCGCCTTCGGCGTCATCGGCTTCATCGACGATTACAACAAAGTCGTCCGCCGCCGCAATCTCGGCCTCACGCCCAAATCGAAATTCACGTATCAAGTTCTGACCTGCATCGCCGTCGGCGCGATTCTCCTCGCCTTGCAACAACGCGGCGCCTATTCCACGCAACTGAGCGTGCCGTTCTTCAAGCGCCTGCATCCGGATTTAGTGATTCGTCCGCTGCTCACCTATCACGTGATCTGGCTCGTCGCTTTCATCCCGTTCGTGCTCTTTCTTGATTCTCGTAATCGTCGGCTGCTCGAACGCCGTGAATCTCACCGACGGCCTCGATGGCCTGGCCATCGGCTGCACGCTCGTCGCCGCGGGCGCGCTGACCGTGATCACCTACCTCTCCAGCCACGCGCGCTTCGCCGAATATCTCGAGATTCAGCACATTCCCGATGCCGGCGAGCTCACGATTTTTTGCGGCTCGCTGCTCGGCGCCTCGCTCGGCTTTCTCTGGTACAACGCGCATCCCGCCGAGCTTTTCATGGGCGATGTCGGCTCGCTCGCCATCGGCGGCGCGATCGGCACGGTCGCCGTAATCATCAAGCAGGAAATCCTGCTGCTCTCGATCGGCGGCGTTTTCGTTCTCGAAGCGCTCTCAGTAATTTTGCAAGTGGCGTCCTTCAAGCTCACCGGCAAACGCATCTTTCGCATGGCGCCGCTGCATCATCATTTCGAGCTGCTCGGCTGGAGCGAATCGAAAATTATTGTGCGTTTCTGGATCGTGGCATTCGTGTTCGCGCTGTTTTCGCTGACAACTTTGAAACTGAGGTAACGAACTTGCGCCCTGGAATCGATCTATCGGAAAAGCGAGTTTTAATCGTAGGCCTGGCGCGCACGGGCATCGCCTCTGCGCTTTTCTGCGCCGAGCGCGGCGCGCGCGTCACCGCCACCGACGAGCAGCCGGAATCGAAGCTCGCCGAGGCCGCGGCAAAACTCCGCGCCGCGGGCATCACGCTCGAGCTTGGCGCCCATCGCCTCGCAATCATTTGAAGCGCAGGATCTCGATCGTCCTCAGCCCCGGCGTTCCCGCCGATCTTCCGGCGCTCAACGCCGCGCGCGGAAAGGGAATTCCCGTCTGGAGCGAAATCGAGCTGGCCTGGCGCTTCCTGCACGGCCGCCTCGTCGCCGTCACCGGCTCGAACGGCAAAACCACCACGACCTCGCTCATCGCCCACATTCTCAAATCCGCCGGAATCTCGACGGTAGTCGGCGGCAACATCGGCACGCCGCTGATCTCCCTCATCGAATCCACCGACGATTCCACCGTCAGCGTCGCCGAAGTCAGCAGCTTCCAACTCGAAGCCATCGAAGCCTTCCGCCCCGATATCGGCTTGCTTCTCAATCTCACGCCCGATCATCTCGATCGCCACCGTTCCTTCGAGGAATACGCCCGCGCCAAGCTGCGCCTGTTCGAAAATCAGCGCGAGCGCGACGCCGCCATCCTCAATGCCGACGATCCCGAAGTCGCGCAACGCGTCCCGGCCAAGCCCAGCATTTACTGGTTCAGCCGCCAGAAGCACGTCTCCGCCGGCGCCTACGTCCGCGACGCGCAAATCATCGTCCGCGATCATGGCGACGAAGAAATCATCCTGCGCCGCGACGAAATCCCTCTCCTCGGCGAACACAATGTCGAAAATGTTCTCGCCGCCTCGATCGCCACGTGGCTAGCCGGCGCCGAACCCGACGCCATCGCCGAAGGCATCCGCACTTTTCCCGGCGTCGAACATCGCATCGAATTCGTCGCCGAAGTCCGCGGCGTAAAGTTCTACAACGATTCCAAAGCCACCAACGTAGACGCCACGCTCAAAGCCATCGCCGCCTTCGATTCGCCGCTGCTGATCATTCTGGGCGGCAAAGACAAAGGCAGCCCGTACACGCCGCTGCGCGAGCCGCTCCAAGCCCACACGCGCGCCGCGTTTCTAATCGGCGCAGCCGCCGAAAAAATCGCCTCCGAACTCGAAGGCGTCAGTCCCGCTCGTCCGCGCCGAAACGCTCGATCGCGCCGTCCGCATGGCCTTCGAGCAAGCCGATCCCGGCGACACGATTCTTCTCGCCCCCGCCTGCTCGAGCTTCGATCAATTCGAAAATTACGAGCATCGCGGCCGCACGTTCAAGCAGCTCGTCGCCGAACTGAAACAGCACCACAACGGCCAAGCCGCCGCCGGCGCAGCAAACCAGGCCCGCTAGCGAGGAAACAGCAGACCACATGCCCCGAATCCTCCAACCCGATCGCAAGCTCTTCGGAGCCACTCTAGCTCTCTGCCTGTTCGGCTCCGTGATGGTCTTCAGCGCCTCCGCAGTAGTCACGCGCGAACTCGGCGGCAGCGGCTATTCCTTCTTCCTGCGCCAGATGATCTGCATGGTCCTCGGCATCGGCGGAATGTTCGCGCTGATGAATTTCGATTACCGCAAGCTGCGCCAGCCGCGCGTGATTTTCATCGGCCTCGGCGTCGTCCTTCGTTCTCCTGATCGGCGTGCTGTTCCTCGATCGCTCGCATGCCACGCACCGCTGGGTGCGCTTCGGCCCGGCCAGCATCCAACCGTCGGAATTCGCGAAGCTCGCGGTGATTCTCTATCTCGCCTGGTTCCTCGAGCTGCGCAAACCGTGGCGCTCGCGCAGCCAATCCTTCGATATCAACGATCCCATGCACTCGCTGCTGCCCGCCCTCGCGCCGGTTCTAGTGATGGCGGGCCTGATTCTTCTCGAGCCCGACATGGGCACCGCCTGCATGCTCCTGCTCATCGCGCTGACGATGCTATTCGTCTCCGGCCTCTCGCTGCGCTATCTAGGCGGCGCAGTTCTCGCCGCCGTGCCGATCATTTATCTCCTCATCGTCCGCGTCCCGTATCGCTATCACCGCCTGATGGCCTTCCGCCATCCCGAAGCCGATTCGCAAGGCTACGGCTTCCAACTCCTCCAATCGCTCATCGCAGTAGGCTCCGGCGGCCTGACCGGCGTCGGCTTGATGGAGAGCAAGCAAAAGCTTTTCTATTTACCCGAGCCGAGCACCGATTTCATTTACGCAGTCGTCGCCGAAGAACTCGGCTTCATCGGCGCCGTAGCCGTTCTCGCGCTCTTCGCCTTCTGGGGCTGGCGCGCCTTCCGCGCCGCCATCCAGGCGCCCGACGATTTCGGCCGCTATCTCGGCCTGGGAATCACCACCATGGTCGTCGGCCAGGCGCTGATCAATCTCAGCGTCGTGCTCGGCCTGATGCCGACGAAAGGCATTCCGCTCCCATTCATCAGCTATGGCGGCTCCAGTCTGCTGGTGATGCTCTTGGCCACAGGCGTGCTCCTCAATATCAGCCAGCACGCGCAGCCCGAGGAGTGAACCACGCGCGAAGATTCGATGAAGTTGCTCATCGCCGGAGGCGGCACAGGCGGCCACGTGTTCCCAGCCATCGCCGTGGCGCGCGAATGGCTGCGCCGGGGCGATCCGGGCGCGCCGCCCACCGCGGCAGTCGAGTTGAAAAAGAGGGAAGTGGTGATCGTAGGAACACAACACGGATTGGAATCGAGGCTGGTGCCGGATGCCGGGCTGCCGTTCGCCACGATTCGCGTCGCGGGACTGAAAGGCATCGGCGGCCTGAAGCTGCTGAAGAACGCCGCGATGCTACCCGGCAGCGCCTGGGATTCCGAACGCCTGCTGCGCAAGTACCGTTTCGCCGCGGCCTTCGGCGTAGGCGGCTACGCTTCCGGCCCGATGATGCTGATGGCCGCGCTGCATCGCATCCCCACGGTCATCTTCGAGCCCAATATCGAGCCCGGCTTCACGAATCGCGTCCTGGTCCGCATCTGCACTCGCGTAGCCACCGGATTTGAACAGACCGCCCGCCGCTGGGGCAAAAAAGCCGTAGTCACCGGCGTTCCCGTCCGCCGCGAATTCTTCTCGGCGCCCCGCCGCGAGCACAAGCCGCCTCTGCGCATCCTCATCACCGGAGGCAGTCGCGGCGCTCTGCCCATCAATCGTTGCGTGGTGGACTCGCTCGATCGCCTGGCCGCCCGAAAAAACCAGCTTTTCATCGTGCATCAGACCGGCGAACGTGACTATAATGCGGTTCGCGTCGCTTATGCGCGTCGGGAACTCATCGCGGAGGTCAGCCCCTTCATCGAGAATATGGCGGAGCAGTTTGCCCAGGCAGACGTAATCGTCTGCCGCGCGGGCGCAATCACCGTCGCGGAAATCACTGCCGCTGGACGCGCCGCCATCTTCATCCCTTTTGCCGCTGCCACCGACGCCCACCAACTACTCAACGCGCGGGCCATGGAAGCAGCCGGCGCGGCGCGAGTGCTCCCGCAGGATGAATTGACGCCGGAGCGCCTGACAAACGAAATTTTCTCTCTCCTGGACCAGCCCTCCAGAATCAGCGAAATCGAGCAGTCTGCGCGGAAGCTCGCGCGTCCTCGCGCCGTTGAGGACATCGTGGACTTGCTCGAAGGAGTGGCGCGGCCATGATGGTCACGTTCCGGAATTTCCAGCGCATACATCTCGTCGGAATTGGCGGCAGCGGGATGAGCGGTATTGCCGAAGTGCTGCTATCGAGCGGGTATGCGGTCTCGGGATCGGATACTAAGCCTTCGCAGATTACGGTGCGCTTGCAGAATCTTGGCGCCAATATTTTTGAAGGGCATAGCGCGGCGAATGTTCATGGCGCGCATGTCGTAGTGATTTCTTCGGCGGTGAAGCCCGACAACGTCGAAATTGTCGAAGCGCACCGGATGAAAATTCCGGTGATCCCGCGCGCAGAAATGCTCGCGGAGTTGATGCGCTTGAAATACGGCATAGCTGTCGCCGGAGCGCATGGAAAAACAACTACGACTTCGATGACCGCTTCGGTTCTCGCCGCCGCGGGACTCGATCCCACTTTCGTCGTCGGTGGCCGCGTGAATCACGCCGGATCGAATGCGCGCGTCGGCCAGGGCGAATATATCGTCGTCGAAGCCGATGAAAGCGATCGCTCGTTCTTGCTTCTCGCGCCGGTCATCGCCGTCGTCACCACCATCGACCGCGAGCATCTCGATCACTACGCCTCGCTCGACGAAATTCAGCAGACCTTCCTGCAATTCGTCAATCGCGTGCCATTCTACGGCGCCGTCGTGCTCTGCCTCGATGAGCCAAACGTCCAGGCGATCCTAGCTGACGTGAAGCGGCCCATCATCACTTACGGCACTTCGGGTCAGGCCGATCTGGTCATCAGCGATGTAAAGCTCGAGGGCTTCGGCAGCCGTTTCAAGCTCGCTTATCACGGCGAAGATCTCGGCGAATTTCAATTGCACTCGCCGCCCGGCATTCACAATGTCCGCAATGCCGCTGCCGCCGCGGCTGTCGCGCTCGCTCTGAATGTTCCTGCGGAATTGATTCGCCAGGGGCTCGAGAAATTCGGCGGTGTGGGCCGCCGCTTTGAAGTCAAAGGCGTCCACAGCGGCGTCACGCTGATCGACGATTACGGCCATCATCCCGCCGAAATTCGCGCCACGCTCGAAGCCGCGCGCGGCTGCGCTTTCAAGCGGCTTCTCGTGATTTTTCAGCCGCATCGCTATTCGCGCACCCAGCATCTCTGGGACGAATTCCGCCAGGCTTTCAATCAGGCGGATATTTTGATCGTCACGGATATTTACGCCGCCGGCGAAGCGCCCATCGAGAACATCAACGGTGAAAATCTCGCTATGGCGATCAGTTCGGCTGGACATAAAAACGTCATCTTCGCCGGCAACATGCAGATGGGCATCGAATTCTTGCTGCGCGAAGCCAAGCCCGGCGATGCCGTGCTCGCCATCGGCGCAGGCAGCGTGGGCCGCGCGCTCGATCAACTCGCCGTGCTGATCGAGGCGCAATTGCCGGAGCCGGAGCATCATGCGAATTAGCGACAAACCGGTGGCTGCGCGCCTCGCCGATCTCGGCGTCGAGTTGCGCGCCGGCGTTTCGCTGCAGGAATTGACGTCGCTCGGCATCGGCGGCACCACCGATCTGTTGCTGATTCGCCGCTACGAGGCTTTGCCCGAAGTCATTCGCGAGCTGAAGAATGAAGGCATTCCCTACAAATTTCTCGGCGGCGGCACCAACGTTCTCGTCGCCGATGGCGAATTGCCTTGGGTCATGCTGCATCTTCCCGCCTGCCAAACCGGGCGTGCGCGTCGAAGGCAATGCGGCTATTCGTTGATGCCGCCGCCGATCTCGGCGGCACCGTCACTTTCTGCGCGAAAAATAATCTGGGCGGCATGGAAGGCCTCATCGGCGTTCCAGGCAGCATCGGCGGCGCGTTGCGCATGAATGCCGGCGCCTACGGCACGCAAATCGGCAGCTACGTTCGCGAAGTCGAACTCTATCGCGCCGCGATCGCGCGGAATGAAATCGTGCGCGGCGAGGAAATTCGCTTCGACTATCGCCACACTTCCTTCAGCCCCGATGACGTCATGCTGCGCGTGAAGCTCGAGCTGCCCTCGAAGCCTTACCAAGACATCGTCGCAGGAATTCGCGTCTGCAACGAAAAGCGCCGCGCCAGCCAGCCGCTCAATCAAAAAAGCGCCGGATGCATTTTCAAAAATCCGCCGGGCGCATCGGCCGGACGCATGATCGACGAGTTGGGCCTCAAATCTTTCCGCGTCGGCGACGCCATGGTCAGCGATCGCCACGCCAATTTTTTCGTCAATGCAGGCCACGCCTCGTGCGACGACATGCTCAGCCTGATCGATCAGGTGCGCGGGCGCGTGAATAAAAGTTTCGGCGTCGATCTCGAGAACGAGGTGATCCTCTGGAGAAACTGAAGTCCATGGACGCGGAGGCTTTCCCCCAGGAAGTCCTCACCGAGGACGAGCCGCGCTATCTCCGCCGGCAGAAGCCGGTGGAAATTCGCCGCCGCAAATTCGGGAAGAAAGCCTGGAAGAGCTATCTGCGCATCGCAGTAGCCTTCGGCGCCACTCTGGCCGTGACCACTGCCATCTACGCACTCGGCGCGTTTCTGCTCGCCTCGCCGCAAATGTCGCTGCTGCATCCCGATCAGGTTTCGCTCGCGGGCAATCACTTCGTCACCCGCGCCAATATTCTCGAAATCTTCACCCCCGATCGCGGCCGCAGCGTTCTGCGCATCCCGCTCAACGCGCGCCGCAAGCAAATCGAATCGCTCGCCTGGGTCGAAAGCGCCGTGGTCCGCCGCGCGCTCCCGAATCGCGTGCAAGTCGAAATCGTCGAGCGCACGCCCATCGCTTTCCTCCGCGATGCAGGCGATCTAGCACTGATCGACGTCCACGGCGTCATTCTCGATCGCCCCGTCGAAGGCAATTTTCATTTTCCCGTCGTCACCGGCATCCAACCCGGCCTGCCCGCCGACGAGCGCGAGCGCCGCATGCAGCTATTCAGCGGCTTCCTGCAGCAAATCAACGCGGCCCGCTCCGGCGCGAGTGACGCCGTAAGCGAAATTGATCTCTCCGACGCGAAAGATATCCGCGCCACGCTGGAAAGTCTACCCAGCAACGGCGGCCCGGTCCTCTGGCCCGCCAGCGCCGGACCGCTGGTGGTAGATTTCGGCGATCACGATTTCGAAAGCCGCTTCCAGACTCTGCTGAAGAGCATCATCCAGTGGCGCATCAGCGCAGGACGCATCGAATCGATCGACCTGCGCTTCGACGGCGAAGCCGTAGTCAATCCCGGCCTAAGCGCCACAGCCAAGCCACCGCAACCAACGCCGCCGGCGCACATAACCCCAGCCGCCGCCGCAAAAACAAAAGTTTCGCCTCCGCTCGCCGCCCAAAAGCCGCCCAAGCGAGCGAAAGGCAACGCAAAGGCCAAGGCCCACTGATGAAATCACGAAGCGCAGGTTTTGTAGGGGAGGGTCTTCAGACCCTCCCGCTTTTCGGCCCCGCACTCCATCGCGTGCCGCAATGCACGCCGAGAAGAGTTTTCGTGGGGCGCGGCTTGCTGCGCCCTTTTCGCCCGCCCCGGCCGGAACCACAAAGATTATTTCGAATTTCGGGGAGCCTCACGTTGAATAAGAAAGACCGCCAAATCGTAGCGCTCGATATAGGCAGCACGAAAACCTGCGCCCTAGTCGCCGAACAAGAAGAAGATTCCCGCTCCGTCAAATTCCTAGCCCTCGGCTGCGCCGAATCCAAAGGCTGGCGCAAAGGCCAAATCGTAAATCTCGATCTGGCCGTAAGCTCCATCCGCCACGCCGTAGAAGAAGCCGAAGGCCTAGTAGGCATGCCTCTCGAATCCGCGGTAGTAGGAGTAGCAGGCGGCCACGTCCGCGGTGTAAATTCCCGCGGCGGCATCACGCTAGGCCAGCGCCCGCGCGACGTCCAAAAAGACGATGTCCGCCGCGCCGTCGAGGCCGCCCGCAATATCAGCCTCCCTGAAGATCGCGAAGTCCTCCACGTCCTCCCGCAGGAATTCGTGCTCGATCGCCAGGACAGCATCCGCGACGCCATCGGCATGGTCGGCCAGCGCCTCGAATCGAACGTCCACATCGTCACCGCCTCCGCCACCGCCACGCAAAATATCGTCACCGCGGTAAATCGCGCCGGAGTAGTAGTCAGCGACACAGTCCTCGAGCCGCTAGCCTCCGCCGAAGCCTGCCTCACGCAAGACGAGCGCGAACTCGGCGCCTGCCTCCTCGATATCGGCGGCGGCACCACCGACATAATTTCTTACAGCGCCGGCGTAGTCCGTCACGCCTCGGTCATCCCCATCGGCGGCGATCATTTCACCAACGATCTAGCCGTCGGCCTGCGCACTCCGATTCCCGAAGCCGAAAAAATCAAGCGCGATTACGCCGTAGCCATGCGCGAATTGCTCACCGAAGATCGCCCCATCGAAATCGCCAGCGTCGGCGATCGCCCGCCGCGCACCGTTTTCTCCCGCATGCTCGCCGAAATCACCGAAGCCCGCGCCCAGGAATTATTCTCGTTAATCCAGGACGAACTCCGCCGCGCCGGCCTCGATTCGCAAATTCCCGCGGGCCTCGTTTTCACTGGCGGCGGCGCACGTCTGCGCGGCTTGCCCGAGCTCGCCGAAAAAATGTTCGCGATGCCCATCCGCGTCTCCCTGCCGCGCGGTCTTTCCGGCATCAGTGAAGAAGTTTCTCAGCCCGAATACTCCACCGCTGTCGGCCTGGTCCTCTACGGCGCGCGCACCCGGCGCATCGCAGGCGCCAAGCCTTCCGGTTGGACGGGAAAGTTGAAAGCTCTTTTTGCAGGTCAGGCTAGCTAGGCCATCCGAGGGGGTCGGATGGAAACGAACACTTTGGGAGGAAGCATGACGCCGAAAGAATCAGGACTGCGCGTTTCATTCAGTGAAGAGCCGACAAACGGCGCGAAAATAAAAGTCATCGGAGTAGGCGGCGGCGGCACCAACGCCGTCAACCGCATGATCCGCGCCAAGCTCGAAGGCGTCGAATTCATCGCCGCCAATACCGATATGCAGGCGCTCAAGCTCTCGCAAGCGCCCGTAAAGCTGCAAATGGGCTCCAAGCTCACCAAGGGCCTCGGCGCCGGCGCCAATCCCGAGATCGGCCGCAAAGCCGCGCTCGAGGATACCGACAAAATCCTCGAAGCTCTCGACGGCGCCGACATGGTTTTCGTCACCGCCGGTCTCGGCGGAGGCACCGGCAGCGGCGCCGCGCCCGTAGTCGCCAATCTCGCGAGCGAACTCGGCGCGCTAACCGTCGCCGTCGTCACCAAGCCCTTCGCCTTCGAAGGCAAGCGCCGCCTGCAGCAAGCCGAGCAATCTCTCTGCGAACTCGTCGGCAGCGTCGACACGGTAATCGTCATTCCCAACGAGCGCCTCATGGAATGTGTCGAGCACGGCACCAGCTTCTTCGAAGCCTTCCGCATCGCCGACGACATTCTCCGCCAGGCCGTGCAAGGCATCTCCGACATCATCACCATTCCCGGCATCATCAATCGCGATTTCGCCGACGTGAAAACCATCATGTCCGGGCAAGGCTACGCCGTAATGGGCACGGCCATCGCCTCCGGTGCCAATCGCGCCGTCGATGCCGCCAATCGCGCCATCAATAGCCCGCTTCTAGAAGACAATTGCATCCAGGGCGCGCAGGGCATCCTCATCAACGTCACCGGCTCCTCCACCCTAAGCCTCCACGAAGTTCACGAGGCCTCCTCCATCATCCAGAAAGCCGCCCACGAGAACGCCAACATCATCTTCGGCGCCGTCCAGGACGACGCCATGAAGGAATCCGTAAAAATCACAGTAATCGCCGCAGGCTTCCGCGAAGTAGCCCAGCGCAAAACGCACACGCGCCCTTCGTACTCTGCCGAAAACCTGGAAGTCCGCCCGCGAGCATCAGGATGTCCCAGCCCAGGTAGCCAGAAACGTCTCCGAGGTAATCCACGAAGTCCCGGTAGACGACCTGGACGTCCCAACATTCCTCCGCCGCCAGGCCCAAAAAGCCGGCTAGGTAACCCAACTCGTAGCCGTTGAAGTTTCCGTCGTAGGGGCGGGGCTTGCTCCGCCCGCCCCATGCGGCCGTTCCGCAAATGTTGCCATCAACCGCCGCGTCCCGCGCTCGGCACCGCCGGTTCACCCTGAGCCGAGCCGAAGGGCGTCCCCGCCGGCTCTTCTCCGCGCCCATACCTCGATCCAGCCAAGAGGCGTTACACTCAAATCGTGCCGTCCTCAATCCGCATCCCCACCGAAATCCTAGCCGCTCTCCTAATTCACGCCCGCACCAAGTCCCCCAACGAATCCTGCGGCCTTCTAGCCGGCCGCAACTCCACAATCACCAATTTCTACCCAACCGAAAACGCCTCCCCGACCCCAACCACAAACTACGAAATCCCCCCGCAAGATCTCTTCCGCACAATGCGCGAAATCCGCAACGCCAATCTCGACCTCCTAGCCATCTACCATTCGCATCCCGCCACCGACAACGCCCCCTCGCCCACCGACATCGCCCGCGCCTACTACCCCGAAACCCCCTACATAATCGTTTCCCCTCGCGCGCAAGCCCCAAATCCCATCCGCGCCTTCCAAATCCGCGACAACACAGTCACCGAGCTCGCCATCGAATCCCCGTAGCGCCGGCTGCCAGCCGGCGTT
Organism: uncultured Acidobacteriota bacterium; assembly: GCA_963841235.1. Lineage (GTDB taxonomy): Bacteria > Acidobacteriota > Terriglobia > Acidiferrales > UBA7541 > Palsa-147. The sequence continues at coordinate 492,125 of CAWJBU010000001.1, read as the reverse complement.
TTTCTGCGGCGCTCTTCGAGGACGCGCCAGGAATCGAGGGCGATCGCGCGTACGTCCGCCCTTGACACCAGTACCCGTAGCGCATAAGGTCTGCCCAGAGAAAACGCAAAGATCCGAACTTCCCGCCGCGATTTTTCGTTCTCTCCAATTCACCAAAAATTCAGACGCAGCGCATCGAGGAGCCCTCATTCTCGTTCGCCGCGCCGCGATTCAGAAAAAAGGAGACACTCCATGCCCGCATTCTCAGGCTCTTTCTCGGGAACCATCCGAACGCAAAGCTCCATCGCCGTCCCCGATCAGCCCGGTCACTCTCTCAGCCTCTCCGAAGTCACCGGCACGCAAACCTCCGCCGATGCCAACTGGAACAACTCCGCGATCAACTATTGGTCCACCATCGAAATGAACGGCGCGCTGGGCAGCCAGCGAGGCTATTTCGTGAACGACCACGGCTCGGCCGGCTCGGACCGCGGCACGTTCGAAGGCAAAGTCTCAGTCGTCAACAATCAACCAACGGTCGACGGCAAGTGGCAATACACAGGAGGCGAAGGCACCTTCGCCGGCATCACCGGCGGCGGCACGTTCCAAACCAAGCTCACCTCGCCCACCGATGTCGTATGCACCTGGCAAGGCGCCTACGAGCTAGCCGGAGCCAAAGCCCAATCCGCCTAATCGCAGCATCAGCCGCAAATCGCACGAGGCCGGAGAAAATTGCTCCGGCCTCGACGCTCGCGGCCAAATCGCTTGACGCTCTCGCACCTTCGCGCGAACATCCCGCCGTCGAATGATTCCGAGGAGGACCGGATGCGCGCGTGGCCGGCAAATCGCCAACTCTTCGCAGCTGCATGTGCGGCAATCCTGCTGTTCACTCCCGGATCGGTACGCAAGACCCATGAGGTTTTTATGAATCCAGAACAAAATGCTGCCGTGAGCTCGCCGCAGCGAGCAGTGTCGGCGGAACAAGAGACCCGCACAACCATTGAGCGCTTCAACAAGGCGTTCAATGAGCACGATGCCGATGCGCTCTCGGCGCTAATGACCGACGACACAGTCTTTGAAGACACTTCCCCCGCGCCAGATGGCCGTCGCATCGAGGGCAAGTCCGCCGTAGTCGATTACTGGCGCGCATGGTTCGCCCGCAATCCCGGCGCGCAATTCGACGCCGAGGAGATGTTCGTGAGCGGCAACCGCGCGGTAGTCCGCTGGGTCTATCGCAAGCTGCGCAACGGCCAACCGTGGCACCTGCGTGGCGTGGACGTTTTCACTGTGCGCGACGGAAAAGTCGCCGCGAAGCTCGCCTACGTAAAAGGCTGAATTGCAGCGCCACCCTTTTAGCGTGGCAGCCGCTCGCCGTTCCGGGCAACCACAACATTAATTCGAATCCTTCACGTGCCGCGCATGACCCGCCGCACCCCGTAGCGCCGGTTCACCCTGAGTGGAGCCGAAGGGCAGCCAGCCGGCGTTTTTGACTTTCTGCGGCAATTTTTGACCGTCGCTTCATGGAGCGAGCTCGCCCCCGACGCTCCGAATATCGAATCGCAACCTCAATTTTTCTGTTGACTAGTTAGCAAACTTATGCTACAAAAGTATTGGTCGTAAGCGGAAGTACCGGCGCTAGGTCAGGCTCACATGAGCCAGCCGCAGCCCGCGCCAAACAATTTGACTTCAGGAGCGTCGCCATAAATGCCTGGCCCAACCGCCAGCCTCTCACCATCTTTCCTCAGCGCCCTCAGCGTCTCTGCGGTGCTCCGTGCCGGGTGTCTAACCGAAACAAGGGTGCAATTAAAACGCCTCGTAACTCCAACAAAACAAACCCCAGAGGCCATTTCTAACCGAAACAAAAATAATATGTGCCCGAATCGCTCTCTAGCCCAAAGCCCGCGCATTGACCTCGGCCTGCACGGCCGCCAAGCCGCCGCCTCCCCAGCTACCAGCAACCAAATTCTAATCGGGAAGCAAATTATTAGAACCTACTCTAACTGATTGAAAAGAAAGGAGAGAGGTACCGTCTAATCGGGAAAAACAGCTAGTTTTAAATCGCGTGATTAGCGTCCAGCGTGCGCAGCCTGCATCGCCGCTTCGGCATCCTCAAGGCGCCGCACGTACAGCGGAAACTTGGCTGCCAGTTCAGCCACTTCTCCTCGGATGCGCTGCTCGACTCCGGCAACTCCCAAATTCGATAGCATCTCGGCGATCCATCCGGCGATGAGATCCATTTCCGGCTCGCGCATTCCGCGCGTGGTAACCGCGGGAGTGCCCACGCGAATTCCTCCCGCCTTCATCGGCGGCAGGGGATCGAAGGGTATCGAATTTTTGTTGATGGTGATACCGGCGCGATCGAACGCCGGCTGCGCCGCGCTTCCGGTCAATCCACGCGCGTTAACGTCGATCAGGAAGAGATGATTATCGGTCCCGCCGCTGACGATGCGGAGGCCGCGCTTCATCACTCCTGCCGCCAAGGCTTTGGCGTTCGCGACGACTTGCTTGCCGTACTCGCGGAATTCCGGCTGCGCGGCTTCACGCAGGCAAATGGCTTTCGCCGCGATGATGTGCATCAAGCGGTCCGCCCTGAATTCCCGGGAAGGTGATGCGATCGAGATCCTTCGCAAATTTCTCGCGGCAGAGAACGAGGCCGCCGCGCGGCCCGCGCAAAGTCTTGTGAGTTGTAGTCGAAACAAAGTCCGCGTGCGGCACAGGACTCGGATGCACGCCCGCCGCGACGAGGCCGGCGATGTGCGCCATATCCACAAAAAGCAGCGCGCTCACCGACTGTGCGATCTTCGCCATGCGCGAAAAATCAATGATGCGCGAATAGGCGCTCGCGCCTACGACAACCATCTTGGGCTTGTGCTCCTGCGCCAGCCGATCGAGTTCGTCGTAGTCAATCGTCTCGGTCTCTTTGGTCACGCCGTAGGCGATGAATTTGTAAGTTTTGCCGGAGAAATTCAGCGGATGGCCATGCGTCAAATGTCCGCCGTGGGCGAGATTCATGCCAAGCACGGTGTCGCCGGGCTGCAGCGCAGTCATGTAAACCGCGATGTTCGCCTGCGTGCCGGAATGAGGTTGCACATTGGCGTGATCGGCGCCGAACAGCGCCTTCGCGCGGTCAATCGCCAGTTGTTCGGCGACATCCACAAATTCGCAGCCGCCGTAGTAGCGCTTGCCCGGATAGCCTTCGGCGTACTTGTTCGTGAGCACCGAGCCCATCGCTTCCATCACCGCTTCGGACACGCAATTTTCCGAGGGAATCAGCTCGATGCTGGTGGACTGGCGGCGAATTTCCTCGCGCAGTACCGCTGCGATTTCCGGATCGGCTTCCGCCAGCGACAAACTCATGCGGCGCGATTCGGGCGTTTCATTTCTTGATGGGCTCATGGTCTGCTCGCGTTCAGGATTTGGCGGCGTTCTTAAGCGTGACGCCGTGACTGTAGGACTGATCCATCTCCGAAATTTTATCGATGCGGCGCTGGTGGCGCCCGCCGAGAAATTGCGTCGAAAGGAAAATTTGAACAACCTCGATGGCCCGCGCGTCTTCGAGGATGCGCGCGCCGAGGGCCAGAATGTTCGCGTCGTTATGCTCGCGCGCCAGACGTGCGGTCATCTCATCGAACGCATTCGCGGCGCGCACTCCGGGAACCTTATCCGCGGCGATGGCCATGCCGATGCCCGTGCCGCAAGCCAGAATTCCGAGATCGTCCTGGCCCGCGGAGACGTGTTCGGCCACGGCTCGCGCGAAATCCGGATAATCCACCGACTCTTCCGACGACGTGCCCATGTCGTCGCACACGTATCCCGCTTCGGTGAGGTATTTTTTCACGACTTCTTTCAGATGAAAGCCGGCGTGGTCGGCTCCGAGGGCAATGCGCGGCTTGGTGGCAGCCTCAGGCACCGCAACGCATTTTATCGGAGCGCTGGAGGCAATGCAAACTCGCGCCAATCGGAAACCGAAGGCGGCGCCGAAAGGCCCCACGCGCAACTACGGCGCATGGGGCACGTGTGCCAGAACGCGGCCTAAAATTTTGCGCTGATGAATTCGCGGGCGATGTTTGTTCCGACGTGGTAGAGGAAGCCGTAACTGCCGAATCGAACTCCGTCCTTCGCGCTGAAGCGTGACGGATACCAGGCCAGCTCGGTCATCCCGCCGATGTACGGGGCGGCGATCGGCGCGGGCGAAATGATGCGCTGGCCGTCGTCGCCCGCGCGCGCGGTGAACGACGAATAAATCGCGTGCCCGAGACGATGCCCGATTCCAGTGCACTCGCACTTGTAATACAACGTATCCTGCCGCAGCGCCGCAGCGATGGCGTAGCGCGAGACGGTCTCCGAGAGAAATCGCCCATACTCGGATCCGAGGCGATCGCCGAATCCGGCTCCATCCTGGCCCCAGTCCGGCGGCGCGTTCTTGGCCTGCTGCACTCCGGCGACCGCCGCCGTTTTGATGAGCGTGTAGGGGCCGATCGCTTCGCGCACTAAATGGTTCCATTTCTCACCGGCAGTCGGGCGCGAGTAAGCTGCGGCGATGGGAAGATTGCTCGAAGCGGACGACTGAGGCTGGCTAGTGGAACTGGCGGGCGGCGTTTCGCCCGCGGGTTGCTGTGCCTGCGCGGCCGGTGCGCCGAAGAGGAGCGCGGCTACAGCAATAAACAGCGCGTAAATTGTGATGCGCATATTCGACTAGGGCCCCGGGCAGCGATCCTGCGAGAGGCTAAAACGATTCGTTGACGGCGGCGGCGACCTTCTTCGCGAGATCGTAGGTAGCGCGCAGATTTTCTCCGTAGAAGCGGACTTTCCCTTCGAGATCTTTCTCCAGAAGAACCTTGCCGTCTTTGGAGGTGAACTGAACTTTCATTTTTATGGATGTGGCGCCGCTGACGGTGGTGACTTCGCGTTGTTTCTGGCTGCCTGCTTTGTAAGCCTCAGGAACCAAATGCAGGATCACGAGATCGGAGGCGCCGGCCGCGTCTTTGTCGCCGCTGCGATAGACGTGCTGAAACTTCTTGGTCTTGGTCACTTCGCGGATCACGTTTTCGTAGGTGGCGATGCGGAAATCTTCCGGGACGACCAAGTCCTGCGGCGGATCAATGCGTTCCACTTGAATGGCGGAGGCGCTCAACTTCTGCGCCGCGGCAGGTTTGGCGTCCGACTGAGGCCGTGCCGGTAGAGAAGCGGCCAACAGAAGCCCGCCGGCGAGAACGAGCGAGAGGATGGAGAGCGATGCGATTCGGCTGAGCGGCTTCATGGTTTCTGCTCCTTCGGCGCGGTGTCTTCCTTCGGCGCGGGCACTTCGACGTGCGTGGAGGTTTTCGCGCCCTGGGCGACGAGTTGGTTCTTGACCTCGGTGGCCTTGCCCTTGCCAAGAACGAAAATGGCGCCGTGCAAGCCGCCGTTCGCGTCGGTGTATTCGATGGTGAGAACTTCGACGCGGTGGGAGAACAGGCTGAGCACGCGGCCGCCGCCGTACGGGACGGCTGCCTTCACGCCGGTGCCGACCATCCCGCTGATGTCCTGCCGGCTCTCGGCGCCGGTGAAGATGTCAGTGATGGAAGAGGTGGTGATGTCGGCCTTTTGCTTCGCGGTGGTGAATTGAATCCCGGTGGGCAACTGGGCGAGCGTGCCGACGGCGCCGGGCTTGATGTTGTCGATTCCGAGAACGCATTTAACTTCAGCGGTCATGTTGCTCGGAAGAGTATTTTGAGCTACGGGCGGCCGGCTGAAGACCGGCGCGGCTGGTGCGGCGAACAGGATGGCGGCCACACCGACAGATAGAGCGCAATTTGCGATTCGCATGGACGGCTGGGCCTTTCGGACCCCACGGTGCCGCAGGGTCAAGGTGCACGACTATACTCTGAATTCGGCTGGGATGCTTGCGAAATTTCGACAGCCGGCCGATTCGAGAGAACTTCTGAGTCGCAGAAAGCAGCCTGCAAGGAACTAGGCGACGCTTGTCCGGTTTCCGCGTTAACGAGGCATTGAGGAGTTCAGTGGCAAAAAAACGCGCTGCGGATGCTGTCCGTCGGATCATCTATACTCGAACGACCTGCGAGTGGTGTCGGTGAAAACAGTCAGCACGTGATGGAGGACAGTTAATGGAGTATCCGGAGTTTGGTTTGAGCGGGCGAGTGGCGTTGGTGACGGGAGCTGCGCGAGGTTTGGGGCGGGCAATTTCGCTGGCCTTGGCGAACGCTGGCGCGGACGTGGCGCTGGGCTTGCGCGATGTAAGGGCAGACTTGGGTCTAGCTGCAGAGATACGAAAGATGGGGAGAAAAGCCCTGCCGCTTCAGATGAACATGAGCAGGATGGAACAGATTTCTTCCGCCGTGGACGAAACTGCGCGGGAATTTGGTCGAATCGACATCCTGGTGAACAACGCCGGTATCGGCCCTGAAAATCTGGCCGAGAATGTACGCGAGGAAGATTTTGACGCGACATTGGCCGTGAACTTGAAAGGTACATTTTTTGCCAGCCAGGCCGTAGCGCGGCTGATGATCCAGCAGAAGAGTGGGAGGATCATCAACATGAGTTCGCAGGCGGGCTTTGCAGCGTTGCCGGCGGAATCGATTTATTGCATGACGAAGGCGGCCATCGCGCATTTGACGAAATGTTTGGCGGTGGAATGGGGCAAGTACGGGATCAACGTGAACGCCGTGGCGCCGACATTCATCCGCACGCCGGGGACCGAAAGTGCGCTCTCAGATGCGGCATTTCATGCGGACACATTGGAACGGATCGCCGCGCTGCACCGTATCGGGGAGCCGATGGAAGTGGCAGGTGCGGTTGTGTTTTTGGCCTCCCCTGCGGCGTCGTTGATCACCGGCGAGACGATTTTGATTGATGGCGGGTGGACGGCCCGCTAAACGCTTCACGCTCCAACGCGTCATCGTTTGATACTACCTGCTTCTCCGGCAAGCGCTGCGGACGTTCCCCCATCTCTAGGCAACGGGACATGTGGTCGCGTAACCAGACAGGTCCTGCATGCCGGCGCGGCGGACGAGGATCTCCTTGACACTCTCCCCTTTCATTGCTATCCCTAGTCTCGACAGGGGACGGGGCCGCTTGGCGGAGTTGAACCCGCAGCGGAAAAACGGATGCCCAAAAACGACACGCAGCTTTTGCCCGGCACGCTCTTCCTGCTCATCCTCAAGTCGCTCGCTCGCGGGCCTCTTCACGGCTACGCCATCGCCAAGCGCATCAAAAACGCCTCCGACGATGGTCTCGAAATCGAAGACGGCTCGCTCTATCCCGCGTTGAACCGCTTGCTGGTGAAAGGTTGGGTGCAAGCGGAATGGGGCACATCGGAAAACAACCGCAAAGCGCGTTTTTACCGGCTCACGGCCGAAGGGCGCAAACAACTGCACGCCGAAGCCCGGGATTTCGAGAAGCTGGTCAAGAATATTCAGCTCGTGATGCGCACAGTTTGAGGGCCACGTCATGCCCACATTCCGCGAATTCCTGAATCGCCTTCAATTCTTCCGTCGTCGCAGCAGTTTTGACCGCGAGATGCACGACGAACTGCAGTTCCACATCGAGGCGCGCGCTGCCGAACTCGAAGAACGCGGCCTATCCAAAGACGAAGCGCTGCGCCGCGCTCGCGCCGAATTCGGCTCAGTCCAGCTGGCGCGCGAAGATTCTCTCGAGGCCTGGCAATTTCAATGGCTCGAACATTTGCTCATGGACCTGCGCGTCGGCTTGCGCATGCTTTGGCGCAGCCCGGGCTTTTCTATCCTCGCGATTCTCTGCCTTACGCTCGGCATCGGCGCCAACGCCGCAGTCTTCAGTTGGGTCGAAGGCATCCTCTTCCGCCCGTACCCCGCAGTCGTTCATCAAGAGCGCCTGATGGCCCTTTCAGGAATCTCGCGCGGAGAAACCGGAATCACGTTGCTCTCTTGGCCCGACTATCTCGATTTACAAAGGAACTGCACGCTATTTGACGCGTTCTTCGTCAGCAAAATCACGGGTACCACCCTGAGCATCGGCGAACGCGCAGAACGAACCCTCGGGAAGCATCGTTTCCGCGAACTATTTCGACGCCATCGGCGTGCACCCCATCCTCGGCCGCGGATTTTTGCCCGGCGAAGATGCAGGCAGCAGCGCGCATCCGGTAACGGTGATCAGCTACCAGCTCTGGCAGGGCCGCTTCAAAGGCGATCCGCAGATCATCGGCAAAACGCAGCGCCTCAACGGCGTAACACACACCATCGTCGGCGTCGCGCCGCAAGGTTTTTACGGAACTTTCGTAGGCTGGGCCATGCAGTTCTGGGTTCCGGCCTCCATGGAAGAAATCTTCGAAAGCGGCGGATACAAACTCGAGGATCGCAACGCGCGATGGATCGAATCGTATGCGCGTCTGAAGCCCGGAGTCACCGCTGCGGCAGGCCCAACAGGAGATTTCCGCGGTCGCCGCGCGTCTGGAGCATGACTATCCATTGACGGACCGCGGCCGCAGCGTGCGGGTCTGGCCACTCTGGGAAACACCGTTCAACAACGCCGGCACGTTGCTGCCGACTCTGGGAATTATGCTCGCCGTCGTGGCTCTGCGTGCTGCTAATCGCGTGCGCCAACGTCGGCAACCTTTTGCTCGTTCGTTCCTTCGCCAGGCGCCATGAGATGAGCGTCCGCGCCGCTCTGGGAGCGGGACGCGGGCGATTGCTGAAACAACTGCTCACCGAAGGATTGATCTTGTCCCTGCTCGGTGCCTGCGGCGGGCTGCTGGTCGCTCATTGGTGCCGGCACGCACTCGTGCTGCTCTTTCCGGCGCGCGGCGGTGTTTCGATGTACTTGCCGGGAGATCTCGATTGGCGCGTGCTGGCCCTCACATCCGCAGTCTGTCTGCTAGCGACGCTGTTGCTTGGCGTAGTTCCGGCAATCCAAACCAGCAAGCTGGACTTGGCCGCGGCCCTGAAAACAGAAATGGGCGGCGTAGTTGGCGGCCACGGAAAATCATGGATGCGCTCCAGTCTCGTCGTTGTGCAAGTGTCCTTGAGTTTCGTTCTGCTGGTGGGCACCGGCCTGCTGATAAAAAGCCTGGACAAAATCCGCAGCACAAGTCCGGGATTCACCACGCATCGGGTGCTGACCACCGCCGTAGACCTAGTCTCGGCCGGCTATAACATTCAGCAAGCGAAAACATTTCAAGATGAACTGCTCGATCGCGTTCTGGCGCTTCCGGGCGTTGAGTCCGCCGCCTTCGCGCGGCTGACGCCGCTGAGCTACGGCAGTTATTCCTCCAGCCCGATCGCAGTTGACGCCTACAACGTGCCTCCGGAAGAGCAACCTACGGTGGAGTACAACGAAGTGGGCCCCGCCTATTTTGCAACCCTGGGAATTCCGCTCGTCTCCGGGCGCGAATTTACGCGCGTCGACGACGAATCTGCCGCTCTCGTCGCCATCGTCAACGAAACCATGGCCGCGCAGTTCTGGAAGGGCAGCAAACCGATCGGCGAGCGCGTGCAAGTGAAAGGACGCTGGATGACTGTCGTCGGCGTGGCCAAAGACTCAAAATATGAAAGCATGCGCGAGCTTTCCAAACCGTTCTTCTATGTCTCCCGCCGGCAGAATTTTGCGATCGGCGCGAGCCTGCATATCCGCACGCCGCTCACTCCGCAAGAAATGGCCATCGCGCTCGGCCGCGAGATTCACGCACTGGACGGCAATCTGGCGCTCTACGAAGTCATCACGCTGCAAGAGCAACTGGACCGCTCGACCGCGGCGCAAAAAGCCGCGGTCACGCTCCTCGGCGTGCTGGGCGGCCTGGCCTTGCTGCTCGCGGCGATTGGACTTTACGGCGTGATGTCTTACGCCGTCTCGCAAAGCACTCGCGAATTGGGTTTGCGAATGGCCCTCGGCGCCCGCGCCTCCGATCTTCTGCGGCTGGTGCTCTCTCGAGGACTCGCGTTGACCCTAGGCGGCACCGTGCTAGGCGCAGCCGCAGCCCTGGCATTGACGCGCCTGCTCGTCAATTATTTGTACGGCGTAAGCCCGCGTGACCCGCTCGCATTCGGCGTCCGCGTTTGTCGTGATGCTGGTCGCGACGCTGCTCGCCTGTTTGGTGCCGGCCTGGCGCGCCACCCGAACAGATCCGATGCGCGCGCTGCGCGAGGAATGATTCGCCGCTTTCTCAACTCCTGATAATTCGCATTGCCGGACACGTCGGATCACCGGACGTGTGGTTCATCGAGATCTGGGCACGAGAGTGGCGCGTGTACGACAAGAGTGCGTTAGGCGGCTTGATTTTCGTTTCCTTGACCCGATGGTATTTGTGATACATCACGTCGGGATTTTGAGAGGAATGAATCATGAATCCTTTGCGGATCTTTTTGGCTGGGCTGGGCGGATTCGTGGCTTACTTTGTGATTGGGGGGTTGTCGTTTGCGGTGTTGCCGTTTCTGAAGACTGAGTTCATGAAATATCCCGCGGTGTACCGGTCGCAAGAGGGAATCAAGAGCGTGATGCCGGCGGGGATGGCGGCGATGCTTCTCGCCATCCTGTCGCTGGCGGTGCTTTACGCGATGATGTACCGCGGGGGCTCGGGGTGGTTGGAAGGGGCGCGATTCGGGGCTTTGATTGGGGTGTTCGCGATTGGATCGTTCGTGATTCACAATTACGTGAATTTGAACATCGGATTGAAACTCACCATGGAACAGTCGGTGGCTTACTTTGTGGAATGGGTGGTGGTGGGCATTGTGATTGGGCTGATTTACCGCCCGGTGCCCTGACCAAATGCGGCCCTCTGGTTGACTTCACTTGCGACGTTCCCTAACCTAACTTCTTTCGCCTCGTACTCATTCTGCTTCAGGAAAAGGACTAAGCTTCTACATGTCGGACTTGAAGCTGCCATCGCGTTCGGAGGATTTTTCGGAGTGGTACAACCAGCTCGTGTTGCGGGCGGAGCTGGCGGATTATGCGCCGGTGCGCGGGTGCATGATTGTGCGGCCGTACGGCTGGGCGCTGTGGGAGAACATTACGGCGGCGCTGGACCGGCGATTCAAGGCTACCGGGCACGTGAACGCGGCGTTTCCTTTACTGATTCCCAAGAGTTTTATCGAGCGCGAGAAATCGCACGTCGAAGGGTTCGCGCCCGAGCTTGCCGTGGTTACGATTGGCGGCGGAGAAAAGCTCGAAGAGCCGCTGGTGATCCGCCCGACTTCGGAAACGATCATCGGGCATGCTTACGCGAAATGGATTCAGTCGTATCGCGATTTGCCGGTGTTGATCAATCAATGGAACAGCGTGGTGCGCTGGGAGCTGCGCACGAAGCTTTTCCTGCGCACGCTGGAATTTTTCTGGCAGGAAGGGCACACGGCGCACGCTACGGCGGAAGAAGGCGAAGCCGAAACGCGGCAGATGCTGGATATTTACGCCGATATGGCGCGTGCGCGATGCGGCGATTCCCGTAATTCCCGGGCGTAAATCCGATTCCGAGAAATTTGCCGGGGCGGATATCACCTACGCGATCGAAGCGATGATGGGCGACGGCAAGGCGTTGCAGGCGGGGACTTCGCACAACCTGGGGCAGAATTTCGCGAAGGCCTTCGAGATCCGCTATCTCGATAAGAATGGGCAGCTGCAATTCTGCTGGACGACTTCGTGGGGGCTTTCGACTCGATTTATCGGCGCGATCATCATGGTTCATGGCGACGATCAAGGGTTGATCATGCCGCCGCGGCTGGCGCCATTTCAGGTCGTGCTGGTTCCCATTTTCAAGAGCGACGAAGAGAAGGCGCCAGTGATGGAAGCGGCGCGGAAGATTCGCTCGGAGCTCGTGGCCGCGGATATTCGCGTGAAGATGGACGAGCGCGAGGGCTTCAGTCCCGGCTTTAAATTCAATGATTGGGAAATGCGCGGCGTGCCGCTGCGCATTGAGCTGGGGCCCAAGGACGTGGCGAAAGGCAGCGCCGTGCTGGCGCGGCGCGACACGACCGGGCAAGGAAGGGAAGTCGTTTGTGCCGCAGGCTGGAATCGCAGACGCTGTTTCGAAGCTGCTCGCCGAAATTCAGCAGGCGCTTTATGACCGCGCTTTGAAGACGCGTGAGGCGAACACCTTCGAACCGAAGGATTATGGCGAATTCAAAACCGCCGTCGAGCGGGGCTTCGCGCGGTCGTATTGGTGCGGCAGCGCGGATTGCGAAGCGAAGATCAAGGCAGATACAAAGGCCACCATGCGGTGTATCCCTCTGGAACAGTCCGGCGGGGACGGGAAGTGCATTTTTTGCGGACAGGCGGCGAAAGATAAGGCCATATTCGCACGGGCGTATTGAGGCGCTCGTGCGTGTAGCCGCAGAAAAAAGCCGGCTAGCAGCCCTTCGAAGCTCAGGACGAGCCGGCGCTACGAGAGCCTGGCGGCGCCGTAGCACTTGTTCGCTCTCCTCTTGCTTGTTGCATACCTCGAACACCTGCCGGCTGTAACGCTCGACACTACGGAAATTGGGCTGCTAGCATTAGTCGTCGACGGGTGTAGACCGTCTGATCGCATCTGGGACGGAGAAGGGGATATGATGCCGGTAGAGCGGAATCCTGAACGGGGCGCCGGGAAGATCGCCGGATTCCTGTTCTTTATATTTGTAGCCGCCGCCGTGTACGTGGGATTTAAGGTTGTTCCGGTGTACGTCAATAATTACGAATTTCAGGATGCGCTGGAGTCCGAGGCGCGGTTCGCGATCACCAACCGCAAGGCGCCCGACGACATCCGCAACGACGTATGGAAAAAAGTGGTGGAGCTGCAGATACCGGTGGACAAGAAAGACATCCAGATCAAGTTTCCCGGAGGCGGCGGGGCCGGGCCGATGGCCATGGTTGATATTGACGTGCCCTATGTGGTTGAGGTGGAGTTTCCGGGCTACACGCTGCAATTGAATTTTCATCCCCACGGCGACAATCACACCATCTAAGATAGGTAGTGCTAGTGCGAGGCGCCTGGCAGCCCGAATGCTATTGCGTGCGTCCAATTGCTTATCGGAGTGCCGAAGTGTGTTGCGACAGAGATTGGGTGTCGCGCCGCGGTTGCGCTTGCCGGAAATTGGGATGCGAGGTCGTAAGATGCCGGGAGGGACGCCCCGCAGCCCCATACGGGGCAAGCCGGCGGTACCGGAGAACTTTTGCGCATTAAGTTAGGGCAGGGATTCTGGACTTCACGCTTGGGCCTGAGCCTGCTGGGCCTGGCGTTCGTACTCTTCTGCACGGGTGTCGGCATCTTCTCGTATTACTACATCACCTTCGGGCGAATGATTGACGCGAGGCTCTCCGGCCAAATCTTCCAGAACACATCGCGGGTGTATGCGGCGCCGGAAAAGCTTTTCACCGGCGAATCCATGAAGCAGGAGGAAGTGCAGAGCTATCTCCTGCGCGCGGGATATTCGGAGAGTGAGATTGAGGGATCGCCCGGGCAGTTTCACGCCAGCAAGAAATCGATCGAGGTGCATCCGTCGGCGGAGTCGTATTTCAAAGGCGGGAATGCGGTCCGAATTGATTTCGAGGCGAACTCGATCGCGCGGATCACCGCGCTGAGCGATCAAGCTTCGTTGAGCAGCGCGGAGCTTGAGCCCCTGGTGCTGACCAACCTTTTCGATACGACGAGGGAGAAGCGGCGGCTGGAACGCTTCGATGACTTGCCGAAGATTCTGATCGAGGCGGTGCTATCGGCGGAGGACAAGCGCTTCTTCGAGCACGGCGGATTCGACACGGTGCGAATTCTGGGAGCAGCATGGGCCGACGTGCGGCGCGGGCAAAGGGCGCAGGGCGCGAGCACGATTGACATGCAAGTGGCGCGCAGCTTTTTCTTCACCACCAAGCGCGTTTGGAGCCGGAAGCTGAAGGAAACGCTGGTAGCGCTGGAGCTGGACCAGCGTTTCACGAAGCAGCAAATCTTCGAGCTGTACGCCAACGAAGTCTATCTCGGAAACCGCGGCAGTTTTTCGATTCACGGATTCGGCGAGGCGGCGGAGGCTTATTTCGGCAAGGACGTCCGCAATCTGTCGGTGGGCGAATGCGCGTTTTTAGCGGCGATTATCCGGTCGCCGAGCCGTTATGCGGCGGCGGAGCGGCATCCGGATAAGTCGATCGAAGCGCGGGATCGCGTGCTGGCGCAGATGGTGGAGAACGGATACGTGACGGCGGCGGATGAGGAGAAAGCGAAGAAGGAGCCGCTGCATTTCGTCGGCGCCGGCGTGGCGGCGAGCGACGGCCCTTATTTTGTGGACATGGTGAAGGATCACTTGCTGGAGCAGATCTCGGAAACGGATCTGGCTTCGGAGAGCTATCGCATCTATACGACGCTCGATCCTGACTTGGAGCGCGCCGCGGCGGTGGCCGTGGATTTGGGCGCGGCCAATGTGGATAAGCTGCTGGCGAAAAAATACGCGCTGTGGAAGAAGAAAGGCGAAGTGGTGCCGCCGGTGCAGATTGCGCTGGTGGCCATGGACCCGCGCACGGGAGAAATTCGCGCGCTCGTCGGCGGAAGGAATTACGGCGAGAGCCAGCTCAATCACGCGCTGGCGCGACGGCAGCCCGGATCGGCGTTCAAACCGTTCGTCTATGCGGCGGCCTTCGATAACGCGGCGGAGGGATTGCAGCCGGTGATTACGCCGCTGACGACCGTGGTGGATGAGCCGACGACGTTTAATTTTGATGGGAACGATTACACGCCGAATAATTTCGGCGAGAAATTCTACGGCACGGTGACGGCGCGCGAGGCGCTGATTCATTCGCTGAATGTGGCCACGGTGAAAGTTGCGGAGATGGTGGGCTACGACCGCGTGGTCACGGTGGCGCGGCAGATGGGACTGAGTCCGAATATTCAGGCAACCCCGGCGGTGGCTCTGGGTGCTTATGAGATGACGCCGATTGACGTCGCCGCTGGTTACACGGCGTTTGCGACGAATGGGACACGCGCTGAGCCTCTTTACATCCGCAGTGTCGTCGGCACGGACGGCGCGGTGGTCGAGAAAGACGATCCGAAGACGCGGCCGGCGCTCGATCCGCGCGTGGCGTATCTGGTGACCACGCTGATGGAAGACGTGATGAGCCAGGGGACGGGCGCGGTGGTGAGGTCGCTTGGGTTCGAAGCGCCGGCGGCTGGGAAGACCGGAACCTCGCGCGACGGCTGGTTTGCCGGATTCACGTCGAATCTGATTTGCGTGATCTGGGTGGGATTTGACGATAACCGCGACCTCGGACTTTCAGGAACCGCGGCGGCCGCGCCGATCTGGGCGGAATTCATGAAGCGGGCGGTGGCGCTGCCGGCGTATAGAAATGTCGAGCCATTCGCGCCGCCGCCAGGAGTTTCGGAAGTCACCGTTGATCCGCAGTCAGAGCAGCTTGCCACGCCGACTTGCCCGACGACGAAACAGGAAGTGTTCATCGCCGGAACCGAGCCGACGCAGTACTGCTTCCTCCACGGCGGTCGAGCGGTATCGCAAGCGCCGCCGGTTTCCTGGCTCTCGCATTTGTTCGGAAAGTCCGGAAGTTCGGAACCCGCGCCGCCGGGCGGGGCTGCGGCCCCGAAGCCGGGCAACGGCGCACCCGGCGAGGCCGCCGGCAAGGAAGGCGAGAACCCGGAGCAGGACGGCGAAAAGAAAAAAGGCCTGCTGCAGAAGATATTTGGTATCTTTGGAGGCAGCAAGAAGCCTGCGGACAAGCCGGAAGAGCAGCAGCCTCCGCCGAAACCTCATCCGTAGGCCTTCGGAGCGAACGTAAGAATCGGATGCGGGCTGTATGATTCAGCCCGCGATGAAAAGGAGAATGGCGATGAAACGCCTTCTTCTGATGTCCCTGTCTTTGGCAGTCCTTTGCGTCTCATCCCTGCAAGCTCAGGAGCACGCGCCGGCTACGCCGCCCGCGGCATCCCCCGCACCGATTCCGTCGCAATCGACCAACGTCGTGCAGATGACGGAGCGCCAGGTGCAGGAGATGCGCGCCGATATTCTGATGGCGCGGAAGATGTACGCCGAAGCGATCAAGGATTATGAGCTCTTGCTGGCGCAGTCGCCGAAGGACGCGGAGCTGTTGAACAAGATCGGCGTCGCCTATCAGCAAGCCGGGAACACGCAAGCGGCGGCGCGGTATTACAGGCGCGCGATGAAGGCGAACAAGACTTACGTGAGCGCGATCAACAATCTGGGGACGGTGGAATACGAGAAGAAGCATTACGGGAAGGCGATCCGGCTGTACAAACAGGCGCTGACGCTGAAGTCCACCGACGACATTGCTACGATTTACAGCAATCTGGGATATGGATATTTCGGAATCAAGGAATATCCCGAGGCGATGAAGGCGTTCGAGGAAGCTTTGGCGCGCGACCCGGATATTTTTTCGCATCACGGAAGCTATGGCACTACCGTGCAGCAGCGCGGAACGACGGAGCCGGGGTTGTTTTATTTCCTCGTAGCCAAGACTTATGCGCGTTCAGGGGATGCGGAGCATTGCGCGCATTATTTGAAGATGGCGCGCGATGACGGCTACAAGGATTTGTCCGGCGTGCAGAAGGATCCGGAATTTTCGAAGGTGGTAAAGGATCCGCGGGTGCAGGAAGTGATTGTTGTGCCGCCTTCGTATGCGGGCGAGCCGAAGAAGAGCGATACGCCGCAGTAGGTAGAGCGAGAGAAAACCACTTTCAGAGTACGGTCCCGCCTTTTGTGCTCCTACTGCGCCCCTTTGATCGAAAAACGCCGGCTGGCAGCCGGCGCTACGATGCCTTGGCGTTAATTCTTGCTATAATGCGCGCGAGATGTTCCTGCGCAATGTTCGCGGCTTGGTGCTGATCGCTTCTGCCGCGGCGATACTGCTGGCGGCTTCGGGCGCTCCGCTGTTCTTCGCGCATCCGGTAGGCGCGGCGGTTCCTACTCCTACAAAAATTTTGCGATTGCAGATTGACGGCGAAATCGAGCCGATCCTTGCGGACTATATCGTTCACGGAATCGACAGCGCGGCGGAGCAGCACGCCAGCCTGGTTCTGATCACCATGGATACGCCGGGCGGACTCGATTCGGCGATGCGCACGATCATCCAGAAAATTTGACGTCGCCGGTGCCTGTAGTGGTTTACGTGTCGCCTACGGGCACGCGCGCGGCTTCCGCGGGATTTTTCATTTTGCTTTCGGCGGATGTGGCGGCGATGTCGCCGGGGACGGATACGGGGGCGGCGTCGCCGATTCTTGTGCTCGGCGGCTGGTCCATGCAGGTAGATGAAACTTTGCGGCACAAAGATTGTGAATGAGGCTACGGCTTATTTGCGGAGTTACACGACGCAGCGCGGAAGGAATCCGGATCTCGCGGAGTTGGCGGTAACAGAAGCGAAGGCGTTCAGCGAGAAGGAAGCGCTGGATGGGAAATTGATTGATCTGGTGGCGCCATCGCAGGAGGCGCTGCTGGCCCAATTGAATGGCAGGTCAATCAAGCGATTCGACGGCACGACCGTGAAGTTGGATCTCGATTCGCCTGCGGTGAGCGATTATCAGATGGCGCTGCGGGAAAGATTTCTTTCGCGCATCGTGCAGCCGGATGTGTTTTTCATTTTGCTGATCGTTGGCGTGCTGGGGCTATACGCGGAATTCACGCATCCCGGATTATTTGCCCCGGGAGTAATTGGCGGCATCGCGCTGATTCTGGCGCTGTATGCGATGCATCTGCTGCCCGTGAATTTGACGGGAGTCGTGCTGATCATTGCGGCGCTCACCTTTTTCATATTAGAGGCGAAATTTCCGACGCACGGCATTCTCGGCGTAGGCGGCGTGATTTCGATGGTGCTCGGAGCGCTGATGCTGGTGCGCTCGCCGCTGACGGGCATGGGCGTGAGCCTCGGCGCGGCGCTGGGCGTGGCGATTCCGTGCGCCTTGATCATGATTATTTTGATGCGGCTGGTGATGAAGTCGCGCAAGTGGAAACTCTCGACGGGCCGCGAGCAGCTTATTGGTGAAATCGGGGAAGTGACGGAAGCGGTCGGAGCGGGCGCGGCGCCGGGAATGATTTTCGTTCACGGCGAGAGATGGCGGGCCGCGGCCGAAACCGCGATTCCGCGCGGGGCGCATGCGCGCGTGCGCAAAGTCGAAGGACTGACGTTGTACGTCGAGCCGGTGGACGCGGGGCAGCGCACCGTCCGGGATTTAGCAATCGAGGAGGATGCGATGGGGTTCATTCAGATTTTGCTTGGGGTGTGCGTATTTTTCTTTCTGATTTGGCTGTTCAATTCCGTTTACGTGATCAAGGAATGGGAGCGCGGCGTGGTCCTGCGCCTCGGAAAGATGCGGCCGGATCCGAAGCCGGCGGGATTGCAGTTGGTTTTCTGGCCGATCGACGTGCTGACGCGCATGTCGTTGCGCGTCGAGACGCTGGACGTTCCGCCGCAGGACGTGATCACCAAAGATAACGTCTCCGCGAAGGTGAACGCGGTCTGCTATTTCCGCGTCGTGGATGCGAACCTGGCGCTTTCGCAGGTGCAGAACTATCTCTATGCCACTTCGCAGCTCGCCCAGACCAATTTGCGCAGCGTGCTCGGGCAATTCGAGCTCGACGAGATTCTATCGGATCGCGAAAAGGTAAACGCCAAGTTGCAAGTAATCCTTGACCAGGATACGGAGCCTTGGGGTATCAAGGTATCTAAAGTTGAGGTCAAGCAAGTCGATATTCCGGAGTCGATGCAGCGCGCCATCGCCAAGCAGGCGGAGGCCGAGCGCGAGCGCCGCGCGAAGATTATTCATGCGGCTGGTGAATTTGAAGCCTCGACAAAGCTGGCGCAGGCGGCCGAAGTTCTTGAAACGCAGCCCGCCGCGATTCAGCTTCGCTACTTGCAGACTTTGACTGAGATCGGGGTCGAGAAGAACACGACTGTGATTTTCCCGCTGCCGATCGATATCGTGTCGCAGTGGGCGAAGAGCTTCGGAGGGGGCAAGTAAGAGTGGCTGGGGGAAACGGAAAGCGCGGGGGCGGGGAACGCGTACTGGAGAGCCGGCATCTGGTCGGCTTGTTTCTGGGCGTCGTGTTGCTTTGCGGCGTGTTCTTCACGCTGGGTTACGTAATGGGTCGGACGCAATCCGGCATGCCCATGCCTCTGCATGCTTCCGCGGATTCGAACCGGTCTTTGATTGCGCCTGCTGGCGGCAGCGCTAAGGCGGAGAATACCGACGCGGGCGAAAAGAGTGCGAATAGCGAGTGGGATTTTTATTCGAAGGGAAAAGACCCGAACAAGCTCGAGCCGCGACCGAGTGCGGCACCGAGCGCGCCCGCAAGTGCTCCGGCGACTTCGGGCCGCGTGACTTCGACGCACCGGCCCGCGGATTCACCGCCGGCACCTGCACCGCAGCCGGTTATCGCAAATTCAAACGACCTGCGAAGATTTCAGGCGCCACGCATTCCGCGCGGTTCGGTGGTGATGCAGCTCGCCGCGCTTACGAAAGAAGCCGATGCATTGGCGCTCGCCGATGCCGCGCAGCAGAAACATTTTCCATCGTTTGTTGTGACGCCTACGACCGACCGCCTCTATCGCGTGCAGGTTGGCCCCTATCCTGACGGGGCCGCCGCGGAAAAAGCCAAGGCGGCGCTTGCCCAGGCCGGATTTAATCCTATTATCAAGCGCTGAATGAAACTTTCGCGGCCTCTGAGACTGGTCCTCGGCCTCGCTTCCGGGGTTGCGCTCGCGCTCAGCTTTCCCAATTACAATTTGCCGCTGCTGGCGTGGGTTGCCGTGGCGATGCTGATTTTGGCGTCGCTGGGCGCGAGCGTGCGCGATGCCATGGCCGCGGGATTTCTGCACGGATTCGTTTTCTATCCGCTGTGCCTCACCTGGATTTACGTCGTGATGCGCCAGTATGGAAACGTGCCGGTGCTGCCTGCGCTCGCGATTATGGCGGGGATCGGGCTTCTCGGCGGGCTGCACATGATGATTTTTACTTCGTGTGTGCGCTACGTGAGCCGGCGAAACGTTGACGCTGCTTTTGTGATTGCGCCATTTCTTTGGCTGACTTTGGAGCTGATTCGCACGCACCTGCCGATCATTGCGTTTCCGTGGAATTTGAGCGGCTATGCGGCGAGCGGAAGTTTGGCGTTCGTGCAACTCACGGTGCTCACCGGAATTTACGGGCTATCGCTGTTGATCGGCGCGTATAACGCGGTGTTGGCCTGGGCGATTTGGCGGCGCGACCGCCGGGCGCTGATGGCGCTCGCTGGCGTGACCGCGGCGTTGATTCTTGTGGCCTTCGCCGGGCCTCATCTTGTGCCGTCGCAAAAGCCGCGTTACGTGGCGCATCTGGTGCAGACGAATTTTCCACAATCGGAGAGCTATCCGTCGGATTGGCTAGACGTCCACGCGGGTGAACTCGATGAACTCGAGAAGATCAGCGTCGATGCCGCGCGGCGGCAACCCGGGCTAGTCGTCTGGCCGGAAGTTCCCGCGCCGTTCAGCTTCACGGAAGTGAAGTTCGGCGAAGCGCGCGCAGCGAATTGCGCGCGAAGCGGCAAATGAATTTCTAGTTGGAGTGGTGGATTGGAAGAAAGGGACCGACAAGCAATGGCAGGCGACGAACAGCGCGACGCTTCTGAATCCGCTGGGCCAGCGGATCTTCACTTACGACAAGCTGCATCTCGTGCCTTTCGGCGAATATGTCCCGCTGCGCGAATACCTGACTTTTGCAGGGCGGCTGACCGCGGACATTTCCGATTTCACGCCGGGGACGGAATATCGCGTAGGCGAATTGCCCGGCGGACAATTCGGCGTGTACATCTGCTACGAAGCGATTTTTCCGAATGAGGTCCGGCATTTCGCGGGGAACGGCGCAGAGCTGCTAATCAATCTCTCGAATGATGGCTGGTTCGGCCGTTCGGCGGCGCCGTCGCAGCATCTGATGATGGCCCGCGTCCGCGCCGTGGAGAGCCGCCGCTGGATGCTGCGCGATACGAATAATGGCTACACAGTCGCTCTCGATCCATACGGCCGCACGGTAGCAGCCCTGCAAACCGATATCCGCGGCCAATTGGACGCGCCCTACGATTTCCGCAGCGACAAGACGCTCTACGTCCGCTGGGGCGATTGGATCGCCTGGCTCTGCCTGTTCGCCTCGATCGGGCTGATGATCCGCATTGGGATGCTGCGGCGCACAGACACCGAAGTTTTTGAGAGCGAGCGTTGTCAAGCTCACAAAAAGAAGTGAATCGCCGCCGGCGAAAATGAATCAAATCGGCGTTTCGTGAAATGAAATTCTTTGCGCCACCGTCGGTGCTCGAGCTTTACTCCAATTTCAGTCCCGAGCAGTGCGCACGCATTCTTTCGGCGGCAATTGACTCTGAACGACCGACTCTCTTCTCGATTTCTGGGTATCGGGGATACAAGCCCTTCTTGGGGGCGGTGGAAGGTCTCGAATTCCGCCTTCTCCAGCGCACTTACTATCGCAATTCATTCCCACCCGTGCTTTCGGGACAGTTTAGTTCGCACGGGCACGGAACTCGCGTAGAGGGCACTTTTGATCTCGAGCTGACTTCGAAGATTGCCATTTGTGTGATTCTGGGATTTGGGTTCCTGATCATTCCCGCCATCTGGATGGCTGTTCGGGCGTGGGGCAACACTCTAGCCGAGGCGGCAATTGCGATTGGATATGCGGTGCTCGCGTTATTTGCGCCAAGAATCATTCGCGGCCTCGGGCTTCCGCAAGAAAGGGACATGACAGACTTTCTCTGCACCACTCTACAAGCCGGAGAGGATCGTTCTGCGTTCAAATCTTCGCACAAAAGTTGACAGCACCGGCCCTATCAACTCCGCGAGGTTGAATGTAAACTGTTGTTTGAGGTCACACCGTGGCTGAACATATTGAAGATCTGCAGCAGCGCTTCGCCGAGCTCGGAACGCGCATCGAGCTGGTGCGGCGCTATCTTTGACGTTCCCGCCAATCGCTCGCGTTTAGCAATTCTCGAAGAAAAAGCCAACAAGTCCGATTTCTGGTCGAACCAGGAACAGGCGCAGGCCGTGCTGCAGGAACGCAAGCAGGTGGAAGAACGCCTCGGCGCGGAAGAAAAGCTGGCGCGCATCGTCAGCGACATCGAGACTTATTTCAATCTCGCAAAAGAAGAATCCAACGCCGAACAACGCGATTCGCTGCTCAACGATGTCGCCGGAGAATTGAAGATCGCCGATACCTACGTCGCCGAGGTCGAAACGAAAACGCTGCTTTCCGGCGAGACCGATGCGATGAACGCCATCATGACCATCAAGCCCGGCGCCGGCGGCACGGAATCGCAGGATTGGGCCGAGATGCTGATGCGCATGTATATGCGCTGGGCGGAAGCGCACAAAGTGGGCGTGACGCTGATGGATTCGACGCCGGGGGAAGAAGCCGGGATCAAGTCCGCCACGCTGCGCTTCGAGGGCGAGAACGCCTTCGGACTGCTTTCGGGCGAAACCGGCGTTCACCGGCTCATCCGCATCTCGCCATTCGATCAGGCGGCGCGGCGGCATACTTCGTTTGCGTCGGTCTTCGTGATTCCGGAAATTGACGATCGCATCGAGGTGGTCATCAAGCCCGAAGATTTGCGCATTGATACGTTTCGCGCCGGCGGCCACGGCGGCCAGAATGTGAACAAGGTAGAAACTGCTGTGCGTTTTACGCACTTGCCGACGGGAACCGTGGTGCAGTGCCAGAATGAACGCAGCCAGCACAAGAATCGCGAACTGGCCATGAAGTTCCTGCGCTCGAAGCTGTATGAACTCGAGCTCGAGAAGCGGCGAGGAGAGGCGAGGAAGCTCGAAGACACGAAGACTGATATCAGCTTCGGGAGCCAGGTTCGCACCTACACGCTGCAGCCCTATCAGATCATCAAGGATCACCGGACGAAAGTTGAGCGCGGGGATGTGGAAAAGGTGCTCAACGGCGATATTGATGATTTTATCCGCGCGTTCTTGCTCTATCGGCGGACCGGCGGAAACGGGAACGGGTCAGAGGCGGCGGAGTAAGCGCCTCAGTTGGATGTGGACGCCGGTTCATATTAATCGGCGAGGCCACCCTTAAAGTGGAGCTACAAAACTCGCACTTCGGCGCCGAAAATTGCCATTCACGCGGCCAAGAACCCGTTTCGGCGCAAAGCGTTGACACTCCCTGGAGCGCATGCTAATTTTAATTTTCGGCATTCCCACTGCGGAAAGCAGCATAGGCCTGAATTCCGTATCCAAGTCCCCGGGAGGACAGTCTTTTGACAGCTTCTCACGAGCGCTATTTGTTTACCTCGGAGTCCGTGACCGAAGGTCACCCCGACAAGATCGCCGACCAGATTTCCGACGCCATTCTCGATGAAGTAATGAAGCAGGACCCGAAAGGCCGCGTGGCTTGCGAAACGCTGGTCACCACGGGCCTCGTGGTCATCGCCGGCGAAATCACCACCACCGGCTATGTGGACTTTGGCGACGTGGCGCGCGACGTGATTCGCGAAGTCGGCTACACCCGCGCCAAGTACGGTTTCGACGCCGATACCTGCGGCGTGATTTCCTCGATCAAAAAGCAATCGCCCGACATCGCGCAAGGCGTTGATACCGGTGGCGCGGGAGATCAGGGCCTGATGTTCGGCTTCGCCTGCGATGAAACGCCCGAGTTGATGCCCATGCCCATCCAACTCGCGCATCAACTGGCCCGCCGCCTCGCCGAAGCCCGCAAGAAAGATCTGGTTCGCTGCCTCCGCCCGGATGGAAAAACTCAAGTCACCGTCGAATACGTGAAAGGCCGCCCCAAGCGCGTGGATTGCGTGGTGGTCTCGACGCAGCACGGCGAAGACATTTCCAATGAAGAATTGCATCGCACAATCGTCGAACACGTAATCAAGCCGATCGTGCCGCGCGAGATGCTCGATGCCCAGACGAAGATCCACATCAATCCGACCGGCCGCTTCGTGGTCGGCGGGCCGATGGGAGATGCGGGGCTGACGGGCCGCAAAATTATCGTCGACACCTACGGCGGCTATAGCCGCCATGGTGGCGGCGCGCTATCGGGCAAAGATCCAACCAAAGTAGATCGCTCTGCTTGCTATATGGCGCGTTACGTCGCAAAAAATCTCGTCGCTGCCGGCGTCGCGACCAAGCTCGAAGTGCAAATCGCTTACGCCATCGGCGTGGCCGAGCCGGTCTCCGTCATGGTGGACACGTTTGGGACCGGCGTAATTCCCGAGCCGCAAGTGACAGAGCTGATTCGCACCAATTTCAAGCTCACGCCGGCCGGGATCATCGAAACGCTCGATCTGCGCCGCCCCATCTATCGCCAAACGGCGACCTATGGACACTTTGGACGCAACGAGCCCGGTTTTACTTGGGAGCGCACCGACAAGGCTGCGAAAATCCAGAGCCAGGTCGGCTCGCAGGGCGCAGTCACGGTGTCACGCAGCTAACCCCTTCGCGACTACAATCTAGGAGAGCATTCCGTGGAAACAGTGCCAAAACTGTCCGGTGACGTGAAGGATCTCGCGTTCGCAGATCGCGGCAAGCGCAGAATCGAGTGGGCCAACCAGCACATGCCTGTGCTGCAGCTCATCCGCAAGCAATTCATCAAAGATCAGCCGCTGAAGGGCATTCGCATGTCGGCGTGCCTGCACGTCACCAGCGAGACCGCCAATCTGGCGATCACGCTGCGCGATGGCGGCGCCGATGTCGTTCTTTGCGCGTCGAATCCGCTTTCGACGCAGGATGATGTGGCCGCCTCCCTCGTGAAGGATTACGGCATCCCCACGTTTGCGATCAAGGGCGAGGACAACGCCACGTATTACGCGCACATTAGCGCGGCGCTCGATCATCAGCCGCAAGTTACGCTGGACGACGGTGCCGATCTTGTCACGCAACTTCTCACCAAGCGCACCGAGCTGGTGAAGCATGTAATCGGCGGGACAGAAGAAACCACCACCGGCGTGATTCGCCTGCGCGCCATGGCCAAAGATGGCACGCTGCAATATCCGATCATTGCGGTGAACGATGCGCTGACAAAGCATCTATTCGACAACCGCTACGGAACGGGCCAGTCCACACTCGATGGAATCATTCGCTCGACGAATCTTCTGGTCGCGGGCCTTCGCGTCGTGGTCGCCGGCTATGGCTGGTGCGGTCGCGGTGTCGCGATGCGCGCCAAGGGCCTCGGCGCCGATGTAATTGTCACGGAAATCAATCCTACGCGCGGAATCGAAGCGGTGATGGATGGCTTCCGCGTGATGCCCATGGCCGAAGCCGCCAAGATTGGCGACATTTTCGTCACCGTCACCGGCAACAAGTCCGTCCTCGCTGCCGAACATTTCGAGCAGATGAAAGATGGCTCGGTGATGTGCAATTCCGGCCACTTCAACGTCGAAATCGATATTCCTGCCCTCGAGAAACTCTCGAGCGCAAAGAAGCAAGCCCGGCCGATGGTAGATGAATACGTAATGAAGGACGGCCGCAAAATTTATCTGCTCGGAGACGGCCGCCTGATTAATCTCGCCGCGGCCGAAGGACATCCGGCTGCCGTGATGGATATGAGCTTTGCGAACCAGGCGCTTTCGGTCGATCACCTGATCAAGCACGCCAGCGAATTGAAGAAGCAGGTGTATCCCGTCCCCGAAGCGCTCGACCGCCACATCGCCAAACTGAAACTTGAGTCGATGGGCTTCCAGCTCGACAAGTTAACCGCCGAGCAGGAGCACTACCTCGCGTCGTGGGACGAAGGCACTTAGGAACCTGCGGTCGTCCAGCTCGCCTTCCGCGCCAAACATGAATGATTGGGCTCAAATCGCAGTTGGAACCGCGCTCGTGCGCGGCGCGACATACGCCGACGCGCGCGTGATGGACATCCGCCAGCGCGATATTTCCACAAAAAATGGAGCGATCGGAACGGTCGCTGAGAGCGAATCGCTCGGCATCGGCGTGCGCGTGATCGCCAGCGGCGCTTGGGGATTTGCCGCCACCGACCGGTTGACGCGCGAAGGCGTGCAGGCCTGCGCCGCCGAAGCGGTCTCCATCGCGAAGGCCTCAGCTCTCGCAAAGACGCACAACGTCGTCCTCGCTCCCGAAAAGGCTTACGAAGATACGTGGCAAAGCCCGTTCATCAAAGATCCATTCCGCATTCCCGTCGAGCGCCAGATCGATTTGCTTCTCGCCGCGGACAAGGAAATGCGCAAAGTCAAAGGCGTGACGCTGGCCGAAGGCTCGATGTCCTTCCGCCGAATCGAGCAATTCTTTGCTTCGAGCATCGGTTCGGCGATTCATCAGGTGAAGATGCTCTCGGGTGCAGGAATTGTAGCCACCAGCTTTGCCGAGAAAGAGATTCAGAAGCGTTCGTATCCGAATAGTTTCGGCGGCCAGCACATGGAGAGCGGCTACGAATTGGTTGAATCGCTCGATCTCGCCGGAAATGCAGGGCGCGTGGGCGAGGATAGTGTCGCGCTTCATTCTGCGGCGCAATGTCCCGAAGGTACGAGCACGATCATCCTCGAAAGCGCGCAGCTTGGCCTGCAAATTCACGAGTCCGTCGGGCATCCGATTGAGCTGGACCGCGTGCTGGGCCAGGAAGCGAACTTCGCCGGCATGAGCTTTCTAACCATCGATAAGCTGCGCAAGCTTCGTTACGGCTCGGAAATCGTCAACGTCGTCGCCGATGCGCGGCTCGAGCACGGCCCCGGCCTCGGCACATTCGGCTACGACGATGAAGGCGTGCCCGCGCAGTGCACTCCGATTATTTCGAACGGCCTTTTCACCGGCTACCTGAGCAATCGCGAAAGCGCCGCGGCTATCGGCGAGAAGCGCTCGGGCGGCACCATGCGCACCGAAAGTTGGAACCGCCTGCCGATCATTCGCATGACCAACGTAAGCCTGCTACCCGGCACATGGAAATACGACGACCTAATCGCCGACACCGACGACGCGATCTTGATGGAGACCAACCGCTCCTGGTCCATCGACGATCGCCGCTACCACTTTCAGTTCTCGACTGAAATCGGCTGGGAGATCAAAGGCGGCAAAAAAGGCCGCATGATCAAAAATCCCAGCTACAGCGGCATCACCACCGAATTCTGGAACAGTTGCGATGCCATTTGCTCGCGCGATTACTGGACGCTCTGGGGCACGCCGAATTGCGGCAAGGGCCAGCCCATGCAGACGATGGGCACGGGCCACGGCGCGTCGCCTTCGCGCTTCCGCAACATTAAAATTGGAGTCGCCTTCGCGAAATAAATGTCTCCCGCGCGCAAATCGAAGAAGCCGCGTCGTGCCGCGAAGCCCGTCTATCATTCGCACGCTTCAGAGGACTTTCGCGTCGGATTGCCTGATCTGCGCGAAATAGCTGCTCGCGTCTTGAAGTTGAGCGATGCCGACGAGACCGAAGTTGATGTCGGTGCCGTCAGCGATGCGCTCACCCGTTTCGCCAACAACACCATCCATCAGCACGTCGCCGAGCAGAATCTCGCGCTTTCCGTACGCGTAGTTTTCGACGGCCGCACCGCACGCGCTTCGACGAACAAGACCGACGAAGAATCGCTTCGGCGCGTGGTGAATGCGGCATCGAGTCTTGCGCGCGTGCAGCGGAAAAATCCCGAGCTGCTGCCCATGCCCAAGCAGCAGAAATATCAAAAAGTCCGCCGCTTCTATCCCATCACCGCGGCCGCCAGCGCCGCAGATCGCGCCCGCGCCGTCGCTCGCGTTTGCGCCACCGCCGAGAAAACCAAGCAGACTGCGGCGGGAATTTTCACCACCGGCTTGACCGAATCCATTCTCGCCAATTCGCGCGGCCTTTTTGCGCATTACGAGCAGACGCGCGCGGAATTCTCGATCACCATTCTCGAGAAGGATTCTTCGGGCTGGGCCAAGTCGAATTCGCCGAATCTCGTGGACATCGATCCCGAAGCTCTGGCCGAATCGGCGAGCGAAAAGGCCGTCGCATCGCGCGCGCCTCGCGAAATCGAGCCGGGACATTACACCGTGATTCTCGAGCCGCCTGCGGTGCTCGATCTCGTCGGATTCCTCTTCTACGATTTTGCAGGCACAGCCGTCCTCGATCAGCGTTCGCTTTTCACTGGCCGCATGGGCAAAAAACTTTTCGGCGAGAACATCTCCATCTGGGATGACGTCTATCACCCGCTGCAGCTCGGCGCGCCATACGATGGCGAGGGCATCGCGCGCGAGAAAGTGCATCTCGTCGATCGCGGCGTGCCGCGGAATCTCGTCTACGCTCGCGCGACCGCCAAGAAAATGAAAGCTAAGTCAACCGGCCACGGCTTCTCGCTGCCCAACGAGTACGGTGAAGCGCCGATGAACCTCGTCTTCGCCGGCGGCACGGCAACCGTTGACGAAATGGTCCGCTCCACCGAGCGCGGCGTCCTCGTCACGCGGCTCTGGTATATTCGCGAAGTCGATCCCTACGAAAAGATTCTTACCGGCATGACCCGCGACGGCACATTCTTGATCGAGAAAGGCCGCATTGCCAGCGGCATTCGAAATTTCCGCTTCAATCAGAGCATGATCAAGATGCTATCGAACGTCGAGATGCTCGGCGTCCCCGTGCGCGCCGCGGGTGAGGAATCTTTCGAGATGGTCGTGCCCGCGATGAAGGTCCGCGATTTCCATTTCTCCGAAGTCACGAAATTCTAGAGGCTGAAAATGCCCGGCAGCGCAAATGAGAAGGTAGAGTTGCTGCGCCACACCGTTGCGACGCTGGCCTATCGCGGCGGCAAAGCTCTGCGCGGCGCTCCTGCTAGCTTCTCAGCATTTCAGGCCGCCCCCGGCGTGCGTACTCCCGGTCAAATCCTCGCGCACTTAGTCGATCTAATGGATTGGGTGCTCTCGCTCGCTAAGGGCAACCAGGAATGGCGCAATTCGCCTCCACGCACCTGGGATGAAGACTCCGCCCGATTTTTCGCCGCGCTAAAAGCCTTCGACGATTATCTCGCCTCAGGCGCGCCGCTAGCCACGCCGCCGGAAAAGCTGTTTCAAGGCGCGATCGCGGACTCACTGACGCACGTAGGCCAAATCAATATTCTTCGCCGCATCGCCGGAGCCCCGATTCGCGGAGAAAATTACTACCGCGCCGACATCGCGACCGGCCGCGTCGGCGCGGAACAATCCGCTCCCAAGCGCGAATTCGACTAAGACTGAGCAAGGAAAAGTGTTTCGCGGTCATTCCGAATCCGCCTAGGCGGATGAGGAATCCGTCTGCGTTTTGGCTTACTTCGTAAATTGCAGGCTGGTGATCGCGCGGTGAATCACATTCTCCTGAATCTGCACCAGGTCCGTCCCCGCATAGGTCATTCCGAATATCGTAAACAGCTGCTTCCCGCGCTGCACCAGCACGACGGTCCCCGACCAATCCTTGCCATCCACGACGCCGCGGAACCGCCTCTCAATCGCCGACAGGCCCGCAACCGTCGTCTTCTTGTCACCAAGCGGGCGATAGTTCTCCACCATTTCTCTTAGCTTCACATCAGAAGCCTTCAAATCTGCATCGAGCGATCCGGCCGACGGGCTCGCGCCAACCAGCAAGTATGTAGTTTGGTCGTTGGTGCCGAGCGCAGCGATTGCGCCGGGCAACGTGGTGCGCGCGTCCTCAATAATCTCCCAACCCGGCGGGCGGAACATCCGGAATCCGTACGTATCGTTCGTGTAAAGATTGCCGCTGATCGATTCGCGTATGGGCTCCGGTGGCACAGGCTTCGGAATCGACGGCGGCGCGGAAGCTGGAACCACGGCCGGCGCTGGCGCGGAAGCGGCGATCGCTGGAGGCTTCGTAGCTGCGCCATTTGAAGCCGGTGCTCGCTTGGTCGGCGGGGTCATCATCGCCTTCGTTGGCGTAATGGCAGCCGGAGGCGGCGCGGTTGTTGTCGCCACAGTGCTTGGCGGCCTGGACGTCTTGAGATTTGGCGGTTCAAGCGGCGTCGCGGGCGTAGCCGCTTTCGCGGACGGGCGCGAAGCATTAGGAGCCACATTTGCCGGCGCGCTCGCCGGCGCAGTAGCAGTCGTCCTCGACGCTACAGGAGTCGCGTTCGGATCCGGCTTCTTTACCGCGCCGGAATCCGTATCCGTTACGTCGATGGAAACCACCTGGTCGCGGCGCACCATCGCGTAACCGTAATTTGTTTTTACTTTAAACGAACTTTCATCAAAGCCGACAATCGTGCCGTTGATGACACTGCCGTCTTTCAGATGCAATTGATCGGCGCACACACCGCCGGCAAGGACGGCGCAGGCCGCGAGGACGATCCATGCCCGCTTCATCGCTCACAGTATGGCAAGCGTTGCGTTTTCCGGCAAGATGCCGCTGCGTCCAAGTTATCAGTAGGACTACGCACCACCGCAGCGCCGCGGATATTTCAGAGGGAAGCTAGCGAATCTAAGCAGGGAAGCGAATCTTCGAGTTTCTAGGAAGACAGCGCCAGGCCAATCCAAAGCCCGACGGTTAGCACGCCGGCAATCACCATCAAAGTGCGCAGTCTCTTGCGCCGCGTCGCGGCCACCACAATTCCCATGGCGCACAGCGCGAATCCCATCTCAAACCAGAACCACGCCCCGATTCCCCGGCCAAGCAGCCCAAGCGAATCTTGATACCACATGGACGCGAACGAAGCAGTCGCGGTAAGCGGAGTCGCCACCAGTGCCGCCAATCCCAGTCCGCTAGCCCATTCGGGTACATGCCACCCGCGGCGCGTATCGCGCCATTCAATCCAGGTTTGGCTGACGACCACCCCGACGATCAGTAGAACCAACAGTGCCACGTCCCCTCCCAAGTAGGGTCGTAGGCCCGCAACAAGTGCGATTTGCGACTCGCCCGGGACACCAAGAGGCGAATCGTAGTGGATTGGGTTTGGCAATTGGCCAGCCAAAGGCCGGTCCAAAGGCAGTCAGCGACCACGAATATAAGTTCTTAATAATCAGCGGATTGTAGAGGTTTGACGCAGGCTCTCCGGACGCGCGGCGCCAGCCCGCCAGGCGGCCTCCGGACTCCATGCCAAATGACAGTAGCCGCTTATCTTTAATGCGAAACGATTTGCCAGGTATCTCGGCATCGCGCGCCGCCCGGGAAATCGCCGAACTCGCCCGGGTGCGATGCTAGAAACGCAGCATGACCCGCGGCCATTGCGAGGTGCGCGGGGGGAACACCTACCGCCGCGAGGCAGAATTTCCTGGCGCGCGATTCTGTTAGGATAGGCGGACATGCGTCAACCTTGGGTCATCGCGCACCGCGGCGCTTCCGGCCATGCCCCCGAAAACACGATGGTGGCATTCCGCCGCGCCGTGGAACTGGGCGCGCGCTTCATCGAAACCGATCTGCAAATGACGCGCGACGCCCGCTTCGTCGCCATGCACGATTCCACCGTCGAACGCACCACCAATGGCCGCGGCACAGTCCGCGATCTCACCCTCGCGCAGATCGCCGAACTCGATGCCGGAAAATGGTTCGATCGCAGCTTCATGGGCGAGCGCGTTCCCACGCTCGAACAGATTCTCGCTTTCGCGCGCGAGGCCGACATAGTTCTCTATCTCGAAATCAAATACGAAGTCGCCTACGGCCTGCACCACTCGCTAGCAGCCGAACTCACCAGCAACGGCGACGCCGCCCGCGTCGTGCTACTCTCCTTCGATCCCACCACTCTCGACGGCATCCGCCAATTCGATCGCACGCTAATGACTGGGCTTTTGGTCGATGATCTGCATCCAGATTCCGTCAAGCTCGCGGTCGGAGTAGGCGCCCGCCAATTCTGCCCCCGCGCCGACGTAGTCACGCCCGAATTAGTCGCCGAAGCCCATCAAGCCGACCTGCAAGTAGCCACTTGGACCGCCAACAAGCCCGATCAAATGCGCCGCCTGATCCTAGCCGGCGTAGATGGCGTAATGACTGATTTCCCCGATCGCCTACAAGCCGTTCTCGAGCATCTCGAGCCCGAAGACTAAATCCGCCCGGTCTCGCTCCGCCACTCTCGTTCGCCGCATCGTTCGCTCTCGCTGCACGGCTCCCGCAAAAAAATATCAGCTGTCATCCCGAATCCCTCCCGCTCTAGCTGCAGGGTAAGTGAGGGATCTGCTTCATGGATTTTGCTTTCGTAGGGGCGCCGCTTGCTGCGCCCGTCCGACGACCTCGCAGTAAAATCGCAGCCCCGCACAACCGCGGACTCCCCAAAACGCCAACATCTCGTCTTTTCTCCGCAACCTCGTCAGCCGCCGAGGCTCGTCTTTCCAGGATTCCAAACGCCGATCGCCTCAAACACCTCCGCAAATTGCGCCAAGCTCAATTCCTCCGCCCTCGCATTCCCCGCAATCCCGCATTTCTCCAAAGCCGCCTCAATCCGCGCCGAATCCGCAACCCCCCGCAAATTATTCCTCAACGTCTTCCTCTTCTGCCCAAAGCAAGTCTGCACGAACTCCAGAAACCGCCCCTCATCCGCAATCCCCAACCCCGCGCGCTCGCCGGGCAGCGTCATCCGCACCAGCGCCGACGTAACCTTCGGCGGCGGCCGAAACGCCCCCGGCGGAATCCGCAACTCAATCTCCGGCCGCGCATAAAATTGGCACAAAGCCGAAAGATAACCGTAAGCCCGCCGCCCCGGCCGCGCCACAATCCTCTCCGCAACTTCCAACTGAATCACAATGTGAATGGAAGCAATGCGATCGGCCACAGCAAACAAATGCCGCAAAATCGGCGAAGTAATGTAGTAAGGCAAATTCCCATAAATGCGAGCCCCCTCTCCAATCAAGACCGCCAAATCGACTTGCAACACATCTCCCACAACAACTTCCACCCGCCCCCAAGCCCCCGCTTTCTCCCGCAACCCCTCCGCCAGCCGCGCATCCGTCTCAATCGCCACCACCCGCGCCCCAGCCCGCGCCAGCAATTCCGTCATCTCGCCATGCCCAGGCCCAATTTCAAGCCAGCGCTCGCCTGCCGCCACGCCCAAGCGTCTGCAGATATCTTCTTCCGCCAACCCAAATCACCAAGAAAATGTTGTCCCAGCTTTTGTCGCGACATAGCGCCGCCGAGTTTAGCAATTTCGCCGCAATCAAACTGCAGGGTTCTTCTTGACGAACCTCCATCGCTCCGGTAGCTTCTCCGTTCCGGTGCGAACCCGATGAAAATTCTCTTCGTAGCATCCGAAGGCGTGCCGTACTCCAAAACCGGCGGCCTCGCCGACGTCTCCGGCGCCCTCAGCGTCGCGTTGGTCGAGGCGGGGCATGAAGTCGCCGTTCTCCTCCCCAAATATCGCGGCACCAAAACGCATACCGTCACGATTCCCAGTCTCACGATTCCCGTCGGCGACGAACTGCGATTTCCCTCTATCGCCGAAGGCGCCAGCATCAGCGGCGTCCGCTTTTTCTTCGTCGACGATCCCAGCTATTTCGATCGCGCGCAGCTCTACGGCGAGAAGGGCAGCGACTATCACGACAACGCCGAGCGCTTCACCGAGTTCAGCCGCGCCGCCATCGAGTTCGCCAAGCACGTCTGGATGCCCGACGTGATTCACTGCCACGACTGGCAAACGGCCATGGTTCCCGTTCTCCTGCGCACAATTTATGCTGGCGATCCCGCACTCAAGGGGCTCCCTGTCGTCTTTACCATTCACAACCTCGGCTATCAGGGCCTTTTTCTTCACAGCGCGCTGCAACGCATCGGCCTGCCCGAAACGCTCTTCACCGTCGACGCTCTGGAATTTTTCGGCAAGGTCAATTTCCTGAAGGGAGGCCTGATTTACTCCGACGAACTCACCACCGTTAGCAAAAAATACGCCGCGGAGATTCAAACCAAGGAATACGGCCACGGCCTCGAAGGCGTAATCCGCATGCGCGCCGGTAGGGTGACCGGCATCCTCAACGGCGTCGATTATTCCGCCTGGAGCCCCGAAGCCGACAAATTGATCGCCGCCAATTATTCCGCCCACAATCTCGACGGCAAGCGCATCTGCAAGAAGGACCTGCTCGATACATTCAAACTGCCCGCGGAGAACATGACGCGGCCATTGATCGGCATCGTTTCCCGCTTCGTCGATCAAAAGGGCTTCGACATCTTCGCCGAAGTCGCCGCCGAGCTGATGCAAGAGAATCTGGCCATCATCGCACTCGGCACCGGCGATCCGCAGTACGAGAAACTATTCCTCGCCCTGGCCCAGAAATTCCCGGCCAAAGTCGGCGTCAAAATCGCCTACGACAACACCATCGCTCACAAAATCGAAGCCGGCGCCGACATGTTTCTGATGCCCTCGCAATACGAGCCTTGCGGCCTCAATCAGATTTACAGCCTGCGCTACGGAACGGTACCCGTCGTTCGCGCAACTGGCGGCCTCGACGACACCATTGTGCAGTACAATCCCAAGACAGGGGGCGGTACGGGTTTCAAGTTCGACGCCTACACGGGCCGCGCGCTTCTCGAATGTGTGCGCAGCGCGATTCGCGTTTTCCGCGACGCCGCGGCGTGGCACGCGATTCAAACCATCGGCATGGCCAAGGATTTTTCCTGGAAGCCTTCGGCTGCCGCCTATGTCACGGTTTACGAGCACGCCAGGCGCGCCAGAATCCCGGCGGCGTCTGTAACATCTAATTAACGCGGGGCGAGGCTGCTGGTTGGCGTAACCCCCAGAATCTCAAGAGGATACCAATGGCAGATAATGTTCAAGCGGTGAACGACGCAAGTTTTCAGGCCGAAGTGATTGATGCCAGCAAGACTCAGCCGGTGATGGTGGATTTCTGGGCGGAATGGTGCCGCCCGTGCCACATGCTTTCGCCGACCGTTGAGGAAATTGCCCGCGAAAACGCCGGCAAGCTGAAAGTAGTGAAGATGAACGTGGACGAGAACATGGGCGCCCCGCCGCGCTACAACATCCGCGGAATTCCCACTCTACTGGTCTTCAAAGGCGGCCAGGTAGCCGATCAAATCGTCGGCGCGCTACCGAAAGATCAAATCGTAAAGATTCTAGCCCGCCACATAGGGTAATCCGGGTACCGCTGGCGTCCCCGCCGGCATCTTACGACTGAAATTTCCGCCAGATCCACGGATCTACCGCGGAGCGAGCCGTACCATCAGGCTCCGACGCCCTTTTATCCACGCGCGCCAATCGGAAGGCTCAGTCCGCGCCAAGCGCCGCCACGAGCGGCGATTGCGCTCGTCGGCTGCTGGCGGGGACGCCGGCGCTACTGAACCGCGGACGCCGCCACAGGTGCTGGCGCGCTCGCTCGATTCAACAACTCAATCGAATCGCGATCCAGCTTCAACTCCGCCGCCGCAATCAAATCCTTCAACTGCTCGAGATTCGTAGCACTGGCAATCGGCGCGGTAATGCTCGGCCGCGCCATAAGCCAAGCCAGCGCCACGCTCGCCGGCGTCGAAGCCATCCGCGCCGAAACCTCATCCAGCGCCGCGAGTATCCGCAGCCCGCGCTCATCGAGATACTTCTTCACTCTCGAACCGCGCGCGCTCTTCGAAAGATCGCTCTCGGATCGATATTTCCCGGTCAAAAATCCGCTGGCCAGCGCAAAGTAGGGAATCACGCCAAGTCCGTTCTCCACGCAAACCGGCTCGAGATTCGCCTCATAATCCGCCCGCTCGACAAGGTTGTAGTGCGGCTGCAAGCTAACGTAACTCGGATAGCCGCGCTGCTTGCTCGCCGCCAGCGATTGCGTCAATCGCTCAGCCGTAAAATTCGAAGCGCCGATCGCGCGGACTTTTCCCGCGCGCACAAGTTCCGGCATACGCCTCGAGCGTCTCTTCAATCGGCGTCGCCGGATCATCCACGTGCGATTGATAGAGATCGATCGAATCCGTCTGCAACCGCCGCAGCGAATCCTCCACCGCGCGCAAAATGTAAGCCTTCGATAGCCCTTTCTTCTCCGGGCTCATCACGTTGCCGACTTTGGTTGCGATCACCACTTCCTTGCGCCGCCCCGAGCGCTTCAGCCAATTCCCAATCACCGTCTCGGATTCGCCGCCCTGATGTCCCGGCACCCACACCGAATAAACATCGGCGGTATCAATCAAATTGAAGCCAGCATCAACAAATGCATCGAGCACTCGAAACGAAGTCGCCTCATCCGCAGTCCAGCCAAAAACATTTCCGCCAAGAGCCAGCGGCGCGACTGCAATCCCCGAATTCCCCAGTGTCCGTCTCTTCATCGCATTCCTTTCAGTCAAGATGTTTTGTCAGCACACAACTTCGCCGCTTGCCGAACAAGAAGCCGTCCCGTAGGGGCGGGGCTTGCTCCGCCCGCCGGCTGAAGCCCAACCACAACTTTCACCCCATCCATCGCACAAGGTTGCATTCTGGAAGGGCTTTTCGCCGCTGTGGCAACAAGGATCTTCACTCAAACTCAATCAATACGATCTCCGGATAAGTCCCCACGCGCAACGGCGGTCCCCAAGTCCCCGCGCCGTAGGAAGTGTAAACCATCATCTTCCCAAACCGCTGTAGCCCGTGAACGAAGGGCCCGAAAATTCGCGAGGCGAACCACTTCCACGGAATAAATTGTCCGCCGTGCGTATGCCCCGAAACCTGAAGCGAGATTCCTTCCTGTTCCGCCACGGCCAGATGCCGCGGCTCGTGAGAGATCAGAATGCTCGCGCGCGTGCGGTCAATCGCTGCGCCCTGCAGAACCTCTCGCAGTCGCGGCTCCCAAGTTGAATCGTGGTAGTAGATTCCGACGATTTGCAATCCGTCCACGATAATCTTCTCGCTCTTCAAAACGCGCACTCCCGCGCCCGTCATCGCTTCCACGTACTTGCTCGGGTCCGTGAATTCCTCGTGATTGCCGGTCACAAAATAAGTTCCCTGCGGCGCCGCAATTTCGCCCAACGGCGTCGCAAGCTTCACAGCGTTCACTGCCGTGCCGTCGTACAAATCTCCCGCGAGAAAAACAATGTCCGGCTTCAGCTTCTGCAACCGCGCCACGATCCGCCGCACGAACCCAAGCCCGCGGACGTGTCCAAGATGCGTATCGCTCACCAGCGCCGCCACGCGCCCGCGCCACGATTCCGGCAAATTCGGCAAGCTCACACGCACGCGCTTCACGCGCAGCCACGCCGCATTCACAACACCGTACAATCCCGCCGCCACCGCCGCGCCGAACAGCGCGCCCACGAGCACCCGGTTCCGCAAATGCCAACCAAGCAAATGCGCCGCGCCAAAAAGCAGCCAGCATCCGCAAGCCGCGAAGAACAAGAAGCTCAGCAGTCCGAGCCACAGCGCAGCGATGCTGTAAATCGTCCGCACGAACTGATTCGTGTACCGCCAGGCCAAGAAAGTCGCGGCGACAAAACTCACCGAGAGAATCGCCACCGCCCAACCCAGCCTCGAAATTCCGGGCGGGTCGGCGGCGATCCAGAAATCCGACCACGTCCGGTAGATGAACCAGTGCGCCGCGAACAATATCGATTGGACGATGGCGACAAAAATGGCGATGCGCTTTCGCACTAAGAGAGGCCCCTCAATTGGCCATCTTCCATTGTCTCAGCAATTTGATGCTGCGCTACTCGTTCAAGCTCCAACAATAGTTTTCCGAGAGGTTCCTTCGAGTCCGCTTCGGCCTCGAAATTTTCTCCGTCGCGCGCTCTACGCTCTTGGCATAATTGAATCGTGCGATTTACCCTGCCCGATGATCGCTGGCTGCCGAAGTCCGTCCTTTGCCTGCGCGATTACAACACCAGCAAATTCCTGCGCGATTTGCTCGCCGGAATCACCGTCGGCCTCGTCGCCTTGCCGCTGGCCATGGCCTTTGCCATCGCGTCGGGACTGACGCCGCAGGCCGGAATTTACTGCGCGATTGTCACCGGCTTTCTGATCTCGCTTCTCGGCGGCTCGAAGACGCAAATCGGCGGCCCG
The DNA here is from genome assembly GCA_963841235.1 of uncultured Acidobacteriota bacterium. Classification (GTDB taxonomy): domain Bacteria; phylum Acidobacteriota; class Terriglobia; order Acidiferrales; family UBA7541; genus Palsa-147. The sequence goes on along the minus strand of CAWJBU010000001.1, from coordinate 454,371 downwards.
ACCGGCGCATTCGTCGTCGTCGTGGCCGGCATCGTTGCCGTGCACGGCGTCGAGGGCTTGTTCCTCTGCACCATGATGGCTGGCGTTCTTCTTGTCGTCATGGGCCTCACTGGGCTTGGCTCGGCGATCAAATTTATCCCGCGCCCGGTTGTCATCGGCTTCACCAACGGCATCGCCATCCTAATCGCCAGCACGCAAGTGAAGGATTTCTTCGGCCTGCAACTGGCGAAGGTGCCGGATGTATTTTCGATGCGGCTGCGCGCGCTGGCCGCGAATTTTCATACGCTCTCTGTTCACCGCGGCGGCACTCGCCATCGGCACCATCGTCATCATTCTCCTTTGCCGCAGCATTTCAGATCGCATTCCCGGCTCGATCGTTGCGCTGCTTGCTCGGAACCGCCGCGGTCGTAATTTTCAGAGCTGCCGGTCGAAACGATCGGCAGCCGCTTCGGCGGAATTCCCAGCGGCTTGCCGCATCTGGCGATTCCGAAATTCCGGCCCGACCTGATTCACGGCTTGCTCGGCCCGGCATTCACCGTGGCCATGCTCGGCGCCATCGAATCGCTCATGTCCGCGGTGGTTTCCGATCGCATGAGCAACGATCGGCACAATCCGAACGTCGAGCTGATGGGCCAGGGCGTGGCCAACATCGTCTCGCCGATGTTCGGCGGCCTGCCGGCCACCGGCGCGATCGCGCGCACGGCCACCAACATCCGCTCCGGCGCGCAATCGCCCATCGCCGGAATGATTCACTCGCTCACGCTGCTCTGCGTGCTGCTGTTCGCCGCGCCGCTGGTCAGCTACGTGCCCATGTCCGTGCTCGCCGGCATCCTGATGGTCGTGGCCTACAACATGGGCGAGTGGCGCGAAATTCCGCAACTGCTCAAGCTGACCAAAACCGACATCAGCGTCTGGCTAGTCACTTTCGCGCTCACGGTGTTCGCTGATCTCACAGTGGCCGTCGAAGCCGGAATGATTCTCGCCGCGCTGCTGTTCATCAGCCGCGTCGCCGCCACCACCACCGTCTCGCAAGTCACCGACGACTACGTCGAAGACGGCCGCGTGCACATCCTCCAGGACAAGGACATCCCGTATTACGCGACGATCTTCCGCATTCACGGGCCGTTTCTGTTCGGCGCGACCGACAAAATCCACGTGGTCACCGAGAACATCCACGAGTTGCCGCCCGTCGTGATCCTGCGCCTGCGCAACATGACCGCGCTCGACGCCACCGGCATGTTCGCCATCGAAGAGATCGCCAAACAATTGCACGCCAGCCAGCGCACGTTGATTCTCTGCGGCGCCCGCGAGCAACCCGCGCAGCTCATCCATCAGGCCGAATTCGAAGAAATCGTCGGCCGGGAAAACATCTGCGAGAATGTGCAGGAAGCCCTGCGCCGCGCCGAAGAAGTTTACGAGCACCTCGAAGCGCAGCACGTGGCAGTCAAAAACTGACTTTCGGCCCTAAACACCGAGCGTGAAAATGTGCGTTTTTGTCCCGATTAGAAAGTGGGCAATAATATACTTGACTAACCAACGCCATTCTGCTAGTATGGGCTTAGGTGAGAGACATGAAAAAGCCCAAAACACTCCAAGAAGCGATTCGGTACTTTAGCAACGAGCAAGTCTGCATCGACACTATCGCGAAGCTGCGCTGGGCGAACGGCCCGCTCTGCCCCAAGTGCGGCCACGGCGAGCATTACTACCTTGCCACACAGAAGCGGTGGAAATGTAAGAAGTGCTCCAAGCAATTCAGCGTCAAGGTGGGGACGATCTTCGAGGATTCCCCAATCGGTTTGGACAAGTGGCTCACGGCTCTGTGGATGCTAGTGAACTGCAAAAACGGAATTAGTTCCTATGAAGTTGGCCGCAATCTTGGACTAACTCAGAAATCGGCGTGGTTTGTTCTGCATCGTCTGCGGCTCGCTTTGCAGGAAAAATCGCTAATCAAGCTGGGTGGGACTCAGAAAGAAGTTGAGGTTGACGAAACTTTTATCGGCGGCAAGGCTCGGCACATGCACAAAGATGTGCATGAGCGCCGAATAGTGCGCGGCGGCCCGCACGACAAAGCGGTAGTGTTTGGGATGCTAGAGCGCGGCGGGAAAGTACGCACAAAAGTCCTTCCGAATCGGCGGAAGAAAACACTTCAAAATGAAATCAAAGATCATGTGACCGTTAATTCGGTTCTGTTCAGCGACAGGCTGCAATCATATGAGGGACTGATTCGAGATTACTCCCATTCGATGATTGACCATGCCGTGAAGTATGTGGACGGCGCGGTTCACACAAACGGAATGGAAAATTATTGGAGTCTACTTAAGCGCGGATTGAAGGGAACCTATGTTAGTGTTGAGCCGTTCCACCTGTTCCGCTATCTCGACGAACAAGCGTTTCGTTTCAACAATCGCGGAAACAAAGAGAACAAAATCACGGACGGGGAACGGTTCGATCTAGCTTTATCGCAGATTGCCGGGAAACGGCTCACCTACTCAGAGGTGACCGGCAAGGTGGGAGCAGCCGCGAGCGCCTAATCCTTTGCGGTTGCTTCGCGGGAAGCGGAAGAAGCCTTGAGTCTCTTCCGCTTTTCAGCATCAAGCTTAGATTTGATTTTGGAGTGCGGTACCGAGAGAACTTTTTTCAGCGCGTTTTCAAACGTAGCGTATTCACCCGATTCATTCTTGGCGGAAGGTTTGGGGTGACTCGCCACTACGCATCCCTCATGGAAGGGATGATGCAGTGGCTCGCTCCAAAAGTCAACGAATCCATTTTTTCTCAGAGTTAGAACTTACCGTGCTCCATAACAAACCAACACGCCAACCTAGACAGCCTTTGGCGGAGTTGCCTACTTACACGATTCCAGAGGCAGCAGTATTTTTGGCAATGACAAAACGGAGGCTTCAGGACTGGTATATCGGGGACGCTCCGATTCTGAAAGCATCCGGTAATGTCGGCAACATACTACTCCTGTCATTCCGTGATCTAGAAGAGGCCTACAAAGTTTATCTTCTCCGCTCCAAGCACAGTAAGTCGCTTCAATACCTAAGAAGGGCAATGAGTGATGCACGAACGAAAACGGGCAGTGAGCATCCGCTGTTAACACATGAAATTGACGTTATGGAACGTTTGGCGCTAATAATTCCGGGCCGCGGCAGACGCAAACGACAAGCATTAACGCTCGGAGACCCTAACGTTCCTGATTACTTCCCGGAAGTCGTCAAGGCGTGGGGAGTTCGCGTCTCTAAAACACGCGACGAAATATTTCCTTGGCGCTATGCCGCTGAAGATGATGCGAGCACGCCCGTTTCTCTAAATCCCGATGTTATGTCAGGTCGTCTTGTTCTAAAGGGAACGCGCATTCCAGTGAACATCCTATGGGGACGCACAAAAAGCGGGGAGAGAGTCGAGGATATTGCCGACGACTACCACATTAACGAAAGGCAGGTACGGCAAGCTCTAGCCCACATTGATAAAACCCTACCAAAAGTGGCGTGACGAATGCATCTTGTTCTTAGACGACTGCTTCGCCAGCGATTTGGCCGTCGCCACGCTATCCCCTTACTTCGACGTGCGCGATTTCAGAATCATTTTCTGTGACGAGGAAAACCGCAAAAAGGAAAGCGTGGAGGACGATCCTGTAATCAGAAAGTGTCACGAAGAAAAATGGCTGCTTCTCACAATGGATCACGAAATGGTGAAGACGAAGATTGAGGAAATAAAGAAACATCCGAACGTCACGATCCTTGCGACGGCTCACAACAGCGCAGGCAAAGAGGAATATCGCGCGTGGCTTGCAGCAATCATTAAGCTAAAATCCACAATTCTCAGGATGTACAAGAACAAGCCACGTCCTTGGTTCGCCTCGTTCAGTCGCGAAGCGAATATAACCAGTTTCACGACCGTTACGGCAGAACGCTACACGCGACGAACCCGCAAGAAGTAACCTTGGTTAGCCAAGTATATTATTGCCAGAAAGTGTGCCTGTTCAATGTTTTCTAGGACTTACGGACGTTTCTAATCGTAGGGTGTCCCGATTAGAAATTGTCCCTCTATGTGCTGATGCAGCTCAGGTCTTCAGACCTGAGGCCGTTGGTTTTGGGTTAGAGTCGGCACGGGATAGCGAACCAAAAACCAAACCCAAGAGCCAAACCTAAAAACCAAACCCAAAAAACAAAACCGAAAGGCCTCACCTCTGAAGAGGTGAGCTACATTTACGGCATCAGAGAATTCTCCTTTCCCGGAGTTTGTATCGATTAGAAATGGTGTCCATCGTTTGTTTTGTTTGAGTTGTGGGAGATTCTAATTTTGGAATTGTATCGATTAGAATTTTCGCCCAACGCCCTCCTTTTTACTCAATTGTTTGGTGCGGACTGCGGCTGGCTCGGAAAAGCCGGCCCCGCGATTGGGGACTGCTGACTACCGTAGCCTATATATCGCAGGAGTAATCGTAAGTCAATGGTACTTAAGTTTATTTTTGGGGAGTACGGGTCCGCGCTTGAGAGTTGCCCTTGGCAACGTTACTAGTCGTCGGATGCCGGCAGAGACGCCGGCGCTACTGGGGGTGGGCTGGCGCGCGCAGCCGCTGGAAGGTCATTGATTGGAGATCGTGGCTGTGGTGCCGTCGAATTTGGTTAGGTGCACCGTAAACTTTTCGTTGTAGGTTTGGGCGCGGTCTCTTAGGACGCTTAGGGCTACGGCTTCGCCCAGTTGCAGAGAGATGTCGGTGTCGGTGCGCCAGTGGATGCCGGCGTGGACGCCGTGGCCGAAGCTTACGTTGTGGCCTAATTTGTTTAGCTCGCCATTTACCGTTAGTTCGCCTGCGTCTGCGCCGGTGTACGGATTGAGAGAGAGGCCATCATCCGAGGGAACTACTGGATTGGGGATCACGAAATTGCCGTCGTAGAAGAACTTCAGGATGGTGATGCAGGCGCCGCCGACGCAGCCGTGCCCCGTCGGATATGACGGATGAGCTGGCGAGCCTTCAGGGAAGGCTTGCGAAAGCAGCCAGGTGCCGTACTGATTGAAGCTTTGCTGCAGCCCTTGCGAATTCAAAATTACGTTGCTCAGCTTGCCGTCGGTTTGGGCGGCTTGGCCGGTCTTGATCAAGTGCACGATTCCACCAGTGACTTCCGGGCGCGCGCGGAGATGGACTTGCCACTTCTGAAACCACGTTGCTTTCAGCGCGCGGGTGGCTACTTCTGCGAGTGTGGCCGCGAAATCCGGACCGCCGAAAGTGCCGAAGCCGTTCTCGGTCTTCGAACCGATATAAGGATTGCCGGGATTCAGCGGCGCCTTGATGGTGTTGAGCACCAGATACGCTACGAAATACGCTTGATAGAGCACGTCGGTGTGCGTCCATGCCGCGAGGCCGCGGCCGTCGTGAAGGAAGCGCGGCTGCGAATCGGAGACGTTTTGCTGGCCGGTGCTCACGCCATTCTGGACCGATAGCCAGGAGCCGAAATCGGTCATGTAATCGATATTCGGCACGTAGGTGATTTGCTGCTGGCTGATGGGCTGCTGGCCGAAAGACGTCGGCGTAACGAAAAACTGGGACATGTAGGGGCCGAGAGTTTCGCCAGGGAAATTGCCGCGGAAGAGAAGATCAGGAGTGACTTGGCCGCCGCTGTTGCGCGGGCCCTGGTAAACCGAAATCGCGGAGGTCTCCGCGGCGGCGGCATTGGCGATGGAGTTCGATGCGTATTGCGTGAAGGGGACATCGCGGAGCAGGGAACCCCAATAGTGCTCGAGAAGTTCGGCGGCGTTCAGGTCGCTTGCGAGCGTGGGCGCGGGCGGAACTAGCGGCGAGCCGAACTGGTAGGCGTCCGTGCCCTCGAGGTCGAACGCGAAGCCTCCTTGCGGGCCGTTCAGCGTGCGCGCGCCGCCCATGACTATTTTTTCAAAGTCATCGGGGTCGCCGGAGTTCAAGGCGGTGAGCATGGTGGCGAATGCGTTTAGATCCACGCGGCCGAAGGTGTCGTGCGGGAGACACTTCGTATAGGTGTTGGCCTGGTCGGCGTAGCGCGTGATGTCGTGATTCGTCGGGTGATTGGGGATGTTGACGGCGCGCTCGCGCAGCGCCGCCTTGATGCGGACTTCGGCAGCCTCGTTTGCGCGCGCGACGCCGGACAAGCCGTTGCCTTGCTGGGCGCTGGCGCTGGAATTCTGGTTGCCCAGAAGCGGCTCGAGGCCGATCGCGCTGGCGGTGGCGGCGGCCATTGCTGCTCCACGGACGTTGCGGAGAAAAGTGCGACGGCTTCGGTTCGAGCTATCTGGATTCATGGAGACCCCTGTTTGGACACACTGCTTGATTAGGGAAAGAATATCGAGAAGGTGACTAACATAGAACTGCCCTTGGGTCTAGAAAAAGTCCAGGTACTGTGAGAGGGATTACCGCAGAGACGCAGAGGACGCAGAGTTCGGAGGAAAGGGCGGGGAGAAATTCAGCCGGAGCACCGTGCGCGGCTGATTGACTTGAGAATTGGCGCGGCCTAACATGCGCGGGCAAGGACGGCTTGCCAGCCATGATTGGCTGCACCCTGGGACATTACCGCATCGTCGAGAAAATCGGCGCGGGCGGCATGGGAGAAGTGTACCGCGCGGAGGATCTCATCCTCGGGCGGAAAGTTGCCATCAAAGTTCTCCGCGCCGAGATCATTTCCGAGGAAATCAGCCGCGTGCGATTTTTGCGCGAGGCGCGGTTGATCGGCGGCTTGAACCATCCCAACATCGCCGTGCTTTACGAAGCCGGCGATTCCGACGGGCATCCATTCATCGCCATGGAATTTATCGAGGGCATCACGCTGCGGGCGGAGATTTCCGCGGGGCCGATGGCGGAGGCGCGCGTGATTCAGTATGCGTCGGAGTTGGCTTCGGCGCTGGCGCATGCACATGGGCGCGGAGTGTTGCATCGCGACATCAAATCGGCGAATGCGATTATCACTCCGGAAAATAAATTGAAATTGCTGGATTTTGGCCTGGCAAAAATGATCGCAACGGGCGAAGAAACGCGCTCGGTGGCCACCGAAGAAGGAACTTGGCTCGGCACGGTGCAGTACAGCGCACCGGAACTGCTCTCGGGGCGGCCGGCAGATGTGCGCAGCGATCTCTACAGCGCGGGGGTGGTGATGTATGAGATGGCGTGCGGGCAGTTGCCGTTCGTTGGCTTTGATACGGCGTCGTTGATCAATGCGATTTTGCGCGGGGCCGCGCCGCCGGTGCAGAAGCGCAATCCGGCGCTGTCGAAGGCGCTTGTGCAAGTGATCGCGCGGGGGCGATGGCGGTTCGCGCGGAAGATCGCTTTCGCTCCGCGGAAGAGCTGCTCGAAGCTCTGCACGGCGTTTCGAGTGCGACGGGCGGAATCGTAGTAGGGCCGGGGAGAAGTGCGGACGGTGCGCAGGCGGTGCTCGCAGTGCTGGAGTTCGAAAATCTCTCGAAAGACGCGGCTGTCGAATGGCTGGGCACGGGAATCGCGGAAACAATTCATGCGGATTTGAAAAAGTTGAAGTCCGTGCGAGTGATCGGCAGGGATCGCCTGCAAAATGCGCTGCGCGCAGGCGCGTCGCCGACGGAAGTGGGTGGGCAATTGGGAGCGCGGTGGCTGGTGCGCGGCGGCTTTCAGCGCATCGGCGAGCGGCTGCGGATTACTTCATCGCTCGTGGATGTTGCTACGGGCGATGCGATTTCGGCGGGAAAAGTGGATGGACATTGGGAGGATGTGTTTGCGCTGCAGGATCGCGTGGTGGCCGACTTGATGAACGCGCTCGAAATGAACCTGGACTCGAGCGAAATGCAGCGCATCGCTGCGCCGGAAACTTTGCAGCTGGAGGCTTACGAACACTACGCGCAGGGACGCAAGAAATTTTACGAATTTGGCAAGGATTCGCTCGAGGAGGCGAAGCGCTTGTTCGAGAAGGCGATAGAACTCGATCCGCAATACGCCACGGCGCATTCGGGGCTTGGCGCGACTTACGCGATGCGTTTTATTCATCGCACGGATCCTGATGATTTGGTGCGTTCGATTTCACATTCGGAGCGGGCGCTGGAGCTTGATTCGGAATTGGCCGAGCCTTATCCGTTTCTTTGCTATGCGTACATGCGGCAGGGGAAAACGGAGCAGGCGATTCGGGCGGGGAAGGAAGGCGTCGAGCGCCAGCCGGAATTTGCGCAGGCGCATTATTTTCTTGGAGCGGCGCTGATCTGTCGCGGCGAATCAGAGCCCAGTGCTTTCGGGGCGGCGGCGCAGGCTTTTCTGCGCGCGGCGCGGGCGGAAGCGAACTGGACGCCGACTTGGATCTGCCTGGCGGAGATCGCGGTTCTTGCGGGCGCGTATGAACGGGCGGAAGCGTTTGCGCGGCGAGGCATCGAGATTTCGGGTCCGGGAGGCAGCGCGGTGTTTTTCCCCGGGGCGCGATTATTTCTGGGAAGAGTGGCGCTGCGGCGCGGCGATTTCGCCGGGGCGCGCGAGATGTACCGCCGGGGGGTGGAGGAAGTGGCGGCGACGAATCATATGTACAAGGATTCGTTTCTTGCGCTGGGTGCTTGCGGCGTGGGGGATGCGGATTTGCGTTGCGGGGAAGTGGATGCGGCGCTGGCGCAGTATCGCCGGGCTTGGAACATCACGAAGGAATTTCCGCGCATGCTGGGGAAAAATCGCGTGGCGGCGCGGGCGCTGGCAGGAATGGCGGCGGCCTACTCTGCTCGAGACAGGGCGCACGCCGCGCAACTGGCTGGCGAGGCCGCCGCGCTCGTCGAGCAGATCGGCTTACAGCCGCAGACTTGGTTGTGGCACGCGAGCGTTGCCGAGCTGTGGTATGCGCTCGCGGTCGCGCGCTGCCGGCTGGGGCAAATCGAATCGGCCTGCGAGGCGCTGGAACACGCAGGAGCGTCCGGGTGGGGCGATGCGGCTTGGCTCGGCGCTGATCCGGAGCTTGCGCCGGTGCGAACGGAAGTGAGAATTCAGGCACTGCTGGAGCGCCTGCGTGCTCGACCGGCGATCGATTTCGATTAGAGCTGCTGGGAAGCGCTCAGGGCCGGCTCAGTTTCGCATGATTCTTGTATGGCGAACAAAAAGCGAAAACGTGATAAGCTCCCTTCGTCATGCCTGTGCGCTCTTGCCGCGTCACCATCACCGATATGGACGGTGTGGCGCATACCGTCGAAGTTACCGCCGGGACTTTGTATGAAGCCGTCGCGCTGGGGCTGGCGGCCATCCGCAGCGACGACTGGGTTGTGGGAATTCCGCAGGGCATGAATTCCGTGAGGGTTCGCGTGACGGACGTTCCTGTGGAGCACCACGTCAAGCTTCAGGATTTCATGAAATGGATGGAGCGGACAGGAGGCAGCCCGCGCGAAAAGACGGACCGGTTGCGCATTCGCGAGATAATCGGGTTGCCTCGAGACGCGCGATGAATGGAGAGTGAACCGCTGCGCTTGGCCTGCTTTGCTTGCCTTATACTCACTTGCAGCGTAGGATGAGTTTTCGGCTGTTCCTGCCTGTTTCTCCACTTTGGACGTTTCGTGAGGGGAAACGTGCGGTCGGTTTTTGCCGGCATTCAAGATTTTGAGAGGGGATATTGGGAAAGAAAGCGATCGCGGTTGTTGGGGCGCAGTGGGGGGATGAAGGCAAGGGGAAGGTCGTTGACTATCTTGCCGGGGCTTTCGATTACATTGCGCGCTCGCAGGGCGGGCACAATGCCGGTCATACCGTCATTGTCGGCAATCAGCGATTTGTGTTGCAACTGATTCCTTCGGGGATTTTGCGGGCTGGGAAGAAGGCTGTAATCGGGCCGGGGACAGTGGTGGATCCAGCAGCGCTTGTGGCGGAAGTGGAGAATCTGAAGAAGGCGGGGATTGAATGCCGCGGGCGGCTGTTTCTGAGCGATCGTGCGCACCTGATTTTTCCTTATCATCGCGACATGGACAAGGCTGCGGAATCGGCGCGCGGCGCGGCGAAGATTGGGACTACCTCGCGCGGGATCGGGCCTGCTTACGAAGATAAGATGGCGCGGCGGGGAATTCGCGTCGGGGACTTGCGCGATCCGGAGAGATTTCGCGAGAAACTGGAGCGCGTGATCGTCGAGAAAGACGCCATCAGCCGGGCTACTTACGGGCAGCCTTTGCAGACGGAAGGACTGCTCGAGACTTACCTCGAGTTGGCGGCGCACATCAGCGGTTTCATCACTGACACGGCGGTGCTGTTGAATCGCGCGATTGATATGGGGGCTTCGGTGCTGTTTGAAGGCGCGCAGGGGACGATGCTCGATATCGATCACGGGACCTATCCCTACGTGACTTCGTCGAGCGCGACTTCGGGCGGATGCTCGACTGGGCTTGGCGTGCCACCTACGCGGATTACCGGCGTCGTTGGCGTGACCAAGGCTTATACGACGCGCGTTGGTAGCGGGCCATTTCCCACCGAGATGCCGGACATCGAGGCCGGCGACATTCGAAATCGCGGCAATGAATTTGGGGCTGTCACTGGACGCCCGCGGCGCTGCGGCTGGCTCGATCTCGAAGTGCTGCGTTACGCGAAGATGGTGAATGGCATTGACTCGCTGGTGGTGACGAAGCTGGACGTCTTCGATATGCAGAAGGAAATTCAAGTTTGCATCGGGTATCGCTATAAGGGCCAGCTCGTCGAAGAAATGCCCGCGGAAGTGGAAGTATTCGCGGCGGTGAAGCCGGAATATAAGACGCTGCTCGGTTGGATGAAGCCGACACCTGCGATCCGCGACGAGCGCGATCTGCCGCAAGAGGCGCGCGAATATTTGAAATATATTTCCGATGCGCTCGAAGTTGAGATTGGAATGATCTCCACGGGTCCCGAGCGCGACGCTACTATCGTTCCTTCCGGCACCAAGATGGCTTCCTGGCTATAACTGCACATGCTGTCCTTCGAAGCTGCTCGCGAAAAAGTGATCGAGATTGCGCGCAGGCGCCGCGAGTTGGGGCTTGCGCGGCGGGCTCACGATGCGATCGACATTGCGCGGGAGCCGGCTGCGGCTCTTGGCCGCGTGCTGGCGCAGGAAGTTGCCGCCGACCGCGACTATCCGCCTTTCGATCGATCGATTCGCGATGGGTTCGCTGTGCGCGCGGCGGATGTCGCGCACGTTCCCGCGCGTTTGAAATTGATTGGCGAGAGCAAGGCCGGCACGGCGTTCGATGGCGAAGTGAGCGCGCACGAATGTGTGCAGATCATGACTGGCGCGCCGGTGCCGGGCGGAGCGGACGCGGTGGTGATGATCGAGTACACGAAGCCGGATGGCGAGGCGATTGTCTTCGAGCGGGCGGCGCGCGCCGGCGATTACATTGTTCCGTCCGGCAGCGAGGCGCGACGCGGCGAATTGGTGCTTCTGCGCGGGACGCGGCTGGGCTACGCCGAGATGGCCATGGCCGCGCAGGTCGGCGCTGTGCGGCTGCAAGTTCACGCTCGGCCGCGCGTTGCGATTCTTTCGACGGGCGATGAAGTTATCAACGCTGCGGAAACGCCTGGGCCGTACGAAATTCGCAATAGCAACAGCGTTTCGCTCAGCGCGCAGGTGGCGCTTTCCGGCGCCGAACCTGTGCCTCTTGGGAATGCGTCGGACCGCAAGCCGGAGCTGCGTGCGCTGATCGAACGCGGCTTGACTGAAGATGTGCTCGTTCTAAGCGGCGGGGTTTCAGCAGGGAAGTACGATCTGGTGGAAGAAGTGCTCGGCGAGCTCAAGGCGGAATTTTATTTCGATGCGGTGGCGATTCGTCCGGGGCGTCCGGCGGCATTCGGTGTTTGCCGGGACAAATTGGTATTTGGGCTGCCTGGCAATCCGGTTTCGACGATGGTGACGTTTGAAATTCTAGCTGCGCCCTCGCTCGATGTGCTCAGCGGCGGTGCGCCGCGCCCGCTGGCGCTTTTTAAAGCGCGGCTCAAATACGAGATCACTGAGAAGCCCGGCCTGGCGCATTTTCTTCCCGCGCGCGTGGCGTTTCCGACCTCGAAGCAATCCGATCGCGCGCCGGGGGATTCTGCTACCGACGCCACGGTCGAGACGATTCACTGGCAGGGGTCCGCGGATGTCGTCGCTCTTGTGAATGCGAATTGCTATCTGCTGGTCCGCGAGCAACAGGAGAAAATTCCGGCCGGATCGTGGGTGGATGTTTTGCCGCGACGTGGATTTTTCTGATGTAGCTCACCTCTTCAGAGGTGAGGCTTTTAGATTTTGTTGTGCGTAGGCGTACGGCAAACCCAACACCAAGTCAAAAGCCAAAGCAAAAAGCCTCGGGTCTGAAGACCCGAGCTACATCAGCCGAGCTACATTTCGGGCTTATTTTATTTTGCTCACGTAGACTTGATACCAATCTGCCACAATTTCCTTTTGTGCTTCGGCTAAAGTCATCGCCCCGCTACAAACCTTCTCGTGAAGATAATTCTCGACCTTATCTTTGTCGCGCGCGCCGCCTTCGGCGATTGACGCTTGATACGGCTCCGGCCACAGATTCTTCGGATCCGTAGGGCTGCCACCGATTTCGAGCGAGATGAGATGGTCCTCCTCGTAGTCTTTCATCTCGCGATCCGTATAGCCGTACTCATCGAATCCTTCGCGCTTCAGTTTATTCGTGTAACTTGTGGGCGGACGCTCGGATTTCGTGCTCCAGTTGGGATTGCAAATCGTCTCGCCGATATTCTCCTGCGTAATATCGGGATTAATCGCGCCAGGAGTGATGGAAAGATTGGGGTAAATATCGGCGGGGCCGCGGCGCGCGGTCTTTGCGGTTGGGGCCGGCGCGGTGGAAGTTTTCGTTCGCGCGGCGTAATAGACCACTATGACCGCTGCAACCACTAGGGCCGCGACCGCCACAGCATGTTTCGGATTCTTCGCCATCCCGGCGCTAGCTTCTCCCCCAGCCCTCGTTGAAGCCCGCCAGTATATCGTCGTTTCAACGGGAGCAACCTGTGCCGCCCGGATTTTCGCAAACTCCGAAATCGTGCTAGCGTAACTTCACGATGCCGTCTCGACGCGCCAAAGACGCTGCTCTGTCGCACTACGATTCCGCAGGCCGCGTCCGCATGGTGGACGTCAGCGCGAAGCCTGCCACCGCGCGCGTGGCCGCGGCGCATGCATTCGTGCGCATGAAACCCACTACGGTGCGCGCGATTCGCCGCCTCAAGAATCCCAAGGGCAATCCTCTAGAAGTTGCCCGCATCGCCGGAATCGCCGCTGCCAAGCGCACTTCGGAGCTGATTCCGCTTTGTCACCCCCTCTCATTGACGCACGTAGATGTGGCCTCGAAGCTGTGCCAGAATGGAATTGAGATTACCTCGCGCGTCGCGACCACCGGGCCTACCGGCGTGGAGATGGAGGCGCTGGTGGCGGCGGGCGTGGCGTCGCTCACGATCTACGACATGTGCAAGGCCCTCGAAAAGGGCATGGAGATCACCGGGCTGTACTTGTTGGAGAAAACGGGCGGTAAGAGCGGCGAATATCGGCGGGCGCGCGCGGGCGCAGCAGCGGCGCGCCGCAAAGCCCGCAAAGAAACGGCGATGAAAGAAGTCAAACTCTTAGTCGTTGACGACAACGCGCTGATTCTCGACCTGCTGATGAAGAATCTCGCGCCGTTGTGCGACGTGCGCGCAGCCGCCGACGGCGCTGATGCGTTGCTGAAAATTGTGGACGATCCACCGGATCTCGTTCTCTGCGATTACAAAATGCCGGGACTTGATGGCCGCCAGCTCTATGAAAAGCTGCGCGTGCGCGAACAAACGCGCCACATTCCATTTATTTTCCTCGCCAGCCGCACTGACATCGAAGAAAAATTGCGGCCGCTGGTGGAAGGCGTCGAGGAATTCATCCCCAAGCCGTTCTTTGTGAAGGATCTTGTACGCAGCGCCAAAAAAGTGGTCGATCGACTGCGTCTCGAGAAACTACAGAATCGCGCTGTGCGGCCGGGCGTGATTCAGGGGCGCCTGGAAGAAATGGGCATGATGGATTTGATGCAATCGCTCGAGATGGGCCAGAAATCTTGCCGTCTGACGATTCGCCACGGCGGCGAAACCTGTGAGATGTTCTTCGGCGCGGGCCAATGCAAGGATGCGCGGCTCGGCGCGCTCGAAGGCGAGCCTGCCGTCTTCGGCACGCTGCGCTGGACCGACGGCGAATTCGAAATCGATTTCAACGTCGCTCCCACCCGCGAAACGATCAGCCGCTCGACCACCGGCCTGCTCATGGAAGGCATGCAATATCTCGACGAAACCGCTCGCGATGCCGCCGACGCCGCCGTGGACAGCGGCACCGAACCCGTGGCGCATTGATCGCGCGCCTCGTGATCCACATTCCATGCGCGTAGCCATCATCACCGTCAGCGATACGGCCGCGCGCGGCGAGCGCGAAGACAAATCCGGCCCCGCTGTTGAAAAACGCTGCCGCGAGCTCGGCTGGAATCCCGTAGCGAAGAAGATCGTCGCCGACGATCTGAACGCCATCCGCGATCTACTCATCCAACTCGCGGATTCCGCCGCCGCTGATATGATCCTCACCACAGGCGGCACAGGCATCGGCCCGCGCGATATCACGCCCGAAGCTACGAGCGCCGCGGCCGAGAAACTCCTTCCGGGCTTCGGCGAAAGAATCCGCGCCGTCACCGGCCAAAATTTCCCCCGCGCCTATTTGTCGCGCGCGATAGCCGCAGTGCGTGGCCGCACGATAATTCTGAATTTGCCCGGAAGCCCCAAAGGCGCAGTCGAATGCCTCGACGCAGTAGCTGACCTATTGCCCCACGCCACAGAAGTCCTAAAAGGAGCCCGGCATGATTGAGCCGGATCGTTCTGTGCCGGTTCACCGATTATATTTTCTGATTTTTACTGCTGGACGCGATTAACCCACCACTTTGCCACGCGGCGGAATCGGTGCCGAACGTCTCGCCCGTAATTGCGCCGAGGGCTTGGAACGCCCACTCTTTCGTTGTCGGACCTGCGGAATCATCGTGCGTCATGGCGATCAATTCCGGCACTGCGTTCATTCGCTGCTCGTGCGTCAACATCCCGGATTCAGCGAGGCTGCATGCGGCGCGCTCGCGGACCTGCTTTGCGGGATCGTTGCGGAATTCGTCGAGAAGCGCAGCAATCGTTCCGTCGCTGCCGAGATGCGCCAATCCTTCGATCGTCCAGTAGCGCGTCTGCTCGTCGGAATCGTGCACATGCGCTAGCAGCGTTTCGAGAGCCGCCTCGCGCTCGACGCCGCGATTTCCGAGCGCGCCGAGCATCCATAGCGCCCAGCCGCGGCTTTTCGGATCGCTCTGCGCCACTTCGCGCAAATGCGCGGCGCTGCGCGGAGTCTTCGCCACGTTGTAAACCGCCAGATAAACTTCGAGCGCGGCGGCGCGTGCGCGCAGATCATGTTCGTTCAATGCCGTTTGCAGTGTGCCCGGTCAATTCCGGCGTGAGCTTCAATCTGCCGCGCCAGTGTTGCGCGCGCTCGGTGACCAGCAGAGCGGCCCGCGCGTCGCGATTGATCGTCGCGTCCATCAAAAGCTCCGCTTGCTGCTGACCAGTCAATCCGGAAAGCCCCAGCGGCCGGAAGATCGAAGCTCGCCGACGGCGCCTCTGGCACGGGCTCCTCGCCCACGCTGATGAAGCCGGTGAGTCGCGCCCAAGCTGCCCGCACTGATCCCGGCGCAAACGCAATCAGCAGGAGCAAAGCTCCGCATGTGGCGAAAAATAATTTGTGAGATTTCCTGCGGCGAAGATTGCGCGGCTCTGCGGGCTCAGCCCGTACCGCCGCCTTGGGACATGTTTCGTCGAGCGCCATTCCTTCCCCCAGTGTCGAATAACTAGGTTAAGGAACGCCGCGCGACCCCGCAATGGTCCAAAAGGCCAGTAGTACCCGATCAACAACGCAACCAACTCGCACCTGTACTACCGGCCACCGTAGCGCCGGCTCGTCCTGAGCTTCGAAGGGCTGCCAGCCGGCGTTTTTGTGCGGCGATGCCCCGGCGAAAATTCACTTGGCAACGCGCGGAGCGCTCGATCGTCGCAGAAAAGTGCGATGCGGGCGCGCGTGTCAGCCCAAATTTTGCGCGATGCCAGCCCGGCACAAAAACGCCGGCAAGCTGCCGGCGCTACGCGGGCTTTACTGCCAATTTCTCGGACCAGCGGACAGTGGCGGTCATCTGCATCACGATGAACAGCGTCAAAATCGCGCCGATGGTGATGGCCAGGCCGGTGAAACCTTCGAAGAAGAACGCGTAAGAGAAGAGCACCAGATAGATGAGCTGGATCAAGCCCGCCACGCGCACTGCAAATCGCGGATTCACCACTCGGCGCAAATAGCTAACCAGCAGAAAGATCGAGACAGCCGAGCAAATCACAAACGCAACGTGGATCGAAATGTGATCCGCGAGATAAGCCAGCAGCACGTGAAATGAGAAGAATGTGCAGGCCAGAAAGAAATAATGCATGGGATGTAAATCAATCCCGCGCACCGTGCAGAGAATGAAGAGCAGGAAGAAGAAAAAGAACAGCGAGACCGGCGCGAAGAAACTGATTCTCTCCGCGATCGGCCCGGGCTGCAGCTTCTGCGGCATCACCAAGGCGATCGGATAGCCCGAGACGAGATCTTTGTACTGCCACGCGAGATCGGCGCCCCCACGATGCTTTTGCTCATTGGTGGGCGAAAGGCTGTTGCTCGCGAAATCGTAATCTTGGAAGTTGGTGCTGACGTCCAACCGGAAATTGCGCACCTGATTCACCGAATCGCCGAAGCTGTACGTCCAGCGATCCAGACCTTGCGATAAGTAATGAACGCTGAGTTCGCCCTGGCCGCCCGCGGGAAGTGTCGCTGTGGCGCTCACAAAATTCTTATTGTGCGAAAGCTCCAGCGGCTGTCCGTTGAGCGTGAAATTCAGATCGTCGTACTGCGCCTTCTCGGCCGGCAGCGGAAACGCGAAAACGACGTTCTGCTCGCGCTCGCGTCGGATTGCGGAAATTGAACTTTCCGTCAAACGCGACATGATAAGTGCTGTACCACAGAAGCCCCTTCTGCCGCGGATCGTAGCGAAACGCAGCATTCACGCTGCTGCTCTCCAGCGGAATATCGACGGGGCGGTCGCGGAGCTTCGTAGTTTCCACGGTTTCGCCGTTCACCGTCTTCGTCACCGTAACCGGCTCGGGAACCGTGTAATGCGCGGACGGCGGTGCCTGGGTCTGTTCCGTGCCCCAAGTCGAAGCCACGCGGGAATGCAACTCCTCGTCCGCGTGGTAAGTGCGGTAAGAAATCGTGGCCCCTAGAATCATCCACGCTACAGAGGTGCAAAAGAAAATGAAAATCAATGCGGCGATGCGCTTGGTCATGTCGTCCGTCTCCTAGATTTAAGTCTCCAACCCTCCGCCGCAGGGAACAGCATGGCACACGGGCTCCCATCTGTCAAGTACTTTGAAGTTCAAAGTTATTGAGAGCTGAGATGCCTTCTCTTTTCCCCCGCAATTCCGCAGACCGTACCTTTGTGCTTCCCGCCGCACCGTGCTAACAATGCAATCGTCATGTCTGCGCCCAAACGCGTCAACGCACTCCGCCTCGGAACTCGGATGATGGCGCAACGCTCGCCGTCGATCGGCACCGCAAACCACACCGAAAAATCGGCTCGAATTTCCCCAAATCGTGCTCCGGGAGCTTCATCAAAATGTCCCGATTAGAAATGACTCCTATCGTTTGTTTTGTTGAACTTACGCCTGTTTCTATTCGGACAGTTGTCCCGATTAGAGCGAATGAAAATCGAACCACTTTTCGCGCCCCTCAAGCCATCTGAAAGACGTCGCCGCGTCTCATGCGATTGCCTGCATCGAGGTGCTGCGGTAAACTCTGCGGGCTGTGTCGGATACTTCTCCCATCCCGATTATTGGGCGCGCCATTTCGCATTACACCGTCCTGGAAAAACTGGGCGGCGGCGGAATGGGCGTGGTTTACAAGGCGAAAGACACGCGCCTGGGCCGCAACGTCGCGCTAAAATTTCTTCCCGACGACATCTCGCAGGACGCGCAGGCGATCGAACGATTTCGCCGCGAAGCGCGCTCGGCGTCCTCGCTGAATCATCCGAACATCTGCACGATTTACGATATTGGCGAATTTGAAGGCCGCCCATTCATCGCCATGGAGCTGCTTGAGGGGCAAACGCTGAAGCATCGCATTTCGGGGAAGCCGATTGCGGTCACCGAACTCCTCGATGTCGGCATTCAGATTGCCGACGGGCTCGAAGCCGCACATTCGAAGGGCATCATTCACCGCGACATCAAGCCGGCAAATATTTTTCTGGTCACTCGCGGCCCGGCGAAAATCTTGGATTTCGGCCTGGCGAAATTGACCACCAATCGGCAGCCCACGGCGGAATCCATGAGCGAGTCGGCGCTGCGCACGAAGACGCACGTCGAGGGAGCCGAGTTCGTCACCAGCCCGGGCAGTTCGATGGGCACGGTCGCGTATATGTCGCCGGAACAGGCGCGCGGGCAAGAACTCGATGCGCGGTCGGATTTGTTTTCGCTCGGCGTCGTGCTCTACGAGATGGCCACCGGCGTGGTTCCGTTCTCCGGCTCGACTGTGGCGCTGATCTTCGATGGCATCCTGCATTCCGCGGCGGCGCCGGCCACGAAGCTGAATTCGCGATTGCCCGCGGCGCTCGAGAATATTTTCTCGAAGGCGCTCGAAAAAGATTCCGACCTGCGTTACCAGACCGCCGCCGAACTGCGCGCCGATCTCAAGCGCCTCAAGCGCGACATTGATTCGAGCCGCCACCCGGCAGCGGAAAAGTCTGACGCGTCGAGCGCGCATCCAGCCGCCGCAGCGCCGGTAAGTAAATCGGTCGCCGTCCTCTATTTCGAAAATCAAAGCGGCGCGAAGGAAGACGAATACCTGCGCGACGGCATCACCGAGGACGTCATCACCGAGCTTTCCAAGATCAAGGGCCTCAACACTTTTTCTCGACCTACCGTGTTGGCTTTTCGCGACAAATCGGTGACGCCCGCGCAGATCGGCCAGCAGCTCGGCGCGGCCTACGTTCTCACCGGCACGTTGCGCCGCGCCGGCGCGCGCCTGCGCATCACTACGCAACTTGTGGACACGCACACAGATTTTCCGCTGTGGTCGGAGCGCTTCGACCGTGAGATGAAGGACGTCTTCGAAGTGCAGGACGAAATCGCACGCAAGATCGCTGAAGCGCTGCGCATTACGCTTTCCCCGCAAGAGCTCGAAGCTCTGGCCGACAAGCCCACGGAGAATTTGCAGGCCTACGATCTCTATTTGCGTGGCAAGCGCTATGCGCGGCGGCTCACACGTCAGGATCTCGAGTTCGCGCTGCAGATGTTCGAGAACGCCGTCGTCCTGGACGCCAGTTTCGCGCTGGCTTACGCCGCCTGCGCCAACGCCTGCGCGATGTACTACTCCTTCTTCAGCCGCGACGACGTGTGGGTGCAACGCGCGCGCGAAGCTTCCGGCAAGGCCGTGGCTTTGCGCTGGGACCTGCCCGAAACGCACGTCAGCCAGGCCTGGGTGCTTTATGCCGCGGGACTTTATGACGAAGCCGTGCGCATGGTGAAGAAGGCCATCGAACGCAAGCGCGATTGCGAAGGCGCTTATTACCTGCTTTGCCGCGCGCTCTTCGCCGCGGGACGCTACCAGGAAGTCGTGGACATCGCCGAAGCGGCCATCGAAGCGAGCGGCGAGGATTACAACGTTTACGTGCCCATCAAGAACGCTCTCGGCGCCATGGGCAGAGAAGCGGCCGAGCACGTGATGACAGAGCGGAGGAGCGCGGCGCTCGAGAACCACTTGAAAGAAGTGCCCGAAGACGCGCGCGCGCGGATTTTGTTGGGCGCGGGCTACGCGGAAATGGGGCGAGAGGAAGACGCCTTGCGCGAGCTCAACCTGGCCATCACTTTGCGCGCCAACGAAGCCGGGATTCTCTACAACGCTGCTTGTGTCTTCTGCCTGCTGAAAAGAAAGACGGAGGCGCTCGACGCGCTGCGCAAAGCCTGGGAAGCCGGCTCAAAGGATGCCGTCTGGGCGCGCCGCGATCCCGATCTTACACTCCTGCACGGCGATCCGGAGTTCGAGCGCTTGTATCCGGAAAAGCCGGCCTCGCCTCCTGCAGCCGGCGCGCGCTAGTTCGACGGCTCCCGGATCGAGCGACAGCGAGGGACACGGGCGCTGCGCTGGGCTCCCGGTGCTATCATCCCTCCGCAGTTGTTCACTTGAGGGAGCTTCATGCGCGTATTTGGCCTGCATACGACTGTTGTTTTGTTCCTCTGCTCCATCTTTTCTGTTTCGATCGTCGCGCAATCTGCTGGCTCTCTTGAATCGCGGCGCAAGGCGTTCCGCGAACTCTTAGCCGAGCAATGGGAATACCGGCTGAGCGCTAGCCCGCTCTTTGCTTCTTTCCTGGGAGATAAGCGCTGGAACGACAAACTTGACGACTACTCTCAGGAGGCCATCGACAAGAATTTGCAGCAGACGCAGAAATTCCTCGATCGCTTCGAGGCTATCGATAGCTCAGGCTTTTCCGAACAAGAGGCGCTCAACAAAGTCTTGATCGTCCGCGACCTGCGGATGCAACTCGAGGGCGCGAAATTCAAGCCGTGGGAAATGCCGGTGGATCAGCAAAACGGCGTGCAGATTTACCTGCCGCAGATTGTCAACACGCTGTCCTTCGAATCCGTCAAAGATTATGAGGACTACATTTCCCGGCTGAAGCAAATGCCGCGCCTGCTGGAGCAGAACGTCGCGCTGATGCGCAAAGGCATGAGCGAAAAATTGATGCCGCCTCGTTTTCTGCTGGAGAAAGCCGCTGAGCAGTCCAATGTCATCGCCACTGAGGAACCGGAAAAGTCTCACTTCGCCGCACCTTTTTTCAAGTTTCCCAAGAGTATTTCCGAATCGGATCAGAAGCGCCTGCACGAAGCAGGAATTGCCGCGATCAAGGAATCAGTCCTGCCCGCCTATGTGCGCTTCACCGCGTTTCTGCGCGATGAGTACGCACCGAAAGGCCGCAGCGAACCCGGCATCTGGTCGCTGCCCGATGGCGCGTTGCGCTATCGCTTCGAAATCCGCCACATGACCACCACCGACTTGTCGCCGGACGAGATTCACGCAATCGGACTCAAAGAAGTGGACGAGACCGAAGCGCAGATGCTCGAACTCGCGCACAAACTTGGGTTCAAGGATCTCGCGAGCTTGAACGAGCACATCAAGAGCGATCGGCGCTTCTACGCTACGTCCGGCCAACAGTTGCTGGATCTCTATGCGAATTTCGTGCACGAAATGGAGCCGGAGCTGCCCAAACTTTTCGGGCGCCTTCCGAAGAATAAGCTGGCCGTCATTCCCATGGAGGACTCGCGATCGAAGGATGCCGTGCCGGCTGATTACACGAACGGCACCGCGGACGGTTCGCGCCCGGGGCATATCAATGTGAATGAGTGGGACCCGGAGCACCGCCTAGTGCTAAATGTCGAGGCCATCGCCTACCACGAAGGAATTCCGGGGCATCATCTGCAGCTTTCGCTGGCGCAGGAGCTGGCCGGGCAGCCTGCGTTCCGGAAATATGAGGATTACACGGCGTTCGTCGAGGGCTGGGCGTTTTACTCGGAGAGGCTGGGCAAAGAAGTCGGCCTTTATCGCGATCCTTATCAGCGATTACGGGCGGCTCGAAAATGAAATGTGGCGCGCCATTCGCTTGGTCATTGATACCGGCGTTCATGAGAAGCATTGGACCCGCGATCAAATGGTGGCCTACTTTCATCGCTACACGGCGATGGATGAGCCGAACGTGCAGAGTGAAGTGGATCGCTATATCGCGTGGCCGGGACAGGCGTTAGCTTACAAACTTGGCCAGCTCGAGATTCTCAAGCTTCGCCAATTTGCCAAAGAGCAGCTCGGCGACAAGTTCGACATTCGCGCCTTCCACGATGAAGTCTTGGGCGATGGTGCGCTGCCGCTGGACGTCCTGGACAAGCGTGTGCGTGAGTGGGTCGCCAGCAAAAAACTGGAATCTGCGAGTGCGTCCACGGGCCGCGAGTCTGGCGGCCGAGATGCACGATAAACCAGGACCTCAGCGCGATTTCCGGGGTGAGTTGAAGAGCAAACGGAGTGGCCGGGCTTGGTTGGGTTGTGTTAGGATTCCGGGTTCATCGGCCTGATGCCACGCCAATACATCCCGATCCTGATTTACGCCGTGCTCGCGGCCGCTTTTCCCGCTCTAACGCTCATGGTTTTCAAGCTGATCCGGCCGGATAGCCGCGCGGATGGGGCGAAGCTTGAGCCTTACGAATGTGGCGTGCCGGCGGAGAGCGATTCGCGCGGGCGCTACTCGGTGCGCTTCTATATCATCGCAATCCTCTTTGTTATCTTCGATGTGGAGATCATTTTTCTGTTTCCCTGGGCCATCCGTTACAGCTTTTTGGGGACTTATGGGCTGTTCACGATGCTGGTTTTTCTGGGGATCCTGATCGTTGGTTACATTTGGCTGTTCCGGAAAGGCGCGCTCGATTGGGAATAATCGCGGCGAGGCATTGGCCGCGGCGCGCGGACGGCGCTTGGATGCGGATTTTTCGGGCGAGACTAATAACTGGGCTGACGGAAGCGCGCCGCTTGGCGCTAATCCTTTGATTCCGGAAGCCGAAACCCAATAGACAAATGGCTGACGATCCATCGAAAAAGGACGCCACCACTCCGCCGCCTGGCGGAGGCGGTGGCACGCCTCCAAAGGCAGACGAAACGCCAGCCGCTCCGCCTGCAAAAGCTGCCGAGCCTGCAAAGCCGGCCGAGGCGGCTAAGCCTGCAGCGCCTGCCGCTGCCGCTACGACGCCCGGCGCGCCGACTCCGCCAGTTGCCAAGCCGGCTGCTCCTGCCGCGGCTGCTGGGGCGCCTGCCTGCGCCTAAGCCTGCGCCGCCGCGAAGGAAGCGCCGCCTAAGCCCGCGCCTCTTGATAACGAGTTGGTGCAGCGACTGAAGGCGCGATTCGGGGCGGCGATCATCGAGCCGACGATCGATCGCAAGCAGGCGATCGTGCTCGTTGCGGCGGCGCAATGGCTCGAGATTTCGAAATATTGCCGCGATGAGGAGAAGTTCGATTATCTCGCGGACATTACGGCAGTCGATTGGCCGAAGCGTGAAAAGCGCTTTGATCTGGTGGCGAATCTTTATTCGTTTGCGAAGAACGAGCGGTTACGGTTGAAGGCGCATCTCGGTGAAAACGAAACGGTGAGCACGGTCGTGAATGTCTGGCCGACGGCGAACTGGCTCGAGCGCGAAATTTTCGACATGTTTGGCATTCGCTTTGATGGGCATCCGGATTTGCGGCGCATGCTGTTGCCGGAGGAATGGGTTGGCCATCCGCTGCGGAAGGATTACGACATCCTGAAGCAGGATGAAGCGTGGGTGAAAGAGAATTTGGGGATTGATAGCGGGCAGTAGAGAGCGCATGGACGAGACGCGGACCAAATCCGGGACGCAGGTTGAGACGACGGTGCTGGGCGCCGACGAGATTATTCTCAATATGGGGCCGCAGCATCCTTCGACGCACGGCGTGCTGCGCGTGAAGCTGAAACTCGATGGCGAGCGCGTGGCAGGATCCGAATGCATCATCGGCTACCTGCATCGCGGCGTGGAGAAGATTGCCGAGCACCGCAGCTATCAGCAATTCGCGCCGTATGTGGACCGCATGGATTATGTCGCGGCGGTATCGAATGGGCTGGGCTACTGCGAGGCTGTTGAGAAATTGCTCGGAGCCGAAGCGCCGCCGCGGGCGCGCGTGGTGCGCACGATTTTGACCGAGCTGCAGCGGATCGCGAGCCATCTTGTTTGGCTCGGAACTCATGCGTTGGATATCGGCGCGCTGACTCCGCTGTTCTACTGTTTCCGTGAGCGCGAAGAGATTCTGAAAATCTACGAGAAATATTGCGGCGCGCGACTGACTACGCATGCATTTCCGCATCGGCGGATTGCAGTACGAGACTTACGACGGGTTCGAATCCGAAGTGGAGCGCTTCTGCAACGATTTTTCGCAGCGCATCGATGAGTACGAAACGCTGCTCACCGAGAATCGTATTTGGCTGGGGCGGACGAAAGGCGTGGGCGTCTTGAGCGCCGCGGATGCGATTGCGTTGGGCGTGAGCGGGCCGGTGCTGCGTGCGAGCGGCGTGAAGTGGGATATTCGCAAAGCGGCGCCGTACGCGGCTTACGATCAATATAAATTCGAAATTCCGACGGGGCCGAACGGAGACACGTACGACCGGTACATGGTCCGCATGGAAGAAATGCGGCAATCGCGGCTGATTTGTTTGCAGGCGATCGAGAATATTCCTTCGGGACCGATCATGGCGCGTATCGGCAAAGTGCTGAAGCCGCCGCCGGGCGAGGTGTATCACGCGATCGAGGCGCCGAAGGGCGAGCTCGGTTATTACATTGTGAGCGATGGCACGACGCAGCCGTATCGCGTGCGCGTGCGGCCGCCTTCGTTTGTGAATTTGCAGGCGTTTGACCAGATGGCGCGGGGGAGTTTGGTGGCGGATGTGGTGGCGATTATCGGGACGATTGATATTGTGCTGGGCGAAGTAGATCGGTGAGATAGGGAGCAGGGAAGAGAGCGATGTTTGGCATCACATTTGAAGACGTTCGGCCTTACATTTTCCCGCTGATTTATGCGGTGGTGATTGTGGCGTTGCTCCCGCTGCTGGTGGGTTATGTCACTCTGGCGGAACGCAAAATCATGGCGCACATGCAGGCGCGGCTGGGACCGATGCGCGTGGGGCCGCATGGGCTGCTGCAGCCGATTGCCGATGCGGTGAAGCTGCTGCTGAAGGAAGACATCACGCCGAAAAATGCGGACGCGCTGATGTTCTGGCTCGCGCCGCTGCTGAGCGTGACGATGGGGCTGGTGGCTTATGCGGCGCTGCCGTTTGGGCCGGCGTTTCAGATCGCTGATCTCGATGTCGGACTGTTGTTCATTCTTGGCGGTGAGTTCGCTGGGGATTTACGGGATTGTGCTGGGCGGATGGGCGTCGAACAGCCACTATTCGCTGCTGGGAGCGCTGAGCAGCGCGGCGCAGTTGGTGAGCTACGAGACGGCGGCAGGGCCTTGCGCTCGTGTCGGGATTGTTGCTTGGCGGAACGCTTTCCATGAAGGGATTGGTGGAGGCGCAGGATAGCCAGGGCGTGTGGTTTATTTTCATCGCGCCATTCAGTTTTTTTATTTACATGGTCGCGTCCATCGCGGAAACGAATCGCGCGCCATTCGATTTGCCCGAGGCGGAATCGGAGCTCGTTGCCGGATACATGACGGAATATAGCGGCTTTCGCTGGTCGCTTTATTTCCTGGCGGAATACGCGAACATGATCGTCGTTTCGGGAATTGCCGTGACGCTGTTTCTCGGCGGATGGATGCGGCCTCTCGCTGCGGTGCACATGCGCGTTTTCGGATTGCCGTATGACCTGCTCGATCTGCTTCCCGCTCTAATATTTCTGGGCCTGGCGGTTTGGTGTACGAAGCTGGCGTTGCGTCTGGGCCAGCAGATTCAGAAACTAGTGATGTTTCTGGTTGTCGGGATATTCGTCGTGCTGGCGGGAGTGATGGCGTGGTCGCTTACGTCGCCCGCGCTGATGCCGGGAATTCATGGCGGATTCTGGTTCGTCGTGAAGATACTTTTGTACTTGTATGGATTCCTGTGGTTCCGGTTTACGTTTCCGCGCTACCGGTTCGATCAATTGATGAAGCTCGGCTGGCAGTTCCTGATTCCGCTGGCGTTGGTGAATCTGGTGATGATTGGGATCGGACTCGTGCTGGTGCAGCAATCGGGTTGGCCGCTGGGATTTACGATGATCGGCGCGAATATCGTGACGCTGCTTATGGCGTTTTGGCTGGTGCGGCACGGAGATAAAGTGATGACGGCGCCGCGAACGGCGGAAGACGATCTTCCGGTGGCGGGAGCGGGCCAAGTCCGATGATGCTCGATTCCATCATCTTTTATTTCTTCGCCACGCTGGCGGTGGTATCCGCGATCATGATGGTCACTCGCCGCAACGCGGTGCACAGCGCGGTGTATCTGATCACGGCGCTGCTGGCGACCGCGGGAATTTTTCTGCAATTGCAGGCCGAGTTTCTGTTCGTCGTGCAGATCATTCTGTACGTCGGCGGAATCATGGTGCTGTTTGTGTTCGTGATCATGCTGGTGAATCTCGACGTGGCCGTGCGGCAGATGAAATTCAACCGGCAATCGTGGGTGGCGGGTTTGCTGGCGCTCGTGCTGGGCGCGCTTGTGTTCGTCGTTTATCGCAAAGGCGGCGGGGCGTTCAATTTGATGGCGCCGCCGGTGACGACGCTGCAGCCGAATGCCGAGCAAGTCGGCACCGTGCTGTTTCAGAAATATTTTCTGCCGTTTGAAATCGCCTCGATTTTGCTGCTGGTGGCGATGATTGGAGCGGTGGTGATGGCCAAGAGGAAAATCTGATGCTGCCGGTGAGCAATTATCTTTATTTGAGTCTGGCGCTATTTATCATCGGAGTGATCGGCGTGCTGACGCGCCGCAACGTGATCATCATTCTGATGTCCATCGAGCTGATTCTGAACGCGGTGAATATCAATCTGATGGCGTTTTCGCGGATGTGGGGCTCAGTGGACGGGCAGATTTTCGCGATCTTTATCATCACCGATGCGGCGGCCGAAGCGGCGGTGGGGCTGGGAATCATCATCGCGTTTTTCCGGAATCGTCCGACGGTGCTGGCCGACGAAATGGATTTGCTGAAGTGGTAGGCGAAGTACAAGTCGAGGTTATCGAGTGAACGCGGCTTTGCCATTCTTTCTCGATCATATCTGGCTGATACCGGTGTTTCCGCTGGCCGGGGCGGCGCTGATGTTTTTTATCGGGCGCGGGCTGAAGAATTCTGCGGTCAGTGCAATTTGCGTCGGGAGCGTGGCGGTTTCGTTTGTGTTTGCGTTGGGCGCGTTCTTCCAGTTGCTGGGATTGCCTGAGGCGCAGCGCGTAGTGGAAAGGACTTTGTTCGATTGGGTTCCCGCGGTGCCGATGCACATGACTTCGGGGGCGCTCGGGAATTTCGCCGCCGCGTGGGGATTTCTGCTCGATCCACTTTCGGGCGTGATGATTCTCGTGGTTACCGGCGTTGGGCTGCTGATTCACATTTATTCGGTCGGGTACATGGCGCACGAAGGCGGCTACTACCGCTTCTTCGGGTATTTGAATTTGTTCATGTTCTCGATGCTGTTGCTGGTGCTGGCGAATAATTTGCTGGTGCTTTTCGTCGGTTGGGAAGGCGTGGGGACGTGCAGCTATCTGCTGATCGGGTTCTGGTTCAAGAAGAAATCGGCTTCTGACGCGGGGAAGAAAGCATTCATCGTGAATCGCGTGGGCGACTCCGGCTTCCTGTTGGGAATTTTCCTGACTTCGGCGCTGCTCGGGACGATTCGATTTACGGAGATTGGCCCGGCGCTCGCGAATGCGCACATCGCGAATTGGACGCGCCGCTGGTTACCGCGATTGCGCTGCTGTTCTTCTGGGGCGCGACGGGAAAGTCGGCGCAGATTCCGCTCTACGTGTGGCTGCCGGACGCGATGGAAGGCCCGACGCCGGTGAGCGCGTTGATTCACGCGGCGACGATGGTCACCGCGGGCGTCTACATGGTCACGCGGACGAATGCGATCTTCCAGCTTTCGCCGCTGGCGATGACTGTGGTGGCTGTGGTCGGCGCGCTGACGGCGATTTTTGCGGCGTCCATCGGCGTGGTGCAGAACGACATCAAGAAAGTGCTGGCATATTCGACGATCTCGCAGCTTGGATATATGTTCCTCGCGTGCGGCGTCGGCGCATTTAGTGCCGGGATTTTCCATCTCATGACTCACGCGTTCTTCAAAGGCTTGCTGTTCCTTGCGGCCGGCAGCGTGATTCATGCCATGTCGGGCGAGCAGGACATGACCAAGATGGGGGCGCTGGCGAAGAAAATTCCGACGACGTACCGGACGATGCTGGTCGCGACGCTGGCGATTGCCGGGATTCCGCCGCTCGCGGGATTTTTCAGCAAGGACGAAATTTTGGAGAAGGCGTTCGAGCGCAGTCCGGCGCTGTGGATCGTGGGCTGGA
Source organism: uncultured Acidobacteriota bacterium (assembly GCA_963841235.1). Taxonomy (GTDB): domain Bacteria; phylum Acidobacteriota; class Terriglobia; order Acidiferrales; family UBA7541; genus Palsa-147. The sequence goes on along the minus strand of CAWJBU010000001.1, from coordinate 426,272 downwards.
TTACCGCGGGAATGACGGCGTTTTATATGTTTCGCCTGCTGTTCATGACTTTTCACGGCGAATCGCACGTGGATCATGAGGTCGAGCACCACATTCACGAATCGCCGAGTTCGATGACCGTGCCGCTGATGATTTTGGCAGTGCTCTCGATTATCGGCGGGTGGATCGGCATCGGCGGGCGATTTGAGAATTTCCTGAAGCCGGTGACGGCGCGCGCGGGCGCTGCGGAAATGGCAGCGGAGGCGAGTACGGCGCCAGCGCTGCTGTTGATGGCCGCGTCGGTGCTGCTGGCGCTAGGCGGCATTTGGTTGGCGTGGGTGCTGTACATCAAGCGGACGGAATTGGCGGCGACGATCCGGCGAAATGCGGGAGTGCTCTACGATCTGGTGGCGCACAAATATTACGTGGATGAAATTTACGACGCGATGTTCGTGAATCGCTCGAAGGATCTCGGTCTGTCGCTCGGGATGTTCGACGCGAAAATGATTGACGGCCTGGGCGTGGATGGCGCGGGCTGGTTGACGCGCGCGGCATCGCTGATTTCGATTTGGTGGGACACCTGGATCGTGGATGGATCGGTGAAGCTCGGCGCGTTCATCGTGCAGTTGACGAGCATGCCGATTCGCTTGATTCAGGACGGCGAGATGCAGGCGTACATGCTCGTGATTGTGATCGGCCTGATCGGATTTCTGGGCTATACGGTCTATCTGCTGCACTGGATGCGGTAGAGAGACGGGAAGGGAAGGATGCTATTTTCCGATAGCCATATTCTGAGCACGATATTGTTCACGCCGCTGGTGGGCGCGATCCTGGCGCTCTTCATTCCGCGCGAGAACGCCAACGCGCACCGCTGGATCGGGAATATTTTCGGATTCCTCGGCCTGGCGGTTTCGCTGCCGCTGGTGTGGCGCTTCAAATTCGGCGCGCCCGATTTTCAATTTCAGCAGCGGCTGGACTGGATTCCTTCGATCAACGCGCACTATTTCCTGGGAATCGACGGCATCAGCTTTTTGATGGTGATGCTGACCACCGGCCTCGGCGCGCTGGCGATTCTTTCTTCGTGGACGGCGATTCAGAAACGCGAGAAGGAATATTACATCCTCATGCTGCTGTTGCAGACCGGGATGCTCGGCGTTTTCATGTCGCTCGATTTCGTGCTGTTCTACGTGTTCTGGGAAGTGATGCTGGTGCCGATGTATTTCCTGATCGGCGTGTGGGGCAGCGAGCGGCGGCTGTATGCGGCGATCAAATTTTTCCTCTATACGCTGGCGGGATCGGTGGTGATGCTGCTGGCGATCCTGGCGATTTATTTCAACGCGAAGACGTTTGATATTCGCGAGATTTTGATGTCGCCGCACGCGATGTTTGCGCGCGATTTGCAGAACTGGCTCTTCTGGGGATTTTTCTTTGCCTTTGCGATCAAGGTGCCGATGTTCCCGTTCCATACCTGGCTGCCCGACGCGCATACCGAGGCGCCCACGGCGGGGTCGGTGATTCTGGCCGGCGTTTTGCTGAAAATGGGGACTTACGGATTTTTGAGATTTTCCGTGCCGATGTTCCCGGATGCGACTCTGCGATTCCGCTGGGTGATGATTGTGCTTTCGATCATCGGGATTGTTTACGGAGCGCTGGTTTGCATGATGCAGAAGGACATGAAGAAGCTGATTGCGTATTCGTCGGTCAGCCACATGGGCTTCTGCACGCTGGGGATTTTTGCGCTGACGCCGCTGGGACTTTCCGGGAAGCATCATCCAGCAGGTCAATCATGGAATTTCGACCGGGGCGCTGTTCTTGATCGTGGGCGTTTTGTACGAGCGGCGGCACACGCGCTTGATTTCGGAGTTTGGCGGGCTGGCTACGCCGATGCCGAATTTTGCGGCGCTGTATTTGATTGTGACGCTGAGTTCGCTGGGCATGCCGCTGCTGAATGGATTCATCGGCGAGTTCACGATTTTGCGCGGAGCGTTTGAAGTGCGCTGGCAGTGGGCTGCGTGGGGCGTGATTGGCGTGGTGCTGGGCGCGGCTTATTTGCTGTGGCTGTATCAGCGCGTGATGTTCGGCAACGTGACGAATCCGGCGAACGAGCATTTGCCGGATTTGAATTGGCGCGAATGGACGACGATTGGGACGCTAATCGTGTTCGCGTTCTGGATCGGAATTTATCCCAAGCCGCTTTTTAATTTGCTGGACAAGCCAGTGGAACAGATTGTGATGCGCTATGACCCGAGTTATTACGCGCCGAAGACCGCAAGCGCCGCGCCGATCGAGACGATGCCCGTGAAGCCGGCTGAGACGCCGGGCGCGCAAGAGGAAACGAAATAGCCGCGATGCCCGGACTTCTCCAACTCACGCTGCGCGATTCGAACCTCATCATGCCGGAGGTGATGCTGGCGTTTTTCGGACTGGGCATTTTGCTCACGGATTTTCTGCTTGGGCCGCGCGAGAAGATGTGGAACGCGCTGACGGCGATGTTGGGAATAGGATTCAGCGGATGGACTCTGTGGGAGCTGCGGCCAGCTGGCGGCGAATCATGACTCGCATTTCAACGATGCGATCGTCATAGATCCGTTTTTTATTTTCTTCGGATTTATATTTCTCGCGGCGGCGGCGCTGGTGATTTTGATTTCCGTTCGCTATCTCGATATCGAAGACGAGCACCACGGCGAGTATTACGCACTGATGCTTTTCGCCACCGTGGGGATGATGTTTTTGGCCTGCGGCAACGATCTGGTCACTTTGTTCATCGCCTTGGAGACGATGGCCATCAGTTTCTATATTCTCACGGGATTTTTGCGGCGCGACCGGCGATCGAATGAAGGCGCGATGAAGTACGTGCTGCTGGGGGCGTTTAGTTCCGGGATTCTGGCGTACGGGTTCTCGCTGCTGTATGGAATTTCCGGCTCGACGAACTTGAATGCAATTGCCGCTTCGCTGGAGCAGAGGCCGCCGGGCGATTTGCTTGTGGTGATCGCGATTCTCACGGTTTCTGTCGGGGTGTTCTTTAAGGTCGCGGCTGTGCCTTTCCATCAATGGGCGCCGGATGTTTACGAAGGCGCGCCGACTCCGATTACGGCTTACGTGAGCGTGGCGTCGAGTACGGCTAGCTTTGCGCTGCTGCTGCGATTGTTCCTTGGCGCTTTCTGGCCGGTGCGCGTGGATTGGATGCCGCTGATCACGGCGGTGGCCGTGCTGTCGTTGACCGTAGGGAACTTGGCCGCGCTCACGCAGACGAATATCAAACGGCTGCTGGCTTATTCTTCGATCGGGCACGTTGGCTATATTTTGCTGGGGTTAGTGGCCGGGAACGAGCGCGGGTTGCAGGCCATGGCGTTTTATCTCTTCGTGTACGCGTTCTTCCAGTCGGGCGCATTTGCGATTGTGATCGTGCTGCGGCGAAAAGGCGTGATCGGCGATGAGCTCGAGGATTTGAACGGGCTGATCCAGCGCAATCCCGGCGCGGCGGTGCTGATGCTGATTTTTCTGCTGTCGCTCGCGGGGATTCCGCCAACGGCCGGGTTCATCGGCAAGCTGCTGATTTTTTGGGCGCTGATCGAGACGGGGCATTACATGCTGGCGGTGCTGGCGGTGCTCTATATTCTTCCCGCGGTGTACTACTATTTCCGGATGGTAGCGGCGATGTGGTCGCGCGAGGCGACCGACCGGCAGCGCGCCGATTATTTCGCTCGGGCAATCGGTGGCGCTGGCGGCGATGGTGCTGGTGACGATCGTCGCGGGCGTTTATCCCGAGCCGTTCCTGCGGCTCGCCACGTATTCGATCCTCACGCCATTTGGCCGCTGATTCGCTTTGAAAACGCCGGATAATGATTCGGACAAGAAGGCCGAAGGATTCGCGCGGCAATTTGCGATGGCCACCGAGCTGCCGATACTTTTTGTTGGCGCGATTGTGATCGGCGGACTTCTGGGATTCTTCCTGGATCGCTGGCTTCACACCAAGCCGTGGCTGATGATTGTCGGAGGCGGGCTGGGATTCGCGGCGGGACTGCGTGATATGTTGAAGCGGCTTTCAAGCAATGACGACAAGTGAATTGGCACGCAACGATTTCTACGAGCGCGTGGAACGGCGCATCGGCTGGCTGACGCTTTACGCCGGGGCGTTCGGCGGACTTTTGGCGTGGCGGGCGGCGTCGCCACGCGCGGCGGCTGGAATTGCGGCGGGGGCGCTGCTGGCCTGGCTGAATTTTTATTGGCTTGAGCGGGGGACGGCACGGCTTGTGGAAATTGCAAACGGCTCTAACGCGGACGGCCAAAAGCGTGTGCCGCAAGCCAGCCTGTTTCTGATGATCGTGCGCTACGGGTTGATAGCCGTTGGAGCGTATGTTATCGTCAAAGGCTTTAGAATTCCTGTTTGGAGCGTGCTGAGCGGCCTGCTGGCGCTCGGCGCCGCTGCAATCGTAGCGAGTCTATATGGAGTGCTGTTCGACAACAATTAGCCGCTGATGAACCTTCACCAACACTGGCTCGCCGCGCTTCTCAATCATTGGTTCGGTCACGCCGTTACCACCTCGCTTGCGCTAATCGGGATTCATGTCCAGAATCCGGCGAACCCGATTCCGTCGCATGTGGCGACGGGAATCGCGGTCGCGCTAATCGGCATTGTGCTTTCACTCCTGTTGCGGCCGCGAATTTCCGTGGACAAGCCGGGCGCGGCCCAGCAAGTGGCGGAAATGCTGTTGACGAATCCCATGGGATTCGGAATCCGCGATTTGCTCGAAGAGAACGCGGGACACGATGGCGCAAACTTCGTGAATCTCGTTGGATCGGTGGCTCTTTTCATCTTGATGTCGAATCTGATCAGCGTGATTCCGGCATTTGAATCGCCCACGGGCAACAAAAGCGTTCCGCTGGCCTGCGCGATCATTATTTTCACCTATTTTAATTTTCAAGGCATACGCCATCACGGGCCGATCGGCTATGCCAAGCATTTCGCGGGGCCCGTTTGGTGGATTTCCCCGCTGATGTTTCCGGTGGAAATTATCAGCACCACGGCTCGGTTGCTCTCACTGACCGTCCGTCTATGGGCCAATATTTTCGCGAGCGAACTTTTGTATCTCACGTTTGTCGCGCTGTTGACGGTTCCGGTGATCGAACTTTCAAAGAACCATCCGGTGGCGGGATATAGCCTGGGGATTTTTGCGGCGACGATTCCGGTGCTGTTTGTCGCGCTGCACATATTTGTGGCGATTGTTCAGGCATTTGTATTCACGATTCTTCCTGCCATTTATATCGGACTTGCGGTGGCGGAAGAGCACTAATTCGGCTTGATCACGACGGCATGCCAGTGTGATCCCGGCTGCTCGAGGATGACGGGAGCCACCGCCTGGCGGCCATTTCATAACAAGGAGAACGGCGGATGAAGATTCTGAAAATGATGGCGCTGGTGGGTGCGCTGCTCGTTATCGCGGCTCCGCAGGCCTTTGCGGCCGACGCGGCGACGGGCGGCGGGACGAACTGGGTAGCGATCACTTCCGGGTTTGCCATGGCGTTTGCCGCGGCGTTTGCGGCGCTCGGCCAGGGGCGCGTTGCTTCGGCGGCGTGCGAAGGATTGGCGCGAAACCCGGGCGCGGCGGCTCCAATTCGATTGGCGCTGATTCTGGGACTCGTATTTATCGAGACTTTGGCGCTGTTCACGCTGTTGATTGTGTTTACGAAAGTTGCGTAGAGATGAGTTTGGATTTTTAGGCCCGGGAGCGCATCGCGCTTCCGGGCCTTTTTTTATTTTGGTAGCGCGCACGGCGCTAGCGAAGAGACAAGAGCGGAGAGTAGCGCGAAGATGCAATCACGCGGCTGGGGAAGAAGCCCAGATAGATTGTGCCGGCGGCGCTTAGGACTAGGGCTGTGGCGATGGCCGGCGTCACCGCGATCGGCTGGAATTCCTTTTGCGGATCCCAGAAATACATGGAGATGATTACGCGGAGATAGTAGTAGGCGCCTACGACGCTGTTGAGCGCAGCGATTACTACCAGCCAGATGATGCGGGAATCGAGCGCGGCCTGGAAGGCGTAGAACTTTCCTAGAAACCCTCCCGTTGCGGGCAGTCCCAGAAGAGAAAGCAAAAACAGTGAGAAGCAGGCGGCCAGGGCCGGTTGCTGCATGCCGAGGCCTGCGTAATCTTTGATATCGAGGCGCTTTTCGCCCGGGCCGCCTAGATGCGCTACTACCAGGAACGCACCGAGCTTCATTAGCGCGTAAGCGGCTAGATAGAAGAGAACGGCGGCGATGCCGATTTCCGTGGAGGCGGCGAAGGCTACGAGGATGTAGCCTGCGTGCGCGATGGAGGAATAGGCGAGCATGCGCTTGACGTTGGTTTGCGCGAGCGCGGCGAAGTTCCCGATGCACATCGAGAGCGCGGCGGCGATCCAGATGGCCCAGAACCAGAGATGGCTGGCGCTGCCGAAGGCGGTGTAGAAGATGCGCAGCATCAGCGCGAAAGTGGCGGCTTTGGGTGCGGAGGCCAGCACCGCGGTTACGGGCGTTGGCGCGCCCTCGTAGACGTCGGGCGCGTAGATTTGGAACGGTGCGGCAACGACTTTGAAGCCGAGGCCGATGAAGATCATCGCGAGACCGAGGGCCAGGAGCGAGGACGGGGTTGAGTTTGAGAGCATGGCCTGGACGCCATCGAAATGCGTCGTACCCGTGGCGCCGTAAACCATGGCGATGCCGTAGAGAAAGAACGCGGTGGCGAACGAGCCGAGAACGAAATATTTGAGCGATGATTCGTTCGATTTGACGGCGTTGCGGCGGAAGCCGGCGAGGATGTAGCTCGAAATGGAGCTCATTTCGAGGCCGAGGAAGGCGGTGATTAGCTCGCCAGAGCCGCCGAGAATGCCCATGCCGGCTGTGGCGAAGAGAAGCAGCGAATAAAATTCACCGCGCAGGATGCGCTCGTTCTCGAGATACTGGATCGAGCCGAGCGTGGCGAGAATCGCGACGACGAGGACGATGGCGTGAATGAAGAGGCTGAAATCGTCGGCGTGCATCAGGCCGCCGTAGGCGTCACCGGGATGTAGCGCCATGAGGCGGAGCGAGGCCAGCGCGCCGATGCCGCCTGCGAGTGCGAGCCATGCCGAGACGCGCTTGCGGGCGGCGGGCAAGAAGGGATCGACGAGCATGATTAGAATGCCGGTGAAGCAGAGAATCGCCTCCGGCGCGACGCGGTAGATATTCGCTAGCTGGTCGGCGGAGATTTGTAGCGCGGCAGGCATCGCGATTATTTCGCCCTTCCAGGCAAATTTGCGGCTGTAGCTGAGGTTGCTGTGAGCTTCGGCGTTCGAGATCGGCGGCACGGCAGCAATTGGAGCGGGCAGAACTTGCGACGGGCGCCGTGCGGGCATCGTAGGCGCGCTGGCGCGTCATTTGGCGGAGAAGATTGTCGGCGGATGGCTGCATGCGGCGCGTGAAGAGCGGCGAGGCTACGCCCATGAAGAGAATGATGACCGAGAGCGTGGCGAGAATGATGCGCTCGCGAGTGCTGGCGTCGGGCAGTGTGTTGTTCTTCTCGACTGTGACATCGCCAAAAATCACTCGTTGATAGGCCCAGAGCAAATAAATCGCCGAGAGCACCGCTCCCGTCGAAGCCCAAGACGCCCAGGCGGCATGATGCTCGAACACGCCGATCAGAATCAGGAATTCGCCGACGAAGCCATTCAGCAGTGGAAGCGCTAGCGAGGAGAGGCACGCGAATAAGAAGAATGACGAGAGCACGGGCATCGGCGTGGCCAGGCCGCCGTATTCCTTGATTTCGAAAGTGTGGCGGCGATCGTAGAGCATGCCGACTACGAGGAAGAGCATGCCGGTGGAGACGCCGTGATTCAGCATTTGATAGATGGCGCCTTGAATCGAAATCGTGTTGAAAGCGAAAATTCCGAGAACGACGAAGCCGAGGTGGCTGACGGAAGTGTAAGCGACGAGGCGCTTCAGATCGGTCTGAACCGTGGCTACGAGCGCGCCGTAGACAATGCCGATGATGGCGAGAACCGCGATGTAGGGCGCCAGACGATGCGCGGCTTCGGGGAAGAGCGGCAGGCAGAAGCGCAGCATTCCGTAGGTGCCGAGCTTGAGCATCACTCCCGCGAGAATTACGGAGCCGGCGGTGGGCGCTTCGGTGTGCGCATCGGGCAGCCAGGTGTGGAACGGGAAGAGCGGCACCTTGATGGCGAAGGCCAGGAAGAATGCGCCGAAGAGAAGCAATTCGTCGCGCGCGAACATCGGCTCGAGCAATTGGCCGGAGGCGAGATGCGCTTGAATCGCGGGGAGATCGAATGTGCCGGTAAGTTTGTAGAGCCAGACGATTGCCACGAGCATCAGGATCGAGCCGAACATCGTGTAGAGGATGAATTTCACCGCGGCGTAAATGCGGCGGTCGTGGCCCCAGATGCCGATGAGGAAATACATCGGCAGCAGCATGACTTCCCAGAACACGAAGAAGAGGAAAAGATCGAGCGCGAGGAACACGCCGATCAGGCCGACTTCGAGAACCAGCAGCATCAGGAAGAATTCCTTCACGCGCGTCGAGATGCTCTTGCCACGAAGCGAGAATGGCGAGCGGCGTGAGGAACGTCGTCAGATATGACGAGGAACAGGCTGATGCCGTCAACGCCGAGATGATAGTGAATCGGCGGATAGCTGATCCAATCGTGGAATTCGACGAGTTGATAGCCGGGAGTGGCGGAGCTGAAGCCGGGGAGCAACAGAAGCGAGACGATAAATTCGATCGATCGCGACGGCGAGAGCGATGCGGCGGACCCAGACGTGATCGTCGCGCTTGAGCAAGAAGAATCGCGGCCACGCCGAGCAGCGGCAGGAACGTGACGACGGTCAGTAGATGAGATTGCATAGGCACGTCAGCGCACCATTCCCCAAACGCCGAGAACCAGAACTGTTACACCCACCGCGCCGATCACGACCCATGTGGCGTAGCTGCGCGCGTTGCCCGATTGCACTTGGCGAAGTTCGCCGCCCAATTCGCGCGCGCTGCGGCCGAAACCGTTCACGGCGCCGTCGATCATCCGCTCGTCGACGGCGTGCCAGAAAACATTGGTCGAAATCCAGAGCAGCGGCCGGACGATGAGCGCGAGATAAACCTCGTCCACGTAATACTTATTCAGCACGAAGTGTGTAGAGGCCGTGCATGCTCTGCGCGAGTTTTTTCGGAAGATCGGGGCGGCGGATGTAGAACCACCACGCTGTTAGGAAGCCGATGAGAGCGACGATTACGCCGGGGGCGGCGAGGCTCTTCACGCAGAGCGTTGCCGCCGGTTTCAGCGCCCGCGGCGTTTTCAGCGAGCGCAGCGCTGGCCGCCGGAGCGCCGGTCTCGAACACGGGCCGCAGGAAATTTTCGAAATGATTGGGGCCGCCGAGCATCGTCGGAGCGGCGAACCATCCGCCGCCTACGGCGAGAATGGCGAGAAGGATGAGCGGGACGGTCATGTTCTTCGGCGATTCGTGAACGTGGACTTTGTGCTCGTCGTAGCGCTGCTCGCCGAAGAAGGTGAGGAAGAGCAGGCGGAACATGTAGAACGCGGTGAGCAGCGCGCCAAGGATGCCGAGCGTCCAGAGGTAGATGTTGGCGTAGGGGCCGTCTTTTGCGGCGTCGAGAATGGCTTCCTTGCTGAAGAAGCCGGAGAAGAGAGGCACGCCGGCGATGGCTAGAGTGGCGGCGAGCATCGTCCAGTAGGTGATGGGGATTTTCTTGCGCAGGCCGCCCATGTTGCGCATGTCCTGCTCGCCGCCCATGGCGTGAATCACGCTTCCGGCGGCGAGAAAGAGCAAGCCCTTGAAAAATGCATGCGTCATCAGGTGGAAGATGCCCGCGGCATACGCGCCGACTCCGCAGCCGAGAAACATGTAGCCGAGCTGCGAGACGGTGGAATAGGCGAGAACTTTTTTGATGTCGGTTTGCACCAGGCCGATGGTGGCGGAATAGAAAGCCGTGACGGCGCCGACGATGGCCACGACGAGCATCGCCAGCGGCGCGTGGGAATAGAGGACGTGCATGCGCGCGACCATGTAAACGCCCGCGGTGACCATCGTCGCGGCGTGGATCAGCGCGCTGACGGGCGTGGGGCCTTCCATCGCGTCGGGGAGCCAGACGTAGAGCGGCAATTGCGCGGATTTGCCGATGGCGCCGGCGAAAAGCAGCAGGCAGATTGTGGTGAGCGTGCCGCCGATCTGCGTGGCGCCCTCGACCGGCATACCGCTCGCTCTGCTTGAAGATTTCGCGCGAAATCGACCGAGCCGAATGTCCAGAAGACTAGAAGTATGCCGATGGTGAAGCCCACGTCACCGATGCGCGTGACGATGAACGCTTTCTTGCCTGCATCGGCCGCGGATTTGCGCAGGAAATAGAAGCCGATGAGCAAGATAGCTGCAGAGCCCGACGCCTTCCCAGCCGACGAACATGAGCACGAGATTTCCGGCCATCACCAGCGTCAGCATGAAGAACATGAAAAGATTGAGATAGCTGAAGAAGCGGTAGTAGCCGCCTTCGTGGGCCATGTAGCCAGTGGAATAGATATGAATCAGAAGGCCGACGCCCGCAACGACGCCGAGCATAACGAGAGTGAGTTGATCGACCTGGAAATTAAAATCGGCGCGAAAATTTCCGGCGACCATCCACGGAGCGTACGAGCGCACCCAGGGAATTTGCGCGGCGGGCAGCGCGAGAAATTCGCGGGCGAGTTCGATCACCGCTAGAAAAGTAAGCGAGACGGAGCTGAGGCCGACAATGTTCACCCGCGACTGCGGCCATTGCTTGCCGAGCAGGCCATTCACCGCCGCGCCTGCGAGAGGCAGCAGCGGAATGATCCAGAGATTGTTGAGGATTATGGGCATCAGAATTTGAGCAAATTGACGCGCTCGATATTGAGCGACTGGCGATTGTGGACGACGGTGATGGCGATAGCGAGGCCGACCGCAGCTTCGGCGGCCGCCACGACGATCACGAAGAAAACGAAAACCCAGCCATCGTGCGCGGCGCCATGCGCGCGATCGAATGCTACGAACGCGAGATTCACGGCGTTGAGCATCAGCTCGATGGCCATGAAGATGGTGATGATGTTGCGCTTGAAAACGAACGCCAGCACTCCCAGTCCGAAGAGGATGGCGCTCAGGACGAGAAAATAGGAAATGGGAATTTCGGTCATGAGTCTCTCTTCGCCAGTACCAGCGCTCCGAGGAGCGCGATCAGAATCAGGATCGAAGTGATTTCGAATGGGAACAGATACGACTTGAAAAGCAGCATCGAGAGATCGCGCGTCGGATCGCCCGGCGCGATGGTCGGAGTGGTCACGCGCGCGCCGATCGTGGCGCGAGACATCCAGTAAACCAGCTCGACGGTGAGAAAAATTCCCAATGGCCAGCCGACGTAATGCGCGAGCTTGCTCAGATTTGTGCGCTCTTCTTCACCGGCATTGAGAAGCATGATGACGAAGACGAAGAGCACCATGACGGCGCCGGCGTAAACGATGATCTGCACCGCGGCTATGAATTCGGCGCCGAGCAATAGATAGAGCGCGGCGAGCGCGACCATGACGAGAATCAGCGCGAGGGCGCTGTGAATCGGCTCGCGCAGGAAGATCATCAGCAGCGCGCCGAGGACGGCGAGTCCGGCGAAGACGAAGAACAGAATGAGCGGCAGCGTCATCGGTTTCGCACCATGACTACGAAGGCCGTGACCACCAGATTCGCGAGCGATACCGGCAACAGAAATTTCCAGCCGAAATCCATGAGCTGGTCATAGCGGAAGCGCGGCAGCGTGCCGCGCGTCCAGACATAGAAGAACAGGAAGCCAGAGGACTTTGAGAAGGAACCAGAACGGGCCTTGCACGATGGGCATGACGGCGGGGATCAAGCAGGCCACGCCGACGATGAGCGCGAGCGCAGTGACTACCGCGAGCTGAATGCGGGCAATGCCGCGCTGTTTCATGGCCGTGTCGTAGGCCAACCAGATCGCGCCGAGAACGAGGCCTGCGCCGGGGAGATAAAGTTGCCAGGTCCAGCGATCGGGGAAGGGTGAGAGCCACCCGCCGAAGAAGAGAATCGCGGCGAGGCAGGAGACCGTGATCATGTTCGCGTATTCGGCCATGAAGAACATGGCGAATTTGAAGCTGGAATATTCGGTGTGAAATCCGGCGACGAGTTCGGTCTCGGCTTCAGGCAGATCGAAGGGAACGCGATTCGTTTCGGCGATGGCAGCGATGAAATAGCAGAAGAAGCCGATGAGTTGCGGAATGACGTTCCAGTTGCGGAACGACGTGGTACCAATGGCCGCTTTGGTTCGTGATCAGCTCGATTGAAATTGAGCGTGCCGGAAAGCAGAACGACGCCCACGACCGAAAGCGTGAGCGAAACTTCATAGCTGACCATTTGCGCCGAGCTGCGCAGCCCGCCGAGCAGCGGATATTTGCTGTTCGAAGACCAGCCGGCAAGAGCGACGCCGTAAACGCCCATCGAAGTGATGGCGAAAAGGAAAAGCAGGCCGAGGCTGACGTTGGCGATGGCGAGATGCGTCGGCACGCCGAGAATCATGATCGTTGCCGGACCGAAGGGGATCAGCGCGATGGTGGCCATGGCCAGCGAAAGAGCGAGGAACGGCGCGAGAACATAGACGAAGCGGTCCGAGGCCGGCGGCGTAACGTCTTCTTTGAAAAGAAATTTGACGCCATCGGCGAGTGGCTGCAGCAGGCCGTGCGCGCCGACGTACAGCGGCCCGATGCGCGCTTGGATTCGCGCGACGACCTTGCGCTCGAACCAGGTGAGGTAGGCAAGCGCCGTCATCAATACAAAGATGAGGACGACGATCTTGACTAGCGATACCACCAGGACTGGATGTTGGGCGACGAACTCCACGGCTTCTCTTTGGCCTCGTTGCAAGAATTGAGCCGGGAGCAATACCGGCCCAGAGTGCCGCTCGTGAACAGCGTGTCTTGCGTTGAAAAAATTGCGCCTGCTGGGGCCGAATACGATTCTTCCACCGATTGCGGGGCCGCGGCGGTGCGCTCAGCGCCTCCCGCGAGTAAATTGGCGAGCGGGACGCGATAGCCCGGAACATTCTGGCGAATTTCGTCGAGCGCTGCTTCGGGCGTGCGCAGACGAATCGCGGGGCCCATGCCGAGCTGCGAAAGTTGGTACGACAGAATGCGCAGGAGATCGAAATCGCTGCGCGGGCCTTGCGGATCGATCGAGCGATGCGTCATTTGCATCTCGCCCGAGGTGCTGGTCAGCGTGCCGTCTTTTTCGTAGGTGGATGCGGCTGGGAGAACGACGTCGGCAAGCTTGGCGGTTTCGGTGAGAAAGAGATCGTGGACGACGAGAAGATCGAGGCCGCCGAGTTTGTCGGATTGCTTCGCGCCGTAGGTTTTCACGGGATTTGCGCCGACGACGTAGAGAGCTTTGAGTTTTCCTGAGGCCGCAGCCTCCATCATCTGTCTCGCGGTCAGGCCGGGCGCCGACGGAATTTCACCGCCCCAGAGTTTGCTGTAGCGGGAGCGCTCGGCGGAATCGGAGAGAGTGGCATAGCCCGGCAGACGGTCGGGATAGACGCACATGTCTGCTGCGCCGCGCGAATTTGCATAATCGCCGAGGGCCATCAGGCGCGTGGAGGCCTGAAGGCGGGAGCCGAACGTGATCAGATCGCGGACGGCCGGGCCCGAGATATTCGCGCCGAATAGAATCACGGCGTCGGCGGCTTGCTCGAGCGCTTCCTTGAGCTTCGACAATTGAGCGGTGATTTCTTCCGGGAAATTTCCTTCACCTCTTGCGAGCCAGTGAACCGCGGCGGCTTCGGCGCCGGCCGGAACGCGAACGGTGATCGCGGCCTGGCGCTCGAGCTTTGCCGGTTGCGAATTGATGAGGTAAAGCTTGGCGTTGTGATGGCGGATGGCGGTGCGAATTTGCCAGGCTACGAACGGATTTTGTTGCGAGGGATCGTTGCCGATGACGAGGATTGTGCTCGCGGCGTAGATATCGGCCATGGTGGCTTGTGCCGGCAGCGCATTTGCGCCGAGGGCCGTCGCGAGGCCTGCGTAGTCGGCGGTGCGGTGATGATCGAGATTGTTGGTGCCGAGATTCAGGCGCGCGAAGCGATTGAGGAGATAATTTTCTTCGTTGGTGGTGTGATTCGAGCCGATCACGCCGATGGCGGAGGCTCCGCTCTTGTCCCGGACTTGCTTCAAGCGCCGCGTGATTTCTTCGAAGGCATCTTCCCAACTGGCGGGCTCGAGCTTGCCGTTGCGGCGGATTAGCGGCTGGCGAATGCGCTCCGCGATGATTGGTGAAATCGAAGCCGAAGCGGCCTTTGCCGCAGAGAAATTCGCCATTAATGCCGGATTGATCGCGATTGTTGGCGCGCAGGATTTCATTGTTGCGAACGCTAAGCGTCGTCTTGCAGCCGTTCGAGCAGTGCGCGCAAGGTTCGCCGACGTAGGTCATCTCCCACGGGCGCGTTTGATAGCGATACGTGCCGCTGGTAAGCGCGCCGACGGGGCAGATATCGATGCACGCGCCGCATTCTTCGCAATTCAACGCGCCGGAAGTGTTCGGCAAAATCACCGATTGAACGCCGCGGGCGCCGACGCCGAGGGCTTTCACGTCCATGCCTTCATCGCAGACGCGCACGCAGCGGAAGCAGAGAATGCAGCGCGGCGCGTCGTAATAGACGAGCGGCGACCATTTCTCTTCGGGATAGTGCAGCTTTTCTTCAGCGAAACGGCTGTGATCGAGGCCGTAGCGGAAAGTCATGTCCTGCAATTCGCATTCGCCGCCCTTGTCGCAGACCGGGCAATCGAGCGGATGATTGGAGAGCAGGAACTCGAGCATGTTCTTGCGCGCGTCATGAACTTGCGGCGTATCGGTGCGGACGATCATGCCTTCGGTCGCGACGAGCGTGCAGGCCGTCTGCAGTTTGGGCATTTTTTCGACTTCGACGAGACACATGCGGCACGCAGCCTGGAGCGAAAGTCCCTTGTAGTAGCAGAACGACGGGACTTCCATCTCCATGCGCTTGGCGGCATCGATCACGAGCGTGCCGGCGGGGACGGCAACTTTTTGCTCGTTGATCGTGAACGTGATTTGTTTCTGTTCGGTCATGAGATCGGTTGTTTTTCGATTAAGCCAGCACGAGCAAATCGTGCGCGGGGCGATAGGCGCACTTGCCTTTCAGATGATCTTCGAATTCGTTCTTCCACTTTTTGACGATGCTGATCGTGGGCATCGCCGCCGCGTCGCCGAGCGGGCAGAAAGTCCTGCCAAGCATATTCTGGGCGAGCTCGCCGATCAGCGGAATATCTTCGCTGCGGCCGCCGCCATCGTGGAAGCGATCGAGCATTTTGCGCAGCCAGGCGGTGCCTTCGCGGCACGGGATGCACCAGCCGCAAGATTCGTGCGCGTAGAAATGCATGATGCGGCGAGCGACGTCCACCATGCAGGTATCTTCGTCGATGACCACCATGCCGCCCGAGCCGAGCATCGAGCCGGCCTTGGCGACGGAATCGTAATCCATAGCAATGTCGATTTCGTCGGCTTTGAGCAATGGGCAGGAGCTGCCGCCGGGGATCACGGCTTTCAGCTTCTTGCCGTCGCGCACGCCGCCGGCCAGCTCATCGATCGCGCGGCGCATATTCAGGCCGAGCGGGACTTCGTAAATGCCGGGATGATTCACGTGGCCGGAGATGCAGAGCATGCGCGTGCCGCCGTTTTTCGGCGTGCCAAGGCCGGCGTACCATTCGCCGCCGCGAAGAATGATGGAAGGCACGGCGCTGAGCGATTCCACATTGTTGATAACGGTCGGGCAGCCATAGAGGCCGACGACAGCGGGGAAGGGCGGCTTGATGCGCGGATAGCCGCGCTTGCCCTCGAGAGATTCCATCAGCGCGCTTTCTTCGCCACATTCGTAGGCGCCCGCGCCGGTGTGCGTATAGATATCGAAGCTGAAATCGGTGCCGAGAATATTTTTACCGAGATAGCCGGCGGCGTACGCTTCGGCAAGAGCCGCGTCCATGATGTCGAGGACGTAGCGATATTCGCCGCGAATGTAGATGTAGCCCTGCTTCGAGCCGATGGCGCGTCCTGCGATGGCAATGCCTTCGATCAACTGGTGCGGATCGTGCTCCATCAGCGGCCGGTCTTTGCAGGTGCCCGGCTCGCTCTCATCCGCGTTGCACAGGATGTATTTCGGCTTCGGCGAATCTTTCGGAACGAAGCTCCACTTCATCCCGGTAGGGAATCCGGCGCCGCCGCGGCCGCGAAGATTCGATTTCTTCACTTCGTCGATGATCGCCTCGGGCGTCATTTCCTTGACCGCTTTTTCGAGTGCTTTATAGCCATCATTCTGGCGATAAACATCGATCTTGCGCGAATTCGGAATTCCGAAGCGGCGGCTGATAACCGGCACCTCGATCTCATGGCGCTCGTGCAACGAGCCGGTGGTGCACGAGACAGGCTTGGTCTTCATTCCCGTTTGCAACTGCTCGAGAAGCTCATCCACCAGAATCGGTGTCAAATCTTCGTAAAAATCGTAGTTCACCTGGAGACACGGCGCGCCGGTGCAAGCGCCCATACATTCGACTTCCTCCAGCGAGAAAGTGCCCGAACGGAGTGACTTCCTTGTGGCCGATACTGAGGCGCTTCTTCAGATGCGCGAGCATCTCGTTGCCGCCGCGCAACATGCAGGAAACATTGGTGCAAACTTGGATGTGATATTTGCCCATGGGCTGGCGGCGCAGCATCGAGTAATAAGCCATCGTCTCGGTAACCTGAGTCATGTTCAGGTCGAGGCGCCGCGCGATTTCGGCGAGCACGTCATCGCCGACAAAGCCGTAATAATCCTGCGCGTACATCATCATCGGGACCAGCGCAGAGCGCTTGAGCGGATAGCGGCTGATTAGCTGGGTAAACTTCGCATCGAGTGTGGCCGGAATTTGCATGGAGCGGCCCAGATCGGCGGGGGTCATCGGTCCACTTCTCCGAGGACGATATCGGTGGTGCCGATGCAGGCGACGACGTCGGCGATCAGACGCCCGACGACGAGATTTGGCAGCGCCTGGAGATTGACGAAGGATGGGGCGCGCACTTTGACGCGATAGGGCTTCGCCGAGCCGTCGCTGGCTACGAAGAAGCCCAGTTCGCCGCGCGGCGATTCGACAGCCTGATAAACTTCGCCCGGCGGCGGCGAGAATCCTTCGGTGTAAATCTTGAAGTGATAGATCAGGCCTTCGATCGAGGTTTTCATTTCCTCGCGCGAAGGCGGGATGATGCCCGGAGCCTCGGTGCGAATCGGGCCCTCGGCGGGAATCTTCGCCATGGCCTGGCGGACAATCTTGGCGCTTTCGCGCATCTCCGCGACGCGGCAGAGATAGCGCGCGTAGCAATCGCCATCCTTCTTGACGGGAACGTCGAAATCGAATTCTTCGTAACTCGAATACGGAAAGTATTTCCGCACGTCGTAATCGACGCCGCTGCCGCGCAGCGTTGGTCCTGAGACTCCGAGCGCAATCGCATCCTCGGCGCTCAGGTACCCGATGCCTTTTGTGCGCGCAAGCCAGATGCGATTCTGCGTGAGCAGATCCTCGTATTCCTGGACGCGCGCCGGGAACGAGTCGAGGAAGCGCGCGACGCGATCGAGCCAGCCCGGCGGCGGTTCGAGCGCCAGGCCGCCGATGCGAAAATAGCTGGTCATCATGCGCTGGCCCGAGACCATTTCCAAAATCTTCAGAATCTCTTCGCGCTCGCGGAAGCCGTAGAGAAAGACGGTCATCGCGCCCAGGTCAATTGCGTGCGTGCCGACCCAGACGAGATGCGACGCGATGCGCGTCAATTCGGTGAGCAGAACGCGAATGTATTGGGCGCGCTTGGGCACTTCGATATTGAGGATTCTCTCGACGGCAAGGCAGTAGCACAGGTTATTCGAAAGCGGCGCGAGATAGTCGAGGCGATCGGTCAGCGTGATGGCCTGCGAATAGGTTTTCGATTCGCAGCTTTTCTCGATGCCAGTATGCAGATACCCGATGTGCGGCTTGGCGCTTACGACGATTTCGCCATTCAGCTCCAGCACAACGCGCAGCACGCCATGAGTGGACGGATGCTGCGGCCCCATATTCAGGACCATCGTTTCTGCTGCGCCGGTCGGCGTTTCGACGGTCGTGGGCATCAGCGATATCCCTCGACCGGATAGTCCTTGCGGAGGGGATAGCCTTCCCAATCATCGGGCATCAAAATCCGGCGTCAAATCCGGGTGCCCTTCGAATCGCACGCCCATCAGATCGAAAGCCTCGCGCTCGTGCCAATTCGCTGCGGGCCAGACCGAGACGACTGACGGCACGACGGCATCCTGGCCCGATACGCGGACCTTTAGGCGCAGCCGGGATCGACGCTCGAGCGAAAGCAGATGGTAGTTCAGCTCGAAGCGCGGCTCGATGGGAAATTTGTCCACTGCCGTGATATCCGAAAGAAAAGTGAAGCGCAAGCCGGGATCGCTGTTCAGAAACTCGGCAATGCGGCGCAGATGCTCGCGCGGAACGACGACGGTCGTCTCGCCGCGAAAATCGATGACTTCGGCGACGGCCTGGGCGTCCCAGTCCTTCAGCTTGCGGATAAACGAATCCTTTTCCAAATTCTGCGCTTCCACTGTGGTATCGATTCCGGCGAACGCTCTAGCGATTCCAGTCGAGCGCGCCTTTTTTCCAGAGGTAAACGTATCCGGCCAGCAAAATTATAATGTAGAGCAGCATCTCGACAAAGCCGAAGAGACGCAGATCATGGTACACAAGAGCCCAGGGATAAAGGAAAATCGCCTCGATGTCGAATAAAATGAAGATGAGGGCGACGAGGTAGTATTGCACGGAGAAGGGCTGGCGCGCGTCGCCAGTCGGACGGATGCCGCATTCGTAGGGCTGATCTTTGAACGCGTTCGGCTTGCGGCGGCCGAAAAGCACGGACACGGTCAGAATCGCGCCGGAAATACCCATGGCCGCCAGGAACATCAACAGGAGCGGGCCGTAGGCGTCGAGTACGTTACCGTTCATAATTAGGGGCGTAGTTATCATACCGACGAGAGCGAGCGGCGGTCAAATCTCTATCACGGAAAAACTACTTAGAGCCGCGCCGCGGCGTACGGCTCTTCCAGAAGAAGCGCGGAGATGAATCTGGGGTTCAATACGAATGTTCGGGTAGGCGAACACGCCTATCACGTGCAGACAGAGGACCGCGGGCCGCATCTCGGGAAGATTGACACCGCCGTTTATGTCGGCGGTCGCGTTGTGCATAAGCACTCCACCAGCTACTCCGAACTTGAAGGCGGGATCGAAGCCAGCGAAGCGGTTCGCCGCGTGCGCGTCGAGGAGCAGCACCGGCATATTGTCGAAGCGCTGCGCGCGGGAACCTTGCAACTCGAGGATTACGAACTGCCCAAGGGAGCGCCCGCGAAGCCTGCGCCGAAGCCCGGAGTCGAAATTCAGGTGATGAATGCCAGTTCGTGGCTCGCGGCGGGGCATTGCGATTTGCAATTGGAGGTTCACCGGCGGGATAACTCGCACGCTCCTGCCGCGGGCGCCCGCTTGAATGTTCATTTCGACGGGATGGCGGATTCGCCGCAGGTGGTTTCGGAATGCGATGGGAGCGGCCGTGCGCGAATCCAATTTCCGATGCCGGCGGGAGCGGCCGGCGGGGCCGTGCTCGTAGTTCAGGCGACATCCGAAGCAGGCGAAGGCGAGATTCGCTTCAATTTGCGAGCGCGGAAGAAAACGCCGGCAGGTACCGTGTGAAGATCAAGATCAATGGAGAGCCGCGAGATGTGCCGGAAGAACTCTCGGTGGCTGATCTGCTGGCGCATCTGGAAATGAATACCGGTCGCGTGGCCGTCGAACGAAATCTGGATGTCTTGCCGCGAGCGAGTTGGGCGGATACTCGCGTTGCCGACGGCGATTCTTACGAAATCGTTCAGCTTGTTGGCGGCGGGTAGCCGGGCACTTTGCTTGAGCTGCGGCGAATGTGGCACGGAGATCTCGGTCTCCGCGCTATTCTGCTGCGATGTTCGTGCTGGCCGCCTTCTCCGTGTCGAGGACGAGCAACAGCTCGTTCGGCAGCTTGTATACGCCGGACACCAATTCGCGAGCCGCGCCTCTAAGCGTCTCAGGAGGCCGGGCGAAATCTTCCGCGGCCACCTCGCGAACGTCACTGATGTCGTCAACAAGCAAGCTCACGGCGCTGTCGGCCGTGCGCACGACCACGTTGACCGGCTGCGCGGTGATATTCTCGCTCGCGCAGTTCGAGTTTCATGCGTAGATCGATGGCCGGAATGATTTGCCCGCGAAGATTGATCAAACCGCGCAGGACCTCCGGCATCAGCGGCACGCGCGTCATCGGCTGATTCAGGATCACTTCCTGGACGTGCTGAACGTCGATCCCGAAGAGCAGGCCATCCACGTAAAAAGTGCAGAATTGCAGCGGCGGGGTCACATCTGTAGCTTCGGCAATAGCGGAATACTCTTGAGTGGCGTTCGATGTAAGCGCCAATTCCGGCTGCGTGCAGATTGCCTTCAGGGCGCTGGATATTCGGGCGGGATGCGCATGACTACGACGGTGACGTTGTCCTCGCCGCCGCTTTGATTCGCCAAAGTAACGAGACGCTCGGCTGCCGCCTGAGCCGAGGACGCGCTCGCCAGAACGTTGCCGATCTCCGGGTCACGCACCATGCGCGTGAGGCCGTCCGAGCAAAGCAGCAGGACGTCTCCGGGGAGAAGCTGGCGCTCTTCGACATCGAGGTCCACTTGCTCGTTCGTGCCCAGTGCGCGGATCAGCACGCTTTGCCATGCGCTAGTGTCCGCCTGCTGCGGCGTGAGGATTCCGATGCGGACTTGCTCGGCAACCAGAGTGTGATCGTAAGTAAGCCTCTCGAGAGAGCCAGAGCGGTAAAGATACGCGCGGCTATCACCGACGTGAACCAGGCTGAGCCGCAGACCTTCGAGCCACGCAGCGACCACAGTCGCGCCCATACCGTGCTTCTCCGGATCTTCCAGCGAAGCCACGTGAATGCGCCGATTCGCGGACTGAACGGCAGTCAGGAGGCAATTGGTGCGTTCTGAAAATTCGGCGCGTTGTGTGTTCGCAGGGGAGGATGCATTCAGACCAGGCGGCTCGGTGCAATGCTCAACGATCGTCTCGACGGCGAGTTCGCTCGCCACTTCGCCGCTCGCTTCTCCGCCCATGCCGTCGGAGACGAGCATCAACTGTAGCTCGGGAACGACGCGGAAATGATCTTCGTTGCTCTCGCGGACGCGGCCCACGTGGGTGGTCGCGCCAATTTCGATTTTCGGCGAAACACTCTCTCTCGCGCCCGAGCCCGCGTTGTGTTTTGCCTTCAATTTCGCCCAGGGCCGCATGCGATTTAGCTAGAAGCTATAGGAAGCGCCAACTAGAGGGATGGCACGAGCGCGCAACCCTCCGTTATCGAGTTTCAAGAGCACGTTGCCGGTCACGACGAAGTGAGCAAAGGCGCGGTACTTGAGACCGAGCGACGCATTGGTGATGTTGATATCGGAGAATCTCTGCGCCACATCCTTATGCGACGTGCCAGGGGTGAATACGGCGCACGCTAGCGCGGCAGCGTTTGTGGGACCCGAGCAGTTGCCCAAATCGGTAAACGGTTGCGAGATTAGCTCGGGCGAGTGGAACAAACGCTGTCCGTAGAGATCGAACGCTGCAGTGAGCCTTTTAACGACCGCGACATCCGCGCCAACGATGTAGAGAAAGCGGTTTGGAATCGGGCCTTTCTTGTCGAATGCAGCCGGATTCGCCCCGGGGACGAGGTTTTGTCCGGCAAGTTGGGACGCTCCGTTCCATTCGAAGCCCACTTCCGCGTGAGGTGAAACACGCGCGCTGTATGAGACGATTCCAAAGGGTTTTACGCCGAGCGAACCCGAGCCAAGGAAATTCAGCGAGTCGCCAGTCGGCAAACGAAAATCCATCCCGCCGGCAAATCCCAGATGTTCGCCGCGATAAACCGTGAACTTGCCGCGAAGCACGACGTCGCCGATTCCCGCCGCGCTGCCGGAATCGGAGAACTTGGCGCTCAAACACGCCTGTCCCGCCGCCGCAGCCTGCGCGCATTGCGCCGCCAGCACGGGGTTATTCGGGTTGAATTCGTGAAACACGTTGCCCGGCTGCGAGCCCTGCGGAGCCGCAGAATTGGGGACGATCGTGGCGTTGGATGTGACGGACATCTTTACGTCGAGAAGTGGAATGGCCGCAGAGATATCGAGATGCGATGTGATTCCGTAGGTCACATAAATCGTGTATTGATGCACGTTCAGGTTGATGTCGTTCGTGGTGTCAATAAAGTCGCGCACGAAACACGGATTGGCGGTGTAGGCGCCCGTTAAGTTGGTTTGATTGGGGCATGAGGTAATGCCCGGAAACTTGAACGGCGGTGGGAACGGCTGGTGCTGCAGGACGGAGGGAATCTTGCCCATGTCCTGTCCATCGATGCTGCTGAAGCCGAAATACTGGTAGCTGAAGCCTAGAAAGAATTTGTTACGGCCAATGGTGCCGGCGCGCTCGCCGACGATGGGGCCGAGACTTTCGTCCGTCGACGGAACGAAGGTCTTGAGCGAACTGTCGTAATGAAAGCTGATTCCGGATGACGGCGACGCGGTGGGCAACTGCGACACTTGTATTCCGACCGCTTCGTTAATCGGAGAAAAGGTCGCGACGAAATCGTTTTCGAAGTGCGCGTTGTGGTGCAGGCCGGTGTCCAAGACGGATTGTGTGGGATCCGAGGTGGTTCCCAAACCAAAAGGACCATAAACCTGGGGGATTAAGCAGACGAGCTTGTTGCTCGACGTGCCGTTCAATGGACACGTCTGCGCGAATGCGCTGCCGGCCCCGAATAGCGCCAGGACGAAGGTTCCCAGAATCACTCGCTTGAACATGGGTCGATACCTCTCCAGATAGATTTTGGCCGACTTGATTACAGAATTATGATTCCGATGCGCCGGCGAAGCGCGCACTCCCACCCGGGTGAAACAATTTGCCGAGTCTATAGTTCCTTGATGAATTGTCAAGACGCCGATTCCCGATTTAGCCGAACGGAACTCTCTACCTAACCTCTTTGATGACCCATCCCTGGCCCGACTTCT
Organism: uncultured Acidobacteriota bacterium; assembly: GCA_963841235.1. Classification (GTDB taxonomy): domain Bacteria; phylum Acidobacteriota; class Terriglobia; order Acidiferrales; family UBA7541; genus Palsa-147. The sequence continues at coordinate 403,124 of CAWJBU010000001.1, read as the reverse complement.
GCAACTGGAAACACCGCTTGATCGTTGCTGGTGTGCGGCTTGTCGCCTTTCGGCGTGTATTGCTCGGCGACCGCGGCGTTCACTGACGCCGTCGAGCCGTCGGCGCTAAGCTCGATCGCTCCCTGAATCTGGACTTGCATTTGAATCGAACTTGCGCCGTCGAACGCAGCTTTGTACTTGCCGTGGCGTTGCGATCCCATGTCCGGCCAAATCCGGCCGAGGGCGTCGGCGCTGCGTTGCTCGAAAGCGTGGGGATAGGCTTGCTCCACGAGCGTGCGGATCGTGGCGATATCGGCGGCCCTGATCGCAGCCGGATCCGGTTTTGTCGGCGCGGCGGGCGGCGGAGGCTGGTTCAGCGCATCCAATTTGCTGTTGATCGTGCTGGCGTACTGCCGCGCCTCACTTGCGTGCGGGCTATTCGAACGAGCGATGGCATCGAAGGCCGCGCGGGATTTCTCCAGGCCGCTTTTGTCCGCTGCGCCGGTGGATTTGTAGTTGGCAAGAGCTTGTTGGAACTCGTTCTCCGATTGCGCGAGCCGGGCTTGATCTGCCTGAGCCTTGTCGATATCGGTGGAAAGCGCCGACGCGTCGCCACCGACATTCCTGATCTGATCGGCTTTTTGGCGGGCGGCATTGAGGTCTCCGCGCTTGAGATCCTGCCGCGCACCGCTTTCAAGGCTCGCAATTTGCTGCTTGAGGGCATCCTGCTGGAGCTGCTGCAGTCTCGCCTGCGTAGCGGTCTCGAGCTGCTCGGCTTCCGGACGCCGCGGCCCGTTCAGGGCTACGACCTGCCCGGAGAGATCCACGGCCTTTTGAAGAGACTTCGGATCGCTCGATTGCGCGGCCTGTTTAGCCTGACGAAAGAGATTCTCTTCCTGCTGGCGGCGCGGGATGACCTCGTCGATATACTTGTGCGCGTCGTCCTTGCGAACGCCTCCATCGCCGAGCGCGAGGATCTTCTGGAGGTCGCGTTTTGCGGCGTCAAACCGGCTGCCATCCATATCCGCGGTCGCCTGCCGCCATAACAGCGTTTCCTGCTGGCGCAGCGCGGCGAGTGCAGAGTTGCGCATCGATTCTTCGGTGGTGGCTTCGCGCTTCTTGATGTCTTCGGTGAGCGGTCCATTCAACTTCTCAGCTTGCTGCAGCTTCAGCAGAGCGCCATTCAAATCGCCCGCGGCGATGAGTTTGTCTGCCGCATCCATCGCGCTGCGCTGCTGCACTTCGAGCGGATTTACGGGCGGCGGCGCGGGCGCGCGCTTTGTCGGCGTGGCCGTGGCCGCGGGCGCCGAAGAGGGAACCGGCTTGGGCTGCGACGGCGACATGAAATGCACGATGGCCCAGACTGCCAGCACAATGCCCAGCGCTGCTGCCGCCAGCACGGGCGGCTTCTTCCAAACGGATGCTGCAACGGCGGCCGTTGCCGGTGCGGCTTTTCTTTGCGCTTCGACAGGCGCGGCCGCTGGGGCCGGGGCACGAACGGGTTCTTTCGCCTTCGGCGGCGGCGCTGAGACGGGCCGCGCGATCACCGGCTGCTCTTTCGGCTTAGAGGCCGGACCTTGCGGAGGTGCGGGTGCCGCAGCCGCTGGGGATTTTACCGCTGCGGGCGGCGGTGGAGGCGGAGGAATCACGGGCTGCGAAGAAATGGCGGGCTGACTCGCAGACGCCTGCGCGGTAGGCGCCGTCTCGGTCTCCGACTTTTCGGCCGGAGGCGGAGTCAGCGGCTGCGGCGTTCCTTGCAAGAATGCATATTCACGGGAAAGTGTCGGGGCGGCAGGCGGCGTTTCGGCGCTGGGTCCCGCGGTCGCTGCGGCCTTCGCTGTTTCGATCTCTTGCGAGAGCCGCTGCAAGCGAGGATCGTACGCCTCGATCAAATTGGTCTGGACGGCCTCGTCGAGCGACATCGTGGCGTCGTCGAAATTGCCCTGCAGAGCTTTCGCGCGAATTTCCTCGAGCTTTTGCTCCTGATCGCGCTTTTTCTCGCGCGCCTTCATTTCCACCAGCGCGGAATTCAGAAGTTGAGTCAGATCCGTGTTCGGTCCGAGGGTGGCGATCGATTGCTGCGCCAGGTCCACGGCTTCGCTGAACTTCTCGCGATTGATCTTGATCTTGATGTCGCGGATGCGCAGTTCCATGTCCTGCCGCGTCTGCTGCTTCTTGGTCTGAAGTTCCGCTTGTTCGCGCAGGCTCGCCAATTCCGCGTTGCCCGGGAACGCCTTGAGCCCGGCCTGAGCAGCGCGGCTGGCCTCCGGGAAGCGGCCGGCGCCGGCGTGGGCCTTCACTTCTTCGATTGTCTTGCGCAGACGGATTTCCTGCTCGATTTGAGCCTGCTGGCTGCGCGCGAATTCAATCAGTCTGCTGAGATCGGCTTCGCCCCCGAATTCAATCAGCAGGCTTCCTCCGCGCCGGACGACCTCGGGGTATTTTTTCTCATTCACGAGTTTCTTCAGCGATTCGATCTCGCGCTGCAGGCGCTCCTGACGGACCTGCTTCTCCTGTTCGTGCTGCGCGAGTTTGTGCAGCTTCTGGACGGTGGAGTCTTTCGGGTACGCGGAGCGCAGCGCCTCGAGCAGCGCCAGCGATTCCGCGAATTTCTGCGCGGCCAGCAGCGTCCGGGCCTCGACGAGCTTCTGCTGCTTTTCCTGCTCGGCGCGCTCTTCTTCCGCGCTAGCGAGCAGTTTGCGAATTTCGCGATCATTGGCGAATTGCTTGCCGAGTTCCTTTAGCAGCGCAATGGAATCGTCATACCGCTTGGCTGCCAACAGGGCGCGTGCATCGGTCAATCCCTTGAGTCTGCGCTGTTCGGCCTGGCCTTCGCGCGCGGTGGCGAGCAGGCGTGGGATTTCGTCATCCGCGGCAAATTCTTTTGCCAAGAGCGTGAGTCGGGCGACGGATTCGTCATAATGCCGCGCCGCCAGCAGTTCGCGCGCTTCCGCCAAACCCTTGAGCTTGCGCTGCTCTTCCTGGTCGGCGCGCACGGCATCGGAAAGGCCGAGAATCTCCTTGTCGTTCGGGAATTGCTTCTGCAAATCGCCGAGCAGGGAATTGCAGTCGTCGTAACGCCGCGCGGCCAGCAAGCTGCGCGCCCCGGTTAATCCCTGCCGCCGCCGCTGCTCTTTCTGGGATTCGACGGCCGATTGCAGAAGCTTGGGAATGTCAGGGTCGCCGGGATACTCCTTCCCCAGCGTAGTAAGCATCTCGATGGACTTGTCATACTGGCGCGACGCCATCAAGCTGCGCGCGTCCGCGAGGCTCTTGAGCTTCCGCTGCTCCTCCTGCCCCGCGCGCACCGCCTCGAGCAAACCGCGCACTTCGCCATCGTCGGGGTATTGCTTCCGCAGGTCCGCGAGGAGCGAGTCGCATTCGTCGTATTGCCGCGATGCCAGTAGGTTACGTGCTTCCGCAAGGCTCTTGAGCTTGCGCTGCTCCTCTTGCCCTGCGCGCACCGCTTCGAGCAAACCGCGCAGTTCGCCGTCGTCAGGAAATTGCTTGCGCAGCTCAGCGAGAAGCGCGTTGCAGGCATCGAATTGTTGCGCCGCGAGCAAATTCCGCGCTTCCGCGATGCGCTGTTGCCGGACCTGCTGCCTTTGGTCCTCAGTGGCAGTCTCGAGGAATTTCGGAATATTCAGATCATTGGGGAAATCGGCTTTCAGCTTGGCGAGGAGAGCAATCGCGTCCTCATACCGCTTCGCGGCGACCAGATCCCGCGCCTCTGCCAGACCCTTGAGCTTGCGCTGCTCCTCCTGGTCGGCGCGCACCGCGTTCACTAGATCCGGAATCTCGCTATCGCTCGGATAGAGCTTGCCAAGTTCCGCCAGCAGCTTTTTGCACTCGTCATAGCGCCGGGATGCTAGCAGCGTGCGCGCTTCGGCAAGTCCCTGTTGGCGGCGCTGCTCGCGCTGATCTTCCAAAGCCGTGTTTAGCAGCCGCGAAATCTCGTCCTCTTGAGGGAATTCGCTGTGCAGCGTCTTGAGCAGCGAAATGCACTCGTCGTAGCGCCGGTTCGCCAGGAAGCTTCGAGCCTCAGCCAGACTGTGCAACCGGTGTTGCTTCGCCTGATCCTCGCGAATATCTTCGAGGAGCTTGGGAATCTCCTCTTCATTCGGAAATTGTTTCCGCAGGCCGACGAGCAGCGCTTTGGAGTCCTCGTGATGCCCGGCCGCCAGCAGATTCCGCGCTTTGTCCAGCGTTTGCACGCGGTGCTGTTCGGCCTGATCTTCGTGCACCGTATCGAGCAGCCGCTGGATCTCGTCTTCGTCCGGAAATTCCTTCTGCAGGCCCGTGAGAAGCTCGATGCAGGCCTCGTAATTCTGCTGCGTCCAAAGCCCGCGAGCTTCCTGCATTTTTTCGAGCAGCCGCAATCGTCGCGCGCGTTCCGCTTTTTCGCTCGCTACCTGCTTCAGAAGTGATTGGGCTTGGCGGTTGGACGGCTCGAGCTCCAGCACCTTCGCCAGCAGCGCGTCCGCTTCTTCCGGCATTCCCTCAGCGAGACGCTGCTTCGAATTCTGCAGCCACTCGGCGATAGACTGCGCGCGGTTGAATTCCTCCTGCACCTTCTGCCGCAGCTCTTGCGCTGGCGTGAAACTCGAATCGAGCTGCAGAGCGTTCTCCGCTTCGGCTTTCGCTTCCTGGATCTTGCCCTCTTCCAGAAGCGCCCGGCCTTTCTCAACGTGCTGTTGCGCCTTGGGCCGGATCAGAATGCGCCGCAGCTCGGCGTTGACCTTTTCAAGCGAAGTCCTGGCGTCGGTATGCGTCGGGTCAATCTGCAGAGCCTGGCGGAGAAAGTCGCGCGCCTGCGAATAATCACCCTGCGTTGCGGATTGACGCGCTTGAGCAACCAGATCGATCACCGTCTCCGCCTGCAATGCCCGGCAGATCGGATCGAGATCGAGAAGCACGTCCTCCATCGACTGGTAACGCTCGGCCGGCAGCTTCCGCAGCAAGCGGTACACAACGGCTTCGAGCGCCGGCGTGCAATCCGCCGCCACTTCGCGCAGCGGTTTCGGTTCAACCTGGCAGATTCCGTGCATCAGGCTCGCCGGAGATTCGCCGGGGAACGGCCGCTGGTAAGCCATCAACTCGTAAAGCAGCACGCCGAAGGACCAAAGATCAGAGCGCTCGTCCGCGTGCTCGCCCTGATACTGCTCGGGCGACATATAAGCGAACGTTCCGATCAACATGCCCGTCTGCGTCTTCGAGCTCTCCAGGACCCGCGCAATCCCGAAGTCCACCACCTTCACAACGCCTTCCTTGCTGACCATGACGTTGGCGGGCTTGATGTCGCGGTGAACGATGCCGCGCTTATGCGCGAAGTCAAACGCCCGGCACGCTTGCAGCGCATAAACAAGCTTCAGCGAAACCGGTAGGTCGGAGCGCCGCGCAATCAGGTGTTCCAGGCTTTCACCGTCGACCAATTCCATGGCGATGAAGGGAATGCCGCCCTCGTCGCCCATGTCGTATACCGTCACGATGTTGGGATGTTGCAGGCCGCCGGCGGATTGCGCCTCGCGGTAAAAGCGTTGGAGCAGGTTGGGATCATTGGCGATCCCGGCCGTGATGGTTTTCAGCGCAACGAGGCGGTTGATGATCGGGTCGCGCGCGCGGTACACCACGCCCATGGCGCCGTGTCCCAGCTCGCCGATCACCTCGTATTTGCCCAGCTTCTTCAGCTCACACCTCTCGCCTCAGAGGCTTTTGACGCAGAATCTCCCCACTTCGCGTTCACGGGGAAGAGCTACAGGTGGAGGCAGCGTTACATGCGCATGATCGAGCGTCCAAACCTCCGCACGCTCGGGGAAACTGACCTACTCTTCAAAATACTCAACTCCGGATCCCCCGCCAGTAGCACTACTTCCGCCCCTGATGGGGTCCCAGGCCGATCCGGCCGGGCCCATCCGCTCACGACCCCAGAGACTCAACCCGCGTCCTTACGAATGGCCCCTATGGGCCACCGGACACGATTTTGATCGCTAGAGTTTACACCCAAACCTCGCGAGATAGCTCAAGCATGTCCAAGAATGGAACGCATTGGTAGCGCAGGCACTCCCGCCTGCGTCTTACTACCAATCTCAACGCCAGGGGCACAAATCACGCGCGGACAGGGTGTTTTTTAGCCGGACAGAATGAGGCGAGCGATGAACCACCAAGCGGTACTGGAGCCGAGGGCCGGGATTGAACCGGCGACCTGCCGATTAAGGTAGTGCCAGTACAAGGTACTTAAATTCAATGGCTTCAAGCGGCTTCCCAAAATCAATTGAGCAGTAATCAGCAGATTTAGGCCCAGTTGTTACGTCAGATGTTACGTCGTTCCTCGAATCAGAAATTGTCCGCCGGATCCCGGCTATCGAGAATGCGTGAGTCGGTTCCCAGGGAAGGAGATCCGCCTTGCGATCCCGCCGCGTTCGGTAGAAAATCGCCAAATCATGCCGAGCTTTTTTCTCACCTTCGCATGCCGTAAATGCAAGCAAGCTAGGTGCGTCTCGGGGATATGGTGGGACATTCGCGAGATTAACGAACTCAAGGATAAAGAATTCTCGGCGCGATGTCCCGACTGTGGGCATAAAGACGTATTCTTCGGTATCGAAGCCATCGAGTTGTATCACGGCGAATTGTCACCACTTGAGAAAATCGAATTGGATGAAGACGAGAGGCGGGAGTTTGGCGTAGATGTGGAAGACGAAGGTCGGAGATAAATACTACCCAAGTGGCCCGACAAGTCCCGGAGGGGGAGTTTCAGGATTAATGAGCGGAGCCGCACGATGAGATTCAGAGCGCTATTTCACTGGTCCAAGCCTGACACTCTGGTGATCGTAGCCGTTTGCGCGATTGTCGCAGCGGTGCTAGGTTTTTTCGTGTTTGCCGTGCTGTTTAAGTACTTTGATTGATTTTGGGGGCTTTCAGACCATCTCCAGTCGCAATTCAGTCCCTACAGAGGTGCCAGTGGTGAGCGGTCCCAGCCTGCGGAAGCGCACGATTACCAGGAAGATCACGGCTTTGATTGGGGATGGAATTTGGTGCAGCTTAAATGCGAGCCACTTAGCAGATTTTATTCATCGGCTTGAGGTTGCATCCGCTTAGCAATTCTGCGGAAAATCCCCTAGTATGCCGCCCATATTTCTCACTTTCACCTGCCGCAGCTGCAAGCAAGCTAGGTGCGCGGCTAGAATATTGTGGGACATCCGCGCGAATAAAGAACTCGGGGGTACTGTATCCAATTCTCTCAGGCACAGCAACGGGCGCTTGAATTTGGCTGCCCAACTCTCGACACGTGCGCTGGCTGGCGCAGTAGTGAACGTGGGGAATAGCGGTCAATGGTCACCTGCGCACGGACCATGACGACCAATGAACCGTAACGGATGGCTAATTTTTCTTGCTGTGCAAGGCGTTCGTGAAGTTTGTGCGTGGACGGCAGGCCACTTCTTATCGGCACTTGGCCCGGCTCTGTGGGTCACGGGCTCACTGTTGCTGCTGCCAGGCGATCTGGCGGGTGCATACATCGTTGAGAAGCTGTTGTGGAACAGTGGGCTTACGCTGACGCGGTTGACCGTTCTGCAAGTGCCCGTAGAACTGGCGATCAATGCCGCCGTATGGGTGTTCTGCGTCAAGCTCTATAGCTTCCTTCGTGCGCGGTAGTTCGAGCTGAGCAAAATTCAGGACGCGCATGATCGGCGTCGCCTCCGCGACTACAATGTTTCTGAACCCTGGGCCTGCAGCAACTGTGACTGCACGGAAAAATTGGAGCGGCGGCTGGAAATCATGGGAAGATCGTTTCTCGAATCCCTGCGCATTGACTGACGGCCTGTTGACAGGATTCAGATTGGAAAATTCCCCAAAATGGCATGCCTCAGTCGGGTTGGGGCGGCAAGCGGGATTCGCTCACAGATTGGGATTGGCCTCGGGCTCAACTATCTCTTGGACCGAGAGGCGCTCTACTTCAAAGATCAGGATGGCGTTGGGGCCGATGGTGGGGCCGTTGACGCGCTCGCCGTAGGCAAGGTCAGATGGAATAAAAAGCTGCCAGTTTGAGCCGGACCTTCCACTCACCCCCGCCGCAACTTACTCTGCCGCCGCGCTAGCTTCGCCACCGCTCGCGTATACTCCGCCACCCTCTTCTGCACAGTCTCGCTATAAACATACTGCCCTTGTCTCCGGCAAGCGATCAACCCCGCTTCGCTCAAAATCCTGAGGTGGTGCGAAACCGTCGCAGGCGTAACGCCGCGCATCGACACGATCTCGCCGCAGGTCATGTGCTCGCCCGCCGAGATAGCCTCAAAGATCTTGAGCCGCGTCGAATCGGCCAGCGCCTTCGATATTTTCTCGATCTCCGCCCGTTTCATGATCCCGCTTAAAGTGTAGCGAACTCATTGCCTTACCGCCACAAGCTGGCCGCCCCGCACAATCTTCCGGAAATACTTGCATCTTAACGTTTCGATGGTTATCTAAATATCGAAAGCTTGACGGCCCGGCAAACTGGCTGTCAACGGCAAGGGTCGCGCAAAGGTCGCAATTAAAAGGAGACCCATCATGAAGAGACTGGCAGGAAAAGTAGCAGTCGTAACCGGCGGCAACAGCGGCATCGGTCTGGCCACGGCCAAGCGCCTCCAAGAGGAAGGCGCCAGAGTAGCCATCTCCGGTCGCAGCAAGAAAACCCTCGACGAAGCCGTGAAAACCATCGGCAATGGAGTTCTCGCAGTGCAAGCCGACGTTTCCAAGCTCACCGATATCGACAAGCTCTACGCAGATGTTGCCAAGGAACTCGGCAAGATCGACGTCCTCTTCGTCAACGCCGGAATCGTCAAATTCGCCCCGCTTGCCGAAACCTCCGAAAGCGCCTACGACGAGCAGTTCGACATCAACATCAAGGGCGCCTAATTCACCATCCAGAAAGCGCTTCCATTATTGAATGACGGCGCTTCGATCATCCTGAACACGAGCGTAGCAGACCGCACCGGCACCGCAGGCACCAGCGCCTATTCCGCAACGAAAGCAGCGCTGCGCTCCCTAGCCCGAACCGCAGCCGCAGAGCTCGTCGGACGCAACATCCGCGTGAACACAGTCGCCCCAGGTCCCATCGAAACCCCAATCTTTGAGAGAACCGGACTGACGAAAGAAGCCTTTCTTGACTTTTCGAAATCAGTCCAGGAAAGGGTCCCAATGAAGCGCTTCGGCCAACCCGAAGAAGTAGCAAGCGCCGTAGCCTTCCTGGCGTCGCAAGACGCCTCGTACATCACTGGCGTTGAACTAAACGTAGACGGCGGCTACGGCCAAATCTAAATCAGCCGAGCGAAGGCAAACGAGGAAGGGCGGCGCGATCGTCGCCCTTCAAAGTAATGCGGCCATGCGACACGGTCCTGCATTTTTTTTCTCCGGGTCTGAAAAATCCGGTCCGCGTGAAGGTGCAAACGGTCCAGTCGGCGCGGTCCACACAGCGCGACAGCGACAGCCTCAACACGACGACTTCAATTCCCCCGAGTTGGACGGCCCGCTGCCCCAACCCTACTCCGCTAGTTCGCAAGCTGCAGCGGCCTTTTGGACCACGCTGTTGTGCTGGTTGGCATAAAGGCGGGGACCAGCTGGCAGTCACGAGACCACGGCCTCCATGACTTTTGCAGCCAGATCGGCTTCTTGCAGCGCAGCGACCGGCGCGAAAGCTGCGCCACAAACCCGAGGTCGAAAAACCCTAGCTCGGCAGCGAGGCGAGCTTCTTCTTAGCCAGCGGCACCGCATAAGCTGCGGCGGAGTTATGGGCGATGGCTGCCGCAGCCTTGCGGTAAAACTCAACCGCTTTGCCCTTGTCGCCTAGCTTTTCGTAGGTCTGGCCAATCAAGCATTGGACGAATGGGTCGTTCTGGTTTGCCTTTAACAGTTCTTTAAGGGCCGCCTTGTAATCTCCCGCATAGAATGCGACGTAGCCTTGCAGGTGGGGAAGGAATTGCGCCTGCTCGGGATTGGTTCCCTTGTCGAGGATGGCCTTGGCGGCAGCGACGTGCTTCTGCGCTTCGGCTTGATTCCCGATTCGGGCAGCGATGCGGGCCTGCGCGTGCTCCCAACGGAATGTCCAAAGGTCTTGGCGAGCCGGTTGGATGTTGGGTTCCTCCAATCTGGTGTCGTGGCCTAACTGATACCAGTTGTAGGCGGTGTCGAAATCGCCTGAGTCAATGCAAACGCGGGCGGCTTCGTCCGCGATTTCGCCCTGCTGAAAAAAGTTCTTCATGGTGCCGTAGTAGTCGAAGACCTGCTGTTCGTACTCGACGGTTTTCTTACAATTCCCCTCGAAAGCGTAAGACATCGCCATTGCCCGCTGTGCCATCGCCTTATGCTCGGGCGTGTCCGCACTCTCAATTGCCTTCGCAAAATACTTGCGGGCCTCCTCACCCCGACCCATGAGGTCGAGGACACTCCCCGCCGCGATATTGGCCGGAACGGAATTCGGCGAGGTCTGGAGAGTCTTGCGATACAGCGCCAGCGCGTCATCCAACTTTCCCTCGCGCATCAATTGCTGGCCCTGCCGGACGAACTCGGGCTGTTGTTGCTGGCTACCGGGAGTCTGTGCCGGTAGAGGCGCGAAAGAAACGGAGAGGACCAGAAATGCTCTAGGAATTACGGCACTGGTCGCCATCATGGGTGGGATTATCTCACAACGCCGCATGCCTGACGTTCTCGACCTGGTGTCGGCCCACCGGAAAACTGATTCCAAAAAAGCCGATTCCGAGGTCGCGGTTGCGCCTCAAACTGCTTGGTCATGTGATCACTCGTTTCAATTAGACGCGGCACATTAGGCCGTTGCACTCCCATCGTGCGCCGCAGCGCGGGCACTCATGCGTGTGCGTCGTAAGGATGCTCATGAAATTGCTACCCGCCACGAATCCGATCCGCCGGCACTTCCACTTCGCTGATTCCCCGAAAAGAAAAAAACAGCCGCAGAAGATATTTTGGCGGTTCCTCCGAGGTTTGTTTCGCGATATTTCCTACCGCGTCGGTAACCGCCGCCTGAAACGATACTCCCCCGACCTCCATGCCCGCGAGATTCACGCGCACCAGCGCACCTGGCGTAAACGGACTCTCCATCAACACCGCCTGTCGCTATTCCAACACCCTGGTTTTGAGAAATTGTTTTTTGGGCATCAGTTTTACGCTCACCGAAGGCCAGTATTGGGAAGTTTGGACGCTAGTTTTGCGCCCTTACTGCGCCCAACTTTTCGTCGTAATTGGGGATCGTGTGGAACTCGTCACCGCAGTGTAGCGAGCCCACAATTTCCACTGCCCGGTGCCCCATTAGGGGGTGCTCGTTTCGCCACGCGGCTTTTAATTTCAGCCGTTATCCTGCAACGCGCCGCCTGCAGAAAACATCAACCGGGTGGAGGGGCCGATGACATCTCATCCAACCAAGTGTGCGCATCCAAACTGTACTTGCCACGTCACGATTGGCAAGTATTGCAGCGCACAATGCGAAACGATGGACGACACCCCTGGGATCGAATGCGCCTGCCCACACCCAGAATGCGCAGGCCGCACGGAAGCCAGCTTGCGAGCGACCGCTTAGAGCAGGCGTCAGCTCCAAAGAGTTCTGTGCCAATGGTAAAGCCTGCCGCGTCGCCATCGGTGCTCAACCAAAAAAATTAAGCTGCCCTGGGTCTCGCCCGTATTTCGCTTCGGGAATTAGAAGTTCAGGGCCACGTTCACTCGCCCCCTGCCTTGGCCTAGCCCGCTGGTACGCAAGCTGCGGCGGCCTTTTGGACCAGCTCCGCGGGTGCCAGTAGTGAGTAGCCCGGCCACCGGACGCCGAGCGCGGCGCTGAACCCACCCTCGCTAGACTGCGATAGAATAGAATGACTGCCGTGCAGGGCTTTTGCCCAGGATAGGGCCAGTCCAGGAAGGGAAATCCATGGGTCCCACGTTTTGGTGCAAAGCTCACTATCTTGACGCTTCGGCGCTCGTGAAGCTGGTTGCTGATGATCCAGCCGAAGAACCCGGTCGGGATGTTCTTCGGAGATACTATTGGCAGCACACAGACGGGATGTACGCAACATCCTACTGCATCACGGAAACGTTCTCGGTTCTCAAGAGAAAATTCTTGCAAGGACTGATCACCGAGGCCAATTACATTAGGTACGTTCAGAATTTCATTCGGCAGTTTCTAGGGGTTAACCTCCGGCAGGACGACGTACCGATCTTGTCGCCCGTTGTGTTTTCCGAGGCAGAGCGGTTGATCAAGAAGCACAAGATCGATTTCCTGGACTGCTTTCAGATCGTGACGATCATGCATGGGCGATTTAACGTGCTGGGTCCAAATTCGCAGTCCATTCTTGTTACGGCTGACGAAGGGTTGGCAAATGCTGCCCGCGCCGAGTGTGTAAAAGTTTGGGAATGCAGATCAGAACCTGCTCCGGATAGCGTGGCCGCAGAGGTTTCGGCTGCCACCGGCGCAATCGTAAAGAAGCAACCCAAAGCTTAGCCCGGTAGTAACTCACATTGAAAAAAGGGCCGGTTTTAACCTTCAAGATCGCAATCGTCCAAATCAATTTGAACGGCACTGACCTCCTTAATTCTGCCAGAGACAGTGATACTGTCTCCACGCCTCAGGATCGCAAGGCGATCAATGCGAGCGCGAGTGTGGAAGTACATGTAAATAGTCACATATTCTTCGCCGAGGGGGACTTGGCGAGAAAATGTAACCTGCGCAAACTCTGGAGTGCTAGACAGGACTTCGGCCAGTTGACCAGAAACCCTTATCCTTTTGCCGATGAATGGCTCTATCATTTTCCTTGCTTGGACGTGCGTGTGCTCCTTAAATGCGCTAACAAGGTACTCAGGCGTGATACTCGTCCCGACGAAACTGGGCTTTTCGACCTCGGCGGAAGCCGGTATGGACACCGGAACTGGAGGTCTAGGTAGAGGTGGAACTGGAGCTAGATTGGAAGCCACGGCTGAAACTGGAGCGGGAGGGAGTGGCCTTTTGTTCTGAAGCACAGCCGCAGCGACATGCAATACTCCAGCAGCGAGTAGAATAATCAAGGAAATCCATAGCGGTGGGTGAAAGGGAGTCATCGGTTGTGTAGCGGTTCCGGTCGCTGCTCCGTGGGGGTGGACTGCACTCCATTGAAGGTAGAGGGAAATACAGATAACCACGAAGCTTCCGATAGTCGCCCATGCAGCAGCTTTCTGGATGTCCACTCGAAATTTCCTTGCATGCGGCACACCCCCGTGCTAGTTTCGGAGCACAGGCCAGTGCCCAAGACGCCCGACTACGAATCGGGCGTTTGTAATTTTAGGCGCCGATAGTAGCACTTCCGTCAAGCAGCGACACCAATTCTTCGATCGTCCACACATGGTCCGCGACGCCCGCTGCCCTGCCCCAATCCGCTGGTTCGCAAGCTGCTGCGGCCACACATCCGAACGTTGGGGCGAGTTCGCGGCGATGATAAAATCACTCAATGCGATATCTAGTGCGAGCGCGGGTGAAGCCAGGATGTGAACAAGCTTTGCTCACGGCAATCGAGCAGGGCACCTTGGGCAAAGGCTCCGTTGCGGAGGGCGAGTACCTCCGAAACATGGGCGAAGCCCGGCTCTGTGTGGATGGGACCGCTCGCTGGGTCGAGGTCTGCTATTGTCCGTCTCCGCTTCAAGAAGAGCAGCCATGCTGGAAGGAATACTTCGATCTGACCAAGATTCAGGATGCGCATGATCGGCGGCGCTGCAGTGTCTCGACGAACTGCGGATGCTCCCGGAATCCCCAAGTGCTTCTCGAATCTTATTAATCGCAATGTTGAGGCCATTGTCGAAATCCACGAAGGTGTCGGAGGGCCAGAGTTTCTTGCGCAGATCGTCGCGGGAGACGACTTGGCCGGAATTTTCCAGCAACATCGCGAGAACCTGGAAAGGCTGGTCTTGAAGGCGAATCTTCAGGCCGCTTTTGCGCAGTTCGCGGGTGGCGAGGTCCGCCTCAAAAACTCCGAACTTAACTGGACGCCTAAACTGAGCCGATTCGTGCATGGGGTAGTGTTGCCGCGCAGTCTAGCACCAACAACGCAATGCCGGAATAGCGCCGCCTCCGGTAAGGCCGTTGCCTAACTTCTGTATAACCACTGCGATAGCTATTAAGAAACGGACAAGCGCCAATCAAGCCCGCGTCCATTGTCCTGCGTTCCTATTTGAACAATTCTCCCGCCCGCAGCGGCGCACATCAATGTGCTGCTGGATAAGAGAGGAGAAAATATGAACTTCCTGAAAAAAATGATGCTCACCTTAGCGGTCGCAATCGCCATGGCCGTAATTGCATCCCCTGCTCACGCGCAGCATTGCACCGCGGCAAAGCTCGCGGGCAACTGGGCGTTCACACTCAACGGTACGCTGATTCTCCCCACCGGCCCGGTGCCCATCGCGGCCGTCGGGACGGCCACGCTCGAGGCCAACGGCACCCTCAGCGGCACCGAAGCCCGCAGCGTCGGCGGCCAATACGCGCAGGAGACCAGCGACGGAACTTTCTCCGTGAATCCCAACTGCACTGGCACTATCACCGTCAACTTCTACGAAGGCGGCCAGTTGGCGCGCACCTCGGTCCTCAGCTTCGTGGTGGACACCGCCAACACAGAAATCCGCATGGTGCAAGCATCTCTCACCTTGCCGGATGGAACTGTATTGCCGGCCATCGTGACCGTTGAAGCCAAGAGAATGCTGCTGCAGTAGGATCGGCCATCGCCAACCAAATCCTCGTGGGCCCCGGCTCCTCCAGCCGGGGTCCGCGCGTCTCAGCCAAGACCCGGCAGGATGCCAGCGTGCAATGGGGATAAAGCAGGTAGTTGATGCGCTACTCGCCGGCGAGTGGCCCAGAAGGTGTACCTTGCTGACCACCGTTTTCTTGCACGCTTGGCCACGCCAATTCAATTACTTGGGGTATCCGCGGAACGATCCCTTGCGGACCACCGTGATTCTCGTAGTCCGAGGCGCACTGCGGGCCCGAAATAATGATCGAGTCGGCCGCGTCCCTTCAGATTCACTTTCGTTGACTTGCCTCTGATCGCGGCCTAACATGCCTCGCCAAGGGCGCCATGGCAGCAATGATCGGCCAGACCATCTCTCACTACCGCATCCTCGAAAAAATCGGTGGCGGCGGCATGGGCGTTGTGTATAAAGCCGAAGACACCACGCTCCATCGATTTGTAGCGTTGAAATTTCTTCCAGATGAGCTTTCCCGAGATCGGCAGGCCCTTGAACGCTTTCGACGCGAGGCACAGGCCGCATCTGCTCTTGATCATCCCAATATCTGCACGATTTACGAGATTGGAGAGCAATCCGGCCAACCGTTTATCGCCATGCAATTTCTAGACGGCCAGACGCTAAAGTATCGAATTGCCGGAAAATCGCTGCCTGTCGAGCAACTCCTGGAGTGGGGCGTACAGATCGCCGACGCGCTCGACGCGGCTCATTCGGAAGGAATCATCCACCGCGACATCAAGCCTGCGAACATTTTTATTACAAAGCGTGGACAGGTGAAGATTCTCGATTTTGGCTTGGCGAAGACAGTAACGCCGGCCTCCGCGCAAATGGCTTCGGCGACGCGCGACGCGGAGATAGATCCGTCCCACCTGACGAGTCCCGGCAGCACAATCGGGACCGTGGCGTACATGTCCCCAGAACAGGCCCGTGCGCGGGAACTGGACGCTCGCACAGACATTTTCTCCTTCGGCTCGGTACTCTATGAAATGGCGACGGGCACGCAGCCATTCCGCGGAGAGAGTACAGCGTTGATTTTCGATGCGATTTTGAACCGGCAACCGACGCCGGCCGTGCGGCTCAATCCGGACTTGCCTGTGAAATTGGAAGAAATCATCGAGAAGACGCTGGAGAAAGACCCGCAATTGCGTTACCGGCACGCTTCAGAGATTCAGACAGACCTCAAGCGATTGCAGCGTGACACTGTTTCAGGTGCACTCAGCGGCTCTCATGCCGCACCAGCAGCCGCGCTGACAGCAGAACGGGAATCGAGCGCCGGTGCCTCGCTGCAAACGCAAGGGGAGCCGCGGCATGCATCGAGCAGTTCGATGGTCGCCGCGGCGAAGCAGCACAAATTGGGATTGACCGCAGGCATCGTCGTCGCGCTTGTGGTTATCGCCGCCGCTGGGTACGGCATCTTTGCCCTGCTCAGCGGCAAATCGGAAGTACCGTTTCAGAATTTCACGATTACGCAGATCACCGATAACGGAAAGTCACAGGCCGCGGCGATTTCGCCCGATGGGAAATATATTCTCAGTGAAGTCTTGGACGCTGGCAAAGCGAGCATCTGGCTGCGGCACGTCGCGACGAGTAGCGACACGCAGATTATCCCACCCGCGGATGCGTTCTACGCGCCCGATTTCACTTTCTCTCCAGACGGAAATTACTTTTACTTCCGCCAGGCACGCACAGCGGCGCATGACGTCTGGGATCTCTATCGGGCGCCGGCCCTCGGTGGCGTTCCTCAGATTGCGGGGCGCGACATCGATACGAATATTGCGTTTTCACCCGACGGCAAGCGCATCGCTTACGAGCGCCTCAACGATCCAGAGGTCGGAAAATATCAATTGCTCGAAGCCAATGCGGACGGAACTGGTGAGACAATGATTGCCGAGGGTCCCGTTTCAAGCGCTGGGTTATTCCTCTCGTGGTCACCTGATGGCGAGCGGCTCGGCGTGGTGGGCTCCGGTTATGGACCGGGCCCTGTGCGAGTGATGGATCTCTCCGCGGGGAAGGAGCGGGATTTAGCCACAACCCACGAAAGCATCTTTAACTCGCCGATGTGGATGCCGGATGGCCGCGGCATCCTCCTGGGCTACCACAATGCGGGCTCGCCCTGGCGCTACAGCCAGATAGGATACTTGTCGTATCCGGGCGGAAAACTTCGTGCCATCACTAAGGACACCAACAGCTATATCACACTAACGCTCTCGGCGGATGGGAAGACGCTTGCCACGGTACAGCAAAAGACCTGGTTCACGTTGTATGCGCTACCGTCCGCAGTTATGGGAAGCAATGTCCCCGCGGCTGCAATGCCGCCGCAGCAGAGGTCGAATATGGGTCTCGCGTGGGCGGACAACGCGCGACTCTACCTCATCGATGACAATCACCTCGTTCGCGCTTCGCTCGACGGAAGTAATCGCGCGACACTCCACAGCAACTCGACATTCTATTCCGTTGCTGCCTGCCCAGACGGTCACACTTTGCTTCTTACGCTCGTTGGACAAGGCGGTGCGACGGGCTTCGACATCTGGCGAATCAATTCGGATGGGACGAGCCTGATGCGGGTCTCCAATGGCCAGAACGACTCAGGTGCCGCATGTTCTCGCGATTCAAAGTTGATATACTACATAGATAACGATACGAATCAAGTTAAGCTCACGCCAATCGAAGGCGGAACTGCGGAGGTTGTGCCAGGATCGGTGATTCCTCATTCCTTTCCGGCCTCCAACGTCCTGGATTTCTCGCCGGACGGCAAGACACTCGTTTACCTGGTCGTGGTCGGTGAGATTAATCCAGTTCACAAGATTGCGCTACTTCCGGTCGAGGCCGGAACCAAGGCACAGGTGCGGCTGCTCGATTGTGATCCGGGAATATCCAATGTAGCAGTGCGTTATACTCCCGACGGAAAAGCACTGGTCTATCCGGTTACGCAAAGTGGAGTGGATAATTTGTGGCTTCAGCCGCTGGACGGATCGGCGCGCCGTCAAATCACGAATTTCAAGAGCGACCAGATTGCAGAATTTAGCTGGTCACCCGACGGGAAAACCCTAGCGGTGCTGCAACGGCGTATTGAAGGCGACGTCGTGCTGCTACGCGAGTCAGGCTCCACGACGCAGTGACCCATCCCGCAAACCAGGCATTCGCGTCAGGCTTTTCTCACCCACTGGAAAGACGCCGATCCCGACATCCCCATCCTGAAAGAAGCCAAGACGGAGCACGCGAAGCTGCAGTGATCTGCGCTGCGTCCCTCCAGATGTCAACGCAAAGTAGAAATGTCCGGTTTTTCGCCAGATAGAAATGTCCGCTTCCAGGGTCTTCTCCAAGGGTGTTCGGGAGGTGGACTGTATTTGGGTTTGCTCTTGGTTGGGGGTTTTGGTTTTCGATCGGCAAGGCCTGGAGGCCGTAGGCCGGAAGGACTTGCCGATCGCGGTGTGTGCGGGCAGGGGTTCAGCGGCACGTAACGGCCGCGAAAGCGCAGCCAGTGCGTGCCGTCGAGCCGCCGCTCGATCTCGGCGTGCGCGCCGCGCAATCCGGCACAGACTTGTTCGCGCGGCACGCCCCACCGTTGGCCCTCCCATTTCACGGTGTGGTCGGAGGCCACGATGCGCGCCGCCCGCACGCTGAGAATTTGTTCCAGTCGCTGCTCGCGCTGCAAACTTCGGTGCGCGTCGCTGCGCTGCGCGGGTTCGACCGCAAAGCGCTGGCTCCAGTCCGGCCAAAAAGTGATTTCCAAAAAGCGATTGGCCTGCTCGAGCGTCGCGATTTCCGCCACGCGCATTTCTTTCACCAGCCGGTCTTGCAGCGTCTTGAACAACCGCTCGATGCGCCCTTTGGCTTGCGGAGAGTGCGCGGCGATCCACTCGATGTCCAGTTCCGCCAGCGCGCGGCCGAACTGCGTGCGTGGCGGAGTGTCGTGCAACTGCTCTTGCCACTGCACCGGCCGGGAGGTCACGAACAGGCCGTTTTTATCGGTATATAACGCGAGTGGCCGCCCGTAACGCTCCAGCCAGCCGCCCAGGGTGCGCAGATTTTCTTCGCTCGAATCGTGCCGCGCGAAGCGGCCCCAGACGCGGCTGCTGGCGTCGTCGATCAGCGCAATCAGCTGGCAGGCCGGGCCGCGCTCTTCCAGCCAGCGGAACGGCGAGCTGTCCATCATCACCAATTCGCCGAACGCAGCACGGCGCGGGCGCCACACATGCACCGGCTTCCCGTGCCGGCGGCGTGACGCCCGCAGTCCGGCGGCGTTCATCCACTTCCGCAGCGTCTCCCGGCTCACCGCTAGACCGTGTCGCGCCAGATGCTCGGCGGCCAGCGTAGGACCGAACCCCCGATAAGCCGGCAGCCGCAATCGTCGCAGACTGCGCTGCTGGAGGTCCTCAGGAATCTTGCGATTCGAGGGACGTCCGCGCAGCCGATGCACTAACCCGCGATCCCCCGCGTCGCGCAGACGCCCCAGCAAGCGCCGCACCTGGCGATCGCTCAGCCGCAGACGGTCTGCCGCATCGATCTGCCGCAGATGCCCTTGCTCGACTTCGTGCAGAATCTTCAATCGCTCTCGCTCTCTCGCGCTCAACTCGATCCGCTCCTCTTCCATGGGGCCTCCCGGCCCCTAGAAAAGCGGACATTTCTACTTTGCACAAACCGGACATTCTCACTTTGCAGCTACACTGCGTCCCTCCCGATTGACTTGCCATTAGGCGCGGAATAAGATTCGCGCCAATGCCCGAATCTTCTCCACTCTCCGGACGTACCATTTCTCACTTCCGCATTATCGAGAAGTTGGGCGGCGGTGGAATGGGTGTGGTGTATAAGGCCGAGGACACCAAGCTCGGCCGGTTCGTGGCCCTCAAGTTCCTGCCTGACGAAATAGCCAAAGACCCACAAGCTCTGAGCGTTTTCAGCGCGAAGCCAAGGCTGCTTCGGCGCTCAATCATCCGAACATCTGCACCATTCACGAGATTGATGAGCATAACGGGCAAGCCTTCATCGCCATGGAGTATCTGGACGGCCAGACGCTGAAGCACCTGATCGGCGGAAAGCCGGTTGAGACGGAAGTTCTGCTCAGTTTGGCGATTGAGATTGCCGATGCATTGGACGCCGCTCATACCCAAGGAATCGTTCATCGAGACATCAAGCCTGCCAATATTTTTGTTACCAAACGAGGCCACGCGAAAATTCTCGATTTTGGATTGGCGAAGCTGACTCCGAAGAGTGAAGCAACGGCCTCGCAAGCCACGCAGACCGCTGATGCGGTTCGGGGAGTGAGCGCGGAGCAATTGACCAGTCCGGGAACCGCTGTGGGCACCGTGGCCTATATGTCGCCGGAGCAGGTGTTGGGCAAGGAATTGGATGCACGCACCGACCTGTTTTCATTTGGCGTGGTGTTGTATGAGATGGCGACGGGCACTCTCCCCTTTCGCGGAGACACATCGGGAGTGACAACGGACGCGATTCTGCACAACGCCCCGATCGTTCCTGCAAGGTTGAATCCGAATGTTGCGGCAAAGCTCGAAGACATCATCAACAGGGCGTTGGAGAAAGACCGCAATCTTCGTTACCAGCACGCAAACGAGATGCGCGCCGAACTGCAGCGATTTAAGCGGGACATCGAATCGAGCCGCCGACCCTCCGCTGAAAAGAGCGTTCCGGGTTCCGGGGCGCACGTGCCTGCAGCCCAGCAAAAATCAGTAGCCGTGCTTTATTTTGAAAATCAGAGTGGCTCCAAGGAAGACGAATACTTGCGCGACGGCATCACCGAGGATGTGATCACCGAGCTTTCGAAGATTCGCGGACTGAACACCTTTTCCCGCCCAACCGTTCTCGCCTTCCGGGACAAGGCGGTGACCCCCGCGCAGATCGGTCAGCAGCTCGGCGCGGCTTATGTCTTGACCGGTACGTTGCGTCGCGCCGGCGCGCGCCTGCGCATTAGCACCCAACTCGTGGACGCGCACACCGATTTTCCGCTCTGGTCGGAGCGCTTTGACCGCGAAATGAAGGACGTTTTCGAAGTGCAGGACGAAATCGCCCGCAAGATCGCCGAGGCGTTGCGCGTGACGCTCTCCCCGCAGGAACTCGAGGCCCTCGCCGACAAGCCCACGGACAACTTGCAAGCCTACGACCTCTACCTGCGCGGCAAGCGGTATGCCCGGCGTCTGACCCGCCAGGACGTGGAGTTCGCTCTGCAGATGTTCGAAAACGCGGTGGTGTTGGACCCCAGCTTCGCCCTGGCCTATGCCGCCTGCGCTAACGCCTGCGCGATGTATTACGCCTTCTTCAGCCGTGATCCCGTGTGGGTTGAACGCGGGAGGGAGGCTTCCGGCAAGGCCGTGGCTCTGCGCTGGGACCTGCCTGAAACGCACGTCAGCCAGGCCTGGGTGCTCTACGTCGCTGGACTGTACGACGAAGCCGTGCGCATGGTGAAAAAGGCCATCGAACGCAAGCGCGACTGCGAAGGCGCTTATTACCTGCTCTGCCACGCCCTCTTCTCCGCAGGACGCTACCAGGACGTTGTGGACGTTTCTGAAGCTGCCATCGAAGCGAGCGGCGAGGACTACAACATTTACGTGCCCATCGTAAACTCTCTCGGCGGCTTGGCCCAAGTAGAGGCCACTCACAACATGACCCAGCGAAGGTTGACGGCTCTCGAAAACCATTTGAAACAAGTGCCCGAAGACGCGCGGGCGCGTATTCTGCTGGGCGCTGACTACGCCGAATCGGGTCGAGAGGAAGACGCGATGCGCGAGCTCAATCTGGCCATCACCCTGCGCGCCAACGAAGCCTCGATTCTCTACAATGCGGCTTGCGTGTACTGCCTCCTGAAAAAAAAGCCGGAGGCCATGGATGCCTTGCGCAAAGCATGGGAAGCGGGTTCTAAGGATACGGTGTGGGCGCGCCGTGACCCTGACCTCGCCCTCCTTCACGGCGACCCGGAGTTTGAGCGCATGTATCCGGAGAAGCCCGCCTAAGCGCCGGCCTCCGGTTCCCACTAGCCCGACTCGATCTGTTCAGACAGGTTCCCTTGCCCGGGCTTATTTTTTGCAGGGCGACTCCGCCAAAGCCAAGGCCCCATATCAGGACTTCCTCGCCCTCTGGAAAGACGTTGATCCCGACATTCCTATCCTTTAGCAAGCCAAGGCGGAATACGCGAAGCTGCGATAATCTTCACAACTCCCCCCGTTCCCTTTCGTTGACTTGCCTGCTGCTCCCACCTAATATGCGCGGCACCGGCTCCCAATCAATCCATCGCGTAGGAGGGAAAATGAACCCACTCAGGTACGTTGTTTTCATTGCGTATCTCGCAGGAACTTTCACCCTTGCCCTGGTCAGTCCGAAGTTCCCTCAAGCTGATCGTTCCGCCGACGAGGCTGCAATCCGCAAGATCGACGTAGCTTGGTCTCACGCGGGGGAGACAAAGGATCTCGAAGCGTTCGTGGCTCCATACGCCACCGACGGCTCGGTTCTCCCTTTCAGCGCCCCAATGGCCACGGGAACTACGGCGATTCGCCAACTTTGGGCCGGCCTGATGTCCAAGCCCGGTTTCTCACTTCGTTTCGCAGCCACGAAAATGGAAGTCGCAGCCTCGGGAGACATGGCCTGGGAGGTCGGCACCTTCGAGCTCAAACTGAACGACGCCCAGAGTAATCCCATGACGACACCCGGCAAGTACGTCGTTACTTGGAAGAACCTCGGCGGGACTTGGAAAGTGGCTGCCGACATCTTTAACACAGACAAATAGCGCCAGCACGCCTAAGAGCGTCGTGGAGTTGTCGCATCTTGGCCTCGCCCGCGCCTACGCCTTGCAGGGTGATGCCGCCAAGGCGAACACTGCCTACAATGATTTCTTCACGCTCTGGAAAGACGCTGACCCCGATATTCCCATCCTGCAGCAAGCCAAAGCTGAATACGCGAAGCTGCAGTAATTCTTCACCAATTTCCACTACCCCTGTGGTTGACGATGTGCGTAGGCAGTCCTAAGATGCCACTCGACGGAAAATCCTCTGTGATTGGCCAGCAATATTCGGGACGAGAGTTGCGCGAGTGGCTTGGTGCCGCCGAATTTCAGATTCTCGAGGTCAAGCCGACGTCTAGGAATTGAAGTTTCGTCACCAAACAGTGAGGAGATCGCCGCTGCGGGGGAGGGCAAGAATTCAATGAGCGAGTCTTCGTCCACACAATCAGCGCACGAAGCGCCGGCTCATGTTGTACTGCTGCAGATGATCACAGCCCGTTGGGTTTCACAGGCGATTGCTGTTGCCGCGAAACTCAAAATCGCCGATCAGCTTATTGAACGCCCGCGAACCGTCTCTGAACTTGCCGAGGCGAGCGGCACGCACACGCCATCGCTCTATCGGCTTCTCCGTGCGCTTGCCAGCGTGGGAATTTTTGCCGAGACCGGAAGTTCGGCGCAGGCTGGGGCGGGGGCGCACCGCTTCTCGCTTACTCCCCTCGCCGAGCCGCTGCGCTCCGATGTGCCCAACTCAATGCGCGGCGCGGCGATGATGTTTGGAGCGGACTGGAGCATTCGCGCCTGGGAGGATCTGTATCGCACCGTGAAAACGGGGGAGTCCGCCTTCAACCGCGTTTTCGGCGAGTCAATATTCGAGTATCTGTTGAAGCACCCCGAGGCCCAGGAAATTTTCTCGCTCTCGATGAAGGGTTTCACGGCCATATCGCAGGCCGCCATTGTGACCGCCTACGATTTCTCGAACATTAAGACGCTGGTAGACGTGGGCGGCGGGAACGGAAGCTTCCTGGCGGCGATCCTCAAGGCGCATCCGGCGCTGCATGGAATCGTTTACGATAACGAGAACGTGGTGGTGGCCGCCAAGCCAATTCTCGACGCGGCGGGCATCAGCGACCGTTGCATCATTGCGAGCGGCGATTTCTTCAAGGAAGTTCCCTCCGGCGGTGACGCATGCATCCTCAAACACATCCTCCACGACTGGGGCGAAGAGCAGTCGATCGCCATTCTTAAAAACTGCCGCCGGGCGCTGCCACCTCAGGGCAAACTGTTGGTGGTAGATGCAGTCATTGGTCCGGGCAATCAACCGGAGTTCGGCAAACTCCTCGATCTTGAGATGCTAGTAGTGCCGCCCAATGGACGCGAGCGCACAGAGACGGAATTTCGAGAACTTTTCGCCGCGGCTGGTTTCCGACTAACTCGCGTCTTCCAGACGGCTTCGCCCTTTGCCATTCTCGAAAGCATACCCACGTAGGCAGCTCCAGATGAACGTCGCCAGCATGCCTCATCAAGATTTTTCCGGGCCACTCTCGCGTGAGAGTGTGCTGCCACAGTAACAAATTGCTTGTGGAAATTCCGGATTCTCAGAAATATTCTGACTATGCAGCGGCCGGCTGATCCGAATCGAATCTGGGAATTGATGACGAGACGATGCTCACAGGGGGTGGTTCGTGCGAAATGAGCGTAAGTGCTTTTTCCTTCATCAACCGGCACACGCTAGCTCGCGAGATGCGGTGCTTCTCCGCAACCTGGGTCAGCGACATGCCGGAGCGGCGGTCCTGCACAACCTGTTCACGGTTGATACCCAGCGGCGCACGACCAATCCGCCGCCCTTCCAGCCGTGCCCTTCGCATTCCTGCTTTCACGCGCTCGACGATTAAATTTCTTTCTAGTTCCGCGATGGCCCCGACGATTACGACTATGGCTCGCCCCAATGGGCCTCCAGTGTCGATGCTTTCGCGGTGGCTGATGAACTCGATCCCAAGGTGATTCAATTCGTCGAGCACTTCCAGGAAGTGCCGCACACTTCTCGCCACTCTGTCGAACGCAGCGACGATCACCACATCAAACCGATGTCGCCGAGCGTCTGCCAACAGTTGATCCAGGCCAGGACGTTTCGATTTCGCGCCTGAAATTACGTCGCCGTATTCATTCACGATCATATACCCGCGCTGTTTTGCCATTTCGCGCACATCGAGAGCCTGCGTTTCGGGATGTTGGTCGGCGGTTGAAACTCGTGTGTAAATTGCGGCGCGTTTCATGTATCACCTTTTTGTGTGGGCCTTCGGTGGCCGTCCTCCGAGTTTGGCCCATTTAGAGAGCTGATTTTTGGTGTGCCGCTTGGCCCTCGCCTGCCCACCCAGCCGTGCCCAAGCCCTTCGTTGTTCAGGCGTCGTTGCTTGGGCCCGGGCCTTCCCACCGAGCTTTCCCAGGGCGGCAGCGTGAGGGTTCTTCCTCGACACATTCATATCTTACATTGCGCTAAGCAGGTTTACAAGCACAAAATGGATTGGCCTATTGCATTTCGGGAATGTGCAAGAGTGGTGGTCGGTGCGTTAGGCGCTGGTCTTCGGCATCCGGATGCCGCCCACGTAACCGATATTGACCGGCGCGTCAGGCGTGAGGTCTATGCGCTGTGGCTTGAATGGCTTCGACGGTGACACCGGTCGAAGGTGCCGGACGGCAGGCGGCGGCAACTAGTTCGGTTTTTGGGCTTGATCTCACATATTTCTAAGATCGAAGAGGATTTAGTGGATCAGTTTTTCAATTCAACCGAGAAACGGTTGGCACGCGCTCTCCTACTGCTCGCCGACTATGGCACAGAAGGAATGCTAAAACAGTGATTCTTCCGGTCAGTCTAGAAACCCTTGCCGACATGATTGCTACAACGCGGTTACAGGTGAACGTCTTCATAAACAAGTTCCGAAAATTGCGCTTCATTAAGTACGGTAAGCATAATCGCGGTTTGCAGGTGCACAGGTCCCTCCTGGATGTGGTTCTTCACGACTAAATCCCGTTTCTGAAGTGTACGAATGTCGGCCGGAGGAGCACTTCCTTGTGGTGTCGTAACTGTTAACGATGTTCTAAATTGGACAGACGTCTGTTTCTCTTTCGCGACAGTCTTTTCAATAGCCAATAGGTGTCTGAGCGAGCATGACAAACGACAGCCCAATAGAGAGCGCCTTGCAGAAACGGCCAGCGCTGACCGCTTCTTGGGGGCAGTCCTCGGACAGGAGCAGTTCAATGTATGGATCGAAGCGTGTGCTGGTGTCTTTCGCTGGTTTACTGGCTATCAATGCGTCGCCAGTGATCACGCAAGCTCAACAATCCAGTCAGCCTCCGGTACAGAATGCAGACCTGACTTCGATGAACATCGAGGACCTGATGAATATCGAAGTGACTTCAGCTTCGAAGAAAGTGGAAAGCCTTTCGCATGCCCCGGCAGCAATCTTCGTGATTACCGGAGAGGACATTCGCCGCGGAGGATTCTCGTCGGTTCCGGACGCGCTACGCATCGTGCCGGGGTTGTACGTAGTGCAACAAAACGCGCATGTATGGCAGGTGTCAGCACGCGGATTCAGCAGCGCGTTCAATGACAAGATGCTGGTGCTCATCGACGGGAGGCTTGCGTATACCCCGACGTTTGGCGGCGTGTATTGGGATGTGCAGGACCCGCCGCTTGATGATATCGATCGTATTGAAGTGATTCGCGGACCAGGTGGGACGCTTTGGGGCGCGAACGCCGTGAACGGCGTAATCAACATCATCACCAAGGACGCGGCGAAAACGCAAGGAGCGCTGGTGGCAACCTCCGCCGGGGTCAATGAAGGCTATGCGGCGCGCACGCGTTATGGGGGAAAGGTGGGAGAGAATTTCGCTTACCGGATCTACGGAACCAGCAACGACTGGCTGCCAAGCGTGAATGCAAGCGGTGCGGATAACTACGATGCGTGGAGCATCTCACAAGGCGGAGCGCGATTAGACTGGAATGCCTCTCAGAAGGACACGGTGACATTTGACGGACAGGGCTATTCGGGGCGGATTCGCGATGTTTTTGCAATTTTTAATCCGAGCTCGGCAGTCGCCGCGCAAGTGGATTCCAATGGCGTGGTGAATGGCGGCCACGTGTTGGGCCGGTGGAAGCACACATTTAACGATCGATCCGCCACGGATGTACTGGGTTATTGCGACTGGACGGACCGCGGTGACGTGCTTTTCGCCGAATCCAGAAATCTCTGCGATATCGAATTCCAGCACAGTTATTCGTTCTCAGGCCGGCAATCGCTGACCTGGGGCGCGTTGGTGATGACAACAGGACAGACTTGGGACAGTACGTTTACGATTAGCGTAGTGCCACCCGAACGGCGAGATACGACATACACTGGATTCCTGGAATACGACATCGCCCTCATACCGAACATTTTCCGTTTGACCGCCGGATCAAAATTTGAGCACAACGATTACACGGGATTTGAAATCCAACCCCAGGTCCGGGCCGTCTGGACGCCAGGGAAACAACACATTTTTTGGGCAGCGTTTTCGCGCGCTGTGGGCACCCCCTCTCGCGCAGAGGCCGGTCTTCGGTTCCGCGTAGCGCAGATCAATCCATCGCCTCCCCCGCCGACTTTTCTTCTCTATTCAAGCGATCCGGGCGTGAAATCCGAAGTGGTTCGAGCTACAGAATTGGGATACAGATTCCAGTGGAAGGAAAAGTTCTCGCTGGATGCGACGATTTATTACAACGATTATCAACGCCTGGTAGGTTTTGGCGCACCGGGGGCCCCGATCATCAATCCTTCGCCCTTCTACATTGACGTGCCAGTGTTCTTAGGTAATGTGGGCGGAGGGCAAACCCATGGTCTGGAGCTCCTTATGAAGTACGCTCCTGTCCGCCGTTGGACAATATCAACGGGAATTACCGAACTCCGCGGCAACTCTGCGGCGGCGGTCGAGTTTCCGGCGGCCGCGGACAACCCGAGGCATCAGGTGAACGTGCAGTCAAAACTCGATTTGACGGGGCACATGAACTTCGATGCTGTCTATTACTACGACGATTCGATTCCGAACGGGCTGTCGCCGGTAAACCGTGTGGATGTGGGTGTGTCCACAAAACCCATCCGGGGATTCACATTTTCCATCTGGGGACGAAATCTGCAACAGGACCGACACGAGGAAGCAATTCCACAGTTTTATCCTGGGGGAGAGATTCGCCGGTCGGTCGTCTTCAAATTGATCTGGGAATCGAATTCGGACCAGGGAAAGAGCATGCCTTAAATGCGATTGCCGTTGTACTCCTAGGCGTGCTAGATGTCCTTCACATACCGGATCGAGGAGTTCCAACGCAAGTCTGAGTCATACCGGCGCGCCGAAGGCGCTGGTGGAACTGTACACGTACAATCTGCCGGATGACCTGGCGGAGCGGCGCATGGATTAGATCAACAAGGCCGGGCGCAACATTCACGCGGGTGTAGGCTTGACTCTAGTTTCCGATTTGCGCGTTTACCGTGACTTGGCACCCTCAAATCATTTCGGCTGGGCTTCGGGACAGCTGATATTCTGACGCAAGAAATGAATCTGCCAAAAAATATCCCGCACGATCTTTCAGAACTTCTTCAGGTGATGGCCATGGACTTTCCTGCCATTCTAAGTACCAATCTCGTTGGCATCTACCTTTGGGGCTCATTGACCTACGGGTCCTTCGACGAGACTTGCAGCGACGTCGATTGCGTTGGCGTTACGCGGCGAGATCTCGATGACCGCGAGTTTTCCGAACTGGAGGAATGGTTCAAAAACAAAGGAGAGAACAACCGCTGGGTGAGACGAATCGACATGCGCTTCGTCATTGACCATGAATTTCTCGACAAGAGTTCGCGGTGCTGCGGCTTCTACCACTACACCGGTAAACTCGTGCGCCATGGATCGGATGGAAACCCCATCATCTGGATGAATATTGGGAATTCAGGCATCACGCTGTGGGGCCACGACGCGAAGATGATCGCGCCGCAGGGGTCGCACCGATGCCTCGTTGAAGCGCTGCAATTGGAATTGAACTACTTAAAGGAAGACCTGGCCGCCAACGCCGGGGACCGGTCCGACAAGGCGTTCGTCCACAATGCCTACGCGGTCCTTACCGCTTGCCGCATCCTTTACTCAGCGTCCAAGAAGGCACTTGCTTCTAAAGACCAAGCCTACGGCTGGGCGATGGAAACGGTTCCACTCATGTGGCGGACGGTAATTCGCGGGGCCAAGGAGAATCGGCTAAAAAATCGCGGCTCCACGACGCTGCAGTTAGAACAGGATGCGATGCGCTTCGTGGAGTTTGTAACGGACGAAGTAGAGCGCGACCCAAAGCATTTAACACCGACATAGGCGTCTTCGCGAGGAAACCGCGCCACGTGGCGTCTCTCAGCCCGGTTGCCGGACCCGATCTAATCGGGCCGCTCCTAGTGCTGGAACGATGATATCACGTGGTAATGACCCGCCCCACCCAAGTCAACATGGCTCCGCATTTCGGAATAGGCTAGTTTCCGATTGGCGCGCTATCCAGGCATCTCTAACAATGTCGGCCCTGGCAACCCTTTTTTAAGCAGACCTCTCCTTCCGCTCCCAGGAGTGGTCTTGTTCGTTTCGTTGACCTCTGCATCGACCACCACGGCTCGCTCGTAATCTTTCGGTCGGCTTTCAGTCCGACCCAGACATCTCTTCGATCGAAACTTCGACCATGATTACTTCTTCAAACTCCCTGTTCAGGGAGCGGGATGCCCAATCATGTGGACGACGCTCTACTTCACGCCATGTCCTGGTACCGAGCTGTCCCGCGTACGAACCGAACTTTACCGACGGCGAATACTCACATCCATTCCGCCACATCCAATACAACCGAACCGCCAGCCGGCGCCCCATCGCTACCTTAGCAATGCTCTTATGCCGACGCATCGCCAGGTGTACGTAGCGACGTCTCCAGTCGGGATGGATACGCACCGCCGCTTGGGCCGCCTCCACCAGCAAGAAGCGCAACAAGGAGTTGCCTTGCTTACTGATGTGCCCCAGTCGTTGCTTGCCAGCACTGGAGTCCTCACGCGGAATCATCCCCACGTAGTTGCCGATCTGCTTGCCGCATGGAAAGCGTTCCCAAGTTCCGATGATCAGCACGAAGGCGAGTGCCGTAAGCGGGCCCACGCCGGGATGCGTCATCAGCCGCAACACCTCGGGTCGGTTCCTGGCTTCCTGCTCGACCGCTGCGGTTAACTCCTCAATCGTTGGATTCATGCGGTCCAGTAGTTCCAACAACCCTTGCCGGCGCCGACTGGCCCAGGGAGCCAGCGAGAGCTTCTCTAACTCCGCTCGCCCCTGTTCGCTCAAAAGTTTCTTCTTCCAACGATAGCCCTCGTTCATCGCCAACGCCTGCAGCTGATTCATGATTCGCGTGCGCATCTGCACCAAGCGATGGCGATGCCACAGCAGTTGTCGCAGATCCCGATTCTCCGGACTCGGTACCCAGATTCGCGGAAAATTATCTTCCCGCATCAGCCTGAGCAGGAGTTGGGCATCCTTGCGGTCGGTCTTCTGCTTCTTGACTCGCCTGGTCTTGATCTCCGCAGGATCCCCGATCCACAACTCGAAACCGAGTTCTGCCAGCAGTCGCTCGAACCAGCGTGAATATCCGGTAGCCTCCATGCCTACGCGCACGCGGATCCCTCTCTGCTGCAGGTCCCGATAAAATCGCTCTGCTTCTCCATCACTGTGGTTCAATTGCCGTTCACCATATTCACCGGTCTCTTCCACAAAAAATGCAATTTGCTGAAAGCTCGGGTGATAATCCACGCCTATAATCATCATGTTCGGCTCCTTTCTCCCGAGCCTATGGTCGTCAGACAACCACAGTTTACTCGGGTCGAGGAGCCGACATTGTTATGCAATCATGGGGAAGCTTATCGACGTTCACCATGTCTAAAAGTTTTCCATCATCCACATGTTGGCATTCAGGCTCCAATTGTAAATCGCTAGATGCCGGCCGTCAGGGGAAGGCGCGGCCCAGGGCGCAGAAGGTCCTCCCAGCCACTGTGTGAAAGGCCCGTTCCATGGCGCGATGTTTCCCTTCTGCTCCCACAGCATGTGGGCATCGCCTCGCAAACTTAAGTAAAGCAGAGCCGCGCCCGTTTTCGTTGCGCTCGAAACAAATAATCCCTTTCCATCGGCGGCCCAACTCACGCTTTGCAGGCTGTCCCAGCCCTTGGCAGAAATTTCCTGTCGCGCCTCTCCGCGGAGCGAAAGAATGTGGATCCGGCTTTCTGAATATTTGAGGAGAGCGATATGGGTGCCGTCGGGCGAAAGATCCCAGAGGTAATCTGAAACATCCGTGTCGAGTTTTGCTTTCGCATCAATACCAAAACGGATGAGCTCTTCGCCGCGGCCTTTCACGGGGTCGAAGGCAGTAAAGGTCAGCTGCTTGAAGTCCAGTGATTGTTCCGCGATTGCGCACAATCTCGAAGGCAAATGCGCGCAGCTCGGGCCTCCATAAATCGGTGCTGGGAAAACGATTTCCGATGGGCCGCCGGTTATGGGAACCCGCATGAGTTTCGGTTGCAGGGAGGCATCGCGGCCCTTGATGGGGAATGCGATGTACAGAATCCAGGCGCCATCCGGACTCACGCGTCCGCCTGAGGCATCTCCCGCTTCTTTGGTGGTTATCGGTTGATTTGTATCCTGACCCAGGTAATGCCTGAAAAGCCTTTCATGGCCGTCGAGATTTGATCCGAAAACAACAGCTTCGCTATCGGCAGTCCAGGCGCGAGGATAGTTCCGGCCTTCATTGGACGTCAGTCGCCTTAAGCCGGTGAGGCGCGTCCCTTTGGCTTCGAGCTCACCAACATACACATTGCCCTGCCACGACCATTTTCGGTAGGTAAGTCGCCTTCCGTCCGCCGCCGCGCTCGGACTGTCCATGCAGAACCCAGCCCAATTGGTTAATCGCGTCAGCTTTTCCAATCGCTTGCCAGTCCGCGAATCAATTCTTTGATCCCAGAAGTTGCAACTGTCGCCCGTCACACCCGGCTCAGGCAGGGAAAAGATCATTCGCCCATCCGGCAACCATTCCCAGTCCTTTACGCCGCTCGGCAGCGCAAGAGCCGGAGGTCCGCCGTCGAGATCGCGGCTTTCGAGGGTTGTCCCCGTTGGAGCATCCTTAACGTAGCCAAGACGGCGGCCGTCAGGCGACCATGCGGCTCCGAGAAAAACACTATCCTCACCTGCATCATAGACTCTCCGTGCTTGCGTTCCCTCGGGACTCATCATCCACAAATCGCGCGAGCCTACGGATCCCGGGTTCGATCCGAAGGCCACCCAAGAGCCGTCCCGTGAGATCGTATAGGCGAAGGCGTTCTCGCGAAGTTTGACCGGCCGGCTGCCCATCACCGGCACTGCCCATATGCTGGGCGATTTCCCCGGGACATCCGCGTTTGCGATGAATCGCGTGCCATGTAGCGCCCAGCTAGGAGTGATCGCCCAACTCACTTGCAGACCCATCAATTCGTCTGGTTGGGGAACAGTCTGCGCCTCGCCCGTTTCGATGAGCTGAATATGCATGCCAGCCGGATCGGAATAGGCCAGGTATTTGCCATCCGGCGAAATGGATCCGCTCACCACCGCGTTGTCAGCGGAGTTGGTCGTCAGTTGGCGCTGCTTCAGCTCGAGCGGGGTTGGAGGATCTCGTTTCGCAACGAAGAGGGTGATGCCTAGGAGCAGCGATGCGATCAACGCCCCGGCAGCCAACGACAGCCAGCCTCTGCTGATATATCGAGTGGACGGATGCTTCGTTTCTGCGATGAACGGATGCTCCGGCAGTGGCGCTGAACCGGCGGCGACTGCCACATCTCCGTTTCTCCCTTGTGCGACAGGAGCGACAAACCGGTAACCGTGTTTCGGTACAGTTTCGATGAACTCCTGCCCGTACGCAGACCCGCCCAGCACCTTCCGTAACAGCGAAATATGCTTGGTTAGGTTCGCTTCCTCGACGAAGCTGTCCGGCCAGAGCTCCTTCATCAAGGTTTCCTTCGTGACCAGGTGCCCGGCGTTCTGGATCAGCAGGAGCAAGGCCTCGAATGTCTTCGATGCAAGCGGAATCGCCTGGCCGCCGCAAGTCAACAGCCGTTCGCGCACATCCACGCAGAAGGAACCAAACGCGTAGAAGTCCCCGGATTGCTGGTTCGTAGCCACCGGAAGAATTTCTTCAGGATTTTTTCACGATTCTGGAAGGACTTCACGGCCCGCCTCGGGTAGGTTCCGGCCAAGTTAAGACGCAAGGCGTGCTAGAAATCCGTCCGGGAATCCGTGTTAGCGGAATTCTACCGCAGGAGTGTTCTCCGGGCAATGCAACTGTCCACGCCCCGGCTATAGAAGAATTCGTTAATCGGCCGGCCTTTTTTCGACCTTGTTCCGGTCGCAAATTCAGGAGGCAGCATGAAATCCAAACCATGGGCATCGCTAACTGCCGCGGTTTTGCTCACTTCACTGGCCCTCCCGATTCGGCCTCTCGCAGAGGCGCACCAACAAAGCGATGAGAAGGAGCACATCCGATACAAACTCATCGACCTGGGAACGCTCGGCGGCCCTCAGAGCTTTGGTGATCTCGGCCATGGAGCTGGCAACATAAACAACCGGGGAAAAGCTGTGGGAGTTGCAGACACCTGCATTCCAGACCCGAACTTTCCGAACTTCAATCCGATTAGTTTCTTTCCCGATCCTTTCATTCACCACGCATTCAAAACCAGGAACGGCACGCTGGTAGATCTGGGAGCACTTCCGGGCGTCGAAAGTAGCTCGGTCAACTTCATCTCTGAGAATGGCCTGATCGCTGGACAGTCGCTTAACGGCGCCATCGATCCCTTCACGGGGTGGCCTGAACAAAATGCAGTGCTTTGGAAGGACGGCGAGATTATCAACCTGGGTACGCTGGGAGGGTTTGAAAGCGCGGCAATCGGTGTCAATAGTCGCAGCCAGGTGGTCGGATTCTCGGGGAATGCCGTAGGCGATCCGCTTTCTTTCCCCTTCGGCTTCGGAACGGAGACCCGTGCGTTTCTATGGGATGCGAAGGACGGGATGCAGGATTTGGGGACTCTGGGCGGTCCCGATGGCTTCGCTCAATTTATAAACGAACGTGGACAGATAGCTGGATTTTCCTATACGAACGACGTGCCGAACCCCGCAACCGGGATTCCAACTGTGGACCCGTTCCTTTGGCAGCACGGCAAAATGATCGATTTGGGCACGCTCGGGGGAACGATTGGAACCCCGAACGGGCTCAATAATCGAGGTCAGGTCGTCGGCCTTTCGGGTCTAGCGGGAGACCAGACCTCTCATCCATTCCTTTGGCCTGCGGAGGACGGCCAGATGCGCGACTTGGGGACGCTGGGAGGAAGTTTCGGACAAGCTGAATCCATTAATGATGCGGGCGAGGTTGTCGGCACGACACTTACGAACGGGGATTTGGCGCTCCACGCATTTTCTTGGAAGCAGGGTGTGATGACGGATCTCGGCACGGTGGGCGGTTTTGACTGCAGCGATGCGCACGCGATTAACTCAAAAGGCCAGATCGTAGGCGATTCTTTCTCTTGCGCCGTCATACCACCTCCGCCCTCTTCGGATCACGCATTCCTTTGGCAAGACGGCCAGATGATCGACCTCAACGTCTTTGTTCCTCCAGGATCGAATCTGAGTCTGCCGGATGTGGAAACAATCAACGATCGCGGCGAAATGTTCGGGAGCGCGGCGCTTCCCAATGGCGAAATGCACGCCTTTCTTCTGATCCCCTGCAAGGCTGACGAGGACGGTTGCGTTGACAGTGCGGAAGGCAACGCGGCCGTCGCTCCAAAAACCTCCGCGGCCATCAACCCCAGGCCTACAACTTCGGCTGACGCCCGTCGAACGCTGCGCGAGACCGCGGCGGGCCGGCGCGCACAAATGATGCGCCTGAGGCGCACCTCAGGTCTCCCAGCGTCAGAGAAATAATTCCGATGAACGAGAGCACCACGGCCGCGGTCGGCTCGCCGTATCTGTGCAAGCAATTGATTTCCAGGTTTTGATTTTAATCGCCACACGAAACATGCGCATCATCATCCGCTTGAAAATATTCCTGAGCTCAATTTGGCGGCGGACGCGTTCGATAACTTTCGGCGATTTCGCGATCACCATTAATCGGCCCCGACCGTGGCAACATAAGTCACGGTAAGTCGCATAGTCGGAAACTTGCCCCCGACAGTGAATTGCCGTCGATCCCTTGAATCCTGAACTGGATAACAATCCCAGTGCTTCCCAGGATGGCATGGTGGAGCTGGTCACAAAGGCTGCGATACGTTACGAACCAGCAGCGTAAGGCCACGGCAGCGGGAGAACGAAATTGGCGGTTCAGCACGCCGCAACGTCGAATTCCATCCGATCCCAAATTTCGACGGAAAGCTCGGCGCAATATGGTCTCGCTGGGGCCTGCTCTGCTGGCAAGTTCATTGTGCCGCGGGCAGGAGAAGTATGCGATGCGCGAAACGGAGAGCCAAATTCTGGGTGAATCCAAATTAACACAAATAGCGACTCGGCGGTGGTTGCCCGTCGCCAGGGGCTTGCCACTGGTTTGTAATTTGAAGGTTGTCACCGTTCTGGTGCTATGATCGCGGCAGAATTCCTCGCAACTGGCCTGTGCCGACAGAAGTCCGTCGGCGATAGGAGGGTCTATGGAGGACTTCTTGAAGCCTCCTCTGGATTACCTGCTCATCGTGTGGTCGGCCATTACGCTACTGTGGATCGCGCTACTGATCTACCGGGGAGTCATGGAAAACCGGGAAGAAGATCAGCTTTTCATTTCCAGTTCCCATGAGCAGCAGGCCGCGGATCAGCGCGTGCTGATCAGCAAAGTGACCAAGCTGGGCAAGCCCATCTGGGCGCTGGGCATCGCCAGCGGAGTGTTGCTGGTGGTGATGATTGGCGTCTGGATGTGGATGGGGCTACAGCAATCGGGGACGTAGGCACAAACTTGCGGATGGCCTGGTGACAGCCGTCGTTGTCGGTCACTTGGGAACGATCACTTCGAGTTTGCGCCTTCGGGCTGTGTCTTCAAATCATTAATCGTCTTTCTCGCCAGTATTCGCAGCGCAATGGCGGCGGCTGGCACTGCCGCAGAGGATTGAGAACTGGTCGTTGACGAGCTTGCAACAACGACTAGTGAAGTCCGGGGGGACGGCTGGTGAAGCATGCCCGCTACTACTGGCTTCTGCTGGCAGAAGGCACATTTGAAT
Source organism: uncultured Acidobacteriota bacterium (assembly GCA_963841235.1). Lineage (GTDB taxonomy): Bacteria > Acidobacteriota > Terriglobia > Acidiferrales > UBA7541 > Palsa-147. Next base: position 367,388 of record CAWJBU010000001.1, on the reverse strand, counting down.
CGGCGGCGGTTCGGAGCGATGCTGGGCCGGATCGCGCTGTTACCGCTACAGGCGGGATAGAGAGCTGGTGGCCAGAGCAGCAGCGGAATCTGTCTATAGCGGGGTTGGGGGAAGGAGAGGTATTGCAAAAGCGGGCTGGAATCTGGGGCGATTTCGGGCTGTGCTGGTGTGGATGGCAGGCCGTCGGGAATGTTCCTGTTGAAAATCATTTCACAGTGTCGCAAACTGGCGAGACGAGTGTACTATCGTGCCGTTTTCGAGATCAAAAAGGAAATTCCGGCTTGAACACCTTGGCGTCCGACTGGCTCTGTCATCCCGAGCACAGCGCGACGATCCGCCACGCAGATCGTTTCGCGTAGTCGAGTGACCTTGTGTGTACCCCTGGGTAACACGCCGGCTTCGATCTCATTCCCTTCGAGATCGCGCATCGTTAATGTGCCATTAAGAAAAAGCTGTGCTACTGTTTCCCAGAACGCGGTCGGGCGGCGCATTGGACGCAGGATGACAAAATTCTCTGGCACGAGTTGGACCAAGGCTTCGGCCGTGATGCTGGCCGTCTTTCTCTGCCTGGCAGCAAGTTCGGCAGCCGCGCAGAACTTGAATCCCACCTATCTCAAGGAACTGCCTTCAGTCGATCGCGTGATGAACGACATGAAGACCAGCGACCCCGCCGAAACTGCGGCGCGGCAGATGGGCGCGCTTCTGCAACTGAAAAAGATGATCGAAGATGCAGCGGGTCCGCGTTTTTTCAGCCGAACCACCGGGCTGACGCCGGATGAAACCCGCCTCCGCCAGCAGTACTACACCGCGTACTACCAGCTCTCGCAGTCCAAGCCGGAGCTTAAGGGCCTGAACGCTTTACGCGGATATGACGTTGATCCCAAATTTCGCGATGAGCTATTCAAGCGATACTTCTCGCCGGCGTTTCAGGCGCAGGTGAAGAATGCCAACGCGCCGGCGTTGGCGCGCGCCGCGGCGCGCAATCAGGCCAACGCACAGGCCGCGCAAGCCATGATGAAGGATTCCGTAGCGCCTCCCAAGCCCGCCAACCCACCGCCGGCGCCAGCCTCTACTTCACAACCGCAAGGGCCTGCCCCGCAATCTTCGACTGCGGCTCCTCCGTTGGTTTCCGCCATCATGGGCGATCAGCCAGGTTGCGCCGGAGCCATGCTCGCCTCGGTTTTTTGCGTGCAGGGCTACCAGTATCTGGCCACCAACAATCTGGAGCAGAACTCCGACGCCGTAGCGCAACAGAATTTCAATAGCGCCGTCCAAAATGATCCCAACCTCGCCGACGCCTACATGGGCCTGGGCCTCATTTCCTACAACCACATGCACTATGACAAGGCGGTCGAGCAATTCAAACACTACGTCGCCTTGCGCCCGCAGGATGCCGAAGCCTCTCTCGAACTCGGACTCACCTATTACGAGTTGCGGCTATATGGCCCAGCCGCGGACGCCTTGCGTAAAGCCATCGCGCTCAAGCTCACCGATACAAACGATTTGCTAATCGCCACGCAGAAGCTGAACCTGGCGGCCTCCGACAAAGCCCCCGCCGGGCCGCCTGCCGGGGATAAGGCGATGGCCCTAGTCAATCAGGCGATACAAGCGTGGGCGAACGTACATGATCCTTCGACCAGCGTCAGCGACGACTACACGCAAGCCATGAACGCCTACGTGGCCGCGCAGAAAATCAATCCCAAGCTCGAGGACATCTACCTCGGCGCGGGCATTATGTCCTGGGAGTACCAGCAAGATAATCTGCCGAATACCGTGGCCGTGAGCGAACTGCAAAACGCAACTCGCATAGCCCCGGACGATCGCCGCGCCTGGTGCCAGTTAGGCATGGTGTACTACAACTCCAACCAATTCGCCGACGCCGCCACCGCCCTGCAACGAGCCGACAAGCTGCGAGCCAACGACGTCTGCCTGCACGATCTCGGCAAATCGTACGTCGCCCTGGGCAAAAAGGAAGATGCAACCAACGTCTACAAGAAACTGCAAACCAGAAATAAAGAACTGGCCGCGATGGTCTACGGAGCGATCCAGGCGCACTGAAGTATGACCACCGCGTGCCCTCGATAAGAACGAAGGCGTTGTCAAGAGACACCTCTGCTCTGCAGTGCTTTGTAGCACCGCTTGACTCTCAGAGTGGTGGAGAACCGAAGCTCTGAAACTCTCACGGTGAATCACTTCTCGGCGGATCGTTCCGCCAATCATTGATACGGCCTAAACCTCGACCATGATTCTTCTATCCGAACCCCGGGGTGAACCGGGGCGAGAGCGCCCAATCAGTCCTGCGGTCTAGCTTGCGCCGACCAAGGGCACCCGCGAGCTGCTCTCGACACGAACGACCCCTGGATACCCATTTAGGCCTTTCGCAGATTTTCCACATTTACTGGCTTTCTTCGCGCTTCGGAATATTTAGGCGCCTAAATCATTATTCGGGGCTTAAAGCTTTCCTCGTTGATGTTTGCGCCAAAGCGACGGGATTCGAGCGGCGAGTAACTCGCCATCGCGCACACTCGCTCAATAATTGGTTTCGCCGCTTGCGCGATCAGTCCCGAATGAAAACTGCTGCCTGATGAAAGGATGATCGTCGATGCTGAAGAGAAAGAAAGCGCCGTTCAACAAGGATCGCCGCCGTAAGCATCACCATTGGCAGGCGACCGTGTACTACGGGGACGGCGAGAAATACGCCCGCGTCTACATCGACCAGGGGAAGGCGCGGCAGTTTGCCGAGCGGCAGAAGAAGTCGCCGGTCGTGGCAGGCTCATTGTCATCTTCGCCCCCCGGCACCGATGAGATGCCCCAAAAATTCCGGGAACGTGCCGAGACTCAGATTCCGGCACTGGATTTTTTCCTTGGCATCCGAATGCCGCCCACATAACCGAGATTAACCGGCGCTTCAGCCGTGAGGTCGATGCGCTGCGGCTTGAATTTGTTTTGCGGATTTCTTTCAGCTTGGTGGGCCGTGTCCGGGTCCGTCGCTTCTCCTGAAGCAAATCCATTGCTCCGCCTGTTGGCAGAACCCAGGCTCTCACGCGGCTCTTCGAGCAGATCGTCTAGTGATTTGTTGTCGGTCATCGCTGCACGCTCCCGTCACTTGGCCTGCACCAGGAGCTGAAAACAAAAATGCCGCCCACAGCATCAGGCGGCGAACGTTTCGAGAGACTAGCTTCGGGATTCTCATCCCGCACATCGAGCGATGAATTGCTCAAGGCACCGTGGCGTCTCTCAGCCCGGTTGCCGGGCCCGATCTAATCGGGCCACTCCTGATGCTCACAACGATGATATCACGTGGTGATCACCCCGCCCCACCCAAGTCCACACAGCTCGGCATTGCGGAATAGGCTAGTTTCCGATTAATGCTGCGGGACTTGGCACCCTCAAATCATTTCGGCTGGCCTTCGGAACAGCTGATATTCTGGCGCAAGAAATGAATCTGCCAAAAAATATCCCGCACGATCTTTCAGAACTTCTTCAGGTGATGGCCATGGGCTTTCCTGCCATTCTAAGTACCAATCTCGTTGGCATCTACCTTTGGGGCTCATTGACCTACGGGTCCTTCGACGAGACTTGCAGCGACGTCGATTGCGTTGGCGTTACGCGGCGAGATCTCGATGACCGCGAGTTTTCCGAACTGGAGGAATGGTTCAAAAACAAAGGAGAGAACAACCGCTGGGTGAGACGAATCGACATGCGCTTCGTCATTGACCATGAATTTCTCGACAAGAGTTCGCGGTGCTGCGGCTTCTACCACTACACCGGTAAACTCGTGCGCCATGGATCGGATGGAAACCCCATCATCTGGATGAATATTGGGAATTCAGGCATCACGCTGTGGGGCCACGACGCGAAGATGATCGCGCCGCAGGGGTCGCACCGATGCCTCGTTGAAGCACTGCGATTGGAATTGAACTACTTAAAGGAAGACCTGGCCGCCAACGCCGGGGACCGGTCCGACAAAGCGTTCGTCCACAATGCCTACGCGGTCCTTACCGCGTGCCGCATCCTTTACTCAGCGTCCAAGAAGGCACTTGCTTCTAAAGACCAAGCCTACGGCTGGGCGATGGAAACGGTTCCACTCATGTGGCGGGCGGTAATTCGCGGCGCCAAGGAGAATCGGCTAAAAAATCGCGGCTCCACGACGCTGCAGTTAGAACAGGATGCGATGCGCTTCGTACAGTTTGTGACCGACGAGGTAGAGCGCAAGCCAGAGCATTTAACACCCACATAGAAGTCTGCGGGAGGAAACCGCGCCATGTGGCCTCTCCAGCCCGGTTGCCGGGCCCGATCCAATCGGGCCGCTCCTGATGCTGGAACCGATGATAACACAGGGCAAACCACACCCGGCCTCCACCCATACCAAGCTGCCTTAGAATGTGGGAATGTCACTCCTGCATATTCTGATTCTTGCCGTGGTGCAAGGACTGGCGGAACTCCTTCCCGTGTCGAGTTCGGCCCATGTCGTGGTAACTGAAAAGCTGCTCGGCCTTGATCCTTCCTCGCCACCTATGACATTGCTCCTGGTCATGCTCCACACGGGCACGATGTTTGCTGTAATCGTTTATTTTTGGAGGCAGTGGCGAGACGCCTATTTCCGAAGTGTAGCTGCTTTCAAGAAAATTGCAGGGTACGTTGTGTTGGCGACTGCACTAACCGGATTGGTTGGCGGAGCCATCATCAAGACTATCGAGAAGACCTATTTTCGCAGCGTCCCAGGCGCTGAGATTGAGGACCTGTTCAACCATCTCGAACTCGTCGCTCCAGCTCTAGGACTTGTGGGAATCCTGATTCTGGTGACAGGTATCCTGGAAAAAAGAAAACCAACTGGAAGTTTGACCAACACAAATGACCTGACCGCTAGAGACGCAGGGATTATCGGAGCCGTGCAAGGACTGTGCTTGCCATTTCGGGGATTCTCGCGTTCTGGCGCCACCATCTCTGCGGGAATGCTTTTAGGAGTGGCAAAGTCACGCGCAGAAATGTTCAGTTTTGCGCTGGCTGTCGTTTTGACTCCAGTCGTGGTGGCGCGAGAACTGATGCGGGTTGTGCAGGCCGAGCACGCGAATGGAGCAGCAACCCTCGCATCAGCGACAGTTCCTAGTCTGCTCGGGGCGGCATTCGCGTTTCTCGCAGGCCTAATAGCGTTGAGGTGGCTGAGTCGATGGCTGGAAAGTGGCCGCTGGTACCTCTTCGGCGTCTACTGCCTGATTGCCGCAGTGTGTGTGGGTTATCTCCACCACCTAGGCTACTGACTCCGTCCAATGCCTGTGCGAGCCGATGAAATCAGCGCTTTTGCAATTTAGCACGGCGTCTCTCACGCCCGGTTGCCGGGCCCGATCTAATCGGGCCGCTCCTGATGCTGAAGCCGATCATATCACATGGTAATCAACCCACCTCCATTGAGGTCACGCCCCGCGGTATTGTCGTCGATCATTAATTGAAAAACGACTCCCAGGCTTCCCGGGGTAAGGTTCCTGACACATTGCGTCTCGGCAACCGCTGGCCCGGAACTCGGGGAAACCCGGTATAGCTGTATTTCTGGTTTGGCGTAGCCTATTTACTCAGGCCCGAGTCGTTCGGAAACGGGAGGTAGTCCTCATGCAAACCATCGGCGCGTACCTAATTTTCATGCTTGCCTTGGTCGCGTTTGGGCTGTCGATAATAATGGGTGGAGTGCTCCTGATAGCGCTCTGCGAAAGCGCGATTTGGCTCTGGACGAGGTTGCATTCCCGGCAAACCCTAAGATCGCACTCGGTTTTGGCTCATAGGTGATTTCTACCTAACCGGTGAGGCGACGTTTCGGCTGTATTGAACCGCCTGCACAGCGAAATTCATTTGAATCGCTCGGGCGATATGCCGATGATCGTTTAGCCCCCTTCCCCCAGCCGCCTCCTTCCGTCACGCAAAAGTCGTCCCCATATAGCGGTAGTGTTTACAATGCTGCGATTCCCGCACAATGTTCAGGATCGTGTGGCCCTGGCAAAATCCTCGATGGATCGTGGCATTCGTCGCCATCCTGATTGTGGATGCGGCCATAGTTTTCGGCGTTGCGCGGCTCACTCAGTTCAATCCTTCCACGGTTCTCGCGTGCGTTGTGATTCTGACGAATCTAGGCATCTTAGTGTGGTTCCGTCAGAGCGCATTCAGAAACCGAAGGGCTCTCGGTCATGTGCTAATAGTTTATTTGGGTGGAGGCATCCTTCTGGCGAGCTGCTGGATTCTCTATGAGAAATCCCAGACCGCCATCGCCGTGTTATTAATTCTGATTGCTGTTCTCTCACGGAGGATATGGGGACGGACCTTGCTCAAGAAGCTACTAGCTGAAAACGAGAACCAAAGGTCGCTCTAGTCAGTTCTGAAAAGACTTCGCTCGGCCGGTGCCGGGCAGACGCCGTGCCGCAACGTCATGATACCAAACTCGGCATTCCATTAGCTCCTGATCAACGCGGCTATCGGACACGTGAAATGTCCCCCAATGCTTGTTTTTGGGATATTGCCCCCACCGAATCCCGCATCGCCCGCCATTTTTCACTGGCCTCGATTTGATCTCAACTGCCCAATTCGATGCCCCTTCGCTGAATTCCGATAACGGTACCCTCATTTTCTGCTGAGCAAGATTTCGCCAAACGAGAACAGAGCAACCACAAATATCGTGAACGGAAGTAAGATTTTCCAATTCTGTTCAGCGATCCAGATGATTACCGGAATTACGTACAAGGCAGAAATGATGGCCCGGAATATCCGCCTTTTGTTTCTCGAATTAGAATCAAGCTTCACGCTGCCGCTCTAGTTGCCTCACTATCGTGGAGTGGTGTCTAGGTATCGCCTCCACGCGTCCGATTCGGCCAATTTCTTCAGAACGCTGTTGCGGCGAACGAGAAATCGCCGCAAATAACCAGCGAGGAAAATTCGATCCACAATGCTGCCAAGAATGCCGAAAGGGGACTGAAACTCGAAGCGGTCAATCATCAGCGTTCCGCTCAGATGCTCCAGGAAATTGTGGTCGTGTTTCATGCGCTTGAACGCCCCTTTGATCATGATGTCCTGAAAATGTGACGGGCGATCAAAGGCAGTCACTCGAACGGTTAGGCGTTGCGTTACGCCCAAATGACGCGCCTCCCACGTCACCTCGTCGTTCAAGCCGATGAGTCCACTGGTCACGCCTGCTACTGCTCGCTCATGCGTTCCTTCAGTGGAGTCCTGATGTGCGTCGATGCAGCGAGCGAGATCAAACACTCTGTCTCGCGGCGCGGAAATTACAGTTGAAAGCTCGATGATGGGCATAGCCAAGAACCCAGCCGCATTCGACGATTAACACGTTCTGGCTGGAGTCCATTGTACGCTTCGGGCGAAATTTGTATTCCGGCAGGATTGTTTCACCCGGCACCTGGATGTTTAATTTCCTTTTTCAGAAACGATCTACCGGGTCCACCAAATCTCAGTATAAGCGCTGTGGCGATGAGCCAATCGTCGTTTAGCCCTTCACAGCGGGCGCTTACTCGGCCCAACGCGCCTACTGGCGCGGAGCTGTTCTAGACCGTATAGCGACAAGTGTTGTCCTTGGTACAATACGCCGCAAGGGTATGGCCCATGAGCGTTGAAGCCCTCTGCAGTGCAATACGCTCCCGACACCTCGTGAGGTTTTATTACAGCGCAGACAAACTGATCGGATACAGGGTGGTGGAACCGCATATGATTGCGTACAACAGCCTGAACAATTTGGTGCTCAGCGCCTGGTTTCTCAACGGCCCCAGTGAATCACAAGCTGCTCCCGGGTGGCGCGAATACCTAATCACTGGGATTTCCCAAGTGAGCGAGATGGACCAGCAGTTTGCATGGCCACGTCAAGGATACCAGCCGGGCGGTGGATCGTTGTTTCATGATGTTGTATGCGAACTTTGATTTCCGTATGACCTGACCGGGGATTTTTGTACCAGGTGAAATGAGAGAGAATTCACCTGTGACCGGACCGGTTTTTTTGTACCAACTCTAGGGCGAGTTCTCGGCTGTTTGTAACCCAAGGAGATCGCGGCTAGCCGCGATCTCCTTGGCGAATTCGTTGGGCGTCCTCTCTCCGAGAGCCCGGTGAGGACGGCTCTCATTATACAACCGTAGGATCAAACACCCATAAAACCGAGATGCGCGAGGTGCGCTATGCCTGGCACCCGTGGTACGGGCAGCAGGTCCTGGTGCGAGGGATCCGTCACCGGAATGGTGCGATCGTACTTCTCTGTACGATGGATGACGAACATGAGTTTCCTGTGCTGGAAATTCCGGGGTGGATGTTTGATTCGAGCGTTTGCGGCAGTGTGTGTGTCGTTGCGCCGGCCAGAGTCGATTGCCGGTCTCTTCAGGCGTTGAGGGCTCTGCTGGAAGCAGTGGCCCGAACCGACGCGCCGTCCGTGTTAGAAGCTCAGCATGATCCCATATCTTCGGGAGGTGCTGATGCGAAACAGGCTGACCGAGAATCAGATCGAGCTGTTCCAGCCGCCACGCCAAGTTGTGGAATTTCCACCGGAGGTACGGCAGAAGATGATCCGCCTCTTGGCGCGACTGCTCGAGCAGCACGTTGCCCGAAGCCTCCGACGTGCTGCGGTCGCGGAGGCGAATCATGAGTGACAAGATCAAGTCGCAACACCTGGAGCGGAAGGCGATTCTGTACATTCGGCAGTCGTCTGCCTATCAAGTTACTCATAATCTGGAAAGCCAGAAACTCCAGTACGCGATGCAGGAGCGGCTGCGGCAGCTGGGCTGGAGCGAGATTGAAGTGGTGGACGAAGATCTCGGGCGCTCTGCCGCCGGCATGGTGACACGCACGGGATTCGAGCGCATGGTGGCCGAGGTTTGTTTGGGGAAAGTCGGTGCGGTGGCGGCCCGGGAGGTGTCTCGGTTCGCACGCAACAGCCGCGAGTGGCAGCGGCTGGTGGAAGTCTGCCGTGTTGTGGATACGATTCTCATCGATCAGGAAACCGTTTATGCACCGCGCCACAGCAATGATCGCCTCTTGCTGGGGTTGAAGGGCAGCCTTAATGAATACGAGTTGGATCTGCTCCGGCAACGCTCGGTGGAAGCCCGACGGGAGAAAGCGCGACGCGGAGAGTTAGTGGTTTCCGCTCCGGCCGGTTATTGGAAGACGGAAGACCAACGAATGGAAAAGCATCCCGACCGGCGCGTCCAACAAGCCGTCTCGTTGCTGTTTCGCAAGTTCGCTGAGCTCGGGACGGTGCGCCAGACGCTCTTGTGGTTCTTAGAGCACGGACTCGAGTTGCCGACCTACACGCCGAGTGGAGCAATCGCCTGGAAGCGCCCTGCTTACCGTGGTCTCTATCGCATGTTGACGAATCCGGTCTATGGTGGCGCCTACGCGTACGGCAAGACGGAACAGTTGGTGCGCTATGAGAACGGGGAACCGCGTCACGTCTGCCGCCGAAAACCAAGAGAGCAATGGCTGGCCCTGATTCCGAACAACCACGAGGGCTATGTCGGTTGGGAGGAATTCGAGCGCATCCAAAAAGCCATTCATGAGAACTCGCTGAGCGCGGGACAGGCCGGAGCGGTCAAGAACGGACCTGCTTTGTTGAGCGGTCTGCTGCGCTGCTGGCGCTGTGGCCGTAAGCTGATGATCCGGTACACCGGCAGCCGACACGATGTGCTACGCTACGCCTGCTGTCGAGGTTGGTTGGATAACGGCGAAGCACGCTGTATCGCCTTTGGTGGCCTGGCTGTGGACGAAGCGATCAGCAAAGAGATCCTGCAAGTGGTTCAGCCGGCTGCGCTGGAAGCGGCCATTCTGGCGAACCAAGAAGAAGCCCGCCGGCGAGATGACGTTCTCGAAGCCTTGCGACGGGATCTGGAAGCGGCACGTTATGCCGCTCAGCGAGCCCAACGGCAGTACGACGCAACCGATCCAGAGAACCGCCTGGTAGCTAGTGAACTGGAGCAGCGCTGGAATCAAGCCTTACAACGTGTGTCGGCGATCGAAAGCCGCATCGCCCAGCATCTGGAGCAAACGGTCGATGGCCCCGTGCCCCAGCCGGAAGAATTTGCCGAGCTGGTGAGCCAGCTGGAAAGGGTGTGGAACGACCCGAACGCCGATGTGCGCTTGAAGAAGCGGATTCTCCGAACGCTCATTCATGAAGTCGTCGCCGACGTGGACAGCGCCGGGGGAGAAATCATTCTGGTCATTCATTGGAAAGGGGGCGTGCACACGGAATTACGCTTGCCTCGCCGACGCCGCGGCCAGAACAGCGTCCAGACACCGAAGTCCGTGGTGGAAGCGGTGACCACGTTGGTGCGGATCTGTTCCGATGATTTGATCGCGGGAGTGTTAAACCGCAATGGGCTGAAAACGGGGCGCGGGAATCGTTGGACACGCGAGCGAGTGACGGCGCTGCGCAGCCATCACGGGATCACTTGCTTCAGTCCCGAGAAACAAAAAGTGGAAGGCTGGATGAATCTGACCGAGGCCGCGGCATTCTTGGGTGTGAGCCCACGGACGGTTCGCTTGGCTGTCGATCGAGGCGAGATCTCCGCCGAACATCCACTGCCAGATGGCCCTTGGATCTTTCAACGACCGGAGCTAGAAACAAAAAGCACGCGCGTGTTCGTCGAACGCGTGCAGCAAGGGATTCGCAACCCCGCAATACTTTCCAAGCAACAGAACGGCTTTGATTTTTCAAGCACATAGCGAGGTGGGGCAGTATGGACCGCAGTTGTATTCCTTCCGCCAAGCCTCGATGCTCTCCTTCGCTTCCTCCAGCGTCCCGAACCAATGCGTGTCCAGGCATTCGGTTCGCAAGGTTCCGTTGAAGCTTTCGATATAAGCATTGTCGGTCGGTTTCCCCGGCCGGCTGAAGTGGATCTTTACTCCGTTCTGGTAAGCCCACAGGTCCAGGATCTGACTGGTGAACTCGGACCCGTTATCACAGAAAAGCATCTTCGGCATGCTGCGTTCGAACCGAAGTCGATTCAGTACTTCCACCACGTCCGTTCCTTTCAACGCCTGCCCCACCTCGATCGCCGGGCATTTCCTGGTAAACACATCCACGATCGTCAACGCGCGAAATCGTCGCCCGTCCATCAACTGATCCGACACAAAATCCAGACTCCAGGCCTGGTTCGTTTCCGTGGCCCGTACCCGTTCTCGTGGATGTTCTGCTGCCCGACGTCGGCGTTTCGGCCTTTGTTTTAGCATCAATCCTTCTTCTCGATACAATCGCTGCATCAGAGATTTCCCCACTCCCCAGCCCTCCCGGTTCAGCAGCACCCGGATCTTGCGGTACCCGTAGCGAACTCGAACCTGGGCAATTTCTCGAATCCTCATCCGCAGCGCGGTCCACGGGTTCTTGTGACTGCGGTAGCGATACGTCCCTCGATGCAACCGTGTAACCCGGCAAGCCCTCCGCTCGCTCACCCGGTAACCCAGGCTCAAATACTCCACCACCGGACGATACCGCGAGGGCTTTAGAATTTTTTTCTGAGCACGTCCTGCAACATGGCCTTGTCCAGCGTCAGATCCGCCACGATGCGCTTCAACCGTGCATTTTCCTCCCCCATCTGCTTGAGCTGCCGTACCTGATCGACCTCCAACCCCGTGTACTTCTTCTTCCATCGATAGAAGGTCTGTTCGGAAATCCCCACCTGCCGGATCAACTCCGCGATCGGTATCCCTAGTTCTGCCTGCTTCAGAATGGCCACGATCTGTTCCACCGCAAACCGTTTCTTCTTCACGGCAAATCCCCCTTTTCAGGCCTAGATTTTGCCGGAAACTAACCCTCCGTTTGGATCAAAAAATCGAGGTCCCATCAATATTCGACGCTCGTTCTGCTCTTGGCGGTGACCGGACTCCGGATCAGTGAGGCCATCGGAATCAAGTGGTCAGATTTCGATGGCAACGTGTTGCGCATCAGCCGTCGTATCTACGAAGGGCAGTCAGGTGCGACCAAGACCGCAAAATCGGTGCGCAGCCTGCCTATACCTGAAGCTCTTCTGGCGCGGATGCGGAAACTGGGAGATGGCCAATGGGTGTTTCGCTCCCGCGCCGGATCCACAATCAACCCAGGCAATGCACTCAAGCGATACATTCACCCGGCATCGCGTGAACTCGGATTCAGGCTTGGAGGTTGGCACGACTTCCGGCACACGATGGCGACACACTCGATGATGAGTGGCGCGCCTACGAAAGTGGTCGCGGAAATTCTCGGGCACTCGGACGTGCAGACAACCATGAAGATTTACCAGCACGCGAGTACGGAAAATCTTCGCGGTCCGCTCAACGAAATGTCCGACACGTTGTTACGAGATGTTACGAAAAGCAGTGATTTGCGGCAGGTGACTCGGGCTATCTGATGATTTTGCAGGGGTTGGAGCCGAGGGCCGGGATTGAACCGGCGACCTGCCGATTACGAATCGGCTGCTCTACCAGCTGAGCTACCTCGGCGTCCAAATTCACTGTAGCATCGGCTCGAAAAAGCTGTCAAACAGCGATTCCGCCCAATTTATCGGCTATTGCGAGAAGGGATAGAGCAGCCAGGCAATGGCGAGACCCACGAAGACGAAGAGCGCGAACGATCGGGCCGCGTACAGCAGGCGTTCGCTGGTCGTCGCGCGCAATAACGCCGCGAGGGCCACCGAGATCAACAACGCGAACACCAGCATCAATAAAAGATGAGTATGCACGAGGATTATCTCTTGCCGCGAGGCCTGCGTCGCGCGCTCATGCTTTCCTGCCGCTCGCGATTTCGAACGCATCCGCGATGCATAGATAATTCGCGACGCCAGCGGCGGCAATAAAGCGCGTGCCATAATCGCCGGCAGCCCGCGAGACGTCCGATCCCGCCTTCTCCAAGATGCTCGCGAGAGCGTAGAACACGCCTGAGCCTGCGTCGCCTACTCCCCCCAGGAAATTCAGCGGATCGGCGCGCAAATCGCGAAGATGTATGGGAAACACAACTCCGCGCAACAAGTAACCCATCATCGCCAATCCCGCGACAACGCCGAAGATCGCGCAGGCACGTCCCCATCGTCGCAGCAACAAATGGCCCAGCCCCGGTAAAACCCAGGCCGCGGTTGCCGCGAGAATCGGGGGAATGCCGCGCCGCTCGGGCACGGCCGCAGTCAAAGATTCGCTCACGATGCCTCAGGCGAGAATGGGGATGATTTCCTGTTGTACGGCGCCGGTCGTGCGAGCCTCGCCCTCTCCGACATAAACATTGACCTCGCTGCGCACTCCAAATTCCGGCAGATAAATTCCCGGCTCGACCGAGAAGCAAGTGTGCGGCACAAGGCAGCGATCGTCGCGCGTCTCGAGCCCATCCATATTCGCGCCGTTGCCGTGAACATCCTGTCCGATGCTGTGGCCCGTGCGGTGAACGAAGTATTTGCCGTAGCGCGCCTTTTCGATCACGCCGCGCGCCGCGCGATCCACTTCCCAGCCGTGAATCCGGCGCTTTGCCGCCACGGATTCCTTCACAAATCGCACCGCTGCATCTCGCGCCTGTTTCACGATCCCAAATATCTTTGCGTATTTTTCAGGCACGCGCTCGCCGAGATAGCCGACCCACGTGATGTCATAAAAAACGCTTCCCGGCTTCTTGAATTTCGCCCAGATATCGAGGAGCAACAGATCACCGGCATGAATCGCCTTCGAGTGCTCCCGCGTGGGCTCGTAGTGCGGATTTCCGTTATTCGGCGGTACCGCGACGACCGGCCCATCCTCAGCCTCCAGCGAATTAGCCTCGAACTGGCCGAGTATCCATTCCTTCAATTCGAATTCGCTGAGCGGCTTGCCCTCGCGAATGATGGCGCCAGCACGGGCAAACGCGCCCTGCGTGATGCGATCGATGATTTTTCCGGCCTCGAGATGCGATTCAAGCTGTTCCGGCGTCCAGCTCGCTTCGAAAAGTTGCACCAGGTCCGCCGAACTCTCGACTTTCGCTCCCAGCTTGCGCACCAGCTCCACGGTGCCCGCATCGACCAGGCCAATGTAGGGAATATTGTTCTTCGGCGAATACTGCATCGCCACTTTCTTTGCCCCGCCGAGCAACTTGCCGAGATTCTTGTGCAGCTCTTCCCAGCTCGAATATTCAGTCTTGCGGCCGGGAAGTGAATCGAGCATCCCCGCTTCAATGCGATGGACCAGCTTCCGCGGCTCGCCCTTCGACGGAATGAAATAAAACCATCGCCGCGTGGCCAATCCATTCGCGGATAGCCCAAGGATGCGCCCAGCAATGGGATCGCGCCGATGATGATCGTAGAAAAGCCACCCATCCAGTCCATCAGCACGCAGCGCCTTTTGAATTGCTTTAATTTCAGGCATGATAGCTCTCGAATCTGGCGGTTATGTTCCGCCTAGTCGGCCGCGCGACGCGGTCGCTCGTGAAGAGGTGAGGAAGCTACTCTTGCCTTTGACGTTGCATTCGTAGGGGTGCCGGTCAATCGCTGTGCGATTGCAAGCAATCGACGCGCCCTCTTGCGACCGACCCGTAAAATCAAAGCCCCGTACGACCGCGGACTCCCTGCGATTCCTACCTCTGAAGAACTGAACCATCGACTAAACGTCCCGTGTCAGCAGCCCTAAAATCCGCCCGCGCTCAACTCCTCGAACTTCAATTCTCTTCGTCCGGCTTCTCTCGCCCCCGGCGATTCTAACAGCCGAAATGGGGATGTTCAATTCACCGGCCAGAAACCGCCGCAGCGCTTCATTCGCACGATCTTCCACCGGCGGCGCCGTAAGACGGATTTTCAGCGCGCCTTCAATCTCGCCGGCAATTCCATCGCGGCTAGCGCGCGGCTGCACCCGCACCATGAAACATACAAATCCATCGCGTTCGCTAATTTCAATCATGCTTTCGCTCGCGAGCCGAACAGCGCCGTACCCACGCGAATCTGCGTCGCGCCTTCTTCCACGGCGATCTCGAAATCATGGCTCATGCCCATGGATAGCTCGCGAAGCAGCGGCGAGTCGCCCGCGACGAAGCGGCTGCGCATCTCATCGCGCAGCTCGCGCAATCGCCGAAAATACGGCCGCACGCGCTCAGGGTCCTCGAAAAACGGCGGTATGGCCATGAATCCCCGGATCTCCAGATGGGGCAGGTCGAGCGCAGATTCGACCAGCGCCGGAATTTCCTCCGAGAGCACGCCGGTCTTCGAATCTTCCGGCGCGAGCCTCACTTCAAGCAGGACCGTAAGCCGGCCAGGATGGTCAGCAGCCAACTCAGCACAGATGGTGTTGAGCTTTTCAGCGAGCGACACACTGTCCACCGAATCCACAGCCCCAAAAATCTGCACCGCCCGCCGCGCCTTGTTACTTTGCAGATGCCCGATCAGGTGCCAAGTCGCGTCGAGATCGTCGAGCGCCGGATGCTTAGTCTCAAACTCCTGCACGCGATTCTCGCCAAAATGCCGAAGCCCAAGGGAATAAGCCCCCCGAATCGCCTCAGCAGGAAAAGTCTTCGACACCGCGACAATCGTAATTTCGTCAGTCGAACGACCGGAACGTGACGCCGCGCGTTCCACGCGCTCGCGAATCCATGCGAGATTCGACTCAATCGCCGCAATATCAATCGCCACAGCGCAAATTCTAGCACGGACGAATTAAGCCTCACCGATACGCCGCAGCGGACGCCGACTCGCAGCAACGCAGTGTGCTAGACTGTGCGCCACGAATGACGTCGCGCGGGAAATTCATCGTCCTCGAAGGAATTGACGGCTCCGGAAAGCGCACGCAGCTCGATTTGCTGACGGCCGCGCTAACCGCGCGCCGCCTAACGCACGAACGCATCAGCTTCCCGCGCTATGACGGCTTCTTCGGCAACCTGGTGGCGCGCTTCCTGAACGGCGAATTCGGCACTGGCGATGACGTGGACGCGCATCTTTCCTCGCTGCTCTACGCCGGTGATCGCTTCGAAGCCAAGCCCAAAATGGAATCCATTCTAGCCGCTGGCAAGACGCTCGTCGCCGACCGCTACGTCGCCTCGAATCTTGCTCATCAAGGCGCACGCGTTCCGGCCGATAAGCGCGATGCCTTCCTCCGTTGGCTCACCAAGCTCGAATACGAGATCTATGATCTTCCCAAGGAAGACGCAGTCGTTTATCTGCGCGTTCCGGCGACCGAGGCCTACCGCCGCATTGCCTCGAAAGGCGCGCGCGATTACACCAATCTAAAGCGCGACATCCTGGAATCAGATGTCGCTCATCTAACCACCACGGCGCTGGTCTATGATGGTCTCGCGCACGCGCCGAATTGGATTACGATTGAGTGCTTCGACACGGCTCGCGGCGCACTTCGCCCGGCCGAAGAGATTCACCGCGACGTGCGCGACGCTCTCGATTCCCGAATCTTCGCATCACGGACGGCAGGCTAGGCCATCATGGGCTTCGATCAATTTCTCGGCAACGAACGCATCGTCTCCGCACTCAAAGGCATGCTCGCACGCGAGCGAATGCCCAGCGCTCTGCTTTTCACCGGCCCGCGCGGCATCGGCAAATTCACGCTCGCGCGAATGTTCGCGCAAGCCGCGAATTGCGAACGCCTGAAAGACGATTTCTGCGGCGAATGTGATTCCTGCCGGAAAATCGCCCGCCTCGCCGACACGGACACGCTGATCGAGCAAGGCCTCACCGAGCGCGGCGAAAGCGCCGACGCCGCCACCGTCGAACGCCAACCGCTGATTCTGCAGACGAATCCCGACGTCTGGGCCATCGTCCCGGATCCCGTTCGCCTGCGAACGCCGGTCGCTCGTCCGATGATCCGCGTCGGCCAATTGCGCGCCGTCCAAAGGGCCGCGATCGTTCCGCCCGCAAGGCCGCCGCCGCGTTTTCATTCTCGATGGCGCCGATACCATGCGCTGGAACGATGCGGACGTATTCCTGAAGATCCTCGAAGAGCCGCCCGACACGTCCACGCTGATCCTGATCGCGCCGCGGCCGGATTCCGTCCTGCCGACGATCCGCTCCCGCTGCCTTCAATTCCATTTCGCGCCCGCCGAATCGAAACAAGTGGAAGAATTCCTCGCCGAGCGCAGCGAATTGAAGCCCGCCGAGCGAAAACTCGCGGCGCAACTCAGCGAAGGCAATCCCGGCGCCGCTCTGGCGCTCGATCTCGCCGAGTCCTCGCGCCTGCGCCGCGTCAGTTCTCCAGCTCATCGCGCAATCCGTGGAAGGGAAGAACTACAGCGACATCTTCAAAGACACCGCCCAGCTCGCCAAGCAGGAAAAGGAATCGTTTGAAAACATTCTGGCTCTGTTTTATAGTCTGCTCACCGACCTGCTCGAGTTGACCGTCAACCCGAAAGCACTCGTGCCGCGAAATCCAGACCTCCGGCGGGAGCTAGAAGACCTCGGCAAGAAGGTGGATCTCGGCTGGGTAGCGCGTGCAGCGGCGAGCCTCGACGAGCTTTCAGCTCGCCACCGGCGAAATGTCGGCCGGCAATTGGGCCTCGACGCCGTCTCAGTCTCGATGGGAATTCGCTGACAGCTTCGCCCGGCGCGCTCAATAGCAGAATTTTTCAATTCGCTGAAACCAATCGGCAGTGTGCTGAATCTTAGGTAGCAGCGTAAAGCCTCAAGGAGTCCCCGATGGTAAATCGAAAGCTCTTTCGTACCTCTCTGACCGAAGTGAAGGAACAGTTCCCCCAGCGCCCGGCGCACGGGCCGCAGCCTCAGGGACCTCCGCCGCCGCGCAAGAAGCCGGCGCCGCCCGAGCAGACGCACGCCGAGAATTTCTATTTCGTGAAGCAGATGCAGGCCCGCACTCCCGTTGCCGTGGTGCTCACCGACGGCGAAACCCTTCGCGGAACGGTTGAGTGGTACGACCGCGACTGCATCAAGCTCACGCGTTATGGCAGCCCCAACCTGCTCATCTATAAGCACGTGATCAAATACATGTACAAGGACGGCGAGGAAGCCGCCGCCGGCGGGACCAACGGACATTCTTGATTGAAGCAGCGTAGCGGCCGCCAAGAATTGGCGCCGCTTGAGGAAATACGAGGCCGGTCCTAATCGGGCCGGCCTTTCTGTTTCCGGCCGCGCGAAATGATGGCGAAAGTCATCAGCGCTTTCGCCACGATCCGTCTTGTATGATCAAAAAGATCGCAATCCACAACCGCGAGATTTCTCCCCAGCCGCACGAGTTCCGCCTCCGCCACAACCTCCCCGCGCGCCACAGCCTCCAGATAATTGATCTTCATCTCCACAGTCGCCACGCGCGATCCCGGCGGCAGCCTCAGATAGACGGCCATTCCCCCAGCGGTATCGGCGAGCGCCGCGAGAATCCCGCCGTGCACCACGCCGTGAACCTGCAGATGCCGCTTCGAGACGCGCATGCCGACCACAACTCGTCCCGGCCCGACTTCGCGAAACAAAAACCCAAACTGCTTCGCTGTGTTGCTCTCGTTAAGCCGCCGTGTAATCTCGCGAATCAGCTCAGACCGCGCTTAGACGGATTCTTTGATCACGTTCATAGTTTTCGGCACTTCAGCGTGAAGCGCCCTGCAGCTTAGCGTAAATGTTCTCGGGCCTCATCTCAATATAGCCGTCAATCCGCCATCGAGCGGCCAAGCCGCGCCCGTCACCCACGACGATTCATCCGACGCGAGATAAACCGCAAGCTCCGCCACATCCTCCGGCCTTCCCAGCCGCCCCAGCGGAATCTCGCGCGCCCGAACGCGCCGCGCCTCCTCGATATCGCCCGTGCTCGCAAGCGAAGCAGTCCCGAGCGGCGTCTCCACAATCGAAGGGCAAATACAATTCACGCGAATTTTCTCATGCGCATGATCGAGCGCCATCGCCTTCGTCAACGAAGTCACGCCGCCCTTGGCCGCGCAGTAAGCCGCGCGATCCTTCCGCGCCACTAAGTCCGAGCACCGATCCGATATTCACGATAGCTCCGCCGCCAGCCCTTCGAAATTCCGGCAGCGCCGCGCGCGAAACCAAGAATGTTCCGGTGAGATTGACTTCCAGAATCCGCCGCCAATCTTCATCGGAAGTCTTCTCCGCATCAGCCACAAGCGCCGCACCGGCATTATTTACAACGACATTCAATCCGCCGAATCGCTTCACCGCGCAGCAATCGCATTCTCAACGGACGCGCGAATCGTCACATCGCATTCCATGGCGACCGCAGCGCCTCCCGCCCCGCCAATCTCCCGCGCCACCGCATCGAGCAGTTCACGCCGCCGCGCCGCCAGCGCCACCTCCGCGCCCTCACGCGCCATGGCCAGCGCGATGGCCCGGCCAATGCCAGTTCCGGCGCCGGTTATCAAGGCCGTTTTCCCCGCCAGCCGCGGCATCGTTTCCCCTCGCCATGCGTCTAATCACAAGTGCCAAAGATTCGCCAATCTAGCATCGCGGCTTCGCAGCCCGCAAGAGATTGCGCGCGGCTGGCTTTGCGCGCTGCCTCAAGCGCAGAATAGACGCCGCGCGAATCAGCATCCGGCATCGGCATCGAGCATCGGAACGAGGGCCCCATGAAAATCGGCATCACCTGCTACCCAACTTACGGCGGCTCCGGAGTCGTCGCCACTGAACTCGGCATCGAGCTAGCCGCGCGCGGCCACGAAGTGCATTTCATCAGCTACGCGATGCCCATCCGCCTGAACCAGTCCAGCGAACGCATCTTCTTCCACGAAGTCGAAGTCACCACCTATCCGCTCTTCGATCATCCGCCCTACACGCTCGCTCTAGCCGTGAAAATGTTCGAAGTCGCCGAAGAATCCAAGCTCGACGTCCTCCACGTGCACTACGCCATTCCGCACTCCGTCAGCGCTCTCCTGGCGCGCTCGATGGCCGCGCCGCGCCGCCTGCCTTTCATCACCACGCTTCATGGCACGGACATCACGCTGGTAGGCAGCGACCGCAGCTATCTTCCCATCACGCGCTTTTCCATCGAGCAGAGCGATGGCGTAACCGCCATTTCCAATTATCTGAAGGAACGAACGGTTCGCGAATTCGAAATCCGCCGGCCAATCGAAATGATCCCGAACTTCGTCAATTGCGACCTTTACTGCGCGTGCAAAGGATTCTCCGTCTGCGCGCGCAATGGGCCCACAACGGCGAGCCGATCCTGATGCATCTCTCAAATTTCCGTCCGGTGAAGCGCGTCACCGACGTGGTCGAAATCTTCGCGCTCGTCCGCGAGAAGATGAAAGCGAAGCTGGTCATGATCGGCGATGGTCCCGGATCGCGGCGCAGCCGAGCATCTAGCCCGCCAGCGCAAAATCTCCCGCGACGTAATCTTTCTCGGCAAGCAGGATCGTGTTCAGGAAAAACTCGGCGTCGCCGATCTGTTTCTCCTGCCCAGCGATCTCGAATCCTTCGGCCTGGCCGCACTCGAAGCCATGGCCTGTGAAGTTCCGGTCATCGCCACAAATGTTGGCGGCCTGCCCGAAGTCGTGACGCACGGCGTCGATGGCTATTTGGTTCCGCCACGCGATGTCGCCGCAGCAGGGAAGTACGCCATCGAAATCCTCTCGCGCCCCGATCGCGGCCGCGAAATGGGCAAACTCGCCCGCGTCAACGCCCGCAAGAACTATTGCTCGAACGACGTGATCCCAAAATACGAGGCGTACTATCGCAGCGTGGTCGATTCCACCGCAGAAGCAGTCGCGTAATCTCGGCGGTTTCTCTGCGCCCTCTGCGTCTCTGCGGTAATCCTGCTTTACTGTCCGGGTAAAGGAATCGGCTTGAGCGACGACAAAATTAAATTGATATCGTTCTGCGTCATTTTCTCGCTCGCTCCGGCGCGCATCAGAATCATCAATTCGAACTGACGATCCTGCACTCCGAAAGCCCGCACCATAACCGCATGTGCCTGATCAGGACTTCCAAATTGCAACCCGCGCGTCGCACCAAAGTCGAAGCGATAAGTTCCGCCTGGCAGCGCCATATCGAAATTCAGCTTCCAAAGCAGCAGCGTGCTGATGCGCGACGCATCGCCGCGCGACATGAACGGCGAAATCTGCGCAGGCGACGCTCCATAAATCGCCGCGTACAAATCAAAGTTCGAATCGAACGGGTGCGCTCCAAAAGCCGCGTCGATGTTTCTCTGCTGCGCCGGAGTGTCGCCTTTAAACGTCTTCAGCGCGTCGGCTTGCGATTCGGGCATGTACGCCCGCAGAAGCGCACCGGATGAAAATTTGAAATCGGTGAAATCCGCGGCCACTTCCGATTGCGCCGGACCCTTCCACGGCGCATCGCACTGGTAATTGTAAATTTCGAGATGCGTGGACGCCGCCGCTGGCGTGGTCTTCTGATAGAGGTCCTGCGGCGTCACAGCAAGTGAAGGCTCGATGCTTCCCCAATGCCGCGTATTGATCAAAGTCATGGTCTGCAGGCCGTAGAATAATGAGTAGCCGGCAATGAGCATCAACAGGATGAGCAGGATGTATGCCGAATACGCTTCGGCCGGCTTGGACTCGTCCTTCATGCGCGCCTCTTTCCGCAACGCTATCAGACGCGCATTCTACGCGACGGGCTGCCTCGCCGCTTGAAATTTTGCGCCATCGCGCGAGGCTGAACATTTCTCCTCCCTCAACGAGCCGCCATTCGCAACTGGTCCAGTTCAGCCGTTTGCTTCACAAATCGAAATACTCGCAAGTGGATGTTATGCACAATCGCGTCGGTCCACAGCCGCCAGTAAGCCGCAGGCCACATTCGATTCTCATAGCGCGAAAGGCCGGTGAGCAACGTCCTTCCTCCCGCCAGCGGAGCGAGCGTGAACTCGGCGTCGTGCGCGCGAAAATAGTGCTCTTCGATGTGCCGCGTGCGAATGTGCCCATAGGGCGACCACTCTTCCATCAGCACCGGCGCCTCTGCGATGGTGAACCTCAACTTGCGGTTTTCCTCCCATCCGACGATCGGCTCCGCGAATTGCCCGCTCGAAAACTGACATTCGCGTTGCGCCCCGATTCCTTTACCGTGCAGAGTTGAGCGGATCGGAAAGGCTATGCCCAGGCGAAACGGCCATTCCTGCGGCGGCGGCAACGTCGGGAACGTGACCAGCCGCTGCCAGACGACCGCCGGCGGCGCGTCAATTTCCATCTGCGTGCGCACTTCATAGACCGGCGGAATTTGCGGCCCGGTCGCTTCCGCACCCATCATCAGCGGCGCAATCACCAAGATGATCAAATACATTCCCGGCGCGGCCGCCAAAGCTCCCGGCCGCCGCTGAATGAAGTAGCCGATCGTGCCGCCAATCATCGCCAGCGGGCAGACGATGGGCACCGCCATTGCTACGCAAAAAATTCCTTCGATGGCCAGCGCGACAAGCAGCACTCCGGCCACCACCACCGAAACGCACGAAACGGCGATGCAGCTGCCATAGCTGCGCGGCGTGTGATAGCCATAAACCAGTACCGTGAACAGACCGAGGCAGAACGGCACGCCGACAAAAAGTCCCCATCCGTATTGCGCGAGAATGCCGATGCTCAGCGCCGCAAACGCCGCGCCCACAATCGCCGTCACGGCAATTCCGACCATGGCGCTGCCAAAGGCGCCTCTCGGCACGTAGCGGGAAATGATGGCGTTGGTTCCGTAAGTGTCGCGTGGCTCTGCTCGATCGACGCCGTGATGCGCCGGCAGCACGCTGAGCACGAAAAAATACAGCACGTTGAAATACGGTACGAAGAAAAATACCACCAGCCAACCGGGCACGCCGATCGATCTCAATCGCCGCAACGTCTGCGTCACGCCGATCCAAACAAACGGCAGCGAAATCGCGACCAGGGTCAGCAAGAATCTCGCGTCCTGATGCGACAGCGCCCCAATTCCATTCGCTCCTTGAAACGGCCGCCAATAATCCAAAATTCCCCAGGACCGATGGAACAGCGTCCACGCCATCAAGCGGTCCAAATTGTGCTTGATCGCAAATCCGATCAGGCCAGTCAGAGCGTAAGGTCCGCGATCAATCGTTCCGTCCCAACTCCAAAGATCCCGGAAACGAAATTTCATGTCGCCCTACCTTTCCTAAGGCGCCAGGCTGATCGGCTACACACGAAAGCCGCGAGGCCGCAGAATGTGAATCCAAATGCGTTCAGCGAGCCGTGCCACGCCGCCATGCGCGCGATGTCCAAAAACGGTTGGCGCGGAAACTCTCCGAAGGCCCACTGGGCTGCGAGGCACATTGCTACCACTACCGACGCCGCTGAAACGAAAAGGAAAATTCGGGCGCTGGCTTCCGTCACGCCGGGAATCAAAACCACGAAGCAAGCGGCGAGCGCGATCTCGCCGAGCGCAACTAGAAGGGCTGCGGCCAGCTTGAGAGTTGGACCAATCACGAATCCTGCGGCCAGAAGTGCAGGTCCGCCCAATGCGCCGGCTGCGGCAACGGGGAAGAGAAGCGAACTCACGAAGCCGCGCTCCAGGATATGCTCCAGCGCACGCACCAGAATCGCGGCGGCAAATCCGGCGTAATGGAAGTGCACCGCGGTAAGCAGCACAATCGGCTCGCGGAAATCCAATGGGTGCCAGCCACGCCTCGATGCCAAGAACCAGGCTGCGCCTAGCGCAAGGTAGGCAACCGCGAGGAGCGCGCTAAGCTCGTCAAGGCTTCGAGAACGAGTCCTGAGAATGCGCCAGAGTCTTTCCATCGCGAGAAGCAGCACAAATGCAAGCCACAATGCTGCGAGCCCAACGATCACGGATTGCGGAAGAGAATAAAACGACAACGCAGTGGCGAGCGCTGCCGGCAACTGAATTCCGGCAGCTAATTTTTCCATGCGGGGTGCAGGAACTGGATAGTCGAGCCGTCTCGTTAGCTCGAGTCCCAGCGGAACGATAACCAGCGGGGCGAACAGGAAGAGCAGTTCGATCCAGCTGCGGTCGAGCGTCGGTGAAATTCGGCCGGCGAAGGCGATTAGCAACCAAGCGCCGGCGCCGATCATCGTGTTTCGAATCACGCCCAGACTCCCGCAGCGGCGATGCCGTATACGATGCCGAGAAACAAGAACGCGAGGATGCACGCTACATCTCCGAGTCGATTCGCGCGGCGCAGGTCGGCGTCATAATAGAAAAACTGGATTGGAACGCGCGCGAACCAGAACACCGCAATCGCCGCGCTGATAAATCGTCCCAACGGCCGGCCGCTTGCCAGTTCCGAGGCGAACAGCAGGCTCAAGCCTGCAAAAATCAGCAGCACGAACACGATGTAGATCCAATGGACGTAAAACATTTTGCGAACCATCGCGGAGACAGGCGCGAGTTCCGTCGAGGGCTTCAGTATGCGGGGCAAACAGACGTTCGCGACGACTAGCGCCAACTGAACGAATCCGGCGAGAACGATCAGCTCGATCATCAGTCGCATGACTAGTTCCTCCTCTCGGCCATCCGCCGGTCATGAAAGGCGCGCGCCTGTGTGTACGCAGACGCCGCTCAAGCAATGCCGCCGGACGGCGATCCATCGGTACGCAAATCGCAGCGCGCCGCGCATTCCGGGCAAGTGCGCGAGGGCCCAGAGCGGCCACGCCCACCAAACTTGCCGCGCGAGATAAACGATGGCGTCGGCACCGCCGAACTGCCGGCCGTCGCGCGTCAGCAGGCGCAGTTCGGCGAGAAGTTCCTTCTCGGGGAGTGAAAGCTGTTCGCGGACGCGCGGGTCCTGCAGCGTGGCGATGCCGAAACCGCGCGGCTCGAACACCGGCCGCAGCCGCCGTGCGATTGACATGCAGAACGCGCAATCGCCGTCGAAGAAAATCCAGCCAGAGCGCGCCTTGCGACCTTTGCTGTCTGTCATTTCTGAAATGAGAGAAATCATCGACGTTTAAAAAAAGGCGGTTGCCCGCCTCCCTCCTCATCCGCGCAGCAGCTTGCGAATCTTGCCGCGCAGCTTCAGCAAATGCTTGGTGGCCACAGGCGGTAGATGGCTGAACTCTTCATAGAGGCCGCTCATCGTGGCGATGAAATCGAGCAGTTCGTTCATGCGCACGCGCGCATAGGTGTCGGCCGGGCCGCTGCGCTCGGTTTCGGCCAGGCACTCACGCACCACCGCGATCGTGGGATCGAATTCGCGCTTCTTGCGCTCCTCGAGAATCACGCGGAACATCTCCCACGGGTCCTTCATCGATTCGAAATGCTGGCGGCGGTCGCCGAGCGCCGGAGCCACGCGCACGATGCGCCAGCCCATCAATTCACGGAGGCTGGTGCTCACATTCGATCGCGCTACGGAGAGCGTTTGCGAAATTTCCTCGGCGTTCAGAGGCTTCGGCGAAAGGAAGAGCAGGGCATGCACCTGCGCGACGGTGCGGTTGACGCCCCAGCGGGTGCCCATTTCGCCCCAATGGAGGATGAATTTCTGGACCGCGGGGGAGAGGCGGCTTCGCGTCGCTTCAGTCATTTCTGTCTGGACTGAAATTACAGGAATGGCAGGCTTTTGTCGAGCCCCATTTCGGTCCGGCGGGCAGGACCCGGCAAAGCCCGGTGGCCTTAGGTTGGTCCACATTCCAGCAAACGGCGAGGGTGCGCTGTGATGGGTTTTGCCTGGTTCAGAGGGCCTCGAGTGGCTGAAAAGGTGACCTTCAGACGCTTCTGAGGGGTGCGATTTTGTCTCGGTTAGAAATGACCTCCGTGCTTTATTTTCAGTAAGTTACGGTGATTTCTGTTCGTTTTCGTGTATCGATTAGAAAACTGCTAGATCGGATCGTTTGCTTCGGTGTTTTTTCTCCTTGTTACGGTCGCGTTCATTTGCAATTTCCCGGGTCAGGCTAGCAGAGAATTTCGGTGGACACCAGATTACGGGCCGCGGGAATACGTAGCCTATGGCGTGAAAGAACTGGGCCGAAAGGCGGGGCCGAAAGGCGGGAGGGTCTGACGACCCTCCCCTACGACGGCAGGGTTGCGATTACATCCGGAATCTCTATGTGAATCTGGGTGCCTTGGCCGGCTTGGCTGCGGATATCCATGCGGAATTGATCGCCATAGAGCAGGCGCAGGCGCTCGTGGACGTTGCTGATGCCGATCCCTTCTGCGTAAACCTTCGTTAGGCGGTCTTCCGGAATGCCCAGGCCGTTGTCTTCGACTTCGATCAGCAGGCGTCCATCATTCCGCCTGGTGCGCAAATGAATCTGCCCGCCTTCGAGCTTCGGCGCCAGGCCGTGCTTGATGGCATTTTCGATCATCGGCTGGAGCAACATGCTGGGGACAAAAGTATCGAGGGATTGCTCGTCAATTTCCTTGAAGATCTGCAATTTGTCCGGCCCGAAACGCACGACCTCGATATCCAGATAATCGTCGATAAAACTGATCTCATCGCGCAGGGCCACGAAGGTCTCGTGCTTGCGCAGCAGCCGGCGCAGGATATTCGAAAGCTTGAGTACGATCACCCGGGCGGTATCCTGATCGTAGCGGATTAGCGATGAGACGGTATTCAGCGTGTTGAAGAGAAAATGCGGATTGATCTGGCTGGTCAGCGCGTCCATGCGCGCGCGCAACAGCAACTGCTGATTCTGCTCGAGGTTCATTTCCGTGCGCGTGTTGTTCCAGATCTTGATCGGCATGGCCACGGACATCACCGCCGAGAGAATCACCAGCAGCAGCAATCCCCAATTGGAAGTTGTGAACGCAAAAATCCAGCGCGAGGGCACGGACATCGCCAGCTCGACGTGCGCCAGCTCAAACAGCGCACATGCGCTGAGCGGAAACATGGCCCAATTGAGTTTCCCGTGGCGCACAAGATTCCAGATGGAGCGCGGAATATTGAGGAAGGTGAACGGGCCGAAATCCCAGATGTCTTCCCTGTTCGGCATCATCTGGCGGATCACGCCCGCTAGCAATCCCACCAGCGCGGCCATGGGGCTCGACAGCCATTCGTGATTGCCGAACGCAGGCAAGCTGATCAGCGAGCCGCCCAGCAGCCCGACGATCCGCCCGCCGAGCAAGCCCATCAGAAACGAGCCCTCGAGCGTCAAATCAAAATAGGGATAACCGGCGAGGCGCATGAAAACGCCGATGGCTAGCGGGGGCGTGATAAAAAGCAGCAATTGGACTTTCTGATCCGAATCACGGTTCTCATTGAACAGGATTTTGCGGAACGGGGCGAAGCGCACGAGCAGCGCGGCCATGGAGGCTGCCCAGCCCATTTTCAGGACCAGTGAGAAGAGAAGATCTTTTCCGGCTGCGAGCGTGTTCATGCGTGGTGTTTATCGCGCGATTTGTTGAGCGACAGTGCGCAGACGGATTGTCGGCTAAAGCGCGGCGAGAAGTAAAGCGTTGTGGCTGACATCCGGACTTCATCGGAACCCCACGCGCAAATTCGGCGCATGGGGCACCGCTCGTCCGCGCTTGCGCAGGACTATGTTGGACCGGCGCGCAGGCATCTGCGCGATTGCGGCACCTGCTATAATTGGCGGTTTCTAATGGCCAAGCGAAAGCAATCCGGGGGGCCGCGCATTGTGGCGCGGGCTGAACTTCCGACGCGGTTCGGGACGTTCGAGATCATCGGCATCCGAGGGCGCGGCGCGACGGAAGAGGCTGTGGCGCTGGTGCGCGGCAATCTGCGCGACAGTAGCCGCCGCGGGCGCAAGCTTGCGCCTCTTGTGCGCATCCATTCGCAATGCCTTACTGGCGATGTGCTGGCTTCGGAGCGGTGCGATTGCCGCGCGCAGCTCGAATATTCGCTGGCGAAGATCGCGAAGGCGCCCTCCGGGGTGCTGCTCTATCTGCCGCAAGAGGGGCGCGGCATCGGGCTGATGAACAAGCTGCGCGCTTACCAATTGCAGGATTCCGGTATGGACACGGTGGAGGCGAATCGCCGCCTCGGTTTTGCCGCGGACTCGCGCGACTACGCCTTTTCCGCAGCGATTCTCAAGCTGCTCGGCGCGCACAACGTCCGCCTGCTCTCCAACAATCCCGACAAGGTCGAGCAGCTCGAGCGCGCCGGCATCCGTATCACCGAACGCGTCCCGTGCCAACCGCGGACCAGCCGCCGCTCGCGCGCCTACCTGCGCACGAAGAAAAATAAGCTCGGCCATCTGCTCATTGGTCTCGAGTAGCGCTGGCGTCCCTGCCCCCTTACGAGCAAGTGTGAAATTACGCGCACGCTCACGGGCGGCGCTGGAATCGCCATGAATTGGATGGGTTCGTCCGCGCTTGATCGCAGACTTGGCCGAAGGTTTTAGTCGCAAGATGCCGGCAGGGACGCCGGCGCTACTTAGGAAGGGAATCGCCCGCGCGAACCGCATCGATTCGCGCGGGCGGTAATAGGGCTATTGAACCATGATCGTGAACGTCGTCGTATGCGACGCTCCGCCGTTGACGGCTCCAGTCACGGTTACGGTGTAAGTCCCAGCAGTAGTGCCTGGATTGTGATTGCCGCCGCCTCCGCCGCCACCACCGCCGCAGCCAGCAACAGCCGTCGCAGCAGCAAGGACGACGAACGCGAACGCTGTCGCCCAGCGCCGCTTCTGCATCGGCAAACTCAGCGCGAAGATGCAAAGGAGCGCCAAAGCCGCGCTAACTCCGAGCCAAACCGGCCGGTTGGGCCCGCGCAGCGGCCCGAACAGCACATGTGATTTCATCTGGGTCGTGCAAGTCATTGTGACTGAGCCGGACGTGGTTGAAGACGTTAGCGCAATGGAACTCATCGGGCTGAACGCGCAAGTTGGCGGCTCGACGGCGCCATTGGGTCCCGCGACCACCTCAGTCAGGTTCACAGTTCCCGCAAATCCGCCGCTTCCGGTAGCAGTCACCATCGTAGACGGCGAATTGCCTGCAGCCACGGTCATGGAAGTAGGATTCGCACTCACAGCGAATGAACCTCCGCCGCCTCCGCCTGTAACCGTAATGTTCTGGGGGGTCGAATCGCTAGGAGCGAAATTGATGTCGCCGCCGTAGTGAGCCACGATCGTGTATGAGCCGGTGGGCAAAGTCGTGGTTGCTGCCGAGAAGTTGCCGCCCGAAAGGGTAGTGAATCCAAGGCCGGGAACGCTACTGGATGCGGCGATGAAGGACACATCCCCAGTAGGCATACCCCCACCGCTCGTCACCGACCCACTGAGGGTGACGCTGGTGCCCTGCGCCACCGAATTCGGATTCAGAGTCAGCATCGTCGAAGTCGAGGTGCGCACGAACGACGCCCAATTGTTGGCAATATTTGCTACATTCGCCGAGCCGAGGCCGCTGGCCAGATCATCGCCGACGGTCGCGCTGAATCCGGCGCTAAGGGTGCCAGTCGAACTGATCGGCACTGAGTTGTTTCCGATAGTAACGTCATTGAAATTGCAGGTGTTCGCCGGCGGGGTTCCGGGCTCCACCGTTGAGGCATTGCACTGGGCAGCTGTGTCCTGCGATGCGAGGTGATACAGCGTGATGTTTGCCAAGCCTTGCCGTGAGTTCGTCTTTTGATCCACAAGCGACATCACGCCGGCGAAGGAAGGAGTCGGGGCTGAAGTGCCAGAGATGATCAGCAACAGTGGCGTGTTGCTGGCGCAAGTCGAGCCTGCGCTCTGCTGGCACAAGATGTAGCCGAAAGTATGGACGGTCGTGCATTTCCCTCCTGAGACAGTCGCACAAACGTGGCCGGAGGCGCTAAACGAGACGTCTGGAATGCCCCGATGGCTTCCGGCAAGCGTGGATTGATACGCCGGCTTCGCGAAGTTCGCACTTGAGCCACCACCTCCTGCCGAGATATTCGGTGATTCGTCTTCGCTTCCGTCCGCCGCCACACCCTTAAGACAGGTGCTTGCCACGCAGCTCTCGTTCCAGACGTCTTCGGGGATGTACTTCAGAGCCGAAGAGCCGTCTGCATTGGTGGTCGGGGACCAGTAGAGCGCATCGTCGCCGTTACCATTGAATTGCGTTCCACCGATCGCAGTCACGAACGGCGATGTGGCCGGAATCCCCGCTGAAACCGGTCCTGTGGCCAAGGTCTCGGAGTTAGCATCATCGCAACCGTTCGCGCCCGCGTCTCCCGTTGCGGCGACAAAAGTGATTCCCTGCGCTGCGGCTTGTTCAGAGATGGAGCCGTCAAACTGGATCTGAGATGGAACTGCTAGCGCTTCGCACAGGCTGAAGCTTTCACTCATGATGTCCGTAAGATTATTGTCGACGATAAACTGAGCCGACAGGTCCACGCCATCCATTGTCGCGGTCGTCTTGGACACCACAAATTTCACTGTGGCGTCCTGACCGATAGCCCCGGACCACTCGTTGTCGAGCAACGCTTCGGTCTCCTCTCCGCCGCCGAGATTACCAGGGCTCGGTCCATTCGGAACAATTTGCGGATTATTTACTGGAAGTCCGAACAAGGCTCTGAATTGGGAGACATCAGAAATATTTATATCCGTCCTGCCAATGATTCCGATTGTCCTTCCAGTGCCGTTTATGTTCGCGGTGTACAGCGGAGCGACGTTGTAGATAATGGCCCAATCACTCGGCGCCAGTGCATGGCTACCGTCCGTGAATGTGATGGCGGGTCGCGGGCCGGGCGGACCTCGGCTTTTGCATCCGTCTTTACCACGACGTGCATCGGCTTCTTGAAGAAGCTATGCAGGGAGCGGATTCCTCCGACCACTGGTGCCAGCGCCGCGGGAATCTGTGGATCGCGAGTATTCGCCCAGTGCTCTTGCCCGTTGATTACAAATTTGTGGATGTCTGTATGAAACGCCTGCCGCACTAGCTCCGCCGTGCCGCTGAATTCAATTACCGTGCGGCCCTTCGCCACGTTCGTCACTTCGAAGCCGCGCGTCTGAAGCCACATTTTCACAGTCTGAATGTCGGCGTCAGCGGGCCCGAACTGCTGACCAAATTGCTCCGGCGTGAGCCATTTGTGAAAGTTCGTTGAGCCCGGATCCGGTTGTTCATCGAGAATGGTCTGCAGGGCGGTTTCCTGCTTAGGACTTCGCTTCAGCATAAGCATCAGCCGCTCGAGGGGCAGGGAATCGGGCGCAGCGCCCTGATCGAATCCGCCAGCGCCAGAGGGTGCACATTCCCCTTGAGCGTGACGAGTTTCGTTTCGTCCACCGCCTCGGTGATTCGTGGCGCGACCGCCGTCTGCTGGGCCAGCGCGATCTGCGTGCAAAATAGGCACACAACGAACACAAGAAGAGTTTTGCCATTCCAGGACGTTTTCATTCGAGTGACCTCTGACGTATGAGAGATGTATTGCTCCGCTGCGAATCGTCTAGCGCTCGCAGCCCGGCCGGAACCTGCGAAGCCTCGTGGAACGCGGGTGGGATCTTCCACGATATGGGGCTCAACTTCGCTCCATGGCCGTTTTCCGGCTCGAGGATTACTGGATATTAACACCAACACCCGTTGTTGCTGCCGAGCAGAATTCAAAAAAGTAACTCAAAAAAAGAAACGAGCTGGGAGCCTAAATCACTGACGATGAGATGCAGAAAACTCGTTGAACGTTTCTTGGAAATTTGCGCGGAACAGACGGTGTGAGAACTCCAAGATATGTATATTGTCGAGCGAGATATGGAAAATGGGATGGCCGCGCACGATTCCCGACAATTTAGGGCGCTGCAACCTGCCGGGACCCGCATCACCGCTCGGCAATCGCAATCTTCCCCCGGATCACGCTGACAGAAGCCTTCGGCAGCACGAACCGCGTCTCGCGTCCCGCAAGCAGCGTCTCGCGCCGGGCGGGCCCGTCCGGCTCGGCCCATCCGCCCTTGATCTCCGGATGCCACTGATACTGCGCCGCGCCAAACGTGACGACGTTCACGTCGCCGTCAAAATAGCTCTCCCCGCCAACCGCATCGCCTAGAAACGCAACCCGTACCGCGTGCGGATTTTTCCTGATCCTTGTTAATCATCAACAAAGCCCACTCCCCGCCCGGCCGCAACACCGCATAGCTCGTCACCAGCACATGCCCCGCCGCGTCCACCACGTCGCTTACCGCCGGAAACGTCAGGTGCGCGCGATCCCCGGCACCACCCACTCCTGCGTCAGCAACTGGCTGGCGAAATATTGCGAAGTGAACTGCTGCACGTTGTAATTCACGTCCACCGTAAACATCCCAAAGGTTCCGGGCGAGCGATCGCATCCCGCGTGAATCCCCATTGGAAAATAATGGAAGTAATAAACCGCATCGCCGCCCGCCGAAATATATGCCCCCACGTAATCCGCCAGCCACAGCGCCCCATAAATCCCCACACACGATTCACTCGTCTCCCAGGCGATATCTGATTCGGTAATAAACGCGGGCACGCCGGCCGGCAATCCATCGCTCCGCCACACATGCAAAATATTCGTCACCAGCGAAGCTTCGTCGTACAGGCTGCTCCAGGTAACTTTGGAAGGCTTTACGGGATAATGCTCAAAAGAAAAAAACGCCAGATCCGCAAGCCGCCCGTGCGACTTCAAATAATCGAGAAACCGCCCGAGCCACGAAGTCCGCCCCTGGGCATCCGGCCAAACCTCGATATCCTTATTCACTCCCTGAAACACCGGCCCGCCCAATTTCAATTTCGGATCCACGCGATGCAGCGCCGCCGCAAATTGCAAATAAAGCGCCCCATAATCTTCCGGCAGCATGTACTGCCCATCCGGCTCCTCGCCCATTTCCACGTAAGAAATCGGATACCCGCGCTTCTCGACGTACGCGATCTCCGCCGCCGCATTTTCCGGCGTGTCGTACACCATGGCGATCGGGATCATCGCCGGCAGTCCGCGCGTCACGCCGCTGGTATAAAAAAGATCGAGCCCCGACTGATCCCCCGCCTTCCATTTAAATCCGCCTCCGAATGCCAGGGATCGACGGAAGAGCAAATCGTCGCCGGTGCTCCTGATCCTTCACATGCTGCACCACATCGTGAAATTCGCCGCGCGCACCGAGAGTTCCCAAGTAAATTTCGCGAATCGCATACCCCACGCAATTTCGCCGGTCCACATCGCCATGCGAATCGCAGGTGTTCGATGATTCCGTCATCCAAATGCGCACAAACTGCACGAGCCCCGGCGCGTCAGCAAGCCGGATCGTGGCCTCCCCGCTCCGCCCATCCAAAACCGCGCCGGAAGGAAACGTCTGCCACACACCCTTCGTAGGAAATTTGATCGGATCCGTCAGCCCAGTCCAATACTGCACAAGGTACCGCCGCGCATAAGGATCGGCCCAGACGATGCGAATCGCATCCACGCTCTGCGGCGTAGCCAAATCCAGCATCACCCACTGCGGATGCAAAGAATCCTCTTTGCCGGTGAACCCTTCTAAGATAAGGATCGCTCTTCCAATAAGAATCGAGGTCGCCGTCGGTCAACCGCGAATATCCTTCCGTCTCGGTTCCGTCATTCCGCGTAACGCCGCGATGCGGCAGCGGATAACCATAAGAATGTGAATTAACTCGCCCGGCGCAGCGTTCCCGGTGAAATATCCTTTTCCGCTAGGATCGCTCCAAGTCCCCTCAGGATTCCAATGCCACGCCTCCACATGCAATTCCGTATTCTGCCGGTAACTAACGGGCATCCAGCGAGCCGACAAAATCTGCTTCACCATCGCGTCGGTATAAAGCTTGTCAGTGGCGCGAATGGCAGCCGGTCAATCCCAGCCCCCAGCGCCCGATCCGGCGCAAACCAATTCGTCTGATGCCCCGGCGCGATATCCACGCGAATTGTATTTGTCTCGCGTTTCGTATTCTCGTCTTTCGCGGCCACATCTGTCTGAGCGAGTATCGCAGGCGCACTCGCGGCAAGCGCGGCGACGGCGATTACCACGGCGATCGTCCTCATTTGTTTCATGTTTTTCCTCAAAAGGCAGAGAGACGATAGTCGGATGGAAGTGCCCGAGCCAAATCTTTCCAACTCACCAAAATAAATCCCTGGTCGCGCACAAATTTCCGGAACTCCGGACTCCTAACCATATCGAAATCCGATTGCCGCCAAGCCGCCCCCCAATCCGGATGATCCGCCGTAGCCCCGCGCATCTCTTCATCGTCATGCGCCAAATGCACCACAAGGTGATGCACGCCAGGCTTCAGCGGCGCCAGCGTCGCCTTGTAAACTTCCAGCCAATCCTTCGCCGCCACTCCCGGCCGGATTTCCAAATCATCGTCATTCAAAATAAATCCGCTCGCGGCTGCGCCTCGGCCGGAAATTTCTCCGCCGCCGGCGCATGCCACAAATCGGCAACCTCTGCTCGCGCCCCAACCGCTGATATTCCTCGGCGAGCTCCGCGGTTGCCATCAGCGCGCTCATGTGCGAATCGAGGTGCGTGATCCGAATCCCCGCCGCGCGCGCCCTTTCGATTTGCGCCGTAAGCTCCATTTCCACTTCCGCAATCTTCGCGTGCTAAGCCACCGCCGTTTCTTCCAATGGAAAATAACCATCCGCATCCGGCAAACTCGGCACTTTCTCCGCCGCGCTAATCGGCCGCCACCGAAACGTAGTCCATTCGCTATTCAGAGCCAGATGAATCCCCAAATCCGCGTCCGGATGCGCTTTCGCCCAACTCACCACCTCCGGAAACCACGGGCAAGGCACAAGCACGCTAGCCGAAGTAATCCAATGATTCTCAAACGCCTCAAAAATCGCCCGATTCACCGAATGAGCCATCCCCAAATCATCCGCGTGAATCACCAACAACCGCGCCGTCGCCGGATAACCTAGACGTTCCTGCACGCTGCGAGCCTGCCGCGCGGCCTGTTCCGGCGCGACAACTATCGCCAATAGCGCAATGATCGTAAGGACTAGTTTCATGACAGGAAGGATCTACTACGGGGTCCAATCACCGCAAGCTTCACGCGAATTCTCTTCTCTCCTACTCTGCGCCCTCAGCGTCTCTGCGGTAATCTTTCTTCTCTTCAGTTACCCCCAAGCCGCCGATCTAGAACAAGAACTTCAGCCCGAACTGCATGATTCTTCCCAGATGCGCCGAAGTCGGATGCAAGAAAGTCGAATCCCCGAACGTCCCGTCAATCGACTCAAATTGTGTGTGATTGAACAGATTGAAATTCTCCCAGCGGAATTCAAACGCCCGCTGCTCGTCAACCGAGAATCTCTTGAACAACCCAAAATCGAAATTCACTCGTCCCGGCTGCCGTAAGAAGTTTCTCCCCGAATCTCCGAACGTCAACCCGGTCGGATCGGCGAATGCATTCGGATTGTAATAAAGTGGCGCATAAACGCCGGGCACATTCCTCTGCACCGACGCGTGCGGATTGCCAACCACGTCCACAAATGACGCCAACCCGACCGAGTTCAGTAGCACCCCGTTATTCACGCCCGCGTTGTCCGCGAAGTTGCCGTCGAGCACGGTGAAGGGAACGCCCGTCTGCGCCGTCGTAATCCCCGACGCCTCCCATCCGCCCAGCAGCGCGTGCGTCCATCCAGTCGCGTGACGGAAGAACGGCGCATCGTAAACGTAGCTCACCACGAATAAATGCCGCTGGTCGTAGTTTCCACTGGCGCGCGAACCGCGAATGTCATAGGAATTCGCGAATCCCGTATCGAATCGCGACGACGAATCATCGATCGCGTGGCTGTACGTGTACGCCACGCTAAACGTCAAATCGCCCGCCGAGCGCCGCCCTGTAACTTGCAGCGCGTTGTAAATCGAGTTCGCTGCGTCCTCCAGGCGTGTGATCGTCGCCAGCCCGACGAAAGGCGCGTAGGGATTCGGATTTGCGCCGCACGCCACGTTCAAATTCTGCGCGGCATGCGTTGTCAGCGCCGTCCCGTTCACCAGGTCTCCAGCTCCGTACAGCGTGCCATTCCCCACCGGTCCGCACACGGTGCTGTCCAGCGGCACTCCGGCCGCGAATGGATTTTCGCTCGCCGGCACCGGCTGAAGCTGATTGATATCCCGCTGCGTCGTTAAATGCGTTCCCTTCGAGCCCACATAGGAAATCGAAATCATCGACTTCCACGGCAGTTCCTTCTGAATGTCCAGGTGCCACTGTTGGATGTAGGGCCAAATTGCCTTGTCCGGAATTGAATTCACGGACAGCGGGAAGAGTAGCCCGCCGCCTCCCAGATTGTCGTAGCCGGTGATGTTAAACTGCGTCGGCGTCAGCACCAGTGGCGGCGTGCCCTCCAGCGATTGCGAATTGGCCTCGTTCCCATTGGTATGTTCGAAGAAAATTCCGTAGGCCCCGCGAATCGCGAGCTTCCCATCGCCGAATGGATCCCACGCGAACCCAATTCGCGGCGCAGGATTGAACAAATGTCCCTTCAGGCAACCGGGCGGAATTCCCGGCGCGCCGCACTGAATTTGCCCGTCAAATGGGTTTCCGACGCCCGGCACCAGCGCTCCCGCCTGGCCGGTGATCGAGCCATCGATGTCAATTTCTGGAGCGTCCGCGAGCCAGTACGCGCCCGGGCTGAAATTGAACGCCTGCTTGTATCTCTCACGGTAGGTTCCGAACATGCTCACGCGCAGTCCCAGATTCAATGTCAAATTGCGCGTGATATGCCAGTCGTCCTGCAGGTACGGCTCGAATATCTTGTAGCGGTTGTAATACTTCGTCTGCAGGTTCGTCTGCGAGTACGCCGCCACGTTTCCGAGCAGCAAATCCGCAAACGCGTTTCCGGTGCTCACCGGTGAAGTCGCATCGAAAGTGAGGAAGCCGTTGTTGCTGAATCCCGGCTCGTTGATTTCGTTCTTCTGGTCCGCCACGAAATTGAATCCGAATTGCAAATTGTGCGTGTGGATAATCTTCGTGACGTTGTCTCGGAAATCGTAAATCGGATTGGCGTTGCTCCAGGGGATGAAGCTGGGATCCTCGGCAAATCCGCCGTTCGTCAATCCGCCGCCGTACGGCGTGCCGTTGGCCACTGCGAATCCCGGCAATTTGCTGCCGAAGCCGTTATTGAACAATCCCGCAATCGTCATCGCCGTCGGTCCTTGCCAGTTCGTTCCGGTATTCGTCAGGAAAATATGATCGCCGGTGTAGCTGAAGACAAATTCGTTCAGCAGCGTTGGCGAGGCCGTCCAGGTGAGCTTGGCCACGAAGCTCGTGGCCGGCCCGACGAAGTTCGTCTGAATGGTCGGGAAGCTCGACTGCTGCGACCAGTTCAGCACTTCCGGCGTCACCGTATTCCACGAATCGTGGATGTATCGGAACGTCGCGCGCAGATTGTTGCTGAAATTATGATCGATGCGCACGAGTTCCTCGCGCCACTTCGTCGGCGGCGAAACGTTTCCTTGCCACGCCGGATAGCCGCCGTTTGTCGTGTTCGCGTGCGGCACATTCACCAGCAGCAGAGGCGCGTTCGGATCCACCGTCACCGTATCTGCGGGATAGCGCGTTCCGCCGTCCGCCACCGTGCCTGTTCCCGGCAGCGTCGGGCAATCGTTGAACGTCCCGAACGAATCCGGGCATAGATCTGAGAAAATTCCGTTCCTCTCGTCGTCTGAAGGCACGTTCTGCAAAAACGACGTCGGATTCTTCTCCCGGCGCCACTCTTCCGAGAAAAAGAAAAACGTCTTCGATCTGTCCGAGTTGTAATGGTGGGGAATGAAAACCGGCCCGCCGATCGTGTATCCGAAATCATGCTTTTTATACACCGGCCGGTCGCCGTCGAAGAAGCTGCGCGCGTTGAAGAAATCGTTGCGCCCGAAATAAAACGCGTCGCCGTGAAACTCCTTCGTCCCTGATTTCGTTACCACCTCGACCGTCGCGCCGCCGCTCTTCCCGTACTGCGCGCCATAACTCGAAGTCAGCACCTGGAATTCCTGAATCGCGTCGACGTTCGGATAGACGTTCAGCGAAGTCGCGCTGCCGTCGTCCATATTCATTCCGCCGTCGATTTCCCAGTTGTTGTATTCCGTGCGCCCGCCGTTCACGCTGTATGCCGCGTTTCCGAAAACGCCCACCACGCCTTCGTCCTGCCCGGTCTGATCGCTCACGCCCGGCGTCAGATTGATGAGCTGCGTGAAATTCCGTCCGTTCAACGCCAACTGGCTGACCTGCTTGCTGTCGATCGTGTTGCTCACTTCCGACGATTGCGTCTCGACGGTTGGTGCGCCTCCGCCCTCCACCGTCACTTGTTCCGCCACCGCGCCCACCGTCAAGGTCACGTCCACGCGCCGCTTTTCCGCCGCGGCCAGCACGATGTTGTTCTCGACGTACTTCTCGAATCCCTTCGCCGTCACCGTCACCGAATAAGTCGCCGCCGGCAGCGCCGCCACCAGGTAGTCGCCGCTGGTGTTCGTCGGCACGGTGCGGGTGATTCCGCGCGCCGTGTTCGACACGGTGACGTCCGCGCCCGCAATGGTGCCGCCCGATTTGTCCGTCACCGTGCCGGTGATGTAACCGGTGTCCTGCCCGCGCGCCAGAAAGGGAAGCGCCAGCACCGCGAAGCCGCAAATCAAAGCAAAGCGGAGGATTTTCATGATCTTCTCCGGAACCACGGCGAAATCGGTCGGAGCGTGAACGAAAATGTCAGCGTTGTCCGTCCCCTAGCCCCGTTGCATAATTCATTAAAACGTTTATTAAACGTATTGAATGGCGGAATATTGTGAAACGTAGCCACACCTGTCAAGCAGAAATTTCACCGGCCGCGGCGGCCGACGTTGCGCATGGGTTTTTGCCATGGTTTGTGTAGCGCCGCCCTTTCAGGGTGGCATCTGCGTAACGTCGAGCAACGAGCGGGATAGCTTCGCGCCCTACCTCAACGCCCGCGTCGATTCGCGCGCGACCAATTCCGGCGCCACCCGCCGGTGCGCCGCGGTAAACTCTCGATTCTCCTGCGACGCATTTATCCCGTCCACCAAAATCCCCACCGCCGCCGAGCCCATCGCTTCCATCGGCTGCCGAATCGTCGTCAACGACGGCGTGCACAGCGACGCAGCCGCCACATCATCAAATCCAATCACCGAGCAATCATCCGGCACGCGCAACCCCGCCTTCGCCAGCGCGCGAATCGCGCCAAACGCCGTCAAATCATCAAACGCCATCAGCGCCGTGAACTGCTTCTTCCGCTTCAGCAATTCCTCGGTCAAGCGAAACCCAGCCTCGAATCCCGAATTCGGATCGCGCGACTCCGGCAAATCCACAATCAGTTTCGGGTCGAGCTCCAATTTGTGCGCCGCGGCGATGGCCTTGATCCCGTGCCAGCGCGGCCCGCTATCGCCCAGCATTTTCGGCCCGCGAATGAACGCGATTTTGCGATGCCCCAGCGAATACAGATGCTCGAGCGCCATCCGCCCGCCGACTTCGTTGTCCACCACCACCGAGCTGATCGAATCGCTCTGCAATTCGCCGCTGATCAAAGTCGTGGGAATCGTGTTTTTCTCGAGATCCGCCAAAAAATTGATGTCGAGAAAAAGCCAGTTGGCGATCACGATCAGCCCTTCGATGCGCCGGTCCAGCAGCATTTCCAGATAGCGCTCGAAGCGGCTCTTCTCGTTGTGCGCATCCGCCAGCATCGGCAGATACGACGCCTGGTAGAGCGCGTTCTCCACGCCGCGCAAAATCAAATTGCAGTAGGGATCGGTCATGTCGAAGACCATCACGCCCACCGCGTGGCTGCGCTTGCTGCGCATGAACGGCGTGAGCAAATGCGGCCGGTAGCCCAGCTTTTTCGCCGCGCTGCGGATGCGGTCTTTCGTCTTCGCCGGAATGAAGCGCGCCAGCGGCGCATCATTCAACACGAACGAAACGGTGGTGGACGAAAATCCGCTAGTCCGCGCCACATCGCGAATCGTCACCGAGGATGCCTTCCGCCGCCGCTTCGCCGCCAAGTCGCCCGCCTCCTAGCCACCGCAACAGCGGCGAATGATACCATTCTAGAGGCTCGATGCTAGAGGCTCGACGCTGGAGAGCTCGACCCCGTTCTTAGGTCCACCCGCCGACTACCAACTGCCGGGGACTTCGTCGTGCCGCAACCAGTTCTCGATTAGTTTCACGATTGCGTCTTCGCTGATCTGCACCAGTTTCTTGCCCTTCTCAGCGGAGGACTCGCTGACTTTCCCGGAATATCCCGGCCAGTCTGCCGCCGTGGACTTCTGCAGAAAATAAGGCGTCCCACCGGAAAGGTCGGGCGGTTCGGGTAGATCGCGGGCCTTATCGAGATGGATCAAATCCGGCCGAAACGCGGCTACCGCGGAGGTCTCCAGCGGACCGCCATGCCCGTGACCACCGTTGGCCTGATGAAACATGTCCAGCGACTTCACCAGATCCCCGGGGAGAAATTCCCACCAGCTCGCCAGCAGCAATGCCGCGCCGTTCACCTCATCGGCAACTTGCGCGATCGCGCCGCGGCCCGGCCCGATGTTGCCGTCGTGCCCATTGAGGATGAAAATCTTGCGGAATCCGATGTGCAGAATGTTGCGCAGCACGTCGGCGAAATACATGGTCATCACTTCCGGGCGGATCGAGATGGTCCCGGAAAAATGCGCCGTGTGCGCCGGGCATTGCGTGAATTTGATCGTGGGAAACAGCAGCCCGCCGGTCCGCGCGGCCACCTGTTCCGAAATTCCGGAAATGATTATGGAATCCGCTCCCAGCGGATTATGCGGGCCGTGGAATTCCAGGCTGCCGAGCGGCAAAATCGCGAGCGGATGACTGGCCACAACGTCGGCCAATTCAAATCCCGCGATTTCTTCGAATCGTTTCGCCGTGACGGAAGGTTTGTCGCCGGAAGTGTTGCGGTGGAATGAGCCGGCGATTCCGGGCAGAGCCAGCCCCGTCAACAACATTTTTCTTCTCGAAACTTGCGCCATTTGCCCTCGCTCACGAAATCGCTCGCAGCGTAGCGTAAGCTCCCGCGCCCTGTCCACGTTCAATTTCTCCGCGATCTCGGCGCGTCGCGCAATCTTTTCTGAAGATTTATGCTCTTGGGTGGCCCATCGTTTCCGGTGTCTGGGAACGTCAGCCTGTGGCGGTCGACTACTTCTAAGGCGAGACTTTCGGCGCCGTCACATTGCTGTATTCAAATCGGGTAACCATGTGCATCTTGTCCCCGCCGGCGTCCAGATCCTCTTCCTCCCGCAAAATTAATCCTTTGGAATTCGAAATCCAGATTAGCGAATCCGCCTTGGTGTCTTCCGTCTCAGAGTGTACCTTGTAGACTGCGGCGGCCTCGCCGCTCACCAGCTCATCGCGCAAGTGCCGGCAGGAGACATTTTTGGCGTCCTTGCGATTTTCTTCTTCCTGCTGCTTCATTTGCGCCGCGGTCATCGGGCTCTTCACCCATTTTCCGCGAATCTGGACGTAATAAACTCCGCCCACGAAGATTCCCTCCATGGTTTCCGGTTTGTCGGCGTTGCTCACCTGGCTGCGCGTGGTAAAGCCGTGATGCGGCGTGACATTGAGTTTGTCGACCGCGTCGTACACCAGCTTGCATTCACTCTGCGCCCGCACGACGCGCGGCATTCCCCACAGCAGCAGAAGCAGCCCAAGCGCCGCAACGCGCCGAAAAAAGCAGATCATCCTCGCCCATCCGATATTTTTCGAGTTCATCGCCTCTCCGTGGGTGAATAAGTCCAGTCAAGCGCGGAAATAATACCGCAAGAAAGGCGGGTGGCACACGCTCTGCTCTTTTCCTTATTTTCCGATCGAGACGTTGGCGTCTTCCCGCCCCGGCACGGCGGCCGGCTCAGGAGCGCTAAAAGGTGCCGTTTTGACGCGATTAGAAACGGCATCTGTTCTTTGTTTTCAGATACTTACGGCGATTTCTAATAATTTCGCACGCGATTAGAAATCGATTTTGGCCTTCCGAGCGGCACTCCCTCAGCGGTTAGAGCCGTATTGATTTTGCAGCACTTGCAGCATTACTTCCCCTCGACCTTGCTCATGCCAAGAAGTCGTGGCCTGAGGAATCATTTTCAGACGTGGATCCTTCGGCTTCGCTCAGGACAAGCCTACAGCAAGCTCAGGAGAGCGAGCCCCGCGCTTAGGGACTGCGCACTTCCCGGAGCATTGAATCACAAGAGTACCAAGTTGTCAACAGTTTTGCTGGGGGTACTGGTGAGAATTGATCCGGAGCAGGGCAGATCGGGAGGGAATGCGGGGAGCGGGATGGCCGGAAAAGTCAGAGGCGGGGCCGAACCCCCCCACCCTTCCCATGCTACAAAACCGGGAAGGATGGGCCACCCACGGAAAAGGCTGCGCTGCGCGCGCGAATTAAATGCGGATCCAGCCGATACGGATCAACGCTAGCGAGCTGAGCGCCACTACCAGCCACAAGGCTACGCCTTGCATGAATGGCCGAACTCCTACGCGGCGGAGGGTTTGCCGCGTCAGGCCGGTGCCGATGAGGAAGAGCGTCGCGGTCAGGCCGATTCTGCCCAAGCGGCTCAGCACCGTGAAACCTGGCGAAAACTGCGGCAGATAGGTGTTGGCGATGGCCGCGAAACAGAAGAACAAAATGAACCAGGGCCATTGAATGCGCGTCTTGGTCTTTTTGAGGACAGCCGTGGCCACGGATACGGGAACGATCCAAAGCGCGCGAGCGAGCTTGACGGTCATGCCAATCACCAGCGCGACGGAGCCGTATTTTGCGGCGGCGCCGACCACAGAACTTGTGTCGTGAATCGCGAGAGCCGACCACAAACCGAATTGCATTTGATCCAGATGCAGGGCCCAGCCAATCACCGGGAACAAGAAAAGTGCCACCGAGTTCAAGACGAAAATCGTGCCCATTGAGACCGCCATTTCTTCGTCGGTGGCATTGGCGATAGGGCCAACGGCGGCGATCGCGCTTCCGCCGCAGATGGCGGTGCCGGCCGAGATCAGCAGCGAGGAAGTGCCGTTGACGCGCAAAATGCGGCCCAAGGCCAGGCCGAGAATCATCGTCAGCGCGATTCCGGCCGCGGTGTAAATGAACCCGGACCGGCCGGCGTGGACTACATCGTGAAGATTCATTCCAAATCCCAGGCCCACGACGGATGCTTGCAGCAAGAACCTAGGTAGATCTTTCCCGGCCCAATTGTGAGGATTCTGAAACGCCAAGCCATAGCATAGGCCGAGTGCGAGAGCGAAGGGAGGTGATATGAAACCGCTGGCAGACAGGATCAAACCCAGGAAATAGAGATTCTTTTGAGTCATTTCAGTCCGGATAATTCAGAAGCCCGCTCTCGATCCCAAGTTCGAGCTCATTGGTGGCCTTCTCGATCGCACCTAAACGATAACGACGAATTCCATTCCCGGAGACGCGCACTACCGCTCCGGCAAACAGATCAATCCCTATACGTATACCCTAAAACGTGTGCGTCCCAACGGCGTTGTCGGACTTCGATTCCAAGTTCTGTGCGTCTCGAAGAGTCCAGGAGATTTTAGAAGGCGGCTGCGGAGTAGAATTCGTGACTGGACTTCTCTCGAAGGGCTTGCGCGCAGCGGTTTTCCTGTCGATCGCTATCTTTGTTATAGCGGGAGGCTGGGCCACCCGCCGTTATTGGCTCGTATTGTTCCAGCGTCTAGTAATGGCGTCCGCCCTGTCATTCCTTTGCTTCATCCGTTGCGCCTTCAGGAAGTGCCCCTCTTGACGTGTAAGCGCCCGCAAATAGCGCGGCAGAATCCTCAGCACGAGCACTTCAAGATCGTGCATCATTCTAGGGTCGGCGACGGCGTACCAACTGAACCGATCCCATAGCTGGCCTCTTCTCTTGCTTCGCCGTGCGTCGGTGATTCGATATCTGATGTTTCCCTTGCCGACATACAACGGCATGGAACCATCGAACAAAATGTAAATGCCAACCCCTCCCGCGCGAACGCCGGGGATGCTTCTGATATTTTCAGTGTTGCGTGCCCACATCGTTCCGTACTTAGTAACGATCTGCATATTCCCTCCCACGTCCTTCACTGGCGGGTGGCGCACCCGGCCATCCGCCAGCGTCACTCAAGGCCTTGGTGCCTTCAATCCGATCTTCTGCAATCGTTGAAGAAATTCAACGAAATCTCTCAATTTCTTTATGTCGCTCTCATCTGTCCCCTCGGGATCAAAGTGCATGACGTCGTTCCGAATCCTGCGAATATCATCCAGCCCTTTAATGAATAGCGCGCGATCAATCTGCAACCCCAATTTGCTCCAACCCTGTGGGTTTTCGAGCAGACGAAC
Organism: uncultured Acidobacteriota bacterium; assembly: GCA_963841235.1. GTDB lineage: Bacteria > Acidobacteriota > Terriglobia > Acidiferrales > UBA7541 > Palsa-147. The sequence goes on along the minus strand of CAWJBU010000001.1, from coordinate 323,449 downwards.
GTATTCGCCGAGAGTCAGATCAGTCACACCTTCAACCTGCCGCTCAGGGTCGCCGGGATCACGAGCCTGGACGAGTTCTTCGTTCGTAAAATTGCCCTCAATTAGGACTCTAATGTGATTCTCGATCTCGTCGAGAATCAGAAACGGCTCGGACAGCTCCCCGAACGTAACGCTGATGTCGTAAGCCGTGATAATCCCGGTGATTCTCGCCGTCCTGTCTCGCACAAGTACACAATCGTGCTGTCGCAGAAGATTCGCAACGGCGAATATTGACGCGTCAGTGTCTATCTCAGCCTGTTGGTTCATGGCCTCTCGAACTTTCGAACATTTGTGCCCTTGAGACCAGAGGCTGCCGACCGATTTCCAACTAAATAGCCCTTTGACTTCGCGCTCGCTAGTCATAACGGGAAGCTGCGAAAAGTCATTCATAAGCATCAGCGTCACTGCCTGCTCTATCGAAGTATCCGGAGTAACCGAGATCGGAACGCGGTTAGCTAGAGCTAGACGCCCAATGCGATATGTAGGGTCGACTTGCGCCTTCGTCACGGCCGAAACGGCTTCGACAGCGGCGGTCTCTGCTGCGGAGGCAGATGTCGTGGCCCCCATTTGCGCTGTTGCAGTCGGAACAACTCGCTTTAGCTCAATCTTGCGCAAAAAGGTGACAGGGCCATCGAGGTACGTGGCATCGAAATCGGGGTCGGTTGTCAAATCGAGCCTGTCACAAGCTTGTCGAATCACCGAAACGATCCAGCGACCTCGGCGCTGACTCCCGTAGAACCATGAGAGAAGGACGCGAACAGTGACAATTGGGCGCTGGCCTTGTGTGACCTCTTCGGCGATCTGGAGTAGCTGCGCTGGAATGTGGGGAAAGCTCTCTGCAACAAAGGGAATGTTCGTGGTTGACATGTAGCAATCGCCTCAATTAGCTCGCGAATCGGATCTGCAGGGTGGGGAGATCCACCGGCCTATTACTGCGTGTGAAAATCACATCTAGTCAGCGCCTCTTGGATCGATTCTCTGAGCCTTCGTCATCCGAAGAGATACCAAGTTTACTAGGCGCGAGAAGCCGACGCCGTCAAATCCGTTCTGCTCCACCCGGCCTGAAGCCTAGTCTTCTTTTTCTCGCTCCACACCTTGCTTGTTAATGATCGCGTTCGATTTGAGAAACTTAATCAGAATTGTCTCAATCTGCTTTCGGAGCCTCTTCTCCTTGACGGGAATGTATGATGCTCTCTCGACAATTGGGCGCTTGAACCAAAATCTGTCTTCGTGACCACGGATGCGTTCAGCAATGTCGGACGCCATTCCTACGTAAACGGGTCGTTCACTTATGTCGTAGAAAACGTAGATACCTGGCTCGCTTGGCCAGTCCGCGTTATCGTGCGGGTCAAAGTCTTGAAACTCGCCGATTCCCTCAACAATGCTTGTTTTTCGAATCTCCTCTTCAAATTCCTGCTCAAACTTTTTACCAAGAGACTTTTCCAGCAATTGGATCGTCCGACGGCGAGGATTCTGCGCGCGTCCAGCCTCAATGTTGTATATCGCCTGGCCGCTGAGGTTCGCCTTCTCTGCGAGCTGGGCAACTGTCATGTGGGCTTCCTGCCTCGCCCTGGAGAGCCAGGCCGCGAGAACGGAAGATTCATCTTGCTGACCGGTTAGCTTCTGTGTGAGCGTGTCTGCTCCAAGAATGGTTTGTAGCTTTTCCTTATGTGTTTCATCGGGTTCTCCTTTTCCGCTTTCCCAGAAGCTGACGGTTGCTTGTGTGACTCCCACTTTTGAAGCCAGTTCCTTCTGGCTTAGCGCGTTTTGCTGGCGAGCTACGCGAATCGCCTCCCCGATGGTCTTCTTTGCAGTCATAGGTCGCCTCTGTATTCGCTAATCCTACTCTTGCGGCTCCGCCTCGGCGGCGGCCTGCGTAGCATCTAGTGTCGAATCAGTTGCTATGTGATTGGAAATCATGGTGGGCGCGCGATCACGCCCGTCATCGACTCTTGCCGGGTTCAAAACAATTGAATAAGCTAGTCTCACGCTTCGTCGTGTACGCGCGGCGTGCAACCGACGTGGCGAGATTTAAGTGGTCTCATCTCTGTTCGGGGGATCCTCCTTGACTGACCCGGCTTTGGCATTCACGCTATTCGACAAGGCTCTTGGCGTGCTCGGACTCGTTCGCGACCGAAAAAAGGAACGCACTGAAAGGACCGATCAAGCCCTGCTTGCTCTATATGCCGCGTTGGCCGAGACTCGATCCTATCTCCAGTATTTGGACGACGGCAAACCGCGGGTTTTAGAGCGGGAGTTTGCGATAGCGAGCTTATGGCACACAGCATCAGTACCACTGAGGGATATCGACGCAGAACTTGCCAGAAGGTGCTTCGATAAAGGCAGCTACTGGATGGAGCCAGGCGCCTGGGATGCCTCGCGGATCAAAGCGAAAGGCATTGCAGTCGAGCAGATGTTTGACGCAACACGCCAACTGCTTCTTGGGTGAAGAGGTGCATCGCCCCCCAGCCGACACGGAGGGGACTCTACCCAGTCCGACGCTGTTTCTCCCCTGGGCCATCGCAAAAGGGAGCGATCGACGTGCCACGAGAATGTGCGTTTTGCCCCTCTAAAGCCAAACTCACAGGCGAACACCTGTGGAGCGATTGGATGAACGACCTGTTTCCCGGAAAGAAGCATTTCACGATGCGAGATACGCACGGGAAATTCTCCAAAAACTGGCGCACGGGCGGATTGGATTGGACTGCGAAAGTTGTATGTGAACCATGTAACGGCGGCTGGATGAGTGAGATTGAGAGCAAACATGCGAAGCCAGCCATGACCGAACTGATTCTCGGAACTGGAGCGGTACAGATTTCGCATACAGTCGCGGGCTCGATAGCCCTTTTTGCGTTTAAGACCGCCGTCGTTTTTGACCATCTGCAACGGACGCGCGCGCCCTTTTTTCAGCGCTCTGTCCGCTACCGTTTTAGAGAATTTCGCGAGATTCCTCCCACCGTTAGAATGTGGATGGCTGCGTACATCCCGCGCGGAACCGGTGGCGTCCATACGGGCTATCACGAGGGTGGACATCGCCTCTCGGGTCGAATTGAACTTTATTCTTGTACTTATGCTGTTGGCCATTTTGTTTTTCAGGTTTGCGCCGAGCGGTGGCCGATTCGCGCGTCCCTGGCGCCGCGGGGTGGGTTTGAGAATTTGGCGATACCTTTTTGGCCTACCGTTCCGGCGCACACTTTCTTTCCTCCTTCCGCGGCCCTTGTGTCCGTTGAAGATTTTTACAAATTCTCAGTTAGATGGAAGGAAGTAGAAGTTCGGCTTCTTACCGGTACGGCCTGAACGGTTCGGCACAGTCCCCTTTCCGCCAGTCGGGCGGGTGGCGTGGTCTGTCCGGCCGATATCGACTGGCGTTCCAGGTTTCCGGTGGGATCTCTTGCCGTGTGAGGAAGATCCTCGCGGGTGGCGCAGCCTCTTCTGAAGGTTTGCGGGTTTGGGTGGCCCATTTTCCCGGGGTTTGGGAAGGCGGGGCTTTCGGCCTGTTTCCGGGCGCGCAACGCTCGCGCGCTTGACTGCGCTTTCTGGCGTCTCTATACTCCCGGCGCTGTGAATTTGTGGCTGGGGGGATGCTGCGATGTCGAAACTTTCGTTGGCCGTGTTGTTGGTTGCTGCTTGCGCGACGTTTGCTTCGGGGCAGGAACGTGGGGAGCATCGCGGACCTCAATTTACGGCGCAGCAGAGCGGCACCACGCAACTGCTGATCGCTGTTAGTCCGGTGGACGCGCGGGTGGTGTGGGCCGCGGGGGCGGGCGGCACGTTTGTGGTGACTAAGGACGGCGGAGATACCTGGACGGCGGGCGTCGTGCCGGGAGCGGAGGCCGAGCAGTTCCGCGATGTGCAGGGCGTCAGCGACAAAGTGGCGTACCTCATGTCCATTGGGGACAACACTGCGGACTTCAAGATCTACAAGACTGTGGACGGTGGCGCGAACTGGACGATTGAATTCACCAACGAGACCGCCAATGCCTTCTACGATTGCATGGCTTTCTGGGGACCGCACCGCGGCATCGCGCACAGCGATTCGGTGAATGGCGTGTTTCCCGATCTGCGCACCACCGATGGGAAGAATTGGGAGTCCATCGCGGCGAATATGCCGCCGGCGCTGGACGGCGAGGCGTCGTTTGCCGCGAGCGGAACGTGCGCCGCTACCGAGGGAGAAAAAAATGCGTGGATTGCCACCGGCGGCGCGTCGGTGGCGCGGATTCTGGCCACGCGCGATGGCGGCGACACTTGGAATGCGTATGACACGCCGCTGGTGAGCTCGCCGAGCGCGGGAGGAATTTCGGTGGCGTTTCGCGATCATCGCCACGGGATACTTGGCGGCGGCGATCTGGCTTCCAATACCAGCGCGCAGACGGCGACTTCGAACGACGGCGGGCAGACGTGGACGTTGACGAACGCGCCGCCGGTGCAAGGGGCGATTTTCTGCCTTGCTTACATCAGCGGTGGGCGCCGCGACGATCGCGATCATGATGGAGACGGCGAGCGCACTGTGGTGATCACCACGGAGACTGAGCCGGATTATTCTTCTGGCGAGGCGGCTTGGACGCCCGATGAAGGGCGCACCTGGTTTACGCTGCCGGACGTTAGCGGGTACTGGGCTGTGGCGTTTGCTAACCCGCATGCTGGATGGTTCGTGGGAAATAACGGGCAGATTTTGAAAGTTAGCTTTTAGGCTTTCGCGCGCCGGAACACTTCTACAAAACAGCTCGAGACTACCTGGATTTGTTGGACTCCTTCACGGCGGCGCATACCCTAAGCGCTTTGGCCGATTCCGCTGTGCACAATGGGGCGGATTTCCGCGAATTTGACTTGGCCGGGCGGAGCAAGCCCCGCCCCTACGGTCCGAAAACCTTGCAATAGACCAGGATGTCAACGTAGCCGGACAACGTCGAGGACGCAGCCGAACTTTGTTGGCCTCCTTCCCGGCGGCGCAAACCCTAAGCGCTTTGGCCGATTCCGCAGTGCACAATGGGGCGGATTTCCGCGAATTTGACGTGGGCGGGCGCAGCAAGCAGCGCCCCTACGGCGGAGAAATTCAACCACCGCAGACGAAGTCAACAGGCCCCTCAAAGTCAAAGACGCCGGCCCTTCGAAGCTCAGGGTAAACAAGCTGCAGGTTCGGCGCGGGCGCGCGCGGTCGCGACGAGAAGGCGGTGCGAGAATTTCACGGTGCTGGCATTAGGCGCTTGGGTTTCGGGCGGAGGCGATCGTATTTTAGCGCGATTAGGCCTTGGTCGTAGGATTTGTTTTGGGTTAGGGCGAAATTGCGTTGCGGGAAGCCGGTGGGGAAGAGCGGGATGCCTTCGCCTAGCAGGACGGGAACCATGCCGAGGTAGAGGCCGTCGATTAGATCGGCTTTCAGGAATTCGCGGGCTAGTTCGCCGCCGCCCATCAGCCAGATGTCTTTGCCGCGATGGGTGCGGAGCTCGCGGGCCAGATCGGCGGGGGATTGATTGGTGAAGATCAGGCCTTCGCGTTTGCCGGGGGCTTGCGTGCGGGACATTACGTAAGTGGGCATTTTGGAATCGGTGAAGGTGCCGCCCATGCGCAGAGCGGCGTCGAAAGTTTTGCGGCCCATGATGGCGGCGTCGATGGTGGCGAAGAAGGGCGCCATCGAGTAGCCCTTGGGCATGAAGAGGAAATCTACGGCGCCGTTGGGGCGGGCGATGTAGCCGTCGAGGGAGATACCCAGGCCGAGGATGATTTTGCGCATCGGGGAAAGTATATGACGCGCGGAAGAGGGAGGCCAGACGCGCGTGCCCAAGAATGAATCGTGCTTTTTGCGGCGCGGAGGAGTGGAAGGGAAAGGCGAATGGGGTGAGATTGAAGAAAAAACAAATGCAAAGGCAGAGTCAAAAACGCCGGCTGGCAGCCCTTCTCGGATCAGGGCGAGCCCGAGCTGCGAGGGCGCGAATTGCGGATATTCGTAACGTGGAGATTGTGTTCCGGAAGGGAGTTGGGTACAGTTCACAGAAATTATTTGCAGCGGTGCGCGGGCTGGAGGGGGTCCAGTGACGCGTGCTGGTTCTTCGTTCGGCGATTTGCCATCGAGCCCACTAGTACTATTTAGCGTTTGTGGGCCTTTACGTTTTCGCGACAGATTGGGCTCGAACTCGATAGCTATGCGTTGCGTCGTAGTACATTAGGAGAAAGTCGCTTGACGGTTATTTCCGATCCTTCACGGACTGCTCGGGTGGCCGACAAGGCTTCGACTGCTGCGGACGCGCATCGATTTTCGAGGCAAGAGAAGATGGAATTTAAACTGAAGTCCCATTCTGGCGTTCCGATGCTGGTGCTCGCCGGGGTGGTCACCGTGATTGCCGCGCTGTCGGTGTGGAGAGCGCACCACGTGCTGGCCGTGGGCCTGCTGCCTGCGGTGAATGCGCTGGACTATCGCATCATTTTCTTCCTGAATCGCTTCGCGCACCGATCGTGGACGCTGGACACTATTTTCGATGTGATCGATTCCAATCCGCTGGCGTCTTCGCCGCTGCTGATGGGCTTCTGGTGGGCGTGGTTCAAGGATGAGGACCGCGTGGCGCAGACGGAGACGCGCGAGATTTTGCTGCATGGGATTGTCGGATCGTTTCTGCTGATTGTCGCGCTGCGAGTGATGGATTTTACGGTTCCGTACCGCGGCCGGCCTTTGCACAATCCTGAGCTACACTTCACGCTGCCGTACGGCGTGGAACCGAACCGGTTGCTGGGCTGGAGTTCGTTTCCGAGCGACCATGCGGTGCTGTGGTTTTTTCTGGCGACCACGATCTTCTACGTATCGCGGCGGCTGGGAATCTTTTTGTTCGTGTACGTCAGCCTGACGCTTTGCATCGCACGGATTTATTTGGGCGTTCATTATCCCTCGGACATTATTGTGGGCGGGTTGTTCGGAATCGCGGTGGCGCGCTTGTGCAATGTTCCGGCGGTGCGGAAAACGATGGCGGCTCAGCCGCTACGATGGCTGCAATTGTCGCCGGAATATTTTATGCAGGGCTGTTTATCGTCACCGAGCAGATGATGGAAGGGTTCAGTTCTTTGCACGAAGTACAGGCGCTGCTCCACGCAACCGTAAAAGCGATCATGAAGGCGGTTTAGCGGCCCGCTTAGCACCTGCTTCATTCGATGTGCGCCCGCGGTGATAATATAGGTTTACGCGTGGGTGATCCGCAGTACGCACCATTCGCTCAGCGCCCGAAGGCTGAGCCACCCGAAATGCGTGCGCCACAGGTTCCAGGAGGAAGGCCATGAATTCCGTTTTCACCGATGCAGCGATCAGCGACGATCAACGGCGGGAGATGCTCTACGACGGGCAGCTTTTCGTTTATAACGCGTGCAAACCTTCGCTGGATTTTTGTGATTTTTCGCGCGGGATGATTCGTGAGGCATTTGGATCGCTCGATCCGGAGACGGCGCAATATCACATGCCGGTGGAAAAATATGCGGCGGTGCTGGCGGAATTGAAGCCGAAATTTATTCATCATCCGGAATCGAAGCGCTACATTCCGCTGATTTTGAAGGAACTGGGCTGCGATTTGGAGCAGACGTATTTTGATGTGCCGCGGATGCGCAGTTCGACTTCGGACGATTATCTGACTTCTGGGATCGCCTATGCATTTCATCCGCATCGCGATACGTGGTATTCCGCGCCGATGTGCCAGCTGAATTTCTGGATTCCTATTTTTCAGATTTTGCCGCGAAATGCGATGGCGTTTCATCCGCGCTATTGGAGCGAGGGCGTGAAGAACGGCTCGCACGAATACAATTATCAGGAATGGAATCGCACCAGCCGGCAAAACGCGGCGCAGCACATCAAGACCGACACGCGCAAGCAGCCCAAGGCGGAAGAGAAGATGGAACTCGATCCGCAGATCCGGCTGATTCCGCCGCCGGGAGGGATCATTATTTTCTCGGGGGCGCAAATGCATTCTTCGGTGCCGAATGATTCGGGGAAGACGCGCTTCAGCATCGATTTTCGGACCGTGCATGTGGGAGATGCGCGGGCGCGGCGCGGGGCGCGGAACGTCGATTCACATTGCACTGGGACGACGATGGGCGATTATTTGCGCGGAACTGATCTTTCGCATTTGCCCGAGGATGTTTTGAAGGCTTACGACAGCCCTATGCCGACGATGCCGGGGCCGCCGGTGCAAAGTCCTTCGTCCGGCGCGCCGGCGCATTAGCGCTGGTTGAACGGTGAGATCCTTCGTCCGCCTAGGCGGACTCAGGATGACGGCGTTCTGACTTTATTCGCGAGCTGTGAGGCCGTGTTGCACTTGCGGCATAGTTGGAACGGCTGAAGCCGTGTCCTGACAGACCTTCCGAAAGATGCTTGGCCGTTTTTTCCTGCCCTGCTACAGTCCGAAACCGTGAAATCGCTGCGCGTTGGAATTTTGCTGTTCGGCTTGGTGTCGCTGGTTGTGCTGGTGCCGCTTCCGGGGCGTGCACAGAGCGCCGCGCGCGATCCGCAGGCGATTTTCGCGGAAGGCGAGGCGGCGCTGCGTGCGAATGATTTGGACGCGGCGGAGACGGACTTCCGGCGCGTGTTGGCGATTGATCCTGGCGTCGCAGGGGCTTACGCGAATCTGGGCGTGATTGAAATGCGGCGGAAGAAATGGAATGCAGCGCTGGCGGATTTGCGGAGGGCGGAGAAATTGGCGCCCGGCGTGGCGGGGATTCGATTGAATATTGGGCTGGTTTATTTTCACGAGCAGGATTACCGGGCGGCGATTGCGCCGTTTGCTTCGGTGGTGCGGGATGCGCCGGAATCGGAGCAGGCGCGCTATTTGCTGGGGCTGTGCAATTTTTTCACCGAGCGATATGCGGATGCGGCGGACGCGCTTGAGCCTTTATGGGATCGCGAGTCGAATAATTTGAGTTACCTCTACGTGCTGGGAATCGCGGCGGGCGAGGCGAGGCGGGCGGAGCTGGAGGAGAAGGCGCTGGGACGGTTGGTGGAAGTCGGCGGAGATACGCCTGCATTTCATTTGCTGATGGGCAAGGCGTATTTGAACCGCAATGATTTTGGAATTGCGGTGGCAGAATTGGAAAAGGCCGAGGCCGCTGATCCGAAATTGCCGTACGTGCATCTTTATTTGGGGATCGCGTACTTGCGCTTGAGCAAGAACGAGGAGGCGCTGGCGGAATTCGCGAGGGGCGTCCGGGTCGAGCCGGATGTGGCCTACTACTATGATGAGTTGGGGGCGCTCTCATCGATGCAGCATGATGACGCGGAGGCGGCGCGGAATTTCCGAATGGCGCTGGACCGCGATCCGCGGATTGCCAGCGCGCAATTCGGATTGGGAGAAATCTTGCAGCGGCAGGAGAAATTCAAGGAGGCGCTGGCGGCTTTGGATGCGGCGGAGAAATTGGCGCCGGAGAGCCGCAATGTGCGTTATTTGCGCGGGCGAGTGTTGAAGAGATTGGGGCGTGAGGAGGAGGCTAAGAAGGAATTTGCCGAGGCGCAGAGATTGTCTGATCAGGGGTTGGCGCGGGATGAGGAGATTATGCGGGAGAAGGTTACGCCGGAGCCGGAATTGAGGAAAGTGCCGGAATGAAGCTGTTCATTATACATTCACACGGGATTCGCGGCATTGAGATATTCTTTCCGGCGCGTTGGAGGATTTACCGCAGAGACGCAGAGTGCGCTGAGTTCGGAGGAGAGAGGACACTGCTATGAAGAGAGTTTTGATGGTGGCGGCGGGAGTTTGTGTTTGCGCGGCGGCGTTCATGCATGGGCGCGCGGTTGGGGAAACGGCGCCTGCTGCGTCGCGGCATTTTGAGTTTACCTACGAAGTGCATGTGCCGGCGACTGCGGCTGGAGCGGGGGCGGTGCGGGTTTGGATTCCGGTGCCGGTGTCCAGCGCTTACCAGGAAATTTCGGATTTGAAAATTGAGAGCCCGGTGGCGTTCAAGAGGACGCGGGATGCGGAGTATGGAGATAATTTCGCGTTTTTCGAGGAGAAGGGCGAGAAGGCTGCGGCGTTTGACGTGAAGATGCGGTTTGAGGTGCTGCGGCACGAGCATCGAGTTAATTTGACTGCGGTCGGGGAGCACGCGGTGAAGGCTGATCCCTCGCTGGGGCGATTTTTGCAGGCGGACCGGTTGGTGCCGGTTGACGGGAAGATTGGCGAGCTTTCGTCGGAGTACACGCAAGTGGGCAGCGACAATCTGGATAAGGCGCGGCGAACTTATGAGTACGTGGTGAAGACGATGAAGTACGACAAGACCGGCGAGGGTTGGGGGCACGGGGACGCGATTTGGGCTTGTACGGCGAAGCGCGGGAATTGCACCGACTTTCATTCGCTATTTATCGGCATGCTGCGGGCTGCGGGGATTCCGGCGAAATTTGAAATTGGATTTCCGATTCCAGCGGACAAGACTTCGGGCGACATCGGCGGGTATCACTGTTGGGCGGAATTTTTTATTGATGGAGTGGGTTGGGTGCCGGTGGATGCTTCGGAAGCCTGGAAGCATCCGGAATTGCACGATTATTTTTTTGGAGCGCATGATGCGAATCGCGTGCAATTTACGACCGGGCGGGATATTCGATTGAGTCCGGCGCAGAAGGGCGAGCTCCTTAATTATGCGGTGTACCCATATGCGGAGGTCGGTGGAAAAGTTCTTGAGGGAGTGACGACGCATTTTTCGTTCCGGGATTTGCCGGCCGGGGAGACGAAGGCGACGGCGGAGAGTTCGCGGGGCGCGGCCAATTCTGGAGCGCGGTGAGAGCAGATAGCCGGCGATTAAGAGCAAAAGAATTTCAAATTTCAGATTTGAAATTTGAAATGGAAAGAATTCGGAAAGAGATTGAAGTGATAATTTGAGTTCGTACGGCGGGCAGCGATCGATGGCCAAGCGCAAGGCTCGGTCGAAAGATTCGGTGAAGGCGAAGGGCAGGGCGAAGGCGCATCCGCAGCCTGTGGATGCTTTGGTGTATCCGCGATTCTCGGGCGTGCCTACCTTTATGCGGTTGCCGCATATTGCGCGGGCTCGGGATTTGGATGTGGCGTTGATTGGCGTGCCATTTGATGGCGGGGCTACTTATCGGCCTGGGCCGCGGTTTGGCCCGCGGAATGTGCGCGTGCAGTCGGCGATGATCCGGCCTTGGAATCCCGTGTTGGAAATAAATCCGTTCGAGAAATTGCGCGTGGGGGATTTCGGCGATCTTTCGGTCAATCCGCTTTCTCTTGAGGACACGTTTCAGCGCATTACCGCGCAGCTTGGCAAAGTTCTGGCCGCTGGGGCGCGAACTTTATGCGTTGGCGGCGATCATTCGATTTTGCTGCCGATTTTGCGGGCGATTCGTGGGAAGTTTGGGCCTGTGGGATTGGTGCAGTTTGACGCGCACAACGATACTTGGAGCGGATATTTTGGGAGTCCGCACTCGCATGGGACGCCGGTGCGACGGGCTGTGGAGGAAGGGCTTTTGCTTGATGGTTGCGTTTTGCAGGTGGGTTTGCGCGGGCAGGTTTACAGCAGCGGCGATTTCGAGTTTGGGCGCGAGCATGGATTTCAGCGTGATTACCTCGGAGGAATTTCACCGCGACGGCGTCGAGGCGGTGAAAAAGGCGCTGGCGAAAATTTCGCGGTATGCCGGTTTACGTCACGCTGGATATCGACGTGGTTGATCCGGCGTTCGCGCCGGGTACGGGGACGCCGCAAGTGGGCGGGCTTTCGAGCGCGCAGACGCTGGAATTGGTGCGCACGCTTGTGGGGCAGAAAATCGTGGGAGCTGATGTGGTGGAAGTTTCGCCGCCGTACGATTCCGCCGAAATTACTTCGCTGTTAGCCGCGAATTTGATGTACGAGCTGCTGTGTTTATTCTGAAGCGACTCACTTGACCAACCTGGCCCGCAAGCTGCGCCTGAAGGACTACTTCACCCTCGGGTGGGGAACGATGGTGGGCGTCGGCTGGCTGGTGGTGATGGACGACTGGCTGACGCGCGGCGGACCGCTGGGCGGAATTTTGGGATTTGCGTTGGGCGCGCTGTTGCTGCTGCCGATCGCGTATGTGTACGGGCAGTTGGTGCCGCGGATGCCGGATGCTTCGGGCGAAGTGGCCTATACCGCGGCGGTGTTTCCGACCTGGGTGAGTTTCGCTACGGGCTGGATGATGATGTTGGCTTACTTCATCGTTTGCCCGTGGGAGGCCGTGGCTGTGGGGCGGATCGCGGCTTACATTTTTCCGGTTCTCGATTCGGTGGAGCTATATCGCATCGCGGGGCATCCGGTTTATCTGCCGCATCTCGTGCTGGGGCTGGTTTTGACGGTGCTGCTTACGATTTTGAATTACCGCGGAATTGCGCTGAGCGCGGCGTTTCAGAATTGGACTGCGTTCGGGGTGCTGGCGCTTTTTGCGGTCTTTGCTGGGAGCGGATTTGCGCGAGGATCGGCGCGAAATTTCGAGCCGCTGTTCAGCCATAGTGGATTTCTTTCGGTGCTGCTGGTGATGCAGATCGTGCCGTATTACATGGCGGGATTTGAGGCGGTGTCGAAAAGCTCGGAAGAATCGCGGACGGATTTTCGCGGCGGTGATTTTTTCAAGGCTATGGTGATGGCGATCGGCGTGGCCGCGGGGTTTTACATTGTGGTGATCGCGGCTGTGGGATTTGCGGCGCCGTGGGAGCCGTTGACTAAGGAACGATTTATGACTGCGGTGGCGCTGGAGCGGGCGATTGGGGCGCATTGGATCGTGCGCGTGATTTTGGCGGCGGCGCTGCTTTCGTTGGTGAAATGCTTCAACGGCAATTTTGTGGCGGCCAGCCGGTTGCTGTTTGCGCTAGGGCGGCGCGGACTGGTGGATGCGCGGCTGGCGCGCGTGCATCCGGTGCGGCAGACGCCGGCAGCGGCGGTGATCTGGGTGGGCGTCGTCACTGCAATCTGCATGCTGCTTGGGCAGGCGATTCTTGTGCCGATTTCCGAAGTTGGGGCGATGGCTTCGGGGCTGGGCTGGGCGGCGGCGTGCGCGGCGTTTTTGTGTATGCGTCCTGGAGCTGGGGCGCGAATCGTCGCGGTGATTGGATTGTTCGTGGGCGTGCTTTTCGCGGCGATGAAAGTTTTGCCGGGAATTCCGGGACACTTTGATCGCTATGAGTGGTTGGCGCTCGTAGCTTGGTGTGGGCTTGGAGTGGCGCTGTACTTGGCGGAGCGAAACAGAGCCTCTGTGTGACTTGGCACTAACGGGATTTTTCTCAATGGCGCTGTGCGGAGGTTGTAGCAGACCGATACACGTTTAAGGTCAAAGCAATTTCATTTCAGATTTGAAATTTCGAACATCTCACGAGGGAATGATCGAGTCCGCAGCCAGAACGACGAGGGAGTCTGTAATCCGGCTCGCGCGGAGTTGGAATCACGGCTTGAGCGGGCTTGGAGCTCTCAAAGGTTGGGCCGAAAAGCCCCACGCGCAGCACCGGCGCAGGGGACACCTTGCGCTTCCGCGAGACCGCCTCGCGTTCCGGGAAGCTTCGAAGTTAAACTTGCGATGTGCTTGTGTGAAGTATATCGCACCCTTGACTAGGCCTGCATATAGTCCGCCCCTCCAACTGTGGAAATTGACTGTCAGAGCGCCACGAGCGTTCCTGGCGGCATCTCTTTCGGACTCTAGGTTGGATTTCGGTTCTTGTTCGTGCTATCGCGCCGCCGATTTGATCTGTGTGTATTTGCCAATGAATGTCTGGCTCGGTGACAGCACGCGCATAGCGCAATGAGATTCTCTTCGGCGTCATCCCCCAACCGGCTGCGCGGGCGGAGGTGGTGGATCTGAAGATTTTGTGCTGTGCCGCAGTCTTGGCAGCGCCAGCCATCGCGTTCGAGCACTTCGCGTGAGAGCTGGCGGTACGCGTCGGGCTCAAGCCTAAGTCGTGGCCGCTTCCGTGTGCACCGATTCGAAGCCATTCCTCACGATCTCCAGCAACTGCAGTCTCTGCGCCACGGGAAGAGCGCTGATCAGACGAGCGAGTGCCAAAAACAATGTGCTCTCCGCGCCAGCTTCCAGGCTCGCTCCTGCCAGGAAATCGGCGGCGATCATCTCCAGGCAATAACCCCGCGATTTGTCCGTCCCGAGCATCAGCGCGGCGGTCTCGAGCGCCTGCTCGATCACCGCAAGCTGGCTCTTGTACACCTTGAAGTACAGGATCTCCCACGGCTCCGTCTCTTTACCCGTGAGGTGCTTCTCGACCTCGTGCTTGAACTCTTCCTTGGGCAATTGCTGCGCCCTGTGCAACCAGGTTGCACAATCGAACTGCTGCCCATCCCTCCGCGCCACCTTCACCAACTCCGTCGCCTTCGACCAGCCCACCTGTTTCAGGTGTAGTTTCGGGATCCGCGGCAGTTGCTCGTGGATCGTCATCAGGTAGTAGGCCTTGCGTCGCGAGCCCGGAAAGCGCTTCTCGAGGAACTCATCGAAGGACTTGAGATTGTCGAGCCGCCAGTATTGCCCGGAACGGACTTCACACAGATAGCGCCCGAGCTCCACAAACCGCGTATCGCGCTCTCGATCGATGGCCCTCTCCCAGCCCAAGATTTCATCGATCTTGGCCAGAACAAACAGAGCCCTGCGGCGGTTGAGCTTCGGAGCCACGAGCGGTCTCCCATTAGTCGTCAAGGTCGTTAAGCCAATCAAGGTCGCTGGCTCCTGGCCGGCGGATCAAGTTCGCGTCAATCAATGGCTGGTTGTTGAGACACAACCCCAGATGGGGACAGCTCACGCAGCCGTTCTGAGGGAAGCGGATTCCGGAGTGGGAAACGAACTGGCCCGCTTCGATCTGAGCAACTGTGGTTTCAACCAGCCGGCCGTACTCCCGTCGTTGCTCTTCGGAAATCGTGGCCCGGAGGTATTGAATCTCGGGTTGCTTCTTGCGCACGAACACGACCACGGCCACCTCAGGAATCCCGCTGATCCAGGAGTAGCAAATGAGCTGAGGGTCGAGTGAGAGCAATCCCTCGGGCTCTTCCGGGATAACGGCTCGTACTGGTCTTCCAATCGATGACGCAGGGTGTGCCGTCGAGTTCTCCGAGAGCGTCAATGTAGGAAACGAATTCGTTGTTTCCAGGAAGCGATCGAAGCATCTTGACCTGCAGACTCTTCTTCGGCCGTGGAATCCGAACGCGATCATCCTGGGCGAACTTTTGGAGCAAGTGGACTCCCTGGTGGACCAGACGGTCCCAGGAATCCCCTTTTTTGTATTCAAACGCAGCATCCCGATACGCTCCCCATTCCTTGTGGAGCACCGCGCTCGGATCCTCCCGACAGAAGTAGGCTCCGAGGGCCTTCTCAAACGAGCGGCCGAAGACCATGGCGGCCCGTGTTTCTTTTTCCTGCCAACCATCGAGATACCGGTAGCGATAGCTGCGCGGACAGCGCAGGTACTGGCTAATCTGTGTGTGGCTGTAGATCATCGTCGTTCTCCTGCTGACTGCCAGTTTCGAGAGTGGCTAACTCCTCCCAGTCTCCGGCCGGTGCAAACGCGTCGAGATTGAGGAAGGAGCGGCCGTTGCGTGTCGTGCGGGAGGTGCGGACGACGCCGGTAAGGCCCACAAGAGCCTTCTCATCCACCTCATCCCGAGCAAAGAGGTCCAGGTCGTAACCAAAATCCCGGAGGAACCAATTCAGTTTCCACAAGGCTTTCGGTGTGCCATACAGACGCCCCGAGATGTTCTGACCGGACAATGGCTTCGGCTCAAGAACGGAAAGACGAAGCGCGAAGAAGGGCTTCTGAGGATGCCAGCGGTAGGAGGCCTGATCGACGCGAGCGAGAAACAGATCCTTCGAGCAGGTCGTCCGCGCTCTGAGATTCCAAGTGCAAGCCCGGAAAATGGCGTTTCATTGCTGCACCTCCTGCGGTTGAGCATACGAGTTGAGTTTGCAGAGCAACCCGTCCCGGTCTTCATTCGCCGCTTTGGCGAGATGGGAGATGAACGACTCGACCAGATCGCGACTGGCTTCTTTGAGAGTTTCGGTGCCGCAGAAGTCCGCGGCGTAGGCCTTCACGAGTGTGGAATCGAGGTTGTGCTGGCGGATCAGAAGACAGAGTTGGTCGCGAAGACGAGGTTGATGACCATTGTTCGAAGAACCCGCGGCGGAGATTCCACTCGACTGCGCGGGACGGAGAGATGAAGTTGGCAGGCCGGAAAGCGAACCCAACTCTTCGACGCTGCAGGGCCCGATGCCGTATGCCTTCCGGAGAGCCCGATTGACCGCCCGGGTCTCAGCCACGCGCATCTCGGCGCCCCGAACCAAGGGAGACACGTTCGAGGGCTCGGCATCGCCGTAGCCGACAAATCCCTTAGAGCGAGGAGACTTGTAGACAGTCGCCTTAAAGACCCACCGGTTAGCGGAGGGCTCAGAATAGTGCCTTTCCAAGGTCGTCTTGATGCCAGAACAACGGTTTCGATGCGCTAACCGCAACAGGCCCGCGTGCGTGACGTACCAGCGTCCGTCGATGTATTGCACATCGCCCAGGGCGACGGAGAGCGAGTACTTCTCAGTCAGCGCGGCTAGCCCACTTCGCGCGGCCTTCGATAGCTGCCCCCACGCCCGTGTCGCGACGCTGAGATTTGTACGTGGTGCTATTTTTCGAGTTCTCACAAGGCACCTCCTAATAGATGCGTAGGCGCTAACGCATCTACATTATGCGTTAGCGCCTACGCATAGTCAAGTGGTTTTTCCTTGCTTTTTTACCTCCGTCTGGGCATAAGACGTTGAGGCCGATGCGAGAAAAGAACGTACATGCAGTGGAACTGGGAAAGCTGGGCGGCGCGAAAGGTGGAAAGAGTCGGGCCGAACGCCTCACCGCTGAAGAGCGAAGTGCTAGCGCGCGTAAGGCCGCAATTGCGCGGTGGGCGAAGATGAAGGCGGCGAAAGGAAAGAAGAGAGGGTAGGCGGCCGCAGCAATCTGACGCCGGTCGGAATCGAAGGTGCGTGAGCGTCAAACGTCTCGGGGGTCTACCGTTTTCTCTCGCGTGGTGGCCGAACGCAATCCTGCCGCGTGGCACTTCCCGTGCTGTCAGGCTTAGTCGAAACCACGCAGTTCTTGTATCGTCGCCCTCGCGAGACGTTTCAAAGCAAGCGCCTTCGCGCTGCGCAGGCCATGTTTGTATGCGTTCATCTTCGATCGGTTCTTGCCGATCTCACTTCGGGGCCCAGTGCTGCGCTCCCATGGGCGCACCCGGCGAGCTGAAAGACGCAGCGCCCTCAGGCCCCGCGGGCTCAATCGATAAGTTCGCGCGGAATCGACGGGCGTCATTTTTTCGAATCCTTGTTCGTTCGGCGGTTTTCTACCTGGTTTCGGCGTCACGTTTTGGACGACCTGCTGATTAGCAACGTTGGCTTGGTCAATGGCGATCGAAGCCTTTTGGCGAGGCGGTTTTCGATTCTCGTTGAACGCTGTCATCAAACGTCGAAAGGTGCCGGAAGCGCCATCGCAAGCCTCGTGCAACAATTTGGCCGACTCGGGGTCTGTCTGGCCGCACGCTTGGTGGGAAAGCCGAACGACGCGTGCGTGATTCACGATGAGTTGCTCGAGTGTTATTTTCTCCAGAGGATCGCGCGGCCGCATCTTGTAGACGAACTCCGCGACGCTGTCGCGCGCGGCCGCCAGAACTTCGTCATCGTTGAGGCCAATATCATTTTGAAGGTCTTTGGATCGACGATGCCCCTGGCGATCTCCATGAAATAACTCGCGACCCCGAGCATTCGCGGTATAAGCACTGCGCCAACTTCGAGATTCTAGTCGCGCGTAGCGAGCGCACCGCGGTTCTCCGTCCCGGAAATATTGGAATCCAGCTTCCGTTCGAGTTGGGTTGCGGTGCTCTTTGTAATTGCGTTGCGCTTTGGTCTCGATTGGTTGACGTCAGGAAATTTCGAGGCAGATTCTGGACTAGGTGTCGGCTTGGTAGCTCTGCGGGGCTTCCGAATCGGTTGCGACGAACACTTCAATTTCTTGAAACTGGCCATGTGGGGCCTCCGGCTATCGAGGATTTGCACTTCGAAACCGGAATCCCGTATGAACCAAGAACATTATCTCACACGTTGACCAAAGTTTCAAAAACCACGATCGAATCCGACCAGCGATTGTGAGTGTTCGAGAGAATATCGATCTGGAATTCGCTGCGGGCGGGCACTGGTGCGGCAGCACGATCGGAGACTGGAAACGATTCCTCGAGCGGACGATCTAGAGCTGGACCGGATCGCTGCGACGGTGAAACGCCCCTCAGCGCTCGGTGAGTACGGCTTGCAGTTGCGCGGAGACTTGCTTCTGATTTTTCACGGAAACGTACCAGTCGATGGTGCGGTGAAGGCCTTCGATGAAATTTACCTTCGGCTCCCAGCCCAGAATTTTCTTCGCCAGGGCGTTGTCGGCGACGCGATTGAGCGGGCCGGTGGGCATCTCGGGATGCAGCTCGAACTCGGCGTGCTTGCCCATGTAACGAAGAACTTCCTTTGCGGCGTCGATTACCTTGATACGTTCCGTCGTTCCCAAGATTCACCGCGGTCGCATCGTTGATTTTTTCAGCAGCGAGAATCGTTCCGCTCACGATGTCGTCGATGTAGGTCCAGTTCCGAATTTGCTCGCCGGTGCCCCAGACTACGAACGGATTCTGATTGATGAAGGCGCGCGCGATCATGGCGATCACGGCATGATTTTCGACGCCGCGCGGCCCGTAGACGGTGAAGTAGCGGCAGGACGCCGATTTCATGCCCCAATCTTTGTAATAGGATTGCAGCGTCATTTCCGCCATCAGCTTGGCCCAACCGTACATGTTGTCGGCGTCGTAGGGCGGCCCGACCATGTCCTCGCTGAGATAGAGGATTTGCTTGGGATCGGTCTGGATGTGATTGGGATAGACGCATCCGGAGGAGGCGTAAACGACCTTGTCCACTTTGGCTTCGTGACAGGCGCGGAAGACTACGCCGTCGAGCATTAGATTTGTGGCGCAGGCGGCTTGGTGCAGATCCACGTAGCCGCGGCCGCCATGATCCGCGGCGAGATGAAAGACTACGTTCATGCCCTTCACGACGCGTTCGGCAGCGCCGGGCTGGCGCAAATCGGCTTGCACGAATTCGGCGGCGCCTTGCTTGACGTGATGCTCGATATTTTCGAGTCTGCCGCTGCTTAAATCATCGACGACGCGGATTTTCGCGCCGCGGGTGACGAGGGAGTCCACGATTCCCGAGCCGATGAACGATGTGCCACCGGTCACGAGCACTTTGCAATTCTTCCAATCCATGCTGCTAAGTTCCTCCGTGCGATTAAGTCTTTATCGCAGCGACTCGATTTGCTGACCGAGAAGAATAACATTTCTAGATGAGAATCCACATCTTAGAGGGGTAGATTTCCCTGCACGGGGTACGTAATTTCCAGGCCGCGGACGCGCGCGAATGGAGTGATGGCATGCGGTTGAGCGCGCGTTGCGCTGAGGATGTGCTCGACGCTTACGCCTCGTGCGACAAGCGCATCCGCCACTAGAGAGCGGTGGCAACGCCAGGGAACGGCTTCGGCGCACATGATGGCCGTTGTTTTTTCGGCGGCGATCTTTATGAGAGTCTCGATGGCCGCCGCGAATTCCGGCGTTTGCATGTAATCGGCGAATCCTCGGAAGCTTGCGTTCTTCCAGCCAGTATTAATGCTGTCGCGCGTGGTGTGGCGCAGTCCACCAAGCTCTTTCATCGGAGTGTAATCAATGCCCGCTGCTTGGAGAGATTTGGGCAGTGCATCGGCGTTGAATTGCGGATTGTGGCGCGAGCGCGGAATGGTGCGAATATCTACAACGCGCTTGACGCCATGGGCTTCGAGGATGCGAATGAATTCCTCGATGGGCCGATTCGAATGGCCAATTGTGAATATTCGAAGAGAACTGCGCTTCGGCGCGGCGCTTTTCTTCGCGGGGCGCTTCTTTTTGGCGTCTCGGATCATCCAATGTATATTAGCGGCGCTGTTCGCGCGTGCTGATAGAATTCGATCGAATGGTCGCGCGATTCGTCCAGCACAAGGCATCATACTCTTGTCCGGGCGCGCGAGCGGGCACGCCAGTGCGGAGAGTTCGGGATGCGGGTGGCAATCGGCGCGGACCATGCGGGCTATCCACTCAAGCAGGAACTGATTCCATTTCTCGAGGAGCTTGGCCACGCGGTTACGGATCTCGGGACGCATAGCACGGAGCCGGTGGATTATCCTGATTATGCTGAGGCCGTGGGGCTGGCTGTGCTTGAGGCGCGCGCCGACCGCGGCGTTTTGATTTGCGGCAGTGGCGTGGGCGCTTCGGTGGCTGCGAATAAACTTCCGGGAATTCGCGCGGGGATCGCGCACGATACTTATTCTGCGCATCAAGGCGTGGAGCACGACGATATGAACGTCCTGGTTCTCGGCTCGCGCGTCATTGGCGTTGAACTCGCAAAAGAACTGGCCGGCGCTTATCTGAAGGCGGAATTCACGAATGCACCGCGGCATCGCCGGCGATTGGAAAAAGTGAAGGCATTGGAGGTGAAGTATGGCCAGCAAAGTCACTCCTGAAGCGACGCAAACTTCCACGCGCAGGCGCCGCCAAGAAAGCGAATCCACTGCGGCTTGCGGAAGCGCAAGGCCAGGCCATCTGGCTGGATTACATTCGTCGCAGCATTCTTACCGGCGGAGAGCTGAAGCGATTGGTCGAGGAAGATGGATTGAGCGGAGTGACCAGCAATCCGACGATCTTCGAGAAAGCGATTGCCGGGAGCACGGATTACGACGAACAACTACGGTCTTTGCTCGCGGACGAGCCGGAGATGAATGATGCGTCGCTGTTCGACGCGATCGCCATCAAGGATATTCAGATGGCGACCGACATTGTGCGGCCCGTGTACGACCGGACGAATGGAGCGGATGGATTCATTAGCCTTGAGGTTTCGCCTACTCTAGCGCGCGATACCGCCGGCACGATTCGCGAGGCGCGGCGGCTTTGGAAGGCTGTTGGACGCCCGAATCTGATGATCAAAGTCCCGGCCACGCCCGAAGGAATTCCGGCGGTGGAAGAGCTGCTCGCTCTGGGAGTGAACGTAAATATCACGCTGATGTTTTCGATGGCGCATTACGAGGCCGTGGCTAACGCGTATATTCGCGGGCTTCGGCGCGCTGCCAATCCGGCGCGGATTGCTTCGGTGGCCTCGTTTTTTGTCAGCCGCGTGGACACTCTTGCGGATGCTGCGCTTCAGAAGATCGGCACGCCGGAAGCTCTCGCGCTGCAGGGTAAGATCGGCATCGCGAATTCCCGCGTGGTGTATCAGCGCTTCCTGCAGATTTTCGGCGGCAGCGATTTCGCGGCGCTTCGGGCCAAAGGAGCGCGGGTGCAGCGCGTTCTGTGGGCCAGCACGGGCACGAAGAATCCTAAATATTCCGATACGCTTTACATCGCTGAACTAGTTGGCCCAGACACGGTCAATACCATCCCGCCGGCGACGATGGACGCGTTCCGCGATCACGGAGTGGTGCGCGGCGCGACGATACTCGACTCGCCAGAGACTGCCGCGGCGCAGTTGGCCTCTTTTAAGAAAGTTGGAGTCGATCTCGACGCTATCACCGAGCAACTTCAGCGCGATGGAGTTGATTCGTTTGCGAAATCTTTCGAAGACTTGATGGCTGCGCTGTCGAAGAAGCGTTCGGCGCTTCTTGAGGCACAAGTGGATGGTGAAGCGCCGGCGCTCGGCTCGATCACGAGCGCCGTCAATCCGCGGCTCAGCGATTGGACCGCGTCGCAGTTCGGGCAGCGTTTGTGGGCGAAAGATCCGACGCTTTGGGGGAACAAGTCCACACCGGAAATCACCGACCGCCTCGGATGGCTCAATCTGCCCGAGGCGATGCGCGCACAAGTGCCGGATCTCACGAGCTTCCGCGAGCAGATCAAGTCAGAGGGCTACACACACGCTGTGCTGCTGGGAATGGGAGGCTCGAGTCTCGCGCCTGATGTGTTTCAGAATACATTTGGCAACCGCGCGGGCTATCCGCGATTGCATGTGCTGGACAGCACTCATCCGGCCGCGGTCAAAGCCGTCGAAGCCGCTGTGGATCTTCGCCATACGCTGTTTATCGTCTCGAGCAAGTCGGGCACTACCACCGAGATGAATTCGTTCTTCTTTTATTTTTGGCAGAAGCTCAGCGCGCTCGACAAGTCGCCGGGACGCAATTTTATTGCGATTACCGATCCCGGAACGCCGCTGCAAAAATTGGGCGAGCAGCGCGGATTCCGACGAGTGTTTCAGGCGACGCCTGATGTTGGCGGGCGCTATTCGGCTCTGACGCATTTTGGGCTCGTGCCCGCTGCTGTGATTGGCGTGGACCTGCATCGCCTGCTCGACCGGGCTTGGACGATGCAGGAAGCGTGTGCGGCGAGCGTGCCGGAGTCGAAGAGTCCGGGGATATCGCTGGGCGCGATTCTCGGCGAGGCTGCGCGCGCTGGGCGCGACAAGACCACGATCTTTGCGTCCGCGTCGCTCCGCCATTTTCCCGTGTGGCTCGAGCAGTTGATCGCCGAGAGTACCGGTAAAGAAGGGAAGGGAATCGTTCCCGTGGCGGATGAAGAGCCGCCTGCCGATGCCTCGCGATATGGTTCCGATCGGCTTTTCGTGCATTTGCGGCTCGCTGGAGAGAAAGATGACGCGCATGAATCGCGGCTTGCCCAGCTCGAAGCCGCCGGACATCCGATCGTGCGCATCGCGCTCAGCGAAATCGCCGACGTCGGCCAGGAATTTTTCCGCTGGGAGATTGCGGTCGCGGCGGCTGGCGCCGCGATCGGGATTCATCCTTTCAATCAACCTGACGTGCAATTGGCGAAAGATCTGGCGCGCCAGGCGATGAAGAAGACCGGCGGTGATGGAGCGGCGTCGAGCAATGCCGCGCCTGCGGTTGACGCCTCAAATGTCGCGGCGTTGCGATCTGCCATTCAGCCCTGGCTGAGTTCCGCGAAGCGCAGCGATTACTTCGGCATCGACGCTTATCTCGCGCCAAGCGCGGCGACGACGGCTTCGCTCGGCCGCCTTCGCATCGCGCTGCGCGATCGCGCCGGTGCTGCGACAATGCTCGGCTACGGCCCGCGTTTCCTGCACTCTACCGGTCAACTGCACAAAGGCGGGCCGAACACTGGCCTCTTCTTGCAGATTCTCGATACGCCGGCCGAAGACGTTGCCGTTCCGGAGACCGATTACACCTTCGGCGAATTGATTCGCGCGCAGGCGCTGGGCGATTACACGGCGCTCGAACAGCGCGGACGGCGTGTTGTGCGGATTCAATTGGGCCGCGACGTTGCCAAGGGCCTCGCTAATCTCGAAGAGGTGGTGCGTGCCTGAAATCACCACGCTGTTCTGGGATATGGGCGGCGTGGTTTTGACGAATGGTTGGGATCGCCCGGCGCGCCGCCAGGCCGTCGAGGAATTCCGCCTCGATTGGGAAGAATTTGAAGATCGGCACGAGCTGCTTTTGAACGGATTCGAGACGGGCACGGTTTCGCTATCGGATTACATGCAGCGCACCGTTTTTTATCGCGAGCGGCCCTTCACGCGAAACGAATTCAAGAAGTTTGTCTTCGAACGTTCGCAGCCGCTCCCAGAATCGCTGGAAGTTCTGGCGCAAGTTGCGAAAACGAAGAAATATCTGATCGCCGCGCTGAACAACGAATCGTTCGAGATCAATGAATACCGCATCGACACATTTCATCTGCGCGGTTACATCAATGCCTTTTTCAGCTCGTGTTACCTCGGCGTGCGCAAGCCGGATAATGAAATTTATCGCCGCGCTCTAAGCATCACGCACCGCATACCGGCTGAATGCATTTTCATAGACGACCGCGGACTGAATGTGGAGAGCGCGAAAGAGCTGGGAATGGCGACGATTCATTTCCGAAACGCGAGTCAATTGCGGGAAAGCCTCGCGGAGCAAGGCGTGACTCTGGACGGAGAATAAGCAGGAGAGATCGCATGGAACTGGGAATGATCGGACTGGGAAAAATGGGCGGCTTCATGACGGAGCGGTTGCTGCAGGGCGGGCATCGCGTCGTGGGATACGATCGCGACGCCGCTACCGTCCAGCGCACTGCGGAAAAGGGCGCTCAGGGAGCGAATTCTCTCGAGGCGCTGGCCGGGCAACTTAAGGCACCGCGGGCGATTTGGCTGATGGTTCCGGCGGGGGCGCCCGTGGACGAGACGATTGCTGCGCTGCTGCCGCGGCTCGCCGACGGTGACACGATCATCGATGGCGGCAATTCGTATTACCGGGATAGCGTGCGTCGTGCGGCCGAGCTGAGGGCGAAGAAAATTAATTTTGTGGATGTTGGCACAAGCGGCGGCGTTTGGGGATTGAAGGAAGGCTACAGCATGATGATTGGAGGCGATGCGGCTGCGGTCGACCGGCTCGCGCCGATTTTCAAAACGCTCGCTCCCGCCGCGGATAAAGGTTGGGGGCGCGTGGGACCCGCGGGCTCGGGCCACTTCGTGAAAATGGTGCACAACGGCATTGAGTACGGAATTATGCAGGCTTACGCGGAAGGGCTTGATCTGCTGCGGCACAAGACGGACTTCAATCTCGATCTCCTGCAGGTTTCGCAGATCTGGCAATACGGCAGCGTGATTCGCTCCTGGCTGCTCGATCTCACCGCCGACGCGCTCGCCAAAAATCCGAAGCTCGACGGCATTGAAGGCTACGTCACCGATTCCGGCGAAGGCCGCTGGACCGCGATCGAAGGAATCGAGCTGGGCGTTCCTTTGCCGGTGATTTCATCCGCACTGGAGATGCGATTCCGGTCGCAAGATCCGGAGCCTTTCGCCAACAAACTTCTGGCCATGATGCGCCACGAATTCGGCGGCCACGCGGTGAAATCGGTAGCGAGCAAGTAGGTTTTTCGCGCGCCGGCGCGACCGGCAAAACAAATTGGAGAGTTACAAGTGAGCACGACCACCGCAAATTCACCTAACCCGGCTACGAGCGACGCTGCCGCGCCGCGACCCTCGCCGCAACGCTTGCCTGCCGAGCCTTGCTTGTTTGTAATCATGGGAGCCACCGGAGATTTAATGAGCCGGAAACTTCTTCCGGCGCTCTATCGCCTTCGCAAGCGCGGCTTGTTGCCGGAGCGCAGCGTGCTTCTGGGCGTCGCGGTGGAGACAAATCTGAACGATGAGAGTTTCCGGACTCGCTGCCGGGACGAATTGATAGCCGGCGGTGTTCCGGCCAATGATCTTATTCCGCGTTTTACCGGCGAGAATCTTTTCTACTATGGGCTTCCGGCGACCGACACAGACGGATTTCGAGGACTCGCGGAGAGGATTCAATCGATCGAGCGGGACAAGCAGCTTTCCGGCAATCGCGTTCTCTATCTCGCGTTGCCACCCGAGGCATTTCCGACCGTGATTATCGGGCTCGGGAGCGCTGGACTCAATCATAGCTCCGGATACACGCGCATCGTCATCGAGAAGCCGTTCGGCCACGATCTCGAGTCTGCCGAGCAACTGAACGAATGCGTGCACAAGTATTTCGACGAAGACCAGATCTATCGCATCGACCACTATCTCGGCAAAGAGACGGTTCAGAACATCTTGGTTTTCCGGTTCGCGAATTCACTCTTTGAGCCGCTGTGGAATCGCGATCGGATCGCCAGCGTCGAAATTACTGCTGCGGAATCTCTCGGCGTCGAGCATCGCGCGCGCTATTACGAGGGCGCCGGGGCGCTTCGCGACATGATCCAGAACCACATCACTCAGTTGTTCACGCTGACGGCGATGGAAGTGCCGCCCGCGTTCGAAGCCGAAGCGATCCGCCACGAAAAGGCCAAAGTGTTGCGCTCGGTGATGCCCATCGGCGCGGACGATGTGGTCTTCGGGCAATACACGTGCGGCAAAATCGGCGGCACCGATGTACCCGGCTATACCGAAGAACCCGGCGTGGCGAAAGATTCGAAGACAGAGACTTTCGTCGCGCTGCGGCTGTGGGTCGAGAATTGGCGCTGGCATGGCGTCCCATTTTTCCTGCGCACCGGCAAGCGCATGGCGAGCCGCGCCAGCCAGATCGTCATAAATTTTCGCCGACCGCCGGTCGCGTTGTTCCAAAAATGCAGCCAGGGAGCGCTGCATGCCAACTCGTTGGTGATGACGATTCAGCCGGATGAGGGATTTGATTTGCGCTTCGAGATCAAGAAGCCGGGCGACACCGTCGAACTGCAGAATCAGAGCCTTCATTTTCATTACTCCGATGCATTCGAGCCGCTGCCTGAGGCGTACGAGACGCTGCTCCTCGACGTGCTCAAGGGCGATCCGACGCTCTTCGTGCGCGATGATTGGGTGGAGGATTCCTGGCGCCTTTACACGCCGCTGATCAAGAATCGTCCGCCGGTTCATCCTTACGCTGCGGGTACCTGGGGTCCGGCTGAAGCTGACCGCCTGGTTTCCGGCTTCCTCACGGACGGTTGGACCGAGTCGTGATCGGCGAGGCTCGCGTTTTCGCCAACGACGAGCTGATGACGCAGGCGATCGCCGAAGAATCGCTGCGAATCGTTCAAGAAGCAGTCAGGCTCCGGGGCCGCTGTGTCATCTGCCTCTCCGGAGGCAGCACTCCAAAGGCACTGAACGAGCTTTGGGCGCGGGATTTTTCTTCGCTGATGCCGTGGAATCAGATCCATCTTTTTTTTGGCGACGAACGCTACGTCCCTGCCGACGATCCGCACAGCAACTACCGCATGGCGCGGGAATCACTCATCGCACATGTTGCCATCCCCGCGAAGAATATTCATCCTGTGCCGACGAATTACTCGCAGGCGGACGAGGGGGCTCGAGAATACGAAGCCGAACTTCGCCGCTTTTTCGGCGGGCAACCGGAATTCGACATTCTTTTTCTTGGCGTCGGCACGGAAGGCCACTGCGCCTCACTTTTTCCCGGTTCGCCGGCGCTGAAGGAGATGCAGCGCTGGGTGGTCTCCGCCAAAGTGCCCGCTGAACCGCGGCTGCGGCTGACTTTGACCTATCCAGTTATCAATCGCGCTCGCGAAGTACTCTTCCTTGCGGCGGGGAAGGGAAAGCACGATATTTTTCAGGCGATTCGACGCGACCCGGGCGGCCCGGAAAGTCCCTATCCTGCAGCTCGCGTGGACGCCAAGCGAGTAATCTGGTTCGTCGATCAGGCGGCCGCTTTCTAACGCATCCGGTTCGGTTCCGCCGTCGCGACCCCAACCGCTCCGACTGAACTTTCGTACCATTGACCTGTCCTAATGCCCCGCGTAGCCTTCCATTAGGGCGCAATCGAGCGCCTTGATCTGTAGGACCTTCCCCTGCAGCATCGCAATCGAAGAGATCGAGCTAGTCGATGTGTGTCTGACGGGGTGGTACGGAGTATCCAACAGGGGGCTGTTGCGATCGCTGGGAGAGGCGGAATTGGTGTCGCGCCTGCAGCGCCGCGAACTCTGCCGGAACCATGAAGTTCGGTTACTTCCATCCACAACGGAGACGCCTCGAATCCAGCTTGACGGGAAGGTTTGACTCGAATGGCAACAAATAGTCATAGCGAAGTACTACACGCTCCAGACAAATTGATGGCGCATACACAGAAGGTTTCCGCGGCAGCGCACGCAGCCGGCGCGCCCGTGGTCGTGGTAAGAAATGACGGACATGAGCGGAGGCGCAGCCAGCGTGTGCTGCTGCGCATACGCGCTCACGTGCATGTGAATCTGAAAGGCGCTCAGGCCACGCTCGAGGTGCGCACGCTGAGCGTGAACCCATTTGGGGCGATGATTATTTCCGCGGAAAATCTGCCACCGCAGACGCGTCTGGTGCTCGAGAATACCGTGACCCGAGAGAAGGTCGCGTGCCGCGTGGTGCGCAGCGCGAAGGAAATGCCCGAGGGATTTCATGTTCCGATTGAATTCGACGCTCCCGCGCCGAAGTTCTGGATGATTGATTTCCCGCCGGACGACTGGAGACCGCACGACGACCTCTGATTAGAAGGGTAGCTGGCTGAGGTCCACGTTTCCGCCGGAAAGAATGATTCCCAGGCGCCCGCCCTCTGCGCCGAGGCGCCGCAGCAGCGCCGGGGCCGCGGCAACCGCGGCCGATGGTTCGATGACGATCTTCATTCTCTCCCAGATGGTCCGCATGGCGTTGCCGATCTCAACTTCCGTTACCGTTACAACCTGATCCACGCATTCGCGCAGAATTGAGAACGTCAGCGGGCAGAGCGTCGCTCGCAATCCATCGGCGATCGTTTCCGACTTTGCAGCCGGCTCTAGCTGGCCGGAAGCCATCGAGCGGAACGCATCATCGGCATTCTTAGGTTCGCAGCCGATGACGCGGATTTTCGGATTTATCGCTTTCGCGGCGATCGCCGTTCCGCTTAGCAGCCCGCCGCCGCTTACCGGGGCGAGAATGAAATCCAGATCCGCCACTTCGTTCAACAGCTCCAACGCCGCGGTTCCCTGGCCGGCGATTACGTTGCGGTTGTCATACGGATGAATCATTTGCGCGCCGGTCTTCTGAAGCAAATCCCGAGCCGTACTTTCGCGCGCAGCCAGCGTCGGCTCGCAGAACGTAATTGTTCCGCCGTAGGCTTCCACTGCGGCTCGCTTGACTGCAGGCGCGTTCGAGGGCA
This sequence comes from uncultured Acidobacteriota bacterium, assembly GCA_963841235.1. Classification (GTDB taxonomy): domain Bacteria; phylum Acidobacteriota; class Terriglobia; order Acidiferrales; family UBA7541; genus Palsa-147. The sequence goes on along the minus strand of CAWJBU010000001.1, from coordinate 294,806 downwards.
TGACGATCCACGCTGGGATTCCGCGGAGTTGGGCCGCGCGGGCCAGCGCCGCCGCATGGTTCCCGGAAGAATGTGTGACTACGCCGCGGCGCGCCGATTCCTCGGGCAGCGAGAGCACCGCGTTCGTGGCGCCCCGGATCTTGAACGAGCCTGTTTTCTGGAAATTCTCGCACTTGAAAAAAAGGCGAGCGCCGGCGATTTTATCGAGCAGTTCGGACGTGAGCACGGGCGTGCGATGAATTTGCGCCGCGATGCGTCCGCTCGCTGCGCGGATATCGTTGAAGTCGGGGCCGCTGTGCATTGTCGGGATTCTATCTAAGAGTCAGCTAGAGCGAGATTCCTGGATCTCGCGTACGCGCGCGACGAACCGGACCGGCTATTTCTCAGCAACGGTAAAGGTAATCTTGCTGCTCGTCTCGTTCTCGTTGCGGTCGGCTGCCTGGACTGAAATCGTATGCTCGCCGGGCGAGAGATGGCGCAACGGGACTTCATAGCTCTCCTCGCGCGAATCGGAAAGATCGCCCTTGGGAAATACGACGCTCCAGTCGCCGCTGTCCAGACTGTATTCTGCGCGCGCGATGGCTGTCGCCGGATCATGGACTTCAAACGTTACCGTGATGTCTCCCGCCGCACCTTTGGCGGCCGTGGCGCGCAGGTTTTGAATCGCCGGCTGGGAATTATCGACCTCGAAGCGCTCGCTTTCGCGCTCGGCCGTGAGGGCCTGGCCGGCCGGATTGGACGGCAGATCAGTCGCGACCAGCTTCAAGTAGTACGCACCGTCCGGCATGGTCGTCGAGTCCCAGGAATAGTGATGCTGCTCAATTTTGTCCTTTAGCAGACGCCAATTCTTTTCTCCTTCGCCGCGAACATAAAGAGCGTATGTGAGCTCATCCTCGTTGTCATCGTGCGCGGTCCATACCACGCTCATGTAGCCCTTTTGCTCGACGCCCTGCGGCGGCGGCTCGACTTTCGGCGATCGGGGTGATGCCTCGGCGACAAAGGGCGTTGCTCCGGGATTCGCGGCATTTGGCGACTGCGGCATGCGAATCTGCACTGGTGCTGCAGCACCGGGAGCCGCCGGCGGCGCCGCAAAACCCTGGATGCGAATTCCGGGATTCTGAACCACGATGCCGTCGATCGCAGGCGCCACATTCTTGGGCAGGTAGGCGAGGCTGACCCACGAAACTGTCGGTGTTGCTTCATCGTCCGCCTGCGAGAACACTACTTTCCATTGCGCGAAGCGGGCCGCCGGACACGCGGCTCTGTCCGCTCCCGATGCCGAGTACGGACCGGACCATTCACTCCAATTTTTTTCCGGGCGTGACGTATTGCCGGAGCGAACGTAGAACGCCAGTTTGCCCTTGCCGCCATTTTCTCCGGACCAGGTCAATTTACCCCATTGCGAGAAAATCTTGGCGTCAAACGGCGCCGACTCGTACGATCCATCTTTCTCGCGCCCTGGGCCCAGTGCAAAGATCTTGCCGGGGTTCGCGGTGCCCACATAGAGCACTCCTCCCGCGCCGGATACGAGAGATGTAACCTGATCGGACGAAGCGTTAGCTACGTTAGAGAAAAGCCTGTTCTCGCCCAGTTCGATCACCGTGCCGTGATTGCCGGTGCCGAGAAGGAGCCGATTGTCCTTCGAAAATCCCAACGAGTAGACCAGATCCTCGCGCGAGGTCCATAGAGATTCCGGCGAGCCGTCCCCAGCAATCCGATAAACTTCGCTGCCTCCGCCCAGACTTGGAAAAAATGGGACAGCCACGGGCGGCGCTGCAGCGGCGGCTGCCTGGGCGGCCAGAGCCGCTTGCGCGTTGGGCGCGCCCGCCGGCGGCACGCCGACGGGAGCGACAACCGGAGGCACGTATGGCGTGGTTTTCGATTTTTCGCCGATGGCCGCCGCGTAGATGTTTCCGTCAGTCCCGACGACGAGACTGGTCACTTCCTTCTTATCGGTTTCGTAGACTACGAACGAATGGCCGGCTTCAACTTCGCCGGACTTCTTTCGCTGAATCTCAACGCGGAGGATCAGCCCGCTCGGATCGGTGCCGATCAGCAGATTCCCGTGAGAGTCGAAGGCCAGCGATCGCGCATGGCGCTCGTCGCTTTTGTAGAAGACTTTTCCTTTTCCGTCGCTGCCAATGGCGAAGACTTCGCCTTGATCGCCGGTGGCGACGAATAGCGTGCCGTTCGAATCCATCGCCAGGGCCCAGATGTATTTCGTCTTGGGCTCGAAAAATACGCTCTTTTGTCCGGCCGGCGTCACTTTATAGATCTTTCCATCGGGCGACGTGCCGACGTAGAGATTGTCCTGCGCATCGAAAATGATCGATTGCGCAGCCAGTTCCGTGGATTCAAACACGGTCGTCGGCGCGCCTTTTTCGCCGAATCGTAGGACCTTGGCGTTCGATCCGCCGGCAGCATAGAGTTTCCCATGTGAATCGAGCCGCAACGCCCACAGGTAGGCGAGGTTCGGATCGGCAAACGGCGCAAAGTGTGGAGCAGGAGTGAGCGAGCCGTCGCTGCGAACCGCTACGCCCTTGGCGGTGCCTCGCTGGAATTCAGAGTATTCCGATTGCCGCCAGAATCGGGTGTGTTCGCTTTCGGCGGGCAGCGAGAGGGCAAGATCCGAAATCAGCACAGTCATCGCCGCCAGCACGCACACCGCATTCGCTCGCCATTTCATCGGCTTCACGACTCCTCTTTACGACGGATTCACTTCACGGTGATCGTCAGCGCGCGCTGGCCGGTGATGACCTGATTCATCGGCACGGACCATTCGCCCGCCGAGGATTGCCAGAGCAGACGCGCGCCGCCGGGATTTCTCCGCTGATCGAGAACATTGATCTGCGAGAGCGGGACGTTCGGAAGTTCTTTGTCTTCGACGAGCAGCGTTGGCGAGGCTTGCAGCAGCGCGGCGTAGAGGCGGTCGTTGTGACGCTCGCGATTGAGAAGCGCGACGAGTTCATCGAGGCCGGAGAGCTGCGACGAGATGCCGAATGCCTGCGTGGTGCGGTTCAAGGTCTCGGCATCGCAGACCAGCAATTGCAAAGGCCCGCGCGAGGCTTGCGGCGGGATCGTCACAGGAACTTCTTGAATAAATGGCTCGCCGCGATAGGGACGCAGCAAGACTTTCACGCCAATCGTTTCGCCCGGCTCGACCTCGCTCTTTTCGCTCCAGGCGCTTTCGATCGAAGCGGAGTGGCGCTCGGGAACGAGCTTCACATCCAGCGTGATTTTTTGAACGTGCGCGGGCTCGTAGGGATTGTTGTAGATCTGCGTGAAGATATTCAAAACGTCGAATGCGACCTGGATGCCGCCGGGTGCGGGCGCATCTGTGGGTGCGTAGTAATCTTCAATCTTAGCGGGCGGATGGCCTTTTAGATCGATTGTTCCGCTTACTTCGAGCGTGGTTCCCTCGCTGTACGCCGTATTGGTCGAGATGCCGTTCACGGTGGCAAGTGCGACGAGGACTGGAGTGAGCTGGCGGACTTCCGCTACGTCAAAATGAAAATGCTTCTGTTCCTGCGGCGTGGCGATGGAAACTTCCAGCGGAATCATCGGCGGCGCTGCGCCGAGACGCCCCATCACCGCGGTCGTGCGATCCTCCGTCAAAGTTCCGATCACGCCGCTGGTGCTCATGATTTTCGTGGAGGACATCGCGGAATTCAGCGTCATCACCACGTGGCCTCTCAGCAGCGGCAAAGACGATGAGCCGAAGCCGAAGAGCGGATGGCCGCAAGCGAAGACGCGGTCGCCTACGATGGCCGTTACCGTGCAACCAGCGGTGAGCGAGAGATCGCCGCCCACCAATTGCATCCCGACCATGTCGCCCGGCTTGAGATTCGCGTCCTCGGGCGAAGGCGGCGTAGTTCCTCCCATCACCGTCTCCATACCCAGCGCGGCGAACTGACTTCCGAATTGAGCGAGGGCTGCGGGAGTAATGCCGGTGGCCACGAGCGGCGTTTCAATGGGAGTCAGGTAATTTCCGGCGCCCAGCGGAGCTCGTTGTGAGAATTCCGCGGGGATCGAGATCCTTATCCCCGTTGCCGCCGTGCCGTCGAATGCCTGCGGACTGGTTGTCTGAGTGGGGGTTGCCGGTATCGGCGCGGGCGCGGTGGGCAGCGCGTTCTGGATGTCGTACATGTTTGCAATCGGCGTGACGCCGCCAATGGCTTCCTTCGTGAAGATTCCGAGCTTGAGGGAAAGCGCTCCGGCGAGTTTACCGTTGAAGTAGACGGGGCTTCCGCTCATCCCGGCCACGACGCCGGAATGTTCCACTTTTTCGCCGTGCATTTGAACCAGGATGACGTCCTGCTTGGGGCCAAGGGCGTTGCGCAGGATGCCGATCACTTCGAGATCCATGGGCTCCACAGTGTCGCCCGAGAAAATTGTGTAGGCCACGCCCTTCATTCCGGGCTGGATTTGATCGATGGGTATGACGCCGCCATCATCTGCGGCCGGCAGCGAAGCGGCCAGAAGCAGGAAAACTGCGGCGGCAATGAATCGCAAGAGTTGTCGGGGCTGGGTTCGCATGAATTTTTATGATACCTGCGCCGCCCGGGGCAGAGCAACAAAACCGGGCAATGTGTTTAGATGCCGGTTACGGCTCCCGAGTTCCGGGGCTCCGCGGCAGACCGCGGCGGCAGACCCCTGCCGGTCTCCGACCGGCTTAAATCCTGGGAATTGGGTCAACTTATTTGACCAGCTTATCGCGGCGGTTTTTGTCACTTGGGCTCGCAGGCCTCGTCGAGCGGCGTGTTAAAATTTCGGCGTGAGCAAGCAGAAGATTCGTCCGGGAACGAAGATCGCGGGCGTGGTCGAATTGCCGGGCGACAAATCCATTTCGCATCGCTACGCGATCCTGGGCGCGTTGGCCGAAGGCACGACGGAAATTTCGAATTACGCGAGCGCCGCCGATTGCCGTAGCACGCTCAAATGCCTCGAGCGCCTTGGCGTCAAAAGTGATTCGAAAGATCGAGTTGTGCGGATTCATGGCTGCGGGCTGGATGGGCTGAAGGCGCCGCGCCGAACTCTCGATGCTGAAAATTCCGGCACCACGATGCGGCTGCTAACCGGAGTTCTGGCCGGCCAATCGTTTCGCTCGACGATCACTGGTGACGCTTCTCTTCGCCGGCGTCCGATGCGCCGGATTCTCGATCCCCTCGCCGCCATGGGCGCCAAGATTGTCCCCAACGACGGAGGAGTAGCGCCATTGGAAATTCAGGGAAGCGCACTGCATGGCATCGAGTACGCGCCGCCGGTTGCGAGTGCGCAGGTAAAGTCCGCCGTCTTGCTGGCGGGGCTATTTGCTAACGGCGAGACGTCTGTGCACGAAGCGACTCCGACTCGCGATCATCTGGAAATCGCACTGCGCGAGTTCGGTGCGCATGTCAGTTCTTCGAACCACGTGGTTCGCGTGGCGCCGCGACCGCGGCTCCAGGGACGCGCACTGACGGTGCCCGGCGATCTTTCGTCTGCTGTTTTTTTCATAGGCGCCGCGCTCGTCCTGCCCGGGTCGAAAGTCGTGATCCACAATGTCGGACTGAATCCGACCCGCTCGCGCATTCTCGATGTATTGATTTCGATGGGCGCGCCGATTCACATCGCATCGCTGCAGATGCGCGACGGCGAACTTGTCGGCGATCTATCCGTAGAGCACGCAATATTGTCCGGGGGGGAAACTTCCGGCCCTCAAGTTGCGGAGTTGATTGACGAGCTGCCGATGCTGGCGGCGCTCGGGCCGTTCACGGAGCAGGGAATTGTGATTCGCGACGCGAAGGAATTGCGCGTCAAGGAGAGCGATCGGATTGCGGCGCTTGCCGAGGCATTGCGCAGGATGGGGGCGCAGGTGGAGGAATTTCCGGATGGTTTGCGCGTCGGCGGGCGCTCGGCTGGGAAGTTGCGCGGGGCGAAGATCGATCCCCGCAACGATCATCGAATTGCTATGGCTACGGCTGTTGCCGCGCTTGGAGTGGACGGCGATTCGGTGATTCTGGATGCCGATTGCGCGGCCATTTCGTTTCCGGAGTTCTTTGCAACGCTTGAGCGATTGGTGGAGCGCTGACTTAATGCGTAGCGCCGACCTTGCCTAAGTTCGGTTGGCGCAGGTGGCGATACGAAAGAATGATTGGGACAAAAACGCCGGCTGGCAGCCGGCGCTACGAATCGGATTTGCGTAGATTGATGGTGCCGTAGGTGGTTACGAGGGTGATCTTCGGGCCGTGATCGCCGACTCTGCCGTCGAGCTTGGAAGTTTCTCCGGCGGTTTGTTGGCTCAGGCTGGAGCCCTCGAATTCACTCTGCACCTCTCCAGAGCGCGATGCGGCGTTGATCTCGAACGCTGATTTCGAAGGCAGCGAGAGCTCCACGCCGCCGGAATCGTTCTGCACACTGATCTCGTCGCTGGGCGCCTTCTTGAGGCTGATTGAGACATCTGCGTGCGCGTTGGTGATATCAATGCGCCCGGAAGTGTTTTCGAGTTCGATCGATTTGTCGTGGGTCTTAAGCTTGATGCTGCCGTCCACGTCGGAAATCTGCAGCGAATCCGAGTCGAGATCGAGCCTCCCGCGCATCTTCAGAATCGTCAAATCCGTCCGCGAAGAGGTGAACTGCGTCGTTTGCGCGATGTTCGAGATTTGTATCGGGCCGTAGAATTCCCCGTCAACCGACGCGCTGCCGGTGACGTCACTGAGATCGACGCCATTGCCCTTGCCATGCAAGCTGACATCACCGTGAACATGCGCGATGCGGATATCGCCGTTCTGCGGCGTGGCGGTCACGTCGCTTCCCACGTCGTGAATGGCAATGTCTCCGGTTTGCGAGATAGCGGTTACAGCTCCGCCGATCCCGGTGATCGTAATATCTCCGTTCTGGGTTTGCGCCGTCACGCTGACCTGTCTGGGCAAGTGAATTTCGAGGTCAATGCGCGTATGCGCGGTATCTCCAGAGATTCCGGCCGGTTCCACTTTAAAGCCGCCGCTTACAGGCGTCACTGCGATCTTGATGGTGGATGCACGCTTCTCGGAATCGGCATCATTTACTCCTGAGACGGTCTTCGTAGCGACGACGTGAAGGTCGGAGCTTTCATCGGCAAACACGGTAATATCGCCGCGCGGCGTTTGCACGCTGATGGAAGAATTCGGCTTTACGGCTACCGGGGGCAAGTCTTCGCTGACCGGCACGCCTTTCTTGACCCACATATCGTTCCAGTCGAAGGAATTCGAATCCCCCAACTGATCGCGAATTCTGTGGAAGCCCCAGATTCCGCTTACAGCCACGAACAGAAGAATGATTAAGGCGATCTCGCCGCCGCTGAGCAGCGGTGGACGCGCATGTCCCGAGCGCCGCGCCGAAAAATTGTCGAAGAGTTTTGCCAGGCCCCAGACGATCAGGATCACGGGCCAGTACAGGCGGACGATGTGACCGATACCGAGTTCCGGAAAGCGGTTATGCAGCAGGAAAAGGACGCCGATCAGGATCAGCAGTAGTCCCCCGAAAACCGATCGCCGTCCGCTGGGAATTTCGCTCATTGTTTCGCGTTCGCATCCTTGACTGCTGCTCGTGTGATACTCACTGCGGCCGAATCTCCGCGCTGGTGTGTCCGTCGGTGGAAGCAGTTGATTCAATCAGCTTGACGGCTCCGATCACGATTAACAGAATCGGCCAAAGGTCCATGAAGGAATAGCGGTTGCTATATTCGGCGACCAGGAAAAGCACGCCGAGAGTGATCAGAATTGCCGGCCACATGAGTCCGCGCATTCGGCATCTCATGCATGCGCACCGCACTCTGTCGCTCATTTCCTTCCTCCTACGCCTGCGACCGCTTGACGTACAGCCAGATTCCAATCCCGATTAGAACCACGGGCCATCCTCGAGTCACCCACTGACCTTGAATCCAGCCGAGATTTCCGAGCAAAGCCAAAGCTCCGAGGACGATTAAAACGATTGCTCCAACAGGCCGCTGTGTCGCGGTTACCACGCTTCCATCTCCCGCGGCAGCGAGCTGCCGGGCCTGCGCTCCTCGATAGGAGTCGAGCGACGTATAGATCGGGAAGAGCCCAAACGCGATCCACACCACGGGACTCACGTCGCCAAAGGAGTCCGTCAAGCCGACGGCGAGAAGGCCCGCCCAGATTGCGATGTGAATGATCGCACGCGTGTAGTCGCCGTTGTAAACCGCACCGAGTCCCGGAATGATTCCCAGGGCGGCGGCAGCGCCCGGATTCGAGCGCGGGGGCTGCACCGCGGCCGGCGCGGTGCCCGTGAGCGCGCTCGCGAGGCAGTCCTCGCAATAGAGCGCGCCGCGCACATCGCGCGCGCACTCATGGCAAAGAGGCTTGCCGCAATTGCGGCAGAACCCTGATGCGTCCACATCCACGTGCGTGGCGCATTTCATTGGGAACTCCCTGCGAGCGTCTGAGTGACGACGAACGCATATAAGTTTGAGCTTCGAGTGGAGCTGCGCCCGGGATGCGGCGCGCCTTGCGACTTCTGATTTGGAGAACTGGCCGGCGGCTCGGCTGGTGGCGTTTCCTCGCGTACCGGAGACTCTGGCGGGCGCAGCCGCGACTGAATCTCGTAGACCACGCGCATATCGTTCACATATTTCACACCGCGCGCATACACGAGATGTGTCTGCCGATTCACTGAGCGATAGATGTTGAGCGGATTCAGATCGGCTTTGCGAATCTTCGCCGGACTCAGTCCCGACGCGTAGAACAGAATTACCAGGCTCGCCGCGGCTGTCGCGAAACCCATCGCAAATCGCGGCTGCAGAAGCGTTGGCGCCATTGCGAGCCAGCGACGCCAACCGCGCGGTCCGATGGTCTGATCGAGAATGGCGGGGACGAGACGAGGCGGCACTTCGATGGGCGCGAGAGACTGGACGCGGCGAATAATCCCGCCGACGCGAGCTACCAGCGGAGTGCAACGCGCGCAACCCGCCGCATGGTGCTCGAACTCGGCTCGTTCGCCTGCGCTGAGCAAATTATCGAGGTAATCGCTCAGCCTCTCGTCGGTTTGTTCGCAATTCCAGCTCATGATCGTTTCAGTCCGGCTTCACGCCCATCTGCAGCAAAATTCGGGCCAGTTCGATTCGGCCGCGATTGATTCTCGATTTTACCGTTCCTTCCGGCACCAAAAGAACTTCGTGTATCTCGCTGTATTCCAGGCCTTGCAAGTCGCGCAGGATGACCGCTTCTCTGAGTTCCGGCGACAGGTGCAAGAGCGCTTGTTGCACTTGCGCGCTGAGTTGCGCTTCGGCGACGATCTTGTCCGGCAGGCGCCCGCCCGAATGCTTCTCTTCGAGCCGCGGCATCTCGTCTTCGAGCGAATCGGTCAAGCGGTCGCGGCGCGTGCGGCGGTAGTGATCCACCAGCAAATTCCGCGTCACGCTGGTGAGCCAGGTCGCGAATCCTCCGGAGACCTCCTTGTAGCTGGCCAGCGAGCGATAGATCTTGAGGAATACCTCCTGGCTCAGGTCTTCGGCTTCCGTCGAGTTGCCTGTGAACCGGTAGCATATGTTGAATACCCGCCGCGAATGACGGTGAACCAATTCCTCCCACGCCGGCCCGTGGCCCCGCAGGCAATCCTGGACCAGTTGAGCGTCGGGCTGCAATAGTCGTCAGCCTCACCACTTCCATCAGCTTCCGGCCTCACCATAAGGAACGCAAATCAGGGCCGAAAAGTTCCGTAGATAGGCGGCATCTTAGCTGCGGGCATCGCCAAAACACAAGCCAGTGCAATGGAAGCGCATGCGCGAACAAAGACGAAGCCTGATTCTAATTCTGCTTATGTTGATGATGCCGGTAGTAGTAAGACGCCCGGTCGCGCGAAAAAACTAGTAAATGCGAGGCAGAAAACGAGCGGTCTTCGATGCGTACGCGTCATATTCCGCGCCGAAAAGCTTTCGAAGATGATCTTCCTCGAGTTGCACGCGGCGGAGATTCACCCATAGCCAGCCAAAGAAGAAGAACCACGCCAGAATGCTGCCTAGCGTGAGAGCGAACGCGATCCTCGAGGCGATGAGCGCGGCATAGCGCGGATGGCGGACGAAGCGATATGGCCCCTGCGTCATCACCTTGCGCTCCGATAAATCGCCGGCGAAAACTTTTGCCAGATAACGATCGGTCCAGATGAGCCAAACGGCGCCGGCCAGATAGAGCACGAGCCCGATGGTTTGAAGCACGGGGTTCAAGAGCTGGGGCACGAGATGCCAGTGCCCGTAGTCGAGGAATACGCTCAGCTCGGCAATGGCGAAAATTGTGATCCAGCGCAACATCCAGGGATCGTAGGTAGTTCCGGCGGCTTCCTCCATCACTTCGCGCGAGCGGAAAATCGCGCGATGGAAGCGCATGGTCGCGCAGCCCCAGACGAGGCTGACCACCAGGAACCCGACGGAAAAGACGTCAAGCCGCTCCCATGGGCGCGGCGAGTGCCATTGCCAAAGGCACGCGACCGCGGCGACGAGGTAGCCACCGATAAAGAGCAGCGTCACCCAGTAGGCGCGTGTCTGCGGATTCGCCGGCGCCGGCGCACGGGATAGCGACGACTCCGCGCGCGAGTCTGACAGCCCGCCGTCCATCGCACTGGAATGATTCATGTCGCCTGCCGCATTCTCGAACTCATTAACGACATATCGCTAATTTGCCCGGCGGCATCTTAGCCGCGCTCCGGCCCGCAAGACAAGCGCGGGATACTGAAATCCTGACAAGCCCGAAGTTGACCCCTTGGCCGATGACTGGCTGCCGTGCACTATCCTGATTCGCCCGGGATATCCTGGCCAAAGCAAAGCACGTAGCCGTTGCAATCCTCCACTTCAATTTCCCGCGTGTTGTAAAACGTAGATTCAGGCCCGCGGAGGAACTTCGCTCCCTTCGCGGTGAGTTCGCGGTGAAGAGCCTCAACGTCTTCCACCCAGATATACGCATCCCAAGCTGCTTCCGGATGCGCCTTTCGATTCGGCCGCATCAACCCCGGCGCGCCGGGATTGCCGAGAGAGATTTCGGCACAGTCGCGGACGACGATCACGAAGCAGGCCGGCTCGCCCCAGTAGCGGTTGAATGTAAACCCCAGAACGTCGCGATAGAACTCGGCAGACTTGACCACGTCGTCTACGAGAAATGAAGGCGAGATGCCCTTCAACTTCTGCTGCGGCGTTGCGGAATTTTGAGCGATTCCGGTTTCAGCCATCGCAAGCCTCAGGACGCTTCGCGCAAGCTCGAATACACGCAGAAATTGAGCTCGGCATTCTGCGCCGATTTTGCCAAAAATCCGGACGACTGCAGAATCCATTCTTCCGCCGGCGCAACGTAGATCAGGTAAATCGGGCGCGGTGTTTTCTGCCAGGAGACGCGCAAGTTCGCGAGAACCTGCTCGAATATTCGAGCCTCGCAAGGATCGAAGAAAAACAAGACAAGAGGATCGGGAGGCAAAAAATATTGAGTGAAATCCATGCGCACGGTTTCGATCTGCTTGCATTTCTGCGTGAGACTTGAATAGCGCGCAATGTTCTGCACCGCGATAGCGTTCAGTTGCGGCGAGAACTCGATGCCGATCACCTTCTTGAAGGGATACTCGGATGCCATCAATAGCGCGCGCCCCTTGCCCGATCCAAAATCGATGAACACGAAATCCTCGAAGCGAATCGCCATGCTATCGAGAATTGGGAAGAAGCGCTCCGGCTCGATCCCCGCGTAATTCCGTCCGTAAATCCAGTTCGGGCTGGGAATATCGAGGTCGCTCAGGTACGTCCACCCGCCGAGCTCACCGTCGGTATTTACTCCATACTTGCGGTCAAACTCGCTGTGCTCCGGCTCGCTCCCAAGACGCTTTGCATGGACGTACTCGCGCAAGAGATGGAAGGGCAACAGAGGGCTTCGGAGAATAGTGGCCAAAATTCCGCGTTCCGCCAGTGACCTTTTGAATCGCGGAACGATGGTTTTCATCAATCGGGGCATCAAATGGCTCGAAATGGACGCCCGATAGTACCACCGTCGGGAGTTTTGCGGATGCCAAGGTGTAGGTCGTCCCCGAGCGATGTCCCAACAGCGTTATATAAATCTGCGCGCTGTAGGGCTCACCAAGGAGCTCCCCGATTGCGAACTCATTCTTGACACTTCGCAAGCGTTGCTGCTACGGTGCGCGACGGATGCGCCGATCGTTTCGCAAGCTCCTCATCCTCTCTCTCGCGGTCGTCGCCCTCGCCGCACTCCTCTATAAGTTTCGCAATTCGATCACTCTCGAGGGATTTCACTGGAGGCTACTGGGCAGCGCCTGGCGCAACTCGAATCTTTCGCTGCTCTTGCTCTCGCTCGCGGCAATCTATGTGGCCTACGCTATCCGTACCGCTCGCTGGCAGCGTTTCTCGCGTTATTTGGGGAAGCCGAATTTCTCCGGCATTTACGCAGGGACGCTGATGGGCTTTGCGTGCCTTTTTCTTCTCGGCCGCGCGGGAGAGCCAATTCGTCCGCTGTTGATCGCGCGCAAAGAAAATCTGCCGGTCACCGGCATGTTCGGCGTCTACATTCTCGAGCGCATTATGGATGCGGGAGCGACGGCCGTTTTCGCCGGGTTTGCGTTGCTCGAGATTTCGCGCGGATCGCTGGCCGGCGAGCGCGACACGCCGCTGATGCACGCGGTGCAGAGAAGCGGCATCCTTCTTCTGATCGCATTCGGAGTTCTTGTCGCCTTCTTGATCTACTTCCGCTTGCACGGCGCGGGGGCGCTGGCATTGCGGCTCGAGCATTCCAGAGGCCGCACCGGGCTACGTGCCAAACTTGAGGCGCTCCTCGGCGGAATCAGCGAGGGCTTGCATTCATTGCGGACGTGGGGAGACCTCGCTGCCGCAATTTTCTGGTCCGCGGCCCATTGGATTCTGATCGTTTTCATTTACATGTGGATTTCACATGCGTTCGGCGGGTCGCTCCTGGCGATCGATTTCTCCAGCGCGATGCTCGTTTTGGCCTTCACAATGGTCGGCTCGGCGCTGCAGCTTCCCGGAGTTGGAGGCGGTGCGCAGGTGGCTACGTTTCTTGTTTTGACCGTTCTCTTTGGAGTAGAAAAGGAGCTTGCTGCGGCAGCGGCGATTACAATTTGGCTGATCTCGTTCGCGGGCTCGTGCCTCCTGGGGCTACCGCTCCTTTTCCGGGAAGGCTGGTCGATGGGCGAACTGCGCCGCACCGCTCGCGCTGAGGCGCAGGCGAACGAAATCGAGGCCGAGAGGGAACTGCTGGAGGAAGGCCGGACGGCGGAAGACAAAGCCCGAGGAGACGTGAAGCGGTGAAATGTCCGTTCTGCGGAAACATTGATGACAAGGTCGTGGACTCGCGCGAAGGCCGCGCCGGAGATTTGATCCGCCGCCGGCGCGAGTGCTTGAAGTGCGAACGCCGCTTCACCACCTACGAGCGCATCGACGAAGTGCCTTACATGGTGATCAAGAAAGATGGCCGCCGGGAGCGCTTCGAGCGCAAGAAGATTCTTCAGGGTCTGCTGAAGGCTTGCGAGAAGCGGCCCGTGCCCACGCCGCGCCTTGAGGCGCTTGTGGATGAGGCCGAGCAGTTTGTCAGCGATACCTCCGAGCGCGAACGCACGACGAAAGAAATTGGCGAGCTCTTAATGAATCGCCTGAAAAAGCTAGATAAAGTGGCTTACGTTCGTTTCGCGTCCGTCTATCTCGACTTCAAGGACGTGAAGGAATTTATGGATGAGCTGAAAGGATTGCTGAAGGACCGCGCGCGTAAATAACGCGCTTCAGACCTGCCAGACGCCTGCCGCAAACGTTTTGATTTTTCGGAATCCCAATCGCTCATAGAGTTCCACCGCCGTTGCATTTGCTGCGGTAACGGTGAGCGACAGCGCGTGAAAATGGCGCGCGCGCAGCGCTTGAATCGATGCTTCCATCAAGAGCCGGCCCAGTCCCGAGCCGCGATAGCCGGGCTTGACGCAGATTTGCGTCGTGTGGCCGACGCCCTCGGCGACCGTGGAGGTGAGAACCATTCCCACCGGAGCTTCTCCGCTCGACGGGCGCACCACGAACGATGCTTCCGGCAGGAATTGCCCGCAGCCGGGAAGAATCACGATATTGCGCAAGAATTTCATCCCACCGGATTCGCTGCGATATTGATCGTTGATCTCGGAATCCACGTGATTCGCGTAGGCCAGCTGAATGAGGCGCGCGCAAGCCTCGAAATTCCGGTCGCTCCATCGTTCCAGCCGCAGCCCGGTCGAAAGAGGAATATTTTTGAGCGCCGCGGACTTGAGTTCGAGGAGCATGAACTCGCGGGCGTAAAGACGAAACTGCTGCGAGAGGAAATTCGAATCCAGCGCTGCGCCAAACGGCATCAACTGCGCTTCCACGCGATTCACGCGCGGCGTGGCGCGCAACGTGGCCAGCATTTCGCTCAGCAAATTGCGAGTGACTTCCGCTTGCGGAGAACGGTGGGAGGCAAAGAGTCCGCCGATCAGCCCCTTGTGATCTTCGAGGACGTAGAAGCCGTACCCGGCGGGCTGGCGGTGCTCGATGGCCACATAGCCGCCGAGCGAGTGGGAATCAACGAACCGCCGGATTAAATCGAGAGAAGGACGGTAATCCCAGGACAGTTCATCCCGCCAGTCTTTGGCCTCTTCTTCAAACAGACGCTCCAACTCGCGCGTCTGCACCTGGCGGAGGTCCACAAGCTCCATAGTATTCGCCATGCGCCCCGACCGATCATTATAGCTGCGTCGCGTGTCGCGCCCAACCATTACTCAGGCGGCAAGACGCGCGATGGTTGCCTAGAGGCCCACTGGAACTATGCTAACATCCGGCGGGAATTCTTTGCAGGAGGTCTGCACCTAAACTGGATGGCTATCTTCGCCGAGTTGCGTTACCCAACAACGGCCTTCGCCAAGGTAGCTTCCGGGATTTTGGCGCTGATTCTGTTTTTAATCGTTGGCGCGGCCGTAATCTCAGGGCTCGAGCTCCGTCAGATCATAAAGCCCGCGCGAAATCCCGCCACCGTGGACTTGAACGTAACCATGGGGCACCCCACCACATTTTCATTTCCCGTGGAGGGAGGGCAACGCGAAGGCTGGTTCTTTCCGGGATTCCAGGGTGCGCCTACGATTATCGTTTGCCACGGATACACGTCGCAGAAGCTGGACGTCCTGACCCTGGTCACCGCGCTGCAGGACCAGCAGTACAACGTCTTCGTTTTCGATTTTGCCGGACATGGTGCGAATTCCAGCGTGACAACTCTGGGTTATCGCGAATCCGAGGAGTTGCGCGCCGCGGTCAATGCATTGGCCGGACGGCCGGATGTGGACCCGCGGCGCTTTGGGATCTGGGGCAAAGATCTGGGCGGCTATGCGGCGCTGGAGGTTGCCGAGGCCGATACGCGCGTCGTGGCCATCGCCGTGGATTCGGTCTATGACGATCCGACGGACATGGTGCGTCTACAGGTCAAGCAATCCGGGATGGGCGTGCTGCCGCTGGTCACCCGCCTCTGCGTGCTCGGATTCCGCCTGGTGAATTATCCGTACCGGCAGGAACCTCCAGTTTCGGCGCATCTCGGACGCCTGCAGAACACGGCGAAACTCTTCATTCAATCGGAAGATCAGCCGCTGCTCGCGTATTCTACTTTTCAGATTTTCCAGAAGTCGCCCGAGCCGCGGCGTCAGGAGATCGATCGCGTGAGCTATTCAGAGATGAACGATGACGACCGCAAAACTTACGAGAACATGGTCTCGTCGTTTTTCCTGGCGGCGCTGCCGGCCGGCGTGCGCGTGTCTCGCTAGGGGCGCGGGCCGGCGACCGCTGCTTTCACGCACTTCGGTATTCCGAACTCCTGTACCGAGGTGACCGTTGCCTGCCGCTCGAGATCTTGCAAACCTGCCGGGCTCGTGAAAACGACCGCCGGTTCCGAAATCTGCGGAGACCATTCCGGAATCACTCTCCCAAAATAAAAGTTCAACCCGAATTCCCAATTGCGGTGCGCGCGATAGAGGGTGATCGGGTCTTTGTTATAGGGCGGACGCATTTGCGGCGAAGCGGCAATTTGTCGGGCTGAGAATTGATCGTCGGAACGAATCTCGGCGATGCGAAGAGTATCGTTGGCCATTAGCGCGAGAAATAACGCCGAGATGCAAATCGAGCTGAGCGCCAGCCGCGGAGATCGCAAGACGAGAAAGAGCAGGGAAGCCAGGAATATCATTACCCCATACCATTGAATGATTCTTCCGCGTGCATGCCAGTTCTGGCTGTTCATGAGATCCGGGAGGAACTTGTATCCGAGATACGGCGTTGCGAGATAAAGCGCCAGAACCGTCGCGGCAACGGCTACGAGGATCCACGGCCGCGCCGAACGGCTGGCCTCGATCGTGCGCTCGAGGGCCACGCCGCAGAGAAGCGCCAGCGGCGGCACTACGGGAAGTATGTAACCCGGCAGCTTCGACTGTGAAAAGCTGAAAAAGACGATCGGAAATATCACCCAGCAGGCGAAGAAAAATCCCGGCGAATCGTGTGCGCCTTTGGCGCGCCAGAGGCGCAAACCTTCTGCAGCCGCCGGCCAGAGCAGGACTGCCCACGGGAGAAGCGCGATGAGCACGATTGGTCCGAAAAACCAGAATGGTTGGCGGTGCTGAAAAACCGGCGTCAGGTAGCGCTCGAAATTATGAAGAAAGAGAAACGTGTGCAGAAAATCAGGATTTCGTTGCGCGCAGAGCGCATACCACGGCACCGCAACTACGACGAAGGCGGCAATTGCTGCTGGGTGGGCAAAACGAAGAGCGGCGCGCCACTTGCGCGTGCAGAGGAGCCAAAGCCCGATGCTCCCGCCGGCCAAAACCACCGCGCCGGGGCCTTTTGCGAGCGTGGCGACGCCGAGCCAGGCTCCAAACAAGATGGCGGCCGCGAGTCTGTTGCCTTGGACGGCGCTCGGTGGCTCGAGAGAGCGCAGCGCACCCTGCTGGCGTAGTATTCCCGCCGCGCACGTCATCGCCATCGCCAGGCTCGCGGCGAAAAGCATGTCGGGAGTCGCGGCGCGGGCGAACGCCAGCGAGCCAATTGTCGTTGCGAAAATCAGCAATACCACCCAAGCGGTCTTTTCGCTGTAGTGTTTCAGAGCCAGCCAGGCGATCGAGAGCGCCGCGCAGAGCGCCGCAATCGCCGAAGGCAATCGCGCCGCCACTTCCGCGGAGGGAAATGTCCGGAAGCCGATCGCCGCAGCCCAGTAAAAAAGCGCGGGTTTTTCGAACCACGGTTGGCCGTAGAGACGCGGCGTGACCCAATCGCCCGATTGCGCCATCTCTCGCGCGATCCATGCGTAACGCGGCTCGTCGGGCCCGACAAGCCCGATTGAAGCAAGCCCGCTGAAAAGCGCGAGGAAGAGAACCATCGCGGCAAACGAAAACGCAAAGACGCGCTGCTTGGTATCGAATCCGCTCAAAGCGGCATGAGTCTAGCAGACCCGCGCCCCGGAGTTGAGCCGAGTCTGGCCCACGCGTGTGCGACTGTGACAGAATGGCCGCGGATGCGCGAGACGCTCGAGTATTCCGCCGCATGGCTTCTGATCAAGGGCATGGGATTGCTTCCGCGGCCATTGGCCCGCGCTGTGGGAGTGGTGCTCGTCCGCGTTGCGTATTTGTTCCGTCCGTCGCTACGCCGCGCCGCCAACTTGAATTTGCGACTCGCATTTCCTGATTGGACCGAAGGGCGGCGGCAGGAAACAATTCGGAAAATGCTCCGCAATATCGGCTGGATGGCTGGGGATTTCTCTCAATTTCCGAAATTCACGCGAGAGAATATCGAGCGAATTGTCGCTCTTGACGGCCACGAAAACTATATCGACGCTATGAAGCGGGGGAAGGGCGTCTTGATTCTCACCGGCCACATGGGCCCGTGGGAACTTTCCAGCTTCGCTCACGCCGTCTATGGCTACTCTTGTTATTTTCTCGCGCGGCCGATCCAGAATCGTCGCGTGGACGCGCTGGTGAATCGGTATCGCTGTCTTTCGGGCTGCCAGGTCATCGACAAGAATGACTCCGCGCGGGCCGTGCTGCGCATTTTGCACGGAGGCGGCGCAATCGGAATTCTCGCCGACCAGAATACTTCGCTCGAAGAAGGCGTTTTCGTGCCGTTCTTCGGCGTTCCAGCGTCGAGCACCGCGGGGCTGGCGCGCATTGCGCTGCGCACGGATGCCGCCGTCGTACCTGGCTATGCGTACTGGGATGAAGCCGCGCAAAAATACCGGCTGCGTTTCGATCCCGTGGTTGATCTGGTCCGCACTGGCGATGAATCGGCGGACGTTCGCAGCAACACCGCGAAGTTCATGAAGGCAATCGAAGATTTCGTTCGCGCGCATCCCGATCAGTGGATCTGGGTCCACAAGCGCTGGAAGACGCGGCCGCCTGGGGAAAAACCAATCTATCCATCTTGAATCTGTGAATCGAGGAAATCATGGTACGTACAGCAGCAGAGCTCGCGGAGTATTTGCAAGCGACGCTCGACGGAGATCCTTCGGCGCGAATCTCTTCCATCGCGAATCCGGATTCTGCCACGCCCGACGATCTAATTTACGTCGAGCATGAGAAATTTCGAGATCGAGCTCAAGCCTCGAAGGCGCGATGCGTCATCGCTCCGCCTGCGCTGGCGTTCACGGTCAAGACCGTGCTCCGTGTTGCCGCGCCCAAACTCGCCTTCGCCAAGGCGGCAGAGTGGCTCCTGCCATCGCGCCGGGCGCCGGCGGGAGTTCATCCGTCTGCTGTAATTTCACCCTCGGCGAAAATCGCGGAGAGCGTCGCAATCGGGCCATTCGTTGTCGTCGAGGATGGCGTAACCATCGCATCCGGCACCCAGGTGGGCGCGTTCTGCTTCCTCGGCTCAGGCGCCTCCGTCGGCGAGGATTGCCGCCTGCTCCCGCGCGTAACTCTCTACCCGGGCGCTCGCATCGGCTCGCGCGTCACACTGCATTCCGGGGCGGTGATCGGCGGCGACGGATTCGGCTACGTCTTTGGCGAGGGCAAACACTGGAAATTTCCACAGGTAGGTGGGGTGGAAATCGGAGATGACGTGGAGATTGGTTGCGGCACGACAATCGACCGAGGCTCGCTGGGAACGACGAAAATCGGCGCCGGCGTCAAAATCGACAATCTCGTCCAGGTGGGCCACAACGTCCAGATCGGCGAACACAGCATCATTGCGGCACAGGTGGGCATCTCCGGAAGCTGCTCGATTGGCCGCAACGTCATGCTGGGTGGCCAGGCGGGCTTGGGCGAGCATTGCAGCTTGGAAGACGGCGTAATCGCCGGCGGCCAGTCCGGGATTCTCCCAAACAAGGTGATCCGCAGCGGCCAAGTGGTCTGGGGAACTCCGGCCCGCTCGTTGCGTCGATTTAAGGAGGAGTACGCGTGGTACGGTCGCCTGCCTGAGATCGGAAAGCGGCTTCGGCGGGCGACTGAACCAGAACTGTGACGGCATTGTTCACGTCGTCCCCAGTTACGAGGCCGGTGGGACGCTCAGGCACTCTTATGGGGTCGCGCGGGAGCACTTCGCAGTCGTTTTCGCGGGGATTACGCCCGGCGGGCGCAGCAAGTGGCGCTCCTACGACAGAAAAATCCAGCTGTCGCCGAGGGAATAAACAGGGCCAACGCGGTAGTCACGTAGGTGTCATTTTTTGTTGACCACGGGGCCATTCCTCGCGATAATCTAGTGCGGGTCTCTGTATCTATTTGCATTCTATAGGGATCGGGGAAATCATTTCACATACTGCAGGGCGGTCTTAGAGCTTTGGCGCTCGCCGCCCCGAGGGCTTTTTGGGACCCACGCTGGCAACATGAGAGTGTGGAAACTCATCTAGACCAGTAGGACGCCCGGACGGGGACGCGGCAGACGATAAGGTTTGCCGACTCCGGGAGTGAAATAAATTTCTGTGATCGGGAGTGAATGGCTCGCTAGTACGATCACTTGCCCGATCGCGATGCACTTGATGGGTTACGCGTCACAACGGCGATGTCAGAAACAGTGATGGCATCTCAACTGAGAACCATTCCCGACGGCAGCGGACACGCAGCCGCCACCGTACCGGTTCGGGACCTGGAAGGTCAGGTGGCGCAGGCCGTAGACCGTGCCACCCGATGGCTTCTGAGCGCCCAAATTGAGGGCCGGTATTGGTGGGGCGAACTCGAAGCCGACACGACCCTTGAATCCGACTACACCGTCTTCCAGTTCATTTTGGGACGCCTCGACTGTCCGAAAGTTCGCAAACTAGCCGCCTATATTCGCCAGCACCAGCTTGAGGACGGCGGCTGGAACATCTTCCCGGATGGCCCGGCAGAGATAAATGCCACGGTCAAGGCCTATTTCGCGCTGAAATTGGGCGGGGACGATTCCAACGCGGCGCACATGCTTCGAGCCCGCGAGCGAGTGCTTGCCCTCGGCGGCTTGGAAAGCACGAATTCCTATACGCGTATCTATTTGGCGTTGGTGGGTGCGATCGGCTGGGATTTGGTTCCAGCGATCCCGCCCGAATTGATTCTTTTGCCGCATTGGGTCCCGCTGAACGTGTATGACATGTCGTCCTGGACGCGCGCGATCCTCGTGCCCCTGGCCATGTTGTACGCGTGCAAGCCGCGGTGGCCTGTCCCGCAACAGGCGCACATTGATGAGTTGTTTGCCGACCCAAATCGAAAGCGCAAGGCGTTTGAATGGGATCGTAGCCTGTTTACCTGGCGGAACTTCTTCCTCACCACCGACCGCTTGATGAAGTTCTACGAGCGATTGCCGTGGAAGCCGTTCCGCGCCCTGGCGCTGACAAAGATCCAGCGCTGGCTGCTGGAGCACATGGAGCGCAGCGAGGGAATCGCGGCAATTTATCCCTCGATGCAGAATTCCATTCTTTGCCTCCTCAGCTTGGGCTATTCCGCGGACCACCCAGTTGTGAAGCAGCAGTTGGCGCATTTTGAAGCGCATGAGATCGAAGAAGGGGAAACGCTGCGCATTCAGCCATGCGTATCGCCGGTTTGGGATACGGCGATTGCGATGGTGTCGCTGGAGGAAGCGGGGGTCGACCCCAGCCACCCGGCCTTGGTGGAGGCAGCCGGCTGGTTGGCGGACATGCAGATCCTTGGAGGCGGCGACTGGCAGGTGAAGAATCGCGATGCCCAGCCCGGTGGCTGGGCCTTCGAATTCCGCAATGACTGGTTCCCGGACGTCGACGATACGGCGTTCGTCCTGATGGCGATGGCGCGCGTGGCGCATCCGGATTCGGAGAGGATTGACGCGTCGATCCGGCGCGGGTTGGCCTGGATGCTCAGCATGCAAAACCGCGATGGTGGATGGGGCGCTTTCGATCGCGATAACGATCTCCAGATCCTAAATAACATTCCGTTTGCGGATCACAATGCCATGCTCGACCCCTCGACCGCCGACGTCACGGCGAGAGCGCTGGAGTGTCTCGGCAAATTGGGCTGGAACAGCGAACACCCATCTGTGAAGAATGCGGTTGCGTTCTTGCGCAAGGATCAGGCGCCGGACGGCCCGTGGTACGGACGTTGGGGCGTCAACTATGTATATGGTACGAGCGGAGTCTTGCGCGCCATGGAAGCCGTTGGGCTCTCGCACGCGCCGGAATGCCGGCACTCGGCGGACTGGCTGCGCTCGGTCCAGAATCCCGACGGCGGATTCGGCGAATCCTTGCACTCCTACAGCGACTCTAACTGGAAGGGGCGCGGTGCGAGTACGGCCTCGCAGACTGCCTGGGGATTGATCGGTTTGCTCGCTACGGTGGGACCGGACGATCCAGCTTCGATCTGCGCGGCGAAGTACCTGGTCGAAACGCAGAATGAAGACGGGACGTGGGACGAGAAGGAATTTACGGGGACGGGATTCCCATCCGTTTTCTACTTGAAATATCACCTGTATCGCAATTCGTTTCCGCTCTACGCCCTGGCGCGGTACCGGAATATGAAAAACGGCGCAAAAGAGTTCTGCGCTTTCCAGCCCGGACCGAACGGATTCTGGCATCGCAAGCTGAATTTGGGGGTTGAATGAGATTTCCTCTGAGCATGACGGCGAACCTTACGGGGTATCTCGCCGGGAAGACTATTCGTCGCGAGAAGAAATTTCCGCTGGTGATGATGCTCGAGCCTCTACACGCGTGCAATCTCACCTGCACGGGCTGCGGGCGAATCCGCGAATACAAGCCGACGATTAACGACACGCTGACTGTGGAGCAATGTCTCGCCGCTCTCGAAGATTGCGGCGCTCCGATTGTTTCGATCTGCGGCGGCGAGCCGATGATCTATCCGGAGCTTGGGCGGCTGGTGAAGGAAATCCTGGCGCGCAAGAAGAATATCTATCTCTGCACCAACGGAATGTTCATTCGCAAGCGCTTGAATGAATTCCGTCCGACCTCGCGGTTCTTTTTCAACGTACACCTCGACGGCTTGGAGAAGACGCACGATCTATGCGTTGAGCGCGACGGTGTGTTCCGCGAGGCGATCGAAGGAATCCGTGTGGCGAAGGCTGCGGGTTTCCTGGTCACTTCCAACACGACGATCTACAAGGAAACCGACATCGAAGAGATCGGCGAGCTCTTCGCGTATCTGCAAACGCTGGGCGTGGACGGGCACATGGTCTCGCCCGCTTATTCCTACGCCGCGGTACAGACGAAAGACATCTTCATGTCGCGCGAGGAAATTCATCAGAAATTCCAGCGCGCCGCCGAGCTTCTCGGCCGCTACAACATCATGACTTCGCCGCTCTATTTGGAATATCTGCGCGGCGAGCGCGAACTCGAATGCACGGCTTGGGCCACGCCGACTTACAACACGCGGGGCTGGAAAGGCCCGTGCTACGTGATGACCGACACGCACCATCCGAACTTCCAGGAATTTCTGGCGAAGACGGATTGGACTAAATACGGCCGCGGCAACGATCCGCGCTGCGAAGATTGCATGATGCATTCGGGATACGAGCCTTCAGCCATTCTCGGCGGAAACAAGAAACTCGGCGACACCTGGCGCATGCTCACCTGGCAGCTTTCGGGCCGCATGGGCGGCGCAAAGGGCGCGCCGAAAGCGAATGGTCACGGAAATGGCAACGGCCATTCGAATGGTCATGCAAACGGGCACGGCAACGGCCACGCACAAGCCACCATTTCACCCCCCCAGCCGGGCAAAGAAGAGGTTTTCCGGATTCTATGAAGACGCTCGTCACGGGCGCCACAGGGTTCGTCGGCAGCCACGTTGCGCGTCGAGTTATCTCCGCCGGTCAATCGTTGCGAGTTCTCACCCGGCGCGGCAGCGATGTACGGGCTTTGCGCGGGCTAGAGGCTGAGCGCGTTGAAGGCGATTTGCGCGATGCCGCTTCGCTTGAGCGCGCGCTTAGCGGTGTCAATCGCGTATTCCACGTAGCGGCCGATTACCGCCTCTGGTCGCGAAATCCCGCCGAGATTTACGAAAGCAATGTGACCGGAACGCGCAATTTGCTCGAAGCTGCCAAGCGGGCCGGAGTCGAACAATTCATTTATACGAGCACTGTTGCAACTATCGCGGTCGATCGCCCCGCGTTGCCGAACGAAGCCACGGATTCGACGCTGGATGAGATGGTGGGGCACTATAAGCGCTCGAAGTGGCTCGCTGAGAAGGAAGCGTTGAAGGCGGCGCACGACGGAATGCCGGTCATGGTCGTGATGCCGACCACGCCCGTCGGGCCCGGCGATTGGAAGCCGACGCCGACCGGAAAGCTCATCGTTGATTTTCTGAATGGCAAGATGCCCGGCTATGTCGAGACTGGCCTGAACTTTGCCGCCGTCGAAGATGTTGCTGCGGGTCACATGCTCGCCGCCGAGCGCGGCAAATCGGGCGAGCGTTACTTGCTCGGCGCGGAAAATCTTTCGCTGAAGCAAGTTCTCGACATTCTCGCGCAGGTTTCCGGATTGCCTGCGCCGCGATTGAAAATCCCGCACGCCATCGCATTGGGGTTTGCCTACACAGAGAATGCCTTCTCGCGAATGCTGGGCCGCGAGCCGCAGATTCCGGTGGAAGGCGTGAAGATTGCCCGGCACAACATGTTCGTGGATGTTTCGAAAGCGCAGCGCGAGTTGGGATATGCGCCGGGGCCGGTGGCCGCGGCGCTCGAGCGCGCCGCGCAATGGTATGAAGAAAACGGCTACGTCCGAGCGGGGGCGCGGCGAGCCGTCACTGCTGCAGCATAGAGTGGAATAACGTGAAAGTGCTGGTCACATTTGCGTTGGAATCCGAGCTTGCCTCGTGGCTTCGGCAGCGCGAGTTCGCCCGGCTCGCGTCTCTCGATTTTCCGGCTTTTGAATCATTTCGCGGAGAATTACAGATTCGAGTGGCAATCACCGGCATGGGTCCGCAGCGAGCGCAGCAGGTTGGGCGCGAGGCTTTGCGCTGGCAGCCGGACGTTTGCATCGCCGCAGGTTTCGCCGGCGGCTTAAAGACTGCATTTCGCGTCGGAGACGTTTTGGTCCCACTCGCTGTTCGTGATGGTGGGACGCAACGCAAGTTTGTATGCGATCCGCGAATCGTTGGCTTTGCCGAGGATTCGGGCGCAAGCCGAATCGCCACGCTTTGTAGCTGCGCCTACGCGGTTTCGACCGTTGAGGACAAGACGCGTATGAGCGGCATTGCCGAAGCGGTTGACATGGAAAGCTTCTTCATCTTGAACGAGGCGCAGGAGCGCGCAATTCCCGGAGTCGCAATTCGCGCGGTGAGCGATGCTGCGGATGAGAGCCTTCCAATGGATTTCACGCAAGTTCTGGACGAGCGCGGCCGCGTTCGTATTTCGCGCTTGGCGGGAAAAATCGCGCGCGCCCCACAGCGAATCCCGGCACTCATTCGACTGGGTTCCGCCAGCCGGCGTGGCGCAAAGCGTCTCGCGCGGGTTCTGGATAAAACGATTGAATCGCTGAGCGCGGCACCCGGAGTGTTGTCAGAGAGGAAAGCGAGTTTGGCGACGGCATGAGCTCGCAAACGGCACAACTCGACCGATCATCCCGGGTTCCGCTGGGCGTGCGCGAGATGCGCGCGGGTGTTTATCGCGGCAAGGGCCGCGTCGTCGTCGAGACTGTCCCGATTCCGCAGGTGGGCGAAGGCGAAGTTCTATTTCGCGTCGCCGCATGCGGCATCTGCGGAACCGATATCAAGAAGATCCAGCACGGTTTCGTCAATCCGCCGCAAATTTTTGGGCACGAGCTCGCCGGCACAATCGTCGAACTAGGGCGCGGCGTGCGCAAATTCAAGCCGGGCGACCGCGTGGTCAGCTTTCATCACATCCCGTGCGGCGATTGCTTCTATTGCGAGCGCAAACTTTTCTCGCAGTGCCCGGGATACAAGAAAGTCGGGCTGACCGCAGGCTTCGATCCCAATGGCGGCGGCTTCGCGCAGTACGTTCGCGCGATGCCCTGGATCGTCGAGCGCGGCATGCTCGCTTTGCCTCCGGACGTGAGCTTCGAAGAAGCCACGTTTGTCGAGCCGGTGAACACGTGCCTGAAGGCCGTGCGCAAGGCTCGCGTCGCGGCAGGAGAAACGGTTCTGGTAATCGGGCAGGGTCCCGTCGGCTTGCTCTTGATGCTGCTTGCGAAGCTCGAGGGTGCCACGGTTTTCACCAGCGACCCGATGGCTGGCAGGCGAGCGGCGAGTCTCCGCTTCGGCGCGACAGCGGCGTTCGATCCGTTAAAAGTGGAACTTGGCGGCGAAATTCGGCATCACACTAATGGGCGGGGCGCTGATGCCGTTCTTCTCGCTGTGCCGAGCCCGGCTCTGGTGAAAGAGGCATTGGCGCTGGTACGACCCGGCGGACGCGTGCTGCTCTTCGCGCAGAATGATCCCGTGATGCAAATTGAATTTCCTGCCGCAGCCGTGGGAGTCGAGGAGAAGGAAATTCTGGGCAGCTATAGCGCCTCGGTGGACGATCAGGAAGAATCGGCACGACTGGTCTTCGAGCGCCGCTTGCCGGTGAAAGATCTGATCTCTCACCGTTTCTCACTTGAAGAAATCGCCAGCGCCCTCGATTTGGCAGCGCGCCCGGCCGATGATACCTTAAAAGTGGTGATTGTGAATTCATGAGCACTCTCGATCTAACTCGAAACGGGCACATGACCGCAGCGGTTCTGTACGGGCCCGAGGATTTGAAGGTCGAGACAATCGACATCCCGCCACTGGCTTCGGACGACGTTCTCATCAAAGTTGCAGTCGCTTTGACCTGCGGCACCGACCTCAAAGTCTGGAAGCGCGGCTATCATGCGCGCATGATCCGCCCGCCCTCGGTATTCGGCCACGAGCTTGCCGGAGTGATCGAAGAGAAGGGCAGCGGCGTCAACGGCGGTTTCCGCAAGGGCATGCGCGTGGTGCCGGCGAATTCGGCGCCGTGCGGAGTTTGCTTCTATTGCCGCAAGGGCCAGCAGAATCTGTGCGAGGATTTGCTCTTCAACAACGGAGCTTACGCCGAGTACATTCGGGTTCCTGGCCGGATCGTCGAGAAGAATTTGCTCGAGATTCCCGACAAAGTTTCCTTCCGCGATGCGGCGATGGTCGAGCCGCTGGCCTGCGTTCTGCGCGGCGTTCACGAAATGAATGTGCACGCGGGCGATACGGCTGTAGTCATCGGTTGCGGTCCGATCGGCTTGAAATTCATTCGCGTGCTTTCAGCGCGCGGCATCCACGTCATCGCGCTCGGCAAGCGCAAGAGCCAGATGATTGCTGCCGAGCGTCTCGGTGCAAGCGCCACGATCGATGTCGGCCGCACCGAAGACCCGATCCGGCGCGTTCTGCAGCTTACCGAGCGGGGTCTCGGCGCCGATGCGGTGATCGAAGCCGTTGGCGCGCCCGCTACCTGGCAATGGGCGGTGCAGATGGTGCGCAAGGGCGGTACGGTGAATCTGTTCGGCGGCTGCCCGCCGGGCTCGGAAGTGAAATTCGATCCCTCGGCGCTGCATTATTCGGAGATCACCATCAAGTCCACTTTTCACCATGCGCCGCAGTTTATTCGCGAGGCGCTCGACACCATCGCGCGCGGGGAAGTGACTGCCGGAGATTTCGTCACCGGCGAAGTGGCGCTCGACGATCTGCCGCGAGTTTTCGAGCGGATGAAGAATCGCAACGGCGAATTGAAGACTGCTGTTATTCCGTAGGCTTGTCCCCACAAACGGCTTCCATGCAAGAGAATCCGGTTCTTGAGATCGCGCGCAACCTGCCGAGCGCGGGCTGTGCTCCTGAAGAGGCGCGCCGCTATACGCGCTGGCTTGCGACGCACCACTACGAGAATTTCAACGTGGTGTCCTGGCTTTTGCCGCGGCGATTGCACCAGCATTTCTATAATGTGTACGCCTATTGCCGCTGGGCCGACGATCTTGGCGATGAAGTGCCCAATCCGAAGGCGGCGCTAAAGCTGCTCGATGCCTGGGACGAGGAATTGCAGCGGACTTATGCCGGGCATCCTTCGCATCCGGTCTTCGTCGCGCTGGCGGAGACGGTGACGGCGCTGGATATTCCTATCGAGCCGTTTCGCGATCTGCTAATCGCTTTCCGGCAGGATCAGCGCGTGCATCGCTACGAGAATTGGGGCGGCGTGCTCGATTATTGCCGCTATTCGGCGAATCCGGTGGGGCGGCTCGTGCTTTATCTCACAGGTTATCGCGATGCGGAGCGCCAGGCTCTTGCCGATGCAACCTGCACTGCGTTGCAGCTCGCGAATTTCTGGCAGGATGTTGCTCGCGATCTCGATAAGGACCGGATTTATATTCCGCTCGATTTGCTGCGAGAGAAGGGGCTCGGACCCGAGGATCTGTTTGCTCGTAATTTTGATGAGCGCTACGCCAAGGTGATGCAGGCGCTGATTGCGCGGACGCGTACGCTGTTTGCGGCTGGTGCGCCGCTCGCCGGACGCGTCTCGGCATCGCTTCGCGTGGATGTCGAGCTGTTCTCGCGCGGAGGGCTGGCGGTTCTCGATCGCATCGAAGCCATCGGCTATAACACGCTGCATCACCGGCCGGAAATTAGCCGCGCCACGCAGATGCAACTGCTCGGCCGCGCGCTTCTCGACCGCTGCTTCACTTGGTTGTTGCCCTCCGCGCCGCCCGATAATTCTGACAGCGGACCGAACGACGGCACAGGCAGCGGGGTTGACAGCGATTCATCGCTCGCGAGCCGCCATGCCTGAAAGAGTTTCCGTCGCGGCATCCTACGACCATTGCCGCAATCTCGCGCGATCCGCGGCGCGCAATTTTTACTACGGCTTTCGCCTGCTGCCTCCGGCCAAGCGCGACGCTCTTTGCGCGCTCTATGCTTTCATGCGCGGCGTGGACGACATTTCGGACGAGCCGGGAGAAATCGCCGCGAAGCAGCGCGACCTGGCGGATCGTCGCGCGGAAATGGATCGCGCTCTCGCCGGTGAAACCTCGGCGTCGCCGATTTGGCCGGCGTTTCGCGATACGGCCGAGCGCTACAACATTCCATCGCGCTACTTGCACGATTTGATTTCCGGCGCGGAGATGGACCTGACCGTTAGCGTTTACGAGACGTTCGATCGGCTGCGCGAGTATTGCTACCGCGTGGCGGGCACTGTGGGGCTCTGCTGTGTTCACGTATTCGGATTCTCGGAACCTCGCGCGCCGGAACTGGCGGAGCGGCTGGGCATCGCGTTCCAGCTCACGAATATTCTTCGCGATGTGCCGAAGGATTTCGCCATGGGCCGCATTTATTTGCCGCTCGACGATATGGCGCGCTTCGGCTGCGATGACCGCGACTTGCGGCAAGCGAACGCCGGGGCGCGCTTCGCCGATTTGATTCGCTTCGAGGCCGAACGCGCCTGGATGTTTTATGCCGAAGGCTGGGCGCTTCTCGATCTGATCGACGACGACAGTCGCGCGGCGCTCTGGGCCATGGCGCGGATCTACGCGGGCATTCTCGAAAAAATCGAGTTGCGCCGCTATGACGTGCTGGCTGCGCCGCCGGCCCGGCTATCCTCAGCAGAAAAGGTCTGGATTCTCGCGCGAGCGCGGCTCGGCTGGCGCGATCCTCATTATGTCCAACGAATGTGTGAACGTGATCGGCGGGGGGCTGGCGGGGCTTTCGGCGGCCGTCGCGCTGGCTGAAGCCGGCGTACGCGTGCGGCTGTTCGAGAAGCGGCCGTATCTTGGCGGACGCGCTACGTCGTATCTGCTTCCCGATGGCAGCCACGTGGACAATTGCCAGCACGTCACGCTCGGCTGCTGCACGAATCTCGCGGATTTTTACCGCCGCGTCGGCTCGGCCGATCGCATTCGCTATTACGATCGGCTCTATTTTGCCGACGCGGGAGGGCGGCGGTATTCGATTGGATCGTTCTTATTCGCGCCGCCGTTTCACATGGCGCTTTCTTTTTTGCGCTTCACGGCGCTCTCTTGGTCCGACAAAGCGGGAATCGGGCGGGCGATGCTGGCAATTGCGAGATCGGGCGGGCATCCGCCGGGCGTCGAGGGCAATTCGATGCTCGATTGGCTGCACCGCATGGGGCAGACCGCGCCGGCGATTGAAAGATTCTGGCGTGTGGTGCTGGTGAGCGCGCTCGATGAGGAGCTGGCGCGCACCGACGCGCATTACGGCATCGATGTTTTCTGGAAAGCATTTCTCGCGAATCGCGAAGGATTCCGCGTTGGAATTCCGGCAGTTCCGCTCGCCGAGCTTTACGACGGTTGCCGCGTGGCGATCGAGAGGCGCGGCGGGGAAGTGAGGTTCCGCGCAACGCTGCGCGGCTTTCGCATGGACGGGCAGCGGGTCCGAAGCCTCGTATTCGATGAGGGCGCGGAGATTCCTGGCGATGTATTCGTCTTCGCCGTGCCGCAATCCGCGTTGCTCGAGTTGCTTGGCCCGACTCTCGCCGATTCCGATCCGGCGTTCGCGGGCCTGCACCACTTGCACGATTCGCCGATTACGGGCATACATTTTTGGTTCGACCGGCCGGTGATGAAGGAGCCGTTCCTCACGCTTCTCGATCACACCGTGCAGTGGATTTTCAATAAGACGCTTCTTTACGCGGCGTCGGGGCAAGACAATTCGGCAGCTGGCGCGTCCAAGAACGATGGCGGGCAGTACTTGCAGATGGTCGTCAGCGCGTCCTATGATCTTGTCAACCGCTCGCGGCAGGAGATCACCGATCTTGCCCTGCGCGAAGTGTGCGAAGTTCTCCCCGCCGCTCGCGAAGCCAAGCTCGTAAAATCCACGGTGATCAAGGAAATCGCCGCGACGTTCTCGCCCGAGCCCGGCTCCGATCAGTGGCGACCCGGCGCGCGCTGCGGCATCGAGAATCTTTTTCTCGCGGGCGATTGGACGCGTACGGGCTGGCCGGCGACGATGGAAGGCGCGGTGCGCAGTGGCTACATCGCCGCAGAAGCCGTGCTCGCAGCGGCAGGAACTCCGCGGAGTTTCCTGCAGCCGGACTTGCCGGCGGAAGGTTTCAGCGCCCGCTGGGCTCGGAATGGCGCGGGCCGCGCGTGATTGCGGAAACGCGATGGCAAGCGGTCTCGGCTGCGGTCATCGCGGTTAGTGGCGTTCAAGCTACAAGTTCAACCGCACCTGCGATTTGCCGGTTGCGCGTCTAGATTCGGAGTATGATGGGGTTTCCCCCCGGAGGTCCCTCCATGGAGCGGAAGTATAAACAGAAGGGTTATCAGGAGCGCGGCGAAGCGAAGAAGAAGCAGGAACACCGCCCGGCCGAGCCGCGTCCGAGGCAGGATCAGCTCGGCCCGCGGACGCCCCGCATGGTGGGCAGCGTTTCACGTGCTCGCTGTTCAAACTGCGGCACAGTGCTGCAGCCTGGCTTCGATCCGAACGGCCAATGCCCCAAGTGCGGGCTTGAAATGCATTCCTGCAAGCAGTGCCGCCACTTTGATACGGCCGCGCAGTTTGAATGCACACAGCCGATTCCCGAGCGCATCGCGAAGAAAGACGCGCGCAATGAATGCACGTTTTTCGATTTGCGCGTGACGATTGAGAAGGATACATCGCCTGCAGCTTACGCCACGCCCGCCGCTCCTTCCGCGCCCATTTCTCCCAACACATCACACGGCGCACGCAAAGCTTTCGAAGATTTATTTAAGAAATAGAAACTCCATAGCGCCGGCTGCCACCCGGCGTTTTTCTGCGGCGGAACTCCCCAACAAAATCGCTGGCAAGCTGCCGGCGCTACGAACTCACACCGGAAACAGTGTAGGTTCCTTCGATGGCGCGTCCGCAATTTTTTCCAGGCGGGGATAATGATGGCGGAGCGGCTCGGGGACATCCACCTTGTCGCCGGTCAACAAATGAATCAGCTCTAACGCGTTCACGACGCCCTTGCCTTCGAAGTGATTGTTGGTGATCACGAAAGTCTTCTCGGCGTGCTCGCTGGTATGGCGGATGCGCTCGGTCCAGGGCTCGAGCTCTTCTTCAGAGTAGAGGTAGTTGTAGCGCTCTGAAGGAGGCGTGGCCGGATCGTCGCTGAACCATGTATCGTAGCGCCGCCCGTGCAAGCGCACGTACGCGACGCGCGAAGTGGCGCGCTCGGTGGGCTTCATAGACTTGCCGATCACGGGCTGGTCGATATTGCAGAATCCCACGCCGCTCTCGCGCAGCCATTCGAAGAACGATTTCTGCATCCAACTCGCATGCCGCACTTCCGCCACCAGCGGATACGCGCCGAATTCTTTTGCCAGCGCTTCGAGCCGCGCCAGATTTTCTGGCGTGTTGTGAAAGGAAAAAGGGAACTGCATCAGCACTGCGCCGAGCCGCCCGGCCTCCGCCAACACGTCGAATCCTTCGCGCACGGCGGCAACATCGGCAGCGCCCGCGTTGGTCTCGTGCGTGAATTTCTGCCACAGTTTCGCGCTGAAAAGAAATCGCGGATTTGCGGCCACGTGCTCGATCCACAAGCGACACATGTCGGGCTTCGGAGGCTGGTAGAACGAAGTATTGATCTCGATCGTGTCGAAGAACTGCGAAAGATACGCCGCCTCGCGAAAGCCGCGCTCCCGCTGCGCTGGATAGACGATGCCTTTCCAATCGGCATAAGACCATCCCGCCGGGCCCACTAGCACTCGGTGCGATGCCGACAGGTCGCGTTGTGATTGGCGGGCCACCGTTCAATGGTAACGCGTGCCCAGCCTATGTCGCCGCCGAAGCGCCTGTCAAATCGCGGCGCGAGGAGTGCCGCAAATGCACCGCGCCGTTGAATCCAACTCGGGGCCTTGCTATGCTGAATTTGCGATGAGTTTCATGCGGTTTCGGTTTCCAGCCGGTTGTTCAATCCGTCCATCAAGGTGCTTCGATGAAAATGTCGTTCAGCCGCATTCAAGCGGATGTCCGGGAGGCGGTCGAGGAAGTCTTAGCACGCCATGTCGCGAAACTCGAAAGGCTGCTCAAGCGTTACGCGCCTGATCTCGTGCAATTGCACGGTGACCTCGAGCTTCGCCCGCGCCGCTCCGATTTCAATTTCGCGGTAAATCTCGTGCTGCCCACGGGCACGCTGCACGCCAGCGCCATCGCCCCCGACGCCCCGGGAAGCGTCCGCGCTGCCTTCTCGGAACTCGAAGGCCAGCTCAAGAAGCACAAGGAAAAGCTGCGCAAAGATTATGAATGGAAACGCAAGCGCCCGCGCGCCAAACCAGCCGCCCGCTAGAAAGACACGGCTCGGACTCGACGATTCTGCCCGAACAGCAGCAAATTGCCCTGCCGCCGCGAAATCACCGGCAGCGTGTGGTTAAACGCGACTGCTGCCACCGGTCCGGAGAAGCGTCTTCAACGCCGATTTTCAGGTAAGATAAACGGACACGCCACAGGGGCGTAGCTCAGTGGTAGAGCAGCGGCCTTTTAAGCCGTTGGTCGTGGGTTCGATCCCCACCGCCCCTACCAACGATTTGCAATCCACCGAATCTCGCCTACCTTCGATACAATAGAGCCGGCACGACTTCGCCGATTTTGCGCGCTGCGAAAGATTCGTTTGGCGCGAAGCGTACTAACCATTGGTGAATCAAATAGAGAGGGAACGCAGGCACTAATGGCAGCAGGTTCTCAAACTCCAAAGCCTGATCTCGGCTCGCTGCGCATCCACGAAGGCCAGCGCAAAGGCGGTCGCACGGGCAAAGCCCTGGGGCTTTTCGCTGCGATTCTTGGCGGGGGCGTACTAGTCGGCGGTGGCTGGCTCGCCTACACGCATCAAAAGCCCGTGGTGGAAGTGGCTGTCGCACAGAAGGCCGGCAGCGATCGCCCGGCGCTGCTCAATGCCAGCGGCTACGTGACGCCGCGGCGCCGCGCCACAGTCGCCTCCAAGATCACCGGCCGCGTTACCGGCGTCTTCTTCGATGAAGGCATGCACGTGCCTCAGGAATTCGTGCTCGCCACGCTCGATGATTCCGATGTTCGCCGCGCACTCGACTCGGCCAAAGCCGACCGCGACACGGCGCAAGCTTCCATCCTCGATTTTCAGGTGCAGTTGAAGTATGCCGAGATCGAACTTCATCGCGCGCAAGAACTCCAGACCTCCGGCGTCCAGACGCAGGAGCAGCTCGATGCCGCGCGCACGGCCGCAGATAGCCTCAAGGCAAAAATCGATCTGGCCAAGCAGCAAGTGATCGGCGCCGTAGCGAGAATCGCCGAAGCGCAGCAAGCCGTGGACAATTGCATCATCCGCGCGCCATTCGACGGCATCATCGTCTCGAAGGACGCACAGGTAGGCGAAATGGTCTCGCCGATTTCCGCGGGCGGCGGATTTACGCGCACCGGCATCGCCACCATCGTGGACATGAACTCGAACGAGATCGAAGTGGACGTGAACGAGGCCTACATCGCGCGGGTTTTGCCCGACCAACCTGTCACTGCGATTCTCGACGCCTATCCTGACTGGCAGATTCCATCGAAGGTGCGCACAGTCATCCCGACCGCCGACCGGCAGAAGGCCACCGTGAAAGTGCGCATCTCATTTTTGAAACTCGATCCGCGCATTCTCCCGGATATGGGCGTGAAAGTGGCGTTCCTCGGCGATGAGCCGGAGCAGAAAACCGGCGCAGCCTCCTCCACGGTGATTGTTCCGCAGACCGCGGTGCGTGACCAAAATAGCTCCAAGGCCGTTTTCCTCGTTAAGGAAGATCACGTCGAGCGCCGCGCTGTGAAACTCGGCGTCGTGCAAGGCACCGATCAGCAGGTTTTAGCTGGGCTCGTCGCCGGCGACACAGTAGTTGTGAAAGGCCCGGCCGATCTCCACGACGGCCAGACCGTCGAAATCAAGAAATAGGAGCCGATGAAATGGTGCGAGTAGATGGCAACGGAACCGGTAGCGCATTAATCCAGGTTCGCGGCGTGGACAAAAACTATTCCCGCGCGGGCGAGACCATCCAAGTCCTGCAATCCCTCAACCTGGACGTCGACAAAGGGGAATTTATTGCCTTCATGGGTCCGAGCGGCTCGGGCAAGACCACGCTGCTCAATCTTCTCGGCGGACTCGACCTTCCCACGCATGGCAGCATCACCGTGGCCGGCGACGAAATCACGCACATGTCCGCCCACAAGCTCACCGAATGGCGCGCTCGCCACGTCGGTTTCATCTTTCAGATGTACAACTTGATTCCAGTGCTCACCGCGTTTCAGAACGTCGAGCTGCCTCTTCTTCTCACCAAACTTTCAAGGTCGGAGCGGCGCCAGCACGTCGAGGCCGCGCTTTCGATCGTCGGTCTCGCCGATCGTATGAACCACTATCCTCGTCAACTCTCCGGCGGGCAGGAGCAGCGCGTAGCCATCGCTCGGGCCATCGTCGCCGATCCCACGTTTCTCCTCTGCGACGAGCCTACCGGCGATCTCGACCGCAAAAGCGCCGATGAAATTCTCGATCTGCTCACGCGACTTTCCACCGAATATCACAAGACCATCCTGATGGTGACCCACGATCCCGCCGCCGCCGAGCGCGCGCACACGCTGCTTCATCTCAACAAAGGCGTCCTCGTCGAAGGCGCGCATCTGGATTCGGTCGCAGGAGGCGTAGCATGAAATTCGGTGGCCTGCTCTTCGCCAATCTGTTCCGCAAGAAGATTCGCCTCCTGCTCACCATCGGCTCCTTTGCCGCCGCGCTCTTTCTCTTCACGTTTCTAGCGGTGGTCAAGAGCGCCTTCAGTCGCGGAGTCGAGGTAGCGGGCGCGGACCGCCTCGTGGTCATCAACCGTACCTCCATCATCCAACCGTTGCCGCTGGCTTACCGCGACAAGATGATGATCATTCCTGGTATCAAGGCCATTACGCACGCTAATTGGTTCGGCGGCGTTTACCAGGACGAGAAAAACTTTTTTCCGCAAATTGCCATAGACATCGAAAACCAACGTGAAGTTTATTCAGAGATCGTCCTTCCCGACGATCAGTGGAAGACCTTTCTCAACGACCGCCAGGGCGCCGTTGTGGGCGCCAGGACCGCCAAACGTTTCGGCTGGAAAGTCGGCGATCGCATCCCCATCAAGACCACTCTATTCGGTGGAAACAACTCCTGGGAATTCAATATCGACGGCATTTTTTTCAACACGAAGCCCGGTGGCGACGAGAGCGCATTCTGGTTTCAGTGGAAATACTTCGACGAAAATATGCCGGCGGATTACAAGGGCATGGTCGGATGGTATGTCATTCGCCTGAATAGCCCAGACGATGCGGAGCGAGTGGCGAAAGCGATTGACACGCAATTCACGAACTCCAACTACGAAACTAAGACCGAGACGGAATCCGCGTTTCAGGCCGGCTGGGCCAAGCAATTCGGCAACATCGAATTTCTAATTCTGTCGATCGGCAGCGTTGTCTTCTTCACTCTGCTGCTCGTCACTGGCAACACCATGGCCATCGCGGTTCGCGAACGCACTGGGGAACTGGCGGTTTTGAAGGCCGTTGGCTTCTCCGATCGCGCGGTTCTCGTGATGGTCCTTGCGGAATCGATTTTGATCGCCGTTATCGGGGGCAGCCTTGGTTTGCTCCTTGCGGCGGCGGCCGTGCCGGTACTCGGCTCAGCGCTGAACGGATTGCTTCCAGTGCTGGTCGTTTCGTATTCCACGTTGCTTGCTGGGATCGGCTTTGCGCTCGGCGTCGGCGCGCTGGCCGGCTTGATTCCAGCCTTTGGCGCGATGCGCTTGCGCGTAGTTGACGCGCTGCGGAGGGTCTAACAATGCCCATTCCCGTTGTCTACAACTTCAGAAGTGTTCGAGCGCGTTGGCCTTCCGCCATTGTTGCCGTTCTCGGAATTGCGGGCACTGTTGGCGTTTTCATCGCCATGCTGTCGCTGGCCAAGGGCTTTAAGGCGACGCTGGTTTCTTCAGGGACAGCTGACAATGCTCTCGCCATCCGCGCCGGCGCCACGTCGGAAATGATGGGCGCAGTCACGCTCGACGAGGTCAAGATCATCCAGGACGCGCCGGGCGTCGCTCGCTCCGGGTCACAACCTCTCGTCAGCCCCGAGGTTGTCGTCATCGCTCCTTTTCCGTTGCGCTCCACCGGCACGGATGCAAACGTCCAGGTGCGTGGTGTCTCCGCAAACGCACTCCTGGTCCGCGACCAGATTAAGATCGCCCAGGGGCGCTTTTTCAAGCCTGGTCTCAGCGAGCTCGTGGTTGGCCGCAATGTCCCGGGTACTTACACGGGGCTAAATCTTGGCGACACCGTTAGATTTGGTGGAGGAACCTGGACGGTGGTGGGTGTTTTCGACGCCGGAGGTTCATCGTTCGATTCGGAAGTGTGGTGCGACTCCCGCATTCTCGACCAGGTCTACAAATATCCCGAAAATATATATCAGTCCGTGACCGCGCACCTCACCTCTCCTGCGGCATTGCAGCAGTTCAAGGACTCGATCACTGCCGATCCGCGCATGAATGTGGACGTCAGCAGCGAGATCGATTACTACGCCAAGCAATCCACGCGTATGACCACTCTGATCACCATTCTCGGCGGCGTTGTCGCCTCGATCATGGCGTTCGGCGCCATCTTCGGCGCGTTGAACACCATGTACTCCGCGGTGGCCGAACGCTCCCGCGAAATCGCCACGATGCGTGCCATCGGCTTCGGCGCTCCGAGCGTAGTCGTTTCATTCCTGATCGAGGCTCTTTTGATCTCTTTCGTCGGCGGGCTGCTCGGCTGCGTCGCAGTGCTTCCGCTGAACGGTCTCACGACCGGAGCCATGAACTGGCAGACTTTCTCTCACCTCGCCTTTGCATTTCGTATCACGCCCGTTCTCCTGGCCATCGGTGTGGTATTCGCGCTCGTGATGGGTCTCGTCGGTGGCGTCCCGCCTGCCATTCGCGCCGCGAGCCGTCCCGTCGCGCAATCGTTGCGCGAATTGTGAACCGCAGATTGCAGCGCTAAGATAAGACCGGCCGTCGAGCACGAAGTGCAAGGCAACGAATTGTGCTCCCCGCGAATCCATCCTCCCGAGTGGTGCTCGCGTTCGTGCACCGAGGGAGAGAGTGCATGTCATTCTCACGCTCTGCCGCTCCCGCACTCTTTTTCGTACTACTAACGACATTCGCGCGTGCCCAGCAGCCTACTCCTCCCGTCGCTGAACCGCCTTCAGTGCCTTCGCAGGACTCCTCGCCGAAGCTGACTCATCGTCCTCCCGCCGCACCTGCGCCGGCTGAGAACCGAACCTCAATTGCGCTCACGGTGCCAAAAGGGACGGCCATTCAAGTCGCGCTCGACAAAGAAGTGCGCGTCCAGAAAGTGGGCCAGGTGGTGCACGGACACGTCGTCGAGCCGATCTATGCCTTTGACAAGCTGGTCATTCCCGTCGGCGCCGAAGTGACCGGACATATCACTAAAATCGAGATCCTTTCCGCAGCCCGGCGCACCACCGCCGCGCTCGACACCGATTTCTCTCCCACGCGAAAATTGGACCTGACCTTCGACGAACTCGTTCTCGCAGACGGCAAGCGCATCTCTCTCCATACCAACGTGACCCCCGGTTCCGGCCAGGTCATCCAGTTCGTCACCGCCGATGACAAGTCCTCCAAGAAAACCGCCAAAGATGAAGCCTCCGAGAAGGCCAAGCAAGCCAAGGGGCAAGCCCGCGAAGCATGGAACAACGCCATGAAGCAGGTAACGCAACCGGGAAAGATGCATCGTATCGAACGCTACGCGATTGCCCGGCTTCCCGTTCATCCGCAATATATCGACGCCGGCACGGTCTATTTCGCCGAGCTGGAAGACCCGCTAGATTTCGGCAGTGAAGCTCTCACGCCTGAAAAGACTTCGACGCTCGGCGTTTTGCAGAAAACCAGCTTCGTCCGCGCGCGCCTGCTAACGCCGCTGAGCTCAGCTACAACTCCGAACGGCGCTGAAGTGGACGCCGTTCTCTCGCAGCCGCTCTTCGATAGCGATCACTTGATTCTCCCCCAAGGCAGCCATCTGAAAGGCTCGGTTGTCCAAGCCGCTCCCGCGCGCTATATGAGCCGCAACGGCAAGCTGCGAATCGTCTTTCACGAACTGGAGCTTCCCGATGGCGTGCAACAGAAAGTGGATACGAGTCTCGAAGGAATTCAGGCCGGTAAGGGCCAGGACGTGAAACTCGATTCTGAAGGCGGCGCGGAGGCTACATCTTCGAAATCGCGTTACGCGATGACGGCGATCTCGGTCGGCCTCGCGGCTGCCTCCTTCGGCGGCGATCGCGACGCGCCTGGCGGTAGCAATCCGGCGGGCAACACATCGAATCGCGTGGCTGGCGGCGCAGGCGGATTCAAATTAATCGGGATTATTCTCGGACTGACGGTTCATTCGCGCGCTTTCGGCGCGGCGATGGGAGCCTACGGGGCCGGCATGTCCGTCTATGTGCACTTCATCGCGCGCGGCCACGACGTCGTCTTTCCAAAAAACACCGCGATGCAAATTAGCGTCGCGACGCTCCCAGCCGCTCCAGAGCGGAAAGCGGCTGAGGAGCCGGCGCCTTCCACAACGAATCTCGACGCCGACACTCCTTAGGAGCCGAACTCTTCAAAAGTCGCGAAGATTTTTGAATGGAAGCGCCATGCGCACCGCGTTCAGCACCGCGGCCGTGTCAATGATTTCCTGCGCGATCGCTCCTCCGATGGGATTCAGATACCCGGCAGAGGCCGCCAGCATGCCGATAATGCTCAGAGCCATCCCGCCAATTGCGCTTTGCAGCGCGATGGAGCGCATGCGCCGGCCAATGTGAATCAGTTCATCGACCTTCCCCAAGGACGATTCTAAAATCACGGCATCGGCGGCTTCCGCTGTGATCTCACTGTCGTGCCCGAACGCAACTGCAACAGACGCTGCTTGCATCGCCGGCGCATCATTGATTCCGTCGCCGACGAACAACGTCCTCGCGCGCCGCGTCTCCTCGCGAACGATCGCGACCTTCTCCTCAGGGCTTTTTGCGGCGTGAATTTCAGTAATTCCGACTTCTGCAGCCAGGTATCGCACCTCTTCCAGCCGGTCCCCCGACACCAGCAGAATCCGGTTCACCTTGTGCCGCGGCCCGAGATGCTTTACGAACACGTCGGAATCCTGTCGCGGCGCGTCTCGGAAACGAAACAGCGCCGCGTACTGCCCGTCAACAAACAGCACGCACTCCAATCCCGATCGCGCGCCCGGCAATTCGCGCACTTCTTCCCCGAGGCGGTCGCGGCCTGTCAGCAGCACTTTTCTTCCGCCGATCGTGCCTCGCAATCCGCGGCCCGGCTGCTCCTGAATTTCCGACGCAGATTCCGCCTGCACTTTATTTTTCGCCGCGTAGTCGAGAATTGCCTGCGCGAGCGGGTGTTTCGAATAACGCTCCAGGCTGGCGGCAAAGCGCACGACGTCTTTTTCTTGAAACTGAGGCGAACATTCGACTTCCGTCAGCGTCGGCCTGCCGTATGTGAGCGTCCCAGTCTTGTCAAAGATGAAGGTGCGGCACGTCTCGATCTGCTCAAGCACCGCAGGATTCTTAACGATGATGCCGCGGCGCGCCGCGAGTGAAATCGCCCCGATCACCGCCACCGGAATCGCAATCAGCAAAGGGCAAGGCGTCGCAATGACGACAACTGCCAAAAATCGATGGGGATTTCGCGTGAAGATCCAGGCGAGAACGGCAAGTCCTACAGCGATGGGCGTATACCACGCTCCGAGTTTATCCCCCAGTCTCCGCAATCGCGGCCGCTGCTGCTGCGTCTCCTCCATCACGCGCATGATCCGCGCGTAGCGCGAATCCACCGGCAGCCTCTCGGCGCGCATGACGAGGGCAGCGTCGCCGTTCAAGGCTCCCGAAATCAATTGAGATCCTGGAGCTTTTTGCATTTCGAACGGTTCGCCCGTGAGAAACGCCTCGTTCATCATCCCTTGGCCCTCAACGACCACGCCGTCCGCAGGGCAGATTTCATGCGGGAAAATTTCGAGGATGTCCCCAACGCGCACCTCATCGAGCTTCACGTCCACGACTCCACCGTCACTCTTTCGGTGTGCCGTTTGCGGCTGGCGTTTCGCCAACTCGTCAAGCACTGAAGACGCGCGTCGCGACGCCATCTCTTCCAGCGCCGTCCCCCCGGAAAGCATCAACACAACGATCGTTCCCACCAAGTACTCGCCCTGCAGCACCGCCGCGACGATCGAAATTCCCGCCAGCAAGTCCGAGCCAAATTCCCGCGCAAAAACCTTGCGAATTAAATCAATGAGCAGCGGCAAGCCGCCAAAAGCCAGCGCCACAAAGAGCAGCACGTTATAAACGAGAGGAGAAGTCCGGAATCCGAACCGCAAAATCAGATGCACCGCGATTGCCACAAGCGCGAGAATCGCGACGAGCAAACTTCTTCGACTCGTCACGCCCGCCCGGCGAGTCGTCCTGCGGCGGTCCGAACGATTGCTTCCAGGCTGTGCCAGAGGCGCTGGCGCACCCTTCGAGGCAGACAACACCTCACTCGTCGCAAGATTCATACGACTTCCATCGTGAGGACATTCTTAACGCCGGCCATTCGCCCTCGTCTAACTTCGCCTCAACGCTAGCACGATGCCGCCCGGAATCAAGCCAGCGGCAACTAACGGCGTCGATTCCGGTAAACCACTGGCGCCAAGCGGATGTGAAGATTTAAGATGAAATGCCGTGAGAATGGCGCGCGCAATCGCAGGCTGGACGCTCGCAGTTGCGGCGCTCGCCGCGGGGCTAGCCTATATTTGCGATTCTCTCTATATCCGGCACAGAATGGCGGGCGCGAATTCCTCGGAGGCATTCGGCAATGTGCAATTCTACCCTGCCACGAAACTCAAAAACGGCAAGCTCGACATCTACCTCGAATCACCCGAAAACGAAGTATGCATTCACGCGCTCTTCCCGCATTACGGATACAATCCCTGTTGGTACGCGAAACGCAACACGGTTCACGTTGTAGCGGAACAGATCGGCGTCGATGACTTCCGTGAATCGGAGCTCCTTAACACGTCGCGGAACACCAAAGCTGTGTCAGGGCACGGCTTCAGCCGTGCCGAAAGCAACACATAAGCGATCCGGCTTTAGCTCCTGAGGCTTTCTTCAGACAACTACAATTCAAAGGAGGAAAACATGAAGAACTACATCGCAATGATCGGCGTCGCGGCAATTGCGCTGGCGGCGTTGGCAACCTCAAGCTTCGCCCAGCAAGACAAATCCAAGCGCCCGAGCCCACCAGCGACCGCGAGTTGCAGTCTCGCCGGCAAAACGATCAAAGTCGATTACTCCAGTCCGCGAGTGAAGGGCCGCAAGATATTCGGCAGCCTGGTC
The DNA here is from genome assembly GCA_963841235.1 of uncultured Acidobacteriota bacterium. GTDB lineage: Bacteria > Acidobacteriota > Terriglobia > Acidiferrales > UBA7541 > Palsa-147. The sequence goes on along the minus strand of CAWJBU010000001.1, from coordinate 253,090 downwards.
CCCAACGGCCTGGTCTGGCGAGCGGGCGCAAATGAAGCCACCGCGTTTCACACCGACGTAGACCTATCCGCAGGCGGCAAGACCATACCCGCCGGCGATTACACACTCTTCGCCGTTCCGAACCCCGACAAATGGACTCTCATCATCAGCAAGAAAACCGGCGAATGGGGCACCGACTACCCCGGCGAAGCCAATGACCTCGTCCGCGTGGACATGAAAGTCACCGCGCTCTCGACGCCCATGGAGAATTTCACCATCTCCTTCGCGCCATCCGGAAATACCTGCACCATGAGCATGGAGTGGGAAAACACCCGCGCATCGATCGAATTGACCAAAAAATAGCCGCCTTGTCAGCCGCGAGGCCCTGCGATAGAGTAGCCGCCTTCTCGCTCTGAAGGCGGAGAGGAATGGCCGACAAGGGACGCAGTCATCTGAAAACGCTGATTCGCCGATCCGCGATTCAAAAACGCGTGCGCGAAGTCGCGCACCAAATCACCAAAGATTTCAAAGGCGAACGCCTTCATCTCGTCGGCGTCCTGAAAGGCGCGTGCATTTTTCTCTCCGATCTCGTGCGTGAGATCGATCTCGAAGTCTCCCTCGATTTCATCGCGGTCTCGAGTTACGGCAAGAACAAGCAGTCCTCCGGCCAGGTCCGCGTCAATAAAGATCTCGACAGCAGCATCGAAGGCCTGAACGTTATCCTGGTCGAGGACATCCTCGATACCGGCCTGACGCTCAGCTATCTCCGCCGCGTTCTACTCCAGCGCCGCCCGCACATTCTGAAAATCGCGGCGTTACTCGACAAGCCCTCGCGCAGAATCATCAAAGACATTAAAGCCGATTACGTCGGCTTCGAAATTCCGAATGAGTTCGTCGTAGGCTACGGCCTCGATTACGCCGAGCGCTACCGCAATCTCAAAGACGTGTGCATTCTCTCTCTCCCGCCGGAGTAACCGTGCCACGCCCCGTCCTAACCGCGAGCGATCTAGATGCCATCGCCGATGGCGGCGAAATCGCCATCGCGCCCGATACCTTGATCACTCCGCTCGCTCGCGACGCCGCCGACCAACGCGGCATTCGCATTCGCGTAGAGCAGCCGAAATCCGAGGCGGCATCTTCGAACTACGCCAAGGTAGTAGCCCTCGGCGCCGATCACGGCGGCTTCGCGCTGAAAGAGCAATTGAAAATTTATCTTCGCGACTGGGGCTACACGCCCCTCGATCTCGGCACCTCCAGCACCGAGGCAGTCGACTATCCAGATTTCGCCGAGGCCGTCGCCAACGCCATCGCTCGCGGCGACGCCTGGCGCGGCGTAGTCGTCGATAGCGCCGGCATCGGGTCCTCCATCGCCGCCAACAAGGTCCCGGGCGCCCGCGCCGCGCTCTGCTACGATCGCGCGTCGGCCCGCAACAGCCGCGAACACAACGACGCCAATATCTTGACGCTCGGCGCCCGCATGATTTCCGAGGAAACCGCCCGCGAAATTCTAGCCGTCTGGCTGGAAACTCAATTCGCCGGCGGCCGTCACCAAAATCGAATAAACAAGATTCTAGCCATCGAGTCCCGGCATCTAAAGCCAAGGAGCGCGTGAAGGTGGTTCCGTCGTAAGAGCGTCTCGAGAGTCTGTGTGAGATGCTCAGTGGTTTGTCAGGGCACGGCTTCAGCCGTGCCGAAAATGCCGCGAAATCTGCGCGGCTTTAGCCGCTGAGGTCTCGTTATCGACTTCGCACGCATTGGTCAGGCCTGGTTTCAGTTTGGCCCGGCCTTTTGGGCGGTCGCGCCAAGTGGAGTAAAAGTGGAATCCCAAGAACTCGAAAAACTAATCCAAGCTATAACCGAGGAAATGCTCGCCTATCTCGGCGCGCAACAAGGCGATCTTCGCGGCGTCGAACTAGCCGAAATTTATTGCGCCGAATGCAACGAGCGCTGCTCCCACCTCTGCGTTCACAAGACGCAAAAAGCCATCGAAGCCGGCGCCGCCCGCATCTCCGCAGGCGGCGAGGTAGCCTCCGTTGACGCGCAGATCGCCCACCTGATCGACCACACGCTTCTCAAACCCGACGCCACGCGCGATCAAATTCGCAAACTTTGCGAAGAAGCCGTGAAATTCGGCTTCGCCTCGGTTTGCATCAATCCCTGGAACGTCGCGCAAGCCGCCGAGCTGGTCCGCGGCAGCGAAGTAAAAGTTTGCACCGTAGTCGGCTTTCCCCTCGGCGCCACGCTCCCGCAAGCGAAAATCTACGAAACCGATGCAGTCATCAAACTCGGCGCCCAGGAAATCGACATGGTCATCAACATCGGCGCTCTGAAATCCGGCCTCGACGACACGGTCGAAGCCGACATTCGCGGCGTAGTAGAGGCCAGCCACCGCGGCGGCGCCATCTGCAAAGTCATTCTCGAAACCGCGCTGCTGACCATCGAAGAAAAGATCCGCGGCTCGCTAGCCGCCAAAAATGCAGGCGCAGATTTCGTCAAAACCTCCACCGGCTTCTCCACCGGCGGCGCCACAGCCGAAGACGTCAGCCTCATGCGCGCCGTAGTCGGCGGCGAAATCGGCATCAAAGCCGCGGGCGGCGTCCGCAGCTTCGAGGACTTCCAAAAAATGGTCGCAGCCGGCGCCACCCGCGTAGGCGCCAGCGCCAGCGTAAAAATCCTGGAGCAGGCCCGCGGCCTAGCCGCAGATTAGCATCCATGCAAGAAAAGATAGTTCGGTCGTAGGGGCGTCCGCCTGGGCGGACTGCGCCCTCTTTCCTTTCGTTCATACGTCTATCGCGGTCACACATACCTCTGAGCCCCAACCCAATTTGGTTCTGCGCCTCGTAAATTTCTTCTATCCGACCGCTCAAGGTCATCCCGAAGCCGAAGTCCTGCTGTTATAATTGTCTTTTCCGAATTGCCTGTGTAATGTGCCCCTGCGGGCGCAAGTTCGCCCGCCCGGCGCAAAAATAGCCATGGACCCCGTCGAAATCAAATCCGCCACCGAGATTTCCGCCGAAACGCTCTCAACGCTCGTTGAGATCGGCCAGGAAATCAATACGTCGCTAAACCTCGATGAGGTTCTGGCGAAAGCGGCGCAGCTCATCAAAAAGCTGATCGACTACGAAATTTTCGCCGTCCTGCTCCCGGAAGAGGGCACCAATCAACTCCATTTCCGCTTCGGCATCGGCTATCGCCCCGAAGTGATGGAGCACTGGCGCATTCCCTGGGGCGAGGGAATCACCGGCACGGCCGCGGCCACGGGCCGCGCCGTCCGCGTCGGCGACGTTCAAAAAGATCCGCGCTATCTCAACGCCGTCGAAGCCGTGCGCTCGGAACTTGCCGTGCCTCTGATGGTGGGCGGCAAGGCCATCGGCGTTCTCGACATTCAAAGCCATGAGGTCGACTATTTCACGCCTGAGCAGCAATCCATCCTCACGCTGCTCGCCACGCGAATCGCCAGCGCCATCGAGAACGCCCGCCTTTTCGAGCGCGTCCGCAATCAGGCTGACACGCTTCTTCTGCTCAACGAAGTCGGCCGCGAAGCAAGCTCAGTTCTCGAAGTGGAAGAGGTCTTGCGGCGCGCCGCCGAATTGGCCAAGCGAATCATCGATTACCAAATTTTCAGCATCTTGCTCTACGACGATGCCGACAAAGTCTTCCGCCACCGCGTCACGGTAAAATTCGGCCAGCGCATCCAGGAAAAGCACGCAGTTCCGGCGCACGAAGGATTGGTAGGAGCAGCGGCCACGCTAGGCCGCGCCGTCGTAGTTCCAGACGTTTCGCACGATCCACGCTATCTCATGGTGAATCCGGAAACGCGCTCGGAACTGGCCGTTCCTCTCCTCAGCAAAGGGCGCGTAATCGGCGTGATGGATCTCGAAAGCCCGCAACTCAATTACTTCACGCCGGATCACGTACAAGCGCTCTCCATTCTCGCGGCGAGCCTCGCCGTCTCAATCGAAAACGCCCGCTTGTATGAGCAACTCGCCCGCGATGAATCGCGTCTCGAGCGCGACTTGAACGCCGCGCGCAGGCTGCAAGGCGCTCTACTGCCTCGCATGCCCGGCACCGATTCCGGCCTCGATATCGCAGCCCGTGTCGTCTCCTCGCGCGAACTCTGCGGCGACATCTACGATTTCCTGCGCTACGGCCCGCAAGAGCTAGCCATGGCCATGGGCGACGTCAGCGGGAAGGGAAGCGCCGCCGCGCTTTACGGCGCCGCCGCCATCGGCATCATGCGCAGTCTCGGCCCCAACAAACTCGTTCCCGCGCAAATGCTCCACGATATGAATCAATTGATCGTCGAGCGCCGCATAGAAGGCCGCTTCATGACTATGTGCTTCGCCACCTGGCACCGCGGCAAACGCAAGCTGCGCATCGCCAACGCCGGGCAGGAAGAGCCCATCCTCCTCCACAAAGGCGAGTGCAAAAAGATCAATCTCGCGGGCTTTCCGCTCGGCATGTTCGAGGACGTGACCTACGATGAAGTGAACATGGTCCTCGATCCCGGCGACGTTCTCGCGTTTTACTCCGACGGCATCAGCGATACCCAGAATTTCGAAAAGGAATTCTACGGCACCGATCGCCTCATCGATTTCATCCGCACGCATGCGCACGAACCGGCCTCCGCCATTGCCGACCGCGTTCTCGAGCAAGTCGAACTTTTCTCCGGCACGCCGCACGCCTTCGACGATCGCACTCTGGTCGTCCTAAAGGTGCTCTAACGCCTTCGATGGCAGCGCGCCGAAACAGCGCCAGAATCGCGCAGCCAATCGATCCCACAAAATTCACGCCGCAATTTGAATGGCGCGCCCGCTCCCTATTCGCTGAGGATGTTGCGCTCGCGGATGTAGCCGCTCGCTTCGGGACGCCCGCCTACGTCTATAGCCGCGCCGCGATCGAAAACGCCTATCGTCAGTATCAGCGCGCTTTCCGCAGTGTCCCCACAACGATCTGCTACGCAGTAAAAGCCAATTCCAATCTCTCCGTCCTGGGCCTTCTCGCAAAACTAGGCAGCAATTTCGACATCGTCTCAGGCGGCGAACTCTATCGTCTGACCCGCGCTGGAATCCCGGCGCGCCGCGCCATATTTTCAGGAGTAGGGAAGACGCGCGAAGAAATCCGCGAAGCGCTGCGCGGCGGAATTTTCTGCTTCAATATCGAGTCTGAATCCGAACTCGACCTACTGCTCGACGAATCAAGCCGCGCTCGCCGCCGCGCCCCCGCCGCCATCCGCGTCAATCCCGATGTCGAAGCAGGCGGCCATCGCCACATCGCCACAGGCCATCATCGCCACAAATTCGGCATGGATTGGCGCGATGCCCGCCGCCTCTATCTAAAAAACCGAAACGTGCGTTGGCTTGAATGGAAGGGCATCAGCGCCCATATCGGCTCTCAGGTGCTTTGCCTCGAGCCTGTACGAAAAGCCGCAGCCCGCATGGCTGCATTCTTTCTGGATCTTCAAGAGAACGGCGTCGCGCTCGAACATCTCGATCTCGGGGGCGGCCTAGGCATTCGGTACGCCGACGAAAATCCGCTCCGCATCGAAGATTACGCCCGCGCAATGATCAGAGAAGTGAAGCCGCTCGGCTGCCGTCTACTCCTCGAGCCAGGCCGCTCCATCGTAGGCGCCGCCGGTGTCCTCCTGATGCGCGTCCTGCACACGAAATCCAATCGCGGCAGAAAGTTCATCGTCGTAGATGCCGCCATGAACGATTTTCTCCGCCCAGCCCTCTACGGCGGCGTCCATCCCATCACGCCGGTGACGCGAGCCGCCCCGCAATCAAAAATAGTCCGCGCCGACATAGTCGGCCCAGTCTGCGAGAGCGGCGATTGTTTCCTGAAAGATTGGCCAATTGAGGAAGTGCAGGAAGGCGATGTTCTAGCCCTCTGGGGCGCAGGCGCCTACGGCTTCGTTGAATCGAGCAATTACAATTCCCGCCCAAGGCCCGCCGAAATCCTGGTACACGGCCGCAATTCGCAATTAATCCGCCGCCGCGAATCCCGCCGCGATCAAATCCGCGGCGAATAACTCGAACCGACTAAATCTTCTACGGCGCGCATCGCCACGTATTGTCATCCTGAGGGTCCAGCCTTTCCGGACCCTCAGGATCTAAGCGACCTACCGTCGTGCGCTCACTCACCGCCGCAGCATTCCTACCGGTGCGCCCGATGCCGTTCCGGATGCAAAAAGTTATCAATCGCCCCAAGATAAAGATTCGTCTGATCCACAAAAGCCATATGCCCGCTCTTAGGCAAAATCAACAACTGCGACCCGGAAATCTTCTCATGCATCTCCTTCGATAAAGAAGGATCGCACTCGTCATGATCCCCGACCAAAATCAAAGTCGGCACATGAATATCCGGCAGCCGGTCCACATACTCAACCGACTTCATATTTCCATCAATCACGAATTCCCCGTGCGAACCCCACATCTGCCGGTACAAATCCCACGAAGTAACCCCCATCGCAATCGGATCAAAATTAGGATCAGGCCGGTTCTGATATAAATAAGGAAAATATCCTTCGCCCCAAGCCGCAGTCATGTAGTCATTCGTGTACCGGTTCTTCTCGTAGTCCTTCCCGTGCCCATATAATCCGCCCGCTTCCATCTTCTCGATCCGCTCGCGCAATTCCGGCGCCATCTTCGCCTTCTCCTGCGCTAACACTTCATTCATCTGCTTCGTGCTGGGAAACGTGCTAGCCAGAATCAAATGCGACAAATTCTGCGGATACTTGAACGCGTAAGCCTGAGCCAAAACTCCGCCGTATGAATGACCCATCAAAGTAATTTTTCCCAGCCCCAAACTCCGCCGCACACCCTCCACATCTTCCACCATATTCTCGACGGTGTACCCAGCCGGATCCTCCAGCTTCTGCGATTTTCCGGACCCGCGTTCATCAATAAATACCAACTTGTTCTGCCGCGCCAGCGGCAGCAAATAAGGCAAAAAATAATCATGAGATGCGCCCGGTCCGCCATGCACGATCACCAACGGCTCGCCGCGCCCCATAGTCATGTAGTAAATCAGCATCCCTTCAGCATCCACATATCCCTGCGAGGAAGCATTCACATCCACAAATCCATCATTGATCGGATAATTCGGCGTATCGGTTTTCGGCTCCGCGGCTTTCTTATGCTTCTGCGCAAGCAGCGGCGCTGTACCCAATGCCAGCAAAGCCGCCGCACACACCGCCGTCCGCAATCGGGAATTCATCGCCAGCTCCTTTTTCAATCGCACTGTAGAGAGGAGATTACCGCTCGCCCCAACCTAACTTGCTGCGCAGCACTTCAAAATAAGATTTCCCCGCCGCACGCACCAGCTGCACTCGCGTTTTCGCTCGTTCAATCTTCACCCGGTCGCCCGGCTGCAATTGAAATCCCACCTGCCCGTCAAGAGTCAGATGCACCGGCTCGCCCTGCTGCTCCGGCGCAATCTCGATCCGCGAAGAATCCGGAATCACCAACGGCCGGTTCGTCAGCATGTGCGGGCAAATCGGCGTGATCACAAACGCATGAATCTCCGGCAGCACAATCGGCCCGCCCGCCGCCAGCGAATAAGCCGTCGAGCCAGTAGGCGTCGCCACAATAATTCCATCGGCGCGATACCTCGCCACGTGATTGCCGTCGATGTGCACGTCAAAATCCATCAACCGCGCCAGCGCCGCCTGATTCACCACCGCATCATTCAGCGCCCGCGCACCTTCAGCGGCAACTCCATTGCGCAACATCTGCGCCCGCAACACCCCGCGCGCGCTGATCTCATGTTTCCCCGCCAGCGTCACCTCGAGCAATGGATACAGCTCTTCGAGCGTCACGCTAGTCAAAAATCCAAGCGAGCCCAGATTTACCCCGAGAATCGGAATCTCGCGATCCCCCAGCAAACGCGCCGCCGCCAGCAAAGTCCCATCGCCGCCCATCACCACGAGCAAATCCGCTTCGCTGGCCAGCTTTTCTCGCGCCGATGCCTTATCGAGCGAACTGCAAGATTCCGCGGCGCTCGCATCGAGCAGCACATTCAGGTTCCGCGCGCGCAGCCACTCCACTAGAGGCGGCAAAACCGAGCAGAGGTCTTCTTTCCGAGGCTTGCAGAGAATCCCGACAGTGCGAATCATTTTTTCCAGGCCGCGATTGTACTCTAGCCCTTGCGCCGCGCGTGGAGAAAAAACTCCAGATTTCCTTCGGCGCCCGCAACGCGGCTCGGAAAGACGCCCAGCGTCTCCAATCCATGTTCCGCAGCAAACGCGCGCACGCGCTCCACAGCCCGCTCACGCAGCGCCGCATCGCGCACAATCCCGCCTTTTCCCACGTCGCGCCGCTCCAACTCAAATTGCGGCTTCACCAAAATCAAAAAATCCGCCCCCGGCCGCGCCACCTGCACCAGCGCCTCCAGAATCTTCGTCACGGAAATAAACGACACATCCGCGGTCACAAAATCAATCGGCTCGGGAATCATTTCAGGCTTCAAGTAGCGCGCATTGCACTCAATCGTCACAACGCGCGAATCCTTCTGCAGCTTCCAATCCAATTGCGCGATATTCACATCCACAGCGAAAGCTTTGCGCGCCCCGTGCGCGAGCAAGCAGTCCGTGAATCCCCCAGTCGAACTCCCAGCATCCAGACAAATCTTCCCCGCGGGCGAAATCCCGAAATCCCCCAGCGCACCCTCCAGCTTCAATCCGCCGCGGCTGGAATACCGCTGCGAATCCCCGGCAATCGCAATCGCAACATCCTCAGCAACCAGCGACCCCGGCTTCCCAGCCCGCTGCCCGCCAACCAGCACATCTCCCGCCAGCAGCATCGCCTGCGCCCGCTGCCGCGAAGGCGCCAACCCTCGCGCCACCAGCAACAAATCAAGCCGCTGCTTCGCAACCCGCCCGCTCATCAGCGCATCACGATCGCCGTTCGACCAAAAACTCCGCCAACTGCCGCAAATTCCCCGCGCGCGCTCCAAACGGCTCCAATTCCGCAACCGCCTTCGCCGCCAGTTCCGTAGCCACTTCCCGCGATTGCGTCAATCCCAGCAGCGCCGGATAAGTAGCCTTCTGCTGCGCCTGATCTTTCCCCGCCGTCTTCCCCAGCGCCGCCGACGATTCCTCCACATCCAAAATGTCGTCCACCACCTGAAACGCCCAGCCAATGTTCTCGCCAAAATTCCGCAATCGCTCAACATCCGCGTCCGCCGCGCCCCCTGCAATCGCTCCCACCACGCAAGCCGCACGAATCAAAGCCGCGGTCTTCGAGCGATGTATGTATTCCAAAGTAGCCAAGTCCGCCCGCGTCTTCTCCGCCTCCAAATCCGCCACCTGCCCACCCACCATCCCGCGCACAGTCCCAGCCGCCCGCGCCACTTCCGCGATCAGCTGTACTCCTCGCGAAGCCTCAACCGGCGTCTGTGCCAAAGTCTCAAACGCCAGCGTCAGCAATCCATCCCCGGCAAGAATCGCAATCGCCTCGCCATATTTCTTGTGGCACGTAGGTTTCCCGCGCCGCAAATCATCGTTATCCAGCGCCGGCAAATCATCATGAATCAATGAATAAGTATGAATGAATTCGATCGCGCACCCGGGAGGCACAGCCGCATCCGGCGGATCCGAAAACAGCCGCGCCGCCTCCAAACAAAGCACCGGCCGCAAGCGTTTCCCCCCAGCAAAAACCGAATACCGCATAGCCTCATGAATCGAAGCAGGCGCAGTCCGCCCCAGCGGCAAGAATTTGTTCAGCGCCGCGTCCACCGCAGCCCGGTCCAACTCAAAAAATTCAGAGAGACTCATGCTCAGAAGGGAATCGAGAATTTAAGCAGCACACGCAAGCGCAATTGAGGCAGCCAGCACAACGCGACCGCAATATCCGGCAAATTTCAAGATGGTCGGGACCAAAGGCAGGGTTTTCACTTCTATTTGAAGTTTCAAATTTCAAATTTGAAATTCTCTTTCGAACTTCCTCACGAACTCTCCAGCGCCCGCAGCTAATTCGATTCCTCATCCGCTTCAAACGGCTGCGCCGCAATCTTCCCATCCGCCTTCTTCAACAAAATCTCAATCCGTCCCTCAGCCTCTTCCAACTGCTTCTGGCACTCCCGCGAAAGCGTAACGCCTTCCTCAAACAATTTCATAGCCTCATCCAAAGAAAGCTCCGCACTCTCCAACCGTTTCACCACTTCCTCGAGCCGCCCCAAAGACTTCTCAAAATCCCCCTTCTTAGGCGGCTCCACAGGTTTATTAGCAGCAGGGCTCAAGCGATCCTCGCAAACCAAGAATCAAGCCGACATTCTATCCCACGACCAATAACTTCTCCAGTCGCGCAGTTCATCGGCTCGATTTGTGTAGCGCCGCCCTATCAGGGCGGCATCTTTCAGATTGAAATTCTCTACTGCGCGTCCCCCTCCACCGCCGGCACAAGCTGCAACCGATTCACCCTCACTCGTCCCTCCGCCCCAGCACTAAACGGCGCAGGTATCCCCCGCCCAGCAAACCACTCCGGAAACTCATCCCGGTAATGCGCACTGGCATACTGCCCCGACTCTCCAGCCGGAATCTCCATTAAAGACAAATCCCAATTCGAAAGATCAGTCACAAATCGCATAGCAGGCCCGTGCCGGTAACCCATAGCCCGCACCGTATCAATCGTCCCGCCCTGCTCGATCGGCCCAATACTCAAAATCCGCCGCAAAATTCCCGATCGCCCCAGCGGATGATAAATCTCGAGAGGATGCAACTCCCCCCACTCCGCATGCAACGGATCCCCATGCCGCGCAACCACCGCAAGCCGCGCCACCGCCGTATCAGCAGCCGCAATCAACAACGTATCGTAATCCGAAATCCCCTTCGGCAGCCAAGCCGCCGGCCGATCCCGCAGCACATTCGCCAGAAACACCTTATCCCGCCACCAAACGCTGTCGTACTCGCTCTCCGGCTCCCACAATTCGTAATTCTCCATCTGGTCGTCGATGTATGGCTGCAGCAGCATCACCATCAACGCGTGCCGCGAATATTCCAGAAACGAACTCTCCACCGAATCCGCCGAAGTCTTTCCATCCCAATTCTTCAACTCATAAATCAGCGTCTTGGTCCGCGAATCCTTAGGTTCCACTTTCTGCTCGGCCGCGTAAATCTGCTCGGCCAGAAATTTATCCGGCCAGCTCACAATATCGTTCTGTACGGAGTTTGCATCGGCAGGCCGCAAATCCTTCCGCGCCCCCAGCAGCTCGTAAATCCGGTCGGTCCGGTAAGGCCCGGCCCAGCGATCGCTGATGAAATATTTGTAAGCCGGCCCAACGGTCCGTGCATTCGCCGTAGCGATAATTCCCCCGCGCGGATTGAACGCCTGCGGCAATTTGTCAAACGGAATGTATCCCGTCCACTCGAATGCGTCTGTATCCCCTGGAACGGGCATATTCCCATTCCCCGACTTGCGGATCGGAATCCGCGCCGCCATCACGTATCCAATATTTCCCTCAACGTCCGCATAAATCCCATTCTGCCCCGGCCCGGCAATCTTGCTCATCACCTGCAAAAACTCTTTCCAATTCTGCGCGCGGCCAATCAAAGGATAAGAAAAATCCAACCCGCCCGGCTCCACAGCCGTCCACCGCAACGCATAAGCCCGCCCGCCTTCTTCAGTCGAATCGCGACGCACGATCGGCCCATGCCGCGTCAGCACCACTTCCAGCGTCTCGTCCGCCTGCCCCCGCACGTGAATCACTTCCCGTCGCGTCTCCGCCTTCATCCATTTGCCATTTACTTTGTACTCCAGCGGATTCGCCGGATTGAACGTCTCGATGTAAAGGTCCTCCACTTCCGCATTGCTATTAGTAAATCCCCAAGCAATCCGGTCGTTATGCCCAATCACCACCAATGGCGACCCAGGAAAAGTAAATCCCGCCACATTCCAACCAGGCGCAGTCAAATGCACGATGTACCAAATCCCGGGAATGCTAAACGCAAGATGCGTATCATTAGCCAAAATCGGTTTCCCCGAAGCCGTATGCTCCCCGCTCACAACAAAATTATTGCTCCCAATAATCTCCCGAGTCTGCGATTCAAACATCGAAAGAAAATCCCGCGCAACGTCCCAGGATCCCGGTACCGCTGGCGTCCCCGCCGGCATCTTACGACCGCGATCTTCGCCCGAGGCTACCGTCAACCGCGGACCACCCACTAACCCAGCAGTCTCAGTCGTCGAAGTATCCGAAGGAGGCCGGCCCAAGCGTCCGCGCCGATCTCCTTTCCCCGCCGGGTCCCCCACAATAAAATGATCCAGCGGCGAATCCTCCGCAAACAGCTCCCGCGCCCGCTCCGGCCCCACCATCGCCGTAATCCGCCCCCGGTTCAATTTCGCCTTCCAGGTAGTAGTCAAGGTCTTCCACATATAAGCGCTAATCAAAAAAGTATCCGCCGGAGTCCACGGCCGCGGCTTATACCGCAGGACGGTAAATTCAATCGGCAGACGCCCAGCCCTCTCGCGCATATAAAGATTCACGCCCGCCGCATAAGCCTCCAATATCTTCCGCGTAGCAGGATCCATCCGCGCCGCAGCAGCCTCAGCCGCAACGCGCAATCCCAAAGTCCGATTCTCCCGATCCACCGGCAACGCAATCGCCCCAAAAATCTCCGAAAGCTCCCCGCCCGCCGCGCGCCGCAAAAGATCCATCTGCCAAAGCCGGTCCTGCGCCACCACGTACCCCTGCGCCGTCTCCAAATCCTCAACAGTTGAAGCCTGTATCCACGGCACACCCCAACCATCCCGATCCACCAAAACCGGCTGCTTCAACCCAGGCAAAGTCAAAGATCCATCCACCTGAGGCAAAGGCCGCCAAATCATCCACCAACCAATCAAAAAGCCCCCGCCAAGAATAAGCAGGAGCCCAGCAAATCCATACCGCACCCAATGCATTCCGCCACGTGAAGTCATCAAGAAATCCCGCGCGAGTCTAGCGCAGCAGCAATCCCCTCGCAATGTCGGCCCGAAGCGAGCGGGTCAATGGGGAACGCGGGGTGCTCCATGCGCCGTGCTTGCGCGTGGGGCTTTTGACTTTCCTTTCGTCCTCAGCCGCCACCCTGTCTCACAGTCACGATCTCCAAGCCGTCATTTCCCAATCATAGAAGCGCCGCCTTGCCCTGACGAAGGAAGGGTTGCTGCGCCCGCTTCGCCCGCGGCCATCCGGCGCGTAACCTACTGCTCCATCGTTCCGCAACTCCGCATTTGTTTTTCGGTCGTAGGGGCGCGGCTTGCTGCGCCCGCCCGAGCCCAACGAGGCACCCACCATGACAATTAGCGCTCGTGTGCCCGTTCGTCCTCTTTCCTCACGCCTTCATCTGAAATCTGAAATTTCAAATTTGAAATTGCCTCTGGCATCGCATTCGCAAGCGCTAACGCATTAATTTATTACGCTCCGAACATGCCGAGCGACCGTCATCCTGATTGCCGCCCAAGCCCTCCAACCAACACTAAATTCCTCTTCCGCCCCCCATCTTGCTAGAATTTTCCTCAGATGCTGGCTCTCCACCTATTCGTAGTCCTCGCCCTCGTCGGCATGAACGCCTTCTTCGCCGCCGCCGAATTCTCCCTCGTCGCCGTACGCATCTCCCGCGTCCGCCAATTAGTCAGCGCCGGCGACCCTCGCGCCCGCATCGTAGAAATTCTCCTCGCCGATCTCAGCCGCGTAATCTCCGGCGTGCAAGTAGGCATCACGCTAGCCAGCCTGGCCCTCGGCTATCTCGGCGAACTAACTCTCTCCGAAATCCTCCGCCCGCTGGTAGCCCAAATCCCCAGCCGCTGGGCCGCCGTAGCCGCCCACGGCATCGCCCTCGTTCTAGCCTTCGGCCTCCTTACCGTCGTCCAAGTAATCCTCGGCGAACTAGTCCCCAAAAGTATCAGCCTGGCCCGCGCCGAGCGCGTAGCCCTCCTCATCGCTCGCCCGTTCCACTGGTTCCTGAATTCCTTCAGTTGGGCCATAGATCTACTCGACGGCGTAGCCGAAAAATTCGTTCGCAGCCTAGGCGTGAAAGAAGCCCAAAGCCACACTCTCGTCCGCTCGCCCGAAGAGCTCCAAGTCCTCATCGAACAAGCCCGCGAACGCGGCGTCCTTCCCGCCACGGAAATGCAAATCGTGCAAGGCGCCATCGGCCTGGCCCAATTGCAAGTCCGCGAAATCATGGTTCCGCGCCCCGATATTCACGCTCTTCCCATGGACGCCAGCCTCGAAGACGCCATGCGCACCTTCGCCACCACGCAGCGCTCGCGCATCCCCGTCTACGAAGCCACGCTCGACCACATCAAAGGCTTCGTGCACATCAAAGATTTAATCTGGATTCAACTCGATCGCGCCCGTCGCGCCGAAGAAGGCCTGCCCCCGGCAGATTTTCATTTGCAAAGTTATCTTCGCGAAATCCTGATCGTCCCGGAAACCAAGCTAGCCAGCGAACTCCTCGTCGAACTCCGCTCCCGCCGCACCGAGATCGCCATGGTCGTAGATGAATTCGGCAGCATATTAGGCGTGGTCACTCTCGAAGACATCCTCGAGCAAATGGTCGGTGAATTTCACGACGAATTCGACGTAGTCGAGCGCCCCATGCGTCTCCCCGATGGCTCACTGATCTTCGACGCCGCCCTGAAAGTCCGCGACCTCGATTCGCAATACGGCATCACCGTTCCCGAAGATTCCTCCTACGAAACCATCGGCGGCTTCGTTCTAACGCATCTAGGCTTCCTCCCCCGCGGTGGCGAAAGCTTCGAAGCCAACGGCTATCTCTTCACCGTAATGGATATGGAGCGCCGCCGCGTCTCCCGCGTGAAAATCAAGCAAGTAGCCGTACCCGCGCCGCCCGCACCGGAAACAAAATCCGCAACCGAACCCGCGAAGCCCGCCGAAGAATCCAGCGCCGTCGCAGCCGCCGCATCAGAATCCGCTCCGCCGGAATCGGTAGTTCCGGCCCGCGCCCGCCGCGCGACGCGCAGAAGCCGCTCGTGAAAATCCTCCGTCACGTAGCCCTTCGCATCCTTCTCGCCCTGCCAGCCGTCTGGCTAATCATCACCATGGTTTTTCTACTAGCCCACATCGTTCCCGGCGATCCCGTCCAACAAATGCTAGGCGAAGGCGCCCGCGCCGAAGATCTAACTCAACTCCGCCACGCACTAGGCCTAGATCTCTCGCTCCCGGTCCAATACGAGCGCTATCTAACCGGCGTCCTACGCGGCAATCTAGGCGAATCCTTCCGCTACCAACGCCCGGTCACAAAAGTAATTCTCGAGCACTATCCCGCCACGCTAGAGCTAGCGTTCATCGCCCTACTAGTCTGCGCAGCTATCGGCATCTCCGCCGGAATCGTCGCCGCCCACAAGCGAGGACAACCAGCCGATCGCGCCGTAAGCGTCCTAACTCTCTTCGGCCTCTCCGTCCCAAATTTCGCCCTAGGCCCAGTCTTAATTCTGGTTTTCTCGGTAATCCTCGGCTGGCTACCAGTCAGCGGCCGCGGCGGCATCTCTCATCTGATTCTTCCCGCCATAACTCTCGGCGCCGCGCTAGCCGCGATCCTAACGCGCATGGTTCGCAGCTCAATGATCGAAGAACTCTCCAGCGACTACGTTCGCACCGCCCGCGCCAAAGGCCTCTCCGAGAGCGCAGTCCTGTTCCGTCACGCCTTTCGCAACGCGCTGATCCCGATCCTCACCATCCTAGGCCTGCAATTCGGCACGCTACTAGCCGGCACAATAGTCACCGAAACGATCTTCTCCTGGCCCGGCATAGGCCGATTAGCCGTAAACGCGATCGAAGCCCGCGACTACCCGCTCCTGCAAGGCTGCATCCTCCTAATCGCCATTTCCTACGTGGTAGTGAATCTACTAACCGATTTCGTCTACGTCCTAGTAGATCCCAGGGTCCGCTTCGAATGAAACCAAAGCCACAACTGCAATCACGAGCCACCGACCGCCAAGGCCGCAACGCGAACGTAGGGGCGGGGCTTGCTCCGCCCGCCGCAGAATTCCCAACAACCTCCATCGTCCCTGCAATGATCTCTAAGCCAAACCGAAGCCGGTTTTCCGCCCCCAGGCTCTCTCTCGTTCAGGTGCCCCCCAAATGAAATCCCTACGCCAATTCTGGCGTCAAAGCCCGCTAGCAAGATGGGGCCTGGTAATCACGCTCCTTCTAGCCCTAAGCGCGCTGTTAGCCCCCTGGATCGCCCCGTACAGCCCCATCGCGCAAAATCTCCCAGCCCGTCTCTCTCCGCCGAGCTCAGCCCACTGGATGGGCACCGACGAACTAGGCCGCGACATCCTCTCCCGCATCCTCTTCGGCGCAAGAGTCTCCATGCTAGTAAGCATCTGCGTAGTCCTCGGCAGCGGCATCACCGGCCTCGCCATAGGCGCAATCGCCGGCTATTTCGGCGGCTGGCTAGATCGCATAGTCAACATAGTCCTAATCAACGCCTTCCTCTCATTCCCCGGAATCCTACTAGCAATAGCCTTCGCCGCCTTCCTGGGCCCAGGCCTAGGCAAAGTAATCCTGGCCCTAACCATCACAGGCTGGGCCGGCTACGCTCGCCTAGCCCGCGCCCAAGTTCTGCAAGCCAAAGAAATGGAGTATGTCCTGGCAGCAAAATCCCTTGGTGCCAGCCACGCCAGAATCCTAATCCGCCACCTGATCCCCAACATCCTGCAACCAATCCTGATCCAAGCCACAATAGCCATGGCCGGCGCAATCCTAGCCGAATCCACGCTAAGCTTTCTCGGTCTAGGTGTCCTAGCCCCAATGCCAAGCTGGGGCGCCATGCTAAACGACGCAAGAGGCCACCTCTTCGACGCTCCGCATCTGGTAATCTTCCCAGCCGCAGCAGTAATGACCGCAGTCCTAGCCTTCAACCTACTAGGCGACGCCTTCCGCGACTGGCTAGACCCACGAATGCGCAGCCAACTCGCGGTAGCCGATCTAGCCCGCTGAAACGGTTTGTGTAGCGCCGGCCTTTCAGGCCGGCATGTGCGTTCGCACGCACGATTGCGCAGACGTGCAAGGCCGCGCGCGCAAAAACGCCACAATCTAGATTTTCAATTGAAATGAACTACCGGCAGGAACTACCCAACCTCAACCGTAACTTCCGACCCGCGATTCACTCCCAACGCCTTCGCCGCGTGCCCCTTATTCACCGAAATCTCCAGCGCCCCATTCGATCCAATCAATGCAATCGGCTCGGTCCCAGCCCCATCCGCAAATGTCTGCGACAAATGATTGATCTCTTTATTCCCAACTTTAATCCGCACCTTGGCGTCGTTGGTGATCAACGCAGGAACTTCATCCGGCGTCAAATTCGTCAGCAAATTCCCGAACGAATCGACGCGCAAGACCACGCCCTTGGTCACATTCCCATCCGCCTTCGGCTTCGGCACCGACAACCGCACGTAATCTTCCACCTCTTCGCCAAAGCTGGCGCTCTGCCACGCCTTGCAGAACCACGCCGCCACCGGCGCAAACACATCGCGCCCATGAAACGTCCGGCTCAACGGCTGCAGGAAATAATGCTCCGCGGTAATGTGCCGCACCGTCAAAGCATCCTTCTCGCGCTCGTAAATCAACGAAAGCACGCCATTATCCGGGGCAATGTAATACTGCGATCCCGCCGTAACCAGCAGCGGCCGCCGTTCCGTGCCCACGCCCGGATCCACCACCACCACATGAATCGTCCGGCTCGGGAAATACCGCGACGCGTCATTCACGATCAACGCCGCGTCCAAAATATCGTGCGGCGCCACGGCATGCGTGATGTCCACCACCTGCACGTCCGAATTAATCCCCAGTATGACCCCCTTCATGGATCCCACCAGGTGGTCATTCGTGCCGTAGTCGGTAGTCAGTGTGATAATTTGCCGCGACAAGTGCGTCTCCCAGGCATCGGCGCAAGATACCGACGCAAAAAAGCCTGAATTCACGGTAACGAAGCCCAAGCACAGTTGTCAAGAAATCCGCCACGAAGTGTTCACGGCCAGCAACCCGTCATGTAGCTCAGGTCTTCAGACCTGGGGCCGTTTGCATTTGCCGTTCGGCCCCCTGTCCTAAGTTGTGGCGCGTGGGGCTTTTCGGCACCTCCGTTGCCGTCGTAGGGGCGGGCGTTCACCCCCGCCCGCATTTCGGTTCCTCTTGGTTTCTCCGTCTCCCTCCGAACTCCGGGCCCTCAGCGTCTCTGCGGTTCCTCCTGGCTCCTCTCGCTCCATCCTCCAGAACGGATTACAATCGGGCCTGCCCAATGAAAGCCTCCTCGCTCCTCCACGGCACCTTCCGCACCGGCATCACGCTGAAAGGCATCGGCGGCCTCATGGAAACCGCCGGAGGCGTGCTGCTCTGGTTCATCAGCCCCGCCGCCCTCAGCGCGATGGTCCGCAACCTCCTCGAGCGCGAAGAGCAGCGCCACCCGTACAACTTCATCGCCTCTCACTTCCTGCATCTAGCCCACGATATCGGCCACGCCGATCCCATGTTCGCTTCGCTCTACCTGCTCTCTCACGGCGTTGTGAAAACCATCCTGGTCATCGCCCTCTGGTTCAACAAATACTGGGCCTACCCGCTGACCATCGCCGTCTTCGGCGGCTTCATGGCCTACCAGGTCTACCGCTACACGCACACGCATTCCTTCGCCCTGATGGCGCTCACCATCTTCGACGCCGCCGTAGTCTGGCTAACCTGGCACGAGTACCAAGCGCAAAAAAAGAAGCGCGCAAAAGCTAAGTCCGCGCCGTTGCCGTTGTAGGGGAGGGCCGGTGTAGCCCGCCCGCGGGCGGCGGTTTTGGCCGCCCCTCGCCGTCTGCGGCTGAGGCGTCGAGACAAAGAAACTCAACGCGACAGGCATCGGACGCGCTGGGAGATGTTTTGAATGCTCATTGGTAGCTGCGTGAGGACGGCCTAACACCGGCCGTCGCGCGTGGGGCTTTTCGGTCCCGCCTTGACCTTGTAGGGGAGGGCCGGTGTAGCCCTCCCGCGACGGCCGGTGTCTGGCCGTCCCCACGCAATCCCGAAGTTCAGAACAACCGACAAATCGCTTTCGCGCGTCCGGGCAGTCGGCCGGATGCCGAGCCTTTTCCGGGATTTTCGGCCCCGCCTTTGATTCCCCCCCTCGCTTTTTAAGAGATTTCTGTTGACTAACTCGCCAACTTATGCCACCCTGTTCCCGGCTATGTACGAGAGCCGTGAAAGCAGCCAGCGTCACCGGGCGCCTTAGCACTTCTCCAAAGGCCCCGCCGCAACACAGTAGCCGCAGTTCAGTAGCCAGGCAACTGGGCCCCGTACAAATTTAAAAAACTGAGAGGAAGCTATCTCGTAGACTTTTCTAGGGGATCGGAGCTGATTTGTCAGAGCACGGCTTCAACCGTGCTGGAACTAGCGCAGAATCGCCGCGGCTTTAGCCGCTGAGGGTTCTCCGCCGACCCGCAGAGACTGTCTATGAGAAAACAACACAAATGAGCAAAAAGCGAAGCTCTGCCCACAGAGCATCACCACCGGCACCATCCGCCGAATCCCCCGCAAAAGCGGAAATCATCCCGTCCAACGAGTTCACCGCAGCAGCCGATCTTGCGACCCGCGGAGAAATTCTAATCGATACAATTCCAAAATTAGAATCTCTCGTAACCCAAACAAAACAAACCACCGGGCACACTGCTAATCGATACAAACTCAAGGGAAGCGAATTTCAAAGCCGCCGCAAAACAGCACATCAAACGAAGCGGCGCAAAGGAGGAAAATCACGCTGAGGCAAAAGTAGCACAGCCCACTCCTGGCTGTGTTCTTTGGCTGCTCAGTCTCGGCCGTGAGCTTCGGCAGCTCGCGACATTGAGCCGCTGGCGGACGCGGACACAGGCAGGAGTGCCTGTGCTACTGGGATTCATTTGCCTTGGAGGCGCGAGATTAGGAACTTGATGAAGCGATCGGCGTCTATGCCTACCGCTACATTCACGTTCGGCTGGACCGGCGTCATGCCTACTGTTTCCCAGTGATCGCCGACTTGGACGTTTTTGTCTACCGTGCCGTGGCGGTTGGCTATGGTTTGGCCGCGGGCGTAACGGCCGTCGGCTTCTACGTCTACGTGCAGGTAACGCGTTTGCAGAAACGTGGGATCGATGGCGCCACCTACCGCTAGCGCGTCGTGGATGGCGCCGCCGGGGAAGCCGGTGCCTTGGTAGAGGCCGATCTGAAATTTGGCCACGGCCGCGGCGAATTTCGCTTCGGGCCCGGCGTTTTTCAGCAGCTCGGCTACGTCGGGGTCATGGATCAGGGTGATTTCGGTGACGTCGAGGCCAGCCATGGTGATGGGCCAGCCGGCGTTGAAGACGATGCTGGCGGCTTCGGGATCGCCCCAGATATTGAATTCGGCGGCGCCGCTGACGTTGCCGCCGGTGATGGAGCCGCCCATGAGAATGACGCCTTTGACCAGCGGAACGATGGAGGGATCTTTCAGCACCGCGAGGGCGATGTTGGTTTCCGGGCCGACGGGCACGAGCGTGATTTCGTGGGGAAATTTGTGAACGAGATCGATGATGAGGTCGGGGCCGAAGCGGGCGTCGGGCTTGCAGCGTTGCGCGGGGAGCTGCGCGCCGCCGAGGCCGCCGGGGCCGTTCCAGAACGGCTCGATGACCAGATTGCGGCTGATGGGTCGCTCGGCGCCTTTGGCCACGGGAATGTCGCAGCGGCCGGCGAGAGCGGTGATGCCGAGGGCGTTGTCGAAGCCCATGTCGGCGGTGACGTTTCCGGCGACGACGCTGATGCCTTCGACGCGCACTTCCGGGGAATTGAGCGCGAGGAGGATGGCGAGCGCGTCGTCGGTGCCGGGATCGGTGTCGATGATGATGCGCTTGGGAGATTGTGCGTGCGCGGGCGCGGCGAGCAGAGTGAAATGGAAAGCCGCGGCGAGCGCGATGGCTAGAGTGCAACGGCGAATTGAGGTGAGCATAGGAGCGGAATGATACCGCAGAGACGCTGAGGGCGCAGAGAAAATTGGGACTTCTTGACCCTTGGTTCGCGCGGCGGTTATGCTGAATCATGCGCGTTTATTTGGATTACAACGCGACTACGCCGATGGCGCCGGAGGTTTTGGACGCCATGATGCCTTATTTTTCTGAGCGTTTTGCGAATGCTAGCTCGATTCATTCGGAGGGGCAGAGGGCGCGGTATGCCGTGGAGGGCGCGCGGGAATCGGTGGCGGGGCTGATTGGGGCGAAGGCGGGGGAGATTGTTTTTACAAGTGGAGGGACCGAGGCGGATAATTTGGCGATTTTTGGGACGATTGCGGCGGCGGCCGGTGCAGCGAGAGCGGCGAGTGGCGGCGAAAAGCCGGGCGGGTCGAGCGCTGTGCGATCGCTGAGCGAATCGACCCCCGCCCCTACGAAAACATCGGAAGGTGGCGGACGCGCGCACGTGATTACTAGCGCGATTGAGCATTCTGCGGTTTTGAATGCTTGCCAGAAGTTGGAGCGCGATGGAGTTGAGGTTACTTACGTTGGCGTTGGGGCTGATGGCGTTGTCGATCCGGAGGAGGTGCGGCGGGCGCTGCGGCCGTCGACGGTTTTGATCAGCATCATGCACGCGAACAACGAGCTGGGGACGATTCAGCCGATTGAGGCGATTGGCGAGATTGCGCGCGAGGCGGGGGTTGCGTTTCACACTGACGCGGTGCAGGCGGCCGGGAAATTGCCGGTGGATGTCGCGCGGCTGGGCGTCGATCTGCTTTCGCTTTCGGCGCACAAAATTTATGGGCCGAAGGGAGTGGGGGCGCTTTACGTGCGGGCTGGGACGCGGCTGCATCCGATGTTTTACGGCGGGCACCACGAGCGCGACAAGCGGCCGGGGACGGAGAATGTGGCGGGGATCGTCGGGCTGGGGCGCGCGGCGGAATCGGCGCGATCTTTGCTGGGGAAACCCACGGAGCTCGGTGAAAGCGCTGCGCGAATTGCGGCGATGCGCGATCGATTCGAGTCGACGATTCTGGAGATGGTGCCGCAGTGCCGCGTGAATGGCGATCGTTCGCGGCGCGTGGCGAATACTACGAACATGACTTTCGCCGGAGCTGAGGGCGAATCGCTGGTGATTGCGCTCGATTTGCGCGGCGTGGCTTGCTCGTCGGGGTCGGCTTGCTCGTCGGGGGCTGTTGAGCCATCGCATGTGTTGACAGCGATCGGATTGACGCCGGAGGAAGGGCGTTCGAGTGTGCGATTTAGTTTGGGGCGAACGACGGTGGATGCGGAGATTGATTTTACGGTGAACGCGGTGCGCGAGGCGGTGGGGCATTTGCGGGAGATTTCGCCGACTTATCGGAAAACGGCGGACGTGAGATGAGAGACGAGACGACATTGGTCGGCGCAGAAGTGGGGTTCAGCGACGCGCGCGAAGCGGGTGCGTGCGATGCGACGAGTCCGCGCACGATTGACGCACGTGGTGACTTTAGTGCTCGTCGGATGCCGGCCGGGACGCCGGCGCTACCGAACGCGATTGCTGTGGCGATGAGCGGGGGCGTGGATAGTTCGGCGGCGGCGGCGATTTTGCAGGCGCGGGGGTGCTCGATCGTTGGGTTGACTATGCAGCTTTGGAATCATCGGCGCTTGCCTGAGCTGCAGGGGGCGGGGCCGGTGGCGCATCGTTGCTGCTCGGTTGACGATGTTTATGATGCGCGGCGTGTGGCTTCGCATCTTGGGTTTCCGTTTTACGTGGTGAATTTTGAGCGGCAGTTTGAGGAGAGCGTGATTCGGCCGTTTGTCGAAGATTATCTTGGCGGGCGGACGCCGATTCCTTGTACGAGTTGCAACAGTCACGTGAAATTTGATGAGCTGCTTTTGACGGCGCGGCAAATCGGGGCCTCGCGGCTGGCTACCGGGCATTACGCGCGCGTCCGACACAACGCCGAGACGGATCGATGGGAGCTTTGGCGGGCGGTGGATGAATCGAAGGATCAATCGTATTTTCTTTTTGCGCTTACGCAGGGGCAGTTGGCGCGCACGGATTTTCCGCTGGGGGAGTTGACGAAGGCGGAGGTGCGCGAGATTGCGCGGGACGCGAATTTGCCGGTGGCCGAGAAGCCCGAGAGCCAGGAAATTTGCTTTGTGCCTTCGGGCGATTACGTGCAGTTCATCGAAAGTTATTTGCACGAGCAGGGGCGGGAGTTGACCGCGGAATCTGGGGAAATTGTCACGACGGAAGGGAAGTTGATTGGGCGGCATGAAGGTTTGCATCGCTACACGATCGGGCAGCGCAAGGGGTTGGGATTCGCGGCGGGGCGGCCGATGTATGTGGTGGCGATGGATCGGGCGGCGAATCGGTTGATTGTCGGTGAGGATGCGGAATTGCGGGCGAGTACGTGCGACGTGCGCGACGTGAATTGGATTGCGTTTGAGGCGCCGCGTGATCCGGTGCGCGCGGAAGTGAAAATTCGCAATCGGCATGAGCCGGCATCGGCAACGATCACACCAACCGGCGAAAATTCCGCGCGCGTGGATTTCGATTTTCCGCAGCGAGCGATTACCGCGGGGCAGGCGGCGGTTTTTTATTCCGGCGAGAGAGTTCTGGGCGGTGGGTGGATTCGGTAGGCAATCGGAAAAATCGAAAAGAGATGGCGGCGTGTAGGCAGGTGGCGCGAGTTTACGCCGGGGTTACGCCGGACGGGCGCAGTCCGCCTAGGCGGACGCCCCGTACGAAGAAAAGTCGGAAGCCAAGAACCAAAACCCAGAAGCGAAAACCGAGACGCGAAACCGGGCCTCCGCCTCGGCGGACCGGCGCCTACGGGCACAGATTAGATTTTTTGGAAGGGGTTGAAGCCCGAAGAGGGGTGCGGGCTCAAATAAATAGTTCTTCGTCCTGGGTTGGGGCGTCGGAACGGCGCCGGTGATGTTGTTGGCCGCGGATGAAGTCTAGGCCGACTTTGATGCCCTTGAGAACCGCGGTGACCTGGGTGATCGGGCCGGTCACGGTTCTGCGGACTTTCGAGCCGGTGTCTTCCAGCACTTCGAGTGCGCCGGTTAGGAGATGATCGGCGCGGATCACTTGCACGCGCAGGCGGTCGACTGCGTCGGTGAAAACGCGATCTACCTTTTGCGCTTGACCCCGTGCGATGCGAGTGACTTCGGCAGCGTCGCCGACGATGCTCGAAATGCGGTCCTGCGAATCATCGAGGATGCGATTGATGCGCAGAAGAATCGGATTGACCCGCGTTTCGAGATCGGTGGTCACGCGCTTGATGTGCTGGTTCATGTCCCGGAACTGAAGATACATCCCCAACATGATAGCCATCTGCATGACGATGGCGACCGCGGCGATGACGATGAAGGCTTCAGTCCAGCCAGACATATTTAACCTCGCGTCGAGCTACTGCTTGACCTTTTCCCGGTAGGCTTCTTTGCCCGCTTCGACGGCGCCGGAAACCGCGCTGGACATGGCGTCCTTCTGCCGCGACATGATCTCTTTGCTGCGTTCGATCATTTCTTCGGCGCGTTCACGGAGTTCGCGAGCTTTCTTCTGCGCATACTCTTTGCCCTCGTCGGCCTTCGACGCCAGATATTCGCGCGTCTCTTCGCCGGATTTGGGAGCGAACAGGATGCCCAGCAGGGTGCCTACACCGAGCCCTACGAGAAAGAAGCTGACTTTGGAACCTACGCTGTTGTCACTCATGGCTCACACCTCCATTATGAAGCTAGCACAGGCGTTGCGCGCAGGCAACTTTTCTACGGGGCGGCGATGGCATTCAAATTTTGCGATACGGCACGGGCGGGTTTGGAACTTGCTCCGGGAGCGGGCGCGGGAATTCCCAGCGCTAAAGCGCATCCTCGAGGACGAGGCTTTTTCGGAGCGCTGAAGCGCTCCTTCCCCCGCATGAATGCGGGGGCTGCCACCAAAATACTGAGCCGAACTGCGGGAGGGTCTGAAGACCCTCCCCTACTGGATCGCTGTGCCTGTTCCGTCGCTGGCGCGCAGATGCGCTACTACCTTTTCGGCTTGGCGGCGGGGGATTACTTTGGAGATTTGTTCGGCGCTTAACTTCTTGAGTTGGGCTACGCTGCCGAATTCTCTTAGTAGCTTTTGGGCGGTGCGTGCGCCTATGCCTGGGATGTCGGCTAGCTCGGTGCGGATGCGGGACTTGGTGCGGCGCTGGCGATGGAAAGTTACGGCAAAGCGATGGGTTTCGTCGCGGATTTGTTGGATTAGATGGAGGATTGGCGAGTGCTTCTCGAGGACGATCGGGTCGTCTTCGCGGCCCAGGACGTAGAGGATTTCTTCTTTTTTCGCGATGCTGGCCATTGGCTGATTGATGATTTCGAGTTTATCCAGGGCTGCGGCGGCGGCGTGGAGTTGGCCGATTCCGCCGTCGATCAGGATCAGGCTTGGCAGCGGCTTCTTTTCTTCTTGCAGGCGGCGATAGCGGCGCTCGACTGTTTCGCGCATGCTGGCGAAATCGTCGCGGAGGACTCCGGGGAGATCGGTGCCGCTGGCTTGCTCGCCGCGGATTATGAATTTTCTGTAGTCCGATTTTTTCATCTTGCCGTTTTCCCAGACGACCATGGACGCTACTGTGTCCGAGCCTTGGATGTGGGAGATGTCGAAGCTTTCGATGCGCTTGGGTTCTTCCGGCAGCGTTAGCGCGGATTGTACGGCTTCGGCGATGGCTTTCGAGCTGGGCTTTAGGACGCGGAAACGCTGGGTGAACGAGTGCTTGGCATTCTTCTCGACCAATTCCATGAAGGCGTGTTTTTGCCCGCGTTGCGGAGTGAAGATTTCTACGCGGTGGCCGGCGGTTTCTGTGAGGACTTCTTCGAGCAGTTCGCGATCTTCGAATTCCATTGGGACGTGGATGAAGCGCGGCAGGTAACGGGAATCTAGATAGATTTGCTTGAGCAGGGAGGAGAGAAATTCTTTCGGGGCGAATTCTTCCTGGTCCTCCCAATAGAAATCGCGGCGATCCATTACTCGGCCGCCGCGCAGATGGAAAAGATTCACGGCTACTTGCGGGGGCTCGGCGTACCAGGCGATCACGTCAGTGTCGTCGCCTGCGGCGGCGGCAATTTTTTGGCGCTCTTCCATTTCGCGGAGGGTGCGAAGACGGTCGCGGTAGCCGGCGGCTTCTTCGTAGCGCTCGGATTCCGAAGCGCGCTCCATGCGTTCTTCGATATTGCGGGCTAGATCTTTGTGGCGGCCTTCGAGGAAGAGGCGGACGTCGGCGGCGGCTTCGGCGTAACGCTCGTCGGTGGTTAGGCCGGCGGCGCAGGGGCCGAGGCAGCGGTGAATGTAATATTGCAGGCAGGGACGCGGATGCGTGCGGGTTAGATCTACCGTGCACGACGGGACCAGGAAATGTTTGTGGATGAAATGGATCATGCGCCAGGCTAAGTTGGCGGGGAAGTAGGGGCCGTAGTAGATCGAGCCGTCTTTGATTAGGCGGCGGGTGACGTAGACGCGTGGGTATTTTTCGAAGGCGGTGTAGCGGATGTACGGGTAGGTTTTGTCGTCGCGGAGTAAGACGTTGAATTTTGGATTGTTTTGCTTGATGAAATTGTTTTCGAGGGCCAGGGCTTCCTTTTCGTTGTCCACGACTATGTAATCGATATCTGCGATTTCGCGGACGAGCGAGCCGGTTTTGGCGTCTTGCCAGCGGGCTTCGAGGAAATAGGAACGGACGCGGCTGCGGAGGTTGAGGGCTTTGCCGACGTAGACTACCGTGCCGGCGGCGTCGCGGAAGAGATAGACGCCGGGTTGGGTGGGGAGGGTGGCGGCTTTTTGGCGGAGGTCCATGGGTAGTTGTGACGGCGAGATGCGAAAGTCGAGAGTACAGGCAACGGCGAAAACAACGGCCACGGCAAAGGCAAAAGCTAAAGGCCTCGGGTCTGAAGACCCGAGCTACATTACGCTACAATCGTGACACAACTGTGATGATAGCAAACGACATCGAAGAGTATCGAGTGGGGGCTAGGTTGTGAAAATGGCTGGGCTGAGTTTGAAGATTGTGGTGGCGGCGGTGATTGGTGGGTGCGTTTGTGCTGGAGCGCGGGCGCAGGATGCGCCGCCCGCGCCCAATCATTCGCAGGATCAGAAGCCGCCTGGGGCGGATCCTGGGACGAAACCCAAGTCTGACCAGCCGGCTAAGCCGCCGGGGACTGTGGATGCTGAGGCGCCATCGCCGCGCGTGGCGACGGATAAGAATGAGGTTTACGATCCTTATCACGCTAACAAGAGCATTGAAGTGGGGAAGTATTACATGCGCAAGGGCGATACGGATGCGGCTATCGAGCGATTTAAGGATGCTATTCATTACAAATATGATTTCGCGATTCCGAGGATTTTGCTGGGGGAGGCTTACGAGAAGAAGCATGAGGATGGCGAAGCGATTCGCTACTACAAAGAATATTTGAAGATTCTTCCGAATGGGCCCGATGCAAAGCACGCCAAAGAGCGCATTGAGAAATTGTCGAAGCGTTTGTCTGCGGAAAAATAGAAGGTAAATAGAGTTCGGAAATCGGCGCGTTCGGAATCCCGAGCGTCGGGATTTGACAACGTGGGCGGCGGCTTGTTCGACGTGTGCGGGGAGCGAAAGTCAAAGTCAAAAACGCCGGCAGGCTGCCGGCGCTACGGGGCCTTCAGGAATTTGTGGGCTTTGGCGTAATTCTTGTAGCGCTTTTCTTCGGCGCGGAATTTTTTGGAGTGGGATTCTAGGCGGCATCTTGCGAATTTGATGGGGTGTTTTACGTGGAGCATTTCGTGGAATAGGACGTATTCGACTACGTATTGGGGAATGCGGGGGCGATCGAGGTCGCGGCTTAGGACGATTTGATTTAGGGCTGGGTCGAAGTGGCCTAGAGTGCTGCGCCAGGGGCGGCGGCTCCAGGCTAGGCGTGGGCGGGGGAGCTGGCCTTCGAAATATTCGCGATTTAGTTGATCGAAGAGCGGGGCTAGATCGTGGAAATCGCCGGCGGGGAGTTCGGGGATGCGGCGTGCGCGGGTGCGGCGCAAGTTTGTGAGGCGGGCGCGGGTGCGGCGGGAATAGGTGAACTCGCGATAGGTTTCTAGGAATTCGCGCGGGGTTTTGCGGCGGTACATGCGCGAGAGGAGAATTGCGGCGGCGGCTTCGAAGACGGGGAGCGCGGCGTCGCGGAGAATGTCGGAGAGGCGGACGTAGGCGGTGTCTTCGCGGAGGCGGATGGTGTGGGTTAGATCGGCGTACGGGTGGAATTCGACTATGAAGTGCGGGGGGCGGCCGTGGCAGCCGAGGCGGGTGAAGATGCGGTGGAAGAGTTGGGCGCCGCCGGGGACGTGGCGAGTGGGGCGGGTTCCGCGAGTGGCGGAGGATTTCAATTCTTTTTCCTCGCGTGATTCGATGGGCTTACGAAAGAGTGACCCTCAGCGGCTAAAGCCGTCGAACTTTCTGCGCTTACGGCACGACTGAAGTCGTGCCCTGACAAAGCGCGGAGGCAAGAGATTTCAGATTTGAAATTTGAAATTTCAAATGGAAGAAACGGCGCGGATGGAATTACACGGTTGGCGAGTGGCGGGATTGTCGTTGGATTTACGGGGGCGGGCGCAGCAAGCCGCGCCCCTACGAAGAGACGGAACATTGGCTGCATTATTGCGGCCTGCGGACTGGGGGCGGGGCCATTTCTTTTTCGGCTTTTTGGGCGTCTTGGATGGCGTCTTTGGTGCCGTCGATCGCGTCTTCTAGCGTTTCTTTGTAGGACTCCAGGTCTGTGCCCTTTTGCTGAATTTTTTCTAGCGTGGCTAGATATTCTTTGCCCTTGTTTTGAATTTCTTTGATGCCGGTGCGGATGTCTTGCTGCTTTTCAACGGCCAGGCTGATTACGTCGGCGGCGTCATCGACGCAGCCGGAATAGGCGTTGAGGAGGCCGTTGAGAGTTTCGCCGCGGCGGCTTTGCGGCATGGTGCGATCGAGTTCGTACTGGAATTTTTTTAGGCGGTCGGCGGCGAAGGAGAGATAGAGCTTTACGCGGAGGTTGGGGCTGTCGGCGTTGCGGATTTTGTCGGCTTCTTCGTCGGAGAGGTATTCCTTTTTTTGCGGAGCGGGTGGGTCGGCTGCCGCTGCGCGAGGTAACGCGGCGATGGAAAAAATCGATGCGGCGGATAGGGCGAAGATTATGGCGGCACGCATGATTGAGCTCCTACGGCTTGGGATTCTGCTTGGCCGCCGCGCCGCCCGGTTGGCGCGGGAAAAGTTCGTGAACCAATTCGTTGTCGAGATTTTCTAGCTGCAGGCGGACATTGGCGTACTGCTTTTGATCCTCGCCGCCCAGGCCGGCGAGAATTTCGCGCAGGCGATGCAGGCTCTCGCGGACGGAGATTTGCAGCTCCTTGAAGCCGGCGGATTTTCGTTCGGGATCGCCGACTTTGGCTTTGAGGGCTTGATGAGTGGAGACGCATTCGTCGCGGAAAGCTTCGAGATCCTTCAGGCCGTCGTCGATCTTGCCGGAATCGGCTTCACTGCGAATCTGCTGGAAAAGATAATCGCTGAGCTTGACTAGGATTTTGGCTTTGTGGACGGGATCGGATTCTTTTTCGAATTGCGATTTGAATTGCGCGAGATGATCTTGTTGCAGCGGCGGGAGAAAGAGCAGCGTCATCGCCAGGGTGCAAGTGAAGCCGCGAATCGCGTGGAGTTGCATGGCGGCTACTTCTTTTTCTCCTTCAGGTCGCGCTCGAGGATGCGGACGCGTTCGGCGGAGACGAAATATTCGTCGCTGGTCTTGCCGTTATTGAGCTCGAGGAATTTGCGGTACGTGTCGAGCGCCTCCTGCTTTTGGCCTAGTTTATCGTAGCAGCTTGCGCGGATGTAGACGGAGCCGATGGCCAGGGTCTCGCGCTTGCCGGCATCGTCGAGCAGGGCGAGCGCGGCGGTGTAATTGCCGCCTAGATATTCGGCGGCTAGAAGATCGTGGAGGACGTCGTTTTGTTTGGGATCGGCGCGGAAGGCGATTACTAGTTCTTTGACCGCGCCGGGGTAATCCTTTTTTTCTAGAAGGATGTGGCCGATGCGAGCGTGGAGGTCGATGTCGTTGGGGGCGGCGGCTTCCAGCTTTTGGAGCGCGGCTAGAGAGGCGTCGTAATTTTTCAGACGGAAATCTATTAGCGAGCGGAGCTTCAGGGTTTCGGGAGTTTCGGGGCGGATGGTTGCAGCGCGATCGAGTTCGGCTAAGGCTTCGTCGTTGTTGCCGAGATCGGTGAGGACGCCGGCGCGCTTAATGCGGGCTACGACGTCTTTCGGCGAGGATTGAAGATAGGTGGCTAGCTCGGCGGCGGCTTCTTCGTTCTTTTTTTGCTGCACTAGACATTCGGCGAGGCCGTAGTGGGCCATGCCGGAATCGGGGCGGAGGATTAGCGCGGCGCGAAATTCTTTTTCGGCTTCTTCGTAGCGCTGGGCTTGGAGTAACGCGCGGGCTAGTTCTAGCTGGATGTCGATGTTGCTGGGGTCCAGATCGCGGGCGGCGCGGAGTTGCTGGAGGGCGCCGTCGGCGTCGCCGCTTTTTTCTAGAGCTACGCCGAGGAGAACTTTGGGGCGCGAGGCGTCGGGGGCGAGCGCTACGGCTTGGCGCAGCGGCGCGATGGCTTCGGCTGGTTTTTGATCGAGAAGCGCCAGGCCTAGATTTACAAACGCGGGGAGCATTTTGGGATCTAGTTCAGTGGCGCGGCGATATTGTTTTGCGGCGTTTTCCGGGTTGCGGGCGGCGGTGTAGGCGTAGCCGAGTTGGAAGTGGATGCCGGCATCGTCGGGTTTTTCGGCTAGGTAGTCGGAATAACTTTTGATGGCGGCTGGATAATCTTTTTTGTCCATCGCTTCTTGGGCTTGGGTGAGGAGTCGCTGGAGAGCGGGATCTACTTCGGGGACGCGGACTTTGCTGTGGGAGGGTTGTTGCGGGGAGGGGGAGATTGGATCAGGTAGGGGATTCGGAACGGGAGATGGAAGAAAAGACAATTTCAAATTTGAAATTTGAAATTTCAAATTGAACGGCGATGCGGCGGCGTGGGGCGCGATGAAAATTGATGCGGCGGTTGCTGCGGCACATCGAGGGGCGATTAGGATTGTCGCGGCGCTTAGCGCGGCGGCGATTGTTGTGAGGCGGGCGCCGCGCACGTTTATTTTCCTGCGGACGGATTTCGCGGCTCGCCGTTTCCGGCTGGGGGCGCGGCGGTGGGCTTGTGGTTCGCGAGATTTAGGCCGTTGTGATTGTTGTTGAGGGCGCGGGCCAGGAATTTTCCGGTGTGCGATTGATTGTTGCGGGCTACCTGCTCGGGCGTGCCGGCGGCGATCACGCGGCCGCCTGCGTCGCCGCCTTCGGGGCCTAGATCGATCACCCAGTCGGCGGATTTGATGATGTCGAGATTGTGCTCGATGATGAGCACGCTGGCGCCGCCTTCGACTAATTTGCGAAAGGACGTTAGGAGTTTCTGAATATCGTCGAAGTGCAGGCCGGTGCTCGGCTCGTCGAAGATATAGAGGACTCCCGTGTTCGTCTGGCGAGTGAGATGCGCGGCGAGTTTCAGGCGTTGTGCCTCGCCGCCGGAAAGAGTGGTGGCGGACTGGCCGAGGCGGAGATAGCCGAGGCCTACTTCTTCGAGAATTTTCAGGCGCGAGACTACTTTGGGGAATGGCGCGAAGAAAGTCAGGGCTTCGCGGACGGTTAGCTGCAGGACGTCGTGAATATTTTTGTCGCGATACTTTACTTCGAGGACGCTCGATTTGTAGCGCGTGCCGCGGCATTCTTCGCAGACTAGCTCGACATCGGCCAGGAAGCGCATCTCGACGGTCACTGTGCCATCACCTTCGCAGGCTTCGCAGCGGCCGCCGGGGATGTTGAAGGAGAAATGGCCGGGGCCGAAGCCGCGTTTTTTGGCTTCGGGAGTGTGAGCGAAGACCTCGCGGATGGGATCGAAGGCTTTCATGTAGGTGGCCGGATTGGAGCGCGGCGTGCGGCCGATGGGAGATTGATCGACCATTTCGATTTCGGTGATGGCGGCGTCGCCTTCGATGCGATCGCAGAAATCCTTCCAACTGGCGCCGGTGCGCTTGGCTTGCAGGGCTTTATAGAGGACGTCGTAAACCAGCGTGGATTTGCCGGAGCCGGAGACGCCGGTGATGGCGGTGATCATGTTGAGGGGAATGATGGCATCGAGATTTTTGAGATTGTGGACGCGGGCGCCCGCAATTTTCAGAAATTTGCCGCGGGGCTTGCGGCGCGCGGCGGGGAGCGGGATGCGGAGGTCGTTGTTTAAATAGCGGGCGGTGAGAGAGCGCTTGTCGCGGAGCAGGGCATCGAGAGTGCCGGCGAAAACCATTTTGCCACCGTGTTCGCCGGCGCCCGGGCCGAGGTCGAGGACGTAATCGGCGGCGAGGATGGTGTCGGGATCGTGCTCGACTACCAATAGCGTGTTGCCCAGATCGCGGAGACTTTTTAGGATGTGGATTAGGCGATGGGTGTCGCGCGGATGCAGGCCGATGGAGGGCTCGTCGAGGACGTACAGCGCGCCGACCAGATGCGAGCCGAGAGATGTGGCTAGCTGGATGCGCTGGGCTTCCCCGCCGGAGAGAGTGGACGTCAGGCGATCGAGAGTCAGGTAATCGAGGCCGACTTCGACCAAGTAACGCAGGCGCTGTTCGATTTCTTCGAGGATTTTCGCGGCGATTCCGGCTTCGGCCGGCGAGAGCTGGATCGTCTTGAAGAATTCGCGGGCTTCGAGCGCGGTCATTTTGCAGACTTCGGTGATGGATTTTCCGGCTACGCGGACGGCGCGGGCTTCCTGGCGCAAGCGGGCGCCATTGCAATCGGGGCAGGTGGCGTAGCCTCGATAGCGGCTGAGGAAAACGCGGACGTGCAGTTTGTATTTTTTGCGTTCGAGATATTGGAAGAAGCCTTTGATGCCCATGAAATCATCGGCCTTGTCGCCTTCAATGATGGGCTCGAGCTGCTTTTCGGTGAGATCGCGGACCGGTAGATCCAGCGGGATGCCTTTGGCGCGGGCGTAACGCTTGAGATCGATTAGATATTGCCGGTAGCGCGGCTTGTTCCAGGGATCGACGGCGCCTTCGGCGAGGGATTTGCTTTTGTCTGGGATTACGCGATCGATGTCGAAATCTATGGTGTTGCCGAAGCCCTGGCAGCGCGGGCAGGCGCCGTAAGGGCTATTGAAGGAGAAGAGGCGCGGCTCGGGTTCTTGATAGACGATGCCGCAAGTTTTGCATTCGAAGCGCTCGCTGAAGGTTAGGCGCTCGGCCGGTTGCGCGGCGGCGTCGTCGGCGGGAAATTCGAGGATGGCTTCGCCGCGGCCTTCGCGGTAGCAGATTTCGATCGAGTCCATGAGGCGCGAGCGGATTGCAGGATCGAGAGCGAGACGATCCACGACGACATACGCGGGCTGCGCGAAAT
Organism: uncultured Acidobacteriota bacterium; assembly: GCA_963841235.1. Classification (GTDB taxonomy): domain Bacteria; phylum Acidobacteriota; class Terriglobia; order Acidiferrales; family UBA7541; genus Palsa-147. The sequence continues at coordinate 219,728 of CAWJBU010000001.1, read as the reverse complement.
CGAGATCGAGCAGCGTTTCCGGCGACGAGAATTCGTAGGTGCGGCCAGATTGATAGAGGCGATTGAAGCCGCGCTTTTGCAGGCTGGTGAGAGTTTCTTTGATGATTTCGGGAGAGGGCTTGGCGGATTTTTTTGCGCGCGCAGGTTTTTGCGTTGCGGCGGGATCTTCGGCAAGCGCTAGGCGATAGAGAACGAGGAAGCGGCGGCCCGTGGGCATTTTGAGAACGCGATCGGCGATTTCGTCGATGGTGTCTTTGCGGACTTCGTTGCCGCAGCGGACGCAATAGGTACGTCCGGCGCGGGCGAAGAGCAGGCGGAGATAGTCGTAGATTTCGGTGGCAGTGGCGACGGTGGAGCGCGGATTGCGCGTGGAATTTTTCTGGCGGATGGCGATGGCCGGAGCGATGCCGGTGATTTCGTCTACGTCGGGCTTCTCGATGCGATCGAGAAATTGGCGGGCGTAGGCGGAAAGGGATTCGATGTAGCGGCGCTGGCCTTCGGCGTAAAGCGTGTCGAAGGCGAGACTGGACTTGCCCGAGCCGGAGACGCCGGTGACGATGGTCAAGGCGTTGTGGGGGATATCGAAGCTGAGGTTCTTGAGATTGTGGACGCGGGCGCCGCGAACGCGGATGGCGTCAACGGTCTCCGGAAGCGACGCAAAGGGCTGCGGGGCCGAGTGGGTGGACTCTATAGGGTTCGTCGCCATGAGGCTAAACTTAAAATTATACGCTGGCGTGCAAGGGGCAGCAAATGAGCGGTAGAAGTGCATGTTTTGGGGCGGTTGGATCCGAGGATGGCGGACACGATTGAGGACCAGAAGGTGAATCCAAGGCAAGAGGGCCGAACTGCGGGAGGGTCTGAAGAACCCTCCCCTACAACGGCGGGCGCTTGGAGCGCGTGCAGCACTCCGCTGCTAATTCACGTCGAGGCTATCTCCGGTGTGATGCTCTGTGATTTGGAAACGGAGGAAGTCGTGGATTGCGGCTAGGGCGATTTCATCTTTCGATTTGATGCGAACGCGGCCGCCAGCAGCGATCTCTTCGTACGAGTAGCTGATCTTATCCTTTAGCAGGTTCATGGTTGTGGTGCCGGGCGGGATGCTGTCGTGGACGTGCATGGGCGTTGAGAAGTCGCCGTCGCGGAACATCATTGCGATGTGCGATAGATGCTCACGAATCGCGGTCGTATCCGCTGTGTCGGCTGGGTCGTTGGCGGTCACTTCGATGGCGCCGCCATCGGCTAGGATGCGGAAATGATGCGTGGTTTTATCGTGCGGGAAGCCCATGGCTTGGTCGCCGTTCTTCTGCACCGTTTCGTCATGTGACGCGGCCGCATGTTGATCGTGCATCGGACATTTCTGACATTTGTCCATGGGGCACTGTTTGTCGTGATCTTGCGCATTGGCCGTTCCTGTAAGCAAAATGACCGAAGCGGCGAGCAAGGATGTACGAAGTAAGCTGTTCATGTGCTATGTCTCCCTTTCAGATTGCCTGGATGACGGCCGAGCAACGCCGGTTTGCCGGCGAGAGTGTGCAGTAGATGCGCTTTCTTGCCGTGAGACGTGCGGGACAATCGCGAGCGCCAGTCACGAACCAATTGGCGAAGGCAGCGCTCCGTGCGACGGAGTTGCGCAATTTGATTGTTGAGTGCCGAGAGCTTCTGCTCGGCGAGCCCAAGGACCCTGTGACATGGTGCGCCGCCGGAGTCGCGAGTTTGAAGGATTTCGGCGAGTTCGGCCAGGCTGAATCCGAGTTGCAGAGCGCGCTGCACGAGTAGCACGCGATCGACCGCGCTCGCCGCATACATGCGATAGCCGGCTTCCGTTCTAGGTGAGCACGGAAGTATGCCGAGCTTTTCATAGTGGCGAAGAGTATCCGCGCTCACATTCGCTAACCGCGCGAGTTCTCCGGAGCGCAGCGGTTTGAGCGTGCTGGCCATGCGAGAAAGTATGAACCCTGGAATCGGTTCGAGGGTCAAGTATAAAGTGTAGTGGGAGGACTGCTATGACGATTGCTGCGGCGCCGCCGGACATTTCCTTGCGGCCGTACCGGTTGAGTTGTTCGCGGGAGATGAAAGCGACCGCTGATGTTCTCTATCGCGCGTGGACGGAGGAATTCGACCGGTGGTTCGCGGCGCCCGGCACGGTGATGATGACGGGGGCGGTGAACTCGGCTTTTTTCTTCGAAACGCATTTCCAGGGAAAGCGGCATCCGCATTACGGTCGGTTTCTGGCTCTCGAACGCGATAAATCGGTAGCGTTGACGTGGGTGACGGCCGCGACGGGCGGGTTCGAGACGCTCGTGACCGTGGAACTCGCGCCGGCCGGAAATGGGACATCGCTGAAGTTGACTCATGCGGGTTTTGCGGATGAGGCGGCGATGAAGCGGCATGAGCAGGCTTGGCCGATGGTGCTGGAGCAGCTCGATCGCAAGATGACGGGGGGAGGCTAGGATTTGGACAGTGGAGATGCCGTCGAAGAATATACTTTCGCGTTTGCGTGGAGGCGACCGGCGATCGATTGGCCGGGCTGATGAAGTTGCGGCTGCGGTTTCTCGGAATCTTCGATTATTTCCTCAGTTGATGGCTGGATTGTGGTCGGAGGATGCGCTGGTGCGCATGCGGGCCGCGGATGCGGCGGAGAAAGTGACGCGGGATCATCGCGCGCTGCTGCAGCCCTACAAGAAGGAACTTCTCGGCTTGATGGCTGATGCCGAAGAGCAAGAACTGCGCTGGCATCTGGCGGCTATGGTTCCGCGCCTTTGGATGAATTCCGAGGAACGCAGACTGGCGTCATCTTTGTTACATGGTTACCTTGAGGATCGCGGCTCGATCGTTAGGACTTTTGCGCTGCAGGGGCTGGCTGATATGGCTGAAGATGATCCACGCATTCGAGCCGGCGTGATCGAGCTGCTGCGCGAATCTTCTCGAAGCGGTACTCCTGCAATGAGGGCTCGGAGCCGCAAGTTGCTGGTTCGGCTGGCGCGCGGGCGAGAATAAAATGTAGCGCCGGCGCTACCGTGTTGGCCGGATCAATGCACGTTGCCGCTTGATTCTCCCGTTGGGCCGCTACGCAGCATGTCGTGCAAGTCGCTCATTTTTTCATCCAGCAGGTTCAGTTTTTGGGCCAGGCCTTGGATTTCGGATTCGGCGCGGCGATTTACGGAGAAATCCAGTTCGTTGCGGACGCGGTCTTTCATGTCCTGGCGATTCTGGCTCATGAGGATGACCGGGGCCTGGATGGCGGCGAGCAGTGAAAGCATCAGGTTGAGCAGGATGAACGGATAGGGATCCTAGGCGCGATTGCCGAGGATTGCGTTCACGGTCGAATAGACGGCGGTAGTCACGAGGAAAACGATGATGAACGTCCACGAGCCGGCGATTTGCACCATGGAATCCGCGGTCTTCTCGGCAAAAGTTTCTTCCTCTTCGATCACCTCGTTGGCATTGCGCGTGGCCCGCAGGCGCACGAGCTGCTGCGCGTTGTGAAATTGGCGGCCGAGCACGGTGAGCATGTCCATCCCGGCGTGCGGTTTGCGCTGGAGAAGCACGGCGATGTCGTCGCGGCTGACTTCGATGCAAACGACATCATCTATGGCGGTGGCGTTGGTTTGATGCGGGGTCTGCTCGAGCATGGAGGCGAAGCCGAAGAATTCGCCGTGGGACGGCTCATCGACGACGATTTCCTGATGGTCTTCATCCACGGTGGTGACGCGGACGCGGCCGGAGACCATTACGTAGGCTTGGCCGTTGGCGTCGCCGATTTTGTAGATGCGCTGGCGCGGCGCGAATTTTTTGAGTTCGACTTGCGCGGATAGGACAGCCATTTCGTCGTCATCGAGCAGAGCGAAGAGCGGGACGTGCTTGAAGACTTCAGGATTGCACGGCATAAGTCACCTCGAGCGTGAAATGTCAGGCGTCGCCGAGCTTGACTTCGGAGCGCGCCAAGATTTTGCAGCCGGCCATGATAAACCCAGTCAGGCGAATTCATTTCAACGGAGAATGAAGTTTTTGAGGCGGCTTCGATCGCGACCGAACACCGGGAGGATCTGCCGTTCGTCTCCGGTAGGGCGCCTTAGCATAAAAAGCCCCTCCCCGCCAAATTCTGGCGTGGAACTGGCTGTGATAGATTGGGCGGCGGAGGCGGCGGACTTGGCTGGGAATCGATCGCGATTTGAGCGCGTTGTCTGGATAGTCTTGGATAGCGTGGGAATTGGGGAATTGCCCGATGCGGCGGAATATGGCGACGTGGGCCGCGACACGCTGGGGCACATTGCGCGATCTCGGGCGTTGAAGCTGCCGAATCTTGTGCGGCTGGGGCTTGCGAATATCAAGCCGCTGACGCATCTCGAGCCGCCCGCCAGGCCGACCGGCTGCTTCGGCAAAGGGGCGACACATTCACCGGGAAAAGATACGACTACCGGGCATTGGGAAATGGCGGGGATTTGGCTGGCGCAGGCGTTTCCGGTTTATCCGCATGGATTTCCGGCGGAATTGATCGCGGAATTTGAGAAGCAGATTGGGCGGCGGACGATTGGGAACAAGCCGGCTTCGGGAACGGAGATCATCAAGGAACTTGGCGAGGAGCACGTGCGGACTGGCTTTCCGATCGTGTACACGTCGGGGGACAGCGTTTTTCAGATTGCGACGCATGAGGACGTGATTCCTGTGCCGGCGCTTTACAAGATGTGCGAGATCGCGCGGAAGCTGCTCGATGGGCCGAATCGCGTGGGGCGGGTGATTGCGCGGCCGTTTACCGGCGCGCCGGGAAATTTCCGGCGGACGGAGCGGCGGCATGACTATGCCGTGGAGCCGCCGCGGCCGATGTTGATGGATGTGCTGGTGGAACGCGGCGTGCCGATTTTCGGCGTGGGGAAAATTCACGACATTTATAACGGGCGCGGCGTGGATGATTATGCGACGACGAAGAATAATATGGATGGGATGGCGAAGCTCGATGAGGCGCTCGTGAAGCGGCCGGCTGGATTGATTTTCGCGAATCTGGTGGATTTCGACATGTTGTACGGTCACCGGAAAGACGTGGAGGGATTTGCGAAGTCGCTTGAGGAGTTTGATGCGCTGCTGGGGCCGTTTTTGACGAAGCTCGCGCCGGGTGATCTATTAATGATAACCGCTGATCATGGGTGCGATCCCGATCCGGTGAATCCGACTACCGATCATTCGCGGGAGTATGTGCCGATTGTGACGTTTGGGCCGGAGGCGGCGAGCGGCGTGAATTTAGGCGTGCGCGCGACGCTCGCCGACATGGGCCAAACCATCGCCGAAAATTTCGGCGCGCGGATTCTGCACGGAAAAAGTTTTCTAGCCTCGATCGCGCGCTAGTCCCGTACCGTACCGCTGGCGTCCCCGCCGGCTCTTACGAAGATCAAAGCCAGCGAATGCAGCGACTGTGGACGGCGCGAAAAGCAAAATTATGCGCGTGGTATGGTTTTATAGTCCGCTCGTGATCGGTGCATGTGGCCAGATTGCGATCGTAGGAGCCGGCGGGGACGCCAGCGGTACGGGAGCTACTGCGCGCCTGAGAGGCCTTTGGCGTAGTAGCCTGTGCGCGTGCGGACGGAGAGCTTGCCGCGGCCCTTGGCGTTCACTAAGACCTGGACGGAGCGGAACGCGCCGTTTTTGGACTCGTTTGTCGGATAGTAGCCGAGAGTGTATTGATTGCGGATGTCGTGGGCAATCATGGTGCAGATGGGTTGCACTTCGTCGAGGCTGTTCGGAAAATAGGCGGCGCCGCCCGTGGATTCGGCGAGTTCGCTGAGAATTTTCTTCGAGTGGCGGACCATGCGCTTGTCGTGCGACTGATCGTAGTCGCTGAATACGCCCACCGCATAAATCAGTGCATTCGATTGCTGAGCGGCTTTGACCGTGTACTCGAAAGTCTTGCGGCTGGCGTCGTCGTCGCCGTCCGTGATGACCAGCAGAACGCGCTTGTCCTTGTGCGCTTTCTTGAGATGGTCGAGCGAGCCGACGACCGCGTCATAGAGCGCCGTACTGCCGCGCGAATCGATGCGCTCGAGCGCTTCCTGCAATTCCTTTGGATCATTGGTGAAATCGCGATCGAGATCGAGGTAGTAGTCGTCGTTGAAATTCACGACGAAGACTTCATCGGAAGGGTTGCTGGTTTTGACAAAGGTGAGCGCGGCGGAGTTCACTTGCGCGCGCTTCTCGCGCATGCTGCCGCTGTTGTCGATCACCAGGCCCATGGTGACGGGAATGTCCTCGCGCGCGAAAACTGAAATGCGCTGCTCGATCTTATCTTCATAAACCTTGAAATTATCCTGCTTGAGATCGGGGACGAATTGGCCTTTGGCGTCCTCGACGGTGGTGTGCAGGACGACGAGGTCCACGTCTCTTTTTATCGTGGCGCCGGGAGGCGGCTGTTGCTTTTGCTGCAGGCTATTGAAAAGCGCGGTCGGAGGAGCGCCCGGCGGCGGAGGCGGAGGAACTACCTGCGCGCGAGCCGATTGCGCAAAGAGAGTGACGGCGCTCAGGAAAACTATGAGCACAGCGATGCGCGCGAAAGGAACGACGCGGGCGAACTCAGTGGCCCGGAGCGAAATAGCCCGAGCGGGCGAAGACTTCGAGCGGGGGCAATCCGTGCGGCGGCCGCAGGCGCACTTTGATCTTGCGCCATTTGCCGTCCCGCGCGTGATTGCTTGGCCTGTACCCGAGTACATATTGGTTCCGCAACTCCATGCTGATCTTCGATGCAATGTCGGGGAGATCGTTCAGGCTGTTGACCTTGAACGTCCGCCCGCCGGTCATTTCCGTTAGCTCGCTCAGCAGGCCCGGGCCATTGCGTTCCTCGTCGCTGCGGAACTCCGGCCCCTGGTCATAGATGCCGATGGCGTACATCTGGACGTCCGCTTCCTTCAAATATCGGCGGACATCCGTTTCAGTATAACGACTATGGTTGTCGCCGCCATCAGATATGATGAGCAACGCTTTCTTTGAGTTACGTGCGCCCTTCATCTGGCTTAGTCCGAGATAAATTCCATCGAAGAGCGCGGTCTGGCCGTGCGCGGTGGTGTAGAGCAGGCGATCTTGCAGCTCTTCGACACTGGCGGTGAATGGACTGGCGAGCTGGGCGCGGTCGTTGAAATTCACCAGGCAGAATTCATCGAGGGGATTCGCGGTCTTGAAGAATTGCACGGCGGCCAGGCGCGATTTCTCGAATTTGTCAGCCATGCTGCCGCTCATGTCGAAAATCACCCCGATTGAAATGGGGACGTCCTCGCCCGAGAAGCGCACGACTTCCTGCTCGGTGTTGTCTTCGAAGACGCGGAAATTTTCCTGCTCGAGGCCGGTGACCAGGCGCCCGTAGGGATCAGTGACCGTGACGTTGACCAGCGTCAGGTCGACGGCCAGCTTCATGGTCTTGCCGCCGGGCTTTTTTTCGACTTGGGATTGCTCCGATGAGGGCGGGCCGGAAGATTGAGCGAAGTAGGAAGGAACGGCGAGTAGGGCGATGAAGCCGATCAGGAGAGCGCACGCCAACCTAGAAGACTTTGCAGCTCCACGCGGTCTGGCGTGATCGCTCAAATTTTCCCCGGTGCTGGGCCGCAGGAGGCGGGTCGGGCGGCGTCCAGGCTCTCTAAATCGGATTCTACCACTCGCGTTTCGCAAAGCAAGCGGCCTTGCAATCAAAATTTTCGATGCGCAAGACTTTGCTGTGGTGACGCCGCACAGCAGGCCCGGCACCGCGTGCTATGATTTCGCGGTGGTTTTGTACCGCTGGCGTCCCGCCGGCTCTTACGAGCACTCGGCCAGGCGAGGGCTGAGATTTCGCCCGGCGCGAGTAGTTAATTGATATTTGGTAGTCGGGATTGTTTATCCGCTCGTGATGGTTGCCGAGGGCGAGCAATGTAGTCGTCAGAGCCGGCGGGACGCCAGCGGTACAGAACCGCGGCCGAGATCTCGCAGGAATTACATAAATGGCTGACTCGAAAGACCAAGGCGCAATTGTCGTGATTCCGGCGCGCTACGATTCCTCGCGATTCCCGGGAAAGGCGCTGGCGGAAATTGCCGGGCGGGCGATGATTGCGCGCGTTTACGAGCGGGCGAAGAAGGCGCAGCGGATCGCGCGGGTAGTCGTCGCGACCGATGACGAGAGGATTTTGAAAGCGGTGCAGGGATTTGGCGGCGACGCGGTGATGACGCGCCGCGATCATTCCAGCGGCACCGACCGTGTCGCGGAAGTCGCCGCGCACATTCCGGCTGAAATTTATGTCAATGTGCAAGGAGATGAGCCGCTGATTGACCCCGATGCGATTGACGCCATCGTCGGCGCGATGCAGGACGATGAGACCATTCAGATCGCCACGCCTTCCACCACCATCAAGCAAACATCCGAAATCATGGATCCGAATGTAGTGAAGGTCGTGACGGATTTCGACGGCAACGCGCTTTATTTCTCGCGCGCCCCAATCCCCTGGGTCCGCGACCGCGGCGCGTCGATCGCAGCGCGCCATGCCAAACATGTCGGGCTGTACGCCTGCCGCCGCGAAGCGTTGCTCGATTTCGCCACGTTTCCACCTGGCGAACTCGAACGCATCGAGCAGCTCGAACAATTGCGCTGGCTCGAGAACGGCTATCGTATCCGCGTCGTCGAATTCGAGTACGAAGCCGTAAGCGTAGATGTCCCAGCCGACGTAGCCCGCGTAGAAAAAATCCTGCGCGACCGCGGCGAAGGGTGAAATTTTTGCGCGGCTTCATCGATAACGATGATTTGACACGAGCGGCGATTCCCCGGATAATGCGTTGTACGCACACCTGAGCGGAGGAATTTCCGAAACTTGCGAAGCGGCCCGAAGTATATCTTCGTAACGGGCGGCGTGGTTTCTTCTCTCGGAAAAGGCGTAGCGGCGGCTTCGATGGGTTGTTTGCTCGAAAGCCGCGGCCTCAAGGTCACCCTCCAGAAGTGCGATCCCTACCTGAACGTCGATCCCGGCACGATGAGTCCGTACCAGCACGGCGAAGTGTTCGTCACCGATGACGGCGCCGAAACCGATCTCGATCTCGGCCACTACGAGCGCTTCACCAACGCGAAGCTGACCCGCGATCACAACTGGACCACCGGCCGCATCTACGAATCCATTCTCACGAAAGAGCGCCGCGGCGATTATCTCGGCAAGACGGTGCAAGTGATTCCGCACGTCACGGATGAAATCAAAGCCGCGTTTCGCAAAGTCGCCGATGCCGTGGATATCGTCATCGTGGAAATCGGCGGCACCGTAGGCGACATCGAATCGTTGCCTTTTCTAGAAGCCATCCGCCAGATGCGCCTCGAGCTTGGTCCGGAGAATGCGCTCTTCGTTCATCTCACGCTAGTGCCGTATATCGCCACCGCCGGCGAGCTAAAGACCAAGCCCACGCAGCACAGCGTGAAGGAACTGCTCAGCATCGGGATTCAGCCCGACATTCTCCTTTGCCGCAGCGATCGCCGCCTCGAACAGGAACTCAAATCGAAGATCGCGCTCTTCTGCAACGTCGCGGAATCCTGCGTAATTTCCGCCCCGGACGTGAACAATATTTATGAAGTGCCGATGTCGCTAGCGAGCGAGGGGCTTGACGAGCAGGTGTTGCGTCTGCTGCACATTGAAGCGCCGCCGCGCGACCTGAGCAAATGGATTGCGATGCTCGAGCGCCTCGAGCATCCCGAAGGCGAAGTGCGCATCGGCGTGGTCGGTAAATACGTGCAGCTCGAGGATGCGTACAAGAGCCTGCGCGAGGCATTGATGCACGGCGGCCTCGCCAACCACCAGCGCACGGTGATCGAATGGATCGAAGCCGAAGAGATTGATTCTCCGGCAACGGCCGAGCAGCGCCTGCGCCACGTGGACGGCATTCTCGTCCCCGGCGGATTCGGCAAGCGCGGCATCGCGGGAATGGTTCACGCCATCACCTACGCGCGCGAGAAAAAGGTGCCGTTCTTCGGCATTTGCCTGGGCATGCAATGCGCCACGATCGAATACGCGCGCCAGGCCTGCCACATGGAACGCGCCGACAGCACGGAGTTCGATCCCTCGACGCCGAATCGCGTGATTTATAAATTGCGCGAGTTGCTGGGCGTGGACGAAATGGGCGGAACGATGCGCCTCGGCGCGTGGCCGTGCAAACTCGAGCCCGGCTCACATGCCAATCGCGCCTATGGGCAGCTCGAGATTTCCGAGCGCCACCGCCATCGTTACGAATTCAATCGCGAATACGAGCCCACGCTGGTGGCCGCCGGCTTCCGCATCACTGGCAAGACCCCCGATGGCGTTTACGTTGAAGTCGTGGAAGTTGCCGATCATCCCTGGTTCGTCGGCGTGCAATTCCATCCCGAGTTCAAATCCAAGCCGCTAGCCCCGCATCCGCTTTTCGCCGCGTTCATCAAAGCCAGCCACGAACACAGGCGCAGCCACCACGCCGTAGGCGCCGAAGCCCGCATCCGCACCGCCGAACCCGCAGATTAAGGCGAAGCCGCGCAGTTGTACCGCTGGCGTCCCGCCGGCTCTTACGCCCGCGAGTGCAGGCTAAATCCGCGATCGTCGGCGGCGCGCAAAATCAAATTCACGGCTCTGGTGTGGTCGAGCAGTCCGCCCATGAGGATTGCCCGCGGGGAAATTGAGGCCGTAAGAGCCGGCGGGACGCCAGCGGTACGAACCCCCGCATCCCGGCATTTCCCCTTGCGCTTCGACAAGAGCGAGCATACACTCCCTGTCGGAGCAAGAGGGGAACCGATGCCCGAATCCAAACTCGAACTGCCGCAAGGCACGCTTGATCTATTAATTCTTCGCACACTGGCGCTCGGCCCCGAGCACGGCTGGGCCATCTCCGAGCGCATCCAGCAGATCTCCAAGAAAGTTTTGCGAGTTCAGCAGGGCTCGCTCTATCCCGCGCTGCATCGGCTCGAACGCCGTGGCTGGATCAAGGCGCGCTGGAGCACTTCGGAAAATAATCGCCGCGCCAAGTATTACGAGCTCACCCGCGCCGGCCGCAAGCAGCTCGAAGCGGAAGAAAGCGCCTGGCGCAAACTGGCCGCAGCCGTCGAGCAAGTGCTGGAAACCGCGTAGGAGGGAGCGCGTTACCATGGCAATGTTCAGCGATCTGCTCTATCGCCTCCGCTCGCTCTTCCGGAAAAACCGCGTCGAATCCGAACTCGACGACGAACTCCGCTTCCACTTCGATCGCCAGGTGGAAGCCAATTTCAAATCCGGCATGACGCGCCAGGAAGCCTTGCGCCAGGCGCGCATCAAATTCGGCGGCCTCGATCAAGTGAAAGAAGAATGTCGCGACGCGCGCGGCGTCAGCTTCATCGGCGTGCTGGTTCAGGATGTGCGTTTCGGCCTGCGCATGTTGGCGAAAAGTCCCGGCTTCACCGCGGTGGCCATTCTCACTCTAGCGCTCGGCATCGGCACCAACACCGCCATTTTCAGTTATATCGATGCATGGCTGATCAAAGGTCTCCCGTATCCACACAGCGAGCAGCTCGTACTTGCAAGCGCCCACGACCGCCAAAAGGGATGGACCGGAAATTCCATCACTCCGGGCGATTTCTACTCACTTCTCGATCAGTCGCCGGCGCTGGCATCGCTCGCGGCCGTCGATAGCGAAGATTTCAATCTCACCGGCGACGCCACCCCAGAACGCATTGCCGGGGCGCGCGTAACCTGGAGTTTTTTTGACACTCTGGGCATCAAGCCCATACTCGGCCGCACGTTTTTGCCCGCAGAGGACCGCATTGGCGCAAATCACGTCGTGATTCTCAGCCGCGGACTATGGGCCAGCCGCTTCGCTGCGGATCCGCAAATCATCGGCCGCGCAATTACGGTCAACGGTGAAGCCTACACAGTCATCGGCGTGGCGCCGGCGAATTTCCAGTTTCCGATGACCGGCACGGCAAATCTGTGGACGCCGATGGCCTGGACTGACTCGCAACGTGCCTCACGAGAGGGAGCGGGCTACATCTTAGTGGGACGGTTGAAAGATCGGATTAATCTCCGCGAAGCCAACTCGCAATTCAGCGCCGTCTCGCGGCGGCTCGAGCAACAATTTCCGGCGACAAATCAAAATGAGGATTTTTTTCTCAGCACGCTGCGCGAAGAGATCCTGCGCAATGAGGGCGGCGATCAGATCATGGTTTGCTTCTGGATCGTTGGCCTGGTCCTGCTGATCGCCTGCGTCAATGTGGCCAACCTGATGCTCGCACGCGCCACCGGCCGCGCGAAGGAGTTGGCGGTGCGCAGCGCGCTTGGCGCCACGCGCCGCCGCATTGCGCGCCAGCTTCTCACCGAATCGGTCATCTTGTTCTCGCTGGGTGGCCTGGCGGGTCTGCTCTTCGGCACCCTGGGAATGTCGTGGGTCGATTCATTGATTCCCGATCGCGTCCGCGGATACCTGGTCAACTATGGTCACGTCGAGCTGGATTGGGTGACGCTCGGCTATACGCTGGGAATCGCGGCCCTGTGCGGAATTATCTTCGGTTTCGTTCCCGCGCTGCAAGCTTCGAAGCTCGATTTGAATCGCATGCTGAAAGAGAGCTCCGGCCAGGCGTCGAGCGGGCGGCGCGGATCGCGGACGCGGCGCATCTTTGTAATCGCCGAGATCGCCGTCGCGGTGGTCGTTTTGATTTCCACCGCACTTCTGGTGCAGAACTTCGTCCACGTGGTGACGGCAGATCCCGGCTTCCGCCCCGCCAATCTGATCACCGCGCAGCTCGAACTGCCGAAAGGCAAGTACTCAAGCGACGCTCAAATCCGCGCTTTCTACGATCAAACGCTCGAGCGCATGCGCGGTCTGCCGCAGGTCGAGTCCGCCGCCGTGAGCCAGGTGGTTCCGTTCTCGCGAGCGGGAGAGTTCGCGAAAGTTTCTCGCGCCGACCGGCCCGCGCCTGCGCCGAACGATACGCTCTACTCTCAGTACGCCGCCGTCACCCCGGAATACTTTTCCACCATGGGGATCACGCTGCATCACGGCCGCCCTTTCACCTCCGCCGACAATTCCGGTGCCGCGCCAGTAGCGATCATCAGTGAACGCCTCAAGGAACAATTGTGGCCGGACTCCGATCCGGTAGGGCAGCAGCTCGCCTATGGCGATGACCGCTCCGTTGTGACTGTCATCGGCGTCGTCGGGAACGTAAAGATATTTCAGATGAGCGAAAAGCCGCGCCGTGAGTTTTACCGTCCGTTCGCGCAGGCGCCCAGCCGCTCGGCCGGCATCGTCGTGCGCTCCGCCGGCACGAATTCCGCTCTCGCCACTGCCATGCGCGATGCCATCTGGTCCGTGGACGCCCAACAACCCGTCTCGCAGGTCGATTACCTCGATACTCTCATCAAGGACGCGGTGGCGCCCAACTTGGTCCTCAGCGAACTCGCCGGCTTCTTCGGCGTGCTTGCACTTTTCCTCGGCGCCATCGGAATTTACGGCGTGATGGCACATTCTGTCGCGCAGCGCACCAATGAAATCGGCATCCGCATGGCGCTCGGTGCAAGCCCAAGGCAGGTAGTCAAGCTGGTAGTGGGCGAAGGCTTGAGAGTTGCAGCCACAGGCATTGCAGCCGGCGCTCTAATCGCGCTCGGCGTGACGCGCACCATGGCTTCCATCCTCTACGACGTGAAGACCAGCGATCCGCTCATCTTCAGCGCGGTAGCGATCTTGTTTGCGGTCATCGCAGCCGCCGCTTGCAGCATCCCCGCCTGGCGCGCCCTGCGCGTAGATCCCACGGTTGCTCTCCGCTACGAATAGCGCTGAGTCTCAGGCCGCGCTGAGATGGGCTATGGGTTGCTGGAGAAATTCGCGCTCGTCTACTTCGTTTGACGCTGGATCGTCGCAATACGGCTCTGCAACGCTTTCGCTGTGGCGAGATTAGAATCAATCAGCAGCGCCTTATCGACATTCGTTTTCGCTTGAGCGGTGTCCCCAATGGCCAATTGTGCGCGCGCCACGTTCGCGATCGTCGCCGGGCTGGCAATGGGTTGGCTCGAAGCTGCGATCACCGTTTTCTGCAGCTCAGCCTTGGCATTGCCGTCGCCGGGGTTTTGCTCCACTTGCGTTGTCAAAGTGGAAAGCTGGCGATCTAAATCGAGCCGCGCCTTAAGTGTTTCAGCCGCGGCAAACTTGGGCGACAACTGAAGGGCCTTCGTGACGTTTGCCTCGGCCGCAGTGTTGTCACCCATTGCGATCTGACCGCGCGCCACGGTGATGAGATGGTTCGGATCCTTGAAGCTGCGTCCCTGATATCGCAAGACGTTAGCCTGCAAATCGGAACGGGCGGTCTTGTCCGTGGGATCCTTTTGCAGGGTCTCCTCGTCACGATTGATCGTTATCATGCCCTCGCTGATTTGAATCGACTTGATACCCGGAAATCCCATCATCACCACAGCGATTCCATAATAGAGGATCGCCTTACTGGGGGACTTACCGAGAATCAGCAAGAGCAGGAGACTCAAAAAAAGAAAAGCTCCCAGCACGAGCATTACCAGTTCGTAGAGGTATAAACCGTCGAGAGTGGGCATAGGTGACCTCCTCCAATTCCCACGAACGGATCGAAAGTTGCCGCACTATAGATGGAAGTCCTGACGCCTGGCAAGTACTTTCGAGGTACGTCATATCTCGTGTTACGGACGCACAGTTGTAACATCCATTGGGCGCCCAAGCCGTCGCCAACTCCAACCATGAAATGTGCTGAGCGCCAGCCGCGTTGTGCCTCGGTAGGTGATTCCTATAGAATCCAGAACGCTTTCCATCATGGCACCGCGAACATTTTCGGTGGGCAAGGTCGCGCTCGGCCCGGGCGCGCCGCTCTTTGTGATCGCGGGGCCTTGCGTGATTGAGAGCGAGGAGCATGCCTCGATGCTGGCCGACCGGCTCGGTGCAGCGGCTGGCGAACTCGGCGTGCCGCTGATCTTCAAGGCTTCGTTCGATAAAGCGAACCGCACGTCGGTTTCGTCGTACCGCGGGCCTGGCTTGAAGGAAGGGTTGCGGATTCTGGCGGCGATTGCGAAGCGGACTGGGTTGCCGATTCTTAGCGACGTGCACGAGGTGTCGCAGGTGGCGCCGGCGGCGGAAGTTTGCGATGCGCTGCAGATTCCGGCGTTTCTTTGCCGGCAAACGGATTTGCTCGTGGCTGCGGGAAAGACCGGGCGCGCGGTGAATATCAAGAAAGGCCAATTCGTTTCGCCCACCGAGATGGCCAACGCTGCGGAAAAAGTGGCGAGTTCGGGGAACGAGAAGATTATTTTGACCGAGCGCGGCGCTTCGTTCGGTTATCAAAATCTCGTCGTGGATATGCGCTCGATTCCGACGATGAAGAAACTCGGCTACCCGGTCGTGTTCGACGCGACGCATTCGGTGCAATTGCCGGCCGCGGACGGGAAATCGAGTGGCGGGCAGCCGGAATTTATCGAGCCGCTCGCGCGCGCGAGCGTGGCCGCGGGCGTGGATGGAATTTTCGTCGAGGTGCACGACAATCCGGCGAAGGCGCTCTCGGATGGCTCGAACGCTTTGCCACTCGATCAATTCAAGCCGCTGGTGAAGCGCTTGATGGAAATTTCGAAGCTGGTGCGCCCGTGGGACAAGGCATGAGCCTCGAAACCGCAAAACGCGTGCTGCGAATCGAGGCGGAAGCGATTGCCGGGCTGATCGAGCGGCTCGACGCGCGCTTCGAGCAGGCCGTCGAACTGCTGTATCGCTGCAAGGGCCGCGTCGTCGTCACCGGAATGGGCAAGTCGGGACTGATCGGTCGCAAGATTGCCGCGACATTCGCCAGCACCGGGACGCCGTCACAATTTCTTCATGCGGCGGAAGCGGCGCACGGAGATCTGGGCGTGCTCGCCGCCGAAGATGTGGTGGTGGCGATTTCCTCGAGCGGTGAGACCGAAGAGCTGCTCGATTTGCTCGAGACGCTGAAGCGCCTCGGCATTCGGCTGGTGACGCTCACCGCCAAGCCGCGCTCGACGCTCGCGCAAGCGAGCGACGTGGTGCTCGATATCGCGGTGAAGGAAGAAGCGTGCTCGTTGAATCTCGCACCCACGGCGTCGACGGCGGCCGCGCTGGCGATGGGCGACGCGCTGGCAATCTCGCTTCTCGAGCGCCGCGGATTCAAGGAAGAAGATTTCGCAGCGCTGCATCCGGGCGGAAAGCTGGGCAAGCGGCTGCGGCGGCTCGAGAGCCTGATGCACGCCGGCGAAAATCTGCCGTGCGTTGCCCCGGGCGCGAAGATGCCGGACGTGATTTACGAAATGAGCCGCAAAGGCCTGGGGCTAGCGGCGGTTGTAGATGGCGATCGCAAGCTGCTCGGCATCATCACCGACGGCGACTTGCGCCGCATGATGCAGCAGCGTCCGCAGGACGCGCTGCATCTCACCGCCGCAGAATGTATGAGCAAAAATCCGGTGACGCTAGCGCGCAGCGAGCTAGCCGCCAGCGCCTTGCGAGTGATGGAAGAAAAACGAATCACTTCGGTGTTAGTGGTTGACGGCGACCGCCGCCTAGAAGGCGTCGTGCACATCCACGATCTCTGGACGCTACAGCTTTTCTGACGCCGTTCCGGCTCGCGCAGCAATTTCAAATCGAGGGATGGCGCGAATTAATTTCGAGAAGCGTCCGCGCCGCGTTTTTCAGTCGAGTCGCGGGGCCGAATGGCGAGGAGGTAAAGCAGAATCACGAAGCCCCAAAAAATGGCCAGCCAGGCGAGCCATTCGAAGCTCGCGGAAATCTGCGCGCGCTCCATGGATCGGATGTACGGGCGATCAGAAACGATCTGGTCGTAATCGCGCGTTCCGCATGCGTAATAACTAACGGAGGCAAAAGCCGCGACGGCAACAAGCAGCGTGCTCGCCGGGAAAAACCGGCGAATTGCCTCGCCGAGCGAGCGGAAGCGCGTGGCGGCGATTTGGCCAATCGGACGCCGCAGCCACAGAAAGGCCACGAGGCCTATTAGCAAGCAGACGCAGCCCGTCGCGAAGTACGTCACGATAAGGTAGCGCTCATCGCTCATTCTTGGGCTTCAATACCACCAACACAACGGTGATCAAAAGGAGGTAAAACAAAACGACGTAGGCGACGTCTTCAAACATGGAGCTGACAGCGCTGGCGACGAGCCAGACATGGTCCATGAAATGAGTCTGCGTGTCACTCGGGGATATCACGAACTTCGAGAGTGAAATGAACGTGACGACCAGCGCGAGGCTGCGCAGGTAAAACGTCGTCCCGGCAGGCATGCGGATGACCTGATCGAGCAGCTCACGCAGGCTTCTCGCGAGGATCGTGTAAACAATCCACGCAACTCCGAGCCCGAGAGCTAACGTGAACAGACTCGCAATCGCTCTGGAGGCAGCCATCGTCGCCTCAATCATTCGCAAAACTGGCGGACCGTAGAGAACCCGGTCAATTGGCGCTCAGCATACTCCTCCAGTAGACCAGATTCAAGCGGAGGCGGCGATGCTGGAGGGGTCGGGAATCTTGCTCTTCGGC
This sequence comes from uncultured Acidobacteriota bacterium, assembly GCA_963841235.1. Taxonomy (GTDB): domain Bacteria; phylum Acidobacteriota; class Terriglobia; order Acidiferrales; family UBA7541; genus Palsa-147. Next base: position 202,253 of record CAWJBU010000001.1, on the reverse strand, counting down.
GGCGCGTTGCGATGCTGGGTCAGTTGCCGTGATTTCAGTGGACGCGCTGAAAAGTCACGGAATTGCCCGCGACGGAGGTGGTTAGCACGTCGCCCGTCAGTGCATAGTGCCATTTCACCGAAGCATTTTTTGCGTTGTCTGGCGTGCCGGGCTCGGGCCGGTGCCAACGGAGTGTGATGTCATCTTTGTCAACGGAATAAACGCATGGACCGCCAAGCTCCCGTCCGTCTAAATGAAATCGGGCGGAACAATCTCCGGACGGCAGAAACTCGACAACGTAGGTGTCATCGGCGTTTCGCCACTTTCCTACGATGCCGCTCTGAGGAGTCGCCCTGCAACCTACAAGAAGGAAGGCAGTTTGAAAAATGATTGCTAACGGGAGAGCAGAGACGATCGCGGCCTTCATATTTGCATCTCGAGAATCAATTCGCTGCTCTGGATTCTCCCTACACATAAGACGATTGGAAAAGCTTGCAAGCACGAGATTGGTTAGAACATACGCGCATCCGCGGAGGCTTGCAATTGGGAATGCCGCGGCCTTCGGGCGTAGCGGTCTGGCTACGCGAAAGCGTTGGGGCGGGGTGTAGCGCGTGTTAACCTTGGCGGCCGGAGGTGCACTTGGCAAAGAAATCTGGGCGCGTGCCGGCTGGCGTGATGAAGCGGGCTAAGCACATCAAGCTTTTTTTGATGGATGTGGACGGGACGTTGACGGATGGAAGCGTTTGCTTGATTTCGAAGATGGCTAGTGGGGATTTGAGCGAGCTGAAGATATTCGATGCGCACGATGGGGCGGGACTTACTTTGGCGCACATCATGGGAATCAAGACGGGCGTGATTACCGGGCGGAATTCGGCGGCTACGGCGCAGCGGGCGAAAGAGATGAAGATGGATTTCGTGTTTCAGGGGCGCGCGAAGAAGCTCGAGGCGTATGAAGAATGCCAGCGGTTGAGCGACGCGGAAGATGCCGAGACGGCTTATCTGGGCGACGATTTGCCCGATCTTCCGTTGCTGCAGCGCGCGGGGCTGGCCGTGGCGACGGCGAACGCCGTGGAGGAAGTGAAGCGGGCGGCGCATTTCGTGACGCGGGCCGGCGGCGGGCACGGCGCGGCGCGCGAAGTGGTGGAACTGATTCTGCGGGCGCAGGGACGATGGGGAGAAGCGGTGCCGAAGGCGCTCGCGTGAGATTGGAGCGGGAGAAGGGAATCGAACCCTCATCTCAAGCTTGGGAAGCTCGCGTTCTGCCACTGAACCACTCCCGCTCGATACTTGAGACAAGCGAAGAATAACATTCGAGAGAAACGGCGTGCAAGCATGCGCGGGGGCGCGTGCGGCGGGATGTGCGCGGAATTGCGATCACGGCGGTGGGATTATTTGAAGCCGGTGAAAATTACTACGTCGGCGTCGTTGTAGCGGGCGCGGGTGACCGCGAATTTTTTGCCGTCGCGCGACCAGGCATAATCGGAAACCACCGCAGGCTCGGAGTCGAAGTGAGTCAGCTGGATCGGGGCGCCGCCCGCGAGGGGCTGCATGTACACGTTTTGTGTATTGCCCGTGGTATTCCGAACGTAGGTGAGCGCGTGTCCATCCGCGGTCCACTTCAGAGCAAAGTAATTTGCACGAGCTTCGATCTCATTTACGGTGGTGCCGCCTTCTAGCTTCTGCACGACAAACTTCGACTTTAGACTGGCTCCCTGACCGTCAGTCCTGCCATAAGCCAGTAAGGTTCCGTCAGGGGAAACCACAGGGAGATTTACATTTCCGCGGGCGACCTCCACTGGCTTGCCTCCGTCAATGGATGCTTTAAATATGCGACTGACCCCCTCGAAATTGAGGTAGAAAACCCATTTGCCGTCGGGTGTGCAGGTCGGCTGCGTGTCTCCTCGGCCAAAGGTGATCTGCTTCAACTCGCCGGTCGAACTGTTCAGTCGCCACAGATTGACCGAATTATCTTCCGAAAGCCTGACCATGACGATCAGGTCCGCCGGACCACACGGGGAGGGGAAGACAACTGGATCGTCACCCTCCAGCAAACGAACGCGGTTGCTGCCATCGGCGGCGGTGATAAATGGGTGGTTCGCAAGGTCGAGCTGCACGAGTTTCCCGGCAGCGGTCCAAGAAAGAGAGTAACCAGTTGCTTGCTCGGAGGAGATAGGTGCGAGCTTCCAATCGATCTTGTCATTCAAAACGGCTGGAGAGTCACCCACGTAGATGGTGGCGGCTTCGCGTTCCTGGGTGGTGACCAGGGACTTGCCGTCCGCGGTGACGCTTAACGAGGCGTATAGATTAAGGTCGTTGCTGATCTTGAAGGGCTTACCTTCCGGATATGGCTGAAACCAGATTTGCGCGCGCAACCCATTCGATCTCTCACCGCCGAGGAAGAAAATGCCGGAAGAATCGGGCAGCCACGCAACCGCGGAGGCGATCATCGGCAGGGGGAATGCTTTTGCCAGCTTACCTTGCGGAGTGAGCACGAGGATTGATGAGAGCGAGTTTTTCTCCAGTTTTACGGCACACATCGCAATCAGGTCCGCGGACGCTGACCACGAGGGGTCGCCGACTAAGTTAAACCCCGATTGATTCCGGTACATCACTTGCTCGCCGCTGCCGTCCGCGTTCGCGATCAGGAGCTGATCTTCCCCTTTGTCCGAGAACAGGCGACGGTACACCATGCGTTTTCCGTCCGGTGAAAATGCAACTGCGCTGGCGACGTCGGAGACTAGTTGTCGGGAATTTCCGCCCAGGGCTGGAACGGAATAGAGATTCTTGGAATTAGGGTTGGCAGGATCGTCGTGGAAGTAATAGAGATAGTTTCCGTCGAGACTGAATGTGGCGCCCTCGCCAAAGAAACCGGACTGCGCTGGGACGACGGTGACTTCGCTGCCGGTGCTGACTTGCTTTACGCGCAAACTGCGATCGCCTTCGCGCCGGCCATACGCCACCAATCGGCCATCGGGGGAAATGGTGGCAAAGCCGACGGCTTGCCCGTGATCGGTGAGCGGGCGAATGTTGATGTTTCGAGTGTCGATGGAGGGGGCGTTGCGGCCGAGGAGTTTGTAGAGGCCGAATGCCGCGGCTGCGACGAGCACTACGACCACCGCGACGGCAAGAATTAACGCGGGCTTGTGCCTGCGGGCTTCGGCGATGAGGACGGAGCTGGATGATGCGGTAGCAGAAGCTGGCAGAGCCGCGCTGGAAGATGCGGACGGCGAAGTTCCGGACTGGAGTGAAGGGGACGTGCCGGAGGAGGGAACTGCGCGGCCGGATTCGGTCTCGCGCTTGAGGCGCTTGAGGTCGGCGCGCATCTCGGAGGCGTGCTGATAGCGCAGATCGCGATCCTTCTCGAGGGCTTTGTGGATGATGCGCTCGAGATCCGCGGGAACTGCGGGATTCAGGCGCACGGGAGCCGCGGGGGCGCTGTGGAGGATGGCGTCGAAGATGTCGCCGGAACTTTCGCCGCGGAACGGCACCGTGCTCGTGACCATTTCATAGAGCACGGCGCCGAAAGAGAACAGATCGGAGCGGGCATCGAGCTCGCGCCCGCGGACTTGCTCGGGGGACATATAAGCAATCGTGCCGAGAGTTGCGCCGGGGCTGGTGAGATGCTCTTCGCTGATGGGCCTATCCTGAAGAGCGGCAGTAGCGCCTTCGGCGGGGCTTGCGCTGCGCAGCGTCAGCTTGGCCAATCCGAAGTCCAAAATCTTGGCGTGGCCGCGCTTGGTGACGAAAAGATTTGCCGGCTTGATATCGCGATGAACGATTCCTTGTTCGTGTGCGGCATCGAGCGCGTCGGCGACTTCGATGGCGAGAGACAGCATGGTGTCGAGATCGAGCGAACGCGCGGCAATGCGATGCTTCAGCGTTTGGCCATCGAGAAATTCCATGGCGATGAACGGCTGCCGGTGCTGGTCATCAATTTCGTGGATGGTGCAGATGTTGGGATGGTTCAGGGCCGAGGCGGCTTTGGCTTCGCGCTCGAAGCGGGCGAGGGATTGAGGATCTTTGGAGACTTCGTCGGGGAGGAATTTAAGAGCGACGAAACGGGCTAGTTTTATGTCCTCGGCTTTGTAGACGACGCCCATGCCTCCGCCGCCGAGTTTTTCTACGATGCGGTAGTGCGAAATGGTTTGTCCGAGCATTGATGGATGCTTGGGCGATGAGCGGCAACATATTACGGAGGTGAGATGTGTGAGTCAATGAAAGGGCGGTGGGCGGGAGAGGATTCGAGCGTTTGAGAGTGCGGCGGGACGGCAAGGAGTTTGATCGCTCGGGAGTTTGTGTGGGTTTGTTCGGTGGGGTTGCGACGACAGGCGCAGCGCTAAAGCGCATCATTGGAAGGCGAGGCGTTTTCGGAGGGCTGAAGCGCTCCTCCCCCGCATAAATGCGGGGGCTGCCACCTAAAAGCGTCCGGAATGAACTCCGGTGGCTGGGCGTGTTAGAGTGTGCGGTTTGTAGAGCGCGCGATTGTTGCGGAGGGCGGAGGGTACGTGGCTTATCGGGATTTGCGGGAATTTATTGCGCGGTTGGAGAAAGCGGGGGAATTGCGGCGGATCTCGGCTGAAGTTGATCCGGTGCTGCAGATCACTGAGATCACCGATCGGGTTTCGAAGGCTGGTGGGCCGGCGCTGCTTTTCGAGAAGCCTAAGGGATCGCGGATTCCTTTGCTGATTAATTCTGTGGGCAGCGCGCGGCGGATGAATTTGGCTTTGGAAGTGGATAGCCTGGATGAAATCTCGGAGAGGATTCGAGGTTACTTGAATTTGCAATCGCCGCAGGGATTTTTCGACAAATTGAAGATGCTGCCTAAGCTGGCGGAGCTTGGCTCATTTTTTCCGAAGACGGTGAAGTCGGGGCCTTGCAAGGAAGTGATTCGCAAGGATCACTTTTCGCTGGACTACTTTCCGATATTGAAATGTTGGCCGCAGGACGGCGGGCGTTACATCACCTGGCCGATGGTGATTACCAAGAATCCGGAGACGGGGAAAAGAAATGTTGGTTGCTACCGGATGCAAGTTTTTGATGAGCGCACTACCGGAATGCATTGGCAGACGCAGAAGCATGGGGCGGAGCATTACCGGAGTGCGAAGGCGCGCAGCGGAAAAGGGAAGTTGGATGTCGCGGTCGCGATTGGGGCCGATCCGGCTACGGCGCTTGCTGGAATTCTTCCTGTGCCGCCGGATATGGATGAATTTATGTTTTCGGGATTTTTGCGGCGCGAGCCTGTGGAGATGGTGGCTTGCGAGACGAATGAGCTGGAAGTTCCGGCCAACGCGGAAATCGTGCTCGAAGGTTATGTGGATTTATCGGAAACGCGAACGGAAGGGCCGTTCGGAGATCACACGGGATTTTATTCGCTCGAGGGCGAGTATCCTGTGTTTCACATTACCTGCATCACGCATCGCAAGGATCCGATTTATCTGACGACGATTGTGGGGCCGCCGCCGCAGGAAGATTTCTGGATGGGGCATGCGATCGAGCGCGTTTTCTTCCCGGTGATGAAGATGCAGTATCCGGAAATTGTGGATGTGGCGATGCCGGCCGAGGGAATCTTTCAGAATTTGATGATTGTGGCGATCCGGAAGTCGTATCCGGGGCACGCGCGCAAGGTCATGAGCGCGATTTGGTCGCTGGGGCAGGCAATGTTCACGAAAGTGGTGATCGTGGTGGATCACGACGTGGACATTCAGAATTCGAGCGAGGTTGTGTGGAAAGCGTTGTGTGCGATTGACCCGGAGCGGGACGTGCAGTTCGTCATGGGTCCGGTGGACACGCTCGATCACGCCGCGCGGATGCAGGATTACGGTTCCAAGATGGGCATTGATGCCACGCGGAAGTGGCCCAGCGAGGGATACGCCGGACGATGGCCTGACGAAATAAAAATGGATGCCGTGACGAAGGCGCGCGTCAAGGAGATTTGGAAGGAGCTCCACCTGGGCGATTTCCCGGGACGATAAGACACTTTTTGACTGAAAAGGGCCGTAAATCTCGCATCGACACTGGCCATCGGTACAGTTTTGCAACTTCAGCGCTCGCAGATATCTGCCTCGCCTGATTCCAGTTTGCTCTTAACCAACAGCGCACCGCAGCAACACCCTGCTTGACACTCTGAGTCAGGGATGTAATAAACACAAAAAGCACTACGTACCGGCAGGCATAGTACTCATATGCTGTGCGGGAGCAAGCTGGCCAGAATTCATGGCCGCCGTGGGAACCGGGGAATCGTTCTAGAAGACATCCGTACGAAACGGATTCACCCGATTCGCAACTGGAACAACGGGCCGCGAGGATCGCGGAGCGGGGAGCGAGGGGCCGCGCGATGTTCAATCTTGGAAAGACAAGGTCGCTGATCGGGCTCGATATCGGTTCGAGTTCGGTGAAGGCCGTCGAGCTGAAGAAGTCGAAGGTGGGCTACGAACTCGTCAGCTTTGGAATCGAGTCCCTGGCACAGGACACGGTGGTGGATGGCGCCATCATGGACGCGCCATCGGTGGCCGAGAAGATCAGCACGATCTTCGACACCCAGAAAACGAAATCGAAGGAAGTGGCAACGGCGGTATCGGGGCACTCGGTGATCGTGAAGCGCGTGCCGATGCCGTTGATGAGCGAAGAAGAGCTTTTCGACCGCGTGCAGATGGAAGCCAGCCAGCACATTCCCTTCGACATCGCCGACGTGAACCTGAGCTACCAGTTGCTGGAGGCCACCGACAACCAGATGGACGTGCTGCTGGTGGCGGTGAAGAAAGACAAGATTCTGAATCACACGAACGTGCTGGCGCAGGCGGGGAAGACACCCGTGGTGGTGGATATCGACGCGTTTGCGCTGCAGAACTGCTTCGAAATCAACTACGACCCTGATCCGGGTCAAGTCGTGGCGCTGCTGAATATCGGCGCGAGCGTGATGAACATCAACATCGTGCGCGGCTCGACGCCGCTGTTTACACGCGACGTTTCCGTGGGCGGCAACCAGTACACCGACGCACTGCAGAAGGAATTGGATTTGAGCTTTGAAGACGCCGAGAAATTGAAAATGGGCGGGACACACGCGGGCGTTTCCGAAGAGCAGCGCACAGCGATCCTGCGATCGGTCTCGGACATTTTGATTTTGGAAATTCAGAAGACGTTCGACTTTTTCCGCGCGACGGCCAGCGGCGAAAACATCCGGCGCATCCTGGTGGCCGGCGGAACGGCGCGCGTGCCGGGCCTGCTCGACTTGCTGCGCGAGGAATTCGCGATGCCGGTCGAGGAGCTCTACCCATTTCGAAAGATCGGTGTAACACCGGGTCAATTCGACGAAAGCCAGCTCCGGGATATGGCGCCGCGGCTGGCCATCGCCGTCGGCCTGGCTTTGAGGAGTTTTGACTAGCCATGATTCGGATCAACTTACTCGGCCAGGCGCGCCCCAAGGCCGCCAAACAAGCGGTACCCGTCGAAGCCACAGTACGCGTGCTGATGCTGATCGGCGCGCTTGCGGCAGCGGCCATCGTGCTCTTCGTCATCTACGTCGGGCAGAACAAGGAATTGACGCAGACGAAACAGAAAATCAGCGAGCTTCAGGCGGAGAAGGCGCGTCTGCAGCAGATCAGGCTGCAGGTGCAGCAGTTCGAAAGCGAGAAACAGATTTTGCAGCAGCGGATTAACGTGATCGAAGAGCTGCAAAAAGGACGCACCGGCGGCCAGGAACTACTGACCGCAGTGGCGGGCACGGTAGCGCGCACGGAGGGTGTCTGGCTGACGTCGCTCTCGAAAGCGGGTAACACGCTGACGTTTGAGGGCGAAGCGAGCTCTGTGAACGCGGTGGCCAACTTCATCACGCAGATGAAGCGCTCCGGGTACTTCGACAAGATTGAGATCAAGGAAGCGAAGGAGAACGACCTGGAGAAATCCGTGCAGACCTTCGCGTTTACGATGAGCGCGGAAATCGCCAGCGCTCAGACGGCCCCGGCAGCCGCCACGCCGCCCGCAGCGGCTGGGGCTCCGGCACCGAAGGGCAGGAGCTAAACCGATGGCAACGCCGTTCCGAGACTGGCCCTGGCCGATCCAGGCGCTCATTTATCTGGGCGTGGCATTTCTAATCGTACTGTTGGGCCTGTGGGCGCCATTTTCTCCGGTGGCGAAAGTGGGCGCCGATTTGAAAGCTGCCAAAGCGCAGCTAGGTCCGCTGGAAACCGATGTCCAGAATCTGCGGGTCTACCAGCAACGCCGGGTGGAATTGCAGAGTGAAATGGAAGCGCTGCAAAAACAGCTGGCTACGCTGCAGACCATCGTCCCGGAAGACAAGCAGGTGGATCAGTTCATCATCATGCTTCAAACAGCGGCGAGCACCTCGGGCGTGTCGATTCGTAAGATCACCACCAAGCCGATTGTGCCAAAGGATTATCACGACGAGATGCCTTTCGATCTCGAGGTGGACGGCCCGTATTACTCGGTGCTGGACTTTTTCACCAAGCTGAGCCGGCTGTCGCGAATCATAAACGTCGGGGATTTGAAGCTGAGCGGCATCGGGACGACCACGGCGCCGCAGTTCCAGATGACTCCGGGGACGACGGTAACCGGCACGATGACGGTGACGACCTATTTCAGCAAGCCCGCCGACGAGCAGGCCCCGCCGCCCACAGCAACCAAGGCCGCGGCGCCTGCCAAGAGATAGGGACGAGAGATATGAGACTTGCAAAATCAATTGCGAAGACGATAGCAGTGGCCGCTCTGGCGCTGTGGCTTGCTCCCGTGCTGTTGGCGCAAGACAGCGCTCCGCAGCAGCCCGCGGCAGCATCGGCGCCGGCCGCGAAACCGGCCAAGAAGAAAACGGCCAAGGCTGCGGCGACGGCGAAGCCCGCTGCTCCCAAAGTCTCGGCGCAAAAGCCGGCGGCGAAGAAACAGGGCGCAGCGCCAAAGGCCAAGACAGGCGAAGCGGCGGCTACCGAGCAGACGGCCGCACCGGTCGCTCCGCGTCGCGATCCGTTCCTTTCGCTGCTGGCCATGCGCAAATCGGGCCCGCCGCTACCTCCGGGCAAAGCGGGACTGGTGATTGCGCAGATCCGCGTGGACGGGACCGTGAAATCGCAGAACGGCATGATCGCGGTGGTATCGAATCCGCAGCAACGCGTTTATTTCGTCCGTGAAGGCGACCGCCTGTACGACGGCGAAGTGGAAAAGATCAGTCTGGACGGTGTCGTGTTCCGCGAATCGACGAAAGATGCTTTCGGGAAACCGGTCGAGCGCGAAGTAACCAAGCGACTCTATTCGAGCGCAGGAGAGCAGCAATGAGGATCATAAGGCAACCGTGGGGACTCGCCCTTCTTCTGGCGGCGAGCCTGATAGCGTCGAGCGGCGTGGCGCGGGCGGAGACCCGGCCGGTGGTGCGGCTCGACAGCGAGGTGAAGGACGGCGTGGTGCGGCTGGTGGCGCAATCCACGGCGCCTTTCCAATACACCACGAGCCGGCCGAACCGGTCGCTCTTCGTGCTGGATCTGAGCGGAGTGTCGGCGCCGCAAGCGAGCTCGGCGAAGATTCTGGACTCGGAGCTGGTGAGCGGCTACCGCGTGCTGTCCTATGCGACGGGCGAGAAGTCTGTGGTGCGCATCGAAGTGCGGATGAGCGCCGTGGCGGAACCGGTGGTCGAGCGCCAGGGACCGAACGAGTTGACCGTGGTGGTGGCGAATGGGCGCGGCGGAGCGAAGAACGACGATGCACCGAAGCCTTCCGCTGATTCTGAAGCTCCCACGGCGGCTCCAAGTGCCGGGAATACGAATTCCGATGCGCGTGCGGCGATTGAGCATGTGCGCCTGGAGCAGGCTGGCAACGATACGGCCGTGAACGTTACCGGAGACGGACCGTTGACTTACCACGTGCTGCGGCTCAGCAATCCCGATCGCATCGTGCTGGATTTTTCAGGCACGCACGTGAAGACTTCCGAACACAATATCGCGAGCAATCTTGATCCAGTACGGCAGGTGAGGCTGGCGCAGTTCTCGCCGGACGTGGCGCGAGTGGTGATTGAGCTGCGTGCGCCGGCGCCGTACACGATCAGCGCGAAGGGGAATACGGTTACCGTGGAATTTGTGGCCAAGGGCGCCGGCAAATCGCAGAGCGGCGATGACGCGGAGCCGGTGGTTACCACCTCGAATGTGCACACGCGCAAAGCGCAAAAGCATGAGACCGGCGGAGTAGCGGCGCCTGCGGTGGTTTTGCCGGCCACGCTGACCCAACCGGGCGCAGCGCTGGCATCTCCTGATCCGGCAAAGATGCCGCTTCCGGCAGCAACCAAGCCGAATTCCGGCGCGGCCGACGATACCAAGCCCGCTGGTGTGACCCGGACGCCGATGGTCAATGGACAAGCGGCTGCGGGCCCAGCCTCCGGCAAGTATTCAGGCGAGCCGATTTCGGTGAACTTGAAGGACGTTGATTTGCGCGATTTCTTCCGCCTGATTCACGAGATCAGCGGACTGAATATCGTGGTGGACCCGAACGTGAAGGGCAGCCTGACGATCGTGCTCGATGATGTGCCGTGGGACCAGGCGCTCGATATCGTGTTGAAGAACAACGATCTCGAGAAGCAGCTTGAAGGCAACGTGCTGCGCATCGCCACGCGCGAGACGGTGAGGAAGGAAGCCGAGGAATCACGCGACTTGGCCAAGGCGCAGGCGGAAGCCGCGGATGTCGTGACGACCACGCGAGTGCTGAGCTACGCGAAGGCCGACGATATGGCCAACACGCTGAAAAAATTCCTCTCATCGCGCGGCGACGTGATTTCCGATGCGCGCTCGAATACTTTGATCATTCGCGACATTCCGGCGGTGATGCCAGTGGTCGATAACTTGATCCGGCAGCTCGACCGCAAGTCGCAGCAAGTGGAAATCGAAGCGCGCGTGGTGGCTGCGAACCGCAGCTTCTCGCGCGAACTGGGCACGCAGCTCGCATTTTCCGCGGGCACCGCGAGCCGCAACAACGTGGTCGGCGGCAATGGCGAGGTGGGAACGAGCAACATCAGCCGCTCGGCTCCGATTCCGACGCCGCCTCTCATCGTTACCTCCGGCGGAGGATCATCCAGCTCCGCGCCGTCTATGCCCTTCGTGACGAACCTCGGAGTAGGTTCGCCGACGAGCGGATTCAGCTACCTCTTCACTTCCCGGAACTTCGCCCTCGATTACATCATCACGGCGGCGGAGAACAAGGGCGTGGGCAAGTTGCTCTCTAAGCCGCGCGTGATTACGCAGAACAACGAAAAGGCGACCGTCAAGCAGGGAACCAAAATTCCCGTGCAGACCATCGTGAACAACACGATTTCGGTGCAGTTCGTGGACGCGGTGCTGCAGCTTGAAGTCACGCCGCAGATCACTGCCGAAGGAACCATCTTCATGGACGTGAAGGTGACCAACGACCAGATCGATCAATCCATCCCGCGCGTCGAGGGCATTCCCGCCATTGACACGCAGGAGGCGGACACGCGCGTGCTGGTTTCCGACGGCGCCACGTTGGTGATCGGCGGAATCATCGTGTCGCAGCAACGCACTTCGATTGACTTGGTGCCGTTGTTGGGCAGCCTGCCGGTAATCGGCAACCTGTTCAAGCACTCGACAGTCAGTTCGACCTCGTCGGAGCTGCTGTTCTTCCTAACTCCACGAATTCTCCCGAACTAACGGGAGAGCCGGGGGGCCGGGCCATTTGACGGAACGCAATTTCGAAAGAAACAGAATCCGGAGCCGCATCGAGCGGCTCCGGATTCGCATTTTAGGGCTCCGCGGGGACGCCATTCTCGTCACGCATCTCCCGAATATCGCGTATCTCTCCGGGTTTACTGGTGACAGCGGCGTTCTGCTTGCCGGCCCGGACAGCGCGACGTTGGTCACCGATAGCCGCTATGCGATTCAGGCGCCCGAGGAAGTGTCGGGCAGCGGCGTGCGCGTGCGCATCGCGAAGCACGGGCTCGCGGGCGAGGTTGGAGCGTTGCTGCGGCGCGGCCGGGGGAAGCAGCGGGTGCTTTTTTCGCCCTCCAAAGTGTCCGTAGGCCAGTTCCAGCAACTGCGTGCGGCTGCGGGCGCGCAGGTGGCGTGGAAGGGGGATGCCAACGCCGTCGAGGATTTGCGCGCGGTCAAGGATGACCACGAAATTGAGGAGATCAGGCAGGCTGCCAGGCTCATTGGCGAGGTATTTGACGAGGTGGTAGCGCTGGTTCAGCCCGGAATCGCCGAGAGCGAGCTGGCGGCGGAGGCGGAATACCGGATGCGGAGGAAGGGAGCGGCCGGACCGTCGTTCGAGTCGATTGTGGCCGCCGGACCACGCTCGGCGTTGCCGCATGCGCGTCCCACAGGGCGCCAAATTGGGAAAAACGAGTTGGTCGTCCTAGACCTCGGTGCTATACTCCGCGGATATTGCAGTGACATGACGCGGACGGTTTTCGTCGGCAGGGCGGCCCGGAAAGTCCGCGGCTGGTACCACGCAGTGCTCGAAGCGCAGTTGGCGGCCATCGATGCTCTAGCGCCCGGTGTAAAGGCAGGAGACGTGGATGCCGCGGCCCGGCGCACCTTGCGCCGTCACGGCCTCGCGCGGGCCTTCACACACAGCACGGGACACGGTCTGGGGCTGGAAGTGCACGAAATGCCGCGACTTGCGCGCGGCGAAGCGTCGCGGCTGGCGGCCGGCAACGTGGTGACCATCGAGCCGGGCGTTTACATCGAAGGTGTGGGGGGAATCCGCATCGAGGACGACGTCGTAATCGGGGAGCGCGGCGTGGAGGTTTTGACCCGCGCACCTAAGGAATTTCTAGAGCTCTAAATGGCCGGATCGAAGAAAGCGAAAGAGGGCGGTGGCGCCCCGGGGGCGTCCGGAGTCGATTTACGGGAACTCGAGCATGTGCTTGAGTTCATGGGGAAGCACGGCCTCGAGGAATTCGAGTACGAGCGCGACAGCTTCCGTATCCGGCTGAAGAAGGCGTCGCATAACTCCGGGCCGGTGTTGCGCTCTGCGATCGTGCCCGAAATCGTCATTGCATCGCCATCGGCTGGGCCTGCTGCGGTGTCGGCCGCACCGGCCGCTGCGCGCGAGTCCTCACCGGCCGAGGCCGGCCGCGCCGAAGATCTCCATATGATCAAGTCGCCCATCGTGGGCACGTTTTACGCCTCCCCCAGCCCTGAAGCCGATGCCTTCGTGCGTCCCGGCGACCGGGTGAAGTCCGGCCAGGTTCTCTGCATCATCGAAGCGATGAAGCTGATGAACGAGATCGAGTCGGACGTGGATGGGGAAGTGATGCGGATTTTCGTTGAGAACGGCCAGCCGGTGGAATACGGCGAACCGCTTTTCGGCATTCATCCGCTGCGCAAGAAGTAGGCGAGCAGAAATGGCCCCGCGCCCAGCGAGATGTTTGGAAAAATTCTGATCGCCAACCGGGGCGAAATCGCCCTGCGAATCCTGGCCGCCTGCAAAGAGCTGGGCGTCCGCACTGTCGCTGTTTATTCCGAAGCCGACCGCAATTCTCTCCACGTGCGCTTTGCCGATGAAGCGGTGTGCATCGGTCCGCCGCGATCGTCAGACAGCTACTTGAACATCCCGCAAGTGATCAGCGCCGCGGAAATCACCAACGTGGACGCCATCCATCCGGGCTACGGCTTTCTCTCCGAAAACGCGAACTTCGCGGAAGTGTGCGAGGCGTCGCAGATTACGTTTATTGGCCCTCACCCGGAAGCCATTCGCTTGATGGGGGAGAAAGACAAGGCGCGGCAGGCCATGGCCGATGCCGGGATGCCCGTGATTCCCGGCAGTGAAGGAGTAGTGCCGGATGAAGAGGCGGCGCGGAAGGCTGCGAAAGAGATCGGCTATCCCTTGATGATCAAGGCGGCCGAGGGCGGCGGCGGGCGCGGCATGCGCATGGTTACTGGAGCCGGAGAATTGATCTCTGCGTTCCAGACGGCGCGGAATGAGGCGGGGCAGGCTTTTGGATGCCCGGATGTGTACTTTGAGAGATTGATCGAGCGGCCGCGGCACATCGAGTTCCAGGTGCTGGGAGACAAATTCGGGGACGTGATTCATTTGGGCGAGCGAGAATGTTCGATTCAGAGGCGGCATCAGAAAGTGCTGGAGGAGTCGCCGTCGCCGGTGATGGATGCGGCAAAGCGCAAGGAGATGGGCGACAAAGTGGTCGCGGCGCTCAAGAAGCTGAAATATTCGAGCGCCGGCACGGTGGAATTTCTGCGCGATACATCGGGGAAGCTCTACTTCATCGAGATGAACGCGCGCATTCAGGTGGAGCATCCGGTGACGGAGATGGTCACCGGTGTGGATCTGGTGAAGTCGCAGATTCGCCTCGCGGCGGGAGAAAAGTTGAAGGACGTGGTGGGGCCGTTCGAATCGCGCGGGCACGCCATCGAGTGCCGCATTAATGCCGAGGACCCCGAAACTTTCACGCCGTCCGCGGGCCGGATTACGGCGTTTCGAGTGCCGGGGGGACCGGGCGTGCGCGTGGATACGGCGGCGTACGCGGACGCGGTGATCCCTCCTTACTACGACTCGCTTGTGGCGAAATTGATTACCCACGGCCGCGACCGCACCGAGGCAATCGCGCGGATGCGCCGGGCGCTTGAAGGATTCGTGGTGGAGGGAATCAAAACGACTATCCCGCTCCACCGGAAGATCTTGACGGATGAGGAGTTCATCGCGGGAAACTTCGACACCCATTTCCTTGACCGGACGGCCGCAATGGCGGCGAAATAGACAAAGAGGGGTCGTGTTTCCAGCGGTTTACGCGATTGTGGACGCGGAAGTGGCCGGCGAGCGGGCTTTGAGGGTTTCTGAGGAGCTCGTCGAGGCAGGCGTCGGGCTGATTCAGTATCGCGATAAGACGGCCACACCGCGGCGGCTATTTGAGATTTGTTCGGCGCTTGCGTCGCGATTGCGGGGGCGCGCGAAGTTTATCGTCAACGATCGCGCTGATATCGCGGCGCTTTGCGATGCGGGCGGCGTACACGTGGGCCAGGACGATCTGGGAGTCGAAGATGCGCGGGCCATGTGCGGTGCACGCTGGGTGGGAATTTCGACGCACAACTTGGAGCAGTTAAGCGCGGCGCTCAGGACTTCGGCGGATTACATAGCGGTCGGGCCGGTTTTTGCTACTACCACCAAGAAAAATCCGGACCCGGTGGTGGGCCTGGAATTCGTGGCTCGGGCTCGGGCTGCGACTCGCAAGCCGCTTGTGGCGATAGGCGGAATTTCGCTGGAGAACGCGGAGTCGGTATATCGTGCCGGGGCGGATTCGGTCGCGGTGATTCGCGATCTGATTGCGGCGGGGAAGCCAGGGGAACGCGCGGCGGAATATATTCGCATCGCGGCGAAAGTCCGGAGCGCGCAGGGTTGAGGAGTGGCGTTGATGGCTGAGCGGGTTGTACCGATGGCCGGGGTTGCCGGTAGCCAGCAGACGGAGCTGGTGAAGGGCCTCGGGCTGTTCGACTCGACGATGATTGTTTGCGGCTCGATGATCGGCTCGGGCATCTTCATCGTCTCCGCGGATATCGCCGGCCAGGTGCAAAGCCCGGGGCTGCTGCTGACGGTGTGGATCATGTCGGGCGTGATGACGCTGATCGGAGCGCTCAGTTATGGAGAGCTGGCGGCGGCGATGCCGCACGCCGGCGGGCAGTACGTTTATTTGCGCGAATCGCTCGGGCCGATGTGGGGATTTCTCTACGGCTGGACAATGCTGCTGGTGATCCAGACGGCGACGATCGCTGCGGTTGCGATCGCGTTCTCGAAATTTACGGGTGTCATGGTTCCCTGGTTCTCGGCTTCCACATGGATCTTTAAGGTCGGCACCATCGGCCCGTGGAAGCTGTGGTTCGGGACGCTCGGGCCCTACAACGTGGGCCTCAACACGCAAAACCTGCTGGCGATTGCATCGATCGTCTTCCTGACCTGGCTGAATTCGCGCGGGCTGCGCATTGGCTCGATCGTGCAAAATGTTTTTACCGTGACCAAGACCGGAACTCTCGCCGTGCTGGCGGTTCTCGGAGTGCTCTTTTCGACGGCGGCGGCGCGCGAGGTGAATTTCACGCATTTCTGGCGCAACGCCGGGCTTTCGACGATGCATCCGTATCCGCCGGGTGAAGGCACGTGGATGATCGGGACGATCACGTTGGTGGCCGTGGCCATGGTGGGATCGCTGTTCGCGGCGGATGCCTGGAATAACATCACGTTCACCGCGGCCGAGGTGAAGAACCCGAGCCGCAATCTGCCGCTCTCGCTCGCGCTTGGGACGTTCATTGTGATGACGTTGTACATTCTGGCCAACGTCACATATCTCCGCGTGCTTCCGATCTCCGGGGATCCAGCGGGGCACACCGCGCTGGCGCGTGGAATTCAATATGCGGCGGAAGGCCGCGTCGGCACGGCCGTGCTGGAAGTGATTTTTGGGCCTGTGGGCGCGGTGGTGATGGCGATCGCGATTTTGATTTCAGGGTTCGGCTGCAATAACGGCCTAATTCTCGCTGGGGCGCGCATTTATTACGCGATGGCGAAGGACGGATTGTTCTTTAAGTCGGTCGGCAAGGTGAACAAATTCCATGCGCCGGGCGCGGCGCTCATCGTTCAGTGCATTTGGGCGTCCGTGCTCTGCCTTTCGGGGACCTACAGCCAGTTGCTCGACTTTCTGATTTTTGCCGTCTTGATTTTCTACATTCTGACGTTGACGGGGCTCTTCGTACTGCGCCGCACGCGCCCAAATATGGAGCGGCCGTATCGCGCGATCGGCTATCCGGTTTTGCCGGCGCTGTACCTCGTGATGGCGGTGTTTATCGAGATTCAGCTTTTGAGATACAAGCCGCAGTACACTTGGCCGGGACTCATCATCGTGCTGCTCGGTGTGCCGGTGTATTTCTTGTGGAATCGCAGCCGGAATTCGGAATCGTCGAGGGCGTCGAGTTAGCAGCGGGGATTCGAAGGAACGTGCTTCGCTCCGAGGAGGAGACGAATGGGCGGTTCGGTCCTAGCGAAGAAACCCATGGCACTGATGATGGAGGAGGCGCGCGACACCTCCGAGCATTCCCTCAAGCGCACGCTCGGGCCCGTTACGCTCACGGCACTGGGGATCGGCGCGATTATCGGCGCGGGAATTTTCGTGCTCTCAGGACTCGGCGCACACTATGCCGGTCCGGGGCTGATGCTTTCGTTTGTGATCTCCGGATTCGGATGCGCCTTCGCCGGTCTCTGCTATGCGGAATTCTCGGCGATGATTCCGCTGGCGGGAAGCGCTTATACGTATGCGTATGCGGCGCTCGGCGAACTCTTCGCCTGGATCATCGGCTGGGATTTGACGCTCGAATATGCCATGGGCGCCAGCACGGTTTCGTCAGGCTGGTCGAATCATTTCATCGAGTTCTTGAACATTTTCCACGTGCGCATGCCGTTGTGGCTGGCGTACGACCACTGGACCTCGCTGAGAACGGCGGAGAATATCGTCGCCCGGCAGATGGCGCACTCGGCCGATTCCTCGCTGGTCGAAGGCACGCAAGCGTTTCTTTCGAAGGTCGGAGACATTATCTCCGCGCAGACGCCCGAACTTATCCAGCGGGCGCACGAGCTTGTCGGCGCGCCTCATCTATTTGGCGTCGAGGTTGGGTTCAATCTGCCGGCCTTCTGCATCGCGCTGGTAATCACAACGATTCTAGTGATTGGAATTCAGGAATCCGCGCGATTCAACTCCGCGATCGTCATGATTAAGGTTTCCGTAGTGTTGTTCGTGATCGCCGTCGGTATGCATTACGTGCACACGTCGAATTGGGGCCATGATTGGTCCACGTTCGCGCCGATGGGCTTCGGCGGAATCGGCGCAGGGGCGGCTTACATCTTCTTCGCCTACATCGGATTTGACGCCGTATCCACCACCGCGCAGGAAGCCAAGAATCCCCAGCGCGATCTGCCGATTGGGATCATCGCTTCGCTGGTGGCTTGCACGATCCTCTACATTCTCGTGGCCGCCGTGCTGACGGGCATGGTGCCGTGGAAAGAAATCAATATCGAGGCGCCGCTGGCGGTCGCCTTCATGGATCGCGGACTGACGAAGGCTTCTTACTTAATTACCGCGGGAGCGCTGGCGGGATTGACGAGCGTGATGCTTGTCATGCTTCTGGGCCAGACGCGCGTTCTCTATTCGATGGCGAACGATGGCCTGCTTCCCAAGAAATTCTTCGCCGCGATTCATCCGAAATTCCGGACGCCTTACAAGAACACGATTCTGGTGGGATTGCTGGCAGCGATCATCGGCAGCACAGTGCCGATCGACGACATCGGAAAAATGGTGAATATCGGAACTCTGCTGGCATTCGTTATCGTATGCATCGCGGTGATCGTGCTCCGGCGCACCAATCCCGGGCAGGAACGCCCGTTCCGCACGCCGTGGGTTCCGTGGATTCCCATACTCGGCGTGTTCTTCAACGGCTACATGATGTACAAGCTTGGTTGGATCAACTGGGCGCGCCTCATCATCTGGCTGGCGATCGGCATGGTGATTTACTTCACCTACAGCCGCAAGCATAGCCGGGTGCAGAACTCTCTGAAGCGGTGAAAATCACGATCGCCTGAATGAACGGCATTACCTTCGCTTAGGCGTTGAGTGCGGACGCCTGTCTGCGTCACAATGGCCGGTCATGCCTGAGCGCATCATTGCGCGAATGCGTGTGGTCGCACGGCGCCTAACGGCGGTCGACGCTGGAGCGTTGGGAATTGTTGTGCTGTTCGTGCTGGCGCGAATCGTACGGGCGTACGGCTTCGCTTTTCCGCTTCTCGGCCTGCTGGACTATCTATTTGTTTTCGCGCTGATCTATTTTTCGTTCCGTTTGACGCCGTGGGTGCGCGGCCAGCTCCTTTGGAGCTTACGCAACCGGCTGATTGTCGCCTACATATTCATCGCCGTGGTTCCGGTGGTGCTGCTCTTGACCATGGCGGGAATTGCGGCCTACCTGCTTTACATTCAGCTCGGCGCACACGTGTTGCGGGATGGCCTCGCGGACCGCATGCACGAGCTGCGCGCGGTGTCCGACACGATCGCACATTCCATTGCGCGCGAGACCGCCAGTGAGACTACCGTCAGCACGTCTGCTGTGCTGCAGCGGCCCACAGTGGCCGCGGTGGTTGCTTCGGAATCGAGCGAGTACACCGGGCTGATCGTCGATGGCAAGCCTGCCGATATTTTGACGCGGCATAGCGATGGCCGCGAGAGGCGCGAGTTCGTCGGCCTGGTCGATCAGGATGGCCAGCTCTGGATTCAGTGTTTCCGCCACGTGCACGTGGCGCGGGATTCGATTCCGCTGCGCGTTTCGCTGCCGGTTACTTCCGATTTCCTCGACGGTTTGTCGGATGAATTGGGCCCGATTCAATTTACGGTGATGAAGCCGGCGGCTTCCGGTGGCGCGCCGGACGCACAGCACGCGTCCGATTTCGTTCCTGCGTATGACATCGCGAGCCGTCGCCGGCAACTCGGCCCGCCCGCGCGCTGGATGGACCCGCCGATCAATGGGGCGCTCACGCTCGAGGCCCTGCGAGCCGATCCGGGCAATCCCGAGCCGCAATCGACGCCGATTTATGCCGGATTTAAGGTGCGGCCGTCGCGGCTCAACGGCACGCTTTTTGCTTCGGTCGGTGCGATCGGCCCGCTCGTCAGTCTGGTTTTTGTTCTGGCCAGCATCCTGTTCATCTTGATGGAGGCTGGGGCGCTCGTTACCGGGTTTATTTTGACGCGGCGGATTACCTCTGCGGTAGCGGATCTCTATGAGGCGACCCGCTACGTGCGGCGCGGCGATTTCTCGCGGCGCGTTCGCGTGCAGCAGAAAGACCAGCTGGGCGTGCTCGCCGAATCATTCAATGAAATGACCAGCTCGATCGGCGGCTTGATTGAGGAGCAACGCCAGCGCCAGCGACTCGAAGGCGAAATCACGATCGCTCGCGAAGTGCAGGCGCAGCTTTTCCCGCGGACGATTCCGCAGTTGCCGGGAGTGGAGTTGGCGGCGATTTGCCGAGCGGCGCGGACGGTCAGCGGCGACTATTACGATTTCATCCATCTCAGCCCGGCAAGAGTGGCGATTGTGCTTGCCGACATCAGCGGGAAGGGAATTTCCGCGGCGCTCTTGATGGCAAGTTTGCAAGCGGCGCTAAGAAGCATGGTACTGCTCGACGCGGCCGCAGGTTCGGCTGAAACCGTCGCGCGGCTCAATCTGCATCTTTGCCGCAACACGTCGGACGATCGCTACGCGACTCTTTTCTACGCGATTTACGACTCGGATCGCCGGACCCTCGAATACACGAATGCGGGACATTGCATCCCCTTTCTCGTTTGTGGCGACAGCGTGAAAAAACTTGAGGAAGGCGGAACGGTCGTGGGCCTGTTCGAGGAAGCCTCGTACGATTCGGTCACCGTGCCGACGCTTTCTGAAAGCGTGTTCGTGATGTTCAGCGACGGATTGACCGAGCCGGAGAACGTTTTTGGAGAGCAATTCGGCTCGCGGCGGTTGCTGGAGGAAGTCTTGCGGCATCGCGCCGCTCCTCCCGGAAGGATTGCCGAGGAATTGATCGATGCTGCGGAGCAGTGGGGCGGTACCGATGAGCAGGCCGACGATATGACCGTAGTCGTGGCGCGTCTGAACTCGAACGGAAATCAAGGAAGCGACTAGGGCGGCAAGCGGGTTTCCCTTATACTTGCGGGTTCTGAAGCGAAAGGGGATTGGAAATTGGCTCTTCGGCAGCGGGCAGCGCTGGTTAGCGGCGGAAGCCGCGGAATCGGCAAAGGCATCGCGATGGGACTGGCGCAGGCGGGAGCGCGCGTGGCGATTTCTTATCGTTCGAACAAAGCCGCGGCGCAGAATGCGTTGCGCGAAATGCAGGCTGCCGGAGCGGAGTGCTTTGCTGTCGAAGCGGATGTCACCGACGCGTCAAAGGTGCAGTTTCTTGTGGATACCGTGGTCGAGCGATTTGGACGGCTCGATATTCTGGTCAACAACGTTGGCGCATTCAATTGGAAGCCGGTGATCGAGACCACGCACGAGGAATGGCAGCGCGTGCTGGCTTCGAATTTGCTGAGCGTGTTTTATATGAGCAAGGCTGTGCTTTCCGTGATGCGCCGGCAGCATTGGGGGCGAATCATCAATCTGGGTGCCGTCGGCGCGGAGCGCGCATTCGGCCAGGCGACGATTTCCGCTTATGCCGCCGCGAAGGCGGCGGTCGTGTCCTTCTCGCGCTCGCTGGCTGTGGAAGAGGCGAAGCACGGCATCACGGTGAACGTCATTAATCCCTCGAACGTGGATGAACGGGATCTGACCGCTGATGAAGCGCGAAAGATTCGCGATACGCGCTCGCCGATCGGCCGGCCGCCTTCGGCGCAGGATGTCGCGGTCGCGGTCCGGTTTTTCGCCAGCGACGAGGCGGATTTCATCACTGGCCAGGCCTTGAACGTGAGCGGCGGATGGATGTTGTGATTGCGTGAAGCGCGCTGCAGCGGGTCTCGACTTGTCTGAAATTCCCACAAACGATCTGACGCCATGAAGATCCTCACCGCGGCGCAAATGCGCGAAGTGGATCGCCTCTCGACCGAGCGGCACGGGATTCCCAGCGCGCAATTGATGGAAAATGCCGGCGCGCGATTCGTGGAGATTTTTCTTTCGTGCGTCCCCGATATTGGGAAGCAGCGAACTGCCATCATTTGCGGCAAGGGAAATAACGGCGGCGACGGCTTTGTAATTGCGCGGCTACTCGGCCAGCGTGGCGCGAAACCTATCGTCATTCTTTGCAGCGATCCGGCGGAAGTTCGCGGCGATGCTGCGCTGAGCCTGCGGCGCTTGAAGAAAGAGGGCGGTGAAATTATCGCCGCGCGCGATGCGAATGCGTGGGCGGCGGCAAAGGACGCGATCAGCCCCGCCAGCATCATCATTGACGCGCTATTCGGGACAGGGATGCGCGGCGGCGTCGAAGGCTGGCTTGCAGAGGTCATCAATGACTTGAATCGCGTTGGCGATGCGGCTCGGATCTTTGCTGTCGATATACCCTCAGGCTTGTCGGCTGATACCGGCGATATTGCCGGCCCAGCGATTGAAGCCGACGTGACCATCACGTTCACGGCTCCGAAAGTTGGCCAGCTGCTCTATCCGGCGTCGGAGAAAGTCGGACGGCTCGTGGTCGGCTCCATCGGTTCTCCGGCGTCGCTTGTGGAGGAGTGTTCCGATTCCCGCGTGCGCTGGCTCGAATCCTCGGAATTCGCGGGAATCCATCTGCGCCGCAACGCCAGCGCCAATAAAGGCAATTTCGGTCATGTACTGGTCGTGGCGGGATCGCTGGGCAAGACTGGTGCGGCAGTGATGGCCGGATCGGCCGCGCTGAAGGCTGGTGCCGGACTTACGACCGTCGCCGCTCCGGATGTGTGCATTTCTGTCATCAGTTCTTACATTCCCGAGCTCATGACTGCGCCGCTGCCTGCAACTCCTGCCGGCACGCTCAGCCTTCGCTGCCTCGAATATTCCGGATTCACCGATCTTCTGCGCGGCAAGGACATTCTCGCAATGGGGCCCGGGCTGACGATACAGTCCGAGACGCAGGAATTCGTGCGCGCCGTCGTCGGTGATTTTCCCACGCCGCTCGTACTTGACGCGGATGGCTTGAACGCGTTCGCCGGAAGAAGCGGCGAACTTGGGCAGCATCGCTGCGAGAAATGCGTGGTGACGCCACACCCGGGAGAGATGGCGCGCTTGCTGAACGCTCCGACGCAAGATGTGCAGCGCGATCGCCTAGGGAGCGCAGAGAAGGCGGCCGCCGATCTCAAAGCCACAGTCGTGCTCAAGGGCCATCAAACCGTGATCGCGACTCCCGACGGCCGCACCTGGATCAACTCGACAGGTAATCCCGGAATGGCAAAAGCCGGTAGCGGCGACGTGCTCACCGGCATGGTTGCGGGAATACTCGCGCAGCACGGAAAGGTGGATTGGTCGAAAGCGGCGTGCCTCGCAGTTTATCTGCACGGCCTCGCAGGCGACCTTGCTGCGGAGGAGTCCGGCGAAATCTCGTTGATGGCCACGGACATCATACGCGCGATTCCTAAAGCGTACGCGAAGCTAATCGCCGAGCTCGACCATGCCGAGCCGTGAGTGGATCACTCACTCCGCGGAGGAGACCATTCGGCTGGGGAAAGAGCTTGGCGCGCGGCTGAAGCCACCCGTCTTAATTTTGCTCGCAGGCGAACTTGGCGCAGGGAAGACTACGCTCACGAAGGGCTTGGTGACCGGCCTGGGCGTAGCCCGCGAGGAAGATGTCACGAGCCCGACGTTCACCTTAGTGCATCAGTACCGCAACGGCGCCCGCGTTTATCATATCGACCTTTATCGCATCGCCGATTTTCACGATTTCGAAACGCTGGGCGTCGAGGACCTTTTTGCCGAGCCCGCGATTGTCATCGTCGAATGGCCGGAGAAGATGTCCATTCGAACCGACTGGCCTCTCCTAAGATTTGAGTTGGAGCATGTGGACGAAAGTTCCCGGAAACTCCGCGTATTGGATGCCGCTGGAATCCTCTCCTTAGCCTGAGGTACAAAGTGGTCGGCAGTACGAGCTCAATCGCGCCACGCAATTGGCGTTGAGACCCAGCTAACGCAGCCAGCTTCGCAATTCCCGCACTACGTCCGCTAGCAGCGGCCAAAGCAACGCGATCAAAAGCAGCACCGCAGCAGCCATTCGCAAGAGGGGAAGGTCCGGCGGCGCAGCCCGCTCGGGATCATGCTTATCGCAGAACCCGCCAATTGCCGCAGGCCGCGAGCATCGCTTGCCATTCGGCCCAAAATGGAGGCATTTGGGAGCCACTTCGTCCGTCTGCATCACGCCATTAACGGGTTGGGCTCTCACGGTTGCGCCTCGACTTCATTCTGCTACAGTCACATTTTAGCCGCCAGAGGCGTTTAATGGCCGATTCGCCCATTATAATTTCGCCCACGCACCCGGCCCGCATGAAGCTCGAGCCGTATACGGTCGAGTTGCATCTACAGAGTATCAACGTCGGCGTCGACAACATCCACTACGACGTTTACCTGAGTCCGAAGTTCACCGAGCCGACGCGCAAATATCTGCTCGACAGCATTCGCGCCATCGCCAGTTTGAACTTTTCCTATAGCCAGGGGCGCAACTCCGCAGCGCCTGATACCTCGGGCTTTCGCAAGCAGCTCTTCGAACTTCTTCAGATTTCTCTGACGCGCGCCAAATACGCTCAAAACATCGAGGTGGATATCCTCAATCGCCTCGCCGTTCTGAAATTCCTGCTGAGCGAGATCACCAGCCAGTTCTCCAGCCTGATCGTTGAGTGCAAAGAGTGGATTCACTCGCGCGGCGTGCATTTCGAGCGCAGCGAGCAGGCTCACGTCATGAGGTCGCGAATCGCGGAGCTGCAAGGCGAGCGCCGCGGCATCTACCGGCAGGTGGGGATGTCAATCTATCAAATCATGCGCGAGCTGGACGAAAACGCGCTGTCGAAGTCGCGCCGCGCCCTCTTCGGAGAGGAATTCCCGGAAATTTACGAACTTTTCCGCAACCGCTTTCTGTTTCTGGAAGGCGGGACCGACGAAACGCTTCTTCTCGAAAATTACGTGTTGCTCGGCAATTTCATCCACGACCCGGATCGCTTCGAGGTATTTGAGGAACTGCTACTCGACTTCGTCCGTGATTTCGTTCACGCCGATGAGAATTCCGAAGAGCTCAGCCGCAGCCGAAAATCCTACGAGCGCCTGATGGAACAGGCGCGCTCGCTGCGATCCGAGGTCATGCGCCTCGAGGCCGAGCAGGACGAAATCCGGCGAAAGGCCGGTGGAGGCGAAGATCTGTTTGCGTGGCCGTGGAAGCGTCGGCCAACAGCCAACGAACCCGCCGGCGACGCAGAGGACTTGAGAAAGCGTTCCGCGCTTCTCGAACTGAATCTCGAGGAGCTTGCCCCTGGAATCGAAGCGGCGAAACAGCGGATGGATTTCCTCACCGAGGAGCAGCGCGCGCGCATCGGCAACTATCTCAACGATCCTGAAAATATTCGCAGGCTCTTTGATGCTCGCGGCGCCAGCGGCGGCGAAGCGCCGTCCGAAACTCGCGAGAGGCTGCTGCGCGAATGGGTGAACCGGCTCGACGAACGCGACTTGCTCGCGCACGTCTTTGCCGGCTACGAGCTTCGCAAGATTTATATGGACTACAATCCGCCGGTCCACTTGCAGCAGCTCAAGAAGGCGCTCGTCGTTCGCGAGGAAACGAAGCGAGTCGAGCAGGTTCTCGGTCAATTCCCGGCACGTAAGTTCTCATTGAAGAAACTCGAAGAAGCGGCCCGCGCCATTCGCCGCATTCCGCCGGAAGAGATCCCGGCGATCGCCATGCGATTCGCCGAAGATTTCACCCGCCTGCGTCGCGACCGCCGGAACTATCACCACGTGGTTTCCTGGATGGAGCGCATCAATCTGGTGCGCTCGGAACACTCCCGCGACCTCTCGCGCGCCAACAATAGTCTCTACGAACTGATTTTCACCGATGAGGCGGGCAAGGATAACGATCCGGTGGTTTCACACGCGGTGATCAAAGCGGATGTGCGGGGTTCGAGCGGTATCACCAAGGATTTGCAAGCGCGAGGGCTGAATCCCGCGTCGCACATCAGCCGCAACCTGCACGAGCCGGTAAAACGACTGCTCGACCGCTACGGCGCGGCAAAGGTCTTCATCGAAGGCGACGCGATCATTCTCGCCATCTACGAAACCGAGTCCACGCGAGCGACGCAGCGCGCCGTCGCCAAGGCCTGCATTCTGGCGCGCGAAATTCTCGCGGTCACTCAGGCCTACAACGCCCGCCCCGAAGCCGCGGATTTGCCGCGTATCGAATTGGGAGTCGGCGTCGCATTTCAAAATTCCGCGCCGTCGCTCTGGATGGACGGCGATTCGCGCATCATGATTTCCAAAGCGCTGAATTTATCCGATCGCCTTTCGAGCTGCTCGAAAGTAGCGCGGCGGCTCTTCGCGCAGAATCCTTCTCCCTTCAATGTCTTTCTTCTTCAGACGCTGATGGAAGATGCGGGCGACGACGAAGGCGAAGAATTGCTCGTCCGCTACAACCTCAACGGAATCGAAATGAACGAAGAGGGATTTGAGAAGCTTTCGGGAGAAATCTCACTCACGCCACTAGCGGGAACCTTTTCGATGCCCTGGGGCAAAGAGCGGGTGCAGCTCTATATCGGCGAATTGCCGCTCGGAAATTCGCTCGAGACGATCGTCGTGCGAAAAGGCGCCGTCCGCGAACTGCTTCCCGACGCCAAAATCGGCAATCCGGGTCCGCGCGCCTACTACGAAGTCTGCACGCACCCGAAACTTCTGGAAATCGCGCGCAAGAAGCTCTCCGAAACGCCCGCAAAAAGCTGAACGAGAAGCCTCGCAACTGGCGCCGCCAGAAGGGAATCGACGCGAAACGGACTATTTCGGAGGGGCCTGCCAAAAGAAGTAGAAATCGCTAGCCGGCATATCGAATTGGCATGACCCGAATTCCGGCATATACGGGTTTTTCATATCTCTCATAGACTTCTTCACCCGGCCGGAAACCTCATCCAGGCTTAACATCGTATATTCCGTTCCCGGACCGGCTTCTCCAAGAGCCTTCTCAAATGCCCAAGCGAACGGCGAGCCTTGCCCCGCGCGCCCGTCTTTCACCGCCCCGTTTCCGCCCGAGGTCATGCACTTGCGAGTCTTCAGTCCGCTCAACCGCTGCAGCGCCTCGGCTTGATCGTGGACCGTCGGAGCCGTCGCATTTCCGCCGCGATCCTGCACAAAGATCGAGCCGCCCCGGCAGACGTCGAGTACCAGAAGAATATGTTGCACCTGGATTCTGTCGATCCATTTGGTGAGGAAATCGAAGTTGATTTGGTTGTTGCGGTACGATCCCGGGCCGGAGGAATCCTTGGCAATCACGTAACCGGTTCCGTCGGCTTCATCGAAGTCGCCGTGGCCCGCAAAGAAAATAAGCAGCTCGTCATTCGGCTTAAACGTCCGCTTCTCGTAATCGAGGACGATGGTGTCCTTGATGGCCTGTGCACTCTGATTCTCGCGTAGATCGGTTTGAAATCCGTAGAACTTCCGCAGCTCCAGCGCAATGGCCCTGGCGTCATGGACGGGATTGTTCAAGTGCGGCCAGTCGGACGAATCGTAATCGTCTGAGGCAAACATCAGCGCATAGTAATTCGGCTTGCTGTCGTCCGCATCTGCGGCCGTCGGCGCGTGGGAGGGTACGACGCCGCGCAAATCTCCCGCATCGTCGCGGATGACGCGCGAGTCCTTGGGCGCGGTCGCGGCAACCGACTGTACTTGAGGACCGCTCGCCTGGGAACCCTCGCCGGCTCCAGTCTCTTTCGTTGGACCGGCAGTAGTGCGCTCTTCAGGTCCGGGTTGCGGCGCTGCATTGGTGCGTTTCTGCGCCGACGCCGCGGGCGCTTTTTCTCCTGCTTTTCGCGCAAGCTTGAACTTGGCCTTGGTGTCGTCCCGCGTGAACGTGCCCTCGATCGTGTTGCCGCCCAATTGCCCGTCCAGGTCCACGGAAGAAAACCCCATATCGAGCGTGATATGCACGCGCGCACCCTCGAGACTCACCGACTTCGCAGAACAAACCGGCGCTGCAGTGTCAGGGAAGAGCACGGTGGCGTGCCAGTCGGAATCCGGGTGATCGAAATCCACCTGGATGGGAATCGCCTTGTTGGGAAGCGAAACGCTGCCTTCCCAGTGTCCGGCGAGATTGCTTTGCGCCCGAAGGAGAGCAGGGAAGAGAAGAATCGAGACGAGACTCGCAACACGCACTATCCCGCGTACGACTTGAAGCGAAGAATTCTCGCGCCTCATGCTGGGCTCACGTGATGGCCTGGGAGAACCATCAATACTTCGAAACACCGGCGATCGAACTTCAGACTTACCGGTTGACATTCTCCCGACCCCTTATTATTACTCTCTACGCATTCCTTATGCAACTATGACGGGACTTCGACAGCAACGCACACCCCGCAGGCCTCGGTCAAAGCTTCCATCGCCACGCGCTGCCGTTTTTCTAGGTCTCGTCCTTTCTGCAGCTTGGGCCCTATATTCGATGACGGCGGGCGCCCGCGCCGTTGCCCCGCCTGCGGCGCAGGACGAACCTCGGCTGCTCGCTCCGGGCCAGTCAGTGGAAGACACGCTCAGAGGCGGCGACACGCGCGCCTATCGCGTTGCCTTGCAAGCCGGCGACTTCGTTCATGTGGTGGCCGATCAAAAAGGCATCGACGTCGTGCTCGCCATTAGCGGCCCAGACGGCAAAGACGTCGGCGCGATGGACAGCCTGAACGGCTCCTTCGGCCCCGAGAATGTTTCCATGATCGCCGCCGGCGCGGGAATGTATCGCATCGAAGTTCGCAGCTTCGACAAGAAAGCAGTCCCGGGCCAATTCGATATCCGCATCGCCGAACTGCGCCCGACGAAGCCCGGCGACGACGTTCGCCTGCGCGCCGAGAAAGCGTACGCCCAGGGATTGCAGCTCTATCAAGGAGACGCGGCTGCCGCGAAGTCGGGCATTCCGGTGTTGCAGCAGGCGCTGCAAGATTTTCAATCCATCGGCGATCTCCATGGCCAGGCGGCTGCGCTATACGGTCTGGCCGCCATCCATCAGAGGCTGGGGATCAACGACGGCCTCCAGAAGGAATTCGACGACGCGGTCAAGCTCTACGAGCAAGACGGCTCGAAGCGGGAAGAGGCGGAAGTTATCGAATCCATGGCCGGCTTCCAGCGCGATCAAGGCTTGACAGCCGATGCCGACACATCATTCCGGAGAGCGCTCGACGTCTGGGAAAAAGCAAACGGCAAGTCGGACGTGGAGTATGCGCGAATCGCCGCGGGGCTGGGGCGCTTGCTCCTGCTCGAGCGAAAATATCCTGACGCCGAGCCGCTCTTCGAGCAGGCCATCGCCATCCGCGAAAAAATACTGGGACCCGATTCGCTCGAACTCGCCGACGTGCTGCAAAGTTACGGCGTGACGCTGCACGACGAGAGGAAATACCCCGACGCCGAGAAAATCTACCGGCGCGCGATCGACATTCGCGCCAAATCATCGAAGCCCGATGATCCCGTCACCGCCACGGTAATCAACAATCTCGCCGTGCTTTTCGACGACCAGCACAATTCCGCCGAAGCCAAAAAGTATTACCGCGAATCCCTGCGCATCCGCGAGACCGCTCTGCCGCCCGGCGACAACGACAAACTAGCCACGATCGACAATCTGGTTCGCCTCTACCGCGACGCGCACAATAACGCCGACGCCGAAGCCCTCGACCGCGAGGCTTTCGAAGATGTCAAGAAAGCCAAGGGCGAGGAATCCAAGGAAGCCGCGAACCGCCTCGATACTCTTTCCTTCTTTCTGGTGGAGGAAGGCAAGTACGACGAAGCTCTGAGACATTTCGAGCGCACCCTCGAGATTCGAAAGAAAATCCTCGAGCCGAAGGATCCGGACATCGCTACGAGCACCAGCAACATCGCCTATGTTTATTTCAAGAAGGGCGACTATCCACCGGCCATCGAAAAAGAAACGGTCGCCATCCGCATCTACGAAGACGATCTTGGCGAAAAGGCGCCGGTGCTCGCGGATCACTTCACATTTCTCGCGACGCTTTATTACCGCTCGGGGAAATATGCCGACGCCATCGTTTACCAGGATCGCGTCATTACCAGCGTTCGGAATGCGAAGACTCCGGACACGCGAACCATCGGCGTGGCGACGAATAACTTGGGGCTGTTTCTGAAGGCCGACGGTAAGTACGACGAGGCCATTGCGAAGTTCAAGGCGTCGATCGAACTATTGGTGAAGGCCGGCGACCGTGCCAACGAAGCCACGGCGCGCCACAATCTCGGAAACACCTACGAAGCGAAGGGCGATTTTCCCGCCGCGCAGGATTGTTACCGCCAAGCGGTGATCATCGAGCAGGAACTCCACGATAAAGCGAACGAAGCGGACACGCTCCTCGATCTCGCCGGCGTTCTCGCGCGCCAGCGGCAGTCCGGTCCGGCGCTCGATACGTATCGCTCCGCGTTGGCCATCGAAAAAGAGCTCGATGATCGCGGCATGCAAGCTTACGCGCTAAACGGCATCGGCGATCTTTACAAAAGCGCCGATCAATACGATCAGGCGACCGAGACTTATCTTCAAGCCATCAACATTCGCGAAGACGTCTTTCCAAATAGCAACGGCCTGGCCGAAACGTTCGCCAATCTCGCCGATGTCTACAAGGCCCAGGGCAAATATGCGGATGCCGAAGGCCCGCTCCGCCGCGTGCTCGAAATCCGCGAGAAAAATGACGGCGAAAACAGCGCGGCCACCGTTCTGGCCATCAACAATCTCGCCGCGGTTCTCAATTCCGAAGGGAAATTCCCCGAAGCCGAGCCTTTGTTCAGGCAGGCCATCGCCATCCAGGAAAAGCTTTTCGGCGCCGGCGATGCGCGTCTCGCCGCTCCGCTCTCAAATCTTGCCGGCCTTTATGCCGATCAAGGTCAATACGCCGAAGCCGAACCGCTCTATCGCAGGGCTCTGAAGCTTTTGCCGGAAGCCGCGGCGTCGAATCAGGCTCAGATTCTGGATTTGTTGAACGCGCTTTCGTCGGTCTATCGCGCGGAGGGCAGAAATTTCGAAGCAGCCCGGAGCCTGAGCCAGGCCATTGCCATCGAGGAGAAGGCGGCGAAAACGGATCCCTCTTCTCTCGCCGATTCGTATTCCACGCTCGCGGAACTCCACAAGGCGCGTCGTCAGTATGTCGCCGGTCTCGAAGCGGCCGAAAGAGCGCTGAAACTTCTGGAGCAAGATCAGGGAAAAACGACGGCGCTCTACGCAAAAACGCTCGACAGCGTCGCGGATTTCTACGAGCTGCAGGGCAAGCATGATGAAGCGGCAGCTCGTTACTCCGACGCTCTCGCCATCCAGACCAAATTTTCCGGCAAGGACTCGCCCGATCTCGCCCTGACGGAAGCCTCCCTCGGCGAAGTGTATCTGGCCCAATACAAGACGCAGGAAGCCGAGCCGCTGCTTCTCCGCGCGCTGGCCATTCGCGAAAAAGTATTCGGGCCGAATCATCCGCGCACCAGCGATACCGTTCAGGATCTCGCTCTTCTCTACTACTACGAGGGCAATCGCGACAAAGCGCAGGAGTTCTTCCACCGTCGCGAGGATGCGCTGCGCTCCCAACTCTCTCAATCGCTGCCATCCATGAGCGACAAGGATCGCAGGGCGCTTCTCGATGCCATACACGAATTCTTCGCCGAGGCCTACAGCTTCGCCTACACCAATCGCGAGAGCGATCCTTCTTTGTCCGCCCGAATGTACGACCTTGTCCTCTGGCAGAAGGCGCTGTCTCTCGGCAGCTTCACATTCGCGCGGCATCGCGCCGCGGCGGGCAGCGATCCCGAAGCTACCGCGCTCGTCGAACAGCTCGCTACAAAAAGGTCGCAGCTCGCAGCTTTTGTCGCGCAAAAGCGCGCCGCTTCAGACGAATGGCGCGCCGCCGAAGAGAAGCTTGCGGACGAAGCCGTACAGCTCGAGCGCGAATACGCCAAGCGCGTGGGCTCGCACCCCACGACGGCAACGAGCACGCCTCCGCCGACCTGGAGCGACGTCAAAAAACAATTGAAGGAAGGCGATGCGGCGATCGAATACCTCAAGTTTGATTTCGACGATGCCGTAGCTCACGCGCGTAAGCCGCTGTACGTGGCCCTCGTTCTCACACTCGCTTCGAGCGAGCCGGCGCTTATTACGCTCGGCGACGCGTCGGCACTCGAAGGCGATCCGTTGCGCGCTTACCGGAATTCGCTCGCGCCGGCCAGTCATCCGGATTCGGCGAAGTTCTACGAAGCGTTCTGGAAGCCGCTTGAGTCCGCCCTCGGCGGTGCGACGCACATTTTCGTAGCGCCGGCCGGCGCTCTCGAGCGTGTCTCGTTCGGCGTCGTAACCCCTGGACCTGGAAAAGTGTTGCTCGAGAAATATGATCTGCACGTTCTTCCATCCACACGCGAACTCGTAAGAAACTCCGCGGCGCATGGGGACAACACCGCTGTCCTCCTCGGCAATCCCGATTTCGCGCTGTCCGACAGCAAGTATCGCTCTGCGCTCGCTGCGATCGATGCAGTCGCAAAGGGAATTCCGCCGCCCGCCGTTCCCTCCGATCCTGCGGCCGCTGACGCAAAAGGCGCGCTGGCGCCGATGCCGGAAAGCGGCGCCGAAGTCGAATCCATCTCGAAGCTATTGCGCGAGAAGAGCTGGCAGGTTCAGCTTTACGAAGGCCCGCTCGCCGTCGAAGAAGCCGTTCGAGGCGCGCACAGCCCCCGCGTCCTGCACATCGCCACGCAGGCGTTCTATCTGCCGCTGTCTGACAGCGATGATGCAAATTCCGCGAACGAGCTTCCCGCCGGTCTCGACGATCCTTCTCTGCGCTCCGGTCTCTATTTCGCGGGTGTCGATGCGGTGTTATCGGGAGCAGAGCCGGCGTCGGACGTTGAGGATGGAATCCTGAGCGCCTATGAAGCCACGGGCTTGGATCTGAGCGGCACAGAACTCGTCGTGGTGAGGTCGCCCGCCAGCAACGCTGACGCGTCCAGCGGCCGGGAAGCCATCTTTGGCATGCCGCGCGCGATGCTGCGAGCCGGCGCCGATGCTGTTCTGACTTCGCTCTCGCCCGTTCCAGAGAAAGACTCAGCAGACATGGTCGAGCTCTTCTACAAACACTGGCTCGGCGGCGATGACAAATGGGCGGCGCTGCGCAAAGCCCAGCTAGAGACCCGCGCGAAGATCATCCAACGCACGGGAAAAGACAATCCCTCCGCTTGGGGCCCATGGATCTTGATCGGCCGCTAGCCTAAGCGGTTCAAGCCATTGAACGCAGCCGCTTTGTAGCACTCGGCGAGGGTCGGATAGTTGAACACCGTGTTCACGAAATAGTGGATGGTGCCCTTCAAGCTGAACACGGCCTGCCCGATATGCAGGAGTTCCGACGCGTTCTCGCCGATGATGTGCACGCCGAGAATTTCCTTCGTCTCGCGATGGAAGATGAGCTTGAGCCGCCCGGTGACCTCGCCTGAAATCTGTCCTCGCGCAATTTCGCGATAGTAGGCGATGCCGACTTCGTACGGAACATCTTCCTCGGTGAGCTGCTCTTCATTTTTTCCGATAAACGAAATCTGCGGAATCGTGTAGATGCCGTAAGGGTAGCTCGCGGGATCGGACTGAACCGCGACGCCGAAAGCATGCGCGGCCGCGAGGCGTCCCTGCTCCATCGAGACCGAAGCCAGGCTGGGAAATCCGATCACGTCGCCGACCGCGTAAATGTGCGGCTTGCTCGTCCGGTAGTTTTCATCGACGGCAATGCGGCCGCGATTGTCCGCTTCGAGTCCGGCTTTCGCGAGATCCAATTCCGTGACGTTGCCGTGGCGTCCTACGGCGTAAAGCAGCGCGTCGGCATAAATCTGCTTCTTGCTCATCAAATTGGCGACCACGCGTCCGTCCGGCGTTTCCTCCACGCTTTCGACTTCCTCATTCAGGCGCATCGTCACGCGCCGGTCGCGAAGCTGATACGAAAGCGCCTCGACCATTTCGGCGTCGGCAAATTCAAGAAGACGCGCCCGCTTTTCGACGAGGATCACGCGCACACCCAGCGTGGCGAACATGCACACATATTCCATCCCAATTACGCCGCCACCGACGACGATCAGCGTCTTCGGAATTTCCAGCATCGTAAAAACCTGATCGCTATTGAGAATGTTTCGATTGTTGAAGGGCACTTTGGGCGATGTCGCGGGTTTCGTGCCCGTCGCGATGATAATAATTCCCGCGCTCACCTCCAGGGCGCCGCGGCTGTTTTCCACGCGGATGTGGTTCGGGCTGATGAAGCTCGCCGTGCCGTGCAGCATCTCGATGCCGTTGCGCTGCAACTGCGCCTGCGTGACGCTGATCTCCGTCTCGATTACGCCGCTTCACTCGGAAGATCAGGTCTTCCATCGTGATGTCTTTCTTCACGCGGTAATCCACGCCATAGAGATTCTGGTAGTGGAATCCGGAAAGATGCAGCACCGCTTCGCGCAGTGTCTTGCTCGGGATCGTCCCGAAGTTTATGCAAGTGCCGCCGATCGAGCTTTGCTTTTCAACCAGTGCGACGCTCTTCCCGCATTTCGCAGCCTGTATCGCCGCGCGCTGCCCGCCGGGGCCCGAGCCGATCACGATTAAATCGTAGTTTTGCATCGCGAAGCCTCATTTCCCCTAGGGCGCGACCTTCAACAATCGAATCATCAGTATGCCACGCGTCCTCGGGGCCTTGTTTGCCCGCGTTCGAGCTTCGGTTCTACCGGTAACATGTTAATTCGGATATTACAGCGCCAACTCGAAGCGTCAAGGCGCATTCGTTCCGCTCTCGTTAGTGATTGGCGAGCTGGAATCCGGCTCGCAGAATCCGTTTGCGCAGTATTCATCTGGCCGTAATCGTTCCTTTACAAACCGCTTGGTAAGTTCCGCGCAATTTCATCTCCTTCGAGGTAACTATGGCCGACACGAACGCGGTTGCCGTCCCCGGCATTTCTCCGGGTCCGTCGCTCCTGGATCAAAAATTGAAAAGATCATCCCCGGGTCGCCTCGGGATGTTGATCTTCGGGCTCGTGCTTGTCGGCGGGATCGTCTTCATCGGCATCCGCATTATGGCCGATCTGTCTGGGGTGCATGTCACCTCTGCGTGGCCCTATGTGCTCTTGGGTATCGCGCTGCTGATCGCCCTGGGATTTGAATTTGTGAACGGGTTCCACGACACGGCCAATGCCGTGGCCACGGTGATTTATACACATTCGCTCTAGCCGCACGTCGCCGTAGTTTGGTCCGGCGTCTGGAATCTGATCGGCGTTCTCCTCTCCTCCGGCGCGGTGGCTTTCGCGGTCGTGTCGCTTCTGCCGGTTGAACTGATATTGCAAGTGGGCCGCGGTGCAGGTTTTGCGATGGTATTCGCCCTGCTTGTCTCGGCAATTTTGTGGAACCTGGGAACCTGGTGGCTTGGTCTTCCCGCGTCGAGTTCGCACACGCTGATTGGCTCGATTATCGGCGTGGGCATCGCCAACCAGCTCATGGCCGTCAAGACCGGAACGAGCGGCGTGGATTGGAGACAAGCCGGAACTGTATTTCGCTCGCTGCTCATTTCTCCTCTCGTCGGCTTTGCATGTGCGGCATTGCTCATTCTCATCGCGAAGAAGCTCATTCGCGATCCGCAGCTTTATCGCGCGCCGGAAGGCACCGAGCCGCCGCCGTTCTGGATCCGCGCGCTACTAGTGCTTACCTGCACCGGCGTCAGTTTCGCGCACGGCTCGAATGACGGACAAAAAGGCATGGGGCTCATCATGCTGATCCTCATCGGCACAGTGCCAACGGCTTACGCGCTCAACCATGCCGTCGGCATCAATCAGGTGCAAGATTTTGCCGCGGTCTCCGAACAAGCCATCCAGGCCGTGAATCACTACATCGACCCGAACGCCGTCGTCGGCGACACGCGCGACGAGGTCACCACCTACATTCGCACGCGTGAGTTCAAACCCAGCACCATGCTGGCCATGCAGCAATTGATCGGCGACATCGAGCACGAAGTGGCGCTCTACAAGGCCTTGGCGCAGGTGCCCGCGGATCAACAAGCCAACGTGCGCAACGACATGTACGTGATCAGCGAAGCGCTGCGACTGATGCAGAAATCCGGCAAGCCGGTGCTGGCCGCGAATGACGCAGCAGCGCTCGCGAATTACAAAAAACACCTCGATCTGGCGACCAAGTTCATTCCCACCTGGGTGAAAGTGGCCGTCGCTCTCGCCCTCGGGTTGGGAACGATGGTGGGATGGAAGCGCATCGTCGTCACCGTCGGCGAAAAAATTGGAAAACAGCATTTGACGTACGCGCAGGGCGCGTCGGCCGAACTGGTCGCGGCGGCCACGATTCTCGCGGCCGACAGATTTGGACTGCCCGTCAGTACCACGCACGTCTTATCGTCGGGCATCGCCGGAACAATGGCGGCGAACCGCAGCGGCCTACAATTCGCCACGGTGCGCAACATCGCGCTGGCCTGGGTGTTCACGCTGCCGGCAGCCGCTTTGCT
Source organism: uncultured Acidobacteriota bacterium (assembly GCA_963841235.1). Taxonomy (GTDB): domain Bacteria; phylum Acidobacteriota; class Terriglobia; order Acidiferrales; family UBA7541; genus Palsa-147. Next base: position 166,132 of record CAWJBU010000001.1, on the reverse strand, counting down.
CGCGGGCAGTTTGTTCTGGCTGTTTGCCAAGTGGAGCTAGAACCGGCCGGGTGAACAGCAGAGCGCGAAGCGCTGAAATTTCAAGTTTGTTGATCTCACGGCGGCACGGCGAGTGCTAGCCGGCGACCGGGCGGAGGATCATGCTCCCTTTCACGAAAATACTTTCGCCGATTGACTTCAGCGATCCATCGCATTCGGCTCTCGATATGGCTGCGGAGCTCGCGTCGCGCTTCGAGGCCGAGCTTTGGCTGGTGCACATCGTTCCGGCGATCCCGAGGCTCCCTGCCGCAAGTTACGCGTTCAAGGAACGTGAATACGAAGAACAATTGCACCGCGATGCCGAAGGCCGCCTCGCCGAGATGGCCCAAAAGCTTTCGCAGAAGGGCATCAAGGCGAAGTCCACGGTGGGAACCGCGAACGACGCCGCCATGGAGATCATCCGCATTGGCGAGCAGAACGGCCTGGACTTGATTGTGATCGCCACGCACGGAATGTCGGGCTGGCACAAACTCGTGTTCGGCTCGGTGACGGAGAAAGTGGTGCGCGTAGCGCAATGTCCGGTGCTGATTCTGCGGACGCACAAGGTTGCAGAAGCGCGCTGAAGTTCTCGTCACGCTCGCCGCAGTTATTTCCCTCGGACCTGCTGAGGTCCGCGTTACGCGAGTTGAGAGGGAATCAAGCTCCCGGCAAGTTTTCCTGCCCAAATCCCCACTTCGCTGCGGCCTCAGAGCAGCAATCACGATGTGCTACGATGGCGAGCTGCTCCGGCGGAGGCGAAAGGGGTCCGGTGATCCTCCCGGCCTTCAAAGCCGGCGATCCGGCCCTTCGCGGGTCGGGTGGTGGGTTCGACTCCCACACGCTTCCGCCAAAGTCCCGTTGAATCTGCCGACCTTACTCCCTTCGCGTCCTGCTTTTGGCCCGTTCTGGCCCTAGTTTTGGCCCCAAGTTGGCCCCAACAATTTCTCTGGCGGTCGCCGCCATTTGCATACTCTCAACTGGAGCTACTCCCAGGTGCCGAGTGGTTCTCCAGAAAACATCTCGCCATGAATCCCCATGACGAGCGCGGCCGCTCCGCGACTGAGGCGCAGCCATGAACCCAGAGATGCTGAAGCACATTCCCGCAGGAACCGAAGGATACCCTCGCGGCTCGTGCGGGAGTTGCGGGCTTCACATATGGAGTGAAGGAGGCTATCGCGTTCCGGGGCTGAAGGGGCTTTTCTGTTCCCTCGTCTGCATCGAGTGCGGCATCGGTGAGAAGGGGGGGCAGAAGAAACAGGCCAGGGCGCCGATCGGCAGCGAAACTAGGCTGCTTCTCTACCTGAAAATCGTGGCTCCGGGTATTTACGCCCAGCTCGCGCAAGGCGGCGAGGCTACTGACTCAAAGCGATGTATGCAGTGTGGAACTCCACTCAACGGAAAGCGGGCAGACGCTGAGTTTTGCAGCCGAACTCACAACATGCGGTTTCGACGGCATCAGAAGTCTAAGACGACGCAAATTTGGCAAATTAGCGGTAACACGCCCATACAAAAGACGGGACTTAGCGAGGCCTAAAATTCCGGATAAGGGTTTGCTACCAGAACGGACTCTTGAGCCTCCCAAATCACTCGCGCCGGGCGTGCGGATTCACCGCCGACATGCGGCGAGGACTACCGAATGTCGCTGGAGCGCTGGAAAGCAACGGGCATATCCAGACACACCGAGCTCTTTGCATCGAGAGGCCGCACTCTTGGGTGTGTTCTAGGCGTGCTGTGATGTACGCGCGAATGCGTTTCGTATAGCTCGCTCTGCGCCCTATATCAACCTATGAACCAATGGCGCGGTTTCGGGGGTAGCCCCTGCTTCTCCCGTTCCTCGGCTTCCTCCCGCTGGCGCTTTCGGAACTTCCGCTTGCTGGCGCTAATCTGGGAAGCACGGTGCGCGGGGTGAAGTTTCCCAACTCTCCCCTGCATCCGGTACATGCGCTGTACGGCTTGTCCGCCGTGCTTTGCTCGCATCCTTCTTCCCCAATCCGATGTTGGCGGATGTAGAGCGAGCCAGCGCGCGCGACCAATTAGGATCGGGCGTTGATAGCCGCGGACGTCTCCATTCCTCCGCTTGTAAAAAAGCGCCAGCCACTCCCGCGCCCGCAACTGCACCTCCAAGGGTAGGTCATCAAACAGGTTCTTACGCCAGCGCTTCACATGCGGGAAATTTGGGATTCCCATGGACGCAGACTAGCACATCGGGCAGTTTCGAAGAAAGAAACACGCTGGATTGCCTGTCTAAGGCTGTGATGTAGACTTTCTCATGCCACACGGGTACAAAAAACTGGGCCCGGGCGAGGTCAGGAGCAATCCTAATGAAAACTGCAGGCGCGATCCTTGTCGTCATCATGCTGGTATCTACCGTCGCGTTTTCCCAAGAGAATGCGTCACCAAGACTCTTGAAGGTGTACGTGCAAGGGGATTCGAGCCGATTGGCAGACTTTGTCGAGGAGTGTCAGCGCGAGTTCCCGAATCACGGGCTGAAACTCGAAATCGTCTCCTTCGATAGCGACTTCCAATACAACATCGTGGTTGCTCAGGAATCGGCGATGGGAGGCGCCGCAGCTTCGGTGATAGCCCTAGACAAGAAGGGACTCTTTGTCGCATCCGTAGTTCGCTCGGGCAGGTGGTCGGGTAAGGGGGCGCTAAACGCCGTCGCCAAGGAACTCGCCAAAAAGTTGGCTGTGCTTTCCCCTCAGTAGGCACTGTCTGTCTCTCGCGCGACGGGCGGCCCGGAGCGGGAAACGCGGAGGAATGGCACGATGATAATTGACCTGCAGGACCTACAGACCATCACGGAACGGTTGGGGAGGATTGAAAAAGAAAATCGCCTGCTAAAACGAATCGGGCTGGTATTGCTGTCGGTCGTCGCTGTGGCTTTTGTCATGGGTCAAGCGCGACCCGCCCGTACGTTGGAAGCAACGGCGTTTATTCTGAAGGATGAAACCGGAATGGTGCGAGCGAAATTGTTCATGGACCCAACCATTAACGGTCCAAGTCTATCGCTCTACGACTCGAAGGGACAGCGGCGAGTCTGGCTAAATCAGAACAGCAAGAGGGATGCAGAGGGTCTGATACTGTACAGTGATCCTCCAGAACAATATGGTAGTGCGCAGGTGCTCCTGACACCCGACGGCGCGAGTCTCAACCTACTCAGCGCCAAACTCAAAGGCGGTATTTTGCTGGCGACGAATTCCATCCCGGGGCCAGCACTTGAAATCGTGGATGCCAAAGGCTTTTCCGCTAACGTTGGCGTCGGCGAGCTTGATGTCCCTGCCACAGGCGAAAAGCGAACCACCTCGGCGGCATCCATCATCCTTCACGATAAAAACGGGAAAGTAATTTGGTCAGCGCCGTGATGCTTGAGGACGTTTCGCAAGGCACGCCGTTCCACCCTTGTAAAAGCGCGCCAGCCATCCTTGGGCGCGCCGTTGCAACTCCAACGGCAGGTCGTCAAATAGGTTCTTACATCAGCGCTTCACGTGGGGGAAATTTGCAATTCGCATAAACGCAGACTAGCACATTGGGCAACTTCGAGGAACGAAACTGGCGGGATTGCCCGCCTAGGGCTGTGATGTAGGCTTTCGCATGCCACATACGGTGGCCGACGGCCGGAAATGCCACGACCGCATTCTGGGGCAGTTGGGCGGCGGCATGGGCGTGGCGTAAGGAGGTTACCGCGAAATGAAAGAACAAAGACGGCTTAAGCTCTCCGGAATCCAAGTGGGAATCACGGGGGAATACCTGGTCGCGGCCGAACTTTCGCGCCGCGGCTACGTTGCTACGCTAACGCTTCGCAACACTCGCGGGATCGACATCCTCGCCTCAAATTCCGATGCCACTCGATCGGTTGGCATCCAAGTTAAAACTGCTCAGGGCGTAAGGCCTGACTGGATGATGAATAAGAAGGCTGAGGCGGACCTTGCCGAAAACCTTCTCTACGTCTTCGTTTGCCTCGCCCCAGAAGGTTCAGCGACATTCTATGTTGTGCCGCGTCAAGTTGTAGCGAAATACTTGCGCGAAAGTCATGCCGAGTGGTTAAAAACGCCAGGGAGGCAAGGTCAAGCCCACAAGGACACAGATATGCGGCGGTACAAAGACCCTGCGCATGAATACAAGGATCGGTGGGATCTCCTCGGCCTAGGCTAACCGGACACGTTCGGCCCGGTACCGACTTGTCCGGTTTATGCGTTTATCGGGCACTGACCTTCGAACTTCGAAGCAATTGACGTTGAAGTGGCACAACATCCATATTCACATCATGACAGACGTACAATCTTTCGCGGGTTTTCTGCACTGGACATGATGCGAGCTTGTGTGGAAACTCCACAACGAGGTCACGCCCGGTCATTCCGATTGCCCGCAGATCCCACTCTTCGAGTTTATGCAGTGCCTCGGGCATCTCCAATTCGACGCGGGCGAACGTAGAAATGAGTTGAAGTTGCTGCGAAAGCGGCGTTAGGTCATTGGCTGGGTTCGTGGCATCTTTGCCCGTTCGCGAGAGAATGCAACGCGACCTTCAGGAATAAGTACCGAGTACCCGCCAGTGGCCTCTACTATGCCGTGGGTTAAGCTCTTGTCCCAACGCTTCGGTCTCGGACCGGGTCTTTCTGGTTCGATCGAAAACGTGAACAGGCGTACGCCTCGCCCAACGAGAATTTCCTCGGCCGCATTCAAACCAATTCGGCTCGCATCATCATCGCTATCTGTAATTGCGTAGATGGAGTCACCAGGTAGTGGTGGCTCGAATTGGAGTGCGGAGGCTCTGAGTGTGTCCCAGAGTGCCGTTGAAGCGACCCGATGTCGCGACCGTAGCTGCTCGAACTGCGCCCGAATCACCGTGCGGTTCATAGTCAGCGGCACTGATAGTTCCACGTGATCGGAGAAGACCATCAGGCCCACGCGCGTGGAAGCCGGCAGTTGATCGAGTACTGCTTCCGCGACAGCAATATAAGCTTGCCAAATTTTCCCTCATGGGTCATGCTTCCGCTTGCATCGAGGGCCATGAATACGCGCACGGGCGTGTCGTTCGGAGTAACCGAAAGAACTGTAATTGGGTGGTGACGGAACGTAGCCTGGAATTTGTCAGTCGTTAGGCCGGTGAGGGGGTTGCCTTCACTGCTGGAAACACTCACCGGGACTGTGCGGCGAGCACATGGATCGCTTTGCGCGATGAGACCGTGCCCGCCAAGCTGAATTGCAAGGATCGCGAAGCCCAAGGTGCGAAGCCAGTGCATAAGCCATGCTCATACTCTGCTTTCACCAGAAAGGCAACCCTGGACGTGCCTCACCGATATTGACGAGCCGACTGCGTTCGCGTAAGTCCTCACCTTGTACCACGGTTGGTGCGTAATTCCCGATAAGTCGGATCACCGGACCTCTGCCTACCAGCTTGCGCCCCCGAATCGATTTCTCCGGCAAACGTTTATAAGGAGTCCGGCATACAATCGTCGTGACTTGCAAAACGAGTAGGTATCCAATCAGACAAACATCAAGTTTCGCGACCGACAGCACTTGAGCGGGCGTTGCTAGAGCGGCTCCTCGAAGCCGACTTACCTGGCAGCGCAAGTAGCCCCTACTTTTTCTTGACTTCTCGTTAGAACTGTGGGATGAGGACGGTGGCCTGGAACTTAAGAGCCAGGTCAAAGGGAAAGCAGCCGTCGTGCGGAGGGTGCCCGTTGAGGCGGAGGCGAGAGACGAAGACGGAGTAGTGATAAGTCTTGTTCCTGTCGTTCACGGAAAACGGTAGAGTTGGAATTTTTAGGACTAGGCGGGGCGACGGTCAGAACAATACTTAGATCGGATTTTTTTCCTTTTTATCCGGAATTGATATTGACCCTCAACGCGCATCATTGACGTAAAGGCCACGCTCTTAACTCTGGAGCACCGCTTCCGTCGTTCCAACACGTATTGGTTGAATCCGTTTCTTCTCCTTTACGATTGGCACCGTCCCGAAAAACATCCACCTGGAATCCGAACAATCCGGTTAGCTTTTCTTCTTTTTATCTTCGGTTGCTATTAAGGCGGGGCACCATCCAACTGCATCTCTTGTTTCCACCACGCGTGATTAATCTGTAAGCAAGCCGGTAGCCAGAGTAGTTTTTTCAGTTTGAGGAAAAGAAAAACCACTACCTCGCTAGCCATTAGTTGAATTAAGGGGTGCCTGTCTCTAGCCTCACTTTATGCATTCTCTGAAATGCATAACCGCCGGTCGTTTCCATCAGCACATATGTCGCCACACTAAAAGACCAGAGAGAGAGCCACAGGCTACAACCACGGTTGCATGGTAGGTGGACCCACCCTACGGACGAGTGCAGGCATTCACACAGCGAGAGCGAGAGAGCGAGAAACCCTGGGGCTTGACACTCTGCAATGGGGACCCATGAAAGTGCTCGCGCCACGGTGCAAACTGAATTTTCGAAGCGCACGCAAAATCCGCTGAAAATCGCCGTAAAGTCGCGTGAAACTTTTCGCGGCTCTAAATTATTTTTCACGCGCCGCGATTTTTCTCTTGACAGGTTTCCAGCATTGTGGCATATGTAGTGTTAGAAACAGAACGGCTCCGCCAGATGTTGATGCATCCGACAGAGCCTAACTCCCAAAGTGAGGTAATTCACCATGGAAGCTAACGCGAATCTATCAACGGGCCATCCGCAAGGCAAGGAATCGCAGTCAAGACAAGAAGCACTCACGCGCGCAGTCTCCGGCCAATCGCTCACTAACTTTCCCGCAATCTTCCAAGGATTCGCGGCGAAAGGTATTCCTGAGTCCGAGATCAAGCCGCGCGAGAACGTCTTTACGTTCGACGCATGGAAAGCACTCGGACGTGTCGTGCGTCGCGGCGAGCATGGCGTCAAGGTTGTGACGTTCATTGACTGCCGGAGCAAGGAAATAGACGCAGGACACGGGCGAGCGCAAGGTATATCCGCCGTCCCTGGACGACGACTGTGTTTCACGTCTCGCAGACGGAAGCACTCAAGGGGGGTGGCCAATGACCACCCCTACTTTCGCGTTTCCCGTTCGCCTGAGTGAGAAGTATCGGCCGCGCAAGGTGGCGGAGTTTGTCGGACTCTCGAAAGCCAAGCGCGTACTAGCGAAGTTTGCGGCGAATCCCTACGCTTGCTCGTTTCTATTCTTCGGGCCGCCAGGAGTCGGCAAGACTTCGATGGCGATGGCTATGGCCGAGGAAATGGGCGCCGAGTTTCACCACCTGGGCTCGCAGAAGTGCAACCTGGAGAACCTTGAGGAAATCTGCCGCATCTGCCAGTACGTTCCGCTGACTGGCGGATTCCACTTTGTGCTGATCGACGAAGTGGATTCCGCGTCGCGCGCGGCGCAACTCGCGCTACTCTCGAAACTCGATTCGACGGACGCGCCCAAGGGAACGGTGTTTGTGTTTACGTGCAATTCGACGGACGGACTAGAGCCGCGATTCCTGAGCCGATGTCTCCCGATTGACTTCTCAAGCTACGGCATGGCCGGGGAGATTGCGGAGTATCTCGACAAGGTGTGGCACGCGGAAGGTGGAAACGGCAACGCGCCAGACTTCGCGCGGCTCTCGAAGGAATGTCGCAATAACGTGCGCGATTGCCTGGGGCGATTGGAAGTGGAGCTAATGGCCCTCTAGGGCCAGAGAGGTAACCATGCAGAAGACATATAGGACTGCGGTCGCCGCTCGACGGATTGGCGTGTCGTTTCGGACGCTCAACCGATGGCTTGCTCTGGAACTTGATTCGCCCGTCCAGGGGAGTCCCCTATGGCGGCGATCGTACTCTGTGGCTCTGGACGGACGCCGACATCGCCAAAGGCCGCAAGGTGAAAGCCACGCAGAAGCCAGGCCGGAAGGCGCGTGCCAAATGAGAGCCGCCATCTATGCGCGAGTCTCCACGACCAACCACGGCCAGGACGTGACGCTACAGACGCGGGAGCTAGAGCAATTCGCGGCAAGCACGCGGCTGGGAGATTGCGGGCGAGTACGTTGATTCGGGAGTGAGTGGCACGAAGGATTCCCGGCCAGAACTCAACCGTTTAATCGCCGATGCCCACAAGCGACGATTCGATGTCGTGTGCGTGTGGCGGTTCGACAGGTTCGCCCGTTCCGTCTCTCACTTGCTGCGGGCGCTTGAGACGTTCAAGGCCCTGGGGATCGACTTCGTTTCCTTCTCGGAGCAAATGGACACCTCGACGCCCGCCGGCAAGATGGTCTTTACCGTCCTGGGTGCCGTGGCCGAACTAGAACGCAGCCTGATCGTGGAACGCGTCCGGGCCGGTCTGCGAAACGCACGCGCCAAGGGAAAAACGTTGGGAAGGCCGCGCGTCGCCGTGGATGCCGCGAGGATTGCCACTCTGCGCGCAGCGGGGCTATCCTGGGCAAAGATTGCAACTGAGCTGGGCGTTAGCGTCGGAAGTGTCTATCAGGCCGCGCACAACCCTTCAAAAATCCCCCCAGAATTGCCCGCTGTAAGTGACTGATTCTCCGAACCCCCCGAGTGGCCTTTCGCAGCCTTCGAAAATCAAATGATTCTTGACGTACCGGACTCGCTTCGCAGCAAATCAACCAGAAACCCTTGGGACTGACCGGCGCGCGTTGACTTGCCGTTGGGCGCGGAATAACATTGCGCGTCCATGCCCGATTCTTCTCCACTCTCCGGGCGAACGATTTCCCACTACCGCATCCTCGAAAAACTCGGCGGCGGCGGCATGGGTGTGGTCTATAAGGCCGAGGACATCGAGCTGCATCGCTTCGTGGCCCTGAAGTTTCTTCCTGACGATGTAGCCAAAGATCCGCAGGCGCTTGAGCCGCTTCCAGCGCGAAGCGCAGGCCGCTTCCGCCCTGAACCATCCCAACATCTGCACCATCTACGAAATCGGCGAAGAACAACGGCAAGCCTTCATCGTCATGGAGTTTCTGGACGGCGTGACGCTGAAGCATCGCATCGGCGGCCGCCGATGGAAATCGAGACGTTCTGCTCGACTTGGCCATCGAGATTGCCGATGCGCTCGATGCGGCCCACGCCGAAGGCATCGTTCACCGCGACATCAAGCCTGCCAATATTTTTGTCACCAAGCGCGGCCACGCCAAGATTCTCGATTTCGGATTGGCGAAAGTCAGACTCCGAAGAACGAAGCGAGTCGCGTCGGAGGCCACGCAGACCGCAGATGCGATGGCGGGAGTGAGCGCGGAGCACCTGACCAGTCCGGGAACCGCCGTGGGCACGGTGGCCTACATGTCGCCGGAGCAAGTGCGGGCCAAGGAACTGGATGCGCGCACCGACCTGTTTTCTTTCGGCGCGGTGCTGTACGAGATGGCGACGGGCACATTGCCCTTTCGTGGAGAAAGCTCGGGAGTCATCTTCGATGCGATTCTGAATCGCACTCCAGTCCCCGCCGGTGCGGTTGAATCCGGATATTCCGCCGAAGCTGGAAGACATCATCAACAAGGCGCTGGAGAAAGACCGCGAACTCCGCTATCAGGACGCAGCGGAAATGCGCGCCGACTTGAAGCGGCTGAAGCGGGACACGAATCGCAGGCACGGCGTCAGCAGCGCGTTCGGGACGGTGGCGGCAGCGCAGGATACAGGCTCTCAACGTGTCGGCCAGCAGCCCATGCCATCATCGGGTTCTGTTCCCGCTGCTGCTTCATCGGCTGCCGTGAGAGTCGCTGAAGTTCCGGTCGCCGGAGGAAAAAGCTCTGGAAGATTCTGGTTCCTGCTGCGGTCGTTGTGGTCGCTGCGCTGGTCGCCGGTGGTCTCTACTTCCGTTCCCGTCCAGCAGCGCCGTTGACCGAGAAAGACACCATCGTTCTCGCCGATTTCACCAACACCACGGGCGACGCAATCTTCGACGACACGCTGAAGACGGCGCTCAACGTTTCCCTGCGGCAATCGCCTTTCCTGAATGTGCTCTCCGACAGCGAAGTGGCGAAGACCTTGCAACTGATGACCCGTCCGGCTGACACGAAACTCACGCCCGAGGTGGCCCGCGAGCTTTGCCAGCGGGCAGGCAGCAAAGCCTACATTGCCGGATCGATTGGCAGTCTGGGCAGCGAATACGTGCTGGGATTGAAGGCGGTGAATTGCCAGAGCGGAGACACGCTGGCCGAGGAGCAGGTGACGGCGGCGTCCAAGGAGAAGGTGCTGGACACGCTGGGCGAGGCGGCATCCAAGCTGCGCGGCGAACTGGGCGAATCGCTGGCTACGGTGCAGAAGTTAGATGTTCCGCTCGCACAGGCCACCACGTCTTCGCTCGAAGCTCTGAAAGCGTACAGCCTTGGCGAAAGGCCGATAACGAGAAAGGCTCCGCCGCAGCCCTGCCTTACCATCAACGTGCCATCGAGCTTGATCCGAATTTTGCCATGGGCTACATGGCAGTGGGCAACGACTACGCCAGTCTCGGCGAGCTAGGGCGGGCCAGCGAGTACTACACCAAGGCGTTCCAGTTGCGGGAACATGCCAGCGAGCGGGAAAAGCTGGCGATCGCCGCCGACTACTATTCGAGTGTAACCGGGGAACTGGATAAAGCGGCCCAGACGTATCAGGAGGAGATTGAGAGCTACCCGCGGACAGCCGGAGCGTATGTCAATTTGGGCATCGTGTACGGCGAACAGGGGCAGTATGAAAAAGCTGCGGAGATCACGAGGCAAGCCGTGCGCCTTGCACCGGATCAGGCAGCTTTGTACGCCAATCTCGCCAACTACGCCCTTGCCTTGCAGCGTTTCGACGAAGCGCGGCAGATCATTCACGAGGCGCAGGCGCGAAAACTGGATGATTTCATACTCCACAATGCTCTCTACGCTCTTGCCTTTCTCGGGGCGGACTCCGCCGCGATGGCGGAACAGCAACAGTGGTTTGCGGGCAAGCCCGAATATGAGAACTTTGGACTGGCGCTCGCATCCGACACCGAGGCGTATGCTGGTCATGTGGGCAAGGCGCGGGAACTGACCAAGCGGGCTGTGGACTCCGCCATGCGGGCGGACAGCAAGGAAAATGGGGCCATATGGCAGGCGAATGCTGCTCTGCGAACAAGCCGCTTACGGCAATCCTGCGGAAGCGCGGCAGTCAGCGGCAGAGGCTTTGAAGCTGGCTCCCGCGAGTCAGGGCGTCGAGGTCGAAGCCGCGCTTGCGTTTGCCATGGCGGGCGATACGGCACGAGCCGAATCCTTGGCCCAAGACTTAGGGAAACGCTTCCCGCTGGACACGCAGATGCAGTCGCTTTGGCTGCCTGCGATTCAGGCGCAATTGGCGCTGGACAGAAAGAACCCGGCTGCCGCCCTGAGTGCCCTGCAAGCTGCTTCCCCCATCGAGTTGGGGCAAATTCTGTTCGTCGACAATATTTCCTGCCTCTATCATGTGTATGTACGCGGAGAGGCATACTTGGCCGCCGGACAGGGCAGTGCCGCCGCCGCCGAGTTTCAGAAGATTCTCGACCACAGCGGCATCGTCTGGAACTGCTGGACGGGAGCGTTGGCGCATCTGGGAGTGGCTCGCGCCAACGCCTTGCAGGCGAGAACCTCGCAGGGAGCGGATGCCGATGCCGCCCGCGTCCGGGCGCTCGCCGCCTACAAAGATTTCCTCACGCTCTGGAAAGACGCCGACCCCGACATCCCCATCCTGAAGCAAGCCAAGGCCGAGTACGCGAAGCTGCGGTGAGTTGAAGACTCTGTGTGGAACTCGACGCGTACTGCGCTACCGTTCGGCTCCTCGCGACAGCTCCTGCTTTACCAGCCCGACTATTATGGGGACCACTACCCTTGAGGACCCCTCGTTGGTAATGAACAAGGTCAACAGGACGTACAGCAGCGCGTATCGCCACAGGAACTAGAAACCACGGTGCAAGTAACACGGCCAAGAGCACCACGAGTTTGCGGACCCAAGCGAACGTTGACCTTGGCGACAGCCTTCCCCAGGTTTCTTGAGCCTGCTTTGAGATGTCTGTCATTTCGTCTGTCCTCCGCAGTAGAGATTATCCGGGCGTCCGTTACCCGGAATAAGGCGCCCTGCGGACAAGGCCGGGGGATTGCCGCTCACGCCGAGTGGCGACCCCCGGTTGCATCGGCAGGCTTACGCGGCGCCCGGCCAGTGCACAATTCCGTTTCTGAGGATTCTGTTTAGCGGCCGACGAGCACAAAGGCGGCCCAGTATTGCGGCAGGTCTTTGCCGTAGCGGGATTTCACGCGGGAGCGCATCTCCAGTTGAGCTTCCCGCAACGCTTGGTTTTTGTCTTTGCCGGAGAGCCATTTTTGGTAGAAGAGCGTCATCAGTTCTTGCGTTTCTTTATCGGGGACGGACCACATGCTGAGGAGAACGGATTCGGCGCCGGCAACCTGCAGGGCGCGCCGCAGACCGAAGACGCCTTCGCCGCTCGCAACTTCGCCCAGACCGGTCTCGCACGCGCTAAGCACGACGAGTTCTGTACCTTGCAGATTCAGGCTTGAGGCTTCGTAGGCTGTAAGAACTCCATCATCGAGATCGGAGGGCGTTGACTTGCCGGATAAGCGACGATTGGCTCCAGCGAAATAGAGACCGGAGCGAAGCATCGGGTCTTCCAATGCCGACGATTCAACAGCTCCGGGCTCGGGCTGACTCTTCTTTTTGATCGGGTTCGAAAAAACCGTGCGTAGCGAGATGCAGGACGCGGGGCGCTTTTGACGTCTTCCACCGCTTCTTTGAGCGCATTCGCCTGCGTAAACGTCTGAACACCCCAATGGTGTTTTTCGAGAAGCGCGGATATGGCCTCAACCTCTTTTTGTGTGCCAGGAAGAGCCGGAAGCGTTCCGCCGGCGATGTCGCGTGAGCGCAGAGCCTCGGCAGGTGAGGAATCCACGACCCGGGCAACGAGAACGGTCTGTGGATTTTCATGAGAGCGAATGGCTCGAAGCGCGGCGCGTTGCTGCGTTTCGTTTAGGTCGAACGTAGGATTGCCGACAAGGATCGCGGTGTCGCTCGCGTATGTCCTTGAAGCGAGTAGGACATCTTTTGTGCTTGATACGATTCGGAGGTCGTACTTCTCCATCAGGAGGCGGCCGTCGGCGGTGGGCACAGCGCCAAGTGAGAGTTGGTTTAAGGCGCCGTCAGGCGAAATGTAGATTCGCGTGGCACCTACGAGGGCGGGTTCTAACGGCTTCCAGAAAGCGTCGTAGAATGCCCCCCTCGGCGGATGTCCCGAGTTTTCTGTCTTGGCAATGACAGCGACGCCGCGCACAGTTCTGTTCTGGCGCAACCCGACGCGCAGACGGTAGTCGCGCACCGGATCGCTTTCGAGTTCGGTGGCATCGCCGAGAGGAATGAACTCGGCGCGTCTGGCGTTCCCGTGTCATTACTAGAGCCGCGTAGCGCGCTTTACCTGCCCATTCTTTTGCGTCATGGAAGGTGAAGAGGACGAATTCGACGGCGGCCTCGCCGGGCTGAAGTTTGTCTCGCACATCGCGCCAAGTTGCGTACGCAAGCCTTTTCTGTTCGGCGAACGAACTGACGCGTCGGGCGAGTTGCTGCTCGAGATCGTTGGCTTCGGCGTCTTCTTTCTTCTGCAAATCTTGCCAGCCCGCGGGCCGGTCGCTCGCCAGGCGAGCTGATTCGCGCCTCTGCGCGACCAATTCATCGAAGAGCTTTAGAGCTTCGCGTCGCCGCTGGCGGCGACCTGTGTGCGTAGCGTTGCAATGCTCGAGCCGACCATGCCCTTCTCCCATAGGAGCAGATCGTAGATGTTGCCGGCGACCGCAGGGTGACTCTGGTAGTAGGAGGAGCAGAAGCTTACGTACAAGTCGAAGGCCGCCTGTGTCGCGCTCAAAAATTGAAGTCGGTCCTGCTCACTCATGTACGTAAAACTGCGCTTAAACTCTTCTGACAGGAGATGCACACTACGCTCAAAGTAGACCTCGGCCTCGGAATTCTTGCCCTCAAAGCGATACACATTACCGAGGAATTCCGCGGTCGTGGCAATGAGTGGGTTGTCCGGGCCGAACACATTCTCTTGGATGGCAAATGCGCGGAGGTAGAGCGGTTCAGCTTCGGAATACCTGCCCTCGCGATCATTCAGGTACGCGAGGAGCGACACACTAACTGCCAATTCCAAGCTCTGCGGTCCGAGGGCCTTTTCCTGAATCGCGATGCTACGCGCGACCAGCTTCTCGGCATCGACGAACTGCCTCTCGCGCAGCTTCACCATCGACAGAAATTCGAGGGTGCGGGCCACCTCGAAATGATTTGGCCCATAGGTTTTTTCCTTAATCGCAAGGCTGCGCTGGAGCGATGATTCGGCCTCGGAGAACTTGCCTTGCAGGGTTTCGACCGTGGCAAGGCCGTCCAGAACTACAGCGACGTCCGGCCGATCCGGACCAACCGCTTTCTCTGCTATGGCGACGCTTCGTTTGAAGAGATCCTCCGCGTCGGCATATTTTCCGCCTTGACGATAGAGTGAAGCAAGATCGCTTAGGCTCCTGGCAAGGGTGACATGGTCGGGCCCTAACGCTTTTTCCGTAATCGCCATGCTACGTTTGAGAAGCGTCTCCGGGGGCGTAGCGGTGTCCTCGGAATAATAGAGCTCAGCTAACTCGTCCAGACCGACCGCGACGGCGGGATCGTCTGTACCAAGGATCTTTTCCGTAGCTGCCAAGCTGCGCTCGAGGAGAGGCTCCGCATCACCAAACTTCCCTTCGCGGCGATAAAGTGCGCCAAGGTCGCCCATCGTGACTGCAGTGTATGGGTTCACCGGCGAAAGGACTTTGGAGGCGACCGCTAGGCTGCGTTTCAGTAGGAGCTCTGGGTCGGAAGGCTTACCCTGAACGTGTAAATTCGAGCAAGCGCGTCGAGCCGGGGAACAACCTGCGGGTCTTCTGGCCCCGCAACTTTTTCAATGATGCCCAGGCTGCGTGTGGCGAATGGTTCGGCCTCGGAGAATCGGCCTTGCTCAGTATAGACGGCGGCCATGTAATCGAGGCAGACAGCCACGTCGGGGTTATCAGCCCCGAAGTGCTTCTCCAACATCGCCAGGCTTCGCAGAAACAGCGCTTCAGCTTTTGCAAATTCGCCCTCAGTGAGGTAAAGCTGCCCGAGATTAGCCAGGATCGGCGCTAAACTCCAATCCTCAGGTCCGAGAGCCTTCTCCCGGATCGCGATGCTACGCTGGTAAAGTGGCTCGGCTTCGGAGAATCTGCGCTCGGCCCGATAAAACTTCAGCGAGATCGTTCAGGCATGCGGCGACTAGAAGGTGGTCCGGACCGAGCGATTTCTCAAGAATTCTGAGACTGCGATTAAATAGCGGCTCTGCTTCGGCATTCTTGTGTTCGGCGTAGTAGAGCTCGGCGAGAGTGTCGACAGAGATCGCCGTTTTAGGATCATCGGCGCCGAACGAAGCCTCCGCGACATGTAGGGCTTCCTCGGCTACTGCGGTCGCCTCCGAATACTTGCCCTGCGAGAAGAGCTCCTGAAGATGTGCGTTTAACTGGCGCCATTGCGATTCCTGCGCCATCAGCGGGAGCGCAATCAGCAACCACGAGAGAAGGACGAACAGATTGGCGGTTGACCGGCGGCGGAGCATCGAAGAGTTCGTTCTCTTTCCTTTGGCGTCCAACAGCCCGATCGAGAGGTGGCGCTAGGCTAACACGTCTCGCAAAAGAGTCGTCAAGTATTCCGCAAAACATGGAACGCATTCTGTGGGTACTCGTAGAAGGCGGGGCAAAAACACTGCGTCGGTGCGGGCTGCAACTTGCTGAAACGTCGTGACGGTGGAAGCGGACCGCGGCCGGGGAATAATCAGCTGTTTTCGACTTGGGTAAAAACACCACTAAGTAGTTGGTTCAACAGTTCACCGTGGGCGTTCTTGGGTATTGCATCCAAAATTGATCGGACCATTCCGACTATTGAATGCGGCAGAAACAGTGATTCCCGGACGACACTAAGAGCGGTTGCGCCCCCGGGCGCTGCGATCCTTCCTAGCCCATTCTCTTGCGGCAACTGTGTGCCCGCACTCGTACGTGCAATACTTAGTGTGGTGGCCGCTGACCGGGCGAAACGCTTTGCCACACTCTGAGCAAAACCGTGGCAGTTTGTCGTCCAGCGCGTCTTGCAGCACCATCCATTCAAGGGCCTCTTCTAGGCAGTCGGAGCCCCAGTGCGCCCGCAAGCGCGGCGGCGAGCCGCTCTTCCAAACCGCTTCTATTGTAGCCGTCTCCGGCGAGACCCTCTCAATGAGGAAGGCAGTGGCCTTTCTCACTGCGCGGAGGTCGGCCTGCTCTAGCCAGTCTTCCCAGCGGACCGTACCTGCCTCGGCAAGTCGCCGCGCCAAAGGATCAGTCATAAAGTAGCTGAGTAGGAACGCTACCTCGTTCACCAGAATGAGCGGCTGGTCCGGTGACTGCTCGATAGCCGCTTGCAGGTGCTTGCGCAAAGATTCCCGTTCCCGTTTCCGGTCGTGAAAGGCTCGCAACAGATCAGCAAATGATTGCAGCCATTTGCGAAAACTATAGCAGCGTTCGATTGACATGCGAGCCGTGCCAGACTTGCGCTCTGCATCCGACATCCGCAACGGCCCCCAGGTGCACACAAAATGTCGCAACTGCTCGTTGGACTCGAGGTTCACGAACCTAAGGTGGGGCGAGTATTTGTAAGACTCCTCTAACGAGTAAGTCTTCTCCGAAAGTTTGCAGTAAAGCTGCCCGGCATTAATTGAGACTTCTTGGCCGTGCGGCCACCGGCCTCGCTTTGGTGTGTTGACATCATTTTGACTGGTAATGTCTACCGCCATGAGCCTAGGCTACGACGTGAAAGGCAGTACTGCAAGCGTCTATTTCAATGCGAAGCCGGGAAGGCTCGCCCCAGCGGGCCGTGGAGGAGGGGGATGAAACAGGCAAGGCAACTGTTAGAGCCGAAACTGGCCGCGATCGAGGCGGGAGTTTTCACTCAACAGGTGTACCAAGCGATCGCGAACAAACTCTTGGCCGTCGAGAGACGAGGCGGGCGTGTTTTCATCCGCCGCGAGTCTTTCGATCGCTGGAAGGCGAACCTAGAAACACGCCGCCGAATGCGGCTTGAGGAACAGCAGGCACAGGAAGTCCATGTCTGATTAAGAAATAGTGGGCCTTCGACGCTACTAAAATTGAACACACCCCGACCGCGCTGACGAGACGCGATTGGGGTAAATCTCGAGAGGGATGCGATGAATACGATAAGGCAATCAACAACGAGAAGTCAACGGCGGATCGCTCAGTCTTTTGACGATTATTTACCGAACTCCCCGATATGCCTCCCGCAGGCAGAAAAGCGCCTCTTGCTTACGTCATCTTTGCGGCTCTTTTTGCGTCGGCTCCGGTGCGGGCTCCGTGTTTCATCCACGGACATTCAACGTCTCAGCCGTTACGGTGACGACGGTCCAGAAGATTCCAAAGCCTACGAGGTAACTGCGTGAACGAACGCTCCGTTATCGAACGCGGCGCCAGAATCGAGTACTCCGAACGGCCTGGTCGCCAAAACCGTGCGAGGGCGGCGTGACTATGCTTCAGTGTCTTGATGTTGCCCGCGCTGCGCTGGGCGAACCGCTCAAGCGAGAAGGCGCGGAGTTGCTCTATCGCTGCCCGCATCCCAACCGACACACGAACGGCGATGCACACCCGAGCCTGAAAATTAACGCACAGAAAAACACATGGGGCTGCTTCGTCTGCGGCGTCACGGGCACGGCCTGGTCGCTGGCTGCGTTCCTCGCGGGCGTTGAACCGAGCGACAAACCCATAGTGCGCGCATGGCTGTGCGAGCATGGCTTATCGAGCGGCAAAGGCGCCACGAAGGCTACGAATGGACGCGGGCCGTGCGTAGCTCATTACGTATACCGCGAAGCGAACGCAAACCCCGTCGCGCGCAAACTGCGCTACGAGCCAGGACGCGATGGGCGCAAGAAGGATTTTGCGTGGGAGCGTTGGGAGAACGGAGCGTGGGTAGGCGGACTAGGGGGCACAGAAACGCCGCTATACCGGCTGCCCGAAATCGCCTCGGAGTCGTTCGTTGTCCTGACCGAGGGCGAAAAGGATGCCGATGCTGGCGCGGGCCTCGGGCTGGCAACCACCACCAGCGGCGGGACGGGCACATTTCGGCCCGATCATGCTGAGACTCTGAGCGGCAAGGATGTGGCGATTGTTGCCCACTCGGACGATCCAGGCCGCCAAGACTCGCAGAGAGTGGCCGCGATGCTCTACGGCAAGGCTGCCAGTGTCAAGGTCTGCGAAATCCCCGCCTCAAAGGATTTGGCTGAGGCAATCGAGAAGGGCGTTCCGATAAACGTTCTGCTCGCGCTATTCGAGGAAACACGCACATGGAAGCCCGCCGAAGGTTGGGAAGTTCTCAATTCTGTTCTTCAGTTTGTTCGAAGATTCGTCGCGCTCAGTGAAAACCAAGGGCGGGTCGTTTCGTCCTGGATCGCACACACCCATGCGATTGACGCCGCAGAGTTCACACCATATCTCAACATCAACTCGGCGGAAAAGGAGAGCGGCAAGACCCGCCTCTTGGAAGTGGACAAAGTCTTAGTTGCGAATCCTTGGAAAACGGAGAATGCGTCCGCGCCAGCATTGATTCGGAAGATTCATAGCGACAGTCCAACAGTGCTCTTAGATGAACGGGATTCGTTTTTCGCCGGCGATAAAGAGCGCACCGAGACCCTTCGGGGAATTTTGAACTCGGGGTATGAGCGTGGGGGTTCTTATGCCCGCTGTGTAGGCGAAGGGACGAAAATGGCCGTCCACGATTTCAACACTTTTGGAGCAAAGGCACTGGCGGGGATTGGCGGAATTAGCGACACGATTGCAAGTCGCAGCATTCCGATCCGCCTCAAGCGGGCAAGGCGCGGCGACGTCCAAAAGTTCCGTAAACGCGAAGTTGAGCGCGAGGCCAGTGAGATTAAAGCTCGGCTCGCAGCGTGGTGCACCGCTAACCTTGAGAAACTGCGCGACGCACGGCCCGATATTCCGTCCGAACTCTCCGACCGCCAGGCGGATTGCTGCGAGCCGCTACTTGCCATCGCCGATTTGGCTGGAGGCGACTGGCCCGAAACTACTAGACGCGCGCTAGTAGAGTTGTGCTGCGAAGCCCAGGCCGACGACCAATCAACAGGCGTGCGGCTCCTAGCCGACGTTTACTCGGTTTTTGGCGAGAAGGGAGTTGACCGGATCAGCTCTGAAGATTTGGCTGAGGCGCTTGCGGGGATCGAAACGTCACCTTGGGGCGAGTGGTCGAGGGGGAAACCCATCAGCAAGTCAAAGCTCGCGCGCCTGCTTGGCCGGTTCGGGATAACCGCGGATTCGGTTCGGTTCAGCGACGGCACTCGCAAGGGCTACATGCTGGCGTGGTTCCAAGAGGCGTTTTCCCTCTATGTACCGCTCGCAACGCGGAACAACGGAACATGCCTCATAAACATTGACGAAAATGCGAATTCGCAAAGCGGAACGGACTGGCCGTGTTCCGCTACTGAAAGTGCGGAAAACCCCAACAAAAATGGGCCTTGTTACAGTGTTCCGGTTTCAGAGCCAGGGAAGGCCGACGATAAGGTCGCTGAAAGATTCGACGCGCAAGGGCCTGATACATTGCGCCATTTTAGAACGGCAAGAGTGGTTTCGATAGTGCAAATTGACGCACCAAGCGAAGAGACGCAGCCGGAGACGGCCGCAACCACTCAACCGGTTTCGTCGTGGAACCATCCGAAGCGATGATTTGATGGCGAGCGCAGCACAATCCGGCTTGAACCAAGAACGCGTAACGCGTACGATTCGCGCTCAAGGTCGGCGATTCGACGGGCAGGGAGAAAGCATGGCCCGTCGTCGCTATCAAACTGGATGGGTGTTTTTGAGGGGAAAGAATCCGCCGAAGTGGATAGGGAGATACCGCGAGGACACTTTAGGGCAAGACGGAATCGTGCGCAGAGTGAAGAACTCGATTGTACTGGGCACGAAAGCCGAACTTCCGACAAAACACCTCGCGCAACGCCGGCTTGAGCTGATTCTGGCGCGGATCAATGCTCCAGAATACAGACCGGGCCGGGTCGCAACCGTAGCAGAATTTGCCGAAAGGTGGGAAACCGAAGTGTTGGCGCAACGCAAGCAGTCAACGATTCGGGCTGCCAAGGCGCACCTCCGTTGCCACATTCTGCCGCAGCTCGGAAGGCTGAAGCTGGACGAAGTGAGCAGGGAACGACAGCAAGTGCTTGTGACTCTCCTATCGCAAAAAGTCTCGCGCAAGATGGTCGTGAACATCATCGGAACTTTGTCTTCGATGGTTACCACGGCCCGAAAGTGGGGATATGTCGCGGAGCCCGTAAAGCTGGGCGAGCTTGCGTTACCCGCCGAAAGCGTCAAATCCGAGGCACGATTCTTCACACCTGAGCAGGTCAGGCAAATCATCCACCATGCTCACGAACCATTCCGCACGATGTTTTACATCCTTGCCATGACCGGAATCCGGGCGGGTGAGTTGCTCGGATTGAAAGTCGGTGACATCGATTTCGAGAGGCGGCTGATATCTATCCGTCGCTCGGTTAATCGAGGTCACGTTCAAACGGTCAAAAGCAAGGCCAGTCAAAAACCGCTTCCACTGCCCGGCGCGCTCGCCGTCATCCTGAAAGAACATCTCCATACCTGGCGCGAGAATCCGGAACAGTGGCTTTTTGCGAACAGCCGGCTTAGGCCCTACAGCGCCGACAAGATCGTAACGTTTAAGCTGTGGCCTATTCTGGAGGATCTAAGAGTCCCGCACTGTGGATTGCATGCGTTCCGGCACTTCCATTCGACGATGCTGCTCGAGTTGGGAGCCGCGCCGCAAGTAGCGCAAGCCCAGATGCGACACTCTGACCCACGCATAACGCTCGAGGTTTACAGTCATGTCGTAGGCGAGAGTCAGAGAAATGCAGTCGAAAAGGTGGCTGAGGTTTTGGCCCCAATTGGCCCCAAGCAGAACGATTCAGGGAAGTGGATTCAGTGACTTGCGATGTGGGTGGTATGGGTTCGACTCCCACACGCTTCCGCCAACCAATTCAGTTCAAACGATTTGCACTACCTTTCTGTACTGATTCGATCAACTGTACTGATTGCGGCCCCTTCAATCGCCTGCCGCTGTGAATCAGGAAGGACATGGGTGTACACGCGCAGCGTGGTGCCCACATCCGCGTGTCGCATCTGCTGCTGTAGCGTGGGCAATGGCGTACCCGTGCTCGCTAACTCAGTCGCCAGGCCGTGCCGGAAAGCGTGAAGTCCAACCTCTTGCGCCGGAATTCCAAGCTCGCGGAGTACAGGTTTCAATCCGTACCGTACTACATTATCCCGCAACCGTGGTCTTGTGCCGCGTCGGTTAGGGAATAACAGGCCGTGCGGGTTTGGCCGCCAGTGGCGGGTAAGGTAGTTTTTCAAGGTGGCTTCCAGCGTCGAAGGCATCGGGAGATTGGCGCTGGAAGTTGAGGTTTTGGGCTGGCGGATTTCCCGGTTGTAATCATCCGCCGATTTGTTGACGGAGATGGTTTTGCGCGAGAAATCCAAATCCTCCGTTGTGAGCGCTAGCAGTTCGCCAGCACGCATCCCCGTAGCCCAAGCCACGGCGAACAGAGTTTGATACGGTTCGGCTGCTGATCGAATTATCCGGGACGCTTGCTCGCGGGTAAAGTATGGGGTACGTGGCCTGGTTGTTTCGGAACCAAGACGAATATCCGCGAACGCTACTTTTGAAACCCGCGTGCCCGTGCGCCCGGCGTAATCCAAGATTGAAAAAACCGCACCGAGAATGTTGATTACTGTTTTTCTCGAAAGGGTTTTCCTCAACTCGGTTGCGAATTGCTGTAGCGTTCCAACGTCCAAAGTATGCGGCGCGGCATCCTTGAATTTTGGCAACACGTGTTTTCTGAGATAGCTTTCGCGCTGGCGAACGGTAGCTGGTGAAAGGTGCGGAGCGATTGCCGAGCGCCAAGCGGTCACGGAATCCGCAAAAGAACGGCCCGGTGTGGCTGGCGCAACGCTGCCCCGTTTTCTATTCACCTCGTCCATCATGCGCGAATGTTCACGACGTGCGGCACGTTCTGAAATGCCGCCCTGCCCAACATTTCCGATGAAATGGCGCACCTTACGAGTTGCCAGCGATCCGTCCGGTTGCTGGAACTCTTCGTAATAAAACGAATACGCCATCCCGTTCTTCAATTGAAAACACCCCTTCTGAAATCGACGCTTGGGCACTGGACCTCTTTCTCCCATGCCAAGCGGCGTTGCAGCCGAGAGGATATTCTTCTCGTAGATGGATATCAAGTTGCGGGTGGATTGCAATGCTGTGAGCGGTGCTGAAGTGCGAGCTTGTTCTGGCGCAGTCGGTGTTACAGCGCGGGTCCCTGCAAGATTCTCATTCCGCATTTCCTCACTTTCTTCGCGTAAAAATTCCAGGCGGTTCGGAACCGCGAAATGATTCCGTCGCTGCCCCGTCTACGGGAGGGGCCTGCTTCAGGCAGTGATTTGCTTTCCCCCGACACGACATTTACGTCCGCGTGGCGTCGGACATTTGGTGCATGTTCCTCGAAAACATTATACAGATTTCACCGTTAATTCCCGGGCCGGCGCACGTGGGCCTTGGCGAGTTGGAGCGATCCCCATTCGCCCAGCCAGATTACGCCGCCAATAACACGGGCCGAGCCAACCCTCATCGTGCCAGCGAATTCCTCCGGTGCATTTGAGACGCAGGGTATCGCAAGCGCTCGCGCTCTCAACTTGACGTCAGGCGGCGCGTTGAATTAATATGTGAACGCTTGACGGTAGAGGCGTGCTCCGCTCGGAGCGTCGCGCAGTGCTCAGCCGTCATCCGCATGAAGGTCTCCAGGGTTACGGTTTCAGGCTTCCAATCTAAGTGCGCCATCCGAGCCGACATTCGTGTCTTCTCGATGGACGCCATGCTGGAGATACCTAGTGAATTCTAGTCCGATTCTACTTAGCAAGAAGCAGGCAGCAAGTTTGCTTTCTATCAGTTGCCGAATGCTCGACGAGTTGATCGCAAAGAAGCAGCTCCATGTTCGACGGCTCGGCCGACGAGTATTGATATCACGTCGTGCGCTCGATGAATTTGCGCGACGTGACCATGCCACAACAAAACACGCGTCACCGGCGGTGGCTCGATGAGCAATCACAAGCCGTTCGATACGCCGGCGCCGGAAACGACCCCACACGATCAACTCAACATCGAAGACACAAACGCGGCGGGATCGGCTGGTCATACCGACGGAGCCGAATCGCCGAAAAGAAATCCGGCAGCCGCCGCGCCCACTGATCCGTTTGATCCGCTCAACTTGGGGATTAGTACGGACTATGCCGCGGCAATCAACTTGGCCGCGTCAGCCAAGCCGTTCGAATTTCGGAAGCCCAACGAGCAGGAATACTTCCGCGTGTCCCCACGGGAAGTCCACCACCTGGTCGTCGGGGCCATCCTTGATAAGCAAGCTATGGGCCGCGTTTACGTCGTTTCCCCTGAGCTGCTTCCAGAGGTGAAGCGTGAATTCCCAAAGCATTTGCGCGCCGTTGATTTATTCGTAGCGCAAACGCTTTTTGGCGCTTCGCTCGTATGGCCAGTACCACCCGCCGATGGTCGTGGCGGGAAGTGGAACTCGTCGCATCGCACCGGCTGCCACAGCGGCAAGTCGCGCTGGACCAACATGGCGGCTGGGAATAACCAGTATGATATCGCGACTGTCGATGACCCCAAGGAAGTTGACTGGGATGCTATGCCGCCATTCAAGACGATATTGCGCGAAGCGTTGGCGGAGCGGTTCATCGACTCGCTCGACCATCCGCTTCTCAAGAAACTCCGTGGACAAGTCGAGTAGAGGCGAAATCGTGGCACGAACAACATGTACGATATCTTAACCACCCTGCGGCCGTATGGGATTAATCGTGTGCTAACGACGGACACCGAGTTTCGGCTGGACGAGAATTTTCGCCAGCACGTCGTCTGTGTCGTGGCGCACGAACGGCCCTGCGGCCGCAGCTACCGCATTTGGCTCGACGATGACCAGAAACAAGTATTTCACCTGCCGTGTGGCGAGGACACCCTGTGGGTGTCCTAGGTCGCCACTGCGGAATTGCGGTCCATGCTCGCGTTGGCCCACCCCCTCCCGATGCGCGTGCTGGACCTTTACGTAGAAAATCGATGGTTGAACAATTTTCAGGAGTCCGGCGAACAACGTGAACGAAAGCAGGAGGAGGGATATTTTAGTTTGCCGACCACTCTGCGACGCTTCGGCTGCGAATCAATGGCAGCCGAGGAGAAGGAGGCGATGCGCGATCTTATTCTGCGCGGCGGCCCCTACACAGAGCAGCAGACGAAAGACATCATTGATTATTGCGAGTCGGACGTGGATGGTCTTGATGCGCTGCTGCCGAAAATGTTGCCGCGTCTCGACATTCGCCGGGCGATTGCGCGCGGCGCCTACATCATCGAAGTCGCAAAGATCGAAGACCGGGGAGTATCCATTGATGTCCCGCGGTTGGAAGCTCTCCGGGCACACCGCGATGAATTGATCAAACACCTCATCGCCCAGCATCCGCATATCGACGTGTACGACGGCACGACCTTCAGCCAAGAAAAGTTGGAAGCCTTCCTGGTCGGAAACGGCATGGCACAGCGCTGGCGGAGAACCGTGACGGGGATGTACAAGTCCGACGATAAGTATCTGGAAGAACTGGGAGAGTACTTTCCTCTAATCGAAGAATTGCGCCAGTTGAAAAAGGTTGTCTTGCAGCTCCAGAGAGATCGTTTTCAGGCAGGCGCAGACGGCCGAGCCCGTTGCCCACTGTGGCCCTTTAGTTCAATCACCGGACGAAACCAACCATCCGCCGGGAAGGCGCAGAAGATTGGGATTCGGTCAGAAAGTCCCTACGTTTTCGGACTTCCGAAAGCGCTGCGCTTCGTGATTCGGCCGGCCCCAGGAATGGCGCTGGCTCACATCGACTGGGAGCAGCAAGAATTCATGATCGCGGCGCTGATGTCTGGCGATAAGAATATGCAGGATGCCTATCGAAGTGGGAATCCTTATCTTGCGCTAGCCAAAAAATTAGGCGCAGTACCGGCGATCGCGACGAAAGAAACTCATCGCTTGGATCATGAAAAATTCAAAGCCGTTGTCCTCGGGGTGAATTACGGTCGGACGAAGCATGGGCTTTCTAAAGTGCTGGGATTGCCAGTTCACGAATGCGCGAAGCTCCTTGAGGGCTACTGGAAAACTTTTTCGACTTACGCGCAGTGGCGCAAAATCATTCGTGTGCGGATGTTCGGATGGGGACGGCTCTGGGTTTGGGATGGGTGGCAATGCCTTCTGGGCGAAAAGGCGAATCACCGAGCGGTCATGAATTGGCCCGTTCAATCAACTGGTGCAGTGCTCTTGCGTCTCGCGATTCTTCTCGCGGCGCGGAGAGGGGTCCGCGTCATTGCTCCCGTTCACGATGCGCTTTTGATCGAAGCCCGCGACCAGGATATCGAAGAGCATGTGCGCAACATGAAAGAAGCAATGGACGAGGCTTGTCGGCTGGTACTGGGCGACGTGCTACGGACTGAACATCAGATCATCTATGCGTCAGGACGGTTTTACGACGAAAAAGGGAAGAAGCTCTGGGACATCATATGCGATTTTATGGGATGGAAAGAACACGAGTCGCACGCTGCCGTCTCTGGATGATCGTGGGAGCTGCAGCTCACAGCGGCCACCCGCGGTTGATCGCGCCGGCTAACCTCATACGCCGACTACCCCCAGCGACTACCCCCGAGCACTACCTGCAGCCACTACCCCGAAACCACTCCTCCCACTGACTACCCGCCAGACTCCCCCGTTTCGCTACCTCCAACTCAGGTAAATACATAAAGAAAGAGAATAATAATAGTAGTCGAGTGGTTGGCGCTTGAACGGAGGAATGCGACTCCGAATGGGGGATCAAAGGGCGTTTGATGATTAACCAGGGAAAGCAGTTATTCCCCCCCGGTGGACATATCCCATTGCAGAAGTCTCAAGGTTCATCACGGCACCACTGATTGAGCTGTGCCCTGGGAGCGTTCCCACCGCCATTACACCCTGGGGTCAGGAAGCCAAAACTGGGGGTGATTTCGCCGTGTCGTGACGATTGGCTTGGGCGAAACAAGCAACGACAGAGCTTCCTGTGATCCAAACTCTTGGGGGACTATGCGCTACAATGGATCGGTCATCTGACAGCACGCTGGATCACGAGGACGCCGGTTTCGTTTGCAAAATTCGCAGCGAAGGAGCGTCCTTCATGGCCTCCCGATCCAATCTCGCCACAGCGCAGCCATCAACAGCGCACCACCAAGCTAAGCCAATTTCCGCCAAACGAGGTGAATCTCGAATCCCAGCGCCTCAAGTTTTGCGCATCATGAAGCGGCACGTGGCAGGGGAAAGCGCACGGAAAATTTCACGCGAAGAAGGGCGGGATCGAGCGACGATTGCGAAAATCGTGAAATCCGAAGACATGGCAGCGCTCGTGCGCAGTTTGCGCGAGCAGCTCTACGGCATGGCCGGGCAGGCGCTGCAAACCGTATTAGAGGGAATGACGGATCGGAAGAATGAGCTGCTCGCCTACAAATTGCTGGCTGACATCGGCGTGATTCCGACTGCGGAGGAACGGCTGCAGCTTCAGAGCACGCCTGCGGTCAATGACTCGATGCAGCGCTTCAAAGATCAGATGGCGAGAATTGTCGCAGTCCAGCTTGAGTGTCGGGACACTTACGGCACGCCATTTCCAGAGCTGGAAAAAGATGTAGAAAGAGCTGGTATGCAGATCAACGCTGAAACAGGCAACCTTGAGCCGATTGACCCGGAGTGAATGGCGGCGATTTATCAGCTGATTCGGCGAACGAGGGTTCTCGCCACGACTGGAGACTTCTTCTGCCGCTCAGCAAAACGTCGCGCCTTCCCCTGGTCGATGTAAACGCGGGCGTATTTCTCGCCGTCCCCGTAGCACACAGTCGCCTGCCAATGGTGATGCCTGCATCGGCGATCCTTGCCGAACGCGGGTTACCAGAAGAGTTGCGTATCCACGAATTCCCATTGACCGCCCGAAGGCCGCGGCGGACCCTGCGTGTAGGGGCGGGATATGTCGAACAGCAAAGTATATTACGTCGAGGCACGAAGCGATGGGCCCTACGCCGTCAAGGGAGAGCACAAGAAGAGAGCCGCCAAAGTCTTCGACAGTAGTAGCAAACCGCAAAATAGAGAAAACGCGGATAAGCTGGCGCACCATTTGCCGCCAGAGAACGGATGCGTCGAGCACAGAGGGCCATACGGAGAGTTTGTGGCGCGTTGTTATTGTCGCTCCTGCCAGAGACACATACGGGAAAACGGTTGAATCGAAGGTATAGGCCGGAATCTCCGATTTGGACCTCTGTCTCGCGCGTCGTATGCTCCTCCTGCCCTCTTGCACGACAACCGTTACGGGTTTTCTGCCGCGAAAAGCCTACATCACTCACTGTATGGTCTTCCCGGGACCTGAAGGGTAAGCTTTCCGCAAAGCGATGAGTGCGCCTGTGCCAATTGATTTTTCAAACGCGTGGAAGAGCGGCGCGAGAATCATCAATACCGCCATCGCTTTACTGCCCAATCTAATCATCGCGCTGGTAATTTTTGTCGCATTCCTCATCCTGGCATCCACGGTCAAGTCCATGGTGCGGCATCTCTCCGTTCGTCGGCAGAACCGACGAAGCCTGTCGTTGCTGCTGGGCCAGCTTGCCTACACGCTAGTTGTGGTCGTCGGGTTTCTCATTGCGTTTTCAGTCGTGGCGCCGTCTTTCCAGGCGGGCGATCTCATCAAGATGCTGGGAATCGGAAGCGTGGCGATTGGATTTGCCTTCCAAAACATTCTTCAGAACTTTCTCGCGGGCATTCTGCTCCTCATGCAGGAACCTTTCGTCCTGGGCGATTGGATCAGCGTGACTGGCATCGAAGGAAGAGTGGAAGACATTCAAACGCGTGCAACCGTTATCATCACGCAGGAGGGCAAGCGCGTCGTAATCCCAAACGCCGTCCTCTTCACGAATCCGGTGGCTGTCGGAAAACTGCAGAAACTCGACGATCGCAAGGCCGCCTAGGAATCGCCTGCCGCGAACCGGCAATTTGCGCAACTTTTCATCGATGTTGGAGGGTTGAAAAGAATCCGCGATTGCGGCGTGCTGAATCGCCAACTTCGTTGACGCCCTCAGCTCGTCGGTATATCTCGTGAGAAGTTAACAAGGCTGCCCCCGACCCGGCCTACACCTCCGCAGGTAAGCTGAACCGTATGAACCTCTCCATTCTTTGCAACGCAATAAAACACAGACACCTTGTACAGTTTTACTACATCGGAGACGAGGTCCCCGGTCCGCGCATAGTCGAGCCGCACATGGTTGCTTATACCGAGCGAGGCCATCTCGCGCTTAGTGCATGGTATCTCGGCGGAGTTAGCGAATCGCAAGAAGGCCAAACTTGGTGCACGTATCTGCTCTCGGGCATAACAAGCCTCACGGAGCTTGATCAGAAGTTTTCTGGGCCTCGTTCCGGTTACAAACCGGACGGGGGCACACGATTTCATAATATTCAATGCGCCCTTTGCATTCGGCAAGCCATTGTCGTCGTCCAGAGGCATTACAGCGGGATATATCGCACGGTACGCCGCTGCCGGAGACCTCAACAAAGAACCGATTGAGAAGCTAATAGGGCGAGTGTAGGCTCTCGTTCATGCTCATCGGTCAAAGACTCCGGGAACTCCGCGAATCCAAGCATCTCAGCCAAGGCGACATCGAACACCGCACTGGCTTGCTGCGTTGCTACACGTCACGCGTTGAGTGCGGGCATACCGTCCCCGCAATCGAGACACTAGAGAAGTACGCGAGGGCGCTAGAGATTCCACTCTACAGGCTGTTCTATGAAGGTGAGGGACCACCGAAGAAACCGAACCTTCCGCCTGCCGGGAAGACGGAGCCGCTGTGGGGAACAAGCGGCAAGGAATGGCCGGAGCTACGCAGCCTTGCCAAGTTGCTGCGTCGAATGGATGAGCGCAAGCGAAAACTTCTGCTTGGGTTGGCTCAGGGGATGGCACGCAGGAAACACGCAAAGTAGGGCATGACGAAGAAAAACTTCAAACTTACCTATCCACGTGACCTCTATTTGACCTGGAAAAGAGGCAGACTCCACTACAGGTGGTTTCGGCAGTACAGGAACACCTTTGACGAAGACGACCTGCGCATCGTGCGGAATCAACATTCAAACGGTAATCACTTCGGGGAATGGTTCACCGCGATTCACTACGCCGAGAAGGGATACGGCGTTCTCGTCGAGAAATACATGTACGGGAATCACAGCAGAAAATGCGCAGTCGTCAGTAAGATTTTCGGAGAAAGTGGTCTGCGCCTGCTTCGCAAGTGGCGGAGGCAGTACCAATGCCAGCCACCTGATCTCCTCGTTTTCAAAGGGGAAAAGTATTTTTTCGTCGAGGTCAAGCGAGGTCGTGACTTACTACGAGACTGCCAGAACGCATATTTCAAGAACATCGAGAAAGTGTTCGGCTGTGAAGTTGTGATTGTTGACCTCGATAATCCTGAGGTCAAGGCACTGACCATCCGCCAGCCGTGGGCTGAACTAATCCTTAGAGGGCGCAAGCCCTACGAATTACGAAGCTGGAAAACGAAATACAGGGGGCCTCTGGTGATTCATTCGGCTATGGAAGTGGATTCCGACGATGCGACGCAATTGGGCTTTAATCCTGAAATGCTCACTACAGGTTGCTTTGTGGGAATCGCTGTTTTATCGGATGTCAGACCCTACACCGGCAAGGATGCGAGACTGCTCAGCAGTAAGCGAGCCGGTGGTGACTGGTATCCGAACCTCTACTCATGGGTGCTCATGAAACCTCGCCGTATTTCGCCGATTGAGGCCAAAGGGCAACTCGGATTGTTCGAAGTTCCCATTGCCGTGCAGCGTCGAATCGGAAAACTGCACTTTGATAGCCGCTGAATACCGCTCACATCCCTGAACTGACCGGACCGAGTCTTTGTACCACAGCGAGTGAGAGAGTCTACATCACAGCCATCGGCTGCAAACTTGGATTTGGTGGCACCAAGGGGCTACAGGCCGCCGGCGCCGGCGGCCTGTAGCCCAGCGCCGAGTGCGGCCGTCGTGTGTTGTATTCCACCCGCCACCTCTCGATCACGATCTGCGCCTCCTTCAGCGAGTAAAAGATTTCTCCGTTCAAGCATTCGTCTCGCAGCTTTCCGTTGAAGCTCTCGCAGTACCCGTTCTCCCAAGGGCTTCCTGGCTCGATGTACAACGTTCCGGTCCCCACATTCCCCAGCCACTTCCGCAGTTCCTTGGCCACGAATTCCGGACCGTTGTCCGAGCGAATGTTCCCCGGGATTCCTCGCCACAGCATCACGTCTGCCAACGTCTCGATTACTTCATAGCTCCCCAATCTCCGAGCCACCCGAATCGCCAGGCACTCCCGCGTGTATTCGTCGATCAGCGTCAGCAGCCGCAGCGCTCTTCCGTCGTGCGTCATCGCGCTCACGAAATCATAGCTCCAGACGTGGTTCGCTCGCTCCGGCCTGAGCCGTACGCACGATCCATCATTGAGCCACAGCCGTCTCCGCGCCCTCTGTTTTGCAGGCACTTTCAGCCCCTCGCGGCGCCAGATGCGCTGGACCCGATCCTTCCCCACCTGCCAACCCGCCAGCCGCAACAGCGCCGTGATTCTCCGGTAGCCGTAGCGCCCATACTGGCTGGCCAGCGCAATGATCGCTCGCGTCAGCGCATCCTCATCGATCCGCACCATCGGCACATAACGTTGTGTTCCGCGTCCCTGCCCCAGCAGCTGGCAAGCATGCCGCTCACTCAACCCGTACTGCTCCCGCGCATGCTCGACCACACAACGACGCCGCTCAGGGCTTAGAAGTTTCCCTCCGCCACGTCCTTGAGAACTTGCTTCTCCAGCGACAGCTCCGCCACCAACCGCTTCAGTTTCGCGTTCTCCCGCTCCAGCTCTTTCAGCCGTTTTGCTTGATCCAGCTTCAACCCGCCATATTCCTTCCGCCAGCGGTAGTAGGTCTGGATGGTGATCTGGACTTCCTTGCAGGCTTGTGGGGTGGTCTTACCGTTCGCGATTTCCACTTCGATCTGCCGCAGCAGCGTCACGATCTGCTCCGGCTTGTATCTCTTGATTGACATGACCGGTCTTCCTCCTCAGGTGAATTCTCTCTTATTCCACCTGGTACAAAAATCCCCGGTCAGGTCAGGGCTAGATTGCAAAAACGCTGATTTCATCGGCTGGCGCAGGCATTGGACAGAGTTAGTAGCCTAGGTGGTGAAGATAGCCCACACCCATTGCAGCAATCAGGCAGTAGACGCCGAAGAGGTACCAGCGGCCACTTTCCAGCCATCGACTCAGCCACTTCAATGCAAGTAGGCCAGCGAGAAACGCGAATACCGCCCCGAGCAAACTAGGAACTGCTGCTGATGCGAAGGTTGCTGCTCCATTCGCGTGCTCGGCGTGCACGACCCGCATCAATTCTCGCGCCACCACGACTGGAGTCAAAACGACAGCCAGCGCAAAACTGAACATTTCTGCGCGTGACTTTGCCACTCCTAAAAGCATTCCCGCAGAGATGGTGGCGCCAGAACGCGAGAATCCCCGAAATGGCAAGCACAGTCCTTGCACGGCTCCGATAATCCCTGCGTCTCTAGCGGTCAGGTCATTTGTGTTGGTCAAACTTCCAGTTGGTTTTCTTTTTTCCAGGATACCTGTCACCAGAATCAGGATTCCCACAAGTCCTAGAGCTGGAGCGACGAGTTCGAGATGGTTGAACAGGTCCTCAATCTCAGCGCCTGGGACGCTGCGAAAATAGGTCTTCTCGATAGTCTTGATGATGGCTCCGCCAACCAATCCGGTTAGTGCAGTCGCCAACACAACGTACCCTGCAATTTTCTTGAAAGCAGCTACGCTCTGGAAATAGGCGTCTCGCCACTGCCTCCAAAAATAAACGATTACAGCAAACATCGTGCCCGTGTGGAGCATGACCAGGAGCAATGTCATAGGCGGCGAGGAAGGATCAAGGCCGAGCAGCTTTTCAGTTACCACGACATGGGCGGAACTCGACACGGGAAGGAGTTCCGCCAGTCCTTGCACCACGGCAAGAATCAGAATATGCAGGAGTGACATTCCCACATTCTAAGGCAGCTTGGTATGGGTGGAGGCGGGGTGTGGTTTGCCCTGTGCTATCATGGCTTTCAGCATCAGGAGTGGCCCGATTAGATCGGGCCCGGCAACCGGGCTGAGAGACGCCACGGTGCCTTGAGCGATTTATCGCTCGATGTGCGGAACAAAAGTTCCGAATAAAGTCTCTCGAAACATGCGCCGCCTGATGCCCTGGGCGGCGTTTTTATTTTCAGGCTCCTGGTGCAGGCCAACTAAGAGGAGCACGCACCAATGCGCGATAGCAAATCACTAGACGATCAGCTCGAAGAGCCGCGTGAGAGCCAGGGTTCAGCCAACAGGCGGAGCAATGGAGTTGCTTCAACAGAAGCGACGGACCCGCACACGCGCCATCAAGCTGAAGGAAGTCCGCGGAACACGTTCAAGCCACGACGCATAGACCTCACGCCGGATGCGCCGGTCAATATCGGATACGTGGGTGGTGTCCGGCTGGTGGAGTTGGCGCGGGAGAAGCCCGATGGGGCTGTCGGCGCTTGCATGTGCTGTCCGGTTAGCCGACCAATCAAGAAGCAAATCCTGATTTAGACCCGAGGTCACCTCGTGAACAATTGAATGATATTCTGACGCACTGCCGCTACACTGACCGAGCGAAGCATCGCTCCCACGGCCACTGCTACTCCTGTTTGCCACACCATGAACAACGAGTACGTATGTACAAGTTCCGTATATCCGCATCCCTCGCCGAGACAGGTTTGAGGACCGCCTCCCCAAGGCGACGTTAGGTCGAAAATATGCAGAAAGTGCCATACAGCTAGCCCAAGAGGCACGCCCAGCACCCAACCGGCCGATCCTAATACCCCACCGAGAACGGCTCCCACGAGCGCATTCGAGATGCACCTCCGTGGGGGGATTCTAGCTACGAACATTACGGCAGCGAACAACACGAATCCCCCAATCAATCCACCGATGAACAGTGGAATCGGAGCAGGCGTTTCACCATGGCTCATGCTCCATAGATCGGCCTCTGGAACCGTTCCGGGAACTGTCAGCTGAAATACGAAGGCAGTAAAAAAAGCAACAAGATAGATCGCGAATGAATACACGACTAAGACGACCGCCTCCAAAAAGTTCAGGATTCTAAGCAGCGCCAGTGGAATGGCGAGAAAAATGCCAAAAATGATCCCCGGAGACATCCCATTTGCATGGGCATCCGGATAAATAAAAGCGCAGGTGACGATCCCAGATGCGAGTCCGCACAGCCCGAGCGCGACGACCAGCTTGTTGCCCACGACTTCGTCAGCCAAACGGCACCCCAGAGGTCGAGTTAGTTACACTCTATCACTCTAGGGCTTGGCTCGGCCCGGCGCAGCCGGGAAGGGGTTCGATGGCGCGATGTTTCAAGTTGGCTTAATGGGCATCGCGCCAGACGAGCCGGTGAGCTTCGTCAAGAAGTGCCTGTAATTAGGGCGATTCCTCCAAGTACCTCTCTTGTGAGCGTGGATACCGCCAACTCACTTTGTCCTTGTAAACCTACTTAGCGTAATGTAAGATAGTAATGTGCCGAGGAAGAACCCTCACGCTGCCGCCTTGGGAAAGCTTGGCGGGAAGGCCCGGGCCAAGACAACGACGCCCGAACAACGAAGGGCTTGGGCGCGGCTGGGCGGGCAGGCGAGGGCCAAGCGGCACAACAAAAATCAGCTGTCTAAATGGGCCAAACTCGGAGGACGGCCACCGAAGGGCCACACAAAAAGGTGATACATGAAACGCGCTGCAATTTACACAAGAGTTTCCACCGGCGACCAGCACCCCGAGACGCAGCTCTACGATCTACGCGAAATGGCCAAGCTGCGTGGATACGAGATCGTGCATGAATACACTGACACCATCTCCGGCGCGAAATCGAAACGGCCAGGCCTAGACCAATTGCTAGCTGATGCTCGGCGGCGTCGCTTTGATGTTGTGCTGGTGGCCGCGTTCGACCGTGTGGCGAGGAGCGTGCGTCATTTCCTGGAAGTGCTGGATGAATTGAATCACCTCGGGATCGAGTTCATCAGCCACCGCGAAAACATAGACACGGGAGGGCCATTGGGACGAGCAATCGTGGTGATTGTTGGGGCTATCGCGGAGCTTGAGCGAAACTTAATCGTCGAGCGGGTGAAGGCTGGAATGCGAAGGGCAAGATTGGAAGGACGGCGAATTGGCCGCACTCCGCTCGATATCAATCGAGAGCAAGTTGCTCGGGACCGCCGCTCTGGGATGTCGCTGACCCAGGTTGCGGAGAAGCATCGCATCTCGCGGGCTAGCGTATGCCGACTAATGAGGGAAGCCGAACGCGGAGGGCAGATCACCGTGATTCCAGCTCAGCACGAGCACCAATCGGTCAGCCAAAAACCGGCCCTCGAAAGCGCTGCCTGAGCGTTGGAATTATTCCTGCCGGATGGACTTCACTGCAGCTTGGCGTATTCGGCTTTAGCAGCCATGAGGATGGGGATGTCGGGGTCGGCGTCTTTCCAGAGCGTGAGGAAATCATTGTAGGCGGTCTTCGCTTTGGTTGTGTCGCCCTGCAGAGCATAGGCGCGGGCGAGGCCGAGATGCGCGAGTGCACCGAGCGGGAAGTTCAGAGTGATACCTCGATGGTCGAGAATCTTCTGAAATTCGGTCGCTGCTGCGGCTCCATTGTGGGCTGCTAGCTGGGCTTGGCCGCGAATGTAAACGGGATACATGGTTCCCACGGATGATTGTGGCGGCTGACCTAGTTCGTATGGCGCAGCTGCTTCGAGAATCATCACAGCCTGCGTGGCATTGTTGGCGTTCAGTTCCATCGCAGCCTTAATGGTCGGAAGCCAGTAGACCTTCAGCATCGTATCCGAAGCGTAGTTTTTTTCCAGCTCTCCTACGATGGCCTTTGCGCCAGCGGTTTCTCCAATTCGCGCCAGCGTCAGGGCGGCCAACAGTTTCACGTCCCGCCCCGGAGCTAATGCGAGTGCTGCTGCAACATCGTTCTTTGCGGCTGCTGTGTTGCCGAACTCCGCCTCCCGCAGAGCGGCATTCACCTGCCACAAGGCAGCACTTTCTTTCGAGTCGTCCCGCACTGCCGAATCCACCGCACGCCGGGAGAAATCCCGCGCTTTCGCCAGCCGTCCGTAGTAGGCCTCCGTGTCGGATTGGTAGGAAAGGAGCAGGTCTTCGTCTCCCGGCTTGCCTGCGGCCCATTCCACTTGTCGCGCCATTTCCGGTGCATCGCCTTTGAAAAGGGCCAGTTGATAAATTGTCCAGTGCAGTACTTCACCGTCGAGCTTGCGCTCTTTGGCCTGCTCAATCTCTTTCTTCGCGTCATCCGGTCGGTCGAGCGCAAGGTAGATGCCTGCGAGGTTGCTATAACCAGGTACTGCATTTGGTTCCAAGCGCAACGACTCTTGAGTTTCAGGCAAAGCTTTTTCGTACTGCCCAAGCTCGGTATAAATATTCCCTAAGTTGTTGGGAGGCGCCAAATCCTGCGGATAGCTCTTGGCCCAAAGTTCGTAGACTTGGCTGGCCTGCTCTAACTCCCCAGTGACATGCTCGTAGTACAAGGCAGTGATGCGATATTTTTCATGTTCACTGACGCGGTCGCGCAATGCATAAGCCTTCTTGATATTCTCCGCAGCCAGACTGGCTTGTCCTAGATTGCTGTACGCTAACCCTAAACCGGCGTAGGCCGCAGCGAAATTAGGGTCGAGTTCGAGAGCACGTTTCATGAACGGAATCGCAGCAGCGTCTCCTTTCGTGCGGGATGTCGTCACGCCCATGCTAAAAGCTTTCAATGCTTCGAGGGATGTGGTCGTGGCCTCAATGGGAACATCGAACTTCTGGATGGAGGCCAGCGATTCGCCAAGCTTGCTCCGCAGGCTGGACGCCGCCTTGCCTAGTGCTTTCAGCACGTCCTCTTTTGTCGCAGCTTCTTCTTGCTCTGAAGCTAACGTGTCTCCGCTGCTGCAACCGACCGCATCTGTGCCGACTACATACTGGCCGCCCAGCTTGGAAATGGAACCCAGCAGAATCGCCTTGCTGCCTGTGCGCACGCAGAGTTCTCTGGCCACGTCGCGCGTGATGCGGTCATTCGCCGGACGCCCCATCAGCCGGAGTGTTTCCTCCACCTTGCGTTCGGAGAGAATGTTGAGGAAGGGAGATTGCCCGAGCTGCACGACGAGTGCCTGCTTCAAAGCATCATCAAAGACGGGGTCGCCGGTCTTGTTGTCGAAATCGGCGAGGACGATGGTGTCTTTCTCGGTCAACGGCGCTGCTGGACGCGGACGCAAGAAGAAAACTATAGCGACGACAGCGACAATCACAACCACACCGGCGGGTACCAGAGTCTTCCAGAGTTTCTTCCCGCCTGTGACCGGAACTTCAGCCACTTTCACGGCAGCCGATGAAGCCGCAGCCGGAGCAAGACCCGATGATGAGATGGGCTGCTGGACGACGGGCTGAGAGCCTGTATCCTGTGCCGCCGCCACTGGGCCAGAATTCGCAGCTGCCACCCTGCTTGTATCCGTATCTCGCTTCAAACGCTGCAGCTCGGCACGCATATCGGCCGCGTGCTGATACCGCAGATTGCGGTCTTTCTCCAGCGCCCGGTTGATAATGTCTTCGAGCTTTGGAGGAATATCCGGATTCAAGCGCACCGGGGGCACCGGAACGCGGTGGAGGATAGCGTCCGTGAGCAGAGCCGAACTGTCGCCACGAAAAGGCAATGTGCCTGTGGCCATTTCGTACAATACGGCGCCGAATGAAAACAAATCGGTACGCACATCCAAGTCCTTGGCACCCAACTGTTCGGGGGACATATAGGCCACGGTGCCCACAGCGGTCCCCGGACTAGTCAGTTGCTCCGCGCTCACTCCCCGAACCGCATCCGCGGTCTGGGTGGCGTCCGAGCCCACGGCTTCCTGCTTTGGTGTCAGCTTTGCTAAACCGAAATCCAGAACTTTCGCGTGCCCTCGTTTTGTTACGAAGATGTTCGCTGGTTTGATATCCCGATGGACGATGCCTTCTCCGTGCGCCGCGTCGAGCGCGTCCGCAATTTCGATGGCGAGATTGAGGAGAGTCTCCGTTTCCATCGGGCGACCGCTGATGAGGTGCTTCAGTGTCTGGCCGTCCAGGAATTCCATGACGATATAGGCGCGACCGTTTTCTTCGCCGATATCGTAAATTGTGCAAATGTTCGGATGGTTGAGCGCGGAAGCCGCCTCGGCCTCACGCCGGAAGCGTTCAAGTGCCTGAGGGTCGCGTGCCAATTCTTCGGGAAGGAATTTGAGGCCGACAGCGCGATGCAGCCGGGTGTCTTCCGCTTTGTACACGACACCCATGCCGCCACCCCCGAGTTTTTCGAGGATGCGGTAATGGGATATAGTTTGGCTGAGCGGCGACTTGGAATCAGGCATTGGCGCGAATCTTATGCCGCGCCTACAGGCAAGTCAATCTGGTGAGATGCGGTGGGATGCGGCCGACTCGATCATTATTTCAGCCCCCAGTGAGCTACGGATTACGAGAATCGCGGTGGTCCGCAAGGGATCGCACCGCGAATACCGCAAGTTGTTGAATCGGCGCGGGTGGGAGTTGCGGAAAACGCCAGTCAGAAAGGTACACCTTCTGGGCCACGAGCAGCCTTGCGGGAAGTGACCAACATCACGGCGGGAAGTGACTGACATCACTGCGGGGGCGAACCGCATGGACTATCTACTACATGGAATTAGGATAGTGTCCCCGAATTGCCGTGTTTGGACGTTTGGGCGTCACAACATGCATTAGGCTGTGACCTCCCCCAAAGCCGGCGATACCACTGATGTGGCACAACTTGGTTTTGTCGGCTCAGTTGTGCTCCTACACGGCCTAAAAGCCTTGGGATAAGGACATCGGCGACAACCGCTACAACGCCGGTGTTGTCTGGAGCAATAATCGCTCCCCGCATCCGATAACAGGCACCGATTTGATTAAGGGAGATCCCTATGACGATTTCAAATATTCCGAGAGCCTTGCATCGCCTCGGAGTGATTGCATGCTTGATTGCCATCGCACCGCTTGGGACGGTGGCGCAACAAAAGATTCCATGGGACGCAGCGGTTACGCCCAGCGAACTAAACGTCTATGCCGACGCATCCACGACCACACGGGTGGCCATGGTCCTGAAGCAAAACTATTGGGTGAATGTGATCCTCGAAGTAAATTCGTCCGGGATTGACTGGTGTCGAATCGAGATGCCGGGTGAAGCCGAGCCCGCCGGGTATGTGTTCTGTAAAGATTTGCAGCAACGAGGTGTTGCGACGAAGGTAAGTGTGCATTCTGATTTGAATGCAGGATCGCCACGCGGGGATGATGTCACGGCAGTTTCGAGCCCGCCCAATTCGACGGAGAAACCCTCTACCAGGGCGGGAGTGATAACAAACGCGGACATTCTCACCATGAACAAAGCTGGCCTTCCATCCAGAGTGCTAGTTGCAAAGATCAAATCCAGCGCCTGCAATTTCGATACTTCTCCGGCACAGCTGCAACAATTGAAAGCTGGAGGCGTCCCGGACGACGTGATTCTCGCTATGGTGGAAGCCCCCGTTGGAGAACCTAAGCGGGAAACTGCCGACGCGCCCGCCCCAAGGGCCAGCCCGGTAGCTACGGCCAAAGCTTTTGTCGAAGCGGCCAGCCCGGTGGCTCCGGCCAAAGGTTCCGGCTACACGGTGATTTATGATGGCGGATCGTTACCTGGCCTCAAGTCCGGTGAAAAGATGAAGGTGTATATCGATTCCACTGGAATCAGGCTAATGGAGGACAAGGGAAAAAATATCATTATGACTGTTGTGCCTTCCACGGTCACTGAGGTTAGCTACGGTCAAGACGTTCATCGACGTGTGGGAACTGCCGTGGCCGTTGGGGTGTTCACCCTGGGACTCGGGGCACTCACCGCGCTTAGCAAATCCAAGAAACACTTTGTTGGGCTGACCTGGGCTGATGGCGATGCTAAGGGCGGATTCGCCATGCAGTGCGACAAGAACGACTATCGCGGCGTTCTTGCTGGGCTCGAAGGCGTTACCGGAAGGAAGGCCGTAGACTCGGAAGCAATGACGGTCAAGAACTAGGCGGCGCTTAAAAATACGTGACGCCGGATGGCTACCAAGTGGAACTTGCAGATGGACAATAAGCCCGCTACAACTTGCGAACCCAGCGAGGTAGAGCCGTGGCGCTGGGCGGTCAGGATCGGGGCTCTCCGGCGACGTAGTAGTGCAATCACTTTCGTCGGAGTGCGCCGGCTTAGTGCGCTTCTGCTTCGCGACAGCGATTAACCACGGAATTCTCGGCCTATCGAGCGCGCAACTGCCGCTGAATTTTCCTCTGAGTTCGCGGTGTCTTCACGCAATCGGCAACGTCTTCATAGCTGAAAATCCAATTCTTCTGTACTTCGTTAATCTTTGCCTTCAAAGTGCATCGGACGGTCTCGGGGTCTACCAGCCATTCCAGATCGCCTTCGAGTCTGGCGCCTTTCTCTCTAAGGAATGCGCGAAGTGCCGCTTCAATCCACTTTTTTCCCGGCTCCAGTTGTTCGGGCAACACAAATACACCCCCGACCACGAATGCAGAATGACTAGATCGCGTTATGCATCGAATGCTTTAGCGCGGGAGGATTTCGTCCACACGCCCCACCTTCTTAGCACATCACGAGAGAAACGGCCCCTCAATTCCGCGCCACACATCCGCATGCCACGCAGCAAATTGTGCCAGCCAACCGCTTACTGCACCGCCACGGGAACGGACGTCGAGACGGTCGCCGCGCTCGACCCGCTGCCGCTGGTGCCGCTTACTGTGAATGTGTAATTGCCGGATGGCGTTCCGGGATCGGTATGACCGCGGACTCCTCCACCACTTCCTCCACCTCCGCAAGCGCCCAATATCAGAAGGCACGCCAATGCCGCAAGACCCAGCGTTCCACGCCGGCGCCGATGTACGACCGGGATTGACAACAGGAGAATGACGCTCGCGGTGAGACCTGCAGGCATCCCAAGCCGCACCACGTGCAGTGCCGGGACGGTATGCGAGGCCGTCGTCGTTACATTAAATGTGACCGTCGCACTCGACCCATTCAAGTCAACCGGCAGCGTCGCGCCCGAGGTAGAACCGCTCGTGAAAGTGCAATCCGTCTCGCTCGCGGCGGCATCCGGCGTACAGGGAAGTGTCCCGGTGCCGGTGAATCCGCCATTCGGTGAAACCGTAATGGTGGCTGAGCCTGATTGACCGGGGCTCGAAACGCGCACGCCGGAGTCCGCGGAAATACTGAAGGGCTGGTCTTCGTCGAAAACAATAGCTGCGCCCTGTTTGCTGTTTGGCGCGGCCGCAGTGAACGCCCCGGCCACGACGTCATTGGCGTCAATGGCCACGGAGAAGCCGAGATTCCCTCCCAGCGACTCGGTGAGCTGGTTGTCGGGCGTCGAGGTGGTCGCCCAGCCGCTCGAGGGCTTCGAACATGTATAGAAAGCGGCCGCTAGATTCTCGGGATTCATACACTTTAATGGATGACTATACGTAATCCGATATTTCCGAATACCATAGTACATATGCTGCGGGATGGCAACGCATTGATATTGCGCAAGTTAGCGAAAGTAGCTGGAAGGGAATATGAATTGCAGTATCGTCGGCGAACATCTTTACCTGAGCGATAAGTAGTGTCTGTCCGTCGAGGTAGGGGCGACCTCTTCGGTGAGCACGAACCCAAAATCTTCCGTGATTCCGCCTCCGTGGGCTTCCCGCCGACGGTTGCTCGTCCCGTTTTTGTGTTCGCTCCTATCTTTAGAATTCGTCTTGTATATGCAGCGGGCCTTCTCAATTTCCCAAGTTCTTCAGTTGAATCTCGAGGAGGATATATGAACTGGTCGCGCTTTTCTGGAGTGGTGCTCGCGTTTCTGCTGGTGCTGTCAATCGGTTCGACCCGACTGGCTGCCCAGACGACAACCACGGGTGATCTAGCTGGCCTGGTAACTGACCCAAGCAATGCTACCGTGCCGGATGCAAAGGTGGTCCTGAAGGACATCGCTAAAGGATATAAACAGGAAGTCAAAACTAGCAAGGATGGAACATACGGATTCCACCTGCTACCGCCCGGTATCTATACGGTCACGGTGACAGCTACCGGTTTTAATTCGGCGAGCCGCTCTTTAGCAATTTCTCTAGGACAAGTCACAAACCTCAATATTGAACTCGAAGTAGGCACTGCAACTGTAACCGTCGAAGTGACCGCGACCACTCCGCTTCTTCAGGTCGAGAACGGAAACGAGACGGCGACGCTTAACGAACTTCAAGTTCAAAACGTTCCGAATCCAGGCAACGATTTGAGCTACATTGCCCAGACGGCGCCGGGCGTTGTGATGAACACGCAGGCGGGTTATGGGAACTTCTCAGCGAACGGCCTGCCTGGCAATTCAAATCTGTTCACGATCAATGGCATGGACGACATGGACCCATACCTCAATCTGAACAACTCGGGCTCAACGAACCTCTTGCTAGGCCAGAATGAAGTTCAGGAAGCGACCGTTGTATCCAACGGCTACTCCGGACAGTTCGGCGGACTGGCTGGTGCCAATGTCTCCTATATCACCAAGTCAGGCAGCAACACATATCACGGCCGTGCAATTTATTACTGGAATGGAAGCCGCATGAACGCCGAGTCGTTCTTGAGCAACGCGGCGGGCAACAAGAAGCCGTTCTCAAACGCGAACCAGTGGGGCGGCGACATCGGCGGTCCAATCAAGAAGGACAAGCTCTTTTGGTATTTCAACTCAGAAGGGTTGCGCGTGGTTCTTCCTTCCAGCGTCGATGTAAGTGTTCCAACGCTAGCTTTTGAGAATGCCGTGGCGAATCCCCTGACGGGGACGCTGCACCAAAATGGCTTGGATGCCTCGATTCCATTCTATTGCCAGAACATAGCGGGGGTCTGCCCAGGTGTCACT
Organism: uncultured Acidobacteriota bacterium; assembly: GCA_963841235.1. GTDB lineage: Bacteria > Acidobacteriota > Terriglobia > Acidiferrales > UBA7541 > Palsa-147. The sequence goes on along the minus strand of CAWJBU010000001.1, from coordinate 123,964 downwards.
GCTGTTCCCGTCAATATCGCCGGGCAGCCCGTCAATACATCTGGCGTGGGAATATTTAACTTGTTTAACGCAGCGCCTGGCTCCGCAAACGCTAAGGATGTTCTTCCGCCGGGGACGTTCGTTGACAAGAATAACGTTGCGCATACGACTGGCGACGGATGCAGCAATTTCCCGGGTCTAGGAGTGGACGCTTTAGCAACGACACCTTGCGCGTTGCAGTTCCGGTCCAACGCAGGAAACTTCACGTATGAGTATCTGTTGTCCTTGCGATTCGACTACAACTGGGGTACCAAGGATCGCATGTTCATCCGCGTGCAGAGCGACCGAGGCGATCAAGCTACCTACACTGATGCAATCAGCCCAATATTCAACGCGCACAGCTTCCAACCGGAATACCAAGGGCAGATCGTCGAAACTCATTCGTTTGGATCCACAGCGGTGAACCAATTCATCCTTTCCACCGCATGGTACAGCGCGATCTTTACAAACGCTAACCAGGCCAAGTCGTATGCAGTCTTCCCGACCAATCTTTTGATCAATGACGGAAGCCTTGGGGACGTTAATTCCGGGCTATTTACGCTCGGCGGTGAAAGTGAAGCGTTCCCGCAGGGCCGGAACGTGACGCAGTTCCAGGTTGCCGATGATTTGTCAAAGACAGTCGGAAACCACGCGCTGAAATTCGGCGCGAAGTTCCGCCTCTACAAAATAAGCGACCACGGCTACTCGAACCGTCTGAACGGGTTGCTCATCCCGTTCTCTTTGGATGACTTCGCGTGGGGTGGCGTCGGTAATGACGGCGTGGTACCTGGCACGGCGGGCGGCCCGGACCTGTCTGGTACTGGGGGACTTACCCAACTACAGCAACGTTTTCCGACTGCACTCTCGAACGCGTTTCGCAACTATACTGTGAGTCTCTACGCCGAAGATGGGTTCCGAATCCGTCCGAACCTCACGATCACAGGGGCGATTCGCTTGGTACACCAGTCGGATCCCACTTGCTATCAGAGGTGCTTCGCATCAACGGACCCCTGGTTCAATTTGGCTCTGGACCCGGCTGGTATCGTCCCGTATAACAAGACCATCGCCTTAAATCAGAAAAGGCTGTTGCCGAATTTGACCAACGTTCAATGGGAACCGAGAATCAGCTTCGCGTGGCAGCCGTTCGGCACGCAGCACAGTACCGTGATCCGAGGCGGAATCGGAATCTTTTACGACGGGTTCCAGAGTTCAGCGGACAACAACTTTTCGACGAACCCGCCGCTTTCGAACCGCTTCAACATTTCTGACAATGTCACCGGTGATCCGTTGTCGCCGACCGAGACGAGCGTTAACAACCTATTTACGGACACGGCGGCGGTCAATGCGGCGTTCGTTGCAGGATTTCCCTTGGGCTTCAACGAACAACAGGTGGCGGCCAGCTTGCCGGCTGGAATTTCCTTTGCTGCACCGGCGCTAACCACTTCCGATAGGCTGACCAAGGTTCCGCAGTATCAAAAGTGGAGCTTGGAACTGCAGCAAGGTATTGGCAAGAATGATGTCATCTCGATCGCATATTCCGGCAACCACGGGATTCACGAGTTGATTCAAAATGGTGGAGTTAATGCGTTCGTGGCCAGCGGATTTGGTGATTTGCCAACGACGAAACCCGACGCCCGATTTAGGGCCGTAAATGTGCTTGAAACCTCGGGTGTATCGAACTACAACGGGTTGGTGGTTTCCTACAAGCGTAATTTCGCAAGCGGCATCGTGAATTTCAACTACGCTTACAGCAAAGCAATGGATGAGAGCGAAGGGCTCGATCCATTCAACTTGAATACCAACACCAGCATCCGCTTCCAAGAGGATCCTGGTAATCTTCGGCGGAATTACGGCCCGGCGGATTGGAGCGTGAAGCATTACATCAGTGCCAACTACGTGTGGACGCTTCCGATCCGGAAGGCCTTCATGGGCCATGGTTGGTCGCCGCTTGTGGATGGATGGCAAGTTTCCGGTACGGTCTTCTTCCGAACGGGCTTGCCGTACACTGTTATTGACAGCTTTGCGCCTCCGGTCCAAAGCAGCAGCCGTAGCTACGGCTCGACGGTGTTTGCCACCTACCTCGGCTCTTCCGTGGGTCAGGCGTACCAGAAGTGCGATGGAGCAGGAGTCAGCACTTGCCTGAACCCGAACTTGTTCGTAGCCTCGGGCACGGAGACGGGCTTCGGCAATCTTGGCCGAAACGCCTTCGTCGGCCCTCACTTCTTCAATTCGGACTTCTCGGTTATGAAGATGACGAAGATCCCGCATTGGGAGCGCGGACAGTTGGGCATCGGATTGCAGTTCTTCAACGTGTTCAACCATCCGAACTTTGATCAGCCTGTTGGAGACGTCGCCAGCAGTTCCTTCGGGCAGACCATTTTGCAGGTTGCATCTCCGACGAGCATTTTGGGTTCGTTCCTCGGTGGTGATGCTTCGCCCCGGTTGATTCAGGTCAAGGCTCAGCTCGTGTTCTAACTCGGACTGACCACCCTGGCGGGTCGTCAGCTCAAACAGCCTGCGCCGCACCCTGGCCCTGGCCAACTCCAGGCCGGGTGCGGCTCCGGCAGTTTAAGCCCCGTTGGCACCCGTAAAGCTGGTCCAAAAGGCCGCCGCAGCTTACGCACCAGCGCGGTAGTCCCGTGGCAGCGGGCGGTCCATGTGAGCGCTTCTGCCGAGTTTTTCCTCTACTAAGCGGCCGGATGGAAGACAGCACGACGAGTAGCGGCCAAGGTGGAGTTCCACGTCGGAGAGTTATTCCCGCGAGTCGCTTCATCGTCACGAATCTGAACCTGCCCAGCCGGGTGCGTTTCTATAGTAAGCGGGGCACAGCCTCGCAGCGGCCTGCTGTGGTGGCACGTTTGTTGTGTCGAGGGTAGTAGGAGCGTATGATGCGCGAGTCAAAGGCCCAACTCAGAAATTTTCGTTAAGGAGATTCCATGAATAGAATCATCCCGTGGTTCGTGTTGTTCCTGGGTTTGTTGGCGACTGCTTCGTGGACGCTGGCGCAGAAGAACGCCGCGACCGAAAAAGCGGTCGCGGATCTCGAGCAGCAGTGGCTGAAGGGTCAGCGCAATAATGACGTGAGCCTGATCGAGCCGCTGCTGGCCGAGGGCTTCACCAATACCAATTCCGACGGCAAAGTCGAAAATAAGACCGAGAACCTCGCTACGGGGAAAGCGACGCATTACACCAGCGTCGATTACCTCGACATGAAGGTGATGGTCTTCGGCAATGCCGCCATCGCAATCGGCAACTTCCGCGCCAAGGGCACTCTGCCTGACGGCAAGCCTCTCGATAGCAACGAGCGATTTACCGATACCTGGGCAAAAATGGCGGATGGCAAGTGGCAGTGCCTCGCCAGCCACCAGTCGCCGATCAAGATGTGAAGCGTGGAAAATACGGGGGGCTTCAGAGTCTGTGTGAAGACTCGTTGCCTGGGGACTTGGACTGGCTAACGGGAGGAACCCGCGATGCCGGTCAAATCGTAGATCACTATTAGACGGACCTCAGACGCCAGTTTCCAAATCAAGACAGGCCGCATCAACTCACGCATTCGTTCGTGATGGTTTAGGCTAACCTCGTAAAGTTCGAGGTTGCGTCCGGCTTCGTCAATTTGCAAACGTGCTGTAAACCCCGAAATCCAAATACACCACTCATCGGCCATGAGAAGTCAGCGCATGTGCGCGTTGAAGGCGAACGCCCTGAATCGCAAGGCGCCGTATGAATCGAACCGCATTCGGCAGGGCAATAAACCTGCCGGTCGCAGCCTGCTCATAGCGGTGGTCCAAAAGGCCGCAGCAGCTTGCGAACCAGCGGAATAGGGTCGTGGCAGCGGGAGGTTGAGATCGGCGCTTCGTGAGACCTCCTGGATCACTTTTACTTTGTACTGTTTGTTCCGATTGGCCGGGACGTGTGGGTGCAACGCCGCTGAAACACGGGATTTATGGAATCACTGTTCAATTCGACTCCCACACGCTTCCGCCAACTTCGTGGGTGCTGCTCGGCGCGTTATCGCGAGTTTGAAAGAGTGTGTTTTTTCCCGATTAGAATGGTCCTCCTTCGTTTGTTTTGAATGAGTTGCGGGGGGTTCTAATAATTTGGTTCCCGATTAGATTTTTGTTCCCCCTCCCGGGCCGATCCTGAGCTGAAGCCTTGGAGGGAGGGTTTTCCGCCATTCCTGGCTGACAGGAAGAGGTTCCTACGACGGAGATTCCGAGAAGCACTTTTTGAAACTCCTTTTTGATGACTATTTGGCGCGGCTAACGGCTGGCTCGGAAAAGCCGGCCCGGCGCTTAGGGACTGCGGACTACCCGTTCTTTGATAACATTACAGTTATCGTAAGTCAATGGTACTTCAGTTCTAGGACTTCATTTTTGAGGGGACGGGACACAAACCCGCCCGCGCCTGAAGCCGATTTTAGGGGCGCGTGCTTTTCCTGCTGGACTGAAGTCCAGCTTGCCCCTGCTGAAGCAGGGGGCTCCCACCTGTAGAGATGGTGCTCGCCGCAGGAGTAGAATAAGTCGGCCTCGCAAGGCTGTTTGAAGGTAGAGCGCTTATGACCGTACCAGCGATGAATTCGATCTCACCGTTCTTCATCGTCAATTGTGTACATAGGTCCATCTCCTTCTATCGAGACAAACTTGGATTCGAGGTGATGTTCCAAGAGCCCGCGGCGCCGGATGAGGACCCTTTTATTGCAATCGTTCGCCGGGACGGTGGGATGATCTTCCTGAAGGGAAGGGGCGATCCTCTTCCGAATGCGAAGCGATATTCGTGGGCCAGGTGGGACGCGTATCTCAATGTACCGGATCCCGATGCACTTGCCGAGGAGTTCTCCAGCCGCAGCACGGCTTTTAGCGAGCCGCTCAAGGATACGCACGATGGACTGCGCGGCTTTGAGATAACCGATCCAGACGGCCATGTTCTTTTTTTTGGCCGACCGAGGAAATAGATCTTTCCTGAGACGAGGTTGTGGCGCGGCGAGTGGAGTTCGATGGATGGCAGGCGCTCAAATCAAGAGCAGATGCTATGACCGATAAACCCGGACTTACGACGCGACATCCCGTTCTCAATTCAATTGAGGCGCAACTCTTCGTTGCGAACATCAAAACTTCCTGCGATTTCTATACGAGTAAGCTCGGCTTCGCGGTCCAATTCATCTATGGCGACCCGCCCTCGTACGCGCAGGTCTTCCGCGACAATGCACGAATCAACTTGAAGTTGGTCTGCGAACCCGTTTTCGCCGGCGATATTCGCAAGCGGGAACATCTGCTCTCCGCTTCCATCACGGTTGCCACCGCGAACGAAATTAAAGAACTGTTTCTGACTTATCAGGCTGCAGGAGTCGCTTTCCATCAGGCACTCGAGACGGAACCATGGGGTGCCAGGACCTTTATCGTTTCGGATCCAGATGAGAATCTCATCCTCTTTGCCGGCCCGGCGGCCGACTGAACTGCTCCGATTTAGAGCTGCGAACGAAGACGACTACTACCCACGAGCCGGCCGGCGTTTCTTGACGATTTTATGGAGGAGAGGCAGCGAACTGGTTTTGACGGAAGCGGGACTACGAAGCTCGGCTTCCAGCCGCGACCCATCGGGCGGCAGCATCAGCGCTATCGTCGGGGCGCGTGTTGAAGGCGATCGGCGCGCCAGGGGCAGCCTTACGAACAGCGTTGATGACGACTTCGAATAATGCCAGGTTGCGGGGCGGGAGGCGCACGCCGGCTCCGATGACCACACAATCGTAGTGCGTGGAACGCAACTGACGCTCGACTGCCGGTCCGGCGGTTTCGTCCGGGTAGATGAAACCAACGTCGGACTCCCATCCGCGATCCGTGAACTGCTTCAGCGCAACCGCGATGCCAGCGCGAACCTTCTCATCGTTCATACCTGGCGGCAATGCAGGGTCAGAAAAATCCACAGTGTCGGGATCGAGGCCTAGCAGCAGAATCCGCGTCATGAGTCTCTCCCTTGTTCTGGCCTTCGCTTGGAGGCACCGTTGCAACCAGCTTCGCCGGAATTTGTGAAGCGATCATAACCGACATCATCGGTTTAGCAACGGTTGATCGGTCGCATCCTGCAGTTCGCGCCCGTGTTAAGGTTCCTTCCCCATGGCTCGAGGAAGGTCGGGCCGAATTTCAAAAACGCTACGGGCGCTATGTCAATCCCGCGCAAACGATTATTCTGAAGCGTGGCCGAGAATCCAATCACACCGCCCGAGACTCCGCTTCGGAAACGGTCGTTCCGACCGTTTGTTCGATGGTTCTTCATCGGAGCGGTACTGCTTTGGTTGCTGGGTGTGCTGATGCTTGTTGCTGTGCGGTGGATCGACCCGCCGACCACCGCGGTGCACATGGAGCGCCGCTTGGAGGCTTGGGTTCACCACACGGCGTATCACGAACGATACGAATTCGTTCCGCTGAGCCGGATCTCGCCCGATCTCCAACATGCGGTGATCGCTGCGGAAGATGCGCGCTTCTATGAGCATCATGGATTCGATTGGCACGCGATGGAAATCGCTGCGGAAGACGATTTGGAAGGCGGGCGCATACGAGGAGGCTCGACGCTTACGCAGCAACTGGTAAAGAACCTGTTCTTTGGAACGGGCCGCTCGATTCTTCGCAAGGGGGCTGAGTTCACGCTTGTGCCGGTGGCCGAAGTGGTGCTCGGGAAGCGGCGCATTCTGGAACTCTATCTCAACGTGGTCGAATGGGGCCCTGGAGTTTATGGCGCGGAGTCGGCGTGCGGTTACTACTATCGATCCTCGGCGCGGAATATCGACCGGGAAGAAGCGGCGCGACTGGCTGCGGTGCTGCCGTTGCCCTTGAAGCGACGGCCCGAGCACATGAATCGATATAGTGGATTGATCCTGGAGCGGATGCGGGAGATGGGTTGGTGATCGCGGCGGGTGGACTGCACGGGGGCAAATGGCTGACGGTTTCGAAGGGGTTACGCCCGCGGGCGGGTCGATTGCCTCGCAATCGCACAGCGATTGGCCCCCGCCCCTACGACGGAGAAATTCAACTGCAGTTGAATCTTCGAACCGTCGGAAAAGGCGGAGCCGCTCGGCTACTCGGAAAGGCGGCGGGCGCGAGGGCGTGTTGGCTGATGTGGTAAGCTGCGACCACGAACTTTCAGGAGGCAGGTTGTGAAGGCGCGAATTCTTTACAGAATTTCTTCTGTTCTTTTGGTGCTATTTGCCGCCGGACATACGTTTGGGTTTCGGCAGAATAATCCGGAATGGGGAGCGGAGGCGGTGCTTGGGTTGATGCGCTCCGTGCACTTTGACGCGCAAGGGTTTAACCGGACTTATTGGGACTTCTTCAGCGCGTTCGGGCTTTTTTTCTCGGTGTTTCTTTTGTTCTCGGCGGTGTTGGCGTGGATGCTGGGCGGACTGCCGGCCGAGACTTTGGGGCGCGTGCGAAGCATTGCGTGGGCGCTTGCGATTTGCTTTGTAGCGATCACGGCGTTGAGCTTTAGATACGCGTTCACTACACCGCTCGTTTTCTCGGCGCTGATTACGGTGTGTTTGATTGCGGCAGCGTCGATTTCGGCGAAGACAGGATGAGGCCCGCGGCTGAAGCCGGTTTTATGGGTTGTGCGCTGTTTCCGCTGGTCTGAAGTCCAGCTTCCCCCTGCTGAAGCAGGGGGCTCCCACCGGGGTTGCGGATCGGGGACGTCGTTGACCGAACTGCTCCGCTGAAGCGGAGGGTTCCTTCGTGACTCAGAAGGAGGCGCCGTATTTTAGGCGAATGTTGAATTGTTGATAGAGGAAGGATTCGGCTTGGATTCTTTCTGGCGTCGACGTTGGCGGCGTTGAGTTCAGATAGAGGATGTAGCTTTCGGCGGCGGCGTCGGGATTGCCTTCGCGCTCTTGCGATTGTGCGCGGGCGAGAATTTGTTCGGGCAGGCGTTGAACGCTGGCGCGGGCCGCTTTAATTAAAGAGTCGCGCGTGCCGTTCTCAACATCAATCAGAAATTCGTTTTCGTCCGGGATGTTGCCCTGCTCTTTTACGTTTTCGGTATCTTCCGGCTTTACGTTATCCAGGATCGTGACGGTCTGAGCGTTGGTGCCTTTGATAGGCTGGCTGGTTTCGATGATTTGGCCGCTGGAATCAAGAATGCGGTAGCGGAGTTCGACGGTGGCGGAGAGTTGCAGTTTTTTCTCGGTGTAGGAATACGGCTTGATGATGTCGCGGATCGTAGTTTTGGGAATCGAATCGAGCTTTTCTAGATCGGCGTTCACTTTTTTCTCTGCGGCCTTGACCTTCTCTTCGGCATCCGCAATTTCCTTCTTCTTGCCGCGAGCGGTGGCTCCCTGCACGACGGAGCGGGCGCTTTCGAGTTCCAGTTTGTCGGCCTCGTATTCGCGGTTGGCGGCGTTCCATTGATCGTTGGGAACTGGCTCTTCGCCCGCGCGGTATTTGGAATCTTTGGGATCGGAATGTGTGGAACTGTTCTTGCGATGGTCCACGACATCTCCGATCAGGCTGAAATTCGGCTCGACGACGGGATTGTCGCCGGGCCGGACGATCTTTACCGGCAGGCCGGAATTTTCAAGACCAGTGGCGATGGCGTCGGCAAGTTGTTCGGCAAAACCGATGCTGTCGCGGCGGGAAGTCTGGTCGCGAAACTCGACGCGGACGGAGAGACGCGAGCGCATCTGGTAGGTCGCGGAGGTTTTGGTCCGCTCGTCGCGAACCGCCTCGACGTTGCTGGCTTTGTACGGCATGGCTTTTTCGAGATTCGACCAGCCGACACAGACGCCCGAACCCATGGGTTTGGAGATATAGCGAAGAGCTGTCTCCAAATAATATGCGCTGAGCTTGTCGGCGAGATCATCGCGGCGCTCTTTGAGGGCGGGTTGGCCGTCGATGGCAAAAGCGCGGTCGAGATAGCCGTAGGCCTTTTCGATTTCTTTTTCGTCGGGGACGCCGCGAATCGGGTCATGGGCCTTCTGGATCTGCTGCGCCGCTTGGGAAGCGCTGGTGACGTATGCGGGGCCTAATGCGGTGCGGTCGGCATCGACCAGAATTCGCTGATCGGCGGGTAGATTGTCCAGAACTTCGTAGGCGGAGATAAAGTCGCTTTGACTTCCAAATTCCTTGCTTTGACGAAGAGCGGCTTCGGCGGCGGCTATGTTATTGGACTTTTCCAGTTCCTTTTTGGCGTTTGCGAGGGCCGAGGCGGCTTCGGGGGAGGGCTTGATGTTGTTGGCGAGATCGAATTCGCGCGAGGCTTCCGCCCAGTTGTTGGAATCCGCGAGAGACTTGCCCTTATTGAAGTGGGCGCTGTAGGAAGAATTGACGACCTCGGCGATTCGGGGATCTTCGGCGAGGAACGAGAGATAAGGGGAGACGGTCTTCAAGGCATCGTCGACGTGATGCGTCGAAATCAGATTCTGGGCTGAGTGGATCGCCGATTCGTAGGTGTTGGTTTCCTTGGTTGAGTCCGTATCGAATTTCACGACTGACGGATTCTGCGGATCGATGTCGCGGAGTTGCTGGAGGAGCTGATTGGCGGTGCGCAGATGATCGTAGCCGGGAGTCTTGGCTGAAAGAGCTTCACGGTAGCTCGCGAGTTCTGCGTAGCCCTTCTTTGCAATCGCGTCGGTGGCGGCGGCGACTTCTTCGTTGATGGTCTTAGCGTCCGGATCGGCCGGCAAGATGGAATTCGCTTTGAACGCCAATTGCGTGGCGGATTTCAGTTCTGAGTACGCGGGCGAGGCTAGTGATTCGGAGCTTTTGTAGAGATCGAGATGAGCGCGGCTTTGTTTCGCCAGAAAATGAGTGAATGAAAGCTTGGCTTCCTTGGTGTGGGGAGCGGACGGATATTTCGCCAGGTACGCATCCCAAGTGGAAATTGCCGACGCGCGGGAAGCCAGCAAAAACTCGGCGTATTCGGCATCCGGGGCGGGAACGAAGACGATCAACATGCCGGGTTTGAAGGCGGGTAGGGAAGAGGCTGCGCCGGCAAGTTTTCCGTCGAGAGAGGATCGGCTGGCGAGTTGTGCCGGCGTGAAACTTGCGTTCTTTTCGAATTTTAGATTGTCGGGAACGACGCACGTGGAGGAATTGTCCTTCGTGTAGCGGAGGCTGCCATTCGCGAGAACTTCGAGAGTGGCCGGAGCGGAGAGGCGGATTTTGGGGAGCTTGCCGTAAACGGATTTGTCGATGGACTGCTCGTTGCCGCAATCCTTCATTTCGATCTTGGCGTTGAGTTGGACGTCGGTCGCCTGCACGTAGGTCCAGGCGGAGGCGTTCTGATAGACGACGATAGCGTTGAGGGGCAGCTCTTTGGCCGGCAGACGGAAGGGCGAGGTGGATTGAACAACGCAGAAGGCGATTAGGACCAGCGCCCAGCGAGAAATAACCCTCGCGACGGAATGATTCGAAAAGTTGGTCTTCATGATTACAATGTCTCCCGTGCAATCGCTTGGTGTCGCCGCGAATGCAGGAAGTCACGCGTTGACCGCTGGCATTGCATGGCTCACCTTTCCGCTGAACAAAGATTCCGTGAACACCCTGCTTAAATCCGCTTGCGAACTGGGGGCTGCCTACATCGATTTCGCTTTGCGAGTGCGTTCCAGGCCTATGCGCGCCTGTTCGTTGTTTGGCTGGCAGGCGAGCACGGCGAGATATTCGCGCTCGGCGCTGTCGTAGTTTCCTTGTGCGCTGTTTCTGTCGGCGCGGTTCAGGCGAACGAGCAGGTCACTGGCCGATAGTTCGCAGCCGGGATTTTGTTGCGCTGTGACTTCAGGATTTGCCGAGGCGCTCTTTTTTGCGTTGAGCTTGTCGTCTGTGCGCTTGTTTCGGGGCAAATTTGGCGGCACGACTTTTGCTTGGAGCGACTCTTCTTCCAATTGCGCTTCTTGCGCCAGTTCGTTTTTTTCTTGGAAAGCTGCTGCTTCCATGTCTCCGTGAAGATCTGACAGTTGTGTCAGGAGAGCTTCGGCTTGGTCGTAGTTCTTGGCTGTTCTCGCTTGGTCTGCGTCTTGCTTGAGGGCTTTCTCTTTTTCAAGGAGTGCCGCGAGCTTCGTGTATTCCTGGCCGGCTTCTGCTGTGAGTGCTCCATTTCCCGTTGCCAAGGTTTGATATTCGGCGGCGGCCTCGGGCCATTTTTTGTTTTGTTCATCTAGTGTGGCCTGATGGAAGGCGTTGCTTTCGCGGCTCGCCGATTCACTGTTGATTTTCGATGTGATAAAGAAGGCAAGCGCCAGCACCGCAGCGGCGCCCGCCAGAAATCCGATTAGCTTGGCTTTCGAGCGAGGGGATTTGGGGGAGGGAATTGGCTCCTGCGGATCGATGCTTGGTGCCGACAAGGCGTCCGGAGGAATTTGCGATTTCTGCGCTTCTCCTACGCCGGCGAGCGGGGCTGCGATTCTGTATTCGAGCGGAGTTGCATCGGCGCTGGTGACGCGCGCGGTCTCGTCCGGCCGCACGGCGCAACGCCAGTCGGATGCGACTTCGGTTGCGGGATCATTCGGGAGGGTTGGTTGAGCCTTCAGTTCTGTTTCGGGCGCTTCATGAACTGCCGCCGTGCTACCGCCAACGGTTGCCGTTATAGTTTCGTTGCCAGAACTTTTGCAGTTCTTGATTTCGTTCATCAGAGCGGCGACGCGCGAATCGTTCTTCTTGAATACACGCGTCACTATCGCGTCCTGCGCCAGCGCGAGCGCCTCGTCTTTCTTGCCGTTTGCCAGCAGGCTTCTTGTTTCTGAGAATGTCTTCTCGGCTACGGCGGCGGCATCGGCGGGTTTCTTCGAGCGAAGCTTCTTTCGGATGGTGCGTGTTGCGGGGTCGTCCGCGCCATTTTGTTTGCGCGCCTCGGCTTTACGAATTTCCTCGGCCATAAACGACTTTAGATTGCAGACTATGGCGTCATTGGGGAACTTCTGCAGCAATTCCTGCGCCTTCTCCTGCGCAGCTGCGAAGTTACCTTTTCCCACCAGTCCGCGGAGTTCTTCGATACCGAGTTGGCGTTCCTGCTGGCGCATTGCTTCTGAGAGATCGTCGCGCACCATTTCCTGCAATTGCAGCAACTCGGCCTCTTCCGGGTACTCTTGTAATCCCTGGGTTAGCAGCGCGAGGCACTCGTCTTCCTGGAGCGCGGCCATGAGCACGCGGGCGCGGCTGACAATCTCGTTGATCCGCTTGCGCTTGAGCCTGTGCTGCTTTTCCTGCTCGAGTTCGCGGCGTAATTCCAGGGATTGCGTATTGCCGCTGCCGGTTTCTTCGAGTTCCTTGAGGAGCACTTCTGCCTGCGTCAGTTCGCCTTCGGAGATGCGCAGCCGGATCAGGCGCAGCTTGTCCTGCACACATTCTTTTTTCTTTACCTCGTCCTCGATCTCGTCGAGAAACTTTCGCGCGGGCTCAAAAGCCGCATCCAGCGAGAGCGCGGAGGCTATTTCTTCTCTGGCGCTTTGATACTCTTCCATGTGCGCGAAATCGCGAGCGCGTTTCAGATGGGTGTGCAAGCGAGGCAGCAGCTCTCTGCGCTGCAGCTCCTGATCCACTTTCTGCATGAGTTCCCGAAGCTGCGAGTTTGTCGCATCGTATTTGCGGGCTTCGGTTAAGACGGATTTCGCGTCTTCCAGTTCGCCAATTTCGCAGAGGTCGCTGGCGCGGTGAATCAGGCTTGCGGCCGTCTCGGAGCGCAGGCGCTTGGCGATGGGCTCGAGATCGATCAATAAATCTTCCACCGTGGCATAGCGGTGTGAGGCGTCCTTCTCGATCATTCGCTGCACTACCGCGTCCAAGTCGCTTGGACATTCGGGCGCAAGCTGGCGCAATGGCTTGGCCTTGGCGCGAATGATGCTTCTCCTCAAGTCGTCAAAATCTTTGCCCTGAAACGGCCGCTCAAACGCAATGAGCTCGTACAGGGTTACTCCCAATGCCCAGATGTCGGTGCGCTCGTTCGCGCGATCGGTTCCTGTCAACAGCTCCGGTGCCATGTACGCGGGGGACCCAATCAGCATGTTGGTCTGCGACATCGAGAAATTCTGCGTGTCGGAAAGATTCACGAGGCGGGCGATTCCGAAATCGACGACCTTGACGACTTCATCGTTGCCGTCGTTGTGCAGCATGATATTCGCGGGCTTGATGTCGCGGTGAAACAGACCGCGGCGGTGCGCGTAACTCAGCGCCAGGCCAGCTGCGACGATGTAGCCCAGGCGCTTTGCCAGCGGGCTGGCGTCCCGTTTTTCGATGATTCGATCCAGGCTTCCGCCATTCATATACTCCATGACGATGAAGTGCATTCCGTCCGCTTGGTCCGCGTCATAGATTTGAACTATGTTTTGATGCTTCAGCTTGGCAAGAGCCTGACCTTCGCGCTTGAAGCGTTCCAGCAGCGTCGCGCCTTCCAGGCGGGTGTCCTGAATGGTCTTTAGAGCAACGTAATCGTGAAAGCCGGGGTGCCATGCTTTGTAGACACACCCCATGGCTCCTTGGCCGAGCTTGGCTTCAATCTTGTATTTGCCGAGCGATTCCATAAGCTTTCGAAAACGAGACTGACGCCGTCAAAAAATAAATTGGTTCAAAGGTCATCCTGGGACCCATCGCAGGGTCCACTCAGGTACTCAAAGTGTGATATTTCGGAATGTGCACCACAATGGAGCGGCGGGCGCAAATTTAGCTGACTAAAGTCCTATTTTTTAATAGTACTCGATGGGTATGTGGGCCGCAGTAGGTGGGGGACGAGCCGTGGGGAGAAAACGATAACCTCAATCGCCTCAGTGGGTAGTGAGCGCTTGAGAGCCAATTTCCCGAGGATCTAGCGGGACGGATAGTTCTACGCCCGGATCGGCGCCGGCTATCGGCGGAGCATGTGAAGGGCTGAAAATCAGCCTCGCACTGGCACGTTTCTCGCAGCAACTGCGATCAAGCCCGCGATGGCAGAGCCCGCAGCGTGCTAAAAGAGGACAGTTTGCGACCAGATTTGCATGCTTACGCCGTCGCGGGTGTCGGCCCAGGCGGCGTGGACTTGCCCACCGGGGCCGGAGGCGAGCTGCGTGTAGTCGCCGAAGTAGCTGCATCCGGGAAAGCCGTTGCATGGGTTGAAAGGCACATCGTTCACGGCCTTCTGAATCGGGAACGTGCGTCCTCCATCGAACGACTTGCCCACGAAATAATCCACGTTTGTATTTGAGGGATCGTTGCGATCGTCGTACCAGCCGACATAGACAGCTCCGCCCGGCGTGGCGGTGGCCCAGGCGAAGAAATGGTCCTTCATACCGTTAAAGGCGTCATTGTTCACGCGCGCGATGCTGGAGGCTCCTGTATTCGCGTTCACAGCGGCAAGATAAACGCTTGGCGTGCTCTCGAGATTCCCTCCCGCGATTTGATTTGCCGAAAATGCGCAGTACGCGGTGTGGCCATGGATTCCGCAGCCAGGGGCTGCCGCGCCGCTATCGGCAAATCCCCAGTTCGCATTGCCCAGGCCGTTGTAAACGAAGCTGGCCACGGGATTCTCGGCGACCGTCCACACGCCCCCGGTCAAGGTGGACTCCCACATGGTGATGACTGGAGCGTTCGTGAAGTCGTCGAAAAAAATGTGCGGCGTGCCGGACGGATCGATCACCATATCGGCGAACTGCGTGTTAGTACGAGCGCCGCTCACCAGCGCCGGCGCAGAGAATGGCGCACCAGGCGCTGTCGAATGAGACTCCAGAATCACTGAGGCGCTGGCGGGAACTGTAGCCGCGCCGTCGGCACAGGGACCGGGCGAGAGATTGCAAAAATACGTGTAGTAGACGTAGTTGGTCCCGGCATTCGGGCTGTTGCTATTTGCATCCGTGGAATTCCTGGGCTGGCTCACGGTTGCATCGCAGACGAAAGGACCAAAAACCATGCCACTACATGGTTGCACGTCAATGTTCGTCGGTATGAGCGCAGTGTAAGTGCCGCCAGCAAATCCCTGCACCACGTCCACTTCGGAATCGATGTTCAGGTAATTGTTGTTGATGTCCACGATCACGTTGCCGCTCAGCGCTGAAAAGTAGCTGTTGCCGGCATCGTCGAAGGAAAGCCCCGGATCGAGTTGGAACGACAATGGACTGGAGCCAATGTTGGGATCCGAGCCTTCCACCAACATGTCATCCGTCCAGTTTTTTCCGCGGTTCGTCGAGACATGATAGAACATGCGCGGGAAGTTGACGCGATAGTCGAGAGTCATCACCAGCCACCCAGTCGGGTCCGACGGATCCACCGCCGATGCAATGTCAATTTTCGGCCAGGGATTGCGGTCCTGGTTGACCTTTACGTTTTGATAGGACCGCGACATGGGCGTGGCGGTTTGGGCCTCAGCAGCGTGCATCTTCGCCTGCGCCTCGAGAAGCGCCTTGGCTCCGCCCTGCGGCATCATCACTCCGCTGCGACTAAACGGCGCCTTGTGGTTCTTCTGCATCCACGCCACGTAAGTCTGAAAATCCTTGAACGGGGCAGGCTTGCCGGATTGCGCCCAGAGCGGCGCCGCCATCAGGAACAAGATTGCTGCGCTCACAATTGTGGCGTTAAGAATTTTGCTGTACGCAAGCTGCTTCATAGTCGGCTCCTGGCCTGTTTGGCGGATCGGCGTACTCGGGAAGGCTCAAACAAACGCACAGATGCGCGCGGATTATTCGCTTCGTAAGCTCAATTGTCAATGTGCGTCCTAGTACTGACTTGAGGCAAACAGCGAAGTGCCGGCGGGGCGAAAAGCGGGGCGGGCGCCAGGCGAGAAAACGCGAGAGGGGACCGCGGCGCCTGCCCAAAAGGAGCTGCCAGGCCTGTTCTTTCCCGGACTAACTAGTCTCCAGCCATCGAGGTGACCTTGATCGTGCCCTTCACACCCGTTAGCGCGTCTTTTTCGATGGCTCCGCCGTGGGGCACGGGCGCCTTGGAGTTCGCCTGGAAATTCAGCGTATCGCCAACCGCGACCTTGCTTGTATCAAAGGAAAAGGGTCCGTTGCCTCCGAGCTGGCATGGCACGCAATGATTCTGTTCTCCCGTGAAAATATTCGCTAGAGCGCCACTCGCGTCCCACGTCCAAATGGTGACGGGTGAAGGCGGAAGATTAATGAACTCGACCGAGCCGTTGATGGGCACGCTGGCGGTTAGCGGTACGGGAGCTCCTGTTAACGCCAGGTTGATCTGAGACGGCGCGAGTGCTCCTTTTTTAGCTGGTGCAGCTTCTGCCATTTTTCATTCTCCTTTTATCGATTCTTCTTTGTGTTAGGCCGAAAATTCGGATCGGACAATAGCTTTTGAAGCTCGGGGGAACTCTTGAGGTCATCGAGAGAATAGCCGTTTTGCACGGCCTTCTCAATGTACTCGAGAGCGTGGGGGCGGTCGCCGAGATTCTCGTATGTTTCCCCGGCGAGTTCAAGTACTTTAGCGTCTTCGGGCGAGCGAGCTAGAGCCGCCTGCACGCGCGGAAGCGCTTTCTCCCGCTGCCCTTCTTGCGAGTACAGCGCCGCCAGCGAGACTTGCATGAGGGCATCCTGCGGTTGCAGCTTTACCGACTGTTCCAGCAAAGCGATGGCGCGCTGCCGCGCCGCGTCGGCGTCCTCCTTCTGATTCAGCGCTTGATAGGCGCTCATCAGATTCGCCCAAACCAGATAGTTCTTGTCGTTCAGTTGCAGCGCTTTTTTGCTCATCTCCACGGAATCGGCATAGCGCTTTTCGTTCATGTATAGAAATGCGAGATTGGCGTAGGCGGGATAGCTGGGGCCCAATTCGATTGATTTCTTCAGGGCCGCCTCGGCCTGCGGCAAGTCTTTTGGATCTCCGCGATCGAGATAAGCGGCGGCTTCGTTGATATACACGAAGGAATTATCGGGAGTGAGTTGCGCCGCGTGCTCGAATTGCGCGATGGCCTCCGCATATTTCCCCTGCCGATCGTAAAAGCTGCCGAGCGTGTTATATCCATCCCAGTAGTCGGGACGCAGCGAGGCTCCCTTCTTGTAAGTCTCTTCGGCATCGGCGATACGCCCCATCTTTTCGTAAACATTCGCCGTGCCCATTACGGCGTCGGCATTGTGGGGCTCGAGTTGAAGGGCGTGCTGGTATTCCTGCAGAGCGAGGTCGAGCTTGTCGCCTTCGGAGTGCACGCGCCCGAGCGTGACGTACGCTGCCGGAAGGCGATCGTCGAGTTGCAAAGCGTGGCTGCAATTCGCGGATGCTTCATCGAGCCACTTGGGATTCGGATCCATGGTATTTTTCAGGCGGTAGGCCTCGCCCAGCTCGGCAAAGCCCAGCGCGAACTGCGGATCGGTTTTCACCGCGCCGTCGAGCGCGGTGATCGCGCGATCGAGATTGCCGGGCGTGTCGTAGCGCACTACGTAGCCGACAGCCTTCAAGTAAGACTCGTAGGCGGCGGGAGTGGCGGAGCCGCCGGTGGCGCGCAGCATCTCCGCCGTGACGTTGATGTGCATGAGCTTGGCGAGTTTCGCGACGGCCTCGTCCTGCAACGTCGCGAGATCGCCAGCGCGATCTTCGAAACTCGCGGAACCGATCTGACGCAAACCTTTTGTATCGATGAGATTGACGGTGAGCTGAACGTCCTGGCCGTCGCGGGCGATGCTGCCTTTCACGACTACGGTGGCGCCCCACTCGCGCAATGCGGATGCCGGGTCGGAGATTTTGCGGCGGCGCACTTCACTCGACGGAACCACCCACAGCGATTTTCCGCCCACGTCGATGTCCGATAGCTTCCCCGTGAGGCTGTCCATCAATCCTTCGGCCAGCGCTTCGTTGGCGGGATTGTTGCCGATGTTGTCGAACGGAAGCACGGCGACGTGCTCCTCGCTCGGCGCGAGAAGACCGCCATTGAGGCGGCTGCGCAGTGAAGGAAGAACAAGCCAGCCGAGCACGGCAATTGTGACGGCAGCCCCGGCAGCGGCCCACCATCGCCAGGCGCCACTCTTGGGAGGAGCGGCGTGACCCAAAGTCGATTGCGACGCGTTGCTCAGATACTTTTGAAATTGCGCAGATTTGAGCGAGATCGTGGGGGCGGAAAGGTCCACACCTGACTTCGGCGCGACAGAGTTGCGGATGCTCTCGAGATCGGTGCGCAGCTGTGTGCAGCTTTGATAGCGGTGAGCGGGGTCCTTTGAAAGAGCGCGATAGACGATCTGCTGGAGTTCGAGAGGAACTCCCTCCATGGGGCGCGGAGGATCGTTTAGGATGGCGACGACGGTGGAGGGAACGCTGTCGCGCCAGAACGGATTCTGACCACCTAGCATTTCGGCGAGCACCACGCCCAGCGCCCAAATATCGGTGCGCAGATCAATCGGCTTGCCGAGCGACTGCTCCGGCGACATGTAACCCACCGTGCCGGAAGTGCCGCCGGTCTGCGTCATCGTGGGGGAGGTGACCACGCGGGCGAGCCCGAAGTCCACGATCTTTGCGAGGCCGTGCTGGGTGATCAGGACGTTCGAGGGCTTCACGTCGCGATGAACTATGTTGCGCGCGTGGGCCGCTTCCAGGCCCTTGGCCATTTGAATGGCGATATCCACGGCGTCGCGGACGGGCAGCGGCCCGCGGCGGATCTTCTGCGTGAGCGATTCGCCTTCATAAAACGCCATGACGATGAAGGCGTGGCCGTCTGGCGTTTCTTCCACGCCGTGGATGACGCCGATGTTGGGATGATCGAGCGAGGAGGCTGTGCGAGCTTCCTTCAGAAAGCGCTCTTTGTCTTTTTCGCTGGCGTTTAGTTCGGGAGGAAGGAATTTCAGGGCTACGGTGCGCTCGAGTTTAATGTCCAGCGCCTTGTAGACCACACCCATGCCACCGGCGCCGGCCATGGCCAGGATTTGGTAATTGCCGACCCGTTCTCCGGGTCTTAGGGTGCTGCTTGTGTCCGGCATGCCCTTGCCCCGCGCTGGAATCCGGGCGCGGCACGCACTTCCGTCGCTGCTGGGTACGCGTTTGCGGCCCTTCGGCCCTCATCATAATCCGCGGACTTCCAGCGTTGCAACAGGTCTCATCACGGCGATGGAACGGGCTGAAACGAATCCGCTGTTGGGCGGGAATTGCGGTGTCGCTCTGCCGGCTCTGTGGGGTTGTCAGACTAAGGCAGGTACATTGCGATGCAGGAACCAGCGGTCTAGGACGACGTGGCGTGAGAACCAACCGCTCGTGAGTAGCAGCTGAGCAATTGCGCTCATCACTCTGGTGGGGAGCCTGCGACCGATCGCGGTGGACCAATCGTCCTTCGCGCTTCCGAAGTGCGACTCGAGCAGGCTTTTAAAACTTGTGAGGGTGTTCTCGGAGTAGTCTCCGTTTGCCGCGACGATCGATTTGGCGGCCAGCAGGCCCGATTCAATCGCGGGGCGGATTCCTTCGCCGCTTTGCGAATACGCTAGCCCGGCGGCGTCTCCTACCAGCAGGACGCCATCGCCGATCACTTTCCGGTGAGCTTCGCGATGGATCAGATACGCGTGACCTTTCATTCCAGCGGGCAACTCAAACGCGACTTTGCCGGTTTTCTTCAAGAATTCGAGGAAGGCGGAAACATGTTTCGGCAGGCCCTGTTGATCCAGGCGGCCGAGGCCGATGTTCAGGAAGTTCTGCTTCCGGAAGCACCATCCGTAGCCCTTCATATCCGCGCAGAAAAATAATTCGGGCAGTTCCGCGCGCACGGTGCAACGCTCGACTTGAGCGGCGTCCATTTCGAACTCGATTTCTTGCGCCGCGACCGCGACTTCGCTTCGCGCGCCCGCTCCGAGTGATCGCGCCACCGGACAGAAATGCCCTGCGGCGCCGACGATCAGGCGCGTCTTGATCTGTGAATTCACTAGCCAAGATTCGCCCATGCGCTCGATGGACTTGATCGGCTGACTCTGAAGCAGGCGCGCGCCGCTGCGCGCCAGCAGAAACTCGTCGAATTCGCAGCGGCGAATGCCGTAGCTAATTGGCTCTGCATAGTCTGTCTCGATTTCCGGGCCTCCAATACGGCTCGTGCGGAATCCGGTGATCGGCTGAAGCACGCGGCCGCGGCGGTATTCTTCGGTGTCAATCTGGAGTTCTTCGAGGACGGCGGGTGTAATCCATCCGCCGCAAACTTTATCGCGTGGGAAAGAGCAACGATCCAGAATCGCGATGTCGAGACCCGCACGCCGCAGGCCCCAAGCACAGGACGAGCCTGCGGGTCCGCCGCCGACGATCAGGACATCGCACGAATCCATCGCGGCTCTTTCTCGGCGGGAACTTCCTGCTGGTCTTGATACAGGTAAGCTCGAGTCCACGGAATTCGCTTACATTCCGATCCGGCGAACGCGACTTGGAACAACTGTATCGAGCCGGTTGTGAAGGCGGCGATCGAACCGGCCAGATACAGCCTCCACGCCCGAACAAAATCCGCGCCAAACATCTCTTGAACCCGCGGCGCCGATTTTTCGAAGCGCGCCAGCCAATGTTTCAGAGTCAGGGCGTAGTGCATGCGTATATTTTCCACGTCCAGCACGGTCATATTCGACGGCTCGAATATATCCATCACCTCTCGCAGTGTCGGCGCGTGCGCTCCGGGGAAAATTTGTTTTCTGATCCACGTGCTGAATGGCCGGATTTGATTCCGGCCGATGAAGTGCAGCAATCCTCGCCCGGAATCTCCCATGGTGCGATGGATCACTCGGCCGAGTTGAGTGTAATGCTCCGCTCCGACATGCTCGAGCATCCCCACCGACATGAAAACGTCGCACTTGCCGGAGATATTGCGGTAATCATCCTGGATGAATTCCACCTGGTGTTCCACGCCTTCGCGCCGCGCCCGCTCGCGCGCAAAGGCAATCTGCTCCTTGGAGATATTGAAAGCGCGGACATTTGCGCCGTACTCCTTCGCCATGTGAATCGCCAGCGCGCCCCAGCCGCAGCCGGCCTCGATCACTTTTTCTCCCGCTCCGAGCTGAACTTTCCGGCATACGTGGTCCATCTTCGCGAGTTGCGCGTCCTCGAGACTCGTTTGTGGCGTTGGAAAATACGCGCAGGTGTAGACCATTCGCGAATCGAGCCAGAGCTTATAGAAATCAGTTGTCAGGTCGTAGTGCCGGTGAATATTTTTCGCCGATCCACGCGGTGTATTCGCCTGCGCCCATGCCAGCCAGCGAGAGAGCAGCTCGCCATACCACGTCGCCGCTTCGGCTTTGTGCATGGAGCGGAACACTTCCTCGAGGCAACGAACGAGGTCGCCGTCAACTTCCACGCGGCCTTCCATGTAGCTGTCGCCGAATCCGACTTCGGGATCGAGCAGCATTCTGAGGAGCGCCTTGCGGTCGCGAATAATCACCCGGGGCTTCGGATCATTGCCGGGCAGGGGAATCTCGCCGTCCTGCCCCAGGACGAATCGCACCGGAGCGTGTCCGATCGAGCGCTGGATTTTCTTTACCAGCCACTTTTCAGCGGAGGAGAAGTTTGATGTCGCCATAAATCGAACCCTCCTTTGTCAGGCATGCAGCCCTATCCGTTGAGTTAGATTCCGCAATCTGCAAATGGTCGCAGGCAGGCCAAGCGAAAAAAGCCATCCGCGCCCAATTGCGTCCCGGACGGCATTTCTCGTTCTTCATTTTTTGCCGTACAGCATCAGCTTGCCGTCCACGACGTTCGCAAAGTAACGTCCACGCACAAGAAATTGCATCACCTTGTGCCCTTTGCGAGCCAACTGCGCCCACCGCGACGCCGTCTGCGGGTTCTGCTCGATTCCGCGGATGCCCTCATCGCCCACGCGGAAATCCACTTCGCGCAAATGCTTCTTGGCCGTTAGCCGTACAGGAAAGCGCAACCCATTCAACTCTACTTCATGGCTGTCTTCCACTAGAGTCTGCCGCCAAACTTCAATCAGCGCGTCCTCCAGGCCCAGTTCTCGCTTGGTTCCCACGACGTTTCCGCTCGGCCCTCACTTGCCCTCAGGGATGCGCACGATTTCCACGGAACAAGAGGCATTCCGCGCCACAAATTCCGCTACGCTGCCCAGCAGGAATCGCCGGATCGCGCCGTGTCCGTGCGAGCCTATCACGATTAAGTCCGCATTCCACTCTGCCGCCGAATCGATGAGCCTCAACCGGACGTCGCCCGTCTCTACCGCTGTGTCTGCCTTAAATCCTGCTGCCTGCAGCGACTTTGCCGCCTGCGCCACCAATTCTCTTCCGAGCTTGACTTGATCTTCCAGTTCGGGTGCATAGGTCGGCGCCATCTGGGGTGGCGTCGCGGCGGTAACCGGCTGAACGACATGAACGACGCGCACCTCCGTGCCCTGAGGCCGGAACTGGCTCATCACCGCCTTCAGCGCTGCTTCCGAGAACTCCGAGCTATCCATCCCAAGTAAGATCTTCATGGTGTCCTCCGCCCTTACGCCACCGCTGCGGGCCACTTCAGAATCCAGATCACCATCGCTCCGTAATACACGATCACCACTCCGAGACACACCAGAAACGTGCTCCATCCTTTATGTGCGTCGGCAAATTCGCGCCGCCAGCGGTAGGCGCAGAAAATCATCAGCAGCACCGCCAGAATTAGAGTAATGGCCGCAAGAAAATGCGCCGCGAAATCCGGCTGCTGAAACGTAAGAACGAGCATCACTTGATGCAGAATTCCCGTCATTCCGCCTATGAGCGTAAAGAGCACCAGCCAGGCCGCCGGCGCCAGAATCCCCAGCATGTACGCCCAGCGATCTTCGAAATAAAACAGCATCAGCACGATCGCCAGGTAGATCAGCGATTCGTAGAAGTGAACCAAAAAGAACTGCGGATCGAAATGGCTCAATAGCAGGAAACACGTTGCCAGAGCCAGGGCTATACTCGCAACTCCTCGATGAACCATCGGAGAACTCCTTCCCGGCTGCTGCGCGCTACTCTGGACTCGCCCAGGCGCAGAGCCGCCTGCGTTTGACTCCCTTCGCTGCCGCTGTTGTAGCTAACTATCGCGGAATATGATGTGACGTCAATCACAATATTCCGTGACTAGTGGCACCCATCGGCGGCGGGCCGGATACAAGCAAATTTAGCAGGCCCTACAAACCGCTCTAAATTGAATGTGAGAATTTCCGGCATGTACGCACCAGTTGGTGAGGTAGACCCGCTACGCTCGTGATTTGGTATCTGATCGCGACAGCGAGCGCGAAAACACAATTGCGGTGAGAAGCATGACTACGGGATCCACTGGCTGCCGGTACCGCGGTTCGACGATGGTTAGGTAGTAGGCCCACGGGAGTACAAGCGGGAAGATCGCTAAGGGAAACGTATACGCGCTTCTCCGTGCGATCAGAACAATGATTCCGGCAAGCGCTCCGACCGCCGTCAAAATATTAAAGATCAGCACGTAGCGGAACCAAAGCGAGGCATTGCGGATGAAATCCGCAAGCGGTGTAGGCGTTCCTCCGCTCCAAAACGTGACAAATCGCACCCAGGTCAGGTGCGCTTCGCGGCGCGGATGCGTCAGCATGTAGTTCAACGCCTCGTTGCGCTTCTCGTGCTCGTAGGCAATCTCGCCCAGCTCGATGTAGCGTGCGCGCTCTGCTGAGTCGTGGATCGGATGACCTTCGCCGAGCCAGAGATCGCGCGCAAGGTCGCTGTTACCGCACCAGAGCTGCACGCCGAGATTCGCGCGAAGCGGCACGAAGGCATCGAACGCCAAGTAATTGCGTATCGTCCACGGCGCGCAGCAAAGCACCATCGCTCCCAACGCAATACCCGCGGGCTTTAGCCACTCCTGCTTCTGTTTGCGCATCCGCCATATGAGCCAGCCAAGTAGAAACGGCAGGAGCGAGATCAACGTAGGGTTCGTCATCAGCGCGAGTCCCCACAGCGCGCCATAGCCGCACCAGTCGCGCATCCGGCGCGATTTCTCGAGCTCCAGCGTCGCCCACAAAATGGCAGCGGCGAGCAGCGCGGCAAGTGACGCGTCCCACATGCACTCAAACGGAATTAATATCGCATTCGGAAAAAAAGCCCAGAGCCACGCCGCCCCGGCGGCGACGCCGAGGCCTGCGACTCGCCGCCCGGCCCAAAAAATGGGAATGCACGTGAGCGTCGAGAAAGAGATGTTGAGCAACGTGGCGGCGACGAAGGAGTGAAACGTGTACGCGCCGAAGATTTTGAACACCGCGGAAAGAAGCAGCGGATAAATAGGCGCCATCCAGGCGGTGGGCCCGCTCGGCACGCGGAACGGCGAGGCATAGCCGTGCCCGGACACAATCGATGCCGCGATATTGCCGGGCTCGAACAGGAAGGGCAGCACGCCCAGCGCGTGATGCGGATTCTGGCTCGCGTAATCCCAGAAAAATCCGAGGCGCAGAATCGCTGCAACAATCACTATCAGCGGCAGGGAAGTAGCAAGCGCGCGCAGCCGTCGAAGCATGAAGAAGTATCCCACAGCGGTACGCTGAAAGTCCGGCGAGTGTATACTTTGCTTTTGAGTGATTTCATCGCGGAGATTGTGTCAGTGAGCCCGTTACGCAAGCCGAAGAAATTCCGCGCGGCAAAGGAAGCGCGCCGGCGCGCCCGCATCGCTATCGGAACGCCGCAAACCGAGCGCGTCATCCCAGACAAGCGCAAGAAGCCGCCGAAGCACAAGAAGAAACTGATCGAAGAAGCGCTCGAATGATTGTTGGTCCTTAGGTGGTCGTTGAAAGGTTCCGCCGGAACCTAGTTTTTCGATCCTCAACCCGGCTTGTAATCAGGGACGATATCGCTGGGCTTGAATAGCGCGGAGGCCGGCTTGCCGCTCGCGGCCGCGAATACCTTGGCTGCGTACTCCAGGTCCTTCTTAGAGAATCCCGTCTCGCTGGCGCGAATTTCTCCGTCGGTCCCGACGAGGAAAAGCGTCGGAACGTTGGTAATGCCGTAGCGATTCGATACCGGGTATCCGTTGTCATCGATGAGCTCGGGAAACGAAATCTCGAATTCACGATTGAAATCTCGCGTATCCTGTGCGTCATCCTGCGAGATGCCCCACAGCGTGACCTTGGAGTCGCCGTACGTCTCGTACAGACGCTCGAGAAAGGGAAACGTGAATTGGCAAATGGGGCAGCAAACCTTGAAGAAGGCGAGAAGTACGGGACCCTTTTTCAACGCTTCCGAAAGCGAATGCGTCTTTCCGTCGATCCCTGTGAGCTTAAAATCAGGCGCTGATTTTCCCGCAGCAAGCATTGAGACTCTATGCCTCTCCGTCAATCATCGAACGATTCGCGTGCCCAGTAAGCACAATTCTACCGCAACGTATCTGATGCTCGCCGCACCCGAAAGCTTCTGAATTTCCGATTGGATACATCTGCCGGAGCGCCGGCTAATGAATATTGCGGGTTTTCTTCTGAACGTAATCCATCAGCAGATACTGTCCAAGCGTATACGGAGTGGTGAAATAAGCCTTGCCGCGGCAAAGCTCGGTGACCTTCTGCACGAAATGCACCAGGCTGTAATCGCTGGCGAGCATGAATGTATTGATCAGAATTCCCGCGCGGCGGCATTTGGTCACTTCTTCCAGCGTTTGCGTCACCACCAGCGGATCGAGCCCGAACGCATTTTTGTAAATCCGTCCGTCCTCGAGCGTCAACGCTGAAGGCTTTCCGTCAGTGATCATCACAATCTGGCGCATATCTTTTTTCTGCTTGTTCAAAATTCGCTGCGCCAGCCGCAATCCTTCGCGCGTATTCGTGTAATACGGTCCAACCTGAACGCGCGCCAGCTTCCCGAGCGGAATCTCCTCCGCGGAATCGTGAAACAGCACGCAGTGCAACGAATCTCCCGGATATTGAGTCTTGATCAACTGCGCCAAAGCCAAAGCCACTCGCTTCGCCGGCGTGAAGCGATCCTCGCCGTAAAGAATCATGCTGTGGCTGCAATCGAGCATCAGGACGGTGGCGCACGAACTCTGATACTCGCATTGGTGCACCATCAAATCCGAGTAATCGATCTCAATGGGCACTTTGGCGCCCTGCCGCCGCACAGCGCGGAACAATGTCTCGCCAATGTCCAGATTTAATGTGTCGCCGAACTCGTACGGCCGCGAAATCCCGCCCGATTCCACGCCGGTAGCAAGATCGCGGGTATCATGCCGGCCGAAACTCGATTTCCCGAGCGACGCGAGCAAATCCTTCAGCGTCTTGAACCCCAGAAAATCGATGGCCTTGTCGGTAATCTCGAATCGCGCCTGAGCGTCGGGCTGGTCGCGGCCAATTTGCCCGCCGGGAGTCTCGCTCGGCGGCGGAGTCACTTGCGGCGGCTGCTGCGAAATGAATCCCTCTTCCTGCAGCCGCTCGATCAAGCGGTCAATCATCTCCCGCAATTCTTGATTCTTCGACAGGTCGGGATTTTGCAAAAGCTGTTCCATCAAGTCGGGCGGAACCAAGTCGCCCTCTTCGAGCGCGCGCAGAATTGCCTCGCGCAGCTCGTCCATCATCCGCTCGGTGGACATCTGCGGATCCATCTCGTAAATCCCGTACTGCGATTCGAATCCGCTTTGCAGCAGAAAATCGGAGAGCTTGTTCATCAATTCCTGGAGGTCCACGTCGTCGGCGGCCTCTCCGGTGTATCGCGAATAGCGGATATAGCGCATCGTCCGAGCTAAGCCATCCTCAATTGAACTGCCGGCGCGGCATGCGGCCGGGCTGCTGCTCGCGCGCTTCGGGAGCCTTTCGCGCCTCGGCAAAAAAACCGCGCTCCTCGCTGCGGCTGATTCGCTTGTGCGCCCAAAGCCCCTCGAGAACAAATTCCGCTGCGGCTGCAGCCACCCCAGCTTCATCCTTCGGCCGGATGCCGAGCGGCGAGAGATTGTCGAACAATCCCTGAATCTTCTTCAATTGCGCGTGATGCTCCGCCGCCGGCGCATTCGTCGCGACTTTCAGATCTCCGCCCATCTCGAACCACTGCACCACGGGCTGCAAATTCGCATCCGAAAAATAGCGCGTAAATACTTTTCCCGACCGCCGCTCGAATCAATTCCCGCGCGATATTGTCGGCACCGCGCAATTCGCCTTCGTACTCCAGCTCAAACTTTCCAGTCATCGCCGGGATGGCCGAATATATATCCGCTACGCGCGCCACCGCGTGCCGCTCGCCATTCCGCACGGCGCGCTGCTCGGCGCTGCTGGCCACATTCTCGAGCGCGCTGATCGGCAGCCGCTGGCTCACTCCCGAGCGGCGATCCACGCGTTTGTCTTCGCGCGCCAGAAACGCAATCTCTTCGATCACTTCCGTGAGATAGACGGGCACATCTACGCGCAAATGCGAATCTCGTGCAGTCCACGATTCTTGCGCGGTGATCGACATCCCCTCTTCCACGGTCGCCGGATAATGAGTGCGAATTTCCGAGCCTATCCGATCCTTCAGAGGCGTAATGATTTTTCCGCGGGCGGTGTAGTCCTCGGGATTCGCGGTGAACACCAGCAGCACATCGAGTGGCAACCGCACCGGATAACCCTTAATCTGAACGTCGCCCTCCTGCATGATGTTGAAGAGCCCTACCTGAATCTTTCCCGCAAGATCGGGCAGCTCATTGATCGCGAAAATGCCGCGATTCGCCCGCGGCAACAATCCATAGTGAATGGTCAATTCGTCCGATAGGTCGCGCCCGCCGCGCGCCGCTTTGATCGGATCGACGTCGCCAATCATGTCGGCAATGGTCACGTCGGGCGTCGCCAGCTTCTCGACGTAGCGCAGATCGCGCTCGATCCACATGATCGGCGTCGCGTCCCCTTCGCTCTTCACGCGCTCCCGGCACAAGCGGCAAATCGGCGCGTACGGATTGTCATTGATCTCGCAACCCGCAATCGCGGGAATCTCGGCATCCAACAGCGCCGCAAGGCCGCGCAAAATCCGCGTCTTGGCTTGCCCGCGCAAGCCCAGCAAGATGAAATTGTGCCGCGAAAGCAGCGCATTCACGATTTGCGGGATCACCGATTCTTCGTAACCATGAATCCCCGGAAACAGCGGTTCACCCTTGCCGAGCCGCGCCAAAAGATTTTCGCGCAGCTCCTGCTTCACACTGCGCTTCGCGACCTTCTCCTCGGACCAAGCGCTGCGCCGAAGCTCGCCGAGATTCCTAGGACGATTGCTCATGAGTGCCTCTATGAAATGAATCCAAACGCCGCACAATTGTGCGGCACACCTTCATTATAGATGATGCCGCAAGGCGCCGATAGTTGCCCTGGAGATCAGACCTTAGCGTGCCCGTTTCCGCCGGCTTTCTGCCTCATGCGCTGGCGCATTTCTGCGCGCGGCACGAGTTGCTGAATCATGGGAAAAAGTTGCGCGAGCCGTTCGTTCTCATCGCGCAACGCGAGCAAGGCCTGCTTGTCGTCGAGGTCGATCGGCAAATCCTCCGCGATGGCATAAGCAAGCGAGGGATGCTCGTCGCGGTCAATCTCATCCGGCGTCGAGCCATAAAGCAATTCGTGACACTTGTCGTACGCTTGCATCACCTCGGCCGGCGCTACGATCGTCTTCGGGTCCGGATCGTCCACAAGAAACTTCGCGGTCGCCTCGAGACACGGCTTGTCTTGAAACAATTCCAGAATCTCAAACACACGCCGCCCTTCTACCGCGATATCCATCCTGCCGTTTTCATACTCCTGAGTGATCTCAACAACCTGCGCGCTGCAGCCAATTTTTGCCACGCCTCCGTCGCGCTCAAGCACGATTCCGAACTCCGATTCCGTGTCGATGCAGTGGCGGATCAATTCCCGGTAGCGCGGCTCGAAAATGTGCAAAGGCACCGCGCCGTGCGGAAAGAGCACCAATTGCAGAGGAAATAGCGTGATGCGTTCGGGGGCCAATTTCTAGAATCCCATCCGGGATGGAGTCGAGGTGCTCATCCAAGCGCGGAGAGCGCCGCCTGCATTTCGTCCCGCGCGTGCGTATCGCCGGTCTTCGCAGCCGTCGCGATACCCGCCGCAAGAATTTGCTTTGCGTCAGGAATCTGGCCGAGTTGCGCGAGAAGCTGGCCAAACTGGAAATATCCGGCGACGTATTCCGGATGTGCGGCGAGAAGCTGGCGAAAGTGTTCAGAAGCAGCCGAATCGTCGCCCAGCTTCGCGCATTCGAGCGCCAGGCCGTAGCGCGCAAAAGCATCAGTCGGGTTTGATTGCACAAATCCTTCGAGAATTTCGCGCCGGGACTTCGTTGTTTGGGTCATTATCGTAAGTGCGTATTATATCGGGCGCGGCCATTCGCGCCAAGCAAACGCCGCGCGGGCTGGTTTTGCGCCGCGCACGGCGAATCGCGGGAGTAAGCCGAAAAATGCCGAAGAAGTCAGGAAAGCCGGGATCGAAGGGCACGGCGGCGCAAATAGAAGGCTTCGATTCCGATGAATCGAAGGGCCGGCCGGTCAGCGCCTCGCGTTCGGAAATGGTCGAGGCGGTGCTTCCCAACGACGCGAACCCGCTCGGCTACATTCTCGGCGGCCGCGTGATGCACCTCGTCGATATCGCCGGGGCCATCGCCGCGCACCGCCACGCGCACAGCCACGTCGTCACCGCTTCGGTCGACTATGTGGATTTCCGCAATCCCGTGCGCGTCGGCGAACTGATCATTCTCAAGTCCAGCGTAAATCGCGTCTTCCATACTTCGATGGAAGTGGGCGTGAAGGTATTCTCGGAAAATTTCATCACCGGCAAGCGCCTGCACACCAGCAGCGCCTATCTAACGTTCGTCTCGATTGACGCCGAACGCAATCCGCAGCAAGTTCCGCCTCTAATCCTCGAAACCGACGATGACCGCCGACGCTTCCGCGAAGCCGCCGGTCGCCGCAAGATTCGCCTAGCGCATCGCTACAAGCGCCCGATCATCGAAAGCTAAACGCACCTCGTAGCGCCGGTTTACACTGAGCTGCGAAGTGCTGCCAGTCTTTTGAAACTCAGGACGAGCCGGCGTTTTTATGCGACGTCACTCAAATTCAGAAATTTGGCTGGCAGGAGAGTGAGTCCGATGCATCGTGTGCCAGACTGCTTATGCAGTGCCACCCGCGCCTAGCGACCCCTGCGGTTTACCCTGCAAGAATGCCTGCACTTCCTCCGCAGTCCGATTGCTCTGCTCGATGCAATTCCCAATGGAAGGCCCGCTGAGGTAATTTCCCGCCAAGTGAATTCCCGGCACGTCCGCCAAAGCCTCACGCACATTCGCCAGTACGTGCGCGTGCCCCAAATTATATTGCGGCAGCGCTTTCGGATGCCGCCAGATCTCCCGCGCCACCGGCGGCCCGCTGATCTCGAGCAGATTTTCGAGTTCGGCTTCGACAAGCGCCGCAATCTCACTCGGCTCGCGCGAAACAATCTCAGTGTCCGTCGCACCGCCGGCAAAGCTAGTCAACGTCGCGGAACCAGTCGGCGCGCGGCCCGGAAACAGCGAAGAATTCCAGACCGTCCCGAGCGTGTGCAATCCAGCCTTGCGCGGAATCAGAACGCCGAACCCGTCGAGTTTGTTCCCAACTTGTTGTTGCTTGTATCCAGCGGCAATCACTGCCACCGGAGCGTAAATCACCCCGCGCAGCCCATCGGCCGCTCGTTGCGAAAGCGCCGCCAATATATTCCCGGCAATGTAAGCCGGAGCGGCCATGACGACGGCCCGCACCGAAATCGATTCGTGCTGATTGCCCTCGGAGAATCGCACGGTGAATCCGGAAGGCTCGGCCTTTTCAATCGCCTCCACGCGCGCGCCTTTAACCAATCCAACTCCCAGCTCCGATTCCAGCGCGTGGAGCAAAGCCCCGAGTCCCCTGCGAAAAGTGCACAGCCCCGGACGCGGGCCCGGCTGCTGCTTGCGCGAATTCATCGCACCACGCAGCACGCTGCCGTACTCGCGTTCCCATTCATCGAGCGAAGGAAATGCCGCGCGCAGGCTAAGCGTTTCCGGATCGCCGGCATAAACGCCGGATACAAACGGCGCCACAAGATACTCCAAAA
This sequence comes from uncultured Acidobacteriota bacterium, assembly GCA_963841235.1. GTDB lineage: Bacteria > Acidobacteriota > Terriglobia > Acidiferrales > UBA7541 > Palsa-147. The sequence goes on along the minus strand of CAWJBU010000001.1, from coordinate 93,079 downwards.
TCTCGTGTCCGAATTTCCGCCGCACAAAATCCGCCACCGATTCTTCGTGCTGTGCGGGCCTCGTCCTGCGCAGCGGCTCGGTCAGCACGCGATAACGCGATCCCACGCTCAGCAGGGAAGTGGTAAACAACGCCACCGGCGACATCGGCACCGCCTGCAGCCGCCCTTTCACATAAACATAGCGAGGCGCTTTCGGATCGGCCTGTATCAGCTCGCCCTCGAGTTTCAACTCGCGAATCAAATCGAGAGCCGGCGCCGTGCCCAGAAAGCTCTGCGGCCCGGCTTCGAATAGAAATCCGTTCCGCTCCACCGTTCCGATAACGCCGCCCGCGTTCTCTCCGGCTTCCAGGACCACCGCCGAAACTCCGAGCGCACGAAGCCGGTGCGCGCAAGCCAGACCGGAAATTCCTCCGCCGACAATCGCGACTTGAATTGAATTGGGCATGTGGCGCGTTAGATCACAGCGTCTTGGAGAATAGCGGGCGAGCGTCCATCTGCTGCTCGCGCAGGTAGCGATCGAAAATCATCCCGAGATTGCGGATGAAGACGCGGCCAAGCGGCGTCACGTGAATTTCAGTCGCACTCGTCTCGACGAGTCCGTCGCTGCGAAACTCATCCAGCTGCCGCAGTTCCGGCGCGAAATATTCGTCGAACGAAATCCCGAATTCGCGTTCGATCTCGCCCTTGTCAATCACCGTGTGGCAAAGCAGCCGCGAAATCACCGCCCGCCGCAGTCGATCGTCCTCAGTCATGCGGTAGCCGCGCATCGTGCCGATTCCACGCCGCACCACCGCGTCCGAATACGCGGGAACCTCGCGGTAACTTTGCGCATAGGCAGCATCGAACCCGCTGATCGCGCTCACGCCCATCCCGTAAAGATCCGCCCCGGCCTTCGTCGTGTACCCCTGAAAATTCCGGTGCAGCGTTCGATTGCGTTGCGCGACGGCCAATTCATCGCCAGGCCGCGCGAAGTGATCCATTCCGATGTACTCGTATCCCGCCCCCGAAAATTTCTCTAGGCCCACACAAAAAATCCGGAATTTCTCCATGCCCTCCGGCAAATGGCCTTGAAACGAGCCCTGCTGCTTTTTCAGCCACGGCACATGCGCATAGCTGAACATCGCCACGCGATCCGGCGCAATCGTAAGGATTTTATCCAGCGTGTCGGCAAAACTATCGGCCGTCTGATAAGGCAGCCCGTAAATCAAGTCCACATTGATGCTGTCGAATCCCAGCGCCCGCGCCGCAGCAATCAGATCGCGCGTCATCTCGTACGGCTGCACGCGATTCACCGTCTCCTGCACCAAGGGATTGAAATCCTGCACGCCCATGCTCAGGCGATTGAATCCCAGCCGGCGCAAAGTTTCGAGATGCTCCGTGGTCGTCACGCGCGGATCCACTTCGATTCCGATTTCCGCATCCGGTGCAAACGAAAATCGCTCGCGCGTAAATTCGAAAAGATCGTCCATCTGCGCGGGCGTGAGATAAGTCGGCGTTCCTCCGCCCCAATGGAATTGCACCACCGGCCGCTGCTTCGAAACAAATCGCCCGACGTGCGCGATTTCATTTTTCAGCGTCGCGAGGTAAGGCACCGCGACGCCCTTGTTCTTCTGAATCGAAACATTGCAAGCGCAAAACAGGCACAAGCTCTCGCAAAAAGGAATGTGCATGTAAAGCGAAACAGGCGTGCGCGCCGCGTCCGCCGCAGCGAAAGTCTGCTCCAGATCGTCAGGCCCAAAATCGTCTTTCCACACCGGCGCCGTGGGATAGCTCGTATAACGCGGCCCCGGCCGATTGTACTTAGCGAGGAATTCCTCAGACACCGCCGCAACAGTGCGGGCATCAAGCGAATTGTGTCTCGAGTCGGACATGAAATCCTCAGCTCACCACATCGCCCGCCGGCTGGTCTCGCGGCGCGCCGGCTCCTCGGCGGCCGGCAGGGGAAACTCGTGCGCCGCGCGTATGAACGCCTGCGCGTTTTCAACCGGCGTCTGCGGCAATATGCCATGCCCCAGATTCAAGACATGGCCGATCCCGCCGGTTTTCGCGATCGCCCCCCGCGCAGCGTCCGCGGCAATTTCCGGCGACGCCAGCAATGCGCGCGGGTCCACGTTCCCTTGCAGCGCCACTCCGCGGCCCAAAAGTTTCCGCGCCTGATCCAGCTCGACGCGCCAGTCGAGGCTCAAAACATCGGCTCCCGTAGCCGCCAGCGAACTCAGTAAGTGTGCCGAATTCTTCGCGAAGAGAATCGCCGGCACATTCGTTCGATCGAGTTCCGCAATCAAGTGCTGCGTCGCCGGCAATTCGAATTCGTCGTATTCGCCGCGACTCAACTCGCCCGCCCAAGTGTCGAAAAGCTGCACCACGCTCGCCCCCGCCTCGATCTGCGCCCGCAGATACGCCGCGGTAGCCTCGGCAATTTTTTCCAGAAGCCCGCGCAGCAACGCAGGCTCGGCATACATCATCCGCTTCGCCGTGTTGACTTCGCCGCGCGTCTGCCCCTCAATCATGTAGCAAGCCAGCGTCCAAGGCGCCGCCGCAAAACCAATCACCGGAACATCGGGCCCGACCGCCCGGCAAATCTCACGAATCGCATCGCCGACAAATCCAGTGGCCGCAACCGGATCGAACAAATGCAATAGCTCGATCGCGGCCGCGTCGCGAACCGGATGCCGCAGAATCGGCCCGCTGTCCGGCACCTCAAGCCCCATCCCCATCGCTTCCGCGACGATCAAAATATCCGAAAAGACGATCACGGCATCAACATCAAGCCGCCGGAACGGCTGCAATGAAACCTCAGCAGCAATCTCCGGCGTCTTGCAAATTTCGAGGAACGAACTTTTCTCGCGCACCGCCTGATATTCCGGCAAATACCGCCCAGCCTGCCGCATGATCCACGCCGGCACGCGCTCAACAGTCTCGCCGCGGCAAGCCCGGAGAAAAAGTTCCTTACGATTCCGAATGTTGGAATCAGCCATAAGCAGAGTAACCACAGCCATGATAGCAGAAGGCCTTGGCCTGAGGCGGAGCGGAGAACCCGACGGTATCGTCTGGGCACGGCTTGCTGCGCCCGGCCCCGGGGTCTCATCTCTGAACTAGGACACCACCTCTGCGTTACTCTGTTATGCGCCCCCAATATTGGGGACTATAATGGGGAATTCCATGAACCTTGCTCCATCGACTTTCGGGCCACCCGCGGGCTGCTCGCGCTTGGGAAGCACGGCATGAACGGCGCGTGGGCCTATGTCAATCTCGCTCTCTATGTCCTCAGCTTCATCTGCTACGCCCGCTATCTCTACGGAAATAATCAATGGGTCGGCCGCCTGGCCACCGTGTTTCTCGCCGCAGGCGTCCTGGCGCATTACGTTGCGTTGCTCGAAAGATCGCGCTGGATGCACACCGTCCCGTACGATGATCTCTACGGCTCGATGTCGCTCTTCGCCTGGCTTCTCGGCGTGACCTACCTGGGGCTCGAGGTCTATCACGGCCAGCGATCCGTGGGCGCATTTGTCACGCTTCTCCTAATCATTTGGACCGCGCTGATAATGGCATTCGCCCCGGCCGCAGCGCCCGCCGCATCGCGCGCCCGCGGTCCGCTCTTCGCGCTGCACGTCACGCTCAACACGCTGGCCTACGCGGCCTTCGGCCTTTCGTTTGTGCTCAGCGTGATTTATCTGATTCAGAATCGCGTCTTGAAGGCGCGCCGCCCCGGCCTGACGTTCTGGCGATTTCCCGGCGCTCGACGTTCTCGACGGTATGAGCCGCAGCAGCGTGCTCGTCGGGCTAGTCGCGCTAGCGGTTGGGCATGTCTTTCGGATTCGTCTGGCAGCATCGCTTGAACGGCCACTACTCCGCCGCGGACCCAAAGATCATCGTGACGCTCGTGATTTTTGCGCTCTATGTCGCTTACTCGTGGCTGTCCGTGAAAGCCGGCTGGCGCGGCGCGCGCGCCGCCAGAATCTGCGCACTCAATTTCATCCTGGTGCTGTTCAGCTATACGATCGTGAATCTTTATCTGACGAGCTTTCACCGCTATCTCTGATGCCGACGGCCACAAACTCGAGCAAAGCGTTCGCGGGCCGCGTGCAGATCGCGCTCATCGGCTGCAGCCATCGCACCGCGCCCGTCGAGCTGCGCGAGCGAATTGCCTTCACCCCCGATCAAGCGCTGCGCGCCGCGGATGAATTGCGCTTGAGCGGCACTCTCGAAGAAGCCGTGGTACTTTCCACCTGCAATCGCAGTGAGCTTTATGGTGTTCCGCGCGATGCGGATACGGACGCGCAGGCAGCCATGGAATCGTTCCTCACCAATTTTCATGGCATCCCGGCATCCGAACTGGATGGACGGCTCTTCCGCCAGCAAAATTCCGAAGCAGTGCGGCACTTGTTCCGCGTTTCGGCCGGCCTTGATTCGATGCTTCTCGGTGAAGCTGAAATTCTGGGGCAGGTAAGAGACGCCTACGGCCGCGCGCTGGATCATGGCTCGACCGGGCCCGTCCTCAATCGCTTATTCCAAGGCGCGCTCGAAGTAGGGAAGCGCGTGCGCACGGAAACCGAAGTTGGTTCGCGTCCCATGTCTGTCGCGTGGGCCGGCGTGAAGCTGGCCGAACGCGTGTTCGGCGATCTCGAGGGTCACGAAGCGTTGATTCTCGGCGCCGGTGCCGTGGCCGAGCAGGTCGTCGAGCATCTTCGCAATCGCGGTATCGGACGCCTGCGCGTCGTGAATCGCTCGCGCGATCGCGCCGAAGATTTGGCCCAGCGCATGGGCGGCGAATCGGTCGACTGGAGTCATTTGGAGCATGCGCTGAAGTCGCCGGACATCATCGTTACCTCTGTGGGCGGTACGGAACCGGTTTTGAGCCGTGCACTTCTCGATCGAGTTCACTCAGCGAGAGGTGGGCGCGCGCTGTTTGTGGTCGATTTGGGAGTGCCTCGAAACGTAGAGCCCGATGCCGCCAGCCTCTACAATCTCTATCTCTACAACATCGACGACCTCGGCGAAATCGTCGAGCAGAATCGCAAGGCCCGCGAAGCCGAAGTTCCGCGCGCCGAAGCATTGATCACCGAGCACATCGGCAAATTCGAGACCTGGTGCACCAGCGTCGAGGCCATTTCGCTCACGCAGCGTCTCCGCGAGCGCCTCATGAAGGAGCGCGGCAAAGCTCCTCGACGAGCGCGCCGCAGAGATGGCGAGTCTTCCCGCGGAAGAGCGCGAGCGCATCGTGCGTCTCACCGATGAATTGATCGAGCGCGTGGTCCAAACGCCGAACGAACGCCTGCGCCGCACTCGTGAGCTGCGACGCCGCCTCGCCGGAATCGAAGCCCTGCGCGATCTCTTCGGCCTCGATGGTGAGGATTCATGATCGGCGCGCGCATCGGCTCCCGCGGCAGCACTCTGGCCCTCTGGCAGGCGAATCACGTCAAGAAACTTCTCGAAGGACACGGCCACGTCCTCAGCCGAAATCGTCACCATCAAAACCTCGGGCGATCACGATCAGCAGTCCCCGATCAGCGCACTCGGCAGCCAGGGCGTCTTCATCAAGGAACTCGAGGAAGCCCTGCTCGATAAGCGCATCGATCTGGCCGTGCATAGCATGAAAGATGTTCCCACTCAGATTCCCGAAGGGCTTACAATCGCCGCCATCTTGAAGCGCGATGAAGTGCGCGATTGCCTCGTCTCCAAATTCGGCCACAAGCTCGCGAAATTGCCTCGCGGCGGCCGCGTCGGCACCAGCAGTGTCCGGCGTCGCGCGCAGTTGCTCCACAATCGCCCCGACCTGGACATTCGCGATCTCCGCGGTAATGTCGATACTCGCCTGCGCAGGCTCGACGAAGCTGAATTTCACGCCATCGTCCTGGCAAAGGCCGGACTCGATCGCCTCGGTCTCGGCTGGCGCTCCGCCGAAGTGCTCACCACCGAAGTAATGCTGCCGGCCGTCGGCCAGGGTGCATTGGGAATCGAAACCCGCGCGGATGACGAAGAAGCAAAAAATCTAGTTGTGAATCTGGCCCACGCGGAAACGCGCGCGTGCGTCACGGCCGAACGCGCCCTGCTCGCGGAGCTTGAAGGCGGCTGTCAGGTTCCTCTCGGCGCCTGGGCCAATATCGAGGGAGATTTTCTAACCCTCGATGCCTGCGTAGTCAGCCCGGACGGAAGTGAATACATTCGCCTCAGCCATTTCGGTTCCATGCAGGCCGCCGAAGCCATCGGCAAGAAACTCGGCCGCGAAATGATCGAAGCCGGCGCGGACAAAATTCTCCGCCTCGCAAGGCCAAATGCAGAAGGAAGCAGCGCGCCCGGCGACGCGGCGCAAGGAACCGCCGAATGACAGTCTTCAAAAAGCCGCTCAGCGGCAAGTGCATTGTCGTCACGCGCCCGAAAGATCAAGCCGCGGAAATGACTTCGCTTCTCGATTCCTTTGGCGCCGAAGTACTGCTGATTCCCGTCCTCGGTTTCGAGGAACCCACCGATAAAGATCTGCTCGACGCGGCTCTACGGGCGCTCGCGAAGATCGACTGGATTGTGTTTACCAGCGAGAACGCTGCGCGCTATCTGGCCCAGCGCGCCGAGAAAATCGGAGTGAATATCCGCGCCGCTGCTCCGCGAACAAAAGTCGCCGTAGTAGGACCCGCAACTGCCGGCGTCGCCGAGTCTGTTGGCTGGTATGTCTCGCACGTCGCTAAACATCACAACAGCCTGTCTCTCGCGCAGGAATTGGAGCGCCAAATCGCCGGCAAGCGCGTCCTGCTCCCGCGCAGCGACATCGCCACCGACGAACTGCCGCGCGCTCTCCGCAAATCCGCCGCGCAAGTCATCGAAGTCGTCGCCTATCGCACCGTGCCTTCCAGCGTCGAACAGGGGACGTTCGTCGGCCGCATCCGCTTCGCGGAAGAGCCGCGCAATCCGCATAGCGAAGCTCTCGATCGTGTTCGGCGCGGCGATATGGACATGGTGACGCTCGCCAGCCCGTCGGCCGTCCGCCACTTCGCCGAATTGATCGGCCCGGAAGTCATGCGCGCGCTATCCGACGCAAATCGCCTGGCCTCGATCGGCCCCACAACGTCGCAGGCCATCACCGAAGCAGGCTGGAAGGCCGCCATCGAGGCGCGCGAATCCACATCGAAGGGCCTGGTCGAAGCCGTCGTCGCGCATTTCGAACAACTCGCCTCCGGAGCCAAGCGCCCATGACGTTCCCCCTCCATCGCCCGCGCCGCCTGCGCCGCAATGAAGCCATTCGCTCGCTCGCCCGCGAAACCCGCCTCAGCATTTCCGGATTCATCTATCCCATGTTCGTCTGTCCCGGCACCAATGTCCGCCAGGAAGTCAGCTCCATGCCCGGCATCTATCAGCAATCGGTGGATAAATTCCTCGAAGAAGCTCGCGAAGTAGAGAGCCTCGGCATCCCCGGCATAATTCTTTTCGGCCTGCCCGAGCACAAGGACGCCACCGGCAGCGAATCCACCGCCGCAAATGGCCCGGTCCAACGCGCCATCGAAGCCGTCCGCAAAGCCAAGCTAAATCTGATCGTGATGACCGACATCTGCCTCTGCGAATACACCGACCACGGACACTGCGGCGTAATCAAAGACGGCGAGGTCGCCAACGATCCCACCATCGAAATCCTAGCCGAAGAAGCCCTCTCCCACGCCCGCGCCGGCGCCGATATCGTAGCCCCCAGCGACATGATGGACGGCCGCGTAGCCGCCATCCGCTCGAAGCTCGACGCTCACAATTTCGAAAATATCGCCATCCTCTCCTACGCCGCGAAATACTGCTCCGGCTTCTACGGCCCGTTCCGCGAAGCCGCTCAATCCGCCCCGCAATTCGGCGATCGCCGCAGCTACCAAATGGACCCAGCCAACGCCCGCGAAGCCCTAAAAGAAGTAGCCCAAGACCTGGAAGAAGGCGCAGACATGGTGATGGTGAAACCCGCTCTACCGTATCTCGACATAATTCAGCGAGTCCGCGAGCGCTTCGACGTCCCAGTAGCGGCCTACAACGTAAGCGGCGAATACGCCATGGTAAAAGCCGCAGCAAAAAACAACTGGATCGACGAAAAGCGAGTGACGCTAGAAATCCTAACCAGCATTCACCGCGCAGGCGCCGGAATCGTCCTCACCTATCACGCCAAAGAAGCCGCCCGCTGGCTAAAGTCCTGCTAGCCCGGTACCGCTGGCGTCCCCGCCGGCATCCGACGACCGCCGCGCATCCACGAACTCCAAACTCCCGCGGAAGAAAACGCTCGCCACAGGCCCTTCGGCCCTCTGACTCCTGCACCCCCGCCGCAATACGCCGGCTCCTCTCTTCGTAGGGGCGCCGCTTGCTGCGCCCGCCGAGGTAAAGTCCAACCACCGTCGTGCGCCATGCCCCCGGTTTCGCGCCCCGATTCTCAAATCAAAATTTGGCCAACCAACGCGAATGCGCTAAATTCCTCCCATGGCCCGCAACGATCGCCCCCGCTCAACCGAACTCTTCCACCGCGGCGAAGAAATCCTAGTCGGCGGCGTCAACAGCCCAGTCCGAGCCTTCCGCGCGGTAGGCGGCAATCCTCTAATAATCGAGCAAGCCCGCGGCGCCCATCTCTTCGACGTAGACGGCCACAGCTATCTCAGACTACGTCTGCAGTTGGGGCGCCCTAATCCTCGGCCACGCCCACCCAGGCGTAACCCGCGCCATCCAGGAACAAGCCGCCTTCGGCACCAGCTACGGCATGACCTCGCCACTCGAAAGCGAGCTAGCCGAACAAATCGCCCAAGCCATCCCATCAATCGAAATGCTCCGCTTCGTAAGCAGCGGCACCGAAGCCACCATGTCCGCCGTACGCCTCGCCCGCGGCTTCACCAAACGCGATCTAATCCTGAAATTCGAAGGCTGCTACCACGGCCATTCCGACAGCTTCCTCTCCCAAGCAGGCTCAGGCCTCGCCACGCTAGGCATCAGCGCCAGCCCAGGCGTCCCAGAAGCCTTCGCGCGCCTAACGCTGAATGTCCCCTACAACGATCTACCAGCCGTAGAAAAAGCCTTCCACGATCATCCAAACGAAATCGCCGCAATAATCGTCGAGCCAATCGCAGCAAACATGGGAGTAGTAAATCCGAACGAAGGCTATCTGGAAGGTCTGCGCGAAATCAGCAAAAAAGAAGGCGCGCTACTAATCTTCGATGAAGTAATCAGCGGCTTCCGCGTAGCCCTCGGCGGCGCGCAAAGCCTCTACAAAATTCAACCCGATCTTACGACGCTAGGCAAAATCATCGGCGGCGGCCTGCCAGTAGCCGCCTACGGCGGTCGCCGCGAAATCATGCAAATGCTAGCCCCCGTAGGTCCGGTCTATCAAGCGGGAACTCTCTCAGGCAATCCGCTAGCAATGCGCGCCGGCCTGGCCACGCTCCCGCATCTACGCGCCCCAAATTTCTACGAAGATCTAAATAAAAAATCCCAGCGCTTAGCCGAAGGCCTACGCAAAGTCTTCGCAGAATCAAAAATCCCAACCCAAGTTAACGCAGCCGGCTCGCTCGTCACTGTCTTTTTCAATAGCACGCCAGTGCACAACTACGACGATGCCAAAAAATCCGACACCACGCATTTCGCCAAATTCTTCACCAATATGCTCGATCAAGGCATCTTCCTCCCACCCTCGCAATACGAAGCCCTATTCGTAAGCAGCAGCCCACACCGAGCCCGACATCGACCGCACCATCGAAGCCGCAAGAAATCCGCGTAGCGCCGGCTGCCAGCCGGCGTTTTTGTGCCAATCAACCCCCACCGCCGCCAACGTGCGCGATCGCCTCTACCGCGCTCCAATCATTCCGCACAATCTCCCCACCCTTCATCACAAACTTCACCCGTTCCAATTCCTTAACATCCTCCAAGCGGATTCCCACGACACCGCAATCAAATCCGCAAACTTCCCCCCAGCAATCTCCCCCACGCGATCCCCCCAACCCATCAATTCCGCCGCCGTCAAAGTAGCCGCCTGAATCGCAGCCAGCGGCGTCATCCCAAATCGAGTCATATACTCAAACTCAATAGCCTGCGTCCCATGCGGAAACGGCCCCACATCAGTCCCAAAAGCAATCTTCACCCCGCCAGCCAAAGCCCTCTTAAACGAAGGCTCATGAATCCGCGCCCGCGTAGTCTTCCCGCCCGACATCTCCAAATCCTCCTCAGGCTCAAACTCATAAACGTAAAGCGTAGGCACCAAATAAATCCCCTTAGCCACCATCGCGCGAATCGCCGCATCATCCAAATCCAACCCATGCTCGATCGAATCCACCCCTCCATCGATGCAGTTATGCAATCCCTCGCCGCCATAAGCATGGCAAGCCACTTTCACGCCCTCGCGATGCGCCTCATCGGTAATCGCCTTCACTTCCTCCAAAGTAAAAGTAGCGACGCTCACCAATTTCCCATCCGCAGAAAAATGGAAATGATGCGTCCCATAAATCTTGATCAAATCCGCCCCATACTTGATCTGCGTCCGCACCGCCTTCCGCGCCTCGTCGGGCCCATCCACCACCTGCACCCCCGAAGGCACGGGCACTTCCGGCGAATAACCCTCCAGCGGATAACCGCCAGTAGTAGAAATCGCCCGCGTAGCAACTTGCAACCGCGGCCCGGGAATCAACCCACGATTGATGGCATCGCGCACATCCACGTCGCTATACATCGCCCCTTCAGTCTCCACATCGCGCATCGAAGTAAATCCCGCCTCCACATCCCGCCTCACATTCAAAACCGCCTCAATCGTCCGGTACTGCCAAGACTCCTTCAAAAGCTGCTCGTCATAACGCCCATGCGATTCCCCAGTAAGAAAAATATGCGTATGCGCGTCAATCAATCCAGGCAATACGGTAGCGGCGCTCAAATCGATCACCCGCGCCCCAGCAGGAATCGCAATCTCCGCAGCCGCCCCAACGCGCTCAATCTTGTCCCCGCGCACAACAATCACGCGATCCGCAAGCATCGCCCCCGATCGCACATCCAAAATGTGCCCAGCCCGCACAAAAACAACAGGAGCATCCGCCGACCGCGCCGGACTAATCGTCAAAAGTAAAATCGGTAACAAAATCCATCGCCGCATAAATTTCCTCCGCTCTCGTAGGGGCGGGCCTTCAGTCCCGCCCGTAGTTCGGCCCCGTCCATCCCATCGCACCCCGCCGCCCATCAACTCGAACCCGCCCAAACCGTAGCCCCGGCTGGTCCTGAGCCTCGAATGGCTGCCAGTTTACCCTGAGCCACGAAGAGCCGGCGTCTTTGCGCAGCAAAACCTCGCATTCAAATCTCTGCCAAGCCGTCGCACCAAGATCTCCAACGCGCGAGACTCTATCACGATTGCTTCCTCTCCACTCTCTCGCTCACCCAGTGGCTAAGTTCCCGCAAATGCGACTTTCAAGCACCTAGTCCGCGGTTGTAACATCAATCCGCTCCCCACCTCAGCGACGGACTTCGATACTGGATATTAATTTGTACCTGGAAGTGTAGGAGGGGCAAGTGAACAGTCCACTTGCGTGGTTTCTAGCGGCCATGATGTTGTTCCCCGGTGGCGCCTTTGGTATCGATGAGCCAAAGCTCACCCCTCAGCAACTGGAAGTAATGAAAGTAAGCCAAGCGTGGCTGGATGCGTTCAATCATCGAGACCTTGAAACCTTCGCTCGTTACATCGCCAACGACTATATCGGCTCGACGGACGACGGAATCCTGGTCACAAAAGCCAGGGCCGTCAAATGGCTTTCGACGCGGCCACCCGACTACGAACAGCGAAACCATCTCCACGACGTCGCGGTAATCGTTGATGGAGACACCGCGATTGTGAACTATCTCGTCGAATCACTCCACGGATGGGGCGACACGACGATCGTGATCCACCTGCGTCGCACAGAAGTCTTTCGGAAAAAAAATGGTATGTGGCTGGTGATTGCAAGCCACGAAAGCACTGTGCCGGTCAGCTATCGCAAAGCGGTTCAAGTGGACGCCAAGACATTCAACGACTACATCGGACAGTATGATTGGCCTCGTCACGCCGTACAGGACAGAGATACGGTCACTGTCGAGAACGGTCAGTTGGTCAGTGAATGGAGAGGAGCCAAGAGAGAGTGCTTTCCCATAGGAAAAGACACCTTCTCGGCGCGGGACGATCTTGGCTGGTGGACCTTTGTCCGCGATGCGCAGGGCCATGTGACAAGCTATGTCTATTACTATCCCGACGGCCAGCAAATTACGGCAAAGAAAATCGAGTAGCCAGCGAGGCCGTTGGAAATTGGATTTATTACCGGCAAATTAGAACCTCAATATCTGCCTGCGCCAGTAATCGCCCCGAACCGTAGCGCCGGCTAGTCCGGAGCCTCGAAGGGCTGCCAGCCGGCGTCTTTGTGCCGCGCTACGTTGAATGAAAATCCCCGCCAACCTGTCGCACCAAGATCTCCAGCGCGCGAGACTCTATCACGATTGCCAATCCAGCGATGCTTCTCGCCGCTTCGCCACGGCGTCCAACCATTTGATTCCGCCCGAATGGCATCATTTCTGCGATACAATCTGCCCCCGGAATGCGATCCCCCGCAACTCGAGCATCAATCCCGAAAAACTGCAATGCAGCCAGGCAATCCAGATTCGTTCGCAATAACTCGTGCACCGCGTGGCATGCGACTTCCGAGACGAGGTGTCAGGGCACGACTTCAGTCGTGCCGAAAAGCCCGTATCGTCCTCCCGGCTTTAGCCGCTGAGGGCGCGCAGATTAAGTCGGGGCGCAAAGGAGTTAGGAATGAACTCGGTGATTTCGAAGAAGCTTCTACTTTCATTTGCCGCCGCGGCGATACTGTTCGGACTTCGCCCATCATTTATTCTCACCGCCCGCGTTAACGCCGCTCCCCAAGACCCCGCCCAAAAGGACGAAAAGAAAGACGAAAAAGAAAAAAAGCCCGAAAAACTCCCCATCGAACCCAAGCGCAAAATCTCCTTCACCACCGACGAAGGCACTTGGATGACTCTCGACGTCTCCCCCGACGGCAAACAAATAGTCTTCGACATCCTCGGCGATCTCTACCTTCTCCCCATCGCCGGTGGCGAAGCCAAAGCCCTCACCACCGGCATGCAGTGGGATTGCCAACCGCGCTTCTCGCCCGATGGCAAACAAATCGCCTTCATCAGCGACAAAACCGGCAGTGACAACATCTGGCTCATCAACATCGACGGCACCGGCCTGAAACAAGTAACCGAAGAAACCGACTACCTACTAGGCTCGCCTTCCTGGACTCCCGATGGAAATTATCTAGTCGCCCGCAAATACGGCCCCTACCCAGGCCCCGAAGATTACCTGCGCATGACCGCTCTCTGGCTCTATCACAAGGATGGCGGGAAGGGCATTGAGCTAGTGAAAGGCAAGGGCGAAACCACGATCAATTCCGGCGCCTATTTCGCTCCGGATGGCAAGCTCCTCTATTTCTCCAGCCATCCAGATCGCTTCCGCTACAACGTGGACATCGGCCGCTTCCAAGTCCACACCTTCAATCGCGATACCGGCGAAATTCAAACCATCACCTCCGAATACGGCGGCGGCCTCCGCCCGCTCCCATCTCCCGACGGCCGCTATCTGGTCTACGCCAGCCGCCGCGACGCCAAGACCGGCCTTCGCATCCGCGATCTGCAAACCGGCGAAGAGCGCTGGCTAGCCGCGCCAATGCAGCGCGACGATCAAGAAGGCTTCGCCGTAAACGATGTCCTACCGGGCTACGCCTTCACCCCGGACTCGAAAGCCGTCCTCTTCACCGGCGACGGCCACATCAAGCGCGTCGATGTCGCCACCCGCACCGTCTCCACAATTCCATTCAGCGCCAAAGTAGATCTCGATCTCGGCCCGCGCATCCACACCGACTACACCATCGACGACGGCCCGCTGACCGTCCACCAAATGCGCTGGACCAATCAATCGCCCGATGGCAAGCAATTAGTCTTCAGCGCCGTAGGAAAAATCTGGCTCATGGATGTCGCCAGCGGCAAATCCCATCGCCTGACCGATTCAGCCGTGCGCGAATATGGCCCGTATTCTCGCCCGACGGAAAATGGATCGCCTACACCACCTGGTCCGATTCCGAAGGCGGCCAATTATGGAAAGCGCCCGCGAGCGGCGGCGCGCCCGTCAAGCTAAGCAAAACGGCAGCCTATTACGCCATGCCCGCCTGGTCGAACGATGGCAGCAAGCTCGCCTTCGTGATGGGCACCGCCAGCGGCTGGCTATCCGAAGACTCCAGCGACGTGGACGAAATCCGCTGGATCCCCGCAGACGGCGGCGAAAGCCATGCGATCGTAAAGCTCCCCGGCGGCTATCAAGCCCCCACGTTCAATTCCGACGGCACGCGCATCTATTACATGGACGCCGCCCCGCCTCCGCCCGATGCCGAGGGGCCGGCAAAGCCCGCCAGCCTTCTACGCTCCGTCCGCCTCGACGGCACCGACAAAAAAACACACATGGAATTCGAGGGCCATTTCGTCCTCGCTATCCCTCGCCCGACGACGAATTCGTAGCCATTCAAGACCGCTACGACGCCTATCTAGCAGCCTTCCCGAGATTCGGCACCGAAACCGTCAAGCTCAGCCTGAAAACTCCTGTCGTGCCGATCAAGCGCCTAACCACCACCGGCGCGAACTACATCCACTGGGCCGACGGCGGCAAAACGATCACCTGGAGTTTCGGCAACGATTTCTCGCGCGTCAATCGCGACACCGCCTTCCAAGCCGAAAAGCCCGATCAATGGAAGCCGGAAAAGTCTCCATCGCGCTGCAAGTCCCGCGCGAAATTCCCAAAGGCGAGCTCCTACTGCGCGGCGCCCGCGTAATCACCATGAAGGGCGAAGAAGTAATCGATCACGGCGACGTGCTGATCGAAAATAATCGCATCAAAGAAGTCGGCGCCACCGGAACCATCCACGCCGCCGCCGAGCCAAAGTAATCGACGTACGCGGCAAAACCATCCTTCCCGGATTCGTGGACATCCACGCCCATCTGCACGCCAGCCGCGACGAAATGACCGATCAGGAATGGTCTTACGCCGCCAATCTGGCCTATGGCGTCACCACCACGCGCGATCCCTCCATCGAATCCAACACCGTCTTCGCCCAAGGCGAGCTAGTAAGCGCAGGCGAAATGGTCGGCCCGCGAATCTACGCCACCGGCACCGCCATCACCACCCAAGCCGCCAGCATCAAAAGCTTCGAAGATGCCGACAACATCGTAAAGCGCTACAAAGCCCACGGCGCCGATTCGCTAAAGCAATACATGCAACCGCGCCGCATCCAACGCCAATGGCTGGCCATGGCCGCCGCCAAAGAAGGCGTAAACATCACCGCAGAAGGCGGCGGCGATCTGAAAACCGATCTAAGCATGGTCCTCGACGGCTACACCGGCGTCGAACACAGCCTTCCGATCGTCCCAATCTACAAAGATGTAATCCAACTCGAAGCGCAATCCGGCACCACATACACGCCCACGCTAATCGTTTCCTACGGCGGCGAATTCGGCCAATTCTATTGGCGCCAGCGCATGAATATTCACGACGATCCCAAAGTCATGCGCTTCACTCCGCACGAACAAGTAGACAGCGTAGCCCGCCGCCGCCCGCTGCTACTCGACGAAGAATACATTTTCCCGCTGATCGCTCACGGCGCCGGCGAAGTCTTCAAACCCGGCGGCCACGTAGCCCTCGGCTCTCACGGCGAACAGCAAGGAATCGGCGCACATTGGGAACTCTGGATGTTACAATCCGGCGGCATGACACATTGGCAGACGCTCTACGCTGCGACCATGAACGGCGCGGAAAGCATCGGCCTGGAGAAGCAAGTCGGCTCGCTCGAGCCGGGCAAATTTGCCGACCTCGTCGTCTACAATACCAACCCCGCCGAAAATATTCGCAACTCCACCGACATTCTCTACGTGATCAAAAATGGAGTGGTCTATTCCGGCGACACGCTCGACGAACTCTGGCCGGAGGAGAAAAAGTTTCCGCCATTTTTCTGGAAGCGCTCCGATGCGGACTATCAAGCGCTCCCGTAGTACTGCGCAGTTCCAAAATGCACCAGGGAATTTGGGGGCTTGGGGATAGGAGGATCAAGCTGAAAGGCCATAGGCCTAATATGAGATAAACCTAATAATATCAACGGCTTCCGCGAGTACTACTCGGCCGGTACAGACCATCTATTCTCGCCGGCCGTTCGCCCACGTACCCTCTCCTACGCTGAGGTGAACAGATATGCTGCTCGCGACACTGGTGGTTCTGCTCCAAATGCCGTTTGCGCCCGCTGGCAAGCTTCCAGCGCAGCCGCAGGCCGCGGCCCCGGTACTCGTTGCCGAAAACACGCCGGCGAAGTTTCCTCCGCCGAACTCCTCAGCAAATCCCTTCGCGCCGGCAACGCAAACCGATCTCTTCGACCGCGACAAAATCCGCCTCGTCGATCTTTCAGCAGCACCGCCGCGAATGACAAATCGAGCGACGCACAAAGTTGGCCGGAATGCGCGATCCCAACGCCGATCCGGAAGAAACTTCCGCGATCCTCGCCGAAGTCCACATTCCCACTCACGTCGAACCCGCGCCGCCGGACAATTTCCATCCCGAGCACATCGCCGCCGAGCGCCAAGGCCACACCTGGCTAGCTCTCAGCATCGCCCAACATGGCGCCGCCACCTTCGACGCCTGGTCCACGCGCCGCGCCATCAACGAGGGCCACCAGGAAATGAATCCGATCCTCCGCCCCTTCGCCGGCAACGCCAGCATCTACGCGGTCATCCAGGTAGGCCCGTCAATTTTCGATTACGTAGGCCGCCGCATGCAGCGCAGCGACAAGCGCGTCCTACGCGAATTCTGGTGGCTTCCGCAATCCCTAGGCACCGCCGCCTCACTATTCGCCGGCGCCCACAATCTCTCCGTCTCCAAGTAGCGCCGGCGCTACCAAACCAAATCTAAAACACCACATCCTTGATATGCGTCGCCACCGTCCAATAATTTCCGAACGGATCGACCATCGTCGAATTGCGTTCACCATAAGGCTGATCGCCGGCGCAAACGTCTTCGCCCCTGCCGCGATCGCCCGCGCATAAACCTCATCCGCATTCGGCACATACATGTGCAACAACCCGGGCAGCGGATTCGAAACTCCGCGCGCCTCGCTCAATTCAATCACCGCATCGCCGCCAAATCGCATCTTCGCGTGCACGATCGTCCCATCCGGCGCCTGCACCTTCTGCAATTCCTCCGCGCCAAACGCAGCCTTCATGAAATCAATCACCTTCTGCGTCCCACCGCATGAATGAACGGCATCAAGCTCGGCACTTCCTCCGGAATCGGATTCGCGCCCTTGCGCGCGCCGATGTACCAATTATTCCCCAGCGGATCGCGCACGCCGCAATCGTAGTCGCCGTACTCCTGATCCACCGGCGCGTAATAGGAAGTCGCGCCGGCCTCAAGCGCCCGCGCGTAAGCCGCATCCACATCGCGCACATAAACATGAATCGGCATCGGCCGCGCCGGGTATTGCTCGTTGGCGTCGGCCATCTCGATGATGGCATCGCCGATGCGCGCCTCCGCGTGCATGATTTTACCGTCGGGCCGCGCCATGCGGAACATCTCCTCGCCGCCGAACACAGCCTTCACGAAATCCATCAGCTTCGCCGCGCCATCCACGACGATGTAAGGCGTCACCGTCCGGAATCCCTTGCGCTTCCATTCGACTTTCGCCGCGCTGCCTTGCGCCTCTCCACTAGTCTCGCGTGCCGGTGTTGCATTCGTGCTCATCGTTGTTCTCCTCTCGAGTTCACTCTTCAATCGCGTTCGGAAACTCTCGCGCGGCAGATCGCGCAAATCGATCGCCAGGCTAACCATCGGCGCCAGTTCCGCTCCCGCCTGCGGCACGAACGAATCGCGCCGCTCGAGCAGCGCCGTCACGGCCGCGTCGAATCGTTGGCTCGGATTTTGCTTAGCCATCGGCTTTCACCATCTTCGCCCGCAAACTCTGCACCGCGCGGAACTGCAACTGCTTCACCGCGCCTTCGGTCTTCTGCATCGCCGTAGCGATCTCGCGCAAACTGCGCTGCTCCACAAATCTCATCAACACCACGCGCCTCTGCTCCGGCGGCAACCGCCGCACCAGCGCAAAAAGCCGCGCCCGATTTTCGATCGCATCCGTATCGATCGACTCGAATTCCTCCGGCGCCGGATCGCCGCGCTCGCGCCCAACCTTCGCCCAACGGTCAGCCATCGCATTCGCCGCAATCCGCAACAACCAAGCCGAGAAGGGAACTCCGCGCCATTCGTATTTCGGCAAATTCTCAAGCGCCGAATGAAATGTCTGCGAAGTCAAATCCTCAGCCGCATCGCGGTCGTGCACCCGCGACACGATGAACGCATACACGCGGTCAAAATACCGCTCGTAGAGCGCCCCAAAGCGCGAAGCGTCGCGCTGCGCCTCCGCGATCAGCGACCGCTCGTCGGCCTCCGTCGGATAAGCCTTCAACCGATTCTCCGCGATTCCATCTCTCGCTAGGGTAAACCTCCCAGGCCACAAAAGGTTACGCGAAAAAGCGCCTGCCGCGTGGGGGGCGGGTTCACACGCCCCCGGAGTGGCCTTGGGTTTTGCTTTGCCGTCGTAGGGGAGGGTCTTCAGCCCCTCCCGCATTTCGGCCCCGGCCTTCGGGTGGCTTGGCCGCGCTAGAGGTGCCGTTTTCACGCGATTAGAAACGGCATCTTTATTTCGCCGGGCTGAATCATCAGCCCGACCTTTGTTTTCAAAGAGTTACGGCGATTTCTAATAATTTCGCACGCGATTAGAATTGGCGATGATCGGAAGGTTCGGTCGTTAATCGCCTCTGCGATAAGACTGCGTGTTTTTCCCGATTAGAGCGGGTCTCGGTGCTTTGTTTTCTATCATTTATCCCCGGTTCTAATAATTTCGTTCCCGATTAGAATCTCGGGTTCGGAGGGCATGAAGCCCTCTCCTACAAAGACGATTCAGCCGGGCGCTGGCGCCGGGCGTCTTATGGCACTCGTGCTGTCTCGATCTGATCGGCGCGGAATCGATATTATTCACTGGGCTGAGTCAATCGCTCCGCAATCGCAGAGACGATTGACAGCCCGGACCCGGGCCGGGCTGAAAAGAGCCGGCCCCGCGCTTCGGGACTGCTGACTGCCAGATCCTGTTTATCGTGAGAGTTAAGTGAAGTCAATGGTACGTAGGGTTCAATTTGGGCTGTTGGCGGTGGTTGCCGAAATTCGACGCTTAGATCCTTAGATCCTTAGTCCGCCTAGGCGGACTCAGGATGACAGCGTCCGGACCATCTCGTAGGGGGGCGAGTTTACACGCCCCCGGGTTGGCCGTGGGTTTTGGCGTGGCGTCCTGGGTTTCCAAACCAAAACCCAGTGCCAACCCGGGCCGGTGGTGAACCCCGGCCCCTACGCACCGCGCATCGCGCATTATTGCATCACAACGACCGGTGACCCTCGTCACAGCCCTTCCGCGCGCCGAACGCCACAATTGTCTTCGAAATTTGGCATTCGAACGGCCCGAATCACCGGGCCCCGTGGGAGGCATACATGATCACCGCAAAAGTTCAGCTCGCTCAGCCGCTTAAGATGGAGCGCCAATTCGTCGCCACCAGCGGCAGCTCCCACCACATGCTTCTCGATGACGCCACCGGCGCCAGCGGCCCCAAGCCCATCGAGCTAATCGCCATCGGCCTGGCCGGCTGCACGGCCTTCGACGTAATCACCGTCCTGCGCCAGAAGTACCTCCAAATGGTCACCGGCTACGAAGTCCGCGTAGAAGCCGATCAAGCCGAACGCCCCCCGCAAGTCTTCACCCAGGTGCGCATCCATCACGTAGTAACCGGCTACGACATCGATGCCGCAGCCATCGAAGCAGCCATCCGTCTCTCCGAAGACAAGTACTGCTCAGTAGGCGCCATGGTGAAGCAATCCGCCACCCTGCACACCACCTACGAGATCGTAAAAGAAAAAACGGAATGGCTCGCGCCGGTTGAAGAGACGGCAAAAGTTTGAAGTCCGCATGTAGCACAGCCACTCTTGGCTGTGTCGAGTCGGAACAATTAGCCACCTACGACACGTCTGCCCAATTCGCGAAAAGTTCTAGGAAGATCGTCACCGACACAGGCAGGAGTGCCTGTGCTACCCGGAAACGTCAAAGGCGGGGCCGAAAGCCCCACCTGTTCGCGCAAACCGGAACGGTCGGGGACCCACCCCAAAACCAACATCGGCGCCTATACTGCACCGTTAACGCCATCGGTGTTATCATCGCTGGCAGAGAGCGCAGTGATTCGGTCGGGAAATGCCCTGATGGAGAAAGCCTGGGCAGGCGCCGCGCTGAGTTCCGTCTACGAGATCACCGACGTACTGTCGGAGAGGCAACTCCGTGTTCTTTAATATCGAGCAGGTGGACAGCAAATTGTGGCGGGAATCTGTTGGCCTGACCACTGGCGCTATCCTTGCCATACTTTTTACGATGTGGGTGGAGTATCTGCGCCGCCCGAGACTCAGGTTATCCATCGAGACGCCACCGCACGACCATCCGAATCACCAGTTCCGTTGTCTCAGGCTTAAGCTTTCTAACAAGCCCTTGCCGTGGTGGGCTCGCTGGATGCTGCGCGCCCCCGCACTCCAACGTCGAGGTACGATTACTTTCCATCACCTCGATGGAGGAGATTTCTTCGGCAGGGCGATGCCGGTGCGATGGAGTGCGAGTCCAGAGCCCGCCCCTATTCCGATTGCCGATAAGGCAACCGAAACTAAAAATTTTACATCTTCGATCCCACACGGCTCACCACGGAATCGCGAATTGATGTCTATCCAGGGGAGGAGCAACTACTCGATGTTGCAGGGCGGCACGCCGAGGAGGTGGAATGTTACGGATGGAACAACGAAGGCTATTTTTGCGTCCCACGCTGGCACAGTCCAGACTGGAAGCTGCCCAAAGACCGCTTTCTAATAAAGGTAACGATCTCTTCGTCAGGGCAAAAATGCGTCGGCGTTTTCCGGTTAATCAACGACGTTGCGCGACACGATTTTCGGTTGGAACCAAGCCAGTCGAAAGACAAGGTAGTACACTGATAGAAGCCCTCCGTTCTGCTGCGGCTTCTGACCTAGGAAATCTACACTACAGACAAGTAAATTACGCTCGGACGTGTCAATGCAGCTGGATGTTGGCCTGAGGGGACTGCGATGACGCTTGCGATGCTCGACGAAGCGTTTGATGAGTTGCTTTCGAGGATAGAGCTAAACCCGACGCGCGTCACCTTGGCGTCTCAGCGATACAACGCCATCAAAGCGGCCATCGAAAATGCGCTGCCCGACAAATCGGTTCGCCAAATCGGCTCATTCCAGCGCAAAACGAAAATTCGGCCGCTAGACCTAAGCGACAAATTGGACATCGACGCGATCGTCAGTTTCGGCCCATTTCGCCGGTTCGCAACTGACGGGAGAGGGGTGAGAGCCCCGCGCTTGCGCTCGAAACGATCCGCCGAGCTTTGGCCACAAATGAACTCTACAGGGTCATGCCGCAGGTAACAGACCACCCGATAATCCGTCTTCAATACGCAGACGACATGAGCATAGAACTGGCCGCCGTATTCGAGGATTTGACCGGCCGGTACCCACACCTCCCTGGGGAACCAAATTGCTATATTGTGGGTAGTTCTCCATATCTTTTGGGGACCCGCAGACTACGATTACGACGCGAAGAGGATCACACGACTCAATGCGGCAACCTCCGGCAAGCTAGTTCCGACGATAAAGCTGATGAAAACGTACTTGCGCGGTCGAGAAGTCCCACTGAAATCGTTTCACGTAGAGGTGTTGGCAGCTGACGTCCGTCCCGTCGCTCCTCGCAAATTGGGACGGTAATGGCTATGATTACGGCTATAACCATATTCTTGCGGGTTTCCTCGATCGTGCATCGCTGCTTGTTACGAGGCCAATCTTGCTAGCGGGGAGCCACTCGCCACCCTTGAATTCGGAACTGGATTGAGCGACGCTCCCGGCGATAGGGAGCTACTTGCGCCAACGTGCGGAAGCGGCGCGGAGGCTTTGCGCGATCACAGTCGGCGGCGAAGCCGTCAATCGCTGGTTCGACTTTTTTGGTGAACCGTTTCCGGCTTGATGGAGAGCGGAATGCGCGGAACTGACGATATCCCAAACCTGATCGCGGAATGCAAGACCGTTGCCGAGAATTCGCTCTATAACGCGCAAGCGCACTACGCACTTGCCGACAGTCAAGAAGCGCGGGCGGTGGCTCTTGATCGTTCCGTCCGCAGTGGCTGGGATCTGTGGACTTCTTACATCGATTGGTTTGCCGTCTTGGCTGGGAGCATTTTCTGCTGTCGGCGGATTCTTCGTTACGGTAGCTGCCGCCCTCGGCGTTGACAAGGCTCCTACGGCGCATCGCAACGCGGCCTGCCAATGGACGGCGCTGCGCCACGAGGCGAGAGCATTGCACGAAACATTCGCCACAGAGTTACCGCGCGAGCAGTTCCTTGCCGAAGTCAGAAGAATTGATGACAGATATATCGCGCTGAATCAGGCGTTGCCGTCGACCGACCGTCAGTCGTTTGAGGCTGCACGCGACCAAATAAAGTCTGGAACGCATGACATGGACTTCAGAGGATAGTCGACTGGCGAGCTTTTCACCCAATAAGTGATTTCCTGCGAGATCGTCCGATGAATCCCAAGGCGCGCTCGCCGCGAAGAAGCTCGATGCTCGAAGCAAGAGGCTTCAAGAAATGCCGGCCAGATCTACACGCTGCAGGCAAGAGGTTGGAGGCTTGAAGATACGTCCTCGAGTCGTTCGGCTGGCCCGGCCCTTTTCCGATTTCTATTTTCCAATATCCAACTTCCAGCCTCTAGAACGTCCCCCAGATTCCAGGCGGATGGGCGAGCCTTACTTCTTCCTAGTAAATTTCGTCAAGTGCGCCTGCCAAATCCCGAGGTGTGATCACGCTGCTGTTGTTGACTTCGCTTTGCGGAGAGCATATTCGTGACTAATGCGTTTGCTTCTGTGCAGCTTGCTGGTGGCAGCGATTTGCGCTGTGCGAGTGGCGCCGGCGGCCTCGGCGCAATCTCCGGCTGAAGTCTTGCACGTGCCGGAACTCGACGCCGGCTTTCACCTTCTCTACGAACTGAAGCTTCAGGAAAGCCTCAGCCATTTTGAGTCTTGGCAGAAGTCGCATCCGGAAGACCCGCTGGGGAGCGCGTCGGAAGCGGCGGCCTATTTGTTTGAGGAGTGCTACCGGCAGGGCGTTCTGACCTCGGAGTTTTTCCTGGACGACAAGCGTTTTCTGGGGAAGATCCCTCTCAAACCCGATCCGAAACTGCGCGCAGCATTCTTCGCCGCGGACAAACAGGCGCAGGAGTTGGCGCAACTGCGATTGAAGACGAACCCGGACGATACGAACGCGCTGTTCGCCATGGCCCTGAGCGTGGGCATGCAGGCCGACTATGCCAGCCTGATCGATAAGGAGCAGCTCGACAGCTTGAAAAAGATCCGCGAGGCTGACAAGTACGCGAACAAACTCCTGGCCATCGCGCCGGACGCGGATGATGCCTATCTTGGCCTGGGCACGGCGAATTTCGTGATCGGGAGTTTGCCGGGATTCAAGAGGTTTCTGCTCGGCTTCGCGGGAATCCACGGCGACAAGAAAGAGGGCATCCGGCAACTGGAGATCGCCGCCGATCGTGGCCACTACCTGCGGCCATTTGCGAAGATCATGCTGGCGCTGGCGGCCTTGCGCGAGAAGAAGCCGGAACTGGCGCGCACGCAACTGAAGGAGCTCGTCGCGGAATTCCCCGAAAACCCGCTTTTTGCCAGCGAGCTGGCCAAACTTAATAGTTCTCCTGCCACTGATTTTCCTGAAACGTGGATTCTTCCTCAGCAGGATGTGCGCCGGCGGTCCGTGAGATTCAGGGATGGACAATCACGACAATCTGGCAGGTGTCTCATTTTGGACAGTTTCGTGCGGGGAGATCGCATACCCTTTCGATACGGCTCACTGACGATTTCGGAATTGGGAATTCGAAGAGGAAATTGAGGAGCGCGTCCGTGAAACGCATACCAGGAATAGGTCACGAGCGGGTGTTGGGATCGGGGCTCGAACGTTTCACCGACGGGACGCGAACGCAGTGAAGTTTAGGCCAGGAATCTCGGGTCACAACTTGAAAGGAGAATTGCGATGCTACTTTTAATTGTAGTTCTGCTGTTGTTGTTCGGCGGAGGCGGCGGGTATTACGGATATTCCAGGTGGGGGACAGGCGGAGGGCTGGGGATCGTAGGGACGGTCGTGGTTATCGCGCTGCTGTTGTACCTGCTCGGGGTGCTGCGCTGAGGTTGTTGGGATCCCAGTGAAATAGTGACGGTTAAGAGCCCGTAGTACGCATCGCAGAGGGATTAGGAATCACAATCGCGCCCGTCTTGACGAGCGAAGGGGGCGCGAAATAGCGGTTATGGAGGTAATGCAGATGAAACCAATCAGTCTTATCGGCACGGGAGTTTTGTTCCTGCTTCTCGGGTCCGTGGTTCCCACGTACGCCCAGGATCAGCACGAACAAGATGCCAAGCCGGCGAAGCAGGACGAGAAGGCGAAGCCTGAAAAGCAGCAACAGGCCAAGCCCGCGAAACAGGAACAGCAAGCCAAGCCTGAGAAACAACAGGAAGCCAAGGCTCCGAAGCAGGAACACGAAGCTAAGCCTGCGAAACAACAGGAAGCTAAGGCTCCGAAGCAGGAACAGCAAGCTAAGCCGGAGAAGCAACAGGAAGCCAAGGCTCCAAAGCAGGAACAGCAGCATCAAGCCAAGGGCCAGAAAGAGCAACCAGCCAAAAGTGAGCAGCACGCGCAACCACAAGGGAACTGGGCCCACAGTGGTCAGAAAGATAATCGCGGCCACGAGTACAATGAAAGCAGGTTTGGACGCGAGCATCATGCGCGCTTTGAAGAGCATGGCGGTCGCTTCTACAATGGGCGTCGGGAATACTCTTACGGTGGATACTGGTTCTTCGCGGGAGCCTATCCGCCTTGGTTTTACGGGCAAGAGGTGTACTTCATTATGGGAGCGGACGGACTATGGTATGCAGTTGCATACGACGACCCTTCCTTAATGTTCCAGGTCGATATCGATTAGCGGGATAAGTGCCCGCGTGACGGAGCCGTTGCTCGGCGGGTGGCGAAGCCTGTTCTGAGGGTTCGCCCTGGGCGCCCGATCCTTCCCCGTTCGTGGGAAGGGTCGGGTTCTTCGGCCCCGTTTTTGACTTCTTCATGTCCGGGTTCAGTTGGCGGCCCTGCGGCAGGGGGCTGTGTGCCGATCTTTCGAGTATTTGTGGAGTCTGGGATGTTTGTTAGGGCATGATTCAGTCCGCGGGGAATACGTCAGAGTGTCGTCATCCTGAGCGAGCTGGAGCCTTCTCCAGTTCCTCGAGGGATCTGGCGCTTGTTTGCTGCACCATTACGCAACAGCGCACGTCGAGACACCCCAGCTGATCGACGGGTTTTTTTCCCGCAACTCTTGGGTCATGCCGCATATGCCGTATAATCACGGTTCGCAGGCTGCGGAGAGGTCCTAACCGCTGTCATCCCGAACCCCCTTTAGGGGTGAGGGATCTGCATTTGACTTTGTTCGTAGGGGCGCCGGGTCATTCGCTGTGCGATTGCGAGCTTTCGACGCGCTCTCCGGCGACCTCGCCGCACATCAGCGCGACGGCTTTACAGGCTGCGGAAAAAGTCGATACGTTGTCATCCTGAGCGAAGCTAGGATTTAGCGTCCATGTTTGCTACCATTCGCCATCAAGACGCGTCGGAACCTGCCGCTCGATCGCCGGATTGGTCTTTTTTCCGCAACCTCTGTAGCCGCTGAGAAAGCCCTGTTTCTCCCTCGCTTGCAGACTCTCTGCGGGGACATTCTTCCAACCCACTGGGTTTAGCCGCCCTTACGATTTACCTAATTGCCCGCGGATCGGGGGCGTCCGGGCCGGGATGGGGTTGGGGCTGGAGGTTACGAGAGACCAAGGGCGTGACTATTCCGGACACGATTTATTAGACACCCGCGCAACTTAAACAA
Source organism: uncultured Acidobacteriota bacterium (assembly GCA_963841235.1). Classification (GTDB taxonomy): domain Bacteria; phylum Acidobacteriota; class Terriglobia; order Acidiferrales; family UBA7541; genus Palsa-147. Next base: position 66,987 of record CAWJBU010000001.1, on the reverse strand, counting down.
AATAAAGAACGGAGACTTTCAGACAAATCACCCCTTTTTTCAATCGCATATTTCGGCGCGAATGGCTCGATGCCGTTGCCTTTGTAGGGGAGGGCCGGGTTAGCCCTCCCGCGCCGCCCGGATCTTGCTGGGTATTGGGGGGGCGACGCGTGGTGGGGAGCGGCGGGAAAGGCCGATCGGCGGCTGGGCCTCAAGTTTCGGCCTCCCCCTAAATTTCCAACTTCCATTCGCGCCATTCGATACGTGTCCCGGTAAGAACGGGGGCGGATCGTTTGTTTTGTGCGAGTTACGAGCCGATTTAATTGAACCTTGTTTCGGTTAGCGATTTAGAGAAGTGAATACGAAGCGAAAGACGGGGATTCGAATTGCGACGAAAACCTCGTTCTCGACGACTACGGATGCTGATGGCGAATGCCGAACCACGTCGCGAAGGCCACGAGCAGTTCGTAACAACGCATCACCCCGCCGCCAAAGAGGAATGACACCAGCGCGATTAATCCCAATGCGCTGAAGAAGATACAGAACATGAAAAATGCGGCAAGCAGGTCGCGTACGGGAAACAGCCCGACGACCACGAGCGGTGCAACGAGGCAGCCGGCTACCAGGAATTTGCGTCTGCGACTGGGGGTCATGGGACCATCATGATCCCACTTCGGGCACCGGCTGTATGTGATGGCCCGCACAGGGAATTGTGACGACGGATGCTAGAGGCTGAAGGTGAGAGGCCCGAGGCTGGAGAACGGGAGAGGATTCCTAGGCGAAAGGCGCCTCGGAATGACGGAAGGGAGGAAACGGAAAAGTCAAAAACCCCGCGCGCGACTGCGGCGTCCGCCTGGCGGAGGCACCCGGGAGGAGGGGGGGGGGGGGGGGAGGAGAGGGGGGGGGGGAGGGGGGGAGAGAGGAGGGGAAGAAGGGGGGGGGGAGAAGGGAGAAGGGGAGGGGGGGGGGGGGAGAGCAAACGGCAAACGGCCAACGCCTCAGGTCTGAAGACCTGAGCTACATTTTGCGCCGCAGTAGCGCGACGATTGCCAGCATGACGGCTGCTGTGCCCCAGTGGATCAGGATTATTGGAGTGAAGATCCATTGAGCGTGGCTGAAGACGATCAGGCCGTCGAGGATGGGGATTAGCGTTAGCGCGGCCATCGCTGTGGCCAGGATTTTGGGGTTGCGCTGAGCGAGGAAGCCAGGGCTACGATGCCGGTGGTGATGTCGCGGGCGGCTTTGATGGCCAGGAACGGGGCGTCATTGGGATTTTGCAGCGGGACGCCGTAGCCTTGCGCGCCGATGGCGGGTTGGAAGAATTCGCGGATGCCGATGAAGATTATGCCGGCACCGATGATGATGGTGAGGATGCCGGGGAGGGAGAGAATTTTAGTTGGTTGGTTGGCGCAGTTTCAGGGGGTGCGAATTGCGTGGTTACGTGCATTTTTGCTCCTTGGGCGGGCGAAGGGGGATTGAGGCGGGTTCATTTATTGGGATGCGCGGTGATTGGCGGAAGTTGCGGATGCGGGGAGGGGGAAATTGCAGATTTGAAATTGAAATTTTCAGAGGACGGAAAAGGCGAAAGCTTGTGCGAGGGAATTTGTGGGCGTAGGATGCTGTCGCTTGTGGTTGCTTCGATCGGTTCGCGGCCAAATTTCTTCACATTCAAAATTTTGAGGGGGAGAGCGATGAAACTACGATTTGTTTGCATGATGGGGTCGGCGTTTTTGTTTGCGTCGGCGGTTGGGGCGCAGACTAAGGTTTCCGGGCAGCACAAATGCGACAAGGCGCCGGAGGTGGTGGGCACGGCGGATGCTGGAGACAAGCCGGGGCATAGTTTGGCGGTGGTGAAAAATACTTGCAAGTGGACGACGCCGATGGAAATGGAAGGCGGAAAAACTACGGATGGAACTTCCGTGGCGTTTTTGGAGATGACGGCCACGCGCGCGAGTTCTAACGGCACGTACGTTGGGAACATGGACAGCGGCGATAAATATTTCGTGAGCTTCCGTGATTCCGGGCCGGCGAAAGATGGCAAGCCCGGGGTGACCAAGGGGACTTGGTCTTATACGGGAGGGACTGGGAAGTTGAAGGGGATTACGGGGAAGGGGACGTACACCGTGACGCCGAACGCGGATGGCGGGGCGGTGGTGGATGTTGAAGGCGAGTATTCGATCGCTGCGGGCCTGCGAAGAAGGCGGCGGCTAAGAAAGAGAAATAGATTCGAGAGCGAGTGGGCTGAACGCGCAATCCAAAAGCCGAGATGCCATTCACTGAGAATTCGGGCGCCAGATTTTTTGGGACGAATCGGGGAACGGGGCGCCCGTTCTCATGATTATGGGATTGGGTTGGGCGTCGGCGATGTGGCACCGGACGCGGCCTATTTTGGCGCGGCGTTATCGGACTATTGCGCTGGATAATCGCGGGGCGGGGCGAAGCGATGTGCCTGCCGGGCCTTATCCGATTGCTTTGATGGCGGCGGATGCGGCCGCGGTTTTGGATGCTGCGGGAGTGCAGAGCGCGCATGTGATGGGGATGTCGATGGGAGGCATGATCGCGCAGGAATTTGCGCTGCAGTATCCGCGGCGAGTGAGGTCGCTGATTTTGGGATGCACGGCTTCGGGGGGACCGCAGGCTGTGCCTGCGGCGCCTGAGGTGCTGCAAGTTTTGATGCGCGTGGATATGAGCCCGGAGGAGGCGTCGCGGGCGATTCATCCGTTTATTTACGATGCGGGGACGCCGCGGGAGCGGATTGAGGAAGATTTGAAATTGCTTTTGGAGTGGTATCCGACTGTGGAAGGATTCATGGCGCAGTTGCAGGGGATTATTGCTTGGGAGGCTTATAGTCGCATTGCGGGGATTGCTGCTCCTACTTTGGTGATTCATGGGGAGACGGATCAGCTTGTGCCGCCGGAGAATGGGAAGTTGATTGCGGGGCGGATTCCGGGGGCTAAGTTAGTTTTGATTCCGCGGGCTAGCCATATTTTTAGTACGGACCAGCCGGAAATTGCGCATGCGGCGATGTTGAAGTTTCTTGGCGCGAACAATCGACCGCAGGCTTAATCGGAATAAATCAAAGAAATAATTTGGCAGCGCGGCGGAGATGCGTCCGGAGATGGAATCGGCGCGCGTGGGCCCAGTTGCGGTGTTGTATGAAAGGACGGAGATTTCAAATTTGAAATTTCAGATTTCGGAGAGAGACGATTGCGAAGATTGGAGTCTGCGGTTGTTGGGGGATGGCCCGATTGAGTTGCGCGGAGGTGATGGCGGACGTTTCCGCCCGGGGTTACGCCCGCGGGCGGAGCAAGCCGCGCCCCTACGAAGACGAAAAGCCATTCGTACGGGAGGAACTCGACAGAGCCAATTGAAATTTCAGATTTCAGAGCTACGGATAAAAGCGACGAGCGGAGTCCGCGGGCGATTGGAGATGTGATTGGCTTGTCGTCGTCGGAGGGCGCAGCAAGCGGCGCCCCTACGAGAGGAATAAAGATACGGCGGGCCGACGAAGAATTTATACGGCGTATCCTACGGAGTGAGCCGCCTGGATGGCAGATTTGCCATTTAGGCGCTGGGCTACCCAGTTGGCGGCTTTTTGGCTGGAGGCTACTGCGCCCATGGCTAGGGATTCGGGGCCTTCGCTGTCGGCGTTGGCGAAGAAGACTCTTTCTAGCGGATGGCGGGCTTCGGGGATTGTTTTTGTGAAATTGCCTGGAGTGGCCATTAACATGGGGTGGCCGCGGCGGTACATGTGGATTTCGATGGGATCGGCTTCGAATTCGGGAAGGAGCTTTTTGAAATCGCGTAGGACGTTCAGAGCAATTTTTTTGCAGCCATCTTCAGTGAGTTGCTTGTGGCGATCGTCTTCGTCTAGCGGCGTGTAGAAAGTTAGGATGTTGTTTTTTTGCGTGTAGCCGGGTTGATTGCGGATGGTCCAGTCGGCGACGATGAAATCGGTGAAGGTGTTGCTGGGGCACCAGGTGTCGTAGCCGCGATTGTAGATGGGCTTGTCGAAAATCAAGTTGATTACCGGATAGGGCGCGTAGCGGATGGCTTGCATGGCGTCGCGTTGATTGGGGGAGATGCCGGAGGTGATGCGCGAGGCGATTAGCTTTGGGGCGGCCATGATGACCAGGCGGGCGGAGACGGTGTGGAGATGGCCTTCGTGGAAATAAGTTACGTGGACGGAATTTTTTAGTTGCTCGGCGGCTACGGTGGTGGCGCCGGTCAGCATTTGCGCGGCGTATTTTTCGAGCAGTACTGCGGCTAGTTTTTCGGAGATGGCGCCGTTGCCGCCCGGCAACGTGACGCGATCGTCTTTGGCTTCTTCGCTGGCGAAATTGTGGAAATCCTGGAGGGCGATGTAGGTGGAGGTATCGGCGGATTTGGCGCCCCAGTTGGAGGGGCCGTAGGCGTCCCACCAGTGGGTGATTTCCGGCGGAAAGCCCGGGAGATATTTTCTCAGCGGCTCGTTGTCGTATTGCTTGACGTTTTTTTCGGGATCCAGGGCTAGCATTTTTTTGCGGAATTGTTTGAAGGCTTCGCGGGTTTTTTGCGGATAGGGTAGTTCGTCGATGCCGGCGCGCCAGGTGTCGGGGACCCATTTGCCTTTGACGATGGTGGGATCGGCGCAATTTACCGGTAATTGCTCTAGGCCGATTTCTTTGGCCAGTTGGCGCTTTCGGAGCCTACGAAATCGTAGGCTGAGCCGGTGGCGAAACCTTGGCCTTGTAATTCCTCTTTGTAGGCGTTGCCGCCCCAGTGAGGTTCCTTCTCCAGCAGCAGGAAATTTTTCTCGCGCAGGAAATAGGCGCTGCTTAGGCCGCTGATTCCGCCGCCTACGATAACTATGTCGTAGCGCTTGCTGACTGGCGGAGGGATGAATTTTTGGCCGTCGCGGACTTTGTGGCAGATTTCGTAGTGGTCGCCGTCGACTTGCGGAGTGGGGGCTTCGGCTGCGGAGAGGAGCTTGAGATCGAAGGGGCAGCCTGCGGCTACTGAGCCGGCCAGGACGAAGCGCAGGAAGTCGCGGCGGGATTCGGTCATGCTTGTTCTCCTTGGATTGCTGAGGGTAGGACGGCGGCGGCTTCTTCGGCGCTTTGCGATCTGGTGCGTAGGCGATACCAGACGAGAATTAGGACGATGGAGAAGAGAAGGATGATGGTGGAGACGGCGTTGATTTCCGGGGTGATGCCGCGGCGCAGGCGGGACCAGATTTCTAGCGGCAGCGTGTTGCTGCGGCCGATTAGGAAGAAGCTTACGGCGATTTCGTCGAGAGAGAGAGTGAAGATTAATAGTGCGGCGGCGATTATGGAGACGCGGAGATTGGGGAGCGTTATGCGCCAGAAGGTGATCCAGTGATTGGCGCCTAGATCGAGGGAGGCTTCTTCCTGGGCGCGATCTAGTTTTTGCAGGCCGGCGAAAATTTCTGTGGTGGCTACGGAGATCAGGGCTGTGCCGTGGCCTAGGGTGATGGTGATCAGGCTTAGTTTCATGCTGGCGGCTACGAAGAGCATCAGGAGCGAGAGGCCGGTGATTATGCCTGGGAGGATCAGCGGGAGCAGGACCAGGCGGCGGAATAGGGCTTTGCCTGGAAATTGGGCGCGATCTAGGGCTAACGCGGCTAGCAGGCCTAACGTGATCGCGATGGCTACTGCGATTACCGCGACGATTGCGCTGTTTAGGACTGTGGCCCAGATGGCGTCGTCGGCGAAGAGGATGCGATACCAGTTGAGCGTCCAATTGCGCGGGGGGAAGCCGCCTACGCCGCCGCCGTTGAAGGAATAGATGGCCAGGACGGCGATGGGGAGATAGAGGAAGGCGTAGACGAGAGCGGCGTAGATGCTTAGCCAGAGGGAGCCGGCGGTGGCGGGCGAGTTGGAGTTGGCGCTCATTGGAAGCTCAGCTTTTTCTCGAGGCGCTCGACCAGGAATAGGAGCGCGACTACGAGAACTAACATGCAGAGGGAGATTGCTGCGCCTAGGGGCCAGTTGTAGGCGGCGCCGAAGAGGCTGACTACGATGTTGGAGATCATGATGCCGCTTGGGCCGCCTACTAATAGCGGGGCTAGGAAATCGCCTAGGGTTAGGACGAAGGCGAAGGTGGCGCCTGCTAGGACGCCTGGGAGAGAGAGCGGCAGGATTACGCGCCAGAAGGTGCGGAACGGGGACGCGCCTAGATCTTGCGAGGCTTCGATTAGGTTGCGGGGGATGTGTTCTAGCGAGGCGTAGATGGGGAGGAAGGTGAACGGGGTGTAGATGTGCGTGAGAGTTAGGATTACGGCGAAGGGGCTGTAGAGGAAAAATTCTACCGGGTGGTTGGTGATGTGGAGGTATTGGAGGAAGCCGTTTAGGACGCCATCGCTGCCTAGGATGGTTTTCCAGGCGTAGCCGCGGACTAGGTAGCTGACCCAGAGAGGGATGATTACGAGTTGATAGAAGAGATCTTTGCGGCGGGTGGCGCGGAAGGAGAGGAAATAGGCTAGAGGGTAGCCGAGGAGCAACGCTAATGCGGTGACTGCGCCTGCTATGCGCATGGAGCGGAAGAGAACCTCTAGATAAATGTGGTTGTGTAGGAGTTCGCGGTAATTATCGAGGGACCAATTCTTTACGATCACTTGGAGCGGGGAGACTTGCCAGAAGCTGTAGCAGAAGAGGATAGCGTAGGGGATTAGTAGGAATACGGCGACCCAGAGGAGTGGGGGGATGGAGACGGCGGATTTGTAGGCGCGGGTGTACATGGGGTTAGGTGGTGCACCATTGGGAGAACGAGATATCCTCCCTGAGATCGTGGCCGCGTTTGAGGATGGCGGTACCTCGGCGGGCGCAGCAAGCCGCGCCCCTACTGGGATCGAAAAATTCAGCGCGGAGATTGTGGCGCGAGATGCGGTTGGTGTTACGCGGGCGGGCGCAGCAAGCGGCGCCCCTACGGGAGACTTGTGGCCTGCGGCGGAGGATGTGGACAGAACGACGGGGGATCATTTTAGGTTGGCTCCGTGTCTTTTACGCGGACGGCATCGGTTGCGGTGAATTCGAATTGGGCTGGGCCATCTAAGTCGCCCTGGCTTGGGATGCGGACTCTTAGGGTGCGGCCGTCGGAGAGGGTGATTTCTAGTAGGTCGGTGGCGCCGCCGAAGGTTTGGTTTGTGATGCGGGCGGAGAAGCGGACGGAGTTGGAGTTGGAGGAAGTGTTTGCTAGACGAATGCATTCGGGACGGAGGGAGAATGTTGCATTCGATGGGCTGGGTGCTTCCGTCGGTGATTGGGGATTTGATTTTGCTGGTCCGTTGCCGGAGGCCGGCGGGGACGCCAGCGGTACGGGGGGTGGCGCGACTTGCCAGGTGATGCCGCTGGAGGTGGCCAGGCCGTTGCGGAGTTCGGCGCGGAGTAGATTGGTTTGACCTATGAATTGGGCGGTGTAGGCGGTGGCTGGGCGGGCGTAGATTTCTCTGGGCTCGGCTACTTGTTCTAGATTGCCGGCGCGTAGTAAGGCTATGCGATCGGAGAGGGCCATGGCTTCTTCTTGATCGTGGGTTACGAAGATGAACGTTATGCCTACTTCGCGTTGAAGGGATTTGAGTTCGATTTGCATTTGGCGGCGGAGGTTGGCGTCGAGAGCTGAAAGAGGTTCGTCGAGTAGAAGAACTTTGGGGCGATTTACCAGCGCGCGGGCCAAGGCTACGCGCTGTTGTTGGCCGCCGCTTAGGCGCGATGGTTGGGATTGCGCGAAATCGCTCATCTTGACCATGGCCAGGGCTTGCTCGACGCGGGCGGGGAGTTCGGTTTTCGGCGCGCCCTGAACGCGCAGGCCGTAGGCGATATTTTCGTAGACGGAGAGATGCGGGAAGAGCGCGTAGCTTTGGAAGACGGTGTTGACGTGGCGATGGTACGGCGCGAGGGAATCGATGCGCTCATCGGCCATCCAGATTTCGCCGCTATCGGCGCGCTCGAAACCTGCGATTAGGCGAAGGAGAGTGGTCTTGCCGCTGCCGCTTTCGCCGAGGATGGTTAGGAATTCGCCGGAGGCTACATCGAGCGTGATGCCGCGGAGGACGGCGCGATTGCCGAAGCCTTTGGCGACCTCGCGAATTGAAAGCAGAGCGCTCACTGAGCTGCTTTTACCTCGTTCCAGATTTCGGTGTACTTGGCGCGGCGCGGGACTTGCTGCCAGAAATAGATGCGGGTCATGTAGTTGTCAACGTCGTCGAGATGGAGGCTTTTCTTTTGCGCGTCGTCCATGTATTGCGCGGCGCCGGGATTTGCGGGGTCGTAGCCGGTTACGTCGGTGACTTTCTTTTGGGTTTTGGCTTCGATCATGTATTCGAGAAATTCGGTGGCGAGGTCTTTGTGCTCGCTTGCGGCGGTGATCATTAGGTGATCGATCCAGCCGGTGGTGTTTTCTTTGGGGATGGTTTCGGCGATGGGGAAATTGGCGGCGCGAAGTTGATTGGTCATGAGCGGCCAGCCCATCGCGGCTACTACTTCGTGGTTCTGGAAGAGATTGGTCAGCTCGCCGCCGGAGGCCCACATTTTGCGGATGTTGGGTTTTAGTTCCAGGAGCTTCTTCTTCACGTTGTCCAATTCATCGTCGGTCAGATTATAGAGATGGCTTGGGTCGGGCTTGTCGTAGCCGAGAATTTGAGCGGCCATGTAGAGAGTGGAAAGTTCATCCCAGACGGAGATTTTGCCTTTGAATTTTGGATCCCAGAACACGGCCCAGCTTTCGGGGGCTTTGGGGAAGGCGGTTGTGTCGTAGAGAAGGGGATTGGGACCCCAGGTGAAGGGGACGCCGTAGACTTTGTCGTTTACGCGGACGAGAGGCATGTTGCGTAGGCGGGCGGAGGTTTGTTGGTAGGAGGGGATTTTGGAGAGGTCGAGATCCGCGGCTAGGCCGGAGGAGGCGATCATGGTGGCTACGTCGCTCGAGGGGGAGATGACGTCGTAGTTGCTGGCGCTACCGCCACGGAGTTTGGCGACGAGTTCGTCGCTGGAGCCCATGTAGGAGGCGGAGATTTTACAATTGTGGGAGATTTCGAAATCGTGGACGTAGGTTGGGTCGGCGTAGCCTTCCCAAACGAGGAGGCTGAGAGTGGGGGATTCTTTTTTGCAGGAGGTGGTGGCGAGGAATAGGACGGCGGTGATTGCGATTAGAAAGCGTTGGCGCATTTAGGTTCTTCTCCCTTGGAGCGAGTCGGAATCTGGGCCGTATGGGCGGCGCGCGAGATCATTGTTGCATTTGGGCCGTGCCGTACAAACGCGGGCGCAGCAAGCAGCGCCCCTACGACCGAAAACCAATTAGCGGCCAAATTTGTGCAGTCACGAAACGCCGCACAAAGGCCGGGCGCAGCAAGCGGCGCCCCTACGACCGAAAACCAATTAGCGGCCAAATTTGTGCAGTCACGAAACGCCGCACAAGAGCCGGGCGCAGCAAGCCGCGCCCCTACGACCGAAAACCGGTTAGCGGTCCATTTTGCACGATTGCAACACGCCGCATAAACGCCGGGCGCAGCGAGCGGCGCCCCTACGACCGAAGATAGCCCTCAGAACGTTGGCGGAGTGTTGACCCAGAGAACCCAGGCTTCTTGTTTGCCTGGGTTGCTCCAGCGGTGTTTCATGTTGCTGGCGAAATAAAAGCTGTCGCCTTCGCGCAGATGCTCGGGGTTGCCGCCTTCGAGCGCGATATCGAGATTGCCGCGGAGAATGTACAGGAATTCTTCGCCTTCGTGGGCGTAAGAATCGCCGCTGCCGGCGCCGGGGGAGACGCGGAAGAGGTGCGGCTCCATTACGGCGTCGCCCCAGGCGAGAAGTTCCATGCGCACGCCGGGGCCGGCTTCGAGAATTTTTCGCTCGGAGGGGCGGACGTGACGCGGATTGGAGTCGGAGGCGTCGAAGAGCGAGAGGATGTTGATGCGATAAAAGCGCGCGATGCGGGTGAGAGTGGAAATCGAAGCGCTCATCTGGCCGCGCTCGAGGGCGCTGAGGAAACCGACGGAGACGCCGGTAGCAGCGGCGACCTGCGAGAGAGAAGCGCGCTTGCGGAGGCGTAGCTTTCGTAGACGCGAACCGACGGGACTGGGCTTGTGGCTGCTGCCGTCTTTGAGAAGTCCTTCGGAGCGAAGCAGGTGCATGATGGCGGGAGCGTTCATGCCGCGGGCGCGGCGGAGGAATTGAGCGCGCTTGAGCAGGCGAACGTCGCGCGGGGTGAAGAGGCGATAGCGGCTCTCGGTGCGCGTGGGAGAAATGAGGCCGACACTCTCCCAGGAGCGCAGAGAGGACGGAGAAACACCGACAAGTCGCGCGACATCGCCGATGCGTAAATAGCCGTGCGACCGATTCATTTTCTTCGCGTTTTGGCGGGCGGGAGTCAACCGAATTTCCTTGACAGGCCCCAGGCCTTGCAATAAGGTTCGCGGATTATAGTAAGGTTTTTTCCCAGGGCGCAATCGAAATTTGGAAGGATTTTGGGGGAGTGTCCAGCGATCCCGCATGAGGCATAAAGGAGCGGCGATGAAGACGAGAGTTGTGCTCGGAGTGTGTCTTTTTGCGTTACTGGGGGTCTTGGCGGTAGGCGAGCCGGCCTGGGGGCAGACGACTGGCGCGATGCGTGGAACCGTCAAGGATCCATCCGGAGCGGTAGTGCCGACGGGACAAATAACCGCTACTCTGGCGGGCACGCAAACAACGCGCGTGGCGGACGTGGACACTTCGGGGGGTTTTTTCATTCCAGAGATGACGGTGGGCCACTACGATGTCGAGATCGACGCGCCGGGATTTAAGAAGTATGTCGTTAAGGACGTCGTAGTTGATCTTGGACACGTGGCGGTGGTGAATGCGACGCTTGAGGTTGGCGGATCGCAGCAGACGGTAACCGTTGAAGCTGAATCCGGACAAGTCGAAACGACCAGCACGCAACTGGGCGCAGTCATGGATGACATTTCGGTGCGTCAATTGCCGCTGGCCACCCGAAACACATATCAATTACTGCAATTGCAACCAGGCGTGCAGTCGCAACTTGGGTCGGATCTCTTCTATGGTTCGGATTCTCCCGGCGTGGTGTCGGTGAACGGAGGCCGCGGGCGCTCGAACAACTACATGGTGAACGGCGGGGACGGGAACGACATCTTTGTGAACGGCCCAGCCATCCAGCCCTCGCCTGACGCGATTGAGGAATTCCGCGTATTGACAAACACATTCGACGCGGAATATGGCCGGAACTCCGGCTCGGTCGTCAACGTGGTGACGAAGTCGGGAACGAATGCCCTTCACGGCGACGTGTACGATTTCTTTCGCAACAACATATTTAACACGCGTGGCTATTTTGATCCGACAGTTCCCGACTACAAGCAGAACCAATTCGGCGCCACGCTCGGTGGTCCTATTAAGAAGGACAAGTCGTTTATCTTTGGGTCGTACGAAGGAGATCGCCTTCGCCAAGGGCTTCCGTCCGGCACAGTTACGCTGCCGACTGCGGCCGAAGCAGCAGGTGATTTCTCCGCAGGCGCGCCGTTCACCGGAATGTTGCACGACATAAATTGGGCCAATGTGCTCGCGCTGCGCCCTGGGTGCGTGAACGCACTTACCCCAGGCGGCCAGGCGGCGTTAAGCGCAGCGGAGGGCGGCACGCCTCAGCCTTACACGGCGGTATTTCCGAACAATCAGATACCGACGCAGTGCTTCGATCCCACTGCGCAGGATCTCTATAACAAGTACGTCGCTCCCTTCGGCACTGGAAACATCGGAACCATTCCGGTGAAGGCGTTGCGCGACGATCAATTCACGATGCGCTTCGATCAAACTCTAACCAGCGCGCAGCATTTGAGCGTGTACTACTATTTTGACGACGACTCGCACCAGGATCCTTTTTCCAAATTTCAAGCGGCTGGCGCGAACCTTCCGGGATTCGGCGCAAAATTCGCGACGCGCTCGGAGCAGATAAACGCGAGCCATACTTGGACGATCGGCTCGAGCTCCGTGAACGAATTCCGATTCAACTACTTCCGGGAAGCCCAAGGCACTCTCAACCACCCGCAGACCTTGAATGATGTACACGCGTCGTGCGGAACCATTCCGATAGCGGAGTGCTTTCAGGATCTCGGCAATGTGCAACTACCCGTGAGCAGTGCTGGAACGGGAATCACTACCACCATTCCCGGCCGGGAAGGAGTGCCCTTCGTCAATGTTTCCGGGGGTTTCGTGATCGGCAATAACTTTGAAGGAGAACTTCCGCAGGTTGGGAACACTTTTCAATGGATGGATAACTACAGCAGAGTTGTCGGGAAACACAGCTTGAAATTCGGAGTGGATGTTCGCCGGCAGCATTTCGACCAGTTCCTCTATTTCAACATTGACGGCGATTTTACGCTGCTGACGAATCCGAAACTATGCGTGGGCAGCGCTGTGCCACCGGGGTGCACTTTGCCGACCTCCAATGACATCGGATACGGTTTGGCACCCGGGGCGAATCCTGATGCTTATCCGGACTATTTTCTTGGCGCGGTGAACACATATTCGCAGGGCGGGGCACAGGGCGAAAATGTGCGGAACAGCGGTTTCTATCTGTTCGCGCAGGATAGCTGGAAGATTCGGAACTCATTGACTTTGAATTACGGACTACGTTGGGAATTGAACACGCCGTACTACGATCTAGGAAATCGTCTGCAGACGTTTCGGCCTGGGGCGATTTCAAAGCAATACCCGTGCTTTCTGGATCCCTCGCTGCCCGCGAGTCAATTGCTGCTGTCGGCCGGTTACAGCCAAGACTGCAATGTGACGACTACGAATCCGGCCGACCCGAGCTTCAATACTTCCTCCTCGGTATTCCCGGTGGGTCTACAGTTCCCGGGTGATCCCGGTGTGCCGCGTGGTCTGACAAGTACGTACTACAAGTCGTTTGCCCCGCGCATCGGCTTGGCCTGGAGCCCCGGTTGGACTGAAGGTTGGCTGGCAAAGCTTACGGGAGGGCCGGGCAAATCGAGTGTGAGGATGGGCTGGGGGATTTTCTACAACCCGATCGAACAACTTGTTTTGGAGCAGTTCAGCGCGGAGCCGCCGTTTGGGGGAAGTTCGAGTCTTTCGAATACGCTTTTCAATCTGCCGTTTGAGAATCAGGCGGGATTCGCGGCGCCGAACCCGTTTGCAAGCATCATCACACAGAACCCGAAAACACCATGCTCGATACCTGGCGGACCGGTTGGCTGCGTGGACTGGTCGAAGTTCCGGCCGCTGCTGCTATTCGGGGAGTTTCAGCCGCATCTCCGCGCGCAGTACTCGGTGCAATACAACTTGACGCTGGAGCGCGAGCTCGCGAAGGACTTGATCATGCACGCGGGATATGTCGGGACGCAGGCGCATCGCCTGCTTGCCTCGCATGATCTCAATCCCGGAAACGCCCAAACGTGCCTGGATCTTCAAGCCATCGCCGCGGCGAATCCCTCGAACCTGATCCTGAATGGCATTTCGCCCGGGAATTGCGGTCCGATCAGTTCGGATAACCAATACTTTATCGAGCCGGGGACGGTGATCCCTCCACAGGGATTGCACCTGCCTTACAATTCAGGCTCAGAAGGAAAGTTTATTGCCGGAGGAACTGTAATCGGGCCCAATGGAATTAACTTGGTGGGTCTGCGTCCGTTCTCCTCGCCGCTATGCGATCCGTTCACGGCTGTAGGTTGCCCGATCGTTGACGGGAACGAAGTTTTCGGAAGCATATTCGCGGAGGATACGATTGCAAATTCGAATTACAATTCGCTGCAAATCGAGCTCGAGAAGCACTATTCGAAAGGACTGGAGTTTTCTGCATCGTATACCTTCAGCAAGGCGATCGACCAGGGCGCGTCATTTGAAAACGAGCTGAATCCATTCAATTTCCGGAAGAGCCGCGGAGTCTCGCTGACGGATGCGCGCAACCGGTTCGTGTTCAGTCCCTACTGGGAACTTCCCGTACCGAAATACTCGGGGTTCAAAGGCAAGCTGGTAGATGGATGGGCGGCGTCGGCCATTATTACGTACCAGAGCGGATTCCCGATCCGATTCTTCGATGCCAACGACACGGAATTGAACAGCAGCTTTTTCTTCGAGCCCGCAAACACGCCGCAGATAAGTGGCTCCGTTCATTTCCAGAATCCCAAAACGCACAACAATCAGTACATCATTACGTCGAACATCGCCGATCCGCCGGCGGGGCAGTTCGGCAATTCGCCGCATGCTTTGTGCTGCGGACCGTCGATCAGCAATTCGGATATATCGATTCAGAAGCGCACATCCATCAGTGAAAGATTCAACACGGAGTTCCGAGCGGATATATTCAACGCTTTTAACCATACGCAGTTTGCGAATCCGGATGGAAATTTCTCGGACCAGACGTTTGGACAAATTCAGACGACTCGTGAAGATCCGCGCGTGATTCAGTTTGGTCTGAAGATTCTGTTCTAGATTCGGATCGAACGCGGAGTTGGGCATTTCGGGAGGGCCGGAATTCCGGCCGTCCGCCGTACTTTGTAGCTGAAACGACTAGCCGTCCGCTGCGTTTCTCTCCTGTGGATCGGATTCGCGGGATTCGTACGGGCTAAGGAGCTGCATGGAATTTGTGGTGCTGGGCGCGGGGATGATGGGGCGGGCGGTGGTGTATGACCTGGCGCGCGCTGGGGATGTGCGGCGGCTGATTGTGGCGGATTTTGATTTGGCGCGGGCGCGAGAGGTGGCGCGGAAGTTTGGGCGCGGGAAGGCGCGGGCGGCTTTTGCGGATGTGCGCGAGACGGCGAAGCTGGCGCGGCTTTTGCGCGGGACTACTGCGGTGGTGAATTGCACGCAGTACAATTGGAATTTGGAGGTGATGAAGGCGGCGCTGGGGGCTCGGGTGAATTATTTCGATCTGGGCGGGCTCTATCACATGACGCGTCGGCAGTTTACGCTGGATGCGGATTTCCGGCGGATCGGGAAGATGGCGATCGCGGGGATGGGCGGGGCGCCTGGGACGACGAACATCATGGCGCGGCATTTGTGCGATCGGATAGAGCGCGTGGATTCGATCGTCGTTTATAACGCTTCGACGGATTTGCGGCGTTACGATAGCCCGATTGCTTATACGTTTTCGATTGCCACGATTCTTGATGAGCTGACTTTGGCGCCGGTCGCGTTTCGCGGCGGGCGATTTGTGGAGCGGCCGATGCTTTCCGATCCGGTGGAGGGGCGATTTCCCGCGCCGATTGGCAAGGTGACGCTGCGGAATTCGATTCATTCGGAATTGGGGACCTTGCCGATTAGTTTTCGGAAGAAGGGCGTGCGCGAGGCGTATTTCAAGATTAACTATCCGCCGGAATTGGTCAGCCTGGTGAGAAACTTGACGGATGTTGGGTTTACGAGCCGCGAGCCGGTGGGGGTGAATGGATCGCGGGTGGCGCCGCGGGATGTTTTGTTGGCGTTGCTGAATCGGAATGCGCCTAAGCAGATGGCGCGGGATATTGAGACGATTCGAGTGGTGGTGAAGGGGCGTAACGCGGGGCGAAGAGTTGCGGCGGCGGCGGAATCGACGGCGAAGTACACGAACTCGCCGGCGTTTTCGGCTGTGGCACGCGATACCGGATTTCCTGCGGCCATTGGGGCGTTGATGCTCGGCCGCGGGCAGTATTCGGGAGTGGGAGTGCAGGCGCCGGAGAATGTGGTGCCGCCGGAGCCGTTTTTTCGAGAATTGGCGGCGCGGGATATGCCGGTGAGCGTGAGGAATTTGCCGCCGGCCGGAAATTAAGGGGGAACAGATGGCAGCTGCCAGCGAAGGACCGATGCACGAGGGATTGCAGAAGGAAATTCAGGCTTACGAGCGGCGGACGCCGAGATCGCGCGAGGCTCATGCGAAGGCTACGAAGCGCATTCCGCTGGGCGTCGCGAGCAATTACCGGGCTTACGATCCGTATCCGCTTTTCGTGCGCGACGGCAAGGGCGGGCACTTGCACGATACCGATGGCAATGAATACATCGATTTCAATTTGTGCTTTGGGGCTTTGATGGCGGGGCATTGCCATCCGGCGGTGATCAAGGCGGTGCAGGAGAAATTGGGAACGGGGACGATGTTCGGGATGCCGCATGACGCGGAGAACGCGCTGGCGGAAGAGATTTGCGCGCGATTTCCCGTGGATATGGTGCGTTTCAGCAATAGCGGGACCGAGTGCACGATGCACGCCGTGCGTTTGGCGCGTGCTGCGACGGGGCGGGACCGGATCATCAAGATGGAAGGCGGATATCACGGGCTGCATGATTCGGCGCTAGTCTCGGTGAAGCCGAAGATAAATGAAGTCGGGGATGCGGGCGCGCCGAATGCTGTGCCGGGCGGCGAGGGCGTGACGAAGGCGACGCTTGCGAATACCGTGATTGCGCAATTCAACGATCTGGCGGCGGTGGAGCGCTTGTTCGCGAAATATCCTGGCGAGATTGCAGCGGTGATTGTCGAGCCGATTATGATGAATGTGGGGATTCTGATGCCCGATCCCGGGTATCACCAGGGACTGCTCGAGATCGCGCACAAAAATGGGGCGTTGCTGATTTTTGACGAGGTGAAGACGGGGGCGAAACTGGCGCGGGGCGGGGCTTGCGAATTTTTTGGGATCAAGCCGGATATTGTTTGTCTGGCGAAATCCATTGGCGGCGGATTTTCGCTTGCGGCGTTTGCGGCGCGGCGCGAAATTATGAATCTGATTACCGATCATCGTGTTTTCCATGGCGGAACTTACAACACGAATCCTGTGGCGATGGCGGCGGGCTTGGCTACTTTCCGCGAAGTTTTGACACCTACGGCCTACGAGCATGTTACGCGGCTGAACAAGAAACTGGTGGAAGGCTACGAGAAGCAGATCCATAAGACGGGTATGCAGGCTTATATGGCGTCGGCGGGATCGAATGGGGCTTTGATGTTTTTCCCGAAGCCGATCCGCAATTATCGCGATTGGTTGACTATTGATAGCGATATTTGGCGGCATTACTGGTTTGCGATGACGAATCGTGGGGTGATTCCGCAGCCGTATTGGTGGGACGAGCAATGGACGATTTCTGTGGCGCATACGGATGCGGATATTGAGCGGCATCTCGAGGTGTTTGCGGAGATTGCGCCCGCGGTGGCGCAGGCGCAGAGTGAACGGGCGGTGGCGGCAGCGCGGTAGAGGCCGGAAGAAGAAGAGGGATTCCTCGCTTCGCTCGGAATGACGGCGCGGTGGCTAGCGCGAGCAAGAGGGAAGAGTATTGTCGGACAACGGGCGGCAAACTAGCGGCGCTCATTTGGTGCGGGCTTTGGGGCGCTGGGATCTTGTTGCGTTGTTTGTTGTTGCGATCTTCAATCTCAACGTCGTGCCGAGTATCGCCGCGAATGGCGGCGTAACTCTTTGGCTTGTGGCTGATTTCGCTGGTGTTCTTTTTCTGGCCTCAGGGAATCGCGGTGTTGGAATTGGCGCATCGCTATCCGGGCGAGGGCGGAGTTTATCTGTGGGCCAAGGAAGTGTTCGGTGATTTTCATGGGTTTCTTTCCGGCTGGTGCTATTGGACGAACAACATGATGTATGTGCCGACGGTGATGCTTTATTTCGTGGGCGTTTCGGTTTTTGTGTTGGGGCCCGGGCACGAGTCGCTGGCGGACAATAAGCCTTTCACAGTGATCGCTTCGGTTGTGTTGTTTGTGTTGCTGGTGGTGCTGAATATCCGGGGATTGGGCGTGGGGAAGTGGGTGAATAATCTCGGCGGGATCGGGACGGGGATTGCGGCGGCGGTTTTGGTGGGGCTTGGGATTGTGATGTGGATGCGGTTCGGGACTTCGGTGACTGGGGCGGATTTTCGGATTCCTGCCGATCCGCGGTTTGTTTTGAATTCGTTTGGCGTGATTTGTTTTGGGCTTGTGGGGCTGGAGTTGGCTTCGGTGATGGGCGATGAAATTCGCGAGCCGGAAAAGAATTTGCCCGGAGCGGTGGCTTGGGGCGGAGTGTTGTCGGGCGCGCTTTATATTTTGGCGACGCTGACGCTGCTGGTTGCGGTGAGCAAGAACGAGATCAGCGTGTTGCAGGGAATCGTGCAGGCGGTGAGTCACATGGCGGCGCGGATTGGCGTGGCTTGGATTGTGGCGCCGTTTGCTTTGATGCTGAGCATATCGATCGCGGGGATTGGATCGGCTTGGCTGGCGGGGTCGGCGCGGATTCCGTTTGTGGCGGGGCTTGATTCTTATTTGCCGGAATGGTTGGGACGGATTCATCCGCGGTATGGGACGCCTTATGCGGCTTTGATTTTGCATGCGGTGGTTTCGGTGATGCTGGTGGGATTGAATTTTCTTGGCGGGAGCGTGCAGGAGACTTTTCAGAAATTGCTTTCTCTGGCGGTGGTGCTGCAGTTGGTGCCGTTTCTTTATATGTTTGCGGCTTTGCTGAGGCTGGCGTTGGCGAGGCGGACGGGAAGGGGCGCTACAGCAAAGGCGTTTTGATTGCTGCGGGCGCGAGCGGATTGATTACTACGATTTTGGCGATCATTGTGGCTTTTTTCCCGGCGCAGCAGATTACTTCGGTGTTTTTGTACGAGGTTTGGATGGTTGGCGGGACGGTTTTGTTTATTGGGTTGGCGGCGTTTTTCTTTTATGTGTATGGGCGGCGCAAGGCGGCGAGCTGCGGCTACCGGGATTTAGAGTGTGAGGACGGAACGAACACGAAAACCCAAGGCCACACCGGAGGCGTGGTGAGCCCGCCCCCTTACGGAGGTTGGAATGGCTAGCGAGGCGAAAGTCGGGCGTGCGGCGATATCAGAACTATATCAATGGGGAATTTTGCGAGAGCGCTAGCCGGAAATATTTTCCGGTGATTGATCCTTCGACGGAAGAGATTATTGCGGAAGTGCCTGAGGCTGGCGAGGCGGATGTGAATCGGGCGGTGGCGGCGGCGCGGGCGGCGTTTGATTCGGGGGCTTGGCCGCAGACTACGGCGCAGGAACGCGGGCGGATTCTGTTCCGGCTGGCGGAGCGGATTCGCAAGGAGGCGGCGTCGCTGGCGGAGCTGGAGGCGCGGAATTCCGGGCAAGCCGATTGTCGAGGCGGAATACGACATGGCGGATTGCGCCACCTGCTTTGAATATTATGGCGGGTTGGCGACCAAGGTTCTTGGGTTCGTCAATCCTGTGCCGGATAACGCGATGAGCCTTTCGTTGAAAGAGCCGGTCGGCGTGGCCGCGCAGATTATTCCTTGGAATTATCCGCTGTTGATGGCGGCTTGGAAATTGGCGCCGGCGATTGCCGCGGGCTGCACTTGCGTGCTGAAGCCTGCGGAGCAGACGCCGCTGACGGCGCTTGAATTTGCCGGTTATTTGACGGACGCGGGATTGCCGCCGGGCGTGGTGAACATCATCACGGGATTCGGCGAGACGGCTGGGGCGCCGCTGGTGCGCCATCCGGATGTGAATAAGATCGCGTTTACGGGCAGCGCTTCAGTGGGCAAGCAGATCGTGAAGATGGCTGCGGACACGGTGAAGCGCGTGACGCTGGAGCTTGGCGGAAAATCGCCGAATATTTTCTTTGCCGATGCGGATTTTGAAGCGGCGATTGATGGAGCGCTGTTTGGTGTGTTCATCAATCAGGGAGAAGTGTGCTCGGCGGGGAGCCGCATTCTTGTGGAGAAGTCGATTTACGCGAAATTTGTGGATGCGATGGCGGCGAAGGCTAAGACGATCCGGCTCGGGCCGCCTCTTGAGCGCGAGACGAAGATGGGGCCGCTGGTCAGCCACGATCAGTATGATCGCGTGAATTCTTATCTGGCTCTGGGCAAGCAGGAAGCGAAGCTGGCGGCGGGTGGAGGACGGCCTGCGAAATTTGCGAAGGGCTATTACGTTGAGCCGACCGTTTTCTACGACGTGAATAATTCGGCGCGGATCGCGCAGGAAGAAATTTTTGGGCCGGTGGCGGCGGTGATTCCATTTGCGAATGAAGCCGATGCGATCGGCATCGCCAATGATACGCCTTACGGGCTGGCGGCGGCGGTGTGGTCGCGCGACATTTTCAAGGCGTTTCGCGTGGTGAAAGCGCTGCGGGCGGGGATTGTTTGGGTGAATCACATGCAGCCGACGTACGTGGAGGCGCCGTGGGGTGGTTACAAGCAATCGGGATTCGGGCGCGAGCTTGGGCCGTTGGGGATTGAGGAGTATCTCGAGACGAAGCAAGTTCACATCAATTTGAATGAACAGCCGATTGGATGGTACTGAAATGGCCGCGATTGAACTGCGCACTGCTATTCCCGGTCCGAAATCTCAGGAGTTGATGCGGACGGCGAACGGCGGCGGTGGCGCGCGGCGTGGCGCACGCTACGCCGGTGTTTGCGGCACGCGCTGAGGGGGCGCTGATCGAAGACGTGGACGGGAATCGCTTCATTGATTTTGCCGGCGGAATTGGATGCACGAATGTGGGGCACCGGTCGGATCGCGTGGTGGCGGCGATTCGGGCGCAGGTGGATCGTTTTCTGCATACTTGCTTCAGCGTCGCGCCTTACGGCGATTATGTTGCGCTGGCGGAGAAGCTGAATTCGCTTGTGCCGGGGGATTTTGCGAAGAAGACGATTTTGGTGAATAGCGGGGCCGAGGCGATTGAGAATGCGGTGAAGATTGCGCGATGCCATACGCGGCGTCCGGCGATTATTTGCTTCGAGGATGCGTTTCACGGGCGGACGATGTTGACGATGTCGCATGACCAGCAAGACGCATCCGTACAAGGCGGGATTTGAGCCGTTTGCGGCGGACATTTACCGGATTCCTTATGCTTACTGCTATCGCTGTTCGTATTCGCTGAAGTATCCGTCGTGCGGGATGTTTTGCGCGCATCATTTGGAGGATACGTTTAAGCGGGTGGTGGCGGCGGAGGCGGTGGCGGCGATTGTGGCGGAGCCGGTGCTTGGCGAAGGCGGATTCGTGGCGCCGCCGCCGGAGTTTTTCCCTGTGCTGCAGGAAATTTGCAAGAAGCACGGAATTCTTTTTATCGCCGATGAAGTGCAGACTGGATTCGGACGCACGGGGCGGCTTTTTGCGTGCGAGAAATACGGAATTGTGCCGGATCTGCTGGTGAGCGCGAAATCGTTGGGCGGCGGAATGCCGCTAGCGGCGGTGACGGGGCGGGCCGAGATTATGGACGCGCCGGGGCCTGGCGGGCTGGGCGGGACGTTTGGTGGGAATCCGGTCTCGTGCGCGGCGGCGCTGGCGGTGATTGAGATTATGGAGAAGGAGAATCTCAGCGCGCGGGCGGAATTGCTTGGCGAGAAATTTGCGGCGCGGGCGCGGGAATGGCAGCGGCGCTGGCCGTTGATCGGCGAAGTGCGCGGGCTGGGCGCGATGCAGGCGCTTGAACTGGTGCGTTCGCGAGAGACGCGCGAACCGGCGAAGGCGGAGACCGAGCAGATCATGCGCTTCTGCTACGAGCATGGCTTGCTCACGATTTCGGCGGGAACTTATGGCAACGTTATTCGCGTGCTTGTGCCGCTGATGATTCCGGACGCGCAATTTGACGAAGGGCTTGCTGTTCTGGAGGGAGCTCTCGCCGCGGTGAGTGAGTCGCACGCCCACGCTGAGCCGCGTCACGCCTGAAGCAGCAATTTTTCCCGGGAGGCCCTGATGGCAACTAGTACGAAAACTCCGGCGAAGAGCTATCCGTTCTTGGTCGCGGGGAAATGGGTGTCGGAAGGGCGGCCGCTGGAAGTGGTGTCGCCTTACGATGGATCGCTCGGCGGGAGTGACTTACTGGGCTACGGCGGAACAACTCGAGCAGGCGATTCGGGCTGCGGTTTCGGCGTTTGAGACGACGAAGCGATTGCCTGCGTATGAGCGCCAGCGCGTTCTTCGCGCGATTTCGGATTCGATTGCGGCGCGTCGCGAGGAATTTGCGCGGTTGATGGCGATGGAAGCGGGGAAGCCGATCAAGACGGCGCGGGCTGAAGTCGATCGCGCGGTTTTTACTTTTGCGGTGGCGGCGGAAGAGAGCGTGCGGATTGGCGGGGAATGGTTGCCGATGGATTTGCAGGCTTCCACGGCCGGGCGCATGGCGATTGTGAGGCGGTTTCCGCTGGGGCCGATTGCGGCGATTACTCCTTTCAACTTTCCGCTGAATTTGGTGGCGCATAAAGTTGCGCCGGCGATTGCAGCCGGTTGCACGATGGTGCTGAAGCCTGCTCCGAAGACGCCTTTGTGCGCGCTGTTGCTCACGGAGATTGTGGAGAAGGCCGGCTGGCCTGCCGGGGCGCTGAATACGCTTTCGCTTTCGAACGAAGACGCGGCGCGCATGGTGGCAGACGACCGGTTGAAGCTGCTTACTTTTACCGGGAGCGGGGCGGTCGGTTGGGCGTTGAAGGCGAGGGCGGGGAAGAAGAAAGTGGCGCTGGAGCTGGGTGGAAACGCGGCTGTGATCGTGCATGGAGATGCGGATGTGGATTTCGCGGCGGAGCGATGCGCGCTGGGCGGATTTTCTTATGCAGGGCAGAGCTGCATTTCGGTGCAGCGGATTTTTGTGCAGCGTAACGTCGAAGAGAAGTTTACTGCGTCTCTTCTTTCGCGCGTGTCCAAGCTGAAAGCCGGCGATCCTCTCGACGAGGCTACCGACATCGGCCCGATGATCAACGAAGACGCGGCGAAGCGCGCGGCCTCTTGGGTGGACGACGCCGCGAAGAGCGGCGCCAAGATCCTCGCAGGAGGGAAGCGCAACGGGGCGATCATGGAGCCGACGGTTTTGTCGCACACGAAGCCGGACATGCGCGTCAATTGCGAAGAAGTGTTTGCGCCAGTAGTGGTCGTCGAGCCGTACGATGATTTCGGCGATGCGCTGCGGCGGGTGAATGACTCGCCCTATGGCTTGCAAGCTGGGCTGTTCACGCGCGATGCGAAGCTGATCTTTCAGGCCTACGAGGAGCTGGAAGTTGGCGGTTGATCGTCGGCGACATGTCCTCATTCCGTATCGATCATATGCCGTATGGCGGCGTGAAGGATTCAGGGCTTGGGCGCGAAGGGCTGCGTTACGCCATCGAAGACATGACCGAGCCGCGGCTGCTGGTGCTCAATCTTCGCTAGGATTTGCCGGTGGCGCGAAGCGCGACGCAAGCGCTGCCACGGCGAGAACTCCGCAAATTACCGCAAGCGAAACTCCATTCGAGATTGCAAATCGCTCGGATAACAGCATTTTCAAGCCCACAAATGCGAGAACTATCGGCGAGTCCCTGATGAATATAACGAAATCGCGGAAGGATGCGCGCGAGCGCGAAGTAGAGAGAGCGAAGGCCGAGGATCGCGAAGACATTCGATGAATAAGCGATGAAGGCATCGCGAGTGATTGCAAGCACAGCGGGAACGGAATCGACGGCGAAGAGTATATCGCTCAATTCGACGGCAATCAGCGCTAGCAGAAGCGGCGTGGCGAGCCATTTTCCCGATCTGCGCACGATCAAAGTGCGTTCCGGTGTCCTCGGTGAGTGACGCGCAGCCACTTGCGGGCCATCCGCACTGGCCAATTCGGCTTCGATGCTCCTGTTTCTACTTTCTCGAAAATCATGCGCCCGCCGACCAGTACTAGAAATCCTCCGAATACGTACTCGAAGAAGTGAAAACGCGAGAGAAGCGCGACCCCGCCGAAAACGAAAGCCGCGCGAAAGATCAGCGCGCCGAGAACGCCGTAATAGAGGACGCGGTGCTGCGCCTCGGGCTTGATCTGAAACGCACGGAAAATGACAGCGAAGAGGAAGATATTGTCGACACTGAGCGATTTTTCCACGAAGTACGCGGTCAAAAAGTCGAGGCCCGCGACTGGACCGCGGCTGAGATAAACCCACAAGTTGAAGAGCAATGAGATGGCGATCCACATGCCACTGACGAGAAGAGCCTCGCGCAGCTTTACCTCATGGGGCTTGCGATGCAGAACGAAGAGATCGATGAGCAGCAGCGCCAGGATGCCCGCGCCGAACAGGAGCCAGATGCCGACTGGAGTCGTTGTCATGGAGCGCGCCGGTTGAATTCGATACGGTAGCGGAATCCGCCAACAGAATCGAGTCCCGGGCAGAAAGAATTGCTATATCATGAATTGAAATTCAGTTCGCTACGAATTCGGAGATTCATCCGCGCTTTCCGGGGAGAAGAAAATGGACCGTGAGCATTTCTACGCGACGATGAACGGCGAAGGGACTCTCGATTACGAGGTGTATCTCAATACGAAGTCGCTGCTTGGTTGCCAGAAGGACTTCAAGGCTTTTTGCAATGGCGACGAGCTTCAATTCCAGATCGTTCACCAGGTCGAAGAGCTGTGGATGAAGCTGATCGGCTACACGCTTCTGGACATCGACGATTTCATCCAGCAGGAAAATACCAATCGAGTGATTACGCTCTTTCGCCGCGTGCATAGCGCTTTGCGGCTGATGACCAGCCAGCTCGATCTGCTCGAGACGATGTCGCCGAAGGAATATCAGGAAATCCGGCTGCAGCTGGGCAATGGAAGCGGACAGGAATCGCCGGGCTTCCGCACGATCCTGAAGATGCCCGCGCCGCTCTGGCATTCCTTCAAATCGGCGTATCTCGAGAAGCATGGATTGACGGTGGAGAAAATCTACAATTCGGAATATTCGCACTCGGATGCGTACGTTGTGGCCGAAGCGCTTGCGGAATTCGACGAGCTGTTCCAGCGATTCCGCTTCTGCCACATTCAATTGATTCACCGGACGATCGGCCTCGGCGCCAAATCGCTGAAAGGGCGCGCGGTGGATCTGCTGAACGAAGGCCAGCGCGTGAAGTTCTTCCCGGAGCTTTGGGAAATCCGGAATCAGATGACGGATGCCTGGGGCGGAAAATACGGCGTAGTGCGCGATTCAATCGGCAGCCATTAAGCCTTGATACTTTGCATTCGACGGCGCAAAGCGAAGCGAAGCAGGAGAATCAGCGAGCAAATCATGATAGTAACGAGCATATCCGGCGCGGGCAGAGGCGCGAACGAGAAGAACGTCGGAGGCGGCGAACCGCCGGGGGGAATGAAGAACGGGATGATCGGGATGAACGCGATAGGGTGGCGAAAGAAATGAGCTGGATGCAGCACTCCCTGAGGGGCGCGCACCACGCTGGCGACATTCATTTCCTCAGCAGCCGGCGCCACAGGGCTCACGGGAAGCAGCGGCACTACCGATAGTCGGTTCCCGCAGCGCACTCGCGCAAGATTGAAACCATCCGTGACAAGCGTTTCGCCGCGATGCAGAAGCATCGGCCGCGAAGTCCAGAACACGCCCGAAGGCAGCCTGTACGAAACGTAGAAGGCCTGGTCCCGCCCGAGAGTCACGAAATTTACGTGCTTCATGCCGAAATCAGAGTAGTGGTCGGCGACCACGGGGTCATCGGCCACGGCCTCGCGAAGCTCGTCCGCGGACTGGATCCCTCCGGGAATCACGGAATATTGATAGAAAAACCGCAGATTGGCCGAGATGTTTACAGACAGCACCGAGTCGGAAGGACGCGGCGGCGCCGGAGTGGAAAACAACGGCAGCGGCTCAGCTCCGCCTCCTCCGGAAGATACGGCCGAGAGCAGAACCATTCCGAAGATGCCGGTGGCCACCAGCAGGAATCCGAAAATTTCGACGAGGCGGAGATCGCGCGAGAATTTCCGTACGACGCGGGGAGAGGACCGCGGAAGGCTCGACCGTAGGCGCCTGAACGTGGGCCGCATATGCGCAAAGTTTTGCAGGGGTCCCAAGTCCCGGAAGGATCGCCGAGGTGACCCACTGAGAGGAATACCATGCACCGCTAATGCCAAGACTTAGTGCAAATCCTGGAGTTTTGCGGCGTCGAGAGGGCGGGTAAACGCGCTGTAAACCAGCTTCTCCCGGGCAGAAGGATACACAAATACTCGCCGATAACAAGCGGAGAATGGGGAGCATGCGGGAGAGTCGAGGTTGCGGCGAGTTGGGTTGTAAAATCTTCGGGGCTGAGATGCGATCATTCCCAATCTCAGGAGTAATGGATCTAAAATCACGAGGAATACGCGATTCGGAAAGTTAGGCAAGCTCCTGCCTACATTGCGCAATAGTTTGCACACTTGCGGACGAAGGGATTTGTCGGCGCGAACTGACTGCTATGAAGTAGCGACGCGCGTGGGTTGCATGCTCGGCGCGTGCTGACTCTTGGATATTGCAAACACAATACTGCAGGTTTCCCGAGACACGCAGCGGCGAGAAGAGTGATCGTGCGCGTGCGGTCGTGCCGGCTCGCTCCGAGCGACCGTGTGGCGATGACCGTTGGCTAACACGAACTTGGCAGGGGAAACAGAGCATCCGAGAGGGTCTTGTTTGCATCAACATAGGTAGCGCTTTTTGAGGCGAGAGCCAGTATTCCTCGGCTTCTTTGACTCAGCCTACCGAAGTTTGGACTTCGACACTTGGAGGCTAAATTGGCGGATTCCTGCGATGTGTTTGTCGTCGGCGGCGGCCCGGCTGGCCTGGCGGCGGCAATATGTGCGCGCCGCAAAGGTCTGACCGTCACTGTCGCGGATATCGCGGTTCCACCGATCGACAAGCCGTGCGCCGAAGGTTTGTTGCCGGACGCCCTCGGGGCGCTCGCGGAAATGGGAATCCCTTCTGATGCTCTCGGTGGTTGGGACGTCGAGAGCGTTCGATTCTTCAATTCGGAGACTTTTGCCGAAGCAAGGTTTCCGGGCGCGCGCGGAATGGGAGTCCGGCGAACCAAGCTGCACGAAACGATGCTGGCGCACGCGGCAGATTGCGGCGTGAACTTCCTATGGCGTACAGGAGTATCGGGGCTGGCCGATTCCGGCGTATATCTCGGAGACCGGCTATTCGGGGCCAAATGGGTGATTGGCGCGGACGGAGGACAATCGAGAGTTCGGCGGTGGGCCGGGCTGGATCGCGGCATGCGCGCGAGCACGAGAATTGGCTACCGGAGGCATTACCGCGTTCGTCCTTGGTCGCGCTCGCTTGAAATCTATTGGGGCCGCGAAGCGCAGTGCTATGTGACACCGATCGGCCCAGCCGAGGTCTGCGTCGCAGTTGTGAGCCTCGACCCGAAACTGAGGCTTGAACGCGCCGTAGAAGAATTCCCTGATCTCGCACGCCATCTTGCCGGAGCGGAGGCTTCCTCGGCTGAGCGCGGTTCGTTCACCTCGACGCGATGCCTCAAGCGGGTGTGGACGGGCCGAGTCGCATTGATCGGCGATGCGTCCGGGGGGGTTGATGCGATAACCGCCGAAGGACTGAGCTTGGCGTTCCAACAGGCTCCGGCACTGGCTGAGGCGCTCGCATGCGGCGATTTATCTCGCTATCAGCAGGCGCATCGCCAGATCCTGCGCCGGCCGACACGAATGGTGCGTCTGATGCTGCTGCTTGGCCGGCATCCGCGTCTGCAGCGATGCGTCACACGAATTTTTTCGGAAAAGCCGCGAGTATTTGAGCGGTTTGTTGCGGCGCATGTGGGTCGAGCATCCGATCCCAATTTGGCTGCTTCCACTCTCTTGCTCGGTTGGCATATGCTCTCGGCCTAGTCGGCCGCATGCTCATGATGAGAATCGGCTCCATTCGTCTGCCAACTCGGGTGATCGTAATTGCCGTGGCGCTGGCATGGTTTCAGCCGGACACGTGGGCGCAAAGCGCGCCTTCCCATGTCTCTCTCGAACTTGATCCAGCGCAATCGAAAATCAATTGGACCTTGAGCGCGACGTTTCATACTGTGCATGGAACCTTCGCTTTGACGAAGGGCAGCGTGCAATTTGATCCCAGCAGTGGAAAAGTCGACGGCGAAATCACCGCCGACGCGCGCAGCGGCCAGAGCGGCGATTCCGGCCGCGATAAGAACATGCACGAAAAGGTGATCGAGAGCGCGAAGTTCCCGACGGTGGTGTTCAGTCCGGATCGCGTGGATGGCAAGTTTGCGCTGCAGGGCGAGCTCAAAAGTTCAGCTCCACGGAATATTCGAAATTCATGGGGCCAAGCACGACCTGACGGTTCCAGCGGAAGTAAATTTCTCCGGTGATCGCTGGACCGCGAAATCTGAATTCGAAATTCCCTATGTTCAGTGGGGGATGAAGAATCCCAGCAACTTTTTCCTGCACGTCCCGGATACAGTCAAAATAGAGCTTGAGCTTACGGGTCGCGCAATCCTCCCGCACGCACAATAGACTGTAGTTCTTGCCTACATCCCCGCCAGATCGCGAAAGCGTTCGCGGCAGGGAGCCGCGACGCTCGCGAGCAGCTTTGTTGTCAACCTTTGCGAAAATTGAAAAGCCAACAAGAGTTCGAGCCGGGATCTCTAATTCTCTCGGAGACGCCCCGGCAGCAAGGATATAATTCCGCTCATTATGACTACCGAAGAAATCCTCTACAGCGTTTCAGATGGCATCGCCACGATTACCTTGAACCGCCCCGACAAGTTGAACGCCTGGACCGCGACGATGGAGCGCGAGGTGCGAGCGGGGATCGAGGCCGCGGAGGCCGACAACGCCGTCCGTGTCATTATTCTCACTGGCGCCGGTCGAGGTTTTTGCGCGGGTGCCGACATGTCGCTGCTCGGCATGGTCGCCAGCCAGGGCGTTGACGCCCGCGTTCGGGAACAGGCATTGCGAGCCGGCGGTGTGCGCGAAGGTGTGCGGGCCGATTTTCAGAAGAAGTATTCGTATTTTCCGGCGGTGACCAAGCCGGTGATTGCCGCGATCAATGGCCCGGTCGTGGGTTTGGGATTGGTGATCGCGCTTTACTGCGACATTCGCTTTGCATCGGACACCGCGACGCTTTGGCACGGCGTTCTCGCGGCGTGGCTTGATCGCCGAATACGGGCTGGCGTGGCTGCTGCCGCGCATCGTGGGGCTGCCGAATGCGCTGGAGCTGCTGTTTTCGGCGCGCATGGTCGATGCGGCGGAAGCGCAGCGCATGGGATTGGCCAACGCGGTGTTTCCCACAAGACGTGTTTCAGAGCGAAAGTGCGCGAATACGCGCGCGATTTGGCGGCCAACGTCAGTCCGCGGTCCATGCGCGTGATGAAGAGGCAAGTGTACGAGGGGATGTTTCAGACGCTTGCTGAGGCCTTCGAGCTTTCCGAACGCGAAATGCTGGCCAGCCTTCAGTGCGAAGACTTCAAGGAAGGCGTCGCGCACTTCGTCGAGAAACGCGCGGCTGCTTTTACCGGCAAGTAGTTAGGCCGTTGCCGTATGCTGCTTGTTGAAGTCGGCGAACGTCTTGCCTTGCTCGGCCAGTTGCTTCAAAAGCGGCGCGGGCTCCCAAAGCTCACCGTGCTGTTGCTCGAATTCGCGGACGCGATCGTAAACTTTCTTGAGTCCCACGGTATCTGCGTACCACATCGGCCCGCCGCGATGCACTGGGAAGCCGTACCCGTTGATGTAAATGATGTCGATATCGACTGCCCGCAGAGCATAGCCCTCTTCGAGAATGCGGGCGCCCTCGTTCACCAGCGAAAACACGCAACGATCCACGATTTCGGCCGGTGAAATCTGCCGCTGCTGGATTCCTGCCTCAGCCGCCCACTTCTTCACCAGGGCGGCGACTTCAGGATCGGGAATCGCGCGGCGATTCTCATCGTATTTATACCAGCCGGCGTTGGTTTTCTGCCCATAGCGGCCCAGCTCGCATAGTTTGTCTCCTGCCATCGCCTGCCGGATGCCCGGTTTTTCGAGATGGCGGTATTCCTTGCGGATTCGCCAGCCGACATCGAGGCCGGCGAGATCGCCGACGGCGAGCGGGCCCATGGCCATGCCGAATTCATAGAGCGCGCTGTCTACCGCTTCGACGCTGGCGCCTTCTTCGACGAGGAACACCGATTCGCGCACGTAGGGATGAAACATGCGATTGCCAACGAAGCCGCGGCAATTGCCCACGAGAACGCCGACCTTTCCGAGCTTCTTCGATAGCTGCATGCACGTGGCGATAACTTCCTTGGTGCTGGCTTTGCCGCGGACGATTTCAAGCAGCCGCATCACGTTGGCGGGGCTGAAATAATGCGTGCCGATCACGAATTGCGGCCGCGAGGTCGAGCCGGCAATTTCATCGATATTCAGCGTCGAAGTGTTGCTGGCCAGAATCGCGCCGGGCTTGCAGATGCGGTCGAGCTCTCCGAAGATTTGCTTTTTCAGCGCCATGCCTTCAAAGACGGCTTCGGTCACCATGTCGGCGTTTTCGAAACCGTCGTAGGTGAGAGTCGGCGTGATCATGTTCAATCGTTCGTCCACAAATTGCTGCGTGAAGCGGCCGCGCTTGACCGAGCTCTCGTAATTCTTGCGGATGTTGGCCATGCCGCGATCGAGAGCAGCTTGGTCGGTTTCCTTCAGAAGCACCGGAATTCCTGCGTTGGCGAAGACCATGGCGATGCCCCCGCCCATGGTTCCCGCGCCCACAACCGCCGCGCGATTCACGGGAATCAGCGGTGTCTCTTTCGGAATGTCGGGAATCTTGGCCACCTCGCGGTCGCCGAAGAAAACGTGAATCATGGCTTTCGACTGGTCCGAAAAGAGGCAATCCATGAAGAGCTTCCGCTCGGTTTTGCAGCCCTCCTCAAAGGACTGTTTAGTGGCGGCTTCGACCGCATCGATCGCTGCGAGCGGGGCCATTAGGCCGCGCTGCTTCTTGCGCGCGGCATCGCGTGCGGCTGCAAAAATGGCGGCATTCTGCTCCGACTTGCCGAGTTTCTCATTGCGTTCTCGCGTCTTTGGCGCAGGTTTCCCAGCAACCTCACGCGCGAAAGCTACGGCGCCTTTTAGGAGGTCGCCTTCGACGAGCCGGTCAACGATCCCCAGCTTTGCGGCTTCTTCTGTCTTGATCGGATTTCCACCGGCGCATATCTCCACGGCTTTCTCAATGCCTGCGAGCCGAGGCAGCCGCTGCGTTCCCGCCGCACCCGGAATGATTCCAAGCTTCACTTCCGGCTGGCCGACCTGCGCGCCCGGTGCAGCGACGCGATAATGGCCCGCCATGGCGAGTTCAAGGCCGCCGCCGAAGGCCGTTCCGTGAATCGCCATGACTACCGGCTTGCGGCAGTCCTCGATGCGCAGCAACACGGTGGGCAGATCGAGAGTGCCGGCTGTTTTTCCCGAGGTAATCTTGCCGAATTCTTTGATGTCGGCGCCGGCGATGAACGTGCGCCCCCCGCCGATGAGCACTGCCGCCTGAATGCTCGCGTCGCCGTTGATCTTCTCGATGGCTTCGGCGATTCCTTCGGGCACGCCGGGGCTCAGCGCATTCACCGGCGGATTATTGATGGTGATGATGGCGATGCCATTATCGGTCGTCAATTGAACGAGATCGCTCATGGTGTTTGGGAAGCCTGCCTTTCGAAGAGTTCTTTAAGCTGTCTTTGCGGCAGCCGCCGCGGTGTCAATCACGAGCCTCGCGATCCGCTCGCGGTGAAACGTCGCGTCGCCAAACATGGTTTCGCATGCCTTGGCGCGCCGGTAATACAAATGCACATCGTTCTCCCAAGTAAAGCCCATGCCGCCGTGAATCTGAATGCCGCGATTGCCGACGGTGCGGCAGGCATCGCTAGCGTACATCTTCGCAATCGAAACGGCGGTCGCCGCGTCCGGCGCGTTCTGCTCGAGCGCCCACGCGGCATAATAAACGGCCGAGCGGGAACTTTCAGTCTCGAGATACATATCGGCGCATTGATGCTGTACAGCTTGAAAGGTGCCGATGGGCTTGCCAAATTGCTTGCGTGTCTTGGCATATTCGACGGTGAGATCGAGCGTGCGTTGCATCCCTCCAACCATTTCAGCCACCAGCGCGGTCGTCGCAACGCTTCGGGCGCGCGGCAAGCCGGCTGCATTGCCGAGCTTGTCGCCCGGAGTGCTCTTGAATTTCACGGAATATTGCCGCCGCGTGAGATCCATGCCGGGCATCGGCTTGATCGTAATTCCGGGCGCGCCAGAATCGACGACGAAGACGCCATTGCGCGCCACAACGATGATCGAATCCGCCACAGCAGCATCCGGCACGAAGAGTTTCTCGCCGGTCAGCTTGCCGTCCGCGGCCTCCAGCCGAATGTCGGCAGGGTCCCAACTCGCGCCGGCTTCGAGAAATGCCACAGTCGCACGTGCCTCGCCTCGGCAGATCGGTCCGAGGTACTTCTTCTTCTGTTCGGGACTCCCGGCGGCATCGAGCAACGAGCCCGCTTGCACGACGGTAGTAAAGAAAGGCCCCGGCAATAGCGCGCGCCCCGACTCCTCCATCCACAGAATCAACTCGACGATGCCGAGCCCAGCTCCGCCGTATTCTTCCGGGTAGATGAAACCCGTGTAGCCCTGCTCAGCCATCTTGGACCAGAGCTTGGCATCGTAGGCGGTATCGGTCTCGATCAAGCGGCGAACTTCCGCCATCGGACATTCGCCGGCGAAAAACTTCCGCGCGGAATCACGCACGATTTCCTGGCTCTCGGACAGTCCAAATTGCATGGTCGTTCCTCAGTAACTTCGGGGCAGTCCAAGCACAAAATGCCCAATGATATTCCGCTGAATCTCGGAGGTGCCTGCTTCGATCGTGTTCCCACGCGCGCGGAGATAGCCGTAAGACCATAGGCCATGATCGATCGACTCTCCGGCGTCGCCCGTAAGTTGCCCATACGGGCCCAGAAGCTCCTGGGCCACTTGCTGGAATCGCTGGTTTAATTCGCTCCAGAAGATCTTCTGAATCGAGCCTTCCGGCCCAGGCACTCCGGTCGCGCTGATTCTGCTAAACGCACGCATTTGATTCAGGCGCATGACTTCAATTTCGCCGTAACACTGCGCCAGCTTCTGCCGGATGATCGGGTCTTTCGCCGCCGGCGCCCCGTTGCGCTGAGTCGAGTGCGCCAGCTCGGTGAGCCGGTCCATGTTCCGTTTGTATATGATCTGCAGACCCGCTCCGAATGTGCCGCGCTCATGCATCAGCGTGCCCATGGCCACATCCCAGCCCTGATTCACCTTGCCGACCACATTCGCAACGGGGATGCGCACATCGCGAAAGAACACCTCGTTAAATTCTGTCTCGCCGGTCATCTGCCGCAGCGGGCGAACATCCACCCCCGGCGATTTCATGTCCACGAGCATGACGGTCAGGCCCTTGTGCTTCGGCGCGGCCGGATCGGTGCGCACCACCACTTCGCACCAATCGGCGAGCCAGCCGTAGCTAGTCCAAACTTTCTGTCCGTTCACGACGTAGTGATCGCCCTCGAGCCGCGCGTCGGTTTGCAGGCCTGCCAGATCGGATCCGGCGTTCGGCTCAGAGAATCCCTGGCACCAGATCTCCTCGGCGTTGAGAATATTGCGAAGATAACGCTTCTTCTGCTCCTCGCTCCCGAAAGCGATGATCGTCGGCCCGATCAGGCCGAGGCCGAGGACATTCGCCATCGGGGGCGCTCCGGCGCGCGCCATTTCCTGCCAGAAAATCACTTGCTGCATCAAGCTCGCGCCGCGCCCGCCATATTCCTTCGGCCAGGAAATTCCGGCCCATCCGCCGTCGAAAAGTTGCCTCTGCCATTTGCGGAGAAATTCGAAGCGGCGATCGAGCGATTCCTCGCGCGCCTCGTCCCATTCCCGGGGAACGTTGGTTTCAAGCCAAGCCCGCAGCTCGTCGCGAAATTTCAGCTCGTCAGGTGAGAGATTGAGGTCCATATGAGAAACTCTCCTGCACCGCTAGTCGTGGCCTACAGACTCCGGCCGGATCGTATTCTGTCCGGCCCAATATTTCTTGCGCAATTCCTTTTTCAAGACTTTTCCTGTGCCTGTCTTGGGCAAAGTTTCAAAGAATTCCACGGACCGCGGCGCCTTGTAGTGCGCGATCTGCGAGCGGCAAAAATCCAGAATCTCCGCCTCGGTAGCTTTAGCGCCTGGCTTCAAGACCACAAGCGCCTTCGGCAATTCGCCCCACTTCGCGTCGGGGACGGGAATGACCGCCACCTCATAGATCGCCGGATGCGCGGCCAGCGCCTTCTCGACCTCAAGCGAAGAGACATTCTCGCCGCCGCTGACGATGATGTCCTTCTTGCGATCGACGACCAGAAGATAGCCGTTCTCATCGATTGTGGCCATGTCTCCGGTATGAAACCATCCGCCGCGCATTACGTCCGCTGTGGCCTCTGGCTGCTTCCAGTAACCGGTCATCACGCCATCGCTGCGCGTGATGATTTCGCCCATAGTCTTGCCGTCGCGCGGAACATCCTGCGCATTGGCATCGACCACTCGCATTTCGACACCCGGAATCGCGTAGCCCGTCATCGCCTGGCCGATAAATTTCTGCTCGCCCTGCCACTCGGAGCCCGGCTTGCAGACGGAAGTGGAAAGCGTTGGCGAAGTTTCCGTGAGCCCGTATCCCGAAAAGCAAAGGCAGCCGAGCTTTTGTTCCAGCTCGCGCACCAGCGTCGGCGAAGAGGCTGCACCGCCGATGCTGATGCGGTCGAGACTGCTCAAGTCGTGCTTCTCGCGCGCGGGCGAATGAATCAGAGCCAGCGCCATGATCGGCACAACCCCAAGTCCCGTGACGCGCTCGGCCTCGATCAAGCGTAAGACTTCGGCGGCGTCGAACTTCTGCATCATCACGTGCTTTCCGCCCAACTGCGTCACGAAATGCGCCGCGCCCCAGCCATTCGCATGGAAGAGCGGGATAGTATGCAGATGGACCATGTCGATCGACGGATTGAAACTAAGGCAGGTATAGAGCGCGTGCAAATAAATATTTCGGTGCGAAAGCATCACGCCCTTTGGATTCGCACTCGTTCCACTTGTGTAGAAAAGTTCGGCGAGCGCATTTTCATCGAACGTCATGATGTCCGGCTGATACGGTTCGGCGGCTGCGAGCATCTCATCGTAATTCTGAGGCGCGAGCCAGTCTTTCGCCGGGGCGCCATCGAGCAGCACGATCGATTTCAGCGAGGGAACGCTCGCACGGAAAGAATCGACGATTGGAAGGAATTCGGTCTCGACGAACAGAATCGTAGCGCTGGCGTCATTCAGGATGAAAGCTTGCTCTTGCGCCGACAAGCGGATATTGAGCGGCAGCAATACTGCGCCTGCTTCCAGTACGCCGTAATACGCTTCAAGAAGCCGGTGGCAATTGAGGCTCATGAAGGCGACGCGATCGCCGGCCTTCACTCCCGCTTTGCGCAACGCGCCTGCGAGCCGCGCTGCTCGGCCGGCAAACTGCCCGTAGGTGAACCGATCGCCTTTGCAGATGATCGCCGTCGTGCCGGAAAACTGTTGTTGCGCGTATCGCAGAAATCTTACGGGCGTGAGAGGGATATTCATGAAGCGACGCCCGCCCAATCAGGCGGTTTGGCCTCCATCAACTACCAACACATGCCCGGTAATAAAATCGGAAGCGTCCGAAGCGAGAAACACGGCCGCTCCCTTCAAATCGTTCTCCGAGCCGAATCGGCCCAGCGGAATGCGCTTCAGAAAGGCTTCCTTGTTGCGTTCGATCACTACTTCCGACATGTGCGTGGGAAACCAGCCTGGGGCGATGGCATTCACGTTGATATTATGCCAGGCCCACTTGCAAGCCAAGTCCTTCGTAAACGCGATCACTCCGCCTTTGCTGGCGTGATAGCCGATGGCGGGAAGCTCGGGAGGCGCGCCGCGGAATCCCGCAACGGAAGCAACATTGATGATCTTCCCGCGGCGCTGGCGAAGCATGATTTTTCCCGCAGCCTGTGAGAAAAGAAAAGTCCCCGTGAGATTGGTCTCGATCACCTTGTTCCAGGCTTCGAGCGGCATCTCTTCCACCGGCGCGCCCCAGGAGACTCCCGCGTTGTTGATCAAAATATCGATTTGGCCGAATTCGGCAGCGCTGCGGTCCACCACTTCGCGAATGCTAGCTGGATTTCTTACATCGCATTCGAGCGCCAGCGTCTTCACGCCGAGCTTTGCCAATTCCTTCGCCGCCTGTTCGCAGCGATCCTTTTTTCGCGCACAAAGAACGATGTTGGCGCCCATTTCCGCCAGCGCTTCGGCCATCTGCAGGCCGAGGCCCGCTGCGCCACCCGTAACGATGGCCACACGTCCGGTAAGGTCAAACAGTTGTTTGACGTTCATGAACTCACGCGCCCTCTGGTGATGGCCGGGGAATGTTAGAAATTCCGGCAGGGAATTGCAAGCCAACACATCGGCAGGCATTGGCTCCCGAAGTGTGCGTTCAACGACGGAGCGATCAGTACATGCGGCGCACGAGCGCCCCTCCGCGAGGGAAGGCAGTTAAAAGGTGAACCGAACGCCAAGCTGGAATTGACGCATGGGCAGCGCCGAAGTAAAGCCGAGCGGGGTGCTGGGCCCGGCAGTCGTTCCGTCAGGCAGAAGCGTTCCGGGCTTTATCCCTTTTACGTTGAAGCCGGTGAATCCCGGGGTCAACGGGAAGAAAGGTCCGACCTCGTTGTTCACGCTGGCATAGTTCGTGCGATCGAAGAGGTTGAACGCTTCCGCGGTGATCTGCATCCTGAGCCGCTCCGCGATCTTGTGCTCCCAACTCAACCGCATGTCGAAATCATACATGTTGGGCCCGAGACCGCTGTCGCGCGGTGCGCCGACGGGCCGCTCGTTCGTGGTGTGATTGTTGCCGTTCACTTCACCACCAGCGAGCAAATTGAACGGGTGGCCGCTGTGATACGAGAAAATCGGAGCGAGCGAGAAGCCCGAAAGGATCGATTCCTTGAACGGGCTTTCGAAGACTCCGGCGACTACGAATTTGTGGCGCTCGTCGAATTCCGAGAGCCCCCGGTCCGCGCCCAAATTCGTCGGATCCTGTGGGCCGTAATCGGTGTTGAAGTCGGTCGAAGTGTCGAACGCTTTGCTGTAGGTATAGTTCCCGAACAGTGTGAAGTTATTCCCGAAGCGCTTCTTCACTTCGATGATCCCGCCCTCGTAGAGCGCAGATGCCGCCGACGTGTACTGGTTATTTTGAACGATCAAAGGATTAACGAAGCAGGGCGAGATCGGCTGGCCGAAGCCGTTCAGGGTGATGGCGCACGGATAGACTCCGCCGGCGCCGGCGCCTGCCGACTCGAATCCTGCATACGGATCGGCTGTGGCGCTCGTGTTCCAGTTTTTGTAGGTTACAGTCTTTCCATTGGCGAGCGTGATCGTGCTCGTTGGCGTCGAGGGCTGTAAGTTCGTGTCGATGGCAACCGGCAACCGCAGAGTGTGCGAGTAGATCCCGCTGATGGAGATCGAGAAACCCGGAGCGATCTCCCGTTCGATCCCGAGCGAAATCTGTTGCGAGTAAGGAGGCTTGTAGTTCGGCGGATTGCTGAATAGCACCGTCAGTGGCGATACCGGGCCGCTGTTCGCCGGGAAGATTCCAGAACCGAACGGGTCGGGAAAAAGGCCGCCCGCTGACATTGGGCCCAGAGACTGGGGAGTAATGCAGGCGCTGTTCCCCGCCGTAGGCGTCGTCCATTGAATCAGGCCCCCTGCGAAAAGAGTGCCAAACACTTGGTCAGCCGTGGCAATCGGCAGGCCGGAAGGGCTGATGGGATCAACGTAAATTGAGATGAAGCGGGTGCACGGGCTGCTTCCGCTCCCCGCAAAGATCGGAGACCCCGCGAAGGAAATCCCGCACGTACCCACGACGTTATTGACCTGGTTAGGAACTTGGCTCGAATTGTGCTGGTTCTCGACCGTGCTGCGATTCTTGTTCAGAACCCCGAGGCTCAAGTCCACTTGATTGATCTGTGCGTCCACGGGCCCATAGAAAATTCCGTAACCGCCGCGAATCACCGTCTTGTGGTCTTTGAACGGGTCCCAAGCGAATGATACGCGCGGGCCAAAATCGCGGTAATACGTGTTCAGCGGTTCAAATTGCGAGTCGATTTCATAGCGCACGCCGAAATTCAGCGTGAAGTTTGACGCAATCGCCCACGAGTCCTGCCAGTAGAGCCCCGTCAGCGGGCGCGTATACGCCGGATAATCAGCATCGCCAAATCCTTGCTGATAGACCTGCGGCAGACCGAAAGATGCGGACTCCAGCGACGACAAACTCGGTAGCTGAGGAGTCAGCAATATTCCCGGCAAGGTCCCGAAACAAAACCGCCCAGGAAGAAACGTGTGCGACTCCGTGTGGTTCCCGCGCAAAAGCTCGGCCGCGCCGAACTTCATCGTGTGTTTGCCGCGGATCAGGGTGAAATTGTCCGCGATCTCAGGGCGCCGCAAAATCGTCAAATTCGGAAGGAAGATATTCGTTCCGAGGTTATTCGCGAAGCCCGAGATTTGGAGTCCCACCTGGGCGGGCTCGTTTGGGATTACATTAAAGCTGTCATAGTCATATTGCGCCCGGAACTCATTGAGAGTTCTGCGGACTGAACTGGTGGAACCACGCAACTTGAAGGTTGTTGTCGTAATTGTGAATTGAACTGCCTGCCGAGAATCCCGTCAGTGATTGAACGTCCGGGTTTTCCTCCAAGTCATGCGCGTATCGGTACGTGAGAGACAGTTGGTCGGTTTCGCTGAAGCGGTGATCTAGCCGCACGGAGGCCAAATATTCCCGCGTATTGTAGGGAAACAGCCCGCCGTTGCGTTCAAACTGATTCACCAGGTAAGAGTTGACAGCGGCAGCGGACGGTATCGGCGCCGCGGGATTTACCGTCAAGGCCCCTGTGAGTATGGCCGCGCAAACGGGTCCCGGAAAACTTGACATGCCGCCAAACAATGTAGCTCGATAGAAACCTCGCGCCCACGGGTCCGCTAAGGCATGGAACCGTGGCTGAATCCCTGCCCGCCAACGCCGCGATTGCAGCCTGCTGGCTGGCGGTCGGGCGGAAAATGCTTGTGTCCGTCAGCAGGGGAACGGCGTTCTGCGCGTCTTGCAGAAGTCCCTCGAATGATCCGAACAAGAAATGTCTTGTCCTTCTGGATCGCGCCACCCACATTTCCGCCGAATTGATAGCGCTGCAGGGAATTCTTGATCGGGCGCGCCGCTTATATCCGGTGCCGTAGGATCGAACACCGCGCCCGGCGCCAGCGCCTGGCTAAACGCAAACGGATCGCGCGCGTCCAGTGCGTCGTTCCGGAAGAAGCCGAACAGAGCTGCCGTGCACGTCGTTCGTCCCGGATTTTGTCACGATGTTAATCGACGCGCCGCTCGCTCCTCCGAGTTCCGCCGTGTAATTGCTGCGGTTCACTTGGAATTCCTGCACGTCGTCCTGGCCCACAGTCGGACGCACGCCGCCGGCATCGTCCTGCGATTCGCCGCCGTCCACGGTGATGCTATTGCCACGTCCGTTGCTGCCGTAGAAAGAAAGCCCGCTCTGTGGCGTTTGCTTCACGCGAAAGTCCTGGTCATCGGCCAATCGCGTCGAGTCCGAGACGCCGGGCATGAGCAGCGTGAACGTTAGGTAATCGCGACGGTTGATCGGCAAATCTTCGATGTATTGCTCCGTCAGCGTGTTCGCCTGGCTGCCGCGCTCTGTCTCGACCACCGGCGGCTCCGCGTTCACTTCCACCTGCGTGGCAGAAGATGCGATGGAAAGATGAATGTCCGCGATCGTCGTTTCGCCGACGTTTACCACCACGCCCTTCAAAACCTCCGTCTGAAATCCCGACATTCGGGCGGTCAGCGTGTATGTCGCTGGCGGCAGGCCGGTGAGTCGGTATGTCACCACTGCTCTCGCGTGGCCGCTGTGAATTTGATTCCGCGCCCGGCTTCCTCGGCAACCACCGTCACTCTTCGGCATCACGCCGCCGGACGGATCGGTCACCGTCCCGGTAATATTTCCGGACGATCCCACGCCTTGCGCGCGAGCCGCGCGAGTCCCCACAAGCAGGAATACGAATACGCACGCCAATGAAATTAACTTCTTCATACGTTTTCCTCCTGGAGTTCTGATTTCCCGCGCCGCTCGTCTACCTTCACAGAAAAACCCAAAATCAGCCCAATCTCGGCCAATCATATCGGTGCGTTGCGAAAGCGACCGTCCGCACGCTCGGAGCCTCCGCGGACCAGAGTATTTGGTCCCGAGATATTACTGCTGTTTTATTTGCTGTACAACGAGTTCAGATATCGCCTAACTCTCGCGTGGACCCGCGCGGCCGCGCGAAATCGCCCAGTGATTTTCGGCACACTCTAGTAATACCGATTCGTGCCGCCCCGCAGCCCCGTGGAACCCCACTTTCTGTGCGGGAGTATGCCACGCCTAAGCCCCCGGTCAAGGTACAGTACCTAGATGTGTTTCAATGAGTTATACGTTGGACCGAGGCGCCTCACGCCTCTGTTTCCTCAGGCATATCTCCGCCCCCGACGAATTACCAGATTTCATAGCCGTTACTGGAAACCAATAGCCCTTTTCTCGTCTGCGCCCGTTTGCGAATTAGCGCCCTTTCAGCCAGATTTCAGATGGGAGGGCTAGATTGGGGCGCGTGGCGGGAAAGGGGGCCTATCGCGTGATATCCCGCAGCATCATCACAGTCTGCTTTTTGTTCGTATTCGCCGCGGCGCCGTCGGCCAAAGCCCAGACGCCGCAACCATTGACCTTGGGAGACGCGCTCAGCCGTGCCACCCGCGACAACCTCGATCTTCGGGCTGCCCGCGACCAGCGCGCCGTCTCTCTGGCGGGCGTGCGCGCCGCGAAGGAAATCCCCAATCCAACGGTCAGTTTCGCCGCTTTGCGCGACACCCCGCACGAAAGCCTCTTCGTCGATCAACCCATCGAGATCGGCGGCAGGCGCAAGCAACGCATCGAACTGGCGCGTCAGGAAGGCGCTTGACCGACTTCGATATCGCAGCGGCCGAGCGACAACTGCGAAGAAACGTCCGCGAAGCCTATTTCGGCTTGGCCTTCGCGCGCCGCGTGACCCAGGAGAGAAGGGAAGTCGCGAGCCTCGCCGGGCGCCTGCACGACATCGCGCAAGCCCGCTTCGACGCCGGCGACATCCCTCAGCTCGAAGTAATCCAAGCGCACCTCGAACTCTCGCGCGCGAATGCCGAAGCCCAAGTGGCCGTGCGCGACGAACAAGTAGCCCTTAGCCGCCTGAACGTCCTGCTCAACGTGCCCGCGCCGACCTCGTGGGATCTGACGAGTCGCTCTCGACGCTTCCCCCAGTCCCGCTAGCCTCGATGAGTTGGCGGCAAAAGCCGTCGACTCCAATGCCGAAGTTCAACATCTAGTTCAGGAAGCCAAAGTCGAAGACAGCCGGCTGCGGCTGCTCAAAGCTGAACGCATCCCAAATCTTGGAGTCGAATTCGGCGTCAGATTTCAATAATCCCGGGCAAGGCGGCTTTCGCGAAGGCGCGCGCGGCCAAATCTCGATGGAGCTCCCGATCTTCAGCCGCAATCAGGGCGAGATCGCGCAATCCCTGGCGGTTTCCCATGCGCTCGAAGACGAGCTGGCCGCGAAAAAGCGCGCCGTCGCCGGTCAAGTCGAGGCTGCTTATTACGAATTCACGTCGCGCGCCGCTCAAGTGATGCTCTACTCGCAAACTCTCGTGCCCGCCTCGCACCATCTCGAAGACATGGCCGAGGACAGCTACAAGTCCGGAAAGACAAACATCCTGAGTGTCGTCGCCGCGCAGAAGGACATTCAGCAAGTCGAAAGTGAGTACCTCGATAGTCTGCTCGCCATGCAAACAACGTTCGCCGAGCTGGAAGAAACCGTAGGCGTTCCGCTGGAATAGAGGAGAGAGCTGCGAACATGAGATTGCTCCAGCCCTGTGCGAACTTCACGTTAATCACAGCCGTTGCGTTGCTGATGGGTTGCTCCCACGGCGCGCCTTCCGAAACCTCCGACAGCGGCGGTAAGGAAGCCGCCAAGGCCGAAGTGACCGTCACGCACGTGACCCGCTCCGACATTCAAGAAGTGGTGACCGTGAGCGGAAGCGTCGCCGCACTTCCCAATCATGACGTGCGCGTCAGCTCACTCGTACCCGGCCGCATCGCGGAGATGAAAGTCGCCGAAGGCGATTCCGTCAAGGCCGGCGAAGTGATTGCGCAGTTAGATTCGCGCCCGCTGCACGATCAACTTCTCCAGGCCGAGGCGGGCGAGGCGCAGGCGAAGGCCAATCTGGAAAACGCGCAATCTTCGAAGAAGCGCAACGAGGATTTGTTCCAACGCGGCATCGCATCGCGCAAGGATTTCGAGGACGCCGCGACGCAGGAGAGCGTCGCGGCCGCTAGTCTGAAGCAGGCCGAGGCCGGCCTCTCGATCGCCCGCATGCAGCTTGATCGCACGCAAATTCGCTCGCCTCTGACCGGTAAAGTTGCCAAGCGCTTTGTCAGCGTCGGCGAGCAAGTTGATGGCACCGCCGCGCAACCGGTAGCCGAGGTCGCCGAACTGTCGGAAGTCGAGCTGCTTGGCAATCTGCCCGCAATGTATCTCGCGAAGTTGCGTGTGGGCGAGTCGCTCGCGATCGAAAGCGATGCCTTCAGCGCGAAAAAGCTCAGCGGCCGCGTGGTCGCCATCTCTCCTGCCGTCGACGCAGCCACCAACGTGGGCCTCATTCGCATCCGCATTCCAAATTCGAATGGCATACTTCGCCTCGGAATGTACCTGACGGCAGAAATCGCCGTCGAGAATCATTCAAACGCTCTCACGCTTCCTCCTGACGCCGTTTACCGCGATGAAAAAGGCGAGCCGCACGTCTATCGCGTCGAGCAGAACAAGGCCACCGCCGCGGACGTCAAGCTCGGAATTCAAACGAAAGATCGCGTCGAGATTCTCTCCGGCGTGAACGAAGGCGATACGGTGATTCTCTCGGGCGGCTATGGCCTCCCCGATCAAGCCGACGTTCAGATCAAGCCATGAACGTCGTCGCCTTTTGCCGCCGCAATAGTTACGCCGTGTACCTGCTCACGGCTTTTCTCTGCATCGCAGGACTCCTGGCCGTCTTCCGCCTTTCCAGCAACATTTATCCGGAATTGAATTTTCCGCGCATCGTCATCCTCGCTCATTCCGGCGATCTCTCGCCCGACGCGATGCTCCTTACCGTCACGCGGCCTCTCGAGGAAGCCGCCAGCACGTCCATGGGCGTGCACCGCGTGCGTTCCAAAACCATTCGCGGAAACTCCGAGATCTCCATTCTCTTCAATCCTGATATGGACATGCAGTACGCGCTCCAGCTCGTGCAGGCCCGCGTAAGTGACGCGCAGGGCTCGCTGCCTCCAAACACGGAGACTCAGGTCGAACGAGTATCGCCCATAGTTTTTCCCGTGCTGAGCCTCATCCTGAATGGAAATGTCTCCGACGCCGATCTGCACGACGACGCCCAGTACGTATTGCGTCCACTATTTAGCCGAGTGCCCGGCGTCGGGCTGATTCAGGTTCAAGCCACGGACACTCGCGAAGTTTCGGTAATCGTGGATCCGCAGAAAGCGCTCGCCCACCGGTTGTCGCTCGTCGATATTTCGAACGAACTTAAGTCCACGAACCAGGTCACGTCGGTCGGCCGCCTGTCGAAGGATTATTCGCAATATCTCGTTCTAACCACGAGCCAGTTCGCCGATCTCGACGACATTCGCTCAACCGTCGTCGCCATCGAAAATGGCGTCCCCATCCGCGTCCGCGATCTAGCAGAGGTTCGCGACGGCGTCCAGGACCGCCAGACGCTCATCACCGGAAATGGCCAGCCCGCCGCGCTCATCAACATCTCGCGGCAAATCGGCGGAAACATTCTTCAGCTCACGCAGGACGTTAAAGACCAGCTCAAAGACCTTGGTTCGGCGATCCCGAAGACACTGCACATTTCCATCGTGTACGACCTCGCAGAATTCGTCTCCGATTCGATCGGCAGCGTTCGCGACGCCATTCTCATCGGCGGCATTCTCGCGGTCATCATTCTCCTGGCGTTCCTGCGCGACATGCGCACCACTCTCGTAGCCGCCACTTCGCTGCCGCTCTCGGTAATCGGCACTTTCTTTTTCCTCAAGTA
Organism: uncultured Acidobacteriota bacterium; assembly: GCA_963841235.1. Lineage (GTDB taxonomy): Bacteria > Acidobacteriota > Terriglobia > Acidiferrales > UBA7541 > Palsa-147. Next base: position 23,171 of record CAWJBU010000001.1, on the reverse strand, counting down.
CTTCGGCGGCTCGTTGAACTTGATGTCTCTCGGCGGTCTGGCCATCGCGATAGGTCTCATCATTGACGACGCTGTAGTGATCATCGAAAACATCTATCGTCACCTTGGCCTGGGAGAAGATCCAGTTCAAGCCGCAGAAGCCGGCACGCGCGAATTGCTCGGGCCCGTCATCGGCTCCACGGCGACAACTCTGGTCGTCTTTCTCCCGCTAACGCTCCTCGAGGGCGTCGTCGGAGAATTCTTCACCGCGCTATGTCTCACATTAGGCGTCTCGATTCTTCTCTCACTCATCTTCGCCATCACCGTGATCCCGCTCCTCTCAATCCGCTTCCTCTCCAACGTGACGCATCGCGAGGAATCCGTCCACTTCATCGCTCCGGTCTATCGCGTCTACGAACGCGCCGTCCGCGGTGCGCTAAAACATCGCCGGTGGGTAGTAGTAGCGGCCGTCGCATCCGTCGCCCTAGGCATTTTCGTATTCACGAAGGTGGGAACCGGCTTTCTCCCGGAAATGGACGAAGGAGGCTACGTCCTCGACTACCGCACTCCCCCTGGGACCTCGCTCGACGAGACCAATCGCATCCTCACGCTGGTCGAAAAGCGCGTAGCCGAGATGTCTGAGACCGCCTCCTTCTCCCGGCGCACCGGCGCCGAGCTCGGTCTTTACGCCACCGAGCAAAACACCGGTGACATCCTCGTCAAGCTCAAGCCCGTCTGCCACTGGCCGCGCACCTGGTTCGGCTGCCCGTCCTCGGAGCGACATCGCGGCGCGGAGGAAGTGATCGCCGATATTCGCGAACAGATCACCACTAACATCCCTGGCATCGACGTCGAGTTCATCCAAATTCTTCAGGATATGATCGGCGATCTCGAAGGCTCGCCCGAGCCGGTCGAAATCAAGTTCTTCGGCAACGACATGCCGACTCTCGAGCAGCTTGCCGAAGAAATCCAGCCGCGGATCGAGAAGATCAAAGGCCTCGTCGATTTCGTGGGCATCACAAAAGGCAATCCCGAAATCGTTTTCCACGTGAATCCCGACATCTCTGGTCGCGCAGGCCTGACGCCCGATCAGGTCAGCGCACAGGTGAGCGCCGGGCTTCTCGGAATCTCGGAGACGCAATTGCGCCGCGCCGATCGCACCATCCCCATCCGCCTGCGTTTTCCGGATTCATTCCGCGGAAACTATGCGGACGTTCAGCAGTTTCCGCTTGTCACGCCGTCGAAGCAGATTGTTCCGCTCTCCGCGGTCGCGCAAGTAGATCAAATCCGCGGCGAAAACCAGCTCCAACGCGAAAATCAGCGCCTCATGGTGACTCTGACCGCCCGCCTCGAAAATCGCGATCTCGGCAGCGCCATCCGCGACGTCCAGCAGGCCATCAAGCAAATCAGATTCCCGCTGAACACTTCTTACGAAATTGGCGGCCAGTACGAGAGCCAGCAAGCTTCATTTCACCAGTTGCTCTATGTCCTCAGCCTGGCGCTCGCAGCCGTCTTCGTCGTCCTGGTGATCCAATTCCGTTCTTTCGGCCCCGCACTGATCATCCTCTCGGCCGCGCCACTTTCGCTCCTCGGCGTCTTTCTCATGCTCCTCGTCACCGGCACGGCTCTGAATGTTTCTTCCTTTATGGGAATCATCCTCATGGTCGGCTTGGTGGTGAAAAACGGAATCATCCTGTTCGAGTACGTCCACAAGCTTCAGGAAGAAGGCGGCGCGTCGCTCGATGAAGCCCTCGTCGCCGCCGGGAAAATCCGCATTCGCCCGATCTTAATGACCACGCTAGCGACGCTATTCGGCCTGCTGCCTCTCGCCCTTGGACTCGGCGCCGGCGCGGAACTCCAGAAGCCGCTGGCCCTCGCCGTTATCGGCGGCCTGTTGCTCTCCACCTTCATCACGCTCCTCGTCATGCCCGTGCTCTACTCGTTCCTCGTAAAACGTAGCGTCGCCGCGTAACTTCCGGCGGGTTGCGGACGTCCCCTAGGTAATAACCGGTATTGACGCGGAATCGCGGAAGCCTTATACGGTACCGCCCCACACGTCACGTCGCGGCGGATCGGTTAGTGTCCGGGCAACGAAAGGCAGTACAGGCGAATCACATTCGAGACGAGCGATTCACGGAGAGCTCAGATGCAATACCAACTCGATGCTTTAGTCGTTTCGGAACGCATGGAACACGTGAAGTCGCTTGTCCGCATCTTGGATGGGCTCATGATCAACGTCTACGTCGCGTGCAACGTCAAGCAAGCCCAAGAAGTCCTCTGCCGGCAGCCACTTGCGCTCGTCTTTTGCGATGAGCGCGTTCCCGGCGGGTCCTACCGCGAGCTCCTTCAGACCGGAGACCCGCGGCGAAAAGCCTCGCGCTTCGTGGTCATGCTCCAGACCGGCGAATGGGACGAATACCTCGAAGCCGTGCGCCTCGGCGCCTTCGAAGTTATTCGCTGCCCCGTGCAACCGACTGACGTTGAAATGACTCTAATTCATGCGACCAGGGACCAGGCGCAACGAGCTGCCATGCGTATGACCGCCTGAACCGATAGCATCGAATTCGAAGAAACGGCGTCGGACAAATTCACCCTCCCACTTCAAGCCCAATCTCTTCCGACGGGCTGGCAGCCGATCCGAAAATCAGGTCCGCTGAGAAGAGGCCGCTCCTGCCACTTTTTAAGGTGCACACTGAGCGTCACTGCCCCAACTGCGGCAGCAGAAAAATCTCGAAGTCTCATCGCCGCTCTTTCTACGAGCGCCACATCCTCTCGCTCTTCCACGTGCGCCCCTATCGCTGCGATTCCTGCGACGAGCGCTTCTATCGCCATACCGATTCCGAATCCTCGCCCGACGCAGCTTGACAGGCTACGGAAAAAGTCAAAACGCCGTCATCCTGAGCGAAGCGAAGGATCTCAGCGCCCAATGTGTGCAACTACTTGGGCCAACAAGACATGTCGGAAGCCGCCAATCGCGCATCGAATTTGACGCTTCACTGCGCTTCCGCTATTATTGCACCGCGGGGTGGAGCAGCCTGGTAGCTCGTCGGGCTCATAACCCGGAGGTCGTTGGTTCAAATCCAACCCCCGCAACCATCCGAAGACGCCAGTCATAACGCTGGCGTCTTTGGACCAGACCTGTACCTGACCCCAAGCAAATCCCAAGTGCCCTCCGCCTCGTAGTACCAACCGTTTCCGCCCTGTGACGGAAACATCCGTACCTCTTTCAGGTGCCGCTGCATTTCTGCCTTAACCGCCGCATTATTCTCATTCAGCAAGGTCCGCAGGTCAGCAATTCCCTCATCAACAAGCTGTCTCACCTTTCCGAGATGGCCCTCTATAGAGTCGGCAGAAGCCGAGAAAAGGCGGTCAGTGATTGCCGAGATTTCCTTCTCCCGGGTCGCAATCTCTTCGAGAATGTACTTCGAGTGGCCGTGCTCAGCTATGGCCTGCGTGAAGTTGCGAATTTCTCGTTCCAGTTTTTCCTTCCGTTGGCGCATCTGAGTGAGTTCGCCGGACACACCGTCCAGAGAAGCACTAAGTTGGCGACCGAATTCTTGCATTGCATTCTCGATTTCTTCGGGTCGCAGAGTTCCGCCTGCAATTCCTAGTAGGCTTTCTTCCAGTTTATCCCGCCGAATATACAAATTGTTCTCGCACGTGCCTCGGTTGATACAGTTTGGAGCAGACATACTTCGGATGGACGATGCGTTCCACCGCCGGTCCAGATGACCATATTGCCGCCGCACATGCCGACACTTGAGAAGCCCACTGAATATGTGCGGACTTCGTGAGCGAGCGCGGAGCGAGTCCCGGCTTCGGCTGTTTCTCACAAAGAGAGGCGTAATACTGCAGGCGGGCTTGCACCGCATCCCACAATTCCGGCGACACGATTGCCAGTTCAGGATGCGGGATGCGTAACCAGTCCTTCTCGGGTCGCGCCTTGCTCCGGCGCTTATTTGTTCCCGGCATCTTATCGAATTTCGTTTTATTCCAAACAACTTCTCCCTTGTAAAGCTCGCGTTTCAGCATTGCGCGGACAGCCGTTTGACACCAAGTACCGCGTCTGCCCGTCCGTGGTCGTGGAGCCTCGATGCCTTCCGCATTCAGGGTCTTTGCTATGTTCTTCAAAGAAACGCCACTGGCTGACATCTCAAAGATTCGCTTTACGACAGCGGCCTCTCTCTGATTGATTGAAAGACGCTTTGATTCGCCCTCACCAGTGGGTACGGCGTCATATCCGAAGCAACGGCCGCCCGCATGAAGACCACGCAAGACGTGACTCTCAAGCCCCCGATGAGTCTTCTTCGCCAATTCTCTTACATATTGAGAGTCAATCATGCCGTGCAGAGTGAAAAGGACTTCGGCTTGGTCGCTTCTGCTGTCTATCCCCTGACTGACTGCGATGAGTTGTACTCCGGCAAAGTCCAGCTTCTTGTAAATCGTGAGGGTATCCTCAGTACTCCGAGAGAGACGGCTAGTATCGTCCACGAGGATTAGGTCGAACGGTTTTACGCGGGAATACGCTGCTTCCAACAGCATTTGAAATTCAGGCCGGTCCGAGCCGACGCCGCTCATTCCCTCATCCTTGTAGATGTGCTCATCGAGGACCAGATAGCCGTTGCGTTCCGCAAACTCTCGGCACTTTCTCACTTGGTCGGCAGGAGACAACGGACTTTGTTTGTCCGTCGAGACCCGGGCGTAAATCGCGCAGCGTATAGGCGTGGTCATGAGGCGTTCCCGACGGCAGCGACCAAGAGACGTTTCTGCTTTAGGCCTGAAATGTATCTCTTCACGAGCGCAGGCACAAATATTCTCTTCACAAAGTCTCTCAACTTCGGGTCGATTTCCTTCTTCTCTCCTCGACCGACGTAGGGCACCTTGGCCGCTTCGATTGTCGCCTCCAAGTCTCCGGCAGATATAGACCCCTCGACGATGAGCGGTCCCGCTGCCAAGAACTCCCCGGATGTCAGGGTCAAACTTCGTGGAGTGATAGCGGAAATCCAATCATTGCCCTCGATGCTCGCCGACGGCCCGAAAAATTGGCTCGCGGTAAGCGGGGTGCCAGTGTTCTCACCCTTCCTTGCGGGTGCGAGCGCGGTCGCCGTGAGGACGACCCCGCCAACGGCGGGCGGCAGCGCCGGGTCGAAGGTCGAAATATTGAAGACTCCCACGCCAGATAATACTAGCCAGCAACAATCCCTCCTCGGCCAAGCCGAATCTTTTTTGAAAATGGTCAAATCTTGCGGAAGCGAATGAGCTTACCTCAGTATTATATGGACGGAGCGGTAGCAGGAGTTGCCACGCCGGTGAGAGGAGTCGCGATGCAACACAAACTCAGGAGGTAGCCGCACCGGGAAGTCACCTGTGCGGCTTGGAGAAAAACCATGGATACCAATCAAGAGCACCTAAACGAACCACTGCCGCCGGGCCTGCTGTCGGAAGCAATCGTGAAAGCCGAACCGCTCCTCATGAGCGGTCCCGACCCCAAACTGAAGAACAGTCCGCACGCTGACCGGGAAGCCCGGGCACGGGCGCTGGTCGTTGCTTGGGGTAGCACGGTCACGGAGTTTGTCCTCGCCCATTACGCTGAGATACTTCAGGTCCGCGAAGACTTCCTGAACAAGGCGAAGTCCAAGACCATCTGCGGTTGCAAGACGTGGGAACAGTACGTCACCGAAAAACTCCACTGCTCGCCGCAGCACATGAGACGCCTGTTGGCTGGCGACAACCCCGCCACCGCCATCCACGATGGGTCCGCAAACCGCCAGCCCACGCTTCTGACCGAGACCGCCTCGACGGATGAGACCGCCGCACCATCACCCAGTCGAGTACCCGCCATCGCCCCGACACCGGCGGACGAAGCGGAGACGGTCGAACCCGAGCAGACCGAGGACATGACCGCTGGGGAGTTCGCAGGGGCGAACCCACGAAAAGACCGCGACTACTTCTGCAGAATCGGTAGACGACTAGATACCGTGTTCAACGGGGAGTTTAAGCAGCGGCTCGACGAGTTATCGCACCTGAACCCCAACGAAATTACGCCGGTGGTAGAAGATGGCATTCGAGGAATCGTTCCTATCCTTAAAGAAATTGCAAACGGAGCCGCCGGTTACGCGGCCCAATTTGAAGCTTTGCTTCGCCCAAAGAATGCGGAGGCAGCCTAAATGAAAGCGATTCAGTGCGGAGGTAGTTCAGTGGAAGAACGGATGGTTTACCAGCCATCAGGCGGCGGTTCGATTCCGACCCCTCCGACCCAATTTCCCGCGAAAGCGCATCAGCGCCTCATTCGTGAGCTTCATGCACAGGAACCTGACCCGCTCATTGAACAGAAGATAGCACTGGCGGCGTCGCTCAAGAATGCGTGGGTGCGAGAGATTGACCGAGAAGCAGCGAAGAAAATCATCCTTAAGTACGAATGGCTCGGCAACATGGGGACCGCTGACTATTACTTCGGTCTTTACTTCGATGAACATTTGGCAGGCGCGGTGTGCTTCGGCCGAACCGCAGGAACAAACACGGCGGAATCAGTCTGCGGGAAGAAATATGCAGGCTTGGTGACGACGCTGGTGCGCGGAGCGTGCGTCCACTGGGCGCACGACCATGCCGGTTCATTTTTGGATGGTCGTGCATGCCGACTCATGACGCAGAAGGGCTACAACGTATTTATCGCTTACGCGGACCCTGTGGCGAAGGAAATCGGCACCATCTATCAGGCCATGGGTTGGCTCTACTGCGGAACCGTGGCTAGCGGGGCATCCGGCTTCCGGTGGCCGGGGGAGCCGATATCGAAAGACCCGGTTTGGGGAACGTTTAAGGACGGAGAGATTCACGACGAACGAAACATCCATCATTCCATCCGGCGCGGTTTCCGAATCGAATGCAGTCGAAGTGAAAAGCGTTTGCGGATGGTTGACGAAGGTTTCGAATTTCTGCGGTTGCCCCCCAAGCATCGCTACGTCGGTTTTTACGGTGACGGCGAAACCGTAGCAACTCTGCGGGCAGCCCTGAATTGGGAAACGTCTCCGTACCCCAAGCGACCTCGCCAGACCGTTTGATTAGCAGCCTACCGGAGACGGCGGCGGTAACAGGAAAAACGAGTTTGTGTTCTCGAAAGCTTGAAGGCTTTTTGGACGGGTCGTAAACCCTGACCCGCGATGGCAGGGTGAGTAACCGCCGAGAGGCGGCTTTGGAGAATGGCAAAGCCGGAATTACCAACCTTCGAGGTCGGTTCCTTGGTGCGTGGCATCCGTGGCGGCGAGAAGGCTATCGGTACTGACCTAGCCGTAGTGCTCCGCACTCCGGATAACGCGCAGCGGTCTCTGGTTGGTAAAGGCTAAGCGGGGCAAAGGCGTTTCACGTCTGGTCTATTTCACCAAGTTGGAAGCCGTCGCTGACAGTACTATTCAGGAAGAGGAGACGACATGAACAAAAATCCAAGCGTTAAGGAACAGGAGCGGCATCGGAAAGAGTCTCAGGCGCGGCTCCGTGCGATGGGAACCAGTCTCGAAGAAGTCATCAAGCAGCACGAACAGCTATTTCCAATCTCCGCTGCTGACGCCCAGCACTGCGCTCGGGCGCAGTATGAAAAAGCCTACGGCTTGTACGATTTGGGCTGGACGATTCCAGACGTTGCCAAGGAGGTCGGCATCCCCTACGAAATAGCGGAAAAAATCAGTCACCGACAGCTTCACGACGAAGCGGTCGAGCGCCACGACCCCGCCAACTGCCCTTGGTGCCGGGAGCACATGGAATGACACTCGCAGAACTATTCCCGGCAGCAATACATGGGCCACCGTCGCAGCACGAGCAAAGCAACGGTCGGCGGAGTAGGAGAAAGGTCAGTAGTGGAGGATGAAAGATGGCAAAGACTATCACTGATGCAGATTTGCAAGCAGCATTGCGGTTGACTGACGAACAGATTCAGATGATGCGGGATTTTGAGAGCGATGCCGAAAACAATCCGTCTACTCTCCCGTTGGTTGAATTGGTGCGTGTAGCCATCAACTACACTACTCCACTGGACAAATAATTATGGCTCGTCGCCGCATACCGTCGTATCAGGAGAAATTGAAAGAGGGCCGCGAGGAACGTGAATTCCTCAATGGGCCTCGTGGTATGCCTCCCGAGCACCGAACAACGTCGCCAAAGAAATCGTCAGAGCCTATCGAGCCTGCTCCAGTGTCACCTACCAAATTAGCCGAAGCACGCGAGATTTGGAGCGCTGTCGAGATGGCACGAACAGGCTCCCCAGCCCAGCAATACCAGCAGCACCAGCAGGCGTTGCAAGATTTCGAACACGAAAAGCTGAATCGTTTGCAAATCATGATGTGGGCACAGCAGACGCGAACGCGCTTCCTTCGTTTGTCGATGGCTGACCGCAAGATATTCCTCGACGTGCTTACTGCGGACGAGAACGGCGCATTCACAAAGCTATTCAAGTTGCAGGCGCAGTTAGAGGCTGCGGGTGTCACGGATGCCGAGTTGAAATTGCTGGAAGCATGGAAGAAAGCTGAGAAGCCCGGCGCGAACACAGAAGACATTGTGAAGGCCGTCAGAAAAGAATTGGCCGGGCAACAAAAGAAGCTGAAAGCCCGAGCGGTGCTCGAACTGCCGCCAGCCGAGGGGCCAGCACTGCCAGAGAGCAAGACACTATCTTTACCGGGAGCAAGGGATGCCAAACGAATTGCTGAACGCATTCGAAACGATATCGAAACAGCAGAGGCCCCCACGCAAAGCAGCGGGCCTCACTTTCTCTGAAGGCAAGATGTACGACCGGGCGCTCCTGATTTATTCGACGCTGCCCGCGGACCCTGCTGAGATTCGCGCTGCGTTCCATTGCCGGATGGTATCGGCTGAACGGATTTACAAAGCATTGAAGAAGGTGCTTTGTGCAAAACAAAGCAGTTAGGAATCCTGACGACCCTCCTGCTTTTTGGTCGGATTGCAAGTGCAATTAAGCTGGATGCAAGCACGAAGTGTCGGTGCTCGACGCGACTGAGGATGGCTACTCGGCCGTGGAACTCGATTAGGAAGCGCAACTCGACTGGTATCACCTCTGGAGAGAGCCTGAGCCGGAAGAGGACGAGGCGGATGAACTCGCTGCTGCCGGGCCAGCCCAGTACAACCTGCAATCAGCGGCGTGTAATGGGGAGAAGGAAATGTCTAAGATGAAGGATTGGATTGAACGGCAACAGGAAATCGACTCGCAAGATGACCCCGACATGGAAGACCCGGGCGAGGGGGAGTTCCGTGACGAAAAGAAAGCTCTCGAAGAGTTTCACGCGGGAGACGCTGGAACAAGAAACCCAGCCCGTGAGGGAGAAGTGAAGCCCAAGTGAGGGCTGCCTCACCTCGGAAATTCCGTCGCCTCAGTCGCTTGCGGCGGAAGGTGAGGGAAGTGAGGGAAGTCGCCGGTATTCTCTCTTCTATCTGCTCCCATTACTTCCTTCTAATTTCCCTTCAAATCTATTTTCCCGAAAGACTTTTAGAAGAAATGCCTCACTTGCTTCACCTTTGGTATTAAACGAATAGATTCCACGAAACTTGACAGCGTGAGGCAAGGCTCACCTCTTCCTCACCTGCATCACTTCGCGGTCCCCTAATCGCCGACTCGGTGCGGTGCCGCACTGCTTCCGGCGATTCACAACCGAACAACCGGTTCGACGACGAGCAAGTTTGTCGACTACCGAACGCTTTAGTGAAATCTGTTTATTTTCTTGTTGGAGAAACTCGATGACGCAACTCAAAACCATTGACCAGTTGGCACCTGACACGGTTCAGAACTACCGCTCGAAATTGCGCCGCTTGTTCCTCAGCCTGCCCTCGCTGACCCCACATGAAGCCGAAACCGTGAAGCAGAAGATTGAACGGCTGGAAGTCCAGCTTGGTGTCAAAGCGGAAGCCGTTAACGGCCCGGGCCGTCCGCGCCGCCGGTAACTCGCGGCTCTGACTCGGCGGGAGCCGTGTTTCCGCTAATTAAATAAAGATTGCGACTACGAGGGGGCTTAGTAGAGACACAAAAAGAGTCTCGGGGGCACGGACTCAACTCCCGCCGCGCCCCACACGATAGCTTCGGGAGACGAGGTTCAAATGGCAATCAATGAATTTACGCAGGCGCTTGCCGCCAAGGAATTGGAGGCTCTCTTCGGCGGCGATGACATCGAGGCGCTGCACAAGCTGGCTGGCGAGGAAGGAAAGTTGGTTGTGCGAGAGGACGGCACAATCGAGGTCGTAGCCAAGATGCCCGGCCGGGAGTCCTTCAATGGCTGACATCTACGAAGTCCTCAACAACGGCGTCAGCCGCGCCGGTTCCCATCGCCTTTGCCCGCAGTGCAACACTGATGCGCTGTGGATTCCCAAGCATGAGAAGTTCGCCAAATGCTACCGCTGCGGGGCGTTCTTCAAGCCGACAGAGGTGTCGCCCGGCTCATGGCAAAACGTTTTCATGCTGGCCGTGCGCGACGCCTTCGTCAAGGCGTTCCCCGGCTCCACCGCAGAAGAATATTGCTTGGCTCGCGGGGCGCACGCGGCAGTGCTGAAGGTCCTCGAACTCGGCTCGTCCGTCCCAAATTTCAAGGTCTCGGAAGCCGTTGAAGTGGCCACCGCCCGCATCCACGCGGAGCAACGGGAGCAAGAGGCGAAGCCCCGCTCGAAGTATGACATCGAGTACGACGCACAGGAGCAACTCCGCCAATTGAAGGCCAAGGCGGACCAACTTCAGTCCCTTTGCGACGCCTACCCCAACTTCCTTGTCTTCTTCTACCAAGACGCCGACGGCGGATTCATCGGTGCCAATTTCCGCAAGCCGATAATTACCCGAGAGCCGAGCGAGAAGATTGTCCGCCGGTTCCAGATGAATAGCTTCGTCCGTGGTGTGTTCGGAGGCCACTACGCCGACCCCGGAACCGATGAGACACTCGCTGCGCTGGCAGACATATCTGACCGACTGATGGTGTTTGAAGGCGAGTTCAACCCCATTGCTTGGCTCTCGATGCTGTCCCGTATGGCCGAGGCAAACGGCGACAAGCCGGATGCCTACTGGAATCGCGCCTGCGCCGTGGGGAGCGTCTCCGGGGCGGACATGCGGACCGTCCTTCGCATGGACGACTATCCCGTCGTCTGCTACGACCGAGACACGAACGCCGACCCCTACTCCCCGTCTCCGGGGGAAAAGCTGGTCGAGGTCCTTCGCAAGGCCGGATATGGCGAGGCGTTCTCGACGCCCTCGTTGCCGTCCGACATGGACAGCTACATCTGCGGCTGGCAGAACTACGGCGGCGATGGGAAGGCGTGGGAAGGCATCTCGAAAGCAATTCTCGGGCGCAAGAAGGTAACGAAGGACATTGATGTCGTGAGACAGGAAATCGACGAGATTATCCGCGAGTCCGACTGCCCGGCCCATTTCCGCGACCGCAAGATTGTTAACCTGCTCTGGAACGACCTCCAGAAGCGCGGCACGGTTTTCGTGGACGGCTATGCCTACGCATGGCTCCCGGAGGACAGCACCCTCATCCGCTGTGAGAAGGACAATGCCGACTGGGATGTCCTCTTCACCAAGTATGGCTTTCTGAAAGACACGACCCTCCAAAACGTCTCAGCCTCGAACATAGAACTGAAAATCCTAACCGAGGGTCGCAAGGACATCGAGGTGCACTCGATGTCCTACTCGACCGAACAAGCTGTCTATTTGAACATGGGCGGCCACCGTGTGGCTCGCATCACGCGGGACGCCATTGATGTCGTGCCGCTTGGGACGGACGACGTTTTCTTCTCCGACGCCACGCTCGAAGCCTATGGCTACCTCTGGCCCGCACCAGACCCCGCACTGCTCGAACAGGCGCGGAAACAGACGAAGGGTTATGGCCTGTTCTCGTTCGACTCGTCCGCATGGGGACGGCAGTTCACAGCAAATTGGGCACATGGCGACGGGCTGACCAAGCGAGATTACATGCTCCTGTTCCACGCACGAATCCTAATGACGTTTTTCCGCGAATGGTTCAACGCCGCACCCATTCTTGAGGCAACCGGGGAGCAGTTGAGCGGCAAGACCCTGACATTCGAAAAAATCGGCTGGCTGCTCTACGGCTCCGAAGTATCGAATCGTCCAACCTTCCCAAGGACAAGCGCAGCTTCATCGCCGCCGTCACTAACTCGGCCCTGTGCATCTTCGACGAGGCGGAAGGCTTCAACTTCGAGAAGCACGAAATCATGGGGTTGATTAACAAGATTCCGTTCGGGGGTACGAGGAAATGGCCGTCCTCTACATGAACAACGTGATTCGTAAGCTGAAACTGCGCTCTCACATCGCATTCATCGGCCGCGACCTGCTCTTCGATACCCGTTCGGACACCATGCGCCGCACCCTTGTTCTCCCGTTCTTGCCCTACCCGACAAAGAAAGTTGACCGCAAGGCTGTCAAGGATTCGTTCTTTGCGGAGTACCCGGCCCCGTACCACGAAATGCTCGTCCGAGTTCAGCGAACGCTCATCGCCCTGCAAGAGACGAAGGGAAGGCGCACGATTGCCGCAGCGGCAACATCGAGTTTGAGCAGTTCATGCGCCGCGTGGCGGACTATGAGGGCTGGCCGAACCTCTGCGACGAAATCTGGAATAACTATCAGGCTAAATACGCGGACGCCGCAGCCGCCAACAATCCAGTCGTTACCCTGTGCTCCCTTTGGCTCGGTCACCCCGGCAACGCCGAACGCGCAAAGGCAGGTGTGTCAGTGGCAACTCTCTACAATGAAGCCAAAGAGATGTTCATCAATCGCGGTCTAAAGATGTACTTCAAATCGGATATGGGATTGGCAAAGGCTCTGGCTGCATCGTCGAACGCGACTGCGCTCGCCACGCTCGGGCACGAGATCGTCCACTGAACGGCCGCCATCTCCATGTGTTCGAGCCGTCCAGTGGGGTTCTCGGACGGTGCGTCAGTCGCGCCCACGACTTGAAGGTCGCAGGCGATTCCCTGCGTACCGGACTTGAGCCTGAGGAGGTCACGTAAGGATGGTCAGGTGCGACGGTTCGCAAGCAAGCTCAGACTGCGCAGGCTGACCTTCGAGCGCAGACTTGTGGTGCGGGGGTTGCTGCGGAATATCAGAGTATCGCTTCCTGAGCGATGAACAATGAATTCCCGACTGCTAAAATCTAGTGATATGCTGCCACTACGTATGCAGGAGAACGAATTGAGTCTGGAAGATTGGTTTCAGCCGCAACTGCTCCAGCAGGAAAGCACAATGGATTGCGGCGTTTGCGTCTTCGGGGCGCTCACAAAGTTGGACCGCAAAGAAATCCTGTCCGATATGCCTGACGCCGCGAACGGCAAGACCGTTGACCAATGGGAAGCCTACGTCATTGGCAAGGGCTGGGAAATGGCCCGCTATCAGCACGGACAGCCGCATTCTCTACCATGCGCTCATCTGCACGAGATTATTCCCGGCTTCTATCACTGGATTCTTCAAGCTGAGGACGGTGGCATCCACGACCCCAACCCATCATGTCAGTATTGCCCGCCTAAAATGTTGAAGCTTTCTTCTTACAATGTGGTATTGACCCTCACAATTCACAGGCGTTGTGACAGACTCTGATGTGGTGTGCGGTGTGACCGAATCCAACATTACGTCGTTCTCGCACCTCGACGCGGAACCAAACCCTCCCGCATGTGGTCCTCCAGTTCTGCCATCGGGTATAGCACCATCCGCCCGACACGGGTGAACGGAGGCCCGTTCTTCGAACGAAGCAGTCTCCACGCACGCAGGGTGGAGACGTTGACTCCCATGTATTCCGCAGCCTCCCTCTCCCTGACCTACCGCTTCCGAGCAGTGGCACTTTGTGACGGAATCGGCAGTCGTGAAACCACGGCCTCCGCGATTCTCTCCGCCAACGCTGCCTCCTGTAGTGCAGGGAATGCCGGACGGTCTGTCCCGAAGAGTTCCGTGATTGTCTTCCCGAGTGATTCGCGGGGTGTTTCGATGCGCTTCTCCAGTTGACGAATTTCACCGTGCAGGAGTGCGAGTTCCTCTCTTGCCCTTTCCATATTTCGAAATTCCGTAGTTATGAGCACCTCCTTGGCGGGGCCACGGTCCCGAGCGATGTAGCCTTCACGTCGGCCGAGGATTAGTATCACCTGATGGAATCTCTTCTGAAGCAGTCAATTGTTGATGCACTTGACTTGACTTTGCACGACATGGCCGAAGAACTGTGTCGCACGCCACTATGCCATTGGGACGAAAGCGTGTTTCGCTTCTTCTTTGTTCGTGCCTTTCTTCGTGGTAACCCCGAGGCGAAATGTCATGTCGAATGGAATGAGATTGACTTGGTTGTCCAATGTTTCGATGAAAGCGCCTTGGTCGAGTTCAAGTTCTTCCGTGCAGAACCCATGTACAACCTGACTGGGAAGCTCCTCCGCTTCAAGGGGGGAGCAGGGAAGAAGAACTTCCGTGAATTCTGCGACTGTGTTACAAAACTGGCGAGCGTTGAGAAAGCCCCGTGGCAAATGAAGCAGAAGGAACGTATTGATGCCAAGTTACTGATTCTCGCTTACGAGCATCGCGCCGACCTGCTGGGCGAGAAGGCATTTCGCTATTGGTACGACGACGCACACTTACCAAACAACCTCCCGTGCAAGGACTCATTCGATACCGTGAAAAGTTTCGAGCCGATTGTGTGCATAAAATCGAACAGGGAAATAAACTGCAAACTGTTTGCTGTGGCGTAGAAGTGGATAGCCCCGTCACGCGTGGGGCCGCCGCTTTGCTGACCTCCGCACTGCCTAATTCCTATCGCACGGTGGCAGGCAAACTTTTCTTTTACGGGTCACAGGAACGCTCGACCGGCGGCGATTGATTTCTCACGCCACACACATCAAGTTGATACCATTAGCGTCGGGAGCTTTTCGCCCGCACGTCCAAGAATTATTTCATCAAACGCAAAGGCATTCGCAGGCGTTTCGAGACCCAAGTAAATTGTGCTTGCGCCATTATCCTTTGCAATCAGCGGAAAGCTCGCCGCAGGCTGAACGACGCCCGAACTTCCGACAGCCAGCAAGACCGTGCACGCTTCGAGTGCCGGAATCACCTCGTTCATGTGGAACGGCGATTCGTTAAACCAGCAAATGTGAGGTCTCAGTAGTGCCCCACATGTCCTTGCAATTCGGGATATCCGACCGCTTCTCATAGGTTCGTGTGTCTGCGAACGGCTCGGTCTCGCACATTCGATTCGAGCACCGCGATTGGAATAGCTGTCCGTGCATGTGGAATACGCGTTTGCTCCCCGCAGCTTCGTGCAGCCCGTCAACATTTTGAGTGCATATCAACATCCGCTCGCCCAGACTTTCTTCAAGCCGGGCCAACGCGACATGTCCGGAGTTCGGCTGGCAACGAGCGGCATTGGCACGCCGCATCGAATAGAATCGCCATACCAGTTCCGGGTCTCGCGCAAATGCCTGCGGTGTCGCAACGTCCTCTATCCGGTGTCCCTCCCACAGACCGTCTTGCCCACGGAAGGTCGGAATCCCGCTTTCGGCGCTGATTCCCGCGCCCGTGAGAACAAACAATCGGTCTGACCTGCGAAGCACGATAGGCATTTCCATAGTCTAAGCTGAACACATGGAATCGTCCTTGCTGCCACGGAGAAGTCTTAGCTTCCGAGCGAAGCGAGCCTCTTTTTCGAGAACGGAACTCCATACGCAGCGGCGGGATTATGCGCGATGGCTGCCGCCGCCTTGCGGTAGAACTCGACAGCCTTAACTTTGTCGCCTAGCTTTTCGTAGGTCTGGCCAATCAGGCATTGGATGAATGGGTCGTTCTGGTTCGCCTTCAGCAGTTCCTCAAGCGCCGTCTTGTAATCTCTCGCATAGAATGCGACGTAGCCTTGCAGGTAGGGAAGGAACTGCGCCTGCTCGGGATTGGTTCCCTTGTCGAGGATGGCCTTCGCCGCAGCGACGTGCTTCTGCGCTTCGGCTTGATCCCCCACTCGGGCAGCGATGCGAGCCTGCGCGTGCTCCCAGCGGAATTCCCAGAGGTCTCGGCGAGCCGGTTGGATGTCGGGTTCCTTCAGTCCGGTGTCGTGGCCTAACTGATACCACTGGTAGGCTGCGTCCAAATCGCCCGAGTCAATCCAAACGCGAGCGGCCTCGTTGGCAATCTCGCCCTGCTGAAAAAAGTTCTTTGCAGTCCCGTAGTAATCGAAGACCTGCAGTTCGTACTCGACGGTTTTCCCGCCATTCCCCTCGAAAGCGTAAGACATCGCCATCGCCCGCTGTGCCATCGCCCGATGCTCGGGCGTATCCGCACTTACGATTGCCTTCCGGAAATACTTGCGGGCCTCCTCGCCTCTGACCCATGAGATCGAGGACACTCCCTGCGGCGATGTTCGCGGGCAAAGAATCCGGAGCAGTTTGGAGAGTCTTGCGATACAGCGCCAGCGCGTCATCCAACTTTCCCTCGCGCATCAATTGCTGGCCCTGCCGGATGAACTCGGGCTGTTGCTGCTGGCTGCCGGGCGTCTGCGCCAGCAGAGGCGCGAGAGAAGCCGAAAGGACGAGAAAGCCTTGGGCAATGACGGCGGTGGTCGCTTTCACAGGCGCGATTATCTCACAAGGCGGCTGGCCTGACGTTTTCGACCCGGTGTTGGCCCACGAGGGGAACTGAATTCAGGAAGCCTATTCCGGGGTCGCTGGCACGCCGGAACGGCGGTGATTGACCTGTCGGCGCAGGTCACTGGTTCGGGAGCTTCTGGAGCCTTTTTGACCAATCCTGCGGTGCCACGTGCGAGCGGCCAGAGCCAGCTAACGAGCACGAGTCGCGGTTTCCGGGCCAAACGGTGTTTGCTACCGGGAAAGAGGTCGAGGGCCGGCAAAAAAGGCAGGGGTGCGAACCAGCCGAAGGATGCTATCAAAAGCATAAATCGGACGATTGTGCCGGGGCCGTAAGCTATAATTCGACACGAAGTATGACAAGGAATCGAAGTGCAGGAGGCAAGACATGGCTACAGAATCCAAAGCAACCGTCCCGAAGCGGGGCGACCGTGTCGGTGCTACTGAGCACGAAGGCGTTTTTGAAGTTGTTGGTGTCAACGCGCTCATGCAGGCGGCAAATATCAGATTGGCTGATGGAAGCGGGCAGGTCATACCAAATGTGCCTTGGACTGCCTTGAAAGCTCTCGACAAGAAGTGAGTCTGCGTATTCGTGGATGCGTCGATACCGGGACAGACTTTTCGTGCACCGCGTCAATTCCAGAGCAGCCCGACAGCCCTGCAGCCAAATCACTCAACGCTCGGGCCGCAGACCGGAAACTGTACCGCCCCGCTGGAAGAATGCCTAGTTTCACTCGCTCGCGTATCAGGCGGACCTCTGGAGCGGCAGGCGGCACTTCTGCGGGGGCAGCCTGTACTTCTGCGGGAGCGGGAGGAGCTTGTGCGGCAGCAGCCCGTAGCTTTTTCGTAGTTACCGCCTTTCGAGCCGCCGCTCTTCGCTTCCTCGTTCCTACTGCCTTTCTGCCAGCCGCTCTCCGTTTTCTAGTTTTAGCTGCCTTCTTGCCAGCAGCCCTCAATTTCCGTGTTCGAGCCGCCTTTTTGGCAGCCAAGCTTCGCTTCGTGGGCATGGACATTCCTCTCGTGACGCAGTTGCGTCGTCTCCAGCTAAGATTACGCCAAGCATATAAGAAAACGCTGTGAGCGCAAGTATCGTCGGGAGTGTCGTCATCCTATAATCCGTAGTACTGTTTCAGCCACGCCGAGAGGAGTTCCGCTCCGATTTTTGCGCCAATCTTGACACCGCCCATCACAACCTTCGGAGCGTTATCCTTCACCCACGCTCCGACTTTGCTTCCGGGCCTCTTTTCCCCATCTGCTTTAATCGATTCGGTCAGGCTTTGAACATCCGTGTGGCTCAGACCCGCCTTGCCCAGTATCTCGTCAAGTCTCTGCCTGTCGCCGACATTAGTGATGTTTCCCGTAGGCTTGCACCTGCGCCGCTTCGTGTAAAGCGATTTTGAAATCTTTGTCGGCGATTTCGTTCAGCGAGGGCACGAACTCCTTTATATCGGAGAGTGCAGCGAGGCTCGGAAAACTGCGCGGCAAGATTGAAATCGCGTTCGGGGATTGAGGAGTGCCCTAGCTTTTTCGCCGCTGTAGCCTCAGGCCTTTTGCGGTGATGGAGGTTGCAAGGTACTCGCGCTCGCCCGATTGGAGATGCGTTACTTCGGTCGCGTTAATGTACCCGTATTTGAGCAAGATTTTAGTTATCGCTTGATTCAGGGTCTCGCCTCTTTCAAGTGCCTCTAATGCGGTTGCGATAGCGCCCATAGTGTCCATCGGCCATCCCCTATCCATACTCTGAAGAATCCAGTTGCACCGAGCCCGTCTGGTAGAAGTACGGAAATCTCAATTCGCGATTGCCGTTTCTTGCGGTTCCATCAGCGTGCAGGTCAGAAGCTCCGCATTCTCCCAATCCACGTCGAACACCCGGACCATCCCGAAGGGCTCGACCAACTCGAAGCCCCCAATAAATATGTCAGCGTCTCCAAAATCTATTGGATGCGCCCTTCCAGTCTTCACGTCTCGAAAGATGACTGAGGGCTTGTCTGCGCGTATCACCGTACCCGTGAATCTTTCCTGCAATTGAGGCGAGGCTGCCCTCACAAACTCTAGGACGATTGGCACTTGGTTCATGTTCCAGCGGTCAACGGCCTTCCAAAACTCGACAGCAGATGAACTCACGTTCTTATCCCTTGGGCGGGCGTCTCTTAGTAACGATAACGCCGAACCGATGCAACCCGAGAGGCAAATTATCGAGAGTGTAGAGGCGACTCGGAATGCGTTCGAGAATTTACAACGCGCGAGGAACACCGAAATGAGTGAGGCCCGCGACAAAGCTGCAGCCAGACCGTGGTCGGACTTCGAACAGTTCTGTTGCGCGTCTCAATGCTCGGTCTATAGAGCCCGCAATCGCCGCCGAATATCTTTCTGAATCTCAGGGGTCGTTCGGCAGTCACACAGCTCGTTGTAGCTGAACGTCCAACTTCTCGGTTTCCCGTTCACTACCGCTTCCAACGTTGCAGATTGCGTGCTGTGACCCACCTGCCATGAAGCGTGGATTGCCTCGTACGCTGTGTGAAATTCTGATTCAATCCACCGCTTCCCTTGCTCGACTCGTCCGGGTTGCATCAACTCTCCTTCGCTGCAATTCTACCACCGGTGTGTTGTCTCAACTTAGGGAGGCGCAACGTATCTCGACCTACCCGCGAGGAGTTAGTCTCTGATGTACTGCCGTTTTGGGTGGCCTGTCTTGGCGTTTGGCTGGTCTGGCCGCACAATCCACTTCTACGACAAATGGTTGGCTTCGTTCTCGCTGGGTACGTTTTCTTCTGGGGCTGCCGCTGCATCATCATGCTTATCACAGCGTTGACACTCAGGGAATCAAGTTAGGCATTACCCGTCCGTGTAAGCGAGCGGCTGCGCAGCCTATAGAGCCTGCAATCGCCGCCGAATCTCATTCTGAGTCTCTGGGGTGTTGAGGCAATCGGAAACGTCTTCATAGCTGAACGCCCAACTTTTCTGTTCCTCGTTGATTTTTGCTTCCAGCGTGCAACATTGAGTGTTGAAGTCCAGTCGCCATAAAAGAGGCTCTTCGAGGCTCGCCCCAGTTTCTTGGAGGGCTGAGCGAAGTTCTGATTCAATCCACTTCTTTCCCGGCTCCAGTTGTTCAGCTAACATGAGTATTTCCCCTCGGTGCCCAATTCTACCGCGAGTCCGGTTTCTCGTTTGCGTTCGCCGCTAGGTTAAGATGCTCGCGGGAGGGTTAGGAGTAATGACAGAAAAATTTCCGAACCCCGAAGATTTGCTGCGGTTGACCGAACAGGGGGAATTCCTTCTGCGCTCTTACCAATCAGAGCGTCTGAAAGAGCGAACGAGTCGCGATGCCGAGTTCTGGCGGGGTGAGTTTACCGGGTTTCGGTCTACGCTGGAGATAATCTACGGTCGGGGAGTACACACCGACGTGATGAAGCGACTCCGCGATGCCGGATTCAAGATTCCGCACAGCGGCTTGATGGACTCGGACGGCAATCTTCTTGGAAGTGACTCAGAAGCGGACTGGTAAAATCTCCGCTTCCGGTCACCGAGCAGCCCGGTCGGGAGACGCCGATGACAATCTTTTCGCAGAACGAGCCACTGACGGACGCGGAGTTCGACCGCCTCGGGGAATTCCTCAAGGGTTGCGCGGGCGGCAAGGCCATGAACGTCGAGGAACTTGACGGGTTCTTCGCTGCCTTGGTCGCCGGTCCCGAAATCGTGATGCCCAGCGAGTACCTGCCGGAGGTGTTCGGCGGCGAGATGTCGGACAGCCATGAGTTCGGCAGCCTTGAGGAAGCGAACGACATCTTGGCCCTCCTGATGCGGCACTGGAACGACATCGCCGCGACGCTCTCGAAAGGCGATGTCTACCTGCCGATTCTGCTGGAGGACGAGAACGGCGTGGAGCACGCGAATGATTGGGCGCGGGGCTTCATGCGGGGCGTGGAGATGTGCCACGACGGCTGGGCTGACCTGATTGCGGATGAGGAGCACGGCGGGTGCATGGTTCCCGTGCTGATGCTCTACCACGAGCATGACCCCGACCCGGAGATGCGCCCCGAGCCGATTGGCGCGGAGCAGCGCGAAAAGGTCATAGAGCATATGGCGGCTGGGCTTGTAGGAGCGTATCGGTATTTCCGGGAGCACGGGCGTTCCGACTTGGGCACCCCCACAACGGAGCCTCGGAACACCAAGAGCAAGATTGGGCGGAACGACCCGTGTCCGTGCGGCTCCGGGAAGAAGTACAAGCGTTGCTGCGGCGGCCTGACGATAAACTGAACTCCGTCTGACTGATTGCACAAGAAACTCGGCGACCGCTGGCTCCACGGCGGTTCTCTTGGATAATCGGTTGTAAGTCGGGGACGATGCTTGAAAAAATGCGCTTCATGTATCCGAAAGGATGTCTCAAAAATTCGTTTGCCAGTCTCACTTTCTTCGTCAGACCCGCCCTGTTATTGGTTGCAGCGGTCGGTCTGGCTCCATCCGCATGGGGTTGGGGATGCAAGGGACATCAGGTCGTCGCGCTGATAGCCGAGAAGAACCTCAACCCCCATGCGCGGTCAACGGCAATGCAGATTCTTGCCGCCAGCCCCATTAGTCCTGAACTGCGACGATACTGTGGCGACTCCGGTCTCGACCCGTTTGCCGACTCCTCGACATGGGCCGACGACGAGCGCAGCGTGCAGCGCGATACCAGTGGCTGGCACTTCATTGATATTCCTCGTGGAGTGTCGGACGGTGACATAGGGAAATATTGCCCGCCCTCGACCGGCTGCGTCACGAGCGCAATTGCCGACGAGTTGGCCGTGCTTCGCAATCCGAAGGCGACCCCGCAGGAGAAAGCCGACGCGCTGAGGTATCTGATTCACTTCGTCGGCGACCTGCACCAGCCGTTGCACACGACGACGAACAACGACTTGGGAGGGAATTGCGTTCCCGTGGCGTTCGACCGTCGTGCCCCCGAGGAAACGAACGTGGAATCGGAAACCTACCGGCCAAACCTCCACGGGGTTTGGGATACGGACATCATCGAGCACTTCACAAAGAGAGAAACGCCGGAGCAAGTAGCGGAGGAACTGGAAAACAAATTCAAGGCGCAGATTGTCGCGTGGAAGTCCGAGCCAGTAGACCTGACGGCTTGGGTGTGGGAGAGCCACCGCATCGCCGAGGACACCGTCTACGGGCGCTTGCCTGTCAACCTGCCTGTCGAGACCCCACGGGATGTCCATTCCTGCGCGGACGACGACCATGTCTCGGCCCGGATGCTGAAACTCCACGAGCAATTGGGCGAGACCTACACCAAGGCGGCGGAAGCTACGATTCAGGAGCAACTCGCGAAGGCAGGAGTTCGATTGGCGGACGTACTGAACTCTCTCTGGCCGTGAGGAGTAGAAACTCACCCTGCCGTGCCATGTGCTGCGGCGGCCGAGCCAGCCGTGGCGTACCGTTTGTGCACGGGACACGCGTGGTAGAATCCCTCTCGAAACCCAAGAAAATGTGAGAGCGCATGTCGGATGCGGTTCGTGTGCGGGAAGTCGGCGGCGACGAATTGAAGAAGTGCAGCTTCAGACTCAGTTTTGAGTCCGTAGCATCATTTGACGACGGGGAGTTAATACTCACATAAGTCTTCGGCACCAATTCGAAAAAGAGTTCAGATAAATGGATTCGAGCTATTACATGTGGGGAGAAAGAGGATTGGTTGCGACCTTCTTCGCCGACCTTCATTTGTGCGGGAATACAGATGCGTACAACGCATTCTTGGACGGGATTGAGATTGCCAATCCCAACTTTCCAAGAACGACGACAAAAATCATCACATTCATCGAGCCTGATTTCGCGAACACTGGTTTCGGCCATCCTGACGCGGTACTGAGAGTCGAAACTGATGAAGATGAATTCGTGCTTATCTTAGAAGCCAAGCGTGGTTGTTATTTGAGCGCCTGTAAGCCTACCTCTTCGAGGGGAGTCCCACGTTCTGGATATAACAGCAGCCTAAACGGACAACTGGAACTGGATTTCGCTCTGGCCCTTGCCTTGGAAGGCTTTAACGAGAACGATTCGCAATTGATAGAACCTGAATGGATTATGGATACTCCGTACTCTCTGGAAAGAAAAGAAATAGGCAGACGGAAGCTCAAGAACCAGAACGTCCTCCGAAGCGTTGTAAACGAGATTTGGGGCCTGCCCTTAGACAACTACTTTTTCGTCTCGCTAACCGATGACCGCACTAATCCGTACATCGACGAAAACAACTCTGAGTTCTTCCCCGAACTCTGTCACACCACTTATGGGACGGACAACTGCTGGAAAGAGATGAAACGTCAGTTTGGATGGGTGAATTACTCGACATTGGAAGCCGTCATCCAGAGTCTGAAAACCGAGAATGTCATCGCCGGGGAATCTCTTTTCCTCAAGTCGATGGAGTTGAACAAAAAAAACATGCCGGGTGGCATCGCTGCTAGACACTCTCACAATGGGCCGCAGTCCAGCACTTCGAGGGGAACTTCACTCATTTACGTGCCGACAATTAACCCACGCACCTTTCTTCATTTCTCTTGGTGGGACGAAAGTTGTGCGCTCCGAGACTATTCTTTGTACTCAACATCGGAACCAATTCC